>CP070678.1:5837207-5840692 GCA_020352515.1 Phycisphaerales bacterium | reverse complement strand
CCGCCGCGCTCTTTCCAGTATTTCTTGAGGTACGCCGAGGATGCCGTGATGATCGTGTTTACGCCGCACTCCTCCGCCAGCTCAAGGGTCGCCATGATCCTTGCATCTGTGCTGTAAGCCAGAAACAAATCCCGCAGGTACTTGAGGTCCCTGCTGTGCGACCAGCCGCTGAACTGATTGCCGCCAATGATTAGGCGGCTGATTGCAACGCCGCCAATCCTGCCTTTGGGCACTACTGCACTGGACATGCTCAGTCTCCTCTGATCGACAAATACTCAGTACATCGAAAGACATCATCTGCACCCTCGATTCTGCGTATTCTAACGCGCCACCCGCCTACTGTCCCGCCATTTGTGAAAGCAGCGGACATTTCGCGAGAGCCACGTGCCACAAGTGCGCCTGACTCCAGACTTTAACGTGCAGGTCCCGGCCTAAGCAATTCCGAGGACGTTGGCCATCGAGTACAAGCCCGGTTTTTTGCCCGCGAGCCACTTGGCCGCCCGCAGAGCCCCGCGGACGAACGTGTCCCGGCTGTTCGCCCGGTGATTCAGCGTCACCGTCTCGCCCAGTGTCCCGAAGACAACCGAATGCACGCCGACAATGTCGCCCGCCCGCACCGCGTGCACCCCGATCCGGCCCTTCTTGCGCAGCGCGTCGGCGCCGCTCCTGCCGTGCACAAGGGCCTCCGGAAACTTGCGCCCCGTCGCATCGCATATCCTTTCGGCCAGTGTCAGCGCGCTTCCGCTCGGCGCATCCTTCTTGAACCGGTGGTGCTCCTCGACAATCTCCACGTCGTACTCGGCGCCCAGCATCCCCGCGACCCTGCCCACCAGCTCGAACAGCACGTTCATCCCCACGCTCATATTCGTCCCGTATATCACCGGTATCTTCGTGGCCGCCTCCTCGATGCCCGCCCGCTCGGCCTCGCCGAGCCCGGTCGTGCCCATAACTAGCGCCGCGCCGTTCTCGACACAATAGTCCACAGTCCGCCGCGCGGCCCGCGGCAGCGAGAAATCGATCGCCACGTCCGCCTGCCCCGCATACGAGTCACCAAGCTCGACGTCGAGGCCACCGACCCCCGCAACGAGTCCCGCGTCCTTGCCGATATCCGGATGTCCCGCTCTCTCCACCGCCGCCGCTATCTCGAACCCGCCGCTCTCGACCGCCAGAGCCACGATGCGCCTGCCCATCCTGCCGGCGGCGCCCACAACCATCAATTTCGTCGCCATAGTCGTCTCCTATGCTCGTTCAAATCAAACCGGCCCAATATAACCGCCCCAATTGCCACCCTCAAGCCCAAACGACTATTTGCTTGATTGTTCACCCGGCGGCCGGTTAGAATCCAGTGCAACTACTGTCTGGTGCCGCATCAATCGATGGGCACTCTGCTCAGCGCAGCCAGAAATACGGCCTTCGGCCCGACAGGGGAGCCCGTAGATTGACCTGTAACAGGCACTGGTTGTTTTCAGATGAGCCAAACGGAACCTCATTGGCAAGGAGAGTAGCAATGCACACCTGCACGACCTGCACAAAATCCGCCTGTCCCCTCACGCTCAATCGCCGCACCTTCCTCGCCACGGCGGGGGCCGCCCTCGTCGCGAGCCGCATCGGCCTGCTCGAATACGCCTCATCGCTCGTCGCCGCCGAGCCCGCGGCCCGGGCCAAACCCGAAGTCCTCGCCGTTTTTGTCCGGCCCAACGTTCAGGGCTACTGGATGGGCTGGCCCGGCGCCTCTTACGACATAAAGGCCCGCCAGGCGCAATACACCGAAATACTAAATACCGCCGCCACAGAGCACGACGTGGATATCCACATAAACCCGGAACCTCTGCACAACGAGCAGGCGGTCTCGACGCTGCTCGAACAATTGAAGCGCAAGCCCCCTTTCGGCCTGATCGTTATAAGCATGAGCCTCAACCAGTCGTGGCCGCATATTAACAGAATCGCCAAGGAGCGCCCGCCAATCCCGACAATTGTCTTTAGCCCGATGGGCACCTCCTTCACCAACCACCTCCAGGGAACCCGAAACATCGACCGGTTGTACGTGGCGGCAACGCAGGACCTGAGCTGGCTCAATTTCGGCGTCAGGATGCTCAGCACCATCAACAAAATGAACAGCTCGCGCCTCTGCGTCGTCCGGGGCGCCAAAACCGAAGACCGAAAACTCAACGTCATCGGAACCACCCTGCACTACGTCCCTCACCGGCGATACCCTGAAGAGCTTCAAAAGGTGAAGGAGACCGACGAGGTTCGTGCCGTCGCCGACTACTACTCCAAGCACGCCAAGAAGATCGTCGAGCCTACGAGAAAAGACATCCTCAACGCCGCACGGAACTACTTCGCCGCAAAGAAAATCATGGCCGACGAAAAATGTCACGGCATCTCGGTCGACTGCCTGCCCCTCGTCGAGCGCCGGCTCATCCCGGCCCCGCCCTGCATCGCCTGGCTCCGCCTCAACGACGAAGGGATAGTCGGGGCCTGCGAGGCCGATTGGAACGCCGCCATCAGCCTGCGGCTTACCCATCTGCTCTTCAACCGCCCCGGATTCATGCAGGATCCGGCCCCCAACACCGTCAACAACACCCTCATGGGTGCGCATTGCTCCTGCCCGACCAGGCTGGACGGCTGCGACGGCGACCCCGAGCCGTTTATCCTGCGGAGTCACTCCGAATCCAATACCGGCGTCGCGCCGCAGGTCCTCTGGCGCATCGGCCGCGATGTCACCGTCATGAAATTCCAGGGTCCCGAATCCATCATCCTCGGAACCGGAAAGGTCCTTCGCAACATCGACACGCCGCCGGCAGGCGGATGCAGAACATCCGTCGAAATCTCCCTCGACGACGTCCCCGACGCACGAGACACAAAGGGCTTCCACCAGCTCTTCATATACGGCAACCTCGAGCTACCCTTCAAGGCCTACTGCCGGCTTGCCGGGATAAAGGTCGTACATATCTGAGTCGGGGCCCGATTCGCCCCGTAAAGAGCGAGTGTCTCTCGCGTCGATCGTGCGCACACAACTGTCTATCAGTTCAGCCTGATTCGCGCAAAGCTGATGGTTCTGCCCGCTCCCTGGCGTGTGCCCAGCACCTCCAGGATCCTCGACGGAGCCGAGCCCGCCCTTACAGTGGCGGTCATGAACGAGGTAAACGGTCTCTCCAGCGGAACGCGGACGGATTGGCCGACCGAGCCGCCGGGAAGGATTTCCAGCAGGCGGTTCTCTGAGACGCTTCGGCCGTCGGCATCGGCGCCGGATACGTGGAAGAATGCGAACAGGCGGTTATCCGGCATGACATGGAAACGGCCGCGCCCGGGTCGCTCGTTAGCTTTGCCCTCCTCCGCCACCAGCAGCGGGCGGCGCAGAATCACCCGGCCTTTGCGGATCACGCCGTAGTGAAGCGAGTGCCTCTGCCTCTCGCCCGGGAAGAACTTATCCCGCAGACGCTCGTCGATGACCCGTTCGCTCCAGAGAATATGCACTCTGCCGT
>CP070678.1:5825822-5837107 GCA_020352515.1 Phycisphaerales bacterium | reverse complement strand
GGATGACATAAGGCTATTATTGACAAGCACTTGCGCGAATATGCCAAACCGGGATGTTATCTGGCACAGCATTTGCGGCGTCCAGGACAGGAGTATAGAACTATGGTTGCGCATATGTCCGAAGCCGATGAAGGTGCGGTAGAGGCCGCAAGAGGCGTTTGGGAGCCCGAGGTCAACGTGCTGGCCAGTGAGGCCAGCTGGGCCTGGCCGGAGGCGTTGCGCGACGTATTTCGTCCGAGAGGGGTAAATTTGCTGGTGGCCGGGAATGCGGACGAGTTCGTACATATTATCGAAAGGAAGAGGATCCACACGGCGATCGTGGATATGGATTCGGGGGTATCGAACGGTCTTGCAACGATAAGAATTATTCGGATGGACTATCCCTCCATACCGTGCATACTTCTGAGCAGCGCGGCAGGTGAGTCGCTGCTTGGCAAGGCATTGCGTCTTGACGTTTTCAGCGTGATCGACAAGCCGGTCAACATGGGCGTTTTGCGGGCGCAACTGCACAGGTTGTTTATCAAAAGGTACAACAGCTACATCTTTGCTGAATAACCGCTGGGCGGACGAGCGTGCGATTCGGAATCCCTCGGTTTGTTCGTTATGTGAGAAGTTATTAAGAACGCTTGGAATTTTTTGAAAGGAGTAAGAATAAAATGAAGATTCGACCATTGGCAGACAAGGTGCTCGTTCAGCGTCTGGAGGCAGAAACGAAGACGGCCGGCGGGATTGTGCTGCCGGACAGCGCCAAGGAAAAGCCGCAAAGAGGCAAAGTCATGAGCGTTGGGGAAGGCAGAATGCTCGACGACGGGACGGTGAGAAAGCTACAGGTCAAGAAGGGAGACATGGTGCTTTTCACCAGCTACGCGGGGACGGAGGTAAAGATAGATGGCAAAGAGTATCTGATTATGAGCGAATCTGACATTATGGCGGTAATTGAGGACTAAGGGAGGCTATACCGCGGGCAAACGAGAGCAGTCAGTGAAATCGGTAAAGGATAAAGGAGAAAGAAAGATATGGCAGCTAAGAAGATAGCTTTCGGCACCGACGCGCGCGCGGCGGTTCGCGAGGGTGTCAAGAAACTTGCGAAAGCGGTGAAGATCACGCTCGGCCCGTGCGGCAGAAATGTGGTCTTGGAGAAATCGTTCGGCTCTCCGACGGTTACGAAGGACGGCGTGACGGTGGCCAAGGAGATCGAGCTTGAGGATTCATACGAGAACATGGGCGCCCAGATGGTCAAGGAGGTGGCATCCAAGACATCGACGGTAGCAGGCGACGGCACGACGACCGCAACGATTCTGGCGGAGAGCATTTTCGACGAGGGTCTGAAGAACATCACGGCCGGCGCCAACTCGATGCAGGTCAAGCGCGGGATAGAGAAGGGCGTGGAGGCGATCGTTGACGAGCTTCATGCGATGAGCACGCCGGTGGAATCGAGCAAGCAAATTCAACAGGTTGCGACGTGCTCAGCAAACCAGGATGTCGAGATCGGCCGGAAACTTGCCGAAGCGATGGACAAGGTTGGGAAAGACGGGGTTATCACGGTTGAAGAGGGCCAGTCACTGGAGACGACGGTCGAGCTGGTGGAAGGCATGCAGTTCGACAAGGGTTATCTAAGCCCGCATTTTGTCAACAACCTTGAGAACATGACGGTTGTGCTGGAGAAGCCTTATGTTCTGATACACGAGAAGAAGATCAGCGCGGTGAAGTCTCTGGTTCCGCTGCTTGAGAAGGTCGCCAAGCAGGGCAAGCCCCTTCTGATAATCGCCGAAGACGTTGAGGGGGAGGCTTTGGCCACTCTGGTGGTTAACAAGCTTCGCGGCATTCTGCAGGTTGCGGCGGTCAAGGCTCCCGGTTTTGGCGACAGGCGCAAGGCGCTTCTGAGTGACATTGCGACGCTGACGGGCGGTGACGCTATTTTTGAGGATCTCGGCCTTGAGCTTGAGAACATAGAGTTGCGGCAGCTGGGCAGAGCCAAGCGTATCACTATCGACAAGGAGACGACCACGATTATCGAGGGTGGGGGTGATACTGCGGCCATCAGGGGGCGGATAGAGCAGATCAAGAACGAGATCGACAAATCGACGAGCGATTACGACATCGAGAAGCTTCAGGAAAGGCTTGCGAAGCTGGCGGGCGGCGTTGCCCAGATTAACGTGGGTGCGGCGACGGAGACAGAGATGAAGGAGAAGAAGGCGCGTGTTGAGGACGCACTTCACGCCTGCCGGGCTGCGGTTGAGGAGGGCATTCTCCCCGGCGGCGGGGTTCCGATGCTCAGGGCCCTTGCGGCGCTTGACAAGATCAGGTGTAGCGGCGATGAGAAGATAGGGGTCGATATAGTCAGGCGGGCAGTCGTGGCTCCTATCAAGCAGATTGCCGAGAATGCCGGGCTTGACGGTTCCATAGTGGCCCAGAAGGTTATGGAGAGCAAGGAGAAGAACTTCGGCTACGATGCGTTGCGGAAGGAATACGGCGACATGGTGGGGTTCGGGGTGATTGTCCCGACCAAGGTCGAGCGGGCCGCATTGCAGAACGGCGCTTCGATTGCTTCTCTGCTTCTGACGACGGATGCGGTTGTCAGCGAGATTCCGGAGAAGAAGGAGACGCCTCCCGCGCCCGGCGGGGGAGGCATGTATTAACGATTGAATGTGGAGCGGGTTCCCTGGTGGGGCCCGCTTTTTCATTAAGGGGCCGAAGGAGCTTTCCATGAGTTTTCGCTTCTACACGAACGCAGTTGGCCGGGCTTCTCGAACTGTTGCGGGTGCGATGTTCGTGTTTGGGCTGGCGCTGGTCGGCTTCGGGTTCATGATTTATCTGCTGCCGAAGCTTTTTGCTACGGTGGCGGCGATTGTGTTCTTTGTGGCGGGCGCCGGCTGTGCGATAACCGGCGCACGGATATTTCTCGCACAGAGGAAGCTGGATCGGATGGATTCAAGCGAGTCGTCAGGCTACAGAAAAAACGTCCGGATACACTGTGACGAATATCGTGATTGGTGAGGTTCAGCTCCCGCGGGATATTGATGTTGCGGTCGTCAAGAGGTAGTCAGTTCTTACGGCGTTTAGCGGATTTTGAGGGTTGCGAGGGCGAGGGCGGCAAATGCGGCGGCGAGCAGCCAGAAACGCACGACGACCTGCGGCTCACTCCAGCCAATTAAATGAAAGTGGTGGTGGATTGGCGCGCAGCGGAAGAGGCGTTTTCCGCCGGTGTACTTGAAGTAGGTGACCTGCAGCACGACGCTGCACAATTCGACGACAAACACACCGCCCACAATTAGAAGGAGTATCTCGTTTCTGGTTACGAGCGCGCCGTATCCCATTGCGGCACCCAGAGGCAGGGATCCGACATCACCCATGAAGGTCTGGGCGGGATGACAGTTGAACCAGAGGAAGCCGAGAACGGCCCCGAGGATTGCAGAGAAGAAGACACTGAGCTCACCGGCCCCCGGTATATGGGGCAGCAGAAGGTACATCGACCAAGTGGGCTCGGTGGTTCGCGACATTTTTTCGGACGCGACGTAGCACAGCAGCGCCAGCACCATGCTGACCATTGCCACACAACCGGCAGCCAGCCCATCCATGCCGTCAGCGAGGTTCACGGCGTTGCTGGTTGCGGACATGTAGAGAACTGCGATGAGCACAAACGTCCAGGTTGCCAGGGGCAGTCCGTGTTTATAGAACGGGAGCCAGAAGAGTTTGCCGTCGTCAACGTTGGCAAAATCCCTGTATAGAAACAGGGCGATCAAGACGGCCCCGGCGACCTGGAAGATGAGCTTTTCCCAGGCCTTGAGCCCCTCTCTGGTTCGGTGGCGAATTCCGCTTGTTAGTTTCAACCAGTCATCGACTCCGCCCAACGCGGCAAACCACACGGTAAGGAAGAGGGCTTTTCGCACAAAGGGGTTGTTCAAGTTTGCCCACAGGAGGGTAGTTGCGAGGACCGAGCAGATGATTATCAGCCCGCCCATGGTGGGGGTGTTGGCCTTTTCCTTGGTCAATTCGTTCAAGGCGGCGTGATAGAACTCCGGCCGGTCGCCGATTTTTTTGCGCATCAGCCAGCGAATGATTTTAGGGCCGATCAATAGTGCTATAAGCAGGCTGGTCAGGGTTGCCGATACGGAGCGAAAGGCAATATCCTGGTAGGCGTAGAAGCCGACCCGGTGGGTGAAAACGTCACGCAGATTGTAGAGCAGATGATATATCATCCGGTGTCCCGTGGCGCCTGGTTCGCCAAGCGAGTGTCTTTTCGACCGCGCTGGAACAGGTCTTTGAGTTTTTCGACGACCATTTCGAGTCCGGCGGCCCGCGAACCTTTAACCAATATTATATCGTAATCTTTTATAAATTTGTGCAGACTATTGCATGCCGAGGGTGTGTCTTCGAAACATTTTATCTGCAGGTCGTATTGCGCCGTGTTTTTGGCGGTCTCGGCGGCGAGCTTTGCAAGCCTGCCGGCGGCCAGCACGAGTTTGACTCCGGCCCGCAGGATATGGGGGGCCAGAGCGGCGTGGAGAGCCTCGGCCCGGTCTCCGAGCTCGGCCATATCGCCGCAAACAAGGACAAGTCGGCGGTTCGCTGCAGCGAGCGAGGCCAATATGTCCAAGGCATTTCTCATTGAGGCGGGGTTTGCGTTGTAGCAGTCGTTGATGACGGTCAGCGTTCCGACTTGCATGGGCTCGGCGCGCATAGCGAGGGGGGAGAGGGTCCTGACTGTTGCTGCGAAATCCGCAATGGTCAGACCCAGCCTGCTGCATACGGCCCAAGCGGCGAGCGCATTATCGATGTTACCCGAGCCAGCCAGGGGCAGGGTGATTTGGATTCCGTCGATGGTGCAGCGACCGGTCAGGCCATCGGAGACGATGTTGTCGGCCCGGTAGTCGCAACGGCCGGATTTGCCGAACGTTCGGAACGAGAATCCGCGGGCCCGGCAGGCGGCGGCCAACTGAGGAAAGTCACCGTTGACAATCAGGACGCCACCGGGTCGAAGAGCTTCGCCGATGGAGATCTTTTCCCTTACGATGTTCTCCAGGTCGCCGAAGCCCTGGAGGTGGGCCTCGTGCACGTTTGTGACAACGGCGATGTCGGGCAGGGCGATTCGCGTCAGGTGAGCAATCTCGCCGGGGTGGTTGCCGCCAAGCTCGGCGATGACTATCCGGTCTGTCGGGTCGGCGCCGAGCAGGGTCAAGGGCAGCCCTATATTGTTGTTGAAGCTGCGGGGCGACTGATGCACTCGAAATCGGCTGCTCAGCGCGTGGTGGACGATTTGTCTTGTTGTCGTCTTGCCGACGGAGCCGGTTATGGCGACCACTTTGAAGGCGGCACGGAGGCGGTAGTCGCGGGCGAAGTCGCCAAGTGCTTGCACGGTATCTCTGACCCTGAGAAGGCAATTAGCTGCATACTTGTCGTCATCAGCAGTCTGGCTCACGACGGCGCAGGCAGCACCTTTGGCGAAGGCATCGGCAATGTAATCGTGGCCGTTGAAATTATCGCCGGGGATGGCAAAGAAGCATTCGCCGGCCTTGATGGTTCTGGAGTCTATGCTTACGCCGGTCAGACACCTTGTGGGGGCTGCATGCGGGGATCGGCCGCCGGCGTTTTGTTGAATTTGTGCATTTATTGTCCGGGCCAGATCCGTGACCGTGAATTCTCTCATTTTCGTTTGTACAGACACTCGCGTGCGATTTCGTGGTCGCTGAAATGTAACTTTTCTTTTCCTATTATCTGATAAGTCTCATGTCCTTTGCCGGCTATAAGCACTATATCGTCCTTTTCGGCGGTTTTCAGGGCCGACTCTATGGCTTTTTTTCTGTCGGGCTCAATCGCGATTGTGCTCGACGCGGGGTTTTGGAAGCCGGCGACTATTTCGGTTATGATATTATCCGGGTGCTCGGTGCGCGGATTATCGCTGGTGACGACCACGTAATCGGCCAATTGTTCGGCGACACGGGCCATTCGCGGCCTTTTTGTTCTGTCTCTGTCTCCGCCGCAGCCAAAAACGACCTTCAGAGCGCCTTTGCACAGCGGTTTGAGAGTCGCCAGGACGTTTTTGAGGGCATCGTCGGTGTGGGCATAATCGACGAGAACGGAGAAATTGCCGGGCCAGTCGATTCTCTCCAGTCGCCCCGGCACTGTCTGTTTGCCCGATAATCCAGTTGCTATGGTTTCCAGGTGGAAGCCAGCGGCGAGGCACATACCGGCCGCCGCCAGGCAATTGCTGACATTGTAGCGACCCGGGAGGGAGGTCCGGACGATCTGTTGTGTGCCTGCGTGTTCGAGGGTGAAGGTGGTTCCGTCTATATCCATTGATTGGACGTGTGCGGTGATATCGGCCGGCTCGTCGATGGCATACCAGAGGATTTCGGCTCTGGTCGTGGCGGCGATGCGCGGGGCTTGTGGAGACTGCCTGTTCAGGACGGCCGTGGCGTCGGAGGAGAGAGCAGAGAACAGTCTGGATTTTGCAGCCAGGTAGTCTTCGGTGGTTTTGTGGTAATCCAGGTGGTCGCCGGTTAGGTTGGTGAAGGCAGCGGCCTTGAAGCTGATTCCCGCCAGGCGGTTTTGGGAGAGCGCGTGGCTGCTGGCCTCGATGACCATATAGCGTGCGTTGTTCTTCACCATCTGGGAGGTCATCTCGGCGATGGCGAGAGCGTCGGGCGTTGTCAGGGTGGCTTCGAAGCCGGCGCCTGAGCCGGTGTCGTAAACGACGGTTCCGATGAGGCCGGATTTGAGGCCAGCCTTTTCCACGACGGAGCGAACGAGAAAGGCGACTGTTGTTTTTCCATTCGTTCCCGTTACAGCGAGGTTTATCAGCCGGTCGGCGGGGTAGCCCCTGCTTGCCTGCGCCAGGAGGGCCGCGGCCTCGGCGGAATCGTCGACGGTTATCTGTCGGGCGCCTTCGTGGTCTAATGGCCTCTTACATACGACGTAGGCGGCGCCGTTGGCGAGGGCCTGCGGGATGAAGTCGTGTCCGTCGCAGACAGTGCCCTCGACAGCGACGAAGATATCGCCGGCCTTGACGAGGCGTGAATCAACGCAGACGTTCGGGCCTTTGTCCGAGGAAACCAGATTCAGGAGTTCGTCAAAAGTCATAGGTCTCCGGTGAAAAGACTTTTTCACGTATTTTAGCTTGGAGCGGGAACAATTCAACAGGAGCGGCCCGGTGCGGGGCAAAAAAGTGTGGTCCTTGCCCGGTTGTTGGTGCGGCGGGCGGGGCAATTTTAGGCCGGTGGCGATTATTGTGATGAGAGATTGGTGTTCTTTGTTTATAATCCGAATCGGCGGGCGAAGCTTCTCGCAAACGTCGGACATACTTGTGAGCGACGGCGCCGACCGGCTCTGAAGATAATCAGAGCCATGTCATTACTGCGAATTGAAGGAGTTCCATTATGAGAATCAGATGTCTCGGCATTGTCCTTTTGGCATTGGTGGTTCTGGGCGCGGGCTGCAGGAAGAAACCGGATTCGGCACGGCAGAGCAGAGATGAGGAACTGGAGTATCTGGCCATCTTTATGGAGGGCAAGAAGGTAGGCCACGCCATCCAGAGCCGCGTTGTGGACGAGGGGCGGGTAACAACCCGCGCCGAGGCCAGTATAACGATCAGCCGAGCGAATGTCCCGATTACCGTTGCGATGACCGAGACGAGCATCGAGACGCCGGACGGCAAGCCGCTGGCCTTCGAGTCCGTGCAGGACATGGCGGTAATGAAGATGCAGGTCAAAGGCGTTATCGAACCGAACGGGACCGTTAATTTAGCCGTTACGTCGATGGGCAGCGAGCAGAAGAGCACTATGGAGTGGCCGCAGGGCGCGTTGATGGCCGAGGGCCTGAGTCTGCTGACGCGTCAGAAGGGTCTGAAGGAGGGCCTCGAGTATTCGGCCAAGGTGTTCAGCCCGCAGGCGATGCAGGCCTTTGAGGCGAAGATTCACGTGGGCTCGAGGCAGGACGTGGATTTGCTCGGGCGGGTGGTGCCTCTGACCGAGGTGGCGACGACGCTCAACATCCCCGGGGCCGGTGAGATAGTCAGCACCGATTACCTTGACGACGAGCTTCGCACGCTCAAGAGCATTGTGCCGGTTGCCGGTATCAAAGTCGAGATGATTGCCTGTACGAAGGAATTCGCGCTGGGCGAGAATGATGTATTCGAAGTGATCGACAAGATGTTCCTTGCCAGTCCGGAGCCGCTGGAGGATGTGGGCAGGGCATCATCGATAACGTATTACCTGAGCCCCAAGAAAGACGCGGAGTTTACGATTCCGTCCAACGACAATCAACAGGTCGAGCGGCTCGATGACGGGAGGGTGGTGTTGACCGTCAGGCCGGTTGCGGCGGCGCCGGGTGCGAAATTCCCTTATGGCGGGCGGGACAAGATTGCACTGGAGGCGTTGAAGCCCACGAGGTTCGTGCAGAGCGACCGAAAGGAGATAATCGACCTTGCGCGGCGGGCGGTTGGCAAGACAAAGGACGCGGCCGCGGCGGTCCGAAAGATAGAAGTGTTCGTGGGGGAATACGTCGAGAACAAGAGCCTGTCGGTCGGGTATGCTTCGGCGGCGGAGGTAGCGGCGAGCAAGCAGGGTGACTGCAGCGAGTTTGCGGTCTTGACGGCGGCCTTGTGCAGGGCTGTTGGGATACCGGCCCAGGTGGTGACGGGCGTGGCGTACGTTGATGATTTTCGGGGCTTTCAGGGCTTTGGCGGGCACGCCTGGACGCAGGCTTACGTGGGTGGCAAGTGGGTTGGTCTGGACGCCGCGTTCAAGGGCACGGGGCGCGGTGGCTACGACGCCGGGCACATTGCGTTGGCGGCCGGCAACGGCGATCCTGAGGGTTTCTTTGACCTGGTGACGACGCTGGGGCAGTTCAAGATAGACAAGCTGGTGGTCGAGAACGGTCGGTGAGGGCTCGGTTTCTTACGCTTGCATTGCAGCATGGGGCACGTCCCGGCAATTGGGTGGTGGTCGCTCCTTGTGCGGCCGCAGCCGGCGTGGGGGATACTTGTTGAAGCTCGGGCTCTAATCAAGCTGGATATCGGTCAGGATAAGCTCGACGTTATTGCCACCGTTGTAGGTGTTGATGTGGGGCCGGTAGGCGATGTTGAAGGACTCGCGGTCGAACAGCTTTTTTTCGAGCCTGCCGAACCTGAAGCCGATGCAGCGCATTGTGGCGGGACCATCGGTTATTGTAAGCTGCAGGTGATCGCCGCCGGAGCCGACTCTTCTGGGCGGGCAGGCAAGGCGGACGCCTTTTGTGGCGAAGACGGGTTCAGGATTGCCCTGCCCGAAGGGTTCGAGCATGCGGAGCTCATCGACAGTTTCTTTCCGCAGCTCGCTCAAAGGCGTCTCCGCGTCGATGTGGATTCTGGTGACGACATCGTGTTCTCCGAGTTTTTGCCTGGCGTAATCCTCGAAATCGGCGGCGAACGGTTCTATTTTTTCGGGTGCGATGGTAATGCCGGCAGCCATCTCGTGGCCCCCGAAGGTGTTGAGGTGTTTGGCGCAGGCTTTTATCGCGCTGAGCAGACAGAATCCGGGGATTGAGCGAGCGGAGCCCTGTGCGAAGCCGCTTTCGTTGTCTGCGGCGTTAATCATTATCGTCGGGCGTGAGAATTTATCCACTATTCTCGAGGCGACAATTCCTATCACCCCGCCGTGCCACTCCGGGTCTGCGAGCACGATGCTCCTCTGGTCGGGGTGATTGAGGCCTTTTGAGACGATAACATTGCAGGCCTGCTTGAAAATCTTTCGCTCGTATTGCTGGCGGCGGCTGTTTTGCTCTTTGAGGTATTCGGCTATTTGTGTTGAACGGCTCGGGCTGCCGCTTGTAAGCAGCTCGACGGCCAGTCTGGCGTGTCCCATTCGGCCTGCCGCGTTCAACATGGGCGCCAGCCTAAAGCCGATGTGGAAGCTGTCGAGCCCATGACCCGTCAGACCGGCCGACTCGATCAGGGCCTGTATGCCCGAGAGCCTGCAGTCTGGAAGAGACTTGAGGCCGTAGCTGGTCAGTATCCTGTTCTCTCCCCGCAGGTCCACGATATCGGCGACGGTTCCCATTGCTGCGAGGCTTGTTGCATCTAACATGAAGTCGCGCAATTTCGGTTCGAGTCTTGTGCCGGGGTTGAATTGGTTGGCTATTGCCCAGGCCAGCTTGAATGCGACCATCGCCCCGGCCGGGTCCTGGTTGGGGTAATCGCTTTCCATCGCGGGGTGGACAATGGCAACGGCTTGGGGAAGGTCGGGGTCGGGCCGGTGGTGGTCGGTAATTATCAGGTCAAGGCCGAGTTGCCGGGCGAGCCGGGCCGAGCGAAATGCGGTAATACCGCAGTCGACAGTTATGAGCAGCCTCGTGCCGGAGGTCGCCAGGAGCCGGACGGCCTCGGGGTTCAGGCCGTAACCTTCGTCAATCCGGTGGGGGACGTAGTAGTCAACGTCGGCATCGAGCAACCGGAGGATTTGCCAGAGAATGGCGACACCCGTTATGCCGTCCACGTCATAGTCGCCGTAGATGGTAATTTTTTCCTTGTATTCAACTGCGCGTTTTATCCTCTGGACCGCAGTCTTCACTCCGGGCATTTGTTCCGGGGGGATGAGGTCGGTGAGCCTGGGCCGCAGGAATACGGCGCCGGTCTGTGCGTCGGTAATTCCGCGGTTAATCAACACCTGCGCCAAAACAGTCGAGACGTTCAGGGATCTGGCAAGCTGCGCCGAGCGTTCGTCCGGCGGCTTGATTATCCATTGTTTATTTTGCATGCATGTCGAAGAGAGCATCGAGGACTCGTCCATTCAGGTTCCCGGCACAGCAGACCACCGTTCATGTATATACCAAAAAGGGCATCTCGACTGCAAGTTTTGTTTTCCAGCGGGCTCAGCGGGCGCGTGGAGAATCTGCTCTTGGAGCAGCTTTTTACAAAGCGTTCGGTGTTCAATGTACAGCGGCGCCGTCAGAGATTCGCGTCCGTGTCCGGCGGGTGTGTTATTTCACGACCGGCGGCAATTGACCGGCAACGGACTGGATGTCACCCATTGCGGGGGCGTACGGGCGCAGTCGGAAGCTGTAGCTGTAGGGCTTTGCCGGCAGCGTATATTCGGGGTGGGTTCGCGCACCCCAACTGTCGTCGCCGCCGACACCCATCTGCTTATAGTCGAGGTTGACCGTTATGAAATCTCTTGCGGGCAGCTCATGGATGTGCGTGGCCTTTTCGAGGTCTTGCATGCTGAACGGCCATGCGCTTGCATCAATGAGCGGCATGCCGATTGCCAGGAGGCCGAGCCCGTTTTTGTCGGTCAGGGCCATCCATCGGACGT
>CP070678.1:5819881-5825722 GCA_020352515.1 Phycisphaerales bacterium | reverse complement strand
GAGCGGGTGACGTTAGAGAAGCCGCAGGCGCCGGATCTGGTGGGCGACCCGGTCTCGTGGGTGATAATCGACGAGGTGATATACTCGGATGTTGACCCGTGGCCGGTGGCGGCCGACGGCACGGGCGATGCACTGCAGAGGCTATCGGCCGCGAGCCACATTGCGGGCAGCGATCCGGCCAACTGGCAGGCCGCGACCCCTTCGCCGGGAGCAAATCCGTAGACAACCGGCCGCAAAACGGGGCGGACGCACGCCGGCAGCGTCAAACTCCCGGCGAATATAAAGCAAAGAACACAGATTGTATAAGGTGCAAGTTCTCTCCGGGGCCCCGAAGGGTTCTTACCGGCCCAATACTTTAATGCACCTGCCATTATTCGCAATAGGCGAATTCGAAAATTCTCTTCATCTCAACGCCCACCCGAAGAATATTTGACAAAATCGCAAATATACCGTCAGCAGCCCCCCCTGGTCCGCTATAATAATGTAGGCTTGAATTCCGCACTCACGGACAGCTCCGGCCGGAAAACCGGAAAAACCGCAAGACATTCTGTGCGTATGACTCCTTGTAGCAGGAGCAACAAGTTGAATCGCAAATCTCTTAGTTCGCGTTTGTTCCTGATATGTGCGGTTGCCCTCGCCACAGGTGCCGCCATCATCATTCTAAGCCGAATTTGGCCGGATGATTCTCCTGATAAGATCGACCCCCCCGGCCTTAGGGCCGAAAATAGTGATAATGGCCCAAATGTCGCTGGACCCGCTAAGACCACTCAAGACCCCCTTGTTGTAGGCCCGAAAAACTCTGACAGCCTTCTTGACGGCCACGAAGACAAACTCTTCAAGAGCCTACGCCACGATGTAGAGCATGCTATCGGATACGAAGCGTCAAAACTCGTGAACATGTTGGCTGGTGAGTGGCTGTCTGTAAAGAACAGGGGCTTGGATCCTAACGTTGCGATGGTTCGTTCTCTTCCCTTGTTGAAAGAACTGTATGAAGAGAATAAAGGGCGGAGATACAATAGGCACGAATGTGAGCTTCTCTTTGCGGCCGAGAAGATCGCTGCTCGGGCAGAAGGCACGGCGCAGTGGCCTGAGGCGATGTTGTACTTGGGTCTTTGTCATGAGGCCAACGGTCACCATTATCGATCCGGCGGCAGTCAAGGCCGACTTATATACCAACGAGCTCTTGCCGCCTCACCGCCTCCGCCTCCCAACATTCGCCGTCAGCTTCAGCTCAGAGTTGCAATGCATGACCTGGGGGGCATGTTGGCGGCGAAAAGGTGGTCTTTGGAACGTGAAAAACGAGTTGCCAAAACCCGGCAGATATTGGAGCAGCTCAGTAAAGAAGACCTTAAGAACGTCAAGACAATGTCGGGAAGACCTATGGACCAGACGGTCGAGCTTCTTTTGGAATCCTGCTCGGCGCCGCACTCGATAGCAGGGGTCCGGGCCCGCGTCGAACTCCTCAGGGACGTGTTCTCCTGGCCGCTCGCACATGCTGAGCGAGTGAACTTAGGGCGTTCAATAGAAAACGACCTTTACACGACGGGTAATGAAGACTATCAGCGTTATCTTTCCGATGCGTCGATCACGTCTTCTGAGAAAGCTTCTTTGGAGATTGATCTAGCGGATCTGGACCTAGACAACAGAGGCAATAGGCAACGAGCGATAGTCCATGCAGAGAACGCACTTCGATTCGCTGGAGGCGATCAGACGTTCTTGCAGATTCGCGCCAAGGCCGTTCTTGCAGCGGCTTACGCGGCATTGGGGCAGTCTGCGAAGGCCGCTGCATTAGTACATGAGATACGGGCCTCTAAAGACTTTAAGAACCTCAGCGCCCAACGGCAGCGGCAAATGCACAACATATAGTTGAACTGAGTGACTAACGGATTTATGCAATATTCGCTTATGAAATGAAGCCAGTATAAGCAGACCGGAAAGCGGGAGGTACGGTAAGACATGCCGCTTTCGGGGTCATGCGGCCCGGTCGGCTGCTGTCACGGCGGACGTGGCTAAGGAGAAAGCACAAGCACCGGGCAAAACTGCTACACCCCTTCAGTGACCGCCGCCCGGCTGCGCATCTTCCCTACGTGCGGTCTTCGGTTGACTCTCGCGATAGGAGCGCTCGTTCGTACGCACGATGCTCCACGGAATCTGCGAGGGTTTTACCGATAACCCTCTCGTTGAGTATGTTCATCAGCACGCAGCGATACAGCACCGGCACTTGATAAAACAGGCTGCCCCATCCTCTGCGCCGGTGGTATTCGTATTCTCCCGGACGAAGTGCGCCGCCGTGGACATAAGCATTTCTTGTTCGATACAGCCGGCCATAGATCTGGACGGGAAGCGTCGTGACCCCTTTTGAGCCGGTTGCGGAGGCTCGATCCTTCACTCGCAGCTTCCTGGCACGCCAGGGCACCTGCTTGATCAGCGCGCTGACATCGGAAAACCGGACGTCCTTCCCGCGCGGATTTGCCAGTATCTCAAAAGCGGATACCCACATGGCAATTTGCACCCCGAAATCAATGGGTTCGCCTAGAGTTGCAGAAGGGCTCCTGAGGGCATGGTACGCCATTTCGACAGACCTCACTATGCGATTCTGGAAGTCGCGCATGGCCCGCGTTCGACATCTCATCTCTATCAGGTCCAGCAGAGCCACCATAAACTCGCTATCGAAGCTCGGGCTAATTGTCTCCGGATGAATAACCGCGAGTGTCGTCTGCCCCGCAAACTCGCCCGCACGAGGCCACCAACTTAGTTCAAACGGCGTCCGGCCGATAAGGTCTGTCCCATCGCTCGAGACGCTCACCGGATGGAAATCGAAGAGGTCCGTGCAGAAAACACCCTGCGTCGTGGATGGAGGACATGATCTGGCTCGCGAATAGACCACCGCAGAGACGGCGACGGCATTGCGAAATGCGCACAGGCGGCGCGCATCCACCTTGGAAAAACTCTCGTCGCGCGCGATGATTGTTGGATTCACCTTGTTTTTGAACGGCGTTTTGAACGAAGAGAGGTACTTTGAGAGCACCGGGTTGGCTTTCTTGAGGGCTTTGTAGCGCGGGTCGCTGCTGCCCAACATCAGCAGGTTGTCAATCCCGACGTATCCGGGCAAATCGACAGATGGTATTGCAACTACATACTTGAGCTTTCGCTCTTTCGCACTCAATCTCGACTCCTCAACTTCTCTTGCAAACCCGAAGAGACGTTTCCCGTCAAGGCAACGCAGATTCCGCCGGGCCTTGATTGGTGGTCTGCCATCATCAGGTTAGCACGATGAAGGGGTGAATTCAAGCCAAATCAGGCGAATTCCGCGGAATTTTCAGCAATCGTTTGGAGTTGACTCTGGGGCGGTTCTTATGTTAGAATGAGTCATCTGGATTTTGTCGTTTTTGATGTTCGGCGGTTGTCGGTGGCGGCGGCATGGGCCGGGCGGTCTGAGGAAGGATATAGAAGATGCCTGGAGGTATGAAGCTCACATCCCTGGCGGTTGTGTTGAGCCTATTCTTGGTGGCGGCAGTCCGCGCCGAGTGTCCGGCGGGGGACCTGAGCGGCGACTGCGAGATAGACTTTGAGGACCTGGAGTTTCTTGCCGAGCAGTGGCTCGATCCGAATTGCGAGGGGGCTGACTGTGCGGACCTCGACATGGTTGACGGCGTCAACATGGCCGATTTTGCGCTGATGGGCGCCCACTGGGCCCAGATCGGCACGCCTTTGGTAATCAACGAGCTGATGGCATCGAACGGGCGTTTCATGCCGGATCCGCAGGGCGAATACGACGACTGGATCGAGCTTTACAACGGCGCAGAGCAGTCCGTTGACGTCGGGGGGATGTACCTGACCGACGATCTGGATCAGCCGCGGATGTGGCGGTTTCCCACCGACTCACCATACTCAACCACGATAGCTTCACATGGTTTTCTCTGGGTATGGACCGACGGCGATTCGGGCGATTACGGGCTGCATACGAATTTCGAGCTTGACGCGGACGGCGACGAGATTGGGCTTTTCGACAAGGACGGGAGCACGCTGATTGACAGCGTGGAATTCGGCGGGCAGACCGCGGACATCAGCTACGGGCGTTATCCCGACGGAAGCAGCCAGTGGCGCTTTCTCGGCTTGGCCTCCCCGCGGGCACCGAACAGCGAGGCGTATCTGGGCGAGGTGGCGGACTGCAAATTCAGTCATAAAGGGGGCTTTTACAGCTATAATCCTCGTTTTGAGGGGCCGCCGCTGGTGACGATAGCCTGTGAAACGGAAGGGGCGACGATATACTACACGGTTGACGGCAGCGAGCCCTACGAGATGTCGGGGCGCTTTCCAAACGGGACGATATATTCCGGCCCGCTTTCAATCGCGGTGAGGACGTGCCTTCGGGCCAAGGCGATTAAGCCTAGCTGGAAGCCCTCGGCGACCAAGACAAACACTTATTTCATCAATGAAACAGGGCCGATCAGGTCGCTGCCGGCTATTTCGCTTGTCGGCGGGGCCACAACTACGTTCTACGCTCCGGACGGGATAATGGCATATCCGACGATGCGAGGGATGGCGTACGAACGTCCGGTCTCGTTCGAGTACACATATCCGCAGGACAATTCCGGCTTCCAGATCGACTGCGGACTCCGCGTTCACGGCAGCGACTGGATGCGGCCCCGGTACTCCTACTGCCCTGGCCCGGGGGTGTGGGAAGGCAACTGCAAGTTCAGCTTCCGGCCCTATTTTCGGGGGATGTACGGGCAGAGCTGGCTGGAATACCCAATCTTTCCGTTCGAGGTCCGGCGCTTCAAGAGTCTGGTTTTCCGCGGCGGGCACAACGACCGTGTCAATCCTTTCATAAAGGATGAGCTGATACGGCGGCTCTTTGCGGACATGGGCAACGTATCGAGCCGGGGGGTGATGGCGAACCTGTTTATGAACGGGGTGTACCGGGGCTACTACAATCCGTGCGAGCACATAAAGGAGGAGTTCTGCCAGGAGTGGTACGGCAGCGACGAGGAATGGGACGTGATGACGATGAACGGGATTCGGGACGGCGACTCGGTGTCTTGGAACACGATGCTGAGCCGCGTCCGGAATTACGACCTTTCGCAGCCGTCGAACTACGCGGAAGCGACCAGGCATCTGGACGTTGCGTCCTTCGCGGACTATCTGATAATCGAACTGTGGGCAGGCAACTGGGACTGGCCTCAGAACAACTGGGCGGCGGCGAGCGAGCGGTCGGAGGAGGGCAAATGGCGCTTCTTCATCTGGGACGCGGAAGGGACAATGAGTTCGGGGCAGTTGTACACGGTCTATTTCGACCGGCTGAACAGCCAGAACAACGCAAACGGCTGGCTGTACCGCTCCCTCAAGAGCAGCCAGACTTTCAGGCACGTCTTCGCGGATCGGATATACAAGCACTTTTACAATGACGGCGCGATGACGGAGGCCAACATCCAGCGAAGGTTCTACGAGCTGAAAAACATGTTGTACGGTGTGATTCCGTCTATGAACATGTATGTGTTGAACACGTGGGTGCCCAGCCGGCTGAGTACTTTTCTGAACGCCTGCATCCAGGAGGGCGTCTATACGTTCAACGGTCCCACGCTGAAGATAAACGGATCGAGCCAGTACGGCGGGCCGGCGTCCGTCGGGGACAGCCTGGGCATGTCGGACCCGCAAGGATCCGGCACGATATACTATACGGTTGACGGTTCGGACCCGCGCGAATCAGGCGCGCCGGTCACGACGACGGTTCTGGCGCCGTACAGCGCGGCCAAGCGGGTGCTCGTTCCGACGGGCCCGGTCCACGACAACTGGCGAGGGGGCGCTGCGTTCGACGATTTGCTGTGGACGCCGTGCTCG
>CP070678.1:5802029-5819781 GCA_020352515.1 Phycisphaerales bacterium | reverse complement strand
ACGATTGCGACCTTCATGGAGAAACGACAGCGGGTCGAATCGAAGGTAATAACCGCGATGATATATCCCGTGATCCTCATCTGCTTTTGCATCGCGGCTATACTCATCCTGACCACGACCGTCATCCCCAAGATATCCGCGCAGATTACCAGGACCGGGCAGGACTTGCCCTGGATTACAAAAAGGCTGATGAATATCAGCTACGTGCTCAGAAGCGTGTGGCTGCTGGCCGTGATCGGCGCAATCGTCGGCATCATACTCGCGCTCAAACGTTTCTTCAAAACCCCTCGTGGCGCCCATCTGCGGGACAAGTTCCTGCTCTCGCTGCCTCTTTTCGGGCCCCTGATCAAGCAGCGCGTCGTCGCGAGGTTTGCCTCTACCCTTTCGACGCTTCTTAGCTCCGGCCTTTCAATGGCCGAGTCGCTTCGCGTCGTGGCCGAAGTCACGGGCAACAGCATCATGAAACACGCGGTCCACCAGGCCAGAGAAAGAATACTTGCCGGCGCTGATATCGCCACCCCGCTGAGGGACAGCGGTGTTATCGAACCGGCAATCGCACACATGGTCGCCGTGGGAGAAAAGAGCGGCGAGCTCGAAACCATGCTCAGAAACATTAGCGCCAACCTCGAATCGTCGAGCGATATAGTCATCGAGAGATTGAGCGCCGCACTCGAGCCCCTTATCATAATCGTTATGGCCGCAATCATCGGCATAATAGGTTACGCAACAATATCGCCTATCCTCGAGGTTTCGGCGGGCAAGTTCTAAGGGAGTATCCCGGAGGTAAATATGAAAAAGGAGAAAACCAAAAAACGCACAAGACGCGGCTTCACAATGGTCGAGCTTATGGCCATGCTCATCATAATCGGCCTGCTCGCAACACTTGTCGTCACCAAAGTCGCAAGCAACATTGACAAGGCACGCGTCACAACCACAAAGGTCAACCTCAAAAGCCTGCATAACGCGGTCAACCGGTTTAAAATGGACACCGGAAGATACCCAACCGAGGAAGAGCAATTGACCGCTCTGGTCGTCCAGCCCGGCGACGTCATCGGGTGGGAGCCGGACGGATATCTTGAAACCACCGAGGTGCCGCCCGACGGGTGGGGAAACGAATTTATCTATGAGCTGTATCCTGAAAGCGGCAAGCCGTTCGTAATCAAGAGCCTTGGCGCAGACAGTCAGGAAGGTGGCGAAGGGTATGATGCGGATTTGCTCAGCACAGATGTATTTACGGACAGAAAGACCGAAGAGATGGAATAGGCTCGCCGGCTCTACGCTTGCCGAGCTTGTGGTCGTGATTGTCGTGGTCGGCATGTTCGTCCTGCTGGCCCACGTGCACCTTTTCGGACTGCTGAGAAGGAATACCTTCAGGGCCCAGTTGGAGGAATTTGTATCGGCGATGAGAATGGCGGCGACCTCCGCGGCCGAAACCGGCAGGAGATACGAAGTCATTATCGACCCGATCGAACAGGGGTTTATCCTTCGAGAGATTACCTCTCCGGACCTCTCCCAGGTCCTGGAAGAGGAGATAATTATCGAAAACTATTTCGGACGGAATTGCCACGTGGCTTACGTCGAGTTCGATGACGGAACCTATACCAACGATTTCAGGGCCAAGTTCAGGGCCGGTCTGTCCGGCTGGCAGTACGGGGGCAAAGTGGTCCTGATGGACGAGGACGAACGGGCATACTCGGTCGTCGTCAATCGTCTCAACAGAATGGTCGTCCTGAAGGAAGGGGACGTCCTGCTTATGCAGCCGAGACCCAAAGATGAAATGCTGTTCTGATAATTATACTGTTTCGCGTCTTGGCCCCGGCGGCGGACGCCGCAGGGCCGCCGCGGCTTTCAGCCTTATCGAGGCCACAACCGCAATTGCCATACTTGCGCTGATAAGCTCCAGCGTGCTGGTGGTAATAGATCGCTGCACCGTCTCGGCCACCGATTTCACGCTCAAGATGCAGGCATTCGAGGTCGCACGTGAGAACATGGAAAAGCTCCTTGCCTCCAATTCCGTAAAGGAAACCTCCGAGTTCGGTGAAAGCGAGAAATATCCCGATATCGAGTGGCAGACCATCGTTGAGCCGTTCTACGAGCCCATAACCTCGCGGATGTGGATAAGAGGCGTCTGCTCGGCAAGCTATACCGACGCCGATAACCAAGAGCAGACGGTGGAGCTTATCCACTGGCTCACAGACCTTACCAAGGAGCAGATGCTCGAAATCATGGACCAGCAGGAAAAGGAAAAAGAGGCGCTCGGCGAGGACCTGATCGAAACGGTGGAAGAAGCCGCCGAGTACGCCGGCGTCGAACCCGAGACTATCGAGCAGTGGGTCGAGAACGGGATGCCGACCGAAACCGACGGTTCGCTAAACAAAAAGTGGATCGACCTTTACAAGCAGACCGGCGGCAAGCCCACCGAGGAGCAGATACGCAAGGTCAGGGATATTATCGAATTCGCGTGGCGGCGCCGACAGCCCAAGCCGGCCGATGCCGGGACGCCCACGCAGACCGACTACGAGCAATGGCTCAAGGAAATAGACCCCGTCACCGGCCTGACAAATGAGGAGGTGGAGAACATGAGTGTGATGGACTTGTTCAAGCTGCTCATGGAGGGCCAAGGGCAAAAGTGATTTATATGAGACGCCTCATCTCAAAACCCGTTCGCAGAAACGCCTGCCCAACCGCCGCAGGCGCAGCCGGGTTCTCTCTGGCCGAGGTGCTCACCGCCCTGACCATAGGGGCGATGGTGATGGTCGCAGTGCTGGTCATCTACGACCGCGCCGAACGGGCCGCCGCGGCCGTGATGATCAGGGTCGAAGGCTCTCAACTGCCGACCGAGGTGCTCCAGCGCATCGCCGAGGACCTCGACAGGGCGATTACCGCCGGTTCGGATACGAAGATAACCATCGACAACAAATTCGAGAACGGCTTCGCCACCGCAAGGCTCAGCATCCTCAACACCATAACGGACGCCAAAAACCAGAAGCAGACCCTCCAGGAGATCATCTGGCAGACCGCTCTGGATCTGGACAGCGACGTGAACGGCCTGACACTGTATCGAAGCCACGAAGGCATCCAAATGGAAGATAGAATCTTCGATGAGCAGAGAGAATCCTGGGAGCAGGGATTGTTTGTGCCCATCTGCGAGGGCATTACGTTCTTCAGAATACAGGTCCCCCAGGGCGAGACTTTCCTGGACAAATGGACGAGCGATTCGCCGCCGGCCGGCGTCGTGATAACCATGTCCTTTGCCGAGCCCTATAAGACGGTCGGCGGCACCTATGACGTCGAAGAATGGGAAAGAATCGCCAGGACTGTCGCCATAGACAGAACCAGAAAGATCAAGTTCGAGCTCGTGCCCATAGAGTACGGCCAGCCGGGCGACGACGAGCCGACGGACCCCAACGAACAGGCCCCGTCGGGCGAAGGAGCCGAGGCCGGTCAGCCGACAAAGCCCGGTGGACAGGCCGGGACGGGACGACAGACAAGGCCCCAGGGTCAAACGCAACCTCAAAAACAGTCGATATCCAATAGACCGACAATGCCAAATGTTTCAAGGCCCCAAAAATAACGATAACCGAAACCGCCCCGGTGTGGTCTTGCTGGTAACGCTCATCATGCTGGTGGTGCTCGCGACACTCGGCTATACCCTCACCGGACGTATCGCCGACCGGCGCCACCGGAACCACTTTACCATAGACTACTGCAAGGCCCGATACGGCTGCGACTCCGGCCTCAAATATGCGTTTGCAACCATGGAGGAGATCGATCCGAAGCTCATCAGCCGCCCCAATGACCCCGATTTCTCCGACCTGTTCAACATGACCGAGGCCGAGTACGAAAAGCTGCTGGAGGAATGGGCCGCCGAAAAGGCCCTTGAAGCCGACCAGAGCGCCGAGCCCGAGCCTGACGGTCTCGACCTTGAGATGTTAAAGACTATTCTCGACATCAACGATATCAACGACTTTAACGACCTGCTCGGCCCCGGCGAGTACGACCAGCAGAACCTCCAGATACCCGGACCCTACGGGCCCCCGTGGCCGTTCGTGACCGAGCCCGTCGAGTTCGAAATCGGCACCACAAAAATAAAAATCGAGGTCGAGGACGAAAACGCCAAGTACCCCGTCGGCTGGGCGCTTGCCGACAACAAGGATATAAGCGCCGAAACGGACGCCGGCCTCACAACATTCTGTGAGTGGGCCCGAATGGAGCCGAACGAAATTGACGCCCTCAAAGAGCAGCTAAAACAGATAACCGAGATCAAACCTTTCAAGGTGGATTTCAAGCCCATAACCAAAATCGAAAGAACCACGGTGCCGGCAACGCCCACATCCGCCGCAAGGACAAGCAGCTCGAGCCTCAGAAGAACACCCAGAACACGAATAATCAGAAAGACTATCTCGGTCGAAGAGCAGATCGCCGAGCAGACCAGGCACTTCGCCCGGCTGCTGCACAGCTCACTGCTCGACAGCGAAGCCCTTGCCAGACCGAGAATACGCGATGCCGACAGGCGGGAATCACCTCTGAAGTATATGGCGACGTGGGGCTCGACCAAAGTCAATATAAACACCGCTCCACGCCACGTGTTGGAGGCCGCTTTCGCTTTCGGAGGCGATGCCGACAGAATCGCCCACGAAATTATCCGCCTCAGAAAAACCAAGCCTATCCAGAATATAGAGGAGCTCAAGAGCGCTCTGCTCGGCTACTCTAATTCGATTGAAAAGTGCGAAAATTACATAACAACCGCCAGCACCTTCTTCACGATCAAGGTAACCGCCGTAAGTGGAGTTGCAAAGGCCTCCTCAGTTGTTGCGATAACGAAAAACGGGAAAAAAGTGCAGCGGGTAGCCTTGATCAACAGTTGACCGCTGACGACTATTTCAGGAGTTTGTGCAAAGTGGGATCTCAGAACTACCTGGCAATATACATAAGCAGGGATTCGGCCACCGCAGTCTGTGCGGATTCGCAGGACAAGACCGGCAGGATTCTCGGCTCCTTCAGCGTTGCGGTCGAACAGCAGGAGCAGGAGCCCCTGCAGGCCCTTGCAGCTCTCGTGGCCCGCGGCTGCAACGATAGACAATGGGTCGTTTCAGAAGTCGCCGTAGCCCTCGATTGTGCGATGTTCATGCAGCACAACGTCCACAGCGAATTCAGCGACGTCAGGCAGATCACAAACACCGCAAGGTTTGACACCGAAGAGGCCCTCGCAACCGACATAACCGACCTGGCGGTTGCCTTTCAGGTGAACTCGACGAACCAGAACGGCTCGGAATTGACCGTATTTACGGCAAAGCACAAGATACTGTCCGATATCATCCTGTCCCTGCAGAGTAATAATATCGACCCGGCGTCAATCGAGCCGGATGTCACCTGTTTGTCAAGGTTCGTCTGCCGCAAGTTCTCTTCCGGCGAATCCGGGGCCGACGGAACTCTCTTCGGCCTGCTCTCGGGCCACAGCGGCTATCTGATTGCCCCGCCCTTGTCCGCTTCCGCAGAATCCCGGAGAGAGCCGGTCGTCCGCACTTTCCTCGTCGGGCCGAAACAGGACAGGGGTCAATTGCTCGCCAGAGAGATGCTCGTGACCACCGCTCTGGCAGGCTCCGGCGAGCGCGTGACGCGCCTCAAGCTCTTCGATTCGGCCGACTCTCTGGATTATGACCGGATAGGCGCAAGGCTCGGCATTGAGGCATCGCGCTTGGATATGGCCGCGGCCGATGGGATCGAGACCGGGATCGTCGCCGACCACACCGATCCCGTCGGTTTTGCAATTGCCTGCGGGGGCGTCCTCGCCCATTTCGAAAAGACCGGTACACTGAATTTCCGAAACGATTTCATGCCCTACCAGGGCAAGAGATTGAGGCTCCAGAACACGCTTAAATACCTGAGTATTGCCATAACAATCCTGCTGATAGCCGGCGGCCTCTATTTCCAGACCCAGCTCTACGGCGTCAATAAGTTCCGAAGCAGGCTAAACAAATGTCTCGCAAGGGACTACGCCGCCGTGATGCGGACCAAGGAGCCGCCAAGGATCAGCTATAGCAGCTCGCTCAGAGCCGAAGTCAGACGAATCAAATCCACACAGATGCCCCAGGACCCCAAGGGCGACAGATCTATACTCGGACAGCTCGCCACGGTGCTCCAGGCCTTCAATAAATGTGCCGCCCAGACAAATCTGAACATAGACTCGGTCTCGGTAAGCGAAAAGAGCATCACCATCAGGGGTGATACCTCCAGCAAGAACAACACGCTGCTTTTCATGGATACCATCAGGAAAAGCGGCCTGGACGTCCAAAAGGAAAGCGGGGGCACCAAAGCCGGACGCGATACCTTCTCAATTACCGCTGTACTGATAAGGTAGCCAGGGAGTTGCTTTATGAAAGATATCTTCAAGAATCCTGCTACATACTACGTCCTCGTACCCGTCTTGACCGTCCTCTGGCCGCTACTCGTCTGGGGCCTTTACCTCCCGAGAGCTGAAAAGCAATACGAGAAACAGGAAGACAACTACCTGGAGGCCCGCAGTACTATGCTCGATATCCTCAGGCTCGATCCGGGCCGGGCCGCCGATGTCAACGACGCCGAGATCGAGTTCAACTACACCAGCGCAATCAGCAAGACCGCCTCCCTCTGCAAAATACCCCCGAGCAAGTACAGGTACAGCTCCGGAATGACAATGAAAACCAGGGAACGCAAAATCCAGCCCGCCACCCTCAGCCTCAATGAGGTGGATATCGTCGCCTTCGCAAAGTTCCTCTCAACAATCCAGGTCCGATGGGCCAAACTCCAGTGCGAACAGGTCAAACTCATTAAGAAAAAGAACATGCCAGATATCTGGGATGCCGAAATACGGTTCAAGTACTACTATTGATAACCTCGAAGCTGAAAAAAATAATCTGTCGCTGAAAACCGCCTCCCCGCCCTTCCTGTCTTTTTATCTTATCGACAGACTGCCAGCCCTATCACTATATATAGTACATTGCCTATTTTCTCAGTCAGCGGTGCGGTCGGACCGATTCCTGTTAAAATAGGCCCTCCAGAAACCACCACGTCATGCTGATAAGCCCGTTTCCGCTATAGACCACGGCTTTTCAAACGGTTTCAGCCGCAATGAACTTTTCTAAAGTTTTCGGCCCGCGGTTGTCGATATCAACATTGAAAGGAACTTTGAGCCTCAGAAGGGATTTAGGGGGCACACAACATATAGTGGTTATTGGCTTTGGGGCGAAGAATGGACGGTTTCGACCCGAAAGTTGCCGGATAAGGTACGCTTAGATGCCAGATTCTGATTCCAACACGCGTTTTCAAGGCCAAAATCGAAAAGCTGCACTAATCGGCGCTAGCCTGGGCTCCCACGACGATTTGACTATGGAGCAAATACTTGAGAATATCAACGCCACACCAATTGGCCAGGTTTTGAAGAGAATTGCTTCGCTTCCCGAAGTTAGAAAAGAGAAGGTCCTAAACGTCCGCAGACAGCTCACAGAGGGCAAATACGACATCAACGAGCGATTAGACGTCGCTCTGGACAGGGTCCTCGAAGATCTTACAGCATAGGTTCCTGCCGCTTTGTAACCCCTCGCAGACCTCGATATTGCCAAATAGACCGAGATCTTCGATCCTCCCTATACTTCCCAATTTAACAGAGCGCCCCCTCGCCGCCTCTTCCTCAATAACTTCTATACCACTTCAGGAATATCCTCATCCATCCCGTCAAGTTCCGTCGGCTCGTAATCCGGCTCCTTGGATTTCTCCACCTCCGCGTTGAACGCCGCTATGATTTGATCGTGTAGCTTCTTCCTGAATTCCGCGTTGACCGGATGCGCAACATCCGCGTGCAGCTTGACCTTGCCCCTGTATTTCCTCCTCGCTCGATTCTCCTTGAGCTTTGCGCCGCAATCGTTGCAGAATCTCGCCTTCAGATGATTCTTGGCCCCGCAACGCTTGCAATGATCGCACATCTTTCTTGAAGGCATCGCCACAAAAGGACCGCCCGTACCCTCAATAATCTTAATATCACGCACCAGGAACTCCCTGTCCATCGTTATCGAGCAGAATCCTTTCAACCTTTCGTCCTTGTCGGTGACCAATTTCACTCTCACTTCGCTGATCTCCATTCTCTTTGCCTCGCTCAACAGCTTACCACCTATTGTTGCTGACGATAACGCTCTCGCAGTCAGTTGTTGCCTCGAGTCTCTCCTTATACTGCTGGGCTCTTTCCCGGTCCAAAGAGTCCAGAACACAAAACATCGCTGAGCCGCTTCCACTGAGACACAAAGGCCCGATCCCTGAAGATTCGACCCCTGCCTTCAGTTCCGCAAGGCCCTTCGCTAAGCCAAAACAACTCCGTTGCAACGCATTTACGCACATTTTAGTCACTAAATCAATCCTGTTTTTCAAAACATGGCTGTTTATTTCACCGCTGAGAGCCCTGTACAGCGCCTCGTCGTGCTTGTAATTGGCGTAAACCTTTGCTGTAGAAATACTTACATCCGGCAGAATCAAAAGGGCCACGAAGTCAAATTTTTCCCGCACTTCCCAAATTTTTTCACCCCTTCCGGTGCAGAATGCCAGTGGGCCGTTCAGGAAAAACGCGACATCGCTGCCCAGCTCCGCGCCCATCTCGGCCAGTGCTCTGTCTTCCAGCCCCAATTCCATGTACCTGTTGAGCCCGATAAGAGTCGCGGCGGCATCGCTGCTGGCCGAGCCCAGCCCCGACCCGGCCCGTATGTTCTTGGTCAAAGTAACCCTGATGGCGCGGGCCGCCCCGCACCTGTCAAGCAGCAGCTCCGCCGCTCGATAAACCAGGTTCTCCCTACCGGGCGGGGCCCAGTGGCGCCCACGGCACACAAGTTCGATACCCCGCTTGAGGCCCGGCTGGATGAGAACCTCGTCATAGAAGTTCACCTTGGCCATCAACGTCTCAAGTTCGTGAAAGCCGTCCGGACGCTTACCCGCAACCAGCAGAGACAGATTGATTTTCGCCGGAGCCCGAACCAGCAAACCACCGCCGTCTGCCACGATTTGTTCTTTCCAAACCATCTTCCGCGGCTCTTTCTAACTTCCTCTTCGGCCAATGATTCATTGACATATTAGAAAGTTATACTTATCTTGACCAAAAATTCAACCGCAATCATAGTTATTCGACATTTGGAGCGAACGGAATCAGACTATGAACCAAGCATCGCCCGCCGGTGTGCCCCGCTGGCACTGGCACAGACGATTGTACAACTGGGTCCTCCATTTCGCCGGTACAAGGCACGGAATGCTGGCCCTTATCCTGCTCGCCCTGACCGAGCCGATCTGTGTGCCCATACCCGCCGACGTAATGGTCATAGGAATGTGCCTGGGCAAGCCAAAACGCTCGCTGCACTACGCCCTGACATGCTCGTTCTTCTCAGTATTGGGCGGCACAATCGCCTTCTCACTCGGACTGGCTATCGGCCCGGAACGCATCGTCAGCTTCTTCGACACGATCCGGCTGGGCGGCAAGGCCCAACTGGCGCTCGACCTCTACAGCAAGTATGATTTCTGGGCCATTGCAATCTCGGCTTTGACGCCCGTGCCATATATGATCTTTAGCTGGGTCGGGGGGATGGCGGAGGTCTCGCTGGCCAAGTTCATCGGTATCAGCTTGATTTTTCGAACCATGAGGTTCGGCTCTGAAGGCCTGCTGTTCTATTTCCTCGGCGAGCGGGCGCGCCGCCTCATCGAGAAGTACTTCAACATAGCCACGATAATCGTTATCATACTCCTGGCGACCGTTGTATATATAATGAAATGGCTCGGACACAGGTTCTCCGGGTAAGAAAAGAATGACGCCCGGAACCGCGAAAAAAAATATTTCAGTTGGCCTGCAATCGGATTTGTAGTATTGTTGACCGGTCGTTTCTTTCCAGTCGAGTGGCTGAAATAATCTCGCTGGCGGTTGTCATGAACGAGGTTCAAAAAAAAGCTCTCCTGAAGGTTGCTCGCGATACTGTTGAGGCCGCGATCAAGAAGCTGCCCGCTGAAAAGCCGCACTCAGACGACCCCGACCTTACCGCCCTCTGCGGCTGCTTCGTTACCTTCAAGAACGGCGACAGACTGCGAGGCTGTATCGGCCAGTTCACCTCCGATGTCCCTCTGGTAGAGCTTGTCGCCGAGATGGCAAGGGCCTCTTCTACACGCGATTCGCGTTTCTTCGCAGACCCCATAACGCCGAGCGAGCTTAATAGCCTGGATATAGAGATTTCCGTCCTTTCGCCTCTCAAACCGACAGACGACCCTTTGAGCCTGCGGTTGGGCGTCGACGGCATTTACATAAAAAGAGGCCGCGCATCGGGCTGCTTTCTGCCGCAGGTTGCCACCGAGACCGGCTGGAGCAAAGAGGAGTTTCTCTCGTATTGCTGCTCGCACAAGGCCGCCCTGCCCCCCGACGCCTGGAAAGATGCCGGGACGGAAGTCTATTTGTTTACGGCCGATGTGTTTGGCGCCGCCTTTAGGGATATTTGACTTTCGGCGGGGGTGAATGGTTTCGAGATTGAGTGGCGGGTTGGACCTGCCGGCCCCGGCCCGCCGCTCACCTCAAGTAATCTGCACGTCAGCACCATCTCTTGGCCCCGCGAAAAAACTGCAACTACTCCGGATACATCACCTGCCGGTAACGGAGGCGCCACCACCAAGAACACTTCTTTGTGAAACTCCTGACCAAACGGCCGATTGAGAGCCGGCCCCGAACTTGCGAGGGCACCACGAGCGCCTGTGTGGGAAGAATCCGCGGTCGGCGTCGTCGATATGGCCGATTTCGTAGCGCTCGCCCGCTCCTGGCGCCCGTGAGCACTTTATGACAGCCCGCCGGGAGGCCCGGCCACGCCCTTTTGCCCAACGTTTGGACCCGATCGGCCCCGAAACCGCTGGAAATTCTCTTTGCAATCGGCCCCTATGTATGCTAAAATATGCGCGATTTTGGGAAGAGTGAGCGGTCGCTGAGGGCTCACCCGCGAATTCAGGCACTATTTTGAGCGAGGTCTTTCATGGCTAAGATCGCACCTCTTATCCCCGCCGTGTTGAGCCTTTCGGCAAGCGCCGCTCCGGCACTGCCCGGCGCCGGCACCCAGGCCGACCCCTGGCGAATCGAATCGCTCCTCGACTTCGACGAGTTCGCCGCAGATGCCAACTACTGGGCCGGCCACACACGCCTCGAGACAGACGTCAACCTCGCCGGAAAAACATACTCCACCGCCCTAATCGCACCGGATACCGACCACTCAGATGGGTTCCAGGGGACTGCCTTCAGTGGCGTCTTTGATGGCAATGGTCACAAGCTGATACATTTGAAGATCAACGACTCGGGCGCCGAAACTGATTACCTCGGTCTGTTCGGCTGCAAAGAAGGTCACCTTGCTAACCTGCGTCTTGAAGGTGGCTCCGTATCTGGAACCGGCCGGTGTGTCAGCGGCCTCGCCGCTGAAAACAATGGCGGCATTATTTCCAACTGCTACTGTGCCTGCGATGTGTCTGGCGCGGGCTGCGTTGGTGGGGGCGTCGCCTACAACAGCGGCACTATTTCAGACTTTCGTTTCTACGGTGCCGTCAGCGCGATGGCGAGTACTGTCGGAGGCCTGGCCGGTTACAACAGTGGCAAAATCTCGGACTGCTATTCTACCTGCGATGTGTCCGGCGTGTTCTGCGTTGGTGGGGGCGTCGGCGACAACAGCGGCACTATTTCAAATTGCCGTTTCTCCGCCACCGTCGGTGCGAGAACCCTATTTGTCGGAGGCCTGGTCGGCTACAACAGTGGCACGATCTCGGATTGCCATTCTGCCTGTGGTGTAACCGGTGAACAATTTGTGGGCGGCATTGCAGGCTACAACTACCAGCACAACGGGATTATTTCGAACTGCCATTGTGTCGGCCACGCCACCGCAAGCCAGGACTGTGTCGGCGGCCTGGTCGGGGTAAATGACGGTGCCACCGTTGCAGGCTGCAATTCGGCCTGCAACGTCACCGCCGACTCTGGTGCCGGCGGCTTGGTGGGGCACAACTCGGGGACTGTGTCAGACTGCTATTCAACCGGCAATGTGCGCGCCGATACTGGAGTCGGGGGCCTGGTCGGGGGAAATGTCCGTGGCCACGTTGCGAGCTGCTGTTCTACCGGCATGTCAAGTGGCCGCCTTAGTGTCGGAGGACTGGCCGGGATAAATAATAGCGGCCATATTTGGAACTCCTACTCCACCTCCGAGACAAACGGCCAGGATTATGTCGGCGGGTTGGTGGGTTGGAATTACGGCAGTGTTTCTCTCTGCTATTCTGCTGCTGATGTCAACGCAACCGGCGGTTGCACCGGCGCTCTGGTGGGGTCCAATATCTCGTCGGGCTCGGTGATACACGAGGGCTTGGTTTGGAGCTGCTTCTGGGATGTCCAGGTGCAGAGCCACGGCGTAACCGATACTGTTGGCGATGGGGCCGGCATAATCGTAGATGTCAGGGCATCAGACATCGCCCAAATGCACGCAAAGGAAACGTTTACCTCGCGAGGCTGGGATTTCCTGGGTGAATCGGCCAATGGCACGAGCGAGATTTGGCAGATGCCGGCCGGTGCGGGGTACCCGGTCTTGAGCTTCTTTCACAGCGCCACACCGTCCCCTCTATCCGGAAGCGGAACCGAGAGCGACCCCTACCTCATCGCCGACGCCAACGAGCTTGGCATGGCAAGCTGGTACCCCGTGAATTCCTCTTTCAAGCTCGCCGCCGATATTGACCTGTCAGATATGACTTGGTCCGGGCCCGTCATCCCCATATTCGCCGGGCGTTTCGAAGGAGACGGACACAAGCTCCTGAATATGCGGATATCCGGCATACATAATCTTGGCCTCTTTAGATTCCTCCTCGAAGGCGCCCGGGTTACGGGCCTCGGCCTTGAAGGCGCTTGCGTCACTGGACCCGGGCATCGTGTCGCGGGCCTGGCCGCCAGGAACGGCGGTGGCGCTATCGCGGACTGCTACGTCAGCGGTCAGGTCGCCGGTAATTATTATGTCGGCGGTCTCGTGGCGTACAACGATCACCAAGCCCTTGTCTCAGGCTGCTATTCTTCCGGTAATATGAGCGGCGATCACTTTGTCGGCGGTCTCGTGGCGTATAATCAGAACGCCACTGTATCGACGTCCCATTCTACCGCCGACGTCAACGGTTATGATGAGGTCGGGGGCCTAGTTGGATTCAATGCATCGGGCGGCAGTATCTTCGACTGCCATTCCGCCGGATTGACAAGTGGCAGTAGCCGGATAGGTGGCCTGGTGGGCCATAGTCAGCGAGGCAGGCTCCTTAAGTGCGGTTCCACAGGCGACGTACGTGGGGGTAGTGCAGGCGGCTTGCTCGGCTACAACGAGTTCGGCATCGTGTCCAACTGCTGGTCTTGCGCAGATATAACCGGTTCTTGGAACGTCGGTGGGCTCGTCAGTATGAATCGGAGCGGTGTAGTCTGGAATTGCCGTTCGGGTGGAACTACAACCGGGCGCTACGTAGTTGGCGGTCTTGTCGGATATAATTTCAACAGAGGTGACGTCTTCGTCTGCTGTTCCAGCGGGCCCGTCGAGGGGGTTAAGTACGTCGGCGGACTCATCGGACATAACGATGATAATTCCAGCGTATCCAATTCCTACTCAAGAGGGTCGGTAAGGGCCGAGGGCCACGTCGGCGGGCTCGTAGGGCAGAATAGCGCCACCGTGTCGAATTGCTACTCCACGGGCGTCGTCCAACCCTCGTTGCCAGGTTTCCCCGGAACCGACGTCGAGGCTGTCGGCGCTCTGGTCGGGCGCAACGAGGGCCAAGGTAGTGTTCAAAACTCCTTCTGGGACATTTGCTTCCAAGCTCACGGTGTAACCGAGAGCATTGGCTACAGCGAGCAGGGGGCCGTCGATGTCAACGTCGCCGCTCTCTCTAAACCGGATATGCTGCGAAGGAGCACGTTCACAGCTGCCGGGTGGGACTTCGCCGGCGAGACGGAAAACGGCACCGAAGATGTCTGGACCATCTGCGAAGGAACCAATTATCCGAGGTTCGTCTGGGAAATTCCGCCTGCAGACTTAGTATGTCCCGATGGTGTATCCTGGCCCGACTTCTCTGTCCTCGCCGAGTTCTGGGGCGATGATAACTGCCGCGCCTCGGACCGCTGCGCCGGTGCGGACATCGACTCATCCGGGGGCGTGGACTTCAGCGACTTGGCGGCCTTCGCCCAATACTGGCTCGGCGGCAACTGAAAGCCGATACCCTGCCCTCATAGTTGGCGTCCGCAAAAAACGGGTCTCGCCTTGAGCGTCGAGCAGACCAAAGCCTACAAGCCTCCCAGGGCCTCTTACCGGGTCCACCGGCGTAACGGCCGAACCCCCAGTCAAATCATATCACCGCGCAAAGAATCGAAGGTAAACATAAACTCCATGTCCTATCAGCGTGGCGGCCGGTATGAACAGACAGGAAACAACGGACAGCGGCGAACCGGCCCTGATGCTGCCGCTCTGGTCGATTCTCGGCGAGCCGGGCAGGGCGTCCAGCATCACCGCCCGAGATGGGTACATCGGATCATACAGCAGGGGCTCGTCCCTTTCGTCTTCGAGCTTTTCCGGCCGATGCGTTTTTGCGCTCGCCTCGTATCTCACCCCGTCGCAGCCCTCGAAGTCAAAGACCAGCTTATAGACTCGCTGGTTGTTAACCTTTGTGTTGGTTGCCGTTTTAGATTTTAATCGACCGGTAGTCTGCTCGCCGAATCGCAGCAGCCGCCCGGCCCTCAGACCTCTTCTGATGCCTAATATCACAAGGCACGCCCCTACCAGGGGAAAGAGCACCACCAGCAGCCCCCAGGGCCCCACGGGGCTGCGACGCATGCCTTTTATGCGCGAGATTTCGGGTCTTGCCGCCAGGTACTCTACGGTAACCTTGTGGCCGATATTCAGCCGCACGCCGGTCTTGTAAGATACGCCTTGGTGCTCGGCGCCGGCCGAATCCGTGAAGCTGTAGTGGTTGGCATAGACGGGAGTCCCACGACGACGCTTCGACCCGCCCTCACTGAAACTCGTCTTTTTGCTGGCGGTGACAGTCCCCTCGCAGGTTTCGAGGCGGCCCCGAAAGACGTGCCAGCTCGTAAGATCGGCCTGGAGGGTGAAGCCCCAGACGAACACCATGCCGAAGCCGAAGAATATCCAGCCGAACTGATTGAGGAATCCGCCAAAGAGCAGTCTGACCCTGACCGTCAACGGTACATGCCTGGGCGGCCGGCCGAGACTGAGAAAATCCACTGCAGCCACGACTGCTCACCTCCTTTCACTCGGTCCTGCGGCCTTGAATCCGCTGCAAAACCTATCCTGCCGGCGCTGGCCCGCCACCAGGTCGCCTGGATGCTAAGCGCCACGTAGTAGTCTCTAAACCTTGGACAACGCCGTCAAGCCTAAAAGCAAAACGCCCGTCGGGCGCAAAACGACTGACCTGCCTTCGATTATCCTGCCCATGCCGGCGTGACGTAAAGTCGGCGTGCTTGGTCGGCCGGACGCAGTTATAGGTACGCACACGCAGTCGCCGGTGAAAATAGTTGTCCGGTCGGCCAAAAAAATGGTGCATTGCCCGGCTTTTTCGGCCGATTCTTAGAGTACCAAAGATGTTTGAAATTTCGCAGATGCATTCGAGCTCTGGATTGCGCCCGCCCGTGCACTCACCGGGCGGTTGCGATTGTTTCGTTTTCAATCTTGGGGAAGGGTAGTGGTGAAAAGGTCCGCAATTGTCTGCATAATCATTTGCTGTCTTGCGAGCGGCTGCTCCAAATCCTATAAGATGGCCATTTTCGGCACTGCCGAGACGGCGCAGGTCTGCAGCTTCGGCGAGATGATCGAGTACCTGCGGTCTCAGGAGCTGGCCGAGCTCGAATCCGTCGAGCACTGGTACGGCAACGGCGGGCCGGGCCTGAAAATCACCACCGCCCACTACGAGGTATTCACAACTCTCCTGGAGCCGCTCACGCTGCGCCGGGTTCCACCGTTCATGGAGGCCGCGTACAGAGGCTATAACGGCCAGCTTTCCACGCCGGTGCAGGCAGCCACCAGGTCGGTCATATATCTGTTTGCCGACCGCGAGCAATGGGAGGATTTCACATGGGACTTTGCCGGCGAGCAGGCCCGGTTGTTCTGCCGCATAAAGGCCGGCGCATACTACCACAACGGTGCCTGCGTGACCTATAACATAGGCCCGAATCGGACCTTCTCCGCCCTGGGCCACGAGGGCTGGCACCAGTTCAACAGCCGGCACTTCGAATTCCGCCTGCCGAGCTGGCTCGACGAGGGCGTGGCAATGTTCTTCGAGGCATACGGCAACGAGGAAGGTGAATTGCGCTTCGAACCGTCCGAAAACGACTACCGCCTCGACGCTCTGGCAAAAACTCTGGAGAACGGCAAGATGATTCCGCTCAAGGAGCTTATAGGGATGAGTCCAGGCGAGGTGCTGGCGACCGATGCGGCCGAGCCGGTGATGGCGTTTTACAGCCAGTCGTACGCGCTGCTGCGCTTCATGCGGGAGGGGTTGTACGGGACCATGTTGGATGACTACCTGCGGCTGCTGCAGGATGGGCTCGAGGGTAACTGGCCGATAGACAGGGTCAGCGGGGAGATCGCGCGGGATAGAAACAAGCTGCGGACGATTCTCTGGAATCGCATAGTCGGCCGGGTCCTGTTCGAAAACTACATCGGCGCGGATTTTGACCGGATACAGGAGGAGTATTTGACATTCTGCAGGCGAATCGTTAGACAATAACCCGGCCGGGCGGCGCATCGGGCGATGTACGGAGCACACGGGCCGACCCGCGAAGCAGCGTTTCGGACGGCGGTGGTTATGTCAAAGCGGCAAGCAGTTCCCATGATTCTGGCCTCGGCCTCGCCGCGGCGAAGGCAGTTGCTCGGCGAGGCGGGATATCAATTCAAGGTAGTCATCCCGGATGTGGATGAATCCTCTTTCAGCGCCGAGCCGGTGGGGGCGCGTGCGTACGCCGAACGGCTGGCGCTGGCGAAGGCCAGGTCGGTGGCGGCTGGGCATGCTGATTGCGTGGTCATCGGGGCCGATACGGTTGTGGATTTTGGGGGTGAGATTATAGGCAAGCCGGCCGACGCGGGAGAGGCCGAGCGGATCACCAGGAAGCTTTTTAGCGGTCCCCATAAGGTGATTACGGGGGTGGCCGTGGTGAGGCTGAGCGACGGGATCGAGCTGGTCGACAGCGATAGCACGACGGTGTATCCAAGGCGGATGACTGCCGAGCAGCTCGCCGGGCATATCGCCAGCGGCTCGTGGCGGGACAAGGCGGGGGCGTACGCCATAAGAGAGCAGGGCGACGAGTTCGTCGAGCGGATCGAGGGGAGCCTGACGAACGTGATGGGCCTGCCGATGGAGCTTCTGGGCCGCCTGCTGAGAAGATTCGAGCAGGCCCGGCGGTCCTGACGAAGAAGGCAGAAGGGAAAAGGCAGAATCTGGAAGCGAGAAGGGGGCGGGGGATTCGGAGGCATGGGGGCGTGTTTGGCAGTGCCGGGGATGCGCCAGAGCGGGCTGGCGGCGCGGAGGCTGTGCGGCACGTGAACTTGGGGGATTTGAGTAGCAGACAGGGGCGGCGGTTTGGGTAATTTGGAATCAATTTTAAATTGGGTTCGTTTGGGTTCGTTCGTTTTCGAGAATGAGGGATTTTCGGGGTGTAAGTCCTTGTAGTATAAGGGGTTACAAGCATTTTTGGGGGTTTTTCGCGAGT
>CP070678.1:5797515-5801929 GCA_020352515.1 Phycisphaerales bacterium | reverse complement strand
TGGATGACCCGAATGTCGATGTGGTGCTCGTGCTTCTGACGCCTCAGGCGATGACGCAAGCGCCGCAGACGGCCGAGCTGATTGTCAAGACGTCCGCAAGCAAACGTAAAAAGCCGGTTCTGGCATGCTTTTTGGGGGCCGGCAAGGTGAAGGAGGGGCTGGATATACTTCGCCGTGGCGGCATACCGCCGTACGACTCGACCCAGAGCGCCGTTTCGACTATCAGGGTCATGGCCGATTACGTCAGGTGGCGTGCGCGTCCCAAACGGGTCGTAAGGCTTTTCCCCGTCAACCGGCGCAAGGTCGAGAACATCGTCGAAAGGCACATGCGGCAGGGCGTCTTCGACATCGGCGAGGCCGAGTCCAAGGAGATTCTCGAGGCCTACGGGTTTGTCACTCCGAAGGGCTCAATCGCCACCACCGCCGACCAGGCGGCCAACATCGCCCAGCAGATCGGCTACCCGGTCGTGCTGAAGATATGGTCGCCGGACATACTTCACAAATCGGACGTGGGCGGTGTCAAGATAGGAATCAGGACCGAGCAGGAGGTGAAAGACGCGTTCGACCTGATGATGTACAGAATCCCGAAGAAGCTGCCCGATGCCGACATTCTGGGCGTGCTCGTGCAGGAGATGTGCAAAAGCGGACGGGAGGTCATTCTCGGCATGAATCGGGACCCGCACTTCGGCCCGCTGATGATGTTCGGGATGGGGGGCATCATGGTTGAGGTCCTCAAGGACGTCGCGTTCTACTTAGCTCCGCTGACGGCCGAGGAGGCGAAGCAGATGCTGGTGAGCACGAAGACGTACCAGATGCTCAAGGGGGTGCGTGGGCAGGAAGGCGTGGATATAGACGTTATAGCCGAGGGTCTGCAGAGGCTCTCGCAGCTTGTTACCGAGTTTCCGCAGATCGCGGAGATGGATATCAACCCGTATGTGGTCGGGCCGCAGGGGACAACGCCGATAGCGGTTGACGCAAGGATTAGTTTAGAGAAGTGACATGCAGGAATTCGACTGGCGGAGAAGATATCAGAACAAGATTGGCACGGCCGCGGCGGCAATGAAGCTGGTGAAGGCGGGCAACGGCGTTTTCATCGGCACCGGCTGCGCGCAGCCGCAGCATCTGGTCGATGCTCTGGTCGAGCACTCGAGCCACATCTATGACGCACACATCGTGCACCTGCTGACGATGGGCACGGCGCCGTACGCCGACGAGAAGTTCCGCGAGAAGTTCAAGATGAACAGCTTCTTTATCGCGGACAACGTCCGGGACGCGATGCAGAAGGGGATAGGCGACTATACGCCGATATTTCTTTCGGAGATACCCCACGAATTCGAGACGGGCAGGATTCCAATCGACGTCGCGCTGATCAGCGTGACGCCGCCGGACGTGAACGGCCTGTGCAGCCTCGGCGTCTCGGTCGATATCGTCAAGTCCGCCGCGGCAAACGCGAAATATGTCATCGCGCAGGTCAACAGCCGAATGCCCAGAACATTCGGCGACAGCTTCATCCACGTCAATGCAATCGATGTGCTGGTCCCATGCAACGCCGAGATGATCGAAATCCCGATCCCGGAGCCGGACGAAACGCTCCGCCGCATCGGGCAGAACATCGCCAGGCTCGTGGACGACGGCAGCACGATCGAATGCGGAATCGGGCGAATACCGCAGGCGCTGGCCGAGTTTCTCAAGGACAAGAAGGACCTCGGCGTCCACACCGAGATGTTCAGCGACTGGATTATCGACCTGATCGAGTGCGGCGCAATCACGTGCGCGAAGAAAACGCTGAACCGGGGAAAGGTCGTCGCGAGCTTCTGTATGGGCTCGAAGAAACTCTACGAGTACGTCGACAACAACCCGTTCTTCGAGTTCTACCCGACCGAGTACGTGAACGATCCGGTGATAATCAGCCAGCACGAGAAGATGGTCGGGATAAACGTCGGGCTGCAGATCGACCTGACCGGGCAGGTATGCGCCGATTCGCTCGGGTACAAGTTTTACAGCGGCATCGGCGGGCAGGTGGATTTCATCCGCGGTTCCGCAAGAAGCAGGGGGGGCAAGGCAATCATCGCCATGCCCTCGACCGCGAAGAAAGGAAAGGTATCGAGAATTGTGCCGAACCTCACGGAAGGGGCGGGCGTGGTGACGACGCGCGGTGATGTGCACTATGTTGTCACGGAGTACGGCGCGGCATACCTTCACGGCAAGAGCATCAGGGAGAGGGTGCTGGATTTGATCGGCATCGCTCATCCGAGGTTCCGCAAGGAGCTGACGCAGGCGGCCAAGGCCCGCAACTTTATCTACCAGGACCAGATAGAGCTTGCCTGGGACCAGGTGCGTTACCCGGAGGAGCTGGAGCACTACGCGACGCTGCGCGACGGGACGGAGATATTCTTCCGGCCGATCAAGCCGACCGACGAGCCTCCGCTGGCGGAGATGCTCTACTCGCTGAGCGAGGAATCGGTGCGGACCCGCTACATGGCCCGGACGATGGCCTTTCCGCACCGTGACATTCAGCACTTGACGAACATCGACTACAAGAACGACGTTGCAATCGTGGGCGTGGTTCCCGGCGTCTCGGGAGAAGAGGTCGTGGCGATCGCGCAGTATTTTCTGGACCCGAAGACGCAGGCCGCGGAAGTGGCGTTCCTGGTGCAGGATGAATGGCAGCAGAAGGGCATGGGGACATTCCTGCTGGATTATCTGACCAAGATTGCCAGGCAGCGCGGCGTCAAGAGTTTTTATGCGAAGGTGCTCCCGTCCAACAAGGCGATGCTGTCGATCTTCCACAACTCGGGCTACAAGGTGAACACCGAGTTCGACGGCGACGCGTACACGATAAATTACCAGTTGGCCAAAGAGGAACAGTGAGACCTGTTCGTCGCACGGCATGATGCCTTGCAGAGTCAGGACGCACAAACTCCCGATGTCCGGCCGTACATTCGGCGGCGGGATATAGCTTCCCTGGAGAGCGGCAGCATTGGAAACAAAAAGAGTCTTCTTCATTCACTCATCCGAGGTCGAGCAGTACAGCTACCCTGCGGACTGTCCGTTCAATACTGATAGGGCCGCGCAGTTGCACAAGGTTCTGGGCTCGATGGGGCTGCTTGCGGTTCCCGGCGCAGAACAGGTTGCTCCAGTCGCTGCTGAAAGGGCAATTCTTGAGAAGTTCCATACGGCGCGGTACCTGAGCGCCCTGGAGACGGCCGCGAGGGGACGATGGGACATCGATGCGCTCGGTATGGGGATCGGGACTCTCGATTGCCCCGTTTTCGCGGGGATGTATGATTACGCGGTTCTGGCCTCGGGGGGCACGCTGACGGGGGCGGAGCTGATTCTGTCGGGCCGGGCCGAAGCTGCTTTCAATCCGTCGGGCGGCTACCACCACGCCCGTCCGGAGCTTGCCGCGGGCTTTTGCTATATAAACGACGTTGCCCTGGCCTGCACGGTTCTCGCCGAAGCGCAAAAGCGCGTGCTGTATCTCGACGTTGACGTTCATCACGGCGACGGCGTGGCATACGCATTCTACAACCGCCCGGATGTGATGACCATTTCGCTGCACGAGGACCCCAAAACGCTCTTTCCGGGAACCGGCTTCGAGGAGGAGATCGGCGAAGGTCCCGGTGAGGGCTATTGTGTCAACGTACCTCTACCCGTCGGGACCTTCGACCGGGCCTATATGGACACCTTCGAGGCCGTCGTTGCGCCGCTGATAAGCGCATACAACCCGGACGTATTCGTGTACGAGCTTGGGGCCGACGCGCTGGCCGGCGATCCGCTGGCCCATCTGTACCTCACGAATAATGTCTATGCGGAGATAACCGGCCGGCTGCTTGATTTCGGCAGGCCGACCCTCATGACCGGCGGCGGAGGCTACAACGTCCGCAACACGGTCAGGGCCTGGGCGCTCGCCTGGAGCGTCCTGTGCGGCCGGGACGCCGGGGCGGATATGAATCTCGCGCTCGGCGGCGTTATGCTCCAGAGCACCGAGTGGCAGGGGGGGCTGCGCGACAGGGAGCTTCCCGTACCGGACGACCAGCGCAAAACCGTCGAGCGTAGGCTTCGAGCGACGGTGGATGTCATCAAAACAAAGGTCTTCCCCATCCACGGCTTATAGCCGCTGCGCCTTATACCACCGGGGAACCACCGTCCGTGGCGGGTATCCGGAGCAGCCGGGGAATAGCCGCTCAGTTGTTTATGTGGAGGATTTTGGCGCCCTCGAAGCCGTTGAAGCGCGTCGAGGAGACTACGCTGTAGGCGCCTATGTTCTCGGTGTAGAGATAATCGCCGATCTGAAGATTTCCGGGGAGCTGCTCGGACAGGGATATCTTGTCGAAGCTGTCGCAGGTCGGCCCGACAACCGCACAGACCTCTATTGGGCCGTCCTTGTCCGACTGGAAGTTCGGAATCCAGT
>CP070678.1:5749033-5797415 GCA_020352515.1 Phycisphaerales bacterium | reverse complement strand
GGCACGTCCTCGGACTTTACCACGGCAGGGAACTCGGTGAAACATTCGACATTAAGTGACTGGATGCGGGGTATAACGGCAAAACAGATCATCCGAGCATATCAGCCTTGTCTCAGCGGAGCTGTGGTTGACGATATTTCCGGAAAGAATATCATCACCACAACTTGAACAAATCTCACAGCCAGCAACAATTGGCCATGGGCCGAAAGCAAAGCCTTCGCAGTCTCGGGGCCGCCGCATTGCGACCAATGGATGAACATGAATCATGAGTTGGATCCGGCCGGTTCGACAGTTACGACGAGCGTCGCAACGAGAACCACCGCCGGAAAACATCTCAGAGTGTGGCGTTTGGATACAAGCATCATTTCGTGCGCTCCTGACGGAATCGGTACCTCTTCGACAGGAGATAGACGCACATCCCCAGCACAGCGAAAACGAAAACACAAACGACGACGGTCCATCCCTGCGTTCCAACGGTGCCTGCAGGTGACGCAGCGTCCGCGGTATCCGCAACAGGTTGATCTTCAGCCGAATCGGGAGGCGTGGAACCACCCGTTCCAGATAGCTTGTCAACGACTTGCGTCGGGGGACTCTGAATCATTTTGTCAAGCGCCGGTTGATCCAATGCCTGGAGCGGGGCGCCAACGTGATACTCAAGCGGCGGCGTGAAATTTCTGTCAACAATCCGGGCGTTCGGGGCGAGCTTGATACTCTCCCTTGAGAACAAACGCTCGTCGAACTCGAAATCCCCCGCAGAATATTCGTCGATAACAAGCTTGGACTCCAACACGACTCCAGAGTCGTTGCCGTGTATCTCGGCGTTTCTCGGCAGCCAGAACCCGGGTTTGACCTGTTCGAACTTCACCTCCTTCGATGTTACGGAGGTCAATCCACCGCGCCATTTCACCAGAGTGTTCGAGGATGTCATGTTGAATCCCTGGTTGGGATCGATTCGAACCGTCATTTCACAATACATGCCGTTACTGCGCGAGATCTCGAAGACGCCTTCCTTTTTTATTACTTCGATTGTTGTACGGTCTTCTTCCTTTTTCTCGGACCCTATCAGGTCTATCATCGTGTCCATCGCGACGGGGACGTTCTCATACCCACTCGTGTGCCAGTCCAACACGTAGAAGCGTGTCATAAGGCCTGCATACGCAGACGCTGCCCGGTCCGTGTTCGGTGCTATTTCCAAGGTTTCGATGTCCCGCCCGACACGCTCGTCCGCCCAGTAGCGGTATTCGGAGTCACAGAGGCGTGTCAGTTGTACTCCGGGATCTATGCTGAACTGTTGCTCGTAACGCCATCGCTCACCCTTGCGCGCATACATGAAGTCAAGCCAATCCGGATCGTCGCGATAGTTCTCAGGAATAGTCTTGCCCTCTTCGGCGCGCTGAACGTAAAAGATTTTCCCTTTCATTAAGACGTTCTTCTCGGTGTTCGACGCCTCATAACCGGCCTTTATCATACGAAGTGTTTTAATTACCTCTTGCGGATTCGAGGTGGAATCCATCGACCTGGCCCCCCGTGGAACGGCAAGCGCAAAAAGAATCACCGCCACCAGCAAAACCAAACTCCGAGGGCGAAAGAGAACTGTATTCATTTCTTCGATCCTTTATGATTTTACTTACTCACACCGAGCGGTTTATGCCGCAAGGAGTTTTTCCAGGCGACGGATAACAGGTTTTTCATGACTATATTTGATTGCATCCTGAACGTGCTGCTGGCGCACCATCCGGCGGATTCCTTTGCTTCTTATCGGGTGATGATCCGGACGGATAACGTTGCGCTGGAACAAGCGACCGCGGAAACTGATGCGGGTGGCGTCCAACTGTTGGTGCGAGGGGTGTTGGTTGAGCTGGTTTATCGCGCTGCAGACGGTCCGGGCGACCTGGTCGGCTGCTCCGGGAGCCCAGTGCTCAGAGGAAGCGAGAAGAGCCGCCGCAAGCTTCTGTGGGAAGTCGTTGGAACTGGCCTGAGTCGAATCCGGCTGGGGGGCATCTGAAGCGACAGACGCGGAAACGAGCAGAGCTAAAAAGGCGAGCGCTGCAAGGAGGCGTGTGAGCAAGCAGGTGCGTGCGGGCATATTCAAGCGCCTATCCGGGGTGTTGGGTAGGTGGATGTATGGGTATTTGACAATCATACAGCCGCCTTTATGTTGTTGGGGCAAGCTCCAGTCTGCAACTGATGGGGCGGGGCCCAGGGTACGGATATATCGCCGGTATATTCGTCTTGCCGGCTCTCGCGAAACGCAACGATTCTATAATATGGTCGCGGAAACGCGGGAAAATCACGGGAACGAAATTCGGATTTTTCTAAAATTTTCCCACATCGCGTCACAAGCACTTGCTATACAAGGACTTACAGGAACACGAGTTTTTTAAAATTTTTCAGATTTCCGGGGGCGGGTGGTCGTGAGGGTGGAATTCAGGGCTTGGTTATGGATGGCGGGGCCGGGAGTCATTACGGGTTTGGGAAAGTCAAGCCGGGGCTTGATGGAGGGGCGTCGGGGCGGTAGACTATGGCTCGTTAGAGTACAGAGAGTTCGTGAGGCAACTGTATTTGAAAGGCATAGGCTGTGAAACGCCCACCAGCTAACGAGTCAAGAAAGCAGGAGCCGGGCAAGAAGCGTCTTTACACGCTAAATGTGTCTCTTCTGAGCGGTCCTGTGACGGAGGAATTCGTCAAGGCCAACAAGGAGGTACGCCGCACCATCCAAATCCGCGGCGACCAGACGCTGAAGAAGCTGCACGAGGCGATTTTCGACGCCTTCGACCGGGATGAAGAGCACATGTACGAGTTCCAGCTCAGCAAGAGGCTGCACGACCCCAGGGCCAAGCGTTACGTGCTGCCAATGGATATAGACGATCCGTTTTCCGGCCCGGATAGTCGCGCCGAAAGTGTCACCCGGACGAGGATCGAATCTATGGGCCTGAAGCTGAAGCAGAGGTTTATCTACTGGTTTGACTTCGGTGACGACTGGTTCCATGAGATCAACGTGGTGGGCATCGACGATGAGATACCCAAGGGCAGATATCCGGCGATAACCGAGCGTGTCGGCGAGAGCCCGCCTCAGTACCCGGACTGGGGTAACGAGGACGAGGCCTGGGATGATGAGAACGAGGACGAAGAAGATTGGGACGACGAGGACGAGGATTAGGGGGCGCAGGGGCGCGCCCGGAGGTGGACAGCCGGGGCGGCAGTTGAGAACCCGTGCGATGACAGGGCTCTTTGGGAAAGGCAGGTGACAGAGATGGACAAGCTTTACGAAAAAGCAGAGACGGGCTGCTGCCCGAGGTTTAATCCGGAGCCGTGGGACGAGAAAGAGGTGACGTTTACGGAGAGGCTGTTTGTGAAGGACCATGTGCGGAGCTTTCTGCATATACCGCTGAACTTCGGCAAGATGATGGTTCGAAACATGGAGCGGATCAAGGCGGCCGACGCCCTTGCGCCGGAGCCTCTGATGCTCTCGGACGAGAAATCGCTGTGGGGCGCGGATGTGTATATTGCGGTCTCGAGAGAGGTGCCGGGGGCTGAGATGGTGCGGATATCGGGGACGTACCTGACGAAGGTTTTCGAGGGGCCGTACAGCAACGTGAGAAAGTGGATTGGAGAGATGAAGACCTTCGTGGAGGGCAAGGCAAAGAGCATGAAGAAGATGTACATGTTCTATACGACGTGCCCGCGGTGCGCGAAGTTCTACGGAAAGAACTACACGGTGATATTAGCGGAGATTTGACGGCCGGCCTGCGAGCGGTCCTGCCGAGTTTGGGCCCGGTCTGCCGGAGTTTTGCCCGATGGAAATGTTGGCGGCATACATGGCGGGCGTAGCGATACCGTATACGGCCATAACGATTATCTTTATAATACTGGCGACCGCCATCGCGGCCTTCGCCAGAAAGAGGAGCAGGGATAGATGTCTGCGCGACTTCGAGCAGTATATGGTGACACTAGAGCAGACCTCCGGCAAGACAATCTGGGGCAGGCTGCGCGTGGAGAATACGGGGCTCGAGCTTGTGTATCCGGAAAGGCGCAGGGACGCCGAGGGACACGAGGAGGCCAGCTACATCCTGTACAAGTACGAGTTCGGCAATATCGCGGCGGTGGTGCGGTTTCACGATGAGCTCAGCGAGGTCAACAGGAAGAATAGGGAAGCCCAGTTGAAGAAGATATATCACCCGGGTCTTGAGCGGAGGGTGAGGCGGAGGATCAGGAACGTTTTCCGTACGGTTCGTGATTCGGTTTGGGAGATTGTGAATGTTCTGATAAGCCAGGCGAAGAAGGCGACGGTTGCGGGCAAGGTTGTGGCTGGGCAGGATAAGTATGTCTCCCAGATGCAGCAGGAATTGATCGGCTCTGTTGGGACGGCATACGAGCCGCTGCTTGAGCGATATATCGGTCGCCGGGTTGTGCTGGAGTTCTTGAAGGGGCAGAAGGTTGTGGAGCACTGCGGCGTTCTGAAGGACTATACTGCGGATTTTGTCGAGGTGCTGGACGTTGACTACGCGGTAGTGGAGGGCGAGGTGGCTCGCAGGGCGGACCTTGTCGTCCCTCGACAGCGCGGCGTGGTGCGGCATCTCGGAGAATAATGGATACGGATTGGGTGGTTGGCTCTTCTGTGCTGCATCAGGCTGGTGATCTGCTCGAACAGGCGGCTGGAATCATCCGCGGGGGGCGAGGGTCAGAATCATTTCTTCGCCGCGGGCGTCGACGGAGCCGTTGAGAATGAACTCGGGGCCGGTCAGCGCGGGCTGCCCGCCGCGCGGCTCGATCACGAACCTGCAGGTGCGGCCGGGGAGCGGGTTGTACCAGCGAACCTCGTATTCGGCCATGCCGTCATCGAGGTCGCGCAGATACCGGACCTCCACGTCGTACCCGTCGTCGTTTATCGGTTCGCCGTTATTGAACATTTGCGTCCACCGGCCGTCGACGTGGACCTCGACGCGGCAGAGCGGCTCATGGAATTCTATCCGGTCCGGGCCGACGTCGCGCCAGCGCAAAGCGATGTAGTCTTCTTCATTTTCTTTTCGGGCCTTTACGCCCCGCGGCTGGCCCAGCACCAGGCGCCGGCCCAAGGCTGTGCGGGCTTTGGGATAGAACGTGTTCACCTTTGCCGTGTACTTCCATTGCGGCTGTAATTCCTGCAGCCTGGCGCTCGCCTTGAAATCTCGCGCCAGCAGTGCGAGCTGCGCGGTCAGATATGGTGTGGAGTGTCGGCCGTACAGCGTGTGTCCGCCCTCATAGTTCTGACGGGAATATTCTTCGGGCGTTGTGGTGTAGCCGAAATAACCGTTGGCGTTGCCGGCCACCCAGACGTGGCGGACCGTCTCGTCTCCGGCTTGCTCGAAGCGGCTCTTTACCTGCTCGGCCATACGCCGGCCCGACTCGGCCGTCACCTCGAAGGGCATCGGCATAATCACCGTGTCATTGATTATGATAAGCTGAAACATCACCGTGTTGGGGAAGCTGTCTTTGGGCTCGATCAGGCCCTGCAGCAGCGGGAAGAACAGGTGGCGCTTGCTTCCCTGGCAGCCGTTTTTGAAGAACCACCGGCGCGCCATCGGGTTGCCGCCATGCAGCCACGGCACGGCGGCCACCCAGGGCGCCCGCCGCTCGTAGGCGCCGCCCACGAGGCTGTTGCCGATGACAGCGTCCCGGCACAGCTCGATACTGTCGACCACGTTGTTCCGGCGGATATTCAGCTCCCGGACGGCGGAATTGACGGTGATACGGTCGGTCAGCTTATCACGCAATTGCTCGAACAGGCCGATGGCCTCTCGGCCGATGCCCCGGCCCAGCTCTTTTGCCTCTTTCCAGTTTACCGGCAGGTGCCCGAATATACTGTCACCCCGGTCCGGAACGGCGGGGGCCATGTCACCCTGGGTGCCCGCGGTCAGCGCATGTACGATTGGCCAGGGGGTCTGGTACCTGCGCTGAATCGTCCACTCCAGATCTTTCTGTGCGTAGGCGAACAAATCGGCGTTGTAGACCTGGACGGGCGGCGTTATGGCGGTGGCGTGGACGGAGAAGCTGGAGAAGGCGGCCAGCGGCTTGTAGCTGCCGCCGTCGTCCGCGACATCCACGCGCACCATGTACAGCGCCGGGTTTACGGCTTTGAAGACGGCCTCCGGGTCTTTGGCGTTTAAGTCCGGGGCGTTTTCATTGAGCAGATACGCCTGGATCGAGCGGTTGCGGTTATAGCCGTAGATGTCCCTGCGGCCCGTGGCGATCCTAGCCGGACGACTGCTCCGATGGGCCTGGAGAATGCCGGCGGCGATGCGCCGGGCGGCAAACTCGAGGAAGCGCAGCTCGAGCCACTGGCCGCTGCTCATGTGTTTGTTGTAGAAGTCGTTCTCGAAGAAGTTGGCCGGCGCCGAGTGGCTGTGCGAGGCGGTGATGGCGATGTCACCCGGGCTCAAGCCGGTCTCTTGCGCGACGGCCTCGGCCACCTTGTGATGCAGGAGGAGCGACCCTGCCGTCAGGTCCGTCTGCACGAGAACGATGGAGCGGCCCTTGCCGTCGTTTAGGTACAGAAGCCGCGCCTTGAGTCGCGTGCGAAATCCCCGGCCCCTGTTTGCCAGCAGCGAATACCCTCCCATCGGCATGCCCGGCGGCGGTGTAATATCGACACAGGCTGCACCGGCCGAAGGTGTGCCCGTCGCCAGCGGGCTTTGGGGGCTCGGTTGAGTGACAGTAATGTCCACGCTCGGCGCACAGCCGCACAGGCTAAAAACCGCAGTCAACAGCAACGTCACGGTCAGAGCGGTTCTCATGGCATCTGCCCCTTCACTATTTGTCATTCAAGTCGGTGAATTCCGGCTGAAGGATACCATATTTCGAGGACGGCCGCATCATCACGCACTCTTTTCTCGGGCCCGGGACGGCCAATCTCCCAGGGGCCACCGACTGTACGTGGTCGTGGGGGTCAAGAACAACAGGAGGTCAGCGGGGAGACGGAAGAGGGCACACGTGCGGCTGCGTGGCTGAGTTTCCCAGCTTTATGTCGTGCGGACCCACGTTCCTCTAACAGTCGGGCGGGCGTGGATGACGGGGCGAGACGGTCTCGGAGGGTCAGAAACACCGCCGGTGAAGGCTGAAACTCAAACAGGCATGTTAGAAAAGCGGCAGGCTTAGAAAAAAATCCGAACGTCCGAAAAGCTGCGAGGGCGGCCGTAAACATTTAGCCGGCTTGGACTTAGCCCATTTCTATAACGGTCCTATAACAGAATTTTTCTAAAATCCGCAAAAAGAGCGTTCTGCCGTGTTGACGAAGTGGGAAGAAGTGGTATTATTTCCCAATGTAAGAAAGCTCAGTGGGACTGACGTAATGCTTTTGCTAACAGGTGAGTTTCAGCACGTAGTCGATGACAAGGGGCGGGTTCTTGTCTCGAACAAGCTGCGAAGCCAGATCGACTCGGAAGAGCACGGGAGCAACTTCTATCTGGTGCTGGGCTCGAACGGGATACTATGCCTTTATCCGGAGAAGTACTTCGAGCAGATAGCCCTCTCGGTATCGCCGGGGGAGGCGGCGCCTGACGAGGCGGTTGCATTCGAGCGGATGAGTTTTGCGATGGCAAGCAAGGTTGAGCTTGACGGCCAAGGCCGGCTGTTGTTGAACGACAAGCTCAGGAAGAGAGCGGGCCTGAAAGACCAGATTGCGTTGATAGGCGTCCGTGACCATATCGAGCTTTGGAACAGTGAGAGCTGGGAGCAGTACGTCTCTGACCACATGGCCCAGTACCAGAAACAGATGTCGCGGGCCCGGCAGACGGTTCTGCACCGTCAGAACGAGGATATATAGTATTCGGGAACGGAGGCACAATTTAAGGGATGGATTCGAACCATTTTCAAATAGTATCGGAAAGTCTCTCGCAAGACCGTGGCGTTGATGAGCGGACGTTTGCCTCGCTGTCAGTTCTTGCCGAGCGTCTTGAGCGGCTGAAGGAGCTGGACAGCGTATTCAGCGGCGTCGGGTTTTCACCGGATGTCGAGGCACTCCAGAGACGAAAGAACGCGGTTGCCATAGCCTGAGGCGGCGACGGGTCGGCGGATTCGGGTCCGTGCGGACGTTGTATTCGGCCGGTCGGCATGCTGGGAAAGGCGTGCTGCGTTATTTCGTTTATGGAAGGAAATGGTCCGACAGTAGAGCATATTCCGGTTCTTGGAGAGTGTTTGGCCGGGCAGGTCAGATTGCCAGTGGACGGCGTGATGGTTGATGTGACCGTCGGACACGGAGGTCACAGTTTACTGTTCGGCAAGACATTGGGCCCTGCGGGAATCATAGTGGGCTTTGATTTGGATACAAACGTAATCCGCAGGGCCCGTATTAGACTGGAAAACCTTGCGTGCAAGGTTATTCTTATTCATTCGAACTTCGCTGAAATCAGCGATCAAGTCGGCAAGCTGGGGATAAAGCAGGTAGATTTCATACTGGCCGATCTGGGGATGTGCTCGGCCCAGATATTGGACGCGGAGAAGGGTCTGAGTTTTCAGTCGAATATGCCTTTGGACATGAGAATTGACAAAAGAATAAAGAGGACGGCAGCCGATATAATCAATAGTGCAGACGAGAAAGCACTGGCGGATTTGATATACAGATTCGGCCAGGACCGAGCTTCGCGGCGGATCGCGAGGTTCATCGCAACTCGGCGTCGTCGGGGTCGTATAGAGACGACGGGCGAGCTGGCGGCGGTGGTCTGCAAGGCATTGGGGCGTCCGGGTGGCAGACGAAGCAGGATACATCCGGCAACGAGAACTTTTCAAGCCCTGAGAATTGCGGTCAACGACGAGCTTGGGAACCTGGAGAAGCTGCTGATTTCGGCGCCAAGTCTGCTGAAGAGAAACGGTCAGCTGGCGGTGATCAGTTTTCACAGCCTTGAGGACCGGCTGGTAAAGAAGAACTTCAGGGAGAACGAGAAGGCGAACGTTTACAGAATCATAACTCGCAAGCCGATAGTCGCGAGCCGGGAAGAGGTTTTGCAGAACCGCCGTTCGCGTAGTGCGAAACTACGTATAGCACAGAGGCGGTAGCGGCGTGGCGGGCCGACAGTGACGGGGATAATGAGTTGATGGAGCTTAATCATGACTTCCGACGCCAAGATAGGATTACTGTTAGGTTTGGTATTCATATTCATCATTGCCTTTATAGTTAACGGTCTTCCGAGCCTTCGGACGGAGACGAGCGGCGGGGAGCTTCAGAATTCTGTTCTTTTGAGCTCTCAGAACGACCGGGCGGCTATCGGTGTTAACGAGCGGAAGGCGGAGGCAATCCTTGAGGAGCCGGGCGCGCCGGGGCAAGAGTCGGTCAAGCCGGCGGAGCCAGGGGCGGCGGATGACCAGAAGATACGTTTCAAGAGCCCCATGCCGCAGCCCGGTTTCGTGGTGCGTGAACGTGAAGAGGAGACGCTGGAGAATATTATTCTGAGGGACAGCCCGCTGAGCGACAGCCTGATATTTCAGGAGCGTGTGTCGCTCGGCCCGGCTCTGAAGCAGGACGACACAGCTACGGAGCAAAAGGGGGCTGGCGACAGCAGGTCTATCGAGGTTCTGAGGACAGACAGAAGCCGGGAGAACGAGCTTGTGAGGCGAAGCGACGCAATTAAGGAGACCAAGGCGCCGGCTCCGAAGAAGTATGTGATAGCAGAGGGGGACACGCTGGCGGGGATTGCGAAGAAGTTCTACGGCCCGGAGGAGGGCAACCGCATAGCAAACATCAACCGGATATTCGAGGCGAACAAGCAGGTCCTCAAATCAGCGGACATGATTATTGCGGGTCAGGAGCTTTTGATACCGGCGCTGGCGGCGAAGGCCGAGTCGAAGAAGAACGAGGGTTCGGCCGGTGTGGGCGGGGCGCTGTTTGAGCCCGTCAAGTCGGTTGGCCGGCGGTCGACTGCGGGCGACGGTCTCGCGGGCGGGGCAGGCAGGTACTACACGGTCCAGGAGGGAGACAGTCTGTGGACGATTGCGGCGGCGCAGTTGGGCAGCGGAGCGCGGTACCAGGATATATACAAGCTGAACATGGACGTTATGAAGGACGAGGACAGCGTCGCGGCGGGGGTACGTTTGAAGCTACCGGCCAGGGATTAGAGGCCGACAATTACCATTTTTGAGCCCTGCCGACGCACAGGGAAGGCTCGGCGGGGCATTCAAGCGTGCGGTTCGGTGACTATGTCTCGACTTCGCTTTGTCTTTGTTGTGTCGTACTTTACGGCGATTCTTGTATTTGCGGCCTATCTTCGCGAGGCGAACAACCGGTCTTTCTACCAGTTCATGAGTCTTCGGGCCGAGCAGAATCGGCTCAAGCAGGAGCTTTGGCAGAAGCAGCTTCAGGTTGAAAGCTTGATAAACCCGGCTGCGATATCCGAGCGTCTTGGTGAGCCGTTAACGCCGGCCGAATAGCAACACCTGAATAACGACGATCACGAAATTGAGAAGCATTCGAATTACGACGTTCTCGCTGGTGCTGATGATCGGGGCTTTCTTAGCGCTGGCGTGGCGATGTTTCGATCTGCAGTACTTCAAGTCCGAGCATTACGTCGATGCGTGCCTCCGCCAGCAGCGTTCCTACCAGCCGCAGACGCCGCAGCGCGGCGTTATAGTGGACTGTCGCGGCAGGATTCTTGCGGCGAGCAGCAAGGTTCTGCAGGTATTCGCCGAGCCGCGGCTAATCGAGGAGCCGAAGGCGGTGTCGAGCGAGCTTGCGGAGATCATCGACATGCCGGCGCACGAGATATGCCGGCTCATCACGGACAGCAACAACCGGGGTTACGTGAAGATAAAGGCAGATATGGGGCCGAACACGCGCGACATTGTGCTCGGTCGGATGCCGGGGACACGGCGGATTCATCGCGGTATAGGGGTAGAGTCGGCCTGGGAGCGCCGCTATCCGATGGACCGGCTCGCCGCGATGGTGGTCGGCTTTACGAGCAGCATGGAAAGCCGGGGGCTGGCGGGTATTGAATACCAGTACGAGGAGGCTCTGCGGGGCTCGTCACAAAGGAACATATTCCTTGCCGACGCGGCGAGGAGGCCGCTTCGGCTGAAAGAGCACAGCGGCGCGCTTGCGGACGGGGCGGGCATCATACTGACGATTGATGCGACAATCCAGCAGTTTGCGCGAGACGAGCTGGCCAGGCAATACGAGAGCTACGAGGCGGAATCGGCGGTTGCTATAGTCGCCGAGCCTGCGGACGGTGCGATTCTGGCGATGGTGTCTTTGCCGGATTTTGACCCCTCGCAGGCCGGCAGCACGGATGCAAACAACCTTCGGAACCGGTCGATAACGGATCCTTTCGAGCCGGGCAGCATTCTCAAGCCGATCGTGGCGGCGGTAGCCTTGGAGGCGGAGGTGGTTAACACCAATGAAAAGATATTCTGTGAGAACGGCAACTACCGGGGGAAGGGTTTCGGTCGGATAGGCGAGTACCGGCGTGGTTTCGGGAACCTTACGCTTCGTGAGATTCTGACCAATTCGAGCAATATAGGCATGGCGAAGATAGGCCAGCGTCTTGGGGCCAAGCGACTGTATGAAGGTCTGCGTCTGTTCGGGTTCGGCAAGCTTACGGGTCTTGACCTGCCGGGCGAGGGCGAGGGGTTCTTACGGGCGCCGGGCCAGTGGACCGGTTACAGCGTGACGCGGATACCGTTCGGACAGGAGATCATGGTGACGTCGATTCAGCTTGTCCAGGCGTTCTGCATTCTTTCGAACGGAGGGCGGCTGGTTCGCCCCCACGTGGTTAAGGCGATGGTTGGTCCGGATGGGCGGATAATGCGTCTGGGCGGTGCGCCGCCGGTGGGCCATGTTGTCAAGCCGGAGGTTGCCAACTGGGTTGTAAGGAAGGCGCTTGTTAGCGTTGTCAACGAGGGGACAGGCAAGCGGGCCAAGCTCAAGCAGTGGCAGGTATTCGGCAAAACGGGCACGGCGAACGTTGCGCGGAGCGACGGGCCGGGCTATTCCGACACGGACTACGTTGCGTCGTTCATAGCGGGCGCGCCGGCCGAGGACCCGGCGGTTGTTGTGCTGGTTTCGGTTCGCAAGCCGAACAGGAGCCTGGGCAGGGGTTATACGGGCGGGGTTGTTTCCGCTCCGGTTGCGGCGAGGATATTAGAGAAGACGCTGACGTACTTAAGGAGACAGAGACGGTGACTGATGCGGGAGGGGCGGCAATGGCCAGGATAATCTACGCGGTGGCCGGGGAGGGCTTCGGGCACAGCAGCCGGTCGCACCTTATAGGGCAGAGACTTCTGGACGCAGGGAACGACGTGATGTTCGTGGGCTCGCAGAAGTCACTGATGTATCTCAAGCAGTATTTCGGCGAGCGGGTTAAGGAGGTGTTCGGTCTTAGCTTTGCGTACGTGGACGGGCGGATAGACAAGTCCGAGACGCTTATGAAGAATCTTCTGGCGCTTCCGGAGGCGAACCGGGTCAACGAGGAGCTGTTCAAGCAGCATTTCGAGCCTTTCAGGCCGGAGCTTGTGATATCGGATTTCGAGCCGTTCAGCGCTTGGTGGGCGTGGGGGAAGAAGGTGCCGTTTATCAGCATCGACCACGAGCACATGCTGACGCTGTGCGAGCTGGATCATCCGGCGAAGAGCTGGTTCTCGCGGCTGACGGCGAGCGTGGTGACGGAGTGTCACTATATAGGGGCGGTTGCGTACGTCATCGTGAACTTCTTCAAGGCTCCTTTGCGGATGGATAACGCGGTGCTTGCGCCTCCGATTGTCCGGCCGGTTGTCCGGTCGCTGGAGGCCGAAAAGGGCGAGCACGTTCTGGTATACTCGACGACGGGCGAGGGGGAGGACGAGCTGGTGGATGTCCTGGGGAGGTTCGCGGGGCAGAAGTTCGTGATATACGGCTTCAACAAGAGCGGCCGGCGGGGCAACTGCGTGTTCAAGGAGCGGTCGACGGAGGGGTTTTTGGGGGATTTGGCCCGGTCGCGCGGGGTGGTGGCCTCGGCGGGATTCTCGCTGCTGAGCGAGTGCATGTATCTGAAGAAGCGGATGCTGCTGCTGCCGCTTGAGGGCCAGTACGAGCAGATAATGAATGCGCGGTACGTGGAGGAGCTGGGGCTGGGGGTGAGCGCGGAGAAATTGAGCGAGGAGGCGCTTGGGCGGTTTCTTGAGCGGCTGGATGAGCCGATGCCGGAGAACGACCGGATTTTGTGGCCGGACAACGATGGGTTCTTTCGAATTCTCCAGAGCGTCTTCGACCGGCTGGACAGACCCGTCCGCATTGAGACGGCGCCGGGGAAAGACTAAACGGCAGGGCGAATCCACCGGCAGGTCCCATAGGAATACTCGGCGCCCGTCCATTAAGCGAAATCCTTTTGCCTTGGCTTTTACAATGTGCGTGTGACATGCGGACCGGGACGCAGTGGTTGGTAGGAGGCTTTCGGAGGCGGGTGCGGGAGCGCAGAGAAGGTGGCTCCGGGTTTCTGGCTTGGGATTTGCGCGGAGGCTTTGCACCCTGCGGGCGTCGGCCCGTGTTTACGAGCCTGGTGTCCTCCGCACGGTCGCCGGGGCTGAGAACGGTGTGGTTTTTGCGGGTTTATCGGGATAAAATTTAGAGCAGAATTGCAATTGCATTCGTCTATAGACGGTTGAACGTTCAACGGCAGTCGGCTGCTCAGAATGGTTGCATCGGAAGATCGGTTATTGCTCAGAGAATTGAAGGGCGGCAGCGGGGACGCCCTGCGTCGGATATACGAGAAGTACAGGCGCGAGCTGTTTACCATCGCAGTGACGCTTGTGGGGGATACGGACCTGGCGGAGGATTGTCTTCAGGACGTGTTCGTTCGCTTGGCCGAATCGTCCGGTCGGCTGCGAGGGGTGGGCAACCTGAAGGGGTACTTAGCCAGTTGCGTAATAAACCGCGCCCGTGACCGGCTTCGGCGGCAGGTAAGACGCGTGGGTTGCCCGGTCGAGCAGGCGGGCTGTTCGTCGCCTATGCCGGGGCCGGTGCAGCAGTTGGCCGACGATGAGCAGGCCGCAGCCCTGCTGAACGCCATCGGGCGATTGCCGTGCCAGCAGCGAGAGGTCTTCGTGCTGCACGCGCAGGCGCAGTTTTCGTTCAGGGACATCGCGGCGATACAGAAAGTGTCGGTACGGACGGCGCACAGCCGATACCGATACGCGGTTGAGAAGCTCCGCGGGCTTTTGCAGCGAGGAAAAGAAAGATGAAGAAGGCAGAAGATATCGAGTCGCTGGCCGGCCGGATACAGTTCGAGCCGGACGCCTCGGCGGATCAGCGAATCCTGTCCGCGGCCGAAGCGGCATTTGACAACCGAACAGAGACCGGGCCCGCGGTCAAGACGCGCCCGGCATGGAGAAATACCATGAAGAATCCAATTGCAAAATTAGCGGTGGCGGCCGCCGTGATGGTGGGGGCGCTGCTCGCGATATATTTTTACGGCGGGACCTCAGGCATCGTCTGGGCGGACGTGCTGGATAAAGTTATGGCGTTCGACACTTACGTTTGCCGCACCCGCGAGATAGAAACGACCGGGCCTCGTCCGGACGGCTTCGAGTTCGCGACGGAGTCGGAGTCGATAACGTATCGCTCGGAGACCTACGGGTCCTTCAGCGAAAACTACAAGAACGGCAAGTTGTTCGTGCGGCACTATACGGTGCTAAAGGAGGGGCTGCATCTTTCCTTTTTCGGCTTTCACGAGGGGGACAAGATATGCATGCGGCTGCCTCTGAAGGAAGAGAATATCGCCGAGTTCCACGAGAAGCACCCGCGGGGAATTGTCGCGAGGATTTTGGCGGGAGAATACACGGAGCTGGGACGGGACACGATTGAAGGCAAGCCGGTTATGGGTGTCGAGATTCGCAACCCGAACGTTTTCCCGAACGAGCCGAACAAGATTCCGCCGATGGATGATTTTGCGGCGAGATTATGGGTTGAGGTTCAGAGCAAGCTGCCGGTATGGGTGGAGATCAGCGTTGTGCTAAAGGGGTCTCCCATTCGCAAGACGATAGTTTGGGATCGTTTCGAGTGGGGTGTTCCATTGGAGGCGAGCCTGTTTTCTCCGGAGATACCGGCGGACTACGAGATTGTGGATGCTGCCGGAACGGCGCCGGATTCACGGCCGAAGACGGCTGCCGCCGAGGCGTTTGCCGAGCGGACGCTGGCCGAGCCGTACCTTGGCGAATTCGATCACCTGGCCGTTCCTGACCTTAGCGATCTTGTTCTGTTGGGCGCCGAGCCAAACGCCCCGCGTCCGCAGGTTCGGCTGCTGGGGGCCGAGGAGGTCCGGCGGATGCAGGATGCGGTGGTCGGCGGCTGGCCGCGGTACGAGGATGTGCGGGCGGAATTGGCCGCAGAGCTTGAGGAGAAGCTGGCGATAGGCGCGATGGACGTGAACGAGCTGGTGACCACGGCAATTGCGCTGCGGGGCCGGTTCTGGGACCAGGGCGGCTGCCTGTCGGAGGTCTCTTACCCGTACGCTTACGCAGCCCGGCTGGCGGCAGAGACGGCCCACGAGCGCTCTCCGGCGGATGCGGCGGTTACGGACCAGCTCGTCGAGTCAATCATCACGTACGAGGTGCTGTACTACCAGGAGGCCGATCCCAACGGCTCGAGGTTGAACCCGATATATGGCGGGCTTCTGACGGACCTGCGCGTCGAGCAGTTCGAGCAACTCAAGGCCCGAGCCGGCGAGGGTTATGTGCCTGGCTGGAAGGATTTCGTGCGGTGTTGTGATCTGATGCTTTTGAGCCCGAAGCGCGGCGACTATGACACGGCCGTGGAGGCGGCTCGTTTTCTCATCGACCGGGCCGATACTGCGGGCTGGACGTACTACCTGGAGAGCCTCAGACGGGCCGAGGGGTATCTTGCCGTCGGCACGCGCTCCGGGACGCCGACTTTCATCGGGAGCATGCGTGATATCAGTCTGGACCGGTACCAGCGGCGGCTGTGGTCTTTTCAGGGGCCGCCCGAATACAGGGACAGCATCATGCCCGTGCACATGAGACATCTCAAGGACCGGTAGGGGCTTGATCGGCCGACGACGCGCATGCGCGAAAGGCAATTGCGAAGGCCGGGCCGGGGCGCCCGGCCTTCTTTCTTTCGGACACAACCCCAGCTCACTGTTCGAATCCGAGGACCTCGGGGTCTATGGGCAGAGCGATATCGTCTTTCGTATTCGGCGCAAGGTCTGGGCCGGGGCTGAAGATCTTTTTGTCTTCGAGGTCGATGATGTAATTATCGCCGTAGGCGCGGGCCTTCAGGCTAAACGGCCGGGCGAGTCTCTTGTTCATGACGATCTGGAGCAGGTCGTCCACGACGATTACCTTCGTTACCCTTTTGCTGAAGTCACGCCATGGGCTTAGGCCCGGTCTGAACATCTCCAAGATTTTAGCGCCCCCGGGATTGTACAGTCTGTAAAGCAACGGGAGACGCCCGGTACTGCGGTCGACTGAGACAGGTCCGAGGAAGGAGCATACCTGCGGCCACACAGCGAGCCTGGAACGGATATCTGCAACTCCGGAAGGAAACCCTGAGAGGACACGGTCGCAGGCGTCTCTATCCAGGCGAAGCGTGGAATTGACCTTGAGAAGCGGGGGACCGTGCTTGAACACCGACGGGCGGGTGGTAAGAGCGGCCTTGAACATGAGATACTGGAAGAGAGCGGCGTTTCTCGTGGAGAGATGCTCGTCGGTGAGCGGTGTGAAATGGTCGGCCACTCGGATGACAGTATCCCGGGAGGCTCTGGGACTATTGGCGATGGCGTTTGCAGCACGCATATCTTGCTGCAAGACAATCAGACAGATCAGCTTCGTGAAATCCGTTCGCGCGCTTATGCTGAGCTTTCGGGCCACACAGTCGAATTCCGCAAGCGCGCCGATGGCGCCGGTGACGTCGCCTTGCTGGAGGCGCAGTTGCGCGTAATTGAGGTAAAGGCGCCCCAGGTGAAGGAAGCCGGCGCCAATCGGGAGCTGTGAAGCGGGGGTGGCACGGGGCTCTGTCAGGTCGGCGATTTGTTCGAATTCGGCAAGCCGTGCTATGGTTCGGCGGGCATTCTCGGTCTTGCTCCACGCCTGCTCGAGGAACGGGCGGTTTTCGCCGAGGACGGCTGAGATTCCTGATTGGTTCGCATCGGCGAGCAGTTCGGTAAGGCTGCCTATCGTCTCGATATCCTGTTCGGTGAGGCCGGCCGCGGCTCCGGGACTCTCGTCGGAATCGCCGGTGATGCTTCTGAGCAGCTCGAACGTCTCGTTGAATTCGGGCCGGGCCGAGCGGAGGTCGGCGACGGTATAATCGTTTGGGATTGGGGGCGCGTCGAGGGTCCAGAGATAGAAAAGTGCAGCGGTCAGGGCGAGGGTGGAGATGATCGAGAGCAGGACTGCCTTTCTGGCGAGGGGGCGGCCGGTGTGGCGCCACGGCTCTCGTTCGATGTCGGCGCGGGCGAAGCTAGCCAGCAGAAGCGCGGGGATTGCCGCGAAGATATATAAACCGAAGCTGAGCAGCGACAGGATGAATGCGGCTATCGCGACAGGGCTGGTTTTGCGGTGGTCGGGGCTGGGGTGGTCAGGGTCGGTGGAGAGGTCGAACTCGCACCGGCGGCAATAGGCTGCGTATTCGGGATTGTCACGCCGGCACTTAGGGCATTTCATTTATGGCGTCTCCGTTGAGAGGCGCCGGCCGAGGTATCCGGCGTCGATGCAGAATTGTATGATTTCTCGGGCGAGGGGCGCGGCGTCGGACGAGCCGCTCTCGCCGCCTTCGACCACCAGGGCAACGGTGATTCCGCGGCCCCGGCCGCCGTGGACAAAGCCGGCGAACCATGCGTTTTCAGGTTCTTCGGTTGAGCCGGTTTTGCCGTAAATCTTGACATCCTGTTCGGCGAAGTCTTTGAGGAAGGGCTGGAAGGTTGCGTAGGCGGTTCCGCCGCTCTCATTTACGACGGCGTGCATGCCGTCGTAGAGGACGGCGAGGGTCTGTGGGGAGATGCTGATGTTGACCGCGTGCGCCTCGGAGGTTTTGGGGTCGTCGAAAAAGAGGCGAGGCGGCTTGTAAATGCCCTTTCTCGCGATAACGGCCATTGCGTTGGCGACCTGGAGCGGGGTGACGCGGAAATTGCCCTGGCCTATGCCGAACATCTTCATCTCCCTCTTTGCTATTGGAGGCAATTTCGAGAAATCATTGACGTCCCTGCGCGGGACGATGGTAGATATGACGCCGGCGCGCTGGCGGAAGTTTCTTTCGTGGTCGGTTTGAAGCGGAGGCTCAAGTATATGCCGGCCGTAGCCGAATGCGAAGAGCCACTTCTGGAGTATCAGCGGGTCGAGCCGGTCGGCGAGCCGGGAGAAGTAGATGTTGCAGCTACCCTTGACGGCGTTTCTGGCGAAGTTGGGCCAGTCTGTGTGGCCGACCTGGTACCTCCTGAAAACCCAGCAGTCCGGCCAGTCGCCCGGGGCCGGCAGAGCGGGGCATGGGATGATTTCGTCTGCGGTGATTTTGCCGGATTCGAGGCCTGCGATGAGAATCAGCGGTTTTGCGACGGAGCCGGGGGAGTATCTCTTGTTGATTGCGCGGTTTATCATGGGCTTGCACGGGTCGTGGGCGAACTCGTCGTATGCGACCCTTACGAAGTTGAGGTCAAAGCCGGGCAGTGAGACCAGCGCCAGAATGTCACCGGTCTGCACGTCAACGACCACGGCGGCGGAGGGGGCCTCATGATTGAGGTTGGATTCGGGATTCGCCAGGTGCTCTTCGATCCTCTTCTGCAGGGCGATGTCGAGTGTTAGCGTGACATCGGAGCCGAACTGCGTTTCGGTGTGGCTAACGTGCTGCCGGTCTATGTCGAAGAAGTCCTCGCCTCTTTTTCCGCGAAGGACGGCCTCGCAGACGTACTCGACGCCGTCCTCCCTGCCGCCCACTTCTCCCTCGAGGTAGCTGGCGAGCCGGTCTCCGGCGAAGAGCTGCAGATCGGGCTTCTGGGTGACGGGGCCGACCCACCCTATGGTCTGGGATGCGACGGGGCCGAAGTAGTAGTATCTTTCGCCCTTTGCGCGGATTTCGATTCCCTCGACGCCCATGAACTCAACCTGTGCGGTGAAGACGTCGTTGTCGGTTTCGAGCTCGAGCAGCGGCCGGCTCTTGGTCATCTCCGGGATGTCACGAACTTTATGGATAAGCTCGAGGCGCTTGTTCTCGGCGGGGTATCTCTTTCGGAAGTCCCTGACGGCCACCGACAGCGGGATCTCGCTGATCCTGCCTTTGTATTCGGCGATAATATTCGGGTCAGGGTTGTTTCTCCTCCATGCGAGGAATGTTCTGAGATTCCAAATCCGGTTGTTTATCTCGTTGATCCTGGAGTCAATGAATTCGGTTTGGACTCCGAACCGGGCGCACTTTTTTATTATGTTGCGTGCGTCCTCCAGTTTGGCATCGAGGCGCTTATCGATGTCGAAGACGGGCGAGGTTGACCCGGCCCTCTGAGTCCCGGCGGCGGCAAGGAGGCTTGCCTTTCGAACCCTGTGGTCGAAGATGGAGCAGAGCCTGTAGTCAATGTATATCTGGAACCTCGGCTGGTCGTCCGCGAGCACGACGGCGTTTCTGTCGAGAATTCTCCCCCTGAGAGTTTTCAACTGCCGGGAGAGGCCCCTCTGGCGTTTTAGCTCGGCGATATCATCCTGGACGGACGATCCCGGCAGCAGTTGCATCTGAACCAGCCGCAAAAGACAGATCATCAGCATCAGGAGGCTCAGGGCTATGAAGATTTTGATTCTCTTGTCGTACATTTTTTTACGTTTATCTCGTCGCGGCCGGCCGGCTCGCCGTCCGGCTGATTGTTCAGCAGAGGGGCATCAATGCCGGCTGAACCGGTCTATTCTTATACGCATCCACCATGCGGCCGGCAAGAACAAAAAGGGGCCCACGACGGCCGAGTATATTGAGGTCGCTAAGAGAACGTAGCGTATTTGAGCGGTGAGCGGCTCACCCTGGAAAAACGACAGCAGATGCGTCAGGGCGCCGCAGACGAGCGAGGCAACAAAGATCGCAAGGGCCTGGTAGGGCATTTTTCTGACGGCGATGACACGGTGAAGGTATGCAAGGGCGGTTCCGCAGACGCCGAAGCTGATGGTGTGGGGGCCCATGACCGGGCCGATCAGATCTGCGGTGAAGCCTATGGCGAAGCTTGTGACTATTGCGTGTGTGGGGTTGCAGTAGATTGCGAAGAAGACCAGCAGTATCAGCGGCAGTTCGGGCCTGATATTGAGGTCGGCCAGTAAGCTTGCCTGCACGACCGCGACCAGGATAATCAGGACGGCGAACCGAAACCAGCGCATCTGACAGTCCTCACAGGTTCTGAGATTTCAGTCTTTTGCAAGAGTCCGACCCCGGCTCAGCTTTCAGGATTCATTACGATTACCACCACGTCGTTGAGGGCCTGGATGTCACAGGCCGGCCGGACGGTTATGTCCCAAAGCAGGGGCTCCGGGTTTCTTCGGCATTCCGTGACCGTACCAACAACCATCGGCGCATCAAGGAACTCCGGCATTTTGCAGGCCATAACCTGCGTTCCGATCTTGGCCTTCTGCCTGACCATCTTTATTTTGGCGGTCCGGCTTCCTTCGCCCTGCATCAGCAGCCTGGCAGTTGCGGTTCCCCTGAGGCTGACCGAGACGGTTGAGCCCGGGTCGGTGAACAGCCTGACGACGGCGGTCCTCGCGGAGACTTCCGAGAGTGCGCCTATGATAGTATCGTTTGCCAGGACGAACTGCCCTTTTTCGAGGCCGTTTTCATGTCCCCGATTGATCATAAGCTCGCAGCGCAGAGGTCCCATCGAGACGCTGTAGACATCGGCGAGCATGAGCTTTGCCCCCTGGAAGGGGAGCCTGTCCTTCAGTCCTGATATCTTCTCAATCTTGAGGTTTGCCTGTTTTAGGGCCTCTTCGAGATAGGCTATGTAGCTCTTGTACTGTGCTTCCTTATCATTGGCGGGCGCATTGGTCTGAGGGGTTGTCCTGGCGGACAGCGAGATGTTTCTGCCGATGCTCAGGGGCCAGCGAAAGATGCGGGCGAAGGCGAATTGAAACTTGTTTGTCCAGCTTTGGGGTGCGAAAAAGAGGATGGAGGCGGCCAGCATGAACCAGGTGAATAACATGCGTCTGGAGAATCTGATGTGCCTGCCTGCCATATTTGGTGCCGAGATTCCGGGCTCATCCGGGTAGTTGCTGTTTAGTTGTCGGTCGCCAGGTTTTACTCCCAACCGTATTCGTTATGGTCCATAGTATCTTTCCACACCTCCAGATTTTCGAGATAGACGCTGGTTCCGCGTGCGACGCAGCTCAGTGGGTCTTCGACCGTCTGGACCTTCAGTCCGGTGGCGTTTGCGAAGACGGTATCCATGCCTCTGAGCAGTGATCCTCCGCCGCAGATATGTATTCCGTTATCGATGAGGTCGGCGGCCAGTTCGGGCTCGGCCTTTTCCAGGGTTGCGGTGACGGCATCGATGATTGCCGCTACCGGGTCCTTGAGGGCTTCCCGGATTTCCTCACTCGTGATGACTATTTTTCTCGGCAGGCCGGAGATGGTGTCCCGGCCGGCGATCTCCATCGTGAGCTCTTCATCGAGCGGGGCGGCCGAGCCTATCTGGATTTTGACTTTCTCGGCCCTCGCCTCGCCGATAAGAAGGTTGTAGGTCTTTTTCAGGTGGTTGATGACTGCCTCGTCCATATCGTCGCCGCCCATGCGGATGGATTCGGAGGTTGCGATATCGGCCAGACTCATTATGGCGACTTCCGTCGTTCCCCCGCCGATATCCACTATCATCGAGGCTGTCGGGTCTGTTATCGGCAGCCCTGCGCCTATGCCGGCGGCCATGGGCTCATCCACGAGATAGACCTTTCGAGCGCTGGCTCTTTCGGCGGAATCTATTACCGCGCGACGCTCGACGGCGGTAATTCCGCTCGGCACGGCGATAACGACCCGGGGCCTGACCAGGCGCCCGCGCCCGTGCACTTTGCGGATGAAGTAGCCGAGCATCGCCTCGGTGATCTCGAAATCACTGATGACACCGTCTTTCAAAGGTCGTATAGCACTGATTGAGCCGGGCGTCTTGCCGAGCATTTCTCGTGCGACGAGACCTACGGCCTCGCCGTTGTTGAGAACGATGTTCGTACCTTTTCGGACTGCGACTACGGAGGGTTCGTTAAGGACAATACCCCTGTCACGGACACAAACCAATGTGCTGCAGGTGCCAAGGTCGATACCCATATCCATGCTGATCCAACCCAGGATTGTGTCCCAAAGCACTTTCGACTCCTTTCGCGAAACTCAATTGGCTTTTTAGATAACAAAGAGCGGTATCGTCAATAGGGGCTCGGCTGCGGTATGTTGAAGACAGTTCCGTACTGCCTGTAGCACTGTATGGCCACGAAGACGGCGGTTGCCAGGACCGCGCAGAAGGCTACGGCGAGTATGATCGTGTACAGGTTGTTGGGTATAGCGACTTTTTTGGCGCGAGTCTGGGCTACAGGACTCATATATGGACCTCACATAGCTGGCCCGCCGGCCCTTCTGCGGCGGGCGAGAAAACGGATTTTTCAACGGTCTATCATTGCGGGCAGGGTCAGTCGCGACCGACCCGGCCTGCTACAAATTCGTGCTGACGTTATCCCCGGCCTTCGGCTTGAGCTGCGTGACATCGGTCAGCTCGAGCGAGCCTATGGCGAACTCCGGCTGGACGTCGAGAATTAGAATATCACAAATGAACTGGTCGCCTCGTGTAACGTGGAACTTCATTCCTTCCTTGACCCCGTCGGCCGAGCCTATCGAGATTTCCGCCATTGAGTGCTTCAAATCAACGACGGAAATCAGGCCCTTTAGTCCGATTTCCTGCGTCGCGGGCGCCACGAGGGCCTTTTCTGTTCTGGAGGGGGTCACCGGGACGGGGGCGACAACCGCCTTGCCGAACTGCTGGAGAAGACCGGCGAGTTTCTTGTTGAGCTCAGCTTTTTCCTCGGTGAGCTGTCGGTTCTTTTCATCGAGCAGCGCGATGACGGCGAGCTTATCCATCAGAGTTGTAGAGGTTTCCTTTAGCTCTCTGTTCTGCTTGATCTGATCTGCTCGGACCCTTTCGAGCTCTGCGAGGGTATTCCTGAGCAGTTGCTCCTGGGTTTGGGTGGTTTTGGTGAAGCTTTGTGAGACACCCACCCACTGGTCGACCCTTGCCTGAAGCGCGGCCTTTTCCCTGTTGACCTGGTCGAGCAGGGCTTCGAGATTCCCGACCTTTGCCTGGAGGGAGGCGAGCTCGGCGTCGAGCTCGGCCTTTTTCGTATCCATCTTCTTGATCTCTTCGTTCAGCAGATTCTTTGCAGAAATCTCGTTTCTTTTTGCGGCCTGTTCGCTTGCGCGGAGGCTGTCCGCCTGCTCCTTGAAGTTGTCGGCGTTTGCGACGTAGGTAACAACGATGCCGCAGAGGAAGATCGAGGAAACCGTCAGCAGAATTATTAGGACCTTTGTAAGCGTGCTCAAAACAGGCTCCTTTCGCTAATTTCTTTCCTTTTCAAATACACCCATCTACTCACGAACGAGTATTCCAGTTGCGGCACACGGCTTTTTAGACGTCCAGGGCCGCATAATGCGGGCAATACGAGCGCCCAAGTCGCGCCGTATCACACGCACAGCCTATATTTTACGCTTAAATCTCGGAAAGGTCAAGTCCTTTTTGGCAAATAGCCCAAATTAAAATGGACAATCAAAATGTACAATAGCCCGCCGGCCTGCCCCGGGCGCCACCCGGGGCTATTTTCGCGCGTTACAGTTCAATACGGCCTCTGCGGCAGCGATTCGGATAAACGGAGCCTGGCTCTGCAGCAGTTTGGGCAAGAACCTGGTCAGGCGGGGGGTACAGATTCGACCGATGGCCTTGGCCGCTAGGACGTAGGCCCGCAGGCGCGCCTCGGCGGTGCTCAGCTTCTCGATCAAGCGTCCTTCCATTATTTCAAGAACTTCTCGCTCACCGACGGGATCATTGAGCTTTCCAAGCTGTTCTGCGGCGGCCAGGCGGACCTCGGGGATATCGTCCTTGAGCATAGTCGTCAGCGCGGCTTTGGCCTGGCGGCTTTTCAGCGCGCCCATTGCCCTTATTCCCACGATTCTGAGGTCCCAGTGGGCGCTGATGAGCATTGTCCAGAGCTTAGGATATATCGTCGCATCGCCAAGCATGGCAATGGATTCGGCAGCCTGAAAGACGACCTTGTCGTCGGAATCCCTGTCGTGCAGGGCCCAGTGGAGTATCTTCAAGGCGTTTGGGTCCCCGGTTTTGCCCAGAAGCAGCGCGGAATTAGCCCTGACCGTCGGGTCCTTGCTCTCAATCGTCTTGTGGTATATTTCGGCGTATTCGGGGGAACCGAGTTTTGCCAGCGCGTATGATGCGGCTATCACGACGTTATGGTCTTCGTGCCTGAGCAACCGGGCGACGAACTTCTTTCCGAGCGCATATTCGCAGTCACCTATGGCCAGCGCGGCGGCGAAACGCACGGGGACGAAGCGGTCTGCGAGCAGCCTGAGGACCTTCGGCATGAGCCTTATCTGGCCTGTGCTCGCGACTACTTCGATAGCATTGACCCTGACGACCGGATTGGGGTCGGCCAGGGCGTCGGTGATAATCTGAACGGCCCGAGTCTGCAAATCACGCATATCCGGTGCGCCGAGCGAGACAAGGCCGGGCGAGGGGGCGCTTGGGGGCCCCTGGCATCCGAGGAAGACCATCATACAGGCGAGAAGCGGGGCGAAGAGGCGGAGCCGGGAGGGTTTTGTGTGACTGTGAGCTTCAGCTTTTTCGCGTATACGTTTCATTTGACCTCCGTGACAAACGAGTTCCGTGTTTTTTGCTACCGAAAAGCCTAAGAAAAAGCCACACTATTATGAACACGATTACACAGGCTTCACAACAAAAATCCGGGTATTGCCCGTATTTGCTGAAAAAAGTTACCCTGTTGTCAATCGGGATTGTGTCATTGAACCAGCCGGCCATACCGGTTCGGCTCATTGCTTTTTGCGGGAGGCTCCCTGAGATGAAGCCGTCTCTTATTCGTCCGAAGCTGTCGATGACGCAGCTTATTCCCGTGTTGACACTGCGAACGACGGCCAGGCGATTTTCGACGGCGCGGAATGCACAAATGGCGGCGTGCTGGGCAAGCTCGGTGCTGGGGTAGACCTTTTTCGAGCCGGCGCCGAATCGCACGAACCAGCCGTCGTTGCTGATGTTGACGAGCCAGTCGATGCGCTTGCGTCCCCTGCGGTCGAGGGCGAATTTCCGGGCGATTTTCGGGACAACGTCCTCATAGCAGATCATCACGGCAAATCTATACGGCTCTTCCGGCATCGCCGCGAGGGCGTTGGGCTCGGTCTCGACGCGTTCTGTGTCGCCGCTGTTGGGTTCGGGCGCGGTTTGGGGGGGGCGGGGCATCTCGAAGATCGTGTACTCGGTTCCATAGTCGAGGGAGTAATCGAAGTTGTACGGGATGAATTTGACCTTCATCATGGCCTCGTAGAACCAGGACAATTTCCTCCTCAAAGGAAGGACCTCTCCGAAGGGGACCAGGTGGATTTTGTCGTATTGCCTATGGTCCTGTTCTCCGCGGTCGTTGTAGAGGAAGGCGGAGTTGTATTTTCTTACCAGGTTGATGGTGGAATCATCCTCGAGGTGGCCGGCGCCGCCGTAGGCCCCTACGAGCACATAGGCGGTGTCTTTCGCATGGCTTCTGAGCGCGTTGTGGAGGACCTGCGTCGGATGGGCCTGTGGCAGGAGGGCGAGTATCTGGGGGCTAAGCCAGGCCTGGACCATGGTTTCGGGCCAGACGATGAGCTGTGCGCCGGCGTCTGCGGCGGCCTTGCTGTCGGGCATGAGGGCGTCGAATATCTGCTGTCCGGATTCGAAGGTTCTTTTGACCGACTGGGGGACGTTAGACTGCACGGCGCCGACGACGGGGCCGGCCTTGACACACGCCGGCTGCTGGCTGATTCGCCATCGGCCGTAAACGCCGGCCGCGGCGAGCAGGACGAGCACGACGGCGGCCTTTGCGAAATTGCTGATTTTGAAGAGTTTTCTCTGTCGGGCGGCGATTATCAGCTCTGCGACGAGCCCGTTCACCATCGCCACGAGGAAGGAGACCCCACCGGCGCCGAATATGTCGGCTATCTGGATTATGGTAATGCTTCGGTACTGGCTGTGGCCGAGAAACCTCCAGAAAAAGCCGCCCAGAAAGAGCCCCTGCATCCTCTCGGTGCCGACTACCAGAACCGCCGCGGCCAGGAAGAGAGGGATCTTCCTGGATCGGCAGTAACGCAGGATCAGGGCGAGTATCGGCCAGAGCGGGGCAGTGTAGAGGCAGAAGATGAGCCAGCCGATGACGGTTATCGGGACTATCCAGTAGAGGTTGGCCAGCCAGTACACCAGGCCAACCAGGTATGCTGCGACAAAGAGACGGCGGCCGCTTACGCGGGAAGAGCAGGCGAGGATAAACGGCACGAGGGCCACCCAGGCAAGCGGGGCCAGGTCGAAGGGCGGCTGAATCACCGTCAGCAGCACGGCGGAGGCCGCAAATGGAAGGGCCAATAACAGGATTTTCTTGGATTTGGCCTTTTTCAAGTGCTCAATTCCTGCAGCGCCGCGGCTACCTTATCAACGTCGTATCGCTTCCGCCCGTTCATTCGCACACCAAACTGGCTCGTCAACAGCATCAGAAGGCTTCTATCGGCAAGGATTTGCTTTGGCTGTTTCCTTACGTCGATGCAGAGCTGTCGGAGTTCGGTCATCTCGGCGGCGTCGAAGAAGAAATTAGCCGAGGCGGGCTCTTTCAAGTCTGCCAGGCGGGCGCTGGCGTTCCTGACGTATTCTTCCGATATGTCCACGCCCACGTAGTTTCTTCCGAGTTGATAGGCGACGGCCGCGGTTGTTCCGGAGCCGATGAAGGGGTCGAGAACGCAGTCGCCGGGATTGGAGCTTGCCGCTATGATTCTTCGCAGCAGGGTTTCAGGCATCTGGCAGGGGTGCCAGCCGGTGCGCTCTCTGAACGTCCCGCAGACGCGGGAGTATCCGTTCCAGACGTCGTCCGGGACCTTGCCGAGGGGGTTGGCGCGCCTGTCGTTGTAAAGTAGCTGCCGGTCGGAGGGTACACGGACGGCGTGGTCGTTGAAGGTGAAGTGCTTCTTGTCTTTTACGAAGTAGAAGATGTGCGTGTGGGCCCGGGCGAATTTGCTTTTTGTCTGCTGGCCGAACGTGTAGTGCCAGATTATCCAGTTGCGGGGATGCAGGCCGAGCTCATCGGTAGCGATGGTTCTGACGTATGCGGCGTAGTCGTCGCCGATGGCTATGTAGAACGAGCCGTGGGCCTTGAGGACCTTTTTGCAGGCAGCCATCCAGTCCTTTGTCCAGGCAATGTAATTCTTCTTTTTGACCTTGTCGTGGTACTTGTCGTACTTGTAGCCGATATTGAAAGGCGGGTCGGCGAAAACAAGGTCGGCGAAGGGCTCGCGCACCCTGCCCAGCAGATCTATACAGTCGGCGCAGATTATCCTGTTGAGCAGCTCAGACATACAGATATTGTATATGGGTGTAGTTGCTTGGCAAGAAGTAATTGGCGCGCAAGTGCGGCGCGCGCCGGGGGTGGTTTCGGGTCTACGGCTTTATCATGTGCTGTTTGTTCAGGACCCTTCCGGTGAGGGGGTCGGTGAAGGCAACCTTCACGGTCAGGGGCTCGGCGAAGTCGCGGACTTTGCCGGCGACGTCGAAGCTGAGCCTGTAGTTGCTGGCCAGCAGCGTGGCGAACCAGAGTTCTTTAAGCTCGGCCGGCTCGATGCGCCACTCGGCGATTAGGGCGTTTTCCGGCTCTTTGTTAAGGTTCCATAGCTGGACGTCAACGGCGCCGGGGGCCTTCAGCGTGTCACCCCTGTCGTCGATGGGCTTGATATAGACGATCAGCGTCTCCTTTATCCCGTCCTTGTCCTTGTCGTAGAAGTCGGTGTAGCCGGAAATCTTTATGTTCTCGATCCGGTAGAGGTTCTCCCCCTTCACACCTTCGGGCAGAGCGGCGAGGGCCTCGACTCGCTTCTTGAGCTGCTCGTTTTCCTCGGTAGCCTTTAGCAGCCGGTTCTGAAGGTCGGCCTTCTCGGCGGTCAACATGTTCACGCGGTCCGCCAGGCTGGGTTTCGGGGCATAGCCGTTGTCGCAGCCGCAGATCAGAGCGACAAGGCAGGCGGTCAGTATAGTCGTTGCCGTTCTCACTTTCTTGCCCTTCCACGATTGGTTGTAGCCTGCTGCAAAAGGGGCGTCCGGATTCTCAAGCCTGGTTGTCCTGCTTCTCTTCCGGGCGTTCCCTTACGATTTCGGGCGCTTTCTGGAGTATCCTGTCGGCCAGGCCGTATTCGATTGCCGCCTCTGCATCCAGCCAGAGGTTGCGGTCGCAGTCCTTCTCGATCTTTTCGGATGTCTGTCCGGTGTGTTTGGCCAGTATCTCGTAGAGGAGGCTGCGGAGCCTGAGGATTTCCTGGGCCTCGATGTCTATGTCGGTTGCCGGTCCTATCAATTCTCCGGCGATAAGCGGCTGGTGGAGCAGGATTCTATTGTTTGCCAGCAGGAATCTTTTTCCCGGCCTTCCTCCGGCCAGCAGCACCGCTCCCATGCTTGCGGCCTGTCCAAGGCAGTAGGTGGCGACCTCGCATCGCAGGAACTGCATGGTGTCGTAGACGGCCAGCCCGGCCGTTATGGAGCCGCCAGGAGAGTTGATGTAGAAATGGATGTCGCTTTTGTTGTCCTCGTTCGAGAGGAAGAGCATCTGGGCGATAATCAGGTTTGCCGTGACATCGTCCACGGGGCCGCCAAGGAACACTATCCTGTCCTTCAGCAGTCTCGAATAGATGTCGTATGCGCGTTCGCCTCTGCCGGTTTTCTCTATTACGATGGGGACCAGATTCTGACTGACGTTCATTTGCATTTTTCCTCGGGCGGCACGGTTGCCGCCGGCTGCATTTGTCCGGTGCGGCTATTTGCCGTCGTCGGGCTTTTGTTTGCGTTTTTCCTTGTTGCTCTTTTCGTCCTTCTGCTCGGCCGGCGTCTTTGCTTTCTCCTCGGCCCGGAGCACCTCGTCGATAAGGCCGTAGTCTTTCGCCTCTTCGGCGGTCATGTACCTGTCCCTTTCGGTTTCGGCCGCGATCTTCTCGATTGATTGTCCGGTGTGGGTAGCAAGGACCTCGTTTATCATGGTCTTCGCCCTGAGGATTTCCTCGGCCTGTATTTTGATGTCGGCGGCGGGCCCGGTGACGCCTCCCCAGGGCTGATGGAGCATAACCTTTGCGTGCGGCAGCGCGTATCGGCTTCCCTTGGCTCCGGCCGCGAGAATCACGGCCGCGCCCGACTGGGCCCGTCCGATGCAGTAGGTCGCAACGGGGGAGCTGACGAAACGGATCGTGTCGTAGATTGCCATGGTGTCGTCAACGCTGCCGCCGGGGGAGTTGATGTAGAGGCTTATTTCGCTGTTTCGCTTGAGGTTGTCCAAGTAGAGCATCTTCATTATGACTTCAGCGGCCCTGGCGTATGATATTTCACCAATGAGAAAGACGATTCGGTTTTCCAGCAGCAAATCATCGAGGCTCATCTGGCGGTATCGCTGGTAGGGGCTTCCGGGAGCATACTGGTCCACAGGCACGTTATTGCCGGGCGGTCGAGTTTCGGGATTGAGCCGGCGGCGGTGAATTGCGGCGATTATCTGTGAGGCTTGTTCGGTAGACATTCAGCAGTTCCCCTGTAAGGCGATATCAGCTTTTTCGTATTCTGCGCGAGCTTTCACGAGCTATGCCCTGTTAATCGGACGATTTGACTAAGTGGTTTTCTTTTTGGCGGCCGGTTTGGCCTTTTTGGTGCCTTTTTTGTCACCACCGGTCTTCCGGGCGGCCTTTTTTGCGGTCTTCTTCGATTTCTTCTCGGTTTTTTTCTCGGGCTTGGTCTCGGTAATCTTTGCGGATTCGAGCATCTTTGCGATGCACTTGTTCTGTCGGACTTCGAGGCTGAACTGTGCGAGCGAGCCGTCCCGGGCCATGTCCTCCCTCATCCTTTCGGGCCTTGCGCCGCGCTGGGCGGCAAGCTGTGCGATGTGTCCGTTAATCTCCTCTTCGGTCACGTCGATATCGAGCTTGTCGGCAACCTTGTCCATTATGAAGAAGGTCTTCAACTGCCGCCTGGCCCTTTCCTCGCTGGCGGCCTGCAGCTCTGCCATCTGCTCCTCGATCTGCTCTTTTGGAAGTCCCCGCATCAGCAGGGCGGCGTACTGTCTCTGGAGGATGCTGACGGCCTGCTGGCCGACGATGTCGAGAGGCAGCTCGAAATCGGTGTTCTCGAGCAGGTATCTGTATATCTGCTCGGTCATCTCGGTCCTCGAGGCCTGTTCGAGCCGGTCCTGGAGATTGTCTCGCGTGTTTTCGCGAAGCTCGTTCTCATCAGCGACGTTCATTCCTTTGAGGAAGTTCTCGTCGAGGTCGGCGGGCTTGAGGTACTTGATATCCTTGACGGTGATGGTGATATCGACTTTCTTGCCTCGATACTGCTCCTTGAAGTAGGTCTTGGGGACTTCAACGGTCGTTTTCTTCGTCTGGCCCGGCTCGGCTCCGACGAGGATTTCGTCCAGGTTTTCCACGGCGATTCCGCCCACGAAGCCGTTTTTGCGGATGAATATCTCCGTTTCGTCGAGCTTCTCGGCCTCTTCGACGTCTTCGGCCTTGATGAGCACCTCGGCTATTATCTGGTCTTCGCTCTGGGCGGCGCCTTCCTTTCGCGGCGTCCAGACGCCGGACCATCTTCTCATCCGGGTGATTTCCCTCTCGACCTGCTCTTCGGTGACCTCGAGTTTCGGCTTGTTGATGGGGATGCCTTCAAGCTCGGGCAGCTCGAATTGGGGCCGGACCTCTACCTCGAAGTCGAACTTCATCGGCCCCTCCGCCGGCAGCTCAATCTTCTCGAAGTCGATGTCCGGCTCGCCGAGCGTCTGGAGGTCGTTGTCCTTTATCGCGGCCTCGCTGGCCTCGGCCAGCATGGTCAGCTTGATCTGCTCGGAGGTCTCCTTTCCGAATCTCTTTTCAAGCAGCCGGCGCGGCGCCCTGCCCTTTCGAAAGCCCGGGACAATCGCGTCCCTGCGGAGCTGCTCGTACTGCTTGTCGGTGGCCTCGCGGATGGTCTGTTCGGGTATTTCGATGACCACTTTCTTCTTGCAGGGCCCGGAGTCTTCTACGGTGACCAGGTTCCGAGCGGTTACAGGCTGCTCTTCGGGCTGCTCGCCGGCTTCTTCGGCCAGCTGGGCCTCCGCTTCCTTGCCGGCGGTCTCTACCGGCTGCTCGGCGACCTCCTCGCCGGTTGCCTGCACGGGCGGGCTTTCGGTCTGTTCGCCGCCCGCGCTTTGTGCTGCATTGGCGGGCCTAGGTTCGGCTCGTTCGGCGTTTATCTTTTCGTCGGCCATACTGCTACTCCTGTTGCCTGCTGGGGCTTCATAAACAAAAAAGGCATCGGGGAACAAACCTCCCTTAGCCGTTTATCTTGCAGTTTTCGGTCCCGCATTTCAGCGGGGCTCAAACGTATCGGCGACCAATGCCAAACTACAATTAGCCGGTGCCTCACCGATACTATAGGGTTCCTTAAAACGTCTGCTCAGGTAGTCCCCTTTCCGTGGCACTACGACAAGAGCGGGTGATGAGATTTGAACTCACGACATTCACGTTGGCAACGTGACGCTCTACCACTGAGCTACACCCGCGGTATATTATCAGGATATATGCACATATCGGCAGAATGCAAGGGATTTTTTGGGAAAAATTGGCTCCCCAGCGGCCGACAACCCGCCTAAATGCGGCACCGCGCCATACAGGGCCACAGAGAATGCTTGCACTTCAAACGCGTGCCAGGGCGGTAAGAAGGTTTCAGAAGCTTCGACCGTTGCTGGCAGAGCAGGAGGCTGCGAAAGAGCTGCTGGAGTGCTTCACGCCTCTGTCGGATACCCGGAAATAAAGATTACAGCATGCCGACGTTGCCTTATCGCCGCGCGAGCTCCGCGCCCAATAGCCTGGGTCCTACAACCCGTAAAATGCATGTGTAGGTAGAAGAAGAAGGCGTGCATTGCCCCGACCAACGCCAGATGCTCTGTTAACGCCACGAACACTCGTATCAATGTTCCTGCTGCCAGGTCCGGGCGGCTAAAGCCTCGAGGCCGGGTTTGCCTCGGGTCCCTGTTGGTCGGGTGTGAGTCTGCCGTTGCGGGAGATGTATCGCTTGCTGCCGTTGTGGAGGCAGGCACGGGGTCCGTTGTTCACGTGCGAATCGTCCTCGACGCCCGCATTATTCAAAAATCTGCCCTTTTTGTGAGCCCCTGTGATCGTAGGGAACCGGGCCACGATTTGACTTTTCTTGCGGGCAGGTGTAGTATAGACGCGTGTGTCCGGGCAATTGAAAGCAACGGTGATTATGGGAGGGCATACAAAATGTTGGCAAGAGAAAGCGAATTCGCGAGAAGCAAGAAACGGCTGCTGGCAGATGTCGGGCTCCTGGTTTTGCTTGCGGTGGTGACAGCGGGGATTATCGCCGCCTGTCGCAGCGCGGTGGAGGCGCCGCCGGTCTTGGGCTCTCAGCCTCGCAGCAAGGCCAAGCCGGAAGGACAAAAGCGAGAGCAAGGCCCCGCTAATGAGGCGGAGACGAGCGAGAGGGCCGATCCGAACGACCCGAACCGGCCTGGTCGCCCGCTGCACCAACATAAGGCGTTCAAGGAGAGGGTCAAGGACCGCCAGAGTATGGTGACGCTGCAGATAGAGCTGCGCGACGTGAAAGACCCGAACGTCCTGAAAGCGATGCGGACGGTGCCGCGGCATGCTTTCGTCGGACGCAGCGAGCAAAGATGGGCGTACTACGACCATCCGCTGCCGATTGCCGAGAACCAGACGATAAGCCAGCCGTACATCGTGGCCTTCATGACCGAGGCGCTGAGGCTGCGGCCGGGCGACCGGGTTCTGGAAATCGGGACCGGCTCGGGCTACCAGGCGGCCGTGTGCGCCGAGATCGCCAGGGAGGTCTATACGATTGAGATTGTCGAGCCGCTGGCCAAATCGGCAAAGAAGCTGCTAAAAGAATTAGGCTATCCCAACGTTTTCGTCAGGGCCGGGGACGGCTATTTCGGCTGGCCGGAGAAGGCGCCCTTCGACGCGATTATCGGCACGGCCGCGGCCGAGCGGTTGCCCAAACCCCTGCTCGAGCAGCTCAAGCCCGGCGGCCGGATGATACTGCCCTGCGGCGATGAGTGGGGGCTGCAATACCTCGTGCTGATTACAAAGGACCAGAAGGGCCGGACGCAGCAGAAGAAGGTGATGCCGGTGAGATTCGTTCCGATGACGGGCGAGGTTCAGAAGCCCGAGGCAAAGTCGAGAAGGTGACACAAGCGCATCAGCATGTAAGGTGCAGGGCGGCGGCGACCGATGCACCGGCGAGGGACAATTCGTTGAATCGAGCGACGGCCCTCTTGGTGTCGAGGACTTCGAGCTGGATGTTTTGCTGTTCGAGGAACTGGCGGCTCTGGTCGGGGACTTTCATCATGGCCGAGGCCCCGGCGCCGATAACAACGATTGAAGGGGCGGCCTCGATCACCGCACCCAGGTCGTCCGGACTGAGCAGGTGGCCCTGCTTTCTCCACCAGTTTGGGCGGACGGCGCCCTCTATAATCAGGCAATCGGAAGTATAGGTCCGGCCGTCTATCACAATCCTACCGAATTCGTATGAATCAATGTGCATGCAGCAATTGTAGCCCGAAAGTCTCGTCAGGCAAGGCCGCCCCGCGGAAATGGGCTCAAATCTCTCAATGTGCGCCTGGCGGATGCCGTCCCAAAGCCCTTCTTACGTCCGAAAAAGCAACGCCTCTTGCTCACGTCTACAAAAGCAGCGCCGCGGCTGCGGGTTCTGTGGAGCTTGCCAAGCGGCTTTTGAAGTATGAGCGGGCCGTTACGGCGGATTCTGCCGATATCGGGCGGCCCGGCGCACGGTGGCTTGCGGGCAAGACAAGCGCTGGGTGAGTATTTGGCCGATATTGTGTTATAATTCCGGTGCTGCCGGTCGGTTCGACCGGAAGCGGCGTTACGTTTGGCCTGTTTGGCGCATCGTGTCAGTGACGGCAATTGATGGAGAATAGCGCCGATTATCTGGGACTTGTCCGCAGGGCTCAAAGGGGCGACAAGGAAAGTCTTGAGCGCCTCACCGAGCTTGCAGACGAGCGTTTGCGCGTGGACGTGTACCGCCTGACGCTTCGAGACGACTTGACCGGCGAAATAGTACAGGAGAGTCTTTTAGAGATGTTTAAGGTATTAGGGGATTTAAAGGAAGCCAACAAGTTCTGGCCGTGGCTGTACAAGATAGCACTGAACAAGCTGCGTCTTCACCACCGCAAGGAGAAGCGCCGCAGGGAGGTTACCACCTGTGCGGCCGAGGAGGGCGACTCTCGGCACGCCGGCCAGGAGGCGCTGGCCGGGGCCATAACCGAGGAATTGAGACAGATAGTCCTCGGCTCTATGCGAAAGCTGACGCCAAGGCATCGGGCCGTCCTGACGATGCGGTGCTACAGGGAGATGGACTACTCGGCCATAGGCGAGTCGATGGGCTGCAGCGAGTTTGCGGCCAAGATGCTGTTCTACCGGGCCAAGAAATCCCTTCGCAGGGAGCTGAGCCGCTACGGATTCAGCAAGGGGATGCTTGTTACGGCCCTTTTGTTATTCGGCAAGATTACCGCGCCAAGCGAGGCCGCTGCAATGGGCTTGTCAGTTACGGCTGCCACGACCAAAGTCGGCGTGGCAGCCGGCCTCGCCGCTTTCCTGACGAGCAAGTCGGGCGTTGTATCACTGACGGCCGCCGGCGCTCTGGCCGTCGGCACGAGTATGGTTGCCAGCTCGGCGCTGGATAACGGCGGGCCCGCTGAGCCGGCCGGGCCGGCCGTCGTCTCGCCGCTGGGGGCAAACGCCGCCCTTTCGGATGGTTCTGTGCAGGAACACTGGTATTACTATCCGCGCAAGGCCGCAGACCAGGTTATGATGCGGCTGGTAAGGTGGGATTCACAGGAGAAGGATGCCTACTGCTCGTGGCTTCAGAACGACCAGGCCAACTACTACTTCGACAGGCGGGCCAACACGGTCCACATCAGGAACCGCCGGATGTTCAACAGCGACCTTTCGGTCTGGCGGCTTCCCACAGACGATTCGCAGTTGAGAGAATTCATAGGCCTAATCGAGGGCTCCGGCGCCGGCGGCGAGCGGATTGCCCGCGACGGTGACGGCCTCCTGGTGATAGTCAGCCGCAACGAGCAGGGCGACCATTCGCAGAAAATCCGCCACTACAACGCATCGGACGAGCAGTATTTCCTGTACGGCTGGCCGGCCGGAGCCCGGGTGGTCGACGAGAGGGACGCGATGCACAGTCGCGGCTGGACGTATTTCGCGGTAACGGGCAACATGGACGGCCGCCCCGTCCGCGGCAGGGGCCGCGTACCATTTGTCGGTGAGGCGTTCGGCCGGCATTACCCCTGGCTTCGTTTGAAGGTTGGTTTCGACCTGGAGATAGTGGACGACGGCGCGGCCGCCTGCGTGCTCGACGGCGGCGCCGCCGTTATAGGCAGATATAGAGGTGGCAGTTTCTTCTCGGGCCTGGCCCGCCCGTGGACGGGACTGCACAGTATAGACACGGTGCGGCGTGACGCCGCCTCTCAGCAGACGTGGTTCGAGACAAAGAGCGGGGCAGAGGAAAGTAAAGTCCACGTTGCATTGACCTGCGGCCGCGTCAGGCTGACCTACACCATCGACCTTGAGAACGACCTTATTGAAGGGATAGGATTCTCGACGGACGATGGTCGCACAGGCGAACTGAGCTTCGAGTATCTCCGGCAGATAGACGACCTCGGCCCCGAGTTCGCCGCACCGCGCACGAGCCGCTCACCCGGGGCCCTCCGCCCGGACGACGGAAACCTCTGGCTCGCAAAACTAATGAACCCGCGCTGGTGAGCCACGCCCAAAGAGAGGAACTTCAGCATCAGGGAGGCAAAGCCATGGACCTGTTTAGATTTGGCAGCAGGGCCGCCATAGGCGCGGCTTTTATGCTCTGGGCGGCAAGTATAGGCTTCGCAACACAAGTGCTGTACGTGGACCGCGACGCTTCAGGAGCGAACAACGGGTCAAGCTGGGACCACGCCTACAATTCTCTCCAGGACGCCCTTGCCGCCGCAGCCGCCGGGGATCAGATCAGGGTTGCCCAGGGCGTTTACAAGCCGGATCAGGGAGGCGCCGTCACACCGGGGGATCACAACGCGACGTTTCAGCTTGTCGACGGTGTAGTGTTGAAGGGCGGCTACGCCGGCTTCGGCGAGCCCGACCCCGATGCCAGAGAGACCCGCCTGTTCGAGACAATTCTCAGCGGCGACCTTGCCGGCAACGACGGGGCAGGACCCGGCGCCACGGCGGACAACTGCTACCATGTCGTCACGGGAGCCCCCCAGGCGGAAATTGCAGACTGCACGACCGAGGTGATCGAGGGCTTTACGATTACAGGCGGCAGCGCCAGAGGTTTCGGCGCCGACAGCCGCGGCGGCGGGATGTACTGCAACAGCGACGCGACCGTCATCGCGTGCAGATTCGTCGCAAACACCGCAATCTACGGAGGCGCCCTGTACTGCGGGCCCTCTTGGTGCTGTTATACAAATCCCCGCTTCCTCGAATGCAGCTTCTTCTTCAACATGGCCGGCGACGGCGGCGCGATACACATAGGTGACAGCGGCCCGGAGTTTGTCAAGTGCATCATCGGCGCAAATGAGGCCTTCAATCGGGGCGGTGGTATGATGTTCGACAGCGATAGCCGTACCGAACTCATCAACTGTCTCTTCACCGCCAACTGGGCGGGAACGGACGGCGCGGGGATACATGACAGTGCGGATACGAACTTGACCATGACCAATTGCACGCTCGTTAGCAACTGGGCGCGGGGTATGGGCGGCGGGATTTATACTTTTGGCAGACCGAAACTGACAAACTGTATAATCTGGGACAGCAGAGACATCCTCGGGGGCGGCGAGGCCGCGCAGATTTACGCGGCCTCTTCGGCGCCGATTGTCAACCACTGTTGCATCGAGGGCTGCTCCGGCGATTACGGGGGGCTCGGCAACACGGGTGCCGACCCGCGTTTCATCGATGCCGACGGACCGGACAACCAGAGCGGCACTGAGGACGACAATCTCGGCCTTCAGTCGGACTCGCCGTGCATCGACGCAGGGGACAACACGGCCGTCCCGCCGTCGCTCACTACCGACATCGTCGGCAAGCCCCGTCTGGCCAACCATATTGTGGATATCGGGGCCTATGAGAGACACAGCTTTGTAATTAGCTCACACAACGTCGTCTTTGCCGAAGGGACAACCTCGAGTTTCACCGTCGCACTGGTCGAGGACCCGGCCCAACCGGTTGAAGTGAGCGTGTTTGTCAAGTCGGGCGACCCCGATATAACAGTCGCGGCCGGCGCGACCTTGACATTCGACCCGCTCAACTACTCTGTGCCTCAGCCCGTCCTTCTCTCGGCGGCCGAGGACGAAGACTACCTGACCGACACGGCGATACTATGGGTTATGGGGGCGGGACTGCTGGATGCGGTTGTCGAGGTGACGGCCACCGACGATGAGCTCGTCCCGCCCATTCTATACGTTGACCACCGCGCATCCGGCGCACAGGACGGCTGGAGCTGGACGGACGCCTTTACAAGGCTCGACGACGCCCTCGAAACAGCCGCGGCCTACCCGGTCGTGAAAGAGGTGCGGGTCGCCCAGGGCGCCTACAAGCCGGCCGAAGCATTTTCCGGCGATCGGGACGCCACTTTCGAGATAGTCAGCGGCGTATCTGTGCGGGGTGGATATGCCGCTCTGGGCTCGCCGGATCCGAACGCCAGGGATATAAGGGCCTTTGAGACGATCCTGAGCGGGGATATAGACGGGGACGACGGCCCCGATTTCTCAAACAACCAGGACAACAGCCGGTCCGTCGTTTACTGCTCCAACGTCGACGCTACGGCCGTGCTCGACGGCTTCACCATCACCGCAGGAAACGCCGTCAGGGGCGGTGGCTTGTGGTGCATTGATGCCAGCCCCACTGTAATCGACTGCACCTTCATCCGAAATTACGCCCAGCATCAGGGCGGTGCAATGGCCGGCTCCGGCGGGCGCCCAACGCTTACGAGGTGCGCCTTTGTCCACAACAAGTCAAAGAACACCGGCGGCGCAATATCCGGCGGCGACGGCCTGACCCTCACCGACTGCACGTTCGAGGATAACTCGGCCGGCAGCGAAGGCGGCGCGATATTCCGCGGCCGGCCCACGATGGATCGATGCACGTTCGTCGGCAACAGGGGCGGCTCCGGCGGCGCCTTGAATATCATGTTCGGCACGTTGAGAAACTGCAAGTTCTACGCCAACAGAGGTACGTCCGGCGGAGCCATTTACGCAGGACAGCCGACGGTGATAAACTGCATATTCAGCGAAAACGAGGCGGCCTCCGGTGGCGGCATATACGGAGGCAAGTTCCGGGCGGTAAACTGCACTTTCGTCACAAACCATGCCGCCAGCCGCGGAGGCGGCGTCCACACGCACTCCAAGTTACACATCCCCGTGCTGACCAACTGCATCTTCTGGGCCAACACTGCCGACGGGGCCGGCGGCGAGGACGCACAGATCTGCATAGAGCGCAATGAGTACGCCATCGACTACAGTTGTATCGAGGGCTGGACCGGCGCAATGGGGGGAACGGGCAACTTCGCCGCAGACCCCTGTTTTGCCGATCCGGAAAATCGTGATTATCACCTCAAGTCACAGGCCGGCAGGTGGGATGACCGGAGCCGGACCTGGGTGAAAGACGAGCTGACAAGTGCTTGCATCGATTCCGGCGACCCGATGGACCCCATCGGCTATGAGACGTTCCCCAACGCTGGCATCGTCAACGTGGGCGCATACGGCGGAACGCCCGAGGCGAGCAAGAGTTACTTCGGCCGGCCGCTTTGCGAGGTGATTTACGCCGGCGATATCAACGGCGACTGCAAAGTCAACTTCGACGATTTCTGTATAATGGCCATGCATTGGCTCGAGCGCAACGACCACTGAAAAGCTCACACATTCGACAAGACTTTGACTTATTGGCAAGGAGAACGAAAATGAACGGGCGAGAGAATAAAAGGATGTTTCTCGCGATGTCGTTGCTCATAGCCGCGTTTACGCCCGGAGCCTTCGGGCGGACTCTGGTCGTGTACCCGGATGGCCTCGCGCCCGCGGGCGGCTCGCAAGTCGAATTGCTGTCGGGGCCGCTCTATCCTTCGATTCAGGCGGCAATAGACGACTCGGTCGAGGGTGACACGATAGTCCTCGCAGGCGGGACGTTCAAGGGAGAGGGCAACCGCGACATCGACTTCAAGGGCAAGTCAATCACGCTTAGAAGCACGGACCCAAACGACCCCGCCGTTACCGCATTGACAATTATCGACTGCCAGGGCAGCGGGGCCGAACCACACCGGGCGTTCTACTTTCACAGCGCCGAAGACGCCGACTGCGTCGTGGCGGGTATAACTATCACAAACGGCTGTGCGTCCGGCGATTATGGGCCCGCCGCCAGCGGCGGCGCGGTGTACTGCAAGGGCAGCAGCCCCACCTTCACCAACTGCATCTTCAAGGGTAATTGGGCCGACGACGACGGCGGCGCCATCTACAATTACCAGAGCGCCCCGAACGTGGCCAACTGTATGTTCGTCGCCAATTGTGCCGGCTACGCGGGAGGCAGCGTTTCCAACAAGACGCAAAGCGACGCGACGTTCGTAAATTGTCTGTTCGTCGGCAACGCGTCGGACACTTCTGTGTGCGGAATGTGGAACTTCCGCAGCAGCCCCACCCTGACCAACTGCACGTTTCAGTACCGCGACAGTGCAATGGCAAACAGCAGCGCAAGCACTCCGGTCGTGACGAACTGCATCTTCTGGGGTATGGTGGCCCCGCTTAGCGGCAGCCCTGTCGTCCGGACAAGCTGCATTCAGGACGCCGATCCGGACGACGATTTGGTCTTCGAGGGACCGGGCAATATCGACGACGACCCGCTGTTTGCGGACGGCTACGGGGCGGACGGCTTGCCGGGCACGGGGGACGAGGACCTGCATCTTCTGCCGGGTTCTCCGTGCCTCGATACGGGCGACACGGCGGCGATAGGCGCGCTGGCGCCGCTGGATCTTGACGGCAGGCCGCGCGTCGCCAACGGTGTGGTTGACATGGGGCCGTACGAGGGTGCCGCCCAGGGAATTGTGCTGAGCACACACTCGATTGTGGTGGACGAGGGCGGAAGCGCCACGTTCGAAGCGGCTCTGGCGATGGACCCCGGAGGGACGATTGAGGTCCATGTAGGATGGGCCTCGGGCGACGGCGACATCGGCGTAGTCTCACCGGATGTCTTACTCTTTAACTCCCTCAACTACGGCGCCTCTCAGACGGTGACATTGGACGCGGCCGAGGACGCCGACTATCTGAACGGTTCGGCGCTAATCCGGCTAAGCGGCCCAGGGCTCAATACCACCGGCCTTTGGGCCACAGAGTGGGACAACGACGTGCCGAAAACCATTTATGTCGACTCGGATGCCTCGGGCTCGAATAACGGCTCGAGCTGGGCCGATGCGTTCGCCGATCTCCAGTCGGCTCTGGCCGTCGCGCGGATTCAACCGCAGGCCGAGCAGATACACGTGGCCGAAGGTATTTATCGGCCTGCCGAAGCGGACGGCGACAGGAAGGCTGCGTTCCAGCTGGTGGAAGGCATCGCCGTCAGGGGCGGATACGCCGGTTTCGGGCATCCGAATCCCGACGCCCGGGACATCGACGCCTACGAAACGATACTCAGCGGAGACCTGAACGGCAACGACTTGCCCGGAGCCGGTCCCCAGGACCCGACAAAGCAGGACAACGCCTGCGGCGTGGTGACCTGTGCCGACGGCGGGCCCGATACGCTGCTCGAGGGATTCACGATTACCGCCGGAAATGCCAACGTCGGATGGGTCTATGAGAGAGGGGGAGCAATGGCAATCGTGGCAGGATCGCCAACGGTCAAGGACTGCACCTTTGCCGGCAACTGTGCCTGGGCCGAGGAAGGCGGCGCCGGCGGAGCGATCGTGATCGGTTCCGCCAACCCCACGTTCATGGACTGCAAATTTCTCGGAAATGTCGCCGATACGGGCATACCCGATCATGGCGCCGGCAACGGTGGCGCAATCTACAGCGATGGTGACCCGACCCTGATCCGCTGCGCCTTCATCGCAAACAGTGCCGCCGGCAACGACGGGGGGGCGTTTTACAGCTCCGGCGGCAGTCCGACTTTCACGGACTGTCAATTCCTGGAGAATTCCGCAAGGACGGACGGAGGGGCCATCTGCGGCGGCGCGATGACACTCACCGGCTGCACCTTTGTGGGCAACGTTTCCACGCGAGGATTGGGCGGCGGCATCTTCGGCGGCGGGGGCTCGACGCTGAGCGCCTGCGTCTTTACGGGCAATCGGGCACTCTACCGGGGCGGCGCCCTCCACAGCACCTGGCGCGGGTTAAATCCGGTGGGCTGCCTGTTCAGCGGCAACACCGCCGGACACTACGGCGGCGCGATAAGCGCCTGGGGAGCCGAGATGAACGTGAGCAATTGCACGTTTGCGGGCAACAGGTCCCCGGCTGGCAGAGCTATCGCATGCTACTCGTACAAGAAGGATGATCCGAGTGATCTTGCCCTGATCAATTGCATTCTGTGGGACGGGGGCGAGGAGATATGGAACGATGACGCCTCGACCATATCGATAACGTACAGTGACTTTTCGGGCGGATGGGAAGGGCAGGGCAATATCGACACGGACCCGTGCTTTGCCCGGGCCGGACACTGGGATGACATGGGTACCCCGGACGATGCAAACGACGATTCCTGGGTGGATGGTGACTATCATTTGAAGTCGCAGGCCGGCAGGTGGAACCAGGACATAGAAGCCTGGACCCTGGACGAAACGACCAGTCAATGCATCGACGCCGGCGACCCGGCCGGCCCGATCGGGCTTGAGCCCTTCCCGAACGGCGGGATTGTCAATATGGGCGCCTACGGTGCTACGGCCGAGGCGGGCAAGTCATACTTCGGCGAGCCGGCGTGCCAAAAAATCGCGGCTGGCGACATCAACGGCGACTGCAAGGTCGACTTCGGTGACTTCTCCATCATGGCCCTGCACTGGCTGAATGAGCCGAACGAGTAGCAGAACGCTGAAACAATCGCCGCGAAAAACGATGGTTCTATAGAAAGGGACAACAAGAATGGGAGACGCGAGAAAATGGAGAGGACTTGTTGCCATCCTGGTTCTGTGGGCCGCCCAGAGTTCCGGCCACGCCCGCGTGATATACGTGGACGGCCTGGCCGAAGGCTTGGGCGACGGCTCAAGCTGGACCAACGCTTACAAATATCTTCAGGATGCACTGGCCGACGCCAATTCCGCGCCAAAGCCCGTTCAAATCAGGGTCGCGCAGGGCGCGTACAGGCCGGACCGCGGCGGCGGTATGACACGCGGCGACCGTGAGGCCACGTTTCAGCTTGTCAGCGGCCTTACGATTCTGGGTGGATATGCCGGGACGGGCCAAGCCGACCCCAATGCCCGTGATATCCACCTGTACGAGACTATCCTCAGCGGCGACTTGAACGGCGACGACGCCGTTGTCGCAGATGCCTGTGACCTGGCCAACGAGCCGACGCGTGTCGAGAACAGCTACAACGTGGTGACCGGCAGTAAGACGGATGCCACGGCAGTTCTGGACGGTGTCACCATAACCGGCGGCAATGATGACAGGTCGATATGCCCCGACCCGTGGAACCCTGATTTCTGCATGGGTTCGGGGCAGGGCGGGGGAATGCATAACAAAGACGGAAGCCCGACGGTGAGCAATTGTACTTTCACAGGCAACGCGGCATTCTGGGACAAGGGGCACCCGCGGGGCGGCTTCGGCGGCGCGATGTTCAACGGTGGCGACAGCAGCCCCACGATTACCAACTGCATATTCAGCGGCAACTGGGCCGAAACCGGCGGTGGCATTAATAATGATGGGGGCTACTGTCGGCCGGTGGTGACCAACTGCATATTCAGCAATAACGCGGCTCGATATTCGGGCGGGGCAATGCACAACAGCGGCGGCGGACCCATAGTAACCTCCTGCACATTCGACCGCAACGCCGCCGCCAATGGCGCGGGCGCCTCCAACATCATGTGCGACCCGACTTTTTCAAAGTGTGCTTTCAGCGCGAACTCAGCCGGCTACCGCGGCGGGGCAATATACAATGACACGGAATCCAAGGCCGAGATTGCCGAGTGCACGTTCACGAATAACTCGGGCCTCCGCGGCGGCGCGATGTGCTGCGATTCGAGAGCCGAGCCCGTGATAACGGCCTGCCGGTTCTACGAGAACTCGGCCGAGCTTGGCGGCGCGATAGAGAGCCACAGTCGCAGCCTGACGGTGACGGGCTGCGTTTTTGAAAGGAATGCGGCGAGCGGGGCGGGCGGCGGGGTATACGCCGCGACGTTCAGTGACCCCGTAAATTCGTCGCTTGTGAACTGTCTGTTCGTTGGCAACACGGCCGTGGACAGCGGGGGCGGCGTCTACACTTACGCGAGCAACAGGGAAATGAGGGCGAGGATAGCGAACTGCACGCTCTCGGGCAATTCGGCGGCAAGCGGCGGCGGGATCTGCAGTGTAAAAGGTGGGACTCTGCATACGGCCGCTGTTACCATCGTAAACTGCATCTGCCGGGGGAATTCTACCGGCGAGATTGTAATAGATGGCCAGGTGACTTTCAGCGTTACATACACCGACGTTGAGGGTGGCTGGCCGGGCTATAAGAATATCGACGTTGATCCGTGCTTTGCCGATCCCGCCAACGGTGATTACCACCTCAGATCCGAGGTGGGCCGCTGGGATCCGAACCTCGCAAGCTGGGTCAAGGACAGCCTGACAAGCCCCTGTATCGACGCCGGCTCGCCCATGTCACAGCTCGGCGATGAGCCCTGGCCCCACGGCAAGTTGGTGAATATGGGCGCTTACGGAGGCACGGCCGAAGCCGGCATGTCTTCATCAGACGTCGGAAACGTCGCGGATCTGAACAACGACGATATAGTCTCTGTGTCCGACCTTGCCCGGATGGGGAACGGCTGGGAGGAGCGAAAGACCCCTTCGGTCGCGGACCTCAACCGCAACGCCACGGCGGATTTTCAGGACGTGCTCATCTTCGCCGACAACTGGCTTGTTGACAACCGCGTCGCGCTCCCATGCGACGATTTCAACGACAACACGCAGGGCGACTTGTGGACGGCCCAGGCCAACGACCCGGCCAACTGCCGGCTCGAAGAGATTGATCGGAGGCTGGAGGTCCGGGCGACCCTCGATACCGCTTCCAAGAGGGCCGTATATATCTCGCACGGATGGGCTCTCGACGTGGACCGGGATTTCGCCTTCAGAGTCGATTATCACTACAGCCGAATCAACATCGGCGACGGATGGGTCCTGATCCGCGTCGCCCCCACCTCCACGCAAGATCCGGGCAATCCCCACGTAGAGTTCAGCGCCGGCTACTCAAACTTCCGCCCGTACTACTATTATGAAGTCGTGGCCGAGGCCGGCTCGGACAAGACGTGGAATGACAGGCTGACTAACGACGGGACATTCTATATCTCGTACGATTCGGTGGCCGACGAGCTGTATGTAAGCACCACCGGATACGGCGGCCAGAACGCCTACAGGACGGCGTCGGGTCTGCTGCACGGCGTCTGGGGACACTCACCCGTGCATATCGAGCTTGGCGGCGGCTCCATGGGCGCGATGCTCGAATCGGGCAGCGCCTGCCTTGACAACTTTGTCGTCGAGAGCGGCACGCTCAAATAATGGCAACCAGAGGAGCGGGGAAGGAGTAGAGCAGGATGTTAACACTCCGGCGCACAAAATTATCAGCCCTCCTGGCTTTTCTGCTGGCAATTGCGGGAACTGCCCTTGGGGGCCGGGTGGTCTATGTAGACGCGGATGCGACGGGCGAGAACAACGGGACGAGCTGGTCGGATGCATACACGAGCCTCCGGCTTGCCCTGGAACACGCAAGGCCGGACGATGAGATTCGCGTCGCCCGGGGACTCTACCGGCCGACGACGGCGGGCGGTGACCGCGGCATTAGCTTCTCGATAAGCTGCCGCCTGGCGCTTTTGGGGGGCTTTGCCGGGTCAGGCGCAACGGACCCCAATGCTCGTGACTTCGAACTGTACGGCACGGTTCTGAGCGGAGATTTGAACGGGGATGATGCGCCGACAGCCGGACCCGGCGAACTGACCGACGAGCCCACACGAAACGACAACAGCCGCCACGTTATCACCGTCAGCGACAATGCCGAGGGCCCGGGGCCGCCGGTGCTCGACGGCTTCACCATAACCGGCGGCAACGCCGATCATCCCCTCACCTGGCCGCCCGACCATCGCAGTTGTGGCGCAGGACTCTACGTAGCCAAAAAATGCAACGTAAAAGTGCTAAACTGCTCGTTCACCGCGAACTCGGCGCAAACAGGAGCCGCGCTGTTCTACGACCACAGCGCCTCGGCATTGCGCAAGTGCACGTTCACCAAGAACGCCGCGCAGGCCTCTGGTGGCGCAATACATGACGGATGGTCCAGCAGCACAACGGTGACCGACTGCAAATTCAATGATAACTGGGCAACCGAAGGAGGTGCCGTAAGCAGCGAGGGCAGTAAAACGCTCTTCACTCGCTGTACGTTTAGCGCCAATTCCGCCGTCCGCGGCGGCGCAATATACAACGCCTGGAGCCACCCGACGGCAAGAAATTGTCTCTTCACAGGGAACCTCGCCAAAAATGGAGGCGCGATACACAACTGGGAAGAGAGCGAGCCGATCCTGCTCAATTGCACGTTCAGCGGCAACGCGGCGCCCTATGACCCGAACGATGAAACCGGCGGCGATGGTGGCGCAATATGTAATTGGGAAGGCAGCCGGGCCAAAATCTCCAACTGTATCTTTTGGGCCAACACTCCCGATCAAATCGGCGGCCAGCACGCCGGGGTAGAGCACTCCTGCATAGAGGGATGGACCGGAGGCTCGAACGGCGGCAATATCGCTGATGACCCCTGCTTTGTCGACCCCGGTTACTGGACCACAAACGGGCTCTGGGTCGACGGTGATTATCATCTCAAGTCGCAGGCCGGCAGATTCGAACCCGGAACGCGTACATGGCTCGTCGATGATGTCACCAGCCCGTGCATTGATGCAGGTGACATGCTCAGCCCAATTGGCCTCGAGCCTTTCCCCAATGGCGGCATCGTCAATATCGGTGCTTACGGCGCCACGGCCGAGGCGAGCAAGTCATATTTCGGAGAGCCGCTGTGCAAAACCGTTATTGCAGGTGACATTAACGGAGACTGCAGCGTCGACTTCGCCGACTTCTGCATTCTCGCCCTGCAATGGCTGAAAGATGGCAACCCCTGACGTCGGGGAAATCGATATAAACGTTCTGCTGCGCTTTCGTCCGACCGCAATGAACCGAACCGGCAGCAGTAATGACGACTGGGATGAAGTAGGAATTAGGCCAAGCCGACAGCCGCTTCGAAGAAAGGGGCAGGAAAATGAGAAAGGGACACGTTAAGACGGCCGTTATAGTAATCGCCACAGGCATCTTCTCTTGCTGTCATGCGGATATCTGGACCGATACCGTTATCAAGGACGGCGATGATTACGACTACCTCTACGTTCACGATTCGCCGCCCGCAAACACCCTGGTCAGCATGATCGGCGGCTCCGTCTACGACCTGTTTGCGCTCGATGCGAGCACGATAACGATAACAGCCGGCCGCGTGACAGACCTCTACGCAAAGAACGAAAGCACCGTCAACATAAACGGCGGCACTATCGGGGATGTCATGAGCTACGACTCCAGCACCGTTAACATAACCGGCGGAGAAATTCCCAACGGCCTGCAGAGCGGGGGCTCGAGCCGCGTCAACGTAAGCGGCGGAATAATAGGCAGCTTCGTCTGTGCCACCCATAACAGCCTCCTCAACATAAGCGGCGGCCGCATTGAAGACTACCTCCTCGCCTATGATTCCAGCACCGTGAACATCTACGGGACAAACCTCCAATATGACCCCGATAGCACCGTCCCGAATCCCTGGGGGCCGGGACGATGGGAAGGAGGCAAAATAACCGGCAACTGGACCAACGGTGCCCCCTTCGAAATAAACCTTGTCGATAACTTGGGCGGCACAGGTTCGAACAACACCTTTTCGCGTGTTGTGCTGAATCAAGTTGTCGTGCCCGTGGTGCTCTATGTCGACGCCGACGCACACGGCGCCGAAGACGGCTCAAGCTGGGCGAACGCCTTCACGGCGCTCCAGGACGCGCTTGCAGCCGCCAAAGGCACGGATGAAATCCGCGTCGCCGGGGGAGTCTATTGCCCCGACCGGGGAGCGGGCATTACCTCCGGCGACCGAAGCGCGACCTTTCAGCTCAAGAAAGCCGTGGCCGTCCGGGGCGGTTATGCCGGCCTCGGCGCGCCGAACCCCGACCAGCGTGACATCCACGCCTATGAAACCATACTCAGCGGCGACCTCAAGGGCGACGACGCGCCAATAACCGACACCGCCGAGCTGACCGAAGATCCGACACGAAACGACAACAGCCAGCACGTTATCACTGTCAGCGGTTATATCGAGGGCGCCGATGCGCCCGTTCTGGAGGGCTTCACTATAACCGGCGGCAACGCCACCTACTCGGGTGGTGGACTGATGGTCGACTACTCCGACGTCATCGTCAAAGACTGCACATTCGTCAACAACAGCGCCGAGTACAATGGAGGCGCCATGGCCTTCTGGAACGGCCGCGTAATATTCAAACGCTGTGCATTCATCGGCAACGCCGCAGTCAAGAACGGCGGCGCAATCCATACCGACGGCTGCGACACGTGCCGCGGCTCATACCTGCTGCTCGAAAATTGCACGTTTCTTGACAACCACGCCTGGATTTACGGCGGGGCCGTATCGAACCGCAGCACCTCGATCACGAGCCTGGTCAACTGTCTTGTCGCGGGCAATTATGCCGCAGGTTCAGGCGGCGGGCTCTACGACCACGGTTACTACGGCTGCCGCCTGACAAACTGTACTCTTGTCGGCAATGCAGAGACTGCGGTGACATTCGCCAGGCGCAAGAGCGTGATGACCAACTGCATCGTCTGGGACAACCGGATGGGAACGGGCATGAACGATGTACACCAGATTTACGTCGAAGAAGGAGTCCCCGCGCCGGACATC
>CP070678.1:5743462-5748933 GCA_020352515.1 Phycisphaerales bacterium | reverse complement strand
CAAAGGATTGATCCGGCCCGATTACCCGGGCGGTCAGGTAGTGGAAAAGGGCCGCTTTCCGTCAACAGCAGTGTTTACGCCAAGCAACACCGATACGACACGTCTGATAACAAAGCCCTTAGAACACTTGAAAAAGCGGGGCAGCCTCACAATGTTGACCTCCGGCAACATGGGTATCCAACCCACAGAATGCATATCATTAGAAAAGCACAAGGCAAACTCACAAGCCGCATATCTAATCACCTTCACCCCCTTTTGCCGCGGCCAGGCGCCAAATTTGTCCGAATGCCCCGTCCAGGGGCAATCAGGCACGATTTTTGCTGTAACGTTAGCTGACAGACTTCAAAGGCGCCTGGACCTGGGCAAGGGCAAGAGAAGGAAGTATATTGAGGAGACCTACGTGATGGATGAGGCTGCATTTGCAAGCAAGCTCAAAGAACTTCTCAGTCAATTCGGGGAAGCGCCCGACCGGCAGGAGAAAAGGCTCGCCCAGCTCGCGCGAGAAGCGCAGGCCAACCAGAAAAAGCTCCAGAAGAGTATCGACAGTCTGCAGGAATCGCTCGATTACCTGCGTGTATGCATAAAGTACCACATCTTTGATCTTGAGGCCACCCGCCGCGAGAACGAGTACCTCAGAAAACTCCTTGAACAGGAGAGGGATAACTGAGTATAGCCCGAAAAAGAACCTTGTTCTTTTCGCAAGAGACGACGCTGCCGCAAGGGTAGCGCCCGCTTCTTCTGCCCGCATTCAGGCCGCCGGCGGGCTTCGGACAAACCACGACCGCCCCTTATCCAAGACTTCGCAAGTCGCTTTGCCGCCCGACCAATCCAAAGGTTCGCCTCGCCTCTCATGCACAACGGCTTGAATCTCTCCGGCAGACGTGATATCCTCCCCCCTAAGACGCTCAGCGGCTCAGCGGCGCCGGGGCTGGCACGTGAAATCTCGGCCTTGCCGGCACAATGCAGACAACCTTGAATGAGGAGCAGTCCATGCGATACCCAAGTGTCACAGTCATTGCTGTCCTGTTAGTCTTGTCTTTAGCCTGTCAATCCTATTGCGAGACGACCACGCGTCTCAGCGACCACGTGTCATTAACGCCGGGATCGGTCAATTGTGTGGTCATAGAAAAGGACAATGCCCGTCTGGTCGTTTACGGCGATCCGGCCGGCAGAATCAAAGAGGCTCAAATGGTCCTGTTCACCCACAGCCGCCGCGATGTTGCCTGGCCCGGGCGGCAGCTCGTCGATAACGGCGCAGCCGCCGTCGTGCCCTCCGCAGATGTGGACGGCTTCGCCGGCGTCGAAAAGTCCTGGAACGACTTCACAACCCGCCGCTTTCACGATTACGCCCAGCAGGGAACCAAGATACTTGCCAAACTCATCAAGGTCGGCCGAGCAGTGAAGCAGGGCCAAGATCTCTCATGGCAGGCAATCCCCATTGAGGTGATCGATACACCGGGCTATACCCGCCACGCCGTGTCATACATCATCGAGATAGACAACTTGAGATATGCCTTCGTCGGGGACATCATCTACGGCAACGGAAAACTGCTCGATCTGTACTCCCTCCAGGATGCCGTCGCTGAGGCCAAGATCGGCGGCTACCACGGCTGGGCCGGCCGTATGGCCGACCTTATCGACAGCCTGCTCAAAGTCTCCGCCCGAAAGCCCGACATCCTTGTCCCCGCCCGCGGACCGGCAATACGCGACCCCGGCAAAGCCATCGACCTTCTCCTCGAACGGCTCCGGGCCGTCTACGAAAACTACCTCTCCATCAGTGCGGGCCGATGGTATTTCAAGGGCAGCTACGACGTCCTCGCCCGCCGCGTCCTCGGCCCAAAAGCCGAGGTCAACTGGATGGACTGGGCCGAGGTGATAAAAGACAAGCCCCCGGGATGGATCGTGCCGATCGGCAACTCGCGCCTGATTATCTCAGAGGACCGCTCGGGCTTTCTAATCGACTGCGGCAGCCGTCGCATAGTCGATGAAGTCATCAAGCTAAGGCAGGCAGGCAAGCTGACCGGTGTCGACGGCCTGTTCATCACGCATTATCACGACGACCACACGAACGACGTCGCCGCCTGCCTCGAGCAATTTGACTGCCCCGTCTATGCAACCGGCCCTGTAGTTGAAATCCTCAAACACCCCGGCATGTATCGCCTGCCCTGTTTGACCCCCAATGCGATCACCGGCATCACTGTCGTGCCGGAAGGCCACAAGATGCGGTGGAAAGAATTCACGTTCACATTCCACGACTTCCCCGGCCAGACGATCTACCACGACGCGTTGCTGGTCGAAAAAGACGACGCCGAAAGAATCTTCTTCATCGGCGATTCCTTCACCCCTTCCGGAATCGATGATTACTGCCTTCTCAACCGCAACCTTCTTCACGAGCGGACCGGCTACTTTTACTGCCTGGACCTCCTGCGAAGAATCCCCGCCGGAACATTGCTTATCAACCAGCATGTCGTCGAGCCCTTCGGCTTCACGCCCGCCCAGCTCGACCACATGACAGCGACTCTGACCAAACGCAAGGAGCTTCTCGCCCGGCTCTTTCCGTGGGACGAGCCCAACTACGGCATCGACGAGCGCTGGATACGCTTCTACCCCTATGGCCTGAAGGCCCGGCCCGGCCGGACCATTAAGGCTGGCGTGAGGGCATTCAACCACTCGAACGCTCCTCGGGTATTTGAAGTCACGCTAAACCTGCCCGCAGGATTCCAGGCAGAGCCCGCCGCCGCCTCTGTTACCGTCTCGCCCCAAACCGAGCGGCAGATGGATTTCGATCTTATCGTTGCCGCCTCCGTTCGGCCCGGAACATACGTTCTCACCGCCGACGTGCAATCCGGGCCATGGAACCTGCCCCGCTGGACCGAAGCAATCATCGAAGTCCGGTAATCCATATCGGATAACAGCCGCTGCTACCCCAAGCCGGCCGGGGCAGTGAATCGGGATTTCACACGGCCGCAGGCTCGAGGGCTTCCTCTTCGTTTGCCTCGGAGCGACTTTCGGCCTGTTCGCCGGGCTTGAAGGGCAGGGGCTCGGCGAACTGAACGGCGACGCGGCGGAGATAGCTGCTGATGGTGTCGACGCGGAAGACGTGGCCCGAGCGTGTGAAGTCGGCCATGTCAAAGGAATCGTCCGGGCCATAACACGGGACACTGAAACGAGCGGTTATGTGCTGGCCGGGGCGGGGGCAGCGCTCATCCGCGTAGCAGGTGAACGCGGCGGCCCGGCTGGAGATATCAACCATCTGGCCCTGGTTTAGCATGTCGCTGAAATTCTCGGCAAACCAGATGGGCCAGTAATACTGGAGTCTTTGCTCTGTTCTTCGCTCGCTGTTTGCGTTCATTTCCAACACCTCGGCAGTTTTATGTCCCGGTCGGGCTCTCTCTGTAATTGTGGAAGAGGGAAACTTGATTCCGTTGTTGAAATCGACACACACAGGCGTGCACTTAATGACCAATCGCCGGGAATGTCGCCGGTGCGGCGGCTGATAAGCTCGCTTTACACGGAGAGGGTATCTACCGGGGCAAAACGGCGTTTGAGGATTTTTGACAAGTTTTTTTCTCTGCACGTTCTTATTCCCATAATCAGGGCGAGAGGCTCTTGACGAGCTCGACGAAGCAGGCGCCTCGCTGCTGGAAATTGTCGAACATGTCGTAGCTTGCGCACGCGGGGCTGAGCATGACGACGTCTCCGGGGCCGGCGATTTTGCGGGCGAGGGCAACCGCTTCGGCGAGCGAAGGCGCCAATTCGATTCTGGCGCGGTTGTCGGGGCAATCGTTTATTGCATCGGCGATCTTGGCGGCGGTGCTGCCGATAAGGACGGCTGCCTTTGCGGAGGCGGCGATTTTGCGTCCGAGCTGCTCGAAGGGCAGGTTCTTGTCGTAGCCGCCGGCTATTAGGATTTTCGGCCGGTCCAAGGCTTCGAGGGCGGCGATTGTGCTCTGGGGGGTGGTTGCGATCGAGTCGTTGTACCAGCGGACGCCGTCTATTTCCGCCACAAGCTCGAGGCGGTGGGGCAGGGCCTTGAAGTCCGGCAGGCATCTTGCGATCACCCGGTCGCTGAGGCCGAAATGATGAGCCACCGCGGCTGCCGCGGCGAGGTTGGATATGTTTGCCCGGCCGGGGAGGGCAAAAGCAGAGAGAATGTCGCTGCCGAGGTCGTCGGGCGAGAATTTGAGGCAGATTCGTCCGGGGTCGCCTTTGTATTTCTCGAACCACCGGCAGGCGACGGGGTCTTCGGCGTTGAAGATCGAGACGGCCGGGTCGTTTTCGTCCAGCCGCTGGAGGCGGAAGATATTCTCCTTTGCCGCGCAGTAGGCCTCGAACGTGCCGTGGCGGTCGAGGTGGTTGGGAGTGAGGTTGGTCAGGAGCGCGACTTTGGGGGCTTTCTCGATACGGGCGAGCTGCTCGAGCTGGAAGCTGGAGAGTTCAAGCACGACCAGGTCGTGACTGTGAATCTCGTCGAGCAGGCCGAGCAGGGGCCGGTTGCCGATGTTGCCGCTGAGCCGGACGCCGGAGTAGTCGATCCCGCCGGCGCCGATTGCGGATTGGAGCAGGTGGGCGGTGAGGGCGGCGGTGGTGCTCTTGCCGTTTGCGCCGGTTATGCCGATTGTGGCGGCCGGGCACAATTCGAAGAAGATTTCTATCTGGGAAGTCATGACTTTTTTGTTTTTCCGGGCCGCCCGGAGGAGTTGATTGTCGGGGGGGATTGCGGGGTTGGTGATTATGATATCGGCCCGCTCGAAATCGGCCGGGTCGTGGCCGCCAAGATGGAGCACGATTGCGCCGGATGCGCCCAGCGCGTCTATCGAATCGCGGAGTTTTTCCGGGGGCGACAAATCGGTGACTATCACTTTTGCGCCGGCGTCGCAGGCGAAGCGGGCGGCGTCGGCGCCGCCGCCGAATCGGCCGAGGCCCATTACAAGGACTGTTTTGCCGGAGAAGAATTGTCGATCCATAAGTTCCTTCGATTGTCTAACGATGGCGTAGCATGACAAGAGGATACTGAAGTCGCGGGTGGAAGGCGAGGGGTTTTCCGGGATTGGCTGAAGGGCGGAGAGCAGAGCGGTGGAGCCGCCACGCGGGCCGCTGAGAAGTTGGCGGAGGGTGGAGCAGTTGAAGAGTGGAGCGGGCTGGTAGTTTGGATAAAGATGTGGGTGGGCAGGCGCGAGGGTTTGGGTAATTTCGAATTGGGTTCGTTTGGGTTCGTTTTTTGCGGGAGTGTGGGATTTTGGGGGTGTAAGTCCTTGTAGTGTAAGGGGTTAGGGGTGGTTTTGGGCAATTGGGTTCGTTTTTTTGCCGGTCGGAGGGGTGGAATCTGTCGTAAGGTGTTGCAGTACAAGGGGTTACAGACATTTTTGGGGGCTTTTTGCGATTGGGTTCGTTTGGGTTCGTTTGGCTTTGACTCCCTGCGGGGGCTGAGGGGTATTTTGGGCGTAAGTTGTTGCAGGACAAGGAGTTAG
>CP070678.1:5726971-5743362 GCA_020352515.1 Phycisphaerales bacterium | reverse complement strand
TGGCGGACCTCGGATGCGCCTGTGCGCTCAAGGACATCCTCGCCATATACGTTCCCGACCGCCCCGGCAACTTCCACAGGCTCACCACCGCTCTGGCCGACAACGACATCAACATAGTTGACGCCTACGGCTTCGTCCTCCAGCCCCAGAACAAGGGCGTGTGCTGCCTCGAGGTCGAGAGCTTGAAAGAGACCAATGCCGAGGAAGTGATCAAGGCCGCGGGCTTCAGCATCCTTGAGGACGAGGAGCTCTACAACCTCTAAAGAAAGCGGCTGATGGGAATCGGACCCACATAGCTGGCTTGGGAAGCCAGTGCATTACCACTATGCTACAGCCGCTTTTCCGGACGTGTCCAGCGCCCTGCCAACATACAGCAACAGCGTGACCATACATCCACCTGTGCACAGAATATAGAATCTGCCTTCCGCGTTGTCAAGATTGAATTTGCAGTCCCCCGGCTTGCGCAGCCGCGCCTGTACTTTTGGACGCGTTTCTGTTATAATTAATCTCAAGTTTGGCGTCGCCGGGACCGAATTGCAAGGAGGAAGGCCAGGATGAGAAGGACTCTATGGACAATTCTCTGCCTCATAAACGCAGGATGGGCCTGCGCACAGACCTTGTACGCCCCGGGCGAACGGCACTCCGGCATGCAATCACCGATATATGCCGCCGTTGACGGCAACCCGGCTCAAACAACTTACGAGAAAGGGCCCCTCTGGAACACCGGCTCCAACAGACAGTACCAGACAATACAGGCAGCAATAGACGACTCCAATGCCGGCGACGTGATAGTGGTTGCTATCGGCAGTCACTCCGGGCCGGGAAATCGTGATATCGACTTCAAGGGCAGGGCTGTCACGCTGCGCAGCGTCGAGCCTCTGGACCCGCTAGTCGTCGCAGCTACTGTGATAGACTGCGGAGGTTCAAACACTGATCCTCATCGCGGCTTCTTCTTTCACACCGGCGAGGATGCAAACGCCGTCGTGGACGGCCTGACAATCACCAATGGCGCCGGCTGCTACGACGGTGGGGCCGTTAAGTGCTGGAACCACAGCAGCCCGACGATCCGCAACTGCCTTATAACAGGCAATCTCTCCGGTGGTCGGGCCGGAGGAATATTCTGCGCACATTACTCCAACCCGGCCATCACCAACTGCATTTTCACCGGCAACGCGGCCACAACAGGCTACGGCGGGGCAATCTGCTGCTTCGACAACAGCAGCCCCACAATAACCGATTGCATCATGACCGACAACGGCGCCATGGGCTCCGGCCACCACGGAGGCGCAGTGTACTGTCACGACGCCGGCAATGCAACTCTCGTAAACTGCTTCATCAGCGGCAACACGGCGGGACATCGCGGCGGGGGATTCAGCGCATACTGGAGCGACCCGACCCTCATCAACTGCACCATTGTGGGCAACGCCTCTCTCGAAGGCGGCGGAGTCAGCTCGTTTAGGCAGAGCAACCCGACCCTCGTGAATTGTATCATCCGGGAAAACAGGGCCCTGGATGGCCCGCAGATAGCGCTGATTAACACAATCCGCATTTGGGGCGTATCCATTCCGACCGAGATGACCGTCCTCTTCTGCGACGTCCAAGGCGGGTCCGCAGCGGCCACCGTGGACGCCTCCTGCACGTTGAACTGGGGCCAAGGAAATATAGACCTCGACCCTCAATTCGTGGAGCCCGGATACTGGAGCGATGCCAATGCACCCTGGGATGCCAACTACAGTGACTACGTTGTCGGCGATTTCCACCTGCCCCCCGATTCCCCCTGTGTCAACGCCGGTGACAACACGTCCATCCCTGCCGCTGTGACACGTGATCTCGACGGCGAGCAAAGGGTCTTTGCAGAACGGGTCGATCTCGGCGCCGATGAGGCCGTTGCCGAAATAGCCGATTTGAACGGCGATGGCGTTGTCGATTTCCTTGATCTGGCCGTGCTGGCGGATGAATGGCTGAAAAACGCCGCCGGCCTCCGCGCCGACTTCAGCGAAAATGGCCGGGTGGAACTCTCGGACTATACACATCTGGCCCGGTGGTGGAAATGGACGGCAAAGTGGCGCCGCTGAGGATCGCCGCGACCCCAAGCTGGACCTGATGCCCACGGCCCGCAGTCCTCCATCTCACCGGACGCCCACGGCTCTCAGGGCTCGACCTTCTCAAAAACCAGAAGCGCAGCTCCCACGTCGTTTGCGTCCTGCGGGAAACGCGGGCCGTAGTCGAATACCTGTATCCAGTCGGTCGTCCATACCTTGCCGTCCTCAGAGACCGTGCCCACGAACCGGTCGGTGCTGTTGCCGTCGATCCGATTGTCCAGGAACACCACATGGATTTCCTTCATCACGATACTCACGAACAGCTCCCGGCTCGCGGGCGTGTACTCGACGAGGCAGTCGCCGGCCTCGTACGTGCTGAAGCTGCCGTCCTTCATTTCGACCTTCGTCGTCTCGTTGGGGCTGATTCTGACCTCGCCCATCGGAATGACGGCCGAAGATACCGTGCCGTCACGGCTCAGGACTATCTCCCAGGGGCTCTCCTTCGCCTTCCACGTCCCCGCGACCTCCGCAGGCAGCTTCAGCGTGGACCCGCTTGGCCCCGGCCCGGGTCCGTTCGCAGGCGGACAGCCACCCGCCGCCAGCAGTGAGAAAACCACGACGACAATTCCTACTCTTGGTGCCATTGTCATTACTCCACAGGTTCCAGTCATCTTAACAACAGCATCGTAACAATGGCGAACAAAAGCCGCAATAAAAAAGCGAGGCAGCCAAAAAAGCTGCCTCGCAAAAACTCCAAAAAACTGTTAGCTATGCGCCGGCAATACTATTTGCGACGGCGCAGGAACAGGCCGCCAAGGCCGAGCAGGGCAACAGTCATCGGCTCAGGAATCTGGTGGATCACCTGAGTGTCCAGAACAGTCACCACGCCGTTGGTCAGGTCATTGCCGGAGAAAAGGGTCAGGATCACATCGCCGAGGTCTGTGCAAGTGAAGCCGATCCCATCAACCAGCGTACCCTCAAGGGCTCTCGCAGGAACCTTGCTGTCTGCCAGAACGCTATAGCTTACATCCACAGCATCCGGCACCTCCAGTGACGTAGCCATTACCGCGAGAAGCTCTGCAGCGGGCATCCCAAGCTCATCAGCCATCTGCTCGAGGTCCTGGTAGTACGAAAGGCCGCCATCTGCTGCATAGAGCATTTCGCCGCCAGCGATCAAGCCCGGGCCCTGAACAGTTAGCCACCCTGACTCCGGGCTGGGAGTATCGCCGTCACCCCAAATGTCGATTACGGCGGTTTCACCAACCTTCAAGGTGACCTCCGTTTCAGCCGGATCCACCACACCATTCACCGATATCTTTAATCCTGCACTTGCCGCGGTGGCCAAGCTCACTACTAACATCAAAACAAATAACTTCTTCATCATCATTCTCCTTCCAGAAGTAGAACAATAAAATCCTTTTGCTAACTCAGAAAGTAACTAAATTCAAGCTCAACAAAGTTGGCATGAACTCTTGCCTCTGGTGTTGTGCTACCTCGGACAATTGCCGGGCAAAGCTGCCGCTGTCTTTCTCCAGTTCGCGACAATAACGGCCAGATCGCCGCTGAAGACGCGGTACTTGAACGGAACGCCCGAGTCCTTGTGGTCTACATCGGCACAGGGATTCAGTGTCGGATCAGGGAGCTTCTTTCGCCAGTTGGCGACGATGAGAGCCAGGTCACCCGAGAACACCTGGTACTTGAACGGTATTCCGGAGTCCTTGCCGTCGGCATCGCCGTCGCACTGATAGCCCGTGCCTTTAGGCGGGGCGCACCAGCAGTCGGCGTTCAAGCCCGCCGCCTTGTAGGCCAGAAAGTCAGTGTACTGTTGCGCCAGGGCAGCAGGGAAGCAATCCAATACGATCGGAACATTGGTCGCTGCCGTTAGATCCGGGGTTGCCTCTGCGGCGTCTTCGAGCACGATATTGCCGCGCATCGCGTTGGTTGTAACGCTCATGTTGCAACTCGTGTCAACCTTGAGAGTGCAGAGTACACCGCTCTTTGGCGGCTTGTTTGCATCGCCGTCGTAGAGCGAACCCATCTCGATCGTAATGGCAGGGCCACCAAGCCCGCCTGCTGCGCCGGGGTCGGCCTCATCGGCCACCGGCGTGTACCCGGCAACACCCCAGTTATCCACATCGCCTTGCGCATTGACGGTGATGTAACGACTGAAGTTGGCCGGGAAGATCCCGAAACCGTCATCGTCCGCAACGCTGACACCCGTCTTGAAGTCATTGACTTCCACGATGTTGCCGGCGTCGACCGTGATGTCCAGGGCAAATGCCCTGACCAACTGCGTCTCGCTCGTCGCGTCGTAGCTTATTTCCGCTACGCCATCGCCGAGGTCCGTGACCGTGATGTTAACAGTCGCCCAGGCCGGGGAAGCAATCAATGAAACCACCAGGGCCAAAATCATCTTTCTCATAGTGTAAACTCCTTTCTTTTCTTCTCTTCGCAGAGCTGTCGCGCCCTGCAAATCTTGGCTTTTCCCCGCCCTGCAAGATACCTTGCTGTCTAACTGTCACCTGCCCATTTTCGATGTTAAAAACTTAGCTTATGAGCAGGGCGCTCCGGTGGCGGGAACTACCGGAAGTACATTAAGTTATCCCTTCCTGAGTCTCCTCCTTTCTCGCCCGAAGGCGAAAATATGTGCCTAAGCGTAAAAGCACAGGTTTTAAGTTGGTGAAGATCAACTGTATAGTACCACAAGCCCGACAGCAGTTTCAAGGAAAAAACGCAAAAAAACACAAAAAAATTAGAGGCCTCGGCCTTTTTTTTCCACCCCCGCCCTTTCCGCCGGTTTTACACCGTCCGGGGCCAAAAACCCTGCCCATATTCACAACGGCGGCCCCAGCTAAGCTCCCACGTGTTCGCAGGCGGAGGGCCGAAAAAGGACTGTTCGAAAACCCTGGATAATATAGGGCTTTGGCCTTCGACCCCGAGATTCTGGATGCCCCAATTCGCTACGGAGACGCCGCGGCGTTAATTTAGGCAAAATAGGCGCTTGCGGCAGCTCCTTCAAGGGCCGGAAGGGGTCGAAGTACGCCCGAAACGGAGCGAAATTTTTGTGATTTTCGGGCTTCTGCTATGGGAATTGGGGCGGTTCTGTGATATTTTTGGGTATATGTACAACTTCCTTCAAGGACGGCTCGTATTTGTCAGAATCTGCCTGCTGACTGCCTCCCTGGCCCTTGTGGCCGTGGGAATAGTGAGTATCTACGCAGTGGGCAACCCCGCCGAGCCCAGTCCGACCGGAGAGACCGAGAGGCTGAGCGGCTACTGGCAGAAGCAGGTCGTCTTCGCCGCCATTGCCGCCATCGGCTATGTCGCCATCAACCTGATTAGCTACAGGCGGCTCGGAACGGTCAGCTACTGGGCATACGGCCTCGTGCTCCTGCTCCTGGCCGTGCTCCTGGTCAGCCGCTACATCGTGCCACTGCCCTTTGTCCCGGAGCGAAACGGAACCCACAGATGGATAATCTTCGAGCTGGCCGGCTGGGACCTGCCCGCCCTCCAGCCCTCCGAAATATGCAAAATCGCATACATCCTCGCGCTGGCGTGGTATCTGCGATACCGCAGTAATTACAGGAGTCTCAAGGTCCTGATAGGACCCTTTGCCCTGACACTGCTGCCGATGATGCTTATACTCGCCGAGCCGGACCTCGGGACCGTGCTGCTGATGATGCCGATCCTCTTTACGATGCTGTTCGTGGCCGGCGCCAAGGTAAGGCACTTGCTCTTGATAATCCTGTTGGCCGTGCTTGTCAGCCCCCTGTTGTGGGGACAGATGGACGGCCAGCGGCGAAGGCGAATAAGCAGTGTTCTGCTCCAGAGTCGCTGGCTCCAGGACAAAGCCGAGCAGCACCCGAAGCTGGGCAAGATTCTGGTCGGAAGAGATTTCAGCAAGAAGGCCTGGAAAAACGACTGGGGCTTCCATCTGATTCGCTCCAAGTTTGCCGTGGCCTCCGGCGGAAAGAGCGGCTACGGCTTTCGCCGCGGGCCGTTCGTCAAGTACGACTTCTTGCCCGAGCGCCACAACGACTTCATATTCGCCAGCATTGCACACCAGTCGGGTTTTTACGGCTGCCTCGGCTTGTTGGCCCTCTATGCCGTGGTCGTCGGATGCGGGCTCGAGATAGCCGTGCATAATACCGACGCGTTCGCCAGGCTCACCGCCGTGGGGATTGTCGCGATGTTTGTGGTCGAGGTGCTCGTCAACGTAAACATGACCGTGGGGCTGATGCCTATCACGGGCCTCACTCTCCCTCTGGTAAGCTATGGCGGCTCGAGCCTCCTGGTCAACTCGGTCTGCATCGGCCTGCTGAACAATATCGGCCGGTCCAGGCCCTTCAGCGTCGCCCCCAAATCCTTTGAATGAGGCCGTCCGCGCACGGTTTGGGAGACTCTAACCTCGTTGTTCTTGGCGGCGGGCATAAAGGCCCATGACCGTTCTCGAAAAATATACGCCAAACAACACGAGACGTACGATAAAGCAGATAGAATGGTTAAAGGCTTCAGACAGATTGCCTCGCTTACGGCACTGAGCAGGGTATTCGGGCTCGCACGCGACATTGCATACGGCCACTTCTTCGGCGCCGGCCAACTGCTCGACGCCTGGATCATCGCCTTCAGAATCCCCAACCTCAGCAGAAGACTCTTCGGCGAGGGAGCTGCCTCGGCCTCACTGATCCCGGTCTACAGCGAGACTCTCCACAACGACCGCGAGATGGCCAACAGGCTCGCAGGGACCGTAGTGACGGTCATCTTTGTTATACTGGCGGCACTCGTGCTCGCAGGCGAGGCGGGAATCTGGCTGTATTACAAGCTACTTGCCCGAACCGACGAGACCAGGCTGATACTCTCGCTCAGCTCGGTAATGCTGCCATACATGCTGTTTATCTGCACGGTAGCGATACTTGCGGGCCTCCTCAACGTCCACAGGCACTTTGCCTCGCCGGCCGCGGCGCCAATCGTGCTCAATATGTTCATCATCGCAACTATTCTGGTCAGTGCGAGGCTGCTCAGGCTGCACGCCAGAGCACAGTTGTTCTGCGTGGCCGCGGCCGTTCTGGCGGCCGGGGTCGCGCAGGTAGCCATACAAATTTGGCCGCTCAGAAACGCCGGCGTCAGGATCAGGCCCACCTGGGACGTACACGCCGAATCTTTCAGGAAGATACTCATGCTCATGGGGCCGATGATCCTCGGACTGACCGTCACACAGATAAACACCCTCGCCGACGACCTGATTGCCTGGTGGTTCTCCGGCTCGGACGAGAAAGGCGCCTTCTTCATGTTTCTGGGCTCCCGCGTCCGGTATCCCATGTGGCGCGGCTCGGTCTCGCACCTCTACTACGCCCAGCGCCTCTACCAGCTCCCGCTTGGGGTCCTCGGCATATCGCTGGCGACGGCGATATTTCCGGTGATGAGCGACGATGCGGCCAGGGGGGATTTCGCGGCCCTGCGAAGGACTATTTCCAGGGGAATACGAGGGACGGTCTTTATCGCGATTCCCGCGACGGTCGGCCTGCTGCTGGTGGCCCGGCCGCTTATAGCCGTCGCGTTCCAGCACGGGCGGTTCAGCGCCGGGGACACAAACATGGTCGTTCATACGCTTACCTTCTACACCTTTGGGCTTTGCGGCTATTTCGCCCAACAGGTGCTCGCCAGGGCATACTACTCCATGCAGGATTCCAAAACCCCGATGACCAGCGCGCTCATTGCGGTCTTTGCCAACTTCTTGCTGAACCTTGTTCTAATCTGGCCCCTCGGCCGAGGTGGACTGGCCTGCGCCACGGCTTTGTGCTCGTATTTGCAGGTTGCAATCCTCGTGCTTGTGCTCAGGCGACGCCTGGGTCATTCCATACTGGACGGGTTGCCCCTGACGCTGGCCAAGACCCTGGCCGCAACTGCCCTTATGTCGATCGTCGCAGCAGTGACCATCCTGCTGCTAAGCCACGCGCCGGCGGGCAGATTGCTCGAAATCCTCAAGCTTGTCGTGATAGTCGCTGCGGCGGTCGCAACATACATTCTGGCAGCAAAAATCCTCCGCATCGAGATGCTTTCACTTGTGGTTCGCCGGGGCAAAAGTGACGCCAGGTAGAGGCAACAGGCCTGATAATCCGCCCGCATCCCGCAAAAGACCGCCCAGGGCAAACCCTCAAGGGCCGGACGTCCGCACCCTCGCTTTCGGGGCCGGCGCCCGTGTGGGATTTGGCACGAATCAAAGTCGCCCTTCCGCGGAACTTGATCCCCGCATGAAAGTCAATATTATTGGACCATCGTGCGCAATTGCTGCTCGTCAGGCCCACCGTGTACACAGAGACTTTCGCAGTATGGGCTCTCGCATAGCCGCGAATCAGCCAAAGCACAAACGAAACGCCGAACGCAGGTTCTTATTGACCTTTCTGTCTAAAGCAACGGGCGAAAATCGCCCGAAATATACTACAGCCTTGTCTTACTGGAACTTTACGGGAGAAACAGATGCGCAAGAGCAGTTCTTTCCTGGTTTGTTTGGCAGCTTTTTGTTGCTCTCTTGCGATGTCGGCCGGGCCGGCCGCATCACAAGAAGCAGGCGGACCCTCGGAAACACTTGACGCGGCGAGTTTTGTCGCCGAGCCGCAACAGTTGTTTTCGCCCTCACTAGCCCGCAAGTTCTATAATCTCGCCTATGACCTTGCAGAATCCGAACAGGCAGACCAGGCCGAGACCCAGCAGGCAATTGTTTTCTTGAGGGCCGCAATGAAGCTCGACAGCGGGGCTGCGTACGTCAAACCCCTGCTTATCAGGCTCGCTTCTCGCTATCCCGAGAAAGACCACGCCGCTCTGGTATACGAGATTCTAAAAGCCTATGTGGACCAAAACGCCGATATCGAGGTGGCCCGCAATGCCGTTGTGTACCTCGTTGGGAGACTCAACAGCCGCGAGCAGCGAGAGAGCTTCCTTGAAGAGGCCTTGAATGCGCTTGGAAAGAAGAATTCTTTTCTTGAGTCGGAGCTTGCTACCGTGCTGGGCAGCTTGTCCGCCGAAAAGCCCGATTTGGATGCCGCCGGTTTCTATTTCGCGCAGGCCTGCAGAACTAACAGGTACAACAAGGCCGCCTTTACGAGACTCGCGCAGCTCTTTCCTGAAAAGCTCGGCCCGGAACTCTACGTCGAGCACCTTAGGCTGGCGCTGCGGGAAAATCCGCTCGATATAGACGCGGCCGTAAGTTTCGCCCAATATCTCGAACGGCTTGAACTCTATGATACTGCGGTGGACGCCTATGAATACTCTGCGGACCTGTTCGGCTATCTATACCCCGCCGAGCAGCTCCCGGCCAGAATATATCTGCCCTGGGCCATCAGCAGCTACAACGCCAAAGCCAGTCGGCACAAATGCCTGCAGATTGCAAAGACGGTCCGCGAGCAAGGACGCTTCGACCTGATGCTTGAGTCGCTCGCCGGAAAGGCCGCCGCAAAAATGGGTGACGGCGAGCAGGCAACACGAATATTCCAGGACGCTGAGAAGAAGGCCCAGTGGCCGCTACTGATGAGCTCCGACGGGCTCACCGCGCCCCCGGGAACCGACCCGAACCAGTGGCAGCCGACGGACACAAGGCAACTGGCGTGGTTCTATTGTTTCGCCCTGCCTAATCCCCAAAAGGCCCTTGAGTGGGCCAACAAGGCCTATTCAATCGACCCCAATTCCGATTCGGCCGCGAGCATACTCGCCTATGCTCTGTTGATGAACGATCAGTCCAAGTACGCCGCACTCCAGCTCAAAAACCGTCCCTCCAATCAGATCGCAGACCTTGTCAGGGCCCGTATCGCGCTGGCCGAGGATCGAAGGGTCACCGCGATAGAGCTCTTCAAATCCGTCATTGCCAGAGACCCGGGCTCACTGGCCGCCGAACAGGCCAGAGACACACTTGAGCAGGAGGCGATCGAGTACGTCCCACCCGCCGACCCCGGTGTCCTCATGAATGTCTTGGAGGGCCTGTTCGGAAAAGCGATCGTCCCGGAGTTCACCACCCCGGACCGGATGATCGCGGTTCAGCTCAATATTCGGGGCAATGAATTTCCATACGGAAGCGATTTCGGCTGCGTCCTGGCGATAACTAATAGCCACTCAGAGCCGCTCGTAATGAGCGATGACGGTATGTTAAAAGGCAACATTCGGGTCGATGCCGTCGTGAGCGGAGACTTGACGAAGGATATACCCAGGATTCTGGACACGAGAATTCGCAACAGCTATCTTGTCGCACCCGGTCAGAGCGTCCTGATCCCGATCCGCCTCGTCACCGGCGAGCTCGAAAAGATGCTCTCCAGGCACCCACAGGCATCCCTGAATATATCTTTCACGCTCTATCTTGACCCGGTCGTGAGCACCCGTGGCGTCGTCACCAACAGGCTCGTTGATCTGCCCCCGGCAAGACTGTCCGTCGAACGTCCCGCCGTAGAGCTAACAGGCAAATACCTCAGAAGCCGGTTCAACCAGATATCGAAAGGCCAGCCGGGCCAGAAAATCAAGACCGCTCAGCTCTTCATCGGTCTCTTGATGGAACAGTACGCGATGTCAAACCGCACACCACCGTACAGATTCATGTATGCCGACTGGATGCCGACCATGTTCAGGAACGCACTGCTGCACGAATCCGGCCTTCTGCGAAACCGTACGGATGGCCAATGGACAATCAAAACACACACTATGGCGGAGATGCTGCACTTGCCCCTGCACGACGATTACGAACTGGTTGCCGCGGTCGCCGAAAGCCTCAACAATGCGAATTGGCCCGTTCGGATGATGGCCGTCTACTTGCTGGCAAAGACCCAGAAGGGACAATTTGACAAGGTCCTCGATTCCTCGGCGAAGTATGACCCGAGCGCGTTCGTTCGCGATATGGCCGTGGCGCTGGGCGCTCCCGGTAAGGGGGCAAGTTCCGGGCCCGCTCAGGCCGGTTCGCAAATCATTGCCGAGACGGTCGCCAAACCCGCCGATAAGCAATAAGGGCCATCCGGACTGAGCTGTTTTTGCCGCCCACCCGCTGCGGTCACATTGAGGCGCCTCGGTTTGCTCGCCACACTGCTCCACGCTAACAAAGCCTCGACCGGCCAAACAGGTGTTCTTGATCTTCCAGAGTCCGCCACACTCACCGGCCGCAGCCTGTGGGCAGGGCAACGCAAGTCATGCGCATGAAGCTTGTTATTTGCTGTTTCGTCGAACCCGGACCCGAAACCGGTAGTACTCTCAGTCGTCGGCTGGCCTGGCGACCCGGCTTCGCCGCGCCGGCCCCGCCGCAACCCCGGCCATGTGGCGTTGCCGGAGTCGCTAAACATCGGTCCGCCCGTCCGAATTTCTTGAAAGAAATGGGTTGTAATGCTGTCATAATCTTGTAACATGCCGTTCTTAATATTCTTTAGCTTAGGGTCTTTTTTGAAAGGGTAGTGTAGATGCCGGCAAAAGTGGATGAAGAAAAGTGCACAGGTTGCGAATCTTGTGTCTCAGAGTGTCCCAGCGAGGCAATAGCAATGGCCTCGGAAAAAGCGCTGGTCGACACCGAAAAGTGTATCGATTGCGGAGTCTGCGTGGACGCCTGTCCCGTTGAGGCAATCACAATGGAGTAAGTCCGGTCGGCCCCATCGTCTAGGCAGGTCTAGGACACCGGGTTTTCAACCCGGCAACAGGGGTTCGAATCCCCTTGGGGCTATTTTACGAACCGCCAACGGCACGACTGCGAGTGTGACGGGCTGTCAGACCCTCATGCCAACCAGCACCGCTTCAAATACCATCTTCCCGTCAACAACTCCCTGAAGGCTGGTTTCGACTCTGCTTGTTCGCTTCCGGCGAACGTATTTTCTGATGTGGCCCAGCAAATAGAGCCGTTTCCCAGGCTCGACGACGGAACGGAATTTAGCCTCTTTTATTCCGGCAAAACCTATGAACCCCTCTTCCTTATGGATCTGCTTGAAGAAGAAGCTCGTAAGCTGCGCCCCTGCCTCGATCATCATAACCCCCGGCATCAGCGGCCTGCCGGGTATATGGCCGCGAATCCAGAATTCGTCCTCCGTCACCTCCTTGTACCCCAGCACGAGGGCCTTTTCTTTGTCGTACCACAGGATGCCGTCGAGCTGCTGCATCTCGAAACGTTGCGGATTCACCCTGCAAATCGCCTCCTTGTCGAAGATAGGCTTTGCATTAAGGTCGATCCGTGCTAAATCAAATAGTAACAATGGCGGCATGCGTGCTCTCGGTAATACTACACAACCTCCGCTTTCGTACCGGACACCGCGGGCAGACCCTTACCTTGCCCAGCCCGATACGTACCTCTCGCAACGAAAACAGCGGTAGGAAACGCTCGCAAACGTCTTAATCGGTCGATCTGATCTCGAGAATCCGATTTCGAACGCTCTGCGCGGCCTGCTTGATCTTCTGCATTTGCTTGCGAACGCGCGTTCCAGCCGCCTTGTTTCCGCCCTCGGCCTTGTTGATATCGGCTTCAATCTCGTCAACCAATACTTTGAGGTCTTCGTATTCTTGCATTGAACAATTCTCCACTCTTGCAGGTTAAAATTTGCCATCAAGCTAACGTTGCACAGTCCTATTGTCAAAGAAAATCGGCTTTTTTGCGAAAAACCAACAGTAATTTTCGGCCGTTTTTCCAGCCGACTGGCGGTTCTTCGCCCAATTTCGCTGTTCCGCGAGCCGCGGTGAGTATCGATAGCGAGGCTTTCGCCGGGATATCCCAACCCAAATCGACCCCTGATAAACACCCTGAGCCCCCTCCCGCTTGGAATCACCACTTCGATAACACGGCAGTCTAACCACCACTCGGACCGCCGGCGCCACCCACATTGACACACGCCGCCCCTACTATGCCTGCCAACCGTCTGGATAAAGCACGTGCGCCGAAGAACTTGCCCGCGGGTGCGCCGGAATCGAATAAGACCGGCTTTCATGGGACTTTAGTACGACTGACAGCCTAAGCGCAAAGCCCCGCGTAGTTGATGTGAACCTTCTTGGCGGCAACCGGACCGCCACAAATTGACTTAACAAACGCCCTCTCACACCCGCCGAATCCTGGCCGGCAAGCTCCGATAATATCACCATCATTGGCTGTCCGGCCGCGGGCAGTCGTTCGGAACCTCGGAATCCCTCTTTCTCCAGTTTGCGACGACAACAGATAGGTCTCCTGTGAAAACGCGATAGTCCGACGGGCTCTCGGCCCTGTGGTCGACATCGGCACAGGGATTGAGTGTCGCATCGCCCATCTTCTTTCTCCAGTTATTCACAATCACGGATAGATCGCCCGTAAACACGCGGTATTTGAACGGCAATCCGGAGTCCTTCCCGTCGGCATCACCGTCGCACTGGTACTGGGTTCCGTCCGATGGAGAGGCGCACCAGCAGGCCGCCCTCGCTCCGTGGGCAAGATAGTCCATATAATCGGCATACTGCCTTGCATACTCCGGCGCGTCCGGGAAGCAATTCTCGTTTATCACAAGTTTTACGTGGCACCCCTGGGGGCTCCCGCCGGCCGAAGCCGCCGAAATCGTGATATCGGACTCATAAAGGCCCGCAGCAAGACCCGTCGTATCCACAGTCAGCCGGATTGGATTCCCCAAACCGGTATGACAAACCCCCGTTCGCTGATCCACGTCGAGCCACTCGGCCCGCCAGTCAATCTCCCACTCAAAAGTCCCCGCACCGATGTTTCGTATGTAGAATGTCTGCCCGGACGGATTCGGCATGCCCAGCTCCGTTTCAAATGTCAACTGCTGCTCGGAAAGCCCGATCACGGGCCCGAGTTCAAAGGCCCCCATGTCGACCGTCGGGCCGGTCAGTCGTGGTTTGCCGTCGAGATCCGTTTCATTCGGGCCCGGCACATAGGCCGGATCGCCGGCGTCCACACAGGGCGAGCCCGCAAGTAGATGATAGTCTCCCGGAATCCAGACTCCGCCGGAATTCGCCTCATTGCTGTCCTGCCACTCTCCAAGCCGCACGAACAAAGGGTCGGCATCGATATTTCCGGTTCCGGGCCAGGAGCCCTGGACATCGCTGAAGCTGACAGTGCCAAAACCGGCCTTTATCTGAACGCCCTCAGAGTCCGGGCCGTTGCCGAATACCACGGAGTTGGTAACGGTGGGGGCCAGAGCAGAAATACCGCTTTGCCGGTTTGCAGCCACAGTGCAGCCGGTGACCGTCGGGACACCGCCAAAGACACCGTCCCCGGCGTTCTCGGCTATGAGGCAGTTGGTCAGCACCGGCCAGTTGTAGTAAGTGAAACGCCCTACGTACAGAGGCCACATTTCGATCCCCGCCGCACCGTTGCGGACAAGACTGCAATTGGTTATCGCCGGTTTGCTGCTGTTTCGCAGCTCCATGCCCGAGCGACGGTTCCCGGCGATGGTGCAGTTGGCGATGGTGGGCGAAGCCCCGGAGCAGTAAATCCCCCGTGCCCCGCCGGTGATGCTAAAGCCGGCCAGTATGCAGTTGGCGTCTACACCCGAAAAAGTCACCACCGTCGCCGAGCTCCTGATGATCGTCGAGGCCGAAACGTCGGGGTCGCGAGGGTCGCTCGAGACAACCTCAAGGTTCTTGCCCTTGAACTTGACGCTCTCCCGATAGACACCTGGCGAGGCGACTATTCGGTCACCGATGTCGGCTGCGTTTACGGCGTGCTGAATGTAGTCGTATCTGCGGCCCGATGTCACGTTCTCCACCGGTCCGTCGCTGATTGAATAGCCCAATCCCACAGAAACCGCCTGTACCTGTCCGTGTATGCTGGTCTGCCAGATGACGGTCTGGCCGTCCACAGCCGGCCCTGTACCCACCGGGCTGTTCAAAAGCTCGACATCCATCACGCTGTTTGCTCTGGTCAGGCAGGCGGCCTTTATCAACCCACCGTAGATACTGCCTTGGATATAGACGACTAGGCACCCGTCCGTCGCCGGCTGCAACTGGCTTCCCACGCCGCCTGCAATCTGGAATACGCTGACGTTGTCGATATCGGATATGTCGGCGCCATAGATGTCGCCGTCGTCGTTGCGCTCGTCCGTCCAAACGACCACGTTGCCTGAGATTGCCGGGTCATACTGCCTGGCCTCGTCGATGCATATTTGAAAACTACGGATCTCGGCGAGATCCGAAATGTCGGCCCCGTAAATATCGCCCTCGGCCTCCCAAACGACGATATCCCCAGATATGTCTATGACACCGTCGAAGTCTTCGGCGTAGGAATCAACAGGGTAAGGATCGCGGTTGTCAACTCTTTCGGCAACGGTGAAGTACACCGGATTGTTGATGTCGGTTATGTCCGCGCCGCATATATCGTAGGGCATGTTTGACCAGTCGTCCGGAAAATTCTTGTCTATGTTGATATGCTGGAGCCACACGACTTTGTTGCCTGAAACGGCCGGATGGCTGTAGGAAGCCGTATCGCTGTGTTGCCTCAGGGTCCGCTGCCGGCCCGTGACGACGTTCCGGACAAAAACGCTCGTGCATTCTGTATCTCGCACGCCGGTAATGAACGGACCTCCCGACCATACCACTATGTCCCCGTCGATCTTCGGCTGCGTGTCAATTCCGCCGCCGGAGAACGACTCCACCTCGCCCGTTTCGAGGTCCTTGCACTTGATGTCCCAACTGTCGTCTGAGATCATGCCCACGGCGTAAACCACCTTGGCCCCGGACACATCAACGTAGTGAAAATACCCGTCCGCCTGGTAGCCGGCGTCTACAGCCTGCTGGTTCAGGGTGAAAACGACGGACGTCACCTTCACGAGGCTCGGCTGGCTGTCCACGAAACCGTCGTTGACAACCAGCTCGAAAACGTATGTCCCTTCCTCGTTGCAGTCGAAGAAAGGTTCCGCCGTTTCCGCATCGTGAAGCACGACCGATGGACCTTCGACCTGCCTCCACGAATACGTAAGATCGTCGATATCGTCCGGGTCATAGGATGCGCTGCCGTCGAGCGATATCCGCTCAGGGACCTTGCATATCCTGTTGGTTCCGGCGTTCGCCACGGGAGGTTTGTTGCCGACCAGGACAATTACCTCGTCCGCCTCGCTGAGGTTCGTGCCGTCCCCGACAACAAGCTCGAACAGATACAGCCCTTCAGACTCCGGCGTAAACGTCGGGCGCATCGCATCAGGATCACTCAACTCGACGGGGGGGCCGTCTTCCTGGCTCCACATATAATCCCTCTGCTCAGCGGATTCGTCGAAGTGGCTGCCGGAGCCATCGAGAGTGATCAGCCCGGGCGCCGCCACGTGCTGGTCGGGCCCTGCAAAAGCAACGGGCTTGACATATCCCACGAACTCGTCGGCGCCGATATCGACCCTCACGGCAAAGACCCGCGCCTCGCCGTCGATGTCG
>CP070678.1:5681030-5726871 GCA_020352515.1 Phycisphaerales bacterium | reverse complement strand
GGTGACATCGTTGGACTGCTGGAAGCTGATGCCGTCGCCGTTGTAGTTTCTGACGGTGCAGTCCGTGATGACGGTACCGAAGGCGCGGTAGAGAAATATGCCCGCTCCGCGGCAGCCGTTGAGGTGAGCATTGGCGCCCTTATTACCGTCGATGGTGACGTTCTCGATTCGCACGCCCTGCGTGTCGTGGGCGCTGATGACGGGGAAGACCGTTGCGGCTTTTGCGTTGTTGCCCGCCATGCAGTCGGCCATAAGCGGCTTGTCGATTGAGAAGGTGTTCTTGTTGCGGCCGGTTATTCGCGCGACGGTCGTATGGAATCCACCGGCCCTGTCGTCCCAGACGGCCACGCCGTATCCGACCTCGAAGCCCGCCGGGCTCTTGACCGTAACCTGCTGCTCGCCGAAATCGCCGTCGAGCGCCAGAGCCGAGACCACACTGTCGGCTTTGCGGAGGATTGTTTTGCCCTTTGTTCCGCGAACCGTGACGTGGGAACGCAGGTGAAGCGAGTCGTGCATGAGGTACTCGCCCTCTCTGATTTCGACAACTCCGCGGCCGAGATTTGCGATATAGTCGACCGCCGCCTGCAGGGCGCGGTTGTCACTTCCGACCACGTCCGCATCTTGAGCTCCGACGGTAATTACGGGCAGCTCGGTCATAGCCGAGTGCATGGCTGTGGGCAACTGCCGCTCGTCGGGCCGCGGGGACAAATCCCGTACGATTTCAGAGGCCGACAAGGAGCAGGCCGGGCCGAGGAGCGAAGCTGTGAGGAGTATTGAGAGACGAACGGTGGTTTTCATAACAGGCCTCCGTGTGTTTTCGATTCACCAGGAAATCATTCGTTACGCCAACAGCATTGTCAATGACTTCCATTATAGTGCGGCGGGCGAATCGAACAACATAAGCCCGGGCGGACAAGAAAAATTCCCCTAATTGCGTCGTGTGCGGGCCGCCCGGGCGCGGGGCGGCCAGGCTTTCGCAAAAAAGTGTTGAAATATCGCGTTACGCCTTCCGGCCGATTTGCCTTGTTACTACAGAGGCACAACAACAGAGCTAATCGGACACAAGCCGGTGCTAATGTGCGTTGAGGTGGGGGATAGCGCTCTTGCAAGGAAAGGATATGCCATGAAAAAGACAACCATTACATCACAAGTCGGACAATTGAGATTCTGCGGTGGCGTTGCAATTGCGGTTTTCTTGTGCGGCTCGGCTGCATTTGCGCTTGACCCTATGGGGCCTCCGGCCGCCGGGCTGAGGGCGGGGCAATGGAGCTTTGGGGGCGACTACTCCAGCGGCGAGATGGATATTAAGCTGAACGAGGGCGAGTGGGAGGACTACGTTGACGGGCTTCTCTGGGACTGGGGCAAGGCCGACTCGCTGACAATAAAGAACCTCAAGATGAACAAGGTTTACGCGAATTTCGGCTTGGGCATGGCCGACAACCTGGAGGTTTTCTTTCGCATAGGGGGCTCTGACGCGAGGTTCGGCGACTCGATCTGGGAAGACGGCGAGAAATTCGACGAGGGCTGCGAGTTCGCCCTTGGCGGCGGATTGAGGGCGACGTTTTACGAGGACAGGAACCTTAAGATAGGCGCGCTTCTTCAGGCGAGCGGCGCCGAGTTCAGGGGCAGGCTGGCGGCCGATGACTGGGTCTCTTCGGACTCCGTCGATATGGACATCGCCGAGATACAATTCGCCATAGGCCCGACTTTGAGGGTGGTGGATGGTTTCTGGGTATACGGCGGTCCGTTCTTCCATTTCATAAACGGCAGCCTGGATGACGAGTTCAGCAGCGTTGACGGCGGTGGTGTTCTGACTTCGATATACTCGTGGGACATCGACGAGCGTTCTTTCTTCGGCGGTTATATCGGGGCGCAGTTGGATCTGGGCGGCGGCAGCTCTTTCAACATCGAGTACCAGCACACCTCTGACGCCGAGGCGGTTGCGGCGAGTCTGGTCTTCAGATTTTAGCGGTGAGGCCGGGCCTCCTGTGACACAAGTGGAAGAACTTTTCAAAATGCTCTACAATTAGCCATCTGCCCGGCTTATAATGACCTTTGAGAAAGGCTGGGACCGGCGCGACAAGCCGGCCCGGCGCTATTGAGAAAGGAGTCAGATCATGATTAAGCTGAGCATGCACGTGGACAACTGGCGGCACCTCGACGTTCCGTACGAGGTTCCGTGCCGGTTTGCAAAGGAGCACGGGATGGAGTACGTCGAGTTCGGGACAATTGACGGGGACTACTTCATAGAGGCTCTGGGTTACAGTCCGCACGTCCCGCTTCACTCGGACCCGATGATACTAAAGAAATATCTGGACTCGATGGGCTTGAAGGTCTCTCAGCTCGACGCGGCCTACCCGATGTCGAGCCCGGCCGGCCAGCACCGGGGAGTGGGCTACACTATTCGGGCGATTCAGTTCGCCAAGGCGATTGACTGTCCGTGCGTCGATACGACGGACGGCGGGCGCAGGCCCGATGGTTACACGGACGACGAGGTCATGGTGCTGATAAAGCAGTACTACCGGGTGGTGCTCGAATGGGCCGAGCGGTACGGGATAGTGATCAACGTCGAACCGCACGGGCCCTATACGACGAACCCCGATACGATGGAGCGGATACTGACCTTCTACGATTCGCCGTATCTGCGGCTGAACATGGATACGGGCAATACGTTCATCGCCGGGCAGGACCCGGTGGCGTTCCTGAAGCGGTTCAAGGACAAGGTCTCGCACTGCCACATCAAGGACGTCAGCGCCGAGCTTGCCGAGGCGGTTCGCGGGGGAATGACGGGGATCGCCTGTTCGGTGGCGGCTATCGGTGAGGGCGTTAACGCCGAGAACATAGCCGGCTGCATCGAGCTGCTCAAGGACATGAACTGGGACGGCTGGCTCTCGATAGAGTGCGAGGCGGCGCCGGGCAAGATGGAGCAGAGCCTCGAATGGTTGCGCAAGGAGATTGCGCGGTAGGGGGGCGGGCAGGTCGGTGTGCGGGCGGCTAAGCCGCTCTGCCGCAATTGCCGCCTTCGATGGTGATTGAGGAGAGGTGCTCGGTGACCCTGCCTTTTATCCAGATTGGCCCGCCCGCCGAGCAGATGCTTCTGTAGCGGTCCATCTTATCGGGGAAGAAGCTGACCTCGGCCAGGCCGGAATGGTCCTCCAGGGTCACGAAGCCCATTGTCCGGCCGTCGGCGGTTCGCGCCCGCCGGGCTGTGGCCACGAAGCCTGCAACCGTTACCTGCCTGTTGATGAATTTTGCCAGTCGGGCGGCTGGCGTGTGCCTTATTTCCAGCAGCAGGGCCGGGTGAACACTAAAAGGAATGCCGGTTACGTCAACCTCGGCCTTGAGCTTTGCGAGCCGGTCGTAGTCCGGCAAAGTTGATTTCGAAGGAGATTTGTATATATCGAAAAGCAACGGCTGATTGGGATTCACGGGCGGAAAGTGCAGTTGCATAAGCATCGCAGGGCGGCCCGGTGCCAGGCCGTCACAGGCCCCGACGTGTATGAGATTCTGCAATTGCGGCCTGTGGAATTTCACCCGGGTGCGGAGGTCGTCTATGCCGGTAAAAGGGCCGCTGCTCCTCTGCTGGATGATTGCCTCTATTGTGTTGTAGCTTAGACCCCGGATAATGTTCAAGCCGGCGCGAATCGCTTTTCCCTCGGTGGTCCATTCGGCAGCGCTGTAATTGACATGCGGGGGCAGTATTCTTATGCCGTGCCTTATGGCGTCCCAGACGTATACCCGCAGCGGATACATGCCGTGATGGTTGTTGAAAAGAGAGGTGTAAAACTGCCTTGGGTAATGAGCCTTGAGATACGCGGTCTGCCAGGCTATGTTGGCGTACACGGTGGCGTGGGCCTTGCAGTAGGAGTAGGCGGCGAATTTCAGTATCTGCTCCCAGATGGCCTCTGCGGTCTGGCGGTCGATGCCTCTTTGGTCGGCTTTCGAATATACGAAATCGTTGTATTGCTGCTGGAGACGTGAGGCGGAGACCTTTTTCGACACTTCCGTTCTGAACTGGTTGGCCTCGGCGATGGTGTAGCCGGCGACCTCGACGGCTATTCGCATGACGTCCTCCTGATAAAGCATCACCCCGCAGGTGTCCCCGAGCACCTCCTTCATCTTGGGGTGGAGGTATTGGAAGGGCTTTGCGTGGATGTGTCGGTCGATGAATTCTGTTTTCATCCCTCCGGAGGCCGGGCCCGGCCGGATCAGCGAAAGGGCGATTGCGGCGTCCTTTTTACTCTTGACTTTGAGCCCTCGCAGGAGCTGTCTCATGCCGGGCGATTCGCATTGAAAGACGCCGAGGCTGTCGCCGGCGCTGAGCATGCGCCCTGTCCCGCTATCGGCCGGGTCTATGCCGTCGATATCCACGGAGGGCTTGCTGATGATATGAAGCGTCTCGTTCACGGTCGAAAGCGACCGGTTGCCTAACAGGTCGATCTTGATGAGGCCGACCGCTTCTGCAGCATCCTTGTCGTACTGGGTGACAACCACGCCTTTTGCGGCCGGCTCCAGAGGGGCGATATTGCCAACGGGCGACGGCGTGATGACGATCCCGCCGCAATGTACGCCCAGGTGCCTGGGGACGCCGAGTATTTTCTCGGCCAGCCTGTAAACGGCGGCGCCGGAATCGGTCTTTCTTTTCCTGACAAGCTCGTTTATTTGACCCGGCTCCAGGTCGAGGAACCTGCCCACGTCACGGATGGCGCTGCGGCGGCGGTAGCGGTTTATATTGCAGATCATCGCGACGTTGGAGTCCCCCCAGTACTCATAGCAAAACCTTATCACCTCGTCGCGCCTTCTCCAGCACAAATCGATGTCGATATCGGGGCAGTCTTTTCTTCCGGCGTTCATAAAACGCTCGAAGTACAGGCTGTTCTCGATGGGGCAGACGCGCGTAAAGCCCAATAGATGCGAGACGAGGGCCCCGGCCGCCGAGCCGCGGACTTCAACCGGGATGCCTTTCTGCTTTGCAAAACCCACTATCGTGTGTACGACGAGGAAGTAATCGCTGAACCTGTTTTCTTGGATGACGGATAATTCGTGTCTCAGCCGCCTGACGACGTCCTCGGCCACCGGGCTGTAGTTTTTTGCAAGGCCGACGTGGCAGAGCTTGGCCAGCTCGACGTCGGCGCTTCGCCCGCCGGAAAGATTAACCTTCGGCAAAAAGCACGCTCCGTGCAGTAGCTGCAGCTCACAGCGCTGGGCCAACTGCTCGGCGTTGCGGACTGCGGTCGGGTGACTTCTGAATCTGTGCCTGAATTGCCTCTCGCCAATGAGCTTGTGAAAGCCGCAGGGATCGGCCGGGCCGGGGCCGGCTACACTCAGGCGCCTTATCTTTGTTAGCACATTTGCCGTTAAGATGTCGTCGTCGTCGATGGCGCTAAAGCCGCCGCTGGCGAGGGGTTCTATCCTGCCGGCGATAGCCCGCTCGACGTCCGCGGCTTTGCGGCAGGGGGCGAACAACCGGTCTTTCGGAAAGATTTTCCGCAGCGCTGCTAAAAGCTGCGGCTGGCCGCAGATACAAATCAGGCCGTTGCTGCTATCTCGTAACTGCTCTATGAGACAGAAGCGCCGGATGAGGTTTCTTGCGGTGGTTATTCTGCAGAGGTTTTCATAGCCGGCGCGATTCTCGGCCAGCAGTATTGCCCTGCAGGTATCGGTTAGAATCTCCACCCCGATGATCGGCCTTATATTCGCCTGCCCGGCGGCCCTGAGAAAATCCACAACACCCGACATCGAGTTGACATCCGCAAGGGCGACCGCGCCGTAGCCGTGCTCTTTGGCCTTTCGGCAAAGCCTCTCGGGCGAAACCGAGCCCCTCAAGAGGCTGTAGTAACTCCTGCAGACCAGTGCGGCCATGCGCATACCGTCCCCGCTTCAACCTGCGATAATGTAAGCCGGGTTTATACATTTAAGGCAATCTTTGCCAGGTTCGGATAATTCTTCAAAAGGCTTTCGGGCACCGGCAGCTTTCGGCCCGTAACCAGCGCCTTTAACTCAAGGGCGTTGGCAAGCTCTGCGCCCCGATAATGATTGTTGGCGATAACCGTCAGCGACTCGAACGCCTTGGCCAGGCCCTCCATGCGTTGCTTTATCCGGGCAAGCTCTTGATCGTTGTAATAGTAGTTGTATGTTTCATCCCTTCCGGCCTTGCTGAACCACTTTTCCCTGTTTCTGCCGTGCATTCTGAAATAGCCGTGTTTCCCTATCGTGCAGTTCTGCAGGTTAAACGAATTCGAGGTTGTCGGATAATCAAGATTGCAGACGGCCACGCCGAGGTCCTCCAGGAACTTGAGCGCGTCGGGCGCTTCCCACGATTTGTGCCTGACCTCTACGACAAGGCTAAAGGCGTCCGAAAAGTTGTTTGCTATTGCCGACAGATGCCCCCGGGTCTGTGGAGAATCCGCAAAGTCGTATCTGAACTGCACGAGCAGGTGCTTTAACTTGCCGGCTTCGAGCAGGGGCTTGAAGCCGGTGTGAAAGCGTTTTGCCATCTCGGCGTCGATTTTTCCTTCATGGGTAAAGTCGCGGTGCAACTTGGCGGTGAAGAAAAAATCGGGTTTTGCGGCGGTTCTTTTGAGCCATGAGGCGCTGTTGCGCTCGACGGGCGGCCGATAGAACGTGCTGTTAATCTCGATAACGTCCACGAAACCGCAGACATACTCGAGCTGGTCCATTTTCGGCTCGGTATAGACTATACCCTGCCAGTCCTGGTACGACCAGCCCGCTATTCCTATATGTATTTGACCAGCCATATTCACCCCTAATTTATCTTTATTCTAAGACATCCTATTACCCTTCCGACTATACTTATATCCTTCTCGGCGAGTCCGATGTGCGTGGTCTTGTAACCGGCGGCGCGGTTGGCGGGTTTGAGGGCTATTCGGTCGCGTTGGATGTATATCCTTTTAACCGTCGCCTCGTCCTGGAGCAGGACCACCCCGATCTGGCCGTTCTTTACCGCCGAAGTCCTTTTAACCACCACGAGATCACCGTCCATAATGCCTTCGTCGATCATGCTGTCGCCGGTGACTTTAAGCAGGAATATGTCTTTCGACCGGCCGAACAGATCATTTAGGTTGATATATTCCTGGATGTTTTGCTCGGCCAGTATCGGCTCACCGGCCGCCACCCGGCCAACCACGGGAAAACCTTCGGTGCGGCTTTTTGCGGCGATATATTCGGCCGACAATCTGAGCCGGCGGTGACCGCTCGAATCCACCAGGTAGCCCTTTTTCTTCAGGTAGCCGATTAGTTGGTGAACGGCGTTCTGGGCCAGGCCGAAGTGCCGGGCAACCTCCCGCTGGCTCGGCGGGTCGTTATCCTTCAAACGCCCCTCGATGAATCCGAGCACCCTATGCTGCTTCTCTGTTAGCGGCTCCATAAATGATCTCCGAGATAACCTTTATTACAGTATATGGTCATTTGACCATAGCATCAAGGGGAATTTTTCTTTTTTCTGAAAAAATTTTTCCGGCCCCGTAATACCACCGAGGGGCCGCAAAAAGTGCTGAAAAAACTGCCTGCGGCAATACCGGAAGGGTATAATGGAGGCTGAGACTTGCGGCCGGTTGACTCTTCATCGGCAAGGGCAAACAATCGTGGAAAAGCGGAAAGGCTTCACGCTGGTCGAGCTTCTGGTGGTGATTGCCGTCGTGGCGCTTCTGATGGCGATGTTGCTGCCGGTGCTGTGGCGTGTCAAAAGACAGGCCAAGGAGGTTCTCTGCCGGTCCAACCTGCGGGAATGGGGGGTCGTGTTCGGCATGTACACGAGCGGCAACGACGGGTACCTGCCGAGGTGCCGGGGCGGCGATGGGCCGACGGAAATGGGCTGGTCGGTAAAGATACTGGATTACGAGCAGCGTCATTACACGGGAACCGAGGATATACGCCTGTGCCCGACGGCGGCCGAGGTTGGAACGGGCGTCGATGACGAGGGGCGGCGGATATTGGGCTCCACCTTCGAGGCGTGGGGCTGGGTCGAGGCCTCCGACAAGACGGACCTGTGGAAGGAGTATCGGGGCAGCTACGGCCTGAACCGGTGGGTCTGGAATTATGACTATAAGTGGATAGACGCCAAGGTGGCGGACCGTTGGTGGCGGACGCCGCTGGTGCAGGGGGCGAGCAATGTGCCTGTGTTTGTGGACTGCGCGTGGGAGTCGATGTGGGCCGGCGAAGAGGATGACCCGCCGGAGCAAGAGGAGCAATTCGAATCAGCCATGTCGTACTACTGCCTCAATCGGCACGATGGCGGGGTAAACGGCCTGTTTTTGGACTGGTCAGTCAGAGAATTGGGATTAAAGCAGCTCTGGACGCTCAAATGGCACAGGCAGTTCGACACCGCCGGGCCCTGGACCAGGGCCGGCGGCTGCACAGCCGAGAAATGGCCCTCGTGGATGAGGACCTTTGAAGACTACTGACCGGCGGCAGTTGCCTGTCCGGCCCTATTGAGCGGCATCGAAGGAGCGGACCAGCCTCTTCCTGCCGTCGTTCAGTTCGGCTTCCACAACGATCGTGTTGTCGCTTGAGAGGCCAACATTCTCCATGAACAAACCGTCGGGCGCAACCGGGGTCGGCCTGCCGTTGATCTTCAAAATCGTTTGTGACTCTGCCCAGCCGAACACATCCACGGCACAGCCCCTCGCCACCGGCGAGTGTTCGATCGGGTTTGTCTGCACAATCAGGCGCGGCGGTTTGTCGAGGTCCAGGATTTCCCGGATCACCTGCCTTTTGGCACTGTAAAGTGTATCGGGATTCTTGTCGTACCGGTGAATGCTCCTGACAACCTGCGAAGCTATCTCGGTGGACCTGCGCGAGGGCTCAATCATCGGCTTGAGCCTGGGGCCGAGCGTTTCGCCGATCCTGCGTATCTTTTCTTCGAGCATCCAGAAGTACTCGTAGTCCTGAATGCCGTTTCGCATCTGCTCCCAGCGCAGGGAGTTAAGCAGGCCGTCCTTCTTCGGGTATACCTGCCAGCCGTCGCCCAGGTGCTTGCCTGGAGCCCCGAAGGGGTCGTCCGTCCAGCTATTGAATCCCCAGTGCAGATAGCCCTTTAGCCCGAGCCGGTAGTTGATCCAGTGCAGAATGCGCGACTCTATCAGAGGCACATCGACCGTCTTGTTGGGCAGTGAGCCTCCCTGATATATGCCGACGGTGTAGAACCACAGCTCGTTGCCCCGGCTGCGGGCCCTTTCATATTCGTCCAGCCACGTGGCAAGATGATCGAGCTTGGGCACCCAGATTTCCAATCGATCAGAACAGTGCGTTGTCTCTATGGCGTCCATTCGGCGCAGGCCGGGGGCGTGCTCGTGTACGAACTTCGAAGCCTCTCGCCACGGCATCACGTTGTGATTGGAAGGCTCATCGGCAATGTGAAACACTGTCTTATCGAGCCAGCCCTTATCCCTCAAGTGGGCCTCCAGGGCCGGGAGAAACTGTGGCAGGTATTCTTTGCCCGGAACGCTCACTGATTTCTTCGCCGCCTCGTCATAGACTCGAAAATCTCTCAAAAGGATTTGCCTGCTGGCCCAACCGCCCTCGCCGAACCTCGCTACGAACCCGGTCTCGAGCAGGTCCATTCGGCCGGTGGCCCAGAACACATCAGCCCATCTGTCAAAGCGGGAAAAGTCAAATGACAGCCTGCCGGAGCGATCCCGCGCAGCGGCAATCAGGCCCAGGCTTACGCGAAAGACGTTCTGTCTGTGTTCGGCCATGTTCTCTGCATAGATGCGCAGGATTCTGTAGAATGCCTCGGAATCAGACGAATCGACGCCGTGGAATTTGTTGAACCGACCCGTAGAATACCACTCGGTGACCATCAGGTGTCTTTCGTCGGACAGGGCCGGCGGATAGACTGTAAGGTGAAGGGGCAGCGAGGCATCACCTTGTTGCGCGGTGACCGTGACGGTGGAGCGGTAGTCGCCGGCCGGGGCGTTGGCGGGTATCTTGAGTGTCAGATAAAGCGCCCTGCACGCGCCTTTTTTGAGCGAGACCTCTTTTTCTTCCGACAGGTAGTCGGGGAACCTTGCCGGAGCGGCGCGAATTACTTCGCTCTCTCGGCGATTTGGCGTGTTCTGCTCGATTGATACGAACCCCACAAAGTTCCATTGCAGGCATCCGGGCGGCAGAGACGCGGAACGCTCTACATGTTTCGGAGGGCTCACGCTGACGGTGACTTTGTCGAGATTCCGGCCGGCCTTGACGACACATTGTGCGGAGACGTATTCGTTTCTGATTCCGAATATGTCGATTGACTTTTCCGGCCGGGGGCAATTGTGGCCGTCCTCGAATATCCGCACAAGATCGCTTGCAGCAAACAACTCAAGCGCCGCCTCATCCGGCCGGGCCCTCGCACAGGCTGGGAATACAGAACTTGCGAGCATCATCAATCGAAGTGTGAACGCATTTTTCCTGTTGTACATTTTCGCCTCCCTTTTGACCAGGCCGGTCAAGTGAATCCGTGAAGCCACGTCCGTATGCGGCCCGCGATTTGCGGATACGGCCCTACCGCGTGATGATAACAATCCGTACCATTATTGCAACGTCTCGGTTGGGGAAATGAGTGCCGGTCTTTCGGCGAGTACAAAGCTGGAATGGCGTACGGGAAACGCTGAGCCGGCCGCTTAATCCAATTGGCCCAGTGACTCGCTGAGAATCCTGATGTGGCGCATTTCTTCTGTGACTATCTCTGCGATCTTGTCCCTGTCGCGCCTCGCCGGGACAAAGTCCTTCAGGCCGGTATAGAAGACTATGGAATCCTTCTCCCTCTCGATGGCCATCTTCAGGACTTCTTCGCGGGTTTCCTTGCCGGTCAGTTTCTCGGCGGCTTCGGGCTTTATCCCGAACACGGCCAGTCCTGCCATGGCCCTGGGGTCCGCCGCCGGGTCGCCGGGAGCGGCAGTCTCGGCCTGGTGACCTTGTGGCGGAAGTTTCGCCCGCATGGCGGCAAAGACCTCCTCGTGCTTGGCCTCCCACGTTGCGAGGTCGTTGAACATATTCCTGATCTGCCGATCCTCGAAGAGTTGGGCGGCATTGCGGTAAAATCTGACCCCGTTGCGCTCGATCTGCTCGGCTATTTCAAGAATTTTATGTGCGTTGAATTCGGGATTCATTGCGCTCCCTTCGGCCCGGCACAGTACTTTAGTCCGTAATCTTCAGCTCCCTGTGCTTCTGGAGAATCGTCTCGGCGAGATTGTCGACGGCGGCAAGGTCCTGCTCTTTGGGGTTGCCTTTGGCCATTACCGGTTCGATGACTTCTGCCTTGATATTGGGCATAAGTCCGGTGAGCTGCTCGACCATCCTGCCGCCCCAGCCGTACGAGCCGATTATCGAGACGAATCTGGTCTTCGGCCTCAGCGCGTTGGCGAGAATCGCGGCATAGGCTGCCCGTGGGTGGGAGCCGCCGAGAACCGTGGGCGAGCCGAGCACAACCGTCGCCGCGTCCACAAGCGACATCGCCAGCTCGCCGATGTCCGTGACGGTGAGGTTGAACTGCCTTACGCCGATGCCCCGTTCGATCAGCGCCGCCACGAAATGCTCGATCATGTGTCTCGTGCTGTCGTGCATCGAAACGTACGCCAGCACCACCTCGTTGGTGAGTTTGTCGCTCACCCAGTCTTCGTATGCCCGCACTATGAATGAAGGCCGGCTATAAACGGGCCCGTGACTCGGCGCGATCATGTCTATCTCCAGAGACTTGATCTTCTCGAGGTTTTTCCTGATTGACGTCCTGAAGGGCATCATTATCTCGGCATAGTACCTCTTGGCCGCCCTGTGCACGGCCGCTTCGTCTTCGACGAACAGGCTGCTTGCCGCAAGGTGCGAGCCGAAGAAATCGCAGGAGAAGAGTATCCTGTCCTCCTGCACGTACGTACAGAAGGTCTCCGGCCAGTGGACCCAGGGGGTGTAGAGGAACCGGAGGGTCTTGTCGCCCAGAGACAGCGTCGCATCGTCTTCGACCGTCACGAACTTCTCTTCGTCGATGTGCAGAAGGTCGATAAGCATCGCCCGGCATTTCGGATTTGTCACGACCTTTGCGTCCGGGTAAAGCAGCAGGACGTCGGCTATGGCCCCTGAGTGGTCCTGCTCGGCGTGGTGGGCCACGACGTAGTCTATCGTGTCCGCCCCGGCCCTGAGCAGATTGTCCACGAGCACGCTGCTCTTGGCCGGGTCGACCGAATCGAGCAGGGCGGTCCTCTCACTGCCCTTTACCAAATAGGCGTTGTAGCTTGTGCCCTCGGGCAGCGGGATAAGCTCGTCAAAAAGCCGCCTGTCCCAGTCTATCGCGCCGACGCTGTATACGCCCTGAGTGAGTTTTCTCATAACTTCTTGCCCTGAATACACGTACTTGGCAGCCATGTCTCAATGCGTACCGGAGGAAGGTGCAGCAGCTACACCTCGGCTTTCGCGGCCTTTATAGCCGCCTCATAATCCGGTTGCTCTGTCAGCTCGTTTACTACTTCTATATACCGGATGACACCCTGCTTGTTCACGACAAACACCGCGCGTGCCAGAAGGCGAAGCTCCTTTATCAAGACCCCGTACGCCCGGCCGAAGGATGCGTCACGATGGTCGGATAGCGTCCGGACGTTTTCGACGCCAGCCGCTCCGCACCAGCGTTTCTGGGCGAATGGCAGGTCCATGCTTACGGTCAGGACGACTACGTCGCCGCCCAGCCTGCCGGCTTCTTCGTTGAACCTGTGGGTCATCGTGTCACAGACGGGCGTGTCCAGCGACGGCACCGACGAGATAATGCAGACCTTCCCGCGAAACGAGGACAGCTTGACGGCCGACAAATCGTTTGCAACCACCTCGCACTCAGGGGCCTGTTGGCCGACCTTGATTTCGTCGCCCAAAAGGGTCAACGGATTGCCTTTCATCGTAATTACACCTTTTCGCTCTGTCATAGCTTTCTCCTTGCATCCGGACGCGACTATGGAAACGGCCAGAATAGACAACATCGCCGCTCCAAACCTGGTCGTTCTTTCTATATCCATCATTGCTTCAACTCCGAGTGACAATGCCGAGCCTACTGCTCATTTACGTGACGGTCTTAGAACTATCTTGCCAAACTGCCGGCCAGACCGAGCGTATCACGTCGAGAAATAGGTGTTTGCATTACCAAACCTGCCTTTCCGATAAACTCGTTCGAAGTCAGAACCCGGCTCAATGCTCAGATAGAGCGCTCAATATGGGGTGGCTACGCCGTTGCACGGCGATATGTTTGCTGGATGCGGGCGTTTTGCGAAATTTAAGCCCGCTGGCTGGCCGGCGGACCCTGGGTGCGGGCAGCCTCTGTACTGATCGCAAACACGGTCGAATTGACAACCTGCATCTTCGCCTGTGCAAGAAGTGCGGACAGGAAACGGCGTGGCGCGAGTGCCGCGGAAGTTCCGGCCGATCAGACTTGGCCGGGCTCGGGAAGCCTGCGATACCACGTGTGCTTCAGGACTATCGCGGCGGCAACCGCCAGGCCGAACCAGATCGCAGATTTCAGATACCAGTGTCCGACGAGGTACATCGGGAAGAGATACAGACCTGCAATGCCCAACATCCCCACAAGAACGTTCAGTATCGTCATTCCAAGTCTTTCCGACGACGCGGCAAGCTCGGCCGACGACAATCCCGACCGGTCGCGAATCGGCCGCCACAGCCCGAAAGGCCGTACGGACCGGTAGAACGACACAAGTGTCTCCTGCTCAACGGGACGCGTGGCCAGCGATGCCCCCACGGCCGCAAGAAGCGAAGCGGCACAGACCGATGGAAAAACATAATATACCGGGATTCCCGGACAGAACAGGGCCACAAGCGACAGCACGATTCCCACGATGGTGCCCGCCGAGTAGCCCCAGCCGTTCATCCGCCACCAATACCACCGCAGCACATTCGGCATGACAATGCCCGCCCCAAGCTCCATCATCATCCAGTTCCATATATGTGCTATGGATTTTGCCTGGAACCCGATTCCAACGCCCACCAGAACCAGCAGCAGGGTGGCTAAGTAGCTGAAGCGAACCGCCTGTCTGTCGTCGGCGCGGGGGCGAAAGTACGGCTGCCATATATCCCGCACTATAAACGACGCGCCGCTGTTGACCGTGGAGCTGAACGTTGACATGAACGCAGCCAGCAGGCCCGCTATCACAACTCCCCGGACACCCGTCGGGAGAAAATCACGGAGCACTATGGGCATCACCTGCTCGGAGTCTGTGACGCCGGCTATGCCGGTAAGAGCCAGCAGCGCGATCCCGACCGCCATGGCCCATCGAACAACCATAAAGCAGCTCCACGCGGCGCCGACCTTGGCGGCGTCCCGTGCATCCTTGGCGGCAAGGAAACGCTGAAAGTCGTACATCTGGGCCGGTCCGCCGGCGTTAAGCAGCAGGCCCTTCAGGACCCAGACAATCACCATGGCGCCGAAGAATTGAAAATTCGCATCCGCCGTTCCGGCAAGTTCGGGTATCCGCCACGGCACGCCCAGCGAGCTCCACCCTTTGCCAAGACCGGCCAGCAGGTCCGGCGTAAGCTTGTCCCAGCAAACACAAGCGATAAATACACTGGCGATGGTGAGGATTACCGTCTGAATAACGTCGGTTATGACAACGCTGTACAGGCCGCCCAGGATGACGTAGAGTGTAGTCGCACTCATTATGGCAAGGGCCAGGATGTCGGGCTCGTGTTCAGTGAGGATGCTCTTGAGCCACTGGGAGGAGGTAACCTCAGCGAGGGATTCGAGCGGTATGTAAACGGCGGCAAACTTGCCGATTCCCTGAAAGGCATAGCCGATGAAGCTGGCCATGGTCAACACGGCCATAAGCGCATAGACCGTGCGGGCCAGCCTGCCGCCGGGGCCTCCGCCGAAACGCGTGCGCATCCACTCCGCCGCGGTCATCACGTTCGAGCGCCGAACCCACTTGCCCATGTAGGCCAGAAAGAAAGCCCCCATCATGAAACCCCACATCCAGTGGTGCCACATCGATTTCATACCCAGAACATAAAGGATCGAGATGATCCACATCGTGCCGGTTATGTCGAAATTAGACACCGAGCCGGACATCGCTAAGGCGAGCCAGTGAATACGTTTTCCTCCGAGGAAGTACGCCGAGAGGTTCCTTGAGGCGCGTTTTTGATACCAGAAGCCGAGGGTGATCACGGCGGCGAAGTAAAGGACGATTATCACATAGTCGGTCAATTCCACCGGCTGTTTCTCCTGACGTTAGCGAACCTTGTTAACCGCATCGAACATGGCCGCTATGTTCTCGGGCGGGACATTTGCGAGGATGTTGTGGACCTGCTGGAAGACAAAGCCGCCGCGGGGGGCGAGAATCGGAACCTGGCGCCCGACATGCTCGGCCACCTGTCGCGGCGTTCCATTTAGCAGGACATTCTGGGTATCGCAGCCGCCGCCCCAAAAGGTCAGGTCCCGGCCGAATTCGGCCTTCAATTCGCCTGCGTCCATGCCCCAGCAGCTTATCTGCACGGGGTTAATTGCATCGAGGCCCGCATCGATCAGGTCGGCCAGCAGCTCACGCACCCCGCCGCAGCAGTGGAGCAACACCTTGACATCGGCCAGCTCCTTGGCGCGGTTCCAAAGCACCTTGTGACGCGGTTTGAAGAACTCGCGGTACATCTGCGGTGACATCATGGGGCCGGTCTGCATACCAAGGTCGTCGCCGAAGAGTATGATGTCGATATGGGGGCCGACTGCGGCGAGAAATCTCTCCAGATTGCTCAGGTGCAGCTCGACCAGTTTGTCAAGAAAGCGATGGGCCTTCTGTGGCTCAGCGGCCAGAAGCATCATGAAGTTGTCGGCCCGGTAGAAGAACTGGCCCATCTCGAAAAGGTTGCCCCCGAACAGGCCGATAATTGCCCGGCTCGTGTTCTGACGCAACTGCCGAGCCCCCTCTGCAAGCGCCCGGTCGTCAACCGGGCCCGGCGGGGGGGCCACCCCCGTCCACATGCACTCCTCAAGAGCTGCCGGTATCTCATCGGGATCGCCGCCTTCGGCAAACGGGAAACAGGTCTGCTCGAAGTAGAGCGTCCCGTCGGGCATGTGCGCAAAAACACGGCCGCTTGCCGACCGAATCACCCAGCGTCCCTCGTCTCTTTCCAGCCGCGTCCAGGAGGGAACAAAACAGGCTGTTCCGTCCGGCAGCGTCCACGGCATCCAGGATGCGTCATCCAGGGCAAAACCCCGGCCAAGCTCGATTGTGTCCACACCGAAGCGCTCCAGCACATCCTCATCGACGATTGCCAACTGCTGAATCACGTCGTACACGCGAATCGGCCTGGGCTCCAGGCCCAGATACCGACGCAGCCTCGGGTAGGCAATCGCCGCGATCCCCGACGACCGGTGCCCGGACAGATCTACCGGAACCCGGTCCGGCTCTCGATGCTGGAGGGCGGCAAGGACTCGTTCTCTCGAATTCATACAGGTCTGGTCATTTGACATTTAGCGGTATCCTCAAGGTCTTGATTTCATGGCCGGCCATCTGGATCGGCATGTCGATCTTGGCAATCTGTTCTTCAGCGAAGTCGCTCAGCCAGATTCCCTGCGGCGGAAGCCCGCCCCATTTGAGCCGCACTTTTTGGGCAATGCCGGTGGCATTGAACAGACGCACGATACGCGCCTTGCGGTCCTCGCTCGGCTTGAAGGCGGTCACGACGACTTGGGCCGGCTCAACGCTGAAGACCGATTTGTACGCACCGGTGCTTTGGGTGACGGGTACAGCTATAAGTGGCTGGCTGCATTCTGCGCCGAAGCTCGCGGCCCGGCCGCCGTCAAAGCCGTTGTGGGCCATAATCGAGTAGCGAAACGTGGTCGGCCCTTCCTGCCCGGCCTTGTAGTTGGTCTCCCAGTAGTTGTTCATCACGTACGAATACAGCGTGGTCGAAGCCTGCATTTCCCTTATCCAGCCGACGGCCACCGGATCGGCCGTGATACGTCCAACCTCGACAAGCGGCGCATCGACGGTCGCCCACGTAACACCGAAATCCTCGTTGGAGATATCCAGCCATCGCTGAACCGTAAAATAATTCTTGCACGCCCCGGCCAGTTGGTCGGCCTCCGGGCGAACCACGCCCCAGGGAACGTCCATACGCATGACGCCGCCGGGCACGTTGAATGGAAAAGCCAGGTGCACGGCCTCCTTGGCGTAGATGTTCTCCTTGTCCATAACGTTGATTATGTCAACGCGGTCGATACCTGCAACGACTCTTACCTCACGCCTGAGCCTCCGGCAGCCGGGCGGGTCGGATTCGATAACGAGCGATGCAACAAGAGGCCCGCTTTCTCCTGCGCCGATCTTGACCTTGCCGATGCGTTGCGGGCTCTTGGGGTCTCTGCCAGCCACATAGAGATAGTCGTTCAGCCCAAGGCCGTTCTCGCCGTCGGCCAGGTCAACCGGAATGCCTCTGCATTTGAAACCGGCAATGGCCCCGCTTTGCCCGTCTATAGAAACAGCGATGCTGTTGTTGTATAGTGTGCGGCCTTCCACTCTCGCTCTTTCGGTCATGCCGCCCGCCCCGGCGGGGCCGGTCTCAACGGAGAACCTTGCGGCGCCAAGCGCAGGCACGTCCTCGGCAAGAAAAGCCAGCTCGCCTGTCAGGAGCCGCTGTGATGGCACAATCCGGCCGGAGGCGTCCTTGATCTTGTCACCGACGGTCTTCCAGTCTCCGGGCAATGTGACCAGGTCGGTTCGCGGCCACGACGACGTGTTGAATACGTCCACGGCCTTGATATTACCCGCGGCGCGCCGCCCGGCCACGGAATCGTCCAGGAGCTTGCGCGACTGGCGGTCGGCATCAAGTGCGAAGGTCTGCTTTATCTTCCACTGGGCCTTTGTGAAATCACTATCCGGCTGGCTTATGCTGCAGTGCGCGCCCCACGTGTGCTCGTCGTAGAGTATGACGTTGCGCCAGGCGTCGTAAAAATCATCGGCCGGGTACCCCGCCGGATCGAGCATTGCCCAAAGCGCCTCGGCCTGAACCAGACGCTCGGCGGCATCCCGGTTGAGGGACGTCTCGCGCGCCGACGAGCCGGCCCCGTCCTCCCAGTAAGGCGTGAAGTCGCCGCGCTGCCGCGGCAGCGCCTCGCCGTATTTCTGCTCGAAGTCCCGAAACATCTCAGCGGTCGTTGCGACAATCAGCTTCGGGTAGGCGTATTTGGCATTCCATCCCCTGACGAAATCGGCCAGGTCAGGATCGGGCGGGCCGTTGTCGCCGCCGATTGAGTAGCGAACCTGCAACATGTCGTAAGGGTATTTCGAATCTTCGAGCCGCTTGAGGTACTTGAAGAGTCTTCCCGCATCGAGCCGTCCGCTGTGGAAGAGTGAATACCCCTCACCGGCCACCCAGCAGAGAATACGTTCCTTCCCGGAGGGGCTTTCCCAGTAGAAAGGCTTGTCGCCCCAGGCCGAGAGCGTGTAGCCGATGCGGTGACCCCGGTTGGGCCCGACAGAGAAGTATTTCACACCGCTGCCTGACAACACCGGCACAATGCCCCACGTGTAACCGGGCACGTCGGTGATCATGGCCGAATTGATGTTGAATCCATACTGCTCCCTGAGCCTGCCGGCGAAATCCACAAGGCGGACAAGCTCTTCCGGACGGCAAAGCGCGGTAAGCTCGTTGCCGTAGAGAGCATCGAGCCCTATCCAGCCCTTCTGGACGGCCTGGCAAAACTCCCGCCGTTTCTCCTCCGAGGCCTGTTTTAGGTAGCTGTCCACCGCCCAGAGCACCTCGGCGTTCCACTTGAATCTCGAGCCCTCCGGATAATCGGCCGTCTTCCGGGCTAGTTCGATGACCTGCTCGAAGTAGCCCCAGTGCCTCTGCTCGACTTCCGTCTGCACGTGCGTGTACCCGATGTCCACATGGGAGTGATGCAGCAGATACACCTGCCACTTGCGCACCGGATTGACTTGCAGCTTCCTCTTGCCGATGGACTTGCCGGCTACGTTGACCTGAACTTCAACCGACGTCGAATCCTCGACGGCCGGAACAAAGCCTTCGAGCACCTTGAAACCCGGCGCGAGTCTCTGCCTGACCGGCTCGGCGCCATCTACGAACACCTCGGCCTCGACCGCATCGCCAATTCTCAGAACCGACGCCATCACCGGCTGGTACAGCCTGCCGTTGCCGCGGCGGACAAGGAAAGGCTGGCTGTGCACGTCGAGCAGCCTGTCGGCCGGCTCCAGAGGGCCGCTTTCGACCCCTGCCGGCGCCGTCAGGGCAACTTGGTCGTAGAGTATCCAACTGCCTTCGAGTGTGGTAATGTGTATGTCGTTGTTGCCTGTCTTCAGGGCTGCGGCCGGAAACTCAACGGTCAGTATGTGCTCGCGCCCCTTGTCCACCTGGCCAAAGGCCGAGGCGTCGCCGGCGCCTCTCGGCAGCTTACGCACAAACAAAGCGTCGTTGATCCGGATCTGCAGCTTCGGCGGCCTGGCGCTGTGCGTATCGACGAAGTCAAGCACGAGCCTGCAGTTGCCGCGGGCGGGCGATGATTTGAGGCCGAAGAGAATTGAGAAAGTATGGCTTTTGCTGCCGGCCCAGACGTCGGCCGGCCCCGGCTGTATATAGGGCCAGTCCTGCCGGGTCGCGGACCTGCCCGCAACGAACAGCACGCCGTGCGGAAATGTGACCAGATACTGGTTGCTTCTGTCCCGAGCCAATACAAACTCGGCCGTGTCGTTGTCCGCCTTGCCGATCTGCCAGAGCAGGTTGTCCTGCGCCGCCGCCGGACCTGCGCCGAATGCGCCCAGTATCAGGCACAGCTCGATAAAGCTGCTTAATCTCAGGTACTTCATCACGTTTACTCCTTGCTGCGTCAAAAAAATACGAACCGGATTCGCCCCAGGCGCTTCACTGGCACCCTGCCGGGTCACCGGGCCGTGTGATGATACCGCAAACACGCCGCTGATTCCAACCCGTTTTCGAGTATTCTCCAACCCGGGCGACGTAGAGCGGGACGCGACGTCAGCATAATTTATGGACATCGGACAAAGGGGTCTATACAATCCCGTGCGGATTGTGTGTCTGCCGGGTCTCTGACCCAGGCCGGCTCTGGTCTCAAACTCGATGCCTGTACGCTACGGAGATAAGAATTGAAGGCTCTGGTCTATAGGAAACCATACACCTTTGAGTATTCAGACGTCCCGGACCCGAAAGTTGGAGACGACGACGTGCTGATTCGAGTTAGGGCCTGCGGCATCTGCGGCTCGGACGTTCACGGCTCAACGGGTAAGACCGGCAGGAGAATCCCTCCGCTTATCATGGGCCATGAGGCCGCAGGGATTGTCGAGGATACGGGCCGGAACGTCACCGAATACGCTCGAGGGGACCGGGTCTGCTTCGACTCGACCGTATATTGCAACAAGTGCGAGCCCTGCCGGAGCGGCCGATTTAACCGCTGCCGGACTAGGCAGGTGCTCGGCGTCTCAACACCCGATTTCAAGCGCCACGGCGCCTTCGCCGAGTACGTCGCCGTGCCCTGGTGGATAGTCGAGAGAATCCCGGAAACCATGTCTTTTGTGCAGGCCGCTCTGCTCGAACCGGTGTCGATAGGTGTGCACGCCGCCGGCAGGGCCCCTATATCAGCCGGAAAGACGGTAGTCGTGATAGGCGCCGGGACGATAGGTCTCTTTATCATGCAGGGCGCCGCCTTGCGGGGGGCCTCAAAGGTTATCGCCTGTGATGTTAATGAGTTCAGGCTGGAAATCGCCGGAAAGCTCGGCGCGCACGAGCGGGTCAATCCGGATAAGTCGAACCTCAAAGAGACGATCCTCGGCCAAACGGACGGCAGGGGGGCGGACGTGACTTTTGAGGCCGTGGGCTACGCAAAGACCTTCGGCCACGCCGTTTCAATCACGAAGACGGGCGGCTATGTTGTTGCAGTCGGTAATCTTGAGAGCGCCGCGCAATTCGATCTGCAGGAGCTGGTGGCGCGGGAGCTTACTTTTACGGGGTCCTACGCCAGCTCGGGCGAATTTCGCGATTGCGTGGGTCTGATAGCCTCGGGCAAAATTGACGTCGAGCCGCTTATCAGCGACGTTCTTCCGCTCAGCGACGGCCCCCGCGCCTTCGAGCGGCTTCTCGAAGGGCGGGAGAATCTGTTGAAAATTGTTCTGGAACCTTGGGATTTGAGGTAGTCAACATGCAGGATTTATTCGACCTCTCACAGAGGGTGGCGATTGTAACCGGGGCCAGTCGCGGCCTGGGCCAGTACTTCGGCAGGGCGCTGGCAAAAGCGGGGGCAGACCTGGTCATAACCAGCCGTGATTTGTCGCGTCTGGATGAGTTCCGGCGTGAAATTGAGTCACTCGGCCGAAAGGCGCTGCCCGTGCAGTTGGATGTGCGCTCGCAGGACGATATCGAGAACATGGTCCGCTCGGCCGTGAACGAATACGGCCGGATCGACATTCTCGTCAACAACGCCGGCCTGAATATCCGCAACCCGAGTTCCGAATTCACATGGGAGGACTGGGATACGGTCCTGCAAACGAATCTTAGGGGCGCCTTCTTCTGTGCCCAGGCCGTTGGCCGGGAGATGATCAAGAGGAACTACGGCCGGATAATCAACGTCGGCTCCTGCACCTGCCTGTTCGGCATGGAGGGCATCGCTCCCTACACTGCCAGTAGGGGCGGTGTCCTGGCGGTTACCCGGAGCCTCGCAGCCGAGTGGGGCAAGTACGGAATCACAGTGAACGTTCTGGCGCCCGGCTGGTTCAAGACCGCCCAAAACGCGGTGCTCTACGAAAACAAACAGTGGCTTGACTACATCACCGACCGCATCCCTCTGAAACGGCCGGGCCAGCCCCACGACCTGGACGGAACGGTGGTTTTCCTCGCCTCAGACGCCTCCGAGTACATCACCGGGCAGATAATCCTCGTCGATGGTGGATTCACAACCGGGGCAACAAGAGCGATGCCCTGAAGGCCGGAATCCAATCTGTTTTGCAGGAAATCCGCAAGGCGCCACCGCGGAAAGCCGATGGTACCCGTAGGCTAAAAGGCGGTATCGGCCGTCTCGTTGGTTATGATGGAGGCTATGCTTGACACCGCAGACTCTCTTGCATAGAATCCCTGAATTCACTGATTCATAAGGAGGCAGAAATGGATTTGAGAGGTGTGGTCCTTGCAGGAGGCACGGGATCGAGGCTGATGCCGCTGACCAAGGTTACCAATAAGCACTTGCTGCCCATCGGGCAAAAGCCGATGATCTACTACCCCATCGAGAAGCTCACGGACGCCGGGATCGAGGAAATCCTGATCGTCACCGGCGTCGAGCACATGGGTGACGTCGTCAGCCTTTTGGGCTCCGGGAAGGACTTCGGATGCCGGTTCACATACAAGGTCCAGGACGAAGCCGGCGGCATCGCACAGGCCCTCGCGCTGGCCGAGAACTTCGCGACCGGCGGCCTGCTTACGGTTATTCTCGGCGACAATATCTTTCGGGCGAACCTGAAGGCATACGCCGAGACCTTCATCTCACAGGGGGCCGGCGCAAAAATCCTGCTCAAAAAGGTGCCTGACCCCGAGCGTTTCGGCGTGCCCGAGCTGGCCGACGGCAGGGTGCTTAAGATCGAAGAAAAGCCATCTGAGCCGAAGTCGGACTATGCGGTCACCGGCATATACTTCTACGATGGCGCCGTTTTCGACATCATAAGGACACTAAAGCCGTCCGCTCGCGGCGAGTTTGAAATTACCCATGTCAATCAGGCCTATATCGACAAGGGCCAACTCACTTACGACATCCTCGAAGGCTGGTGGACCGACGCGGGCACCTTTGAATCGCTCAAAAGGGCCAACGAATTGATAGTGAAGGAGCCCCCCCTATGACAAAGGAGATAGCGCCACTGAAAGCGGTTTTCGTCGATGAAGGTCTGATTGTGCGAAGCTCAGGCCGGCTTATCGAAGGCGTCGCCGCCCGCCGAGCAAAGGTCATTCCGGATGAACGGGGCAGGCTGGGCGAGATTATGAGGGCAGACGACCCCTGGTTCGAGAAGTTCGGCCAGGTCTACTTCACCACCACATATCCCGGGGTGGTCAAAGCCTGGCATTACCACAAAAAGCAAACCGACCACTTCTACGTAATCAAGGGAACGCTCAAGGTGGCCCTGTGTGACGAGCGAGAGGGCTCGGCCACCCGCGGCACCGTAAACGAGATTTACCTCGGCGAGCATTGTCCGGGCCTGTTGCGGATACCGCCCGGGGTCCAGCACGGCTGGATGTGCGTGGGCGAAAGCGAGGCCTACATCGTCAATATCGTTTCGGAGATGTATAATTACTCCGAGCCGGATGAGTTCCGAACACACCCGCACGACAACCGCATTCCCTATGACTGGACACGCAAGGATGGCTGAGAACGTCGTGGCAATTCTTGGGGGCAGAGGGATGCTCGGATCCGACCTGGCGAAAACGTGCGCCCGGCGTGGTTATAGGGTCAGGCCTTACGATCTGCCGGAATTCGATATTACCAACGCTCAGCAGGTAAAGCAGGCCGTCGCTGACGCGCAGATCATCGTCAACTGCGCCGCCTACACAAATGTCGACGGGGCTGAAACCGAGAGCGAGCTGGCCTACCGGGTCAATGCCGAAGCGGTAGGGCGGCTGGGCTCCTTTGCAAAGCAGGCGGGGGCCTGGGTCCTGCACGTCAGTACTGATTTTGTCTTCGACGGCAGGATGGACAGACCATATCTCGAGACCGACGCGCCCAACCCGATAAGTGAATACGGAAGGACAAAGCTGGCGGGAGAGAAGCTGCTACGGCAGACCGGTTGCAGAGGCTGCATAATGCGCGTCGAGTGGACATACGGCACGGCCGGCAACAATTTCGTTACCAAGCTCGTTAGCCGGGCCAAAACCGATAAGATGCTCACCGTGGTGGACGACCAGGTCGGCGCTCCGACGGCCACTACCGAAGTGGCGAACGCTGTCTGCGAGCTGCTGGAGAAAAAGCCGGAGGGCCTCTACCATTTTGCAAATGCCGGCTACGTGAGCCGCTTCGATGTGGCCCGCTTTATCGTGCAGAAACTTGCCCTGGACGTCAGGCTTTCCCGCTGCAGGACCAGCGATTATGACAGCCCTGCCGCCCGCCCGCTGAACAGCCGCTTCAATTGCAGGAAGATAGAACCTTTGCTCGGCGGGCCGATTAAACCGTGGCGGATACCAATGGAAGAGTTCTTGAGGCAGTTATGAGAAAAATCCTTGTAACAGGCGGTGCGGGATTTATAGGAAGCAATTTCGTCCGTATGGTGCTTGCCGAGCATCCCGAATGTGTCGTTGTCAACCTCGACAAGCTGACCTATGCCGGCAATCTCGAAAACCTTCGTGGCTTTCTCGATCATCCCAATCACAAGTTCGTAAAAGGCGACATCTGTGACGGCGACCTGTTGGCCCGGCTCATCGACGAAGACCGGATAGACGCCATCATTAACTTCGCCGCCGAGACACACGTGGACCGCTCCATCACCGGGCCGAAAATCTTTGTCGAGACCAACGTCATAGGCACTCTCACGCTGCTCGAAGCGGCCCGGGAGAAGAAGCTGGAGCGATTCATCCAGATATCTACGGACGAGGTCTATGGCGCGCTTGGCGACGAGGGCATGTTCACCGAGCAAACGCCGCTCAGCCCGAACTCTCCCTACTCGGCAAGCAAGGCCGCCGCCGACCATCTCGTAAAGGCCTACGGCCATACCTGGGGTGTGAGGTACAACATTACCAGATGCTCAAACAACTACGGCCCCTATCAGTTCCCGGAAAAACTGATCCCCCTTATGATCAACAACGCCCTTAATGACAAGGCTCTCCCGGTTTACGGTGACGGCCTGTACGTACGCGATTGGCTCTACGTTTACGACCATTGCACCGCCGTCTGGAGCGTCCTCCACCAGGCCCCTCCGGGCCGGGTATATAATATCGGGGGCTGCAACGAGAAGGCGAATCTCGAGGTTGTCGAATTGATACTCAGTCGTCTGGACAAATCGAAATCGCTGATAAAACACGTCACCGACAGACCCGGACATGACCGGAGGTACGCCATCGACGCAAGCAGAATAATCAACGAGCTTGGCTGGAAACCCTCGGTGAGCTTCGAGCAGGGCATCAACAAGACAATCGACTGGTATATCGAGAATCACGACTGGCTTACGGACGTCGTTTCGGGTGATTACAAGAGGTACTATCAGACGATGTACGGGAGTCGCTGAGGGGCGGAGAACTTGGGGACAAATGTCAAATCTCGCTGACGGCAAGGCAACAATCTGTGTGGTCAATTATAAAACATTGGACTTGACCCGCCTTTGCCTGCGCAGCATACGCCGGTTCACGACCTATCCCCACGAGGTCATTGTGATCGACAACGATTCACAGGACGCCTCCCTTGATTACCTGAAGTCACTGACCTGGATTCGGTTGATCGAGCGCCGTGCGAAGGCCGGTGAGCCGGGCGGAGGCTATGCCCACGCCGCAGGCCTCGACCTCGGCCTCGAGAGCTGCAATACTGAGTTCTTTGTATCGCTCCACTCGGATGCCTATGCCATAAAAGACAATTGGCTCAACCATCTGGTCGGCTGCTTCGGCAAAGACCGCCAGGTGGCCTGTGTCGGCTCGGGCAAGATCGAATTGGACCCCAAATGGCGGGCCCTGCTGAAAAAGGCGACCGACCTTCGAACGTTCAAGAGAAAGATCCTTCGAAAGCCCGACCCCGTCGGCGAATTTCGATACTATAACAGAACGATATGCTCGCTGTATCGGACCGACATACTCCGCAAAGAGGCCCTCTCCTTTCTAATGGGCAGGGAGTCCGGCCTGACCGGCGGCAAGAAGCTCTATTTTGAGCTGGTCGACCGCGGCTACAGAACCGTAGAGCTGCACCCTTGGCACATGGGTCGATATATCATACACATCGCGCACGCCACCCAGGCCGTCAATTCGCGCGAATTCAACCTGCGAAAGAGAACGATAAGGAAATATCACAGACTCGTTGCAAGAGCGCTCTTTTCCGAGCCGGCGCTTGGCCTGCTCGCAGACAATTCGCTGGACCGATAGGGCCAGCGGAAGATTATAAGCAGCATATTGCCCCCGGCGGCAAAAGCCCCGGCTGTCCGTAGTTCAAGAACAAGCGCCAAACCGCCCCAGAACGACAATCGCATCCGTGACATCGTCTGTCTGGACTTTTCCTGAGAAGATGCTATGATCAGGTCCTGTTTGCATGAGCTCGGACGTCTGCGCGTGTCAATGACGCCCTCGGCAAACCCGGGTCTTCTGGTAGAGCCTGTATGAATATGCTGGCGATTTCTGCATTTTATCACGACAGTGCCGCCTGCCTTGTGCGAAGCCGCCGACCTTACCCTTGCTGAGGATTCGACAGGACGCCGAAAAATGGATAAGAAGATAAGCAACATCGTGTTTACCAGGAACCGGCCGCTCCAGCTTCATGCCTACCTGGGGAGTCTGCACCGGTACTTCCCTTCTCGACTCTTCGAAACGTACATTCTGTATAAAGAGGAGCTGTTTTCCGAGGAGTACAACGCTGTCTTCCGTCTGTTTCCGGATTGTGTTGTAGTCAGGGAGGCCGAGTTTCACTCGGATTTAATAAAAATCCTCAATGGAATCCACACGAAGCACCTGTTGTTTGGCATCGACGATGTCGTCGTCTTCGATTCCGTGGATTTTGACCTAATCGAAGGTGCGCTCGCCGACCATCCCGACGATGCCTTCGGCTTCTCACTCAGGCTCGGCAGGGAATTCGTAGCCAAAGGCGGCGACAACGTCGAGGAAGTCACTATTGCCGGCCGGCACCTCTTCCGCATCAACTGGAGCCTCGCACGAACGAAAACGACTCAATACCCGTTCGAGCTCTGTGCGACCGCCTATCCGACCGCGCTTGTCAGACGCGTTGTCGCGAGCACAATGTGCGCAAATCCGCTGGCCCGAAGACTGTTCCTGCCCGCCTCGCCACTGGTCAGGGCCCTGGCCAAGGTCACGTCGACCAGACGCCTGCTCAAGGCATTCGGGTATTTCTTTGACCCCAACACCTTCGAATCCTGGAACTGCCGTTGGTGCCGCGCGCACGCAGCCGAAGTCCCGGGCTATCTGTACTTTCAAAAGCAATGCTGCAGCGCCATGCAGATAAATGTCGTCAATACCTCGACCAGAAGCGAACCGGACGGAACCACAGAGCACGCGGTCGAGGCGCTGAACGAGAAGTACCGACAGGGCTATCGGCTTGATATCGATTACATTGCCGCCAACAAGCCCCGCAGGCCACACTGTGGCAAAGAGTCCTTCAGGCTCGTCAGGGGACAGGCAACCGAAAGTTCTTGAGGGCCGAAGCGCAATGTCGAAATTCTACAGCAGATGGAAGAGACCGCTGGTGCGAAGCAAGGTCCTCTCAGCTCTGGCCAAATACCCCTCGTACGTACGGGATTTGTACAAATACAGCAAGATGAAAGGCGCCGAGCCGATCAGGCTTGTCGATACCTACCCGTGCCTGTTCGACAAAAGACTTACCTCCGGCATAGACGCCCACTACTTCTATCAGGCCCTCTGGGCATTCAAGAGAATACGCTCTCTTGCCCCCGAGCTGCACGTCGACGTCGGCTCCGATGTCAATTTCGTCGCGCTCCTGACCGCCATCACCAACGTCCATTTTGTGGATATCCGCCCCCTCGATGCTTGCTGTATCGAGAACCTTGAAGTCAAGCAGGCCAGCATACTCGACATGCCCTATGGCGATGGCTCACTCGAATCCGTCTCCTGTCTTCATGTGGCCGAGCACATCGGCCTCGGCCGATACGGGGACCCGCTGGATCCGCTGGGAACCAGGAAAGCGGCTGCCGAACTTACCAGGTGCCTCGCGCCGGGCGGGAATCTCTTCTTCTCGTTACCTGTGGGCAAGCAGAGGCTCTGTTTCAACGCACATAGAATTCATTCGCCAAAACAGATAATCGACTACTTCAGCACACTCAGCCTGGTCGAATTCTCCGGCGCCGACGACCACAAGAGATTCATGGAGGATATCGACGTCGATACTCTCGGCGATTCCCGGTATGCTTGCGGAATGTTCTGGTTCACAAAGCCGTAATTGGCGCGCGGGCCCGCTGATTTGGTTCGAGGTTGGGCTTGCTACGTGACGGCACAGCCAATATACTCTGTGCTGGCCGAGTACGATGTCCGTCGGATTCGGCAAGTTCGGTTGACCGGAAAGCCTTTGAATGAACATATTGGGAATCTCTGCATTCTATCACGACAGTGCCGCCTGCCTCGTGCGGGACGGCCGGATAATCAGCGCCGCCCAGGAGGAGCGTTTCACGCGGAAAAAGCACGATTTCTCCTTTCCCGAGAACGCCATCAATTTCTGCCTGAACCACAGCCGCCTGGACGCCGCCAACCTTGACTACGTCGCCTTCTATGATAAACCGTTCCTCAAATTCGAGCGCATACTTGAGACCTATCTTGCCTTTGCCCCGCTCGGAATCAGGTCTTTCATCAGAGCTGTGCCTATGTGGATAAAGCAGAAGCTCTGGATAAAGGACCTGATTGCTGCAGAGCTCGGGTACAAAGGCCCCATCGTATTTCCCGAACATCACGAATCTCACGCTGCCTCGGCCTTCCTTCCGTCGCCGTTCCGGGAGGCTGCATTCCTTACGATAGACGGGGTAGGTGAGTGGACGACGGCCAGCTACGGCGTTGGCAAAGACAATACAGTGCGGATTCTGGCGGAAATCCATTTCCCACACTCGCTCGGCCTGCTTTATTCGGCATTCACGTACTACACGGGGTTCAAAGTCAACTCCGGCGAATACAAGGTAATGGGTTTGGCGCCTTACGGCCGCCCGAAGTACATGGATTTGATACTCAGTGAGCTGATGGACCTCAAGGAAGACGGCTCGTTCAAGCTCAACATGAAGTACTTCAACTACTGCGCCGGTCTTACGATGACCAACAAAAGGTTCGAGAAGCTCTTTGGCGGGCCGCCCCGGGCCCGGGAATCTCTGCTCACGCAACGTGATATGGACCTGGCCCGTTCGGTGCAGGACGTAACCGAGGAAGTGATGCTCCGAATGAGCCGGCATGTTCACGGCGTCATCGGGCTAAAGAACCTGTGTCTGGCCGGCGGCGTGGCGCTCAACTGCGTCGGCAACGGCAGGGTCCTCCGGGAAGGCCCCTTCGAGAATATATGGATTCAGCCGGCCGCAGGTGACGCCGGAGGGGCCCTGGGCGCTGCCCTCTTCGTCTGGCATCAGTATCTCGGAAATGAAAGAAAGGCGGATAACCGAGAGGACTTTCAGTATGGCTCGTATCTCGGGCCCGATTTCAATGACGATGATATCCTCGCATACCTCGAATGCAACAACATACCATACACCAGGGTAAACCCCGCCGAGATTGCGGGCAGGATCGCCGACCTCATAGCCGACCAGAAGGTCGTCGGCTGGTTCGAGGGAAGGATGGAATTCGGACCGAGGGCCCTGGGCGCCCGCAGCATCATCGGCGACGCCCGGTCGCCCAAAATGCAGGAAATAATGAACCTGAAAATAAAATTCCGCGAAAGCTTCCGTCCTTTTGCCCCGTCCGTGCTGGAGGAAAAAGTCTCGCGGTGTTTCGACCTTGACAGGCAGAGCCCGTACATGCTGCTCGTGGCACCCGTGAAAGAGGAAATACGAAGGCAGATGACCGAGCAGGAGAGCCGGCTCTTCGGGCTTGACAAGCTTCACGTCGTCAGGTCCGAAATTCCCGCGGTCACGCACGTCGACTACTCGGCCCGCGTTCAGACTGTCAGCAGACGAACAAACCCCCTCTACTACCAGATGCTGTCCGCATTCGACCGCAAATACGGCTGTCCGGCCGTCATAAACACCTCGTTCAACGTGCGGGGCGAGCCCATCGTCTGCAGCCCGGATGACGCCTACAAGTGCTTCATGAGAACAAACATGGACTATCTGATAATGGGCGCCTTTCTACTGGATAAAAAACGCCAGACGCCGCTTGAAAAGGACACGGACTGGCGCAGCGAGTTCGAGCCGGATTAGGAGATGCCGATGTTGATAGACGAAATAGGAGACATCAAGAGCACACGGGGCGACCTGAGAAAGTTCGGCCTGACCATGGCCGCGGCCCTGGCTGTCATCGGCGGATTCCTCCTGTGGCGGCAAAAGGGTTACTACCCGTATCTCTTCTGTGTGTCCATCCTGTTGCTGCTCGCAGGCCTGCTTGCACCCTCTGCCCTGAAGCCGGTTCAGAAGATATGGATGACACTGGCCGTCATGATGGGATGGTTCATGACCCGGCTGATTCTTATAAGCCTGTTCTACCTCGTCCTTACGCCGACGGCCCTGCTCATGAGGCTGTTGGGTAAGGATATGCTCGACATCCGATTTCAGGGAGACTCCCGCAGCAGCTACTGGATAGCCAGAGAAGCGCGGCAGCCCAAAAAAAGCGATTACGAAAAACAGTTCTGACAAATCACCAGGAGCTTGACTGCCACAAATCTCTGTGTATACTCGATGCCAAATCTTGAGGAATCCTGGAAAAACGTATGAGTAAATTGTCGATAATATCGGAATTCTGGCAGTTTTTGAAGGTGCGTAAGAAGTGGTGGCTGATACCTATCATCGTCTCGCTGCTGCTGCTTGGAGCCCTGATTGTCTTCGCGCAGGGTTCGGCGCTGTCGCCGTTTATCTACACCCTTTTCTGAGTTGCCGGCAGATCTTATTCTGGTGCTATCGAGGCTTTGCGGACCGTATTGTCGGCCCGCGAAGAGATTATATTTGGCTGCCAGTCCACTTCAAACATGTTTGATATGGAAGCATAGTAGATGGGGCAACTGATGACAAGGTTCCTTTGCGCGACGGGTCTGCATGAGCATTTCCCGACGCGGGCCATAGCGGCCATAATCGTGAGCCTGTTGTTCCTGACGGTTGCCCTGTCAGTCTATCATCCTGTTGTCCTGCGCAGCGGGCAGTACGATGACTCCTACATAACCTATCGCTACGCCGCCAATCTCGCCCGGGGACGCGGGCTGGTTTTCAACTCCTACGAGAAGGTCAACAGCGCCAGTTCCCTGCTTTACACACTTCTGCTCGCTGGATTCTACAAGCTTGGTTTCACAAACCTCGAGTTCGTCGGCGCCGCCGTCGGCCTTCTGAGTGGTTTGGTCATGGCCTCTGTTCTGGTGCTTCTGGTCGAACGTCTTTGCGGGTCTCGTTCGCTTGCGCTTGCCTTTTCGCTTCCCGTGTGCCTGTGCGGCTCGATTACCGGCTGGGCCGTAAGTGGCATGGAGACTATCCTTTATACTGCGCTGATTGTTGTGTTCCTGTGGTTCTATACCGTCGGACAAACCGGACCGACGGCGATCCTCCTCGCTGCGTGCCTGCTCTGCAGGCCCGAGGGCATACTGCTGCTCTTGGCCGTACTGGGCGCGGAGATTTTCGCGTCGGGGGGGCGTCCATCGCGCAGATTCTTCGCTTTTCTGCTGGTCGGTTCTCTTGTCTTTATCGGCCAGGCGGTCTTCAACTCTCTCTACTACGGAGAGTTCTTCCCGCATCCGGTCGTGCTCAAGAAGCTCGCCTTCTACTACTGGCCGGGCGTCGGCGAGAAGATCCGCAAGGTCGCTGAGTTCCTTGCCAAGAACTTCGGCATCTATCTGTTGCTGGGAGGAGTATATGCGGTCTCGCTTGCAGCCGGGGCGATTGCCCGACCGTTTGCCTCTCGACGACGCGCCGGGCATTCGACGGGCGGATCGGCCGTCGGCAGGCTGCGGTCGGCGATTTCCCCGCAGGCCGGTACGACCGAGGCCGGCGGGCCGGCGTCTGTCGAGTTGGCGATTGCCCTGTTCATACTGTTGAGTTTCGCATCCTTTGCCGTCGGACCCAAGTCAGACCAGCGCCGTTACGTAGTCCACATTATCCCTGTGCTTGCCGTCGCAACAGGTGTTTGCTGGAAGGGAATAGAGGTCTCGCGCCTCTTCGGACGCCGTAATTCTGCGGTACTCGTCATTGCCTTGGTCGTCCTCTGGGCGCAGACCCTGGCCAACCAGAATAGAACCGCCCGCAGCTTTCTGCCTGAAACGGAGGCTCAAAATGCCAGAAAGGCCCTCGGCAAATGGATCGACCAGAATGTTCCCCTTGAGGATATAGTACTTTCCTCCGACATCGGCGCAATCGCCTACTTTGCCGGCCGGCATGACTTCGTCGATGCCTTCGGCCTGACGTCCCGACTGCCGCTGCTTGCTGCAAAGGGCGATTCGTGGAAAGACTTCACGGACTGGCTTGCCCGCGAGAAACCCCGCTGGGTGGCCGATACATTTGATGAGTCTGCCGGCCGCATTCGCGCCCTGGCGATAATTGACAACCCGGCACGCTTCTTCCGAGGTCTCGCCGATAACCCTGAGGCAGCCGAAGTCTTCAGTACGCGCCTCAAAGTGCAGAAAGTGCTCGATCTGCCCGCGAGTTCGCGCAGATTCGTACTGGCCCGGCTACAGTGGCCGGACCGGCCCGAACAGACACGCCGACAGTAGCCATGGAAATTCGCATGGACAACGTTAAGCGAATATTTGCAGTTGCAGATTTCAAGGATGAAAGCCCCAGGTCCATCCGAGCGCAGGTCCGAATGTGGGTAAAAGGACTTATTCGCCTCGGTCACGATGTCCAGCGATTCAGCTATAGAAACATCATGATGCAATTCAACCCCTTCTCCTCGAGACGCTTCGCTCCGGGCTTCGTCAAAAGGCGTGCCGACCGAATCCTCGCCGAGCAAATCAAGCGATATCATCCCGATATCCTGCTGATACTCAACATGAAGTATCTCGACGCACAGACGCTTCGGATGGTTCGCGCCGTCGCGCCCGACGCCGTCTTCGTCGGAAGGGATGAAGACCCTTTTCCCGAACAGAACCCAACTCGTATCGCCATCGCCAGGGAAACAGATATCGTTGTGTCCACGAGCGCCGGACGATTCCTCCGCGCTTACAAAGACGCCGGTGTCAAATGCTGCGCGTTCATGCCCAACGCCTGCGACCCGGATATACAGATGCGCTACACAGTCGGGCCCAAGTGGGACGCCGACATCATTTTCACCGGCAAGGCCGAGCATACCAGGCTCGAACGCAATAATGAGCGCTACGAGATAGTGCGCCGGCTCGCGCTCTTGCCGAACACGCGTCTCTATGGATGTTTCGGAAGTCCTAAGGTCGAGGGCATCGAATTGTTTCACGCCATCAGCGGCGCCAAAACCGGGTTGAGCATCAATATAGCCAATGACGTCAGCCTCTACCATTCTGACAGGCTCATCACCTATCTTTCCTGTGGGACACTCACACTTGCCAGAAGAGTTCCTGACTCCGATATACTCTTTCAGGACAAAGCCCACCTCAGGTACTTCGATAGCGGCGAGGAGTTCTTTGAGCTGGCGCGCTGGTATCTCGAGCATCCGCAGCAGAGAGAAGAGATCGCGCAGGCCGGGATGGCCAGAGCCCACAAAGAGTTCAATTGTGTCAGAATAGCCCGAGACCTGCTGGAGTTGATTGACAAGGGTGCATACAGTGCGCCCTGGGCCCACGTTCTGTAGATGCCGGAGCGATTCCGCCGGCAGTTGTTCGTAAGGGCAAAGTATATGATAGACTATGGAATTGCAGGACAACCGGAGGACGAGCCCAATGCCTAATGTGTCTGTCTGCATCCCTACCTACAATCGAAAGGATTACCTCCGGCAAACCCTCGACAGCGTCTTCGCCCAGACCTACAAGGACTGCGAGGTCATTGTTCTCGACGACGGTTCGACCGACGGCACGGGGGATATGATCAAGGACAGCGGCTGCAATGTCAGGTACTACTGGCAGGAGAATCGCGGGGAGGCCGCCACGTGTAACAGGCTCATCGAGCTTGCCCGCGGCAAATACATATCTTTCATCCACTCTGATGACCTGCTCGTTTCTGACGCCATCGAGCGTATGGTCGAGGCTTTAACGTCGCAGCCGTCAGATGCCGTCGTCTACGGCGGCTATTTTCGAATCGACGAAAACGGCAAGCCTTGCGGACGCAGCAAGCGCAAGCTGTACAGCGGGCGAATTACCGCGGCCCTCTTCGCCGATATTATTGTGCACCCGAACGGCTCACTCTTTCCAAAGCAGTGGCTTCAGCAAGCAGGGGGGTTCGACACTTCCCTAAAGGCCAGCTACGATTATAAGCTCGAACTACAATTATCGCTCAAGCATCCGTTTGTGGCACTCAAAGAGCCCACATTCTGCAGACGCCGGCACTCCAGCAACACATCAATGGACTCCTTCAGAAACCGCAGAATCGAGCTGGAAATGCTCACCGATTTCTACTACAACGGAGGTGGCAAAGAAGTAATACCAAGGTCCGTGGCGATGAAGAGACTCAGCAGAGAAAGCTATCGGGCAGGCTGCTATGCCATCAAGGAGGGGCTCTACGATCAGGCTCGGATCCTGCTGGCGCAGTCCTTCAGGCAACGTCCGAACATAAAGTCCGTTTTTCACTGGCTCAGGGTGGCAAAAGCCGCCGGACGGGCGTCCCCCTGATGCGACATTCGCGCCCGTGAAGACCGGAACATGCAAGCCCGACCTCTCGCAGATTGTTCTACATCAAGTCCTGAATTGTCGCCATGGCGGCTGTCACCGCCTCGTCCATATCGAGGTAGCGGTACGTGCCCAGCCGGCCCGCCAGTATGAGACCCTCATCACCGGCCGCCTCCCGCTTGTATCGCTCATACAGAGCATTGTTTCTTTCGTCGTTGACGGGGTAGTATGCGACCTTGGTCCTGTCATAGTCGTCCGGGTATTCCCATGTCACCACCGTTCCGGGCTGACCCCGAAAGTCGAAGTGCTTGTGCTCGACGACTCGCGTGTACGGAATTCGCCCTTCGGCATAGTTGACAACGGCGTTGCCCTGGTAATCTCCCTCGAACGTCCTGCTTTCGAATCTAAGACCCCGATACTCCAGCTCCCCGAACCGATAGCCGAAATACTCGTCGGCTCTGCCCGTGTAGACCAACATTGCCGCGGCCGCATTCCACTTTTCACTATCGGCGAAGTAATCCGTGTTTAAACGCACCTCGATTCCCTCCAGCATCCGCTCGAACAGCCGCGTGTAGCCGCCTGCCGGAATCCCCTGATACCTGTCCCGGTAGTAATTGTCGTCGAATGTCAGTCGAATCGGGAGTCTCTGGATAATGCTCGCCGGTAGTTCTCTCGGTTCTCGGCCCCACTGTTTCTTTGTGTAGCCTTTGACAAATATCTCGTAGATCTCCGGCCCCACCTGCGACAGAATCCACTGTTCGAGATTCTCCGGGTTGTCGCACGCAACGGCGGCTTCCCGCAGCTTCTTCTCCGCCTCCGCCGGCGTCCGGACGCCCCACAACTGGTGCAGGGTCATGAGATTGATCGGAAACGAATACAGCTTGTCACGGTAACGCACCTTCGGCCGATTCACGAAATGATTGAATTGGGCGAACCGGCGCACGTACTCCCACGCACGCTCATCGCTCGTATGGAATATGTGGGGCCCGTAAACGTGCACGTCAATACCCTCACGGCGCTCCGTATAGCAGTTGCCCCCGATGTGGGGCCTCTTCTCGATAACGAGGACCTTTCTGCCTCTATCGGTCGCCTCCCGCGCAAAAACGGCGCCGAACATCCCCGCCCCAACCACCACAAAGTCATATTCCGCCATCGCGCCCCCTCCTGCTGAAGGACTCGATGTCCTTTGCGTGCCTGCGTCTGCACATCCGGCCGAACAGGTGAACCTTCATACCGTCGAGATCCGTAAGCATCGGCCCCGTCTCCGTCACCAGGATATTCGTGTGCTTCAAGTCGCCGTGCGTTATCCCATGGCCCGCCAGCCTTTCGAGCAGTTCCAGAACCGGACCGGCTGCCGCCGCCCGCGCCTCCTCGGTGCCGTCGCCTCGCCGCAGAAATTCCTCGAAATGAGGCGCCGCCACATACTCTGTCACTATGTAGCAGGTCCAGACGAGGCCCCCTCTGCGACGCTCGATATATGCCAGCGGATGCGGCGTCGGAACACGAAGCATCATAAGTCGATGCGCATGCAGCCAGTTCCGTCTGGCGCGTGACCCCTTCAGACTATGACGCAGCGAATGGACCAGACCGAGGTGATTGTAACGCTTGACCACCAGCTCCTTTCCGTGCAGGCGTATTCGAGAGACATAACACGTCCGGCCGTCCTTGAGGATTTGCCCCGAATCCATCAGCGCATCAATCTGCTCTATGAATTCATCCCGCTCGTGTCCGGGGCAGAAGGAGCGCGAAAACACCGCCGTGTATGCGCCGGTTCTGATCCCAGAGTGCCTCCTGCTCGTCCGCAGGCATTTCTTGAGCCCGTTCCTGATTCCGCTCCTTCGATGCCGCGCCGCATACTTACGAAGCAGCCGTTTGTCGGACGCACGTTCCGTCCAGCCACGCGCCTCGAAATACGTCCCGTAAAGGCTCGATATCGACTCCTCGTCCGTCTCCGCCAGCGAACGCGCCAGAAGCGCCAACTGAGAAAGGCTTTTTCTTCTGCCGATCTGGCCCTGAAAAAAACAAATCCGCCCCGCATCCAGCGCGAAAAGCTTCCCTTGGCCCAGCAGGAAATTGCCCGGGTGAAGGTCCTTCTGCAAAACACCCTTGGCGTGCTGTGCCGCCAATACCCTGAAAACCGGCGCCAGCAGACGCACATTATCATCTGCCCGATCCCCCCGCTCGAGAACCTCCAGGACCGTGGAGGAATCCATGATTTCTTCCTGCACAATCGCCCATCGTCGATCTATGGTTTTCCCGTAAAACAGCGGTGCCGGCGCGCTCAGTCCGCGTTCTTGAAGCAAAGTCAATCCCCTCCATTCTTTCCTAAGACGGCGCCTTGCCCCGATTCCGCGCGAGAACACCTTTACAATGACACGCCGGCCGTCCCAGACCGCGTCGTATACATCCCTCTTGCCGGGAATCGTCCGCAGCAGGGCGGTGCAGGACAACGATGCTCTGTGCTTGCTCGAGTCCGCACGGTCGATGGAAAGTTCAAATGGAAAATCACGCATGGCGTTCATGTTTGCCGGATGTGTTCAAACCGGGCTGCGGCCGCTCAACGTCCAACAACAGCTATGCCCATTCTTTCGGCAAGCTCAAGTGTTTCGGGCTTGTCAATTATTATCGTCCGGCCCGCTTCCACCACCAGGCACCTGCACTTGTTTTCGGCAAGGCCCCTGATGGTATCGGGGCCGACGCAGGGAACATCGAACCGCATATCCTGACCGGGCTTCGAAGCCTTGACCAGTATCCAGCCGCCCGATTTACACAACGAACCCGCCCGCTTGATCATCTCTGCCGTGCCCTCGATTGCCTCGACCGCTATCACCTCACGTTCCTTGACCGCGACCGCCTGGCCGATGCCCAGATCGGCAAGCTTCCTTACCATCTCCCAGCCAAACTCAATATCACTTTCAGCCGAGGATCGCGGCCTCGTTGCCGTCATCATGCCCTCGGTTGCCAGGTGCTCCTTGCAGTACATCGTAGAGTTCTCCAGTATGATACCGCCGCTTGCCAGCTCGTCCGCCACCGCACATAGAACCGACTCGTTGAGCTTGTTCCTGCCTCGCAGCCGCCAGTAGTATATCCTCAACGCCCGCCAGTCGGGCAGGTATCTCAATATCCGCCACGGTGTGAACATCCGCGCTTTGCAAACCCGCCCGACCATGATAGTCTTGGTCACGCTGTGCCTCTTCAGCCTCCTTATCCACGCCCCGGGACGGGCTACGGCAACCTCGTAAAAGACATCCACCTCTTCGGCAAGCGCCGCCTCGGCGCTGCCCGCCAGACCCACACAGACAACCTTCAGCCCCGCCCGCCTGGCCCCGGACGCAACCATATACGGCAGCCTGCCCTCACCGGCTATTAGGCCAAGGACCCCCGAATTGTTCGTGACCGACTCTGGCATATCCAAGTGTATAGGTGCTGATTCGCGTACCGCAAGTCGAAACAACGCACGGATGTCCACAGAGTTGTTACTGTTCTGTTTGGTCGGCCTCGGGACCGCCCTCAACGCCCGGGGTAGTCCGCCCGATTTGGCTCTGAAGCGTTCGAACACTCTGTCGCAGCTCGGGCAGGTACTGTATGATGCCGTAAGCCCGCCGGGCCTGGCCCGCCTCGATAGCGGGGGCTCCCGCGACTACCTTGCCGTCCGGAATATTGTTTATAACGCCGGCCTGAGCGGCGATAGTCACGTTGTTGCCGATGCTGACGTGACCCACAATGCCAACCTGCCCGCCAACCACACAATGATGGCCCAGACTTGTCGAACCCGCAATGCCGACCTGCGCCACGAGCAGACAGTAGGGCCCGATTCTCGTGCCGTGGCCGATCGCCACAAGGTCGCCAAGCTTGCTGCCCTGGCCCACAACGGTATCGCCCAGCGTGCCTCGTTCGATGCCACAGCAGGCTCCGATTTCCACGTCATCTTCTATAACCACAGCGCCAATCTGGGGTATCTTGTGATGCACGCCCTTGTACGTGGCGTAGCCGAACCCGTCTTCTCCGATCGTCGAATTCGCATTTATTATCACCCGGTTTCCAATCTTGCACCCGTCATAAATCGTTACGTTTGCATATATGATGCTATCATTGCCAATTTGAACACCCTGGCCTATAAATGCTCCGGGATAGATTATGCAACCGTCACCGATTCTCGCCTCGTCGGCTATCGTCACAAAATCATGAATATGGCAGTCCGCGCCGACCTTGGCGCTGTCCGAAATCGATGCCCGAGGGCTGATTCCAACCTTCTTGTGTTTGCGGTGACCGTGCAAAAGGACCATTACCTGCATAAACGCATAGTATGGGTCCTCGGCCACCAGTAGAGGAACCGCGCTGTTGGTAGTTTCTCTCCCGACTATTACAGCACTGGCCTTGGTCGTCTTCAACTGTTTCTCGTACTTGCGATTGGTGAGGAAGCTTATATCTCCCTCGTTGGCCCGCCCAAGGGTCGAAGCCGCCCTGATCAGGACATTGGGGTCGCCGCAAACTCGCCCCCCCACGTACTCGGCCAATTCCGCCAGAGTTCTTTCCTCCATCTATTCACCTCCACAAGAAATAATCTGAATTTAACTGGGCCAAGGGCAAATAGCACCCGCAAAAAAAATCAAACATGTGAGTATAGCAAACGAAGCCCGAACGCGTCAACCACGGGATTGGACCAAAAACTCGCTTTTTTTTGGTTCTTTCCATATATCTGTGTGTCTGCATAACCTGTTGTAATGCGGTAAAGCCACGGCAGCGGCGGCGGCTCAATGTGGGTGGCATCGGCATCCGGGCCCGGACAAGCTTCTGTTGGGGCTATTCTCCCGCTGCGAAAAGCCGCCAAAGAACCACTTGCCCCGGCCGCTCCGGGTCCGATTCTTGAGCTGTTATCGCAAGTCCGACAGCGAATCGAGGAGCTTTCCCTGCAATCGCATCGACGGTTTCTTTGAAAATGTTGTGCTGCTGCCTTTGAGCACGGTCACAGTTGGCCCGATGGGCCTGTAAACCCCAGGGTCGGTAGGCCCGAACAGCACAAACGTCCTGGTCCCCAGAGCCGCCGCCAAATGTGCGATCCCACTGTCGTTGCCAACAAAGCCGTCGGCGCAGCTCAACAGCCCAAGCACTTGGGTCAGCGAAAGACTGGTCAGGCATGCACAAACACCCCTGAGCCTCTTGATTGCCGGACGGTCCAGTCTCTCCATCTCAGCCGGTCCCAGCAGGAACAGCACGTCGATGCCCCAGCCAACAAGCCCGTTCGCCACCGCCAGAAAATTGTCCAGATGCCAGCACTTGCGCCGTCCGCCGCTGCCGGGGTGGATAATCACAAGCTTTCCCCACCCCTGCAGGCCGGCCTCAGCCAGGACTTCTCTGCCCCTTTCTCTATCCGCGGCGTTCGCCCGGACAAGACAATCGGCCCCCGCCGGCAGGCGCTCCGGCTGGCCAAAACCGCTCTCATTGATAAACTGCTGCCTGTAAAAGTCACCCAGGTGACCCGAAAAGCCCTTCGGCGGATTCATCGGCAGCGTTATCACATCGGAACTGTGACTGCAGTTGGCCGTGTAGATAAGGTTCTGTTCGAAGTTGCCGTGAGGCTCACCCATGAATGTTGTGATCCACGAGTAGCCGGCAAAAGTGCTTATCAGCGGATCCCGGTCGGCAAGGTCAAAGTCCTTCGGCTCTACAAACAACCGATGCAGCTCCATCGAGTCTATCGAGCTTATCCCGTCCACACACGTTCTGCCCGGAAAGATGCCGATATACTCGGAGTGCCCGAAAATGTCGACACATCCCAAGCCGAGAACCTCTTTCATGAAGGCCGCCAGCGGCAGCGTCAATATGCAGTCGCCGATTGCCCCCGGCTGCAATATTACCGCTCGCTGCGACTTCCGCGCCGCCTGCGCGCCTTCCTCTCTGAGCAGACTCAAGATGTCGTCGTTTACCTGCATAGCGCAAAATACCAAAAAACCACTGGTATTGTGAGTCCTTTCCAGCTCCGGCCCTTGCCCGCAGTCAGAGACAGCCGCCTCCGGCAAACGCCGGCGCGCGAAATCCACTAAATCATATACTAACTATTCGCGGGCCGTCTTGTCAATCCATCCCGCCCCGACAACCCTGCTTTTGTCCCCCTCTCCAACGTAGAACACCGAAAGCTGCCCGGGCGTAACAGCGAGATTCGGCTCGTCAAACTCGGCGACTACGCCCTCGCCCCGAGCCATGACGGTCGCCGCCGCCCCGGGACTGTTGTAGCGTATCTTGACCTTTGCCCGAAACGCGGATTTAGGCCTGTCAATCAGCCAGTTTATGCCGCCCGCCCATAGTTTCCTGTGCATAACCTCCTCTTTCGGCCCAAGCGTTATCGTGTTGTCCTCCGCATCGATTCTCGTCACATAGTAAGGCTTTCCCATTGCAACGCCCAGCCCTTTACGCTGCCCGATGGTGAACCTGTGAACACCGTTGTGCTCGCCCAGCACCTTGCCATTGCTGTCAACGATATTCCCTTTGCGCGATAGTTCCGGACAGCGCTGCTCGAGCAGGGCGATATAATCATCGTCGGGTATGAAACATATCTCCTGAGAATCTCTCTTTTCTGCCGTTTCAAGCCCGAACCATTTCGCCATCTCTCGCGTTTGTTCCTTGGAGTAATCACCCATCGGCAGAACCAAATGCCCCAGCACGTTCCTGTTGATCATCGAGAGCACGTACGATTGGTCCTTGGCCCCGCAGGCGGCCTCATAAAGTCCAATCTCATCTCCAGGCCCCAGCACCCGCGCATAATGCCCGGTTGAAAACAGCTCGGCGCCCCTGTCCTTTGCATGCGCCCAAAGTCTGCCGAACTTGATAAGCCTGTTGCAAAGAACGCACGGGTTCGGCGTCCGGCCCTTCCTGTACTCGCCGCAGAAGTACTCGATGATCCGTTCGAAAGCATTCCGAAGGTCGAGCACGTCAAGCTCTATCCCCAGTCTCCGCGCAACCTCTTCGGCATCCCTCTGTGCATGATGGGCCCGGTCGTTGGTGATCATGAAAACGCCGGCGCAATCAAACCCCCGCTCAAGCAGTATCGCGGCGCTCGTGGAGCTGTCCACTCCGCCGCTAAGTGCCACAACGACCTTCGCCTTTTTGCCGCCTGCGTGCTCTTTCATCGAACGCGACAGCCCTAATCAGTCCTGCGGATAGATAATTATGCGGTCATGAATGACCGTCACCAAGTCGTCCCTGCCGTCCCCGGTAACGTCCGCCACCCTCATCTCTCGCGGCTCGACGCTCGCCTTGGCCGGCTCTCTGCTTTCCCGATAGCTCTTCTGCTCGAACACCTTAAAACGCATCGCCGAAACAGGCTTCAACCCGGCGTCAAGGGCGAGAATCTCAATGTGGCTGCCCTTGTAATCCACCACGATAATGTCCGTTCTATTGTCGGAATTGATGTCCCCGGCCGTCAGGTTCCCGTACGTCCCGTTCTTGATCTTCGTCTCGTAGCTGAACTGCTGCTCCAGCCGCGATGGAACGCTGCCCCCGCCCGGCGGCGTCACAAGAGCATATTTCTCACTGTCGAACAAAAGGATGCTCTCGCCCCCGCCGCCCGTCAGGCCTGCAAACAGCATCTTCAAATGCGCCGACGCGTTCCACTTGCCCACGCCAAGCTCCTTTTCGAACCGGTATATCTTGTCCTCGTCAGGCTTGAGTATCTGAAGCTGGCCCTTTTGACCGTCCAGCAGCAGAACTGCGGGCCTGTCCCCACCATAGAGGTCGAACGCCGCGACCGCCGAAACCTTGTTCTCCGTGCTCTTTGCGTTGTACTGGTCCACTACCCGCCAGCTCTTGCCTTCCGAGAACACAAGACTCCTGGCGAAATTCTTCTGGGCCACCAAAAGCTCCTTGCCCTCTTCTCCATCCAAATCGGCCGCAGCAATTGACGAAAGACTGGCGTCCTTGATAAGGCTCATCTGTGCGCCGGGCGAGTCAATCACCTCGAACCGCCCCTTTTCCACCTGCCGAACCAGAGTGGGAAGCTCGTACTGTACAAAGATAAGAACATCCGGCAGGCCGTCCTGGTCCGCATCAATCACGCTGATGCCGTCCGGATTGGACGAGAGTTTCTTCAGTTCCAGCGCCGAATCTCCCCGGCTCTCTTCAGGCGCATTGGGTTCTGTTTTGCGCTGAGCGCCAACATCGTAGATTGCCCTGAGCGTTCTAACGTCATTATCGCCCTTCGATACGTAAAGACAATCCACTTTCCCGTCGCCGTCAACATCGGCCAGCTCCATTGCCAGCGGCTCGCCCACCGGTTCCAGCGGCGCCGGAAATGTCAGCCTGTCGTCCTTGAATCTGCTTATCCCCGCCACCTTTTCTTTGACGCTTAGAACACCCAGCTCGCTCTTGCCGTCCCCATTGATATCCGCAGCGGCCAGGCTCGTTATGTCGGAAAACGCCGGAAATCTCTCCGGTTCAGCCAGCCCCACGCCGGCCCGCTGCCTGTAGAAAACAAGTTCCGCCGCCCCGGGATCGCTAATCACAACATCCGCAAGCCCGTCGCCGTCGAAATCTCCGACCACGAGGTCCCGCTTCGTGCTCGCCTCGCCCGCGGCAAGGGGATAGTACCATATCGGCCAGTCAGGATCGTTCTCGCCTTCTTTCGTGAGCTTGTAGCAGATCAGCCTGCCGCTCCTCCCGTCGATGGTCAGAATCTCCTCACCGGCGATTCCATCGATGTTATTAAGTCTCAGAGCAAAGGGCCTTTCCACGAAAAAAGGCACCTGCGGACCAAGCAGCCCGGTCTCCAGCCCGAACCGAACGTGCACCGGCTTCTCGACGTCATTGGTGACCAGTATGAGGTCCTTTATCCCGTCCCCATCCAAATCGGCCACCCGAACGCCGAGCGTCTGGGCCGAAGTAGGATACTTCACAGGCTCGGCGAGCGTGCCGTCTTCTTTCTGCAGGATTATGTAAACTCCGTTTGTGGCCGCCAGCGCCAGGTCGTCCGAACCGTCGTTGTTGAGGTCGGCACAGACCACCATTCCCGACGAGGGTACGCCGTCGTCAATCTTGATCTTCCTCCGCGTTCGCCAGCTCAGCGATTTCGCCTCGCCGCCCCCCGTCTCGGCGGCCTTCTGCAATATCACGTAAAGGCCGCGCGGCTCACCATAAAAAGCCAGGTCCACACGCCCGTCCGAGTTCAAGTCTCCACTGACCAGACCGTGTATCTTCTCCGACACAGGTATGTTCTCCCTGTCGAAACGCGTGGTGCCGCTCAGGACGTTTACGTCCATATCCTCCGGGTCAACCGTTACCTCGGTCTCTTCGGGCCCGGGCTGCTCCCTCTGGATCAACAGCTCAATCTTGGCCTTCAGATTATTGGCCACGGCGATATCACTGCGACCGTCCCTGTTGAAATCGGCGATTCGAAGGTCCTTTATACCCCAGTCCAGCTTTATGATTTCAATCTCTTCGAAACCGTAATACGCCGCCAGATCATCGAGGCCCGGCTCCTGTGCATAAACGCCGGCAAAGATTAACCCCGCAAGAATAACCGCAATCAAAGCTTTGTTTGGCCGCACGGCAGAAACCTCCAATGAAATCCGTTTCTTCAGATACGCGCCCAAATATACACCGTTGCACGGCGTACTTCAATCGTTTTGTGCTTACGCTCCTCGCCGGCTTTCGTCCGCTGGTCGCTGCTGCGGTCGGCCGGTGTTTTCCATCCGCCGGGATTCTACGTCGGCCGAACGCCGGGGTCGACCCGGCGATTAGCGGGCTATGCCCGGGGCGACGTCCTCATACCGGCCGCCCGGACCGGCCATACGAAACTCGTCGTGATACAAAACTCGCCTGCTGACAGCGTCGCTGCGCCGCTTCGGGTCTTTCCAACCCTTGTACAGGCCCATCTTGAAGTAGGGTCCTCTCCTGTCGTTGAAGGCATTGGGGCCGTCCTGCTTGACAATCCTGCTCCCATCCTTCCATATCTCCAGAACGCCGTCCGCCCCATACGACCACTTCACGTGCACCACCCAGTCGGTCCAGACACCCGTGCGGTACCGCCCCAAATCGTATGTCTTCGTTCCCCCGTAGGACCTCTTTCCGCTTTCGAACGTGTTGCGCTTGGCGTCCCACCGGCTTACAAAGCCCCATTTCCCGCCGTTCGTCGAGAGCGCCATAACGGGATTGCGGTAGTCCTCGCCGATGTCAAAATCGGGGTAGCCGTGCCACTGCGCGACTATCTCCCATATCTTGTCGGCAACGTATCCGTCTGGAAGAAAGATGCTGAAACCGTACCAGTAGTCCTTACCCAAATCGCTTCTCGGGCCGGTGACCTCGGTCCGATAGGATACCTTGTCCCTGCGCCGGTCGAGTGACGTCCTCATCGCGTATTTGCCCGCCCTGACAGGATTTGTCGTTATCCCCGGCGCGTTGCCTGAGACCCTCCAGCCCTTCAAATTTCCTGTTTCAAAATCGCCAAGGAAAGCCACCCGTCGCCCTTTGTCCTCCAATCTTAGGATGCGCAGCGCCATATCATCCACATAAGTCGGCGAGGCCAGGGTTAGTCTGCCGCCCGAATGCCTGCAGTCCTGCCGCTTGTCAATCTTGCCGGTCTTTGTATTCACCCAGTCGGCTCTGTAAGAGCCGGACGGCAGCTCAACTGAGAGACTGGCCTTGCTCCCGCCGTTGATGTAAATCGCATAGGCCCGTCCCTTTTCAGCAAGCACCCGCGCGGTGGCCTTCTGGGGCACTCCCGCCTTAATGACCGAGTTATCCGGCCTCATCCTCACAAACTCGAAGCCGTTTATGAAATCCTTCAGTATCGCAAGCTGCTTGTGCAGCACCTCCCCGCCGCCACCCGGCGCACTTATCTCGGCGCTGCCGTCCTCGTGGCCGACGGTAAATGAGTAATCCAGGTTGTCATACACCGCGCCGCCGGCGATGATGAAATCCCAGCCTTCCAGCCTATAAGGCTTGGCGTCGCTGCCGGCAAAGCCCGTCTCGTCGTCGCCTATGACACGATTCAGATCGTAGTTCTCGGCCACCGTATCCGGCGGCTTGGCGTAGTGAAAGTTGAAGATCGAAACCAGCCGGTTCGGCCTGTCCACTTTCTTTCCCTTGTTGGCTATGTTCTGAGCTATCAGGTGCCTGGCGTCGAAGCCGGCCTCGGCTTTGGCTATCGTCTCGGCTATATGGTACTGCCACTCCAACGTCACGCCCCCAAAATACGGCTCGTTACAGATTTCGTAATACAGGTTGTCGAAGCCCTTCAGCTCCTCCACTATCTTGCGGACCATCTTATCCTGTACCGCCAGCAGCTTCGGGTGCTTCAGAGTATAGACTTCCGTC
>CP070678.1:5664306-5680930 GCA_020352515.1 Phycisphaerales bacterium | reverse complement strand
GGTATTCCGGCTGGTTAACGCGGACGCCACGAGCGCGGCGACGCTGATCAACACGATGTTCCAGCAGCAGCAACAGGGGGGCACGCGCGGTCGGGACGGCGGTCGTGGGCCGTTTGAGATGATGATGCAGATGCGAGGCGGACCCGGAGGGCGAGGGCGCGGGGACGACGACAGGGGCGGAAGCCGGAGCGGGGGCAGTGTGAACGTGCAGGTGGTTGCCGCGGCGGACACTCGGACGAATTCGGTGGTTGTCCGGGGGCCCTCGGAGGTTCTGGAGGTTGTGGCGGATATGATCAAGGCTCTGGATGACCGTGCGGTTGAGATCGCGGACGTGAGGGTTTTCCAGCTCAGATACGCCGATGCGATGAACACTGCGCAGGTTATCAACCAGCTCTTCGGGGACAGCGCCAGCTCCTCCGGCTCGCAGCGGGACGGAGGCCCGATGTTCTTCATGCGCGGCGGGCCGCCCGGCCGGGACAGGCAACAGGAGCAGCAGGACACCGGTACTCTCAAGGTCACGGCGGCGGCGGACAGCCGCACCAACACGGTTGTCGTGACCGGTCCGAGCAATATTCTCGAGGTTGTTGCGCAGGTGGTCAAGAACCTGGACACGCAGATACCGAACCTGGCGGACGTGAAGGTTTTTCACCTGGAATACGCCGACGCACAGAACACGGCGGAATTGATCAACGAGGTATTCGGAGAAAGCCGCACCTCGTCGCGGACGAGCCGCTCGAGCAGCCAGCAGAACCGGCAGATAACGTTCGGCAGAGGCCCGTTCGGCGGGCGCGGGCAGGATACGTCGCAGAGTGCCGGCGGCGTCTCCGACGTTTCGGTTGTGGCCTCGGCCGACTCGCGCACGAATTCCGTGGTTGTAAGTGGTCCGTCTGAGACGCTGGAGGTCATAGCGCAGGTCATCAAGAACCTGGATGAGAACCCCGAGCAGGAGCGGCAGATATTCGTTTACCCGCTGAAGAATGCGACGGCGTCGAACCTGATGGAGATTCTGAACAACCTGTTCACAGAGATGCAGGCGTTGAACCAGCAGAGCACGAGCCGGACCGGGCAGCAGTTCCGCGGCGCCGCACAGACCGGAGCCCCTGGGGGCGGTGGCGGGGCGGCCGCGGCCGGCGATTCAGGGGGCGGCGGCGACGACATCTCCGAGGAGACGTACTTCGAGGCCGACACGGAGACAAACTCGCTGCTTATCCTGACCTCGTCGAAGAACTACAAGAAGATCAAGCCCATTATCGACGAGCTGGACAAGCCGGTGGGTCAGGTTCTTATCAAGGTGCTGTTCGCCGAGCTGACGCACAGCGACGGCGTGGATCTGGGTACGGAGTTCTCGATGATGAACCTTCGCGACAGGGGCGGCTCCACGGAGAGCAGCACGGTGTTCGGCTCGCCGCTTCAGGGTCTGTCGGTTCGTACGATTGAGGGAGACCTGGACTTTACGATTACGGCGCTGCAGGAGAACGGCCGGTTGAATGTTCTTTCGCGGCCTTACATCCTGACGCGGAACAACCAGGTCGCGACGATCACAGTCGGCGAAGAGGTGCCGATTCCGACGGGCAGCACGACGGTTGCGGGCCAGACGCAGACAACCATCGAATACCGCGAAGATATCGGCATCGTTCTGAATGTCACTCCGTCGATCAACCCGGAGGGCCTTGTCAATATGATTGTGAGCCCTCAGATAACCACGAGGACGGGGGACACCGTTCCGATTTCGGAGAACCTGGAGGCCGAGACGTTTGCGACTCGTTCGGCCGAGACGAGGGTGGCGGTGCGAGACGGGCAGACCATCGTAATCGGCGGGCTCATCGAGGACCAGTTGACCGATACGGAGAGGAAGGTGCCCCTGCTGGGTGACATTCCGATCGCGGGCCACCTTTTCAAGCGGACCATAAAGGAGAAGAGAAAGACCGAGCTTCTGATCTTTCTAACCCCGTACGTTGCCAAGGACGCGCTGGCGCTGACGCCCATTTCCAACATGGAGGAGTCTCGGAGCAATCTTCAGAGCGACGAGGCGGCGGCCGAGCTGTTCATGCAGCACATGGAGGCGATGAAGAGCCGGGTGCTGGATCCGAACAAACCGTGACCGCTTCGTTTTACGGCCGGGAGGCGCGGGCAATTCTCTTGCAGGGCGGTCGTTTTGGGTGTAAACTCGCAGAGTCCGGGGCCGGAGAAGCTTCCGGGCTCGCGAGCTTGCGCCAACGTAGCTCAACGGTAGAGCTCTGGTTTTGTAAACCAGTGGTTGTCGGTTCGAATCCGACCGTTGGCTTTTCTCCGGATATGTGACGAGGGCTGGGCGCGGGCTATGGATTTCTGAGGGGCGGCGGGTTTTTGACGAAATCCGTCAGGGCGCGGATTGCGTCGAGGTTATAGCCGGGCTCAAGGTGATATACGAATTCGAGGTTGCCGCCGGCGTTTTGCTCCAGGACCTGCGCGGCCCATCGCAGTATCGGATCGGGGCTGTCGGCGGACATATCCTGCGGCGCGGGGGCAACGCTTATGAGCATTTCTTTGCCGAACAACTCGCGGGCCTTCGAGATTGAGGTATCGGGCCCGAGGTCGAGGGAGTGCAGATTCTCGATTTCGGCGAACGCCGCCAGATGATTTGTTGAGGGTCCGCAGGAATGAAGGCGCACGGGGCCAAGGTCCCGGCCAATCTGCGATGTGACGGGCACGACGAAATCGCGGATCAATTCGGGGCCGACCATGCAGGCGGAACATTCGCCCACGTGCACGGCGGTTATCGGTATGCGGGCGATTTTCGAAAAGTGCCGGCAGAGAAGGACATAGGCCCGGCCGATCCAGTGCATGGTTTGTAGAGCGTGCTTGGGCCCGCTCAGCATGTCCATAAAGAAGGCCTCGCCGAAGAGCTTTTGGGCGGAGGTCATCGCTCCGTGTATTGTGGCGCGGCCGGATGTATCCCAAAAGAACGGGGGAATGGGGCAGAGCCGCCTTTCGGAATCCTGCTGGACGCGGCGAATCTGCTCGTCGAAGAGGCCGACCAATTCGTGCTCGAGCAGGCTCTCGGGCGCCGGCAGGTCGAGGGGGCCTGCGCCCGCCAGGGGTGCGGGGGTGATGTCGGCGTCGGCATGTTCGGAGGGCACGAAATCGGCTCCCAGGAGCATTCCGAGAATCAAGTTCGGCTGAATGCCTCCGATGTGGATGTGGTGCTTGTCCCAGTAATCGATTTGGCCGAGGTTCGATTCCGAGTAGAAGAGGCGCATGCCGGGAAAGCGGCGCAGGGCGTAGTCGTTGCACCGGGAGTCTATGTCGCGGCGTTTGTCGGGGTCGAAGTAGTAATCGCGGCCGAACTCGACGCCCAGCTTTTCGGCCATCCATGCTTTTGAGAGCGTGCCGGAGATATTAATCATCTTCTTTTCAGTCGCCAAGGGTCACCGGTTTTCCGGATTCTGCGGAGAGGTCCGCGGCGAAACAGACGGCCTGGGTTTTGGCGGCGTCTTCAAGGTCGGGGAACGGTCGTTTGTCCTGGGTGATGCAATCCAGGAAATGCGAGACCTCGCCCTGGAAGGGGTGGTGGGCGACGTCGGCGCTGTCGGGAAGGATGCAGGGAATCTTGACAAAGTCGTTCTGGCCGGGAAAGAGCTTCGGGGCGAAGAGCTGGTCGTTGCGCAGTGTGCCCTCGGTTCCGTAGACTCCTATGTTGAATCTGTACGGCATTCGGGCATCGAAGGTTGTCGTGCTGCGTCCGATCTTGCCGTCCTTGAACTTGACGTTGACCGAGATCGTGCCCGGATACTCTATGGGGTTTTCCGTTTTTGCCTGATACGCACAGACCTGCTCGACTTCGCTTCGGGCGAACCAGCGGAGGGCGTCGACCGCGTGACAGCCACCGGTCAGGATTGCGGTTCCGCTCTGCTTGCGGCTGGCATACCATTTTTCCTCGGTGGTCATCCATATTCGGTGCAGGTAATCGACCTCGACCATGAAGATACGGCCGAACGCCCCCCGGTCGATCAGCCGGTCTATCGTCATCAGCAGGGGATTCCAGTGCAGCACGAAACTGACGATAGTCTTGACCTTGTTCTTTTTGACGGCGTCCTGCTGCCTTCGGACGTCCTCGGGCGTCAGCGCCACCGGCTTTTCGATGATGACGTGCCTTCCGGCCTCGGCCGCGGCCACGACGTATTCGGTGTGCGTGTTATGCGGCGTGCAGACCACAACGATATCCACGCCGGCCTGTCGAAGCATCTTCGACGCATCGGTTTCGATTGTGCAGCGCAAATCGAAGCGGTCGCGATACCGCTGCGCGTTGGCCGGGTTTCGGCTAACCAGCGCCCGGACCTCGGAGCGTTCGTCGTTTTCGAATGCCTTGATGTACTCCTGCGCCACCCAGCCACAACCTATGATTGCCGCTCCCAGCTTTTTCATTTCGTCCTTCCTTTCACAGCATCTGTGGATATTGCAATATTGCCGTTGTACCGTGTTTCTACGTGTAATAGTCGGCGTAGCGCTCCATGGCGTCCATCAAGGCGCCGACGTTTTCGAGCGGCACGCCGGGATAGAGTCCGTATATCATCATCAGGCCGCCGGTCGGGCTGCCGAGCATCTCGACTTCGCTGCGAATCAACTGGTCAATCTGTTGTGGGCTGCCGAAGCGCGTAATCCGCTGGCGGTCTATGTCCAGGTCTATGCAGATGCGGCCTTTGAGGTTCGCGGCAATCCAGTCGATGCCGTTGACGAGGTCCTGCAGATTGAGGGCATCGACGCCGGAGGTGACAAGGTCGTCGGCAAGGTCGCGGATGTCACCGTCGGAGTGCACGTGCACGAGGCAGCGGCGATTCTGCGCCGGGGCCATCAGGCGTTGGTAGAGCGGCTTGATATAGCTGCGAAAATGCTCGGGCGAGAGCATTGGGCCGCGCTGCATTCCGAGGTCTTCGGGGTAGCACATTATCTCGGCGCCTGCGTCCAGGTAGCGATTGACGAGGGCGGCGCTGAATGTTTCGACCATTTCAATCAATCGCCGGAGCCTGGGCTCGCGGTCGGCCATATCGAGGATGAGATTCTGGTATCCGCGGAGGTGGCTGAGCCGCAGAAAGGCATGCCCATGTTCGAGGCCGGCGACGAAGTGCTGTTCTCTCGATTTCGCCTGGCGGGCTCTTTGGTTGATTTCCGATGAGTCTATGGTTTTCATCCCGTTTGTCCGGGCGGGGTCCGGCGGCTTGAATCTTTCGAAATCCCGCCAATCCGAGAGCGGGTGTCTGGTGACCGAGCCGGTTATTCCGTCGTCGGTCGTTTCCCAGAGGCAGCCCCATGCGTCGGTATAGGGCGTGCCGGCGCGCTCCCACGGCTCAAGCTCCGGCGCCGGGTCGCTTTTGGGGTCGAATTCTGGAAAGAGCATGGGGTGCTCTGCGATGAGGTCGAGCAGGGCCCTTGGCGGGTAGTGGCGCCAACAGGCGGGGTTGATCCAAAAGACGACGGGGATATATTCCGGGCGGTCGAATCGTATGGCACGCAACGTGTTTTCGCCGACGGCATCGGTAAGCATCTGCTGCAATATCTCCAGGTATTTCCGGCGGCGGCCGGCCGACCGCAATCTGTGCGAGAGAATGCCGTATGCTGTGCGACCCCGTCCTCTGGGGCGTTGAATTACAGGTATCGATCGCACGATAAGCCGGTGCTATTGCGTGGTATGCTAACGCCAATTAAAGTTCGTGTCAAAGACGAAGAATCGACCCGCAAAACACTCAATCATGTATTCTGGCGGGCGCCCGCTTGGAATTGGAAGTGTTCGGGGCGCCTTGGGGTCCACATCGAGCATCGGCGCGTTTGAGTGGATCGGGCTACAGGCGGATTCAACATGTTGCCGCGGGCAGGCCGATGGACTATAATCTCTACTCGCTCGTGACAGCGCGAATAACGTTTGTCTCTCCGGAAGAGCGTTAAGCCAAGAAGGTCCACAGTGAAACCGACCCTATTGATCTTAGCGGCAGGTTTGGGCACGCGATACGGCGGCCTCAAGCAGATAGACCCTGTGGGCCCGAACGGCGAAATCATCATCGACTATTCGATCTATGACGCCATAGGCGCCGGGTTCGGCAAAATCGTCTTTGTTATTCGGCACTGTTTTGAGAAGGCCTTCATGGCAAAGATCGGCACGAAGTTCGCCGAGCTTGTGGAGACGGCCTACGCATACCAGGATACGGATGCCTGCCTTGACGGCTTTGCCGCTCCGAAGGGCCGGCGTAAGCCCTGGGGGACCGGCCACGCGGTGCTGGTGGCCGGGGATGTAATTGACGGGCCCTTTGCGGTAATCAACGCCGACGACTATTACGGGGCGGAGGCATTCAAGACGACGGCCGGTTTTCTCACGAAGAAGCACGTCTCGCCGGACAGTTACGCGATGATCGGCTACACGCTGGCGGATACGTTGAGCGAGTACGGGTCCGTGGCCAGGGGCGTTTGCCGGTGTGACGAGCGGATGTTCCTGAAGGAGATTGTCGAGCGCAAGAAGGTTGAAAAGACACGGCTGGGCGTTCGGTATATCGACGACGACGGCGCCGAGCACCTGCTGACGGGCAGGGAGGTTGTCTCGATGAATCTGTGGGCATTTCAGCCGTCGGTCTTTGCTCACCTGCGGTCATCGTTCCGGCAGTTTCTCGAAAGGCGGGGTCATGAAGACGGCTCGGAGCTGTTCATACCCGATGCGGTGGATGAGCTTATTAAATCCGGCAGGGCCACAGTGAAGGTTCTTCGGACGGGCGAGCGGTGGTTTGGAGTGACGTTCCGCCGGGATGCCGCGGTGGCGACAAGGTGTATCGCCGAACTGATAGACGAGGGCATTTATCCGGAGAAGCTCTGGGGATAATGGTGGAAAGCGGCGTCAGACAAATCATCCGGCAATTCCGTATCGAGGGCCGACCGGCGCGCATAGAGCCTTTGACGTGCGGCCATATCAACGACACTTACGTTGTGGTCGCCGAGACAGACGGGGGAATCGTCCGGTATATATTGCAACGGATAAACGATGCTGTTTTCCGCGACCCTGTGTCGCTGATGGAGAATGTCGTCCGGGTCACCGAGCACATACGCAGCCGGATGGAGAGCATCGACGCGGAGCGGGCGGGGCGGCAGCCGGCGGTCATCGCGGCGCGGGACGGGGCGGGCTGTTACAGGGACGGCGAGGGCGGTTTCTGGCGTGTTTATACTTATATTGAGGGGGCCGTCACGTATGACAAGGTGGAGTCGGAAGAGCTGGCGCATGAAGCGGCCCGCACGTTCGGCTGGTTCCAGAACATGCTGACCGACCTTCCCGGGCCGGGCCTGCACGAGACCATCGCGGACTTTCACAACACACCGAAACGGCTGGAGACTTTCGAGCGGGTTGCCAGGGCGGATCCATGCAACCGGGCAAGGAACGCGAAGGCCGAGATCGAGTTTGTGCTTGAGAACGCGACTCTTTGCGACGTCCTGCTGAATGCGGCGCAGGCCGGAGAGATTCCGGTTCGGGTTATCCACAATGACGCGAAGATCAACAACGTCATGCTCGATGAGAATACGCACAAGGGCGTCTGCGTAATCGATCTGGACACGGTAATGCCGGGGCTTAGCGTTTACGATTTCGGCGATATGGTGCGGACGGTGGTGACTTTAGCGGACGAGGACGAGCGCGATCTATCGAAGGTTGCGGTGAACATGCAGGTATTCGAGGCGATTGTCGAGGGCTACGCCGGGCAGACAAAAGGGTTTCTCTGTAGTGGCGAGAAGGAGCACCTGGTCGTCGCGGGCAAGCTGATCACGTTCGAGCAGCTCATCAGGTTTCTGGGCGACTATCTGGCCGGGGATGTGTATTATAAGATCGGCCGGGAAGGACATAATCTCGACCGCAGCCGGGCCCAGATGAAGCTGGTGCGGTCGATTATGGAGAACGAAGAAGCCATGAACGCAACGGTCGAGAGGGCGTTTCGGCAAATTGAATGAGGTGAAGTAGATAGCGCGCCGGCGCCAAGGTTCTCAGGTCCAAGTGACGTCGTCGCAGGCGATCTTGAAGGGAGAATGTGAGGTGACATTTATGAGAGCTTCGCTAAGAAATTTCAATGTGGTTGTGTTTTGTGCGTTGCTGGTCTTGGTGTTTTCAAATTCCGGGCAGGCCGAGGTGAAGGCGTGGGCCGATACCGTGACTATCCCCACGTACGGATGGGAGGAGGACGTTAATCCGAAGTTCTGGGCCCTGGAGGGGCAGGTGAAATTCTCGACGACCGTCAAGGGCTCGATTGTCTATCCGTACACGATGCAGGACCATTTGGGCCGGGCGAAGAGGGACCGGACGTACAAGGCGTTATTCCTCGAAAACGAATACCTGAAGGTCACCTGCCTGCCCGAGCTTGGGGGCCGCCTTCATTCGGTGCTCGACAAGACCGAAGGCAAGGAGATGTTTCATCTCAATAAGGTGATCAAGCCGGGGATGATTGCGATGCGCGGGGCGTGGATAAGCGGCGGGGTGGAGTGGAATGCGGGGCCGCAGGGGCATACGGTGACCGTTTTGTCGCCGGTTGACGCGGTGGTCGGCCGCAACAGGGACGGCTCGGCGTACCTCGAGGTGGCGAACCTGGAAAAGAGTCTTCGAACGCGATGGACGGCCCGCGTGACACTGCGCCCGGGAAGAGCGTGCCTGGAGGAGCATATCCGCATTTTCAACCCGACCGACGCAGTGAGCCCCTACTACTTCTGGAACTGTACGGCATTTCCGTGCCGGGCGGGAACGCGTTTCATATACCCGATGACCCTCGGGACCGACCACGCGGGAACGAAGTTCTTTTCCTGGCCAGTTCATGAGGGCAAGGATTTGTCCTGGCTCAAGAACTATGAGACTTATGCTTCGGTTTTCTCAGTCAATTGCGTCTTCGACTTTTTCGGGGCTTACGACGTGGATTCGGACCGCGGAATTGTCCAGGTGGCCGATCACCACAGGCTGAGCGGCAAGAAGGCGTGGACCTGGGGGACGTGGGACTTCGGCCTGGTCAGCCAGCAGAACCTAACCGACGACGACGGTCCGTACATTGAGGTTCAGAGCGGTCCGCTTCCGACGCAGTCCGACTACGGTATGCTGGCCCCCAGGCAGGAGGTCTCGTGGGAGGAATGGTGGTATCCGGTGCACGGGCTCGGCGACGGATTCGAATACGCGACGAAGGATGTAGCCGTCCAGAGCCGACGCGACGGGGGCAGGCTCGGTCTGCGGATCATTGCGACCGGCAGATTCCCCGGCGCCAGTTGTATCATTTCGCAGGGAGGCACGGGGCTGCTGAAGGAACGCGTGCATCTTTCGCCCGCGGCGGTCCAGGAGGTTGTGCTCTCACCGGCGCCGCAGTCGCCTGTAGATGTGACACTAAGGGCAAAGGATGGCTATGTTCTGGCGGCTTTTACGACTGCGCTGCCTATCCCGAAGACGTCACCGCCGGAGAGACCGGCGTATATGACAAAAGACGACGAGCAGCTCAGTGCGCAGGAGAATTACCTGAAGGGGCGCAAACACGACCTGGCCACGAATCGCAGGAGGGCCCGCGAATACTACGCCAAGGCGCTGGCCGCCGATGCCGGGCATTCACAGGCGCTTGCGGCAACGGCGGTGCTCGATTTCGAGGCGGGACTCTATGAGAAGGCGGCCGAAGGGCTGAAAAAGGCGCTGCTGCGGGATGATACGGACGGATCGTCGTGGTATTTCCTGGGCGCCAGTTTCCTGAGGCTTGCAGACGAGAGCGAAGCGCTGAGGTGTGCATACAGGGCGGCAAGATGTCCCGGGACGGGCTCGCTCGGATACGACCTTGCCGGCCGCGCGCACATGCGTTTGGGCGAATATCCGAAGGCAGTAGGGGCTTTCGAAACGGCGGTCCGGCTCAATCCAACGGACGTTCGGGCGAAGGACCATCTGCTGCTGGCGTTGTACGCCGCCGGGAAGGCGAAGGCGGCCTACAGGCTCGCCGCGGCGAGGATAGCAGAGAACCCGACAGAGCTTGTGCCCCGGGCGGTGGCGGCGCTGCAGGGCAGAAGGCAACTTGGGCGGTTTGCGCGTCAGGTGCGGGTTTTTGTTGGCGAGGACGAATTTGAGATGCTGGAGACGTCGCTCGTTTTCGCCGAGGCGGGGCTGGCGAAAGAGGCCGAGATACTGCTTGGGGCGGTGTGCGTTGATGGGGCGCCGAAAGGCCGGCGAAGCCCCTTGCCGTTCTATTATATGGCTTATTTTGCGTCGCTCAGGTCGGACGCGCAGAGTGCCAAAGCCTATCTTGCCAGGGCGGCCTCGGCGCACCGGGACTATGTCTTCCCGTCGCGTCCGGAGGCTGTGGAGGTGTTCAAGCACGCTATCGCGAGAAATCCCGACGACGCGTACGCGCACCTGCACCAGGGCAATCTCTACGCCCATCTTGACCGGCTGGAAGAGGCGCGCGAGCGCTGGCAGAGGGCGGCGGGGCTGGACGCGTCACTGAGTATCGCTTTCCGGAATCTCGGCCTGTATGCCTGGGCGGTGGAAGAGGATTTGGCCAAGGCAGAGGAGCTTTACCGCAAGGCTATTGCGGCCCGGCCGGCAGACCAGACCCTGTACCGGGATCTGGCCGATATTCTTCTGGCTGCAAAAAACAGGGCTGGGGCGATAAAGGTTCTCGAAGCGACACCGTCGGAAAAGCTCAGACGGGCGGAGGTGATAATCATGCTTGCCCAGGCCTATCTCGACGAGCGGCGGTACGGCGATGCGATTGACCTGCTGGAGGCCACGCCGTACTTTGTCAACTGGGAGGGCCAGACAATCACGTGGGACATATTCCACAAGGCGCACGTTGAGCGGGGGCGGGAGCGTTTCGAGAAGGAGGACTATGGAGGGGCCCTGCGGGACTTTGAGGCGGCCCTGACGTATCCGGAGAACATAGGCGTCGGGCGGTCGAACAGGCCGCAGGAGGCGCGGGCCCAGTACTGGAGGGGCAAGGCGCTCGAGGCGCTCGGGCGCGTGGAGGATGCGCGCTCGGCGTGGGAGACGGGCGCGGCCGGGGCCAAGGGTTCGCGGGACCAAAATGAGCACAGGGAGCTGTGCAGGGAGGCGCTGTCTTCCTTGAAGTGAGTTTGCTTGCCGAGCGAGGCGGTTTGTTCTAATATGGTCCGCCGGAACTGCTGATGGTATCGGCCGAATTGCAGGCCGGGGGCATGAGCGCGAAGGAGCTTGTTGGTGTCACGAACTCTTTGGATTTCTTTGTGACAGGGAGACTTTATGGACTTTAGTAAACTCGGAATCCAAACGAATTTCGGCGTCATGGACTGGTGCATCGTGGCGGCGTACCTATGCGCCATCGTCGCGGTGGGGGTTTACATAAAACGATACGTGAGCAACGTGACGGATTTCATCGTTGCCGGGCGGGGTTTGAAGACTTTCCTCGGTGTTGCGACGATGATCGGAACCGAGCTTGGCCTTGTGACGGTGATGTACTCGGCGCAAAAGGGCTTCACGGGTGGATTCGCGGCGTTTCATATCGCGCTGGCCTCGGCGGTTGTGGCTCTTGCAGTGGGTCTGACGGGCTTTATCGTGGTGCCGCTGCGAAGAATGAGCGTCATGACGATTCCGGAATTTTACGAGAAGCGTTTCGGGCACGGGGTGCGGATTCTGGGCGGCATCATACTGGCCTTTTCGGGGATTCTGAACATGGGGATGTTTCTCAAGGCCGGCTCTATTTTCGTGATGGGCGTGACCGGCATGACCGAGGGCTATCACCTGAAGATAATAATGAGCGTTTTGCTCGGCCTGGTGTTGTTGTATACGACGCTCGGCGGGATGGTCTCGGTGGTGGTGCTGGACTATATACAGTTCGTTGTGCTCTCGTTCAGCCTTCTGGCGACGAGCGTGCTGTCGATTCGATACCTGGGCTGGGACAACATCATCGGGACGGTATCGAGCCTGAAGGGCGAGGCGGGCTTCAATCCTTTCGACGCCGAGGGCTTTGGCGGCTCGTACGTGATATGGATGTTTTTCTTAGGGCTGGTCAACTGCGCCATCTGGCAGACGGCGGTTATGCGCGCGTGTTCGGCCGACAGCACCAGAACGGTCAAGAGGCTCTACACGTTCGCGTCGGTGGGTTTCCTGATTCGATTTCTGATACCGTACTTCTTCGGAATCTGCGCCTTTGTCTTCATAGCGCAGCACGGGGGATTGAAGAGCGTTTTCATGCCGGAGAGCGGCAAGGTGGATTCGGAGGTGAGCCTGATGGCGATGCCGGTGTTCCTGAGCCAGATTCTTCCCGCGGGGCTTATAGGGCTTATTTCAGCGGGTATGTTAGCGGCGTTCATGTCCACGCACGACAGCTACCTGCTTTGCTGGAGCTCGGTGCTGACTCAGGACGTGGTTGCGCCGTGGTTCAAGGGGGGGCTGTCCTCCAAGGCTCGCGTGCTGCTGACGAGAATCTTCATAGTGGCCATCGGGATTTTCATTCTTATCTGGGGGCTCTGGTACGATTTGGGTCAGGACCTGTGGGACTATATGGCCATATCGGGCGCGATCTATTTCACGGGTGCGATCGCGCTGCTGGTGTTCGGCATCTACTGGAAACGCGCCAGCCGCATCGGGGCCTATTTGGCTTTGACCTGCGGATTTCTCGCGATTGTCGGCCTGACGCCGGTGCAGAACAAGCTCGGATTCCTGCTGAACCCCGTGAAGCTGCACTTCGGGTTCACGAAGGAGATACCGATAGAAGAGGTCACCGAGAAGACGGTTCTGGTGCTCAAGGATGTTCCGATAGAGCAGGTTGCCGCAAAGACGGTTCTCGTGTACGAGACGATCGGAAGTGAGATCGTCGGACTGGTTGTCATAGCACTTGCAATATCGGCCATGGTGGTCGGCTCACTGCTGTTTCCCGACGGCAGGGCGTCATCCGGGCGGAAGGAGTAGAACAATATGAATTTCTGGATCAGTTTCTGGACGGTCTTCTTTTTTGCCAGCCTTACCGTTTTTGCGGTGGCGGCCGTGGTCGTTTCGGTCGGCGGGTTCTTCAATATCCGGTCGCTATTCAAGACTCTTACGAGAAGGTCCGACGAGCGGCAGGACGTTTGAGGGGGACGAGCGTGACCGGGCGTGAAAGGTTGATGGCGACTTTGCGCGGCGAGGCCGTGGACCGGCCCGCGGTGAACTTCTATGAAATAGGGGGCTTTAGAGTCGATCCGTCGGATCCGGATGAGTTCAACGTTTACAACGACCCATCGTGGCGGCCGCTGCTGAAACTGGCCGAGGAGAAGACAGACCTGATCCGCATGCGCAGCCCGGTTAGTCCGCGCTCGCACGAAGTGGATTCTTCCGGCGCCGGGTCGAGCGCCCCGGGTCCCTGGAGTGAATTCTTCACAACCGAGACTTACACGCAGGGCCGCAGCCGTCTGCGCAGCACGACTTTGAAAATCGGCGGGCGAACGATGAGATCCCTGACGCGCCGCGACCCTGATATCGACACCGTTTGGACCCTGGAGCACCTGCTCAAGGGCACGGAAGACCTGAAGGCATATCTCGAGCTGCCCGACGAGGTTTTCGCCGAGCGCGTCGATACGGGCCCGCTCCTCGAGGAAGAGCAGAGGCTCGGCGACAGCGGCATCGTCATGGTGGATACAGAGGACCCAGTCTGCCGGGCGGCGTCTCTTTTCAGCATGGAAGATTTCACGGTTATCGCGCTGCAGGAGCAGAGGCTCTTCCACCGCCTGCTGGAGAAGGTCTCGCGACATCTGTACCACAGGACCGAGGAGACCGCCAAAGCATTCCGCGGCCGCCTGTGGCGCATATATGGGCCCGAATATGTCACTGAGCCTTACCTGCCGCCGCGCCTTTTCAAGGAATACGTTGTGCGTTACACCGGGCCGATGGTCCGGACTATTCACGAGCACGGCGGCTTTGCCCGGATTCACTGCCACGGAAGGCTCGGTGCTGTTCTCGAGCACATCGTGGAGATGGGGGCCGACGCAATAGACCCCATCGAGCCGCCGCCGTACGGGGATGTCGAGCTGGCCCGCGTGCGGCGCGAGTACGGCCGGCAACTGGTTCTGTTCGGAAACATCGAGGTAAATGACGTGGAGAACATGGAGCTGCCGGAATTTGAGAAGGTCGTCCGAAAAGCGCTTGAGGACGGGACGTGGGGCGAGGGCAGGGGTTTCGTTCTTATGCCGTCATCGGCACCTAACGGGCGCAAGATTACATCAAGGATGATGGCCAATTATGAAACGATGGTCCGGCTTGCCGGGCAATTCGGCCCGTGAGGGTGCAGGCGTGCAGGCATAGGGGGCTTCTTTCGAGGCGCGCTTAACGGGCTGTTGCATCATAGACGAGCACTTCAAAGGGCTTCAACTCGAAGGTGTGAGCGGCGCCGGCGGAAAGCGAAATCGCGGGCTTGCCGGCATCCTCCTTCCAGGGGCTCTTGAGCATATACCGGCGTGGTGCGCCCTGCGGCAACTCGAACGCCTGGCCTATATCGAGGGTTATTTTGCCCGGCTTCTCGTGCGGGTTGCGCAGCGACAGGATACCCTTTCGCCGGGACCAGGACGCCCAGCCGTAAATCTCGCCTTTGGCCGGGTCGCCCCCAATCCAGTGAGTATCCACGAGCACGTCCGCGTTGTCACGGGACCACCTTGCCGCCTCGGCCAGAACATCCCAGGCGCGAGAGTCCAGAAGAGAGGGGGTGATGTATAATTCCTGGCAATTGGTCCCGCAGGCGAAGAATGCGCGGATATCCTCCACCAGCCCTCCAGATTCCTTCGGCAGACCGTGGTTGGCGAACATGACGCCCTGGGTCATGAGCGAATTGAGGGGATACAGGGGGGCGCGGAGGACGATGTTATGGTATGTCTCCTTGTCGCGATAGGTTATCTGCTGCTGTCTCTTGGAGCCCCAGCCGTGAGTTCTCCAGTCGGCCCCCGAGCGCCAGGTCGAATCGCCGTACCACAGCCAGTAGGGCGACGGCCAGGTGCCCGTGGTGACGTTTACAAACAGGTCGGGCTTGATCCGGCGCAGCTCGCTTATGAGCCGCAGCAGGCCGTCGATATCGCGTGTGAATTCGCCGGGCGCCCCTGCCGGCCGGCCGCCGGTGCCGATACCGTCGAACTTGAAGTAGTTCAATCCGTAATCGCGGACCATGCCGGCGCAGGTATCGCGGAACCTGGCGTAGTACCTGGGGCCGGCCAGGGAAAAGCCGCTTTTGTTGGTCTCGAATCCCTGAATCCTGCCGTACTCCATCCTTTCTTTTTTGGCCCGACCGTAACCTCCCCAGGGCGAAAGCCACGCGCCCAGTGCCGAGCCATATTGCTTGGCCGCTTTTTGCAGGCGGGAAAAACCTTCAGGGAAGCCCTCGTGAAACCGCCACAGCGAGCCGGTGTCGTCCCATCCATCGTCAAGCGCAAACGAATCCATCACGACTTTGCGCCTGGCGATGAGCTCTTTGCCGAACGTTGCGATTACGTTCAGGCATTCGGGCTCGTGAATCTTTTCGGGGCCGTAGCCTATATCGTACCAGCTATTGTAGTGGAGGAACGGCCGGTACGGATGCGCCCGCTCTCTTTCGACATAGTACAGGAAGCCCCGGCGCAACTGCCCCTTGGGAACAACGCCAATAACGGAACTTTGCAGCATTATTTGGCCCGGCCGAAGCGCGTCGCCGCAGGCCAGACTACAACGGAAACTGCGGGGCTCCTGTTGCAGAATCCGACTTTTGGCCATCGGGTGCTCGGCGGCAAAGAACATATCACCGGCCACAACAGGGGAGCCGTCCACGGCGCCGACTACCTCTGCGTTTGGGGCCGCCAGCTCCAGCAGGATTATCTCCTTTATGGGCACGGCTTTGCCCGCCGCGCGGAATTCGATTTGCTGCCGCACGTAGTTCGAGCCATCTCGCAGAATCGCGCGCCACCGGACGCGAAGATTGCCGCCCAAAGCGGCCAGCCCTGCGGTAACCTGTCGGCCGGCGAAGCGCTCCGCCAGCCGGCTCGCCTTATCGTTCGGCTCCAAATCCTCCAGGGCGGGCTCGCCGACAACCTCGAAATCAGAGGCCTTTATCACGCTATCATCGGCAAGGAGCAGCACGAAGCACTCGGCCTGCCGGAGTGTCAATGAAACTGCGGCCGGCTTGTTCAGGATGCGCGCGGGTCTGAGTTTTCCCTGGGAGAGTTTCCATGTGCATGAAATCACCGCGTTTTCGAGAGCCAGGTCGTCCCGGCTGATTTCAGCCCGTGCCCGGCCGGGCGCGGGGCCGGGCAGGCCGACCGTCGAGTTTGCAGCCGCGGGAACGGCAAGAAGCAGCGCGGCCAGTATCCCTGCGGTTATGAACGAATGTCGCGTTGTCTCTGCGGACATGTCCGGTCCTTTCACAGCAACGGGCGAGGGACATCAATCGCGGCGCACGTGCGCTGCCTGCCTGGAACCGGCGCTGCGGCGCAGGCTGACGCCTGTCCAGGGGCGCCGCGGCCCGTTGTGCGGGGCCCCGGTCTAAAGGGGCGTCTGCTACAGCTTGTCAGCAGCCCGGCGTCTTCTTATGCAAGCTGGTCGCGGCCGGTCGGAATCGGGTAGAACCGACCCGGACCCGGCTTGAGGTCCTGCTGCCTGGGTACAAGGTCCTCCTTGCAGGAGTTGAGCAGCCATTTCCAGCTAAAC
>CP070678.1:5628376-5664206 GCA_020352515.1 Phycisphaerales bacterium | reverse complement strand
TTCCTTTGCCACTATATGTGCCGCCATTCTGGCAATTTCTCCCCGAAAACACCCTCCTTCGCACGAAATGACAGGAATCCTCCCCTCGGCGATCATCTTGTTTCCCACAACTTCGCCGAGAGGACATACCGCCTTCATGCCTTCAACCTCGACGGAAAAACTGTGACTTGATTTGCTCACAGTAATATTCTCCCTGCGGCCAGCGCAGCCGTTTGCCGCTCCCTTTCTTTTCTTGTCGGTGATTCCTTCTGCGCACATGGTCTTCTCATTGCTTCTGATGTTCGTGGTTTGCGGCAATCCGGCGTATCCTTCAGGTCTTCCACTGCAAAACACATTTGCGGATACTTGAGCACTATCATGCCTTCCATTCGTCTTCTCATTCGTTCTCATTGTCTTGGCTCCTTTCTGACCTTACAGACGAGAGGAGGTCAGAAAAGGATACGCTCATTCACCATCTTTCTCAGATTTCTTTCTGTCGCAGGCCAGGTTGCCGTTCTCGTCATGATAGAAATCACATCCCGCCTCGAATTCGGCCCTTAACCGCACTCTGGCTCGATGCAGCCTGATCTTAACTGTATCAAGGCTGATTCCCAGTATGTCCGCTATCTCCTGGTTTTTCAGATCCTTTATCTCGCTCAGTATGACCACAGTCCGGTAATCGGCCGGCAACTTATCCACATACTCCCGGATACACTCATTCATCTCATTTCTAATCGCCTCCCGCTCAGCAGAAAGGCTCTTCTCGTCTATGCAGATATGTCCGGCATCCGGATCAGCGTCCGTCCCCTCAAGCGCCACTGTTTCGTTGTCTTGTCGGAATGATCGACTCTTCATCCTGTCCAAAGCAACGTTCGTGGCGATCCGGTACACCCACGTAGAAAGGCTTGACCTGCCTTTAAAGTCCTTCAGCCCCTTATTGATTCTCAGAAGGACCTCTTGGGTGAGGTCTTCTGCATTGTTCTTTCCGTTCATTCGTTCAAGATAACGGTGTAGTTTTTCATGAAATTCATCGTAGATATCACTGAATTTCAAGGCAGTCGTTCCCATTGCTACTTACTCCTTTCTTCTCTATTCTCTGGATGGTTGCCTGTACTTCGGGCGACTTGGACGATATCTTCGTGTCGCTTCCTTTCTTGAATCTGAAGTCGCACGACTCACATCCGTCAGCTATCGTTTGTGTTCTGATCAGGCCCCATCCCAACGCATCACTCAATGCAATATCCGACATACACACATAAGGAGCAAACTCTTCCGCACCCTGTGCTTTCACATAGTTATAGTTCCCGCATGCCACATAATCTACACCCCAGTCGAACTCGATTCCATCGCCAAGAACATATCTCAGCTCAAAATCTCCAAACTTGAGCGGCTCCTGTTTCAGGGCTCGCTTTTTCACCCTTCTGGTCAAGAAACTGGAGTACATAAGACGTTTGAGCAACCAACGCTTTATATTCGAGAATCTCTTCATCCTCCGCTTGATTGCCTCATGGCAGATTTCCCACACTTCGCCCGGTTCCTTGCCGTGCCTCTTCATTGCCTTGTACAGAGCCAATTCCTGAGCGGTAATTAGCAGGAAGGAATTTAGAGCACGAGCGCGCACATCTTTGATGTGCGGTATTTCCGCAATCACGTTTTCATATTCCTGCCGTGCCTCTCTATATAATGTGTCGGTGAATTCTCGGTCATAACGGTGAATGAGGAAATCCCGCACGAGATCTGCGGTTACATCAAAGTCTTTCAAAAGCTTCGACTTTCCAGAGCTGTAGTAGCTCATTCGTCTTTCCCAGAGCAGCGAGTACAAATACTGGTCAACAAGATACCATTCCACGGTGACGTTGGCAAGAACCATGTCCCCGGCTCATCCCGAGTTTTAGGATGAGAGCAAAAGGATGGTCGGCTCTTCGCCCACAAGGGCAGGTCAAAGAAGAATCCCTTCCAACTCTATCGGAAAAGGCGAGTATGAAGACGGATCAAATTGCAAGCCTTTCTATCCGTGTGTTGTGGCCTTCGGCGTGTTGCGAGTGCAAAGATGTGAAACTACCTCATAAAACCGGGGATGACTCAGGGATTCGGTCTATTGACAAGCACGGCAGGCTGCTCTACCATGCGTGGTTAAGAACAGCCGCAGTATCCGCTGCCCGTAGCGGCGCCCAAGGAGCAGAACATGAGAAAGGCCCGAGTCATCAGAGATGGGCGTTGCCCACTGCCTGCATCTGTTCGACTCTTGCTGGTGTGGCTTTGCTGGTGCGCGGGTGCAGCCGAGGGGGGCGATGCCGCCCAAAGGCTCTTTCAGGTCGGCAGGGGAGCGAAACGTCTGGCCCAACTGGGCATAGAACAAATAATCTTCGATACGAGGCTGGCCTACGACGACCCGCACTGGTATGCCAACATAGGTTATTACTGCGACGACGAGAATCACAAGGCCTATGCGGGCAACGGCAAGCCGGATGAGAGCGGGCTCTATAAACTGGATACCGCCACGGGCCGGGTTCATGTGCTGCTGGATGCGAAAGGTGGCGGCGTCAGAGACCCGCACGTTCACTACGACGGCAAAACGATTCTTTTTTCGTATCGCCCGGCGGGAACGGACTACTACAACCTGTATGAGATCGGGGCCGACGGCACGGGGCTAAGGCGCCTGACAGAGGGGCCGTTCGATGATTTCGAGGCGATATACCTTCCCACGGACGAGATAGCGTTCGTCTCGACGCGGAGCAAACGATGGGTCGGCTGCTGGATGACCCAGGTGGGGACGCTTTTCCGCTGTGATAGAAAAGGCGGCAGCATCCGCCCGCTGTCGTTCAACCTCGAACACGACAACACCCCGGCGGTCCTTCCCGACGGGCGCATCATTTATACCCGCTGGGAGTATGTGGACCGTTCACAGGTGGGCTACCACCAGCTCTGGACGATGAATCCTGACGGCACGAACGTGCTGGCGTACTTCGGCAACCAGGAGCACTATCCGCTCTTTATTGATGCCAGGCCGATTCCGGGCAGCGACCAGGTGCTGGTGGTCGATTCGCCGGGGCACGGGCGTTCGGACCACCGGGGACACGTCTGCGCGATAACGCCGAGGTACGGCCCCGACGACCGGCGCGGCTATCATCGTATCACGCCGAAAGCCGCCTATAACGATCCGATGCCGATTGACGGGACGCATTTTCTGGTTGCGGCCTTCAAACAAATCCTGCTCGGGACCCGCGGCGGCGAGCTTGTCCCGGTCTTGGCGTATAAGGGAAAGGCGAACGTCCACGAGCCTGTCCCGCTTACTGTGCGGGCGCGAGAGAAGATACTGGCCGACCGGACGGACGACAGCAAGCCAATGGGGCGAATGGTGCTCGCCGACGTGTACAGGGGGCGCAGCATGCAGGGCGTCCCGCGGGGCCTGATCAAGAAACTGCTGATTCTGGAGCCCCTGCCGAAGCCGGTGAATTTCAGCGGCGGCATGGACCTTACGTCATGGCTGGGCACGTTCATGCTCGAGCGGGTGCTCGGCACCGTTCCGGTCGAAGAGGACGGCTCGGCGCATTTCGAAGTTCCCCCCGGCCGACCCGTTCTTTTCGTCGCCCTCGACGGCAACGACCTGTCGGTCAAGCGGATGCAGAGCTTCACAAATGTCCACCCGGGCGAGACGCTCGGCTGTGTCGGCTGTCACGAGGGCCGCACGCTGACGCCCGCCTCAATCGCCGGCAATACGCTGATGGCCGTAAGACGGGCCCCGAGCCAAATCAAGTCATTTCAGCCGCTTCCGGACGTCCTCGATTTCCGAAGGGACATCCAGCCGATACTAAACGAGCACTGCATCTCATGCCATAGCTACGCCGAACCGGGCGGGCGCGTGGTCCTGGCCGATGACCTTGGTCCCCGCTGGTCGATCAGCTACTACAGCCTGCTGGCCACAGGCCAGGTGGCCGACGGCCGCAACGGCTTCGGCAACCAGAAGCCGCGGACCATCGGCTCATCCGCGAGCGAGCTTCTGCAAAAGATCGATGGGTCCCACTACGACGTGACAGCAACACCGGCGCAATGGCGAACAGTGTGGCTCTGGCTCGAAAGCGGGGCCCCCTATGCCGGGACCTATGCGGCCCTGCGCAACGCGGCGGACCAGGCGAAGGAGGGCCTGCTTCATTCGGTTTTTGGCTCGCCGGTCATGAATCGGCGCTGCCGGCAATGTCACGGAGTAGGCAAAGAGGCGCCGCGGCTGCCCCTGACCATGTCGCAGCAGGAGCGTTCGGCGCTTGTGCGCCGATTGAAGACCGCGCCGCACGAGCGAATCGTGCAAAAGGACGACCATCGCTTCTCCGCGCACGTTCTGCTGAATATATCGAGCCCGGAGAATTCCGCCCTGCTGCTGGGCCCTCTTCCGGCCTCGGCGGGGGGCTGGGGCACGTGTCGCCATCAATTCAGCGGGCGGGACGACGCCGAGTACCAGGCGCTGCTCGGGTCAATCCGGACGGGCAAAGAGCGGCTGGCCGGAACTGCCGTGTACGGAATGGCGGGCTTCAAACCGAACAGGCAATACGTTCGAGAGATGAAAAGATTCGGCGTGCTGGGCCCGCGGTTCGATTTGACGGCCGAGCCGTTGGACTTCTTTGAGACCGACGAGCGATACTGGAAGCTTTTCTGGTACCGGCCCGGCAGCGAGGCTAAATGGGCTTATCTTGAACCGGATTTCCCAAGCAAACCGTGACAAATCGATCGAGTCTTGATAATATAGGGCCCGTGGAGAATATTCAAAGCAGTTTTGTCCATAAGGGCCAAACCGTCGGAACTCAATACTCCGAGCCCGGTCAAGACCCGGCCCGCGTCATCATCCTTGCGCCAAAATCCGAATCGAGGCCAAGAGAGGAGTGAATCGAGTCTTAGAATGAAACCAAAAACAGCCAAAACACTAACAGTGGCCGCAATCATCGCGGCGGTCTTGGCAGCCGCCATAATTCGACGCCGGCCCCCGGCCCCTGAATACGAAATCACCGATCTTGGCTCCCTTAAAAAGCACGGATGTGCCCACGCGATAAACAATGAAGGCCATGTCGTCGGCTGTACATATCGGGTCGCTCCAGACGCTCGGGCCGCAGCCTTTATTTGGAGCCCCGAGAAGGGCAGAAGGAGCATCCCGGCCCTTGAAGGAAAAGAAAGCCGCGCTTACGACATAAATGACAAGGGCCAGGTAGTGGGCTACTTCAGCGAGCTGGATAGCCAAGCGCCTGATCGTGCCTTTATCTGGGACGAAGAAACAGGCATCACCGAGCTCGGCACGCCCGGCGGCGACTCACAGGCACACGCCCTCAATAACAAAGGACAGGTCGTGGGTGCCTCAAAGACTCCCGACGGTCAATGGCGCCCTTTCATTTGGGACAAAACAAACGGAATGCGAGACCTCGGAACCTTCGGTGGAAAATCCAGCTTGGCCCTGGATATCAACGAAAAGGGTCAGGTCGTTGGCTACTCGGATATGCCGGACGGAAAACCGCATGCGTTCATCTGGCAGCAGGACACCGGGATGGTCGATATTGGAGCACCTGGTGGACGAGCCGCCCGCGCCAGAAGTATCAACAATTCGGGCCAGGTGGGCGGACAACGGGCGAAAAAGGGCGACCCAGGGGGTTTCATCTGGCAAGTCAATGCGGGCATGATCGACCTTGATATAAAAGGTCAGATACGAAGAGGGGTGAGGATTAATGATTCAGGTCAGGCCGTTGCCTACTACTTCACCCCCAAATTTCTCACCTTCAAGGAGCGGCACTCTGTCTTTTTTTGGGACGTCACCCATGGCGCTGCAAAGCTGGATATCGGGTTAGAGAATATCAGCTCCATTGGCGCACTGGACATCAACAACAGGGGCCAGATACTCGTTTGCTTTGAAAAGTCAGGACAGAATCAAGTCGTAATCCTGACGCCGAAAGACAAATCCAGGCCAAAAGGTCAGTAGCATGAGCCGTACGATGAAACCAAAAGCAGCCAAGAGACTAACGGCAGCCCCTTAATCGCAACAGTCTCTGCTGTCGCCGTTATTCTACGCCGGCCCTCGGCTCCATAATACGAGATTACCGAGATTAACACAGTCAGCCAATCCGCAATGATAAGAAGAAAACCGCAGGCTGCAAAGAGGGGGAGCAAGCGACTCTTCCAGACGAAGAGAATATGCTTGACTGATTAGCCTGCTCGCAAAGAGCCTGCCGCTTACCATCGAATCATTGAGCCGGCGAACTGCAGGGGAGCATTTGTTGTTGCGGTCGAGAGGAGCCCGGCTATAATGTGAGGCGTGGTTGGGAGAAAGGTTGGACAGGAAGGTGTTTGGGGTAGTATGGGCGTATTAGGGGGGCGTGTAGAGCGACGAGGTGAGTGCAATGGTCAAGAAGAATACGGCGTTCTGGGCCGCGGGGGCGGCGGCCGTGCTTGTGGCCGCGTATGCTCTGGGGCTCGGGATCAGATACGTTCGGCAGCCCGGCCCCGAGGTCAGGCAAAGCCAGGAGACCGAGCGACCGGCTCAGGCCCCTGCGGTTAAGACGGCAAGCTTCGACGAGACTGAACAGACGCCCGTGGAGCCGAATGAGCCCGAGCTGGTGGTCGTGGAAGAGGCGGAGCAGGAGCCGGCGGTGGTGGAGCAGGCCGAGCAAGAAGCGGAGGAGCCGGTGGAAGAACAGGCAGATGCGTTTAGCGAGGCGGCAGCGGCCGACGTAATGCAGAGTATCGGGGGGTGGCGGCAGGTGTGGGCGAATCTGAATCTGACCGAGGAGGAGAAGGCAAGATTGAGAGAGGGCTTCAGGTTGGCTATGGAAAGATGGCGAAATATGTCCGAGGAGGAGCGGCAGGCCGAGAGGGAGCGGCTGCGCGGGATGTGGGAGAGGTGGCAGGGCATGAGCGAAGAGGAGCGCCAGGAGGCGATGGGGCGGATGCGCGAGCGGTTCGAGGATTGGCGGCAAAGCGGGGCCGTGGAACTGCCGGAGCTGACGCTGGACTGAGGACGCGGCCCACGCGATTACAAGACGACAGCCCCGTCGAATGACGGCCGGTTCCGGATTGCGACGCCCCTTAGCGGATAGCAAGCTTAGCTCGAAACGAAGGGAGAGAGGTTGCGGAGGTGGTTGACGATTTTCGGCATAACCTCGATGGTATAGTCCACCTCTTCCTGCGTGTTATATCGCGAGAGGCTGTTGTTCAACCGGTAAACGCCGGAAAACAATTGCTTGTTTTTGGTATATGGAGTAGCATCATTGCGTCCCTTCGATATTATGATTATCCAACATTTTTAAGTCGTCTTTTGAGACGTCAGCTATTGACTGCTGTCCTTGCAGGGCTGGGTCCTCAATGTAGGGTTTGCCTTGCCCGTAGAGTTCCAGGCGCCTGCTGATTTGATCGGATAGTTGCTCGTTTTCGCGCATGCTGGCGAGAGACAGCGCCTCCTGGGCTGCAGCCACCGCCAAGTCAAATTGGTCGCTTGCTGCGTAAGCCGCCGCCAGCGCGTCGAGAGCCCGCGGATCTCGGCCCCCGGCCAGTTTTACCGCTCGCTTGGCAAGACGGACAGCCTCGCGGGCATTGTTCGCATTCGGGTTCTGGCCGGTCGCCATAAGCCATGCGATAGTCTGAGGCGGGATCGGTGATTCGGGCTTCAATCGCATCGCCTCTCGAAGATGTGCGAACGCCTCATCAAACTTGTGCACAGAAGCCAACGCAATACCCAGATTGTAATGTGCTTCAGGGAAAGAAGGTTTCCTCTGTAATGCTTTGCGATAATGCTCTATCGCACCTTGCGGCTCGCCCTGTTCCTTGAACACCATGGCTAGGTTGTAGTGTGCTTCCACAAGGTTTGCATTGATTTGCAGTGCCCGGTGATAGCATTGAATTGCCTCGCGGAGCTTTCTCTGAGTTTTGAGGGCTGTGCCGAGATTATTATGCGTCTCAGCATAGTCGGGCCTAATACGCAGGGCCCGCCGATAGTGTTCTATTGCCTCGATGAGTTTGCCATCCGATTGAAGGGCAATGCCCAGGTCGTTGTGGAGCGGCGCGGCATCCGGCGCCAGAGTCAACATGTGGTTGTAAAGACTCATAGTGTCTCGCCAGTGCGCCAAGTAGCGTCTTGTGGCAACGGCTTCAGAGCCGGCCACTATCAGCAGAATCATCGCTGCTACTGCACATCGCGGGACGGACTTATTCAGAGCGCTGACCCCGGAGAGCCATGTCAGAAATGAAGCCAGAAACATTAGAAGCCCTATGGATGGCAAATACACAAACTTATCTGATGCGATTACGTTACTGAAACCGACAATCTGCATGGTCGGAAGTATTGCTATGAAGAAAATCAGCCACCCGGTTAGCGCGGCTGCCGTCCAGCGGAGCGAGATCAATAAGACGGCAATCAGCACGGGTGTACCGATGACGCCAGCGAGCATCATTGGGTCTGACAATTGCAACGAGTTGGGGAGAGGATAGTGTGACGACAGATTTGTCGGCCAGACTATCTTGCAGAGGTAGAAAACGATGTTGTGACAGAGAATCAGAGGAATTCGCCACGGCGCGTATTCACCCGGCAGCACAACGTCGGCCGTGCGGCCTTGTGAAATGTATGTTATGATTGCTGAGACTGCCCCGACGCCAAGAAACGGCACCTTCTCCAAGACGGTGCGGCTCTTGAACCTCCGAAGAGGCCAATAATCCATCAGGATCATCAACAATGGTAATGGCGTGCTGGTCGGCTTGGAAATCAAGGCCAGCAAGTACGTGACCAGACATATCAGGTAAAGCCTTCTGTTGCCCTTGCGAGTGTAGCACACATAGAGAATGAGGCACGAAAATGCGAAAAATGCGGCTAACAATGTCTTGCGTTCACCCACCCAGGGGATGGTTTCTACTGTCATAGGATGAAGCCCAAAAAGCAGACCGAGGCCCGCCGCCACCCAAGGCCGCCCGAACAGCAGATAGAGCAGAACGATCACCAAAGCGCTGTTGATCACATGCAAGACGAGACTTGTTCGGTGAAACGGCATCAGGTTGTCGGGTCGCCCGCCCAACGCGTAATCGGCCATGAGCGAAATCATTGCAAGCGGCTGATAATACCCGCCAACGGTGGACGGTTCCAATACTTCGCTGACGAAGCGTTTGACCGATGTCCAACCTGGATCCTGCACCAGCGAATTCTCAGTGAGGTATTGTCTGTCATCGAATGACATCGCCTTGGCCCAAAGGGCAGGCAGATGAACCGCCAGCACCAAAGCGCAAACGGCGATAATCAGGTTCGGGAGAATCTGCTTTGGGCACTCCGGCTGACAAGCGAGGCTGGGAAGCTCTTCCTTTAGGAGCTTGTGTCCATCTGTGCCGGTGTCATGTTCCATCTTGCATCGCTGGACTTCGTGTATGAATAGCTTGTCGGCTGGGATTGGTGGTCTCCGCTACCCATTCACTCCAGCCACCTCTGAACACAAAGACATTGTGGAAGCCGTCATCCATGAGTTCTATTGCGACGCTCTCGGCAAACTTGCAGTGCTTGCTTTGGCAGTAGACGACAATCCGGGTATCTTTCGGAATATCGGCGGTTGTTTTCCGGCGATGGTCATCAGTCGCGTTTACCGGAAGGCTGAGCGCGCCTTCCAAGTGCCCTGCCTGGAAATCCCGCTCGTATCTGGCGTCGATGAGAACTGTACCGCTGTTGAGCCAAGCGCGCACTTTCCTGTGGCTTACCTTCGGTATGAAACTGCCCATGTGAGCTCGCTGGACAGATGCTGTGCCGGAGGGATTTGCGAGAAAGCCCTCGTCGTTGGCGAAATGATAGGCGACTGCCCAAATGACGCTTACTACGGTGATTCCCGCACATTGTGTGAGAGATAGCACGAACAGCCGATTCCGGGATAAAGCACGTGACGCCGGCGGCCAGCGCCACTTTGCCAAGTGGTACAGTGTCATAATGGCAACAACCGCGCAACTCCACAAAACAAACCTCTTGTGCGCCGGATGTAAAAGGGCGGCCGCGTCAATTGGTGTGGCCGAGACCACCAAGCCGGTGCCATCCCATATCGGCGCCAACTGACGGAATGGAACCACCCTTGGCGGTTGAGGAGGATCGAATAGCCACGCTCGTCCATCCTCCGTTCGCGAGAATAGCACATAGTGGTCATACGTTTTCCTGTCCGCGCCGAGCTTTACATGGAGGATGACGGAGTACCGTATCCGGCGAAGATCCCAAGTTGTCAGCTTTGTGAGTGGTAGTGCACACATCCCATTGTCTTCAGCCGCCTTCTTCAGTTCTGAAAGTGAGCTTCCGTCCAACGAGCCAACATATTCGGGCTCCAGCAGTTTCCGGTAATCTATATTCTTGTCGGCAAGCTTCATCGCCGCGTACAAACAATAGATGCCGCAATAGCCGCCCGATGATTTGTGTTCTGAAGTTCGCAGGTCCGCAGCCTGGGGACCCTTTTGCGCCGGCGCCGGCGTATATTCCCCACCATCAGCGGCTGCTGCTACAGATAGAAAAAATAAAACCAAGAAGACAGAAATGGTACTTTCAGCGCATGAAAGAACATACTTGAGCATACTCGCTCCTAATTCACTTGTCTGATCAGGTGGCGACCAACGATAATCGCCGCCACGCAGAGTACGGCGGCCACGAATAGGATCCCGGCGAATCTGACTTTGGAGCTCCCTGCTTCACCATGTGCGGACACTCTTTTTGAATGAATTGCTTTCTCCTCGGACCGGTCCGGCAACTGCTGCCGGTCGTATTTGGATTCGGTGTTTGCGGTCTTCTTGTCGTTACCGCCTGCGCGGAGGTTGCTCCTGTTCATGCGACGTATAGCTGTGTCTATTTGTTCAAAAAACAAATTATCCACGTTGGGTACTATCTTGCCTTTCTGAAATATATAGTGCACGCCCGGGAACTCTTCGATACGGACTCTTGTTCCCTCCGGCAGGTTAATCTTGAAAGCGTCGAGCCTCTGGAAGTCAGGATTCAATTCAATGTCGCTGCGTTTGACTTTGGTGACGTAAGTGGTTACCTGGCCATCTTTGAATTCTATCGTGTGAGTACGCTGTCCCGAAACGGGCACGTGCCTGTCGCCTATTTTCTGCACATCTATCGAGTCCACAACCACGGCCCATCCTCCCGAGGTTGAATCACTTGCCACATTGTTGCCTCCTCGCAGAACGTACTTCAGAGCATTGTAGCCCTTCTGGGGGGCTATCCAAGCCGTTAGCACGCCTTGTGGCGTGCTGGATTCGACAACATAACAAGGGACTCCATCGATTTCCTCGGTGCCGCTGCGCAAGCGTGGTTTCTGTCTGAGCAGCTCGACTATATGATTTGCGCCGCCTGCGATGGGCAGTGCGCCGTCGAGGAAGTTCCCTGAGAGAGGGTCGTGATAGTACATCGGGAATTCCTGTTTGAAATTGGTCTGCCTTACCAACGCCGAAAAAGACGTTCCGCCGGCGAACTTGAACGCCCGCACGCGTTCTGTGTCGGTGATAACCCTGATGAACTCATCCGTTTTGTCTGGGTCAAAACCCGCCCTGTCCGGATCGGCGTCTTTATCGAGCAGACAATCCTTGCCAATTAGCTCGATCCGGTCGTGGTCGCGCCGGTAGGTGAGTGCCTGTACGCAGTGGCCTTCATTTACCTTTCTAACGCCGTTGCCGGTCGTGATCGTTTCGGCGCTTATTCGCATCGAGACCGACTGGTTCCAATCGCACGCCTGCTCAAAGCGTTCTATGATGTCGCTAATGTCCGGCGACATCTTTTCGGAGCCACGGGCGGGAAAACATATTGACCAGATAATCAGGACCAAAGGCAATCTTGGACAGTTCTTGCACATAATTTGCTCTCCATCTGCAATTCTTGGCTACGCCGGGCAGCCGCAAGGAAGCCCTGCAAGTCTAAAAGCCCCTCCCACAACTATCATTTGTGAGCGTAGAAGAAACATGTCTCGGACCAAACATGGTCCGAGACATGTAAAAAGCTACAAGTCGCACTCGTGCCCCACGCTGCAGGTCTCGCCAGTGACTTCGTCACAGTATTGCTTGCCGGTGCAATACGTGTGGGATGTCCTTTTGCCCGAGCCTGACCCGCCCGCATAACACTGATCGTAAGAACAGGCAGTGACGATCCCGCTCTGCGAGGATGTGGGGCAGCGTTTGCTGTCATCCCAATTACAGCAACTGCCTATTTTACGTACACCATTGAACTCGGTCGGCACCGCGCTGACCCAGGCAAAGGACAGACCCAGTATCAGAAGAGCAAGAGCAACGCATAGCTTGGAGCTGCGTACACTATTCATGAAGCCTTCCTTTCAAGGGAGTTACCCCATAAAACACCAACATCTGTTTGCCAACAATAAGACTTATACATTATCAAACGGAAAAACAAGCAGTTCCAACTATCAGCCCATACGCAATACCCCCTTTCTGAAAGTCAATTTCTCAAAGAGATGGCGGTTTTTGCGATAAACCGCAAACATACGGCGACCGCGACAACCAGCAACCGCCGGAAATCGTCAATATCCCCGAAAAGAGGCGGATGCATCCGCGACCTGCTAATGAGCATTCGTATTCAACTCTTTATAAACGCGAGGTCAATTACCACTCGGCCCCCGTTGCCTGGTCTACTGATTGCCCACCCAATTGGTGCAATCACGGGCCGCATTGGCCTCATTCTTAAACACTTGCATACGAAAGGCGCAACAGGACGGCCCTTTGTTGATGGTCTTTTTGGAATTCTGCAAAAATTCTTTTAACAAGCCGGTAGCCGCCCTTGGGGTTGAAAACCGCATTTCCGGTCCATGGTTGGGCTATGGAGTGCTACGTCAGCCTGGGCGATGATCGGTCGGGGCTATTTATGGACGAACGGGGAGAGGTTGCGGAGGTGGTTGACGATTTTCGGCATAACCTCGATGGTGTAGTCGACTTCCTCTTGCGTGTTATATCGCGAGAGGCTGAATCGAATGGAGCCGTGGGCGGCCGTGAAGGGGATGCCCATTGCTCGCAGCACGTGCGACGGTTCGAGCGAGCCGGAGGTGCAGGCCGAGCCGGAGCTGGCGCAGATGCCGTACTTGTCGAGCATGAGCAGGATTGCCTCGCCCTCGATGTATTCGAAGCTGATGTTTGTCGTGTTGGGCAGTCGGCTGTCGGGGTCGCCGTTCAGTCGCGCGTCGAGGCATTTTTCGAGAATGGCTTTTTCGAGCCTGTCACGCAGTGCCCTTACACGGCCGTTTTCATCTTCGATATTGCTGCCGGCCATTTCGCAGGCCTTGCCGAGTCCGACTATGCCGGGGACATTCTCGGTTCCGGCTCGTCTTCCGGCTTCCTGGTGGCCCCCGAGCATGAAGGGAGACAAACGCGTGCCCTTTCGAACATAGAGCACGCCTACGCCCTTCGGGGCGTGGAGCTTGTGGCCCGAGAGACTGAGCAGGTCGATGCGGCTGCGGGACAAATCGACGGGTATCTTCCCGACGGCCTGGACGGCGTCGGTGTGGAATATCACATTCCTGCTCGTGACAAGCTCGGCTATCTTCTCTATCGGGAATACCACGCCGGTTTCGTTGTTGGCGTACATGATGGTGACCAGCGCCGTGTCGTCGTCCAGGTTCTCTTCGAGCTGGCCGATGTCCAGGCGCCCGAGCTTGTCGACGGGAAGCTCGATGACGCTGTAACCGTGGTTCTCGAGATCACGGCAAACGGCCAGTACCGCCGGGTGCTCGACACGTGTGGTTATTACTTTTCGCCTGTTCGGGCACGCGGCAAGGGTCCCGTGGATTGCCGCGCTGTCCGATTCGGTTCCGCCGGAGGTAAAGACTATTTCTGAGGGATCGGCGCCGATGAGGGCGGCCACCTGCTCGCGGGCGTTTCGAATGTCACGGCCGATCCGCCCGCCGAAAGTGTGCATGCTGGAGGGGTTGCCGTAGAATTCGGTAAAGTACCGGCTGATTTCGGCGAAGACTTCATCTGCGACTTTTGTCGTTGCGTTGTTATCGAAATAGATTGTCTTCATGCTCTATTCCTTTTGGTCTGCCGGGCGGTCCGAGGGCTCTTTCTGCTCTTCCACGTAAAGGTCCTCGGATACGAATTCGCGCAGTTTCGCCTCGACGACGTCTTTCATCGTGAACTCGGCAAGCCTGCATTGTGCGCAGGTTCCGCGGAAGGCCACGGTGACCTTGTCGCCTTCGACATCGATAAGCTCTATGTTCCCGCCGTCGGCCCGGAGGGGGGGGCGTATCTGCTCGTTTATAGTCTGCTGGATGAGCTGGATTTTCTGGATGTTGGTGAGCTTTGCCGGTCGCCGTTGAGTGGGGGCGGCGGCCTGTTTTATCCTGTCGCCCTGCACCTGCGCGATAATCTTCTCGATTTGACCCTTGCACCCGCCGCAGCCTCCTCCGGCCTTGCAATAGTGGGTGACGTGATCCACGGTGGTAAGGTCATTTTCCCTTATGACGCGTTCGATCTCCTTGTCGGTGACGCCGAAGCACGTACAGACTACATTTCCCTCGAGGGCGTGTTTTTTTGTCCGGCCGGATTTGAAGTTCTCTATTGCGGCCTCGAGCGCCTCCCTTCCCATCACCGAGCAGTGCATCTTCTGTTCGGGCAGTCCGCCGAGGTAGTCGGCGATGTCCCTGTTAGTGATCTTTGCGGCCTGCTCGACTGTTTTGCCCTTGATAAGCTCGGTCAGGACGGATGACGTCGCAATGGCCGATGCGCAGCCGAACGTTTTGAACTTTGCGTCCTCGATTCTGCCTTTTTTGTCGAGCTTGAACGTCAGGCGCAGCGCGTCGCCGCACGCCAGTGACCCAACCTCACCTACGCCGTCCGCGTCTTCTATCTCCCCCACGTTCCTGGGGTTGAAAAAATGCTCCTTCAGTTTGTCCGTATACTCCCACATGTTCTTCACCTCTGACTTGAGCCGAGGGCCTGCCGGAAATCATATATTATATCATCGATGTTTTCGGTTCCAACCGAGACACGTACGTAATCTTCGGTAACGCCGGCGGCGAGCTGCTCTTCCTTTGTGAGCTGCTGGTGGGTCGTGCTGGCGGGGTGTATGACCAGCGTCTTGCTGTCGCCTATGTTCGCCAGGTGGCTGGCGAGCTGAACCGAGTTTATAAACCTGACAGCCGCCTCGGCTCCGCCCTTGATTCCGAATCCGAGGATTGCCCCCTGTCCGCCGGGCAGGTATTTCTTGGCGAGCGCATGGTCGGGGTGCGACTGCAGCCCGGGGTAGTTTACCCACGTGACCTGTTTTTGCTTTTCGAGCCACTTGGCCAGGGCCAGCGCGTTTTCGCTGTGTCGCGGCATCCGCAGGTGCAGCGTTTCGATGCCCTGGAGAAAGAGGAAGGCGTTGAAGGGTGACATGCAGGAGCCCATGTCGCGGAGGAATTGTGTTCTTGCCTTTATAATGTAGGCGAGGTTCCCGAAGGACTCTACGTATTTGACGCCGTGGTAGCTCGGGTCCGGCTCGGTCAGCTCGGGGTAACGGCCGTTGCTCCAGTCGAATTTTCCGGAGTCGATGATGGCGCCGCCGATGCTGTTGCCGTGTCCGCCGATGAACTTGGTGCAGCTATGGACCACGATGTCTATGCCGTGCTCTATGGGACGGAACAGGATGGGCGTGGGGACAGTGTTGTCGCAGATCACGGGCATCTTGTTCTGGTGGGCGATTTCGGCGATTTCGTCGTACCGCAGGATATCGTTCTTGGGGTTCCCAATTGATTCAAGGTATATCAAGCGGGTGTTTTCTCGCACGGCGTCGGCGAAATTACCGGGCCTGTTGGGGTCGACGAAGGTGACATTGATTCCGAGCTTTGGAAAGGTCTGCGCGAAGAGGGTGACGGTCCCACCATAGAGCGAGTTCGAGGCGACGATGTGGCCTCCGGCTCCGCAGATGTTGAAAATGCTGACGTAGATTGCGGACTGACCGGAACTAAGCGCCAGCGCGCCCGCCCCGCCTTCGAGAGCCGCAAGGCGTTTTTCGAGGACATCCGTTGTCGGATTCATCAACCTCGTATAGATGTTGCCGAACTCCTTCAGGGCAAATAGATTTGCGGCGTGGTCAGTGTCCTTGAACACGTAGCTGGTTGTCTGGTATATCGGCACGGCCCTGCTGCCGGTGTCGGAGTCGACCTGCTGGCCGGCGTGGAGCGCGAGTGTTTCGAGGTGGTGCTTTCTTTCTTCGTTCATCTGTAAGTCCTTACTACTTCGGAGGCAATACTTCCAGCATTCTGTCGAGGGCCTTTCTGGCCTTTGCTGCTGTTTCGGTGGGGATGGTGACTTTGTACTGCATATCCTCGAGCGACCAGGCGACCTTCTCGAGGGTAATCAGCTTCATGTTGGGACAGACGGCCCTGTCTGTGACCGCGAAGAACTCCTTTTGGGGGTTCTGTTTCTTGAGCGTGTGTATTATGCCGATCTCCGTGCCGACGATGAAACCGGCGGCGTCACTGGTTCGCGCGAACTTCAGCATCTGGCCGGTGCTGAGGATCTGGTCGGCGGCGCTGCGGACCGGCTCCGTGCACTCGGGGTGCACCATGAGGACGGCACCGGGATGTTCTCTGCGCGCCTCGGCTATTTGATCTTCGGTTATCAGCACATGCGTCGGGCAGTATCCGGGCCACAGGATTATGTCGCGGCCGGTTTTGTTCTTGACATGGGAGCCGAGATAACGATCGGGAACGAATATGATTTTCTTGTCGGACGGGAGGGCCCCTATGAGCTCTACGGCGTTTGCCGAGGTGCAGCAGTAGTCGCTCTCGGCCTTGACCTCGGCGGGGCTGTTCACGTAGCAGACGACCAGCGCGTCCGGGTGCTGCCGCTTGAGGTCGCCGAGCTGCTCGGCGGTTATCATGTCGGCCATTGGGCAACCGGCAAGCTTGTCCGGCAGCAGTACGGTCTTCTCGGGTGAGAGTATGGCGGCCGTCTCGGCCATGAAGGTGACCCCGCAAAAGACTATGACCTTTGCGTCGGTTTCCGCCGCCTTTACGCTAAGGCCCAGAGAATCGCCGCAGAAATCGGCAATGTCCTGTATTTCGGCGGGCTGATAATTGTGCGCAAGTATCACCGCGTCGCGCTCTTCTTTGAGCTTGCCTATCTTTTCGACGATGTCTTGAGTCAAAACTGCCTCCCGGACAAATTGTGCGGATGCAACAGCATCAAGGATTATTCCTTCGGACCCGGCGCGCTTTTCCAGGCGACGGGCTCTTCGTCTTTGTATAAACCAGGTCGGGGTTGGGCGTTGCCACGGTGACCCCGGGCGGCACGGATTCCTTGATCCAGACGTTGCCCCCTATTACGGCGCCTTTTCCGACGGTTACGTTGCCGAGGATCGTGGCCTCGGCGTAGATGGTGACATCGTCTTCGATTGTGGGGTGTCTCTTGCCGCCCTTGATGACTCTCCCCCTTTCGTCCTTTCTGAAACTGAGCGCTCCGAGGGTGGCGCCCTGGTAGATTTTGACGTTGTCTCCGATGACGGAGGTTTCACCGATTACCACCCCGGTTCCGTGGTCGATAAAGAAGTTCTCTCCTATCTTTGCTCCGGGATGTATATCGATGCCGGTTCTTGCGTGCGCGCACTCGCTCATAATCCTTGGTATAAGCGGGACCTCCTTGAGATAGAGCTCGTGCGCGATTCGGTGTGCTGCGATTGCCACGATGCAGGGATAGCTTATGACGATTTCCTCATAGGATTTGGCTGCGGGGTCGCCGCTGAAAGCGGCGGCGACGTCGCCTTTTAGAATCCGCCGTATTCGCGGCAACTGCCCGAGCAGATGGGCGGTAACGTTTTCGGCCATTGTCCGGCAGTCGCAGCCGTCGCATTTCTTGATTCTGCACTGGTAATTGTACGCCCGCTCGATCTGGTCCGCGAGCTCGGCATAGACCTGGCAGAGGATGTCTCCCACGACAAAATTGATATTGGATTTGGTGATCTTTCTGCTTCCTGTATGGCCCGGGAAGAGCACTTCAAAAAGCAGGTCCAGGATTTCGAGGATTTGTCCTCTGACGGGCAAATTGGCGGCATCGATGAAGTTGATTCCCGAATCGCCGTGGTAGGTTCTCGCGATTCGGGCAACGAGGCTCTTAATCTTCTTGTCCGTCAGGTTGTTCTTTCCCATTTGGATTCACCGGGATCTAGGGCGATTGCGCATTCTACGGGTGGTTCACAAGGGCGAACAGGTCGGTAGAAATATACCTTTCGCCGGTATCACAGATGAAAGTCACAATGGTTTTGCCCTCGTTTGCGGGCCTTTTTGCGATCTGCAGGGCAGCCCAGACGTTTGCACCGCCGCTTATGCCGGAGAGGATACCCTCCTTTCGGGCGAGCAGGCGGCCGGTTTCGAAGGCGTCTTCGTTTGCGACCTGCACGACCTCATCGAATAGCTCGGTATTCAGCACGTCCGGAACGAAGCCGGCCCCTATGCCCTGTATCTTGTGCGGCCCCGGCTTGCCGCCGGACAGTATTGGCGAATCTTTGGGCTCGACGGCGACGGCCTTCAGCCTGGGATTCCTCTTTTTGAGGACCTCCGCGCAGCCGGTGAGCGTTCCTCCCGTGCCGACGCCGCTGACGATGACATCTACTTTACCGTCCGTATCATTCCATATCTCCTCGGCAGTCGTTTCGCGGTGGGCCCGGGGGTTTGCCGGATTCTTGAACTGCTGGGGCATGAAAGAGCCGGGATGCTCGGCATGCAACTGCTCGGCCTTTTCAACGGCGCCCGCCATCCCGCGATCCGCAGGGGTCAGAACCAGCTCGGCGCCAAAGATTTCCAGCAGCTTTCTTCTCTCGACGCTCATTGATGCGGGCATCGTAAGTATCAGAGAGTATCCCTTGGCCGCGCAGATGAATGCCAGCCCTATACCGGTGTTCCCGCTGGTCGGCTCGATGATGAGAGCCCCCGGCTTTATCAGGCCCCTTTGCTCGGCATCCTCGATCATGTACTTTGCGATCCTGTCCTTCACGCTCCCGGACGGGTTCTTTGATTCGAGCTTGGCGAGAATATCGGCTTTTTGTGAACCGAGGTTATTTATTCGCACCAGTGGTGTATATCCGACGGCGGTGGAGATGTCTCCGAATATGGCGCTCATAATTGGTCCTCCATCTATATTTGATAGTCCAACTCCTTTTTTCGTCTTGTCCTGTCCACCAAATCCTGGAGTGTAATGGATTGCAGGACATTCTCAACGGCCTGCTGAACCTGTGCCCAGACCCCTCTGGCGGCGCAGTCCGCAGCGCGGTCACAGTACTCTTCGTCATCCACACATTCAGCGGTCATGACCGGTCCTTCGAGACAATGGACGACCTGGATGAGTCTAACCTGGTCGGCTGGTTTGGCAAGTACGTACCCGCCTTTCGCCCCCCTGATACTCCTCACGAATCCAGCGGTTCTGAGCACGGCGATTAGCTGTTCGAGATACTTGACCGATATGCCCTGCCGGCGGGCGATGATTTTGAGCTGCAAGGGGCCGTTGCCGGCGTGTTCTGCCAGCTCAATTATTGCTCTTATTCCATACCTTGTACGAGTCGATAGCTTCATGGCTAAATCTCCTATTATTCCCACTGTAATAGTAGCGTATTATACGCAGGTGTCAATAGTTGGTGCGAGAGAATAAAGGAAATATTGAAAAAAATATTGTAATCCGCAATTTCAGGCCTTTGCGGGCGTATAGGATTTACGTGAGGCGCTTCTGTACACGGAGGAAGTCCCTGATAAGGGAGAATGCTGCGCAATTAGCTTGACAGGCCGGCCGGGTGGGCTTAGAATCAGACTTACCCATCGCGGCTACGTACGAAAGGGACTTTGCAGATGCCCAAAGGGATCTCTCAAAAGGTTGTCTTCATTTCATCTTACCCGCCGAGAAAATGCGGGATTGCCACGTTTACATCCGACCTTATCAGGAGCGTAGGTGCCGCTTCCAAAGGCGGATTCGAGCCGTTGGTGGTGGCAATGAGGGCGGATGACGAACTCAAATACGCCGAGCCGGTGAAGTTCGAGGTCCGTCAGAATGTAAAGAAGGACTATATTTGTGCTGCAGATTACATCAATTTCAGCCACGTCGATCTGGTGTCGGTCCAGCATGAATTCGGGCTTTTCGGGGGCGAGGCGGGGCAGTACCTGAGCCTGCTTCTAAACCGCCTCAAAGCCCCGATCATAACGACGCTGCACACGGTTCTGGACGAGCCGAACGAGGCCTACCGCAAGTCGATGGTGGAGGTTTGCGAGGCCTCGATGCGGGTAATCACGATGAACGAGCGCGGGGTGGGGATGCTCCGCGATATCTACGGCGTATCGGACGAGAAGATCGATCTGATAGCACACGGGATACCGGATTTGCCGTTCGTTGACAGCAACTACTACAAGCACAAATTCGGTCTGGAGGGCCGCCGGACGATCCTGACGTTCGGGCTTTTGAACAAGAACAAGGGCATAGAGTACATGCTCGAAGCGATGCGCGAGATAGTCCCGGCCGAGCCCTTGGTGATGTATATAGTCCTGGGCATGACTCATCCGGCCGTCCTAAAGCAGGATGGAGAGTCATACCGCTTCAGCCTTCAGCAAATGGTCAAGGACTTCGGTCTTGAGGACCATGTTCTTTTTCACAACCGGTTCGTGGATGACGAGGAGCTTCACAATTTTCTGTGTGCGGCGGACGTTTACGTGACTCCCTATTTGAGCAGGGAGCAGTTGACCAGCGGGACTTTGTCGTTCGCCGTCGGCACGGGCAAGGCCGTGGTCAGCACGCCCTACTGGGCGGCGGAGGAGCTTTTGGCGAACGGTCGTGGCAAGCTGGTGGCGTTCGGCGATTGCACGCAAATGGCCGAGGCCATAGTGGGGATACTGGGCGATGACGGGCTGTATTATTCTCTTCGCAGGCGTGCGTACGACTACGGCCGGTCCCGGACGTGGCCGAAGATAGGCCAGGTCTACTGGAAGCTGTTCAGGGCCAGAAGGCTGCCGGTTCAGGTGGCGGCCAAGGCGCCGCTGTCGCCTGCCGAGACGCTTTCGAGCATCGAGGTTCCCGAGCCCTCGCTTGTTCACCTCAAGAAGCTGACGGACGAGACCGGGCTCTTTCAGCACGCGAAGTTCACAATACCGAACCGCAGGGACGGATACTGCACGGACGACAACGCGCGCGCGGCCATTGCGATGGCCAATTACTACGCCCAGTACCGTGAGCCGGAGGCGCTTCAGCTTCTGGACAGGTATCTGTCTTTCGTAATGTATTCCCAGCAGCCGGACGGGTCGATCAGGAACTTCATGCATTCTGACAGGACGTGGCAAAAGGACGAGCCGGCAAGTGATGCGTTCGGTCGGGTCCTGTGGGCGTTCGGGACCGTCATGGCAAAACCACCGTCACCTTCCTACCTGTCCGTAATCAAAGACTGCTTCGACAGGTCGGTCGGACGTGTTCTCAAGCAGCATATAAGAGGGATGGCATATTCCATACTCGGGATGGCCGACTACCTGAGGCAGTTTCCCGGCGCCAGCGATATCAAGCGCCAGATGGAGCTGGCGGCCGATGAGCTGGTGGGCAAATACGGGAGGCAGCGTCACCCGGGCTGGCAATGGTTCGAGCACGTGCTGACGTACGACAATGCGGTTTTGCCGCACGCGTTATTCGATGCGGGCATGACGTTGGAGAACGACAGGTACCTGGATGTTGCGCGGCAGAGCAGTGATTTTCTCCTGGCCAACACGTTCACAGGCGAGCATTTTAGCTTCGTCGGGTGCAACGGCTGGTACCCGAGGGGCCGCACCCGTGCCAATTTCGACCAGCAGCCTATCGAGGCGGCTGGTACCGTGCTGATGCTTCGCGCCGCCCATGACGCCACGGGCGACAAGAAGCTGCTGACGCTGCAGAGAAAGGCTTTCGACTGGTTCCTCGGTGCAAACGATCTGCATATCCCGCTGTATGACTTCAGAACAAAAGGCTGCTGCGATGCGCTGATGGCCGGGGGTGTGAACATCAACCAGGGGGCCGAGAGCATATTGAGCTTTATTCAGGGGCTTCTCTCAATAGTCGAGAGCTACAGCATACTGGACCGGGGGGAAGAGGTTGGCAACGTCCCTTTTGAGCAGGGAGATCTTGTTGAGCCGGTCACGCCGGGGACGACGCGTATAGAGGAATTGCCGGCCGACAGGACGACCGATGAAAAGCAGGTCGAGGAGTTTGCGTGATGCCGTCTGTGGCGGTTTTGGGGCGACCCGATGATTCTTGCGGCCGATCCGGTCAATCACATTAGATAATGGCAGGCTATACTTCGGTGGTAAAGGCACGGCTGAGGCGGCGGGGCGTGGTCCGGCAGGCCAGGGCACGGGGACAGGAAGGCTTCGGGTCCGCCGACCCGAATCGAGAATGGCGTGAAGATGAAGATTGTTAGTTTCAATGTGAACTCGTTGCGTGCACGATTGGGGATAGTGCTCGGGTGGCTGGCGGAGCAGAAGCCCGACGTGCTGTGCGTTCAGGAGACGAAGGTCCAGGATGCGGATTTTCCCTGCCAGGCATTCGATGAGGCCGGATACCGCTATGTTTATCGGGGGCAGAAGAGCTATAACGGAGTGGCGATTTTCAGCAGGAGCGAGCTGGAGAATGTCGCGTTCGGATTCGACGACGACCCGCGTGACGAGGCCCGGCTGATCAGGGCGGATATCGGGCCGATTACGGTAGTTAATACCTACGTGCCGCAGGGCCAATCGCCTGACTCCGCCAAATTCCGCTACAAGCTCGATTGGTTCGAGCGGCTCGCCGACTATTTCCGCACCAGCTTTGAGCCGCAGGATCCAGTGGTCTGGGTAGGCGATTTGAATATCGCCCCGGAGGACCGGGACGTTTACGACCCGAAGCGACTGGCCGTGCATGTGTGCTTTCATCCGGACGTTCGGCAGCGGCTCAAGAAGGTGATGAAGTGGGGTTTTGTCGATGTGTTTCGCATGCACTGCGACGAGGTGGGCAAATATACGTTCTGGGACTACAGGATGCCGGGGGCGTTTGCCCGGAACCTGGGCTGGCGGCTGGATCATATCATGGCCACGCCGGAGGTGGCCGAGATGAGCACGGCCTGCCATATAGACACCGCACCCAGGGCCGTCGACCGCCCGAGCGACCACACACCCGTTATCGCGCAGTTCGATATTTAATAAGTGCGTTTCCGCGGGCGGCCCCGCTTATCGAGGAGCTGGGGAACAAGGATTCGAACCTTGACTAACTGATCCAGAGTCAGTCGTGCTACCGTTACACTATTCCCCAGTGACGCAAAGCCTTGGCAAGCAGCCGGTCCGAAGCCGGCGCGACGATCACGTTTCGGCAAGGCAGGGGCGACTTTACAGTTTTGACGGCCGGATTGCAAGAAAATTCGCAGGCCGCTCCGGGTTTCCGAGTTTCCACCGGCGTTTGGCGACGGCGCAGGCCACATGCGGATTATCCCGGTGCGGCGGAGGCTGCGAGTCTCTCGCGGAAGTCGTCGGCCAGGCTGTTCCACTTGCGGGCCATCAGTGCAGCCTTTTCCGGGTGTTTTTCGGCCAGGTCGTTCATCTCGGCCCGGTCGGTACTGAGGTCATACAGCTCCCATTGTCTGTCGCGGCCGGATCTCGAAACGAGTTTCCAGTCTCCGATGCGGATTGCGCGGTTTCCCGCGTGGCACCACCAGAGGCAGTCATGCGCCACGGTGTGGTCGCGTTCGAACACGGGCACGAGGCTTCGGCCCGGCCTGGCCGGCACTTTCGCGCCTTTGACCTCGTCCGGCCATGTGCCCCCGGCGATTTCCAGTATGGTCGGCGCGATGTCCACGAAGTGTGACGGGTTATGGCGGAGCTCGCCGCGCGCGGATATTCTCGCGGGCCAGTGCACGATCAGCGGGGAGGAGATTCCTCCCTCGTGGTTCCAATGTTTGTGGAGCCGCAACGGCGTATTTGCCGCGGTGGAGAAGCCGGGGCCGAGGCAGAGAAATGTCTTTGCCGAGCCTATCGGCGCTCCCGGGTCGTGGCCGTCGCCGCGGATGATCTGTTCGGCGCTGGCCCCGTTGTCGCTGGCGAAGAGTATAAGCGTATTTTCGAACTGGCCCATCTCCTTGATGCGGGCCACGATTCGTCCGATTTCGAGGTCCATTCGCGTAATCATTGCGGCGTGGACGGCCATCTTTGCGGCCTGGAATTCCTTCTGCTGTTCGCTAAGCGAATCCCACGCGACGGCAAAGGCGGCCTCGCCGGGCCCGATACGTTTTTTGAGCTGTTCGGGCTTGAGATTCCACGATGGGACAATGTCGGGCTGCCGTTTCGAGAGCGGGGTATTGACGATGCCCATCTTCTTCATGCGCCGCCATCGGCTCTGCCTGACCCAATCCCATCCCTTGAGGTAGGCGTCACGGTATCTGTCGATATCCTTTTGCATTGCGTGTAGGGGGAAGTGGGGGCTGTAGAATGCGACGTACTGGAAGAACGGTTTTCCGGGGTGGTTCTTTGCGTGCAGGTCGAGGCAGCCGATGGCGTGGTCGGCGATGGCAACGGTGGAGTAATAGGGTCGGCCGGGCTCGACGGGCGCCGTAACCCCTTCTTCGGTCCATGGCTTGGAATCGAAGTACCTGTCCCAGTCGCAGCCGCTTCTTTGGCCCCCCCAGGAGCGGTCGAATCCGCCGTCGGCGGGCGGGCCGTCTATGTGCCACTTGCCGCTGTGGTAGCAGGAGTATCCGAGGGGCTTGAGCATTTCCGGCAGCAGCGGCGCCCAGGCCGGTCTGCGGCCGAGCTTGATTCCGGGCATGGCGTCGCGTCGGATACTCTGGGCATAGAACCCGGAGAGTATCGTTGCTCTGGAGGGCCAGCACCGGCCGGTCGAGTAGTGCTGTGTGAATCGCAGTCCACCCGCTGCGAGGGCGGATAGGTTGGGCGTTCGGATATCACCGCCATAGCATTTGGCATCGGAGAAGCCCATGTCGTCGGCGAGTATCAGCAGGACGTTGGGCCTGCGGGCGCCGGGCGCCGCCGAGGCGGCGCGTCGGAGAGAGCCCGTGGCGGCGAGGGCGAGTGCGCCGGCCGTGGTCTTGAGGAAACTGCGTCTTGTTACCAGCATATCGACTCCCGGATTAACTATCATAAAATAGGTTCTTCAAACGCGCCGTACACTATAACGGATTGGCTGCAGAGTCAAGCAGCGCCGAGTATTGTTGCGTGCCGGGCGAAGCGACATCAGCCGGTGCGCTGGGGGCGATACGCAAGTTCCGGCAGATCACTTCTTGAGCATAATTGCCGAGAGGTCGCCGACTGCCGGGGAAAACCCCCGCCCGGTAACGTGCATGGGCGCACGGCGCGGTCTCGGCGCCGGGACGTTCAGAGCAGGGTAAGCGGGTGCTTTCGGTTTTCAAGTGGGAGCTTCACCGGCCTTTCTTTACAGTGGGATTCGTACACGGCCAGAATCATATCGAGGGCGGCCCGGCCGTCGTACATCGAACCCCTGGGCTGGGTGTCGGTCTCAATGGCGTGCAGAAGGTCGAGAGCGACGGGGCGATTGCCGAGACTGTGGCCGGGGTCGCTAAGGGTCTCGGGCCTGTCGATGCCGTTGCTGGATATCCGTTTCCACCCCGCCCTGCTGCGTCCGGGCTGCCACGACGGGTCTTCGACAAACCAGATTTCGGGAACCGCGCCCGTGGTGATCGTCACGATTCCCTTTGTCCCGTAGATCTGCAGGCCGAACCGTCTGGCGGCGCCGTACCTTGCGCGATGGGTGGAGAAATAGCCCATCGTCGGCTGCGCAAAACGGTACATGGCGTGAATCTCGTCTCCTGCGAGAGGGCCGATGCCCTCCGCTCCGTCGCGAACCAGCTCTCTGGTAACCGGTTTGCCGCCGTCCGTGACACGTGCGAAACACCATTTGGGCTCGCCGGCAAAGAAGCGCATCAGGTCCATGATGTGCGTCCCCAGGACCATGAGGTCCTCTCCGCCGCCCCGCCGGTCCTCCTTGCCCCGGCCGCGAAGCTCGACTATGTCACCGAGCTTTCCCCCTGCGATAATCTTCTGAACGTGCTTGAGCGCCGGACTGTAGCGGCTCTGGTGGGCGATGGCCAGCTTGAGATTCTTCTTTTCCATGGCGGCGACCATTTTATCGGCCTGCTCGAGGCTCTGGCACATTGGCTTCTCGAGAAATACGTGACACCCGAATTCCGCGCAGGCGAGGACCATGTCGCGGTGACAGTCGAGCCAGCGCGGGGCGACGCTCACGATCCGGGGCCGTTCCTTCTCGAGCATCCGCCGGTAGTTGGCGTATGCGCGCGGCCCATTGAGCCTTTTGGCCGCTGCAGCCAGACCCTTAGGGTCCTCATCCGCCACGGCCACGATCTCTGTGCGCTCGATATCCTTCCAGACCACGTCCAGCCCGTGCCCGTAGTTTCCTTTCCCCGTCCTGCCGATGACCGCGACACGGTATTTGGGGCCCTGTGCGTCGGCGCCGCGCGTATTGTTCGCCGCCAAAGCGGCCAATGTGATAGCCGTGTCCTTAATGAACTCTCGTCGCTTCATGAGTTAACCTCCTGCATTCATGTTCAGGCATACCTGTCAGCAAGCATCACATCACCTTGTAACACGGGCAGGCGGAACACATGCCCGTTGTCTGACTCCCTTATTCTGTCCGGTCTGCAAGCTGGAAATGTGCGAGGAACTTCCATGCGGCCGGGAGGATTGCGGCGGCAAGGGCGATTTTGATGATGTCACCGGGGATAAAAGGCAGAACGCCGGTCGCCACTGACCGGCCCGGGCCGATAAGAACAGACAGCCACAGCAGCCCGAAGGCGTAGATTACGAGGTTGCCGAGGACCATTGCCAGGACGGTCGTTCCGATTCGCCGGTCCCAGCCTCTCCGGGCGAGAAAGCCGACGAGAAATGCCGCAGGCACAAAGCCGATGATATAGCCCCCGGTCGGGCCGAGTAGTGCGGGGATGCCGAATTTTGCCTGGGCGAAGACGGGCAGCCCGGCAGCGCCTTCGGCGATATAAGCCAGAACGCACAGTGAGCCGCGCCGCGGTCCGAGCAGGGCGGCGAGCATCAAGACGGCGAAGGTCTGGCCGGTGATGGGCACCGGAAAGCCGACGGCTAATTGCGCTGAGAAGGCAAGAAGCAGCGAGCCGCCCACTATCAGGGCAAGGTCGTACAGAGCGGCACGCGTTTTCTCACTTGGCCGCCAGAGGTCTACCACAGTTGTATGAACCGACATACTAACTCCAGGACAGGTGAACGCTATGCGCCGTAAACGATTCGACCATTGCGTCCGGCCCGCGAAAAAAGACTCATCGACGGTATCCAGACCGGCTGTCGTGCGCCATTATATTTCAAAGACGTCCGCGCGTCAAATGCCGTAACGGACGTGGGATTTCGCAAGACGGACCGCGGCCTGGGCCGCAGGCGTCGTGTCGCCCCCGGAGCCGCGCGTTCTCAATAATCATGTTACCTCGACCGGATGGGCTGCCTTAAAGGGGTAGTGAAGCGTTGCGGCTGGAAGAAGTTGGGGTTGCAGGATTGGCAGGCGTTTGCGGAAGAGCGTGTGAACTTGCACGGACAAACGACTGTGTGATGAGCTTTCCGTATAAGGAGCCGGTTATGAAAGAGACGTTTGATTTCAAGAGCATCCTGCTCGGCGCGATTCTGGCGGCGGGCCTGTTTCTTGCCTTCGGGGCGGCACACCGGCCGGCGAACCAGACGCGCCGATTCAAGATCGAGGCGAGCGACAGGTACGTGTATATCCTCGACACGACAACAGGCCAGCTCTGGGAGAAATACGTGGGTGCCAGAAACAAGGAATTTGCAGAGCCCAAGCTGTAAACTCACCGGAGGTTCATCCCTCCCGCCTCCCGCCGCAGCAGGTCCCGTGATTGACGTCATCAAGGGGACAGGCTCTTGCGGTAGACGACCATGGATGAGCCGTCGGGCAGGTAGTCGGCGATTCTTCCCGCCTCGACGAATTCCTTCTTCAGGTAGAATGACCGGGCCTTGTCGAACGCGGTTGAATCGTAGGTCTCGACAAAGAATTTCCTGCAGCCGGCCCTGCGCGCCAGCATTTCCACGTAGTCGACCAGCCGGCCGCCCACACCTCTGCCGTGGCAATCAGGATGGACGGCAAACCATGCGAGCCAGACATTCTCCGGCGGGCCCCAAATGTACTTATGCAGACCCACCACACCGAGCAGCCGCTCGTTTTCCCTGTACAGCAGATAGCTCCTGCTGTCATCAAGTCCGCGGGCGGCACAGGCGAAGTGGAATTCGAGCGTTGTCCTTGCCCAGGCGGCCTCGTGCTCGTTCATGGCTTTTCGGACGAGCTCGACCGCTGCGTCTATGTCGCCGGCCCTCATCGGCTCGAGCTGGATACTCTCTTTGTCCAAGGTGGTCCAACCAACAATAAGGCGCTTTGCCCGGCGCTCTCAGGCATAACGGGCCAGCGCCAGGCGCAGTATGCGTTCGATGAAACGCTCGTAGATGAGCCCGGCCTTTTCGGCCGCCTCGGCCACCTCTTCGCCATAGGCGACATCGGGATTGGGATTGGCCTCCAGGACCACAAGCCTGTTGTCGGGCGTCAGCCGCACGTCAATGCGTCCGTAGTCCCTGATCTGAAGTATATGATAAACCTTCCGGCAGATACGCTGGATGTTCTTGACTACCGGGGCATCGAGCTCGGCGAAGCCGAAGGTTATATTCCATTTCTTGCGATATTCGGCGCTCCACTTGACCCGATACGTGGCGAGATGCGGCCCGTTGCTGCGGTCGAAGCCGAAAAAACACTCCCGTATGGGGAAAACCACCAGCTTCTTGTTGCCCATCACGCTCACGTAGAATTCCCTGCCTTCGATGTACTCTTCCGCAATTGCCGGCTGTCGCCACCTTTCATGCACAAAGCTCGCTCGCTCGCGCAGCGCCGCTTCGTTTGTCACGAAGGAGGCCTGGGAGATTCCCTCGGAGCTGTCCTCGAATGCCGGCTTGACCACCAGAGGATAGCGAAGGGCCGCAGGAATTCGAATCTTTCGGTCCGGCGGGATTGAGATAAAGTCCGGGACGCGTATCCTGTGAAGGCTCATAAGCTGCTTGCACAGCCTCTTGTCGCGAGAGAGCATCAGCCCCATGGCGCCGCTGCCGGTGAAAGGCACATCGACCAGCTCGAGAAGCGCGGCGATGTTCTTGTCCAGCCGGCGATCTCCGCCGAAGTGCTCGGTGAGATTGAATACCATGTCCGGCTTGTCATCCGTCAGGCCCGATATAATATCTCGAATGTCGTCCACCGCCCCAAGAATGGATACATTGTGGCCCAGCTTGCGCAACGTGTTTATGACATGGTGCTCGGTCGTGGTGCTTTGATGCTCGCCTGTAAAATCAGGGTCGTCGGCGGAGATGGTGGCGGTATCGACCAGAACCGTGATCTTAAGCTTCTGCTTCATGAGGAATGGGGTCTCCTTGCGGTTCTAAGTGTGTTGCTTGCCACGGCGGTAAGCAGTGACGTGACACCCATAAGGTGGTCGGTCTCGGCCGCATCGGCGTATAGTCCGAGCGCATCGCACCGCGCCATCAGTCTGTTGATAAGCTGGTGGATGTCGAACTTTCGGTGTCCCGTCCATCGTGTCACGTTGTCGATGAGCCGCCGCCGGTGCCGGCTCAGCAGTCTTGAGGCCTTCGCTCCGGCACCGACCGCATGCTTCGGGGCAGGGAAAAGCTCTCTCAGGCAGTCGTCGTAGAATCCCTGGAATTCTGTTCCGAGGACCCTCCGCTTGCGCTCGTAACGAGCGCCCAGAGTGCTGGTCATCCTGCTCGCCGACCACGGAGGAGTGCCTTTGGCGGTGACCACCGGCGCCGCCGACCCTATTCCGGACATCAGCGAGTCCACGTACCGGAGCTTCTTGATTACGGGCCAGCCGCGGTATTTCCGCTCCCATGCGCTCTCCGAGGTCAGCCATACGGCGAAGGTCTCGGCGAAGTCCTCGTCCGGGTGCGACTGTGCGTAGTTGTCCTCCAGGTGTATCACGAATCGCCTCGAGTACGGGCGGAATGAGTAGGAGTCACTATATCGCGTCGAGAAGGGTCCGAACAGCTCGCGCCATCGTGTCCTTTTGTACAGCGTGTAGGCGTAGTTTAGCGCGTGTCCGCATTCGTGCCGGAGCAGCTTCATGCACGATTGTTCGGTCCCGCCCTCGACCTCGAACATTATCTTCTGCTCGATATGCCTGAGCCGGGGATGCGCCAGGCAGAACGGTATGCCGATGATGGGCACCTTGTCGGGGCAGAGCCATTCATCGGCAAGGTAACAGGGGGGATGATAGGCTATCCCCTGCGCATCAAGCTCCCGATAGAGCCTGTCTATGAGCGGTTCGAGGGGCGAGCCCTGGATATGCAGGTTGAGGTCGCGGATGCGCATGCTCAGGATTTCATCGTCCGCCAGCTCTTCCCAGTCTTTCGTCGTCTTTGCCATCGGTATGCAATCCAGAGCCCACGGCGTTCGCGCCGCGTATTTCAACGCTCGATCTCGAATCGGTCAAAAGGCCGACGCTGTACTCCGACACCGGCCGCAAAATTTATACCAGATGTGGCCTCCGCCTGCAAGTGAGCCTTGACGCAAGCGCGCAGGTAAATGAGCCGCATCGGGCCATATTGGGGCGCATCGGCCTCGCTACTTCCGGCCCTGAGTACCGGGCGGCCTTATTTGCTGCCTGAGCAGTCGTGGAGCTTCCAATGTCGCTCCGACCGGCTGGCAGTAAAGCCTGTCTGACTGAAACGCCGTCAAGTGTAGCTCTGCGGTTAGTGTGCAAATCCGCAAGGTCTGCGAACATATTCTTCGAAGTGCCAGTATTGACAACAGAACCGTGAAAGGATAACCTGAGCTTATGGCTGATACTTCGAGCAACTTAAAGACCGCCCGCAAGCCAAGGACAATCGGCGGCTTTCTCGCTTCTGCGATGGACATGGAGGACAATCTCCACAGGAGCATCTATCAGGATTACCTGGATCGCTCTAACTGGCCGAAAAGCCTTCCGGACGACGCCTTTGAGCAAATCAGAAGACGCCTGGATGTTCTTATCCGCGACACGGAGCGGCACAAAGAGATTCTGCGGGCCTTTATTGAAAAGTACGGCGATGGCGGCAAATCCGGTTAGAACTAAAATAGCAGCGGAGTTCGAGACGATGAAGGGCTTCGAGCTGGCCGCACGCGACTTCTACAGGAAGATATCCTCGGATGTGGAGTTTGAGGACCGGTCTGCAACGGACGTGCTCAACAACATCGCTGCCGACGAAGAGCGACATGCCGGGATAGTCCAGGAAATAATAGACATAGTCAACAATGTCTTGTAGCCGCAGGCAACTGTTTCGCATACTCCTGATTCCGGCCGCGATACTTGCCGCGGGCTGGCTGCTGCAAACGTCAGTCAATTGTGCATGGATAATAGCCCACGGAAACGCCCCGCCCAGTCTGTACCTCTGCGCGGACGGCAAAGGGATGGCCCCGGCGGAGGATTATGTAGAGGTACAAATCCCGTCGAATCTCGTTGTCTCCACCCACGGGTGGATCGAGAAATCACAATGGCCGGCGGACCTTGCCGGGGCCATAGGCGCCAGGGTAGACCAACGCCAATGGCTTTGCGGCTGGTATGACTGGCGCCGGCAGGCTCAGCGGGTCAATCCGGCCGACGTCGCCAGGTACGGCAGAGACACCGCCGGCGAATTGCTGGGCGAAAAAATCGTCGCCCTCAACCCAAATTGGAAGCACGTTCACCTGATCGGGCACTCGGCCGGCTCCTGGGTCATAAGCGAGGCCGCAAAGATCATTGCCGGAGAAACCGGCGCCCAGATACACCTCACTTTTCTCGACGCCTATGTGCCCCCCTTTTGGGACGAGCAGAAACTCGGTGACCTCGCGCAGGACCCCAACGTGAGATTCTGGGCCGACCACTATTTCACGCGGGACATGACCCTGGGGACTACACAAATGAGGCTCACCAACGCTCACAACGTGGACCTGACCAGAATCGACCCCGGGGTAAACGACCACAAGTTCCCGTGGCACTGGTATCACGCCACGGTCGCGGGCCAATATGTCACGGGCAGGCGTTACGCGGGCAAGGCGTTTTTCAATCGAGCCGATGGCGTCGAGTACGGCTTTGCGAGGTCGCTGGAGGCGGGCGCTGAAAACTGGGGCAAAAGCAGGACGCTGTCGCACGGCAACGAGCCGGTGACGGTCGAGCCCGCGGAATCATCCCTTGTAAACCGGGCGAATAACAGATGAAGCGTACTGTTCTACCGGCCGCAGTTCTTCTTTCGGGCGAGGCCTTGTGGGAAGAGGCTGTGGCCTCACTTCAATCACCGGCCGGGGGCGGCTCAGAAGCGGGACCGTCGTCGCCGGGCAGTTTGTAGCCATCGAAAAACGAGATGACCTCGCCAAAGAAATCATCGAGAGTTGGGTATTTCTGACGCTGCGACTCGTATCGGGCGAGCAAATCCGCCAGCTCGCCGGTCCATAGAAAACCCCGCTTGATTTCCCTTTCCGTCTGCTCGGCGCCCGCATCCACTCCCTTCGTTGCGTGCATGTACCGAACCACGCAGGCCCGGACCATCGCCTCTCGCATCATCGTCCGGGCGTTGCTGTATGCCATGCGTTTCATGCGCCGGCCGACGTGCTCGAACAGCCGGTCGGCGGATTGCTGAAGCTCGGATGCATGAGCATCCACGAGCGGATTCGTATATGAATGGCAGAACTCGTGCACCACGGTCGGCAGCATGCTCTTGTCGAATACGGGCTCGCCCATCCCGAACGTGCCCGCCTTTGAGGCGCCGAGAATGCAGTAGAATTCCGTGGTGTCGGGCAGTTTGATGTGAGGGCCGTAGTTGCCTGGCCCGTTAACGACGCCGATGGCTATGTGAAACGTGGTCTTCGGCCGGGCGCCGAAGAAATCTCCGAACCAATCCAGCCTGCCCTCGCGTTCGATAAGATCCCTGAGCCCGGCGGCGCTGCGGTCGTACATGCCCTTGTGGGTCTTGACAAATCCTGCGAAGTTGGCGTCCTTTACGAAATCGCGGGCCTTTTCGAGGAACTCCCGCGCATCCTGCGGCCTCCACCGCCTATCGAGCCCCGGCGGCCTTGGCTCAAAAGGAACCCTCTCGGCGAGACTGTTCGCATCGGTCAGATGAACGGCCAGGCTCATCGGCGCATCGAAGCTGACCCCGTGTTTCTTTCGCAGATCGGCCGCAAGCTTCACGACCGGATGGTCGCGGTGCGGGCCGAAATGCCTTGAGATATCCATGACATACCCCGGCATGCAGCACCTGTTGTACTCGCGGTTGCCTGCCAGCCGGAAGATTACGCTCACCAGCTCCACCCTCGCATCGACGCGAATATCGACCGGGACCGCCGCGGCGCCACCGGCAGGTTTCGCAGACGCCGAATTGGGCTCTTTGGGCGAATCCGCCCGGCCCGCGAAAGATACGATAGGCGCCGATAACCACAGCACCAGCGTCAGCCACAGCTTTTCTGAAGCGCCCTTATGGTTCATCGGTTGGTCCTCCACTGCCTGTATTATGTTCTGCAAGACCGCACTTTTTCAACCAAGCCCATCATACCACAGATCGGACTCGATTTCACCGGTCCGGAAAAAAAAGACCGATTTTCACGTGCGCCCCGGCAATTGTCCGAAGAATTCCGCATTGGTAATGGCGACCGGCGCTTTGTTTGAGCCGATTCTTGTAAATGGAGACAGGCTGCAATACAATTAGGATCTTCGGGTTGCTGATGAAGGAAGTGTTTTTCTTAGGAAAACAACATGGCAAAGATTACAAAGCTCGATGACATTGTGTCGCTGTGCAAGAGAAGGGGGTTTATATTCCAGTCGAGTGAGATTTACGGCGGTTTGGCGAGCTGCTACGACTACGGACCTCTGGGCGTGGAATTGAAGAACAACGTCAAGAGGGCCTGGTGGAAAAACGTCGTTCAGATGCGGGACGACGTGGTGGGGCTGGATTGCAGCATCCTGATGCATCCGATGGTCTGGAAGGCCAGCGGGCACGCGGACAAGTTCGCCGACCTGATAGCCGAGTGCAAAAAGTGCAACGTGAGGACACGGGTCGACCATCTGGCCGAGAAGGATGCAGAGCACGCCGAAGAGCATACCGAGCACGTCGCAATCGACTCGGTACAGGCCGCCGCGCACGATTTGAGCCGAAAACTCTGCCCGAGCTGCGGGACCGTCGGCCGGTTCACAGAGCCCATGCCCTTCAAGCTTATGTTCGAGACGCAGATGGGCGCCAACGTCGACGATTCGATGACCATGCAGCTTCGCCCAGAAACCGCACAGGGAATCTTCGCCAACTTCCGCAACGTCCTCGACACCACGCGCGTCAAAATCCCCTTCGGCATCGCCCAGATCGGCAAAAGCTTCCGCAACGAGGTGACGACCAAGGCCTTCATCTTCCGCACCCGCGAATTCGAGCAGGCCGAGCTGGAATTCTTCTGCGAGCCGGGCACGGACGAGCAGTGGTTCGAGCACTGGAAGGAGGCGCGCTTCAACTGGTACCTGGACCTCGGCATCAGCAAAGAGAACCTGCGCTTCCGCGAGCACGACCCCGACGAGCTGGCGCACTACGCCAAGGGCTGCGTTGACGTCGAGTACCTGTTCCCCTTCGGCAGCGGGGACTGGCAGGAGCTCGAGGGCATTGCCAACCGAACTGACTACGACCTGCGGCAGCACCAGCGCGGCATGCGCACGCTCAACAGATGGTTCGAGAACGGCCGGGACGTCAACAGGGTGACTTTGGCCGACGAGGCCGAGGATTACCAGTCGGGACCGCTCTCTTATTTCAACGACGAGCAAAAGAGGCGCTACATACCATACGTCATCGAGCCGAGCGCCGGGATTGACAGAAGCGCGCTGGCCTTTCTTGTGGATGCATACGACGAGGAGGAGGTCCGCGGGGAGACGAGAAACCTGCTCAGATTCAATCCGGCCATCGCGCCGATCAAGGCCGCCGTCTTTCCGCTCGTGAAAAAGGACGGCATGCCCGAGATCGCCAGAAACATATACGATGACCTCAAGAAGTATTTCAACTGCTTCTACGACGAGAAGGGCGCGGTCGGAAGGCGCTACCGCCGCCAGGACGAGGCCGGAACGCCTTTCTGCATCACCGTGGACGGCCAGACCTTAGAGGACAAGACCGTCACCGTCCGGCAGCGCGACTCCATGGAGCAGGTCCGCGTCTCAACGGACCAATTAAAGGGCCATTTGCGGGAAAAACTGGACATGTAAAACAATGTCCCAAAACAGCGGGCAAAACGGAAAAAGCGAGAAGCATAAGCACGCGCGAAAGCGGCCGCGCGTGGCCGCCGTCGTGGCGATAATCGCGGTCGCCGCGGTTTGTCTTCTCTGGGTTGGCAGGCTTTTCCACCAAAGAAGCGCCGCCGCGCGATTGGCGGCAATCGAGGCAGCACAGGCCGTACCCGACGAGCAGAACGCGGGCCTTATCTACGACCGCCTGATGACAGAATACGGTCAGCCGTCCCTTCCACAGGGTATCGCCAACAATCCGACCGACAGGACCAAGACCGAGCCCTGGCTCAGCAAGGATAACCCTCAGCTCGCTGCGTGGATCAAACAGCAGCAGGGCTTGATAGACGGGTTGTTGCAGGCGGCAGACATGAACGAATGCCGCTTTCCAATTGCCGGCTACCCGAAGCAATTTCCCACGCGCATGGACCGGTTGAGAGCGATGCGAGACTGGGCCCGCTTGCTCGTCAGAGCGGCCAACAACGATATCGCAGAGGGGCGAATCGAATCCGGCCTTGCGAAGTACCTTGCCCTGCTTAAGCTTGCAAGGCACCTGCGTCAACAGCCGGTCGTCATCGACAACCTCGTTGGCAACGC
>CP070678.1:5625141-5628276 GCA_020352515.1 Phycisphaerales bacterium | reverse complement strand
AAAGTCCGAAGGCGACATGTAAGTAGTTGGTTTAGCAACAGGCCGGGGCCCGTAGTTGAGACTGCGGGCCCCTGGTTTTTGCGCGCGCCGGCATCGGCGGCAGGGGGGGTGCGAGCCTGCATCCGAGATTGGGGCCCGACAGGCGGGGAAACTGTACGTGCTGCCCAGATACCGTGACCGTCACCGTTGACATAGGGAACCGGTATGTGGTAATGTAGACGGCATGGGCACTGCCCCATGGCGTTATTGGGCAGGCTGTCCGAGGCGATATGGGGGCTGGAGGATTGAGGGATGGGTGTGGCGAGCAAAGGTGGTGGTCGGGGGATGTCCAGCTTGTGTGCTCTGGCTGTGGTTTGGGGCTGGTCGGTATATGAGGCTGCGGCCGAGCGGATTACACTGCTGCCGGAGAACGCAGCCAAGAGCGCGCATGTCCCCACTAAGGGCATAGGTGACGACTGGCGAGCGCAAATTGATTTCAACGACTCGAACTGGTCGCGGTCTACGGACGGTGTCGGCGGCGTTGGCTACGATACACTCCACCAGTATGACCATCTGATCAGCCTCGACGTCAACGACGTCATGTATGAGATCAATAGCTCCTGCTACATCCGAGCACTATTCACGCTCAGCGCCGAAGATGCATGCGATCTCAGCGCCATGACGTTGAACGTTCGATACGACGACGGATATGTTGCGTTTCTCAACGGCCAGAGAATCGGCGGCAGGAACGACCCAAATGTCCTGCTCTGGAACTCCGACACCAACGGCGTCGGTCACAGCGATGCTGCGGCGATGAACTTCGAAGCGCTGGATGTCTCGGCGCACGTCGATGCGCTGAAAGCCGGTGATAATCTGCTGGCAATTCACGGGCTGAACATTTTGCCTGCGAGCAGTGATTTCCTCATCAGCTTTGAGCTGGTCGGATGGTCCGGCCCATTGCAGTCTGTCATATATGTCGACGGCGATGCGCCAGGCGCCGCTGACGGCTCCAGTTGGGAGAATGCCTGTCCGGACTTGCAGGACGCCCTGGCTCGTGCAACGCCGTGGCAGCCTGTCACTGAAATCCGCGTCGCCGAGGGCACGTACAGTCCCGCCCCGCCCGGCGGCAGCCCCGGCGCCTATTTCCACCTGCTTAGGGGACTGACGATCAAGGGCGGATACGCCGGCTTCAGCGCGCCGGACCCCGACGAGCGGAACGTGCGGTTGTATGAGACCATTCTCAGCGGTGACATCAACCGCAATGACAACCCCTCCGTGCCACGCGAGTATTGGCGGTCGGACCCGAGCAGATCCGACAATAGTCGCGCTATAGTCAGAGCCATGGGTCTTGAGGAGCCCGCCGTTCTCGACGGCTTGACTATCACCGGCGCCGTTGGAAGCGACGGCGCGATGTACATCACCTCGGCCAAAGCCGAGGTCGCCAACTGCACATTTGCCGACAACGCCGCCGATAGAGGCGGCGCAGTGTTCAGCGGAGGCAGCGACACGGTATTTTCCGACTGCACGTTCAGGGGCAACTGGGCGTTCTCCGGCCCCGGAGGAGGCGCGATGTACAACTCGGGCAGTCGCCCCACGGTGATCGACTGCACTTTTGTGGAGAACCAAAGCGAAAACAACTCCGGCGGCGCCGTATACAACAGCAGTTGTCAGTCCGTTTGGACTCGCTGCACATTCGTCGGCAATACGTCGAAAGGCCCGGGCGGCGCGGTGTTTAACGGTGGCGGCGAACTTTCCATGAGTGAGTGTGTATTAGCGGACAATGTCAGCATTGGGAGCAACGGCGGTGCGATCTACAGCGTTTCGGCGCGCACGAGGCTCACCAACTGCCTCTTGGCGGGCAACTCGGCCCAGACACAGGCCGGAGGGGCATTCTGCACGGGCCCTGAAGCGTCGCTGGGCAACTGTACGTTCAGCGGCAATCGGGCGCTCTCCGGCTCGGCAGGAGCGATTCATTTGTCGGCAGGCCAAACGCTGCTGACCAACTCCATCATCTGGTACAATACCCCGGAGGAGATATACGGTTTCGTTATGCCGACCTACTGCCTGATCCCGGGCCATCCCGGGCAGGGCAATATCTACACCGACCCTATGTTCGCCGATCCCGGCTATTGGGCCGACGAAGGAGACCTGGACTTGCCCACCGACGCCCGCGACCCCGACGCCGTCTGGGTCGACGGAGACTACCACCTCCAATCCCGGGGCGGCAGATACGATGCCGCTGCCCAAGAATGGGTCACAGACGGCGTAACAAGCCCCTGTATAGATGCGGGTGATCCTATGTCCCCTATTGGACATGAGCCATTCGCCAACGGCGGAATCGTCAACATGGGGGCCTATGGAGGAACCACCGAAGCAAGCAAGTCAGATTTCGGCAAGCCGGCGTGTGAGACAATCGCCGCGGGGGACGTGAATGGGGACTGCGTAATTGACTTTCAAGACTTCACGATCATGGCCCTGCACTGGTGCGAGGACAACGCTCCGTAACGGCCGGTTTACGCCGATTGTCTGCTGGGGGGCTTCGATACCTTCCGGGCCGCGTTCGTGCCCTGGTTGTAGAGAGAGGCGGGAGAATCGTTCGCGGTCGCCGGTATAGAAAGGGAAAAGGTAGAAGGGAGAAGGTAAAGAGAAGCTGGCGGGGGCATGGGGGATTGGGGCGGCAACGAGGGCGGGGGCAGTACGGTGGTATACCTGCGCCCGTGAGACGGCTGGAGGTTTTAGGGGGCCGAGGAGGGGGGATTTGGGTGATTTTTGTCGGTGGTGGGTGCGGGTATGTATTGTCGGGCGTTCCAGTGGTAGGGGCGTGGGGGTGCGAGCAGGTCGTCGGGCTTGATTTTGTCGGCAATCAGGTCGTTGGCCTGGCGGAGGCGGGTCTGTTGCTGGTCGCTGCGCTGCCGGTGAATCTGCAATTGCTCGGCTGCGGCGGCGGCGAGCTGAGGGTCCGCATCCTCGGCCCATTTTTCGGCGATTTCCCAGGCCTCGGGGCTGTCGATTTTTTCGAGTAGCTTTACGGCCTCGAGGCGTTCGGCGGTGTCGGTCAGGCGGGCTATCAGGGGCGTCAGGTGGGTCATGTGCGGATTGCGCCATTGGGCGTTGAGGAGTTTTTTGAGCAGCGTTTTTCTGTCGGGCCCGCCCTTG
>CP070678.1:5600212-5625041 GCA_020352515.1 Phycisphaerales bacterium | reverse complement strand
CAGCAATTCAGCAAGCAATTTAAATCTTCGCTTCCGCGACCCATTATCTAAAGACTTACTCAAGGTAGCTTAGAACCCGTATGGTATGTGCCTAATACCCCGGCTGTCAACCAGGAATCTTCAAAATTCTCCATAATTCTTTTAAAATTTTCCTTGAAAGATGCTGGCAAATAGGGCAGTATTTTGTCATTCATTGATTAGGTTACCTCGACGAGAAGAGGACATGTCGTGCGGTTCCTCCGGTTCAAGTTCTTTGGCCTATTTTGGAAGGAGTAGAATTGGAGCATGGAAATTGTGTTTACAATGAACCTGTTTACCCCTGATGGGCGACTGGTGGCGAGCGACATCACTGAGCGAGAGTCCAAGCACTTGCGAGAACGATTTCCGGGCCTGACTTGTGAGCATACAGCCCGGATAGTCGAGAACTTCCATGTGCTCCTTCGTAATCTCGACCCCGACATTGCGAAGAAATTGGTCAGGACTGCTCACCACTCCGCTAGGCCCTAAGCTGTAAATCACAATCATCTTGATTCGCCGGGCTTCTTGCTCCGACAGGTTCATGTCGCGGGGGGCTTTGTTGGGCCTCGCGATTCTAAGGGCATTAAGTCCTTCCCGAAGCCGATTTGGGGAAACAGTGCAGTCGGAGATACGACCTTATGACGAACCAGAATTGTTGCGTCATTACGAAACGCCAAGCTAACCTCCGTGTTTATAGACGAGCGATCCGACGCGAGACAGCGCAGACTGTGACGGAACAAAGCCTTGCAAAGACGCCGATAAATCATCCGACAATCCTGGACTACAAGGCAAGGACTCTGGCTGGCCGGCGATACAATGGCGACTTTGCAGACTGGACAGGCTTCTTGTTGGACGAATTCGGCCCACAGAAGAAGTGCCTCAGCATCGGCGCGGGAATCGGGCGCGTGGAGAAATATCTAATCCGAATAGGATTTACAGAACGCTTCGAAGTTGTCGATCTCAACCCCGGTTTCGTCCGCACCCTCAGCAAAGAACAAAGCGCGATAGAGGCACGCGCAACCGATCTCAATTTCATCGAATTACCCGAAAAGACCTATGACTTCATCCTCTGTCATGGAGTGCTCCACCACCTAATCAATCTCGAACATGTCCTTGCCGAAATGAACGTCGGACTGAAAGCGAACGGAATAATCCTGATCTACGAATACGTTGGCCCGGACCGCTGGCAGTTCACGGACCAGCACCTCGACGCCTTGCGGCGGCTCTTTCCCGACATAGAATTGGCAAACGTCCCAGTGTGGAAAGTCCCGGCGTTCGAGGCCATACGCTCAAGCGCGCTTTTAGGTGCGATACGTGCACAGTTCGGACCAAGCCGTATCCGTTCCATCAATTATGGCGGAGTTTTCTTCCCCATGGTAACCTGCAACTGGCCCAAAAGCCGGAACGAAATCGACCGCATCGTATCCGTCGACGAAAGCGCTCAACTGCCGCCGTGTTATCACATGGGAGTCTATGGGAAAGCGGAAGCAATAAGACCAAATGTCACCCCTTGGACAGACAGGGAACTCAGAGAAAACCTCCACCCCAAACTGGATGTCGTCTCAAGCTGCATCAGATTTGCCCTCTCGGTAAGGCATAAAATCCGGTTGCGATCCCGCCTCAAGAATCGCTTACGCAGATCAATTTCCTGTTAGGAGGTTCAACTGCTGCGAAAGATGGTCCACAGTGCACGGGGTATTGTGGGGTATCCGCCATGGGCCTTGTTTGTGTTCGCAGTACGGTGCCATGAACCAGTTGTGGCCGTGTCGCATCATCACAGCGGGGCAACTGCCTTTTCAGCCGCGCTCACAGGTGTTGACCCTGGAGGCCTGAGCCTAGCGTGGGTAGCGCGGCGGGCGGTCTGGAAATCGACGCGGGTGCGGTGTGTCGGGCCGAACAACGCGTCGGCGTGGCGGAAGCATCGGACCGCGATGCGTTCGCATTGGTCGCGGCGCGTCAAAATGTCGCCCTCGCCCAACGTAGTGTTCTTCGACAATCTTGCAACCGGCCAGCCATAACGCCGACAGAATCAACACAGCGACTAATAAAGTCCGTCTCATTTTCAGTCCTCCAAAACAGAGGTCCGGAAGTCCATGCGACAGGATGTGTGCTCCGGTCTTCGGAACTGTCTCTATAGAAGAAAGGCAGCAACTCAATGCGGGGTAACGGTCGATGGCCATGTGTCATTGTCGGCGATTCTGTTTTGTCCGGCCCGGGCAGCGGTTTTGCGTTGAAGCACCTGTGGTGGTACTTTGGGACAGACCGGAGGTTCTTATGAAAAAGCAGCAAAACTTGAGAAAACGCTGGAAAAAGGGCTGCATCCGTTATATGGTATTGCGTTCTGTGCGGGGCGTGTAGCCGCGCAGCGTGGTAACATGGTACAAGCAAAGGGCTTAGGCACTGTGACCCGACGGCTGCGATTGAGCAGTAAGTTATGAGATTCATACTGATTGACAAGGTAGTTTGGCTGGAGCCGGGCAAGCAGATCAGGGCGGTCAAGAGCGTCTCTCTTGCAGAAGAATACCTAGCGGACCATTTTCCGACGTTCCCGGTGCTGCCGGGGGTGCTGCTTCTCGAGGGTCTGATTGAGTCGGCATCCTGGCTGGTGCGGCATACGGAGCACTTTGCCCACAGTATGATATTGCTTGAGCAGGCCAGGAATGTAAAATATAAGAGTTTTCTGGCGCCGGGCGGGCAGATAGAATATACGGTTGAGGCCAAGGCTCTGGAAGAAAATGTGAGCAGTTTTCTCGGCCGCGGCGTGTGCAAGGACGAGCAGATTGTAGAGGCGCGATTCGGGCTGCGGCACTTTAATCTGGCGGACACCAATCCGGAGATGGCCCGGAACGACGGCATAATAATCGAGAACATGAAACAGCGCTGGCAATTGCTGTGGAAACAGGATTCGAAGCCGCATTTGCCGGAGTGATTGTAGATAAGTCTTTTTACCGGAGGCACAAAGAGTATGGCAATGAGTCGCGAAGAGATTTTTCAGCAGGTCCAGGAAGTTCTGGTGGACGCACTGGGGGTGGATGACGACGAGGTCAAGGCCGAAGCAACCCTTATGGGAGACCTTGGCGCCGAGAGTATTGACTTTTTGGACATAGTGTTTCGCCTGGAGAAGGCGTTCGGGATAAAGATACCTCGGGAGGAGCTGTTTCCTGCGGAAAGCCTGATGAACAATCCCGAGTATGTCAGCAGCGGCAAGCTGACGGAGACGGGGCTGAAAGAGCTTCGGGAGAAATTGCCGCACACGGACCTTGCTTCGTTCGAGGGTGACCCGGACATCAACAAGCTTGGGGATCTGTTCACCGTAAACGCCATTGTGAATTATGTCGAGAACAAGCTACAGGCGGCCTGAGATCATCATCGAGTGCCTCGGCCCGGTTGTGGGCCGGGCTGGCGGTCGGCGATTCGGGCGACAGCCTTTACGGTAAGATGCAGGATGCGTTGGATCTGGATAGATAAATTTGTTGAGTTTGAGAGCGGGCGTCGCGCGGTTGCGGTGAAGAACGTCACTCTCGCGGAGGAACATCTTCACGACCATTTTCCCGGGTTTCCGGTGATGCCGGAGAGCCTGTTGATTGAGGGGATGGCACAAACGGCGGGGATACTCGTGGGCGAGGCGGCAAAATTTGCGGAAAAAGTGATTCTGGCGAAGATAAAGAAGGCGGTCTTCTTCGATTACGTAAGGCCGGGCGATTCCATCCGGCTCCATGCGGAGATTGAATCGATGGCTCCTGAGGCGGCCGGGACGTTGGGCAGGATTACCCGCGAGGGCAAGCTTATTGCGGAGGTGGACCTGATGTTCAGCCATATAGATCAGAATCTGGCGGGCAAGGAATTTCCCGAGGAGAATTTCGTTTTCACGGGCATGTTCGAGTCGCTTCTGGCGGGTGTTTCGGCGGAGAGGACAGGGCAGGATCCGGAGCCAAAGGGATGAGGGCTGCCCGCGTGGTAATAACCGGCCTCGGGGTGGTGACGCCGCTCGGCCTGAGCGTGAGCGAAACATGGGCTGGGGTGTGCGGCGGCAGGTGCGGGATAGCAAGGATCAGGGCGTTCGATCCTGTCGGTTTTCCATGCAAGCTGGCGGGCGAGGTTCCGGAATACAGGATACAGCAATACGTCCCGAAGAGCTTTCGCAAGGGCATCAAGCTGATGTCGAGGGACATAGAGCTGGCGGTTATAGCGGCGCGCGAGGCGGTCGAAGACAGCGGACTGGTGACCCGTGGCATCGACCCGGAGAACATCAACGTCGATCCGGAGCGGATGTCTATCAACCTTGGTGCGGGTCTTATCAGCTGCGATCTCGTGGAGCTTGCCCCGGCCGTGGCGGCCAGCGTTACCGAGGGGGCCTTCGACATACGCAAGTGGGGCAAGGAGGGCATCGAGCTGGTGACGCCTCTGTGGCTTCTGAAGTACCTGCCGAACATGCTGGCCTGTCACGTGGGTATCATTCACGACATACAGGGCCCCAGCAACACGATTACATGCGCGGAGGCTTCGGCCCACCTTGCTATCGCCGAGGTTGTACAGATCATATCAAGAGGCGACAGTGACATAGGTTTTGCGGGCGGGGCCGAGGCGAAGGTGAATCCGATAGTGATGGCCCGACAGGATTTGATCGGCAGAACGACGACGCAGAGCAATGACAGTCCGGAGTCGGCGTGCCGGCCATTCGACGCGGAGGCAAAGGGTTCTGTCTTCGGCGAGGCGGCAGGCGTTGTTATACTCGAGAATCTGGAAAGTGCGCGGAGGCGCATGGCTCGAATCTATGCCGAGGTTGTCGGCACCGGCGAAAGCACGAACATAAATCCGGCGTATGAGCATCTTGAACCGGATGGCAGAGGGATTCAGCTGGCGATCGAGAAGGCTCTTGCGGATGCCGACATCAAGGTGGGGGACCTGGATTTGGTTATTCCGCACGGGACGGGGATACCCTGTGATGACCTTGCTGAGGCAAGGGCGATTCGCGCTGCGCTCGGGCCGGATGCACGGACGCCGGTTTGGCCGACAAAGAGCATGTTGAGCACAACGGGTGCGGCGAGCGGCGCGGTTGACATCATCGCGGCGGTCTGTGCCATGGCGAACGGCGTCGTACCGGCGGCAAAGAACTTCGAGAGACCGGCCCCCGGTTGCGACCTGAACATTGTCACCGAGCAACGGCAGGGCAATATTCGCTACGTCCTGTGCTGCAGTTATACCTACGGAGGACAGACAGCGGCGCTGGTCTTAAAGAGCTTTGATGGTGAAGTGGCTGGTTAGATGGCTGATATCGGCACTACAAAAAGAGTGGTCATAACCGGAATGGGCATTGTCTGCCCGCTGGGCAACGAGGTTGAGGATTTCTGGCAGGCCGTTCTCGCGGGCAAAAGCGGGGTTGCCGGGACAACGATTTTCGATGCATCGACATTCCCGACAACGTTCGATGCGGAGGTAAAAGACTACGACTATCGAGAATTCACAAGCAAGCCCGAGCTTCACAAGGACAGCGACCGCGGCTCGGCGTTTGTTATAGGGGCCACGGCTCAGGCCTGCCGACAGGCCGGTATCGACTTGGAGACGGACGAGCCCTCGGACGGCATCGACCGCAGACGGATGGGAATCTATCTCGGGGCTGGGGAGGGGTCGGTTGACAACGACGTGTTCTTCTCTTCCCTGGTCCAGGCTTGGGACGTCGAAAAGAACGAGATGGACTGGGCGAAATGGGCCGAGGCGGCCATCGGGCGCATGAATCCGATGTACGAGCTTGAGCAGGAGCCGAACATGCCCGCGGCCCATATCGCAGTGCTGACCCGGGCGAGGGGACCTGCGCGAAGCTGCCTGACGGCGTGTGCGGCGAGCACACAGGCGGTCGGCGAGGCAATGATGCTCATTCGCAGAGGAGACGCGGACGTAATGATCGCCGGCGGCGCACATTCGATGATACACCCGCTGGGGCTGACCGGGTTCAATCGCCTTACGGCTCTGTCGACTCGAAACGACAGTCCGGAGACGGCATCGAGGCCGTTCACTGCCAGCCGGGACGGTTTTGTTCTCGGGGAAGGCGCCGCGGTTTTGATACTCGAGTCCCTGGCCTCGGCGAAAAGACGAGGCGTCCCGATTCTGGCGGAAGTCATCGGCTATGGGAGCAGCTCCGATGCCTTCAGGGTGACCGATATGCACGAGGAAGGAAGAGGCGCGATCCAGGCGATGACGGCCGCGATGGCCGACGCCGGAATCAGCTACAGGGAGGTGGACTATATAAACACACACGGGACAAGCACGGCGGAGAACGACCTGATCGAGACCAAGGCGATCAGAGCGGTTTTCAAGGACCGGGCGAAGGAGGTTCCGGCCAGCAGCGTCAAGAGCATGCTCGGCCACCTGATCGGGGCGGCGGGCGCGGCTGAACTGATAACGTGTGTTCTGGCGATACGGGATAACATCGTCCCGCCTACAATAAACCTCAACGACCCCGACCCGAATCTGGACCTGGACTACGTGCCGAACAGGGCCAGAGAGCTGCCGGTCAACGTTGCGATGAACGAGTCTTTCGGGTTCGGCGGGCAGAATAACGTTGTTATCATAAAGAGATGCGAAGGGGACTGACCGGATGCAGACGGGGCTGAGACATCTGATATGATCGATATTGGACTGATACGTGATGACCCGGAAAGGTTCCGGGATGCGGCGGCTGCCAAACACTTCCAGGTCGATATTGACAGACTGCTCGAAGTTGACAAGGCGCTTCTGGAGGCAAAGAGGAACCTTCAGGATATTTCGACCGAGAAGAATCGCATCGGCAAGTCAATTCCGAGACTCGGGCCTGAAGAGAAGGAGGCGGCACTTTTGCAGCTTTCGGATCTTAAGCAGCGTGAAGCGTCGTTCGACCAGGAGATCAAGGACCTGGGGCCGGAATTCGACCGGTTGATGCAGGAGGTTGCCCAGCCGGCTGACGAAGATGTGCCGTTGGGTAAGGACGACACGGAGAACGTCGAGATACGAAAGGAAGGGAGAATTCGCGAGTTTGAGTTTGAGCCGAAGGACCACGTGCAACTGGGTCTCGGGCTGGATATCCTCGATATCGAGCGAGGTGTGAAGCTGGCGGGGACGAGGAACTACTTCCTCAAACGTGAGGGCGCCATGCTGCATTGGGCGGTTCTGCGTTTTGCTCTCGATTTCATGGTGTCGCGCGGTTACGTAGCGATGTCGGTCCCGCTTCTTATGAAAGACGAGGCGATGCAGGGCACCGGGTATTATCCGGGCTCGGAGGATCAGACGTACCGAATGGAGAAGGACGAACTGAACCTCGCGGGTACGGCGGAGGTGCCGCTGACGGCTTTTCGGATGGGGGAGATACTGCGTGAGGACGATCTGCCGCTAAAATCGGTTGCCCTATCAACGTGCTTCAGGCGTGAAGCCGGCGCCGCGGGCAAGGATACCTACGGGCTGTATCGCATCCATCAGTTCGACAAGGTCGAGCAGGTGGTCGTGTGCAAAAACAGCGAGCAGGAGAGCAACGGATTTCACGAAGAGATTCTTGCGAACGCCGAAGGGGTTATGCGGGCGCTGGAACTGCCCTACCGCGTGGTAAACGTGTGCACGGGCGACCTCGGTCGCGGGCAGGCAAAGAAATTCGACATAGAGGCGTGGATGCCATCGCGCGGGGGCTATTGCGAGACGCACAGCGCCAGCAAGTTCTACGATTTCCAGGCCAGGCGAATGAACCTGCGTTACAAGGACTCGGCGACGAAGAAGAACGTTTTCTGCCACACGCTCAACAACACCGTGATTGCCTCGCCGCGGATACTTATACCGCTTCTGGAGCTTTACCAGAATGCGGACGGCTCGGTGACGGTGCCGGAGGCGCTTCGTTCTTATCTGGGCGGCAGAGAGCGGATTGTGAGGCGGTAAGGAAGAACTTCAATACAAGGAGCACGGTCATGAACAAACAGGAAATACTCGAGTTTGCGGCGAAGAACCCGGTGTGCAGCCTGGCTACAATCGACGGCCCGAGGCCGCGAGCGCGGACGATAATGCTCTTTCGGGCCGACGAAACGGGAATCATCTTTTGCACGGGGCGGGACAAGGATATGAACAAGCAGCTCCAGGCAAATCCGGCGGTGGAGCTATGCTTCTACAACCACGAGCAGGCCGTCCAGGTGCGGATCGAGGGAACCGTCGAGATGGTCGATGATCTGGAGCTTAAAAAGCAGATTGTCGAGGCCTTCAGCTTCCTCAAAGACTGGGTCGAGAAGGAAGGCTACGAGGTGATGATAGTCTACCGGGTTCGAAACGCGAGGGCCACAACCTGGACAATGGCGACGAGTTGCGAGCCGAAGAAGTTCATCCAACTGTGACGCACGTTGTCACGGGCCGTTAAGCCGGACGGGCGCAACGAGACCGTCGGGGATTCTGCTGAAGTTGTCTTTACGGCCAGTGCCCAGAGCTTATAATGCTAAAAAAGACCGCAAGCGGCACCTAAACATCCAAGATTGACACCACCGATTATTGCCAGCGGGAGAGAATGCCTGTACCGGGTGTGACGCGTCTGGTGCGCGTCAGCCGTGTAGCAGGAATTAGGACGTCACAGGGAAAGGCCACCTACGGGGCGGCAGGCACTTTAGCGGCCCGGTGAGCGTGTGAGAAAGGCACCCTTTGGACGATATCCGGCGGAAATTGGCGCTTATTGACAGGGAGTTTGCCGAGCGTGGCCTCGGGCGGCGAATAGATAGCGCTGCAGGCGCATGCCCCCTTGTTTTTCCCGCGGTCGGGCTGATTGTGGGCGTAATAACCGAGCATTTATTGAATGTCTCGGTGGTGCTGTGGTTGATACTGCTCGCATTGGGCGTTGCGGCCACAATTGCGATCTATTGTGCAAGGGGACACAGCCGGCTCGAACGCCATTCACTGCTGTTACTTTGCCTGTGCGTTTCTCTGTGCACGGCGTGTCTGGGCGGAATCCGCCTGGAGAGCTTCCGGCATGCGGCGCCCAACGACATTCGCAATCTCGTGGGCAACGAGCAGAAGCCGGCCACCATTCGCGGCATCATCATAACCGAGCCCTACACGAACTACAATCCGGACTGGGAATTCGCGAGGTTCAAGTTCACCGACCCAAGCTCCAGTTTCTACCTCAGGCTGACGGAAGTGGAGACCACAACCGGTTGGGCAAGTGCAGTGGGCGTAGTCCGTGTGCAGGTGGACCAGCCGGTCCCGGATCTTTCGGCGGGCGATTACATACAGGCATACTGCCTGCTCGGCAGGTTCGGGCCTCCAACGAACGCGGGGCAGTTCGACACGGCGCGGTATCTATCGCAGAAGAACGTGTTCGTGGCCGCATCCATCAAATCGCGCGACGGCATAGAGCTGCTCCCAAGCCCCCCTGCCGCTTTTCCCACCAGGGCGAGATCAAAGATCCGGACGATGGCCGCCCATGCGCTTCTTGGCAATCTTCCGCCCGAGAGGCAAAGCCGGGCGCTGCTCGAAGCGCTGCTGCTGGGCCGGCGTCGCGACATCGACAGTGACACTTACCTGGCGTTTCGCAGGACGGGGCTTCTGCACTTTATTAGTCTTTCGGGAATGCACATGGGGATTTTGATTGCGACGGTCTGGTGGTTTGCGAAGGTGATCGGTCTTTTGAAGCACGGCCGCTCGGTTATCTGCATTATTGCAATAGGGGTCTTTCTACTAATTGCCCCGGCGAGGGCGCCCACGGTCAGGGCGGCCATCATAGGCTGGGTTCTCTGCGCGTCATTCCTTTTTCGCCGCCGCTCCAATTCGATCAACGCCCTGTCACTTGCGGCAATTATCCTTCTGTTGATAAGACCGACGCAATTATTCGAGGCCGGCTGGCAGCTATCATTCACGACGGTTCTCGGCATTCTCCTGTTCGCCGACAAGATTGACCGCTTTCTGCGGGAATTGACGGGGAACCGGCTTGTTGTGGATGGTTTGCAGGCCGTTTCCTCTGTGCCGGGTATGTTGAAACAGCTTGGCGGCAGGTTGTTGACTCTGTTTTCCGTGGGCTATGCCGCGTGGGCCGGGGGCGCCGGCATCCTGCTGTATCACTTCTATACGGTAACCCCTCTGGCAGGGATATGGACGATGCTCGCGCTTCCGCTGGTCGGCGCGATTCTGGCGCTGGGTTTTTTGAAGATGGTTCTGTTCTATCCGCTGCCGACGGTCGGTACGGGGCTGGGTATAATCATCTCGTGGCTGTCGGACCTTTTTGTCTGGGTCGTGAAGCTGTTCTCCCACGTGGGCATTTCAGAGATAGTCATAGGTCACGTTCCGGCGCCGCTGGTGATATCGTATTACTGCTTCATCCTATTTGCCGGGTTTGCGTATTTCGGGCGTCCCCTGCTGAAAAAGGCTGTCGTTGCGACGATGCTCGTCTTCATCGTCGCCTGTTTTGGACTGGCTCGTGGGCGGCATACAGGGCGAGACGACCTGCTGATGACGGCCTTGGACACAGGCCACGGGCAGGCGATTGTGGTCGGGCTTCCGGGCGGCGCGCATCTTCTGTTTGACTGCGGGTCACTGCACAGGAGTGACATAGGGCGGCGGACTATCAGGCCGTTCCTGCGCTATGCGGGGATAGAGGAGATCGACGCAGTGCTAATAAGTCACAACGACATAGACCACGTAAATGGGATACCAGAGGTTCTGGAATCCGGGAGCGTGGGCGCGGTTTACGCGAACGAGGCTTTCTTCCGTGAGAAGGAAGAGTGGACTACAGCCAAGTATCTAAACGACATTCTCGGCGAAAGAGGCGTCACGATACGGCCGCTGGAGGGGAATTTGGAGATGGGCGGTCCGGCCCGCATGAGAATACTCTGGCCGGATAAGCGGGTTCCTGCTGGAGATCTGACCGAAAATGACAGGTCGCTGGTTTCGCTGATTGAATTCGGGAGCAGGAGAATCCTTTTATGCTCCGACATCGAAGGATTCGCGCAGCGGGAGCTTGTTCGTCTCTACCCCGCCCTTAAAGCCGATGTTGTGGTTGTTCCCCATCACGGCTCGCCGACAACTACAGAGCCCGGTTTCCTCCGGAGCCTTGGCGCCGAAGTCCTGATATACAGTTGCGATCTTACACAGTACGAGAGGGTCCTTCGAAGCGAACAGGCAGGGACGGCGAATAAGTTCTGCACATCGAAAGACGGAGCGGTGACCGTGCGAATCAGTGCAGCCGGGAAAATGCAAATCGAAACGTTCCGGAAAGAAAAAAAGTAGCCCTTGTGTTATGGGCGAGGGCTACTTGTATTCACTGTGGACTTTTTAGTCGATACTTATCCGCCGGGCCCGTTGTGTCTGGCTTCTTTAGGAACGGGCTTGCCGGCTCATCTCACTTCATGTGAACGACGATTTCAACCCTTCGGTTCTTGGCCTTTCCGGCCGAGGTTGCGTTTGAGGCAACGGGCCGGCTCTGTCCGCAGCCGACCGCCCGAATTTGGTCGGCGGGAATGCCGCGTTTCTCAAGGTAAGCAAGAACGCTGAGGGCCCGCTCTGACGACAACTGCCAGTTGTCCCTCCACTTGGATTTCTTGATCGGGTCGGTATCGGTATGACCGACGACGTCGATCTGCCTTCCGGAGTACTTGTCGCGCAACACCGAGCGGATGTGGTCGAGCTCCCTGATGGTCGTTTTCTTAAGGGCGGCCTGTCCCGAATCGAACAATATGGCGTTCGGAAGGGTCACAGTGATCGTTCCGGCCGAGCGGTCAACGGCGACATCGTAGCCGGGGCCGAAACCTGTCGCGTCTGCCGGCGTCTTCTTCTGCTCCTCAATCTGCATCAGCAGGTCATCTATAGTCTGCTGATCCTTTGAGATTCGGTCGGTAAGCTGGCCTTTCTCAAGCTTGACGCGTTCAAGCTCGCCCTTTATGTTTGCATTCTCGGCAAGAAGCACCTCGTACTTCTCCTTCCAGTTCGTACAGCCGGGCAGCAGCATCAGTATCACCAGACAGGTCATCGCCGCAATCACTTTTGTTTTGGTCTTCCGCATTTGTTATCTCCTTATAACCTTAGAACCTGCATATATTCTTCTAACGATAGAAGATAAAGCCGATGTAATCGGTAATCCTGTCATGCAGAATCATAACAGCAAAGACACCGATAGACAAGAAAGGACCGTATGGAATTTGTCTAATTTTCTTAAAAAACACCTGGATGCACACCCAGCCGAGGCCGAAGAAGGGCGCAATCATAAACGCGACGACCACGGGCACGGGCCCGAGGACCGCTCCGGCGGCGCCCATGAGGTGGACGTCGCCAAGGCCCATCGCCTCTTTTCCGAAGCCGAGGGTTCCAAGTATTCTGACGGCCCAGACGGTCCCACAGCCGATGAAATAACCCCATACACTGCCCAAAAATCCCATAAGGGCCGGGTGCTTCGAGGGCAGGTCTTGCCAGAGGTGCGCGGGGACGAAAGCCCTGGCGATCCAGAGGGCAGCCAGAGAGCATAGTATTATCGGCAGCAGAAAGAGCATCTCCCTCATGGCTTCAAGGCGATGGTTCAAGTGCGGCTCATGGTCCTTCCGGTTGTCTTCGGCCGACGGTTTCGGCGTGTCTTTTTGCTGAGGGGTTGCGTCCGAGTCCCCGTAATCGTCGGATTCGTAACTCCTTTTGAGAAGGCCGGTTGCCGTCAGTATCAAAGATATGACCAGGCCCACCCCTGCACCCACAGCCATTGCGCCGGTGGTGGCCGAGGCGCCCGGCAGCAAGTCCCCTGCTCTAATCAGGCGAGGGTCAATTACGAAGGCCCCTACGGCGGAGGCTACAAGCCCGGCTGCGGTCACAAACCAACATATCGAAAGCGGAATCACCCAGTGCTCCATGTCGATGCCGGATGCCGCGATAAAGGCCCCGAGCAGAATGATGTGGAGCAGGTAAACGAGCCATCCGCCGCTCTGGAAAGGTCCGACGGCGGGGCGCAAATCCGTGCGGAAATACATTATGAAAAGGCCCAGGAAGACCAGGCCCGTCAGAAGCTCGACAGCGAAATATCGCGGCGAAATAGGAGCCCTGCAGTATCGGCATTTCCGGCCCAAAACCAGCCATGAAACGAGCGGCACGTTGTCGTAGAAGCGGATGTGCTTTCCGCACGAAGGACAGGCCGAAGGAGGAGTGACCAGGGACTTATCGCGCGGCAGCCGATATATGACGACGTTTAAGAAGCTGCCTATGCAGCAGCCGAAGGCGAAAATGAAGATAAACCAAATCCAGTCCGGCACCGGCACTTTTGCCTCCTTTGCAAAAGTTATAGAAAGCGCCCGGCTCGTTGACGCGGCTACGGTTTTTTCTCTTTCTGTGCCTGCTCGTTGACTATGGCGGCCACCTTTACGGGCAGACCAAACAGCCGGATGAAGCCGGTAGCGTCGGTCGGGTCGTATTCGGCGCCCATTTTGAAGCTGGCCAGGTCAGTGCGATAGAGGCTTTTCGGGCTTTCAGCACCGGCGATGGTGCAGCGTCCCTTGAAAAGCTTCATCCGGACCCGGCCGGTGACGTTCTGCTGGGTCACCTCGACGAAGGCGTCCAGGGCTTCACGAAGCCGGGTGAACCACATTCCATAATAGACCATCTCGGCGTATTTGAGGGCGACCTGCTGCTTATAGTGCATGGTCTCCCGGTCGAGGGTTAGGCTCTCGATTGCGTTGTGGGCCGTGGTGAGAATGGTTCCGCCGGGGGTTTCGTACACGCCGCGTGACTTCATGCCAACCAGGCGGTTCTCAACGAGGTCGGCTTGGCCGACGCCGTGGCGGCCGCCAATGGCGTTGAGGGTCTCGATCAGCTTGACGCCACCCATATTCCTGCCGTTCAGCCTCACGGGCACACCTTTTTCGAATACGATTTCGACGTACTCCGGCTTGTTCGGCGTCTTGGAGACCGGCTGAGAGATGACGAACAAATCGTCCTTCGGCTCGTTGGCCGGGTCCTCCAGGTCGGCGCCCTCGTGGCTTATGTGCCAGAGGTTGCGGTCGCGCGAATATATCTTTTTCTTTGTCTGCTCGATGGGGATGTTGCGTTTCTTTGCGTAATCGACGGCCGCCTCGCGGCTCGTCAGGTGAAAGTTCGGGTCCTTCCACGGCGCAACAATCTTCAGTGACGGATCCAGCGCCATGAAGGTCATTTCGAAGCGGACCTGGTCGTTTCCCTTGCCGGTCGCGCCGTGCGCGACTGCTGTTGCGCCCTCGGCGTGGGCAACGTCGACCTGATGCTTTGCAATCAATGGGCGTGCGATACTGGTGCCGAGCAGGTAGTGGTTCTCGTAGATCGCCCCGGCCTTGAGCATCGGCCAGAGGTAGTCCTCGACGAACTCCTTGCGCAGGTCCTTGACGACGCACTTGACGGCGCCGCTTGCGAGGGCCTTTTTCCTGATTCCGACAAGCTCATCGCCCTGGCCCAACTCGGCGGCGAATGCTATAACCTCGTAGCCGTACGTCTCTTTCAGCCACGGCAGGATCACGCTCGTATCCAGGCCGCCGCTATACGCCAGTACTACTTTTTCACCCTTTCTCTTCTTATTGCTCATAAAACCATTCCTCAACGATACTATATACATGGTTGGGGTTGCCTGTGGCCCGGCACTCCCGCTCCATCGTTGCGAAGTCCCCTTCGGCCTTGGCGACCCACTCAGCGGTCATTGGCTTCATAGAGGACCTTCCCTTCTTCAAGAACCCGCCGCATGAAGTCGTCGCCCATTTCCAGGCGCTGCCGCACCTTATCGCCGCTGCGCACAATCAGGTCTACTGGAAAAGCGGGTCGGAGCCTCATGCGAATTTCCACCGACTTGTGGACACTTTTGCCTTCAAAAGGGCCAACGATCAGCAGGTCCACGTCAGAATCTTCGGTGACCTCGCCCTGGGCCCAAGAGCCGAAAAGAATAACCCGGTCGGCGCCGAAATCGCGCCCAATCCGTTGTCCGAATTCTTCTATTTCATTCATCAATACCATTGCGAGAGTCTCGTGATCCTGCCTGCATCAGTACGGTTTGCGGTCCAACCACATGGCAAACCGCTGGGAATTATATCGGCCATTTGCCGCAAAAACAATCAAAAGCCCAGGCAGCGAGGCGTGATTTATGGGCGAAGAGCGGCGACAATAAGTGTGAGACAACACGTGCGTTAAAAAGAAGACGCAACGGACCTGCGGGCCCGTTGCGTCAGCAAAGCGAATGGTCCTGACCCATGTCCCGTGCTGCTACGGTCTTGTATCAGGGGCCGGGCCGGTGTCCTCCCGCGGTTTGCCCTCCATCTGACCCTTGAAGCGGATCTCGGGGACAGGCCTGCCGAGCCGCTTGTAGGTCTGCTCAAAAACCTCCAGGAAGCGCTCACGGCTCATCGATTCAGCGTGCCCATCCACAAAGACGGCGGCAATCTTATCCTCGCAAAACTCCGGATTCTCATAAACGAGTATCTGCGTGGCGGGGGAATCGATCTGAAGCGATTGGCCGTTGATGTATATGTAGCTTTCGCCCTCGAATCCCTTGGGCTTGCGCGGAGACTCAAGCACTTTGGAGCTGCCAAAGTAGGATCGGGCCGCCTGCAGCTCGTCCGGAAAGCGACCGTCGTGGTCGTCCGCGTACATTATCAGGGCCAATCCTATGTTTTTCAAATTCGACAATGAGGCAACGCTCATAGCCTGACCGCGTGCCTGCCACAGGGCCGGCATCGCGATAGCTGCGCCGACAGCGCCGCCGGCCACGGCCCCAATACCTATCTCGGTTCCGGGTCCGCGATAGTATGAATAGAATCCGTCGGGGCCGAGCCAACTGTATTGGACCGAAGGCCCCATGTCTTTGGTTATATGGCTGATCGACGGAAGAACCGCCGGCAGCTTGATTCCCTGCTGGGCGGTGATCATGGTGAGCATCGGCCAGAATTGCTGTAACTGCATCATGAGATGGTTCAACTGGAGCCTCGAATCGCCGTAAGAGAGGCTCAGGACATTTGCAGGGACTCTTGCGGTGGCAAGCTTGTAGGCATCCGTATCGCGTATTGACTTGAGCCCGGCGTCTTTTGCCTCAACGTGGTTTATGGCCGTCGTGCAGAGGGCCGTATTGGAACCCAGGACCAGGTTGTCGTCCACTATCGACCAGCTCGGTATCACCTGCATCATTGCAAGGGGGGCGATCATCCAGACGTTGATGGTCTTGCCGTCATCCAGCTTCTGCGAGCTTATCTGCAATATGCCCTCGCTCGCAGCCGCTGCAAATTCGCCGAGCTTTGTCATCGCCTCGGCCAGCGCTTTTGCATCTTTGAGCTTGGCCACCACGACGAAACCTCCCATGGGCGCTTCGGGCAGGCTGCCGGCGGCAAAGGAATACGAGACTACCGGCCCGGCCAGGCTGCCCAGCAGCCCGTTGCGAATGCTCAGGCCCATCTCGGCCTCAATATCGGCGATACCTTGTTGAACTTCAGGCCAGCCCTCATCGGGCGAGGCGGCCTTGATGGCCTCCATAACGGTGTCGTAAACGCCGGCGAGGTCGCAGTTGAAAGTGCTCGCATTCATTGCGCGGGCATCGACCATGTCGAACATGGCCGGTCCTGTCGGCTTGAACGCCGCGAGCAGGCCGGTCCGCGGCCCCTCGACCTCAAGCATTGAGCTTCCCACGAGCTCGGCCCCGTCAAAGCCGGCTCTGGCGGCAATCGACTTTACGTTGCACAAGCCGAGCTTGTCGAGCAGCTTGACGGCCAATTTCATCCCATCGGCGTCGCCCTCACTGTGTCCTAATCCGAAGGTCTCTACAATGCTCCATGCCTTCCGGATGTCCACGTACATGGCCATCGCGTCACCGCGGCCGGGAAGCTTGCTTAGATACCCCGGCGCAACGGCCCGGGGCTTGGAGAGATACGTCAGCGCCGCACCGGCGCCGTCGTTCAGAGCAAGGACAAAATTATCGCCGATCCAGCCCCAGTACAGGGGGACGCCATCGGTTTCCTTGAGACTGTGCATTCTGGCCGAGCCTACGTCGATTTCTATAAGCTGCTCGGCCAATAGCTTCTCGGCTTTCGCCAGCGCGGCGGTCATCTCGTCTTTTCGCGGGCCCGCATCGAGTGCTGCAAAGGCGTAGACAGGGGGCCCGGCCGTAACCTTAGCCCTTGCAACGCCGATTACAAAGGGTCTGCGGCCGGCCGGCTTCAGTATAGCCAGCGCCGTACGCAGAACCTCGGCGACCGGCTCATCACCGGCCTCCTCCTGGAGCTTTGTTAGAATCGCCTCCTTGATGGACGAGGCGAAGCTCTGAACCCCGGGATCGTTGCAGATTCTGCCGATGTGGCTCTGGTCGAATTCGGCCTGCAGCGCGTCGCCGCCCCCGATCACGACGAAACCGACGACGTCATCCGGCAGCATCTTGAGCATCCGGTCAACGGGGCTCTCGGCCCCAAAGGCCGCCGCTGTTCCTATAGTCATACTTAAAACGACGCAGGTTAACTTGATTGCTCGATATCGAATCATATTTGTATCCCTTCAATAGTAAGTTGCGGCCCCCTCGCCTGCGCGGCGGTTCCAAGGAGCCTCTACATTAAGAATACGCCCGTACCTGCAAAAAAATCGCGCAGAAATCATCTTCTTGCACCTTCGAAGCGGCTAGCGGAGCCCACAACGGCTCAGCCTGCGCCTGGATCGGGCTCGATGCCCGAATAAGCTGTCTTGTCTTTGGGCAGCGGCTTTCAATCGCCCTTGAACTTGACCTGCGGCATCGGCCTGCCGAGGCGCTTATAGGTCGCTTCGAGATACTCCAGAAAGTCCTGGCGCGTTTCGGCAGCGACGTGCGAATCCAGGTACAGAACGTTGATCTTGTCGCTGCAGAACTCCGGATTCTCATAGGCCACAATGTTGCCAGGCGCCATCCCAACGGTCTGGCCGGCGATGTATATATAGCTCGGGCCGTCAAAGCCCCGCGGCTTGCGGGGCGATTCCAGAGACTTTGGCGACAGCTCGGCCTTTTCCACCAGCGTCTCGAGGTCCGGCGGGAGCTTGTCCTCGTAATCATTGGCATATATCAGGCAGGCCCTGCCTATGCCGGAGAGATTAGTCCCGGAGGTCACCCGCTGCGCAATTTGCCTGGTTCTTGTGACGGCCGGCATCAATATACCAAGACCCAAAAAGGCGCCACCAACGCCTGCGGCGCTTGGCTCTATGCCAGCACCCTGATAGTGCATGTAAAACCCTTTTGGCCCAAGCCAGCTATAGCGGCACGATGGCTGCATATCCTTGGCGATATGTCCGAGGGAAGGGAGCACTGCCGGCAGCTTTATCTCCTGCTGGGCGGCCAGCATGGTAAGCATGGGCCAGAACTGTTGGGCCTGCATCATGAACTGGTTGAACTGGACCTGTGAATCGACATAGGCGAAGCTGAGGAGATTGCCCGGCAGGTTTGCCGCGACTTGTCTGAACTTCTCGGTACCCCGGAAAGATTTTGCGGCGGTGCTCCTCGATGCGAGCTGTTTGAGACCCGCACTGCACAGCGGCGTACTCGAACCTATCACCAGGTAGTCATCCGCAACCGCCCAGGTTGGCATGACCTGCAGCATCGCCAGCGGCGCGATCACACAGACGTGTACGGTTCGTCCGTCCTCAAGCGTCTGCGAGCTGAACTGGAGCGTCCCGGCGCTTTTGACGGCGGCAAAGTCGCCAACAGCCTGCATGGTCTTTTCGAACAGGGCGGGGTCCTTGAGTTTCGCGATTCCGACCATCCCGCCGGTCGGGGCCTCAGGCATTGTACCGGCGGCCAGCGAATAGAAAACGGCGGGTCCGGCCAAGCTGTCGAGCAGCCCCTCGCGAATACTGAGCTTTGCCTCGGCTTCCAATTCGGCGATGGCCTTGTGAACCTCGGGGTACATTTCGTCGGGTGAGGCGGCCTTGATCGCGCCCAGGACAGTATCATAGAGACTCGCGAGGTTGCAGTTGACCGTAGCGGCGGTCATCGCGCCGGGATCTACCATGTCCAGAAGTGAGATATCGGCCGGTCTGAGAGCGGCAAACAGACCGGTGCGAGGGGCGGGCGCCTCCAGAAAAGCATCGCCTACGATTTCAGGGCCTGAAAAGCCGATCCTGGCAGTGAGCGTCTTGACGCTGCCCAGGCCAAGCTCTTTGATTGCGACCGAGAGAACGTCCATCGTTTCATCATCACCCTCTTCGCGGACGATGGCAGCGACCATGTCGCCGGCCTTCTGAAGATCGACGTACACGGCGAGTGCGTCGTCGCCGCCGGGTACGTTCGCAAGGTAACCGGGCGCGGCGGACCGTGGGCTTGCAAGGTACCTTATTGCCGAGCCTTCGGCGTCATTTATTGCAATCACAAGATAACTGCCCACCCAACCCCAATACACGGGAGGGTCGGCGTCTCTCGGAGCGTGCATTTTTAGCGAGCCAATGGTGGTCTCGATTATCTCGCCTTTTTCGGCCAGGGCTTCCGCTCTGGCCAGCGCCGAAGCAATCTCGGCCTTGCGGGGCCCGGCGTCAAGGAATGCAAATGCGCAGACGGGAGGCCCCTGCGTGGCCTCGCGCCGAGCGACGCCGGCGAGGATGGGCCTCTTGGCAGCCAATTGCACGAGATCGAAGATGACGCCGACGGAGTTGCGGGCGTCATCATCCTGAATCTCTTTGTCGATTTTGGCGACGAGCTGGCTTTTTATCGACTGATAGAAACTCTGCGTGTTCTGGTCGTTCCATATCCTGCCGAGGATGCTCGCATCGAAATCGGACTTCAGGGCGTCGATTCCGCTTGTTGCAACGATACCAACGACATCATCGGGGATCACCCTGAGCAACTTTTCGGCCTGGCTTTCGGCGCCAGACGCGGCCGGACTCAAAACCACGGCCAGCAAGAATGCGAGGCAAGCCAATTTGACTCTTTGTAATCCACTCATAACTGTCTCCCTTCAACAAATAACGTTTTGACTGCTGTGACACTTTCCCTCGCATCAACACAACGTCTCCGGCACAAAAGACGCCCGGCCGCGCAAAAAAGTTACAGAAAAAACGGCCTCATTGTCCTCGGCGCCTATCAGGCAATATGTGATTATACGCGCACAGCCGGCAAAACGCAAAGAAAAGCCGGGAAAAGAAGTGGTCGGAAATTCCACCCGGGGGCAAGATTTCGCTCCGCCGGGCCAATATCCCAGGGGCCGACGGCAGTGCGGCTAAATCTGTGGGATTCCCGGACAATTCGCCAGGGCAGTGCTTTTCTTCAAGTCAGCCCTTCTGGTCGGCTGCAAGGCTCCGGCAGACGGCCGCACGCATCAACTCTGGGTCGGCCTGCCAGCCCGTAAAGAGCCTGAATTGTGCCAGGGCCTGGTTGACGAACATCGAGACGCCGTCAATGGTTCGGGCACCGGCATGTTTTGCCTGCTTCAGGAGCAGCGTCTCGGCCGGATTATAGACCGTATCAAAGACCGTCATGCCCTTGCGTATGCAGTTGTCGGGCGCGGGTGTCTCGTCTGTATTCGGATACATTCCGACACTGGTACAGTTAATCAGCAGTTCTGCATCCATCTGAGGCAGATCGCCGAGGCCCCCAAACTCACAGCCGAACTCGGAAGCAAGCTTTCGGGCCTTCTCACGCGTCCGATTGTATATAGTAATTCGAGCCCCGGCGTCGCTAAGGCCCGCAACTATGGCCCTTGCAACACCGCCCGCGCCAATAACGGCTACCACAAGGGCTTTGAGGTTTTCCCGGCGTATGCCCATACCGGCGGTGATGGCATCCAAGGCCCCGGCGTAGTCGGTATTGTAAGCTTCGAGGCGGTCTTCCTTTCTCAGAACGAGCGTATTGACTGCACCGATCTTCGAGGCCAGAGGCTCGACAATACCCTTCTCCCTCGCGACGTAGCCCAGGGCGTTTTGCTTGTGGGGGATTGTCACGCTGAAGCCGCCGAAGCGCAGGTACTTTCTCAGGGCAGCGGCGCGCATAAACAGGTAGAACTCGGTGTAGCCGCCGCCGACCAGCAGCGGCAGGTAAAGGCTGTTGATCCCGAGCGACTCGAAGCAGGCGTTGTGAATGGCCGGGCTCAGGGAGTGGCCGACCGGATCGGCAATGACACCATACAGGCTGGTGGCCGGGCCTATTGAAGCGTATCGATAGAGTCCACTCAACTGCTCGATTGTCAACTGCCCCGGAGCGGTTGCACTTGCCTGGTCGATGCTCGCGAAGGTTACGAAGCTGCCGAGCTTGGCGGCGAGGATTCTCGTCATAAGGCCGGCCTCGCCCATGCAGAAGGCGATCCGCTCGCCGCTGGTTTGATGGAGCAAATCAAGGGCCTCGAAGCAATCGTTTATGTGGTTGGCCGTATAGACGAGCTTGGGTATCGCCGATGGACAGACGGCCTGGATGTCACGGTGGAGCTTCCTTATGTCGGGGAATCTTCCCGCGAAACTGTGGGCCGAGAGGATAAGCCGTCCTCTGGAGCTTTGCGAGAGCGCCACACGTATCTTCTCCTGGTTCTCAACGGAGCGGAAATTCTCGTATTCACAGTCGATGAATTCGGCGCCAGCCGTTAACGCAGCGGCCAATACCTGCATTCGGAGCTTCGTCGGATACGGCCTTGCCCCTCCCTGCCGGCCGTCGCGACAGGTCACGATCGTCGGCATCTCAGGGCCGGCGAGCGTTCTGACTTTTGCCACCAGTGCCCGGACCATCTCGACGGTAAGGTTCTCGACGTAGTCGGTCCGCAGCTCGAGCATCTCAGCCCCCGCGGCGGCCGCGGCCCGGATTTGGCGGCCCGCATGGTCCAAGTTTTCGGCAGATATAGGAACGGTCAATCGCGTCATGATAGTCCAAATGTATACCTGCGTGATGCTCACGAGGCAAGAGCAAAAACCGCTGTTCGCGCGGATCGGCGTGTTAGGCCCGGGTGGCTTTGGCAGAGACTTGCCGTTAGCCGTTCGAGAAGGCTTCTTTACGAATGCGCAGGGTAAACGGCGCGCAGGTCTTGACAAATCCGCGGCCCGGGTGTAGAAAGTCGGTTTTGACTGGCTTATTGACAGGAGAATACGTTGGAAAATCATAGAATAAGCAAGATAAAGAGGGCGAGAAAGAGGGGTTTTCGGGCGCGGATGCGAAGCAAGAATGGCCGCAAGGTGCTGAGCAAGCGGCGTCGCAACAGGCGTTAGGCCTGATACCCGTTTTTGAGCTTCTGTCCTACATCGGGCAGGGGCGCCACAATTTGTTGATTCGTGTTACGAGGGGGGTACGAGAGCAATGTTGAACGGGCACCGATTCGAGGTTAGAATCATTTTTCATGGCGAAAATCAAGATCGTCAATCCCGGCCGATTGCTTCCCACTACACACGAGGAAATGCGCGAAAGGGGCTGGCAACGCGCCGATATCATCCTCGTAACCGGGGACGCTTATGTCGACCACCCGTCTTTCGGTGCGGCTCTAATAGGCAGACTGCTGGAGAGCCTGGGCTACCGCGTCGCGGTGCTTTCGCAACCGGACTGGCGAAGCGTCGATCCATTCCGTCTCCTCGGCCCGCCCCGCCTGTTCTGGGGCATCACTTCCGGCGCGATTGATTCCCGCCTGAACGACTACGCCTCTTTAGGCCACCGGCGCAATAGGGACGTTTACAGCTGCGGCGGACAAATCGGGCTGAGGCCGCGGCGCCCGCTGCTTGTCTATGCGGCCCGAGCCCGCGAGGCATTCAAGGGAATCCCCGTGATTCTCGGCGGCTTAGAGGCAAGCCTTCGGCGGCTCGTTCACTACGATTTCGTTGAAGACAAGCTCAAGAGATCCGTACTCATCGACACGAAGGCGGACCTGCTGGTGCACGGCATGGGCGAGCGCGCGATTGAGGAAATAGCCGGTCGGCTCAGCGGCAGCCAGACGATCAACGAGCTGACGGGCATTGCCGGAACGGCCTATCCGGTCGTTCGGGGAGCAGCGATCCCTCATAACGCCGTGAGCGCGCCGTCGCTACTCGAACAGAGTTCCGACGGGAACCTTGTCATGAAGGCCCAGAAGCTATACCAGCAGCAGGCGCACCCGGAAGGTCTTCCGGTCGTCCAGGAGCAGGACCCGGGGCTGGTGGTGGTAATGCCGCCGGCCGCACCCCTGACCTCGCCTGAGCTGGACCGGCTGTACGACCTGCCTTTCACACGGCGCTCGCATCCCATGTACGAAGGCCGGGGCGGTGTGCCGGCCCTGGAGCCCGTGCGGTTCTCGATAACAACACATCGGGGGTGCTTCGGCGGCTGCTCTTTCTGCTCGATCTACTTACACCAGGGCAAAGACGTCCGCTCACGTTCGGTCGATAGTCTGCTCTCGGAGGCTGAGTCCATTTCGAGGCACCCGGACTTTCGGGGTACGATAAGTGACATAGGCGGCCCGACGGCCAACATGTACGGGATGAGCTGCGGGCGTTCCGGCGTCTGCGGGCGACTGAACTGTATATTCCCCTCGGTTTGCAAGCACCTGCGACACGACGTCACCCCGCTGCTCGGCATGATGGAATCGTTCCTCCGGTGGCAGGCCGGTCACAGCGAGAAGATAAACGTATATGTCGCCTCGGGCATCCGCCACGACCTTGCGCTACAAAACCACGAATACATCGATCTTTTGGCCCGGAGCTTCGTTGGGGGGCACCTCAAGGTAGCGCCGGAGCACTATTGTCCGCGGGTCCTTTCGTTGATGGGAAAGCCTCCGTTCGAGCTGTTCGAAGAATTTGAAGGCGTTTTCCGCGAAGCGTCGCGCCGCGCCGGCAAGGAGCAATACCTGGTGCCGTATTTCATAAGCTCGCATCCCGGCTGCACGCCGGATGACGCGCTGGCGCTGACCGATTATCTCGTGTCCAGATCGTGGCGGCCTCGCCAGGTTCAGGATTTCATACCGAGCCCCCTGACATTGTCGACGGCCATGTACGTTTCGGGGGTCGATACCTGCGGCAAGAGCATTCACGTGGCGCGCGGGCGTGCGGAAAAAGCGCTGCAGGCCGCGCTCCTGCAGTATTATGAGCCGCGAAGCAAGAAGGTCATAGCCGGTTTTCTTCACAAGCAGGGGCGAAACGACCTGCTTTCTCGAATATCACGCATGGCCAAATACGGAAAAAAGCCCTGAGGTTTTCGTCGGACAGTGTTTTGCGCCGGCACGAGGCAACAGCAACAACAAAGGGCCGGCAGTTTGTCGCTCTCAGCCCGTGTGCCTCAAATGGGATTAGCTCTCCACGGCTATGGCTCCAGCCCGAACTCGTAGGCGCCCATATCGACGGTGGCTGTGCCGTTTCCGTCGCCGTCGGAGATTCGCGGATTGCCGTCGAGGTCGGTAGTTACTCCTGATGGCACACCATCATTGCTGCCTGTGTCGATACAGGGTGAGCCGGATGACAGCCGCAAATCACCTCCGCTTGCATCGACAAACAACGGATCGAGATTGATGTTGCCTGTGCCACCCGGGCCTCCCTGGATGTCACTGTAGGTGATCGTGGGACTCCCACCGTAAATCTGAGGGCCTGTTGGCGCTGTATTGCCCCAGAGGATACAGTTGGTCACCGTCGGGTTGCTGTTGTAGTTGTACATCCCGCCGCCATATGAGTCTGCCTCATTACCGCTGAAGGAACAGTTGGTCACTTTCGGGCTGCTTGAAGTACTGTTACACACCCCGCCGCCGCCTACACTCGAATTGTTGCGGCTGAAAGTGCAATTGGTTACCGTCGGCGCGCTGTTGTTATAGTTGTCCATCCCACCGCCGTATTTGGCCTGATTGTCGATGAACGTGCAGTTGGTCACCGTCGGGCTGCTACTATCACTGTCCATGCCTCCACCGCTCTGACCGGCATTATTGTAACTGAAGGTGCAGTTGGTCATCGTCGGGCTGCTGTTGCTTAA
>CP070678.1:5589523-5600112 GCA_020352515.1 Phycisphaerales bacterium | reverse complement strand
TCATTCAACGTCAGTCCTGTAAAGCAGATATTCAAGTGTTTCGCCTGCGGGGCGGGCGGCGACGTCTTCAAATTCGTACAGATGCGCGAAAACCTCTCGTTCGTTCAGGCCATCGAGCGTCTGGCCGAACGAGCCGGCATCAAGCTAAAGCCCAAGAGAGTCGCCCGGCCGGCGGGGTCCGACTCCGGCCCGGCGGCCGAACAGGTCGACCCAAACCAGCTCGCCCGAGTGAACGCCTGGGCCACCGAATACTTCCGCCGGAACCTCCAGCTACCCGAAGAAGGCAAATTCGCCCGCGACTACCTCGCAGAGAGGCAGATAAGCCCCGAAAGCGTGGAGAAATGGCGCATCGGACTTGCCCTCGACAGCCCTGATGCCCTGCACAAGGCCGCCGCCGCAAAGAAGATCCCCTCCAAGCTGCTGGCGCAGGCCGGCCTGGTAACCGCACAGGGACAGGATAAATTCATCAATCGGCTGGTGTTCACCATCACCGACCCGACCGGACGCGTCGTAGGCTTTGGTGGCCGGACCCTTGACCGGACCGGGGCAAAGTACGTCAATTCGCCAACAACGCCCCTCTTCGACAAGAGCAACTGCCTCTACGGCCTCGACCACGCCCGACACGAGATCGTCTCCAGCGGAACGGCGGTGGTAGTCGAAGGCTACACAGACGTCATCGCCGCCCACCAGACCGGCTGCACAAACGTGGTCGCATCGCTCGGAACCAGCTTCACACCTGGCCACGCCAGAATACTGCGCCGATACGCCTCGCGCGTCGTGCTCGTGTTCGACAGCGACGTTGCGGGCATCGAGGCAGCGAACCGCGCACTTGAAATATGCCTCTCCCAGGCAATCGACATAAAACTCGCCTCCGTCCCCCAGGGCAAGGACCCCTGCGACTTCCTCCTGACCGCCGGAAAGGAGCCCTTCCAAAAGCTCGTTGACGGGGCCGTCGACGTCTTCAGGTTCAAATGGGATCGCCTGCTGGCGGGGCTGGCCTCGGAAGAGACGATTGCGGCGCGAAAGGCCGCTCTCGAAGAGTATCTCCAGGCCGTCGCCGCCGCTCTACACAGCGGAGCCCTGACGCCCATCGAAAAAGGGCTGCGGGTAAACCAGATAGCGGCTATTATCGGGCTGGACAAGAAAGACGTCGAAACCGAACTCGCCAGACGCCTGGCAAGAACCCGAAGAGCCGCGAGCTACAACGTCGAGAACCAGCAGGTGCGAGCTGTTGACCTCGGCGCCGGCCTGTTCGCCGCCGCGCAGAGAGAGCTAATCGAGGTCCTCCTGAACAGGCCCGACCTGCTAAAGCTCGTAGAGCCCCCCATCACACCGGCTGTCTTCGACGTCCCGGCCCTGAAGGACATGGCTGAAATACTCTTCGAGCTCCGCGACCGCAAACTTGAATTCGGCGCCGAACCTGGATCGTTTCTCAGGAGCGTGCTCGCCCGTGCAGAATCCGCCGACCTCGGCGCCGCAATTGTAAGGCTACAGGCCGAAGGAGAGAGAAAGGCCAAGTTCGAGGAACGACTAAGCGATTCGCTCCACGCGATGACCGCCCGGCTCGCGCGGAGACAGACAATCGGCATAAAGGAGACGGCTGACCAGAACGAATTCTTGAAGCGCCTCCATGAAACCACAGGCACGAAAAACCCGCACAACATAGGTATGGTATAGTGAACAATCAGCCAAAATCGCCCGTAGCGCTTTATAGTAAGGACGTGATTATACTAACTCAGGGTAATCTGTCCCTGCGAGGTGACGGCTCTGTTGGCTTTTGTAGGTCATTGCCAGCCCGATGTGCGGCTTGTCGGAATGCCCGGATGCCCGTGTCCGCCAGGCTTGCCTGCATATCTTTGCCGTAGCCGGCAAACGTTGATACTAGAGCGTATTGAGGATCTGAACTGTGGCAAGAAAAAGAAAGAAAAAAAACAAGCCAACCACAGCAGAACAGCCCCCAAAACCTGCTGAACCCCTGAAAACTATGAGCGAAAAGGAAACCGAGAAACAAATCAAAATGCTCATCGAAAAGGGAGAGAGAAAGGGATTCCTAACCTACGAGGAAATGAACGAGGACCTCCCGGAAGACGCTGTCAGTCCCGGAAGGCTCGACAGACTACTCGCTACCCTCGACGAAATGGGTATCAGCCTCCTCGACGAGGCCGACGTCGGAGCACGCCAGGCCGCAAAAACCGGCGAAGAGGAATTCGACGAATCCGAAGTGGCCATCGAAGACGCCGAGGGGCCCGCCGACCACCATATAAAGGACGACGAGTTGCTCGAAAAGGAGCTTGTCGGCACGCCGGGCCCAAGACGAATCGACGACCCCATCCGTATGTACCTGACACAGATGGGCCAGATTCCACTGCTCACCAGAAAGTCCGAGATCGCCCTTGCTCGAAAGATAGAGATTACCCGCATGGTCTTCAGGAGGAAAATGCTTCAGTGCGACTACTGCGCGCGAAACGCCATGGACCTCGTGCAGCAGGTGCGCGAGGGTTCGATGTCCTTCGACAGGACCATCAAGACCGGGACGACCCCGAACCAGACCAAGACCGTGATCAAAAAGCGCATGGCTGAGAACATCAGGACCGTTGACAAGCTCCTGAGGATCAACCAGAACATGTTCAAAAAGTACGTTGACTCGTCCAACGAGAACGACCGGAAGTTATTCCAGAAGCGTATCCACAGGGACAAGCGCAAGATTGCGACTATGCTGGAGGAGCTCAGCCTTAGGACCAGCCGGATTCAGCCGATGAAGAACAAGCTCCACGGGATATGCCAGAAGATGGCCCAACTGGAGCAGACAATTGCGGCCGGTCCGAACGACCAAATAACCGCCGAGGATATCGAGTCGATGAAGCAGGAGCTCTCGGGCCTGCAGGAGCTGGTCGTCGAGACGCCCCTGCAATTGGACAAACGCCTGCGATCGATGGAGCGCGTCTTTGTCCAGTACGAGGATGCCAAGAGAACCCTGTCCAGCGCAAACCTGCGCCTCGTGGTCTCGATTGCAAAGAAGTATCGCAACCGCGGCCTGTCATTTCTCGATTTGATACAGGAGGGCAATACCGGACTTATGCGCGCGGTTGACAAGTACGAGTACCGCCGTGGATACAAGTTCAGCACATACGCCACCTGGTGGATCCGCCAGGCCATTACCCGCGCAATAGCCGACCACGCCAGGACGATTCGGATTCCCGTTCACATGATCGAGACGATGAGCCGCCTGCGAACCGCCAGCAAGGTCCTCCACCAGAAACTGGGACGCGAGCCCACTATAGAGGAAATCGCCGTCGAGGCCGAGATGACCGTTCAGGAAACCCGCCGCGTCATGAAGATATCGAAGCATCCGATCAGCCTGGACCGGCCAATTGGTGAAAGCGAGGACAGCTACTTCGGCGACTTCATCGAGGACGACGACGTGGACTCGCCCGTCGCCTCCGCCACCCAGGAAATGCTCAAGGAGCGAATAGACATCGTGCTAAAAACGCTCTCTTATCGCGAGCGCGAGATTATAAAGCTGCGCTACGGAATCGGCGACGGCTACACCTACACCCTCGAAGAGGTCGGCAGAATCTTCAAGGTCACGCGCGAACGCGTCCGCCAGGTAGAGGCAAAGGCGATTCGAAAGCTACAGCACCCCGTCCGCGCCAGAAAGCTCGAAGGCTTCCTCGACCACAAAACCGCCTGACGCCGCAGCACCCAGAGCCCGCCAATTCGAACTCCAAACCCCGCAACGCCCATTCCTCATTTGGATGGCATGGCCTTGCATGGCCTGGCCTTCGACGGCGCGGGAGAGGGCAAACAAAAGAGAAGGCCAAAGCCGTGAGAGAAGCCGTTCGCGTTATGAATGTGGAGGGACCGACCATAAACAAACACAGCCCTTCTATATCAGGGGATGCCAATAGAACCTATGGATAACAAGGGCTTAACTGCCCCCCCAGGTGAAGCACGCACCTTTCACTTCTCATGTCCGTTTGATTATTTGGTGACATCGTCTGCATTGATCTTCGCCGCATACTTCTTGCCACTATCCTGGAGAGTCTCGAGCCGTTTCTTGGTGTGGCGATTCAGCCAGAAGTGAAAGACTACGCCCCCCATGCCCGCTAGGAACATGACGACAGCCAACAGCGAGTTTGGCCCTGGCCGACGCAAGGCAACCGAACCCGCAGCGTAGACTGCAACAAGCCCGGAGAAAACAAAGGTCGAAGCCTGTACGAGCCAGTCCGCGAAGCTGCGACGGCCAAGTACCCGATTGCGAACCCGTATATCCTTCCTCGCGCTAGCCATGAACTTCTCATACTCAACCAAACCGGGCGCAACTCCAATCTTCGGCCCAATCTCCCGAAGAAACGTGGCAATTCCACGGATGCGGAGCAAGAGATTGTCATATTGAACATCGACGTAAGCGCAGACAAGGGGAATACAACAGAGCAGCACTTCTGCGTTGATCTTGCTGTCGGTCTTGGCAAACCCAAGGCCGGCCGCCCCGAGAGCTGAAACGAGCAGTAGTTTCCACTTTATCAGTTCACTGCGCACTTTCTGTGTCTCGATCAATTCCTGTCTCAAGATCTCCATAGCAGTTCCTCCCTAACGATTCGTGCGGTTTTGATACAGGTCATCACATCACTCCATCGAAACACTGTTGATATGTTGCGGATAGCGTAACAACGCTCCCCCGGATAGAACAGGCCGGTCGCCGATCAAACGCCTGAAACAAATCTCAAGGGTGCGTAATTTGAAGAATGCACCATAGCACTTTTGATCGGTCATGTCCACCTTGAGACACGGAGTCTCGGGAAAACACGGCGGACGTGTGCAGTCCGGACGAGCGGTCAAAGTGCGGTGCTTCTTCATCGTTCTCAGGCGTATTGGGACATTCCCTTGGGTGCCGAGCTTGGCCCCCACATAGCGCAGGCAGGATCAGAGCGTGCCGGCAGGGTGGATTTGGCGGCGCCTTTGGCGGGGGCCTTCGCGAGGGGTATCTGTGATATTTCTTATTGTTCTGTTGTATGTGTGATGATAAACTTGAGCTGCCGGAGCAGTGAAGCGCGGGTCCGCGCGCCTTATCTGCTCAGGCATTCGTTGAAGAAAGTGGAAGTTTATTGCAACGGGACATTGAGCAGCACAATGGAGGTTTGCAGATGTCTGAGGATTTGATTGGCGCCGTGTCGGACTTTTTCGCCCACCCTGTGGTTGCGGCCATCGAGCTGACCGCACCTCTGAAAGTGGGTGATAGAATCCATATCAAGGGTCACACCACCGACCTCGAGCTGGATGTTGAGTCCATGCAGATTCACAATGCAGTGGTACAGCAGGCCGCACCCGGAGACTCCGTCGGCGTAAAGGTGCCCGACAGGGTGCGAAAAGGAGACGCCGTGTACAAGGTCGCCCCGTAGCCTCGACCGGTAAACAATCAGCACAGCTAAGCCCCGTACCGGAGGCGGCCCATCATATCATAAATAGGAAGCGCAGGCTCCGTTTGGCAACAGGCCGGGAACCCCCCGTGGACCAGAACTGCCCGTGCCGCAAGCATTTACGTCCTGACCGGATAATTATAATTTTTCTTGGACATCTCGAACCGCTTGGGATATAATTGTACTTTCGTGGGGATATTCTCTCGCCTCTCAGGAATATCTCTGTGTAAGAAATGAGAGGCACGCAGTTAATTTACGGCCATACGTAAGGCCAAGGAGCACAGTAGTGGGTACAGGTACAGTAAAATGGTTTAACGAGAAGAAGGGCTTTGGATTCATCACACCCGATGAAGGCGGATCAGATTTGTTTGTGCATCATTCGGAAATAAAAGCGGACGGATACGCAACACTCGAAGAAGGCCAGCGGGTCGAGTTCGAGGTCGGACAGGGCAAGAAAGGCCCCTGTGCGACGAACGTGATTCCCGGCTGATTACAGTCCATGATCTCGAAAAAAGGCTCCGCGGCAATGCGGGGCCTTTTTTATTTGCGCTGCCGCCGGGCGAAGCCCTTTCAACTGTGCGACCCGGCGTTGATCAATGCCGCCAGCAGTATGTGCCTCAGCCGGTCCACGCTCAGCTTGTTAAGGTACTCTTCAGTAAAGTCCAGCTTGAAACGCCCTCCGAAGTCCCTTATGCGCCGCTTAAGCTCATCTCTGTCGAGTGTCGAAAGCGATGTCGCCGTCTGCTCGAAATACCCTCGCGATGCCATGATAACAACCCTTGAAAGCTCAGTTGCTCAGAAAGCCGGACTAACAAAGTCGTCTTCGTCAACCTGCCCGCACCCCTTTGCCCCAAAACTGCGCGCGGCCTGCAAAACCCCCGAATCGGCTTAATATCGGGCCAAAATTTTTTTGTCATTCTCCGAAAGGTCTGATAACTTTCGCCCATGAAAACAGACAAGCTCGATTACCACCTCCCGCCCGAACTGATCGCCCAGCACCCCCTGGCCGTCCGAAGCGATTCCAGATTGCTCGTCCTTGACCGGGCAACGGGCCGCCTCGAAGACTCCACCTTCGACCGCATCGCCCGCTTCCTTCTGACCGGCGACTGCCTCGTCCTCAACGACACGAAGGTCCTGCCCGCACGATTCTTCGCCCGGCGCCGCACCGGCGGCAAAATCGAAGCCCTCTTCCTCGCTCAAGCCGGCCCCGGCATTTGGCAAGTGATGATCAAAGGCGCGCGCAAAATAAGACCCGGCGAAACGCTCTATCTAAAGGACAGGCACAGAAACGACTGCTGCACCGCCGTACTCCTCGAAAAAATCGCCGAAGGCATATGCCTGCTCAGGATAGACGCCGACACCGCCGCCGAGACCCTGCTCGGCGACATCGGCTTTCCGCCCCTGCCCCCGTACATTAGGAGAAACGACGACCCCGAAACGGCCGAAAGCGACAGACGCCGATACCAGACAATCTACGCCCGCAAACCCGGCGCCGTCGCCGCCCCAACCGCTGGCCTGCACTTCACCCGAAAACTCATCGACCGGCTAAAGCACTTCGGAGTCACCTTCGCATACATCACCCTCCACGTCGGCCCCGGAACATTCATGCCCGTCACCGCAGAGAAGCTCGAAGACCACAACATCCACGCCGAACGCTTCAGCATCGACGCCGAAAACGCCCGCATAATAAACTCCGCCAAAAAGAACGCCCGCAGAATTATCCCCGTCGGCACAACCTCCGTCAGAACCCTCGAAACAATCGCCTCCACCTCACCCCTCCAGGCCCGCGCCGGCACAACCGATTTGTTCATAACCCCCGGCTACAAATTCAAAATCACCGATGCGATGATAACCAACTTCCACCTGCCCAAATCAACCCTGCTCGCACTTGTCGCCGCCTTCGCCGGCCTCGAGACCATCCTGGCCGCCTACAAACACGCTGTTGAGCAGAAGTATCGCTTCTACTCCTACGGCGATGCCATGCTTATAGTCTGACAGCCCCCCGGCTTCTTGCCGCCTCCTATTTCGGCCTCTTAATAGGCCACGCCTGAACACCGCAGCGTTCAGCCCATTTTTCATAAAGGCCCTTCAACCGCTCAACCATCGCCGGATGCTCGCCCGCCAGATCGTTAAGCTCCGTCCGGTCCGCCTCCAGGTCGTAAAGCTCCCAGTCCCCCCCATGCGCCGCCACCAGCTTCCACTTGCCCTGCCGTACGGCCCGGTTGCCCTCGTGCTCCCAGTAGATAGCCTCGTGCCCCGCGCGCTCTTTCCCCTTGAAGACCGCAAGCAGGCTCCTGCCCTCAACCGGCGTGATCTTCACGCCCCCGCGCTCCGTCGGATACTCAAGACCCGCCGCATCCAGGCACGTCGCCATGATGTCGATGATATGACCCGCCTGGTGCGTAATCGCCCCGGCGTTCTTGATAACGGCCGGCCACCGCGCAATCAGGGGCGTCGCTATCCCGCCTTCGTGCACCCAGTGCTTGAAACGACGAAACGGCGTGTTGCTCGCGTTCGCCCAAGAAAGACCGTAGCTCATGTACGAATCAACCCCCCCGGGCGGAAGCCCGTTCTTTCGCCAGTCAAACCCGACCGGCCCACCCTCCGCACATCCACCGTTGTCAGCCAGGAACATCACCAGCGTATTCTCGTCCGCCCCGACCTCCCTGATCTTCCCGAGCACCTGCCCTATGCCGTAGTCCATCCGCTCGATCTGCGCAGCATAGACGGCCATCTTCGCGTCCATAAGCTCCTTGTTCTTCTCCTCGGCCCACGCCCAGGTCCCCCTGTCCCGCGGCGACATCTTCCACTTGCGCCTGATAAGCCCCATTCTCACCATCCGCTCGTAACGCTCCTGCCGCAGCCTGTCCCAGCCCTTGAGGTATTTGCCCTTGTATTTTGCAATATCCTCCGGCCACGCGTGCAGCGGCCAGTGCGGCGCAGTGTACGCAAGATACAGAAAGAACGGCCTCTCCCCGTGCCCGTAGCGGTCGATGAAATTGACCGCCCTGTCGCTGAAAGCATCCGTAATGTAGAAGCCCTCTTTCGGAGGCGTGTACGGCTCGGCGTCCTCGGCCATCTGGCGCCTCACCCCCTTGGCCTTCGCTTTTGTGATGTCGAAGTAGTTCGCACCCCCGCTGATTAGCCCGAAAGACCTGTCAAAGCCCCGGTCAGTCGGCCAGTGAGGCCGCGACTCGCCAACGTGCCACTTGCCCGACATCAACGTACGGTACCCGCCCAATTTCAGAGCCTCCGCGATCGTCACGCACCTGTCGTTCAGATACCCCTGGTACGCCGGATATCCCCTGTTCCCCACCATGTGCCCTATCCCCGCCTGGTGCGGATACAGCCCCGTCAGCAGCGATGCCCGCGTCGGGCAGCACCGGGCGGCATTGTAGAACTGCGTGAATCGCAAGCCCCCGGACGCCAGCCGGTCCAGGTTCGGCGTGTGAACCTCCCCGCCATAGCAGCCGATATCCGAAAAACCCATGTCGTCCGCCATGATCAAGACAATATTCGGCCGTTTCCCCTCCCCCGCGCCCGCCTGCTCGCAACTAAGGCCCGACGGCATAAACACACCCAAAACGCCCCCCGCCGCCAATCTCAAAAACTCCCGCCGATTCATGCCCTGTCCCATACCAAACTCCTTCGTCCGGTCAACACTGCAATACACTTGCTGCCAATATCTTTAACACGAGGGACATTCTACCAGAAACGCCCCTTCATTTCAAAATACCTCGCCTTCCGGCCGTCACGATAAATCATTGAATTTGAACCACCGTTTTGCTAACTTATAGCGGTAGGGTCACTCGCTTGGCCGGCTTTTACCCGATGCCTCTGCACGGGAGGTGCGATGAAACACAGAATATTCAATACCGCAGTGTTGCCGGGAGCCCTCTGCAGCCTGCTGACAATCTCAGCATTCACGCTCGGCGCAAGCGCGCGGGCCGAACCTTACGACCTCGAATTCTGCACCTTCATCGGCGGCAGCAAGTGGGAGAGGGTCCAGTCCCTCTTCGTGGACGCCGAGGGCTTCGTTTACGTCGCAGGCTCCACAAAATCCGCAAACTTCCCCACTACCACCGGCGCGTACGACACCGCCGGCAGCGCCAACAACTCCAACGACGGCTTCGTCGCCAAGCTCGCCCCCGACGGCACGAGCATCATCTGGTCCACCTACCTCCACGGAACCGACCGCGACGACGTTTACGGCGTTTACGCCGACCCAAACGGATTCGTTTACGCCGTCGGCTGGACCAGGTCCTCCAACTTCCCCACCACCCCCGGCGCATACGACCGTACCCATAACGGCGACATGGACGTCTTCGCCGCCAAACTCGAACCCGACGGCGCCTCCCTGGTCTATTCGACCTTCCTCGGCGGCTCCGGCACCGACCAGTGCAGGGGCGCCATGGACTTCGACCAACGCGGCGCAATCTATCTGGCCGGCTACACCGATTCGACCAACTTCCCCGCCACCCCCGGCGCAATCCAGCGAACCTTCAAAGGCGGCTACGGCGACGCCTTCGTCGCAAAGCTCTCCCCCGACGGCGCATCCCTGCTCTTCGCAACCTACCTCGGCAGCACGGGCCCCGACCACGCCTTTCCCGGCCTCCGCGTGCATTCCGACGGCAGCATTATCGTCACGGGCGCCGCTGGAGCCGCCGACTTCCCCACAACAGCCGGCGCCTACCAGAGACAATTCGCCGGAACCGAGCAGAGCGGCGTCTGGTATGGCGACGCATTCGTCGCCCGATTCTCATTGACCCCCGCCAACGAGCACCTGCTGCACTACATAACCTTCTTCGGCGGCTCCGGAATGGAAAAATCGACCGCCCAGCACGGCATCGCCCTCGACGAGCACGGCAACGCCGTAATCGCCATCACCACACACTCGGCGGATTTCCCCACAACCACTGGCGCATTCCAGAGAAACCTCAAAGGCAAAAACAACATCTGCATCGCCACGCTCTCGGCCGACGGCACAACCCTGCTCGCATCAACCTACCTCGGCGGCTCGCCGGAAAACGGCTACGAGCCCTCCGGCCTCTGCCTCGACGCCGCCGGAAATGTCTTTGTCACCGGAAGCATATTCGGCGGCGCCTCCGACCACCCCGTCACCTCCGACGCATTCCGCCCGGCGCCCCCCGGCGGCAACGACGCCTTCTTCGC
>CP070678.1:5582252-5589423 GCA_020352515.1 Phycisphaerales bacterium | reverse complement strand
GGTATGATCTAAGCCATGGCGTCAGGATCAGATGGGACGATATCAATGGTCATTATGACGGCGGCGTATTAATCGGAGACAGGTGGGCATGGTTCGCCTTCAGCAGCTATGAGAATGCTTTGGTGGTCAGAGAGGGCAGGGTGGGCATTGGGACGTCAAGTCCGGCATGGGAACTGGAGGTGGCCAATCTGACGGCAGGGGAGGGGGCGGAGGTAGGCGCTAAAGCCGATGACGCCACCGGCGCTATAGCAGCCTATTCCAGTACGCTGGGCGCTCCCTTTGAGCATTATGCCGGTAGAGTCAGTTTATTTGCCGGTCTGGAGACGCCGGGACTTGACCTTCGCGCGGATGGCAGTACCGGTGATATCCGGTTTTACTCGGGTGGATTTGCCGAATCCAATGAGAAAATGAGGATCAAATCAAACGGTAATGTTGGAATTGGCACAACAAATCCACAATCAAAATTAAGCGTAGGCGGATATGGTGTTTCAGATTCCAGCATTTATGCAGAAGGGCGTAATATTGGTGTTCGCAGCTATGGGGAGAAATTCGGTGTTTATGGATACTGTTATGACGATTCGGGTGATAATCATGGTGTCTATGGTACTGCAGGCAATAGCGGCTCCGGAGACGCAATCGCAGTTCTGGCTATTGTAGACAGGGATGGGAGTGGGACTTATTGGTCGGGTTATTTTCATGATAGGTATTCTGGCGGCACATATAATGGCCTCTATGCCGATTTACGAACTGGCGATGCAATAGACATCGCTGAATATATCCTCGATACCGAAGGCAATACAGAAGCCGGCGATGTCCTCGTAGCAGACCCCGATAATGATGAAAGCGTTATTAAAGCGAGCATACCTTATGATTCAACCGTCGTAGGTATCGTATCTACCGAGCCGCATTTGTTGATGGGTATGGAATTGGTTATGGATGAAGAGACCGGCAAGATGTATGAGGATGTTAATGCGGCAAGGCTCGCTCTTGCAGGACAGGTACCTGTCAAAGTTACCGATGAAAATGGACCCATTAAAAGAGGTGATTTGCTCACCACCTCCTCTAAGGCCGGTTATGCTATGAAGTGGACTTTAGTTGATGTTAGCCAGGCAGAGGATTTTGAGCAGTTAAAATCTATGCTGGCAGAAAATGAAAGAAGACGCAATGCAGTTGTCGCCAAAGCCCTTGAAAATCTTGATTCAGGTGAAGGAAAGGTTATGGCTTTGGTAAATTTACAGTAACAACAAAGCTGCTTTTGATAGGAATTACAGATTGCTTGATATTAGGGAGATTTGCAATGAACCAAATAGAATCGGATAGGACCGGTTTGAAAAATGTTAGACGTGAGCAATAATTAAGTTACGACAAGGGCAAATGTTCTAAGGGAATAAATATCAGAAGTTGTTTGAAAGTGGAAAAAAGATGAAAACGACAAGAATGTTAGCAATTCCTCGGCCCCTCGGCTTCGCTCGGGGCAGGCTTCGCTCGGGATGGCGAGCCTGTCGAGCCATTTTGGTGTTGGCCCTTGGCCTGATGGTGTGGCCAACTCAGGTTAGTCAGGCAGCGCCAATAGGCACGGCCTTTACGTACCAGGGGCGTCTAATAGATGCTGACATCGCAGCAGACGCCCACTATGATTTCGAGTTCAGCATCTATGATAGCCCGGCCGATGGAAACGAGTTGGCGATTCCCGAACGACGGGAAGATATCGATGTTGTCGACGGCTATTTCACCGTAGAACTCGGCTTCGGAGGTGCAGTGTTCACCGGAGACGAGCGCTGGCTGCAGATTGGCGTGCGGCCGGGCGAGTTGAACGATCCGAACGGCTACACGCCGCTTCATCCACGACAGCGCGTCAGCCCGGTGCCTTACGCCCTTTACGCCCTCTCAGGCAGCGAAGGCCCCCCGGGCCCGCCCGGCGACTCACACTGGATTAGCAATGGGGCGAACATTTACTACGTCGAAGGCAATGTCGGAGTCGGAACCGATAGGCCCAACAGCAAGCTCGAGGCAATCGCAATCGCGCCGACCCCTTCGATCTTCGCATTCAACGGCGGAACCGGCGCTGCCGTCGTCGGTGAAAGCATTATCGGCGACGGCATAGCCGGAGAAAGCGTCGACCCCAACAGAAGCGGCGTCTCGGGCCACAGCGTCAATGGCGTGGGCGTTAGCGGTCGCAGTGATGAAAATGACGGCGTCGTCGGAAGGACCAATGTCGCCAACAAGAGCGGCGTATATGGATGGAGCGAATTCGGCTACGGAGTTACCGGCCGCAGCGAAGCCGTCTCAGGGCGAGGCCTCTTCGGCGTAGCAACCGACACGAACGGAGTGGGCGTCTATGGCAAAAGCGACAGTGGATATGCAGCCTACTTCGAAGGGAAGACTTACTTCGATGGTAGAGTGGGCATCGGGATAACCCCTTACGACGCCACGTTGGAAATTTCCGGCTCCACTGACATCTTCTCGACTATCAGGAGCACCCATCCCAGCGATGGCTATGGCGTGGATGCCGAAAGCACCGGCGGCTATGGCGTGCGTGGTAGCAGCAGTGGTGGATATGTTGCTGGTGTTGTTGGCGAGGGGTGCAGCCGCGAGACCTGGGGTGTATACGGTGTCAATCGATACCCGGACGGTATTGCCGTACGTGGGCTCGCGGACCAAGGGTGGGCAGGATATTTCCTTGGCCCGAAGAACTTTTTCGAAGGTAATGTCGGTATCGGAACGGATACTCCGAACGATAAGCTCGAGGTCAAGGGAGGCGGCATTCAGCTGACGGACGAGTGGAGCAATATTTATGGCAAGAATCTTAAGATCTGGGGCGAGGACAACTCAAACCTGCTCTTACAATCGCCTGCCGGCGCCGGCAATGTCGGCATCGGGACAACGAATCCGAAGTACACGCTCGACGTCGATGGCAACATAAGGGCAACGGGCAGTGTCTATTATGGCGGCACTGAAGGCAATACCAATGGTACGGCGTACAGCAAGCCTGATTACGTGTTCGAAAAAGGATATCACGTAATGAGCACGGACCAGGTGGAGGCCTACCTCAAGAAAGAGAATCACCTGCCCTGGATAACATCCGCAGAGCAGGAAGAACAACAGCACGCCAGCGTGATAGACATGACACGGATGGCCTTCGAGACGGTCGAGACGGCCGAAAACCTCCAGATGCAGCTCATACAGCTAAACAAGCTGATCAAAGAGCAGGGGGCACTGGTAAGAGAGCAGCAACGGAGAATTGCAGCGTTGGAGCAAAGACTCGATGTCTTTCGCCGCCCGCCACAGCAGCATGAGGCCGGCATTGCAGAGGACGTACAACAATGAGGCAAAGTGGCATATTTTTATTAAGAAGCAAAGGCAGCGTTTGGCTGTTGCAAGTGGTGATGTTTTTGATCCCAGCCTTGGCTCAGGCTGGTGGGCCATACGAGATTAGCTGGTACACTATTGACGGCGGCGGCGGCACGAGCGCCGGTGGGCCGTACGTGCTTACGGGGACAATCGGACAGCCGGATGCGGCGTACAGCAGCGGCGGCGATTACGAAATGCTTGGTGGTTTCTGGCCGGGCGGGCCCCTGTGCTTCGTCGAGTTCGACGACTTCGCCAGATTCGCCCAGCACTGGCTCGACGGCGGCCTCGGCGCCGACCTCAACAAGGACCTGGCCCTGGATTTCCTCGACGTCCAGATGCTCAGCGACTACTGGCTGACCTACTGCCCCTACGGCTGGCGATTGAAGTAGCACGAACCAGCCAAAGGCGCCGCCGGATGAAAAACGATGTGCCGCTGCCCTTGAAGCGGACTTTCACGCAGCAGATGCACGAAAAAATCCGCTCCGAGCCCGGCGTGCACAACCGTTGCCGGGTACAGAAAGTCACCTCAAATCGCTGAATTCGCCCCCAAACGGCCTGTGGGTGGCATATTTCTCTTGACTTGCGGCCTCAGACCGGCTAAACTTAGGGGACACTATGTCCCTGAGGGAGAACGGTGGTATGGGTACGAATCACGTCAGCCACGCCGGAATAGTCGTTCGATTCTGGGTGGGGAACCTCTGCCCGCGCACAATCCCGGGATTTCTTCGATTTGAAAGGGCAAAAAGATGAAGACTAGGACACTTGTAACAATTATGGCTGTTCTTTTAACATTGTGTCTAGGATTATCGGGCGCCGTCGCTGCCTGGCCGATCGGCACGGCGTTCACCTATCAAGGTCGCCTGGTTGATTCGAATGAGCCGGCGGATGGCCTCTATGACTTCGAGTTCGAGCTCTATGATGAGGCGAGCGACGGGAACCAGGTTGGGAGCACGATTGATGTGAACGGGCTTGACGTAATAGAAGGGTTCTTCGCGGCGGAATTGGATTTCGGCGACGGTGATCCCAACGTATTTCCGGGCGATGCCCGCTGGCTGGAAATTCGCGTGAGGCCTGGTGGCAGCGCCGGTGCCTTCACCACTCTGAGCCCCCGGCAGGAGATAACCCCCGTGCCGTACTCACTCCTAAGCCGCGGGATATTTGTAGATGCGGCCGGCAACGTCGGCATCGGGGAAACGGACCCGGAGGCCCGTCTGGAGATTTACAGCGACAGCGGTGGAGACGGCATCGCGGTCGAATCCTCAATCACCACTCCTGGCGGGTGTGTGGCCAGCTTTTCCAGTGAGAGCGAAGCTCCGGATGGGACTCTGCTGTCAGTCAATTCCGGCCCACAATGGGATACACGCTTCAGGATAGCCGCTGACGGCACAGCCTGCTTCTCCGGTAACGTTGGCATCGGGACCTGGGCGCCGAGAAGACAATTGGAGATACTCACTCCGCCTAATAGCGGATTCCTGGTCGGCAATCTTTCTACAGATTTCATAGACGTCGACACGGGCAGCAATCAGCTTACTCTTAACGCGCCTGGCGGTGGAGATATAATGTTGCAGCCGAATTCCACCGGCAAAGTTGGGATCGGCCCGATCGGCGGGACGAGTCTGCCGGCTTCGTTGACCGTCGGTGACTCGGCAGGGGTTGACCCTTTTATTATAGGGCCATGGGGCGTGTCAAAACTTGTTGTCAAAAGTTCGGGCAACGTCGGCATAGGCACGCCCAATCCCACAGAGAAATTGGAGGTGAATCTTGGGATGGTAAAAGCTGCAGGGTTCATCGGAACAGGGCTCGCCGCCGCCCCCGCCAACACCGTGCATGGCAAGGCCAGCGGCGACGCCAACGCCGTGTACGGCGAACATTCCAACGAGAGATGGGGATACCTCGGCGGTGACTACGGCGCGTACGGCTCCGGCCCTACCGGCAGCTGCGGTTACCTCGGTGGTTACAATGTCGGAGTCTACGGCGAAGGCTGGGCCCGCGCGGATGGGGCTGGCTACGGCGTCAGTGGGCGCAGCTATCGCTTGATCAACCCGCCGGGTAATGATCCCAACACCCTCCTCGGCACCGGTGTCTACGCCTATGGTGGTGCATTCGACTTTTTTGCTGATGGGCCCGGCGTAAACTACGGAGCCACCTCTTCCGTCCGCTGGAAGAGGAATATTCGGCCTATCAATGACTCGCTGGGAAAGATCGAAGGCCTTCGGGGCGTCCGATTCGACTGGGACGCCGAGCATGGCGGACAGAGTGACATAGGAATGGTCGCCGAAGAGGTCGGTCGAGTCCTGCCGGAGATAGTGCGGTATGAAGAAAACGGGATAGATGCGACCGGCATGGACTACAGCAAGCTGACACCTCTGTTGGTCGAAGCTGTCAAAGAGCTCAAAGCCGAGAACGATTCCCTGAAGCGAAGACTTGAGGCATTGGAAAGTAGAATCAGCCAAAATCGGCCTGCTATGCTTACGGAGGTTCAAAATGACGTCCGCTAAGACGAAGACGCATGTGAGAACAAAGATATGTTTTGTGCTGACGTTGATGTTGCTTGTGATAGTTCCGGCATTTGGCCGTTACACAATAGACTGGTACACTATCGACGGCGGAGGCGGCACGAGCGCGGGTGGGCCATACGTGTTGACCGGGACAATCGGTCAGCCGGATGCGGCATACAGCAGCGGCGGCGATTACGAAATGCTCGCTGGTTTCTGGCCGGGCGGGCCCCTGTGCTTCGTCGAGTTCGACGACTTCGCCAGATTCGCCCAGCACTGGCTCGATGGCGGCCTCGACGCCGACCTCAACAAGGACCTGGCCCTCGACTTCCTCGACGTCCAGATGCTCAGCGACTACTGGCTGACCTACTGCCCCTACGGCTGGCGATTGAAATAGCGCGGACCGGGCCGCCAGCAGGGGCTCTGCTCGTTGATGCCCCTGCGCCGATATTGGCCGAAACGCGCATGCGATGACTCCATCTGGACGGGCGCGGACAGCGTTTATATCCGGAGCGCGGGGCGTGGCTAATACGCCCGGCGGTTCAGCAGCGAGCGGTCGAGCACATGCACGCCGTCGTCCAGGATGATCTCGGAGTCCGTGACCTCAATCTTCCCCACGCTTGTCCGTTTGGCCAGCAGAGTCCTCAGGTAATTGTCACGGAGGTCTACGCCCACCAGCCCCTCGCCCCAGAGTCCGATCAGCAGCCATGAATCGACCTTCTCCAGCACGGCCGGCCCGAAATAAGTGCTCCTCGCGTGGTAGAGTATGTAGTGCTCGTCAAAGTCGCGGTCGTAGGCCATCACGGCCGAGCCACACCTCGAGTACGTCACCCGGCCAACCTCAAGCCGCACCTTCCTGTCGCTCCCGCACCTTACAGGCGGCCCTTTGTATCGTCGAATCGTTAGCCTGCCCTCGCTCAAATGCCCGTTGTCCCTGCCCCAGAGATGAGCCGCGAACTTGGGATCGTCCGCACGCAAAAGGATGTCCTCATGGCAGATGTAATCATAAGCATATTTGATCGCCTCGAGAAAGTCCGTCTCCGGCGCGTATAGCGGCTCCTCGGTGGTAGCGCTGCGATAGAGGTCGGGGCCGTAATCGGTGTCGGTCCCGTCGAACCACATGCAAAGAGACGTGAATCCCGGCTTGCCGGGCGTAAGCACGGTCAGATACATCTCCGATTCGCGGGTTCCGAAACCGCCGCTGTAGATGAAAAGGCTCTTTCGGCCGTCACCATTCAATTCCACCGTCCCCATCTGCTGCACCCAGCCGCCGGGAGACTGGTATTTAAGGCCGCCCGAAAAGGAAAATGTCATCCTGCCGGGTG
>CP070678.1:5577315-5582152 GCA_020352515.1 Phycisphaerales bacterium | reverse complement strand
TCTATATCGATCCTCTGTATTCGCCCGGAGGCCCAGAAGACGATTGACCTGCCGTCAGGCGTCCAGGCGATGCCCGGATAAACCCCGTTAATCGCCCACGTCTCCTGCATGTCCCTGTCGAGGCCGTCGTATAGCGCCCGCTCGGCCCCCGATTCTATCTCGTGCAGAAACAGCGTGCTCTTGAAGCGCACCCTCCTGATAAACGCCAGATACCTCCCGTCGCCGGATGGGGTCGGCCGGATCGAGCCCCCCGGACCCGTCACGAACCTCTCGATCTCGCCCGTCCGCCGGTCCAGCCTCTGAATCACGTATATCTGGGTGTTGGAGTCCTTGCTGTATTCGAACGTCGAGCCCGGCGTGACATCCTGGCTGTAGAAAAGATACCGCCCGTCAGGCGAAAACGCCGGCTCGCCCAGGTCCTTCTCATCGTTCGGACGCTTGGTCATCTGCACGCCTCCCCCACCGGTGACATGATACAGCCATATCTCCCCCGCCCCCATCGAACGTCTGGACGTAAAGTGCTTGCGAGCCGCTACGTACTGCCCGTCCGGCGTCCAGCATGGGCTGTTCAGAAGGCGAAAGTCCTCCTTGGTCACCTGCCGCCGGTTGCCCCCGTCCCGATCCATTATCCAGATGTTGTCACCGCCTCCACGGTCGCTCGTGAACGCAATTTGCCTGCCGTCCGGACTGTAGCGCGGCTGAATGTCCCATGGCGCCCCTTCGGTCAGGGCCTCCGCCTCGCCGCCCGCAATAGGAATCCTGTAAATGTCCCCCAGCAGGTCGAATATGATATCCGAGCCATCGGGACTAACGTCGAGGCTCATCCACGTGCCCCGGTCCGTATCTATATCGATCATGTCGTTCGGCCCCGGCGGCTCGGCAACCTCCCACTTTGTGCCGCCGTCGCTCTTCGAAACCGCCGGCGTCTCCACACCTGCGGCCGCATCGCTCTCCCCGCCGCTCGCCGCGCTGCCGCCATGCGCAATCACCGCAACAGCCGCACACGCAACAAAAAACAAAAGCCGTGATTTTCCTGCCTTCAATCCTTCCATGCCGCAGCTTCCTTAAACAAGGTCCGACCAATCTGAAATGTAACCCCGGGCGATAACGCCCTGCACGATTGACGATTATACCGGCGCACCCGCAATTTCAAAGACCAAACCCCGCCCCTTCCTCATAGCCTGCCCCTCAATGCGCCCGCCAACAAACCGCCCCGCCGACTGTACAACGCAACCATGCCGCTTCTCCCTCGCGCCGCAGGAATTCTTGCATTATCCGCCCCCGCAAAATAGCATAGGCCGCTGATACGCCGGGCCTGTGGAAGCGCCGGCCGTTTCCACCATGCCGAACCGTACCGAAAGTGCCCCGTCTGGGCAACGCGGGCCGGGGCCCGGCCTGTAACGAACCGAGCGACATTACGGAAGGTGGACTCATGAATACCCCAGAACAAAACAAATCCGGACGCCCATGGCGCCAAACGCTGTTTGAAATAATCTTCGAAGCCGACACCCCCGCGGGCAAATGGTTCGACATCGCGCTCATTATCTGCATCCTCCTGAGCGTCGTCGCCGTAATGCTCGACAGCGTCGCCCCAATCAGGGCCGAATACGGCCGAATCCTCTACGCCGTCGAATGGCTCTTCACCATCCTCTTTACCGTCGAGTACGTCCTGCGCCTGCTCTGCGTCGGCCGCCCCATCAGGTACGCCGTCAGCTTCTTCGGCGTCATCGACCTGCTCGCTATCCTCCCGACCTACACGAGCCTCCTGCTGCTCTCCAGCCGCTACCTCTCCGTCATCAGGGTCCTCAGGGTCCTTCGCGTCTTCCGTGTCCTCAAGCTCGGCCACCACACAAAAGAGGCCGCTATGCTCAAGAAAGCCCTCTACGCAAGCCGACGCAAAATCCTCGTCTTCATCTGCGCCGTCCTGACGCTCGTCGTCATCATTGGCTCGCTCATGTATATCATCGAGGGAGAAAAACACGGCTTCACCAGCATACCCAGAGGCGTTTACTGGGCCATCGTAACCCTCACCACCGTCGGCTACGGCGACATATCACCCACCACCGGCCTCGGACAATTCCTCGCCGCCGCCGTCATGATCCTCGGCTACTCCATAATCGCCGTCCCGACCGGAATCGTAACGGTCGGCCTGGCCCGGGCCTACGCGCACGAAACTTCCCGGCAGGCCTGCCCGAGCTGCAGCGCCGAGGGCCACGACCGCGACGCAAAGCACTGCAAATTCTGTGGAGCAAAACTGTAACACTCGCCCGCCCCCGGCAATCCCGCGCTTGTGCTTTCAAGCAGGATATGTTCTCATACCGATGCCGCCCGGCCCCGCCGCGGGCCTCGGCATGTCAGGCAAAATCATGATTTTCAAGTGCTCTCGAACACCAGAGGAGAACAGCCATAATGACAAAGCCGGCAATTACATCAATTCTTGCGATACTGCTTCTTTCGCCCGCGGCCCTGCGTGCTTCCAGAGATGCTGGCGACGGGTGGATACCCCTATTTGACGGCACGACCCTCGACGGCTGGAAGGCCGGCGAAAACGCGACCACCTTCACCGCCCGCGACGGCGCAATCGTCGCCAACGGCCCCCGAAGCCACCTCTTCTACGTCGGCCCCGTCAATAACGCCGAATTCGCCCACTTCGAGCTGAAGGTCGACGTCATGACCAGGCCCGGCTCGAACGGCGGAATATACTTCCACACCCGCTACCAGCAGGCTGGCTGGCCACGAAGAGGATTCGAGGTACAGGTCAACAACTCCTACAAACCCGACCCGATCAAAACGGCAAGCCTCTATGGATTGGCCAACATAACCACCGCCCCCGCCAAGGACAACGCCTGGTTCACACAGCACATCACCGTCATCGGCAGGTACGTCACCATCAGAATCGACGGCAGAAAGGTCGCCGAATGGGCCGAGCCGGATCCGCAATCACCCACAGGGAGAAAGCGAAAAAGACTCTCCGCCGGGACCTTCGCTCTCCAGGGTCATGACCCCGGCAGCACCGTCCTCTACAAAAACATCCGCGTAAGGCCCCTGCGCCCCCTCGACTTCCCCATCGTCGATTACCACGTCCACCTCAAGGGCGGCCTCACCCTCGACGACGCCGTCGCCCTCTCCGAAAGGCTCGGCATAAAGTTCGGCATCGCCGTAAACTGCGGCCTCGGCTTCCCCGTCACCAGCGACCAGAAGGCCCGCGAGTTCTTCAAATCCCTCGAAGGCCGTCCCGTCTTTCGCGCAATGCAGGCCGAGGGCCGCGAATGGCTCTCAATGTTCTCAAAAGACCTCATCGAACAATTCGATTACGTCTTCACCGACGCAATGACCTTCACCGACAACCAGGGCCGCCGCACGCGACTCTGGATCAACAACGAGGTCCACATCGACGACCCACAGGACTTCATGGAAATGTACGTCGAAAAAATCGTCGGCATCCTCGAAAACGAGCCCATCGATATCTACGTCAACGCCACCTTCCTGCCCCGGGCCGTCGCCGCCGACTACGACAAGCTCTGGACGCCCCAGCGAATGGACAGGGTCATCCACGCCGCCCGCAAAAACAACATCGCCATCGAAATCAACACCCGCTACCGAATCCCAAGCATCCCCTTCATCCGAAGGGCCAAAGCCGCCGGCGTCAAGTTCTCCTTCGGAACCAATAACGGCGGCCGAAGCGACCTCGGCATCCCCGACTACTGCCTCACCGCCGCCTCAATCTGCCAACTCACAAAACAAGACATGTTCACCCCAAAACCCAAACCAGCCTCCCGACCGCCCGACCGGCCCGCAAATGCAGAGAAGAAAACCGACAACTCAGGGGTGCTCGCATCTCATCAGCAAGTCACGCCGCGGGAAAATTGATGTGAAAACGCAAGCCTTCAATATCCGGCTTTGCCTCACCATGTTAGTGTGCTCCAGACACGCTTGTTTCAGACCACATCGCGGACATCACATACAGGTTGGACAAACCGCCCGTTGACGCAGACGTGCTGACCGATGCCTTTACTCAGCCAAAACCCCTTGACGGACTCAACGGCAACCCGGCTATTCCCCCCGCCAATCTACCTGAAGAGAAAGCAACCGCTGAAACTAACAGCATTGATGATATACATCCGCCTGATCCCATCCTGCCGGGCGCCGGGATATCACCTGAAAGGAAAACAACACTGCCGGTGCTGTTATTATTTGCCGGCGCACTCTTGACAATTACGGTCGTAATAGTACTCAAACGCAGGTGAAACGCGGGTCTCCGGCAACGTCACGGAACTCTGATAGTCGCGAATCTCCAACCTTGTCGCTCCCGACGAATCTGCTGCAATCCCCCGCGAACCTCCGGGGCCACGGCCCCTCACCCCTCCGCCCCGCAGCCTCTCCTGTCAGCAAGCCCTATGAAAGCCCCGGCAGAAACGCTCTTATACCAGTCGGTCTCTTAATTCTTGCTGTGTTTGCCGGATTACTTCCTTTTCAGCAAAGCCAGGCTGCCCAGGCCCAGCAGCACAATCACGCTCGGCTCCGGAATGACAGTGGCCGTGAGAGAAGTCAGATGGCCCGATATGCCGAAGAATTGGTCTCTGTAGTCGCGGAATCCTACGTCGAACAGATTTAGCTTAGTAAAGACAGATACATCGGGAAATGAAGTCGGCAGATCTTCGCTTGGAATATAGTGACCAGACTCGGGCCAGAGAACCATGAAGCGGAATTCATTGATCATCCAGGTGAAATCATCGAAATCACGCGGCTCGCCGTCTAACGTGACCGTGCCGAAAAACACTGCCGCAGGACAGGCAATCCAGTATACAGGGTCAATGGTGTGTATCCTGAAGTACGG
>CP070678.1:5567117-5577215 GCA_020352515.1 Phycisphaerales bacterium | reverse complement strand
CGGTTTTTGGCATTCTTTCCCTCCAACCATAACAACAGGCGAGAGCGGGAAATATCTTCAGCGATATGACCCGAACGCCGAGAAATATTGTAGCATTTTGGCGTCGCATGGGCAAGCGAAAACCGCGCACCCAGAGCAGTTGTGGGCGGGGAAAAACGTTTGATATGCGGCGGAGGGCTGATAAACTTGCATGGCGGCCGGGAAGTGCCGGCCGTCAATCACTTGAAGTACTGTGACTATGAGAAGGATTATTGACAATGACTAATTATTCTGTGAGCCCGGCGGGAGAGGAATTTGCGATTCCGGGGCAGGACGAGTACGCTGCGGAATACCAGCGGATCGAGTCGCTCGTGCAAGTGGCGCGGAGCGAAGGCAGGGAGATTGTGGTGGTCATGGGCGTCGGTTTTGTGGGCGCGGTTATGGCCGCTATTGTCGCCGATGCGGTGGACAAGAATACGGGCCGTCCTGGGAAGTTCGTTATCGGCTGTCAGCGGCCGAGCACGCGGAGCTACTGGAAGATACCGCTGCTGAACCGGGGCGTTTCACCGGTCAAGGCCGAGGACCCCGAGGTCGAGCCGATGATAGCGCGTTGCGTGCTGGAGAAGAAGACGCTGGTGGCTACATACAACAGCGACTGTTTGAAGCTGGCCGACTGCGTGGTTGTTGATGTTCAGTGCGATTATACGAAGAACGATTTTGGCAATATGCGCACCGGCCGGGTTGAGATGAGCGCGCTGGAGGCCACTATGAAGGTTATCGGCGAGAAAGTGCCGCCTCAATGCCTGACGCTGATAGAGACGACGGTGGCTCCGGGCACCACGGAGTTTGTCGCCTGGCCGATTATGAAGAAGGCCTTCGCGGCCCGCGGCATAGACTCCGAGCCTCTGCTGGCGCACAGCTTCGAGCGGGTAATGCCGGGCAGGCAGTACGTTTCGTCGATACGGGATTTCTGGCGGGTCTGCTCCGGCTGCAATGTCGAGGCGAGGCGGCGCGTGGAGAAATTCCTGCACGAGGTGCTCAACACCGAGCAGTTCCCTCTTACGGTGATGGACCGTCCGATTGAATCGGAGACGACCAAGATCGTCGAGAATTCATTCCGCGCAGCGATGCTGGCCTTCCTTGACGAGTGGAGCGTGTTCGCAGAGCGCAACGGGGTCGACCTGATAAAGGTAATCGGGGCTATCAAGGTGCGGCCGACCCACAACAATATCATATTCCCGGGCCCGGGGATAGGAGGCTATTGCCTGCCGAAGGACGGAGGCCTTGGGTTCTGGGCTTACAAGCACATCCTGGGTTTCAACGACAATATCTTCAAGATGACCACGACGGCCATCGACATCAACGACACGCGCGGGCTTCGGGCGGCGGCATTGACCAGAGACGCCCTTCGGAACATGGGCCGCCAGGTTGCCGGGGCTGCCATACTGCTGTGCGGCGCGAGCTATCGCCAGGACGTTGCGGACACGCGGTACAGCGGCTCGGAGGTGATTGTTCGCAAGCTGACCGAGATGGGCGCCGAGATGCGTGTGCACGACCCGTACCTGGAGCACTGGTACGAGCTGGAGAAGCAGGATACGTACCCGGCGCCGGGCCACTCACTGGCGAGATTCTTCCGCAACCAGGGCGAGCTGGTCAACGTTCGCGTTCAGAGTGACCTTGCCGGCGCACTTAAGGGCGCCCGTGCGATTATCCTTGCAGTTCCGCACGCTCCCTATCGGGCGTTGGAGCCGGAGAAGATAGTGGAGTGGGCGGGCGGCCCGCTTGCTGTGGTTGACTGCTTCGGCATACTTGACGACGGTCTGATACGCAGGTATTTTGAGCTTGGCTGCGAGGTCAAGGGCCTCGGCCGCGGACATATCCAGCGGATAAAGGACGAGGTGCGCAAGGGCTGAGGCCGCGACCGGCAGGGCATTATGATCCGCGAACTTGCGGCCTGCGGCTCTGCGGGTGTTTGGGAATTCTTTTGGTTTGTGCTTTTCGCCGACTGAGATGGACCTTAAAAGCAAGCGAATAGCCATTCTCTCGCCGGTTGCCTGGCGGACTCCGCCGCGAGCGTACGGCGCATGGGAGACGGTCGCGAGCAATATCACCGAGGGGCTGGTTGCGCGCGGCTGGAAGAACGTGACGCTGTTTGCGACGAAGGAGTCGGCGACGGGGGCAAGGCTTCAGGGCTGGGTCGAGAGGGGCTATGAAGAAGACAAGAGCCAGGTTCCGCTGGTCTCGAGCTGTCTGCATATCGGCAGGGTGATGGAGCGGGCGGACGAATTCGACCTGATTCACAACAACTTCGATTACCTGCCGCTGACCTATTCGAGGCTTATCGCGACGCCGATGCTGACCACCATCCACGGTTTCTCCGAGCCGGACATACTGCGGGTCTACCGCGACCACAAGGATAGCTACTACGTCTCGATCAGCGATTCGGACCGGGACCCGGAGCTGCCTTATCTTGCGACGGTCTACAACGGCATCGATCTTTCCAACATCACCTACCGCCAGCGGGCGGGCGAGAAGCTCGTTTTTCTCGGGCGCATACATCCGGACAAGGGGGCGCACCTGGCGATTGAGGTTGCGAAGCGTTGCGGCAGGGACCTGCTGATAGCGGGCATAATTCAGGACCAGGAGTACTTCGACGAGCTAATCCGGCCGCACCTTAACTACTGCTCGATTCAATACATCGGCCCGGTTGATCCGACCGCGCGGGATGCGCTATTCGAGCAGGCATACGCGGTTCTGCACCTCAATACGATTCCGGAGCGTTTCGGCCTGGTGCTGGTCGAATCAATGGCGGCCGGCGTGCCGGTCGTTGCGATGGATTTGGGCTCCTGCCGCGAGGTGATAGCCGACGGAGAAACGGGGTATCTGGTCAAGAGCGTCGCGCAGGCGGTTGAGGCCGCAGGCAGGATAGAGAGTATCGACCGCAGGGAGTGCCGCAGGCGTGTGGAAGAGAAATTCACCATCGACAGCATGGTGGCCGGCTACGAAAAGGTGTATGCTGAGATATTCAGGAGGGAAGCACGGAAATGCAGGAAGGTCTGAAAGGATGTATATGAATGCGAAGAATTCCACCCGCCGGGATTTTCTCAAGACCCTCAGCCTTGTGGCCGTTGGGGCGGGAGCGTGGCGGCGCCTGGCGGCAGCGGGACAACCGGCCGACGGGCCCAACATCGTCTTGATTCTCGCAGACGACGTGGGCTGCGGCGACCTTGCCTGCCAGAATCCCGATTCGAAGATTATCACGCCGAACCTGGACCGTCTGGCTGAGCAAGGAATTCGTTTCACCGATGCTCATTCGCCGTCGTCGGTGGGCAGAGGCAGCCGCTACGGTCTGCTGACCGGCCGCTACCCATGGCGGGCCGAGCTCAAACGCGGCGTTCAGCAGTGCTGGAGCCCATCGGTTATTGAACCCGACCGGTTGACGGTGGGCAAGCTGTTCGAGCAGCACGGCTATGACACGGCCTGTATCGGCAAATGGCACTTGGGGATGGACTGGCCCACCGCCGACGGCAAGGCGCCGATCTGTGTCGGCAGGACGAGGACTGCCGACGGGCGCACAAACGTCGATTTCAGCAAGCCTATCGCCAACGGGCCGACAGCGCACGGCTTCAACTACTACTTTGGCGTGCTCGCCACGCACTTCCCGCCCTACTGCTTCATCGAAAATGAGCACACCGTCGGCATTCCCAGTGTCCGGAAAAGTGGCATACCTGGTTGTCCCGGTCCGATGCTCGAAGGCTGGAAACTCGAGGAGATTCTGCCCGAGCTGATGAAAAAAACCGTCGAGTACGTCGACGCCAGGGGCGGTAGAGTGCACAACAAGGAATTCCGCCAGACAGAGGGCAAGCCGTTTTTTCTATACGTTCCGCTGACGGCCCCGCGCATGCCGATTGTCCCGGCTGGGCAGTTCACAGGCAAGAGCAAGGCGGGCCGCTACGGCGACTTCGTGCAGCAGGTGGATTATGTCGTCGGGCAGGTCGCCACGGCGCTCAAACGCAACGGCTTTGAGCGTGATACTCTCTTGATATTCACGAGTGACAACGGCTCACCCGGCCGGGACGGCACCAATATGAGCGGGTCGGCCGGTAGCGTAGAGAAGCTCGGGCACAATCCGAGCCACATCTATCGCGGCCTGAAGGCGGACGCTTGGGAGGGGGGCCACAGGGTGCCGTTTGTCGCCCGCTGGCCGGGGCACATTGCGGCCGGCTCGACGAGCGACGAGCCGATCTGCCATGTTGACCTTCTGGCCACGTGCGCGGCGATTCTCGGCGCGAAGCTGCCGGCAAACGCCGGCGAGGACAGCCACAGTATTCTGCCGGCGCTATTGGGAGCGCCTCTTTCACAGCCCATACGTGAAGCCGTTGTGCATCATTCGGGCGAGGGCATTTTTGCCGTCAGGTCCGGCAAATGGAAACTGATTCTGGGCCTTGGGTCCGGCGGCTTCAGCAGGCCGTCGCGAATAAGGCCCGAAGAATCCGGGCCGACCGGACAGCTCTACGATATGGAGGCCGACCCCTCGGAGACTAAGAATCTCTATCTTGAGCGGCCGGATGTCGTTAAGGGTCTCGAAGGGCTACTCGAGCGGTACAAAAGCGGCGGCCGCAGCGCGCCGAGGACATGACTGAGCCGAGACCATCCGCCCGCGGAAGCGGGTGATTGCAGCTTTTTGGGAGTACGTGGATGGCAACTGATTTTGTGAAGCGCTACGAAAAGAATCCGATTCTGACCAAGGATGACGTTCCGTACGCGGTGCAGACGGTTCACAATGCCGGCGTTGCGAAGTTCCTGGGGCGGTACATGATGCTGTTTCGCTCGCACCTGGATACGGGCCGTTCCACCATCGGGCTGGCCGAAAGCGACGACGGCTTTAATTTCAAGGTTCGGCCCGAGCCTTTCATGATGCCGAGCACGGAGCCCCTTTTCTGCGATTACGAAGAATACGGCGTCGAGGACCCGCGCATTGTTCACCTTGAGGATGCGTACTACATAACCTACAGCGCCTATTCGAGGCATGGCGTTCGAATCGGGCTGGCCGCGACGGCGGATTTTGAATCGGTCGAGCGTATCGCCTTCATCACGCAGGCCGACTATCGCAATACGGTTATCTTCCCCGAAAAGATCAACGGCCGGTACGTCAAGCTGGACAGGCCCAACTCGGAAATCAGCCCCTGGTCGATCTGGATCAGCTACTCGCCGGACTTGCGGCACTGGGGCGATTCGAGGGTCGTTATCAAGCCCGTAACCTACCACTGGGACCAGATGAAGATTGGCCCCGGCGCTCCGCCGATTCGCACCGAGAAGGGCTGGCTGAACATATACCACGGTGTGTTCCCGACCATGGACGGGTGCGTGTACCGCCTGGGCGCGGCGCTGCACAGGCTCGACGACCCGGCGGTCGTGCTGGGCGTTGGTGACCGGTGGATTCTCCAGCCGGAAGATCCGTGGGAGGTCGTCGGCTACGTGCACAACGTTGTCTTTACCTGCGGGGCGGTGGCGGAAGATGACGGCACGCTCAAGCTCTACTGGGGCGGCGCGGACAAGGTCATGTGCGCGGGCACGGCCGTCATCGACGAGCTGGTCGAGCTTTGCCTGACAGATTCAAGGCCCCCATTGTGAGAGCCGGCGCCGTCGCCCGCGGACGGTTTGCAATATGCCCTGCATGGGCTGTGACTCCAAGAAATGTTTTTGAAAGTTTTAGCGGCGGGCAGGTCGAAATAGTGGTGTGGGGGATGTTGGCAATGTCAATTTGAAGGGCCGTCGAGATGAACGGAGAATCCTGCGCCCGAGCCTGCCTTTCTGCCGTAATACTTCTTTCCTGGATGAGCTGTGCAGCCGTTGGGGCGGTTGTCTATGTAGATTCCCGCGCGACCGGGGCCGACGATGGGTCTTGCTGGCCGGATGCGTGCAGCTCTCTTGGGAAGGCGCTTGCCGTAGCGGCCGATGGCGACCGGATATTGCTGGCCGAAGGCATTTATCGGCCCGGCAGGCCGATCGAGGCCGGCGGATCGCGATCCGCCACGTTCATGCTGGAAAAGAGCGTGGTGATCGAGGGAGGCTATGCCGGGCTCGGCGGACCGGACCCCGATGCGCGGGATGTTGATGCCTATAAGACGGTCCTGAGCGGGGACCTGCGGGGGGATGACTCGGCCGATTTCGGCAACCGGGCGGACAACTGCTATCACGTGGTGATCGTTGACCTCGGCAACATCAAGGTCGCACTGGACGGCCTGACAATCACTGGCGGCAATGCGGATGGCTCTTACGCTGAAGCGTGCGGGGGTGGAATCTTCAGCCAGTCCCACCAGTATATACGGCGGATTGCGCTTACCCGCTGTACGCTCAGCGGCAACCAGGCCGGCGATTCAGGGGGCGCGATGTACAACGGCACGGGCGAGCTTACGCTGGCCGAATGCCGCTTCACGGAGAACCGGGCCGGCGACGGCGGCGGTCTTTTCAACTGCGAGGCCAGCAAGGCGATTGTCGATGGGTGCCTTTTCTCCGGCAACCACGCAGGTATCGACGGCGGTGCGATATTCAACGGCAACCGCAGCGAAGTGAGGGCGGCCGGCTGCACGTTCTCTGGAAATTCGGCCGGCGGCGCCGGCGGAGCCATCGTCGATGCATGCCGAAAGGCATCACTGACAAACTGCTCCTTTGTTGCGAACCGGTCGATGACCGGTGCCGGTATCGAGCCGCCAGATACGACCGGCTGCACGTTCGCGGACAATGTTTCTTTGGCGAGCGACTATCCGGAGCTGACGAGCCCCGCACTTGAAACGGCCATCGCCCGGGCCGACAACGACTACGCGATCAAACAGCCTTTCGAGGACCCCGGCAGCAGGCTGGTCGAGCTTCCGCCTCCGGTGCGGGCGAGCATACGGGCGATTACCACGAGGTCGTACTGCGGAAATGTGTATGAGGGCCCGGTGTCGTACGCAAGCCGTTTCGGCCCGGTCTTCCGAGTCCGCGTCCCCGACAGGCCAAGCCTCCATCTCTACGCCTACAGGCTCTACGGCATCATGAATATCTCGACTTCGGTTTTGATGCTTCACGACACCCGCACCGACGAGGTGACGCCCGGCCCCGTGGGGGTGAATGGGCGGTGGCTGTACCGGCACGAGGGCGGGGCCTTTGTGGGCTTCGACGACCTCGACCAGGACGGCAGGGCCGAGATTGTCGTGCAGGACAACTGCCATTGCGGAACAAGCTGCGGCTCGACAGTCTATCGTTATTTTCATATTGCCGACGACCTCTCGCTGGTGCTGGTTGCCGTGCGGGAGACGCAGGTGCCATGCCCGGCTTGCCTTGATACGGGCAAGTATGGCGTAATTATGCGGGAATTCGAGAAATTCGAGCCGAATCGAGTTTTGCTGTCTGTGAAGCTGACGGACCCGAAGGGCGGCGGGCAAAGCGAGGAAGTAGGCGCGGTCGTCTTCGAATGCGAGGGGCCGGGCAGGCCGTTTGTCGTGCGAGAAAGGGTGGTGGCAGACGAGAGATACGGTGGATATGTTGAAAAGCTGATGACCTTCGCCCGTTGGGACTGGTGCAAGGCCTTTCGCTGAGGGGCGCTCGTGCAGGTCGGCAGAATTCCGCTACATCGCGTCTAACGATGAGGTGGATAAGCTGCGGAGCCAGTGACGGCTCAGTCGTTGTTCTGAGCCGGTGTTGTTCTTCTCGGGCGATGGGCCATAAGCAGTTTGACCTTTTCGAACTGCTCCGGGGCAAGGGACTGCCGGAGGGTTTTGCGGATCTCGCTCATGCTGGTCCGCTGGGTGGTGTGGGTGATAATGATGTGCTGGTTATTCATTTTTGCCAGCAGGCCGGCAAATTCATTTATGTGCATGTGGTTGCCCGCTTCGGCGCGGCTGGTATGCTCGCCTTCGTAGAAAGTGCACTCGGCAATCAGAATTCTGCTTTCGGCGATGTATTTCAACTGCGAGAAGTCCACGTACTGCGTGTCGCCGAGATACGTGGCGATAGGCAGCTCCAGCGGATAGTCGATCTCAAGCCCCTGCTTCTTCAGCTCAACGATTTGAGGGCCGGAGAGCCGGGCGTACTCGGGCTTGATCTTCTTGCGCGTCTCTATCACGGTAAAACCGACCGAGCCCCTGCTGTGCTTTGTAGGGAATGCCCGGGTGATGAGGTTGGGCTTTATCCGGAACTGATCCCCTGGCGTTACCCCGACCAGATTGACGGGTATCCTGTTGCCGTCGAGGCGGACCCAGCCGTCGATTATATCGCGGATGGGTCCCAGCAGGTTTTTGGGAGCCAGAACGGTGCCGGGTGACTGGCCGCAGAAGTTTCGCTGCGAGAGGTAATAGGCGATGCCGGCGGCGTGGTCCATGTGTCCGTGGGTGAGCAGCACGTGGTTTATGGGGATTATCTGGTCCGGCGCCTTGCCGATATCGAAGCAGACGTCGAGGCGGGGTATCGCCACCACGGTCTCTTCGCCCGCTATCGAATAGCCGATGATCTCCAGGTCATCTATCTCAATGCGCGCCAGGTTGTGGCTTGCCATCAGGTCGGTCCGATTAGAAACACTGCGAACTGGTAATGCTAAGCCGGACAAGCGGTTATGTCAATTTGTTTTTGACTTCCGGACCAATGCGTGTAGACTGAACCGGCGCTATGGTCGGTGCAAGACGTTGCAAAAAGGCCATGCTTTTCGGTGGTGCAAGGGTTCCCAATTCGAAAGGAAAGAACAATGCGAATCAGGCGAATCCCGGCCGGTTGGCCCTTGGCGGCGGCTCTGGCGGTTGCGGTGCTCGCCCGCTCCGTGTCACCGGCGTCGGCCCTTCAGCAGCTTGACCGGGAGAAGCTGCCCGGCAGGCAGGTGAAGGTATCGGCTATCAGTATCGGTTTCGGGGGCAAGCATGACGAGAAGCTCAAGCTGGCGATTGAGCACCTCCATGCGGCCGGCAGGAACGGCGTGGACATAGCGTGCCTGCCCGAGGAATTTGCGGGCACAAATGCTGAGCCCATACCGGGTCCCACGACGCAAGCCATTGCAGAACTCGCCGAGCAGTACAACATGTACGTGGTGTGCCCGATACGGGAGCAGGCCGGCGAGAAACAATACAATACGGCGGTCCTTATCGACCGAAAAGGGAAGATCGCCGGCTACTACCGCAAGGTCTTTGTCTTCTGGGGCGAGGGCCTGCACTGCAGCAGCGAGGGCGTAAAGGCATTCGACACCGATTTCGGCAGGATTAGCATCCTGACCTGCTTTGACCTGAATTTCCCGGAGCTGTGGGCCGAGTGCGACGCCAAGGATGTCGAGATTGTCTTGTGGCCCAGCGCATACGGCGGCGGCTCTCCGCTCAATGCGTACGCCATTCTATATCACTACTACATTGTCCCGGTCGGGGCTGGGAACATCATGGACATTACCGGCAAGGCCCTGACGGATGTTGAGAAGCCCCTTGCCAGGCAGTTTATCGCTACCATCGACCTGGACCGGGCCTTTGCCCACCACGACTTCAACCGGCAGAAGGTCGAGAAGATGCTCAAGGAGCACAAAGGCGAGATAATAGTCGAGCGAAACCTAAGCGACGAGGACCTGGCCCCGTGGTGGCTGTTTAAGGCGGTAAAGCCGGGCGTCCGCGTTCGCGAGCTGATGAAAGAGCACAAGATCGAGACCCTTCGCGAATATCAGCACCGCAGCCGGCGGCAGATTAATGCCGCCCGCGCGGAGGGCAAGAGAGTGTGATGTGCAGGTGATGCAATTATGGGCATGTGGTCGATACCCGACATTATACGAGGAAAGGTCATGGAGGTTCTCTCGGGGCTCTGTGACGGCCGGGCACAGGTGGGGGCCCTGGGGCTCAAGGTATCGGGCCTCGTATCGCTCAAGGACGTGAGCCTGTCGGACAAGGAGGGCAACAGGTTTCTGGAGGCGCATCTGGTGAAGATTCAGCTTGGAAACTGGCCGAGCCTCAGTCCCACAATAAAGAGAATGGAAGCCGACCAACCAAGGCTTCGCGTGAACGCCAAAGACGGAAAGCTGAGCCTGCCGCTGCGCCGGCCTGCAGGGCGGTCTGCGGAATCGAGAGGTGCTCTCGACCTGAGCGGCGTTGTCGTCACCGACGGTGCAATCACAGT
>CP070678.1:5550913-5567017 GCA_020352515.1 Phycisphaerales bacterium | reverse complement strand
CGAACAACCCGAATGCAAGAGCCGGAATAACGACAAGCAGAATATAGATGATTACCCACTTTAACGAGATCGGACGACGCGTATCCGGACGAGGCCAGAACCTTATTATCGCGAACGCCACTATCATGACAGCGATAACGGCCAAAGCTCCGTAAATGCTGCGTAACATGCCGACGGGCACCGCCCAGATTGAGATTCGGGCGTCGCCGGAAGACCTTGCGAAATCCAGCCGAATCTCACCGGCCGGAAGCGCCACCGGCAGCGAATATGTGCCCCCGGCCACGTAAGCCGCCGGCGCCTGGCCCTCTGCTACCGGTTGGCCGTTTGCTGCAAAACCGGTCGCCGGGGCAGTACCCTCGCCAACCGGCCTGGAGGCCGCCTCGGCCTCGCCAAGACCGGCGACATATCGCCCTCCCTGCGGCTGCACCGTTTGCGGGCCATAAAGGCCGCCGCCGACATCACCCCTGCGCACAGCACCGCCGTACCCGCCCTGCCCGCCGCCCGCATATCCTCCGACCTGTCCGCCGGCCCCCCCCCAAGTACTACCCGGCGTCTTACGCGTGTCTATTCTGTCTGCAAGCTCCCGCGCAACTTCCACCGCAGCGTCTCTGTCAACGGATTGCATGCCAAGCGCCACCTGCTTGCCGACCTCCTGATAGTGACGCTCGAGCCGATTGTCACCAAGCGCATCGAGCTGCTCTTGAATCTGCCGGCGCTTCTGCTCCAGTTGCTTCGCACTTTGACGCGAGATATCGCTCATTTTTTTGAGCAAATCCGCCTTCTCATCTGCCCCACCCACTATCAGATCGCCGGCCAGCCGCTGCTGGAATGTGACGTCGGCCGGTTTTTTGCCTCCGCCCTTGCCGCCCTGTGCGATCCGCTCAGCCTCTTTCTGGAATTGCTCGGAAAGCTGAAGCTCTCGGTTGAGAACCTCGATCTGCCGCGCCTCGTTGTCGGCTATAAACACGGGTTTTACCAGGAGAGCGTTGTCTCGAGTAACCTCCGCAATGCCCGGATTGGAAATGCTGCCGTTAATGAAAAAGTTCAAATCGTTGGACAACTGCTCCTGCTGCTTTTGGACGAAGGCGGCGTTGCCACTAATGGTAGCATTCTGAATCCGCACCTGGCCCCCGAGGGTCGACTTGAGACGACGGTACTCGTCTTCGCTCACCTGGTCGCGGTTGGCGTCGAGATAGGAATCGACATTACTGATTTCCTCGGTCAGCTTTTTGTTGAACAGGCCCCAGTTGCTGGCGATGACCTGTTCTTTCTGGCTCCTGGAGCCGGCGACGACCCGGTAGCTCTTCTCGAGCCTTTTTAGCTGCTCGAGCTTCGCTTCAATTCCGAGAGTGAGCATTTCGACCGTCCCGGCGACGGGCGACATGTTGCCGCCCGGCCAGATGTAGCGGTATCCGCTCGGCAGCCGAAGGGACCAGGTGGTTCGGACCACGGGAACGCCGACAATAGATATCGGCGGCGGCTTGAGATGCGTCATTCCGTTGAGCGGCCGAATCAGCGGCTTGTCACCGTCGTCGGCAAAATACATGTATACCTCGTACGGCAGGCCCCCGGGCGAGGTCTTGACCAGCGGTACAAGCACCCGCCCCTCCGGGCTATCGGCGGCCGCAACCGGCTTGACGGGCTCTCCGGCAACGCTTGCGCTCCAGAGACGAAGACCCTTCGGAACGTCAATATGCAGGAACTGCTCACTGCGATTCTGCAGTGCGACCTTCGCCTCGTAACGGCACCGGCCGCTGCGGTCAGTCACGGTGGTCAGCGATAGAAGGTCCACGACTATCTGAATGCGCTCCGCGGGCTTGGCGGCCACAAAACCCAAATCAAGCGACCAGTCGGCCTTGCCGAACCGAAAGACATATTGAAGCGCTTCCCTCATGGCGCGTGATATGAGCCTCTGCTGCTCGCTCGGCCCGAGAACCTCCACGTTCGGGTCCTCGACGGTAATCTCGTGGCGCGAGAAGTTCTGAACGGCAACAATTGTGCTGTAGCCGGCCGGGGCGTCCGTCTCAAGGCGGGGCACCGGTATCGTCTTCGTCGAGCCCTCCAGCGGCAGCGCAAAGTTCACCGCCACGTCAACCAGACCGGTAACCTCGTTGACCAGGGCGACGGTCCATTGGGTCCTGCCGCCGGCCGCGTCGGACTGTGCGACGCTTCGCATCGCCGGAGAATCAACCGCTACCAGCGAAGCATACTGCTCGGGCAGGCTGAAGCTGAGCCGGTCCACCGGCGAGCCTGTCACTTCATAGCGCAGCCGATAAGTGTAGGAGGCGGCGGTCGTCCTGATAACCACGCCGGCGAAGACCTCGGCGCTTATGCGTGTGGTCTTGCGCTTGATGCCGAGACGCAAAGAGATATCGCCCGATTCGTACCTGTACGCAAACCGGACCGAGCCGGCCTGCTTGGCGTCGAGCCAGTCCCGCAAGGTTCGAGGAGCAATCGACCTGAGATTCTCGCTGGCGGCCGTACTGGCTTCGAGGGATGAGGCAACCTGCACCGCGAGGCGGCCCTCCTGATCCGGCGCCGGTTGCGTGTCGGAATCGATGTACATAACGGCCGGCACGCTAAAATCGGCAAGCTCCACATCCCGACACACGAGCACGAGAGTTATTCTTGTCTGCTGCTGACCACTCCGGAATTTCACGTGCAGAAAGCTGCCGCCGCTGCCCGAGCGCTCGTAGAAGCTCTCAACCGCAGGCCCCACGGTGCTGAGCAGCTCGTAACCTGCCGGCAGGCTGAAGCTCGCGCCGAACAGCTTTCCCTGCTCGGTCTTGAGGTCGGCCTGGACAAGCAACTCGACGCGGTCCGGGCTGATGCGCACGAGCTGGTCGAGCCGGACCCTGGGGCTGACGGTCAGGCGCGACAGCTCGAACGAAAGTTGGAACGGCCTGTAAGGCCAATAGAACCGGGCCACGGGCCTAGCCCTGTCGGCCGCCGGCCCCGTCTGACCGGAGCGCTTCTGGGTGCGAATGTCCGTTCTGCGACCTCCGCTAACCCGCAGGGCCTTTATGTCCATGCCTCCGGCCGAATGCAATGTCACCGTGCCGCTCTCGCGGCTGACGTCGTCGGCCCTGAGAAGCAGCAGGCGAGCGGGCTTTCCGAGAGCCGGCAACCCGGCCAGCCAGCGGGCCGTAATCTCGTACTGCTTTGTCGCCGGGCGGTGCAGACGCACCTCCACCACTTTGAAAGGCCGGCCCTCGACCGTCTTTTCACCGACCTGACGATAGTCCCGCAAATTAGCGCCCTTCAAATCGGTGAGCGTGGCGTCGGCCGGCAGGAGCAGGGCAAAGCGGTCGTGCTCGCCGCCCGAGAAGCTGTAATTGACTTTCGTAACACCAACGATGGCCCAGTGGAAAGCATAGACATCGTGCGTCGAGACGGCCGAAAGCGTCCGGTCGGCCACCCCGCCACCCGCCTTCGGCAGCCAGCGCAGCGTCAGCCGGCGCGTCATTCCGAGCCCGACCGTCCAGCGGACCCGGCCGTCTATTTCGCGCCGGGCAAGAGCGCCCTCGATTCCATCCACCTCCAGCTCGAGGTCATCATCCGGCAGAACCACTTCCATAACCGCCCCAGGCAGCGGCGGCAGCGAGAAACGGGCCGTTCCCCTGCGACCGAGGTACGTGGGCGTGCCGACGGCTCTGAGCTGCAGCCGGCCCGAAGCGTCGCCCGGAAGCATCATTACCATACCTTTTGAGCCGACCTGCAATTGTGCGGGCTGACCATCGAAGGTGGATTCCGTCACGGCAAGGCCCGAAAGAGGCATCGCAAGCACCACCCAATCCCGCCCATAGGTCCTCACCTCGGCCGTCAGCAGCAGGTCCAGCCGCTCGCCTTCGACCTTCACGTCGTACCGCACATCCGCCAGCGAAACATCCGTGCCGGCCCGCGGTCCGTCGATAGTATCCTCCGGATGCGCCAGATTCCACAAACGGACAAAACGGGCGTAGGGAACAAGAATCTTCTGGGAAGTCTCTGCGGTGGTGGGATCGCCGTCGTATGGGATGATCAGAACATCGGCCGGCGGCGCCGGCTTCTGCGAGGCCGGATTGGCGCCGGTCGTCGCAGCTTCGGCCGTCCCCGTCGAATAGCCGAGGCACAGCAGCAGCACGACCAATGCAGCGGCTTTCGCCGGGCCGGGCCTTACAAGGGTCCCCACTTTTCGCCATAACCAGCATAGCACAAAGAGTAGCAAATAGAAGGGGACCAGGCAGAGACCTGCCGCAAAGGCTCCGTTTGCAAAGTGCGTGGCGCCCGGGCGCCAGATAGCAAGCAAAGAGGCAAGTGACAGAACAGTAACGAACAGAACCGCTTTTTTCCTGGCGCCGCCGCGAACCAGCTTTATTCCGAAAACGGCCACCAGCAGAAAGCCCACGACATACCAGCCGGACATGCTCAAGCGGCTCGTCAGGCCGACAACCAGATTGGCGCCGCCCAGGCCGGTGAATCGGGCCCGCGGCCCGGCGCCTGGCGTCGGCGCCAACTCCACGGCAAGCGTGTACCGGCCTCGTGCCGCCAGCTTCGCGCCAAGATACTCCGGCAGCGGCTTCTTCTTGGGTTCCGCCGGCTTATTGGGCGCCGCAGGCTCCGGGCCAGCCACAGGCTGACTTAGCTCCGGGGAGTCCGCCGGGCGCGCTTCACCGCGTTCAATCGCCGCCGCCGCTGGTCTCGCAGCCGAGCCGCCGTCGAAGCGGGCTTTAGACAGTGGGCGTGTCTTACCGGCTGAGCGCAGAAGCAGCGAGCCGGCAAAAATGTTATCCTGTAGAAAACGCCGGAACTGCACGTAGGCCGGGACCGGCCGGACCAGGTCGCCGGTTTCCATTCTCGTCTGCTGCGAGGTGATCACGTAGCCGGGTGGCGGAACCACATTCCACGCGATCTGATTCATTTCGACCCCCGGCAGCTCCACACCGCCAACGCTCAGCCTCCCCAGGTCGGCCTTGTCAGGCCGCCAGGCATAGACAACCTTGACGGGCACGGGCCTGCCCAACGGCCCAAGCGCCACCTGGTAATCGCCCAGTGGGCTCTTCTGGGGCTTGGCCTGCTTGTTGTCAACACGCAAAGACCAAAGCTCGGCCCCCTCCGGCAGGCGGATGGTGAGAAACTGCTGGCCGGCGTTGGCCACCGTAAAGTCTGCCTCGGTGCGCTGGCCCCCTTTGACGTCGAGGTAAGTGGTGAGCACGGCGGACGAGGCCAGGGCGGACGGGATTTCGTAGTTCTTGTGAACGGCCGTCTCGAGGGTCACCTTTGTCTCGGGCCCTGTCGGAGAGGTCGCCGCATCCAGGCGAAACGCCGCCAGGATGCGACCGGCCGCGGCCGGAAGGGGCGGAAGGTCTATCGCGTCGATCTCTTTTGCCCCCGCAGCCTCGACGTCCAGAGCCAGCTCCTCGCCGGCCTGAATCGCCAACTGCTCGCTTATCTGGCCCTCGCATACGGGACGAACAAGCGGGATATCGAAGCTCCCGCCCGGCAGAGCGCGCTCGTAGCGCACGCCCAACGGGACCTCGCCCAGCACAGGGCGATCCAGGTTCAACTGCCACAGATCATAACCTTCCGCAAGTCTCTCGGCCGGCGGCAAAGAGCCGTCGCTCGAGGCCACAATACGCTTCGAGCTGATCGGGACCGACGGCGAGGTGATTCGTATCTCCTGCCCGATAGATTTGTCGGCAAGCAGGTAGAGCCTTTTTGTCGAGGCCCTGGATACGGCATAGGCAATGCGCCAGTCGGCTGAGAATTCGCCCGGCCTGACGGTGACCAGCCCTACGGAATCGGCGGATTGACGCGGCCTGCGGCGGGAAACCCGCAATTGCATCGTGCCTTTCGGGACCTTGTTGTAGCTGTAGGCGTGCTGAACATCCTGCCGGATGCCGAGCGAGACCATGCGTCCGACGCCGACGGCCTCGAGTTCGACCGGGGCACCCGTCGGCAGTGCATCGAGGTCGCCGACGGCCGATACCGAAAAGTGTCCGGAAACAGTATCGCCGCCGGACTCGATCACCGGCACCAGAATGTTCCGCTCGGGTGCGTCGCTGGGCCAGCTCCAGCCCGCCGGGACATGCCGAAGCACTATGCCTACCTTCGCCAGCTTCTCGGGCAGAACGGGCCGGTGCAATTCGATCTTAAGCAGACGCCGATCGGCCGAGTCCTCCTGTCGATACTCGAAGCCGCTGTCCTTGCCGTCAACCTGCACTCTCGTTATCTGCCACTGCCGGGCGGAATCGCTGAAGGCAAAGGACATATCGAAAAGCTCGCGGTCGACCGCGGTCACCTCGAAATCACCGCTCAGTGTCACCTCCTCCTGAGAGACAACAAGCGCTTGCCGGCCCTTGATGCTGCGCCGTAAAGCCAGCGTCTCGAGTTCCAGCTCGACCGACCAGTTGTCGCCCCAGTGAAAATACAACAGTCCGCCCGGTGCTGCCGCAAGACCGGCCGCGGGACGCGCCGAGAGGTCCTCTCTTCTGGCGCGTGCCGTCTTCTCGCCGCGCACCCCCAGACCCTCGTCGGTGTTTACCACAAGCAGACCACGCTCGAATGCCGCGTCCACAAGGCCGATCCGCGGACCGCGCCATGTCCGCCCGGTGCGGGCCGCGGTGGCGTTGATGCGAAGCGCCGTCGTGCCGGTGGCGGCCGAACGAAGGCGCACAGTCAGCATCTGAGGGGCCTGCGGGTCGGTCGGCCGATCCACAGACCAGACCACAAGCCCCGGCGAAGTCATCTCGGTGACGGTCCATTCCCGCGGCAGTCGGAATTGCAGCTGCCGAACGCCGCGGCGCAGCACCTGCACCGTGTAGAGGCACTCCAACAACTGGTCCGACGCGGTCAGCGTGACGGTCGAGGCCGATTCGCCCAGCAGTATCGGCCGGTCATCTTCCTGCCGGCCGTTTCCGAGAAGGACGACTGCAAGATTCCCCTGCCCGCCGACGGTAAGACCTATGCTCGTGCGGTCGGTCTGCTTGTCGTAGGACGTCTCTGTGGCAGGCGCCGTCGCGTGCATATCGAGGTCCCCGGGAGCGCTCAAATCCATGTTTGCCGAGACGGCCTCGGGCAGGGTTATGCTGAACTGCATGCCACCCGTGGCAAGCTCCTTCAGCCTCGCGGTGCCTTCTATTTCGAGCTCGTGGAGACCCTTGGAAGTCAGAATGAGCGTCAGCTTGCCTTTCTTGTCGTAGCCCAAAGGCGCAGGCTGGCCGTCCAGAACCACCTTGGAGAGCCCGATCCCTCCGAAACCGAGCCCTATGGCAACCGGATTGCCGCTCATCGAGACCACCTGCAGCTTGCCTTTCAAGGTAAGCTCGTCACCGGAGACGCGGCCCGAGTACTCGGCGTGTTTTACCTGGCCCAGCTCGAGCGTGTCGATCTGGCGGGCGTTCGCCTCGGCCGCGGCCAGCAACTTCTCGAACCGCTCGCGGTCCAAAAGCACCGCTTTGTCGGCGGGATCCACAAGCTCGGCGATATCCTCGTAGGGAACGAAGATGTCCGCCTTGAGTGCACCTGCCCCAGCCAGCGAACCGCCCCAAGCAGATGCAGCCGCAAATACTGTAAGCGCCGCAATCGAAAGACAGTTCACAAGAACTTGGTTCTTCAGCCATCGAATACAGTATCTCATGGCGCTACTCCTGATCCTTTTTTGACCGGCCCTGCTTCTTGCCGTCGGGGCCCTTGGTTTTCCTGGTGTTCCCCTTTTCGTCTTCCTGCTGCTGGTCTTTCTTCTGTCGCCTTGCCTCCAGGGCAACTCGAAGCTCGGGCATTTTCTTGAAGGCCCAATCCCCCGCCCACAGCAGCAGCACAAGCACGGCGGCGAACACACCCGAGATTGCAAACTGCCTTGCGAAAAGCGGCGAGTACAGGTGAATGACACCGCCGGCGAAGGCGGCGATCAGTATCACCCTTATCCGCTCGGGCCCGCTCTGCTTCAGCATCAGCACGCCGGCGGCGATTATCAGAACCCAGATCAGTATGTTGAACGCTTCCTTTCCGGCCAAACGCACGGACAGCCTGCCCGGGGCGCCCTGGCGCAGAAAATCAAGCGGCCTGCCCTGCCCAGGCAGCTTGAAGGCAACCTGCCCGCTCTGTTGTCTGCCCAGCGTCCGCAGCATGTTCTGCGATTGTTGAGGCTCAAGCCGGGAGAAGACCCGGCTGTAGCCGAGGAAGTACCACTCCTTCGGCACCCACAGACGCCAGAGTGTCTGCTGGACCGGGATCTGCTCCGGCAGCGCCGGGGCGCGCAAAGCCGACGCCCTGGCCTTCCTCAACCCGTAAGAAATCTCGAGCACGAATTTGGAGACCTGCCCCGCCGAAGGAGGCAGGCGGACTATGCGTTCATCCGCTGAGAGCCCCATCTCGACCGGGGCCTCGCTGCCGTTCAAAAGCAGCGCGGTAAGCTCGGCTCCCTTCGGCAGCTTGATGGGAATTCTATCGCCCTGGCTGGTCGCCAGCAGATAGGTCGCGTGCGTGTTGAGCATCCCGTCGCGGGCGAGCACCTGCTCGACTATTGCTCCGCTGACGATTGTGGTGAAGACCGTCGCTTCCTTTTGCGTGACCACAGGCAGCGACAGCTCGAAAGGCGGCGCGTTGTACTTGAATGCCAGAGAGGCAATGCGCCTGTGGGGTTGATATGGAAGGTCGGCGGGACTGCCGGCGTCGGCCGGTATCAGGTTCTCCATAACAGGCTCAGCGACGGCCAGCGTGTCGGCTTTTACAACAGCGATGTGACCGTTCTGATCGGAAAGCCTGCCCGCCGCCAGAATCGGCTCCACCTTTACCATGGCCGGCTCTCCCGACTGCCCGGCTTCAAAGGGCTGATGAGTGCTGACCTTCAGTTCGTAATTGCCGGTCACTTTCGACTGGAGCACGACCTTATAGTACGCCCAGTTGGCGTCCTCCGGCCCGGCAGCGTCCGCGATCTGGTCCGCAGGCAACCGGTCTATGCGCGGTCTCTCTTTTATGTTGTTATTCTTATCCGTTATCTCCGGGTCCAGGTCGGCCAGTGCGGCCGGCATCTTCAAATATAGAGTATCCACCGGGGCGTAACGAATCCGGTACTGCACCACGGCTTCATGTGTCACAGAGCTCGGCTGGATATTCACAAGCCGGTGAACCGTAGCCGAAATCTGAACGGGCTTTATGGCTATCTTAAACGCCGCTCCGGCTGGCGCTGACTGGTCCACCGCCCGAAACTCGAACGCCATCACGCCCGAAAGCCCCGCAATCTTGGTCCAGCTCTCCGCCTGACCGAGCGGTATTGCCTGCAATTGACGGACCTGCTCGACTTCCGCCCGCAGATGGTTGGCCAGAAGGAGCATCAACTGTCCCCGGTATGACTGCACGTTATTGGCGTCGACCAGCGGCAGGATAAAATCAACGTCCCCCTCGGCCTCGATACGCTCGGCGCCCGCGACGATATCCAGGTCGAACTGACCCAGATTCTCCTTCCTGAGCAGGACGTGCAGCACGCGCCGCTCGCCTTGGCCCTTCAATTGATAATCATCCACGAGCGCATCCGGACCCACCGATTCGACCTTCCACGGCTCCGGCAGGTTCATGCTCAGCTCGAACACCCCGGTCCTCTCCACCTTGTAGCGGGTACGGCCGCGAAGGGCCAGCCGGTCACCGTCAACGCCCAAGGCCCATCGCTGGTCCACCATGATGCGGGGAGAGGCCGTTTCAATAGCGATTGTGCCCGCATAGTCGGACGCGATGAACCGGTACGCCGTCACACCCGGCCGCTTCCGGATGTTATCGGGAAGCTGCCCGGTGTCCACCCGGGCGAGGTTCTTCAGGTCCTCAAGATGAACAGAGCGCCGAGGTGAATACGTGATGCCAAGCAGACCGCTCCGCCTCAAAACCCGACCGGTTGTAACCGGACTAAGGGCTATTCGGGCCTGCGATTCCTGCAGAAATCGCTCCATCTTGATCGTCAGCGAGTACTTGTCCTTCGCCGCCGAAAACAACCTGACCTTCAGCATCTGACCGCCGGGCCCGGCCCCTCTATCAGTCTGCTCTATGTCCCACTTGGCAATATTGGAGCCGGAAACGTCGGTCACGCGGAAATCACCGGGCAGTCGTATGTCAAATGAGTCCGCTCCGCCCCGATGGATGCTGTAGTCCAGCTTTACCACATGACTGACAAGCGCCTCCGAGACGTCGATATGGTGAAACTGCTCGCACACGACAACCGCTTCGAGCCCAACCGCGGCCTCGGTCCTCGGCTTCCAGCTAAGGCTCACCTCCTTGGCCGAGCCGAGAAAAGCCTGAAGCTTCGTGACACTCGCGTCATCAACCTTGACCTGGCTGGTGGTGGCGGCGAGCATCGGCTCCACGTCCACCTTGAGGTTCTCTTCGGGTATCACCAGCTCCAGCGTGGTTACCGCCGCCGAAGGTATGCGATACTTGAGAACCTGCAGCCCCGGCTGCTCCTCGAGCTGGCGGACAAAATCCAGCGCCAGCACGTACCGCCCCTTGCCCTTGGTGACGAATATATACTCGCCGTTAACCACCCGCAGAAGAGGCACCGCCTTTGCGCTTTCGCTCTCCAGCAGCGCCGCCTCGGAGACCGCAACCTCGCCAAGGCCGAGCGGCACCTGCACCCAACCTTCCGCCAGGACGTCAATCGTAAGCTCCAGACGCAGCGTGGCAAGCTCGGCCTTTACACCTCCGGTGAACCTCGCCGTGCTTATCAGGTATTCGAAAGGGGCTTCCGTGACGCCGGCGGGTTTATCCTGTGCGGCCCGCCACAGCTTCTCGAAGTCTTTGTAGGGAAGAAAGACCCCCTGGTCCTCCTTCTCAAAAAGGCCCTTCAGTTCCTTGTACGGCACGTAGACCTTGGCCGGCCGCTTGCCTTCGGGTTTGTCATTCGGGTCCGCGGCCATGGCTCGGCCGGCAGCGAAAAGACCCGGACCGCATACGAGCAAAACGATGCCCAAAAGTCGTGTAAGCATGAGAAGCTCTCCTATTAGAGAAAACTTGTTTCAATGTCCGCAATATCGTCTCTCACGAATTAACAACAATCCGGTTCCGAGCGGAAACAGTCCGTCCGTTCCAAACCCGCACCCACCTCCTATGACGATTATTATCCGACCACGGTAACGAAAAACAAAGTAAAATGCGTGTAAAACTTACGGCTTTTTATTTACACAGGATTTACAGATTCCGGCTGGATTTGCCCCGCCCGCACCGCTGCCAAACCCGCTGACCGTCACCGTTAGCCTTCTTCCCTTGCTGTCTTTCATGCACTCCCGGCCCACACCCGCCGCCGGCTTCATTCGACTTTTGCTTCAGGCCTTCGCCGGCGGGTCGAACTGAGGTATCTTCAGCAGCTCACCGCCCCGCAGCGCCGACTCGTGCGCCACTATGCCGGGGACAGTGTAGGCCAGTGCCTCGTAGATATCGACAGCAGGCCGACGGCTGTGGATGAGGGCGTCGATGAATTCATGTGTCAGGAAAGTATGCGAGCCGTGGTGACCGCTGTTATGACGCAGCGGCTCGGGCAGCATGTCCGTCTTCCACCATTGGGGCTGCTTGTAGTGCTCCAGCTCCGGCAGGTCGCGAACAAAGCCGGCGTCGTCGGTTTCCCTGCGCCCCTCCGCGGAGCGAACAATGACCGGGGAAAGACCGTTGGGATGGCCGCAGTAAAAGCTCATCTTCGTGCCTATCCACTGGGCCCGCTCGCAGCCGCGATGGGCCCCTTTCCACCACACATTCACCCGGAATCCGTGCCCGCGGTTGGTCTTGAACATCGCCGATTCGTTCCAGAAAGGATTCTTGTAGACATTGTCCCTGCAGATGGGACTGTCGTCTCCCCAGCCGTGGCAGACCACTTCGGTCAGGCGCTCGCCCGTTATGCCCGTCAGAAAGGCCGTGCAGTGCGTCGGGTAGTGCATGGGAGCCAGGCCGTGGCGCCAGGTGCGCTTGCCCGCCTCGAAGTACAGTGACTCCAGGCCGGCGTGCTGGTACTCCGCCTCGCTGTAGTAAAGCTCGCCGAACTTGCCCTGCCGGTGGAGCTTGCGCACGGAGATCGTCGGCTGCTGGTAGTAGCTCGTCTCCGCCATCGTGTACGTCAGCCCGTATTTCTTCACCGTATCCAGCAGCAGTTCGGCCTCATCCACTCCGCCGCCAAGAGAGGCCGGAACCGCCGAGATCGCGTGCTTGCCGTGCTTCATGGCCTCGACGACGTGCCTGACGTGATTCGGCCCCTCGGTGAAGATGGCCACGGCCTCGACCTTCTTATCCAGCACCAGCTCTTCGAGGCTGTTGTACGCCTTGGCGCACCTGTAGGTCTTCATCAGCCGTTCCCGCCGTTCGGGACGAAGGTCGCTGACCGCCTCGACGATACAGTCGGGGTGCTCGTGCCATTGAAAAGACGTTCCGAATCCGCCGCCGACAATCCCGATACGGACTTTCCGCGGCGCGGAATCAACGGCCATCACCGGACGCCCCGCAAGGGCCGCGCCCGCAAGGGTCATGCCGCCGTGCGCGAGAAAATCCCGCCGTGAAAAGCCCCGCCGCCTGTCGGGCCGGCGGCGGCGATCTGAACTGCGTTTACTTGGTAAATGCTTATTTGCGGTCTCCATGACGTTCTCCCCGTTCGAATTCCTTGCTATAGAATGACGAATAATAGCACACGCGACCATCATATTGGATTCGGCGGCCCGGTTTCAACAATTCTCTTGCCCCATCTACCCCGGGCCGCACGAGGCATCCTCCCGGTGCCCGCCCATTTGCCGGGCGGATGCTCCGAAAAACCGGGCCTCAAGGCAGAACCCGCGTCTGCTGGAGATTTTTTTCTGGCAAAATGCACCTGGCGCCGGTACATTTTGACGTCGGATATACACAGAGATATCGTTGTGGAAACGACCTTGCAGCGCCGGCAACAGACGAGACTTTGGGATAAGGATAGCAGTTGTTGCAAGCCAAAAAAATGATGAATGTCGAGGATAGTCGCAGAATGAAGACCATTCGTTTTGGGATAATCGGCTGCGGGCAGATGGGGCGTGAATTCGCCAGCGCCGCGGCCCGATGGTGTCACCTGACGGAAATGGACGTCAGGCCGGAGATAGTCGCTATCTGCAATCGCTCCCTGACAGCCCAGAAAATCAACTGGTACAAGGATAATTTCTCGACTATCAAGCAGGTTACCAACGACTACAGGGAGCTTCTGTCAAACCCGGCCGTCGAGGCCGTCTACGTCGCCGTGCCCCACAATCTCCACGAGGAAATCTACTGTTCGGCCCTCGCGGCGGGCAAGCACCTGCTCGGCGAAAAACCGTTCGGAATTGACTTGAAAGCCAACAGGGCGATCCTCGATGCAATGGCGTTCAACCCCGATTGCTACGCGGCCTGCGCATCTCAGTTTATCTACTATCCGGCCGTGCAGAGCATTCTCCAGATGCTCGAGCGCGGCGAGTTCGGCAGAGTCATAGAGGTCGGATCAGGCTTCCTGCACTGCAGCGACCTCAATCCCCAAAAACCAATCCACTGGAAGCGCATCGTCGAGTTCAACGGAGAATACGGCGTGCTCGGCGACCTGGGGCCGCACGTCGCCCTGGTTCCCTTCAGGGCCGGCTGGCAGGTGCAAAACACACGCGCGATCTGCTCGAATATCATAACCGAGCGCCCGGACGGACGCGGCGGGGTGATTCCCTGCGGAACATGGGACAATGCAACCGTCCTCTCTCTGCTGCGCGACCCCAACACAGGCAACAGTTTTCCCTGGACGCTCCGGACGCATCGCATAATGCCCGGGGAGAAGAACACATGGTACCTCGCCGTCTACGGGACAAAGGCCTCGGCAAGGTTCTCGCTGAAAAACCCGAGGCGGCTTCAATTGCTGCGATACGCCGGCGCCGAGCAGGCGTGGCAGAGCATCGACATGGGATTCGAGACGGCCTACAAGACTATCAGCGCCAACACGTTTGAGTTCGGGGCCTCCGATGCCTTTATGCAGATGATGGCGGCCTTTATGCACGAGCTGTCGCACGGCAAACCCCTCAGCCGGTCCGCCGCCTGCCCGAGTCCGCAGGAAATGAACGACTGTCACAATCTCTTCACCGCCGCCCTCAAATCGCAAAAGACCGGACGAACCGTTATACTATCGAAAGACCGCTGAACACGGCCCCTCTCAGCCCTTCAGGTTATACGGCTCCAGCATGTGCCGCGACGCCTTGAAGTGGTATTGACACTGCTCGGCCGCCGTTCCGACTACCCTGATCTTCGAAAGATCGCTCTGGCCCATCCCCGCTTCGCCCATCGCGCTGAGATACATAATCTGACCCGGGTCAAAGCCCATCAGTTTGGTTGTCAGAACATCCATCGCCAGGGGGTCCCTGCTCGCCAGTGCCAGCTTGGCATCGACCGGCGCGCCACCAACCGGGCCGTTGCCCTCCATAGCCACAAAGCCATCGATAACGCCAAGGTCCGGATATATGTCGCGGGCCAGTTGGAACATATTGTAATGAAGAACCGCCTCGCGCGAAAAATTGTGCTCTTTGTGCGTCAGGGACTTGTCGTTTGTCCTGTAGTCGTTCACCGGCGCGCCGAGCAGGACATTCTTGAGTGACAGCGTGGTCAGGACCCGGTCGTGGGTCTTCATTTTGGCCGCCGAGATAATGTAAACATCCGGGTCGAGGAACGTTGAGATAATACGAATCCGCTGAGGGCGGTTGCCCCTGCCGATGACATACCGATACTCCCACTGCTCCTTGTTCAGGTCCACGAGCTTGACTTTGTACTCCTTCTCCAGAGCCAGGTACCCGTAGTTCTTGAAGCCGTCGAATGTCCCGGCCCTCGAAGCCGTCGATTCGCCTATGATTATCTGCTGTTTGCAATGAGGTTTCAGAAAATCCAGAATCGCCCGGATTGCGTCCACGTGCGTCGCGCATAGCTCCACGTTCGTCGTCACGAAGTTGGGCTTTACCAGTATCTTTCTGCCGCGGATACTGGCGAGGATATCGCCCTCGATGTTTTTAAGCGATTGATAGACGATGTCACGCCGATCGTTGCCCTTGACCAGGCTGACTGTGCCGGGATCGGGCACATTGGCGCGAAATAGCCTTTTGCCGGCCTGCCGGGTCCGGTTTTGTGCCTCAGGCGAGGCACACCCGCCTAAAGTCACTCCGAGTATCCCGGCGCCTATTCTGCTGAGAACCTCACGCCGATTCAAATGGTTCTTGCGTCCTGACATAAGCCGCTCCTGTCCTGCCCCTGGCAACAGTGTTTCTTTCTTCGCTTATTCAAGCCAGCCCACAAAAGCATCTTCAGGGACCGCCCAACTGGCCCTGCCGGTCCGAGTCCGGCATTTTCCGGCCCTGCAGCTCGTACTTCGGCGATTCTATTACAGTCGGGCTCAAAACGCAACGTTATGCGCTGCTTTTGCGGTAGACCTGACCAGGAGAGCACAGACATGCCGTTTTCGCCACAGAAAGCACCCGCAAATAAAGTTCAAATTCCCGGCAAAATCCCGTAGTTACCACGATTGAAACGGGCCTTTGGCCGGCGTTAGAATATCGATGATTATGCAGGGGCGTGAGCGCCGAGAATTCGATGGGCCGAGGCTATTCATCCCTTTACCGCTCCTCTAACCTCGGCCCTTTTTCTATTGTACACAAAGACACGCCCCACCATGCAAACGCGCGTTGCCTGTCCCTTCGTGTGCCCGATAAAAAAAACGGCCTGGCAAACCGAAGCCCGCCAGGCCGTGCGCGCAACACGCCAAAAACAACAAACGGATCGACGCCTTCATATCTGCGGCCGACCCTCGTGATTCTCGTATCGGCTAGGTTGCGGCGTGTGCTTGAGCCTTTTTGCGCACGAGGGCGAATACGGAGGCGCCAAATCACGGTTGCGGGCGCACCGCCCGTCGGGTAATATACGCCAAAACGACACCCGTTAAGGAGAACGCAATCATGAAAAGGAGAATTTCAATCTCCGCCCCGGTTTTTATCCTCCTGGCTTTGTCCGGCTGCAATGTGATCGAGCGTGACGCCTCGGGACAAACGCAGGGCGTCACCATTATCGGCCCCGCCCGCTCAACCGGCCCCGAGGCTCTGGCCGCCAGAGAGATCCGCCGCTACCTCTACTTGAGGACCGGTCATCTGG
>CP070678.1:5537420-5550813 GCA_020352515.1 Phycisphaerales bacterium | reverse complement strand
GAACGTCTATGAGTGGATGGAGAACCGGTACTCCGAGACCGAACCTACCCGTTGTTTGCGCGGTGGCTCGTGGAGTTCCCTCGATAGCTTTCTGCGTTGCTCCTTCGGCCACTCCCCCTTCCTCCTTCCCGACGACCGCAGCGGCTACTTTGGTTTTCGTGTAGTTTTCTCCCAGTCATAAAATCTTTAGATACTCTGAGCACGTGGCCATCCGGCACTCTGAAAGGGCGGCAGAAGGGCGCGGCTCAGGGGTCCGGGGATTTCGGGGGCAGCCCAGGCAGGATCAAACGGTATGTCAAACATGAGTCTGTAGCTGAAACCGGCAGGAACACAGTACGTAGTATTGCAGTTCACTTCGAGGTGATCCACCGGCTTCCGCACGCCGTCATTGAATCCTTTGTATCTGCGTTTCCCTATGGCTAACTCCCGGCATCAGCTTCCAAGGTCCAACTGAGTACGGTCTTCTTTGAGAATTGGCGAGCTATTCTCTTGCCGATATAGATTTCGCCTCGGAGTACGCGGCGAATAGCAGTTATGATTCCTTCAGACACCTCATCTTTGGTAATATATCCTCTGGCGCCTGCTTTGAAGGCGCGTTTCACATGGTATGGGTCATCGCTCATGGAGAGTATAAGAACATACAAGTTAGGACATCTCGATTTCAGGTCTATGGTAATCTGAACGCCCGTTGTGTTCTCCAGTAACATATCGACGATCGCTAAATCAATCTGCTGTTTGCCTACAGCCTCCAAAGTCTCTTTCCCATTGCCAACCTTCACACAGACTATAAGGTCCTCTTCCCGGTTGATAAGTTGCTCCAATCCCTCAAGTACCACAGGATGGTCGTCAACGACCGCAATTCGACGTCTCCCAGCCTGAAGATTCGTGCTGTTTTTCTTATCGTCCACAATATATTCGCCTACAACTTGAAGCGTTGCTTCTGGGCTATTGCTCCTGGATTCTCACCAGCCGTGCGCAAGTTGGGCTGTCGGCTGGGAATTGCCTGAAGCAAAGCAACCTCCCACAGACAGAACCAGACAAGCGTACGCCTCGGTTAAAAGTCATAAGCCAACGTATCTTGGAAAAGGCCCTGCCGTTTGGCAGGGCCTTCAGATTCTTCCATACTTGTTGGTCGGTTATAGAGGGACTACATTTACTGCACACGGGCCTTTTTGGCCCTGCCCAATCTCAAATTCGACACTCTGGTCTTCATCGAGCGACGCACGGCCCGATGTTTTGATCTCCGAATGGTGGACAAACAGATCATCACCGCCGCCATCCGGGGAAATAAAACCAAATCCCTTACCTGAATTAAACCATTTTACCTTACCTGTACTCACTTCCACTTCTCCTGGGTCTGTTTTAGACCACTCAACTAATATCTCTCGATTTCAATATAGTGAGGGCATGTCCTTGAGAGATGAAAGGACTACCCCCTCAGACATTTGTCAGACTATCTCCAGAAGTCGGCTGTCCTGCGCGGTGAGGTCCGCAAGAAGACGGTCAAGAACAGCATCCATACGCTCATCGGGATCGTATGTACCTTGATCAACCTGCTGCCGAATGGCCAGCACTTTGCCCTTACGAACTCGCGATAGTGCAACAATCTTTCGGAACGGCAGGGCACTCATTGTATATCCGGCCCTATCTGCGGCGCCTTCACTTGAAAGGCTCTCCGTACTCTCCACAGCCGACTCACACTTTCGGCAACTTAAAGCTGACATTTTGAATTCCTTTCTCATAAGAGGCAGCGACTTGTCCAATGCCTCAAAATATTCACAATCAAGAGTATGCAGACACTCAGTAAATAATAACATAACCCTGACTTCCGTAAATCGGGGGCAAACCTGTTCTTGCTGTAGGTGAAACTCCGCTTTTTTCTGAGAGCGAAGACCCTGACACAAAGGTCAGGACGGAAAAGAGCTCTCGAGGAGCTTATTAGGGGTACAAGAATAGCTGGCTTTTGCAGACCGGACTCATGTCTGAGTTATGCTTCGTACGTGCTGCCTACCCATTGGATCGCATACCGGAGAAGTTCGTCCGCGTTAGCGAGGTTCAGTTTTTCCTTAATGCGTGCGCGATAAGTCTCAACTGTTTTAACGCTGAGATGCATAGACTGAGCTATCTTGGAGGGTTTGTAACCCCGGCCAGTCAAGCGAAGAACCTCAAGCTCCCGGTCGCTAAGACTGTCTGTCGGAGCGATAATCGTATCTGCCTTGCCGGCAGCAGCCATTTTGCGCAGCAAGTGTTTTCCCAATTTATTACTGACGTATATCTCCCCGCTAAGAACAGTGCGAATCGCAATTACAATGTTCTCCGATGCTACTTCCTTCATAAGATAGCCGCTGGCGCCTGCACGAAGAGCTCGTTCGGCATATATCGATTCATCATGAATTGAAAGCACAATTACCGGCAATGCCGAGTAGCGCGCCTTAAGGATTTTGGTCAGTTCAATACCGTTTGAATTCTTCAGGGTAATATCTACAACGACGACATCCGGTTTTAGCTCAGATATTGCCTTGAGGGCATCCTGCGGTTCATCAGCTTCACCGCACACTACAAGATTCTTCTCGTGATTGATGATCGTTGTAAGGCCGTCACGTACGATAGGATGGTCATCGACAATAAAGACCATTGTCTTGTTCTCAAAGGTTGCACTTTGACGCTGTTTCTGTGTCATGATCTATGTTGCCCTTTCCGGGGACTATTCCATATTAGCAAACGTACACGTAACGACGGTACCGCCCTTGGGACCTCTGCCAATATTGAGCACGCCACCGATCATATTCGCGCGGTATTCCATTATCTTCAAGCCTACCCCATTTTTCTTGGCAGGAATTTTTGGGAAATTCTTACCATCGCTTACCACGTTCAGGGTAGTTTTACCCTTGGCCGAAGTCAATCCTATCCTGACCTTCTTCGCTTTGCCATGTTTGCTTGCGTTGGTGATGGCTTCCTGAGCAATACGGTAAAGGTGCTGTGCGGTTACAGAGTCTCGAATCGGAACTATATTATTGCACTTGAATCGGCAGGAGATTCCAAAGAGACCTTCCGTACTGGATGCAAGCCCCTGCAAGGCCGATATGAGGCCACCAGCTTCGATATCGACCGGATAAAGCATTCTCGCGAGGCGACGGGTCTGCGCTATAGCTTCACCGGCCAACTCGCATATTTCTGCAGCATCGGCTGACTCACGCAGGGACTTGCTCTTAAGCTTAAGCTCCAGGCCCTTGCTCTTGACGGCAATACCCGTGAGCATTTGGCCCATACTGTCGTGCATCTCTCGACCGATCAGTTTGTGTTCTTTTTCCCTTAGTTCCAACAACTCTCTTTCCAGTTGCTTGCGTTCAGTAATATCACGCTCAGTCGTCGCAACGGCGGTCAGCTTGCCTGCTTCATCGCTAAGTGTCGTGATGGTGATCCAGACATCTATCAACCGGTCGTCTTTCGTCAGACGCTGTGCTTCAAAAGACCGGACTTTTTCCCCTTCTCTCAGCCTTTTCAACAACGTCAAAGCATCCTCTCTTCCGTTTCTGGGGGCAAGCTTGCGTATATTCATCTTCAGGGCTTCAGTTTTCGTGTAGCCGTACATCCGTTTTGCACCGAGGTTCCAGAACTTGATATTACCTTGAAAATCCTGTACTGTTATGGCATCGTTGGAGTCATGTAGGACTGTAGCCAATAAGTGGTGGTCCTTCATCAGTGGCTTCCGTTTCTCGGTATCCTGTTTGGCGGACATTTCTCTGAACTCCTATACATAGAGACGACATCAGAAAACAACCACATAATCTCATAACTCTAATAGAATCAGCCGAATTGTCAACTGCGATATCACGCGATTACCCGTTTTGGCACGGTATTTGTCTAGAGTCTCCCGGAGGGGGTCTTAAGTCGTTTGGTTCAGTCATAAAATCTTTTGATACTCTGACCCTCTGTCCATCCGGCACTCTGGTGGGGCAAGTGCCACGCTACGAACTGGCGCAAGGAGTAATGGTGGGGCAAGCCCCACCCTACGAACTGGCACTCTGAAAGGGCAAGGGGCGAGATGGCGGCCGTTGGTTGCGGGGGGGCTCGTGGAAAAACATTTACACAAATTGTGCCGGCGGGGGTTAATATTAGGTGGATACGGACATGTCCAGCTCTTTGAAATGTGTATGTGGAATACAATTACCAACCGTGGGCAATGGAGCCCTTGAAAATGAAGCATTCTGAGCGGGTAAAACAGTTCAACCGGATACGGGCGACGTACTCGTTGTTTCTGACGTCGGTGCTGTGGAAGCTGGCCGGCGACCGCGAGCTTTTCGCCGAGGCGATGCAGTACGCGCTGCTGGAGATATGGCAGCGGGTCGAGAAGCTCCGCGGCGACAGGGCCGGGGCGTACATCTACCGGATCGCACTATCGGCCAACAGCAAGGCGTGGCGCAACCGGAGCGGCCGCAACGGGCACATCGATCCGTCTTTGCTTGAGGCCGAGGCGGCGCAATCCGATGTGGCAAGTCGCAAGGAGACGACCAAAATCGTCCGGCGCGCGATCGCCGAGCTGCCGGCACAGCAATCGCAGGCCATCGTGATGCGGTATCTGGAGCAGCAGGACTACGAGGCAATAGCCGAGAAGCTCAAATGCAGCAAGGCCGGGGCAAGGTCGCACGTGTCAAAGGCGATGGCGACACTGAAATCCAGGCTTGTTGCGCTGGCAGAAGTGGAGTGAACTATGGACGACAAGAATCTCAAAGACGTTCTGAACACACTGGCCAAGGAGCCGGTGCCGGATGATATCGCCGAACTCGCGCGGAAGGCTTCGGAAGATTTCGAACAACAACTGCGTCAAGAGAGACGCCCGAATTTCCTGGAGCTATTAATGAAGAATCAAATAACAAAACTGGCGGCCGCCGCAGCCGTGGTCGTGGCGGCGCTGATAGGTTTCGGAGTATTTACAGACGGCTCGGTGACGTACGCAAAAGTAATCGAGCCCATACTCAGCGCACGCAATGTCATTCTGGACATCGTCGTGGGCGACGACCCGGACGCCGTGGTCATGCACGATGTGGTGGTCGGGTCGAGGATAAGACGCACGTTTTCCAACGTTGATAATGTGATGATCCTCGATCTGGACAACAAGAAGATGCTGGTGCTCTACCGTCCGGGCAAGACGGCCATAGAGGTGGATATTGCCGGAACGGTCGAACAGGGGACGAGAGACTTCCTCAACATGGTGCGGAATATTGTGAACGAAACCAAGGATAATCCCGACGTCAAGAGGCTCGCCAAGCGAGACATCGAGGGCCGGGACGTTGTGGGCTTCCAGCTAAAGGGCCGCTCGAATCTGACGATCTGGGCCGATGCCGAGACCGCTCTGCCCGTTCGGATCGAGGTGATTCTCGGCGGCGAGCTGATGGTGCTGAAGAACATCGAATTCCCCGCATCCATCGATGAGTCGCTCGTCAGTATGAAGCCGCCCGCGGGATACACGATGCAGGGCCAGTCGTTCGACATGACCCGGTTCACTGAAGAGGACTTCATCGAGACACTGCGTGTGTGGGCGGGAATGGTAAACGACGGCGTATTCCCAGATGAGATCAGCTCCGAAGCACAGATGAAAATCATGCCCATACTTATCGAGAAGCTTGGTCAACAGCCCGGCCTGACGCCCGAGCAGGGCACCGAAATCGGCGTGAGAATGGGGCGCGGGATTATCTTCTACCAGAACGTCAAACAGAACGGCCAATGGCAATACACGGGCAAAGGCGTGAAGCTCGGCGACGCCAAGAGCGAGGTGTGCCGCTTCCGGACGCCCGGCTCGCAAATCTGGCGGATAGTCTACGGCGACCTCAGCGTCAAGGACGCCGCCACCGGAACGCCCGAGTAATTCCCACGCCACACCACCCGCAGCATACCCCCAGGCCGGACCCAAAGGTCCGGCCCTTTTTACGTATCGGCCGGGCGCATGGCGCCGTGCTCAAGAAAGCCCACCGTACGTACAGCCCGGGCATCGCTACAATCAAGGATTACCGAGAAGAATGCTTATCGACCATACCCCGTTTTAGCAGAGACCTCTGTAATTCTGTAATATATGTTCTGATCGCAAATATCCCGGATTTGCGTTGGGCTTGTTCTCTTATTCCATCACTGCGAGGCCGGGGATTGCCGCTTTCAACTTGGAGATTCCTTCCGCCGTTACAGCGGTTTGCCCCAAGGCTATCTCCTGAAGTTGCTGGAACGACTCAAGATGTTGCAGCCCTTCGTCGGTAACAGCCGTGCCGAATAGATGCAGGCCGCGCAGTTTCCGCATCGTTCCGAGTTCTTCCAGCGCCGCGTCGGTTACCTTCGTCCCGCCCAAATCGAGGAACTGCAGCCCTTCCAACCCCGTCAGGATGCGGATCCCCCTGTCCGTAACAAGTGTCCGGCCCAGACCGAGGAACTCAAGCCTGTCAAGCCGGGCCAAGTGCGTCAAGCCTGCATCGGTCACTGCCGTTTTGTGCAGATGGAGCTCCTTCAAATCCGCCATTTTACGTATGTACTCCAGCGTCCTGTCGGAGATACGTGTCCCGTTCAGATTGAGACTGTTCAAGTTGGTAAGCCCTTGAAGGTGAATCATTCCGGCGTCTGTCACCGGAAGGTTCACGAGCGTGACCTTCCGCAGGGACCGGACCTTCCCGACGTATTTCATGTCCGCATCGGTTGCGATAGAGGAAGCGAAATGCACGGCGCGGCGCGGCACGGGAAGCTTCCACTTGCTCGCCCACTTCACGTACCAGTCCGGCCCTCGCATCTCCTTGGCATATATCCCGCCCGGACATTTGGCCAGCGATTTCAGCCTGCTATCGACCGCCATCTGATTGCAGAGCCTCCACCCGCTAGCTCCTGCGCCAACCAGACCGACCGCAATCAGCACCCTGGCCAGGCGGCGACGGCATCCTCTCGGCCGTTGCTTTTGTGTGGCTGCATCAAGCATAAGGTCACATCCAGGCCCGCACACAGCCTCTGTTATTGCGAAGCCGCCACAACGACGCGGCCGATTCGTTCCGCCGAATCCCATCCGGCAAACACATCTGCGTTGTCGTGGCTGCGTTCAATCCGACATTGCCCATTTATCTTCACAGAAGCTTCTACTGCGCGCTTTGACACTCATTTTGTAGTACTCCTATGAGATTCAAGCCCTGTAACACCATAACTACATCGCAGTTTCAAGGAGTTTCTTAAAAAGCCGGTAGCCTATATGGGGTTGAACACAGAAAAGAGCCGCGCATTTGCGGGAAGCATCCGCTTGGCGCTTGTGTACTGGCACACCGTCACGGTTGAGGTCCATTGCGGGGGCTGATTGAGGCAATTTCTTCTCCCTTCGAATTGCATTGGCGCGGCGCGTCAAAAGAGTTAGAATCCGGCTCCGGACCATGCGTGGCCCCCGGCCGCGCAGTCGAGGGCCGGCCGGCAGAGGACAGGGCCGGCGCCCGCAACGGCCGGCTTCAGATGGAAAGACTCGCTTAACAATTTAGGAGATTGACATGCAGGACAAAAAGAAACACGTAACACGCCGCCTGTTTCTCAGACGAACGGCGGCACTGGCGGCGGCGCCATACATAGTCCCGGCAACCGTCTTCGGACGGGACGGGAAGGCGCCTCCCAGCGAACGCATCATAATGGGCGGGATAGGCATAGGCAACCGCGGCTCTCATGATTTGAACTGGATGCTCCCGGAAAGGGACGTGCAGTTTGTCGCTATCTGCGACGCGAGGAAACAGCGGCGCGAGGCGGTCAAACAGATCGTCGACAGACGGTACGGCAACAAAGACTGCGCGATGTACAGTGACATACGTGAGTTTCTGGCCAAGCGTACGGACATCGACGGGGTGCTGATTGCCACGGGCGACAGGTGGCACGCGACCGCGGCCGTGCTGGCGATGCGCGCGGGAAAAGACGTGTATTCCGAGAAGCCGTCGTCGATGACGGTGGCCGAGGGGCGGGCGGTGGTCGAAACGGCCAGACGCAACCGGCGGATCTACCAGACGGGAACGCAACGGCTGAGCGAGGGCAATTTCACCTTCTGCAACGAGATGCTTCGGACGGGCCGGCTCGGCGAGGTGCATACGGTCAGGGCGCACATCGCGCCGTGGGATGCGGCGGAGATGAGGCACGACTGGCTGCCGGCCGAACCGATGCCGCCGAAAGAGGAGGTCGATTGGGACGAGTGGCTGGGCCCGTGCCCCTGGCGGCCCTACAACTCGGCGTACACGCGTGGCGGCTGGAGGGGATTCTACGATTTCCATACGAGCTGCATCGGCGAGTGGGGAGCGCACACATTTGCGCAGTGCCAGGTGGGTATAGGGGCGGCCGACACGTCGGCGATCGAGTACAAGTACGTCCCGAACAAGACGGGCGACGGAATGGAGACACTGTTTGCGAACGGAATCAAGATGGTGCTGCAGTTGGGCGGCTGGCGCGGCTCCTGCGGCGTCAAATACGAGGGGCCCGAGGGCTGGGTCGCCGCGGCGGACGGCTATTCGCAGCCGGATGTCTCGAACCCGGCCATGCTCGGCGACTTCAAGAAGCTTGTCGGCGACTACATGGCGAGGACGCAGCGGCCCATGAGCCACATGAGGAACCTGCTGGACTGCATCAAGTCGCGGCGGCAGACCGTGGCAAATCCGGTGGTGATGCACCGTTCGATGACGACGGTCCACGCCGCCAATATCTGCATGTGGCTGAAGCGCGACCTTCGGTTCGACCCGGTCAAGGAAAAGTTCGTGAACGACCCGCAGGCCGACCGTTTCCTTTCTCGCGCGATGCGTGAGCCGTGGATAATCTGAGGACCCACTTTTAGAAGAGGGAAATAATACCATGCTAAAGACAAGAATACACTTAGTTCTTGCGGGCGTTTTGCTTGTGGCCGCGGCCCTGTCGTTGGGGCAGACGGTGCCGCCCGCCACCAAGGAGAGCGAGACAAAGCTTATTAACGTTCTCAAGTCGGACGCGTCGCACAAGGAGAAGGCCGACGCCTGCCGCCAGCTTGCAATCATCGGCAGCAAGGACGCGGTCGCGCCGCTGGCAGCGCTTCTGGACGACGACAAACTGGCACACATGGCCCGCTACGCGCTCGAGCCTATCGCGGATCCGGCCGTCGATGCGGCCTTGCGCAACGCGCTTGGAAGGCTAAAGGGCCTTCATCTGGTCGGTGTCATCGGCAGTGTGGGCGTCCGCAGGGATGCGGCGGCCGTTGAGCAGCTTGCCGGGATGCTGCTCGATTCGGATGCGGAGGTGGCCTGCGCGGCCGCCCGCTCGCTGGGCAGCATCGGAACATCGGACGCAGCGGCAGCCCTTCAGAAAGTCCTGCCGGGCGTGCCTGATGAAAACCAGCTCGATTTCTGCGAAGGCCTGCTGCGATGCGCAGAGGCGCTGGCCGTCGAGGGTGACAAGCAAGGGGCCATCGCCATCTACGACCGCTTGAGAACGATCAAGGCCCCGCACCAGGTGCGTGGCGGCGCGCTGCGCGGCGCGATTCTGACCCGCGGCGGCGCCGGGGTGACCCTGCTGAGAGAGCATTTGCGCAGTGATGACTACATCCTGTTTTCGGCTGCCACACAAACCGCCCTGGAGATGCCGGGTTCCGACGTGACCAGGGCGTTGACCGGTGAGCTTGGGGGTCTGTCGGGCGATAACAAGATCATGGTTGTCCAGACGCTGGGCTATCGTGGCGACGCGGGCGCAAATCCTTCACTTGCCGCAGCGGCCGAAAGGGGCCCGAAGGCGGTGCGTCTGGCCGCCATTCGCGCCATGACCGAGATCGGACACATCTCGGCCATGCCGGCCTTAGTGAAATTGCTCGATGACGGCGACGGGGACATTTCACGAACCGCAACCGAATGTCTGGCCGCACTGCCGGGCGAGCGGGTCGACGCGGGGATTCTCGCCATGCTCAAGAGCACCGACATCGGCGCGCAGCTTACGGCGCTGGATTTGGTCGGCCGGCGACGAATGACTTCAAGCGTCCCCGCATTACTCGTGCTCGCACGAAACTCACAAGGACAGGTGCGAACAGGCGCCCTGCGAAAGGTGGGCGAGCTGGGGGCCGCAGATGACCTGGGCGCGCTGCTGGTGCTGATGCTTGATTTGAGAGAGTCACGGGATCTGGACGCTGCGAGGCAGGCCCTGACGGCGCTCTGCGGGAAGGCGGGCGATCCGGATCTTTGCACGGAGAAACTTGCCGACCTGCTGGGACGGGCAAAGCCGGAGCAGAAGGTGGCGCTGCTGCGCGTCCTTGGGGGGATCGGGGACGCAAAGAGTTTCGAGGCGGTCCGCGGCGCCCTTGATGACAAGGAGCCGGATGTTCAGGATGCGGCGGTGAGGGCTCTTGCGAACTGGCCCGACGCCACGGCAACGCAGGTGCTGCTGGATATCTTCACAAGCACGCAGAACCGCACCCACCGGGCTCTGGCCCTTCGGGGGGCCACGCGGCTGCTCGGGCTTGGTTCATGGTCGCCCGGCGATACTTTGAATGTGTGCAGGCGGCTTATGTCGGCGGCTGCGAGTCCGGGCGAGAAGAGGCTTGTGCTCGGCTGCCTGGCGAAAGTCCCGGACATGGGTGCGATCGACGTTGTCGAGCCGCTGCTGTCGGACAGCGAGGTCGGGGCCGAGGCCGAGCTTGCCATGCTGGGCGTGGCTCGGTCAACAATGGGGTCCGACCGGGATCAGGCCAAAAGAGTAACCGAGAGAATGCTGAAAGAATCTGGGAACCGGGGCGTCCGCAGACAGGCGTCCGAGCTTATGGCGGAAATCGACAAGCTTGAAGATTACGTGGCCTCGTGGCAGGTGGCCGGGCCGTACACGAGAGGGCGCAACTTCAGGGCCCTCTTGCGAACGGCCTTCGACCCGGAGAAAGACGACCCGGCGGTCGCCTGGAAGACCCTGAGAATCGGCGGCAGCGCGGATCGGCCCTGGATGTTCAACCTCGGCGCCGCTCTGGGCGGCGGCAACGCGCGGGCCGCATACGTCCGAACCTGGGTCCACTCCGACAGACGGCGGCCAGTGCGGATTGAGTTCGGCACGGACGACGGCAACAAACTGTGGCTAAACGGGAAAGTCTTGAGCCAGGACGGCGCCGGCGGCTCGGCCGTGCCGGGTGAGCACAAGGTCGAGGCGATCCTGAACGAGGGGCCAAATGCCCTGCTGCTGAAGGTCACGCAGGATTCCGGCCCGTGGGAGTTCTGCCTTAGAATATGCAATCGCGACGGCAGCCGGCTCGAGGGGGTCACGGCGAAGGCATGGCCGCCCAATTAGCCAACGCGGCTCATAATCCGGCCAGACAAGGTCGCGGGAACGACCAATAGTGTGCCCGGCAGGCAATGGCTCCGGGAGCATGGGTGGCACGCGCTTGCGCCCATGTCGCCCCGGCGCTACTCGCCGCTCAGCCAGTGCTCGGCAATGACGGCAAGGTCGCGCCAGTCGATGCGGGCGTCGGCGGGGCCTCCGAGATTTAAGAGGGGGTCCCACAGCTCATCGGTGTGCTCGCTCAGCCAGACCGCAGCCAGCACGGAATAATCGCCGAATTCCACGCGGCAGTTATGATTGAAGTCCCCCATCCAGGCGTGATTGAACTCATAGACTCCCATATCAACAACCGCAACGCCGTTGCAGTCCCCGTCGATTGTCCTCGGCAGCCCGTCGCGGTCGCGGGCGGGAAGATCGGGCGTTGAGTTGTCGCCTGAATCAATACAGGGCGAGCCGGGCGACAACCGCAGATTATCGTCAGGCGTGCCGTGGATATTGTCGGCGCCGTCCGCATCGACAAAGCACGGGTCCGCATCGATGTTGCCGGCGCCCGGCGCGCCACCGTGGACGTTCGAGCACACGACGACGGCGGCGCTGGTCGCATCATCATAGATCTGTGCGCCGCTCGGGGCGCTATTGTCCCTCAAGATGCAGCTGGTCACGACGGGAGTGCTGTTGTTGACGTTGCAAATCGCCCCACCGGTTTGGCCAGCGCTGTTGCGGCCGAAAATGCAGTTGGTGGTTTTTGTCGAGACATGCCAGTCGTTGCAGACGCCGCCCCCCGCCCCGGCGGTATTCCCGCTGAAAACGCAATTGACAATCCTCGGGCTGCGCCCGCTCTGCTCGTTGTAAACATGGTTGTAAATGCCGCCGCCCTTGCCGGCGGCGTTGTTGGCGGTGAAGTTGCAGTTGATAACCGTCGGGCTGCTGCGGTTGTTGAACATTCCACCGCCGCAATTGTCCGGGTACGACGGGCCGTTGGCGTGGCCGCCGGTGACTGTAAAGCCCTCCAGGATGGTGTCGGAATCCTCGCGGTCAACACACTGAACGGCATGGACAAGGCCGTTGGCATTGATTGTCGTCACCTGCGGGCCGTCCGTGCTCCGCAACGTAATCGCCTTGCCGTAGAATCTGATGCCTTCGTAGTAGGTCCCCGGCTTTACGAGGATGGTGTCGCCGTCCGATGCGGACGAAATGGCCCCCTGGATGGTAGTGTAGGTCGCGAGCGTTCTCGCATTCTGAATCCGGCCCTGCACCTGGTTCAAGAAAAGCTCCCAGAGCGTCGCGCTGGCGCGGACCGCATATACGAGCGTTATCCGCTCGGCAATAATCCACTGGGGATGCGACCCGTAAAGGGGCTGAAAGCCCAGTCCTCGATTGTAGCAATCCACACAGAAAGTCCCCGCACACGCTTGCTCTCCAATACACTGCAGGGCGCCGCAGATGTAGCAGGTCCATACGGGGGTGAGCACATGATCGGGGTCCTGGTAGTAGGAGTACGCCCCGGGCCACGTTGAGTAGTCAACCCAGCCCAGCCAGTCGAGCGCGTCGCCCCAATCGTCTTCCGAGGCAAAGAAGTCGGCCCTCTGATTCGTAGTGTACATCAGATAGAACAGGGGAAACATCTCTGGATCGAAGCCGGCGCTTAGGTGCCCCGGAATGGGTATCATCCCGCGGTTGAACTCTTCCCGGTCGAGATATGTAAGCACGGCAGTGATATTGGCGCTTATCGTATCCTCGTAGTGGTCGCTGCTCGGATGCAGGTCCTCGTGGACATGCGCCGGCACGCTCATATCCGCCAGCAGGTGGCAGATATGCCCCAGCCGCTCGTACGCATTCCAAAAACCGTACAGGCGATAATTCAACAGGGCCTCCTGCCACAGGCCGTACCCCTCCGGCGACCTCGGCGGGTTGCCGAACTGGCTGACCCTGTAGCCCGAGACCTTCATCCAGGCATTTGGCCAGTTGTCCGAGGCCACGACAACGATGTCATCGGCGCCTGCGCCGGAGAGGCCGTTGTCTCCGTCGTAATCCCAGAAGTGAGGATAGGTGCAGGTGGCGATGGCGGCGCCGTCGCACAGGTAGTTGAAGATATGATCCTCCGAAGTGCCGTAGCCGTCACCCTTGTCCT
>CP070678.1:5532720-5537320 GCA_020352515.1 Phycisphaerales bacterium | reverse complement strand
TGCCAGGATGAGCCGTCATTGGCGCCGCCGGCATCGTAGTCGACGTAGATGGTCCTGCCAAAGACCCCCGCCAAGGGCAAGGCGGCTGTCAACAAGACAATGGCTATTGGCGAGTATCGTCCCATTTGCGTGCCCTCCAGAAGCAGCGTCCGATCTCACATACGCCACTCGCAAGTTCTTTATGTAAGCGCGTCCACAAGTGCACTTTGGATTGTAGCACAAATACCCGAGCCTTGCAACTTGTTTTTTCCGGATTTGTCGCCGGAAACGCATTTAAAGCCACGCTGCTTGCGTTTGGGGGATCTTTGGGGATAATGGCGGGTGCAGAAATCGGACGTCAGGACTATGGGAGGCTCTTATGAATCAACGGCGGCAGCGTTCAGCGGTGTTTGTTCTTTGCGTGGGTGTTCTTGCCGGCGCGTCGGGCGTTCGGGGCGGGCAGGTCGATTTGCTTTTCGACATGGGGCCGGCGGGCTCGCCTCTCGCAGAGGGGGCGATAGAAGTCAACGAGACTACGGTCTACTCGAGCGCGGGGGCTTTTGGCTGGCAGGCAGCGCCGGCCGAGGGCTTCAACGACGAATCGGGCCTGCCGGCAAATGCTGACGCCCACTATCCGCTGCACTTGGTTTTTCCGGGCAAGGACCTCTATCGGGACGGCTTCGAGGCGGACAGCCCCATCGGTTTTAACGCCAATGTCCCGCCGGGCGAGTATCTGGTGACGGTGTATGTGGGCCGGTACCGGGAGGCGCGTCACGACCTGGTAATCCGCATCAACGGGCGGCTCGTCGCCGAGGACGTGGACGCGTGGGGACAGGTCTGGGGCTCGCAGGGCGGCACGCCCGTCAAGAGCATAAAGACGGCCGTTGACGCCGCCTCGGGAACCGTCGGCATCGAGGTCGATTACGCGCCGTCGAGGGCCGACTCGTGGAAGCAGTACACGACGCGCGAGCCCGAAGGCGGGCGGCTGTGGTATCTCGGCCGGAACAAAAGCTCCGTACTCGGCGTCCACATTCGCTCGGCGCCCCGGTGGCCGGTCGCTCGTAGAGGTCCCGCGCTGGAGGCGGTGACACTGAGCCGGCCCTACCACAAGGTGCTTGCGGCTCTGAACGAAGATGACGGCGACAAGGCCGCCGAACTGCTCGGCCGGATTGAGCCGGACGATGTCCTGGAGTGGGCGGTTGTATGCGACGCGGTGGCGGGCCATATCGATACGCCGGACGAGACAAGAATCGAGCTGCTCGAGAAATCTCTGGCTAAATTAGAGGCGATGGAGAAGAAAACAGGTGCGATTCGCGAACGAATCGAGGTGGAGCGGCGGATTCTCACGGCCCTGAAATACATGCGGATGTGGAGCTATTCCTGGGCCCAGCAGCAGACCGGCCTGAACGGCTACAAGCGGTACTGGGGGGCCTACGAGTGCTGCAACCCGGTGGCGAAGGACGACCCGCTGTATCCGCTTTCGCTGCTGCTGAAGATGCGGATATCGTACTGGAACGGCCGGGAAGGCGGCTGGAAGCATTGCTACGAGCTGTCGCGCCGACACGCCGCGGCGCTGAAGGAGTTCGCCCCGGCGCACCCGCTGGTTAGAATGTACCTCGGAGAGTCCGTGCCGGAGCCCTACGAAGCGATGGCGGCGCCGGGCGATGCTCCCCGCTGGGCGGTTCTGCAGCGTGAAGCCCTCGGCCGGCTGCGCAGGGTCATCCACTATTGGGTGGAGCACCGCCAGAGCGAGAACGGCGAACTGGGCGGCGGCTGGGGCGACGACGTCGAGATTCTGCGGGACTGGGTCCCGCTGGTCCTTGCGACGAATGACGAGGTCGCCAGGAGAGGCGCAAAGAAGATCGCCGACGGCGTATATGCATCAGGAGAAATTGAGCACGGCTATTCGAAGCGTGTCGGTGACGTCGAGCACGCGGCCGAGCCGGTTTCGGACACGCAGCCTCTTATGATGGCGACTGAGTTCGGGGACCCGGCGTACTTCGAGCACTGCCTGGAGACGATGAGGTGCATGCGCGACGTCTGGACAGGGAGGGACAAGAACGGCAATCTGCATTTTAAGTCTTATTACTATTCGGCGAGCCGGACAATAGACGAGCCGCCGCGCTCGGCAGACGTGCCGCTGAACGGCAGGGCGGTCAAGCCCGGAATCTGGGTGCTCTGGTACAGCGGCCATCCGGTGGTGCGGGACCTGCTGGTGGACTGGTCGCTTTCGTGGGTCGAGGCCGCCAGGAGCACGGACCGCGGCAAACCGGCCGGCATAATCCCGGGCTCGGTGTCTTTTCCCGACGGCCGCATCGGCGGATACGCGGAGCACTGGTGGCAGACAAAAGGATACGACGACCTCGACGCCATGGGTTATACGGCAACGCTTTACCACGTGATGCTCGCGGCCTGGGTGCACACGGGCAACGAGCGGCTGCTGGGGCCGATGTTTGCGGCGCTCGATGCGGTCCGCGCATGGCGGCAATCAGCGAAAAAGGGGCCCTCGCCGGGGACGCTCGAATGGGTGGGCCAGATACACGACACGGGCAAGTTCTTCGACGTCGTTGAGAAGTGGCGGCTTCTCTCGGGTGACAGGCGTTTCGACGACCTTATACTTGAGCGGGCGACGGGGATGACGCGCTTTCGCCTGACGGGCGACAGCTCGCAGGTTGAGCGCGAGCTGCAGGGAATCATCAACGGGCTGAGCCGCAATCTGCCCATGATCACAACCGAGGTCCTTTTCACGGACCGCGTTTCGATTCCCGGCAACACGGTTTTGGCGTCGATGCTTACCGGGTCTGCGGGAGAGCCGACTTACCATCCCCTTCACGCCGTCACCTGGGACGGCGTCGGCGACGAGGCGGCCGCATTCGTCACGCACGCCGATGCCAACTCTCTCAACGTGCAAATGTATTGCTTCGCCGACGCCCCGCGAGAGGTGACCATGCGCTTCTGGCGGCTCGAACCCGGAGTTTACCGCGCTTCTCTTGCCCCCGATTCGGCGCCCGACAAACCTCTGGTGACGTCCAGATTCCGCGTCACCGAGAAGGGGACGAGGCTTTCGCTGCGGCTGCCGCCCAAACGTGCGCTCGGACTCGACATCGTTCAAGAATCATCCTTCGACAGTGACACTCTGCTTGCAGACCTTGCCATCGGGCCGGCCGACCTCAAGCCGGCCCCGAACGGCCGGGCTGCCATAACCGTGCACAACATCGGCTGCAAAGACGCCGGGCCCTTTGGCATACTGGTCGTGGGACGCAATTCAAAGATTACGAAGCTGCGGTGCGGCGGCCTGCAGGCCCCGCTGGACCTGGCGCCGAAATCAAGAACGTTCGACGTGGACGTGGCAATTGCCGAGATTGTCAGGGTCGTGATCGACCCGGACAGACGGGTTGAGGAACTCTGCGAGTCCAATAATTCGGTCAGACTTTCGCGGTAGAGCCCGCAGAAGGCCTGTCTACCTGAGTGCTCGAATCAGGTGTCGGGGACGTCCGGATGGCCCGGTGACCTGATATACGAGACGTGCGTCAGCATCCGGCAGCCGCCTTATGTGCAGCGCGGGCAGTTTGGCTCTGCCTGCCTGGTAAACTGCCGCGTAGATTGTGCTTGTCGCCTTTCGTTCGACCAGGACCATCGGCAGAGCCGCCGAGCCGGGCTTGTCGGTTTCGGGGTAGCCGCACGAGACTACTGTTGTCCCGGGCTGAGCCGCCATGGTCATTCTGAACGTCACGCCATCCTCGGCCCACTGCATTCGGAATTCGCCGTCGGTTCGGCCGGCGCGGAAGTCCTTGAGCCACGAACCCGGGCCGGGAATTTGCACTTCGGCCGGCTTCAGGTCGATGGAAGCCTTTTGAGATTCGGGCCGCCCGAAGGTGTGGATTATCCAGTCGATTTCGTGCTCGGCATCACAGACCACTTGAAAGACGTCCAGAACGTACTCGTCCGTGACACATATTGTACGTGACTGCCGGACGCCCTCGTACAGCAGCCCCTTGTCGTCAGCGGCGACAATCACCTTTTCGTCCTCGAGGTCACGATACTCGATAAGGCGGAGCGTTTCGGCCGTCCCCCTCTGGTCGCGGCGGTCTATCATGACGGTGTTCTGGCTGAGCGCCGAGCGGTTAAGCTCCCTCTGGACCTTTGCAGAGAAGGCATGGGCCGCCGATGCCCGCGACTCGACGTCGGGGATAAGCAGCCTGCCGCAGCCGAAGAGCATCAGCGAGAGCTTGTCCTGATTGCAGTGCACGCCGCTCTTGTCGAAAGTGAGAAAGGCGCACCAGGAGTCGCCGCCCCAGTAATCCTCGCCTCGAACATTTCGCAGGAACGCGTAGCCGTGCTCCGGATAGAGCCGGCTGCCACCGTCCGGCACGCGGGCGCCTTTTGTCCCGGCGCCTATGAACAGAAGCTCCGGCCTTTGCCGCGGGCTCTGTTGCAGCAGCCATGCATATCGGCCGTCACCGTATGCCTTCTGCGCATAGGCATACGAGAACTCGTCGCACAGGCGCGCCCGCCTGCCGTAGGCGTCGCCGACGGGGGGGATGGAGCCGTCGGGAAACAGCACGCCGAACATCGAGTCGAATGCCTGCTTCATGCACCGGCCGTTGGCTGTCTTGACAGT
>CP070678.1:5518479-5532620 GCA_020352515.1 Phycisphaerales bacterium | reverse complement strand
GAAATTGAACAAGTGCAGAATCTGCGGTGTGGTTGCGGCGAATATGCTCGCTTTACCGTTCGCATAGTCTCTCCGCGGGGCGATGCCCGGCGGTACGAACGAAAACTCCCGTGTCCAACTCGCCTCTGAGCCCAGGTAAAGATCCCCCAAGGCTATCCATACAATCAAACGACTCTTGCTGACGTTTACGCCACAGACGATGTAGAGTCAAGTAAAAAGAAACGCAAAATCGCGCAGGATTTTCCAGCTTATCTGCCATAAGTGCATTACCAGCAAGCACTTACAGACCGGTAAAAATTTTCGCCTTGCCCGGGCTCAGCGGTGTCAGAAACTGACACCCTGGGATAGTCTTTACCGAATGGCCGCCGGTCAGTAGCCGCCTCCGGCCAGGGATGGAGCCGGGGGAGATAGAGCCAACAGGCGGTCCATCATTGGGATAGTAGTGAAGGCTCAGATGCCGGGCGAGGCACTCTGCAGAAATTCCTGGTTCGTGGGATACTTCTCCAGGAGCTTGAACAGGGCCTCCAACGCGCCCCTTTTATTGTAGTTCGACAGCACGCGTCTGAGAGTGGCTATCCGCTCGGTCTGTTCGGAATCATACAGGCGCGCCTCTTTCCTGGTGCCGCTTGCAGGAAGATCGATGGCTGGAAAGATTCGCGCCTCAGCAAGGGGCCGATCCAGCACTATCTCGCTGTTGCCCGTGCCCTTGAACTCCTCGAATATAAGCTGATCCATCCGGGAGCCGGTGTTCACGAGGCAAGTGGCGACGATTGTCACGGAGCCCCCGTGCTCGACTTTCCGCGCCAGGCCGAAGAAACGTCGCGGCACCTCCAGCGCGCCGGCGGCAAGACCGCCGGACATCGTCTGGCCGCCCCGTCCCCGGCGTCGAGGCATCCTGTTGTTGAAGGCCCTGCCCATCCGTGTGAGGCTGTCGATCAGGAGAACCACGTCCCGGCCGCACTCGAGCTCGATCTGCACGTGGGTCAGGACAAGCTTGGCCAGGTCCACATGCTCTTCGGCGCTGTGGTCGCTGGTGCTGGAGAGCACCTCTACCCCTTCAACAGCTCTCTGAAAATACGTCACCTCTTCGGGTCTCTCATCGATCAAGAGTACAATAACGCGCGTCCGGGGCGAATCCTTGCGGATTGCATTGGCGATTTTCTCCAGGAGCACCGTTTTGCCGGCCTTCGGGGGTGAGACTATCAACTGGCGCGTTCCCTTGCCTATGGGCGCGATCAAATCCACGATTCTCATGCTGGTATCGCCGCTGGCTCCGAGGTCGAATCTCTCATGGGGGTCTATGGCCACCAGGTCGGTGTAGGCGGCGCGATCGTGAAAGTCCTGCAGCGCAAGGCCGCCTATCGAGTCAACGTCAATGAGCTGGAGTTTTCCCTTCTTGCTGCGTTCGGCCTGCCCACCGACGGCGGCGCCTTCCACGAGTCCGAACTGGCCGAGCAGCGTGCCGGAGACAAGGACCTCTCCTGGTCCGGGCCGGAACGACCTCTCGGTCGAACGCAGAACGTAACCTCTGTCTTTCGTGTGTCTCAAGACTCCGCTAACCTTCTCCAACATTGAAATCTCCAACGGGAACCACTGCCGGGATAGCATGACGAATACAACGTCACTGATATGTTAACACAATCCCGTCATCTGCCAACCATTATCCTGACTGCGGGCACCGGAAGCCCTAGAAAGCACGCTGTCCTTTTCCATGCTCCCACAGCTTCGTTCCCGACATTATCATCCGCGCACGCCGGAAACGTACACGCCTGAAACGCCCCGGGCAACCTGGAGCCCTGCGCTCCCAAAGAACCTGCCTGCACCCTTGTACCTCATCATGAGCAAGACATGAAAATTGAAAGTTCATGCACTGCTCACCGGAATTCCGGAACCCGCCACTGGAAGCTGCCCCCAGTGGGTGGTCTTACTGTGCAAAAGCGATTCCGGCCGAGGGTGAAAGACGGGATTCGAACCCGCGACCCCTGGAACCACAATCCAGTGCTCTGTCCGACTGAGCTACTTTCACCACAACTGCTGCCCTATCCCAACGCGCAATTTTATCAGCGCCGCCGATTTACGTCAATGCCCATGCCCAAAAGTATGGAAGAGCGCCCCCACAATAGCGCCGGATTCGCAGCATCCATATCCTGAGCCTCCGCTCAATTCACGGTCCGGCTCGATCAGGGGCCGTTGTCGGCCGTCACTTGGCTGTCGGGGCCGTCTCTCCCTCCAGATCACCTATGGCGAACTGGATGCCTGCGAGCAGGTGCTGGAGGAAGACGCCGTTCCAGTAGGTCGCGGCCTCGTGGCCGAGCGTCGTGTAAAAAACGCGGCCCCTGCCGTACGTTCGGACCCATGAGACGGCGTAGTCCTTGTCCGGACGCTTCTGGGGGTCTTCCATGCGGCTTAGGTCGAGGCTTGCCAGGACACGCAGTCTCGCACGGGAATAAGGCTCGCGAGAAATGTATATCTCGTCGGTAATTCTGAACGGTTTTCCTTCGAAGCAGGCGTTGATCGGGTGCTCGGCATCGTCCGGTTTTATGGCCACTTCCTGGAGGATGTGGCCCCCGTAGTAGGCGCCAATCATCTCGCCGTATTCGGGCCAGTTCTGGAAGGCGGCGGTGGCCGCATGAATCCCCACAACCGCCTTGCCGCTGCGAACATACTCAAGGATGCTCTGCTTGACAGCTTCGTCGAATTTCCGGGCCGCGTCCTTTTGCTCTTGTGTGCGCTTCGCGAAATCATCGGCCAGAAATGGGTCTCGCTCGTGGATGTTGTTCATCACGAGGCCATCGAATTGCGGCAGACGGTCGCCAAGCAGCAGCCGCGGATCATCGCTGACAATCGCCTCAAAGGCGCCGGTTTTGCGTCCGAGGATTTCCAGCGCCACTTCTGCGTAAGGATTCGGCTGGTGCGCCCAGGCGTGACCCCAGACGAGGACCTTGCGCGGCTTGGCCGGTTTAGCCGCTGGCTTATCCGGAGCGGCCGCTTCGATCTTTTGAATCTCTTTCTCGGTCGGCGAGGCGATGTTTCTGGCCTTCATTTTCGCGGCCCTGACCTCCGGCGCGGTTGGCCCGGGCGCGCGCCTGGCCGGACGATCCGGACGCGGCGCGGTCGGCGCGTCCAAATCGCCCGTGACGAACTGGATGGCGTCGAGGTATAGCTTAAGGACCTGGGCATTCCAGTAAAGCTCGGTCCGATGTCCGAAGGATGTGTAGAAGATGCGGCCCTTGCCGTGGGACTTTACCCACGCCAGGGCGAAATCGTTGTCCCGGCGGTTGATCCACTTGACGCCCATGTTCGTGCGTTCCGGGTCGAGCGAAAGCAACACTCGCAATTTGCTGCGGTCGTACGGATCGCCATACTGGAATATCTCATCGGCCAGCCGGAAGTCCTTTCCGCCAAAAGCCGCCGCCAGAGGATGCCCCGGCTCTTCCACCGTTACGCCGACTTCCTCGTTCCAGGGATGGCCGGTGAACTTTGCGCCGATAAGCTGTTGGAACTGCGGCCAGTGCCGGTTGGCGCCGATGGCATAGTGAATCGCCATGATTCCTCGGCCTCCCCCCACATAATCGAGCAGGCTCTTGCGCAGAACCTCCTCGACGGCGGCCTTGTCGGCGCCGTATTTGCTGAAGGCCTGGCTGGCCACGTCCGAATCGGTTGGCGTGATCCAGGGGCCGGAACTGTTGTTCATGACTATCGCGTCGAACCGCCCGATGTTCTCGGGCAGGTACACGGCCAGATCGCCGCTGACAACAGGCTCGAATGCGCCGGTCTTTCGCCCGAGCGCCTCGAACGCAGCGGCGCCGTACGGAATGCAGTATCCCTTGTGGGGATCCTTGGCCATCAGGTGGGCCGGCGTGATCCATATAAGCACACGACGCGGCCTCCCCGGCGCGACCTGGGGCTTGGCGGGCGCAGCCTCGGTTATCTTCCTGGCCCGCTGCGCGGGGATTTGCTCTGCGGAGAACAAGCCGGAGCAGGCCGCCATACTGACAAGCAGGCACAGGTAAGTGCTGTTTCGAACTCTCATTTCAGAATCCTCCCTATAAAGACCAGCCCCGGCGATACTCCGGTCGCAGAAGCGCATCGGCCTCGGCGTTGTTGACGATTCTCATGGCCGCCGGATCGAAATCGAGACCCTCTTCGAACTGCGTGGCCACGTTGCCGAGCATGAGGAATTCGTTAAGCGCCGAGGCGTAATCGAAGTTGGCCCACGCCGCCTTGCCGCCACGGCAGGCGATAAACCAGTCCATCTCATGCCCGCGCGAGCGGTCCACGGTTTTGGGCCTGCCCTTTTCGACGTTCCTGAAACGCTCCGCGGGCAGCAGGCGAAAAGTCGCGTTGTGGCCGGTCGCGTGGATCGTTCCCTCAGTGCCCGCGATGATCGCCCCGGCATGGTCCATCTGCTTGTTCTCGCCCCAGCCCGAATCGCCCAGCAACCCCTCAATCGCCTCGCGACTGCCCGGCGCCGCGCCGTTGTGCCAGGTAAAAGTAATCGGTGGAAACTCAGCGCGCGCGGGTATCTCCCACGTCACCACCTCCCAGCGCGGGAAGGAGAGCCGGTTTATTCCGCTGCTCTTTGCTTTGACACGTACGATTGCCCTGTCTTGCCCGCTTCGTTTTGCAAGCCACAGTTCCTGTACCTTGAGGGCCATGAATGCCAGATTGGCGCTGTGGCTGGCCCAGTTGCCGAGCTGGCACGTGCCGAAGTCCCGCCAGAGGTTTCGCTTCGTCCAATCGCGATGGTAGGGGCGGAATTTGGCCGGCCCGAGCCACAGGTCCCAGTTGAGATGCTCGGGCACAGGCTCCTGAGCGGGAGGCCGCTTGCGGTCGCCGCCGCCGCCGGTATTCCAGATGTGCACCTCTTTGATCCGGCCGAGGGTACCGTCACGAATCAGCTCCAGAGCGCGTCGAAACTGCCCGCTGGCGGTGCCCTGGTTGCCCATCGACGTAGCCACGCCGAATTTACCGGCCAATTCCCGCAGGGCGCGAGACTCGTGGAGCGTTCTTGTGAGCGGCTTCTCGCAGAAGACGTGTTTGCCCGCTCTGATGGCGGCCGCCGAGGCCACGGCGTGCGTATGGTCGGGAGTCGAGACGACCACCGCGTCGATTTGCCTTTGCATCTTGTCGAGCATCTCGCGGAAATCGGCGAATGCCGGGACCTTTTCGTCCGCGAGCCGTCGAAACGCGGGCGCCGCCGATTTCTCCCATTGTCGGGACGAGGCTGCGAAGCGATCCGCCAGCGAGGCCCACCTTTTGTATGCCTCGGCTATTTTCTGCTCGTTGACATCACAGACGGCAACGACGTTTTCCATCCTCGGGATGGTATCGACAAACCACGTGCCCCGGCCGCCGACGCCTATAAGCGCAACGTTGATTTTCTCATTGGCCGGTGTCCCCCGGGCGGACCGGCCCTCTTTCAAAATCAGCAGCCCCGCGGCCCCGAGCCCGACCCTCGAAAAAAACCTGCGGCGACTTATTCTCCTCTTGCTCATTGTGCTCTCCTGCATCTCAAACGTTAAACGGGCCAACGACCCGGATTCTGCGGACGCCGGCGATTTGCTCTCGCAGTTAGTATATCCGGCAAGAGTCCCGACAACAAGGCTTCACCACGCCGATTCTTTGCAAGTGCCTGCGAGGACTGAACGATGTGCGAGACTGCCCAATGACTAAAATCCAGTTGGTTGCAAAACTCGTGCTTACACTGCTCGGACTATTCCTGCTCACGCAATTTCTGGGAAACGTCCGCCTTCTTTTGGTCCGTGTGTTTTCGGGTCGTAATGCTATGCACCCCGTCTTGGGGGTATCTCTTGTTGCACTTCGCCCGGCATCAGGGGTAATGCCGCGAGGATCCGCCCCAACAGAGCGGATTTTGGGCTGGAAGGTGCGGGGGCCGCGGCGTAGAATAGACACAAAGTCGTGCAAACGGATTTTTAAGGAGATGTCAAATGAAGAAATATGTTTTGAGCTTCCTGGCGGCCGCGCTGCTTGTTCCGGCCGCGGCCTTCTCCATGGAGCACGAAGGTCCGGAGAATCCCGAAAGGCAGATGGAGCTGCGCACCATAGAGATGGAAATGCAGCGGCGCGAAGCAGAGATGAACTTCGAGGAGCAGATGCGGAATCTCGAAATGGAGCAGCGCAAGCTCGAGCTTGAGCGAGCCGAACGTGCCTTGGCCGACAGTAGCCCCGAGGGCGGCCGTCCGCTTCTGGCCCTGTTTCTGATCGGCTGCTTTGTCGTGAACGTGCTGGCGGCAATCTGGGTCGGAATGGACATCAGGGCGCGCGCCTGCGGCTCGGGAATATGGGTCGTGATTGCACTGCTGGCCGGCCTTTGCGGCACGCTCGTCTATGCCGTCGTCCGACTCGGCGATATCACCGACGCCAAAGGCAACGCCAGGAAGAGAGCCTGAGCCGGCGATCAGCGCGCTCGACTCATCACCACGAGATATACGCTCGATCCGCCTCGACGTCACCTTGACAGGTCGCGGATGTAGATGTCCTTGAAACGGATTTTCAGGCGGTCTCCCCGGTGTATCTGCAGCGCGATGTGCCCGGTCATCCCGACGTTGCGTCTTTGGTGGACCTCGTCGTCAAGAACGCCGGCCCCGTCGTAGTCGGTTATTTTCGCACCGTTGAGCACCGCGGTGATCTTTGTTCCGATTGCTGTTATCTCGAGGTCGTTCCACGCAGGCTCCTCGTCGCTGAAATAGAACAGCAGCTCCGGGTTCGCCATTGACTCGTTGACCCACTGGCCTTTGGGCACAGCCGGCCAGAGCCAACGCCCGGAGCCTCTTGTTTCGTCCCAGATCATTCCCGTTCGCCAGGGGCCCGGCGGATTGATGTCGATCTGCGGCCCGTCGAGCCAGCCGGCCCGGTCGTCGTACCGGCTTCGTATCTGTACCCCGCTGTTGCCGGGGCTGTCGCGGAACGCCTGAAAACGCAGGTGCAGAATGAAGTCGCTGTATTGCCGGTCGCTGACGAGCCAGACGTAATCGTGGCCTTTGCCCGCCATCGAATCGGCCAAAATGGCCCCGTCATCCGCCCGCCAGAACTCCTTGTCCCGGTCGGCGGGCTTGCACTTTACAGTCCAGCCGCCAAGGTCGCTGCCGTTGAAAAGGTTCTGCCAAGGCCCGGTGCCCGAGGAATTCTCATTGCAGGGGCAGGGATGGGGATGCGGGCAAGGGCATGGATCGGCCGGATGACACGACAATAAGAGGAACACGGCAACAAACAATACGCAGGGTGCCGCGAGACTGTGGGTTTTGGTTAGAGGGCGCATTTCGATTCTCCTTTTGCTGTTCACATTGGCCGATAAGATATTAGCCGAATCGGCCGGGCCGGACAAGTACAATGCCCTCCAAACACCCAAAAGCTCCGATTGAGCCGGCCCGCCCCCGCAAATCCCGGCCGCAGGCTATCCCGGAACTCCCCCGGTCGCATACGGGCCCGGCACGAGCTGATAATGCCCGTGGCGATCTTTGCCGGAATTATTCTTGCCTCTTGGCCTCGCATGAGGATAATATCTGGTTTTTAACCCAACTTGTTGCAGGAGTAAGGTATGTCAGGTCATTCACATTGGGCAGGCATTAAGTATAAGAAAGCAGCCATGGACGCCAAGCGCGGCAAGGTCTGGAGCAAGGTCGCCCGAATGATTATTGTCGCGGCAAAGAACGGCGGGGGCGATCCCGCCGCCAACCTGGCGCTGCGCTATGAAATCGACAAGGCCAAGGCCGCCAACATGCCAAAGGACACCATCGAAAAGGCGGTCAAAAGAGGAACCGGAGAGATCGAGGGCGCGACCTTCGAAGAGGTGCTCTACGAAGGCTACGGGCCAAACGGGGTCGCCATAATGGTCGAGGCGCTCACCGATAATCGCAACCGCACAACCCCCGAGGTCAAGAGGATATTCGAGCGGCACGGCGGCTCACTCGGCCCATCCGGCTGCGTTAACTGGATGTTCAGCAAGAAGGGGCTTATAACCGTCGGCACAGCCAGCGTCGATGAGGACCAGCTCATGGAAATCGCACTCAGCGCAGGCGCCGACGATATGGACAATACCGGCGAAGTATTCGAGATAACCTGCGACCCCAACGCCTATGAGCAGCTCAAAAAGTCGCTTCAGGAGCGAGAAATCCCCGTTGAGGTCGCCGAGATATCAATGGTGCCCCAGAACACTGTCGAGGTGAATGACGAGCACACCGCAAAGAAGATCATTTCGCTCATGGAGGCGTTCGACGACCACGACGACGTCCAGAACGCTTACGCGAATTTCGACATCCCCGACGAGATAGTTGGCCGTGTATCTTAGCCCTCCCAACGGAGCGGGACGCCGACGTCGCCGAGATTAGCATGTAAAGCGCCACCGGCGCTGCAGCGGCGCACACGAGCAGAACGCCGAGCAGTACAGCGCGGGCAGTCAATGGCGATGACTTCCTGGAGATTATTACCGCATAGCCTTCCCATAGATTGTCCACTGCCTCGACAGGTATGAAGTACTTTCGTGGGAAATCCACGATTTCGAAGGCTTCCCCAGTGGCATTTCTGACAACCACCCAGTGCTCGTCCATGTTGATAAGGGCTCTTAGACCCCCGGCTCCGTGCAGCCGACCGTATAGCTCGGCGGCGCTGCAGCGGAAGGCCCGGACATCCAGAGTGCCGTTGTCTCGGAAATAATCCACAATCTGTCGCATCGTGTTGCCGTAAATCCCGGGCGGCATCTTTGTCAACACGGACTCATAGCTCGTGTCGATGCCGAATTCTCTGAGCACGGTATATACCGAGGTGACACCACAAAGGGTATTGGCGGGAAAGCCCGCGCGCAGAATATCGTTCTCGTCCCAGCCTGCCTGTTGCATTGTCTGCGACGCGGGAGCCGTCAAAGCGTGCGAAGCGAAGACACATAACAGGAAAAGCCACATGTTCGGCGCCGGTGAGATCACAATAACCGTTTTCATGAGTGTGCGCCGCCTTTGGAGCGGCGATATATCAGCGCCGATACGAGGATACCTGCCGCCACTGCAACAACAGGAGCGATAACTAACAATTGCCATTTGGTGCGCGCTGAAGCGGCAGGCCTGCTTGTCGCCTTGAGGCGGTCTTCTGCCTGGCGTTCGGCGTAAGCCTTGTGGATGTCGACTTGGAGCTGGCCGTTGCTGTCGATGGCGGCGACCTGGTTTTCGGCAATATCGGACTCGATAAGTCTGTCGAGCATGTCTATATCAGGGGTCGCCCCCCTGTCGAGCTCGAGCGGCGGGGAGAAGGAATAGTCGATGGTGTACATGTCGGCAGGGATATTCAGGCTTCGCGCCTCGAATATCTCATCGGGAGCATCGAAATCCGTCTCGATGCTCGTCGTCTCGAGCCGTCTCTCATACACAACGCCGTCCTCGACCCCCTTTATCTGAGCGTTCTTAAGGACCCACTGGCCCCCGGCGAGTTTGGTATACTCGTATTGCCCGGTCTGCTCCCGCCAGAACTTCTCGCTCGGATAGTAGAACCTGCTTTCGACCAGATTGAAGCCCTTGTGACCGTCGATCGTGTATTCTTCCTCGGTGGATTTCCGTTTTATACGAAGCCTGAACAGGCCCGCGTCGTCTGCCTCGACGGATATGTTCCAATCTTCCCGGGCAAATTCACCGGCTTCGATTTGCGCAATCAGCGTTGCGACGCTGCGACTGATGTTTTCGCGACCCGCGGCCGTGCTCATCCGCAGAAAGGCGTTATAGGGCTCGGTTATTTGCGCCCACCTGGCCTCTTCTTCACGAAGGGGATAGACTCGAACCACGTTTGCCGCAAAGACGAGCATCTTCTTGTTGTTGTCGAGCGCGTAGGCCCGTTTGCCCGGCATGTTGGTCATGTCCTCTTCGTAGCGCCGTTTCCCGTCCTTGCGGATGTACTCGAAACCGGACCAGACCGGGGCCATTAGTCTATGATCCGGTATTTTCCGCCCCTCTTGGGCTGTCTGGACGTGGAAGATCCTGCCCTGGAGCTGCAGGGTCCCGAGAGCCGCGGCGTTTGTCTCGTAGCCCCGGGCAATGTATCTGAGTGTTTCAATGACTTCGTCAAGTTGCGCCGAGGACTGGTCCCCGGCCAGAGCCGATAGCCCCCACAGTAACAAACAGACCGAGAACAATATGTAGAGTTTAGCCCTTGCCATCATGTGCGCTTTCCTTTTTTTGGTTGACAAAGTAAAGACAGTCCACGGCCTTTGTTCCGAAACGGTCTGTGACTACGTGAATGCGAGACCGGCCCGGGCCGGCAGAAGCGACGCTCGGTGTAAACTCCAGACTCAGGCGGTGGAGTGAGTTTGGGTCGCTACGCGTCTCGAGTTTCAGGCGCAGCTCGCCCGTTTCGGCTTTTGCCCGGACGACTCGAAAATCCTTGCCGAGCGTGTTCTTTATAGTAAAATCCATCAAGATTGTCTGGCCAACATTAACCGGCTCAAGGACCAGTAGGGGCGGAAACGATTCTATGGCATCGATCTTGTAGCCCACTATAGGCACGATGATTTTGCCAATTGAAGTGTCAAACTCTGCCGACTCACTTATATCACCCGGACGGAATTTCGCGGGCATTTCCACCTCGAAGGATAGGATATAAACGCCGGCGGCGTTGGATTGCACGGGGCGAATCTCGATCCGACGGTTGGAAGACTTGATTGATTTGACTTGAAACGGTTCGGGGTACGGTGAGACAAGCGTCAGTCTCAACGAGGTCGGGCTCTCGGGCCCGATCCTGGAGAAGTCAAGCTTTGAAGGAAGTGCCGCAAGGCTATAGTCAAACCTGACGGTGTATGAGATAGTCGTCCGGACGTACTTGTTTCGGGGGTCATTGGTTTTGAACAGGATTGCCTTTGTCATTCTGCCGCGGATGCCGGAGCCAACGAGCAGTTGGAATCGGACCTCTTCGGTCCGGCCGGCCTCCAATGCAAAATCCTCCCACTTCTTAGCCTGACTTATGCAGCCGCAATCGGACGAGACGGAGTGGATGATAAGCGTTTCATCGCCCTTGTTTGCGACCTCAAGCGAGAATAGCTTGATCTGCTCTGGGGCAAGGTACCCAAGCTCCAGGTTGGATTCTGAGACGCAGAAGACTGGTACGCCTGAATCCGGTTTGGCCGATGAAGGCGTTCCGGATGCCAGGAACAGGCCAGCCAGGAGGGCAGAGCAAAGACGGTACGACCTCGAGCAACGGCTTACAGTCTTGGCGGTTACGCCCGAAAACGAATCGTGTACTGTCATTGTCTGCTCCGATTTTCCAGCCGTCGCTTGGGGGGATTGTAGACCTCTATTGCCTAACGCCCGCGCAATTGGATTTCGGTGTCTGTCTCGTCCGCCCGGCACGTGGAGAAGTGGTTTCTCCGCGGACCTCCTTGTGGCCGCTGCAGAGCAGACAGAAGGAGAAGACGGCTTGAGATGGCCATCTTCTCCGCCCTTTTCTATCGCTTAAGCCCGCCTCAGAGACAAGGCAAGCTAAAATCCTTTGAAATGCCCGGAAACTACCTCTGACGACGGACAATCGAGCCTGCACGTCTCAGTCATCGCACTGGTATGAACCGCTCGGATTACTGTAGTTGCTGTCAGTATTGCAGTTGCCGTGCTCATCACAATGCATGAGTATCGCCTTGCAGGTAGTGCTTCCGCCGCTCAGGTCGCAGTCATCATCTTTCGTTGCTCCCCATTTGCTGCCCTTGCAGTCCCACGCCGAGCCGCCTAAACCTCCGGCGGAACCGCACAGCTCGCCATCATCGCTTCCGTCTTTGGCGCACTTCACCTTGGCGCCGCCTCCGCCGCAGAAATCGAAGCATATCTCACACTTGGCCCCACCTACTACCAGGCCCATTTCTTGTGCGGAAACGTTGTCACTGCATAAAGGCTCGACCGAAAATATCGCAGCAGAACCCGCCCCCAGAACCATGAGCCCAAAGATGCCTATCAATAGTCTTCGCATTGTTATCTCCTTCTTTCAACATGGCTACAATCTTGGCAAAACCCTCCCAATCGTCGGAAACTTGCGGCTACCCTGCCGGCTTCGGAACGGGCTTCGCTCAAATAACGCCCTGAACACGCCCGGGGCCGACTTCCGACAGTACACGCCGCAAAAGTCTCACATATATGCTCGTCACAAGTGATTCAGGGCCTTTTTCATAGGGCCAATCTCCTTTCTACCGGCCTCGTTAGCTTGTGGGTCGGACACGAATACTTATCCACTACATTTGACTCGAAACACCGAGCCGCTACCTGTATTTGCGAAAAACCGGGAAAATCACGGGAAGAAAATTTCGATTCTTCAAAAATTCTCCCACGTAGCTGCATAAGTCCCTTGAACACAAGGACTTACACACACAAATTTTTTTGCGACCTTCCCGGTCTTCCGGCCGGGGCTCGTCGCCAGTACGGAATCCACAAGCTCCGTTGTGGATAACGCAGGAGGTGACATTCTTGATGGTGTCTTCCGGATTTTGGCGGGAAATCCCGGATTTGACCTCTGAAACCAAAGCAATTCGACAATTCGCCTCCGGCAAATAGTGCTCAACTGCGTTTAGAGCCGCCGGGAGAAGTCACGTGGCCGCATGTTCGACCGTTGCCGGCCGCTATTGCAACCAATCCGCCCCCGCCCGACAGCCGAACTTAGGCCTGTTGCGGCCGTGGCGGCGGGTCTTCGGCAGGCCTGCCTCTCGCCCTCTATTGAAGGCTTGAAATCCCGCAACAGTGCTGCTATCCTGTCCCCGCCGGGATATCGCACCGTGCGACCCGGCATCGTGCCGGCTATCGGCAATTATGCCAACCGAACAAGCTGAAAGGACGCCGAACATGAAAATCAGGCTCAAACTGGTACTCCTGCTGGTCACTACTCAACTGCTGCTCGTCGCAGCCGTACAAGCCAGGATCAATTTCCCGGACATCCCCGGCCGCAAAACCTTAAAGTGCGATCTCCACATGCACACCGTCTTCTCCGACGGCTCCGTCTGGCCCTCCGTCCGCGTCGACGAGGCACTCAGACTCGGCCTCGACGCCATCGCCCTAACAGACCACATCGAGTACCAGCCCCACAAGGACGACATCCCAACCAACCACAACCGCCCCTACGAGATCGCCGCCAAAAGGGCAAAGGACAAGAACCTGCTGCTGATAAAGGGCGCCGAGTTCACCCGCGAAACGCCACCCGGCCATTTCAACGCCATATTCGTTAACGACATAAACCCCCTCGTCACCGAAGAGCTGACCGACGCAATCAAGGCCGCCGCCGACCAGGGCGCTTTGATATCCTGGAACCACCCTTTCTGGAAGAAAGAGGCAAAGGGCTGGGAGGACTTCCACACCCGCCTCTACGATAATAAATGGCTCAGGGCCATCGAGGTGGCAAACGGCCGAAGCTACTACCCCGAGGTCTTCAAGTGGGCCCTCGACAAGAATCTCACGATGCTCGGAAACTCCGACATGCACGCCCCGGCCGACTTCACCAGAACATCCCCGGAAAACCACAGGACCATTACCCTCGTCTTCGCCGCCGAAAAGAGCCTCGACGCCCTAAAGCAGGCCCTGCTCGAGGGAAGGACCGCCGTCTGGTACAAAAACCAGGTCGTCGGCAGGAAGAAGTACCTCGAACCGCTCTTCAACGCATCAATTCGCATCACCAGGCCCACCGCCGGCGCCAAAAAGAGGCTCTCCGTACAGATCATAAACAGCTCCGACCTGGACATCCAATTGGAGAGGGTCGGCAAAAAAGGACCCAAAGAGCTCACCCTGCCCGCAAACGCCGCCGCCACCCTGAAGATAAAGCCCAAAAACAGCGACGATCGCATCCGCCTCTCGTACCTCGCCAAAAACTTCCTCATCGCCCCGGACAAACCGCTGCCCGTAACAATCGACATCCCGCTCAAATAAGCCGCCGGTCGCGCCGCCCGCATACCGTGACACCGACCCCGTCCGCGCCCCAGCGGCACAGATATTCTGCGCGTGCAAAGTCCCGCTGACGCCGGAGCCCGTGTCACCCTATCTGACATCCGCCAGCCAGTTGGCGGCCAGTTCCCGCAGGTCGGCAAACCCCACTCCGCCGTCACCGGTCAAATCCGCCCCGCCGCAAGCCCCGCATTCCCGCCGGCCCCAGTACAATCCGAACCTCGCAAAGTCCCCACC
>CP070678.1:5451659-5518379 GCA_020352515.1 Phycisphaerales bacterium | reverse complement strand
CCGGCGTTTTGCGTTTATGTAGTCGAGCTGCATACCGGCGGCTGCCAGCAGGAGGGCGGCGAGTGTAATGCACACGGCCAATACAATCTTATCTCGCGAACGCATGTTGAGACCCGGGCGGATTAAACGATAATCTTTGCAATCTCCCTGAAGCTGAAGATAACCAGGGCGGCGACGAGCAGGAGCAGGGCCTTTACACAAACCATCAGGGCGGCGCATCTGGCGAGGAGTGACCAGCTCACCAATTTGGCCGGCACGAGGAACGATGACGGGCTAAATTTGTCGAATTCCGGCAGGAGCCTGACAATCAGCTTAACGGTGAAGGAGTAAATGAAGCTCATGTTTGTGCTGAGGTAATCGAACGACTCAATGACGAAGCCGCTGCAGGTTGCGGTGAGGAAGACGACCATGCAGAGGAGCATGGCGACTGGGAACGAGAGAAAAGTCGCGGCGAGCAGACCGAGGCAGGCGAGGAAGATGAGTCGAAAGAAGATCAGGAGTGCGGCCCTGAGGAAATTTGCGGTGAAGGTGTCGGCCTTGTACTGGACGGACAGGCCGTCTTCGAGAGGGAATATGACGACGGTTTCGTTGGGGGGGACATTGAGAAAGCCGACGCCGAGGTAGCCGTCGTCGGCCACGGCGTCGGCGGGCACGGCTATCTCATGGAAGGTGCGGACGGCATCCTTTCGAGGGAAGGGGTATATGGGCGTTCGGAACTGGCCGCCGTATTGGCCCTGCCTCAAGTCACCGACGATCCACTGGCTGTGGACCTGCTGGTCGGGGGGATTGACGGAGACATCGTACTTGAACCGGACGAAGATGGTGTCGTTCGGGTCGAGGAGCTTGACATTGGTGAATTCCCAGACGAGCGGCCGGCCGACGGCGGCGGCGCGTTTTTCGAGCTTCATCTGTTTGGTGAGCTGGGCGAAGATCTCGTCTTTCGACGACTCGGCGAGCAGCTCGTCCAACTGTCCGCCCTGTTTGAGTCTCCGGTAGGCCTCATCGACGTCCCGGGCGACGTCGGGTTCGCCGGGGGTCAATATTTTGCGTGCGGTGAAGAACTCGTTGTCGAGGGTGACAAGCTGTTCGGGGGTTGCGCGGGCGAAGGTTGGGGTGTAGACGGCGATGGTGTATATAACGGCGGAGAATATGGCGAGGAGTCCGAGGTTCAAGAGGACGACGCCAAGCAGCTTTCCGAGCAGGAGCTGGAACCTTCGGATCGGTTTTGTTATGACGGTGTATATCTGCCTTTGCTCGATGTCGCTGGTTACCGAATAGACGGAGGCTATCAGGGTCAGCAGGGAGAGCAGCAGTGCTGTGAGCGAGACGCTGTAGCTGACGAAGGTCTGGAGGCGGCCCTTGAGGGTTCCGTCGCCGGTGGCGGTGAAACCCATGAAGGGCAGGAGGATGAGCAGGAGTATTATGAACACTGCGGCCACTTTCATCCGCAAGGCCTGCCTTACGGTGTTGGCGGCAACAGCCCAGATGCTATGCATTTTCAGGATCTCCGGCATCAGGCTTATTTTCTTGCTCGGTGTCGGCGCTGGGGTCTTCGGTTCGACCAGCGAGCTTGTCCAGAAGGCTGGTTTTGATCCGGTCGCTTGCGGGGCTTTCGGTCTCGACGGGGGAAGCGGGCTGTTCGGGGCCCGGAGCCGATGTCTGCGTTGGGACGGTCTCGGTTGAGCTGGCGAGCTGTTTCAAGAGGCCTTCGTCGGGCTTGGCTTCGAGGGTTTCGGCGGGCGGGACCTTTTCGGTTTCAGTCGTCGGTGGTTCGGGCTGCCGGGAGACGGGGGCCGAGACAAGCTTATCGATGAGGCTTTGCGGAGTAGGGGCGGCGGCGAGGAAATCTCCGATTTTGGTGGTGCTGACCGCACCGCTGGTTGGCTGTTCCTGCTGCTGGGCGGCGGTGACCGTGCGTATGAAGAAGGTTTCGAGCCTGTCCATTGGTGAGCTGACCTCGCACTCGGCGTGCTCATCGGCGACTATGCGTTTAATCTCATCAACGGCATCGTCACTGATTGCGTCGGTGAGGATTTGCCTGCGGTTTGTCTGCTGGAGGAGGTCCTTGACACGGCCGTGGGCCTGCACTCTGCCGCCGTAGAGTATTGATATACGGTCGCAGACATCCTCGACGTCGGCAAGCAAATGGCTGCAGAGCAGGACGGTTTTTCCCCGGGCGGCGAGCTGTAATATTAGGTCCTTAATCTGCCTTGTTCCGATGGGATCGAGTCCGGTCGTTGGCTCGTCGAGTATTAGCAGGTCGGGGTCGTTGATGAGCGCCTGGGCGAGGCCGATTCTGCGCGCCATGCCCTTGGAATATGTTCCGACGGGCCTGCTTGCGACGGCTTTGAGGCCGACCATGTCGAGCAAGGCTTCAATTCTTGTTTTTCGAACCTGGCGGTCGAGGCCGAAAAGCCTTCCGTAGAAGTCGAGCGTTTCTCGTGCGTTGAGAAAGCGGTAGAGGTATGATTCCTCGGGCAGAAAGCCGATTCTGGCGTTGATTTTGGGGTCATTGCCCTGCCCTCCGAGGACGAGTGCTCTTCCTTTCGTGGGATGCAGCAGGCCGAGTAGTATTTTGAGGGTGGTTGTTTTTCCGGAGCCGTTGGGTCCGAGCAGTCCGAAGACCTCGTTGTATCGCACCTGGAGATTGAGTTCGTCGACGGCGTAGACCTTTGCCCTACCCCACCAGTCGGAGAAGATTTTTGTCAAAGAGAATGTTTCAACTGCGTATTCCATAGGTCACCGGATCAACCGGCTCAGCCCCAAGCGTTTTGGGCCGAGTTTGGCGGCAGTAACAAGCGGCCGCCAGCGCAATGAGCATATCGGCGGGGTCATGCGCCGAGGGCGGTGTGTTCATGGTCAAGCTCTTCGCCGAACCTGACGAGGCGGGCGCTGTTGAAAACGACAATCAGCGAGCCGGCGAAATGCAAGAATGCCGCATAGACGGCGGGAAGCCATGCGGCAGCCCCGGCGGCGACCCCGAGAATAATAAAGATAATTCCGAAACCGAGGTTCCAGCGAATGACTCCGGTTGTCTTTCTTGAGAGGCGCACGAGGAAAGGGAGCCTTTTCAAGTCACTGCTCATCAGTGCGATTGAGGCGGAGTTTATTGCGACATCGCTTCCGGCGGCGCCCATTGCAATTCCGAGGTCACCTGCGGCGAGAGCGGGGGCGTCGTTTATTCCGTCACCGACGACGACGACGGTATGGCCGTCATCCTTTATCTTCTCGACAATTGCGAGCTTGTCCTGGGGCAGACAGTTCGCCTTATAATCGGTGCAGGCCAGCTCTGCGGCGACGCGGTTTGCCACCTCGGTCCTGTCGCCGGTGAGCATTGTAACGCGCTTGACGCCGAGGTCGTGCAGCTCGCTGACGGCCTGCTGTGCTTCGGGCCTGGTTTTGTCCTGAAGGCCTATCCAGCCGATGCAGACAGAGGCTCTGGCAACATAGAGAGTGCTAAAGCCCTGCTCCTCATGCAATTTAGGGTCGGGGACATTTGCGACCCGGACATCGTTTTCGGCGAGGAAGGTGTCCCTTCCGACAAGGATTCGGGCGGAATTGACTGTTGCGGTCACACCCTTTCCGGGCGTTTCCTGGAAGTCGCGGGCCTCGGGCAGGGTGAGGTTTGCCTCTTTTGCGACTTCCTGCAGGGCCCTTGCGGCGGGATGCTTGCTCATTTTTTCGGCGGCTGCGGCCTCTGCGAGCAGCTCGGCGGGCTCGACGCCCTCGGCGGGCGTGAGCTTTGTGACATAGAGCCTTCCGGTAGTGACAGTTCCGGTTTTGTCGAAGATCATTGCGGTGATTTTTCCGGCGGCCTCGAGGTCGGCGACATTTTTTATCAGAATTCCGAGTCGTGCGGAGGCGGAGATCGCGGCGACCATAGCAGTGGGGGTAGCGAGGATCAGCGCGCAGGGGCATGATATTACGAGTATCGTGATGGCCCTGTCGACATCGCGAGTGAAGAAGAGGACTATTCCGGCGACCATGAGTATGGTGGGGGTGTACCACTTCACGTAGCGGTCGATTATCCGCATTATCGGTATTTTTGTCTGCTCGGCCTGCATAATGAGGGACTGGACTTTTCCGAGGGTGGTATCTCGGCCGGCCTTAGTGACGGTAATATCGAGGACGCCTGTGAGGTTATTTGTTCCGGCAAAGACCTGCATGCCGGGCACCTTGTCGACGGGCAGGGATTCACCAGTTATGGTGGCCTCATTTACGGAGCTTAGGCCGTCGGCGACCTCGCCGTCGGCGGGTATATTGTCGCCCGGCCGGACCCTGATGGAATCACCGGCCTTGAGGCTGCTGACCTTGACTTCCTGTTCGGCACCTCCGGGGCGCAGGAGATTTGCGGTTGTGGGGGTGAGTTGTATCAGGGACTCGATTGAGGCACGAGCACCGAGAGCGGTCCTGGATTCCATAAGCTCGCTGAGTAGCATGAAGAAGGCGACGACGCCGGCGGCGGTGTAGTTTTTTGTGGCGAAGGCAGCCCCTATTGCCAGGGCGACGAGCTCGTCCATGTGCATCCGGCCTCTTATGAAGCTTTTGAGTGCGTGCCAGACAATTGGGCCACCGAGCAGTATAGCCGCGAGCATTGCGAGTGACCGGGCCTGGAAGCTGTCGCCGCCGTATAGGAACTTCGACCCTGCGAGGCCGCTGCTAATGAGCAGCATGCCTCCGGCAAGGGTCCCGAGCAGAGCGATGCTTACGCGGACCTGCTTGCCGTGCGTATGTTCGAGTGCGATGTCCTCTTTGAAATGCAAATGTTCATGCGCCATAATATGTATTCTTATAGTCTATTTGTTATCCGGCGGAGAACCGTATTAGTCGGTCTGTCGGCCGGTTTTCTGCTCGGCGTCCGTTTGCTTTTCGGGTTCTTTTTTGAGGAGCGGGCTCCTGTTCGTCTGGATTCTGATTTGCCTGCCCTTTCCACCTTCGGTCGGGGGCGCGATCAGCTTTTCGGCGGCGTTTTCGAAAACTTCCTGCATGGTATCCTGGTAGATTCTCTGGATAACGAGTTTGGGGTACTTGGCATACTCGGGCAGGAGGTGCTTCATGTATTCGGCCCTTGCCTTTACAATCTGGACTATTTCACCTCTATAAGCCCTTGCTTCTGCAATGATTTTTCCGGCCTGTCCCGGGACGTTTTCCCAGAGTCGCTCTTTTTCGAGCTCGGTCATATTCGGGTCGTGCAGGGAGTCAAGAAGTATCCGGGCGAGAGGTCCGGCGGTCTCATTTAGAATGGTCTGGGCAGCGGTCCGGGCATTGGTTATCTCGCTGGAGCTTTCCTGGCTGACGCTGACGGCGGCGGCGAAGGCCTCGTTGACCTGCCTGGGATAGGTTATGTCGAGGGGGTATATTGATATGACCTCTATGCCGCTTTCGATATCCCTGAGCTTTCTTTCCAAAAGCGTTCTGACGTGGCGTTGGATTCTATCCCTGCTTTCGAGTGCTTCGTCGATGGTATAGTTTACCATGGCGGTGACGACGGCGTCCTCGACGAGGAACTTGAGCAGGGGCTCAATGCTGCGGGTCATGGAATCGAAGTAGACGTCGCCGGGCATAATTTCCTCGACGTAGACATTTCTGAAGAATCGCTCGATATCGTCAACCTTATATGTCAACTGCCATTTGGAGTGGACGATGTTGTAGTCGCTTCCATCGGAGCCGGTCAGGCCTCGGCCGGTTCTTTCGCCCCTCGTGAGACAATAGCCGTCCCTGCTGGGATTCAGTGGTTCGTGAATCGGAACCTGTCTGGGCGTTTTCGAAACGAGCTCCCTCTGTGACTGGAAGTACCAGAAAGAGTTGACCGGCAAGGTGACCAGCTTCTCGGCGGGGATTTTGATCATCTCCTGTATCGGGTATGGCAGTATCCAGTGGGGGCCGGGCCCGAGGACCCTTCCTTCGCCCACGCCCCGGATTTTTCCGAAGTGCAGGACAATGGCCCTTTCATCGGGTCCGACCATTTTCAAACCGGAGGCGAGAAATGCGATAATCAGCACCAGCATAATAATCTTTAGGGCGACAAAGCTGATTCTGAGGGCGCCGGCGAGGCTTCTTCCGGCGGCGTCAAGCTCGGGACCGGCGGATGTCGGCCCGGCGCCCAGGTTCAAATCTTCATTTTGTCGGCTGTCTTTTTCGGCCATTTTATTTCAGTATCGCCCGGTTTACGCATTTTCATGGGTCGGGCGGCCCCGGCTATTTGGGTTTTGCAGGTTCGAGCGAGGGCAGCTCTCTGAGCAGCTTGAAGGGCTCGGCGCCAGTGGTTATGAGGTAAGTGACGCCTTCTTTGAGCATTTCCTTCAGGGCTTCGTTTTGGCGGAGGAATATCGCAAGCTCGGGGTCCTGTTGGAGCATTTTGTAGTACCTTGCGGCGTCGGCGTCCCCCTGCCCACGTATTGCAGTAGCTCTGGCCTGGGCGGCGGCCATCAGCTCGATTTTCTTTGCCTCGGCCTCGGATTTTATCTGAGTGGCCTGTGACCTGCCCTCTTCGCGCGTCGCCTCGGTTCTGCTGTTTCTTGCGTCTGACATTCTGGCGAAGACCTTCTTCGTGTTTTCCTCGTTGATTTTGAGCTGCTTAATTCCGATCACCTTAATTTCGATGCCGTATTGGGCGTCCTCGATTGCGAGGCGCAGGTCTGTGAGCATATCCTGCTCTATTTTCTCGAACATTATCTTGTTGGGGTCGCTGTTTACGAACTGTCCAAAGGAGTATCTGGCTATGACCCGCTTTCTGGTATCGCTGATCTGCGCCCGGAGCTTATCCTCGGCCTCGGCGATGCTTCCCTGGCCGTGGGCGTTAAAGAATTCGAGTGGTTTTCCGATCTTCCAGACGACGTAGGGGTTTACAATGATCGGTACGGCGCCCTTGGTTGTTGTCTCGCCGAGGTCTGCTTCGAGGACCCTCATTCGGGAGTCGAAGGTGTAGACGCTCTGGATTGGGGGGGGCCACTTGAAGTACCAGCCGGGCTCGGTGATTTCGCGGGTGGCCTTTCCGAAGGTTGTGACAAGTGCTGATTGAGTTTCTCTGACCTGAAAGGATGCGAAAGCGAGGGCCAGGACCGCGATGAGGAACACGACAAAGATGATTATTCCCACTTTTTTCATTGTTCGCTGCTCCTTTTTTCAACGCCGGGTATACCCATCTTGTAAATGTCAGGCTGCACGGTCTCTGCGACGTCGAAGATAATAACCTGCTCGTCATTTGGGTCATCAACGAGTACGAATTTCCTAATTCCTTTGTAAGTCTGCTCCATGACCTCGAGCCTCTGATCCTCCAAGTAGATTTCGGGCGCGGCCCTGTACGCCTGAAGCTGGCCGACGAATCGCTGACCGGCGGCCTTTGCGTCCGTCACCTTCTGTACAGCATAGCTTTCGGCCTCCCGGAGCTTCTTGAATATTTCGCCTGCGGCGGCCCTGAAAGCGGCGTCCAGCTCGGTGCCGAGGCGGTTGACGTCTTCGGGTCTGTTTTCGGCTTCTGCCTTTTGATACCTGGCGGCGAGCGCGTAGAGGGCGTTTGCATCCCTGACGGAGCCGACCAGTGAGGTGAGAATGGTGTTTCGCTCGGTTTGGGCTTTCAGGATATATGATTGCTTCTCCTGGACGGCGCCCATGACTTCCTGGTAGTCCGCGGCGACAGCGACGGGCGGATGAATTCCCTGGAGGCCGAGAAAGACGATTTCGACGCCGAGGCCGGCGTCGTCGGCGGCCTTTTGAATGTTTTGGGTCAAGACCTCTTTGGCCATGTCGGTTCCGGCTCCGAGGAGGCTGTTGCGGAGGTCCTGTTCGGTGTCGACCTCGATTGTGGCGCCTGCGCCAAACTTGGCGAGCTCATTATAGCAGATGGCCTCGAGGCGTTCTTTCGGATTGCTGTGGCCGTAGACGAAGGAGTAGAGGTCCTTTATTCTGTATTGTACGGGTATGTTGGCGTTGACGACGCTGACGGGGACGCCTCCTTCGTCGGCGGCCTGGCCGGTGTAGGGGCTGGCGACAATCAGGGGGTATTCCTCTTCGTAATGACTCTGTCCCCAGAGAAGCTCTTTCTCATGTATGATTCGCCCGGTGTCCGGGTCGGTTTTGGGGACGTAACCGACGTATATCTCCGTTACCCTTTTTGTCGGGTGCTTGTAGGCAATGTCAATGGGCCAGGGCCACTTTAGGGTTAAGCCGGGGCCGGCAAGGCGAGTTTTTCCTTCGGCGTCGAGGGGGTTGCCGAAATGTTCTATTATCGCCTCTTCATTGGGGCCGACGACTACAAAGCAACTCATCAAATACAAGGTCAGAGCGCCGAAGAGGACAAGCGGCACGATAGCCCTTTCGAGGAGCCTGTAGAACCATGTTTGAGAGACCTTGAAGCCGAACTGGTAGTCGATGGCGCTTGCGGCGCTGCGGAAGATGCCGCCGGGCTCGTTGATGATGCCGAGCAGCCTGCTGTCGAAGGCGGCCCTGCTGTACTGGCCTTTGAGCCTCGGGCGGTAGATATCGAGGACGACATTGAAGGCGGTTTCGGCGCCGAGCACAATCAGCATTACCGGCACGACATAGGAAATTGCGTTTACGACGTGGAAGAACTGAAACTGTGCCAGCGCCAGGCCGACGGCGAGAGCGAAGCAGGTTAGGGCTATCGCCAGGAGGAAGCTTCCGCCGGCCCTGAGCGGTTTCCAGGCGGGCTCGGCGGACATGCCTGTGGCGTAGCGTGAGATTACGAAGCTGACGAAAGCGACGGTTATCATTGAGACGGCGCATACGAGGGGCTGTTTGGTCTGGACATCCTGGGCGGGTACAACGGATTTCAGCAGGTAGAGGCCGAGGGCAATCTGGCAGGCGGCGATCAATCCGGAGAATATTGGAATGAACCATTTTTCGAGGATACGGACCCTTCGTTGGGCGGCGGCGAGCAGTGCGGCGCCCTCGCCTTTTGCCTGGAAGATGGCGGAGGTCTGCCGGTCTCTTGCGAGCTGGCTGATGTCGAGCTTTTCGCGTTCGGCCAAAGCTCTCTGGTGGAACTGGACGGCGAGGGCGAACCAGATAAGTGCGGCGGGAAGTGCGAGCCAGCTCAGTGCGGAGACGGCGAAGAAGGCGCTCCAACGGCCGATGAAGAAGGCGACCCCGAAGAACAGGACGCATAGAACAAGAGAGACCCAGGCAAGCTGTTCGGCACGTTTGGAGGCTGCTGTCATTTCCTATCCCGGCGCTGCGTTGCGAACAAAAGAGCGAGCAACACAGTAACTACTACGTATATCCATAGACCCTTTACAAATTGCGGATTGTGTACTATAACAAGAGCCGCTACCGACGTATAGGGACAATTGATAAAAAATCACGTTTTTGAATCACGCTGTAATCCGTAGAAATCGGCTGACGACGTGGCCGCAAGGGAGTGTTGCTGAAAGATGAATAAGTTATATACGATAGCGAAGAACACGTTCATCGAGACACTCCGCCAACCCATCTACGCGGTGATAATCGTCATTGCGTTGTTCCTATTCTTTCTAAGCCCGTCCCTGACCATGTACACCATGAGCGACGACAACAAACTCCTTCGCGAGATAGGATTATCTACGTTATTCCTGACGAGCTTGTTCATTGCAATTTTCTCGGCGTCGGGAGCGGTTGCGGAGGAGCTGCGGAACAAGACGGTAACAACGGTATTGAGCAAGCCGGTTCAACGTCCCATATTCATTCTGGCGAAGTTTTTCGGTGTTGCGGCGGCTGTTGTGGTGGCACACTACATCTGCAGCATTGCGCTTTTGATGTCGATTCGCCACGGCGTTCTGGAGACGGCTTCGGACACGCACGACTGGACGGTTCTGGGGACTGCCGGGGTTGTGGCGGCCATGGCGCTGGTTATAACCGCCTTTTTCAACTACGCCTACGACTGGAGGTTTTCCTCGACGGCGATTTTATTGACGGGCATATTCGCGACATTCGGCATAATTTTTCTGGCGTTCATCGACAGGGAGCTGAAGTTCAATCCGGCGCACAACGGCATCAACTCGGCGGATGTGTACGGGTCGGTTCTTCTGCTTCTGGGGGTGATGGTGATGCTGGCCGTGGCGTTGGCGTTGTCGGCGAGGTTCAACATAGTGGTGACACTATCGGCCTGCATCGGCATCTTCCTGCTGGGTTTGGTGAGCGACTATACATTTGCGAGGCCGAGCAGTTACCGAGTCCGGAATATGGAGACGGGCGAGTACGAGCTTTTCAAGTCGGATAATCTACCGACGGACGCGGGGCGGTATGACCTCGAGGGTAAGGAGCCTCGACGGCGGTTGTGGGCGACTATAGGGCGGTCGCTCGTTCCGAATATGCAGGTTTTCTGGATCAGCGACGCGATCTACGAGGAGAACTCGGTCCCGCCGGCTTACATTCTGATAAGCGCCTCTTACGGGCTGTGCTACACGGCGGCGATCCTGGCGATAGCAGTTGCGTTGTTCCAGCGCCGGCAGGTTGGCTGACAAGTGAAGCTCGTTTCCGGGGCCGGCTTTTCAGCCGGGGCAGTCATGCTTGTGGCGGGAGGGTTTTCACGACGGCTGTTTCATCGCAGTTCTGCTGTTTCGGGCACCTCGCGCAGTCGCTCCAGACCTTCATGGGCAGCTTGTCCGTGTCGATTATCTCGAAGCCCAATTTGACGAAGAATGCCGGGGTCAGGGTGAGGGCGAAGAGCCTGGGCAAGCCGAGCTTTTGAGCCTGCTCGGTTGCGGCTCCCACGAGCATGCAGCCGACGCCCCTGTTCATGAACTTCTGATCCACGGCCAAGGATTTTATCTCAGCGAGGTCTGCCCAGACGACGTCGAGCGCGCAGCAGCCGACCACTTCGCCTTCGGCCTCGACCACCGTGAACGTCTGGAGGTTCTCGTAGATATCGGCGAGCGAGCGAAAGAGCATCCTGTCGTGCTCGGCGTATTGGTTGATAAGGGCACTGATGGCCCGGGCATCGGCTACTGTTGCATTTCGCACGTTCATGGTGGCAGAGTATAACTTCGGGTGGTGTATTGTCCAAGAATAATCGGGCTGCCGGGGTCACGAGCGCCCGGCAACAGGAATGATTTGCTTTATTTTCCGCAGGAGAGGCAGTAGACTTGAGGTGAAATGTTATCGAAGGGAGGCTTTTGGGCGGCGTTGTCGCGATGCAGACAGCAGTTTGAGGTGAATTGGAAGATGGCAACGGCACTGGGCCGATGCAGGCAGGACGATTGGCAGGGGCGGCTATTGGTCCGAGGAATAGCGATTCGTGATTCTGTTGGCGTATTTAGGAGGACATGCCCATGAAAGGGTTTGGGGAAAGTTGTGGCGGGGGTGGTTATCGGGCGCGTTCAGCAATAGCCGGGTTTATTGCGATCACCGTTCTGGCATGGGCGGTCGTGACAGAGGCGAGCGCGGGACGGGAGGAGAAACAGTCGGGTGTTACGCTGCTCAAGAAAGGGAAATGCTACGACGGCTATCGGCTGTACTCGAGTCGAAATTCGGAGGTTGCGCGTCTGATCGATATCGAGGGGCGAGAGGTGCACCGGTGGTCGTACCCGCAGGGCTACACGTGGCACTACGCGGAGATGCTTGAGAACGGCCATCTGGTTGCGATTGCCAAGGATATCATGATCCTGGAATTGGACTGGGAGAGCAAACTAAGGTGGAAGATGAAAACTCGGGCGCACCACGATTTTGCGCGTCTGGCCAACGGCAATACTCTGGTTGTCTCGCGTCGGCGACTGACGTGTCCCCGAGTAAATCCGGAGAAGGCGCTTTCGTATGATATAATCTACGAGCAGACGCCCGACGGCCGGACAGTGTGGGAGTGGAACGTTGAGGAGCACGTTGACGAGTTTGCCGAGCATGTGGAGCTGATTCTGCCCTGTGTGAAATTCGGCGACTGGCCGCACATCAACACTTGCGAGTCGCTGCCCGATTCGCCCGCGGCCAGACTCGATGGGCGATTCAAGGCGGGCAACATCCTGATATGCGGGCGTCACATCGACACGATCGCGGTAATCGAGCGGGCAACAGGAAGGGTCGTATGGGCATGGGGTCCGGGCGAGCTGCTTGGGCCGCACATGCCAACGATGCTGCCGAGCGGCCATATTCTCGTTTATGACAACGGGCAGAACGCCAGCGTTAGTGTGCGGGGTTATACGCGGGTGCTGGAAATTGAGCCGATTTCGGGCAAGGTTGTCTGGGAGTACAAGGCGGAGCCGCCGCGGAGTTTCTACTCGCCCTCTCGCGGCTCAAATCAGAGGCTGCCGAACGGGAATACGTTTATTGCGGAGTCGGACTCCGGGCGGCTGTTCGAGGTTACGAGCGAGGGTGAGATGGTCTGGGAATTCCTCAATCCGGACCGGTACAAGAACGGCGGCCATGTCGCCCTCTACCGGGCCATCTGCTATCCGAGAGAGCTGGTAGACAGCCTGGCGGCAGGGGGCGAATAGACCAATCGAGGGGCCGAAAGTCCGATCCCGGCATTTGGCGGGTCGATTTGAGGTATCAGTTATCGGCGGTTGGGGCCGATATACGGGGCCGGGAGTGCAGAGGCTTTAGCGGCTGTGGTAAGTCCGGGGTTGAGGCGGGGTATGAATTCCGGTAGAATAGGGGCGATGTGATTTTCCGGCGGCGGTCGCCGGAGCTGAAGAGTCGCTTCAGGTGTGTCGCAAAGCCGATTTTTATGCAATATATCGGGGCCGGCCGTCGTCTTAATCCAAGGTAAGAAACGCTAAGTATGGCTAAAACCGGTGACTTAGCCGCGATAATAGCCGGGTGCAAAAAAGGCAAGGCCGAGTGCTTTTCGGCGCTGTTGGACAGTTATGCGGGTCGGTGTTATGGTTATTTTTACCGTTTGACGGGCAACAGGGACCTGAGTGATGAGCTCCTTAGTGAGCTGTTTGTCAAACTGGTGGAGAAAATCGGGTCCTACAAGGGTGGCTCTTTCGAAAGCTGGCTGTTTAAGATTGCGTCAAACATCTTCAACGACCACCTGAGGGTCAAACAGCGGCGCAGCAAGGCGCTAGAGGTTCGGACTAGAGAGGCTAAATCCGAGTCCGACAGAGTGGAGCGGTTGGGCAGTGAGAAGATGGACAGACTGCAGGTGCAGCTTGGCAGGCTCGATGTGGCGACCCGGGAGTTGATAATGTTGCGTTTTTATTCGCAACTGAGCCTAAAGGAGATAGCGGCAATACGGTCCGAGCCGATAGGCACGACGCTGTCGAAGCTTCACCGGGGACTCAAGAAGTTGAGGGCAATGATGGAGTAAAGGCTATGAAAGGGAGAAACGAGGACAATTTCAGAGAGCTTTTCGAGCGATTCATGGGCTCCGAGGAGGCAAATCGTTCGGCTGAGGACATTCGCAGGGGTGACGAGCTTCTTGGCGAACACCCGGCGCCCGGGCCGAGCGAAGAGCTTCTTCAAAGTATAGAGGCCACGATTTCGGTGCGTCTGTCGCACCGGAGGTGGTATCACCTTCGTCAGAGGCCCTACAGGCTGGGGGCAGTGGCGGCGGCAATAGTGGTTTTGGTAAGCTTTTTGGCGCGAATGGAGCCGGGCGGCAAGTCAAGTGACCTTGTATATGGGTCGGTGATTCCGGCTGTGCTGTGGGAGAGCGCAGACATAGCGGCAGAGGACGCTGATCTGGTGGCGTATACGGCAGAGATAGAGCAGATCGAGGAGCAGATAGAGACGTTGCAGTCGGGGGAGGAGAGCGGCAACGGGGACAGCGCAATCTCGGAACTGGAGGCCGAGCTGACGAACATTAGCGGTGATTTCTGGAAGGGGTAGGAGAAATGGATTTTAGGCGAGGATGTAGTTTTTTCCTGTTGGCGGCTGTTGCGGCAGCTTTTTTCGTCCTCCCGTACGCGTGCGAGGCAAGTGAGGAAGGGCAGGAGAAGGAAGACATCTGGTCTCAGACGGATCCGAGGGGTCCTCGCGGGTACCGGCGTTTCGAGCTTACGGAGGAAGAGATAGGGCGGATATTGAGGAGTCTGAAGAAGGAGGATCCGCGCAGGGCCAAACAACTGGAGGGCCTGCGTGAGAAGGATCCAGAGCAGTTCAAGGCACTGCTGAGAGAACACGGGGGCGCAGAACTGACCAAGATAATTGGCGAGCGGGCCGAGGCCTGGATACAGAGGAGGCAGGCGGAGTTTCTGGAGTGGCTGGAGAAGAACTACCGGAAGGTTGCGCGCGAGCTTGGCAAGCTAAAGCAGAAGAATCCAAGCCTTTACGCCGAGCGGCTCAGGCACATTCAGGAAGAGTACGAGCCGATTTACGAGGCTGAGAGGCGAAACAACCCTGAGCTGGCGGCTGTTCTCAAAGAGGATCTTGATCTGAAGGACAAACGTGCTGTTCTTCTCAAGAAGATCTGGGATGCCAAGAGCAAGGATGAGAAAGCGAAGCTAACGGCTCAGCTCGAGCAGATAGTGGCTCAGCGATTCGACCTGATAGTCCGTCGCAAGCAGATAGCGTACAGTCGGCTGCTGCGCTGGATTGCGGAGCTTCAGAAGCGTGTTGAAGCGAGCAGGGAGGAGATTGCCAAGTGGGAGGACGCAAAGTTCAAGGGTGAGAACGTCAAGAGCCGGACGGAGGACCTGATAAAGAAGAAAGTCCCCTTCAAGTGGGATTGAGATTCCCTGGCGAGCATTATTTGCGGCCTTGTGGCTTCATGCCGCAAGGCTTTTTTTACAGTCGAAGCGAGGCGCCGGGGCGGGCACGTGTTCTGCGGCGGGATGTCACAGGGCGGGATCGTGGCTTTTTGAATCGAGCCATAATCTGAAGTTTTGGGCTTCCTGTGCTTCGAGTTCGGTTCGGCAGGCCGGCCCGGCGACGTCGCCGCCCCCCACGGCAAAATGGATCACGAGCCTTCCCTTTCGAGCCGGCTCCACGTACGTGATTCGGTCAACGTTTATGTACCTGTCGGCCCCTACTTTTACAATAGTCATCGGCAAGTCTCCTTTCACACTCTGCTTTAAGCACCAACTCTTGCGGTCGGAAGCGAGGCAGCGGTTCTCTGACAAGGGTCTTAAAAAGCCCGCAGCCTCACCTCCATATCCCGGTGAGGCTGCGGGTCGCTTGTCGGGTTTTATCGCACCGGCGCCGCCGGGCCGCCACGGATGAGCCCGGCGCTGCGGAGGTTGCGCAAACACAGCTCGGCGCACTTGAGCGGTGGATAGGCGTATGACTCCTGTTCGACGATGTACCACTCGGTTGCCCCGACGGCCCTGCAGAGGGCAAAGAAGGCCTTCCAGTTGATTTCTCCTTCGGTGATGAGGGCCTTTTTGTTCGTTTTGCTGAACTCCTTTAGGTGGACGGTTATGGCCCGGTCGGGATAGCGGTATAGGAAGGGCAGTGGATCGGCGCCACCGTGTAGCGCGTTGCCTGTATCGATCTGCATTACCACATCTTTTGAGGTATTGCCGTAGAAGGTATCCCAGGGTATCTGGCCATCCATGGGCTTGAACTCGACGCTGTGGTTATGGTATCCAACGAGCATTCCATGCGGCTTTACTTTTTCGGCCAGCTCGTTGAAGAGCTTTGCGGTATCGAGCCATGCCTGGCGTGAGTTGCGGTACTTTTCGGGCAGGCCGGGCACAATAAGGTATTTATTGCCGATAATTTTGTTGAATTCGATGGTCGGCATGAGGTTGTCGGCGAGCAGGGTATCGATCGCTGTGTGTGTGCCGCAGCAGACGAGGCCGTTTTCATCGAGCATCTTGCGGAGCTGGGGGGCTGTGCGGTTGTGGTAGCCGGCGAACTCAACGCCCCTGTAGCCCATCTTCGCCACGGCGGCGATGGTGCCGGGCAGGTCGCGTGCGCAGTCCCGGCGGACCGAATAGAGCTGGAGGCCGATGGGGGTCGGCCGCATGGGCCTTCTGCCGTTGCCGGCCCTTCTTGTGGCGGCTCCTGATGCCGCTCTTACGGTGGGAGTGAGCAAGGCTGCGGCGGCGGCGCTGCCGGCAAGCAAGGCGCGTCTGGAAAGAGATTCTGATTCCATGTGGTTGCTCCTTCTAAAATTGTCCGACGGTGTCGGACGGACATTTTGTGTTGAGAGGTCGTCAGCCACGTGCTGAAGTCCTTGCCGAATTATACTTGATTGCGGCTGTGAGTCTACTGAATAGCGGGGGGTTCTTCGGCGGCAGTTGCGGTACTTGGCGTCTCCGGACTTATCAGAGGATTCGGTTGCGCCGGATGGGGCGTTATCGTCTATAATGGTAGGGCGCCAAGCCGGCGGTTCTTGGGAGCCGATTTGAGAAGCCGAACGGAAAAACTTCTGGAGTTGCTGGACAGGTCAGGGGCGAGTCTGTTTGCACTGCTGACCCGGCTGACCCTGCACGAGGACGTTGCCGAGGAACTGATGCAGGAGTTGTTCATAAAGCTGAACGGCGCCAGTGGGCTGGATAAGGTCGGCAACTGGGAGGCATACGCACGGGCTACGGCAATCAATCTGGCGTTCGACTGGCGGCGCAGGAACGGACGGAGGCCGGCGCCGGAGCGTCTGAGGTGCCGGCCAGGCAGCGATGACGGTCCGGTCGGCAGGCTGATACGCACGGAAGAGCTGCAGGAGATGCTGAATGCTGTCGGCCGATTGAATGGTGTATGCCGGGAGGTTCTTGTTATGCGATACATACAAGAGGAGTCTTACGATGATATTGCGGCGAGGCTGGACAGGACAACACACCAGGTCCGGGGCCTGTGCGCCAAGGCGATGGGACAGCTTCGTGATGCGCTGGTTTCGAGGGGTGGGCAATCGGAGTGAAAGGAAGACGTTATGTCGAAGATGGATGAAACAGAGATAAGGCGTCAGTTAGAGGCGATTTCGCAGATCGAGCCGGGGCAAGAGGCCACGGAACGGGCCGTGGCGAGGGCGAGGGATGTTGTCCTGAGAAACGAGAAAGCTCACAAGCGTCTGATGCCGAGGATATGGCAACTGATCGCGAAGGGAGCGACTGCGAAACTGGCGGCAGCGGCTGTCCTTATGGTTGGACTGGGGTATCTTGCAGGACGGCTGTCTGCCGCCGGTGCGCCGGACGTCGAAGAGATTCGGTCGGTGGTTGAGTCATCTATGGCGGCAAGGCTAGATGAGGCGCTTGAGAGCAAGATCGAGGAGATAACGGGTGCGGAGCGTGCTTCGAGTCTGGATGCGAGATTCGCAGAGTTGAGGGAGGGGCTGGGCGAGCAATTGCGTCGTGACGTGAAGGAAGCGGCGGTGCAGACCCTGGCGGCCGCGGGCAGCCTGACGGACAGGCGGCTGACGGAGCTTGCGGAGCAATTCGAGGCGGCGCGACTTGCTGACCGCCAGAGCGTTGGAGAGGTATTGCGTGAAATGGAGCTGAATCGCCGGTACGACAAGGACCAGTTGCGGAACGGCTTGAGGTCGCTGGTGGCATACGCGGTTGAGGCGCCTGCGGGCAGGCCGGATTAGGGCTTGGTAAGAATGCGCGATGAGGCGGAAGATATCGGAAACGGAACTTCAAAAGCAAAGGAGCAGATCATGGAACGTGTAAAACGAGCTGTCACAGTGATCGTCGTATTGGGCGTACTTGTTACGGCGGCGACCACGTTGGGGATGCAAGAGGCCCGGGAGAAGTCGGGCGGGCCGGCTGCAGTCGATGAGATGAGTGAGGCTGTAACGCCAGCTCCGACCGGCGGGGCGGTCTCCGGGAATGTCCGCAGGACAGGGCAGCCGATGTACGATGAAAGGAGGAGGGGCCGTGCTTATGGGTATGACCGCGCAGAAGGACCGAGACAGTTTCGAGGGCCGGCAGTCCGCAAGCCGTTGGTGATACCCACAGCGGATATTGATGCCGAGCAGGTTGCGAGGATAGGCGAGGACATGCAGGTGATGTCGCACATTCTTGCCAAGAGCGCCGGTGCGGCCATGGCTCAGGCGGAGCAGTTTTTTGCCGAGTTCGGGGATTTGTTAACGAGCGACAGGGGCTCGCCGCAGGCAATCTATTTGCAGGGGTACGGGGCACTTTTTATCATCGAAACGGATATTCTACTGTCTCCTCCCGAGGGGATGGAGGCCCCGGATGTGGCGCCGCCTGAAGAGGAGGTTGACAAGACCTGGCAGCAGGCGAGGGATGAGCTATTCTCGCCGGAACATACCAGGAGGCGTTCGCACCTGCCGGAGGAGTACGACTCCCGCAGGGTCAAGGCGCTTAAGGGGGAGATTGTGAAGTCCCTCAAGCATGCGGCAAACATTCGTCAGTTGCAACAGAACGAGTGGGTAGTAGTGACGGTGACGAACGGGCGGCGTTCCGGCGGCGACGGGGGCGGGTACGGCTTTTTCGAATATTACTCTACGAACACAGGTAGAGGCACCGCTTATGGCAGCCGGGGAGGGGGCGCGGCCGCCTTTCCAGGGGGCGCGGTCGGTTTTGGAGGCGGCGGCGGTTTTGGGGGCGGCGCCGGGCAAGGAGCGACATTGGGCGGACCGGGCGCTGCACGGGCCACGGTAATGACAATCAGGGCAAAGAAGCCGGATGTGGATGAGTTTGCCAAGGGCAAGGTGGATTCGGAGACGTTCCGGCAAAACGTGCAGATATTCACATACTAATTTGCGTGCGAAAGGGGCTTGATGATGACGTCGAGGAAGATGTTTCTCGGATGTGCTGTATTCGTGGTGGCAACGGCCTGTGCGATGTGGTCGGTATCAGAGGCGCCTGGGCGATACAGAACGAGCAGCGGATCAGCGCCGAATCGTTCCGTACAGATGACCCCGGAAGAGCGAATGATGCGTTCGCAGGCGCAAGCCGCTGCACGAAGCAGACAAAGGGCAATCGAGAGGGAACAGAGACGAAGACAGATGCTCCAACAAGGGCCCGGGAGTATGGTAAATTTGGAAAGGGTTCGGGGCGAATCGATCAAGCAGGCTCTCGGGGCAACGGATGAACAGTGGAGGCAGATCGAGCCGAGGCTCAACAAGGTGCGGAGCCTTATGGGTGAGGCGCGGTTTGCGCTGGCGACGGTGGGTTACAGCTCGGGCGGAAGCTCGGGGAGCATAGGCCGGTCTTGGGAGGGCGGAACCTGGCGTTCGGAAAGCGTGGGATTCCGCACCAGCGGTAGATGGGGGGCGAGCGGGGGACGCGGCGGGTCCGGGGGTGGCTGGGTCGCGATCCGGGGAGGAGACGGCTTTTCGGGTGGAAGCGGAACCTACAGAATGGGGGGCAGCGGTGGCGGCGGATGGGGAGCGAGCGGAGGAACTGGCGGCTCAGGGGGCGGCAGCGCGGGCGGTGGGGGTAGTGCAGGTGGCGGATTCGGAGCAAGCGGCGGGGGCGCGAATGTGGGTGGCGACTGGAGGCCGTTGCAGGACACGGAGACCGATGCGGGTGGGAGCTGGAGCCAGAGCGGCTGGCAATGGTCGAGACCGTCTGCGCGGAAAAGCCCGGCCGATTTTACCAAGGCCGAGAGAAGCGCTGAAGATCTGCTCGATGCTCTGGAAAGCGGCAAGGAAAGTCAGCAGGAGATTAGAGAGAAACTGGCCGCGCTGCGCAAGGCGAGGGATGAGGCCGGCAGGCAACTGCGGGGAGCACAACTGGAATTGCGGAAGGTTGTGACATTCGAGCAGGAGGCGAAGCTGGTTCTTATGGGCTGGCTCGATTGATCCTGGGCCCGGGTGTTGGGCCGGACTTCAACGAGGGAGGTTTTCTACAGGCCGTTGCGCAGCCGTTCGAGCTTGGTGGCCTCGCGGAGAATTTTCTTCTCCTTGCGGCTGAGGCTGTGTATGCCGGAATCGTGGACTTTTTGGAGGATGCGGTCCACCTCGACCTGCAGATTACGGGTTTCCGTGACTTTTTTCCGCCAGGCGCCTTTGCGAAGCTTCAATTTGAACCCTGCCCTTGCAGATTCGGTGAAGACGTAGATTGCGCCGGCCACCATTCCGCCGAGATGTGCGGCCTCGCCACCGGCGTTTGCCAGCTCTGTCGGTCGAAGCAGCGTCAGGATGCTTATGCCTGCCAGAATCAGGGCCAGGACGCTGACTCTAATCGGGAACATTCCGAGGACGTAGAGCCGCTGGTTGGGGAACAATATGGCATTGGCCGCGAGCACGCCCAATACGGCGCCGGAAGCCCCAATCAGAGGTCCGGCTTCGAGCCAGCCGGCCAGGACGAGCAGAGGATAGAACAGGCCGCCGGCAGCTCCGCAGAGCAGGTAATAGAGGAGAAACTTTTTCGAGCCCCATGTCCTTTCGAGCATGGTGCCGAAGAAGAAGAGCAGTAGCATGTTCCAGAAGATGTGCCCGAATCCCCCGGTATCGTGGAGGAACTGGTAGGTCAGTGGCCTCCAAATCTGAAGTGACCTTGCCTGGCCGGGAAAGACGCTGAACCAGTAGAGCAGAAATCTGGCAAGGGGGGTTATGAGCAGTGATGCTACGAAGAGGACCACGTTGATTATTAGGAGCCACTTGACCACCGGGGTCAGGCGTGGAAACATCATGTGCGGTCGAGAGGCGTAGCGAAACTCAGACCTGGAGTCGGCCTGCGTGTAGTCTCTGTCGTATAGTCCCATAAGTTCGCCTGAGAAGAGCGCTTTTCGTTAATTCTATGCGGTTCGACCTATATACTATCGTCAAATCCGGGACAATGTTCAAGTGGAAAAAGCCTGATAATGACGAGGGGCTCGCCCGAGGGGCGTCAGGGACTACTTCATAGGGGGCATCCTGTATCGTTTCATCTTCTGGAAGATGAGCATAAAGATGATTCCGAGCACGACGAGTGCGATGCCGATGTTCTGGGAGACTGTAAGTCCGTCCACTTCGTAGGGATTGTCGTCGCGCAGAAGCTCGAGGAGGAATCTGGCGGCGCCGTATATTATGAACATGAGCGCGAAGGTTTGGCCGGGCTTTGTGAGGAACCGGGCGCGGCTGTCGGCGAGGTCGGCGTTCAGGCTTCTTCGGCGGAAGAGGTAGAGCACGAGGCACATGAGCAGCGCGTTGACCGAGCCGTATATCTGGGTTGGGTGGACGGGCAGGCAGCGATACGGGCCTTCTATGACGGCGTACTTTTGCGCGGGGGTCAACTCGTCGAAGGGCTTTGGGGAGGCTGTGCCGTCGGCGTGGTAAACGAGATAGTCGTCGGGGAGCTTGAGATGGGGTTCGGACCTGTTTCTGAGGGGGTTCGGACTGACCTGGCTGCGGTAGGCGAACGAATTATAGGGGAAACGGATGGCCCAGGGCAGGTTGGCGGGCTTTCCATAGCAGCAGCCATTGAGCAGGCAGCCGATTCTTCCGAAAACGAGGGCGAGCATCAGGCCGACGGCGAGGGCATCGAGGTAGCGGCGGATGGGGAGCTTATGGTACATCAGGTATGCGAAGATGATTGCGATTGCGAGTAGAACGCCGCCGAGAAGCTCAAGGCCGCCTCTCCAGATGGCGAAGACGGAGAGGGCGTCGCCGCGAAACTGCTCGAAATAGTGAATTACAAAGAACAGGCGGGCGCCGACGACCCCACCTATCAAGGCATAGAGGGCGGCGTTGGTAATCAACTGGGGGTCCGGGGTGAAGCTGCGGCTGAGCCGTCTTATGAGCGCGACGGCGGCGAGGAAGCCGATGACCATCATCAGGCCATAGCTTTTGACCGTAACGTGAAGGAAAGGTATCTCGAAGAGTTCGGGATGCATTCACTGATTATCCGGCGTCTCGAATAGTTGTTACCTCTTTTCCCAAAGGAACGCACTCACGGCATGCGCTTTATTATTTCGTTGTTCTCGTCGAGGACGACGATTTTCGGCTTCGCTTCGGCGGCCTGCTCCGGTGTGTGGAAGGCGAAGGCCATGATGATGACGATGTCTTTCGGTTTTATGAGATGGGCGGCGGCACCGAGGACGGTGATCTCTTTTGAGCCGGGGTCGGCGGGAACGACGTAGGTTTCGAGCCGGCTGCCGTTGTTGAGGTCGGCTATGAGGACGGACTCGTACGACAGGATGCCCACCGCCTCCATAAGCTCGGAGTCTATGGCGATGCTGCCGGGATAATCGAGGCTGGACTGCGTTACCCTGGCACGGTGCAATTTGCTTTTTAGTAATTTGACGAACATAACAAATTTCTACTTAGAAAAGACACGGTTGGTTCAGGTCAAGCGGGCCGGAACGACCCTGAGCAGCACTATAAAGTATTCGGGCGAGCCTGTCAAAGAAAGATGGTTTTTTTGGTTCGCCAGGGGCGCCAGTTTAGGTGTTCAATGGGCAATTGCGGCTGCTTTGCCGGATCGAATAGGCATTATTTGCTTGAATTTGGGCGTCCCACAAGAATAGACGAGGCGGCGATTTTCAACGGGCCATTTCGGGCGAAGAGATGTGCGAGCTTTATGAGGGTGGTTTCGGCGCGTTCGGCGATATCGAGACAGGTCCGGGCGAATCGGCGGCGAGCATGAACACGTGCACATTCAGTGTAGTCCGCGCCGAGTCGATTGACGCGGCGCACGAGCGTGTCGGACGGTCCCGGGCGGCCAGTAACGGGCTTTGTCTGTGGCGACGAGTACAGAGGCGGCGTCAGCGGTTTATGGGGACAAGCACGATGTTTCGGAACTCCTTCGGCGAGCCCTCGGACTGGAGTGCGATTTTTCCGGGCACCTCTTCGACCTCCGTGGCCATGTTCTGGAGCATTGAATTTACATAGATTCGCAGGTCACCGCCGTTGAGATGTATCTCGTAATCGTTCCATTGGCCTGTGGGTTTTTCGTTCGACGGGTTCATCTTGGCCGTTCGTCTGCCGCGTGTTCGCTTCGGGTCCACGCGCATCGGAAACTTGTCGATGTTCCAGATGTCACCCATGTTGCCGGAGGCGCCCTGGGCCTCGATGCTCTTCGGCCAGACCTTGTCGGGTCCGACGACGCGGACGAGGACGCCGCTGTTGCCCGGCTTTACGTGGCGCATCTGCAGGCGGAGGACGTAGTTGGCGTAATCCTTCTTTGTCCGGATGTAGCCTGCGGGTCTGCCCGTGTCGGTCATAACGCCGTTCCTAACGCCGAAGGTATCCTTCAGCGCGTCACTGGAGGGGGTCCAGCCGGTCAGGTCGTTTCCGTTGAAGAGGGTGACCGCCCTGCCGTAGTTTTCGGGCAGGTGCTTGACGTAGATATCCTTGAACTCGACGACCATCGGCGGGCCTGCGTGAATCTGCAGCGCGAGGAGCCCCTCGAGGGCGGCGCCTCTGCGGTCCTTTGGGTCGTCCGGCTTTGTGAGACGGTCGTTGTCGATGAGCTCGATTGTCGGAAGGCCGTTGAGGTAGTGCACGATGTGATTTCCGCGAGCGATGATGACGTATTGGTTCCAATCCCGGTCCCTGTAGTAAGGGGCCTTGAGAAGCTCGTTTCTGTCGGCGACTTTGCCCACGATGTTCTTTTGGCCCTTTTCGTCGATGACGACGAAGTCACCGACCCTGACGAGGGAGGCCCGGCCTTTTTCGTGGTAGAGGAATCCGGCGCTTCCCCTTCCGTTTGCGACCTCGGCCTGGTAGCCGGATATGACCCACTTGCCGACCTCTTTGCTGCGGTACTGGATGCCGGAATTTCCGTTCTGGATTCGGACGTTCATCCGGAGGATGAAGTTCTTGAGTGTTCCGCCGCGCCAGATGCAGAAAGTGTTCCCTTTTGTGGGGTTCTCTTCGGTTGTTTGCCCGCGGATTGCGCCGTCTTTGGCGGACCAGAGTCTGGAGTCACCGTCCCAGCCGGTGAGGTCCTTGCCGTTGAACAGGCTGACGAAGCCGTCGTCGGAGGCTTGCGGTTCGGTTTCGGCGGCCGGCGCCGGGCCGGCGGCGAGCGCCAATACGAAGACGAGTGTGGAGATTGCAGTTAGCTTGTTCATTTTCGCGTTCCTCCAGTTTTGCTCTTTGTTGGCTTTGTCAGTGAAAAAGAGGGTTCATTCGTAAAGAGGTGTCCTATCGTGGCGGGTCTTTGACTTTGAGGCCGGCGGCCCAGTAGGCCCCGCGGACGACAAGGCGCTGAAAGGTGGGGTTGGCCCAAGCCTGGCGTCCGTGTCCGTTGCCGGTGTAGAACATGCGGCCCTTTCCGTAGTGGCTGATCCAGCACATGGACTGTCGCTCGTTGCCGCGGCTCATCCTCGTAAGACATCGCATGGTCGCGTTCTTGTGGTAGTTGTGGGAGTAGGTTTCGTCCTGGATTTCGAAGTCCTGCAGGCCCCTTGTGATGGGGTGTTCGGCGTCATAGATGTGGACGGTGAATTTTCCGCCACCGTGCCCGGCGAAGCGTCCGCCGACCATCTCCCAGAAGCGGTCGGAGTTTTTGAAGGAGTCGCTTGCGCTGTGTATTCCGAGATATCCGCCGCCGTTGTTGACGAAGTCGCAGAGGCCGGTTTCCTGGTCTTCGTTTAGCTGCAGGCCGGTCGTGTAGTGGATGATGATATCGAACTGCCTGATGCGGTCCTTCAGGTCGTCGAGGTTCTCGGTATAAGTGACGGCAAAGTCGCCGCTGTTGTTGAGCACCTCGGTGAGGATTGGAGTGCAGCCCTTCCAGTCGTGGACCCCGCCGCCGCGAAGGAAGAGGACCTTGACCTTGGCGTCCCGGGCTGCGGCCACGAATCCGGCTGCCGCGACAATGACGGCCACGATTACGATGCTGATCAGAATTGCCCTTTTCATTTGTCTGTCTCCTCAAAATAGATGACGAAAAAGCCGTTGATCACCTTGCGACGGTTGTATTCTACCGGGGAATCGGCGGCGGGAGTAGCAGAAAAAGATTCGAAATCCGGCGGGCAGCTACCGGTGGCTTTGAGGGGGAGCTTCGGGGGAGAGAGGGCAGGAGGCGGTCGAGGCGCCTGCTTTGGCGCGTTTCAGGCTTCCACTATTATGTTGTCGATGAGCCGCGCGGGGCCGAGGCGTGCGGCGAGGGCCACGAGGGCCCTGCCGGCGATGCGGTCGGTATCTTCAAGCGTTTCGGCGTCAACGATGCTTAGATACTCGATTTCGATAGCCGGGAATTCTCCGAGAGTTTTGCGCATCTCGGCAGCAAGGGCGGCGGTATCCGTTGTGCCGGCTTCCACCATCCGGCGGCATTTTTCGAGCGACCTGTAGAGGGCTGCGGCGTCTTTTCTCTGGTCGGCGTTCAAGTACTTGTTTCTGCTGGAGACGGCCAGGCCGTCCGGCTCGCGGGCTGTCGGGCAGATGACGATTTGCAGGGGCATGTTGAGGTCCTCGACCATCCGCCTTATTACGATTGCCTGTTGGGCGTCCTTCTGTCCGAAGTAGGCAAGGTCGGGGCCGACGATGTTGAACAGCTTGGCGCAGACTGTGGTGACGCCGCGAAAGTGGCCCGGTCGCGAGCGTCCGCAGAGCGGGTCGGTGAGTTTTTCGACGGTGACCCAGGTGATATTCCCGCTCTTGTACATTTCGGCGGGCGCCGGGGCGAAGACGAGGTCGACGCCGGCCTTTCTGCACATATCGAGGTCTTTTTCGAGCGGGCGCGGATACTTTTGGAAGTCCTCGCCGGGGCCGAACTGCGTGGGATTGACGAAGATGCTGACGATGACGTAGTCGCAGTCTTTTTTGGCCGCCTCGATCAGGGAGAGATGCCCGACATGCAGGGCGCCCATCGTCGGGACAAATCCGATTGTCTTGCTGCGGCGGTGGGCGGCTTTGACCGCCTTTCTAACGGAACTGATCGTCTCTGCAACCTGCATTCGCGACTCTCCTCAACTCTTGACCTGCGGGGACGAACAAGCAACGGATTCGGTGGAGAGATAGTGTCTTAGATGGTCGGCCAGACGCGCGATGGTATTGCCGTCGCCGTAATCAAGATTCGGCGTGTTCAAGCGGATAACGGGACAGTTTTTCCAGTTGTCAAAGAGGGTTTCATAGTCGCCGGCGAGGTCCTTGAGGAAATCGAGGGTAATTTGCTGCTCGTAGGGGCGGTTGCGGTCGTGAATTCTCTGGAGGCATTCTTCGGCCGAATCACGCAGATACAGTACGAGGACGGGCTCAGCAACTCTTGCGGCGAGTGGCGCATAGGTTTTCTCGTACAGCTCGAGCTGTCGCTCATCGAGCAGCCGGCGCGCGTAAATCATCTCCTTGTCAAACACGTAGTCGGTCAGGACGATTTGCCCCGCCGAGAGTGAGTCGGGGCTTAACTGGTCGATTCGGCTGGTAAGGAAGTACAACTGGGAATCGAGAGCAAGCTCCTTTCGACCGGCGTACACGTCGGGCATGAAGGGATTGGTGTCATACGGTTCGAGCAGGAGCGGGCAGCCGAAGCGGGCGGAGAGCTTATTTGCGAGCGTTGTTTTGCCGGCGCCGATGTTGCCTGCGATGCTGACGAGCTGCGGGACCCGGGCGTCGAGCGCGAAATCCCCGCCGTTGAGCCTTTCGGCCAACTCGCGGACCGTGGCCTCAAGAACCGGATGGCGCAGGGTTGGGTCAAGCCGGCAGAGACCTATTAATACGAAGGACCTCAGGTGCATCCGCGGGTGCGGGACTTTCAGGTGGGGCAGGTCGATAATATCTTCGCCGAAAAGAAGGAGATCGAGGTCGATGGTTCGGGGCGCCCATTTTTCCGGGCGTGTCCTGCCGAGCCCTTTTTCGATTCTCTGGAGCGTTCGGAGCAGGTCTTCGGGGGCAAGCGTGGTCCGGACCCGGGCGACGGCGTTGAGATAGGGGTGGTGATCGCCGCGGCCGAGGGGCTTGGTTTCCAGAACGTCGCCTGTTTCCACGGACCGTAAAGCAGGCTGTTCGGAAAGCATCCGGACGGCATCGGCGATGTAGCGGGCACGGTCGCCAAGGTTCGAGCCGAGCCCCACGTATGCGGTTGTCGATTGTGCCATCTAAGCTTACCCTGCACGGTGGTTTCTCAAGCACCCATATTTATCAGAACGGCCGGCGTTTTCAAGAGATATGTTCGATTCGTGTATCGAGACGCAGCGGCCGGACCCCAGGCGTGCATCACAATCGCTACGATTTGAGGAGATGCATACCGGCAAGGCCGGATCGCATTATTGCGCCGCGCAGCCGCGAATCGTATATGAAATGCGATTTGATGTTTTTGAGAAGCAGATTGGCCCTGAGGCGTCTGGTTCGGGCGCGCATGCGTCTGTGAAAGTCGTCAGGGGATTTACGCAGTATATCGGCGGCGATAACCGCACTCTTGAAGGCATAGCTGAGTCCCTCGGCGGAACTCGGGCTGATGAATCCTGCGGCCTCGCCGATCAGCGATATCTGCGGTTCGCCTGTGGATACGTTCCAGGGACGGGTCGGGCGCAAGAGCATGGCCGCTTCCCGCCGAACGGTCTTGCCGAATTCGATGCCCCAGTCGGCAAGGCTTTGTCTGAGCATCTCGAATTTCTCGCGCACGCGGTCGCGAGGACGAAGGGCCGCACCGATAATCAGGTGCTCCTGCTTTGGAATCGTCCAACAGTAGTAGTCGGTGATGCGGGGATCAAAGAGCGTGGAGAAATAGGGCAACTGACGGTTCGCCTCGACCCAGTGCTGGATGGCGATGTACACATTTGGGGAGGGCCTGTCGGCGAGAGCAAGTTTGCGGACGCGGGAGGACGCGCCGTCGGCGCCGACGAGTATTCTGGTCTGTACGCGACGGATTTGCCCGCGACGGGTGAGGCGCATTGTAATTGCTTCTCCACTTCTTTGACATGATCTGAATCGCCATCCGAGGCCCCTTTCGACATCCGGGGGAACCATCGACAGCAGCCACCGGTCGAATTTGAGACGGTCCATATTTATGTAGTATCGCTGATAGTATCTTTCGAGGTTTCGGCGAGAGTCTATCGCGCGCACAACGAAGAGCTGAGGGTCGACGAGCACACTTTTCGGCAGGCCGAGGCCCATCTTCGAAAGCATTGCCTGTGCATCGGGAGCGAGCAGCCCGCCGCAGCACTTTGACGAAGCGGCGTCTGTGGCGTCACCATCAAGGGGCCTCTTGTCCACAAGGAGCACTCTGCAGTGCCGGCCGATCAACCTTGCCAAGGTCGAGCCGGCCGGGCCGGCTCCTATGATTGTCACGTCGTACACAGCGTGAACTCCAGGTTCAGGATACTTAACGTACGGTTGCCGAGCCTGCGGGCATGTGAGAGCGGGGCTTCGCCGGTAAACTCGTGCATCCCGGGGCGGCGTCAGAACTAAGTAATATCGCAATTTCGTCCGAGTCTCAAGTGTGCTTTTGTACTATTGACGCTCAGGTTTTCGTCACGAAGGGGGCGCGGATCGAGGCAATGGGACCGGTGCGTCCGGCTAATTCACTGAGGTCCGATGAGTAAGAGCGAGGCTCGGGGCGGCAGAGAGAGCGCGATTGGGCCTGTGTCATCGGCTTTGGCCTTCGCGATTCGGCCGGTGGCCGGGTCGGCTATGAACAAGGATGCGGGGTTTTCAATTGTGATTTTCCCGTTGTAGGATTTGGCACCCACGTTAACGACGAGGAGGATCTCGCGGCCTTCGCGGGTGAACCGGCCAATTATGACCCGGTCATCCGGCGGGCTGAGCGTGCCGGCGGCGGGACTTATTGCATCGAAATCCGGCGGCTTCGAATCGGGCTGTATAACGGTTCTGCCGTGGCTGCGGAATTGCTGTGCCATTTTGGTGACGCGTTCGGGCAGCTCCACTGCGGCAGGCAGGACGAGGGCATCGAAGGCCCGCCCTCTTACCCAGAGCAGGCCGTGGCGGATTTGGGCGTCCGCGAGGAGGTTGTGGTCGGCAAGTGCGAAGGATATGCGGCGGCGTGTCATTTGGCGGCCGAGTGACATGAAGGACTCGACGATTTTCTTCATTCGATCCGACTGGGATGCGAGGGTAAGCTTCTCGGCGACCGGGGCATACTCGGCCCAGAGGTCCCAGACGGGATAATAGAGCAGGACGTTGGTTTGCAGTGCGGCGTCACGGAGCACGGCGTTCAGCCGGCCGACATAGTCGCAGTAGGCACGGTAGTCTTGAGGCTCTCTGGCGGCGCGGTTGTAATAGAGGGTGAATTCCGTCACGCCGAGGGCGGCCTGCCAGGCCGCGGCGGCTCGCATCTCATCGAGCGAGACGTGGCCTTTGCCGGCCATCTGCTCGGAGAAGTCGCTGACTTCGGTCATGACCTTTCGGCCACCGTTGAAGATTGCGGCGGAGGCCGGGAGGGTCGCGGTGAGCCAGCCGGTGTGAATTACGGCCTCAGGATTGGAGGTCAACATATCGAGTCCGGGGATATCCATCCTCATAAGCATCTGCAAGGGATTTCCCTCGAGGGGCACACCGTGGAGCGGCATTTCCTCCCAGAGGATGTGGCCGGAAGAGGCAACTCTGCGGGCGGCGCACCATTGCTGTATTCGGCCGTAATAGCGCTCGGCAAGCAGGTCCGAGACAAGCGACCAGAAGCTGCGCCGAACCCGCCGGTCGGCTTCGGCAGCCCCTTCGAAGAGACTTTTGCGGACGGCGGTCAGGTCCTCTCCGAAGCGACTCTTGTACAGATCGGGGAGGTCAGACACCCACGGCACCGAGGCAAGAGGCTTGAGGTTGGGATCGAGCGGGTCGGCCACCGGCACGTTCTTGCGGACATTGTCGGGTAGCGGGCCTATGTTGACGGCCATCAGGGAGGGCTCGTCGGTAAAGAACGCGCGAATTGTCTTTCCGAACCAGGGCTGGAGCCGGTTGAGGTAGGCGGCATGTGTGAGTTCGATGAAGCGTTTCGTGGCACCCTCGTCGAGGAGGTTCGGGTAGCGGCGGGCGGCGTGGAAGTTATTGCTTGCGTGTGTGTGCTCGTAGGACGGGCGGATGGCAAAGGGCTTGGGGCCGGCGGGGTCATGGGCAAGGGCGAGGGCCTCGAGTTGGGGATGGTTTTCGAGCACGCGCCCCCCTGCCGCTCCGCTGGGGTAGCCGTGCTCGTCGTATATCCAAACGATGAGTCCGGTTTCGCGGCAGGCCCGAACGGCATCGATGAGCGTGCGCCAGTGGGCTCCATGGCGGAGGTATCCGTCGAAGCTGACGTTGCAAACGATGCCGCCGAGTCCGAGGTCCTTGAGCTTTTTCATTGCCTCCGGGTTTGCCTGCGAGGGGGGCAGCGCGTGGACTATCTGGAGCGGGCGGCAGTCGGCCGGGGGATCGTTCCATGCCGGGCGCCACTCTGGCGGCAGCTCAGGTGCGCCCTCGGCGGCAAACGTGATGCCTGCCGAGGTAATCGCCAAACCGAGCAGGACGACTGAGAGAAATCTATGCGTGTGTTTCATTGTCCTTATACTCCTACTCCAGGCTTGGCCTGCCACGGGCACGGGTCTGTCAACTCTTGCGGCGCGAATCAGAGCTTTGCGAATCTTTCGAGGGCCTGCTTGACGCTGTCGGGCTGGCCGAAAGCGGTCAGCCGAACGTAGCCCTCCCCTGCCGAGCCGAAGCCTGCACCTGGAGTGCAGACAACGTGGGCCCTGTTCAGGAGCAGGTCGAAAAACTCCCACGAGCCGGTGCCTTTGGGGGTCTTGAGCCAGATATACGGTGCGTTAACGCCGCCGTAAACCGTGTAGCCGAGGCTGCCGAGCGTCTCGCGGATCAGAGCGGCGTTGGCCATGTAGATTTGGATGGTTCGGCGGACCTGCTCTTTGCCCTCGGGGCTGTAAACGGCCTCGGCGCCTCGCTGTGTGACGTATGAGACGCCGTTGAACTTCGTGCAGTGACGCCGGCTCCAGAGGGGGCGGACATCGACGGCGGCGCCGTGCTTCTTGTACGCCTTCAAATCTCCTGGGACCACGGCAAAAGCGCAGCGAACGCCGGTGAAGCCAGCCGTCTTCGAGAAGCTCCTGAATTCGATGGCCACTTCTTTGGCCCCCTCGATTTCGTAGATCGAGTGCGGGATTTCCGGGTCGGAAATAAAGGCCTCGTAGGCGGCATCGTATAGGATGATCGCCCTGTTGCTGCGGGCATAGTCCACCCAGCGGGTCAGTTGGTCCTTCGTGGCGACCGCGCCGGTGGGGTTGTTGGGAAAGCAGAGGTATATAAGGTCAACCTTCCGGGCGGGGGGCCGGGCGACAAAGCCATTCTCTTCGGTGCACGGCATATAGACGATGCCTTCATAGCGCCCGGGGCCGGCAGCGCCGCCTGTTCTGCCGGCCATAACATTCGTATCGACATAGACCGGATAGACGGGGTCGGAGACTGCTACAACGTTGTCGAGGCCGAAAAGTTCCTGGATGTTTCCCGTGTCGCACTTGGCGCCGTCGCTGATGAAGATTTCGTCGATGTCGATTTGGATGCCGCGCGAGGCGAAGTCGTTTTCGGCGATGGCCCGGCGGAGGAATTCGTATCCGACACCGCCGTCGTCGTAGCCATGTACGCCGTCGGGCCGGCCCATTTGCTCGACCGCCCTTTTCATCGCCTCGACCACGGCGGGGGCAAGGGGCTGGGTCACGTCGCCGATGCCCATGCTGATTATTTTCGCGTCGGGATTGGCCGCGGCAAACGCCCGTCGTCGCCGCCCGATCTCCGGAAAAAGATAACCGGCCTGGAGCCTTAGGAAGTTCTCATTTACTTTTATCATGGTTTTCCCTGCTCTTTCACTGCGAATCGGCCTTCTATCAGGCCCGCCTGCCCTGCCGGACAGTTGCGGGCCGGTATTCTATTGCATCGGCCCTCCGGCGTCAATGGCCGGCAGCCCAAGCATAGTGCGGCAAATGCATCTGCAAGCCATCAGCGACGTTCCAAACACGGATTCGGCAATTGACTTGGGGCAGCGGCACTCCTATAATACATGTGTTCTGTAGTGTGATTCGCTTTGAGGGGGGGCGACGTACGCCGACGATGCTGTGACGCGCGGCTTTTGAGGTTTATCGATGTTCGGCGAGGCGTATGACCGAGAGGCCATCAAGGCAGATTCGCCGAGATTGAATAGGGAGGCTAAAAATGTTCAGGCGATTATTCATGCTGCTCGCATTGGGAGCGCCATTTATCGTAGCTCCGACCGTGCGGGGGGCCGGAGCATGCACGTCGAACCAGGATTGCCCGGAGGGCTACTACTGCAGGAAGGCGCCGGGAGGCTGCGACAGCAAAGGCGAGTGTGCGGTGCGGCCGACGATATGCCCGGATGTATGGGCTCCCGTGTGCGGCTGTGACGGCCGGACTTACGGGAACGATTGCGAGGCGGCGGCAGCGGGCGTGAACGTTCTATACGGCGGCCAGTGCAAGCCGCCACCCTGCTGGAACACCAGCGGCTGCGGCCCCGGCTACTACTGCCTGAAAGCACCGGGCGACTGCGACGGCAAGGGCCAGTGCTTTGAACGGCCGACTCGTTGTCAGGATATACAGGCCCCTGTCTGCGGGTGCGACGGGCGAACTTACTCGAACGCCTGCTACGCCGCCAGGGCCGGTGTGAGCGTGGACCATGCGGGGCCCTGCGTGACACCGTGCCGGGACAACAACGATTGCGATGGAGGGTACTTCTGCCGAAAGAATGATGGTGATTGCGACGGGACGGGACTGTGCGCCGCCCGCCCGGAGATATGTCCCGAGGTTTGGGACCCGATATGCGGGTGCGATGGGCGGACCTATCAGAATTCTTGCTTTGCGGCCATGGAGGGCGTCAACACGGATTACAAGGGTGTGTGCATCCAGACATTCTGCACGGACAACAACGCCTGCGATCCGAATTTCTATTGTCGGAAGGAACCGGGCGCATGTGATTCGAGGGGGCTGTGCCGGGAGCGTCCCGAGCTGTGTCCTCCACTTTGGGACCCGGTATGCGGCTGCGACGGGGTGACCTATGCAAACGCATGCAGCGCGGCAATGGCCGGTGTCAATGTCGGGGCCGAGGGTCCGTGCCCGGTGATATGCACGAACAACATTGACTGCGGCGGCGTGTACTACTGCCGGAAGGAGCCGGGCGACTGCGGCGGGGAGGGACTGTGCAGCGAGCTGCCGGAAGCGTGTCCCGATATCTGGGAGCCGGTCTGCGGGTGCAACGGGCATACCTACGACAATTCGTGTTATGCCGCGATGGCGGGCGTCAGCGTGGATTTTGCGGGAGAATGTCCGCCGCCCGGGCCGAAGATTCTGATGGTGGAGCCGCGTGCAGCGGACGATGACGTGCACACGGGCGCTTCAGGGCTCAAGCTGCTGCGGATACTTTGGAGCGAGGCCGTTGTTTTCGAGGCCGACGATGTTACCGTAATAGACCAGGACAACGCGTTGGTGGGCTTTGCGGCGGCCGGCAGCGGCTCAGAGATAATGAGGATAACCTTCAAGCAGCGGCTCTTGCACGACAGATACACGATAGTAATCGGCGATTCGGCATACGGCCTGGCGAGCGGACTTCCCATCGACGGGGACGAAAACGGCGCCGCCCGCGGTGAAGCCATCGTGATCATAGAACACCGCAAGCGGGGCGACCTCGACAACAACAACCTGGTCAACTTCGCCGACCTGGCGCTCTGGGCTGAGAGCTGGCTCGCCGAGCTTTAGCGGCGGCAGCAGAAGCCGCCGGGAGCAGGCGATGCGTTTTTGGCGTACTTGTGTTTGTCCTCAGTATGCCCGCCTTCGCATCTGCGCCGAGGTGGTCACCCACTGGATAGCTCACGTTCGAAGATCAGCTCGAAGTACTTGGTGGCGCCGTAGCCGCGGCCCGGAGCGAATACCTGGACGAACCTCCATCCGTCGCGGGCGTGCTCGTGGACAACGTCGCGGTAGCGTGTGCGTGCCTCTTTTCTTGCCACCAGGATACCCTCTCCCAGGCGCACGAACTTATACTCGTATTTCTGCTTCACGGAAACCTCCTGCCGCACAATGGACGGGCTCTCAAAGTAATACGCCGGCGTTTTGAGCTATTCTTTGCGCGCGACGCCGAGTTTGGCAAACGACGTGATGAGCTCGTTGTGCAGTCTGATGGCCGCCTCATCGTTCTCGGCGGAGATCAGGACCATGACCGGCCTTTTCCTGATTTGTATCGTCTGGATGGAGCAGTCGTCGCCCGCCTTGGAGCGAAACGTGGTCTCGACGATATTGGCCCTGGTGGTACTGTCCCTGCTGGACCATGTGCGGCCGCTACGTGAAAAGGAGGGGTCGGTCCGGGCGCCGTTGGGGTCGGTGACCCAGTCGGCCATCGATTCGTGGGTCATTGTGACCGCCTTTGCGACGATCTCGCCTTTTGCCTCAACAGTAACGACAGCCCAGCCATACGAAGTGTAGGTCGGCGATTTTCCGCACCCGCCGGGCAACAGCAGGGCAAAGAGCGCAAGCAAAAGAAACTTCTTCATCTGCGTTCCTCGTGGTCAATCCGTAGTATTCCGGTTATCAAGGTCCTCTTCAAGCCTGGACAATTAACGAGGGGCTATTGGCGCGGCGGGCCCGCGTTGTAGAAGGGGCCGCCCGCATCGGCGTACTCCCGCAACGCCGCCGCGGCCTCTTCGCGGAGGACGTCCCGCAGCACCTCTATATCGCGGCCGTAGAGCGCGGCCACCCAGTCGGAGACCTTGGCGCCCTCGTCGAAGCCGACGGCCCTTGCATCGGCCTCCCTCGCTCCGCAGACCAAGCGGCTCACGCCTGACCACGGGATCGCCCCGAAGCACATCGCGCAGGGCTCGGCCGAGGAAACAAGCTCGTAGTCGGCCGTTCCCCCGTTACCTATGTCGTAGCGGCCGAGGGCTATCTGGGCGAGGGTCACCGCCACAATTTCTGCGTGGGCGACGGAGCAATTGGCGCTGACAACGAGATTCACGCCCGGCACCTTCAGCCGGCCGGCATCGTCGAAGACGGCCGCGCCGAAAGGGCCGCCCGTTTTGTGCTGCACGTTCTGCCTGGCGAGCGCAATAACGAAACGCATCCGGTCCTCGACACTCAGGAAGACTTCGGGCGATTCGTCGACAAACCGCTCCACCCAGCCGGGCAATCGTATTGTTACCTCACACATTCTGCTCTCCAATATCACATCGTTGGCGTCTTTGCCCTATCCGCCTGGGCGGGATTTGCGCGGTCGTCGCACTCATGGAAGCTCCCGGAGATAAAGGTCAGTCGTCGTCGGCCTCGACCGCCATTTTAATCTCCACCGTCGGGAATACGAAGCGAACCTCTCGCGAGTCGTCCGACCAGAACACGACCCTGTGGTCTGAGCGAGATCCGAAGTATGGACCTTCTATCGGGGTGGTTTCGAGAGTGTTGACAACGGCGCCGCTTTTGACGTCCTTGATCTCGAATCTCAGCCAGTGGCGTTTGCGGCCCCAGAAGCTCTCGGAGTGCCACTCCATGGCGGATGCCTCGTACCTGCCGTTGGGCGATTTGGCGGTTTCGCCGGTCCCAACGTTCTCCGGAATGATGCTTATGTAGCGATAGCCGGCAGCAACAATGATAGCGAGCGTGACAAGTATGGGTATTCTCTTCTTCATCTTTTTTCCACACCTACAGCTTTGCACCAGCGTATAGTCTAATGACATTCTTACGCAATATTAGCAGGGATAGTAATACGAGGCCCTTTAGCAATAGAAGCCAGACAGGCAGGTAGAACACCTCCGTAAGATCAGTTAGGGCGAAGACTACAAATGCCGAGGAGTAAACGAACTCAATCGGGCGAGTGTTCCCGCGAAGCGCACGGAACAGCACGTATGCCGCGCACGCGAGCCAGAGCAAGGCTTCGACGAAGTTGAACGGGACGTACACATTCAAGCGGAAACACGCTACATTTGAGCCGCCGGGCGCGGCCTCATCAGATTAACAAACCGGTGCACATGGCTGCAAGCGGCCAAAAACATTTACGAAACAGCCCCCCCCTTAACAGTCCCGCCCAATACCCGGAGAATCCGAAAAATACTACTTGAGGTCTAGCCACGATTGGAAGAGTTGTCCACGAGTCAAAGAGCCGGGACACCGCTCGTCTGCTGTCAGTTTGACTTGACAACGCGCGCCGGAACTCGCTTTCATGGTTCAAAGACTTGTGTCTCTCAGGGCTCCACTTCGTCCATAAGCTCTTTCAGCAGGGCTTTGGCGCGGGGCTCCAGCATCCTGACCGTCTCAACAAGCTTCAGGCCACCGTCGTCCAATTGACCGCGCGGCTCACCTGGCGCGCAGTACTTCTTGAAACACTCACGCACGGCATCGATGTTCAGACCCAGTTTCAAGAGTCTCTGCTGCATTTCTTTTGAAACCGTTCGGGGGCCGAGGAGACATGCCAGCAGTCTGCAAAGCCGCTCATCGGGCTCATCTCTGGTTTTCGGCGGCGGCTCATTCCCGCCCGGCCATACTGATCCGGTAAGAACCTGCTGGCGACTAAACGGACGCCCTCGAAGCGTCGTTCCTTGTGCACGTACGTTGAAGTGGTAGACACCAGACATAATCGCCTGCGTTTCGGTCTGGAAGACACCGGGCTCAACTTCGGACAACTCCAGTGTGACGAACGTCTTGTCCGGGCGTTCGAGATCGCAGACGATCTTGGCGCGTCGTTCGACGGGAAGCCCGTATTCGGTTAATTGAACGCGCGGGGTCAGCCGAGCTCCAGGCTCATTGCCGGACTGTAGAATTCTCGCTTTCATGCGAATGTTAGAATAGGCATGGACGCTCAGGCTGTAACGCATTCCATGAACCTGGTGGGTGGTACACGCATACAGACCTTTCGCGTCAGCTATCCTGAGGTAGCGGTCGTAGTACTTCTTGTTAATGCAGAGCAGCACGTGCCACAATCCGGAGCCGGCGGCACCAGCACCCACGGGAACAGGAAGTGACATCCTGTAGTAATGTACGTTGCTGCCTGGCACAAACAGAGCACCAGGAGTAGCGGCGGCAAGACTCGGATCAATGATTTGGCCCGCCGGCGTTTCGACGAGAAACTTGAATACGTATGGAGCCGGGCTCAACAGAATGATATCGGTGCTGATGTCGGTTTCGTTGAGGTCGAATGAAACACGGTGTGTTTGACCCGGTGCGACGTAGCCCTCGGGGTCCAGGACGATATCGTGATTGGTCACGCCTGCGAGTATCTGGAGGTAGTATTTGGCGAGTCTAAAATAGGTGTCGGTGTCGAGGGAGCCCGTCATGAGCAGGTATCCGCCTGTTCCATTCGTTAATGCTGTCAGAGCGGTCGGCTGGATTTGCTCGGCTGTACCCAGTCCTATCGCATAAACACGCTCGTTGATGAGGCCGGCAACATCCGCGATATAGTTGGGGCGATTCTCATGCCCGTCGGTAAGAACGATCATTGCCTTGACGTCGTACCCGCTCACCGGGGCAAGGCGGTTATGAGACAGCTCGACCGCGTCCCCGATGGACGTCCACCCTTCCGGATTCGGCATGTGAGAAAGTATATTGCCTCGGGCCGTTGCTCGGTCGGGGTCAATGGCGCCGGGCGGACCCAAGGGGCCGGTGACAGGCATTTCATCATACGCATCATGGTCAAAACTAACCATGCCGATTGCGTTCCCCTCCTGGATAACATCAACAAAGGGCGGGGCCGAAAAATGCAGGACATCAATCCGCTTGTAACCGGGAATTCCCGAATCGAAATTCATGCTGTTGGATTTGTCCAGTGCCAGCACAACCGCCACCGAAGGGCGGGCAATGGTGTTTGCCGTGATCGGAATATCCCACTCTTGCCCGGTTTGGTTACAGCGAATCCTCACCGAACCCGAGGCCGTATCCCCGTCATTGGTCCCAGTGTAGGACAGCCAAATACGCGCAAAACGCTCGGGTGCGTTGAACAGCTCAGCGGTACCGAGCGTGACGGAGGTGCCGAGGGGTGTACCAAAGCTCCCGCCAGTCGGGCCACTGACAATCTCAAGCGTGACCGAGCGGCAAGATCTCACGGCAAAGACCGCTGCCCGGACGGTTGTCTCGCCCTCGGGGACATCGTTAAAGTTAATGCCCGGATTCTGCAATTGTACAAGCATAGTGGCTTCGCAAACGGCTATGTTGTTATCCCACCGCATTTCGAAGGGATAGACCAGAGGATCGGGATTTGAGGAATCTGTGGGGTCGTCATTTATGTAAGCTATCGCCATCAGAGACAAATGTGCGGGGGTCGAGGCGGTGCTCCACTCAACATAGGGGGCTTCGGCGCTGGAATTGGCGCCGATGCTGAACGGCCCCGCCGGATTGGGGTGTCCTGATGTTGGCGCAATGAGATGCCAGTTTGAAGGTGCTGCCCCAGAGGCGGGCTCGGCCCAGTAATAACGAACGTACACGCCGGAGACTGCCTGGTCACCTCGATTTCGAACGACAGCCCAAACGCGATTCGTCTCACCGAAGGCGGCATTCGAATCAGGGACTCCATCGTAAGGCGGCGCATCGACGACAATATCAGGGCTATTCCAATAAGGGGTTTCCGTGAACTGCTCTCCGGAATCTGCCGGAGAGTCCTGCAACCACAGGTCGGCGACACCGAGCAACGGGGCCTTCTGGCGGAAATAGGCCAGGTTGGTGCCGTAGCTGGACGGCACGGGTTCGGGGCTTCCGCCAAGAGGGGGGTGTATATATTCGGCCCATCCCCCCCACTTGCTGCGAATCAAGGTCGCATGGCCTGCGCCGTCGGTCTGCCAGACACGACCGGTGTGCGTGGTGACGTCTGAGCTGTTTCGATATCGGATAACGTCACCCGGGCGGACAGAGCCGTCAGGAACCGGATCACAATTATCCCTCAGGATGTTGTCCACGTCGGTATCGCTGTTGATCCAATAACGTCTTGGCAGGAAGGTAAACCCCCAACAGTTGTATCGACTCGTTCTGCCCAACTGTTCTGTGGAAAGGTCAAAGTGGGTATACTCACATGTCCTTGGGTCGGAATCGTGACTAACCCCACCATCCAAGTCAAGGACGTGCTCCAGAAGGACTCCGGCAGCGGTATATATGTCAGGCATTTCACACCTCCTTGTCTTTCTTTGGCTTCGGTTTTTCGTCTTGCACGGCTTTCAGCGTCTCGAGCAATTCAGCCTTAGTGAGCGACATTTTTTCGGTGGACACGGGCAGCTGTTTGCTTTTTCGAATGGCGTGTGCGGCGAAATTGACGAAAAATGGGCCTGGTTTTTCGGCGGCTCTTACAAACAGGGGCTTTAGGACTTGTTCTGCGGATGCCGCGTTCACTTTCTGAAGAATATACGCGAAACAGGCAAGGGTGATTTCAGGCAGTTCCGCGAAATTGCTTTTCAACTCTTCGCGTATAAGCGGGACCACCTCATTGCCGGCGTCGATGAGGCGTCGTACTATAACGTCATCGTCAAAAGTCGTCTTGAGGACATACGGACTGCTTGCGTACACGGCTTCGCGAATGTTTCGAGGGTCCTTAAGCCTTTCAATATCGGTTTTATAGTCGTACATTTTATGCCTCCCACGGGTAGTGAAGATATCTTTTCATTATCTGCTTGAAGAAGACCGGAAGCTGTGATTTGCCATTGTGTTCCTGCCCCTATGTTCAGAGTCATGCTCTGTCTTGATGGTTGCCTCTTTCGCCGTGCCGCCTTTAAAGTGAACTCGGCAGATATCTCCGCCGCACATGTGTTCACGATGAATCGGCCCGCGTGCAAGACATCGACTTGATGAGCCGACCTTAGTTCATTACGCAGAAGTGTACAGAATGCCATATTGCGTGTCTATCCGTATAACTACGGGATTTTAAGGGCAGACCAAACTTTTTTTTCCGTCAGATGGACAGAATCCAACAATCAGTGGAAGAGAGGCACAATTCTGAGGCACAAAACAGTCTGGTCAGAGCAGTTAACGCGTCAAATTGCTTTCAAAGAAGTCGGCGACTATTTCGACGAGTTCGTGGGTGCTTTGTCGGCCGTTGCGCAGGCCGTGTCCAGCGCCTTCAACGACATGCAGGGTCGCATCGACGCCGGCTTTCTTCAGGGCGTCGTAGAGTAACCGGCTCTGATGAAGAGGTACGAGCATGTCTTTGTCGCCGTGCATGATAAGAAACGGCGGGTCGTTTTTGGTTACGTACGTGATCGGGTTGGCCTTGACCGCCATTGTGCGGTAGGGCTCTTTCTGAATGGGCCCTCCCACGAGCAGGGACTCGGGCGAGCCGGGGGCGTTGTGAATCAGGCGGGCGCCTTCGAGGGAGTGCTCGTCCATCTTCAGGAAATCGGTCGGTCCGAACCAGTCGCAGACCGCCTGCACGGCGCTGGAGTATTCGGGATTGGCATCGGTGTCGAATTCTTTCACGTCACCGGCGGTTCCCAGCAGGGCGACAAGATGCCCCCCTGCCGAGCTTCCCCAGGCGCCTATGCGGTCGGCGTCGAGGCCGTACTTCTTGGCGTTGGCCCGGACCCAGCGGACGGCGGCCTTGCAGTCCTGGACCTGCGCGGGGAAGATGGCCTCGCCGCTGAGCCGGTAGCCGACGTCAACGACGGCAAAGCCTCTGCCGAGCATGGGCAGCGCCATCCCGCCCGATCCCTTGCTTCCTCCTCGCCAGCCGCCGCCGTGCACCCAGACTATGACGGGCATGGGCTTTGCGTCGGTCGGCGGCACGTAGAGGTCCAAAAGCAGCTTACGGTCGCCCACCGTGGCATAGACGATGTCACGCTTGATCTTTGTGCCGGGGGGAAAAGGCGCGCGCGGCCGCGGCCTGCTGGGCGGGGTTTCGGCGGCAGCTTCTTTATCCGGGACGGCCGGCCTGGAGCTTGTCTTCGTCTTGTTCTTCAGGGTTCGCTGGAAGAATTCTTCTCTTGCGGGGCCGGTTTCCTGGATGTTCTTCAAGAACACGCCGTGGCCGGTGCCGTTGTCGTAGCGCATGTAGGTGACGTCCTTGGCCCCGGCCCGGCGCAGGGCCTTGACAAATTCATCGGCCTGCCGGACCGCCACGAGCCGGTCCGATGCGTCGTGGATGACCAGGAAAGGCGGGGCATCGGCGGTCACGTACGTGATTGGGGACATCCTCCTTCGCATCTCTTCGGACAGCGCGCGGAGGCGGGCGGCGGCGCCGGTGCGGGCGGGCTGCTGCTTCTGCCTGCTGTTCATCGGGCTCAGGAAGCTGGCGGGTGTGGCGCTGCAAACGACCGCCTGGACCATGCTCGAATACTGCAGCCAGGGCCCGTCGCCTTCGAGACCGGCCGAGGGTGGACAGAGACCGAGCATTGCCACGAGGTGGGCGCCGGCGGAGTTGCCGTAGGCCCCGATGTGGTTGGGATCGACGTTGTATTCGGCGGCGTGGGCGCGAAGCCAGCGAACGGCGCACTTGACGTCTTCGATACACGCCGGCATCGGCGCTTCGCCCAGTAGCCTGTAATTGACGGTTATGCACACGTAGCCTTTCGCGGCGAACTCGAGCGTCGGGCGGAGGAAATTGGGCCTTCGCTTGTCGCCGCTCCGCCAGCCGCCCCCGTGTACGAAGACTATCGCCGGTATGGGCTTTTCACCTCGCTCTTCGGGCATGGCCAAGTCAAGCCGCCACGCACCGCTCGGACCCGGCCGATAGGCGATGTTGCCGATCACCTTCACGCCGGCCGGGACATCCGCTATGGGGCCATCGGTCCCGGACCGCGACCGCGCCGCGTGCGCCGCGGACAAATAAACGGCTATAGTCAAAATAACAATCGCTATAAGCGACGTGAGTTTTGTCTTCATCGAATTGACCTCCATAAGTCTCGTGCCGGCCGTGGCCCTCACCCATCATGCGGGCAAACGGAGCCTCCACACGCCCAGTACTCAGGAAGAGTTGGACGGAGTCTCGGATCTGATCTCGTACAGGAGCAGGTAGTTAAGGCCGGCTCGAAGAGCGATGATGGCCGCGAGCTGTCCGATGTCGGTCCAGGTCGGGGCGAGCGTCGTATTGAGGATGCTGGCTCCAATGAGGAACGCGAGGGCCAGCGAAAACGAGTGGCCGATTTCGAGGCGGCTCTCGCGGATGGCCTCGGCGGCGCTGTGCGTCGTGAACACGTCTTTGAGGTATATCGAGAGCGCCTTGGCAACGCCGATTGTGATAACGAGCATTGCGAACACGTGGCAGAGCCCTGAAATGATGCGGTTGCCATACTGAAGGATCGATTGGAATTCGTCCATAATTCACACCACCGGGTCGCGGTCCAGATCGCTGTAAGGGTAGCAGGCGGCGGCCTTGAGCTTTTCAATAAGCGCCTTACTGCCGTTTTCCATTGCGTACTCCATTTCCTCTCGAAAGACCTCGATGCAGAGAAGCAGGGAGTGCTTCTGCCCGTCTATCTCGAATTCTCCACCGTCTTTGGCATACGTGTCAAATAAGAGGCAAAGCTCTTGTTGACCTTCGCCAGCCGGGACCTCACAGGTTTCTCCCGGATTTAGAACAGCTTGGCGGCCATAGTGCCCTACCGTCGTGAAGATGGCCCAGATGCGCTGTTCGATCTGCCCGAAAGGACCTTTGTCCCTGCCCCCGGAGCCGTCGGCGGGTATGGCATGTCTGGTGAAGGCCACCAGCTCGTAAGTGCCGAGGCGGTTTGGCCTGGGGCCCTTGCCGTCGGGATCGATAAGCTCCATCGTGGCAAAGGCCGTGCCGGGCATACAATTGGGGAAGTAGTACATGTCCACGGCGCCGCCCACCTGGAAAGGTATTACGGCATGGCCGACCATATCGTGCATCGGGCCGAGTATCGTCTCCATGGCTGCTGTTTTGGCCTCTGCGTGGCGTTCATATTCCTCGGCGGAGAATTGCCGAGCCGGTTTCTTTGTGAAAAGACGCTTGATGAAATCAAACATATAGTTCTCTCCCATAAGTAATGTTGTTCATTTGTTCGGGCGAACCGGCGGCGCTATTTTACAAGGAGGGCACCGGCAGCCCTGGCCTTTTGAATCTGCTTTTCGCTTAGCTTCTGGTGCTCGGTGAGGCAGGCGGTTCCGAAATAGACCGATCTGACCACCTTTGCGCCCATGAGATTGGCCGTTTTCTTGAGCAATCCGAGGGCTCCCGGCATAAGAATTCTTCCGATGAAGGCCGGACATGCGCTAGACGTGACAACCACCGCACGTCTGGCGAGCTTGTCTGTACGTTTCTTAGGCATCGGCTTTTCCCACGGCCAATAGGAATAGGCCACCAATCGCTCGATGAACCTCTTCATCAGGGCCGTGACATTGAAGAAGTTGACGGGCGAGGCCAGTATGATTGCATCGGCGCACTCGATTTCGGCCAGGATTTGCTCCATGTCGTCGTTGTGCACGCAGCGGCCGTGGGCGGTTCCGGGCTCCTGCGTGCAGGTGCGGCAGTTCGTGCAGAACTCGATATTCTTATCGAGCAGGTCGATCTTCGTAGTTTCGGCTCCCTTTTCGCGGGCCGCTTCGAGCATTGCCGTGACTGTCTGGTCGGTGATTCCCCTCCTGCGATACGTCCCGACTATTGCTACAACTTTCTTGCTCATCGGCATTTCCAGTCGAAGTTTCCCAATTCGTTGGCTGATACACGATCTGCCTGTGCGCTCAGATATTTGTTTCGCTCTGGACTGCAGAGCCGGCATCGGTTTGAGGCCGGGCGCTCTTGATTAGCAGAACGGCCCCGGCGACGCCGGAAATCACGGCGAACAGGATCGCATACTTGGTGGCGGCAGGTGTAGCAGGCCTCATGGGACCGGTGATACCGCCGAGAGGCGATGACTGCCGAAAGGAATTCATGGCCCGGACGTTGCTGGCATTTGTCTGGTAGCGCTCGATTGCCACAAATATGCAGACCGCGCAGACTACCAGGCACACAATGCCGATGATTTTCATTATTTGCCTGTTATCCATCGATGTCTCCTTAAAAAGTACGGCTCAAGCGCCCGTCTTGGCGCATCGCCGTGCAGCCGGGCGTTACATCTGCTCAGCGCCTTTCGCCATTGCCTCGGATATTGTACTGCAAACAGATTCGGCCTGCTTCATAAAAAACCGCAGCCTCGCACGGCGTGAGCGATACCAGCGCTTTACCGGGTCATCGGATACAATCTCCACGTACGGTCCGAACAACCGGCTCTTTCCTACCCTTACCTGCTTGATAACCTCATCATCTCCCGGCCGATTTTTTCCCTCAAACCACTGATCCAACTCTTGGGTGACAAGCCGAAAGAGCTGCGCGACAAACAGCACGCGCCTGTCCGTGACATACAGGCCGGCTTCCCAGAGGGGAGGCAGCGAGAAGAAGCCGCGGTAGCTCGGAAGCGATTTGTTCGAGGCGGCCCAGACCCACGGCTTGAAGAACAGCACCTTCTCGCCGGGCAACAATCCAGCAAGCACGTTAAACTTATACCGCATTCCCATGATCGAAGTTCTCCCACGTCGTGCCATTTCGAGGCATCGGCCTCATGCAGCACGCTGCCTTCTCACTCATGAATACGCACAACAATGAAGAAAAATCACGGATTTCCGGAGGCTTTTCCAGGCTCGTGCGGGGTGTTGGGTCTGCACGGGCAGGGCTCAGTGCTATCGGTATACAGCCAGCTCAGGCACCGCAGCTTTGATCAACTCGCCGTACAGAAGCTCATCTTTTGGAAACAGATAATCGGTGGCCTGTGCCGCCGGACTACGAAGGCCGGGCCCTGAGGCGACAGGCGAGCCAGAGGATTACGACTCCGAATGCGACGTCGATCGGTCCTTCGAGAAGTGTCCAGAGAAGCGGCATCCCTTCGAGCCGGTCGACAACAAAGAGGGTCAGGCCGAAGACGATGAAGGCGGCACCGAGATAGCACAGGGCCGCCCGGTGCCTTTGGAGATCGAACGACACGAGCCACATAAGCCCGCCCACCAGTGCGTAGAAAGCGGAGGTGGAACGGGCCAGGTAGCCGACAATAGGCTCGGGCGGCAGCGTGCCCATGCCGAGCCACTGGTGGACGGCATTCATCCAGGAGTAGGGAAAGACGACGCAGAGCGCGGCCAGGGCCGACGCACTTGCCACTATCCGCAAAAAGAGTCTTAGAAACCGCTCCTGCCCGGTCATGGTTGTAAACCCTTGAGTGCTATGCTTAGGCGCATTGGCACGATATCACTTGAAGGCCAAAACGTTTATGCGGCGGGAGGTCTCGAAGTGCCTTCCGTTGGTTTGCCGCGTCTGGAGGAGCATCTGTTCGACAACAAAATTGCGAAAGGCCAGTTTGTCGCGCTGCGGAACGGATGCGAGGAACGGAACGAGGCTCGGCTGTTCGATCCATGCGATCATTTCGTCGGCATCGGAGAAGAAATGGTCCGCGTTCTCCGGCCACACGCGGTAGTCTTGAAAGGCGGACCAGGCCACGAGAAGCTCATATTGGCCAACCGCGGGCATGTGCCAGGGCCACTCGAAATCAGAGAAGTAAACGGTGAACCGCTCGAGGCTCATGGCCCGCCTGAGCACCTTTAAGAGGTTGGAGCAATTGCCCTCTCCGGCGAAATTGAAACGGGCGCAGCCCCCGTCGCTGAGCAGGTTATGCACGTTCTGCAACAACGTGGCGTGGTCCTTGACCCAGTGCAGCGTCGCATTTGAGAATACCAGGTCGAATTCTTCGCCGAGGCTTGCCAGCGCGTTGATATCCAGCAATTGGAATCTCAGATTGGGCAGCGCGTTCTTTTCGGCGACTCGAATCATTCCTTCGGAGGCGTCTATTCCGAGGACCGAGCCGTCGGGGACTCTTTCGGCAAGCTCGGCGGTCAGGGCTCCGTCTCCGCAGCCGAGGTCGAGAATGCGCTCGTCGCCCCGCAGCGGCAGCTCAGAGATTATCCTGCCGCCCCACCGCTTCTGGTGGCTGGATGCATCCCGGTATCTCTTGCCGTCAAACTCGTAAGCCATTGCGACTGTTCGTAGCCCCGGCCCGCTCAATCATACGGCAGCGTAAGCTCGAAGGTGCTGAGGTACTTTGTGCGGCCGTTCTGCTTGAGGTGAATAGAGCACTTTGCCGTGCCACCGGCCTGCCGCTGCGGGACAAGCACGGTGGCGAAGATGCCGTCGAGCTTTTCGTCGGAAACCTGTATGGCCGCCGATTCGCCGGCTAGGACCGTAACGCGGGGCGCAATGAGCACTCTCTCTTCTGCGCCGTCGGCCGCGCTGAGCTGGCTGAGCTTTACTTCGACCATGTACGTGTCCTTTTCCTCTCCGGGGGCGATTGTCGCGGAAGACTTGTAGCCCGTACAGGTTTGCTGGCACCCGCCTCCCATGGCGACAGCGCCGATGAGTAACGCACAAATCATCGTCTTGTGGTTCATCTCTTTCTCCTTTCTTTGGGCAGGCGACGATACGGCTAACCGGCGCCGCCTGCCGCTGTGTGCTTTTGCAGAATATCTACCATAGGCCGGGGACAAGGCGGTAACGCACGCGCCCGGCATATTCGCCATAGCCACGCAGCTCTTTGTGCAGGGTCCGGTCCTCGAGGTGCGTTCGCACCAGGAGAAAGGCGACCGAAAGAAACGCGGGCAGAAACGACCACCACGAGCCCAACAGGAGCGGCGTGGCAATCGAGAAGCCGAGAATCGTCGCCGCGTAGCCGGGATGCCTTACGTAACGGTAAGGGCCGGAATTGATCACGCGATGGGAACGGTCGCTCTGAATTCTTACGAACTTCTCGAAGTGCGTATTCACGCGCATCGACCAGGTTAGGATAGCCACGAATGTGATATACAGCGCCGCACCGACCGGCCAGAGGAGTATGGGCATTGCGGACCATCCGTAGCGGTGATCGAGGGCCGCCACAATCAACGTACCGGTATGGGCCAGCCCAAAAAAGCCCATGACGACCTTGTCCCAAGTTTTCGACCCCTCGCCTGCAACGGCGCGCCGCCTTATAAGCTCGGGATTCCTCCGCCAGAGATAAAGGCCGCTCAAACCGTGCGTCAGGCCCAGCAGACCGGCGTACGCCAATCCACGAAGCCAGTGAAGGTCCCCGCCAATCCAGTAAAGTCCCCCGATGAAAACCGCAACAAAAACGATAGCCGTGACAGGCCCGGCAACACGCCGGCCTGTTCCCCCGCCCCCTGGTTCTTGCGCCAAATCAATGCCTTCCTTTCCGCCCGTGAGGCAGATCCGCACGCCAATCCTATCTTCGCGACAGACTCATCAGGATTCTGAGCACGTACCAGAACAGGAGCGCCACCGACGCAAAAAGCTCCAGAGAGGCGGCCACGTGCTGATCCGGCGAAAAGTGATGGATGACCTTCGAGGTATCATAGAGAATCGCCGCGCTGGCCAGCCCCACCATCGCAACCGAGAAGACAAGTCCCAAGCCGAACCCGAAGATCGCGCCGCACACTATCAGCCCCAGTGCAACGAACCCGCCGATTGTCAGGATGCCCTGCAGAAACGAGAAATCGGTTCGCGTGGTGAAGGCCACCGTCGTCAGCCCGGCAAAGAGCAGGGCCGTGAGGATTGCCGCATTGGGGATTACGCTTGGGGATGAATAGAGCACGGCGATGTAGATGAGAGGAACGAAGATAATCGCTTCGGCGACCACATAGCCGGCCAGACCCGCGTACTGCGCGCCAACCGACCTGACGCCGGAAGCGAGGCTCCGCCCGAGCCACCCGGCCAGAATAAAAGCGCCGAGGATCATCAGCCAGCCGTAGCGGTTGGCCGAGATGAACTTGAGCATGGCCGGCGCCAGCGGGGACTTCAACAGAAGCGCCTCGACGCCGATAAAGGCGGCCACCGCACCGGCAAGATGCACGTATGTCCGCCTTATGAACGCCGCACGCACATCGGGCTGGGCCTGCGCGACCGTCAGCACTCGGATGTCCTGGTATGTGTCCATAAAATTTCTCCTTTCGTACGTCGGTTGGCCGACGACCCACAGAATTCTGTTGTGCCGGTATTTTACGAATTCTCCTTCGCCCTTGCCAGCGGCGGGAAGAGACCGGGCAAGCGGCGTCACCTGCTTGGCGACAAGGTCAACTCATAACGTGTGGTTTCATTGGCATCACCGCCCTTGGGAATAGAACCGGTCAGAAATGCTCTTTGCCGCTCGCGGCGATAAGCAAACTGTTTTCCGGTGACCGGATCGGTGGGTATGGTGACGCCCTCGATCTGAGCGAGCGAATCCGGCAGGGTCCCGCGGCGGGCCGCATGCAGGCGCACCAATTCGACACATCGCAGGGCCGCTATGTGCTGGTCCAGCCGTATTGACAGACCGCGAATGCGCATACCGACGGGATCTTTGGGGTCAATTGCTTCGGCCTGCAATTGCTCGGTCATATCGATCAACGGCCTGGGCATCGAGTCGAGCGCGGCAAGCAGGCCGGGCGCGCCCGGCTGCTGGGCAAAAAGCTCCACCTCCCGGCACATCCTCGCGCTAACGCCCACACCAGTGATTCCGTACACCGGGCTCGGACCTTTTGCCAGATGCGCGGCCATGCCGAAACCGGTCTGCAGGGTTTGTGCCGCGCGAGCATAATCCCGGCATTTGAGCTGACGGCGGTTCTTGAGTGCCAGCACAAACATAAGCTGCCGCCAGTTTTGCCTTGTCGGCGACATATCTTCCACGTCGACCCACGGCCAATCGGCCTTCTTGTAACCGGCCGCCTGCTCGAGCAGATTTAGGGTTCGGTCGAACTGCAGCAGTGTTGAATTGACATCGGGCAAGGGAAGCTGTTCGAGCGGCCTGGAGAGCCAATCGTCTATCCTGCTCCAGTCAATACCTTTCGGGAGGGATTCTGCGGCCTTTTCGTACAGCGGGCAGGCGTCACCATCTTTCATTTTGTCGGCGGGCGGAAGCAGCCGAATATCAGCGGCGGGTTTAGCGCCCGCGGCCGGATACAGCCTGAGCAGCCTTGCGCCGCCCTTGGCCGCCTCGGCGCCGGGCTTGTCGTCGCCTTTGTCAGGCACCCGCCCGATCCGCCCGTTCGCGACACCACCGGCCACAAGAAAGACGATAAGAAATGCGACCAGGAGTCTGATGTAAGGCCGGAAGACACAACTGTACTTGTTGAAATTGACTGAATTTGTGCTATCCATTTTTCTTCCTCTCAAATCCCGGCAGTACCGGAAGGTCAATTCGGGCGTCCATAGGGATGCGTATTGAGACTCTCGGGCGGCCCGCCGGTTCCTCGGCCATAATATGCACCTCCGAGCGCCAGAATCAGAAGTGCTGCCTTGCTTTTCACTTCGGACACGTCCCTTCTAAAACCTGCCCCGCGCCGGAACAGCGGCTATTATAACTCAAGTTGCACCAAGGGCCAAACGCGATTTTTCGCGTTCGGCTTTAGGCCACACATATTGCTCTTTGTCCGCCCGGATGGGTCACCTGCTTTTGGTGCGGCCCTTGCCCTGTGGCGGTTTCTTGCGGTTCGAGACCGTCCGCGAGCCGCCCAATTCCTTGAGCCATGCCTGGTGTCGTGCGGCAAGCTCCTTTACCTTTTCGGGCATCTGAGGCGCGAGGTTGTTGAGCTCGGTTCGGTCGGCCTCCATGTCGTAGAGCTCCCACGGGCCGGTCTGCCAGGCTATCTTCCATTTTCCGGCCCGGAGGCCCTTGTATCTGGCGTACTCGAAGAATATCTCGTCGTGCCCCCGGCGTTGCTTTCCCTTGAAGACGGGCATGAGGGTCAGCCCGCGCAGCGGGCGCAGTTTCTGTCCGCCGAGGGTATCGGGATAGTCGGTGTCGGTGATATCCAGCAGCGTAGCCATTATGTCAACGAGGTGGCCCGGCTGGTCGGTGAGCGAGCCGGCCTGGATAACGCCGGGCCAGCGTGCGATAAGCGGCGTGCCGATGCCGCCCTCGTGTTGATTCTGCTTGTAGAGCCGGAACGGGGTGTTGCTCACCTGCGCCCAGCCCTTGTGATAAGTCCAGTACGATTCGGCCGGACCGGGGTCAATCTCCGGCGTCCTGGTCCGCTGGAAAGGACAGCCGCCGTTGTCGCTGAGGAACAGAAACAGCGTATTGTCGGCGGCGCCCATGTTTTCGAGCTTAAGCCTTAGCCTGCCGATGTTACGGTCGATCCGGTCAATCATGGCGGCATAGACGGCCATTGTGAGGTCTTCCTTTTTCTTCTGCTGGTCGGAGAGGCTGTCCCAGGCCGGGACTTGCTCATCCCGCGGCGTCAGTTTCCAGCTCCGCTTAATCAACCCCATCTTCAACTGGCGCTCGTATCGCAGGCGGCGAAGGCTGTCCCAGCCCTGTATGAATCTGCCGCGGTACTTTTCAATATCCTGCGGCCAGGCCTGAAGCGGATAGTGGGGGGCATTGTAAGCGATGTAGAGAAAGAAGGGCTTGTCCTTTGGGGCATCGTCGAGAAAACGCATTGCGTAGTCGGTATTCGCGTCGGTGGTGTAAAATCCCTTTTCGGGAACCTCAAAGGGCCTGTTGTCCAGCCTGAAAGTCTTGTCGCCGCGAAAGTAGTTTGTCGCGCCGCTCAAGTGCCCGAAGTAACGGTCGAATCCCCTATCGACCGGGCTGCCGGGCAGGTGCCACTTGCCGGTCATCAGTGTGGTGTATCCGGCCCTCCGCATCGCCTCGGCAAGCGTCATGCAGCTTGCAAGCTTCTGCTGGCCGACTTCCCTGTGATAGCAGCCGGTAAGCAGCGAAGCCCGGGTCGGGGAGCACTTGGCGGTATTGTAGAACTGCGTGAAGCGAATGCCTTCGCGGGCGAGCCTGTCTATATTCGGCGTATCGATCTCGCCGCCGTAGCAGCCCAAGTCCGAGAAGCCCATGTCGTCAACGAGCACCAGCACTACATTCGGCTTCGCTGGAGAATCCATTGCCCATCCCGGGTGATCGGACAGGCCAATACCCGCCAGAGCGCCGCCCGAGATCTTTAAGAAATCACGCCTGCTTATCCGAGCCATACAAATCCTCCCAAAAGATGCCAAGGCGCAAAGCCTTGGGCCGGTTGCTACCGATCAATTCGACCTCCATGCCTTCTCTCCAAGCGGCCTTATCTGAGCCCGGCCGTGGACGGCCTGGCCCTGCCGGGACACCGCGTTAGGCCAAGACCCCGCGCTCGGCCATCCATAACACTTGACGAATCACGCTCTCTTATCGACATAATTTGGCACACCCCTAGCGAAACACTGCATAGTCAGCATAAACCCACCTGACTCAAGCTCGCGTGTTCGCGCCGCGCGCCGGCGCACAGTATTACACGAATGTGGCTATCTCTTCGAGCGTCTTTTTGCATATATCCGGCACGAGGGCCCCGTCGGGGGGGTATCCGACGACGAGCACGAGAAAGGGCCTCTCGCTCTCGGGCCGCTCGAGTATCTCGTTCAAAGCTATCGGCCGGCTCGGGGTATAGGGCAGCGCGGCAAGGCCGGCGTTGTGAATGGCCGCTATCAGCAGGCCCGTCGCTATGCCGACGGATTCGCGGACGTAGTAATGCTTGATCTGCCGCCCGTCCGGCGAGAGGCCCTTGCTCCGAGCGAACACGACGATAAGATAGGGCGCCTCTTCGAGGAAGGGCTTGTTATAATCGGTTCCCAGGCCCGAGAGCGCATCGAGGAATTCCCGGCCGGCCAAGTGCTGATAGAATTCCTTCTCGCCCTTTTCGGCCTCTTCACGTATGCGCCTTTTTACGTGGGCGGCGCTAACGACCACGAAATGCCACGGCTGCATATTTGCCCCGGAGGGGGCCGAACCGGCCGTTAGAATGCAGTCCTCAATAACCCGGCGAGGCACCGGCCGGGACGAAAAATGCCGCACGCTGCGCCTGCGCTGCATGTCAGCGCGAAAGCTCGCTGCGCGCTCTTTCATCCGCTCCGGTGTGTATTGCCGATAACTCGCCAGCGGAACAAATCTCGCTTCCGTCATATTGCCTCCCGGACCTATGTTGCTCCAATTCCCTCCAGAGGCACCTCAAGCTCTCGTCTCTGCTCTTGCCGCCCCAGGTGTATTGGCCGGATGCTTCGGGACTCCGTCCCCGTCGGTCGCCCCGCCAACAAACGTCACGTAGGGCGCCCGGGCATCTCACGCTCACAAGCGACCATCTCAAGAAGCGGACAATACAAGGAGAATCGCCGCGTTTGAGAAGATAAGGCCAGACCTACTCTCTTGCGCAGGCCGCCTACCTGCCCACAAAGCCATACCGGATTATAAGCAGGTCCTCGTCCTGGATCATGCCGACACCGGGGGCGTAGGTCTTGTACTCCCTCTCGCCGGGGCTCCGGCCGGAAGTCTCCTCCACTTTCAGGCAATCGGCGAAGGTCCCCGCCGGTGTCTTGAAGGTTTCGCTAAGGCTTACAATCTCTGCCCTGTCCATCGCCTTTCCGGGCGCTATCTCCTGGTAGTATTTGGCCCCGACCGAGGGCTCGCCGGGCATCATCAGGCCGGGCCTGGCCCCTTTCTCGTAGGCCCGCCACTGCCCTGAATGCCGGACGACCTTGCCGTCCTCGTAGTCATCCACGTCCTCGCCGAAGTAGAACACGTCGCCGGTATCCTCGCAGACGGCAAAGAAGTTCTTCGAGACCTCTGCAAGCCGCCCGTCCTTTTCTTCTCTTTCCTCGAGGACCCTCGTGACTATGCCGCCAATCACTTTTGTCTCGTCGAGAACGGTTATGATCACCTTCTCATCCGGCCCCTGGAGAACAATTTGAAAACCCGGCTCCAGAACGAAATAGCGATTTTTTCCCGTCGGGGACAGGGTCCGCTTTTCGACACCGAATTGCTTCGACCACCCATCGGACTTTCCGGCCTTCTCGTCGCCCTGCAATGAGCAGCCCGCCGGGACGAGCAGAGCAAGCAGAACGAGCGCCCCGAGTGTCTGCGCAATTGACCTGCGATTGCCTTTCATGATGCGTGTCCTTTCCAATTGCGAAAGCCCATGGTCGACCGCCGGGTCCTCGAACAAAGAACAAACCGAGTGCTGCCGCCGAAAATAGCCTACATTTGGTGGCGGAATTTGCAAGCAGAAAATAGTCTGCCAAGTAAATCCCCGAGTTCCCGGAGCGTTGGGGCATCTTTTTTGCTTTTGCAGCGGCCGGCAATCGGTTATACTTGCGTGCCCTGAGACACTGTTCGTCACGGCTCCCGGGGCCGCAGGCGGCTCGGTTTGAAATCAGGCGGCCTGTCCGTTGGCATAACTGAATCGAAAGGAGAATAGCTGATGAGTCGAGAAGATCACGAAGCACGGCCGGTGCGCTGCACGTGCTGTCCCTCCGGGGGGCACCATTCGAACGATAATATAACCAGGCGTGACTTCCTGCAGGGAGTGGGCGGCGCGACCTTGCTGGGCGCGGCGTTTACCGGTTTGACCTGGTCGATGGTGGCGATGGCCGAAGCGGAAGGGGAGACCGCCCCCAAACGCCGGGCCCTTGTGGTGAAGCCCATCCTCGTTTACAGCGTGCCACAGCGGCGTCCCCAGAGGAGCTGGCGAAGCTGGGGCGGAATCCAGACAGAGCAGCACGCAGCCGATGAGACTGCAAGAATCGAGGCCGAGCTGAAAGATATCGCCGGCAAAGCTGATTTTCCCGTTGAGTTTCTTCCGGTCGGCAAGACACGCGGCGGCACAAACGCCCCGAGCCTGGGCGACCTGAAGACGGCGGATGTGTTTCTGGTCTACGCCGCCGGTGGAGGGATGGGTACTTTCGACGCCTTGGCCAAGCAGGGCAAAGACATGATATTCTTCTGTCGCCACAAGTCCGGCCCGGTTTACCTCTGGTACGAGATCATAAGCCCGCGCTATCTGCGACAGCATAAGGACACTCTCGCACTGGAGGGCATCGACGACACGGACGTCATTGTTGACAGCCAGGATGAGATACTCTGGCGGCTCCGGGCGTTGTGCGGTCTTCGCAACACGATGGGCACGCGAATAGTCGCCATCGGCGGCCCCGGCGCCTGGGCCCAGCCGAGAGATGTGGTGCCCAACCTGGTCAAGGATATCTGGAAGTTCGACATGCAGAGCTTTCCATACAGCGAACTGGGCAAGCTGATCAAGGCGGCGCGTGCGGATGGGGTGGCGGTCGAGCGCGCCAAGAAGCGTGCCGAGAAGTACCTGGCGGTAAAGGGGGTGTCGCTGGAGACCAAGCGGCAGTTTGTGGACAATTGTTTTCTGCTGGAGCAGGTCTTTCGGGGAATAATGAACAAGGCCGGGTGCGGGGCCATCACGATTAACGGCTGCATGGGGACCATCATGCCCATCGCCGAGACGTCCGCCTGCCTGACCCTGACCCTGCTCAACGACGCTGGCTACTTAGCCTTCTGCGAGTCGGACTTCGTCGTAATTCCTTCCGGGGTGCTGCTCGGCAACATCTCCGGAAAACCGGTCTTTCTGAACGACCCTACCTATCCGCACGACGGAGTCATCACGCTGGCTCACTGCACGGCGCCGCGGCTGATGGACGGCAAGGACCTGGAGCCGGTCAGGATACTTACGCACTTCGAGTCGGACTACGGCGCGGCCCCGAAGGTAGAGATGAAGAGGGGGCGTGTAACAACGAATATTATTCCGGATTTTGCGTCGAAGCGCTGGGTCGGGCTGCTCGGCGACGTCATTGATGCGCCGTTTATGGATATTTGCCGCTCGCAGATTGACATCAAGTACACCTGTGACGACCTGAGGCTCGCCGAGAGGATGCCGGGATTCCACTGGATGACCGGATACGGCGACTACATGAAAGAGCTGGGCTACGCGCTCAAGAAGGTCGGGATACAGTGGGAGAACCTCAGCGTGTAGACGGGGGCTGAGCGTTTTCTACCGAGAAGTGTGTGTTTCGACTCTCCGTGGTTGGGGGGTCTGGTGACATATATATGGGGCAGGGCAGGAGTCGGTACGCCCAAGTGTAAAAAAGGGAGGTCGGTTCAAATGAACGCAAAGAGATTGAAATTGTGGTCGCTGGTAATTCTGACGCTGGTAGCTGTCGATTGCGCCGCAACAATTGACATTTACGTGTCTCCTAACGGCAGGAACCGCTGGTCGGGAAAGCTGCCCGAGCCTAAGGCGGACGGCACGGACGGGCCGCTTGCGACCCTGAGCGGGGCCCGCAGCGTGGTGCGGCAACTGAAGATACGCAGGGTCATGAGCGAACCGGTACGGGTCATAATCGCCGATGGGACTTACGCGCTGCGAGAGGCGTTTGTGTTGAAGCCCGAGGACAGCGGGCGCAACGGTCGGACCATTACTTACGAGGCCGCGCCAGGCGCGCGGCCCGTCATTACCGGGGGACGCGAGATCACCGGCTGGAAAGAGGGCAAGAACGGGGTCTGGGAGACTTACATACCGGACGTCAAGGGGGGCAAGTGGTATTTCGAGCAATTGTTCGTCAACGGCCGGCGGGCGGTCCGCGCGAGGACGCCCAACAAGTGGTATCACTACATGGGCTCGACTTCTGAAATCCCGGCCGACGGCGGAGAATTCCGGCGCACCACGTCCGTCAGGGCGGACGCCCTTGAACCGCTCAAGGACCTTGAGCAGGGCGAGCTTGAGGATGTCACTCTCGTGGCCTACCACAAATGGTGCATCAGCCGGCGGTTTATAACTGCAATAGACACGGCTGAGAACGTGATCATCACGATAGGCGAGAAATTGAAGAGCTACTCGGGCTGGCCCGTGAATACGCGGTATCATCTGGAGAACTTCCGCACGGCGCTCGATACTCCGGGAGAATGGTTCCTCGCGCGTGACGGCAGGCTCTATTATATGCCTCTGCCCGGTGAAGACATGGCGAAAGCCGGGGTGGTGGCGCCGGTGTTAGAGAAGCTGCTCGTACTCGATGGGCAACCCGAGAAGGAAAGGTTCGTTCACGACCTGCGGTTCAAGGGCCTCGTGTTCGAGCACAACCAGGAGCTGCTGGGCCGCAGCGGGTATGCCCCGTTCCAAGCGGCTTATGTCACCGAGGCGGCAATTATGGCCGACGGCGCGCGCAACGTCGTAATAGAGGACTGCGAGGTCAGGCACATCGCGACGTACGGCGTGTGGTTTCGACAGGGATGCAAAGACTGCACGCTTGAGCGGTCGCTGATTCACGACATGGGGGCCGGCGGTGTTCGAATCGGGGAGGGGCAGATACGCGCCGATGAGCCATCGCGAACGAGCCATATAACCGTGGACAACAATATCATACGCTCCGGGGGCCGCATCTACACCTCCGCCGTTGGGCTCTGGGTCGGCCAGAGCGGCGACAACACCATGACCCACAACGACATCAGCGACCTGTTCTACTCGGGCTTTTCCGTCGGCTGGCGATGGGGGTACGCCGAGAGTTTGAGCAAGCGCAACACCGTTCGCTTCAACCACGTGCACCATCTCGGCTGGTGGGTCCTCAGTGACATGGGCGGAATCTATACGCTCGGCCCGTCCGAAGGGACCGTCATCAGCGACAACGTTTTCCACGACATCCACGCCTACTCCTACGGCGGCTGGGGACTGTACACCGACGAGGGCAGCACGGGCATCCTGATGGAGAACAACCTGGTTTACAACACAAAGACAGGGAGCTTCCACCAGCACTACGGGCGCGAGAACATCGTCCGAAACAACATCCTGGTCAACTCGATGCTGCACCAGATTCAGGCGACGCGCGTCGAGGACCACCTGTCGTTCAACTTCGAAAACAACATCGTTTATTGGAACACGGGCCCCCTGCTGGCCGGTCCCTGGACACAGGTCCGCGTGAACGTGGACAAGAACTGCTACTTCAACGCCTCGGGCAAAGGCGTGGACTTCGTCGGACTGTCACTTGAAGAGTGGCGCAAGAAAGGCTACGACGTCAACTCGGTTGTGGCCGATCCGCTCTTTGTTGACGTCGAGAACTACGACTTCAATTTGAAGACGGGCTCACCGGCGCTGAAGGTCGGCTTTAAGGAATTCGACTACACGAAGGCCGGCGTGTACGGCGAAGCGGCCTGGATAGAAAAGGCAAAGAGCTACAATTACCCACCGCTCGAAATTCCGCCGGACCCACCGCCGAGGGCTATAAACGACAGCTTCGAGAGGACGCCGGTCGGCTCGCGGCCGGCAGAGGCGCAGGCCCACGTGGAAAACAAGGGCGACTCGATCGCCGTGACGGACGAAACCGCCGCAGGCGGGCGCCGCAGCCTCAAGATCACGGATGCTGAAGGGCTCCGGCAGGCCTTCAATCCGCACTTGGTGTACAGTCCCAATCACAAGGAGGGTCTGACCCGGTGCGAGTTCGACCTGCGAATCGGGCCCGGCGTCCAGATCAATCACGAATGGCGCGACTGGCGGGGCTCGCCCTACCGCGTGGGGCCGAGTCTCTGGGTCAACGGAACGAAGCTGCGTACACGCGATAGAGTGCTGTGCGAGCTGCCTGTGGACGAGTGGCTTCACTTCGAGATCGAGGCTCTCATCGGGGATGCCCGGTCCGGCACGTGGGACCTGGCGGTCACGCTGCCGGGCGGCGAGAGAATTCAGTTCAGAAAGCTCGCGAACGGCAGCGAGCAGTTCGAGCGGCTTACCTGGCTCGGGTTCACCAGCAACGCAACAAAACGCACGACGTTTTTTCTCGACAACGTCCAGATAGTGAACAAAGCAGTCGCGAAGGGCAGACAACACGGTCCTGTCTGGGCCGGCGGGTATCCGGCCCTGAGTTTCTCGGCCGACTCGAGTCTTCTGGCCGCCGCCACCGGCAGTGCAATCGAGCTCTGGAATGTCACCACCGGCGCCCTCGACCGCGTGCTAATGCTTCCCGACGATGGCGCAACGATCACCGAAGCGGGGTTCCTTTAGCCCGAAATTTCTGGCAGTCTGCTTTGGCAACCGCGACGGGAGGGGGACATTCGGCCTCTGGGACCTGCTGACTGGTCGTTTCACACAACGGTTCGGCCTTGCCGGTGAGCTATACGCGCTCAGTACCGAGCGCCGGATAGTCGCCTCCGCCGGCCCGGCAGATCTGGGCGGGTCAGCAGGTGATGTATGCATCACGGATGTCAATACCGGCGCAGTCCTCGGCGCCTGGCGCACGGAGGGCGACAGAATCACGCGTCTGAAATTCTCTCCAGACGGCAGTGCTCTTGCCGTTGCTGCGGGCAGCGATATAAGAGTGCGCGATACAAGGAGCGGTGAGGTGAAGCTGACCGTCGGGGGTCGCAAGAGAGTCCGAGCCGTGGCGTTTTCATCAGACGGTGGGCTGCTGGCCGCGGCGTGCAGTGACGGCATCGGCATCGATCTGTCGGCGGTGTACGTATGGGATGCCCGCTCCGGCGTGCTCGTCCACTCGTTCAAGGGACACGACGATTATCTGCATTCCATCGCATTCTCACCGGACGGGCGAACACTCGCCAGCTCCGGCCGATTCCAGGAGGCCTTCCTCTGGGATATCGAGCTAAAGAAACTCATCCGCAGGCTGCCCCGTGCCGGTGACCTCTACGAGAGCCTTGCCTTTTCGCCGGGTGGGCGGCTGCTCGCCTGCGGCACCGGGGGAAAGAGCCAGGCGATCACACTGTGGCGGAGCGGCTCCGGCAAGCTCGCTTACCTGCTGAAGAATCACGACATCCAGATTCCCTTCGCGCCGGAGTAGCGCCGCCGGGCTGCTCCGGCTTCACCCACCGGGCGCCTGGTCCGAGGGCCCCCCTGCTGTGTGTCGACTTTGTGCTGGTCGGCCAACCGCCTCTCAGTTATACTTGCCTTCCAACACTTGGCCCACAAATGGAACTATTGAAGGAACAAGGGATGCTCGATAACCAGACGACTCGCAGGGAATTTCTTAAGGCGGGCGCCGCCGTGGGTCTGGCCGCTGCAGGTGTCAGCCCAGTTACGGCGACCGACAGGAGCGCCGCGCGAATCGGTATAATCGGCACCGGCCGGCGCGGCGGCAGTCACCTCCGAACGCTCATGCGACTGCCGGGGGTGGTCGTTCCCGCGCTATGCGACACACATGCTGATAATCTGGCTGCCGCCCAGGATATCGTCGTCAAGGCCGGGCAAGAAAAACCCGAGGGCTATTCCGGCAGCGAACATGCCTTTGAGAAGCTCGTCGAACGGGACGACCTTGATGCCGTTATGATCACCACGCCCTGGGATTGGCACGCACCAATGGCCCTGGCGGCGATGAATGCCGGCAAATACGCGGCCGTAGAAGTCCCCGCGGCCCTCACGCTCAAGCAGTGTTGGGACCTGGTCAGGACATCCGAGAGAACCGGCCGGCCGTGTATGATGCTCGAAAACTGGAGCTTTCGCCGCGACAACCTCGCCGTGCTCAACATGATTCGCGCCGGCCTGCTCGGCCAAATCGTTCACGCCCACTGCGCATATTCGCACGACTGCATCGGGTGGTTTTTCGACGCGCGAACAGGGCAAATGCGGTGGCCCGGCAAGTACCTGCTCAATTTCAACGGAAGCCTCTACACCACCCACGGCCTCGGCCCGGTCCTGAGCTGGCTGGACATCAACTGCGGTGACAGATTCGATTACCTGACCTCCACGGCCACAAAGCCGCTGCGCATGGCCGATTATTTTGCGCGAAAATTCGGCCCCGACCACCCTGCGGCCAAGGCGCGGTACGAACAGGGTGACATTGTCACCAGCGTAATCAAGACCGTCGGCGGCAAGACCGTGGTCGTCAACTATGACGTGCACCTGCCCCGCCCGTACGACAATCGCTGGCTGGTCCAGGGGACGCGCGGAATATACGACGAGGACAAGGCCTCGGTCTATATCGCCGGCCGAAGCCCCGGGGACCATCAGTGGGAGCCCTTCGAGCCGTACCAGAAACAGTTCGCCCACAGATGGTGGAAGACCATGGGCGGGCAGGCCGCCAGCGCCGGGCACGGCGGGGTCGATTATATAGAGCTGGCGCTCTTTGTAGAGGCCGTCCGCAACAAGACGCAGACGCCCCTGGACGTCTACGACTCCGTGACCATGAGCGTGGTGATTCCGCTTTCGGCCGAATCCATAGCCAAAGGCAGCGCACCGGTCAAGGCGCCCGACTTCACGGGCGGAAAATGGCAGACAAGAAAGCAGGTATTCGCCGCTGAAAGCTGAGCGACGCTCAGGCGTTAGCCTGACAACAGGCGATGCAGAAAGAGAGGAGAGAAGTTGGCAAAACGCAGAAAGCACAAGCGCCGAAAGCTCAAGCCATCAGGGCCGCGCCTCCTGCTTGCTCTGGGCGCCGCCGGGCGCGGCTTAGCGCTGTTCCTCGGCGCGTTCTCGCTGCTTAATCTGCTCGGAGACATCCGCTTTTCCGGCTTTGACGCGAACTACTGGTGGATTGATTTTCGTCCCGTTCGGCCCCCGATATCGCAGCCGCTTCTCGCGTTCGCATCTCTATTTCTTCTGGCATACTCAATCCGGCCCGTCATGTCCTCCGGGCGGCGGACTGTGACGCTCGGCTTTACAGGAATACTTCTCTTTGTCACCCTCTGGAATTCGATGCGGTTCTATGTCCTCCTCTGGCGGCGGGCCATTGGGGCGGGATTCCCGATTGCGTTTTCGCTGATAGTCAGCGCTGCACTCGGCGTGGTCTTTGCGGCCGCATTTCGCCGGGGGCGGTGCCGGACAAAGCAAAGGGCGGCCGCGCCGGCAATCATCGCCGGGACGGTCGCTCTCTGTATGATCGGCTTTCCCGTCGCCCAGATGTACTGCTTCGGCAAGACCGACTACCGCCGCCCTGCCGACGCCATTGTCGTGTTCGGCGCGCGCGTCTACGCGGACGGGCGGCCGTCAGACGCACTCGCCGACCGGGTCAGAACAGGCTGCCGGCTCTATCTCGACCGCTTGGCCCCCTTGCTCGTGTTCTCGGGCGGCCCGGGTGACGGGGGCGTACACGAGACTGAGGCCATGAAGATGATGGCGCTCGATCTGGGCGTGGCCGCGGACGCCATTTACGTGGACGCAAACGGGGTCAACACGAGTGCGACCGTTTATAACACGTCGCTTTTCTTTCAGCGGCTGGGACCGGCTAAAATCCTGGCCGTAAGCCACTTCTACCACCTGCCCCGCATAAAGATGACGTACCAGCGGGCCGGGCTCAACGTCTACACGGTCCCGGCGAAGGAGTCCTACACGCTGACGAAACTGCCATTCTTCATTCTCCGCGAGTGCGCCGCGCTCTGGCTTTACTACCTGCGGCCGCTGGCCCGCTAACCCCGCAACTTTCCCTCTCAGCGCTTTTGGAGCGTTCGATTGGCAGCGGGCTGCCCCCGCGCGCCATGGTCCGCCGGAGCTTCGTGATAATGCCCTGTGCAGTCGACGCCGACAGACCTCAGGCGCGCGGGAGGGCAGGATCCGGGTATGCACAAGCGGGGTCACTCACCGGGCGGCGAGCTTGAGCGAGTCACAATCGCTGAGCCAGTGGCATGAAAGCCAGGCGACATCCAGGAGATTAACGCTCCTGTCTTTATTGAGGTCTCCGATCAACTGGACGCCGGTCGAAAGCCAATCGGCAGCAATGATTGCGAGGTCCACGCCATTGACAGGAGGCAATCCGTCCACGTCGGCGTCGGCGCAGTCAACGGAACGTTTGACCTGGTAATAGTACGTCGCGTAGCGGCCGTCTATTGTAAATGTGTTGCCGGACCGCTCGACCTGGCGCTGCGTCGGGACGCCGTAAACGTCCACGACTTTGACCGAGGTCAGCGGAGCGCCTTTGAAGGTCAGGGTGGCCCTGACAGGCTCGAGAAGCAAAGGCGGGCCGCCGGTTTCGAGCAGTTGGGTTCCGTCGGAGTTATAGACGGCGCCGTACTGTTTATCCTGTGCCAAAGCCGTGATCAGGATGTGCTCGGACTGGATGAGCGGCCTGTCGTCGAGCGGGGTAAAAAGCAGGCTTATAAAGGGCGTTTCTATCTGGCTGACCGTGACGGCGGGCAGGTGATAAGTTCCGCCCTGGGCAAAGCCGATAACGCCCTGCGTCTTTTCGGAGTGTACGGTGACGACTTTGTCGGCGTAGCGCCAGGTCAACTGGTCGGTGCTGCTCTTGACAAGCTGGGAGCGGTCGGACCAGTATTCTTCGAGGTCGGCCAGATAGGAAGGCTGCTGGTCGTCCTTTACCTTGATTGTCACGCGGCCGACTGCGAGCGCCTCGACGGGGGTGCCGCCGTGGGCAAGCAGCTCGTGCTCGTCGTAGCCGACGAGGCCGTATTTCTGGTCGAGCTCGTCGATTCCTGCGAAGGCGTCGTCCGTCGAGAGGCGGCGGGCCGAGACAATGTCGGCTTCGTCGAAGTGCCCTTTGTAGATGGCGAAGGCGAGGGCAGGGAACTGGCCGAGGTAATGCGGGGTGCAGGTGACGTAGGATCTCATCCCGGGCCACCCGGAGCCCATGTAGGTGCGGGAGGCCGCGAAGTGGTAGGATGCGTCCCAGCCCTGAAGGCCCATTCCGTAGAATGCAAAGAGCGGGGCAATCTCGGCCTTCCACTGGTTGGGCGGCTTCTGGGTCCATTCGGTGATGATGAACGGCTTGTCCTCGACCTGCCAGAGGCCGCTCGAGAGGATTCCGCGACCGGGCTTGTTCATGTGCGTGTCATTGTTGACCGAGCCGGCTGCAATGTCGTGTCCGCCCTGGCCGCCGCCGAAGTAGTTGTGGCGGTCGATGGCGTCCATGGCATCGTCGGTCCACAGGTTCGCGGCCGAGGCGGCCGGGCCACCGGCATTCCATGCGGTGCTGACGGTTACGGCGCGGTAGCCTATGTCGCGAAGGCGCTGTTGATATGTCAGGTAGGTGTCCCGCTGCATTTCGGCGAGGAAGCGGATGAAGTCGCCCATGCGTTTTCGCTCGGCGGCCTTGTTCCAGTTGGGCCCGTCGGCCTCCATCTCCCAGGCGGCGTATATATACATGTTGTCCTGATCGACCGAATCGGGCAGGCTGCGCAGGGAGCCGTCGCCATTGCGGATAGTAGTGGTCTTGAGGCCCGCACCCCACGCCGCGGCCAGAGCGTCGTCATCGCCATAGGAGCTCTTGACCCACTGGCGCCACATGGCTTTCAGGCGGGCTGCGTGATTGGGGCGGGACTGGCCGCGTGCAAAGCCGTCACCGAGAGGGTTATGGAAGAACACACTGTCCTCGTTACGGGCTTCCACGATGGCCAGCGCCGGGTCGTCCTTGTAGGCCAGGCCGGTGTACGGGTTGACATGGTTGAGCAGGAGGCCGGCATACTGCCATTGAGAATCCTGGTATTCTTTGACGAACGTGGCCATGCCGTAGGTGTCTTTGCCGGGGCCGGAATCGGGCAGCTCATTGTAGAGGGCGGGCTGAACACCCTGGTCGGGCAGAACGACGTGGTGATAGAAAAGGGACCAGGTCATGTAGATGCCGTTTTCCTTGAGGATTGAGAACCACCGGTCCCATTTGTCGAGCCTTTCCGGGTCGAAGCGTCGGTTGGACGGGCTGCCCTGGAGGGGCCCCAGCACACTCTCGACAGGGTGCCGGCGAATCATGTTGATGCCGTGCTTGGCGTAGAACCGGGCCTGCCTCTGCTGCAGCTCGGGCGTTGCGGCCATGGAGGCATCGACTCCCCAGAACTTGACGGCAGTGCCGTTCTCGAACTTGAAGTCCTTTCCGGGGGCTTTCAGGAAACCGTGCTTTCCGGCGGGTTTGTGGATGAGGCGGCTGACGTCTGTGATTGAATCGGCAGAGAACGGGTCGGGGCCGGCCATGAGCACGAACCAGTCATTGGGACCTGCGGGCGGAGGATTGGGATTCGGGGGGACAACACCCGCGGGCGCCCAGAGGAAATTCACGAAGGCCATCACGTCGATGCCTCCGTGGTTTTCCTTGTCGGCGCCGCTGCGGTCGGAAAGGCGTATCTGGAACTCCTGGGAGCCCGCCCGCAAATCGAAGCTGTCACCATACGCCCAGGCAATAAAGCGGATGTCGATGCCGGGCTCAACCAGGTTGATTGCATTGGGGCGCGCCTCGGAGACGTCGAGGCTCTTCCAGGCGGACCACACGCCTCGAGGAGGCTTGTACCTGTACGAGTAGTCGGCGCCGCCGTTGCTGTTGCTGAAGGGATTGAGGCGAATCCACCAGTTGTAGGTCCCGCCTTGGGTGATCTTAAAGGTGTAGGTTGCAACTGCTGAATCGGGGGAGGCGTTGCTGGTGTAGTGGGCGTGCCAGTCGCCATCGGAGAGGCCGGGCGAGCCCGGTGAGAGGAGGTCCTTTTTTATGCCGCTGCCGCGGTACCAGGAGTGGTTGTTCCAGGTCGAGGATGTGAAGTCCTCACCTTCGATCCAAACGGCCTCGCTGCCCGCGAGGCACAAGCTGCCGGTCAGAACGGGGGCAATCGACAGTAGAAGCGCCGCGATCCTTTTCTTCATTTTCTTCCTGCTTTCGGGAGTCATATAGAACAACCTGCCGGAACAGGCAAAAGGCAACGTATAGGGCCGGATGTATTGTACCGAAAGTACCGCTTTTTGTCAAAGGGTTCGAGTCTCGGATGGCGGGTCAGGCGCCGCAACGTTTAGTGCGAGCAGCGGGCATAAGACTTGAATCGCACGTTCGGCCGGGCTATCATTGCGGCTGTATGCTGACCTTGATTAACACGAACAGGATGACGCCGCCCATCGGGCCTATCGGTCTGGACTACATTGCGGGGGCCTCGCGCAACGCCGGGATCCATACGGACGTGGTTGATCTGTGCTTGGCTGACGAGCCGTGGAAGACACTCGAGGATTACTTCGACGGGCACAGTCCGAGACTCGTGGGCCTTTCTTTTCGCAACGTCGACGACTGCTTCTGGCCGAGCGCAGAGTGGTTCGTGCCCGCGCTGGCACAGACGGTCCGTGATTTGCGGGGCATAACCGATGCACCTGTCGTGCTCGGCGGCGTGGGCTTTTCGATTTTCGCCAGGGAGATTGTCGAGCATACGGGGGCGGACTTTGGGATTCGAGGGGACGGAGAGCAGGCGACGGTGGCGCTGTACCATGAGCTTGGAGGCTCGAGGCGATTCGAGGAGGTAGCGGGCTTAGTGTGGCGGTCGGGCGGTGTCGTGCGATGCAACGCCCCGGCGTGGCCAGAGCCTCTGTCACTGTCGACGCGCAGGGACGCAATCGCCAACAGGGCGTACTTTGAGAAAGGGGGCCAGTGCGGGCTGGAGACCAAGCGGGGGTGCGACCGACGATGCGTATACTGTGCGGACCATCTATCCAAGGGAAGGAGGCTGAGGCTGCGGGAGCCCTTGGAGGTTGCCGATGAAGCGGAGGTGCTGCTATCGCAGGGCGCCGGCGTGCTGCATCTTTGCGACTCGGAGTTCAACATACCGCGCAGCCATGCGATGGCGGTTTGCGAGGAATTCTGCCGCCGCTCGCTTGGGGAGAAGCTGCGTTGGTACACGTACATGGCGGTTGTTCCGTTCGACACAGAGCTGGCGCGGGTTATGCGGAAGGCCGGGTGTGTCGGGATCAACTTCACGGGCGACTCGGCCAGCAGTGTGATTCTGGGAGCTTACCGCCAGCGACACGTGAAGGAAGACCTTGCCGCGGCGGTTCGGCTCTGTCGGGATAACGGCATCAAGGTCATGATAGACCTGCTGTTCGGCGGGCCGGGTGAGACTCGCGAGACGGCGGCCGAGACTATCGAGTTTGTCAGGCGGATCGGGCCGGATTGTGCCGGGGCGCCGCTCGGCGTCAGAGTCTATCCGGGCACGGAGATGGCGGATATAGTGGCCGGCGAAGGCCCGGCTGAGACAAACCCCAGTATCCGCAGGAAGTATTCGGGCAAGGTCAATCTCTTCGAGCCAACGTTCTATATCTCCCGGAAGCTGGGGTCAAATCCGGCGAGGCTGATAAAGGATCTGATTGCCGGTGACAAGAGGTTCTTCGAGCCGACGGAGGAGATGGTCGAGGAGGGCGGCCCGTCGAAGGACCACAATTACAACGACAACACCGAGCTGGTCAACGCCATAACAGCGGGCGAACGCGGGGCATACTGGGACATTCTTCAGAAGCTCAGGGGCGAATAGACGCCCACAGAGGGAAAGAGCAGAACCGAGCAGTCATTACGATCTGGTCGGACTGAATGTGCGAAACGGCGCGATCTCAGGTCAATCGAGGACTACCTCCTGCTGATAATCAGGAACAACCACATCCCAGCCGGTCTTCTCAGTGACGTAGTCGCCGAAATTCTGCGCGCTTTCGGCTTCCCCGTGGACGACAAAGAGCTTTCTGGGCGGCTTCTTCAATGCGGTGAGCCATTGGAGTATCTCATCCCTGTCGGCGTGGGCGGAGAAGCCGTTTATCTGTGCAATCCTCGCGCGGACCGGATAGTTCTGGCCAAGTATTCTGACCTCTTTCTCACCGTCGACGATTCTTCTGCCGAGGGTTCCAATCGCCTGGTAGCCGACAAACATGATAGTGCTCTGGGGCCTGGTGATATTGTTGATGAGGTGGTGCTTGATTCGGCCGCCGGTGCACATGCCGGAGCCGGCAATCACCATGATGGTTCCCCTTATGTGGTTGATGGCCTTGGACTGGCTTGTAGTCTCGATGATCTTCAGGCCGGGGAAGCGGAACGGCGATTCATGCTTTTTCACATACTCGGTCATCTCCTCGTCGTACAATTCGGGGTGGTGCTGGAAGACCTTGGTGATCTTGGAGGCCATAGGGCTGTCGAGAAAGACCATCAAATGCGGGATTTGGTCTTCTCGTAGCAACTGGTTTATGTAGTACAGAATCTCCTGGGAGCGTTCGAGCGCGAAGCTTGGGACGACGATGTTGCCGCCGGCCTTCTTCGTCGAGTTTATGACCTCGGCAATCATCTTTTCTGCGTCCTGGCGGCTCTTGTGCACCCTGTCGCCGTATGTCGATTCGACGAGGACATAGTCGGCCTGATCGACATAGGTTGGGTCGTGGACTATAGGCCTGTCGGGCCTTCCGAGGTCTCCCGAGAACAGGACGGTTCTCTCCCGGCCGTCGCGGCTGACCCGGACCTTTACTATCGAAGAGCCGAGGACATGGCCCGCGTCGCACAACGTTGCCTCAACGCCTTCGGCAATTGACATCGGCTGCTTGTACCGTACCGGTGAGAAATGCGGGAATGTTGCCTCGGCATCGGGCGCGGTGTACAGAGGCACCTCGGGGTACGGACCCTTGCGCCCCTCGCGTTCGTGTCGCTTGCGTTTGAACTCGGCGTCTTCTTCCTGTATCTTCGCGGC
>CP070678.1:5427517-5451559 GCA_020352515.1 Phycisphaerales bacterium | reverse complement strand
GGCACTTGTTCAGAAATTCGCGGCGGTCTATTTTCATCTACCCGGGTCTCCGGAGACTGTCCGTCCCGCTGGACTGCCAAAGCTTCAACGACTCTATATTAACAGATTTGCCTCGCAACTTCCACTATTATCGTTCCTTCTGCCCCGCCTTTCGGTTCCATACGTGCCCTGCCGAAACTCCGGCGAAACCTCCGTGGCCCATCCTTTGCCGCCGTCATTTTGTGCCGCCGACGCGCGCAAAATAACCTCGCCCTCCGGATATCCGCCCGCATTTTCCCGGCGGTCAGCGATGCGTCCTTTCCCCCTGCTCTCCGAGTTGCGCGGACGTCGTTACGGATGAGCCAAAGAGCGTCACTCGTACAGCACGGGTTTGGCCTTCCAGTCCTTGTCCTTATCGTGTGCGTACTTCGTTACTCGCGGCCTCCGCTCCCGCAGGCGCAGAGACTCGATGCCGATGTAGTGTCCCTGTGAGAGGGGGTTCTTGCCCACGCATTCCAATCGCAGCCGGTATTTGCCCGCATCGGGCCAGAAGTCCAGCAGGTGAACCTCCCGCGAGCGTATATCCTCGCTGTACAAGTCTATCACTCCGCCCAGTTTGACGCCGTTCAGCCAGGCTTGATACTTCCCGAAATCATAGCTTCGCGTAAGGACCAGCAGCAGGCGCCGCGGCTCTTTCTTCTTCACCTCGAACGGTATCTCCACCCACGCATTCTCCTTCTCGCGCGGCATGTACAGCAATTGCTCACGCTCGTAGAGTCCCAGCTTCTGTGTGACAGCCTTATCCCTGCCGTGATATTCCTTGTCCGTATAATCCCTTGCGTCAACAATCACGTCAAGGCACGGAAGATTTCGCTGCTTGGCGTGCGGCGCGCGAGCGGAAAAAGTGGGCTTGCCCGTTTGATACCAGAACGCCACCGAGGAGTAATCATCCTGCCGCTCGTTCCAGCTATGGCTTTTGTACTGCGGATTCTCATCCGGTGACATCCAGCCGAAATGCTCGATTGTCACACGAATGCCCTTGGCAAAGACAATCGGGTCCTGTACGTGCCAGCGGTAGGCGCACGTATGACCCCCGACAATCCCCCACTGATCGAAGTATGTCACCCCGAAATAGTGCGTGCTGCTCGTCTTCAGCCCCCATGCCGACAGAAAATAGTCTTCCGTCCCCGTCCCCCAAATCGATGCCTCCTCCTCGCCGTCGATGTAGATCTTCTCGTCGCCCTCGCCGAACCAGGACGGGCTCCGCGTCCGAACGCTCAGAACCATCCCTGCAAAGTGCCCCTTGCCCTTCGTATCGAGGATCAAATAGTCTCTACTCTGCCCGACCGGATACTCCTGCCGGTACTGGGCGTAGAAGTACGGAGTATTTTTCGGAAGCGATTCTTTCTTAATCCAATCAATGTTGTAATACAGCAGGCTGATCGGTTTGTCACTCTGGTTGACGACCTCTATCCGCGCGTGCTTGCGAAAGGGCATGTGCCAGAAGCAATTATACGAATCGGCGTCCTCGACGATCACCGGCAGCGAAACGACCTCGCTTCGCTTGCCGAATCCACAGGCAAAAAAGTCGCCCACCGGTGCTTCCACCGCCGGACATTTCTCGCCGTCCCAGTACATCCGCAGCAGCATCTCCTGGTGATTCGCCGATCCCTCCTTCGCCCAGGGGTGCGGTTCCGGAGCCAGAAACGTCAGCCAGATATGTGTGATTACCCCAGGCCCCTCGCGATCCATAAGAACCTTCGTCTCGCCCGGAGGCACGCTCTTGTTGTCCCGGTTGCTGTTTGGGTCGGGCCTGCCCTGCGGATCGAACTTGCCGTCGGGCCCGATCCGATGCGTAGAACTCTCGCGCATGCTCCGGCCTTCCATCGGCCGCGCCAGATTCCCAAGAAAAGAAGCCTCTATCACGCCGGCGCTCATGCCGGTGACAACCCATACGGCCAGAGCGCCCCTAAGTCCCCACGTGCCCATGATGCGAACCTCCCTTCAACTGGATGTTAAGAAAGTCACCGAGACAATTCTACCCTCGTCTGCTTTTGTCCTGCGTCCTTTGCCATCTGTCGATTCCCCGTCTACTCAAGCTCCGCAGCAAGCCTCGCCAGCCACGCATCCATTTTGTCAGGCGGCACGACAAGCTTGCGCCTTTTCGGCTCACTCGTTGGGTAACCTCCCACATCCTCCTGGCTGTCGATGATGCGGCCCTTTTTCTCTCGCAGCTCCCGGATAATCCGCTTGTCCACTTCATCCCGGTCTCTGGGCCGGGCGCCCGCATGCCTGGCCACGTACTCGAGCGTCTTGTCCGCCGGCAGGGCCTCAAGGCCGTCCGGCCATACGGGCTTGTTCTCCAGAATCCTGATTGCGCCCGAGGTCAGTCTAACGGGCTTTCCCTCGCGGTCCGTCGCTATGTTATCCTCCATGTACACGTCCCCCTTGGATGAAACCAGCGCCAGCCCCTCCCGGGTGTCGGCTCCGTGAATCATCACGTTGCCGACCACGCTGATTTTTGCATTCTCGGGCTGCACGGCCTTTGTCCTCCACTCCGATGCCGGCCAGTTGACCTGGATAGCCGCGCCGCCGGGATTGTAGATGACGTTGTTGACCACGACGCCGGTCGTAAATGCCTTGAAGTACGGATTGCGTGTCACGTTGTGGGCGTACAGATTCCCGATGACCGCGATGTTCGTGCAGTTGTCGTGTATCAGCGAGCCTTTCGAGTGCCGGCCCTTTCCGTGCGACGAGTCGTTGAGCCCTTCGGCTATGATGCAGTTGCTGAACGTAATGTTTCGCGAAGTTTTCTGCGGCCCTTCGTATCGCGGCCCGGAGGCCGAAAGGTTTTCGTCGACCGCCCAAGAGATCGAGCAGTGATCGACCACAACGTTGTACGCCGCGCTCGTTCCAATCCCGTCCGGTTCCCAGCCGCTTCGCTTGCCCTGCCCAGCATCGCCTACACGCACGCGTATATGCTCGATCCGAACATCATACGCCAAGATGCTTATCCCTCCTCGAATGACCGTAATGCCCGGCGAAGGCGCCGTCTGCCCGGCGACCGTCAGGAACGGCTCCACGATCGAAATGCTCTTCTTTGCAAGGTCGATCACACCTGCGACTTCGAAAACGACAATTCGCGGCCCTCCGGCGCTCAGCGCCTCGCGCAGCGACCCAGGGCCCTCCGACCTGAGATTCGTCACCCGGATAATCCGTCCGCCTCGTCCGCCCTGAGTCTCGGTTCCGAATCCGCCGATTCTCTCGCCGGCCTCTCCCGCCCCGCTCCAACCACCAATGCCAATCAATATGGCGGCCACAACCGGCAAATGCCATCCCATGCACAATCTCTCAAACACGACCATAGCTCCTCACATCAAAACAGCGGTTCATCCATCACCCTGCCGCATTCACTGCATTTCGCCCGGCTATCCTATCTGGTTTGCCGGACAAAGACAATCCCCGATGGCTCTGTTTCCAGCGACGCCCCTTTCGACCCGTCCGACCCTGTTCTTGCTCCGGCCCCACTCGCAGAGTACAGTATAACGTGCTGGAGGCCAACAAAGGTCCCGGCATCCCGGGACGCGTGCGCCCGTAGCGGCTCGACCGGCTTTCTGCAGCCAGGCAGACTGAAAATGAATCGTCAAAGTATTTTTTGCACTCATGAACCAAGGAGAAGGCATGACTGAGCATAAAACCACGAGACGCCGCTTTCTAAAGGCCGTCGGCCTCGGCGCCGCGGCCCTGTCGATAGATCGGGTGTCCGCCCAAGACAGTGGCTCACTTCTCTCAATCGACCCCACCCCGCGCTTCGAACTATCGCCATATCTCTACATGCAGTTCGCCGAGCCCCTCGGAACCACCGACGGCTCCGTGGCGGCGGCCTGGGATTTCAAAGACGACCGCTGGCGCGAGGACGTCGTGGAAGTCACCAAGAAGCTCGCTCCGCCCCTGATCCGCTGGGGAGGCTGCTTCAGCTCCTACTACCGGTGGAAAGAGGGCGTCGGCCCGAGGGACAAACGCCGTCCGATGGTGAATCTGCTTTGGGGCGGCGTGGAGCCAAATCAGGTCGGCACCCACGAGTTCGTGGATTTCTGCCGCCGCACCGGCGCCGAGCCGCTGCTCAGCGTCAACTTCGAATCCGACGGCAGGAAACACTGGCAGCGCACGCCCAAGGGTGACATCCGGTCGGCCGGCCCCGAAGAGGCCGCCGAATGGGTCGCCTATTGCAACGACCCCGCCAATCCGTTGAGGCGAAGTCACGGCGTGGACAAACCTTACAACGTTCGCCTCTGGCAGATCGGCAATGAGACCTCCTACGACCGAAGAGGCTTCGACCTCGAGACCGCCGCCAAAAAGACCCTCGACTTCGCAAAAGCCATGCGAAAGACCGATCCGCAGATCAAGCTGATAGGCTGGGGTGACAGTGGCTGGGCCCGCCGAATGATCGAGGTCGCCGGCGAGCACCTCCGTTATATCGCCTTCCACCACATGTTCAACCCCGACCGGAACGTCGCCGATTCCCCCTTGCGCGGGACCGAGTACAGGAAAGACCCCGCCCGTACCTGGGACCACCTGATGAGGGCGGCCGCAGTACACGAGGCCAAAATAAGGCGGATGCGAGAACAGGTCGCCGGTCTGTCCATACCGCTTGCCATGACCGAATGTCACTTTTCTCTTCCCGGCCGCAACCGCTGCGAGGTCCTCTCAACCTGGGCCGCCGGCGTTGCAAACGCAAGGCTCCTCAATGTCAACGAGAGACACGGCGACGTCCTCAAGATAGCGACGCTGGCCGATTTCTGCGGCACCCGCTGGCAGGTCAACGCCATTATGATCCCCGTCCCCGGCGGGCAATCCTACATGATGCCGGTCGCCCTGGTCATGGCCCTCTACCGGCGCCACACAGGCCGCAACGCGGTCGCTGTAAACTCGCGGCCCGACGACCTCGACGTCACCGCCAGCCGCACTGCCGACCGCATATACCTGCACGTCGTCAACACTAGCAGAACCCGGTCTGTCACGGCCCGGCTTCTCGTGGACGGCATGAACATCACATCGGGCCGAATCTATGAGATGGCCGGAGACCCCGAATATGAAGTCATTCAGACCGACCCGCACCGCGTAAAGGTCGTCGAAAAAAGCCTCCCTCCCGGCGGTAACTGGTCCTTCCCCCCCGCCTCCGTCTCGGCCGTAGAGTTGGATATCGGTCGAGCTTAGCACATAGCACTACAGTTGGAACCGTTCATACCTGCAGGATGCCAAGCCCTATAAAGCCAGGCCGCATAACCGGCGAGAGGGGCTTAGCTGAGAAACAGTACTCCGCTTGTGGCGGCTCCAGCTTGCCCACGGTGCGGTGGATTCGATGCCCGGCGATGCGCTCGTGCCTGCAGAATGCCGGCCGCCACAGTAACGTCACCTTGTGAACGCGCTGCCGCTTGCGTCGTAAGGCCCGACCCACTCGGGCGGCACCTTGTAAAGCAGTGTCGTTAAATAGCCCGGGCCCCGCGACTGCACCGCCAACATCCGCCCGTCAGGTGAAAGCGGCATCATGGCGGGGCAACCGGTCCAAAAAGCGACCTGACGGAATCTCCCAAAGCCCGGAGGCCGGATTCGATGCCGCTTGCCCGTCGCCGTCTGAACCACCTGGTACGCCGGAAAGCCAAAGAGACTCTCCCTACTCAATCCCAGTAGGGCAAGCCGGCCGTTCTCGGTCACTGCCTCGACCGCCATATCGCATGACACCGGGCAGACAACGCTCTCGCGCATGCTCGCATACTCCAACCGAACCAGGCAGGCTTTTCCGTTTTCCCGCTTTACCCAGTAAAGATACTCCGCCAGCCGCAGCGGCAAGGCGTCCGCATGAAATCCGTTACCCACTGCTATAAGAGTGCCCTTCTTAAAGTCAACAAGAGTCACCTCCGATTTGCCTCGTTTAGCCTTGCTTGCCCCGAGGGCGTAGCGCCAGTTGGGGCACGGATACCACCTCCCGGCCGGACATGGCGACTTCAGATGGAATATCTCATCCCGGTCCCGGCTTATGTGAAAAACGTGCAGCTCATATCCATCCTCGCTGTCACCTTGTTCGCTTTTGCCCCTGCCGTAAACCGCAATGCCTCCGTCTGCCGTCCAGTTTGCTCCGTGACCGGCCCAGTTGACAGCATCTGGAAGAACGCGCGCTGACCCCTGCTCCTTTTGCGCCTCCAGGTTCCAGAGCCTTATCTTCTGCACGGAGGCCTCCTGCTCGTTGTCGATCCACGCCAGAAGTCTTCCATCCTCGCTCACCGGCTGTATGAGTCCCACGGAGAACCTCTCGGCCGTCGGAACCCGCATCTCCTCGTTTGACCGATGATCGTACACCCACAACTCCCCGTCCCGCCGGTCTTCCCATACTGCCCGGACCAGAAATCGCTCGTCCAGCCAGAACGCGAGGCCCGAACCCTCATGTTTCGGAGTGGCTTGCGGTTTCAGTGTCGCAACATCTATCAAGTATCTTCCGTTCAAGCAGGTCAAATAGCGGCCAGCCCGACCTCATACAGGGCCGACAGCATCTTCGCCACCCAGCATGTTGCCTATATCCTTCGCCTCCCACCTCCGACCGATCTCAGCCTGATAAAACCCCAATGGAATGAGAAAGGCCAGCACGATACAGAATTCCACACGACCGGTGAGCTCCTTCACCGCAAAGAGCACCACCATCGCCGCCAGCGAAATCACTATCCCGGTCCCAACGATAAGTTCCAGCCCCGCCCTGTCGGCCGTGCTGAACAAATATGCCTGGACCGAAAATCCCACTATAATTGGACAGCTCAGGGCAAATTTTATAAATCTGTCCTTTGGCGTTCTTATGATAGGAAGGGCAGGGTCCCTCAAGTTTGATGGTGTTATGAGGGCGCAGCCAATTATGAAATACGCTAAAAAGTTCTGAAAGCTCGGTAGAAAGGTCATTGCCAACAACGTGCTGTTCACGAAGAGCCAGAAGGTTACGAGCCATCGTCGCGGGGCGCCCGCCTTTTCCGGCTCGCGCAGCAAATCCCGCACATACTCCGAGACGTCGATATCGGGGTGGTTTGCAACTATCGCAGGAATCAGTTCTCGATAGACAAATGGATACCCCTGGATACCCAGCGTCTCGCGCTTCGAGCGGAACAAGCCGCCGCGTTTGCGTCTGAGCTTTATGCAGGCGAATCTCCGCCGACACATAAACGGTCCGCCATCAATTTGCTCGATCGCCTCCCACGAAGCAAACCTCTTGCCGACGCTGATTCCATCCTGGCGCAGGATGATGGGCCTGGCTTTAATAAACAGACTGACCGGCATGTGCCAAACCAACACGCAAACCAGTACGATAAGGACAATCAGCCCTGGCCAGTAGGTAAATCCTGCTTCTCCGGTCAAATGGCCGTAGTACTGGATTGCGAACAGCGCCACCAGCCAGGTGTAGCAGAGAAGGGGGAAGCCCCACGGCTCCCTGGGATACCTGAATTCGCGCTCCACAAGCTCCGCCGGCCTGTCATCCGCCATAATCGTCGGTCTCTTTATAAGGTCCTTTATCGGCCCCTATGTCCCGGCCTATCTATACGATATACTCTCCTCCTGCTCCTTTTCTTCAACAGAAATGTCCACTATTACACGCAATTTTCCGTCGCTTTCGGGTCTCGACTCCTGGAGTCGCGTGTCCGGTGACCGGGCTATTCGGAACATTGCAGGGCAAGCTCTGCGGCCTTCAGACCATTGCTTTCGGCTGTCACTCGCACCCCGCCGCCCTGCCCCTCCTTGGTTCGCAGAATCAGCATAGCCTTGCCGTAGAAGAGCTTGCGGCCGGCCGCCTGAAACGGTTCGAGGGAAAGCGGGTTGCCATTGCCGACCCCCGCAATTTCGGCCGGCCCGCTGACCTCGAACTTGATGAGATTTTCCGCCAATGGGCAGAGTGTTCCCCTCTCATCAACCGCCTCAACCAGTATGTAGCAGAGGTCTTCCCCCGTTGCCGACAGCTCTTTCCGATCCGGCGTAAGCCGAATCGCCGCGGCTTGCCCGGCCGTTCGCATAACGGCCTGCCCGATCGTCTTGCCGTCACTGTAAGCGACCGCCTTCAGCTCACCCGGCTCGTACACCACATCCAGCCAGCGAAGCCGGTACTTGTCGACGACGGAATAATATGACGACTCGACCCTCTCGGCATGAACCCCGAATTCTTTGATGCTGGCCCACGCCCCTCGCCGCAGCCTCGTGAACTCGATCCTCACGTATCTCGCCTCTGTGTTCAATTCATGGCCCACGTGGCTGTCTTCGCCCGTCCAGTCGTCCCTGGTCACCACGGTCCGCCGGCTTGAGCCGTCCGTCGAAACCTGGATTTGGTACTGGTAATTCCTTGCCTCCTTTTCGAATTCGATATCGAAATAGCCTATGGGTCGCTCTTCGCCTAAGTCCACCTGCCACCATTGCCCAACCGAATCATCCGAAGCGCACCACCTGGTGCCGCTGTTGTCGTCGTTTGCGCAGGCCGCCTTATTACCTTTGTCCGACTCCTCGCTGCTGGCTGTCGCGGCCCTGCCCTCTGCAAAGTTGACAGGCTTGTCCCGCTCACTCATTTTGGTCCTCCGGCCGAGTGACTTGCCGTTTAGAAAAAGCTCCGCCGAATCGCCGTTGGTGTATACGAAGACCGGAACGTTCTTGCCGAGGCGACCGGGCCAGTTCCAGTGCGGCAGGATATGAACGGTCGTCGCGTCCGGACGCCAGTAGCTGCGGTAGAGATAGAACCGGTCCTTCGGAATGCCGCACAGGTCCACAATCCCGAAGTACGAACTTCGCGCCTCTTGGTTGAAGGGAGTCGGCTCGCCAAGATAGTCGAACCCGGTCCACACAAACTCGCCCGCCACAAACCTGTCATCCTCCATCAGTTGAAATTCAACGTCCGCGATATCCGACCATCGCGCCGAATTAAGATCGTACGAATCGACCTGGAGCTTCTTCGAGTACTGCGTCTTGCCCTTCGGCAGCGGCAGCTCGTAGAAACCGCGGGTGCTCAGCGCCGAGGCCGACTCGCTGTAGATGATGGGCTTATCGGGATAGCGCGATCTATATGGCGCATACCTCCGCGCGTAGTTCCACCCGGTAAGGTCCAGTGTGCCCAGAACGCCCGTCCCCACGGCAGAGGGGACATAACAGCCCATCCCCACCGGCCGCGTCGGGTCATGTTGACGAACGAAGTCGCCCAGCCGCTTGACCTGCTCATCCGCCAGGCCGCTGTCATTCCTCTCGATGTCGGCGATCTCGTTGCCGATTGACCAGACCACCACGCTCGGATGATTGCGGTCGCGCATCACGAGATTCCGAAGCTGCTTTATGTTGTGTTCCACCAGATCGACACCCAGCGGCCGGTCGGATGTGCTGTTCCACTTGTCGAAACACTCGTTCCACACGATGATGCCCATCCTGTCGCATAGTCCAAGCGCCTCCGGTGCCGTCGGATTGTGGCTCGTCCGTAGCGCGTTGACGCCCATGTCCTTCATAATCTCAAGTTGCCGCTCCATCGCGCGCCTGTAGAAAGCGGCCCCGAGCGGTCCCTGGTCGTGGTGAAGGTTCACGCCGTAAAGCCGCACTCGGCGGCCGTTCAAATGAAAACCGTCGTTGGCTGTAAACCTGAACGTGCGAATGCCGAACGTCGTGACATCGGTATCCGTAACCCTACCGCCGAGCCGAGCTGTCGTCCTGGCTGTGTACAGTCTGGGGCTGGTGACGTCCCATCGCTGGGGGTTTTCTATTCTAAGCTGCTGCTCGAACTCACGTGTGCCGCCGCTGGGTATGGAGCCTTGCTGAACGCCATTCGCCACCACCCGACCGTCCGGATCAAAAAGCACCACCTCGACGCCGACCTCCGATTGCCCGTCGAGATGATTCTCTACCGTCGATAGCACCCGCACCGTTGCCGCCTCGACGCCGACCTCCGGCGTGCTGACAAACGTGCCCCAGTGCGCGACGTGAACCGGCTCGCAGACGGTCATCGTCACTTTGCGGTATATCCCCGCCCCGGGATACCACCGCGTCCCGTGCCGCTGCGTATCCGCCCTGACCGCAATTACATTGCTCTCGCCGAACCGGACAAACTCCGTCGCATCCACGCGAAACGACATGTAGCCGTAGTCCCACTCACCGGCAAGCCGCCCGTTGACGTATACCTTCGGGAAAGCCATCACGCCGTCGAAATCAAAATACACCCGACTATCGCTGGCGCCCTTGTCGAGCGTGAATTTCTTGCGATACCACCCCACGCCCTTCCAGGGCAACTTGGCGGCGTAGCCGTTCTCCGCCGGGTTAAACGGCCCTGAGATTGCCCAGTCGTGCGGCACTCGAACCGCTTCCCACCCGCCGTCGTCGTAATCCACCGCTTCGGCCCCGGCCGCATCGCCGTTGGCGAATCGCCAGCCGCTGTTGAAGCTCACCAGACTTCGTCCGCCGCCAGCGCCGATTTGTCCCGCAGGCTTCCCTGACCGATTCGCGTCAACCTTTGGCTCATGCCTGCACCCCAAAGCCACTATGAGTATGCCGGCTGCAGCCGCTGCTATCACGCAGCTTTTTTGAATCTCCATTACCTTCTCTCCGTTCTTTGGCCGTCGCTTCTCGAGCAATTCGGCCGCACGCCCCGCCGCGGACGGAGCTATCTCTGAAGGTCAACTACTGCGACCGACCAGGGGCCGAGAGCGAAGAAAAACGTCCCTCCCTTGCCTCGGACCCACCCTTGACCGACCCTCACGAACTCGGGCGAATAAAGCGTGTTGCGCGCCGATAAATCGCCTGGCGCCACCCCTTTCATCTCCGCCGTCGATACGTTGAAGTCCCCCGCGACCTCCACACGCACCTGCACGGGGTGGTCCGCCGGGTTTACCACCTTCAGATAAACATGCCTGCCGTCCGCCGACCGGGTCGCCACCATGTTCAAATCGCCGGCATCTCCGATAATTTCAAGGCGATTCGGCGCGTAATGCTCCCGCCAGAGTTTCATCACCACATAGTTCGGCGCGCCGAACCACGTCCGGTGGTCGAAGTTGACAAACGCGTTGTCCCAGCTTCGCGCCGAGTGGTGCCGGAGAAACAACGCCGGTGCCGCCATCCCCACAATATCCGAGCACCTCTCGAAGACGTTCAGAATGCCGCCGCAATAGAGCCCGGTCCGCCAGTCCGTGCTCTGCGCGTTCCACTCCGAGACATACAGTTTCACCTTCGGGTTCCGCGACTTGTCGATCAGCCCCGCCCGCTCCCTGAAGAATTTCTCCGCCGCCGCCGGCCCTTCCGCAAACCGGCTCGGCGATTCGTAGTGGTGAACACTTAAATAGTCGATCAGGTCGGCACACTCGGCGACTACCTTGATGTCACCGGCACCCCAGTTGCGCCCGAGTTGCCCGCTGCCGCACGCCGCAATGATAATTGACCGATCCACCTTCTTCATCGCCGGAACGAATTGCCTTACAACGCTCGCATAATCATCCGGGCTCAAACGCCACACCTCGTTGTCTATCTCCCAATACTTCACGCCATAGGGCTCAGGATGTCCGTTGGCAGCCCTAACCCCGCCCCATTTCGACGTCGCCGGTCCGTTGCAGTATTCCACCCACTCGCACGCCTCGCGGCAGTATTCGTCGCGCTTCTCCCGCGCATCATGCATCCCGATATTGACTACAATCAGCGGCTCGGCCCTGACCGCACGACACATCCGCACAAACTCGTTAGTCCCGAAACAGTTTGTGTCCACGTCCCCCCACATCCTCCGCGGATATATCACCCGCTTATGCTGCGGCCCGATGCCGCTCTTCCATCGGTAGAAGGCGGAGAACGACCCGCCCGGCCACCGAATAACTGGCGGCTTGAGGTCCGCAATGGCCTTCAGCAGGTCCGGCCGAAATCCTCCGATCCGCCGCGCCGACTCGGCCATCAGGCTAACCTGGTCTATCCATACCCTACCCTGCCCACGGGCGCCAACCTGGATCGTCCCGTATTCGGCCTTTGCAACTGGAATAAGCTCGAACCTGTGTTCCTCCCACCGACCCGTAGGTCTGCCGACAACCTGCTCGGCCAGGACCCTCACCCCGCCCGTCAGCCGTACCACCAGCTCACCACCGCCCTCGCCGCGAGCCCAGACCGACCCGTAGTACTTCTCACCCTCGGCCAGACAAACCGGGGTCTGTCGCAGCCCGGTCTCGCCGTCCGCACAGACAATCACCCGGCACAGTTCGCAGTTCAGCGCGTCCTCAGACGTTGTATACACCTGTCCCCGTCCGTAGGTCTCCCATCCGTGAGGCGGCGCCGATTCCTTCTCGACAGCCGGCAGGCCCTCGAAAAGCGTGGCGCCGTCCAGTGACGTCACCTTCAGATTCCGAAATCGCGCTCTTGTGCTCCACGTGCCCACGCCGGCGCGCCCCGTCATGTGCCCGCCGGCAGCGTCCGCGAAATCAATGACCCTGTTTCCGTCCAGCCAAACCTGGACATGAGCCCCCTCGCACCGCACCTTTATCCGGTACCACTTGCCCGTCTCAATACTCCCTTCGGTAGCCCGGCCAACCATACCCCAGCGTCCCTGACCCTGCGTCCCTCGCTCCAGGGCATGCCGAACGTTCCCCCATCCGCCCAGATTCGCCCAGTAGAAGTGCTCGTTACTCGCAACCCGAAACAGCACGAGGAATCCTTCCTGGCCACCCGTCTTCTGCGCCTCCAGGCTGAATTCGTAGTCCTTCCACGCCGCGTCCCCGAACACCAGCCGCACGTCAGTATCCAGACCGCTTTGCACCATCGTATCCGCCTCGATGCGCCAGTCGGCCGAATCCACTGCCCCGCCCTCGAAACTCCGGTCCCATATCATCTCCCCCCACAACCCCCCGTTGACCGAGTGGAAAATGTGCTCCAGGAAATGTCCGTATATTTTCCGATCGATCTTCCCGACCACCCGGTCCGCGTCAATCGTGATCGAAACATCTTGCCCGGCCCCAAGAGCCGTCCATCCCAACGCAAGCACCACCGCCAGAACATACGATCTGTTCATGTTTTCGCCCTTAATCGGAAATCTCTTGTTTGCGGCCTCTCAGAATACTCCGTCGTCTTCAATTCGGTTTGCTGCAATAGACTGCCCTGCACTTTGAGGCTGCAGACCTTGGCTTGCGCGAATTATACGCCCATAGCCGCCAGCAATCCAGCAACTCGCCGCCAAAACTCGTCTCCTTGCCCCAACTTTGCCTGTCCTCGCCAACGGCTAAGCCAGCTCATGCGCCGCCTCGGCGCTGTTGGGCTGCCCACGAGGTCATTGCTTTTTCAGCGTATATTTGGTAGACTATATCAGTTGCCTGACACCTGTTGCCTGGCAGAGCGAATGTCGGATATTGGGTCGCGATCTATGTCTCAACGGCTGTTTGTCAGAATTCTCACTAGTGTGCTTGGCCTGTTCTGTGCGAAGGGTCTGATAATGCCCTGCGCCGCCCAGGGGCCGCGGGGTTATGAGGCATATACGGCCTGGGAACAATTGCCGCGGCTCCGGCTGGGAGTCAAATCCCATCTCGCATCCAGCCACGACCGCTCCGGCGCAAACGATGATTACAGCCAGTATGAATCCCCCCCGGGTCTGATAACCGACCAGATTGATGCCGTTGTAAAGACTATTGATGGCCCCGGCCTCATCTACCGCTTCTGGATGCCCCATGCCATCGCCCGACGCGGATTTGTCGTGAGAATGTTCTTCGACGGTGAGCAGACCCCGAGAATTGACACCGACAGCGCCTCTGTCATGGGCGGCTCATTCGGCTATTTCGCGGCACCGCTGATTACCACCTGTGCGGGTGGACAGGTATGTTATGAGCCGATCCCCTTTGCCCGGTCACTGCGCATCGAAACGGTAAACAAAGGATATGTCGCCTGGAACGACCGTCACTATTACCAGTACAGCTACCTCACCTTCCCCGCCGGCGCCGACATAGATTCCTATACCGGCTCACTCACGCTCCGACAACAGCAGGCCCGCTCGGCGGTCGTTTCGATGTTCGAGAACCCCGGTCGATATCCCGGGCCCGACAGCCCCGCCGCGATTGACGTCAATCTGCCCCCGACCACAATTGAAACCAATTCCACCGTCACGCTGGCCGACCTGACGGGACCAGGCCGGATCAGAAAGCTGAATGTTCTAATGAACGACGCCAACGACGCAGAGTTGAATGGTCTGCGCCTCCAGGTCTATTACGACAGCAATCCCAACCCCGCAATTGACGTCTCGATTGCGAATTTCTTCGGCGCCGGCAGGCAGCGGGCTCCCTACGGGAGCATCCCCCTCGGCACCCTGCCCACCGACCCCAACGACGGCTTCTATTGCTACTGGCCAATGCCGTTTCATCGATCAATACTAATCCGCCTCCATAACACTACCGCCCGCCCAATAATCGTAGATTCGGCCAGAATCCAGTATATCGGCGCCCCCATAGACAGGGACCTCTGCTGCCTCCACGCCGCCGAACGCACCTCCACCAGACAGTCCGGCCAGATATACCATACAATCTTGTCGACAACCGGGCGAGGCCATTATCTCGGCGACCTGCTCTACGTAGAGCAGGATGCCAACAGCTTCTACATGCTCGAGGGAGACGACGTCATCACCGTCGATGGCGCCGAAGTGCAGAACGGAACGGGCCTCGAAGATATATACAACGGAGGATTCTATTACAACTGGGTCGCCCAACAGCCCGATGAGCCCGAAGGCCCCTCTCCAGGGTCGGCGACCCGACCGCTCAGCGGAATCCTCTATGTCGATAGACAAGAAGGCATCGCCCGCGCCGACCAGTACCGCTGGCGCATTGCCGACTGCATACCTTTCTCCAGCTCGATCGAGGTCAAGGTAGAATGTAGATACGCTCGCGCGGGCTCCCGATGGACATCGGTAGGCTTCTGGTACGAATTGCCGCACCTTATCGAGGACCTGAACAATGATGCGATTGTGGATTTCTCGGATCTTGCCGTCTTCGCCAAAAACTGGACCGAAACCAACTGCGGCCGTTGCGGCTGGTCCGACCTGACCGGCGATGGCAGCGTCGGATTTGATGACTTGCGTCAGCTCGTCCAATGCTGGCTCACGGCCTGCTCTATTGCGAACCCTCCAGAAACCGGACCCTCCACGTCACCTGCCGGTTCTCCGGGCTCTTGATGGTCACACGCACCTGCCCGGCATCCTGCCTCGTCTCGACCAGCACCCCCGCCTTGATATCGGCCTCTGACACCGCCGCCGAAATCCTCTCTGTCCCCGCCGGGTCGTAAATCCTGAGCTCGTACGGGTCTCCCGCGACAACCGCCGAGCTGCCGCGCAGCTCTTGTTTCCGGAGGTCCCATTCTTCCGCAACAACGTCCACTATCCCCTGCGTCACATGCCGTGACGTACTTACCAGCACCGGCCGCTTGCGAACACGTCGGACCGCGATGACCCGGCACGAGCTCGGCCTGACCTCGACCTTAAGCTCGCGCCCGAACGGCCCCACGAATTTATCCTCCCAATAATCGAATCCCACGTATTGGCCTCCGGCAAGCCCGAGCCTTTCCATCTCGACCTCAAGCGAGTTGGTCCTCTTCTGGTCCCAGTTAAACAGGCCCAGCACGTCCCTCCTCTGACCCTCACTCCCCGCAGACAGATGCCACACCTGTGCCAGCGGCTTCTCGAACAGATCGACCGGCCGACCGCACAGCCCGTGATTCGGAATCGACCGCTTCACAACCTCCAGCCGCTCCGCCGGCAAACCGGGCAGCCACTCGCTGACCATATTGAGCTGCCCACTTATCCCAATCCACGACCCCCACGCACGCGCCTGGTCAACCGTCATCGGCTCACGAAGCATCAGGCAGTCCGGATCGTTGTGCCAGACCCTGCCGTGCAGAAAGTACAGCCGCGTCCCCATTGTCGCGCCACGCAAGACCGAGCTCCACCTCGCCCCGATGTCGCTGCCCACGCGCATCCCATCAACGAGCCCTACCGAGCCACCCAGCGTCCGCATGTTCTGAGCCACGTTGCAACCCAGAATATACACGTCACCGCCCGCCGCCTCACGCACCAGCTTCAGCCCGTCCCGGTACGCCTCCACGTTCGTCTTGCCCGAATCGTAAAACACCGCATCGCCGAGCCCGTCGTTCCTGTACGTCGGCTGCGGATACAATATCCTCACCGCCATACCCGTCCAGAGCCCGTCTATCTTGATGTACTTGTATCCCCACTGACGCGTTATTCTCGCCACAACCTCACGCAGGAATCCCCTCGCCTGCGGGTGCGTCATGTCAAGGCACGTCCCGGCCCACTTCACCTCGTAGAGCGACCCGTCCTGCCTGTGCACGAACCAGTCCTGGCGCCCGCTGAATATCTCCCGCTTCGGGTCCCAGCCGAAAGGTATCAGCCATATCCCCGCCCGCAACCCCGCCGCGTTAATACGCTCCGCCGTCGCCTTCATCCCGCTCGGGTAAGGTCCCTTCGGATTATGGCTCGTGAAATCCCGCCTGCTGACCTGCCACTTGTCGTCGATCTGCAGCACCTCGAACCCGAACTTCCGCAGCTCTACCCCGCAGAACTCCGCCATCTGCCCCATGTGCACTTCGTCCGACGCCCCCCCGTGCGGATTCGAATACCACGTGCAGTAGCCGCTCGGAACCTTCCGCAGTCTTATCTTGCATGCCTTTGCTATCGTATTCGCATATTGCTCCAGGCCGTCCAGAGCATTCTCGAAGTACCCGATTGCCACCATCTCGCCCTCGGTCCGCCCACCTGCCGGCACGGTCAGTTTCCCGTATTCTACTCGTGGCTCGACCCTGATTAGCCCGCCGTCCGCTCTTGAGCTGACAATCCCTGAACCTCGCTCATGAGTCACCCATCCGCAAACAACACCCGCCGAAGTCTTCGGATTCGCCGCCGCCAAGAACATGTAGCTTGTTCTCTCCTTGTCGCCCTGGGTCAAGCCGTCGCACCCCAACACGGCAACCTCCTTCGCCGAGGCACCAATGTCCACAGCCATGCTCCCGGCCGCCACCTTGTTGACAACCACGATATCCTGCCCCGGATTGCGAACGACCGCCCTGAGGCACACAAACGGTATCCCCTCGTATAGCGCCAGCGCATATGTACGACCGGACGCAGATTCAACCTCGATTGCCCGCCCGCTGCCCAGATTATCCTCTACTTTGACAGTTCTGGGGCTCTCTGCGGGCGGGCCTTTCTCCAGACGCCCCTCTTTGATAAAGACCCTCTTCCCCCGACTCGCAGAAAAGACCCCTTGCCTCGTATCGTATACAAGCGACACAAGTCCGTTGTCGATGGCGATGGTTTCCCTGCCCTTGGTGCTCCTGACCTCGCTACCCACCGCCGAGCAGCCCGTCAGAAAGGCCGCCAGCATGGTCATGGCCGTCAACGTCAGTCGTCTCATCCGTTTGCCCCTTCTAAGATTTATCTGTCCGTCGTGCGGAGTCTTTAGTATACTCTGGCTCTTGCGTCGGTTTTAGAATTTGTTGTTTTTTTCTTTGGAACCCCGTGCTGTCGTCGAATATGAGTACTATGGGTGTAGGTCTCCTGTCCGCTGTCTTGCTGCTCTATGGTTTTGCCGCGGCCTTCGGCCTGGCTGCTTCGCAGTTGGAGCCCCGCAAGGCCGCCCGCGTTCTGGCCCTCGTGAGGCGCGTCGCCCTTGCTGCGTCCGGCCTGGCCGTAGTCCTGCTCGCATTCTTCGCCGCGGCTTTTATCACCGACGATTTCTCCATCTCCGCCGTTGCCCGGCACGGCGCCCGGAGCCTGCCCTTCTTCTACAAGCTAAGCGCCCTCTGGGCCGGTTCCGCCGGCTCGCTGTTGTTGTGGGCCGTCTGCGTCTCCGTGATCTTCGCCCTCTGGCTGTTCGCTTCACGCTTCGGCGACCGCACTTTCGACTCCGCCTCGCTGGCCGTCGGCTCGGCCGTTTGCCTCGGCTTCTACGCGCTGCTCTTCTTCGTTGCAAAGCCCTTCGCCCCTGCCACGCTGACAATGGATGACGGCTACGGCCTCAACCCTCAGTTGATGAACTTCTGGATGATTATTCACCCGCCGCTGCTTTTCCTTGGCTACGCAGCCCTCCTGATTCCCTTCGCGGGTGTCCCTGCGGCCGTTCTTGCCGCAAGGACCGACGATTCCGACCTGCTCAGGAGACTTCGCCGCTGGCTGCTGGTCGGGCTCTGCTTCCTCAGTGCCGGCATCGCCTCCGGTGCAAAGTGGTCCTACGTCGAGCTCGGCTGGGGCGGGTACTGGGCGTGGGATCCCGTCGAAAACGCATCCCTGCTGCCCTGGCTTCTCGGGATGGCGGCCCTTCACGCGCTTCTCGGAATCCGTTTCTCGACCAGGTTCAGGTTCCTGGCCCTGCTTACTCTGCCGCTTCCGTTCGTTCTCTGCTTGTTCGCAACCTTCATCACAAGAAGCGGCATCCTGAAGTCTGTCCACACGTTCGACCGCGACGCGATGTTCTTTGCACTGCTTGTCTTCCTGGGCTTGTGCCTGGCGCTTTGGATATTATCCACCGTGATTGCCGCCCGCAGGCTCGGCCTAGGCCTGCCGCGCCTCGGAACCCCGGTCCTGGATATTGCCGGCCTTCTCTTCTGGGCGAACATCATCTTTATCGTCACCGCCCTGATAATAGGTGTCGCTACCTTCTGGCCCTGTATCCGCCCTGTATTCACCGGCTCCGATTCCGGTCCGGTCGTGACGCGCAAGTTCTTCGACCATGTCGTCTCCGGAGCCGGCCCAATAGCCGTCTTCCTGATCGGTCTGTCCATACTTGCCTCATTCCAGAGTAAAAGGTCATTCATACTCTACTCTCTGGCCTGCTCGGCCGCCGCTCTTTTTGCCTACGGATTCGTTCTGAATATCCCCGAGACCACGATTCTCACCGCCCTTGCCTGCGGTGTTTCTGCATTTGCCCTTTTTGGCATCCTCATCAAGATGCTCTTCTACGTTAGAACCGGGGGCAGAATCGGCGGAACCATCACCCACCTTGGGCTGCTGGTCCTGGTTGCCGCCGCTGCACTGTCCTCCGCCGAAAAGAGGATAAAGGCGCCGATGACGCGCGGCGACAGCTTCAACTTCGACCGCTACGAGCTTGTCTACGATTCCTTCGAGCACAAGGTCGCTGACGGCGCAACAAGGGCCGGCCCTATCATCGTCCTCAAGAAAGGCAGGCTCAACAAGAAGCTCTGGCCCCACCTTGCAGTCTATAACAACGAAGAGACCGCAAGCGAAGTCGCAGTCCACACCGGCCTGCGCGAAGATGTTCATGTCGCTTACTACCTGGACGAGAACGGGACAGAGGTAATATCCGCAAGAATCATACCCGGCATGTTCTGGATATGGTTCGCGTTTGTCCTGATCGTCGGCGGCCTGGCCCTGGCCGTCTTCGAAGCCCGCAGAAAACGCATCTCGCCAGGCAATACACTTAAAGGCAAGACCTGACCTGTTATGACAAGGACCTCAAGTGCAAGGCCGCAATATAAAACTCACAACCTCCGCATCCTTCGCCGCCGCTGCGGCTATCCTGCTCAATGCCTTTGCGTCTGCGCCGTCGCCGGCAGCCGAGCCCAACCGGCCCCCTGACCAAATCGCCGTCAGAATGCTCCACGTCTTCATCCAGGCCGACGTCAACGACGTCCGCTTCGAGAATATATGGGTCTTCGCGAGAGAAGAGGCCCGCGGCCCCTGGCAGGTCGATATCCAACTGAAACCCAACGCCGAGCTTCTGCATCTGGACGACCCTAACGAGACCGTGTTCTTGCCGAGCCCGCCCACCATCCGCAAGACTATGGCCGCCGATTCTCTCGTTGACTCGGTGGGCTTCTCCTACCTCCTGCCCAATAGCTCCGGCGTCTGCATCACCGAAATTGCCCCGCCCTGGCGCGTCGATTCCATGGTCGTCTCGGTTTCCGCCCCCTCCACCCGGCTGCTCAGCAATCTCCTCAAGCCCGACGCCTTCCGCCGGGAGCGTTCCGGATTCTCCACCGTCTATTCGGCCGCAAACATCCCCCCCGGCACGTCCGTCTCGATAAGCCTTGCCGGCCTGCCCAAAATACCTTCCTCACTGCCACGCACGCTCTGTGCCCTCGCTTTGGCCTTGATATTCGCCGGCGCCGCCGTTACAATGTACTGCGGTCGTAGAGCATCAAAAAGAGGCACTGAGCAGCGCTGATGAAGCTTGTTCTGGATAATTTAACCTATCACAATTGCCCCGTGCAGGACCGTGAGAAGGTGACTTTCACCCCTGAGCAGAGGCATTCCATGCTTAGGAAGATGCACGCCGAGGAAAAGATAAGCGAGGCCCTCATCCTCGAAACCTGCAACCGGCTCGAGTTTTACCTTTACGCCGCCAAGAATTTTGACTGCAGGGCCTTCCTCGCCGACCTCATCGCCCAGCTTCGCCCCGATGCCCTCGACGTATGGACGCGCTACAGTTCCGAGACCACCGGACTCGACATAGTCACCCACCTCTTCGAGGTCGCCGCCGGCCTCGATTCCCAGATGGTCGGCGAGAACCAAATCCTCGCCCAGGTCAAGGCCGCCTATACCGAGTCCCTCCACTGCCGCATGAGCAGGCTCGTCTTCCACCGCCTCCTGCACAACGCCTTCCGCGTCGGAAAGGCCGTCCGCACACAAACCGATATAAACTGCGGGGCCGTCTCAATCGGCCTGGCCGCCGTCGAGCTTGCCAAGAGTCGCCTCGATGTCTCCTCCTGCTGCGCAATGCTTGTCGGCGCGGGAGAGAACGCTGAGCTCGTGGCCACTTACCTCGCCAAGGCGTCGCTGCCCCGCCTGATTATCGCCAACCGCACCCCCGAAAAGGCCGCGGCCCTCTGCTCGCGTGTCACGAACGCCGAGACAGTATCCCTCGAAGACATACCCGCCGCGCTCGCACAAGTTGATTTCGTCGTCAGCACCACCGCTTCGGCCGCGCCTGTCCTCGCCTATGAGTCCGTCGGCCCGGCGCTCGCGGCCAGAGAAAAACCGCTGCTTCTGATTGATATCGCCGTCCCCAGGGACATCGACCCCCGCGTCGGAGATTTCGGCTGCGTGACGCTCTGCAACATCGACGACCTGAACGCCCAGATAAACGCCAACCGGCAAAAGCGCTCCAGCGAAATCCCCAAGGCCCGCGCTATCGTCTCCAAGTTCACCGACAAGTTCGCCCGCTGGTACGAATCGCTCGACCTGGTCCCCGTCATCTCCGGCCTTACCCGCAAAGGCCTCGAGCTCGCCCGGGCCGAGGCCGCCCGCTACGCAAACGACTTCGGGCCCGACAGCAGCGAGAAACTCCGCGAATTCGCCGAGTCGCTCGTCAGAAAGGTCCTCCACGGCCCTATCAGCTTCATCCGGGACGGCGGCGCCGAACAGCCGAGCACCGACCAGCTACAAGCAATCGACCTCATAAACAAGATGTTCCTCTCCCCCCACGACGACCTCTGACGAACGACGCCCGCCTTTGCCGCCCTGTTGTCCCGGCCACTGCGCCTGTTTGCCCCATGGACGACCGCGCCCTGAAAGCCTCCAGCCCACAAACCTGAACACCCCGGGCAGGCCGCTGACGCTGTTTTTCCCTGTTCAGGGGCAGTTTTTGCGCAAATATTTACGCTGTTGACGCGTATAATAGACAGGATGGTGCCAAAAGCAGCGCCCCGGCGGCTCAGCAGGCGCCAAAACACGCACATAAGCGAAGAGACAAATGGCACAGGAAGATGGAGCCTTGACTGACGCGCACGATACTGCCGCGATAGCGGATGACGGCCGCCGCCTCTTGAAATCGAGCCTCCTGCTCTTCGGCATGGTCCTGTTCGCCTATAACGCTTCCATTGTCCTCCACGAGCTCGGACACGCTGCAGCTATGTGGGCGACTGGTATGAACATCCAGCGGATTGTTGTTGATCCCTTCGGGCGTTCCTGCTGCGTAGCCAGTTCCCCCATGGTTTGGCCGGCAGTTGTCTTCTGGAGCGGAGCCGTATTGGGGAGTCTGGCGGGGCTACTTCTAGCCGGGCTTGCCTGGCGACTTCGACCTACGTTCGCGATTTTGTGCATGATGGTAGGTGCAATATCGTGCATCGACAACGGTATCACTCTGATACATCCGTTGGTGATGCCGGCATCATGGGGAGATACAACCTACCTGATTGCCATAGGGACGTCTTGGACTGTAGTTCTTGCAGTGGGTTCATTGTTAGTTGTTGCAGGCCTATTGGTATTGACGGCGTCTCTCCCACTCGTTGGCATCCGGTCAAGTGATGGTATCCGGGTGCGCGTTGCAGTCTTCGCAGTGGGGATCCTGCCTTATGTGGTGGCGAGGTTTGTCGCGACTCTATTACATGGTGGTGTGACATTTCACGGGTGGCTTCTATACTCGGTTAAGGTGGGCGGTTGCATACTTGTGGGAGCACTGCTGACCAATATAGCGCAAAGGCGAATCCCATCGCCGAAGACCAGGGCGACCGGGGGCATCACCTGGCTGAGGGTCGCTGCGGTGAATGTCGCTGGACTTGTGCTAGTATCCGCCTTGCTCGCAGCTTTTCTGAGAAATCCCTTTCTGGAATGCACGCCGAATCCGAAGGTGGACTACGTTGTGCAGATAAATGACCTATGCAAGGCAGGGCGTGAAGAAGAGCTTAATGCGTGGCCCTATTACAAAAGGGCTGTGAGCTTGTACGTGGAACGCCCCGGAGACGTGGACTTTCGGATATGTAGATGCTGGCCGTGGGATCTTACTGTCGGAGAGCGGCGTGTCTTGAAGAAATGGGTAGAGGCAAATTCGAAGGCGCTGGCCCAGTTGCAGGCGGGCGCTCGACGGCCGTACTATTGGCGCACATGGCGCCAGAAATCTCCCTGGCTGATACCGTTATCACGACCGGAGGCTATAAGGGATTTAGTATACGCACTTGTTGTGCGGGCAAAATTCTCTGTCATAGAAGGCAGAGCACCAGAGGCGATGGATGATCTCCTGACATGTCTGCGTCTGGCGGGACACCTCGAGAGGTCGCCAATGCTGATCGATCAGTTCGCGGGCACGCATGATATGGCTGTTGGCGTGCGTAACGCGCTGTTGGTTGTCCATAAGACAAGCGTAGACACGGAACTACTCGAACAGTTGCAGGTGCAATTGGAGCGGTTTGCGGAAGAACGCCCCGAGGGCATTGATTTGAGAGTGGCGAAGCTTAAGATATTAGATGTCATACAAAGAGTGTACACAGACAATGGAAAAGGCAATGGGCGGATATTCTTGCCTTCGGCTGTCGTGCAATTGTCCGAGTTCTGGAAAGGCGCGACAGAGGAAGATTGGACGAGTTTTGCTGGCTTCACTCGCCGGCAAACGACGGAAGCTGTCGAGAGAGGTTTTGAGTATATGAGCTCGATCCTGGAGAAGAAACCGTTCGAGTTGAAAGAACAGGGGATTGATGAGTGGGACGTGTGGGATGAATTCGTGGACCGAGTAGACGGGAACCTCCTTGCCGTGACACTGGCCCCCGAGTTCCCGCGTATCTTGGAATTAGCGGCTCACTGCAATGCGCAAACGGATGCTTTGATTACAGGCGTCGCATTGCTGCGTTACAAAGCCGACTATGGCCGATTCCCTTCGGAACTGAAGATGCTTGCCAGGCAAGGTTATCTGAAAGAATTGCCGATAGATCCTTACAGCGGCAGGCCGCTGGTGTACAGGCGCAGCGGGGATGACTTCATACTGTACAGCTTCGGCGCCGACTTTGACGACGACGGGGGCAGGCCAAGTTACTGGGGCGAAGGAGAGAAAGGCGGCGACCAGGTCTTCTGGCCCCTGCAACACCAGACTCGTGAATTCCGCATCGAAACGGAACAGTAGCAGGCGTGCCCGCCGCCTTCTCCGCGTCGCTGCGCCTGTCTGCCCTATTGACGACCGCGCCCCAAAAGCCTCCAGGCGACGGCCCCGAACACCGCGGACCGGTCGCTTTCGCTGTTTTTCCCTGTTCAGGGGCAGTTTTTGCGCAAATATTTACGCTGTTGACGCGTATAATAGACAGGATGGCGCCAAAAGCAGCGCCCCGGCGGCT
>CP070678.1:5417152-5427417 GCA_020352515.1 Phycisphaerales bacterium | reverse complement strand
GCCCATTTCGAGAAAGCCAGGGTTTTCGAAGAGGCGCCTTGGCGAAAGGCTTTGTGCTGTGGGCATTTCCTACGTGCACAGAGGGGACCTTGGAACGCCCAAGCCCATCCGGGACGCGCTCAAAGCTGACAGGGATTATGTTAGTTTCTTCGAGCGGATGGAGCAATTGATCGGGTCCAGGCGGCAGGCCGTGGAAGACGCTTATCGGTATGTGGAACAGAGGAGGTGCTGCCTGATGTGCTTCGAGCGACTCGCGGCGCAGTGCCATCGCAATGTCGTGGCACGGAAGATAAAGGAAAGGGACGGCAACGGCCTCAGAATTAGGAATCTCTGAACACGCGGGGGGATATGCCCAGGCTACAACAGAAGCGAGTGCTGATAACCGTTAAGGCCTACCCGAGTCCAAGCAAAAAGTACGGCGAGACCGTCTGCTGCGCGGGGATCGATATTGATACGGGACAATGGATTCGCCTCTATCCAATCCCATTCAGAGACTTGGAAAGTCCACGGAAGTTTGACAAGTACACGGTCATTAGCGTCAAGTGCTATAAGGCGAAGGACGATCACCGCATCGAGAGCTACAAGGTTGACCGCGACAGCATTGAAAGGCTGAAGCGGCTTGGCACCAAAGATAACTGGGCTGCCCGTGGGAGAATCATTCTCCCAACGGTTTCTCGGTCGTTTTGTGGGATATTGAAAGAGGGAGGCGAAGGGAAATCGCTCGGAGTATTCAAACCGAGCGAGATCGAGTTCTCGTGGCAGAAGGCAGATCTGGAGTCGGAGGCAAAGCGAGAGGGAATATACGCTCAGGGTATGCTCTTCGACAGGAGCAAGAAGGCTATCGAACAGATACCATTTGACTTCTATTACCATTTCAAATGCGCGGGCGAGCCTTCATGCTCCGGCCATAAGCTGTGCATAGTAGACTGGGAGATCAAGCAGTCTTACAGGAAATGGCGATCCAGGTACGCGTCGCGAGCGGAGTTGTTGTACAAGATCAGAGAGAAGTGGTTGGGCACCATTTGTGGCGACGACCGTGAAGCCTACTTCTATGTTGGAAACATGAAGCGCTTCCAAAACCATTTCATGGTCCTCGGCGTCTTTTACCCCCGCAAGGTTCGTTGACCAGGTAGCCGAAGCATGGCGCAAGGTTGAGGAGAGCCCCACTTCTTCGACTTATGTCCGCTTGTATTTGTATAGAACGGTGTAACGTGGGAAGTAACCAGGGATATTGTGGAGCACTGGATTGGTGATGTCGATTCGGGGTTTTGGGGATGCGGGGTTTGTGGTATGATGGGGGAGAAACGGGCAGTGGTTGTGGCTTAGAGAAAGGGGTGTTTTCATGAGAAAGCTTGTTGCGGTGTCGGGGGTTTTGTTGATTTGTGTGGTGCTCAGCTCGTGCACGAGCGTTCGGCCGGAGGACGCCTTCCTGGGATCGTGGAAGGGCACGCATGAGGGGGAGGGGGTTGAGGTTGTGTTCATGGAGGAGGATATGATTGTTGTGACGGCCGGTGAAGAGCAGATGGCCGGCACGTGGACCGTTGGCGAGGACGGCTCGGCGCGGATCACCATTGACGACGGTGAGGTTACCGCCACGGCCACGTCCGACGGTATGATGGTCATCAGGGGGAAGGCGGATACGGTTGTGCTGAAAAGGGCGGAGAAGAGAAGGTGATATTAGTGTTCAGGGCGCCCGGCGAGGGTACAGTCTCGCCTCTCGATTAGTCTTCAACGCGCGTGTGCCAATAAACGGTTGACCGATTGTGGTTGCGGACAAGGCGGACTGTGGGGTGTCGCCGGAGGGTTCGAGGTTTGCCTGTTACTGTCCGGCGCCGGAGGCGGCTTCGGGGGGCGGGAGAGGCGTGATGGTGAATCTAGCCTCTACCGGCTGTCTGGTGTCTTTCTTAAGCTCGATTTCTCCTCTGCGCACGTATTCCTCGGGGAAGTTGTAGACGACCGTTCTTTGCAGCTCGCCCGTCTGCTTAAGGTCTTCGTCAAGTATGTGCAGCGTCATCGTGGCGTATATTTGGTTTTCATAGGCGAGTTTGGCTTCTCGCGTGGCCCTTATGGCGATGGGCTGGACTATCACGTCTTCGGGATTCTCGAGTTTGATTTTGCATTTGCCCTGGAGGTTTGGGCTTAAAGCGAAACTGAGCGTTGGCCTCTCGACCGACAAATCCTCAAGAGGGTCCTCTTCCGGTGGCATTGTCACTTTAACGGGTTTCTGCGCCTCTCTTATCTGACCCGTGGCGAGCGTCACAAAGGGCTTCTTCTGGATGGGTGAGAACCTCGCCTTCTCCACCTCCTGGGGGCTGAGCCTGACCTGGGCGGTTCTGGTCTGCTCGAGCACGTACATATCGACCTTTGGCGGGTCGATGCTCCTGGCCTTCAGTGGTTTGCCGTCGGAATCCACGCATTCTATGGGCAACGTCCTCTGTGCGAGCCTGACAACGTTGACCTCGACCGTTTTGGGCTCGCACGATTTGACTTTGAGGCCCAGGCGTCTGAGCTGCTTATCCTTTTGGAGGAATGGCAGGAGGGCGAGGGAATTGACACCGGGGGTGTCAAGCTTTTCACGAACGGCATTGAAGGAGAACTCAAGGGCCTGCTTGTCCCTCTCGAACCTGCTGATGGCCGAGTGTGGTCCGGTGAGTGTGATAAACAACTTGAGTGAGGGTTCGCGGCCGAAGCTGACCCAAAGCTCTGGGTCCGGAGATTCCTCGGCGACGAGGACTGCTACCTTGTCGGGCAGGGTTTCGTCGAGGACGAGGTCGGTCCAAATCCATATCAGGGCGGTCAGAAATGCCACTATTGCTATCTTACCGTATTTTATCTTTTTCAATGTCATGGTTCCCTGCAGAAATAGGCACCGCTGGGATTGCGGCGACAGTTCAGGCAACGGCTCCGGCGAGATACTTTCTTAGTTGTGGCTCATCCAGATTTCGGCGTAGTTTTCCGTTTTCGGCAACGGAGACAATTCCGGTTTCCTCGCTGACGACAATACAGCTCGCGTCGGAGCCCATTGTGATTCCCATGGCGGCCCGATGTCGTGAGCCGAGCTCGATTCCTCCGACGATTCCGGCCTCAGCGAGTGGCAGTTGTACTCGTGCGGCGGCGACTCTTTCGCCTCTTATTATCACGGCCATGTCGTGAAGGGAGGTTCCCGGATGAAAGAGTGTCCTGAGAAGCTCTGAGGTTGCGCGTCCATCGACGCGGACGCCGGTTTCTATGAACTCTCCGAGTGCTACCCGGCGTTCGATTACGATTATTGCGCCGATTCGGTCTCGGGAAAGGGCGGTGACGGCGGCGGTAATTTCCTCAGCGGTCTTTGACAACTGTCGGGAGGAGCCCGACCAGAAGTGAGGCTGTCCGATGCGCATAAGGACGCGTCTGATCTCCGGCTGAAACGCGGCGACGGCTATTATCAGAACGGCGATCAGGAAGCCCTTGTAGAGGTATTGAAGGCGGGCGAAGTCAAACTGCTGTACCAGGAGGTTGAGGATCAGGACTCCGGCTACGAGGATGAATAATACGCCTCGGAAGAGCCTTTCGCCACGAGTTCCTTCGAGGAAGTCGACCACCCAGTAAACGACAAGGCCTATAAGAAATAACTCGATGGCCACAACCCACCAATCATATTTTGCCACGCGGCTAACATAATCGATGAGCACTTCCACAGCTCAAATCCCTTTGACACAAATCAGGAAGCGGCAAGAGTCTCCGGCGGCCCCATCCGCTTGCTGTTCATCCATATCTCTGTCAGGGTATTCTCTTGTCGGTAAGCTTGCTCGGCCGGTCGAGTAGCAGGAGCCTGTCTATATCGGCCATCATTTCCTGGCGATTGATCCGTAACACTCTGCGGTGCCTGCGGCTGCCCTCAGCTCGTGTCTCGCCGAGCTGGTCCATGAAGCTTTCGCTCGGAGCCATCCTGACTATAACCTCGGTGCCCTCAGCTCGTCTCTCGCCGAGCTGGTCCGCCCCACAGCCGAATGGCAGGCACACACACACACACAACAAAGCTGCCAGAGCCAGCCTGCACGCAAATCCAGAAACGCTCTTCATCATTTCCCCTTTGCAAAAAAACCGAACACGCCCGGTGTCAGTAAAGGCCATATTCCGGTCGACCGGTGGTAATACAGACGACGCTGACGTCCGAAATCCACCTTTAGCCACGTATTTTATTATAACAGCAACCACTTTGGCTGTCAACGCAAAAGTGGGGGGCTTTGTGGGCGGCTGGGCCCGGATATTCGCCGGTGAGGGGAGCCGGTGGTGTCTGCTGCGTATTTGGCATCAGGGTCCATGCGGGCGTACGGGCTGTTCAAGCGACCTTCCGGCCTACATGGGCACGCAAGAATATGCGGATTTAGAGTCCGTCGAGCTCCGAGCGAAGGTGCAGGATATCGGGCGTTTTGGCTTTGAAGTACTTGAGCCAGTCACGGGTGATGGCACCGGGCAGGTCGATATCGGGCTTAGAGTATTCTTCGATGGTCTTGCCCCAGTAGAATCCTATCCAGCCGTCGGCGATCCGTGCGGAGGCGTCGATGAAGGCATCGAGCTCATCGGTTCCGCATTTTAGCGGGAACATCTCCTCGACGACGAGGGGTTTTCCTATGTCGTAAACGGCGAGGGCGTTTAGTGCCTTGTCGAGCATTCCTTTTTCGGGGTAGAAATGGACGCTGACGAAATCGAGTTTGGCGGCGACGGTGTGGGAGTAAAACAGCGGCCGGGCGCCCGGGAAGGTGTAGGCCCAGGGTATTACGCCCACTGTTATCATGTGCCGACGGTCGTGCTTTCTGATAGCGGCGACGAGCCTTTCGACCCAGTCTTTTGCGACGTTCTGTCTGGTCCGGCCGGCAAGGTCGAGGGTGATGCGCTGCACGAAATTCTTGCCGGCAAACTCACCGACGAGCCATTCTTTCTCGGGCTTGTCGGCACCGGGCAGGACGGGCTCGTTCATGAGGTCGTAGCAGAAGACGGCGGGGCTGTGGGCACAGGTTGCGGCGACGGCCTCCCAAAAGAGGGCTTGAACGTCCCAGCGTGCGGCCTCGCTCATGGAGTCGTACCACCGGGGCAGTTCGGCCTTGTGGTAGCAGCCGAGGCCGGTGATATCGAGGTAGAGGCCGGTTTTGGCGGCGAGCTTCAGGAGTCGGGCAAGCTGGTTGAGGGCCACCTGGTTGGGCTCACTCGGGGTATTCATGAACTTGGCGGTTTGGAGGTGAATGCGGACAACGTTTGCGCCGAGTGCTTTCATCTCCCCGAAGTCGTGGACGACTGTGGGCCAGCGTTGGAACCAGTAGTCTTCGAGAAGGCGGCCATCGGCGTCATGGTCGTAGTTGAAGCCCCAGGGGATGAAGGTGGCTCCCGATTCGGCGCCGACAAAGCGGGTACCGTCCGGTGCGGGTCGGATCAGCTCAAGCCGGGGCGTGGCGGCGGTGGCGCTTTGCGGGGTGCGGGGGTACGTGTCCGGTGTGCAGCAAAACTGAGGCAGGCAAGCCGGAATCGCCAGAAAGACTGCCGCAATTGTGACGTGATATGGTCTCATGGCTGTAATCCTGCACTATATCGGGCACCCGTCGGATGGTCGCACTGTTGGGGTAACAGGCCCGGGTGGTTCGTGCGTGCCTTTGAGACGCGCGTTCCCTATGGCCGAGGCCTTCTGCCAGTCGGTCATGGTTGTGAGGATGTCGTTTGCGAGTTGCGAGCCGGTCAACGAAAAAAGGCCGGCGCTTAAGGGCCGGCCTTTTTGATAATCGGCGTTTGCAATTCATCGCCTTTTAGAACTTGTACGTCAGGCCCACGGTAACCCAGGTCTCGTCCTTGTCGTCGTTGACGGTGCTTTCGAAGGTCATTTGATGATAAACACCCGGAGTCAAGACGAGGTTTTTGGCCAGCTCGAAATCGGTTGAGATTCCAAGCACCGCGTTTGACCAGTCATGGTCCACGTTCTGGCCGGCAGGCCCCACCCCGTCGTTGAACACTAATTCCGAGTGGAACTTCAGGGTTTGCTCGGGGACGTCCGGCATCAACCCTTTGATGGGCAGCCCGTAGTCGAGCATGAAAATATGCGCAAAACCCGAGGCGGTCCCGGTGCTCGGTATCCCCTTGGTGAGATCCACTCTGCCAGCCACAAGGGAGCCGCCGCTCGACGGCCACAGCTTGACGAGAACATACGTCGGAACCAGACCCTTGACACCCAGAATCTTCGGCCACGAGAGGATCGCGTGCAATTCCTGCAAATCCGCGTCTGTGCAGGATAAATCCGGATAGTTGTAGTAAACCCACCCGAGCCTGTACAAGGTTTCAACGGGCTGGTCGGCGAAAAGGCGATTCTGGTAATACAGGGTGTAGTCCCATCGCTCGGCCAATTCGTATCCGCTTGAATTTGCGCGGTGGCCCTGCAGGCTTAATCCGAGGCCTGTGCCGAACAGATCCAGGTCGATGGTCGGTTGCACGGCGCTTTTGTCCCCATAGACATCGAAGCCTCGCCATACATATTTGCTCTGGTACGTCAGGTCAAAACTTCCGTGGAGCCCACCTTCCTGAGCCTGAGCCAGACCTGTAGCCGCCAACAAGAAGACGGCAGAAAATAGAATGGTTTTCTTCATCTCATGTTCTCCTTAAAAACTATACCATCAATTGCTTTTTCAACCTTTGACACGTCCTAACGTCTTATATCGAACTCTGACCGCATACGAGCTTACCATTTTCCGGTCTTTCTGATTTCCGCCTTTGGGAGGTTCTCGAGTTCTTTGGTGAACTTCTGGAGGTCCTCATCGGGAAGCTCGTAATCGGTAAGTTTGCCGGCCAGAAATGCGTCGTAGCCCGACAGGTCCATGAGGCCATGGCCGCTGTAGTTTAGGAGTATTACCTTTTCCTTGCCTTCTTCTCTGGCCTTTTGGGCCTCGTCAATGGCGGCCGCGACGGCATGGCTGGTTTCAGGTGCGCAGATGGCTCCTTCCGTTGCGGCCCAGGTCAAGGCGGCTTCATAGCACTTGTTCTGGTGATACGAGCGGGGCTCTAAGAGTCCTTCAACGATTGCCTGGCAGACAAGGGGGGCCATTCCGTGGTATCGCAGGCCCCCGGCATGGATTGGCGGCGGCACGAAGGCGTGGCCGAGTGTGTACATTGCCAGCAGCGGGGTAGTGCAGGCGGTGTCGCCGAAGTCATAGGCAAAGGGCGCTCGTGTCATAGTGGGGCACGCGGCGGGCTCGACCGGTATGATTGTCATTTCGGCGCCGTTGATCTTTTCGGCGGCGAAGGGGAAGGCGAGTCCGGCGAAGTTGCTTCCGCCTCCGGCACAGCCTATGACCACATCGGGGAGCTTTTCGCCGGCATATTCGAGCTGCTTTTTGGCTTCGAGGCCGATTATGGTCTGATGGAGCAGCACGTGGTTCAGCACGCTGCCGAGCGAGTAGCGTGTTGTTCCGGACGGGTCCGTTACGGCCTGCTCGATGGCTTCGCTAATAGCGATACCCAGGCTTCCCGGCGTGTCGGGCATTTGCTCGAGGACCTTTCTTCCGGCATTTGTCTCGCTGCTGGGGCTTGCGACGCAGTTTGCGCCCCAGACCTGCATCATTATCTTTCTGAAAGGCTTCTGCTCGAAGCTGATTCTGACCATGAAGACCTTGCATTCGAGGCCGAGGAGCTTGCAGGCAAAGGCGAGCGCGCTTCCCCACTGGCCTGCTCCGGTCTCGGTGGTTAGTCTCTTGATACCGAACTGTTTGTTGTACCAAGCCTGGGCGACGGCGGTATTTGGCTTGTGGCTTCCCGGGGGGCTGTAACTCTCATCCTTGTAATAGATTCGGGCCGGTGTTTTAAGGTGCTGCTCGAGGTAGACAGCTCTTTTGAGCGGCGCCGGTCGCCATCGGTAGAGGATGTTTAGGATCTCGTCGGGGATGTCTATCCAGCGTTCCTGGCTTACCTCCTGCTCAATAAGATTCATGGGAAAGACGGGTGCGAGCATGTCGGGGCTTACAGGATTTCCGTCAGGTCCGAGTGGCGGGAGCAGGGGTGTGGGCAGGTCCGCCGCAAAGTTATACCATTGTCGTGGGACATCACTTTCTTTTAACAGTATTTTTTGTTCCATCCTTTCACTCTCCAATTCAGGTTACAGTACACGCGTCGACAACACACCGGACGCGCACGTATATAAAACGTCCCGGCCCAAATGTCAAATGAATTTAATCCTGATTTTCTATGCTGATGTATCGGCATATATAGGACTGGTCCGCCATATTTCTGCTGAAAAAGACGTACTTTGTTCGGGGGCGGGGGCCTATTTTCAGGCTTTTGCGTGGGGCGATTGAGTTTTCTTCTTGGGATTTGCCCCGTGGCGGGTGGCAAACCGGCAGAGGGTAACGTCCTATATAAGGGCGGTTCTGTGTTCACAAGGGCGTTATCAGTGCCGGCTGCCAGTGCTTGCCGGCGTGGCATCAAAGGACAAAGCGGTTGGGGAGGGACCGATAATGAGGGTTTTTCAGGGGTATCGGGCATTCCGGAGACACGATAGTCCATAGGGGCAATTTGAAGGCCGGGGGCGAGGGTATAAGGAGTCATGGCGAAATTGACGGTTATGGTGATGCGGTTGGCGAATGTGGTTTGCTGGACGTTGCGGTCGGGGGTGAGGAACTTGTGGTCTGTCATTTCAGCATAGCCTACGGATCGGACCAGCGGGCAGATTCTCTTATAGCTTTGGGCGAATCGGTCTTTTTGGCGTTGCCAGAGTTTGTAGTCGAACATGAACATGGGCGGGGTGGCATAAAGGATGTTGAAGAGGTCTCGCTTTTTCCAGAGGGAGGGCAGCTTGTTGTTGTAGTCACCCCAGTACCATTGGGCGACGACGCAGTCGTGGTAGACGAGCTCCCAGAGTGGCAGTCGGTACTTTTGGCCGAGCTGAAATTTGGCGACTCGTTCCGGTACGTCGTTCCAGATTTTGCGCATATTCCTTCCGGCGTCGGGGACGCGGTATGGGCCGAGGCTGAGCATCCCCTCGAAATAATGTACGAAGGGGACGGCGGCGTCGTGGCCGGTTTCGCTGCCGGTGACGAGTTTCATTTCTTCGGACATATACCTGAGCAGCTCCATTTTCCAGCGGCGGCTGTCGGTTCGGGTCATCGGGTGATTGGGATCGTAACATTCCCGCCATGGGGAGGCGGTTGTGGTATCGATGAATCGGCACCGATATGGATGGGTTTTGAGCTCCTCGGGCACTCGCCGGCGGGCGTATTTGCGGGCCTGCATATCGCAGAGCACGCCGCACGGATACATTTTGCCGTCTTTTCCCTTCACGCGCCAGCCCTTTCGCCAGTCGCCTTTTTCGTCGAGCATGAGGTCAGCGGGCCAGGCGTCCTGGGTCCAGTCGGGATGGAGGCCGCGGAGCTGCTCTTTGACGACCTTCGGGTCCATGAGGTCCTGGTATATGTCGTAGCGGCTGGTGAGGATGCCGGGTATCCGGTTCATGGCCTTGATTACGTCGGGGCCCTTGCGATTGCTCCAGAGGATTCGGTCTATGCCGGCGGCTTTCATCTCGCGGACGATATCGAGGGCGTTGCGTTCCCAGCACCAGATGTTGACGGCGCCGATGAGCAGGTCCACGTGGGGATTCTGCTGGCGTTTCTGCGCGAGGGTTTTGAGCAGGCCGGTTTTTTGTGCGTACGCGCGGTATCGCTTACAGATTGCGACGTGGCCGCCCTTGTCGAAGAAGATGTAGCGCAGGCGTCGCTTATAACCGAACCGTTCCTTTTGGGGATTCCAGACGGGCACGATGCAGAGCCTGGCGTCGATACGTTTGATATTGACAGCGGCGTCGTCGGGGGTTTCGATTATGGCCATTTGTGCGGCCTGCCCGTCGGTGACGCCCCAGAAGGGCATGCAGATTCCGTGTCCACCGTAGGCGACGAGCCATCGCTCGTTTATGGTTTTGTCGTCGACGGGGTATGAGATTCCCTCGTTCATGGGGACCACGAGATAGGTGCCGGGTTCTGTCAGGAAGGGGTGAGGGAACTGAAGGTTCGCTTTGAAATCTCCGTCGGTGGCAAGCTCGATGGTGAATTCGGGCAGGTCGGCTTCGAGGCTGAGGTTGAGCTTAAAATCCAGGCCGGTCCAGTTACAGTGCCAGACCGCGTCTATTGCGCCGGACGCGGCCGAGCTGCCTGTTATTCGTCCGCCGGTCACGAGCTTCTGGCGCCAGATGTGCCGGGTGCGTTTGTCCGTGACCGATATGGTAGCATCGGGGTTGACCGTGACTGAAAGGGTTGCATTTT
>CP070678.1:5405065-5417052 GCA_020352515.1 Phycisphaerales bacterium | reverse complement strand
CGGCCGACTGTGACAAGCCCTGCTGTGCCGAGGCCGGTCAGGCGGCCTGCCCGATGGGAGTTCCCAAGCCGTGTTGCCCGGCGGCCGACGTCAAGGCCTGCCCGGCCGACTGTGACAAGCCCTGCTGTGCCGAGGCCGGTCAGGCGGCCTGCCCGATGGGAGTTCCCAAGCCGTGTTGCCCGGCGGCCGACGTCAAGGCCTGCCCGGCCGACTGTGACAAGCCCTGCTGTGCCGAACAGACCGATGTAGCCGGCAACGTCCAGGGTTGTTGTGGAGCAGCGGCAGCCTGTTCTACCGGCAATTAGGCTTCAATGGCCTTCAATGCCCGTGTAATTCCGGCGGTTTAACAACAGTAACTCAAAGCCAGCCTTCAAGGGCTGGCTTTTTTAATGCGCCCACCTGCAGGAAAGCCATATAATCTGCAAATATACGGAGGCGTAATTTTGTGCGCCCAATTTTGGAGCGGCAGCGAGTCTTCAATGGTGAAGGCTGGTTCGGCAAAATGATGTCTGGAACGGTAGAGAAAGACAACTCGGTCGCACAGAAGACGGATTCGGCCCTGGTCGAAGCGGCCGCCGCCGGGGACGCCGACAGTTTCACCGAGTTATGCCGGCGATATTATCCGTCGATGGTTGCGATTGCTCATTCGATACTGGGCGACAGGCATCTGGCCGAGGACGCAGCCCAGCAAACGTTTGCAAAGGCCGCCGTAAACCTGCCGGGGTTGAGGCAGAACAATCGGTTTGCCGCCTGGCTGGCCGCCATCTGCAGAAACGCGGCAAGGGATATGGCTCGAAAGGTCGCCGACGTGCCGGATTGCGAAGCATTTGCACGATTGACGCGTCGGGGCGGCGACGATGATGCGGTCGAGGCCGTCAGAGAGGCCCTCGGGAAACTCTCGGCCCCGGCAAGAGAAGTGATTTTCCTGCGATTTTACGACGGTATGCCCTATGAACAGATATCCGACGTGTTAGGCATATCCGAGCAGGCGATAAATGGAAGACTTCGAAGGGCAAAGAAGCAGATAGCCGCTTACCTGCAACGCAAGGGTTTCCGCGAGGGGTGACTATGAAAGAGCAAGAGAATGACAAATGGCTGGATGAGCTGATCTCTCGCACGGTCAACTCGGAAGAACCTCGGTTCGACGCCGAGCAGTTCAGGAGGAAGTATCCCGCCGAGTTTCAGACGCTTCTGTCCCGGGCAACCCGGAACGCTCCTGCTAGAGCGGCCGGTCTTTCAGGTAATTGGCCGAGGATTATCAGGAGCCCCTTCGTGAGGCTTGCCGCTGCGGCCGTGATAATAGTGGCGATTGTTCTGTTCATACCTCGCCCGGCTCCTGACCATCCCGCGCCTGAGCCGGCACCGCAGGCTGCAAAGTCCCCCACTACGATGATGACCGGGATGTCGCTGGCCATGGCGTATCGTCGAGGCGGCATGGAAGCGCTTGACCGCCAGCTCGATGAGACCATCCGCCTGTTCGGCTCGGCGCAGCCAAAACTGTCGATGCGGGATTTACTCGAAGATTTCGAAGGCTAAAGATTGTAGAGGATACAACCATGAGAAAAACGCATAAGAAAATGATGACCGTGATTTTGTGTGCCGCCGCGACGCTGTCTGTCTTCTCCGAGTCGCTGTTCGCCTACCCGCCGGACCCCGACAACGCGGCCTTGTACTACTACCAGGCCCTCCTGATCAACCGGAAGTCCGACGATGAAGAGGTCCGTAGGATGCTGACCGATGTGGCCAAAGGCAACATGGCGCCTAACGAAGAAGTCAGGCGGCACGTCCGTGGCTGTCGCGATGCAATTTACTATGCCATGGCGGCCGGCGAGCTGCCAAACTGCAACTGGGGGCTCAGATACTCCGACGGATTCTCGGCCCTGTTCCCCCACCTGGCCCAGATGAGGTGGTTGTGCTTTGTAATGGTCGCGGATGCCCGTATTCTCGCGACGGACGGCGACTACCGACAGGCGCTGGAGCGCTGCATGACGATTCGCAAAATGGCCCGGCACGTCGGCGACGAGACGATCATCAGCTTTCTGGTGGCTACTGCGGTCGGGCAGATGGCTGAAGGGTGTATACAGGACATTCTGGTCGGCGTCCAGAATGACCCTGAGACGCTCCTCTGGCTGAAGACCCGGCTTGCGACCGTGCCGACCAGGCCGCTCTCGGTCAAGGCCGCGATGGAAGCTGAGCAGGAGATTGCCCTTGAGAGCATGCGGATCGAGAACGTGGAGGAGCTGAAAAACCTCCTGCTCGGGGAATCCCCTGACCCCAACGTTATCGAGCTAATCGACGGTCTTGACGAGGCCTTCTTCGAGCAGATTCGCCGGTACTACAAGCAGTTTATAGAGTCTTACCAGGTGATTCTGGACAAGAAGGCGCCGTATGTCGAAACCCATCGGCAGCTCAAGGGCCTCAGTGAAAAGGCAAAGGCCGATGCTGCGAAGGACCAAGCTGCATTGCTGACAAACGCCTTCGCTCCTAAGATGTGGAAGATATACGGCCACGAGGTGCGGAGCAAGGCCAGGCTTAACGCGCTTAAGGCGGCCGTGGAGATTTACCTCGTAAAGGCCGGGACCGGCCGCTTGCCTGAGGCCCTCCCGGATGGGCTGCCCAAAGACCCATTCAGCGGCAGGGATTTCGCATACCAGCTCAATAAGGGCGGCTTTACGCTTCGCTGTCAGGGCAGGGACCTGGACAAGGACGAAATCCACTCATTCGAGTTCAAAATCTGAAATCCCACCCCCTGCGTTTGAAGTTCTTGACCACGAGGGCCGGGCCGCAAAGCCCGGCCCTTTGTAATGCGCATCCATGTCTCTGAACCGCGGTAGATTCGAACCATTATCCGCCCGGACATCGTGCTTTCAGTTTGACTGAAAAAGGCCCCTCCGTTATCCTGAAGCACGAAAAGAACGCAGGGACAATACTGATATTGCAGGAGAGTGCCGAATGATAACTGTCGAAAAAAAGAGCGATGTCGAACCGGTCTGCCCGCACTGCTCGACCGAGTTGCGGACCCTGTGGCTGCGCGAGCTGGGGGCGGTTTTCGGCAAGCGCTACATCTATTTCTGTCCCCACTGTCGCAAGGTCCTCGGCATTTCACACCGCAAAGGTTTCTGGATGGGATAGGGCGGCCGTGATGGGGCCGTCGGTCTCTGCCTCGCCATCAATGTACTCTGAAGCACCGAAGAGAACTGATGCGTGGTCTTCTGAGGCGAAACCGCCCCTAATCGAGGCCGACCGGTGATAGCGGGCCGGTGATGCGCCGGCGTAGAACGGCTGAAAAAGGCGGTCATCAAGGGATTTCTGTATCCTCCAAGGCGATAAGGGCGGACAGTATAAGTCCAGGTAATACAAAAATCAGAATTTCAGGGAAACAAGTTGACGCCTCCGGACCCTATAGTTACAATCGCTCGGTTTTTTTTGGACTGAACTAATCTGTCAGGAGGCATAGTGGTAGATGGGCAACGTAATTGAGCTGCTGAAACAGAAACTGACGGCCGATAACTACGACAGGCTGATGGCCCTCGACAATCCCAGGATGCATGAGTTCGTCGCCGACGCCATCGAGCTGACCTCACCGGAGTCGGTCTATGTGTGCACGGATTCGGACGAGGATAGGGCCTATATTCGCCAAATGGCGATAGAGAACGGCGAGGAGACCCCACTGGACATTGCCGGCCATACGCTCCATTTTGACGGATACAACGACCAGGCCCGGGACAAAGCCAACACAAAGTACCTCCTGCCGCCCGGCTCGGACCTCGGCGAACAGCTCAACTCTATTGACAAGAAGGCCGGCACGGCGGAAGTTCGCGAGTTCCTGAAGGGCTCGATGACCGGCCGCCGGATGCTCGTCTGCTTCTTCTGTCTCGGGCCAATCGACTCGGAATTCTCCATACCGTGCGTGCAGATAACGGATTCGCCCTACGTCGCCCACAGCGAGACCATTCTATATCGACCGGGCTACGAGCAGTTCGGCAAGATCGGCGCCTCGCCGGCCTTCTTCAGGTTCCTGCACTCCGAGGGCCGGCTTGAAAACGCCGTCAGCAAAGACATTGACAAACGCCGGGTCTACATCGACCTCGAAGAGGAGATCGTTTACAGCGTCAATACGCAGTACGGCGGAAACACCATAGGACTGAAGAAACTGGCACTGAGGCTGGCTATCCAGAAGGCCTCAAGGGAAGGCTGGCTCGCCGAGCACATGTTCGTTCTCGGTGCCCACGGCCCCGGCGGCAGGGTGACATATTTCGCCGGAGCGTTTCCGTCAGCCTGCGGAAAAACTTCGACCTCAATGCTGCCCGGACAGACCATAATCGGTGACGACATCGCGTACTTTCGCAAAAAGAACGGGCAGATTCGCTCTGTCAACGTCGAAAAGGGCATCTTCGGCATAATTCGAGACGTAAACCCCACCGACGACCCGGTGATCTACGAGGCGCTCACGAATCCCGGCGAGGTGATCTTCTCCAACGTGCTGGTCGATGATGCAAAGAAGCCGCACTGGCTGGGCATGGGCGCCGAGCTGCCCGCCGAAGGAACCAACCACTCCGGCAAATGGAAAAAGGGCAAGAAAGACGCCAAAGGCAACGAGATTACCGCCTCACACAAGAATGCCAGATACACCCTCAACATCGGCGAGCTAAAGAATATGGATCCCATGATGGATGACCCGCAAGGCGTCCCTGTGGGCGGCATTGTCTATGGCGGCCGCGACAGCGACACGTGGGTCCCCGTCGAGCAGGCCTTCAACTGGACCGAAGGGATACTACTAAAAGGAGCTTCACTCGAATCCGAGACAACCGCCGCGACGCTCGGACAGGAGGGAGTCAGGTCGTTCAACCTCATGTCCAATCTGGATTTCCTCTCGATACCGCTCGGGCGGTACATCCGGAACAATCTCGACTTCGTCCGGGGCGTCGAGAATCCGCCGCTCGTCTTCTCGGTCAACTACTTCCTGCGGGGCAAGGACGGCAAATACCTCAACGGCATGGCCGACAAGCTCGTCTGGATACTCTGGGCCGAGCTTCGCGTTAACGGCGACGTCGAAGGCATCGAGACGCCGACCGGCCTGATACCCAAATACGAGGACCTCCAAAAGCTGTTCAAGGAGCACCTCAAGGCCGACTACACGCGCGACGACTACGTCCGGCAGTTCACCATTCGCATACCGGAGAATCTCGCAAAGCTGGACCGCGTCGAGAAGATCTACAAAGACAAGGTCGCTGACACTCCGAAGGTGCTGTTCGATACGTTCGCCGGGACCCGAAAGCGGCTCGAAGCCCTTCAGGACAAGCTCGGTGACTACGTATCGCCTTTGGACCTGTAGTGCGGGCGGCCCCTGGTAGACACCGGGCCGGTCGCGGCAATAGTGTTGCTGAAGATAGAGAGGAGAACGGCTCAAATGCGCACAAACACAGTGTCTGTCGCCTGGTTGCTGTTGACGCTTCTGGCACTGCCCGTTGGTATGCCCGATGCCGGCCGGGCAGCCGGCACCCAGGAGATCGAGCGCTGGGGAATCTTCGAACTGTCACTCAATGGGCCATCCGGTGGAAACCCTTTCGTGGACGTGCAGTTGAAAGGCCGCTTTGAGCAGGCCGGGCGTCTCTTCGAGCCGGAGGGATTCTACGACGGGGCCGGTGTATATCGAATTCGCTTCATGCCGGATGCCCCCGGCCCGTGGGCCTATGTAACCATGAGCAGCCGAAGGGAGCTGCACGGCAAAAAGGGCTACTTCACCTGTGTCGAGCCGTCCAAAGAAAACCACGGCCCCGTTCGCGTCCACAACACCTGGCGCCTGGCCTACGCCGACGGCGAGCCCTATTTCCAGGTCGGCACCACCTGCTATGCCTGGGCCCATCAGGGCGCGACCCTCGAAGAGCAGACGCTGGCCACACTCAAACAGGCCCCTTTCAACAAGCTCAGGATGTGCGTCTTCCCGAAGGCCTATGCCTATAACCAGAATGAGCCCAAGTACTACCCCTTCGAGGGCACACCGCTCAAGGATTGGGATTATACCCGCTTCAACCCCGAGTTCTTCCGGCATTTTGAGAGCCGCGTCGCGAACCTTCGTGACCTGGGCATCGAAGCGGACGTCATCCTCTTCCACCCGTACGACCGCTGGGGCTTCTCGCAGATGAGCGCCGAGACCGACGATCGCTACCTGCGCTATATCGTCGCCAGGCTGGCGGCCTACCGAAATGTGTGGTGGTCATTCGCCAACGAGTACGACCTGATGAAGTCAAAGACAATGGCCGACTGGGACCGCTTCTTTCAAATCGTGCAGAAGTACGACCCCTACGGCCACATGCGCGGAATACATAACTGCCGCGGCTTCTACGACCACACCAAGAGTTGGGTCACGCACGCAAGCATCCAGAGCTCAGACCTGGCAAGCGGCAGGCAGTGGCGCGAAAAGTACAAAAAGCCCATCATCTACGACGAGTGCAAGTACGAGGGCAACATCCCGCAGGGCTGGGGCAACATCACCGCCCAAGAGATGGTGCACAGGTTCTGGCTCGGCACTATCGGCGGCTGCTACGTCGGGCACGGCGAAACCTACAGGCACCCCAGGGACATACTCTGGTGGTCCAAGGGCGGTGTCCTCCACGGGCAGAGCCCGCCCAGGATTGCGTTTCTCAAGCAAATCATGCAGCGAACCCCCTTCGACGAAATGACGCCGAGCGAGCCTTCCCCCGGCAGCCGCGTCCTTTCCAAAGAAGGCCGGCTCTATCTGGTCTATCTCACAACCTCTACCCAAGTGACCCTGGACCTTCCCGGTCCGGGGCCGTATAAGGTCGACGCCATCGATACGTGGGGGATGACCACCACCGCAATGCCGAACGCCTTGGCAGGCAGGTTCACCTTCACGCCCCCGGGCGCCAACTATCTGCTGCGCATCAGCGTCTACGAGCCCGGCGAGAGGCTGCGGCCCCGGGTAGAGGCATCCGCCGAGCCGCGCGAAGGGACTCCGCCTTTGAAAGTGCGGTTCTCGACGTCGAGCACCCTGCCGTGTCGATGGACCTTCGGGGACGGTGCCGTTTCTTCCGAGAGAAACCCCGTGCACCTCTATGAAGAGCCGGGCCTTTACACCGCGGTTCTCACCGTAACCGACCCGCACGGCCTGGCGGTCGCTGCCCCCTTGTCAATCGCCGTGGACCTGCCCGTCGATACGCCCGTCGTCCGAGTCGGCTTCAAAGATGGTGACAATCCAAAAGTTGTGCTACACGGCAATGTGGGCCGGTCCGAAGACGGCGCTTACGACTTCGGCGACGGTGAGCCATGGAAGTGGATTTCCGTTGGTGACAAGCCTCTCGAGGCGCTCGAAGGCCTGCGTTCCTTCACCATCCTCGGCTGGGCCAAGCCTTCCAGCCTCAAGATCGGCAGCGGGGGCAATCGCATCGCGTTCAACCTCAACTACAACCGCGCCGGCTTCGACCTGGTTCATCTTGCGGACGGCCGGCTGCGCCTGGCGGTCAACGAATGGCCCGACCGCATCCGCAACGACAGCTCCCCCGCAAAACTGCCCGTCGGCCGATGGACATTCTTCGCCGTGACCTACGACGGCACAACGCAGAGCGACAACGTCCGCTGGTACTTCGGCGACGCCGATACCCAGGCAAAGCTCGACAGGACCACAAGCTACTGTCGCGGCCCGACCGGGCGGGGCAGCGGCCCGCTCACCATCGGCAACTACAACCAGACCATCCACCGGCACGGGAAGGACCGGCAGTTCCGGGGAAGCCTGCGAGGAATCGAAATCTTCGGCAGCCGAACCGGCGGGCGCGGCGCCCTGTCACCGGCCGCTGTCCGCAACCGCCAGAAATAGCATCTCCTGCCCGGCCGGGTGACTGTTCTATGGCATGATTCGACCGGCTCTAATCCGACAGCTTCGACGCGAACCGATACTGCCCCGAGCCGACTTCGAACACCGCCTTGTCTTTTTCCATCCGGACAAATCGGACGCCCGCGGCTCTTTGAGCAGGCCCCCGGCCTTCGGTGACGTCCGCAGCGTCGCCGGCCGGAAGACAGACCGTCGCGGTGGTGTTTGCCGGAATAGTAACGTTTAGCCGCAGCCTGCCGTCCGCTATCCGCCAATCGCTTTCGATTGGGCCGTAGATGGATTTGTAACTCGCCCTGGTATATGTAAAGCCGCCGCCGGGTTGCGGCTCGATGCGTATATGCTTGTAGCCCGGTTTCTCGGCGTCGATGCCGGCAACCGTGTTGAACATCCACCGGCCGACCGAGCCGAACGCATAGTGGTTGAACGAGTTCATGCCCGGGTCCTGAAAACCTTTGTCTTCCGTCCAGCCGTCCCACCGCTCCCAGATCGTCGTAGCGCCGTTCTTAATGCTGTAGCCCCAGCTCGGAAAAGTATCCTGCAAAAGCAGACGATACGCCACGTCCAGATGACCGGTCTCGGTTAGTGCAGGCAGCAGGTAGCTCAGACCCACAAATCCGGTCGAGAGATGCCAGTCTCTCTGACGAAGGTCCTCAACGAGATGCTGCGTGGCGGCCGGGCGTTTCTCTTCGGCAAGCAGGTCAAAGTGGAGCCCAAGCAGGTAGCATGTCTGCGTCTCGCCCTTGACCCGCCCGTCATCTGAGACGTACGCCTTGTTGAACGCCTGCTTGATCTGTCCAAAGAGCTTCTTGTATTCTTCTGCGTCCTCGGTCTTGCCGATCACGGCGGCCATCTTCGCCAGCAGCCGCGTGCTGTATGCGAAGTACGCCGTCGCGATCACGTCCTTCGGTGTATTGGACCCTATAGAGACCCAGTCACCGTAGCCGTATGCTGGCCGGAGCAGACCTTTACTATTCTTCTTGAGGTAGGCAATCCACTTCTTCATACCTTCGTAGTGCTTCTCGATCACGCGCCTGTCCCCATAGACCTGGTAAATGGTCCACGGACATATCACGCCCGCGTCGCCCCAGGCCGGCACACCGCTGCCCATCGCAACTTTGTGCGGAGCAACATCCGGAAATGCCCCTTCGGCCGTCTGGGCGTCATCGAGATCCACCAGCCACTTGGTAAAGAACGCCGCAACATCCATGTTGTATGTGGCGGTGCGAATGAATATCTGCGCGTCCCCCGTCCAGCCAAGCCTTTCGTCACGCTGCGGGCAGTCCGTCGGGACCTCGAGGAAGTTGCTCCTCTGGCCCCAGGTTATGTTCTTGTATAGCTGGTTGACCATGGGATTCGAGCACTCGAAAGCGCCCGCGACGGGGGTGTCGGAGTGCAGCACGACGCCTGTCACCGCGTCCATGCCCGGCACTCCGGGATAGCCGGTAACCTCTATGTATCGAAATCCGTGAAACGTAAAACGGGGCGTCCAGACTTCTTGGCCCCCGCCCGCCAGGATGTAAGTATCCGTGCAGCGGGCTTCGCGAAGGTTTGTCGTGTAAATGGTCCCGTCGGGATTGAGCATCTCGGCGAACCTGAGAACAACCTTCGTCCCCGCCTTGCCCCGAGCCTTCAACCTGGCCAGGCCGGCGAAGTTCTGGCCCAAGTCAAAGACATAGACCCCTTTCTTCGGTTCGTTTCGTTTCTTCGGTTCGATTTCCATGATTTTCTTGACCGTAACTCCGGGATATGATTGCAGCCTGCCTTTGATCTTGTTGGTTACGGCCACCGCGGTCCAGCCGGAGTCATCGAAGCCGCTCCTGCTCCATCCGGCCATTTCCCTGCGGGCATCGTACGTCTCGCCCATCAGAAAGTCCGCCTCCAGTTCCGGCCCGTACGACGCCTTCCAGGTCCCGTCGCTGATAATGGTCTGTCTGCTCCCGTCGGCGTATTCAACCTCAAGCTGCACGTAAAGCCTCGGCTTGTCGCCGTAGTGCTCTCGCTTCTTGCCAAAACCCAAATACCCCGCGTACCATCCGTCGGCGAGCACCGCGCCTATGGCGTTGTCGCCCTGCCTGACCATCTCGGTAACGTCGTAAGTCTGGTAGTAGACCCGCGTCATGTAATCGGTCCATCCGGGCACAAAATAATCATCGCCCACTCTCGAACCGTTGAGCTGCAGCTCGTACAGCCCGAGAGCGGATGCATAAACGACGGCGCGCTTGACGGCGCCGTCAACCAGAAATTCTTTCCGCAGATACGGCGGTGGCGGCAGCACAAGCCTGGCCTTATGGACCTTGCCCCAAGGCGCATCGCCGCAGTTGGCGATCTCCTTCGCGCCGGCCCAGCTCTCGTCGGCGAAATCGCCTTTTCGCCAGCCCTCCTCTTCCGCTGCCGAGACCTTCCAGGAGCCGTCAATTACAACCGTCATCAGGCCGCCGCCCTCGAACTCCACGACCAGCTTTCCCGCCAGACCCGCCGGATTCGGCGAATCGCCGGCGTTAGTAACGGCAATCGCCAAAGTGTTGGCGCCGCCGCGCAGTTTCTCTGTCACGTCAAACGTGTAAGTCGGGGTCCATCCGGAGAACTTCTGCACGTCCTGCTCGTTCACGTAAAGCATCCCCTCGTTGTCCGCCACAAGCCGGAACCGCCCCCGTGCGATTTTCTTACCCGCCGGTATTTCGATCCGGCGTCGGAAAAAGCGAGTCCCCACCGGAGCATTTTTCTGCGGCTCGCCCTCCGGGAACCATACCCACTTGCACCCGGCCAGATCCAGCAGATCCTCGGCTCCCGCCGCGGCCCCATACCCCGGCGCTTCTGCGTCATAACCTATCCATTTGGCCTGAAAGTCGCCCGGCGCCATCAGTCCGACCGTCCAGGTTGCAGGCTCACTCCACGGCGACGCCGCGCCGTTCTTGTCCCACACGCGAACCTTCCAGTGACACCGCGCCCGTGATCTGAGCGGTTTGCCTTCGTACTCGACCTGGTTGCTCTGGTCCGAAGCGACCTTGCCGCTGTCCCACAAGTCGCCGACGTCGCGCGAGAGATTCTCGGCGCTGCCGGCAACAAGAATCCGGTAGGCCGTTTGCATCTGGCCTCGCTGATTGGACTCCATTATCCAGCTCAGCCGCGGATTTGCCAAGTCAACTCCAAGCGGCGACGTCCGGTATTCGCACCTCAACTCCCCGGTTACAACGCGATTCTCTTGCTCGGCTGCGCAGCCGGCTAAAACCAGCATCATGACGGCGCCAACAATCGTTGCCAGATGAACTCTCATTTTGTCGTACCTCCAGATTCCCACTCGAAAACAACTGATGGTTTTTCTTGTTATGTTGTGCAACGCAAGCCAACCGGCGGCAAACAGACAATCATCTTTCGTGACGGCACGGTCTTTGAACGCCGCGGTGTCATGGACTTTTGTTTGAGCCGCCCGATATAAACCGCATTTGCCCGACATTCGGGACCACGCCGAACGGAAAGCCCGCAAACGGCCTGAAGCCGCTCGGCCAGTAAACAAACAGCGCCTTGCCAACCAGATAATCCCTCGGAACAACGCCCTTGGGATACGGGGGGATGTTCTTGTTGGATTTGCCGGGCCGATCCCACCATCTGCTGTCCTGACTGTTCGGACTGTTGTCACCTAAGACGAAGAATTCGTCTTTTTCAAGCTTGAAAGGATTGCCCTGCCCCGCTCTGCCCGGGTTCCTGCTGTGGGCGAACCTGCCCTCGGTGTAATGGATGTCCCTAAAAATGGCCACATGCGAGAGGGTCAGCCTTCCGGCTCCGAATATCTTAACCTCCGGCGGGATATCCTTCAGTATCTCGCCCTGCTCACCCAATATGTTACCCGCCGCATTTACGCCACGACCAAGATCGTGCGTGAGCTTCTTGCCGTCGAATTCGAAAATCAGACAATGGTCCACGTTCGCAAACTTCACCAGGGTAGCCTTCGCTGCCTTCGCCGGCCTGGCCCAATCCTCGGCCACTATTGTCTCGGTGCCTTCCGAGAACGTGGCTATTGTCATTTTGCCCGTCGAATCGACGGACGCCCTGTACTCGGTCTGATACTTGCTCAACGCTATGCCTATATGCCCCTGTCTGTCGGCTGTCGTCAGATAGAAGCGCACCATCAGGTCGCTGC
>CP070678.1:5365256-5404965 GCA_020352515.1 Phycisphaerales bacterium | reverse complement strand
CGGGATTGGCGGCGTCGGTTATGGTAAGAGAGTAGCCGTAGCCGTCGGCAATCGCACGCCAGCCGTCCTTGTACTTAAAATCAAGGATGGTCCCGCCGATTGCATCTTCGAGCCTTATCCGCTCTCCGCCGTTGTCGAGCCTTCCGGCGTACTGTCCCGCTATCGCCGCGCCCGCGCCGTACCTCGCCTCGAAGGCGTCCCGGTCCTGCACGACCAGAATGTACTGCCGGGGCCCAAGCTCAACAGGCGGGAAGACGAAGTCGATACCGTTTGTAAACCGCACCAAGTTTAGGTTGATGCTCTCGGCCCCGATGTTCGTCAGCTCTATGTACTCCTCGTTCGCATCGTACGGATTATACATGATCTCGGTAATCCGCAGGCTTTCCGCCACCGGACCAGCGGCAAATACGGCTTCGTTCAGGGCACTCCATTCATTTGCACTGCGTACCCTCGCTTTGATGCGAACCGTTTGATCCAAGCCGATACGTGCCGAATAGACAACGCCATCTGCTGTATTGATCGCCCCGCCCGACAACCGGGGATCCGCACCGTTGATTGTGTAGTAAATTGTCCCCGCAGAATTCAGATTCGCCATCGTCAAAACGTCACTGTCAGAAACGTGCCCGCCATGTGATAGCAAACCATTGATACGAAACTCAGGCGGGTCGATAGTCGGATAATAGCGAGGGTGTTCGACCAGCACCGGACCGGCGGTAGTCGTATCACGCAACGCTGCTATTAACCGATCCACATTGCCGTTCATCAGGCCGCGAACGTAATCCTTGTACCAGAGCCAATCCTCGCGCGTCCAGACTTCGGGCAGCGGCCCATGTGAGTACAGCCCGGGACTAGCGCGATAGCGGCCCCACCGGGCGGATTCGGTGGCCACCCCCCCGTCAATCGCGGCGCAAAGTCCGTCCCAGCGTTCTATGGTCTTCGCGTCGGTCAACACGCCGTCGTTGAAACAGTGCCGATAGACATGATCGGCGAACCGCATCAGAAAATCGCTTTGGTTGTCGACCTCGCGCCAAAGCTTGGAGACAAGATCGTTCCCGTTGGTCAACCCGCCTCGACCCAGCAGCACGGGATGAATCCATGCGCCTTCGTTCGACCGGTGGTAACTGTGCCCGTCGTTCTTCCAGGCATGCAGCCAGGAATCTTCGGCGTCCCAGATGTAATACTGTACTTTCCCGGCAACGGGGGTATTGCGATTGCCGGCATACCAGTTGTTATTGGGCCAATCCCCGGCGCCGCTGTACATATAGTAAATGATATAGTCGCAGAACTGGTCCACGTCGAGATAGTCCTGAACCACGTTCCAGTTGGAGCGGTTATTGTGGAGGAAATCGAACCTCGCGTCGTCACCGCTGATGTCACCGCTGTGGTTGGCGGCGAACCAGTCCTCCTTTTCCCCCCCGAAATAGGTCGAGGTGAAAAAAGCGTCGGGTCTTTCCACGATGTTGTAGAGCCCCCAGTACAATCCGTTCAGGTAGAGGTGTACAAAAGTGCCGTGGGATCCGCATCCCGACATGGCGATCTGGGAATCGCGGGCCAACTGATCCGTCAGATACGAAGCCTTTACACCTTGTGGAGCACGATTCACCTGCCGTCCCGCACTGTTGGCGCGCAACTGATCGTTTCCGCCCGCCCTGAGAACCAGCCGATCGAATTCATTCGCCGCCGATTCGGCATGTTCCGGCGCGTCGTCGAAAATGGGGTATTGCAGTCTTGCCTGCCCGTACCGGGAGCGGAAATACAAACGCAGGCTGCGTTTTTCTTTGATGTGTGTGTGCGGGACCAGGCCGCAATTGATCTGGAAACCCTCCCGGCCGTCGGGATGAATCATTTCCACGGAAGCTTCGATTTCCACTAGGCCGGCACCGGCGGCGATTACTCCACCCGATCCGAAAATATCGTCTCGGCCCGCGACGACGGACAGCGTCGGAAGAGACTTCAGATCATCCCGGATGCGCCCGGCGTAGGAGGGGTGGTTCACTACGTCCGAGTCCATGTCATAATGCCAGGAGGTCGGATAACCGCTTGGACGGGTCTGAGTCAGAACATCGTCAAGGCGAATGTAGGTATGAGTAACAACAGGTGTCGGTTTCCAACCCGGTCCTACGACCGCCGCCGCACGCAAGCAGGAGGTTCTGCTGATCTTCGGTCTATTGGTCCTTTCGTCATACACCTGGGCGGTCGCGCCGGGTGTGCCGTCCGGCCGAATCGGATCGCTGCAGTCGGTTGTAAAGTAGATTGTCGCGCCGGATGTCTCGGTGACAATCGTCACCTCAAAGGGCGCATCAAAGAAACCATGCTCGCGATGGAATTCGAGATCGGCCACAAGGCCAAGAAAGCGACCGCTATTTGGCCCACCGCAACTGGGGGCCAGGGTGCGCCAGGCCCTGCCGCCGTCCGGTTCACGCCCATACGAAACGTCGGCATTTTGCCTGTCGAATTCAATACTATCGATCACGGTGTAAGCGTCACCACTATATAGTCCTATCTCGTCTCCGTTATCCGCATCGATCCTGAAATTCGCGTGCAGGCCGCTGTCGCCAACGTCCCCGTCCGCCCAGACAATCAGATATCCATATCCGTCGATGACAGTACCAGGCGGGATTTGCCACATGGTCGGCTCGTCCGGATCGTCGGTCAGATACATGCCTCCGACATCGATAGGCTCACTTCCATAGTTGTAAATCTCGATCCAGTCATCGTACTGGCCTTGAGGGTCCGGAGGCTCGATCGTAGCATTTCTTGCCAGGACCTCATTAATCACCAGCGGCACGAGCGGCAACGGCGGTTTTTCGACCAGCCAGTTTTGCGCCAGAAGCGACAGGTCAATCATGTTGACCCTGCCCGTACGGTCTATATCCGCAGTATCATCCTCGGCAAGCCAGGCAACGCTGACAATGAAGACGTCGCCCAGGTCCACCTTGCAGTCGCCGTTGAGGTCCCCAACCGGACAGGGCGGCTCCACAACGCGAATAGTAACGGTATCGCTGCTCTCCAGCTCACCGTCCGTGGCTGTCAACAACAACGTATATTGGCCGAGGGTATGAAAGACTACCGTCGGATCCTCCACGAAAGCGTTTGGCTCGAATATGACACTCTCGGGGCCGTCGAGCATCGACCACGAGCAACCTAAATGGCCGTTCGGATATCCTAAACCATCATCGACAACGGCGGCATCCAAAACATGCCTGTTGTCCGGCCAAACCAGCACGGAATCCACACCGGCGTCCACGACGGGCTTGCGATTCACATCTTCACCATCCATAACGGCTTTAATCTGCGCTTCCGTCAGCGCCTCATTGTAGAGGCGAACCTCATCGAGGGAACCGTACCAGCCGCAGTCTCCGCAAGAAGGACGATTGCCGATAAGAGCTGCATAGCCGTTCTCACTGAACTGAACTGCCGGAATGCCGTCTGTGCGAATATCTGAAAGCTCGCCGTCCAGATAGACCTCCAGAGACGTCCCCGGCCTGTAGACTCCCGCGTAATGGACCCATTGATTCAGCGGCAATGAAGAATTGTCATAGAGACCTATAACGTCACTTCCGTTAGTGGAAATCTGAATGGTGCCCGGATAAGGAACGCCGGCGACATTCTTCTCGATGCCGCTGGACCAGGAACGACTCCCGCCCCCCGCCATTTTCGCAATAATTCGAGAGTTTCTTGCCCCGTGAACAGAGTTCGTGCTATCCAGGTAAACCCAGGCGGTTATGGTCATCGCACCGGTCATGTTGAATTCCGGCGGGTTTCCGATGTTAATTTTGTCGCCGCTGCCCCCGGCAAACGACATCGCGCCGTTGGGATTGCCAAACCTATCCGTGGTTGGCGCTACATTGCCGTTAATGATGCCATGATTGCCGTAACCGCTTAAGTCCGTTGCGTCTCCGTCCAGCGCCCAGTACCCCACCAGGTCGGCTGAAACACTGCCGCCCGCACAGCCAACTACCAGGGCCAGGACAAGTAATCGCCGATACACAAATGCCCTCACATCCAAACCACGGCCATACAGAAACATCGCACACGGCACATGAGATCTTACGTGCAAGTTGCCAAAGGGCGCCAATGCACGTTTCCATACTCTCTTCGAAGCATACCGGTGCGATCCAAGCCGTATCATACCAAGATTTTGCTTCATTTTCAACGGTTTCCCGACCGAACGGCGTTTGCCCTTCCAGTGTCATCGAGCGGATTGCCCAATCCTGTGCTCCCTCGAGCACCGGCGCGCTCGGCCTGATGCAGCCGGGCCGCGCGACACGGACCCGGCAGAGCCTGCCGGCACCGGATAGTCCGGGCTGCCGGGCGGCCTGCAGCGATTACGATCCGCAGCTCGACCCTTTCGTCTTGTCCCCGAAATCTCCGACCGCGACCGCCCAATCCGAGGTGTAGCCGAAATCGATTGTCCGCCAGCCCGCGGTGACAGTACCCTTGTTGATTTCATTGTATTGCTTTTTCGCATCGACCGCAACGACCTGCCGGGAACCGGGCATACCGCCCAGATCAATCTCAACCGCGCCGGCGTCCTCGATAAAGAATACGAAACGCCTGTAATCCTGTGTGCGCAGGCAGTAGCCGGTACGGCCGCGGACGCGGCCCGCATCGGGCGCCATGTCGAACGTAAAACGGTCTTTGGCCCAGAAATCCCTGAAGCAGCGGAAGGCGCGTTTGAGACTTTCCGGGTGATAGCCGCAGCCACAGTTATCGCTGAAAGGTCCGAAGCTGTTGAACCTGACGGAAAAATGCCCGAAGAAGCCGCCCATGCCACCGGCCATCTGTTCTCGCCAAATCAATCTTCTGCTGCCGTCTTCATTCAGACGCGCCTGCTCGACGTCACTCAACTTGATGGGCCAACAGGCATAGCCGTCGGCCATGCCGTACTGATCCGGACCGTCGCCCGGCTCGCGGCACGAGCCCGGAGCAACATACTTGAATCTGCTATACGTATGCCGCTCTTCGTAGAGATGGGGCTTCGAGCTGTCGCCGTCAAGGTCATCCCTTATTTCTTCATATCCCGAAGGGCCGTTCTTGGTGGTTGTCAATTCATAGCCGCCGCCGAATCCGGCGTAGGAATTGATGCCAAAGGCGCTGTTGTTCCAGCCACGGGCGCATAGCATGTGTCGCCAGCCCATGCGCTCATTGAGGTAATCGGCCCACTCGCTGGTCATCGATTCGGGATCAGGCAGCTCGATCGTATCAAAACCAAAGTTCATGGCCCAGCCGGGCAGGGGTCCGAGCCTCGCCGCCATATAGCGCATCAGACGCTTGTGGTCATCGCCCAGCACGCCGCCGGGCAGAAGATTCGCGGTCTGCTTACGGTCTTGATCGCCCCATGCCCAGATGTGGGTGCGCCCGCCGCGCTCGTGCGCGTATCGGATGGCATATTCGAGTGCGTCGAACACGTCCGGATCCGGTGCGGCAACATCACTCAAGCCAACCATATTCCTGTCCAAAGCCCCCTTCTTGAACCACGAGTAGAAGATGCCGACGAAATAAATTCGAAATCCGTTATCTACGGTATCGTTCCAGTAGTCCGCCACCAGATGCCTTCTGTTGACAGGATCGTCCCAAATGCGGGATGAATGGTTATACTGCTGCTCGAAGTCCTGCTGGTTCATATATACCTGATACACATAAGGCTTCAAGTCCGTCTCATCGCGGTCCATAATCGCGAACTTGTTGCCTTTGTGTGAGAGGAAGCCTTTGATAGCCTGGTTGGTCTGCTCGCTAACCGTGATTCGGCCGATATGGTTGTGCAGACTGCTGTCATTGTGTGTGCCGGCGGAGCCGTCGCATACGGTTCGGAAGGACCATTTGCCAAGCCTGGAGCCGCAGAAACGGAATTTCCAAGTGTCTTTGCCGGCGTAGAACATCTCGATCTGTCGGGTCCGCCCGCCTTCATGCGTAAAGACCACCTTTGCCACAAGATCGTAGGGATTCGACACCGGGCAATCGGAATTCTCTATTTCCCATTCGAGGACCTCCCACACCTTGCAGCTCTTGTCGCCGAGATCTGCTGCGCAAGTGCTCCTTTGTATCGGGACGACGGCGATGAGTGCTGCAACCGTTAAGATTGCCTTGGCTTTTGCGGATGACTTGACAATGAGTTGAAATTTCACAGTTGAGCTCCTTAAGAAGATACCCACTCGTCCCGGCCGACCGAACGGCTCAAACGTATCGCCAGTTCTTGAGCCAATGGTAATCAGCCGGCAGCCTTGCCCACATCTGGGTGGAGGCCCGTTCGAGTTCGGCTCTTTCTTCCACGTCAAGCTGACGCCGCTCTCTGACGGCCAGCGCCATATTGTCCACCTGGGCGGTGCTAATCAGTCCTGGTATGGGGGCCGTGATGGCCGGGTTGCAGAGGATGTACCGGATCGCCAGGCGCGCGCGACGGTTGTCCTGCTCGGCTGTGGGGCTGCCGGGCGAGCTGTCGCCTTCGAACAGGGAGTTGCCGGCAAATGGTTTGATGCCGAAGGCGCCCACGTCGCATCTCTTGACAGCGTCGAAGAGACTGTCCTGCGGCGCAACCTTGCTCATCGACGTATATGGAAACAGGATTACTTGCAGTTGTGGGAACTGTTCGATCATCATCTTGAGCCATCGCCGGTCGTGGGAGGATATGCCGATGAAGCGGGCCTTGCCCTGCTTTCTCGCCTTTTCGAGCGCCTCGATGATCTCGCAGGAGGTGTCGAACGTGTGCCGGCCGCCCGGCTCGAGACAGGTGATGCGCCACAGGTCGGTATATTCCTGGCCGCTTTCGCGCATCAGCTCATCCAAACCTTGTAGCAGTCGCGCCGCCGTGCGGTATTCCGGGTTGCGCACCTCCTTAGCCGAATACGACAGGGCCATGTACATCTTGTCACGGCGGCCTTTTAGCGCCTTGCAATAGGCCAACACCTCGGCACGAACGCAGGCGTCGATGTAATTGACCCCCAGCTCCATACAGCGATCGACGACCTCTCTGCGGTTCCGGTCGAAATCCTGATTCATCACGTTGACACGTTTCCAGTGACCACCGAGGCACACGGCCGAGACCATCAGGTTCGTCTTTCCCAACCGCCGGTATTCCATGTCCGGATTGTAGCACAGAGTTTTTGCCGCCGTGCCGGCCTGCGAAGTGTCAACCATTGCTCCGGCAATTGCGCCGGCCGCAACAAGCGAGGAGCTCTTAAGAAACGTTCTTCGGGAAAGCTCTCCATTCTTCATTTGCTGGCTCCTTTCACTGCTGCGCGCTTTCGTAACATAATTAGCGTGACTGCCCAAAACGCTTCGGTATAAATCATAAAAGGATTTTTTAACCTCTACCGCGACCACAGAGACACGAGGAGGGCGGCTTTTCTATATGTTGGCATAGTTGTCGGTATTGGGATATTCCTTCTTCTCCGGATATCTGCCGAAATCGGCAGCATGATGGAAGAATAACAGATATAAGGTTGTTTCAGTCGAAATCGCCGACGGCTATGGCCCAGTCGGAAACGTAGGGTGCGGTCCAGCTCTGGCTTGTGGCACTCAGTGTGCCCAAGTCGATCTCCGCATATTCGACCCTGGTGTCCACCGCCACGGCGGGCCGGGCACTCGCCATGCCGGACAGATCCATCTGAACCGAGCTCGTGCTTTCCCTGTAGAAAACGTAGTTGCTGTTCGTTGTCGTCTTCAGGCAATAACCGTCGGTAAGGCTGTTCGCTCGCTGCATGTCCAGCAGGAAGCGGTCGTCCCAGAACCGATTGACTGTCGCCAGTTGCTCGGGATTTGGATACGGAGGCAGCGGAGACTGGGCAACGCCAAGCTTATAGAATCCCCACCAGGACCCGATACCGCCGGCCAGGGTGTAGTGCCAGAGCGCCCGGCGGGTATTCTCCATTGTCCAGGCGCCCTCCCGCAGATAGGTGAAGCGCTCCTCGTAGAAATGCGGGCGGCTCAAATCGCTGTTGAGCTTGCTGACGGCGTCGTTGTAGCTGAACGGTTGTCCGTTGTCGCTTTTGCCCGAGTAGGACTTCGCGTCCAGTTCGGCATGGCTTCGACCGCGGGCCCACAACATGTGCCGCCACCCCAAATGCTGGTGGAGATACAGTGCCCAGGATCCGACCTGCGACTCGCTGACCCATTCCTGCAGATCGAATCCGTAGCCCATGGTCCAGCCCGGCAGCGGCCCCAGGCGGGCTGCGATGTATCGTTGAAGCCGCCGGTCGGCCGTCCCGTTGATGCCCCCAACGCCGATGGGCGTCCATCTCCGCGCCTCATCGCCCCAGGCCCAGATTTGCACGCGCATTGCCCGGCTGCGGGCGGTCGCAATCAGATTCTCCAGGGCCTCAAAAGTCCGGGGATCCGGGTCTTCACTATCGTGGTCGTCCCATCTGATTGAGCCGAAGTCGAACCAGCCATTGCAGACGTGAACGAAAATCGTGTCAAACTCGTATTGCCGTGCATCGTCGATGTAGGCGTTGATCGTTGTGGTCGATGTCAGGTTGTGCGTAAAGGCGGGGAAATCCTGTCCGTTCATATACACGTTCAATCGATACGCGCGGAGCTGGTTGCCGTCTGCGGTCTGAATCGCATATTTGTTGCCGTGGTTGGTCAGAAATCCTCGGACGTCGGGATTGGGATTGGCTTGGATGGTGACGCTTCCCGTCAGGCCGTCCAGCTCCGGGTCAGAGCTTGCCGTTACAAACGTCCATTTTCCGGTTCGGGTCCCCGTGAAGCGAAATCTCCAGACGGACTCGCCGTCATAGAACATTTCGGTTGTGTGCGTTGATCCGCTGCCGGCGTGGGTGAAGGTAACTGTGGCGACAAGATCGAACGGGTTGCCGCTCCAGGACGGATTACCGAGACTCCATTCGAGATATTCCCACATCACGCCGTCCTTTTGGCCCAAGTCCTTGCTTCCGGGTCCGGCCCAGGTTGTAAAACTCCAGAGGTCTCCTACAGGCGTTCCGGCCGGGAAGACTTCGTCAACACGCCAGTAGTACGTTTTATTGACATCCAGTGTGCCGGGGTCAAAGACGGTAGATGTCTGACTGCCTTTGAAGGCCGGGTCGGGGGGCCGGAGCCAGTCATTTCCGAAGATGGCGTAGTCGGAGAAATCGATATCCTCGTCGCTGTTTAAATCCGCGCTCGGATATACACCGCCCTGGATATTCAGCCACTGGCCGCCAAGCACTTTGAGGTCAAGATAGTATGCAGGGCCGTCACCGTCTATGTCGCCTGCCAGACGGGCGGCCGAGGCGATTACGCTCTGACTTGTCCCCCAATATACGTCGTACGAGACTACCGCGCTTTCACCTGCCCAGGTTAACGTTATGTCATTATTGTCCACGGATGTCGCCCCCTTGTGAGGGATAGGGTCCGATGCCAGACCCTGAGTGGTGAAGCTCCAGACCGGACCTTCATACATCCGGCCGGCTTCGTTTACATCAACTCGCCAGTAGTATTTTGTGGCTAATTGCAGATCGGAAGCCGGGGCGTAGGAGATGCCAGCCTGGCCGGCGGAGACTCGCGTCTCACCGGCAAGATTCGGGTCCGTTCCGAGGTAAACATCGTAGAGAGGACTCGTCGCCGAAGCAGGACCGTCCCAGCTTAGTACGCCCGCCGGATCGACATGCAAGGCGTTATTTTCCGGGTCGGGATTAGAGGCGGTGAACGCCCCCATAACCGCCTTGACTTCCGTCTGAGAAAGCGCCTCATCGTAGATGCGGACCTCGTCGAGAGCGCCGTACCAGCCGCAGTCTCCGGCAGCATGCCGGTTACCGATAAGAACGGAGTAACCGTTACTGCTGTACTGACTTGCAGGAATACCGTCTGTGCGAATATCTGAAAGCTCGCCGTCCAGATAGACCTCCAGAGACGTCCCCGGCCTGTAGACTCCCGCATAATGAACCCACCGGTCAAGTGGCAATGAAGTATTGTCATGGAGACCTATCACGTCACTTCCATTGCTGGAAACCTGGACCGTGCCCGGATAGGGAACGCCGTCTATGTTTTTTTCAATACCGGAAGACCAGGAACGACTCCCGCCCCCCGCCATTTTCGCAATAATTCGAGCGTTCCTTGCCCCGTGAACAGAGCTCGAGCTATCCAGGTAAACCCAGGCGGTAAGCGTCATCGCACCGGTTATTTGAAATTCCGGCCCGTTTCCGACATCCACATAGTCACCCGAGGCGCCGCCGAACAGCATCGCAGAATCGGGCGCCCCGAATCTGTCTGTCGTCGGCGTTACGTTTCCGTGGATTGCCCCGTGATTGCCGTAACTGCTTGCGTCCTCGCCGTCTCCATCCAACGGCCAGTACCCCACTAGGGCCGCTGAAGCGCTGCCGGTCAATACAAGCCCCAGGACTAAAACGACTAATCCCTTGTACATATCAACACTGCCTTATTCTACGATATTAAAAACGCTATTTACACACAAATATTATTCAACGTCTTCCTTGGAAGCTGCAGTAGTATTATACACTGAGCGGCCGCCAAATAGAAAGGGGTCTGCATGCACACTCCATACAGACCCCTCGATTCTCTAATAAGGCGCGGCCTCAGGGATTCAGCGTTTTCTGCGGATTAAGGCAAGTCCGCCAAGACCGAGCATTACCACCGTCGCAGGCTCGGGCCTGGCCATGACGGCTTCAATCTGCGCCTCGGTGAGGACCTCATCGTAGAGGCGAACCTCATCGAGAGAGCCGTACCAGGCGCAATCTCCACAGGCGGGGCGATTGCCGATAATAACAGGATTGCCGTTGTCGCTGTACTGAGCCCCCGGAATACCGTCTGTGTTAATACCGGCAAGGTCGCCGTTCAGATAGACCTCAAGAGACGTCCCCGGAGTATAAACCCCCGCGTAGTGCACCCACTCATCCAGAGGCAATGTGGGCTCGTGCAGACCTATTACATCGCTTCCATTGCTGGAAACCTGTATTGTGGCGGGAAAGGGAACGCCGCTGACATTTTTCTCGATACCGGTAGACCAGGAGCGCTTGCCGCCTCCGTCCATTTTGGCAAGAATGCGAGCGTTCCTGCCTCCGTGCACCGGACTGCTGCTATCCAGGTAAACCCAGGCGGTTATAGTCATCGCGCCGGTAATGTTGAATTCCGGCGGGTTCCCAACGTTAATGTTGTCGCCCCCGTCCCCGCCAAACGACATCGCGCCGTTGGGATTGCCAAACCTGTCCGCGGCCGGCGCTACGTTGCCGTTAATGGCGCCGTGATTATCATAACCGCTTGAATCCATTCCGTCGCCGTCCAGCGCCCAGTACCCCACGAGGCTCGCTGAAGCACTGCCGGCCAACCCAAGCACAAGAACCAAAACAAGGAATCTTCTAAACATCGCACGACCTCCTAATATTACTTCTATCGTCAACCTTCGCTGGACCATATAACAAACACTCTCCAACGATTTCATGCCTGCCAAAAGCTGCTGTTTACTGGAGCGCGGCTTCTGCCGCCTGCCTTCTGAGGTTCAAATGGGGCTCCCGGTTGAAATGCCGCCTCCTGCCAAAACAGACCCAACTCCGGTTCAATTCATCACATACTCCTGCCAAAGTTTTTGCTACTTTACCAAGTCCGCCATATCCCTGTCAAGAGCAATTCTCCCAATCTTCGAAAAAAATTGCGCCGAAGCGACAGCCCAAATCACAAGCGCTGTCGTATGGGCCGGGGCCGGATTTGGCCCCTGCAACGGAATTTCGCCGTCACAGGCGCCCGCGGATTCATACCCCCGCGGGTACGGCCCAATGCCCGGACCGGTACCGGCGACGAACAAGCTCGTTGGCCCGGTCATCGTTGAGAACGCATTCGGCCTGTGGGTCGAACTGTATGATGCGCCCGACGCGGGCGGCGATATTGCCCAGATGAGCCAGGGCCGCCGAGAGGTGGCCGACCTGGATATCCGCATTCAGAGGCTCCCCCGTCTTTATGGCGTCCAGAAAATTGCGGTGATGCGCTGTACTGTCGAGCCTGCCTTTCATTTGATCGACAAGCTCGTTGCGCCGGCCGTATAGCCGCCAGCCATCCTTTTTTCCCAGAATCATCATGCCCCGGGTTCCGTAGAAGGCGTTGCCGTTTTCATAACCCTCCTGAACATAGGGCGACCAGATGCGCTGTTCATATACCAGTTGCTTCTTGCGCCCCCTGGCTCCCACGTACTCAAAAACGACATAGTGCGTGTCCGGGAATTGCTGGTCGTCGTCGAAAAAGTACTTTCCGCCGATTGAGGCCACCGTATTCGGGTGCGCTTCCACCCCCAGACCCCAACGGGCAATGTCGATATCATGCACTCCATCGTTGCCGATGTCGCCCGTTCCAAAGGCGAGAAACCAGCGCCATGTCGAGTGAAGGAGGTTGCTTTGGTACGGAACGACCGGCGCAGGACCCAGCCACAAGTCGAAGTCCAGGTGCGCCGGCGGATCGACCGGTTTGGCCTTGCCGATGTTCCGTCGCAACTGGCTGTTCCAGGCCTTTGCCGCGAGGACATCCCCGATTGCGCCTTCTCGCAGCAACTGCATCGCCCGGATGACATAGTCGGCGCTGCGGGTCTGCGTGCCCACCTGCACAACGCGCCGGCAGCGACGCGCGGCCTCAACCATCAGCCGGCCCTCGCGGATATTGTGCGAGCAGGGCTTCTCGACATAGACGTGCTTGCCCGCCTCGCAGGCAAGGATGGTGGCGGGGGCGTGCCAGTGGTCAGGTGTGGCAATAATGACGGCATCCACGTCTTTGTCATCCAGCACGCGCCGCAAATCCGCCACGATTCCGGGCTTCCTGCCGGCCGCCTGCTCCACAGTGTGCGCCGCCTGGTTCGCGCGATTGGCGTCCGGGTCACATACATAGACGACCTCGACATCTTTCTGTGCGACAAAGGACTTTAGCAGCCCCGAGCCGTGCCCGCCGGGACCGATCATGCCAATGCACACCCTGCCATTGGCGCCGGCGGCCCCGCTCGTGTTCCGGGACCCTGCCAGCACCATCCCCGCGGCCATCGCCCCGGATTGTTTCAGGAGCTTTCTGCGACTGAGCCTTTGCATGAGGCCCATTTTCGCGCTCTTTGGCGCATTCTGCAAGCAGATTCTTTAACGGGAACAACAGTCTGTTCAGGGACACCGCGGGCGGAGCGGGATCGCAGGACGGCCGGTTCGCGATGTCTTTGAGGGAATATGTAAACAAACGCGGTCGGACCGGCGTGGTTCTGCTTGTGTTCCAGGTCCAACCAGCGTATACTTTTCTGCCGGATGCGGCCGGCGTCGACGAAATGAACGGTGAACCGGCGTGCGTGACATAAGGAGTGTATTATGACTATCGGACATCAGTGTTTGCGTTTTACCGCGAGCATGGCTGTAGCCGGCCTGGTTGCGGTGCTGTCCACGGGCTGCAGCAGCGTCGAGTCTCCAAGCGGCAGGCAAGCCGTCCCCATTATCTTTGACACGGATATCGGCACGGACGTGGATGACGCCGGCGCGCTGGCGATACTTCATATCATGGCCGACCGCGGCGAGGCCAGGATTCTGGCGACTATGAGCGCCAACCAAAACCGGTGGTGCGCACCGGCCATCGATGTAATCAACACCTATTACGGCCGGCCCGACACCCCAATAGGCTCATCCAAAACGGGCCCAAGCCCCGAAGAATGGTACCACGACAGCGTCCCCGACTACCCCCATGATTTGGTTAGCGGCCACGACGCTCCGGATGCCGTCGCCCTGTATCGCAAGATATTGGCGGCCCAGCCGGACCGCAGTGTCACTATCGTAGTGGTCGGGTGGCTGACGAACATGGCCGGCCTGCTCAAAAGCGGACCGGACAGCTCCAGCCCGCTCAGCGGCAGTGAGCTGGTTGAGGCCAAGGTCAAAGAGCTGGTTTCTATGGGCGGCAGATGGCCGAATTCGGCCAAGAACGAAGGGGAATATAATTTCCGCATGGACGGCGCGGCCGCACACAAGGTGATAAGCGACTGGCCGGGCAAGATCGTGTTCACGGGTTTGGGCAGGGACGTGATGACCGGCGGCCGGTTGGTGGCCGAGGCGCCGAAGGACAACCCGGTGCCGGCGTTCTATCGCAACTTCTTCAAGGGCCACAAAGTGTCCGAGAGATCTAGTTGGGACCTGATTGCAGTGTTGTATGCAGTCAGGGGTCTGTCCGATTATTTCACCGCCGTCTCGGAGGGTAAATGTGTTGGCCGGGAAGACGGCGGCAACGAGTGGATTCCCGGCGCCGCTTCAAACCACAGCTATCTGGTCTATAGAATGCCGCAGGCGGAACTGGCCGCTGTAATCGAAGATTTGCTGTTGACTCCACCCCTCCGGTGACCGGCAGTTTCCTGCACGGGGCCTGGCGCGCCGGCCGATGCTTATGGCCCGGATGACAGCAGTGCCCGAGCGCCTCTGAGTACAAGGATTCAAGTATGCCGAACAGAAACCACACATGGTGCGCCGGGTTTTGCCTGGCGGTTCTTTTCTTGATGACGAGCATCTCGGCAACGGGTAACCAGCTTGGCAATCGCGCACACGTTTACGAGCCGGCGGTCGCGCGGTCCGGAGCGGGACTGAGGGTGCTCAACGGCTGGTACGTCCATGATGATTCTGTGGTGTGGGGTAACGCCCAGCACAACGGCTGGTGGCGCGCCGGTCAGCGGCCAAACCTGACACGCAACGCCCCCGGACAGATTGGACCCAACCGCACCGAAGATCTGGAGAAACTCGTCGACAACATGCTGCGTTACGGCTATCCCGGATTCGAGCACAACTTCGGACTCTGGTACGACCGTCGGCGCGACGCCCACGACACAAGCCGGCGCGAGGATGGAAAAGTCATCCCGCCGTTCCTGGAACAGCCCTGGATGCGGAGCGGTGACGGCAGGGCCTGGGACGGATTGTCAAAGTACGACCTGACGAAATTCAATCCGTGGTACTTTGACCGTTTGAAGGAATTCGCCGGACTGTGTGACAGGAAAGGGGCCATCTTACTGTTCAACTTCTACATGCAGCACGCCCTGCTGGAGACCGATACGCACTACGTGGATTTTCCCTGGCGGCCGGCCAATTGCATCCAGAGGACCGGTCTGCCCGAGCGCCACCCCGCGGCTAACGTCTTCTATGACGTCAGCGAGCCGACAAGGCGCAGTCTGCATGAACTATACATCCGCAAGTGTCTTGACGAATTAGGCCGCTACAAGAACGTCATCTTCTTAATCAGTGAAGAGTTCACCGGACCGGCCTCTTTCGTGGAATTCTGGCTCGATACGATAGTCCGCTGGGAACGTCAAAACGGCAAAGATGTGCATATCGCCCTGAGCGGCTGCAAAGACGTGATCGACGCCGTTCTTGCCGAGCCGAAATACCGAGACGCTGTCTGTTCGATTGACCTGCGCTATTGGTGGTATAAACCGGACGGCTCGATCTTTGCGCCCGCGGGCGGAACGGAGGTCCCCGGGCGCTACGTCACCATTGGGGCGGCCCAGACCACGCCGCAGCAAAACTACCGGCAAATAAAGGACTACCGCCTGAAATACCCCGACAAAGGGATACTGCAGCAGATGGAAGCCTCCCGCCGGCAGACCTGGGCGTTCCTGATGGGCGGCGGTTCGCTTTTGATACGCTACCTGAGTTATCCCGGCCAACAAGACCCGCCCGCGTATATCGCCCCGGCCGATTCGGCGATTATTCTGCCCTTGTACGGATTCATTCGGGAGCATCTGGCCGAAGGTCTCTACCGGATGCGGCCGTCGGATAGAGTGCTCGATCATCCCGAACGCAATTGGTGCCTGGCCTGCGACAACAACCTGTATCTGGTTTACGCCTTAAAGGGCGGCAGCTTTCGACTTGATCTGGCCGACGCCGACGGGACGTTCGACGCGCAGTGGCTGGACCCGAGGACGGGAGTACTGCAAGCCGCTCACGACGGTGAAATCAAAGCCGGCCGGATTGTCAGCTTTACCGCGCCGAACGAAGAGGACTGGGCGCTCTGGCTTGAGAGGCAGGCGCCGAGTTACCGGTAACAAACGCAGCAATGATCCGGAGGACCGGGGGGGCGGACTTTGCGTTTCACAGATAGAGTATCTGCCGGGAAAGTGAGCTTGAGCTTAAGGAGTCCGCGTAGGAGGTCGCTTGGTTTCGACGCGGGAAAATGCACAACTCAAGCCCGCAGCGCAGGCAGCGGCCGGCGCCCCTTATAAGGGGGAATCACACTACCGGCGTCGATGCGCCCCCGCAGTCATGGTCGCACTCCCGGGGCAAGTTCAAATGTCGGGCGGCTTCCAGTGGATTTCTGCGACAGGACAGCGGGCTTGACGAATCTGTTGCCTTCACGGGCAGGGTGGCGTAACCTATGGCAAAGGAATAGCCGTCAAACCCTCAACCGGGTTTGGGGCAAGCTGCGCTTTCACGGAGCATGATAAAACAGGTTGCCGGGATGAAAGTCAGGTGAATTATGAACAGGAGACAACTGACTGTGATGTGGTGTGGACTTGCTGTAATAGTCTTGAGTGGACTTTTTCCCCTTGTCAAAAAACCAGCCCGGCGCCTTGAGGTCGGCTTCTTGTTTGACCACTATGAATATCTGCAATGCAATCTCATCTTAATCCTGTGGACACTCGTGGCCTTGGTGACCGTTGGTTTGATCGTTACCTTCAAGGATGACTCAAAAGGCAAGAAGGTGAATATAAGGGATTACGAATTTTAGGCCCGACATCGTTGGCGCCTGTCGGCTTTGGCTTTTGAATAGTGACTCTTTTGAGGGGATATGTGATGAAGTGTATTACGTGCGGCGAGGAAGCGGCCGCGATATGCCGCTTCTGCGGCAGGAAAGGCTGAACAAGATGAAATCAAGCAAGGCGTGTGCTATCGCGGAATTTGCAGCCCGGGCGGCGGGGCCGGCCGGCAGTTCGTATCCCCACTTGCGCGTGCGAGAGCGAGTGGAATGATTCATCCCACTGAAAGGAAGAGGCTATGTTGAAGAAGGCGCGAGTACTTGGCTTGTGCATCGCAGCCGTTGTGGCTCTGTCGGTGCGTGTCCAAAGCGAGCAGCTCGGCGTGGCGCAGAGCGCCGGCGAGCAGGCCAGAGTTTTCACCTTTGCCCGCGGCGAACCGCTTGCCGGCTGGACGATCACGGGCGAGGTGGCCGTGGACGAGACGAAAGGACGCGAGGGTAAAGGGCATTCGCTCAGGGTGGGCCCGGGCGGCAAGGCCCTGCTGAAGCTGCGCGAGAGCGACGAGTCGGGCAGGGTGGATGTGTGGGTGTACGACGACGGCACGACGCCCGAGAACACAAGGGCTCATCGTCGGGGCCCGCGCTGGGGTCTTATGCAGAGCGATGGTAGGCTGCTGGCGGTCGGGATTCTTTACGCCAACTATCTGGGGGGCGCCGAGGGTTACACTGCAACCGCCTGCGACGGCCGGGACTGGTTCAACCGGTTGTTCTGGCTTGGCGTGCGGCGTGCTCCGGCCGGCTGGCACAAGTGGACCTTCGACTTCGATGCCGAAGTTGGCCTGCAGGTCTTCCACAACGACAGGCAGGTCAACGCTATCGACTCGCGCAGGACGGGCTTGAAGGGCTTCAGTGCGTTCTGCGTCTGGGGCGACGAGGACGAGGGCAGGAAGCAGACGATCTGGCTGGCCGAGCTGTCGGTGGCGCTTGGCGGCCCGGTGAACGTTCCGGCAATGGTCGAGGCCGATCCGTACGAAGAAAAGGCCGTGGCTGCAGAGATGGCCGCAAGCCCTCCGGTTGTTGTCTACAGCGAACAGAATGCCCCTGCCAGGCCGAAACTGGAAGAGCTGCCTCTGAAGCAGAGCGTCTCGCAGTATGGCATCACCTGGACGTTTGAAAGGCCGGTCCGCGTGGGGCGGTTCATCAACGGTGACTGGTATGTTGTCGGGCCGGTGACAATAAAGGCGATTGACCCCAGGCCGCTTTACGGAGAAGAGATTCCCCGGCGAGAGCTGGACGGCAGGGACAGGGAACGCAGCCAGGAGCACCGGGTGCGCAACGGCTTCATGCTGAATCCTCCGGCCAGGATGCAAGTCGCCTACGACAGCGGCGTGCGAAACTGGTTCGCCCCGGCGCTGATTCAGAGGCTGCCGGTGACGATGGAGCCCCACGATTCGCTGGTCTCGACAATCAGCATGCCCAAGAATCTTGTTCTGCACGCCCAACTGCGTAACAAGATCGAGCGGGGCGTTGATGACAGCAGTCCGATTCGCACGGCCGCGATTTTGACATGCGTTGGCGAGCCCCAGCCTGCGGACGCGTTCCGTCCGGGATTCTGTGACCGCGGGCAGAGGATATACCTGGCCCGGAACCTGAAGCGCGGGCTGTTGCCGAGCGCCGCCGCGACCGGGAGTATTCCCAAGATCAGCCAGTACATCCGCTTTACGCAGCGCCCATGGGTGGGAACATGCTTCTTTGGCTTTGAGGAGCCCGTGGAGAACATGCCGCAGTATGGACTGGAGTACGGCCGGGTTGTCGGCATCTCGGCGCTGCTGCTTTGCACCGACCTCGAGCCGCAAGAGAAAGAGCCGCTGCTGGTGAACCTGGTCCAGGTGGGCATCGATCTGGGGGGTATGGTCAGGGCGGGCCATCCCGGCTGGACGGGATGGGGCGGGCATGGCAGCGGGCGCAAATTGCCCATCGTATTTGCGGGACTTCTGCAGGGCGATGATGAGCTGGCCAACATCAATCGAGCCTTCCCGAAGGTGAGCTTCGGCGAGGATGAGCAGACCGCCTACGCCGACTGCTGGACCGGGGCCAAGGTTGTTTTTGCCGGGCACTCGGGGATCGACGCCGCAACCGGGGAGGGCCGGTCGCGCGGGAGCGGCTGGGGCCCCTACGAGCATACGCCGCCCTCGCAGTGGAAGGACGGCCAGAACACGAGCGAGAGCTATCGGCGGTGCTGCACGAGCGTCGGCTGGGTGGCGCAGGCGCTGGCCCTGCGGCTTATGCGGGCCGAGAGGTCCTGGAACCACGACGCCTTTTTCGATTACGTGGACCGCTGGATGCACGAAGACGACTCTGCCTTCGTCAAGGTCATCAAGGAGGCGACGGGGCGCGACCATGACAAAGAGTGGGCGCGACAGGGCCAGGCCTGGGACGCCTTCGTCGATGAGATGTGGGCCAGGCACCGCCGGACGCTCGAGGCGCCAACGGACGGGTGGACGCAGAAGCACGATGACTTCTATTACCGCAGGGCCATAGGCGAAGCGTCCGTATCCCTGCCGCCAGGTGTCAAGGCGGTCTGGGATTTGGACAAGGCTTATCGCGAGACGATGGCTACGCGCGAGCGAATCTGCATCAACGGGCTCTGGCTATGGCAGCCTGCCTCGAATGCCGCCGAGAAGGCGCCTGCCGGCCGGTGGGGATACTTCAAAGTGCCGGGCTGCTGGCCGGGAATCACAGACTACATGCAGAAAGACAGCCAGACGGTTTACGCCCATCCGAGTTGGAAGAACCAGAGACTCCGTGACATCACGGCCGCCTGGTACGAGCGGCAGATCACGATTCCCGCGAATTGGGCCGGGCGGCGCATCGCGGCACACATCGAGTATCTGAATTCCTACGCGGTTGTGTACGTGGATGGCGCCAGGGCCGGTGAAATCCGCTTTCCGGGAGGCGAAGTTGATCTTACGCCGATGTGCCATCCGGGCGAGAGGCACCGGCTCAGCCTGCTTGTGCTGGCGATGCCGCTCAAGGGAGTGGTGCTCTCTTACACCGACTCGGCCGCTGCCAGAGATGTGAAAGGTTCGGTGGCCCGGCGTGGCTTGTGCGGCGACGTTTACCTTGTGAGCACACCGGCCGGCGCGCGCGTCGGCGACGTGAAGGTGGAAACCTCGGTGCGCAAATGGCAGATTACGTGCAGCGCGTCCGTGCAGAATCTGCAAGCGGGCAAGTCTTACTCGCTGGCGCTGCGAGTCAGCGAGAATGGGCGCGACGTCAAGCAGCTCAGGAGCACAACGTTCAAGGCGGGGGACCTGCGCGGGAACCGAATCGCGTTTACCGAGAAATGGAGGCCCGAGAAGCTCTGGGACATCCACACGCCGCAGAACACGTATGAGCTTGATGTGTCGCTGCTGGATTCGGGCGGCAAGGTGCTGGATGTGCTGCCGCCGATGCGCTTCGGATTCCGCGAGCTGTGGATTGACGGGCGGGATTTCTATTTGAACGGCAGCCGGATTTTCCTTTCGGCCGTGCCGCTTGACAATGCGCAGGTCGGCGCTGCACTGGCCAAGTACGGGGCCGTCCGCGAGAGCCTGGAGCGCCTCAAGAGCTTCGGCATCAACTTCGTCTACACTCATAACTACGGCTGTGAGCCCGGCTCGCATCTGAGCTTTGCTGAGGTCCTGCGGGCGGCCGATGAGGCGGGGATGCTCGTATCCTTCTCGCAGCCGCACTTCAGCCACTACGACTGGCAGGCCCCCGACGCGAACGAAAACAACGGGTATGCCCGCCATGCGGAGTTCTATGTCCGCGCCGCGCAGAACCATCCATCCGTCGTGATGTACTCTATGAGCCACAACGCCACGGGTTACAATGAGGACATGAACCCGGACATGATCGACGGCATCCGGGACGCCCGCAGCAGATGGGCCCTGCGAAACGCCGGGCGGGCGCTTCGGGCCGAGCAGATTGTCAGCCGGCTCGACGCCTCCCGCATTGTCTATCACCATGCTTCGGGCAACCTGGGCTCGATGCACGCAATCAACTTCTACCCGAACTTCGTGCCGGTCCAGGAGATGTCCGATTGGTTCGAGCACTGGGCGACCGAGGGGGTCAAGCCGGTCTTCCTGTGCGAATACGGCACCCCGTTTACGTGGGACTGGGCCATGTACCGGGGCTGGTATAACGGCAGGCGGGAGTTCGGCAGCGCGGTGGTGCCGTGGGAGTTCTGCTTGGCCGAATGGAACGCGCAGTTTTTCGGCGACCGCGCCTACCGGATCAGCGAGATGGAAAAGAGAAACCTGCGGTGGGAGGCGAAGCGATTCGCCGAGGGCAGGCTCTGGCATCGCTGGGATTATCCGCACCGGCTGGGCTCGAGGGACTTTCCCGAACGAGAGCCGGTCTTTGCCATGTACTACGTGGACAACTGGCGGTCGTTCCGTAGTTGGGGGGTATCGGCGAACTCCCCCTGGGAGCATCACATCCTGTTCAAGCTGCGTCCCGGCGTGGACAGGAACCGCAGGGAGGAGTTCAAGACTGATTGGGAGAACCTGCAACGGCCCGGATTCAGCCCGGATTACATTGAGCAGCGTTACGAGAGGATGGATTTGGCGTACGAGCGGTCGGACTGGATTGCGACGGCCGGCGCCGAGGCGCTGATGCGAAACAACCGGCCTCTCCTGGCCTGGATCGCCGGTAAGCCCGGCCGCTTCACGAGCAAGGACCACAACTTCGTCCCCGGCGAGACGGTCGAGAAACAGATCATCGTGATCAACAACTCGCGAGTTCCGGTGCGCTGCGATTGCTCGTGGTCGCTGTCCCTGCCGCAGGCACGTGCCGGCCAAAGCAAGGTCACCGTCGAAACCGGCCGACAGGTGCGGATACCTGTGCGCTTCGATTTGCCCGCAGGAGTAAAGCCGGGCGAGTACAAGCTGGGCGCCAAAGTGGTATTCGACACCGGCGAGGTACAACAGGACGAGTTCACGATCCATGTCCTCGCGCCTCAGCGGCTGCCGCGCGTGGAGGCGAAGGTCGCAGTCTTCGACCCAAAAGGTCAGACGACCACCTTGCTAAGAAGTATGGGCGTCCCATTCGACATTGTGGATGCCGGGGTGAATCCGGCGGCCTATGATGTCTTGATCGTTGGCAAGGCGGCAATGACTGTGGACGGTCCGGCGCCGGATATCAGCCGGGTGCGTGACGGACTTAAAGTGATTGTGTTCGAGCAGACCTCGGAGGTGCTGGAGAAGCGATTGGGCTTCCGCGTGGCCGAATACGGCCTGCGAAACGTCTTTGGCCGGGTGCCCGATCACCCGATCCCGGCCGGACTTCAACCCGAGCACCTGAGAGATTGGCGCGGCGAGGCGACGATTCTGCCGCCGCGATTGAAGTACGAGCTGCTGGACAAGTTCAACGGGGCGCCGGCGGTGAGCTGGTGCGGCATACCGGTGACCCGCGCGTGGCGGTGCGGCTGCCGGGGCAACGTTGCATCGGTTCTCATCGAGAAACCCGCGCGGGGTGACTTCCTGCCCATCGTGGACGGCGGATTCAGCCTGCAGTACAGCCCGCTGATGGAGTATCGCGAGGGGCAAGGAGTGGTGCTGTTCTGCCAGATGGACGTAACGGGGCGTACGGAAGATGAGCCTGCGGGCAGGCTGCTGACGCGGAACATACTGCAGTACGTGTCGCGCCGGCGGCCGGCTCCGAGGCGGCAGGTTGTCTACGCCGGTGATCCTGCCGGCAGGCGCCATCTGGAGTCCGCCGGAGTGTCGCTGACTTCCTACGACGGCTCGTCCCTGTCCACGGACCAACTGCTCGTTGTCGGACCAGGTTGGGGGCCGAAGCTCGCGAAGGATGCTGCGAGAATCGCCGAATGGCTGAAGGGGGGCGGCAGTCTGCTGGCGGTCGGGCTCGACGAGCGGCAGGCCGGTGCATTTCTGCCGTTGCAGATTCGCACGAGGCGGGCCGAGCACATCTCGGCCTATTTCGAGCCGTTCGGAACCGGCTCGCTGCTGGCGGGGGCCGGGCCTGCGGACGTGCACAACCGTGACCCGCGAGAGGCGCCGCTCGTCGTTGAGGGAGCTCAAATCATCGGCAACGGCGTGCTGGCCGAGGCTGAGGGGGCGAACGTTGTGTTCTTACAACTGGCGCCCTGGCAGTTCGACCGCGCAAAACAGTCAAATCTCAAACGCACTTTCAGGCGGGTATCCTTCCTGTTATCGCGTTTGTTGGGGAACATGGGGGCTTCCGGCTCCACGCCGGTTCTGGAGCGTTTTGGCCGGCCGGTGGAGGCGGCCAAGGTTGAGAAACGCTGGCTGGACGGTCTCTATCTCGATGAACCGCAGGAGTGGGATGACCCGTATCGGTTCTTCCGGTGGTAAGCATACAACAGGCATCGTCGAAAGTAGGGGCTTGACCCTTACTGCCGTCAGGGACGCAGAGGGCGCGCCGCGCAAACACGCGACACCGGTGCACGTGGTTTTCGCCGAGCCAAAGAGCGCTTTCACCGGGCTTGCGATGCGCGGAGCAACGGGCACGGCCTTTGAAGACGAGTACGAGACGTGTGCGGTGGTGATTGGAGCGAAGAGGCACTCGTGAGGTTACCGACGCTTCTGCGCGGCTGCTATCTCCCATGCAAGAACGCTGCGGGCGGCGAGTTCTACTCCGGGCTTGTCGGCGGGCCGGATGGTGAATTCGCCTTTTGTCCCTTCGGCTGAGATTCGTGTCACGGTCAGCGGTCCGGCGGGGAGGTTGTATCGGGCGGGATCGAAGAGAAGGTGACACGTAAGCGGCTCGTCGGAGACGTTGGCAAAGAGCAGCACAAGCCTGTTTTCTCTTGGAAGGCGCCATGCTCCGGTGATGAGGGCTGGTGTTGTAATCGGCCACTCGCCCCGCCACTGCCAGTCTGCGGTGACTATGGGGATTTTGTTTGTGGGCTTCGGGGGGCGGGCCATTTGGCCGGCATAGAAGTACCGGTTGAGCCGCCGGCGCAGCGAGATGCAGTCGCGGAGGAACTTTCCGGAATCGGGGCGTTTGATAATCTCGGGGCCGAACCAGCCGATCTGCTCTCCGAAGACCAGTTGCTGGCCGGCCTTCATGCGGTTGGCCAAATCCTGGCTGGGCCCGCCCCTGTACGCCCGGCCGAACATCTGTATGGCGCCTCCGTAAACCGCGCCAAAGGCGGGCACCATGTTCTGCTCCTGCCAGTGCCAGGTCAGGTAGCCGTCGAACCACCTGATGTATGGCTCTGCGTTGCACTCGGTAGTCAGCATACATTCGGCCGGCTTTGCGGCACGTATGGCGTCGAGCATCTTCCAGTATCCCTCGGTCCACCAGTGGCCGCCGCCGAGCGGATGGCCGTGAGAGGCGTCGAAACACAGTCTGGGCTGGGCCGCTGCGACCTGGTCGATATAGACAGCGTTCAAGCCGTATTCATTGAGCAGCCGCAACACAATGTCGCGCACCCGGCCCTGCCAGAGCTGAGTGGACGGACACATGGCCGCCAGTTTCACGTTGTTGCCGTCGGTCTCCTTGCTGCCGTAGCTTTCTGTGTAAGGGTTGCCGGCCTCGTCTTTTGTGGCCGCGGCCAGGGCAACGGAGGTGAACCGCCAGTCATCGGGGCCCTTGTCGTGTGTATCCCAGAGCCGGCCGTTGATGTACGGCATTACGTAAACGCCTGCTTTTTTCAGCTCCGCAACACCTTCGGCAAAGCCGTCCTTGGGCGGAAAATAGTGGGGATAGTCGTTGTCGAAGGGGATCTGATGCCAGTTGTACCAGTGGAAGCCTACCGGCACGCCAAGCTCTTTGGTGAATTCCTTGACGCGGGGTACGCAGCCGGAAGCCGGGCCGCCCGTCAGCGCCCATGCGGGCAGTTTTCGCATCCATTCGGGCGTGTCGGCCCGGCCGTCGGGCCCGAGTTTCGGCCACCACTTTGCCTGGCGGCTGACCCAGGTTCGGTAGATTGTCGCAGCATCGAACCAGTTGCCTCGCAACAGTTGCCACCTCGCCCGGCCGGGCAGCTCGAAGTCAAGGTCCGGCTTGCCCATATCGGCGGCCGGGTGTTCGAATCTGAAGGCTACCGCGCGATGATCGGGCATGCCCTGGGCAAGGATGTCCTTGGTGGAGCCGAACGGGTCGTGCAGGCCGATGTATAAACCTGTCTGGCCGGTGGCATCGTAGGCGGCCATATACTGCATACAAGTCCAGCCGCTGGGGTAAGTCCCGCCTCGCCTGTCCGGCGTGTTCCACATATCCGGCAGCTCAATCCCGGCAGTATGCGGCAGAAAGACATTCGAGCCTTCGCCCAATTGCCTAACCGAAACCTGCGGGAAGATGACGCGCCATATACCCCATCGGCTGTTGTCGTTGGTTACGCGGAGATCCCACGTCAGGGCGCTTTCGGAATTTTCGGCAACGAGTGTAACTTCAACGCCGATTCCTTTAAGGCGGTCGTCGATTGGCTCCTGAAAGGTAAGAACGCGCCTGCCCGAGGCATCGACGTCGGAGACATGCACCTGTCGCCAGCCGGAATCGGCCGCCAGGGCCGCGTGCTCTTTGGTCTTGGCGTTGCGCAGGTCAACCGAGAACAGCGAGGGCGCACTTGTGGCAAGCAATTCCTTACTTGCGCGATTGTCGAAAAGGCTGAGCAAGCGGAGACCCTGTGGTGCTTTTTCGAGCACGAGATTCAGATCGCCCGCGCCGATGCGCGTGAGGCCGGATGGCAGGCGGCCCTGTGCGAGGTCAAGGGCTTCTTGCAGGCGTCCGGCGGCCTCGAGCTGCCGGGCCATAGCGGCGGACCATCGGAGGTTGCCTCGACCCTCGGCTGATGCAATGGCGTCTTGTACGGCGGCAGTGGTGACTGTGACTTGTGCCGTACCCGGGGACCGGTTGTGAAGAGCCCGAATTTCTTTTACCGGCTCATCGGCCGAGCCGATCCAGAGCCAGGCGGAAAACCGGGTGTGCGTTTCGGACCACCCGCTCCACGCGCGATCGCCGTGTGCGTGGAGGTACGTGCCGTAGCCGCCGCGGCCGTCGTGGAAGATCAGGCCGCCGCAGTCGAACATCGCTATCGCGTCGCGTCCTTCGACCAATGCGCCCCATTTGGTTGCGTTATGGCTTTTGCCCGCGGCCTCGAAGCTGCCTTCTCTTTGCGGCTCACCGCCGGCCCAATTCTTGAAGTCTTGCCCGGGAAAATTGAGTTCCAAGAAGTGCAGCTCATTCCACTGGAAAGGAGCGGCCTGCTCTACATCCGCCGTCACAAGAACAAGGGGCAGGTCATGGAGATATATCCAGTGATAGACTGCTCGAGGATTTGACGCCGGGGCTTTGCCCGTGGAGGTGACATACCCGGCTTTGACCCGCACCGCCGTGCAAAGAGGGCCTGTCGTGACATATTCAACGGATGCGGTCCTGTCGTTCTGCAGAGTGAAGCCTCCGAGCGACTTGTGATGGACCCGGTCCTGCCAGCGGAAGTCCTCGAATACTTTGCCGGTTGCCCGAAAGATGATCCTGGCGGGCAGGCCGCCTTTGCCGGGGTCGTGAAAGACCGTGCAATGGGGTGTTTCAATGGAGGCGGGCTGCGCGGGGTCCTGTGTGTCGGAGGTGAATGTTAGCTTGAGACGGTTCACTTGTCCGGGTTTGAGGCGTGCTATTATGAATCCTGCGAGATTCCTTTTGGGATCGTAGTCGTCATCCGGCACGAACTGCAGGGGCGCCGGGCCGCCTTGAAGGTCGGTGGCGCTTATCCGGACTGTATCTGCAGGCTTGAGCTTGCATAGTGCGACTGCAGAAGCGAGGTCCACGTGTTTGACCACGAGGGCGTGGTCGGGTACGGCGTCAATCAGGAGCACTACCTCATCGGCCGCCGCGCACCTGCTCAGGGGCAACAACGTCACCGCCAAGCCGACAAGCACGGCGACACTTGTGTGCCTGTTGATTCGCCTGCTTGTGTTTGCCGTCATCATAGTGTATCGTACGAGCATAACTGCGTATAGGTTAGGCGCCGTTGATGATCAGAATATCTCAAGGCGGGCGACAAGGCAAGGGCTTCGAAAGGATAAAGAGCAGTGCGAATGAACAATTTAAGACTTTTGGTTCTGTTGGTTCTCAATGTGCAAGCGGCCGCGTCGACGGGCGAGCAGGGGGCCTGGCCGTGCTTTCACGGGGCCCGGCGGGACAACCTGGCCATCGAAAAGGGGCTCAGGCAGAGCTGGCCCCAGGAGGGTCCCGGGTTGCTGTGGACCGCTTCCGGCATCGGACACGGATACAGCTCCGTGGCCGTAGCAGCGGGGCGCATTTTCACGGCCGGCATGATCGACAAGCAGACGTACGTGACGGCGCTTGACCTGGACGGCAGGCCGTTGTGGCAGCGCCTCAACGGACAATCCTGGCAGGCCTCCGAACGGCAGCCCTGGGCGGTGCCCTATGCGGGCTCGCGAGGGACGCCGACCGTGGACGGCCGGAGCGTGTACCACCTGTCGGAGCTGGGGCGTCTGACCGCGTTCGACGTCCGCACGGGCGACCAGCGCTGGCATGTGGACGTGATGCAAAGCTTCGCTGCGGAGCGGCCGGAATATGGGTACAGCGAATCCGTGCTTGTCCGCGGCGATGTCCTGTTTTGCTGTCCGGGCGGCGATGGCGGGTATATGGCGGCGCTGGAGAAGGGTACGGGACGCACAATCTGGGCCAACACGCAAGTAAAGGACCCGGTGGGGAACTGTTCGCCGGTGGTGGCGCGAATCGATGGCGTCGAGCAGGTCCTTACCATGAGTGCAAAACGAGCACTCAGCTTTGACCCGGACAACGGTCGTCTGCTCTGGAATCATACGTTCGGAAACAAGCGTGAGAACAACATCACGGACGTTATCGTCAACGACGGCTTGGTCTATGCGTCAAGCGGCTACGGGGGTGGCAGCGTTCTGTTGCGGCCGAAGCGACAGGCCGACGGCACGTTCTCCGTACAAACGGTCTGGACGACTGAGCTGCTGGATAACCACCACGGCGGCGTGCTGCTGCATGACGGTCATCTTTACGGCGCCGGCCATGAGGACAGGGGCTGGTTCTGTCTGGATTTCGGCACGGGACGAAAACTGTGGCAAGAGCCGGGCAAAGGGTCTCTCACGTACGCCGACGGGCGGCTCTACTGCCTCGATGAGAAGGGCACAATCTCGCTCGTGAGAACGGGCGCGGCGAAGTGGGACCCGACCGGCTCGTTTCGGCTTCCCCGCGGCGGTCGCGGCCTCTATTGGGCCCATCCGGTCGTCTGCGGCGGCCGGCTCTACGTTCGCCATTCAGATCAGCTCTTCGCCTACAACGTCCGCACGGATTGACCGCGGCGCAGTGACCTGCAAACGGCAAGACGCGACGGCCCATCATCAAAGTATTGAGCGCAGCACGGCGAAGCGGTATTCTGCCTTGTTGACGATAGAAGTCTGAGGAGTATAATCCGGGTGAACAACCAATTACTCTTTTTGGAGGCGTGTACCATGAATAATCAGTCAATTTACAAGCAGGTCGTGTTCTGTTCACTTGTGCTTCTGCTGGTCGTTTCGGGACAGCTCTCGGCCCGGTCGTCCTCGTCTCGCAGACCGAGGATGGGATTGTACGGGGACTGGGAGATCAAAGTCCAGTTCGGTGAGCGAGCGATGACTTCGATTCTGTCGTTCTCCAGGGACGAGAAAGGAAATCGCACCGGGCAATGGATCAGTTTCTGGGGAGTCACCGATCTGAAGGACGTCAAGTTCGAAGAGAACAAGCTCAGCTTCGTCCAGGTTGTGCGATTCGGCGAGAATGAGTTTACCTCGAGCTTCTCGGGGACAATCGAAGACGGCAAGCTCGCCGGGACCCTGTCCAGTGACAGGGGCGAGTCGAAGGTCGAGGGTAAGCGCAGCCGACGAATGCCCAGGGCCGCCGGGAAGTGGGAGATGAAGTACACGGTTGGCGAGCGGGAACGAACGTCAACACTTCTGGTCAAGGTTGACAAGGAAGGCGAGCTTACGGCGGACTGGCAGAGCGAGCGGGTCCAAAGCGAGATCACGGATGTGAACTATGAACGCGGCGTGCTCACCTTCACCAGAAAGAGCAAGATGCAGGACCGTGAGTGGGAGTCCACCTTCGAGGGCAGGATCGAGCGCGAAACCGGCGTGCTGTCGGGCACGATCAAGTCCGATCGAGGGGAGATTAAGGCCGAGGGGACGCGGATTGGCGCCGCCCTTATCGGAACGTGGAATCTCGAGATGACATCCGAGAGGGGCGCTCGCAACCAGAGGTTGAGAGTCAACCCCGACATGAGCGCCCTGTACGGGACCATTCCCATCAAGCAGGTTAGCTTCGAAGACGGCAAGGTGAGTTTCAAGATTGTGATGGAGTTCGGCGAGCGGAAATTCGAGTCGAGCTTTGCCGGCAAACTGGCCGACTCGAAGCTCACCGGAGAGGTGACCAGCTCCAGAGGCACGTCAAAGGTCGCCGGCAAGAAGGTCGTCCGTACTTTCAGAAGGCCGCCGACAAGGTAGAAGACGATTGTTTTGTTGAGCCTGCCGAATTGATTTTCGGCAGGCTCGTTTTCTCTGCCGGACTATTGTCAAAGCGGAAGGGTGAAAATGAAGGCCCGACAGGCGACTTTCTTTATACGTATGCTCCTTCCGGCGTGACACAAAGTGCCAATTCGGGTATTAGGCTCGGTCCACTAAGATTTGACACTCTGCAACGGGGGCTTTATTGCCTTGGCCGGCGGAGGTCCGTCTACGCCGGATAACCTACCGTCTGGGAGAAAAGCACGCGCTGTTCAGCGCGCAGCTTGAACTCCTTTGGCGTGTTGCGCTTATCGCAGTTGTGGAAATGGGCGGCCAGGCCCTGAGAGGCGGCGAACAGGTAAACGTTTTGGGCAATCAGGCCTGTCGCGACATAGTAATAGGACTTCTGCACATCCGGGTCCCTCAGGCCGGGCTCCTGAAACGGCGCCTTGCTGTATTTCGCAATGTCCACGACGTAGAAGATATTTACCGGAGCCCTGGCAGCCGAGCGTCTGCCGGACCTCCGGCGAAAGTCTCCTGCGACAACCGGGGCCAGGCGGCGGGCAGCCGCCTCGTAGAGATATACTCCTTCGGGCAGGGCGACGTACAGGTCGATTTCCTGCGAGTTGCTGGCCGACGCTGCCGTTCTTCCGGGCCCTCCGAACGGCCCGCTCTCGCGGTTGACTCCGAATGCCGCCCACAGAAGGTTTGAGAGCACCTGCGGGGGCAGCTTGGCCGACCCTATGTTGCGGTTGGTTCTTCTTTCCTTGAGGGCGGCCAGCACGGACTTGCCCCCATCGGTCTGCGGCTTGACCAGCTCGATTGGCTGGAGGTCCCGGCCGGGGCTCGATCTTGCGCCGGCCAGCACGGCAAAGGCGGGCACGGTCTTTAAGAAGGTTCTGCGATTCATCTGATTCTCCGTTCAATCGTGGCTGTTGACGTTTGCTCACTCACGTGCGATATGATACCACACCACCAAGAGAATATAAACGGCGTACCGTGATCTCGATGGCCAAAACGGGAGGACGGAATGTCACCCGGTCCTTCGGGGACCGCAGCGGCGGCGGGTCGGTCCCTCATTGGACTTGTGCAATTCCCGTCGAGGCCGGCTTGACGCCGGAGATAGCCTCGCCCTCGCCTATAAGATAGATGTTCGGGCTCGGCGGTCCCGCCATTGAGTGGCCCAGGAAAAAACCCGGATGCGGCGGCTTGTTATAGACGACATTCTGCCAGGCTATGGCCAGACGGTATTGCGGGTCGTGCATCAGCGTGTAGATGCGGTGCTCTGTTGGGATCGTGGTGGTGTAGAGCCGCAGTGCCCGGCCATCGGGGGCGGTTGTTAGAAGCTCCTCGCGCCAGTCCCCGATAAAGTCACCCATAATGTTAGGGCTGCGTCCGCGACCCCGCGTCCCCGTAGAGAATAGCCTTTCTTCGGCGCCTGTTTTCCAGTTCCACTTGTTTATAGCCGAGCCGCTCAGCAACTCCCGCAACAGGTCCCCGTCCCACCAGATCGCAAAGCGGCTCGAGCGGGGATTGGGGCCGATCTCCTGCCCTTGTGAGTTGCGCAGTCCGCCCGGTCCTCCCCAGGCCTCGTAGCCGGGGTGCCGCGGGTCGATGTCGGCGGCCATTCCGCCACCAACATCTATACCGGGGCTGTGCTTCCAGATCGCTTGACCGGTTCGGGCGTCGCGCATCGCGGCGCCGGGGCTGCGGAACCGGACGGTGTCATCCTCGTTCTCGTGGATGGTGAAGACTTCGAGGCCCGGGCGGTCGGGGTACATGTCGCCGATGTGCATGGAGTCCCCGTGCCGCCAGCCGGTGGAGTAAAGCCCCTTGCCGCTGTCATCGACCACCATCGAATGGTAGACGATTTCGTCTTTGCCATCACTGTCGACGTCGGCCACCGACAGCGAGTGGCCGCCCATGCCCGAGTAGGGCGAGGCATCCGTGAAGGGAGGGTAGCTGATTCCCGAATCGAATACCCAGCGGCTGGTCAGTTTGCCGTTGCGCCAGTCCCAGGCGGCCATTACAGTCCGGCCGTACACGCCGCGGCACATCACCACGCTCGGCCGAACGCCGTCAAGGTAGGCGACACAGGCGAGGAAGCGGTCGCAGCGGTTGCCGTAGCTGTCGTTGCCGCCGTTTCCGCCGATGCCGCCCCAGCCGTTGATGGGATAACGATTGGGTATGTAGTCGACTGTTTTCAGCGCCGCGCCGGTCCGCCCGTCGAAGATGGTGAAATACTCGGGGCCGTCGAGGATGCGGCCGTGGGTCCGGTCGCCCTGCTTGTAGGTCCGCCAGTCCTTGTCCTTCTCGCCAATTACCCGGCCCTTCCCGTCCGTTGTGCCGTCGGCCGTTTTGCAGGCCATCTCGGCCCTGCCGTCACCGTCGAGGTCGTATACCATGAACTGCGTGTAGTGCTCGCCGTCGCGGATGTTTATGCCGAGGTTGATGCGCCACATAAGCGTGCCGTCCATCTCGTAAGCGTCGAGAATGGGGGCCCCCGTGATGCCGGCAAACGCGTTGTCCCTGCCCCCCGAGACCTGGTGCAGGACGATCTCGTACTCGCCGTCGCCGTCCAGGTCGGCGATTGAGGCATCGCCGGGCCTATAGCCGCGCATGGATTGAATGGGGATTTGGAGGTAGTTATCGTCCCATACGCGTGCCGGCTTTGAGGGCTTCAGCTCCTTTCCATCGGCGACCGGCCGGACATAGTAGCGGAGTGCCTGGTTGACGTCGGCAGCTCGGTCGACGTAATTTGTCGCCCCTGTGATGGGTTTTTCGTTGACCTTGGCCGGCGTGCCGTCACCGATGACGCGGTAAAGATTGAAAGCGAGCGTCTCGGGGTCGGTCCCGAACAGCCGCCAGCCGACATAGACCGCGCCGTCGGGCTGTCTGACGGCCACAATTCCGCGGGTGAGGTTTTCCATCTGTCTCTGCGCCTGGACGGATGAGGCCAGGGTAAGGAGAATGCCGAGAACATTGCGGATCGAACGATGAGTCATGACGATGGCTCCTGTGTTAGTTGTTCCCTTTCTCTATGGTGCTTCTTATGAGGGTGTTTCATCCGACTCCGGTCGGCGGTCCAGCGAAGCCGGGAGCTTTCACTGTTTTTTTCGATAGACCAGAACCGCCGCCTGCGGCTTGTCTCCGAGGGTCACCGGCAGTCCGCCGTTCAGCAATTCCCGGCCGCTGCGACGCTCTTGCTTGCCCGTGTCGATGTTGGAGACCACGTAGTCGGCTTTCGCATCCAGGCCCATCAGCTTGAGACGCGCCGACTCGTAGAAGCTGTCGTGGCGTCGGAAGACCTGGACCATGCCTTCGCCGGCCTCCGGCCGGTCGAACTGCCAGGCCATCCACGCAGTCGCGTCGCGGGTCCAGGGCGTCAGCGGGTAGAAGTCGCCGTAGTAATTGGGGGCAATCCGTCGCCACTGGGCGATGAGTCGGCGGACGGCGGCGTAGTCGAGGTCCTTCAATCGCACGTCCAGGCCGATTCCGGTGCTCTGGCAGGCGTTGCTCCAGAAGGCGTAAGGCTCGACCGGTGTATGGCCGCTGCCGTAGTAGGTCGCGTTGCGGGTGAATACGGTGCCGGTGCCGTGGAAGGGCAGCCATAACGACAGGCCGTACATCATGCACTGGTGGCCGATAGATTCGTAGGCGTAGTCGCTCCGCCACAGCGGCACGGCGCGGCGCATGGTCTCGATGTCGTTGCGACGGCCGCCGCTCGAACAGGAGTCGATGAGCATATCGGGATGCCGGCGGCGCAGCTCGTCCCAGTAGGCCAGGTACCCCGTGACGTGTCTGATTTCGCTGATGCCCTGACGGTCCGGCGCGTCGGCGCCTCGCCAGTAGCCGAGCGGGTCCATGTTGAAATCCTGGCGGTAGAGATCAATGCCCTGTGTGGCCAGCAGGCGATCCACGTGCTCGGTCAGCCACTCTCGCACGGCGTCATTACCGAGATTGAGCAGACCGCCCTTGGCACCTCCAAGGACCCATTCCGGATGATTGTTCGCCAGCCACGTGCCAGCGGTCACTCGCTCCGGCTCGAACCAGACGAGTATCTTGAGGCCCTTGGCGTGCGCGTAGTCGGAGATCGGGCGCAGTCCGCGCGGGAAGCGCGAGGTATCGACCTGCCACGTGCCGACGCGCGGCCAGCCGCCGCCGTGGTGCACATACCAGCCGGCATCCATCCACCAGTAATCGAGCTTGATGTCCTCGGCCAGGTAGCGGTTGATGAACATAATCTGATTGGCCTCGTTGGCGTCGATCATCTCGTTATACTGTCGCGAGCTGGAGGCGAGCAACTGGGGCTGTGGCAGCTTGCCGCCGGGTTTGGGCATGGAGTGGGCCATCATCCAGCGACGCCAGATGTTCTGCGCCGCGATCCAGTTGCCTTTCCAGAATTGCAGCACGATTAGAGGGCTTCGGACCTCCTCGCCGCCCAGCAGCTTGAATCGCGTCAATTCCTGGCCGGCGCGGACGTGCAGGCCGCGTGCATTGTCGCGCACGAACTCAGCCGCCCATTGTCCCGGCCAGCCGACGGCGACGATGAGCCCTTGGCCGGACCATTCGAGGTTAAAGTACGACCAGTCTGCGTTGGTCGGCCGGCCCCCGGCGCCGGCAAGCCGCTTGGTGGCGTTGCGGCCCAGCGGAGTCTCGAGCAGGCCGTAGTCGTTGCCGTTGGCGGGGGAGCCGATGTTATGGTGCAGCAGAAATTCGCCTTCACCGCTGCGGCTCAGCTCGATATCAAGCGCCTGAATCTTCTCGATTATGCGCGTGTCATTGGGACCGGTATTCTTGAAGTAAAGCGTCCATTCAGCCGTGGGAAAATCGTGGTATTCAATGAGAACGCAACGAACGCGCAGGCCGCTCGTCGTATCTGAATAAACCAGCTCGTGCTCGGTCCGCTGACCGTCGAGCTTTCGCTTATTGCGGCTGACCTGCCAGGATTTGAACAGCTCTGCTGAAGGCTTGCCGCCGTAAAAAAACGAGAACGGCGGCTCGGTGACCGATAGTCTCCTGCCGTCCGCCCCTTCCAGCGGCATGTCTTGCAGCCTGATGCTCGTGCCGTCCCGGAGCTCAACTACTGCCTCAGCCCAGAGCGCTTGGTCATAGGAGCGGCCGTCACCCCCGTCACCGACGCGAATCTCGAACTCGCTGGCCCCGTCAAGCGGCACGTCCAGACGGTGCGCGCCGTCCTTTAGCCTGAGGACCGGCGAGGTGAAGACCTCCCTGCCGCCTGCGAGAACGTGGAACGTCACGGACCCGTGACCCGCGGCGGCGCCGCGCCGGGTGTCATCGTTGTTCTCGAGGCCCACGTCGGCGACAAATCTTTCCGCGGGCCGGCCCACGAGCACCAGCAGGTGCTTGGTGGAATTGAATGCAAGGCCGTGCGAATAGACTTTGTCACCGAGCTGGTACGGCGTGCCCCGCCAGGATTTCCCGCGAGACATCCCGTCGGACACATCCTCATGGAGCATCTCCAGGTGAGGGCGGGCAACCTGTTGCGTCCTGCCGAACAGCGGATTTAGCCACCGGCCGCGAAGATCGAAATCCTCCGGATATAGCGTCACCTCGCTCGCCTGAGCACAAACAAGCAAGCTCATGAGAACAGCACTGCATAAACCTAATCTTTTTTCCATCTGCTGAGATATCCTTTCCTGCCGATAGCGCAAGCCTTGTTGGCCCGCCCTTGTAAGCCGGAACAAGGCGGCAACGCGCATCGGACAACGGCCTACCCGCCGTCGGGAAGAGCGATGCGCAGGTCGAACGGCTTGTAACTGATTTGGTCAAGCACCTGCACCTCACTCACGGTCAAAGTCCTCTCGGCTGTTATCTTGAATCTAACATTGCGTGCTTCCACGCTTTCACGCATCACAAGGTCATAGGTAAATCCCCCGGCGGTCTCGTCGTCGGGCATCATGTGGTTGACCGGTATATCCTTCCACCGGAGATTCAAGTCGAAGAAGCCCCGGCTCGTAAAGTCCCGCCCGCCCGGTGACGTGAGCACTTCGACCCTGTCTTTGACCTGTCCCTTCAGGGCGTCCCACCACGGCCAGCCGGCGCTCAGATGAATCCTGAACGCGCCGAAGCGCCGCGTTTGTCCCAAGTCCACGTCGATAACAGGATCGTCGCCTTTGTCCCAGCACAAACCGTATCTCGGCCCGATGCCGCCGGGATACGGTGGCCCCATTATTCCGTCGGTTAGCTTTGTGCCCTGCGGGTCGCCGGCTCCCCAGTGCGTTTTCGAAGGCGCGGAGACCGTGTACTTTCTGCCCTGGGCAAGGTTGCGGCCGTAGGAAACCCATCGGCCGACGTGCCGCGCCCCGCCGACATCCACGCCATCTGAATAGCCGTATCTGGCATTCTCCGCCGATCCTTTCGTACTTACCCGCAGGCTGTTCACAACCGGATGGTCGGAGCCCCCGATGTTGATGGTGTACTCGAAGGGGACCTCGCTGACGAGCTGTGTGTGGCTTCTCGCCACAAGAGAGTAGTCCTGCTGCACCTCGCTCCAGTTGAAGGTCACCTCGAGAGGCTTGAAGCCCGGACTGGCGGGCTCGTAATCGGCCTCCATTCGAACGCTGTAGATGCTGCATGCGTCCGTCCCTGCGGCCGAGCTGTTCAGAAGATACTTGAAGAGCACCGAGCGCGTATTCGCGGGAATATCGCGGATGGTCTCGTAGTGGATGACATCCCAGGGCGGATCGGTTTTTGCGAGAGAGAAGCTTTTGTGCCATGTTGCGCCATTGTCAAATGAGTGTAGCGTGTCGATGCGTGACCTCGGGGCCCGGTTATAGAAGCGGCCGCCGTAGTGAATTCGGGTGATGCTTCTGGGGGCGTCAGTTTTGAACACGACGTAGGCATCTTCATTGGGCTTTGTCGCGTGCATGACCCCCTGGTAGCCGGGGTGTTTCGGCCTGGAGGTTATGTTCCGCTGTTCGACGACGAAGGGCTTGTAGCTTTCCGCCCGGAGGTCCGGCCACAAAACGACCGAATCTGTCTGCTCGCCGAGACCTACGTACACGGTGTTTGCACCGAGCAGCAGTCTCGGCTGCGTCTTGCTGTTAAGCATTGTGATTGTCTTAAAGTCGATGGACTTCAGACAGGCGTCTTCCGGTCTTCGGGCGCCCAGCAGGGTCACGCGAACGAGGACCTCATAAGCACCGCTGACCTGGTCAATGAGGTTCAGTTCGGCGGTGGTGTCTGCGAGTTTCTCGGCTGTCCACACGTTTGTCCAGGTCAGACCGTTCGTGGTGCTGACGGATATAGACGCAAGGTCCGCCTCTGTCGCCCTCAGGAGCTTTGCCGTGATCGACAGAGAAGCGATCACATTTGCGCCCTGCAGCTTGAAAGTAACCTCGCCGGCCTTGCCTGCGTTTGCCGGGATTACTCCGCCGGACTCTGCCGCCGTGCAGCCAGAGACAGCGTGTACGGCTGTCAGTCCCGGGGCGTCCAGGGTCGGACGGTATGTCCACACGCCGTTGCCTCGTATCCTGTAGCGTCTGTTCGGCGCTTCGGGGTCTTTGCCGTTATTTGGCACGTAAAACCCGCGTGAATCGCCGAGACTCGCGTAATGGCGGCTGTAGGCTTCATACTCCCGCAGATTCAGGATGTAGCGGTGCCCGCGGTCCCAGTTGTTGTAGTAGTAGCGATACTTGAGCCCGTTGGGATTGAAGCAGCGATACTCCTGGTCGAGATCGCGGGCACAATCGGCGCCTGTCAGGAATCCCTTCGGGCTGTTGGCCGTGGCGCAGTGGTACTTTGCAATATGTCCACGTTCGCTCCTGCCGCCCGAAACGATGCACGCCCCCTCTTTGCCGATATCTTCGACCGCCGCGATGGTCGCGCCGTCACATAGCGTGTAGATGGCCGACATGCTGTTGTCATACATGTGCCACAGGCCGCGGTACCGGACCTCGGAGACCGTGTGGTTCGAGATGTCCCAGAACTTGACCGGGTAGCCCATCGCGTCCCAGATTGCGCAGTTGATTCCCGCAACCGTGCTACACATGGTGTAGCCGTAGTCGTTGAACTGGCGAATGGGATCCGTGCACTCGACGCCGTGAACAGTCATCGGGCTTGTCTGCCGCCGCGCAATGTGGTTCCAGTAGAACAGGGCCCAACATTTCTCTTCAGGCTCCGGCCACCTGCTCGTTATGCTACGGATCATGCTGTCCATATCGTGGTAATCGGGAGAAACGCTCGTAACAACCTTGAGATTGTACACGGCAGCCGGCAGCCGTGCACCCGACGGACAGAGAAGAAGAAAAGAAGTCACGGCCCATAGAATTGTCAAATGACTACTGCGTCGCATGCGCACCTCAGGTAATTCAGCTCATTTGCTGTGGTCATTCTATTCTCGACGGCGTCTGTTTTCAACGGGTCTCACGGCGTGTGAGGACAACCTGGAAGCTGCTTGAAGACACAACCGGACCGAGGGACTCCCCGGGGTCATCCGGAACCCCGTCCTGCATCTTTTCACGACGACTTGCCTGACTTGCGAAGGGATTGATAAAGTTGGCCGTACGTGGAGGGCTTCAGCCCTGTCCTTCGCACATGAGCGAATGTCATTTCGAGCATTTTCATATCCGGGTCGAACTTCGCCAGCGACCACGGATGCCAGATCAGGGAGACAAAAGGCATACCCGTCTCCAGCGCCTTATCGAGAAAAACCCTGTTCACCTCGAATTCATCGCTCGGAGTCTTGCAGAAGCTTCTGGGCACCGCCTCGGGAAAAGGCGGAGGCCACAGCGTCAGCCTTCTCGGTCCCCAGCGATTGTGGTCCTTGAGCAGATTCTCGTGCCAGCCGTGGCCGGGCAGCTCCCATATATCCGGGAAGCCCTCGGCCTGGTAGCTGAACGGCTCTCGCAGCAGTGCCGGCAGCGAATAGTCGGGGCCCCAGAGAAGACTGCTGACGTACTTGAAGCCGGCTTCTTTGACCAGTTGCAGCACTTTCGGTTCGCCGCTGAAGGCGTTGTCGAAGCCGCAGCCCGGCCGCATGCCGATGCAGGGCCGCTCAAAGACTCGCTCGACCGATTCCTTTCCTTTGAAGATTTCCTCTCGTCTCTCGTCCATCGGCACGGCAGCGCCACAGAATTCGTTGTCCCGCAGCATCCGGTGTGAATACGTGTGGGAGGCGATTTCGAAAAGCGGGCCATCCAGCAGCTTGCGATACTCGGCGGGATGGGCGTCGAGCACTCTGCCCACTATGAAGAATGTAGCCGGCATCTCTAATCTCTTGTGTACCTCGACGATTCTGCCGCACGCCGCAAGGCAGCCCGGCGATTCCGTATCGTAGGCCGCGATGTAACGAGTCTTTGTTGGCCTCGTGTCCCTGCCTCTCGCAAGGCCCGGCAGGGCCGCTGCCGCTACTCCGCCTGCAACCGTCGTCTTGATAAGGTCTCTCCTGGTAATCCTGCTCATTCGGCCCACCTGCCTTTCATATCCTTGACCGATGCCCTCAAAATCCCGGCGAAGGCTCCCGGCTCGGCCCATTCTCGGAAGCACCGACAGCAATTGCTATTGAGCGGCTGCCGTTCGCCCGGGCCTCGGGTCTCAGAATATGCTCTTTGACTCTCTGTCACCGTTCGTTTATAAGGTCCATAGACTTTAAGTCGGTTCGCAAAATAATTCAACATTAGGTTTTGCGATGGATTCTGCCAACGTGCTGTCGGCCGTCATTGAATCATCCCGGCGGCCCGAATTGGAGATGGATATGATTATACGTAATGAAAAAGACTCAGACGTTCAAGCGATATTTGATGTCACCAAAGCTGCGTTTGAGAAGCATCCAATCAGCAACCATACCGAACAATTCATAATCCAGGCTTTGCGAGCTGCGAACGCGCTCTCTGTTTCCCTGGTCGCCGAGCTTGATGGAAAAGTGGTGGGCCATATAGCTTTTTCGCCCGTAACCATTTCCGACGGCAGTCGGCAATGGTATGGTCTCGGCCCGATCTCGGTGCTGCCCGAATACCAGAAACAGGGTATCGGCAAAGCCCTCGTACATGAAGGCCTGTCCCGGCTGAAAGCGCGAGCAGCTAAAGGCTGTGTTCTTGTCGGCGACCCTGATTATTATGAACGGTTCGGCTTCAGAAGCTTGCCGCAATTGACCCATGAAGGTGTTCCGCAGGAAAACGTCCTTGTTCTGCCTTTTGGCGAGAACAGCGCTCACGGTGTTGTGGTATTTCACCAGAGCTTCTCTGCAACTGCGTAAAGCATCTAAGCCGGGCACGATTCAGCCCGCCTCGCGGCCGAGATCCGGCCCACGCGGCGCGGCGCCCGTCGCGCCCGAATCTTCAGAACAAACGAAAGTCCTTTCCCACCGTTTGACTCAAAATGGACTTACCTTCCGCGGCGCCAGTCCACTTTGCCCCGGTAGGCCATCGTTTCGTCCACGAGCGCAAAGAGTTCCGGGTCGTACGCCTCCAGCGCCTCGCGCGTGTTGATCGGGCCTGTTGCGTCGCCCGGCGGTATCCCGCAGCCGGCTGCGTCAAAATAAGCGAGCACGCCCTCGGCCCAGCATTCGACGCGATCGTGGACCGCCACCGTGCCCCGCCACAGAC
>CP070678.1:5359368-5365156 GCA_020352515.1 Phycisphaerales bacterium | reverse complement strand
GGCAACCGACGTTACCTCGGCCTCGGCGAGATTGAACGGCCAGGTGACCGGCACGGCGGGTGAAAACCCGGCGGTCTATATCTACTGGGGCGATGAGGATGGCGGAACCGTCGCCGAAAACTGGGACAACGAGCTTTCGCTTGGAACAATGGCTGAAGGCCCATTTTATGCCGACCTATCCGGACTGATAAATGGTCGAACATATTACTACCGCTGCTACGTCGCAGATTCAACCACCGGCCTCTGGGCTTCCTCTACCGATACTTTTCAGGCCGTTACCGCAACCGTGGTCTTTGAAGAGGGGGATTACTGGCGGTACTTCAAGGGATACTCCACACCGGCCACCGGCTGGAACGCAATAGGATTCAATGATGCAGACTGGCTTCTGGGCAGGACCGGAATAGGATACGGGGACGGAGACGACAACACGAACCTGACCGACATGGAAGACCACTACGTCACCGTCTACATGCGCTACACATTCTGGGTGGACTACCCCGAACAGGTGACGAATCTTGCCTTCACGGTCGACTACGACGACGGATTCGTTGCTTTCATAAACGGCGGCGAGGTGGCCCGCGAAGGCGTACCTCAGGGCCAGAACCATCAGACCGAGGCGGCGAACCACGAGGCCGGAACGCCGCAGGTGATAGACCTGACTCAACACATCTCCAGGCTCGCTGTGGGAGATAACGTTTTTGCGATTGAGGTTCATAACCAGGACATAAGCAGCTCGGATTTGTCCATGATTCCGGAGCTGATCATGACCGGCGGTCTTCGAGAGCCACAGCCTGACATCCGCCTTGACCCCGAAGCGATGGATTTCTCTCAGGTCAATGTGGGCCTCAGCAGCGATTTGACCTTCAATATCGAGAACACAGGCGCCCTGCCTTTGCAGGTGGCGTCTCTCGAAGTTGTCGGCCTGGACAAGGCATCTTATGCCATTATATCGCCGGCCGTCCCCTTGACTCTGCCGGCCTCCGGCGGCACACAGGCCGTCACCGTGCGTTTCGCTCCGAAGGCTGCTCGCCCGTACAATTATGCCTCAGTCGCCGTCGCAAGCGACGACCCGGACCGGCCCGTTGCCTCGGTATCGCTCCAGGGCCAAGGACTGGCGACGACTCAGAAGTCACTGGATATCTCGGGCGGCATCGGCGGGGAGTCTTTGGCGATCGCTAAGAAGGACCCGTACGTTCTGCTCGGTCAGGGCGCCACGTTGACGATACTCGACGTTTCCGACCCGTGTAATCCGGCCGCTGTCGGGCGGGCGCGCCTGGCCGACGTTATCCAGGCCATAGCGGTCTCGGGAAACACGGCGTATGCCGCATGCGGCAGTTCGGGTCTGCTGCCGGTCGATATAACCGACGTTTCGACGCCCGCCGCGCTGGGCGCCGTCGACACGCCGGGATACGCCTATGACGCTGCGGCGCGTGGAACCACACTCTGCGTTGCAGACGGGCCGAGAGGCCTGGCCTTCTACGATATCTCTACTCCGGCGGCCCCGGCTCTTCGCGGCGCTTACCAGACACAGGGCCCGGCCACGGCCGTGGCTTTGTCGGGAACGACGGCGTACGTGCTGGATGCCCGTCTCGGACTCCAGATTGTGGACGTCGCCGGCTCCACCGCTGTTCTGCTGGGCAGCCTAAACCAGATCGAGTTCGGCCGGTCAATCACGCTCTCCGGGACGCTGGCCTGCATCACGGACAGCCTCGGTAATCTGTTCGTGGTTGATGCCGCCAATCCCGCCGCGCCGGTCCTGCGCGGACGGCTAAGGCTTCTCGCAACAGGCGCCTCGGCTGAAGTGACCCGCGTGGATACCAATGACCTCGCTTACGTGGCCACAGGCGACCAGGGCATTGAGGTTGTGCTCCTGTCAGATCCTGCTTCGCCGGTGCACGTTGGGGCTTATGACACGGCCGGTCAGGCCTGTGACCTTGCTGTCTCCGGGTCGCAAATATACGTCGCCGACGGAAGCTCCGGCATGGAGGTCCTTCGCATCGACGGTTCCGGAGCAGCTATCAGGCCGGTAGGGGCGTATCGCCTCCAGTCGTCCCCCTACGCGGCGGCGTCCGACGGCCCCTTGGCGTTTGTGGCGGCCGGCCGGCTGGGACTCGTTACTGTGGACCTGTCGGTTCCGGCGTCCCCCGGGCTCGTTTCGGTCCTCGACAATATGCTCGAAGCGGATATATACAAGGATAACGCGGTGGACCTGTTCGACTTCTCGCTCCTGGGCCGCTATTGGGGCACCGATGGAGCACTTGGCGGCGACATCTACAGGGACAACGTGGTCGATGCGCTTGATCTGGCGAAGCTCGCTGCAGACTGGCTCAGCACAGACTCTCTGGATGAGGTCCAGGATATCGTCGTCGCCGGAACGCTCGCATACCTGGCCAACGGGCGCAGCGGATTTCAGATTGCCGACATGTCCGACCCCTCCGCCCCCCGGGCGGTCGGTGACTACCAGACTTATGGATCGGCCTGCAGCGTCGCCGTCGAAGGTTCTGTCGCGGCGGTCGCCGACGGAACAAGTGTCTATATCCTGAACGTCTCGAATCCCTCGGCGCCTTCACTCGTTGGCCGCTGGGAATCGGCCGGCTGGGCTAAAGGTGTGGCCATCGCCGGCGAGTTCGCGTACGTGGCCGACGGCGGCAAAGGCCTCCAGATCCTGAACCTGGCCGACGCCTCGCACGTCGCCTCGTTCGATACGCCGGGCGTCGCCTACTCTGTCGTTGTCGCGAACAACGTCGCCTTTGTAGCCGACGGACGCACCGGCGTTCTGATACTCGATGTCACCGCGCCGGCGGTGCCCTCGCCGATAGGTAATTTTGACACGGGCACTGTTGCCGTGGACGTAGCCGTTGCCGGCTCACTGCTCTATGTGGCCGGGGGGACGAACGTTACAGTTGTTGATATCTCAAGTCCTGCGCTGCCGGTCCTGTATGCGAGATCCAATGCCCCCGTCCGGTCTCTTTCCACAGCCGTTTCCGGCTCCCGGATCATTGTCTCCGACACCAAAGGCGGCCTGCTGATACTCGCACTGCAATAGCAACGCAACAACTCGACAACGTTCCTTTGAAAGGGCCGGCCGGTCAGAATCAAACATCTCATTATCGCAGCTTCCGTCTCGATCACCGCGGCAGGCGCACACGCTGAAGATATTGACCCATACCGTGGTCCCGTCGGTTGTTCCCGCCGCTAAGATGTACATGGTCAGATTAGATGGTAGTGTCAGACTCAACGAAGAGCCTGGCGCTGTCGTCACGCCAAAGGACAAAGTCAACGGCTCGATAGGAATCGTCCACGTAAACGCCCCCACCGCGCCGACTGTGACGGCGATGCCTGCAAAGACTCTGAGCATTTCGCCCGTGCCGTCTCGCAGTGGCCCTGCAGGCCGCCTGAAGCGCCACCAGCCGGCCTCATACTCAACATGCCCCATTCTCGCCCTCTGGGTCCAAAACTGGCTCGCCGGATGCGAAGGACCTTCCGCCGCAGTCAGATGACCAAATCCGTCGCTCTTAAAGCGAAAGAGCCTGTGCTACTCGACCACCTCAAAGCTATCGGTCAGCAGGATCGAGTCTCTTATATCGGGAGATATCCTTGCGTCAGCCTGTGTTAGTATCATGTCGGCACAGTTATGGGGTCTGCGGTAGGCATTGCCGCAAATGGCCCCGGCCAGGCCGATTGCCTTCCACTCTCTGTCTTGGTCTTTATCGTTAATGGCGACATCTATTCCCAGCGTGTGCCCTGGTTTGGGCTTTGCACCAGATAGTGACGACCAAGGCATGGCAATCTCATATCGCGTATGAAGGCCGTCTCTGTTGACGGCCGCTCTTACGGCAGGCTCCTGCTCCCCCTTGAAATACATGACACTGACGTCCTTCCACCTGAAAACTAAGGGGCCCGATTGTGTCAAAGCTATCAGGAATTCGTGGTCATTTGGCCCCCAGCCATGCCTAATCTTGGCCGGGGTCGGATTGGCAGGAGAGTCATTTAGTGCATCAACAAGCACATCAATGCTGTCCCTGCTGAATGCCTTCGTGTCGGTTTGGTCCTGAAGAAAATCGTCGTCCTCTATGTCTGCCGACATATACATAAATCGCTCATCCCATTGAAACTTCACCACGCCTCGGCAGTCCTGGGAAAAAACAAGAGGGACAGTCTGGCCTTTGCTTACCACGCAACCTGGAATGCCCCGCCATTCATCCAGGTTTGCATCCAGGTGGATTTGTTTCTGTGCTTTTGGGCAGATTAACGGGACGTGGACGTGAAACCGCCGCCAATGGCTCCGCCCGGAATCCAGTGAGACAATAATCATTGCCTCATACCACCCGGGATTGCCGCCTTTGGTGTCAATTCTGACGTTGAAGACTTTCGAATCTCTCGTAAGGGCTGAAAATTGCCTCGGCTCGACACTCATCCCATCGGGCAGCTCGAGCTTGAATTCGCCGTTTGCCGGTGACTTGTCGCGATTGGCAAGTTCGACTTCCAGAGTGATCTCAGAAGAGATTGCTTTGGGATATTTCTGAGTTACTGCCATAACGATAGGTATCTCTTGAAGCTCGGCGTCGTCGAACAGATTAATCTTGTAGTCGTAGCCAAAAAGCTGTCCGGTCTCCAGGAATATGGTGCCCTTTGTCCCCCGGGCAACCGCCTCAACTTCAAGCTTTGACCATTTCCTATGGCTGTTCGGCCAGTACTCGCATTCCCACTTGTGGCCCTTCGTGCACCTCGGATGGGACCAGACGACGCTGTCGGCCTTGTCGTCGGTCGACCCGGTCGGATCGAAGCCCAAACGACAGCGGCAGTTCTTTCCGTGTTCATCGACGTTCTCTCTGTGGTCATAGCCGTCCGTATAGAACCAAACACTTGCCCGGTATCTGTAGCCTGGTTTCAGGCCTTCAATTCTCTGATAGACTCCGCCCCATCTGGTTCGGTGCACGCCGGAATAGGAGCCAATACAGTATTGACCTGTCCTTGGCTCTATTCCCGCATGTCTGACAAATACCTCCATCCATTCAGGATGGGAGCCGTATCGAGTCCATCCTGCCATTTCGCCGTCTATCCAGTTGCCTTGTTCAAATGACGGATTGCGCAGTTCCCATCCGAAGACCGTCCTGATTAGCAGAACCAGCCATATCAATGTAGAAGCAGACCTAATTCTCATGCTCCGACGCTCCCAACCGAGAATACTCGTTCACAAGCTATTCGACCAACAAGGTCTTTCTGGATAAGTGTTGCTATCAAGTACTCAATGATACACCTGTTCGGACGGCGTACAATATAGCACGGCACATACCTCACCACAAGAGCAACAGACCGGTTCGAACCTGGAGGCATCAGAAAAGGCGTTCCTCAAGTCGTATGATGCGATTCAGTCGCCATCGTTGTTAACTGCCCGTTGATCTGTGACAGATTCTCTCCCTCCTTCATCATGGCTTTGATGTTCTCCTGCTTTGCGTTCATCTCGGCAATATGATTCCTAGAACTCATTTTATAACCTCCAAAAACCACATTTGTGATAGTGATAAGGCCGCCTCCGGAGGCTATGAAATGGCTTGTAGTAAGTACAGGTGGTCCCAAGGTACGCTCAAAAGAATCACTACAATCGCCGACGGCGGATATTGTCGGCCAGGCTACTTATTGCCGGGGGAGGGTGTTGCGGGGGTCCAGTTGTTGGGGTCGTTGCCGTAGAGGGTCATGGAGATTCGGGTCAGGGATGAGCCGCCTCCGTCGGCCTCTGTCGGCCAGAGGTCCACGTCGCCGGGGTTGTCCTCCGGATGCGAGCCGT
>CP070678.1:5352400-5359268 GCA_020352515.1 Phycisphaerales bacterium | reverse complement strand
ATAGCCGGATACGCAAGGTCCTTCACCGCCGACTACCTCGCTTTGACCGCAGCCGGCGTTCTCAAAGGCAGATTGTGGCAGCTCCTGACCTACTCTTTCCTGAACAATTGCCCGTGGACCATAATTTTTGATGCCGTCATCGTCATCTTTGTGGGCAGCCACGTTGAGCGCGAATGGGGCACTCGCTCATTCTTGGTGCTCTGGCTCGTCGTCTCGGTCGTGTGCGGCCTGATATGGGTCCTTGTCTGTCTGGTATTCCGGGTAGGTTTCATCGGCATGGGCTCGGCCGCGTGCGCGTACGGCCTGATTGGCACATTCGGGCTACTCCTGAGGGATCGCGTTGTGTTGGCCTTGCTATGGGTCGTCAAGGCCCAGCACCTGGCTTGGTTCCTGATTGCGGTGGGGCTTGTTCTGGGCATACGGACGCCGATCACGTGGATCTGGGTCGCCGGTGCCGGCGTTGCCTACCTCTACGTGAAGCTGCAATGGCGAATCACCTCCGGCGCGGCGCGCCCGCCACGCAGGGTGCCGGGCTCGGGCCAGGGCCGACCGGGTGGCTTTGTGGATATCGACTGATGGATGTGAACGCAACGGCCGGTAATGCTTTGTTGGAGCGCCTCGAGCAGGCGAGGCGGCAGTTGCGCTGCTGCAACCTCTGTCCGCGGCGCTGCGGTGTGGACCGCACGGCCGGCCAGGCAGGCTATTGCCGCCTCGATGACTCGGTGCGATGTTTCAGGGAGATGCTGCATTTCGCCGAGGAACGAGGCCTCTCGCCGTCGCACCAGATATACTTTGCCGGATGCAACCTGCGGTGCGAGTTCTGTACGGTGGCCGAGTGGAACGAGCAGCCTCAGGCCGCAGAGCCCATGGACCCGGCCGAATTGGCCGAAAAAATCGAGAAGCGCCGTCGCCAGGGGGCCCGAACCGTCAACTTCCTCGGCGGTGAGCCCACCCTGAGCGTTCACGGCATTATACAACTGGCCGCCTGTATCGATTCGTCCGAGCAGGTGGTGCTCAACTCCAATATGTACTACAACAGAATCGTCGATGACCTTCTCGTCGGCCTGGTTGACATATATCTGGCCGACCTCAAGTGCGGCAATGCCGAATGCGCCGAAATGCTGCTCGGAGCCGCCGACTACGTGGATGTGGCCGGAGAGAATATAAAAAGGGCCGCCGCCGGCGCCCGCGTGATTGTGCGTCACCTCGTGCTGCCCGGCCACCAAAAGTGCTGCCTGGAGCCGACGCTCAAATGGCTCGCTCAAGAGCTCCCCCAGGCCGAAGTCAGCATCCGCGGCGATTACGTCCCGCCGGCCGCCCCGGCGTCAGCCCCCGCAGACTACCTGACCGCAGCGGGCATGGATGCTGCAGTCGATCTGGCCGCCCAAATGGGACTAAATCTGATACAATGAAAGACAAACCGTACAAACGCAGGCCCGGGGATTTCGAGATCCGGGTTTTGACCGATGGCCGTGTCATCATGATCGTACCCGATGACGACCTGATGGAAGTGGCTCGGGCAATCGACCCGCAGAACAATACCATAGGTCCTTTAGAGGAGAATCAAGCGCATGCCAGAGCCGACTCAGCCGAAGACTGATAAACCGAAAAGGCCCGTGCTGCCCACCGGCCCCCGCATGAGCGAGCTGGAGGTCCTGATACGGGCACGATACCCGTTGATCTACGTCATAAGCTGGGAGGAGCAAAGGCTCGTCGGCCACGTCCAGAAGATCGCCTCCCATCTGGGCAAAAGCGTTTTTGAATGGTCGATCACGACAGGCCTTGTGCCCGCAGGAACGTCCATCCAATCCCAGAAGCACCGCGACACCGCAACCCAGGACCCGCTCGTTGCGCTCGGCAATGTCATTGAGCACGTCGACCCCGCCCTCTATATCTTCAAGGACTTCCACCCCTTCCTAAAAGGCCAAAACATGTCCGTCATCAGGCGCCTCCGGGAGGTCGCGGCCTCCATGCAGAATACCTACAAGACGATTATCATCGTCAGTCCGATGCTCGAGATGCCGCCGGAGCTCGAAAAGGACCTCACCGTCGTTGATTTCGACCTGCCCGGTGAGAACGACTTCGCGGCGCTGCTCGGCCGAATCATCGACGAGGTCAAGGAAAACCCCAAGCTCGACGTCAAAATCAATCCCGCCATGCGCGAACAAATTGTCCACGCCCTGCTCGGCCTGACCCTCGCCGAAGGCGAGAACGTCCTGGCCAAAACGCTCGTCCAGCACCGCAGCCTCGGTCAAAGAAGCCTCGAGGTAATACACAGCGAGAAACGCCAGATTATTCGAAAGAGCGGACTGCTCGAGTACTACGACGCAGAGGAGAACCTCAATTCGGTCGGCGGCCTCGACGCCCTCAAGAACTGGCTGCGGAGGCGCTCCGTAGCCTTCACCGACCAGGCCCGGCGATACGGCCTGCCGGCGCCAAAGGGCGTCCTGCTGCTCGGGGTGCAAGGGTGCGGCAAGAGCCTGATGGCCAAGACTATCAGCAACACCTGGCAGCTACCGCTGCTCCGCTTCGACGTCGGCCGCGTCTTCGGAAGCCTCGTCGGCTCCTCGGAGCAGAACGTCCGCAGGGCAATAAAGGTCGCCGAGTCCGTCGCCCCCGTCGTCTTCTGGGTCGATGAGATCGACAAGGCCTTCCGCGGCTCGCGAGGCAGCGGCGCCAGCACCGACGGTGGGACCTCCGCCCGCGTCTTCGGGACCTTTCTTACCTGGCTGTCCGAGAAATGTTGCCCCGTGTTCGTGGTTGCCACCGCCAATGACGTCACGCTTCTTCCCCCAGAGTTGCTGCGAAAAGGCCGTTTCGACGACATATTCTTCGTGGATCTGCCCGCGTTTGTCGAGCGACGTGAAATCTTCCAGGTCCACCTGAGAAAACGAAAGATTGACCCCGCAAAGTTCGATTTGCAGCTCCTGGCCAATGCCGCCACCGGCTACAGCGGAGCCGAAATCGAAGAGGCCGTCATCAGCGCCATGTTTGACGCCTTCTATGAAAAGAAATCCATGACCACGGAAAGCCTTGTTGCCGGTCTCGAACAGACCGTCCCGCTCTCCAAGACCATGAGCGAGGATATAGACACCCTCCGAAAGTGGGCCGACGGAAGGGCCCGATGGGCCACCAGCCCAGAACTCTCCGCCGAGCCCGGAAAGGACAAGCGACAGCTCGAAATTTAGAAGTGCGAACGGGCTTTCCAAAGAAAGGAGCACACAATGAGTACGGTTCTGGTTCTGGTCCCAATTGTCTCCGGGGGCTGGCCCCTTATCACCGCCGCAGTTGCCGGCGCAGCCTCCGCACTGGGGCTGGTCGTCAAAGAGACCGCCAAGCAGGAGATCGAAGACGCAAATCAAGAGCAGCTACAGCAGGTCCAGGTCGAGCTTGCCGAAAGCGAAATCCTCGCCCAGAGCATGGTTACCGGTCAGGAAATCGTCCTGGTCAAGGGCGACATCGAGCTCCGCGTCCGCCGGGACGAAAGGGGACGATGCGTCGTCTGCGCCGCGGGCAAGGGACACAGCGAGGCCGAGCTAAAGCAGATGGTCGATCAGTTCACGCAGAAGCTCACACAGTGTTTCGTCTACAACCGAGTGGCCACCGAGCTCAAGACCAAGGGCTTCCAGGTGGTCGACGAAGAGGTAATGCAGGACGAAAGCATCCGGATAAACGTCCGAAGATACGTGGAATAGGCCATGGCACAACACGAAGTTGAAATCGTTATATCGCCCAGCGGCGAGGTAAAGGTCCACATCAAGGGCGTCAAGGGCAAGGGCTGTCTCGAATATGCCGCGTGGCTCACCGAAATCGTCGGCAAGCTAAAGGACCAGAAGCTGACCAGCGAGTACTACGAGCCCGACACGAAGGCCCGCATCGACCTGAGGCAAGAGCTTCGCAACGAATAACCCAGCACGATGCAATGCCCGCAGTGCCAATTCGAGAACATGCCCGGCCGCGACCGCTGCTTCAAGTGCGGCTCGATCCTGGACGCAAAGGACGCCGCTATAAACGTCCATCCGCCCCGAATGGCGCCCTGGAAGGGGCCCGTCCGCGGCCTGATGTGCCGCCTGCGACGCAGCAGGCTCATGCCCGAAGAAATCATCGGCGACCACGCCCCAAAGTGGATGAAGTCCATGCCACAGGGCAGCCTTCCCGGACTGATTCTCTCTATAATCCCCGGCCTGGCCCACATGCTGGAGGGGCGCTTCAAAGAAATCCGCTGGTACGTCCTCGCCTGGTTCCTGGTGCTCCTCATAGGCATGTTCATGTACGGCAGCTTCTGGGGAATCTCGCTCGTCGGTCTGGCCGTCGGCCTGCACGCCTACATCGCCATACACCACAGGCTCATCAAAGAGAAAATCGGCTTCTGGGAGAAGCTCGCCTTGGTCGCCTTTGTCCTGATTACGCTGGCAATCATCTACCTGGCCGTCCCCCGCCTGCCCTTTATCGGCGTCAGGGGCGCGCATTGCTCCATGGCCGTCCCCTATCACCGCGTCGAGCCCGGCGACTACCTGCTGGCCCGGCGCGGACGCTTCGCGCCCACATCCTTATCACGCGGCTCTCTCGTGCTCATCCGCGTCCGCACCTTGCGCGGCGGCGGGTGGGCCGGGAGTCTCGGCCGGACCCAAGAGACGGTCGGACAGGTCATCGGCCTGCCCGGCGAGCAACTCGTCATTGCTGACCGCGCCTTTTTCATCGAAAACCAGCCACTTGACCCAAACAAATACCCTGTGCCCCGATGGTTGCAGAGCGGACGGTTTTCGGTTACAATTGACGCCAATAGCTACTTTGTCAGCTCCGAATACAGTTTGCGCGCCCGGGGCCGCGGGCTTGATAGCAGCCTCGTCGGCGAGGCCTGCCTTTTTGCAGCCGAGCGAATCGAGGCCAGGGTCTTTATGCGATGGTGGCCCCTGTCGCGGCGGGGCTTTATTAGAGAAATTCAATGAAGCGCTTTAGTCGGCTTGAGTTTGGTGACCGCAACGGCGCCGGAAAAAAGAAGGCCGATGGCCAGGAGATCCGCGACGAAGAGTATTTCCGCCAACAGGCCGTCAGATTCTGGCTGGCCGCCGAATTCGAATTGGCACTTCGAAACTACTCCCGCGCCCTCGAAAGAAACTCCATGCTATTCGAAGCCTGGCTCGGCCAGGTCCTCATGCTAATCGAGCTCCGCGAATACCCCGAGGCCATGGTCTGGGCCGACAAGGCCTTGGAGCTGTTCCCCGAGCATCCCGACCTGCTCGCCGCAAAGGCCGTTGCCTGCTCCAGAGACGGCAGGCGCGAAAAGGCACTCGCCTACTCCGACAATTCCATCTCCAAAGAGAACGCCGGCTCCCGCGTCTGGCTCGCCCGCTCCGAAGTCCTGCTCCGCAGAAACAGCCGCGTCGCCGAAACCTGCCTGAGCAAGGCCGTCGGCATGGCCTCCCAAGACAGCGCCCAAGTGCGTCTCGAAGCCGGCCGACTGCTCAATCGCACAGGAAGTCACGGCTCCGCACTCGAGTACCTCCGCGCCGCCGTCGAAGCCCTTCCAAAATCCGCGCTGGCCTGGTATGAGCTCGGATGCTGCCAGGCCAAGCTCGGCCGAGCAGAGGCCGAAGCCGCCTTCGAGCACACCCTCAAGCTTCGCCCCGACTGGGAACAGGCCCGCACCGCCCTCCGGCGATTCAAAAAGAGAGGCATCCTTAGAAAAATCTTTAGGATATAGGCTATGGATATACCACCGGAGATGCAGCGCCTTCTCGCTTTTGCCAGAAAAGAGAACGCCTCCGACATACACATCGTCGCGGGATTGCCGCCAATGTTTCGCATGAACGGGGAGATCGTTATCGCAAACCTGCCCGCCCTGACAAGAGAAGACACCGCCAGGATGAGCTTCAGCCTTCTTAACGATGAGCAGAAGAAGATCTTCCTGCGTGACTGGCAGCTCTGCTGTTCCGTCCACGACGAAAACCTCGGCCGATTTCGAGTCTCCATCTACTACCGCGAGACAAACCCGGAAATGGCCATCCGACCCGTCATGCACCACGTCAGGACCCGCGAAGAGCTCCGCCTGCCCGAGCAGATCGAGGACTTCACCCGTCTTACAAGCGGACTCATCCTCATCACCGGCCCGACCGGAAGTGGCAAGACCACCACACTAAACTTCATGATCGACCTGATAAACAGCGAAAGACGCTGCAAAATTGTCGCCGTCGAGGACCCGGTCGAATACGTCCACAGGCAAAAACGCGCCGTCATCGTCCAGCAGGAGCTCTACACCGATGTCAAGTCCTTCTCCAGCGCCTTGATACATGTCCTCCGCCAGGACCCCGATGTCATCTGCGTCGGCGAGATGCGGGACCTCGAAACCACCGCAACCGCGCTAATCGCCGCCGAAACGGGCCATCTGGTCATCGCAACCTGTCATACCTCCAGCGCCGTGCAGACCGTCGAAAGAATCGTCTCAATCTTCCCTGAAAACCAGCAGCCGCAGATCTTTACCCAATTGTCCAACTGCCTTCATGGTATCGTCGCCCAAAGGCTCGTCCCAGCCTCCGACAAAAAGAGCAGGATTCTGGCCTCCGAGCTGATTATCATCAACGCCGCCGCACGAAAGCACATTCGCGACCACCAGATCCACCAGCTCCTGAACGTCATCCAGACCGGCCGAAAACGCGGAATGCACAGCCTCGACGAGTCGCTCTACGAACTGTACGAGGCCGGTGAAATCACCTACGATACCGCCATTACCTATTCCCGCGACCCCGCCGCAATGAAGGACAGAATACACCAGGGAGTCCCAAAACAAAGACAATAACACACCCCTAAAAGCTAGAAACTTCTTATCCGCCACCGAGCGTATTATCCCCAGCAGCAAACTCCCCCCGCC
>CP070678.1:5343090-5352300 GCA_020352515.1 Phycisphaerales bacterium | reverse complement strand
CCAAAGCCAAACGAACCCAAACGAACCCAATCGCGAAAACCCCCCAAAAATGGCTCTAACCCCTTACAACACCAAGTCTTACGACGCATTCCAGCCTTCCGACCGGCAAAAAAACGAACCCAATCGCCCAAAACCGCCCCTAACCCCTTATACTACAACGACTTACGCCCTCAAAATCCGCCACTCGCGCAGAAAACGAACCCAAACGAACCCAATTCAACATTACCCAAACCCCCGCACGCGTCCGTTTGGATCTTTGCCCAAACTACCATCCCGGAGCCCCGTCGTCCCCCAATCCCGGACCTCTCGCCTCCTCCGCCCCCCTTCACAGCAACCGGCCGCCCCGCCCCTCCTCGCACATTCGCCTCATCCCCGTGCGCTTCCACCCTCTTTTCTTTATCTTCTCCGTTCCAACCTCCTGCTGCCAGAGCCCGACGAATCGCTCGAATTCAGCCCGATCTGCACGTTCCCCTCGGCCTCGTTCACGATTCGCTCTTGCCCCGTAAACACGTTCTCCGCAATCACCGCCCGCCTCACCCCCTTGCCAAGCACTATCTGCGGCCGATCCTGCCGGAACTCGCACCCGCGAACCAGAACCGTCCCGCTCTCCGCCTGGATCGCCGCCCGCTTGCCCTCTTTACCCCCCCATTGCGTAAACGTGCAATCCCCGAAACCGACCGTCCCGCGGCCGGCAATCTTCGCTATCTGGTTGCACGGGCCCCAGAACGCGCAGTTCACAAAGCGAACGCTCCCGTCGTTGCCCGCCCCGATCCCGATCATAGTCGGGTCCGGCCCGTGGAAAGATACGAACTCGCCGTTCGTTATCAGCAGGCCGTACGGGGCACAGTCCTCAACCACCAGCGCCGTATGGCAGTCGTCGGCGCCAATCCCAAGAAAATTCCCGTTGCACTCCCCGCTCCTGGTCCTGATGAACTTGTACCCCACCTTGTACCCGAAGCAAAATGTGTTGTACACATATTCCCAGTCCGACTTGCCGAATATAAACGCCTCCCCGTTCGCCATCTGCCACTGGAACAGCCTCGGCCTGTGGCTCCACCACGGATTGAAGTGCACGTTCTCGATTCGCCCGATATCGTATATCCCGTCCACCATAATCCCCCGCCTGAGCGGCTGGCCGTGAACGTCCCGGATAAGGTGACGCTCGTTCCGCGTAGCGTCGATACCGTTGTATGGATTCAGCATCTCAACCGCCAGAACCGCAGGATTCTTACCACGCATCGCTATCGCCCACGGATACGCCTTCGGCACATCGTCAACGTTCTGCTCCGGATAGTACAGAACCACCCCCTTGAGCGTGCTGTTCGTGTTGAGCGTAATAAAGGCCGCCCCGTCCTCGCTGCCCGCCCCCTCCCGAACCAGAAAAGTCGTCCCGTCGTCCGTGGGCTTCGGAAGCCCCCTGTCGCGAATACCGTTGTGTGCCGGCACCGACTGCCACAGCCCCGCAAGCGTCACCGCCGTCGGAACGTTCAGATGGCCCGAAAAACTGTAGTTCCCGCGCCCGGCGAAGACCGTACCGCCCTCCGCCTTGCCCGCCGCGTCCAGGGCCTTCTGAAATGCCGCTGTATCGTCCGTCTTGCCGTCGCCGACCGCGCCAAACGAGCGAACATCCCAGTAATGCCGCCCCGCATTCGTCTTCTCCGCCTCCTGCCCCAGTGCCCCGGCCGTCAACACAAGCAACAGCCCCACGAACACAACCACCACACGCCACACGAGCCCTTCTTCTACCTTTCTGCCCATTCGTACCACCTTACCCTTTCAAGAATCAAAAAAACTGAGCGTCCAACCGCCCGTATCCTAACCCGAAATCCCCACCGCGTCAAACACGTAGACGCCCTAACTGCCCCAACGATTGTGGGATTTTTTTCAATGCCCAGATTGTTGTGGTGTTTCGACTGCCAGAACCACGGCTTATTGCCCCCCAAAATGGCGAACCACAGAGTTTGGGACGGTCAAGACGCTCGGGCCTCTCTCGCTGTTTTTCCCGGCCGCGGGCGCCTACTCGGTGTGAAGGCAATCCACCTCAAGGCCTTCGACCTTCCCGCCGTCGGCCCCGGCAATCCGCGCGCAAAACTCCCACGGCAGGACATTCTGCGTAATCTTCAGCATCAGGCTGTTCCATCCCGCATTGAGCGTGATTCGTGCCTTGTCCGACCCCGGAATCGCCGCCCGCGCGACATTGTTCGCGTGCACGAGCTTGCCGTTCAGCCACGCCTTGATCCCGTCGTCGCTTCCGGCCTCGAGCACGACGTCGAGTTTCTTGTCCGACCTGATCCACGTTCGCACGTACGCCACGCGGTTATTACCCGGCCAGAGCCTGAGCAGGTCCAGAATCCACGGCCGTTTTGCATCCGTCGCCGCCGGCATGACCGACCATTTCAAGTGTGCTGCCGGCCTCTCCGGCTCGAACGCCACCTCGAAAAGCTCCGCGTACCCCATATTCTCCGCCGCGTAAGGTCCCGCAACCTGCCAGCCGACGATGAAGCCGTCAAATCGGTCAATCGTCCCGGCCAGCCTCTGCGCATCTGACCGAACCTTCGGATCAGTCGCAGCCTCCGCAATCCTCGCCGCCGCACTGCGGGCCTCCCTTGGCCGGGCCCCCGCACTGGCCTGCGCGACCTTCAGGGCGGCCAGGACAGCCTCGTTCCGGACCGCCGGCTCAGCTATGTATTCGAGCACGATTTCAAGCGCGGCCGGATGCGCCGCATTCGCAAGACCGGCGAGCACCAGCTTCTGGTCGTCGGCCCCGCGGGCCCGGCTCATCGCAAGCTTGTACATCGCGACCTTATCGACCTGTGAGAGAGACGTATCAAGACCCAGCAGCCGCACATAACCGCGCAGCGTCAGCACACGATGTGTGTTGTTCGGGCTGCTCTCCAAGATGTCAGAAAGCGCCTCGAGCGCCCTCGAGTCGGGCCATGCCGCCAGCGCTCGAACGGCCGTATCCTGAATATCACTGTTCTTGTCGCCTGCCGCGCTTTGCACGGCCGCAAAGGCCTTTTTGTCTGCAATCCTCCCCAGGACACGCAACATGGAGCTGCGCACGGCTATCGCCTCGGCCGAATCCAGTTCGGCGAGAATCGCGTCGGCCCGCTTGTCCTCATCTTCAATCTTCAGCGCCGCTGCGACAACTGCATTTTCGGCGTAGCTCCGCGCATCTTCGCTCTGAACGTTCGCAAGAAGACCGGCAAGCGCCCCAACGTCCCGGCCGCCGGCCAATACGGTCAGCGCCTTAAAAGCCGCTGACGCGATTGCCGCATCCGCACTGCGCGCATGCACAAGCAGCACAGGAGTCGCGACACTGTGGCCGCGATCCGAGAGAATGCCGATCAGCTCAATCCGCGTGTCGCCTTCAGCACTTCTGAGGGCCTCTACGATAGCCTTATCCACGCCGTCGCCCTCAACGGTTCGCAACGCCGCTGCCGCGGCCGTTGCTTCCCGCCCCGTGCCCGCGACCGATTTGACCAGCACCGGAACGGCCGAGACATCGCCCATTCGCCCAAGGACCTTGATGACTTCCAGGCGAACTGCAGGACTATCGCCGGCGGCCATGGCCTTGATCCCCTCGTATGCGACGGCGCCACCGCGGTCGGCCAGGGCCTGAATCAGAAGCACCTGAAGAACCGGCTGGGACCGCTTCAACTCGCCGACCAGGCTTCGAGTCACTTGGCCGTCCGGCAGGTCGCGGGCCGCACGAAGGGCAACTTCGACCCTCATCGGATGGTTCGTTCCAAGCTGCTCGATCAGCAGAGGTATCCCCTCGGCGCCTCGCACAAGAATCTCCCCATATATCGCCGCGGCCCGTATCTGGTCGGGTACTTCGGCCTTGCCGACCGTCTCGTAGAGCTTTGCTGCTTGCTCTTTTTTGGCCTGATCGGCCAGCCGCCGGGCTGCAACCAGGCATGCGTCACCCGCAGCGGTTCGAAGGCCGCGCGACCCGCTCGTCAGAATCCCTGAAATCGTCTCAATCGCCTCGTCGGTCGCGATTCGCCCGAGCGCCGCAACCGCCTCGCCGGCCACACCCGATCCCTCATCGCGAGCAAGCCTGCCTAATGCGCCCGCAGCCTCCGCGTCCTCGCGCACGCCAATCGAATTGACCACGCCGGCCAGCAGCCTGCCCTCGAGCCCACCGAGAGCCTGTCGGAATGCCAGGTCCACACTTGCATCCTCGATCGGCTCGAGTGCAAAACGCGCGTAGTCACCGAGTCGCTCGTCCCCCAGAAGACCGGCCAGAACGGGCACCGCCTCTTTGTCCCCCACGACCGCCAATTCCTCGCACGCCCGGGCCTTCTCGAAAAGCGGCGCATCCGACTGAAGAATCGACAGATACTTGCGCTGCCGGGCCGATTGCGACCGGCCTGCTGCCCCGGCGCAAAGAGTCCCCCAAAAGCAATACAACGCGCAAGCCGCCGCAACAACAAGAATGTGAGGGCTTGACTTACCTGGTCGCCTCTTCATGATTCGAACCTTCTGCAAAGCGTGTTGGCATTTCTCAGGATGTCTTTGGCGGATTCTCTCAGATGCGCCACGGGGCCCGCTGAGCGCGCGTACGCATTCGATTGGCCCGGTCATCGGCCACGAACGCCTCGGCCACCGGGTCGAATGTCACCTTTCGCCCGAGCTGCCAAGCTATCGCGGCGGCATGGCAGGCAATATGCGAGCTTCGCATCACATCGGCGTTTGCCGCGGTCCGCGAGCGCGACTTCATACAGTCCAGGAAGTTACGGGTGTGCTGTGCCGGGTCCGTCCCCCGCGTCACGAACAGCTTGCGCTGCTGCTGCAGTGACGCCGGGTGAACCGCGACATCGCCGTTGTCGCCTGTCTCGACCCAGCCCTCGTCGCCCTCGAATCGAACGGGGCACGTGCCCAGGCCCATCCAGCCGTCCGGCCGCATCACCAGCTTCACGCCGTTTGCGTAACGCGCGTATATAGTATCGCCGGCCGGCTCATAATCAATTGGCGCTGTCCCGTCGGAGCCGTTGGCCCACTGGCAAAGGTCCACGGTGTGCGCGCCCCAGTCGAGCAGGGTCGCACCCGAATCGAAATCGAAGTACCCCCGCCATCTGCCCTGAACGTACTGCTTGTTGTAGGGCCGCCACGGGGCCGGACCGAGCCAGCGGTCCCAATCCACCACCTCACGCGGCGGCTCCGGCTCGGCCGGCAGCCAGTCGTAAAGCACACGCAGCTTGTATATGGACGCGTGCAGCGTGTGAATCCTGCCGAGCTTGCCGCTCCGGGCCAGGTGAACCGCGAACTGGAAGTTGCTGATACTCCGCCGCTGCGTTCCGGCCTGGAACACGCGACCATAGCGATTCATCGCATCCGCCAGCGCCTGGCAATCCCCGATGGTAATCCCGCAAGGCTTCTCGCTGTAGACATCCTTGCCGGCTTTGGCCGCAAGAATCGAACCAAGCGAGTGCCACCTGTCCCCGGTCGCGACCAGCACCGCGTCAATGTCCTTGCGGGCCAGCAGCTCGTGCATATCGATATAGGAAGCGCAGTCGTCGTTTCCGTATTTGGCCCTGGCCATCGCCTTGACCGCCTCGCGCCGGCTCGCCTGCACATCGCAGATTGCCACAAACTGCACGTCCGCCTCGTCCAGCATCCGGCCCAGAACATACCTGCCCCGCGGTCCTATCCCGATTGCGCCCAGCACAATCCGCTCGCTCGGTGCGACCTCTTGCCTCGTGCCGCGCGCCTTGGCAGGAACGAACCATGGCACGGCCGCAACGGCTCCAGTTCGCACTAAAAACCCGCGCCTTGTCATCTGTTGCGATTTCATACCTGTCGGCTCCTTAACGCTGCGCCGCGCATGCCTGGCGCGCCGCGACAATCGTGTCTTCCTTCCCTCCGTTGCGATACAAAATGCGAAATCCGGCCCCGGACTTGCGCCATTCTCCTATCCGGCCGCCCTTCATGGGGCTCGCCGATTGCATTGCCCGGCCCTCCCTTATGCCTTCACAGACTTCGTTCCTGCACGCGATTACACACTATCTTAGCTTGACGGTCCGGCGATTGCCAGTGTTTTCGTTTGTTCATTTGCACCAAGTAGTCGCCTAAGCCGCCATCAACCCGGCGCTGGGGCGATTGTCGAAGGGCTCTGGCCTGTCCCCCTAAACCAAAGGCTGCCCATCAGCTATTAGGCTTGCTGCGCACAGCATCATCCGGCTTCGGCGCACGTCCGGCCGTCTCTATTATACGTCCGGCCACCGGACCATCTTTTACTCTTGCCGGCTCTCGTATTTGCCCCGGCTGTCGAACCGGGACCTTCTTGAGAAGCAGCGTGGACACATAGTGCGGGTTCTTCCTGTTTCGCACCTTCAGCATGTACAGCCTCAGCAGCGGCAGCACGCCCGGTGTGTAAACACAGGCGCCCTTTATGACGTTCCGCAAGGCCGAGCCGCCTTTTGTCAGAAACCTCTGTCGCCGGTAGAGCAAATCCGGCGCCCACTTTTTCTCGCGATAGACAAGTTGAAAGCCGAGGTTGTCCGCATATCGCTCTATCGTGTGGTCGCCCAGAAAATACAAATGGTCCCCTAAATACCACGAATAGTCGTGGTGCCTGGCAACGCCAGGACCTATTTCACTGGTGGCCAGCAGCAGAACGCCCCCCATCCGAAGCAGGCGCCGAATGTGTGAGAACGTCCTTGCCGGGCTAACCAGATGCGAAAAAACATTAGTCAGCGTCACCACTGCAAACGACTCCTCCGCAAGGTCTAATGCCTCTATCGGCCGGTCGTATATTGTCGCCCCCGTCAGCCTCCTGGCCGCTTCGCGCCTGTCCGGCGTCAACTCTATACCCTCGATGTCAATGTCCAACTCCTCTACCAAGCCGATAAGGGTCCCCGTCCCGCAGCCGACGTCAAGCCATTTGCCCGGCGGAGCGAATCTCCGGGCCAACTCGACATAGTGTTGGAATCTCCCTCTGTAACGCGTTTCCTCATCTCTCTGAAGCCCGGCGTCAATAACACGCCGATTGGCGCCGAACCGGCGATGCTCCATCTCCATCATGCGTCCTTCCTGCGTCGGCATTTGAGCGATGTAGTGTAAGCCACACTCGGCGCAGCGCCCCAAATCGAACCCGCCCTCGCTGAACTTGTACTCCCATCGCGAACTGCCGCAACAATCGCAGGGCAAAGCCCTAAAAATGCTTTCTCCCGTCATAACAGGTCTACTCCTAAGCTTTGAGGCAGAAGACCGCAGCCGGCCACCGTGCTCTCTTTACCTGTTTACTCCTGTTTGTGTCCGGGCCGTCTCCCGGCCCTGTTTCGCAACACGCACTTATCTGTTTCCGCTGATTGTGGACTACTTGATTCCAGTTAGCAAAATAGCCGAAGTTTACCTGAGAGTCAAGAAAAAAACGGTGTAATCCTTGCACTATTCGGGCAATCTCCCTTGGGATTGACGGCCTTCGATCCTGTAGAGGCTCGTTCGCAATGTCTTGTCGGGGTTGCCCGGCGTTTATGCGCCGGAATTGGCCTCTTTCAGGTCTGCATTCTGACTGTTGCGGCCAGTTCAAATCGCCTTTGTGAAGATCAGCAGATACCCCATGTAGCCGATGTATGCCCCGACAAGCAGCGCCCCGGATATTCGCCCGATTCTCTTTCTGCCAGCGATGGCGGCGGCTATAAAGGCGGCGCTGACCGCGATCATTATCCAGTAATCGGCGCCTGCCGCGAATCGCGCTCCGACGTCAAACGGCCGCACCAGCCCCGCACCGCCGGTCACCAAAAGCGTATTGAAGATGTTGGAGCCCACCAAGTTGCCTATCGAGACGTCGTCCTGACGCTTTGCCGCCGCCACAACACAGGTAACCAGCTCCGGCAACGACGTCCCGAACGCGATGATCGTAAGCCCGATCACGCCGTCCGAGAGCCCCGCCTTCTTGCCGAGGAAGACTGCGCCCTCAATCGTCATCTTCGCCCCAACCGCGAGCCCGACCAAGCCAACTGCGATATAAACGAGCGTCGCCGGCACCGGCATCGCGCCCATTCTGGCTGCCTTCTCCAGCGGCTCCCCAACGTCGATCAGAGCGGGCGCCTCGCCAGCGGGCCTGGATTTGGCAAAATACGCCGTCAGCCCCACCAGCGCCGCAAATATCCCCAAAAGCAGCCCCGCCTCGGGCCGCGAAACGTGTTTGTCAAGCAGGCCCGGCCAGAGCAAAAGTCCGACACCTATCATCACCGGCGCCTCGCGACGGAGCACACGCAACTGAACGGCGATCGGCCGGATAAGCGCAACCAGCCCCCCAACCAGCGCAAGGTTCGCGATATTCGAGCCGAAGACGTTGCCTATCGCCGTATCCCCACCGCCGGCGCCCTTGAGCACCGCCGCAATGCTGGCCGCAACCTCCGGCGCCGACGTCCCCATTGCCACCACCGTCAGCCCCACCACCAGCGGGCTAACGCCAAGTCGCTCCGCAAGAGATACCGCTCCGGCAACAAGCAGTTCGGCGCACTTCCACAGAATCACCAAACCAACGACCAGCAGCAACGTGGCCCAAAGCACATTCATCCGCCGACCTCAAACAACATCATCTCATATTGGTCCTGCGCACACCGCGCCGCCCGCCGATTATATCAGCCGCCCCGCCGTTTAACTAAGGAAAATCGCGATCACCCCCGCAATTCTCACGCTTCTGTGTCATTCACGCCGCCCCGTCGTCACTCCTGTGAACGGCTCCGATTGCCCTTTGTGCGCAAAGGAGAAGGCCGGCTTCTATTCGAAACCGGCCTTCATAATCCTGGCGATAACCTACTCTCGCCCCGAAGGACTACCATCGGCCTGAGCGGGCTTAGCTTCTGAGTTCGGAATGGGATCAGGCGTTCCCCCGTCAGTATAGTCACCAGGAAGTTCGTTATCCTCCAAAGCTTTATGCGAAGGAGGACTGATTCAATATTCTGTCTTCGGACTCCTGCTTTCTGACTTGAAAAAATATACAGATGCAAATATGAGCACATTTATACGCTTATGACTTGTGCACTTTCCATTCAACCAAGGATTGATATGGTCAAGCGTTCGAGCGTTAGTACCGGTTAGCTAAACACATTTCTGCGCTTACACACCCGGCCTATCGACCTGATAGTCTATCAGGGCTCTTCATGACCGAAGTCAATGGAATCCTTATCTTGGAGGGGGCTTCCCACTTAGATGCTTTCAGCGGTTATCCTTTCCCGACTTAGCTACCCGGCG
>CP070678.1:5320840-5342990 GCA_020352515.1 Phycisphaerales bacterium | reverse complement strand
AAGCGGTTCTGAACAATAAGGCCGATGGCGGTGGGTATTACGATGGCCAGGGGCAGGAACCATCTGTAGTCGAAGACGAGGTCGTGGACATCCTGCTGTGTTTTCGGATATAGGTAGAGCAGCGCGAGGGTTCCGACGACGACGAGCGCGCTTCCTCCGAGGCTTGAGAAGAGTATTACGGCGACCCTGAATATTATGAACGAGATCATTCCGCCGGCTATGACGCCGATGAGTGCTCCGGCCGCCATGTAGGTTTCGTTCAGGCCCGTGGCGTACCATATTCCGCAGGCGAGTATCGCCCCGGCGATGGCGCCGAGGACGCTGACGCCCCATCTCATAAGAGGAACGGAGAGTGTTGCCAGCACGCCAGCTCCGATAAGCGCGCAGGCGAGCCGGTTGTCGATGCCTTCGATTTTGTCGGCCATCGTCAGGCCGATGAGCATGCCGATTAGTCCGAAGCTGATCACGACAAGGATTTTGAAGACGCGCCAGCCATAAAAGAGGCAGACGCTCCCGAACGAGATGAAAGTGAGCGCTTCGAGCAGCGTCAGCGAGGTAATTTGTTCCCATATCTGGTCAATCGGAACGATCGATTGATCTGCGGATGTCGAGCTGGAGGCCTGTGCAAGGATTGTGATCCAATCCATCATTTTCTCTCCTAACTTCTTCTTATTGTCCTTCCCGGGCCGGTCAGGGCTGCCGGGACGTTATCTCAATAGCTTCAGGTGGTCCGCCAGGACTGTCTCTTGGGTCCTGATTCGGCGCGGTCGCCGCGGGCGCGTTTCTTTGCCTTGGGCTGCTTTTTGCGACGGTAGAACAAGAGTTGTTCTATCGTGCCAAAGACGGTCATTGCTGCGAACGTGGCGCCGTACAGAGACGGCCGGTTATAGACGGCGGTTATCGGCGAGCTGCCCTTGAACAGCAGCAGCGAAATCATCCCGGCGAAGATGAGCGTCGTGCCGAGGGCGGCGCAGCAGAAGGCCGAGACAGCTCGCCAGAGCAGCAGGCCTCCGACTATCACGGCCACCGCTGCAAGGGCGACTATGCCCCAGTTGAGAGGCGGTATTCTCGAAAATACGTGCCCGGTCTTGTCGCCGAGATCGACCGAGTAGCTCTGCATTACCCCGAGGCTTGAACGGAGGCTGTATCGCTGGAGTCCCGCGGACGTTTTCGGCGAGTCTTCTCTGAAGGTTCCGGCGTAGGGCCGGGCGACGATTACAAAGGCGATGGCGGCGGCCAGGATGGCGGCGAGTATTACCATGAACACCTTCTCGAAGACTACGGCCAGTACGGCGGCCACACAGGCAAGCGCGACGGCGGTGTTGAAGCTGCGGCCGATTACAAAGAATCCAAGGGCCGCGCCGGTGACGGCGCCGGCGGCGGCGACGAGGAGCCTGCGGAAGCCCAGGCCGCCAAGCCAGATGAACAGGCCGATTATGACGGCGGCCAGACCAGGGGCTATAAGGACCACGGGGCTTAGCCTTGCGGCGGCCTGTTCGAAATTCTGCAGCACTTCGAGCATATCGTTTGCCTGGACAATCCAAGAGACCCGGGCCGTTAATGGCGGCGCCGGGCACTTCTTTCGCGCATTTATTTAGTATTATCGGCCCGTTGGCGTGATTTCCGTTAGAGGCACCGCCCTGGTGGCGGTATCAGGCGAAAAAACCGCGTTTTCGGGCGGCACAAGTAGAGATCAAGGGTATCTTATTGCTGTCGGGGTCGGCCCTGGTAGCGGATGTGTTCGTCTGAAGGTCTCCAGCCACCGGGGCGGGTTCGGCCGTCGGCATCGATGAACGTGTGCGGGCGACCGGTCTTGTCAGCAAGGATTTTGGCGGTAAGGCTGCGAACATGGTAGAATTGGACGGGCTTGTCCGGTGTGTGGAAGGTCACTCTGGAAGAGCTCTCTTTGGCAATCCGCTCAAGGACCGGAATCAACTCGGGGTCATAAATTTCGCACACGGCGGTGACGGCCTGGCCGGGAATATCCGATTGCCAGTCCTCTGTGTTGTTCTCGGCGGCCAGATCAAGGCGGCGGATAGCCTCGGCCGCCCAGAGCATCCTGGCAACAGGGGCGTGAGTCTTCAGAAGATCAGAGGGTGGGCGCTGATCAAAGGACGGCAACTGGTGGATTTCAAACCAGCCGGGGACGAGCCGCGCCACTTCGGCAATTTCGCCATAGTGATCTGCAGAGTCGAGGCCCAGTCCGGCGGCGATGCGGGCGGTGGCAGCGGCGATCAGCTCAAAACGGCGTGGGTCGGTTATATTGCCAACATCTATCAGTTGTTTCAAGGTGTCAAAGACCTGGCGCGTGCCTATGGCCTCGAGGGTCATTATGGCTCGCTGGCCGGTGTAGTCTGCGGCATGTGCAAAGGCCGCCACCGCGGCGACCGTCCTGCTGTCACTTAGCCAGGCGGCCTGCTCCAGGGATTCGGGAAGTGCCTCGCGGATCGTTCGGGAGTTGTGATCGTAGTCTTTGCCGAGCCGGGCGCAGGCGGCGGCTATCCAGAGGCTATCGGAACGGCTCAATCCTTGGCGCTTCGCGAGCTGTTCGAGCACAGGGAGTGCGGCCGGGTCGTTGATACGGCCCATCGATTTTGCAACTGGCGCCACCGGGACATTCGGGCGGGCTGCTGCTGCTATGAGAGTCGGGAGGGCATCGTAGTCTTCTATGTCGCCGAGGGCCCGGGCCGCTGCCGCGGTGTTCCCGTTACCCGTTGGTTCTAGCAGCGCCTGCGAGAGCGTTTTACCTGCTTCGGGGCCGCCGATTTCACCGAGCAGTCGTGCGGCAGCGCCCGGGGCGTATTGCCCGAACGATTTTGCCGGCTCGGGGTCGAGCAGCACGCGGCCGTAGAGAGAGATTCTCGCCGCGAGGGGAATTGCCGGGAGGCTCTCGTTGGCGACATTGTGCATGAAGTATTCCTGCTGAAAATCTTCAAGGCGAGGCAGGCATGAGATGACTTGCTCGACGGTCTGCTCCGTTGGGTCCGCCTGAAGGAGTGCGAGAAGCGCCCTGCTTAGAAGGGACTGCTCGGCCCTGCGTTCGTTGCGGCTCAAGGCCGCGCGTTCTCCAAAACGGGCGATGTAATCGCGCAAGACCCGCGCAGCGGAGGGATCGGCGATACGGCCGAGGGTCTGGATTGCGACCTGTCTGCGCGGGCTGTCCCATTGGGCCGGAAATTTGAGGGCCCATTCGAGGTCATCGAGCGCCTTGCTGGCAAGTGCGGCAAGAGGCTCCACCCATGTTTTTCTGATATGCTCATCGGTGGTTTTTCCGAAGCGGACGGAAGCGAGTATGTCAGCGGCCGGGTTCTGGAAGGTGACGTGCTGCGGGTCGAGAACGGCCAGCGTCCTTCGGACTGCGTGCCAGGTGTTGTAATCACAGTGCCTGCAGCTCAAGATCTCATCTGCGCGTTTGAGCTCATCGACGGCGGAAGTGTCGCCTATGGCGGCGAGGCAATTTGCGACTTTTTGGCAGATGCGCCACCAGTCCTCATCTTGTGCTATCTTCTCATCGGATATGCGGTCGAGCAGTCCCACTATTTCGGGAGGTGCCTGTGGCGAGAGTCTGCCGATGGTCTCCAAGACCGGCCAGAGATGCCAACTTCGAATCCCCACTTGGTTGGGCTCGGGCAGGTTACTCATGACGGCGGCAACGAGGGCGGGGACGTGTCTTTCGTCGCCGATTTTTGCGAGGGCTTGGGCGGCGAAGCGGCGAACATTGCCACTGGAGTCGTCCAATACGCGGGCGAGCGCATCGGCGCTGCGAGAATCGGCGAGTCGCTCCAACTGTTGGGCGGCGTAGAAGCGGACGGCTTGGTCGGAGTCTTTAAGCAGGTCCATCAATATGGGCACGACACGGGTATCGTCGATGGAGGCGAAGGGGGCGACGGCCTGAGAACGCTGATAGGGGTTGCCTGTGCGGATGACTTTGATGAGCCGGTCGAATTCGCCCGAGCCTGGTCGGTCGGATGCCGAATTTGCGAGGCCAAGAGCCGGGCCGAGCAGAAGGTTGAACAGCGCTATGATCAAGCAAGCTTTTGGCAGCGGTTTCATTTGCACTTTCCCTGAACCAAGGTAAGCCATCGAATCTCCATTATCTCGGCTTTGAAGGCCGGGCCAAAGTAAAAGTTGTGTAAAAACTCCCGCGGGAGAAGACCACGTGATTTCGCAAGAGAGGCATGGCGGGAACAAATGGCCTGAGACGGCGGAACATCTCTTGATATTCGAGCGAAAATGACGTATGGCTATTGCGGTCTGCCTAATCCGAGTTCTGTGTCGTCACGGAGTAAAAGTGCGGCGTGGTTATGGATGTGAAAGAAGAGAGCTTCAGGGTGAGGACGTACGAGTGCGGGGTGGACGGGAGGATCAGGCTGCATACGCTGATGCAGTATTTGCAGGAGGCCGCCTCGGCGCACGCGGAGGAATTGGACTTCGGCCACGAGAGGATGAGCCGGATCAACGGTTACTGGGCCCTGTCGAACATGCGAATGGGGATAGAGGAGCTGCCGAGGTGGAATGACCTGGTGACAATCAGGACGTGGCCGAGCGGGTGCAGCCGGGTGACGGCCACGAGAGAATTCGTCGGGATTGGGCGCTCCGGCGGGGAACTCTTCCGGGCGGGCAGCGAGTGGATGATACTTGACAGGGCAAGGGGCCGGCCCCGGAATTTGATGCACCTGGACCCGGGACTGCCCGGAGCCGAAGTGAAAGCGATACCGGGGCAATTGAGAAGACTTCAGCCGCAGGCCGGCTACGACCAGGCGGCGCGAATTTACGTGTCATACAGCTCAATCGACCTGAACGGGCACGTTAACAACACCGAATACGTGCGATGGGGCGTGGATGCGCTTCACAGGACATTGAAGCCCGAGGGGAGGATCAGCGGGCTTCACGTCGGCTATTCGGCGGAGGTCTTCGAGGGAGAGCAGGTCGATATTCTGGTTCGTGGCGGCCGGAGGGGTCGGTTTGACGTTCTGGGCAGAAAGCCGGAGGGGGAAATCAACGTATTTATGATGGAGCTTTCAATCAAGGATGATTGAGCGGCGGCAAAAGCTGTTACACGCTCCCGGCCCTCTCCTCCCGGGTCCCGAATTCCCGCTCGTCGAGGATTCCGCCGAGAAAGCCCTTTGTTCCGAGCTTAACCGTTTTGTACTCCCACCTCGTTTTCGAAACCTTCCGGACGTCCAATAACCGCCGGCTACGGGTCACGGCCGTTGCTCTTTGCGGTCCGATATTCGAAGCGGCAAAGTTCCGTATAGACATACGCGGGGAGCGGCCGATTCTCCAATGACGGCGAGACGATTGGTTCGAGGTGCTCGGGCGAGGAATGCGGATGAGAGGAGTCGAACCTCCACGGGCGTTAAGCCCACAGGCACCTGAAGCCTGCGCGTCTGCCAGTTCCGCCACATCCGCGGACGGCACAAGTATCAGCTTTTTCGGAAGTTTAGTCAAGAGCCTCAACACAAAAACTCGAAAAGGAGGCGCGCCGTACGGGGTATGGTCCGGATAAGGCGCCCGGGCGTTAGTTGCGGCGCCAAGAGCGTGCTCCGCACGTATCGAGGGTGTTCGTCAAAGACTCGATCGGAGCGCCAAAGGGCACAATTGCCCCGTTGGCTGCCCTAATTAAGCGTTTTGCGCGAAAGATTCAGTGATTACGGACAAACGGAAAGGTGGTTTTGGGAGGCGTCAATGGAGGTGGAATAACGGTGATATAGGTTAGTCGGCGTTCGGGAAGGACACAGGTCAAGAAGGATTTCGAAAGGAACTTGTGACAAACGCCGATAGAGAAATCACTGTGAACGACCCGGCCGAATTGGGACTTGGCAGGCAGGCCGGGCGTAAAGATTTGTGTGAATTAGTATAAGGAAAACCAGCGGCGGCTCGGCGGTGAGGTGACTGACGGCAATGCACGCAGATGCTATTTGGGCGCAGGATTGCCGGGCAGGAACCGTACAGCCGAGCCATGATAACGGCCAGGTATTTTCGGACGCAGCACAGTTCGTGTGGGTGGGCCGAGCGAGGCTTGCGGCGAGCCCGGGTTTTTTGGCCTGCAGGGTTTTCGTAGTATAATTTATGAGAGAAAACCGAAGTTTCGTAAGGACACACACGGATGGGAGTCAAGCTTTCCTGTTTGGCTCAGACGCCCCATCCGTACGGCAAACGAGTCGGGGAAGTTTTAATATGGGTCGTTTGCCACGCAGCCAAACCTTGACGGGACGGGCTTCGGTGTAAGTGCTGGAGGCAGGCGAATGGAATCTACAAAGAGTATCGGTGAGGCGCCCTCGGTGGAAACCGGGCCTCTCTTCGGCGAGCTCCTCGTCGCCAAAGGCCTGTTGAGCCGGGAAGAGCTGGAGGAGGTTCTTAACGTTCAGCGCGAGCGAGGGGGACGCCTTGGCGAGGTTCTGCTTCGGCTGAAGATGCTCAACGACGAGGATGTGACACGGACGCTTGCGGAATATTTGTCTATAGAGTACATCAAACTCAACGACGTCAACATTATAGATATGGATGTTGCCCGGGGCCTGCCGGAGAGCATTGCCAAGCGATTCCGCCTGATCGCGGTGCGTGAGGAAGGGGAGAAGATCGTCATTGCGATGGCGGATCCTCTCAACGTGGTTGCAATAGACACGGTGACGCTGAAAATGAAGCGTCAGATAAGAGCTGCGATCAGCTCGCCGAAGGAGATCAGCAGGGCGATAGATCTGATCTATCACGGTTCGGATGTTGAAGAGCAGCGGCTTCGGGACCTTGTTGAGCTTGAAATCGGCACTGCCTTCGAGCAGGACAAAGACTCGCTGATAGAAGAGATCACGGACTCGGACATAAGCGGGGACATGGGGGCAACAAAGGCGCCGGTGATTCGATTCGTGGATCTTCTTCTGAGCCAGGCGGTCAAGAGCAGGGCGAGTGACATTCACATCGAGCCGCAGGAGAAATCGACGTCGGTCCGGATGCGTATTGACGGTGTTCTTCAGCACATGGTTCCGCCGGCGAAGAAGATGCAGTCTGCGGTTGTCGCCCGGATCAAGATTCTGGCGAAGATGGACATAGCGGAACGCCGTCTGCCCCAGGACGGTCGGCTTCGAATAAAGATATCGGACAGAGACATAGACGTCAGGGTATCCGCCATTCCGACCATATACGGGGAGAAGATTGTGATGCGAATTCTGGACTCCGGGGCGGTGAGCCACAATCTCGACCAGCTTGGTCTGGAGGCGGGTCTGCTGGAGGAGTTCAAGACGATGCTGTCCCAGCCCCACGGCATAGTGGTGGTGACCGGGCCGACCGGCAGCGGCAAGAGCACGACGTTGTACTCGGCGCTGAACTATCTGAAGGACCCGACGAAGAACATTACGACGGTCGAGGATCCGGTGGAATACCGGCTGGCGGGGATAAACCAGATTCAGGTCAAGCCGGAGATAGACTTGGATTTTGCGAAGTGCCTTCGCGCGATTCTCCGGCAAGACCCGGACATCATCCTGATCGGGGAGATTCGTGACAAGGAAACGGTTGAGATAGCGATAAAGGCGTCGCTGACGGGGCACCTGGTTCTGAGCACTTTCCATACTAATGACGCGCCAAGCGCGATAAGCAGGCTTCTGTACATGGGCATCGAGCGTTACCTTCTGGCGTCAAGTCTGAACCTGGTTATCGCGCAGCGGCTGGTTCGCAAGATATGCAGCAACTGCAAGGAGAAAGTCACGTTGGCGGATGAGGTGCTTTCGCGTCTAAAGATAAGCGGCGAGCAGGCGGCCGGCGCGGTTTTCCATCGGGGCAAGGGGTGCAACTCTTGTCAGGGGACGGGTTATTCGGGCAGGCTCCCGATATTCGAATTTCTGCCGGTTGACAAAGACATAGGCGAAAGGATTATTGCGGCCGAGAGCGAGTCCCAGATAAGGGCGTCGGCGCGTGCGAAGGGCTATGGCGGCCTGCTCGAAAGCGGTGTGGGCAAGGTCTTGCAGGGGTTGACAACGGCCGAGGAGGTTATAAGCGTCGCTTTCACCGGAAAGGATTGAGCGGCGGGCGAGGTCTTTACAGGCGACCGGAGTCAGCGAAGTCTGGAGGGGCGTTTTCTGGTTAACCACCGGCCCCGGGACACCGATAATAGAGCCTGAGACGCGCGGTGGTACGCCCGGAGACCGCATGGAGGACTGCAGGGTTTTTGGAATTTGGTTTCGGACATTGCACCTTATTTGTTCGGGAAGTCCGGTAAATGAAAAGCTACAAGTATGTTGCTCGTGAGCCAGGCGGGGCGCGGAAGGAAGGGCTGAGCCAGGCCGCTTCCTCGAACGACGTATTGAACTGGCTGCGGGGGCAGGGGTACACACCGGTATCGGTAGTTGAGATAGCGGTCGGCGTCCAGCAGACTCACCAGACCGTTCACAGGAAACGGATCAAATCGGCCGACCTTTCGGCGCTGTGCTGGCAGTTGACGACGATGCTCGAGGGTGGAATTCCGGTAACGACGGCGCTGGACACGATAGCAGAGGATATAGAGAATGTCCAGCTTCAGCATATCCTCCGCCAGATGTCGGACAAGGTGAAAAAGGGCAACCCGCTTTCGGATGCGGCGCGAGGTTTTCCAAGGGTGTTTAGCGAACTTTGCTGTGCGTTAATCCTTGCCGGGGAGACGAGCGGGAATCTGGGCGAGGCGCTTCGGAAGCTGGCCGAGCACTTTGACAGCCGTGACAGGCTGGCCAAGAAGGTCAAAGGCGCCATAGCGTACCCGATCTTCATATCGACATTTATTGTTCTTATAGTTGTATTTATAATGGCGTTTATCATTCCGCGATTCCGTGTGATATTCGGCCAGATCGGGGGCAAGCTCCCGGCGTTCACAGAGGCGTTTATGGGCTTCTATGACGTGTTGAGCCGCAATATTGCCTACATTGCGGGCAGTGTTATTCTGTTTATGATCGCCGGGATTCTGATTTCGAAGATGAAGCGGGGTCACTACCTGCTGAGCTGGCTGGCATTGGCCACGCCGCTGTTCGGGAAGATTCTGAAACAGGCTTTCATTGCCACATTCTGTCGTACGATGTCGACGCTTCTTGCGGCGGGGGTATCGGTTCTGGAGGCGCTGGACATTCTCTCGACGATGAGCAAAAACGATGTCATCAGGGCGGCCGTGGTCAAGACCCGCAACCATATCGTTGAGGGCTCGAACATTTCGCTGAGCATGACGGCGATCGGGTTCTTTCCAAACCTCGTGGTGAAGATGACACAGGTGGGAGAGGAAAGCGGGTCACTGCCGGTTGTGCTGAACAGGACGAGCATGTACTACGAGCGAAGGGTGGACGCGACGATAACGACCCTGATGTCCATGCTCGAGCCGATAATGATTGTAGCGGTCGGGGCGATTGTGGCGGTGGTAGTTCTTGCGCTGTACCTGCCGATTTTCACGATGTCGGACATGGCGAAATAGCTATTGAAATGCATCGGAGGCGATCTTCGAACACATGATTCCGCCGGGATGTCGGTGAGATGGAAATTGTAGATAGTTGGTAAAGTCACCTTCCAATTCGGTCGATTGATGGTAAGGAAGTGTTGCAATCCTGGAACTTTTTTGAGGAGTAATTAACGATGACAAAGAGAAAAGGGTTTACGCTAATTGAACTGATGGTGGTAATCCTCATAGTCGGCATTCTGGCTGCGGTTGCCGTTCCGCTGATGCGAGGCCGCATCGACTCGGCAAAGTGGTCGGAAGGCAAGGCGATCATGGGCACGGTCGCCACGGCACTTCGCACGCACGTTGCCGAGAAGGGCAACGCTTTCACCGCGGTTCCGACGCTGTCGCAACTGGGCTTTTCTGCGAATGACCTGAACGGGACATATTTCACGGGCGGTGAGTCCGGAGTTGGGAACTTCTCGTGGGTTATAAACGACGACGACCCGATGGATTTCCTGATCACGGCCACGGCGCCGGAGGGCATCACCACACCGTCACAGATTACGCTGGACGAGAACGGCGTTTTCACAGAGACTCAGTAAGATAGAGTCAAACACGCAGGGGGGGCTCGGAAGGAGGAGCCCCTCTGTGCTCGTATCGAAGATGTCCGAAGGTTTTGTTGGGGAGGCGGGGTTTTGAGAGGCAAACGATTCAAGCCGTGTGCGGCGTTCAGCCTGATTGAGGTAATGGCCGCCACCGTCGTCCTGGCGGTGGCGGTAGTCGGCATTTCGGGGTACAGGTACTACGCGGCGCTGGATGCCCGGAAGGCGAGCATGGAGGCGGCGGCGAGCAGAATCGGGCTGCTTTTGTGCGAGAGCTGGCGAGGGGTACACGGAGACGAGAAGTACGACCCGACGTCGTATCTGAGCTCGTACCTGGAGATCGCGGAGGATTCCAAAGCCAAGGTAGAGCAGGTCACGGACTTCAACCTGCTCGGCAGGTACATGCTTATTCTGGACGAAACGAGCTACCACGCGAGTCTTTGGTGGAAGGATATCAAACCGGGTCTGCGGGCGCTGCACGTTTCGGTTGCATGGGTTCAGCCGGGCCAGGCGGGTTCGGCGGGCAATCATCCGAATGAGCTGTATAGGGTAACGACATACGCAACCTATTAGAGCGGACGAGGTTACGAGACGGCCATGGGCAAGAAGACGGTTCGAGTACGAGGCGGCTTTACTCTGACGGAGCTTGCAATCGCGATGTTCCTCTCGCTGATAGTCGCCTCGACAATCGGCATTATAATGGTTGACGGGCTTCGCGGCTGGAATGTCATGCTCAATAGGGTGCAGTCGGGCGTGGCAAATGACAGCCAGGTTGCGGGCAGGACGTTCGAAGCGGTGATCCGCAGGGCCAGCTACTACAAGGTCCTGCTGGACGACGCGGGCAAGTGGGTGGAGGTGTATTACCCCAGTGCGGGCTCGGCGGTCGCGGACGAATACGCACGTTTCTTTCAGTCCGGCGACGAGCTGAGAGTTGAATATGGGACCATCGATCCGAGGATAGAGCTGAGCGTGCAGAGGCTCTGTTCGAATGTATCGTCGTGCGTATTCAGGCAGGAAGGCCGGGCAATTCAGATGATAGTGACACTCGACGACGGCTCGCAGAAGAGAACGGTTGTGTCGTCGGGTGTCATGCACAATCGACGTTAGGAGCTTATGGTTGGTCGCAGGGGACAGAAGCTAAGGGACCGGCTGAACAGAGGGATTTTCGAAAGTTGCTCCCGTGCGCGGGCCGCGCGGGCGGGGCGTCGCGGCAGCAGCGGTTTTTGCGTGAAGCCGGCCGCATACGAGGGGAGGCGCAAGATGAGAGGAATCAGATACCTTCATTCGCAGAGAGCGGGCTCGGTTATGCCGCTTGTTATGCTCTCGATAGTAATTTCGCTTGCCACGGGCGCAGGCCTGCTGACACTCGGTCGGATGGCTCGAGTTCGGGCGGTCCGAACGGCGACGGATGGCGCGGCTCGTTGTGCGGCGGATGCGGGCCTGGCAAAGGCGATGTACGAAATGAACGTGAGGCTGACGAGCGGCTGGTCGGCATACAATCTGCCGCACGAATACAGGCAGGCGCTGCCGCTGTGCGATGCGACGTACAGCTACGTTGTTTACAAGGTCGGGATTCTTCTAAAGAGCATCCTGGATCATTCGGACCTTGCCACAACTCTGAGCCTGCCGGGACTCTCGGGCGGGGATTACATTGTCAGATCCATCGGGCGATGCGGCCAATCCCAGAAGATCGTTTGCGGGGTGGTGAGGCTGCAGGGTCGAGGCGAATACGGGGTTCTCGTGCAAGACCTGATGAGTCTCAAGCCGGAAACGCTTGTTGACGGGATGGATTCATCGGACCCGACCAGGCTCGACGTGCCGCTCGAAATAGGCACGACCAGCACGAAGGCCGACAAGGTGGTCCTCAACAAAGGGGTGGTTGTGGACGGGGACGTCCTGGTCGGCCCCGGCGGCGACCCGGATGTGGTCATCAAGAACACCGGTGCGACAACGGGCGAGCAGTACCCTATGATAGAGGATCCCGAATTCTTGACAATTCCTCCGCCGCCGACGCTAATCGACCGGGGCAAGATAGATGTGCACGGCAAGACAATGAAGATCGAGCCCAAGGACAGTGGAACGTACGACAGCATCAGCCTGAAGAATGGAAAGAAACCGGCGATACTGGAGATTACCAAGGGTGAAGTTGTGCTGTACATAACCGGCGACATCAATCTCGGCCAGAGTTGCGAAATCAAGGTGGCCAAGGGGGCGTCGCTGTCCTTGTACCTGGACGGCAATATGAAAGCCGGTGCGGATTCCGGGTTCAACAATGAGAACACTCCGCCAAACCTCAAAATATGGGGCAAGACAGAGGGTTCACAGAAGATAGAGCTCAACGCAAAGAGCGAGTATTTCGGCCAGCTTTACGCGCCCGTTGCAGAGGTGGTCGCACGGGCCAAGAGCGACCTGTACGGGGCCTTCACCGCCAAGAAGTTCGAGATGAAGAGCGGGGGCAACCTCTTTTATGACGGGGCGTTGAGGAAGGTGGACGAGAACGATGAGGGTGTGCGTTTCGTGCTGAAACGGTGGCGTGAGCTTTAGGCGAGGTTGCCAGGGCGAACCCCAGAAGCGATTCGGCGGCGCAGGAAGTCACTGGGTCACAGCGTTGCGACGTTCTTCAGGTCATCAGGCGCCGCCGGAAGAAGGCAACGACGACAATCCGAGTTGAAGCATCCAGGCAAGAGGTCAGGACAAGACTTGGAAAAGGCCGGTTGAAGGGGCCGATGGGGACTGAGTTTAAGGGCGCCAGCAACCGGCCACGACTCTCTGAAAAATCACCAACATGTCAGACAGGCCCAATAATAACTTTACAGACAACATTTTTCTATCGTGGTAACTACGGGATTTTGGCACGGCCTTTTCATCTTATCACCGGGCGAGCCGGCGTGTCGAGCCGTCGGTGGTCGGCAGCCAAAGAGCATGAACAGCGGCGACAGGGCATCATATCGACGCGGCCGATAATCGTCTAACAGGACCGTCAAACACGCAAGCAGCTCATCAACAGCGATCCTGTGAAAGACGGGGCCAAGGCCCGAAAGAACACACAGGCCCCTTAAGGACAGGCATTTATAGGACATGCCACAGAGACCGGGGCGGATAGCAGGAGAAGGTGATGTCAGTTCGAATTTCCTGGTGAAACGACTTCTTTTTTGGGCCGATTATATTGAGGATGGTAAGCTAAAGAACCAAGAACAAGGGCCTGCGGAACTGAGAAACGGCACTTAGAAGCGCTGGGGCGGTTTGGGATTCGTGTCTCGGGGGTCCGCATAAGAGGAACTTAGCACTTTGAACTGGAAACGGATACTCAACTTCGGTAAGGACCAAGCCCTTGGCTTGGATATTGGCTCATCCTGGGTGAAGATAATACGGCTTCGGAGGGAGGGCACGGGCTATGCGGTTACTGCGGCGGGTATAGCTGAGATTTTGCAGAGCAAAGAAGAGGGTCAAGACGACAGAATGGAGACGATCAGGGCGATCCGCAAGTGCGTCGAGAGTTGCGGCGTCCGGACGAAGCTTGCGGTTTGTGGAGTCTGCGGCCCGGAGGTTGCAGTGCGAGAGTTCGAGTTCCCATCGCTGCCGGCCGAAGAGATAGAAGGTGCGGTTTTGCTTGAGGCATCTCAGGTTTGCCCGTTCAACGTGGAAGAGGGGATAGTTGACTATCAACTAACGGCAGAGGAGCAGGGCAAAACCCGGGGCGTTCTGGTTGCGGCGACGAATTCTCTTGTGCGCAATACGGTGCAGATTGCAAAGGACGCCTGCCTTAACTCGATTCTGATGGATGTTGACGGACTTGCGCTTCTGAATTGTCTGAGCGAATGCGTGCAGCCCGAAGAGGTTCGTACGACTGCTGTTTTGAACGTTGGGGCATCTCATACTACGCTGGCGGTGATGGGTGACGACGGTCGGCCGTTTATCCGCGACATGACCTATGCGGGCAACCATATCATAGACAGGATAGCCACGGAGAAAGCCATGGCTCCGGAGACGGTCAGGGGACTCTTATTCGGCGATTCGGGACAGAACGCACCGGAATTCGGGGCGAGTCTTGAAAGAGGCTCCGAGCAGCTAATCGGCGGCGTCGCGACGACATCTCGCTATTACAAGACGCAGGCGAAATCGGCGGCGTTTGACAAGCTGCTTGTATGCGGTGGTTTCGCGCTGGCGAATGGGTTTGTGGGTATGCTTAACAGGCGGCTTGCCGTGGAAGCGGTCTTATGGAATCCGTTCGAGACGATACGTCACGACATGGACGATGCTCAAGAGGCAATTCTAGAGAAGAACGGGCCGGCGCTGGTGGTGGCAGCCGGACTCGCTATGAGGTCGGTGTGAGATGTTCACGATAGATCTGCTAAAAGGACGGGGCATTCCGATAAGGAGCCGCCCGGAAGGAATAGCAATCGCCGTGGCGACGGCGGTCGTGCCGGTAGTGCTGGGAACAGCGATGTTCGGCTGGTACGTGCACAACAAGGTCATGGTCTCGATAAACAAGCAGAGGGCGGCCAATTACACGGCCAAGATTAGCGAGCTGTCCGAGGCGGTAAGGGTTCAGGAATCTCTCGACAGGGAGAAGGCGGCCTACGTGCACCAACTGTCGGAGGTCAAGTCGAACCTGGGCAGATATAGGCAGTGGTCGCCCGTGCTGGCGGCGATGATGGAGAAGATGCCGGATTCTGTGGTGCTGACCGGGCTTGAGGTTAAGAAGAGCACGGTGAAGAAAAAGGTCCCCAGGAAAGACAACCCGCAAATATTGAAGGACGTGGCGGTTCCTGTAACGACATTGCGGCTGACTGTCTGTGCCGGAACGGAATCCGACAGCAACGCAGCGATCAAGGATTTTCGGGACAAGCTTCGTTCTTCGCAATTTCTCGGCTCTCAGCTCGACAATATCGTCGTTTCGCAGGAACTGGCGATGCTCGACGGCAGGGAGGTAATGTCGTATGAAATAGATTGTGTGTTCAAGGTGGAATTGTAGCAGAGCTTTTATGAAAGCGTACAGAGAATATCTTTCGACGGTCGCGCTGATATGGGCGGCATGTTGTATAGTGTTTGTTTTCATTTATCTGATCCTTCTGGGACCCCAGAGGCGGCTAAGGAAGCTAACCGAGAAACAGGCTGTCGAAAAAAGTCAGATGTACGAGTCGGCGATGCTGGCCGGACAGAACGAGGCTCAAGAGACTCTGAAAGAGCAGATCAAGGAGCTTCGCAACAGGTACAGGGATTTTGTCGTCAATTTCGAGGACTGTGCGAATCTGACCTTCGATATCAGCCGGATTGCAGGCGAGCACAAGATCACCTCGTTCAGCATCAAGAGCCAGGAGAAGGGCGGAATTTCGGCCATACCTGACTGCGACCATATATGTGAGAGCCGGATAGATTTTAGCTGCACGGCGGGGTTCAATCAGTTTGCGGCGTTTCTGAATGCCCTTGAACGGCATCATCCGGTGCTTTTCGTGGACAAGTTCACCATAACCAGGGCCAAGCAGAACGAGACGGGACCTCAGGTTAGTCTGAGCCTGGCGGCTCTGGTGACCAAGCCGCGGGAGAGCTGGGCCGTGGGCGGCCCGGCGAGAGGGGGCAACTGAGAGAATGCGAACGATAGCCATAGCGAATCAGAAAGGCGGCTGCGGCAAAACGACGACGGCGATTAACCTGGCCGCGGCGTTCGCGCTTCAGGAGCATCAAGTTCTTCTGATCGACCTTGACCCACAGGCTCACGCAACCCTGGGGTTTGGCTACGAGCCCGATAGCTTCGAGAAGACGATCTATCATGTCATAGCCGGAACGCAGGACCCCGGGGGCCTGGGGACAGTGGGGCTGTCGGATATGATTGTGAGCACGAACGTTCCCGGGCTGGATCTTGCCCCCAGCAACGTTTTGCTTTCGGGGGTGGAGTTTGACCTTGCGACTCGATACGGCAGGGAATACGTTTTGCGGCGGGAGGTAGAGCGGGTAAGCGATGGCTATGATATATGTGTCATCGACTGTTCGCCGTCGCTGAGTCTGCTGACATTGAACGCCCTTGTTGCCGGCACGGACGTGATAGTCCCGGTGCAAACACAGTACTATGCGCTCGAAGGTCTCAAGCAGCTTCTCGAGACGGTGGAAATAGTCAAGGCGAGGTTCAACGAGGATCTCAAGGTGCTCAGGGTCCTTTTGACGTTTGTCGAGACAAGGACGGCCCTGGGTAAAGAGGTTCAGCGTCAGATGCGCGAGTTTTTCGGGGACCTGATATTCGATACGGTTATTCACCAGACCGTAAGGCTTGCGGAGGCCCCGAGCGCCGGCAAGCCGATATTCACATACGCGCCCGGCAACAGGGGTGCGGTCGAGTACGGGGCGCTGGCTGAGGAGATATTGGAAAGCAGGAATCGGGGTACGGATGCAGTTGCGTCGCAGTTGGATCAGGAGAGGATACTGGAGGCCGCCGGGGTGGTTTAGGGGCGGATTGACGAGAAGCGAGCCCGGAGTGGTGAAGATGTTTTTTGGATATTGGGCGTGAGTTTACGGCCTGGAATTATGAGAACAATCACAATAGCAAATCAGGAAGGCGGCTGTGGGAAGACGGCCACGGCGGCGAACCTCGGCGCCACGCCGACAGAGCAGGGCGAGAGTGAGTCCGTAATCGACCTGGATTCGCAGGAATACGCGGCACCGGCCGGGGAGACGAAAAGCTTCGGAAGGCCGCGCCGGGGACCTGAAGTTGAGTCGGTCTTGCCGGAGGAGACGATCAATGCAAGAGTATGAGAAGACCGGGGCCGGACTTCACAAGGAGATTTCGTCGATTTTCAGCGGGGTGCCTATCCCTCAGAACAGCACCGGCGATTTGTCTTCCGGCATGCGGGCGCAGGACAGTAGCGGCGCCGACGCCGGGGCGGAGGCCGTAAAGACGCCCGGAAATCCCGGGCACGAACCGGCTGCACGACCCCAAGAGGGGGCGGTGGGCATTGTGTCATCCGTGGCCGGCGGTCTCCCAAAGGCCGAAGTCAGCATAAAGGCGGAGAAGGGGGCGCCCTGGCGAAAGTTGAAAACGAAGATTTTCTCGCGCAATTCAGGCGTCGGCTCGGGACGTCAGAAGGCAATGGTTTTGCTGATACCCATCCTGTCAATCGGATTGATCTTCGCGCTGACCAGAGTGTTATCGACACCGGCCCGCACAGTTGCCAAGCCGCGGTCGCCGAATCCGGGCGCAGCGGCGGCCAACTCGGATGGCAGGATCGATTGGGAAATCCCGGCGGCATACCCTGCGGCCCTTCGCGATCCTATGGAGATGCCCTCTGCAATGGCGCCCCAGCCGGAGCCGAATGAGCCGCAGCAGCAGGATCCGAACGAGGACGTTGTGGAAATAACCGAGAACGCCGAGAAGCTGATCGTCAAGGGGATTCTGCACAGCGAGGACAGGCCCGCCGCTGTTATCGGCGCCGAGATAGTCTACGAAGGCGATGTGGTTCTGGGCGCAACGGTGGTCAAGATAAACCCAGACAGCGTCGAGTTCAGCAGGGAAGGAGAAAGGTGGACCCAGAATGTGGAGCCGTAAAAGCGGGTCCGATAATGTGAATTGAAATACCATCTGTTTACGCGTCGATTCAGAAGAGGAAGTATCATGAGAAGCGCCACGACAAAATACCGGGGACCAAAGCTGTTGAGAGTTGTTGCCGTTCTGTGGGTAACGTTTGCGGCGGTTGCAGCGTTCGGAGCCGCCGAGCCGAACGAAGTGCCTCTGGAGCAGCGGCTCAAGAAAAGGGTAAGTGTGGAGTTCAGAAACACGCCCATCGAAGATGTGATAAGGATAATGGCCGAGCAGGCGGACGTTGACCTGGTCAAGAGCCCGAACGTCAAGGGGGACGTCACCGTTACGCTGACGAACGTTCCGCTTGAAGAGGCCCTGAACAACATACTTGCCGTTCACGGTTGCACTTTCGTGCCCGGCGAGACCATGATCCGCATAATCACGGCCACAGAGAAGGTTGACAGGCCCGAGATACTCCAGACCCGGACCTTCGAGATTGTCTACGCCGACGTCACGGAAGTCGTCAAGGCTCTGGATAAGTTCAAGTCCGCCAACGGCTCGGTATCGCATATTGAGGGCACGAGCCACCTGATGGTAACCGATACCGAGAGCAAGATCATGGGCATCGCTGATTTCATCGGCAAGATCGACCGCACCACCCCGCAGATACTTGTGGAGGCGCGTATATACGACATAACGAGCAAGGACCGGCTGGACCTGGGCATTCAGTGGGAGGCCGGGCGCAACACCGTTTATCCTGCCGGCGGGGGAAATCCCTCCGGCAGGACCGACCCCTTCATGACGGGCGGGTTCAACGGGACGATTGCGACGACGGAGAACACGACGGCCGCCCTGCGATTCGGCTGGCTCAATCCGAGCATCGACATCGATTTTCTCATGCAGGCCCAGCAGGAGAACGTCAACGCCAAGCTTCTGGCCAATCCGCGGATTCTTGTTCTCGACAATGAAACGGCCAAGATCAAAATCATCTCCGAGATACCCTACCAGGAGCTGCAGGAATCGGCTCTTGGAGGCAGCATCGGCACCACGGCATTCAGGGACGTGGGAGTGGAGCTTGAAGTCACGCCGCACGTGGCGCGCGACGACATGGTAAGGCTGCACCTCAAGCCGGTCTTCAGTGTTGTCACGGGCGAAGTGCAGGTTGCAGGTGTCGGGGTGAGCTATCCACAGCCGGTGGTGGACCGGCGTGAAGCGGACACGACGCTGCTGATCCCGGACGGGCAAACGGTTGTTCTGGGCGGGCTGCGCAAGAAGGACGTTACCCAGCAGATTAACAAGGTGCCGTTGCTCGGCGACCTGCCGTTGGCGGGGCTGCTGTTCAGATTCAAGGGCGAAAGGACCATTACGAGCGAGCTGGTGGTTTTTATTACCCCCCGGATAGTCGATCAAACGCGGATGTCGCAGGCCGAGCAAAAGGCGTATGGGGTGACGGAATTCGAGGGGCCGCAGATCGTCAATACCGACGCGGAGAACAGAACCGCCGATTCGGCGGATTAGCAGGCGGGGCGGCTTACAGAAGTGTCGCCGGCTCCGGCTAAAAACAAGCAAGGCATGGCACCTTTCATGCAGAAGGCAGGCGCAGATATGCCGCCGCAAAGCCGCGCAGTGCTGATGGGCAGCGGCTTTTTTTAGTCCTTCTTGACGTAGAGGGTCTGGCTCGGGAAGGCGAACTCGATCTGCTCTGCCTCGAATCTCTTCATAATCTCGGTGTTCACCCGCTCGTTGACCTCATGATACAGCCAGTAGCTCGGGGGCATAACCCAATAGCTCATGTAGATGTTGAGAGACCAGTCGTTGAAGTCGCTGAAATACACCCTCGGGGGGTGATCGGCGTCGGCATTGACCTCCGGCACGGCGGCCAGCACTTCCTTTATGATCCGGACGGCCCCCGCGGCCTTGACGTGGCCGGAGTCATACGTGATGGTTATGTTTGAGGTCCTGCGGATATACGGACGTTTTCCGATGTTCTGGACGGTCGAATTGGCAACCGTGCTGTTCGGGATGGTCACAAGGTGTCCCTCCAGGGTCCGCAGGCGCGTGCTGCGGAATCCCACCTCCCCCACGGACCCGGTGTGGTCTCCTATCCTGACAAGGTCACCCATCTGAAAGGGGCGGTCGACGAAGATCGTGATGGAGCCGAAGAAGTTTGCAACGGTCTCTTTGGCGGCCAGAGCGATTGCGATTCCGCCCACGCCGGCACTTAGAAGCAGTGATTTGATGTTCTCGGCGCCGAGCAGATGCTCACAGATGAGCAGAACGGCAATAATCGCGATTGTTACGCGGAGGGCCTTCCGCACCACCGGCACGAGCATATCGTCGAGCTTGCTCTCTGTCTTTCCGACAAGGCGACGCAGGTAGTATTCGGCGATATCCACAAGACAGTAGAGGGCATAGGCGATGGTGATGGCGCCCAGGACCCGTGCAATCTTCGTCCATCCCAGGCTGATAGCCAATCTTATCCCCTGGTCGTCGTTGAAATACAAAGGCAGCTTGCAGGCGTAAAAACCGACGGCGAATACCGCCACGTACGCCGGCTTGGCCAGCGCCTTGAGCAGTTGGGCCATCAGGCCGTCGGCCCTCTTCTGTTCCAATTTCGCGGCGAACTTGTTGAGCAGATACTGGACGACCCGCCCGACGACCAGAGTCGCTATGACGACAAGCAGCATAAGTGCAAATCGCCACGCCTGGTTGCCCTGGATTACGGGATAATTGACTACATCCATGAACACATTATTGGCATCTGCCACTGCGGCCGACAATATTGCCATCTTCAACCTCATCGATACTCTGAACAACTCACAAACATGGCTTCTCCGAAGCCTATTCTTTACGGTTTTGTGGAATTGTCAATAGGCAACAACCCCTGCCGACGTGAAAGCCCCTTTTTTGTCGCGGCTCGAGCCCGGGGAATGCCCCTGCGAGGGCCTCAAAGAGACGCAATAGCGCGAACCCCAACCGCCTTATCATCCGCGGCGAAGGTTTGCCCGCCAGGGGCCAAAAGAATTTTTGAAATCCCTCGAAAAATTCCCAGTACGCCGTCAACATTTCCTGTGCCGGTTACGCTGTATATTTTAGAAAAATGGGGAGCTTGCCTTTTCTCCCTGGACGGATAGAATCGGCTCAGTTGGTCGTGCCCTGCTACTCCGGCAACCAAGGGCGTCTTTGGGCAGCCTTCGGGGAGGGCGTGCTTACTTCGTGCGGCAAGGCCGCGGGGCTGTTGCCGTTTTGTCGGGGACGATAGAACAATGATTCTGTTGTTGTTTGTGAAGAAAGAACCGGGGTCTTGGGCGGTGTCGCAAGCTGGTGCTCCGCCGGTCAGTGGCAGCTAAGAGGGGGTCGGAATCATGGAGGGATAATTCGAGCGGACAAACCCATAAGTGCTTATTGTACAAGTGTTTGTACGTGTTTGAAGGAGTATTGTTCTTATGGAAAGGAGCGCAGAAAGATGGTTGGGGTAAACTGGTGGAAAAAGGTTCTATTGATAGCGCTGCTCGGCCTTATAGGCTTTGCGGCGCTGGCACAGGCGGGGCCCAAGTACGTCTTCTTCTTCATCGGGGACGGTATGGGGCCCGAGCAGGTCAAGGCCGGCGGAATGTACGCCAACGGTGAGGCCGGGACCCTGTCTTTTGAGTCGTTTCCGTACCAGGGGGAGCTGACGACGTACTCGGCCGACAACGCCGTGACCGACTCGGCGGCGGCCGCGACGGCGCTGGCCACGAGCTTCAAGGTCAACAACGGCGTTATCAGCATGGCCTACCCGGGTGACGGCAGCGAGCTGGAGACGCTGCTTGAGTGGTCCAAGTTTAGCTATTACAAGAGGGTCGGGCTCGTAACGACCGTGTATATGGCTCATGCAACGCCGGCGGCTTTCGGCGCCCACGAGCCTTCCAGAAACAACTATTCACAGATAGCCGACGACTACCTGACCCAGACAAGGCCCAACATTCTGTTCGGGGGCAGCTCCTACATGGGCGGAGCAGGAGGGGCAGGCTATACGGTGGTTGTCGATCTGGCGAGCATGTTGGCGCTGAATACGGACGTTGAGACGATGGTTTCGGGTCAGTTCGGCAGCGGCTACATGCCCTACGAGTACGACGGAATGGGCTCGCTGCCCCATCTGTCACAGATGGCGGTCACGGCGACGGACATTCTGGACAACGATCCGGATGGCTTTTTCATCATGATCGAGGGCGGGCTGATAGATCCGGCCTGCCACAACAACGATATCCAGCGGGCCGTTCACGAGGTTGTCGAGTACTCAAATGCCGTCCAGACCGCTATTGACTGGGTCAACACGACCGGGGAAACCGACGTTCTGATCCTGGTGGCTGCCGACCACGAGACCGGCGGGCTGACCGTGCTGCAGAATAACGGCGCCGGTGAGTATCCGACGGTGAGCTGGAGCACTACCGGGCATACTGCGACGAACGTGCCGGTGTACGCGTGGGGCGTGAACGCCGAGATGATCTCCGGTGTTATGGACAATACCGATATGTGGGAAGTGGTCACCGCCGATCCCATAGCGAGCAATCCCGATCCGGCAGACGGCGCAACCCAGGTGGCTTTGGATGCCGTGTTGAGCTGGACTGCGGGCACCAAGGCGGTCAGTCATGACGTTTACTTCGGGAC
>CP070678.1:5311049-5320740 GCA_020352515.1 Phycisphaerales bacterium | reverse complement strand
CAGTACCTGGCTTCGACCGGCTTGTTCGACCTCTGGCTGCGTCCGTCTCCATCGACGTATCTCCGGGGATACGCCTGCTTCGACGTCCTTGCCAGCGGCCGAACCGCTCGCTCTCGGGCCTACGGTAGCGTTTTCAGACAGAGCCTGGTATTCGGTAGGGTACAATTTTCCCGGCCATTCTTATTTGCCCGGTAGATGGGATCAGTGAAATTCGGGAATTTTGTGTAACCTGGCGTGTTATGGGGCCACTATCAAGGTGGATAAACGGCCTTCTGTGGGCCGGATGCCGTGTGTGCGTGTTGCCGGGGATACGGTTTTTTGGTGGCTTTGCGAGTGTTATGGCGTGGTCGTTGTGGGTTGGGCCGGTTTTAGGAGCGATCCTGTGTGTTTGGCGCAGGTGAAGGTCTGGTTGTAGTTACCAAGCAACAATTTTACTAACATTTTTGTTCAAAGGAGATCAGCTATGTTTAGACGGAGAATGGTTTTGAGCCTGATAGTGTGCCTTGTGTGCGCACTGCTGGTGGGGACGGCAGTGGTAGAGGCGGCGGCAGGCGGAGCAGCAGGTGGCCGGAGGGGCCCGGCGGCGGGAGATCGCGGTGATCGTGGCGATCGCGGGCAGCGCGGTCAATTCGGCGGGCAGCGTTTCGACCCGGCGCGGATGCGGGAGATGATGGAGCAGCGTCTTCGGGAGCAGCTTGGGGCGACGGAATCGGAATGGAAGGTTCTCGGGCCGCGTGTGATGAAGGTTTCGGAGCTGAACCGTCAGGTTTCGGGCTTCGGTCGCGGCGGGATGTTCGGGATGTTCGCCGGGCGGCGCGGCCCTGGTGGCGGTCGGACGGGCGGGCCCGGCGGGGATCGTCCGGGGGCTCCGGAAAGGGAGCAGACAGAGATAGAGAAGGCGTTGGATAAGCTGCGTACGACGCTGGAGAACACGTCTGCGAAGCCTGAGGAGATCAAGCGTGACCTGACGGCGCTTCGGAAGGCGAGAGAGAAGGTCAAGCAGCAGCTTGCGGTGGCACAGAAGCAGTTGCGGCAGGTGGTAACGGTTCGTCAGGAGGCCCAACTGGTAATGATGGGCTGGCTGGACTGATGGCGGCAGGTCTGATGAATGCACTTGTAGCCAGAATGGTAGAACGTGGGGTAATAGACGAATCCGCGGCCCGGGGGATCAGCGGCTTGCTCGCTTCGGGCGAGCCGCCGACCCGGGCCTTTGCGGCCTGTGGTCTTGCCGAGGAGTCTCTTCTCGGTTTCTGGACCCGTGAATTCGGCTACCCCTACGTTGACCTGGAGCAGCGGTCTTTTTCGAAGGGCTTTCTGGCTCGTTTTCCTGCGCGGGTTCTGCTGGAGCGGCATGTGATCCCTGTTGAGGAGGCCGACGGTCGTGTTCTGGTTGTAACGAGCAACCCGTTCGAGACGTCGGCGGTTGACGAGCTTCGCGTGGCGACGGGGCAGGACCTGCAGGTTGCGCTGGCTCCGCTGGCGGAGATTGACCGATGCATCAAGCGTTATCTCGGTGTTGGTGCTGATACGGTACAGTCGATGATATCGGAGGCGGGGGAGAACGGCCTTCAGGTAATCGACACGGACTCTGACGAGGACATGGACCTGACGGAGGCGGCCGAGGGTGCTTCGATTGTAAAGTTTGTGAACCAGGTGCTGACCGAGGCGATCGAGCTGCGTGCGACGGACGTTCATATCGAGCCTTTCGAGGACACTCTTCGGGTTCGTTACCGAATCGACGGGGTTCTTCAGGAGGCGTCGGTTGCACGGGAGGTCAAGCAGTTCCAGGCGGCGATAGTTTCTCGTCTGAAGATATTGAGCAAGCTGGATATCGCGGAGAAGCGCGTTCCGCAGGACGGGCGCATCAAGATTCGGGTCGCCGAGCGGGAGATTGACGTTCGTGTTTCGGTGATTCCGATGCTTCACGGGGAGGCGGTTGTGCTTCGGCTGCTGGACCGGTCGTCGGCGCTTCTGGGGCTTGGCAAGCTTGGGATGTCGGAGCGCGACCTTCAGGTGACGAAGGTGATTCTGGATCGTCCGCACGGCATCGTGCTGGTGACCGGACCGACGGGCAGCGGGAAGACGACGACGCTTTATGCGGGGCTGTCGCAGATCAACGATATCGAGCGGAAGATTATCACGATAGAGGACCCGATAGAGTATCAGCTTTTCGGCGTCAATCAGATACAGGTTTCCCGGAAGGCGGGGCTGACGTTCGCGAACGGGCTTCGGTCGATTCTGCGTCACGACCCGGACGTGGTTTTGGTGGGTGAGATTCGTGACGTTGAGACGGCGGAGATAGCGATTCAGGCGTCGTTGACGGGTCACCTTGTGTTTTCGACGCTGCACACGAACGATGCTCCGACGGCGTTGACGCGTCTGGTTGATATGGGTATTGAGCCGTATCTGGTGGCGTCGTCCCTGGAGGCGGTGATGGCTCAGCGTCTGGTGCGTTTGATCTGCGATGAGTGCAAGGAGAAGCTGACGGTGGATGAGATTCGGCCGTTAAGGCGTCAGTTCGGGGACCGGCTGCCGGGCGTGCTGTACAAGGGGCGTGGCTGCGGGCACTGCCAGGGCACGGGGTACCGGGGCCGTATCGGGATTTTTGAGATGATGGTTGTCACGGACGAGATTCGGTCGCTGATTCTGCAGAACGGCTCGCCCCGGCAGCTTCGCAGCGAGGCGGCCAAGCAGGGGATGACGAGTCTTCGGGACGACGGCTTCCGGCATTTGTCGGAAGGTCGGACGACGGTGGAGGAGGTTCTGAGGGTTACGAAGGACGAGACGTTCGATTTGAACCACCTTGGGCAGTTGAAGGGCGGGGGTTAATCAGAGAAGATGGCGACATTTTCGTACAAGGCGATAGACGCAAGCGGGCAGGCGATAGCTGACAGGCTTGTTGCGGCGGACCGGGCGGCTGCGATAGAGCAGCTCTGCGCGAAGAGTCTGAGTCCGGTCTCTGTGGAGCGGATGGAGGATCAGCAGCCTGAAGGGCTATTGGCACGGGTGGGCGGCGTTTCGAAAGGCGAGATCGACGCGTTCACACGTCAGCTTGCGAGTCTGCTGGCGGCGGGGGTGCCGATGAGCCGGGCGTTGGCCATCCTTAGTCGCGAGGCATCGCGGATAGGGGCCAATCGGCTGTGGGCTGCGGTGCACGATCAGGTTTCGGGGGGTATGTCGCTGGCGGATGCGATGGGCCTTCACCCGCGGGTGTTTTCGCCGATATATGTGGCGATGGTTCGGGCGGGTGAGACGGGCGGTTTTCTCGATCTGGTTCTGGAGCAGATAGCGACGTTTCGCTCCCGCGAGCGTGATTTGAAGGGCCGGGTCAAAGCGGCGTTGATTTATCCGATTATTCTGGCTGTTCTGGCGGCGGGGATTCTGGTATTTCTGCTGACGTATTTTATTCCGCGTTTTTCGACGATGTTTGCGGAGTTCGGCGGGTCGCTGCCGGTTCTGACGCTGACCATAGTGGCGGTGAGCAAGATAATGTTGAGATACTGGCTGGTGCTGGCGCTCGGGATTACGCTGGGTGTTTTTGCGGTTCAGCGGATGCTGGCGCGGGAGGAGGGTCGTCGTGCGATGGACAGTCTGCTGCTTCGGATGCCTCTTTTCGGGGTGGCGATGGCTCGATTCGCGCTGGTTCGTTTCTGCCGGATGCTGGGGACACTGGTTGGGGCGGGAGTTCCGCTGATCGCCGCTCTTCGTGTTGCGAAAGAGGCAATCGGCAACCAGGTTCTTGCCGATACGGTGAGCAGCGCGACCGAGAGTGTTCAGAAGGGAAATCCTCTTGCCCGGAGCCTGGAGCGGTGCCGGCTTCTATTTCCGGCGTCGGTGATAGAAATGATTTCGGTGGCGGAGGAGAGCGGGCGGCTGGATGACGAGCTAATCCGGCTGGCTGGTACATACGAGTCGGATCTGGATCGTCATTTGAAGATGATGGTGGCGCTGGCCGAGCCGCTGCTGCTGTTTGTTATGGCGGGTCTGGTCGGGACGGTGGTTATCGGGATGCTGCTGCCGATATTCAACCTTCAGGAGCTGGTGCGTTAATGGTGGTGAGTTCAAGAGCTATCGGGCGCCTCCGGCGTGGTGCCGGGGGCGAGAAGTGCTAATCAGAAGTGGTTATGTTGGGATATGAGATGAAGGCATTTTGGGGTAACAAGAAGAGGCGGTTGGAATTGCGGCGCGACGCGGCGCGGGTGTCCGGCTTTACATTGATCGAGCTGCTTTTGGTTCTGGTGATTCTGGCGACTCTGGCGGCTATTGTGACGCCGAAATTCACGAAGCGGTCGGAGCAGGCTCGTATCACGGCGGCGAAGACTCAGATATCGGAGTTCGAGGTTGCTCTGGAGGCGTTCGAGATCGAAGTGACGCGCTACCCGACGACGGCCGAAGGTCTTTGGGCATTGGTTGAGAAACCGGCGGCTGATTCGGACGGCTGGCTGCAGCCGTACCTGAAGCGCGGGGTGCCGAAGGATCCTTGGGGCAACGAGTACGTTTACAGATATCCCGGGCAGTACAACGAGGACGGGTACGACCTGTATTCACTCGGTCCGGACCGCAAGCAGGGCGGCGACGACGACATTACGAACTGGTCGGAAGATCGGCAACGTCGGTAGCCCGTGTCCGGAAGCCGGGGATTCAGGGCGGGCAGAGGCGGCTCTGGTTTATCGTAACTGTGGGCCGGGTCCGAGTCTTTGCCATGTGTGCGGGTTTTTCTGTGGATAAGCGCATGAACAGACAGAAGAGAAAACACAGCGGGCAAACCAGGGGCTTTACGCTTCTGGAGCTTATTCTGGTGATGGTTATCCTGTCGACGGTTCTGGCGATGGCGGCGCCTTCTCTTCGCGGTTTTTTCGGGTCGCGGCAGACTCACGATACGGCGGCGCAGATTTTGGCTTTGACTCAACTGGCGCGGTCGCAGGCGGTTAGCGAGGGTATTGTGTACCGGCTGAACTTCGACACCCGGGAGCGCACCTACTGGCTGACGGCACAGCAGTCGGGCACGTTCGAGGAGCTAAAGACCGAATTCGGGAGGATATTCACGCTGCCGAAGGATATGGTCATGGAGCTGGAGGGTATTGAGGAAGAGGATATGGAGAAGTTTCTGGTATTTACCCCGCAGGGTACGGTGACGGCGGGGACGATTCGCCTTATAGACCGTGGCGGGCGCGCTCTGGAGGTGACCTGCCCGACGGTGACGGAATCCTATTTCATTGTTGAACTGGGACAGATTGATGGCAGGTATTCGTCGAGACAAAGCATTTGAGAGGCGGCGGCTCGGCGGCTTTACGTTCATCGAGCTGCTGGCCACTGTGGTTCTGATCGCGATCATTATGCCGGTTGCGATGCACTGCATTGCGCTTTGCACGCGGCTGGGCGGCGACTCGCGCAGGCAGATTGAGGCGGCGTCTTTAGCGAGGGCGAGATTGACTGAGCTTACCACGTCGCAGGAGTGGGAGAGCGGTGAGAAGAGCGGTGAATTCGGCACTGACTGGCCGGGCTATCGGTGGACGGCGGACGTGTCGAACTGGACGGATTCGGCTCTTCGGCAGCTCGATCTGACGGTGTTTTGGCAGTCTCAGGGCCGGGAGCATTCGGTGACGCTGAGCACACTAGTTCATCCGAAGGAGGATTGACATGTCCGGCGGGCGGGCACAACCTAATGGTTTCACGCTGCTGGAATTGCTGGTGGCCATGACGCTGATGATGGTGGCGGCCTCGTGCCTGTACACGGCGCTGTACACGGGTTTCAAGGCTCGTCGCAGCGCGACGACGGCGGTGGAGCCGACGTCGCTGGCGATCAACGCCATCGAGCTTCTCAAACAGGACGTTTACGGTGTGCTTCCGCCTACCGGCGTTCTGGCGGGTTCTTTTGTTGGCGTGGATTCGACGGGCATCAAGGGTGTGGATGCGGATAGTCTGGAGTTTTATACGACGCACATATACTCGGATTCGGACAATCCGGCGGGGGGGCTGGGGAAGATCGAGCTTTTGCTGGAGGAGGACACGGACGAGGGGCGTGAGGGTTACCGGCTGGTGCGTCGGGTGATAACGAGCCTGCTCGCTCCGCGGGCGGTCGAGGCGGAGGAGCAGATTCTCTGCCGGAACGTGACGTCGCTGAATCTGCGGTACTTCGACGGCGAGAACTGGCTTGACGAGTGGGACTCGACGGCGGACTCGAACAGTCTGCCTCGGGCGGTGGAGATAGACATTCAGATATCACATGAGCTGAAGGGTGCCGTGGAAGATTCGGGTCAGCGGCGGCTGGTTCAGAGTTTCGGTATACCCTGCGGCGTGTCGGCGGGGCAGCAGGAGAACGGAGGGCAGTCGGGACAATGAAAGAGCCAAGACATAGAGCATTTAATGGGGCTTTCGGGCGCGAAGGGACCGTCCTTATAGTGACGATGTGGGTGGTTCTTGTTCTGGCGGGCCTTGCTCTTGTCTTTGCGCGTTCGATGCGTGTTGCTGCGATTTTGACGGCGAACCACGTTGCGTCTCTGGAGGCCGAGTGCATTGCTTTCGGCGCGTCGCAGTATATTATGGCGAAGCTCGGGTCCGGCAACGGCGAGCAGACGGACGAGGCGGCGGAGAGCGAGGACTTTGAGGCGATGCAGGTGGGGCAGGGTTACTTCTGGATTCTGCATTCGAACCTTGAGGACGACGAGGAATTCGACTACGGTCTGACTGACGAGGCGGGGAAGATCAATTTGAACTCTGCGTCGCTGGAGATGCTTTTGCGTCTTCCCGGGATGACGGCGGAGCTTGCTGCGTCGATCATAGACTGGCGCGATGAGGACAGTGAGATATCGGCCGGCGGGGCCGAGGACGAGTACTATCTGCTGCAGGCGGAGCCGTACAACTGCAAGAACTCGCCGTTCGAGACGGTGGACGAGATTCTGCTGGTCAAGGGCGCGTCGGAGGAGCTTCTTTACGGAGAGGACACGAATCTTAACGGCATTCTGGACGACCATGAGAACGACGGGGATTTGAGCGATCCGGCGGACAATCGGAACGGCCGGCTGGAGGGCGGCTTTTACGATTATGTCACCGTGTACAGCGTGGAAGCGAACGTGGACAGCGAGGGCAACGAGCGGATCAACATCACGGACGCCGGGGCCCGGGGCGAGCTTCAGAGCGTGCTGCAGGAGCTGTTCGGGGAGGATCGGTCGCTGGAGATAATGAATCTTATCCCGACGCGGCCGTCCTATTCGAACGTTCTGGATTTTTACTTCAGGGTTGGTCTGAAGTCGGAGGAATTTGCGCAACTGGCGGATCGGCTCACGACGAGCGACGAGGAGAGTCTTCCCGGGCTGGTGAACGTGAACACGGCATCGAAGGAGGTTCTGTTGTGCCTGCCGGGTATGGAGGAGAAGGACGCCGAGGCGCTGCTGTCTTATCGTGAGGGCAACGATGAGCTGGATTCGATAGCGTGGGTGACGGAGGTTCTGGACCGGGAAAAGGCGACGGGCATCGGGGGTTACATTACGGTTCGATCGTTCCAGTATTCGGCGGATATCGTGTGCCTGAGCGGCAACGGGCGGGCGTACAAGCGATTCAAGGGGGTGTTCGACGTTCAGGGCGGGACGCCTCAGATTGTTTACTGGAAATCGCTGACGCACTCGGGCTGGCCGCTGAACCAGGAGATTGTGGCGGCGCTTCGCAAGGGCGAGCCGCTGACGAAGGCTATTTTAGGTGTGCATTGATTGGGTAAAGACTATGCTTGGCAATCGGACATTACTGGGGCTTGCCATAGACGATTTCGGAGTAGCTGCGGCTGAAGTTTCGTTTCGGTCGGGGCGGGCGGAGATTCGGCGCACGGGCCTGTTCGGATTCGACGCGAAGCTGAGTGCGGAGAACGTTCGTGATTTGGGCCGCACGCTGGGCAGGTCGCTGCGGGAGAATCACTTTTCCTGCAGGCAGGCGTTTGTGGGTCTTCCGGCGAAGTGGATTGTTAGCAAGGAGATCGTGGCTCCTCCGGCGACGGCCGATGCGCTGGTGGGCATGCTGGGCATCCAGGCGGAGCGGGCTTTCAGTCTGAACGCGGGCGAGCTGGTTTTCGACTATTGCGGGCGGGCCGATTCATCGGGCAAGAGCAACGTGCTTCTGATTGCGGCGCGGAGGCAGCTCGTCGACCAAATCAAGGAGCTGGTGGAGGCGGCGGGGCTGCGTGCCCGGTGTGTGGGCGTCTCTGCACTGGCGCTCGGGAAGGCGGACGGCGCCGGGGCCGGTCCTCAGCGGCGGTACGGGTTGTACGCACAGGGGAGGTATTGCGAATTCTGGAGTCAATCGAACGGCCGGCTGCGGTCGGTCAAGCACATCCCGACTTCGGAGAAGGTCGAGACTGCGGCCGAGCGGGCGGAGCTTATGGCATCGACGCTGCAGCGGCTGCTGCTGGTGTCATCGGAACAGGATCAATTGCCGCCGTATCAGGTGACGATGTACGACGGGTGCGGGCCGGCCGATGGGATCATCGAGCGTCTGAATGCGGAGCTGGGTCCTCAGATTACGGTCAGTGACGGCGCCGCCGGGCTTTTGCCGGGCGGGCGTTCGGAGGATGCGCGGTCGGTGGCGGCGGCCGCGGTGGCGATGACGGGCGCTGGCGCCGACAAGAGCGGGGTTGATTTTCTGAATCCTCGTATCGGGCGCAAAAGGGCGTCGGGGCGGGCACGCGTTATTAAATGGGCCGCTGTTGCGGGATTGGTGTTTATCGTGGGGGTTGGGGCGGTTATTGCGGACTGGCACGGCAAGAGCTCCGACGTCGCGGCGTTCAAAGCACACTGGGAGCAAATCGCGGACGATGCGGCTGCGGCCAGGGACATGGTAGATCGCATTTCCTACGCGGGAAGCTGGACGTCGCAGAGGCCGGAGTTTCTGGAATGTTTGCGGGAGCTGACCCTGGCATTCCCGGAATCGTCGCGGATATGGGCGACGAACCTGGGTTTGAGCGAGAATGCGGAGGGCTCACTGGTGGGCAGGGCCGTGGATGAGCAGAGCTTCTACGAGGTTCTTGACAAGATGAAACAGAACAAGGCGTTTTCGGGGGTGATGATGATGCACCTGCGGAACGCAGGGAGCGATTCGAGAGAGAAGGAATTTGCGGTGACGTTCAAATTCAAAGGTGTGAAATAGCATGGTTCTGTCGAGACGAGAGAGAATAATTCTGATTGCGGCGATTTTGTGTGTAGGATCGCTTGTGGCAGACAGGTTCGTGGTGGAGCCGACTCGAAGGAGTCTTGGTGAGCTTGGGGCGCAGAGGCAAGAGCTTCTTGGCCAGCTCAACGAGGCGGAGCTTCTGATTGGCAACCACGGTCGGATGCAGAAGAAGTGGCAAGAGATGCTGTCGGCGGGACTCGGCAACGACGCGGAGGCCGAGAGCCGTGTTTTGAGCGCGTTGTGGGAATGGTCCGGGGGCGCCCGCCTGGCGCTGAGCGCGATCAAGCCGGAGCGTGTCGTTATCGACAAGGGACTTCAGGAAGTGATCTTCACGGTTGCCGGCAAGGGGAGCCTTGAGTCGGTGGCCAGGTTCCTTTGGCAGGTTGAAACGTCCGCGCTGCCGGTCAAGATCAAGGATCTTCAGCTCGGTTCAAGCGAATCGGGGGAGAGCATGTCGCTTCAGCTCCATATTTCGGCGTTATGCCTGGGCGAACAGAAGGAACAACCGGCGCGGAGGCAACGGGAGGTGCAAGAT
>CP070678.1:5302764-5310949 GCA_020352515.1 Phycisphaerales bacterium | reverse complement strand
GGGCGATTACAGGAGCGAGTACGAGCGGGAGAAGTTCATTCTGATAGGGGTCCATCCGTACGACGTTGTCGCGATAAGCCAGATGGACGAGCTTTTTCGTCAGGACAATTACGACGGCCATTACTTTTCGAGGCGCGAGATCGCGACGATAATCGCGTGCGACGTGGTAACGCCCTCGAAGAATGTGTTCGCTTCATCGATGGGCGCGGCAACGACGCGGGAGGGTTGCGACGTGCTTTTGACCGACATCGGTGATTCCTACGTTGCGGAGGCCTTTACGGACAAGGGCGAGAAGCTGCTGGCAAAGGCGACGGGCTCAACGAAGGCGGAGAATGGAGATTTGGAGATGCGTCGGCAGGTGTGGGAAAGGAACAAGAGGGAGCTTAACAGGCATGAACTGCGCTGCAGTGTGGCGTACCTTCCGAAGCTTCTGGGGCGCGCTTACGATCATCCTGTCTGGGAGGAGAAAGCGGCGACGTGCTTTGCGTGCGGCTCCTGCAACCAAGTGTGCCCGACGTGTTATTGCTTCAACGTTCAGGATGACGTGAACTGGGATCTTGCGACGGGCAGGCGCGAGAGGTCATGGGACGGCTGCATGCTGGACGGTTTCACGAAGGTTGCCGGCGAGCACGAATTCCGTAAGGAGAAGGCGGATCGTTTTCGTCACCGCCTTTACAGAAAGGGCAAATACGTGCCTGCGAAGATTGGCGGGCGGATAGCGTGCGTTGGATGCGGCAGATGCGTGGGGGCGTGCCTTCCCGATATTGCCAATCCGGTGAAGATCTACAACAGGCTGGCGGACGATCTGGGGATAAAATGAGGAGAGCCGAGGGGCGCTGTGCAAGTCAGATTTTAAGGAGCGTTTTTGATGTGTAACTGTTGTGCTGAGAAGAAGGACATATACCTTCCGCAGCCTGCTACGGTTGAGGCGGTTGACTTGATGAACGCGACTGAGCTATACCTTCGGCTTTCGATGGACAACGGCGGGTTCGATTTTCTGCCGGGCCAGTTTGTGGAGGTTTCGGTTGCGGGGATCGGCGAGGCGCCTATAACGATCAGCTCTTCACCGACTATGAAGGAGGGCTTCGAGCTGGTGGTCCGGCGGATTGGCAACGTGACGAACGCCATCCACAGGCTCAAGGCGGGCGGCAAGGTCGGGATTCGCGGCCCGTTCGGGGGAGGCATGTATCCGGTGGAGGAGTCAAAAGGCAGGGACGTGGTGTTTATCTGCGGCGGAATAGGGTTGGTGCCGCAGCGTTCTTTCATAAATTACGTGCTCGACAATCGCGATGACTACGGGGAAGTTACAATCCTTCTCGGGACCAGGTGCAGCACCGAGCGTTTCTTCCACTCGGAGCTTAAGGCCTGGGACAAGCGTACGGACGTTCACTTTCTGGAGACGGTGGACCGGGCGGACGACTGCTGGCAGGGCAACGTGGGGGTGGTTACGACTCTGATACCGAAGATTGAGTCGGAGCTGGCCTCAGCGACGATACTTGTTTGCGGTCCGCCGATAATGTACAAGTTCGTGCTGATGGCTCTGAAGGAGGAGGAGGCGCCGGATGAGAATATTTACCTGAATTTGGAAAGAAAGATGAAGTGCGGGGTTGGAAAGTGCGGGCACTGCCAGGCAAACGACATATACGTATGCATGGACGGTCCGGTCTTTCGTTATAGCGACCTGCGTAATGTGCCGGAGGCAATATAGAAATGAGCAAGCCGCGAATAGCAATTTTTGATTTTGCCTGCTGCGAGGGCTGCCAGCTTCAGATAGTGAATCTCGAGGAAGAGATACTGGATTTGCTTGGTGTGGCGGACGTTGTCGAGTGGCGGGAGGCGATGAGCGAACAGAGCCATCAATATGACATTGCCATCATCGAAGGCTCTATAACGCGGCCGGCGGATGAGGCGAGGCTCCGGGTGATCAGGAACCGGGCCGAGGTGCTTGTTGCGCTGGGTGCGTGTGCGACGATCGGGGGGATCAACAAGCTGAAGAACAACTTCGAGCTTGAGGAAGTGAAGGAATACGTTTACGGCAAGGCGGCGGGTATGCCGCATCTTGAGACCGCTGCGACGAAGGCCGTAGACGAGGTGGTCGAGGTTGACTACAAGATACACGGCTGTCCGATAGACGGGAAGGAGTTCAGCTATATAGTCCGCTGTCTCTTGATGGGCAAGAAGCCGGAGATTCCGGAATACCCCGTGTGTGTTGAGTGCAAGGCGAAGGGTAATCCGTGCCTGTGGGAGTACGGGCAGATTTGTCTGGGGCCTGTGATAAGGGCGGGGTGCGGCGCGCGCTGCCCGTCGTCGAGTTTCCGGTGTTTCGGGTGCAGGGGGTATGTGGATGATCCCAACGTGGACGCGGCCAAGGACGTCATACAGAAGTACGATCTGACAATCGCGGATTTGAAGAGCAAAATGGTTCTATTTGGAAGCAAACAGGAGCCTACCGTAGTATGAGCAAGACCGTAAACATAGACGTAGAGCACGTGACGCGGATAGAAGGTCACGGCAATATTTTGGTGAACGCGAGCGGCGGCAGGGTCAAGAACGTGCAGTGGCGGGTGCCGGAAGCGCCGCGGTTTTTCGAGGCGATGGTTCGCGGGCGCAGCTACGAGGACATTCAGACAATCGTGAGCCGGATTTGCGGCATCTGTTCGATAACACATTCGCTTGCCGCCACCAAGGCGGTTGAGAGCGCGCTTGGCATCAAAGTCTCCGAGCAGGCCGACAAGATTCGAATACTGATGCACTACTCGGAGCAGTTGCAGAGCCACATTCTGCATATCGGGTATCTGGCGGCCCCGGACTTTTTCGGTGTTCCTTCGGTTGTGCCTCTTGTGGCGAAAGCGGGCGACGTGGTCAAGGCGGTGATACGCCTGCACAGGCTTGCCAACGAGTGGTCGGACCTGATTGGGGGCAGGACGACTCATCCGGTGACTTTGACGCCGGGCGGCTTTACGGCAACACCGAGCGAGCAGCAGTTTCGCGAGCTGCAGGAGAGGCTTCGGGGCTGTGCGGGCGATTTGAAGATTGTGGCCGATGCGGTTCTGTCGGTTGCGGAGAATATCCCCGCCTTCGAGCGCGAGACCGAGTATGTGAGTCTGCGGCAGGATAATCCTCCGACTTATACTTTCTACCACGGCGACATCACGTCGACCGATTACGACGGAACCGTCAGGATAAACGACTGGAAGACGGTTGCGAACGAGTATGTCAGCGAGCAGTCAACCGCGAAGTGGGCCAAGTGGAACAGGGATTCGTACGCCGTCGGCGCGCTGGCGAGGTTCAATAACAACGGCGACCTGCTCAGTGACGGGGCGAAGGAGCTGGCCGGGACTTTCGGTCTGGAGAAGGGCTGCTGTAATCCTTTCATGAACACAGTGGCTCAGCTCGTGGAAACGGTACACGTCGTCCAGACGAGTATCGAGATGATCGACGAGCTTCTGACCGCGGGTCTGAGGGCGGAGAAGGCGGGCAGCAGCCCGAGGGCGGGAAAGTCGAGCGGCTGCGTCGAGGCTCCCCGCGGAATACTATTTCACGAGTACGAGTTCGACGGAAAAGGCAACTGCGTGGCCGCGGATATCTGCATTCCCACGAATCAGAATCACGCCAACATCCAGAAGGACTTCGAGAAGTTTGTCCCTGAGATTATCGACGAGGGCGAAGACGCGGTCCGCCGGAAGCTTGAAATGCTCGTGCGCGCCTACGACCCGTGCATTTCCTGTTCGACCCATACATTGGACGTGCAGTTCATAAGGTGAGTCGCAGGGCAATGAAGAGAGAAACGGTTGTGCTCGGTCTTGGCAATCCGCTGATGTCGGACGAGGGTGTTGGCGTGCGTGTTTTGGAGCGTCTCTCGGCCCTTGCCGAGAGATATCCTTTAGTGGAGTTTGTGGACGCGGGCACGGGCGGTATGAGCCTTTTGCACCTTCTCGAGGGCAGAGGCAAAGCGGTCATCATCGACTGTGCACGCATGGGCATCGAGCCCGGCCGGATCAGAAGGTTCACCGCGGAACAAGCCCGGAGCGTCAAGAGGCAGGCGCACATGTCTCTTCACGAGGCCGATATTCTGAACATCATCGATTTGTCCCGCGAGCTTGACCAATGCCCGGACGAGATTGTGATATTCGGCATTCAGCCGAAGAGCATCCGCCCCGGCCAGGAGTTGAGCCGGGAGCTTGCCGACCGGATGGATGATTACATCGACAGCGTCTGCGAAGAGCTGGACGGGTGATACGCCCGTGAGCAGGGGCCCCGGGCGGTGTCCGCCAGCCATGGAGGCCGAATGCCGGGCGGACTCCGATATACCGCTTTGGCATCCCGTGCTCTGGGCATAATGGCAGAGCTTGGCCGGGTAGTCGAACATCCCGGATGCCGCTTTGTTAACAGGGGATCGCAGAAATTTCATTTCTGATGGCGATTTCGGGGCCATAATTGTTGACTCTCCAAGAGAGGTCGGGTATACAGCGAAGTATGACCCAAGGGGAAAACTGATTTATTGGCAATTTGATTCAAGGGAAAGAGAATGGAACGGGCTGGAATTCTGATTATTGACGATGACCCCGATATTAGCGAAGCAATGAAGGTGATTCTCGAGAACAGGGGTTACAGCGTACGAACGGCCAGGGACGGGACAGAAGGCATGGAGCAGATAGGGGCGGGCAAGCCGGATTTGATCATACTCGATGTCATGATGAACACGTCGAGGGAAGGCTTCATATTGTCGAGGGAGCTGAAGGACAACCCCGAATACAAGAACATACCCATTCTCATGCTGACGGCCGTCAAAGAGAAGACGGGGCTGGATTTCAGACCGGCTGCGGGGGATGAAAGCTGGCTGCCGGTGGACGAGTATTTGGATAAGCCGGTCAAGCCGGACCTGCTTTTGGGGACGGTGGAGAGCCTTCTGAAAAAGTCTTGATTACATGGAGAGTCTGCTGAAGAGCACAAGTCTTATCCAAAGGGCCCGCTGGCTTGTGAGACTGAGGTGGGTGGCGATTGCGGTGCTCGGCACAGCCACTTTTTTTGCCAGCAGCGTGATGAAGGTTTCTTTGCCTGTCACGGCGCTTTATGGAATCACGGGCGCGCTGTTGTTTTACAATTTTATTCTTCACGACCTGCTCAAGTACTTTACTTGGGGCGAGAAGAGACCGTCTGCCGGAAAGATCGGGCGGATAATAACTTTTCAGATATCGGCCGACCTTTTTATCCTGACGGCCATATTGCACTTCTCCGGGGGCGTCGAGAATCCATTCTCGTTCTTTTTTGTCTTCCACATGATAGTAGCCAGCATATTCCGCTCCCGGCTTCAGAGTTATCTGGAGGCGACGCTGGCGGTGGTTCTGTTCAGCCTGCTGGTGCTTCTGGAGTATTGGGGAGTTATCCCGCACTACGAGCTGACGGGCTTCAGCGGTCACGGGTTGTATCGCGAGGGCACTTTCGTCTTCGGCGTTCTATTTGTTTTCGCCTGTACGCTTTATATGGTGGTCTATATGACCACTTCGATCAGCGAGCAGCTTAGAAGACAGCAGGAGAGCTACGAGCGGGCAAATGCGATGCTCGAGCAGAAGGACTTGTTGAAGAATGAATATGTTCTGCGTCTGACACACGACATAAAGGGACACCTGGCCGCTATAGAAAGCTGCCTCAACATTGTGGACGATCAGATGGTCGGGGCGCTAAATGAGAAACAGAAAGATTTGGTTGAAAGAGCTTTCAGGAGGACCACCAAGTGCATGGCGTTCATCACCGCGCTTTTGAAACTGACCCGCATGAAGCTTACGGGGCGGCTGGAGAAGGAGTTTTTCCCACTGAAAAGAGGTGTTTTCAACGCAATTACTCTTATCCAGAACCAGGCCGCCCGCAAATCCATCAGCGTGGATTTCGACATTGAGGCGTCCGTGGATGAAGTTTACGGGGAGCCCGTTTTGATTGAGGAGACAATCGGGAACCTGCTGTTTAACGCGATCAGGTACACCCCGGAGGGCGGGAAAGTCCGCTTGAGCGTGAAAGAGAGGGAGCAGTTTATTCTCGTTCAGGTCAGTGACACGGGCATCGGCGTGCCTGAAGAGGACCTTACGAAGATATTTGACGAGTTCTACCGCGCCGAGAACGCGAGGAAAGTCGAGAGGGACGGCACAGGTCTGGGGTTGTCTTTTGCAAAGCAGGTTGTTGAAAGACACGGAGGCAAGATGTGGGCCGAGAATAATCCGGAGGGGGGCAGCACGTTTAGCTTCACGCTGCCGCGGGCGACGGGCGGGGCCGGCAACAAGTAAGCTGGTAACCATATTTCGTGCGGGGTATTAGTTTTGTCGTTCGGCTGCCGGAAGGAATTTTCTTTTTTTTCAGGAAATGGGCTATGCCGGTTCATAAAGCCTTGTGTGCAAGGAGGTTACGTTCGCTGAATTATCATGGGGCGATTTTAAATTCGCTTGACAGGCAACGGCATCGACTGATATTATGTGTGCGGTAGCATCTGTGAATGTGAACTCAATCACCAAGTTGCAGACAGGTTGATTATGAGATACCGCAAGATTCCGGATGAAACGATACGCCGGTTGCCGGTGTACCTGAGGGGGGTGCTTCACTTGTCGGAGCAAGGCATGGAGAGTGTCTCGAGCCGGAAGCTCGGAGGTCTTGTCGGCGTTCCTCCCTGGCTGATCAGAAAGGACTTTTCCTATTTCGGCGACTTCGGAACTCCCGGAATAGGTTACGGCATCAAGACACTCATCAAGCAGATAAGCAAAATACTGAGACTCGACGTCATGCATGAAGCAGCCGTGGTTGGAGTGGGCAATGTCGGCTCGGCGCTGCTTTCGTATTCCGGGTTCGGCATATACGGCTTCAGGATTTCGGCTGCGTTTGACGTCGACAAGAGAAAAGTAGGCAAGGTTAGAAGCGGAGTGAAGATTGAGGATGTGTCGACGTTGCGTGGCGTGAAGAAGAGGGGGATTCGCCTCGGAATTATCGCGGTGCCGGCTGCGGTGGCCCAGCAGGTTGCCGACGAGATGGTGGAGGCGGGCATAATCGGCATTTTGAACTTCTCACCGCGGTACATAACGGTTCCCAAGAAGGTAAAAGTTATAACAATTGACATTGGTATGGACCTTGCCCGTTTGCCGTATTACTTGCCGTGTGGTTAGACGACGGGCGTCAGTAGACTATTTTGCATGTTGGGCCTGAGATTCAGGCTTCGAGAAGTTGATAGGGCTTTGTGTCCGGTTGTTTTCCGGGCTCGATTACGACAGGATGACAGGACTCGGACAAGAAACATGAAAACCGTTTTTACAGGCAAACTCGAACCGTTCTTGAGCGCCCTGGCCGAAGAGATGGATCTTTATGTTCCTCAGAAAAGCGGGGCGCATTACGTATTTGTCAAATATGATCCTGCCGCCGGGACCGAGGTTGACTTCAACAACGTGCGTGCTTGCACGCCCGTGAAGGAATTTCTGTTTCCGCTGCGCGAGCTTGCGGCGGTCTTCCCCGAGCCGGCCGAGCCCGAACAGATAAGGCCTTTTGCGGTTTTCGGGCTGAAGGCATGCGATCTGCGTTCGATCGAAATCCTGGACAAGGTTTTCAAGGAGGATGAATTCGAGGATCCGTTTTACACGGCTCGCAGGGAGAAGATGTTCATAATCTCGGCGGATTGCACTGATCCGGAAGAGAGCTGTTTTTGCAGTCTTCTCGAGGGGCAGCCTTTTGTTCAGGGCGGTTTCGATTTGAACGTTTCTCGTTTGAAGGACGGTCTTCTTGTCGAGGCGGGCTCGCAAAAGGGCAAGGCTTTCGTAGGAAAGCATCCGAAGCTCTTTGCGGACGCACCGGACGTTTTGCTGGCCGAGCGGGATGAAAAGAGGAATGAGACGCTCAAACAGCTTGGCGCCAGAACGGCCGCATTCGAGCTGGAAGCGCCAATCAAGCAGATTCTGGCCGAGAGCCAGGATTCGGATGTTTTCGACAGCGAGTCGGAAAACTGCATCGAGTGTCAGGCTTGCACGCGTGTGTGCCCGACCTGCCACTGTTTCTATCTTTATGACGTCAGTCAGAAGGATTACTTCGGCAAGATGAAGATGTGGGACAGTTGCATGCGCGTGGGGTATGCCGAGGTGGCCGGCGGAGCCAATCCGCGCAAGCTGCTTGCCGATCGGTTGCGGCATCGTTTGATGCATAAATTCGCGTACTTCCT
>CP070678.1:5293356-5302664 GCA_020352515.1 Phycisphaerales bacterium | reverse complement strand
GCCGCCCAAGGATTTTTGATGGCAACGCTCGAGATTGAATCTCTGACAAAATGGTACGGCTCGGCAAGAGGGGTCGAGGATGTGACTTTCTCCGTAGAGCCGGGCGAAATCTTCGGCTATCTCGGGCCCAACGGTTCCGGCAAGACCACTACGATCCGCTGTGCGATGGGCCTGCTGAGGGCGACGAGGGGCCAGGTACGGATCCTCGGCGAAAAGGTCGAGGTCGGCAGAGGCACTCAGCACACGCGCATCGGGTATCTGCCGGGGGACTTTCGAATCTGGCCCCGCCTTCGGGCACGACGTTCGCTGAGCGTGCTGGCGCTACTCGGCGGCCCCGACGGGGCCGGCGCCCGGCGCCGCGAGCTGGCCGAACGGCTGGACCTTGACCTTGATCGCCCCGTGGACGACCTTTCAAAGGGCAACCGCCAGAAGGTCGGCGTCATCTACGCCTTCCAGCATCAGCCCGACCTGCTGATACTCGACGAGCCAACCATCGGACTGGACCCGCTTATAAGCCAGATCGTGCTTGATATGATCCGTGAGGCGGCGGAGGCGAATGCAACGGTGCTTTTGTCTTCTCACGACCTGACGGAGGTGGCGGCCGTGTGCGGGCGGGCCGGCATTTTGCGGGACGGGCGTCTCGTCGAGCTCGCTCCAATCTCAGATATTGTGCGGCAGGGTGAAAGACGCCTGAAGGTCTGGTTCCTCGATCAGAATCTTCTTCCGGAGCTGCCGGCGGGGAAGCTGCCCGGAGTTAGAGTAATCGACCAGCAACCCGGTATGCTCCACGTAGCCTATCAAGGGACTTCCGACGCAATTATAAAATGGATAGCGCGCCTGCCCGTGGAGCGCATCGCGACCCCGGAGACGTCGCTCGAGGACGCCTTCATGCAGTACTACCGCCCGCAATCCCCGTCCGCGGCCGCAAACGCTTCTGATACCACCCGAGGAGACGCAGAATGACGCGCAATACCGCAACGCCGTTCCCTGTGGCGCTGCTCCGCTTCTGGTTCGTGAGCATACTACCCGTATGGGCGGCCGTGGCGCTGGTGATCTTCGGAATGCAGTTTGCCGTCTGCGGCATCGTACATGACAATGAGAACGTCAAGATGTTCCTCAAATTCATCGACATACTGCCGGGCATTGTCAAGACCTCGCTCGGCGGGGACATGCTCCAGGCGGGAAATACTCCGGGCCTTATCGCAATCGGGTATCATCACCCGCTCGTTTTGTTTCTATACATGTTCTTTGCCGTCGGCATTCCGACCGCGCTTCTGACCGGGGAGGTGCAAAAGGGCGCCATGGAGCTGATATTGAGCCGTGCCGTGACAAAGATGCACGTTTACATCTGTGCCGGCGTTCTGACGCTGGTCGGCATGTTCGCACTTGTAATTGTCATGTTCCTGGGGACTGTCGGCGCCACGAATGTCTTCGACTTCGGTGAGCCGATCCCCTTCGACCTGTTTTTCCGGATAGCGGTCAACGCCGGGCTGCTTGCCGGGGCGGCCGGGGCGATCTCGCTTCTTTGCGCCGCGGTGTTTCGCCGGCGAAATACGGCCGTCGGCGTCGCCGTCGGCTTCCTTGTAATCAACTACTTTGTTTACATCATAAGTCAATGGTGGCCTCGAATGAAGTTCCTCGAGCCGGTTACCCTGTTCCACTACGTCCAGGGCAAAATCATCTTTCAGGGCTGGCCTGTCCGCGATATGTCCGTCCTGACGGCCGTGCTCATCATCGCCGCGGTCGCCGGAGCAGTAATCTGGCGGCGACGTGACCTGCCTCTGTGATTGCCGGCGTCCCCGTGTTATCAGCGCCGGCGATTGCCCCCCTATCCCCGGGCGCCTTTCTCTCAAAGTGAGGGCCGGCGCAAAACGTCCCGAATCTCCTTGCCCGTGAATAAAAAGAATCTCGCACCGCCGCCCCACTCGAACAGGTGCGAGATACCGTCAGTTTTTTTGCCAAAACAGGGCCGAACAATTCATCAACCCGTGTTGCCGATCCATACTGCGCGTGTTATTTTTAGCGAGCCGACCGGCTCTTGGAATACAATCGGAGGGGCTACTTGATCCTCAAACAATCCCCTATGAAGCAGCAGTTGGTGTAGCCGCACCGACCACCGGAGCTGCCGAAGCAGGCCGTGTTGCCCTCTGTTGTCTGTATCGTACGAATCAGGTCCGCCTTTTTCATCCTGGTCGGCCTTATCCCCAGTTGCTGCGCCTTTGTTCGTATTTCCGGCATGGCCATGCGTCTTTGTGCGATTTCTACAACAGGCATTTTTCATCTCCTTTTAACTTCTCTCAACACAAAACTGCCGGCCGACGACCCGGAAGAAGCTCGTCCGGGGCCTCGGCCAATCCGTTATCATGCGGCCGGCCGGCCCTGCCCATCCCATATCTTTCACGGGCCTTCCAGCCTATATATTTTCGTTCATTTGACCGACCGGCCTCATGAAATCTTCGCACAAATCCGACCATTTTTTGCTCCCCTGCAGATATGCCTCAAACCACACGTGCCCTCGCTGAGATTAGCGGACCAGCCGCCGCCGGCCAATAGGCGGGCAAGCCGGTTTTCCCCCCGGGCGCCCCACTTTTCGGTTGTGTTCCGGCCGAAACGCCCTTAAATTCATAGCCGCTGCTGAAGACCGGGTGGGCGTCCGGGATCGCCTTTGTCCGTCGTCCGCCCAGGGAGAGCGACGGTGCGAGCCGGCGGACGCCGCGCATGCTTCGGTCCGAGAAACTGCACGACAGGTGTTGCGTGCGACAGAAAAGGAGCTGCAAAATGTTCAAGATTGGAATGATCGGAGCCGGCTTCGTCGCCGGTTTTCACACCCGCGCGCTGCAGTCGGTGCGCGGCGCACAATTCGCCGCCGTCTGCGCCCCCAAAGGAGCCCCGGAGCTGGCAAAAACCGCCCGAGAAGCGGGACTTGGAGACCCACGGGTTTGCGAGACCGTCACCGAGCTTTGCTCGGTCGTCGATATCGCGTGCATCTTCGCTCCAAACCCCGCACGCGTGGAAATTATGCGCGAAATTGCAAAGGCCTGTGAAAACGGCGCAAAACTGAAGGGAATAATCTGCGAGAAGCCTCTCGCCAGAAACCTCAAAGAGGCCGACATCCTCGCACGAATGGCCCGCGCGCTGCGCGTACCCAACGCCTACTTCGAGAACCAGCTCCACATGCCCTCGGTGACCCAGGCCCGAAGACAGCTTGCCGCGGTGGAGGAAGCGATGGGCCCCGTACATCTGGCCCGAAGCGCAGAAGAGCACGGTGGGCCGCACGAGAGCTGGTTCTGGGACCCCACGACCCAGGGCGGGGGCGTCTGCTGTGACATGGGATGTCACAGTATCGCGGTCGGAATGTATATGCTCACGCCGGCCGGCAAGCCGCCGGACCATCTGACGCCCGTATCCGTTACGGCCAATATGGCGCTGCTGAAGTGGGGAAAGGAGCCGTGGATCTCCCGGCTCGCCGAGAGGGGCGTGGACTATTCCAAGACCCCCGCCGAAGATTACTCCAATGTCACCATCGAGTTCAAAGACGGCGACTCCGGAATCCGGGGCGTGGCACAGGCCACAAACTCCTGGATGTACGACGCACCAGGCCTGCGTCTGCTCATGGAGGCCTTCGGGCCCGGATACTCCTACAGCGTCGATTCGCTCTCGTCCCCGGCGGGTCTGTTCATCAGTGACGCCGCGGCGGCGGCCGTCGCCGATGCCGAGCTGGCGCTCGAGAAGGCCCAGGCCAGTCGCGGCTCACTGATACTCCAGCCGAACGAGGCCGACCTCTACGGATACGTTGCCGAATGGCGGGACGCTCTGGCCGCCTTCAAAAAGGGCCGCGACGCGATGCTCAATTTCGAATACGGACGTCTGGTCACCATGCTCGTAATGGCCGCATACATGGCCCACGAAACAAGAAGAACGATCAACCTCACCGACGCCGCCGTCCTCGAGAAATTGGAAACCTATGTCCCCCTCATACAGCAGGGAAAAGGCCAGCGCGTCCTGTTCCGGTGACGCCGGCGAACGGGCCGCAAGAAATTTTGCACTTTTTTCCCAAAAACCATTTGTTGTGACTTGACGGGCCAGGGGCTTCTCAGGAAAATCGTCTGCGGCTCGTCAACTGGGGGTGACATTAACAGTCCGGGGCAAGCCGGTCCACACCCCGGAAGCACTTCGAGTTTCGCGAGCGCAAAAAGAGGAGCACATGAGCTTTCTGGCCCCTATCTCTGCACGTGGCCCGCCGCGCCGCCATATCCCCAATTGCTTACTGAAAAACCACCTTGAACTGAACATCTTTGAAGGGATTCTCGAGATGAACATAAAACGGAATTTACACAGGCAGCTTCTGTTTGCCGCGCTCCTGCTGTGCGCGATCGGCGGCAGCGCTGCGGCCAGAATAATCTGTGTCGACGACGACGGGCCCGCTGACTTTACCTCGATCCAGGCCGCGATCGACGACGCCAACGACGGTGACGAAATCGAAGTCGGGCCCGGAACGTACTATGAGAGCGTCAGCCTGGACGGCAAGGCCGTCGGTCTCTACGGCGTCAGCGGCGCCGCTCTAACCGTCATCGATGCGACCGGCCTCAACGAAAACGTGGTCGTCTGCAACAACGGCGAAGACCAGTACACCGTAATCATGGGCTTCACGCTTACCGGCGGCGACGCCCCCGGCACGGGCAGTGACAGAGACGGAGCCGGAATATTCTGTTACGCCGCGAGCCCCACGATAGTAAACTGCATCGTGACCGGAAATGATGCCGGCGACGACGGCGGGGGAATATTCCTCGACGCCGGCAGCAACGCCACCATCATTGCCTGCAAGGTCTTCGACAATCAGTCGGGGGATAAGGGCGGCGGACTCTATAGCAGGAACAGCAACCCCGAAATCAGCGATTCCTTCTTCGCCTACAACAGCTCGGGCACCGACGGCGGCGGCGTCTATTTCGTGGGCGGAGACCCGGTGATCTCCGGCTGCGTCTTCGAGTACAACTATTCCGGCGACGACGGGGGTGGTCTCTACAACCAGGACGGCGAGTTCTCAATGGAGAACTGTCTTGTTGTTGAGAATGAGGCCTACGACAAGGGCGGCGGAATCTATTCGAGGAACAGCGACCCCGTCATAAGCAACTGCACGTTCAAAGCCAACGAGGCGGTCAAGGGCGGGGGAGTTTACAACAGCTCCGCAGATGCCGTCGTCGAAAACTGCATCCTGTGGGCCAACACCGCATCGAGCGGGAGCCAGATATACAACTATGATTCCCAGCCCACGCTGAGCTACTGCGATGTCCAGTTTTGCGGCGGAAGCGGCGCGGGATGGAACTCCGCGACCGGTACGGACGGCGGAGGAAATATAGATAGTGACCCGGACTTTGCGGATGCCGACGGCGACCCGGCAGGTCCCGACGGTGTTTACAAGACGCCGGACGATGCACTTATGCTCGAAGAGGAGAGCCTGTGTATCGACGCGGCGGACGGCGACGTCGCCCCGGAGCTGGACTTCGGCCGCAACGCCCGTTGCGACGTCGAAACGGTCGTTAACACCGGCACAGGCACGCCCAATTACACCGACATGGGCGCCTACGAACCGGCCATCTTCCCGGAGACCATGGCCTCGCCGAGCTATTCCCAGATACCGGATGGGGTCATCTGCGTCAACAAGAACTCCGTCGATCCGGGCGGCCCCAGTGACGACGATTACGGCTCCTGGAGCACGGCCTATCGCGAGCTGGGCGACGCACTCGCCTCCAACCCGGCACCCAACACGCAAATTTGGGTCGCGCGCGGCGTTTACACACCGGCCCCCGCCGATGGAAGCCGCACCGCGACGTTCAATCTAATCGACGGGGTGGCCATAAGGGGCGGCTACAGGGCGTTGCTTGTCGCCGAGTCCGACCAGACCGTGCGAAACGTCGAGGTCTATCAGACCATACTCAGCGGCGACCTCAACGGCGACGACAACAACGGGGGCGACAACAGCGAAAACTCCTACCACGTCGTCACGGCCAGCGGAAACGACGCGACGGCCGTGCTGGACGGCGTGACAATAACAGCCGGCAATGCCGACCTCCACGACATCGACGATATCGGCGCCGGAATGCGATGTGTCAACGCAGGCCCGACCCTGGTCGATTGCGTTTTCCGTGAGAACGTCGCCGACAACTTTGCCGGCGGAATGTACAACAGCGGGGGCAGCCCGACCCTGACAAATTGTACATTCATCCAAAATACCAACAGCGGAATGTACAACTCCGGAAGTCCAACCCTAACCTCGTGCAAATTCCTCAACAACACCTCGCGACAGGACGGCAGGGGCGGGGGCTTTTGCGACTCCGGCACGCCCACGCTTATAGACTGCGTCTTCAGCGGCAATACCGACGCGGGGTCGTACGTCAACGACGGCGGCGGGGCAATGTACACGTGCGGCGAACCGACGCTTATCAACTGTGTCTTCACCGGCAATTCGGCCGCCAACAGGGGCGGGGCAATCTGGTTCTGGGCAAGCACCCCGGCGACGCTGACAAACTGCACGTTTACGGGCAATTCGGCGCCCAACGGGGACGCAATCGCCTGCGATTCCGCCTACCAGAACGGGCCGAGCACCCTCCAGATAAGAAATTCCATCATCTGGAACGGCGCCAACGCCATCTGGAACAACGACAGTTCCACCATCACCCTGACGGCCACAAACACCAGCCAGGACCCGCACTTTGTCAATGCGGACAGTCCCGCAGGCCCCGACGAGGAGTTCTTTACGGCCGACGACGGTCTTGCCCTCGACCCTGATTCGACTGTCTGTATAGACACGGGCCAAAACGCCTACGTCACCGTGACCAACGACATCGCCGGCAAGAAGCGCATAACCGGCAGAGGGGCAACGCCGCTCGTCGATATGGGAGCATACGAGGCCCTGCCCGCCGCCGGACACTGGAGACTTGACGACGGAGAAGGCACTACCGCGGCCGATACTTCGACCTATGACGGCCTGACTACCAATGGAACGCTCCAAAGCTCGGCGGGAAGCGGCCCTCTCTGGCGCGACGGCATCGCCGAGTACGCGCTCCAGCTCGAAGGCGACGATGATTTCGTGAGCATTGCCAATAGCGGCGCGTTTAGCACTCGCGACGATTTTACCTGGTCGGCCTGGGTCAGGACGCTGCAGGACCACGCCACCGAGGCCGAGCAGAGGGTCATAACCGCAGGCGGCGCAATCATCGCCAAGTGCCACACAACCGGCGCCTCTGATGTCAACTGCCTTTACGTGGTCGATGAGGCCACAGCCAACGACGGCCGGCTTGCCTTTGCCGCCGGCGGGGTCACCGGAAGTCCCCTGCTCTCGACGGCAAGGGTTGACGACGGCCTCTGGCATCACGTCGCCGTGACCGTCGAATTCGGCGCCGTCGACGCCGTGACTCTCTATATCGACGGCGACCAGAGGGCAGCCGCAGAGTGGGACATCCCGTACTGTGCCGAGGAAAGCCTGCTGAGAATCGGATACGCCAATCCCGATTTTCCGGCCTCAGGCCAAACCTGCTTCGCCGGCAGAATTGACGAAGTTAGAGTCTATGACTACGCCCTCGACGGGCCCCAGGTCGATTCGCTGTTCAGAGAGACCGGCTACTGGAGGTTTGTCACCGCCTCGGACAGCCAGGACGGCGACGGCACACCGGGAATCACCACCGGAACACTCGAGGAGATCAGCCTTCGTGTCGTCAACGAGAAGGCGGAAGTCTTCATCGTCCCCGGAGACCTCGTCTATGGCCGCGGCGGGGACCTCGGCGAGACCCAGTTGAGTCGCTGGAGAAACGGCTATCAAACGAGCCAGCTCGCCAGCAGGCTCTATCACGCCGGCGTCGAAGTCATGCCCATCCGGGGCAATCACGATGTCGATTCCGATCACATCGATACACCCAACTGGGTCAACGTCTTCGGCCCTGACATCCCGGACAACGGACCTGCCGGCGAGACGGACTGCACCTACTTCATCGAACACAGGAACGCCCTGTTGATCGCTCTCGACCAGTTTGCGGGGGCCGCCGAATCTTACCCCTACAACAGGATCGACCAGAACTGGCTCAACGGCGTCCTTGTTAGTAACACGTGGGCTTTCGCGGGGGACGACGCCAAGCGACATGTCTTCCTCGCCGCCCACGAGCCCGCCTTCAGGCTCGTGCACAACCAGACAATGGCCGCGGTGCCGGGCGCTCGCGACATATTCTGGCAGATACTCGAAGATGAGCCCGGCTGTCGCCTGTTCTTCTGCGGCCACGACCACTTCTATTCCAATACGCGGGTGGACAACCGCGACGCGGGGCGCCCCAACGTGCATCAGATGACCGTCGCAACGATAATCGGCGGGGGCGGCTGGGACGGCAATTACCAGGGCGACGTCGGCGTATGGTGGCCGACAGAGATATTCCATGACACGCTCGGCCAGAGAAAGGGATACGTACTGGTCGAAGTCTGGGGCTCGTCCAGGATTACAAGCCATTGGAAGAGGCGCACGGATTCCGGCGACTACCTGCCCGGGGGGGACGTGTTCGAGTACGCCGTGCCCGAGCAGGATACCCAGGGGCCGCGGATAAGGTCTGCAGAAGTCCAGGACGCGACCACGATCGTCCTGACGTTCGACGAGTGGGTCGATGAGACCTCCGCCGAAACCGCCGCCCACTACACCCTCGACCGCGGCGCGAGCGTCACCGGCGCGGTCCTGGACCCGGACAACCACAGGATAGTAACCTTGACCACGAGCACCCTGTCCGGGGGGTACACCCTCGATATCGACGGCGTCACGGATCTCTCGGCCAACCAAAACCAGGCCGATGAGTCCGTCGGCGTCTCCATGCCCTGGACGATAATCGGACAAACGGACACCGACTGGCGCTACTTCGAGGGCACTTCGGAGCCGCCCTCCAACTGGAACACCACCGGCTTCACCGGCACCTGGACCCAGGGCCGCACCAGCCTCGGCTACGGTGACGGCGACGACAACACGGTTCTCGACATGCAGGGTCACTTCTCGACCGTCTATCTGCGACGCACTTTCAATATCGCAACCGCCGGCGAAATACCGGGCGAGATCGCGCTTGGAATCTACGTTGACGACGGCTGCATAGTCTATATCAACGACATCGAAGTCGAGCGATTCCACGTCGACGACGGCGTCACCAAGACCTACGATAGCTTTGCTGACCAAAGTCACAACGCCGTCTGGGAGCAAACAAGTCCCGAATGGATTAGCGCTGCCCCGTATTCTCTGCAGGTCGGGGATAATGTTCTGGCCATACACGCCCTGAACATTAACCTGT
>CP070678.1:5215704-5293256 GCA_020352515.1 Phycisphaerales bacterium | reverse complement strand
GCGCGGCCGCCGAAGCGGGCATCGCAACCGTCGCGCCGCCACCGAACAGGTTGAAGACGCTGAGCCTGCTCTCGGGGGCCCACGGCATCACCAAACGTATCAGCAGCAACAGCCACAGGCAGTAGCGCAGGCGCGCGCCCAATCTGTCTCGCAGCAGCAACTGAATCAGCAGAATCATGCAGACCAGCACGCCCGCCTGCACGGTCGTCCGCAGCAGCCATTCGAAGAACGGCCATAATTGCACGGCAAAAGATTGCATCTCTATTCCTTTCCCTTTCGTTCGAGAATCTTTTTCAGTTCGGATATATCCTGCGGCGAAAGGTCGGCGTCCTCGATGAATGCGGCCAACATGGGCTTCGTCGTCCCGCCGTAGACCCGCCGAACGAAAGACTTCCTCTCCATCCGCACGCAGTCGGCCTGGCCGACGGCCGGGTAGTACCTGTACATCCTTCCTTCCTTCTTGTACTTGACCGCTCCTTTGCCGGAGAGCCGAGTGATCAGGGTCTTGACCGTCCTCGGGTTCCATTTTGTCCGGCCGGCCAGCTCCTCAACGACCTCGTTGGCCGTCGCCTCGCCCTTCGACCACAGAACCCGCATCACCAACCATTCGGATTCGGATATTCTCGGCAGCTTCTTCATACGTTGGTCTCCTGCAATCAATAGCCCCGTTAAGCACAAAGTATTACATTTGTAATCACGAAGTCAAGAGAAAAAACACGAACTTAAAAAATTTTTCTCATCCTCTGCCTTGATGGGCGACTGCCTTACAAGAAAGGCCGTTGTTACCGCCCGCTGACCGACTGTCGCACACGAGGTTGCGAAGGCCGGCCGAATCTCCGAGAAGAGCCTTCCGGCGGAGTTTGAAAGTACGTCTGCCCGGCCGACGGCCTGGAAGCTGGAAAAATGCCGGCTGTTGGCGCGTCGAAGGTGGAAATCCGGGTGCGATCCTCGTAAAATAGCCGCCTGGGGGACGATTGTCCTAAATTAGGGATGCTGTGCCGAAGGGAGTTCGACATGATAGTCCTGCTGACTGATTTTGGGCCGAGTGAATACGTGGGTGTGATGAAGGGGGTGATCTACTCGGTGCATACTGCGGCCGCGACAGTGGACCTGTGCCATGACGTCGGTCCACAGAGCATCGTCGAGGGGGCATGGATACTGAAAAACAGCTACCGGCACTTCCCGAAGGGCGCGGTCTTTTGCTGCGTGGTCGATCCCGGCGTTGGCACGGAAAGGAAAGCGCTGGCGGTAAAGAGCGAGGAGTACTATTTTGTTGCTCCCGACAACGGCCTGCTCTGGGAGACGGTTAAGGAGGGCAAGGCTATAGATGCAAGGCAGATTCCCGTGCCGGAGGGCGCGAGCCGGACGTTTCACGGCAGGGACGTCTTCGCCGTTGCCGCCGCCAATATCGACAAGGGAGGCTTCGACAGGCTGACTGAGAAGGTGGACCGGATAGAGAGGCTGGAGTTTCACAGAGAGGGCAGGGAGGGCATGGTGGTCAGGATCGACCGGTTCGGGAACATCATAACCAACCTGCCGGGGCTGGACAAAGGCCGGTACTCTGTCCAGGCCGCGGGCGCAGAGTACTCGATGAAATACTGCGAGACTTACGATGCAGCGGAGGCCGCGGAGCTGTTCCTGATCGAGGGCTCCTGCGGGACGCTGGAGATCAGCATAAGGAACGGCAGCGCTAGTGATCGATTGCAGTTGCGCCCGGGCATGACGCTGACCATAGTGTAGTAGGCGCGACGGGGGAGGGAGCAGTAAGAGTGAGGCGCAATGGACAGAGTAATAACGATTCCGGCACTTGGTGACAATTTCATATATCTCTATCAATACCGCGAAGGCCGGGCCCTGGCCGTAGACCCGGGCGAGAGTTCGCGGGTTCTGCGGGTTCTGCGAGAGCGGCGATTAAAGCTCGGCATGATTCTCGTGACCCACCACCACGGTGACCATACCGCGGGCGTGGCCGAGCTGAAGCGAGAGACCGGCTGCGTCGTAGGCGGCCCGGCAGCGCGTCACCAGGCCGGTCTTGACCATTCGCTGGTTGACGGCCAGATTCTAACGGCGGCCCAAAAACCGATAAAGGTGATCGCGACGCCCGGGCATACCCGTGCGGCCGTTTGCTATTACGTACAGGGCTCCGATGCCGGCCGGGCCGGAATGCTCTTCACCGGCGACACCCTGTTCGTCGCCGGCTGCGGCAGGATATTCGAGTGCGACGCGGCCGCGATGTGGGAGTCGCTCCGGAGGCTTGCCCGGTTGCCCGATGACACCCTTGTCTACCCCGGCCATGATTACACGGTGGAGAACCTCGAATTTGCTCTGACCATCGAACCAGAGAACCAAGCGGTGGGAGATCGCCTCCGGCAGGTCCGGCAGGCGATAGCAGCGGGAGGAAATACCGTGCCCTCAACCATCGCCCAGGAGAAGCTCACGAATCCATTTCTGCGCGTCGACTCGCTGGAAATCAGAGAGGCGTTGAAAATGTCCGCTGCCCCGGCCGCTCAGGTCTTTGCCGAGCTGCGCCGTCGGAAGGACGTCTTTTAGGCCGCCTCCGTTTTCCTGTCACCCGCCCGGCGCGGCCGCTGCTGTCACCGGCCCGGAATTCGTGCAGACACTCGCCTTGGAGCTGTGCAAGCCCGGAAATTGTGATTTCTCGATATGTGCCCGCCGGGGACAGCCCCGAAGCGGCTTTAGCGCTGCGGCCGCCGACTGTTTATCGGCCCCGACCTGAAAGCTGCTGCGATACGTTATTTGTTTGACAATTCTGTCGGTGTTCTGTATAATTTATAAGTTGCAGGTGCAGGCGGGGCGACCTTTCGCCCGACCGCATTGTCATCAACGATGCACGTAAAGGCACGATGCAATATGGAGACGGGGTGACGAAAAGCTCTTACGAATCGCCTGTGTCTCCTCTTTTTATGCGCGTCTGGCGATGTCACGCCGTGGCATCGAATTCCCGCCCGATGGTGAGATGGAGCCTTTTCGCCCTGCCGGCGCCGGTCGTGACGGTTGTCACACGTGTTCGGGCACAATGAACGGCCTGCGGTAGTTTCTGCCGAGGAGCATGTTGGCCTCCTCGGCGAATTCGCCGACGAACCTCTCGCGCTTGGTATCCATTGTCAGCCATGGTCCGAGAACGGTGTGGGTCTTCTTGAGGTCAACGCCGTTGGCCTCCAGATGCACGGCGAATCGCTCGAAGGCATCCGCCATCTCCCTGTCGGCCCCGATCATCTCTTTGATCCGTTCCGGCCGGTACTTTTTGCCGAGACGGTAAGAAATGTTGCCCATGTGGGCCAGGGCGGTCGACAGATGCCCTTCGAGAATCTCGGCATTCAGGCCCTCTATCCTGCGGCTTCGCACGGCTTCGAGGAAGTTCGCGTCGTGCCGGACATTGGTTGCCATAGAGTCTTTCGCATCGAACTTCTTGATCAACTTGCCGTTGTTATCATATACGGCCGAGCTTCCCTGTTCGAAATACCCGGCTTCGCACTGAATCACGACGCCTGTGTTGGGGCTCGGGCTCTCCCTTCCGGATTGGATTTTCGCGCCGGCTATGCTCGAAATCCGGAAGATATCAATGTTGGAATCGCCCTGCTTTCGCGGCAGGCCCCGCGTTTCGTAGATGACGGGGGCCGGCTCGTAATCGAACAGTGCGATCTGCGTGTTGGGCGTTTCGCCGTCGTCGTCGTAGCCGAATCGCCCGCCGAGGCTCAGCACGCGGCGGGGCAGCTCACTTTGCCCGAGAATCCATCGCAGTATGTCGAGCTGGTGCGGCCCGTTGTTGCCGATCTCCCCGCAGCCGGTGTCCCAGACCCAGTGCCAGTCGTAATGCAGGTTTTTCCGCATCAACGGTTTGAGCGGGGCCGGGCCCGTCCACAGGTTGTAATCGACGGCTTCGGGTATGGGCTGGGGCCCGTCGACCTTGCCCATGCTTTTGCGTCTTTTGTAGCAGAAGCCGTAGGCGAACAGTATCTTGCCCAGCCTGCCGGCCTGTATGTAGCGAACGGCCTGCTGCAGGGCCGGGTTGGAGCGCGACTCGGTCCCGGCCTGCACCACCCGGCCGTATTTCCTGGCCGCCTCGACCATCTTTCGCCCCTCGAATATGTTGTGCGAGACCGGCTTTTCCACGCAGACGTCCTTGCCCGCCTGGCACGCCCATACCGTCACCAGCGAATGCCAGTGGTTGGGCGTTGCGGTCGAAACCACGTCGATATCCTTGTCGTCCAGCAGCCTGCGGATATCCACGTAGCCGTCCGCCTTCTCGTTGCGCGACTTGAATTTCCTTAGCCCGCTTTCCAATACGTCCCTGTCCGCGTCGCACAGGGCCACCACCCTTGCGCCCGGCAGTTGTCTGAACGAGTTGATGTGGCTGCCGCCGTGGCCTCGAAATCCCACTACCGCCACGCGAATATCGTCGTTGGCCCCTCGTGCGCGCGAGAAAGGCGCCGCATACGCGCCGCGGGCGCGCAGGGCCAGCGAGATGCCTGCTGCGGCCGAATACTTGAAGAACTCACGTCGTCTCATCCCGTTCATTGTCGGCCTCCACTGAATCTGTCAGCTTGCGGTTGTATGAAGTCACGCTCCAAGAGAAAAGGTGCTCTGCCGGATCATATCACGTTCTGATAGGCCAGAAACAGCGCCCTGTAGTACTTCATCAATTCGATCGGCTCGCAGCTCTCCGGAATCTCCGCATCACAGTATCCCGGGTAATCGGCCCGGCGCAGCAGCTCGAACAGCCGTCTGTACGGATACTTCTCGTCGTGCAGTCTGTGCATGTGGATATTGCGGATTCGCGATTTGACGAGATTGAAATTCGCCTCGAAGCCCGGCTCTTCGATGTCGGTTCCGTCGCAGTTCCAGTTGACGTACACGTGCTTGCTGTCGGCGTAATCGAGTATTCTCTTTGTCACCTTGATGCGGTTTGTCCCCCGGCCGTGATTTGCGAGCCTTATTTCGACCCCGTAATCGGCGGCGAATTTCCCGACCTCGCGCACCGAGGCGCCGATTTGTTCGAGCGTTTTTTCCTCGGAGACCCCCGTGTCCGTCAGCGCGTTCGGAAAGACCCTGATACCCTTGGCCCCGATATCGCGGGCGAGGATGGTGTATTTCTTGGTGCCCTCGATGTTCTCCCGCAGTTTTTTCGCATCGGCGTGGTGATAGCTGAATCCGCTTGCCAGGCTTATAGCTTTTAGCGGCGAATTCTCAAACCGCTTTTTGACCTCGGCCCTCTGCTTGGCCGTCAGGTCCACCTCCACCTTGTGTGCATGCGTTGTCCGCAATTCGACGTGCTCGAACTTTGCCTGCGAACAGTTCTTGATGATTGTTTCTATGCCCCAGTTCCTGGCGAGATTGTAGGTCATCAGCCCTATCCGCAGCGGCGGCTTGCGCGAAGCTGCGGCCCCTCGTTGTGTCTCTGCAGCGTCGGCACGTCTGGCCGAGATGGCCGTGGCCAGCGCTGCCGAGAGCACGCCGGATTTTTTCAAAAAGCCGCGTCGATTCGTATCTTGCACGTTGGCGCCTCCCTTAATTCTGTTGAACAGCTTTCAGCAATCGGCGGCGGTTTCACATTTTGTTTCGCCGAATACGACAGGATTATAAACCACCCGGGGCGGGTTTGCAACCACACATCCGTTCAGTGCGGGCGGTGTCGCCGGGGCACGCGACTCGTGCACATCCTGCAAATCCACGTACGGCCGACGAGAGCGGCTTGCCAATTGGCGGGTCGCCAATACAATGGAGCGCATCGTTTTGGCTTCGCGGCCGCCGACGGCAGAATCGTTCTATGTTCTTGCTGAGGAGTTTGGATATGAGGCAGTTTGTGTGCAAGGTAAACGAAAGAAACAGGCGTGCCATCAATAGTATTCTGGTGCTGGTTCTCACAGTTGCCGGCTCTGCTTCGCTCGCGGCGGCCGAATGGCAGATGCGGGTGACGGAGAAGTCGTCGGTTGAAGTGTTATGCTCGCAGGCCCCGGTGGTGACGGCCGAGTACGTGTTCTGGGGCGCCAACTGGCGGTGGGCGGGCGTTGAGATGAGGCCCGGCCGATCCGGCACGTTTTCGGGGGGCGTGCGAGATATGGGCCTGGAGATCGAGGGGCGGGTCACATCGCCGGCCGCCGGAAGGCTAAGGTACACGTGGAACATTACGCCCGCCGGAAGGCTCGACAACATCATCGGTGGCGGCCTGGAGTTCAGGCTCGTGCTCGATAGCCCGTGCCTCGGAGGGCAAGCCGGCGAGCCGGTCCTGCTGCCGGATAACAGGGGCTGGCGATGGCCCGTCTCGGCCGAAGGGGCGGTCACGGTCGAGTTCGACAAACCGCTGCCGAATCTCTACTTCGAACGCGGCAACAAAGGTCAAATCCGCGCAATGTTCGTCGGGGCCAATGTCCCTGAGGGCGCGCAAACGATATCCATGACCGTCAGCCTGCCGGCGGGAGGGACGGTCGCCCGGACCCTCGCCGAACGTTACGGCCCGGCGGACACCTCCAAATGGTATTCAGCCGCCCTGACCCATGACAAGAGCCCGGTGGACCTGAGCTTCCTCAATCACAAGCCGGCCGGCAAATTCGGCTTCGTCAAGGCAAAGGGCGACAAGCTCGTGTTCGAGAACGGCGAGCAGGTCCGCTTCTGGGGCGGCAACATCGCGGCGTACGCCATCTTCGTCGAGCCCGAGCAGATAAGGGCCCAGGCCAGGCGCATCGCGCAGCTCGGCTACAACCTGATGCGAATCCACCACCACGATTCGACCCGCTGGGTCGGCAGGACCGTGATAGACAAGAAACGCGGCGATTCGCAGCATCTCGACGAGCAGGTCATGGAGCGCCTGGACTACTGGATAAAGTGCCTGCGCGACAAGGGCGTGTACGTCTGGCTCGATCTGCACGTAGGGCGCGTCTTCAAGGAGGGTGACAACATCGGCGAAGGCTTTGCCGAGATGGCGGCGCGCGGCGCCGAGGGCAAGGGATACTGCTACTTCAACGAGCGAATCGAGCGGCTGATGAAGGACTTCAACGCGAAGTATCTCAACCACGTCAACAGGCACACGCGCCTGGCGTACAAGGACGACCCGGCGATCATGGGGCTGCTGATTACCAACGAGAACGACATCACCAGCCACTTCGGCAACCTGATGCTCGCCGACAAGAACAACCCCTGGCACAACCGGATATTCGAGGAGCAGGTGAAGGCCTTCGCCGAAAAGCACGGTCTGGAGGCGGGACAGACGGGGCGGACGTGGGAGCCGGGGCCGAGCAAGCTGTTTCTGGCCGACTGGGAGTACCGGTGGAACAGGCGCATGCTCGACGGCCTGAGCGGTCTGGGCGTGAAGGTTCCCGTATCTACGACGCAGATGTGGGGCGGGATGTCACTCTATGGCCTGCCTCCGCTGACGGCCGGGACGATTATCGACGTCCATTCCTACGGCCGGAGCGAGGCGCTCGGCGTCAATCCGCGCTTCAAGGACAACTACGTGTCCTACATTGCGAGCGGCCAGGCGTACGGAATGCCCGTCTCAATCAGCGAATGGAATGTCCCGTGGCCCAACGTCGACAGGTTCACGGCGCCTTTGTACGTGGCGAGCATCTCGGCGCTGCAGCAATGGGATGCGCCGATGATTTACAACTACTCCCAGCAGGACTTTTCGCCGCCCTCCCGGCAGGGCACGTGGTCCACGTTTTCCGATTTGGCGATTACGGGTATCATGCCCGCGGCCGCTCTGCTCTATCGACAGGCCCACGTCCGCCCGGCCGAAAAGAGCTACTGCATCATGCTCGACAAGCAGAAGCTTTACATGGAGAACAGTCACCCGAAGAACATGGCCTCTCTGCGGACCCTCATCGAGCAGAGCAGGGTCGCCATCGGTCTTGCCGATGCGCCCGAGCTGGACTGGGACAGGCAGACGAAAGCCGCCGGTGACGTCCGCGTGATAACGGACAGGGACAAGGACTTTATTCCACCCGGCCAAACGTTCGTCTGCTCGGATACGGGCGAGCTGACGCGCGACTGGGTCGAGGGCTATCAGACGATCGATACGGCCATGACGCAGGCGGTGCACGGCTGGGTCGGCGGGCGGAGCCTTCGCTTGAAGGCGAGCCGCTTCGACATATCGACGCCGAAGGCCGCCGTGGCCGTCTCGAGCCTCGACGGAAAGCCCATCGGCGAATCCCGCCTCATGCTCATCACCGCGGTCGCCCGCGTCCTGCCTTTGCCCGGTAACAGGATGCCCCTGCTGTCAGAGCCGGTAGCCGGGCGAATATATGTGGCCGGGCCCACCGGACTCGAGCTCGTTCCTCTGGCCGGCGACGGGACGGAGCTGCCTCGGGTGAATGTGGAATTCTCAGGCGGCCGATACGTGGTGACACTGCCGGCGCCGCGGGGGACACACTGGTTCCTGCTAAGGGCCGCCGCTGCGACGGCTCAGGCTTTGTGAATCAATCTCTGCTCAGGCGCCGGGTCTTGCGCCGTACTTGTGTTCGCCGCGACGTGCGGCCTCGATGGCCTCGTGCGTGTCCTGAGGCGCGCCCGGGTCGCCCTGCTGCTTCATCCAGCGGTCGAGTTCTGCGCTTAGCCGGGCCTTGATGCCGGCGGCGCCCGGGTCGTCCGCGAGATTATTCAGCTCGTACGGGTCTTCGGCGGTGTGGTAGAGCTGCTCGGCCGGGCGGTGCATGTAACGCTTGACGAGGTTGTAAGTTCGGGGGTCGTTCCAGGCGTCGCGGACCCAGGTCGCCCAGTACGGATTGTTCAGCTCGCCGCGCCCGGCCCAGCCCATCAGGTGCTTTTCGATGTATATCTCGTCGGGGCGGAGGTTGCGGATGTAGCGGTATTGTCCGTCGCTGACCGTTCGGACCGGGTAGGCGGGCCCTTCGGGGATATTGTTGTGCATGCCGTATACGAACCTGCGGTGGGTAGGGGTCTTGCCGAGCAGCACGGGCAGGAAGCTGGTCCCGTCGTAGTCGTGCGCGGCCGCCTCGCCGCCGGCGGCATCGACGAGCGTGGGCAGGACGTCACAGTATTGAACGAGCGCGCCGGTGCGCTTGCCCGGGGCGATCCTGCCCGGCCAGCGTGCGATTAGCGCGGTGTGCAGGCCGGTGTCCCAGTTGGTCCACTTGCAGCCGGGAAACTGCGCCCCTTGCTCGGATGTAAAGAGCACGAGCGTATTGTCGGCCCGGCCGGATTTCTCCAGCGTCTGGAGTATCTGGCCGACCTGGTTGTCCATGTACGTTATCTCGGCCAGATAGCGCCCGAGCGCCCCGCGCGTGGTCGGCGTATCGGCGATGTTCGCCGGTAGCTTGAGCTTCTTGGGCGTGTACTTGGAGGCGTCGCCCATTACCCACGGCACGTGCGGCTCGACCAGCGCCACGACGAGGCAGAAGGGCCGGCTCTCGTCGGCCTGCATGAAGTTGCGTATCGGCTGCAGGTTGTGCGGCCTGGTCGGATTGCGGGTGCAGCTTGTATCGAATCCCCCCACCCTGGTAAAGGCGAACACCTTATCCGGCTTGACGTGCACCTTGCCCGCGAGGCCGACGCGGTAGCCGAGGGTACTCAGGTGGTGCGGCATTGTGGTTATGTCGGGCCGGCTGGCCGAATGGTTCCATGCGCAGCCGTTCCGCATCGGGTAGAGCCCGCTGTATAACTCGGCCCGGCAGGGCTGGCACATCGCCGAGGCGAGATAGGCCCGGTTGAACACAAGAGATTCCGAGGCCAGCCTGTCGATGTTTGGGGTGACGGCGTTCTGCCCGCCATAGACGGGCAGGTCGCTGTAGGTGCAGTCGTCGGCCATGATGATAAGGAAGTTCGGCTGTTTGCGCCGCCCCGACGTCGAGGCCGCCGGAACCGCGCGGCCCGCCGCCACGGATGCCGCGGCCAGGCCGGCATATCGCAGAAAATTTCGCCTGTTCATAGTCTGGCTGTCTCCTTTGCGGGTTTCTGAACTTGTCAACAAGCTCGAATTGCTCGAGCGGTCACAGGCGATATGATATCAGAATGGGGTTCCGTTATCACCAACCATCCCCTAAATCCCGCCCAATTCGAGTATTCCACACTCTGTGCTCTCCGCTTGGTCCGACGTGCTAAAGCGGTGGCTTGCGGGCTTTGGAAAACGCAGGTAGAATGTCGAGGGCTGGGCCGATTGGGGCGCAGTGTTATCCGCGCCAAGACAAGAATAAGGAGGTCACGATGAAGATGTCAGAGTCACCTGAGCATAATCGTCTCCCAACGAGGGCTCTTATAGCGCTGGCCCTCTTGATACTGCCGGCGTTTGAACAAAGCTGTGCCAAGGCCGCCGATGAGCCCGCAACAGTCTGGCTTTCATCGCTGGACCTGAGCAGGATGACGTCGGGCTGGGGCCGGCCGCGCGTTGACAAGTCCGTCCAGGATCGCACCATGTCCATTGCCGGCCGGAAGTTCGAAAGAGGCGTCGGCACCCACGCCGACAGCATCATGTATATCGATCTCAAGGGCGGCTCGACGAGGTTCACCGCCCACGTAGGCGTTGACGACGAGATCAACGGCAATATAGGCAGCATAGAATTCAAGATTTATGGTGACAAGCGGCTCCTTTGGCAAAGCGGTGTCATCAAGGCGGGGGAACCCGCCAAGAAAGTCGATGTCGATCTGGCGGGCCTCAAGGCCCTGATACTAATGGTGGGCTCGGCCGGCGACGGCATCAGCTACGACCACGCCGACTGGGCCGAGGCGAAGTTCGAGGTCACCGGCGAGAAACCCGTCGCCCTCGAGGCCCCGGTCGAAGAGGCCGTAATCCTTACACCCAAGCCCTCGCCGAAGCCCCGCATCAACGGCGCCAGGGTCTTCGGCGTTCGTCCGGGCTCTCCGTTTCTGTTCACGGTTGCCGCAACAGGAGAGCGGCCGATGGAATTCAGCGCCGAAGGTCTTCCCGTAGGTCTGACGCTTGATTCGAAGACCGGCCGCATCACCGGCTCGCTGAGCCGTCGCGGGCAGTATCAAGTCATTCTCCGCGCCGTAAACGCACTCGGCGCCGTCGAGCGTGACTTTCGAATCGTCGTCGGCGACAGGCTCGCACTGACGCCGCCTATGGGCTGGAATAGCTGGTATTGCTTCTTCTCGAGCGTCACCGACAAGATGATGCGCGACGCCGCCGACGCGATGGTGCAAACCGGCATGATCAACCACGGCTACACCTACGTCAACATCGACGACGGCTGGATGGTTAAGCCCGGCTCCGACGACCCGGTCCTCGGCGGGCCCGTCACGAACTCCGAGGGCCAGATCAACGCCAACGGCAAATTCCCGGACATGAAGGCCATGACCGACTACATCCACGGCAAGGGCCTCAAGGCCGGCCTCTACACCTCGCCCGGCCCCACAACGTGCGCCGGTTTTGCCGGCAGCTACGGCCACGAGGAGCAGGACGCCCGGCGGTTCGCCGAGTGGGGCTTCGATTTTCTCAAGTACGACTGGTGCTCTTACCGCCGCATCGCGAAGGACAGGAGCCGTGCGGAGCTGATGAAACCGTATCTGGTCATGAAGGCCGCGCTCGACAAGCAGGACCGCGACTTTATCTACAACCTGTGCCAGTACGGGATGGGCAACGTCTGGGAGTGGGGCGCCGAGGTGGGAGGCCACTGCTGGCGGACCACGGGCGACTTGGGTATCGCCAGCAGCCTCTACAGAAACGTCATCAACTACGGCTTTTTCCACGCCGGCAAAGAGCAGTACGCCGGGCCGGGCCACTGGAACGACCCGGATTACCTGCTGATAGGACACATCGGCTGGAGGGGCTCGCTGCGGCCGACGCCGCTTACGCCCAACGAGCAGTACACCCATGTCTCTCTGTGGTGCCTGCTGGCGGCCCCGCTTATCTTCAGCGGCGACATGACAAAGCTCGACGAATTCACCCTGAGCCTGCTGACCAACGACGAGGTGATAGAAATCGACCAGGACCCGCTCGGGCGACAGGCGAGTCGCGTTGCGCAGGCCGGTGAGACACAGGTCTGGGCCAAGGACATGGAGGACGGCTCGAAGGCCGTGGGACTTTTCAACACGGGCGAGTTCGAGACAAAGGTCGCCGCGCGATGGTCCGACCTCGGCGTCAGGGGCAAGCAGCGCGTTCGAGACCTCTGGCGGCAAAAGGACATCGGCATATTCGAGAAAGAATTCGAGACGGATGTCCCCAGGCACGGGGTCGTCCTGGTCCGGCTGTTTCCAACACGCGCTGTGGCGCCACCCGCCCGGTAGAGGCGATCCGGATTATGAACAACTGCTCGCGAGAAAGCTGGATTTGCCCGGCCTCAACGACTTTACCGCTGCGTTCGATTCTGCCCGTGCCCGGCACGACCAAAAAAAACCGCCGTCTGATTGTGTGTCCGGGTGTTCTCCGGAGTAGTGCGGGGCCGGCCGTATCCTTGGTTGCGGTGCCATTCGCCACGAGCGGCGATGTTGCCGTGGCGGCCCCAATCGCCTAAAATCTCGGCGGCTGACCTGCGATCGCAAACAAATACATCGGGGCAAGTGCATGAGAATCCTGGCGCTCGAGCCTTACTACGGCGGCAGCCACAGGGCATTCCTGGACGGCTGGTCTGCGCTGAGCCGCCACCAGTGGACGCTGCTGACGCTTCCGGCGTACAAGTGGAAGTGGCGGATGCGGCACTCGGCCGTGACATTCGCCGACGACCTGGCCTGCCGCGCGGTAGCAGCAAACCAATGGGACGTCGTCCTGTGCTCGGACATGCTCAACCTCGCCGAGTTTATTGCCCTGGTCCCCCGGGCGCTTCGCGGCCTGCCGGCCGTCGCCTATTTTCACGAGAATCAGCTCACATACCCCGTCCGCTTCGAAAGCGAGCGTGACTACCAGTTCGCCATTACCAACATGACCACCGCCCTGGCCGCCAAAGCCGTCTGGTTCAACTCGGCCTTTCATCGAGACTCCTTCCTCGAAGCGCTCTCGGACTTTCTCAAGCGGATGCCTAACCACCAGCCGCTCGATGTGCCCGAGCGAATCAGGGAAAAGTCGCTCGTCTATCCGCCGGGTGTCGAGATATCCGCAAAGCGCGGCCCGAGAAAACCCGGCCCCCTGAGAATACTGTGGGCGGCACGATGGGAGCACGACAAACGTCCTGAAGACTTCTTCGAGGCCCTCGATATCCTCGATGCGGCCGGCGTCGATTTCCGGGTGAGCGTTATCGGCGAGCAGTTTCGTGATTCGCCTGATGTCTTCGAATCGGCGCGACGGCATTTGGCTGGGCGAATCGACAGATGGGGCTGGCTGCAGGAGCGGGCCGAGTACGAAGCGGCCCTCGTAGAGGCCGATGTATTCGTCTCCACCGCCGCCCACGAGTTCTTCGGCATAAGCGCTGTCGAGGCGATTCTCGCCGGTGCGTATCCGCTGCTGCCTAAGCGGCTGGCATACCCCGAAATCCTCGCCCTCGGCACCGAATCGAACGCAGAATTCTTCTATGACGGCTCGGTGGCCGAGCTTGGGCGAAAGCTCGGCGAGCTGGCGGCGCGTCTGGCCGGGGGCGGCCTCTGGCGCGGCGATCCGGGGCGTCTATCGCGGCTGATGGGCAGATTCCGGTGGCCGAGCCTCGTCCCTATACTCGACGACGCAATCGAAAACGCCCGCGGCTCTGCCCGCCGACAAAGCGAAGCGGAGCCGGCCGGATAGGGCTCGACGCTTTGCGCGGTTTTACCCTGCGCTCTGCCCGAATGGCGGCCCTTTATTCTTTGTGTTACGAGCGGTTTTTCTTTGTGCATTGGGGGCCTTTGTGCTTTAATATGCCCTCGCGGCGTCTGCGCGGCAACTGCGGGTATTCGTGAGTATGTGGCCTGTGTAACGGGGACTGCCGGAAGATGGCAAGGGAAGAACCAAATTCGGTCGAAGTCGATAAGTGGCTAAAGCTGATCCGCGCAGACGGCGTCGGCCCGGTTACCTTCGCTCGTCTGCTGGAGCGTTTCGGCTCGGTGGACCGTGCGCTGGGCGCGTCGGTCAGCGAGCTGGGCAAGGTTGAGGGCATAGGTTTTAGGACGGCCGAGCGAATCGCCGGTACTCGCGAGAAGTTCGACGCCTCGGCGGAAATAGACTTGGCCGCCAGCCTCGGCGTCTATTTGCTGAGCCTGCAAGACTCGCGCTACCCGCCGATGCTTAAGCGCATCCACGACCCGCCCCCCGTTCTTTACGTCAAAGGCTCCCTGACCCGGGATGACAACCTGGCCGTTTCCATCGTCGGGTCGCGCCGCTGCAGCATGTACGGCCGCGAGCAGTCCGGCCGGCTCGCGCACATGTTGGCCTCGGCAGGCTTCACCATCTGCTCCGGAATGGCCCGCGGCATAGACACCGAGGCCCATAACGGCGCACTGGCCGCCCGCGGACGGACCATCGCGGTCCAGGGATGCGGCCTGGCCAACGTCTTTCCCCCAGAAAACAAGCGGCTCTTCGGGCTGGTCTGCGAATCCGGCGCCTGCATCAGCGAGCTTCCCCTCGGTTACGAGCCGCTGGCCGAGAATTTCCCGCCCCGCAATAGAATCATAGCCGGCCTGTCACTGGGGACAATCGTCATCGAGGCGGGTCTGCGTTCAGGGGCCCTGATCACTGCCGCGGCCGCGCTCGACTACAACCGCGAGGTCATGGCCGTCCCCGGAAAGATAGACTCGCCGCTGGCCAGAGGCTCCAACAGGCTGATAAAGCAGGGCGCAAAGCTTGTAGAATCGGTCGAAGATGTTATCGAGGCGCTCGGCTACTTCGGAGAGCAGTTGCAGGACCACGTTGCAGCCGCCGCCGAAAACGCGGCCCGCGCAGCTCAAACGCCCCTGTTCGACGTCGGACAGTTGAAACTTGCGCCGGACGAGAAAAGGATCCACGGCCTGCTCACCAAAGAGCCCACCCACATCGAGCAGATAATCGCCGATACGGGATTATCTCCCGGCGCCGTCAACGCCGCGCTGGTCTCCCTGCGGCTAAAAGCCCTCATCAAGCAGCTTCCCGGCAGCTTCTTTGTGAGCAGTTAATGGTCTGCTGCAACTGGTCTGCTGCAACGACCGGAGTCTTTCATCTTAATCGGGTCGGCCTATCCCGACCCTCCAACAACGTCGTCGGGTTCCCAATGGAATCCAATACGCACTGGCCTGCTCTCAGTCCTGTCAAGCAGTACCCGGATTTCACAAGCGAGATCGCTGTGCCCCTGCCTTGCCTGGCGGGCGACGATTGGCCAGGCGACTGTATCGAAGTTCGGCCGGTGCCGGATGTCTTGGGCTCTGTTTCGGGCCGCACCGGCATGCGGTGCTACGGGCCTTCCCCGGCGTGCGCTGCGGTATTCTGTTGCCTGTTGCACGTCTTTGCGAGACCCGGCGGGGCGCATCTTGCGCAGATAGGCCGCTAAATCGGGCTGCTCAAAAATGGCTGGACGGCGTGAACCTATTGAGGCGCGAATTCGTATAAACCCATACTTGATTTCGGGCTTTGAAACCTGAAGATTTATGGACGAAACGACAGATTGTCAAGTTGACTTTTGAATCGATAGGAGGTCAAGACATGCGGACCAAAACTGCGAACTTCGGGGCCATGCGAACGCGTTATGTAACGATTGGATCACTACTTGCGGCCTTTCTTCTGCTGGCTCCTCTGTCGGCCTGCGGGCAGGACAAGGAGAGCATAGCCGCGCTTCGGCAGATGGGCAAGGCCTTTGCCTCAATTGCCGAAAAGGCGTCGCCGTCGGTGGTCAGCGTTAAGTCGGAAAGGACCGTAACTGAAGACTACTCAACTTTCGAATTTCCCTTTGGCAGCCCCTTCGAGGGCGATATCTTCGAGTTTTTCCGCAGGGGCGCGCCCCAGGAAGTTCCGAAGCAGCGTAAGTCGTTTCGGACCGCACAGGGCTCGGGCTTTATTATTTCGGCCGACGGGTATATTATGACCAACAACCACATGGTGGAGAAGGCCGAGAGTGTTAAGATCGAGCTGACGGACAAGAGGACTTTCACCGCCAAGGTTATCGGGACCGATCCCGATTCGGACGTAGCGGTTGTAAAGATCGACGCCAAGAACCTGCCTTATCTGAAGCTGGCGAACTCCGATACCCTCGAGGTCGGTGAATGGGTTCTCGCCATCGGCAATCCGTTGGGTCTGAGCCACACGGTGACGGCCGGAATAGTCAGCGCGACCGGCAGAAATGACCTGGGCCTGACACCGATAGAGAACTTCATACAGACGGATGCGGCCATCAACTTCGGCAACTCCGGCGGCCCGCTTATTAACCTGGATGGCGAGGTGGTCGGGATCAACACGGCCATAGTCGGCGCGGGCGGAAACATAGGAATAGGCTTTGCGATTCCGGTTAACATGGCCAAGAACATCTATGATCAGCTTCTCAAAACCGGGACCGTCAAGCGGGGTTACCTTGGGGTATTGCCGAAGGACCTCGACGTGGACATGGCCAAAGCGCTCGGCCTCAAAGACGGCAAAGGGGCTCTTATTATGATGGTAGAAGAGGATTCGCCTTCGGCGAAGGCCGGCATGAAAACATACGATGTGGTTCTTGAGGTTGACGGCAAGCGCGTGGAGACGGCGGCGGAGCTGCGGAACCGGGTTGCTATGATGGAGCCGGGGACCAAGGTGAAGCTGCGGGTGATGCGGGACGGCAAGCCGAAGACGTTGACGGTTGAGCTTGGCAAGCGGCCCTCGCGGGATGAAATGGCCGGTGGCGCGTCCGAGAGCGGAGCGAAGGACGTGGGCTTTACGGTGGTAAACCTCAGCGAGGATTTGGCCAGCCGATACGGTTACGAGGGCGAGAGCGGGGTAATGATACGCTCGGTGGAGTCGGGCACGGAGGCACAGAAAGCGGGGCTGGTTCCGGGGATGCTGATCAAGGAGGTCAATCGCGAGCAGGTGAGCAATACCAGAGAGTTTAACCAGGCGATGGCGAAGGCGAAGAAGAAGGGAAGCGCTTTGCTCCTGGTCAAGCGCAGGCAGTATACCGACATGGTTTTGCTGCCGCTGAAGAAATAGAATGTTGTGTAAATCCTTTTCCAGTAAAGGTTTGGCCCCGCTCGTTGCGGGGCTTTTTTGTTCGGACCGGAGGAGGCGAGAGGATGAGGGAAAACGTAAAAGGTGCGGGGCCGGAGGGCTACTTGGGGGGCGGGCTACTGAAGAAGTAGAAGCTGTGAAGTGAGCCAACCCGGCTCTGCTAGAATGTGGGGTGCGACAAAAGGCCGGTGTATTGCTCGTCATTAGCGAGCTAGGCCGGATGAGAGACGGCGTTTTTGTTCTCGCCCCATTGGCCCTGCCGGGCCTTAGTTGCGAGGGCGCGACCGAAAAACGCTTTGATATATAGATCAGCGCGAATGCGAGGCTGGTTCGCTTTAGGATTCACGCACCAAAGACTTGACAGAACTCACTTCACGGGAGCCAGACTCACAAGATGGGCAGCGTTGACGGCCGCAAAAACCACCATCACCGCCCCCGCAACTGCGATGCGGAATTGTCTTATGGTCATCTGCGGAACGTCCCTACATATATGGGCAGTCTCTCTGAGTCAGAGCCACGTTTTGACTTAGTAAGTGAACTCCAACACACAAGCATCTGCTGCACAGCAACTGTGATTGTTGCCCTCGCAGGTGAAGTTGGCCGAGCAGGTATTGGTGGAACCGCATTCGTTGCCACCACTGCAGTTGAAGAACGTGCCGGAACACTCGAGACTGCTCTCGCAGTAGTTCCCGTCTGAGCATGTAAAGGTAGTTGCGCTACACTTGTTCATGGGGTTGCACGTATTGTTGCTTGAACAGACATTGGTGCCGCCGGTGCATTCATGTGTGCCTGAACAGAAGTCATCGGTGCAACTGCTGCAGCCCAGCGCCTGCCTCGGGAACAGGCCGCCGACAAAGGAGATACCCGCTACCGCGGCGGTTGTATGCCCTACCGATCGAAGGAATCTTCGCCGGTTTTGAAGGCTCTCGGAGCCGGGCTCAGGAGGGGTGTCCTTCTTTTGAGGTTTTTCAGATTGGTTTTGCTTGTCCTTTTTCATAGCGGTCTCCTCATATAGCCAAGTTGATGATTTCAGTTGCTGATCCCGTAGGATCGTGTTTGCTTTTGCTTGTCCTTAAAGGGCTTCAACGTTGGATCTTGATCCACTTTTTCTTCCGGTTGAGAAACGGATGTGAATTTGGTCGGTCAGAATATCCTTTCTTTACTTTTTCGCCATGCTCACGACAGGCTGTGTGCAGTATTCTCATGACTTTACAGTGCTCGGGCCCGACATCGTATATATTGCGATTGTCCTGCCAGTTTGCGCCGACTTGCCATTCGGACTCTTTGAGCAAATGCCCATCGGGAAACGGGTTCTTGCAGGATGTGACGACCTTGTTCTTCGGGAGAGTTGTTCATGTTTACCTCTTGAGCACACATGCGGCGGACTGCACACAAGCAACATGGCCAAGCCCCCATGCACCACAGAGGGGTGTATTATGCAAAGATCACTTCTTTGTTAATTGCAGAAAACCGGGAAAATCACGGGAAGAAAATTTGGGTTTTTTCAAAATTTCTTCACGTTCCTTCGTAAGTGCATTTACTACAAGGACTTACGCGATCGCACTTTCTTAAGGTTTTTTCGGACTTCCGGGCCGGGGTGGTCGTGAGTGCGGAATTGCCACGCGGGCTCTGGATGGCGGGGCCGTGGGGTAGGGGTGGTTGGAAAGCAAGAAGGTAGAAGGGGCTGGGGCGGGTGTGGGAGGGGGCGAGAGCTACAAGGGGGCTGATAGGCAGGCAAGGGTCATGGTTGTGGGTCAAATTTGCAGAAAAGGGGGTTGGGGCGCCGATATAGGCCTTATAGACAAGGTCTAAGTGGGGACAGGGGATTTTATTGTCCTCATAGTGGTATTATTATAGGACTTGGCAGGGGATCGGAGGCGTGGCAAAGAAGAAGAAGAAAAAAGCGGCGAGGGGCAAGGAGCAGACGGCAAGACGCCAGACGTTGCGGGCGGCTGCGGCGTGCCTCGGTATCGGGGTATGCCTGGTTGTGCTGTTTAGCTGTCTGAGCTTTGACATAGGGGACTGGCCGAGCCGGTTTGTGTATCCGCACAACGAGAGGGTTGCCAACTGGTGCGGGTGGTTCGGGGCGGTTTGTGCGTATTATCTGCTCTACTACGTGGGCCCCGGCATATTTCTGCTGCTTGCGGGCGGCATCTGCTTTTTGCTGTCGAGGGTAGTGGGCCGACCCGTGAGCCAGCCGGTCTTCAAGGGGATCGGGCTGGTTCTGCTGGCGGTGGCGGCCTCGACGAGCTTTTACCGCATGTGGCCCGATGAGTATTTTGGCTTTCCGATGGGCTCCGGCGGGATAATAGGCGTTGGGGTGGCGAAGATTTTGGTGGGAAGCTTCGGGTCGCTCGGGACATTTATCCTCGTGGCGGCCGTTTGGGTGGTGGGGCTTCTGCTCGTGGCCGATACCTTCGTTATTGCGGCACTTGCGGTTTCGCTGGCGGTTTTTCGGAGGGTCGGCGGGCTCGTCGTGCCGGCGATGTCGGCGGCGCGGTGGCATGCGGAGTTTGTGGGGCGGATACGGCGGCGGTTCATGTCGGGGCCGAAGCCAATGGTTGTAAGGACCGACGCTACGAGGCGGCCGGAGACGCAGCCGACCAAGGTCGAGGCGCCGAAGCGGGCGGAGGGGATAAAAATAACACGTCCGGCGCCGGCCGAAAAAGCGAAACAGCCGGCAGCAAAGCCAGCCGGCGGCCCGGTGCTTCAGCCTTCCTACGAGGACTATGTCCTCCCGCCGCTGGATTTGCTGGCCGAGCCGGAGTACGGGTATTCGGCTGTTCAGGAGAAGGTTGTCAAGGCCAAGGCGAGCGTGCTGGAGCAACTGCTGTCGGAGTTCAACGTCAACGCCCGTGTGGTTGCGGCGGACACGGGCCCGGTGGTGACGATGTTCGAGCTGGAGCTTGCGGCGGGAGTTAAGGTCAGCCATATAAGCGCGCTTGCCAATGACATGGCCCGGGCGCTGGGTGTCGGGGCGGTTCGTGTGGTAGCGCCGCTGCCTGGCAGGCACACGATAGGCATCGAGGTGCCGAACAGCGAGAAGGAAAAGGTGCGGATGAAGAGCATGATGGACCTGGCCGGCGAGGCGCCTTCGAAGATGCAGATACCGCTGTTCTTGGGGAAGGACTCGTCCGGCGAGGCCCTGGTTTCGGATTTGACGACGATGCCTCATCTTCTGATAGCGGGGACGACGGGCTCGGGCAAGAGCATCTGCATAAACAGCATAATCGTCGGGGTGCTTTTGACGAAGCGTCCGGACGAGGTAAAGATGATTCTTATCGATCCGAAAATGGTCGAGATGACGGCGTTCAACGCGATTCCTCACCTGATGTGCCCGATAGTCACCGAGACGCAGATGGCGGTTCAGATTCTCGAATGGGCGACGGTGAAGATGGACGAGCGTTACGCTCTGCTGGCGGAGGGGAGGGTCAAGAACATCGCGGAGTTCAACAGGCTGGGCGCCGAGGAGATAATGGCGAGGTTCAACCCGACGACCGAGGACGAGAAAGCGAAGATACCAACGAAGCTGCCCTATATTGTGATAGTCATCGACGAGCTTGCCGACTTGATGATGACGGCGCCGAAGGAGATCGAGGCCTATATTGTTCGGCTTGCGCAGAAGAGCCGGGCCGTTGGCATTCATATTGTTCTTGCGACGCAGCGTCCTCAGGCCACGGTCGTAACGGGGCTGATAAAGTCGAACATGCCGACACGGGTTGGTTTTCGTGTTGCGGCGAGGATGGACAGCCGGATAATTCTGGACCAGAACGGGGCCGAGACTCTTCTGGGAGAGGGTGACATGCTGTTTTTGAAGCCGGGGACAAGCGATCTTATTCGCGCGCAGGGGACGCTGGTCGACGAGGCTGAGATAAAGCGTATCGTCAAGCACCTCAAGGAGGTTGCCGAGCCGCAGTTCCATCCGGAGCTGACGCAGCTCAAGAAGTTCGACACTTCTGAGATGCGAAGGGACGAGCTGTTCGACGAGGCGGTTCTGATCGTCTTGGAGACCCAGCGTGGGAGCGTTTCGCTTCTTCAGCGGCGGCTCAATATCGGGTACGCGAGGGCGTCGCGGATAATCGAGATGATGGCTGCGGCGGGTGTTCTGGGCGAGTACAAGGGCAGCCAGGCCCGGGAGGTAATGATGACGGCGGAGGAGTACGAGCAGCTTCGTGAGCAGATGGCGGCGGAGGATGCGGCGGAAGAGGCCGAGGCGGCGGGCGAGGGTGATTCGGCCGAGCCGGTTTATGTTAGCGAGGGCCAGCGGGGCTATGTGGCTACCAACAGCGAGGAGGATTAGTGCCAAAGGCCCGCTTTGACGATCCTTTTGAGGGAAAAGCAATCTGTTTGTCGTGCTACGATTTGGCAATAATCGGGTGGTCTGCGGGCAGGTTTGATGGCAGCTTTCGGCAGGATAATCACGGTTGGGCTTAGCCCGTGCTGGGACACGGTATATCGGGTCGCGGGGATCGACTGGGGCGAGCACAAGCTTGTTGGTCTTCCGAGCTGCCGACCGGCGGGCAAGGCGTTGAATATCTCTCGTGCACTGGCCTGGCTGGGGCAGGAGAGCACGGCGGCCGGTTTGTGGGGGAGGGATGACTACGGCCGGATGGTCGAGGCGATGCGGCCGCTGCGGCAGTTGGTCGGGATTCGGATGACTCAGGTAGAGCCGGAGACTCGCCGGAATGTGACCGTCGTGGACACTCTAAGAGGGCGGGAGATGCACCTTCGGACCAAGAGCGAGCTGGTTTCGAGGAAGGCCCTGCCCGTTTTGAAGGCGGACCTGGGGCAAATGATCAAGAGGGGCAGCGTCTGTGTGTTTGCCGGTCAGATGGCCGAGGCGCGATTCACGGAAGATGTTGTTCGGCTGATTCGATTTTGCGGGCGGTGCGGCGCGAGGGTGGTCTTGGATACGTGGGGCGATGCTTTACGACGTTCGGTTGACGGTGGTATCGCCTGGCTGATAAAGCCGAACGTGGAGGAATTGCGGGAGCTTCTTGGTCAGAGGGTGCGTGACACGCCCGCGAGCCTTGCTAAAGCCGGGCGCAGGCTGCTGGATCGGGTGGAGATGGTTCTTATCAGCCGCGGTCAGAAGGGCGCGGTCGCTGTTACCAAGGGAGGCGCCTGGGAGGGCCGTGCGGCTGGTCGCGCGAGGGCGATCTCTACCGTCGGCTGCGGGGACTACCTGCTGGCGGGATTTCTCAAGGGGCTCAAAGATACCTCCGAGGTCGGCTCGGCACTGGAAACGGCGATAGAGGTTGCGACGGCCAAGGCGTGGGGATGGACGGAGAGTAAGGGTCCGGCTCGTGTGAGGCGGGGGATACGAGTTGAAGTGGAGAGGATATGACGGGGGCAGAGGCGCTCGTGCGGGGGCGGTGGCTTCTTGAGGCGTGCGGCGGGCCCGACCACGTGCGCTGAGGGCTCTGGAAAAGAGGCCGCTAAGTAGGGGGCGGGTGAGGAAAAAGGGCATGTTTTTTCGGCGGACTTGCGTTTTTTAGGGTCTTTCGGCGGGTGATTATAGGGCCACTGCGTTTTTTTGCCGGAAAGTAGTTGCTTCGGCCTGGGCAGTTGGTTATATTTTGCCTTTCGTAATTGCTCCGTCGCACGGGGTGGAACCGGGCCGCTGGGCGGTCTCTTGGGGTCAACAGTATCACGGCGTGGTTGACTCAAGCCTCCGACGGGGCCAATCCGGGCCGGGCAAAACGGTCTCCGTGGCAAACGATGGACTATTTACGATTGCAGAAGGCGTTTGGATCAGGCAGGGCAATCACAAATTTGCTTACCCGGTGGTGTAATCGGTAACACATGGGCTTTTGGTGCCCATATTCCAGGTTCGAGTCCTGGCCGGGTAGCTTGTTTTATGAAGTAGAAGTTGGCAAGGTCGGAAAGTGTTATGGCAGACAGAGTTGCAATAATACTGGCAGCGGGCGTTAGCAGCCGGATGAACACGCAGATGGCGAAGGTTCTGCACGAGGTATGCGGTCGGCCCATGCTGGCCTATGTGCTCGATGCCTGCCGCGAGGTCGGGGTCTCGAAGGTATATGTCGTGGTGGGTTTCGCGGCCGCACAGGTGCAAGAGCGGTTCGGGAACGGCTCGGATGTAGTGTGGGTCCGGCAGGAGCGGCAGTTGGGAACGGCACACGCGGTTTTGTGCTGCAAGGAGCACCTGGAGGATTTCGAGTGCGAGACGCTCGTACTCTGTGGGGACGGGCCGTTGATTCGAGCGGAGACTTTGCGGACTCTGATAGAAAAGCACGAGGGAGGGCAGTCGGCGGCGATTCTGGCGACGGCGGTACTCGAGGACCCGACCGGCTACGGGCGGATTGTGCGGGACGCTTACGGGAATATTCAGGGTATTGTAGAGGATAGCGACTGCACGAAAGAGCAGAGGGCGATCAACGAAGTGAATCCGAGCTACTATCTTTTCAACAACAAGGTTCTTTTCAGCGCGCTGGATCGAGTCAGGCCGGACAACGTCAAGGGGGAGTACTACCTGACGGACGCGCTTTCAGGAATTATCGCGACCGGTCACAAGGTTCTGGCCGTTACGGCCGTGCGGCCAGAAGAGGCGATGGGGGTCAACAGCCGAGCCCAGCTCAGCGCTGCCAGCAAGATCATGCAGCGGCGGGTTCAACAGACGCTGATGGAGAACGGCGTTACGATAGTGGACCCGGACAACACCTGGATTGACGCGCGGGCACAGATAGGACAGGACACCGTGATTGAGCCGTTCACATACATTCACGGTGAAGTCGAGATAGGCCGAAGTTGTCGAGTGGGGCCGTTCGCGTACCTGAGGGAGGGAACGGTATTGGAGGACGACGTTGTTCTGGGCGTATATACGGAGGTCAAGAATTCTACACTGAGCGAGGGCGTGCGGGCAAGGCACCACAGCTTTATCGGCGACGCGACTGTGGGGCGCAACGTGAACGTCGGCGCCGGCTCCATCACGGCCAACTATGACGGACGCAAGGTCAATCGGACGCAGATAGGAGACAACTGCTACATCGGCTCGGGCGCCGTTCTCATAGCCCCTCTGGAGCTGAGGGCCGGCTCGCATGTAAGTGCGGGGACGGTAGTTTCACAGGAAAGCATTGACAAACTTGGAGAGAAAGCTGAGAGCGATGTTTCTACATGACAATCTGAAGATATTCTCGGGCAGCAGCAACCCGGCACTGGCGGGCGCGGTTTGCAAATATCTGGGCATTCCGGTCGGCGGCGCCAATGTGGACAAGTTTCCAGATGGCGAGAAGGTTATCAGGGTTGAAGACGACGTACGAGGCAGGGATTGCTTCGTGTTGCAGTCGACGTGCAAGCCGGTTGACGAGCATCTGGTTGAGCTTCTGATATATCTGGATTGTCTGAGGCGTGCGAGTGCGAGACGCATAACGGCTGTAATTCCTTACTTCGGCTATGCCCGGCAGGACCGGAAGGACGAGGGGCGGGTTCCGATTACGGCCAAGCTGGTTGCGAATATGATTGTCACGGCAGGCGCCGACCGTGTTCTGGCGATAGACCTGCATGCTCATCAGCTTCAGGGCTTTTTCGACATTCCGGTGGACCATCTTACGGGCGAGCTGGTATTGAGCAGATACTTCAGGGACAAGAAGATCGACAACCTGACCGTTATTTCGCCGGACGTTGGCAACATAAAGACGGCGGCGAAATACGCGTCGCACCTGGGCGGGGACCTGGCCATCGTACACAAGCGAAGGTTCAGCGGCAGCGAAGTGCAGGCAAGCGAGATCATCGGCGAGGTCAAGGGCAGAAACATACTGATGTGCGACGACATCATCGCGACGGCGGGCACTGTTTGTAGTGCGGCGTCGCTGGTCAAGGATCGCGGGGCGGCCAAGATATACGTTGGCGCGACGCACGGGATTCTTGCGGGAGCGGCGATGGAGAACCTGGCGGAGGCTCCTATTGACGAGATTGTGGTTACAGACACGATACCGTTGAGCGGCCAGGCCGAGAAGTCAGGGCGAGTGAGGGTGCTGAGCGTATCGGGCATGCTTGGTGAGGCGATAAAGAGGATTCACAGGAATGAATCGGTCAGCAGTCTTTTCAACAACGTGTGATTTCCGACGGGGTCGGACCGTTGTGAAGGCGGTGGCCGCATGATTATGGGTGGTCAAGAAATTGAGTTTTGTAGTTTTGCTTGAGCAGGATTGCATGACAACGAGTTTGGTTATGATTCGGCATTGAAATGAGGAGATTATGGTAAAGGCAACGCTTTTGAAAGCGGAAGTTCGCGAAAGCGTCGGTTCGAGGCATGCGGCGCTGATTCGCAGGCAGGGCCGGATACCGGCGATAGTGTATGGGCACAAGCAGGAGCCGGTCGCGGTTTCGCTGGATGCACACAATTTTGTCGAGGAATTGCACCACGGGCGTCGGCTGATGGACATTCAAATCGGCAGGAAAAAGGAGAAGATGATCGTCAAGGATTTGCAGTATGACTATCTCGGCAAGGAAATCATCCATGCTGATCTGATGCGCGTGAGCGTGACCGAAAAGATCAGGGTGACCGTTCCGGTCGAGCTTAAGGGTACTGCTCAAGGCACTCACGAGGGCGGTATTGTTGAGCTTCATTCGGACCGAGTGGAAATCGAGTGCAAGGCGACGGACATTCCTGAAGCATTAGTGGTGTCGGTGAAAGACCTTGGCGTCGGCGACATTGTCCACGCCGGCGATATCGGGCTTCCCGAAGGTGTAAGGCTTGTGGGGTCTCCTGAGACGATTCTGGTGACCTGCCATCTGGTTGCGGCGGCCAAGAGCACCGAGGAGGTTGAAGCAGAGGAGCCGGCGGCGCCAGAGGTTATTCGCGAGCAGAAGAAGGCTGAGGAGGAGACCGTTGAGGAGCAATAGAGCGGTTTTGTTGAAGCGCGGCTATGGACAGTCTGAAAATGGTCGTCGGTCTGGGCAATCCGGGCGACAAGTATGTTGATACCCGGCATAACGCCGGATTCAAGGTTATCGATTCGCTGGCCGAAGCGTTACGGATAGAATTGAGACGAGAGAAATTCGGCGGACGTTTCGGGTCGGGCGGATACGCAGGTGAAAAGTTAATATTGCTCAAGCCGTGGCGTTTTATGAACGCAAGCGGGCAGGTCGTGGCGACGGCGGTTGGCTTCTACAGGCTTTCGCTGTGCAACCTGCTTGTGGTCACCGACGATATGGCGCTTGAGCCCGGCAGGATTCGCATCAGGGCGCAAGGCTCTGCCGGGGGTCATAACGGGCTGGCCGATATCATAGAAAAGCTCGGCACAAGTGAGTTCGGCCGTCTGCGAATCGGCGTCGGCAGCAGGGGCGAAGATATGGCGGTTGACTACGTCCTGGATCGTCCGACGGAATCGCAGAAGCAGGCCCTGAACGAGGCGATTGAGCGGGCCCGCGATGCCGTGCTTTGCTGGATTAGAGATGGTATTGACAAAGCAATGAGTGAGTTTAACAGGTCAGACGCCTAAGCGTCGGCCTTTCGGTTGTGCAGGATGAAGCCGGATACTGACTGTCAGACGTGGCTAATGTGATTTTAGCGGGAGGTAATTGAGTTGGAAACTGTTACAAAGAGATTGTACGAAGCGATGTTCCTTATTGATTCGGCCAAGGCGTCGGATTGGGGAGCGGCGGTTGAGGTTATCGAGAAGCTGCTGAAGAGGTCTCGGGCGGAGATTGTTTCGATAAGAAAATGGGACGAGCGCAAGCTTGCATACGAAGTAAATCGGCAGACGAGAGGCACTTATGTTCTGACGTACTTCAGGGTCGAGGGCAGGAGGGTGCCGGAGATCGAGAAGAACGTTCAGCTTTCGGACCAGATCATGCGTGTGTTGATTCTGAGCGCCGAGCAGATGACCCAGGAGGACATCGAGAAAGACACTCCGGCGACGAAGGCGGAGAAGAGCAAGCTTAAACAGAAAGCGGCGGCGCAGGCTGAGCTTGCCGACGCTGAAGGGCCGGCCGCGCGGGAGCTGCCGGCGGCCGAGGTCCCCGAAGGCGAAGCAGCAGAAGAACCGGTCGCGGCGCAATTGTCTGAACAGGCGCCGGACTCGGACGAAGCGCCCGAAAAGAGCGAACAACCGCCCGCCTCAGAGCGTTCTGCCGCTCCGCAGGATTCGGGCTCCCGGCCGCAAGAGCCCACCGTCGAGGAGACGAAGCCCGATCAGGCGGTGCAGGCGAATGAGGATTCTGAACGAGAGGGACCGTCCTTCTAGAACGGCAATCGAGTTGTGGCCGCAGTTCCGGGCAGGACGGTCAACCAATTTCCGGTCGAAGCCGGGAAGGGAGTTTATAGCATATGGCTGGTTTTAACAAAGTCTTACTGATGGGCAACCTGACGCGTGACCCGCAGTTGTCATACACGCCGAACCAGACGGCGGTGGTTGATTTCGGTTTGGCCACGAATCGCAAGTGGACCGCCCAGGACGGCAGCTCTCGCGAGGAGACCTGCTTTGTGGACTGCCGTGCTTTCGGTCGGCAGGCCGAGAACATAAACAAGTACCTGGCCAAAGGCCGGCCAGTTTTCGTCGAGGGGAGGCTGACGTTCGATAGCTGGACCGCCCAGGACGGGTCGAAGCGCAGCAAGCTCCGGGTGACGGTCGAGAATTTCCAGTTTCTGCCAGGCTCTTCGGTCGGCGGGCCCGACCGGTCGGGTCAGAGCCCGAGCCGTTCGGGGCCCGAACCCGACCGACAGGCGGGCGGTGATGATATACCTTTTTGATATTGTTTGGTGTTTGGTCGTTGGCGTTTGGGCAAACGACAGCACAGTATTGGCCGGATAACGCATATTGTTGACAGGTAAGATATGGGAAAGATGCAAAGAAGAAGAAGTGACAGCAGAAGAAAGCCGGGCTTCGGCGCCGCCCGGGATCAGACACAATGCCGTTTTTGCAGGAGAGGCATCAAGTACGTTGACTACAAGGATGTCGAAACCCTTGGCAAGCTGCTGACCAATCGCGGCAAGATATACTCGCGGAAACGCAGCGGCAATTGCGCCGGCTGCCAGAGGAAGGCGAAGAAGGCGATCAAGCGCGCCCGATTTATGGCGCTGCTTCCGTTTACGACTTGATATTTTGTCCGCGGCCCGGAACAATCGATTTTGAACGTGGGTCCGGCCCATCGGCTGTGAACTACAGGATACGAGGTGTGTAATATGAAGGTTTTACTTTGTGAGGACGTGGAGAAGCTCGGCTGGCTCGGAGATGTTGTCGAGGTTAAGGAAGGTCATGCGAGGAACTATCTGCTTCCGCAGGGTCTGGCGAAGGTTGCGACCGAGGCCAACATCCGGGCGATTGCGGAAGAGAAGGCCAGGCGGGCTCAGGAGCGGATAAGGGAGAAGACGAGGCTTCAAGAGGCGGCCAAGGCCGTTGACGGTGCGGAGGCCGTTTTGGCGGCCAAGGCGAACGAGCAGGGCCATCTGTTCGGCTCTATTACCGCGCGGCAGATTGCAGAGAATCTGCGCGCGCAGGGCTTTGAGGTCGCGGACAAGATAGTGGAACTGGGCGAACATATAAAGGAGGTTGGCACTCACAGCGTAACGCTGCGATTCGCCGATGATTTGACGGCGGTGGTGAACGTGGTGGTGGTGGCCGAACAGAGCAAGGCGGTTCCGGAAGAGGCGGAAGATTCCGGCGGTTGAATCGTCGCGTTAGGATTTTCGTTCCGTTCATCGTTTTAAGATATCGGGTGACTGCTTTTTGGAAACAGGTCGGATGGCGCAGCTAACTAAGTCAGAGAAGGACAAGACGCGGGCCGCCGAGCCGGCCTCGCGCGGTGCTGTTGACGGGCGTGCGGGCGCGGCTCTGGCCGGTCGCGGCATGCCGGAATCGCTTGCCGCCGAGGCCGCGGTTCTGGGCTCTATGATAATCGACCCGGAGTGCATCGGGGAGGTCGTGGGGCTGCTGGGGCGCGACGCTTTCTACCGCATCGAGCACCAGCACATATTTGATGCCCTCGCGGGACTTTACGAAAAAGGCGTTGAAATCGACGCGGTTCTTCTACGGGACGAGCTTGAAAAGCGCAGGCAGCTCGAAGCCGTTGGGGGCGTCGAGTACCTGGCCAGGGTCATGGAGTCCGTCCCCTCTTCGGCGAACGTCGCTTACTACGCGGGGATCGTGAAAGACAAGATGCTTCTCCGGGAGCTTATTCAGGTCGCCACGGAGATTCTGAATGAGGCGTACGGCGACGCCGGCGATACGCGCGAGGTTCTGGACGAGGCCGAGCGGAGAATATTTGCGGTTACGGACAAGAACATCAGCAGCAGCATCGTTGCCTTGAAGGATCTGGTCACTGCCGTCTATGAGCTGATAGAAAAGCGCCAGGGCAGCCACGTTACGGGTCTGGCGACCGGCTACCACGAGCTTGACAACCTGACTTGCGGTCTGCAGGGCGGTGAGATGATAATCATTGCGGGCAGGCCCAGCATGGGCAAGACGTCGCTGGCCCTGAACATTGCCGAACATATAGGTCTCGTTGAGAGGACGCCGGTGGCCATATTCTCTCTGGAGATGGGCAGGCAGCAGCTTGCGGAGCGGTTTCTTTGCAGCGTGGGCGAGATAGAAAGCCAGAAGGTAAGGAAGGGCTTTTTAGGCACGGAGCACTACCAGAAGCTGGTCGAGGCGTGCGGTCAGCTTTCGGAAGCTCCGATCTATATCGACGACACCTCGGCTCTGACGCCGCTGGAGCTTCGCGCCAAGGCGAGACGACTGAAGAATCTTCACGATATCCGCTGCATCGTGGTTGATTATTTGCAGTTGATGAGTCTGGGGACAAGCAGGGTCGAGTCGCGTCAGCAGGAAATAACGGCGATCTCCCGATACATCAAGGCGCTGGCCAGAGAACTGAACATTCCGGTGGTGGTCTTGAGCCAGTTGAACCGTGCGCCGGAGGGCAGGGAGGGGCATCGGCCCCGGATGAGCGACCTTCGGGAGAGCGGCAGCATCGAGCAGGACGCGGACGTTGTGATGCTCCTTCACCGCGAGGATTATTACCGCCGCGGGGAGGAGGATTACCAGGAGGATAATACGGCCGAACTGATAATAGCCAAGCAGCGTAACGGGCCCACGGACACCGTTAAGCTGGTGTTCAGAGAGAAGATTACGCGTTTTGAGAACGCCTCTCGGGTTGAAGAGCAGTCGGCGCCATTTTGATATTTGGCCCGTATCTCATTTTCGGTCCACGGATTGGCGAGATGCGGGACATGAGACAGGACATGCGAACGAACGTATATGACGCTCGACATATCGTTTTGGCTGTGCTTTCGACGGCGGCGGTTTTGTTTTTGGTCTCGGGCTGCTCGTCCACGCAGGTTTCCGGCGGCGGTGTCAGGCGGGCGATTGCGGGTCCGCCAGGTCGGGACGGGAGCGTGGTGAAGTCGATTGATTTTGTCGGGAACCGGAAGTTCTCGGACAACGTCCTGCGCAAGGAAGTGGACTTTCAGGTCGGCGACTACCTTGATCCCGTGCTGGCTGAGCTCGGCAGAGACGCGGTAGCCGAGTACTATCGCAAGAAAGGCTACGCGCATGTGGAGGTGACGCTCGAGGGCTCGGACCTGGCGGCCGGGACGATCGTCTATACGGTCGAGGAGGGGCCGAGGATTCAGATCAGGTCGATCAAGTTCAGGGGAAACAAGGTTATAAAGAAGGGCGATCTCGAGAGAAAGATAAAAACCAAGACGAGAGACTGGTTCATCTTCCCGGTTTACTATACCGAGGAGAAGGTGGCGGCGGACGTCGAGAGGCTGCGGACCCTGTACTACCAGGCGGGTTTTCTCGATCACCGGGTGACAGTTGAGGGGGATTCGCACATCACTTTCGTAATAGACGAGGGACCAATCTACAAGGTCGGTGACATAATTCTCTCGGGTAACACGAAGTTCGACGACGAGACTCTGCTGTCCGCCTTTGAGCTGAAACCGGGCCGGACGTACTTCGAACGCAAGGCCGAGGCGCAGGCCAGGCGCATTCTTAAAGCGTATCGCGAGAACGGCTACATCGACGCGTATGTCGAGCAGCGTCCGATCTTCCGGGAAGGCGGGCCGGCCGTGGTGGACGTCGAGTTCAAGGTAACCGAGGGCAGGCAGTTCAGAATCGGACGCATCGACATAACGGGAAACGAGCGGACACAGGACAAGGCCATAAGGCGGGTCCTGGACGAATTTGGCTTCACCCCGGGCGAGCTGTACGATGCGGAGATGGCGCCGAAGGAGGGCGGGGGCAAACTGGAGGGGTATCTGGAGAGGATGTCTCTGGCTCAGGAGGCGATAATCGAACCGGCCGGGGCGGCCGACCCCTCGGATGACCGGCGAGACGTGAGAATCAACATAAAGGAGGGTGACACGGGCATATGGAGCCCCAGCGTCGGGGTGAGCAGCAATAGAGGCCTGATAGGGCGTTTGCTTTTCGAGCAAAGCAATTTCGACGTTTCGGATTGGCCCGAGAGCTTCGCGGAGTTCCTCGCCCTGGACTGTTTCATGGGAGCCGGGCAGTCCCTTAGGGTTCTGCTGGATACGGGGACCGAGTACAGCCGTTACTCGGTCATGTTCACCGAGCCGTACTTTCGTGACAGACCGACGGCCCTGAATCTCGTCGGCTCGAGCTATGAGACGTATTGGGAGAGTCACGACGAGGGGCGTCTCAAGGCGGCAGTCGGATTTACACAACGGCTCGAGAACAAGTGGCGCCGGACCCTGGGCTTCAGGCTTGAAGAGGTCACCGTCAAGGACATTCACGATGACGCCCCGCAGGAGATATATGATGTCAAGGGCGACAGCACGCTTTTCGGCGTGAGGCTGGGGCTGGGCAGGGACATGACGGACAACAGGTTCACACCCAGCCGCGGTTATGCATTCGACGCGGACTACGAGCAGGTGACCGGCGATCACAACTTCGGAATACTGAGCGGCAGCTATGTGTGGTACAAAACGCTTTGGGAGGACCTTCTGGAGCGCAAGACGGTGCTGGCGACGAAGCTGACTGCGGGCACAGTGGTGGGTGACGCCCCGCCTTTCGAGAGATTCTACGCCGGAGGCACAGGCTTGTATGGTATCCGGGGTTTCGACTACAGGGGCGTCAGCCCCCGGGGTCTTCAGACGGGCGTCTCGGAGCCGAGGCGAAAAGACCCCATCGGCAGCGACTGGGTATTCCTGGCCGGCGCCGAGGTGGTGGTGCCGTTGACCGACGAGAATTTCGCGGCCCTGTTCTTTGTGGACAGCGGGACGGTGGATTCCGGCAGCTACCGTGCTTCGGTGGGGACGGGCATACAGATACTGCTTCCCGGATTTTTTGGTAATGCTCCGATGCGATTCGAGGTGGCGTTTCCTTTCATGAAGGATGATGCAGACGACACGGAGGCGTTCAGCTTTTCGATAGGGGGCAGTTTTGGATATTAGCTGGATTCATGGTCACTTGGGAGCGCGTTTTGACGGGCCCCGGCAAAAGAAAGGATTGTGTTATGGTTAGAACGATGGTATTTGCGTCTCTGGCGGCGGGAGTTTTATTGTTTGCGGGTCACGAATACGGCATGGCGCAGCCGGGCCCGGCGAGCGGGTCGTCGGAAATCGGGATCGTACGGATAAGGCAGGCCTTCCGTGAGTGCGAGAGAAACCGCAGGTATAGGGCGGAGTCTCTGGCCGAGCAGAGCAGGGCGAACGCGGAAGAGGAAGAGCTGGCCAAGACCATCGGCGCGCTTGAGGCCGGTCTCAAGGCCCTGAGGCCGGGCGGCGCCGACTATATGGCGCAGGTCAAGGAGCTGTTCGAGAAGCAGGCGAGCCTGAAGGCGATGCAGGAGTTCAACAAGCGGCAGAGCTTGTTGAAGGACCAGCTTTGGACCGAAGCGCTGTACAAGGAGACTCTGGAGATAGTCGCGTCTCTGGCGAAGCAGAAAGGTCTGTCCGTGGTTTTCGAGGTTGACGAGCCCGAGTTTCCCTTCGGCAGCGGCGAGCAGTTGATGATGTCGATACAAACGCACAAGGTTCTTTACAGCGCGGGCTGCCGGGACCTTACGGCCGAGGTAGTTGCCGAGCTGGACAAGAACGACAGCACAAAGAAGTAGTAAAAGAGGCGTAATACAGCGTTCGGAAATTGCCATTTTTGTCACACTTTGATTCTCAGGCTGCCATGAGACTAACGGTTGCACAATTAGCCAGACGTATAGGGGCCGAGCTGGTTGCGAAAGCGGGTGACGCGGAAAGGCCGATAAGCTCGGTGGGCCCGGTGGAGACGGCCGGGGCCGATGAGGTGACTTTTTTGGCGGACGAGAGGCACAAGGCCTCTCTTGCGGAATCCGGCGCGGGCGCCGTGATAGTGGGCGGATGCATTGAGGGCGTCGAGAGGCCTCAGTTGGTCGTAAAGAACGTCAACTCGGCGCTGATAGACGCCCTGAAGATTTTCGCCCCCAAGCTAAAACCCCCGAGCGAAGGCGTCGATTCGACGGCCCGGATCGGACGTGACGTCAAGCTGGGCAAGGGGGTGGCGGTCGAAGCGAACGTGGCAATCGCCGACGGGGTCGAGATCGGTGAAAACACGGTCATTGGGAGCGGGTGCAAAATAGGCGAGAACTCGATAATCGGGGCAAATTGTCGTCTCGATTGCAACGTTGTTGTTTATCACAACTGCCGGCTCGGCAGCAACGTGATAATCCAGGCGAACACGACCATAGGCTCGACGGGTTTCGGGTATTCGTTCATCAACGGCTCCCACAGGCTGATTCCGCACGACGGCGGCGTGGTTATAGAGGACTTTGTCGAGATAGGGGCCAACTGTTGCGTTGACAGGGCCAAGTTCGGCAATACGATAATCGGCGCCGGGACGAAGATAGACAATCTGGTTCAGATAGCGCATAACGTTGTAATCGGCAAATGCTGTCTTATAGCCGCACTGGCCGGCGTTTCGGGCAGTTGCAGGCTTGGCGACGGCGTCGTGCTAGGCGGCCAGGTAGGTCTGGCCGACAACATCGAAATAGGCGCCGGCACGATGATAGGTGCCCAGGCGGGCGTGATGACCAGCGTCGGGTCCGGGCGGCAACTGGCCTGGACACCCGCAATTGAGAGGAAAGAGGCGCTGCGGATAGTCGGTTTGTCTCTGCGTCTGCCGAAGATGGCCGAGCAGTTGAAGCAACTTGGCAAGAGGCTCGATAGACTTGAAGCTGCAGAAGACCATAAAGAGTGAAGGCAAGATTGCAGGAAAAGGTCTGTTCGGAGGCAAGGAAACGAAGGTCATTTTTCGGCCCGCCCCCGTGGATACAGGTGTGACCTTTGTCCGCACGGATGTGCCCGAGCCGGTTCGCATCAGTGCGGTCGCATCGAACCTTGCCGAGCGGAGCCGGCGGACCTCGATAAAGAAGGGGTCGGTGAGCATCGAGACCATCGAGCACTGCATGGCCGCCGTCAATGCGATGGAGATAGACAACGTCACGATTGAGGTCAACGGGCCGGAGCTGCCGGCGCCCGATTGCAGCAGCGCCGATTATTTCAAGCTTCTCAAGCGCGCCGGGGTTGTGGAACAGAATGTGAGCCGGAGGGATTTTGTGATAACCAAGCCTCTTGCGCTGACGGCGGGCGATGCCTCAATATACGCACTGCCATACGCCGACGACGGATTGAATATCACTTATGACCTCGACTACGGGGGCCACACGGGCATAGGCAGGCAGATATTTAGCTGCCGCCTCACGCCGGAGAATTTCGAGAGGCACCTTGCGCCGGCCCGAACGTTTCTGCTGGAGGCCGAGGCCAAGCAGTTTCAGGCCCGCGGTATGGGAACGCACATCGGTCCTCGTGATTTGCTGGTGATAAACTCGGACGGACCAATCAAGAACAGTTACAGGTTTCCCAACGAATGCGTCCGGCACAAGATTGTGGATCTGGTCGGTGACCTTGCCCTGGTGGCGCGCGCCCTGAAGGGGCGGATCGTGGCCTACAAGAGCGGTCACGCTCTGAACCAGCAGCTTGCGAGGAAGCTCTACGAGGCCGCCGAGCAGCAGGAGCGCATCCAGAAGTACGGGACCGACGCCATCCTTGACATCCGTAGGATTGCGAAGATTCTGCCACACAGGTACCCGTTTTTGCTGGTGGACAAGGTAATAGAGATAGTTGGAGATACGCGGATAACAGGGATCAAGAACGTGACGTTCAACGAGCAGTTTTTCCAGGGTCATTTTCCCGGCACTCCGATCATGCCTGGCGTATTGATCGTGGAATCGATGGCTCAGCTTTCTGGTCTTCTTTTTGCTCAGCGGCTGGAGCATACGGGGAAGCTTGCGGTTCTTTTGAGCATGGATAATGTGAAGCTTCGCAAGGCGGTTGTTCCGGGGGATCAGCTTGTTCTGACTGCCGAGACGGTGAGGCTGCGCAAGAGGACTGCGCAGTGTCGCTGCAAGGCTTTGGTAAGCGACACGGTTGTTGCGGAGGCGGAGATACGGTTTATGCTGGTTGATGACGAGACTGTCTGAGAGAAGGACGAAGGGAAGCGACGTTGAGAGAGTGTGTTGTTGAGTTGAGAGTGGAGAAGAGATGGCCGAGATCCATCCGAGTGCAGTAGTAGACAGGACGGTCCGTTTGGGCGAGGATGTTAGGGCCGGGCCGAATTGCGTGATATGCGGCGGTGTTGAAATAGGCGCCGGGACCAGGCTTGACGCCAACGTGTTTATCGGTGAGGGGGTGAAGATAGGTAGCAACAACCGTTTCTTCCCTCATTCGGCGATCGGGAGCATACCGCAGATACTGGCCCTGGGTCCCGATACGAGGATTGGGGAGCTTGTAATCGGGGACGGGAACGTATTTCGCGAGCAGGTGACAATCCATCCGAGCATGAGCGAAGGGGGCAAGACGGTGATAGGAAACGACAATTTCCTGATGATCGGCGCGCACATAGGACACGACTGCATCCTCGCCGACAGGATTGTCATTAGCAACTACGTACAGATAGGCGGGCACTGCAGGATTGAGACGGGTGTTTGGCTGAGCGGTCTGGCCGGCGCGCATCAGTTCGTGACTATCGGCAAGTGGTCGTATGTTGCCGGGCTGGCCGGGGTGACGAAAGACGTTCCCCCGTTTCTGACCGTCAGCGGGCACTATCCCCCGAGGGTCCGGGGCGTCAACAAGAGGGGGATGCAGCGTGCGGGTCTGACGGCCGAGCAGCAGGCGCGGATAATCGATGCTTACAAGAGGCTTTACCGGCAGGGCGGCGCGCTGCTCGCGAACGCCAGGAGTATGGCGCAGGAGGACGGGCTCGATGAAAACGTGCGGGCGATTGTGGAGGCCATAGACAGGAGCAGTCAACATCGATTCGGCAGGTACCTTGAGACGCTCCGTCACGGATAGGCTGTTTCGGTGCGGGATCGCGCAGCGGCAGCGGCAGCGGCCGGGAAATAAGCTCACCGCCCGGGTCAGCGGGCTTGAAACGGACAGGATTTGACGTATGCAGAATAGTGAGGTTCGCACCGCTGTTGTTGGGGCCGGCAGGATGGGGACGATCCACGCAAAGGTTTACGACCAGTTGCCGCAGAGCCGGCTCACAGCCGTGGTCGATATCGACGCCGACAAGGCCCGGCGGCTGGCCGAGCAGTACGACTGTGCCGCTTTCACGGGTTGCGAAGATATTCTCGGCAGGGTCGACGCGGTGACAATAGCCACGCCGACGGTGACTCATGCCAGGCTCGCGAAGGTATTCATTGAGAACCATATCCCGGTGCTGATTGAGAAGCCGCTTGCGGCCGGCGTCGCGGAGGGCCGCAAGATCGTGGCTCTGGCCGGTGAAAACGACAGCGTTGTTGCGGTCGGTCACTCCGAGCGCTGCAATCCGGTCGTGCAGGCGATAAAGAGGCTTGATATCGAGCCCAAGTTCATCGAGGCCAGCCGCATCAGCCCGTACCCCTTCCGCTCGACCGACGTCGGGGTCGTGCTGGATGTGATGATTCACGATATAGATATTATTTTGTCTCTGGCGGCGAGCAAGGTCAGGCGGGTCGATGCGGTGGGGGTGAGCGTTGTCGAGGAGAGGGAAGACATCTGCAACGCAAGAATTGTGTTCGAGAACGGCTGCATCGCAAACGTCACGGCCTCGCGTGTTGCGCTCAAGACCGAGAGGAAAGTAAGGGTGTTCAGCCGGCAGGCGTATCTGAGCGTCGATTACCTCAAGAAGAGCGGGATTATCATCAAAACCGCCCCCAATTTCGACGTGGTCAACTGGATACGCCGCCAGCGGCAGACAGGCGATTTCGACCTGACGACCGTGAACTGGGCGGAGCTTCTGCATATCGAGCCGCTTGCCATAGACGACAAGGAGCCGGTCCGCCTCGAGCAGGAGGCCTTCTTGAGGGCCGTGACCGACAGAACGTACGTGCCGGAGGTCGGCGCCGAGGAGGGGCTGGCTGCGTTGGAGTGTGCCAAAAAGATACTTGCCTCGGTGAAGAGGAACAGGTGGAAGGAAGAAGCGGAGCCGGTCACGTAGAAGACGGCTTCGAAGCAGGATTTGACGTGTCATTACTCAAGTACTCTGCTTTGAAAGGTGTGTCCAGTGGTTAACAGATTAACAGGTTTTATGTTGGCGGCGCTTGTGGTCTCGGCGACGGGCTGCAACACGGAGATGAAGACGAAGATGGTGAAACTCAAAACAAGCATGGGCGATATCGTGATCGAGCTGGATGAGAAGGCCGCGCCGATTACGACAAAGAACTTCCTCAGGTACGTGGAGGAAGGGTTCTACAACGGTACGATATTCCACCGGGTGATATCGGGCTTCATGATACAGGGGGGCGGATTCACGGCCGATATGGCGCGAAAAGAGACGCACGCTCCCATTGCGAACGAGGCGAGCAACGGCCTGAAGAACGAGCGCGGGACCATCGCGATGGCGCGGACGCCCCATCCTGACAGCGCCACCTCGCAGTTCTTCATCAACCACCGGGATAATGCTCAACTGGACTACACGGGTCCCGAGAACCCCGGCTATGCGGTATTCGGCAGGACGGTTGAGGGGATGGACGTGGTCGATGCGATCGCGGCGGTAAAGACGACGGTTCGCAACGGAATGCCCAACGTCCCTGTTGAGCCGATAGTGATAGAATCGGCCGGACTTGTCTCGGGCAGGTGAGACTGTCCGGGCACAGTCGAAGCTGTAAGAGCGCAGTTATGCACCCGGGTGAGCGGAAACGCCCGGCGATAGGAGTATTTCCTGCATTTTTGGCAGACTTTCCCCGTGACCGCAGAGGTTTGCCGTGCCTGTAATAATTGGGTACAGCAACAGAAGCTTTTGGTCAATACAATTCGAAAGGGGAAGTCATGAGAAGGATGTCAAGAGATATTGTGATTTTGGCCGGTATCGCATCCTGCGCACTGTTTCTGGGCGGCCATTCGGCAGGTCCGACCGCCGAAGCGCAGGCAAAGGACGCTGAGAAGGCGCCGAACCCGTATGAAGCAGCGAGCGTTCTGGTTGAGGCGTTTGTGGTGGAGGTGAGGCTCGCGGCGCTTTACGAGCTTGGTGTGAGCCCTATAGGGCAAAAGCCACACGCCGCATCGGTCGAGGATATCGCTAGGTGCCTGAAGGACGAGAATAAGGCCAGGGTCGTCAGCGGCGCGAAGCTGACGGTGGGTCCTCGCGCGCGAGCGACTATGAAATCGACCGAAAGCGTTCACGCGGAACGGCAGGAAACCGAGCAGACAGCGCCGGAGCCGGCTCGCGCGGGTGCGCGCCCGCCCGTTCGTCCGAGGGGCAGCACAACGTGGAGAATCGGTTCGGAGTTTGAGGTCTCGGCGTTCGTCAGAGCCAACGAGAGGATACTGGTGGATTATAAGTTGAGCCAGGACACGCTGAGGGACCTGCCCCCGATAGAGGGGGAGCCTGTCGACAGCCTGTCGTGGAACTGGGCAGGCAGTCTGTATGTCGATGCCGGGGAGCCGGCGATAGCCGGGGCCGTGCAGAACGAAGAGACAGTGGTCTTTCTGATTATTTCGGCGGATATCACGGGCAAGTAACGGGCCGGATTGTTCAAGCGCGCAGCTTGAGCCTGCCGACCAGTTGATGGGCCAACCGGGTCGGTTCGGGCAGGCGATAGCGGGTCGTGCAGTTGAGGGTGACCTCTATCGCGTCTTGCAGGCGGCACCTGTTGCCGACGGACACAAAGAGCGGCTTGACGTTGGTGCGCGTGCGGACCACGGCCCCGATTGTCTCGGATGGCCTCTTCTGGTCTGTAAGGAGGCTGTAGGCTCCTTTTTCGGGCGGGGGCTCGTCAAATCGGCCGGTCAGGCGGCTCTTTGCACATCCGATGGTCGGCCTGTCGAAGAACAGCCCGAGATGTGCGGCCAGGCCGAGCCGGCGCGGATGGGCGATTCCCTGCCCGTCGATTATGAAGACATCGGGCCGTGAACGCAGCTTTTCCGCCGCGGCAATGCAGGCCGGGGCCTCCCGGAATGAAAGTAGGCCGGGAATATACGGGAAATTCACTCTTCGAGCGCAATGCGCCGTCTCGACGGTCTCGAAGCCGGGCAGCTTGAGGACGACAACTGCGGCGAAGATTCTCTTTCCGTCTCTGCTGAAGGCACAGTCGATCCCGGCGGCCGTCTTCGGCGGCTTCCTCAGGGGGGCAAACCGCACGCGGCAGGCCAGACGCTCCTGCAGCCTTCGAGCCTGCTCGTAGGACAGGTCCCAGTTGTGCAGCTTTCTCATCAAGAATCCCCTTCAACATGCTGCATTCACCAATAAAGATTTTACCCGGTCGGGTCCTTTTGGTACAATGTTTCGTTTGTGTTGTTGCGTGTTTTTGGCAGTAGTATTACACAAAGCAAGCAGGCGTGATGGCAGGCAAAACAAACAGGTCGATCAACATTTCCGGGGCGGCCGAGCACAACCTCAAGAATATCGACCTGAGCATTCCGCGCGACAAGCTGGTCGTTATAACCGGCACGAGCGGCTCGGGCAAAAGCTCGCTTGCGTTCGACACGATTTATGCCGAGGGCCGTAGGAAGTACGTCGAATCGCTCAGCGCATACGCCCGCCAGTTCTTGGAGCAGATGCAAAAGCCAGCCGTTTCGGACATAACCGGTCTTCCGCCCACCATCGCCATCGAGCAGCGCAGCTCGGGCAGCAATCCGCGATCAACCGTGGCCACCACCACGGAGATCTACGACTACTTCAGGGTGCTCTTTGCCCGTGTCGGGCAGCCTCACTGCTGGGTGTGCGGCAAAGAGATTACGAGCCAGCACTCTTCGCAGATAGTGGACTCGGTTCTGACCGGGCAAGCGGGGACCAAGGTCCAGATTTGCGCGCCCATAGTGCGGGGCAAGAAGGGCGAGCACAGGGAGATATTCGCCGAGATACAGCGTGAAGGCTTCGTTCGTGTTCGTGTCGATGGCACGGTGTACGACGTTCGCAACGCCCCGGCCCTGGAGAAGAACAAGAAACACGACATAGCGGCCGTGGTGGACAGGCTCATAATCAAGGACGGGATTCGGATTCGCCTGGCCGATTCGGTTGAGACGGCGCTCAAGCTGGCCAACGGGGTCGTTCTGGTGCTGACCCAGGAGCCGGACGCCGACAAGCAGAGCGGGGGCAACGGCCGGTGGGAGCAGGTCATATACAGCGAGAGATTCGCCTGCCCCGACCATCCCCAGGCCAGCCTGGAGGAGCTGTCCCCGAGACTTTTCAGCTTCAACAGCCCCTACGGCGCCTGCACAAGCTGCGACGGTCTTGGCACCATTCTTGAGTTCGACCCGGAACTGATTGTGCCGGACAAGACTGTCTCGCTGGAGAACGGCGCCATTGACGCGTGGCGCAAGGGCGGCAAGCGCATGAACATCTTCTACAACAGGCTGGTCAAACGATTCTGCCGCAACATGGGCATCAGCAAGTCGGCGCCGTTCGAGCAGATACCGGCGGATTGCCGTCGGATACTGATGTACGGCACGGGCGCGGCCGACCATAAGAAGCTCGGCATGCGGTTTGAGGGAGTGATTCCGAATCTTACGCGGCGCTGGCAGAACACGACGAGCGAATACGTCAAGGCCAGGCTCCACGGCTATCTTTCCGAGCAGCCGTGCCGGACCTGTCACGGGGCGCGGCTTCGAACGGAGGCGATTGCCGTCACCGTCGGCGCAAAGAACATAAGCGAGCTGACGGGCCTGAGCATCGAGAAGGCCCAGCGGTTCTTCAGCAGGCTCAAGCTAGAGGGGGAAAAGGCGCTTATTGCCGCGCAGGTTCTAAAAGAGATAAAGAGCAGGCTTAAATTCATGGTTGACGTGGGGCTGGGGTACCTTACCCTCAACAGGATGAGCAGCACCCTGGCGGGGGGCGAAGCGCAGCGGATTCGGCTGGCGACGCAGGTTGGCAGCGGCCTGGTGGGGGTCTGCTACGTTCTCGACGAGCCCACGATAGGTCTGCACAAGCGGGACAACGACCGGCTCCTGGGGATTCTGCAGCGGCTCAGCAGGCTCGGCAACACCGTAATAGTGGTCGAGCACGACGAGGACATAATACGCAGCGCCGACCATATAATCGACATCGGCCCCGGCGCCGGCTCGCACGGGGGCGAGGTTGTCGCCCAGGGCGGCCTCGGCGACATTGCGGCCTGCAAGAGGTCGCTCACGGGCGACTATCTGAGCGGCAGGAAGAGCATAGCGCTGCCGGTCAAGAGAAGAAAATACAGTCTGCGAAAGTGCGTGGAGGTCAAGGGCGCCGAAGAGCATAATCTCAAGTGCATCGACGTCAAGTTTCCGCTGGGCGTATTTATATGCGTCACGGGTGTCTCGGGCTCGGGCAAGAGCACGCTGATCAACCGGATTCTTCTGCGTGCGCTGAAGCGCCGGCTTTATCTGTCCCGGGAGAAGCCGGGAAGGCACAAGAACGTTCTTGGGACCTCGTTGATTGACAAGGTTATCGAGATAGACCAGTCGCCCATCGGCAAGACGCCCCGGAGCAATCCGGCGACCTACACCGGGGTCTTCGACCTGATAAGGAAACTGTTTTCCATTACTCGCGAGGCGAAGATTCGCGGCTACAAGCCCGGGCGATTCAGCTTCAACGTCAAAGGCGGTCGCTGCGAGCACTGCCGGGGCCAGGGGACCAGGAAGATAGAGATGCACTTTTTGCCGGACGTATATGTCACCTGCCAGAACTGCAAAGGCAAGCGGTTCGGTCCGGAGACTCTCCAGGTCACCTACAAGGGCAGGAACATCGCGGACGTTCTCGATATGAGGATCGCCGAATCGCTCGAATTCTTCGCCAACTTCCCGAAGATTTTGCGGATACTCCGGACGCTCAACGATGTGGGGCTGGGCTACATGCAGCTCGGCCAGTCTTCGACGACTCTTTCGGGCGGCGAGGCCCAGCGGGTGAAGCTCTCGGCCGAGCTTGCCAAGGCCGCCACGGGCCATACGATGTACCTGCTGGACGAGCCGACCACGGGGCTGCACTTTGCGGACATTCAGAACCTCCTGAACGTTCTGCAGAGACTGTGCGACATGGGCAACACGGTCGTGGTAATCGAACACAATCTCGACGTTGTGAAGATGGCCGACTACATCATTGACCTTGGCCCCGAGGGCGGCGAGTCGGGCGGCCGGGTTGTCGCGGCGGGTCCTCCCGAAAATATCCTAAAGAACACGAAAAGCCATACGGCCAGGTTCCTAAAAGTAAAGCTTGAGAGTGAAACTCGGCGAGTAAAGCCAAAGTCGAGAAAGAAGGCCGTCAAACGAAAGGCGGCGGCACGCTGAGATCGAGGATCTGCCGCCCGTCTTGGCGCCGCCGCAATCCGGACAGGGGAAAAGCTGATGTGGGAGTTTGAACTGAGCAGTGTTGACGACTTGAAGAAATTGGCCGGTCGGCTCGGTCTGCAGGTCGATGCCTCCGAGGATGTCTCGATTCTGGCCGAGCCGGTCGAGCTCGACGAAATTGTCATACCGAATTCTCTTGCCGTCCATCCCATGGAGGGCTGCGACGGCGATTCGCAGGGCAATCCGGGCAGTCTGACCATGCGGCGATACGAGAGATTCGCCGCCGGCGGCGCGGGCCTGATCTGGGCAGAGGCGATAGCCGTGGCGCCCGAGGGAAGGGCCAATCCGAGACAGCTCTGGCTGCACGAGGAGACCGCGGAGCGCTTTGCCGCACTTATCAGGCGGACCAGGGAAAGCGCGGCGGCCAATGGCCCAAATCACAGACCGTTTATCGTGGCCCAGTTAACGCACTCCGGCAGATACAGCAAGCCCGACGGCACGGCGCGCCCGATGATCCCCCGGCGGGATCCCTACCGCGATGCTCTTATCCCGCAGCAGCCGCCCGACACGAATGCCAAAAGCAGAATACCCGAGGATTGGCCGTTGGTGACGGATGAGTATCTCGAGGGGCTTCAGGAGGCGTACGTGCGGGCCGCGAGAATCGCGTTCGAGGTCGGCTTTGACGCGGTGGATGTGAAGTCGTGCCACGGATACCTGATAAACGAGCTGCTGGCCGGCCGAAACAGAAAGGGCAGATACGGCGGCTCGTTCGAGAATCGAACTCGGTTTGTGCTCGAGGTGGTTGACAGGATCAGCAAGGAGCTGGGCCGCCGGGGACGAGTCGTCACCAGGCTCGGCATCTACGACGCGATACCGTATCCGTACGGCTGGGGGGTTGACAGGGATGATTACACCAAGGCCGATTTGACCGAGCCCGCGAAGCTGGTGTCCCTTTTGCGCGATCGCGGCGTGAGGCTCATCAACATCACCGTGGCCAATCCCTACTACAACCCTCACGTGGGCAGGCCGTTCAATCAGCCGATAGTCGGCGGATACGAAGAGCCGGAGCACCCGCTGGCGGGCGTGGCGCGCCTCATTAATCTGACCGCCGAGATTCAACGGCAATTCGGCGATATAGCCATGGTCGGGACCGGTTATAGCTGGCTTCGGACGCTGTTTGCAAACGTCGCTGCGGCCGCCAAGGCCAAAGGGCTCGTGACCCTGATAGGGGCCGGCAGGATGGCGTTCGCATATCCCGACTTTGCAAAAGACATCATCACCAAGGGGCGCCTTTTCCCGGAAAAGGTCTGTGTTGCGTGCAGCGCGTGCACGCAGATAATGCGCGACGGCGGGATGACCGGCTGCGTGGTAAGAGACAACGAGGTGTACGGCCCGATATTCGAACTCGGCAGGATGAGCGACCGGGACAACCTGGCGCGCCTCGCCTCGGCCTGCCGAAAGTGCCAGGAGCCGACGTGTCAATTGGCGTGTCCGGCGGGCGTCGATATACCCACGTTTATCAGTCTCTTTCTCGAGGGTGACGACAGGGGCGCCTACGAGGTGCTGCGGGAGTCCAACATATTTCCGGAGGTTTGTGCGCGGCTTTGCCCGGTGGAGCAGCAGTGCCAGGGCGGCTGCCTGGAGGGGTTGATAGGTGACGGCCCTCTTCCGATTGCCGAGATACAGAGGTATCTGGCCGAGCAGGCGAACAAGAACGGCTGGTCGAGGCTTAGGATTCCGGCCGAATCAACCGGCAGGAACGTAGCTGTAGTCGGCGCCGGTCCGGCCGGCCTTACCTGTGCCGCCGGACTGCTCGAGGCCGGACACACGGTGACAATCTGCGACAGGAGCGCCGAATTCGGGGGGATGATTGAATCGGTAATTCCACCGGACAGACAGGGCGCCTCTCTAAAGAACGAGATTGCGGGCGTCTTTGGCGGGGCGCCGGAGGATAGGATGGTTTTGCGCCTCGGGACCGAGCTTGGGGCCGATTTCAATCTGGATACCATCATGGCGGAGGGATTCGACGCTGCGTTCATCGGCATCGGTCTTTCCGGGTCAGTCAGTACAACCGGCGAGAAGCTCGAGGGGTTATGGAACGCGATGGATTTTCTTGCGGCCGCAAGGAAACCGGACCGGCCGGACCTGGCAGGCAAATCTGTTGCCGCCATAGGCGGCGGCAATACCGCGCTCGATGTGGCGGTGACGGCCAGGCAGCTCGGCGCCGAAGATGTGTATGTCATATATCGCCGCTCTTTCAAGGAGATGCCCGCATGGAGCGCCGAGCGTGACCGGGCGATGGAGCTGGGAGTGCATTTTCTGATATTGACCCTTCCGCTCGGATTCAACATCAAGGACGGCAGGCTGACAGGCATCAGGCTCTGCCCGACCAGGCTCGGCCGGCCCGACGATTCCGGCCGGCGCAGGCCGGAGCCTTTGAAGTCCAGTTGCTACGATCTGGCGATGGATGTTGTAGTCGAGGCCATAGGCCAGCAGGTCGCCGAAGGAATTCGGAGAATCCTTCCGGGAGTGGAGCTGGCCGACGGGCTGATTGTCACACAGCCCGATTCACTTGCGACCTCGAGAAGAGGCGTGTTTGCAGGCGGCGACCTCGTCCGGGGCCCGGCAACCGTGGTTGCGGCGGTCGCCGACGGGATGAAGGCGGCCAAAGAGATAAACGAATTTCTGAAACACTGAGCAACGGAAAGGATGTTGAAAATGTCAGAGCGACCTGCAGCAATCGTTACCGGCGCAAGCCGCGGTATTGGAAGGGCAATAGCAAAAGAGCTGGCGTCACTGGGCTACGACCTGGCGGTCAGCCATCTTGATTTCACGGCCGACGGCGAGCCCGACGAATCTCCGGCCCGCACAACCCGGGACGAATTGCAGGCTCTTGGCTCGCAGTGCGAGATATTTCGCGGCGATATCGGCTCGGCCGAAGACCGCGCGCGCCTGGTTGACCTGGCCCGCGAGAGATTCGGGCGCTGCGATATGCTCGTCAATAACGCCGGGGTGGCCCCGTTGAAGCGGCTGGACATCCTCGAAGCGACCGAGCAGAGCTACGACAGAGTAATGGGGATTAACCTCAAGGGGCCGTATTTTTTGACCCAGCAGGTGGCCAACTGGATGATAGACCAGAGGAGGGCGAATCCTGAGCGGGCGATGCGGATTGTGAACACCGGCTCGATCTCGGCCTACACGAGCAGCCCGGGGCGCGGCGAATACTGCGTGAGCAAGGCGGGCATCAGCATGATGACGAAGCTTTATGCCGACAGGCTGGCCGAGTATAATATCGGCGTGTTCGAAATCAGGCCCGGCATAATTGCGACGGACATGACCAGCGGTGTCAAAGCGAAGTACGACAAGCTGATATCGGAAGGCCTCACGCCGATAAAACGCTGGGGCCGGCCCGAAGACGTCGCAAGGGCCGTAGGGGCCATCGCCGAAGGAAGGCTGGATTTTTCAACGGGAACCGTCATCGACGTCGACGGGGGCTTTCACCTAAAGAGATTGTAGGGAGACGAAATGGACATCAGGGATGCAATAACGACGCTGCTTCAAGACGGCTTTGTCCTTGTCTTCAACCAGGACAGGCTGGACATCGTCAAGACGGCCGAGGCCCTCGTCAGGGCCGGCATCAACAACATGGAGGTGACCTGCCGCATAAGCAAGCCGCTGGAAAAACTCCAGCGCCTTCGGGCCGAGCTGCCCGACTTCGTCGCCGGGGCGGCCAGTCTGATCGACTGGCCCGGCATGCTCAAAGTATACAACAGCGCCCATCCGGAGGACCCCCTGCCCTCGGTGCGGCAGGTGGTGGATGCGGGTGCGTGCTTTCTGGTTTCGCCCGTGAACTTCAGCGACGCAAGCTACGAAAAGCTCGCCCGCAAAATTGTGATGATACCGGGCTGCGGCAGCGCCGCAGAGGTGGTCAGCCAGTTCTCGAAGGGGGCGAATCTCTGCAAGATATTCCCCGCCAGAGAGCTGGGCGGACCGGCGTACATCAAGGCGATTGATCCTGCGATTCACAGGGCCGTGAGCCTTATGCCCACGGGCGGCACCAACGCCGACAATATCCCCGATTACATCAAGGTCGGCGTGCTGGTGCTGGGTGGCTCGTTCAGCCTGGTGGAGAAAGCCACGATGCAAAGGATCATCGACGGCCAGGACTATGGCCTCTTGACGGCTCAGTTTGCGAAAATCAAGCAGTTGATAGACAGGCTGCGCGCCGAGAGCTATCCGGGAATCGATTTTGCCAAGGATTCCGTCGAACAGATAAGCAAGGCGACAGGCAGGAACTTCAACATAGGTTAGCGACCCGGATAGGTGACGGCACAGACAATGGCTGACTTTGGTCAAATCGGAGCGCCGGCAGCAAGCCGCGGGATTTTCGGGCCGGCTTTGTGTCTGTCTGTCTCTGTATTCTTGCTGCTGCCTCGGCCGGCGCCCGCCGCGCGGTCGGCAAGCCCGCCGGTGACTATTAACGCTGAAGATACGGGCTATCGCGGCATCTGGTACATGAATCAGCCGTCCGGCGACGAGTACGTTTACAAGTACAGCGGCGGGCTCGGCACGTATTGCGCCAAGCACAAGCCGTTTGCCGTGTACTGTCAGAAGGTTGACAAGACATTTTTCTGTTACGGCGGGACGACCGCGCACAGCAATCGAACTCTGGTGCACATGGTTTCATACTACGACCACAGGATGCAAACGGTGCCGCGGCCGACGATACTGCTGGACAAGAAAACCGACGACGCGCACGACAATCCCGTTATTTCGCTCGACGACGACGGCCATATATGGATATTCTCGACTTCGCACGGCACGCCTCGGCCGTCGTACGTTCACAAGAGCACACGGCCGTACGACATAAGCGCTTTTGAGCTTGTGAAGGCCACAAAACGCGAAGGCTCGGGCGAGGCGCCGATGACGAATTTCTCCTACATGCAGGCATGGCATCTCAAAGGCAAGGGATTCGCCTGTTTCTTCACGCGCTATAATTATCCGGCCGACCGGACTATATGTTTTATGACGAGCGCCGACGGCGTTAGCTGGTCGCAGTGGACGCGCCTGGCGGCAATCGACAGGGGGCACTACCAAATCAGCGCCGCATACGCCGGCAAAGCCGGCACGGCGTTCAACTATCACCCGCAGAACAAGGGGCTCAACTGGCGGACGAATCTGTACTATATCGAGACCGCCGATTTGGGCAAAACATGGCGGACCGCCGACGGCAGGAGGGTGACTGTCCCGCTGACCGAGGTGGGCAATCCGGCTCTCGTATGCGATTGCGAAGCGCGGGGGCTTAAAGTATATTTGAAGGATATCAGGTTCGACGCCGAAGGCCGGCCGGTGATATTGTTTCTGACCAGCCGAGGGTACAAAGCCGGGCCGAAGAACGACCCTCGCACGTGGACGACCGCGCGATGGACGGGGGACAACTGGCGGATACTGCCGGCCATGACCTCGGACAACAACTACGATATGGGCTCGCTTTATATCGAGGATGCCGGAACATGGAGGATCATCGCGCCTACCCAGACCGGACCCCAGCCCTATAATCCGGGCGGCGAGATGGCCATGTGGGTGAGCAAGGACCTGGGAGAGACCTGGAAGAAAGCCGGGCAGCTAACGAGAGACAGCCTCTACAACCACACGTACGCGAGGCGTCCGGTCAATGCGCACCCCGATTTTTATGCGCTGTGGGCGGACGGTCACGGCAGAAAGCCGTCCCAGTCGTCTCTTTACTTCTGCGACAGGGCCGGAGAAGTGAGAATGCTGCCTCGCGAGATGACGGGAGAATTCGCACGGCCGGCAGTGTTGGCGCCGCAGACGGAATAGATTTACTTTCGATTGTCCAGGGGACTATTCAGGAGAACAGAGAGTAAGATGGAAACGCAGAAGATCGCCGGTCAGGACGTCAGATTTCACCGCTATAACACGGTCATCGTCGGCGCGGGCGCCGCGGGGATGAACTGCGCGGTTCACCTTTACGAATTCATGAGCGCCAAAGGCATCGCCGATGCACAGCAGAGGATTGCCGTGGTCACCGGGGGCATCGGGCTGGGCGCTTCTCGGATGAGCGGCTCGGACAAGCAGACCTACTACAAGATGGGCACGAGTCCGGACGTGCCGGACAGCGCCGAGGAGTTTGCCAAGAGCCTGACCGCGGCCGGCTGCTGCCACGGCGACCTGGCGCTGGCCGAGGCCATAGGCTCGCTTCGCGAATTCTACCATCTCGTGCAGGCGGGCGTTCCGTTCCCGACCGACTCGATGGGCAGCTTCATTGGCTACAAGACGGACCACGACCCGTTCGAGCGGGCCACCTCGGCCGGTCCCAAGACCAGCAAGTTCATGAGCGAGTGTCTGCAGAAACAGGCGGAGCGATACGGGATTGCCATATTCGACGGGCAGGAGGTTGCCCACCTGCTGGCGCTCGGCTCGGGCAAGTCGAGGCGAATCGCCGGGGTGGTGACGCTGGATAAAGGCGAGATCGGCCAAGCGGACTATGCCGTCAACGTCTTTCTGGCGGAGAATATCGTGCTGGCCGCGGGCGGGCCCGGAGAGCTGTACAAAACCAGCGTTTATCCGAGGGGCCAGCTCGGAATACACGGCCTTGCCTTCAAGGCGGGCCTGGCCGCCGAGAACCTGACCGAATCCCAGTTCGGTCTGGCGAGCATAAAATTCCGCTGGAACGTCTCGGGGACCTACATGCAGGCGATACCGAGAATCTTCAGCACCGACGCTGACGGCGGGGACGAGCGGGAGTTTCTGGCGGATTTCTTCGACTCGATGAGCAGGATGGCGACCAATATCTTCCTCAAGGGCTACCAGTGGCCCTTCGACCCGCAGCGCATCGAGAACATGCAGTCGTCGCTGATTGATATTCTGGTGTTCAACGAGACCCAGAAAAGCCGGCGGGTGTTTATGGACTTCTTGCGCAATCCTGTCGGCTCGGAGGCGATGGAGCAGTTCTCGCTTGAGGCTCTTGAGCCGGAGGCCCGCCAGTACCTGGAGAAAGCCGGGGCGCTTCAGGAGACTCCGATCAAGAGACTCGCCCACATGAATACTCCCGCGATAGAGATTTATGCCGAGCACGGCATCGACCTTTTTTCGGAGCCTCTTGAGATAGCGATTTGCGCGCAGCATAACAACGGCGGTTTTGCGGTGGACAGGTGGTGGCAGTCCAGCGTCCCGCACACCTTCGTTATCGGGGAGATGGCGGGCAGCCACGGCGTCAAGCGTCCCGGCGGCTCGGCGTTGAACGCCGGGCAGACCGGCGGGCTGCGGGCGGCCCAATACATCGCGAACGTTTACGGCGGCAAGATACCCGATTATTCGAAAGAGCGGGCCGAGATTGAGCGGCAGTTGGAGGAGCTTGTCGGCAGGCTCGGTCGGCACGCGACTTCATCCGGGCCGTCTCCGGCGGACGTCGTGCAGGCCGTTCAGGAGCGGATGACGACCTGCGGCGGGCACATAAGACGGCTGGATGACGCGCGGGGCGCCTTGAAGGATGCCATTGCGCTTTACGGGGACATACAGAAGCGAGGCTTTAAGCTTGAGAGCCCGAGGGACATCATAGCAGCGGTCCAGGCCGGGCACCTGGCCCTGACAAGCATTGCCTATCTCAAGGCCGTTGTCACGCTGCTCGAACAGGGCGGCGGCTCTCGCGGCTCGCACCTTGTCCTGGCCGAGGACGGCGTGCAGATACATCCGGACGTGATAGACAAGGCAAAGGGCACGCCCCTGCAGTTTACGCGCGAGAACCAGCGGCTCAGCGATTGGATTGTCCGAATTCAGTATGACCACAGCGATCCGGAGCTGTTCCGATGCAGCGAGGTCAAGCCCAGGCCGGTCCCCGTCGATAGGAAGGCCTTTGAGCCGGCATGGCAGGATTATCGTGAGGGGAAAATCTACAGTCCTGCATGACATACGGCCGATGAAGCGTTGGCCGAAGGTGGACCACCGGAAGAAATACACGATAGGATGCACCGAACACGAGTCTGATGGCAGTAGAGGCGCTAAAATGGGTTGGCGACGTCGACGGGTACCTTGAGCTTGTGGACCAGCGGCGGCTGCCCGGCGAGCTTGTCAAGTTGCAGTGTCGCGGCATCGAGCAGCTCCACGAGGCGATAAGGACGCTTGCCGTCCGGGGCGCCCCGGCGATAGGCGTCTCGGCCGCCTACGGTCTGGTTCTGGCGGCGCAGAAGCCTGGCGGCCGAGACAGCCTTGAACATGCCCTGAAAGTTTTGGGCGAGTGCGGCAGGTATCTGGCGTCGTCGCGACCCACGGCGGTCAATCTCTTCTGGGCGCTGGAGAGAGTGAGGCGATGCGCGGAGGAATTCGTCGCCGCGCAGCCGAACTCAGGATTGCGCGATCTTCGCCGTGCCATTCTCACCGAGGCTCACGCCGTCTATCAGGAAGACGTGGAGATGTGCCGGCGAATCGGCGAAAACGGACAGCATTTTATCCGCGAGGGCTCGGGGGTCCTTACGCACTGCAACGCCGGCGCCCTGGCGACGGCCGGGCAGGGGACCGCTCTGTCGGTGATGTTCGAGGCGAAAAAGAGCGGCAGGAATTTCACAGTGTATGCCGATGAGACGCGGCCGCTGCTCCAGGGGGCCCGCCTGACGGCGTGGGAGCTGAAAGAGGCCGGCATCGATGTGGTGCTCGTATGTGACAGCATGGCGGGCTGGCTGATGAAGCAGGGCAAAGTAAACGCCGTTATTACAGGGGCCGACAGGATCGCCGCCAACGGCGACACGGCAAACAAGATTGGCACCTACAGCCTCAGCATCCTGGCCAAGAAACACTCCGTGCCGTTCTATGTCGCCGCGCCGTCCAGCACGTTCGACCTGAGCATAACAAGCGGAGCCGATATACCCATCGAGCAAAGAGACGCCGACGAGGTGACGTCCTTTGCGGGAGCGAGGATTGCACCGGACGATATCGACGTGTGCAACCCCGCTTTCGACGTGACCGAAGCCCGGGATATCTCTGCAATAATAACCGAACGAGGGGTGATCGAAAATCCCGACGCCCGCAGCATCGCCCAGCATCTCGCCCCCGAGACGAGCAGCCAGAAACAACCAAAGGGGGTTACGGACTGAACTTATGGCCGAGCCGGACAACAAAGCTTCGAAACCGCCGGACAACCCGCCGCGAGGCCGATCCGCCCGGAAACTGATGCCGCGCTGGCGAAAGCGCAACTCCTACTACTACCGCTGGCTCGACCAAATATACAGGTTCACCGTCCGCCCCGACAGCCGCGTGCTCCACGTCGGCTGCGAATGCGGCGACATTCTGGCCGCGGTCAAGCCCTCCTACGGCGTCGGCGTGGACGACAACCCGGAGTATATCGAGCTGGCGAAAAAACGCTTCGCCCACCTGAAGTTCGTTGCGGCAGACCCGCACGAGCTGGACCTGGACGAAAAATTCGACTACGTTCTGATCTGCAACTCGCTGGGCAGATGGCGTGACATCCAGCAGGTTCTGGAGCGCATCCGCCCGCTCACTCACGAGAGCACGCGGATCGTAATAACCTACTACAATCACCTCTGGGAAGCCATCCTCGGCTTTGGCTCGCTGATCAGGATACGGCGGCCCTACCCGTATCAAAACTGGCTGCCCACGCAGGACATCGAGAATCTGCTCAAGCTCAGCGACTTCGACGTCATACGCAGCACCTCTTACGTCATGCTGCCAAAGCGTATTCCGCCGCTGACCGCCTTTTTCAACTACTTCCTTTCGCTGCTGCCGGGGTTTCGGTTCTTCAACCTGGTGAATCTGGTGATAGCCCGTCCGCATCCGACACCGGCTCGCGATGAGGATTTGTCGGTTTCGGTCATAGTGCCGTGCAAAAACGAGCGTGGCAACATCGAGGACGCGATAAATAGAATCCCTGAGATGGGCCGCAGCACCGAGATTATATTCGTCGACGGCAACAGCACGGACGGGACGGCGGCCGAGATCGAGGCCCAGATCGAGAAGAACGCGGATCGCAATATCCGGCTCTTGCATCAGGGCGACGGCCAGGGCAAGGGCGACGCGGTCAGAAAAGGGTTCGCGGCCGCGACCGGCGATGTTCTTGTCATACAGGATGCGGACCTGACGGCCCCGCCCGAGGACCTGCCCAAGTTTTTCAGGGCCCTTCGCGACGGAAAGGGCGAGTTCATCAACGGCTCCCGGCTTGTTTATCCCATGGAGAAGCAGGCCATGCGCATTTTGAACCTGCTCGGCAACAAGTTCTTCGGCGCGTTGTTTAGCTGGCTGCTGGGCCAGAGATTCAGGGACACGCTGTGCGGGACGAAGATGATTCGCAGGAGAGACTACGAGCTGATAGAGGCCAACCGCTCATATTTCGGCCAGTTCGATCCGTTCGGAGATTTCGACCTGATTTTCGGAGCCGTCAAGCAGAACCTGAAGGTTGTGGAGGTTCCGGTGACCTATCGGGCTCGCACGTACGGCTCGACCAATATCAGCCGGTTCAAACACGGCTGGCTGCTGCTGAGAATGAGCTGGATAGCATTCAAAAAAATCAAGTGGCTTGGAAGAATACGCTGACCTGTTGAGATGTCTACTGCCGCCAATTTGCCCAAACTAAAGCTTTTGCCGTTTCGCGAATACGCCGGCGTCAACCGCGACGACCCGCTGAGGTTCTACTTTTGGCCTCTTATAGGCAGATTGTATCGTCGGCGTATCGAGCTGTGCCTGCGCGAGTGTACGGGGGGGCGGCGCATCCTCGAGGTTGGCTTCGGCTCGGGCGTTACCTTTCTTAATCTGAGCGAAAGCTACGGCGAGATTCACGGGTTGGACCTGACGGCCCCGGTCGAGGAGGTCGCGGCGGTCTTCGCGGCCAGGGGAATCGATACGCATCTGCAAACCGGCAATGTTCTTTCGATGCCCTACGATGACGATTATTTCGACACCGTCTTGCTGATCAGCATCCTCGAACATCTCAAGCCCTCGGAGCAAACGCCCGCCTTCCGTGAGATTCGCAGGGTCCTCAAACCGGGCGGCCAGGTCGTGTATGGCGTCCCCATCGAACGCGGCCTTATGGTGTTCATGTTCCGCCTGCTGGGCTGTGACATTCGCAAGCATCATTTCTCCACCGAGAAGGACGTCTCGCAGGCGGCCGAGAGTGTTCTTCGCAAGGTCCGCGTCGTCAGGATGCAGAGCATTCCTTCGTTTTTCGGCCCTGTCTATGAGGTCCGACATTTTGTCAAGCCGCAACTGCGGCAAGATTAGCCCTGGGCAGTTATGAAGATAATAGACTGGCTGCGACTGCCGGAGACGAAAAAGATATCGAATCTCGACGATCCGGCGACCACTTTGCTACATGCGCGGATCATACAGAAGAAGCCGTTTCTCAAGAGAGTATACATTGATTTCTACAGGCAGTTTGTGAAGGCGATTGGCGAGCCGGCCGAGAAGATGATTGTGGAGCTTGGCAGCGGCGGGGGCTTCATCAAGGATGTTATTCCCGGCGTCTTTACTTCGGATATACTCGAGCTGCCGAATGTGGACAGGATCTTCTCCGCAGCCGCGATGCCTTTTGACAATGCAAGTGTGCACGCTTTCTTCATGATCGACGTGCTACATCATATCGGCCGGCCGAGAGCCTTTTTCAGCGAGGCCCTTCGTTGCCTCAAGACCGGCGGCAAAATCGTCATGATCGAGCCGGCAAATACGCTCTGGTCGAGATTCATCTACAAGAACCTTCATCACGAGCTGTTTGATACGGAGGCCGGGTGGGAGCTTGGCAAAACGGGGCCGGTATCGCACGGCAACGGCGCGCTTCCGTGGATAATATTCTCGCGCGACCGCAAGATATTCGAGCGGGAATTCCCGTGCCTTAAAGTTGCGGCCATGCGCAATCATACGCCGTTGCGGTACCTGCTCAGCGGCGGCCTTACCCTCCGCCAACTCGTGCCGTCGTGCAGCTATCCGCTTTTTAAGATCGTGGAATACTTGCTGTCCCCGTTCGATAACCTGCTGGGTATGTTCCAGACGATTGAATTGCAGAAACTTGACCGGTAATTGATTGTACTGTACATTGCCGGAGGCGGCCACTGCAGTCGATCAACGGATTTTGAGAAATCAGCATGGGCAGACACAAGGCAAAGAGGTTCAAGGCGAGTTCCGTAGCACGGGTACGGAAGAACAAACCCGTTCGTGTTGCAAGTCAAATTGAGCCTGAGGCGGCTGTCAGACGGGAAAGATACTTCAAGTGCTTTTTGATTGCCGTATTTCTCGGCTTCGGCATCTATCAGTCGGTCATCTACTTCGGCCACAAGGTGGTGCCCATATCCGACTTTCCCGACATTGTGAAGGTCGGCCACGATTTGTTGTCTTTCAAGCTTCCTGCGCGTTTCAAACAGGCGCCTGTAGTCGGTCTGCTGCAGGCGTCGCTTTCGTACGTGGTCGGCGGGCAGCATCCGGACCTGACGGCCGGCTGGCTGCTCAACGGCATACTGCACCCGCTTAACCTGCTGCTCTTCTGGCTCGTGGCGAGGGAAATCGTGGGCAGGGCCGCAGTATGGTTTGCCGTGGTGGCGATACTGAACTACTGGGTGCTCTACATGCTCACCGAGCCCATAATGGAGACGACCCTGCTATTCTTCGTCCTGCTGACGCTTTATCTGATCTTCAGGCGTTCGCCCTGGTGCTATGTGGCCGGTTCGCTGGCGGCGATGGTGCGATACGAGGGTGCGGCACTTATCCTCGCGGCCTTCGTGGTCGATCTGATACACTCGAAGAACAGACAGCAGCGGCTGAAAGCCCTGCTGCGCTCGGTGTTGGCCTCCATTCCGCTGGCCGTCTGGATGCTCGGAACATTGCTGACCCTGCGGTCCGATTCGACCCATTACCTCCGCGTGCTGTTCACCAAGGAATACGCCAAAGGATTCGCTGAGCCCGTTGCGGGCCGCAGGGGCATCCTTCTGCACATGAGGCTCATCTGGACGGTGGGTTTTCAACACTTGTTCATGCCCGTAGCGGCCGCCAGGCAGATGGTCACGGACACGAGATTGCAGCCCCTGAGCATGGCCGAAACGGAATCTATCAGATTCATCTTCGGAGTATGCCGGGCCGTCGCACTCGCGGGCTTTGCGTTCGGCGCCGTCTGGGGGCTCGCAAAACGGCAGTGGAAGATTCTCGTACTGCTGATCTTCTTCGTGCCGTACTTTCTCCTTCACGCGATGTACCCGTACCCCCTGCAAAGATTCCACGCAACCATCTTCTGGATAGCGCTTCTGATATGCCTGTTCGGGTTGCAGAGCCTCTGGCGATTGATAGATGGAAACGGACGCGTGCCGAGGGCAATAGTGGTTGTGCTTCACGTGATTGTGGTTGTAACAGCGGCGGTCTGGTTTGGCTCACTGGCCCGGTACATCGTGAAGGTCGCGGGATTTAGTCCCAACTCGGCCGCCCTGCCGTGGGTGGCCGTGGCCGTGCTCTCGCTGATTTTCATCGCTCGCCTGCTCGTCTCTCGAGCGGCAGACCTCACGCTGCACGCGGCCCTTCTGGCCGTAACGTGCCTCATGATTGTCTCGAACCAGTTTGCCGTGGCTCCGCTTCTCGGAGACGGGCAGCGTGAGGCCGAGTTCAAGCTTTTGGCGGATTGGTACGTTGCCAACGCCAAACCCGGCCAGAAGATGGGCCTGTACATGGCCCACGTGGTCAGGATGTTCGCCCCGAAATATGCCGAATACATAGTTTTCCTGCCCAAGGCCGAAAATCCCGATGAATTCGACAAAGCCTGTTACGAGCAGGGCATGACTTACGTGGTATGGGCCACAAGGGAAGGGCTTCGCGACCAGCACACGGGTTACCGGCAGCTCAACTTGAACGAGAACCTAAAGCGTCTTGGCACACCGCGGGACGTGGGCCCCTACAAGTTTGTTCAGCAGGTTGGCTCGCGCAGAGGATACGTTAATATCTTCCGCCTTCGCAGCCCGGGCAGCGCCCCGGCGCAGAAAGCTGACGGGGGCTAAACGAACGATTCTCGGCGATCTCAGCCGACTGCGACGACCTCTTTGACTTCGGGCACGTTCTCCTTGAGAATCCGCTCGATGCCCATTCTCATCGTCATCTGGGCTCCCGGACAGCCCTGGCAAGCCCCCTGAAGCCGAACCTTGACGGTATAATCCTCATCCACGCCCGCCAGCTCGACGTCGCCGCCGTGGTCCTGCAGGCTCGGACGAATCTGCTCAATAACCTCTTTGACCCTCTCTTCAAAGGTCTTCTCACCACTGGCTTGGCCACAACCGCATTTATCACACATTACGAAATCTCCAAAAGATTAGACTGCGGCTGCTATTATACCAGCCGCAGCGTTTCGAGCCAGCGATTTCTGCCTGGTTTTCGGGCGATTGCTCGTTTTCGGCCAAAAAAGCTGGTTGCCTCCACGAAAATTGCCGAAGACAGTTGACAGAAACGGGATTGTCACAGTATAATCCCGGCGTACTTGGGTGAAAACACCCAAGTACGAACCTGAGACACGGCTTGGGCCGTGGTTACGGGATTATGGCGGGGCCAAGAAATTCGGGACCTTTGGTCGCCTCCTTTAGCGGAGCGATTGAACTCCCGGACGGCCCAACGTGGCCATAATTGACCGGAATGACGTTATTCTGTTTATCAGGAAAGGAACAGGCAGATGAAGTCTCCCTCCGCCGCCCCGGCTGATTCGGCCGGTCAATCCGCAGTCAAAACTGGCGCCCAAATCATCGTTGACGAGCTCATCGCCCAGGGGGTCGATACCATGTTCGGCTACACCGGCGGCGTCGTGCTGCCCTTGTTTGACAGGTTATATGATGCGCCCATCAACTTCATAGTCCCCCGTCACGAGCAGGGCGGCTGCCACATGGCCGACGCCTACGCCCGCGCAAGCGGCAAAGTCGGCGTTGTGGTCGCAACCAGCGGCCCCGGGGCCTGCAACCTCGTGACCGGGCTTGCAAATGCGATGATGGATTCGGTCCCGCTGGTCGCCCTGACCGGACAGGTTCGAACTGAGCTTATCGGAAATGACGCCTTCCAGGAAGCCGATACGACAGGCATCACACGCCCGGTCACGAAATACAACTGCATCGTAAAAGACGTCCGCGACCTGGCCCGCACGATCCGTGAGGCATTCTATATTGCCTCCACCGGAAGGCCTGGCCCGGTTCTGATAGATGTTCCGGTCGACGTTGCCGTAACCGGGCACACAGTCGAGGGCCCCGTGAAGATGAGCCTGCCCGGTTACCGAATTCGCACAAAGGGACACGCCAGGCAGATATCGACGGCGGCCAGGGCGATAAACAAGTCCGACCGGCCGGTCCTTTACGTCGGTGGCGGTGTTATTGCCGCCAACGCGAGCGAGGAATTGAGGGCCCTGGCCGAAACAGCCCACCTGCCCGTCACCATGACGCTGCTGGGGCTGGGCAGTTACGACCAAACAAGAGCCGAGTCGCTCGACATGCTGGGAATGCACGGCTCGGCCTACGCCAATTACGCCGTCCAGGAGTGCGATCTGCTGATCGCCGTCGGCGCCCGATTCGACGACAGGGTCACCGGCAAGGTCACAACTTTTGCCCCCAATGCAAGAATAGTGCACATCGACATTGACCCGGCCAGCATATCCAAGAACGTCGGGGTGGATATACCGGTCGTCGGCGATGCGAAAATAATTCTAACCGAGCTGGCCAAACAGACAGAGTACCGCCAGAGAAAAGAATGGTTCGATAAGATCGCCGAGTGGAAAGAGAAGTTCCCGTTCCGCTACGAGCAGAAATCTCCCGGGATCAAGCCGCAGTACGTAATAAGCGAGATATGGCGCCAGACGGCGGGCGATGCGATAATAACAACCGGCGTGGGCCAGAACCAGATGTGGGCCGCCCAGTTCTACAAGTTCAACCGGCCGAGGCAGCTCATAAGCTCGGGCGGGCTCGGAACGATGGGTTTCGGGCTGCCCGCCGCGATTGGCGCACAGATTGCCAGACCCGACGAGATGGTAATCGACATAGACGGCGACCACAGCTTCAACATGACTATGACTGAGCTGGCCACCGCCGTTGAGCACAAGCTGCCCATAAAGGTCTGCATATTGAACAACGGCTACATGGGGATGGTCCGCCAGTGGCAGGAGCTCTTCTACGGAAAACGCTATTCCAAGAGCTATCTGAAGAATCCGGACTACGCCGTGCTTGCTCGGGCTCTCGGTGCGGTAGGGCTCACGGTCGACAAAAAAGAGGATGTCTCCAAGGGCGTGGAGAAAATGCTCGCTGAAAAGAAGCCGTGCGTTGTTGACTTCCGCATCGACAGGGAGGAGAATGTCTGGCCGATGGTGCCCGCCGGCAAGAGCATCAGTGAGATGGACGGGCTTGACATCCTGGAGAGCATGGGATAACCGGGGCTGAGCGCCAATCGATTCAGCAGCCGGACCGAACGAAGAGCATGAACTGAAAGTGAGAGAACAGATGAAACACATAATCAGCGCATTGGTTGAAAACAAGCCCGGCGTTCTCGCCCATGTCGCGGGTATGTTTGCCGCCAGGGCCTTTAACATAGATTCACTCGTTGTCGGCAGAACGGAAGAGCCGCAGTTGAGCCGGATGACCATTGTAGTCATCGGTGACGACAGGGTCGTCGAGCAGGTCAGAAAGCAACTGGCCAGGATTGTCCCCGTTGTAAAGGTGCAGGATTTCGTCGGCCAGCCGGTGGTCGCCCGTGACCTGATGCTCATCTCGATCTCGGCCCCCCCCGAGAAAAGGGCCGAGATATTCTCACTGATAGAAATCTTCAGGGGCAAGGTGGTCGATATCGGCCCGAAGACTCTCATGCTCGAAATCAGCGGACCCGAATCCAAGATTGAGGCGTTCATCAATGTCTGCCGCCCTTACGGAATCAAGAGCCTGGCAAGGACCGGAACCATCGCAATGCCGAGACAGGCCCGGGTGGAGCCGTAGACTCGACCGGTTGGAGGGGCGCTCGTACACGTACAACCGGTAAATTTCTTGCCTGACCGGCCGCTTCCACTATAATTTAGTGACCCGAAATTCGCCGACCGGTCGGCCGCCGGACTTTTGGCCGACCGGAGGATGGCGGGCCGCCTCTGGTGTTTGCCCGCAGGCTCGATGGAGATATCTGTTTTGAACAATAGAAGGATCGTCTCTTTTTTCCCGGCCGTGGTAGTCGCGGCAGGCTTGTTGCTCGGACTCCTTGCCGGCGCAGATGCCCAGAGCGATAAGGCCGGCGGCCTGATACAGCTCGTCGTAAGAGGCGACGACATCGGCTCCTGTCACGCCGCAAACGTCGCCTGCATTGATACGGCCCGCCGGGGAATTGTCCGCAGCCTCGAGGTCATGGTTCCGGCCCCGTGGTTCAACGAAGCCGCAAAGATGCTCCGCGACAACCCCGGGATCGATGTCGGAGTGCATCTGACTTTGACCAGTGAATGGGAATTCTACAAGTGGGGGCCCCTGACCGAAGCGCCAAGCCTGGTTGACAAGCAGGGGCATTTCTACCCCATGACAAGCCAGAGGCCCGATTTCCCGCCCGGCACCGGCTTTATGCAGGCCGGGTACGAATTGCAGGAGGTTGAGAAGGAACTGCGGGCCCAGATCGAGCTGGCGCTCGAAAAGCTTCCAAAGGTATCGCACCTGACCGCCCACATGGGCACACCGACCTGCACACCGGAGCTGAGGGCCCTGGTGCAGAGGCTTTCCAAAGAGTACAAGCTGCCCCTCGGCGTGCCGCCGGACGTAAAGTACGTTAGGGGCTTTACGGGGCGTACGGCCGAAGAGAAGGAGGCCTCTCTTGTAAGGGTGCTGCAGCAGCTTCGGCCGGGCAGGTGGCTGATTGTCGAGCATCCAGGCCTTGACTGCCCGGAAATGAGGGCCATGGGGCATACCGGATATTGGGACGTTGCGGCCGACCGTGACGCCGTCACGAAGGCATTTACAAGTAAGAAGGTAAAACGAGTTATTGAGAAAAGGGCGATAAAACTGATAAGTTACCGTGACTTGAGGGCCGATTGAGAAAGGAGAACCGGAATATGGCAGTGAACATATATTACGAACAGGATGCTCCCATCGATGCTTTGAAGGGCAAGAAAGTGGCGGTCATAGGGTATGGAAGCCAGGGCCACGCTCACAGCCTGAACCTGCGCGACAGCGGGATACAGGTTGCGGTTGCCGAGCTCGAAGGCACCGAGAACTTCAAGCTCGCCACCGGGCACGGATTCAACCCCACGGACATCAAGACAGCCATGGACGGCGCAGCCCTGAACATCGTGACCATCCCGGACGAGATTCAGGCGACCGTCTATAAGGATCACATCGCGCCGAATCTTGCCGCGGGCCAGACGCTCGGCTTCTGTCACGGTTTCAACATTCACTTCAAGTACATCGTGCCGCCCAAGGACGTTAACGTTGTGATGATTGCGCCGAAGGGCCCCGGTCACCTTGTTCGAAGCGAATTTGAAAAAGGCGGCGGCGTGCCCAGCCTCGTGGCCGTCGAGCAGGATGCGACGGGCCAGGCCAAGGCCATCGCGCTGGCCTGGGCCAACGGCATCGGCGGCGCCAGGGCCGGAGTAATCGAAACGACATACAAAGAGGAGACGGAGACCGACCTGTTCGGGGAGCAGTGCGTTCTCTGCGGAGGTTTGACGTCGCTTATCAAGGCCGGCTTCGAAACGCTGGTCGAAGCGGGCTATCAGCCGGAAATCGCCTACTTCGAGTGCCTCCATGAGGTAAAGCTAATCGTGGATCTGATGTACCAGGGCGGGATGAGCTACATGAGATACAGCATCTCAAACACAGCCGAATACGGCGACCTTACACGCGGCCCAAGGATTATCACCGAGCAGACCAGGGCGGAGATGAAGAAGATTCTCGCGGAGATTACCTCGGGCCGGTTCGCCGAGGAATGGGTCGCCGAGTACCGCTCCGGGCTCAAGAAGTTCAACGAGCTGTACGACAAGGACCACGAGTCCCAGCTCGAGACCGTCGGCAGGAGCCTCCGCAAGATGATGAAATGGATCAAGGCCAGAGAGGTCTGAGAAATTCGTTTGCACACGCATTTGCGCGCTTCGCGCGGGTTGTCAGCAAGGAAAGGAGAGATACGATGTTGGCGACGGAGTCCATGGTTACAAGGCCGAAATTAAAAGCGTCAGGGGCCGCCGTTTGTCTTTTTGTGCTTGTTGGGGTGTGCGTTTTTTGCGGCTGCTCCGGCGTTTACATCGGAGCCCCGAAATCTCCCGGCGGCGAGGATTTGGCCGCAACCTATTACAGCACCAGGGTCAACAAAAGTCTCACACTTGACGTGCTGCCCAGGATTGAGGCCCACCCGCAAGAGCTGCTCAGCCGCAGCGAGAACATAGTGGCCTCCGTCGGCCAGAGCAAGGACGGTTACAAGACCTGGTTTACGATGGTTGCCTTCCACGAATACACCGTGGCCGTAATACGCAAGTACTTCTACTACGTTGATGAAAAAGTCGGGGCCGGTCCCCGCGTTGGAATGAGGTTCGACTGCGAGATAGCACTGGACAACAAGACGATGCAACGGCCCTACACGGATCAAAACGCAAGGCGCATTGCAATGCTCAGGCACGCGCTGGCGACCCTCCGCGCGGACATAGATGAGCTTCGCCGCGCCCCGGAGGCCCCGGGCCAGAATAACCAAAAGCTCAACATCTGCGCGATGCTCATCAAGCAGGTCTTTGATACGGTCCTGCGCAAGATGGAGGGCTCACCCGTGCTGGCATCGAGGCTGCATGAGCCCGCGGGCGTGGAGTTCGACCATCTCACCTTCAACAAAGGCAGAATCGGAATGGTCGTCGAGGATGACGTTGCCCGTGTGAAAGTCCGCCTTGGGGCATTTGTCAACTCTTTCGAAGAGCCGCCTGTGGCGCCCGGTCCGACCGCTGCGCCGACGTCGCCCGCAAATGCAGGCGAATAACGGCCGGCGGCGGCTCAAAAGAGGGCGGGTCTGTAAGCCGAGTTCTGTCTCCCGTCTGTAGTGACGGGCGGCGATCATTTATCTTGACCGGCCGTTGCCGGCCGGCTCTCCCGGTTTATCGGGAAGCGACCTACCCGCCGGCCGGCGGCAGCAACCTGCCGCTCACACCCGGGCCGAGTGCGGAACACCCGTTCTGCGACGAATCGCAGAGCGCAATCCGGCCGGCTGCTTGGTCTTGCAGGCGGTGGGGTTTGCCGTGCCGTCGCCGTCACCGGCGCCGCGGTGCGCTCTTGCCGCACCATTTCACCATTGCCTGTGCCCCAATTCCTCGAGGCCATCGGCTGTATGTTTTCTGTGGCACTTTCCCGGGAGTCGCCTCCGGTGGCCGTTAGCCACCACCGTGCCCTGCCCTGCTCGGACTTTCCTCCGGCTCATTTCCAAGCCGGCGACCGCCCGACCCGCTCTCGTTTGCAGCCGAATTCCGATTGTAAATCAAGGATATCGAAAGAGCTTAAGTACGAACCATTATACCAGCGGTTCGCACGATTTTCCACCTAATCAGCGTTTCACTTCGAGGTGCCTTTTGAAATTCTGGTCATCCGTCTGCGGGAAATCCCTCCTGAAATGCACGCCCCGGCTCTCCAGGCGCATCCGGGCCGACCGGGCCATGAGCAGGCAGACGGTGAGCATGTTCTGACATTCCCAGCCCTCGGGCGAGTCAAAGACCTTATCCATCACATAGCGCTGCCAGAACCCGATTATTTCCTGGGTCTCGGCAAGCGGCCGGTCCTCCCGCGTTATACCCACATTCCTCCACATTAGCGCCCTGAGCGAGTTTCTCACGTCCTCCGTATCCAGGCCGGTGCGGTCCGAATGAGGAATCCGGTACTTTATCAGCGGGGGTTTCATATAAACTGCGCTGGCCCGCTTTCCGCGCGATACCATCTGACCGGCGACCTTTCCGAACACCAGCCCCTCGAGCAATGAGTTGCTGCCGAGCCGGTTGGCCCCGTGCAGGCCCGTGGATGCGACTTCCCCGCAGGCGTACAGGTTCTCGATGCTCGTCGCGCCCGATGCGTCCGTCTTCACGCCGCCTATCATGTAGTGGGCGCTCGGCCGGACCGGAATGAGATCCTTGGCGACATCTATATCGAAGCTCTCACAGAGCTGGCTGATGAAAGGAAACCGCCCGGTGAAATACGCCTTGTCGATATGCCTGACGTCCAGATAGACGTGCGTTGACTCGGTCTCTCGCATCCGCGCCAGTATGGCCCTGCTGACCACGTCGCGCGGTGCAAGCTCGCCGGACTCGTGGTAGTCCGTCATAAAGCGCCGGCCCTCGCCGTCCAGAAGCACCGCCCCCTCGCCGCGAAGCGTCTCGGTGATCAGGGCCCGCGTCGCGCCGGCGATATAGAGCGTCGTGGGATGAAACTGCATGAGCTCGAGGTCCTTCAGCACCGCGCCCGCGCGGTATGCCATGGCCATCCCGTCGCCGGTCGCGACCTCGGGGTTTGTGGTCTCGCGATAGAGCTGCCCGGCGCCGCCGGCCGCCAGAATGGTGTTGGCGGCCCAGATTATCTGGGGTCCCCTGCGCCCGTTACAGCCGATCATGCCGACGCACTTGTTATCGTCGCTGGTCAGCAGGTCGATGCAATAGAGATTCTCCAGAATTCGTATATTGGGCTCCTGCCGCACTCTTCGGATTAGCGCCTCTGCGATGACGCGCCCCGTCTCGTCGCCGTGGCCGTGGGCCACCCTGGCATGACTGTGGCCGCCCTCGAGCGTAATTGCTATCCGCCCGTCGGTCAGGTCGAATTCGGCGCCCCAGCAGAGCAATTGCTGCACCAGTTCGGGTCCCTGGCGGACGACCAGCTCGACTATTTCCTGGTCGCATATACCGCAGCCGGTGGCCAGTGTGTCGGCCACGTGCGACTCGAACGTATCGTCGGCATCAAGGACCGAGGCTATTCCGCCCTGCGCCTTCCACGTGTTGCTGTCCTGCAGCGTGCCCTTGCACACAAGGGTCACCTTCCGGACCTTTGCCGCCTCAATCGCCGCCCTCAGGCCTGCTATGCCCGAGCCTATGACCAGGCAGTCCGTGAAAAGCTGGGGCGTCGAGATCGAGTCAACGTTTACGAGATAACGTCTGAATTCCGGCTGGCTGCCCATATAACCTTTACCTTGTTCGAATGGAGGCCGATTTCCCGGCGTTGACGGCGCCTCGCGACAACATATCTCCCACCGGGTCTCCGGCCGTTTCCATATCCCGTTATGATACCCGCAAAGAGCCCCCTTTGCAAACCGCTAATTTCGCTGTTCCGCCCCGTAGCGCTCGGCCGCCTCTGTGAAACGCAGGAGAAACTGCAAGAGCCCCCAAAGGCCGGAAGGGATAACCTTCAAAAAAATGATTTTTTGACTTGACGCGCATACCTTGCACTGTATAGTATATCGGACTGTAAGGTATGACTCGGCGGCGCGCCGGCACTTGCTCTACGAACGGACAGGACTCGTTATGACGCGTATTCGCAAGCAAACACTGGACGGCAAGATTGAAACGCTGATTCTTGCGGTTCTCGAAGACGGGCCCAGCTATGGGTACGCCATCGTCAAGCAGCTCAACCGGCGATGCGACGGAATCCTCAAGCTCGGCGAAGGGACCGTCTATCCGGTGCTACACAGGCTGGAAGAAAAGCAGATGATATCCTCGAAGTGGCAGACGGCCGAAAACGGAAGGCCGCGCAAGTATTACCGCTTGAATAGAAAGGGACACAGGGCCTTTGCGGAGAACCTTCGGCAGTGGCGAATGCTGGCGTCGGTGATGGAGAAAGTCGTCGGTTCCTGCGCAAGTATTCTGCCCAAGCCGCAATTGAAAGGAGGGATAATATGAGCCGGATACTGGAGAAGTACCTAGACCATGTCATGGTGTACGCCGACCGCGACGAGCGGGACAGCGCCGAAATCCGGGCGGAGCTAAAGGACCACCTGCTCAAAAAAACAGCCGACCTCGAGAGTGAGGGGCTCTCCCACGAGGACGCCGTTTTCGAGGCGATTGAGGACCACGGCCGCCCCAAGACGGTCGGATACGGGCTTCGCAAACGCCGCTGGATTGACGTGCGAACACAGGGGACGGCCAGGGGTTTTGTCGCGATAGGCCCGAGGGCCGTCGGCACGTTCGCAATAGGGGGCCTCGCCGTTGGCGTGTTCTCCTTCGGAATTGCGGCAATCGGGGTGGTGAGCTTCTCCGTGGTCGGCATTGCGCTGCTCTATTGCTACGGAATGACCCTTGCCATCGCCCCGGCGGGACTGGCTACCGGGACCGCCGCCGTCGGACTCATGGCCGCCGGACACTGGCCGTGCGGTTTGGTCGCGGTCGGCCCGCACGCCCTCGGCCCCTACGTCCAGTACCCCCACGCTTCACACATGCCGGGTCAGGCGCCGTATGCGATTGCCTACGCGTACGCTTTGATGCACGAATATTTGATGCTCTGGGGCGGCCGTGCGGCACCCCATGCCTTGCACAAGCTGATTTTCGGCATCGTAATGGCGGTCGGCTCGGCCCTCTGCTGGCGGGCCTTCAGGTCCGACCAGCGTCGAATCGGATACACGCTCCTGCGGTTCTAACCGACCGCCTCCGCGCCCGCGTCACGACCGACATGCAGTCCGTCAGTCCCGCCCGCCGGTCTTAGCGTCACCGCCTCTTAAACGCCCCCGGCTATTCCTCTATTCTTGACCGCTCGCCGGTTCCTCGTCGGGCTTCGGCGCCTTTTTGCGATGCAGAGTAACGTCGCTGCTGAATATTTCTTCGTCGTCCGAGTACTTCAGTACGAACCGCTGCAGCTCCTTGGTCGAGGCGGTCAGCACGACAGTGTCCTCAAGGACTTCATGCCTCACCGCGTTCGGGTCTTCTTCGAGCAGCTCCTGTATCTTATCGACGTTCGCCCACCGCATGGCCAGCTTCGGCTCAATCGAATCAACCCTTAGGAGCATGTGTGCCGGCACAAAGAAGAATGAGTTGTACATGAACTTCGTCTTCTCGACGTCCTCTTCGCTGCATGGAAACTGCTTGGGCATGACATCGAGAAAGAGCTTGTCTTTGAGCTTGACGAGCCGCGCGACGAAAAGGCCCCGTCTGCCCTCGTCGTCGGTCAGCCTGAATTCGTACGCCTTTACAGGCTCTTCGAGCTTTGCGAATTCCCAGACGCCGTCGGAGTCATCCGCCCAGACGCCGAGCAGCTTTTCTTCGAAGACAGTGTCCTTCTCGGTAAAAAGCGGATGCAGTGAGAGAACAGGCACACAGCCGACCACAAGGCACGCCGACAGGTAAAGCAACATCGTTTTAGTCTTCATTTTGTTTCTCCTCGATCTGCTGTAGCGTTGGTGTCCGGGCCAGCGGATAGATCCGAAGAACTCCCGGCACGATGCCGGGCGGCTCTGGTTTTAGCCCACAAAGGGAGCATCAGGGCGGCCGAGCAGCAGATCAACCCGGCGGCCATACAAATCGACATATTATAAGTCTGCTCCCAAGTCTCATCAAATAAATGGTCTGCAACCGTTCATATTCGCCGGAACACTCCGAACTTGCCCGCTTCGGAATCCGCCTCGCCGGGGCATGCCTCAGGCGACGATACGCCTGCCCCGAGCATCCCGGCCGCCTCGTCGTAGTCTATTTCCCGCAGCAGCAAATCCGGCTCCAGCCCGCCGACCAGCACAAAGCGGTCCGGAACCAGCCCGAGGCTGTTGGGGTCCTGCTCGTCGAAACCCGAATCATCGAAGAATATCGCAAGCAGCCTGGCATCCCCGGCTTTCACGAGATTCGCCAGAAACCTGTGTTCCGCCCCGTCTTCATCGACCGCTATGACCCTGTATGTCCTCTCGTTCACCTTCGCCGCTTCAAGTATCGCCCCATCCTCCTCCTGCCACAGCCCTACAAGCCCCTCTTCGAATATCAAGCTCTCGCTCTTGTACAATGGCTCCCGCCGACTGAGTTCCGTTGCCTCTTCGAACAGCTCCTCGCTCCTGCCGTACTTGAGCATGAACTGCTGGAGCTGCTCTGTCGATGCCGTCAGGACAAGGCCGTCGCCGTCATCGCCCACAACCTCGTGCTTCAGCAGGGCCGGATCGCTCTCGAGCATCTCCCGGACCTTGCCCCCGTCTATCATCCGCAGAAGCAGCTTCGGCTCTATCGCTTCGACCTTCATGAATGTGTGCACGCCAAGAAGATGAGCCTTGTAGAAGTCCTGCAGGCCCTCGAGGGTCTCGCCGTCGGGGAATATATCCAGGAACATCATGTCATCGAGCTGCACCAGGTGCGCCTCGAAACGCCCCTGTTTGCCGTCGAATATCCGCATCTCGTACGCCTTGTCCTCGCCGGCCCTGAACTCCCATATATCATCGCCGTCGGACCACTTTCCCACCAGTTTTTCCTCGAAGATCAATTCGTCCTCGGTATAGAGGGGGTGCAGCGACGGCAGACAGCCGCCGAGCAGCACGGCGGCCAGGTAGATAAGGGCCTTCTTCGACTTAACCACACCCGTTGTTTCAACGCCGGTTTCCATGATTTCGTGCCTCCAAACTCAAACTCTCTAATTCGGCCGCAGAGTATTGGTCGTCGGCGCACGATTTCTTTCCGGAGAATTGCAGAAATTGCCGGTTGCACCCAAAAAGAAGGTGGAACTGAACTTATCCGAACACCAAGCCGCTTTCCATTTGAGCTTCATCCGGTTAATGAGCAGGTGGTCGCTGCAGGTCAGGGCCTTGCAGTCATCTGGAGAGGAAAATCGTTTGGGCAGAGGCTCAAATTTGGGGCACGGGGGGGGAAATTTGTGCCTCTGGGGCCCCGAACGATTTTCCTTGGTCTTGAGAGTCGCAAAATACACCTATATATTATTCGGATGAGCCATATTTGCCGGAGATACGCGCTCGGCTGCAAAGAGCGCCTGTCCGCTTGACCACGTGGACGATTATTTTGACTTTTGTTTTGACTTTCATGCAGGATTAGTGTAGCCTCTATGTTGTATAACGTATGTTATGCAGGACAATAAGGGAGACGCGATATGACGACGAAAAAGAGAATTCTGACGGCCGCTTTATGCATGTTCGCCGCGTTTGTCTGCACGGCACCGGCCGGGGCGGAGTTCATTACCATTGGGATAACCGGCGAAGTAGACATAGCGTACGAGTGGGACGGTTTCCTGGGCGGCGCCGTGCAGAAAGGCGACATAATGACCGGCGCCTATACGTACGACACGTCGACACCGGACTCGCAGAGGGGCCCGCGCGACGGACAATATTTGTACCATTCGCCGCCTTTCGGCATCGAGCTGAAGGTCGGCCGGTTGGAGTTCAGGACGGACCCCGATAATGTCAATTTCCGAATTCTAATGCGTAACGATTACTGGAGGGCGGGTTCTGACGCTCCTGAGGACTATGTATTTATCCGCAGCGTTAATAATCTGCTGTCGCCTATAGAGGTGCCCATCGATCACGAGATATGGTTGATGCTGATAGGTGATAGTGGTGCGATTTCCTGTGATGCATTGCCGGCCACATCGCCGGTCCTGAGCGATTGGTCGACGGCGTCAGTGACAATCCTTCGCCCATCTAAACCAAATCAAGCACAACAATTTCTCATCCAGGGCTATTGGACGGATGCCTTCGTCATCCCTGAGCCGGCAACTTTAGCATTACTGGGATTGGGCGCCCTGGCCCTGCTGCGAAAGCGAGGCCGAATATGACGACGAAAAAGAGCATGTTGACGGCCGCTTTATGCATATTGGTCCTGTTTGTCTGCGCGGCGCCGGCGGGGGCGGAGCTAATTATTATTGGGATAAGCGGCGAAGCAACGAAAGTACGCGATTGGGACGGCTTCCTGGGGGGCGCTGTGCACGAGGGCGACATAATAACGGGCACATATACGTACGACACGTCCACACCGGACTCGCGGGGGGGGAGGGAAGGACGATATCTGTACCATTCGCCCCCATTCGGCATCTCGCTGAAGATCGGCCAGTTGGAATTCAAGACGGACCCCGACAATGTCAATTTCGTCATTTCAATTAATGACGATGTTTTCCCGGCGGGTTCTGGTCCTCCGACCGACCATATGTATATATATAGCGTTAACAACCTGCTGTCGCCTTTAGAGACGCCCATCGACTACAAGATAAGGTTAACACTGGGAGGCAATGGCACCACGATTTCCAGCGATGCATTGCCTGCTGGGGCTCCGGTCCTGAGCGATTGGGGGGGGCGGGGGGGGTGCGCATCGAGAGCCCGTATAACCCAAATCAAGCACAACAATTTCTCATCCAGGGTTACTGGACCGATGCCTTCGTTATCCCTGAGCCTGCAACGTTAGCATTACTCGGATTAGGCGCCCTGGCCCTCCTGCGAAAGCGCAGTTCGAGCCAAACAGCGAGGTAGATTTCCGCATGCATGCGGTTGGTTATCTAAGGCAGTGTTAGACCATGTACTTGTGAAACAGAAGGTTGCTTTCGGCAATTGTGCTGCGGTATTCTCTTCTATCCGTGGGGACCCACGGGTCGGACGGCCCGGGATGATGTGGCTCAAGCTCCGGATGCCCGCTGACCTTTGGGCCTTAGCCTGCGGTTGGCCTGCCATCGCGGCACCAGCCAGGATACGAGCATCCAGATGATGCCGGCGGAGATCAACGATACCGGCCAGGCAAAGAACTTGTCCAGGTGCTCGACGGTAAACCTGTGCACCGCCACCGCCACGCCCGCGAGCCCTGAAAAGAAGAACGATTTCATCTGACGCGCCACGCTGCCGAAGACGAAACCGACGGAGGCGACCGGCAGCATGAAGCGATATATCAAGAGCCGGCTGTTCGGAAGCTCGTACGCCTTCGAGTCGAGCATCCTCAAGGCCACAAGCACGTGGAGCGAGCCGAGCCAGTTGAGTACCTGCGCCAAAATCCGCTGCAGCGGCGTCCCGAGTAGCCGGCAGAGGCCCGCGAGAACCAGATAGATGATTCCGTTGCAGGTGAAGCTCAGCAGGCGATGCTCGACCTGGCTCAGGAAGCCGACCGTGCCGTGCAGCCAGCCGAATAGCGTATTCTCGGACACGGCGATCACCGAAAGCGGCACAACTATCAGCGCCAGCCCGACCGCGCACAGGGGCCAGGCGTACTTGAGCAGCCCCCGGCGGTCCGCAATCGCACCCATGATGAACAACGCAACCCCGGGATAAAGGTACCTGCCCGCTATGACGTCCAGCTTCCAGTCCTGAAGGCCGGCAATCTTATAGCACGTTGTCAGAAGCGACAGGAACGCGACGATGCTGAAGACAACGAATATCGAAGACCGGGTAACGCGCAATAATGCAAGTGAGAGCAGCAGCCAGCACGCGGTCGAAATGAAAAGCTGGATGTTGCCCGTCATCAGGTACGAGGCGCCGTGCAGGCCCTGGTAAGCTATTTCCTTGCCCCAGGGATACCTCGCCGCAGAGAGCACCTCCCACTGGGCCAGGGTCAGCAGGATCGTAATGGGAATCAGCAGGTTGGCCGTTGCGAGAAAGCCCATCGCCAGCCTGCTTTCCCTCCTGCGCCACATCACGATTCCGATGGCCGTCATCAGTCCGGCGGCGATAATCGCCGGCATCGGCCGGGCGTACAGCGGGACCCGGTTCCACGTTTTATAGAAGAGAACGAAGCTTCCCAGGACAACCACCCAGCCGCCGAAGTAGAGGCACACCTGCGAGAGCGACAGCTTCCTCGCCTCGATGATGGAAGGGTCGGGCGGCGATATCATGCGGCGATATGTGCCCTCGAGCCGGTCCAGCTCCTTCTCGGTGAGCAGTCCGTCTTTGTGCCAGGCCTTGAGCTTCTGGCCGTGGTAGAAGACCTCCTGCTGAATCTTGTCCGCAAGGAACGACGGCCGCGACCAGACCTTCTCGCCCCTGAGGTAACGGTTGATATCGTCGGACAGGCTCAGGGCGTCCGCGTATCGGTTTTGCGGCTCCTTCTCCAGGGCCTTCAGGCATATATTCTGCAAAGGAATCGGCGTTTTGGCGGCTATCGCGGCGGGCAGCTCCGGGTGCTCGCTGCGTATCGCCCGGAAAAGCTCGCGCACGTCGCTTTGTGAAAACGGCAGGGTGTCGGTCAGAAGCTCATAGAGCAGCACGCCGAGGGCGAAAACGTCGGTTGCGGGGCCGATCTTCGCCGGCTCTGTTATCTGTTCCGGCGCCGAGTAGGCCGGCGTGCCCCGGTAAGGCCCTTTCTCGATGTCGGCCAGAGACGACTGCTCCAGGGCGATGCCGAAATCGAGGACCTTGGCCTTTAGCTCGGCGGTCACCAGGATATTGGACGGCTTGATGTCCCTGTGTATTATGCCCCTCCGGTGCGCAGCGCCTACGGCCTCCAGAATCCCCAGGAATATGCGCAGCCTCTGCTGCACCTGAAGGCCCTTCCAGGCATCGGTTACCGGCAGGCCGTCCACCCACTCCATGACTATGAACCTCTGGCCTTCAAGCTCGCCGATTTCGTAAATCTGCGCGATGTTGGGATGGTTCATCCGGCTCATCATGCGCGCTTCGTGCCATATCTGTCGGGCCGATTCGTCGCCGCCCTCTTTGGGCCTTAGAAACTTTATAGCCACGAGCCTTTCGAGAACGGCGTCAATCGCCTGAAAAACCTCCCCGGCCGAGCCCTCTCCGACTTTCCTGATGACCCGGTACCTTTGGCCCAGAAGCCGCTGGGCATGGTCCGGCGTCTCGATGAAGGAACGCTTGCCGCCGCAAGCCCCCTCGATCTCTGCATGGTGCGTCCGCAGCTCCGCCAGCAGCTTCTCATTCTCCCGGGCCTGTAACACCCTGGCCGCGCAGTCCCGGCACTCCTTCAGGTGGTCCTCGAAATCGGCGGCATCCCGGCCCTTCAATCCGCCGCAGGCATAACGTTCTATTGTTTCGTATTCGGGGCAACCCATCCTGTTTTCCTGCCGGCTCACTCGAAGCCGCTGCTTAGCTCGCGAAGCCTGGATAGCACCCGGCTCTTGGCGATATAGACTGCATTTCTGGACATTGCCAGTCGCTCAGCTACCTGCTCGACGGGCAGGCCGGAAAGTGCGTAGAGCTCAAAGGCCTCGAAGACCTTGCGGTCGAACTCTCTTCTGGCCTGCTCGACGCACTGCTTCAATACCATCCGCCGCCACTCGATATCCCAGCTCTGCTCGATCCCGCGGTCGTCTTCTATCAGCTCCCAGAAGGATGTCCCGCTGGTCTTATCCGCCACTAATCGCTCCGGCGGCCGATGCCCGCGGAAGTTCATTATGACACGCGTGGCGACGCCGAACAGCCAGTTGCTGAGCCGTCCTTTCTCTCGGTCGTATTTTCCGCCGCGAAACGCCTTGACGAACTCTGTCATTGCCTCCTGCGCCGCATCCTCTGCGTCGGCGGCCGAGAGCCCGAACTGCCTGGCGAAGCTCACCACCACCGGCCGAAAATGACCGCAGAACTGCTCCCACACCGGAGCATCTTCCGAACTCCTGAGGCTCTCCAGGGCCTGGGTCGTTGTAAGCCATTGCATATTGCGCTCGTCCACGAACAGAAGGCGTAGTCAGAAAGTCTAACGTCTCGGAGGCGGCCCTGCAACACAGTTCCACCGGCTCATCCCCGCATAAAGCTGTTGCAAAGCCGCCTCAAAACCGGTAGAGTGCACGCCTCGTTGCCTGAACCAAAGTCTGAAACGCCTCGCTGCAAGGACATGACATGCCCGAACTGAGCACGCCCGCCTGGATCCTGGTCGCTGCATCCGCCCTGATGGTGGGCATTTCCAAGACCGGAATGCCCGGCCTCGGCATCCTGCCGGCGCTGCTGATGGCGCACGCCCTGCCCGCGCAGAAGTCAGTCGGCGCGCTACTCGGAATTCTGATACTCGGCGACCTGTTTGCGGCCGCCTACCATCGACACAACGCCCGCTGGTCCCACATGCCCCGCCTTTTGCCGGCGGCGCTCGGAGGCATCGTAACGGGCTATTTCCTGCTCAAGGTCGTCACCGATGCCCAGCTAAAGCCCATCATCGGCGTGATTGTACTGGCCATGCTGGCCGTCAACTACTGGCGAACAAAAACCCGAGCAAAGGACCTGCACATCCCGACCCAATGGTGGTTCGCGGCCGCCCTCGGCTTCCTGGCCGGCCTAACCTCCATGATGGCCAACGCCGCCGGGCCCGTAATGGTCATTTACCTGCTCGCCATGAGGCTGCCGAAAGTGGAATTCGTCGGCACGACCGCTTGGTTCTTTTTCGTTGTCAACTGGCTGAAGGTGCCCTTCAGTATGAATCTCGAGATGATGACCGCGCAATCCATAAGGCTCAACCTGATGCTGCTGCCGTTGATTGCGCTGGGCGCGCTGGCGGGTATGTTTCTGCTCAAGCGAATAGGCCAAAAAGCCTTCGACGTCGTCGTGCGCGTGCTCGCCGTTGCCGCCGCTGTGAAGCTGCTCTTTTGACATGTCCATCCGCCGGCGCAGGGGCCCAAAAAAAAATTGCAAAACGCGCAGCGACAGGCCATTATTAGCGGTATGCCGGAGTATCCGAATAAAGACAGGTTCGCCGCCGCCCGCGAGCGGATGCTTCGCTGGCACCTGCGCGGGCGCGATATCACCGACCCTCGCGTCCTTGCGGCGATGGCCGAGGTGCCTCGCGAGGATTTCGTTCCGCCCTCGCACCTCTCGCAGGCCTACGCCGACGGCCCGCTGCCCATCGGCGCCGGCCAGACAATCTCCCAGCCCTATATAGTCGCCCTGATGACCCAGGAGCTTCGGGTGACCGGCGACTGCGAGGTGCTCGAAATTGGGACCGGCAGCGGATACCAGACGGCCGTCCTTGCCAGGCTGGCCGGGAAGGTCTACACGATCGAGAGATTCGCCGAGCTCTCGCAATCGGCCCGGGCCGTTCTGGCCGGCCTCGGAATCTCCAACGTCGAATTCCACGTCGGCGACGGAAGCTGCGGCTGGCCCGAGCAGAGATCCTTCGACAGGATTATGATTACCGCCGCCGTCCCCCAGGTACCCTCGCCTCTGACCAAACAGATCGTCGATGGCGGCACAATCGTCGCGCCTGTCGGCTCTGGAAGTGTCCAGCAGTTGGTGGCCTTTGAAAAGACGCCCGATCAGCTCATCGGAAGGTTCATCTGTGACGTTCGCTTCGTCAGAGTCCTCGGACTTTACGGTTTCGAAGAAGGATAAAGACTGTGGATTCCCCGCGCGTCGAAAAAGATGAGGCAAGGCCTACACCCTCGATGCCCGTCCGCTTCCTAAAAGGTGTCGGGCCGGCAAGGGCCGCAGTCTTCGCGCAGCTCGGCGTCAATACTGTAGCCGACCTGCTCGAGTACTTCCCGCGCGACTGGATCTTTGCGCCCCCCTCGGTCAAGATAGACAGCCTGCGTCCCGGCCAAACGGCCTCTATCATCGGCATGGTCGAATCGACCGATTACCAGAGCTTTCGGCGAACGCCGATGTTCGAGGCGATGCTCAGCGACGAGACCGGCCTGTGCAGGATCGTCTGGTTCCACGGCGGCTACCTCCAGAAACAATTGCGGCCCGGACAGATTATCATGGCCTCCGGAAAAGTCACCCTCTACCGCCACCAGCTCCAGATGACCAACCCCAAATTCCTGGTGCTCGACGAACATCACGCCCGCGCCGACGAATTCTTCAGCGGCGGGGTCTATCCCGCCACCGCGGCGCTCGGCAGCCGCCGGATCAAACGAATAATCCGGCCCCTGCTCGACAGCCTCGACTGCCTTGTCAACGAGCTGCACGACGAGGACTTCCTCAAAAAGAATCGCCTGGTCGGCAGAAAGGACGCCTTTGCCTGGATCCATCTGCCCCCGGATGAAAAAAAGCTCGGCCTCGCCAAGCGAAGACTCAAATACGACGAGCTGTTCCTGATGCAGCTTGGCCTCGCGCTTCGCCGCTTCCGAATGCGACACTTTGCGGACGCGACCCCGTTCCGGTGTACGGAGACGACCGACAGGCGGATACGAAGGCGGTTCCCTTTCCTGCTCACCGAAGATCAGGACGGCTGCATCGCCGAAATCGTCGCCGACATGTCCGCCTCGAAGCCGATGAACCGCCTGCTCCAGGGTGACGTCGGCTCCGGCAAAACCGTCGTCGCACTTTACGCCGCGCTGCTCGCCGTCGCAAACAAAACACAGGTCGCCATAATGGCCCCGACCGAAATCCTCGCATCACAGCATTTCCTGAGCATCGAGCGATACCTCAAGGGCAGCGACGTGAAGCGGGCCCTGATAACCGGGGGCCTGACCGGAAAAAAGAGAACGCAACTGCTCGATGAAATAAGCCAGGGCGCCGTCGATATCGTCGTCGGAACAGTCGCCCTGCTGGAGCAGGATATCGAATTTCAAAACCTGGGCCTGGTCGTTATCGATGAGCAGCACAAATTCGGCGTCGAGCAGAGGGCCCGAATCCGAAAGCGGACCACCCCCCACTGCCTGGTCATGACCGCCACCCCCATCCCCAGAACCCTCGCCATGACCGCCTTCGGCGACCTGGACGTCTCGGTCATCAGGCGATGTCCCCCGGGCCGCGGCGCCGTTATCACCCGCCGCGTGGACAGGCGCGACCGCCCCAGGGCGTACGATTTCATCCGCGAGCGCCTCCGCGCAAAAAAGCAGGCCTACTTCGTCTATCCGCGAATCAGCGGTCTCGAGCAGGATAGCGACGTCCTGGCCGCCACCGACGAGTGGAAGAACCTCTCTGCCAATGTCTTCCCCGAATTCACCGTCGAGTTGCTGCACGGCCGGATGCCCTCGGCCCGAAAGCAGCAGATCATGTCGGACTTTCGTAAGGGCAAAATCGACGTGCTCGTCTCAACCGTCGTTGTCGAGGTCGGCCTCGACGTCCCCAACGCAACGATAATGGTTGTCGAAGAGGCCGACCGCTTCGGACTCGCCCAGCTCCACCAGTTGCGCGGGCGCATCGGACGCGGCCAGTCCAAGTCGTACTGCCTGCTATTCGCCGAAGCCGAGAGCGAAATTGCCGCAAGCCGGCTTGAGATAATGACCCGCAGCAGCGACGGCTTCGAAATAGCCGAGCACGACCTCCGCCTGCGCGGCCCCGGAGAGATGTTCAGCACGCGCCAGCACGGCCTGCCCGACCTGAAGATCGCAAACATCATCGAAGACTACGAGCTGCTCCTGATGGCCAGAAAGCACGCTTTCGAACTCGTCGAAAAAGACCCTATGCTCGCGGAACCCGACCACAAAAACATCCGACGGGCCCTCCTGGAAAAATTCGGTGACTCCCTCGGCCTGGCCGACGTCGCCTGAGCGCGCCGGGGCCGAGGGTCGTGTCACTCGGCGCGGCGGGCTACCGGCCGGCCTTCTCTATCGCCGCCCGTCCCCCGAAGATGCCTTTAAGACGCGCCGTGTCGAACTTGGGCTTGCGGTCGTAAGTGTAAACCCCGTTCACCTCCTGCTCGACGTCCGTCAACTGCGTGTACGTGTAGCCGGCAATATTCTTGTGCCTCAGCAGAATCTCCGTAAGCTCCTTGACAAGGTCCTCGACCTCCCTGCCCGTCTTGCCGTAGCCCCAGTTGCCGCGCCCCTTGCCCGCCTTCTGCGGCTGATCCGTATGCTCTTTCGTCCAGAATGTCCCCCCGTACTCATCGACCACGTACGGCTGGCCCTCGTAAGGAACCGATATTTCCGGAAACCTGACGAACGCATTCTCCGGCGCCTTCGGATTGACCCCCGCGTAACGCTCCTTGAATGTCGCCGGATTCTGGTCGTAATCGTGCACGGTGAAAATATCCGTCTCCACGTGCACGTATCCGCTGGCGTCGTTGATCGGCCGCGTCGCATCGAGCGCACGCGTCATCGCAACCAGCGACCTGACCGACCTGCTGTACGCCTCGTAGTTGCCGGCCGCCGCCCCGCGCGTCTCGTTCAG
>CP070678.1:5203586-5215604 GCA_020352515.1 Phycisphaerales bacterium | reverse complement strand
CACCAACTCGCATATTACCATCAAAGAGACGGCGGACGGCATGTACAAGGCGCTTGAAAACCGGGTGAGGAGGATGAAAGGGTACGTGAGGCTGATGGAGTCGCAGTTCTGAAATCGCGGGCGGTGGGATGGTGTGCTCGGTTATGGGGCGTCGTCGGGATTCTTAAGAATATTCACCAGACCCCGGTCTCCATCGACGCGGATGGTTTGTCCGGTCCTGATGATTTTGGTTGCCGTGCCGACGTTGACGACGCCGGGGATGCCGTATTCGCGGGCGATGATGCTGCCGTGGGAGAGGATGCTGCCCTGGTCCATTACGATGGCGGCGGCGGGCACGAAATAGGGCGTCCAGCCGGGGTCCGTGAACGGCGCGACCAGAATCTCGCCGGATGCAATCTGTTCGTTCGTATCCGCCCTGAGAATGACGCGGGCCTTCCCGGTGACAACACCGGGGCTTACGGCCAGGCCGGTGAGAACCTCGGCGTCGGCATCGACGGGCTCGTGGGGGGCCTTGTCGGGATCGAATCGACCGACTATCGTGCCTGGGGGGGTAATTGATTTCCAGTGGTTATATTCGGCGCGGCGGGCGGCAATCGTCGCGGTGACGTCGAAGCCGGGCTTTGACTGTACGACCGGCTCAAGCTCATCAATTTTGAGGAAGAAGATGTCGTCGGGTAGTTCGAGCACGGATTCGGCGGCAAGCCTCCTGCCGAACTCCAGGAGGGTATTTCTCACGGCCGTTAGGAGTTTGACGGCCTCACACTTGATGTTCTCGCGAAAGACGGAGCCCTGCTGAGATCGGAAAAGCAGGTGGTTGAAGAGCAGGCGTTTTAGGGGATTGCGCAGGCGTTTGCGGCACTTTTTGGTGAGTTCTTCTCGGCGGGCGGCGAGTTTTCTCTGGTTTTCGAGCGGGTCGGTTGTGCCGATTGAGCCAATGTAGCTGCGGACGAGGCCGAGGATATAGTCGGGCGTCTCTGACCAGCGGGCGTTGTATAGCTCGATTTCTGCACGGCAGTGGAAGCCGTGTCTGTCCATAAACGCGTTCCAGTCGGCGAGAAATTCGTTACCGCACCCTGTCTGAGACAACCTGGGGGCGAGCGTGCGCCAGTCGTCGCCCGAGAGTATGATATCCCTTACCTGCGGATTCGAATCGGCCAGAAGGGCCAGACGCCAGAGATCCAGGCCGCAAGCCGCATCTTCCATGTCACCAAGCCCGGCCACAAGGCGCTTTGCGCACTGCCGCTCATCGGGCAGCCACTTGGAGCAGATTGCTTCAAGGGCGAAAAATGCGCCCATTGCGTTGAACAGGTGCAGGGCGTTGGCGATTACGGCGCGGAAATCGGGGAGGATGCCCCGGCAGACTTCCACCAACTGCTGATTTGAGAGTGTGGCCCTATCGAGGCTCTGCCACTTTTGGTTTTTGGCCTTGACGTGCGCGATAAAGGATCGGCCCTTCTTGGGGGTGGCGGTGAGCGAGCTGAGTACGAGCACCGGCATTTTCAGAATGAATTTGGAAATTCTGAAATTCATGTCGGGGAGGTCGTCGTCGGTCAAGGTCTTCTCGATTTCGATGATCTCTCGCAGTCCGGGTTCGCTGCCGGCGTCGTTGGTAAAATCGTACTTGTTCACGACGGGCAGGGCTCTTATGACGGCAAGCCACAGATTGAGATTGAAGTAGAGGCGTCCGGCCAGCACGCTGTAAAGGGGGTGATTGCCGCGCTCCATGCAGAGCACGCGGAAGAGGGGGTCGAACAAGTCTTCGGCGAGGTTCTGAATTATCGACAAGGTGGCCGGGGTTGCGACGTCGGGCATGACCTCCTGGGCCATCATGTTTGACCAGACCTGCCGGTCCTCCCAGGATTTCTCCTTTCGGCCGGTGGTGATGGGTCGGGATTGAAGGAAGAATATGTCATTTTCGTGGATTGCCCACTCCATATCCTGCGGGCTTCCGAGGTCGGCCTCGGCCTTGGCAGCGAATCGCGCCAGTCTCAAAGCTGTCGGCTCATCGATGCAGGGGGCAGAGATGCGCCCCGCGTCCACAGGCTGCTCGCGAACGGCGGTGTCGTTGGGCACGGACATCAGCCTCTTCTTGGACACTGTGCTGGAGACGATTTTGAAGTTGTTCTTGTCTATCACAAGCCTGTCGGGGCTTACCTTACCGGAGACGAGTACGTCACCGAGTCCTAATGTAGCCTCGACGGTGATTCGGTCGGTACGGCCGGTTACGGGGTCTGCCGTGAATAGGACCCCGGAGGCATGGGCCGGGACCAGAAGCTGGACAATAACCGCCATATCGACGGCGAGGTGGTCGAAGCGGCTCTGTCGCCGGTAGTCATAGGCGCGGTGCGTCCATAACGAGGCCCAGCATTTCTTTACGGCCTCGATGCAGGCGGCCGGATCCGCGACGCCGAGAAACGTGTCGTAGAGGCCGGCAAAGGAGTGCCCGGGAAGATCCTCGGCGGTGGCGGACGAGCGGACCGCGAGTCGATCAGCGCCGAGCCTCTTGCAGCCGCTTTCTATATCTGCGCTCAGACTTTCTGCCAGAGGTTGTTCGATGATTGACCTTCGGATATCGCTGAGCATTTGCGTCTGCCGGGCGTCAGGGGCGGATTCGAGTTTCCCGAGGGTCAGTTCGAATTGCTCCGCCAGGTGCGAAGAGATGATGTGTTGGCGATATGCGCAGCCAGCCACACAGAAACCGGCCGGCACCGTCAGGCCGATACGTTTGAGCCGGGCAAGGCCTGCCGCCTTGGCGCCGACCAGGCTGCCGTCACCATCCTGAATCTCGTCCAGGGGTATGACTAATCGTGTTTTTCCCATACAGGCTCTGTCATTGCCCGGTCACCTTCGGCACTATATCACGCCACGGCCTTTGATGCAAGCAGAATGTGACCTGTTTGCCGAAGCAACGGCCTTGTAAGGCCAAAATACGGGCTTGGGGCGGCATTTGAGCTGAAGGAAAGTCCCTGCGGGCGTGCAACAGGCGAGAACATGATCGGCAGCCGGGCGTAGTACCGACGGTGAAGCCAGGGCGGCCCGGCTTCGCGTAAGCTCGTAAAAACCGTCATTCTTCAGCAAGGAGGTCATTATGAGCACTGTGATGTATATAAAGGCGTCGCCGATGGGCGAGCTGTCGTATTCGACGGCTGTGGCGGATGCGTTTGTCAAGGCGTATGTTGAGAGCCACCCTGATGACGAGATCAAGAAGCTGGATGTTTTTGCACGGCGGCTGCCGGCCGTCGACTTCGAGACGGCTTCTGCGAAGTACAAGATAATGCACGGCAGGGAACACTCGGAGAGCGAGCGGCGGATATGGGGCGAGGTTGTCTCTCTCATTGATGAATTCAAGTCTGCCGACAAATACGTGATAGCGACGCCGATGTGGAATTTCTCCATTCCCTACCGTCTCAAACAGTACATAGACATCATAGTCCAGCCGGGGCATACTTTCACCGTCACCGCGGACGGCAATTACGAGGGCCTGGTGCAAGGTAGGCCGGTTTTCGTGGCGTATGCGCGAGGTGGTGAGTATCCGGCGGGCTCTGCGGGCGAGGCTTTCGACCTTCAGAAGCGTTATCTGGAGCTGGTGCTGGGCTTTATGGGGTTCACGGACATTCGGTCGGTGGTGATTGAGCCGACTCTTGCCGGCGGCGCGGATACGGCCAAGCAGAAAAGGGAGGCGGCCGTCGCAAAGGCCGCTCAGATGGCGGAAAGCTTCTGAATCGCCGGGCCGCGAGGTGCGCGGCTGTCCCAGGGCTATGCCGGTCCGGCGGGGACTAATAGCCGTACCGGTAAGGGCCGTAACGAGTGCGGAATCGCGGACCCGTGTAGAATGGGTCTATCATTCTCCTGTTGGCTTCGACCTGGTCGGCGAGAATGCTCAACCGGTTGCGGAGGTCCTGCTCCGCGGCGGGAAAGTTCTGCAGCACCTGCTGGCTGTTTTCCTGCATCTCCGTTATCACCGTATCGAGACGTTTGATGTTTTCATCGATTTTTTGGCTGCTCGTGACAAGCTGATCCTTCAGGTCGCTGAGCTTTGTCTCGAATTCGGCCTTGAACTCCATCTCTTTGAGCTTTGCCCTCGATGCCACTTCTCTTTCCCAGACCTGCCTGTCGGCCTGCAACAGCTTTATTCGCTCGTCTATTTCCTGGATTCTCTCGGTGTCGAGGCGTGATTTTCCCACTATCAGGGCCTTTGCTCTTTCATAACAGCGAATTGCATGTATGAAGTCGTCCGGGTCATCCTTGAAGTCCCAGGTTCTGCCGGCGAAATACTCGGCAAGATCCTGATAGTACCTGCTTTCCGGTGCGCTCTTTGTTTGTATGGTTCTGATATCGACGTCTCTTCTGCTGTACGTGTTGACAATGATTTCGCTGCCGTTCAATTCTTCGACTGTGATCTTGTTCTTGTCCTCGGAAACGAGCTTTCCGTAAACGAGCCTGCCGTCCCTGAGGTAGAAGTCGGCAGTTCGGACGAAACTTGCTCTGGGTCTGAGACCCCGTGGCGCATCAATTGCGGCATTCTGCGTGGCATTCGGCTCAGTCTGTGGGGTGATTCTGAGCACTTTCTGCAGAAGGGGTTTAACCTGGGCATTCTCTTGGGCCGGGCCGGCCTGGCCAAGGGCCATTGCAAGAGAGGCCAGGACGAGGATCGATGTGATTATTCTCCTGCTGACAAAGCCGGTAGTTTTCATTTTTCTGTCCTCCAAGAATGACCGGTTCTATTGCAACAGACGCAGACATTATAGCATATTTCCGTCAGCCGGCGGAAAAAAACGGAAAGATATTGGTCTGTCAGAGGCGAGGCGAAGAGGTTGGGCGGGGCTCGCTTGGGAATTCCGGCCGGGTTCGGCGCCGGGAGCTTGCGCGGTCTTTTGCGATTGGATTGTCGTGTGAAGGGCGCGATGCGTGGTTGCTTTTATTAGGCCGCTTACATCGGGGATATCAGCCGTTTATCATTTTGTACGCCCTTATGACCTCGGCGACGCTCCATGCCTGGGCCAGGCATCCTTTCGGCCCGTAAGGGGGGTCGCCGTCGAATATCTCGGAAATACTCCCGAGGCAGCAGTCGCGGCTCAAATGTTGCAGCAGCGGCTGGATGAACTCGGCGGCGGCCTTCTTGCTTTTTCGGCTGAATTCGTTTACCTTGAGGAACGCCTCCACAAAAGGTCCGATCAGATAGGGCCATACGGTACCCTGATGATAGGCCTCATCACGCTGCTGCTGTGGGCCGGCGTATCGGCCCTTGTAGCGGGCATCCCGAGGGCTCAGTGTTCTAAGTCCGTAGGGCGTCAGCAGCTCGCTCTGGACGACCTGCACAACCGACCTTTGCTGGTGTGCAGGCAGGGGTGAAAACGGCAGCGAAACGGCAAATATCTGGTTCGGGCGGAGGGTATCATCCACTGAGCCATCGGGCAGGATGCAGTCGTTGAGATAACGGCAGTTATCGTTCCAGAACAGGCGGGCGAAACTCTCCTGCGTCTTGTCCGCCATAGATTTGTAGTTCCCGGCGGTCTGCAAGTTGCGCGCGTTGTAGAACCCCACGAGCAGAGACAGCGCGTTATACCAAAGGGCATTTACTTCGACGGCCTTTCCATACCTTGGGGTGAAAGAGACACCATTGTACCTGGCGTCCATCCAGGTAAGCTGCGTCTCGTCACTGCCGGCGGTTATTAGGCCGTCGGCATCGGCGTGAATGCCGAAGCGCGTGCCCTTGTTGTACATGTCTATGACCCAGCGGATTACAGGCAGTAGGTCTTGTGTAAAGGTCTTTACGTCTTCGGTGGCGTTGAGGTACTCGAAAGCGGCGTTGATAAACCACAAAGAGGCGTCCACGCTGTTGAAGTGAACTTTATCCAGCCTGTCGTCGAAGCAATTCGGAATCATGCCATCATCGGCGGCGGAGGCGAAGGTGGTCAGGACCGATCTTGCCTGCTCAAACCTGCCGGTGGTCAGCAGCAGTCCGGGCAGTGCTATGAAAGCGTCCCTTCCCCAGTCGGCAAACCAAGGGTAGCCCGCAAGTATGGTGGCCCCGGTGCTTTGCCGCCTCGTGCGCCGGGCAACGAAACGGTCGGCCGCCAGATACAGTACCCTGAGATCTTGATTTCCGTTTCTGCCGGCGCCTTCCGTAACGCTGTTCTGGTATTTGCGAGAGTTTTCGCAGATGCTGTCAATATCGGTATACGCAGACTGACCGGGCTCGTAGCGGCTGATGAGGCTCCCCTGGAGCACTATTCTGGCCGGCGAATCTATGCGACCCTTGAAGAATCCCGGCGTCCACAGGTCTTCGGTGGCATTCTGGCCCCTCTCGATGTTGTTGCGGTACGTGAAGTTAAACCACCACTGGCGGTCGGTCTCGAAGCTGAGGTCCGTGCATTTAAGTGCCAGCCGGCAACTGCCGGGCGTATCGTGGCGAACGATAACGCCGTTGGCGATGTGTTCGGCTCGCAGATGCGCAAAGGATTTTTGTAGGGTATGGAAGTCCCGCAGACCGACAAACGGCCTCAAGACGAACTCAGCGGGCCCACTGACGTCCGTAAACTCGTAGACAAGGACGACCGTGTCACTGTCGCGCGGGAGGTATACGGATTTTCGGAGCGCGAGTTTCTCTATCTCGTACTCGAAGTGCGCTCCGAGGTCCTGGTAGAAGCGTCTTATGTGCCGAAAGCCTTCCGGCGCGAACTTGCCGGCGAATTCGAAAGTGGAAAGGTTGAATACGTGTCCGTCGAGTATCACCATCTCCAGGCAGTTGGCCAATGCCATAATCCTGTTGGATGGGGGCGTGAGCGATCCAATGAGCAGTCCGTGATAGCTGCTCGTATTGCAGCCGATAATGGTTGAGGCCGAATAGCCCCCGCGTCCATTTGTCAAAAGCCATTCTTTGGCCAGCAGGCTGTCAACGCTCTGGCCGAGTGTGGATACGGCTATATCCGGCGTGCGGCCGGCTTTTTGCAGAGTTAACACAAACTTGCTCCTGAGCACGCTATAATTGCGAAATACCGGACGGCGGTCGCTCCGAGAAGCGAGGAACCGCCTCTTACACTACCGGTTGTAGATCGGGTGGACTTTTTTGTTGCGACGTCTCGCAAAACCCGTCGGCCGCTGCGCACACGGAACAGCGACGCTGGAGGTTGTCAAGCACGTTCATGAAGTTAATGTAAGAGTCATAGGGTGAGTCATAGGGGTTGAAGTATTTGTGGACGTCGCCGTCGGCAAAGTACTTTGTGCACATATAGTAGAAATGGTCCGATGCCTGCAGCCTGCGCCAATCCGAGATAATCTCCGGGTCCTGCGTTTTTTTGATCTTTCTCTCAAGGCGGTACAGCTCGTGAATGGCGTTCGACTGCATGGCGTTCCCGAGCCAGGCGGATAGGTCCCTTTCCGTGTCGGCCCAGCTTATTATGTGCGGCACGTCGACGGTGTCGACCGGTTCGTAGGACCGGATAACCTCGCTGGGGGTCTTGAAATTATTATCGGGATGCCTGAGTATTTCCTGTGGCAGATGGCGCATAAAATCGAATATTCCGGTATCCTCCCACTGGTGCTCGCCGAAGGTCTCGTAATCCATGAACAAGTTGACGACGTTGCCGTTTCCGTTAATTCTGTCTATCCATCCGGCGAACTTGTCGGCGGTCAGAGGCCATTCGGGCCAGCTTCGGTTTGAGAATCTGAAGGCGATGTCGTCGCTGAGTGAGTAGTTCTTAAGAAGCAGCCTGACGTTGCGGCAGTTTTTGGGCCTGTAGACGAAATTCGGGCTTCTGAAGCCGAGGATATGGTCGGCGCCTTCGGTCATTATTGCGTCGAACCGGCCCATTGACTCGATGAAGCCTGCCAGGTCGTTGTTGTAAATCAGCTCGGTGTTTCTGAAGATGCGTGGCTTTTGGCCGAAGAAACGGCCGATGGTCTCGACTTGTTTGTTGATCTGGTCGGCGAATTCCTCTCGGGAGTAGAGAAAACTCAAGCTGTGATAGTAGGTCTCGGCAAGGAACTCGACGCAGCCGGTTTCAGCCAGCGCGTCAAACGTGCTCATGACCTCGGGCGCATAGCGCTGGAGCTGTTCGAGCAGCACGCCTGTTATGCTGTAGGCCACCCTGAATCTTCCGTCGAAGCGTCTTATGATGTCGAGGATCAGCCGGTTGGCGGGAAGATAACACTTGTTTGCGACCTTTTTGCAGATGGCGCCGTTCTTGTGGTCGTCAAAATATCGCTCGTCGCTGTCAAACACCGTGTAGTGTCTGAGCCTCAGAGGTTGGTGCACCTGAAAGTAGAAACATACCGAAGGCATCTTGTCACACCCCTAAACGTTGAATCTTAAACTGCGGACTCTGTGGCGTCCGGTCAGACGGTTTGTTCAACAGCCGCGAGAGTTTCCTCGTAGATCCTGGCACACTTGGCGGCGGAATCCCTCCACCGCAGCTTTCTGACCTCGAAATTCCCGTGATTTCTCAGGGTCATCTGCAAAGGCGGATACTTGAGCACGGCCACAATCTTGTTGGCGATCTCGTTGACATCCCAGAAATCAACTTTAAGCGCATGCATCAGGACTTCCGAGACACCGCTCTGCTTGCTTATTATTACCGGCACGTCGTTGTCCAGGGCCTCGAGCGGGGCAATTCCGAACGGCTCGGAGACCGAAGGCATAACATAGAGGTCGGCCATTTTGTAGATCTTGCGTACATCGTCTCCCCGCAGGAAGCCTGTGAAGAGGACCTTTCGTCCAATTCCGAGCTCTGCGGCCATTTCGACGGTTCGGTGCATCATGTCACCGGAGCCGGCCATGACGAACTTGACGTTATCCATGACCTGGAGGACTCTTTTGGCTGCGTGGAGGAAGTATTCGGGGCCTTTTTGCATTGTAATTCGGCCCAGGAAGAGTACGATTTTCTCGCCCTTGTTTATGCTCCCGTCGGTCAGGACCCAGTCATTGTGGCCGTTGCGTGCGACGCCATTGTGCACGACCTCTACTTTCTCGCCGCTGATGCCGTAGCGGCTAATAATGATGCTGCGGGTAAAATAGCTGACAGCAATGACTCTGTCGGCCCGCTCCATCCCCTGGTGTTCTATGTCATAGATTGTCTGGTTGACGTGCTCACCGCTGCGGTCGAATTCCGTGGAATGCACGTGGACGACGAGCGGTTTGCCGGTTACCGCGGCCACGGCGATTCCGGCCGGATAGGTCATCCAGTCATGAGCATGGACTATGTCAAAGTCCTCATGCCGGGCAAGCTCAACGGCGACGGAGGCGTAGCGATGGACTTCCGTGTACATATCACCGCTGTAGTCTGCCGTGCCCAGAAACTGGCTCGCGGAGGTTATCCTGCCCTGGACCTTACGCTTTAATCGCAGACTCTCTTCGATGCGTTGCTGGTATGTTTCGGGGGTCGAGTAGGGCTCGAGTGGCGAGTCGATCGTGCGGAATTTTACATTTTTGAGTTCTGTGATTTTCGTGGAGGTCGCGGTGGCGAAGGTCCTGGAACCCGGAGTAAGCAGCTTGACGTGCGTGGTATAAAGGCTGTCCACCATTTTGGGCAAAACGAAGGTTACCTGCACACCGAGCTGGTCCATAGCCTCGGTGAGCCCGTAACAAGCTGTTCCCAATCCTCCGCTAATAAACGGCGGGAACTCCCATCCCAGCATGAATACCCTCAAGGGCCCCCCCTGTTGGTTAAGTCTCATAAGAACTCGCTCAATAAGAGGTTACGACAAATCTCCTTCTGTGCTACAACGTCGGAAAGCACGGTGGTTTCCGGGTTGAGCGGTCACACAACCAACTTGCACACTTTAGGTAAACAGCTTATCGGCAGGAAACAATGGAATCTTAATTCCATACCGATAAAAATACGTTATGCACACCGGTACCTACCTTATAAATCGGGGTTTTCGGCCGTCCAGGTTCAAAAAATCTTCTGGAAAACACGAATTTTGGCACTGCGAGCCTGTTTTTTATAGGCTGGTGTGCAAATTAGGCGACTGGCGCAGCCCGTCACCGAATTTCCGGCGCCTGCCGGCCTGACGGCCGGCCCGGCCGCTGATGCGCGGGGTCTCATTCGGGCCCCGCATCAAAAACCGCCCCTGAAGGCCTAATATGCTGTGTCGATCCCCACAAAAGGAACGCCGTTCCGCGCAAATCCAGCGGAACGGCTTTGTTTGAACAACACTGCCGCAAACCTAAGGCTTTGAGTTGAAAGGTTTTAGGGCAAGAGCCCGCTACAGGTCCTGCGCCTTTACGGTGCTGCGGCGGTTTGCCTTTGTTCGGGCAATGGCTGCATCGAGCATCGAATAGACTTTATCGCTCAGTGCTTCGAGCGAGTCAGACGAGGTCATCATCTTCTTGCTCTTAATGTAGGCCTTGACTTTGCTGGCAACAATCAAAGACTCTCTTTTCTTTGCCATGCTCCAAATCCTCCATGCTAAAAGGTTAAACAGTACTGACCCGGCACCGAATCCTTCGGTCCGGTACATTGACAAGCGTTGTAACTACATATAACCAAAGAGATTTGCAACAAAAAAATACGCTCAGGACACTAAATTTTCAGTCCCGCGCAAGGAGGGGCGGAGGTATGGGTTTCGGAGGGGGCCCGAGAGAGCAGGCGTTTTTTTCACGCCGGCCCCGGATTTTTCATAATTTGGCGTGTGGCTTTTGACGAAGATACTGGCGTTAATGGTTTTTGAGGTTCTCTGCCCGGAAAGCGGGCGAGAGTGGGTATCTTACGGAGAGATGAACATGGCAAAGCGTTCTAAGAAGGGCCAGAAGTCACACGCCAAACTACAGGGATTCGTGGTTGTTGCCTTTGCCAAGGATTGGGAGCAGGCAAGAGAGTATGAGACCCTGCTGAGAGTCAGCGATATACCTGCGGTAATCAATGAGCAGGAGGATCGGGCATTGGGGACCACCGAGATAACCGTTATGGTTCCCGAGGACTTTCTGGACGAAGCCCACGTCATAATCGAGTCGCAGGATTCTTACGATGACTTCTATGATTATGCGCTTGAAGACGAGGACGAGGCGGATTTTGAAGCTGATGCTTTCGACGAGGAGTTCTGATCGACAAGCAGGCACCGGCCCGAGGTGTTGACGGTAGCGGGCTGCACCGTTTCAGTTTCTCTTGAGCGGAGCAACAGGTTTATTTTGTATCCAGGTGCAAGATCATGGCTGAAGAGCATTTCACCGAACGCCGTAGCGGCAAAGAGCGCCGCCAGAGTATTGAAAGTTGTCCGGACGGGATGGACCGTCGCCGGAATGTTGTTGACAGACGCTGCGGGCTGGACCGGCGTAGGGGTCCGGGTATCCGCAGGAGCGAGGACCGCAAGTCAGCGGAGGAAGGTCAAATGTCGGATGAGCAGTTTGAGTTCATAATGGCAATCGACGAGTACAAGCGGAACAACTCGAGGCCTTTTCCGACATGGACGGAGGTCCTTGAGGTCATTAAGGCGCTGGGCTATCGGAAGGTAGCCGAGATGCAGCCTCTGGAGGAGCATCAAACTGAGCCGGAGGAGACCTACAAAGTGCCGCTGGGGACCTGGCAGGACTGACAAAAAGTCGGCACACCGGGCAGGCGCGGGTCACTCCATCATTTCAAAAGGCCACGGGCTGATGCCCTGCGCGCCGGGATAGTCGAAAGACTTTGGGATTTCGAGGCTGCCGTCCGCCGGTACGGTTCGGGCCGGCGTTAATGTCGGTTGTGATTTTCTATTCTCGCCGGCGCCCGGCTATCCTATGGCAAACATGTGAGCCAGTTGTCCGCAAATATGGCATAGTCGGCGCCGTTTATGAAATCGTCGGTGGGGATTGCCAGGTCGCACTGGGGATTCCAATCACGATCCCTGGGGCCGGTCAGCCAGGCTTTGGCGAATATGGTAAGGTCCAGCATATCGATGCATCCGCTGGCGTCGAAGTCGCCCTTGAGGGGCTGTGCCCAGCTCTCTATCGTAACGCGGTCGGCCGAGCGTGTGGACCAGGCGACCAGGGGCCTGCCCTCTTTGAGCACTTCCAGAGTCGGATACCAGGCGTCGGCGCCC
>CP070678.1:5197290-5203486 GCA_020352515.1 Phycisphaerales bacterium | reverse complement strand
GCCATGCTCTTTCTGTCCAGCCCGGCAAGGTCCCACTTGTCCGACAGCTTTATACCCGTCTCCGTGGTGCAGTTCTCGCTGCAGTTGCCGCAGAATATGCACGTGTCGTAGCGCAGATGTATGTGCCTGACCGGCGGGTCCGCCTCGGTATCGTCGGCCTGACTGAGCGCCTGGGTCGGGCAGACGTTGACACACGCGCCGCAGCCGACGCATTTGTCCGGATCAAATTCCGGCTTGCCCCTGTACCTCTCCGGAACCACACAGGGTTCGGCGGGAAAACGTGTCGTAAACCGCGGAGATAAAACCGCAGTAACAGCTTCCTTCAGTTCTCGTAATTTAGGCCAACGCAATTTCGAACTCCTACTGCCGTCACGCAGGGGCGCTGGTTGGCTGCCGTCCCGCGCGACCGGCAAAAAACCTACGAATCCTTACTTTCCGACCGCCCGGCATATTTGTCGACGACGCTGTTCTCCCACAACTTCACCCCCGATGCATAAGCGCCCTTCGCTATCGCGTGTGCCGCCGTGGGGGCTGTTATCAGTATGAATACGGCACAAATCATCGCTTTGGCGCTTATCGGCCCGACACCGCAGACAACGGCGACCCCGATCAAGAGGAGAATCGTCCCGAGAGTCACACATTTGGTCGAGGCCTGCAGACGGTTGTAAACGTCGGGAAAGCGAACCAGGCCGATACACCCGAATATGTCAAACAGGATTCCGACTACGATCAGTATGTAACCTATGACATCAGTCATCAAAACTTCTGCCCTCCAAGAACTTCGCCAACGCTATCGTCCCGATAAAGCTCAGCAGCGCCCACGCAAGGGCAACGTTGAGGTAGAAATCCTTGCCCGTGGCCATGCCGAGAAGTGCACAAAAACCCACTATTACGATACCAAGAATGTCGATGGCCACGGTGCGGTCAGGGGCGCTGGGGCCGCGCCCTATCCGGTATAGGCACAAGAAACAACACAGAAACAAGCCCAGGTAGAATACGGTTATCATGGCCACCTCTTTCTATTCGAAAATCCTCTTCAAAAACCACTCGAACTTCCGGGCTATGCACGCGGTTGCCTGCTCTACGTCCTCGGCCTGGACGTTGATCCAGTGGATGTACAAGAAACCGTCATCCGTCAGGTCCACCGTCAGAGTGCCGGGGGTAAGGGTAATGGAATTGGCCAGGGCCGTGATTCCGGATTCGCTCTTGAGATCAGTCTTTATCTTCACGATTCCGGGTTTGATCGGCATTTTGGGGTGCAGGGCGCGATACACAACGTCCAGATTCGCCTTCATTACATAGTAGAAGAATACGGGCACGTACAGCAGGAACCAGAACAGCCGCACCGGGGAAATGAACACATGATGCTCCTTGGGCAGCATTTCATGGAAGAGAATTGCGACGAAAAAGGAAGCTATCAACCCGGCAACCACCACCTGCAGGTTAATCCTGCCGTCTTCGAAAGGCCATGTGCCTATCACCCAAACAATAAATGCAAGAACAAAATAGATCAGTCGCCTCATATCGAGTTACCTTAATTGTCCGTCGATTATATGCGCCGAATATGAAACACCATCGGTCAGGACCTTGACCGCGGGATCGAGCATGCAGGCCCTGAGAGACGGGACCAGCAGCAGTAAACCCATAAGCATGCACAGCCCCGCCAGAAACACCATGGCAACGAGCATCGAGCCCTTGTTCTCCACCGTCTCGGCCAGGTTTTCCGGCAAGTCACCGAGGAAAACATACCTCTGGACTTTCAGATACATTATCAGCGTGCACAGACTAACAAACACAATCACAGCCGCGACCCAGTAGAAGCCGGCCTGCACCGCCGCAATGGCGAGAATCAGCTTGCTCCAGAAGCCGCTGAACGGCGGGATGCCGGCTACGGAAGCCGACCCTATAGTGCACGTGGCGCGGGTCACCGGCATCTTCTGTGCAAGTCCACCCATCTTGTCCATTTGCCTGGTCCCGGTCGCCATCTCCACCGAGCCGCTCGTCAGAAACAGCAGAGATTTATAGACGGCATGATTGACCAGGTGCAGCAGGCCGCCGAGAATAGCCAGAGCGGCCCAGGCGACGTTGTCACCTCTGGCGAGTATAAGCCCGCCAAGCCCGATGCCGAGGACCACATAGCCCACTTGACTAACGCTCGAATAAGCCAGAAGACGCTTGAAATCCCATTGTCCGATGGCGAGAAAAGCCCCCACAAGCATGCTCAACAGCCCGAGTGACACCAGGACCCAGCCTATATGCACCGAGACACCGAAGACATTGAAGACCACACGGGCAAGTGCGTAAACACCCAGTGTCTTTATGAGTACGCCGGAAAGCATGGCGGAAATCGGAGCCGGCGCCGATGGGTGTGCGTCCGGCAGCCAGGCATGGAATGGCACGAGAGCCGCCTTCAGGCCAAAACCGACAATAAACAAGGTAAGGGCAAAGGCCAGCCCCGGATTCAGACCCGAGCCCTGTATGGCCCTCGAAACATACGCCATGTTCAGCGAGCCCGTATTGCCGTACGTCAGCGCCACGCCGAACAGAACGAATATGGAAGCGATGCTGCCCAGAGCCATATACTTGAAGGAGGCCTCAAGCTCTTCGTGCTCGCACCCGAAGCCAACCAGTGCGTATGATGCCAGAGAGGCAATCTCCAGAAATACGAACAGATTGAAAATGTCCCCGGAGAGCACCACGCCGTTCATGCCCGCAACCATGAGCATAAACAGGCTCAGATACTTGGCCTTTGCAGTGTACTGCTCCATGTACCGCACGCTGAAGAGCATGGCGGCCGCGCCGACAACACTGATGGTCAGCAGCACGAGCGAGCTCAAACCGTCCAGCACCAGGTTGATGCCCAGAGGAATCGACCATTTCCCTATTTCGTATACTTCGGACCGGCCCACAAACAGGATGGCCAGCACAAGAAGTGCAAGCGTTGCCAGATTGGCGAAGGCCGTCGCCGCAGAGGCGCCCTTCTTGCCGAAAAGAGGAAGCAGAAATGCCGCTACGAGAGGAATCGCAACAAAAACGGGCAGCGGGATGCTCATCCTTTCAACCTCCTTATCTCGGTGATGTCAAAGGTGCCGTACTTGCCATACGTCCTTATGCATATCGAAATCATCAAAGCCAATGACCCCAGGCTGATAACGATGGCCGTCAGAACAAGCGCCTGCGGCAGGGGGTCCACGGCGCTGTTGAGAAAGCCGGCCGTCACCTGCTGCGTTTCGGCGTCAAGAAATTCCCGGTCGACAACAGGCGCCACTCCCCCGAAACGGTAGCCGAGCATGATCAGAAAAAGGTTGACGGCATATTCCATCACCATGATGCCGATCACAATCTTGACCATGTTCTTCTTGACGACCGCACAATACAGCCCGATCACGAACAACAAGAAACAAAATGCATAAGGCATTGTCTTGCTCCCTTTCAGCACCTAATCAAATCGGCATTCCTTGCCCTTGCAGCATATCGACAGGCTGAGAATCACCAGAAACAGCGACGCTCCCACCTTCACGCCGATCGCGATATTCGATAACGGTATCGTCCCCGCGCTGACAAGCGCCAGGGCCTCGCCCGGCAGGTATTTCTGATAGAGGAAATTCACGAAGAACGTGCCGCCGAAAACCAGGCCCAGAATCGCAATCAACGCGAATGAAAACGCGCCGAGACAGTCCAGCTTCGAGGTAAGCGCCAGAGGCAGATTCTCCTCGGCAAACTCCCTGCCGAACGCCAGCATGAGCAGCACGTACGAACTGGCCAGGATCACGCCGCCGGCAAACCCCCCGCCGGGCGTAAGATGGCCGAAGAGAATTATGTAAATCCCGAACAGGAAGATCAGCACCTTAACCCAGCTGCTGATAGTCTTGACGATAATTGTCATACCTTTCATTCGTCCGGTTCCTCCAGCAGTTTTCTGCTCTTCCTTCGCAATATTACTGTCGCGCCGAGAATCGACGTGAAAAGGACGGTCGCCTCCCCCAGTGTGTCGTAGGCACGGAAATCCAGGATGACCGAAGCGACGATATTCGCGGCTCCCGTCTCCCGCAATCCCATGGCCGTATAGGTCGAGGTCACCCTGTTCGGGTCCTGCTCTTCGGTCAGATAGGTTTTCATGGGCGAGCCGGCCGGCGCCTTGGCAAAGGCCGGGGTGCCGAAGCGGGGCAGCGTTTCAAAAACGCTGATGCCAAAAAGGAATATCGCAAGCATGATTGCCACGCTCACGACCGTCCCGAAAAACTCTCGTTCGCCCGTAATGAAAGTCAGGTCCCGTGATATCGTCGCACGTATCAGAATAATCAGGCCCAGTACCTCCACCACGATCTGTGTTATTGCTATGTCCGGCGCCCTGAGAAACAGAAACATAAGCGAGCCGCCGAAGCCGATCGCGCCGACACAGATGACGGAACTGAGCAGATCCTTGGTCTCGACCGCAATAATGGCCGCGATCAGCATAAACAGCAGCAAAATATAGAATATAGCCATATCCGCCTCACCAAATCCTGCAAATAACAAAAAGAACCGCCAGCAAACCCAGTGTCACCCACGTCAGGTAAACCGGCAGAATCCCGGAATGGAGCCATCGCAGAAGACCCGTAACCACCATGCCCAGCCTGCCGCCCTGGTCGTAAAGATCGAAATAGCTCTTCTCCTGCCCGGCGTAAAGCTGCCTCAGGCCGCCCATCGACGAAACCGTTTTGTAAAAATGCGTCCCCGGAATTATCATATCTTCGTTCGCCTGGACCTCGCCGCAGGTCCACGTGGGAACTACCCGCACGTTCTTCGACAGCTTGCCCACGAGCCAGACGATTACACCGAGCACAATCCCCGCGACGATCAACGCCGTGGCGAGCCCGGATTCCCACGTTCCAAGCATAATCTGGTCGCCTTGTATCTCAAGCGCCGGGTAAATAAACAGCTTCAAAGGCACGTGATAGAACACTCCCAACACCACACACAGTACGGCAAGCACGGCCATCGGGAGCGTCTGCACCGATGATACCTCCCTGACATTCTCCAGCTCGCCGGGCAGCCTCGAGAGAAATACCGAGTGTATTATTTTCACAAAGGAAGCCAGCGTCAGGGCGCTTCCGAAAAGGGCCGCAACCAGCCACACGGGCCAGAGCCTGGCGGCGGTATGCACCTGGTCCGCTCCCATCTGCACGACCCCCTGATACACCATCCACTTGGACACAAAGCCGTTCAGCGGCGGTATACCCGAAATACTCAGTGCGGCAATGAAGCAGGCCGCAAAGGTAATCGACATCTTCCTGCCCAGCCCGCCAAGCCTCTCCAGCTCGGCGGTGCCCGCCTGCTGCTCGACCGCCCCACCACATAAAAACAGGCAGCATTTATATATCGCGTGGTTGAGCATGTGAAACACGCCCCCGGCAATGCCAACGGGAGTCATCGTCGCTATGCCAAGAACCATGTAGCCCACCTGGCTGATCGCATGGTAGCTCAGCAGCTTCTTTAGATTGTGCTGAACCATCGCGATCATAACGGCAACAATGACTGTGGCAGCCCCAACAATCGCCAACACTATGCTCAAGGCTCCGGATTTGAGTATGAAGATTTCCTTGACCATTACGACCAGCAGATATATGCCCAGCAGCTTGTCCAGCGCCGCCGGCAAAAGCGCCATCACCGAAGGCGGGGCATACTCTCCGCTCGTGGGCAGCCAGGTATGCAGGGGCATGGCGCCCGCTTTGGTTATGGCGGCACTCAGCAGCAACAGAAAGGCTGCAATCGAAAGCGATGAAGTCGTTGCAAGGTCGATATCGGAGATAACAAACGTCTTCGAGAGCTTCCAGACCATCACCAAACCGAGCAAAAACGCCGCATCGGAGGCGCCTATCATTGCAAAGCTCTTGGTCGCGGCAAAGTTCGAGTTTTTGCCGCCCGTTGTTATCAGAAGATACAGCGAAGCGGTCACAATCTCCCAGAATATAAGCAAAAACAGCAGGTGATTGCTAAGCAGTATGCCCGCCGAACCGCCTATGGTGAGCAGCACGGCGCCGTAGTACTGGTTCAGCCGGCTCGCGCCGGCCATGGATTTCAGCGAGTACAGCGTTATCAACAGGCCAAAACCCATGGCGAACAGTAAGACGAACGCCGCCAACGGCGTGACACGGAGCAGCAAATCCAGGCTTACGTCGCCTATCTGCAGTATCGCCCAACCGTAAGAAGCGGG
>CP070678.1:5107021-5197190 GCA_020352515.1 Phycisphaerales bacterium | reverse complement strand
CGGCAGACAGGCCATCCTCCTTTCTTTCAGCAAGGTCCTCATTCCAAAACGACCCGGCGACATCCGGACCGGCCCCGCCTCCGTCTCGGCCGACGTCGCCGTCGGACGCGCACGCTCCTCAGACCCCTTCGACACCTTCAGCATCTTCAGCCCCCGAAAGCAGTACAAGCGATTCATGGTGGCCTCCCCCTCACTGACGCTCACCGTCCTGCCCCTGCCCGAGCAGGGCCGCCCCGCGCAGTTCTACGGCCTCGTCGGGCGATATACAATCAGCGCTTCGGCCGCCCCGACAAAAGTCAACGTCGGCGACCCCATCACACTCACCGTCAAAATCGGCGGCGGCAGGTACCTGAAGCCCATCCGCTGGCCCGACCTCGAACAGATCCCCGGGCTCGCCGAAAACTTCAAGATGCCCGCACAGAAGGCAGCCCCCGAAACCGCCGACGGCTTCAAGATCTTCACCCAGACAATACGCGCCAACAACGACAAAGTCACCGGGATACCCCCGATCCCCCTCGCATATTTCGACGCCGACGCCGGCCGATACGTCGTCGCAAAAAGCGACCCCATCAACCTCGAAGTCGCCCCCACCACAATACTTACAAACGCAGACCTCGAAGGAAGGGACATCAACCCAGCCGCAAGGGAGGTCGAAGCAATAAAGAAGGGACTCTCGGCAAACTACGAAAGCACCGCCATACTCCGCAACACCACTTTCTCCCCCCTCGCCGCCGCACTCACACCCCTCTGCGCAGTCCTCTGGTCGGTCCCGCTGCTCGGCCTGACCGCCAGCGGCGCCTTCAAGCTCCTCACATCCTCCAGCCCCGAAAGGGCCGCACAAAAACGCAGGCGACAGGCCGCCGCCAGAGCCCTCCGCGATATAAAGAAGATCGCCTCCGAATCCCCCGAGCGCCGCCACGAATCCCTCGTCTCGGCCATGAAGCAATATGTCGGCGACCGATTCGACAGGCTACCCGGCTCCCTCACCGCCGACGACTGCCGCGACCTTATCCTCGCCGCCACCGGCGACGCCCAAGCCGCCGAAGCCTATAGGGACATCGTGACCGCCTGCGAAACCTCGCGCTATGCCTCCGCTCGGGCCCCGTACGACCCGCGCCAGTCCGCCCGCGTGATCGACCTGCTCCGAAAAATCGATAAAAAGGCAAAACGATGACCGCCCCAAAAACCGTCGTCATAACGGCCCTCGTTTGCCTCGCCGCACACCCCGCCACGGCAAGCGCAAAGCTGCCCCCCGAACGCCTGCGCTCCCTCTTCGACCAGGCCAACCAGGCCTTCCGCGAAGCCAACGCCATGACCGATGACCCCGAACAGGCCGCCCGCCTCTATGAAAACGCAATCCTCAACTACGAAAAAATAATAAACGACGGACAAATACAAAACCCCGGCCTCTACTACAACCTCGCCAACGCATACTTCCTCAACGACGACATCGCCCGCGCAATACTAAACTACCGCCGGGCAGAAAAACTCGACAGCTCCGACACCAACATCCAAAAAAACCTCGCCTTCGCGCGCAGCAAAACAATAGACCGATTCGAGATAAAAACTCAAAGACGCGTCCTGCACACCCTCTTCTTCTGGCACTACGACTTCGCCATAAAAACCAGGTTCTTCCTCGCCTGCCTCTTCTTTGCAATCACCTGCGCCGCCCTCACCGCCACAATATGGCTCGGACGCAAAGCCCCCGCCACCGCCGCCGCCGTAATCGGCGCCCTGCTGACCGTCTGCTTCCTCCTCTCGGTCGCCATCGAGGTCCGCCACGAGAGCCGAACCGTCTGCGGCGTCATCACCGCCCCCCAAATCGTCGCACGCCAGGGCGACGGAAACAACTACCCGCCCAGCTTCAAAGAGCCCCTGCACGCCGGTGCCGAGTTCGACCTGCTCGAACGCCGCCCCGGCTGGCTCCGCATCCGCCTCCCCGACGAAACCGACTGCTGGATACCCGACAACGCCGCCCAGCTCATTTAGCCCCGCCGGCTCGCCCGAACACCGCTCGCCAGAGCCGCAAAACTCCGCAAACCACCGCCGCCCCTCCGCAAAAGCCCCGCCCCGCTCTCCTGCCTACCTCAATTCCACCGGTTCCCCGCAACAAGATGATTGTCTTTCCCACGCCTCGCCCTTAACATATAATCGAAACAATGCGTGCGAAAAATACCGGCCTGGCGCAGCACGCAAATCGCCGTCGCGCCGTCCGAAAGGATACGCACCAAATGAACGAGAATCGCACCGAATATGACCGCCTCGTCACCGTCTCCCTCGTCGTAATCGCCCTCGTCGCAGTCGCCGGCGCCCTCGCCTATACGCGGGTCCTGATGATACCCTTCGTCCTGGCAATATGCATAGTCTCCCTCGTCTCCCCCATCTTCGACTTCCAGATCATACGCCTGCGCTTCCCACACCTGCTGGCCGTAAGCATCACCCTCCTGTTCGTCCTGATTATCATCGCCTTCATCTGCTTCATGATCGGATGGGGCGCTCAAACCATAGTACGAACCATCGACAGCTACAGCAAAGACCTCGGACAGCTCGCCGAAAAGGGAATCCTAAAGCTCGAAGAGTGGGGCCTCGACCTCAAGGAGGAAAAAACCGCCGCAGACATACAACGCAAAATCGTCGCCCTCGCAACCGATACCTTCAGCAGGGCCGTCGGAATAATCTCCAGCCTGCTCTTCGTCATCGTCTTCGTCCTGTTCCTCCTCGCCGGCCGAGACCCCTACGCCGTCCGGTCCGGTGTCTCCGCCGACATAGACCAGAAAATACGCCGATACGTCGCCACAAAGGTCGCCGTCTCCGCCGTCACCGGCCTGCTCGTCTGGGCCGCACTCTACGCCGTCGGCCTGAAGCTCGCAAGCATCTTCGGGATGCTCGCTTTCGTACTGAACTTCATCCCCTCAATCGGCTCAATCATCTCAACACTCCTGCCGATACCAATCGCCGCCGCACAGTTCCAGCAAAACCCATGGGTCGTCGTCTACGTCGTCGCCGTCCCGGGCGCCGTCCAGATGGCCATCGGCAACGTCATCGAGCCAAAGCTGATGGGCGAGGGCCTAAACCTCCACCCCGTCACTATCCTGCTCGCACTCTTGTTCTGGGGCCTGCTTTGGGGAGTAGGAGGAATGTTCCTCGCCGCCCCCGTCACCGCCATCATCAGAATCGTCCTCATGCAGTTCGAAACCCTCCAGCCAATCGGCAAGCTCATGGCCGGCGATCTCTCCGGCTTCCGCCAGTCTGTCCAGCCCGACCTGCCCTTCAAAAAACCACGAACACCCGGCAAGTAGACCCGCCTCCGCCTGCCCCGCTATCACCGCCCTTGCCCGCCCCCCGCCGAACGCCCCTACCCGTCCTTGTCCAGTATCTCGGCCGTCTTGTCGCCGATAAAGACCGCGTCTTCCTTTATCCCCTTGGCCGTCTCGCACCCGGCTAACGACCACAAGACCACCCCCAAAACAGCGAGAAGAATCATCCTTCTGACCGTGCCTGTGTCCTCCCCTGAAAATACACCAACCCCTTACTCACCCGGCAAACCACCGCCCTCTTTCAGGAAGAGATAGTACAACCGCCCCTCCTGGTACGTCTGCCCCGCAAGCTTGCCCGCATCATCACCCTCGCCCATATAAACGTCGCAACGCCCCGGCGCCCGTATCGCACCCCCCGTGTCCTGGTCCACCACGAATCCGCTGAACGGCTGGACGACCGCCTCGCCACCCACCAGCCGCGGCAGGTTCCCCTGGATAAAACCAGCGCAACCACGCGGAAATATCGACTTGTCCGTCGCTATCGTTCGCATCGGCGTCACCGGCTCGTTAAGGCTGCCCCGCGGCGTACCCTCTTCTTTCCTGAAAAACACAAACCGCGGATTCCGCAGAACATACCGCTCCACCTGGTCCCGGTACCTCTTGAAGTACTCGATCATCGCCGAAAGGCTGATCCTCTCCGCCGATATCGCACCGTCCTTCACCAGCTCCTGGGCCACGCTGCGATACTCGTGCCCGTTGTTCGCCGAATACCCCACCGTAACCAGCCCCCCGCCCGCCAGCCTGACCTTCGCCGAACCCTGAACGTGCGCAATATAAGCCTCGAATGGGTCCCCCAGCCATATCAGCTCCTTGCCCTTGAGCATCCCCGTCGACTCTATCTCGGCCCTCGAAGGGTACTGGCTCATCCGCCCGTCAGCCCCCCGCCGCCCCAATATCTCGCCGTCCTCCCCCTTAACCAGGTCCTCCGGCTGCTCGTAAAGAGGGCACCTGAACTGCCCCGTCCGCCTCACCGACCCGTCGAATATCGGCGTGTAATAACCCGTAAACAGAACCGTACCGCGGTCGTCGCACCCCACCGACATGTAAACGTCGAACCGCTCGCGAATCGCCTCGCTAAGCTCCCTGCCCATCACCCGCGAATCCAGCAGCCCCGCAAACGCCGTCAGGCTCTCGACCGCCATCTTGTGCGTAATCTGCCCCGACGGAAAGTGCCGCCGGCTCGAAGACTTCCCTAAGTAGTTCAGGCTCCTGCCTATCGCCTCCCGAAGATTCTCCAAATCCACGCACGCCATCGTAAAATCAGGTATCTCCGCCGGGTCCGTTATCTTCCGCAGCGCATACGCCCCCGGCGGCAACGGCCGGTCATACACCGGACCCACCGCCTTCGGCTGCGTCCGGCAACCCGAAAAAACAACCACCACAACCAACAACACTAACCCGGCTGCTCTATTCTTCATGCTATCCTTGCTCCGAAACTTGCTTCTCAGTTCTGATTGCTGCACAAACGGGGAATCCCCTACACTTCTATTCGGCACGTTAACGAAATCCCCTCCACTTTTATCGCGTACTGCCCACCTACATTCCCAACACCCAATACGCCACCAACCGCCCCACGAGCCCGACCTGCCCAACCTGTCCGACCAAACCACCTCAAACTGTATTCCCCTCGCCGCCCCGTCAATACGGCGCTTTTTCTAACCGCCCACCGGGTGCAACCAACCGGTCGCCGCTGGAAAACCCGAAAAATCTTAAAAAGTCGTGTTCCCGTAAGTCCTTGTGTAGAAAGTACTTATAACACGATGCCGGAGAATTTAGAAAAAATTTAAATTTTCTTCCCGTGATTTTCCCGCGTTTCCGCGTTTACATGTAGGACAGTCGCGTTTTGTGAGAGCCGGCGAGACGAATATACCGGCGATATATTCCTACCACGGGGCACGCCCCAACAGTTGCAGGCTGGAGCTTGCCCCACCAGATTACAGGCGGCTGTATGATTGTCAATCACCCATATATCCAGCTACCCAACACCATTGGGGCCCTTTCCGCCCTGAGAGTATGCTCCCCGACCCGGCCCGCTCTCGATCCCAACATGCAACCCGGCCAATGGCCGGTTTCCGAAATCGTTCCAAAACCACCTTATCCACGCACCGGAAAAGAGGTGAGCCTTATGATTGAATCGACAGGGCATCTTGTTTCTGTAAGAACAGATGTCATAGATAAGGAGTGTCTGCAATGATGTCATTCATTCGATACTATCTGACAATTTGCATAGTAGCTTGTCTCTGCTTTGGGACAGACGCTTTCGCGCAAGACGCTTCGGAGGTATTAGAGAATCTCAAACGCTGCGATTCTATTTATGAATCAGGCTTTACCGCCTCGGGAACGTTGAAAGGTGTGGAGAAGCTATGTCGACTGGTTCCGATAGAAGTTGAGCGCGCCTGGAAGCTGACTTACGATGGTGGTCGGACCGGGTATCTGTCGGAGGTTGTCAAACATGAGAAGCCGAAGTTTCTTAAGCCCGGGCGACATACCGGCGGCAGCCTCAATAAAGATGGCTGGCTGCTGGTAGGTTTGCGGACCAAGCATTGGGATTATTGCGGCGAGGACTCTTCCGGAAGCTACATGGTAGATACCGTTATGAAAATCAGCCCTGAAAACGATGTCGTTGAAACCGGGAAGAGCCGCGATGCATCTATCTGGCCCGCGACGAAAGGCCCGGGGAGTAACCGACGTACAGTATTGTGGTCCTTAGGACGTTCACTTTCCAAGTATATTGACGAAGTCACTGATGTTAAAGAACCAGCCGACGGGCGAATCGCTGTCTCGGCCTTGGGAAAAAGGGGCAGCTTAAAAGGGCGCTGGGAGTTGGAAATCGAGCCTGCTGCGGCATGGATGGTGCGGCATGCGCGTTTCTATGCTGACGTCAACCCTGAGGTCATCAATTGCGAGATCAAGAATAGTGGAACCGTATGGAGCGGCTCGTACTGCATTCCCGAAAAAGTTCTATTCAATAATAACGGTCCGATTGACGGCGGTAAGCAGCATGAACTACGTGAACTGACTATTGACCCTGTGATTAAACAATTCGACGAAGAACTATTCGATGCCGCCAAGCGGGCTGTAACCATTGACCGCCCGCCGAATCTCACCATACACGATCACCGGGTCTCTCCGACACTTATCTTCAAGCCGGACAGGCTGGCGGACATTGCATCGGATAAGGGATTGGACTACGTGATATCAAATGACAAACCTGTGGATGCAAACAAAGCTGCTGTTAAGGGGGAAAAGGTGATTACGATCGCATCGCGTCCGGATGAAAGCGTCACTAATCCTCTCGTCCAATCCGCGCCGGTTGCGCCGCTCGCTCAGCGTCCCTGGTATCTGTTGTCTGAAAAATGGGCCCTCTTCGTCTTGGTCTTGGCCGTCATAATCGCGGGATGTGCTTGCGTCTTTTTGTCTAAATTCAAATCTCGAAAGAGTTAACGAATGCGCGATAGTATGAAAAAGCCGACTCTCTGGATTGCCACGAATGGCGGTCCGTTAAGCGGCATGGTTGATTCTCCATTTTGCTCCTGTAGTCTTCAATGACGGCTAATGTTTACGTTCTCGGCACACCGCTCGCGGTTCTAATCGGCCGGGTCGTTTGACCCCCATCCGCGACAGCCTGATCAGTGGTTGCAAGTTATGCGGGATTGATCCGTTCTTCTATATCAAAGACTCCCTCGACCGCATCAGCTCACACCCGGCCAGCAGGATACCGGAACTGCTGCCCGCCAACTTCAAAACCCTCCAATCGTAGTCGCCCCCCCGTTACAAACTGCCTTGACCGTCTTGCTTGGTGTACTTCGCCGGACAGTTACACAAATCCCGTATTTGGCACGCTTGACAAGCCTGGAATATAGTCTATAGTCTATTACTGCAAATGTGGAGTTAAATACAATGATAAGCCTTCTCCCACAAATGACTTACGAATGCAAGGCTTTTTCGACCGCGCCGGCCGCATGGCGTATTGCTCGAATGGGCCATTGCCGCGGGCGCCGCTTGGGCGCATTACATCAGTCGCCGACCATCCAGTTCTCCGCCATTCTGGAGAAATCGTCGAAATCCACGTCGCCGTCACCGTCCAGGTCGCCGACCGTCGGCGGCTCGATCCTCAGATGGGGATATGTCCGGTCTTCCGCAATCCGCCAGAGACCGCCAAAATCCCATGACCAGCCGAACGTCGCCCGCTTCATCATCTCCGCCGTCTTTCTGCCCCGGCCACCTGCGCTTTCGGTCTGACCGCTTGTCTCGATGTCCCAGAACGAATCCGTCACCGCACCGACACCGCCGCCCACAAGGCCCCCGATGTAGTTTCTCATCTGCCCGGCGGCGTAAACCTCGCCCCTCGAATAACAGTGGGTCACCATCCCATCATTCCTCCCGGCCAAACCGCCGACGTTGCCAACGGCTTCGCCAAGCGCGTACACGTCGCCGCTTGCGTAGCAGTCGCCTATATCACCAAAATTCATGCCCACCAAACCGCCGATCCCATTACTCATCGCACCCCAGTTGGTGGTCGTGCACCCCGTGACATCGCCGACCGAGTAGCAGTCGCTTATCACGCCCTCGTTCCTGCCCACCAGACCGCCAAAAGCGTAAGCCTGGGTCCTGCCGCCGGAGATCTCGGCGCTCGAATAGCAGTCGCTAATCGTGCCCCGATTGACACCCACAAGCCCCCCCACCCTCTCACTCGCGCTCATTATCAGCTTGGTGGTGGAAATGCCCCCGGTCGAATAGCAGTGCGTGATGCTGCCGCCGTTTTCCACCACGAGAAACCCGGACCAGGACAGCGAACCACAGTCGATACGCGCATCGACCACGCCGAGATTCCTGATCTGAGCCGCCGGCCCCGTCTTGCCAAACAGTCCGATCGTCGTGTAATGGTTGGAGATACCGGGCGCCCCCCATGTCAGTCCGCTGATGACGTGCCCCCCACCGTCGAAGATGTTGTTGAACGGCCTCGAATGCCAGCCGATGGGATCGATATCCACCCCCGGCGGAATATGGATGTCCGCCGTCAGAATGAAGCAATCGCCCCAGTGCTCGTACTGCTCGCAGAGGGTCGCCAGATCCGCAACATCGCATATATGGAAAGGATCATTCGCATCCCCGCTGCCCGCCCACGGAGCCGTCTTGAATGACCATTCATATCCCGTTATCGTTTCGCCGATGATATTCTCATCCACGCGCCAATAGTAAGTAACGCCGTATTTGAGGGGCCCGGGATCGATGGATGCAAGTGTAATATCATCCCCGATTAGTGTGGTCGGCGGGCTCTCAGTGTCGAAATAGATGTCATGGCTAAGCACCCCGTTCCCGGGCGTCCAGGTCAATTGTGCATCCCCACTAACGCCTATCTCTCCGTCTTGGGGAGAGGGGAGAATCGCACAGCGCGCCAGATTATCTATCTGCGTTTGGGTCAAGGCTACATTATACATACGCACATCGTCGATAAGCCCGTCAAAGGAATTGCCGCCGCGGATATTATGCCAGCCTATTATTATCTGACTGAGCGCAAACGGTCTTTGTTCCGCCGCCGAGGTGGCGCCTTTGTCGCCGTCGATGTAGATTGCGAGTTCGTGCTCCGGGGTATCCAACTCTCGGACAATTGCGATGTGATGCCACTTTCTGTCGGCGACGTTTTTGTGGTTCACAATGTCCACCCCGTTCACATCTACGGCCAGGTATCCCTCTGCAGTGACCTCGATATGAAACCTCTCCGAGCCGTCAAGCGCCATCACGCCGAGTTGTCCCGTGTCGGTCTTTATCCACAGCCCAATCGAAGCACTGCCGAATGAGGCATTGCGCATAGAAACATAGACATAGTCTCCGTCTCCGTCAAACTCCAGTGCTCCGCCGAGGACGCCTGTTGTCCAGACCGGGTCGCCCACCAACGTCCCATTCGCCGACCCGGCCGAATTCTCGGCTATAATCCCGCTGGCATCATCAAAACGCCACCATCCCACAAGATTCGGGTCCGTATCGCCATACCCACAGGACGACAGAACCACCGTCACCAACCACACGAACAGCGAAAACCGTAATTCACCTGCCATGCCCGACCACTCCTTCGACTGCCCCACTGAATCTCGCAAACGCCCCTCTCCATAGGTCTTGCCGGTTCGCCTTGAGCCGGATCAGCCACCGACCGTCACGAACAGCGCTCCTGCACGCCACAGTGCCAATCATACCAAAACCAGGCCCCGATTGCAACATCCCAGGGCACAAACAGAGCGTCAAGTGTTTTGTCCGGGATTTGACATTTGCCTTCATAATCGATATTCCTGCACACAACGCCATCAATAATACCAAAATCGGGGCATCGATTTCAAGGCATCTGGTCACCAACATGGCTGATACGCCTTTGAGAAAGGCCCCAAGACACGCTAATTGGCCGAAAAGGCAGCATTTCGGCAATTTTTCGACGCACCTCGACCGGCGATTTCTTTCCAGAGGTGCGGATTTTCGCTGAATTTCCACTCATCCTGCCCTCACAAACTCCGCCGGCTCTCAATCGGCTGATTCGCTCAAGAATTTGCCGAAAGAGTGCTTAAACTAGGCTAAAACTAGGGACAAAACTAGGGATAGCCTCGAATGGCGGTCCGTTAAGCGGCACGGTTGATTCTCCATTTTTTTCTTGTAGTCTTCAATGACGGCTAATGTTCACGTTCTCGGCACACTGCTCGCGGTTCTAATCGGCCGGGTCGTTTGGGGTTGAGATGGCTGGCAATTTCGATAAGCATGGCGTGGTATACATACTGCACCAATCCCAAATGCACACGTGACAGGGCAGCGCGGAAGCTGACGCCCCCCTTTGCCAATTCAACTGTTCTACTGCTCAACTGCCCCACTCTCCGCCCTTGCCCCCCCATCCCGGCGTCAGCCCCTTTTGACCTTTTCACTTCTACCTTTTCCCTTTTCATACCCCCGCCTCGAACGACCCTCCCCGCTCTTGTGACAAGGAGGGCCGCCACAAGGCTAGTGCCAGGTCGCATCCCACCTGGCGACAGCATTGTTCGGCCCGGCCAACGTCCCGAGCAAGGTCCTGAGCTCGCCAAAGGCGAAGCCCAGCTTTCCCGCCCGCGTCGAACGGATTTCTCTTGACACCCAACTCCCCATCCTGTATAATACCCACCTAACAAGTCAATAGTGAATATCGCCCCCCCTCGAAAGGCCCAATCACGATCCCCACCAACTCCGAAATTCGTTCACGTCGTCAATTAGTTGAAAACCTGCCAAACCCGTCACGGATCGATCACGAACTCGAACATTTTTTTGCAAAACGAACCCAATTCACAAATCCCCCAAAATCCCCGCAACCCCTTATACTGCAACGACTTACGCACATCAATGCCCCCGCAGGGATACGAAAACGAAGCCAAAACGAACCCAATCCTAAAATCACCCCTAACCCCTTACCCTGCAACACCTTACGTCATTTCAGCCCCCTCATTCCGCAAAAAAACGAACCCAAACGAACCCAAAACGAACCCAATCGCAAAATCGCCCCTAACCCGTTACCCCACAACACCTTACGCCACTTCAGCCCGCTTATTCCGCAAAAAAACGAACCCAAACGAACCCAATTCCAATTCGACCGTTATTTCCCCAAACCCCCGCACGCGTCCGTTTGGATCTTTACCCAAACTACCATCCCGGAGCCCCGTCGTCCCGCAATCCCGGACCTCTCGTCTCCTCCGCCCCCCTTCACGGCAACCGGCCGGCCCGCCCCGCCTACCGGCCCCCGAAAACCGGCCGTATGTGCCGGTCGTATATATTCGCCGTCACATTCTCTCCGATTATCCCCGCGTGCCTGTCCAGCGCCTCTATGTACGCCCCGCCCATCTCCGCCGCAACTTTGTACCCCACGTGCAGAAGCTGCCGAAAGCTCGGATTGTAATCCTTGCACGACCGGTCGTGCCGAAGCGCCGCCGCGAATCGCTCTCCATCCCACTTCTCCACCGCACCCGGCGCCGGCAGCTTGCCCCTGTCGATATTTATCACCGTCGCGTACGGCCCGCACAATTCCTCCATCCGCGAAAACGCGCCCGAATAAACCTGCCTGGCAATGGCCGGCCCGTCCCCCCCGGCCATCGCCAGCCCTATCAACTCCTCCAGCCACGTCGTACCCGCCGTCTTCAAATGAAGCCCTGCATCGAACTTCCTCAATGCCTGCCCGATGGGCCCGTAAATCGAGAACTTGTCGCTGCCCGAGTGAACGCTCAGCTTCAAATCCTCCGGCAGACCGAACTCCTTCACTGCAAACGCCACCACCGCCAGGTCCTCCTCGAATTCCCGCGAGAACCTCGAAACCTCGCCCACGTAGTCCACCCCCTTGTTGAACCGCCCGGTGAACTTCGGCGCAACGGTCCGGGCGGGAATCCCTTCCTCGGCGATCGCCGCAAGGATGAAAAGCATCTCCACCGGCGTCTGGGCCTCGTCCGTCTCGTCCATCGAGACCTCGGTCACAAAATTCCCGGCCCCCTTCGCCCGCTCGATATGCCGATAGATTCTACCAGCCTCCTTTGCGCCCGACAGGAACTTGCCCCCTATCGCCATTATCCGCTCTTGAGTTATCTCAAGCTCCCCGTCGATCCCGTCCACGGCCAGCGAGCCGGCGTACTTGCCGTACCTGCCGGCAAAAGCCTCCACGTCCGCACGGTCAGCCGGCCTGCCGATGAAATCCGCCACGTCCAGCGTGAAAAAGTCGCTCGCCTCGATGAATTCGTCCACGTTGGACAGTCCGATATGGTCGGCGTCCACGAAATACGCCCCATCCCAGCCGCACGCCTTCACCGCCTCGTCGGCCTCCCTGCGAACATCCGCCGGCCGCGTGCCTATGATAGTGTGCTCCCTCTTGGACTTGTTCCACACCGGTGTGATATCGAGCCCCTCGCCTTTAGCTTTAATCACCGCCGCAAGCTGCGCGGCGCCCTGCCTGCCGAACCTGTCGCCAATGCCGAAAGAATACTTGCCCAGAATCATACGCTGACTCTCCACCGAAAGGTCCTTACTTCATCCTGTTGGCTGCTTGAGACACCGCCGCGGCCGGAACATTCGGCCCGCACTCGAAGACCTTGCCCGCCGCCCCAAAGTCGTTGCCCGCCAGCAGTATCCCCGAGCTTGTTGACCCGGCAACCTTCAGGAATACATCCGTGCCCGCCTTCGCCCTGCACCCGCGAAGAAGTGCACTGCTTACGTCGGTCAGCCGGATTGTCGATTCGGCCCCGCTCTCGCACGCCGCGACCAGACCCTCAATCGAGAGGTCTTGGACATCCTCGCAGACCAGCGCGTGACGGCCGTCGCGCCCCGCCAGTTGAAGCTGAACACCAGCCAGCTTGAGCCCCCTGACATGCCTGCAATAAAAACCGTACGCCGGCAGCGGCCCGAACATCGAATACTCCGGATAGGCCTCCGCCTTCTCCGGTATGGCGCGCCCGGCGTCCTTGTTCCTGCCCCCGCCTGGGAACGACAGCCTCACGTCCCTCAGCGTTACGTTCTCTATCTTGGCCTCGGGTATCCCCGAAATCGCACATCCCGTCGAATTGGCACCTGTCGCCTCGATGCCGCTTATCGTGATGTTGCGCATAACGCCTATGCCCGGCGTCAGCATGTCCTTTTTGAACGGCCTGGCCCGATTGCCCAGACGCACGAAGACGGGCGCGCCGACCTTCTTCATCGTCATGTTCGATACGACCACCCCGTCCATCGTCCCCCCGTCCACAATCTCCAGGGCCACACCCGCCAGGCGCGTGTCGTAAATCACACAGCCGCTCAGGACTATATTCGTGAAGCCCCCGTTCGACTCGGTGCCCATCTTCAGGGCATTGCAGTGACTGCTAAGGATGCAGTTGCTGACCGTAACATCCCTGCAAGGCCGCGCCGCCGTGCTCTTGAGCACAATCGCATCGTCGCCGCTACTGATGTTGCAGCCGGAAATGACGACCCTGCTGCAGCAGTCGATGTCGATTCCGTCGTTGTTGCCGTTTACGCGGCTGCGGACCGTTATCCCGCTGATGCGTACGTCCTCGCACGCCAGATAGTGCTGCACCCACATCGGAGAATTGACGATCGTCACGTCCCGCACGCTCACGTCTCTGCACTGTATGATCCGGATCATATACGGCCGCACCTTGTACGGCCCTTTGAACGCCGCGCCCTGTCCGTCGATGACGCCTTCGCCGGTAATCGCGATCTGCTCGGCCTTCTCCGCGTAAATAAGGCTTTTGTCCGTGTAGTTGTCGGTGTACGAGCGGAACGCCTGAACCGTCGGCGGGTAGTCTTTCAAGTCCTTGCTGCCCAAGAGCGTACAGCCGGAATCAAGCCGTAGCGTTACGTTGCTCTTCAAATAGATAGTCCCCGACAGGTATCGCCCCGGCGGGAAATAGACCGTCCCGCCCCCCTGGCGACTGCACTGGTCTATCGCCTTCTGAATCGACGTCGTGCACAGCGTCTTGCCATCACCTTTGGCCCCGTACTCCGCGACGTCCCATGTCGTCTGCGAACCCAAAACGCCTGTGGCTCCCAGCAAAGAAAGGAACCCTATCTCAATCAACCGGCCCTTGTAGTCCATATTTCGCCTCTGCTCCTTGATTCGCATACCATCCAAATCGCCTTTGATTTCTGGTCGCCGCCCGCGCTTCACGGACTCACTCGCATGCTTCGGTCCGCGCTCGGCAAGTCAGGGGTCGCAGCGGCTCCTGTAACAGCCCCGGCGAGCGCGACGTTGGACAGTGTGACAATTGCTCCCGGCTCGATAATTACTTCAGTGGTTCCGTCCGCGGCCGGCCCCGGCGCCTTGGCTAGCTCGTTTTGGCGGTACGGATCGGCCGCCTCCATCTCCGTGAACCTGACGCCCGGCCAAACGGCGCGAAGCCGCCGCGGCCTGACGCTACGGTTCAGAACGACAACAGTGCCCTTGCCGAGTTTGCCCGCGAACGCCGAGACCAACAGGTCGGCGACATCGGCCTTTGCCTCGACGCGCACCATGCCCTCGCGGATACGACGGCTGTACGCCCCGAACACCCTGAGCTGATGACTGGTTGCGGTGGGCACGAATCCGTGCCGGGCGTCCGGCACGCAGAGCGTCCGGGTCCACCCGTAGGACGGCTGAACAACGTTCAACAAGGTCCAGCAGTAGCAAACGGCCGTTGCATCCGTCAGAACCAGGTTCTTGTGGTATAACTGGCCCATTGCCAGCGCCACCCGATAGCTCGGCCATTGATACCTGTCGTTGTTGATGCACAGCTCGGTCGAGAGGAAAGGCTTGTCGCCGGTCAGTTTTTTCCACTGTTTCAGGCGCCCGTCGAACCCGTCCGGGTTCGTGAAGAATCCCTGGTAGTCGTACATGTGGGTTGCGGAGAAGTCTATCTTGGCCCAGGCGGCATCCGACTTGCGGAACTTCTCGGCTCGCCTTATCCCGCCGGCAAGACTGCCGCTGTCGCTCATGTGGATGCGGACAGACCCGAAGCCCGCTTCATCAAGCTGCTTTCGAAGCTCGAGGGTCATCTCGTGAAACATCGAGGCCGACTGATCCACTTCGTTCTGAATGCCGACCACGTCCGGCGGGGCGCCCGCCTTCTGCCGGGAGACGCGGCAATAGCTCACCATGGCTTTGGCATACTTCTTCGGGTCTTTGCCGACCCAATCGGGCAGCGCCCAGAACTCGAACCATACCTTGCCCCCCAGCCGCCGCAGATTCCTGATATACTCGAAATCGCTTATCTCCCCGTTGGGGAAGTTGTCCCCGTAGTAGTGCGGCGTTGCATCTTCAAGCCTGTCCCAGTTGTCCGCGTCGGGATTGAGTCTTGTCCCGATGGGATATTCGCGCTGGATGAGCAGGTTGTACTCGCGCACGAGCCTCCACCACCGTTGCTTTCCCTCGGGGCTCAACTGGGCGTAAGCTGTCGGTGTAGCGATACCGCCAAAGCCTGTCATCGTCTGGCGGCGCACGGCCGGATCCACGCGCACGACGGCGGGCTCGGCCTCCGGCTCGAGCATCCTGCCGCGGACGCTCGGCCTTTTGCCCGACAGAGCCAACTGATGGCGGCTTATGTCCAGCAGGCAGTCCTGTCGCAGAACCTCCCGGCCGTTCAAAGCCAGCGACAGGCCGAGCTTGTAATCCATCGTCACAGTCACCGCCCGCAGCGCGCCTTCGTAGGCAACCCTCTCGGTCGGCGCGTTCCACTGGGGATGCCGCGTCCTGCTCTTGCTGATACTTTCGAACGCCGGCGAGTCGTAAAACCGCTGATAGACGGCGACATCGTTCGGCCCCACGCTGACCGTAAATCCACCCATCTCGCCCGTGAAGATCCATTCGAGCGATGCTCCCGGGGCAAGTTCCTCCAGCACAAGCGTCCGCTCGAAAACGGCCGGCAGAAACTCTCCAAAGAACATACGCATATCCCTGCCCCTGCCCCACGCCCGAAACTCGCCTTTGCCCTCTCCGAGCTCAAAGGATGTGCTGCGCGCCTTGTCCGGGGCGTGCCAGGCCGGCAGCCGATGAGCCCCGAGGACCGAACGGCCCGTCAAGAGGCACGCCAGCCCCGCCGCCAACAGCACACCTTTCTCCAACACTGTTCTTCTGCAAATAAGACTACAGTTGCCCATCGTTCTGAACCCGTACCTGCCTTAAATGATGCCGGGACGCAGACGAGCGCCGGTTGACAACACTGCGCTGCTTTCGAAGGTCCGCAAGCGCCCACGGCAGAGTTTCAAATCAAAATACCCCGCAGCGCATCCTTTCGCTACGGGGCAATGAAAAAGACAAACTCGGATATGGCACTGCAACATGCCGAATGACTTACACGGTTCACTGCCCTCCTTCGCCCGGCTCTTCCGCGCCCTCATCGGCCCCGCCGGTATCCTCCACCGGCGGCCTGGGTATTCTTACCTGGATTCCCAGCCGGCCCAGCTCGAGGGCAACGTCGGCCTGCGTGGGGTCAAGCTGAAAGCTCCGACTGAGGTATTGCTTGGCCGCGTCCGTATTCTTCCTGCTGAGGTAGTAGTACCCGACTTCCTTGTTCACCTCGGCCGAGTCGGGTGACAAGCTCAGGGCCTGCTGAAAACAACTCAACGCGTACGTGTCAAGCTGCTGTTCCGAAAAGGCCTTGCCGAGCGCCAGCAGGCCATCGGTGTAACCGCCGGCCTGTTTCATGTAGCTCTGCACGCGGCTTTGCGCGCCCGACGCGTCGCCGCTGTCGAGAAGCACCTTAACCATAGCGGCCTGGGCGCGCCGGTGGGACGGACGGAAGCTCAGGGCGACCCCGTAATGGTAGCCGGCCCGCTCCCAGAGTCCCTCGCCGTGATACAATCGCCCAAGCTCGAAATGCGCATCCGGATTCTCAAACCTGCGGTCAAGCTCGTCCTGCAAATCCGCCTTGCGCTGCGCGGGCGCTACTGTCACATCCTGACCGTCCCCGGCTGTATCGGTCCTTACGCCGTTGCAGCCGACAAATACGACCAGGAACATCAGAAAAACCAGAGCGAGTGGAATCTTAAATTTCCTAAGCCCCGTCATTCTTTGCCTCCATTCTGGTGACTCCCACTTCACGACACAACGCCAGGCGAGTCGCCACGGACAAACTGCGATCCCACAGTGGCATTTTGCCCAAGGGCGAAAGCGTTTGCAAGAAAAAACTCCGGGCGAACAAATAAAATGTCTTTTTTTTGAACGAGCCCGGCTATGCGCCAATCACATCCTCGGCGCACGCTCGGCAAACGGAGAGTCGACCTGCCGCCGCAGGCTTCGTGCGGCAGCGCCGGCATATCGCCCGTCCCCGGAGGCCGGTTGTTTCAGACGCACTTTCTTTGTAATGGGATGTGTCGATGCAGCGACTATTATGTGGGCACGGCCGGCCTTGCCAAGAGAACGCTCCCGATCAGAGCCGACAAGGCCGCCTTAGATGCGTTCGGCAAAGGGGGCCTCGACTTCGACGGATTTCTCAGCAAGGTGTCCGTCCTTGCGAGCGGGCACAGCGTGGGGCCAACCGGGGGTCCTTCTACATTTGCCGCTTATAAAAGTCCGGGGGCGGGCGTCGGCGGGGCAGCCCTGCAGGCGCCCCCAGAATCCGGGGTGAAAAATTTTTCAAAAAATTTTAATTTTTCCTGTTGACATGTTGTACAAGTGTACGATATGATACTTGTTGTACATTTGTAAAAGGAGAAACGCTATGGCCAAACGAACTTTACCCCCTGTAAGTCCCTCCGAAACCGAGATTCTGCGATTGGTCTGGCAGCTCGGCAGGGCGACCGTCCAGGATGTCTGCGACAGGCTGCCGGCCGGCAGGGATATAACATACGCCACCGTCCAGACGCTCCTGCGCCGACTGGAGAAGAAGGGCTACGTCCGGCACTACTCCAAGGGCAAGGCCCACGTCTTCTGCGCGGCGGTCAAAAGCGAGGACGTGATAAAGAGGTCCGTCGGCGATTTTCTGGAGCGGCTTTTCGGCGGCGACCCCCTGCCGCTGATGCAGTACCTTGCCGAGCACGGCAGGATCGGCGCAGACGATATAGAGGGCCTTAAGAAACTCGTCGAGAAGCAACAAGCTGGTCAACCGTAACCCATAACAAAGCGGAGTATTGGAAAATGGAAACCGGACTAACTCAAATCACCAAGTATCTCCTGAGCCAAAGCTGGCACATAGCGGTGCTTGTTCTGGTCGTTGCGATTGTCTCGGCGCTGCTCAGGAACAAGAGCGCACACGTTCGCTATCTGCTCTGGCTGATCGTTCTGGCAAAATGCCTTGTGCCGCCCCTGCTGACCATACCTCTGGCCATTCTGCCCCGGGAAAAGACACCGCCGCCGCCGGCGATCTCGTTGCGAATGCCCACCGTCAACTTTGACGCGGTTCAGAATGAAGCGATGTTTGCCCTGCCTGCCGCCGTGCGTGAGCCGTCCATCATCGATGGGCTTGCCCAAGTTACCGCGGGCCAGTGGCTCGCTGTCGGCTGGCTTGCAGGACTATCGGTTCTTCTAATTGTGGCGCTGGTCAAGGCCCTTCGGACGAATCGCTGGCTCGGCCGCGAAAGGAAATGCCCGCCCGCCAGGCTCCGGGGCGATGTAGATAATCTCTTCGCCGCGCTCGACATCAAGAATGCTCCTGCCGTCTGGCTCGTTGACGGTATAGGCCAGCCATTTGTCTGGGGTCTGCCGCGAGGCGCAGTCTACCTGCCCGCCAATTTTGCGCAGATTAACAACCCCAAGCACCGCCGCAGCGTCCTGATGCACGAATTGAGCCACGTCCTGCGCCTGGATGCGTCGATCAACCTGATGCAAATAATCGCCCAGGCGATCTTCTGGTTCCATCCGTTAGTCTGGTGGGCGAACAAGAAACTCCGGCAGGAGCGTGAGAAATGTTGCGATGAGATGGCGATTGCCCGGCTTGAAGCGCTCCCGAAGGACTACGGCAGCGCAATTGTAGACACGTTGATTGCCGAGCGCAGGTCGAGCCGACCAGTTCCTTCTCTCGCCATCGCGGGCCCGGCGAGGAACATCGAGGACCGCATCAAGACCATCATGAATCCCGGCCGGAAATTCTACAGGCGCCCGGGAATCGTGGCACTTGTTTCGGTCGTGCTGCTCGCCGCAGTCGCCGTGCCGACAACGCTGGCCCTGACCAGCCGCCGGGCCGATGCTCCCGGCGAAAACGCGCCCATTGCGCGTGAGGACTCGGCCGACAACGCAGAGTCAAACCCCAGGCGTGTGGTCTCCTACAGCGATTCGGCCGAATCATCACTGCACGCGGAAGATACCAGGCCCCAAATACTCTTCGACTGCAGGATCTATGAGGTTTCTGCAGAGGTGCAGGTTGCCCCGGATCAAGAGCCGGCCGAGGACCGAACGCCGGTCTCCGTCCACACCGGAAAGAAGTACGCCGACCGCCTCGCAAAGCTGGCTCAAACGGAATCCGGCGCGTCTAAACTACTGGCGGAGCCGCAGGTTCTGATACTCGACGGCGAGGAGGCGACTATCAGCGTCGAGTCGCAGACCGTCTGCATTACCGGGTACCTGGAGCCCGATCAACCCGGGCAAGAGCCAACACCCATCACCAAGACCCTGTTGGGCGGCATCAAGTTGAAGCTGACGGGAAAGATTCTGCAAAGCAAGGTGACGGGAAAGATTCTGCAAAGCAGTCGCATCAAACTGGATATCGACTTCACCCGGTCGCAACCCGCCGTCAAAACGCGCCGCGACAGCAAGGGCCGTAAAATTCAAATCCCGCTAAGGACGACCAATACCCTTGTCTCCGAAGTTATAGTCAATGATGCCCAGCCTGTCATCATCGCGGCCGGAGAAAGTCTCAAGGAAACCGACAGAAGGGTGGTCCTCGTAATAACGCCCTCGATAATCTCCACCACGGACACTAAAACTGATATCGCCACTACCGGTGAGCCGCCGGACGAACCGATAAGGGTGGTTAAGTCTTTTGTGGAGCTGGCTCTTAAAGGGCGGAATACCGAGGCGGCCGCTCTGGCAAAACCTTCGGACTCGGTGGCCAGGCAGGTCGGAAAGTTGCCCGGTTTGCTCGCGGGCCGTAGATTAGATGTACAGCAGGCTCGTGCCGATGGCGCCAACGCCATGGTTGTCAGCACATTTCTCAAGGGAGACCATGAGAGAGAAGGCCATTTGGTCTTTTTCCTTGTCAAAGAAGCAGGCCGCTGGCTCATCGAGAACATCTATCTCGAATCCCCCGCCGCTCTCCAGGAGAGACTGGCCATATTCCTAGGAGAAGCACCCGGGGCAAAGGCGATTCATCTCCCAATGCCCGCCGCTGTGAGGGACACTGCTCAAGGCGACTCTATGCTGAGCCATGCCTTCGAACCCAAATACATCAGCCGCACTCAGCTCAGAGAATCGCTGAGGCGGTGGGTCGGCCGACTTCCCAAGGATACTCCCATAGCGGCCGTAATGGAGGTAGAAGGCCAGCTAAGGGTCTATGGAAGTCCTGAGGCCATCGAAATGGCAAAGGCCTTCGTTGCAGAAGTCGATGTGCGCCCAGGCACGAAGGTCTCCCGCATCTTCGAACTCAAGCACGCCGATTGTGGCACGCTGGCGCAGAGCCTGTCGCGCCTGCTTGACGCCCTCTACAAGGATGCGCCTGGGCAAGGATCTCTCGGCGGAAAAGTCACCATAGTCCCCGACGGGCGCACCAACAGGCTGATCGTTCAGGGGACAGCGGCTGATTTGCAGAAGCTGGAGGCCTTGATTGAGGCACTTGATGTCCCGGCCGACAGTGGAAAATCATCGTACAAACCTGCAGGCCCTGTCAAAACGCTCTACAGGATTTATAGACTGGAACATGCCGATGCCGGGGAGCTTGCGCAAACCCTGACATGCCTGGCTCCGGTAATTGCAGACGCCCGTGAGGGGACCTCGGAAACGGCCGAAGCCGCCGGCACCGAGAGTCTGATCCAAATAACCGCCCTTGCCGGCCTGAACCAGTTGCTTGTCGTAGCACCTGAACACAAATTCGCCGAACTGGAAGAACTCGTACGCGCCCTGGACGTGCCGTATGAACGCACGGGCTGGGCCGAACACGTGGAACCGGCGGATGAGCTCATCGCCGAGATCGAACAAATCGCAAGCCGCAGCGGCGCCGGACCGGGTGGGACCCCGGAGGACGGCGTCACCGCCGCTCCGCGAATCAGATTCGAAAAACTCAGTCACGACTTCGGAGAGGTTGCGCCGGGAAGCTCCAACACCGTCGAATTCAAGTTCACCAACGAAGGCGCCGGCACCCTGAAAATCACCAAGGTAGCCGCCGCCTGCGCCTGCACCGTGGCGGCGCTGGAGAAAAAGGAGTATCCGCCCGGTGAAGGCGGCAGTCTCAAGGTCACATACGGGGCCGGCTCTGCCGCCGGCGTCTCCACGAAGCGCCTTTATGTGTACACCAACGACAAGGCAAACCCCAAAGTCGCCCTAACCGTAAGCGCCAGAATCGTCCCGAGAATCGTCTGCGAGCCCAAGAGGGCAAGCATCCTCCTGAAGAACAATAAAGCGGAGTTTCCGGAGCTTAAAATCAGCAGCCTGGACGGCAAGCCGTTCTCGATCACGGCGTTCGAGGCCACCGGCAATTCGATAGCCGCCGAAATAGACGCTTCGCGCCGGGCGACCGAATTTGTCCTGAAGCCAGATATCGATCCGAGTAAGCTTCAGAGAGGTATGAACGGCGTCATCGAAATCAGCCTCAGTCATCCGCAATGCAAGCGGGTTTCAATCCGCTTCGACGTGCTCCCGGAGTTCAAGATCAATCCGCCCGTGATTATCATCTGGGACGCCGAGCCGGGAAAGACTGTGAGCAGGGACCTGTGGCTTCTCAACAACTATGGTGAAGATTTCACCGTGGAATCCATTTCATCGAGCAACGACTTTGTCAAAGTGCAGGCCTCCCAAAAGATCGCCAACGGCTACAAGATGCGGCTGGGAATCACTCCGCCCCCCGCGGAAGGCCGATCGAGATTCACGGATGATGTGCTCATAAAAACCAGCCCGGGTGACGGCGAGCTGCGCATCATTTGCCGCGGTTTCTACGCGCGAGGCGCCCGCCCGGCCGCCGCCAAAGACGCGCCAAAGTCGGCGGTCAAGAGGGAAAAGGACGACGCAGCCAATACCCTCCAGTTGGAGACCCTGAAAGCCGAACGTGACATGCTCGCCCGCGAAATGGAAACCCTCCGCAGCCGAATCGCAGGTATGGTCGAGGGCTCCGGGTCCACGGTCCTGCGCGAGCGTGAAGAAGGCGCTTTGAAGGAAGTTGGCCGCTTGCTCAAGAAGCTCACCGAAGCAGAGTCCCGAAGAATCCGACTCCAGATCAAGATCGCCCTGTTCGAGAAGGCCCAAGAGCCCGTCGGCCCCGGACAACTGCTCGCAATGAGACAGCAGTACATAAATGACGACCCCACCGTAAAGGCCCTCTCCGAGAGAATCGCGCAACTGCGGGTCGAGCTACTTACGCTCTCCCAGACCTACTCCAAGGACCACCCCGAGCACCGCCGCAAGGCCGACCTGCTGGATTCTCTCGTGGCGCGCCTCGATCAGGCCAGGGCCAATCTCGCAAAAGCCGTGGACGAATTGATATCCGAGCAGGCCTCCGACGCCCGCAAACAACAACTAACGGAGCTACGCGCCGAATTGGAGCAATCGGTAAAAGAGGAAAGAGACCTTCGAGACCTGCTGGTCCGAACGGATCGCCAAGCTGTCACACTGGGCCAACAGCAACTACTGCTTCTCAAGCTGCAGTTGGATCTTTCCACGCAGAAGCACGAGGACCTCTGCCTTCGCATTGAAGAGCTGGAGAAGGCCCGGAGAAAGCGATCGGTACCGTCGCTGGATTTTTAGCTTCACTGGTTGTGTGTAAGTGGCGCTTCCGGTATCGGCGCCGGCCCCCGTGCTCAACTGATGGCCTCCTGCATGCGAGCCGACGACGGCTGCCGCTCGCGCTTGCTTTTAGGGCAATTCAGCGGTATCTTTCAATGCACAAATTCCAAACCTCTTGAGGTAAAGGAGCCGACAATAGAAAAAAGCACTCGACGCTCCATTTTAGCAGTCGTTGTCACTCTGGCGGCCTTCTTTGGCCCCCGGGCACGGGGTGCGGCCGAACGGGCCTCTCGTGCCGCATACGATATCCCGCAGCAGAACCTGCAGATTCCCGAAGAGATGGTGGCTTGCTCGGAGAACGCCCGCAGGATTTTTGCCGCCGTTGAGAAATTCCGCAAGGATAAAGGCGACGTGCCCGACTGGCTCAGCGATCTCGTGCCCGACTACCTGGCCGAAGAGGCGCTGTTTTGCCCGAACGATTCGACCCACAAATCTCGCTACTGGCCCGACCCGAAACTTCCATGCAGCTACTGCTACGAGCTGAATACCGCGCAGCTCGGCAGACAGCCTCCCCTGGACGGGACTATGCGTCACTACAAGGACCTCCAGCGCAAGCTCTTCGGCGACGTCGTCCCCATCGTTCGCTGCTTTCATCACGGGCGCAACCGAGTTCTCAATCTCGCCTGGGATGGCCGGCCGTACTTGAGCCGCATAAACTTCGAATTCGTTTTCATCCCCAATTACAGCCACCAGATGCTCTTCGAGTTTGCCGAGCCGGCGGGGCCGAACACCCCGGCGGCAGATAAGCCCCACTCGTACGAATCGGATTTCGCCGCCTTTGTAAAAGAGATCAACACGACTTACCCATTCTTCGAACTAAAGGGCATTCGCAGCGATTGGGCCGCCGCCGCAAAACGCCTCGCCGAACGCGCCGCAAGCTCAACCTCGGACACGGAATTCCTCGGCATCGTTGTAGAGGCGATGCGTCACCTCCGCGACGCCCACATCGGCCTGCGGAGCGTAAAAGCCCCCCTGCCCAAGCGGCTTCCAAGTTACTACCCCGGCATAAGCTTCATGCCCTCCACTGACGGACGCGTTGTGCTCATGCGCGGCCGTGAAGATTTGAACCCCCATTTGAAAATCGGCACGATAGTCACGAAGATAGACGGGCGGGACGCGCGAGCCCTTCTTGAAAAACGCGCAAAAGCGGCCTGGGCCGAGGGAGGCTATTTCTCCAGCCCGCAGCGCGCCCGACTCTTCGAATTCCGCATCCCGCTTCGAACCGAAGAAAAGGGCCGCGAGCACACAATGACTATCCGGGTCGACGGCAAGAGCCACGATATCAAGCTCACCACCGATGTCCGGGCCGTCGGCTGGCCGCACTGGTATAACCGGCCGGACAAGCTCAGCGCTGTGGGCAACTCCTGCGCATACACAAAGCTCTCGAGCGGCGTCGGCTACATATACCTCCGTAGAATCGACGGCAACACCGGCCCGGGCATGAAGGAGGCGTTCGCAACGCACGCCGACGCCAGGGCCTGGATAATCGACCTCCGAGGAAACGGCGGCGGCGGATACGACCAGGCCCTGTTCGAGGTCCTGAAGAATCTACCCAAACCGCTGGCCGTCATCATCGACGCCGGATGCATCTCCGCGGGTGAGACCATGGCCCGGGACCTGGTCTATTATGGAAAAGCCCGCCTCTTCGGCTCCCAGACCGCCGGCGCCTCCAGCTCCAAACGCGCCTGGACATTCCCCAGCAAAATTGCAACGCTTTCGCTGCCCACTCGCAGCCGCAGTGGAATCGGAGGGAAGCCGATCGAGTTCAACGGAATCGCGCCCGATGAGCAGGTCCTCGCCGTCCCTGAGGAAGTCCAAAAAGGACTCAACTCCCAAATCATAAGAGCAGAGACCTTCCTGCTCGCCGCCGTCAACGAAGAGCCGCAGATTCCGCAGCCATCTGCTCAGACATCGAGATTCTGAACCTCGAGCGCATGCTCGCGGATAAAGTTCCGACGCTTCTCCACGTTGTCGCCCATAAGTATGCTGAACAGTCTGTCGGCCTCACCGGCGTCTTCCAGCCTTACGTTTAGCAGCGTGCGGCTGCCCGGATTCATCGTCGTCTGCCACAACTGCTCGGCGTTCATCTCGCCAAGGCCCTTGAACCGCTTCAAGTCGATCCCCTTAGAGCCGATCTGCCGCACCGCGGAACATAAATCGCCCAGCCCCGCAACCTCGTATTTGTCCTGATCGTGAATCAACTGGAATTTCGTCTCAACCGCCTCCCCACTGTCCGACTTGGCGGGCTTCAAAAGAAAATCCTTCATGTCAAGGCCGAACCGCGACTTGAGCTTTTCGTTAAGCTGATTGATTCGGGCAACTTCATGAAGCTCCTCGAACAGAAGCGATTCGTCCTCTTCAATTTCATCGCCTCCCTTCATCCGCTCCTTCAACTGGTCAACCCGCTTCTCGTACTTGTCCAGGTCGTAGTAAATCTCTTCCTGGCCGTCGGCGCAGATGCGGAAACGCGGAAGCTGCTTGCCGTCGTAATAGGCCTCCACGAACTCTTTGAAGTTGATCCCGCGCCTCTGCAGAAACGCTATTATGCGTTCCGCTTCGGCAAGCGTTTTGACAAGCTCCGAAAGCTCCTCCCCGACGACCTGCCGTTTCTTGGGGCCCTTGGCGCCCTTCTTTGCCTTCTTCGTCAAGCCGTCCCTGATTACAAGCTCGGTCCCCTCCAGACCCCTGGCGGTCATACGCTTGCTCATCTCGCTCTCGCTCAGGATGTACTCCGACCCTTTCCTGCCCTTTACCGAAATCTCGTATAAGGGAGGCTGCGCGATATAGATCATGTTCTCAAGGAACAGCTTCGGCATCTGGCGGAAGAAGAACGTCAGCAGGAGAGTGCGAATGTGGGCGCCGTCAACGTCTGCGTCCGTCATAAGAATGATCTTGCCGTACCTGCACCTGCTCAGGTCGAATTCGTCCGTTCCGATCCCCGTGCCCAGCGCGCTGATAATCGTCCGTATCTCATCGTGGGCAAGCATTTTCTCGAGGCGGGCCTTCTCCACGTTCAGAATCTTGCCCTTGAGAGGAAGTATCGCCTGAATATTCCTGTCCCGGCCCGCCTTGGCCGAGCCGCCGGCCGAGTCGCCCTCAACGATGAATATCTCCGTGGTCAGCTTTTCCTTGCTCGCGCAGTCCCAAAGCTTGCCTGGAAGGTTTGCCGTGCTCAGGGCGCCTTTGCGCCTGGTCAGCTCGCGGGCCTTTCTTGCCGCCTCTCTGGCCGCCGCCGCCTGGATCGCCTTGTTCAGAATCCGTTTCGATTCGGCCGGATGCTCCTCCAGGTAGTGGCCGAGCTGCTCGTTCACCGTGCTCTCCACGAATCCGCCCACCTCAGGGTTGGTGAGCCGCACCTTCGTCTGAGCCTCGAAATGAGGTTCGGCCAGCTTCACCGTGACCACCGCCGTCAATCCCTCGCGAAGGTCGTCGCCCGTCGTCGCCTGGCCGTTCTTGACCAGATTGTTGGTCCGGGCGTAATAGTTCATCGTGCGGGTCAGGGCCGTCCTAAAACCCGAAAGGTGGGTGCCCCCGTCGATATTGCGTATGTTGTTGGCAAAAACCAGCACGTTCTCCGTGTACCCGTCGTTGTACTGCATCGCAACCTCGCAGGTCATCATCGACGCGGGATCGTTCTTTGCCAGGTATATCACATCCTTGTGGAGCGTTTCCTTGCCCTCGTTGAGGTGCTTGACAAACGCCTTGATGCCTTCGTCAAACTTGAACACCTCTCTCTTCTTGACCCTGTCATCTTTGAAGGAAATCTGCAGTCCGGCGTTGAGGTACGCCAGCTCACGTATGCGCTTCAAGAGAGTATCGTACGCGAACTCGGCGTCGCCGAATATTTCCTCATCCGCCTTGAAGGCTATGCGCGTGCCGCGCTTGTTCGTCGGGCCGATTACCTTGACCGCGCCCTTCCTCACGCCTCGAGCGCACTCGAAATGATAGTGCTTGCCGTCGCGGTAAACATCCGCCTCGAGCCATTCGCTAAGAGCGTTGACCACGCTCACCCCGACGCCGTGAAGGCCCCCGGCCACCTTGTAGCTCTGGCCGTCGAACTTGCCACCGGCGTGAAGCTTCGTCAAAACGACCTCCAGCGCGCTTACTTTGGCCTCCTTGTGGGACTCGACGGGTATGCCCCGCCCGTTGTCCTCCACGGCACAACTGCCGTCCCCGTGAATCCGCACGACGATGCTGTCACACGAGCCGGCCAGCGCCTCGTCAATGGAGTTATCGAGAACTTCATACACCAGATGATGCAGGCCGCCGCTGCCGCGGTCCCCGATATACATGTCGGGGCGCTTGCGTACGGCCTCCACTCCCCCGAGGATCTTTATGTTGCTTGCATCGTATTTCTGCTTGCCCATATAAGCCTTTTTTGCCAGTGCAATATCTATATCGTCTCTGATTTCGACTCCACTGTAGAGATTTCACGCCCCTGCCGCGTGATGTTCCTGGTGGGGTTCAGGCGACAACGAATTTGATCCGCTTGACGCGGGCGCCGGGACACTGACGCTGCAGCTCTTCGAGAAGCTCCTCGCTGCATAATTGCAGCTCGTACAGGTACGAAGGGCTGTCGACCTCAACCTTGAGCAGGCCGCGCGAAATATCGACAATCCGGCAGTGTTCGTGCAGTGAGCTCGGCAGAAGGCGGCCCCAGAGGTCGGCCACTTCGCAAAGCCTTGCCTGCCGCGGCGAAATCTGCTCGGCCATAAGCTGACTGACAACCTGTCCCAAGCTCACGGCCGCTTTATAACGGCCTCGCGTCCGATGCTCAAAGCCGGTATCCATTTGTCCGCCTGAGCCCATTCGATTCAACACCTTTCAAAAACGAAGGTCCTTCAAGAGCCCTGCTAACCAAGGTTGATTGGCATCAGCACGTAAAGAAAAGTCGTGCCGCTCTTGATGAGCCCCGGCCTGTCCGGCTGGCCAAGCTCGAAGTCGAACTCCGGCGTCCTGACGACCCGCAGAACGTCCATCAAAAACTGCGGATTGAAGCCGATATCAATCGGCTCGCCCCTGTAATCGATCACCATCTCGATCTGTGCGTCACCCGCCTCGGGCGACCTGCATGAAAACACCAGCTTCTTCTGGCCTATCGACAGCTTTATGCCCCTCGATTCCTCGCTCGTCAGAAGGGCCGAACGGCGCACGGCGCTTAGTGTCGCCTCCGTCGGGAGCCGAAGCTTCTTATCATAGTCCGTCGGAATTATGTCCTCGTATTTCGGGAAATTGCCCTCCACAAGGTTCGAGCTTATAACCACATTAGCGCAGCTTATCACAATCTGATTGTCGAGCAGCTTCACCGCCACGGAGTCCTTTTCGTTGCCGCCTAACTTGTCAAGCAGCCCCATCGTCTTGGCCGGCACTATCATATTCGCAATCGCCTTCTCCGGCGCCGAGCCGAGGGTCACCCTGCATCGGGCCAGGCGCCTGCCATCCGTGGCGACAAGCATCAGCTTTTTGTCCTGAATCTCCCACAGCACGCCGTTTATAGCATACCGGCTGCTCTCCCTGGCCGTCGCAAAAAGGCATTGCTCGATACCGCCCTGGAGAACGTTGAGCCCGATCTCCAGGTCGGCCTTTCCGTCAAATACCGGCACCGGCGGATACTGCCCCGGCTCCTGCCCGTATATCGTAAAGTGGCTGTCAGAGCCCCTTATCTCGCAAGTGCCGTCCCTGGCCTCGAGCAAGAGCACCTCGTCAACGCTCTCGCGAACAATGGCCGAGAGCCGGTCCGCAGGAACGATAACCTCACCTTCGCTCTCGACCTGAACCTCCGCGACAAGGTAGCTTATGCCAACCTCCAAATCCGTCGCATTGATCCGAACCGCCTTCTCCTCGGCCACAATCTGGACGCAACGCAGTATCGGTTTCGGGGTGCGGCTCGGAACAACGCCTGTCAGCAAACCTAACGCCTCGGCCATGGCGGCTCTGTTAAAACTCACTTTCATAACGAACCTCTTCGCGAAAGTATCAAAAGCGTAAATGTATCCAACCGTCGAACGAAAGAATGTCCGCGCAGTCTAACTCAAAATCGCCGCTACAGCAATCTTTTTCCCGAAAAAAGCCCCGCCCCCAAAGGCAAAAAACACCCGCCTGCGACCCCTTGAACTGTGCCCCGCCTTCTCTCGCACCGGCTCTGACGCGGCGGCTTTGGTTCTGTGCTCCGCTCCGGCCGCTTCCTAACGTCTTCCTTGTAAAAGATCTTCAGAAAAACCTTGTCCCCGCCGGTCTGGCGCGGTAGAATACGGCTAAGATGTAAGGGCAGGCACAAGACCTTTATACATACTGCCGTTTGTCATCATAATAAGTACCCACTTTCATACCCGCCTGCCCCCAGGCTCGTTTGCTCTCTCGGCGCCCGTCCGCTGCCGCTCATCTGCGGCTCCGTGACGGCCGACCGGCAATTTGCAGCAACGGCCTGATCCGTGGGAGCGGGCCATCACTTTTGGCCCCGCGCCGTGGTAATACATGCGTCATAATAAGTTGGAGAGAGCCGAACATGAAACGTCGAGTCCTTTTCACCATCACCTTGCTTTTCGCCCCCAATTTCGCTCCGGCCGCGACGCGTCTGGTCCCGAGTCAATATCCCAACATCCAGGCCGCCATCGACGCCTGCACCGACGGCGAGACCGTCATCGTCGCCCCCGGAACCTACAGCGGCCCCGGCAACCGGGACATCGACTTCAAAGGAAAGGCCGTCACCGTCCGCAGCGAAAACGGCCCAGAAAACTGCATCATCGACTGCCAGGGCTCCGACAACCACCCGCGCCGGGGCTTCTACTTCCGGGCCCAAGAGGGCCCGGATTCCGTGCTCGACGGTTTTACCATCGCCAACGGATGGGTCGGCTACGGCGGCGGAATCTTCTGCGAGAACAGCAGCCCCACCATCCGAAACTGCCGCCTTATTGAAAACGAGTCCGTCGGACCGCACGGGGGCGGTGGCATAAGGCTTGCCAGTAGCAACGCCATAATCGACGGCTGCATAATCAAGGGCAATTACGGCCAGTATGGCGGCGGTATCACCTGCAAGACGCAGAGCAGCCCCACAATCCTCAACTGCCTGATCGTCGAGAACCGCGCCGGCAAGAGCAACTCCTACGGCGGCGGCATCTTCTGCACCGAGGAATCCTCGCCCATCATAACTAACTGCACCCTAAGCGGCAACACGGCCGGCTATGCGAGCGGCGGCATGTACATCGGCGGCGACAGCACCGCCCATATCACCAACTGCGTCTTCTGGGGCAACTCCACAGAGATAGATGTCCACACCTTCTATGGAACCGCCGTCGTAAGTCACTGTCTTATCAAGGGCGGTTTTACAGGCGAAGCCAACCTGGACGCCGACCCGTGCTTCGCCGACCCGTGCTCGGGTGATTATTCCCTGAGTCTTGATTCTCCCTGCGTGGACGCCGGGACAAACGAGCCCCCCGGCGGTCTGCCCCAAACCGACCTCGCCGGCGCATCCCGCACAATCGACGGCGACAACGACGGAACTGCTGTGGCGGATATCGGCGCCTACGAGGCCGCGCTGCCGGCACAACCTGTCATCGAAATCTCCAAGGAACACTTCCTGTTCACCGCCACCGAAGGCGGCCCCGACCCCAACACCCAGACGCTCACGATCCGAAACGGCGGCGGCGCCACGCTCAACTGGCGGATAGCATCCGATTCGAGCTGGCTCTCCGTAAGCCCTGGCGCCGGCCAATCCACCGGAGAAGCACACGATGTCACCCTCTCTGCGGCAACCGGCGCTCTGGCCGGCGGACGCTACGACGGCCGCCTTACCGTATCCGATCCACGCTCCCTCAACAGCCCGCGCCTCGTTGCCGTAACGCTGTACGTATCGGCCGAAGTCGCACAGGTCCCCGGCCGCTACCCGACAATTCAGGAGGCGATAGACTACGTTCTCGATGGAGGAACCGTAGTGCTGGCGCCCTGCGCCTACACCGGCGAGGGAAACCGTGACCTGGACTTCAAGGGCAAGGCCATCACCGTCCGAAGTACGGACCCGCGCGACGCGAACATCGTGGCGGCCACGATCATTGATTGCCAGGGCACAAAAGAGGTGCCCCACCGCGGCTTCAGCTTTGTATCGGGCGAAGGACGCGATTCCATCCTCGACGGCCTCACCGTAACGAAAGGCTGCGCCCCGAACGTCCAAATCTCCAGTTATTCATATTCTTCGTACGGCGGGGCGATCTACTGTCAGGGCTCAAGCCCGACCATAAGCCGCTGCAGAATTATGAATAACCGCAGCGTTTACTATCGCGGCGGCGGCGCGGGCATCTGCTGCTATGACAACAGCAATCCCCTTATAGACCACTGCATCATTGCCGGCAACGTGGACACGTCCTACTATACCTACTACGGTGGAGGCGCCGCCGTCTTTTGTGAAAAACAATCTCACCCCGTCGTCACCCATTGCACGATAGTCGCCAACAACGCCGACCTCAGCACCGGAGGCGGCATAAAAATCGGCTGGCAGTCCGGCGCCACAATAGCAAACTGCATATTCTGGCGCAACTCCGCCGCGCTCGGCCCCCAGATCGACATCGCGCGGACCGGATACGACGACATTTCTGTCTCGCACTGTGACATCCAGGGCGGTCTCGCCGGCATCTCCACCCCGGACCTCTGGCCCCTCGACTGGTGCCGATACATTATCGACGCCGACCCATGCCTTGTTGACCCGAACGCCGGCGATTACCACCTCTCGAATCTTTCGCCCTGCATCAACGCCGGCGACCCGAACTTTGGCCCCGGCCCGGACCTGACCGATATCGACGGCGACCCTCGCGTCATTAACGGCCGTATCGACATCGGCGCCGACGAATTCGACGCCGAGGGCCCGGTCATCGAAATCTCACCCAGGCTCTTTCACTTCTACGCCGAAGAATTCGGCCCCGACCCGCAGCCTCAGACCCTGACCATCCGAAATTCAGGCGCCGGGTCACTGAAGTGGCGGATGACGGAGGATTGCCCCTGGCTCAGCCTGACGCCAACGTTCGGTGAATCCGCCGGCCGGCCCAACCAAATCGAGCTGGCCGCTTCCGTTGAAGCCCTCAACATCGGCAGGTACAAGTGCAAACTGCATGGCGCCGACCCCAACGCCGTCAATACACCGCAGAGCGTCACCGTATTCCTCCACGTATACGGAACCGCCGCGCACGTCCCGGCCCAATTGCCCACCATTCAGGATGGGGTGGACTACGTCTTCGACGGTGGCAAGGTTATCGTCGCCGACGGCCTCTATACCGGACCCGGCAACCGCAACGTAGACTTCAAAGGCAAGAACCTTACCCTTCACAGCGAGAACGGCCCCGAACACTGCATCATCGACTGCCAGAAAGCCGGCCGCGCATTCTACTTCCACAGCGCCGAAGACGCCAATGCCGTGCTCGACGGCTTGACCATCACAAACGGCTCAAGCGACCCGGACGATTACTACACGCCAACCGACCCGCCGCGCGGCAATGGCGGCGCAATACTATGCGAAAACAGCGGCCCGACAATCACCAACTGCGTCATTACTCGCAGCTACGCCGGTTACTACAACGGCGGCGCGATCGCCTGCACCGACAGCAACTCAATCATCACAAACTGCCGCATCAGTGACAACACAGCCCGCGGCGCCGTCCTCGCCTCCGGCGAGATTGCGGGAGGCGCCGGCGGGGCAATATTCGCTCATGCCGGCAGCCCGATCATTGACAACTGCACAATTACCAACAACTCTGGCGCCCACGGCGGGGGAATCTCCTGCGGACCCGGCACGACGGTAAGCCGCTGCCGAATCACCGGCAACAGCGCCGTCGACGACGGCGGAGGGATTACGTGCAGCGGCGGCCTCATCAGCGATTGCGTCGTCGCGGGCAATCAGGGGCACGCATGGCATGGCGGCGGCGGCATCTACTGCTCCGGCAGCCCCACCATCATCAACTGCACCATCGCCGCCAACCAGCACGGCAGCAGGGGCGGCGGTATATACACCCGCGGCGCCAACGTGGGCCTTATCAACAGCATCGTCTGGGCCAACAGCGCCCCCGACGGCAACGAACTGTACCTCTACACGGTCAAGCCATACCACGCCCCAAACGTCCCATCCCAACTGGCCGTCAGTTTCAGCAACGTCCGTGGCGCAGCGGAATCCGCACACATCGATCCCTGCTCCACGCTCAACTGGCTCGTCGGCAACATCGACGCCGACCCTCTGTTCGCCCAGACCGGGTACTGGGACGCCAACGGCACCCCGGGCTACACCCGTGACGATTTCTGGATCGACGGCAGCTACCACCTGCTGCCAGGCTCGCCATGCATCGACGCCGGAACGAACGAGCCGAACCTCGGCCTCGCGGCGACCGATCTGGCCGGCAACCCGCGCGTCGTGGATGGCGATTTGGACGGCATCCCCGTCGTCGACATGGGCGCCTGCGAGCACGACCCCAACATACCCGCGATCGAGCTTTCCGCCCGGCAGTTTGCCTTCGACGCCATCAAAGGCGGCCCCGATCCCGAACCCCAAATCCTCAACATCCACAACAGCGGCGCCGGGACCCTCAACTGGCAAATCGCCTGCGACTGCAACTGGCTAAGCGCCTGGCCCGACACCGGCTCTTCAACCGGCGACGTCAATTCCGTCGCGCTGCTGGTCGATACAGCCGGTCTTCAGATTGGCGACCATCTGTGCCTTCTGAGAGTCTTCGGCCCCAATGCGGTCAACAGCCCGGCCGTCGTCCGCGTGACTCTCCACATGGCCGGCGTCCTCCACGTTCCCTCCGAGTACCCCACGATCCAGGCCGCCGTCGATGCCGCCTCCGACGACGACATCATCCTCGTTGCCGACGGCCTCTATTCCGGCGACGGCAATCGCGACATCCAGCTCCAGAGCAAATCCATAACCATCCGCAGCGAAAACGGACCGCAGACCTGCATCATCGATTGCAACGGCTCTGCCGACGACCCGCACCGGGGGTTCTATTTCAGCAACGCCTCGGGCCTGTTACTCTCCGGCTTCACCATCATCAACGGCTATGCCGGCGACTACGGCGGCGCGATGCGATTCAGCGCCGGCGCCCCGAACATCGCCGACTGCGCCATGATAGGCAGCTACGCCAAACGGGGCGGAGCCGTCTACTGCACAAATAGCAACCCCACTTTCACCCGATGTCGCTTCCTGGCCAACCGTGCAGAGGTGTTCGGGGCAGGCATCTACAACAACAATGGGGATTCGACCTTTGTCGATTGCACGTTCAGCAAAAACCTCTGCGCGTCCTCGGGCGCCGCCGTCGGCATATACGGCCGCGCACCGAAATTCACCGGCTGCGCCTTCTACGCGAACGTCGCGCAGAGCGGCGGTGGCGGCGCAGTCTCCAGCACGAGCGCCAGCCCCACGTTCCGCAACTGCATCTTTGCCCGCAACTCCGGGCTCTACGGCGGCGCAATCGAAAACAACGGCAGCCGGATAGTCGCGGCCAATTGCACCTTTACCGCAAACACATCCTCCGTCGCGACCGCCCTTTGCACCAACTATGGCCCCTATCCCTCCGTCACCAACTGCATCATCTGGGACGGCCCCAACCCTATATGGGATACGGGCCTGCCCCAGACCATCGTCACCTACAGCAATGTCTCCGGCGGATGGGCCGGGCTCGGCAACATCGAAGCCGACCCCTGTTTTGTCGCATCGGACTATTGGGACCCCAACGGCACCCCTGGCGACCCAGGCGACGATTTCTGGGTCGAAGGCGATTACCATCTCAAGAGTGCCGGCTGGCGATGGGACACGCAGCGCAGAGTCTGGACCTGGGACAACGTCACCAGCCGCTGTATCGATGCCGGCAACCCCGGCTCTCGACTTGCCGATGAGCCACTTTCCGTCCCTGCCGACCCCAACAACGAGTGGGGCCGCAACATTCGTATCAACATGGGCGCCTACGGCGGCACACCAGAGGCAAGCATCCCGCCGCACAACTGGTCGCTGCCCGCCGACCTGACAAACGACGGAGCCGCGGACCTCGCAGACCTGGACCAGTGGTCGCAAAGCTGGCTCGGCGCGACGGTCGAAACGCCCGCCGACCTCGACAGAAATGCAACCGTCGATCTGGTTGATTTCGCCCTGCTCGCCGACAATTGGCTCGCCCGGACGACCTGGCGCGAGCCGTGAAAAGTCCCCGAATCCCCGCCCGTGGGCGGCGGTGCGGGCCGGGCTGTCGGGCTCGGCAAAATATTTCCACTTGTCTTATGTAAAAACCGGTGGTTCACTCGTTATATACATTGAGACGATCGCCGGTTTCGAAACGAGTTGGGCAGGCCTGAAATGCTCGAAGACAAGCTGCTTGTATTGAAGTGCAAGCGCGGCAGCCGGGAGGCAATGTGCGTCCTTTACCGCAAGTACAAGGACTACCTGCTGACGCTCGCAAACGCCCTGCTGAACGACAGGCCTGCCGCCGAGGACGTTGTGCACGACGTCTTTCTGTCCTTTGCAAAGTCGCTCGACGGGTTCCGGCTCACCGGAAGCCTCAAGGGCTATCTGGCGACCTGCACCGGCAATCGCGCACGGGACAGATTGAGGGCGGGCAAACACCGACCCCGGAATCCCGGCCCGGGCGGTGCCGTCGTCTCGAGTCCGCGCGACCCTCAGCGCGATGCAATTGAAACAGAAGAGCTGACACGCCTGAGGCAGGCGATGAGTCAACTGCCTTACGAGCAGCGCGAGGCCGTGGTGCTGCATCTCAAAGGCGGAATGAAATTCAGGGAAATAGCCGCCCTCCGGGGCGTCTCGATCAGCACGATCCACGGCCGCTACCGCTACGGATTGGATAAAATCAGGTCGCTGTTGAACAGTGAGGTGACAAAATGAAATCGGTGAAAGACATACGCAGACTGATCGGCGATTTGCACGACGCAACCGGCGCCGAGATGGATAAGAGAATCCTCGGCGAGGTCCTGCCAGCGCTGGAAAAGCCTCAAAAGACCCCGGCCCGCTCGCAACCCGGCGCGCGGACAACGGCCACGAAAACGATGACGTGTGCGCTGGCCGCAGCCGCGGTCATCTTCATAGGGGCTGCGATTGCAGTTAACATGTTTCCCGATTCGCGCCCGCAGCCGGTCCAAAGCACCGCCGGTAACGGTGAAGCGCCGACTCAAAAGGTCTTAGCCGAGACCAAGCTCACAAACCAGACGCCTGCGGATGCAACAGCGGACGCCGGATTGGCCGAAATCGAGCACTTGTTCAAGGCAGGTGACATCAAAGGCCTGAGGGCCTTTTTTGACGAAGGCCAATCAGACAGCGGAACGGCCGGCGCCTACCTGGCGAAAATGGATGCTGCCGAATCGCTCGCCCTGCTGGAGAAGCTCAGCGCCGAATACCCCGCCGAAGATGGGGATAATCCGTTTGCCCGCGCCGCCGAGAAGCTCAGAAACCGCGTCGCATCCCTTGGGGCCGGAAACGACGACGCCACCGCCGTTGAACCGGCTGATTTTCGAAGCGAAAAACAAACAACATTGCACGTTGCAGGGCAGGTGGATTCCGGAATAATGGATGTCACAGGCGACCGCCGCAGGCCGGAGCCTGCCCGGGCCGCCGATACGGCTGCAGCAAGCCTGGAGGCTCAATCAATCCAGATAGCCGACGGAGTTCCGTTGAGGGGAGTCGGCGATTCAACGGCCCCGGTCGTGCCGGCAGGGCTCCAGAACAGCCTGGTCCTCTACTATTCATTTCACGCGCAGCACGACCCCAATACCGCACTTGACATCTCGGGCCGCAATCGGCACGGACAGGTCCACGGGGCCCGATATGCAAACGACCCTGTGCTGGGCGGAATCATGTCATTCGACGGCTCCGGCGACTACATAACTGCGCCGGATATCTATCTGGAGGCGTTCACCATCGCGGCCTGGGTGAAAATCACGGGGCCCGGTTCTATAAATAACCGTCGCATCTTCATGCTGTACGACGAAGAGCACTGCTACGCCGTTGAGGGAAACGTCAGGGGGGGAATCTCCGTCGGCGCCGAAAAGATTAAGATGGGCGCCGAAGACGCATCGACCATGCGCAGCGGACAAGAAACGGGCGGAAAGACAACCGGCTTAAGACCGTTCGCCGGTGCGAGACGCGCGTCCGACTGGGCCGACGGCGCCCAATTCAGCGAATACGACTGGCAGCTCGGGAACGACGTATGGACACACATAACCGTGACCTATGATGGAGTTACCGGGCGAATCTACAGAAACGGCAACCTCACAGAGACCGGTGTGATACCCGCGGAGGGCTTCACGGGCGCCGCTTACATCGGCGGCATTGAAAACCATAACGGCGGCTTCTGGCGCGGGATGATAGACGAGGCCGCTCTCTTCAACCGGGCATTGACCGGCCAGGAGGTCCTCCAGCTCTTCACCATGACCGGCCGGGCGGTTCAGGCCCAAGAAACACTCGAAGAATCTGCCGAGGCCGACGTCACGACCAGCCTTGTCCGGGCCCCCGCGGAATCCTCGCAAAAACACCTGGTCGCCACGGACTTTGCCGGTGAGACCATTTACCCGGCGGACCTCGACGGAGATGGTGACATGGACGTCGTCGGCGCCGCACAGGGTCCCGGGCGAGAAGTGCACCTCCGCAGTTCGTCGACTGGGTTGTCGACCTTCGCGGATACGTCAGCCGAGTCCCAGCAGGCTGAAGGCGCAGGGGGCATCTTCTGGTGGGAAAACGCCGACGGCCGCGCAACGGCCTGGACACAACATACGGTCGACATGAATGTCACCGGGGCGAGAAACGCGTTTCCCGTGGACATAGATGGTGACGGCGACGTGGACATAGTCGCCTCCGAGCCCGATGAATACGACATAGTCTGGTGGGAAAACAGCAGCCGCAACGGCAAGTCATGGATCAAACACCCGCTGGAAGGCTATACCGGGGGCGCCCGGCTCGTCTGCGCCGCCGACATCGACGGCGACCGGGACGCGGACATCGTCGGAGCAACCTGGCTCGGCGGCGGAATCCACTGGTGGGAGAACCCCAAGGGAAGCGCCGCGGCCTGGAAAATGCATACGGTCGACAACGCAAAGAATGAAGACTACTGTAGAACGCACTGCCTGCACGTGGCCGATATCGACGGTGACGGCAGGCTCGACGTTGTCGCATCCGCCGGAACAGAAAGCGGAATCAACTGGTGGAAGAACCCGGGCATCCGCGACGGCGAATGGAAGAGAAACTATGTCACCGGCAGCGACGGTGAGGTTGAGTCCGTATATCCGGCCGACCTCGACGGGGACGGGAAAACGGACCTCGTCGGTTCTATCCGCCGTCACGACGGGCTGACCTTCTGGAGCAATACAAACGGCGACGGCTCCGAATGGACCAGGCGCGTCATAGACTCAACGTACACCGCCGAGCAGCGCATCGACGTTGCCGATATGGACGGCGACGGCGACCTCGACATCCTGGCCTCGGCCCAGAGAATCCACTCCGTCAGATGGTGGGAGAATAGAAGCGGCGCCGCCGAATGGGCCAGGCACACGATGAGCGTCGATTTCGGCGATGCGCTTTCCGCTTATGCCGTGGACATGGATAATGACGGCGACCTCGATGCCCTGGCCGTGGCGGTGGATGCAAAGGAAATTGCCTGGTTCGAAAACTAACCTGCGCCGCCTGCAGGCCTTCTTGCGCGGACCCGTCTGAATATCGGCGCTAAGTCCCCCGCAGTCTCGGAAGATATCCGACCGGACGGCCGCACGAGCTGAAACCTTCCGGCCGGAAAGAAACAGCCTGCACGCGGAAGATTTTCTTCAGTGAAGGCATATCGCCCCCGATTCAGGCACACCACCTTTACCCACATATTTCCGGTGTTTTGGCCGTTTTCTGGCCGGAGTTCCCGCCGGGCCAGGATTCCGGGGGAACAGGCGCCAAAAATGTCCTATATCTGCCCGTTTTTCGCTTGACATCGACCTAAGAACGCTCTAAGATGATTGGTAATCAGCTTATTGAGAGATTCATACCATTGATGTTGCTGCTGGTTGTTTGTCAGGCAGACAGGTGTCTTTGACTGACCGGCGGTTGCGTTTTCACCACCGGCCGAGCGCGGGATGGGAGTGCCCTGTGATGCTCGGAGGATGTGGAGAGAATCGAAGAGGCGTATCCAGGGGGCAAGGCCATTCCCGAACCATTTCCGGCCCGGTCTTTGACCGAGCCTTGCACAAATCCTGCTTTAACAACCGCTGCGCGCAGCGGGTATCGTCCAACAATAAAGGGCCATTCGGCCCAAAACAATTCTATCGCTTTTTTTGGAGCGACAAAAAGATGGTTACGACAAAAGCAAGAATAATGGTAGTGCTGGCGCTTCTGTCGCTGGCGGGGCGATGCACAGCCCAGGGGTCTATTTCGCAATGGAACCTGGGGGAGGTTCCGTCGAAGACCGTCTGGCACGGCGAGTCTTGTCTTTTTCTTGTGCAGTGGGAGGGGCATCCCGAATGCGCGATGGCGATGCGGGCCGACCCGGCGCCGAACGGACCGATCGGTCTTGCTCCCACGGGCGGCGAGTATGCGGGCTGGTGGACGTTTTACTATGCGCCATGCGGCGACGCGTCGTGCGGGGCGGACAAGTTTCCGTTCATGGTAACGCTTGTAGGGCGGGACGGCGACGAGGTTCTGAACCAGTCGTTCGAGTTGACCCCACTGGCGAACCTGGGGCCCGAACAGGTGGTTTTCGATCCGGCCAACCATACGCAATCGGACCCGGTCGAGGTGGACGACCCCGACCCGCAGATTACCAAGGCGGCGGGAAAGACCTGGATGAACCATAAATACGTGTCTCCCCGCACCGTCTTGATCCGCCGACAGACGATTGAGATTGAGCAGGGACACGCCAACAACTACTACACGATGTTCGATGGCGCCGGGGATATCGAGGAGATGGAGATGATCGCCGAGAAGGTGATCATCCGCAGCCCGCTGCACCTGCCTCAGACGAATGTTATCATCCGGGCCGACGAACTGGTCATGGAAGGGGCGGGCGCCGCGATTATCACCACGCCGATGAAGAACGAGGTGCCTGCCGATGATCTTCAGCCGGGGGACAACGGTCTTGACGCGGGGGACATAACGCTGGAGGTAGGTGAACTGCTGGTAACACATCCGGGGACGCAGTTTGATCTTCGCGGCGGGTCGGGCCAAGACGGTGGTGACGGCGCCGACGGCGCCCCCGGGAAATCCGCCGCCAGCTACTGGAAGACGTTTGAGTGGACGGACAGCGGCATACACTTCTCATGGACGGCCCCCGAAGGCGAGTGGATCATCTATGAGGAGGCCTACTGCACCTGTTTGATGGGGATACCGATCTTTGCGTTTGACTACCCGCCTGGCGGCATCACTGAGGTCCCCACGAGCGGCAGCAACGCCAAGCCCTCAGGCAAACCCGGCAAAGGCGGACGAGGCGGTACTCTAAAGACTACGGTGTCCACGGCCACGGCGTACGCCGATGTCAGTCCGGGTATACCGGGCAGAACACCGCCGCAGCGGCTGGACCAGCCGTGGAAAACAAAATACTATGGCGGCGCCGCGGGCTGGCCAAACAAGTGGCTCAAGATGAAGGCACACTACTGTTTTACCGCCGGTTTCAGCATTACGGCCAGCTATAATGATCTGGGGCCGACGGTCGCGGGGGCCGATGCACTTGTGGTGCAACCGGATGCGCCATCGGCGGGTGATTATGGCTCCTGTGTGATTGAGGGCACTTCGTTTGGCTGGATCGATCCAATCGCGATGGATCTGTTATTCGGCCGGGCCAAGGACCTGTACCTGAACGGCCGTCTGGATGAGGCCCAGGCCCGCATGGAGGAACTCTCGGAAACCCTGGAGACCTATATGGCCGACGCCGCGTGGGCGTCGGTCCCGCCCGACAGCCAGCGCGATCTGCGGAAGATGTACGACCAAATGAAGACGCTGCTTTATCAGATCGGCAACAACCTGGATTATTACGGCAACCCGGCCGGCTGGGTCCCCATGCTTAGCTTCGAGGTCAACACGACGCTGTTCGACAGTGAGATCGACCGGGCCATTGACATGCTGTACTTAGGTCACTGGATCGGCAAAACCAGCGCCACGCTGACCCAGAGACGCGACGCCCTGCTGGAACTCCACGCCCAGTTGGTGGAGGAGAAGGACAAGGCCATAGAGGACTACGACGAGGCCATGCAGAATCTGGGAACCCTGCAGATTCGGGCCGGCGAGATTCGCCAGAGGATGGAACAGGCCATCCTTAGCATCCAGTCTCTTGAGAACTACCTCAAGTCTCAGGCGGACGCCAACACGCAGACGCCGTGGTGGAAGACAGGCCTCAAGATGGCGGCGGTCATGTGCAAGGTTATTCCGTTGGTTCAACCCGCCGCCGGCTACATCGGCACGGGGATGGAGATGGCAGCCAGTTTCGACCCCAACAAGCCGTACGATACGGTGTTGGAGGGCACGCAATTAGTCGACCAGATCATTTCCACCCAACTGGACACCGTCGCGACGGGCGTCGGGGCGGCGGCGAACGCGGCCACAGGCGACGTCGGGGACGCGGCAAAGTTCATAGTGGACAGTCTTGGCGTCTCCAAGACAGGCCTGACCGATTACGTCACCGGCATGAAGGCCGCTTTGGACGGCATACACGCGCCGGCGGACAAGGTCAAGGCGGAGCTGGAACGGCTCAAGGCCTTGTCGCCGGAGTTCAAGAGCCAGGCCGAGAGGATCGAGGATCTGCAGGCCCAGCAGGGCGAGTTGGCCCGGGACACGGCACAGACCTTGCTGAAGTTGACCTCGCTGGCAGACCTCATTACGGAGAACCTGCTGGCGTTGGACACCCTGCGGGAGGACCTGGCCTCGCAGCCGACGCTCGATCCGCGGGCGGCCATGTACGTGAATGCGTTGAATCGCCGGGCCGTCGAACGCCTGCTGAAGTACCACTACTACATGGCCAAGGCGTATGAGTATCGCCTGCTGAAGCCTTATACGCAGGCGCTGAACCTCGATGACCTGATGGACGAGCTGGCCAACAGTGTCGGCCCGGACGGTGATGTTATACCTGCCGAGCAGTTCGCCACGCTCAAGGGCATCTACAGGGACGCCATCGCAACGGTCGCCGAGGAAATCTTCACGATGTACAACAACAATCCGCCGGAGCTGTCGGCGCCCGTGCGGTTCAACCTGACTCCGGAGGAGATCGCGGCGATCAATGCCGGCGAGACGGTCCGGCTGAATCTGATGGACCTGGGGGTCTTTCCGTCGTCGGATGAGAACGTGCGGATCGTGGATTTCAAGGTCTACCAGATCGCGACGCAGGCTGTGGGCGGCTCTTACGAGCAGAACGCCTACGTCGATCTGCGGATCGAACATTCGGGCCTCTCGAAACTCATGTCCGCCGGGCAGACGTACCTTTTCCGACATTACAATCGCCAGACGACCAACCCGATCACGTGGGGTGCGCGATACTTTCCGGTGGACGATGATGTGATACCCATCGCGCCCGGCGCGGCGACCGCTTCGCTGCTGCGGTCGCTGTTGTCGGGTGACGCCGTGTCGGACATGATGCTCTACTCGCGTCCCAGCGTGTGGGCGGACCTGGAGTTCTCCATGTCGGTGCACAACAATGCCGGCAAGGACATCGACCTGAGCACGCTTCGGCTCGAACTCCAATACGACTTCGTCGAGCGCAATGCGGACCTGCGTCTGTGTGACATTCAGTTGCAGGTGGCCACTGCAGAGCCTCCGGAGGGCACAGCCAAGGCCGAGCGGACCTTCATGCCCTACTTTGTTCTGGGCACGCCCGACAAGAATCAACGATTGGATGCTCGTGGCTGGGTTCATCGCATCTATCCGGTCAACGAACTCGGCAGTGTCGAGATTCGGGCGCAGCAGAAGTACGGCGACTGGAAGTTCAACAAGTGGACCAATCAGTACGGCCAGGACCTGGCGGAAGGCCCATGGCTCGACCCGCTGTTGAAGGTGGTTCCGGACATGGACCAGGCCTATGCGGCCCAATATGTACCGCTCTATGTGTTGGAGGCGGATATCAATAGCGACTGCGTGGTCGATTTCGCCGACTTTGCGACAATGGCCGCGGCGTGGATGAGCGTGTTCCCGATGATCAGCCTCGATGAACAGGATGCGATGGAGCCGATCGGGATGACGGAGCTGGTGATGCTGTCGGATCAATGGTGCATGACATGTGAAGAAATGATGCAGGGTATGACGGTGAGGCCGAAGGCTATGGTAGAGCTTACGGACCTGAGACGGATAGAGTTTTGCGAGGGCCCTTGACGGCCCGGGCCAGACCTGGTTCAAGACGGAGTGTATCGACGCCGATCCTCAGTTTGTGGATGCTGAGAAAGGTGACCTGTGGCTTTCTACGCCGGATTCGCTCTGCGCAGACAATGCTAACCCAAGTTACGCAGTAGCTGGCAAATAGAATCTTAGTGTGACTGATCCCGGCCTGCTTCTTTTCATTACAAGAGAAAAGTCGTAGGCAGCCCGCTTTAGCGGGTGCTCTGCGGGGCGAAACCTAACGCGCCATTTCATTATGAAAGGGCGCGTTGTTTTCTATGCACCAACGTTCGTTGTGCCTTGACTTCTAAACTCCACAGACTCCGTCACATTCTCAGAAATCAAGGTCGCGTAATGCCGCCTGCAAATCTCCAGAGAGCTTCCCAACAACACGCCGGCAACACCGTAAGGGCCTTCGACTCGGTTCTCACGGGCCGTGAGTTATGAACTCGCGGCCCTTTTTCATCTATCTGGAGGACCCTTCCAGCCAGCCTCTTCCCAAAAGCGCCAGTTCCATGGCTGTGGCTAATTCTTCGGGCGCTTAAATAGGCAGCTTGTAGAATTTGGGCAAGATTCTGATTTGCATTGTTCGGTCTTTGCAGGAGCGACAGAAGCGGTAAATACCGCGCGGGCCGGGTAGCACCGCCGGATAATCCGGCCAGGCCCTTTTTTCAAAGGCCGGGGAAAAATAGTTTGACAGGGCGTTCTGAGGCACTAAAATATGGGGCTTTCTGTTGTGAAAGAGACAAATGTATGAAGAGTTTTATGGCAAAGCAGGGTCAGGTCGAGCAGAAATGGGTGCTCGTGGATGCCGACGGGGCAGTTTTAGGGCGCATGGCGGCAAGGATTGCCCCCATACTGATGGGTAAGACCAAGCCCACATATACGCCGCACGTCGATGTCGGCGACTATGTGATAGTGGTAAACGCCGAGAAGGTTAAGGTCACCGGCAGGAAGGCCCAGACCAAGGAGTACGACCACTATAGCCAGTATCCCGGCGGGCACAAGTACGTCAGCTTCGCCGAGATGATGGCGAAGAAACCGGAGAAGATTATCGAGATGGCGGTCCGGCGGATGCTTCCGAAGAACAGACTGGGCAGGCGGATGCTGAAGAAGCTGAAGGTCTATCGCGGGCCGGATCATGAGCATCAGGCGCAGAGGCCTGAGAAGGTGGAACTATTTTAGTTGGCGTTGCCCCGGTCGCCGGCTGGGCGTTTGAAGACGCCTGAGTGGCACGGGGACGCGGGAAGAATTCAGATTATGGCAGAGACTGGGACCGAAGGGCTGAACATCAATCCGGCGTTGGGGACGGCGGCCAGGACCGTGCGGCCGTCGCCCGGGCCGAAAAAGAAGGGCCCGGACAAGGGCGGCTATTACTGCGGCACCGGCAGGAGAAAGAGCTCGGTGGCGCGCGTTCGAATCAAGCCGGGCGGCGGCAAATTGCTCGTGAACAAGAAGGAGCTGAACGACTACTTCAAGAGAGAGCAGGACAGGAACGCGGTGGTTGCTCCCTTGAAGGCGGTAAATGGGGAGAAGTCGTTTGACGTGTTCATTAACGTCACCGGTGGCGGCACGACGGGCCAGGCCGGCGCGTCGCTGCTGGGCATCGCAAGGGCGTTGAGGAATTACGACGAGAACTACGTTTCGGTTCTTCGTGACGGCGGACATCTGACGCGCGACCCGCGTATGGTCGAGCGCAAGAAGCCGGGCCAGAGGGGCGCCAGGAGAAGGTTCCAGTTCTCGAAGCGATAGTTTGCGGAGTTTTATTCCGGTCGTTACAATAGCCGCCGAGAGACAATCTCAGCGGCTATTTTTTGTTGCAAGGAGACACCAGATGATAAGGGTCGCGATAATCGGGGCGAGCGGATACACGGGGGCCGAGGCGATAGAGATTCTGCTGCGGCACGGCGAGGCCGAGCCCGTTTACCTGAGCGCCCTTCCGGAGGAGTGCGGGGCGGTGGACGAGGTTTTCGGGCAGTTCAAGGGGCGGTGCAACCTGGAGATCGAGCCTTTGGATTTGGCGAAGCTTTCCGATCTGGCGGATGTTGCGCTGTGCTGTCTTCCGCACAAGGTCTCGATGGGATTCGTGCCGAAGCTTTTGGAGGTGGGGCTCAAGGTCATTGATTTCAGCGCGGACTACCGGCTGAAGGACCCGGCGATCTACGAAGAGTTCTACCAGGTTAAGCACACGGACACAGCGAATCTGGCGGGGGCGGTATACGGGCTGCCGGAGCTGTTTCGCGATAAGATAAAGGGTGCTACTCTGATCGCCAATCCGGGCTGTTTTCCGACGGGCGCTCTTCTGGCGACGGCGCCGCTGCTGAAGGAAGGTCTCATCGAGACGGATTCTATCATCGTCAATTCGGTGACCGGGGCTTCGGGGGCGGGAAAGAACCCGTCGAGCAAGTTTCACTTTCCGAACATGAACGAGAATCTTTTCGCGTACGGGATAGGGACCCACCGTCACATGCCGGAGATGGAGCAGATAGCGGGCGAGGTGGCCGGAGAGGCCGTTCGGATGCTGTTTCAGCCGCATGTGGGGCCATTCGACAGGGGCATACTCTCGACGGTGTACTGCCGGCCGAAGGGCAAGCTGAGCGGTGAGAAACTCGCGCGGCTCTACGAAGATTTCTACGCGGGCGAATGGTTTGTCCGGATGCGAAAGGATTCGCCGGCGGTCAAGGATGTCGCGGGGACGAATTACTGCCATGTCTTTGCGGCGTGGGTAAAGGGGCTGGTTGTCTGTTTTTCGGCGATTGACAACATCGGTAAGGGCGCATCCGGCCAGGCCATCCAGAACATGAACATCATCTTCGGCCTCGAGGAAAGCCTTGGCCTTGAATAGCGCCTTTGATACGATCTCATAATCTAAAAGACGACCTTTTGATGGTGCGCAACAGGTCGTTGAATTCTGTGAAGGGTGTACTCTGCGATAAGGCAAACGTTCTGCTTGGTGGAGTAAAGACTCTGGCTTCGAGCGGACGGTTGCGATGATGGGGGGAGTCTCGCGGGCACCATTAGAAATGTCGATCCGGGTCTCTGCTGGTGGAGCAGTTATGGCTGACGGTGTGTTGAAAGTTGCGACGTGTCAATTTGCGGTTGGGGCGTCGATAACGCGGAATTCGCGGATTATAGGCGAGTTTATGGGCGAGGCGGGTAGGGCCGGGGCCGACCTTGTGCATTTCTCCGAGTGCGCGTTGAGCGGGTACGTGGGGACGGACTTTCCGAACTTCGAGGGATATGATTGGGGACTGCTCAGGCGCGAAAGCGAGAAGGTGATGTCGCTGGCGGCCGAGCTGGGAATATGGGTAGCGCTGGGCAGCACACACCGGCTGACCGAGCCGAACAAGCCGCACAACAGCCTGTATCTGATCAATCCCAAGGGACAGATCGTCGACCGGTACGACAAGCGCTTCTGCACGCCGGGGGACCTGCGGCGGATGACGCCGGGCAACAGGTTCGTGGACTTTGTGATTAACGGCGCGAGATGTTCGCTGCTTATATGTTTCGACCTGCGGTTTCCCGAGCTTTACCGGGAGCTTTACAAACGGAAGATCAACTGCATCATCCAGTCGTTCTACAACGCTAGGCAGCAAGGCCCGAGCATTCATACGGACATCATGCGGCAGACGATGCAGTGTCGGGCGGCGACGAACCGCTTCTGGGTGAGCATGGCCAATTCGAGCGGCTACTACTCACCATATCCGTCGTGTTTTATTCGGCCGGACGGAAAGATAGTGCGGCAGTTGAGAATGAACCGCCCGGGTATGATGGTCAATACGGTCGATCTGAACGTCAGATTGTACGACCCGATGGCCGGTTTCCGGGATATGGCGGTTGCGGGGGACCTGAGCAACGGGCCGGGGACAATCGACGACCCGCGGACAAGGGACACAAAGAGTCTTTAGACAACGGCCGGGGCCAGCCGGCGAAAACATCTGGCCAACGAGGCTGCACGGCAGTATAATCCAGCGCACATGAGAGAGGAAGTAAGAGACTGGTTCAAGCATAAAGAGCACGACGTTTGGGCGATGTTGACGAGGTTGGACAGCCTGGCGAAAGGAAGAGTTAGAGATGGGTATGTATTATGACGAATGACACGATCACCGCGGCGAAGGGGTTCCTGGCGGCGGGTCTGCATTGCGGGATAAAGAGGTCGGGCAAGCCGGACCTGGGGCTGCTCGTCTGTCCGACGGGAGCTAAAGCGGCGGCGATGTTCACAACGAACAAGGTGTATTCCGCCGCGGTCCGGGTATGCCGGGAGCATGTAAAGAGGCCCGAGGTTTACGGGGTAGTTGTGAATGCCGGCAACGCCAACGCGTGCACGGGGCAAAGAGGCGTGCGCGACGCAAAGAGGATGTGTGCGCTGGCCGCCAAGGAAATTGAAGCCGACCCGGAGCAGGTTCTGGTTGCCTCGACCGGGATAATAGGCGAGCAGTTGCCGATGGGGAAGGTGGCGGCCGGCATCCGAAAGGCGGTTGCGGAGCTTTCGGCCTCGAAGTCGGGCGGCCTGGATTTCGCCAGGGCGATAATGACCACCGACACGCGGGTAAAGCAGGCGGTGCGACGGCTCAGGATATCGGGCGCCGAGATCACGATTGCCGGGACGGTCAAGGGGGCGGGGATGATAGGGCCCAACATGGCCACGACGCTTGGTTTCATAACGACAGACGCCAACTTGAGCAGCCCCTTGCTTTCAAGGGCCCTCAATCATGCCGTCGGTGGTTCGCTAAACAGGTTGACCGTTGACGGCCATCAGAGCACCAACGACACGATTATGATCCTTGCATCGGGTCTGGCGGGCAGTATGCCGATGGCCGACCGTAGCGCGAGGTACAGAGGTTTCACCAGGGCGCTTGTGGATTTGTGCGACGACTTGACCAGGCAGATAGCGCTGGACGCCGAGGGAGCCACACGGATGTTCAAAGTTGTCGTCAACGGTGCGAAAACCAAGGCCGAGGCGGCGAAGGCGGCCAGGGCCGTGGCGGATTATCCGCTGGTTAAGTGCGCCGTGCACGGGGGGGACCCGAACTGGGGCAGGATTATATGTGCGGTCGGCTCGGCCGGTGTGAGGCTCAATCCGGCGAGGCTGTCCTGCAAGCTGGACTCAATCACGGTCTTTCGAAATGGGGCGCCTGTGAAGTTCGACGCCGCGAAGGCGGCGAAGGTGGTCCGCCAGAGCGAACACACGATAACCGTTGATCTGGGGGCGGGAAAGTGCAGCGATTTCTGCTACGGATGCGATTTGAGCAGGCAGTACGTCGAAATCAACGCCGATTACCACACTTAGCGTCCTTGAGCGGAACTGTTGGGCGAACAGCGTCGGCCGAAAACAGTATGCCGTATGCGCCGGCGGTTCCGAGAAGCATCCGGCCTGCGGTTTTTCATTTTTGAGAACAAAACGCTTGAAAAGCCTTCTGTTTTCGTTAAACTGCTTTGACTTTTGCATCTGTGATATCCGTATGTGAAACCTTGTGTCTGAAAGGAGCAGTTACTGTGAAGATTCTCAAGAGCACGTTCGGCCTTTTGGCGCCGATACTGGCCCTGAGCAGCGCGGCAATGGCGGGCGAAGGAGGCGGCGAGGCGACCTCGACGGGCGGCACGCAGTTAGTCTGGCTTATCGCCCCTCTCGGCTCACTGCTGGCGCTGGGCTTTGCCTTCTACTTCTATAAGAAGATGATGGAGGCGCCCGAAGGGACCGAGAGGATGATAGAGATAGCCAGGCACGTTCGCGAGGGGGCGTATGCGTACCTGTACAGGCAGTACAGCGTAGTGACGCTGGTGTTCGTAATCCTCCTGGCGATTCTTGCGTTCTGCGCCTACAAGGGGGTGCAAAATCCTTTTGTTCCGGTTGCCTTCCTGACGGGCGGGTTTTTCAGCGGCCTGTGCGGCTTTTTGGGCATGAAGACGGCTACCAACGCCTCGGCCCGGACGGCCCAGGGCGCCAGCAAGAACCTCAACAGCGGTCTTCAAGTGGCCTTTCGCTCCGGTTCGGTCATGGGCCTCGTGGTAGTGGGCTTCGGCCTGCTGGATATTTCGCTTTGGTACCTGATACTGGACAAGCTGGTTTACACAGTCCCTCACATGGAGAAGGGCATTGAGTTTCTCGGCCTTACTCTGGTAAAGGCGGGGATGAATCCGGAGCACAAGCTGGTTGAGATTACCACGACGATGATCACTTTCGGGATGGGCGCCTCGACGCAGGCGCTTTTTGCCCGTGTCGGCGGCGGCATATATACCAAGGCCGCTGACGTCGGGGCGGACCTGGTTGGCAAGGTCGAGGCGGGTATTCCGGAGGACGATCCGCGGAACCCGGCCACAATTGCGGACAACGTGGGCGATAACGTCGGCGACGTTGCGGGGATGGGCGCCGACTTGTACGAGAGCTACTGCGGCTCGATACTCGCGACGGCCGCTCTCGGTGCGGCACTGCCGGCGGCGGCCCTTGCAGCCAGGGGTATGGATCCGCTAAAAGCGGTTCTCGCCCCGATGATTGTGGCGGGGCTCGGTATCATCCTCTCGATTGCGGGCATTTTCATGGTGCGCTGCAAGGAGGACGCCAGCCAGAAGAACCTGCTGCGGGCGCTTCTCTTCGGGACGCTGGGCAGCTCGGTTCTGATTCTTTTGGCGGTGGCGCTGCTGGCCGGAATCGGCTGGATTACGTGGGGCATCTGCGGCTCGGTCGTGTCAGGTCTTCTGGCCGGCGTGATAATAGGGCAGCTTACCGAATACTATACGTCGGATGAGTACAAGCCGACCCGCGGCATCGCCGAGCAGGCCAAAATGGGCGCAGCAACGACGATTATCGACGGTTTTGCGACCGGCATGTTCTCGGCGGGCCTGCCGGTGATAACGATAGTGGTCGGCATACTGTTTGCGTTCGGTCTTGCGGGGGGCTTTACGGACATTTCGATGGGTCTTTACGGCATCGGCTTTGCGGCCGTGGGGATGCTTGCCACCCTTGGCATTACCCTGGCGACTGATGCATACGGCCCGATAGCGGATAATGCCGGCGGCAACGCCGAGATGAGCGGTCTGGGCCCGGAGGTCAGGAAGAGGACCGACGCCCTCGACGCGCTGGGCAATACGACCGCAGCGACGGGCAAGGGCTTTGCGATAGGCTCTGCAGCCCTGACCGCCATGGCGCTTCTGGCGGCCTACATCGAGGAAGTGCGGATTTGGATCGCAAGGCTCGCCTCTGAAAGCAGCGATGGCATCTATCGAGTTGGAAAGATGGCGTTCTCAGGCACAGACGGTGTCGAGGGTGCGATAAACGCCAAGTCGGCGGCCATCATGGATTTCATCAATGCGTACGGGCTGAACATTATGAACCCGAAGCTCATCTGCGGGCTTTTCATCGGGGCGATGATGGCATTCGTGTTCTGTGCGATGACGATGAAGGCCGTCGGCAGGGCTGCCGGGGCGATGGTCAACGAGGTTCGCCGCCAGTTCAAGGAAATCGCCGGCATCATGGAGGGCAAAGCAACACCTGATTATGCCAGATGCGTCTCAATATCCACCCGCGGGGCCCAGAAGGAGATGATCCTGCCGTCACTTCTGGCGATTATCGTACCGGTCCTGACGGGCCTGTTTCTTGACGTGGCCGGTGTGATGGGGCTTCTGGCCGGGGGCTTGAGCTGCGGTTTCGTCCTTGCGATTACCCTCAATAACGCCGGCGGCGCGTGGGACAACGCCAAGAAGTACATCGAAAAGGGCGCCCATGGAGGCAAGAAGCTGCCCGACGGCAGCAAGAACCCGGTGCACGGTGCGGCGGTGATCGGCGATACGGTCGGCGACCCGTTCAAGGATACTTCCGGCCCGAGCCTGAACATCCTTATCAAGCTGATGACGATGGTCAGCGTGGTCTTTTCGGGCGTGGTTGTCAAGTTCGCTCCCCAGATCAGCAGTTGGCTTGGTCTGGGCGGCAAGTGATCCGGCTCGTGGTTTGTGTTGATTGCACAGTGGGCCTCGTGCGTGTGAGCCGGGCGGTTGACGCGGACGGCTTGCGGGTGTACTCTATCGGGGCAGCCTGGCGGCTGCCCCTTTTTGATTTGAGATGAGGATACAGGATATTGGCAGAGAAAGGTACCGGGACTGCGAAGGAATTTGCACTTTCGGCAGCAAGGCTGGCTGCGGGGCGGCATTGCAGTGATATTGTCGTTCTGGACTTGAAGGGCAAATCGCCGGCGACGGATTATTTTGTGATTGCCACGGGTACGAGCGACAGGCAGATGCGGACGGTGGCCGATGAGATAGGCGATGCCGCACGGCAGCTTGGCCTGCGGCGTTTTGGACGGGCCGGCTACGAGCAGGGGCGGTGGATTCTGCTCGATTACATCGACGTGGTGGTGCACATCTTCGACAGCGAATATCGCGACTATTACGACCTCGAGCTGCTCTGGGGTGACGCCGAACGCCTCGATTACTCTCGGCCGGAGAGTAGCTGATGTTGTGCTCGCTCTGCGGTCCCCTTATCTCGGTGGCGAAGGCGAATTTGCGGTTGGACGGAAATGAAGACGGTTTTAGATATACTTGAGCGGCGGATATCGGAGGCGATGGAGCGGGCCGGCGGGGAGGCCGGCTGCGCGGCCTTTGTGAGGCCGGCGACCGATCCGAAGTTCGGCGACTATCAGGCCAACGGCGTTATGGCGCTGGCCAAGAGGCTCAAGACTAACCCGCGCAAGTTAGCTGAAGAGGTCGCGGCAAAGCTCGATTTCGGTGACATGTGCGACCCGCCCGAGGTTGCAGGGCCCGGCTTTATCAACCTGCGCCTGAAGGCCGGCTTTGTCGCCGGGAGGCTGCTGGAGGTCAACCGGGACCGGGCCGGACTCGGTATCGCAGAAACGACCGAGCCGAAGACCGTCGTGGTCGATTTCTCAAGCCCCAACATCGCCAAGCAGATGCACGTGGGACACCTGAGGAGCACAATCCTCGGCGACTGCATCTGCCGAATACTCGAATGCCTCGGCCACAACGTCATTCGGCAGAACCACGTCGGCGACTGGGGAACACAGTTCGGAAGGGCGTTTCTCGGCTTGTGGCATATAGGCATGGGAAGGAACCAGAGGGAACTATACTACCGAGAAGAGCTTGCGGAGCTTCACGCTCATGCGAAGGATAAGGCCAAGTTAGCGACCCTGTGTCAGTCACGGTGCGAGCGGCACGCGGGCGATTGGCGTGCGGACTTTGTGCGCGAGCTTGGAGACGGTCTGAAAGTGTTTTGGCCGTTCGTGCAAAAGCTTCTTGGTGGTGAGGAAGATGTTGAGCTTGAGGAGATTGAGACCTCTTACCAGTACGTGAGTCAGTTCGAGGACGCTATCGCAGGAATGGGGCTCCTTATACCGATTCGCGAGCGCGACCCGGAAACGAATGAGTGGCGCGAGAGACCTATCCCTTATGAGTACCTCTCACGTCATGTGACAGCCATGCTGCAGAAGAAGGGAAAGGACAATCAGCAAGAACAAGAGGTCTGGCGATATCTAATCAAAAAGACCTTAAGCGAGTGCAACGAAATATACAGGCTGCTTGGTGTCACTTTGGATGACAGCCATGTTCGCGGCGAGAGCTTTTACAATGACAGACTTCCAAAGGTGGTGAAAGACTTAAAGGCGCTGAAAGACTCAGAGGATGAAGGGCTTGCGGTCGAGTCGGACGGGGCGGTTTGCGCATTTCCGGAGGATTTCAGCAACAAGGATGGCGAGCCCCTGCCGTTTATTATTCAGAAGAGCGATGGGGCGTATCTTTATGCGACGACGGATTTGGCGGCGCTGCGGTATCGGGTGGGTGAATTGGGGGCCGATGCCATAGTGTATGTGACCGATGCCCGGCAGAAGCTGCATTTTGAGATGCTCTTTGCGGTGGCGAGGAAGGCCGCGCGCCTGGAAGAGGATATCTGGCGAAAGGGCGGGTGGCCGACAGAGAACATCGACCTCAAGCACGTTGTGTTCGGCAGCATTCTTGGCGAGGATGGCACGCCGCTCAAGACCCGCTCCGGAGAGAACGTCAAATTGAAAGAGCTGCTTGATGAGGCCGTTGGCCGGGCTCGTGAGGTCGTCGAGCAGAAGAACCCGGAGCTGCCTGCGGGCAGGAAAGACGAAATCGCTCAGGCGGTCGGCATCGGCGCCGTCAAGTATGCGGACTACTCAAACAACCGCACGAGCGACTATGTATTCAGCTTCGACAAGATGCTGGCGCTGGAGGGCAACACCGCGCCTTATATGCAGTACGCCTACGCGCGGATAAAATCCATCGAGCGAAAGGCCCAGAGCAGGGACGTTGACATCGAGACCGAGCTTGCGGGCGTGACATCCTTGAACCTGAGCGAGCGGGCCGAGCTGGACTTAGCCAAACACCTGATTCGTTACGGCGAGGCGATAGAGGCAGCCGCGGGTGACTACCGCCCCAACTACATGACTGCCTATCTCTACGAGCTGGCGCAGAAATTCAGCGCGTTCTACACGGACTGCCCGGTCCTGACGGCCGGGCCGGACAAGAGGCCCACGAGACTGCTGCTCTGCGACCTGACCGCCGGGACGATAAGGCACGGCCTGAGCGAGCTTCTGGGCATCGAAGTTGTGGAACAGATGTAAAGGGTGAAAGCGATGAAGATCGTGCAGAGAGATTTTCGAATAAGCACCAAAGGCCGAAACCAGATGATAGACATCACCGCCCGGGTCGGCTCGATTGTCAGCGAATCCGGCATCGCGGACGGCGACGCGATAGTCTATTGTCCCCACACGACCGCGGCCGTCACCATAAACGAAAACGCCGACCCGTCCGTGCCGCACGATATACTTCTGACCCTGGAGGAGCTTATCCCCCGTTCGCGGGCGGACTATCGTCACTCGGAGGGCAATTCCGACTCTCATTGCAAAAGCTCGCTACTCGGCTGCAGCAGGCAGGTGCTGATACGCGACAGGTCACTCGATCTCGGGACATGGCAGGGCATCTTCTTCTGTGAGTTCGACGGTCCCCGGAACAGAAGGGTGATTGTGCAGGTGCGAGGGCAATAGCACAGCGAGGCGGGGCCGCAGGACGTTTACCTGCGCCGAGGTGTTCGGTGTGCGCATAAAAAAGGCGAGGTGGTGGGACCGGCTGGGGGGGAGACCGGTGTACCACACTGCCTCGCCGAGGTTCGTAAGCTGCCCGAAGCAGCATCATTTCAATTCTCAAAGAACCAAAGTCACGAAGAAACTAACAACTGCCGACAATCCTGTCAAACAAAAAACCAAGAAAAATTTACGGGGCCTTTCTCCCTGGCCCACACCAACACAGGAATTATACAGGCTGCGACGACGAAATGCAAGTCAAAAATCACTTTTCGTGCATTTTTTCCGCCACGAGACCCCGGAAAGGGCGCAGAACTGTAAAAATGCCCAAGAATATACTCCAATCGGGGTAGATTCCTTGGGTCGAGTTGCAGGGGTTCTTACACCCGCAGCCTGGATGTGACAGGCCCGGAGGTCCCCCGGCGGCTCCTACGCTCGGCCCTCATGCAGCTTGCGTTGAGAAACGGCGCCCGGCCAATCCCTAATGGCGGCACATGGCGGCGGTTGCGGGCGTGACCCGGGCAAGGGCCGAAGATTTGCTCGGGCGCTTCAGGTCAGAAAATACGGCCGAAAATTCCGCCTTGACACTTTTATGCTGGAAAAATTTTTTTGGCCTGATATGCTGAGGCTCTTAGAAGTGCAGCAGGCCCGGTTCCTGGTTTTGATTCTGACCGTTCCTTATTATGGCGAAAATATCCGAACGAATAAAGCTTGTAAAAGATGCGATTAGGTCCGCTTGTACGCGTGCGGGCCGGGATTTTGGTGATATCAAGCTTGTAGTGGTAACCAAATCGGCCGCCATTGAGGCTGTGAAAGAGGTTATTCGACTGGGCGTGACCGACCTCGGAGAAAACCGCGTTCAGCAGCTCAAGAAGGTGTCCGGTCAGGTGAGCTGTTTCCTGGAGGAAGGTCAGGAGAATTCGGGGCCCGTCAGCAAGGTAAACTGGCACATGATAGGGCATCTGCAGCGTAACAAGGTCCGCCATGTCCTCCCGATAGCCTCTCTCATACATTCGGTGGACACTCTTCGGCTGGCCGAAGAAATAAGCTCGGCGGCGGCCAAGATGAACGTTGTCTCGAAAGTGCTCTTACAGGTCAACACATCCAACGAGCCCCAGAAGTACGGTGTTCCTGTCGGCGCGGCGACACATCTGGCTGAGCAGATTGAGACGCTGCCCAACATTGAGCTGGCAGGACTTATGACGATGGCGCCTTTGACCCACCGCAAAAGCGTCGTTCGGGGATGCTTTGTGCGGGCGAGGGAGCTTTTTGTTGAGATGCGGGGCGAGCGGATCGTCGGTCCCCGGTTTACCGAGCTGAGTATGGGGATGAGCTCGGACTACGAAGTCGCCATAGAGGAAGGGGCGACTATTCTCAGGATCGGCTCGGCGATTTTCGCCGGCTGAGGCCGTTTTTTCCGCGACAAACCTGGGGCATTCTGTATGTGCCAATCCATGCCGGGGACCTTGTTGCGACATTTGCGAGACCTGGGGGCCTTGTTCTCGGACCTTGGCCGGGCCGGCGAAGCGGCCGGGATATAAAAAGGCAAAAAACGGCAAAGTGCGGTTCATTCCAAGCCGAAATTAGCTATGTTAGCTTTCAGCAGAAGAAGTTGCGGGTCAAGGTCTTGCTGACCCGACCGGAAAGGCGACGAAGATGCGAAGAGCAGAATCAACGAGTTGTGTTGAGACGCCGAGGAGCTTTGTCGATGTACTCTACCTGACCAATCAGGGACAGATGCCTCACGAAATAAAGCGTCTGCTCAAACAGAAAAAGCTCACTTCCATGGTGATGCGCCTGGACAAGTACCCTCAAATACGTGAGCGTCTCGACCTCGTCGGAACGGTTGTGGTCGATGCAGAGGGCCTTGAGACAGTTCAGCAGCAGAAGCTGGCCGGGATAATCGAATCGCTCGAGATGGAGAATATCGGGGTAATCGTCCTGGCCGAGCGGGTGGAGCTGCCCATAAAGAGCTTTTCCCTGTCACCTGCGAAGACGAGCTTTTCCATGGCCGGAACCATGGAATCGGTCTCGATAGATGACCTGTGGGTTCGCATTAGCGTCAACCTTGCCTACCGCAAGAGAAGCTCGGGCATTGCCGTAAAACCCGCGGTCCCGCCCAAGCACGTTCAGAGGCTGTACAAGAACAAGCTGGCCGAGCAGCTCCGGGTGACCGAATCTCTCGTGGAGAACCTTACCGAACAGCTTCGCCTGGCCGGCTTGGTACAGCAGGATTTTCTCCCGACTCAACTGCCCAACACCGATCGCTTGCGCTGGGCCGCGGCGTTTATGCCCGCCGAGTGGGTCTCCGGCGACATCTACAACGTAGTCCGGGTGGATGAGCAGCATATCGGCTTTTACGTGGCCGACGTGGTCGGGCACGGGATGCCTGCGGCACTGCTTACAATCTTTCTCAAGCAGGCTCTGGTTATGCGCCAGACCGGCGAGAGCGATTACCGCATATTTCCACCGGCCGAGGTTATGACAAACCTCAACGTGCGGATGACCGCCCAGAAGCTGTCCGGTTATCAGTTTGCAACGTGCTGCTACTGTCTGTTGAACACCGAGAAGCTGGAGCTTACCTTTGCCCGCGGAGGCCACCCCTACCCGGTTCTAATGAGGCCCCACGAGGAGCCGGAGCAACTGGAGCTGCGGGGCTCGCTTCTGGGGATTTTCGAGGAGGCCGGCTACGTTCAAAGGACGGTACAGCTTCAACCGGGCGACAAGCTGCTGCTGTATTCCGACGGTGTGGAGCGCTTCGTGGGCAACTACGACGATGAGACGGGTTTCCATTTCCGCGACGAGTTCCGCGAGCTTACGGACGTGCCGGTGCTTGAGCTGATGGACAGACTGACCGCGTTCGCACAGGACCAAAAAATCGACGAGTCCGAGGCGGACGACATTACGGCGGTAGGGCTTGAAATACTTTAGAGGCCAGGCGGCCGGCCAAGTCTTTGGCCCATCATTTCTATGATCCGCGTGGGGCGGGCATGTCTTGGAAACAAGCGATGCGCGTTTGCGGCGGGGGGGGTAATCTGCCGTTTGCTGATACGCTGAAGATGCGCTGTAATTGTCGGAAATCGGCCGAAACGGGGCCACTCAAATCCGGTCTATATCAATCTTGCCGAGGACGGCCAGGGCGGTTCTTACGTTTCCGAAAGGCGCGCTGACGGCGAAGCCCGCCACATAGCTGCTGATTCTCTCTATCATTTCTCTTGCGATTTCGACGCCCAGTATACGGCCCTGCTGTTTTGTCTGCGCGGCGTTCATCCGCTCCAGCAGGGCAGCCGGCACGACAACGCCCGGGACCTCGTTCGCCATGAACTCGGCGTTCTTGAAGCTTGTGAACGGCCATATACCGGCGATAATCGGTATTCGGAACGGTTCTATTGCTTCGAGAAAGTCGAACAGCATATCGGCATCGAAGACGGGCTGGGTTATGGCGAATTCGGCGCCGGCGGTGACTTTCTGTTTGAATTTCTCCAGCTCTCTGCTCGGTTCAAGGGCGGCAGGATTTGCGCCCACCCCTATGGCCAGGCGTGTACTCGGAGAGAAACTGTTGCCGCCGATATCGATGCCGCAGTTGAGGTTATTCACCACGGCGGTCAGGGCGATTGAGTCCATGTCGAAGACACCGGTAGCGCTTGGATATTCGCCCAGCTTGGGGGGGTCTCCGGTTATGATGAGGATGTTACGCAGGCCAATGGCGGAGGCTCCGAGAATGTCCGATTGCATCCCGATCAGATTTCGGTCCCGACAGCAGAAATGAAGGATGGCTTCTATATCGGCGTGCTGCTGGATTTGGGTCGCGGCCACCATTGGGCAAAGGCGCGAGCTTGCACGGGGACCGTCCGGGATGTTGATTGCGTCGATGCCGAGTTCTGCGCAGAGTGCCGCTTTTTCGAGGGTGGGGTTTATATCGACCCCCCGCGGCGGAGTGATTTCAATGGTCGTGACCTTTCGGCCGGCCGCCAGACCGTCGCCGAGTCGTGATTTCTGCGAAAGGGGCACGTGGCATTCCTCGACCTGGCGCGCCGGTGTTTCGGCGGGTTTGCCGACATGAATACTGGGCGTCGCCGCCCTGTCGAGAGATCGAACGGCCCGGGCGATCTCCCGAACGTGACCCGGGGTGGTGCCACAGCATCCGCCGATTATCCTGGCGCCTTTCTCGAGGAATCGCTTTGCGTATTCGGCCATATACTCGGGCGTACACATGTAGAGCGTTCGGTCTTCCACCTGTCGAGGCATGCCGGCGTTGGGTTGAACGGATATCGGTTTTTCGGTCACGGTTCGGATAAGCTCAAGGCTGCCGAGCATGCTCGAGGGTCCTACCGAGCAGTTCAATCCGACCGCCGTGACGTTGGTTTCCGCCGCAATCCTGGCCACCGCCTTTTCGATCTTTTCTCCGTACGGCGTTTCATCGTGCTCGTTGACGGTCATCTGGGCTACAAGGGGCAAATCGCTAATCTGACCGATAGCGTCTATCGCAATCAGAAGTTCGCGGGTATTGGAGAAAGTCTCAAGAATCAGAAAATCAGCCCCGGCGTCAAAGAGAGGCTTTGCCTGAGCTTGAAACGCCCGGTGTGCCTGCGGCTCGGTGAGCCTGCCATATTTCGTGAATTCCCGGCCGAGAGGGCCTACGGCGCCGGCCACCAGGACGTTCTCACCCGCCGAATCGGTGGCTATTTCAACTGCACGGCGGTTAATCTGCTCGACCTTGTCCGCCAGACCGTATCGGGCGAGTTTGAGCGGATTGGCGCCGAAGGTGTTGGTTTCAATGAAGTCGGCGCCTGCCTCGACGTAGCCGTCATGGACCCTCTTGACCAGTTTCGGGTCGGTCAGATTGAGCTCATCGAAGCACGTGTTAAGGAACACGCCATACTGGTATAACATCGTCCCCATCGCGCCGTCACCAAGGACGGGGCGTTCGGAGAGCAATTGAACAAGAGAGGATTTCGCCAAAGCCAAGTCTCCGACATAGTCCAGAACATCACTGCCCTCAACGGTGAGCCCACGTCCGACCGGATATGACTCACATCAGAATCCGGGCGTTCTATTGCCGGTTTCCACCTTCGGGCCATCGCTGAACACAAGCTTTCGCCTATGCCAATGTGCTTATCGCTCTTGTATGCAAATCCGAAGAGCAAGCGCCAACAACTGAATCCTGCACCGCAGCATAGACGTTTCGATGTCTCATGCCGTCTGCTCTACGCCAAAGGAACGATACCAGCGAAACAGCTCTGATTCAAGCTTTTTCTGCTTTTTATCCCGGATTCAAAGCCCTCAACCGGGCAGCAGCCGAAGAGGGGACTTCTCAACAGTCTTAAAACTCTTGCAATAGCCGCCGCTCGGACTATACTTGTTTTGCTAAAAGGGGAGCGAGGCTCCCCACTCTGCGAGAGCCCTGAAAGGTCTCAGGCGGCCTTTTGGGTCTCGGAAAGGGTACGGCGATGGCGCAAAAAGACACGGATTTACAGAAGATTGAACAACTAATCGAGATAATGAGGGCCAACGACCTGGTTGAGGTTGAGATAAAGCATGGGGACGACAAGATATCCCTGAAGCGGGCTCATCCACACGAATCGGCGGCGCGGGTCATACCCGTGATGGGTGTTGAGTCCGCGGTGGGGGGGGCGGTGCGTGGCGGTCCGGAACCCGGTTCGCCGCCGGAGCCCACGGCCGAACCCGATGAGAGCCTGGTGGAGATAAAGTCTCCGATAGTGGGGACTTTTTATGCCACGCCGAGCCCGGATTCGGACCCATACGTTGAAATGGGCACGCAGGTGGAGCCTCAGACGGTCGTATGCATAATCGAGGCGATGAAGGTGATGAACGAAATAAAGGCCGAAACGAGCGGGGTTATCGCCGAGATTCTGGTGACCAACGGCCAAGCCGTCGAGTACGGGCAGGTTCTTTTCAGAGTCAGGCCCGATTGATCTTCCGACTTTGGATTCCGGCGGCTTCGGGAGGTCGGCGGCCGGAAACGAGGCCAAGAGAATATGCTTTCGAGAATCCTGATAGCAAACCGGGGCGAAATAGCACTGCGGATAATCCGCGCGTGCCACGAGCTTGGCATCGAGGCGGTGGCCGTGTATTCCGAGGCGGATAAGGATGCGGCCTACCTTGCGCTTGCCGATGAGGCGATATGCATCGGGCCGGCCGGATGCGCCGAAAGCTACCTGAATATCCCGCGCATAATAAGCGCCGCCGAGATCGCCGATGTCGAGGCGATACATCCCGGCTACGGTTTTCTGGCAGAGAATATAAACTTCGCCGAGATATGCAGCGACTGCGGCATAACGTTTATAGGGCCGCCTGTTGAGGCGATGCGCCTGCTCGGAGACAAGGTTGAGGCCCGCAGGCTGGCGCACAAGGCAAGGGTTCCGATAGTGCCCGGCTCAGACGGCGCCGTAAAGGAAGAGGCCGAGGCGCTGAAGCTGGCCGGCAAGATAGGTTATCCGGTGCTTATAAAGGCATCGGCCGGGGGCGGCGGCCGAGGGATGAGGGTCGTGCATAATGACATCAGCCTGCGCTCGGCTTTCGGCGCGGCTCGCGCGGAGGCCGAGGCGGCCTTCGGTGACGACAGCGTTTACCTGGAGAAGTTCATTCATGAGCCGAGGCACGTTGAGGTGCAGGTTATGGCCGACGGCGCCGGCAACATACTGCACTTCTACGAGAGGGACTGTTCGATTCAACGCAGACACCAGAAGATGATCGAGGAATCACCGTGCCCCGTTCTGGACAGGCATACTCGAAAGGAGCTCTGCGAGGCGGCCCTGAGAATAATGAAGGAGGCCGGCTATGTGAACGCCGCGACAGTGGAATTTCTTCTCGACAGCGACAGGAAGTTCTACTTCATTGAAGCGAATACTCGAATTCAGGTCGAACATCCGGTCACCGAGATGGTTACGGGCCATGACCTGATTAAGTGGCAGTTGAAGATCGCCAGCGGCCATACGATAAAATTCCGCCAGAGCAACATCAGGCAGACCGGCGTGGCCATCGAGTGCCGCATAAATGCCGAGGACCCGAGAAACAGCTTCTCTCCGTCCCCCGGCGCCATCACAAGATACATTCCACCGGGCGGCCCCGGCGTTCGAGTGGATTCCCACGTCAGCCAGGGTTGGACCGTCTCGACGACGTACGATTCGATGATTGCAAAGGTAATAGTCCACCAGAGGACGCGCACGGAAGCCATCGCGACCATGAGAAGAGCCCTGCAGGAATTTGTTATTGAGCCGATCAAGACCACGATACCGGCCTGTCTGGACATCCTCTCCCACAACCTGTTCGTCAAGAACCAGATTGACACGGGGTTTGTCGAACGAAACTTCTGAGCCGGGCGAGTTCTGTCGGGAAGCGCCTGCCGCCCTCTATCTTTCCAGTGAGGTCAAGTCTTCGTAGGTCTCACGCTTTCTAATGACGGAGAATCTGTCGCCGTCCACAAGGACCTCGGGGGCCCGACAGCGGGCATTGTAGTTGCTGCTCATGCTGAATCCGTAGGCGCCGGCCGTGAAGACGGCGATCAGGTCACCGCGTCGCACAGGCGGCAGGGGCCTGTCTTTGGCGAAGAAATCCGCACCTTCACAGATAGGACCGACCACGTCGACGGTCTGTGTTCCCTTCAGTCGCAAATCCTTATGTCTGCGGCCGGGCACAAATTCTTCGGCAACCTCCGCCGGCCAGATGAAGTGGAATGCGTCATAGAGCGCCGGGCGAATAAGGTCGTTCATGCCGGCATCGACTATAGCGAATGTCTTTGTTCCCCCTTGTTTGACATAGAGCAGACGCATGAGCATTATGCCGGCGTTCGCACAGATGCTCTTGCCGGGCTCGAGTATGAGCCTGAGGTCTTTGTCTTTGAGCAGCGGGACGATACCCGCCGCGTACTCGGCCGCAGAAGGCACCGTCTCGGATTCGTAGTCGGCGCCGTAGCCGCCGCCAAGGTCGAGGGCCTCAATGGTGTAGCCCATGCTGCGCAGGCGGTGAATCAGGGGCAGGGTCTTCTCGACAGCCTCCACGTAAGGATCGACCTTTTTGCCGCCGGTGCCGAGATGGACGTGGATGGCGCACAGCTTCACTTCCGCAGTGTCTCCATAATCGGCAAAGACCTTTTGTGCCCGCTCGATGTCAACACCGAACTTTGTTTCCTTCTTGCCCGTGGTTAGAAACTCATGCGTCTTGTATTCGATGTCCGGGTTCACCCTAAGAGCGGCCCTGGGCTGCCCTGCCGATACGGATTTGTGTTTTGCAGCCAGGCGAATCAGGTTCTCCAGCTCGGCCTCCGATTCGATGTTGAAATATGCGATACCTGCTTTCAGAGCCTCGATGATTTCGGCGTCGGTCTTGCCGACTCCGGCGTACACGACTTTGGAAGGGTCGCCGCCGGCCTGCAGAACGCGGTATAACTCCCCGCCGCTGACAATGTCGAACCCACTGCCCTCGGCGACCATGAGCCTGAGCAGGTTTATGTTGCCGCAGGCTTTCACCGAATAGCATATCGTTGTATCGATCGCGCTGTAGGCCCTCTTGATTTTTTGCAGGTGCTCCACAAAGGTCGCCTTGCTGTAGATATAAACGGGCGTGCCGATTTCAGCCGCAATCGCCTCGACGGCTACTCCTTCGGCAAATAACCTGCCCTTCTTGTACTTGAAGTGGTCCATCTTGTTGTTCTCTCGGTCAAAACTACGTCGAAACCACCGCAAACGCCGTAAAACCCTCGTATATTATAGGCACTCGGACGCCGATTGCAAGGGACGCAGATCGGCGTCGGTTAACTTGATTTCAGGACTGGAGGGCAGGTATGAGCACGGCGGCGGCTGGCAGCCAATCCCAAAGACGTCTTCCTGCGGCCAAAACGGCCTTCGCCGGACTCAGAGGCACGCGCACGATGCGTTTTCCACCAATAGAAAAATGGAAGGCCCTGCCGCAATCGACAGGACCTTCCATTTCCACATAACCTGCCGCAACACTGTTTTCTAATGTTGCGGCCCCAATCACCGGCTCTCGCCGGCAGCCCGCCGATATCGGTCAATCAAGATACGCGCGGGCTCGTCGTTACACTACTACACTATTTTTTCTTCTTTGCTGTTTTCTTCTTTGCCGGTTTCTTCTTGGCTGTTTTCTTCTTGGCTTTCTTTTTTGCTTTCTTCTTTGCCATTATTGTGTCACCTCCTTTTGGCTGACAAAAATCCTTTCCTGTTATCACGTTAACATGTCAACATCTGACACTAGTTCACTTTCGAAAACACTGTCAAAGAAATTATACAGAGGTCTGATAATTTCTTCATAATTTTTTATCGTCAAGAAGTTTGTGAATTCTTGACAATTTTTTTATCGCGAGAGTTAAACACACCTCATATATTGTTTATGATGCCTCGTGGTGAGGACTATCGAATTTGCTTTTGTCCGGGGGGCAGGTCGGTGCAATCGTGTCGTCGGACCGGGCGCTTTCGAAGCCACAGACACAGGTTATAAGGTGTTTCGCCGGCTCAAGAGGGTGACGCGAAAAGTCTTTTCGATGTCACCATATATGCTTCAGGCGGTCGCGCCTTGTGGCGGCAACCGGACGGCAGGGCAGCCTGCAGTAAATAGGTTTTGCGGGCGTGTCAGGATGATATTGATAGTGCAAGTTGTTGAATCGCACGTGTAAGGTTTCTTTGAGTAACGCACAGTTTGCTTGTTAGTTTTTGATGTCGAAGAGGAAGATAGTATTGTTCGGGGGCACGTTCGACCCGATTCATCTCGGGCACACCGCCGTTGCTGCGGACGCGGCCGAGCAAATCGGCGCCGAGAAAATCGTTTGGGTCCCGGCCAAGCGATCCCCTCTGAAAGGTTTTATGCCGAAGGCCGGTGACGATGACCGATTGAAGATGATGGGCCTCGCGATAGGTGGGCAGAAGAACTTCGAGCTGAGTGATTACGAATTGAGAAGGCCCGCCCCGAGCTACACTCTCGAGACGGTCCGATGGTTTCAAACCAAGTACGGAGGCGATGTATTGATACACTGGCTTTTGGGCGCCGACAGTGTTGAGGACCTCTCACTCTGGCATGAAATTAACGCGCTGATAGACGAGTGCACTTTGTGCACGATGTACCGGGCCGGCTGCAAAAAGCCTGATTTCACGGCATTCGAGGCCGTTTGGGGCCATCAGCGGGTCAACAAGCTGCAGCAGAACATAATACGGACGCCTCTGATTGATATAAGCAGCACGGAGGTCCGAAAGAGACTGGCCGCCGGCGCCGACGTCGGGAAGATGCTTCATCCGGCCGTTATCGAGTACATCCGCCGGCGCGGTCTCTACAGATCGGAAGAAGAATCAGGATATGTCTAAAGCAAGTGGTTATTCGACTCGCACAGGTCACCGGCTAATATGAACCGCGGCGCTTGGCGCGCCAATTCGGGCGGGTAATTCAAGCTCGTTGCGACTGCCGATTCCTTACGAACTCCGTCAACCAGTCGTACCAGCCTGACATACCTTCGCCCGTTTTGGCCGATATCTGAAAGATACGAATCTCCTTGTTGAGTCTGCGGGCGTCCGTCTTGACACGCTCGATATCGAAATCCTCCGCAGCGCCTTTTGTCAGCAGATCGATCTTGTTTATCAGCAGCACCTTCGATTTTGCGAAGATCGCGGGGTACTTGGCGGGCTTGTCGTCACCTTCGGCAACAGAAAGCACGACCACCTTGCCGTTTTCTCCAAGTTCAAACGCCGACGGGCAGACCAGATTGCCTACATTCTCAATCATTATCAAATCCAGCTTGTCCATGGGCAGTCCTTTCAAGGCGCCGGCCACCTGTGCGGCGTTCAGGTGACAGCCCCCCTCCGTGTTGATCTGAACGACGGGCGCCTCTGTCGCCCTTATTCGCTCGGCGTCTATGTCCGTCTGGATATCACCCTCGATCACCCCTATCCCGATTTTTTCTTTCAGCTCGGTTATCGTCCTGACCAGGATCGTGGTCTTTCCGGAGCCGGGAGAGGATATCATGTTAAGGCAAAGCTTGCCCCCCTCGCTCAACAGCCTGCCGTTGTCGAGGGCGTACTTCTCATTTTCACTGAGAATTCTTCTGCCGATGTCTATCTTTGACATTTCTCTACTCCGTTCGAAGCTCTATCTGTTCGAGCACCAGAGGCGGATCGGGCAACAGCTCGAAGTCTTCTGCGGCGCACGCGCGACACCGGGGGTCGGACAGTTCGACATCGAAGGTTTCGTTACAGCTCCTGCATCGGCCCTGCACCCGCTTGTGCTCTATTTCCAGCCTGACGCCTTCGCAGGGCGTATCCCTGGCTATGGCTTCAAATGCAAAGCGGAGCAGCTCGTCGTTGACCGCGTAAAGCGTGCCGCAACTGATTCTGGCGGCAACCGGTTTTGCGTTGTGCTTCGCCGCTTCACGCGAGATTGCCGCAAGGAGATTCTGTGCCACCATCGTTTCGTGCATCAGCATATCCTCGGCAATTCCCGTCCGTAGGGCATTGGGACTATTCTTCTTCCGCCTATTTCGGTCATTAGCTCGACCGTGGGCACATCGGAGGCTTGTACCACCGTGCCGATGATGGCCGCATTGCCGCCGAGCGGGTGGCTTTTGCAGATATTCAGGCACTGTTCGGCGGATTCCGGCGATACGACAGCCACGAATTTGCCCTCGTTGGCAATTGTCAACGGGTCGAAACCGAGCATCTCGGCCGCCGCCCGAACAGTCGGGTCAACGGGCACGTCGGTCTCGGATATCTCCACCGCGAGCCCCGTACCGGCGGCGATTTCGTTGAGCGCTGCTGCCAGCCCGCCGCGGGTTGGGTCCCGCATAAACCTGATGCCGTTTGTGCTCTCAAGCAGCCGACAGGTCAACCCGGCGAGGGCCGCGCAGTCGCTCCGCAGCCTTGATTGGAACTCCATCCCCTCACGCTGCGAGATTATGGCCATACCGTGGTCGCCTATCGTCCCGTTAATTATTATCCTGTCGCCCGGTGTGATTTTCTCGAACCCGAGATCCACCCCGGGCAGCCTTACTCCGACCCCGGCCGTGTTTATGAAGATGCCCTCGGCCGCCCCTGACTCCACCGTCTTGGTGTCGCCGGCGACAATCTGGGCGTCGCTTTGCCGGGCGGCCTCGCCGATGCCCGACAATATCTTCGCGAGCAGCGCAAACTCAAAGCCCTCCTCAATTATTAGTGATAGTGTCAGGGCAACGGGCCTTGAGCCGGCGACCGCCAGGTCGTTTATTGTTCCGCACACGGCGAGCTTGCCGATGTCGCCGCCGTTGAAGAACAGGGGCTTGACGACGTAGCTGTCGGTTGTGAAGCAAACGGATGCCGAAGAGAGATCCAGCTTCGCCGAATCGCCGAGCTCAGCGAGGGCATCGTTCTTGAGCTGCGGAAGAATATGCCGCCGAATGAGCTGGTCGGTCAGCCGGCCGCCACCGCCGTGCGCGAGCAGGATTCTGTCGGTTCTGCGTTTGGTCATTTGCGGCATTCTCTCTTCCGGCCGTATTTGAACCACGCCGCGCACGCGCCTTCCGAGCTTACCATGCACGCGCCTACGGGCATCTCGGGGCTGCAAGCTCTCTCGAACAGCGAGCACTGCGGCGGCTCGATCAAGCCGCACAAGACCTCCCCACACCGGCAGCCGGTCGTATCTTCAGCGGGTATCTCGTGCAGGCCGAAACGCTGGACCGCGTCGAATCGACCGTATTCGTCTCGTAGTCTGAGCGTGCTCTTCTTTATCTTCCCTAATCCCCGCCAATAGCCGTCAACCGCCTCGAAGCACTCGTCGATGATTTTTTGGGCGGCCGTGTTGCCGTCCCGCGTCACCACCGCGGTGTATACGGATTTCAACTCCGGCTCGCCGCAGGAAAGCTGCCGGCAGATCTCGGCCAGACCTTCCATTATCTGAAGCGCCTCGAAACCGGCAACCACACACGGCCGGCCGAAATTGTCCACGATCTCGCCGAATGCGCCATAGCCGATTATCGCGCTTACGTGCCCGGGGCAAAGAAATGCGTCTATGTTGTTGTTCTTGTCCGAAAGCAGCGCCCGCATCGCTGGCACGACTAGTTTGTGCCCGGAGAAAATGCAGAAGTTCTCCAGCGAATCTGCTGCCGCCTCTTTCACAACGACCGCAGTTGCCGGGGCGGTCGTCTCGAAACCCACCGCAATGAACACCACCACCTTCGAGGGATTATCCCTGGCCAGTTGCAGGGCGTCTTCGCTGCTTAGCACGACTCTGACGGCCGCTTTCGCACGTTTTGTCTCCAGCGAGCCCCCCCTGCCGGGGACGCGTATCATGTCGCCGTACGTGGCGATCAGCAAATCATCACGGTCGGCGAGTCGCAGTACGGTGTCGATATAGCTCTGATCCGTGACACATACCGGACAGCCGGGCCCGGACAGCAGTCTAAGACCCGCCGGGAGGACTGACCTTATGCCGTTGCGAAAGATCGAGACCGTGTGTGTCCCGCAGACCTCCATGATGTTTATAGGCCGGCCCATCGCTTCGCAGGCCGCGGTCATCTGGTCTTTGGCTTTTTCAATTCGCTCAAGCATGGTTTCCGAATCTACCCGGACAGCCTGTTCGGTGTCTCGTTGAACTCGCTGATCTCGGCGAGAAGCCGCCAGGTCTCCTTCGCCTCCTGTTCGTCAACAAGAGATATGGCAAAACCCGCGTGCACCAGCACCAGCTTGCCGATCCCGGCCTCAGGCAGAAGAGTGGTCTTCGCACGCCATCGATTGCCCATCGCCTCGACGACGGCTCTGTCACCATCGAGCTCGACTATTCTTGCCGGTATTGCCAGGCACATGAATCTTTCCCCGTCACCTGTCGCCCGTTCCTAATCGAATCTCTTATTGCTTAAACACCAAAGAACACTGCCCGCCGGTTAGTCGCAGGACCGGACCGAGCGGTGTCATGACCTTTTCAGTCGTTGGCTGCTGGCCCCGGGCGACGAGCCGCAGCAAACGATTTTGGCGGCGATTGCCGCCTGACCGAGGGATATGCCGCCGTCATTCGACGGGACCTCCCTATTAGATAATACTTCAAAAGAGTCGTTCTTCAAGAGCAAAACAAGGCGGCTCGTCAGATATCGATTGCAAAAAACCCCTCCGCTAAGGGCAACGGTGTTCAGCTTCGAGCTTTCTCTGGCGGCTTTGCCCATTTCGAACAGGCCGGCCGCCAGGCAGTTGTGGAATTTTGCGGCTATAAGGGCCCGATCCAATCCTTCTTTGATGTCGTTTATGAGTTCGACCACCATTCTATCGAGGTTGAGCTGGACGGGCTTGGTGGGCGTCACTTCAAAGCCGTAGCGCTCCTCGGTTTCTGCTTGGGCGATTGCTTCGAGGGCCATCGGCAGTTGTGCGTCGAAATGGTTATAGGCGCCAAGCCCGAGCATGGCCGCCACCGCGTCAAAGACTCTGCCAAGGCTGGAAGTCTGGACGCAATTGACCTGCTTGTCGAGCTGTTCGCAGATGATTCTGAGCCTCTCTTCATCCGGCTCGATTCGCTCGAGCAGCCATCGGAATTTCAATAGCTCAAAATCACCGCAGGTCTCCCTCAGCAGACCCAACAACGGTCTGACGGCCTGTCTGGCCGCCGCGTCCCCTCCCGGAAGGTCGTAATACGCCAGGTGACCGAATCGCTCGAATCTGTCGAGCGATGCGATCATGCACTCACAGCCCCAGATCGCCCCGTCGGTGCCGTAGCCGGTGCCGTCGCACTCAAGACCGATGACCGGTCCTTCCGCGCCGTGCTCGGCCAGCACCGACGCGATGTGGGCCCAGTGGTGCTGAACCGCAATAAGTTGCAGGCCCTGCAGCGAACGGGCGTAGCCGCTCGATAAATAGCCGGGGTGCAGATCGCAGGCCACCACCTCCGGCTCCACCTCGAAGAGCCCGCGCAGATGTCCGATGGAATTGATGTAGTGATGGTAAACCTCGGCGTCCTCAAGGTCCCCTATGTGTTCGCTGCAAATGAGTTGATTCTGCTTCACCAGGCAGAAAGTGTTCTTCATATCCGCCCCTGCCGCCAATATGTCCACGTCGCAGCTCAACTCTGCAACAATCGGCCTCGGGACATACCCTCTTGCACGCCTCAGGAGAACCGGCTCCCCTTCTATAAGATGCACGATTGAATCATCAACTTGACGGTATATCCGCCTGTCATGCATCAGGAAGGCGTCGGCAACGCAGCCGAGCCTCTCAAGGGCCAGGTCGTTTTCGCATATCAGTGGCTCGTCCGAGATGTTGCCGCTTGTCATGACGAGCACCTTCAAGCCGTGGGCGAAAAGCAGGTAGTGCAGCGGCGCGTAACAGAGCATGAAGCCGAATGTATTGACGCCCGGAGCGACGGATGGGGCTATCTTCGCGTCGTATCTTCTCGGCGCCAGAACGATGGGGCTTTGAGGGCTTCTCAGAAGTCCTTCGGCCGATTCATCCACGACCGCGTATTGCCTTACCCTCTCAACTGAGTCAGTCATCATGGCAAAAGGCTTGTGGTCGCGCCCTTTGCGTTCTCGAAGACGCTCGACCGCCTCGTTGTTGAGTGCATCGACGGCAAGATGAAATCCGCCGATGCCCTTGACCGCAACGATCCGCCCCGCCCGCAGCAGTCTCGCCGCTTCGGATATGGCCGCCTCGGATTGCCCCCGGGTGATCCCGCCGCGGGAGTCCGTAAGTACGACTTTAGGACCACAGGCCGGACATGCGACGGGCTGGGCGTGAAACCGGCGGTCGCCAACGTCGGCATACTGGGCGGCGCACCGGTCGCACATTTCAAAGACCGACATTGTAGTGTTGGGGCGGTCGTACGGGATGGTTTTGACTATGGAATAGCGCGGGCCGCAGTTGGTGCAGTTTATAAACGGGTAGGCGTATCGAAAATCTTCCGTGTCGGCCATCTCCGCCAGGCAGTCGCCGCAAGTGGCAATATCGGGCGTTACCTGCGAAAGGGCCGCGCCCCGAGAATCGCTCTCGGCGATCACGAAGCTGTCCTCCCCTTCAATGACTGGGATATCAACCGCCGTACAGGACTTTATATCGGCCAGAGGCGGTTTATCGGGGCCGGACCGAAGGCGGTCAAGGAACTCGGAGATCTTGCGTTCCCGGCCCTGTAATTCGACTGTGACGCCCCTCGTATCGTTATAAACCAGGCCGCTTAGCCCGAGCATCCTCGCTATTCTATAGACCGCCGGGCGAAAACCAACGCCCTGCACCCGCCCGGTTATCACTATTCTCTGTCTCTTAATCGGAACCCCTTGTCATTCCCTCCGGAACAGTTTCTTATACGGCCTTCGGCCGCCGCAGTTCTTAAAGAGCCGCCATTATAACCTTCCGGCCGAAAGGACACAATCGGCACGCCTGCCCCGCCCGGCCCCCTCACTCAGAAACCCCCAAAAAACTATTTGCATATCTCCCGTGTCTTTGCTATCATCACCTTTGTCCGGGGCCATAGCTCAGATGGGAGAGCGCTTGCATGGCATGCAAGAGGTCGTGGGTTCGAATCCCATTGGCTCCATTCTCATAAGTCCTTGCCGTTGAAGACTTTGTGAGAGGTCATTCCTTTGTCATTCAGCTCGGCAGATGCTGTGCTACACTTTTGACTACACTTACCACGGAAGCATTCTTGAGGTGAACATCATCTCGGTAAGCAAGCCGGCATCGAAACCGATGTCTCATCACAAACACACAAAACGGCGCCACGTTACAAGAGGCCGCAGGTTGTTGCCTTACGGCCCAACCGGCAGTACTCTGACTACTCCTGGTAGAATTTGTAGTCCCTGTGATTATGAAGATGTTTCTCGGCCGCACCGGGCTGTGTATATTCATCCAGGAATCTCTTGCCCCTCTTCGTCTGGAAATAGGGATGCTCTCTCTGAAGCGGCGGATACTTGCTCAGAACTTCATCAAATATCCTGCGTGTCTGACCCGGCAGAGCAGAATCTGTTATGCGTCTGTACCCACGACCGTCCCGGCTGTCCCGGCAATCGTACAGACGTCCGTGCGGCAGTCCGAGAATTGGATTGACCGCTTCGAGAAGATACCGCTTTGTTCGCACCAGTTGAGAAGTTCCTATGACGCTGTATATCCACGTGCGATGCGTGTCGGCCTTGCCGACCAGGAAAGGCTTGAGACTCTTGCCATCCACCTCATAGCCGGTAGGAATCTTGGCGCCCGCAAAATCCACAAGCGTTGGAAGAATGTCGGATAGATCGACGATCTCGTCGGTTGCGCCGCGTTTCTTGATGCCTGCGCCGCTTATCACCATAGGCACGCGGCACCCTCGTTCAACCGCCCGACTCTTGGCGGTAACAGCGGTTCCGTTATCAGAGCAGTAGAGTACTATGGTCCGATCCGCTATGCCCAGTCGCTCAATCTTCGCCTGAATCCTGCCTACGAGCACGTCGGTGTATTCGTTGAGCGCTTCGAAGCGCGCTTGAGTTTCCTCCGAGCTAGCCCTTGCCATCTCTCCGACTCTGCCTCTGAGCGGTGTTGTGGTATGTCCCTCGCGTGTCCCGTGCGGAGCGACCATAGGATAATACACAAGAAACGGCTGATCCTTTTTGCGCTCCATGAAATCACAAATGAAATCGGTGAAAATAGCCGGGCCGAAGTCGTTGGGCTTGGTTCTCAACAGCTCGCGGTTTCTGGTGATTCCCGGATGCCAGTACCGGGAAGTCGTGGTGCGAGCGGCTTTGTCTTCCCAGGCGCCCTCGAATTTGGGCCTGCCCGGCAGATTCTCGATTTCCTTGACGCCCTCCCACAGACAATACTCGTCGAATCCGCCGTCCGGGCTCTCGGGTCGGCTGCTGCTACAGTGCCATTTGCCGGCAATGGCCGTCGCATAGCCGGCCTGCTTGAGCAGCTTGGCGAAACTGTGATGAAACTTGAGCAACTCGTTGCTGCCGTCTTTCTGTGGCATTTGAAGACCGTTGTGGTAGTATCCTGTCCGATTGCCGTAGCGGCCCGTCATAATCATCGCTCGGGTGGGCGCGCAAAGCGCCGAGGCCCAGCAAGTTCTAAACATTACGCCTTGGCGAGCCATCCGGTCCAGGTTGGGTGTCTTGACTCGATCATTGCCGTAGCAGCCGTAGAGGTCACAACTGACATCATCCGACATTATCAGGACTATGTTGGGCTGTTCTTGGCGCTGCGGTTCGGCTGCTTTGGCTGCCATACGTGCCGGTGACAAAGCCGAGGCCGCGGCGCCGCTGCCCATCAGCTTCAGGAATTCGCGACGATTCATAGTTTTCCTGAGTCCACGCACGTCTCAGCCTCCTGTCTGGTGTGGTATCAATGTTTGTCTTTGTGACCGGGGTTGTGTGATTGACACCAATTTTAGGCGGTCTGAATCGGCAAGTCAAATCTGTACGGGCGACGCCCGGACAGATACTGCCCGGCTACGCCACAGTCGATCGGCGAGATACCGTCAGTGACCAAATGATGTTCCTCGGGTCCATGTGTGAGCCTCCCAAACCTTACTGCTCGACCGTAAATCGCCAAGTCGGACCTTTGATTGTCTTGCCATTGCGGATCGCGTCGACTCGCCAGAAGTACGTCTTGCCGGGCTTGAGCGCTCCGGGATCGAAGACATTGGCCGGGCCGTGGAGCCTCTTGCGAAACGCCGGATCGTCCTTTTCTGCCTTTGAAACCTCCATGGCCGAGGCAGCGAAGTACAAGTCATGAGTGTCGGCCCTGTATCCGCCGAGCCACATCAGGTCGCAGTCGCTATCAGCCGTCAGCGCTCCGTCCGGTGGAATGGGCGTCGAGGCATGCGCGAACTTGAAGCCGGGAATCCAGTACTCGGACGCGCCGTGCTCATACGCCCCGATGTCCGGGCCCGCACCGACAATCCGGTGGGCTGCGGTGATCGCCGTCGTTTTCCAGGGGGCATCGGCCGGCTTGATCGCCGCGGCCGCGTCGATTAGCGGACTATTCTTGCGGGGGCGAAAGTCCAGATTCTCGGGATCGCGCAGATGCGCGCCGATGTCGCCGGTGATATTGTTCCTGAGCGCAGCGAGCATCTCAGCCTCGCCCTTTCCCCGGTCGGCCCTGAAAGCCGCAACGGCATTATTGGCCGCCAAGGTGTGCCGATTCGAGCTTGCCCATTCCGGCAGATTGAGCAGATACACACAGGCGGTGTCCCCGAGCAGAACGTTGTTGTGGAACAGATGCTCGTTGCCTTTGACCATGCAGCCGCCGGGGGTATTCCAGGCCACGTTGAAGCTCATCTCGCCGTGCGTGGCTTCGGGGCCGTTCCTGGCCGTGTCAAACCGATATGAGAATTTCGGGTGATCGTGTGACCAGTTCCAGCGATAGATCTTCTGCTCGGTGCCGCCCATCTGCAGGGCGGCCCCGTCGTACTGCAGACCACCGAACCGCTGCAGGTTGTTAAGCTCGTACGCGGCGTCCATTCCACCGCCCTTGATGGCAACGGACGCTCCGACGTCGCTGACTGTGACACGCCGGATCAAGAGCGGGCTGTCGAAGCTGGCGGCGCGAGAGTCGCCGCCTAATGTAGTCATCTGGGTCTGATAGATCAGAATGTTCTCGACCTTCAGCCCGACACTGCTGCCCTTGAAGGCGTTCCCGTCGAGGTATTGGAACCGGCAGTTGACCAATGCATTTCCACACGGGGCACGCCTGTTGCGGGCGGCGTTGTCGATCTGGGTGGTCACGGGCGCGTCGTAGTTGCCGAGCACAAACTTGTTGTAGGCCGAGAAACGGAAGTCGCAGTCCTCAATGCGGCTGTTTGTGCAATCCTGCAGCAGCGCCGAGGCTCCCAAAAACTCGATGCCTCTCACGTGAACGTGCTCGGAATTCCTGATAATCAGCATGTGATCGCGGCGTTTGCCCCGGGCCTTGCCCGATGCAGGCTCGCATCCATCCGGGCTGATGAAATAGAGCGTCTTGCCGGGCCGGTGATAGAACCACTCTTCCGGGATGTCCAGCGCCGGCAGGCCCATGAGGAAGTAGTGGACACTGCCGTGCGTACTCTTGCCGAACACCCGAGGATTGTCCCACTCGACGCGCTCGATGATAAATCGAACCGCCTCGTCCTGCAAATCACCGCTGCCCTCGAACGTCGTGTCGAATGTGAAGTGATTGCAGCCGGCCCCGTGCGCCGTAACGCGAGTTCCAAAACTGGTCCAGAACGCACTGAGAAGAACACTGGCGCCCGTGAAGTCCAGTCCCGTATCGGCCAGGGACTCTTTGCGGTTGTCGAGCAGGCTACGATCATAGTGAAGCCATTGAGCAGATTCCGCCAGCGTATTCTCCGTCGTCAGACAATCGTGGATCCGGCCGGGCTGGCTCCCCTTGCCTGCCAGACGAAGCACCTCGTAGCGGTCCAGACGCCAGGGATCATCCCAGCGGGCGTTCGGCCATCGGGCATCGCTCATCAACCGACCGTCGTAGATAAGAGCGTAGATGTCCTGCTCGATCTGCACGGCGTACAGCTTGTGCTCGCCGATGCGCTGCCATTGTTTCTCTTGAATCCGCTTGCCCTCGGCACAGTCAGGCGTTACCGGCATCCATCGACCACCCAGGGCATCCGTGCCGTCAAGAACGACCTTGGCCCCGGGGGCCGCGGCGATCGTTATCGGTGAGTTTGCGGTTCCCCGAATCCCGCTCAGCACAACGGGTTCGGCATAGCGCCCTTGAAGCAGCAGCACTTTGTCTGCGGGTGATACACCTTCCAGGGCCTTGTTTATCGTGCGCAACGGATTTGTTTGCGAACCAGCCGCATTGTCCGAACCATCGGGCGAAACGTAAACATCGGCAGCGAAAGACGGCAGTCCCGAAACGATCAGCGTGGCAATGAAAAAGCCAAGGCCTGGTTTGGGCGGCAATGCTCTCATCGGGCATATCCTACTGATTACTTCTTGGGCAGGTGGATTTTCAGGCAGTAGGCGGAATCACAGGGCTTCTTCCTTGGCAATGTGACTCTCAGACCGTCGGCGTGGTGCTCCCACTGGATGTCGCCGTCGTGGCCGAGCAGCTCGACGGACCTGATCTCGCCTATCCGGTTATTGCCGGGCGCGAGAAAGGCCATTTCCACCGGACGCTTGCCGGGCCAATTGAGCACAAATGCGTAGAGATACTCGCCCTTGGTCGTGTAGCGGATGTCCCTGAAGGTAAACGGCGATTCGATGGTCTTGCGGGGCATTTCGGTCCTGCCCTCGCCGTAAATATACCACGGCCGCGTCGCATAGATGCCTTCGCCGTTGACCGTGAACCACCGGCCGAGGTCTTCGAGGATGCCGGTCGCCGTATCATCGAGCGTGCCGTCGGCTCGGATCGGGATGTTCAGCAGCATGTTGCCGTTCTTGCTGACGATATCGATGATCTTGTCGATGACGGCGTCCGATGTCGTGTAGGGCGCGTTCTCGTTATAGCCCCACGAACCAATCGAGTCATCCGTCTGCCAGGGCTCATCGAGAATATGACTGGCTTTGCCGCGTTCATAGTCGAGCGTCGCGATGCCGTCGGCGTAGAACCCCTGCCAGGGACGTTCCTTAACGCACATGACGCCCTCGGGCCGGCGGTTCAGGAAATGAGCGATGACGTCCATTCCCGTGCGCCCGCGGTCGCTGCCTCGAAACGGCACGGCGCAGTCGAAATACAAGTGATCCGGCTGGTAATCATCAATCAGTTGCTTGATGCGCCTGGCCCAGTGATCCCGCCAGGACTTCGGCGCATCGAATGGGGCGCGGGCGTGCGTGCTCTGCCCGTCGTTGGGCGGATACAGGCCCTTGGCCTTGCCCTGGGCGCCGTCGTAAGGCACGCCTTTCCGGGGGCCCCCGGTGTCGGACTGGTTTGCGACATTGAGCCAGCTATAGCTTCGTGACAGATGCGTAGTCACGCCGAATCGAAGACCCGCTTTGAGCGCGGCCGCTCGCCACATACCGATAAGGTCCTTCTTCGGCCCCATGTTCACCGCATTCCATTCGTGGTGTTTGGAGTTCCAGAGGTCGAAGTTGTCGTGATGCACCGCGCAAGGGCAGAAGTACTTGGCGCCGGCGCGCTTGAACAATGCCAGCAACGCATCGGGATCGAATTTCTCCGCCTTCCACATGGGGATAAAATCCTTGTAGCCGTGTTCGGAGGGGTGACCGTAGTTCTTGAGGTGGTGCTCGTACTCCGGTGTTGTTTCGTCGTAGAGTTTGCGGGCGTACCATTCGCCCTGTTGAGCGACCGAGTAAGCTCCCCAGTGCAGATATATCCCGAACTTGGCGTCGCGGAACCACTCGGGGCATCTATACCGGCGCAGCGATTCGACGGTGGGCTTGAACTTCGACTCGGCAGCGACGGTGCAGCCGCAGATACCGGCGCCCGCGCCAATGATCATCCCGGCCAGAAAAATGATTGCTGAGCGCTCGTGTACTTTCATTCGCATCTCCTGACACATCACGGCCGGCGCCTCGATTGCATGCCGTATCGAGCGGCTTGGCCTGTCGTGTCTAAACCTTGTCCCTATGGTAACGCCGTTTCCGCAAGAAGTACTCCAGGGCTGCTTGGATCGCCCGGACCTGCAAATCGCTGCTTTTGTATTGCACCGTGCTCGAGCGGATCGGCGACAACGTTATTCCCAACATGCATAAACCTGCGGCAGCCTCACAAGCTCCGGCCCACCATTGTATCTGACCGGCACGGGCCATTGCAATGTCCTTGCCGGAAAGAACGCCGGTCGGCTCCGACGGGCTCACCAGGACACCGGCGTCCTCGACGCCTGGCGACCCGTTCTTCTTCACATCGCTCAGCCTTGCCCCTCTGCTGGGCCCGTCAGCAGGCGGCGGATGAAGTTCAAGGTGACAATCTCCACGCCCCTCCGCCAGTCCACGATCTTATGGAACCCCCGTATCGAATAATCGACAGGCCCGCGCGCCGCGGGCTTGTCTGGAGCCGGTGAGATCAGCTTGGAGGCCGAAGCCTCGACGCCCCCTAAAGTCCTACTCTTGACGGGGTACCCTTATAACTTCCCCAAAAAGCAACCTGATCGTGTTATTTACTTGTACTTCCGCGTAAGCCAGTTGTGCGCTATGCCATTGTGGGTCAAATGGACGGTCTCGGTGGCACTGAACTTCTCCACATGGCCGTCGAGATAGCCGGCGTTCAGCTTAAGACCGTTCATCTGCCAGGGCAATACACTCAAATCAGCACCCGGCTGCTTTAAGGTAAAGTAGGGTTTGGCATGGAAAGCATGCTCAAACGAATGACAACTGTGAAAACTGTTTTGCCCGGCGGCGGCATCAGGCAACCAGGCCAGTTCAGGATTCCCTCGAAGGTACATAAGCGTATCCTGGATAACCAGCGTGTTCTTGTCGGTGGTTCGATTGGGGGCGTCAAAGGGCTCGGCTCCGGCTGACGCCTTGTTAAAGCCGTCAAAGCTGTAGAGCAGCGAATACGTGCAAGGCAGTGTGGGAAAACGACCGGTGCGATAGAATTCACCGTAGGTGCCTGCGGCCGCGCCGTAGGGCGGCCAAATCGCGCCGTCGCGAATCTTTGATACGGGACAGTTGAAAACCTCGCTGTTCTCAAGTATGGTTCCCAGGTACCGCCCCGCATAATGGTAAACGTTCTTGACCGAATCCATTTCAGCGTCCGTCAAGGGCGCCCGCTTCGACCAGAATCTGTAAGTGAAGTTCAGGTCGTTCGGCCGATGCCAGCTGTTTCCATCTTTGCCCGGACTGGGAGGCAGCTTGTGCTCGTTGTCGTGCGAATACGCCAATAGCCCCAGAATCACCTGTCTCTGATTGCTGCTGCACGCCACCATGCGCGCGACCTCACGCGCCTTTCTCAGGGCCGGCAGAAGTATCGCCATCAAAATCGCAATGACGGCGATGACCACCAATAGCTCAATGAGCGTAAATGCGTCTTCTTTGCGCATGACAATCTCCCGTTAAACCGGACTCCAAACCGAAATATCATTCCAGCGTTTCCTGTACCCAAAACAATAGGACTTCACTCGTTACCGCTCCGGCGTTTGCCGTTTAGTCTCTTCTTCCCGTACGGCATTAATAATCCCGCGAAACCGAGCCTTGACTAAATAGCATAATTTCTCTTGTTGTCCCCTATGGCCTCCGGCCTGCGCCAGTGACGCAAATCCCTGATCGTCCTCACAAGAGGAAAGGTTAAGAAAACAATTCTTGTGGGAATTAAACGTCCTACCACAATCGCCGGGACGCCTGCCGTCCATGGTGTAATTGTCAATACTCTTTATGCGGCTTATACTTCATGACCCTGTCGAAGAACTTCTTCCAGACATAATCCTGACGGCTGTGGTCCACATGATACGTTGCTCCACCTCCAAATTCTTGTATCTCGCCTTGCAGGTCCTTCACGAATTCGCTGTGTCCGTCCATATAAGCAACATTGTACCCATTCTTATGATGGTATTGGACCCCACGTCTCGGATCGGAGAACACGTCCGCCATGAATGCCATACCACCACCGTCCTTCACGGAATCCACCGCCCGCCACATCTCTTCATCCCAGAGAGAGCGGTAGTGGTAGGTGGTCTGAACCCACCGCTGCTGGGGACCTAAATCATCCGGAATACGCCCGTTGCTCGGCCAGCCTCCGCCCGGACTGGAGGGGTCGGGCTCTCCAAACTGAAGCGTCGGGTTGGTGTTGCCCGGACAATAGAACAGTTTGGGAACGGTTATAAGTCGGTGATGAAAAAAAAGACCGTGAGCCATAAAGCCCATCGTTTCGGGATCGTTTTGACGATTACTTACCCACACGGCATAGCTGCCGGACCCGGGGGAGACCTCCATGTGGCAATACGGGAACCGGCCGTTATTGTCATTGGAGTAGAGAACACCCGCGTGCCCGCAGGATTTCAAGTGGGCCGCACAGGCTATCCGGCGAGCCTGATGCTTGGCCCTCTGCAACGAGGGCAACAGGATAGCCATCAATAACGCAATGATCGCAATAACCACCAGAAGCTCTATCAATGTAAAGCCCCCTGGTTCATCCATAACCATCCTCCGCATTCTGGATCCTGCACTTGACTTCATGGTCGATGCTCCTACACGCCACATGGTCAATCATGCCAAAATACGGGCTCTGTTGCAACCTCATCTTTTCCAGTAAAACCTCTGGGGGGCTAAATGTCGTCGGGCGCCTGAGGCAATCTCAGGCGCCCGATAGGCAATGGCTACATTATTTGGCGGCCGGTTCTGTTAACGAGTAATCACCAAGCCATGTTACAACCATGAGGGCAAAATCTGTGAAGTTTGTAATACAATCCCCGTCAATGTCGGTTGGATCAAACAGCGCCAGACCAAGGTCAATCGCCGCCAGACAGGAATTATCGTAGACGCGAATCGTCATGGTATCTATTACGGGGTCCTTACCTTCGAGGGTAACGGCAAGCGTCATCGTAATGACAGTCACATTGCCGCTAAGGACGGCTTTGGTGATCGTAACCGATGGATTTTCCGTATCAGCGCTGGTGATTTCAACATCAAGGTTGGGATCCCCGATGCCGTCAGGCTCGGCGGTCCAGAGATATGTCAAGGTCCCCTGCGGTTCTGCGGTATCGTTATTAACAACGTTCGGATCCAATTGCACTATGCGGCCGGACCAGGTAATCATGTCGTCACCGGCATCCACATCAGGAGCCGTCGGATCCACGAGGCTCGTCAGGGTGACGTCGTCAAAAGACACCTCCTCGTTGCTCCATATCTTAATTCCGATCTTTTTTCCGTGGGCGGCGGCGGTGGCGGTATATTCCAGGCTGATCTGCTCCCAGTCAAGCCCGGCCGTCCCACTTGTCTCAATCAGTTCATTCGTATAATCTTCTGTGGTGAGGTAAAGGCGCCAATCGCTGGCGTAGCCGACCCACGGTTGTCCCGCCCAGACGCTTAATGTGTACGTTCCGCCTTCAATAAAGGTCTCATCCAGAATCTGGTAGATATAGTCTTCATACGGGTACGCTTTGTTGTTGCCGCTGTGGGCATACAAATCCTCCGGCCAGCCGTCCGCACGCCAATAACCGTAGTCAACCCAGGCGTCGCCGGAAACACTTTCCCACGCCCCGGTATAACCGGCTGTACCGATATCTACATAACCGCCCTCCGCAAGAACGTGGTCCTCAAAGCTCGCATCCGGGACGGTGATTTCCTGCTGAACGGCCTTCGCAGACGAGACCGGCAGAAACACGGCCAAAACGATTCCAACTATTGCAGAAGATAATGCCTTTTTCATGACACTGCCTCCTAGAAGGAAATCTCTAACTGACACGTCCCGTATAGGTTTCTCTTTAAGCGTTCGTGGGAATTCTTGCGGCCAGGCTTGTGTCTACTTCAGCATTCAATCGAATGCCGCCTCTTTCAACATACCCGAAAATGCCCGGACCGGCGTGAAATGTCAAGACTCTGCCGGTGTTCATACGAGTGTCTGCTATACTCACACGCGCGTTACTCATGGCAGCCGTTCCTTAATGGACGCACCACGGGATGCACGCATCCGGATTGTTCCGGCTGCCTGCAAAGAGCAGGCGCCCCCCCGTACGGATTCCTTTTAGTCTGCTCCTGTCTAGCAACGTTCCGGCAAGAAGTCTGGTTACGGGCGCTTGCGCCTGAGCATCAGAGCGCCCAAGCCCAACAGGGCCAGAGTCGCCGGCTCGGGAATGGCGTCAAGCCTGACGTCGTCAAACTCAACCTCGTCGCTGGCGGCATAAGCGATTAACCTGATTTGCAGGGGCTCACCCAGCAAGCCCGAGTGCAGCGCCGGATTGTAGGTATACGTGACAGTCGAAGTCTCGAAGGTGCCTTGCGCTATCGTCAAGAGGTTGTCGTCTTCGGCAAGGAGGGTTCCGCCGGTCACCGCCCCGGTGTAATCTCCCCCCGTTCCGGGCGTGTGGGGGGTTCCTCCGGCCAGGAGCTGGACCATGTAGCCGCCGAAGGGATCTGTTGAAAGGGCATAGCCCACCTCGACGGTCAGCGTGTATGTCATGCCGGCCTTCAGCCTCGCGTCCGGGTCGGTCAGCACCTGCGCGAAGCCGCCGAGGTACCCCTCGCCTTCCGCCCAGCCAACGTTCTGGCCCTCGGCCGCCTCGCCTGGAAACTCGGCCGTCGTAACATTCCACGACCCTTGGTAACCGTCGTTGCCAAAATAGCCCCAACCCTGGTCATCCATCGACCAGCTCCAATCGCCGTCAGCCAACACCGGGTCCTCGAACCCGGGGTTGTCGATTGGGACCGGAGCGGCGCCGGCCGAAGCCGACAGGGCCAATAGGATTGCTGCTACGATTGTTAAAACTGTTTTGCCTCTTCCGTTTCTCATCACATACTCCTCAATCACAAATCACTTGTATCTCATTGCCCGCATATTAGTCAGTAAACCGAATTCAGCGTGTTCCAAAGAGGGTCGAAACTTGATCTAAAGGCCCGATTTTCGGCTTATCCACAAGGCAAAATCTACCGGAAAGTGCGGAATGATATGTCTGCCGCTCACCGTGTCAACTCCTCCATCTGTAAGTAAGACACCTTTCCATCATACTCACATCATGAATGCGCACGTACAGGCTAACACTCTTGCTTGCTTTTGTCAAGGAAAATAGTGCAACGATATACAATAAGAAGGGGTGTACGGCATGATTATTGTGCTTTTTTCGCTCCCCCAACCATGCCGGCCGGCCTCAAACGAGGCTCATAACCCGCCCGCAACAGCGAATCAATCCTTCGTAAGAGCTGACAGAACAATGAATTGCTGCGAGTCACCCCCGCCAATGAACTTACAGTCCAGAACGATCCTTCCGTCATCTGCAAAGCACGACTTCTTGCGTCTTATAAGCATGTTTGCGGACTCTCCCAGGCCAATTCGGCAGGCCACATCAGATCTGCAGGTTTCATTCACTATCTGCTCAATACCTTCTCGCTGCTCTTCTGCCGACATGAAGGAAAGGTTCCAGCATAATGCGGCGAAGACCAAGGTCTCTATCTCATGCTCATCGTAACCGTTGTCCATGGGGCCCAACAGCGGCTGCGCGAAATCCAGGATGACTTCCGACATCTTCCGGAAGGGGATGAAGTCCCCGGCCCCCAACGGCACGGCCGGATATTCTGAACGGTGGGCTTTTCTACGCAGTTTCCTCAGAACGCTCATAATCGCCCTGATAATCCGTTGTGGCTCAGGAGCAGCCCATAGAGTTGCCGCAGTTGAAGCACTTGTAACATGTGCCGTTGCGAACAGTTATCGAGCCGCAAATGTCGCACGCAGGCGCGTCATCCAGAAAATGCTTGAATTGGGCGTTGAACTGCTGCATGACCGCCGCCTCAGTCTGCAGGGCCCCGCCGGCGCCGGCCGCAACCGCCGTATTCACCAAAGCCGCAATCCGCTCCGGCGGCCCGGTCAACCTGTTGGCCGCAGTTGCCGAGGCCTGCCTTGTCGCGGGCCTGGCCGTCGGCTGCTCCGGCCCCGCCCCGGCCCCTGTCTTTGCCGCGGGCTTGACCTCGGCCTTTGCTTCGGCGATCTTCTTGGCAAGATCCTTGGTCTTCTCGACCAACTGCTTGACCGTTGTTGTGTTCTTGCTCTCCGCCCCGCCGGATGCCGCCGCCCTGTTCGGAAGGTTGCGGTCCGCATAACCGGGAATGAACTTGCAGCCAAGCCAGCAGAAGATATAGTCGATCAGGCTCTTGGCGAACGGCATATCCCTGTTCGAGGTCATCCCCGAAGGCTCAAAACGCGCATGCCGGAACTTGTCCACGAGAGTTATCAGCGGAACCCCGTACTGCAGGGCCATCGACGTACATGTCCCTATCACATCCATAAGGCCACCGACGGTGCTGCCCTCCTTGGCCATAGTGATGAACAGCTCACCAGGCTGACCATCCTCGTACAGCCCCACCGTCAGGTAGCCTTCGTGTCCGGCGACGGAGAATTTATGCGTTATGCTGTGGCGCGTATCCGGCAGCCGGCGTCTGAACGGCCGTCCTGTCGTCGGTGCGGCCGCCTCTGCGCCGGCCTTGGCCTCCTTGTGCTTCTTCGTGGAGACCGGCTGAAGCCGCTTTGACCCGTCACGGTAGATTGCAACCGCCTTCAGCCCCAGCTTCCAGCCCTCCATGTAAGCCGCCGCAATCTCCTCGGTCGTGCTCTCCTTGGGCATGTTGATTGTCTTGCTTATCGCACCCGAAAGAAACGGCTGAACCGCCGCCATCATCTTCAAATGAGCGAGGTAGTGGATGCACCGCTTGCCGTTGCGGGCCTTGAAAGCACAGTCAAATATCGGCAAATGCTCCGAATTGAGCCTCTCAGCGCCCTCGATCGTCTCCTTTTCGTCTATGAAATCGCAGATCGATTTTATGTCCTCAACGCTGTAACCGAGCCGCTCCAGCGCCATAGCGACCGTCTTGTTCACAAGCTTGAGCATCCCGCCCCCCGCCAGCAGCTTGTACTTGACAAGCGCTATATCCGGCTCTATCCCCGTAGTGTCGCAGTCCATCATGAAACCGATCGTCCCCGTAGGAGCCAGAACCGTAACCTGGCCGTTACGGAATCCCACCTTTGAACCCAGGTCGAAAGCCTCGTCCCACGCATCCTTGGCCGAATTTCGCAAATACGCCGGACAATGCGACTCGGGAAGGTCATGAGCGTGCTGGCGATGCATGTTTATCACCTTCAGCATCGCCTCGGCGTTCTCACCGAATCTCTCGAAAGCACCCTTCACCGTGGCCAGCTCCGCGCTAACCGCGTACGCCGTGCCCGTCAGTATCGCGCTTATCGCACCCGCCATGGCCCGCGCCCGGTCGGAATCGTAGGCAAGGGCAAGGCTCATAATAAGAGACCCCAGATTCGCATACCCGAGCCCCAGGGCCCGGAAAAGATGGCTGTTCAACGCGATCACCTCCTCAGGATAGCTGCCGTTGTCAACCAGAATCTCCTGGGCGATGATAAACAGTCGAATCGCCTGCTTGAAGCCCGCGATGTCGAAAGAGCCCTCCTCCTTCCTGAACTTCATCAGGTTCAAAGACGCCAGATTACACGCAGAATCATCCAGGAACATGTACTCGCTGCACGGATTTGAGGCGTTTATCGGCCCCGAAGCCGGACACGTGTGCCAGCGGTTGATCGTGCTGTGGTACTGCAATCCCGGATCCCCGCAAATCCGCGTCCCGTCCGCGATGAGCTGCATAAGCTCGCGAGCCGGATGCTCCCCCATCTTATCGCCGGTCGTGACCGCATAAGTGCTCCATTTGTCATCCTTCTCAACCGCCTGCATGAACTCGTCGGTCACCCGCACGGACAAGTTCGAATTCTGGAACATCACGCTGCCGTAAGCCTCATTGTTGTAGTCGCCGTCATAGCCCGCCTCGATCAGCGCCCAGGCCTTCTTTTCCTCCTCGCTCTTGCAGGCGATGAACTCCTTGATATCCGGATGCGTGATCTTCAGCGACTGCATCTTCGCCGCACGCCGCGTCTTGCCCCCGGACTTTATCACAGCCGCTATCTGGTCGTAAACCCTCATGAAGCTCAGCGGCCCGGATGGCCTGCCCCCGCCCGAGAGCTTCTCCTTGCTGCTGCGAAGAGTCGAAAGGTCCGTCCCGGTCCCGGAGCCGTGCTTGAATAGCATCGCTTCGCTCGACGCAAGACGCATGATGTCCTCCATCGAGTCCCGCACCGACTGGATAAAGCACGCCGACGCCTGAGGATACTCGTAGCTGTTATCGCACTTGACCGCCTGCCGCCTCTGCGCGTCCCAGTGAAAATTGTGCTTGCTGCCGGCAATCCCGTAAACGTCGTAAAGGCCGACGTTGAACCAGACGGGCGAATTGAACGAGCCGTATTGATTCACACAAAGCCACGTCAGCTCGTTATAGAAAGTCTCCGCATCCTCGTCGCTGCCGAAATAGCCGTCTTTCCTGCCCCGGTCTGCTATCGTCTTGCATACCCGGTGCACGAGCTGCTTGAGCGAATGTTCCCGCTGGCCGCTTTCTACGTCACCGTAGAAATACTTGCTCGCGACAACCTTCGTCGCAAGCTGGCTCCAGCCCGTCGGCACTTCAATATTGTCCTGCTCGAAGACTACCTTGCCGTTGTCGCTCGTAATCTTCGCCGAGCGAACTTCCCACTCGAGCTGATCGAACGGGTGCACCCCCGGCGTTGAAAAGAAATGCTCTATCTTCAAACCCTTCTTCTGACCCGCTTCTATGCCCGTTTTCGGCTGAATCTGAGGGCTTTTGAAGGGGTTCTCAGGATCAAAACTGCAAGACATTACGCGCCTCCGTGCGTGAAAAAGATAACCACAATATATAGAAAAATGACCGGAAGTTGGGCCAGATATAGTGCTACAGGCCACCTAAAACAGTATCGGCAGATTACTGCCGATTCGATTAGCTGTAAAGAGCAAAGTCGGAATTTTTCCAAGCTATTTTCTTTCGCCTCTTCTTAACCCTTGTGGTTACTGTAGCTATGACAAAAAAAATTTTTAAAACGCGTCCGATTCTCTTAACAGTTCAGCGCAAACTACGCACTCGGCGCGCGCCTCAGACAATCAACGGGGCAATTCCAGCCCACCGGAAACTCTCCTTCGCCACCGCCACTCTTATTCTCCTAATGCTCTCTCCTGTTCGTCACCGCAATATTTCAAATCACCGCGCCAACCACCAGCTCTGCCGGACCCTGACGTTCCAACGCGACCGGCCGGCCTGCTCGCTTTGAGCCCAAGCCGCCCGACCTCAGGGCGAATTGCCCTTTCCCAAGCCACCTCCCAGGGCTAAAATACAACTATGATGGCTAACGATGAGGACAGGCTGCATGCAATTCGCCGCCGAATAAGGGACCTCCCGACAACCCCGGGACTGTATTTCTTCAAGGGCCATGCCGAAAAGGTCCTATATATCGGCAAGGCAAAGAATCTCCGCTCGCGCGTGGCCAGCTACTTCCAGCAGGCGGCCGACCTTGCAGCGTCCCGCGGCCCTAAAATCGCCGAGATGGTGGCCAAAGTCGAAGCCGTCGACTTCATCGAGACCAAATCAGAGGTCGATGCCGTCCTGCAGGAGGCCCGTCTGATCAAGGATATCCGCCCCCCGTATAATACCGACCTCGTGGACGACAAGACTTTTCCCTATCTCGAAATCACCACCTCCGACGACTTCCCGGGAGTCTATATCACCCGCAAACCCCGGCCAAAAGGCAGCCGCCTCTTCGGCCCCTTCACCGGTGCACGCGATCTCAGACAGGTTATCGTCGTACTCCAGAAAATCTTCCGATTCCGCACCTGCAACCTCAAAATCAGCGACGCCGACGAAAAACGCAGGTTCTTTCGTCCCTGCATCCTCTTCAGCATAAAACAGTGCACGGCCCCATGTGCGGCCAGAATCGAGAAGAGCGAATATCGAAAGACCGTCATCGGCGACCTTGTGAAGTTCCTGCGCTCGAAGAGATCGACAATTCTGCGTCAGTTGAGAAAGCAGATGGCCGACGCCTCCGCGGCACTAAGATACGAAAAGGCAGCCATCTGCCGCGACCGCATCCGCCTTATTGAGAACCTGGACCGCCGCGGCACGCCCGATGAGCACGTCCAGCCGGAGGCCTTCGCCGTCGACCCCGCCGAGGCCCTCCTCCAGCTTCGCGAACTACTTGGCAGGACCAACCCCGTAAGGATTATAGAAGGTATCGACATTGCCTGCATCGGTGGCGCCGAGGCCGTCGGCTCGCTGGTCAAATTCATCGACGGCCGGCCGTTCAAGAGCGGCTACAGGAGGTTCAGAATCAAAACCGTAAAGCGCATCGACGACTATGCAATGATCGCAGAGGTCGTAAGACGCCGCTACAAATACGCCCTCCGGGGCGAAGAGCTATGGCCTGACCTCGTCCTGATTGACGGTGGCCTCGGCCATTTGCACGCCGCCCAGGCTGCCTTCAACGATATGATTGCAGACAACCTCCTGACGCAAAAAGCCGCCGCCAGTACTGATAAACCGCAAAACGCACCGACCGGACTCCGAAACGCCCTGCCTAATCTCTCAATCGCCTCCATAGCAAAAAAACAGGAGGATATCTTCCTCCCGGGCAGTTCGAAGCCGCTCAAGCTCCCGGCGAACGCACCAGCCCGCAAACTCCTTCAATACGTCCGTGATGAGGCCCACCGCTTTGCCCAGCACTACCACCATATCCTCCGAGACAAGAAAATGCTAAGCAAAAAGGGTTGATTGCCGGCCAAATGCTCCGATATTGACAAAGCCGGGACGGCCGCCACAAAATGCAGGATGTCAATTCCCAACCGACCCTCTGAGCCCCACGCGCATGATATCCACACGACCGACGCCTTTTCTGACAACCGCTCGGTCTTCGTCCATGAATACGCCCCTGTATAAGGTGAAAAGCCTTATCTTGCTCAATCCCTGCTCACACTGCGCCCCCCGGTGTTAGAGGCCCGCCCCAAACGCCGGTATTTTGGCCAATACGCCCGTTCCGGCCTGATGCAAGTGAGTATCAGGGTCCGCCCAATAGCACAGGTTATACCACTGCCTGTTCTGGTCGATAAAGTATTCTGATTTTCTCCTTGAAACGACCGGCCGTTTTGCGGTATAAATGTAAAAGGTGGGCTTGCATTCTACAGCTCAACCCTATTATAGGACTCTGGACGATCAATACGGAGGAGCTTTGTATGAGAGGCCCGGGTCGTAAGAGGGAAACCTCTGCATCAGGAGAGAGGCCCTTACGATTGAAGTTCGCAGATTCCGCGCCGTCGCCAGGTGAAAGATCCGGTCCCGCCCAGCCAGACTCGGCCCGCCCAACCGCGCGACGCCCCAAATCTGGCAACCATCAACATTCTCATACATTTGTCTTGACGTTCTTCAAAGGCAGGAGGAACACCGACGAAGGTCCCTAGGGTCGTGCCTCGAAAACAGCCGGTTTTGGCAATGTGTCAATGCCGGGGTCTCGTTTTAGCTTTCTTCATAGAAGGAGGATTGTCATGCATAAGAAAACTCTAAATTTCATGTGTCTCATTTTGGTGCTGTCTCTCGCAGGCGGCGCCTACGGCGGCCTCGTCGCCCACTGGGCGCTTGACGACGGTTCAGGCTCAACCGCCAAAGACAGTGCCGGCAACAACGATGGGACTATAGGCGGAACGCCTAATTGGATAGCAGGCCAAGTGGGCGCCGGGGCGCTCGATTTCGACGGAGCAACAAATTACATCGACATGGATAACCAGGTCGCCAGCGGAACATTTACCCTGGCCATGTGGATTAAGCCCCGCGACATACCTTATACGTCCGGCTACTACGCCGTGCTGCACAACGACTCTTGGAATGCCGGCTCCGTTCACGTACACTTGAGGGCCAACACGAGCCTGTTCAATGCGGACATCAACAGCGGACCGGGCGTCACTTCAACCACCGTTCTGCAGGCCGAACAGTGGTACCATTGCGTATTAACCGTTACCAACGTTGGGGGCAACGCCTCCGGGTTGTACGTCAACGGCGTGCTGGAGGCCACCGGTTCGGGAGGCGGCGGCACTCCATATTTGGGCCCGCTGAACTTCGGGGCCTGGACCAATAATCAACGCTACTACCACGGCGTCATGGATGATATCCGGGTGTACGACCGCGTGCTGACGGATGAGCAGATAACCGGCCTCTACAACGGGATTGTTCCGACGTTCTACAAGGCCGAAGAACCCAAGCCGGCAGACGGAAGCGAGAATGTCGGCCTGTACGAAAACTACGGCCTGTTGAGCTGGAAGGCCGGCGACCAGGCCGCCTGGCACCACGTCTATTTCGGCACGAATCCGACCCCTGGGGCCGCAGAATTCAAGAACAGAAATCCGCTCGGCAATACGTTCTTCTTCCCGGTTCGCGAACCGGGCACCACCTATTACTGGAGAATAGATGAGGAGCGGGGCGACGGCAGCATTCAGACCGGCGACGTTTGGTGGTTCTCCACCGCGCCGCTGGAGGCCCACAGCCCCAGCCCGGTCGACGGTGCAAAGTTCGTCGACCCGAATGCCGACCTTTCCTGGGGCGAAGGTTTCGATTCGCAAACGCATGATGTTTACTTCGGAACTGACGCGGACGCCGTGGCAAACGCAACTCCGGCCACCACCGGAATCTTCAAGGGCAACCAGGCAAATACAACCTACGAGCTGGACACCCTTGACCTGGAGACCACCTACTACTGGCGAGTGGACGAGAAAGACCCCGCCAAAACCGTCACGGGCGACCTCTGGAGCTTCACCACCGGGACGGCCAAGCAGGGCAAAATCCTCCGCGAGATATGGAGGGATATCACCCCCACCGGCACCAGCCTCGACCTGCTGAAGAACTGGTGGAAGTATCCCGGCCAGCCGGACGATGTCAACGACCTGACATCGTTCAGCTCGCCCGACCTCGGGATCAACCAGTACGGCGGGCGGATTCACGGCTGGCTCCATGTGCCCTCCGCGGGCGAATACACCTTCTGGGTCGCCGGGGACGACAACACCGAGCTGTGGCTGAGCACCGATGAGGACCCGGGCAATGTGGAGCTAATCGCCGAAGTCCCCGGATGGACCTCAGTAAACCAGTGGACGAAATTTCCCGAACAGGAGTCTGAGCCGATAACTCTGACCACGGGCAAGTACTACATCATGGCGCTCTGGAAGGAAGGTGGCGGCGGCGACCACTGTGCGGTTGCATGGCAGGGACCTCCGAGCCCGGAGCGAGCGGTCATCCCCGGTGCTTATCTCTCGCCGTTCGAGGCGCTGTGGGCATGGTCGCCCGACCCGGGTAACGGTGATACCGGCGTCACATTGCAGCCGATTCTTACGTGGCTGCCCGGGATTCATGCAACCAGCCACGAGATCTACTTCGGCACCGACCCGGACGCCGTGGCAAATGCGACCAAGGCGTCCGGCGAGTACAAGGGCCCAAGGGTCCTCGGCGCCGAGAGCTACGATCCCGGCAAGCTGCTCTGGGAGACCTCCTACTACTGGCGGATCGACGAGGTCAACAGCCTCCATATCGAAAGTCCGTGGGAGGGAAGGGTCTGGAGCTTTACGACATCTAACTACCTGCTGGTGGATGATTTCGAGGACTACAACGACTACCCGCCCGACCGGATATTCGAGTGGTGGCTTGACGGCTTCGGCTACGGTGCGCCTCCGCCGTCGCCTCCACCTTACTACCCGGGTAACGGCACCGGCTCTATAG
>CP070678.1:5099438-5106921 GCA_020352515.1 Phycisphaerales bacterium | reverse complement strand
GCGAACGGGCGGCTTTATGTGTCCATGGCCAACGGGAAGGTGCGGTGCTATGTGGGGACGAACTATCCGCCTCAAGTGGATGCCGGTCAGGCCCAAAGCGTTTATCCGAGAGCCGGAGCGGTGCTGGATGCGAAAGTCGCAGACGACGGACTGCCGAAAGTCGATCCCTGCGATCCTTCAAGCGAACCTATAGGCGTTACAGTCAGGTGGACCAAACGAGAGGGGCCGGGTGAGGTTAGTTTCGCCGATCCATGTGCGGCGGGTACAGCCGCGGCGTTCTCGGAGTGGGGCACATATGTTCTGCGCCTGACGGCCTTTGACGGCAGCGCTTCGTACTACGATGATGCAGAGGTATTCGTGTTCAGGCCGGGAGATCTGGATCGCGACAACGACGTGGATGTCTTTGACGTGGATTTGCTGGCGGCTGAGTGGTTGAGCGGCGAGTGTGGTCTCTTGAATGATTGGTGCGGGGGCGCCGACCAAACGGCGGGCGGCGGCGTGGACTTCAATGATTACGCCGTCACGTCTTCGCACTGGCTGAGCGGTGTGCGCCCGGCGGCGCCGGTGCGGGTTACCGCTACAGGAGGTGATGCCGGAATCTCCCTGGATTGGGCCGACAACAGCGAAGCCGACCTGGCCTGCTATAACGTATATCGTTCGCTCAGTCCGGGGCGGGACTATTACAAACTCACCCGGCCCGGCGTGACTGATTCGCAATTCGTTGACACGGGCGTGACCAATTGCGTGGCCTATCACTACGTTGTGACGGCCATAGACGAGTTCGGATATGAATCGGGTTATTCGGAAGGGGTCCTTGCGAGCGCGGGCGTACAGCCGGTTATGAGACTGCTGGCCGGCATTGGAGTCCAGACCGTTGGCTCGGGCGTGAGCAACTGGCAGGACCAGGTCGGTGGCAATCATGCAAAACAGGGCACGGCTGCAGACAGGCCGGCAGTGAGCGGGCCGGCCATACACGGTCAGCCAGCCATTGACTTCTCCGGTGACGGCAAACATCTGGACGTGGCCGACAGCAAGGATATCAACACGGGCGGCCCATACTCCGGAAAGACGCTGGTCGTTGTTTTCAAGACAGGAGGTGACGTCGCCGGTCGCCAGGTGATTTGGGAGCAGGGAGGAGGCGTCCGGGGCCTCAACTTGTACATCGACGGTGGAAACTTGTATGTCAACGGCTGGAACCTTGGCGAGGCCGAAGTGCAGTGGGGACCGACCGGGCTGAGCCGGCCCGTTTCGGCGGATACGCCCTATGTTGCGACGCTGGTGCTGGACGCCGGCGAGGGCACCTTCGAGGCGTTCATCAACGGTGTGCATGCGGGCCTGGCGGGCGGCGTTTCCAAACTGTACGGTCACAGCAACGACTGCGCTTTCGGGCACGTGGAAGGTGCGACAAGATTTCATGACGGCTCGACCGCCGGGCCGGCCGACTTTGGGGGGGAAATCGCCGAATTCCATCAGTACAACCGGGTGCTTTCGAGCGGTGACCGCCAAAATCTCGAGACAGCCCTGATGCTCAAGTACGGGATGAGGCGACGCCGCTGAGGTACAGAATTTCATGCACAGGTCCGGGCCGTCGTGTTGTAATCCTCCTTATCAGTGCCCGAGCCTCAGCCATTTGTATCGAATTACCGATGCGGGGAACCTCAAGTGTACTTTGGCGAGCGGCTCCGTCCGTAATGACATTAACGCGGCGTGGCCAGCTATCTCCGGAAGATACGGCTTGATTACCGGAATATCCGCGGTTGTGTGTTGCAGTGGGCGATGCGGTGCGGCTGCCGTCGAGAGATGGGAGTCTGGGGCTATTTGCCGGCCATGCAGAGCAGCCAGCCATTTTCGAGAGACAGATAGAGTCGTCCGCCGGCCGCTGCCATGCCGTCAAAGACCGGGCAGCCTTCCAGTCGGCGGCGCCCCAGCTCAGCGCCGTCCGAGGCCGATACGGCCAGAAGCAGCGCGGGGGCACTTTCTTCTGCTCCCTGGGGTGGATATTCCGCATTGTTTTCTGGGCCGGCCACAAAGAGCACCTTGTCGGCCAGGACCATAGCCCGGACGCGAATCGGCACGCGCCTGGCCCACTGCTGTTTGGCCCGGTCAACGTTCATGGCAAACAGGCGGTATGCGCCGTCCTGGAGCTGGTTGGACCAGTGGACATTGGGGCGGCCGTAGCCGTACACAATGGGCTTGTCAAATACGAGCAACCTGCCGAAGACGAGATTCCTGTCGCGTCCGCTGCAGCCGGTCGCAAGGGAACATTTCGTGCCGAATATCCAGTAGGAGCGGTGAGGCCAGGAGCCGTCAAGAAAACCTGTCAGAGTCAAGAGGTGGGGGTTGCCGTTCGGCTGCTCGCCACCCTGCCTGTTAAAGACCAGGTCGCGGAGGTAGACGTATTGGCCGTCGCCCGTGAGGATGTCGGCGAGGGCTCCCGGCATCTGTGCAGGCCCATATTGTTGAGGTTGTTTTCCTGTTTCAGGGTCAGGGCTGTAGATACGGGTTCTCGAGAGGACTTTGCCGGTGGCGGGCTCGACCCGGCACAAATCAAGGCCGCCATCCAGGTAGGATGACCTGCCTGCGGCAAAGTATGCCGCGTTGTCCTGAACGAGCACGCTTCCGTGTATGGGCGCTGCGCATTCGAGCCGGCCACAGGCCACCACGCGCCTTTCGGAGCGTGCTGCCCGCAGACGCCAGGCCAGCTTTCCGTCCGATGCCCGCAGGCTGTATACGCACCCGTCCCGGCATCCGAAGAGCGCCCGGTTCGCATGCAGAGTCGGCGGCGAGTCCACACGTGCGCCGGCCGTGAAGTCCCAGAGCGATCTGCCCGAATCGGCATCGATGGCGCAGACTCTATGCTCATCCACGGAGGCCACGAATACCTTTCCCGCGCCAACAGTGGGACTGGTCAGATTGCCACCGACATTCGCTCGCCATAGTGGGCCAAGTACTACGGGTACGGGTGTGCTGGTTCGGCCGGTTCGCTGGGCGTCGTTGCGGTAGGTGGGCCACTGGCTTTCGTGATCGACGGCCGGGCGAACCCCAGGTGACTGGAAATATGCCGGGCCACGCTCGAGACGCCTGTCGTAAGACCACGTTGCCGGTGCGTCCGAATCTGTCGCGGGCGCAAGTGCATGGAATCCGGTCAGCTTGGCCGCGATGTAGCACCCGCAGGCATGGGACGGCGCGTACAGCAGGCCGTTGCAAGGCATCACGCCATACTTGCAGACTCCTCGCACCCAACTGTGCCATAGGACATCACCACTTTGCAGATCAATGAACTCGACGCCTCTTCTGCCGCCGAGAATGTAGCGGTCGGTGGCCTTATTCTGCCAGCATCTATGATGGTGTCCCGGGTTTTCGGGCTCGATGTGCATCAGCACCTTGCCCGTGCCCATATCTCGCTGTGTTGCGAAGTAGGGGCCCCACACAGGTCCCCTTTTGCCCTCGATTGGCTTGAATCCACCCAGCCAGAGCGATCCCTTGATGACGAAGGCATCCCGAATATCAGTGAGCAGGGGGGGCTGTTTCCACTTTGTCTTTCCCGTTTCGGCCGACAAAACTTCTATTGTCTTGCCCCCGGCGCAAACGACGCTGTCCTCGCAGACCAGGCGCAACGGCGCCGAGGGGACCGACCAGAGCTGTCGTCCTGTCGTCAGGTCGCGGCAGACAACATCGCCGCCCTTTTGGTAAAACACGCGGTCGTCCGCGGCGCAGAGACTGGCGGCCCTGAGCCCTGCGGCTTCGGCGCCGGTTTTCTCCCAGAGCCGGCGGCCCGTGTCGGCCTCGATGGCAAGGATTGTTCTGCCAGCCCTGCCTTCGACGGAGCGAAAACGGTTTATCAGGGGCTCGGCGGTCTCTCTGGCGTGGAGCGGCGAGCCTTTTTTGACTGAGAGCTGCGCCATCTCCTTGAGCTCGGCCACCCGTTCGTTGGTGACCGTTCTGACGGCGAGCAGGAGAATTCCCTTGTGGTACAGGACCTCCTCCGTGCCGCGTGTGTTTTCGTAGCTTCTGGTTATGTCTCCTGTGGCGGCGTTGACGGCGGTAAGGGGCGCATGGAGGCCGCGGGTAACGTAGATGCGGTCCCCGGCGGCCACGAGTCTTCGCTGGAGCTGTCTGGGGGCTCGGCCCCAGTTGACGAGATACGGAAACCACGCGTCGATGGGGCGCCTCCAGAGCAGGATGCCGTTGTATGCGTCTCGGGCGACAAGATACCATTGGGCGGGGGCGCGGAGCGAGCTAACGGGCGCATAGTCGGCGACGTAGAAGATTCGTCCGCCAGCCGATACGAGAGCGTTGATGCTCGGGGTGTGCTCGTGACTTCGGGTATGCCTGGGCTCTGCGATCCACTGCACGTGCCGGGGCGGTCCGACCACCTGGTCGTGGGCGACGGCATTTCCGCCGGCATCGTGCAAGAAATGGGTCCACTCATCCGTGTTTTCGGGTTGCGGCTTGACGGTCTTTTGCCAGCGCCCGGTTTGCTTTGCATACAGCACCCCGCCCGGGGCCAGCACTCGCATCACCTCGGCCGTCGTGACGCCGCCGAGGTCCTCTGTGACAACAAGGTTCACCATGTTGTCCGCATAGGGCAGCCGTCTGCCGTCGAACTGCTCGACCGACACCGGACCGTACAGCCCGAGCTTGCCGATGCGCTCTGCGGCGGCGCGCACGGCCTGCGCGTCGGCGTCCAGCCCGTGAACCAGGAAGCTTTCGCCGACCCTTAGCGCCGCGGTCAAGGCGCCGTCGCCGCAGCCGACGTGCACAACCAGGCCGCCTTTGACGCCGGTGGCATCAATAATCTGTCGTGCTGCTCGGCCCTCAGCGACGCGCTGAGCCGTAACAACCGACGGCGTGCACAACATGCACAGAACAAAAGTGATCTTTGCGATCATGTAGGGCTTCGTTCTCATTGACACATCTCCTTCATGACTGCGGCGTGACACGCCGGGACAGAATCCGAGGTTGCTGTGGTAAAGTCATGTTCCTGCAAGTGTAATGAAACGCCCGACAATAGGCAAGGGGCGCCTTGTCTGTGCTTGCGCGGGGCTCAACTGAAAAGAGTCCGTGTGGTCTTGTATGAGGTTCAGGAGCGGTCGGCGGCAACAAGAGGGGATTGGATGCGCGACGGTGGGGTGACAGGCGGTAATGGACGGTCCTGAGATCCGAGTCAGTCCTAAGGGGGGTAATCGGCGCCCCGAATGCCGTGTTCGGTAAGGTTTGCATCGGGGAGATTGTCTCGGGCGGGGCGGATTTGCGTGGCTTTGAGCAGGCGGATTTGCGAGTCGGCAAAGAGGTAGTTTCTCGTGCCGAGCCAGTTCCACCAGCCCTTTTCGTCGTCGTTGGGGTAGTGGTTGCTGAACCATTCGCCGGCGAGTATCTTGCCGGAGGGGCCGGCGACATTTAGTGATTTCTGTGGGATGGAGGGCCGGGGGTTCTGGTATGTGTCCTCGACGGCGTTCATGGCGTCGATCTGTTCGGGGCTGTGGTAGAAGGCCATCGAATAGGCGTAGCTGGTGGACTCGTATTTTGCCGGGTCGGTTTTGTCAGCGGGGCAGAGCAGGACGGAGGGGTTGTTGACGTCGATATTGCCGCCGAGATAGGGCTCGATGAACTTTCGCCAGCCGCGGCCCATCCAGAGCCAGTAGAACGGGGTGGTGGAGATGGGGTCCTGAGCGCAGGGGTATGTGTCGTCGTTGGCGCCGAGGTAGAGGTCGAACGCGAGATGGATTTGCTTGAGGTTATTGGTGCAGCCCAAGCGGCGGGCGAGGGATTTAGCCTTTCTGAGCGAGGGGATGAGTATGGCCAGGAGCAGGGCGATGATTGCTATGACGACAAGCAACTCGACGAGGCTGAAGGCCGGCCGAGTTCTGCCCGGCGCGTCGGGCCGGCGCAGGCGGATGCCGGATGTAGCGAGCGTGTATTTCACGAGGCTACTTACTACTCGACCGTAACGCTCTTTGCAAGGTTTCTTGGCTTGTCGACGTCGTGGCCGCGAAGGACCGCGGCATGGTAGGCGAGAAGCTGCAGGGGCACGACGGTAAGCATGGGCTGGAAGAACTCAGGGGCCTCGGGGACGGTTATGAGGTGGTCGGCGTATTGTCTGATGTTCCGGTCGCCCTCGGTGGCGACGACGATGATCTTTCCGCCGCGGGCCCTGACCTCTTCGATATTGCCCATGATTTTGTCGTACTGTGGTCCGGCGGTGGCGATGAAGACGGCGGGCATTTCGTCGGCGATGAGTGCTATGGGGCCGTGCTTCATTTCGGCGGCGGGCAGGCCCTCGGCGTGGATGTAGCTGATTTCTTTGAGCTTGAGGGCCCCTTCGAGGGCGACGGGGTAGTTGAATCCGCGACCGAGGAAGAGCCAGTTGTCGTGGTCGATATTTGCGGCGGCGATTTCCCTGATATGGTCGGATTGTTCGAGTATTCGTCTGATTTTGTCCGGCGTTGCGGACAGCTCCCGAATCAGCCTGTCCGCCTCGTGGCTGCCAATGTGTCTTCTTCTGCCCAGCTCGATTGCCACCATGCTGAGGACGGCCACCTGGGCGGTGAATGCCTTTGTGCTGGCGACACCGATTTCGGGTCCGACATGGAGGTAGATTCCGGCATCGGTTGTTCTGGCTATTGAGGAGCCGACGACGTTGACGATTCCGAGCACGGCTGCTCCGCGTTCCTTTGCCTGTTCGATTGCGGCGAGGGTATCGGCGGTTTCTCCGGACTGGCTGATTGCGATGACGACGGTTCGGTCTCCGATGATTGGGTTACGGTATCTGAACTCGCTGGCGTATTCGGTTTCGGTGGGGATTCTGGCGAGCTGCTCGAAGAGGAACTCGGCGACGAGTCCGGCGTGGAATGCGGTTCCGCAGGCGGTGATTATTATCTGCCTGGTTCGGGTCAGCTCGCGGAGGTGCGAGGCGATTCCACCGAGCTTTATGCTGTTTTTGCGGCGGTCGATACGGCCTCCCATGCACGTGGTGAGTGCGTCGGGCTGTTCGAAGATTTCCTTGAGCATGTGGTGGGAGAACCCGCCCAGCTCGATCTGTTCGAGGGAGAATTCGATTTGTCTGAGATCCTTGGTGATAGTGACATTGTCAATTGTTTTTGTGTGGAATCCTCCGGGCTCGATGGTGACCATTTCATTATCGGCCAGATATATGGCTCTTGTGGTATGCTCTACGATAGCTGCGGCATCGGATGCGAGGATATATTCGTTGTTTCCGACGCCGAGGATCAGGGGGCTGCCCTTTTTGGCTCCAATGAGCATTTCGGGGAAGTCGGAGCAGAGTATTGCCAGTCCGTAGGTTCCGTGCAGCTTGCTGAGAGCCCTCTGGACAGCCCACTCGAGTCTATTGTGGTCGCTCGCCCGGTCTTCGTTGTCGAGTTGGGCGCCCTTTGCGTAGAAATATCCTATGAGGTTGGCAACGACCTCGGTATCGGTTTCGCTCGCGAAGGCGGCTCCTTCGTTTTGGAGCCAGGTCTTTAGT
>CP070678.1:5080528-5099338 GCA_020352515.1 Phycisphaerales bacterium | reverse complement strand
GAAACGCGGACGTGGTCTACGCCGGCCTGTGGGACGCCCCGTACCACGACGAATGCACCGGCGACGGCATTGTCATGACTCGCGACGGAGGAAAGACATGGACGTCCATCAACGGCAACGGGCTAACGTGCAAGAAGGACGCCCGCATCGTCGTCGACCCTCACGACCCCAATCGCCTCTACCTCGGCACCACAGGCAACGGCGTGTTCGTCGGACGCGTGTCGAACCCATGAGAAGCGCGCTTGGCGCGTGAAATAGGCGAATCCGACTTAGATAGTACATGTAGATTAGGGCGACTGCCTTGCAGCAACCATGCGGGAAGTATCTAAGGAGGGGCATTGGATTGGCGTCTCCGGCCAAGCGTATGGTGTCAAGCCTGGAGCGCACAAGTTCGGCTGTTTGGCGTAGCATTTCTTTCACTTTTTGTTCAGCTTTCCGTTCGGGCGGTCCGAGAGGATTGCTGGCGTCAATGGCATTGCCGATTAGGCCGGCCCCAGGTTGCTTAGTCTTTGCTCTCGAAAGGTGATGTAATAAACTGCAGGTAGCTTTTGCCGAAATCCGTCTTATAAGGGTTTCATGATTGTGCGGGTCCCATACCTGTTAGATTGCCGGACGAGGATGAGCGGAAAAAATTCAATAGAAGAACTCTTGCTGAGATTGAACGTCGGATGATTTTAATCATAATCGGCAGTTGACGGTGGGCGTATCATCGACGAGGGCGATGAAGTGCTGATGGCAAATCTTGGCGCAGAGGCCGCCTCCATCGCAGATGCTTTTGTCAACGGTTATCATGCGGGCTACGACGGTCGTTTGGGCCTTTATTTTGCGAAGCTGATGCAGGCTACTATTCCGACGGCCAGTGCGGCGGCGATAAGGCTGAGGTCGCTTCCGGTGCGGTAAGAATTGACCAAAGCGAAGACGCCGGTGACAAGGCACCCGATCATGGCAAGGCCGGGAATGGCGGATACGTGCGTTTTCTCTTTAGCATTATCTCCCATTGCTATCCCTTTCGTTGATCGATTTCAAATAGGATTTATCCACTATATCGTCCTTTCGGTGTCGGTGGGGATCAAGCAGATTTCTATTACTTGAAGAATTGAATTTAGCAGTGTGGCGGATGTCAACTTGACAGACTGTACTTTCAGCGGGCATGGCTCATTCGACGGCTTTGAGGCGGCTTGCGCGGCGCTTTTGAAGGTACGGCAGAGTTGCTATCGGCGTTGAAGCGGGTCAGCGGGCGTCGCCGGCAAACGATGTGTCTTGAGGTTCTGCGATATCGTCGTTGCATATATCGGCGCCGGCGAGGCCGACGGCGGGGCGGGTTCAAAATATAGGTGGATAGTTCTTGATTGGCCGGGTGGGAAGGGGTAAAATCTTGGGCTTGTTCTTCGCTCGAAGATGTCATGCAGAAGTATGGTCCCTGTCAAAGGAGGCGGCAATGCAGAATCGTATTTGGGTGGTGACGGGTCTGGCGGCCCTGGTTATCTCTGTGCTTATCCCTTCGAGCCAGTTGCGGGCGGAGGGGCCATTGGCGAGATTTACGGTTGAGGCGGGGGATTACGTTCGGATCGACACGCCGGTATCTGTTTCTCTTGAGGATTTGCCGGAGGCCTTATCGGACAGCGGTCTTCGGCTGGTGGAGGTGAAGGGTCGGCGGCGGTCGAGGGTGAGCGTTCAGGTTGAGCGTGGTAATCCCGACCGGCTTTGGTGGGTTCTCGGGGGCAAGACGAAAGCGGGCGGCAAGCGGGTTTTCGAGCTTTTCAGGGGCCGTCGTAGAAAGTATGGCGCAGAGCAACGGACAAAGCGCGGGGCGGCAGTTTCGGTGAGAAGGGACGACGAGCATTACGAGATATGGCACGAGGGTGACAAGGTATTGCGTTACAACCATGCGGAGGTTCCGGAGCCGGAGGGCGAGAGCCCTTTGTACAGGCGGAGCGGGTTTATCCATCCCTTGTGGTCGCCGAAGGGGACGGTGCTGACAAACATTCATCCGGAGGACCATATCCATCATGTCGGTATATGGATGCCGTGGACTAAGACGAAGTTCGAGGGCAAGTCGGTTGATTTCTGGAATCTTGGTGCGGGCCAGGGCACGGTGCGTTTTGTGAGGTATCTGGGGACGAGGGAAGGGCTGGTTTTCGGTGGATTCGAGGTCGAGCAGGAGCATGTTGTGCTGAAGATGGAGAGAGGTGAGAAGGTTGTTCTGAGGGAGGTTTGGGATGTTCGGGTATACAACGTCGGCGGTTCGGGGCGGGGCTACTGGCTTTGGGATTTCAAATCGACGCAGCGTTGTATTGCGGACAGTCCGCTGTACCAGAAGGAGTATCACTACGGCGGTTTCGGCTTTCGCGGGCCGAATGAGTGGGATGAGGAGAATGCGGAGTACCTGACGAGCGAGGGGAAGAACCGCAGGAACGGTCACGGCACTCGCGCGAGGTGGTGTGACACGTCGGGCGAGATCAATGGATGGGAGGGGGTGACGTTTTACAGTCATCCGGAGAATTTCGAGCACCCCGAGCCGATGCGGCTATGGCCTGAGGGTCAGGTGTTCTTCAATTTTGCACCGTCTCAGGCGGGCGACTGGGTCATGGTGCCGGGCAAGGATTACGTTTTCCGGTACCGTCTTTACGTTCACGACGGCAAGGTCAATGTTGGCGACGCCGAGCGTATCTGGCAGGATTATTCGGAGGCGCCGAAGGTTACGGTGGAGCGGCTGGTTAAGGACAGGACGATAGTACTGTTTGATGGGAGGGGCGATTTGTCGAAGTGGACGGCGGGTAAGGGCACGAAGATCGGATGGGAGGTTTCGGAGGGGCAGTTGCGTGTAGTGCCGGAGAGCGGCAGCATCTGGACCAAGCGTGCGTTCAGGGATTTTAAGCTTCACGTGGAGTTCAGGACGCCGGATGTGCGGTCGAGCGTTGGAGAGGGGGGCCGCGGGAACAGCGGGGTATATATACAGAAGCGTTACGAGGTTCAGATTCTGGACTCTTTCGGGCTGTCGCCCAAGAACAACGAGTGCGGGTCCTTGTACAAGTTCAGGGCTCCGGACTGGAACGTTTGCAAGAAGCCGGGCGAGTGGCAGACGTACGATATTACGTTTTACGCGGCGCGTTTCAAGGGCGGCGAGAAGGTCAGGAATGCGCGGATCACGGTGGTTCATAACGGGGTAGTGGTTCACAATGACGTTGAGCTGGAGGACAAGACGGGTGCCGGAGATCCTGAGGGGCCGGCTGGGGGCCCGATTCTTCTTCAGGATCACAAAAACGCGGTTTGCTTCAGGAACATCCGGATAGTTCCGCTTTAGGGCGGGTCGGCGGGGGGCTGTGGGCCTTCAAACGGCCGGTTCAAGGCGAAGGACAACAGAGAGCGTGATAAGGCCGGAATTTTGAATTGCCCGGCGGTTCGTGCCGGTTATAATTAGGAGTTTTGATGATATTGTTGAGGATGGTGTCGCTTGTGTTTAACGTAAGTCTTTTATTTTGAGGACGTTACGTTGCAGTCGGAGTCGAAAACGGATGAAGTTGAAATAAAACGGAGCTCGCAAACGTTTTTCTCTGCGGTGCGAAGCATTTCAAGGAAGCTTCTGACTATTCAAGGATAAGGAGAACGAGAAAATGGCAAGACCTGTAACACTCTTTACCGGACAGTGGGCCGATCTGCCCCTGGCAGAGCTGGCCAAGAAAGCGAAAGGCTGGGGATACGACGGTTTGGAATTAGCGTGCTGGGGCGACCATTTCGAGGTTGACAAGGCGGATGAGAAGTACTGCAAGGCGAAGCGTGAGCTTCTCAAGGACCACGGCCTGAAGGTATTCGCGATATCGACGCATCTGGTTGGCCAGGCGGTTTGCGACAACATTGACGAGCGTCATAAGAGCATTCTTCCGGAGGATGTTTGGGGCGACGGTGATCCTGAGGGCGTGCGCAAGCGTGCTGCCGAGGGGGTTATTAAGGCGGCGAAGGCGGCCAAGAGGTTCGGTGTTGATGTTGTGAACGGCTTTACGGGCAGCTCGATCTGGCATTTGCTCTACTCGTTTCCTCCGGCTTCTCCGGAGATGATCGAGGCGGGCTACAAGGATTTTGCCAAGCGTTTCACGCCGATACTGGACGCATTCAAGGCGGCGGGCGTCAAGTTCGCGCTGGAGGTTCATCCGACGGAGATAGCGTTCGACATCGCTTCGGCGCAGCGTGCGGTTGAGGCGGTAAAGGGTCACAAGGCTTTCGGGTTTAATTACGATCCGAGCCATTTGGGCTACCAGGGCGTTGACTACGTGAAATTCCTCAGGACGTTCCCGGATCGGATATTCCATGCCCACATGAAGGACGCGTGGTGGGGTCATGGAGACGGTACAGTTGGCGTGTTCGGCGGTCATACGGAGTTTGCGGATCCGCGGCGTTACTGGGATTTCCGGTCGATCGGCCACGGCGATATCAATTTCGAGGAAATCATAGTTGCGTTGAATGATATCGGGTATCAGGGGCCACTTTCGATTGAGTGGGAAGACAGCCGGATGGACCGCGAGCATGGGGCCGCTGAGGCGTGCCAGTATATCAAGAATGCGGACTTCAAGCCGTCGCAGATTGCATTCGACGCGCAGTTTGACAGATAGGCCTGCAACAGTCAGGCCTGGCGGTGCGGCGATTGCGCCGGACCGCGGCAGAGCAGCTTGTGCCGGGCAGCAGCGGTATAGGCCGTGGCGGGGTGCTGCCCGTGTTGTGGGCGCAGCGATACGAGAAGGATTTCAATCGCCCGGTATGCGGCCTATCGTTTGGGCCGGCACGGCGGCGCCCGCTGAGAGGATTTGATGAAGGAAACGTGATAGATGGGTGAAAGGAGATTCAGAGTGATGGGACAAAGGCCAATAGACAGACGTGCGTTCCTGAAGAAGGCGGCGGGGGTGACCGCGGGGGCGGCGGCCTTTCCTTACATTGTCTCGTCGGCGGCGCTGGGGAGGGGCGGGAATGTTGCGGCGAGCAACCGCATTGTGATGGGGTGCATCGGCGTTGGAAGCCAGGGGACGGGCAACATGGGAGGTTTCCTGGGAAGGAGAGACGCGCAGGTCGTAGCGGTTTGTGACGTTGACAAGGGCCACCGCGATCGGGCGAAGAAGGCCGTTGACGATCGTTACAAGAACAGCGACTGCAAGGCTTACTCGGATTTCCGGGAGCTTATCGCCCGGGACGACATTGACGCGCTTTCGCTGGCTCTTCCGGACCAATGGCATTCGATCCCGGCGGTTATGGGGGCGCGGTCGGGCAAGGATATCTACGGCGAGAAGCCGCTGGCCCGGACGATTCGCGAAAGCCGGGCGATAAGCGATGCGGTCAAGCGGTACGGAAGGATATGGCAGACGGGAAGCTGGCAGCGTTCGGTGGGTCACTTCCACCGGGCGTGCGAGCTGGTTCGCAACGGTAGAATCGGCAAGGTTAGCAAGGTCGAGGTGGGTCTGCCGACGGGCGGTGGCGGGGGCAACAATGCGGTGCAGCCGGTTCCCGAGGGCGTGGACTGGAATTTCTGGCTTGGTCCTGCTCCGTGGGTTCCGTATCGGGGCGTGCTTCACTGGCACTGGCGCTGGATTATGGACTATTCGGGCGGCCAGCTTACCGACTGGGCGGGTCATCATGTTGACATAGCGCACTGGGGTCTTGGTCTTGATCGGAGCGGTCCGGTGGAGGTCGAGGGCAAAGGTGTTTACCCGAAAGACGGGATATACGACGTGCCCACGCAGTACAAATTCACGTGCACGTATGCGAACGGGCTGACGATGATAGTAGCCAACGACCGGCAGCAGCCTAAAGGGATGGGTGCGGCGTGGTACGGGGACAAGGGCTGGATTCACGTGAATCGCGGCGGGCTCAAGGCCGAGCCGGAATCGGTGCTGAAAGAGACAATCGGCTCGGATGAGATTCGGTTGTACAGGAGCAGGGATCACCATCAGAACTTTCTGGATTGCGTTCGGACGCGGAAGGAGACGATAACGCCGGCGGATATAGCCCATCGCTCAATCAGCGTTGGTCTGCTCGGGGAGATTGCGATGCTGACTGAGGAGAAGCTGAAGTGGGACCCGGAGAAGGAGGTTTTCCTCAACAGTGACGCGGGCAACCGTCTGCTATCTCGCCCGATGCGCAGTCCGTGGCACCTTTGAGCGGTCGGTGGCGTTGCGGAAGGTGCGAAAGTGACAGAGCATGAGAAAGGGTATAGAATGAACGGGAGACCAGGAATCATCGGGGCAGTTTTGTCGGCGGCGTGTTTTCTTTCAGTATTTTGCAGTGTCTCTTACGGGGAGGTATCCGCCGAGGAGGTTAAGAAGATTGAAAACGCCATGCCGACGAAGGCCGTCGCGCAGCCGGCCAAGGCCAGAAAGATGCTGGTGTTCAACCTGTGCAACGGTTTCAAGCACAGTTCGATACCGTATTGGGACAAGGTTCTGGAGATCATGGCTCGCAAGACCGGCGCCTTCTCGATAGTCGTCAGCAGCGACATGTCGGTGTTCGAGGCGGCCAAGCTCAAGGAATTCGATGCGGTGTGTTTCAACAACACGACGAAGCTGGAATTCGCCGAGCCGCTTCGCAAGAGCCTGATGGATTTCGTCAAGGGGGGCAAGGGGATCGTTGGCATCCATGCGGCGACGGACAACTTCTACGACTGGAAAGAGGCGGCGATGATGATGGGGGGTCAATTCAGCGGGCACCCGTGGGGCGGCGGTGGGACCTGGGCGATAAAGGTCGACGAGCCGGACCACCCGCTGACGGCGTCTTTCAAAGGCAAGGGTTTCAAGCTGAAGGACGAGATATATCGCACGAAGGCGCCGTTTTATTCGCGGGCCCGGCAGCTCGTGTTGATGAGTCTGGACATGAGCGACGAGGCGACGGGGGGCGTGAAGGGACTCACGCCGGATGATGCGGATACGGGTATAAGCTGGATCAAGACATACGAGAAGGGCAGGGTATTCTACTGTTCGCTGGGCCACGACCACGCGGTGACATGGACTCCGGCGATATTGGAGCACTATCTTGCAGGCATTCAATTCGCCTTGGGTGATTTGGATGTCGACACAAAGCCAAGGCCTGTGATTAGTTCAGGAAAGGGAACAAAGATGGATGAATTGATGGAACAAGTCAAGACGTACGATTGGGGCCAGAGCCGGGAGGCGCTGACGAAGATAAGCGATATGGCGCGAGAGGCTCACGGCTCGCCGGCGGAGCTTGCGCGGATTGAGGCGGCCATGGTGGCGGTGCTGGAATCGGACGCAAAGCGCGCGGGCAAGCAGTTTATCTGCAGGCAGTTGAGCATAATCGGGACCGAGAAGAGCGTACCGGCGCTGGGGAAGATGCTGACGGACGACGAGACGGCGGATATGGCGAGGTACGCTCTGGAGCGGATACCGGGCTCTGCGGTTGATGATGCTCTTCGGGCGGCCCTTTCGAAGACGAGCGGCAAGACGAGGGTTGGCATAATCAACTCGCTGGGTCAGCGTCGTGATGAGAGAGCGGTTGGTTCTCTTGGCAGTCTTGTTTCGAGCTCGGATGCGATGGTGGCTGATGCTGCGGCCGCGGCGCTGGGCAGGATAGCGAATTCGCAGGCGACGGCAGCACTGGCGAAGGCCAAGGACAGCGCCACCGGCAGAGTTCGCATGACGGTTCTCGATGCATATCTGAAATGTGCGGACCGGCTGCTCAGCGAGGGCCGGAAGACTCAGGCGATCGCCATCTACAATGAGCTTACGAAGAAGGAGATGCCGGAGTCTATCCGCACTGCCGCCGGCGCGGGCAAGCTTAGCGCGATGCGCCCCGGAAGATAAGGAAGAAAGATGATAATCAGGTCTGGGATGCGCGGCTTATTGCTTTTGATGTTCCTGTGTTGCCATTCGGTCTGGGCTGGCGAGGAGCAGGACGAGACGCTGCAGTTTATTCTTGAGATTCTGAGGGGCGATGATGCTGCGATGCAGTCGGTTGCGATAGCGTCGGTGAAGGAGATGCCCGGGGAGGCGGTTACGAAGGCTCTGGCGGGAGAATTGGCGAGACTTCCGGCGGCCGCGCAGGTTCAGCTTCTCTCAGTTCTGGGGGATCGAGGTGATGCAGCGGCGGTACCGGCTGTTGTGAATGCGGTTCGGTCTCCGAATGAGTCGGTTCGGGTAGAGGCTCTGAAGGCGTTGGGTCAGCTTGGCGATGATTCGGTTGTCATGCTGCTGGCCGAGAGGGCGGGCGGGGCCCGTGGCGACGAGCAGAAGGCGGCCCGCGACAGTCTGTCGCGTTTGAAGGGCTCGCGGGTAGATGCGGTGATCCTGGGTGGGCTGGCGAAGGCCGAGCCTAAGACAAAGGTGGAGCTGATCGGCAGCGTTGGCCGGCGCAATATTGTCGCGGGGCTGAAGAATCTTCTGGAGACGGCGAAGGATCCGGACCGCAAGGTGCGCATCGAATCGCTGAAGGTGCTGAAGGTCATAGCGGGTCCGGGGGATATGGCTGCTCTCGTGGAGCTTCTTTTGAACGTTCGCAGCGCGTCGGACCGTGGTGAGGCGGAGAAGACGGTAGCGGTCGTGGCGCACAAGATCGAGGATAAGAATCGGCAGGCGGAGGTGGTTCTAAGGGTCCTTCCTTCGGTCAAGGACGCCGCGAAGCGCAGCTCTCTGGTTAGCGTTCTCGGAAGGATCGGGGACAACAGCGCGCTGGGGGTGCTTCGCAAAGAGCTGGACGGCAAAGATGCGGAGGTTCGGACGGCGGCGGTTCGGGCGTTGTCGTCGTGGCCGACGTCGGAGCCTTTGGCGGATTTGCTTGGTCTGGCGCGGGATTCGAAAGATCCGCTGCATCGGACACTTGCTCTGCGCGGGTTTGTCCGTTTGCTGGCTCTGGACGGCGGTCGGACGGCGGAGGAGACGGCGGCGATGTACGAGCAGGCGATGTCTCTGGCGCCGAATGCGATGGAGAAGAGGCGTGTTCTGTCGGGTCTGGCGGGCGCGCCGAGCGTGGCGACGCTCAAGATGGCGGCAGGGTATCTGGAGGACAAGGAGCTTGTTCGTGAGGCGGAGGTTGCGTCGGTAGAGATAGCGGCGGAGATTTGGAGCAGTTTCGGCGGGGAGAGCAGTGATGTTTTGAAAAAGATTGTTGCGACTACGAAGAACGAATCGGTTCGTCAACGGGCGCGTGAATTGATTGACCGTATAGAGGGCGTCAAGGGCCGGGAGGAAGGTTAGCAGTACGTCGATACCCGGCCGGCGCCGAATTTGCAAGTTAGAGGCCGGTCAGTTTTCCGTGACCGTCCGGGGGGCTTTCCGCGAGGAGGCCCGGCGCCCGGCCGACGAGACCCGGGGTTGTACGGGAGAAAGAAAATGGTTAGCCAGATAATCGGTGACAGAAGAGGGCGTTTGGCTCACGGTTACTCGAGAATTATCGTTTGGACAACGGTGTTGACGCTTTTTTGCGTGTTTTGCTGCCGAGGTGTTCCTGAGAGCAGCAATGCGGCTTCGGCCCAAAAGGAGGCGCCGCAAGGAAAGAGCGTCGATGCTTTCATGGGTGACTGGCAGGGCCGTTGGGTAGTGAGCGACGGAAGCGATACGGGGCCTCTGGTGGCCCAGGTGATAGCTCTGGGCAAGGGTGAGTATCAGGCGAACATACTCGATGAATTCGACAGCCGGGCCAGGCCAATCGCGGTTCTGGTGGGTATGCTCGAGAACGGGACGGTGAGTTTTTCGGGTCAGGCCACGTACGAGGGCATGGACTTCGAGGTTCACTGCACGATAGCGGGGGGCAAGTTTATGGGCAACTTCGAGGGCAGCGATGCGTCGGGGAGCTTCACGATGGACCGCGTTGTCCGGCTCTCGCCGACGCTGGGGGCCAAGGCGCCGGCCGGTGCGGTTGTGCTTTTTGACGGGAGGGACTTCGGGCAGTGGGAGCGTCTTGTTCCGTTCGCGGGCATGATCAATATCGCTGAGGTCGTGGGAAGCGAGGAGAATGCGGCGGCGTATCTGCAGGCGAGGCTTTGGTCGGATAGCGATCAGCAGGTGGGCCTGGAATTGGGCAGCGACGACGGCGTGAAGGTGTGGCTGAACGGGCAGGTGGTGCACACCAATAACGCATCTCGCGCAGTGGCGGCGGGTCAGGACAAGTTTAAGGTTGGCGTGAAGCGCGGCTGGAACGATCTGATGCTCAAGATCACCAACGGTGGCGGGGGTTGGGCCGCCTGCGCGCGGGTTGTTGGGGCGGACGGCAAAAAGGCGACGGGGGTTGCGGAAGAGGAGCCCAGGACGCAGAAGGCGACGCGGATGTATCTTGATCTTAACAACGATTTTGCGACGATCTGGAGGATTGCCGGTCCGTACCGCCAGGAGGGCAAGAGCGGGCGGCAGCTTCTTGATGTTGCCTTTTCGCCGGAGAGTCCGGGAGGGCAGCAGCCGGTCAAGTGGAAGAGGATCGGGGCGGCGGAAGCCGAGCCGAAGAAGGTGCAGTGGCTTGTTGTTGACGATGCGATGGAGGTGAAGCCGGGAGGCGGGTCGATTGTCACGAAGCGGAAGTTCGATGATTTCAAGATGCACATCGAGTTTTGCACGCCGTTTATGCCCGAGGCCCGGGGACAGGGTCGCGGCAACAGCGGGGTTTACCTTCAGGGCAGGTACGAGGTTCAGGTTCTCGACAGCTACGGTCTGGAGGGGCGTGACAACGAGTGCGGGGGGATATATCAGATCGGTGAGCCGATAGTGAACATGTGCGCCCCACCGATGCAGTGGCAGACATACGACATCATATTTCGGGCGGCGCGTTTTGACGATAAAGGCAAGAAGATTAAGGACCCGGAGGTTACGATTAAGCACAACGACGTGGAGATACACACGGAGACGAAGCTTCCTCGCGTAACAGGCGGGGCCCTGGACTCGAACGAGGCCGAGCCGGGGGGTGTATACCTGCAGGATCACGGCAATCGCGTTCGGTACAGGAACATCTGGCTTGTCGAATTGAAGCGGGACGAGGCCGGGTGAGGATTCGGATTTTCGATGGAATAACCAGCTTATTATGATTGCAATTGTTTAGGGTTAGACGCGTTTTTTAAGGAATAGCGACATGGCAGACAGAAGCAAAAACAAGAGGATCACACGGCGTGGTTTTATGGGTGGCGCTGCTGCTGCGGCGGCGTTTACGATAGTTCCGCGTCACGTACTGGGCGGGGCGGGCAACACGGCGGCGAGCGAGAAGCTGAACATAGCGGGCGTTGGCGTGGGCGGAATGGGAGGCAGCAACGTAAGAGCGTGCAGGGGCGAGAATATCGTGGCGCTGTGCGACGTGGATGAAAGGCACGCGAGCAGGGTGTTCGACAGGTATCCGAAGGCGAAGAAATGGACGGACTTTCGCAAGATGCTGGACGAGCAGAAGGAGATTGACGCGGTGATAGTGGCGACGCCGGACCATACTCATGCGATAATCGCGCTTGAGGCGATGAAGCGCGGCAAGCATGTTTACGTTCAGAAGCCTCTGACGCGGACGGTTGGTGAGGCCCGTATGCTTACCGAGGCGGCGCGCAAGTACAAGGTTGCGACTCAGATGGGCAACCAGGGTCATTCCGGCGGCGGCGTTCGTGACATTTGCGAGTGGATATGGGCGGGCGTGATCGGCGATGTGAAGGAGGTTCACGCGTGGACGAACCGTCCGGTTTGGCCGCAGGGCATCGGCAGGCCCAGCGATACGCCGGAAGTGCCCAAGACTCTGAACTGGGATTTGTGGGTAGGTCCGTCACCGATGCGGCCGTATCATCCGGCGTACCTGCCGTTCAAGTGGCGCGGCTGGTGGGACTTCGGCTGCGGCGCTCTTGGCGATATGGCTTGCCACGTTCTGGACCCGGTGATATGGGCGTTGAAGCTTCGATATCCGACGAGCGTATGGGCGTGTGCGACGGAGGTAAACAAGGAGACGTTCCCCCATGCGTCAATCGTTCGTTTCGAGTTTCCTGCGCGCGAGGGGATGCCGGCGGTGAAGGTTAACTGGTATGACGGTGGGATGAAGCCGCCTCGTCCGGCGGAGCTTGACGACCGTCGGCCGCTAAATCAGGCAAACAGCAACGTGCTGTTCATGGGGACCAAGGGAGTTTTGCGATGCGGCGAGTACGGTGATAGTCCGCAGTTGATTCCGTATTCACGGATGCGGGAGTTCAGCAAGAATCGTCCGCCGAAGACTCTCAAGCGGATCAGGGGGGGCCACGAGGGCAACTGGATTGAGGCTTGCAAGGGCGGTGAGCCGGCGACGTCGAACTTCGACTATTCGGGTCCGTTTACGGAGATGGTTGTCATGGGCAACCTGGCTCTGAAGCGGCTGGGCAAGAAGCTGCTTTGGGACGGCGAGAACATGAAGTTCACGAACGATGACGAGGCGAACCAGTACGTGAGCCTTCCGGCGCGTAAGGGATGGGAATTGCAGATGTGACGGCGGTTGTTTCATTCTGTGATCGCGCCGGTGTCTTTCGCAGCAGTTGAAGGAGGTTTTAATGGAAGAAGACGTTCAAGTGAGCAAGGGAATAAAGAGGAAGGTTTCGAGGCGGAAGTTCATGGGCGGCGCCGCGGCTGCGGCAGCCGCCTTTGCGTTTGTGCCGCGGAGCGTTCTGGGCGGCCGCGGAAATACTGCGCCGAGTAACAAGCTTAACATAGCGGGGATCGGCGTGGGGGGGCGTGGAGGCAGCGATATCAACGCCGTTCGGAGCGAGAATATTGTCGCGCTGTGCGACGTGGACCAGTCGCGAGCGGCCGGGACTTTCAAGCGGTTCGGCAGCGCGAAGGTTTACAAAGACTTTCGGCGTATGCTCGAGAAGGAAGAGAAGAACATAGACGCCGTTGTGATCGGGACGCCGGACCACATACACGCTCCTGCCTCAATCATGGCGATGAAGATGGGCAAGCACGTGTACGTGGAAAAGCCGATGGCTCACACTATCTACGAGGCCCGCCGGATGGCCGAGGTGGCCCGCGAGACAGGGGTGGTTACGCAGATGGGCAACCAGGGGCACGCCGGCAACGGGCTGCGTCTGACGTACGAGTTTATCCACGACGGGGCGATAGGCGAGGTTAGCGAAGTGCACGTCTGGACGGACAGGGCGGGCGTTCCCGGGGGCAGGGCGTGGTGGCCCCAGGGGGTTGACCGGCCCGCGGATACGCCTGAGGTTCCGGAGACTCTGGACTGGGGCATGTGGCTCGGCCCGGCGGCCTGGCGGCCGTACCATCCGGCCTATGTGCCTTTCAAGTGGCGCGGGTGGTTCGATTTCGGCTGCGGCGCGCTGGGCGACATGGCGGTGCACAACGCGGACCCGGCGTTCTTCAGTCTGGATTTGGGCGCGCCGGTTGCGGCGGAGGCCGAGTCAAGCGCGGTGAACGATGAGACTTTTCCGAAGTGGTCGATCATAACGTATTACTTTGCGGCCAAGGGCTCTCGGGGCCCGGTGAAGCTGGTCTGGTACGACGGCGGCAAGCTTCCGGCGCGTCCGGCGGAGCTTGAAGAAGAGCGAAATCTTGGGGGCAACGGCATTCTGTTCATCGGCGAGAGAGGCAAGCTTCTGGGCCCGAGCCACGCCGGTGCGCCGCGGCTGATCCCGGAATCGAGGATGAAGGAGTACGGTCGTCCGCCGGAGATGCTGGCGCGTTCGGGGAACCATCACGGCGAGTGGGTGCAGGCGTGCAAGGACAACAAGCCTGAGAACGCCAAGGCGGGGTTCTGGTATTCCGGGCCGTTTACCGAGGCGCTTCTGGTTGGCAACCTGGCGGTGCGGTTTGGCAGACGAATCGAGTGGGACAGCACGAAGATGAGGGCGACAAACGCACCGGAGGCGGACAACTATATTACCAAGTTTTACCGGGCCGGGTGGAACCTCGTGGGCTGATGGCCTCCTGCCGGGCCAACGGGTGCAGTGTGTGTGACGCTCGATACAATTGGCGCTTATTGTGAAGGAGTGCTCTTATGGGAAGCAGTAAAGCAGCAGCGAACGAGCAGCAAGGGGAACAGTCGGCTGGGGGACGCTCGAGAGGCAAGGGCGCGGGCCTATCCCGTCGTGATTTTGTGGGGGCCGCTACGGCTGCCGCGGCATTTACCATCGTTCCCCGGCACGTGCTCGGGGGGCAGGGCAATACTGCCCCGAGCGAGAAGCTGAACATAGCGGGCATCGGCATAGGGGGAAGGGGCGCCGGTGATTTGCACAAGCTTGGGAGCGAGAACGTTGTGGCGCTCTGTGACGTTGACGAGCGATATGCGGCCGGGGCGTTCAAGAAATACCCGAAGGCGGCCAAGTACACGGATTTCCGGCGAATGCTCGATAAGGAGGACAAGAACATCGACGCTGTCATGGTGGCCACGCCCGATCACACGCATGCGGTTATCTCGCTTAGGGCCATCAAGATGGGCAAGCATGTTTACTGTGAGAAGCCCCTGGCGCACTCGATTTACGAGGTTCGCAAGGTGACCGAGGCGGCTCGTGAGGCCAAGGTTGCCACGCAGCTCGGCAATCAGGCTCAGGCCACGGAAGCCCCGAGGCTGGTGGCGGAGTTTATCCGGGACGGGGCAATCGGTCCTGTTCGTGAGGTTCATTCCTGGTGCAACCGCTATATCTCGCCGCGTGGGATCACGCGGCCGAGCGACAAGCCGCCTGTGCCCGAGACGCTTAACTGGGATCTTTGGCTGGGCCCGGCAAAGTGGCGGCCGTACCATCCGTGGTATCTGCCGTTTACGTGGCGGGGCTGGTGGGATTTCGGAACGGGGGTGCTTGGCGATATCGGGTGCCACCAGTTCGCACCGATCTATCGGGCGCTGAAGCCGGGCTACCCGACGACTGTCGAGGCGTGCTCGAGCGGGGTCAACGACGAGACGGCGCCTCTGGCTTCGATTGTTCGGTACGAATTTCCGGCGCGCGAGGGGCTGCCGCCGCTTCGTCTGACCTGGTACGACGGGGGTCTGATGCCGGAGCGGCCGGCGGAATTGAAGGAAGGGCTTCGTTTCGGAGGGTCCGACGACAACCTTTACGTTGGCGACAAGGGCAAGATGCTGGGCCACCGGCTTCTGCCGGAATCGCGGAACCAGGAGTACGGCAAGCCTCGGCGGGTTCTTCCCCGGTCGCCGGGGCACCACAAGGAGTGGATTGCAGCGTGCAAGGGCGGCGAGCCGGCGGGCTCGAATTTCGAGGTTTCCGGACCGATGGCCGAGGTGGTCCTGCTGGGCAACATTGCCGTTCGGATGGGTCAGCAGCTTTATGAAAAGGGCCTGAAGCTGCACTACGACGGGCCGAACATGAGAATTACAAACGTGCCCGAGGCCAACAAGTACATCCGGGATGAATATCGCGACGGATGGGCGTTGTGATTGGCCGCGCAACGAACCGGGCACAAGCAGCGATTTGACAAACAGAGCAGGAGATGAGCAGTGAAGAAGCATGAGGTTACGAGACGAGATTTCATGGGTGCGGCAGCGGCTGCGGCCGCATTCACCATTGTGCCCAGTCACGTTCTTGGAGGCCCGGGGCGGACGGCGCCGAGCGAGAAGCTGAACATAGCCGGTATCGGAGTGGGCGGCAGGGGCGGCAATGTTCTCAGCGGCGTGTCCAGTCAGAACATTGTCGCGCTTTGTGACGTGGACTGGAGTCACGCGGCCGGCACGTTCAGACGTTATCCGAAGGCCAGGAAGTACCGTGATTTCCGCGAGATGCTGGATAAAGAAGATAAGAACATCCACGCAGTGACGGTGGCGACGCCGGATCACATACATGCCCCCGCCTCGATGGCTGCGATCAAGAGGGGCAAGCACGTGTATTGTGAGAAACCGTTGACGCACTCGGTTTACGAGGCGCGGATGATCGCCAAGGCGGCGCGTGAGCACAAGGTGGCGACGCAGATGGGCAACCAGGGGCAGGCATCGCCGGAGACGCGTCTGATTTGCGAGTACATCTGGGACGGGGCAATCGGGGCGGTTCGGGAGGTCCACGTTTGGACCGACAGGCCGGCGAAGGGGCTGTTCAACGTATACTGGCCGCAGGGTGTGGATCGGCCGACTGATACTCCCCCGGTTCCCGAGACTCTGGATTGGGACCTTTGGCTCGGCCCGGCGCCATACCGACCGTATAACCCGGCCTATCTGCCGTTTGTGTGGCGTGGCTGGTGGGATTTCGGGACGGGTGCTTTGGGGGATATCGGCTGTCACCGGATAGACCCGATCTTCCGGGCGCTGAAGCTGAAATACCCGACGAGCGTGGAGGCCAGCTCGACGCTGGTGAACAAGGAGACGTACCCGGTTGCGTCGATTGTGACGTACAATTTTCCGCAGCGCGGGGATTTGCCGCCGGTGAAGCTTAGCTGGTATGACGGAGGAATCAGGCCGCCCAGGCCGGCGGAAATCGCCGACGACCAGCACATGGGCGACAACGGCATATTGTTCGTCGGGGACAAGGGCAAGATGCTCGAGTACACGCTGCTGCCGGAATCGCGGAGGAAGGAGTACGGCAAGCCGCCGCAGATGATTCCGCGGTCGCCCGGGCACTTCGAGGAGTGGATTGCAGCGTGCAAGGGCGGCAAGCCGGCGGGCTCGAATTTCGACCACGCCGGGCCGCTGGCCGAGACGGTTCTTCTGGGCAACGTTGCGCTTCGAGTGGAGCTGAGGGAGAAGCTGACACGGGCGCGGCTCAACTGGGACACGGAGAAATTCGAGTTTACGAACATGCCGGAGGCGAACCAGTTCCTGCGTCGGGAGTACCGGGCGGGCTGGACGCTGTAAGTGTTTTTGCCTGGGTGCGGGAGCAGCAAAGAAAGACCGCCGGGTGACCGGCAAGTGATTAAGGAGCAAGGTTGTGAAGAGCAAGAGTATTTCGCGTCGGCAGTTTTTGGGCGGGGCGGCGGCAGCGGCGGCGTTTACGATTGTTCCGGCTGATGTTCTGGGCGGGCGCGGGCGCGTCGCGCCGAGTGAGAAGCTGAGCGTGGCCTGCATCGGCATCAGCGGGATGGGTGGAAATGATGTCAGGCAGGTGAGCAATGAGAACATAGTGGCGCTTTGCGACGTGGACTGGAAACATGCCGAGGGCACGTTCAGGCGATATCCGGGGCCGAGGAAATACCGGGACTTTCGTCGTATGCTGGAGAAGGAGGGCAAGAACATCGACGCGGTGACGGTATCGACGCCGGACAACGTCCACGCGGTGGCGGCGATGGCGGCAATCAAAATGGGCACACACGTGTATTGCCAGAAGCCGCTGGCGCACGACGTCTACGAGGTCCGGCGGCTGACGGAGGCGGCGCGCAAATACAACGTGGTGACGCAGATGGGCATCCAGATTCACGCGGAGAATTCGGTGAAGCGGGTGGTCGAGATGATCAAGTCGGGCGTGATAGGCAAGGTTCGTCGGGTTGATATATGGAGCAACAAGAACTGGGGGGGCGGCACGCGGCCGAAAGACAGACCGCCTGTGCCGGAGACTCTGGACTGGGACCTGTGGCTTGGCCCGGCGCCGTACCGGCCGTACCATCCGGCGTATCTGCCGGGGCAGTGGCGGCGGTGGTGGGATTTCGGCACCGGCACGTTAGGTGATATGGGGTGCCATATAATAGACCCGGCTTGCTGGGCTCTGGACTTAGGGTATCCGGTGAGCGTGGAGGCGAGGCCGGGGCCGTTTAACAACGAGACCTACCCGCAGAAGACAATCGTGAAGTGGGAATTTCCGGCCCGGGGCGAGCTGCCGCCGGTGACGCTTACCTGGTATGACGGTGCGAACAGTCCTCCGCGGCCCAAGGAGCTGGAAGAGGGGCGCAACCTGCCGGGCCAGGGGGGACTGTACTACGGGGAAAACGGTGTTATCATGGCGCCACACATGGGTGGCCCCAGGCTCATACCGGAGTCGCGAATGGAGGGTTTCAAGGCGCCCGAGCCATTTCTTCCGAGAGGCGTCGATCACTACGAGGAATGGATAAGGGCGTGCAAGGGGGGGCCAAAGCCGCTGGCCAATTTCGACTATTCGGGGCCCCTGACCGAGATTATCCTTCTGGGCAACGTGGCGGCCCGCGCCGGGCGAAAGCTGGAGTGGGATGGTCCGAGTCTGAAAGTAACGAATATGCCCGAGGCGGAAAGACACCTGCGGCGGGTTTACCGTCGGGGATGGAGTCTTTAGGGTGGAACGAAACTGATACGTTTTACAGGAGACAAGGAAATGGACAAGAAGTTGACAGTGGGCACGGTGATACTCTTATTTGCGCTTGGCGTTTGCGGTGTGCCTTCGGCAGGTGCGGCGGGCGATGGCGAGGAGAACTGGCGGCTCGGAATGCAGGCGTACAGCTTCAACCCGTTTACGTTCTTCGAGGCGGTTGACAAGAACAAGGCTCTGGGCATGAAGTATATCGAGGCATACCCCGGCCAGCGTTTGAGCAAGGAGATGAACATTAGATTCGGGCACGACATGTCCGGCGAGGCCAAGGCGGCGGTGAAGGAGAAGCTGATGGAGGCCGGCGTGACGCTGGTGAACTACGGGGTTGTGGGGCTTTCGAACAACGAGGCAGAGTGCAGGAAGGTTTTCGATTTTGCGCGGGAGATGGGCATCGAGAACATAGTATCGGAGCCTCCGGAGGATGCGTTCGAGCTGATTGACAGTCTGTGCAAGGAGTACAAAATAGGGGTTGCCATCCACAATCATCCCAAGCCCTCTCCCTACTGGAATCCCGATACCGTTATGAAGGTTTGCAGGGATCGCAGCAAGTGGATCGGGGCCTGTGCGGATACGGGTCACTGGATGCGTTCGGGGGTCGATCCTCTGGAGGCGGTGAAGAAGCTGGGCAGGGCCGGGAGGATAAGGAGCTTTCACTTCAAGGACCTGAACGAGTT
>CP070678.1:5034574-5080428 GCA_020352515.1 Phycisphaerales bacterium | reverse complement strand
GTCGAGGCGGGCTTTGCCACCGGGCGGGAGCTGTGGTTCGGCAAGGCCGGAGCGATGGAGAAGGTGACGCCGGCGGGCGCCAGCTACGATCCGGGCGTACTCGAATTGGGTCAGACGTACGAGTGGCGCGTTGACGAGATCGGCCCCGGGGGCGTGGTATCGAGCCACGTGGCGAGTTTTACGACCGAAGCCTACTGGACGGTGGATGATTTCGAGTCGTATGCGAGTGATGCGGCGATTGAGGCGGTATGGCCGCACAACATTCCCCCCGACGTGACGGGCACTTATCACTACATTTTCCTTGAGACCGGACAGGTGTACCAGGGCGGCAGGGCGATGCGTTTCGAGTATCAGAACCAGTATGAACCATACTATACGGAGGCGACGCGGACCTTTGCGGTGGCGGAGGACTGGAATGCGAGTAATGCGGCGGCTTTGTCACTGGTCTTCCGCGGCAGAAAAGACAATGTGCCGGGGCAGCCGATTTACGTGAAGCTGACGGATGCCGGGTCGAAGACGGCGACGGTGACGCATCCCTACGACTACGCGGTCGAGGCGGATTCGTGGAACGAGTGGAGCATAGACCTCAAGGAATTCAGCGACGCGGGTGTGAATCTGTCGCTGGTAAAGAAGGTTACAATAGGAATCGGCGACGGCGAGGACTCCGGCCAGGACCCGTCGGGTTCGGGCGACCGCGACCAAATCATCATCGACAGCGTCAGGATTTACCCGGCTCGGTGCTTCAACTCGGGCGGCCTGGATTTGCGTGGCGACGTGAACGGGGACTGCAAGGTCAACTTCGGCGATTTTGCGGCGATGGCCGACGGGTGGCTCAACGACGGGGCGTCGGCGGCACCCTAATCGGCGGCATATTGGCTGGCTTGAAAGACGATTTTGGGGCAGCCATTCGGTTCGGGTTGTGATTTGACAGCAAGCCGGCAGGTTGCGGACAGGGGCATTTTTCGGCTTGACTGTGGAGGGCGTGCGGTTAGATTTAATGGGGGTAAGCCGGTATTGCCTTTTTGGCCGGTGCGTATCGGCAGGAACCGGGTGTCTTGAGTGTCTTCTTAGAAGAAGGGAGATGTTGCCATGTCTATGGATCGCCGGACTTTTATCAAAAGCACGTTGGCGTCGGGTCTGATTGTGGGGGCGCCGAACGTATTGAGGGCCGCGAGGGACAAGAAGTACCGGACGGCGCTTATCGGCAGCGGCTGGTGGGGCATGAACATCGCGGGCGAGGCCATGGCCTCGGGCCGGTGCCGGCTGGCGGCGCTTTGCGATGTGGACGATCATCAATTGAATCCGGCGGCGGAGAAGGTCGAGAAGCTGACGGGGGAGCGACCGAAGAGATACAAGGACTTCCGCGAGCTGCTGTCAAGGGAGAAGCCGGAGATAGCCATTGTAGCGACGCCGGACCACTGGCACCCGCTGGCGACGATTGCGGCGGTGAAGGCGGGGGCGCATGTTTATGTTGAGAAGCCTATCGGCCATACGATCAAGGAGGGCCGGGCGATGGTCAACACGGCCCGCGCAGCCGGGCGGGTTGTGCAGGTGGGCACCCATCGGAGGGTCTCTCCGCACAACGTTTCGGGCATGAAGTTTCTGCAGGAGGGCAACGCGGGCAAGGTCGGGATGGTACGTGCGTTCGTGCTCTACGGCGGCGGGCCGGAGAAGCCGAAGAAGAACATCGAGCCTCCCAAGGGGCTGGATTGGGAGATGTGGTGCGGTCCGGGTCCGGTGCGGCCTTTTAACGGCAATCCGGACGATCCGTGGAGAGGCGGGATTCATCCGCGTGGCTTCCGGCAGTACCTTGACTACGCCAACGGGACGCTCGGCGACTGGGGGGTGCACTGGGTGGACCAGATACTGTGGGTGATGGAGGAGAAATGGCCGAAGAGCGTTTACAGCACGGGAGGCCGGCCGATCAAGGGTCCGCCGGTGCTGACGGAGGAATATCAGACGACGGACGCCCCGGATCACCAGATAGCGACATACGAATTCGAGGATTTTACCGCCATCTGGGAGCATCGCCAGTTCGCGGGCAACACGGCCGAGAAGGGCGAAAACGTGGGGTGCTATTTCTACGGGACGAAGGGGACGTTCCACATGGGTTGGAAGGACGGCTGGACGTTTTACCCGACAGGGAGGGGCCAGAAGGTTATCCACGAGGATGCACGACTCAACGAACCGGACCAGCAGAACATAAAGGAGCTTTGGTCGGACTTTCTGGACGCCATCGAGACGGGTCGCAGGCCGGTCTGTGACGTCGAGGAGATTCACCGCTCTACGAACATGAGTCTTCTCGGTATGCTCTCTTACAAGCTGGGGCGCAGCGTGAGGTGGGACGGCGAGCGGGAAGTAGTGGTGGGCGACCCGGACGCCAACAAGCTGCTGAGCCGGGAATATCGAAAGCCGTGGGTTTATCCGAAATCGTAACGGTCGGGCTGGCCGGCGGCATTGCCTGGGAGCCGCGCGGACGGTGGCGCGACGATTAACAGTTCGGGAGAAACGCGCCGATTTTTTTTAGCCGTTGCTGCAGCTCGGCCACGGGGACGCCGCGCGTATCGGTGCTCTTCTCGACGGCGATGGCCGCGGCGATCCCGGCGGCCTGGCCTGTTATAAAGCAGCCGGGCATGACGCGGATGGAGCTTTGCATGTAGCGGTCGGTGCTGACGCAGCGGCCGGCGATCAGGAGATTGGAGAGCTTTTTGGGGACGAGGATTCGGTAGGGGATTCCGTAGTTCTCCCCCTTGCCGTATCGAAGGGTTTTGAAGTCTTTGGCGTATTTTTCGTATCCTTCGTCGCCGGGTTTGGACGAGTGGATATCGACGGGGTACGAGTATCGGCCGATCTCGTCGTCGAAGACGGCCCGCTTTTTGAAGTCATCGAGGTTCAGGATGTAGTCGCCCATGATGCGGCGGGTCTCGCGTATTCCGAGCATCGAGCCGGTCGCTACGAGCTCCATCTTCTCGAAGCCCTTGAGGTACTCTTTGTAGTAACGTTCGTATTCGAGGAGCATCTTCCTTGCGCGGATGAGCGCCTCTGTCACCGAGCGCTCGTCGGTGCCGTCGACGCCGAAGGTATGGCCGATGTTTCCACCGCCGAGGTTAGCGCCCGTTCGCCACATACCGGGCAGGTGGCGGTCCTCGTTGGTGAAGAGCTTGTTCTTGATGGCGTCGGGGAGTAGCTTCTCCTGCTTGTCCCTTCCGAATTTATCGACGGCGCGCCAGTCTATATCGGCCCATGTGCTGCACAGGGTACCGGCCATTACGTTACCGTCTTTGTCACCTATCTCATAAGGGGCCCCGGCCCAGACGGCCATGTCCCCGTCGCCGGTGCAGTCGATGAAGATTTTTGCCCTGACGGCGAACAGTCCGCTCTTGGCGGCAAGTATTGCGCAGCGAATCTGTTGGGAGGAGGTTTGGACATCGATCAGGCGTGTTTCGAAGGTGAAGCGGGCGCCGGATTCGAGGAGCATTGCGTCGTAGAGTCTCTTGAGGACCTCGGCCCTTATGGTTCGGTCGCTGTCGGGCCCGGTTCCTTCGGCGGCCCGGAGCCTGTTCTGGACCTCTTTTCCTATTCCTGCGGCGAGGAAATTGACGCCGTCGGTGAACTGCATGAAGAGGGGGAGCAGGCCGGCGGTGCCCATTCCGCCGAGGCAGTTCTGTCGCTCGGCGAGAAAGACGCTGCGACCCTGGCGTGCGGCCGAGATTGAGGCGGCGAGGCCCGAGGGGCCTCCACCGGCAACGAAGACGTCGACATCGTGCCGGATAGGGATGTTCTTTCTGATCACTACTGCGCCAGCGCTGATATTCTTTGACGGGGCGGTGGCACAGCCGCCGAGCGTCGTCGGGACGAGACCCGCGGCCGTGATACCGGCAGCCGTCATCGAGCCTTCGAGAAACTTTCTCCGATTTAATGACATCGTTGCCTCCTTGTTCGTTGTCGATAAGTCCGGCGGACCCGGCAGGCAAGTTATTCTATGGCCAATGCCAGCGGGAGGCAAGACCGATAGTGCAGTGCAGGTCGGTAGAGGTCAGGGACTGGTTAGGATAGATTTGGGGCGGCCGGTTAATAACAGCTTCAGACTTCCGGGTGCCGCGCAAGGCCGCTTATTCGTTCGGTTCCGGGTCGGCGGGTTTTTGGCGGGGCACGATGACCGGAGGGTCGTTTGGATGTTGTCGGTGTCTCTGAGGGGGCCGGCGCTGGCCATCGGGGAACGGCCGGCGCGAATCCTCGCGTCGTTCCTGATCCGGGCGGAACTGGCCGCCGGGGCCACGAGAGCCGCCCGGACCGCCGGGGCCGCCGGGGCCACCGGGTCGCCGAGAGCCGGGACCGCGAGGGCCGCCGCGCATTCCGCGTGGCCAATGCTCCTGCATTTTCTTCAGGTCTTCCTCCCAGCGCTGCCTCTGCTGCTCGTCGAGCTGGGCAAGGATCTCCTCGTGCATGAGGCGGAACTGCTCGCCAAATTTCGGGCGGAATTCATTCTGGAGGTCCTGCATTATCTGAAATCGTTTTTCGACCAATGGCTTGATTTTCTGAGCCTGCTCGGGTGATAGCGCGAGGCGTTCTTCGAGGCCGGCGAGCATTCTGCCGGTTAGGAATCCCGGACCGGGGGGCACGGTGGGGAGTCTGTCGTGGAGGTATACTGCGGTCGAGGCGGCGCCAATCACGACGCCGGCGAGCAGTATAACCATACCGAAGAAGGCCATGCGGTATCGGTGCATTTTCTGTAACACGACGGTCGGATTTTCCGGAGCTTTTCTTTCACTCATTGTACGGCCCACGAGATTGACTGGACGACCTGCATTACGGGATCGGCCGATTTCAAGTAGACAATTATCGCCAGCACAGCGGCAGGCACGGCAACGGCGGACGAGACGGCCGCCAGCCACATCCAGGGTCTTTCATACACTACAAGTGTCTCTGACTGCTCCCGTGCCAGGATATTGAGCACACCGCCGGCAACATTCACCCTGGGGACGACCTCGGCACGGGCCCGTGCTGCGAGAGTTTTGATTTTTTCTTCGAGGTTCATGGTATCAACTCCTTTCCGCTCTCACGGAAGAGTCTCTCCAGTTTTTTTCGGGCACGCAGGGCCTGGACCTTAACCATTGTTTTTGTCCAGCCGGTCCTGCGGGCGGTTTCTGCCACGTCACATTCTTCGAGATATCGCAGGGTCAGGACGAGACGGTCGCGAGGCGGCAGTTGTTGGAGCAGAGCATGTAGCTGGGAAGCTGCCTGGGCCGGGTCGATTTTATCGGGCTCTTCGCCGGGCAACTGGTCCCATTGCTCGAGAGTGAAGCTTTCGGTTGCCTGGCGTCGGGCGATTTGTTTCCAGTAGCGGTATCCAACGCGGGTGGCTATTCGAGAAAGCCAATGGGCAAATGGGGCTTTTGCGCGATAAGTTCGCAGGCTCAGGTATGCCTCAACAAAGACATCCTGTACGAGCTCCTCATGTACGAGATGGTCTCTGCTGAATCGCCACATGATCTGCGCGATGTACTGCTGGTGCCGCTCGATCAGACGTCGGTATGCGTCGGGGTCGCCCTGGCGGCTCAGTCGGCTGTCCTCAAGGTCGGCGAAGGCCTCTGTGGCGGCGTTTTCCGGTTCATTTGCATCGGAGAACGATTCAGGGGCACCCTGGAGGATTTCGGCGACGAACCCTTGAGCCCGGAGGCCGAGGTTCCGGTATGGAGAACGTGGTAGAACCATACTCAGAGGATACATAGCCATGTTTGACCCATCAACAGAATTTCCAGATACTTGGGTTCGTCTCTTGCTCTTGTCCAAGGGCGAACGGTCCCGTCAGCGAGAGGCTCGGCCGGCGGGACCGTGTTTGGATTGGTCAACATTTCAATTGCCTGTGCGGGTCGTAAGATTCACCTTCCGTCGCAGGCAGCCATATCATTGCTACTGGTTGGGGTCTCCACCGGCATCTTCGGCCTCAGCGTTCGTATTTGGGCGCTGGTGTCCTCGGCGAAATCCGAAGCCTCCCATGCCGCCGGGTCCCGCACCGCGTCCGGCCATTCCACCGGGTCCTGGACCGCGTCCAGCCATGCCACCGGGTCTTGGCACCATGCCTGAGCGACGACCAAGTCCGCCTGGCCCGGCTGCTGTTCCGGGTCCCAGGCCGCGGCCGCGCATTGTGCCGGGTTGTGCAGAGGCGCCGGCTCGAGGACCGCGTCCGCGCATGGCACCTGGTCTGCCCGCGGGGCCGGGCCCGACATCAGGTTTGCCGGGCGTGTCGGGTGCACTCGGGCCGACACGCCGGCCGGGCCTTGGTTCGGGTCGTACAAAGTCGCCGGCTCCACCGCGTCGTCCAGGCATGGCGCCGCGTCCGCCAGGGGCGCCGGGTCCGAAACGCTGCGCGCGCATTGCGGCGCGTCCGCCAAGTATTTGGGCTGCGGCACCGCTTCTGCCCCAGGCGCCGCGTCCGGGCGCGGCACGGGGGGCGAAACGCCGGCCGGGGCGGCCGAAGATTTGGCTGCCGCGGCCGCGTCCACGCATACGATTGCGCTGACCGAACATTTGAGGTCCGGCGTTCCATCGTCGTCCGCCGCCGCGTCTTCCAAGCATTCCGGCTGCACCGCCGCGTCCGAAGGGGCAATATGGCCCCATGCCGCGTGCCCAGGGCGTTTGGGGCCTGGCCTGATTAGGTACTCCGGGGGCGCCGAGCCCAAACGTTTGTCCGCGTCCCGCCGGGCGGCCGGGCCGGGCCGGGCTGGCAAAAACGTGCACTGTTAGTACTGTTACAGCTATCGCGGCCGCCATTATTACCTTGCGTGCGGTTTTGGTCATTTCATTGCTCCTTTCGGTACAAGCAAGTATTTTGCAGGTTTCGTGAGCCATTCCAACAGGCTCTTCATTGGGATAGTGGGCGCCGGGGGTCAGAAGGTTACAGGCAAACGCGAGATATTCCCGTGAAGAAGGGGCGGCCAGAGGGGATGAAAAGGCTTGTCCGGAGCATAGTAATACGGTATAAGAACGCGGATTAGGCAGGTCGTCGGCCTGGAATACGACAGTCTATGGCTTGTTGGTAGAATCGGGTATTGTTGTTATTTTGGGAGATTTGAGATGTTGATTAGAAGAGTTGTATTGATGCTTGTAGTTGCCGGGGCGGTATGTTTTTTGTGTTCTTGCGCACCGACGAGACTGACAAGTCATCCGGCGACGCTCGGATGGAAGAGCGTGCTTGCGGATGACTTGTCCAACTGCACGTTCAAGCCGGGTAGCTGGACTTATGAGGATGGTGTCCTGACGCGCAAGGGCGGCGGGGACATATGGACAAAGGAGGTTTACGGGGATTTCATTCTCGATCTGGAATTCAAGGTGGCCAAGCAGACCAACAGCGGGGTATTCTTCCGCACGGCGGACATAAAGAAGTGGCTTCATACGGGGATTGAGATTCAGATACACGACTCTTTCGGAAGGGCCGAGCCTGACAAGCATTCGTGCGGGGCGGTCTATGACGTTCAGGAGCCGAGCGTCAACGCGGTGAAAGCGCCCGGCGAGTGGAATCGCATGACGATAATGGCGAAGGATTCGATGATATATATAGTGCTGAACGGTGAGCAGATTATCGATATGGACCTGAACGACTGGCCGGAGGCGCATTTGAACAAGGACGGCACGAAGAACAAGTTCAACATTGCCTACAAGGATATGGCTCGTAAGGGCGTCTTCGGATTTCAGGACCATGGCAAGCCGGTTTGGTACAGGAACATCAAGGTAAAGAAGCTGAACTGAAAGACCGGGCGGGCTCTGCGGCATTTTGAAGGGCGAGAGGTTCCGGGATTTGGGCGGGCCGGTTTGCATGGGCAACGTTGGTTGTTGACAAGGGGGTTGATATGAAAAGGGTAATTGGGCCTGCAATCGCATCAGGCATTTTGGTCTTATTGTGCCGCGCCAGGGCGGCACCTGGGATTCTCGAGCGGCCGGAGGTTCCCGTCAGCCAGACATGGAAACTCGAGGACATCTACGCGTCGGACGAGGCGTGGAATGAAGCGAAGGTGAAACTAGCCGCCGAATACAGCGGGGTCTTGGAGTACAAGGGCAAATTGGCGCAATCCGCCTCCGGTTTGGCAGGGTGCCTGGAGTTTGACAGCCGTATTTCGCAGGAGTTTGACCGGCTGTACAACTATGCCGCGATGAAGTCCGACGAGGACACGCGGAATTCAAAGTATCTGGCGATGAGGCAGGAAATCGAGCAGATGCGCACCGACTACGGCTCAAAGGCGTCGTTTATTGAGTCGGAAATTGCCGACACGGGGAAGTCGAAAATCGACAGGTTCATTGTTGAAAAGCCCGGGCTGAGGGTTTTCAAGATGTACCTGTACGACATACAGCGGACCAAGGCCCACAGGCTTTCCGAGAAGGAGGAGAAGATACTCGCTGAAGCGGGCCTTCTGGCCAACGGCCCGGCATCAATCTATGCGATCTTCAGCAATGCGGAGCTGCCGTACCCCGAGATAAAGCTGAGCGACGGTACGACGGCGCTGCTGACGAAGGCCGGATACACGCGGTATCGAGCAGTGAGTAATCGCGGCGATCGCGAGGCGGTGTTCCGGGCGTTTTGGGGAGCGATCAACAATTTCAAAGGGACTTTCGGCGTCGATCTTTACGCCAACGTCAAGAAGAACATGTTCTACGCCCGCACTCGCGGGTACGAGTCCTCGCTGCACAGGGCGCTCGACAAGAACAATATTGACACGAAGGTCTATTCGGCCCTTATCGAGAACGTCCGCAAGAATCTCGGCTCATTCCACCGCTATCTGGGCCTGAAGAAACGGATGCTCGGCGTCGAGATGCTCAAATACTCGGACGTATATGCTCCGGCGGTCAAGGGCGTCGAGCTCGAGTACAGCTTCGAGGAGGCCAAGTCGCTTGTTCTGGATTCGGTGCGGGCGTTGGGGGAGGATTACCGGCGTGTGACGCGGGAGGCGCTGGAGAACAGATGGGTCGACGTGCATCCCACTCCGGGCAAACGGGCCGGGGCCTATTCGAACGGCAGCATCTACGACGTTCACCCGTATATCCTTCTGAACTATAACGGGCAATACGAGGACGTGAGCACGCTGGCGCACGAGCTCGGCCATGCGCTGCACAGCTATTATGCGAACAAGACCCAGCCGTATCCGACGGCGGACTACTCCACTTTTGTGGCGGAGGTGGCTTCGACCTTCAACGAGGCTCTGCTGATCGAGAGGATGCTTAAGGAGATAAAGGAGGAGGGCACGCGGCTGTCCCTGTTGATGAACCATCTGGAGGGCATTCGGCAGACGGTTTTCCGTCAGACGCAGTTCGCGGAATTCGAGCTGCGGATGCACGAGAAGGCCGAGCGCGGCGAGCCGCTGACTGGTGACGTGCTGAGCAAGCTATATGGTGACATCCTGAAGGAATATTACGGTCACGACAAGGGCGTCTGCCATATAGATGAGCTGTACACGGTCGAGTGGGCGTACATTCCGCACTTTTACTACGATTTTTACGTGTACCAGTATTCGACGTCCTTCACGGCGTCCACGGCTTTGTCGGAGGAGGTTCTTGGGGGGCAGAAGGGGGCGGGCGAGAGGTACATCGCGTTTTTATCTGCGGGCGGGTCGGATTATCCGATAGAGATACTGAAGAAGGCCGGGGTTGACATGACGACGGCCGAGCCGTTCAACAAGACGATGGCGGCAATGAACCGCACGATGGATGAAATTGAGGCGATTCTGGCCGGGAAGGGTAAGTGACATGAAAGAGGGCTCTGAAAGTCGCGAGGTTTTGGGTGGTGGAATATCGAGGAGAGGCCTTGTGGGCGGTGCGGCCGCGGCGGCGGCGTTCACGATTGTGCCGGCGCACGTTCTGGGCGGTCCGGGCCGTCCGGCGCCGAGCGAGAAGCTCAATATCGCGGGGATAGGTGTCGGCGGGCGCGGGGGCGATGACCTGCGGGCGGTCGAGAGCGAGAATATCGTGGCTTTATGCGACGTCGATGAACGGCGGGCGGCAGGTGCTTTCAGGCGGTATCCGAAGGCAAAGCGGTATCGCGATTTTCGCAGGATGCTTGAAGAGGGGGCGGAGATTGATGCGGTCGTCGTGGCCACGCCGGATCATACGCATGCGGCGGCTTCGATGGCGGCGATAAAGATGGGCAAGCATGTGTACTGCGAGAAGCCGCTGACGCGCACGGTTTATGAGGCCCGTGCATTGGCGAAGGCTGCGCGCCGGGCCAAGGTGGCGACGCAGATGGGCAACCAGGGGATGGCGTTCGAGGGCAACCGGCTGATCAACGAATGGATATGGGACGGGGCAATCGGCCCGGTGCGCGAGGTGCATGCCTGGTCGGACCGGCCGACTCACAACGGGCGACTTTTCTGGGCGCAGGGGGTGGATCGGCCGAAGGAGACTCCGCCGGTTCCGGACGGCCTGGACTGGGACTTGTGGCTGGGCCCGGCTCCGTACAGGCCGTATCACCCGGCATACGTGCCGTTTGCGTGGCGGGGATGGTGGGATTTCGGCTCGGGCGGACTGGGTGATATGGGGATACACAACGTCGCCCCGGTCTTCTCGGCCTTGAAGCTGGGGGCTCCGACGAGCGTGGACTCGAGCTCAACGCTTTTCAACAATGAGACTCTGCCTTTGGCCTGTACGGTGCACTATGAGTTTCCGGTGCGAGATGAGATGCCGCCCGTGCGGCTGCACTGGTACGACGGCGGCATGATTCCGGCTCGTCCGGTCGAGTTGGATGCGGGGCGGGAACTGTCGCGCGAGGACGGCGTGATCTTCGTGGGGGACAAGGGCAAGATGTACGTGGAGGGCTGGGGTGGCAACAGTCCGAGGCTCATTCCCGAGCAGAGGATGCGGGACTACAAGCGGCCGGCCAGGACGCTGCCACGCTCGGTCGGGCACCACAGGGAGTGGATAGAGGCATGCAAGAAGGGCACGGCGACGCGGTCGAATTTCGATTTTGCCGGAGCGCTGACCGAGGCCGTGCTGCTGGGGACCGTCTCCGTGCGGATGGGTGGCGCCAGACTGCTCTGGGACAGCGAGAACATGAAGGTCACGAATCTGGCCGAGGCCAACGATTGCCTGCACTACCGGTATCGGGACGGCTGGACCCTGTAGGCGCCGCCGCCATCATATCAGAGCGGGTGACGGGTCTATCTCTGAACGATCGCATCGCTCAACAAGAAACTGTCGAAGCTGCCGGGGGCTCGCCCGTCGCGTGCGTACAGATAAACGGCCGCACAGAAGATCGCTCCAAGTGCCCATATAATATTACACAGAAGGATGATATATGCCCCCGCCAGAGCGATGAAGACTATCATTGCGGGAGTGCCCATGGTGAGGAGCGCCATCAAAACGAACACGGCCCCGGGGAGGATCAGGACAAAGAGGACCAGGACGAAGCTGAAATTGCCGATAAGCTGCTGACCCCACGTTTTTTTCAAAAGCGCGGCCGACTCCTTCAGCGCACTTATGGGCCCCTTCTTTTCAATGACCATGTATAGGAAAACTTGCCCATGAGTTTGACCTCCGCCAAAAATCCGTTCGGTTAATACTCCCAAATTCCCAGGCTCATTCCAAGCACACTTCGCGAGACTACTTTATCGCATTATACAGCAGGGCTCATTGTGAAACAAAGTGATTTCCCCGGCGCAATTACAGTCCCGCGTTCTCGGGTCCTTGCATCGTCAGACTTTTTTCCGCGTTCCTGTGGCGTCCACCAATGACAATGTACCCCCAAGAGATGGGAATTGAGAAGGCCACTATTTAGCGTTCTCTTTGGTATCGGTCTTTGCCGGCTTGTGTGGAGAAGCGTTGCTTTTGCGCGCTTTCGGGGCGCCGGTCGCTTCTTATTCAGGATTCTTGTTGAGCGTTTCGTTTGGCCCTATAAGAATTCGGGGTCGGTAATCGTGGTGTCGGTATCAGCTATTTGCGGGTTTTGGATTAAGCACGTCGGCGATTATGGCCGAAAGAAACGCATAGTTGGGGGAGGTTGATTTTAGGAAGGATGTGCTATGAACACAGTGGTGACCTGCCTGAAGCCAAACCAACTGGAGCAGGAGCTGGGGATTGAAAAAGCAATTGAACTCTACGAGCGAGACATATCAAACAACACCGACGAGAACGACGCATTCTACAGACTGTCGCAGATATATCGCAGCCGCAATCAAATAGAAGATGAAATCCGGGTTTTGAAAGAGGCGGTTGCGTTCTACGAATACGTTGTCTTCATTCAACATCTCGACAGCAGACTATCTACACTGAATGCCTTCACGAGCAGGCTTAAGGAGGCGAGGTCGCTGCTTTCCGGCTGAGGGGCCTGGTCGCACTGATGTAGGCGGCGGGTGTTCATCCACACAGGCCAATTATCGGAATGCGCTGACTTGGCGGGGTCAGCGGGCGTTGCCATACGGGTCGAGCTTTAGCCTTGTGTCTCCATTTAGTTTCGACGGATTAGCGCTGGAAGTACGGGCGTTGCGGCAATAGAATACTGCAACTTCAAATGCCCGCGGTTCTCTGTGCCGGAGCCGGGGGTTTGCCGCGTGTGAGAGGCATCTGCTTTTTGACAGGAGCAAAAGTGCAAACGACATCGAATGGCAGAGGGCTGGGGGTGATTTTCGATCTGGACGGGGTCCTGGTCGACAGCGGCTGGGCACATAAGCAGGCTTGGCGGGATCTTGGAGAGAGGGAGGGTTTTTCCATGTCGGAAGAGGTCTTTTGCCGCACGTTCGGGCTGCAGAATTGTGAGATAATACCCATGCTGCTCGAACGCGATGTGTCCGGTGAGGAGATGGCGCGGATGAGCGACTGGAAGGAGCAACGATACCGTGAACTTATCGGCGAGCGTTTGGTTCCGGCGGAGGGGGCGGCGGCGTTGGTCAAGGATCTCAAGGGCGAGGGTTTCGCGCTGGCAGTGGGCTCTTCGGCACCGCGGGAGAATCTTGAGCTGATTTTGGGGCGTCTGCAGGTCGAGGCGTATTTTGACGCGTTGGTGACGTGTGAGGACGTCGGCAGGAGCAAGCCTGCGCCGGATACGTTTCTCAAGGCGGCGGAGAAGCTTGGGTTATCACCGGGGCGGTGTGCGGTGGTGGAGGACGCGGTGGCGGGGGTACAGGCGGGCAAAGCCGCGGGGATGTCTGTTGTGGCGGTCACAAGCACAAAGAGCAGGGCCGAGCTTGCGAAGGCGGATATTGTTGTCGATAGCCTCGTTGAGCTGGGGGCCGGAGATTTCGTGAGGCTGCTGCGCAGCGGGGCGATTTAGGCGGCTTCAGTCGATGTCCGGATTGTGAGTGCGAGGCTATGGGGAACGCCGGGCGTTGGCGGCCCAAGGGTGATTGCGGCGATATGGCCGTCGAGACGAGAGCCGGGCGGATCGGGGTCGGGACGCTCGTGCCCGGGAAGCGGAGAAAACGTTGCCGGTTTCCAAAAAAGTCCGCAGATGTTGTACGGGGGCGTCTTGCTGCGCATCTATATATAATAGAGACCAGGCTATGAAGTCGAAACGAAGGCAAAACGAATCGGCGCTGGTTTGTGCGGCCGGGCGGGGTGATAAGCAGGCGTTGCGCACGCTGCTGGTGCGAAACTGGGACTGGCTCAGGGCTCTGGTGTACGGGGTGGTCTGTGATGCGGCTGATGTTGACGACGTGCTTCAGGATATCTGCGTTCGGGTAATCGGCAAGATAGGTACGCTTCGGGAGCCGGAGCGGTTTCGTCCTTGGCTTGCGGTTGTGGCGCGGAACCAGGCGCTTCAATATCGCCGGGACAAGGGCCACAGGCCGGCGAGGCTGGATGAAGAATTGGCCGAGCGGCAGTGTGACGGGAGGGGCGCGCATTTTGTCGATAGTATGGAGCAGGCGGAGCAGTGCCGTCTAATCCTGGAAGCTTTGCGGGGGCTGCCGGCGAAGTACCGCGAGGTGTTTGTTCTCGGATATACAGGCGATTTGACCTACGCACAGATTGGCGAGATTCTCGATGTGCCGGTAACGACCGTGCAGATACGGCTTGTGCGGGCCCGCCGGATGATATACGACCTGGTTACCGGGAAAGACAAGGTGAAGGAAAGATGAACATTACGAACGAAGCTATCGAGATACTGATTGGAAGGCACATCGACGGCGAGATTACGCCGAGCGAGCAGCGAATGCTGGAGGCGGCGCTTGAAAGGGATTCGGCGGCAAGAGGTCTGTTCGAGGGGCTGCGGGCATTGCACGAGAGCAGCGTTCCTGCCGTCGGCTCAGAGATGACGAGAGGGGCAAATGAGGCAGATGAGGTTTTCGAGCGGGCGTGGAGAGTGGCAGGGGGCCGGCTGCGGCGCATAAGAGGCGCCCGCGGGGTGATTCGGTTTGTCGCGGGATTAGCGGCCGGAATTGTGATAGGCGCGGTCCTTCACTTTGCCGTTGCCGGGGGGACAGCCGCTCCGGAGAGGTCTGCGGTCGGCTTGAGCCAGGATGGGAAAGCAGAAACGCAGGAGCGCGTGCTGCGGGAGGTTCTGCCGGATGGTGCGCCGGACGTGATGCGGAATGTCGACTGGTACAGCTTCACCGATAGAGGCGGCGACCAGTGGCTTATCGAGGGGCTGCGGGAGAACATGGTCAAGCCCGCGGCATATTACGGAGACCTGTAGTGGTGAATAAGGACTGCGTTTGAAAGGGGCATACGATGAGAACAAGAAGCGTCATACTCGTGGTTGTCGCCGTTCTGGCGGCAGCTTGCACGGCGGTGTCTGCCGAGTCGGCGCCAGCCGAAGAGCGTGCCTATATTGGTGTCAGACTGGACCAGAGAGCACTGCCGGAACTGCTTAGAAAGCACTTGAGACTCTCACCAAAACAGGGCGTTCGCATTCAAAACATCCATCGTAACAGCCCGGCGGACAAGGCCGGGCTGGAGCGTGACGACATTATAACCGGTTTTGAGGGCAAGCAGATGACCGGCTACGAGCAGATTGTGGAGGCGGTGCGAGATACCGACGTGGGGGCGGAAGTGTCGTTAGAGGTCATCCACTTAGGGGAGCGCCGGACCGTCAGGCTTGAACTCGGGCGGCTCAAGGACGAGCAATTCGACTGGAAGTATGCGGTCGAACCTGAGCTGGTGACCTCCTGGCGTCCCGGAAGGATGTTTCAACTCAAACCGGGCGGGCAGAGGTGGGATGAGATACCTTTTCATGACATCCTGACGATGCCGGACGTTTCCACCTACATTCGGGAGTTCACGAAAGAGCTTCGCACATATCATTACACGGACGGCGACCGGAGCTACACGATCACCATCGAAGGTGACCCGAGCGAAGAGAATTCGACAATAACGGTTCGTATTGGAGACACGGAGCACAAGACGACGATAAAGGAGGTCGACGAGCTGCCGGAGAAGTATCGCAGCGCGGCGACACAGGCGCTTGAGAAGGCACGGGAATCCGCGGAGCCGGGCCGGCACTTCCACGGTTTGGACATGTCGTGGGTAGAGCCGGGGAGACAGTGGCGGCAATACTTCGAGAATCTCCAGCCGTATCAAATGCCGGAAGTTCCGCGGTTCGGCCCCGGGGATGAGACGTTCGACGGGATAGAGGAGCAGATGCGCGAGCTGCAGGAGCGGATAGAGCAGTTGGAGAAGAGTCACCGGGAGATGCTCGATGGTCTTGTGGAGAAGCTCAAGAAGCAAGAATCAGCGGAGCGCGGCAAGGAGTCGAGGCAGGATATGGACGAGGGTCAGAAGATATGAGCCCGACAAGAGTTCTCGGACCGTTTTGGCGGAGAGGTCTTTTTGAGCTCAGCGGCGGATGGAGATTCGATTCTTGTTCCTGGTCACCGTGACGTTGCGGAGAGTCACGAGCCCCGACGCGTCGGCCTCGACCGTGCCCGTCTGGATCGGCCTTCCCTGCGAAACGTTGGACCATTTCAATTGACGGCCGGGGCGGGGTTTGAATTTCTGCAGCCGCCTCGGCGTGATGTCGACCGTGCATTCTTCGGCGGGCGCTTTGGGAAGAAGGGCGGCGGTTATCTCCCAGCTTTCGGGAGTATCAACCACGGTCTCGGTGTCCCAGTAGAGATAGAGATTCACCTGGCCGACGGAATCCCCGTCGTAGATGTCTGTTCTGGTTTCCCTGCCCACGATCACCTTTCTTGGTGATTCGAGTCTTCTTGCCGTGCCGGGGTCGTCATCGAGCGAGCAATTCGTGAAGGCGGGGAGGCTCTGGTCGAGGCGGATGTCGATGGGCATGACGCGCTCTCCTCCGTCGGCCGGCATTGCCGCGCGCTGCCCGTGGCCGTTCAGCCCCCAGACGAATATGTGAGGCCGGCGCGTTTGCTGCATCGCCCGATAGAACTCGAGGGCCTGCGGCCAGCCAATCGCCCCGTCGTTCTTACCGTTGGACCACGTGATAAAGCCGATGTCCTTTTCCACGTGCCGCCGCAGATACCATGCATCTTTGAAGTGGTCAAAGGCGGGCGTGCCGTCTTCGAATTTTATGCCCCACTGTTTCTTGCCGTACACATTTTCGTAGGAGCCGGTGAATTGAGGCGTGTTTCCGGGGTCATGGACGCCCACCCAGCCTATCGACCATGCAATCCTGTCCGGGCGGCGAATCGCGAACATCGGCGCGCCGCTGCCTCCCATAGAAGAGCCGGCGGTGAAGACGCGCGTCAGGTCCAGGTCGTATTTTCCGGCGGCCCAATCGAGAAATGAGAGCATTCGGGTTGTCGTGTAGGGCCTGACAACGCCCTTTTTCCATCTTTGGTCGGATGCGCCGGGTTCATAGTAAAGCTCGTGGTAACCGGTCCACCAATCGTAGGGTATCTGATTTGACGAAATGAGGTACGTGGTTCCGAGTTTTTCGTGGCTGTACCACCAGCCGAAGCCTCCGTTAAGACTTCCCCCCCAGCAGTGCAGGTGGAGGCCAACGGGGGTCGGCCTGCGTTCGATTCGCGGCGGAATCGCGACCAGGTAGTCGATGGGCTTGTTTTCGACGGATGCGTTGGGCGGCGCCTCCCATCGGACGTAGTAGTGCAACTCCGGTCGGCGGATATAGGCGAATTCGTCGGGCTTGACAATGCGCTGCAGAACGGGCTCGCCCGGGCCCTCGACTTCCCGCACTGGTTGGGAGGCAGCGTTGTCGCCGGTGATGGAGGTGTTTTCGGCGCCATTCTTGGAGTATGTGACCGCGTAGTATGACCGCATGCGGGCACCGCTGCCCTGAGCTTTTTGTCCGTGCGGGTTTTTCGGGCTGTGAACGTACAGGCCGGTACCGTGGCTAAGGGGCCCGGCACCGTCCCTTATTACGTAGCGGATAGCGGGTTTGCCTTTCTGGGAGGAGCCATAATAGTCGAGGTCATAACAGGTCAAAGGTCCGATTTCGGCGATGGGGGTCATTGCTTCAACAGAGGCAATCGGTCTGTCACTCCGGTAGATTCGGTATCGAACGCGGGCTTCTTTGTCGATTCCGGCGGCAATTTTGCGAAGCGCAGCATCGTCGATGTCATCCGGCAGCGGAGGAGGGTCAACCTCGCTCCAGGTGATGAATGTCCGGCCCATGTGGTGTCGAACGGCGAGTTTGGAAACCTGGGATTCGGCGCAGGCCAACGGTGCGAGCGTGAGGAGCAGAGTGAAGAGGAACACGCCACCGTAGGAATTTATGCGTCCTTTGTCGATGCTGGTCATAGGCGTTGTCCTTAGCACTTTTTTCGGTCTGCGGCAAAGCAGTCAAGTCAACTCAGTTTTAGATGCCCCGGTTCTAAGAGCCCTTTGCCTGTTCCACAGGGGTTATAACAAGAGTAACGGAGGCTTGTGTCACGGGCTGGGTAAGGTTGATTCCCAATCTCGTGGGGAGCCTGCGGCCGCTGAGGTCTTCCTTGATGGTCTCTGGGAGGATTTCAAAGTCGGCCCCGGTTACTTCAATCTGCACGCCGAGGGCGTCCTGTTGGTCATAGACCATCAAGGCGGAAGGTGAAATCTGTTTCCACCGGTCGAATGTCACTATTGCGGCGCCGAAGTTACAGGGCCGTGCAAAGGCGACTTTGTCAGTTACCGTGAGAGAGCCGGCGCCGAGACGGGAATAGGTGAAGTTGCGCTCGAGTTTTTTGAGCTCCGGCACGTCGTAGGGGCTGGAAATGTCCAGGACGAGTGTGTCGGCGGAGTCGGTGAAGGTTTTTTCGACGATACGGCCCTGAGCCTGTCGGCCGGTTCGCTGCAATTTGCCGGCAACGACGGGGACCGGATGGCCGAAGGAATTGAGGACGTTGCTTTCATAACGTCGGCCGCTGAAGGTGCGGGCGGTGTAGACTTCGCCGCCGGGATCGAGCAGCAGCGGCTTGTCGCCCAGCACCACGACGAACGAACCGACGTCGTTGTGGTTGTGGTGTTCGGCGTTGTGGCCGCCCTTGAGAGCGACGGCGAGGCGCGAAGCTGAGGCGGCGCGAGGCCGAGAGAGAAGGACTCCGGCCTTGTCGAACCATGAGCGGATACCGGGACCGCTTGAAGAGACCTTGGCGGTGGCGGCGCGGGACGCGGAATTGGGGAAGGAATACATCATGCTTTCGTACAGAGAGCCGGAGGCGGACGAGGGATCGTTTTGCTCCCAGGAGCGCAGGCCCATGCCAAACCGGCGGCTTACGAAGTACATCAGGCGCGAGCCGGGCCTGGCGCGCACGGAGCAATCGGCAAAGGCGGGATAGACTCCGTTGAGGATCTCGATATTGGCCCCGAATTGTGCGGCCTTTGCCGCTCTGGGATTCTCGATCAGGTTCACTTTGCCGCCGGTGGCCTGATGAATGGCTTCACAGAGCATCACGTAATAGCCGAAACCGTAGTTCCAGTAGCCGAGGCCTTCGGAGCAGTAGCCGTCGTCGGTAAAGCCGTTGAGGAAATTCTGCGAGTACTTCTCGGCCGCGGTGACAAAAAGGGCGCGGGATTCGGGCGAATCGATCACCGCCAGCGCCGAGCCGGTCACGCCGGCGAGGCAGACGGCGTTCCAGTTGTTTGTTCCGAGCATCCACCAATTTTCCTTGCGTTTGCCGAGGACCATATCGCGGTAGGGTTTGAAGATGCGCGTTTCGAGATTGTCCCGAATAAGCTGGCGGGTCCTGGGGCTGAGCTTGTCGGCGAGAAGATAGTCTGCGCTTGCGAGAGACCAGGCGAGCATTGCCGAACCGAGGTCAATATCCACAATCTTGCCATTGAAGTTTGCCAGTCCTCTGTCGTGGGCGGGCATGACCCACGTGCGCTCGGAACAGAGCGTGCCGACGATCCGTTCGAATGCCGGTATGAAACGGCCTTTATTCTCCAGACATTCGGCCAGTGCAAGGGCTCCAATCCTTCCTCGCCTAAGGCCGCTGACTCTCTGCCAGCGTGTGCGGTTGCCGGTGCGGGAGAAGTCGAGATATAGCTCATCCGGCTGTTCGGGAATCGGTTCTTCGAGAAGCCTTTCGGCCCGCGCTATTGTTTTCTTGAATGAATCATTGCGGGCCAGCTTTTCCCAGGCGCTGCGGTCGGTTATTGGCGAGCCGAAGCCAGCCGGTCTTTCGGGGAGCATATCGGCGATGTTATTTAGGCGGTCTTTGTCGATGCTCTCATTGGCCGCGCCGGAGGCAACGGGAAAGGCGACCAGAATGCAGAGAACCAAGGTCAAGGATATCCGGGGAAGCGAGATAGGTGGTGTCGTCGGCATGTTGGTCACAGGTATCCCTTTCTGCAAATAGTATATGTTCTTTCCCGGCGTCGGCGCGCGGTTTTAGCAGCCATGTTACCAGAGCTTAAAAGACCGGACAAGTAGCCGCGCAAACGCAGGGCGGAATTTGTCGGCCGAAAGGCGCGTTTCGGTGCTGTTTTGTTGTTTTGGACGCCTATTTCAGGCCTTTTTGCCGATTGTCACAAGAAGATTGTCGCCTTTATTCATGGTCAGGGGCTTTTGGAGGAAGACTCGAAGCCAGCGTTGGTCGAGATCAAAGCGGGTGTCCAGCTCTCTGTCATTGAGGCGGGCGGTAACGATGTCGGGTTTCGCGCCTCGTGGCGGTTCGAAGCGCAGCTCATTGAGTTTCAACGTTCCATGTTTCAGCTCGATCCGCTCTGTAGCGACATTGTCGGAGATCTTCTGGGAGAAGCTTGCCCATGCCTCGGCGGTGGTGAAGGCGGCCTTGAAGCTCTCAGGGTTTATGCGCGGGGCGAAGGCCAGATAACCCCTGGGCCCGTGGTACTCATAGCCGCAGGCGGCGATAAATGCGCCGTAGCTGGCCATGGCGCGGGCGTAGTGGTCGGAGCACTCGATTTCGTTGTATGGGTTGCGCAGGGCGGCGTTGTAGCGGTCGTGGATTGCGCGCGCGACCGCCATGCCCTCTGTAATCATGCCCTCCCAGATCATGTGTGAGGCGACCTGCCATTCGAAGCCGGTCATGCATTCGTTGAAGTACATGTACTGCCAGTGTTTCTTGAAGTCCTCGCGGAGCCCGCCTTTCGGCCATGTGCACATGAGCAGGCCCGCGTCGCCGGCTGTTGCGTACCACCGCCCTCGCTGGAACTTTTCTCGGAACGGTCCGACGTCGGGGACGAAGTTGTATTTCCACAGGGCGCGCAGAGCGCTTTTTGTCTTTTGCTCGTCGAAGAGCCGGCCGAGACCGACCTGGAAAGCCCAGCTCTGGCCGAAGACCTGGTCGATGTAGCAGCCTTTGCCGACTCCGATGGCTTTGAGGTTTTTGGGGTCTTCGATCTGGTGGAAGTACTCGCCGTTGTAGAGTTCGAGGATGTTTGCGGCCCCGCGTTCGGCGATATCCCGGCAACGTTCGGCAAAATCGTCGTCGCCCATTTCCCCGGCCATGGCTTGGCCGGCCCGCAGGGCGGCAAGATAAAGGGAAGCAAGGAAAGAGATTTTTCCGAACCAGGCGGCGTCGAGCGTGTTGGGCTGTGAGCCTTCGACTATGCCGTCACTGTCATCGTCGCGCCGGATCATGTATTCGATCGCCTTCTTTATCTTCAGGTACACGCGTTTGAGGAAGGCATCGTCGGCGGTCATTTGATGCTCCCTGTATGCGCCGAGTATGCGGCCGCACTGTCCGTCGTGCGCCGGGCCGGAGCTGTCGCGCAGGTTGGCGCGATGGCCGATGCTTCCGTCGGCATGCAGGGCAAGCCCGAAATCCACGTTCTCGCGGTGATAGCGCTCGACTTCCGGGAAGAGGCGGCCCATTGCCTGCGCGTAGTGCCAGACGTGCGTGCAGGTGCCGTGGCAGCAGCCTATTCCCTCCCATGCCCAGAATCGTCCGCTCGCGAAGCGGTAGCATGTGCTGGTGGCCAGGGTGCTTGTGTTGGCCATGGTTCGGTCGAGGAACCAGTAGGGCAGCGAGGAATCGTACCAGGTATCGCACCAGAGGTGTGTGGAGGTGCTGAGCCGGTCGAAATTGTCGGCCACGTATTTTGCGACGGCGCGAGCATCCGGGAAACGGGCCGCGTAGTACCGGCCGACGTTGTTCATGCGGGCCACCGAGAGGTTCGGGAAATGCCAGGTGACTACGAAGGTGACGGTCCGGCTTCGGCCGGGGCGCAGTGAGAGCTTGCGGCCGACGGAGCCGGTCAGCCTGTCACCGAGAGGTTTGGTTGTCTGGTCGACGGTCTGGCGGAACCGACCCGGGGCGGTTATCGAAGCCGACGCGAGGTCATCGGCGTCGCCATCCAGCAGGGCGAAGCCCATTGTGCCGAAATCATGAAGCTCGTCTAGGATTAGAGTCTGTGCCGGGCGGTCGGAGAAGACGATGTGATCGACGCCCACGTTGCCCCAGCCGCCCGTCTCGTTGTCGGTTATTTGTATTTGGGCCTGTTTGCCAGCCCATTTGGCCACATTGAAAGAGGCCGGGGCCATTCGGTTGTCGTTGCGGCCGGTTACGGAGGCGGCGACCTTGCCTTCAACGAGCAGGTTTACGCAGGTTCTTCCCCTGTGTGCGCCCCCGCCAACCAGGAAATTGATGTGGTTTCGCTGGATGGTGAAAGGTTTGCTGGTGAGTGTTCCGACGTGCCGGTCGCCGCCGCGAACGTCTTCGCCGCTGCGAACGTTATGCGTGTTGACCACTCGCTTGCCTTTGCCGCCGACGTCGCCCTGATAACCGGGCATTTCGGCCATTTTGAGGGGCGAATCGCCGAAGGCGCTTCCGGTGACGGTCCAGCCTTCATAGTTGTCCTTTTCGAAGTCCTCGAACAGTATGTCGGGCCGGGCGGCCTGTTCGGGCTGCGGGGCGGACTCTGCCGAGCAGAGGAGCAATGTCGTGCCTTTGTCTCGCAGGATGCGGTTGCGGCGAATGCCGGGAACCCGGTCGCGGTGGTGCAGGCAGATTGCGTTTTCGAGCCAGCCGGTGATTTCGGCCTTGACGGTGCGTGCGGACTGGTTTGTGACGGTATAGCTCATAACCGTGGCGGGCAGGGAGGAGTCGTAGGCGTTGAGCGGGATAAAGGGCGAATAGGCCTGCAGTCTGACGCTGAGGGGACAATTCTTGTCCCTGTATGTCACGAGGCCGACGGGGTACCGTCCTTCGAATGAGATGTCCGCAAAGCCGGTATGGTCGAGCCGGCGAGTGTCTTGGTCAATTGTTATGGCAAAGCCCTGGTCGAGAGGGGATTCGGGCGGGGCGGGAGAAACGTAATTGCCGCCGTTGCGGGTCGGCACGGATTTTCCCTTATACTTTATGTCTCTGGGTGCGATTCCTTCCACAGCGCGGTTGAAGATATCCCACAGCCACAACTTTCCGTCGCCGCCGAGGTAAAGGGTTCCGGTGAACAACCCGCCGACCGGCATTCCGATATGGCGCAGGGCGCCGGGGTCGGTGACCACGGTGGGGCGTCCGCGCGCGGTCAGCGACTCGATCCATTTGAGGTCGAGCCTTTTGTCGGCCGGGATGATTTTGAGGTATTCGTTATCCTCGAAGGGTCCGGCCATAACCGGGAGGGCGGCTCCGTTCAATACCGCGCCGGCCGCACCGGCGGCGGTAAGGGCCATGAAATCGCGTCGATTGATTCGGGCGCATTGACGATTGGCGGCGCCGGCCGGACCGTCACAACAGGATTTGCCAGCGCCAGAGGTAGAAGTGTTCTCTCTCATTGTCAGATACTCCCTTATAGAGCCATACAGATTTCTGCGTCAAAGTCCTGAAGGACCAAGTGCCGCCATTGTCCTCGGCCCGCCTTGCCTGGGACGCGAGCAACGGCCCAGCCAAGTTCGAATTCTCTCACTTTTGCCTCCGGGCTTCAACAGTCGGGCTGTTTTTTGAGTCTAATAGCGGACCCTGACCTTCAGGGCTCCGTCGATCCGTTTATCCGATGCGACGAGGATATAGCCCCCTCCGCAGCCCGAAAACGTGGCGCCGGGATGTGAGGCATATTTTTCAAGTTCGGCCATCGCATAGTCGGCCACAGTGGCGGGCAAAATCTTCTGCCAGCACTTCAGGCTGAGCATCAGGGATTCACCGAGGCCGTTGACGTCATGGTCCAGTATGCTTTGCCAGCAATTCCGGCCGGAGAGGCCGAGCTTGCTAACCCATTCGTACTCGAGATTCCTTACTTCGAGCGGGTCGTATCCTTCGGGGCGCGGCTCAAGGGGCACGAGGTTGATGACATCCGACAGCCAGTCACAGGTGTCCTTATCAGCCGTGGTGTCAATTCTGCTCGGCCAGTATTGGCCTTCGTAGTACAGCCGGCTGATTCCCGGGACGAGCAGGCCTATGTGGTCCTGGGAGCCGGAGACATATTCCCGGCCGGGAGGATTTTCGGCGCCAAAGAGCAGTTGTGCCATTCTAACAGGGTCGCCTTCGGGGAGCCTGTCTGGCCAGAGCTCGATGGCCACCTTTCTTGAACTGGTGGCCATTCCGGAGCGGTCGTTGAAATCGATGGTCGGTCGGATAGAGGCCACGACCATTGAGCCTGAACAGACGCTCGAGACCCAGGGCTGGTCAATCCAGCCGCCTGCTATGGAAACACGGTACGGAAATCCAAGCTCCTTCTTGATCTGCGAACTGGATCTGTCGGGCAGTCCGTTGGCGGGGATTCTCTCAAGAACGACATATTGTACGCCAAGCTCTTCGCACAGCCGTTCTTTCTCTTGGGTGTGGCCGTCCTCGTTCACGACGAAACAGTCGGGCTCGAGATTTCTCAAGTCGGGTTCGAAGTCGAGCATACCGGAGCCGGAGGCGACAAAGGCCCTTTTAACGGATTCGATGGCGTTGACGATGTAGACCCTTTCTTCCTGGGAGAAATAGGGCGATTTTCCCTTGAGGAGACGGATGTTGTCATCGCTGCCGATACTTACGTAGAGTTTGCCGTAGGCCGCGGCGCTCTCGAAAAAAGCGATGTGACCGGCATGGAGCAAATCGAAACACCCGCTTACCAGTACCGTCTTATCGTTCATACGTTCTGTCATCCTTCCTTTGCCTCGGTCAAATGAGCGCGTGACGTCACGCCGAGAGGGCTTCTATCAAGCATTCGCCGAGATTATGCCGGGCGCCGAGACGATACTCGTATCATATGTCCGGTTCGCCGGGGGGCTGCGGCTCTTTTGAGGGCACTTTAGGCAGCGGTCCCGACTCTTTCGGCCTGTTCTTTGATCCAGAGATAAGTTTGGGTAAGTCCATCAAGAAGAGGCTTTGAGACCTTCCAGCCGATTTTTTCGAAATAGAGCGCGTTGTCGGAGTTTCGGCCTCGGACTCCGGTCGGGCCGGGAATGTGCTTGATAGCAAGGGTCTTGCCGGCAATCTGCATTATCATAGTCGCCAGTTGATCGAGCGTGACCATTTCTTCGGAGCCGATGTTCAGCGGTCCGAGGCAATCCGAATCGACCAATCGCCGGGTGGCTTCGATGCACTCGTCGATGTAGAGAAAGGACCGCGTTTGTTTGCCGTCTCCCCAAATCTCGATCTGGCCGCCGTCGGGCGTCTCGGCGACCTTGCGGCAGAGCGCGGCGGGGGCCTTCTCGCGTCCATTGTTCCAGGAGCCTTCTGGCCCGAAGATGTTGTGGTATCGAGCGATCCGCACGGCAAGTCCGTGGTTTTTGTGAAAGGCCAGGTAAAGTCGCTCGCTGAACAGCTTCTCCCAGCCGTATTCGCTGTCGGGATTGGCCGGATAGGCGGAATCCTCCCGGCAGTTGGGGTTGTCCGGGTCCAGTTGATTGTGTTCGGGATAAATGCAGGCGGAGGAGGAGTAGAATATCTTTTTGATTTTCAGCCTGTTGGCCAGCTCGACCATGTTCAAGTTTATCAAAGCAGAGTTGTGCAGGATATCGGCGTCGTTTTCGCCCGTAAAGACAAAGCCGGCCCCGCCCATGTCCGCCGCGAACTGATAGATGACTTCAAAACTCTCGTCGACGACGCTGCGGCAGACCCGCTGCTCTCTGAGGTCTCCGATAACAAAATCATCAGCTTCCGTGGGGGCGAATTCAGTGTATTTGAGGTCGACGCCTCGGACCCAGTAACCCTCCTTCTTCAGTCTCTTTACCATGTGGCTTCCAATGAATCCTCCGGCGCCGCAGACCAGTGCCTTTTTCATTTCGTGCTCCTTTCGGTGAGTGAATAGTAAATCAACCGGCAAGGTGCGGGCTGCTCATGGGCGGGGCGTCGCAGGCAACCATCACGACGAGCGGTTGTGAGCGGCCTGGGAGTCGCCTTGAGCAGCGGTGGGGTTCTTGTCATGTCGATTCCCTTATTATCAGTTGCGTTTTGACCACCTGCACTTTGGGCGTGAAGGGCTCGGGATAGCGCTTAATTTGCAGCAGGAGGATTTCGGCGCAGATTTTTCCCAGTTCGTGGGGTGACTGTCTGACCGTGGTCAAGGGCGGGTCGAGGTAAGAGGAGATGGCGTTGTCTCCGAAGCCGACCATCGCGATGTCACGCGGAATCCGGAGGCCGTTGTACTTGATGCTTCGGTATGCACCGGAAGCAACCAAGTCGTTAACGGCGAATATAGCATCGGGCAATCGGCCGTTGGCCGCGAGCCGGTCAAAGGCGGCGACGCCGTCTTTCTCCTCGAAGCCGCCGCGAATCAGCATCTTTTCGTTGATCGGCAGGCGGTTCCTCTTCATGGCGTCCATATACCCCTTGCATCGGTCCCTGCCAACCGATACGGTGTCGGGCCCGGCGAAGTGGGCGATACGTTCGCGCCCGGAGGCGATTAGATATTGGACCGCTTCAAGGGCGCCGGCATAATCATCGACCACGACTCTGCTGGCCCGCACGCCCTGTCGGTATCTGTCGAAGAAGACGAGCGGAATTCCCTGCCTCTGGAGGGTATTGAGATGCCGGCCGGAGTCCTTGCTTTGGGCAACCGAGACGGCCACGCCGGCGACCCTGTTGGAGATCATGGTTCGAATATTGAGTTCCTCTCGGTCAAGACTCTCATTCGACTGGCACACGAGCGTGCTGAATCCCTGGTCGTATGCCACCTCTTCCATGCTGCTTATCACGGCGGAGAAGAAGTCGTTTCTTATCGAAGGGACAATGACGCCGATGGTAGAGCTTTGCCGGCGCTTGAGCCCGCGGGCGATTGAATTGGGGTGGTAGTCAAGCTCTCTGGCCAGCGCGCGGACCCGCTTTTTTGTGGCCGGCTTAATGTCGGGGTGGTCCCGCAGCGCCTTGGAAACGGTTGTGTAGTGAAGATTCAGCCTTGCGGCAATGTCTTTTACTGTGACCTGCTTGTTGGGCATATTGAAGAAGGCATTTCCGGATCATCAAGCTACTTCACACGTTTGATATAACGTTTGAATGATATATTCCGACTTCGGGCCCGTCAAGTAAAAATCTTGATTTTCACAAATTCACCGAGGCTCCGTGACGGTTTGCCTGCGGAGTGCCGGTTGCCGGGCGAGGCGTGGCGGCCGGCGCCGACAGAGGAGCGAGTAGGGTCATGAATCCCGCCGAACGTTTCCGGCGAGTGTAATCTCGACCGTAATGCTCTGGCCCTGCTTGATGTGGACAGGCGAGTTCGGAACGACGGTCAGGCGCCGGCCGTTTACAGAATACTCGGTCTTGAGCCTTTTGCCCGCCGCTGTTGCCGCCACTGCGGAGCATGCGGCCGCATCAGGCAAGTCGAATCCGAGACTGTTCAGGCGAAGGCGGCCATGCTTTAGCTCCAGGGTTTCGGTCTGCGTATTTGGCGCAATTCTCTGGGCGAAGGTTCCCCATCCGGCGGCGCTTGTGAATGCCGCCTTAAAGTTCTCCGGGCTCAGCCGGGGCGAGAAAGCCATGTATCCGTTCGGCCCGTGGTATTCGAAACCGCAGACGGCGGTGAACAGACCGTAGCTGGCCATCGACCGGGCGTAATGGTCCCCACATTCGACCTCATTCCAGGGGTTTCGCTTCGCGGCGTGGTATCGGTCGTGGAGCGTTCGGGTGTGGGCCAACGCCCTGCATGGCATGCCGTGCCACATCATCAGGGAGGTTGCGGCGTACTCGTAGCCGTTTTGGCATTCGTTGAGATAACCGGCAAAATGGCGGTTGCCTCGCATAAGCGCCTCCTGCCCGCCATGTGGCCACGTGCAGGCGATAAGACCACCCTCACCCGGCATCGCATACCAGCGACCGTTCTTGAACACCTTGCGGAACGGTCCAACGTCTGTGGAGAAGTTGTACCTCCAAATATAGTCCAAAGCAGTAGTGACCTTATCTGGGTCGAGAATTGCAGCCAGGCCGACTTGATATGCCCAGCTCTGTCCGAGCAACTGGCTGTATTCACAGCCGTTGAAGACGCCGGGAGATTGCGGGTGGTCGGGGTCGGGCTGCTGTATGAAGTATTCTCCGTTGAAGAGCTGGGCCTCGATATACCGGCGGCCCCGGTCGGCAAGCTTGTCGACGTACCGGGCATATTCGTTGTCGCCCATCTCGTCGGCCATTCGGCCGGCCGCCCTCAGGGCGGCGCCGTAGTAAAGGCTGAGCCAGGTAATCTTTCCGTACCACTTGGCATCGAGCGTGTTGTGCTGAGCGCCGGTGAGAATTCCGTCCTTGTCCGCGTCATAGTTGTCAACAAGATAGTCCATCGCCCTCTTCATCGCGGTGTAGTTTCTTCGAAGGAAGGCGCCGTCTTCGGACATCTGGTGTTCCCGGTAAGTTCTCAATATGACGCCGGAATGACCATCGACGGCGTCGCTTCTGTTTAGCTCGCCGCGGTAGCCTATCCTCCCGGTTTCCGGTTGAAAAGACACCTGCGGGCTGTAATCCACACGCTCGCGCAGCCGCCTCTCGAGTTCCGGAAACAGCCGCGCCATCGCCTGGGCGTAGGCCCAGACGTGCGTGCAGGTGCCGGGACAGCAATAGACCCCCTCGTAGCCGTAGAATCGGCCGTCCCGAAAGACATAGCAGGTATTGGTCGCAAGAACCGAGGTGTTGAGAAATGTGCGGTCCAGAAACCAATAGGGTAGTGTCGAATCGTACCATGTATCCCGCCAGAGGCGCGTCTTGTCCGCCAGAATCTCATAGTCGGAGCCGACTTTCTGTGCGACGTGCAGGGCTGAGGTGAACCGTGTGCCGTAACTGCGGCCGAGACATCTATCCCCAAACTCCGCAAGATAGAGGTTTGGGAAATACCAGGCCAAGATGAAGCGAAGGGTCGTTTTCCGACCGGGCTTCAGGGTGCAACTCTTGCCGACCGAGCCAATCAATTTTCCTTCCTCGTCGAGAGGTTTTTCGGCCGAGAGTCGCAATCCGTCGGGAAAAACGCCGTTCGGCGACCTTTCCGCCGCATCGGCGAATACACCGTTTGCGCCGGGCTCTTTCAAAAGAGCAAGGGCCATAGAGCCATAATCCCGCCTTTTATCGAAAGGCGTTTCATCGATCTGACGTGTCCTCTTGTCGGTAAAAACGATTTGGTCAACCATGATGTGGCCCCAGCCGCCGCTGTGGGCATCGACTATTTCGAGTCGGGCGTTGCTGCCGGTGTATGCTGACACGTCGAACACATCGCGGTTCATCGTTTCGCTGTTTCTACCGACGGCTGTTCTTACCACCTTGCCGCCAATCACCAAATTCAGGCACGTTCGGCCGGGGTGGTTACCGCCGCCGATGAGAAACTCAATCATACTTCGCTCGATTGTGAACGGCTTACTCGTCATTTTGCCCTGCGGGGCGTCGCTGTCGCCGGCGCTTGCCTTCTTGCCGGCGTTGAAGAATGAATCGGCCAAGCCGCTGCCGCGATAATTTCGAAGTGGCTGGTGGTGATAGTTTGCGCGGGGCGCACCGGAGAACGCCCGTCCTTCAATCGTCCAGTTATCCAGCTTCTCGTCTTCGAAATCTTCATATATGATATCTTCGCGTTCGTCCTCGACGGGGGGCACAGCGGATTCTGCCGCGTCACAGAACAACGAGACCATACCCGGACCGGGCACGATTCGATTGCGCAGGCGTCCGTGCGTTCGGTTTCTGCTGTCAAGACAAACGGCATTCTCAAGCCATCCTGTGATCTTTGCAGTGACGGGTTTCTCAGAGTTGTTGACGACCGTGTAATTCAGCACGGTTGCCGGGTATGTGGAGCGGGCCAGGTCGAGCGGGATAAAAGGCGAGAAGGCCTCCAGCTTGACAGAGAGCGGGCAATTAGCGTCACGATAAGTTACCGTCCCTATAGGATACCGGCCGCTGAACTGGATATCCGAGAACCCCTCCCGGTCAAGTGTCCTGGCCTCGGTTCGGTCGCCAGAAGATATTTGAATCGCAAAGCCCTGCTGAATGTTGTTGCAGGCGCTGTTTGCGGCATCGGTGCGTTCGTACGGGTCTGTGTAGGTTCTTACTCCTCTGACGTGTCTGCGGTCCTTGTTGTTGAAGATGTCCCAGTACCAGAGCTTGCCGTCTCCGCCCAGGTAGAGCTGGCCGGCGCCGATGCCGCCAATTGGCATGCCTATGTATTCGAAATTGGAGCTGTTTTCTTTCGTGTAGAGCGTCGGGCGGTCTCGGCGCGCCAAAGACCGGACCCATTCGGGCTCGAAGCTCTTCACGGTGGGTGTCCTGCCGTTCGAGCCTGCTGTCAGACGTTTGATTATTGTTGCCGGGTCACCGGAGTCCTCGGGTCCAGCGCTCCTGCAGTTGTTGGCGATTGCCAGCAGGGTCAGGGTCATGCTCAGGACAATGTTTTGATGTCTGCTCATTAAGGATCCTTTTGGCTTAACATCGTATTATCCCGAAGGGCCGCGGCGGCGATTACTCGATTAGCGCGAAGGCTTTTTTCATGGCGTCCGTAGCGGTTTTCATAGCGTCGGCGGTTGACATTGTTCGGAGAGACCTGTCGAAAGGCTCGGTTCCGACCGGTCCGTCGTAGCCGATTCTGACCAAGCCGCGCAGGAAGGCCTTGACGTCGATAACGCCGGTTGCGCACGGGAGCCTTCGGGGTGAATCCGGCATCTGCCTGCGGTCGATACCGGCCGGGGCGTCGCAGATGTCGGCGGTGATAACGTCGCTGGCGGCCAGCTTGAGGATGTCATGTTCTGTTTCGCCCGCCTGGAACCAGTGCCAGGAATCAAGGGCCAGGCCCACATTGGACAGGCCGACCTCGGCAAGAAGCTCCTTTGTCTCGGCGGATGTCCTGATAAAGGGGAACTTTTGCCTGACTGCAAGGGCGCTTGTTCCGAGGTACTCGATCCCGAATCGCACACCGTGGTCGCCGAGGATTTTTCCTACCTGGCTGATGCGCCGGACGTGCAGCCGGAAGTTAGCCCTGTATGTCAAATCGCGGCTGCTTGACATCGTCCAGGTGAAGCATCGGGTCACACCGGCGCGCTTAAAAACTCCGGCCGTTTTCCGAATCTCCGTCAGTCTTTGGTCAAATTTGGCATCGGCGGGGTCAAAAAAGGGTCCCATACCCGTCGCGCCCCAAGTAATCCCGCCGGCTTTCATTTCGGCCTTCAGCTTTTCGAGTTCAGCGTCGGAGTACCGGCCGAGCTCTCGCGTCATCGGTGTGACCGAGCCGTATCCGTACTCGGCGGCCAGCTTGACTGCTTCGAGCTGCGATACTCTCAGGCCGACCTGGCCCGTATTGAGGTTCATTGTGAATTTGTGCCTCGGGCCTTCGGCAGGGAAGGCTTTTGGGGGGGCCAAGACAGAGCCGGCAAGGCCGGTGACGGCGGCAGTTTGGAGAAATGTGCGTCGGTTCATATTCTTCATGGGAATATCCCTTCAACAAAAAGCATTCTTTGTTCAACTTGGGTGCACGCATTTCGTCGTCCTCGAACCGATGGAGGTGACCTTGTTCAATTCTTGCTTACCCACTCGATTATTGAGATTACCGCATTCGAGCCCTGGCGAGCGTTGACAGCCCGGACGAGTATGTTGCCTTCGGTGGTGTCACCGGGCCCGACGTGCTGTTCGAGCCATCGACCTTCCTGAAAGTCTTCAACAAGGCCGAGCGACTTGCCGGCGACGGCGATCGTCTGTTTACGTCCGCCCTGGAAACTATCCGGGTCGACCACGTACAGACGGATAGTCCCCTGCGAGCCTTTCGGGACCGTCAACTCGATCTCGAGCTCTTTATCGCCGGCACGGCAGTGGTACACGGGGAGTTCCCAGCCGTCCCAGGCATATCCCGACTTTCCGGTCGCGGCGAATCCGGGCTCGGCATAGATTACCTCCCTTTCGGGCCGTCCGCACAGCATCAGCAGGCGAATTCCGCGCTTCTTGAGGTCTTCGACAGCAGGGAGCTTTTCACTGTCCGGCCAGAAGGGCTCTTCCGGCGCAGGGGAACGTTCTGCGGCAGGGGCCATCGGTGGAAACGCCAGATGGGGCTCTGTCTGGTACCAGTAAACGACGCTCGACAATTGCAGGGTGCTGCCCGGCTTGCTGAATTCTCTGGCGAACACGGGATTTTCCCGAACTCCGAATCCGACTGCCACGCGAAGGGATTTCTCGAAGCTGATGGCGTCGTTGATGAAGAATCGGTAGCCGAGGGCGCCCTTAAGGAACGGGAAGTAGCCGGTCAGCGGGAAGATGCTCTCGGTTTCGGGGAATCCCCAGCTAAAGCCGAAAGAGTCCTCGATTCCCTGGAACTCGATCGAGGGCACTTTCTCGCCGTCGATATAGAACTTCTCGTTCATGTCCACGGGGTAGCCTGCGCGGCCGGGCCTGCGGACGGTGACGTTCCAGCCGACGAACTTTCCCCTGCCTGCGGCTTGGAGGGCCATGTAGTCGCGCTTGCCCAGGAGCAGGCCTTCCTGCCGCCAATGGGCGTGAAAGTATCCGGTGTCTGCCGGAAGCCGGTCGGCGGTGCGGTACATGACATAGCTGTAGCAGGGCATTATTCTCCAGAGCTTGCCGCCCGGTTTGACCGGGCCGTCATAGAACAGCTCGATCCTCGCGGACTTGCGGAAGGGCATTGGGAAATAGGCGTTGAATCCCCGTCTTTTGTTGACGAGAGCCGTGTTCACCTGTTCCCGCAGTCCGGCCGGATCGCAAAAGAAATCCACGAGGGGGCAATCGACGCTCGGCGAGGTTTCCCCGTCCCAGTACATTCTGAGCAGCAGGTCGCGGTTGAGCTTTAGCACGGCCGGCATGGCGAAGTGAATCATGGTGATGGTCGCAGGGCCCTTTATGTCGGCTATGACCACGCGGTTGGACGAATTGAAGCGTGCGGTCAGCTCGTTTTCAATCCAGAGGGCATTCTGGGCAGCCGTCCGGCCCGAAGTCAACTTTGGCAGCTCGTCAAGACCCTGTGTCCCGGCCGGTAAACCTGCTGCAAGGCCCGCCATGAGCAAACATATAAATGTGTGACAAATCACAGATCACCTCCGTAGAAAAAGCCTGTTGTTATGAACCGCGCGCTCGCGGCATTCCGACGGCAGTATCGTGAGGGAAATACACGTCCGCCGCAGCTTTTACGTGAGACGCACACTACAATCGGAGTCCCGTTAAATCCCGTGGCCGGCACTAAGTGACCTATGTGTTGTCGTAGCACCGGCGACACGAAGGTCATCATTTCTTGTTCGTTCGTTTCTCCCTGGCGGCGCGGACTATATCGTCGATGCCATAGCCCAAGGGCTTACCCCGCTCGTATTTTTGCTTAGCGGAAACGAGGGCCTCTTCTACTCCCGGCGGCAGGACGCGATCCTTCTGGACCTTCTCAGGCGGCAGCCACCAGTTCATTCTTTCACTGTAGCACCATACGTACTCGTCGGACGTCGTCAGGGCGTAGTAAACGTTGTGTTCGAAGAACTTGAGCTGCTGCTCGGGCGACATGAAGTGACTCGTGGTTTGGGTGGTGCGTTTTGCGAGGGTCTGGTCTATGTACAGGGCCATGCCGGCCTGAACCTGCGCGTTGTACTTCTTGCGCAGTGATTCGGGAACGAGGCTCTGGGCCCGTTGCCGGATAAGATGGTAGGCGTGAAAGTAGTCATGGTGACTTTCGTAGTAGTAGGCGGACTCGTTGCCGTCTATGAGGATTGTGCCTGGTGCGGCGCCTTCGAGGATACCGACGTAGAAAGCCGGCAGCAGGACCATCCACTTTTTGAGCAGCTTCTTCCGGCGTATTCCGGGGTCGGGCTCGTCGAGGATGTCTCCGAAAAGGCCGAACTGGAAGAAGCTGAGAATCTTCAGCTGCGGGACGTGTTCCTGGAGGGCGGTGACGAGCTGGGAGCCTCGGCGCCGGACCTGCTCGGCAACCTCGTCGAAGGATTTGTCCTTGTGCGCGCCTGGATAGACCCAGGGGTCCGTTCCGTAGGGCTCCGGGTCGAAACAGACTCCGATGCACCGGCCGGAGCGTACGGCCAGCGAGAAGAGCTTCATGTTTTCGACGATGGTTATCCATTGTTCGTCATCGAACCAATCCATGTTCCACTTGCTGGCGGAGTAGAGCGTGAGGAAATTGTCCGTGAACCTGCCCCACCTGATCTGGGAGAGGGTGTCGAGCTGGGGTTTGAGGTCGGTCTGTTTCCACGGTCGCGTGTCGAATGCGTGGTCGAAGCCTTTTGTGCGAAAGATGATTCCGTCGAAGGGGCGTTTTTCCATTTGGCGGATATTGTCACGCACGAACTCGGGGTAGGGGACATCCCAGCCGTACTCGACAATCTTCTTTCTGATTCGCTGCTGTGCGGCGAGGTCAGCCGCAGTCAGCAGACAAGCCGTGGCAAGGAGACCTGACAACAATCGTTTCGCGGACATGGCCGAACTCCTTTCTCCGGCGGTTTCGGACACTTGACGGTCGAACACAGCGCCGGGCAGGGCGGCGACAGCCTGCTGCAGCGGGCCTGCTTCGGATTGGGCGCGCGTCAGCGCCGGCGTAAGCCAGCGGTTATGGATTTCGGGCCGGTTCTATTCGAGCCTGCCGGCCGCCCACCTGATAGAGCGGGCGATCAGCTTTCGGTAGTTCTCGTTGGAATACGCCTTGGAATCGTGACCCAACTGTATGGTGCAAACCTTTGCCCGGCCGTACTTACGGACCCAGCCGATTGTCTTGTCACTGGCCCGATGATCGGTGGTCAGCAGGACGCGGTTGTCCTTCTCGAAGGCGCACTTCTTGTAGCCTTCGTCGTGGATCGTAAAGTCATCCATGTTGCGGGTGACAGGATGTTTGGCGTCCGCAATATGCACGTTCAAATCCACGTCGTGTTTGTAAGTGCTGGCCTCTTTTTTCACACCGTTTTCTTCCGTGGGTTTCAGATAGTATTTGGTTCCGATTATCCTGCGGTACTCGGGCCAGCTCTGGAAAGAGCCCATATTGTGGTGCAGAGCGACCACGCCGACGCCGCGATCGAGCAGGGCCAGGAAGTTCTTCCGGCGCTTGGCGGAAATGTTCTGTGTCATGTTGTACATCACGATTACGTCGTAATCCCATTTGCTCGTGTCTTCGAATATCTCGCTGTGGTCCTTCTGTACGGCCTCGACGTACTCGATGTCAGGGTATCCCTTGAACAGCTCGAAGAAAGGGTCGTGCTCGAAGCCGTGCCCGCCGGTCAGCACGACCGCCCTGATCTTTTCCGGTGCTTCCGGTGGCAGTATTTTGACCATTATGTTCTTGTAATATACGATGCTTTTGGGGTCGTGTCCCTGCAGTGCGACGGTGCCGCTGGATATTCTCCTGCCGGGCCAGCCCCGAGATTTGAAGCCCTCGGGCTGGGTCCAGTCGACGACTGTCTGGTTATTGACCCTGATGATGATCCGCTTTCCCCTGACTATGATGTGCTGGGTGAACCATTCACCATCCTTGGAGGGCGGCTTACGGACGTTTTCGATGTCGTAGATGCTTCCGGTCTTTTTCCAGTCGCTGTGCGTGTTGTTGACCTGTATTTCGCAACCTTTTCGAGGCCAGCCGGTTTCCTGGTATTTCGTGTGGATGTACATGCCGGAATTGGCGCCCCGTTCGGTCTTTACGTCGGCCTTGAACTCGAAATTGGTGAAGTTTGCGTCTGCAACGGGCCCAACATAGAACAGATGGCTACGGTTGCCGTGAACAACTATCATGTCGTCTTTGGCGGTGAAAGTGCCTTGCCTTTCGCTGGCTTTCCAGTCTTTCATCGTGCCGTCGAAAATACTCTGCCATTTTGCTTCTTTGGCCGGCGCCTTGTCCGGGGCGGCTGACAGGCAACCGGAGGCGAACATGCATAAGATCAGGACTGCTGAAATCAAATTCTTTGCCATCTCATCTTTCTCCTTGATCATCTTCCTTGCTCCGAACTTTATGAAGAATCGTCCACCGGCGATGCCAGCCGATTCGATAACTCACAGTGTCCAGGGGCTTCGCATGGCGCGTTTAAGCCTGCGGTTGGCGACGTCATTGTCGAGGAATTGCTCCTGCTTCGGGTCCCACCGCAGCTTTTGCTCGAGGCGGATTGCAATATCGCTTATCTGGCAGAGGATATCGCCCTGGACGGCGTCGTCGATGTGGGCGACGGGCTTTGAGCGGGTTTTGACGCAGTCGAGCAGGTTTCGCACGTGGTTGCCGCTGACGGGCAGGCGAATGTCGTTGGCTGCGAACTTTGTCTGGAGCAGTTCTTTGGGGTGGACGTTGATGCCGGAGCGGTCAACGTGGACCCATCCATCGGCGCCTTCGAAGGCGGTGCCGTGGCTGGTAATCCTGCCGTAGCGTTTGGTCCATTCTTCTCGGCAGGGCCAGCCGGTGAAGTTCATTGTCAGTCCGCTGTCGTATTTCAGTACGACATCCCAGTTCATGGCCGTATTGCAGACACCTTTCGTGGGCCATTTGCCCTTGCCTTCAACGGTCAGCGGCGTGGTTACCATTTTTCCGCCGCCCCAGAAGGCGATGTCGATCGGGTGAATTCCCCAGCCGGCAATGAAACCGAGCGCGTAGTCGGAGATAAACCACCAGAGCGAATTTGAGCAGCGGTCCTTTGTGTAGGGGACTTTGGGGGCCGGTCCGAGCCACATCTCGTAGTCGAGCCACTCGGGCACGGGCACGGGGGTCGGGTCTCCGCCCTGGCTGCTGCCCGGCGACCAGACGTTTATGGTGTGAAGTTTGCCGAGCTTGCCGTTAAGGGCCAGCTCGCAGGCGAGTCGAAAGTTCCTGCCTGAGCGTTGCTGGGTGCCGAATTGAAAGACCCTGCCGCGCCTGTGTACGGCCCTGCGGAGGGCCTGGTCCTGCTCGACGCTGAGGCCCATCGGCTTTTCGAGGTAGACGTCTTTTCCGGATCGTACGGCGGCCAGGGCCGTCAGGACGTGCCAGTGGTCGCAGGTGGCCGAAAGTATGACGTCGATATCTTCCCGGGCCATAAGCTTGCGGAAGTCTTTATATGCCGTGCACCCTGTACCCTTGTAGTGGTCGTTCACAATCTTCTGCACGGCGTTGCGCCGCGTGCTCTTGACATCGCAGATCGCGACTACGCGGGCGTCCTTCTGCCGGAGGAAGTTACGCATAACGCCGGTGCCCTGCGGCCCGACACCAACGCAGCCGACGGTGATTCGCTCACTGGCTGCGACGTTTTGGGCCCCGCCGAGTGCCGAAGAAGATACGACATAAGGAAAACCCGCCACTGCCGCGGTGGCGCCTGCGGCCGTTCTCAAGAAGCGGCGACGTGAAAGATTGCCTCTCGTTCGCATGGTTCAACTCCTTCCAATCGAATGTGGTATATAGCCCCGGCCTGTTCAACCGACAAACCGGACAAGACAATAAGTGTAAAAGAAGTGGGAGGCTGCGTCAAACGAAAAGCCCACAATTTGCGGGCGCAGAATGCCTATCAGGAGGCTTTGACGGCCGGCGTAGGATTACAGGATGGGCCCCTGCGGTCGCCGTTCAGAAGCTGTAGCGAAAGCCCGCGTAGAGATTTGTGTTGTTCTCAAATTGGGCGAAGAATGTGTTGGGGTAGTCCCCGAAGAACATATTGGCGCCGAGCTCGACGGCGAGGTTGTCGTTGACTTTATAATTGATGTTCGGCCGCATATAGACGTCCTTGTCCGACGGCGAATAATAGGTGAAGAGCGAACACCGGAGATTCTGGTTCATCAGTAGCTTAGTAAGGCGCAGCGTTATCAGGTGCCTGTACCGGTCACGTGCCGGGCCGGAGATCAGGTTGTCTTTATACCGGTCGTAATCGAGCATCTGCTCGACGTAGTATTGCAGGCCCGCCGTGAAGTCTTTGCCGATTTCCTGGGTATAGCCGACGAGATACCTCATCTCGGAGTTGTTTATCCGGGGGTTTTTGCCGCTTGTGTCTCCGGCGGATTCGTAGTATCCGATTTCCAGGTTGCCTATGCCTTTGCCGACAGCCCCGCGGACACTGGCGCCGTAGACGTTCAAATCCGGGAAGATCGCCTGGGTCATCGAGTCGTTCATCCCGCCGGGGCTCTTCCAGTAGCCGTGGTAGCCGTAAACGGCGAATTCGTAATTCTTGATGTTCTTGTACAGCCGGGCGGCGATCTCGTGGTCGCTGATACACTCGTCCGGCCGGTCGGTGTGTACGATGGCGTCGCGCCCCGCCCGGCGTCGGAGACCCGAGTTCCAGTAGGAAATGCGCTCGCCTCTTATGAAGCGGTCAGGGTCGAACTGGGGCGTGTAGACAATATCCAGATTAGCCCAGTCACCAAAGAAGCTCACCTTTAGCGCGTCGGAGGGGGCCTTGAGGTACTCGGTGTCTCTGCCGATGAAGAAAGACTGCCAGTCCTTTGGGAAGAGGTCGTTTATGAAGACAAGGTCGCCGGTGCCCCAGGTCAGAATCTGCCTGCCGATTTTGAGATCCATGAAGTCCAGAGGGCGCAGGAATACGTTGGCTTCTCGCAGGTCCAAGTCGGCCTGCTCCTCGACGAGGTCGCCGTACACGTCAGCCTTGACCCTGATATCGCCCCAGTCGAAATAGGAGTACAGGTCGGCCTGGAAGCGGCCCTCCATAATCGACATGTCTTTTTGGTATTTGTCCTTTCTCAGCCGGTAGCCTCCCCTCATCTCGTAGAAGCCGTGAAACTCGATGGGCAGCTCGGAGAGAAACGAGCTATCCCCCCCATCCTGCGGCTCGTCCGCCGCCTGCAGAGGCAGGGCCGCGGCAAGCGCGAGGGCAGCGGTTATGATGCATCTTTGCCCGATCATCGGATTGCCTCCCGCGGCGGCCTGCGAAGGTACCGCTCGGTGAATATATTCTCACTGAGGTTGATATTGTACGTGACCCGGCTGAACTCCATCTCGGTCCTGCCGCCGGTCTTAAGGTTGGAGACAACGGATTTTACGACAGTCGGGAAGTCCTGTATCTTCTCGACCTTCTTGGACTCAATGACGCGGTAGAGCTTGTTGTCTTTGTCGTAGAATTCCATTTTCATCGGGATATAGGTCTTGCGGTCGATTGCGACGTTATAGTAGCTGAACTCGACGGTTTCGGGTTTTTTGGGCACGTTCTTGACGACGAAGAGTGTGTCGGTTGTCTCGGTTAGCTCGTGGGTATCCTCTTCCAGGCTCCGCCCGGAGACGTCCTCGTACAGGAAATCCGAGCCCACGAAGCTCGTTCGTTTGTCGCCGGCGGCGATTCTCCTTACCAGGTCGAGGGCGGGCATGTACAGCCACCTGTCATCGTCCTTGGCGGGGTCGGCATGTTTGTGAACCATGTAGACCATCTTGCGGACGTCTGCCGGCCTGTTGAAGTAGACGAAGTACTTCTGATCGCCACCGTCCTTAACGTCCTTTCTGAGGATGATGAACTCCCGGGTGCGCTTGTTGCCGTTCTTGTCGATGATGGTCATTCCGACCTTTGCCTTGCCGTCTTCGCCCCGGTAATAGGCAGCCAGGTTCGCCTTGTTTACAATTGTCCGGACATCGGGCGTCTGTGGCGGGGCGTCCTGCGCAAAGGCAGTTGGAACAAACAAGCTGAGAACAAGGGCGGTTAGAGTCAGCCGCAGAGATTTCATTTCACACCTTCCTTTCTTTAGCCCCGGCTTGGAACGCCGAGCTTCTTGAGGATAGTAATCATTGGGCACCAGTTGGTGAAGGCCGATTGCAGGAGGTTCAGGCCCACAAAGGCCGTGAAGAACAGCCAGTAGGGCGAGTGCAAGCGCGCCAGCAGGACACTGACGAGGACGAACGTGCCTGCAATGCCTCTCAGGTATCTCTCAACAGTCATGGATCACTCCTTGACAGAATCGGGGTGACTCTTTTCGGCCGCCTCAACCGCTTTGCATCTCTGTCTGCGAGACATCATCCCGCAGACCAGGGCCATGACCGGTACGGCTACTATACTGATCCAGGCCAGCACGCTCCAGCCGGCGACGGCGAACTGGTGAAGGTTGAGGGCAATTAGCAGTACGGAGGCCGCCGAGATAATCAGACAGAACACGCAGTTACAGGCGGGGCGCATAGGCTGAAGGACGGTCTTGAACAGCCTTTTCTCAAGAAGCCGGATTGCGGCCGGCAGCACCAACAGCGTCACCGCGCCTGAAAGGGCCATTATTGCGCAGAGGAAGATGCCGACCGTCTTGTATGGGACAAGCGGCGCGGCCAGAAGGGGGAGAAAACCGATGGCGATAACCAGCACGTTGCGGCTGATGGCGCTGGCCGGCTCGCCGAACATCTCGGGCGAGGCGACCTTCCAGGAGCGACTCCGGGCATAAGCGGCCCTGGCGCGCTCGAGGAAGTGTATCGCGAAGTCGACGGCCATGCCCAGTGTCAGGGCGCTGAGCACGGCGACAGGCATGTCGTAGTCCTTGCCAATCAGCCCGATCATACCGTAGATAATCGCTATCGTTATCGTAAGAGGCAGCATGCAAATAAGACCCCAGAGAGGCGAGCGGAACAGGATTGCCATCATGATGAAGACTATAATGAAGCTGCCGAGGAACGATTGTAACATGCCCCAGACCATCTTATCCTGCCAAACGGTGTTTATGTACGTCAGACCGGCCCAGCTATGCTTGAGGGGAACGGGCGGAGGATTGTCCTCAAAGAACTTGTCCACCGCCGCCACGACCGCTTCCATGTCCTTGTTGTCACCGCTGGTCAACTGCAGCCACAGGCTGGCGTGCATGTAGTCGTAAGTAACCAGATGCCACAGGTCGTCCGGATTGTGGCTGCTCTGAAACTGCATTAAACACTCTGCAACGGCCTTGGAGGAATCGGGGATTCTGTAGTTCTCCAGTTTGCCGTCGATCAGCTCCTGGTGGACCTTTTTGACGACATCGGCGACGGAGTTGCTCTTTCCGACCAATTTGGCCTTCCCACCGCGGCTTTGACGTTGTTCCTGGAGATACTGCTGGAGGCGCGACATGTATCGCAGGACATCCGGCTGTTTGAAGGGTTTTACACGTTCGGCCTCCAATTCGAAGAAGTCGGCCACTTCGTACCACAGGTCTGTTTGTTTCTCATCGACCGTCTCGACCTTCTTTTGCGCAAAGGCGGCCACTGTCCGGGCGAGGTCCTCTTTGCCGTCGACCTGCGACGCCTCTTCCAGGAGTGTCTTTTCAACCTCGCTGATTGCCGCGGGCGCGGCGGGGAATTCGTCTTTAAGGGCGAGTATTTCTCCCGAGAGGCGCCGGCGAAGGTCGCTGATATATGCGGTCGGGACGGCCTTCTCGGCGGCAGGATCGAGGACGAGATAGGCCATGTAAGTGCCGCCGAAGTGCCTGTTCAATTCGGTATCGGCCCGGCGGATGGGGTGGCTCCCGGAGAACCATTTGACCGGATTATCGTTTATGCGGATTCGTGTGATGCCGTATACAGCCACGGCCGTGACTATCAGGAGACCCGCGAGTATGGGCCCGGCGCGATTGTATGTCAGCCTGCCGGCGCGGTGAAGTAGCCTTGTGAGCCAGGTTTGTTTACCGCCGTGCCGGGCGTTGCGCCCGAAGTTATCAAGGGCCCTGCCGCTTATCATCATTACGTAGGCCGGGACGAAAGTCACCGTGAAGAGCCACGCAATCATGATGCCCGCGGCGACGAAGATTCCGAAGACCTGGACGGGCGGTATTGGGGTAAGCGCCAGCGATGCAAAGCCGGCCGCCGACGTAAGGGAGGTGTAGAGCATCGGGGTGAAGAGGTTGCCCATAACCTCGGTTATCGTGTTCTTTCTTCCTTTTTCCTTCGTGTACAGGTCGAAGAACTCGGAAAGTATGTGGACCGAGTCGACGACCGCTATCGGCATCAGGAAGATCGGTATCATGGAGCTCATTATATGAACCGGGTAGCCGAGACCGATCAGCAGACCCATTGTAGAGATGACAGAGACCATCGCCACAATCATCGGGGATATTACAAGCACGATCTTCCGGAAGAAAATCAGCATAAGGACAAAAATCACGAGCATCGCCAGGGGGGCGGATATGGCCATCTGTAGGAACATCTCGTATCCGAACGTGTCCTCGGCTACCGGCAGGCCGGTTATGTGGTATTCCTCGTCGCCCTCGAAGGTTGCGATCTTCTCTTTGAGAAGGGTATACACCTTGTGGCTCAAGTCCTTGCCGGTCAAAGGCAGGTAAAGGCATATCGCCTTTGCGTCTTCGGAGATAAGGGTGCCTCTGAGCAGCGGGTTGGACATTGCCCTGTCCCTTATCTCTATGGCGCCGGGCTGCGTCGCCGGCGGCTCTTTCATCAGCCATTCGAAGCTGACGACCCTCGGGCCGCCCTGGCCGATGTGGTCGACGGTCGAAGGTGCAAGAAGGTCAACTTCAATGATCCCCGTATCCTTGTTGGGGTCTTGGGCGTCGGGCCATCGAAGCGTCCGGGCGAATTCGGTCAGCTCGTATATCCTGGCCAGTGATGCCGGGTTAAAGACCCCGTTCGGGTCCTTGTTGTTCACGATCCCGACCACCACAATATCGCTCAGCACGAACCGCTTCTTGGTCTGATTGTGAAACACGCGCACGGGCTCGTCCGCCGAGAGCATGTTCTCCGGATCGGTGTCAACCTTTATCCGGGGTATCAACGCCCCCAGCGCCAGTGTGAAAACGACCATGGCTGCCGTCACCAGCTTGTAGTGCCGCGTGGAAAAGCCCGTAATCCTCTGTTTGATGTCCATATTCATGCCCACCGCCATCAATTTGCCGATTTGCCGAGTAGCCTGGCAGCCCGGCCTCTCGGCGTTCTACCGCAGTGACAAGACCCTTCTCGCATGATTATCGCCTGCGCCACTCTTTAATTAAGCCCTTCTCTGCTCCGTTTCTTCGTCCTCGGGGTGGTCGCGAAACAGTGCAGGAGCTTGACTGCGCTGCTGTTTCGGATTCGGTAGTAGACCCTTGAACCGTCGCGCCTTGAGGCGAGGACTCCCTTGTCTCTCATGGTATTGAGGTGCTGGCTGGTAACCGCCTGCCTTTCTCCCAGGATGGAGGCGACATCGCCGACGCACATTTCTCCTTTCTGAAGGGCATCGACTATGCGGAGTCTGAGCGGGTGTGCGAGCCCCTTTAGAACTTCACCAATCCTTTGTGCCGTTTTCTCATCCATATTGCAACTGCCGGATATAGATTTATTGGTATATGCTGTTATTTCGATACATCCTGTGAAATGTTCGTTGCAAAATGGAAGAGTAGCGTGCGGCGCTGTGAAAAAGTCGCGGCTCCGAGTTATGAGGGCAGCGAGTCTGCCGGTGGGTTCTCAATCGACGCCTGATTGCGGCAATCTCAGTGAGAGAATTCTGAGCAGCCGGGGTGGCGAGTGGCTTATAATATCTGCGTTTCCTCGGGCTGAGGGCGTTTTTTGAAGAGATTTGTCCTTGACAGCCGAAATTCAGGCAGTTAAATTAGGGCAACAAGGCAATCTGGTGAAGCATCGAACCGAAAGGACTTGGTTAAAGAAGAGGAATAGATAAAATGAAGGATTTATTTACCACCGGTGAAGCGGCAGAGATATGTAAGGTAAGTCAGCAGACAATAATCAGATGCTTCGATTCGGGCCGGCTTGAGGGGTTTCGCGTTCCCGGCTCGAGGTTTCGCAGGATTCCGCGACAAAGTCTTATCAAGTTCATGCAGGAAAACGGCATTCCGCTCGACGCAATCGAGTCGGGCAAGAAGAAGGTGCTGGTTGTCGACGATGACGTAGAAATCGTCGAGCTTATAGTTGACGTGCTCGAGAAGGACGGCAGGTTTGAGACGGAAACGGCATCCAGCGGTTACGAGGCGGGAATAGCAACACAGCAGTTTCGGCCGGACTTGATATTGCTCGACTACATGCTGCCCGATGTCAACGGCAACGTGGTGTGTCAGACTATAAGAAAGAACCCCGAATTCGAGAATATCAAGATTGTCATCGTCAGCGGGGTCGTGAAACAGGATGAGATAGACAGGCTGTTCAAATCCGGGGCCGAGCAGTTCATAAAGAAACCTTTCGACGTTAGAGAGCTGACCGACAAGGTCAGCGAGGTTTTGAAGATAAAGTAGCAAAGAGAGAGACGACCAGCCCTGCTTTGGGCTGCTCGAATAGTCAGTGGCAGCAGGCCGGAACGGGGCTCATTCGGCCTCGGGGGCGCGATTTACAATTGGGACACGAAAAGAAGATGAGGTCAACAACATGCCGAACGGCAAACCTAACCCGGCCCTGACGGCACACAAGGTCGAGCTTGCTCTGGGCCGGCTTGAGTCACTGGCGATCCTTCCCTGTGTTGGGGCACAACTCTTGTCGCGGCTGCTGGAGCCTCAATTCTCCGCCTCGGCGATAGCCGATATCGTGGAATCAGAGCCCTCTCTAACCGCCGGGATTCTCCGGCTTATCGAGCGCGAGGGTGTTGGCATGCTCGACGGGCGGTTCTCGCTCCGCGCCGCGCTTGACAGGCTTCCGCAGGAGGCAGTTCGTGAAGCTATCCTATTGATGAAGACCCCGAGGGTCGTCGAGTTCGAACGCGGGCCGAGCGTTTCGCGTAGAGATTTGTTGTTGCACAGTCTGGCGGTAGGCTGCTGCTCGCGGGAAATATCCGAAATAGCGTCGGGCGGCGTTGATAGCCAGTGGGCTTACTTGGCGGGTCTGCTGCACGACCTGGGTAAACTCGCAATTCAGGAGATAATGCCAAAGGGGTTCTCTCGTATTGTCGAAGAAGCCGAGTCCTCAAAATCCTGCTCCTGCGTCATCGAGGAAAAGCACCTCGGCGCAGATCACACTATTTTCGGCAAGCACCTGGCCCAAAGGTGGCGCCTGCCCGATCAGATCACATTCGCCATTTGGCTGCACCACGGCGAGGCCGGGGCGATTGGGCGGGCTATTCCGGAGGCGCGTCTTGCCCAGATTGTGCAGTTGGCGGACCTTACGGTGCGCCGGCATGGCATAGGCCGGTCGGGCAGTTGTGACTCGCCCGAGCCTTCGGAGGAAGTCGCCAGGTCGCTGGAAATAGGTCCCGGGCAGTTGGAAGAAATAGGCCGCCGGCTGCCGGAGCTGGTCGCAGAGAAGGCTAAACCGCTGTCGCTGGACATGGTGGACGCGACCGGGGGTTACCTGGATGTTCTGCACACGGCAGCGTCCCGATTTGCTCGTGACAATAAGGCTTTGTCTGCTGATAACCGTCGTCTGCAGGCTGCTTCAAGCCATCTTGATTTCACGACAGAGCTGCTTATGAATGTCAGTCGAGCGGCCGGCGTGGTTGAAACGGCGGAGAATCTCGCGGTGCGCTGGCAGAGGTTCTATCAGACCGGGACAGTCTGTCTGTACCTGGCGCCTCGGTATGGTTCGGGAAGGGTCGAGGCGGTGGTTGTTGAGAAGCTCGGAGAAAGCAAAACAGTTGATGTGGAGGTCCCTGCCGGAACACCGTCGGTACCCAAAGCCATATCCGGCGGGTTTGCATTATTGGATGCTCACGAGCATCTTGACTGGCTGTTCGAGCAGCTCGATGTTGACTTTGACTCAAACGTGACCAAACTGGCACCGTTGCTTTCGGCGGGCAGGGCGGTGGGGGCGATAGCCTTCGAACTGTATTACCCTGCCGAGACTGAGCTTATCGAGGAGAAGTTCAAGAGATCGGCCTTGGTGGCCGGTGCAGTCTTGTCCCTGACCATCGAACAGGCGAGGCAACAGCATCTCGCCGAGCAGTTGGAACGTGTTGTTTCAGCGTCCGGCGCTGCACAGGTCCGGCCGAGGGAAGCGGCGGAGCCGATGATTAGATCGGAGGACCTGTTGACAGCTCTTGCCGAGACTGCGTCCGGAGCGGCGCATGAGCTGAACAATCCACTGTCGGTGATATCGGGCCGGGCGCAATTGCTGGCCGAGGCCGAGAGTGACCAGGAGAAAAAGAAGATTCTCAAACAGATTCAATACAACGCCGGTGAGGCGTCAGAGGTCATCGAAGACCTGATGAGTTTTGCCGAGCCGCCGGAGCCCAGAGCCGTTGCCACGGACATGAAACAGATGCTCGACGAGGCGATACAGTTGACAGGACGCAAAACGGAGACCGAGCACATGAACGTACAAGTGCGGATAGCCCCGGAGGTGGGAAAGGTCTTCGTTGACTCGGCTCAGATAGTCTCTGCAATTGCGAACATCATTGCCAATGCCGTCGAATCGTACAGCGATGAGCTTGGCCCGATAAAGATAGAGGCCGAGGCGATGAA
>CP070678.1:5020700-5034474 GCA_020352515.1 Phycisphaerales bacterium | reverse complement strand
TATTTCCACAGCGATGAAGGCCGCGATTCCGTCGTGGAAGGTTTCACGATTACCAACGGCGTGGCATGCACCGGCGCCGCCATGATGTGCACCGAAGGGGCCTCTCCGACCATCCGAAACAACATCTTGCGCGGTAACATCGCCGAATATGACTGCGACGGGGGCGGAGGAATCGCCTGTCGCCGCAACGCGGCGCCTCTGATTGAAGGCAATCTAATCGAGGGCAATCTCAGCATGGCCGGCCAGGGCGGCGGAGGTATTCATTGCTACGAGGCCGGGGACGTCGAGATCGTCGGCAACATTATCGCCGGCAACACCGCCGAGTCGCCCGGCGGCGGGATCGATATTGTGGACGATGGCGGTCTCGTACTGATTGCCAACAACCTGATTGCAGGCAACACCAGCAGCAGGGGCGGAGCCATCTCCTGCCGGGGCGCTGGCCGGGCGATGGTCGTCAACAACACTGTCGTGGGCAACCGTGCAACCGAGCGATACGCCCTGCTCGGGCGCACCGGCGGCATAGATATCGACACCGGCCTGGTCGCCAATTGCATTCTCTGGGGAAATATCGACGACAAGGGCTTCGGCGAACCGGCACAGATACGCGCGGCGCCGCACGACGTCGAGGTCAACTACAACTGTATCCGCGGTTGGACCGGAACACTCGGCGGAATCGGCAATATGGGCGAGAATCCAGCCTTTGCCGTCCCCGGTTACTGGAACCACAACCAAACGCCGGCCGAGCCCAACGATGATTTCTGGATTATGGGCGACCACCATCTCAAGTCGCAGGCCGGCAGATGGGACCCCGCCGCCGCCCGCTGGGTCCTCGATACGCTCACAAGCCCCTGCATCGATGCCGGCGACCCCCTCGCATCTATCGGCTACGAGGTTTTCCCCAACGGCGGCATTGTCAATATCGGCGCTTACGGTGCCACGGCCGAGGCCGCAAAATCATATTTCGGCCGCCCGCCCTGCAAGAAGATTCTTGCCGGCGACATAAACGGCGACTGCAAGGTGAACTTCGGCGATTTCTGTATAATGGCCCTTCACTGGCTGGAGGATACTAACCCCTGACGCCGGGGAAATCCATATAACCTGTTTTGCTGCACTTGCGTCCGAACCCAATGAACCGAACCGAAAGCAGCAGTAAGAGCCCCGGTCAAGTATAACCGCCCCGGCAACAGGCTCGAAGAAAGGTCAAAGAAGATGAAACAAAGACATATCGCGACGGCCGCCGTAATGATTGCTACAGCACTCTTCTCGTGCTGTCATGCGGATATCTGGACCGACACCGTTATCAAGGACGGCGATGATTACGACTACCTCTACGTTCACGATTCGCCGCCCGCGCACACGCTGGTGCTCATGATCGGCGGCTCCGTCTACGACCTGTTTGCCCTTGATGCATGCACCATAACCATAAAGGGCGGCCGCGTGTCGGACCTCTACGCCAAGAACGAAAGCACGGTCAACATAAGTGGCGGCACTATCGGGGATGTCATGAGCTACGACTCCAGCACCGTGAACATAACCGGCGGAAAAATCCCCAACGGCCTGCAGAGCGAACACTCCAGCCGCGTCAACATAAGCGGCGGAACAATAGGCAGCTTCGTCTATGTCGCCGACAACAGCGTCCTCAACATAACCGGCGGCGACATCGAAGACTACCTCCTCGCCCACGATTCCAGCGCCGTGAACATCCACGGCAGAAACCTCCAATATGACCCCGACAGCACCGTCCCGAATCCCTGGGGGCCGGGACGATGGGAAGGAGGCAAAATAACCGGAAACTGGACCAACGGCGCCGCCTTCGAAATAGACCTTGTCGATAACTTGGGCGGCACAGGTTCGAACAACACCTTTTCGCATGTTGTGCTGCATGAAGCTGCCCCGCCGACGATCATCTATGTCGATGCCGACGCACATGGCGCCGACGAGGGCTCGAGCTGGCCCAATGCCTACAGGTATCTACAGGACGCACTGCTGACCGCCTCTCCGCAAGACGAGATCCGAGTGGCGCAGGGCCTCTACAAGCCCGACCGGGGAGCAGGCCAAATCCCCGGCGACCGCGAGGCCGCCTTCAACCTTCCCGACGCAGTTGTGCTCAAAGGCGGGTACGCCGGCCTCGGCGAGCCCGACCCCGACGCGCGGGACATCGACAAACATCTCACCGTCCTGAGCGGCGATCTTCTGGGCAACGACGTGGAAGTGAACGCCCCCGGCGACCTGCCGACCGACCCGTCGCGGGCCGAGAACAGCTACCACGTGGTGACGGCCGAGGATGTCGGTGCAGGCGCGGTCCTCGACGGATTTACCATCACCGCTGGAAACGCCAACCGCGACTGGGCCGACTATCACCTCGAGGATAATGCCGGCGGCGGCATGCGCATCGACTCGGCCGCCCCGCTCATCAGATGCTGCACGTTTAGCAGGAACTCCGCCTTTGCCGAAGAAGCAGGGGGCTGCGGCGGCCTGGCCGTAGCCGGTGGCGCTCCCACCCTGGAGGGCTGCACCTTCATAGGCAACGTCGCCGCAACGGGCATCCCGGACCATGGAGGAGGAAACGGTGGCGCAATGTGCGCCTCCGGCGATACCACCATTGTCGACTGCACCTTCATCGCCAACCACGCCGTCGGAAACGACGGCGGCGGCCTCTGCGTCGGCTCTGAAGGAACCTGCAGGATCACGGACTGTCTCTTCCAAAAGAACACCGCCCGTACGCACGCCGGGGCAATCTACAGCTACGGCAACCTGATACTCTCCGGCTGCAACTTCGTCGAAAACTCCGCACTCAATGGCAACGCCGGTGCGCTGCACACGCTCATCTCCCCGGCACTTCTCACCGACTGCGTGTTCCTGAACAATCACGCCGGCCGCGCCGCGGGCGCAATGGAAACAATAAGTCCCGACAAGACCATTATCAACTGTCTGTTCGCCGGCAACGTCGCCCAAGGCGCCGCCGGAGCCCTTCTTATCTGGCCTGTTGGCCAAAAGACTATCAGAAACTGCACGTTTGCCGGCAATCTTGCCTCGTCCGGCCGGGCCGTCGCCTGTGCTTCGCACGACCACCGCTCGAGTACCGTCGAGCTGACCAACTGTATCCTCCGCAACGGCGGCGACGAAATAGCAAACCTGGATGGCTCGACCATTACAATCACACACACGAACATACAGGGCGGCCCGGCTGCTGCACACGACCCGGACAACGCAATCGTCTGGGGCCCCGGCAACCTGGACGCCGACCCGCTTTTTGCCCACCCGGCCGACGACGATTATCATCTCAGGTCACAGGCCGGCAGATGGGATCCGGCCACGCGAGCCTGGGTCCAGGACGAGCTGACCAGCCCTTGCATCGACGCCGGCGACCCGATGACCCTTATAGGCTACGAGCCCTTTCCCAATGGCGGCATCGTCAATATGGGCGCATACGGCGGAACGGCCCGGGCGAGCAAGTCATATTTTGGCGAGTCCGTCTGTGAGAATATCGTCGCCGGAGACATCAACGGCGACTGCAAGGTCAACTTCGACGATTTCTGTATAATGGCCCTGCACTGGCTCGAGGTCTATCAGCCGTAGTGTAAGAAACCGGCAGGTGATAATTACTGAACAGACCAATAACTCCCTGTGAAAGGACGGAAATGAAGGTCGAAAAAAATCCCGAAGCCCTGGCGATTGTTCTGGCGGTTGGGATGCTGGTCTTCTTGACGGCATCGGCCGGTGCAGCCGTGATTTATGTGGACGATAATGCTCACGGCCTGAGGAACGGTTCGAGCTGGGCCGACGCGTTTACGGATCTGCAGGAGGCCCTCGATGCCGCGGCGGACGACGACGAAATTCGCATCGCCCGCGGGCTTTACAGGCCCACAGTGCCCAACGGCGACCGGAATATCTCCTTTGCAATCACCCGTCGCATAACACTGCGCGGCGGATTTGCCGGCGCGGGAGCCGACGACCCCGATGACCGGGACATCGCCGATTACAAAACAATCCTCAGCGGCGATTTGAACGGGGACGATGCAATCGTCGCGGTGGCGGACCTGCCGACCGAGCCCTCCCGCGCCGAGAACAGCTATCACGTCGTCACCGCGCTCGACTGGAAGCAGACGGCCGGTACCGTCCTTGATGGCCTTGTCATTACAGCCGGCAATGCCAACGGCGACGCTTATACGCAGCGCTCGGGAGGCGGAGTTGAATCACGCAACACGGTCGAGCTGAAAAACTGTGTCATCGAACACAATAGCGCGCTTGATTCCGGGGGCGCGTGCGCCTGGCCCGGCCCCCTCTACGATTGCCTGCTCAGGGACAACTACGCCCAGGCCGGCGGGGGCATTTACGGACCCGACAGGGTAACTGGCTGTGTAATTGAGGGCAATGTGGCATCGATCGGCGGGGGAATCGATTCCCCTCGCAGCAAGTCTATCTATCGCGACTGTATCATTCGCGACAATGTGGCAAACACGGGCGGTGCTATTGCCATGGGCAACGAACAGTTGATACTTGTGCGTTGCGCGCTGTCCGGCAATCACGCCTCCGAGAAAGGCGGCGCGATTCGAATATCAAGTGACTGCACGTGCTGGTCGGAGCTCCGCATTTATCAGTGCCGCCTATGGGGCAATTCGGCCGGCGAATCCGGCGGCGCCGTTTACATAAATGGAAACTCGATGGTATATCTCTACAGCACCATGCTCTGGGGCAACAACGCCGCTTCCGACGGCGGCGCCCTTTACTGCAATCTCTACGCCGGCATGAGGGATGAAGGCCACTGCAGCATAATAAACTGTACGTTCGCCTCCAACACCGCCGGCAACCTCGGCGGTGGCGTGTGCTGCCACACCGAGAGCGGCCACTGGTTCCGCCTGGTCAACTCCATACTCTGGGGCAACGCCGATAAGTCCGGCCTGGGCACGCAGGAGGCACAGATTCAGACCGGCCCCTCGACCGTGGGAACGGGGACCGGCGATCCCGGCCCCGAGCCGCCCGCCCCGGTGCTGGTGCCCATCAGCCACTGCTGCATTCAGGGATGGAACGGCCAGTTCGGAGGGCAAGGCAACACCGGAGACAATCCGATGTTCGTGGACCCCGACGGCGCCGACGAAATACTCGGCAACCTGGATGACGATATGCATCTACAGTGGGGCTCGCCCCTGATAAATGCCGGCTCGAACACAATCTACGGAAGCTGGACGAACACAACACCCCAGCAGGACTGCAACGATTGGCAGGCCGTCTATGATGGAGATTGCCGCCTGGACTTGGCCGACCTCGACGGCAACCCGAGAATCGCAAACCAAATCGTCGACATGGGCGCCTACGAGCATCAGGGGCATGGACCCAACATGATTTACGTCGATGATGACGCGCCGGGGCTGAACAACGGCTCAAGCTGGGCCGACGCCTTCAACTGCCTCGTTGACGCCCTGGCTGCAGCACACAGCGGTGACACCATCTTCGTCGCCGAGGGGCTCTACAAGCCCAACCAGGGTGCTGCCGTACCCGAATACAGCCGCGACGCCACCTTCGCCCTGAAAGCAGCAGTGACGGTCAGGGGCGGGTACGCCGGATTCGGCCGGCCAGAGCCCGACGCCAGAAACGTCAAGCTCTACCCCACGATACTCAGCGGGGATCTGGCCGGCGATGACAGCGATCCGGACACCGCCGCCGGAATGGCGAATGACCACGCCCGCGAAAACAACAGCTTCCATGTCGTCACCGGCAGCCCGTTCGAGGCCGCTGCCGTGCTCGATGGTTTTATAATCACCGGCGGCCACGCAGACAGATCGGGCCCCCTCAGTGACGGTGCCGGAATATATCTCAACGGCGGCAGCACCAAAATCCTCAATTGTCTCCTAACCGCCAACGCCGCAGACGATGGTGCCGCAGTCTACTGCGATGATGGCACAGTCACAGTCTCCGACTGCAACATCATCAAAAACCTTGCCTTCGACGACGGTGGAGGAATGTATCTGCGGGACAGTCGCTCGACAGTTACCCGCTGCCTGCTAAAGCGAAATCGTGCCGCTGAAGGGGGCGCAATGCGTATCCGCCGCGGAAACGCAAACATAACCGCCTCTACCTTCCTCCATAACGAAGCCCCGGAAGTGGGCGGCGGCGCAGTCTTCCTTAGAAACAGCGACTCCGTAATCAAAGACTGCGCCTTCCATAAAAACGCCACCGACGCCGACTACAGCGAAGGGGGCGGCGCAATATTCTCCCTCGAAAGCAGCCCCGTCGTCACCGGCTGCACCTTCATCGACAATTACACCATCGGCGGAACCGGTGGCGCCATCCTCTGCAAGGGCGGCGGCGCACCGACGATCGCCGGCTGCACCTTCCTGACGAACGAGGGGGCGGCAGTCACCTGTGCGCACACAGGCCGCCCAAAAATCGCGGATTCTCTCTTCCGCAGCAACCTGGGCCACGCAATTCTGTTCCGCCGGGCTGGCAGCCCACTTCTGAAGGGCTGCGTGATAATCGACAACAAAGCCGACGCAATTCAAACCGGCTCTGCCACCAGTCCCGTGATAACCAATTGCCTGATCGCCGGCAACGACCGCGGCCTTTGCTGCAGCTACGGCGACGCCGAAATCGTCAACTGTACCATTGTCGCAAACGCCACGGGCCTTGCCGCCGCCAATGCCGAGATACACATACGCAACACCATACTTGGCGACGAACCGGCACAGTGGGCCGCCTCCGGCGACGGCACGATACTCAGCGAAGAATCAGTCCTCTCTATCGAGTACTCCGACGTCCAGGGAGGCTTTGAAGGCCGGGGCAACATCGACCTCGATCCCTGCTTTGCCGATCCGGCCCTCGGCGACTACCATCTCAAATCCCAGGCCGGAAGATGGGATCCCCAACACGAGAAATGGATCGCCGACAAGGTGACCAGCCCGTGCATAGACACAGGTGACATGCTCAGCCCCATCGGCATCGAGCCCTTCCCGAACGGCGGGATTGTCAATATGGGAGCATACGCCGGGACCGCCGAGGCGAGCAAATCATATTTCGGCCGGCCCGTGTGCAAAACGGTAGCAGCCGGTGACATAAATGGAGACTGCAGAGTCGATTTCCTCGACTTCGCCATCATGGCGGCCCATTGGGCCATCGAGTGATAGCCGGGATTCGCCGCAGTTACAGCACAACAAAAAAGCATTTTTCAAAGGGACACGGCAATGGACAACGCAAAGAGATGGGACGGGCCCCTGGTAATACTGTTTCTGGCGGCGCTGATGTGTCCCGTGGCGGCCGGTCGCGTCATATATGTGGATGCTGACGCCGAAGGCCTCAACAACGGCTCAACCTGGGCCAACGCCTTCACATCGCTCCAGGATGCGCTTGCCGCCGCGACAGGTACGGACGAAGTCCTCGTCGCCCGCGGCGTCTATTACCCCGACCGGGGGGCGGGCATTACCCCCGGCGACCGAAGCGCGACTTTTCAGCTCAAGAGCGCCGTGGACGTCCGCGGTGGCTATGCCGGCTACGACGCGCCGAACCCCGAAGAGCGTGACATCAAGGCCTATGAAACCATACTCACCGGTGACCTCGCCCAAAACGACTCTCCCAACTTCGGCAACTACTCCGAGAACAGCTATCACGTGGTCACCGGCCCCGCAGGCAGCACCACTGCCCTCCTGGAAGGCGTAACTATCACCGCAGGCAACGCCGATGGATCCTATCCCAAGAATCGCGGCGGCGGAATACTCCTCGACCGCTCAAACAAGCCCGCGATTGTCGCATGTACCCTTCGTTACAATCGTGCAAGCGACTCCGGCGGCGGACTGTACATGAAAGACTCCAGCGCAACACTCGAACGCTGCACGTTCGCCCGCAACAAAGCCGACGGCTGGGTGGGCGGCGGAATGTTCCTGCGCGACTGCTTCAGCACCACCGTCACACGCTGCGCCTTCACCGCTAACGTCGCGCCCAACGGCGCAGGCGCCGGCAATTCATCCGGGGACGCTTCCTTTCACAACTGCCTGTTCAGCGGCAATATTGCACAGAGCCTCGGCGGCGGCCGGGGTGGAGGCTTCTGGCACACCGGTAGCCCATCGAGCGACATGTCCAGGCTGATCAACTGCACCTTCGGCGGAAATCTCGCCACCGGCCCCGGACCCGTCGGAGAAGGAGGAGGACTCTCTGTCTACTACGGAAACACCGAGCTTTACAACTGCATCCTCTGGCGGAACCGCGACCGAGGCGGAGCTGATGAGTCCGCACAAATACATCTCTATTCCGGGCAATGCGCCTTTACAAACTGCTGCATCCAGGGATTGAACACATCGGCAAATCAGAATATCTCCGCCGATCCGCTCCTTCTGGACGCCGACGGGCCTGACAACATCTTCGGTACCGCCGATGACGACTACCGCCTCCTGGCAGACTCGCCCTGCGTGAACGCCGGCGACAACACCTGGGCCGGAGGCCCCGAAGCCCTTGATATGGCCGGCAGCCCGCGCATACAGGATGGCACCGTCGACATCGGCGCCTATGAGGGAACTGCGCCCGGCCTGCTGCTCGACACCCAATCCATTAAGGTCCCGGAGGGCGAAACCGCCTCATTCACCGTCGCCCTCTCCAGCGACCCGAAGGGACCGCTAACCGTCAGCGTAAACCGTTACTCCGGCGACAGCGACATAACGATAAAGAGCGGACAGGCGCTCTCCTTCGATTCGGCGAATTTCGACCAGCCTCAAAAGGTGACCGTTGCAGCGGCCGAAGACGACGACTTCCTCCACGGCCGCGCACTGTTATATGTAACCGCGCCGGGCCTGCCGACCGCCGGAGTCACCGTCGAGGAGATCGACAACGAGCGCTCAACTATAGTCCACGTGGACCGGAACGCAGAAGGCGCAGATGACGGGGCAACCTGGGCCGATGCCTTCACCAGCCTACAGGATGCCCTTCGCTTCGTCCGGACGTACGCTCAGTTTGACCACATACACGTTGCTCAGGGAACCTACAGGCCCGACATCGGCATCGACATAGCGCCCGGCGACCGAACCGCAAGCTTCCAGCTCATAAACGACATTACCATCAAGGGCGGATACGCCGGCGCCGCAGGACCCGATCCGAACGCCAGAGATGTCGAGGCATACCCTGCCGTATTGAGCGGCGATTTGATGAACAATGATATGGCGGTCGGCGAACCGCGAGACATGGTTGCCGCCCCCAGCCGGAGCGACAATAGCTATCACGTCGTCACGGCCGACGGGTGCGGAAGAACGGCCGTGCTCGACGGATTCACCATCACTGCCGGAAACGCCGCTGGGGGCGCCGATTCACAAAAACAGGGCGGCGGAATATACGGCCACAGGCCAACAATACAAAACTGCCGAATCACCGGCAATTCCGCCTTCTACAGCGGTGGTGGAGCCGCTTTCCTCGGCACGGCGCACGGCCAGGGCGCAATTGTCGACAACAGCATCATCACCGACAACGCCGCCAAAAGCGGTGGCGGAATCTACGGCTGCGCGGAGATCGTTAATTCTACAATCAGCCACAACGTCGCTACACAGTACGGCGGAGGCGGAATCTACTTCGGCAGCTCGTGCGAGACAACCGTCGCCGACTGCCTAATCGCCCACAATACCGCCGAGAAGTACGGCGGCGGCGCAACGATAGGCGCCAGCGAAAGCAAGGTCATATTCACCCGATGCACCATCATGGCCAACTCCGCCAAGGAAAACGGAGGCGCCGTCTCGGTCGACGGCTGTACCTGCGGCTCTTATCCCGAATTCCATAATTGCACTATCATCGCCAACGAAGCCGGCGCCGACGGCGGCGCAATATTCAGTCACGGTTACGCCTTGACCAAACTCAATAGCTGCATCCTCATCGGCAACAGCGCCGGCGGCCACGGCGGCGCCCTCTGTGACGGCTACTCCGCCGGAAGCATGACCGTCAACTGCACGTTTGCCGCCAACACGGCCGCGGGAAAGGGAGGCGCAATCGCCTACATCGACTCCTACACCTACGAAGGACATCAGCTATACAACAGCATCCTCTGGGCCAACTCGGCAAAGGCCGGACGGCCGCAGATATATTTCGTCGAAACAACAACGCCCCCATGGAACGGAGCGCCCGCTCTGGCAATCGAGTACTGCTGCATACAAAACCTGCCGGGTGACATACAGGGCTCCGGCAACATCAAGAACGACCCCCGATTCGTTGATATCGACGGCCCCGACAACCTGCCCGGAAACCAGGACGACGACCTCCACCTAAAGGCCGACTCTCCCTGCATCAACAAGGGCAACGACTACTGGGTCCCACCGGACGCCGTCGATCTCGACGGCAGGCCGCGGATCGCCGAAGGCAGGGTCGATATGGGCGCGTACGAAGTGCACGGGCCGCGCGAATGGTTCGTCGACGATGTCACCGACCCCCACGAGGACGGCAGCGCCGCTCACCCCTTCGACACCATTCAGGAGGCAATCGACGCCGCCGCCCACGGTGACACCGTAATCGTCATGGACGGCACGTACACCGGCGACGGAAATCGCGACATCGACCTCCAAAAAGAAATCACCGTCCGCTCGCAAAACGGCCCCGCTGAATGCGTGATAGACTGCCAGGGCAGCCAGGCCGAGCCACATCGAGGCTTTCACATCTACCTTGAGCAAAACGACGGCGACCCAACTGCAATCATCGAGGGCTTCACCATCACCAACGGCTACCTGCTGACTGGCGCTGTCTTCGAAAAAGACGGCGGAGCAATAGCCTGCACCGGCTCCGCAATCATCCGAAACAACAGGATCATCGGCAATACCGCCCCCCTGGGCGGCGGAATAAGCTGCCGTAAGGGCTCCCCCCAGGTCCTCGGAAACTTCATCTCCGAAAATACCGCCATCGACGGAGGAGCAGTTAACTGCTACGAGAGGGCCATTGTCAAAAACAACATCATTACAAAGAACAAGGCTAATCGCGGGGGCGGCATTTACACCTGGGAGGACTATCCGGCGACAATCCTCAACAACATCATCACCGAAAACTGGGCCGACGAAAAGGGCGGTGGAATCGCCGTCCTCTGGGACTACGAAACCCTCATCGCAGGAAACGTCATCGCCGCAAACGCCACCGAAGGCAAAGGAGGCGGAATATACCTCGCCACCGACCCGGCGACAATCGCAAACAACACCATCTACGGCAACACCGCCGGCGCGGGCGGAGGAATATACAAGGAATACGGCTTCGACCCCGCAATTACAAACTGCATAATCTGGGCCAACGGCGACGACCTCTTCGAATGCTCGGCCGCCTATAGCTGCATCGAGAACCAGGACCCCGGCCAGGGAAATATCCACAACAACCCCCTCCTCGTCGATCCCGAGCGAGGCAACTACCGCCCGGCCCCGGCCTCCCCATGCATCGACGCCGGTGACAACGCCGCCGTCCCCTCGTACCTCCTGACCGACGCGGCCGGCAACCCTCGAATAGCAAACGCCGCTGTCGATATGGGGGCGTACGAGTTCGTCCACGTCCCCCACCTCGTCGCCCACTGGAAGCTCGACGAGATCGAAGGCACCACCGCAAAAGACTCCAGCGGAATAAACGACGGAACACTACACGGAAACCCGCTGTGGCGCCCGTCCGCCGGATTCGTCGACGGCGCCCTCGAGTTCGACGGGCAGGGCGACTACGTCAACTGCGGCGCCAGCCCCGTATTCGATATTACAGGGCAAATCACAATCGCCGCCTGGGTCAAGATCAGCTCCGTCAACATGGACTGGCAGACTATCATCGCAAAGGGCGACTCGGCCTGGCGACTCTCGACCGCAAACGACCAGCGAAGGTTCCACTTCGCCGTCACCGGGGGCCCCCCCTGGAATTACATCAACGGTGACATCGAGGTCGACCCCGGCGAATGGCATCACGTCTGCGGGACATACGACGGCATGAATCTCCGCTTGTATATCGACGGCGTCGAAGACCCCGCCGGCCCCGTGCCCGAGCTCAACGGCGTGACAACCGACCACTACGACGTCCTAATAGGCGAAAACCAGGAAAGACCCCAGCGATACTGGGACGGAACCCTCGACGACATCCGAATCTACGACCACGCCCTCAGCGCCGCCGATGTCGCACAGCTCTCCAAACGCCCCCGAATCATCTACGTCGACGCCGGCGTTAGAGGCGCCAACGACGGACTCACCTGGAAAACCGCCTTCTACAGCCTCCAGGACGCCCTGGTGATTGCGCAGAGCGGCGACGAGATTCGCGTGGCCGAGGGCCTCTACACGCCCGACGACGGAACAACCGTCACCTCCTTCGACCGCACCGCGACCTTCCAATTGATAGACGGCGTCACCATCAAGGGCGGCTACGCCGGATTCGGCCAGCCCGACCCCGACGTCCGTGACATCGAGCTGTACCGAAGCATCCTCAGCGGCGACCTCTTGCAAAACGACGCGCCCGAAATGGCCAACCGCGCCGACAACAGCCGCCACGTCGTCACCGGAAACGAGACCGGCCAAACCGCCGTCCTCGACGGATTCACAATCACCGCCGGATACGCCGACGGAATCGACACGCCGTACCCCTTCATCAACAACGGAGCCGGAATGTACAACGAAAAGGGCAGCCCCACCGTCACCCACTGCACCTTCACCGACAACGTCGCAGTGATCTACGACTCCGAGTACGGCGGACTCGGCGCCGCAATATACAACTACATGAGCAGCCCCGTCGTCCACAACTGCGCGTTCGCCCAAAATCTCACGGACGGCTGGGGAGCAGCCGTCTATAACGAGAATTCCAGCCCCACAATCACACGCTGCACCTTCACCCAAAATGACGACGGCGCAGTGAGATTCATCGGCGAAGGACACCCTCTCGTGGCCGATTGCCTGTTCCTCGCCAACTCCGGCGGCGCAATCGGATGCAGCTACGGCGGCAGCCCCGCCATCCAAAACTGCCGCTTCATCGCAAATGTCACACGCTACGACGGCGGAGCCCTCTGGTGCTATGAGAACGCAAACCCAACCGTCGCGAACTGCCTCTTCCTCGCCAACACCTCCCTACGCCAGAGCGGCGGAGCCATAAGCTGCCTCGGCTCAAGGCCCAAAATCACCAACTGCACCTTCAGCGAAAACACCGCCGACGACGAGGGCGGGGCCGTAGCCTGTCGCCGCGACAGCAATCCGGAGCTGACCAACTGCATCTTTTGGGCCAACAACGCGCCCCAAGGCGCCCAGATCGGTCTGCGATACGACCGACCCTGGCCAACCGCCCCGCTCTCAACCGCCGGGATCACAATCAGCTACAGCAGCGTACAAGGCGGACTTGACGCCATATACACCAACGAGCACTGCCGCATAAATTGGGGCATCGGCAACATCGACGCCGACCCCCGCTTCGTTCTGCCCGGATACTGGGACGCCAATGGCACCCCCGACGACCCGGACGACGACATCTGGATCGACGGCGACTACCACCTCGGCAGCGCCGGCTGGAGATGGGACGCCGCCTCCCGCCAGTGGACTTTCGACCGCCTCACGAGCCGCTGCATAGACGCCGGCGACCCCGCCTCATCGCTCGGCACCGAGCCCCTCACTGTCCCCGCCGACCCGAACAATGACTGGGGCGCCAACCTCCGAATCAACATGGGAGCCTACGGCGGCACGCCCGAGGCCGGCATTCCGCCCCACGATTGGGCCGTCCTCGCCGACCTCACAAACGACGGCGTCGTTGACTGGGCCGACTTCGCCCACATGGCCGCCGCCTACACCCCCGCCAACCGCCCGCAGCCCGGCGACATCAACCGAAACGG
>CP070678.1:5014745-5020600 GCA_020352515.1 Phycisphaerales bacterium | reverse complement strand
CGTACTACCTGCCGCGAGTCTTGCCCCGTCCGGTCTCCCAGGAAATCATAAATGCGCTCATCGCCCGGGAGCTTATCTCGCCCTCGCCCTATAAGCAGCCGACGAAGGGCCGACCGGCCGATACAAAGCCCTGTACGGACGAAAACCAGAAGCAGCTTGCCGAGTTCAAGAGACTTATCGACAGCAGATACGCCTTTGTGCTCGAAGGAGACGCCGCCAACAGGATTACCCGGAAGCAGATCGGGACACGCGACACCGAGTATCGCCTCAAGATACGGACTGTATGCAGGGCGCTAATCAAGACAAAGCTTTCCAGCGAAAACCGGCTCAAAGACATCGAGAAGCTGATAGCAATACCAATGGTCGGCGCCCTCGACGCACGATGATTCCGCAAATCCAGTCCCGGCGGCGAATGCTCCCGGCCCCGCGCCCCGGCGATTAGCGATGGAGCGATCCTGTCCTGCGGCAGCCGGGCCCGAGCAAATCGTCGCTCATCAGAATTTCACCAAAAGGGCTGGCAATCCGCAACGGCTGCAGCGTTTGCGACAAAATCTGCAAAAAAACGTGCACCGCATTGCGACTTTTTGCGTCATAATGACAGGAGCCGTCGATATTGTTCCGGGAGAGGGCGGCTCGGTGACCTAATAACGCCTGACCACAGGGAGCCAAGGATATGTCGAAGATTGCGATAGCGATTCTCATGGCCGCGGCGTTCGCATACGCCATCTATCTGGTCTTGCTCAGGCACGAGCTGCCGGACCCCGGACAAGCCCGCCGGGCCCGAAGAAGGTTCATCCTGGCCACCCTGCTCTTCGTCGGCCTGCTCCGGACAGGCCCCGCGAGAGCCGAAGAGCGGAACATCATGTGCTACCTGCGGGTAGAATTGTCGCCCGCCGACCAGATTCAAATCGCGGGCTTCTCTCGAGTCGCAGCCACTCTCAAGGCCGCATGGCGGACACTGGATCCAAACCAGAGCGAGCAGTTCAGAAAGCTGCTGGAGATTTCGGCCGAGTCGGGGACGATCCGGAGAAAGACAGCCAATATGCTCGCGACTGCATATTTTGAGCTGGCCTTTCACAAGCAGCAAACGCGTCCAAAGGCCAGCACGCAATCCGGCGAAGCCGGCCCTTTTGTCCTGTGCTACAAGATGTCTCCCGATGGCTGGACCCTCAGGAAAAGCCGCGAGAACGCCCTCCAGCAAATCGAGCTTCTTGTCAAGTCCCGGCAGGCCGGCGCGATTGACAATGAAACCGCCGCCAAGGCCCACGCCGCGCTCGCCCGCGACGTGCAGATTCTCGGATCGGCCCGCCAACCCGGAATCCCGCGGGACCGGCGCCAATTGCATCGCCTGGCTGTACAATACGAGGCGGGCAACCTCGAGGCCGGGGATGCCGCCCTCGTCGCGGCCGCCATGATTGTCGAGATGGAGGAGGGCTCCCTGCCGGACTTTACGCCCGCAAAACGGCTGGCCACCATGAAGAAACGCGTTCACGACCTTCTCGTGAAGGGTCCGCGAGGAAATGACTGGATGGACCCGGCCATCAACCCGAATGTGTTTGCCGTCCTGCACAAGGCCGAACTGATAGACAACAGGCCTATGGTCACCTGTTACGACCGCGCTGCCGTTCCCGTCAAGGCCCGCAGCGAAGAGCTCAAGGGGCTCCAGCAGCAGCTCCTCGACAAGAACGTCAAGACGGGCGTCCTCGACGTCGAAATCGCGGACAAAGCGGCCGCGGCAACAGCCAATGAAACCTACGATGACTTCGCGGTGGAGCGGGAAATTCGCGAATACCAGAAAAGGCTGCGCCGCGCCATTCGCCTGCTCTACAAGCACGGAGAGCTGAGCTCCGGGTTCGTGAGGAGAATTGAAGACGCGGTAGACATCGACATCATCTCATTCAACCGCTCCAGGGCGCTGCGAAACGACGTGGGGTACTGCATCAGGTCGCTGTTCTGGCGACAACCCCTCACCGATGGAGTGACCAAAACGCTCGAAGAGGCCGGGCTCATCGGGCGGGCGCGCAACCACCGGCGCGTGCTCGAGCTGCCCGGCCGCAAATGGGAGCCCACCGAGGACGACAGGAAGAAACTCGCTGAATTCCGCAAGCTGATCGAGAGTAGCGAGCCCTTCAACCTCGATGCCGACGCAAACGCCAGCCTTTTTTATACGCGGCTCGACGCAGAAGATATCGAGTACCGCCTGAGCATCCGCCGCGTCTGCCGGGCCCTCATCAAGACCGGCCTGGCAAACTCCGGGCAGCTCAGAGAACTTCAAGAATTGATCGCAATCCCTCTGGTCGGTACACTAAAAGCCACGTGATGGCAAAGCTCGATATTCTCAAACGAATATTCCTGCCCTGGTCGCACGAATCGCTGCTTTACGAGGTGACGGCCCGCTGCAACCTGCGCTGTGTTCACTGCTACAACGTCTGGAAGGACGACGTGGGCTATTCCAGCGACGAGCTCGACACGGACCGCGCGCTGAAGCTGATTAGAAAGGCAGTACGCGACAGCCGCTGCCGCCAGTTCACGTTCACCGGCGGCGAGCCGGCCCTACGCGAGGACCTCGAACAGCTCGTCGCAGAGGCGGCGGCGCTCTGCGAACATGTCACGCTCATAACCAACGGAACGCTCCTGACCGAGCAGCGGGTCGGCTCTCTGATACAAGCCGGGGTCTCGCTGTTCGAGCTGCCCCTTAATTCGGCCGACAGGCAGATGCACAACCGCATGGCCGGCGGCATCGACTGCTTCGACAAGGTCACCCGCGCCGCCGCCGAGGTTCGCTATCAGGGCGCAGAAGTCGCCTTCGTCTTTGTCGGTACGTCACTCAACATCGAGCACTTCAAAGACGCGCTCGAGCTTGGCATCGCCCTGGGGGCCCGCGGCTTTCTCTACAACAGGTACAACGCCGGAGGCGAGTGTCACGGGCGACCCGCCGATTTGATGCCATCTGTCGAACAGGTCCGCGAAGGCCTGGCCATAGCCGAGCAGTACTCGAGCAAATACGGCGTCGGAATCGGGGCTTCGATAGCAATCCCCCCCTGCCTGATAGACCCCAAGCAGTTCCCCCACGTCGGGTTCGGCTTCTGCGCCGCCGGCACAGAGAGGGCCTATTACACGATAGATCCCGTCGGGAACGTCCGGCCGTGCAACCATACGCCCACGACCATCGGGAATCTGTTCAAGATGGGTCTGCGTCAAATCACGCGTTCGGAAAGGCTTGAACAATTCAGGCAAGCCCGGCCGGATTTCTGCGCGGGCTGCAAGCTCGAAAATGAGTGCCTTGGCGGATGCAAGGCCGCCGCCGAAGTCTGCTACGGCTCTCTCACCGCCTGCGAGCCGTTCCTCGAGCTAAACAAGGAGCTTGCAACGAAATTGTAACCGCCCGGGGTTTGAGCAGACCTACGGATGGTTTGTCCGGCCCCAATTGCCGGCAATTCACCACCGAGCCTTCAACGGCTCAGCTTTTTGCCTGGTCGAGTATCAGGTCCTTGACCTTCTCGCTGGGCAGGTTCAACGCGCCGTACGCTGCGGCGGCAGCGCTTCGAAGCCCCTCGTCCGTCGCTGTCGAGCTGATCAGCGCGTAAATCCCGTCAAGCATCTGGTCCACAAGCATATTGGCGTTGAGCTTTGCCGATGAGGCGAGTGACTCGAACGCGGCGACCCGCACTTCCAGACTGTTGTTCTCCGAAAGCGCCATGGCGGCTATCGCCCGCTGGGCATTCGGGCTGGCAAGGTGGGCGAGCGTCCGCCCGGTGAGAATCTGAATCTCGGGATTCATATCGTCTATCGCGCCTACCAGCGCACCCTGCGCCAGTGACAGATCGATAACCAGGTTCCTGGATTCGGCGAGAGAGAGCATCACCTTTGCCGCGCGCAGCGCGTAGCTGTCCGCTATCTGCTGGTTCCAAAGGCCCTGGTCCTCGGCCGCCTCCGGAGCACGCGAGAGGGCCTCGGCCAGAATCCTCGCTACGAGCTTGCTCTGCGGGAAGTTGTCCTTCGGACCGGCCGCCGCTATCGCTATCGCCGCACTGTATCTGACGGGCCTGCTCTCGAACGAAAGGGCCCCAACCAGCGGCTGCTCCGGACCGATCCGGTAAAGAAGCGATTTCTCGCCCGCTGTCGTCGCCAGCGCCTCGACCACGCCCAGCGCAACGTAGGCGTTCTTGTCCTTGACGGCCCGCGCAAGGGCCTGGTGAAGATACTCCACGCCCGCGGTCGTCGCATAAACGAGCGCATCTGCGTGGCCGCGGCCGAAGTACGCGGGCATCTCCAGACCGGCCGATTCGGCCTTGAAGAACGCCGCGATCCATAGCCCGATCGCCTTGCCCAGGCCCGGATCCGCTCGCAGGGCCCACTCGCAGCAACGCATCGCCATAAGCTCGTAGAAATATGCCCTGTCAACCTCCTCGCGAACAGGCCTGCCCGCCGTGACATCCCAGAACCAAACGTTGGCAAAATCCGCGTCCTCAGCCGGCGCCAGCGACTCGGAGTGATAGTAGTATTTCTCCGCAAGCTGATAGAACAGAAGCGCAGCAGGGGCCCTCAGGACCGCAGGATCAATCTGCTTTAGGCTAGCCTGCGCCGATGCTCGAAGCGCCGCCGAAGCATCCCGCTCCACAACATATTTCAGATAAGGCGCCGACTGAGGATACCCAATCTTGCCCATGGCCTTTATTATCTCGTCTTTCACCGCGATGTTCGTCGTTTGCAGACCCGCCGCCAGCGGCCTTATCGCGTCTCTACCCACGTGTGGAAGCGCCCGTATTATGTTGGGAAACTCCGCCTTGCGACTATTGTCAGCCAGGGCGTCCAGCATGAAGGGCACCGCGTACTCGCCCGCCTCGCGAAGACGCTTGACCGCCATAAGCCACCCGCGGTCGGTCGTGCTGAGCCTTCTTACCTCCCCCGCTATGATCGCCGAATCCGCACGCCGGGTCAGCGTGCCCTTCTCGATATAATCACATATCTTGCCGGTCAGCTCCGCCAGCTCTGGATCCGGCGCAACATCCTTGACCCTCAGCAGAAGGGCATAACCCTCCGGATTCGCCCTGCTCAGCGCCAGAAGCTTCACCGGGTCGGGGTTGCTCTGCAAAATGGCCTGTGCGTAGCCCTTGGCCAGGTCGAATCGCCCGATCATTGTATAGTGCAGATAGTCGTTCCAGTTGTCGTCAAGAGTCTCACCCACTGTGATGCCGGCGCAAAGAAACGCGAGTATCAGGATTGTTGCGAAACTTTTCCCCTTAAACATCGAGATTTCTCCAAAAAAGCGTTCTGCTTTGCTACAAGACCGGATTCTGACGGCCAACCCGCCGCCCTCGGGCGGCAATTGCCGGCTATATCCCTTATCCGGTGAGTATCAACCCTTGGACGCCGGGCAAAGGCCATAATCCTTACCTATACTTCGTCCGTAGAGACCTTATACTACACGTTAAATGGCCCGGTTGTCAACAAAAAACCACGCCGCGCGGCCCCAATAACCGCTCTAAAGAGCCGATGCAGGCTGATCGGCAACATAAAGCTCCGCACCTGGCCGCCCGCCAACGCCTTGCGCCCGCGTGTGCGCATGGGAAATACGCAAACGCGCCATGAATTTTGGAAAGTCTGCGAATATATCAGCGCCTTGCCGGTAATTATTATTGGAGCAGCCCAAGAATCCGCGTCACGTTTGGCGGGCTTGTTGGACTTAGTAAGTAGTACGGCGGCGAAACGGACGCCCGGCCGGCCTGCCGCAACATTTGAAATAGCACGCGATTACCCGTTTCTCAGTGGTTGGAGTTGTGTTTTTCCGAGTCTGAGTCGGTGTAGTCGAGCGAATTCCTGTAATCCGTCGAGGAGTCGGTAGTAAAGGAATT
>CP070678.1:5007583-5014645 GCA_020352515.1 Phycisphaerales bacterium | reverse complement strand
CCATCCGCAACTGTCCGCCGGGCGCCCCCCGCCCCGACCTCCGTGCAAACGCGGCGCCGCCCAAAAGGCACACCGCCGTCAACACAACCACGCTTCTGCTAAAAACTCTTGATCTGGCCATGATTCCTCCTTTTCAAAGTAGTCTTACATCGTAACCGGCCTTTACTCCCGGGCTTATTGCCGCCCGACATATTACCAGATTCCTTCAGCAAACACAACCCAAAATCCCCCGCGAAACCTCGCCCTGCACCAAAGCCGCAAGGCCCCCCTGAGGCTCGCCGAGGCCGTTCAACTCCCGGCCTCTCATACAAAGACGCACCTTCGTGAAGAAAGTTTCAGCGTTTCTTGAAAATTTGTCGTCGACGGCCCTGCGCGCCCGCGCCATCGCCAGAAAATGCACTTGATTACCCCAGCCGCCAACACGCACCGTTGCGGAACCGCCAAATCCCGGCCCACATTTCAAACCCGGGCTCGGCCCGCGCTGCCGATTCCGTTCTGCGGATCATCATGGCCCGGCCACGGCCAACCCGAACCACCGCCCGCCGGCCTTGATCGCCGGCCCGCTGCTGCTCGCCCGGTCTGCCGGGCACAAAAACCGCTGGCATTGCCAAACCGCCCGACGTAGAATAGACGAAAAGCCCCGGTTCGCGATAGGTGTTCGGCCGGGAGATACAAGCAGCAGTCGGACGAGATTTTATGAAGGGAGAATTATCATGAACAGATCGAAAAGAGTTCTAATCGTGATTGTCGTGGTGTCGTTTGCTTTGGCGGCCGGCCGGTTTGCTCCACAGGCCGTCTCGGAGCTTCGTCCCGTGCGAGTCCGCCCGCCCCGGCTACTCGAGCCGGTAGGCCAACCCGTAGTTCGGGCAAAAGCCGCCCTCGAGTATGCGTCCTTCACCGACCTGCGCAACGAGACCGGCAGACCTTTGCCCATCCTGCACATCGCGCCGGAAGGAAAGTCGGCCGAGAAGGGCGCTGTGCTGGTCGAGCTTGACGCCGGGGCCCTGCTCGATGAGAGGGATCAGCAAATCTTCTTGCTCAAGAAGGCCCAGGCGCAGTTGGCCGCGGCCGAGGCCTCCTTCGTCGCCGAAAGAGAGGAAGCAGCCGAGATGATCGAACTGGCCGGAAAGGGCATCGAGGTCGCAGAAGGCGCCCTTAGGGTCTTTGCAGGCGACGGCGGCGAACACGAGCTTCAACTCAGAGCCATCGAGAGCGAGATCGCCCTCGGTGAGCGGCGCCTTGTGGTGGCTGCCGGACACGAGCAGCTAATCAGCGAAAGAATCCGGGCTAATGAAGCGCCGAGAAGCCAGCTCGAAGAAGCGAAACTCGCGTCGTTCGAAGCCAAGATACAGCTCGAGCTGGCAAAGACAAGGCTGCTGTTTCTCAGTAAGTCCGTGTACGAGCAGAAGACATCCGAGCTTAGACTGGCGATCGAACAGAAAAAGCTGGAGTTGATTCGGGCGCGCCACAAGCTCTCGACGGCCGAGGCGGCGGGCGAGGCGGCCATTATGGTCGAGCGCGCGAATTACGAGCTGGAGAGCAACAGGTTCAAACGGCTGGAAGAGCAGATTGCAGCGTGCAAAATATACGCGCCCGAGGCCGGGATCGTAGTCTATCCGGCCCGGGCGCCGCGAGTCGGCAGCCAGGTTGGGGCGCTCGAACGCGGCGCCATCGCGCGCGAGCGGCAGGTGCTGCTGCGGATTGCCGAGAAGGGTCGTCTGAAGCTCGACGTGCGGGTCAGCCTGGCTCTTGCGCAGAAGCTTTCGCCCGGCCAGGACGTGAAGGTTCGGTTCGACGCGCTGGACGACCGGGTGTTTAACGGCCGCATAGTCACCATCGGCGTCATCTCGCCGCCGCGGCCGCCGGTCCAGGCCCGCGTCACCATCCGGCCGGACGACCCCGACGGACAACTGAGAGTCGGAATGACCGCAAGCGTCGACTTCGATTCGTCGAAAACCACCGGCCGGTGACAGGGACCCGTGTGCGCGGGGCCACGGAAATGTAGAGTTGCCCATACGCTCGCGTTCGAACGGTCCGAACGTGCAGGCGGGGGGTCGTGGCGCCTGCGACCTACCCGGGCCCGAGCAGTCGCTTGAGAAGGGCGAAGATCCCCAGGCCTATACAGAGCAGGCCGACACCGAGGCAGAGGAACCCGAAGACGTTGAGCACGGTCGCTATGAAGTTCTCCTCGAAGTAGGGTGAGCGGGCGGCCCGCTTCTTGAGCATCAGGCCAATCGTGCAAAGGGGAGACGCCACCCCCAAAAGACCGAATCCCGTTAGGATGCTCCTGAGGGGGTCCTCGAAGAAAGAGCCCTGCGGGCGGGGCAAGAAGGCCACAACGCCAAAGCATACGACGGCCACAACCACCCCAACGCCCGTTGCCAGGACGACCTTTCTGCCGGAAAACATCCCCCGCGGCGCATGTTCAATGTCCTTCTTCTTGCTGATGGCAGTAGCACCCCTGACGATAAGTTGACTCTAACTGCCCTGCGGCCTGTCGGGCAGGGTCCTTCTTACCCCGACCACGGTAACCAGCGCCGTGTAGGAAAGGAAAATCGCAAGGATTATCAGTATCACGTCTATCACGGCGAGCATGATGTTGGGCTTGTCGGCTGCAACAAAGGTGTACGTGTTGTACACGAGGGCGGCGACCGTCGTGGCCAGCATTATGACCGCGGGAACGGCCGTGAACATGAATCTGCGTTTCCGCAGCAACAGGTAAACGGTTGCAACGATAAGAACGACACTGGCAATCAACTGGTTTGCCGCGCCGAATACCGGCCAGATGGCCTGCCAGTTGCCCAGCGCCAGCGCGCCCGCCAGGACACCCACAAACGTCACCGCGGCGTACTTGTTCTTCATAAAGCGTATCCCGAACGTCTCGCCGAAAAGCTCGTTGCAGATATAGCGTGTGATTCTTGTGGCCGTATCGAGCGTGGTCATAATAAAGGTCTTGAGCATGGTTATGCCTATGAGCGCACCGAGGGCGCCGAAGATGCCGCGCGTGAGCTGCCCGTATCCGGCCCCGAAAGCCTTTATCCAGCCTCCCTCGGTGAAGAGCTGCTGATATACCAGGCCCTTGGTCCCCTCGGGCGCTTGCTTCCAGTAGAGACCGGCCGAGACCGCTATCACGGCCAGCACGGCCAGCGCGCTCTCCATGATCATCGCGCCGTATCCGACAACTCGGGCGTCACGTGTTCGTGGAAGCTGCTTCGAGGTGGTCCCGCTTGCGACCAGAGAGTGGAAGCCGGAGATCGCGCCGCACGCTATTGTCACCATCAGCATGGGCCACATCCATCCCTTGCTTGTGGAGAAAGCGATATAGCCGGGCGCCTGCATGTCCGGCCTGGTCAGGACAAGGCCGAGAAAGCCGAAGAACATCCCAATATAGAGTATCGCCCCGGCGAGGTGATCTCTGGGCTGGAGAAGCATGGTTACCGGCGTCACCGAGGCGATCATGCCGTAGATAAGCAGTATCACGGTCCACCATTTTTGCGGATTGTCCACGGGCAGCTCCACCGGAAAATAGTATCCCGCCACAATCAGAGCGAACAACAGAAGCACACCCAAAACGGAGCACGCCAGCACGTTCAACTGCATTCGATACATTAGCAGCCCAACAAGAAGGGCCACGAATACGAGTCCGAAAGTCGGAATCACGACCTCCGGCGTTGTCGCAAGCGTCTTGCCGGCCACCGCGGCAAAAACCGCGACTATCAGAATCAGGGACAGAAAGGCGAATATGCTGAACAGAATCTTGCTGGTCTTTCCCATTACCGACTCGGTGACCGTGGTGATCGACTTGCCCTTGTGCCTCAGTGACAGCACGAGTGTCGTGAAATCGTGTACGGCCCCGAACAGGACCCCGCCCACAACGATCCAGACGACCGCGGGCAGCCAGCCCCAATAGAGGCACGCGATTACGGGGCCTATTATGGGCGCGGCGCCGGCGATGGAGGCGAAATGGTGCCCGAACAGGATGGCCCAGTGTTTTGCCGGCACGTAGTCCACCCCGTCGTTCATCGAAACGGCGGGGGGAACCTCGTTATCGTCGAGCCCCACCCACTGTTTGACTTTACGGCTGTAAAAGACGTAGCCCAAAAGCAGCAGAAAAACTGCGACCCCAGCGACAAACAGAGAATTCATTTGACCGATTCCTTAATTCCAACGGCAGTCACGGCTTTCTTTCCCAAAAAGCCTCGCGATATTGCGGGCCGGCGGCTACGGCAGACTCGTCAGCAGCGACCTGGTCGCAGCCGTCATGGCCGACTGATAATTATCGATATCGCGCACATGGAAAATATAGCGGTCGTCGGCGCTGTTGTCCATAGTCCACCGCGTGACTCCAGCGTCGTCGCACGAAACGCGAACAGGATCAAACGTGAAAACGGGATCCTCGGCCCCCTCATCGAGTGCGACAATCTTTCCTGAGGCGGTGACCGTCTTGCCGGCGGCGTGCAGGAAGCCGGCCGTACACCACATGTTCCGAAACCGGCCGCCCTGCTCGTCGAGCAGCGCCCGGTCTTTGGGGCCGAGCAGGCGCCGGAGCCAGCTTGACTGCTCGATTCCGCCGAGAGCGTACGCGAAGTAGTTCTGCATCCTGTCAGACAGGTGCGGCAGGATTTCGCCCTGGCGGAATCTGTAGAACGTCCCGAACTCACGGACCACCTTCGCCCTATCCATCCGCTCGAAGCAGGGCATCCAGCAAATGGGGCAGGGTAGATCGAATATGGCCGCGTAGGCAACGGGATCAAGGGTGACGTTATACTCGAGGCGGGAGGCCAGCGCCTTGTCGGGCGAGCCGGTTCCGGCGTTGAGATAAATGGCCGCACATTTCTCTTTGAAGAGCCGCGGCTCGAGTTTGCCCGCGACCGCGATAGTCCGGGCGCAGCCGGTAACGTTTATCACAACGGGTGAGCCGGTTGTGCGCAATACATCGAGGACCAGGCGAACGGCGTTCCGGTCCGAGCCGGCGCCGGGCGGGCCGTCGCGGCGCGACTTCATCTTGGCGGCGGGGCCCACGGCCAACGGCGCCGCCAGTGCCGTAATATAGTTCATCTGGCTTACCGCGAGCGCGTCGGGATCCCTTTGTCCCGGTGGAAAGTCGATAAGAATCCCCTTGAGATCGACGTGGCCCAAGTACGCAAGGGAATAAACGCAGGCCAGGTCCCAGTGATCGTCCGGGTCCACGGGAGGACGAAACAGGTCCGTCGAATGAAGCATCGGGACCTTCTTCGAAGAAGCGGTGTTCCGGGTGGTGCGCGGCACGGCCCGGCATGCCGGTCCAGCCGCCGCCAGGCCGGCCAATGCCGCCAAGAAATCCCTGCGCGCCATCTCGTACATAGCTCTGCCTTTGCCAATCTGATGGTGCCGCCGGACCCGAAATGTCACGGCGTGAAAAATCAGGCCTTCCTGTCCCTGCGAGAGCGGACAAGCAGCCTTATGGGCGCCTCGTCTATGGGCAGCATTGATTTTAGGCGATTCGTAATGAATCTGCGATAGTTTTCTTCGAAGAGCCGCGGGTTGTTCACGAACGTAAGGATGGTGACGGGGTTCACAGCTATCTGCGTGGCGTAGTAGATTTTGGGCCAGGAGGCCTTGCGCTTGGCGGCGCCTTTTGCAGCCTTTATCTCTTCGAAGGCCTTGTTCAACTGCGCGGTGGGGATCCAGGTTGTTGCCTGCTTGAAGATTTCGGCGGCAAGGTCAAGGACGCTCTGCACGTTTTTGGCCTGGGTGGCGGTCGTGAAGGCGATAGGCGCGTGCCTCAGGCCGGGCAGGCACTTGGTAAGGTATTCGCCGTAGTCGTCGGTGGATGCGGCGTGCTTTGCCAGGTCCCACTTGTTCACGATGATTATGCAGCTCCTGTACTCCTCGGCGATGAACTTCGCCAGCTTCTTATCGACCTGCGAGACGGGAACGGCGGCGTCGATGAGCAGCAGCACAACGTCGGCCCGGCGCACCGAGGCGGTGGCGCGCACGTAGCTGTAAAACTCGATGCTGTCGTTAATCTTGCTCTTCTTCCTCACCCCGGCCGTGTCGATGATGACGATTGTCTTTCCGTCCTTTTCGAAACGGACGTCGACCGCGTCTCTGGTCGTGCCCGGCGCCTCGCTGACGATCACCCTCTCCGAGCCGACCATAGCGTTGACCAGGGTGCTCTTGCCCGCGTTGCGCTTGCCCACTATGGCTATTTTCATGGCGGGCTCGGCGGGTTTGTCCGACTTGAGGTGGGCGAGCCTTTCGAAGATGCGATCGAGCAGTACGGCCTTGTTGAGGTTGTTCTGTGCCGAGATGGGCAGGAACTCGCCGAAGCCGAGCGCCGAGAAGTCCGCGGCGCCGGCAAAGAGCTTCGCGTTGTCGGCCTTGTTGGCCACCGGGATGACCTCCAGCCCGCTCTTGTGCAGCAGGGCCGCTATTGTCTTATCGAGCGTGACAAGACCGTCCCGGATATCGACCATGAAGACAGCGAGGTTTGCCGATTCTATAGCGCGGTGAATCTGCTGCTCGATATGCGAGCCGAGCTTGTCGGAATCTACGATGCCGTAGCCGCCCGTGTCGATCAGCTCGAAGTAGCGGTCGTGCTTTTCGATTATCGTACTGATGCGGTCCCTGGTTACCCCGGCGGTGGGCTCGACGATACTGATCCTCCGCCCCGCCAGTGCATTCAGCAGGCTGCTCTTGCCGACGTTCGGCCGGCCTATTATTGCAACTACGGGTAATGCCATTTTCGATTGACTCTTCGACGTTTGCTGTTTAGGATTGCCAGTATCAAACACCGGCTTCAAATAGTCAACGTTCAAATAGCAGCGTGAGGACTTTCTCGGTTAAGGAAAGAAAAATGGAACACAATCGACGCGAGTTTTTGAAGATGGCCGCGGGTGCGGCCGCAACGGGGCTGGCGGGGCCCGTGGTGGCGGCAAGGCAGCAGAAGGCCGGCAAGGCGCAGACGGTCCTGCCGCGCTGGCGCGGGTTTAACCTGCAGGAGATGTTCACCATGCGCAGCCGGGGCGACTGGCGGGAGGACGACTTCAAGTGGATGCGGGATATGGGTTTCGACTTCGT
>CP070678.1:4987653-5007483 GCA_020352515.1 Phycisphaerales bacterium | reverse complement strand
TTGTCGGCCAGTTCCTCATCGACAAGGAACTTTCGCAACCGACCCAGGTTGTAATCGAAGCGTGATATTGTGGCGTAAAAATCCACCGTCCTGCTGGGCAGCTCGCCTTCATACGGTTGTCTCCACGCCTTTGGCACATTCCAGGGACTGTGTGGGACGTTGGTTGCAAGGTAGACGAAAAATGGCTTGTCTTTGTTTGTCTCGATGAACTTCATCGATTCATCGAAATAGATGTCGGTGCAGAAGCCGGAAAACTTCTCCCACTTTCCGTTGCGCCAGTAGGTGTCGTTCATTTTGTCGTTGCCCCAATAGTCGCTTGAGGTGCCGGTTCCTCCGTCGCCGTGCCCCACCCATTGATCAAAACCACGGTCAATCGGGCGATACGGATAGTTTCGGCCCAAATGCCATTTCCCGAAATGTCCTGTTCGGTAACCTGTGGCCTTGAAGAACTCGGCCATTGTTGTCTCATCACGATTCAGGTGATTGCGGCTGTATATGGTGGTGCGGACGTGTGTTCGGTCGGACATCCGGCCGGTAAGCAGGGAGGCACGGGTGGGAGAGCAGAACGCGTTAACGTGGAAGTTGGTGAACCGAACGCTTTCGCCGTGAAGAGCATCGAGGTTGGGTGTTTTTATAACTGGATTGCCATGACACGCCAAATCGCCATAGCCCTGATCATCTGTGATGATCAAAATAACATTGGGTCGATTGGCGTTTTCGGCTGGGCGAGCTGTTTGCCTCATGCACCCCGACAGAGAGCCGCAGCCGGCCAACCCCGCAAGCTTTAGAAAATGCCGTCGATTCATTCGGATACTCGCTTTCAGTCTTGTTTCTTGCCTTCCGTTGGGCTGCGCTATCTCTCGACGCGAGACAGACGCTACGCCGTGCATCGCATTTTCGTGCCCATAGGTCAATCATTGAGTGCTCTAAAAGCCAACCTTGAAATCTCCCGCAGCGCCGCTCATAGCGCCTTCCAAGTCGCGGCGCTGCTCCGCGCTGAGAACTTCGGGCGGTTCGTATTGCTCCATAAGTTCCGCGCTCAGGAATCTCAACCCCGGCCTCATGTCGTCGCTTTTTCTGGTCTTCGGTTCGTCCTATATTCGCCCGCAGTCGATAAGTCCTTGCGGCAGAGAACTGTCGTCGGCCCCAGCGGCCTGCGAACCGACGAGCGGTCAACCCCCGCTTTCATCGCCATCATCAGACCGGCCGCCTCCATGTAGTCGTCCACAAAGATGAATCGCTCATCACCGTCCTCGTATTCGTGCAAGACCGACTTGTTCTCTCGCACCACCACGATGGGAATCCCCCGCGCCAGACACGCTTCGTGAGGCTCCCCGAGACAGCCCATCGGGCTCACCAGGACATCGACGTCCTCGGCGCCCAGCGATCCGTTCTTCTTCACACCGCTGAGCCTCGGTGCTCTGTTGAGCCCCTTCAGCAGGCAGTGGATGAAGTTCAAGGTGACAATCTCTACGGCCTTTCGGGGATCCACGATCTCATGGAACCCCGGTATCGCATAATCCACAGGCCCATGCGCCACGGGCTTGTTGAGGGCCGATGAGATCAGCTTGGACGCCACAGCCTCAACCCCCCCTACCGGATTGACGCCGCCTACTTCGAAGTATTTCCTGAGCGTGGCCTCATCGATAGTGATCGGCGTGGCGATACCCAGTGCGTCGAACTCGTACCGCTTCACCTGCTCCACGAGCGGCTCCCAATTGTGCACCTCGCCGCTGGCCAGTCCGTCCTTCATCTGCGCGATCAGCTCCAGCGGCTTTTCCAGCTCAACGATTTCGACGTTCGAGCCGATGGTCGCCCTCGCGGCGGAGACGGCGTTGATCGACTGCCAATCGGCCTTATTGACGGCGATGAGAATCTTATTGAGACGCGGCCTCTCAAGGTATATCTCGCCCCTTAGGAACCGGTTCAGGCAGCTACCCTCAACGTACCAGCTATTCTCCGGCATTTCGTTCACATCGGATGCGTTCACCACGTTCGGGTGCAGAATAAGGTTGTCGCAGCACGCCCCCATGAGCTTGGCGACCGGATTGGCGTCTCCCGCGTGCCCTCCGATTTCACATCCGATTCCTGTGGGAATGATAAGTACGATATTCATGGATAGTTCTCCTAATATGTTATGAGCGGGGCGTTTTTCATGAATGGCCGCTGCTTGTGCGGTGCACGGTGGTTCATGAAGTCAGTGCACGCCACCAGAGATTTCTACCGCATGAACGGGAGTTTTTCAAGGCCAAAGGCCGGCTTACCATAATCGCCTCGTAAGCCAGACCTGGCGAGCGCACCTCCCAGCCGTCCATTTTTTTGCATAATATGCACGCTCTGGAGGGGCCAACGGGGCGGTTTTGAGGGCCGGGCACGTGGTCTTGTGGCGGCCAGGGCGGGCGAGTGAGGCCCGGGGGCGCGACGGATTCCGGTGTTTCGGCGGGCGGCAGGCCCGGGGGTGGTAGTTTGGGTAAGAAAGAAGGACGCAGGTGCGGGGGGTGGGTTTGGGGTTAGGGGGAATTTAGGGTTAGCTTTTTTTTGCGGTGGGGGTTGGTTTGAAGAGGTGAGGTTTTCTTGTGTTTAGGGGGCGTATAGGCTGGTCGGTTTTTAAGAAATTCGTTGCAATTACGGCTTGATTTTGTCATTATGGGGTTTGAATCTCATTGGAGTGCAGCATGGAAAGCGTTCGAATGTGCAGAAGCGTCGCTTGTGAAGTTAAATGGGAAATCGCGAACCGAGGGGTGTTGCAGATCTTATGAGAACGTCAATATTGGCGACATTGATAATTGGTGTATGCGCTACATGTGTTTGCGATATGTTCGCAGAGGCCGGTGGAAAGAGCTTCAAGAACTATGACAACGACCCCTGTCTGGCCGAGGCGATGTCGCATGATCCTGAATACGCAGTTGACGTGAGGATGAAGAGTCAATCCGAGGCGGAGAAGCACTACTTAGCCTATTTGAAGAAGGAGGATATCCCTTCTTTTCAACGCGCCAACGTGTATTGTCAACTCGGGGTGCTATACACTACCTGCGCAAGCGGGAAGCGCGGCGAAAAACGGGACCATCAGAAGGCCGAGCGGTATTTTAAGAAGGTGCTGGAGCTGGAACCCGATCGCATAGGAAGGGCTACTGTTCGGGCAAGAACTATGCTGTGCTCTCTGGGTTCGCTGCCTCTGGAAGAACTGGTGGCCAGAGGGCTGGATACCTATGAATGGATTTCGGCTATAGAAGTGGACGAAGAGACAATAGAGAGCAGGGTGCTGCCGAACAGGCCGGGCGAGAAGAGGCCTGACAGCTTAGTTGTCACTTCATTGATGAATTCGCTGCCAAGGATCGAGAGAATGGTAGCGAGGAATACGGTACATCACGCATCCAGCCTGGCGGATTCCGCGCGAGTGCTCGCGGATATCATGAAGCGTTTCCCCGATAAGCAGATAGCGACTTTCGCTCGAGAAGAGCTTAACAAGCGTGCCGATAAAGTGGCTGATGCACAGATCGACACACTCGGCGAAGAACAGCGCGTAAAGAAAGAAGATACATCCTCGCCCGGAACTGGAAAGGCAGTAGGCACGCCGGCCCACTCTGAGCCGAACAAGCCTGATAGCGGAAAGGAAGAATTGCAAACGGTATCTGTGAATGCCACTGCGTCAAATGGGCGGGGTGATGGAGCGCAACACACGGTGCTGCCGGTTGCTGCTGCTTGTGTTGGAATACTGGCGGTCGCCGTTCTTACCATTGCCGGTCGAAAGAAGGGCAGGCCCATGTAGGATTAACCCAACGAGGGGCTCGGCTGCTAAACTCAGTTACTGCTTCTCACAAGGCGGTCTGACTGGGTCCTATCATGTGTCTTTCCACTTTTTCAGCACGGATTCGAGAAATGGGCACTTAAGGAATATATGACCGGCCGCCAAGAGAGGCCTGAAGACTTCAGGAGCGCGATTCGAAGCTCCAATATGCATACCCCTGTTAATGGTACGCTAGAACCATTATAGGCACGACCCGGCGGGTGACCGCGGCGTGGCTGGGGAGAGGGGTTTTCCATTGGGATTGGGTGGCTTGGTGGGGCGGGTTTGGGAGACCGGATTTGGGGAGATCAAGAGTGTTGTTCGTTCAATTGGATTCCTGCCTTCACAGGAATGACAGATACTCTTATCCTGGAGTCAAAACTGTGGTTATGGTAAAATCTGACTCAAGAACGGGCCGTTTGGGTAGAATATTATATGGGAAATCTTAGCTAAGGCCTCGTGCAGGCAGAAGAAGTGGTTCGACGTGCGTGAAAAGGCCCGCGGAGAAGGCTGTGAGGAAGCAAGCGATGCGTGTTATGCGGAAGGAAGGTGCGAAAGCGGGTATGTCTTGAGACCATAAAGAGAGAAGTTAGAAACAGAAACAGGAGAGAATTGTAATGAATGACTCATGTCCCAAGTGCGATGGAAAAATGGATGAAGGGCGAATTCCAAGCCCATTCAAGTATCTGTTCGGATACAAATCGGAAGATCAAAAGCACTTCTCATTTGAGACCAATGTTGAGAATGCTAAAGCTTGTTTGGAATGCGGGTATCTTGAATTGTATGTGGACCCGAATGAATTGAAATCCAAGCTAAAAAGATGAAATAGGATTTCTAACAAATCGCTCAAGAGTGACCTGGAGAAGGCTTCGCGTTTCCAGTCATCTCAGCGGGTGGGGGCAAACCTTGTAGACTGGAGCCCGCGGAGCCCCCGGCCGAAGACCGGGACTAAATAGGGGGTAGAACCGAATAACCGGGCTTGGGTAGAGAAACAGAGATTCGAGGGGGCGGGCGATTCTTGGCACGGCCCACCTCTTGGCGCCGGGTCCGGTTATCTTGCGAGGTCGATAGCCAATTTCCGGATGTTCAGCGTTTTTTCGAGTAGCTCGTCAGGAGGAGGTCTTCATCCTGTATTAGGCCGATGCCCGGGGCGTAAGTCTTGTAGCATATGCTGCCGGGCTCGAGGGGGAGGTCTCCTTGATGCGGATGCAGTTTTTGAAGGTCCCGGCCGGGGTCTTCATCGTCACGTCGTCCGCAATGACCTCCGCGCGGTCCATCGCATTGGGGGCGATCTCCTGGCAGTGCCTGGCCCCGAGCAGGACTGTGCCGGGCATAATAATGCCGGCTTTGGAGTCCTTCTTCTCGGCTTGGTCATGATTCTGGTGGGAGTCATTGCCGGGCTTCGCTCCGGGAAGCCGGAGAGATTGCAGCGTAAAGCAGTCGAGACGACGCCCTAAAGGCCGCGCCTTACTGCCAACGTTGGATAGCGAATTGATAATGCAGCAGCGATGGGTGTTGGGGGATTCCGGTGAAGGTGGGGGGGGAATTGGTTTTAGGGGATTTTGATTGTTAGGTTTTTTGCGGTTGGGGTTGGCTGGAAGAGGTGGGCTTTTTTTGTGTTTAGGAGGATTTTGAGGGTTTGTTTGGGCGTTGGTCGGGCGTGAGGTTCGAGGGCGGCGGTTAGTTTGTGGCCGGCTGCGGCGGTCAGGTGGAGGTCGGTTCGCGAGCCGAGGGGCTCGACGGCGGCGACGGAGGCGGAGATTGCGCCGGCGTGGGCGGCATCGGCGGGGGCGAGGGAGAGGTCTTCGGGGCGGATGCCGAGCACCAGCTCACTGTTGTTGTGGTCGGCGAGGGCGCTGGCCCATTGCGGGGACAGAGGGATTTGCTCCGCGCCGACGAGAAAGACGGGAGAGGGGCCGTCTATCCGGAGCCGGCCCGGCAGGAAGTTCATGGGCGGCGTTCCGAAGAAGCCGGCGACGAATCTGTTGGCCGGCCGGTCGTAGATTTCCATCGGCTCGGCGACCTGCTGGATTCGGCCGGCGCGGAGGACGCAGATCCGGTCGGCGAGGGTCATGGCCTCGGCCTGGTCGTGGGTGACATAGACGCTGGCGGCAGAGAGTCTCCGGCGGAGGGTTTTGAGCTCGGTTCTCATGGCCAGGCGCATGGCGGCGTCGACGTTGCTGAGGGGCTCGTCGAAGAGGAAGACCTTGGGGTTGCGGACGATGGCCCTTCCGAGTGCGACTCGCTGTCGCTGGCCGCCGGAGAGTGCGGCGGGCTTTCGCTCGAGGAGATCCTCGATGTCGAGAAGCGCGGCGACCTGGCGGACGCGGTCTTCGATTTGGGGGCGTGGGACTTTGCGCATCTTGAGGGCGAAGGCCATGTTGCGGCGGACGGTCATGTGGGGGTAGAGGGCGTAGTTCTGGAAGACCATTGCGACGTCGCGGTCTTTGGGGGCGACGTTGTTGACGGGGGCATCGCCGATGCGGACGTCTCCGGCGGTTGGCTCTTCGAGGCCTGCGATAATGCGGAGGATGGTTGTTTTTCCGCAGCCGCTCGGGCCGACGATTACCATGAACTCGCCGTCGGCGATGGAGAGGGTGAAATCCTCGACGGCGGTGATGTTCGAGTCGTAGATTTTGGTTACGTTGTACAGTGAAACTCCGGCCATTGTATTGGTCCAAAATAAATCAGGCCCTGTCTTTTCAGAGAGCCGGCGTCGAGTATAGCGGCATTGCGGGCGGCAAACAAGGGCCGAATCGAGCAATCGGGCGGGCTTTGGGAGAGGACGGGAGATTCGGGGGGATATCGTTCCCGCCGGGCCGGGGGAGAATCTTACGGCGAGTATATTTGAAAGTGTTGGTTTGCAATGTCGGGGGAAGCGGCTATAATACGGGATTGTTTTGGCGGAATCCGGCAAGTCCGGAATTACCCGTGGAGTACAGGTTATGACAAGGCAGAATATCAGGCCGGCGGCCGCGGCGGCGGTGATTTTGGTGTGGTGGTTGTCGTTGGCGGGCGCGGATACGTGGCGTCTGGGTGACGACCAGCAGTGGAAGCCGGTCGCGCCGGAGGGGCCCGAGGGCTTTGTTCTTGCGGTGTCGGAGGCGAAGAAGCTGGTCAACAGCGGCGATGTGAAGGCGGCGCGGGAGACGTTCGGGCGGCTGAAGAGGGATTTTCCGGAGCTGGCGGGCCCTGATTTCGACGCGTTTATCGAGGCCGAGCTGCTGTATGGGCAGGCCAAATTCACCAGAGCCGTCAGGGGTTACGAGAAGCTGCTGGACGACTTCCCGGAAAGCAGATTTCGCGATGCGGCGCTGGACCGGCTGTTCGCGATGGGTACGGCCTATCTTGGGGGGCAGAAGAAGCGGGTGTTCCTGGTTTTCAACATGAGGGGGTACGCGGAGGGCGTTAAGATCATGGAGCGGGTCACGGACCGGGTCGGCCTGGATTCGGCGCTGGGGCTGCGGGCGGCGAGGGCGGTTGCGGAGAGCTACGAGAAGAGGGGGCTGTACGACGAGGCGTATTTGAAGTGGTGGGAGATATCGCTGCAATGGCAGCGGGGGCCGACCGGCAGGGACACGCTGCTGGGGATGGCGCGGAACAGGCACGCGAACTATAACAAGCCGGCGGCGTCGAGGAGGACGCATTACGACAGCTCGAGGCTGAGGTCGGCGAGGAGCTGGTACGAGAAGGTGCAATCGCTGTACCCTGAGGATGCGAACCGGCTGGGGGTTGAGGATAGGATTCGGCGTATAGACGAGCAGATTGCTCTTAAAGAGCTTGGTATCGCACAATACTACGATAGAACGGGCAAGAGGACGGCGGCGAATCTTTATTACGACATGGTGATATCGGATTGGCCGGATACGAGGGCTGCGGCGACGGCGAGGGCCGTCCGGGCCGGGAATACGGACGGCAAGAAGGAAGAAGATGATCAGGTTAAACGTTAGGGACCGGGCCAGGCTTTTCGTCCGCGGCGGCGGCCGCCTTCGGCCGGCGGCGGGCATACTTGTGTGCGTTATGCTCTGCGGGTGCGGGGAAATCGGCGGCTATTCGAACGAGTCGCTGTTTCCGACTGACGTCAGGAGCGTGTGCCTGGAGATGTTCGAGAACCAGACGTTCAGGCGTGACGTTGAGTACGAGCTTTCGGATGCCCTGGCCAAGCGTATCGAGGCTGATACGCCGTATAAGATCATCTCGAGCAGGGACCGGGCCGATACGGTGATGAGCGGGCGGATAGTGTCGATCACGGATTACGCACTTACGACCGAGCGGCAGTTCGGCGGGGTTCTGGAAATGGAGCTTGAGCTGAGGGCGATTGTGAACTGGAAGAACCTTAATACGGGGCAGTACCTGATTGATAACCGGCTTGTTACGGCCTCGGCGAGCCGCTCGCCGTATCTGGAGCAGGACTTTAAGTACGCCTCGACACTTGCGGCAAACAACCTGGCGCGGAGGATCGTAGAACTGATGGAAACAAAGTGGTAGAAATGAAGAAGTTTGGCCGGGTATATCCGGGCATCGGGCCTTTGCGGGGCAAGGGCATGTTGGGAATTATTGAAAGCAGCACGGTATGACTGGAAATCAAGGCAATAGAATGGGCCCGCGACGGAGCGGCCCCCAGAACAGGCCGGGAAAGAAACCGCCGCTGCCGTCGTACAGGCGCGGACCGCTGAGCTGGGTGCTTATACTGATTTTCGTCTTCGTCGGCTGGATGATGCTGCAGCAGTGGCAGAGCGTGGAGAACATAAGGTGGGACGAGTTCGTCCGGCACGCTCAGGATAAAGACTTCGACAGCGTTACGGTAAAAGACACGGAGATAACGGGAAAATTCAACGCCGAGGGATTGGCCAAGAGAGAGGGCAGCAGCAAGAAGGCTTTTGTCGTTTACTACACGGAAGCGCAGTCCAAGCAACTCGGCGCGCTGATCGAAAAGATGGTTGAGGACGGGGTGGAGGTCGATAACGACCCGCCGAAAGTCTGGCTGATCATGCTGATCCAGTGGGTTCTTCCGCTGCTTCTTGTGATCGGGTTCTTCTACTTGGTGTTTGTGCGGAATCTGCGGGGCGGGGCCGGGGGGATGCTGATGTCTTTCGGTCGGAGCAGGCACAGGGTCCAGGGCAAAGACCGCGCGTCGGTGACGTTCAAGGACGTTGCCGGTGTGCAGGAGGCGAAAGAAGAGGTCGCCGAAATAATCGAGTTTCTGAAGAACCCGAAGAAATTCCAGCGTCTGGGCGGCCGGATACCGCGGGGTGTGCTGCTGGTAGGTCCTCCCGGTTGCGGGAAGACGCTGCTGGCCAAGGCGATAGCCGGAGAGGCGGACGTTCCGTTTTTCAGCATATCGGGAAGCGACTTTGTTGAGATGTTCGTCGGGGTGGGGGCGTCGAGAGTGCGGGACCTGTTCAAGCAGGCGAAAGACAACTCGCCCTGCATTATCTTTCTGGATGAGGTGGATGCGATCGGCCGCAAGCGAGGTCCCGGCTTCGTGGGCGGGGGACACGACGAGCGGGAGCAGACGCTCAACGCGATTCTGGTCGAGATGGACGGTTTTGACACGAACGACCAGGTGATCGTGATTGCGGCGACGAACCGCGCGGATATCCTGGACCATGCGCTCACGCGGCCCGGGCGATTCGACAGGCAGATTTTTGTTCCTCTGCCCGATTTGAAGGGGCGCGCCGACATACTGAGGGTGCACGCAAAGAAGGTGAAGCTGGGGCCCGACACAAACCTGGAGAGACTTGCGCGCGGGACACCGATGTTCAGCGGGGCGGACCTTGCGGCGATCATCAACGAGGCGGCGCTGGCGGCGACGATGGCCAACAAGGATCATATCGAGATGGTGGACCTGGAGGAGGCGCGGGACAAGGTCAGATGGGGACGCGCGAAAAAGAGCAGGGTCATCGACCAGAAGGAAAAGGAGATAACGGCGTATCATGAGGCTGGGCACACTCTGGTTCAGTCACTGATCGAAGACGCGGACCCGCTGCACAAAGTCAGCATCATACCGCGTGGGCCGATGGGCGGGGCGACGTTCGCCCTTCCGGAGAAGGACAGGACGATATTCACGAAACGTTACTGCATGGCGCTTCTTCAGGTCTGCTTCGGTGGTCGGATTGCCGAAGAGCTGTTTTGCGACGACGTATCGAGCGGCGCCCAATCGGATATTCAGCAGGCGACGAATATCGCCAGGCAGATGATTTTGACCTGGGGCATGAGCCGCGACCTCGGCCCGATCAGCTACGGGCCGGATTTCGTCTCCAAAGATATTATCTACGGCCTGCCGGGCGAGAGAGAATACTCGGAGAAGACGGCCGAGCTGGTGGACAGCGAGGTGAAACGTCTGACCGATGAGGCCTACAAGAAGGCCAGAGAAGTGATCGAGGCCAACAAGGACAAGCTCGCCGGAATAGCAAAGGCGCTTCTGAAATACGAGACGCTGGACGCCGAGGACGTAAAGCTGATCCTCGAGGGCGGGACGCTGGACAAGCCGACGGTTACGGACCTTCTGGCGGCCGAGCAGGCTAAAGAAAACCAGGCGCAGGGCGAAGAGAAAGAAGACCGGCCGGAGGAGGCGGCCGGCTAAGGACCCAGTTGCGGGGTTTGCGAAATCGAATGTACAAGTACAATAATACTGCCGCCATATTGTCAGCAGCCTTGATTCTGACCGGCGCCTGCTGCAGCTTCGGGGCAGATATAATCGCCGCCGATCCATGTGCGGTTACCGCCGGCGCCGAACTGGCAAGGTCCGGCATAGAGCAGTCGAGCGCGCGCCTGGAGCCGGCTCGAATGGGAGAGGCATTCGGCATAGCAGTTGTTTTCGAGGGAACCGCAGACCTCCATTACTACGCCACCCCCGAAAGCGCTCCGGCCCCGGGTTTTGAATTGAAGGTCACCGCCGAATCTGCGGCTTTCGAGTTTGGACCGCCCGCCTTCCCGAAGTGGAGCGTGATAAAGGACGCCTTCGGCGGGGACGTAGAGGTCTATGCCGGAGCCTTCAATGTCTTTGTGCCGATCACCTCGGCCAGGACGCCCGCGACCGGGGCGGGCGACGTCCGGATAACGATTACCGGCACAGCATGCACAAGCATGATCTGCCTGCCGGATTTCACGAAGACCCTTGGCACGCAAATCGACTGGAGCGCCCGCGACTCCTGGAAAGCAGTGACACTGGAGGCCGCCGGCGAGAGCGGGCCGGCACAAGCGGCCGGCAAGCCGAGCCTCTCAGCGTGGCTTGCGCTGTTGCTGGCCCTTGCGGCCGGGGTCACGCTGAATATCATGCCCTGCGTACTCCCGGTGATACCGTTGAAGGTCCTGAGCATTTTCGACCAGGCCAAAGAAAGCAAGGCGCGCGGGATTGCGCTGGGCCTGGCGTTCTGCGTGGGGATACTGCTGTTCTTCGCTGTGATTGCGGTTGTCACTATCATACTGCGGCTGGGGTACGGAACGACTTTAGGCTGGGGTCAGCACTTCCAGAATCCGGCGATTGTAATCGCCATGTCGCTGCTTCTGGTGGTGGTGGCGTTGTTCATGTTCGGGACGTTCACGGTCACGGTTCCCAGCTCTGTGGCCGGCAGGAGCGGGCCTCGAAAAGGCTACGTCGGCTCGGCAGCGATGGGTTTCTTTGCGGCGATATTGAGCACACCGTGCAGCTTCGGGATACTGGCTCTGGCATTCGGCTGGGCCCAGACCCAGAGGCTGCCGCTCGCGACCCTTACGATAATGCTGATAGGCGTCGGGATGGCCCTGCCCTACGCGATCTTGACGTCTGTGCCGTCGCTGCTGAAGTACGTTCCGAAAGCCGGACGCTGGACGGAGCTTTTCAAACAGTCGATGGGTTTCGTGCTTCTGATAGTTGCAGCATGGCTGGTTACCGTGCTGCCCCAGAAACGTCAGCTCGGCGTTCTGTTTTTCGCGGTGATCCTGTCGTTTTGTCTGTGGATGTGGGGCGGATGGGTGAATTTGATGACGCCGAGGCGGCGCAAAATCGTGATACGTGTGGTGGCGCTGGCGATTGTTTTGCTGTCCGCGGCGTTTTTCCTTCCGGAGCCGAGAGTCGCCGAAATCGACTGGCAGGATTACGAGAAGTCGGCGGTGGACGAAGCGTTTCTGTCAGGCAGTCCGGTGCTTATCGAGTTTACGGCCGGTTGGTGCATGAACTGCAAGTTCGTTGAGAAACTCGTCTATTCGCGGAGCGACATCGCGGATCTAATCAGGCAAAAGGGCGTTGTGCCCTTCAAGGCCGATACGACCTTGCGCGAAAGCCCTGCGGCGGTCGATCTGAAGGAAGTTTACGGGCAGGTAGGCGTCCCGGTGACCGTTCTCTTCTCGCCGGGAAAGTCAGAGCCCGACAATTTGCCCGGCGTGGTCATACACGGCCGCCTGAAGAAGCTGCTGAAGGCTCTTCCCGACAGGCCCGCCGACCCGAACGAGCAGGGAGACAGTTAGAGTTGGCCAAAGACAAGAAGATCAAGTTCGGCAGGCAACAGGCGGCACAGCGGGTCAATGATATCTGGCCGATACTGAAAAAGACCTATCCGCAGGCGAAAATCGCTTTGGAGTTTGTCAATCCTCTCGAGCTGCTGATCGCGACCATCCTCTCGGCCCAGTGCACCGACGCCCGAGTCAATATGGTCACCAAGGATCTGTTCAAGAAGTACAAATCGGCCGCCGACTGGGCAAAGGCCGACCTGAGGCAAATCGAATCCGACATAAAGAGCACAGGCTTTTTCCGCAACAAGGCCCTCAATATCAAAGGCGCCTGCACGAGGATCGTCGAGCAGTACGGCGGGGAGGTTCCCGGCAACATGGAGGACCTGCTGACACTGCCCGGGGTCGGCAGAAAGACTGCAAACTGCGTTCTCGGCGACGCTTTCGGAATCCCGGGAATAACGTGTGATACGCACGTAATCCGCCTGTCAGGGCGTCTGGGACTTTCCGAAAACAAGGACCCCGTAAAGTTGGAGTTCGATCTGGCCGAAATAGTGCCGAAAAAGAGGTGGACCTCTTTTAGCCACATGATTATTACCCACGGACGAAACATCTGTAAAGCCCGCAAGCCCGACTGTCCGAGCTGTCCGATTGCGGAGCATTGCCCTTCGGCGGGTAAGCCAGAGTTGTGGTGAGAGCACGGCGCACTAATTATAGAAAGAGAGCAAGGAGCATTCTCCATGATTGAAAGCATGGACAGACCCGTAAAGGATCTCTGGCGAATATTCAGAATCATGGCCGAGTTCACCGAAGGCTTCGAGGAGCTTGCGTCGGTCGGCCCGGCCGTATCGATCTTCGGCTCGGCCCGCGCAACGCCCGAAGACCGCTACTATCAGCTTGCCGTCGAGACCGCGAGAGAGATTGCGAAAGCCGGCTTCGGTATCATAACCGGCGGCGGCGGCGGGATCATGGAGGCCGCAAACAAAGGCGCCGCGGAGGCGGGCGGTCAGAGTATCGGCCTGAACATAGAGCTGCCCCACGAGCAAATCCCCAACGAGTACCAGAACATATCCCTGAATTTCCGGTACTTTTTTTGCCGAAAGGTCATGTTCCTCAAGTACGCCCACGGCTTTATCGTATTTCCCGGTGGATACGGGACGATGGATGAGTTCTGCGAATCACTCGTCCTCATACAAACGCTCCGGCAGGCATCGTTTCCGGTGATTCTGATGTGCCGGGAGTACTGGTCCGGGCTAACGGAGTGGCTGGAAGAGACGATGCTGAAGAAGCATGGTTACATCTCGCCGGAAGACCTGGACGTGTTCACCATCGCCGAAGAGCCCGCCGAGGCGCTCAAGATCATCTTCGAGTTCAAAGAGAGCCCGGCGCCGAGCGGCCTGGCCATGCCACCCGGAATGAAAAGGGGCAAGAGCTAAGCGCCACTATTCCCACGCGCAACTCGGTTGACCTTCCGGCTCCACTGATACTCGCTGCTGCCGCTTTTGGTGCGCTGAAGAAAAGTGAGGAGGAATCCCACTTTTTCTGACGCGCCCCGAAGAAAGGGTCCGGCGACAGTGTGCCCGGTTATCGGGGTTAAGTAAGGCAAGCTCCTGGCTTTGGGGCAAGATAGGAAACACTCGAGGGGAAGTTCTGGGGATAACGAAGGGGATTGGGGAGACTGGTGAGCGGGCGCCACCTTTGCCTATGTTAAAGGGGGCCACGTCGGAGTGACACCGGGACATCCAGAATAGGCTCAAGCTCCGGGGACAAATCTGCCGATGCGTTGTGTTATAGAGACGATAACGACAGCCAAGGAGAAAATTAGAAAGAGCCCGAATACGATCCGGCCCCTGGCAGGCAGAAGACGAGTGTTTCAGACACGGTGAAGAGAATTTTGAAATAAAGGAATAAGCTCGTTCTTGCCGGCGCAGGGGCTTTTTTTTGTGAATTCGGTTGGCCGCGTCCGAACATGTCCTGTGAAGTGAATAGTGACCCACCAAGCCACGAGTCCTTTTGAACAGTCTCCCTCGGAGAGTGTTCATGCACGTAGATAACGCCCAAAGCAGCGATCATAAGCCTGCTGAGACGTGCGATAAGGCACATTCATGCTTGTTTTAGTTCAACCGCCAACCTTGCGGGCAATATTGCAGCCAGTAGTCGCCAAGCACGCGCACATCGGCAAAGTTGACGGCGGCGTCCTCATTGAGATCGGCGGCAGCTTCACCGGCCAGCCACAACTCGGCGAATCTGGCAAAATCCTTGAACTCAACTGTGCACACCGCGCGGCCCGGCAGAAAGCCACCGCTTAGCTCATAGTTGCCGCCGCTGCCGTAACCCGCGATCGCCTGGCCGATTGCGCCGGCCAGTCTGTATTGTCCGCCTGTGCTTGTGCCGCCGCCGCTAATCGCGGCCCTCTCCAGCACGTAGGGGCCGCCGCTCCGGACCACAGCCGGAACTGCGATCAAAAGCGACGTCGCCAGAAACATCATTCCGGCATTATGCAAAATCAGTTTACCGAATCTCGTCATCTTGAAAACTCCGGTCTCAAGAGTCCCTGGTGGTTGTTGAGAAATTGAGCCAGCATCTTGATTTAGCACCGCTTCAGAAACAACTGCCGCGAGAGACACGCATGTTTCACTCGGACATCTCCTTGCCTGAACGGATTGTCACTGCTTCTTCAAGGACTTCTATGCGCTGCTGAAGCTCCCTGTTTCGGGCCTTCAGCGCTGCGATGTCTCGTTCCTTCTGCGCGCGCAGCTCTTTGATTGCCTCAACCAAAACAGCGGTCAAGTGCCCATATTTGAGACCTTCAGCACTCTCGCCGTCCCGTGCAAGGTCTACGAGCTCGGGCAGGACTTTGGCCACGTTTTCTCCGAGCAGCCCAATGTCACGCTCTCCGCCCTGCTCTTCGACCCAGTCGAAGCTGACGCCCTGCAGCGCAGCGACCTTGTCGAGGGCGCCGGTGATCGGACGGATGTTGCGTTTGTGTTTCCGCGAGGAAATCTCGGTCAGTGATTTGGCGGTCAGGTTGCCGCCCACATCAACAGTCACCCCGCCCGTTGCCAGCTCGCTATCGGGCGAGATGCGGAATGAAGAATCACCCTCGGGCACTCCCAGGCTCCAATCGACCTGTCTCAGTTGCAGACTCCCTGATTCATAGTAGGAAACGCGTACAGTAACTCCATCGATAAAGGCGCTGGCAACGGCGTCGCCGTCGCAGGGGCTGCAGCCAAAAATACCGCAATTCTCCAGTGTCAACTCGGCCCGGAGACGCAAGCCGAATCCGGGCGTGCTAACGTCCGCAGCGGACAGCGCCAGTCCCCAGCCGTCGGACACAGAGCCGACTACTATCGAGGTTGTCGGCAACCCGAATTCGTTCGTGAATTCCACTATTCTCGGCTGCGACGCCGATTTGTCCGTGACCAGCTCAACCACTATGGGAACGCGGCATAAATCGCAGCCGGAGGGTTCCGAGATGCCGCAAGTGCTCTGCCCGTCGATTCGCACGACAACACCGGCCACGGTCGCCTCGGAAGGCAGGCCAAAACCGAAATCGCTGAACCTCAAAACCTGGGAGGAGTCGAGGTCCAGACCGCCGGCGGTCTCGGACAAACTCACGCTGGCAAACACGCTGTCCTGCACCAGTGACTCCTGCAGGTCGGACCACTGGAGCCCGAAGGTGGAGGTCTCAACCGTTGCGGGATTGCCGGAGACCTCGGTTGGCGAGGCGCTCTCAAAGAAGCTGGTCTCCAGCCGAATCGCCGCCGGCGCCAGGAAGCGCCGCAGATGCAGGCCCGCGTTCGGCGCGGCGGTGCCGATGCCCACGTTGCCGTTCAGATGATAGACGTCCGTTCCGCGGCTCTGCCACAACTGCGGGCCGGCGTTAGCCGCCGTGGTCTGGATCGTGCCGTCGGGAAACTGAAAACCTCCTGTGGTCGACTCGATCAAACCGGCCACCGTCAGCGGAGAGTCCGGCAAAACGGTGCCGATTCCGACGTTCCGCGAATCGTCCACGAAGATTCCGCGAGTCTGCAGGGCGTAGGGAGTTGAGCTGATTAACTGGCGAGGCTCAAGCGTGACAAACTCTGCGGGGTTGGAGCTTTCACCCGGCCGCACGCTAATCTCCAAATAACGGGCTTGGCCGTTAAAGACACTGCTGCCAAAATCCAGCTCCACAACAAACCCACCATCGACAACCGCGACGTCATCAAAGACAGGCTGTTTCTTGAGAAGAGTCCCTGAGACCGGCCTGTCGAAGATTGCAAATTCGAAGTCAAATAGCCCTTGTGCCGGGTGGCCGTTATCCTGCAGATTGCCCTGGTAGGTGAAGACCGTTGCCGACGGTCCAGGCGCGGGAGGCTCGACAACCTTCCACGCCGAGAATTCCGAAGTGCTTCCGTCCTCGGCGGTGGCGGTGGCCGTTATGACGTGCCCTTCGGGTACAACGGCCGGAAAAGTAACCAGAAAGTACGCAAAACCGTCCGAATCGGTCGATACGTTCGCGCGGCCGATCAGCCGTTCACCTTCGCCGTATCCGGATGGATCGCCCGCTGCGTTATCGAAGAATTCCAGCAGGAAAGAGGAATCAGGCAGGCTGTCGAGGACGCCTTCGATCGTCACGGAAGTGGCTCCGTCGCTTTCAAGGCGGAGCAGGACGGGAAAGTTCTGCAGGCCGTTCGCGCCGCCGTCCGTGTCGCCCGGGTCATTCGGCGTTACCCCGTTTCCGAGAAGGTCTATACCGAGGTAGGTGTTTGCGAAGATTGAGTTGCCGAGCGCAGAATTGCCGAAATCCCCCGCGTTGCCCGCTGTTCCTATTCCGATTTGGTTGAACGCTATCACATTGCCGGCCCCCGGCTCCGTGCCGCCGATCATCCCGTTGAATAAGTGAAACCAGCCGATGCCTGATCCGATTCCGTTGCCAAGCTGCTTCTGGGCCGTCATGTCTGTTCCGATATAGTTGCCTTGGACCCTAATTCTCCTGGCCGCGGAGGACGCCGTTCCTCCGGAAAGCGAAATGCCGCCATTTTCGTTGCCCGCAATAACGTTCGCGGCCCTCTTCGCGGTTCCCCCAATCAAGCAGTCCTCCACACCACTGTTGACGGAGATGCCCAGATTGCCGTTGCCAAGGACCGCCCGGCCCGTCGCATCCACGCCAATGAAGTTGCCCTGAATAACGAAATTCAAAGAGCGATTTACCAGAAGAACGCCCCCGCCCCTGTTCGCGGAAATGACGTTGCGCGCGGCCGGGGTATCCCCGCCGATCCTCAGGTCATTGCCTCCGTACCAGCTGATTCCAACCGAACGATTACCCTGGCCTGAGGCGCCTTTGGCATCTGTGCCGATGAAGTTTCCTTCGATCACGCAGCCGTTGCCCACCCCGTAGATACCTTGACCTGGAAACTGGTTGATGACAAGGCCCCGGATAGTGACGTCATTGGCCTGGATTACAAGCCCGCTTCCCGAAATACCGCTGCCGGTGGACCTGCTGCCGTCCAGGACAATCCGCAGGTCGGCATCGTCGGACTGGGCGAGCTTGTTAGCGCTGGTGCCGGGCTGGGTATAGCCGTCTATGACCACAGCATCGGTGATGAACGGCAGCGGGTCGACCGGGCTGATTATGTGTGGGCCGTCGCCGGGAATATCGAAAATGATATTGTCGATTCCAACTGAGACGTTGGCGTCCAACATAGCCTGTCGCAGGGAGCCGGGCCCGCCGTCGTCAACGTTTTTCACTGTAAAAGTCGCCGGATACGCCGGCACGCTCACCACGCCTAACATCGCTATCAGGGCAAACAACATTCGCATTGAGACACACCTCCAAATACGTCCGACCAAGACAGAACATCTTGCGAGTTTACGGCCGGCGCACATATTTGTTCGGCAATCTCGCGGCCGGCAGCGACTATCTGAACAGTACGGGCCAACAATATAGTAAAACACCTGTATATTTAAGGGTGATTTTCGAACGGGCGGCATCTCCGGGCGGCCAAGCCAGAAGGGGGTAACGTGGCGGGGCAATCGACCTGCGACGGGGGCCAAGGATCTGTCGAATTCGGAGACGATAAAGAGATGGGCTGAGGCGAGCGAGAGATACACCATCGAGAGGAGAGAAATGCCCCAGCCCATGACATGTACGTAGAGGTGCGGAATATGTTCCGGGTGGCGCGGTGATTTCTCAGAGGATGGCGGCAGCGTCCGGACGCGGCCGGGAGCACCATCGGGGGTGAACTCGCTTTCGGTCTTCAGGGGCGATGGCGGCGGTTGCGGCGGTTGCGGCGGTCAGGAGCACAATGGGTCGAGCGCAGGCTTTTAGCGCTTGCGGAGGGCCATATGCGCCAGGCGCCGGATGTGGTTGGCGCGCACCTGCGCCAGACGTCCGTAGGCGCGGCCAGGCGCCGGATGTGGTCGGCGCGCACCTGCGCCAGACGTCCGTAGGCGCGGCCCGGCGCCGGATGTGGTCGGCGCGCACCTGCGCGAGACGTCCGTAGGCGCGGCCCGGCGCCGAATGTCGGGTCGAGGTTTTGCGCCGTGTTAATTGGGGCGACGCAAGCCCCGGAGGCGGTTAGCCAGCGGTGGGGATCAACATTCAGGCGGCGGGCGACGGCAGAGATCAACACAGAGGCGGTCAGGCGGCGGCGGGGATCAAAGTGCAGCCGGCGGCGTTCTCTGTGGGTCAGCCCTTTACGAGCCAGATGTTTCTATACTGGATGGGGTGGCCGTGGTCCTGGAGGTGTATCGGGCCGGTCGCCTGTTTCTTTCCCTTCCATCTGTCGCCGGAGTATTGAAGCTCGACATTGTCGTGGACCTTCATGCCGTTGTGTATGACGGTAATCCGGGCGTTTTCCCTGACGGAGCCGTCTGCGTTCAGCTTCGGCGAGGTGAACTCGACGTCGTAGGTCTGCCACGTTTCCGGGGGGAGGCAGGCGTTGACGCTTGCGCGGGCTCGGTTGTAGAGGCCGGCGCAGTCGCCGGAGGTGTGGGTGAGGCCGAAGGAATCGAGGACCTGGACCTCAAAGGCGCCGGCGAAGTAAACGCCGCTGTTGGCGCGGCCCTGGCCGCGGTTGTTGGGCTCGAGGGGTAGCTTGAATTCGAGGTGGAGGCGCCGGATGTCACCAAACTGCTCTTTGGAGTTGTTGCCGCCCTTGTTGACCTGCATAGCGCCGCTGTCGAGTGCTTTCCACTCGGGGTTGGTCCAGGCGCTCATGTCGGGCTTCGTTCCCTGTTTGAAGGGCAGCAGGACGATGGCGCCCTGGGGGGGCTTCAGGCCTTCTGTGGGCGACTTTCGGACGAATTTTTCGAGCTCGATGTGCTGGCCGTAAGCGCTGCGTACGGCGAGGCGGCCTTTCTCGATCTTTCCTTCCCACCTGTAGCCGCCTGCCCATTCTCCGATGTAGACGGCCGAGCCGTCGCGGCTGCCGTGCAGCTCGATATCTGCGCCGTCCTGATTTTCCTCGTTTGGCACGGCCTTGATGACGATGCGGTAGTACACGTCGTCGCCCTCGGCTATGACCTTCGCGGAGGCCTTCATTGTGTTGGTGGGGTCGGGTTGGTATGTGCCGCTGTATTCGCCCATGAAGGCATCGGCCAGGAGGGGCGAGGAGATTGTGAGCAAT
>CP070678.1:4979558-4987553 GCA_020352515.1 Phycisphaerales bacterium | reverse complement strand
GTGCCGTTGAAGTTTACCTGGGTCCGCCTCTGCGATTTCATCTTGGCCACGAACTTCGAATCCGTCGCCCAGCCCATGTTGTAGTTGACCTTCCATACGTGACATTCAATGCCGTACTTCTTGCACGCAGCAAGACATAGCTCGATCTGGTCGCCTTTCTCGGCGACCGAAGAAGCGACCGGCAGAACATCACTCTTGTAAAAGGCGGCGCCGGCCCAGAGCATGTTCGGCCGAATGGCCGTGAACCCGTTTGCCGCCAGCCGTTTGATGGCCTCGTCCCAGCTCATTGACGCTACTCCAAAAGCGCTGTGGCACCAGAACGCACGATGCTCGCCGGCCAGCGGTTTCTGGGCAAGGCAGTACGCCTCCACCATGCTCTTCTGCGCTTGCTCGGCGGATAGAACGGCCTCTGAGAAACTGCCCGCCGAGACCAAGGCCCGGGCCCGGTTTCTTAGTGCGCCGGCCTGCCCGAGAGCGGCGGCGGCCCGGCTGCCTTGGCCCGCGAGTTCTCCGATGTCCTGCAAGGCGGTTTCGTAGTCCTCGTAGGGACCGAGCCGGCCGATTCGGTCGATTCGACCCTCGGCCGCTTCACGCCATAGCTCAGGCGACAGGCTTCCCACCATCGCCAACAGCAGGCGCATTTTATTGGCCGAATCGTCGGCCATAAGGACATGCGTAAGGTAAACGCAGTTTTCGCTTGCAACTATCGCGGCAAGACCGGTCGATTGACCTTTGTCGTCGTACCAGTATGCCGCGACCCGGCTGCGCCCCTGCACGGCTGCTGCCCGGTGTATGTTCCACGACGCCTGCCCGGCAATCGCCGGGCCGCCTTCCAGAGGCTCCGTCGAGGGACGGATGGATGCGAAATAGCCCGGCCGCTTCCGGCCCACATGCGGCCCGCTTCGGATGCCAACGACCGATTGGAGTCGATTGGGCAAAGTATAGCAGGCAAGCAGCTTTCCATCAGCCTCCAGAAACCTGCCGATTTCGTCCGCCACCTTCGCGGGCATGCTCGGATTATGGGGCAGGATGACAAGCTTTGCACTCTTGAGCATCTCAGCAGTGACGTCCAGGTCGCTCAAAGTTATGAACGCAATGCCGGCCCGGTCAAGAAACTGCGCCATGACATCGGCGTACCTCTTGACCGATTCGACCTCGCCCGGCGCCGTCGCGGCCGCCGAGTCCCCACGGACGATTACAACGCGTGCACCTTGCCCGAACGGGCCCAAGGCGGCTATGTAGAACTCCGTGTCAATGTCGCGACCGCGCCACGCGGAGATGCGTATTGTGTCGATCTGTCCCCATCCGCCCGGCCGCCCTTCGATGCCCGTGCCTTCCTTGTGAATCTTGACCAGACTCCATCCGCGCGAGATCGGGGCCTCAAACGGGGCCCTGTACCATCCGTCGCCGCTGTGAAGGTACATGGTGAAAGATGCAACGGCTGACGCGTCCGCGCAGTGGAATAAAAACTGCAGGCCACGGCACATCGTCAGGTCCATCTTGAGACTCCGGTCCCAGGAGGCACGCTCGAACTTCGTCCCCCGAAAGTTGCATGGCATTCTCAAGGCCCTGCGCCCGCCGGCATCCACGACGGAAACCGCTTCAGTGCCGGTCATGGGCGTCCACTTTTCCCGGGCCGCTTGGGTGGAGTGTGTAAAGTCCTCGGTCGGCCTGTAGTCTATATCCGGAATCGGCGGCACTGCCTGACAAAGGCTTCCGGCCAAGATAGCGATAATCCCCAAGACTGCTCCAAGACGTTCGGGCATGGCGCGCTCCCTACAGGATCCCGTCTGTTGTGCGTACGTACCCGACGATTGACTTGCCGTACACGCGTCGTCAACGTCAAGCACCGCAACGTGGTCTCAAGACTTTTGTAGAGTCTACCGCCTCCCCAGGCGCGCGCCAACCAGGATTCAGAATCGAGCAAGCCTATACAGACAAAGGGTCGGCGTAGCCGCGCGCGAGGCTCTCCGGGCAGAGAGTCTCGGGCGGAAATGCTCCGGCCGAAGTGGCCGACGCCTCGTAACGAGAGCCGTATCGAGGGCTGGTGTCCGAGAAACGCCGGAATAACGTTACTATATGAATGATGTGCGCATCAGAATCATGGCATTCGAAGTGAGCAGGTCATTGACTCAATAGCCACTTATGTGTTAAAATATATGTAAGGTTTGCCAAAGTAACCGTGGTTTTGGGGCCGATAGTCCGCAAATGACACAATCTCGGTTAGCGGCCTACACTTTAAGAGGAAAGAAAGAGGATGCCCATGTCTTTCAAGGCACTGCTGTTATCGCTCGTGCTGAGCGTATCTTTGGCCCCCCTGGCCTACGGGCCGCCCTGTATCGTGGGCGACCTGGACGAGGACTGCAGGGTCGATTTTAACGACCTGTGGCTGTTTGCCGGCCGGTGGCTGGACCCGGACTGCCTGGCCCCGGACTGCGAGGCCGACCTGGACGGCCATCACGGGGTGAATATGGATGATTTCGCCCTGCTGGCCGGGCACTGGCTCGATGAGGGGCACAGAACCACGCTGGTTATCAACGAGCTTATGGCCAAGAACGACGGCATTGTCCGGGACGAGAGGGGCGATGCCGACGACTGGGTGGAGATTTACAACTATGGGGACGAGGCCATAGACGTCGGCGGCATGTACATGACCGACAGGCTGGGAACCCCGCAGGACTGGCGGATTCCGGATAATGACCCTACGGCGACCACAATCGCGGGCGGGGGCTATCTGCTGATCTGGGCCGACGACGAGACCAACGAGGGCACGCTTCACGCGAGATTCAAGCTCAGCGCCGACGGCGAGCAGGTCGGGTTGTTCGACACCGACGGCAGGACGATGATAGACGGGGTGACGTTCGGGCCGCAGGCGCCCGACAAGTCCTACGGGCGCATACCCGACGGCAACGACACTTGGCAGGTTTTCGACGATCCCAGTCCTGGCAAATCGAACAGGAGCCAGGCCCTCAATGTCATCATCAACGAGATTATGTACCATCCCTATTCAGAGGGTATCCGGGCCGAAGTTCTGGGAGAGGAATATATCGAACTGTACAACCATGGGAACGGAGCGGTCAGGCTTGCCGGCTGGCGGTTCACCGACGGCGTTGATTTCGTCTTTCCGGATGTCACCATGATGGCGGGGCAGTACCTGGTCGTAGCTGCGGACGTAAATGCGTTTGCGGCCAAGTATCCAAGTGTTGCGAATGTTGTGGGCGGCTGGACGGGCCGGCTGAGCAACTCGGGCGAAGAGGTCGAGCTGAGCGACGATTCGGGTGTTGTCATTGACGCGGTGCACTACGCCGATGAGGGCGATTGGGCGACTCGGCGGCTTGGACCTGTCGACCGTGATCATCGCGGATGGGAATGGTCGGACGAGCACGATGGGGGCGGCAAATCTCTTGAGTTGATCAATCCGGGGATGCCGAATGAGTACGGCCAGAACTGGTCGGCCGGCGATGTTAACGAAGGCACGCCCGGGAAGCTGAATTCGGCTGCAGCCAACAATATCGCGCCCTTGATTCTGGACGTCACACATTTTCCGGTAATTCCCGGGCCCAACGACACGGTCACGGTCACCGCCCGCATAATCGACGAGCAGCCCGCGGGTGTCACGGCGAGGCTGCATTACCGCGTTGACAGGTCGGAATACACTGACAGAGACACTTACCCTCAGTTCGAGCCGGATGATTACAACGACGTGCCGATGCTCGACGACGGGGCCCACGGCGATGGTCTTGCCGGCGACGGTGTGTATGGGGCTGGGGTCCCCGCCTATCCGCACGGCACAATCGTTGAGTTCTACGTCGAGGCTACGGACGCCGGGGCAAGGAAGCGCACCTGGCCGACCCCGAGCCTCATCGACGGCGAGCCGCAGCAGGTCACCAATGCACTTTATCAGGTTGACGAGACATTCACACATGATCGGTACTGGACGCCGGGAAGCCAACCGGTCTACTACCTTATCATGACTCGGGCCGAGAGGGGCAGGCTGACGTATATCGGCTCGCACAACCCGGACGCCTACTCGCACTCCCAAATGAACGGCACGTTCGTCAGCGCCGACGGCGTTGATATCAAGCTGCGTTACACGGTGGGCATACGCAACCGCGGCCACGGCTCCCGCGATGACCCGCCGAACAACTATCGCGTCAACTTCCGCAACGACCGGCCGTGGAAGGACGTAAGGGCCATCAATATCAACAGCAAATACACGTACTACCAGTTGGCGGGGAATGCAGTGTTTGCGATGGCCGGCCTGCCCGGCCTGGAAGCCGCGGCCGTACAGGTACGGGTAAACGGTGATAACCTCGCGCCGATGGACCCCCCGCGGATGTTCGGCTCGTACGTGCATCTCGAGGTCTACAACAGCGACTGGGCCGACAATCACCTTCCGGACGATTCGGCAGGAAACCTATACGGCGCAATCAGCTACGCCAAGGACGCTGATCTGACTTACCTGGGGCAAGACCCCAACGCATACCTCGACAGGGAATACGAGAAGAAGACCAACGAGGCCCGGAACGACTGGACCGACCTGTTTGACCTGACGTACGTGCTCGATAAGTCGCCCGACCAGAACTACGTTGACGAGATCAACAGGGTTGTCAATGTCGAGCAGTGGATGCGGTGGTTTGCGGTTCAGACTCTGCTGGCCAACAAGGAAACGAATCTGAGCAACGGATACGGCGACGACTATTACATGTATCGCGGCGTCGACGATTCCCGTTTCATACTCCTGCCGTACGACCTGGACAACATCTTCGACATGGCGTACGTCAACAGCTCGATCTGGCTGGACGGCAGGCTGGACGACCTGCCGGTGATCAAGCGCTTTATCACGCATCCGGAGTTTGTGGGGCGCTACTACAGCCAGCTCAAGGAGCTTGCCGAAACAGTCTTTGCCCCCGAGAGCTTCGACCCGCTCATAGAGCAGGTGCTGGGCGGCTGGGTGCCTCTGTTCAAGATCGATGAAATAAAGCAATTTGTCAGCGCAAGGCGCCAGTACGTTCTTTCAATGATACCGCAGCAGCTTACGGTGGAAGGTACCTTTCCGATAAACCACGGGTACAGTTACACCGGCGCGCCGGTTGCAATGGGGCAAATGATCCACGGCACGGCCGACGCAGTGACGACGCGCTCGGTTACCGTGAACGGCCAAGTTGTGGAGTGGTCGGGCAAGGACGCCGCGTGGTCTCTCGGCCAGAAGATAATCAGCCTCAATCCCGGAATTAACCGAGTCATCGTTCAGACTTTTGACGGACCCGGCGGGACCGGCAGCGAGCTTGAGCGAGGGTATCTCGACTTGTGGTACGACACGCCCTATACAAACGACTATCCTAAGAGCGGCGGCTGGCAGGGCGCATCGCCGGCGGAACCGGATTACGGGGTGGACGTCAACATGATTGTGCGGGACAGCTACCTGCCGAACATTCCGGTCCTCGTGCGGGTGGAGGTTCTCGCGGCCGACGGAGCCATAGCACGCCACCTTTGGAATGCAACGGCCAATCTCTCGGTCGATAATCCCGGCGTGAGTCTCTCCAGCGATGAGGTTGTGCTCTACAACGGCCTCGGAAGCGCCTTTGTGACCTTTACCGGCGGCGGCGATTTTACGCTGACCGCCGAAGTCAACGGCATGGAGCGGAGCAGGCCACTGACCGACCTGACGGGCCAGCCGGTCGAGACCGCATCCGGAACGCTCGCCGTCGATTCGACGTGGAGCGGAATCTACCGCGTCACCGGCGGTGACTTCACCATTGCCGACGGCGTGACTCTTACACTTAATCCCGGCACGCTTGTTCTAATAGACGGTGTGTCCTCCGGAACGGGCGGGACCGACATCGACATCAAAGGCTCTATCCGGTCACTCGGAACCTCAGCATCACCGGTTACCATTACCGCCTACCAGCCCGGCAAGAACTGGGGCGAGCTGCATTTTGACGACGCCGAGCCGTCCACGTTCAATTACACCAACATCACCCAGGCCGGTCGTTCCCCGCGCAGAGGCCACTCGAACTCGGGTCCGACATTCCTCGTATCGAGCTCCGCGCTTACCTTCGATCATGCGTCTCTGACCGACAACGCCGGAAAGCTCATGCACGTGACGTCGGGCTCGGACCTGAAGTTCACCCACTGTCTGTTCGCTCGGTCGATAATGGGTCCCGAGATCTCGAGCACGGCCCTATTGTTCGAGGACGGCTGGATGACCGATATGCGCGCCAACGACGACGGCGACGGCATCTACATTCAACCCCAAGGATCCGGGCGGAGCTGCATTCTGCGGCGGGGTGTCGCGGCCGGCATAGACGACGACGGCATCGATTTGAACGGCGCCGACGTGACTATCGAGGACTTCATCGTCCGCGACTGCAAGGACAAGGGCATCAGCGCGTACGGGGGCCGGACGAACATCGAATACTGTCTGGTCGTGGAGAATAACCAGGCGCCCGAAGACCCGACTGTGGCAAGCATCGCGGCCAAGGCGCACAATGGCGCGACCGCCGTGGTCAACATCGACCACACGACAATCGTCGCCACCAGAACCGCCGGTGTTATAGACATCGGCATACAGTCTCATAAGAAGTACGATGATGTCACATCCGGCACCATCACTTACAACGTCACTAACTCGATTATAGATGCCACCAATCCGGTCGATGTCCAGTGGCCGTACCTGGAGTCCGACATCCACATTGACTACTCGGACATTTTCGACGAGGCGTGGCCGGGAACCGGCAACATTACCGCCGATCCCCAGTTCGTGGATCGGGCGAATCACGATTATCGGCTCGCCTACGGCTCACCCGGCATCAATGCCGGCGATCCCGCTTTTGCGGCCGACCCGGATGGCAGCGTTACCGACCAAGGGTATTATCAATACATTGGCGATGCCGTGTGGACCCCCGAGCAGGGACCGTACAGGATAATCAGCGAGCTGACTGTCCCACCGGGCACGACCCTGACGATCAGACCGGGCACGACGGTCTTCTTCGAGCCACAGGCGAAGATGACTGTCCATGGCCGGTTGGTCGCCGAGGGCGCCGAGTACGAGACGATTCGCTTTACCCGCGTCCCCGGCTCCGACGGTTTCTGGATGGGCCTGCAGTTAGAGGGCACGATGTCCGAAAACCGCATCAGCCACGCGGTGCTTGAATACGGCCAGACGGACGACGGGATGATCGGCGTTGAGAACTCGAACCTCCTGCTTGACCATTCCACGCTGGACAACACGATTCTGCGGCGCGTTCGCACAGTTGACTCGTCATTGATTGTGCGGAACTGCATCTTCACCGATACGTGCGCCCCGGGCCAGGAGCCCACCGATAATCGAACCGAACATATCTGGGGCGGCGGCATACCAACAGACGGCCGGCTCATCATAGAACACAATGTTTTCGGCAGGACTCCGGGACATAACGACGCAATTGACCTCGACGGCTTGCAGCGGCCTCTGCCGATTCCACAAATCCTGAACAACGTTTTCAGCGGAGGCGGTGACGACGCCCTCGACCTCGAGACAGACGCCCACATCGAGGGCAATGTATTCTTGAACTACGTCAAGGACCAGTACAACCACGCCACCGGGGAGTCGAACGTGATTTCGGCCGGCAGCAGCAGGCACTACGTCATGGTCCGGAACATCTTTTGCAATGCCCAGCACGTCGTGCAGGTTAAGAACGATGCATTCCTGACGTTCGTAAACAACACTGTTGCAAACGCATCGGCCGCGGCGATATATTTCGACCTCGGCCTCCCCGGTCGAGAGCCCGGCCGTGGCGCATTTATTGACGGGGCCATCTTCTGGAACAGTTCTGAGGTATTTGCCGGGATCGTTGAGACTACCGATTTGGTTGTCAATCGGTCGATTCTCCCGGCCGGGTGGCATGGTTTCGGGGTGGGCAATGTCGATGCCGATCCTTTGTTTGTCGATCCTAACGGCGACTTCCATCTTATGGCCGGTTCGGCCGCAATCGGCACCGGGCCCTGCGGGCT
>CP070678.1:4969384-4979458 GCA_020352515.1 Phycisphaerales bacterium | reverse complement strand
TCGCCGCTCTGGCGGTATCTTTGCAGCGGCCGCACAAGCCCGCTCACGGGCGTATCGCCCTGGCCGATGATGTTGATCATGTGGACCACTGTGATGGCCGCCGAATCCGTGCAGTAGTTGTCCCGGTAGTGGAAGTGCCCGCTAAGCTCGCCTCCGAAGATGGCGTGCGAGTCGCGCATGGCCTTTCTCACGAAGGCGTGCCCGGCGCGTTCGCGGCGCGGCGTCCCGCCGTGTTTAATGGTCTCCTCGGCCACAACCCGGCTGCTCCGCAAATCATAGACCACCGTCGATTTCGGGTTTGCGCTCAGAAAGTAAGGAACCATCAGCGCGGTCATCAGGTCGCATCGAACCGTCTCGCCGCTTTCGTCCACCATGACAAGCCTGTCGGCGTCACCGTCAAAGCAAAAGCCGAAGTCGCACCCATTCCTGGCCACGCCCGCCTTCAAATCGCCCAGATTCTCCTCCGCCACCGGCTCCGGAGCGTGCTTGAATACGCCCGTATGTTCGAAGTTCAGCGGCAAAATCTCCAAACCAAGACCCGAGAAAACTAACGGTATCAGCTTCCCCGCCATCCCGTTCGACGCGTCAACCGCAATCTTCAGCCTGCGCTTGGGAGACTGCATGAACTTCAGAACGTGATTCCTGTACTCGCCGCCAAGGTCACGCTCTCTTGCGACCCCGTGACCGCTGGCCTTCGTGTGAAGCAGCGCCATCGCTATGTGCTTGATATCCTTCAGCCCCGTATCGTCACCGACCGGCGCCGCGCCCAGGCCCGATATCTTGAACCCGTTATACGCCAGCGCATCATGGGAGCCAGTCACCTGCACACCCCCGCACGTGCCAAGGTGGTTGATCGCGAAGTACATCTGCGGAGTGTCCACAACGCCGATGTCAATCACGTTGGCCCCCGCCGCGTTCATCCCCTCAATCAGCGCCCTCGCCAGAGCCTCGCTGTGCGACCGCATGTCCCGCCCCACGCACAGAGACTGAGCGTTCGCCTGACCCCGCTGGTAACCCGTCAGAAGAGACCGGAGAAACTGCGCGCTCGCGCTGCCGATCTTCCATGCATCCTCCTCCACAAGCTCCTCCCCGAAAACACCCCTTATACCGTCCCGCCTGAAAATTGTAGCATCCATAGTGCAGAACTCTTCACCGCAAACATAGTCTTATCTTGTCTTGACCGGGAGGCGCGATAGGCCGACCACGATTGGATAGTCAATATACTCCAGTCGCCTCCAGAGCGTCAATAACTTAATTCTACTGATTTGAGGAAAAGACGTTCCTGTTTGCGCCCGCGCCCGTGGCCCGCCGCACATTGGATTTATCACTTTCGCACGATGCTCCCCCAGACAGGCATGCTGCTATTGGACGCCGGGGCCGGTGCGTTCACATTATGTATATGTCAGATTTGCTTCCAATCGAACCGGGCCGCCCCCTGGGCCATCTTCTTCGCGTAATACCACGGCTCCACATTGCATTCTTTGGAACATAATAGTGTTGCGGTGCGAACATCTTTGAGTCTCTTCTTGCTGGTCAGGAAGTCATACGCGGCTTCCAGGGTTTTGCCACCCCGTGATATGTCATTGACGAGCAGGACTTTGCTGTCCTTGGCCAGGCCTCTCAATCTCGGCGCCTTTGCTTCGTCAACACTGGCCTTGGTTGATTTGATCCCCGCATCTCTACGTTCTGTGACTATTGGAAGCACCGTCACTGGAACCGGCGATTGCGAAGTCCCAAGAAATCGCCGTCCAAGCCACTCCGCTATCATCCCACCACCAGGGCTGACACCGATGATAAGGTCGGGCTTGTAACCGTCACGCTTGATCTTACGAGCGAGGATTTGTGTCATCCAGAACTCTTCATTCAAGGAAGCATACTCTCTCAGAGCCACCGCGTCTGCAAGCTTGCGCAGAAGACGGGGCAGATTCATTTTCTGGAGACACCATGTCATAAAACACCCGAGGACAACACATATGAGCGAAACTATGATACTGATCGGAGTGTTCATCGCACTCTCCTCGCGCACCGCACAGCTTCTGCCGATCTGGACGACGCGCCCCTGGGCCCGATCAGGCTCTCGGAGCCTTTAGCATTTCGCGTATATTGTCCATAATGGCATGGCCTTCTGCAAGAAGTTCTTGCTTCTTCTGAATCAGGTTTGATTCTGTAACCGAGCCGTCATGAAGCTGGATGTGAAAGCGCAGGGCGTTTCCCGTGCCCGACGGCCTGACCGTAAGGTGCTGGAGCTTCTCGTCATCGAAAAAGAATCGCACGCCTTCATCGGGAAACCGGAAGTCGTACGTCGGCGGATAAATCATGTCATATTTGCCCGTCCGGTAGATACAGGCCGACCTCACCGGCGCCCCGCCGATCTCAAGGTCCCCGCTCAGCGCGAGCTGGAAATAACCCAACGCCCTGCGGAGAATCGCTTTCTTCAGCCTGTCTCCCTCGATCCCCGGGTATTCCCCGTCCAGCGGGTCCGGCTCGTACAGATTGACGAACAGCCCGATCTCCGGATCGAGGTAGATGTTCTTGTCCAGTAGCTCGATAAGCGACGTCCCGTTCTGTTTGGCCCACGCGGCTATCTCGGCCACCAGCAAAGCCGCAAACGTCCCGTCCTTGTCGCGAACGTGCCCGCCGGCGCCAAGCGACTTGGCGTCCGGAGGCGGACCGCCGAGAATCGAAAAGCCGTTGCTCTGCTCCATAGCGCCAACGTTTATCGAACGCCGCCCCGATTCCATGCCTTGGCAGTCGCACACGAACGGGTGACACAGCTCCCTGTAGTGCTCATCCCGCCCGTCCACCAGCCGGGTAATCTGCTCCTCCTTGTCGTCCCACACATCGCGCGTCGAGGCCGCCAGCGACGCAAAACCAACCCACGACCGTACCACACCCAGACCGTGCTTGCGGGCCAGATGCGTGATGCTGTCCGACGTCGTGTGCGAGAGCGTAACGAACTTCTTCTCCGCATCCGTCACGCGCCCGTTCTTCTCGATATCCCTGTACAGCCGGTACCACAGAACAAGGGCCCACATATCGTCCGCCGGCAGCAGGTAGTAATCACGCCCCTCGTGCAGGTGCCGCTGGTCCTCCGGGACCTTCACAACAACCCCGCACCGGTCCGCATCCGGGTCCGTTCCAATCAGTATATCGATGTCGTCGAATCGCCCCGGGTACTCCCCTTTGAAGGCCTCCACCGCAATCTTCGCCGCTCGAGGGTCCCCCGGATCAGGCTGCTGCTCACGCCCGGGCTCGCTGCAGAAAGACGGAAAAAGACCGTTAAGATCGTTCAGCCCGTTCCGCGTTATCGGAAGAATGCTCTCGAATCCAACCTCTTTCAAAAGCCGTGGTACCGCCACGTTCCCGGACCCGTGAAACGCGCAGTATCCTATATGCAGCGGGTCCCCGGAGGACCCCTGCTGCTGAGGCAAATCCTCGGTCAGCAGAAAGCTCTTGACGTGCTCGCGGTGCTTCTCGTGAAGGTTGATAAGGAACCCCTCTCTCCCGAAATAGTCGAATCCGGGCACCGGCTCATCGCCACCCAGAAACCAGAGCTTGCCCTCCGCCGCCTCGCTGAACGGGCAAAACCGGATCTGGCCCGGCTCCGAGGTCGCGATATACTCCTCGTACATCCTGTCACGCTCCTCCGGGTCGAACTGTGAGCCGTTACCGCAGGATAGCTTGTAGCCGTTGTATCGATAGTCGTTATGGCTCGCCGAGATCAAAATGCCCACGTCCGCCTTGATGTCCTTGTCCGGAATCGCATAGGTAACCTCCGGATAAGGGCAGGGAGCGTCGAAAAAATAGACCGTGTAGTCGTACGCCAGAAACAACTGGGCCACAAGCGCCGCCAGATCATGTCCCCTGATCCGGCTGTCGTAACCGATAACCACCTTCTCGTAGGCCGGCCTCTGGTCCTTCCCGAACCTCGCCACCCCCACCGAGGTCAGTGAGAAAACCAGGTCGTTGATAGTATTCGGACCCTTTAGTATCGGAGCCCCTATCCCCTCGCTCTTGAGCCTCACGATCGACTCCTTGTCGAACGCCATAAGCCCGCGTATCCCCCCGGTGCCGAAACGCACCACCTGGCGAAAAGCATTGACAATATTCTCCCACTGCCCGCCCTGGATCGCCTCGGACAAACCCTGCTTCAGATTCGGTGATATATGATCGATGTGGCCGTCGTCGAGCCATTTCTTGAGATTCGGGAAAGTGTGCTTCTTTGCCTGCTCGTATAGCTGGCGGTCGATGCGGTCTTCCCCCAACGCAGTCTCCAGGTAGTTGGAAATCTCCTGACTCGCCAGTTCGAGCGTTGCGTCAACGGTGTTGCTTGAGATTCGCATTTGTCCTCCGTTGGTCAATCAATGCGGCGTCAAAAATAACGGTCACCTTTCTTCGGGGCGTACGAGTATAGTCAGCCTCAGCCCGGCCTGTCAAGCTCCTAATCGGCAGGTTTCCCCGGCCCGTTAATTATTGAATCGGCAAAAAGGCCCGTTTTCGTATAATCCAATCGAACATTTCAGGACCTCCACCGCCACCATGACCCCCGCAGGACGCCTCTCACCTCCCCCCGGCAGATAGAATCAAGCCGCCCCCCGGCGCACCGCGACCGCCGACCCCTACACCACGGCCTATCCGTCTCCGGCGAGCTCTCGTGCCTACAAGGGCCCTTTGGGGAACCACTTCTGCGTCCGAAGGCAGATCTTGACCAGCATCAGCATCACGGGAACCTCGATGAGAACCCCGACCACCGTCGCCAGCGCCGCGCCCGATGAAAGCCCGAAAATCACCGTCGCCGTTGCGATCGCAACCTCGAAGTGGTTCGACGCCCCTATCATCGCCGACGGGGCCGCGTCACGGTACTCGAGCCCCAGCACCTTTGCCAGTAAATAGCCCAATGCGAAAATCAGGGTCGTCTGAATAAACAGGGGAATCGCTATCCATAATATCGTCAGGGGCTTCGAGAGGATCGTGTCGCCCTTGAACAAGAACAGCAGAACCAGTGTCACAAGCAGCGCCAAAATGGTCACGGGCGTCAGAACGTGAAGGAATCGCTCTTTGAACCACTGCTCGCCTTTGACCCCGATGATCCACTTTCGCGAGAAATACCCCGCAACCAATGGCAGCGCAACGTATATCGCGATTGACAGCAGCAGCGCCTGCCATGGAATCGGCAGCCGACCGACGCGAAGCAGCAGCCCCCCGAGCGGACCGTATAGTACGAGCATCGTCAGCGAGTTTATGGCCACCATAACGAGTGTATGACCGTCGTTGCCTCTGGCAAGATACCCCCACACCAGAACCATCGCTGTGCACGGCGCGATCCCGAGCAGGATGCAGCCGGCGAAGTAGCTGCGCCAAAGTGGAATCTGCCACATTCTTGTCTCGCCGACCTCGATGATTTTGCCGACGCCGTAGCTTGCCCCGGCCGGTAGATCCACGCCGAACGGAACCTTCACCACGTCCACCGCGTCCGGGCCGATGAAAGCGTAGAAAAGCGTTCCGAGAAAGAGCATCGAGATGGCATACATCGTAAACGGCTTGACCGCCCAGTTCACGAAAAGCGTCAGACCAACGGGCCTGATGCTCCTGCCCGCCTTCAAAACCTCCCCGAAGTCGATCTTAACCATGATCGGGTACATCATGAAGAACAGGCAAACCGCGATGGGAATCCTGACTACCGGCGCGCCCCCGACACGGATCGCCAGGCCGTCAAGAAACCCGGCGGCCTCCGGAACGACTCTGCCGAGCACGATGCCCCCCACTATGCACAGCAAAACCCATACGGTCAGGTACTTTTCGAAGATGTTCAGGCCCTTGGTTTGCCCCTCGATGTTCTTTCTCTGCATGTGAAAGCCCCACTAATTCTCAGAATCATTCTATTGCTTTGTTCAGCCTCTATCCGACTTCAAGCCGCCCCGCCCTTGCACGCCGTGATATCGGCGCTCACAACGTAGTCACTCAGCTTCTTGCCCGCCCCCAGTAGCTCCCGGACCGCCGAATACAATGAATCGTTGCACCCATCCAGAATATCCATGTTGTATTTCTTGACGGATATCTCTATCTCGACCAGCCCCGCCGCCTCCATCATTGCTCTTGTCTCCTCCAGCAGCACCGCCCCCGATATGCAGCCCACCAGCGCCGATGCCGACCGCCGCACGTCTTCCGGAAGCTCCGCCGTCAGCGCCAGATCGGACACACAGGCCCTCCCCCCCGGCTTTAGAACCCGGTGGATTTCCCGCCAGACCTGCGGCTTGTCCGGCGACAGGTTGATCACACAGTTGGAGATAACAACGTCGATGCTGTTATCGGCCACCGGAAGATGCTCGATTTCTCCCAGCCTGAACTCCACGTTATCCAGGCCCGTCTTCTGAGTGAAAACCGCTATCGACTTCCTCGACTTCGAGAGCATCTCCGCCGTCATGTCCACACCGATCGCCCTTCCCTCGGGCCCGACTTTTCGCGCCGCAATAAAAACATCGAAGCCCCCTCCGCTGCCAAGGTCCAGCACGACCTGCCCGGCCCTCAGCCCCGCCAGCGCCGTCGGGTTCCCGCATGATAAGCCCATGTTCGAGCCGTCCGGTATGTCCGCCAAATCGTTCTCCGAATAGCCTATCTCTCTGGCAAACTCGCCCGCGCTAACTTCGGGCCCGCAGCAGCTTCCGCCGCCGGTGGCAATTTGCCCATAGCCCTTTCTGACCTCTTGTCTGACTTGCTCGTCTGACAGCTTCTCGTTCTCTTTCATATACCTCCCTTGCGCTATTGACTCAATCTCATTGGAAGCCCTTCGACGAACCTCCTAAGCTCGTCACGGACCCGCCGATAGCAATTCAAGGCCTCCTCCCGTGTCTTGGCCGACTTGGCCAGGCGGGGAGGATCATCGAAACCAACGTGAATCGTCTTGGTCTTGCCGGCAAAAATCGGACAGTGTTCGTTGGCTTGCCCGCACACCGTCACGACGTAGTCGAAGCAGATGCCCTTCAATTCGTCCAAGTGCTTCGAGCGGTGCCCCGATATATCGACGCCCGCCTCCGCCATCACCGCAACCGCATCCGGGTTCAAACCGTGCGTCTCTGTGCCCGCCGAGTACGCCTCGATTACGCCGCCCTTGAGCGCACGCGCCCAGCCTTCCGCCATCTGGCTGCGGCAGGAGTTACCCGTGCAAAGGAAAAGAACCTTCAGCCTATCTTTGGCCTCGCCCATCATTTGTCTCTGTACAATGTTGGCCGCTTCTTGAGTCTGCCGGCCGGCGGACTCGCCGCCAAATTATTCTGCTTCAGCTTCAAGCGCCCCTGAGCTTGAGAGCCACTTCCGCGACACGCCGCCCGAGGTTCCTCGCCGCCGCAATCCCCGCCTCATCGGCCGTGATGTCGTCCTTGGAGTTGTTCCACAGCGCCGCACCCATCCGGGCCCCCGGCCTCTTGTCACCGACTATTATCATCTCCTGGCACATCAGCGCCGACTGCACCGACCGGATCGTCAGCTCCTGGCCTCCGTTCCGCGCAGCCCCCACCGCAAGGACCCCCGCCACCTTGTCCGAAAGCGCAAAATTGTTCTTTCGAAACGCGATGCACCGGTCGAGAAACGCCTTGCACAGATAGCTCATGTTGTTGAAGTACACCGGCGTCCCGATGATTATGCCGCCCACTTTCGCGTCGCCCAGCTTCGGCACGAGCTTCTCGAAGTCGTCCGGATGGCCTGTGGGCATGGTCTGGCCCGCGGCCGGTGCCCCGTTGATTACCATCCCGGCAAGCTCGATAAGCTCTGTCTCGATACGCCGGTCAACCTGCGCCGCCGCCTCGAGGCAGATTTTGAGTGACGTCGCCGTGGTCTTGCCCTTCCGCGGACTGCACGCTACGCCCACTATCTTCAGCCCGCCGGCGGCAACTCCCGCCGCTCCGGCCGCCCCGGTCATTGCCGTCGCGTCGATTGCAACGGCCGCACCCGCCGTCGCAAAAAGTGTTCTGCGTGTCATTTCTTCAGCCATAATTATCCTCCTTTTGGTTGATACGTTATAAAGATTAAGTAGAGCCCGCCGAGCAGAACCAGAACCCCGCACACCCTTCGCAGAATTATTGCTCCTTTTGACTTCTCGTTCCAGTTCATGTACCGCTGCACGACTTCCGTGGCCGTTCCCGCGAATACTATCACCGAGCAGTGACCCACCCCGTACACCAGCAGCAAAAGCGACCCGTAGTACACGCTTGTGCCCGCCAGGAAGGCCACGCCGAGCACAGGGGCCATAAAGGCAAAAGTGCACGGACCCAGGGCGATGCCGAAAGTAAGTCCGATGAGAAAGGCTGCCGCCAGACCTTTGCGCTTCATGCCAACCTGCCCCGGCCCGGACCACGGCATCGGTATCACGTCGAGCAGGTTCAGCCCGACTAAGAAGAATATGCCCGCGACAAGGTAGCTGCCGACCTTGCCGATGTCCCCCACCATGCGGCCCGCCGCCCCCGTGATGGCCCCGATGGCGGCGATAGTCACAAGGATGCCCACGGCAAAGAACATCGAGATTGCAAACGCACGCCGCGTGGACATGCGCCCCTGACCGTTGACAAAACCCACTATCAGCGGAATGCTCGCTAAGTGACACGGGCTCAGCAGGATGCTCAGTATCCCCCACACAAAGGACGCAACCAGCGCGACGGCCGGCGTGCCCTGCACCGCATGATTTACCGCCGTGAACAGCCTCTCCATGGCCTATTTGACCCCCATCTCAAGCAGCTTCTTCTCTATCTCGTCCTGTGGGAAAAAGCCCACGTGCCGGAACACCTCCTTGCCGCTCTTGTCGTAGAATATCTGCACGGGAATGGCCTGTATCCCATACCTGCTGGCCAAAATCGGATGACGCCCGGTGTGAACGAACACGACGTTCACCTTGCCCGCATACTTTGCCTTCACCTCCTCGAGGATGGGCGCCAGCATGTCACACGGCCGACAGCCCGTCGCGCCGAAGTCCACCAGCGAAGGTTTGCCGCTGCCCCGCGCCTTGTCCACCGGATTGTCTTTCGCCAGCACCGCCTGCCTCTTCAGCCACGCTCCCGCCACGCGTATATCCATCTTCTTGCCCAGCTCACGAATGTGCGCCGAGACGACCTGCTGATTCTTCTCGCCAAGGAGGTACCTCTTGAGCTGCTCGCGAACCTGCGCAAGACTCGCCCCGCCGAACATCGCCTTGTTCTCGTTATAGAACTTCTCCGCTTCGGCGTCGCTGACCCGCACGTCCTTCAGCACGTGTTTTTCGAGGTAGTCCTGAATGATTTGCCCGTCGGCTTTTCCATCGAGGTTCGGGTCGCCGGCCGCCAGCGTCTTCTTGGCGAGCTGGACCACGAGCTTGACGGTTGCCTGCTGCTCGACAAGGAAAAAAGCATTCTTCCTGAACTCTTCCCGCATTTGCTCGCTCTGCGCCTGGATGAATTTGTCGATATCGGCCGCCTTGACTTCGACCTCGCCGCAGCGCAGCAGCACGCCTTCGGGCAATTTAGCCGTTCGTGCGAACGTCAGCGCTCCCGACGTCAGATCAGGATAAAGAGCGGCGATAGTCTTGCCGTCCGCCGCATCCTTCTCCTTCGCGGACCCAAGTGATAACGCCGGCGCAAACAGGATTACCAGAGCCGCGATTGTAGCAGTATTCTTCATGGGCTGATCCTCATCATAACGATTTCACGGTCATTCAGCCAGCCGCATCATCGCGGCACACATTCACCTATCTTACACGCCTTCTTAATCTGCTCCGGCGAGAGTTTCATTTTATTCCCAAGCGCCTGGCTGATGCTGATTAGCTTGCCCGTCTCATACGGATTCTGCTCGACCCACCGCTTCAGATTGTCCGCGTTCACGAAAAAGCCCTGGTGAAAGCACCCCGCTGAACCCCATGTCCCGTCAGCCTTCTTGCGCTGCCCGAACCAGGCAACCGCGCTCGGCGGCTCCAAAGACGCCAGCTTTCCATCCAGCGTATTGACCACTATTTCCTCGCCCGTCAGCCGGTCCTTCTCATGCACCTCGATGTCTTTTCCCGTCCTGGCCGCCACCCCCAACGCGCAGTGAGAGCAGCACCCCAGCGTCCGAATC
>CP070678.1:4960761-4969284 GCA_020352515.1 Phycisphaerales bacterium | reverse complement strand
TTGAAGGCCCGGGCTATCCTGAAGGCCAGAGGTAGTGAGGGCGCGTAATTGCCCGCCTCGATGGCGATGATTGTCTGTCGGGTGACACCAACCTTCTCGGCCAGTTGCTGCTGTGTCATCTGGCCGTTCTCGAACCGTAGCCGCCGCACCTGGTTTCTCAACTCGCTTTTCTTCATCTCAACCCTGCCATGAGTACCGGACCAAAAAAGTAAATGAGCAAATGGGGTAGGTAACCCGTGTGGGCACTATCAACACTGATACCGCCCAAGTCGCTCGTTGCGCCTCATGCATCGCCCTTGCCTGGCCGCCCGTAGCAAATGACGATTGTCAGGGCATTGGCCGCGATTGCAGTAACCCATCCCATGTAGACAATCCTCATCAGCCAGGCCGCCGGGATCATACTGTCCACGCCTACCGCTAACCACGTGACCATGCAGACGCCGACGAAGAATACAAAGGACGCACTGAATGCGATCGTTGCGGCGATGTGGTCGATCATAAGATCTCGCTCGTCGGAGCCCACGCCGCCCCTTCTCGTGCGAAAGACAACCGGCGGGAGGATTACCGCGAGAATCAGAAGCGGAGCGGTATAGCTGACCGCAATCCACCAGGCTTCGGTCCCCGTGTACCCATATTTCCAGATGAAATAGCCGGTCGTGACTGCGCAGAAGACCGCCGCGCCGCCTACGAAAGCCAATTGGGACCATGCGATTCTCTGCTGTCTGTTCATTTTAACCTCCTTTTCCGGCGATGAGTCGCACTCGCACACGAGAAATCCAAGGACCCCGTGTTTGACACGCGCTGCAGATTGTCTCCGGTGTTGAACCATAACAACGAGCCTCATGTAAACAATAGCTAACATAATGTAAAGTAGACCGTACATGATGTCAAGTAGAATTTACATTTTTTCTCGGATTTTTTTGTGGCCGTGCGCTGGCCGAAAGTGCTGCTCAAAACAGACCCGGCTGTCCGATATATATTGGAAATGACGCTTATTGACCTGAGAACAAAACCGTGCCCGTTTTGTGCGGAGACAATACAGTCCCGTGCGGTCAAGTGCCGTTTCTGCGGCGAGTTCCTCAACACGGCCAAGGCCAGGAAATTGCAGCAGGAATCCCCGCCGGTGCCCGAGCAGCCTGTCGAGGAGGAAGACGGGGTCCTTTTCGAGGGCAGGCCCTCGCTATGGGGCCTGGCGCCAGCGGTAGTCAAATCTCTGGTTATCCTGCTGCTGGCCGTACTTGTGGCAAAGCTTCATATCGAAGATTTGCCTATCCTCAAGCTGGCCCCCGCCCAGCAGGCCGTCGCCGAGCGATACCGCCTTATTGTGGGTCTCGGCATAGCTCTGGCCGTACTTGCAGTCTTGCTGATTAAAACCATCAGGCTCAAGATGACCTACTACCACGTAAGCCCCGACCGTATCGAATGGAGCCGGGGAATACTCGACAGACGGGTTGACAACCTGGATATGTTCCGGGTGATTGACCTGAAGCTCCGCAGGACGGTGTTCGACTGTATTTTCGGGATCGGCTCGGTGGCCCTGATCACCACCGACAAGACGGACCCCCAGTTCGTATTCGAGAAGGTGCGCGATTCTCGCAGACTGTACGACGTGATAAAGAAAGCGAGCCTCGAGGCGGACCGGCGCACGGGCGTTGTGCATCTCGAATAGGAAGCGTCTCACCGAGCTGCTTTAACGACAATCCGCCTTTTCAATCCGCCAGGTTCTTCTCTCACCGGCCGCTGGTAGCACGGCCGGACTCATCGCGGGCCGCCTCCGGTTGTTCCGGTCGGCCCCGCTCGTGCAGCAGGAGTCTGCTCTTGAGTATTGTGCCTCCGGGGGCCGAGAAGCCGCCCATCTCGCCATCGCCGCGGATCACCCTGTGGCATGGGATAATCAGCGGGAGAGGATTGGCGGCGAGGGCATTGCCGACGGCCCGGGCGGCGTTGGGCCGGCCCAGGCTCTCGGCCAGCTTGCTGTATGTGGTGGTCCGGCCGAATCCTATCCGGCGGCACGCCGTCAGAACCGAGGCCGTGAACCCGCTTAACTGCCCGAGCTGGACGGGTGCTCCATCGGAAAAATCGATGCGATCCCCTTCGAAATAAGCCCTTATAAGCTGCTGGGCCCTGCTGAATAAGTCCTTGTCTGGCTCCGCACCCGGCAGGTCGTGCAAGAGGCCGGACCTGACCCGCCCGGCATCCGCCGCCGGCAGGTGCGTCCGAATGAGGCCCTCATGCGTGCCTGCAATCCCGAAATAGCCCCATCTGGTGCTGAAAACCGCGTATTTCGTCGTTTTTCTCATTTTTCTGCAAAATCCCTTGCCGAAATGATTTCTAACAGACCAAATATATTGACGCAACGGCAAATTTGTGATAAGTAAAGTGATTTCGACAAAGCACGGCAGGTGCACAGCGGCCGCGAGTGCCCGCTCTGTGACTCTGCACGAATATTAGGTTGAGATTGACTGTATGTCTCTGGACGAACTGAGGAAAAGGATAGACCAGCTCGACCACAAGCTTCTCGCTCTGCTCAACGAGCGTGCGCGCGTCGTGGTTGAGATCGGCAAGCTCAAGAGCAAGGGCGACAAACCCATCTACGCGCCGGACCGCGAGAAGGAGATTCTCGAGAAGATCTCCAAGGCCAACGAAGGTCCGTTGCCGGACAAGTGTCTGATGGCCATCTGGCGCGAGCTGATGAGCGGCTCTTTTGTTCTTGAAAAGCCGTTGCGGATCGGCTACCTCGGCCCGAAAGGCAGCTTCAGTCATACCGCCGCAATGCTAAAGTTCGGCCAGAGCGTCGAGTACGAGCCACTCGCCGATATCACGAGCATCTTCGAAGAGGTCAGCAGGGGTCACTGCGACCTGGGCCTGGCCCCGGTGGAGAATACCATGGGCGGCGGCGTGATAGAAACGCTCGACGCCCTGATAGACTCTGACGTAAAAATCTGCGCCGAGCTGCTCATGGCCATACATCACAGTCTGCTTGCAAACTGCCCACTGGAAGATATAGAGAAGATATACTCGAAGCCCGAAGTGTTCGCGCAGTGCCGAAAGTGGCTCAGCGCGGCGTTCAAGGGCGCCCAGACCATAGCCGTGGCCTCGACCGCCAAGGCGGCGCAGACGGCCGCCTCCGAAACAGGCGCCGCCGCCATAGGATCCACCATCGCCGCGGATTTGTACGGACTTAAAGTGATCTGCGAGAACATCGAGGATACCAGCAACAACATAACAAGGTTCCTGGTGATCGGGCGCGAAGACGCCAAACCGACCGGTGAGGACAAAACGGCGGTGCTGTTCAGCACCGCGCACAAGGCCGGGGCCCTCGTCGACGTGCTCGACGTCTTCAAACGCTACGACATCAACCTGACAAATATCGAATCCCGCCCGAGCAAGAAACGCGAGTGGGAGTACTATTTCTTTGTTGATTTCCTCGGTCATCGGACCGGCAGGCAGGTCCAGGAAGGACTCGAGGAGGCCCGAAAGCACTGCCTCCAGCTCTCCGTGCTGGGCAGTTTTCCGAGGGCGACCGAACTGCTGTGACCGAGCCAAGAGGCAGCCGGGCCGAACCGGCGGGCCCTTTTAGGAGAATGCTATGAGAAAGCCATTTGTGGCGGGCAACTGGAAAATGAACACGGACAGTCAGAGCAGCGTAGATTTGGCCGGGCGTGTGGGCTCGGGGTCGTCCGGCGTGGCCGGTCAAACCGTCGACGTAGCGGTCTGTCCGCCTTTCGTGTATCTCCAATCGGTAGTCAGGGCCGTGGCGGTCTCGAGCGTTGCAGTCGGAGCCCAGGACATCTACTTCGAGGCCAAAGGGGCCTTTACCGGGGAGATAAGCGCGTCGATGTTGAAAGACATCGGCTGTACATACGTGTTGTGCGGCCATTCGGAACGCCGTCACGTAATCGGTGAAACAGACGATTTGATAAACAAGAAAGTCATCGCAGCAATCTCCGGCGGGCTGCTGCCGATATTGTGTGTCGGCGAGCTGCAGTCCGAGCGAGAGGCCGGCCTCACGAACGAAGTGGTCACCAGGCACGTCAAGAACGGTCTGTCGGACCTGGGCCGCGAGAAGGCGTCCGCCGTTACGATAGCATACGAGCCGGTCTGGGCAATCGGGACAGGGCTGACGGCAACGCCCGAGCAGGCCCAAGAGGTGCATGCTTTCATACGCGGGCTCCTTGCGGAAATGTACGATGCCGACCTGGCCGCCGAGACGCGAATCCTTTACGGCGGCTCGGTCAAGCCCGGCAATGCGGCCGAACTTATGGCCCGGGAGGACATAGACGGCCTGCTCGTCGGCGGGGCGAGCCTGAAGGCAGATGATTTTCTGGCGATAGTGCAGGCCGCGGCTTAGCACCGGCCCGCTCAACCGGCCGTTCGATACTTCGAAGATTTTTGAGGAACCAAAATGACTTCTTTTCCTGTGTTGGCGATTAGTCTGGTCGGCTTGCTCTTGAAGTTTATGGCCTTTCTGTTCGGCCTAACCTGCCTGGTGCTTATTCTGCTGATCCTGGTTCAGAAGGGCAAAGGCGGAGGCTTGAGCGCGGCCTTCGGGGGAGCTATGGCCGGCGGACTGCTCGGTTCGAAAACCGGGGACTTTCTCACCTGGGTAACCATCGTGCTGGTCGGCATCTTCCTCGGCCTCGGCGTGCTCATGGCCAAATTCTACCGGCCCGCCCTGCGTTTCGGAGACGAACCGCCGAGCGAGCAGCGGCAGCCCGCAGATGTGGGACCTAACTCCACTGCCGGGCAGGGCGAGCCCGAAACAGGCGCCGCCGGCGGGGTGGGCGAAGTGAATGTCCCGGCCGGCTGACCTGAAGTCTCTCGGGTCTTGCAGCAGAAGGGCCGGAGGCGGCCGAATCCGACTTGAAAGCGAAGTGTTATGCTGTACAGTATGACAGGGTACGGGGACGCTCAAGGGGAGCTCGACGGCGTCTGTTATGCCGTCGAGCTCAGAACGGTCAACAACCGTTTTCTCAAAACCGTCCTGAAACTGCCCGAGTCCTGCGCATTCCTGGAAGACGATGTTGACAGACTCGTGCGAAAGAATCTCTCGCGCGGCACGGTCAATTACGTGCTGCACGTAAAGGATGTTTCCGGCAAAGTCCTCTTTGATATAGACCAGGCCGCACTTGAGCTGGTCATGAGCAAGCTTAGCGGCATCATATCGGCCGCGGACATCAACAGGTCCATAGACGTCACCAGCCTGCTGAGCCTGCCCGGAATAGTGCGTCCGCTGTCACCCGACAAGGAAACCGCCGAACGGATCAAAACCGTCGTCCTCCGGATCAGCCAGACCGCGATAGACAGGCTCAAGCAGATGCGGATGGCCGAGGGGAGCTTCCTCGAAGACGACCTCCGGAAACACGTCAGAGGCATAGAGGAGGACCTGGCCCTTGTTCGGACCCGCAGTGCGGCCGTCCTGCCGGAATATGCAAAAAAGCTGAGAAAAAGGGTGGACGAGCTGCTCGCCCAGGCCGGATTGAAGATCGACGACGAGGTCCTCGCCAGGGAAGTCGCAATATTCGCGGATAAGTCGGACATCTCCGAGGAAATCTCCAGGCTCGATTCCCACCTGCGGCAATTCGCCCTGAGCTGTCAGACGGACGGCGAGGCGGCCGGGCGCAGGCTCGACTTCATCAGCCAGGAAATGCTCAGAGAGGCCAACACAATCGCCAGCAAGGCCTCGGACGCGCAAATCACGCGCTGCGTGGTCGACATGAAGTGCCGGATAGACCGGATTAAGGAACAGATTCAAAACGTGGAGTAGCGGGGCGTCGAACGGTGAGGGCCGAACCGCGTGCGGCTTGGCGAAGCCGAAGGATTTCGCATTCCGGGCTGCGGCCTTTCGGCTTCTTGACTTCTTGGTGTTTGGATGGTGAAAATGGACGATAACAAAGTGAAGAAAGGCAGTCTGGTGATAGTAAGCGGCCCGTCCGGGGTGGGCAAAAGCACGATATGCAAGACCGTCGTGGACCGGCTGAAGGACGTCGAGCTGAGCGTTTCTCTCACGACCCGACCGCGCAGCAACAGCGAGACAGACGGACAGGACTACTGGTTCATATCGGAAGATGAATTTCGCAAGAAGGTCGCCGCCGGCGGCTTTCTCGAGCATGCCGAGGTCTTCGGGCACTTGTACGGCACTCCGAGGGACAAGGTCGAGCAGATGCTCGATGCCGGAAAGACGGTAATCCTCGAGATCGATGTTCAGGGGGCCAGGCAGGTCAAGGCGCTTTATCCAGATGCGGTCATGATCTTCATCCTGCCGCCGACCGCCAAGGTCCTGGCCGAGAGGCTCAAGGACAGGGGCCGGGACGATCTGGATACCGCCGAAGAAAGGCTCGACGGGGCCAGCGCAGAGATCGCAGCCGCCTGGCAGTACTACGAGCAGATGGTGATAAACGAGGATTTGCAGCAGGCGGTGGACGAATGCGTGCAGATTATCCGGAACGCCCGCGCCGAATCCGAGGATAAATAGAAAAGGACGAGACAACAAGCATGATAGACGAACTCAAGAGCGACGAGATAGTCCGAAAGGTGGGCGGCAAGTTCAAACTGACCGCCCTGGTGCAGAAACGCCTGGGCGAGCTGCTGCAGGGCTCGCGCCCTCTCATCGAGAATACGCAAGGGATGACGATGCTGCAAATTGTCATCCAGGAGATCCTTCAGGACAAGATCGCGATTGAAGGTACGCCGGCTGCCGACGGCGCGGAAGGCCTGCGCCTCTAATAGAGCCGGCGCGATTGACGGGCAAAGGCCCGCAACAGTAACAGTCAAGGCAGAGCGTACAAGGCGCGGGCCCCGTGCGGGCGTGTGCACCCCGCTCCTGGTCGCTCGGTCGTTTCGATTTGGGTTTCGAGAATATCCTGGTTGTACGCGATCCGGCATGGCTGGCAAAACTAAAAAAGCCGAAAGTCCCGGGGATCCGAAGCTTGCGGCAATCGCGCGCGTCAAGCCCAACATCCTCCTGGGCGTCACGGGGGGCATAGCGGCCTACAAGGCGGTCGATCTTGCGAGCAGGCTAACCGCGGCCGGGGCCGCCGTCAGCACTGTAATGACCGAAAGCGCGTGCCAATTCGTCGGGCCCAAGAGCTTCGAGACGGTAACCTGCTCGCCGGTTTACACAACGTTGTGGAGCGATCCACAACAGCACCGGCGCAGCCATGTTGGCTTCGTCGACTGGGCCGACATCGTCCTGGTGGCCCCCGCCACGGCCGACATCATAGGCAAGGTCGCCAACGGAATCTGCGACGACCTGCTGAGCACCACGCTTTGCGCCTGCTGGGCCGCGCCGGTCCTGCTGGCGCCGGCCATGAACAGCAACATGTGGGCCAATCCGGCGGTTCAGCGGAACGTCGCGGCCGTCAAGAAGATGGGTTTCCGGCTGGTCGGTCCTGTCGAGGGCCGGCTGGCAAACGGGGCCCGCGGCATGGGGCGGATGGCCGAGCCGCGGGATATCCTCGTCGCGGTCGAGAAAATCACATCCGAAATCAAGCGGCGCAAAAGATGAGCCGCAACGGCATTGTTCCGAAGCGAGCCATTGCCGCCGGGGCCGGGGCCATGCATTTTCTCATTACAGCCGGCGGGACGCGAGAGCACATCGACCCGGTCCGCTTCATCTCCAATGCCAGCAGCGGGCGCATGGGATTCGCACTTGCCCGCGCGGCCGTGAAGGCCGGCCATAAGGTTACATTGGTGACCGCGCCGACAAGTCAGCGAGAGCCCAAAGGCGCCGAAATCGTAAGGGTTGAAACCGCCCGCGAAATGTTCGAGGCCGTGCGGGATAATTTCGCGAATTGCGATTGCCTGATTATGGCCGCCGCGGTTGCCGACTACACACCCGCCAAACCGGCCAAGGCCAAAATCAAAAAAGCCGCCACTGAGCTGGTCATCAGCCTCAAGCCCACTCTGGACATTCTCAAATGGGCGGGCACACACAAGAAAAAGGGACAGCTCGTCGTCGGCTTTGCCCTGGAGACCGCGCGACTTCGCCAAAACGCCGAAAGAAAGCTCAGAGAAAAAAATCTCGACATGATTGTCGCCAACAGCTCGGCCGCCATCGGCGCAGAACGCTCCACCATCCACATCAAAACCCGCCTCGGACCGTGGACCGAATTTCCGCCGGCAAAAAAAGCTGTTATCGCACGGCGAGTGATTCGGCAGACAGAAGTACTGCTCCGGCGCCGCCGATAAGCCTTGGCCGGGGGCGGTTGCCCCTTTGCCTAATCGTTCTCGATCCCGAGGTCGTACTTGGTCAGGATGCTTTCGAAGCTGTAGCCGGCCTCGGTTATGTTCTCGGCCGCGCCCTGCTTGCGGTCGATGACGGCGACGATCTTCTTGAGCACCGCCCCGGCCTCCGTTATCACCCGCGCCGCCTCAAGAACCTGTCCGCCGGTCGTCGCGATATCCTCGACAAGAAGAACAACATCCTCGGGCCGCAGCACGCCTTCGACGAGCCTGCCCGTGCCGTAGCCCTTCTTGCTGTTGCGCACGATGATCCAGTTCTTTCCCGTCTCCATCGCCGTG
>CP070678.1:4955789-4960661 GCA_020352515.1 Phycisphaerales bacterium | reverse complement strand
TAGAAAGGACCCGGCCAGCCCGACGGCGCCGGAATGTCTCAACCGGTAGAACGACGACAACAGCAAAATTGCCCAGACCGTATTGCTCAGGACGCCCCACCACATAAGATTCTCAGCAGCCAGAACCCTCGCCAAACCCTGCTTATACAGAATGATCACCGTATACAACAGGACCAGGCTCAAAACACGGGCCGACCCCATCCCGCCATACTGAGACCCGAACAGGACAGCCAGCAGACCGGGAAAAGCCAGCAGAAGTAGCACCGGAATCGCCCCGAGAGACCAGGACAAAAGAATGTTGACTCGCTCAAAACGCGGGTTCCCGCCTCGCGCTCTTTCGGACACGAGCACCGGTAGTAACGACAGTCCGAGCGTCGAGCCCACAAGGCGCAGCGGCACTTGAAATCGGGTCGCCGCGTGGAACAGGCCCAACTGGGAGAAGCCGTTTGCCTCACGCACAAGCATGGTATGAACCAGCCATGTGACAGGCAGGACAATCGCAGAGCTCAAACAGCCGGGAATGGCAAATCTCCATACCACCGGCAGCTCACGCCTTATGTCCCGCCACACTATGGGAACGCCGTAATCCCGCGCCTTCTTGAAGAGCACGGTGTGACACAATATGCCGCCCGCCGCAGACGCCGCGGCCATACCGCATACGGCCCCATACAACCCCCCGTACAATGCCCCGAAAGACACGAACAGAAGGCTCAGCAGCCCCGTCAGGATACTGACCTTGGCAATGCTCTTGAATGTCTCAAAGCCGACAAGTGAGCTGGTTCCAAGCCCATAGAGTGTATTGAAAAACAGCAGCAGAGAGCTGATTCTCAGAACCGGTTCAAGACCAGGCATCCGGAAAACCGTCACCGCAAGAAGCGGTGACGCGAAGAACAGAACGACTGACGCCAAACCGCCCGAAATCACGGCAACAGCCAAAGACAAGCCCAGTATCCGCCCTGCCTTTTTCGGATCGCTGCTGCGGAATTCGGCAAGGTGTTTGGTGGCGGTCAGTCCGAGGCCCAGTCCGGCAAAAATCCCGAACATGCCCACAGTGCTCTGGACCATCGCAAGTTGACCAAAACACGCCTGTCCCAGCACGCGGGCCGCCACAATGGCCGCGGCAAGGGCAAATACCTGCGAGATTGAAACGCCAACCACCGACCAGAAGGCATTGGCGGCGAACCTCGCCCTGATAGAGTTCCGGGGCAGCACCTGCTCAATGGTCTCCCAAATCATCGGCGCGAATCCTGCAAGACCTCTTGTATAACCCGTGCGATTCTCTCGGACGCGCGGCCGTCACCATAAAGACTCACGGCCTTGGCCATGGCGCCATACGACGCCGGTGACCTCAGAAGCTCGGCCGCACCATCCACAATTGAATCCCGTTCGGTGCCGACAAGCCTGGCGGCCCCCGCCTCAACACCCTCCGGACGCTCGGTCGTCTCACGCATCACGAGAACCGGCTTGCCCAGGCTCGGGGCCTCTTCCTGTATGCCCCCCGAGTCGGTCATGATGAACAATGACCGCTCCATCAACCTGACGAACCCCAGGTACCCGAGGGGCTCGAGAAGGTGGATGTTGCGCGCTCCGGCAAGCAAACGCAGTACCGGCCCTCTCACGTTGGGGTTCTTGTGAACGAGAAAGACAAAGGCCACGTCAGGAAACATTTCGGCCAGGCGTCTAATTCCGTGGCAAATAGACTCGAATCGCCCGCCGAAGCTCTCCCGCCGATGGCTGGTGACAACCACGAGCCTCCGATCCGCCTGGCCGTTCATAAGTTCTGGTGGCAGTCCTGGGATTACAGGGGGATGCGCACGGACCTTCTCGGCAGCGATGTGAAGGGCGTCGATCCCCGTATTGCCGGTTACATATATTCTGTCTTCCGGAATACCCTCCTGCAGAAGATTGGCCTTGGCCGTCGCCGTCGGCGCAAAATGGAACCGTGCCAGTCTTGCGATAAGCGCCCGGTTCACCTCTTCGGGAAAAGGGGACCCTTCTCTCCAGGTTCGCAGCCCCGCCTCCACGTGACCGACGGATATGCCGTGATAGAAGCCGACGAGCGCCGCGCAGAATGCACTGGTCGTGTCACCCTGCACGAGGATAAAGTCGGGCGAATGCTCAAGCAGGTGCCCGTCAATCGCTTTCATCATCCGCCACGTTAACGCCGTCAGAGCCTGGTTCGGCTCCATTACCCTCAGGTTGACATCCGGCTCAATGTCGAAGACGCGCAAGACCGGCTCCAGCAGCTCCCGATGCTGGCCTGTTACACAGACCTCCGGCTCAAGCCTGGATGATCGCCGCAACAGTAGTACCAGAGGGCAAAGCTTAATTGCCTCAGGACGGGTTCCAAAAACAAGCAGTATCTTGCTCACATGAGCCCCTTTACAGGTATTGAACCGGCGTCCCCCTCTATCCCGAACCATCTTCACGCTTCGTGCGCTCTCTCAAACAGACCGTGACAGAGTACCCCAGCCGAGGTGTTTGCCTGCTCCGCCGCAAATGCCCGAGATCACTGTCGCCCAAATGAGCCCTACGGCCTGGGCTAAGACGCGCCAAAGTCGGATGCTCCGTTTCGTTGCAGATATATTGCCTTGCGATAGCACGCCATCAACCGCTCATATAGTCTATCAGGCGAGTATCGGCTCAATGCCTTATTGCGGGCGTTCCGGCCCATCTCCCGGCATATCTCAGGATTGTTCCACAGGTACTCTATGCCGGCCGCCAGCTCCTTCCGGTTGCCCGGCTCAACCATAAGACCAGTCACACCATGCTCGATGATTTCCGGAAGCCCTCCCACTCGAGAACAGATGATCGCCTTGCCTGCCGCCATGGCTCGCACCAGCACGTTCGGAAAACCCTCGTAGCAGAGACTGGGACAGACGAGAATCCGCGTCTGTTCATAGAACCGCGACAGCTCGGCGCCCGAAATAAAGCCGAAGAACCTTACGTTTGACGGGGCGTCCACGACCCATCCGTTCATCGTGGATGCGTCACCGGCAATACCGAAAGGGTACCGCGGCAGCATCTCTGCGACCTTCACCATTTCGTATATGCCCTTCTCCTCGCTCAGACGCCCGACAAAGGACACCATATCGCCCTGTTTTGCCACCTCCGGCGAATCCCTGTCGACCATCATATCCGTATTGTGAATCACCTCTATCCGATCCTCTTCGATCCCGCCGGCAACGAACCGCTGCTTTTGAAAATGCGAGGCAACCAGGAACAGCGTGACATGTCTTCTGAAAACGCCGCTCAATCTGGCAGCCGCATTCCTGACAGCGTAGCCAAGACTCTTGGGCACACTCTTGCAGCAGTTCTTCAGCACACACCAGCACTCCCCGCCCCGGCCCAGGCACCGCTCGCACACCGCGCCCCTGTACATGTGAAGCCCTATCGGACAAAACAGCCTGTAGTTCGGACACCGCATTACAATTGGGATTCCCGCCCGTTTTACGGGGCCGAGAATCGACGGCGAAAGCAGCGGAAAGACATTCTGTAACTGCACGATATCAAACCGGCACTCATCGAGTTTGCGAGCCATCTCCGCCCGCGCCCGGAAACTGTAGATGCCCGATAGACCCGCCCCAATCCTCTTGCGAATCGACCCGGACAACTCAGCCGAGGATTTCACATGCATGGACACGAAGTGGCCTCTCGACTCAAGCAGCCTGGCAATTGTCTCCACCGCGTACTCCTCCCCGCTGAACGTGCCGTACCGGTTGTGCGCTATGAGAATCTTCATGACCCGCATCCAGGAACCGTTCTACCCATATTAACTCATATTTATGCTGTTATTAAGGTTTTAGGATACGTTTCAAGGAAGTCGGCCAGTGCCTTTTCTATCACTGTAGGTCTTTTCCGAACCGCTCTCTTATCAACGGGATCCATCGGCTCGTCTGTCGCCGGCGATGGCAGCCCGCCCACGCGCTCGCCTTGCAGGTCAACGACCTGGACATCCTCGTCTTCATGACAAAACGACTTGATACGACTCTCAACCAGCTCGGTCATGGTCCCAAATGAATAATCCCTGCACAACCACTTCAGCTTGGGCATGGTGCTTCTCAAATTCACATAGTACTTGAACCGCCTCAGACGTCGCAGTGGCAAACGCGGCTGATCGGGATCGATTTCGCGCGGATGGAAGTACACAATCAGTGGCTGCCCTAATGCATGCAACCTCTTTATCCCCCACTTCAGCATCGGCCTGCCGGCAAGTCTCAGGTATCCGCCCCCGAACATGGGCGTCCGATGGCCGAAGAACGTGACGACGGACATGGGAACCTCGAGCAGGTAGCCGCTCGAAGTCTCAACAAAGTACGGCCCGAGCAGTGAATCCGAAATCCCACCGTGTCCCCCTTGTGCCGGCAAGACACTGGAGTCATATATATAGCCCACTTCCCGAATCACGTCGAAGGCCCATCTCGTATCGCTCTTGATCCCAAAGCCGGCGACTCGAAACCCAAGGACCGCCCTGCCGCTAACGTCTTCCAGGACCTTCTTTGCCTTATCAATATCGCCTCTAAAACGATCGAGGCCCACCTGGTGAGGCAGCACATGGTGATAACCATGGCTGGCAATCTCGTGGCCGGCGTCGCAACACCTTTTCAAAAGCGATTTGTATCGTTCGGCCAGCCACCCCACCCAGAAGAAGGTGGCGCGAACGCCGTGCCCGTGCAGAAGTTCCAGAATTCGATCCATGTTTGGCTCCAGCCGAGATTCCAGCGAATCCCAGGTCTCCAGACTTGGCGCAGCAGGACTCTCCAAAACATGGAACCACTCCTCAACATCAACCGACATAACATTCCTATTCTTAACGGACGCGGTCTGTTTCTGGGGGCAAAGGCGCTCATGGATACCCTTTCCTACTTGAGC
>CP070678.1:4937632-4955689 GCA_020352515.1 Phycisphaerales bacterium | reverse complement strand
GGAGCCCGATTCGCCCCGTAGAGGGCGACTGTCTCCCGCGTTGATCGTGCGCACACGACTGTCTGTCAGTTCAGCCTGATTCGCGCAAAGCTGATGGTTCTGCCCGCTCCCTGGCGTGGGCCCAGCACATCCAGAATCCTGGATGGAGCCGAGCCCGCCCTTACAGTGACGGTCATGAACGAGGTAAACGGTCTCTCCAGTGGAACCCGCACCGATTCGCCGGCCGAGCCGTCGGGAAGAATCTCGAGCAGGCGGTTTTCTGACACGCTTCGGCCCTCGGTGTCGGCACCGGATACGTAAAAGAACACGAACAGGCGGTTATCCGGCGTGACATGGAAACGGCCCCGCCCGGGTCGCTCGTTAGATTTGCCCTCCTCGGCCGCCAGCAGCGTGCGGCGAAAAATCACCCGGCCTTCCCGGATCACGCCGTAGTGCAGTGAGTGCCTCTGCCTCTCGCCCGGGAAGAACCTCTCCCGCAGACGCTCGTCGATGGCCCGTTCGCTCCAGAGAATATGCACTCTGCCGTCCGGATCGATCCAGAGGTCGCCGGCCTGTATCCGCCCGCATGTCCTCTCGCGACTGGCGATTTCCGCCCACGGCTCGAACCGGCCGGTGGTGACGTCGCGCGACCACGTGTAGAACAGCCGGCGGAAGTCGTAGTCCCAATCCCGTCCGGTGAGCTGCTTCTTGAACGCACGCCATGATTCATTCGGCTCGACAATGTCGCTGACCCCGAAAAAATGAACCTCGCGATTCTTTAGCGCCACATTCGGATAGCACACGCGGATGGTCTGGGGCTTCGAGTAATCCGCTCCCCACGGCCATTTGAGCCGGCCCTGCGCGCTCCATCGACCCTTGCGGTCCAGGAAAGCCCATTCGGCGTGAGTATAACCGATGTTCTGGAAGAGTATCAGCTCGCAGTTCGCCCCATCGGCCGCGAAGCTCCGATACGAGTGCTCCGTGAATTGCGGCTGGCCCGACCAGACAGGCATAAGCGTCCGCATCGGCCTGCTCGGGTCCTTCGCCGAGAACTCCAGCAACTCCGGCCGTGCCGGTCCGGAGTATTCGTTCGGGTCGGTGTTCAGCGTGGGATTGGCTGAGAGCAATAGCCTGCCATCCGAGAATCCGACCAGCGGCGACGGCTCCCGCGTCCGCCCCGATCCGTCGAAACATACCTTCCGCCAACCTTGTGGTCCCCGGTGAAAGAGCATCCAGCGGCAGTTATTGAGCGGCTTGGCGCCCGGGATTGTCTCCAGGCCGCTGGCGAAGACGTCGTTGGCCAGGCGAACCAGACACGTGGAGCCGTGGCACCACAGTGGCCCGGCGCCGTTGTTCGGCGGCTCGTAGCTGTAGATGTCTTCTTCGATCTCCACCTCCGCCCGGACAGGCCGTTGCGAGCCGGCGCTTTGGCCGGAGGCGAACGCCAGAAGCAGACACAACTGTGTCACAGACAATAATCCCATCAGAAACATCCTCGCAATTCACTCAATTATTTCCAGACGTGCGTGTAGTCGGCCTTGATGCCGAACTATACATGAGCCCCTCCTGTCCATGGCACATGGCGCCCTCACACAACAGCAAAAAACAATCAGCAGTGAAACACGTGCCCGGCGTCACACCGCACACTTGACGGCCACATTGTATCAGCCAAGCCAGTCCAATCAAGCCGTTTTGGATGCTTCCCCTACCCCCATCAACGTCGGGCTTACCCCGCTTTCTCCATGCCTTTCACCCGCGCCATTCGGGAAAGAATGAGCACATTCCCTTCTGAGAGACCCCTGGCCGGCAAAGACGGGACCGCGGCGAACCGGGCTGACGCCTGAATGCGAGCCTCGGAGGGGCGCACAAGAGAATAGGTGCGGACAAGAAAGAATGAAATATAAGAACAAACAAGAAAATACTTGACAAAACCGGAAGCGAGTTGTACACTTTCGAAAAACAGTGATTCTTGGCTATGGAGGCGTATTATGAGCAAGGCACGGTTGTTTTCGCTACAGCTCTTTAAGGATTTTCAGGACAAAGAGCGGTTCTTCAACAACCTCACCAGCGATAAGGAGCTCAGTCGAAGGATCGTGAGCCAGTACGTGCTGTTGGTGATGTTCTCGGCGGTTTATGGAGTCGTAATGGGCAGTTACAACAGCTTCGCCCAGGCGCTCTCGTCCGGAGCGAAGGTGCCGGCGTTTCTGACACTGACGCTGCTGGTGTGTTTTCCAGTTTTCTTCATCATTCAGTTTGTCCTGGGCTCGAAGATCGGCTTTCTCCAGATGCTTAACGTGATCCTGTGCGGTTTCTTAATGGTGTCGCTGATAATGGTGGCCTTTGCGCCTATCGTTATATTCTTCCTGATCACCGGTGACAACTACGCCTTTATCAAGCTGCTGCACGTTGCGATCTTCGCGGTGTCAGGGTTCTTCGGCGCCAAGACGATGATCGAGGCGCTGAGGCACTGCTGCGAGAAGAGCAAAGTGTATCCCAAGGTTGGGGTAGTCGTATTCAGGTTCTGGGTGGTGATTCTGGCGTTCGTGGGGATGCAGTTGGCCTGGAATCTTCGGCCGTTCATTGGCAGCCGGAATCTGAAGTTTGAATTGTTCAGGCAGCGAGAGGGCAACTTCTATCTGGCTGTAGCTCGCTCCCTGCGCAATTTGGTTGAAGGTGAAACGGACAACGGGGGCGACAAGAACCCAGAGGCAAACGATGCCAACAACCCGGACAGCGTTCGGTCAAGGTAAACGGAAGTGGACAACGACATAATGACATTGGAAGAGGTTGCGAAGTACCTGCGGCTCAAGCCGCAGACCATCTATGCGTGGGCGCAAAAAAAGAAGATACCAGCGGCAAAGTTGGGAAAGGAGTGGAGGTTTAGGAAGTCGCTCATCGACGAATGGTTCGTCCAGCACATAGACCGGAAGTTTGGCGACGTCATCAAGGCGTGGCGGGAGAAGAATGCGTAGCGAAAGTTGTGAAACGTGCGCCACGTTTCGCTGTCGCGTGGTCTACTCTGCGCTCGCGTGAAACGGGCATTCCGCAGAACGCACCGAAGAAACGCCGAAATCCTGAACTTGTGGCCAATTCCCGCCGCACGACCGACTGATTCAGAGGCGGTTGTTCCACATCTACTACGGCCCCGGGCCCACAACGTACGGATTAGAACAAGAAGCCTTTAGTCGAGGCTAAAGGCGCCACGGGGCTCGCATGGCGCGGCCGATCATGCTGTTGGCCTCGGCGTCGTTGATGAAGCGCTCCTGGGCCGGATCCCACCGGAGCTTTCGCCCGAGCAGCATGGCGATATTGCCCAGGTGGCATACCGTGGACGAGCGGTGCCCGATCTCCGCCGATGCGATCGGCGTCTTGCGGCTCCTGACGCAGTCGAGGAAGTTCTGCTTGTGGTCCCGGCTCTCGTAAAGGTGAATCTCGTTCGGCCCGATGGTGCTGGTCAAAATCGATTCGGGACTCGCCCTGAGCTTTTCCCTCCTCACATCGACCCAGCCCTCGGTTCCTTCGAAACGCGTGTTGCCGCCGCCCGTCTTCAAAAGCAGCTTCACCTTGTTCGCATAAGTGTACTCGATGTCCACCTTCTTGGCCGTCGTGAACAGCCCCGTCGTCGGCCAATCGCCCACCCCCTCTATCTCAACCGGGCCCGTGTCGTCAGCCTGGTTGCCCCACTGGGCGATATCGAGATAATGCGCACCCCAGTTGGTCATCTGCCCGCCGGAGTAATCCAGGACAAAACGGAACTGATAGTGACATCGCTGCTCCGTGTAGGGCGCCCAAGGCGCCGGTCCGAGCCACATGTCGTAGTCGAACCCTTCTGGAACTGGCATTACCTCCCACGTCGGGCCGCACTTGTGGTTGTTGCCGGGAATGCCCACCCGAATTGTGTGGAGCGTGCCTATCCGGCCGTTGACCACAAGCTCGCAGGCCTTGCGAAACTCGCTGCCGGAGCGCTGTTGAGAGCCCGTCTGGAAGACTCGGCCGTAGCGTTTGACCTCGTCAGCGAGAGCACGGCCCTCCTCGATCGTCAGCGTCAGCGGCTTTTCGCAGTAAACATCCTTGCCCGCGCGAACCGCCGCAATCGAAACCGGGACGTGCCAGTGGTCGGGCGTTCCCACCGAGACGGCGTCAACGTCATCGCGGCCGACCACCTCGCGAAAATCGCTGTAGCACGATTTTGCATCGAGCCCGGCCGTCTCTCGGGCCTGCTCCAAATGCGCCGCGTCAACATCGCAGAGCGCCACTATCTGGCAGCTTTTCTCGCCCTTGAAGCTGCGCATGTTGCCCGCCCCCTGGCCGCCCAGACCCACGCACGCCATGGCGATCCGGCTGCTTGGGGCGTCCGGGCCAAAAACCGAGGACGGAACCACGGTTGGAAATGCCAGCGACGCGCCGGCCGCCAGCGCCGAACCCTTTAGAAAATCCCTCCGGCTTAAAGCCTTGTCCTTCCTGCCTCTGATAGTTCTCATTGTCTTTCCCTTCTAATTCCACGTTGCCGGCCGCTGGGTGTTCGGCCTCGCCTGCGCCGTCTAATCCAGGCTCTTGATTCTTATATTGCGGAACTCAAGGTAATCCCCGTGCCCGCAGAAGCTGATGTACCCCTTCTCTCTCTTGAGGCCGGGATGCCTGTCCATCACGGCTTTCGGAACGTTCGATTCGGAAATGTCCTCGTCCACAATCGTTGTCCCGTTGAGCCTGACCGTGATTTGCTTGCCTTCCGCAACCACCTCCTGGTAGTTCCACTCGCCCACCGGTTTGAGGTAACCGCGCTTGGCCGCAAACACCCCGTATATAGACCCGTGATATTGATAGTCTCTCAGTTTGCCGTCGTACTTCTCCGCCGTATTGTCGAGAATCTGAAGCTCCATCCCCTGGTATGCCGCGTCCCCTTTTATGGGCGTTCGTATGCCGAGGCCGTTGTTGGCGCCGGGGGTCAGGCGAAACTCGAAGCGAAAAACGAAATTCCCGTACTCCTCGGCCGTGTAAAGGTTCCCGCCGCCGCCTCGCTTGGGGTCGCAGACAATCACCCCCTCCTTGGCATAATAGCTCGTGGTGTTGCCGGTCCAGCCTCTCATGTCCACGCCGTTGAACAGCGGTACAAAGCCTTCCTTCTTCTCCTCCGCACTCAATATCTCCCTGATGAATATGTTCCTGAAATAGAGCCGGCTGCCGTGCGACTGAAGCTCAATCTGGCCCACCGGATATATTGGCTTGTTTCGCTCCCAGTAGTTCTCCATCACCACGTTATCAACCACGAGCACGTCGTTGAGGTAAACCGTCACCACATCCCCGACCATGATAATGTGAAACCGGTTCCACTGGCCGATAGGCTTGTCGGCCACCTTCAAGGGCTTACTGGGTCCCTTCTGGTTGTTATAGAGCCCGCCCGAGCCGACCTGGGCGCCGACGCGTCGGTTGGCCGTATCCCATATCTGGACCTGCGGCGTGCCGCGAAGATATATCCCGCTGTCGCCGCCCTTTTCGATCTTCCAGTCCACCAGCATTTCGAAGTCGCCGTAGTCTTTAGCCGTGCACAGGCTGTGCCCGCCGCCGTCGAAGACCAGAGCCCCGTCCTCAACGCCCCAGTGCGACCGCATGTCGGCATCGGCTTTTTCCTGGGCCTTCGCAAGCTCCTGTCTGCTCATCCTGGCGCGACTCTTGGGATTTCTCACGAGGCCTTTCCAGCCGGTCAGGTCTTTTCCGTTAAAAAGCGCTTTAAATCCCTTGGGCGGCTTGTTCAACGGGCGCTCGGCGACCCCGGGCGAAACTGCCGCGACAAGGCAAATTAGCAATGCGCCAACCACGATTGTGCCCAACCTGCTTTTGACTGTGTCCATCTTTCTTCCTTTCCTAATTTCCAGTGCCAGGCTTTGCGCTTCTGCGAAGACAGGCCGCCCTGAATGCGGCGTTTACGCCAAGGACCCGCCGGCCCCATTTCAGGGCGACTGTGGACAACCACGACCCCACCATTATGCCGTCGGCGCGGCCGGTGGTCAAGCGTGTTGTTTCGTTGGCCCGCTTCATCCTTTGCGCGGCGGCCTCTTTATGGCGCCCGCTTGTGGGCGTGGGGCGTGAGCTTGTGGTATTGGCGGTAGGGAGTAGGTAACATATGTGGATGAGGGTGAAGACTTTCGGGAATCGTGAGGATACGGTGGTACGCTTAGAATGGAACGGCATTGGGCGGGAGATTAGGCTATTATTGTTGGGATGGTTGAAGGTGCGTTTATTGGTCGGGTGATTAGGGGCAACGCCGGAGGGGCTGACGGACATGGGCGGGAACGTATGGGGGTGGATGGAGAACTGGTATGACAAGGACGAAGACGTCCGTTGTTTGCGTGGCGGCTCGTGGGGCGACGTCGATGTCAATCTGCGTCGCTCTTACCGTAACCTCAGCGTTCCCGATGGCCGCGCCGTCTATGTCGGTTTTCGTGTGGTCTTCTCCCAGTCATCGGACCCTTTTGATACTCTGAGGCTCTGACCATCTGATACTCTGGAAGGTTGACAGCGAGGCTGCTGTTTTCGCTGGTCTGCGTGACGTCGTCCCTTGTCCATACATTGCCTATCAACGTGCGTGCAACACAAGATTGCAAAGTGCGCCGGATTCTGATATATGCTCTGTTAGCTGATCTTTGGCAGATAGCAAGCCGCGTACTGCGTGGAGAAGACGAATTGAATACGTTAACGGCCAGTAACTTAAACGACGTGTAGAAATGAAGGAGGAAATCAGAATGAAGACCGCAATACGCTCGACCATCACAGTAAGCTTGATCATTATTGGGATTTCAGCAATCTTGTTCTCAAATGCTTTTGCCCGGCGCTCATCCGGGCTGAGGAGAGGCGGAATGAGCGAGTCGGAACTCGAGAAGCCTCCTGTCCCGAAAGACGACAATGAGAAGAAGATTCTCAGTATTCTGGCCGATATACGCTCAACTCAAAGCTACAGGAACGTGCCGCCGCAGGACGGGCGATTCTTTCGCATCACGGCCCAGGCGATGAATGCAAAACACGTGGTTGAGATCGGGACATCCACCGGCTACTCCGGCATCTGGTTCGGGATGGCGCTTCAGAAGACCGGCGGCAAGCTGACCACATTTGAAATCGACGCCCAGCGCGCCGCGACGGCGCGGGCCAATTTCAAGCGAGCGGGGATGGCCGATATCATTACGCTCGTCGAAGGAGACGCTCACCAGGAGGTGAAGAAAGTGAAGGACCCGATCGACATTCTCTTCCTGGATGCGGACAAGGAAGGCTACATCGACTATCTGAACAAACTGTTACCGTTAATCCGTTCCGGCGGCCTTGTCATTGCCCACAATATCAGCGGCCGCATGGCCGACCCGAGGTACATGAAAGCTATAACGACGGACCCCAATCTCGAGACTATCGTTCGGAGCGGAGTCAGTCTGACTCTCAAGAAATGATGATGGGGATCGATTGATAACATTGGTCTATGGCGGCCGGATGATGCATAAGAAATCGATGATACCCGTGCCGGCGATAGCACCGCTGATATGGCTGGCGTTGTCAGTGCAAGTGCTCTGTGCTGAGCCGGCGCCGGCTGGGCAAGAGAGCTCGATATCGCTGGATGATTTCGAGGCGGCCCCTCAAGGCTGGGGGTATGTCGGCGGCTGGGAATTCCCCGGGGCCAAGGGCTCGCTCGAATGGGAAAAGACGGCCGCACACAGCGGAAAAGGCTGCCTGAGGCTCGATGCCGATTTCAGCAATGGCGGAGCGTATGTCGGGCTTTGGAAGAAACTGCCGGAACTCGGCGACCGGGACGTCAAAGAAATCCGCCTGTGGGTAAACAGCAAGGGCGTTGTCAATATCGGCGTGCGCATCCTGGACGACACCGGCCAATGTCACCAGAAGAAGCGCATACTGCTGGCGAAGACGGATAAATGGCAGCAAGTTATCCTGCGGATCAGCGATCTGGTGGGCGAGGAGTCCTGGGGCGGCGCAAACGACGCGAAGTGGCACGGCCCGGCAAAGGCGTTCGGCCTGAACATCGGGGCCGACAGCCTCGCCAGCGGCTCGAAAGGGGCGCTCCGGCTCGACGACGCGAGCTGCACTCTCTCGGCCGGCCCTGCGGGAACTCCGACGGTTCTGGCGTGCAGGCTCTCGCAGCCCTCGTGCAGGCCCGGCTTTGGAACGTATCTGACGTATCGCTGGGATGCCGTTCCAATGGGCAGAGATTACACCGTATTCGTGCACTTCAGGGATGCTGGCGGGCGGATGGCCTTTCAAAACGACCACACCCCGCCCGTCGCCACCGCGGTTTGGTCCGGCCGGGTGGAATACGAGAAGACCATAGTCGTGCCGACCACGATGCCCGAAGGCCGGTACAGTATCATGCTCGGAATCTACGACCCCAAACACGGGGGAAAGCGTCAGTCATTGAAAGTCGGCGACGGCGTCGTAGCGGGCAAAAACGACCCGACGGCATACAAAATCGGAGTGCTCGAGGTTGACGCCAAGGCGCCAATCCCCAAACTCCCGGCTCCTACTCTGAACCTCGAAGGGTATCGCCTGACATTCGACGAGGATTTCAAAGAGCCGCTCAGCGTTTCCGCCTGGGGCCCCGGCACCAGCTGGATCGCACATACGCCCTACGCAGGCGACTTCGGAGACGCCCGATTCGCCGACCCGGAGGATGGCTTTCCGTTCACCATCGAGAACGGCATCCTGCGGATCGAGGCCCGCAAGGATGGAGAGAAGTGGCGTGCCGGGCTGCTTAGCTCTCTGGATCGTAAGGGCGACGGCTTTGCGCAGAAGTACGGCTATTTTGAGATGCGCGCCAAGCTGCCGAAGGGCCCGGGCACGTGGCCGGCCTTTTGGCTTCTCGGCAGGCCTTCCCTTTTGGACAAGTCGGCAACCGGCATTGAAATTGATGTGCTCGAGCACTACGGCGTGCACCCGAACGCACTATGTACGAACGTGCACCTCTGGTATCCCGACAAAAGGCACAAAGGGGACGGCAGGAAGTACATTGTTGCCGGAATGACCGACGATTTTCATAACTACGGCGTGATGGTCGATTCGGACTTTATCACGTTTTATTACGACGGCGCGGAGCTGCGCCGCGTCAAGACGCCAGCCGAAGCCAGAGTACCGCTGTATATATTGGTGGATCTGGCCTTAGGCGGAGGATGGCCCATCGATGAGACTCCGAACCCGTCCTACATGTACGTCGATTATGTCCGGGCCTTTTCGAGGTGAAAGTCGCGGTGCAGTAAAAGGAGCCCCAGGGGCTCAGTTTGGAGGCGGAGATGTCCGACTTGAGTTGGCGGGGCATGGAGGGGAAGTGGGCGTTCTTGTGCCTGACGGGGTGGCTTTTACTGCTCGTCTTGCTGCGGGGTTCGGCGTTGGGCGCGGGTGGTGCGGAGCTTGAGGCTCTGCGGCTTGCGGTTGAGGACCTGAGGCAGACTTTTGGGGCCGGTTACGCAGGAGGGGATGAGTTTGCGGCGCGGGTTGAGGCGCTGGGCAGATCGGCGGATGGGGGCGAGCGGTGGCAAAAGGAGTTCGAGAAGCTGCGAAGCGAGGCGCTGCTGGCGAATCCGCTGCTGGATTTCGACGGGCTGATAGTGCTCAAGCGTGGGCGGGGTCAGCTTGGGTTGCCGACGAACCACCAGTGCAATTCGACGCTGCCGCGGGAGGGGTACGAGAACGAGATTGCGGTGCTGTCCGGCGTGGGGCCGGAAGGGTCGTTTCGGACGGTCTATCGTCCGGATGGGGGGTGGTTTGTCGGGGAGATGGATCTGGGCTTCGACGGCGAGCGGCTGCTGTTTACGATGTCCGGGCGTGACGGCTGGGAGATATTCGAGGTGAGGGTGGACGGCAGCGGTTTGCGGCAGGTGTCGCGCCGGCAGAGGGGGGTGGACAATTTCGACGCGTGCTATCTGCCGGACGGGCGGATTGTGTTCGTTTCGACGGCGTCGTTTACAGGGGTGCCCTGCTGGCACGGGAAAGAGCGGGCATGCAACGTTTACCTGATGAACGCGGACGGGACGGGCGTTCGGCAGTTGTGTTTCGACCAGGACCTGGATCTTCATCCGTCGGTTCTTCCGACGGGTCAGGTGATTTTCAGCCGGTGGGATTATACGGGGATTATGCACATTTACCTTCGGCCGCTGATGGTGATGAATCCGGACGGGACGGGGCAGCGGGCCGTGTACGGGAGCAACTCCTACTGGCCGAATTCGCTCTACTACCCGCGGGGGATACCGGGGGCGCCGAACAAGATTGCGGCCATCGTGTCGGGCTATCACGGTGTCTCGAGGATGGGCGAGCTGGTGCTGCTGGATTTGACGAAGGGATGGCACGAGGCCGATGGGGTGGTGCAGCGGATACCGGGACGGGGCAAGCCGATTGAGCCGGTGATTCTTGACAGGCTCGTGGACAAGTCGTGGCCGAAGTTTCTTCACCCTTACCCGTTGAGTGACAAGTATTTCGTCGCGGCGGCCAAACTCGATGCAAAGAGCCCGTGGGGGATATACTTAGTGGACGTGTTCGACAACATCGTGCTGATTTGCGTGCGGCGGGGGCTGGATCTTTTCGAGCCGATTCCGCTTCGCAAATCACGACGGCCGCCGGCGATCCCGGACCGGCTGGACCTTAGCCGGGATGACGCGGTCGTTTACGTGCACGATGTTTACCGGGGACCGGGGCTGGCGGGCGTTCCTCGCGGGACCATCAAGAGGCTTCGTGTGGTGGCATATCACTTCGGCTATCCGGGTCTGGCGGGGCCGGACAAGATCGGTCGCGCGGGGCCGTGGGAGGTGATGCGCATAGTGGGGACGGTTCCGGTGCGGCGCGACGGGTCGGCGATGTTCAAGGTTCCGGCGAATACACCGCTGGCAGTCCAGCCGCTCGACGGCGAGGGCAAGGCGGTGCAGTTGATGCGGAGCTGGTTTGCAGCGATGCCGGGCGAGGTGGTTTCGTGCGTGGGATGTCACGAGAAGCCGAACGAGGCGACGGCTCTGCGGCGGGGCCTTGCGGCGGGGCAGAAGCCGATGAAGATTGAGCCGTGGTACGGACCGGCGCGGGGTTTCGATTTCGAGAGGGAAGTTCAGCCGGTTCTGGACAAGTACTGTGTGGGCTGTCATGACGGGGCGCTACGGGCGGATGGAAGGAAGCCGCCGGACCTGCGCTCGGAGCGTCTGGTGGATGGCTACCGCGGTCTGCCGCTGTCCAAGCTCGGGGCGGACCGGCTGCATCCGGTGGTGCGCGAGGCGTTCGGGGGCACGAACGTTCGGTACACGCCGGCCTACGAGGCGCTGACGCCTTACATTCGCAGGGTCAACGTGGAGGATCACGTTGAGCTGCTTGTGCCGGGCGAGTACCACGCGGATACGAGCGAGCTGATTCAGATGCTCAGGAAGGGACATGGCGGGGTTCGGCTGGACGGGCAGGCGTGGGACAGGCTGGTGACGTGGATCGATCTGAACGGACCGTGTCACGGCAGGTGGAGCGACCTTTGCAGCGTTCCGGAGGGGGCCGACCGGCGGCGCCGGGAGCTTGCGCTGCTGTATGGGGGGCCGGCGGAGGATCCGGAGGCGGCTTTGGAGACGACCCAGGGCGAGGTGAAGGCCGTTCTGCCCGATGCGGTCGAGGCGACGGGCAGGAGGGGAGTGAACGTGGAAGGCTGGCCGTTTGACGCCGCCGAGGCCCGGCGCAGGCAGGGTGTTGGGGAGGAGATCGCGAGGACTATCGATCTGGGCGGCGGCGTGACGATGCGGCTGGTGAGGATTCCGACGGGGGAGTTTGTTATGGGCTCACGGGACGGCGAGGCGGATGAGCGTCCGCCAGCGCGGGTATCCATTCGGCGGGCTTTCTGGATGGGTGCATTCGAGGTGACCAACGAGCAGTACCGTCGTTTCGATCCGGCGCACGAGTCGGGCGTGTTCGCCAAGCGCTTCGGCGGCATCAACGGTCCGGGGCTGACTCTGGACGGCCCGCTTCAGCCGGTCGTTCGAGTTTCCCGGGAGCGGGCGGCGGCGTTCTGCCGGTGGCTTTCGGAGGCGACGGGGATGGACTTTGGGCTGCCCAGCGAGGCGCAGTGGGAATACGCCTGTCGCGCTGGGACGGCGACGGAGCTTTATTATGGTGAGGCGGAGTCGGACTTTTCGGATTATGCGAATGTTGCCGATATGGCGTTGAGCCGACCTTATCCGGCGACCGGGGGGCTTGCGCTGCTGCTGGATATACCGTCTGACAGGCGGTTCGACGATAAGGCCGTTGCGACGGCGGACGTCGGCGGCTACAGGGCCAATCCTTGGGGCCTGCATGACATGCACGGCAATGCGAGCGAATGGACGCGGACGACTTACAGGGCGTATCCGTATGCCGCGGAGGACGGTCGCGATGAGCCTAACGAGCCGGGCAGAAAGGTGGTTCGCGGGGGGTCTTTTTATGATCGTCCGGGCAGGTGCCGGTCGGCCTTTCGGCTGAGCTATCCTGCCTGGCAGCGCGTGCATGACGTGGGGTTTCGTGTTGTTTGTGAGGTTGAAGAGTGAATCGACGTTTGAGGGCACTTGGTATTCTTTGCCTTTTGATTGGAGGGTTGCTCGCGGGCATCAGCGCCGAACGGCAGGCCGAGGGTGGCGACACATCGGGGGGCTATGTTATAAGGGGGACATGGGCGGAGACGATGCTGGCATCGCGGGCGGCCTTGAAAGGGGCTGCGGGGGGACGGATACGGATCGAGCCCGTAAGGAGCGTCTGGAATCGAATCGAGCGGGACTTTCGGCTGGAGTGGGACTGGGTGTGCCAGGATTACGGGCTGGACTTTTCGGCGTGGCTGGCCGGCGGCGGGGACGTGGAGATTGAGAAGAGGATGATACGGAGGGTGCTGGCTGAGCTTGGGCCGGCGGGCGAGAAGGCGACGCGCGCATTCGACGTTCTGTGCGGGACGGGGGCGTCGCCGAGTGACAAACGGTGGCTGGAGCTTTACGTTGAGGCGTGCGAGCAACGGAGGGGAATTCGGCTGGCGGGGCTTCTCGAGAGGTTCGAGAAGATTGTCTTTACCAAGCACTACAACATCGGCGGGTCGCACTATGCATATACCGAGGGGTTATCCGATGCACAGGCCGAGCGGCATTTTGTGCCGGGCTCAGCGCTTTGCGTGCTGGAGATGGGAGACGGGCGCGGGGAGGTTCGGACGCTGCTTGAGGACAGGGGCGGGGTGATTCGCGATCCGGACGTCTCGTGGGGCGGCAGGCGGATACTCTTTGCCTGGAAGAAATCGGACAGGCAGGATGATTACCACCTTTACGAGATGGAGGTTGCGAGCGGGCGTGTTCGGCAGTTAACGTTTGGGCGGGGCTTTGCCGATTACGAGGGTGTGTACCTGCCGAACGGCGATATTATCTTCAACTCGACGCGGTGCGTTCAGATTGTGGACTGCTGGTGGACGGAAGTGAGCAATCTCTATACTTGCGACAAGGACGGCAGGTATCTGCGGAGGCTGAGCTTCGACCAGGTTCACACGAATTATCCGACGGTTCTGGCGGACGGGCGGGTGATCTATACACGTTGGGACTACAACGACCGGGCCCAGATTTACCCGCAGGCGCTCTTCCAGATGAACCCGGACGGGACGGCGCAGAGCGAATATTACGGGAACAACTCGTGGTTTCCGACGACGATAATGCACGCGCGGGGCATTGGGGGGACGCAGAAGGTTGTTGCGGTTTTGTCGGGGCATCACAGCGACCAGCGGGGCAAGCTTGCGATAATCGACAATCGGCGGGGCCGGCAGGAGGCGTCCGGGGTGCAGTTGATAGCGCCTGTTCGCGTGACGGAGGCGGTTCGTGTGGATTCATACGGGCAGGAGGGCGAGCAGTTTCAGTATCCGTACCCGGTGAACGAGCGGGAATTCCTGGTTTCGTACGATCCGCAGAGCGCGGGCAACCGTCGTTACGGCCGGCCTTACGCGGTTTACCTGATGACGATAGATGGACGTCGCGAGCTTCTGGCATGGGATGCGGAGATTTCGTGCAACCAGGCGATACCGTTAGCGGCGCGGGAGCGGCCTCATATCCGGCCGAGCGTGGTGGATTACAGGAAGAAGACGGGAACGTACTACCTCCAGGATATATACTTAGGGCCGGGCCTTGAGGGTGTCGTTAGAGGCACGGTCAAGAGGCTCAGGGTTGTCGGGCTGGAGTTTCGTGCGGCGGGGATCGGCGAGACGCGCAGCAACGGTCCCGGCGGCGGGGCGCTGGCGAGCACACCGATCGGGGTAGGGAACACGAGCTGGGACGTGAAGGTTGTTCTTGGGGACGCCGCGGTTTACGAGGACGGTTCGGCGATGTTCGAGGCGCCGGCGCGGATGCCGGTCTATTTTCAGGCGCTGGATGAGAAAGGGCACATGATTCAGACGATGCGAAGTTGGTCGACCCTGCAGCCGAACGAGACATATTCCTGTGCGGGCTGCCACGAGAACAAGAACGAGGCGCCGGCTTCGGTCAGGAAGACCCTGGCGATGAAGGCGGGGCCGGAGGCGCTCAAGCCGTTCTACGGGCCCGCGAGGGGATTTAGCTTCGAGAGGGAGATCCAGCCGATACTGGACAGACACTGTATTAGTTGTCACGATGGCAGCGAGGGCGGGGTCGCGAGCCTGCGAGCGAATCGGGTCACGGACAGCCGGGCCAAGCGGAGATGGAGCGAGTCTTATTTGTTCCTGACAGGTGCGAATTCCACAGGCGGCGGGGACGGGTTCTACAGGGGCAATCCGGACGGCGGGCTTGTGAAGTGGGTTCACGGGATGTCGGCTCCGAGCATGCTGGCGCCTTACTCGGCGGGGGCGGCAAAGAGCAGATTGATAGCGCTGCTCGAAGCGGGGCACGAGGATGTGATGCTTTCGCGGGAGGAGATGGACAAGATAGCGTGCTGGATCGATCTTGTTGTGCCATATTGCGGGGACTACGCGGAGGCGAATGCGTGGGATTCTGCAGAAGCGGCCAAGCACGCGCGATTTGTCGGCAAGCGTCGGGCGATGGAGGAGCTGGAGCGCAAGAACATCGAGGAGCTGATAGCGGCCGAGGACGAGCGGCGAGCGAGCCGTGCTGATCCGGCCGCAGCGCGCGGCGGGCTTTGAAGGCGCTCCGCCGGTGAGCATGCGGGCTTTGCGGCTATGGACGGAAACTACTCTTGTTGATTCTCATCAGCGTCGCCATCGCCTGGTTTATTGCCATTGGCGGCGGGCCTGGTCTGGGATTCTCCGAACAGGGTCCTGCTTAGATACCTGAGCTTGTCCGTGAACTCCGAAGCTCCGAATCCGGCGAGGAATCCGATCGCCAGCCACCAGCTTGTTGCGGCGGGGGCGGCTTGGTCGGCAAAGAGCAGCCTTGCCTGGACCACGAGGACGGCGACGACGCCGAGGATGAACCCGATAACGGGGCGCATCCAATACCAGGGCCAGTAGCGGGCGATGTCTAGCTCGTTCTTGTAGCAAGTGTTTCCGACGAAGCTGACAACGGACCTGAGCTGGACGCCGAGTATTCCCGAGAGTCCGCCAAGGATGAGGATATAGGCGACGAGCTGCTCGGAGACGTGGCCGGCCTGGTATGCGAGGCGGTCCACCGCAGCCCAGTATTGTGCGGCGGCATCCTTGAATCTCTGGCTGCTGTTGGGCTCGACCTTAACCAGCGCGATTAGCTGTTCCTTTGTTTTGGCGCTCATCGGCCCGCGGTGAAACATTCTCCCGGACTGTCTGTCGTAGCGGAACGAGGGAGGCCCGGCGCTTAGAAATAGGTCGTCGGAGGCGCGGAAAGTGATTGAGTTTTCCTGTTGCGAGATTGCCTCTACCAAGACGAGCGTCTTGAACCAGAAGCCGAATAGTATCGCCGTTATGAGGGCCAGTCCGATGGCGACGTGGACCCTCTGTTTTTGAGTCCCCAACGGTGTTTCGGGGGTCTGATGCTTTGAGCTGTCCTGCGGCTTCTTTGCGGCAGCGGTCTGCGTTGAGGCGGTGCCGGCCGTTTTTGCCTTTTGCGCGACGGTCTTTTGCGCCGAGGCAGGGGCGACGGTTGCCTTCGTGCTTTTCTTCTTTTGCCTTTTAGCCATTTACTCACCTCACGTATTTCTCATCTTGTTTTAGGTTTGCAATATATTATCGAGCGCCCAGGTGAATCCCGGCAAGAGCTTTTCGACGGGCATCCTGGGGTGGCCTGTCGGCAGGGGCTGATGCGCGAATTTGACTATTCGCATCGCGCGTAGAATGGCGTAGAGTTTGATTCGGAACCACTGGGGCCCGGCCGGCTCGATGGGCCAGGCGCGTACGAGCGATTCGAAGAAGGGGTTTTGATGGAAGCGGGCGAGGCAGTAACCGAGATTCAAGAGGTAATCGCCGGCGAGCGCGCCTTCGAAGTCGAGCAGGCCGACAGGTCGGTTGTCGTCGTTGATAATGATGTTTTCGGCGGTGATATCACCCCAGGTTAGCACGCCCGGCGTTTCAAGCTGCGCGTTCTGGATTTGGGTAGCGATTGCCTGAAGGCTGTCTATCGTTTTCGGGTCGAGCAGTTTGTGGCGGCGGGCGGATTCGATACCCTGCGAGAACGACTCGTGAAGAAAGTCTTGCCAGGAGCTATAGAGGGCGGTCGTCGCGTCGGCGAGGTCGCCGTAGCCGGCGACCTGAATCTGTTTGAGGGTTTCGAGCCAAGTCACTATCGTCCGGGCTGTTTCGGCGCGTGACTCGCCCGTGAGCGTGGAATATTTTTGAGAGAGCGGGACACCATCAACCATGGCGTAGACCATGTACTGCAGCGGCGCCTCAGGTCCGCTGCGCGAGTCGCAGATGACGTTTGGCACAGGCAGGCCGACATCGCGGCAGCGCCGCAGGATGTCGGGCTCGTAGCGGACTGTTTCGCAGCGGTTTGGCGGGTAGAAACGGACTACGTATCGCCGGCCCGCGGGAAGCTCCGCGGCGAACTTGACGGTCATGACGCCGGCGCTGATCTTTTCTATTCGAACCGGGGCGGCGCCGAGAGCCTTCTGCAGAATGAGTTCTGCATGCCGGTCCAGGGCGAGTTTTTTTTCGAGAGTTTCAACCATCATTTTGCATATTCAAGAGGCTCAGGGCCTGCGGATGCAAGGGAAAAATGGTCTTTTCGAACGCCCGGGCCTGTGCGGCAAATCGACGGTTGCCTTCAAGCCAGGCCATGGTGACGGGCTCTATTTTGAAATCAAGTGCGGCGGTGTAGTGCAGGATTCGGCACCAGAGCATCGCCGGCCAGGAGAGTGCGGCCCCGGGCAGGACGGGCTTTTCGGGATAGTCGAACCGGACGGCCCGCATGATACGTCCGGTAAGGTCGCGGATTCCATTTTGGGGATTGTGCAAGCGTGGCGAGCGGAGGTCCAGGGCAACGGCATTGGCCGTGAAATCGAACTGGTTGAGGACGTCCACGATATCGCGGCACCGCCACAATCCGTTGTAGAACCGCGTCACGGGGATTACGTCGCAATAGAAATCCGAGCCGGGCTCGGGAAACCAGCGTGGAGAGCCCAGAGGGCCGGGAGTCAATTTTCCGAAGCCTTTGAGGTGCGCAAGGGCCGAGTCGACATCCTGGCCCGCGAGGAAGAAATCCAGGTCCTTGGAGTGTTCGGATCGCCCGACCAGCGCATCGCGCAATGCGCCGCCGGCCAAGTACATGTCCAGGCGAGGGAAGATGCCGATAAGTGCCGTAAGCGGTTCAAGTGCAGGTGCTGATCGGAGCATCAGCATGACTTTTTTGTGGACTTCGGCATGTTTGTACGTGGACGGCATAGTGGACCTGTGTTTTTCAGAATATTAGTCGCCAAACGTGGTTGCCGCATCTGTGCACGTCAAACAGGATTGCGGGCGACAGGCGCGTTATGGTAATGGGGGGATTGGGCGTTTTCAAGACTATTTCAGGCGGCCGGCCCAATTCCGGCCATTAGGTCTTTACGGTGAGGGCTTGAGTGTTTAATATTCGCTGGTTCCCGGGACCGGGGCGCCGAACTGCGGGATTGGGGCCGGTGGGCCGGGGTCGGAAGGTTTTCGTGGATTCTTCGAGTCAGTTAATGTTGAAGGAGTTGACAAAGATG
>CP070678.1:4916690-4937532 GCA_020352515.1 Phycisphaerales bacterium | reverse complement strand
TTGTTCCAAAGGCTCAATGCGAAACGTTCTAATCTGCCACGGCTTGAACTCCGGCGAACCGGATACGGCCCTCTTCCCTCGCCCGGCAAAATCAACTTCTACAAGCCGCGCCTTGCCCGCAAGGTACTCGGCCGCGGCCCGCCCGGTCTGTCCCTTGTACTCATACATCCGAATGTAGCTCTTTCCGGCCTCGTTGTAGAGAGCCGAGACAACGACATTTTCACCACCCGCCTCCAGCAAGCGCACGCCGTCGCCGAGGCTACCGTTGCCCGGCGCCGTGCAGATGCTCACGAGAGGATAGTTGTACTCCAACGCCTTTCGATGCAGGTCCGCCTTCTGCCACGTCGTACCAAAAGGATAAAGGGCGAATTCATACGCGAACTCGCCGTTGAGCATTCGCGTGCCCCACACGTAGTACATCGCGTGGGCCAGCGGAACCGAAAAGCCCCCGTCGGCCTCGCGAACCGACCCCATCGTTCCCCGATTGAACACGGCCAGCCCCCCTGAAGCATCCGCGACAGCCGTCCAGTAGTTGCCGTTAACGTATTCGTCGGCTGTCTCGGCCACCGCGAATGGAAGGTCCCGAACGCCGACCGCCCTCCCGCCGACCGCCGGGAAAACCTTGAACCGCAGCTTATGCTCGTGCACGAAGGCTGATCTCGAATCCCTTCTGTTCTCGCTGAGCAGCCCGATCTTCTGGCCGTCGAACTTGAATTGTGCCCTGCAATCCAGGCGCGGGCTGTCGGCCCGGACAATCATCTCGAGCGTGTAAGGGATGCTTCCTATAGCGCCGCTTTCGCGGGCCACCGCCCAGGGCGCGCCATCGGGCCCCGGCTCAAGGACCCATGAACCTTTGGACTGCCGGTCCTCTCCGTCGATCCTTCCGGCAAATATGCAGCTTCTATCGCCCAGCTTGAAAATGTTCCTGCCGGTACGCCTGTCGACAAGCGACTTGACGCCGCCTTCTTTGCCGCAATTGATGGCAAGATGTGGTGTCGCAATACGCAGATTCTCCACGTCTATCTCGATGCCCGTGCTCGTCCGGATCTGCTTGGCCTTCTGTGGCTCGAGCGAATAAGAAGCAAAGCCAAGGCCCGGAACGTCGGCCAGGACGGCGATTTCTGCCTTCCGGATGCTGCCGTCGGAATAGCGATCCGCCGATAGCAGCGAGGCCGCAACCGCCTCTTTGCCTCGTCGAACCTCAATATCCGCAGCGGCGCCTCGCGGCAATGACACCTCGGTTGTCCCCCATTCCCTGCGCCGCCGGCACTGTGGGTTGAAGACCGTCACCTGTGCGGTCCCGCCCCCGGCCATCCTCGAAGCCACATAGGACAAACTCGCATCCCTCACCCGGCTCGACGCATCAATCGACGCCGTCAGAAACTTGCGTGCATCGTCGAGCAGTCCGCAAATCTGCACGTCATGATGCTGTGCGACAAGCAGGCTTTTCCATGCCTTCTCGATATCTTTGCCGTGCTCCGGGCCTCCGAGCAAACGTCCGGCCGCGGCCAGTCTTTCGGCCGTTAGCACACCAACCTCCGCCCGGCGGCTCGTATCCCAAATCTCGTTGCCGCAGTAGCCCCACGGCATCCGCACGCGAAAATCGTTCGCGCCCGTTCTCAGCTCCTCCTTTGGCTCGCCGAACGCGCCGAATATCTCCTCAAGGAGTATCCACCTGAACCCGTCCTTGCCCTCGTACATCCTGACCAGCTCTTCACGCCGCAGGCTCGCGTCGTCCGCCCGCGTGGCCAGCAGCGGGTTTATGTGCGCAAAGTCCCGCCGAAAGTCTTCCGGCGACTTCGGGGCTTGGTCGCTGGGGTACCGCGTCAGGAACCAGTTGTCCACTGTGGTCCTGCCGAACTCGGCGCCCTGGCCCTTGTACGTCGGAATCGCGGCGATGCGCGACCCGTCCAGCCCGACCCACCATCCGATTGCCGCGTCGAACGTCGGATTGTAGCCATACATCATAAAGTGCGTCCGCATGATCGCGCCGGTGAAGCCGAATCCTCTTGTTATCTGAGGAATCTGGGCGTGCATCGCGTGCTCGCTCATGATATACACGTCTGGCGCGCAGCCGAGATGACGCCGGTCCGCCTCCAGCGCACAGCCTATCTGGCGGATGTTGGATTCCTCGTTGATGAACGCCGAGAGCGGCTGGCCGTACGTGCACGTCCCTATCCCGAAACGCCCGTCGTAATCCTTGAGATACCTGCGTATCTCTTCCAGCACTTCCGGGCTTTCCTCGGCCAGATGGTCGTAAGTATACGCCTCGTTGTCGAGCCCGATTTTGAATCCGGGATACCGGTCCAGCCAATCGATGGCGTTGCGGAGATACTTCACGAAATGGTCTTTGCCCCAGAGCACCAGCCCGCCATGGTCGTATGTAAGCATGTAAAGAGGCTGCTTGGTTTTCCCGGACCCTGCACGGGCGGCACGGGCGCCCACCCGCGGAACGGCTGCAACAATCGCCAGGACGCAAACAGCCGTTAGACTTCGCCGAGCTGCCCTTTGCATCGACAGCGCCTCCTCATGACTCAAAAGCCCTCGATTGACATGCAGAGCCTCAAGCGGACCCGAATTGAGTCCGCTCCGCGCCGATGTGACGGCTACAACAGCTTCTTAAGATACTCGATGCTTCGCTCGGCCTGATCTATCGTGCCGCACTCCACGCTCAGCACGATGGCACGCGGTGCCGCCCTGCACACCTCGATGACCTTCGGCCAATCGATCACACCTTCACCGCAGGCGCAGCCCGCCGGCGTGCCGGTAACCTTGCCCCGCTCGTCCTCGGACTGCTCGATTGAGATGTCTTTGGCGTGAAGGTGCACCAGCCGATCCCTGACGCGCTTGAGCCACTCAATCGGGTCGTGGCCGCAAAGATAGCTGTTGCCCGTGTCGAAGTTGATGCCTATCGCCTTGGACTCCACCAGATTGTAAATCCTGTCCAGCCCATCCGGATGCTTGCTGTACTGCTGGTGAGGCTCGATGCCGATCATGATCCCGCGGGGCTCGGCAACCGCAGCGGCCTCGCCAAGCGTGTACTTCATCAGATGGTGGTCTTCCTCTTCGGTTGTCCAGGCCGGCTTCGGACCTTCGTCCGTGTTGACCACCGGCGCACCGCACTCGGCGGCAAAGCGAATGGCCTGCTTGAGGTAGTTGACGCTGATATCCGGCTTGCACAGCGGTGTGTGCGACGAAAGGCCGGATATCTTGACACCCGCCTTCTCACAGATGCGTTTGGCCTTGTATGGGTCGTCCAGCATCGAGAGCGTCTGATAGTAGCCTGCCTCGCTCATCAGCTCCCGGCCCCAGTGAACCCAGGGCTCGACGTATTCGTAGCCCAGCTCGGCCGCCTTCTCGACACCCCACTCAAACGGCTTGTCGGCATGACGGACATACTCCATGTTCACTCCGATTGACACTTTACCCATGTCATAACCTCCTTAATTCTTGGCAAAACGCTTCATCATACGGCCCTGCCGCTGCACAAGCGACCATCGAAATCGCCCGGAGCAGTTTCCCCGCAGCGCGGCATGAGGCCTCGATTAGAAAAGGCCCCTTAAATACTCAATGACACCCGGCAAATGGTCCAGTGTCAAGAAGATTAGGGACATAAGCGCGATTACCCACATCGCCGCCCTTATATCGCCGATCCTGCCGGATATGATCTTGATAAGCACGAAGGATATGAAACCAAACGCCAGCCCCGTGCTGATGCTGTAGCTCAGGGCGATCATCACCACTATAATGAACGCCGGAAACGCCTCGGCAAGGTCGTCGAAGTTTATCCTCTTGACCTCCTTCATCATGAACAGGCCCACCATGATCAGCGCCGGCGCCGTCGCGTATGCCGGCACTATCCCCACAATCGGCACAAACAGAAGCGCGAGAAAGAACAGGACGCCCGTCACTATCGAAGTCACGCCGGTCCGTCCCCCCTGCTCTATCCCCGCCGCCGACTCGATATAAGCAGTGGTTGTCGAGGTCCCGAAAACCGCCCCTATCATTGTTGCAACGGCATCGATACCAAGCAGCCGGTCCAGACCCCTGATCCTGTCCTGGTCGTCCACCATCTTGGCCTGGTGACAGCACGCCACAAGCGTGCCGATGCTGTCGAACATGTCCATGAACATCAGCGTGAATATGCTTCCGAAGAAGCTCCATTTCAGGGCGCCGAGAATATTCAGCTTGAACGATATCGCGGTTACGTTCAAATCCAGCGCGACCAAATGTTCCGGGATTCTTACCTCCTTGTCGAATAGAATGGCCAGAAGCGTCGCCGCCAGAATCCCGAGCACAAGCCCGCCTGTCATCTTGCGCATTTCGAAAAACACCATCACAAGCAGCCCGAACAGGCCGATCAAAACGGTGAACGTCAGGGGGCCGGCGCTTACGAGGGTGTGCTCGTCGGCGACGACTATCCCGAGTTTCGTCAGCCCGATGAACGTAATGAACAAACCTATGCCGACCGCAATGGCTGAAATAAGGGATGCAGGTATGGCCTCCACGATCTTCTTTCTCAGGCCCACCAGCGTCAATACGAGAAATAACAGCCCCGACAGGAACACCACGCCCAGCGCGGTTTGCCAGTCCATCCTGCCCGAGGCGACCAGGTAGGCGAAAAACGCGTTGAGCCCCATCCCGGGCGCCATCGCTATCGGTGCGTTCGCAAATACTCCCACGATTAGCGTGGCAACGGCGCTGACGATACAAGTCACGGCTATAAGGGCGTTCCTGTCCATCCCCGCCGAACTGAGAATCAGGGGATTGACGAAGATGATGTACGCCATTGTAAGAAACGTCGTCACGCCCGCGACGAGTTCCGTCTTGAATTGGGTCCCTTTCTCCCCGGGCTCAGCATATTCACCGGCCATTTGCGACTCCCTTTATTTCCATCGTGCTGCCCTTGCTCTTTTCGGGCTGCCGTCCGTAGCCTGGCCGCTGCTCATTCGACCAGGACCGAGTGTTTACATTAAGGCTTCCGGCCCGGCCTTTCAACCGGAAAACCCGAATCCGTAAGCTCCACCATTCGGCCGACAAAGGTGGAAGAATTCCTCGCCGCCATCGTATGGAACATCCCGATGTCTTCTCTGGCCTTCTCGTCGGCCTTGTCACTGATGCTCCGTATCACCAGCGCCGGTATGTCCCTTTGATAGCAAATCTGCGCCACCGCAGCACTCTCCATGTCCACCGCGTCGGCCCCGAGCTGCTTGCGCAGCTCCGCCCCCTTGGCCTCCGAGGCTATGAAAAGGTCCCCCGTGACAATCACGCCCTTCACGATCCTCGGAGTTCTCTCCCCCTCGCTGGTCTTCAGCGGTTCCAGTTCTGTCTTCTCGGCCGTTTGCAGGGCCGATTTGAGCAGCCTCTCGTCGGCCTCGAAAAAGACGGGATTCTCCCAGCCGGTGAACGGATTCTTCACCCCTTTGTAGGCAACGCCCTCCGGCCAAGCCGTCCCGCAGTCGTGATACGCCGTCTTTTCCGCTATCACGATGTCTCCCGGCGACAGCTCCGGATTCACCCCGCCGGCAATCCCGGTGACGATGACCGCGCCCGGCCTGTAATGCTCGATAAGCAGGGTCGCCGTCATCGCCGCGTTGACCTTGCCCACCCCCGTCCACGCCGTGACCACCTTCTTGCCGTGCAGCCTCCCGCAGGCGAATCTCATCCCCTCGATCGTCTTCTCCTCGAGCCCCTTCAACTGGTACTCCAGCAGCGCCACTTCTTTCTCGAACGCTCCCAATATGGCCGTGACCGGCTCGCTCTTCGCTTCGCGGGGCGCCGGAGCCGGCGAGCCGCACAGGAGCGCGAGCGATATGCAAAGCACCGCTGTAACAACTCTTCTTCTCATCTCACTGCCTTTCCCTGGATATTCGCGTGCGTCATTTCCTTTGTATCTCCTGCCGGCGTCGGGCCGCCTGCCTTTACATGCAAGCCGGCCCGTTCGCGGTCCCTATCGGCTTCCGCCGCCTTCGGCGACGGCCCTGTCCACCCAAGCCTCTTGAAACGCCACCACTCGCCCCAGCACATGGCCGCCACGTTCACCGCAAAATGCTCTTCTTCGAAAATACTCCGCATCATCTGCCACTTCTCATCCAGCAGCCCTCTTGCCTGCTCAAGCTCGGCGCCGCCAAGGCGCCTTTGTCCCGCAAGCCTGAGCACTTCATAAATCCGCGACTGAAGCGCCGTAAACTCCAACCCCCGTCGCAGGAAACCGATACGCCGCCGGACTATCGCGCTATCACCCGCGGCCCTGTCGGCGGCGTCCAGGATGCCTCTTAGTTCCGCAACCGCAGCCGGCGTATAAGGTTCGGTAACGTCGATACTGGGTCTGTCGATTGTGTCGCGCTTCTTCGCCGCCGTCTGGTCGGTCAGTCGCCCCAGGAGCATCATGTAGCGCCGTATCTCTTTCGCCGCGCCGCCGAATCCCGACCGGCAGTAATCCTCAATCACCTCCTCGACGTCCAGGTCCGGATCCCAGTGCAGCTTCGCCAGCACGTAGTAGTTAAGCCCCTGCGTCGCCCAGTGGTGCATGCATGAGTCGAAATCCGTCCCGACGCACTTGTTGTGCGCGATATGAGCGAAGTCCTCCGCGAGCTTGTGCACGTAAACCCCCGTAATGCCCTCGTGTCGCCCCCACAACAGCGAATTCGGACGCCAGTATATCATCGACGCCGAATCCGCCCACGCATCCCAGTCCGACATGCCCTGCCGTCGTATCTCGTCGCTGGCGTAATGCGCCGTATTGTGCACGAACCTGATAACGATCCTCGGATGAAGCTTCTGTCTCACCGGAGGCGATGCATAGACGCTGTAAGCCTGGCCGGTAAACAGCACCTTCGGATACTCGGCGCCAACCTTCTCGGCAATTGCGTTGTAGAACCAGAGCATCCGGTCGGTCAAGGATACGTAGTCGAATCGGCGCGTGCGCCCGGACTCGTGCTCATAAGTCCAGATATTGGTCGGGCGCCCCTCAGCCGGATCCAGCGCCTTGCACGCGCCGCACATGCAGAAACCCGCCTTGCCGCCACCGTCATTGGTCATAAGCGATATGCTCTTTCGACCCGGATTGGCCTTCAGCTCCTTGACCTTCTCGCGCACTATCGCCTCAATCAGAGCCGGGTTTGATTTGCACAGCCTCGGCCGCTCCCAGTTCGGGTCGAAGTACCGAGAGCCGTCGGCTTGCATCGCGAACCACTCCGGGTGCTCGCGGAGGAATCGATCCCACGTTTGAGCCGGCAGAATCGTCCCGTCGCCGGTGCGCAGCCCCAGCGTCCCGCCCATCCGGTGCCAGCCCATCCAATCCGGGCTTTCGGCCTGCGTTGCGGAGGCTTTCGCTCTGGCTCGCTGAAAGTCCTCTTTGGTGAACCGGAGCCTGCTGAGACCCATCTGAATGCGGCTGCTGTAGCCGCTCCAGCGAATATTGCGCTGCCTGAGCATCGGCGTAAAACGCACGGTGAGCGGCCGAACCTCGATCGTTTTTTGCCTTGGAACGACCTTGCCGCTCTCGCCCGGCCACAGGTACCTGCAGCCGAGCTGCTCCTCAAGAAATGTCGTCACCGAGTATCGGCTTCCAAGCGCATCAGAAGGCGTCTTGTCATCGGCGCCGAGCAGAACCACCGCGTTTCCCACCGTTTGCATCACTATACCGCCGGGCCCCAAACCCTCGCTGGTAACGCCGAGTTTCCGAGCCAGGGTGCCTTCTCCAACCAGAACAAACGTTTCAGCGACCGCCTCGTCCGCCGGGAACACAATCCGCCCGTCTGCAACCCTCGCACGCCCAAGCTTTTTCTCGCTGAGCACCTTCAAACGTGCGCCCGAAATCTGCTCCAGGTGACTTTGCAGAATCTTGGCCCCCTCGACGGCCGCTCGTGACGCCGAATCGGGCACGAAAATCACCGATTCGGCCCGCCCTTCCGAGACAAGCGTAATGGACGAGGCGCCCGCCCTTGCACCAAAAACTAGCACGCCGCCAAGAATTATCCATAATGCCGTTCTCATGGTTGACTCTCGTTCCCTCTTGAAGTCATCAGTTGGCCGGGTCTCTCGAGCAAGACCCGAAGCCCGCGAGAAAACGTGCTGCCGAGCACGAGCGGTCGAACCTGTACGGACCAAAGCCCGCCGCGACACAAATTCGGCCCCCATACGTGCCCAACCCTGCTGAAGCTACCACATCCCATGGCGGATTTCCACGGATTTCTGTTGGCAGGTGCGGTCAGGTTATCCGGCAGGCTTAGCCGGCCCGTTCCGCCTGTCTTCCGCCGGCGCCCGATGGACGAGCGTGCCGCCGGGTGTTTGCATCCGGCCGACGCAGGCGTTATCATATCTGCCGGCAAGTTCGGAAATACGGCCGCAGGGATAACGCGGCTCAGAATCGACATTATGATCAAAGCGACGTTTCTTGGGCAAAGGAGTTCTTATGAGCCAGAACCAAAACGGTTTCGAACATGAAGAAATAGAAGATCTTAAACGCGAGCTGGAGCACTTTCAGCAGGAGAAGGAGCGGGTCAGGGCCATTGTGGGCAAGATCGGGGGCGTGCCGCAGTTCCGGACCAATTTGATTAACGCCATATTCGTCATCGTCATCGTCATAAGCGTGATTATCTCGGTTGTCGCCGGCGATAAATGGCGACTCTGGATGATTGAGCTGACCACCATAACACTCTCGGTCAAAATCATCTATCTGATACACTGTGAGGTGAAGGTCAATCACTTCAAGTTCTGGATACTCTCCTCCCTCGAGTGGCGGATAAACGAGATTATTGTCCTCATAAAGAAGCTCAGCAAAGCGGCCACTGCGTCTGAGTCCGAGCAGGCGGGCAAGGCCTGACACTAAAACCTGCCCTTCTATGTGTGTTTCATCACGATGCCAACGAAAATAGACTGGAGGCTCTTATGGAAATGCAAAATCAAAAGTCACAATCCCCCAAACCCGTGGACCCCGTCGCTGCTTGCGGAATTTCGAGGCGGGAGTTTATAGGCGGCTGCGCAGCGTGCGCGGCCGGCATAGCCGGCCTTTCGGCAATGGCGGCCACTCCGGCATTTGCCCAAACGCAGCCCGCAGGCGGCAAACCCAAGGTCCGCCTGGTCTTCACCCACATCCCCCCGCAGAGCCCGACGTGGCCGAACATCGGCTACGACTACGAGGGACGCAAAAAGGAGCTGACTGCCAGGCTCAAGAAAGGCTGTCCCGGCATCGAGTTTCTCCCGGCCACGGCAAATAACGCCGACCAGGGCAAGAAGATACTGGAAGCGGATAAGGAGGTTGACGGATATCTCATCTACATGATCGGCATCTGGACCGGCGCGCCGCAGGCCATCGCAGCATCGGGCAGGCCGACGATATTCGTTGACGATTTCTACGGCGGCTCGGGCGAGTTCCTCGTCGCATATTCGGCCGCCAAGCGAAACGGATGGAAGGTGGCGGGCGTCTCGTCCTCCAATTTCGACGATGTCATCGATGCCGCAAGGTGCTTTGAGTGCATCAAAAAGCTGCAGAACTCCGTGGTCATCCGGGTGGGAGCAGGTTCCGGGGCCTCGGGGCAGAACATTCGAAAGATCCTCGGAACCAGGGTCCTGGACATGGATTTCGGGCCTCTCAACGAGCTGTATAAGAAGGCGGACAAGGCCGAGGCCGCAAAGTGGGCCGACCGCTGGATGGGCGAGGCCCGCAAGATAGTCGAGCCCAAGCGGGCGGAGATCGAGAGGTCGGCCGCGATGTATCTGGCGATGCGGGAGCTGATGAGCCGGAACAAGGCTCAGGCGATCACGATCAACTGCCTCGGCGGCTTTTACGGAGGGCACATTACGGCGTATCCATGCCTCGGATTCTTCCAGCTCAACAACGACGGCTATGTCGGGGCCTGCGAGGCGGACATCAGGTCAACGATAACCATGCTGCTGATGGGCTACCTGACCGGGCGACCCGGTTATATCTCCGATCCGGTCATCGACACCGCCAAGAACCAGATCATCTACGCCCATTGCGTCGCCCCCAACAAGGTTTACGGTCCGGATGGCCCTTCGAACCCGTACGATATACGAAGCCACTCCGAGGACCGCAAGGGCGCTGCCGTTCGCTCGCTCATGCCGCTCGGTAAGATGACCACGACCGTGAAGTTCAGCTACAATAGAAAGCAGGTGATATTCCACCAGGCCAGATCGGCGGAGAACATCGACGAGGACAAGGCGTGCCGGACGAAGCTGGCTGCGGAGGTCAAGGGCGACATCGATAAGCTTCTGGGCTACTGGGACACGTGGGGCTGGCACCGCGTGACGTTCTACGGCGACCTCAAACGGCCGGTCCAGAACATCGCGGCGATGCTCGGCTTTGAGGTCATTGAGGAGGCATAGCAGTCCGACAGGGCGGCGCGGTTAGAGATGGTTATTCAGCCATGCGATTGTCTCGCTCCACATTTCGCGAGTGTAGGTGTGGCCGACGCCCGGATAGACCACGCCGCGGAAGTTCTCGCCCTTGTCGTAAAGCTCGTACAAGTGTCGCTGAAAGGCGTTGATTATGCGCACGCCGTCGGCCGGTGAGCCGGCGTCCGCGTCCCCCGTCAGCGTCAGGTGCGCGCTTGGCGCAATTAGGCCAACCACAGACTCGGTGTCTATGTGCTCTTTCAGCATGTTGGGTACGTAGTAGTAAATGCCGTGCTCGCAGACCGCGCCCCGGGCAATTAGGTTCTGGTAGCGCGTCAGGCAGCAAACGCTTACGGCGACCTTGATTCGCTCGTCGAGCGCCGCGGCCCACCATGTCCGCGTCGAGCCCATGCTCATGCCCATCGCCGCCACGCGCCCCGGCTCGACCTCCGGCCGCGAGAGCAGGTAATTCAGCGCCAGCAGGTCGTCGCGAACCATCGTTCCCCACAGCGTCCGCCCCTCCCACAGAAACGTTTTGAAAAGCGATTCCTCTGTTCTGCGATCCTGTTCTTTCTTTCCGGCCGGGCCCTGGAAGCGGCGCCGCCCGAAGGCGTATGCGTCTATGCACAGCACAACATAGCCTTTCCCGGCCAATTCCACACCCGTTGCGAACTCAAGATCGTCGAATGCCTTTATCAGCACCTCCTCTTTTCCCTGTCCGTATTTTTCCGCGTGATAGTGGTTATAAAGGATAGCCGGCCCGCGTTCCTTGTGCTCGGCGGGTATGAGCAGATAGCCATAGACCGTGTCGCCGAGACCGTTGTCAAAGGCCAGCTCCTCGAGCAAATAGCCCTCCTCGGCCCGTCTTCGTTCGATCCTTGCCGCCGGTGTAAACAGAGGCGGCATCTCGCCGAGAAGTTCCCACAGTTTCTTGCGCAGCGCCGCCTTTTGCCTGTCCCACTGTTCCGACGTGCCCGGCCGGGGTGTCTCGAAGCATCGAAACGCGCCTGTTAGCATCTCGTCGGTGTTTGACTTGCTCATTTTCTACACCCCTTTATGGTTGAACGGCTCGATTCCACCTGGATTCTCAGGCCAAAATTCACGACCTCCGGCGACTGTGTCCGACGGAATCTCACTTGATAATAGCGTATATCGGTGGTTAAGGCCATGCGTATTTCGTGCATCAGGATGTACGATTCGGCGAACGAACGCCCGCATTTGGCCGTAGTCTGCAAGACCGTGATATGATAGAATCCCTGTCCGACCGGCTCTCAACCGAAAAGACCGACGCAAAGGAAAGGTGGCCCATGAGAAACCTCGGATATCTTCGCCTGGTGGTGTTGACGGGGCTGTCGTTGGCTCTTCCGGCATCGGCGACCGACTGGCCGCAATGGCGAGGGCCGTTCTTCAACGGCTCCACGGACGAATCGAACCTCCCCGAATCCTGGGATTGGGATAAGGACGTGCTGTGGGTGAGCCCTTTGCCCGGACCGAGCGGTGCGACGCCGGTCATCTGCAACGGCCGGGTCTTCGTCAGCTCAATGGTCGGCAGGGGGCCCGATTTCGTCGCCCTCTGTTTCGATGCCAAAGACGGCAAGAAGCTCTGGGAGAAAAAAGTCGGCTCGGACGGCCGCAGATATCCCCGCAACAACATGGCCTCCCCCTCTCCGGTCACCGACGGCAACAACGTCTTCTTCCTCTACGGCACCGGGGACCTGGCCGGCTTCGACCGCGGGGGCGCCAGGCTCTGGTGGCGCAACATCGAAATCGAGCACGGCAACCTCGCACTCATGTTCGGGTACAGTTGCAGTCCGCTGCTGTACCAGGACAAGCTCTACATCTACGTCGTCCGCCGCAACAGGCCCTATCGCCGCCCCGACGCGCCCGGACCTCTGGATTCCTACCTGATGGCTCTCAATCCCAAAACGGGCAAAACAATATGGAAGACCCAGCGCAAGACCAACGCCTTTGACGAGGGCATGGAGACCTACAGCACGCCGATACCGTTCGTCCGCAACGAAAAGGCGGAGATTCTGACCACCGGGGCCGACTTTGTTATCGCCTACGACCCGGCCCTCGGCGCCGAGCTCTGGCGATTCGAATACTGGACACGCAAGGTCCGCGACTCGCGGATTATCCCGTCTCTTGTCACCGGTGACGGCCTTATCTTCGGGACATGGCACAAGCACAAGGGCGTCTTCGCCCTGAAGCCGCCCGATGTGGACAAAGGCGCAAAAGGCCGCTTTGCCTGGGAGTTCGACGGACCCTCACCCGACGCCAGCACCCCCCTGTTCTATCGCGGGCGGCTGTACGTGCTCGACGGCATAACGTACGGCAAGGTCGTGACGTGCTTCGAACCCAAGAGCGGCAATCAAATCTGGCAGGGCAAGATCGGCGGCCGCGGGCCATGGCGGGCCTCCCTCACCGGCGCCGACGGAAAGCTCTACTGCATAAACGAGACCGGCGAAATTGTAATCCTCGGCACGGGCGACCAATTCAAAATCATCTTCGAGAGCCGCATAGACGAAGGACCCATTCAGTCCTCGATAGCCGTCGCAAACGGCCGCCTGTTTATCCGCACCGCACGAAATCTATACTGCATCGGCAGACCATAACCGCCGCAATCAAACCCTAAACGCCGTGCCCACCGCATAACGGGCACGCCCAATCGACCCCCTCTTCCGGCAAGGCGCCTGAAAACGCCGTTTTTGGCCTGATTCTGTGGAAATCCAGCCCGCTGGAGGCGGCGTTGAAAAAAAACTTCAAGAATTTCAAATTTTTAGTTGAGATTGCATAGTATGCAATACATAATATGTATGGCATAATAATTCAAGGAGACCGTCATGAAATTCGAAAGTCAGTTGCTAAAAGGCATCGCACCGGTTGTCGTCCTGGAGATTCTCTCGCGCGGACCGATGTACGGCTACGAATTAAGCCAGGCAATCGAGCAGCGGAGCGGCCGGGTTCTGACCCTGGGCAAGGGGACACTCTACCCGCTGCTTTACAACCTCGAGGCCAAAAGGCTCGTCAAGGGCAATTGGCAAACGAGCGATTCGGCCCGCAAGCGAAGATACTACTCAATCACAGGCAGGGGCAAGGATGAGCTTGCCAGGCAGAAAGAGCAGTTAAAAGAGCTGACCTCCGGGCTCAGCCTCGTCTTCGGGGGCGCGCTGACGCCCGCTTAGACCACAAAGTCCGGGGCAGGAGCAGAAAGGCGTCTCGGAGCGAACCTTTGCCCTCCGGGCATGCCGCCGGGAAGATAATATGGGAGGCTGCAAAAATGGCCAAGCAGGAAAAACCGAATGAGTCGAGAAATCTTCCGACCTCCGTCGTGCAATTCATCGAGCGGGTGATTAAAAAGATGCGCTACAGCGCCGGGGTCCGCCGGGACGTGCGCCAGGAGCTTGAGTGTCACTTTGCCGATGCGCTGGCCGACTGCGAAACCGAACAGCGGCGAGAGAAGAAGGCCCGGTCGCTGGTGAGTGATTTCGGTGACGTCAAGCTGCTGGCGATTCTGATGCGCAGGGCGAAGAAGCGGTGCCGGCCGGCGTGGAAAAAGGCGATTGTCCGCACGGTCCAGGCCGCCGTCCTAATCGTCACGGCCTTTGTGATATACACTCTCTGGTTTGTGGCCGGCAGGCCGGTTGCCACCATTGACTATCTGGCCCTCTGGAACCAGATGAGCCAGCCGGAGGTCCTCGACCGCGACAACGCCTGGCCCGACTACGAGAAAGCGATAGCCTCGTTCATCAAGCCGAGCCAGACTTTAGAGGAAATGCGCCTGATTGGCACCCGACGTTCGGAGCGAAATCTCGACTTCGACAAGCTCACAGCCGCCGAGCAGGAGGAAGTTCGTAACTGGGTCAGCGGCAACCGGGATGCCTGGCTGCAATTCGTCGCCGGCAGTTCTAAATCTTATTGCTACAGACCCTATCGCTACGATCCCAACGATCGAAATACCTGGCTCATGGGTGTCCGATTACCACCACTGGCCGAATTCAGGGCAATGGCAAGGCTTGGAATCTGGAGGTCCCGCATCGAGCTAAGCGAAGAGAACACGCAGCAGGCGACCCGGGATTGTCTCGCGGTTGCACGGGCCGGACGGCACTTCCAGGGAAAGGGGCACCTCGTGCAGCAGTTGGTCGCAGTGGCGATCAGCAGCCTGGCGCATCTCGAGATTCTCCACATCGTCGAAACGCAGAAGCTCTCAGCCGCCGATCTGGTGAGCCTGCGGGAGCAGTTGTCGCAGCTGTACCCGGAGGGCTATCCGCTGATGGATTTCGAGGGCGAGCGGCTGCTCTTCCTCGACACGGTGCAGCATGTATTCACGAACGGAGGCCCGGGAGGTGGGCATTTGGCGGTGAGCGGCCTGATGGACGTCAGTGACAATCCCGATGTTGGAATGAGTCCGATACCCCAGGTCTTGGCCCTTGCCGCGAGCATGATGCACGCCGGGCGCAGCGAGACGGTCGCAAAGGCCAACGAGTTGTTCGACCTGGTGCCGCAGACCGGCGCGATGACACCCTGGCAAAGGCGTGCGGGGGACCCCAACGATCCGGAACAAATCGTCATGTCATTGTCCAATCGCAGGTTCCTCTTGCTCAAGGTCCTCATCCCGGCTCTCTCCCGGGCGTCAGAAATTGCCTTCCGAGCCAAGCTGACACACGAGGCGACCGTGACGGTTCTGGCGCTGAGGCAGTGGCAGCTCGAGAAGAACCAATATCCTGAGAGTCTCAAAGAGCTGGTAATCGCCGGGTACTTGAAAGACCTGCCGATGGACCCGTTCAGCGACAAGCCGGTGATCTACAGGAAAATCGACGACGGCTTCACCCTCTACAGCGTCGGCTTTGATTTCACCGACGACGGCGGAACGCCGGGAAGGGATAGAAAAGGCCGGCCCGACAACTGGGCCGAGACCGGTGACGCCGTCTTCTGGCCCATCCCGAAACCGCCGGAAACCTCGCCGGACCCGCTTTAATCAAGCAGAGACAGTCCGCCTCGTGCTCAGCCGCCCCGGGGGAACCGGCCGGGCAAAATCCTTGCAATCTCTGCCCTGCGCCTCTATTATATCGCCCACGGTGTGCGAGCGGCCGAAGCGGCGCAGACATGCCCGGCTGATAACTTGACAAAACCTTTTTCAGGAGGTCAACATGCGAAGTGGACGATGCCCTTTGAAATGTAACGCCGATTCCTGTCTGACTCGCCGCAGCTTCCTTCAGGGCTCGGCGGGCTTCGTGGCCGGTTCTCTGCTGCTCGCCGGGTGCAATTCCCGGATGGCCGAGCCTATGGTGACGCGCAACCCGATACTGCCCTGCGGGCCGGCCTCGAAATATGTGCCGACCATAAAGGCCGCCTTCGTTCGCCGAAAAGGGGACTACGGCATGTTATGGCCGGGGGCCGTCTATGACGGCGAGGCCGCACGCAAAATGTACACCGAAAAAATGACCACCGCCGCCAAAAAGCTCGGCGCCGAATTCGACCTGCGCCCGGAGCCGATCTACAGCATCGCCGAAGCCGAAGGCTGGGTGGCCGAGGCCGAAGCCGAAGGCGCCGACGGCATCTTCCTGGTGGTGCTGGACAGGCAGAGGCACTCCTGGCCCACGGCGCGCAAGGTCGCCGCGAGCAGCATCCCTTCGATTATATACTCTCCTCTGGGCACCTCTTTTACAACCAACACCGATTATTTCGCCGACAAACAGGGCTGCGTCGTCTACTCCACCGACAATTTCAGCCAGGCCGAGTACGGCATGAGGATGCTCTCGGCGGGCGCGAAGATTCGAAAGGTTCGTTGCGTGGTGATTAAAGGCCGCAAGCGGTATGACGCGCCGCTGGCCGATTTGGGAATCTCGCTGCGGTACGTCCCGGCCAAGACCTTTATCGAGCAGTACAACCAGACGCCTGAGACACCGGATATCCTGGCCATGGCTGAGGACTATATCCGCCGCGCACGCCGAATAACCGGCGCAACCCGCCGGGACGTCATCAACGGCGTCAAAAGCTACTACGTCGCCGGCAAAATCCTGGCCGCCGAGCAGGCCGACGCCATAACCATGGACTGCCTTGGGGCCTTGGGCAGCATCGACGTGAGCCTTCCCTGCATCGCCTGGTCCCGCATGAACGACGACGGGATACCCGCCGCCTGCGAGGCCGACCTGGGCCCCGTGGTCTCGCACATCATGACCCAGTATATCTTCGACCGCCCCGGTTTTCAGCAGGACCCCGTGGCCGATACCGCCGACGATACCGTCATCGGAGCACACTGCTCGTGCCCCACGCGACTCAACGGTTTCGGCACGGCGCCAGAGCCGTTCGACCTGATGCACCACCACGGCAACCGCGACGCGGTCCCTCGGACCCTCTGGAAGATCGGTCAGCGGGTTACCTGCATCGATGTGCTGCCCGGCAACAAGACCACGCCGAGCAAGATGCTGATTTCGGCAGGAACCGTGACCGACAATATGAACGTGCCGCCCAGCGGCGGATGCGTCGTCTCGGTGAAGGTCAAGTTCGACGGCGGGCAGGAAGTCCTCAACTTCCCAGGCTTCCACCAGATATTCTTCTACGGAGACTACAAGCACCAGTTGACCGATTTCTGCCGCCTCTACAACATCGAGCCGCAGGTCGTCTGAACTCTTCTGGAGCACCTGCGCGGCAGCAGCGCTGCGGGCGTACGCCGTCGAAAACGCAACGGATCCCTCACCTGCAACTGGGGCCGTCATGAGCGCAACGCCAGTTGGATTTCCTTGCGAATCGCCGCGTTTCTCGGCGTGCGGTAGCCTGACTTTGACTCGAACTCATCCCAAAGCCCATGCAAACCGCGCTCCCAGGGCTGATAACAGGCATCAGCAGGGGTCTTGGGATAGGTCCTCATTCGCCCGGCCGCAGCTCGAGTTCGATTTCATCGCGGATGCTGATTCCGTCGGCGCTTGTCGCGGGAATTGGTTTGAGCCGTCGCGCGCATTCAACAGCATCGCGGTGAATCTTAACCAGACGAAAACCACGCTTCTGGTAAAAGCGCAGCGCGTTGAGATTGTCGTTTGTAGTCGTTAGCCACAGGCGTCTGCACCCGGCTTTCCAGGCGGCGGCCTTGACCGCCTCGATAAGGGCCGAGCCGATGCCGATGCCGGGACGCAAGCTGTCCAGGCTCACTATCTCACAATCAGTACCCTCAATCACATAAGTCAACAGGCCGGCTCGCTCTTGCCCGGAAGCGGCCGCAAAGCCCTTCAGCTCGGCGCAATCGTAAACCCGCCCGTGAGCGACGATGAAGTCCGCTCCCCATCGTTCGATCATAAGTTGCCGAACCCACTGTGCATCGCCCCGGTTGACCTCTCTGACGTCGTACTCACACAAAACCGGCCCCCTTGCCGATGAATCGCCGCATTTTCCGAACGAGTTTCAACTCCCGGCTCAACGTGGCTGGACCCGGGTTGGGCCTCAATAGAAGCGATTGTAGTCGCCCTGCCTGGCTCGTTCAAGACTTTCGATGAGACCCACGTTTGTCTCGGGTTCTCCGACAGAAGCTGCGCCGGTTGCTCGCAGGGCCTGAGGCCGCCGGCGGGACGACAGGTAATTGGTCGACAGGTGATTCAGCGCCGGCATTTTTCTTGGCAATGGGGCCTATAACAGCCGCCTTCTACTAGCCCAGCGGCCGTAATTGGCCCGATCGATGGCTTTTTGGGGGTTTTTTATTGCCAGCAAGCAACGTTTGCGGTACAATACCATCTGTAAATCGAAATTGGGGTTGTATTGCGGCAGGCTTATTTAACGAATTGCAGACACGGAGATCGAGTCTGTGCAGGCTTTCCGAAGACTGCCCGGTTTAAGCCGTCGGAATCGACATTGAAAGAAGGGGGTGAATTCACATGGAAAGAACGGCTGTAATGCTAATGCACCTTATTGTTGCGGCGGCCGTGTTTGCAGCGGTGGCAATCTGCCAGTTTTGACTCTCGGCCGGCTGCCAATCGACAAACACATACAAGAATCAAATTTTATGCATTTTCCTCTTGCCTCGGCCGCGCGGCCGTTGTAAAGTGTGTGCATTGGCGAATATCGAATGGCAGATGCTGCAATTGCCGCAGGGGTTTTGAGAGATGCCCGGCAGGTGTAAATTTCTTTGGATTTCTTTCTGCTGCTTGCATATAGTTGCGGCCGCAGCAAAGGAGAATCCCTCTGGTTCACAGGACTACCCCGCCATGCTCCGCGGGTATGCCCGTCGAATCAAAGATCAAATAACCTCCATTGAGTTTGCATCCAAAACTTCCTTTTACAGCCCCACTGAAGGGGATCGCCCCAACGCCCGGCCTCGACCCCCGGGCTCGGGGCCGCCAGTGATGGCAAATGTCTACTACAAGAGCGGCAAGATGCGCGTAGATCTGGACATAAAGGCGGTCAAATGGGGCGAGGATGGCCAAGCTGAGGATATTTACCCGTTACAGATCAGCAGCTCCTATGACGGGCAGACGGCCTACGAGCTTACACAGGGCCGGACTCTTGTAATCTCCAGGCAAGCCGAGCGCATGCAATACTCAGGCTATTTCAAGGTGGGGCGAATTATGGGATTGCCTATGCACGAGGTGTTTGAGAACATGAAGATTATCTGCAAAGCAAGCACGGACGGTCCGGAGGGGCGCCTCCACAATCTCAGCGGCCTGTACGCCGCTCCGCGCGACCCCAATGAGAAACCCTGGCTTCTGCGATTTGAGATGACTGTCGCCGAAGCCTATGGCTTCGCCCTTCTATCCGCCAACATCTACACCGAAAACGAAATACTCTTCGGCCGGTATATCGGCTCGGATTTTGTGGAAGTGACAAAAGGAATATGGCTGCCGAGGATAGTCGAGGAGCAACAGAACAAATTGGACGGGCGACTGCATCGCAAGTCCATCGCCGAGCTGGAGTTCAAGGCAATAAATGGGGCAATCGACGACTCTATTTTCGAACTCAAGGCTCCGCCGGGCGGCGGCGTTTATGAGCGCATCGGCAATGTCTTGGTCGACCAGTCCACACTCGACCATGAGATAAAGTTGGACCCGTTCGATACTTCGACCGCACCGAATCCGCCCGGGGCACAGAACGGGCCTCTCGAAGATGCGCACCTTCCACCGCAGGCCGAGCCCAATCCCTCACCTGCGGCGACGGATGCCGACGCCGGAGATGCGCAAACGACTGGACAGGAGAATAATCCGGCATCCCTGACGCCTGCGGCCGATCAAAATGTCCCGGCAGAGGTCAACCGGCCGGTTGGGATGCAGCCTGGCGCGCGGCCGACAGGCGAACGCCCGGCGAATGTTGGCCGCGATGCCGAACGGATAAAGCGCGGCCCTAACCCCGCGTGGATTGGCGTGGTCTCGGCCCTGGTGATCGGGCTTGCGATAGTCGCGAAATGGCGGCGGCAGTCATGAGCATCGGCGGGTGGTTTAGCGACAGCCTTTTGTACAGATGTTAGCTCGGTCGGCCTGACGGACTGAAGAGTCGGACCGGAGGGCCGGTTGAGGTCACGGGTTTGCGTTTCGCTGGGCCTTGCGCATACGACGGCGATTGCGTTCCGACGGTTTTTCATAGTAGGCGATCCGCTTCATATCCCTGATTAGACCTTCTTTTTCGCAGAGCTTTTTGAAGCGTCTTACCATTTGCTGAACCGATTCGCCCGCCCGTGATTTAACTTTCAACATAAAAACAAGGACCCTTCCCGTGCTCCTAACTTCAACAATACAAGCATCAAAAACACAATCTGTTAGTCTGTCAAAAACGTTTGAACACGTAACTTTACAGGGCGTTGCGTACGTTTGCAAGTGAAAAAACATCCGGGAGAGATTTTTGGCGCGTGCGTGCAATCGGATATGGGAAGCGATAGGCAATCCGATTGGGCATGACTTGACGGAGCCAGACGGCGTGGTGCGGGCACAGGCTTTTTTTGCACAATAATGGGGGGGAGGCTTCGCAGGGTTCCGGGGAGACTGTGATCCGATCGTCGTTTTTGGGCCAAGAACGCCCATCCGGAGGCTGGAATAGAGACCCGGCGAGACGGAGAAGCGATGCAAGATGCGATCTAAGTGTATGCTGTTGAAGGACTTGCGGTCGTGGGGCCGGGATTTGAAGAACTGATATGTCTTTTGGTCTTGCGACATTATTTGACAGGAGAATCGGGTAAGGTTCCAGAGAGCTACGGCCGGGGATGCGATTTCTTGAGCGTTTCGCCCCGGCAGGCGGCTCGGAGGTTGCAGTGTGGATAGAGAAGTGCACAGGCAAGGGCGGTGGTTTGGGCAATTTGGCCGTAGCGAGAGGCGGGGGTTTGGGTAATTTGGAATTGGGTTCGTTTGGGTTCGTTTTTTTGCGGCGGAGAGCATTTTGGGGGTGTAAGTTGTTGCAGGGTAAGGGGTTAGGGGCGGTTTTGGGCAATTGGGTTCGTTTTTTTGCCGGTCGGAGGGGTGGAATGTGTCGTAAGGTGTTGCAGTATAAGGGGTTACAGCCGTTTTTGGGT
>CP070678.1:4911404-4916590 GCA_020352515.1 Phycisphaerales bacterium | reverse complement strand
CACGGGCGTGACCAGCTCACGCCCCTGGGCATACAGCCTGATATCGTCGAGCAGCAAGGTGCCGGTGGCGCCGGGACCTTGAATACCGATAGCCAGACTGGTAACGCGGCTAAGGTTCGTGTTAATCGCCGTCAGGTCGATATTCCAGACCTGCCACGGAGTTCGCGTCAGGTTGCTGGCGTCGCCGTCGTAATTGACCTGGACGCCGTTGACCTTGACGTACAGCTGGCCGGGCACGTTGGTCGCATCTCCGGCGAACCACAGCGACAGCGTGATAGCGCCGTGAGCGGTCCAGTCCTGCGCAGGCGTGAAGGTACGTACAACTTCGGATACACCTGCCGTTGTGTTATCAAACTGCAGCGGCACAGATTTATCGCCGCCGTGAACGTTGCCGGTCTCCATAGATGCCCCGGTGACGTACCCCATGGTCGAGCCATTCACGTTCGGATTATCGAATCCGTCGATCCAAACCACGTACACGAGGTTACTGCCAGGCTCACCGGCGGGAATATCATTGTAGGACTCGAAATCGTCTACCAGAACGTAGTTGGCCACTGAAAAAGTCCAGATGCCGCCTTCGACGATTGAACCATCATTGGCGACCCCGTCGATGCGCCAGTAAAACGGCCCGCTGTCCATTGTGATTCCTTCGGGCGTGTAAGAGGTTGCATTTTGACGGCCTCTGTAGACGCCGGTCGTATCGGAAGCGTCAGCGCCGGCCACGGCGGCCTTGTCCATACCAAAGTAGACATCATGCTGAGATGCATCATCACCGGCGGACCACGTCAGGGTAGTCGCGACGTTGACGGCCGCAAGTTCGCCGTTGGCCGGGCTCGGGTTCCAGGCGCGCTTCGTGTCGCCTCGCATTACCAGCTTGATTTCGTCCTGAGTCAGCGCCCTGTTGTAGATTCGGACATCGTCTATCATCCCGAGGAAGCTGCGGGTTGCCCCCTCATGAGTCCTGGCAATAACAACGGTAGCCGTATCTGCCATTCCCGGCAGTTCAATCCCACTGCCGCCCGTACCGGCGGGCTCTCCATTGATATAGTAGAGGTGTTCACCGTTTGACACCATCGCGGCAACATGCACCCATTCGTTCAGTGGTACCTGCTCACTGCTGCTGGAGCCGACGTAAGCGCCGGCGCTCGTTGTGCTGAAATGGAGCGTCCCGGCCGACTGAGTGTACAAGCTGTACGACCGCGGAGGATTACCCTTGGCAACAATCCCCTGATAGCCTTGAGTGCCGGGCCCACCATGCCTTGAGGTAAGTATCCAGGCCATCACGGTAACTTCATTGTCTACCGTCAGAATCTCGGCATGCGGCACCTCCACAAAATCATCGACGCCATCGAAGCTTAGGGCGCTACCGTCGTACCCAATTGCCCACTCCGGATCGCCCTTCAACGTGCCGTAGTTATCATGGCCGGACGCGTCGACAGCAGTTGTGCCTGTATCGTCATCAAACTTCCACCATCCGACAAGATTGGGATCCGTAATGGGTATGTCAAGCAGCGTCGAGAAACTCCAGACGTCGCCTTTGACTGTCGTCGGCGGATTGAACTCATCGACACGCCAGTAGTAGGTCTTACCCTTTTCGAGTGTTCCGGGCATAAAGCTCGTCGTCGTAACCGGTGAACCCGCCGGAGCGTTACTCACTTCGTCATAGCTATCGCCGAAGACAATGTTATGCAACTTCGCGTCGTGGCCAGGTTCCCACGTAAGAGTCGTCTCAATATCGACATATTGAGCGCCATCGGACGGGCTTGGAGCATAAGCTTTAGTGGACGGAATCCAAAAGCTCCAGACGGGGCCTTTCCAGGGGCTGTCTGGATTGGCGTCATTGATCCCGTCGATCCGCCAGTAGTAGGTCGTTCCCGGAACCAGACCTTCGGGGTACGGATATCCAGTAAAGCCGACAATCTGCATTGCCGAGGCGACGTTGCCCAGGAATGTGTGGGCGGCGCCGTTGTTGACATCGTCAAAATTGTCGCCCATATAGACGTCATGCGATACGGCAAAATCGCCCGGGCGCCAGGTAAGGGTTGCCCATGTATTCGTATAGAGTTCGCCATTGGCGGGACTAGGGCGGGAAGCAACTACCGGGGGCTTGCCAGGCTCAATAGGAGCAGTATCTGTTGTCCAGACTGGAGAAGTAATATTTCCGTGGTTTTCGTAAGCCGACAAGTCATGGGCTGTTGTGCCTTGTCCCTCGTTAAATCTCCAGTAACCGACTAATCCTTCTTCAACCCCGGTGGCTTCAAAGTTCATGTCGGCCTGGATTTCTTCCTGCGTACGGGCATAGTCCCAGATGCGAAAATCGTCCAAAACAACATTAGCTCCTATGCCCATTCTAAGAACGGCGGTCTGTGTTGTGTCGGTAAGGCTTGAGACCTCTTCCGCTACTACTTCTACCCCGTTTATATATATTATCTGCTCTCCATCCAAAGCAGTAAGCACAAGTGCTATATGTGTCCATACGTTTACTGCAATTCCTTCTGTGACATTTGCTGTTTCCTGACCGGACCCGGTACTGTGAGAAAAATGCAGTCCAGGGTCATCTGGGCGCAGCGCTAACAGTGGCCCTCTCCCTGCATTAGTATCTCCCGGACCTTTGCAGAAGATATTTCTCCAGCTACCTGTCGGACCTTGCAGGTCTTTCATCCAGAACTCGTAGGTGTAGCTACTCAATCGAAGAATATCTTCATCATCGTCAATTGTTAACGACGCTCCGTTGACTTCCAAGGCATATGCATCTTCGCCATAAGCGGCCGGCATCGCTGTCAGTAAGGAACTGGCAATCAAAAGAAACACAGCCAATACAAAATCCCTGAACAAACTTGCTTTTCCTGCCGAATAAATACAGTAGGTTTTGCGCACCTCCAAATTTGACACGTCCACTATAGAAGCCAAAGAAATCAATCTGTTAGACATAATAGTCCTCCTTCATAAGAGAAGTTCCGGTAATTCCACTTCAGCTACACACCAAAGCGACCGACATTATTTCCCGGTTTTTGCCCGGCACTACATTAATGCTGTATTTGGATATGAATACTTTCGCCCTGAGATCACCTCATTCCTTAAAGAAGCCAATGTGTGGGTAAGGCGCTAAAAACCCACAATCCCTGCCAAGAGCATTTATACAGTATCGGCCATCTGCGCGTCAAGGAAAATAACTTGCTCTGCCTCGCACACATTGTCGGGCCGTGAAGCAAAAACTAAGGATTCTCCGGCTCAGATAATCCTTGAAGTTGGTATATTTTTTGTTTAGGTTGTGGTGGCTCTATGTCAAATTTCAGGCTTGTTTGCATCATAACAATAGAAGGAGATGATCCATGAAAGATCGCATCAAACGTCGTACTTTCCTAAAAAACAGTGCTGCGGCAGGAGCGGGGCTGGCAGTCCTCAAGTCGGGTATCCTCAGGGCCGGTAACTCGCCCAACGAGAAGCTCAATATCGCCGTGATCGGTGTCCGCGGACGCGGCGAGGGCAACTTGAGGGGCGTCAGCAGTGAGAACATCGTCGCCCTGTGTGATGTCAACGCGAAGAATCTCGCCGCCGCGGCGGCCGAACATCCCAAAGCCAAGACTTACGTCGATTGGCGCAAGTGCCTCGAGCAGAAGAACATCGACGCCGTCGTCTGCTCGACGACCGACCACACGCATGCCTTCGTCAATATCTGGGCGATGAATCGCGGCATGCACGTCTATTGCGAAAAGCCCCTGGCCAACTCCGTCGAGGAAGCCCGGCTGGTTCGTCAGACATACTTGAAGAACAGCGGCAAGATCCGCACGCAGATGGGCACGCAGATCCACGCCAGCGACAACTACAGGCGGATGGTGGAGCTGATTCGCGGCGGGGCGATCGGGACGCCCAGCGAGGTCCGCGTCTGGTGTAGCCGTAAGCCGAGTGGCGGCAGTTATCTGCCGGAAGTCAAGCCTATTCCGGATCATATCAATTGGGACTTGTGGCTCGGCCCGGCGCCGTTCCATCCGTACAATCCCGGCTACATCGGCGGATGCCTCAAGTGGAACCGCTTCTGGGACTTCGGCAGCGGGCAGATCGGAGACATGGGCAGCCACATGATGGACATGGCCTACTGGGGTCTCGATCTGAAGCTTCCGACTACCTGCAAGGCCGAAGGTACTCCGGTGAATACCGATACATGTCCGATGTGGCTCACAGCCGAATGGGACCACCCGGCCAACGATTGGCGTCCCGCCATCAAGGCGTACTGGTACGACGGCGGCAAGAAACCCGGCATGCCATCACCGGCGTTCCACAGAGAGGGGCTTTTCAAAGGCGCGTTGTTCAAGGGCGACAAGGGCTGGCTGCTTGCCGACTACGGTCTCCGGATTCTGATGCCCAAACAGAATGCGAACGACATGACGCAATACAAGCCGCCAAAGGCGGACGAGCTTATTCCGCCGTCGCTTGGTCACCACAAGGAGTGGATCGTGGCGTGCAAGACGGGCAACCCGACGACCTGCAACTTCGATTATTCCGGCGCCTTGATTGAGGCCAACATGTTGGCCCTCGTTGCTTACCGCGTCGGCAAAAAGCTTGAGTGGGACGGCAGAAGTTTGAGTGTACCAAGCTGCCCCGAGGCCGATCAATATATCCGCAAGACCTACCGAAAAGGTTGGATTCTGAACGGATAGTCAGCGGTCTGCCGGAATCGAGAAACATCGAGACATGCGTGTTGAGTCAGGTTAGCTGTGGATAGCTATCATGGCAGTTAGTGTGGCCGTTTGTGGTGGTGCGCTTGCCGAAGGTGAAAGCTGGTCTGGGCTCCTATTATGATACGTTTTATTAGATTGACTATGTGAGGAGTTTACTTATGTCGGAGAAAATGAATCGCCGTAAGTTCCTGAACAACGGAATGCTTGCCGGTGCTGCAGCCGTAAGTTTGACCGGCATCGAAGATAAAATCGCATTCGCAGCGAGGAAGGAGGGAATTGAGACGAACAAAGAAAAGCAAAAGGACCAGAGCGGTGCCAAAATCCCTATGGGCAAAATTGGCAACCTAAAGGTCAGCAGACTAATCTCCGGGGGAAATCTGATTAGCGGCTGGGCTCATGCCAGAGATTTGATCTATGTACATCATCTTATGAGACACTACAACACGGACGAGAAGGTGATGGAGACTTTAGAACTGCTTGAAGATCAGGGCGTGAACACGATTATTG
>CP070678.1:4895574-4911304 GCA_020352515.1 Phycisphaerales bacterium | reverse complement strand
CGTGTACGATGGAAGCTGAGAATGCCACAGTCGATCAGCTTGCCGACAATATTACCTGGGTTCTCGCCACCTCGGAATCCGGCTACGTCGGCAGCGGCTATATGACTCCGCCTGATAATACCGGAACGACCGTCGTCTGGGACACCGGTTGTGAACTGGCGTGGGATGTTAACATCTCGACGGCTGGGGTGTACTACATGGCGGTGCGCCGCATCGCGCTGGATAACGGCGACGACTCGGCAAGAGTCGGTGTTGGCGGTTCGCAGAGAGACGATAATACGTTCAATGGGGTAGCAACCTCATGGCAGTGGTCTCGCGGAACAGACTTCGATCTCGGGAGCCTCTCTGCGGGCACTCACACCATTCAGATTCGCCGTCGCGAAGACGGATTCTGCATTGACCGTGTGATGATTGCCGATGACTGGAGCAAGCTTCCGGCAGACGGCTCCACCGAAGCCGGCCCGGCCGAGAGTCCTACCGACCAGGATCCGCCCGACACCACAGCACCGGCCGCTCCTACGGGTCTGGCGGCGACCGCGGGCGACGCGACCGTTTCGCTCGATTGGAACGACAACACCGAACCGGATCTAGCAGGTTACGATGTTCATCGTTCGACCAATTCAGGCGGCCCATACGATCTGATCGATTTCGACCTGACGCAGAGCGAATACATAGACAATACCGTTCTCAATGGCGCGACCTATTATTACGTGGTCACGGCGCTTGATACGTCGTTTAACGAATCCGACAACTCGAACGAGGCTTCGGCTACGCCGATGGACACTACTCCGCCGGCCGCACCGACCGGCCTATCGGCGACGGCGGGCGACGCGACGGTTTCGCTCGACTGGAACGACAACGGCGAAGGCGACTTGGATGGTTACAATGTATATCGGTCAACAACTTCGGGCGGCGGCTATAGCCGGTTGAACGGCTCGCTCCTGAGCAGCTCGGACTACACCGACAACAGCGTCTCGAATGGAACGACCTATTACTATGTCGTCACAGCAGTGGATACGTCCTCCAACGAATCCGGTTACTCGAATGAGGCGTCAGCCACGCCGACCGGAGGGGGAGCCGTCGTCTTTTCCGACAGCTTCGAGAATGGCCAGTGGAACGGCCTATGGACCCAAGACAGCCAGAATGACTGGCAGGATTCGACTCAGCGGGCTGTCGATGGCTCCTATTCCGCTGAGGTTGACGGCAGCGCTACGGATGCCACGTTGACCTCAATCCTAATTGATTTACAGGGAATGACAAATGCTACTGTCACTTTCTCCTGGTTGATCGAAAAGGGACTCGATAGCGGAGAATATCTTGCCTTCGACGTCTCTACTAATGGAGGAAGCAGTTGGGTCGAAAAGGCAATCCTGCAGGGAAATGTTGACACGGAGAACACGTGGCACAGTGCAAGCATCGATGTAACCGGCATAAGTGGCGGCTTCCAGATTCGATTCAGGGCAAAGATGTCGGTTTCCAACGAAGACGCCAATGTTGATATGGTTGAGGTTCTCGCATGGTAACAACGTAATTGTCATTGATGATTATTATGCCGTTCCAGCCGAAGCGATAACCGGTAATGGCGATTTGCGTCGCTATTACAGAAGATGATGTCTTTTCCATTACGATTGGCCGCCCGCTTCTATCAGCGGGCGGCTCTTTTTGCAACCGTGCCGTCGGCGCCGCACGCTCCAGACGCAGACGGCGAATGTGCTCCTTCAATGATTCGCCCACCATCCCGCGAAATATACGGTGGAAGTGATAAGGCGAAAAGTGAGCGGCCCTGGCCAGCTTATTTAGAGGCATTTCGGCATCCAGGTTCTTCTGGATAAGGACCAGCACACCCAATATCCGTTCTTCGTGCAATTGTTGGGTCGATTCTTTCATGGGCCGAACGCTCACCTGTCTTCTTTAATGAACGAGAAGAGATTATGCGCGAACCGAGCGGCCTGCTTGACCGTTTTTGCCGATTCCTGCTGCCTGCTTCGGGCGGCGGGGACAATCACGACCCTGTAGTGCTTTTCTGACTGAGAGCCCTCATCTAATCCAAGTAGCAGTGGTTTTGGCTTTACAACCCAAACCGGGCGTGTTACAATCCCGCAGCAGTGCGGATTGTTAAATGTCTCTGCACGCGTCCGCCTCCGGTGGACAAACAGGATATGCGCGTTACGAATAAATGAGCGGCAGAATAACCATCAATACCGAGCGGTGCAAGGGCTGTGGCCTGTGTGTGGCCGTATGCCCCAGGAACAGCATCGTTATCTCGAAGAATTCCAACGGAAACGGCTACTTCCCGGCCCAGGCGGCGGATACCGACTGCACCGGCTGCGCCGCCTGCGCAATTGTCTGCCCGGACGCGGTCATCGAGGTGCATCGCGACGACCCCGCCAACATCAAGACCATTGCCGGGCCGAAAAACAAGTCTAGGGTGAGCCTGGTTGAGGAAAAAGCGTGAGCGAGCGGATTCTAATGTGCGGCAATGAGGCCCTTGCCGAGGCCGCCATCATTGCCGGCTGCGACGCGTATTTCGGCTATCCCATCACCCCGCAGAACGAGATCACCGCCTACATGTCGCGAAGGATGGCCGAGGAAGGCAGGGTTTTTGTCCAGAGCGAGAGCGAGCTGGCGGCAATCAACATGGTCTTCGGGGCTTCGGCCACCGGAAAACGCGCCATGACCAGCTCATCCAGCCCCGGTATCAGCCTGATGCAGGAGGGGATAAGTTATCTGGCGGGCGCCGAATTGCCGGCGGTTGTCGTCAACGTCATGCGCGGGGGCCCGGGCCTCGGCAACATCGCCCCCTCACAGGCAGACTACTTCCAGGCAACTCGTGGCGGCGGCCACGGCGACTATAGAACCATTGTGTTCGGACCATCCACTGTCCAGGAGGTGGCCGACTGTATGCAGCTCGCCTTCGACTTGGCGGACCAGTACAGAATGACGGCCGTCGTTCTCGCCGATGGCTTCCTGGGCCAGATGATGGAGCCCGTTGTGCTTGAAAAAAAGCCGGGCCGAAAACTGCCACCCAAGGATTGGGCTCTGACCGGGGCCAAAGCGAGGCCCCAGAACATTGTCCGCTCGTTATGGCTGCCTGAAGGTTCGCTGGAAGAACTGAACCACAAGCTGCAGGCGAAATATGACCGGGTGCAGGCCGATGAGGTTGTCTGCGAGCAATACGATACGGAGGATGCCGATGTGGTCGTGGTTGCCTACGGCGTCGCCGCGAGAATCGCCCGTTCTGCGGTGAACAAGGCACGGCACGAGGGCATCAGGGCCGGCTTGATCCGCCCGATTACGCTTTGGCCCTTTCCCACAGAACAGATAAGCATGGCCGCTGATGAGCTTAGGATATTTCTGACGGTTGAAATGAGCAACGGCCAGATGGTCGAGGATGTCAAGCTGGCCGTCAACGGCAAGGCGCCGGTGTTGTTCCATGGCCGGCCCGGCGGCGGGGTCCCAACGGTGGAAGAGATACTCGAAAGAATAAGACAATTGTCTATACCGAGGAGGGTCCGGACGGCATGAAGACCGTTTTTGCTCGAACACCCACTCTGAAGGATTGCCCCACGCACTACTGTCCGGGATGCGGCCATGGGATAGCTCACAGGCTTATAGCCGAGATAATCGATGAGATGGGCATACGCGACCGCACGATAGGAATAGCGCCCGTCGGCTGCGCGGTGCTGGCGTACAACTACCTCGATGTCGACATGATAGAAGTCGCGCACGGCAGGGCGCCGGCCGTCGCCACCGGAATGAAAAGGACCAACCCGGGCAAAATCATCTTCTCGTATCAAGGCGACGGCGACCTTGCGGCTATCGGCACGGCTGAGATTATTCACGCGGCACACCGGGGCGAGCAGATAACGGTCGTTTTCATCAACAATGCTGTCTTCGGCATGACCGGCGGCCAGATGGCCCCAACAACCACGCTGGGTCAGGTGACGGCAACAACCCCGAAGGGTCGCAGCGCGGCCCGCGAGGGCTACCCGCTGCAAATCGCCGAGCTATTGGCAATCCTGCCGGGAGCCGCTTATGTCGAGCGATGCGCGCTTAGCGGCCCGGCCCGGGTCCGTAAGACAAAAGGGGCAATCAGGCACGCGTTCGAGTTGCAGGCGGAAGGGGCCGAAGGTCTCTCACTTGTTGAGGTCCTCTCGCCCTGCCCGACATACTGGCGAATGCCACCGGCCAAGGCCATGGAATGGATAGAGAGCGAGATGATAAAAGTGTTTCCGCTCGGACGCCTGAAGGGTTGATAATGACGGCAGATAATTCCTGTGAAGAGGTTGTCATTGCGGGCTTCGGCGGCCAGGGAATCATGTTGGCGGGCAAATTGCTCGCCCAGGCCGCAATGAAAGCCGGAAAAGAGGTGACCTACATGCCCTCCTACGGCGCCGAGGTTCGCGGCGGCACGGCCAATTGCATGGTCGTGATAGCCGACGAGCCGATTGCCTCCCCGCTTGTTGCCAGGGCGGACTCACTGATTGCAATGAACAAGGCCTCCCTGAACAAGTTCGGCGCCCGTCTCAAACCGGGGGGGCTGTTGGTATTGAACAGCTCGCTGATCGACACCGAGCCGCAGATCGATGAATCGGTAGAGATACTGGCCGTACCGGCCGATGGCATAGCCGTCGAGCTAAAGAGTCCCAGAAGCGCCAACATGGTTGCCCTCGGTGCTTACTTGCAGAGGCGCGGCAGTCTCGGCCCCGAAGCGGCGGCCCAAGCCCTGCCCGATGTGCTCGCAAAGAGATATCATAAGACGCTGTCGGCAAACATCGAAGCCCTGCGCAGGGGCGGCGAGTTCGCCGAGAAAGACATGTAGAAGTCTTGCCAGACCCGCGACACGAGGTGCGGAATTGACAATGAACGAAGCCGGGAACACCCGGTGGTTCGTTAACCAGCGGCGAAAAGCCCGTATAGAGCGGGTGCCGATGAGGCAGATCGCTTCAATAGGCATCCGCAGCGATGAGAATAGAACTGTGCTCTGCCGAAAGATTACTGTCGGATGTTGCCTGCTGTGGCTGCTCGGTTCATTTGCCTGCGTCGGGGCCGAAGTGCAGCCGGCCGCCTCACCACACCGCTGGAGCAAGCCCCGGGCCTGGCGGTGGTACGAGCAGGTTGGTCCTGTGCGCGGGTGCAACTATCTGCCGAGAACCGCGGTCAACACCACCGAGATGTGGCAGGCCGGCACATTCGATCCAAATACGATAGACCAGGAACTGGGCTGGGCGCGCGATGCGGGCTACAACAGCATCCGCGTATTCATCCAGTACCTCGTATGGAAAGACGATCCTAACGGCCTTAGAGACCGCATCGGCCGATTCCTCGCCATCGCCCACAAGCACAAGATTAGCACGATGCCCGTTCTTTTTTGCGATTGTTCCTTTGCGGGCAAAGAGCCGTATCTCGGCAGGCAGGATGACCCCGTCCCGGGCGTTCACAACAGCGGCTGGACGCCAAGCCCCGGGCTAAAACGCGTCACGGACGAAAACGCCCGGCCGGACCTCGAAAGATACGTAAAGGACACGGTGGCGACCTTTGCCCGCGACAGACGGATTCTTGTTTGGGACCTTTATAACGAGCCCGGCAACAGCGGAATGGGCAGAAAGTCTCTGCCACTTGTTGAAGCCGCCTTCAATTGGGCAAGGCAGGTTGGCCCCGAACAGCCTTTGACCGTCGCCGCGTGGAGCGATTTTCGAGGCCCAATGTCGAAGCGCCTGTTCGAGCTTTCCGATGTCCTTTCAATACATGCCTACGACGGGCTTCCGGGCGTAATCCGCAAGATCAATATCTGCAGGGAATACGGCAGGCCAATACTCTGCACCGAGTGTCTCAGACGCCAGATTCCCGACAACAACTTGGCGGTTCTGCTTCCTTTGTTCGCCCAAAACAGGATAGGCTGGTACAATTGGGGCCTCGTGGCTGGACGGACACAGACTTACATGCACTGGGGTTCTGCAAAAGGCTCGCCCGGGCCGAAGATCTGGCAGCACGATATATTCCATGCGGACGGCACGCCCTACGACCCCAATGAGATCGGCTTGATTCGTAACTTCAGATTCTGAAACGGTAAAGGCCGCGCGTTTCAGCGCGGTCAGACGTACCATAATACGCCGCAGGCAGTCAACTGAATCACGGGAGCTAAACATGATCGACTCAAAGCAACAACATTTCGCACGGGCGTTTGCATTGGTGGTGTTAGTGGCATTTTCCATGACCATCTGCGCGGCAGAGCAGTACAAGCTGGTGGTCAGAGAGCCCTTCGCTCGAATAGTGGACGGCCGCTACGATGCCGCCATAAAGACCCTCGAAAAATACCTCGCCGAACATCCGGATGACCTCGAGTGCATGTACGCCCTTGCTGTCGCGTATGCACGCAGCAACGATATTCAGACGGCCGTCACCCACGTTAAGAGCGCCCTCGACGGAGGGCTTCCCTTCGGCCGTTTTGTCGCCGGCCCCAGAGACCTGCTCAAGCCCCTGACCGAAAGCTCCGAGTTCAAAGCCTTGGCCGAGGGGCGCGAGGTTGAGCTTCTGCACGGCCCGATGCTCGGCTGTGTCACCGAAGAAAGCGCGAAGTTCTGGGTCCGCACCGCTCACGAAACACCCGTGCAGGTCATCGTTGCCGCCTCCGAAAGTATGGATTCGACCATCCGATCACAGATAGTCAAGACCGACCGAGAGAAGGATTTCACCGCTGTGCTCGCTGTAGAAAATCTCAAACCTGACACCAGATACTATTATCAGATGCTCCTGGACGGCAAAAGGGAGCCGCGAAAGTGGTCATTTCAGACGTTCCCCGTCGGCGGCAGGCCGGCAAAATTTCAGGTCGCCTTTGGCGGCGGTGCAGGGTACACGCCCAAGTTCGAACGCATGTGGAGGACGATCGCCTCGCACAACCTGCCGGCCATACTGCTGCTCGGAGACAACGTGTACATCGACCACCCCACCAGGCGGGCCGTGCAGCAGTACTGTTATTACAGACGCCAGTCCCGCCCCGAATTCAGAGACTTCGCCGCTTCAACGGCCGTCTATGCCATCTGGGATGACCACGACTTCACCACGAATGACGGACGGGGCGGCCCCGACATCCGCCAGCCGGCCTGGAAAATCCCCGTCTGGCACACATTCATGAACAACTGGAACAATCCGTACTACGCCGGAGGCAGCGAGGACCAGCCGGGTTGCTGGTTCCATTTTTCCATCGCCGACGTCGATTTCTTCATGCTCGACGGCCGCTACTATCGCACCAACCCGAGGGGCAAGAATCCCTCAATGCTCGGGCCGGCGCAGAAAAAATGGCTGTTTGAGAGGCTCCGCGGCTCTAATGCTGTCTTCAAGGTTCTCGCCTCGCCCGTGCCCTGGGCCTTCGGAACCAAGCCTGGCAGCCTCGATACCTGGGAAGGCTACAAGGACGAAAGAGAAGAAATCTTCTCGTTCCTTGAGACCAACAAGATTGATGGGATCATTCTCCTGTCGGCGGACCGCCACCGCTCCGACGTCTGGGAGATAAAACGCAGCCGGGGCCCCTCGTTCTATGAGTTCGAAAGCTCAAAGCTTACCAACATGCATACCCACAAAATAATGCCAGGGGCGTTGTTCGGCTACAACAAGAAATGCTCGTTCGGGTTGCTCTCGTTCGATACGACCGCAGAGGATCCGCAAGTAACCTATCAAATAATCAATATCGATAACGAGCTCGTCCACACGTTCCGCGTCAAAAAGAGTCAGCTCACGCATGCAGAATAGACCGCGCGCCCGGTTCCAGCCCTGAAAGCGGCTAAAAGCCTTGCTTCAAGGCCTGCGAGCGATTAGAATATCAATAACGCAATAGGCCCATGCTTATTCTTTATTACGGGGTACCGTCATGGCCAAACAGACAAATACGAGAAAGCCCAAGTCAATCTGCAGCTTCTGCGGCCGGTCCGGGACCCAGGCGGAGACGCTTATAGAAGGGCCCAACAGGGTCTTTATCTGCCCTGAATGTGTGGAGCTGTGCCATAACATAATCCAGCAGAACCGCAGAAAGCTCGGCACCGTCGGCATAAGTTTCGACGAACTGCCGCGGCCCAAGGAAATCAAGGAATACCTTGACCAGTACGTAATCGGGCAGGAACACGCCAAGAAATATCTGTCGGTCGCCGTCCACAACCACTATAAGCGCCTTCTGCACACCGACAACGCCGACAGCGACGTTGAGATCGACAAGTCGAACGTTCTGTTGATAGGCCCGACCGGCTGCGGCAAGACCCTTCTTGCCCGCACGCTTGCCAGAAAGCTGGAAGTGCCGTTTGCAATATGCGACGCCACAACCGTCACGGAGGCCGGATACGTCGGCGAGGACGTTGAAAACTTCCTGCTTAGGCTGCTGCAGGCCGCCGACTACGATATAGAAGCCGCCCAGCGCGGAATCGTTTACATCGATGAGATAGACAAGATCGGCAAAACTTACCAGAACGTTTCAATAACCCGCGATGTCTCCGGAGAAGGCGTCCAGCAGTCGCTGCTGAAGATGCTCGAAGGGACGACCGCCAATATACCCCCGCAGGGGGGCAGAAAACACCCCGAGCAGTCTTACATACAAATGGACACCACGCAAATACTCTTCATATGCGGCGGGACCTTCGTGGGCCTTGAAAACATCATCAAGAAGCGGCTCGGCAAAAAGATGATAGGATTCGGCTCTGAGCTGTCCAACCAGCCCGATGAGAAGTCCGAGCTAAGCGATGTGCTGGAGCAGGTCATACCGGAGGATGTCATCGAGTACGGAATGATTCCCGAGATGGTCGGCCGAATGCCGGTCATCGCCACCCTCTCGGCCCTCGACGAAAAGGCGCTCATAGACATACTGACAAAGCCGAAAAATGCGCTCAGCAGGCAGTATAAGAGATTCTTCGAGATGGAAAACGCCGAGCTTGAATTCACGGACGGCGCCCTGCACGCCCTCGCCCGCAAAGCACTTACCCGCGATACCGGCGCCAGGGCCCTGCGCGCCATTACCGAGGAGCTTATGGTTGATCTGATGTACCAGCTCCCGGAAGAGGCCAAGCCTGCGAAATACACGATAACCGCTGATATTGTCGAGGGCAGGGCCGATTTGTTCAGCGCCAAGCATAACGCAAAGAAGGAATCCGCTTAGAGCGCAGGGGGGCGGGACTACAGAAATCTCTTCTCTGCCCGCTCCGGCGCGCCGTCAGGGCCCGCCGGCTCTTCTTGACCTCCGCCATATACAACGTGGCTTCAATCCTCGACTCTCACAAGTGAGTGAACCGGCACCAACAGATCGTACACGAATATCGCGTCGCCGTTGTGCAGGCGAATGCACCCCCGGCTGCTGGGCGTGCCGATAGTCTGCGGGTCCTTCGTGCCGTGAATTCCAAAGCCCGACCTGTCCTTGGCTTCGCCTTCGAGGCCCTCAAGGGCTATCCATCTGGATCCCAGCGCATAACCCGGATCGCCGGCGTGCAGGAGTATTCCGGTTTCAGGGTCGGGCCACGGCGGTTCTACCAGCTTCCCGTCGGGCTTGACGGCCCAAAGTCCGGTCGGGGTCTCCATACCTTCCTTGCCAAGGCCCACACTGTAACTTCGAACAAAGGTATCTTGGAGATAAATGTCCATCGTAAATGTCGAGCGATATATCTTGGCATGGAACGGTCCGTTGACAACCTTGATGGTGTCTCCCAGCCTCAAGAGCCGCGGATTGCTTATCCTGTTTATTTTCATAATCAGCTCGTGCGGCACCTTGTATGTCTTGCCGATCACGCTGAGCTGGTCGCCGGTCTCGACCTTGTACGTTCCACAAAGCCTGTCATCCGGGAAGATCTTTCTGCTGAAAAGCCACTCGTCGGCAATCTCAGACAACCGCTCTTTGACAAACATCCGCTGCTGCGAGCTCATCGGCACCAACAGGGCCTTGTTCAGCTTTTCGCGCGCCTCTAAGATGCGGCTGGGTTTCGCGGCCAAAAGCTCTATCGCCTCGGAGATCATCGTTTGCGCTTCCGGATTCGGCTGTACTACCGCCTCCGCCAGGACCGGCTTGGTGAGATTCGGCTCCGCCCTCTCGGTCTCAACGACCGGCCCCGGAACCGGCTCCGATGGGGTCACTTCATTGACCTCCGGACCATTGATATCGATTGGCGGCCCGGCGAGAATCCCTTCTTCGCTTTCGCTCCTGCCGAACGGGCCGGGGCCGTATATCAAAGCGATGACCGCCACCGCACAAAGCAACCCCAAAATCATGAATATCCGGTTTCGCGTCCGATTTCTCCCCGAACCCTGTGCACCGCCGGGATAACGTGCCATTTCAGTCTCCTTTCCGGTTGTTGAAGTACATTACACCCTCATCGGTGACCAGAAAATCCACCGGCATGTCGGATTCTGTCACCGGTATTGACTCAAGAAGCTGTTCTACAAATGCAAGACCGCATCTGGCGGCCCTAAGATCCTCATTCGCAAAAAACCTGTCGTAATAAGAGCCTCCCCGCCCCAGCCGATTTCCCTGCCTGTCGAATCCAAGTGCCGGCGTCACAACCAGGTCAATCTCTTCGAATGGTATCGGAACGCCCCCCGTCGGATTACGGAGACCCGAAGCGCAGGTCGAGAAACCCGTCTCAAGCGAGTTTATCCGTACCGGTATCATGTGCCGCTGCTGCCAGGAGATCTTCGGGACCGCAACCGTCTTGCCGAGTTGCCAGGCGTGCAGTATTGCCTCCGAAGTATCCACCTCGTGTGGAAGGGAAAGGTACATCATGACCGAAGAGGCACTCTGAAAGTGCGGCAGGGATAGCAGGTTTGCGCACGCCTTACGGCTCTTTTGACGTCTCTGCTGTTCCGGTATGGAAAGCAGGCACTTCTTAAGCTTCTCGCGCAGCTCAACCTTGGCCTGGTTCATTCAGCCGTCCTTCTTTTCAGCATTCCTTTCGACAGGTTTGACATTTTGTATCAGGCTTTGCAGCCTCTGTAAATAACATCTGATGTTTTTTTCATACCCGATGTTTTTCGGAGCGTAATATCTTTTTTCGGCCCCGGCCGGAAGGTACTCCTGCTGAACAAAGCCGTCCTTGAAATCATGGGGATACTTGTAGTCAGCTCCATAGCCCAGCTTCTTAGCCGCCTGATAGTGGCTGTCCTTGAGGTGTTTCGGCACCTCCTTAATCGGCTGCTCTTTCACATCCGAGACCGCTTTCCAGATCGCGCGCGCCGAGGCATTGGATTTCGGAGCACACGCCACATAGAGCGCCGCCTGCGCAAGCGCCAACTGAGCTTCCGGCAGGCCAACAAACTCCGATATCTGAACGGCTGCCGCCGCCAGAACCGTCGCCATCGGATCGGCGTTGCCTACGTCCTCTGCCGCACAGACCGCTATTCGCCGGGCTATGAAACGCGTATCCTCCCCGCCCGCGATCATCCTGGCAAGCCAGTATGCCGTCGCGTCCGGGTCGGAACCCCTCATGCTCTTTTGAAGAGCACTTGCCAAATCATAGTGCGTATCGCCTGTGCCGTCATAGGCAATCGCCTTTTGTTGTATCGACTCTTTCGCAACCTCCAGATTAAATTTTATCCGTGACCCGGGCTTTCGCGACGCCTGAGACAGCACCCCCACCTCCAGCGCCGTCAAAGCCTTCCTCGCATCCCCATCGGACATTACCGCAAGGAACTTCAGGGCTTTCTTGTCGGCATGAACGTCGTGGCGCCCAAGACCCCGTTGTGAATCGCCAATCGCTCTGTCGAGCAACTGCAAAATGTCTGCCTCACCAAGCGGCTCGAAGAGAAAAACCGTGCTCCTGGAAATGAGCGGCGAGTTGACCGAGAAGTAAGGATTCTCGGTAGTGGCGCCTATTAGAATCAAGACCCCTGATTCGACATCGTCGAGAAGGACGTCCTGCTGGGCCCTGTTGAAGCGGTGAATCTCGTCGATGAATAATACGGTCCTCGCTCTGTTTGCCGCCAGCCTGTGCCTGGCGGCGGCGATCACATTGCGAATGTCCTTGACACTGGCCGCCGGCGCGCTGAGATAATGGAACTTGGCCTTGGTATAATTGGCTATTACCATCGCCAGCGAGGTTTTGCCGACACCCGGGGGGCCGTAAAAGATAAGGCTGCTAAGCCTGTCTGCCTCGAGCATCCTCGTCAGAAGCTTATCGGGCCCAAGAAAGTGTTTCTGTCCGATAAAATCGGCAAGATTTCTTGGTCTCATCCTGACTGCCAACGGAGCGGCAGACTCTATATTGGCCTTCTCAATCTCGTCGAACAGTCTTTTATCGGTCCTTCCTTCAAGCATCGGGAGTATTATATGCCGTTCTCATTGAGCTGTCGAAAAATATTTTGTGGGTGGTGGCAAGAGAGGGGCGAGTATTGAGAATCGGGAGAATATGTGGGCTAACCTGCCCTGCGGAGGATGAAATGGGCTGTCTCAACCAAGGCGTCTCTGGCGTCGCTCTCCGCCAGGCGGCTCAACGACTCAATTGCGCCGGCGGCATACTCCCGGGCTCGCCGGCGAGAGTATTCCAGGCTCCCGTGACTATCAAGCATATCCAGAAGCCGGGCCCTGCTGTTAACGGGATCGGCCAGCCAGCCCTCGATAATCTCTCGCTGCTCTGCGCCGGCATTTCGCAGCAAGTGTATGGTCGCGAGCGTTGGTTTGTTCTTATCGGCGTCACTGCCGAGAGTCTTGCCCGTCTCGCCCTCGTCGCCAACTATGTCCAGCAGGTCGTCGGTGATCTGAAAGGCGATGCCGGCATTCAGGCCGAATTCGGCTAATAAACGCACCTGAAGCTTATCTGCCTGTGACAGCAGGGCTCCGAGACGACAGCAACTGCTAAAAAGGGCGGCGCTCTTGTCGGTGATTATGTCTATGTACTCGGGCTCGCTCAACCGCCAGTTCCGCCGCTGGACGACCTGTCTGAGCTCGCCTTCGCATACGCGAATGGTCGCCTCGGCAATCACTTTTGCCGCCTGTGGCTCCAGTTCCGAACACATCCGGAAGACCCGGCTCAAAAGGAAATCCCCGACGAGCACGGCCAACTCGTTGCCCCGGAGACTGTTTATCGTGGGCCGGCCCCGCCGCTTCTGTCCCTCGTCGATAACATCATCGTGCAGCAGCGTAGCATTGTGAATCATTTCGACAATTGCTGCGACCCGGATGTGTTTGTCCGTGATCTTCCCGCAGCAGGCGCTGGCGAGCAAAAGCAGTCCGGGCCTTATCATTTTTCCGCTCTGAAAACTGACGTGCTCGAGCAATCCTTGGATGTCCCCGTCTGTTGCGGTAGCGTTCAACTGCTGCGCGATAAGCTCTCTAACCTCGTCCAGATGGTGCTCTACAGGCCTGAAGACCGGAGGCGCACCCTCTGCGCTCTGGCCGGATATGTCCCTGTGTGCGGGTAGTTGCATAATCTCCAGCGTGTTGCCTCCGGCATCCGCGCCGATTGCTGTCCGCTATTTCTCCTTCCTATGGGCGTACTTGAAGAACTCTTCTCTCAGCAGCCTGGTAACGGGTCCCGGTCTGCCGTCGCCTATGACCCTCCCGTCGATGTCCACGATACCTATCACCTCGGCCGCCGTACCCGTGAGGAAGAACTCGTCACAAACGTACAAATCGTGCCTTGTAAGATTCTTCTCAACCACCCGGAAGTTCTGTTCTTCGGCCAATCTAATCACCAGAGCCCGCGTTATTCCCTCCAGCGCGCCGGCCTCAGCGGGTGGAGTATAAATCACCCCGTTCCTGACGATGAAGACGTTATCTCCGGTTGCCTCGGCGACATACCCCTCGTGGTTGTACATGATCGCCTCGGGCACGTCGTTGTCCAGGGCCTCGATTTTGGCAAGAATATTGTTGAGGTAATTGAGGCTTTTGACCTGAGGCGGAATTGCGAGCGGATGGTTCCGTACGGTCACCGTGCTGATTACCTTCATACCCTTTTCGTAAAGCTCCTCCGGGTAAAGCTGTATCTTATCGGCTATTATGATCAAGCGGCTGCTTTTGCATATGAAAGGGTTTAATCCGAGCGTGCCGACCCCGCGTGTTATGACCAGCCGAATATAGCCGTCAACAACCCCGTTTGCTTCCACAGTCTTCTCGATCGCCCCGAGAAGCCCGCTTTTGCCGATCGGAACCTCAAGACGGATCACCTTGGCCGACTCGTAGAGGCGCACAATGTGGGCCTCAAGCTCGAACACCCGCCCGTTATAAACGCGAATACCCTCGAAGACACCGTCGCCGTAGAGCAGGCCGTGGTCGAAGACGGACACTTTGGCATCTGCCTCGTCAACAAGCTTGTCATCAAGCCAAATCTTCAATGCCATAAGGAACACTCCAAAAGCCGCAAGCAGGAGCCGCCATAAAGAATCCGGAACTCCCGGATCTTGCCCTTACGTTAGGGCTTTCCGCGTCTGATCCTGCCCCTTGTGATATTCTATTCGGCCGTCGGCCAGAGTTACCGTTCGCTCGGCCCTCTCGGCAATCCTCTCATCATGGGTCACCATCAGAATCGTCTGCCCGGCCTTGTTCAACCCTTCGAGCACCCTAAGGATACCATTTCCCGTCTGAGAGTCAAGGTTTCCCGTCGGCTCATCGGCCAAAAGCACGGTCGGCTTGTTCATCAAGGCTCGGGCAATGGCAACTCTCTGCCTTTCCCCGCCGGACAACTGGTAAGGCTTGTGATTCGACCGCTCTGCAAGACCCAGTTGCGCCAGCAGCTCTTCGGCCCTCTTTCTGGCGTGCATGCGTTGTCCGAACCACCCGATGACGCTGCTTGACACCATCGCGGGCAGAAAAACGTTCTCAAGCACCGACAGCTCGTCCAGTAAATGATAAAACTGAAACACGAACCCGACCATCTTGTTGCGAAAGCGGTTTAGCTCGCGGCCCCTGCGCCTGCTCAAATCCTGTCCTTCGTATTTAACGACCCCTCTATCCGGTTTGTCGAGAGCGCCCAATATGTGAAGAAGCGTGCTCTTGCCGCTGCCCGAAGCACCCACTATCGCCACGAACTCTCCGTCCTTGACGGCCAAATCCACGCCTTTGAGCACCTTGACCTCCGTGGCGCCCATTCTGTACGACTTGTGAATGCCCTCGGACTGCAAAATAGTCCTGTCCCTGCTCATAGTCTGTTCACCTGCAAAGTCTCGACCGGTCTGGAGGCCGCCGCCCTCAAGCTCGGCACAAGCGCCCCGATAAGACACGCAAATACCGCCGACATCGCGATTACGGCCATGACACCGAGATTCGTCCGGCTCGGGATATCCCCTATGGCGTAGATCGTCCGGTCCCAAAGCTGGAAGCCACAATGTCTGAAAAGCCAGTCCTCGATCCGGTTCGCCTCGCGCAAAAACAGCCAGCCTGCGAGCAGCCCGATACAGGAGCCCAAAAAGCCCGCCAGAAAGGCAAAACCCGAAAACAGCTCAATAATGTCGGCGTTGGAGGCGCCTATGCTTTTCAATATCCCGATGTCTTTGCTCTTGTGGCTGGTGATCATATAGAAAACAACGAACACGATGAAGACGGTCGTGATCCCCACAAAGCCGAACATGACGGCCATGATCGCCTGCTCTTTCTCCATCGGCGCAATATTGCCGCGCCGGTAGTCCTTCCAATTCTGCACGGTAACGTTATCCAGCAGGTACCCCTGTTCTTCGCCGGCCTTAGTCTGCCTGAAGTTCTGCCACAGCGAGGCCACCTGCTCACGGCCCTCGGCCAGTCCGACGCCCGGCTTGAACTTTACGTGAATGGCGC
>CP070678.1:4876243-4895474 GCA_020352515.1 Phycisphaerales bacterium | reverse complement strand
CACGTCCTCGTAGAACAGCTTGTACTCGTGCGCCTTTATCTTCGTGCCGGCCGCAATCTCGTATTTCCGCAGGTCCGCCTCGCTGTCGCTCAGGTACCAGCCGCCTATGTCTATCTCGGCGTCGGTCGTGTTGTACAGCTCTACCCAGTCGGGTGCGTCCGCGTGTGAATGCGCCATTATCTCGTTGACGACCACGCTGCCCGGATTGGGGATGATCCCGCCGTCATCTTCGCCCGGCGAGCCGCCCTCGTACGCGCTTGCCCGCCAGGAGTCTTTCATGCCCCAACTGTTAGGGTCGGGATTGGCCGCGTCGATTATGGTAAGTGAATATCCGTAGCCGTCGGCAATCCTCCGCCAGCCGTCCCTGTACTTGAAATCAAGGATAGTCCCGCCGATGGCATCCTCCAGCCTTACCCTCTCGCCGCCGTTATTGAGCCTGCCGAGATACTCTCCCGCTATCGCTACCCCGGTGCCGTACCTTGCCTCGAAAGCGTCCAGGTCCTGCACGACCAGGACGTACTGTCCCGGCCCAAGCTCTACGGGCGGGAAGACGAACTCTACGCCGTTTGTAAACCGCACCAAGTTCAGGTTGATACTCTCGGCCCCGATGTTCGTCAGCTCGATGTACTCCTCGTTCGGATCGTTCGCGTCGTAAGCATCGTACGGATGATACATTATCTCGCTGATACGAAGACTCTCCGCCACCGGCCCAACCGAATACACCGCTTCATTCAACGCACTCCATTTGCCCTTGTCCAGGGTCCTGGCCTTCAAGTGCACGGTTTGTGTGAGGGCAAACGGCCCGCTGTATTCCACTGCCTGTGAGTTGATTGAGCCGCCGGCGCGTCTCGGGTCCGAGCCGTCGGTCGTGTACCATACGGGCTTGCCGGCGCCGCTCGTATCGGGCGCGAGACCGACGAGCCTGGGTAATATGAGCATGTCGGAGCTTGTCCTGCTGGAGTTGATGCCGTGTATTGCCAGAACATTCATTCCCACGTCCAGCTCATTTTTGAAGCCGGTGACGTCGAACTTGTCAAAAGAGGCGCCCACTTCACGGCTGCCGCAATCCGCTGTGCCTGGAACATCGTTTGTAATATTATTGCTTCGGTATATCTCCCTGCCGTTCAGATAGGCGATGAATCCGTCGTCGTATTTCATTTGCAGCTCGAGCTTCTCGAAGCTCTGGCTGCCGTCGTAGATGAAGGCAATCCGGCAGAAGACCGAGCTGCTCCTGGCGTACATCTGATTGTAGAGATCCGTTTCGATCATCGGCTTGTAGTCGTTTCGTTGATCGTAGCCTACGCCGGTTCCCGTGGAGCCGTCGGTCCAGCCTGCGCCGGGCACAAAGTTCTTCTCCACCCAGCTTAGCCCCAGCGAGTTGTCGGTCGGGACGTGTGCGCGGACCGAATCGCCCTGGGCCACCAGCTCGGTCTCGATGTACGACTGGCCCGCCGGAACGGTCATGGAGAGCGCATCTCCCGAAACGGCCTGCCCCCCGTGCTGATAAGAGCCGTTGAGATGGAACACGGGCGCTTCAAGCGAGGGGTACCAGCCTCTTGTCTTGAACTGATCCAGGACTGTGTCGTTGCGCTGGGGCAAATATGTGTTCATGAGCCAGTCCCGTTCCCTGACCCATTCGAGGTTCCGCGTATATGGAGTGGAGCGGTGATTGTCACCCCAGCGTGCGGATTCGCCGACGACCGCGCGGTCAACGTCGTCGAGGCGAATCTGGTACAGCGACTTTGCGCCATCCGGCGTCAGGGTGCCGTTGTTGAAGAAGTGCCTGTGTGCGCGGTCCCCGAACAGCACGCGGTATTCGGCATTTTGCTGGAGTCTTTGCTGGAGGGCAGTGGGCCCGCCGCTGTTGTTCAAGCCCGTAGAGTCCCAGTCGAGCCCCTCCATGACGTGCTCGGCGTCCCAGCTATGGTACCTCCAGCGGCCGAGCGGGTCCACGCGATTTCTTGAGGCATACCAGTTCTGATGGGCCCAGTCGGTGTTGCCGACGTAGTAGTTGGTGATCATGTAGTCGGCGAAGTCGGTGACATCGAGGTACTGGTGGACGAGCTGGTACTGCGCGTCGGAGCCTGCGCCGGCGGCTACGCTGAACATCTGGTTGTAGTCGGTGTTGGAGCCGCTTACGACGGTTCCGGAGTTGTGTTTGAGGACGTCGTAGTCCTCTGCCTCTCCGCCGAAGTATGTTGCTGCGAAACTGTCGTCAGGCCTCTCGTGCACCCAGTAGAGTCCCCAGTATAGCCCGTTGAGGTAGAGGTGGACGTGCCTGCCCTTTGGCGAATAGCCGCCCATATCGTTGTGGATGTCGGCGACGAACTGGTCGCGTGTGTACTGGGCTATATCGCGCTGTCCGACGGAGCCCCAGGGTCGTGTTCCCTTTACGCCAACGCCGCCACCGTAGGCCCAGCTATTATTCATACGCGCGTCGAGGACGAGGGTATTGAATTCATCCGCAGCATCGTCTCCGAAGACGGGGAACCTTAGCATTGTGGGCCCGTACTCGCCCTTGAATTTCAGCCTCATGGAGAGCTTGTCCATTTTCCATCTGTTGACGCTGGTGCCTCCGACAATCATGACGGCGCAGTTTATCTGGAATCCATCGTTTCCGTCGGGGAAGATCATCTCGGCGGATACGGCCCGCTCGTCCAGTTCGCCCCTGATGTATATGCCGTTGGCGCCGAACCACTCGTCGCGATGCATGGCCAAAGAAATGGTCGGCACGGCCTTGAGGTCGTTGATCATGGTGTCGCGGTATTGGGGGTGGTTAACGACATCGGGGTCCATTTGGTAGTCGCCTGTTCCTGTATGTCCCCAGTTGGTCGGATAGCCGGGAGGATTTGAGGGCTGGCGAATGACATCGTCGAGGAATAAGTAGGTCTGGGCGTCCATGTTTGTGGGCTTCCAGGCTGGGATGAAGGCCACTGCGCGAAGGCAGGTTGTGGTGGTTATAAGTACGGGGCCGGTATAAACCATGCCTGCGGGAATGCCGTGCTGGGTATCGAACGGCGCGCTGCCGTCGACGGTGTAGTAGATGGTCGCGCCGGGGGTATCGGTTGCGATTGTCACGGAGAAGGGGGCGTCGTAGAAGCCGCGGTTGTGGCTGAACTTGGTGTCGGCGACCTGTCCCTGATAGGCACCGATGTTTCCGACGGTCGGGGTGGGGAATCCGATGAATCGCCAGTTTTCGGTGGCGTTCGGAAAACGGCCGTACGAGATGTTGGCGGTCTGGTCGGGAAAGTCGATGCTGTCGATGAGTGTTGCGCCATCCTTGTCGAACAATCCGATCTCTTCGCCGTCGGAATTCAATTCGAACGCCGCGTGCAGACCGGCGTCAGTAACGTCGTTGTCGGCCCAGATCAAGAGATAACCGCCATGGCCCAGCATCGTGACGCCGGGCATTCCCGCGGGAATCCGCCACTTGGTCGGGTCATCGAGGTCATCGGTCAGGTACATACCGGCCAAGTCGATGGGCTCGCTGCCGGCGTTGTATATCTCGATCCAGTCGTCATACTCGCCCTGGGGGTCGCGCAGGCCGCTGCTGTTGGCAGCCATGAACTCGTTGATCACGAGCGGTATTCCCTTTGTGAACCACTGGGCCGCCAGGATTGAGTAATCGTCGAGGTTGACCTCTTCATCTTTGTCAAGGTCTGCGGGGCTTTCGGGCGGGCTAAGCCACTGCGCGGCAAGGGTTTGAACGTCCGCGAAATCGACCTTGCAGTCACCGGTCAGGTCGCCGAGCGGGCACTGGGCACGGGCCCGGCCCCCGGGCAATGAGGCCAGTGCGAGCGTTAAAAACAGGGTCTTCATGCGTCCACGCATCTTCTATCTCCTTCCCCCACGTGCCCGGCCGATATCGCAATATCAAGCCATCAGCCGCGTACAAGCACAATTACACGTGCCACCGATGGTATTCTACCATACCGGCATGGGCAAAGTCAATGAGGAAGGCCGGTATTCGTTGTTCGTGGCAGGGCTTGACGGTGATATGAAGATGGCCCTGCCTGGGATTCTTCACGTGCAGATCACGCGTGATTCCGATTAAACGCCGGTCGATACGAGGTCGCCCGGGCCCGACACTTTTCGGAGTGCGGCGCGGGCCCACCCGCTCAGGGGGATTCTCGGGCTTCTCTGCGGGCCTTTCTGTCGGCGGGTTTGCTCTGTTTTCTCTTGGGCGAGGATTTGGGCTTCTTCCTGCTGCGGGCGGGGCTCTGGTGCTCTCTGGCTTCGAGCTCGGTTTGCTGGCCCTTATCGCCCATGGCCTCCATCCATTCAAGCAGTTGCGTCCTCAATTGGGCCTTGACTTGAGCATACCCGGGGTCATCGGCGAGGTTATTCCACTCGTAGGGGTCCCTGGTCACATCGTAAAGCTCTTCGCCCGGCCTGTGCTGGTAGCGGCGAACCTTTTCGGCCGCGTCGGGGTCATCTGCGGCCTTTGCCTGCCATGACTTGAATATGCTCGAATTGACGCAGGCATTGCGGAACGTGACTTGCGGTGTGAAGTTCCAGATATACTTGAACCTGAGCGAGCGAATCGAGCGGATACCGAAGTAATCTGAGCCGTTATTGATTCCGCGGGTCGTCATCTCGCCGTAGACGTATTTCTTGTGTTCTTGGGTCTTGCCGAGCAACACGGGGATGAGGCTCTTTCCGTCGATTATCGCCGGGGTGTGGGCGCCGGCGGCGTCCAGGTAGGTAGGCAGGACATCGACGTATTCGATAAGTGCGTTGCTGACGGTTCCGGGCTTTATCCTGCCGGGCCATCGGGCGATGAAGGCGGACTGGAGCCCGGTGTCGTAGCAGGTCCATTTTCCGAAGGGGAAGCTCGAGCCCTGCTCGGTGACGACGATGACGAGGGTGTTGTCGGCAACGTTGTGTTTGTCGAGCAGGGCCAGCGACTGGCCGACCTGGCCATCATAGTAGGTTATCTCGGCCAGATAGCGGGTCATGTTTTCGCGGGTCTCCCGGGTGTCGACGAAGTAGGGGGGCAGCTTCAAGGCAGCCGGGTCGTAGCGCGACGGGTCGCCCTTGTTCCAGGGCGAGTGGGGCTCGTTGGAGCACTGGAAGATGCAGAAAGGCGTGTCGCTACCGGCGCACCGGCCGATGAACTTGTCGGCGAAGTCCATGTCCGGGTTATTGCTCTTGCCGCCGTATTCGAAGGGAAAGGCCGAGGCGGGGCCGATATGCCGCTTGCCGTTCAGCGCTACACGGTAGCCCAGCGGCTTGAGGTAGTGGACAACACTTTGGATGCCGGGATTGACGTGCGTGTGGTTGGGATAGGCTCCGCTCTTGACGGGGTATATTCCGGTGTAAATGTTATGGCGCGTGGGCGAGCACATGGGCGCGGCCTGGAAGCAGTTCTCGAACCGCATTCCCTCGCGAGCCAGCTTATCGATATTGGGGGTGTGGGCCTGGCCACCGTAGCAGGCGATATCACGATAGGTGCAGTCGTCGGCAATGATGAACATGAAGTTCGGCCTTTTCGGCTTGCCGGCGCCAAATGAAGTCGGGGTCACCCAGGCCAGTGCACCCATAGCGGCGGCCTTCAGGAATTCACGTCTTTTCATCCTGTTGCTCCTTTAGCAGATGTTGTTGGGTTTACGATCCAGTTAGTTTTGTCTCTTTTTACTTATCGTTGGTTTCTTTGGGCCGGGCGTTGTTTTTGCCTGCGGGTCTGTTTTCTTCTGAGGGGAGTATCCGGCTTCCAGCGTTTTGGCGCCTTGTTGATCGGTTCGGCCATTTGCTCGAGCCATGCGTCGTAGAGCTTTGTCAACTCGGCCAGCTTTGCGGGCTGTTTTGCGGCCAGGTCATTTAGCTCGGAGTTGTCGGCCGCGAGATCGAACAACTGGCGTTGCTCCCGGACGGCAACGAGTTTCCAGTCGCCCGAGAGTACGGCCCACTCGCCGGAGCCGCCGCCTTCGCTCCAGAACAAGTGCCCGTGGTGTGTTTTCTTCTTGCCCTGCAGAAGCGGCAGCAGGCTCTTGCCGTCGAAGGGTTTGTCCTTTGGCAGCGGCAGGTTAGCGGCATCGATGGCGGTGGGTAGAATGTCAAGCGAGATGATGGGCGTGTCGATTGTCCGGCCGCCTTCGAACATGGCGGGCCAGGAGACAATGAAGGGGGTGCGAATGCCTCCCTCATAGTTCTGTTGCTTGAAGCCTCGCAGCGGCGTGTTGTTGGCGTGCATGGCCTTTGAACCGCCGTTGTCGGTGAGGAAGAACAGCAGCGTGTTTTGCCAGAGGCCCCGGTCCTTGAGGGTTTGCACGACGCGGCCCACGCCCCGGTCGAGATGAAGGAGCATGGCCATGAGAACGTCTCGCGCCGGGTCACCGGTGTCGAATCTTTTGATGTCCTGCTCCGGCGCCTGGGGTGGTGCGTGGACTGCGTTGTAGGCCAGATAGAGGAAGAACGGCTCGTTCGTATGCCTGTTGACGAATGAGACGGCTTCGTCGGTAAGCCGGCTGGTGAGGTATCCTTCGTCCCGGATAGGGTCGTAGTTGCGATAGATGGGCGAATCGGGGTTGTCCAGCTCGAAATAATCGTGTGCGCCTCGCCCCATGAATCCGTAGAACTCATCGAAGCCTCTGGCGAGCGGGGAGTATTGTCGGGTGAGCCCGAGGTGCCACTTTCCGAACGCGCCGCACACGTAGCCGGCGGGCTTTAGGAACTGCGGGAATATCTTCTCGTTCAGTGGCAGACCGCTTCCGCCTTCGCCGGCCGTGTAGATTCCCACGCGCTGTTGATAACGGCCTGTCATTATGCCCGCGCGTGTCGGCGAGCAGACATTGCCGCTGATGTAACCCTGCGTGAAGAAGACTCCATCGCTCGCGAGCGCGTCCATATTCGGGGTTGAGACCTCGCGCGGATGGTGCGGATTGAAACTGATGTCGGCATAGCCCTGGTCGTCCGTGAGAATCACGACGATATTTGGTCGCCTTTTTGAGGCGGCGGCCAGGCTAACGGCGCCCCAGTTCAAACCGGCCGCGACTGCACCGGCCATCTTCAGGAACTCCCGTCTTTTCATCTGATATTCCCCGTCCGGGTTCATAAGTGATGCTCGTGTACACTACTTGCACTATGATACCCGAGGAGCGTGTTCGACTGCAATATCTCTCCGGGGACTTTCGAAAGCTTCTGAGCCGAGGCGCAAGACGGGCGGTTATCGGGAAAGAACAGAGGCATCAGAAGAGCTAAAAAGCATCCGGACAAAGCGGTGACTCCCCGCCCTGCGGGCGCGGCGCCTGTGTGCGCTCAGGCGCTTATCCGGTTTTGGCGTGCAGTGTCCCGGCTCAGATATTGCGAGCCGGCCCGACGAAGTCAGAGTCGAGTCTTGTGAAAATTACTCTTGACGGGCGTGACTTTCTGAGTTAGAATGCTTTTTTGGTTTATAGGTGTGTCGCAGCTAAAGGAGGGGGCCTTTGTTTGCGGCGAGAGTTGAACGGAGAGACGGGTTTGCGTTTTGTGTCTTCTCGCCAGAAGGTTTTTTGCCGCCGTGAGGACGGCTATTTCACCGCTCAGATTCTGAACAGGGTTCTTTCTACCGGATCGCAGACATGGAAAAGAGAATAGTACTGCTCATATTGCTGTCGTTTATTAACACACACATCTGCGTGGCAGAAGTGACATTCACCAGCAACGCGACGATTGGCGCAAGCGACCCCAATTACGAAAACGAGGACATCATCGTAAACGGGTGCGTTCTGGCCGTCGACGGCGGGCACAGCTTCAACAGCCTTCGGGTGACCAACGGCGGCACTGTCACTCACTCGATGCCCGTTGCAGGGGTTCCGGGTCCGGGGATCGATTTGACGATAGCGCAGGACGTGGTGATCGAGTACGGCAGCAAGCTCACTGCCAACGCCAGAGGTTACGGCGCCGGGGCGGGCCCGGGGGCCGGGGGCGCGGGAGACCCTTCTTACGGCGGAGGCGGTGGATACGGCGGAGACGGCGGAAAGGCAAGCACGGGCACGGCGGGGGGTTTCGGCTATGGGTGGCTGACCGCGCCGAACGGTTTCGGCAGCGGCGGCGGCAATCATGGCGGCAATAAGGGAGGCTCCGGGGGTGGGCTTATCCGCCTGGTTGTGAGCGGAACGTTGACCGTTGACGGCGCGGTGAGCGCGAATGGACAGAATTATCAGGGCGCTTATGCCGGAGGAGGCGCCGGCGGCGGCATCTACATAACTACAGCTCAGTTGACGGGCTCCGGCAGCATATCGGCCGACGGCGGCAGCGGGTACGGCGGCTACGGCGGCGGGGGCGGAGGGGGCCGGATCGCCCTGTATTTTCAAAACAGCACGTTCATGGGCGCTGTCTCGGCCAAGGGCGGCGCCGGCTCTGAGATCGGCGGGGCGGGGACTATATACACCAAGCCCTCCGGCCAGGCACGGGGTGATCTGAAACTGTATAACGGCGGCACTCTCGGAAGTTACACTCGAATGCTTGAGTCTAAAGAACTCGGACGAATCAATGTGGCCAACCAGGCGAAGGCTACTTTCAGCAATCCTGGACTACTCGTCAGTTGTGAGCAGGTATCCGTGAACGATGCGAGGCTCATCGTGTGGGTTTCGGACGTCCTCGAAATGGAGGACCTGGCCGTTGGCAATGGGGGGACCGTGTGGCTGGACGGGCGGATGACCTGTGGCACTGTCCAGGTCCAATCCGGGGGCGCCATGACCCATAGCGTCGGGAAAAACGGGTTTGATCTTAACGTTACGGGCGATCTCGATGTCGAAGAAGGAGGTCATGTCAGGGCTGACGGCACGGGATATGGCTCCGGTGAGGGCCCTGGGGCCGGCAGCCCGGGAGAGCCTTCCTACGGGGGCGGCGGCGGGTACGCCGGCGATGGGGGCAAGGCCAGCACCGGGACTCCCGGCGGACGGGGTTATGGCTCGGTGACCGCACCGAACGATATCGGCAGCGGCGGGGGCAACCACGGCAACTACGAAGGCGGCGGCGGTGGAGGCTGTCTGCGGATAACAGTGGGCGGTGAGCTGGCGCTTGACGGCATTCTCAGCGCAAACGGCCGGAACTACAGGGGCTCCAACGCGGGAGGGGGCTCCGGCGGCGGCATACACGTTACGGCGGGCCGGCTGACGGGGTCGGGCAGTATATCGGCCGACGGTGGAAACGGGTATAGTAACCGCGGCGGTGGCGGGGGAGGAGGCCGAATCGCGCTGTACTTCGACGAAAACGCGTTCACGGGGACCATCTCCGCCAGGGGCGGCACTGGTTCTGAGGTCGGTGGGGCGGGAACGATATACACGAAACCATCCGGTCAGGCACGGGGTGACCTAAAGCTGGACAACGCCGGCAACGCCAACTATGGGGCCTTCACTCGAGTGCTTGATTCCGGGGAATTCGACCTGATGAATCTGACGAACAAGGCCAGGGCGCATTTCAGCGATCCCGAAGTATTCGTCACTTGTCGGCAGGTATTGCTTAATAATGCGTTGTTCCTGTTGTCAGCACCGGATGCCCTTGAGGCTGAGAGCCTGACGGTGGGCAATGGGGCAAGCGTGTGGCTGGACCAAAGCCGGATGACCTGCGGCGATGTTCACGTAGAATCGGGGGGCATCGTGACCCATACTGTCGCCAAGAATGGATTCTATCTCAACGTCACGGGCAATATCAATGTGGAAGCAGGCGGGAAGATCGAGGCCGACGGCCATGGATACCGCTCTGTTGAAGGTCCCGGGGCCGGCAGCTCGGGAGAGCCGTCTTACGGGGGCGGCGGTGGATACGGGGGGGCCGGGGGTGATGCAAGCACGGGCACGTCGGGGGGCGGAGGTTACGGTTTCATGATGGAGCCGGTAGATTGCGGTAGCGGCGGCGGCAACCACGGCAACAATAAGGGCGGCTACGGGGGCGGCTGCCTTCGGATGACGGTGGCCGGCGAACTGACGCTTGACGGCGTTTTAAGCGCGAACGGCCAGGACTACAAAGGTTCTTATGCGGGAGGCGGCTCCGGCGGCAGCATACATGTTACGGCCGGCCGGCTGGCGGGATCCGGCCAGATATCGGCCAACGGCGGCAACGGACACGGCGGCTACGGCGGCGGCGGCGGCGGGGGCCGGATAGCCCTGTACTGCCGCGATTCGATCCAGTTCCCGCTACGGAATGTAACGGTCAAAGGCGGCTCGGGAGGCCGCGCCGGAAAGGACGGCACTTTCTGGCTGGTGCGGCCGGGGCAAGCCCCGGTGGTGACGGCCGTGAGTCCGTCCCGGATTGTCAGTGCGGATGTGAATCATGTTGACATCAATTTTGCCTGGGGTATCGAACCGAACAGCCTTTCGGCCGACGATATCATGATAGTCGGACCACAGGGAGAGGTTCAGATCTCAGATGTTGGCTTTCAGCGGGAATCCGTCGGCCGGCAGACATACCGGGCGACGTTCGATTCGCTGACGGCCGACGGGCGGTACTCGGTTTCCGTCGGGCCCGGCGTACAGGCGGTGGACGGCAGGGGCCTCGATCAGGACCGGGACGGGGTCGAAGGGGAGCTGCTCGACGATGTTTACCACGGCTCCTGGGAGTTTGACAGGACCGGCCCGAAAGTGGAGAGACACCAGGTCGCCGGGGACAAGGACGGCAGCGGCAAGTGCGTGTATGTCTGGTTTGACGAGCAGGTCGATGAAAAGAGCATCTCCGTCGAGGATGTCAACATCGTTCAGGTGGGCGCTCTGGCGCACTCCACAAATTCAGGGACGATGTGGATGTCCGCAGCGGGTGACGTCACACAGCAGCACGTCATCTTTGACCTTGCAGAGTCGCGTGTGCTCAAGTCAATCAGGATATGGAACTATAACGAGGCCGGGCAGACAGGCCGAGGAGTCAAAGAGCTGGACGTGCTGGTCTCGGACAACGACGCAAATTATGTTAGCGTCGGGACGTTCGCGCTGAGTCGGGCGCCGGGGGCGGCGAACGTGGACTTCTCCCAGGTAATCTCTGTGGGTCCGGTTGCCGCTAAGTACGTGAAGTTCGTTGTCAAGGCGAATTACGGGGACGGCAACTACGTCGGCCTGGCGGAAGTGCGATTCAGCGGGGAGGCCGAGATCGAGGGTGTCTCAATCGCCGGCGTCTCGAGCGAGTACACGAATGACGGCAGACTGGCCGTGGAGATGGTTGACGGAACCGGGCTGCAGGATGTGGCAACGTCGCCCAAGGTGGAGCTGTTCGGCGGCGATTGCCTTAGAATAGCTTTCGAGAGCAGCGCCACGGTCAACCGGGTGTTTCTCGGTCCGCAGATCAGGGATATCGCCGGCAACGAAATGGACCAGAACGGCAACGGCCGGATGGGCGAGTCGCCGGAAGATGTTTATGACGCCGGCTTCGAGGCGGCCGACGTGATATTCAAGAACATCCTGAGCGTCGACGACGACGGCCCCGCTGACTTCGAGAGCATCCAGGCGGCCATCGATTACAGCACGGACGGGGACATCATAGAGGTAAGGCCCGGCGTGTACGAAGAGAGTATAGACTTTAAGGGCAAGACGATTACGGTCAGAAAGGTCGGCTCGGCCGGTCCGGGGGATTTCGGACTCAGCGAGCTGGCCCTTATGTCGGAATCGTGGCTCCTGGACTCAGGCGATCCCGGCTTTCGCGAGGAGTTTGACCTTGTTGAGGACGGGATAATTGATTTTCTCGATTTTGCCGTCCTTGCCTCCGGATGGACTCAGGCCGGGTTGGCCTCCGGATTGGCGCAGTTAACTGCCCCGGCGGGGGATGTTCTTATCAGGGCCGGGGGAAAAGACGGGGTGACATTCACCTCGGGCGAAGGGGCCGGGGCGGTGCTTGACGGAGTAGTGATTGACCAGGGGCGATACGGCATCTACTGCTTGAATTCATCGCCGTCAATCAGGAACTGCACGGTCAAAAACAGCAGCAGTTATGGCATCTACTGTGTGAATTCCTCCCCCAAAGTGGTTGGCTGTGAAACGGTCAATACAGCCTCGCACGGCTTGTATTGCACTTCGTGTCCGGGCATTGTGATTACCGACAGCACCTTTGTCGGCAGTGCCGTGCATGGATTGTACTGTAATTCGTCGGCGTCCGCTTCCATAGAGCGCTGCAGCGCCAGGGACAACGCTCAGATGGGGATTATCTGCGAATCATCGCCTAATTCATCCGTCGTCGATTGTGTTTCCACCGGCAACGGCACGCACGGTTTCTATGTGCACGTGGCATCGTCGGTGCGGACTGCGGACTGTAAAGCTGAGAACAACGGCAAGATAGGCTTCTACTGCCATTCGAGCGCTTCGGCGAATATCGAGCGCTGCACCGGCACGGGCAACGGCGACGCGGGCCTGTATTGCCAGTCGTCGGCCGACGTGAAGATTGCGAGCTGTACACTGTCACATAATACGGGCACAGGCCTCAACTGCAGCGGGTCGTCTCCCTTGGTCTCCAACTGTGTGGTGGCCCACAACGGCAATTACGGCGTCACCTGCTCCGGCTCGGCGCCTTCGATTCTGAACTGCACGATCGTGGACAATACCGGCAGGGGCGTCTCGCAGTCGGGCGGACCGATTGTCAACTGCATCATCTGGAACAACGGGGACGACCTGTTCGAGTCGAGTGCGACCTATTCCTGCATCAGCGACGGAGACAGAGGCGTGGGCAATTCGGCCTATTCCCCGTATTTTGTCGATTCGGCCTCGGGCGACTATCACCTGGCAAGCTATTCTCCGTGCATTGACGCCGGGGACCCGAACGCCGAATACGGCAACGAGCAAAACGGCGGCGGAGGCCGGGTTAACCTGGGCGCCTACGGCAACACATCGCAGGCCTGCCAGGCGAGCGCCGATGTCGATAAAGACGGCCTGCCGGATGACTGGGAGCTTCTGCAGTGGCCGGGGGATCCGACGCTGGCGATGGGTCCGATGGACGATGCCGACGGCGACGGCCTGAAGAACCTCGTCGAGTATCAGATGGGCTGGGATCCTGTAATGATGAGCGAGATTGTGGTGAATCAGTCGACGGGCCTGTCGTACAGGGATATCCAGATGGCCATCACATTTGCCCGGGACGGGGAGGTGCTGGTTGCGTACCCCGGCGTGTACGTCGGCCGGCTCAACTTCAGCGGCAAGCGAATCAGGCTGCAGAGTGTGGATCCGAACAATGCGTCTATCGTGGCAAATACGGTCATAGACTCTCACGGGGCCGACGGCATCACGTTCAACTCCAGCGAGGACCCCAACGCCGTGCTCGAGGGCTTCACGATTATAAACTCAGACAGCGGAATCGTGTGCTCGGGAGCCTCACCGACAATCGCAAACTGCGTTGTCACCGTCAGCAGCAAGGACGGCTTGTACGCGAAAAACGCCGCGCCGATCATAAGCGACTGCGTTTTCTCCGAGAGCACTCGCTACGGTGTCTACCTAGATTCCTGCGCGAACAGTCTGATTAAGGACTGCGCTGTTGAGGATTGCGGCAATCACGGCGTCTTCTGCAACAATTCCGGCTCGACGAGGATTGAGCGTGTCACGGTGACCGGCTGCCGGAATTTCGGAATTTACGCGGCGGCCTGCCCCGGTATCGTGATAAGCGACAGCGCGGTTATCGGCAGCACGAACCATGGTCTCTATTGCAACGGGTGTGCATCGGCCTCGATCACGCGCTGCCGGGCCGAGGACGGCGCCCAGATGGGAATTGTCTGCGAGTCATCGGCGGATGCGGTAATCAGCGACTGCCTCGCAGCCGGCAACGCCAGCTATGGTTTGTACGCAAACGCGGCGGGGTCGGTTGTAATCAACGGATGCACAATAGAGAACAACCGCAACATAGGCCTGTACTGCCGGGCGAGCGCATCGGCAAAGATCGAGGGCTGCACAAGCACGCACAACACCTCGGACGGGCTCTATTGCTATTCCTCGGCTGACGTCGAAATCAAGGCTTGCACGCTTTCGCGTAACGGCAGCTACGGATTGAACTGTGCCAGCTCTTCTCCGTCGGTCACAAATTGTGTGATCGCGGATAACGACAAGTACGGCGTCGCCTGCGCCAGCTCTTCGCCTTCGATTGCCGCCTGCACCATCGTGAACAACAGCGGCAGGGGGGTTTCGCAGTCGGGCGGGCCGATTGCCAACTGCATTATATGGAACAACGGGGACGACCTGTTCGAATCCAGAGCGACTTACTCGTGCATCGGCGATGGAGACAGCGGCCCGGGCAATCTGGGATATCACCCCTATTTTGTCGATCCGGATGCCGGTGACTACCATCTGGCAAGCTACTCTCCGTGCATTGACGCCGGCGATCCTAATTCCGAATATGCCGATGAGCCGGATGGAGGAGGAGGACGGATTAACCTCGGCGCCTATGGCAACACGTCTGAGGCGTGTGGAGGAAGCGCCGATGTGGACGGCGACGGCCTGCCGGACGACTGGGAGCGGTTCCACTGGCCGGAGGACCAGATGTTGTCGGCGGGCCCACGGGACGATTCCGACGGAGACGGCCTGGAGAATCTCGCTGAGTACCAGGTTGGCTGGCTGCCACGTACGGCAGAGCAGTACTCCGGGCAGGTGCTCAATGCCACTTCGGACCTGTCGTATCCGTCAATCTCGGCCGCCCTTGCCTGTGCGGCCGCGGGAGACGAAATAGTGGTTGCCGAAGGAGTCTACAGGGAGCGCATAAACTTCAGCGGCAAGCCGCTTACGCTTAGGAGCAGCAATCCGTCTAATACGGTCTGGGTCGCAAACACCATTATCGATACCTCCGGCGGAGTCGGCGTCACATTCGATTCGGGCGAGCAGGCCGGTTCAGTGCTGAACGGATTTACGATCACGAACAGCAGCGACGGCATCCTCTGCACCGGCGCCTCACCGACCATCCGCAACTGCGTTGTAAGAAACAGCAGCGGCTACGGTATTTACTGCAAAAACGCCTCGCCGGAAATCATAAGCTGCCAGGCGGTGTTAAATGGAAGCCACGGAATCTACTGCGAATCATCGGCCAACGCCACAATATCCAAGTGCCTGCTGGCCGACAACAGCGGGTCCGGCCTGTACTGCAATTCCTCTTCTCCTTCGGTATACAACAGCGTCATCGCCCACAACAAGGCCCACGGCATATTGTGCTCCAGCTCGTCACCGACAATAGCAAAGTGCACGATTGTAAGGAACGCCAGCCGGGGAATATCGCAATCCGGCGGAACGGCGATCAACTGCATCCTCTGGGAGAACGGCGACGATTTGTACGGGTGCGCGGCCAAGTTCTCCTGCGTCTCGGACGGCGACGCGGGATTGGGCAATTTCAACGCCGACCCGCGCTTTGTGGATGCGGATAATTTGGACTATCACCTGGCGCCCGACTCTCCCTGCATAGACGCCGGCGCGCCGTGGTCGCAGTACGCCTGGGAGCCGGCGCCGAACGGCGGGCGCGTGAACATCGGCTGCTACGGCAACATCCCGGATGCAACGCCGACGGTCGACGACGATGGCGACGGCCTTGCAGACGGCTGGGAGCTGAGGTACTGGCCGAATGACCCGAACCTGACCCAGAGACCCGAACAGGACGCCGACGGCGACGGATTCACCAATTGGGCCGAGTATCTCTTCGGATACGACCCCACCGTCGAGACGGAAGAGTCGATACAAATCCCCTATATCAAATTGCGTCCGGACCGGTTTGCCCCGATAAGCTGTATCGATCCTACAGAGGGCGAATCGTGCGAGATAGAATATGCCGTGACAATGGACTGCAACGTAACCGTTTTGGTAACCGAGCCGGCATCGGGCAATACGGTCCGACAGCTCGGCCAGACGGTGATAGCGGGGCTCAACAGGATCGCATGGGACGGCACGGACGCCAATCAGGTGCTTGTCCCGGACGGCTTCTATGACTTCACCGTGACGGCTGAATTCGATTCCAACAACGTCTGTCAGTGGGGCAGCGTGAACTGGGCTAATTCTTCGCCGGCACTGAAGAATATGGTTTTTGACGTTACCGCTTTTGACGCTCACAAGAACCTGCCGGCGACGATTGATTTCGACCTGACCGACTGGGCGAAGCTGCTTATGAGAGTGGATTGCTCCGGCAGGCCCGCCTACATTTTCATGAACAACGATGTCATTTTGAAGCCGGGGCACCATACCTACTACTGGAACGGAAGGGATGGTGACGGCAGGGTGCACGACGGTAGCTACAGCCTGTATTTCGGAATATTGCAGGGTACGCACAAAGGGGCTGTTTTCGTGAAGTCCGAGCCTCCGCGCGCGTCGGGGCTGCTTTGCAACGCGTATCGGATAGTCCCGACATACAACGAGGTCAGCAGGATCACGTACGACCTGACCGAGGATGCGGATGTCACTATCGTGCTTGACGATCCGGACGGCAGCCACTGCGTTACGCTGCTGGACGGGGTCCGCCAGCAGGCCGGCAGCCGGGAGGTGATATGGAACGGCAAGAGCGCCGGAGGAAATTACATCTGGGTCGAGGGAGTCTATAACGTATCGGTTTTGACCGCCGAGCCCAACTATCCCGGCGTTTATTTCGAGGCCAGCGGAGCTATTTCCGCGTACAAGTGATGAGTTCGATTAGAGACACTTGCATATTGGTTCTGCTTCTGGCCGTGCTGCCAGGCTGTCGCCGCACGCGCAGCGTCGGGCCCGTGGCCTTCGTGCGTCTGACGGGGGACTACTGGCAGATATGGGCCATGAACCCGGACGCAAGCGGCGCCGTGCAGATTACAAAATCGGCTTTCGACAAGCGATACCCCCTCTGGATGCCGGACGGCCGGACGCTGCTTTTCCGCGATAACAACAACCGCGTATTCACGGTGGACTCAATTTCGGGCGTCGAGAAGCAGATTCTGGAGGATTTCGGCATGGTGGGAGGGCTGGCGGCGTCGCCGGACGGAGACATGCTGCTGGCCGCTCGATTCAGGACGGGTATGAAGGACAGCAGCGACCTGTGGCTGGTCTCGCCGGACGGCAAGCAGCGCAACATACTGACAAGGGAGGGCGGGCTGCAGTCTGATCCGGCCTGGTCGCCGGCCGGCGGTCTTGTCGCATATATCTCCGGCCGCGTGCTGGAGGCGTACGAGCTCTGGGTAATGAAGCCGGACGGGGCCGAAAAGAGAATGATCACCGACAACACCGCCCTGGAGCTGCTGCCCGCGTTCAGCCGCGACGGGAGGAAGCTGGCCTATGCATCGGATGTCACGGGTGACTACGAGATATGGGTAGTGGGCGTCGACGGCAAGGGCGAGGTCCAGTTGACGGACAGCCCGGGAATTGACACCAGGTGTGTCTGGTCCCCGGGCGACCGGGAAATAATGTTTGTTTCAAGCAGAAGCGGCAGCCTGCAGATATGGATCATGAACAGCGACGGGTCGAACCAAAGACAACTGACCAACGGGGCTCCGTCTATGGAGCCGGCCTGGAGGTAGATGTGACACAGATGAATTATTGGCGCCTTGTTATCTACGTGTGTTTGGCTATCGGCCCGTGCCTCGCGGCCTCAGGGCCGGCCCAAACGGCTGTCACCGGCCGGCCCGCGCCCCTGAGAATCACCACTGTTTCGCTCGACAGCAAAACATTCGACCCGGTGAAAGGGCAGAAAGTCGAGCTTGCCTTCGAAATCAACAAGCGCGCCGACGTTGTAGTCACCATATACGACCGGACGGGGGCAAAAGTATGGGCCGACCGGAAGGGCGAGCTGGAAGCGGGCGAGCATAAGGTTGTATGGGACGGGCGCCGCTCCGACGGAAAGGTGGCGGCCGATCGAGTCTTTCTGTACGTGATCGAGGCGGTTGGCGGGACGGAGAAGGTCGTTTATAATCCAAGCGGGCCCACGGGCGGGCAGTGGGTAAAACCGCATGAGTACACTCTCGATAAGAAGACGGGCAAGATCGAATATGTCCTGCCGAAGGCGTGCATGGTGCGGCTGAGGGCCGGGCTCAAAGACGGCCTGATGGCCGCCACCGTCCTGGACTGGGCTCCGCGCCGGGCGGGCAGGCACACCGAGCAATGGGACGGAAAGGACCCTTCGGGACTGATGAACCTGATCAATCACCCGGATCTGGCACTCGAGCTTGCCTGCTACACGCTTCCCTCGAACACCATAATCAGAACGGGCAAACAGATGCCCGTCGAGCCGAACCAGCCCGTTTTGGATAGACGCGAACGCAGCAAATTGTGGGCAACGGACAAAAAGTATTTGCACTATCGGCACAATCCGCGCGATTGTCATGACACGCGATTCAGCGTATCTTTCCCGAAAAGGATCGGCCTTGACGAAGAGGGCAATCCTATCGTCTCGGGGACAACGCCGCTTAGAATCGAGCTGGACCGCCGGGACGCGGACAGCATAACCAACAGCAGGTTTGAGATACTCCTGTACGTCGACGGGGTCTTCTTTTTTGAAATAGAAGAAGGGACTAATCCTTTCACTTTTCAATGGAACACAGAGACTTTCGCAAAGGGGCCCCACATCATAACGGCCAATCTCAGGAGTTATGACGATCATGTGGGGGTCGTAACCCGAAAAGTGGTTGTGGGAGCAAAATAGGTATGAAATCCAAAACAATGAAACGATGCTGGATTATCGTGGCAACCCTGTTTGTCCTGACATGCTCGACCTCCGTGCCGGCTCACTGCCCATCACACAGTGGCACGACGCTGCCCGGCGGCTCGACCCCCGGGGGGCCGGAAGGGCCCGACCCCAACAACGGACCTGCGGAAAAGAATCCATGTCTTGATGCCGAACCTGTGGCTCTCAATACGGGGGAATTTCTGCTAACTGCGGCGGACCTCACGATTAAGGGCCGCGTGCTGTCGGTTGTGCTCGAGCGCGCCTATCGAAGCCGTAGCGAATACAACGGCCAGTTCGGGTACGGCTGGGATATTGGCTATAACACGAAGATAAGAAAGCTCGATGATCCGAATACGCTGATTCTCCTGGACGGCCGCAATCGCAAGTGCGAGTATTCTCTGGACCCGTCGGGAGATCCGAACCATCCTTCGTATCTGCCTCCACCGGGGCGGTACGACTACATCAAGGAAAACGACGACGGCACATATACCATGTTTCAGAAACATGGAACCAAGCTGGCCTTCGACGTGAACGGCAACCTGACTGCCATCATTGACCGAAACGACAACAGGATACGATTCGAGTACGACCCGAAGGGGGCTCTGCCTCTCTATGGCGCATCCGATTTCTTTGTAGGGCAGACACATGGCCTGATAGCCCTCGAATTTCGGTTGGTCAGAATCCTCGACGACGT
>CP070678.1:4859597-4876143 GCA_020352515.1 Phycisphaerales bacterium | reverse complement strand
CAGTACCTGGCTTCGACCGGCTTGTTCGACCTCTGGCTGCGTCCGTCTCCATCGACGTATCTCCGGGGATACGCCTGCTTCGACGTCCTTGCCAGCGGCCGAACCGCTCGCTCTCGGGCCTACGGTAGCGTTTTCAGACAAAGCCTAATAAACAGAGCGAGCCGGGGGGCGGGGTTCACCTGGGTCTTAGCAGGATTGCGCGGTCGGGCGGTTGTTTTCGGCTTTTGGTTCGGATTCTGCCGGCGATCCAGCCGGAGTTGTTGATGTCGACGGCGAAGATTTCGTCGGTTTCATCAGGGGCGAACTTGTTGAGGTTGACCATGCGGCCGAATTTGGGGCGGAGGAAGTGGTATGTCTCGGCCGGGAAGAAAAGGAACTTGTTGCTCCTGAGGCGGCCGATGATCTGTCCGCGGTCGTTGATCTTGTCGGTGTAGCTTTCGGCGTCGGCGAGCTTCAGCGTTTTGAGGGGCTTGCCCTTTTGCCAGGCGAATCCGGCGTAATTGATGATTCTCGGGATGTAGATGTTGCCGACGACGCGGCCGGCGTTGTTGATTCCGGTGGCGTAGCTGCTGACGCCGTTCGGCCCGACGATGTCGATCATTCCGGTGTCGGGGTCCCAGTAGAAGGCGTGATCCCTCTTTGTGGGCACTGCCACGGAGCCGACGACCTGGCCGCGGTTATTGATGTCCCTTGCGTAGCTTCTTATGCCGTAGATGGTGCCGAGGTCGGTCATGCCGGTGTCTTTGTGCCATAGGAAGGCGTGGGCCCGGCCGTCGTTGGCGTCGGCGTATCCGACGACCTGGTCGCGGTCGTTGATTGCGGTGGCCCTGCTCTTTTTGCCGCCGAGGGTTCCGAGGTCGGTGAAGCCGGAGTTTGGGTCCCAGATAAAGGCGTGGTTGGCGCCGTCGGGGGTATCGGCGTTGCCGGCGACGCGGCCTTTATTGTTGATGTCGTGGGCGAAGCTGTTCCTGCCGCCGAGGGTCTCGATAATTGTCATTCCTTTGCCGGGCTGCCAAACAAAGGCCCGGTGACTTCTGTCGGCGATGGTTCCCCATCCGACGACCTGTCCGCGGTCGTTGACGGCGGTAGCGGTGGCGTAGGAGCCGCCGAGCGAGCCGAGGTCCACGAGCTCGTAGTCGGGACGGCGGAACCAGAGGTACGCAGCGGCGGCGAGCGCCGCGACGAGCACTAACGCGGCCAGGGCGATTTTTCTTCGGGAGGCCTTTTTCACGGTTTATCCTCGAGTCCGGTTTATGCGTAGCAATTGCGTTGGCGCCGGGAAACCGGCATTGCGCGATGCTATGATAGCCGGATGGTCGAGCCGGCTCAAGGGCCAAGTGAGCAGGTGAAGCGGGCGGGGGCGTCAAATGTGCGGGTTTGGCAAATTAGGGATAGCCCAGCGCATGGATTTGGTTATAATGCCTGATTTGGCTTACGAACGACGGATTGCTTATGCCGAGAAAGACTCAAAGACAAATCGAACGAGACGAGCAGCTCTACCAGTTGACTACGCTGGTGGCGGGGAGATTCTCTCTTCAGGAGGTTCTGGACAAATTAGCGGCCGCGGCGGTGAGGATAGTGAGGGTGAAGGCGTGCTCGATTCGCCTTCTGGACGAGGAGGCGGGCGATTTGAAGATGCGGAGCACTTACGGGCTGAGCGAGGAGTACCGGAACAAGGGGGTGGTGAGCAAGGGCGACCCGGTGGTGAAGGCGGCGTTTGCGGGCGAGGCGGTGGTTCTGGACGACATGCGGGTTGACGGGCGGGTGAAGTACAAGGAGGCGACGGTTAGGGAGGGGCTTGTGAGCCAGCTTACGGTTGCGATGAAGTTTCGTGAGAAGGCGATAGGTGTATTGCGGCTTTACAGTCCGAGGCCGAAGCACTTCGACGAGGACGATATTCAGCTTGCTCGCGCGGTGGCCTCGCAGTGCGCGGTGGCGATAACGAACGCGCGGCTTTACGCCGAGGCGATAGAGGGTTCTCGGATGGCCGAGCAGATGCGTCTGGCGGGCTTTATCCAGCGAAAGATGATTCCGGAGGAGGCGCCGCAGGTACGTGGGCTGGAAGTGGCGGCGACGTATATTCCGTGCTTCGAGGTTGGCGGGGACTTTTATGATTTTCTAAGAGTGAGCGAGACGTCGGTTGCGGTGGCCATCGGGGACGTGATGGGCAAGGGGATGCCGGCGGCGTTGATGATGAGCTGTTTCAGGAGCGCGGTCCGGGCGTACGCGGACAGCGGGGGCGGGCGCAGTGACATAGCGGGACTCATAGGGAAGCTGAACAGGATGGTCTGCAGGGAGTGCCGCGACGGGGAATTCCTGACGCTGTTTTACGCGGTTATCGACACGGCGGCCGGGGCGGTGACATACTGCAATTGCGGGCACGAGCCGACGATTCTTATCGGGGACGGGGGGACGAGGGACCTTAATGCCGGCGGGCTAGTGCTGGGCGTGGATGCGGGCGCGCGATACGATATCGAGACGGTGGCATTCGGGGACGGCGACTGTTTGCTTTTTTACACGGACGGTCTTATCGACGCGGCGAACTTCGACGGCGAGCTGTGGGGCAGGGATTCGCTTCTGGCGGCGGCCGCGAAGTTCCACACGAATTCGGCGGGTCAGATGGTGAAGGACATACTCGGTTACAGAAGGCGTTTTGTGGGGCTGGCCAGGCAGATCGACGACACGAGCATGGTGGTGGTCAAGAACGTCGGCACGGAGGCCCGGGGGAAAACGAATTAGGATTCGATATGGCGGATCTGGTCATTACGATTGACGGACCGGCGGCGAGCGGCAAGAGCACGGTTGCCAGGCTGCTGGCGGATCGTCTGGGCGTGAGCCTGCTGGATACCGGCGCGATGTACCGGGCGGTGACATTGGCGGCGATGGAGGCCGGGATCGACATAACCGACGAGGACGACCTGCTGGAGGTTCTCGAGACGCGGCGGTTCGAGTTCTCGGTCGTCCAGGGGGTGACGGAGGCCTACGTGGACGGCGTAGACGTGACGGACCGGATACGGGATCCGGAGGTGACGGCGAAGGCCAGGCATATCGCGTCGGCCCGGCGCGTTCGCGAGAGGCTGGTGGAGATGCAGAGGCGGCTGGCGGGCGGTCGGAAGAAGATAGTCACCGAAGGAAGGGACCAGGGGACGGTGGCGTTTTCGGATGCGGACGTGAAGTTTTACCTGACGGCCGATGCGGGCGAGCGGGCGAGGAGGCGGCAGGCGGATTTGCGAGCCAAAGGCATCGACGAGAGTGTCGAGCAGGTGCAGAGAACGATTGAATCGAGGGACAGAAGCGACGAGCGCAGGGCGGCCGGGCCGCTCAAGCCGGCGCCCGACGCTATTATTATCGACACGACGAATTTGGGTATCGAAGAGGTTGTGGAAAAGGTGCTGGGGATTGTGAGAGAGAGATGTTCGGAGAAACTCTAAAGACAATCTGGTACGAGATATGCAGGGTTGGGTGCAGGATATTCTGCTTTGCTTTTTTCCCGATGCGCGTTTACGGGGTGGAGAATATCCCGAGGAAGGGGCCGCTGATTCTGGCGAGCAATCACCAGAGCTACATGGACCCGGTATTCTGCGGGCTGCGGGTTCGAAGGCACCTGAGCTATCTTGCGAGGGAGTCGCTATTCGGGAACTGGTTTTTTGCGTGGCTGATACGCTCGCTGAACGCGATACCGCTTCGGCGCGACGAGGCGGATATGGCGGCGGTGAGGAAGGTGCTTTCGAAGCTCAAAGAGGGGCGGGGGGTTTGCCTGTATCCGGAGGGCACCCGGACTTATGACGGCAGGGTGGAGGCTTTCAAGCCGGGGCTTGGCCTGCTGTGCCGGCGGGGCGGTGCGGCGGTGGTGCCGGTTCTTATCGACGGCGCGTACGAGTGCTGGCCGCGGCACCAGAAGATGTTCAAGCGCGGCCCGGTTACCGTCACTTACGGGCGGGCGGTAACGGCCGAGCAGGCGAGGGAGATGGGCGACAAGAAGCTGGCCGAGCACCTTACCGAGACGGTGCGACAGATGCAGCGGGACTGCCGCATCAGAGACGGCAAGGAGCCGTATGACTACGGTCAAGACGGTGGAGCTGAGAATTCAGAGCGGCCGAGTCAAAGTCGAAGCGGCCAAGCCTGAGCGAAGTCCCTGTCAGCTTACACGTTTTTTCAACACGGCCGGGCCAGCGAGGGGCGGGGAGGGGGTAGTTAGCGATGAGGAGGCCGGTGCTGTCGGCAGCGTCGGTCTTCGGGGTCGCTGAAGCACCGCCGGGGCTTTATTTCGCTCAAAACGCCGCGAAGAGCTTGCATTGTGGGCGAAGTAGTTGTATAATTGTGCGATATGCTTTCCAGAGAACATCCATAGCAATTAAGCCGCAGGTGTTGAGGATGGCAAAGGAAGGGAAAGAGAAGACTATTAAAAAGGCGAGGCGATTCTCTGAGGACCGGGCTTTGTTGGCGCGCGTCATCGGGACTGTGTCCGTCGTGGTTATCGTGGGGATAGGGGCGCTCGTGTGGCGGGGATTCACGAAGGAGCCAGGGCTGCCTAATATTGGTGCTGGAACCAGTAGATCGCTCAAGGTGGAAAGGATGCCAAGCATTATCGACTACGAGAATGGCGTGGCGCAGAGCGAGAAGGTCCAAGTAGGGACGAAGTTCGCAGAGGGGCGCGTCAAGTACGGGAAGGGCCAGTACGAACAGGCGATTGACTTATTCACGGCCTGTCTCGAGCTCGAAGAGGACCATGAAAGGCGGGGGGCGCTTAACCTGCAGATCGGCAATTGCTACTATAAGCTGCACAAGTACATCAAGGCGGCGGGGCACTACGCTGCCGGATTGAGGGAGTCACGCAAGGCAGGTGACAGGGAGGGGGAGGCGGCCAACCTCAACAGTATGGCCAACACGTACGTGCTCAGGCCCGCATCGAGCGGCGAGGCGAGGGGCGACAATATTGGCTGCGCGATGCGCTGCTACAAGCGGGTGCTTGAGATCTACAAGAAGGACGAGCATCCGGTTGAGTATGCGATGACCCAGAACAATCTGGGAGGTGCCTATACAGACCTTCCTTCGGTGAGCGCGGAGGAGCTGGCTTCAAACACACGGGAGGCCATCGAATGCTACAAGCGGGCGCTTGAGACCTACAAGAAGGACGAGTATCCGGTTGAGTATGCTGGCACCCAGAACAACCTGGGCCTTGCCTTAGGAGACCTTCCTTCGGCGAGCCCGGAGGAGCGGGCTTCAAACGTACGGGAGGCCATCGAATGCTACAAGCGGGCGCTTGAGATATACAAGAAGGACGAGTATCCGGTCAAGTATGCTGCGACCCAGAACCACTTCGGAGTTGCCTTAAGAGCCCTTCCTTCGGCGAGCCCGGACGAGCGGGCTTCAAACGTACGGCAGGCCATCGGATGCTACAAGCGGGCGCTTGAGATATACAAGAAGGAGGAGTGTCCTGTTGGGTATGCGATGGCCCAGAACAACCTGGGAAATGCCTATACAGACCTTCCTTCGGCGAGCGCGGAGGAGCGGGCTTCAAACGTACGGCAGGCTATCGAATGCTACAAGCGGGCGCTTGAGATCTACAAGAAGGACGAGTATCCGCAATACTACTGCGGAACGGCGGCAAATATGGGGATGATTCTGGCGGGTATCGACAAGGCGCAGGCATGTCACTGGCTGAAAGAGGCGTACTCGCTGCGAGAGTTTCTGCCCCAACAGGGAAGGGAGATTGAGGAGTTGATGGAGAGGGTCTGCAAGGAAGACCAATAGTCCCGAATTCTCTATTAAGTTGTCAAGGAGCGCTGGTGGCAGGGGTTGACCACGGACCATCACGAGATCGCGATAGCCCCGATTCAATACTCAGTCGGAGGCGTAAGGGCTGGAGTGCTATAGACTCAGTGGAGGCAAACGGACAATGAACGAATTAGTGAAAACACTCAAGAATTTCATTTCAAGGGACGTTGTCTACTTCATAGGCGGATTCCTTGTTATCGCCACATTCGGGTACTGCCGTGAGATTAATATGGCAGAAGACTGGTTTAGGCACGGAGGCTTATTCTTGCTTCTGGTTGTTGGAATTGCCTACGTAATTGGCTACGCTATTCCGGAGCTCCTCGCCTTGTGCCCATTCTTCCCCTTTCCTCGAACGAGCCTTTATTCGAAGGATGCACCAAACTTGATAGTGCGGTTTCTCTATCGATGTTATATGCACGAAGAATGGACGATGAAGGACACGTTCGACGAAGAGAAGGCTGGCTTGATAATCAGGGCCAGGGCCTCGGCGGCGAACCGGGATGATTTGGAACGAAGAACTTGTCTTTTCATGATCTCAACAACCATGGGTTCTTGTGGTATGGTTGCGGCGGGGATGATGGAGGTCACGAGCTTGGTCGAAGCAGAAACGTTTTGGTGCCCGCAAGCTATTGTGATAGCGATTTGCAGTCTTCTCCTATGGGTGCTAGGCCATGTGAAATTGGCTCAACTGACGAAGTTTGTTCATGAACTCTACTTGGACAGTCTGAAAGTCCAACGACCTGAGGGCAACCTGCGAAAGAAGGCCGAGGATCGCCGGTAGGGAAGCACCTTTGTTTCTCGCGATCCGGATAATATTCAGTTGTAAGAGAGCGAAGGTTCGTGATACCTGGGCGGGAGGGGATGGCGTCGTGCCCGGCGGCAGCGTCCACGGGGTTCTTCGGATGTTTTAGCGTGTCGGGGTGGGCGGCGAGACGGGGGGGCATTGGCGGCAGGGGGTGTTCCTGTGGCTGATTGTGTTGTCGGACGGCGGGGGATGTGAGATAATGTATTGGGGCCGGGCAAGGGCCGGCGCCGGTATAGAGAAGAACAGGAGGTCAGGTTATGAATGGCAGTGTGAATCGTCGTGAGTTTTTGAAGAGCATTGGTGTGGGGGCGGCGTCGCTGGCGTTTGGGGCGGGGCTTCGGGGCGGTTCGAACAGGGGGGGCTCGCGGCCGGTCAATCTCCTGTTTATCATGACGGACCAGCAGCGTTTCGACGCCTTGAGCAGGGCGGGCAACCGGATACTGAAGACGCCGAACCTGGACCGGCTGGCCGCCGAGGGCGTATTCTTCGAGAACGCCTACACCGGGTGTCCCGTGTGTGTGCCGGCGCGGACGGTTATCCTGACGGGTCACGGCATCGAGTCGGTGCGTGTCAAGAGTAACGGCGACTACGACAGGCCCGATGTTGCCGATGTCCCGACGTTCGACAATATCCTCTCGCGGCGGGGCTACCGGACGGAGTACTACGGCAAATGGCACTCGCCCTACAAGTTCGCGTCCACGTACGACAACGCCGTGCGGCAGACCGGCAAGCACAGCCGCGACGGCACGGCGCCGTCGATGAAGGCTGCTTACATCGAGTATTTGAACAAGCATGTCCCCGCGCGTCCGCCGCGGGCGGGCGAGCTGACGGATCGTTCCTCCGGCCGGCCTTACCGGCCCGACCCGCTGGACCGGCGATACGGGGCCGAATCCGAAGAGCCCGGGGCGGACCACAAGGGCAGCAGGAAGGCGGCCCGGGCCAAGGCGAAGAAATCGAAGCTCAGCAGCCAGGCGGGCAGCTACGGCTGCCTGGATATCCCGGCCGAGCATACGCGGACCGCGTTTACGGCCAAAGAGACAATCGCGGCGCTGGAGCGGATGAAGGGCGGGCCGTTCTCTCTGACCTGCTCTTTCGGCCCGCCGCACCCGCCGATGGTTCTGCCGCGTCCCTATTACGGGATGTACGCGGCCGAGGATATACCGGCACCCGGCAGCATCGACGATCCGATGAGCGATTCGCCCTACGCGGCAAAGGCCGGGGGGGAGGATATGAAGCGCTACCGGAACAAGGGGCACATCCGGCAGATGACCTCCAACTACTACGGCCTGGTCAAGGAGGTGGATGACTGGGTGGGCAGGATACTCGATAAGCTGCGGGATCTGGGACTGGAGCGGGATACGCTGGTTGTTTTCACGAGCGACCACGGCGAGATGCTGGGCGACCACGGTCTTCATGGCAAGGCGGTCTTCTACGAAGGCTCGGCGCACATTCCGCTGCTGATGCGGCTCGGCGGCTCGATAGCGGGCGGGACCGTTGTGAGCACGCCCGTATCTCATGCGGACGTCTTTGCGACGATTCTCGATTACCTCGATGTGCCGGCGCACGAATCGGACGGCCGGAGCCTGCGGCCGCTGATCGAAGGCAAGGGCGACGGCGGGATGGATTTCTGCGTGAGCGAATGGGGTGCAGAATCCGGAGCGACGCTGATGGTGCGAACGAAGAGATGGAAGTACATCTGCTCGCACTCGCGGCGGTCGAAGAGCGTCGATGCGCTTTACGACCTGGAAGAGGATCCGCTGGAGATGAACAACCTGATCGGCAAGCGGCCGAAAGCGGCAAGGCACGTCGAACAGGCGGCGGCGATGAAGGCCCGCTTAGTGTCATGGCTGGAGAGGGTGGGCTCGCCGCGACTCGAAGGCGTCAAGGACAGGCCCGTCTGAATTGCGCGGCTGCGGAATCTCGCGGCGCCGCGGCGCGCGGGTATCGTCGTCGTCTCAGCAGGGCCGGCAGGCCGAGTGCGAGCAATATCCCGCCGGCCGGCTCGGGAACGAGAGTGAGGGATGTGACCTCTCCATATAGATACCCGGCCCAGGCCTCGCCGTTTATCCAGAGTTGAGAATGCGGCCAGTCGCTCAGGACAGGCGCGGTCGCCGGCAGGGCAGTGCTGCCCAGAGCCTCGGCCGAGGAGTCGTACAGCATGAAAGATATGTTCACTATGGGCACATCCGGCGCAAACGGCAGGTTATTGAGACTTTGCACCTCGTATATATCGTGGGCTTGCCGGGTCGTTATACGGTCGTTCATTATGCTGACGGCAAAGGAGGGGTTTTGGGCGTCTGATGCGAACGAGAAATCCCCGACATTGAGCTCGATGCCGCACCACGGGTCGTCGAACTCGTATCGGCCGTAGTGCTCGATATCCGGTCGGGCATCCGGCGCCGACGAGTCGTAGGTATACGAGCCTGTAATGAGGTCCCCAATGCGGACCTCTCCGCGCACGGGGCTGTAGTCGCTTATACCGGCGACCACGCCTTCGATGTTTATGGTTACAGGCGCGGCGAGCGCATCGCCGGTAAGTGCGGCGACGGCGGTCCCAAGCAGTACAAGCGCAGTTGCAAAGCGTCTCATTGCCTATCCTCGAATCACAGGTTTATTGTACCGCAAAGGCGGGGCAAGGTCAAGGATTAAAGCGACGCGGGAACCACAAATCACAGGGATCAAGCGGCTGTCGGGCGCATAGTCTTTCGGGAAATCCCGGTTGATAGTCCGAGGTGAATACGTTAAGATTATAGGCGTCGCGCCAAGAGAAAGTTTTTGTTAAGCGGTAATAAGGGACATGTCAATTGATGCTGCCAACACGGACTCCAAGGCCGCATTGCTGAGCCGCCGGGACTTCTTAAAGGCGGCCGGCGTCTCTTTGCTGGCAGCGGTTCCTGCATGGGGCAAATCCGGCCGGGCGAACGTCCTGCTGCTGTTCTCAGATCAGCATCATGCCGGCGCTATGGGCTGTGCGGGCCATCCGATAGTCAAGACCCCGACAATGGACAGGCTCGCCGCCGGAGGAATACGGTTCTGCCGGGCGTATTGCCAGGACGGAATATGCGTGCCGTCGCGAACGTCGATGATGACGGGCCTGTACCCGCGGACTACCGGTTGTCTGGACAACCCGAACAATCCGGTCGAACCGGGGCGATACGTCATGCTTCATCACCTTTTCAAGCAGAACGGCTACGCGACCGGATGCTTCGGCAAGAGACATCTGCCCAGGAACGAGATGGCCCTTGGCTGGAACTCGTCTGCGACGACGATCAACCCCAAACTCGATCCCTCGGACGAGAACTACCACGACTGGCTCAAGGAAAACGACCTGTATGAGAAATACCTCCAGGGCGCGGGCGACGCCATCATGGACAGCAACCTGTTCTGCAGGATCAGTAAGCTCACAGCCGAGCAGAGGGACGCCGCCTCCACGGCCGAGAAGACCGTCGCTTTTTTGAAGCACTGCAAGGCGAGCGACGCGCCCTTTTTCTGCTGGGCCACATTCCACGGCCCGCACCACCCGTACACGCCGCCGCAAAAATGGGCCGATATGTACAAGGCTCAGGACATGACTCTGCCGGCGAATGTCGACGAGCCGATCGAGAACCTGCCCCCCGAACTGCAGGGTTGGCGCAGAAACAAGAAGACGCCGTGGAACCTGGGCGCCGCAGCGGAAAACAAAGACCTCTACCGAACGTATCTGGCATACTACTACGCCCAGGTAACCGAAGTGGACCACTATATGGGCGTGATCGTCGAACAGCTCAATCGCCTGGGTCTGGCTGAGAACACAATCATCATATATGCCTCCGACCACGGCGATTTCACCGCGCACCACGGGATGACGGAGAAATGCGCCCTCGGGCACAACGTGTATGAGGACACGCTCCGGGTCCCGCTGATCATCTCATGGCCCGGGAGATTTGCAGAAGGCATTGTCTGCGAGAGCCTGGTCGAGCTTCTGGACCTCTATCCCACCCTGGTCGAGCTGCTGAAGCTCAGAGCCCCGGCCAAGATGCAGACCCTCGCCGGAATATCACTCAAACCCGCCCTGACCGAAGGCAACAGCCCGGCGAGGGAATATGCCTTTTCGGAGAACTGGTCGCAGGTGACGGTCATCGGCAAGCGGTACAAGCTGGGGCGATGGATCGACCCCGGCCCGCTGCCCAAGTACAGGATTCGTGACAACCGCAAGAGATGCCGTGACATGCTGTTCGACCTGCAGGAAGACCGGCTCGAAACGGAAAACCAGATCGACAACGCGCAACTGGTCGAGGTCACAGGCGAGCTGGAGCACGCACTGCAAGAGTGGATAGCGAAGACACCGGCGGGCGGACGAGATAAGCTCGTCGAACGGCAGTTGAAGCAATCGAGGTGACACTGTCGGCAAAGCGGTAAGGCAACAGGGCTGATAATCAGTATTCGAGGCAACGGCGCTCGTCGGGGTTTGGGTGCGATGGCGGTTGGATTGTGCTTGACGGGCGGCGGCGGGGCGTGTAGGCTGCTCGTTTCGAAGCTGGATGTTATGTACCGGTCGGGGTCTCAAGCCGGTCCGGGCGATGAAGGTCTTGAAGTCCGAGGTAACGCCGGAAACGTTAAGGCTCGGGCCGATGGAGAGCAGGCCCATCGCCGCGGCGGACGCGGCTTGCTTGACGGGTACTCGGTGACCATTAGTCGAAAGGGTGATTCATGGATAAAAGCATTACAGAGAAGAGGGCGGGGCTGTCGCGGCGTGATTTTGTGAAGGCTTCGGCGGCGGCGGGGCTTGCGGCTGTTGCCCCGGGCGCGAGCCGGGTGTACGCGGCGGGCTCGGACAAGATTCGCGTGGGCCTGATAGGCTGCGGCGGGCGCGGGACGCACGATACGGGCAACTGTCTCAAGTGCGCCGAGAACGTCGAGCTTGTGGCGATGGGCGATTTGCTGGAGGACCGTCTGAGAAGCTCGCGGGCACGGCTGACCAAGACGCAGCCGGACAAGGTGAAGGTGAGCGATGAGACGTGTTTTGTCGGGTGGGACGCCTGCGACAAGGTGGTCTCGCTGCCGCAGGTGGATCTGGTGGTGCTGACGACGCCGCCTCATTTTCGGCCGATGCAGTTGAAGGCGGCTATCGAGGCGGGCAAGCACGTGTTTATGGAGAAGCCGGTGGCGGTGGACCCGGTGGGGGTCCGCTCGGTGATCGCCTCTTCGGAATTAGCGGACCAAAAAAACCTGACGATTTTGGCGGGGACGCAGATGCGCAAGATTGCGCACCTGATGGAGGGGGTGCGAAGGATTCACGACGGCCAGATCGGCTCGCTGGCAGGCGGCCAGTGCGTTCGGATCGGCGGCGGGATGACGAGCTGGGGGCCCCGGCCGCGGCAGGCGGGCTGGAGCGACATGGAGTGGCAGCTTAGGCGGTGGCTGTTCATGACGTGGCTGTCGGGCGATTTCATTGCGGAGATGCACGTTCACAACCTGGACATTGTCAACTGGGCTTTCGGGAGCCATCCGGTGCAGTGCATCGGGATGGGCGGCCGGCAGGTTCGGACAGCGCCGGAGTTCGGCAACGTGTACGACCATTTTGCGGTTGAATACGAGTATCCCAACGGGGTCCGCGTGGAGTACATGGGGGCCCAGACAGACCGTGTCTCGGATAGAAACGACCAGTGGATTGTCGGGACCAGGGGCAAGGCGTATCTCGATTTTGCCAACGCGATCATAGAGGGTGACAATCCTTTCAGGTACGACGGGCCCTCGTGGAACCCGGAGCTGAAGCAGCATGCGGATCAAATCTCGGCGATCCGTGAAAATAAGCGACTAAACGAGGGTAAGCGGATCGCCGAGAGCTCTTTGACGTCGATCATGGGTCGCATGAGCGCGTATACGGGGCGGGCGCTGAAGTGGGACTGGGCGATGAAGGCATCGAAGCTGGACCTGAGCCCGGAGAAGTACGAGTTCGGCCCGCTCGAGATGCGTCCGGTGGCCATCCCCGGGCAGACGCCTCTTGTCTGAGAGACGGGCAGAGCCGGGCGAAAGGGGAATTATCAACCGACGCCGTATCTGAAGAAGGTGCGGCGTCTTTGTTTCGAACTGTCCGGGCGGGCAATGTTGAGGCGTCGCGGCGTTTCGGGCCTGCGGCGGCATCCGAAACAAAAGGAGAAGTTTTGGTGGATATGGGGGCCGAGGGGGTGTAGAATCTTCCCTGTCAGGTATCCGCCCCGCAGCGAATATGAGAAGGTGGGGCCGGGGGGTGAGGCGTATATCAGAACGGCGGGCGGGCTCTTTGAACGTGTATTGCGAGGAGCCGGCTTGTGAGGATTTGTCTGTTGCAATGAAGGTTCAGTTAGCGGAAAAGTGCGGCTTTTGTCCGGGGGTCAGAAACGCCATCAGCATGGCGGAGAAGATTCTGGCGAGGGAAAGCACGGTTTTTAGCCTTGGTCCTATAATTCACAACAGGGACGTAGTGGAACGGCTGGCCAGGGCGGGCCTGAAGACGGTCAACAGCGTTGACGAAGTACATTCGGGCACGGTCATTATTCGCTCGCACGGCGCAGCGCCGGCCCAGATGGCCAAGCTCAGGGACTCAGGGCTCAAGATAGTGGACGCCACCTGCGTGCTGGTCAAGCGGGTTCAGCAGATTGCCGCCGAGCTGGAGGGGGACGGCTACAAGGTGGTTGTCGTCGGCGAGGAGAACCATCCGGAGGTCCAGGCGGTCGTGGGCTGCGCGAAAGACGTGGTTGTGATTGCGGACGAATCGGACCTGCACCGGCTGCCGCGGAACGCCAGATTGGGGATTGTCTGCCAGACGACGCAGAACCCGGAGCACTTCGGGAGGATGCTCGGGGCCATAGGGGGCTGCGAGTTCAGCGAGCTGAAGGTTATCAACACGCTGTGCAGGGAGGCGATAAAGAGGCAGGAGTCGGCCGTGCAGTTGTGCAAGCGTGTCGACATAATGTTCGTTCTGGGCGGGCTGGAAAGCGCCAATACGCGTAGGCTGGCCGAGCTGTGTAAAAAACACAATAAGCAAACGTTTCATTTGCAGAATTGGAATGAGCTTGATAAAATGTTACTTTTTGGTAAAAATGTTGCGGGCGTTACGGCAGGGGCGTCGACGCCGGAATGGATAATAGAGCAGTTTGTTGAGAACCTCAGGGCGTTCGAAGGCGGCTTTGAGCAGAAGGGCCCTGATTGACAATTTGAGATTACAGATTTGCACCTGCTGCGTCGGCGGGTGCGCTTTTGGTGTTATTAACCAAGAGGCTCTTTGCGCGGCCCCGCGCAAGGGCTTGTCGGCGTAAATGTGGGGCGCCGGCATATCAAGATTCAGACTCCACAGCAGGATTCGGTCTTATGGTAGATAAAAACATAGTCAACAAATTGGGTTTGTCGGAAGAGAAGCTTGACCAGCAGGTAAACGAGATGTTCGATGAGAAGGACGGGCAGTTCCTGGAAGAGGTGCTCCAGAGCAAAGTGGATTCGCGCCTGCCGGGAGCGATACTCAAGGGCAGGATTGTCTCGCAGATAGGCAACGACGTTATTGTCGAGGTGGGCCTCAAAAGCGAAGGCGTGGTGGATGCGGGCGAGTTCGACGGGCCGGACGGGATCGTCCCGGGCAGGGAAATCGAGGTTCTTCTGGAAGATACGGACTCGGAAAGCGGGCTAATACTGCTGAGCAAGCGCAAGGCCGACGTGATCAGGGGCTGGGAGAACATTATCAATACAAAGAAGGAGGGGGACCTGGTGACCGGCAGGGTGATAAGGCGAATCAAGGGCGGTTTGCTGGTTGATATCGGGGTACCGGTCTTTTTGCCGGCCAGCCAGGTTGACATAAGAAAGCCGGGAGATATCAGCAGGTTCATCGGCAAGGAGGTTAACTGCAAGATTCTCAAGATCGACGTCGAGGGCCGAAATATCGTCATATCGAGGCGGAAGCTCATAGAAGAGGAGAGGCGCACGAGCAAGGAGAAGATTCTGTCTGATATCGAGGTCGGGCAGAGGCGTAAGGGCGTGGTCAAGAACATCGCGGACTTCGGCGTGTTCGTGGACCTCGGCGGCCTCGACGGGCTGCTGCACATCTCCGACCTGAGCTGGGGCAGGATTTCGCATCCTTCCGAGGTGGTGGACCTTGACCAGGAGATCGAGTGCGTCGTTATCGGTGTTGACAAGGAGAATGAAAAGATATCGCTGGGTCTCAAGCAAAAGACACCGAGCCCTTGGGAGGACGTGGAGCACCGCTATCCCATCGGTTCGAGGGTGCGGGGCAAGGTCGTGAACGTGATGAACTACGGCGTATTCGTGCGCCTTGAGGACGGCATCGAGGGCCTGGTTCACATAAGCGAGATGAGCTGGACCAGGCGTCTGGCGCATCCGAGCGAGATGGTGAATCTGGGTGATGAGATCGAGGTGGTGGTTCTGAATATCAACAAGGAGAAGCAGGAGATATCTCTGGGGCTCAAGCAGACCGAGACGAATCCCTGGGCGGTGGCTTCGCAGAAGTATCCTGTGGGTGCGGTTCTTGACGCGAAGGTTCGCAGCCTGACGAGCTTCGGTGCGTTTGTTGAGATAGAGCCGGGCATCGACGGGATGATACACATTTCGGATTTGAGCTGGACGAGGAAGTACAGCCATCCGAGCGAGGCGCTTCAGAAGGGCCAGCAGATCAAGTGCGTGGTTCTGGAGGTTAATCAGGAGAAACGGCGGGTGTCTCTGGGCATCAAGCAGATGTCTGAGGACCCGTGGATACGTGCGATTCCGGAGAAGTACATACCGGGGCATATCATAAAGGGTAGGATCGCGAAGCTGACGAATTTCGGCGCGTTCGTGGAGCTTGAGCCGGAATTGGAGGGTCTGCTTCACATATCGGAGCTTGCGGACCACAAGATAGACAAGCCTCAGGACGTTGTTCAGGTTGGTGACGACGTCGAGGTTAAGATTCTGAAGGTTGATAACGAGTCTCGCAAGATAGGCTTGAGCCTGAGGCGCGTTCAGTGGGCTGCCGAGGAGCAGGCGGCCGAGCCGCCCAAGAAGCGACAGCCGACAGCCGTGCAGAGTGTCCTGTCGGATTCGGACGTTGCGCGGCTGACCAGACCGCGGGACAAGGCGAAGGAAAAAGAGGCAGAGTCCCCGGATGTGGAAAAGGCCAAGGGGCGGGCGCCCGAGCCGGCGGCGAAGGCGCCGGCCGAGAGCGTTGCCGAGATGCCTGAAAAGAAGGCTGAGGCACAGACCCAAGCCGATGCCGGCAAGCCGGCTGCCGGGGACGAGCAGGCGGTGAAGGGGCCGTCTGAGAGCGTGGGCGAAAAGGCTGAAGAGACCGGTGGTGCAAAGGCCGGGGCAGAAGCTGGTGACGCCGAGCCTGCGGATGCGGTCGAGCAGGTGACGAAGGAGCCGGTCGAAAGTGTCGAGGCGCCTGAAGAGCCTGAAGAAAAGGACAAGGCGGAGAGCGAGGCGCAAGCGGGTGAGCCGGCCGTTGCTGACGAGCAGGCCGCAGAGAAATCGGCCACGAGCCGCGCCAAGGCGCCTGAAGAAAAGGACAAGGCGGAGAGCGAGGCGCAAGCGGGTGAGCCGGCCGTTGCGGACGAGCAGGCCGTAGAGGAACCGGCCGAGAGTACTGTCGAGACACCCCAAGAGAAGGATAAGGCGCAGAGCGAAGCAGAAGCCGGTGAACCAGCCGTTGGTGACGAGCAGGCCGTAGAGGAGCCGGCCGAGAGTACTGTCGAGACGCCTGAAGAGAAGGATAAGGCGCAGAGGGAAGCAGAAGCCGGTGAACCGGCCGTTGGTGACGCGAAGGCCGTCACCAGTCTCGTCCACGTGAATGCCGTCCGCGGGCGGCGCCGGCGCCGACACGTCCTCGCCGTACTCGAGCACGTACTTCCCCTCACCCCCCGGATGCACGAGGCTTACGAGCACCCACTTCACGCTCCCATCGGGCCACCAGGCCAACTCCCGGAACTGCGCAGGCACGACCTCGCCAGAGGCGCTCAGCAG
>CP070678.1:4840535-4859497 GCA_020352515.1 Phycisphaerales bacterium | reverse complement strand
AGCGTGAAGCCGGGGTCAACGTAGGGCACCCACAGGGGGGGCAGCTTGAGGTCGGCAAAGAGTCTCTCGAGCCTCTCTCTGCCGGTTTTGGCGTTGAGGTATGCGCCGACGGCGCTCGGGTGCAGGTGGATGACGCAGGTATCGAGCAGGCCGTGCAGGTGGGCCTCGACGGACGGGCGGGCGTCTCCGGCGACCTGGTCGTCGCAGGCGAGCAGCAGGCGGTTGACGACCTCGACTTCCCTTGTTTGCTTTTCGAGCCTGTTAAGCGAGGTGTCGGTTATAATCGAGAGGACCGAGTCGAGCCTCATTCTGCGCCAGCCGGCGCTGGGGTTCATGTCTTTAAGAGCTGTGCCGCTGGCCTTGATGTACATGTACTTGCGGTCGTCGGTTTTGACGGACGTGTTGCCGCCGCCGCCCTGAACGAGGGTGCTGTCGGCGCCGACGGCGTTTGAAATCCTGATAAGTGCGGATAGAGCCTTGTCCATATTGTCAGCAAACTCCCTTTATGTCACTATGTTGCGTGATACGGCCACGTCATTGCTTCGCATTTAAGGTCCTTGCGTTTTGTGTCCATTCGGCTGGTCCTTTTCTATCGCGGGGTGGCATCGGGCAGGCCTCCGTCCACGGGGATTGTCGCTCCCGTGGTGGGCGTCTGACGGGTTGCAAAGAACAGCACCGCGTTTGCGACGTGCCGGCCGGTAATCCTGCTCTTGAGCAGATTGCGGCCGCGGTAGTACTCCTGCAATTGGGCCTCGTCGAGTCCCCTTGCCTGCATGCGCTCGGGGCCTATTTGTTCCCACAGGCCCGACCTGTATTTGCCTTCAGCGAAAACCGCGTCGGGCGCGACCATGTTGACACGGACGCCGTACTGCGCCAGCTCGATACTGGCGATTCGTCCGAGCTGGTGACAGGCGGCCTTGGTGGCGCTGTAGGCCCCGAAGCCGGCGCCCGGGCTGGGGACGTTCTTTGTCGAGACGACTATTATGTCGCCGCCGGTCGCCTGGAGGATGAAGTGGCGCGCGGTTTCGGAGAGCGTAAGCAGCGCGCCTTCGACGTTTACCTTTTCGAGCCTGCGAAAGGCTTCGATATCGATTTGGCTCAAGGGCCAGACCGTGGCAATACCGGCGTTAACCACGACGATGTCGAGGCCGCCCCAGGTTAGGATGGCTTTGTTGAAGCCCCGGCTGACTGAGTCGGCGTCGGTGACATCGATCGGAATGGCGGTGACTCTCTGTGGCGCGTCCCGGGCGAGGTCTACGGCGAGGGTGTCGAGCTTCGGGCCGGGAAGGTCGGTGGCAGCCACGTGGGCGCCCTTCTCGAGGAGGCCGCGGCAGATTCCGTACCCGATGGCCCCGGCGGCTCCGGTAACCAAGGCAACGCGGTTCCAGAGTGGCATATCCGGCCGCGGATCGCTTTGCTCGACGTAGAGTACGCCGAGTTCGCCCAGGGGCAGTATTTGCGGTTTTGCACCGTGTTGCTGCGAATAGGCTGCGATCTCGGCGGCCAGGTGTTTGCGGATGTGCTCCGGCGGGGCGTCGGAATCCTCCACATCGAGGACAAGCGGGGACGTGCGACCTTCGGCCAGAGGCGCAGGATACGGCGGGGCCTCGGCGCTGCCGGCTGAGGCGGCGAAGACGAGCGCTTCGGGGGTTGTCAGAGATTTGAGGATGACGGGCTGATAGGGTATATCCTGGTCGCCGGTCTTTTCGGCCAGAAGTCCCCGGACAATCGGTGTTATCCGAGCCAGTCGGTTCTCACGAGCCCGTTCTGACGCATCTGCGGTCATTTTGGATCCTGGCTGTCGGTGTCTTTTGTGAGGCTCTTGTACAAATCGAAGGCGTCGGCCGGCTCCATGTTCTCATGGACGACCGCGCGGACGGCCTGCATCATGGCTTTGGGCGTTTCGCTCTGGAAGATGTTGCGCCCCATGTCGACTCCCGCGGCGCCCTGGCTGACGGCGTTGTGCGCCATCGTGAGGGCGTCGGGCACGGGGATTTTCTTTCCGCCGGCCATGACGATGGGGACGGGGCAGGAGGCGGTTACCGTGTCGAAGTCTTTGGGGACGTAGTAGGTCTTGATAATCTGGGCGCCCAGCTCTGCACAGATGCGGCAGGCCAGGCGGAAATACCTTGCGTCTCGGACCATGTCTTTGCCGACGGCTGTCACGGCCATAGTCGGGATGCCGTAGCGCAGGCCCATATCCACGAGCCTTGTCATGTTGTGGACCGACCGGGTTTCGAACTCGCCCCCGATAAAGACCTGGAGCGTAATCGCCGAGACATTCATGCGGATTGCGTCCTCGATGTCAACGGCCAGTTCTTCGTTGGAGAGCTCCTTGAGGATGCTCGGGCCGCCGCTGCATCGCATAACGATGGGTTTGTTAAGGGTGGGCGGGACGGATGTCCTGAGAATTCCGCGTGTGAGCATAACGGCATCGGCGTCGTACATCAGGGGGACGACGGTCAGGTCAATTCGCTCGAGCCCGGTGGTCGGCCCCTGGAAATAGCCGTGGTCGATGGCGAGCATCACCGTTCGGCCCGTTTGGGGGTTGAATATTCTTGAGAGGCGGTTCTTCATGCCCCAATCGAGGGAGGCTGCTCCTTTCAGGAAGAAGCCCGGGGTCTCCATGGGGACGTCCTGGTAGAACTTTTTCGCTTCTTTTGCAGCATCCGTATCAGCCATGGCGTTTTCCTTCCCTACATCCTGCTATTTTATCTTGTCTCTCTTGACGGCCCAGATGGTTCCGGTGACGAAGTATATGAGTGTGGGCCAGATAAGGGCGCTCTTGAAGAAAGCGACCTTTCCGGCGTACTCCTGGCCGCCGGTCTTGTACAGCCAGATTGGGAGAATCAGGCACGCCGCCAGTGACGCCAGCGCGACGATTGCGCATATCCACAGAACGGGGTCCTGCTTCTTGGGCTTTTTGGTCCATTCGGGCATCTGGACCTTGTCTTCGAGGTCCTGTGGCGGTTCTGGCGCGGCCGGGGCTGTTTCGAGCGGCTCCGGCTCGTCGAACTTCTGGCGTGCGCCGGCCGTCGAGGCGAATATGATGTAGAGCACCGCCGTGAGCAGCCATGTGGGCACGAAGAGGAAGAACAGATGGAGGGCGCCGGTTTTTTCGAGAGTGATGGCCGCGGCAATTGCGATTCCCCAGGCGGCGAGTGCCGGCCAGCTAAAGACGAGCTTTTTGCGGGAGACCCAGAACTGTGTGAGGCCGAGCTTTGGAAATATCCAGTGCTCGACGAAGACGATGGCTCCGACGGGCATCAGGAGCAGTCCGTAGTATCCGACGAAATCAAGGAGTTTGGTGAAGACAAAGGGCGAGCAGGCAATGACGGTCGTGATGGCTCCGGCGACCAGTGTTACGAGCCATCTGGGCCAGCCCGGTGTCACTGCCTGAAACGCCAGGCCGGCGCGATAGAGCGTTGGGTTTGAGGTTGTCCAGCCGGCAAGGATAGCCGCCAGGATTCCGACCCAGCCGAGTGAATGCCAGGCGACGGCGCCGGCGTCGAGCTTGCCTATCGGTGTGCTCAGGGCCATGGCGGTGGCCGCGCCCATTATGCCGGCGCAGATCCAGGCGAGGTAGTGTCCGAGGAACATGCCGAACGCGGAGAACAGGCCGTACGAAGAGCGCTTGGCGTAGCGCAGGAGGGCCATATCCGAAAGCCCCCCGTGCATCGCCAGGTTGCATATCCAAGCGAAGGCGGCCACGTGCCAGAAAGATATCTTCGGACTGCCCGCGGGCGCGATCCCGGTCCAGATTTCCTTGTTGGCGAGGGTCCAGAAATCCTGCCAGCTTCCCATCTGTCCACCGAGGCCCTCCTGAGCGAGGTAGGGCAGGACGGAGAGGCCGCCGGCGATGAACATTAGAAACATCCAGGGCGAGCAGACCTCTGCAAACTGGGCGAGCTTTTTGAATCCGAGAATGGCGAGTGTCACGACGACGGCTCCGACGAATATCACAATCAGTACGAAGCGAAGGTCGGTGGGGAGCCAGCCGGTCTGCGGCGCGATGCCGGACGGTATCCTTTCGCTGCCGAAAGGAACGCGGACGGCGGATGCCGAGACGGTAATCATGCAGCCGGCCAGGATGCAGAAGAGCACGGCGTTCAGGATGTTGTAGATGGTGGTCGTGACGGGGCCGGCGATCTTGCGGAGATACCAGTAGAGGGTGAGGCGGGTCTGCACGGCGATGGGCGCACAGACGAGGGTCCAGGTGAGCACGGCCATGAGGTTGCCGAGCAGCAGGCCGACGAAGATGTCGTACGTGCTTGCGCCCCAGCCGACGAACAGGGCGCCAATGACGAACTCGGTTCCGGCGACGTGCTCGCCGGCGAAGACGCCTGCGAAATGCTTTCCCGGCTGGAGCTTATCCTGGGAGACCGGCTCCCGCTCGAACTCGTACAGCTTGTCCAATCCCTTTGTCACGGTACTTTCGATGTCACTGGCCATACCCGTTCCTTTCGGTATAAGAGTCAGTTGGGGTTATCTGAGGTTTGTCACCTTGTTTTCGTATTCCTTTACTTCGGCGAGCCAGTCGAGGCCGGTCGACACGTTTTGCTTTAGGCAGTAGTAGTCCCAGACGGCCCCGAGCGGCATGGTTTTAAGCTCTTCGAGCATCGCCAGCCGGGAGGTAAAGTCGCCGGCGGCTTCGGCCTCGCGGAGCTTTTGGGAGGGCTCGAGCAGGGCGGCCAGCAGCGCTTTTATCATGCATCGGGTTCCTATGACCCAGGCGGCGACCCGGTTGATGCTTGCATCGAAGAAGTCCAGGCCGATATGCGTTCGTTCGAGGTAGCCGCCCCGCACGAGCTCTTCGGCGAGGGAGCGCAGCTCGTCCGAGAGTATGACGACGTGGTCGCTGTCCCAGCGGACGCCGCGGCTGACGTGCAGGAGGATTTCGTCGAGGAAGGTGAGGACGGAGGATATCTTGTCGGCGACGGTCTCGGTCGGGTGAAAGTGTCCGGTGTCCAGGCAAAGCAGGGTGTTGTTCTGTATGGCGTAGCCGAGGTAGAATTCGTGGGAGCCGACGACGTAGCTTTCGGAGCCGATGCCGAAGAGCTTGCTCTCGACGGCGTCGAGGAGATACCGGCTGTCAATCTTCTCGGCGAACATCTCATCGAGTGACTTTTTGAGCCTCTCGCGCGGGCCTTTTCGGTCGGCCGGGATATCCTTGTATCCGTCGGGTATCCACATGTTTATAACGCAAGGAGTGCCCAGCTTTTTTCCCATTGCGGCGCCAATCCTTCGGCAGACAATTCCGTGCTCGACCCAGAACTTCCTTGTAGGCTCGTCTGCGCTGGAGAGGGTAAAGCCGGTCTCGGCTTTGGGATGGGCGAAGAAAGTCCCGTTGAAGTCCATGCCGAGGCCGTTTGCTTTTGCCCAGTCGATCCACGCGGCAAAGTGGTCCGCGGTCAGCTCGTTTCGCTCGATGCGGCCGCCCGTTTCGGCGTACATTGCGTGCAGGTTGAGGCGGTGCTTTCCGGGTATAAGGCTCAGGGCCTTTTCGAGGTCGGCGCGCAGCTCGTCGGCGGTTCGGGCCTTGCCCGGATAGGCTCCGGTGGCCATAATTCCACCGCCGCTGAGTGCGTCTTCTGGTTTCTCGAATCCGCCGACGTCGTCACCCTGCCAGCAGTGCAGAGATATGGGGGTTGCGGCGAGGCGCTTGATTGCGTTTTCGGTATCCACGCCCAATTCGGCGTAGCGCCGGCGCGCCGCCTCATAGGCCCTTTCGATTGCTTTTGAATCGCCCATATTGTTTCAGGTTCCTTTTCTGTAGTTGGACAATTGCCGGCCGAGACTCAGTGCTTCAGCTCGCCCCTGTCCGGCAGGTTTGGAAACGGCGCGTGGGGCTCGGCCTGGTACCAGACGGCGACGGACGAGAGGTCGTCCTGCAGGGGCAGGTATCTGCCGCCGCTCTGCCAGCCAAGGGCCTGTATGGTCACCTTGAGGTCGTTCTCGAAGCGCACCGGATCCATGACGTGCCAGCGGTAGAGACCGAACCGCGGCTGCTTGGGATTATCGAGTATGACCTGGGGCATTCCTGTGAATGGCGAGCTGAATTCCTGGTAGCCGCCGCCCTCGGGCTTGTCGAAGCCGTAGGAGCCGCAGAAGTAGTCCTCTGTTCCGGTGCCGCAGATGGTGGGGAACTTCGTGTCACCATCCATGAAGAACTTGATTTCGCCCTCACCCCACCAGCCGGGGCTGTTGGAGCCCCAGACCATGTAGGTTCCGACGTACTGCCCCTTGCCCTTGATGCCGTCAACGATGGTGTAGTCGGTTTTGTCGGGCAGGGGGTTTACGCGGCGGAACTGGGCGTGGAGATACGCCATATCCTTGGGGACGTCGGTCAGCGTGTAGTCGATCTGGTAGTAGAGGACCATGGCCTTGGTGTCGATGTTGGTCATTGTTATCTTAAAGCCTTTTCGGAACGGCATCATCCAGTAGCAGTTGAAGCCGCTCTTGGGGTTGACGCAGACGGCCATGGACGTGACCTGCGTGTACCTGCCCATTCCGCAGGCGAAGAAGTCACCGGCGGGGCACTCGACCGAGGGGGTCTCTTCGCCGTCCCAGTATATCCTGAGGATGTTGAAGCGGTTGTTGCCGGTCGGCGTCATCCAGATATGCTGGATTGCGCCGGCGCCCTCGACCTCGCCCATGACGAACGTCTGGCCGGGCTTTATTCTGACGGATGGCGAGACCTTCCAGCCCTGGCCCAGCTCGCGCGCCGCGTTGGCGCCGGTGCCTTCGGTTGCCATACCGCCCTTGCCCTTTTCGCCGGTGAAGTTCTCGGGGCTTATGGAGCGCGTCTTTGCGTTCGACAGGCGGGCGAGGTTGCCCATGTTCATCTTTAGCCCGTCGAATCCCGCTGTCGGTCCCTCGCAGCCGCCCACGAGCAAAGCGGCCGCCAGAAGCCCGCAAATAATCAGCCGGCCATATTTGGCTGCTTGTGGGCGGGGTCCGTTGATTCGGTTTGCAGATCCAACCATGGTCTGTCCTCCTTGAATTTGGAAATCCTCTTTTGTGGTTTTCTGCCTCCCATTCGGATGAGGCTCCAGTTTCTTTAAGTCAGCTCTTGCATGTTTCGAGAAGCTTCTTTTCGGCCGGGCCGGTCCATAGTCCGTCGCTGAGGCAGGCGGCGACCTGCGGCAGCTTTTCGCCCAGCTCTTCGAGCGGTATCAGCTCCATGTTTCTGCACGCGGGGTAGACGATAATCTTTCCCGCTATGGTCCTGTTTTCGACGGCCCTTATGCCGTCGGCGGCGCCCTGCATCCCGCAGACGGCGGCGACGCTTACGTTTGTGTCGAGGCGGCCTGATTCTGCTTTTTCGAGCATTCGCTTCATGTCGTCGAGGGTCGAGCCGCTCGTGCCGATGAGATACAATCGCTTGCGGATATACTCGTCCACGTCAAGCTCGCCGGTGACGGTGGCGGGTATTCCGGCGAAGATGTTTATCAGGCCGCGCTCGGCGGCGTCGTGGACGGCCGCGGCCGCCAGGGCCGGCACCGGGGCCATCAGCGCCGCGTAGTCGAAGGCGACATCGAGCTTCTCCCGGGCGGGGTTGTACGACGTGTACTGAACTGCGTTCTTTTCGGCCAAGGGGGCGGCGATTCGAGTGAGCATAGCGAGCCTGTTGTCGTCCACGTCGCTGCCGAAGACGCTGACGCCTTCGACGCCCTGGCAAATATTGCGGATAACGTGCATCATGCCCATCGGCCCGCCGGCGCCGATGACGTTAATCCTGTCGCCGGGGCGGATTTCGTTGCCCTCGGGGATAATCTCCATGGAGACAGCCGGGTCCGCGCCGGTCGTGCCGACGAGGCGTATTCCGCCGTAGTGAAACCGGCCTATGGGCGCGATCACGGGTGCGCCGAATCGCCGGCCGCAGAGGACGACGTTCAATATGCCTTTGGCGGCGACCTTCAGGAACAGCAGAGCTGCGACCTTCGGGTCGCAACCGAAGTAGATCACGTCGTCGTAGGCGGCATCGGGCAGCTCTTCGACGTTCGGGGCCCTGCGCACGGCGATGTCAAATCCGGCCGGCTCGTGCGATTTCGAGACCCAGATAACCTGCCCGGGTGTGCCGAAACGGGAGAACAAGCTCTCGAACGTCCCCCGCTCGGGCTGGGCATCCGCAACGACGAGCATCCGGCCGCCAGGCTTTATTGTCGCTCGCTCCTTCGACGCGTACGCATCCTCGACGCACGCCCACGGCTCGACCAGCGCTATGGCCGAGGCCGAGAGCTCGTCGCCCACGGGCAAGAGCATCGAGTCGCCCTCGGGGGTCGTGATGACCCGCTCGTCCATGAGGACAAATTCCTGCAGGGCGCCCTCGAAGTTGTAGCCGAACGCCCCGTTTGAGGTAGCCGTGCGGAGCCAACGGTAGTCTGTCTGGACGAGGTAGCGCTCGCCCGTTTTGAAGCTGTCCACGCCTGAGCCCACCGCCTCGATCCGCACCACGACCTCGTGGCCCGGCACGGTGGGCGCGTCGCCGGGGACGTAGCTCGGAATCTCGCCGACGATAGCGGCGTCGATGCCCGATACAATCGGGCCCTTGCGAACGTGATCTGCGAACTGCTTGAGCAATTTCAAATCGGAAAAGCAAAGACCCACGGCCTCGACGCGGCAGAGGATTTGATGCGGGCCGGGCCTGAAGATTTCCTTGGACCTGTTGAGAATCAGCTCATCGGGCCCAACCAACTGTACTGCATACTGCGTTTGCGGCAAATCTGTCATAGTCTCGTATCTTGTCGTCCGATTCAATTGCACCTTGCTGCGTCCAGTATGTCCTTGGGTGCTGCGCTCACATCGAACCCGCTCAATTGGTCTTCTGCGTTCGGGGCAAGCTTCTCGCCGAGCTTGCGGAAAAATTCGTTTCTGGCGGCGACGTCTTCGAAAGTTTCTTTCGCCCACGGGCTCGTGTAGCCGAGGCCGCATTTTTGCTGGAGGACCGAATGGGCGTAGAATATATGGGCTCCTTTGAGGAAGACCGGGACCAGCGGCGAGAGTTCGTCGGTCGCGAAGTCGTCGACGAATTTCTGCCCGGGGCTGTTCATCTCGGTGCCCACGACCATGGGGAGATTCAGCTTCTCGGCCAGAACCACTACGTGGTAGAGATTATCAAGCTTGACATTTGTTGCGCCGGGGGTGTAGTTGCGGTCGGGGATCACGTTGATTGCGGCGGCGCCCGTGCTGGTGGCGACCTCGATCAGCTCCTCAATCGCCTGCTCGCCATCGCTGGTGCCGTCCAGCCAGGTGAGGACAGGAATCGCCCCGGCCTGCTCGATGAATCGATTGGTGTCGGCCATCAGGGGGAAGGCCCCCTTGTCGGGCTGGACATAGCCCACTCCGCCGCGTTTCATCGTTTTTGCCCGAATCGTGTCCAGGAGCCTGCGGCCTTCCGGCAGCGCGGACTGCTCGATTTCGACGCCGAGCTTGTCCGCCCAGAATCCGGCGAGCTTTTGTTCCGTGTCGAACATGCCGGCAGCCTTGCGGGCGTAGGCCAGGCACATGTGGCGCTCGGTCGCGTTGCCCGCGGGGGTCAGCACGCAGACGTCCTTCTCGTAGTCCGGCTCAACCGGGCTCAGGTACGCGTTGACTCGTCCCATCAAGTCGCGGTTTCTCTGCTGGGCCGTTTCGCGGAGGCCTCGGAGAAATTTCGCCTGCTCGCCTCGCAGCTTGGCCGTGGGGAATCCGACGCCCATGTGGTAGGAGATGCCCGGCTCGCCGGGGGAGTTGATGACCCTCTCGGAGAACTCGGGGATGAAGACCCGCGTCTCCATTCCGGCGCAGCCCTTGAGGCCGAGGAGCCTTGCGGCGTCGAGAAACTCGTGGAGGGCGTCGAGGACGTCAAAATCGACGACGCCGGCCGCCGCCAAGGCCGCCTTGCGCGCCAGCCAGGCGAATTTGCTCGGCGAATAGCCGTAGGTGTTGTACGAAAAGAACGTATGACAGTGCAGATTTACGTCCGAGCCGGGCTCGGGCAGCTCAATTTCCCCGGCCTTTGCCTTTTCGCAGAGCGCCTCCAGAGCCTCCCGCCTTTCGGCGGCGTCGAAGCTGTCCAGTCTTTGTTCGAGCTGTTCAATAGTCAAGGCAGTGGTCCTTGTCAGCTCTTGGTTTTCGATTTTTCGTATTGCTCGGCCCACAGGGGGACATCCTGAGGCTCGTATTGCTTGAGCTTGAACGACTTTCGGACGATTTCTCTGGCGGCCGCCAGGGTCTTTATCTGCCCGGTGGCCCTGGCCTGCATCAGCACGTTGCCGCTGGCGGTTGCCTCTATGGGTCCGGTGACGACCTTCCTTCCGGTGCAATTGGCGGTGAACCGGCAGAGCAGCTCGTTCTGGATTCCACCGCCGACGATGTGCAGGACCTCGATTTGCCGGCCGGTGGCGTCCTCGAGGGCCTCAGCGACGGAGCGATACTTGAAGGCAAGGCTCTCCATGATGATCCTTATCATCTGTCCCTTGTCCTGCACGGGGGGTCGGCCCTTTTCGGTGAGGTATTCGTTAATCCTGGCGGGCATATCGCCCGGGGCGAGGAAGCGGCTGTCATCGACGTTGATATAGTCGGCGAAGGGCTCTGCTCCGGCGGCCATTTCGGCGATTTGCGCGTACGAGAGGTCGGTTCCCTCCCTTTGCCACTGCCTTCGGCATTCCTGAATGAGCCACAATCCCATTATGTTCTTCAAGAGGCGTATGGTATTCTCGACCCCGCCCTCGTTGGTAAACTCGTAGCCGAATGTTTTGTCGTCCACGATGGCCTTGGGCAGCTCGACGCCCATCAGGCTCCACGTTCCCGATGACAGGTATGCCCAGTTGTCACCGAGGGCAGGGACGGCCACGACCGCGGAGGCCGTATCGTGAGAGCCGATGGCAATAACGGGAATCGGCCCACAGCCGAGCTCCATTCCTATCCTGCCGCTCAACTGTCCGACGACCGTGCCCGGCCGGACAATCTTGGGCATTATCTGCACAGGCAGAGCGAGCTTGCTCAGCAGGTGGGCCGACCATTGGCCTGTGCGCATGTCCATGAACTGTGATGTGCTCGCGAGGGTGTATTCTCCGAATATCCTGCCGCACAGAAAGTAGCTGAACAAATCGGCCATAAAGACAAGGTTCTTGGCCTTGGCCAGCGAAATAGAGTAGGCCCGGCGCATCGCGAAAAGCTGGTAGAGTCTGTTTAGCTGCATGAACTGGATGCCGGTGTTCTCGTAGATTTCGCGTTTGCTTATCTGCTCGAACGCCTTTTCCATCATTCCGTTGGTCTGGCTGTCACGGTAGTGGTAGGGATTCTCGATGAGCTTGCCGTCGGCGTCGAGGAGACCGAAATCTACGCCCCAGGTGTCGATCCCGATTCCCCAAAGCTGGGCTGTGGCATGTTTTGCGGCCTTTTTGATTCCCTGCTTGATTTCTGAAAACAGCCTTTCGAAATCCCATCGCAGTGAGCCGGCGTCGTCGATGGGGCCGTTTGAAAAACGATGAATCTCCTCGAGCTGAAGCTTCTCGGCGGAGACGGCGCCCAGCATTACCCTTCCGCTCTCGGCCCCAAGGTCCACCGCGATGTACTTCTTGATTTCCGCCATCCTGAACTCCCATTACAAACCAATATACAAACGATTCCATACGCCGGCGACCAAAGACGCTTCCTGCCGGTTCGCAAAAACCCTCAAGAAGCACCCTTATAAACGAAGCTGCCTCGCATTGTAAAACAAAATCAGGGCAAACGCGCGTGGAAAGATGTGGTTCCGTCGAATTACGGGAGGTCTCTGCGGGCTTCTGAGGTGTATTCGGCCGGCGTCAGACTTGCCGGGATGGTCCTCGCGCAGCAATACAGGTCGAGCGTCGTCTTGCTTTAAGGGGGGATCCGGAGTGTCGCGCCGCGCGCAGACGGGCGGATTCTTGGCAAGAACTAGACTCCCACGGTGGCCCGGGTCCCCTGGAGGCGCATCTTTGCCTGACCGATCAGATAGAAGCTGCCGGTGATGCAGATCAGGTCTTCTCTGCCGACCGCGCTGTTGGCCAGACGGAGGGCCTCGCCCAGGCTTACGGCCGTCTGACACATCTTCCCGCACATCTCCGTGTACATCTCGGCCAGTTGCTGAGGAGACATCGCTTTGCCGGAGTTGCTTCGGGTGAAGATGACCTTGTCGGCTCCATACTGGAGGTAGTGCAGCATTCCCCTGGCGTCCTTGTCGCTGTTGCAGCCGAATACTACGACCATTGAGTCGTAGGGGATATGCTGTCCGATTGCGTGTATGAGCGCGTTGATGCTCGCGGCGTTATGGGCGGCGTCAATCAAAATGCGAGGATCTTCGCATATCATCTCCATGCGGCCGGGCAGGGACACGGCGCCGAGGCCCTTTGCGGCTTTCTCGCTGTCAACGGCGTAGCCGCTTGTCTTGAGCTTGTCCAGCATTGCCAGGGCCAGGCCGCAGTTTATGGCCTGATGCTGTCCGTGGAGCGGGACGCGAAGGTGCTCGAATTTGCTGGTTGGGGTTGTCAGGCATACGCGCGTATGCGGGCCGTGCTCCCGGGAGGTCTCGAAACGATGCGAGAAATCTATGTCGGCTCCGGTGACGCTCAGAGTCGCTTTGACGGCCTCGGCGTGCTCCTTCAAGACGTTCATCGCGTTTGCGTCCTGCTGGACGGTTATTGCGGGCACGCCCCTCTTGAATACGCCGGCCTTCTCTTTGGCAATGCTCGCTATACTGTCGCCGAGCTGCTGCTCATGGTCGATGCTGAGGCTCGTTATGCCGACGACTTTCGGCTCGATGACATTCGTGCTGTCGAGTCTTCCGCCAAGCCCCGTTTCAATCACGGCGATATCAACGTTCATATCGGAGAAGTGCAGAAAGGCCAGCGCGGTCATGATCTCGAAGAAGGTCGGGGGGTCGGTCTTCGATATCTTCTCCACCGGACCGTGTATACGGTTCATGAGGTCGCGCATCTGATGCTCGGTGACCATTTCGGAATTAACCGTTATCCTCTCATGCAGGTGCACGAGGTGTGGGGAGGTGTACAATCCGACCCTGTGGCCGTTTGCCTCGAGCATTTTCCCGAGCATCGTGGCCGTTGAGCCTTTTCCCTTTGTGCCGGCTATATGGACTGTGTCGATTTTTCTATGTGGATTGCCCAGGAGGGTCAGCAGCTTCTCCATGCGTTTGAGGTTGAAGGTGGTGACGTTATAACGGAGATTGCTCTGCTTCTCGTAGTCGGTCCTGTCGAACAGGTAGCCTATGGCGTCCCGATAGCTCCTGAATGCCTTTGTTCTTTTGACCTTGCCGAGCCGGGCCGAGCCTTTCTCTGTACGTTTCTTTCCGGTTGTCTTGGTTCTTTTTGCCATGAAAACAAGAGTGTAACGCGCGCTGGCATCATAGTCAATGCCTATCCGGAGGAAAGACCGCGTGGGCCGCCGGGTCCAGGGAATATAAACTGTTTCCTACAAAGGGCTTAGCTAAAAAACTGTGTTTGAAATTATCTTGCCGAAAACCGAAGTTTTATTAGCAAAACCGCACGCGGCAACACTTCTGGTTATATTGTAGGCGGCATGAGGGGCATTCAACCGGGCGCAGGATTGCCGGCAAACCGCTCGTTCGCGCGAAGATTCGGCTGCGTTTCGAGGGGGGCAAGGGGCTAAATCCTGTTCTTCGCCGGAGATAGCGGTATTCCGGTTGCAAGGATGCGGGATCGACGCGGCGTCTGCGGAAATAGCCACAATAAAGGGCAGACGCAGGAGCCGGCGGACAGAGAAGCGCAGCCCGCCCAATTGCACCGGCCCGCGGGACGGTCAATGGGAGAGCCGCTGCATAAACGAGATAAACCCCATATTAGTGGCCGGAAACACTTAACTCATGAACTTTACTTGCGAGGCCGAAGTACTATAATGGTATGGAAGCAGTAGTATCGAAACCGAGTTATTCGGGAGAACGCAAAATGTCTGACAAGAATCATAACAGGGTATCACTTGTGACGGCCTTTTTGGCGGCCCTGATGATCTCGTTGGTAATCGGCGCCGGATGCAAAAAGAAGACTGAGGAGCCCAACCGGACGGCTCAGGGCGGGCCCGAAGCGGCCAACCCCGAGCAGACGGCTATGGCGCCCGGGCAAACTCCAACCCCGGAGGTGAACGAACCCGATGAGCCTGAGGTGAAGCTGCGGGATATAATAATGGCGGCACGATACTGGGAGCCGGGTTACACATCCTGGATCGGCCAACCCGCCCCCGACTTTACCCTGACCGACCTGGACGGCAGGGAGCACAGGCTGTCCGGCTACCGCGGCAAGAACGTAGTGCTCGTATTCTGGGCGACTTGGTGCCGCCCCTGCAGAATGGAGATCCCCCACCTGGTCGAGCTGAGGAACACGACCGGCGAGGATGAATTGGTGATTTTGGGCATATCGCACATAACCCCGCGGAATCCCGAAGAGAAGATATCGAGTTTTGTGGCTGAGAACAAGCAGATGAACTATCCTGTTCTGGCAGCCAAGGCGAACTCCATGCCGGCGCCTTTCAAGGTGATACCGGGCCTGCCGAGCATGTTCTTTATCGGCGCCGATGGCAAAATAAAGTTTGGAAGTATGGGTCTGGTATCTCTCGGGGAACTCAGATCCATACTCAAGGCAATATAAGTCTTTCGGCCCAGGGGCAAAAATGCGGAAAGTTTTTCTGGACAGGCTCGTCTCGGGTATGTATACTCAAGGTTTCGATTTGATTAGCTGCTTTACCCGGATGATATAGAGGTTAGCGATTATGGCACATAAGAAGGGACAGGGCTCTTCGAGGAACGGAAGAGACAGCAATCCGAAGTACAGGGGCGTGAAGCTGTTTGCAGGGCAGGTTGCCAAAGCCGGGGCGATTATCGTCCGGCAGTGCGGCACGAAGTTCTTTCCGGGCTCGAATGTGAGCATGGGCAGGGACTACACGCTGTTCGCGACGGCGGACGGGACGGTTCGCTTCCAGGGCCGCAGGGTGCACGTTGTCTAACAAGAATACTGTTGGACCCGGTAAAACGTATAAGGATGGCTGTCGCCATCCTTTTTTTATTGGCCCGGGCATTCGGCCGGACATCCGGCGTCTTGCATTTGAATTGCGGGCAAAGATACAATGGCGCACCATTGAATAGTCCCGGTCACCGGTGCGGCGTGCGTTCTGAGAGGTGATAGACCGGCGGGCAAAATGCCGCGGCTGAAAACGGGGTTACGGGAATGTTTATCGACCAGGCGAAAATCTGGGTAAAGGCAGGGGACGGTGGGCACGGGTGCGTGAGCTTTCGGCGGGAGAAGTTCATCCCGAAGGGCGGACCGGACGGAGGCGACGGCGGCAAAGGTGGGGATGTTTATTTCGAGGCTGTCGGGAACCTCGATACACTGCTGGATTTCGCGGGCAAGCATCACTGGCAGGCGCAGAACGGCCGGCCCGGCTCGGGCGCCAACAAGCACGGCGCCAGCGGGGAGGACCTGACAATCAGGGTTCCGCCGGGGACGCTGATCTATGACACCGACCTGGACCTGCTGCTCAAAGACATAAACGAGGTGGGGGCAAAGGTCCGGGTCTGCCGCGCCGGGCGGGGCGGCAAGGGCAATAAGGCCTTCGCCACCGCCACCAACCAGACCCCGCGATACGCCGAGCCGGGCAAGCCGGGCCAGGAGAGAAATCTGCGGCTCGAGCTGAAGCTGATAGCCGACGTTGGCCTGGTCGGGATGCCGAACGCCGGCAAGAGCACGCTGATATCCCGTTGCTCGGCTGCAAGACCGAAGATCGCGGACTATCCTTTCACCACGATCGAGCCGGTGCTCGGCATTGTCGAGCTGCCCGGCTTTCGCCGCTTCGTCATGGCCGACATCCCCGGCCTGATCGAGGGTGCACACGCCGGCGCGGGCCTGGGGCATGAATTCCTAAGGCATATCGAGAGGACCACGCTGCTGGTCCACATTCTCGACATTATGCCGCCCGACGGCTCGGACCCGGTGGAGAACTACCGGGCCATAATGAACGAGCTGAGGCTGCACAGCAGGGTGCTGTCGCAAAAGGCGGAGGTCGTCGTTCTCAACAAGATCGACCTGGACCCGGACGGGAAGATTGTGGAGGATTTGAAGAGGCGGCTCAAGAAGGATGTCCACACAATCTCGGCCGTAACCGGCCAGGGAGTGAGAGACCTGACCGAGGCCCTCTGGCAAAAAGTCAAAGAAATGAAAGGCCCGGCCCCGCCGGCCGAAGAGATGAGAAACGGCATGGCGCCAGGCGGCCCGGGGCAGTCTTTTACTTGAGCGCCCGAGTCGCCCTCGACGCATTCTGCGTTGAGAGCTACTGGCCGTGGACGAACAACACATTTACGAGGCGGCGCTGTCTCTCGAATTTCAGACCGGTCTGCCGTGCAAGATTGGCCAGGAGCATATCGAGTTTGCGCGACTTCTCTGTTTTATCAGTGATTCTCCACAGATATCCCGATTCGTGCCAACCGTAGCGGACCTCGATAGCTGCCGAGTTCTCTACTTCGCCAATGACGTGCTGATTAAGGACTATGTCACCGAGGCCGCGGATAAAGCTGTCGAGCGAGCCGCTGCCGCCGCCGCCACGTTCATCGACGTCGAGTTTGTCCGAGAACACGTGTATCCGGGAACACTCGTAGGTTCCGGCCAGCGGCGTCAGCCGGAAGCTGCCGCTCACAACGATCACGTCGCGCTCGATGGCATATTGGTCGAAGCGTATGTTCTCTTGCGAATACTGTTGAACAGCTTTCTCGAAAGCGCCGATCAGTTGCTCTTTGGGCGTGTCCTTTCTGACAACCCAGTCTCCGGGGATCTTTATCGCAGATAGTCCGTCGGCAATATGATACTCGAATCTGGAGAGCCCGGCGATTCTCTCAAGGGCCGTTTTCAAAGAGATCTCACCCGGGAAGACCCCGATAGGGCGTCTGGTTAGTCCTCCATCCCACTGCAGAATTGCGTAGTCCTCTTGGAGATCACCAGGGTGTTCCTGCGGTGTTGCGCCGCTCTTGAGTTCGTCAAGGAGCCTGTCTATTGCACGGACCCTGGCCCTCGACTCAACAAGGGCAGGGACAACATGCTTCAATACCTGCCCCTCTTTCAGGCGGTATATCTCTTGATCTTGTTCCTGGCAGGCGTCTCTTTCGGCCAGGAGGCTGATCTTTTTCTCGAGCAGTTTTTTTGAGACCGAGTCATAGACTACGGCGGTGGATTGAGGGACGCCAAGATCGTAGATGTCATGGGGTCCGTCTTCGGGAAAGTCGAACTGGATGATCTGGTCAAAGCGGAGGCGCCCGTCACAGGCCCAGGCTTTTCGTGTGTAAACGATCGGCAGATGGGTGGCTGAGTCCACCAGCAATTCGGCTTCAACTTTGTCGCCTCTGAAATTGCTGGGAATGCAAAAAGAATACATATCGACGGCTGTTGCTTCGTACATGCCCTTTCTCCGAACCACGGAAGCGCCCTGCCGGTCAAAGTCCTGCACTCGCCTATCGACAATGGACCACGCGGAAGGTGGAAGCCCGTCCGTGTGGACATCAAGCCGGTACGATATTCTTACGAGATCGGAGTTGGGGTCATAGACAACATTGTTCATCGTGTTGTAGTCGAGCGAACTGATCTTGAAGCATTTTCCTGTGACCGAATATTTGGATACCACCTTTCGAGATTGGAAATAGTACCACTTTTCTGTGTCATACTCTTTGCCGTCATCATGGGTGGTATAGAGCAGTTCGTGCACGAGAGGCGCCGCTTCAACGGCTTTTCTCATGCTTGCAAAAGCGGTCGACACACCATCAAGTGGAGCGCCAAACCATCGCGTGCCCGCCATTACTGCTACAATGACTGCGGCGGCCGCGGCAGCCGTCCTCGCCATTCTGGCGGTGCTGGTTCTGCCTCCCACAAGGCGCCACAAGCGCACGGCGGGGCCTGGCGGCCGGGGGCGCGACGGGCTCTTCGGCAACGCCTTCATAAGAGTCTCCCTAAGGGCTTGGTGGTCCCGGTTGAATGCTTCGTGGGCCTCAGTCAGACTATGTTCAAATTGCTTGCTCATCTTGTTTTCTCCAGTTCTTCGGCCAGCAGCGTTTCGAGGTGTTTTCGGGCCCGTGCGAGCGCCCGGTAGAACCCCGATCGCGATAATCCGAGCGGCCGCCGGGCCTTGTCGGCCGATTCGCCCTGCAGATAGAAGGCGTGCAAGGCAAGGCGTTCCTTGTTGTCAAGTCTGCTTATTGTCTTTCGCAGCAGCTCGATGTGCCCGTTGTTCGACGAGCCCGCCGCGGCCGATTCACAATCGTTGATTAGAGCCTGTCGGCACACGGCCCGCCGCTTGCGGCGGAGCCATTCCCGACAGCGATGCCGGGCAATTCCAACAACCCATCGGGCGAAAAGCTCCGGCCTGTCGAGCGAGCCAAGCTTCTCGTATGCCCGGAGGAACACATCCTGCGCCAGGTCCTGGGCATCGGCAAGGCTGCCGGTACTGTCGTAGCAGAGGGCTCGAACCAGCGGGGCGTAGCGGTCATAGAGCCGTGCGTACGCTGCCTTATCTCCGGCCAATGTCGCCTTTACACAGGTGCTGTCGCTCTGTTCTGTTGTCAACCGCGGATCCTCTACTCTAACGGCTTCTGTTAATATAGTGACCAAACGGGCCGGTTTGTCTACCGAAGTCTTGAGATTTTTCGTACTGTTTGCGGTTTTCGTACAAATTGACAAGCGGTGGTAATTAGTGTAAATGATGTGATCGCCGCCGGCCGGGCCTTGATTTTGGGCTTGGCCGACGGTGAGACGATTTATATCATTCTGAGCGAAGCAAAGATTCCGGCCCATCCAGCTTGAACGTCTGTGCCTGGGCTCAGGAGGCCGCAGTCAATTGGCCGGCAAGAGAGCGTTCGGAACGACCGACGGGAAGTGTAAGATGAACATAATCGCGATAGACATCGGGAATACGAATATCGGCGTCGGGCTTTTCCTCGATGGGCAGGAGCA
>CP070678.1:4827586-4840435 GCA_020352515.1 Phycisphaerales bacterium | reverse complement strand
GGCCAAAATGCGAAAGCTGGAAATCTGGATCGAGCATCGTCACCCTTCGCTGGGGGCCATGCAATATCACCCAAGCATCGGCTGGCTCAAATCTCACGGTCATGATCCGCGTCTCGCCAAGAAAGTGCATATTCCACGTGCCGAGAGCCTCCTTGCGCGGCATCAAATGATCAAGCATCCGGCGGTGGTGCTCCACGAGCTGGCCCACGCCTATCACGACCAGTACTTGAATTTCGACAATCCGCGCGTGATCGAAGTTTACAAGAAGGCGAAGGCGGCCGGCATCTACGAAAAGGTGCTTCTCTATACAGGCAAGAAAGTCCGTCATTATGCTCTGAAGGACCACAAGGAGTATTTCGCCGAAGGAACCGAAGCCTATTTCTATCGCAACGACTTCTATCCTTTTGTCCGGGCGGAACTGAAGGAGCACGACCCGGAACTGCACGATCTGCTGAGAGATATATGGGGACCATTGCAGTAGGACTCGAGTCGGCTCGTCTCACCTGACTTTGGTTTCGCCGGCCTTATTCATCGAAAGGAACATTGCTTTGGGAGCTTGGCCATGACTGAATCCAGTGGACCCTCGAATTCCTCCGGATGCTGGAGACATGCGCTGACCGTGTTGTGCGGTCTGTCCCTGTTGACTGTTATGGTAAACTCGCCATTACACGGAGCCGAGGAAGACGCGATGGCCATGCGTCTCGGTGGATGTGGAGGAGTCTATTTCTATGCTCCGGAGGGCCCATTCTGGGTCGAAGTGCAAAAGCAGGACCTCAACATCCGCAACACGAGGACCCATTTGCGCGCCCTGCTCGTGGGGCCGGACCGGAGCGTAGTCGATCAGGCATGGATAGGTGATGACGGAAAGGCGGCCGCAAGTGGCCCCGGGCCTGTCCAGCGGGTGTTGATGCGGACAAACGTTGAGCGGCCGGGTGTGTATGGATTGAACATCACCGTAACCCAGGACCGCTACGGTGATAATATATCGTGGGGATTCAGAACCAATTGCCCAAAGTATTTCGTCGAAACGTCGCGCGGGCACAGGGATGCACGCCACGAGGAGCCGATCGTCCTCCGCAACGCCGGAGTGCCGGGCGATGTTGGATTCATGCCGCCGAGCGGCCCGTTTTCCATTGACGTGAGCGGCCTGACAAGAAATGTCAAAGAACTTCCCATCTTTGACGGGGACGGCAGGCGGATAATCACGCTCTCCGTCTCGCCGGAGAGAACGGCACGTGGTAACATTCCTGCCGAAAGCTCACGGAAAGGAACCTTGTGGCGATTGCACTTGAGCGATGCTCAGGCCGTAATCAGAATTGACGGAGTAACCCGCTGGGAAAGAGGCGGCGCCTGGGAAAACCTCTCTCTGTGGACACCGGATTTGTCTTCCTGGTTTCCCTTCCACGAGAACCGCTGGCTGCTAACTCCATACAGCCGGAACGTCTATGCCGATACCGGCGCCGAAGGTACGATCAACTTCACATTACATAACAATGGCTCGACGAGCAAGCGGGTCGGGCTGTCCCTGGAGTTTGAGGAAAACGCCGCCTGGTCGGCTGAGCTGCCAAAGACAGAGGTAGAGCTCGCGCCGGACTCCTCCGCACAAGTGCCTCTGTCATACAAAGTCCCGTCGGACGGGGCTGAATGGAAATGTTACGCCCGAGCTTCCGTGCTCGATGAAACGCGCTTCTCCACATGGTCCTCGGTGACTCTGCGCCGTGGAGTCGCTCCGGCTCAGTTTCCGGTGAGCATCCCTCTGAAGCTCGAGCCGTATCGACATGAAAATGAGCAGTTTGGCTATCTGCCCGAGTATCCTCTTGATAACCAGGTCTATTTCGATATTGACAACCGGCCGTTCATTATTTCCAACGATGGCGTGTTCGCGCTGCGCAATAATGCCTGGGCCAAGACGACCACCGCACGCCGTGCAGATAGTAAGAAGACCGTCCGGATCAGGCCTCTTGGAACCAAAATCGCCTTCGACCGGGAAAACGACGTCTATTTCCTGGGTCGAGACGGCGGAACGACCCTCCTTTTCCACTCCCGCGATCATGGCGAGAATTTCAATGCATGGCCCGTGCCGGGGTCGGGCAGCTTCGATATCGAACAGTTCTCCGGGCACAATTTGACGGGCACGCCGCCTCCTCTGGCGCGCTTCCACCAAACGGCAAGAGATCCGAAACTGATTTGGCGTCGTATAAATGACCTCGACCTGATACTGCCCGCCAAGAAACCCGACGGCTCAATTGTAATGGGCCGGCCCGTGGCAGTTTCGAAAAAGTGCATCGGTCTGTCCGCACATTCGGGAATACCTTCCACAATCGTATCCCGAAAAGACAAGGTCCATATTACCTGGGGCCAGGCAACACCGCCGCAGGAAAAGAAGCCCGGAGTGCCCACCTACGTCACAACGTATGACCGCTCAAGCGGAAGACTCGGCTCGCCCGTCCTTGTCGGGTACGGCCCCCCGGCAAACGATGTGCACAACTCTCCGTGCATAACCATGGACAGCAACGGCTATCTCCACGTGCTGATCGGCACACACGGCCGGACCTTCAAATATGTTCGGTCTTTGTCGCCAAACAGCAGCAGCGGCGGTTGGACGCCGGCCGAGGATATCGGCCCCGGTCTCCGCCAAACCTATGTCGGAATGGTCTGCGACCATGACAACGTTCTGCATCTGGTGTTTCGATTGTGGCTGAGCGACAACAAGTACTTTCCGGCAAGTCACTACGCTAACCTGGCGTACATGCGCAAGCTCCCGCAGCAGAAATGGTCCGATGCAAGGCCCCTGGTTGTTGCCCCCTTCTCGGAGTACAGTATCTTCTACCATCGCATCACCATTGACAGAAAAGGCGCACTGTTCCTGTCCTACGACTACTGGTCAACGTTCTGGTTCTATCGCACGGATCACAGAGGGAGCCGTCGAGCCCTCTTGATGTCGCGGGACGGCGGGAACGCCTGGAAACTTGCGTCATCGGATGATTTTCTTTACGGTGTCCCCTATCGGGAGCCTTGAGAGTCGGCACTACTAATCGTTCTTGAGATGCAGGAGCGCAGCATGAAGACCACTGACGACACAAATTGTTCCGCGAGTGCGCTTATCATTGCACTAATCGTGTTTGGGACCACCTGGGCGGCCGAGGAGCCGAGACTATGGCCGAGTGACGAATTGAGCAAGGTGCTCCGGTCAGATGTGCCGAAAGCCGACACCGAAGACTTGCTGCAAATCAGCGCTGCTCGCGCGGAGATTGCAAGTTCTCAGGCAGTCTTCCGCCCGGCGCGCAACGGCACCGCCACTGTAAGTATCACAGACCTGCGCCGGGCTGAAGGTCCCGCGACTATTTCTGCATCGGCCGTCAAATTGCAGTGGACGCGATACATCGATATCAATCGCAACACGACAGGTATTCCCGGAGACGAACTCGTGGCCAAGGCTCCTTCGAGCATACCCGACCCGTTTTGGGAAGCGCCGACTATCCCGGTTAAGGCGGGAAGGGCTCAGCCTGTCTGGGTGGAAATCGACGTGCCCGAAGATTCTCGCCCCGGCGACTATCAGGGCAAATTGACGGTGACAACAGGAGACGAATCCTTTGAAATGCCGGTCATACTGCATGTCTGGGATTTCGAGGTCCCGAAACAAAGGCATCTCTCGGTCATAAACTGGTGGCGATTCCCGGGTGCCGGTTTCGAAAGCATCAAGCCCCACAGCCGGGAGTATTGGGATTTGCTGAAGCGATTCTGTTCATTCCTCGTCGCACACCGGCAAACCGATGTTCAAACCTCGCTCGGACTGATTAAAGAGACAGGCGACGGTCCGAAAGACTATTCGTATGACACGAGCCGTCTCGAACGCTATGCGGAAGTGACTTTCGGCGCCGGCATCCGGCAGATACACCTGCACTCGGTCGGCAGGCGCACAGCAAGCATCACAGACCCAGACAGCCGGATCGAGCCCGTTGAAGCCAGCCTGCGCCGGCTGGCGGCTTGGGAGAAGGTTGTCAGCAAACGGAATTGGCGGGGCCGCTTCCTGGTTAGCATTTCTGATGAGCCGTTTATCCACCACGAAGAGAGCTACGCCGCCATGGTTGACCGGGTCCATGAGGTCGCGCCGAGTATTCGGTGCATAGAGGCCGTCGAGGCCGAGCACCTCGGCAAACTGGACGTATATGTTCCCAAGCTCAGTCATCTCAATCTGTGGTATCCGAGCTTCGAACAGGTCCGGCGACAAGGCGCCGAATTGTGGTTCTACACGTGCTGCCATCCTGTGGGGCGCTATCCAAATCGCTTCCTTGACCAATCGCTGCTGAAAGTGCGCGTCCTTCACTGGATCAATTATCTATATGACATGGATGGCTATCTGCACTGGGGATTGAATCACTTCTCCGGAGACAACCCATATACTCAAAAAGGCGTCAGTGAAGGGCTGCCGCTCGGAGACCGGGCTATCGTGTACCCCGGCAGGAACGGATTGCTCGGATCGCTGCGCTTCAGCGCAATGCGAGACGGTCTGGAGGATTACGAGTATCTCTGGGTGCTGGAGAACGAGATATCGAAGATAAAGGACAGAATCGGCCAAGAGGCCTTCTGGCTTGATCCGCGTCAGCGGCCGCTTGAACTTTGCCGTCGCGTCGTCTCGTCGTTCTATGAATACACTCGAGACGCCGATGTCATGTTCGATACCCGTAACGCCATAGCCCGTGAGATTCTACAACTCAAAACAGAGCCCCTTTTGATAATCCAGACCTCTCCGCCTGAAGGGACGGTTGTGCCGGCCGGCCCGCGAAATATCGGCGTCCGCGGTCTCGTTCAGCCGGGAGCTAAAGTCACACTCAATGGCAGGCCTGTCAGGAACGTCCGCCCCGGCGGATACTTCCTTCAGGCATATTTCATGCCGCCCGACAATCCGACTATTACGATTACCGTCGAACACGACGGCAGGAAACGCACTGCTCAGCGGACATTCAAGTTAATCGACTGATTCGGCCGAAATATGCCTCGTGCCCTGCCGCCCTATGTACGGGCCTCTATAAGGGGATTAGAGTATTTGTACTTGTCTGGGATCCGACCGAGCCTAGTGGAGCCGGACCCACGCCACTACGCGTTCATGCCGCCGCCAGGAGGCACGACCGGCAGCCGTTTGCAAGCCCGCTTTGCTACTCGACGGGCATAGAAGAAACAGGCCTCTTTGCCGCTGTGAACTGAAGACACTCGACAGCGAGGCTCAGAATGCTTCGTCATCATGTTCTATTGGTCAACACCAACCTGACACTTGAGAGAACATGCGCGCGAACCGACTTGTGAAATAGCCGACTTTACAGTATCATAGCGTTTTTGAAAATTTCTTAAGGGCTTCGATGACGGATAACATGTTGGAACTGCCGGAGAGCGTGAGCCGGCTGAGTCTTGGCGGGCGACAGATATACATTGTTGGCACCGCGCACCTTTCAAGAGAGAGCGTTGAGGACGTCCGGCGCACCATAGAGGCGGTTCGCCCCGAGTCCGTATGCGTGGAGCTTTGCCAGGGCCGATACGATGCGCTGGTCAAGAAGGACGCGTGGAAGAGGATGAATATATTCAAGATCATCCGTCAAAAGAAGACGTCCCTGCTCCTTGCCCAGTTGATTGTGAGCTCGTTCTATCGCAAATTGGGCCAGAAGCTTGGCGTGCAGCCCGGCGCCGAGATGACCGAGGGCGCGAAGGTCGCCGAGGAAACCGGGGCCAAACTCGTGCTGGCCGACCGCGAGATACAGACAACGCTAAAACGCGTATGGGGATACGCCGGATTCTGGACAAAGCTCAGACTGGCGTTTCACCTGATGGCCGGTATCCTCCTGGCCGACGACGAAGAGATCAGTGAAGAGACGATCGAGAAGATCAAAAGGCAGGACCAGTTGGAGTGGGTGCTGGCGGAATTCGCCGCAAAGTTCCCACAGATAAAGCAGCGTCTGCTTGATGAGCGGGACGTTTATCTTTCGCAGAAGATCAGGGAGGCCCCGGGAGCCGCGGTAGTGGCGGTCGTGGGCGCCGGGCATGTTGAGGGTATAAAGAAGGAGATTCAGACGGCCAAGCCCGTGGATGAGCTGATGGAGCTGCCGCCGAAAGCGATCTGGCCAAGGGTCTTGAAATGGGCGATTCCGGCGGCGATAATCGCCCTGGTCGTCTGGGGATCCTTTAAGGAGGGCGGCGCGCACACGGCCAAGTCGATCTATATATGGATCGTGATAAACGGAGGACTTTCGGCTCTGGGGGCCATGCTGGCCCTGGCGCATCCTCTTACGGTGTTGTCCGCATTTTTGGGGGCGCCTATTACGAGCCTGAATCCGATGATCGGGGCCGGTTGGGTCGCGGCGCTCGTGCAGGCCTGGGTCAAAAAGCCCACGGTGGCCGACTTCGAGGATCTGCCGAATGCGACCTCGACGATAAAGGGATTCTGGAAGAACCCCGTCACGAAGATTCTGTTGGTTGCCGCGCTGGCGAATCTGGGTTCCGTCATAGGCACCTTTGTGGCCGGTTCCTGGGTCGCAGCAAGGAGCCTTTAGGGGCAAAAGGACGACGGAAAAAGAGAGTTTTTGGGCAGGAGCATGAACCAATGCGAAATGTGACGCGTCGAGACTTGATGAGAACGGCGGCGACGGCGGCCGTGATGCCGGCGCTGGGCGGGCTTTGGGGCCGAAGCGTTCGCGCTGCCGGTGCGCAGGAGCGGAAACGTGTGGAGGCAGCGCTTCCGAGCAAAGCGGTGGTGCGGCCGAGGAGCCGAAGGAGGCTCTTGATATTCGACCTCAACGTCGGATACGGGGGGCACGCCTCGATTCCTGTCGCCAATATGGCGTTCAAGCTGATGGGCGAAAAGACCGGGGCGTTTGAAACGGTAATCAGCAGAGACCCGTCGGTCTTCGAACGCCGGAGTCTGAGCCAATTCGACGCGGTCTTCTTCAACAACACGGTGGGCAATCTCTTCGAAGATCCCGCGCTCAGGCGGAACCTGATTGAATTCGTTTACGCCGGCGGCGGACTCATGGGCGTTCACGGAACATCGGTCGCCTTCACGCGCTGGCCGGGCGCACACGAGGACTGGCCGGAATTCGGCATCATGCTCGGAGCCCGAGGCGCAAACCACCGCGACAGCGACGAGCACGTCTACATCAAGCTCGATGAGCCGGAGCACCCGATCAACAAGGCCTTCGGCGGCAAAGACTTCGACTACCGCGACGAGTTCTTTCGCGTCCACGGACCCTATTCGCGCAACAGGGTCCGCGTGCTCTTGAGCATCGACACGGCAAAGACCAAGTTCGAGGGGCAGCCGCGGGGCAACTGTTACCGCGAGGACGGCGATTACGCGCTCGCCTGGGTGCGGCATTACGGGCGGGGACGGGTCTTCTATTCCACCATAGCGCACAATCCGTACGTATTCTGGGATGCGAAGATGCTCGAGTTTTACCTTGCGGCCGCGCAGTTCGCGCTGGGCGATTTGCCCGCGCCGACAATTCCGAGCGCGAGGTTGACGCCCGCGATTCGGGCGCAGGAGAAATTAGGCTGGCGTCTCGGCATCGAAGCCTATACCTTTCACAAGTACACCCTCTTTGAAGCTATCGAAAAGACCGCACAACTCGGCCTGGCCTATACGGGCGGGCTGAGCTTTCAGAAGGTCAGCAGCGAGATAGACAAGAACTTCGACGACGGCCTGACGGATGAAGAGTTGAAACAGGTTCGGCTAAAACTCGATTCGGCCGGCGTTCGAATGTTGACCTATTATTTCCATCAGATTCCGGGCGACCGGGCCGGATGCCGCAGGATATTTGAATTCGCACGAAAGATCGGCATCGAGACGTTCATGTCAGAGCCGCTGCCCGAGGCCCTGGATACGATTGAGAAGTCCTGCGAAGAATACGGGATCAAAGTGGCGATTCACAATCACGACCGGGCGGCCTCGCCGCTGTACTGGCGCCCGGAAGGGGTGCTGAAGGTCTGCCAGGGCCGCAGCAAAAGGATCGGCGCATGCGGCGACTGGGGCTACTGGATGCGAAGCGGCATCGACCCCGTGCAGGCGGTAAGGACGCTGGGCTCTCGACTCATTACGGTCCAGATGCACGACCTGCACGAGCCTGGCCCCGACGGTCACGATGTCCCCTGGGGCGCCGGAGTCGGCAAAACGCGGCAGGTCCTCGAGCAAATGCATCGGCTTGGCATAAGGCCGACGATGTTCGGCCTGGAATACTCCTACAACTGGTTCGAGTCTATGCCCGAGATAGCGCAGTGCATCGAGTTCTTCAACAAGGTCGGCCGTGAGCTGGCTGAGCGAGGCGAGCATGGCGAAAGTTGAGCATTCCAATCGCAGTAATATCAGGCAGATTACGCGACGCAAGTTTCTGGGCCGCGCTGCCGCTCTTTCAGGGACCGTCGCCCTGCCGTGGGTCGTTCCGGCCTCGGCGTTTGGCGCCGCGGCAAGCCCCGCCCCGAGCGAGCGCATCACGGTAGCGCTGATCGGCAGAGGGGTGATGGGCAGGGGGCACCTACGGCGGCTGGCCGGCGACCGGGACTTTCAGGTGCTCGCTGTGTGCGACGTGGACAGAATCCGCCGCGAGGAGGGCAGGCGTCACGTGGACCAGGCATACGCGGCCGAACGCTCGAGCGGCGCGCACAGCGGCTGCGCCGCTTACAACGACTATCGGGAGCTGCTCGCGCGGACCGACATCGACGCCGTAGTGATAGCGACACCGGACCACTGGCACACTGCGCTGTCGATTCACGCCGCCGGAGCGGGCAAGGACATTTACTGCGAGAAGCCGATCTCGATAACGGTCCGCGAGGGCCGCCGGCTCGTACAGGAGGTCCGCAGGTACGGCCGCATATTCCAGACGGGAACGCAATACCGTTCGATTCCCACGATCCGTGAGGTCTGTAAATTCGTGCGCTCAGGAGGGCTGGGCAAGGTCAAATCCGTCTTCACGCTGTGGAGCAGTCTGGCGGTCTCTTTCAATTCGGCCCGCTTCAAACCATACGCCGCCCTGATGGACCTCGAGAAGAGCCGCAGGTCCTACGCGCCGTTGGACTTCTTGATGCCGCCCGAGGCGCCGCCGGAAGGTCTGGACTGGGACCTGTGGATGGGCCCGGCCCTGTGGCGCCCGTACAACCGGGTCTACCACACCAATCCGTCACCCGGAGTCGTGCCCTGGGCATTCTGCGAGGATTTCGGAGCGGCCTCGGTGACATGGCACCATTCGCACAGCGCCGACGTGATCCAGTGGGCCCTCGGGGCCGAGCAAAGCGGCCCGGTCGAGCTGATTCATCCGGACAGCGGTCAATACCCGACGCTGACGTGCAGGTACGCAAACGGAACGCTGCTCCACCTGGTCGAGCACTGGGGCATGGTCAAAGACCCGTACGGAGCGGTCCCCCGAACAGCCCGGCTGGCGGGCAACTTCGGCGGCGTGTTCGTGGGCGAGCGCGGCTGGGTGACATCGATGTCAACGGGCGGGGACATCGAGGGCGGCCCGGAAGAAATCTTCAAGCACATGAAGCTAAGGACGCGGCAGGTCAATATCGGGCAGAACAATCATCACACCAACTGGATCGACTCCATCCGCACACGCCGCGAGCCCAGTTGCCACGAGGAGATCGGCCATCGCTCGGCCTCGCTCGGGCACCTGACCATTATCGCATACAAATTAGGCCGCTCGCTGAAGTGGGACCCGGTCAAAGAAGAGTTCCCCGGCGACGACCACGCCAATCGACTCCTCGACCGGGCCATGCGCTCGCCATGGCGAATCTGAACTCTCAAAAGCCTGAAACGCCGGGCAGCTCCGATACTGCTTGAAGTCTCTCGCCAACTCAAAGCCCGCGTAGACGCGCAATCGCCGGTCGTTCTCTTGCAGGGCCCCGCCTGCGAGTCTCTTCCGCACCTTCTCAGTCCTCCCGCGAGAGCACAAAAAGAGGTTCATCAAGTAGACGTCCTGTCTTGTTGGCGATAGAATCTCATATCAGCATCTTTGAGCCTCCTCGAGTGATCGTTCAAAGACAGCACAGGACTCCCGCCGGAGGTTCTGCGCACATCCCGTGCCAAAACAGCTCATCGGGTGGGGAATTGTTGTTGAAATCGCCCCGCCGTTATGATATACATATATTGACGAATCTGCGGCCTGCCGTACCGGTATTAACTCACTGCTGACAGGTCTTGGCAGACGGATGGAGGACATGTCGTGGCTCAGAAAAGGCTCGAACGCGAATGCTGCCCTGCGTGTTTGGCACTGTTGAACGCCTCAACGTCCCAGGCATGCCCGAACAGAGCCCGCCCCGCCACAATTGCGCAGAACTCTCCCAAAAAGGCCTTGGAGGTCGAAGATACCCGGCGAAAGCCTTTTATCCGATAAGCAGCAATCGCAGCTTTTCTTGAGGAGGAACTACTATGTTCAAGAGAGTCAATTCCCTGATTCTTGTCCTGGTCTGCGGCTTGGTCCTGACGTCCGATGCCAACGCCGCCGACCCTAACATGATAGGCTGGTGGAAGCTCCATGAAGGTTCGGGAGCGACTGCCAACGACTCGTCCGGCAAGAATAATCACGGCACTATCAACAACGTCAACGGCGGGCTCGGTGCGGGTGGCTCGGTCTGGGCCGAAGATGTCGAACGCGGCACGGTCGCCAGTTTCAATGGCGACGACGCCGGCGGCGCCTATATAAGCGCCGGCTCTATTCGCGCGATGAACATGACCAACGATTTCACCTGGGCGTTCTGGTGCAAGCAGGACGTCGACGGAACCGGTGTCAACCAGACGATTCTCGGAAATCGCTTCGGCGGCACCCAGTCGCCGCTGCAGTTTATCAAATTCACCCCGACACACTTTGAGTATTACAATGGGGCCCTTGGTGGAATCGACTACGTGGACATTCCCGGCAACGTGTGGATCAACCACGCGGTCGTCAAAGACGGAGCCACTCTGACGTACTATCGAGACGGCGTCCTGGCGGATACCGCTGCAATAACCTACACAATCGATGCAAACCCCTTCTTCATCGGAGGCGACGCCGCCGGCGAGAGGTGGAGGGGCTGGATCAGCGATGTCCGGATCTATGACCGGGCGTTGAGCGAGAGCGAGATAAAAAGCTTTGCTGCCCGCCCGAAGGCCTGGAATCCACAGCCGGCCGACGGCTCGCAGAATGTAGGCAGGTTCGAGAACTACGGCCTGCTTAGCTGGACCTCCGGCACTTTCGCCGCGTGGCACCGCGTCTACTTCGGCACCAACCCGACCCCTGGCGCCGCCGAATTCAAAAACAGACAGCCCCTCGGCAATACCTTCTTCTTCCCGGTTCGCGAGGCGGGCGTGGAATACTATTGGAGGATCGACGAGGAGGATCCCAACGGCCTCATACGCCCCGGCGACGTATGGTGGTTCTCCACTGCGCCGCGCAAGGCCCACAGCGCCGATCCGGCGGACGGGTCCGACTTCATCGACCCGAACATCGACCTTTCCTGGGGTTCCGGCTTCGACGCTACCACCCATGATGTCTACTTCGGAACCGATGCGACCGCTGTGGCCAACGCCACTACGGCCACCGCCGGAATCTACAAGGGCAACCAGACAGCCAATACTTATGAACTTGATCCCCTTGCCTTGGAGACTGCATACTACTGGCGCATAGATGAGAAGGAAGCCGGGGAAACTATAAAGGGCGACCTCTGGAGCTTCTCCACCGCCACCCCCAAGCAGGGGACCGTCATCCGTGAGATATGGAGAGATATCACACCCACAGGCGACGGCATCAACCTGCTCAAGAACTGGTGGAAGTATCCCGACCAGCCGGACGACGTCAACTCTCTGACGTCCTTCGTCTCGCCCCAGACTAGTCCGGACCTCGAGCAGTACGGCGGCCGAATTCACGGCTGGCTCCACGTGCCCTCGGCGGGAGAATACACATTTTGGGTGACCAGCGACAACGAGAGCGAACTCTGGCTCAGCACCGACGACGACCCCGTCAACGCCCAGCTCATCGCCAATGTCTATGGCACCTGGACCGGACTCCAGGCATGGGATACACTGGCAAGCCAGAAGTCCCAGTTCATGACCCTGACGCCAGGGAAGTACTACATCATGGCGATCTGGAAGGAAGGCGTCGGCGGCGACCACTGTGCGGTCGCATGGCAGGGACCTCCCGGTCCGACCCGGGCGGTCATACCGGGCGCTTACCTCTCGCCCTACGAGGCACTGTGGGCCCGGTCTCCCAACCCGGATAATGGTGATACCGGCGTCAGCTTGGAACCGACCCTTACGTGGCTGCCCGGGATTCATGCCACCAGCCACGAGATCTACTTCGGCACCGATCCCGACGCCGTCGCCAATGCGACCAAGGCCTCGGGCGAGTACAAGGGCACAAGGGCCCTTGGCGCCGAGAGCTACGATCCCGGCAAGCTTCTCTGGGAGACCTCTTACTACTGGCGGATCGACGAGGTCAACAGCCTCAATCCGGAAAGTCCGTGGAAGGGCACGGTCTGGAGCTTTACGACATCCAACTACCTGCTGGTGGACGATTTCGAGGACTACAACGACTACACACCCGACCGGATATTCGAGTGGTGGCTGGACGGCTTCGGCTATGGGATGCCCACGGCCCCGCCGTACTATGCGGGTAACGGTACCGGTTCGGCGGTTGGATACGTGCTGCCTCCGTTTGCGGAGACGAGCATAGTCCACGGCGGCGACCAAGCCATGCCGTATTTCTTCAACAACAATCTGCCGGGCAGCTTTAAGTACTCCGAGGCAACCAGGAGGCTGATTTATCCGCGGAACTGGACCGAGGAGGGCGTCAAGGCGCTTTCGCTCTGGTACAGGGGTTATCCGGCCTCTGAGGGCGG
>CP070678.1:4805846-4827486 GCA_020352515.1 Phycisphaerales bacterium | reverse complement strand
TCTTTCACTTTCGCCGGTGTGTACGATTCGGGAGTGCCCTTGAACGGCTCCGAGACGAGCACCCGAGAGCGTCGCAACAGCGGTATTACTCTGAGCAACGATACCGCCCGTTCCAGCTCGTCATAATCGGTGCTGTTGAACGATGTGATACGATGGCCTTCCTCTCGCCACGGGTTCACGAGACACCAGTCGTGCCCGCCGATTATCGGTATGTGGAAGACCGCAACGGGACGTTCTTGCTTGAAAATGGTCGGCATCACCGCATCGTCGCGGTTGAAGCTGCTCAGGCCGAATATCTCGGCACAAATTGCCAGCACCGGGGCATCCGCCCCCGCCTTGGCGAGCAGTTGAGCGGTCTGCTCGGCGTTGCCCGCCTGACCGATAACCAATTGTACATTGCCCAGATTCTTCTCTGCCTGCTCCAGACGGCTCATCACAGGCGCCAACTCTGCTTCGGAAAGGGACCAGCTTTTGTCAGCCGGCTTTCCGGCAATGACCACGCAGATATTAACCTTTGATTTTGATGCGGTGGCTGGCCTCGAAGCGCCGCCGGCGGCCGCCAGGTGACCCGTCGCCAGTGCTAATCCGCCCACTGCACTTGCCCCCATAAACTGTCGCCGAGTACAATGTGTACACATGAATTATCTCCTTACTTTTCGAGTAACCTCCGGCTGCTGTTCGTCCACAATCCTGTTGCCGACCACAGGCCTTACCTCAAACGGTGCATCCGTTTATGCGAGTATCGTCTTGACCGGAATTTGCCATTTAACGTCATACTCGGTATTGCTGCAAGCAACATAGTCAATTGAAAAAGCACGCCGTGAATTGCGCGATGACCGACACGAGGGAATCGTACAAAGTCCGGCGGCATTTGTCGAGAAGCCGACAGCTCGCAGACTGCCGCCCCAAGGGCGACGAGCAGGTTGAAAATCGCTTACGCGAGGCGACGCTCATGGCTCAACCATCAGCGGTAACCGGTGGATCGGCGCCCTGCCCGACTTCGGAAATGGCCGAGGCATCGGTTGAGCAATCCCTCGGGCATCGATCGTGCGGCAGCGCAGGTCGTATCGACCCGGTTTCAGGTCGGTTAACAAGACGGCCCAGTGCGCAAGCGTATAGCGCAACGGCCACGAATGCGGCTTGCCGGTCTTTGGATCGACGTGTCGCGTATCCGGCGGGAGCTTTCCGCCGGGAAGCTCGCTTCCCCAATTCTTCGGCGGGGGCAGAATCTCGGCGTCTTTCCACTCAGCCTTCGTGAAGTGTGGATCGTCCGGCGGCAAGGGAGCGTCCTGGCGGTGGAGCCAATACTGCACTCGACTCAATCCCGAGATACCGACCTGTGCCAATCCCGTGACGGCGGTTGGCTCGCCGGCCTTTGCCTTGCTCGGTACATGCACAAACCGGGCGAACGTCTTCATCGGGCTGTCGACGTCCAGACCTTGCTTGGCGTAATTGTCGTTCGGTTCCGGGTCGTTGGTGAGCACGATCCGTTGGAGCCACTTGATGTTGTGGAAACCGTAGCCCTCCGGGCAGATCAGCCGGACCGGCGCGCCCGCTTTGGGCGAAAGCGGTTTCCCGTTGAGCTTGTAGCAGAGGATGACCGGGTCGACCCCTGGTGGATCCTCCAGCACGCGGTTGATCGAGAGCGAACTCTGGAACCGCTGCTTGGGGTCGTCGTTGTCGTAGCCGTAGTAGTACAGTCGCCGGATATCGCCCGCCGGCTGCGTCATCCAGATCACTTCGCGCAGCGGCACGCCCTCCCAAAGCGCCATGCCATTGGGGGAAGGCGCGTTCAGGCAGGTCATCACCTTCAGATACCGGACGGCATGCTCCTTTGCCAATCGCATCAGGTCGTCCCAACGGAAGGCGGTCCCGGCTTCTTTCGACAGGGGCTTGCCAATTTTGCAGTTGCTCTCGGGATCGGCGACCACTTCGAGCTGCCAGGTCTCAGGCGTCAGGCCGACTTGCCTGCGTTTTTCCTCTGAAAGTTGCCATGGCGGCGGGTTGCCGCGTCCGGCAAAGCGGAACTTGTTCAGCGGGGTGAGATACTCCAAACCCGCAACGGCCTGTTCGAGGGCCGCTTTCGCCTGGCCTTCCGCCCACAGCGACGAGGTGGTCAGAGCCGCCGCCCCGGCCACCCCCAGTCGCAGAAAGTAGCGACGGGTGACCTCAACGTGGTCGCCGGCAATACTATTCGGGTCAATATGCATAAAGCGGCCGTCAACATTCTCTTTTTCGCCGTCATATCGCGTGTCCATTATTGTCCTGCATAACATACGTTACGCAACATGGAGGTTACGCTAATTCTGCATGCAAGTCAAAATAATTGTCCGCGTGGTCAAGCGGACAGGAGCTCTTTGCCACGGAGCGCGTATTTCAGCAGATAGAAAGCGGCGTGGGCCTCGCCAAGTTCAGTTCCACCTTCTTTTTGGGTGCAACCGGCGGTTTCTGCAATTTTCCGGAAAGAAATGGTGCGCCGACGACCAATACTCTGCGGCCGAATTAGAGAGTTTCAGTTTGGAGGCGCCAAATCATGGAAACCGCCGTTGAAACGACGGGTGCGGTTAAGTCGAAAAAGGTCCTTTTCTACCTGGCCGCCCGACGGCCTGCAGGACTTCTACAAGGCTCATCTTCTTGCGGTGCACACATTCATGAGGGTCGAAGCAATAGAGCCGAGGCCGCTGCGGTGGCGCTGCATGCGGGGCCGGCCGCGGGCACGTGCGAGAACTAATGTTTGACGGGGCGCAAGCGCTGTGGTCTAATCAACCACGGCAGGTGAACGCGGAATCGAAAGGCCGAAAGGTGAAACCATGAAACAGAGACTGACAATCCTGGTTGCGTTGTGCTGTGGACTGGTCGGTGGATGCGAGGAGGAGGAATACACTATCAGCATGAAAGCGGACGGAGATACCGTGACCCGCAGGATTGCGTGCTCCGAGAACGTCGGCGAAGAGACGCGCGACAGATTGAAGCAGCTTTACGACCGGCAGATCGACAGGAACACTTTCAAAGGGCGGTTCGGCGAGAAGCTGCCGGCGGACGTCGGGGGATTCGGCAGGTACGTGCACCTGGCCGGCCCGATGGGCCAGGTCAGCATTTACATCGAGCGATTCGGCGGAAAAGACGCCCAGGCCCTCGATATGGAGAAGGCGTTCGCCGCGGCGGATCAGCTTGTGAACCTGTTCGTTGAGTGGCTGGAATTCGAGCTGGGCGACGACCCGAATTTCGAGAACCTCAGGACATTCTGCAACAAGGACCTGAGGGAGGACGCCAAGAACCTGGCCGTTTACCTGTGGGTCGGAAGCAGGGTCCCCGGAACCGAGGACAGCGAGGCCGCCGCAAGGATGCTGCTGTACCTCTATGAGCGGGACTACTTCGACCTGGACGATCTGGCCGCCTTTGCGGCCTCTACGGACATGGAGAAAACGGCACTGCAGTTTCTTCGGAAATTCATCACCGGGAAGCTGGGCTATTCCAGCGAAAAGCAGACGCCGGAAAGAATGAGTTTCCTGCGCGACACAAATTCGGTAGAGTCATCGGTGCAGCGATTCGTCAGCTCGCCGAAGGTTTACGACAGGCTCCTTCGGCAGGCCCGCGAGCAAAGCGGGGACCCCAACCTCGTTATCGAGCCGAACGACATGCCCGAACACGTGTTTGAGTCGTATGGAATCGAGCTGGAGACTTTCTTCATCGACTTCGAGCTTTTCAGCCGCCCCGACAAGGTCAACGTCATCCTGACCTGCCCCCACAAGCCCCACGAGACGAACGGGCAATGGGATCAGGCCAAAGGGCAGGTGAGCTGGTCGAGCAAAATTGAGGACAAGGACCTTCCGTTTTTATGCTACGCCAGTATCGGCGAGCCGAACGACGCATTTCAGAAGCAGCATTTCGGCAAAGTGATCCTGCGGGGCGAGCAGCTCGTGCAATATGCCTTCTGGCGCAGGGGCCTGAGCGACCGGCGGCAGGCACAGTGGGATGAGTTTCTCGCGTCTCTTGAGGGAGGGGCAGAGGTCCGGGAAAGGATCGAGTCGTTCCGTTTCAAGGACTCGGCGGATGTCTCTGAGGGTGAGCAGGAGGCTGCGGAACGCCTGTCGGAAGCAGCCCGCGATTTAATAATGGAAGGTTTGAACGCAAGCGACAAAAAGCCCGATGAGCCCGGTCCCGAAGGATCGGCCGGAGTGCAGCGGCAAGCCTATACCGTCGAGCCGATAGGCCGGGTAACCAGGAAGAACGATAGGACCTTCATCGAGATCGACGAGAAATATAAGGCGGGGCTAAAAGGCCTGGAGAGGCACTCGTACGTTACCGTGGTTTACTGGTTCGACAGGAATGACACGCCTCAAAAGAGGAGCATCTTGGAGGTTCACCCGAGGGCGGATGTGAATAATCCTCTGACGGGCGTGTTCGCCACGCACTCTCCTTTTCGGCCGAACCTGATCGCCATAAGCCGGTGTGACATTGTCTCGGTAAAGGATAACGTGATAGAAATAGAGAGCATTGACGCATTCGACGGTTCGCCGGTGCTGGATCTGAAGGGGGATTTCTTCAGATTCTACAAGCCTAACCTGAAGTAGAGCAATCGCCGCCGGGCGACAGGTACACCGGGCGGTCAGCGGACAACGCGAGGATCGGCAGCAGGAATATGGATGGCGGCTCTGACCGGCGTCGTTTCATTGCAGTGGAGGTTATTGCATTCATGAGGACGAGCGTAGTTTTGCTTGCGGCGGCGCTGTGGAGCTTTTCGGCCGGTGCCGGAAGCTGCGCAGAGCCTGTTGAATTGTACGGCGTTCACGAGGTTGTCTTTTCGGGGCCGCGGTACGGGCCGGCGGACGCGCCCGCGGTGGACGCCGAGCTGGTGACACTGTGGCGGCATGAAAGCGGAGGGCCGACCTGCCGCATATACGGCTTCTGGGACGGCGACGGCAAAGGCGGCAATTCCGGCAACGTGTTCAAGGTCAGATTCTGCCCGACAAAACCGGGCGCCTGGACGCTGGTCCGGACGCAATCGAACAAGTCGGAACTGCGAGGTCAAAACGAAGGACAGGCGATTGTCTGCACCGGCGGTTCGCACAAGGGATTCTGGCTGGCCGACGGCCGGTGGTACAGGCGGTCGGACGGGTCACACCCGTACATCATCGGCAACACGATGTACAGCTTTCTGTCGGAATACGACGACAAGGGGCCCTCCGGCGCAAACATCGCGGACGACATCCGGGCCAACAGCGAATACTTCAAGAAGGTGCGGTTTTCGATAACGCCCGACCGGTATCCGCACCCGAAGGACAAACCCTTCCTCGATGATTCCGGCCGACCTACCGACGACGGGGATTTTTCACACCGCCCGAACCCGACCTGGTTTCATAACAGGGTGGATCTGGCGGTCAAGACGGCGTACGAGCACGATTTGATTGCGGATATGATAATCAACGGGCCGGATACGAGGCAGTCCCGTTCGGTGCTGCGGGCCGCTGCCAACGGCGGCGACTGCACGCCGATCCTAAGATATATCGCCGCGCGATACGGCAGCTTTCCGAACGTGTGGATATGCCTGGCCAACGAGTTCGATATCAAGAACCCCAAATACAGCACGGCCGACATCAGAAAATTCGGGCGCATTGTCCGCGAGCATCTCGCGTATCCCGTGCCGATGAGTGTGCACAGCCGGCCGCAAGACTGGCGCGCCGAGCTTAACACCGAGCCCCCATGGCACGACCACGTCACGCTGCAGAACAAGTTGAAAAAGCTCCACGTCGCCGCCGATTTCGTGAGCAGGAACTTCTCGATCGGCGCAAAGGTGCCGGTCATAGATGACGAGCTTGCATACGAGGGCAAAGGCGACGGCTGGAGCGAGGCCGACGTGATCGAGTCCCACCTCGGCGCCTTCCTGGGCGGCGGCTACGGCACGACCGGGCAAAAGCCGGCAAGCAAGAAAGGCCACTACTTCTTCGGCGACTTCAAAGCCGACGAGCACAAGGCCGCCGATAACCTGCTCTGGCTGCGGCAGGTGATCGATGAGAACATCGCCTTCTGGAAGATGCAGCCCCTACCCGCGCCGCGCGGGAATGCAAAGGCCGGAATATTCGAGAATCTCGACGCCGAATTTCGCGCTATGGCCTGGCCGGCCCGCCAGTACGCCCTCGGAACCAACAAGGCCCGCGAGGGAATCCGGGCCAGGCTGCCGGACGGCAATTGGCGGGTGACTTGTTATGACGTCGTGGCCCGCAGGCAAATGGTTATCGAGCGGTCGGCTCAGGGGACGCTTGCGTTCGACGCGCCGAACAGCCGCGCGGCCCTGTTTCTCTTCACCAAAACCGACTCACCGCCCGCAAGGTAGAACGCCGCGGACAAAATCCTCAAAGCAGCCGAGCGCCATCTGAAGAGGCACGCACGCCGCCGTGCGTGGTTCTTATTAGGCTTTGCGGGGCGTCACAGGCGAGGCGGCCGGATTGTCCGAAAGCGACACAGAGGGCGACATACAATTCACGACGATCTACCCCCTCCCAATCACTGCGGCTTGCAACTGTACCGGCCGCACCAGTCGCTCGCCTTAACCTGCGGCCACGTGATCGTTGCGTCGGTGTAAAACTTGTCGCTCATCATCGAGGATTTGAGGCTCGGAAACGGCGCATTGAAATGGCACCACCCCGCTTCGCCGCCCTCGCCCTCGCCGTCAAAAAACTCACAACTGCCGCACTGCTTGTCGTTCGAAGCCATAAAAAACCTCCTTTTCACAAAGCGCCCTGCACTATACCACCGCCCGCCGGCAAAAGCAACGACCATCCGCCGCCTCCGAAACCAGGCAACCGCAATTCTCATTTTTGACCAGTGATGACATTGACAACGAGCGGCACGCAATGTACGATAACCGGCGATGGTACACAGGAGAAGACATTGTTAACGTACATTAGAGATTCCGGTCCAAGTATATCTATGCCCGGATTCTGCAGATTGACCTAACCACTAAATTGCTAACTCAATAGGAGTTTATGAGATGTCAAAGACCAATAGACGCCAGTTTCTAAAACAATCATTAGCCGCCGGAACTGCTTTTGCCGTCTGCGGCACAAAATCAAACGCCCGAATCGTAGGCGCCAATAACCGTCTGCGCATTGCCGTCGCGGGCGTAAACGGTCGAGGCAGCAGTCACATCAGCGGCTGGATGGGGCAGGACAATGTGGAAGTCGCCTACCTGATTGAACCCGACAGCCGGGTCCTGGCGCGCAGGCTGAAGGACGTGGAAAAAAGGGCAAAGGGCAGGTACACCTGCCGCGGCGTCGTGGACGTTCGCGAAGCCCTCGACGACAAGAATCTCGACGCAATCTCAATTGCCACGCCGAATCACTGGCACTCACTCATGACAATATGGGCCGCACAGGCCGGCAAACACGTCTATGTGGAAAAACCCATGAGCCACGATATCCGGGAGGGCCGCGTCGCCGTGGAGGCGCAGAAAAAATACGGCGTCGTCATTCAACACGGAACCCAGAGACGCAGCGATGCCGGCAACGCCGGCCTCCACGACCTCATACGCTCCGGAAAGTTCGGCAAGATGAAAATCTCGTATGGATACTGCTGCAAGCCGCGAAGCAGCATCGGCTTCAAGAGCCCTTCGGCGCCTCCCCCGAACCTCGATTGGAATCTCTGGCGAGGTCCGGCCATCATCGATCAGTACCATGGAAATTACGTCCATTACAACTGGCACTGGTTCTGGGAAACCGGCAACGGCGACATGAACAACCAGGGAACACACCAGCTCGATATGGCATACTGGGCGCTGGATAAGGACCTCACACATCCCATTCGAGCAATGGCCATCGGAGGACGCTTCGAATGGAACGACCAGGGCGAGACACCGAACACCATGTTCGGCATTGCAGAATACCCCAACGGACAATACGTCTTCTTCAACGTGCGCAACGTCAACTATAAGGGCTATCAACGCCAGGTTGAAAACGAGTACTATTTCGAGGACGGAGGCAAAATCATCGGGGGATTGTACTATCCTAAAGGAAGTAACGAGGGAGAAACAATCGATATTCCACGCGGCCATGTCACCCCCGGAGGCAACTGGGGCAGTTTCATCGCCGCCTGCCGTGCCGGCGACCCGACGATGGCCAACGGAAACGCGCAGGACGCACACAGGGGATGTGTTCTGGGCCACCTCATGAATAATTCGTATCGCCTGGGCAAAAGCGCGCCTTTCAACGCCCGGGCCGGACGCTTCGGCGACAACCGGGATGCCTACGAGCATTTTATGAGGCTTCACGAGATCATGAGCAAAGGCGTCGGCCTTCCTGAGGACGGAAACAACTATGTCGTCGGGCCGTGGCTCACCTTCGACCCCCGAACCGAGCGCCACACCGGAGAGTTTGCAACTGAAGCCAACGAGCTGTTGAAGGATGCCAATCGCCCCGGATTTCAGGTGCCTGACCCCCGAAACGTCTAAAGCCGTTCCACCTGTTGCCGGCTTAGTATCGATAAGCACCGAGGAATATGGGCCGCCGCGGCGACATGGGTATTGAGTTCCGCGACGTGCCCGGTTGGTACGTCCGTATCTGCCCCGGCGCTGACTTGGACGGCACGTATATATCCACGCAAAAGCCGTGTGTCTGCCCGGCGGGCAAATCGAAGGGGGCGGTGGAAAGTCTCCCCCAACCCATAGACTCGCCCGCCACGGCTCGCGGTTGTTCCCGCCGCCACCCGGACTCGGTGCGCAAGATGCCCTTGAGGACCTGCCGGAGCAGCCCCGGGAAAACAATCTGCCGGCCATCGCCTGCTGTGCGACGCCGCAAGGCGCGCGTTTTGTGGACCAACATCCACACTATCAGATGCACGATTCTCTGGGCGTGCCCGCGGACAAGGCTTCGCCTACAACACCCAGCCGTTGTGGTATTCCGGTCGAATGTATTTGTCCGCCTCCGGGCAATTGGTCGCCTTCATGCTGGCGCCGTCCCACTGCAGTTTCCTCCGGGTCCGAAGCGCGACGTTGCCCAGCAGTATGACCTCCGTCATGGGGCCGGAATAGTCGAAGTTGGCGCTTGCCGGTTTGCCCCCCTTGCACGCATCCAGCCAGTCCCTGTGATGGCCCTTTGAGCGGGGCAGAATCGCCGGTGGCCGCTTGTACGCCTTCATCTTCGATTCCGGAATGAGACGCGGGCTGCCGCCCCAGCCCTCGGCCATGAGCTTTCCCTTGTCACCGATAAAGAGTATCCCGTTGCCGCCGCCGCCCAATTGACGCCCCGGCTCCAGCTCCTCGGGCAGCCGCGGCATCAGGCCGCCGCCGTACCAGGTTGCATTAATGGGCGGCCTCTTGCCGCGGGCGGGGAACTGGTAGTGCATGATAGAGCCGAACGGCGTCGTCTCATCGCTGTAATTGGTTGCGCTGGCCTCGCACGTCGTCGGATGGCCGAGATTGAGGGCCCAGAAGGCCGGGTCGAAGTTGTGGCACGCCATGTCCCCGTTCGCGCCCGTTCCGAAGTCCCACCAGCCCCGCCAGTTGTAGGGCGCGTACGCCGGATGGTATGGTCGTCGCCGCACCGGCCCGAGCCAAAGGTCCCAGTCCATACCGGCGGGCACCGGCGGCGTTTCAGTCGGCCTCGAGACTCGAAGTCCCGCCCAGTCCAGACCCGCGTGGCTCCATGAGTGGACCTCCCGCACCTCCCCGATTGCCCCGTCCCATATCCACTCGCACGTCATCCGGATCGTCGGGCTGCTGTGCCCCTGGTTGCCCATCTGGGTGGCCACTTTGGCCTGCCGCGCAGCCTCGGTGACCCTGCGGACCTCATAGATGGAGTGCGCCAGCGGCTTCTCGCAGTACACGTGCTTGCCGAGATTGATTGCAGCCATGCACGCTATCGCGTGATTGTGGTCGGGAGTGGCCACCAGAACCGCATCGATTGCCTTCTCCTTCTCGAGCATCTCCCTGAAATCGATATAAGACAGACATGGTTTATACTTGCTGGTCGTCGGCTTTGACGCGTAACTCTTATCTATATATTCCTTCACAGGACCTCGCCCGGCGACACCCCCATAGTAGAACCGCCTGTAGTCCGCCTTCTCCGTGACATCGCAGACGGCCATGACGTGCGCGTCCGACTCCTGCAGCAGAGCCCGCGTGTTTTGGAAGCCCTGGCCACCGGTTCCAATTATGGCAATATTGATCTTCTCGCTGGGCGCAACGTATCGGGGACCGCCGAGTACATAGCGGGGAAGAACTGTAAAGACGGCGGCCGTCGCCGCCCCGCCCAGAAAACCGCGCCTGGAGATTCTCTCATTCGTTGCCGGCGCGCGCGCGATCTGACTCTTCATATCCGTGTTCCTTAAAGCTTACGTCTACGGTAATCGTATTTCCATCAACACAATTATTCTAACAGCCTGCTTGCAATCACGCAAAGCTTTTGAGAGTGTGCTTTCCGGGCAGTGCCGCTCCAAAAAGCCCGCCCTAACGTTTGCAATCGAGGTGTCGATTCTATATCTTAGTGGCGCGGCCCGCCGGGCCCACGCAGGACTCTGAGAATGAAACCGTTCCCTCAGCAAATTCTGCTGTGTATGGAGACAGGCAAGTGAGGCTCAAGCGATACGAAGGCAATCCCATCTTGTCGCCGAACCCGGCCAACTGGTGGGAATCTCTGGCCGTGTTCAATCCGGCGGCGTGGTTCGATGAGGATGCCGGGCGGGTGCTCCTGTTGTACAGGGCCGCTGAATCCGGCCCCGAGTACAAGTGCTATTTCGGACTGGCCGCCGGCAGCGACGGCTGTCACTTCGAGCGCCTTTCCGACCAGCCCGTCTTCTGTCCCAGCGCCGACGGATTCGACGCAAGCACGGTCCAGGACCCGCGAATGGTGAAAATGGGGCGGTACTACTACATTACTTATGCCGCAAGGTTCTTCCCGTTCGGCCGGTTCTGGATGCCGAAGGAAGAACAATACACGCGCCCACCGTGCCCGGAGGATTTTCCGCGGGTGATACGGACGAACGCAACAAGCACCGGGCTGCTGCTGACGAAGGATTTCAAGAGCTTTATCCGGGCCGGACGCATAACCGACCCGTTGCTCGACGACCGCGACGTGGTCCTGTTCCCGGAAAAGATCGGCGGCAAATACGTGATGCTGCATCGGCCGCTCGAATGGGTGGGCCCAAAATACGGGACGCAGCACCCGGCCGTCTGGATTTCGTTTGCCGACGACCTCCTCGGCTTTCGCCACAGCACTCTTCTCATAAAGCCCAGGTTCGAGTGGGAATCCGGAAAGATTGGAATCAACACCCCGCCCGTCAAAACCGAGCACGGATGGCTCACGATTTATCACGCCGTCGGTCATGATAAGTTCTATCGCCTGGGAGCCCTGCTGCTGGATATAGACCATCCGGACAAGGTTCTCTACCGGACGAAGGATTGGATAATGCAGCCCGAGGCCGATTACGAAATCGAAGGCTACTACAGGGGCGTCTGTTTCCCATGCGGCAAGGTGATAATCGACGGAACGCTCTTTGTCTATTACGGCGCCGCCGACAAGTACTGCTGCCTGGCAACCTGCAGCCTCCGGGAGCTTCTCGAATATCTGCTGTCATCTCCGGCATAGCGAAAGGCAATTCCAATGGGTGTTCAGCTTGAGATCGTCGATGTCGTAATCATCATCGCCTACATCGTTGCCATAATCGTGATAGGCTGGCTCCTCTCCAGACGCGCGTCCAAGGACTTGAACGCGTACTTCCTGGGCGGCAAGAGCCTGCCCTGGTGGGTAATAGGGACATCGCACGGCGCAAGCGGGTTCGACATAACCGGCACGATGTGGTTCGTCACGACGCTCTTCGTTTACGGCGTCAAAGCCGTATTTATTCCGTGGATATGGCCGCTTTTCGACCGGGTGTTCCGCCAGGTATACCTGGGACCCTGGATCCGCCGGTCCAACGTGCTGACAGGCGCCGAATGGATGAAGACAAGGTTCGGCGCCGGACCCGGCGGAAACCTTTCGCACATCAGTGTTGTCGTGTACGCCCTCGTGGGGGCCGTGGGCTTCCTGGCCTACGCATTCCAGGGAATCGGAAAATTCGCAGAGGTGTTCTTCCCCTGGGATTTGGCGATCGGGCCCCTTGCCGGCGCGAACGTGTATGCCATCATTATCCTGCTGATTACGACGGCGTACTTGCTGCTTGGGGGCTGGTATAGTGTCGTGCTGACCGACCTGCTCCAATTTGTCCTTCTCACGATTGCGTCAATCGCCATAGCAGTGGTGGCCATGTCCAAGGTCAGCCCGGAGATGCTTGCCGCAGCGGTTCCCAAGGGCTGGTCGAATCTGCTGCCCGGCTGGAAGCTGAGCCTCAACTGGGACGGCTACGTCACCGGACTCAACGCCAAAATCTACGGCACGGCCACAGAGCCGGGTGACGGCTTCTCATGGTTCGGCTGCATCCTGATGATGTGGCTGTTCCGCGGGCTGATGGTAAGTGCGGCCGGCCCCACCCCCGGATACGGGATTCAGCACGTCCTCTCAACACGTAATCCACGTGAAGCGGCGCTCGAGAACTGGTGGATGTCCATTGTCCAGCTCTTCCCGCGATTTCTCATGATAACCGGGATCGCGGTGTTGGGAGTGGTCTTCTTCAGCCCGCAGATAAATCAGATGGTGGGCCAGGGACTGGCTCAGACGGGAAAAGTCAAGTTCGACTTCGAGCAGATTCTCCCCTTCGTCATAAGGGACTTCGTCCCGCCCGGGCTCGTGGGTATTCTCATGGCCGGATTGCTGGCGGCCTTTATGAGCACCTTCGACTCGACCGTTAATGCCGGCGCCGCCTATGTGGTCAACGACATCTACAAGCGATACATCCGCCCCGACGCGCCGAACCGCAGTTATGTGAGAATGGGCTACGTCTGGTCGGTCGTGCTCGTAATCGCCGCGATCGTCATCGGCCTGCAAATCAGAAACATCAACGAAATCACCAAGTGGATCACCGGACTCCTTTATGCCGGCTACATCGCCCCGAACATCCTGAAATGGCACTGGTGGCGGTTCAACGGCTACGGCTATTTTGCCGGAATGATTTCCGGTATCGCCGCGGCCCTCCTGTTCCCCTACCTCTGTCCCTGGCTCGGAAAAACATACGCGCTCTTTGCGCTGCTCCCGATAAGCACCATTGCCTCGGTCGTCGTCTGCCTCAAGACGCCCCCGGACGACCGCCGCGTCCTCGAGAGCTTCTACAAAAGCGTCCGTCCATGGGGATTCTGGAAACCCGTCTACAACAGCCTGCTTGAAAAACATCCCAATCTGCGGCAGAACACCAACTTCAAGCGTGACGCCTTCAATGTGGCCATTGGAATCGTCTGGCAGTTGAACCTCATGGTGATTCCGACATGCCTTGTTATCCGCCAGTACAAAACCATGTGGATTTCGATTGTGGTGCTCGCCGTCACCTCCGTCATTATGAAGTTCACCTGGTACGACAAGCTTACCCAAAACTAGGCTTTGTCTGAAAACGCTGCCGTTGGCCCGAGAGCGAGCGGTTCGGCCGCTGGCAAGGACGTCGAAGAAGGCATATCCCCAGAGATATGTCGATGGAGACTTCACGCCGCCAGAGGTCGAACAAGCCGCTCGAAGCCAGGCACTGCGTTTTCAGACACAGCCTAGATCTACGCGGGCGAAGATGGCTGAGCCCGCCGCCGGGCTCGAACGTCGCTCCCGACCTCCGACGGCTGACACTCCTATTCAGCCGTCGCCGTCGAATCACGAATTCTATCAAAAAAGGGCGTGCTTTTCTGCTCGACGCAGGCCGCTGCATACAGAAACATGGCCGCAGACCACGTCTGCCAGTCTTCACCCTGGGGCGTGCCATCCTGGGCCCGGCACCATTCATTGAATCCAAACTCCACATCGTGTGCACGCGCGGGGCGGACCAGAGCCGCCAGGGCGGCCAGTTTCTTCTCCGCGAGCGGCTGCCGCCCGGCCGCAACCAGCGCCGCAATATAGAATCCACAGACAAACGGCCAAATCCCCCCGTTGTGATACTCACCGGGCTGGTTGTACTTCGAGTATCTCGGCATCCAATCCGGATCACCTGAGTTTATGTACGGAAAAAAATTCGGCGGCAGCTCGACGGCAAGCTCCTCACTCCTCCTGAGCCCCTCGCACTCGGTCTCTATCCACTTGATGATAGACCGGGCCCGCGAAGGCGCCGCTATCCCGCTGAGTATCGCCAGGCTGTTGCCCAACAGGTCGAACCGCTCGCTGCCGTAAACTTTGTACGACCACAGCGCATAGTAAGGCTTGCGCCGCAGAACCAGCCCCTCGTGAACGTGCCGGTGCTGCCGCTCAGCGTTTATCGTGAAGTGACCCATCATTTCTCTCAGCAAGGAAGCCCGCTTGTCCTGCCCGAACATCTTCAGGTACGCATAAACCACCGTGTTCACAAACAAACCATAACCTACAACCCACTGCTCGTCGCGCCAATCACTCGTTGGCAACTGCCCCACAAGAACGATATCCGACGGACTCTGGTACTCCATCCAGACCATCGCCTTCTGTACCGCCTGACAGAGAAAATCGGCCTCTCCTGTGGCCTGGCGAAAAGCAGCCGTTGCCAGGAGGAATAGCGGCGTGCAGTCGCTTGCCCCGCGGTCGTACCGGTCGTGCGCCAGAGAGGGGATATGCCCGAGTCGAGACTGGCTTCTCGCCAGGGCCTCAAGGCAGCGCCCAAGGGACCTGATCAGCTTCTTGTTTTGCGTGGTCAGGATACCCAGAGCGGATACCATGATATCCCGCGTGTATGGCTCCGGGTAACCCCAGCCGGCCGTACGCGGCAGGCCCCGGTACGGGCCGTGCGCGTTGTGCAGCAATACCTTCAGAGCAGCATCCTTTGCACGTTCGATGAGGTCCTTCTGCCGTTTGCCCATTAAGAAATCTCCAGCCGCTTGGAAATGATCTCCGTGAATCGCTTGGCTATCACCCGGTAATCGAAGTTCTCTATTACCCGCTTTCGTCCGGCCTCGCCCATCTTATTTCTCAGCTCGGCATCACGCATCAGTCCGAGAAGGTGGTCCGCAATATCATGAACACTTGCGCGGTAGTCCACCGTCCTCGGTCTCTTGAAGACCACCCTGTGGCCCTCCTCATATCCCGACTCGTCTCCGAGAGTCGTTTCTCTCAGCCGTATCTCCTGGGCCACAGTGGCCAGGAACGCGTTTTCACCGTGAACCATCGTATCGAGCATCCCCATGGCCTTTATGCCTATCACGGGCTTGCCGCACGAGTTCGCCTCGACCTGGATCATACCGAATCCCTCGAGCCGCGAGGGCGCGGCATAGATGTCGCAGGCCGCCAGAAGATAAGGCATGAAATTCCGCGATATGACGTTCGTGCTATAGACCACGTTCTTATCGATCCCGAGCTGGCCTGCAAGCTGCAGGTCCACCAGGTTCTGCTGCATCGTCCGAGGCTGAGGCCACACCTTGCACACATACTTCCAGTCCGGCGCCTGCGTGTCGATAATTGCCAGAGCCTGCATGACCTCCTGCGCACCCTTGCTTGTCGCGTCTCCACCGACCGTGAGGATCATGAGCTGGTCCGGCGAAACGCCCAGCGCCTCTCGAACCGCGATGACCTTCGGGTCGTTCTTGTCTCGTGGTATGAATGAATCGGTATCACAGCCGACGGGCAGAACGCTGATATTCTTTCCCCTCAGCCCGTCCCTGATATACACGCTCTTGACCCACTTGGAGGTCACAAGAACAAGAGGCAGAGCATCGAGAACCTCGTGGTAGTTCGCCATGTAACCGTCCGCAACAAGCCAGGGTACCGGCTGCACTCCGTATCTCTGGGGATGCAGCACGAGGTGCGGCGCGTGCCCCCAATAGCCCACGCCCACTACCGCATCCGGCTCGAACCAGCGATAGTACCACTCCTTCTCCTGGGCCGATTCGAAATGCGCCGAGTAAACGTCAACGCCAAGCTCTTGAAGGCCCCTGTGAAGCAGATTGCCCTGCGTGGCCAGGCCCGCCGGCGACGGCGGGTAATCATAAAGAACCAGAACTTTCATCTCTTTGCCCTTGTCACTTGAACGGTTGCTAAGTCTTTCTGGGCGACCCAAACAGCCAGAAAGCCTCCTGCCGAGGAGTGGTTTTGGCCTCGAAGCTATCCGGGCCGAAACCGTATGTCCCCGTGATAATCTCGTACTTCCTGCGCCATATCTCTTCCGGAAGCCTCGTATAGACATCCGAATTCAAACGCGGCCGCGGAATATACTTTCCGCCGCCGTCCTCGTATGCGAACATCCACAGCTCCCGCGTGTTCAATCTTCCCGTCTCACGAATCGCCAGAACGGCCCTGGCCGTCTCCTCGTGCCTTAGATGCCGCGTGTACTCCCCCCAAAGACCGTGGGTAATCACCAGGTCGATCTTCTCCGCCGGCAGCAGCTCCGCTATCGCGTCCTGCACGGTGCGCGGCGGCAGCGGGGATTGTTCCGGACCGTCGTCGAGATCGCCCATCGCGCCGGTCGCGTTGAGCTGCTTGAGTGCCTGCCGGAACTTGGGCGCCCTGTTGGGGTCACTTGCGCGGCAGAGCGTAATAACATTCCACCTGCACTCCGGATGCATAAGTATCGTGCCGCCCGCCCAAAGCGTTTCGTCGTCCGGATGTGCCACGATAACCGCGCAATTGTGGTAGTCCCATACCTGTCTTGAGCCCTTCGCCACCGTCATTCTCTTAACTCCTTAATCAGACCAACGCTCTCGACTATTCACCAATCACCACCGCCGGGAAGACCTACTTGCCCTTTCGAAAAGGCCTGAACATCCTCAGCAACCGCCAGTCACGCCAGCTTCGCCTCAGAGGGAAGACACCCCTTTCCGCCGAATCCACCTCCCCGATCGTATAAAACGCGCCCGGATTGAATTGTCTTATCGATTTGACCACGTTTCGCAGCTCCCGTCGCGGAACGACCGTAAAAACAATCTTCACCGGCCCGGCCGCACCCTGTCCGTCCACGCTCGTCACCCCGTAGTTGCCGGCCCGCAGACACTCTATCAGCGCCGATGTGTCCGCCCTCGCTATTATACGCACCAGTACCAGCCCTAAAGAAAGCTTCTCCGCTATCTGCATGCCCACGAAGTTGCCCATCGCAAAACCGCCCGCGTAAGCCACATAACACGCCGGATTCGCAAGGTTCTTCATGATCTGACCCATCGCCAGAATCCAGACCAGAATCTCGAAAAAGCCGATCACAGGAGCCAGATACTTCAAGCCCCGCGAGACAAACACAACACGCACCGTCCCAAGGCTCACATCCAGAATCCTCGCCAGGAAGATCAGAGAAGGCAGAACAAACCACGTGTATAGCGCCTCGTCCGAAACAAGCAGAATATTCGCAGCAGTGGTTTCGCAGGCTATCGTTCGGGTCCTCACAAGTAACTAATACGGCAGTTGATTGACCGGTAATCAAGGATTAACACATATCCTTTTTCGAATATTTTTAAGTTTTCCGAAGCACACTAACTCATCTCCCAGAAGGATTTCTGTGCTCGCGCTCGGGTTGGGCATCGTCTCGCCGCCACGGACTATCGCCAGAACGGTGATATCATTGCTTCTCAGCTCCGACTTCGAAAGAGGCTTCGAGAGCACGGGGCTGCCGGCGCAGACACTCACCCGAGAGACACCGTACCCGCCGGTGGCCAGCAGAAGCTCCTCGAAAGTCACCGGCTTGAAGAGCTCTCTCTTTATGATTCTCTTCCGCAGATCGTTCGTCAGCCTGCGGGCAAAGCGAGTATTTGTGAATAGCTTGTAAACGGCGTAAACCGCCACAATGAGAATCAGCAGGTTTATGAGCTGAGCAACGAAGGCAGGCATCTGAAAAGGCAATAGCGGCCTTGAGAGCTTGCTTTCGATTACTTCCTGCGCTCTCAACGAGTTGGCCAGAGTCGCAATCATCGTAACAAGACCGGCGTGCCCCAGGACAATCAGAACCGATGCGATTCGCCGCCTCTGCTTGTCCGCGGTTATCAGCTCCGCCTCTTTCGTCGTGAATCCCGTCGAGGTAAAACACGACAGGGCCTGGAACTTCGCCATGGACCACTCAAGGCCCGTGAGCTGAAACGCGATAGCGCCTATCCTTACCGCTATGAACGAAATCACAAGCACGGTAATAAAAAGTACAAGGTTCATCAGACACCCCTTCATCATGCCTATTAGAACGCCATTGGGCCGGCCCGCGCCGGTGCCTGAAACAGACTCTACGCAGAGACAAACACAAATGTTTGCCGTACCTTCAGACCTCGCTATTATATCTCGTTTCGGCCTCCCGCACACGTACCAACAGCCGGGACACAAAGCCGGGCGGCAAGAGCCGCGCCTCACCGACACGCCCCCGGTCCGTCCGCGTTCCCCCCATTTCCGGACGACCCCTATTTTCTATCGCCCCTGGCGTCTTTTATCTTCGATATGCCGTCTATCGCGAGAGTCTTGCGAACCGCAAAGTAATCCTCGCGCGAGATTCTTTTGCCCATCGCGCCCAGCGCCTCGGCGATCTGGGCGGGCGTTTTGATCCCGACCACGGCGACATGTATGGCCGGATGCATCAGCGTGGCGGCCAGTACCAGTTGATATATCGACAGCCCGTATTTCTCCGCAAGCGGCTTCAGGCTCTGCACCGCGCCCGCAATTCTGCCGAAACGCTCGCCCTGAAAATCCGGATGATTCTTCCGAAAGTCGCTAAAGCTCTCGGCCCCGGCGTATTTGCCCGTGAGCAGTCCTTTGTGCAGCGGCGAATAAACCATCACGCCGATGTTCTCGGCCTGGCAATAGGGCAGCAGGTCGGCCTCGATGTCTGCCGCAATCAGGCTGTAGAGCGGCTGGACCGCATCGTACGCGCCGAACCGCCGGTGGGCCCTGAGCTGCTCGACGCTGTGGTTGCTCACCCCGTAGCAGCGAATCTTCCCCCCCTTCTTAAGCGACTCCATCGTCTCGGCCACCTCCTCCGGCGGTGTAAGCGCATCGAACATGTGCAGCAGGTAGAGGTCGATCGTCTCGATACCCATCCGCTTGAGCTGACTGTCGCAGCGCTGCCGGATGTGGCCGGCCGAAAGGTCGGGGTAGCGCGACGCATCGGGGTTGAAGTGATTGAAAACCTTTGTGCAGATAACAAGGCTGTCACGCGGCTTGTCGGCCAGGAATTCACCGAGAACCGTTTCGGCATATCCGTCGCCGTACGCGTCGGCCGTATCGAAAAAATTGATGCCCCCGTCGTACGCCACCTTCATCGCCCCCAGCGCATCCTCCTTCGGCTGGTCACCCCAGAAACGCGGGCTAAGTTGCCAGGTGCCAAAGGCGACGGGCGAAACCTCCAGCCCCGTGGCCCCCAATCTTATTCTCTCGGTCATCTTACGATCTCCTGCCGCCCGGAGGCCTGGGCTTGGGCATAGGAAACGCCTCGGACTTCGTTCTGCCGGTTTCGAGCATCTTCGCCAGCCTCGCCAGAACGTCCGGACGCTTCTCGGCAAGGTCATCTTGCTCGCCGATATCGTCCTTCAGATTGTACAGTTGAATCCTCGCCCCGGGCCTGACGCGGACGAGCTTCCAGTCACCCATTCTAACCCCCTGCCGGCCGCCCAGCTCCCAGTAAAGGTATTCGTGCTTCTTTTGCTCTTGCGGCCGACCAAGGAGCGTCGGCAGCATCGAGATGCCGTCTATATCGCCCGGCGCTGCCACGCCTATCAGCTCCGTGCAGGTCGGCAGAAAATCCCAGAAGGCGCAGACGTGGTCGCTCGTCGTGCCGCGCTTGATCTTCCCGGGCCACGAGGCGATAAAAGGCACCCGTATGCCCCCCTCGTACACCGAGCCCTTCAGCCCGCGAAGAGGGCCGGCGCTCTCGAAAAATGCCGAATCAGCGCCCCCGGCGTACGTGGGGCCGTTGTCGCTCGTGAATATAACAATTGTACGGTCGCGGAGCCTAAGCTCATCCAGCAGCTTCACTATTCTGCCGACATCCTTGTCCATCCGTGTCACCATCCCGGCGTAGCACGCACGGGGATGCTCGTGCTTGATATAGCCTTTACTCCCGTCGTACGGCGGATCGGGCCACTTGCCCCTGTACTCCGCCAGCGAGTCTTCCGGAACCTGAAGGGCAACATGCGGTATGGTGAAGGGGACATAGCAGAAGAACGGCCTGTCCTTGTACCTGCGAATGAACTTCAGGGCCTCCTCGGCTATCACGTCGTGCGAGTACACGCTTTCCTTGCCGTCCTTGTTCGCCTCGATCCACTCGATTTCGCCGTCGCGCCACAGGTGGTTGGGATAGAACGTGTGCGCCTGTCGCTGGCAGATGTAGCCGTAGAAGTGGTCGAAGCCTTGTTTCTGTGGATCGCCCGTCGTTCCGACCCGCCCGAGACCCCATTTGCCGAATGCGCCCGTCGCGTAGCCGGCCTCCTGGAGAATCCGCGCCACCGTAACCGTCCCGGCCTCCAACGGCCACTGCCCCCCGATCGTCGAGCCCAGTACCCAGCCCTCCTTGCCCCCGACCTGCTTGTTGCCGCGGACCTGTGCATGGCCTGTGTGAAGGCCCGTCATCAACGCGCAGCGCGACGGCGCGCACACCGGGTTGCCCGAATAGTGCTGCGTGAACTTCATTCCCTCGGCCGCAAGCCTGTCGATGTTCGGCGTCCTGATCTTCTTCTGCCCGTAGCAGCCCAACTCGGCATAGCCCAAATCATCGGCGATTATAAAGACAATGTTGGGTTTGCGCCCTCCGGACCGCTCCCACCCTGGCCCCGAGCTTTGGCATCCGGGCAGCGCACCGGCCGCAACGCCCAGCCCTGCCCACTTGATAAAATCACGTCGCTTCATGTCCGAGCCTCCTTTGCAAATACCGCGATACCGTTCTGCCGTATCAACCAAACGCCGCAAATCATAACACCTTTCTTCGGACGGCACCAGCGAGAAACCGCCCTCAGAGACTTTGGCCAGCCGCCTGCTGATGCCCCCCGGACCCGCGATCTCGCCGCACACTCCCAGGAAGAGACAACCCACATTTGGATGCAACGACCAAAGTGATAAGAAAGCCGTTGCCTCCCAGCTAACAAAGAGCAGAGGAAAATCGCGCCGACAAAAAGATTGAAAAGCAGTAGCACAAGTGATACCATAATGCCATGGGAACGTTCCACACAAGCTGTAAGATCGAGAACCACACGGACAGGAGCAAGACGGTCCGTATCCCCAAGCTCCTCGTCGATAAGGGCAGTGAGTACACCTGGGTTGCCGCGCCGACCCTGGAGAAGATTGGGGTCGTCAGGGAGAAGAAAGACGTCCGCTTCATCATGGCCAATGGCGAGGTTATCACGCGAACCGTGGGCTTTGCCGTCCTTCGCGTTGGCAGGAATTTCACTATCGACGAAGTGGTTTTCGCCGAGCCCCGAGACCTCGCTCTTCTCGGGGCTCGGACACTCGAAGGCCTCAACCTCACCGTTGATTCTGCGCGAAAGAAGCTCGTTGCAGCCGGCCCGCTCCCGGCCGCCTAAATGTGAGCGGTCGAGAATATGAGAGTATCCAAGTTCGGCAGCAAGATTGCGGTAACCAGCGGCATCGGCCGGCTGATGGACGACCTCGGCCTGGCCCTGGCAGGCGGCGATGATATGCTGATGCTCGGCGGCGGCAATCCCGCACAC
>CP070678.1:4780250-4805746 GCA_020352515.1 Phycisphaerales bacterium | reverse complement strand
GTTAGGAAGTGGAATTAGGTTGCATCAATGGGTCAAACGAGCTGCAAGCTCCCTGTATATCGGGCAGCCGGCCGGGAGACTCCTCGAAGAGTCGTTGCCAAGATGAGTGGCATGCAGGCGGACTGTTATCACGAATGAACTTCACCGTAACGAATCTTCGGTGGAAATCCGCCGATCAAGAGCCGGCCCAGAACTTGCGAGGACGGGATGGCTAGTGACACTGGGAAGGTCCGCAGGACTGAGGAGAAATCGCCGGTCGAGGTGTGTCGGAAAAACGCCAAAATGCTGGATTATCGGCGGATTAGCGTGTTTGCAGGCCTTTCCGACAGATCTGCGGGTGGAGTTGATGACGAGGCGTGTTGACGTCAAGGCCCCGATCTTGTTAATATTGGCCGTTTTGTGTGCAGGGGCACGCATTATTAGGTTAAATGGAAAATCCCGGTTTTCCATTGCACAGGTTGGGACAATAAATATTGGAGAACGTGGTGAAGGAACGGCCAAGAGCGGAATCGAGGACGTGGGAACTCGGACAACGCACACACTGATCGGTAGGGAAGGTGATAATGACACATAGATACTTCGAAAGGCCGTTGATCGTTACGATGGTGCTGGCGGTTTGCGCCAACGGGCTTTACGCCGAGTCAATCGATATACCCAACGCTTCTTTCGAGTCTCCGGATACCCTTTTCGCCGATCCAAGCATTGACTTCTGGCAGGAGGCACCGACGCCGTGGTGGTATGACGAATCCGGGGGGTATTTGTGGACCCAACTGACCGGCGTGTTTTTGAACCTTCCACCAGAGGACCCAAGTCATATTGACAACTGCGATGGGGACCAGGCGGTGTGGTTGTTTGCGTTGCCTGAGGTCGAGCTGTTTCAGGATTTGAATGATGTCTTCGAAGTTGGACGTGCCTACCATCTTGTCGTAGGAATCATCGGCGGCGGCGGGGGCATGCTGGACGGTGTTCCGATCGAGATTCGCTTGTTCTATCGCGACGCTGAGAATAACAAGGTCACAGTGGGAGCCACAACTCACACGTACGATATCAATACCGGCGTTGTAACACACTTTATAGATGTGCCGTTGGATGTACGGGAAGTGCAGATATCGGATCCGTGGGCGGGGAAGAACATCGGCGTTCAACTGGTTTCGACACTCACGCTTGCCGATCTCGATCCTGAAACCGGCAGGGCGGGCGGATTTTGGGATCTGGATAACGTTCGACTGACCAGTTCGGCGCCTAATGCCGACTTTTCAGGTGATTCGTTTGTCAATTTCAAAGACTTTGCCATAATGGGGGAGCAATGGCTTTCCTGTACGGATGCCACCGCAGACCTGACCCAGGACGGCTGTGTGGATATGCCGGACGTGTCAGTGTTTGCGGAGTTGTGGTTGCAGGATATGTAGGATGATAGCTGTGACTGATTGTAGACCGAACTGTGGAATTCAACACCGTGGGGCTTTCACCCTGGTTGAGCTGCTCACAGTCATTGCGATTGTGGCGGTTCTTATGGGTATACTGGTTCCCGTATTGTCCTCTGCGAGAGCTTCGGCTCGGAAGGTCGCGTGCCTGTCGAATCTTCGTCAGATCGGCGTGGCCATACACTCGTACTCTGATGATTACTCAGGTAATATTCCCTTCGGCCCCAAGGCTCCGCCGTTTTTGTCCCCGACCGATTTCTATTCGTCCACAGGCGCAGTGACGAGCCTGATCTCGCTGAGGACCGGAGCTCCTGTCGGCCTTGGTTTGCTGCTTGAAAGCTACTTGTCCAGCCAGCCGACGGTCCTGTTCTGCCCCGATTCAGATCAGCGTTTTATTACGGAAGCGGAACTGGCCAAGGTAGGTATTTCCCAGGCTCAGTGCAGCTACTACTACCGTCACGCCTCTGTTACGAGTCTTTTCGACAGTGGCGGCTCGCCCGACCGCCTTCGGGACCGGATTGTGTCTTCCAACCTCGGCAGGAACCGCAATGGAAAGCGCGTGCGCGCCCTGGCTATTGATACGATGTTCCTTTGTCCGGGCGATCTAGCCGAGTTCAACGTGATGCCGCGGACCCACCACCGTCAGGAATTCGCCAACATTCTTTTTGCCGATGGCAATGTTGCTTCATCGCGCAACAAAGACGGCCGCTTCACTGTTGACATCCGCAACTACAGCGAGTTACGAGACGCGTACAGTAAGATTCTCGAAGTGCTGGAACATGCGGACGAAGAGTGATGAGCGATTCGAGTCCAATAGATTCTCATTGTCGCCAAAGCGCCTCGAGGGGACTCCAGCCCCAGGGGTAACGGGACTCGATCCCTCTGATATGGCTTGTGTCGGGAAAAGGTCTATCATTGTTCCTGGACTGTGTTTATCCTGGAGGGGCACCCGAACAGACGGATGTTCCTGCGGCGTATGACGATGTCTGTATACCCATGCCATTAGGTGTAGATATGCAGGGATTCCGCATAGACCGGCACGACGGGTTTATAAACGGGCTCTTTGTTGACTTTTCAGTGCGCGAAGTGGGGCTTGAGGAGCTTTGGAAGCTTAAGCGGTATCGGGCGTTTGACAGGCACGGCGCCCCACGTGCCCGGCCCGACTGGATAAGTGGTTTCAAGGATTATCGAGAGCCGGCCCTCATCGGCCGGGGCCCCATGCGTGCAAACTGTGGGCAGCCATAGAGGGCCGGTTCTCGGGCGAGGTTTATTAGGATGGCAAGGATAGCGGTTGACGTCGTATTGTTGCCGTGCGAAGCAATGACCAACAGCGCCATAGAATTGAACAGAAAGTTGCACGGACAGCCTGACAATGGAATAGTCCTCAACAAAGATAATTGTCTGCCCCACGTTTCTCTGGCCATGGGCTGTGTCGACAAGGAGAGAATTGGCGAGATAGGTAGAATTCTGCGGGCGGTTGCACTGCGTTACCGGCGTCAAGATTTGAGGGCGGTGGGCATCGGGTTCCATACGGATTGTGAGGGCAGGAAACTGTCCCTACTCCAGATAGAAGCAAATGAGACCCTCCAGTCACTGCACGAGGAGTTGATGCAAAAGCTTGCCCCTTATTTCAGCTACGATGCAGCGGCGGAGATGGTGCTTTCTGCTCAGCCGGTCGACTCTGCCACTCTGTATTGGATCAGGGGCTACGGCAGCAAGTCGAGTTTCGGCGGCTTTTCGCCACACATTACCATTGGCTACGGCCAGCTAAACCTTGTATTTTGGCCGAGGGAGTTTACCGCTTCGAAACTGGCCCTTTGTCATCTCGGAAATCATTGCACATGCCGGCAAGTCATCGTCTCGGCCGAGCTTGCGGGATGACTTTAGATACGGGCTTTGCTCGGTATCGAGGGGAGCCGCTGGTCTGACGGTCGAGACGCGCGGCCGATTGATGACGGAGGCGGCGAGCAAAACAAATTCCCCTGCTATCCTGAACTTTGAGAAAAGATACCCTAACTTGCTGCCGGCTCAGCGGTGGGATTGACTCTGTAATCACCGGACGGCATATCTGACACGCTGATGGTGATTTGAGGGTTTAACGAGCGACCGGGAAACCACCGGCAAAATTCCACCACAATCGCTGGGACGATTACTTAGGTCTGCGCGGTTGACTCGGCCAGTCTTTTCTGTTAGGATATCCTTCGAACGAACCGCCAGGGGCGGCGACGCCACTGCGTCGTTCAATAGGGGTTATTTTAGTCGTAGGGGGCAGGAAGGTGGTGTGACGGGTCTGGGTGTTTCAGCCCGACTGTCCGGAGTGCTAATCGGCCGCTGTCGGCGTGCGAGGTCTGCATGGCCGTCACGATAGAAAACCGTTTTACAAGGAGAATACAATGACAAACATCAGGGTATCGATGACCTGCGTTTTGGCGGCTGGGCTGTGTGCCTTTGTGGCAGGCCCGGCCAGGGGCGAGCCCGTGAGCACGTTGTTCAGTTACCAGGGCAGGCTTGTGGATGGTGAAGGGCCGGCGAACGGCCTGTACGATTTCCTGTTCGAGATCTACGATGACAGGGAAAACGGGTGGCTGCGGGCCCATATAATTGAGGTCAACGACCTGGACGTTGTTGACGGCTACTTCACCGTCGGGCTGGACTTCGGAGCCGACGTTTTCGACGGCAATGCCTGCTGGCTCCAGGTCAGTGTGCGGCCCGGAGACAGCAACGATAGCACAGAGTTCGTAACACTGCTGCCACGGCAGGAGGTGCTGGCTGTTCCCTATGCCCTGTACGCCACCTCGGGAACACCGGGGCCCAAGGGGGATCCGGGTCCACCCGGACCTGCCGGGCCGCAGGGGCCCGAAGGGCCGAAAGGCGACGAGGGCGATCCCGGCCTGGCGGGACCCAAGGGTGATAGAGGGGACATCGGACCAATCGGGCCGCAGGGGCCGAAAGGTGATAAGGGCGATCCGGGTGAGCAAGGTCTGCAGGGACCGGTCGGGCCGCCTGGACCGAAAGGCGATCCCGGTGATTCACACTGGTCGCTTAATGGCACAGCAACATATTACGATGCCGGCCCTGTGGGCATCGGCACGAGCAAACCGGGCTATCCGCTGGACATCGAAGCAGCGGCTCCGTACATTCGGCTGCAGCGCGATGTCAACTCACTTGCGGGAATCAGGTGGGATGAAGTTGGAGCGACCAGGACTCAGTGGATATTCCCCTTCATTCGGGGCTGGCAGAGTGATAATCTGATTGTGCGGGATGAGGCCGGGCCGTATGACACGATGACTTTCGAGGCCGGCACGGGCAATGTCGGCATAGGCACGTCCACGCCGGCCGCCCGCCTGGACGTTAACGGAACGGTCAGGGCCACATCCTTCTCAGGTGACGGTTCGGCCCTTACCGACGTAAACGGCACGTGGAACGAGCAGGGCAATTGGTACAGCACATCCGGAAAGGCTCTAACTACCGACAGCTACGTCCATGTTTACAAGGGCAATGTGCTGCGTTTCTGGAACGCCTCCGATGTGCTCCACGGAAACGTCCGCGCATGGATGAGCCAGCTTCGAATCTCAGCCGATTCAGGCGGGGATGTGGCTCTCGTCAGCGACGCGGGCGACGGGCTCATAGTCAAGGACAGCGGCAATGTCGGCATCGGGACTGCGAGCCCCGGCGAGAAGCTCGAGGTAAACGGCACGGTGAAGGCCGCCGACTTCGCAGGGGACGGCTCGGGATTAACCGGCATAACCGGCACGTGGGATTTGGAAGACAATTCTTACAGTAACACGGGCAAGGCGTTTGGCACTGAGAACTACGTTCACCTTTACGACAGCAGTCTGCGGTTCTGGAACGAAGCCGGCGCTCTTCGCGGCAACATCTACGCCTACACCAATCGTTTACACATTTCCGCCGACTCCGGCGGCGATGTAGAGATGGTTGCCGATTCCGGGGACGGAATTATTGTTAAGAACAGCGGCATGGTGGGTATCGGAACCAAGGACCCGACCAATGCGCTTGACGTGCGGGCCGTCGGTGGTGCCGCGTACGTCAATGTCGACGGCGGCGGCAGCCTTAGCGGCTATCGGATTAACGAGAACGGGCAGTCTCGCTGGCTCCTGTTCTTCCGGCAGTGGCAGGGTGACAACCTTATCGTGCGCGATGAGAAAGGCGGCATGGACACCATGACATTCGAATCAGGAACCGGCAATGTCGGTATCGGCACTTCCTCGCCGTCCGGCTACCGGCTCGCCGTCAACGGCTCTGCGGCCAAGCCCGGCGGCGGAAGCTGGGCGAGTTTCTCCGACGGCCGCCTGAAAGAGGTCACGGGCGGCTATGGTCTCGGCCTTTCACAGATCGCCGAGCTCCAACCTGTCCGCTACCGTTACAGCGACAGCAATCCGCTCGACCTGCCCGCCGACGAGCAGTTCGTCGGAGTCATTGCCCAGGAGGTGCAGAAGGTAATCCCCGACGCGGTGCAGACCGACGAAAACGGATATTTGATGGTCAACAACGACCCGATAATCTGGGCGACGGTGAATGCTGTCAAGGAGCTGAAGGCCGAGAATGAAGAATTGCGAAAGCAGAACCAGAAGCTCGAACAAAGGCTGGCCGCATTGGAGAGCGCTATCCGCCTTCGTATGGGCCGAGCAGGAGGACTCCAACCATGAGATACGGCAGAATAATACCCCGTGCGTTTGGGTTTGCAATCATGCTGACCCTGTGCGCGGGGACATTCACCCCGTGCCACGGCAGGTATGAAATTACCTGGCACTCGATAGACGCCGGCGGCGGGACAAGCACCGGCGGGCGGTATTCACTGACCGGCACGATCGGCCAGCCGGATGCCGCATCGAGCGCCGGGGGAAATTATGAGCTGCTCGGCGGATTTCTGCCGGGTGAGCCGCCATGCATCGTCGAGTTCGACGATTTTGCTCGTTTCGCCGAGTACTGGCTCGGCGGCGACCCCGGTGCAGATCTCAACGAGGACGAGTTTATCAATTTCACCGATGTTCAGGTGCTCAGCGACTACTGGCTCGGTTACTGTCCCCATGGCTGGGTATCCAAGTAGTCAACGAGCGATGCCCTCTCATCGGGACTTTTACGTGTTACTTGTCCGTATCGCCGAGGGCGGGCCGGGATTGCTGGCCGGTTGTCCTCTGCCGGTCTTGTTGCCTTTGCAGTAATCCGGTGAGCTGCCGCCCTTTTCATCAGAGCAAGGATTCTGCTGATGAAGGACCGCTTCGGGTTGACTGTTGCCAACGGGTATAGCATCATACGCGCAGAAAGTCCGGATTCGATGCTAATTTTACGGTGCAGGCCCGATGATCGGTATGGAATCACAGAGGCAGGTATCCCTGTCGTTTGATCGAGGCACGCTTTTGCTAAGGGGCTTGCGGTACGAGGAACTGCCCGGTCCTTGCGGCTCGCCCGCCTGGACGTGGGATGCGCGTGTGGGAGCCTAGCGGTGTGATGCGATCCACTATCGTTGGATTCGCCAAATTCTGGGGAGTCGGTTGAAGTTGCCTCTGAGAGAAGATGTCCCGTCCCCGGTCCGGGTGTCCCCGGCAAAAGTTGGTCTGCCGGCCCTCAGGTCCGAGCAGGCCGAAGCCCTTGCAGCGTGGATACGGGCCGGCCGTCGCGGCCAGATAATCATGCCGACGGGAACCGGGAAGACGGAGGTGGCCTTGGCCGCCATTGCCGAGACAGAAGTCGCAACGTTGGTCGTGGCGCCGGTTCGGGACCTTATGTACCAGTGGCAGAGGCGGATTCTGGCAGCTTTCGATTACGACGCGGGCATCGTCGGTGACAATCTGCACAACATCAAACCGATAACGGTGACGACATACGACAGCGCGTATATTCACATGGACAGGATGGGTGCGGGCTTTGGCCTGTTAATCTTCGATGAGGAGCACCACCTGCCGGGCAAATGCCGTCGTGAGGCCGCTATCCTCAGCACCGCCCGCATGCGCCTCGGTCTGACGGCGACTCCCGAACTTTCGGACGGCCTGCAAAAGGACCTGGACTGGCTGATCGGCCCGGTGGTTTATAGTATGCCTTTCAAAAAGGCCAAAGGCTCCACTCTTGCCGATTTCGACGTAGTGAGGATCCCGGTGGCCCTGAATGACCGGGAGCAGGCGACATACGACCAGTGCAGCCGGGCGATTCGGCACTTTATTACGTCGCGCCGCAGGGATTTGCCGGGCTATACCTGGCGGGACCTGTGCAAAGAATCAGGCAGCGATCCCCAGGCCCGTCACGCCCAGAGGGCTTACTATCTCAAGCAATCCATAGAGGACCGGGCGGCAGAGAAGCTACGGGTGCTGGAGGATATCTTTCGCCTTCACAACGGCCGGCAAATAATTGTCTTTGCAGGCTCAAACGCTATGGCGATAGAAGTCTCGAAGCGGTTCCTGGTTCCGACGATCCTCTCGCACACTCGAAAGCGTGAGCGTCTGGCTGTTCTCGAAGATTTCGCAAAAGGATCGTCTCCTGTTCTCGTTGCCAACCGTGTTCTGGACGAAGGCGTTGACGTGCCTGAGGCGAAAGTGGCGGTGGTCATCGGCGGGCAGGGCTCGACGCGTCAAGCAAAGCAGCGGCTGGGTCGGGTTTTGAGAAGGTCGGGTGACGCCAGAGCTACGCTGTACGAGGTTGTCTGCGAGAGCACCAAGGAAGTTGAACGCTCCCGCAAGAGGCGAAGAAGCGATGCTTACGAGCGAACAGTCCATCGTAGAATTTAGAGCGGGCCGCGTCGTTCCTGACCGCCTGACGCGTAATATGCATCGGCACTATGTGGACTATGCCGAGCAGATGCTCGCCGTGTACTGCAAAGGTATCGGCCGGCAGCGCTGCCAGCTTCACCGAGACGTCCGGGCGATCTTTGCCGATGAGCCGGAATGCCCAGTTCGCCGGATTCAGGCCTTCTGCAAGCTGCTCGACGACGGCAGCACCTTTCAGGCGGATCCGGCTGGCGAAGCTGCGAGACTCAGGTTGAAGGTATTCTCGGAGGCGGCGTGTCTGCATCCGCTCGTCCGGCGGGCGGACCGGCTCTTCGAGCATCAAGAAGATAGTGCAAAATCTCAGCTTGCAGGCAAACTTCACACGTCTTGGGATCAAATCGAGCAGGCCCTTTATGCTGATGTGATGGCTTTTCAGTTGCTGGTTGAATTCGAGGGTTACGCCAATCCGGGGGCCTTGCTTTCGCGTTACAACGTTGCGCAGCTTCAAGCATGTCTCTATAAAGCCCAAAGCGTGACCGTCATGGCCGGGGCGGATTTCAAGACCATTCTCCGCTACGCGAAACTGGCTCGTCTGCTGCACGAGATTGTGCGATTCGGCCCTTCGAAATACCGTATAACTTTTTCGGGACCCGCCTCGGTGCTGCGGGAGACCCGCCGCTACGGGGTCAACTTCGCAAAATTCCTTCCGGCCCTGTTGTCATGCAGGGGCTGGGAGATGACGGCCGTTTTGCGGACACCGTGGAAGACAATTGCAAAGCTTGCCCTCTCCGAAAGCGACGGTTTCACCAGTCATCTGCCTGCCCCGGAGGAATTTGACTCCGCACTTGAGGAGTCGTTTGCGGAAGAATTCGGACCAACCCGCGAAGGCTGGCGGCTGATCCGGGAAGGTGAGATTCTGCATGATCGCCAGAGGGTGTTCGTGCCGGATTTCACGTTTCGCCATGAAGACGGCACGCAGGCGTGCCTGGAGATTGTCGGGTTCTGGACGCCGGAGTACCTTGCCCACCGGCGCCAGACTCTCGCGCAACTTCGGCGCCACAGGATACTGATTGCGGTGCCCGAGAAGTCTCTCAGGGATGGTGCAGATGTCGGAGATAACGTACTGGTTTATAAGACGGCCATAAGACTCGGCCCGTTGATGAAAGCTCTCGAGCAAATCAGGGCCGAAAAGGCCCGTTGTCGCCCGAAATAATGGTCCGAGTTTGTGGGCGGCGCGGCGGTGAATCGCAATGATTAAAAACATTCAGAACGTGCTGGCCAGGTACTGGGGCTTCGACGGTTTCCTGCCGTTGCAGAAACAGGCCATAGAGTGCGTGGCCCGCGGCAAAGACTCCATTGTCGTCCTGCCCACCGGGGGCGGCAAATCCCTCTGTTTTCAGGCCCCGGCGGTGGTTATGCCGGGTCTGACCGTTGTTGTCTCACCGCATATTTCGCTGATGAAGGACCCCCGGAGGGCGTTGATGGGGGGTTGTTCAAGGCGTTGCGGAGCCTGCGAGCTGCGATTGCCAGGCAAAAGAAGATGCCGGCTTACATCGTCTTCGACGACAGGACGCTGCGGGAGATGGCCCGGTGCAAGCCCTGCACGTGGGAAGGTCTGCTCGATATCAAGGGAGTAGGGCGGAAGAAGCGCGACCGGTACGGCCGCGTCTTCCTTGGGACCATTAAAGACTATTGTACAGAGGACAGGCGAGGAAAACCACGGCATGATATCGAACTTGTAAATGACACTTGACACCCCAGTCACCTCGAATAGACTCGGGGCAAAGCCGAGGCTCGTGATTGAACGCCCCTGGTTCAAAAAACCCGGCAGAGACCATTGGATTTTAAGAGGACGGAGCCATGAAGGAGTTTTTCTCTAGGACCTGCATCATTGGACTGATTCTACTGACATGCGGCTGCGCAACGGTTCCTTACGAACCCACCTCGGCCGCGGACTACCCGGGCGAATACCTGCGCGCAGAGTATCCGCCAGTGGTGGTTAAGGGCACGCCCAGCCCTATCCTGGACGCCAGCGACTGGTACTGGCCCTACAGTCTTTTGGGCAAGCTGCTGCTCTTGAACGCAGATGTGGACAGCCACGAGGTATCCGACGAGACGGTCGAAGCTCTCGTTGAGTTTTGCCGGGACCATGAGCTGGGAGATGTGAAAATCCGGATCAACGCCTATTCCGCGGGCGATGAGTGGCGGCGCACCTTTTCGAACAATAATATAGCACCTATCTGGCGATATCCGCTGGGCTTCCTCGCGTGGCTACAATATACGATTCTACCCGGCCGTTTCTTTGGCGGCGATAATTACAATCCGTACTCCAACGCTATAAATATCTACTCCGACCTCAAGCCAATTGCCCTGCATGAGGGCGGCCACGCACAGGACTTCGCCAGGCAGCGAAACAAAGGACTCTATGCCTTCCTCTACCTGCTGCCTTTTGTCAACCTGTACCATGAGGCGGCTGCAAGCTCAACGGCCCTCAGCTATATACAAGCCCGCAAGCCTGCCGAGCAGCAGAGGCAGGCCTATCGCCTCCTGTATCCCGCTTACGCCACGTACGTAGGCGACAATCTGGGACAGTACGCATTCTCGTCCGCCTATATGCCGGTTTACTTTGGCAGCGTAGCGATCGGTCATATAGCCGGGCAAACCTGCGCCCTGTTCGTCCCGGAGGAGTCGGCTCGGTAGTTCGTGGGATTGCGCGAAGCTCTCTTGCACCCGTTCCTTGTTTTCTTCGTTTCTGTCTCCCGCTCAGGTTGCTATCAGGACGGCAAGCGCAGGAAAGCAACTGCACACCAAACGGGCAACGGCGCCAAGGTTTGTTCCATTTTGCCGCTCCCTGACAGGTCAACGAGGATCGCTGCCGAAATGGCATGAAATGATGCCGCAGCTGCCCCGGGCATCATACTTCACGGACGTGATTCGCTCGGCGCCGTGACCTTCAGCCGCGGCAATCGCCGCAATTGCCACGTCAAAGGCCTGCCCCCCCGACAGACTCCCGTACAGCGGCGCATAGGAGGTGCGGTTGGCCGCCCGCTTGCTTAAGCGCCGATAAAAACGCCCATAGCAGGTATGGCCGTCCGCACCGAGCACCAGATTGCAGTCGGCGCTAATGGCCTCTTCGCGGCTGCGGGTCCACCGAATACTGTCTATGCAGCCATAGCTCTTGGAAGCATCACCGGCGGGTTTGAGCAACAGGAAGGCTGCTCCCTCGCCCATCACCGCCGTCTGCTTGTCCCACGTGAACGGCTCAATGGCGCCGCAGGCGTCGGCCCCAAAGAAACGGTCGTAGCAATAGCTCAGAACCGGGCAAATCTCATCGACCGCCCCAAAAAGAACCGCCTCAACACGGCCTTCAAGAAGCCACTGGCGTGCGGTCAGAAGCCCCGATACAGGTGACATCTCAAACTGACTGACCGTCAGGCAAGGCCCGCCGGATTGAAGAACGATGCTCAAATGGGAAGCCGCCGAGGAGTGAACCGAATTCGAGAAGAGAGTCGGCGACGGACAACTGCCTCCGTCAACTATCATGCTGTCGAGAAAATCAAACGTGCTCTCGGAGGCACCGTAGCCGCTCGCGATCACCAGGCCGACGTCGTTTCGCTTCAAAGTAGTATCCCAGCCGGCATCCTCCAATGCGAGCGACGCGCCCAGAACGGCCATCTTGGCGTACCGGTTCATCCGTCTGAGAGCCCCCCTGGGCGAAAAACGAATAACCTCGGAAACATCGACCTGATAGGCCGGCAAACGCCGCTCGCCGGACTCGGTCTTTACCGAAACCATCCCGTTGGGCCCGCCTCCAGTGTTCATTCTATCCACAAGCGCCTCTCTGCCGAGGCCGAACCCGCCGGCCAGACCTATTCCGGAAATAACCAGAGGCATTTCCGTCATTGCCCGGCTCCTTTGAAGATAAGTACTGCGTTGTTGCCACCAAAGGCCACCGAGTCAGAGAGCCCGTAGCTGCCCGGCACCGGCGTATTCTCACGAACAGGGCGCCCGGGAAACTCCGGATCCGCATGCTCAAAGCCAACATTCGCCGGCATCCGCCTCTCCCGGAGGCACAATACCGTAATCACGGCTTCTATTCCTCCGGCCGCACCCAACGCATGGCCGGTAAAACCCTTGGTGGACGAAAAGGGAACGCCTGGAAACATCTCTGGAAAGACCCGGCCCTCGACACGGTCGTTCTCAGGCGTGCCCGTGCCGTGGGCGTTGATAAAGTCAATGTCATCGGCTTTTAGCCGCGCCTCCGACAGTGCCTGAATAAGGGCCCGCTTGAGGCCCTGGCCCGTCGGCTCCGGGGCCGAGATGTGATAGGCGTCTGAAGAATTGCCGTAGCCGCACAACCAGGCCTGGATACTCGCACCGCGCCGCCGGACCGACTGCTCCGACTCCAGCACGACTACCCCGGCGCCTTCACCAAGATTCAAACCCCGGCGATCGCGGTCAAAAGGCCGACATGGGTCGCTATCGGTGATCAAAAGCGACAGAAAACCGGCGTGTATGACGTTGCAGAGCATGTCCGAACCGCCGGCAATCGCAATTTCACATATTCCGGAACTCACCCAGGCGGCCGCATGACCGATGGCGACGCTACCCGAAGAACAGGCGTTGGTGACGGTCTGACAGGGGCCCGTCAAACCAAAGGCCTCCGCGACCATGGCCGCGGGATTCGCCCGCAGATACTGACGTATCGGCTCAACCCCAGGCATACGGCCGGCTCTGAACTCCCGATAAAAAGCCTCATTGTTCATTGCGCTGCCCACAGTGGTGCCCATACAGACCCCAACCCTGCGATCCTGTAGTTGCTCGCCCGTCAAAGCGGCCTCCGCCAATGCCTCCTCGGCCGCCGCAACCGCCAAAAGCCCGCAACGCCTGCATTCCGGCCCCTCGAAATATCCGACGGGGACCGAACCGCTATCCAGTTCGAATACGGGGTAGCGGTCTTCGCCCACAACACGCCAAGCTACCCTCCGCCGACCCGAAAACAGCGTTTCGGTCATCTCCGAAACCGTGCCCCCGGCTGCAGAAAGGCAACCCAGGCCCGTCACGGGAACCGCTCTACCGGTACGAGTCATCGCCCCATACGCTCCTCAATGAATTTCGCCAGAGAGCTGATCGAGGCAAAGGCCTCCCGCCCCTCGGTCATATCCTTGATCTCAACGCCAAAATGCCTTTTGACAACAACGACCAACTCCACCGCATCCAGCGAATCCAGACCAAGACCCTCCCCGAAAAGCACTTCATCGTCGCCTATCTGCTCGGCCGTCAGATCCTCAAAATTCAGGTCTTCAACGATGACTTGCTTTAGTTTTTGCTTGATATCCATAGAAGTCAAACTCCTTATGAGCGTCTCATTTCAGGAAAGCCACGAGCCGGGGAGAACCTGAATAGGGTGCGGCTCACAGCACCCGGTTGTGTATCAAGCCCGCCGAGTGCGTAAAATCCTGCTCCTTAGATTTATTCGACTCATGCCTTTATTGCCGTATTTTAGCTGGAGGCCACCGGTCCGAAGCCCAACAATAATCACGGGATCGCTACAGTTTTTCGCCCGGATTTCCGATTATATCATAGTAACGAGCCCTTAGAAATGCAAGGAGTGAATGACAAGATGGTCAGGAAACTGATTCTCGTGCTTGCCGTGCTCGGTCTGCTCGCGGCACTTACTGGATGCCAGACCGTGGCCGGTCTCGGACGCGACATAACCTGGACGGCCGAAGCCTCCGCCGACTGGCTGGAATCCCAGTGAGAAGCCCCTGATTCATGAACGCTCGCAGTAGTAAAACCGGCCAGGACATATTACTCCGGCAGGTAGTCCTCACGTCCGAGCGTCATGTATGTGCCCCTGCCTGACTTAAACATCTCGCGAGCGTCCAGAACCTCCTTGATACGGGGTTGTCGATAGGCATCAGCGGTCTGTGGATCCGGCATCATTGGCTTGGCCGCTGAAAGCCACTTGCGGACTTGCGGAAGCTGGCTTTGGTAATCCGCCTTTGTTACGGGATCGAGTGCGACTCTGGCTTTCCACACACCCATTACGGGATTGGTCTTGATGACGTACTGCCGGTTCGGGGCAAGATCGGCCTTTATACACGACCAGTTCTCCCCCCTGGCCATGAAGTAGTGCTCGCCGGGAAGGGTTTCGTACTGTATGCAACAACCCTGCGTCATTATTCCGACGAATTTGTCGCTGTCCCAGAGTCCAAAGCTAACCGCGGACCCAACTATGCTCGGGCGTATAAAAGTTACCACAGCTTTTCCCTGTTGAGGTCTTGTAATCAGCTTGGCGCTGGTCATGTACTTTCCCCCCGAAGCACAGCCCGATGCCAGTAGCGGCATCAAGACAAACAGTCCCAACATGGTGGCGGCTCTCGATGAAGTCTGTCTTCTCACTGTGGCGGTTTTCATGTTCTGGTCTCCTCAAAACACTTAGTTGAGATTGATTCGCGGCGAATACCAACGCCTCGGGCATAGAAGCAGTAGCGCCATTTTGCCCCTGTCTAGGCGTTTGTCAAGGATAATGCAGGCTCCCACCGCGGATAGTCTGAAAGATTTCGGCCTTCGGGGAGAAGGCCCTGCACGGGGGCAGAGCCGATCGGCGGGGAGTGCTCAGAAATATCTTTACAGTGCCGTCCAGGCGAGTTATACTGCGGCCGGAAACATTTGATTGCCGGAAGAATCGGCGGGTGTTTTTCACAGGAATGCAATCTCGACGTCCTGGTTCGTAGCAACAAGAATACTCGGAGGCAGGGTGTCTGCGCGATAGGAGCGTATTGAGGGATGGAACTCTCTAAGTATGATACGATTGTGATTGGCGGCGGCGTGTCCGGATTGGCTTGCGCCCTTCTTCGGGCCAGGAAAGGGGACCGTGTGGCTGTTGTTGAGAAGTCTTCCCGGCTGTCACCGACCCTCTGCGGTTTTGCCAGAGGGGGCACCCACATGGACCTGGGGCTTCATTATGCCAGCTCGATGGGGCAGGGGGGGCTGCTTAGTAGCCTGCTGGACGAACTGGGTGTCCTTGAGGCTCTGGAGGCGGAGATATGTGTGCTTGATGTGTTCGACCGTGTTCGGTTTCTGGAGCCGGCCTTTGAATTCTCGTTCTTGCAGGGCTGGGGCGCGCTCCGAGAGAGTCTTTGCGAGGCTTTTCCGGACGATTGCAGGGGATTGCAGTCCTTTTTGGGGGAGGTGAGGGCGTTGTGGGAACGGTGCCGAATCGCCTTTTTGCGCGACCGCGGCAGGAGTCTGGGAGCGTTTTTCACCAGTGAGGGACGCACGCTTCAACAAGCGATCGACCACTATACGAGCAATCCGGTCCTTGGCGGTCTGCTCAGCGCCCACGGAATACTTTACGGCACCAATTCAAGGGAGACCTCACTGACATTTCACAGCCAGATAATGGGGTCATACTACGAATCTGCTTGCGTTATACGAGGCGGCGGGAAGGCCTGGGTTAAGGCGTTCGAGGCTGCGTTGCGCGATTCCGGCGCAGAGTTGATATGCGGCTGCGGCGCAAAAAGCATTGAGCTGGACAATCAAGGCAGATTTGCCGCAGTCGAATTGAGCACTGGGGAGCGCCTTGCGGCGAATCGCTGTATCAGCACGATACACCCGAAGCTCTTGCTGGCAATGGTGCCTTCGAACGGTTTTTCAGCAGCCTACAAGCGCCGGATCCGCGAGTTTGAGGAGACATTGTCGGCCGTGGTCCTCTTTGGGCGCTGCGCTTCTGCCGACTTCTCGGGCAACCTGATCCTTGCCGGTGCGCCAAACCCGGACAAGAACTGGCCGCAACTGCCTATAGAAGAGCGTCCACTGTTTGTGACTTCCTCTATGGGGGCGTCAAACCAGGGTGTGTCAGTGATCTGTCCGGCGGGCCTTACTGACGTGCCGCGGTGGGATTGCCGTGCCGACGGCGGACGGCCGGATGGGTACCAGGACTGGAAGATGGAAGTCGCCGAGCGGCTCGTCCGGCGTCTTTCAACCCACGCAGGGGATTTGTTGGGTGGCTTTGAGTTGCTGGATATCGCGACCCCGTTGACGTTCCGGGATTGGCTGAGCAGCCCGGAGGGCGGACTATACGGCATCAAGCACCGGCTGGTGGACTTGCCGCTTTTGCCCCGGACCAGGGTTGAGGGGCTTTATCTCAGCGGTCAGGCAGTTGTAGCACCCGGCGTCCTTGGGGCTCTGTGTGCCAGCTTCCTAACGGACAGTTTCGTAGTCTGACCGGCTCGAACTGTGAGAATTAACCGTGAACGGAAAACGAACGGCTGGTTATGGATAAACGACGTGTTTTGTTGATTTACCCGCTGGGCTATGACGCACAGGCGGCAGGGCGGGACATCTCTCGCATGGCGAACCTAATGCCGCCACTGGGCTTGGCCGTAATTGCGGCCTACCTGGAGCAGCACGGCTTCACTGCGGACATCATCGACTGCTTTGCCTATCCGGATTCGGATCGGCTTATAGATGATTATGTGCGCCGCCGGCGCCCGGGCTACATCGGGGCTACCTGCACTACGGCGGGTTTCCTGGATGCTGTTCGAATCTTCGGCCGGATCAAGAAACTCAGCCCGGAAACGCGCGCCGTGGCGGGAGGGCCACACGTATCCGCGTTGAGGCAGAGAATTCTTCAGGAGTATCCCCAAGTCGACTACGCTGTTGTGGGCGAGGGGGAAGGACCAATGAGGTCCCTCGTGGAGGCCGGCGGAAATGCCGCAGGCATTGCAGGGGTGGTCTATCGGGACAACGGAAAGGTCGTGTTTTCCGGATTTCAGAAGGACCTGATGGATCTCGACGCGCTTCCCCTTCCGGCCTATCATAAGATCGAGGGGTTCCCGAAAAAGTATCAGTTGCCGATATTCAATTACCCGAGGACCCCCAACACAAGCTGTATCTCCAGCCGTGGCTGTCCGTATCAGTGCAGCTACTGCGACCGGTCCGTGTTCCGCCGAAGCTTTCGGTATAATTCGGCGGATTACCTCTACAGACATGTACAATTCCTGAAGGAAAGCTTCGGAATTCGCCACATCAATTTTTACGACGACCAGTTCACCTTTAACAGGGACCGCGTCGCCACATTCTGTCGGCGCATGATCGACGAGCCGCTTGGGGTGACATTCAACTGCGCGGTGCGGGCCGAGCACGTGGACCCGGACCTGCTGGCCCTGATGAAGAAGGCATCCTGCTGGATGATCAGCCTTGGTATCGAGACCGGCGACCCGGAACTGTTGGCTCAGCACCGGCAGAACGCGGATTTGGAGCTGATGGCCCGGACGATTCATGATATCCACCGGGCGGGCATACGTGTCAAAGGATTGTTCATGATCGGTTTGCCGGGAGAAACCGAACGGAGTTTTCGCCGCACCATGGAGTACGTGTTCTCGTTGCCGATTGACGACCTGAACGTGGCCAAGTTTACGCCTTTTCCCGGCTCGCCGCTTTACGAGAATATACACTCGCTCGGCACGTTCGAGGAGGACTGGGAGAAAATGGACTGTATGAATACAGTTTTTGTGCCAAACGGCATGACCCGCGAGCAGTTGGAGGCGTTGTTTCTGGAATTCTACAAGCGCTACTATACGCGACCCAAGACTCTCTGGAACTTCGTGAGCATGTTGTGGAAGTCGCCGGATAGCTGGAAGCGGTTCCTGGCAAATGCGGGCAGTTTTCTCAGGTTTGCCCGCGCCAACCGCAGGATCGTGGAGAAGGCGTGAGGCCATGTCCGCAACGGAGCATATCGCAGTTGTCATTCCCGTTTTCAATCAGCCCCACCGGCTCAGAGAGGTGGTCTGCCGTTGCCTGAAAGTTCATCCCTGGGTCCTTGTGGTTGACGACGGCAGCGATCCGGCAGTTCTTCCTTCTCTGGAAGATCTGCCCGTGAGAGTATTCCGCCACGAAGTGAACAGAGGCAAAGGCACCGCCATCTTAACAGCGGCAGATCATCTCCGTCAGGAGGGGGCCACTCACATGATTACCCTTGACGCGGACGGCCAGCACTATCCGGAGGATGTGCCGCGGGTAATCGATGTGGTGAGCCGTCACCCCGAGGCAATTGTAATTGGTGTCCGGAATTTCAAAAGCGTCAAAGGGGCCTGGCCCTCCCGGTTCGGCCGGAGGTTCAGCAATTTCTGGGCATGGGTCCAGACCGGCACCCGAGTACACGATATCCAGAGCGGGTTTCGGGCCTACCCGCTTTTCGCGCTCGAGCATCTGCGGTGCCGGTCGAATGGATACGGCTTTGAGGTCGAGGTGGTCGTGCGCGCCTTGTGGGGCGGGCTCGGCGTGCGCACTGTGGACGTCCGGGTCCACTACCCACAACCGAGGTATCGCAATTCTCATTTCGATAAAATCCGTGACAACCTGCGACTGACCCTGCTGAACACTCATCTGACCCTACGGGCCCTGGCGCCCTGGCCTCACCGCCAAGTGGCGAAGGGTGGAGTCGAAGCCTCAGTCTCGCTCCGACATCCTCTTCGGTCCATAGGCGCGCTGCTGAGCGAACGCGCAACCCCGCGTGAGCTGGCTTTTGCCGTGGCCCTTGGGATATTCCTCGGCGCGCTGCCGTTAATAGGCTGTCACACATTGATAATCCTTGTCGCGGCGGCCCTCTTGCGGCTGAACCGCGTGGCTGCGGTGGTTGCAAGCCAGTTGTGCATGCCCCCGGTCGTGCCGGCATTGTGCATTGAGATGGGTTTTTTCATTCGGTACGGTCGCTTTCTTACCCTATCGGGGCTTCAGGACCTCAAAAACGCCTCGTTTCTCGATGTGGGTTACATGGGCCTCCAGCGGCTGTTCGAGTGGTTACTTGGAGCCCTTGTAGTCGGCACGGTCCTGGCGCTGGTGCTCGGCCTGATGACGTTCTCAGTGGCCCGGATATTGGAGAGGAGCAGGCGTGCACGCTGAATCTCGCCAGGGGACACTTCCAAACGCTCAGTGGAGCTCGCGCAGCGTAGGCAAACGCTGGCACCGCGCATTTTTCGCCTTACTGATCCGGATCGGTGGCCGTCGCCTAGCCTATGTCATGATGTACGTCGTAACCGTGTGGTACGTTCTGTTTCGCCCGTTTGTGCGTCGCAGTTGCAGGTACTACCTGGACCGGCGTTTTCCCACAGTACGTAATCCGCTCGCCCGTCTCTGGCACGACTATCGTCGGGCCACCGCCCTAGGCGGCGCTCTTATCGACCGGGGCAGCTATGGCATTCTTGGGCCGCGGGCGCTGGACCTCGATTTTCCGGAGGGCCCGCGCCTTGCCGAACTGATCGATGAAGGACGGGGCCTTATTATCCTCAACAGTCACGTCGGCTGCTGGCAGGTCGCCATGTCCGCACTCAGTCACCTTCGCACAAGCGTCAGCATAGTAATGCACCACGGGGCCGCAGACATCGATCCTCGCTGGTTCCAGTGTGCCGGCAGGCAGGTGCCCTTCTCGATCATCGACCCAGCACAGGATATGGGCGGAATCCTGAAGATGATAGCCGTGCTCGAGCAAAAGCACGTATTGGGGCTGATGGCCGACCGCGTTTTTGGAAACGACCCGAACACTCTGGAGGCAAGTTTTCTCGGCTCGGGCGTACGCTTTCCGGTCAGCCCCTATCGTCTGGCCTCGATGCAGGGCACACCCATAGCTGTTGTTTTCAGCTTCAAGACGGGTTTCTCCTGCTACCGTATCCAGATAGCGCGGGTGATCCGGGTGCCCGCAGGTCTGGGCCGATCCAACACCGCATATGCCCCCTATCTCCAGCAGTTCGTCGAGGCCCTGGAGGACTTCGTCTCGGCTCACCCCTGGCAATTCCTCAACTTCCACGACATGTGGCAGCGGTCCGGTTGAAACGCCACGGTTGTGCAATCGCCTACGAGTGAAGTCGCAGGGCAAGACAAGAGTTAGTTCCCCCGAAGCCGGCGGAGTTGCACAAAACCGTGCGCGGCGGCTGCTCAAGAGGCTCGGTCAGGATGTGCAGCTTCTCGCTGTATTCGTCCGCCTCCTCGAAGTTTACGTTGGCAGCGGTGAATCCGTTCTGCGCCATCAGCACGCAATAGACCACCTGGGCGGCCCCCGCCATCCACAATTCGTGCCCGACCATGCCTTTGAGCGAAGCGACCGCAGGGCGGTGCGTCCGGCCGAACAGACTATGGATACCAAGGGCCTCTTTGCTGTCTCCGACCGGTGTGCCGGTGGCGTGAGCACATACATAATCCACCTCTTGCAGCGAAAGCCCTGCCTCGCCGACGGCCATTCTCATGGCCTGCAGCAGTCCGAGTTCATCCGGCGCAGAAATGTTGGCGCCATCGGATGAAAAACCGTAGCCAAGCACTTCGCCCAGGATTGGAGCCTGACGATCATGCGCCAGGTCGTAGCGTTCCAACAAAACCGCCGCTGCTCCGCCACCAGGCACCAAGCCCTCACGATTGGCATCAAAGGGCCGGCAAGCCTTTTGGGGTTCGGCTGTCCGCGTGCTGAATGCATCCAGGGCGTCGAAACTGCACATGGACTGCCAGTTTATCTCCTGGGCTCCTCCGCATAAAACCCGATCCTGGCGTCCCATGCGTATAAGATCCGCAGCCTGCCCAACCGCATGACTGCCGCTGCTGCAAGCGGCACTGAGAGTCCAGCAGGCTCCTCTGGTCTTGATAAGCGTGTTCAGATTCATCGTAACGTTGGATGTCATGGAGCGAAAGACGTGCCCGCTGCCGATAACGCTCGTGGTATTGTGTTTTCTGACGAGATCCGCCTGCTCAATCGCCGCCAGCGAGCTGGAGTCACATCCGAACACCAAGCCGGTATGGTCGTTCTGCATGTCTTCGAAGGTCAGCCCGGCGTGCTTGATCGCATCGACGGCAGCCGCATAAGCCTGAACGGCAAAATCGGTCATCGTCTTTCTTGCCTTGCGGCTAAGATAACGCGAAGGCTCAAAACCGGGAATGCGAGTGGTAAGGGGACTGCGAAAGCCGAGGGCCAACCGCTCAGGATCTACCTGAACTGCGGATTCACCGCGATACAGTTTCTGCGCGACAGTATCCCTGTCGATCCCCAGGCACGAGACAATCCCAATTCCGGTAATCGCAACTCGATTCATTAACACCTCGTTTCTAAGCCAGCCCTTCGGTCATCTCCGTTAACAACCCTTGAGGCTACATATGCACGCCTCCGTTGACGTTCAAGACCTGCCCTGTGATGTACGAGGCCTCGTCCGAGCACAGAAAAGCCACGGCGGCCGCCACCTCTTCACAAGTGCCAAAACGCCGCAGCGGAACCATCTTGAGGATTTCCGCTTTGGGAAGGTCTTTGGTCATATCGGTTTCGATGAAACCGGGAGAAACGGCGTTGACCAGCACCCTGCTGCGCGCCACCTCCTTGGCCAGGGCCTTTGTAGCCCCTATAAGGCCCGCCTTTGCCGCCGAATAGTTGACCTGTCCGGGCATACCGGTCTGTCCTGACGTGGATACAATATTTACAATTCGTCCTCTCTTCTTCTGCATCATCAGACCCGCCACCCGGCTGGTAACGTAGAAGAAGCCGTCAAGACTGACATTCAACACGTCCTTCCAGTTCTCCGGAGGCATCCAGAACAGCAGACCATCCCGATTTATGCCGGAGTTGTTTACAAGAATGTAAGGGGTCTGTTCTTTCAGGGGGGCATCCAGGGCCTCCTTGACTGCCGATTCGTCGGATACGTCAAACGGCAGCAGGGTACATTCGCGGCCCAAATCCCGTATGCGGCCGGCCACCTGCTCGGCCGCATCGTGCCTGCTTCGGTAATTAAGCCAGATGTCGTACCCTTCTTCGGCCAGACGGACCGCAATCGCCGCGCCGATACCTCTTGATGCTCCGGTTATAAGGGCAATGTCCATCTGACTCATTTTCGTATCATCTCCGGATTAGGCCGCTCCGTTCGCCGGTTGACAGAGACGCACATGTTACAGACTTTTCTACGAAATCCTTCTGATAGCAAAAATAGTATCCTTGTCAATAGTTTTCCGGAAAATCACCCGGCCAATCGTCTCCATTATGCGACGGGCCGAGGGGGTAACCTGGGTGCCAAATCGGCCGCTCGAAGCCGGGGCCGTCAGTCGGTTGAAACGCGTTCCCTTACAACATGGTAGCGATTATCGAGATTGTCGGTGCGCATCACGGCCGGCACGGACCCTCCATCCCACTCCAGCAACGTTTGGCTGCGAAGCCTGCAGCCGGATAACCGGCGAAACTGCCGCCACTGACCACCTTCGCCAAAGACAAAAACAAGCATGGTGTGATCTTGTTGTCGGATCAACGCCAATTCCCCCCCATCCAGCCTGTACAATCCGTCAGCCTGACCCGGCCCGCGCCACGGGACAAGCAGCTCGGCCACAAGACCCTCAAGAAGCCACTTGTCTGAAAACGGCAGGGACTTACTGACCACGTCGGCCTGTCCGCGGGAGTCGATTTGCACGGCATACAGCGTGCTCCCGATATCGCTAATCCCGGCGACTGCAAACCCGCCCTCTGGAAACACTTTTATGACCTCAACCAGGGAAACCTCACGACCGGGCCATTGAACAAGAGTCCGAAACATCACTTTACGCGCAACGGGCCGTTGATATCCCCGGAGAAGGCCGGCAAGCTGATCGGGATCATCAAGCAACTGCCCGACAGGCTGATGGCATCTGCAGCCACAGATGCCGATCAGCAGGAAAATCAGAATAGGCCAAACCGTGTGTGTCAAGATCGTGGTTTCTCAATTTCATTGGGGTCGCACCGGTCTTCTCGCGGCAAAAGCGCCCGGCAGGCGCCCGACGCATCCGGCGAGACAAAAGTGCCTTCTGGAAGCTTGATGTCATGAAGCTCGCGACAGAACCGCAACTCGGTCACGTCCACATCCGACTCGCGGATCGTGACCCGCGTGACTTTATAATCCGGCGCCTTAACAACGTGCAGGTCAATCCACTGAACGAACCGGGCGAGCGCTTCGTTGCGGGGCGTCAGACGGATACGACCCTCTCCCTCCTCCCACGGCAGCACATCCACCTTGAACATCTTGCGGTCTGCAGCGAAGTCCCCCTGTATCCAGCGGCCTATCTGACGAAGAACCTGACCGACCGCCGTAGCCTGAGGGTTGCGCTGCAGACTCCACTTTCCCTCGCTGAACGCGTAACTACGGACCTTCTTTCCGTCGTACAGCAGCAGGGATCGTATCGGCGAGTCGATCTCATAGCGGACCGCCCCCGGCCTTCGAAAGAATATCATCCCTTCGGATTTGAGAGTTATCTCAACAATGGCCAGAGACTTATGTTGAACAAAACTGACCGCAACGTTGTTGTAATCCTGCCGCGACTCCCTCAGCAGGCGTAACAATGTCGGTTTCCCAGGCGAATCGGCCTGCTTCTGCGAAGCATCCGCATGACGAACAAGGCCCCACACGGCTGTCGCCGTCACGATAGCAGGCCCAAGAAAACGGCCAAGAAATACGATGCCGAAAATACTGCTACGGATTAATGGACACAACCTTGCCACTCTCGTCGAACTCCACCACTCTCGTCATGAACCGGTTCCGCCAATAAATCCACCTGTTGGAGTCCGTGGACGGCGTTCGGTGCATAGCCGGATAGCCCAGGGCAATCATCACACCCTGTTTGCTCATCCCTTTGATCGCCTTGCCAGCCTTGATGCCTTCTTCGTCCTGGGCATTCAGACCCTCGTAGCTGACAGGTGCCGGAGACATGATCAGGTCGATATACTCGCTAACGCTCATATTACCCATATTGGCGCTTCTGAACTCAAACAGAACCTCAGTGCCGCTGTCTACGGCCACAAGCTTGAAACCCCTGCCCCACGTGCCAAGCTTAAGCTCGGTATTATAAGGCAAGAAGCCGTGGCCGGGGCAATCCGTCCAGTTGGCGTAGCTGGCAACATTCACCTCCTTCTGATAGTAATGAATGTTGTAGCGGTTGTAATAAGTACGGCCAGCCTGGCTGCTGCTTTCGACGCTATCACAGGATGGGCAGGCAAGAACCATCGCGCACAACAAGAGGGTCGTAAGTCCTTTTACCATTCGTTCCATCATTTTTCTCCTTAATTTCTGATGACAACAATTTCTCACAGAAACGCATTGTCCTGAATGATATGTGCCGTTAAAAGGCCTGTCAAGGGCAATCTAAAAAAGGCCCTACTGCACATACAGGATGTTCGGGGTCCTCGTGCAGGCACGACAGTAATCACAGGATAGCCACAGTCTTTTCCCTTAATCCCCGATCATATCCATGCTGCCATACTTATCAAACACAAGGAGTGAATGAAGACATGGTCAGAAAACTCATTATCGTTTTCGTTGTGATTGACATGCCCGTTTCACTTGCAGGATGTCGAACCGCCGCAGGTCTGGGACGTGACATGACATGAGCGGCCGAAGCTGCTGCCGACTTGCTCGAATCCCGGTGAGCCACCTCTGATACACGAACACCGGCTGTCTATTGGCGAAAGACCGCCGGTCACCGCTTGCTCCAAATACAGCAACTATACATCGACCAAACACGCCCTATCTGAAGGCTATCCCTGCTTTGTTCGCCAGAGGGCTCTCGCGCAAGGCCATTTAACCCGCGGAGAAGTCTATCAGACGATCCCAGATCAGGCCCCTCCATCCGAAAGCCCGCAGCATAGCGACCGCACGCTGTCCTTCCTGGGGCGGGAATACCCGATCCCGGCGGCCGGCCCAGGCCTTGGTCAACTGCCGGTCCATCCAGCCCTTGTCCAGTCCGGGCGAAACATAATAGACCGGCTCAAACAGCGAGTCTCCCTCTTTCAGAACACGTTCGGCAACGGCCCGCTTAAGGAGAGGGGCGCCGGGATAGACTCGTATTCCTGAGAAGCCAAAAACCACGCAGTTCTCCAGGCCGGCAATATTCTCAAGACCCTTCCGGAAAGTCTCGCGTGTCTCATCAGGGCCCCCAAAAATGATGAAATGCGCACAGGCAACCTTGGCCTGTACCAGAATTTGATTGGCTCGCGCAACATCCGCCCACAGAAAAGGTTTGCCCATCCCGCGCAAGGTGACGTTGGTAGAGGCATCCGTACCCATTTCCACCGCGCACAGCCCGGCACGCCTGCAAAGCTTCACGCCCTCGCCGGTCAATCCCTTTGGGGAGAAATATGCGGCCCATTTGACGCCAATCTGCCGGGCGGCCAGCGCCTCGGCCAGTTCAAGGTAATGCCCATCCGGATCGTTGAATACCGAATCAACAAAGAATACCGTATCCACCTGGAACTCGCGCTTTAGCCGCTCCAAGTCCGCCACGACCGCTTCCACGGGACGGGGACGCAGCCGCACGCCCTCGATCTTGGGATAAGTGCAGTAACAGCAACGGTACGGACAGC
>CP070678.1:4773163-4780150 GCA_020352515.1 Phycisphaerales bacterium | reverse complement strand
CGTTCCGCACGGACCTTAAGGACCCGCCGGAGCTTCCCGCCGGACCACTTTTCGTGCGGGGCCCCGGCAACAATCCGCAGAATGCCGACGTTTACTTTCGGACCTTCTCAAAATGCGGATTCAACCTCTATCGTTTCAGCCAGCACAACTGCTCGTACGCTCTCAATCGGAACCTGGAGGAGTATCTGGTCCAGGAGGCGATTATGACCGATGAGCTGCTTGTCTATGCGCGCAAGTACGGCATGCAGATCATGTACGGGATTTTCGGCTTCCAGAAGGTCTTCAATGATGCGACCGACAATGCGGAGGCGATGGCGAAAGTCAAGCGATTCATCAAGTACAGTGTGGACAGGTGGGGAGCCTATGTGGATTTCTGGGAATTTCTGAACGAGCAAAAGGCCGATGTCCGGTGGTACAAGATAATGATCCCACACCTCAAATCGATAGATCCGTACCGGCATCCGATCACGACGAGCTGGGAACGCCCGGAGCTGGACGGCATAGAGATAAGCGCTCCGCACTGGTATCAGAGGGAAAACGAGCTTGAGTCGGACGCTGTCACTGCCTCGCGCGCGAAGAACTGGAAGAGATTCAAGAAGCCCGTGCTAGTAGGCGAACAGGGCAACCACGTCGACCGAAAGCACGCCCCGCCGGGCGTCGGCGGCGTCTGGGACGACGGCTCGGCCCTTCGAATGAGGATTCGAAACTGGACCGCGCTGTTCAATGAGATTGCCGTTGTCTTCTGGAACACGAGCTATGCGAGGGACGGCCACTACATGAACATCTGGCTGGGCCCGAGGGAGCGGGAATATGTTCGGGCGATGCAGGATTTTGCGTACCGGCTGGACAAGGACGTTCGTATGGTCCCCGTTGCCATGTCACAGCCGCACGACGTCCGGGCCTACGCGCTGGCCTCGAACAAACGGGCCGGCGTGTACCTGCATCATTTCAGCAACCACACGGACGCTGCAATGGGGCTGAAGGTTACCCTTGATATCCCTGCGGATGCCAAAGCCTACTGGTACTCGCCCGAAAACGCCGAGATACTGAGAATCCTTGATGTTGCCCGGGGGAAAAGGACTTTGGAGGCGCCGCCGTTCAAGGTGGACCTGGCGCTACTGATTACACCGGACGGCCCACCGGACGCGGACAAGGACGGCAAGGCCAATCATCTCGACGCCGATGACGACGGCGACGGGGTGCCGGATGACAAGGACGCCTTCCCCCTTGACGCGCAGGAGTGGATAGACAAGGACAAGGATCTCATCGGCGACAACCTCGATGCGGACACGGACGGCGACGGTGTCGGTGACGATGTGAACAGGAACGGAATACCAGACTTCAAGGAGCTTGACTTCGACGGTGACGGGATTGACAGGGCAAGGTCTGTGCCGTGGGATGCATTTCCATGGGACCGGCAGGAATGGCGTGATACGGACGGGGACGGCATCGGCGACAACGCCGACGTCGACGACGACAACGACGGCTGGACCGACCGGCAGGAGGTCGAATTCAAGACCGACCCGCTGGACAGGCTGAGCTTCCCGGCGTAGGGGAACAGGCGATATCGGGTTTGCGGCGTATGTTTGTGTGTAACCGTTAGAATGGGTGCGTCGGCCGGCGCCCCGGTTGCCGGGCGCACGCGGGTGTTGCCCGCTCCATTATGGTCCAAACGCCCTGAGACACTTGGGAAAGCGGTAGTAATTCTCGGACCTCACAACGGGCCGGGCTAAAATTGAGGTCCGTGGGCGGTGAAGACACTGGAGAACGGCGTTTTCAGGGAACAGAGCATTCTTCTATCCGCCCCGCGCTAAACCAGCGGGCCACTCCGGGAAAAACGGTCGCAGCAGGCTCCCAGAGCCCTTGATCGACGCTGGGCGCAACGTCCGGGGGCCGCCTTTGTCTGTCGTATTGGCTGCCGGTGCTCGAGGCGCCTTGAGGGCGGTTTACCCGGATGAGCCCGCTTATGGTTTTCTTCTTAACTCACCCGAAACCTGCCCCGATATACTTTCGAGAGCCACGAGAAGTCTGCGTGGTCGAACAGATGAGTCAAAAACAAGTATCAAGAATATATCGGACTGTGTTTTTCGCTGTTTTCAGCCGGGCGACGCTGGCCGGGAGGTGAAAGACTCGGACTTTGTGCTGAGGGACGAAAGGAGATATGCAGATGACGAAGTTACTCAACATCTTGCTTATTCTATCGACGCTGTTGCTTCTTGGCGTATCAGGCTGCAGCGGCTTGTGCGGCGCCTGGTCAACGGACGAGGCGGAGGCTCCGCGCGCTCGGGCGGCGGTTAGGGATGACGGCGCCCCGCCAGTGAGTACAGCCGATCCAAAGCAGACGTCATCGCCGGCGGATAGGCCGATTTTTGTGAGCCGGCCTTCGAGCGCCGACTCACAGGAGACGGCTATCACCGAATCCGGACTCTACTTAGTCTCAAGGGTTTACCCATGCGCCGAGTGCGGCGCCATCAGGCTGGAAAAAGTGCTGCCCAAAGAAGTTGAGCTGACCAAGCCGTTCGATTATTCCATAAAGGTGACCAACCTCACGGACATGACGCTGGCAGGGGTAGCAATAAGCGAGACCCTTCCGCCCAACTTCAGGTCCACGGGCGCAGATCCGACCGCAAGAATAGACGCCAACATGCTCGTTTGGGAGATCCCTTCACTGGCTCCCAAAGACAGTAATCACATCACCGTCTCGGGATTCGCCACGGACACCAATCCACACAAGCACTGTACAAGGGTCGTTACTCCTGTGATACCTGCCTGCGCCAGCGTGAAGGTGGTGCACCCGAGGCTTCAGTTGGCCAAGACGGCCCCGGCGGAGGCTTCACTTTGCGACCCGATCCCGGTCAAGTTCGTCGTAACCAACACGGGGACGGGCTCGGCGGATGGTGTGAGAATCGTCGACAGCCTGGCCGATGGAGTGCAAACACACGACGGCAAGAGCGAGCTGGTGCTCAACGCGGGCACGCTGAACGCCGGTGATTCACGTCAATTCGAGGCCGAGCTGCGGGCGACGAAAACGGGCAGCTTTACCAGCAAGGCAACAGCCAGCTCGAAGAGCGGACTCAGCGCCGAATCCGGGCAAACAACGACCATAGTGGGCCAGCCGCTTCTGACAATATCGCAGACCGGGCCTGAAAGGCAGTACCTGGGAAGGCCCGTCACTTACGAGATCACGGTCACCAACAAGGGGGACATCTCGGCAAAGAACACGGTGATAGAGTGTGCAATCCCATCGGGCGTCACGTCAATCAAAGCGACCGCGGGGGCGAAGCTGACCGGATCCAGCATTGTCTGGGAGATAGGCACACTGACGCCCAACGGATCGAGGGCGGTGCGGGTGTCCTACAGTCCCACGCAGGAGACAACGATTACAAACAAGGCGACCGCAAACGCCTACTGTGCCGAGAGCGTAACGGCGCTCGCCAAGACCGACGTGACCGCGATTCCGGCGGTTCTGCTTGAAGTTATCGACGTCGAGGACCCGATAGAGGTCGGCGGCAGCACGACATACGTAATCACGGTGACGAACCAGGGCTCGGCCACGGATTCGAACATCAGCATCACGTGCACTCTCGAGGATAACATGACATACGTATCGTCAACCGGCGCGACAGGCGCATCGGTCGACGGCGCCACCGTGCAGTTTGCCCCACTGGCAAACCTTGGGCCAAAGGCCAAGGCCACATGGCGAGTGGTAGTCGAGGCCGTGAAGCCCGGAGACGTGCGATTCAAAGTGACGATGAACACCGATCAGCTAACACGGTCGGTTGAGGAGACCGAGGCTACGCGGGTTTACAAGTAGTGCACCGGCGGAAGACGCCGCAGGAAACGCCGGACGACAAAGAGGCGTCGAAATGAAAAAGGGCTGCAAGCCGGAGACTTGCAGCCCTTTTGCTATCATCAAGCGGGGACACTCTAAATTGTCTTTCGCCTTCGCAGCCAACCTACGAGACCGGAGCCGATTGCTCCCAGCAAAACGGCGCCCGGGGCGGGAACGGGCATACACCGTATTTTGAACTGGCCGTAGCTTGTGCCGGAGCCCAAATCATCGAAGATGGCGGGATTAACGCCCGAGCACAAATTGAGAATGGCGGCGTCGGTCTCGACGGAGAACAGCCCCAGCAGCTCGACCGAGTCGGCCACGGGCTTGCCGAACTCGCCGAAATCACCCTCGCACAAGTCGAGCCGGGCGGATGTCACCGTCCCGCCGAGCGAGGACAGATCGAACGTGAAGAAACTCCTGAACTGGCCCACGCCTTCGTAATTACCGGTGACGTACCCGCTGTTCGAAGGCGAGCAGCCGATGCTGTCCGACCACCAGCCCTGATTCGGACGATCTGGTATGAACGATCCGTCCAGTGTTGTGAACTCTTGCTCGGCGCCGCCGATTTCAACAATAAGCTTCTGTGTCTCGGTGTAGGGGACACCTCCGAAGAGCAGCTCGCTGAGACCCTCGCCCTGGTGGTCGATGCTGAGAAGGGCGCCGCCGACGGAGAAGTATCCGCCCGCCTTCTGGTTGATGTCAAAGACGGCGGCCGAATTGAGATCGAGAACGGTTCGACCGGCCATAACAGGTGAACAGATGCACAGCGCCAGAAGTACAAGAACGCTTCGCCTTCTCATAGTTTTCTCCTCCATCCAAGAGACGATTGTCAGAAGATTAGATCCAGCGTTTGAATCTACACCACCCGGGCGGCAGTCAGCTTCGATTTGATTCTTGATGCGGGCAGAGCCCAAGAACCCCCATGTATAAAACCACCCACAACTACAACAACAAGATACCATAACAGGAGGGGAAAGTCAAGGTTCTTCGTGCCGAATCCGAAGTCCAATCCGGACTTTCTTTCGGATGTCCCCCCAGGCGCTGCAAACGCAGCGGTTTTCGGACTCAAAGCGTCACAAGGCAAAGAAAGGAGGAAAAATTTTTCTTGGAAGTGATGCGGAGTGGCAAGTGACTTGAAGGGGACGGAAGGATCGGATAGCGCCGTGTTGCTTTTGCGGCGGCCAGTCCGTTCGGCACCGGAGCCTTGGAAGGAGCTCAACGAAGTGTCTGGGAGAGATGGGTCCTATTTAGGCCGTGTGCCGCCTCTTGCAGATGAAAAGGCGGCACACACCGGCCTGGGCCTGACCTGTAAAACCTTTTTTAAGGAGTCCTGGTTTATGACTATATCGTGGGATGAACAACCGAAGAGGCACGATTCAGACGTTGCAGGGCCGCCAGCCTGTCATCGGCGAATGTGAACACGGCGTCCAGACCGGTCAGTGTGAAGATGTGCCTGACCGCGTTGGATACGTTGCAGAGAACCAGGCGAGGTCGCCCGGCTTCTCCACCCCGTGCGGGCCCGCTAAGCTGCCTGTTGAGTATCATGAGGCTGCAGACGGTTTCCGAGGTCAGCATCTGGACGCGGTAGAGGTCTATAATCACGTCGCATTCGGACCTCTTGGCGGCTATTTCGTTGATTGTCTCAAGCTCGTAGCTCAAATGCGGCTGCTCGGGCAGCACCACGAGAATAACGTCTTCGGATAGATTCTGAATACCCATTGTTCGCCACTCCTTCTAAGCCAATACGCTTGGAACTACTTCTGAGGCGCCGCCGGGACACCCGACGGCCGGATAGAACCCCACATTTAAAGTATAATCCACAAATCGCGAAATCCAAATCAGACCCACCTGCAGACAGATCTCAGACCGGCCCTGGAGGGCTTTCTACAGATACTCTCAAGCCTATCCGGGCGGCAAACGGCGAAAGTCGCGTTCTTTTCGGAAGTTTGCACCCCCTACCCCACGCCTGAGCAGCAGAAGATAATCTGACAGCCGGGCCAAATTCGTCCCCGTTTTCGCGGACCTTTCAAGAATAACGGCCTGCGAAATGCGCCTTTCCTTCACTCTTTGCTTGACACCGACCGCAAAGCTGTGTATTGTGTTATCGCTTGAGGAAACGTTCGGTTCACGCTTGTGCTGCCGGTCGTTTTCGAGGCAGCCAGACGTCTTTGGCTTACCGGCGGCTGCGTTCTCACCACCGGCATAGTGTGGCAGGGGAGTGCCCTCTGATGCTCGGAGGATGCGTGTACGGTCGAAGAGGCGTTGAGAGGGGACCGGCCATTCCCGAATCATTTTCGGGCGCGTCTCCGCACGAGTCTTGTGATAACCCGCGCCTGCAATCACACACCCGCCAATCATTGCTCACTAATAGCGAGGCGTATCCACCGACCCGCTACCGTCCCGTCATCTCTTTGAAGGAGAAGTAACCATGTCCAGATACTCTACTACAGTCCTTGCAATCGCAACGATCATCCTCGCCGTCGCTGACGGTGAAAGCGCTGCCTTGCCCAGCGCGGAAATAGTCAGTCCTAACAGTCCCGTCGATGCTAATATGTTGGAAAGGCTGGAATTTACTATACGAGGCACTGATCCGGGCAACGATCTGCGGCTCTGCGAGATGTATGTGGACGGCGTTCACAAAGGCTCGGCTCACTTCGCTGAACCCCAAAGCGGCGCCGAGGCCACCTGGACCTACGCCTTTGGCACGCCGGGCACTCGCACCGTTGAGGCCGTCCCTCTCGATAAGGCGGGTCATTACGGCACGACCGGTGTCACATGGACGGTCAGGGTTAGAAATATCCGCGATAGTCTGGAGCTGACCGTCTTGACATACAACACGCATCTCTTTGAAGACTCCACCGTCGAGTGCTTGTGTAGATGTGGGGCGTGGATAGGCAAATGCTCTTGGGAAGACCCGCTTGGTAGTCAAAAAGGCGACTATATCTACGAAGACGGCTTGCGAATTCCGACTATTGCATCCAGGGTCGAAAATTTCGGAGCGGACATCGTCGCGCTTCAGGAGGTCTGGTCGCCTGCCAAGCAGGCGGATTTGGCCACACTACTACAAGACACTTATCCATATGCAGCTTACTTTTTTCCCGACTGCGATTGCAGAAACGCCTTCCCAGATATTATTGAGTCGTGCATCTATT
>CP070678.1:4762934-4773063 GCA_020352515.1 Phycisphaerales bacterium | reverse complement strand
GTCTCGATGGCGCCGCTGCTTGATGAGCCGGGGCGGAGATGGAAGGATGCGGCCTTCAGCCAGTATCCGCGCGGCAGGGTGATGGGCTATACGATGCGAACGGAGCGTTTCCGGTACACCGAATGGCAGGACCGCAAGAGCGGCAGGGCGCTGGCGCGCGAGCTGTACGACCATGAAGCGGATCCGGATGAGAATGAAAACGTGGTTGACGAGAGCCGATACGGCGGGCAAGTGGGGGAATTGGCCGCAATGCTCAGGGCCGGGTGGCGCGGCGCGATGCGGCGATCCGGGATAGGATGAGCCGTTGGGCCAAAAGGAGAGCTTTCGGGTGCGGGTGGTCGATTGAGTCTGTGCGTCAGCGAAGATGTTATGTCTTGGTTTGCCGTGTAGCGCTTGACAATGTGGGCGGGGGCTGGTAAAAAGCTTGGCAAACCGGACGACCGGTAACGAGGGCCGGCGCACAGTAGGCGCCGGGCCGATTTGGGAGCAACCGCCATGATCGAGACGCTGGGAGCAAGAACGATACGCGGGATAAACAACGCCGGGCAGTTCGCGAGGTTCGCCTGGCAGTCGGTTCTTACGTCGGTGCGCAGCATCGGGCACTTTCGGACGTACCCGCTGGTATTGTCGCAAATGAACATCATCGGTGTCCGCAGCGTTCCTGTTATCATGGTTACCGGTGCGTTTGTAGGGATGACGCTTGCGGTTCAGGCGTACGACCAGCTCGCGGGGATGAGGCTGGAGGAGCATCTCGGCGTGTTGATTAACATATCGGTAGTCAAGGAGCTTGGGCCGGTTCTGGCGGCGGTGATGCTGGCTGGTCGGGTAGGAGGGGCGCTGACGGCAGAGCTGGGGACGATGAACGTTACCGAGCAGATCGACGCGATACGGAGCATGGGGACAGACCCTGTGAGGCATCTGGTGGCGCCGCGTGTTCTGGCCTGCCTGCTGCTGACGCCGGTTTTAATCATCTACGCGGACCTGCTCGGGATCCTGGGTGGGTATTTTGTGAGCGTCTGGCAGCTTGGGATAAACAGCGGGGCCTACTGGATGTTCAGCGCGTCGGGCGTGGAGCTTTACGACGTGCTGGTTGGGGTTACAAAGGGCTTCTTTTTCGGCTGCGCGATCGCGCTGATAAGCTGCTACAAGGGTTTCACGTGCAAGGAGGGGGCGCAGGGGGTGGGGCAGGCTTGCACGGAGGCTTTTGTGGCGAGTTTTATCTCGATACTGGCGCTGGATTTTGCGCTGGCGGTGATTTCGAAGGCGATTTACAATAGCTTTTGGCCGTTTAAGAGTCTTGTCTCGTAGGAGGCGGGTGCTCTGGCGGAAGAATTGAAGATTCGAAATTGAAGAACGCAGATCAGAACAAACAGACCGCTGAAGGCGGGGATAACGGGGTGCTTAGAATCAAGAACCTGACGAAGAGGTTCGGGGCGCACCTTGTGCTGGAGAGTATTTCACTTGGCATAGAGAAGGGCAAGACGACGGTTGTGATCGGTCCGAGCGGCTGCGGGAAGACCGTTTTGATAAAGCACCTTATAGTGCTTCTGAGGCCGAGTTCCGGGGAGGTCTATTTCAAGGGCCGGCGAATCGACAATCTCAGGGAGCAGGAGCTGAATGAGGTGCGGATGCATTACGGTTTTCTCTTCCAGGGCGGAGCGCTTTTTGACAGCCTGAACGTTTTCGAGAATATAATATTTCCGATAAGGCAGCACTTTCGGATAAACGACTGGAAAGTGGTGGAGGACTTGGTGAAGTCCAAGCTTTCGATGGTCGGGCTGGACGGCTTTCAGAACTACTATCCGGCCAATCTCTCTGGTGGGCAGCGCAAGCGGGTTGCGCTGGCTCGTGCGATCGCGTTGAATCCGGAGGTGATTTTGTATGACGAGCCGACCACGGGGCTGGACCCGATTCGGGCGGACATCATCAACGAGCTGGTTCTGAAGCTTCGCCGGGAGCTGGGCATCACCACGGTTGTGGTGACACATGACATGAAGAGCGCCTACAAGATAGCCGACAGGATTATAATGCTGCATCGGGGTCGGCTCGTTGCCGACGGCGATGCGGAGCATATTCGCAACCACCCGCATCCGGTGGTTCAGCAGTTCATCAACGGGCAGGTTAGCGACGAGGACCTTGCAGCGCTTCGGATGAGCGGGACGGTTTCCCAGACGCAGTTTATGCCTCGTGATTTCGCGAAGTGATGTTGCAACGGCCGGTGGCGAGACGCGGGGCACTTTTGTTTTCTTAGGACGAGGCGCATTTGGTACATAAGGGCACAATATAAGTGGTGAAGAAACCGGATGAAGTTGCGGCGGACCTTCGCAAGGTGTTGCGAGGGGACGTTTTTTCGGACATCCTGCACAGGGCGGCGTACAGCACGGACGCGAGCATATACAGGATAATCCCGACGTGCGTTGTGGCCCCGCGTGACGCGGTGGACGCGGCGGCGGTGGTGGGTTATGCGGCGGGCGAGAATATTGCGGTGTCGGCCCGCGGGGCGGGCAGCGGGGTGGCCGGCGAGTCACTTTGCAGCGGGATCGTTTTCGACATGTCGCGTTACATGAACGGGATTTTGGAGGTGACGGACGAGGGGGGCGTTGCGGTCTGCGGGCCCGGTGTCGTTCTGTCGGACCTGAACGACCGCTTGGCGGGCCACGGGCGGACGATTGGCCCGGACCCGTCGAGCGCCAACAGGGCGACGATAGGCGGGTGCGTGGCCAATAATGCGACGGGCGCCCATTCACTTCAGTACGGATACATCGGCGACTACGTCGAGGGCATCGAGGGGGTGCTGGCCGACGGGAGGATAGTCGAGTTTGTGAATGATTTCGAGCCGGCTGAGGCGAAGGACGAAAGGCTGGGCGCGATTGCGGGCGCATGTCTGGAGCTTGTTTCGGCAAACGAAACGGTTATCGACAAGGCGCTGCCGCAATCGAAGCGCAACCGCAGCGGCTACAATATCGCCGGGATTTGCCACGAAGGCAGGATCGACCTTGCGCGGATGCTGGCGGGGTCCGAAGGGACGCTTGCGATTTTCACGAAGATCAGGCTTCGGAGTGTTCCGGTGCCGGCGGCAAAGGGGCTTCTGCAGCTCGAGTTCGACTCGCTCGAGCAGATGGCCGAAGCGGTTCCCCTGATCGTCGAGACCGGCCCTGCGGCGTGCGAGCTTATGGACCAGAGCCTGATGGCTCTTGCGGTCGACGCGCTGCCACAATACAGGGACATTCTCCCTGTGGGGGCTGCGGCGGTGCTTCTGGTCGAGCACATCGGCCAGACGCAGGAGCAGGTTCGGGCCGGAATTGCGAAAACAGATGCGGCGGTTGGGCCTGTTGCGAGCGGGCGCAGGACTTTCTTGGACCCGGAGCAGCAGGCTCGGTTGTGGAAGTCGCGCATGGATGCCGGCCCCCTGCTGTACAGAAAGAGGAGCAGAAAGCATCCGGCGGAATTCATGGAGGATGTCTCGGTAGATCACAGGCGGCTGCGGGAATACATTGAGGGGCTCGGGAAGATCGGCAAGAAGTACGATTTGGCGATGTCTTTTTTCGGTCACGCGGGCGACGGGGAGCTGCATTTGCGGCCGTATCTCGATTTGGGCGAGCCGGCCGACGTTAAAAAGATGCAGGCGATTGCCAACGAGGTCTTTTCGCTGGCCTGGTCGCTCGGCGGCTCGATCAGCGGAGAGCACGCGGACGGACTGGTCAGGGCGGGGTTCGTCCGGCGGCAATATGGGGATGAATTCTACAGGCTTTTGTGCGGCATCAAGAATATTTTCGATCCGAACGGACTGATGAATCCGGGCAAGATAATCAATTCGGACCCTGAGGTCATGGTGAAGAACCTCAGAAGGGCCGCAAGGGTTCTGCCGGAGCGGGCGAAGGGCGAGCTGTTTTTCGACAAGGACGAACTTGGGCTGGAGCTGGAGCAGTGTTACGGTTGCGGGCTTTGCCTGAGCCGCCAGTCCGATCTGCGGATGTGCCCGGTCTTTCGGGCCATGCGGGACGAGATGGCAAGCTCGCGCGCCAAGGCCAACATTCTGAATTTCTGGGCGACCGGCGGGTTCGGCGACAAAACGTTCGCTTCGGCCGAGTTCCGCAAGTTCCTGGATTTGTGCGTGAACTGCAAGGCCTGCCGGCTCGAGTGTCCCTCGGGCGTTGACATCTCGATGCTTATGAGCGCGGCCCGCGCCGAGTACGTCAAGCGAAAGGACCTGCGAAAGACCGAATGGCTTCTGAGCAACAACCGGTTCCTGAGCAGGTTCGGCAGTCTCTTTGCCTCTATTTCGAATTTCTTTTTGCGGCTGCCGGTCGTCAGGTGGGCGCTGGAGCAATCGACGGGGCTCGACCAGCGGCGGGCCATGCCGGCGTTCGGGCGGGGCACTTTTCTGAAGGCGGGACGCAAGCGGCTTCAAAGGTCCGCCCCGGTGGCAAAGCCTCTGGACAGGGTGGCGTATTTCGTGGACACATACGCCAACTACAACGACCACGAGCTTGGTTTTGCTGTACTGGAGGTTCTGCGGCACAACGATATCGAGGCAATCCTGCCAAAACAACTGCCTGCGCCGCTGCCGTCGATTGTGTACGGGGACTTCAAGCGGGCCAAGAGCGATCTGGCTTACAGCGTCCGGCGCCTGGCATCGGCGGTGCGGGAGGGCTACAAGATAGTCTGCTCGGAGCCGAGCGCCGCGTTGTGCCTGAAGGATGAGCTTCGGCACTACGTGCAGGGTGAGGACGCCAGGCTCGTTGCCGGGAATACCCACGAGCTGATGAATTACCTGCTGGAGCTTCACGGAGAGGGCAAACTGAAGCCCGCGAGCAGGACCATCGCCGAGCGTTACGTTTATCACATGCCTTGTCATCTCTGTGCGGTGGGCAGCGGCACGGCGAGCATCGAGCTGCTGGAGAAGCTCGGGGGCGTGGAGATAGCGGACCTCAAGGCCGGCTGCTGCGGCCTTTCGGGGACGTTCGGGATGCAGAAAAAGAACCACGAGCTGTCCGCCAAGATGTCCGAGAGCCTCAAGAGGGCGCTCGAATCGGCGGCCACGAAGAATGTCCTGACAGAATGTGCCGCGTGCGCGATGCAGATCGAGCACATAAGCGAGTGCAAGGCCACGCACCCGATCAAGGTTATAGCTGAGCTTTACAAGGGCGGGTAATTGCTCAGCCGTATCGAGCGATGCGGTCGCTTTGACAGATACGCACGAGATTGGCACCGGCGTCAATGGGGGAAACTGCCAGTTCCGGGCGGACACCGGACGACGCCGGCTTTTGGACGAGCGCGGGCCGCTCGCTACCCAAGCGGCCGAATTCCTTTTTGGCAAATCCGATTGATTTTGCACGGGTCATCCGATATGTTTAGCCGCAGGTGTGGGGTATGAATTGAAGGCAGGCCACAAATGAACGGGGCAAAAGAAGAGTTGAAACGCGCGGTCCTCTGGGAAACGGCCGAGGGCAAAAAGGTCCGATGCGGGCTGTGCAACTGGCGATGCGTCATCGACGACGGCCGATTAGGGCGGTGCCGCGTTCGCAGGAATACGGGGGGGGTATTGTACTCGCTGAGCTACGACAAGGTCTGCTCGGCAAATCCCGACCCGATAGAGAAGACCCCTCTTTTTCATTTTCAGCCGGGAACGAGGAGCTTCTCCGTGGCGACGCTGGGCTGCAATTTTCGCTGCGAGTTCTGTCAGAACTGGCAGATCAGCCAGGCGGCGGTCGAAAGCGGGCGGATCGACGGCCAGGCGATCGCACCGGAGCAGCTTGTCGCCGCGGCGGTCCGGGCGCGGTGCAGCAGTTTTGCCTATACTTACACGGAGCCGACGGTTTTCATGGAGCTGTGCGCCGAGTGCGGGCGGGCGGCGAAGGAAAAGGGGCTGGCGAATGTTTTTGTCAGCAACGGCTACATGACGCGGGAGGCGATTGACTTTGCGAGCGAGTGGCTCGACGGGATAAATGTGGACTTGAAGGCCTTCAGCGAGGATTACTACAGCCGGCTGTGCAAGGCGAGGCTCCAGGGCGTTTTGGATACGATAGCCTACATTGCCGGTGAGACAAAGATATGGATGGAGATAACGACGCTGCTGGTGCCGGGCCAAAACGATTCGGACACGGAACTGAGGCAATTGGCGGACTTTATCGTCACGAGCGCGGGCACCGATACGCCCTGGCATATAAGCAGGTTCTATCCCCAGTACAAGTACCAGGATTCCGCGGCCACATCAGCCGAGAGTCTCGAGCGCGCTTACGAAATAGGGCGTTCGGCGGGGCTTCGCTACGTTTACCTGGGCAACATGCCGGGGGCCGAATCGGAGAGCACATTCTGTTACAATTGCGGGCGAATCCTGATAGAACGTGTCGGGTACACGATAGTCGCCAATAATCTTCGAGACAGCAAGTGCCCCGACTGCGGGACACTGGTGGCCGGCTTTGAGCTTTGAGTTAATATGAGAATAGTTGCAGACGCCAACATCCCGTTCGTCGAGGAGTGTTTCAGCTCTATCGGTGACGTGCGGGCAGTGTCGGGGCGCGAGATGACGCCGGAGGTGGTTGCGGACGCGGACGTGCTGTTGGTTCGCAGCGTCACGCCGGTGGGCCCCGAGCTGCTGGACGGCAGCAGGGTTCGTTTCGTGGCGACGGCGACTATCGGTCTGGACCATGTGGATACGGAGTATCTGGGCCGAATGAGTATCGGTTTCGCCTCGGCGCCCGGGTCGAATGCGAACTCGGCGGCCGAGTACGTCATCGCAGCTTTGCTCGAGGTGGCCCAGAAATATGACGTTGACCTGGCGGCCAAATCGATTGGCATCATAGGGGCCGGCAACGTGGGCGGCAGGGTTGCGCTCAAGGCGGAGGCACTCGGGATGGGCGTTTATCTGAACGACCCGCCACTCGAGAGGCAGACGGGCGATTCGAAATACAGGCCGCTGGAAGAGCTTTTTGACTGCGATTTCATCACGTTGCACACGCCGCTTACGTTCGAGGGCCCGGACAAGACCTATCATCTGGCCGATGAGGCCTTCTTCGAGTCCCTCAAGGAAAGATGCGTCTTCTTAAACGCATCCCGTGGCGGGGTGGTTGACAGCGGGGCGCTCAAGGCTGCGATACGGTCGGGCAGGTTAAGAGCGGTTGTGCTGGACGTTTGGGAGAACGAGCCGAACATCGATGGGGCTCTTCTCGAGATGGTGGATATCGGCACACCTCATATCGCCGGCTACTCTCTGGACGGCAAGGTCGCGGGCATGATGATGGTTTACGGGGCCGTCTGCGGGCACTGCGGAATCGAGCCGAGGTTCACGGCGGCGGATTTCCTGCCGGAGGCGATCATTCCTGAATTGAGAGTCGATCCGCACGGCGTCGAGCAGGACGTGCTGCTCGGGGCGGTTCAGCGGATTTACGATATCAGAAGAGACGATGTCAGGCTGCGATGGATGCTGGAGAAAGCGCCCTATAAGAGGGGGCGGTTTTTTGACAATCTGCGCAAGAGCTATCCTGTCCGACGGGAACTCCACAATACGCGCGTGGTGCTGACGGCGGGGAACGAGGTGGTGGCCGGCAAGCTCAGAGGCATCGGTTTTGGGGAAGTGACGAGCAGATAGAGAGGAAGACGACAAGTGTGTGAAAGCTGCGACAGCATGCTCGAGTGGCGTACGGGGAGGCTGGATTTTTCGTGCGGCTGCCTGGTGATGGGTGTGCTGAATGTCACGCCGGATTCGTTCAGCGACGGCGGGCAATTCCTAGACAGGGACAGGGCGATTGAACACGGCCTCCGGATGGCCGGCGAGGGGGCGGCAGTTATTGACGTGGGCGGGGAGTCCACGCGCCCCGGCTCGCGGCCCGTTTGCGCCGGCGAGCAGATAGCGCGGGTCGCGCCCGCGATAAGGGGACTTTCAGAGAAGATCGATGCGCCCATCAGCGTGGATACGAGCGATTTCGAAGTGGCGAGGGCGGCGTTGGACGCAGGGGCCGGCATGATAAACGACATAACCGCGCTCTCGGATCCGCGGATGGGCAAGCTTGCGGCCGAGTGCGGCGTGCCCGTTGTGCTGATGCACATGCGAGGGGTCCCGGCAACCATGCAGGCCGAGCCGCAGTACGGCGACGTTGTGCAAGAGGTGCTCGAATTCCTGCTGGCGCGTGCCGGGCGCGCCGAGCAATTCGGCATCCCGAAGGAGAGGATTTTCATTGATCCGGGGATTGGTTTCGGCAAGACGCTGGAGCACAACCTTTTGCTGCTGAGGCATATCGACAGGTTTGTTGGGACCGGCTACCGGGTGCTTGCAGGGACGAGCAGGAAGAGCTTCATCGGCAGTCTAACGGGGCGGGAGCGAGCGGGGGACCGGATATTCGGCACGGCCGCGACGGTTGCCCTTTGTGCGGCCGCGGGTGTCTCGGTCGTGCGGGTCCATGATGTCGCGGCGATGGTTGACGTTGTCAAGGTGGCCGGCGCGGTGTCACGATGCGGATGATAGGTCAATTGGAGCGTTGTGCGGGCTTTTTACCGAAAGGGTGGATATGACAAGGCAAACAGGTTTGTTTGTTCTGCCGGCTGTATTGCTGGTTGCGGCGTTCGGTTGCAAAGACAAACGGCAAGAGGCTCAGCCCGTTGAGGAGCCCGCGGTTGAGCCGTGTGCGGTTGAGCCGGGCGGCGTTGAGCAGGCGGTTGTGATCGAGAAGAAATCCGGGATACCCGACAACACAATCTGGCATTTCGAGCAGAGCGCCTTTCTTATGAAGATTGCGGGCAAGGTCTTCATTTTCGATTACGCCGTCGGCAGGCGCCCGGCAGACAGCAACGAGGGCCTGGCCAGGGGCATTGTCAACCCCGAGGAGATAAAGGACGAGAACGTCTACGTGTTCGCATCGCACTCGCACGGCGACCACTTCAACAAGATCATATACACGTGGAGGGAAAAGGTGGCCCGTATCAAGTACATCCTCTCGTACGACATCTCAAACCGTCCGGCGGATGCCATAGAGATGCGCCCGGGGCCGGTTTTGACGGTGGATGATTTCAAGGTGCGTGCTTACCCATCGTCGGATCAGGGGGTTGCCTTTTCGATTTACGTCGGGGACAAGCATATTTACTTTGCCGGTGACAACGCCTTCTGGAACTGGCAGCGTGACAGGATAGAGGAAGACTACGTGATAGAGACACTGTCTTTTATCGACCAGAAGGTGCCTATCGACATTGCGTTCCAGGTTTGCGATCCGAGGCTGGCGGGCAGGGGCGCAGGCGGCGTATACATATTTGCGCAGACGTTCGAGCCGAAGCTGCTGGTTCCGATTCACGTGTGTGGCGAGTACGACTTTGTCGCGGGGGTGGAGGCGAAGCTGAGGCAGCGGGGCTTCAAGGGGAGATTCTGGGCGGTTCGGGGCAGGGCCGACACTATCTCCTTATATTCCGCTTCCCGATAGTCGCGGCGTCTATCGATTTGTCTTGTCCAACTGCACCACCGTGCACCCGCACGTCGCCTTCACGCCCGTGATCTTCAGCATTCCCTCATGGGCATTGCCAAACCGAAACTCGCACAAAGTCCCCCACCCAACACCAACCTCACCCAAATCACAAACAGCTTGCTCAAAAGAGACTTCCGGCGTAACACCTCGCTCGGCGGACTGTGCCGGGACCAGAACAAGGCTCGTCAACACAAGGCCAACAATTGGATACCTATTCTTCACGGTCAGCCCGACGTGGAAGGCTCGCTCGTTGGGTCATCTCCCCTGAATCAGAGAGCGTCGCCCCGTCCATCTCTGCACGCACTGTAGTTGCCCTATGCATTCCGAACCGCCAGATCTTGAATATTTGCGAACCTCCCTAAATTCGCCAGCATGCTCACGACTTGCCTACGCAGGCAAGAAGCATGTGAGCATTGCTAGCAAGGCATCTTCTCATATGGGGCTGGGTCATGTTTTGCGCCAGCCATCACTATGATACTCACTACCGTGGTAATCAAAGTTGCGATTGAACCTAACATAAGGACTCGGACCCAGTGTCCAAACCAATGCGCACCAACATACAGGTGCTTGACGGCTCTATCTTCAACGCTTACTTCGGAGGATAGGGGATTCCAATATTCCAGAATTGCCTCCGTGCCGTCGCCGAAGGTGACATAGTACAAGGACCTTCCCTTGCG
>CP070678.1:4760076-4762834 GCA_020352515.1 Phycisphaerales bacterium | reverse complement strand
TTTACTTCTTCCTTTGTCTTATTAAGTTTCTTTGCTGCTTCACTCAATGAATAGAACATACCAGCCATAATCGCTTATCTCCTATATAACTAATAACTTGGTTTTCCAAGCATATATAATTTTGTCGAAAAACTTTGCTTTTTCTAATATCAAAGATCACCATAGCCAGACTTGGCTTTTTCCCATCAGATTATATCGACCTTATTATCTCCGGCCTTTCTTCCAATCAGGACTGTCTTCTTCCGCTGAAAACCCGCTCTGATATTAAAATTGTACCTTAGCTGCTATATAAATGCAAATTTTTTTCGTTAAAAATGCTGTAAGTCGATATATGAAAAGCAATTTTGAAAATCTCCTACATCTGAAATTATAATTCTATTGCCACCCTGCTATGCTTTCTATAGGATGATTCCTCAAATGTGCGTTATCTGGCTCGGGGTGTAGCTCAGCTTGGCTAGAGCGCCTGCTTTGGGAGCAGGAGGCCGTAGGTTCGAATCCTATCACCCCGATTCGGTGCCTATCGCCGATAGGGATGTAATGGGGGCCCATGGCAGGATGGGTAAAGCGAAAACATTTTTATTGATAGAAGCCGGCCGATATGGTATAAAAGGTGCAGGTCGGATCCGGGAATTGTCGTCTTATGTTTAGATGGGCTCGGCGCAATGCCGAGGCCGACTGAAAGGCGTGAACTGGCAGTTCTGAGCCGGCAAATCATTTAGGTAACTGCAGGAAGGAGCAAACGCCAAATCGCAAAGACTCGTATCTGACGTGTATGGTAAAACTCGGTTATTCTATTTTTTTTGAAGGAGGAACATCATGTTTGAAAAACTCAGAAGTAGGGCAACCATGTTTGTACTCACCGGATTGATCGTACTGGCGGGCAGTACAGTGAAGGGTGACTGGTCCGAGACCTTCGATGGCGACCAGCTCGATGTGGCGACGTGGGACTTCGCCCCCCTCCCGGACGTAACAAAGACATTCACCCATACAATCATAACAGACCCTAACGGCAACAAATACCTGAGCCTGGACGAGACCACCTCGGAGGCCGACAACGGCTCACAGTTCGGTGCCGGATACATCGAGGAAGCCTTCACCGATGTCCGCGTTGGGGCCATTGTAAATGTCACCGGCGATGCCTCCAGAGCCCACCACGGTCTGCTGGCAAGATTGGACGCCATCATTGACCCGGACGGTTCGGTAACCGGCATTGCTCCCGGTTTCTTTCCACGGTCGGTCTATGTGATGCACATAAACTGGGAAAACGGCCCGGCCAACCTGAGAATCGATATCGAGAAGGTCGTCAACGTGTCAAACATCATGCAAAACGCGGAAGAGTTGGGTCTGGACCTGTACGTTCCGGGCCTGAACCACGCCCGCAGCTACTACGCCGAGTTGGATGTTCTCGGCTCAGACCCGACGTATGTCACCGGCAGACTCTATGAGTACGTGGGCGGCCCGCTCGTTGCGAAGACTGAGACGATGGTGGACACCAGCGGCAATGATCCCTGGGAAGAAGATGTAGGCAGCGATGCTCCCTTCCTTAGCGGCGACAGTGGCATTTTCGCGCAGAACCAGAACGAAACACCGCCCGGCTACCACACCACCTTCGACGACGTCTTCAGCACCTCGACTCCGGCCGCGGTAATGCCCAGCCCCGCCGACGGCGCGACGGACGCAGAGGTTGACGCAGAGCTTAGCTGGATCGAGGCGTCCTCTGCGACTTCCCGCCAGTTGTGGTTTGGCAAAGCCGGAGCAATGGAGATGGTTGATCCGGCGCCGGCGGGGGCCAGCTATACGCCGGGCAACCTTGAAATGGGCCAAACGTACCAGTGGCGCGTCGATCAGATTGGCCCGGCCGGCACCGTTGACGGCCTGGTCTGGACCTTCACGACGGCAGAGTACCTGAGCGTGGAGGACTTCGGGCCCTATGCAGATGACGCGGCCTTGAGAGCCGCATGGCCCCACAACATCGGCGGCGGATTCCAGTACGTGTTTCTCGCCACCGACAGCGCTGGCGTCAAGTCCATGCAGCTTGACGTACAGAACCAGCACGAACCTTTCTTCACTGAGGCCACCCGCACCCTCGACGCTCCACAGGACTGGAGCACGCTCGGCGTCGAAACGGTGTCACTAACGTTCGTCGGCCGCGATGATAACGCGGAACATCCCCTCTATGTGACCCTGGAGGACGCCGCGGGCCAAAGCCTTAAGGTCGAGCATCCATTCACGTTCGCGTGCCAGTCAAGAATATGGCGCCAGTGGGATATCGCCCTCGAAGAATTCAGTGCCGCCGGAGTGAACCTGTCTAGTATCGCGAAGGTAACCGTCGGCATGGGCAGTGGAGAACCCTCCGCCCAGACCCCGGACGAGGACAGAGACGCCATATTCATCGGCAGCATACGCCTGCGTCCGCCTGCCGACGGGCCGGCCGTGACACCATAGGCGCAGATGACACGGGGCTGCGTGGCCCTGTGATTTCTATACTTGTTTAGGGCCTGCACCGATTAATCGGCGCAGGCCCAGATTTTGATTCGTAGCTGTGAGGTCGCGCCGGCTATCGCACCATTACCTCACTCAACGTCGCTAATGCAGATTCGATGTCTTCGGCCTCGATCCCATGGTGCGTCACCGCCCTCACGCGAGCGGGCCCGAGCTGCAATATTCGCACGCCGCTCTCGCTGAGCCGCGTCACGAGTTGTTCGGCAGTAACCGCCCCGCCGACAACATCGAAGAAGACGATGTTCGTCTGCACCCG
>CP070678.1:4750133-4759976 GCA_020352515.1 Phycisphaerales bacterium | reverse complement strand
CACGAGGTCGAATTCAGCGTGCTTATGCTGCTGAACGACCGGAACGTAGGGCGTCCGGAGAGACTGTTCGATTTTCTGGTTGAGAACGACCTGACGTACGTTCAGCTCATTCCCTGCATCGAGAGGGATCCGGCGACGGGCGGTGCGGCGGATTTTTCGATTTCGCCGGGGCAGTACGGGGATTTTCTTTGCAGGCTTTTTGACCTGTGGTTGGAGCACGGCCCGGAGAGGATGAATATACGGGAGTTCGATTCGCTGCTGACGCACTACGTGATGGGCAATCACACGATCTGCACTTACAGCAGGCAGTGCGCGGGTTTCGTGGTGGTGGAGCACAACGGTGAGGCCTTTTGCTGCGAATTCTTCGTTGAGCCCGCGTGGAGGCTCGGGAACGTTCTGGAGAGTCCGCTGGTGGAGCTTGTGGCAAGCGAGATAAAGCGGGCTTTTGCGCGGGATAAGCAGAAGCTGTGCGGGCGGTGCGTTGTGTGCAGGCACCTTGATATCTGCCGGGGCGGGTGCATGAAGGACCGGGTTCGACTGGAGGGCGGCGGGCCCGAGGGGCCGAGCTACTTCTGTGAGAGTTACAGGCAGTTCTTCGATCATGCAGTGCCGAGATTTAAACGGTTAGCCGGCGATGTAATTAGCGGCAAGGTGGGCAGGCGCACGCGTTCGGCCGACAGAATCAGGCTGGAAATCGGGGGCGAGGGATGAGCACATAAGAGGCGGCGAACGAGACGCTGATTGGGAGCAACGGCGGGGCTGGCGTGGAGGGTCTTTTTCTGCTATCATCGGTGCTGCCGGCTGACGGAGCAGGGCGTCAGGTTTTTGGCGACGCATGTTTTGAGCGGTCAGGAACTGATTTTGACGTTGTGTCATGAGTCAACGGAGGTTGAGTATGGTCGTCAAAGGAGTTTTCAGGGCAATCAGGTTTGCGGTGTTGGGCTGTCTGATGGCCGCTTCGGCGTATGGCGGCTCCGGGGCCGTGCGTGTGACCCTGCCGAGGGAGCCGCGGAGAGAAGAGGTCTTTCACGTCGGCGCGTGCACGCACTTTAGCCAGGGCAAGGGCGTGCTGGAGATGAACCTGCAGAGCATACGCGGCGCGGGGATCAAGGCGATACGTGACGAGGTGAGCTGGGGTGGGGTGGAGCGGACTAAGGGGAAGCTCGAGATGCCGCGGCGATATGACGAGTATGTTCGGCGGGCGGCGGCTGTAGGTATCGACGTGATGCTGATACTGGGCTACTCGAACCGCTTCTACGACAAGGGTGACCGGCCGCGGTCGCCGGAGGCGATAGAGGGATTCTGCGGGTATGCGGAGTTTGTGGTTCGGCATTTCGGAAAGGACGTTCGGCTGTACGAGATATGGAACGAGTGGGATATTGGGATCGGTCTGCCGGAGCCTTACCGGAAGGGGGGCTCGGCGGAGGATTATGTGAAGCTGCTGAAGAAGGTTTATCCTCGGATCAAGGCTGTTGATCCGGGCGTTACCGTTATCGCGGGGGCCTGCACGAGCGGCGGGGTCAACAGAGGCTGGCTCGAGAAGACTCTGCAGTTGGGGGCGCTGGATTTCTGCGATGCGGTGTCCATCCACAGCTACAACTACAGCGCGAAATTTCCGGAGCGGGGGCCTGAGGCGTGCTCGGCGTGGATGTCGAAGGTGCAGGCGATGCTGCGCAAGTACAACGAGGGCAAGGAGGTGCCCTTTTATGTAACGGAGATGGGCTGGCCGACTCATACGGGCAGGTCGGGCACGGAGGCTGAGCTGAGCGCGTCGTACCTGGCGCGGCTGTACCTGCTTGCGCGGACTTCGGGGTCTTTTCGCGGGATATGGTGGTACGACTTCCAGGACGACGGTTGGGACAGGAAGTACAACGAGAACAACTTCGGTCTTGTCCGGCCGGATTTGACCGCCAAGCCGGCCTATTACGTGATGGCGGATATTTCGGGGCTGGTTGCCGGCGGGCGATATGCGGGTGCGCTGGAGACGAAGGACGAGAACCTGCGGGCCCTGAAGTTCGAGCACAGGGGGCGGGACTTCTGGGGCATCTGGTCGTCCGACGACAAGGATCGCCAGGTGATTCTGCGGACCGAGCGGAGCGATGGGTACGTGACGATCCAGAAGCTCGGGCGGCGGGCTTACAGGAGCACGTGGGGATACCGTGACTGGGCCGGCGGCAGCGGTGAGTTTGTGCGGGACAGATTGTCCATGGTTGTCGGTCCGAGGCCGGTACTGATATCAGGCGACCTTTCGGGCGTTTCGGTTGCAGAGACAATTCTGCGTTCCGGGGATTCGGGCGCCGACAAGAATTAGTATTCAATGCGGCTGGAGCGGGAGCGTGTCTTATTATGAGTTACAGTGAATATAAAACAGCAGGCAGGTCGAATCGACGCAACTTCCTTAAACGGGTGGGTCTTGGAGCGGCCGCTCTGGCCGTGGGGCCAAGGGCGTTTTTCGGTTCGGGGGTAGGCGGGCGCAACAAAAGGCCCAATGTCCTTTTCATCGCGGTGGATGACCTGCGGCCGCAGTTGGGCTGCTACGGTCACAAGCGGATGATCTCACCCAACATCGACCGGCTGGCCTCGGATGGGGTGACTTTTTTGCGGTCGTATTGTCAGGTTCCGGTCTGCGGAGCCTCGCGAGCGAGTCTTATGACGGGCATTCGGCCCACGCGGGAGCGATTCCTGAGCTACGACGTATGGGCGGAAAAGGAGGCTCCGGGCATTTTGCCGATTTCGGGTCACTTCAAGAAGAACGGCTACCATACGATATCGAACGGCAAGATATTCCATCACCGGGGCGACTGGTCGGGCGGCTGGAGCGAGGAGGCATGGCGTCCGGGGGGGCCGTGGAGGAATTATCAGTTGGCGGAGAACAAGGAGCTGGATGCGAAGGGCCCGCGTCGGGCCGGGCCGGCTTACGAGTGTGCCCAGGTAGGGGATGAGGCCTACTTCGACGGGATGATAGCGGCGAAGGCGATTTCGGATCTTCGGCGGCTAAAGAATATGGATAAGCCGTTCTTTCTGGCGCTGGGCTTTCTAAAACCGCACCTGCCGTTCAATGCGCCGAAGAAGTACTGGGACATGTACAAGAGGGAGGAAATCGATCTTGCCGATAATCCTTTCAGGCCGAAGGGCGCTCCGGATGCGGCGCTTCACAACTGGGGCGAATTGCGTGCTTATCACGGGATACCTCGGAAGGGTCCTCTTGAGGATGATGCGGCCAGGACGCTGATCCACGGGTATTACGCCTGCGTGAGCTACACGGACGCACAGATAGGGCGGGTGCTTGCGGAGCTTGAGCGGCTGGGTATGCGGGGCGATACCATTGTTGTGCTGTGGGGCGACCACGGATGGAATCTTGGCGAGCACGGGTTGTGGTGCAAGCACTGCAACTTCGAGACTTCGCTCCACTCGCCACTGATAGTCGCGGCTCCCGGCTACAAGGGCGGCACGAAGTCGAAAGCGCTGACCGAGTATCTGGATATTTATCCGAGCCTTTGCGAGATGTGTGGGCTGCCTATGCCGGGTCATCCGGAGGGCAAGAGCTTCGTGCCTTTGCTGAGACATGTGGAGCTTCCGTGGAAAGAGGCGGTATTTAGCAGGTACTTCAACGGCGATTCGGTCAAGACGGACCGATATCGCTATACCGAGTGGCGCCGCGGGGGCGGGGGAGCCTATGCAAGGATGTTGTACGACCATTCGGTGGACCGTGGCGAGAACGTTAATATCAGCGAGGAGCCTGAGAACAAGAAGGTGGTGGATGAGCTGAGCGCGATGCTGGGGCGAATCCGCAGGGCCGGCGGGGCGGTTTGAGGTTCGCTTTTTGCATGGAGTGTTCCGCATTGGGTTTTGCGTGAAGGACAGTTGAAAATGGCGCAGCCTTTTACACTATTGATAAAGCCGTCGGGTTCGGACTGCAACGTTGATTGCACGTATTGCTTTTACAAGTGCCGGCCGTCCGAGATAGGGCGAGGGCGGCAGCGGATGAGCGATGAAGTGCTGGAGACGATGGTGAGGGACTACATGCGTCTTCGTTTTCCGGTGGCGGGTTTTGCCTGGCAGGGGGGCGAGCCGACGCTGATGGGGCTGGATTTTTACAAAAGGGCCGTCGAGCTGCAGAAGAAGTACGGCAGCGCAGGACAGGAGGTAGGCAATTCCCTTCAGACAAACGCGATACTTCTCAACGACGAGTGGTGCCGCTTTTTGCACGATAGCAAGTTTCTGGTGGGCATCAGCATAGACGGGCCGAAGGAGTTTCACGATTACTACCGGCTGGATCATTCCGGCGGCGGCACGTACGACAGGGTGATGCGGGCTATCGAGAAGTGCAAAGAGCACAAGGTGGAGTTCAACACGCTCACGCTCCTCAATGCCCGCAACGCCGGGCATGCGGACGAGCTATTCGACTTCTTCGTCGAGCTTGGGGTGAGGTTTCTGCAGTTTATTCCCTGCGTGGAGCTTGACCCGGCCACGGGCGAGGTGGCGGATTTCTCCATCACGGCCAAGCAATACGGCGATTTCATTTGCAGGTTTTTCGACCGGTGGTACGAGCGCGGGCCGGAGAAGATGAGCGTTCGTGACTTCGATTCGATTCTGGCCTACTTCATAAGCGGCAGGCATACGATCTGCACGTTCGACAAGCAGTGCAGCCAGTACATAGTGATAGAGCATAGCGGGGATGCGTTCTGCTGCGACTTTTTCGTTGAGCCGAGGTGGCGGCTGGGTAATATTCTCGAGACGCCGATAGAGAAGCTGGCCGGTGACAGCAAGAAGCGGGCGTTCGGTCGGGCCAAGCACAACCTGTGCAACAAGTGCGTTCTCTGCAGGCACTTGGCGGTATGTCGAGGGGGCTGCATGAAGGACAGGGCGCCCTTTGACAAGGACAACTTCGCGCGTGAAAGCTATTTTTGCGAGGCGTACAGGCAGTTTTTCGATTACACGATACCGAGGTTTATGCAGATAGCGGCCAAGATCGGTGCGGGTGGGGCGAGCGGAACGGGTCCTTCGGCGGGGCCCAAGGGGCCGGTTGGCTGATGACAAATTTCCGACATTTTCGGATGCCTAAGACAGGAAAGGACAGACTATGAGCAATATCGATCGCAGGGTTTTTCTCGGCCGGTCCTTCGCGGCCGCCACGGTGCTCGGCGTAGGCTCGGATTCGTTTGACCTGATAAGACAGGAGCGGGATGAGGCGCGGCGGGGCGATACGGTCGCAAATGCGCGGCGCCGCAATCGAATCGCCGTATCGACGTATTCGTTCTGGCGTTTTAAGAGGAACGTGAGGATGCCCGTCGAAACGTGCATCGAAAGCGCGGCCGAGATGGGCTTCGACGCGGTGGAGGTGCTGCACCGTCAGATGGACGGGGATTCCAACGCGTATCTTCAGAGCCTGAAGCGCAGAGCTCTTGTCAACGGTATTGACCTGTGCTGCCTGTCGATTCACCAGGGTTTTCTAAAGCCGGACAAGGCGGTCAGACAGAAGAATATCGAGCACACGCTCAAGTGCATCGACCTGGCGTACAAGCTCGGCATACCGGTGATGCGGCTGAACACGGGGACCTGGGGCACGAGCAGGAGCTTCGACGAGCTGATGGCCAATCGCGGCATCGAGCGGCCGGTTGCCGGATATACCGAGGAGGACGGCTTCAAGTGGGTTATCGAGAGCATCGAGAGGTGCCTGCCGGGGGCGGAGAAGGCCGGCGTGGTTCTCGCTCTGGAGAACCACTGGGGGCTGGCTCGGACGCCGGAGGGGCTGCTCAGGATTGTTGACTCGGTCGATTCGCCGTGGCTGCAGGTGCTGCTCGATACGGGCAACTTTCTGGAGGATCCGTACGACAAGCTGGACAAGTGCGCGCCCCGGACGGTGTACGTACACGCGAAGGCCTATTTCGGCGGGGGGATATGGTACACTCTGGAGCTTGATTATCCGCGTATAGCGGCCATTATGCGAGAGCACCACTACCGCGGCTATGTCTCGCTCGAATTCGAGGGCAACGAGGACTACAAGACCGCAATACCCAAGGGCCTGGCCATGCTGCGAAGCGCCTTCGGTTAGCGGTATTATGTATAAGAGGCGGAATTGGGAAGGTTGTGGAGGTGCTCGCCGAATCGGCCGATTACACATGCGGGAGGGGCCGCTCTATTGCTGCCGGACGTCTTTGACCCACTGTTCGTGGAGGCCTGTGAGGCGAGCGACAATGTCGGGATGGTCTTTGGCGAGGTTTTTGGTCTCGGTGACATCCTCGGCCATGTTGCTCAGGAAATCGGCGACCTGTGGAATCTTCCGTCCGTTGTGTTCGGTAGACGGGCCGTCGTGGACGAGCTTCCACCGGCCCTGGCGGACGGCCCAGTGCCTTCCGGTTGCCCAGTGCAGACAATCGTGCGGCGATGGCGCCTCGGGCGAGTCTATGACGGCATAGATGTCTTTGCCGTCTATTCTTGGCTCATGGAGGCGGACCCCGCAGTAGCGGGCGATTGTGGGGAGCCAGTCGATGCTGGCGACGACCTGGCTACGGACGGCATCTTGCGGGATGCGTCCGGGCCACGAGACGATGGACGGCATCCTTATGCCGCCTTCCCAGAGGGTGAACTTGTGGCCGCGGAAGGGGCCGGTGTTGCCGCCGCCGAAGTTTGCCCGCTGCTCGACGGAGTGGCCGTTGTCACTGCAGAAGATGATTAACGTGTTTTTGCGGAGGCCGAGCCGGTCGATTTTGTCGATGATTTGGCCGATCTTCTCATCGAGCGTAGAGACGAACTCCGCGTAGGCTCTTCGCGGTTCTTTAAGGTGTTCGTACATCTTGCGGTACTTCTCCGTTCCCTGCATTGGATAGTGGGGGACGTTGAAGGCGGTGTAGAGAAAGAAGGGGCGGTCCTTGTTCTTCTCGATGAACCGGCAGGACTCGTCGGCGACCATCTCGGGGAAGAATTGGCCCTCGCGCCAGACTTCCTGGCCGTTTTGCCAGAGGTCGTGGCGGTTTGGCCCCTGCCAGTAGAAGAAGTGTGAGTAGTTGTCGATGCAGCCGCCCATGTGTCCGAAGGAGTAGTTGAAGCCCTGGCCGTTTGGCATTGTTTCGGGGGTGTAGCCGAGGTGCCACTTTCCGACGTGGCCGGTGACATATCCGGCGGCCTTGAGCATCTCGGCGATGGTGGTCTGCTCGGTCGGCATTCCGGGATTGCCTTTCATAGACGAGACATTGCCTGGGACGCCGGCGCGCTGCGGATAGCGGCCGGTCATAAGCGCCGCCCGCGATGGCGAGCACACCGGGGCGCCGACGTAGAGCTGCGTGAAGCGCGTGCCCTCTCGTGCAAGGCGGTCGAGGTTGGGGGTGTACAGGTCCTTCGAGCCGTAGCAGTTTACGTCCAGCGTGCCCTGGTCGTCGGTGAAAATCAGCACGACGTTGGGTTTGCGTCCGGATTGCTCGCCGGCGAAGGCCGCGCGGGATACGGCCGGCCAGCCGGCGGCAACCGCAAGCCGCTTGAGGAATTCTCTTCGTGTATGGGTGCCCATATACTTGCTCCTTGACTTGACCTGAATCGAACATGCCGATTATCCACGATGCAGATTTGATATGCAAGTGTGCAGAGGCCCGGCGAGATAGAAATGTTGCGGATAAGCGCTCGGGCAGGGCGCGGGCGTCTCACGCTGCGAGGCAGCGGCGAATTGCCTTCAATAATCCTTGAAGTCTCTCATCCACTGGGGCCAGTTGGTGGGTTGGATGCCGCCGGCTTTTGTCCAGGGGCCTTCGGTGTCGAACTGACGATGCCACTTCAATGTCCACAACTGCTTTAGACCTATCTTTCTTGCGGACCAGTCCATGAACAGGGCGTTGATAGCGCCGTTATGGCGGTCTATACAGAAATGCTTCATCTCGTAGCCGGCGCCGGACCACTCCCCGTTGTAACTCGGAGGGACCGCCTTGGAATCGCTCATGCTGAAGTTCGGTTCTGAACCGGCGACGGGGCCGCCTCCCCGGTACATGCTATCGAGTAATACGGGGACATTGTGTGGATTCTCGGCACTGCAGTTTTTCCAGTGCCAGGCGGCGGGGCGGCCCTGGATAGCTTCGTCGGTATCGTAGATCCAGACATTTGCCCCGTAGGAGGCTCTTTCTCGCCGGTCTTCGAAGCCACCCGTGCCAATGATGTACGCGTTGAACGGGCCGCCCTGGAGTGTCACTCCGTACCAGTCGAAACTTGGGTGGGTGGCCTCAGGACAGAGGAGCAATTTCGTCCTGGTTTCAAAAAGAAAGCGAAACGGCAGTATCCATTGCCCTCGCTTCCAGGCGATCCACGGGTCAATCCGACAGAAGTAACCATCGTTGTCCGCGGTATAGCCTTGAAAGATTGCGCCCCACTGGCGGAGGTTGGAGAGGCAGACGGCCTCTTTGGCCCTTCTTCGCCCGCCAGCGCCGACCGCGCCCAGGCAGAGGAGGGCAAATGCCGCACATGATAGAACGACGACGATGTCTTTTCGCATCAGTTTTGCCCGGCTTGTCATAAGGTCCACTTCCGTCATCAAATTCTTAGTTCCTTAGTTGTCCTTGAAGTCTCTCATCCACAGGGGCCAGTCTGTTGGCTGGACCCCGCGGGCGCTCGTCCATGGGCCTTCGGTATCAAAGGAGCGGTGCCATTTTAGCTTCCATAGTTCCTTGAGTCCGACTTTTCTGGCGGAAAGGTCGGCGAATGCGGCATTGATGGACCCCACGTGGCGGTTGATACAGCATCGGGCCATGCTATTGCTCGACCAGGCGGCGTACTCATTTACAGCCGGCTCTTCGGTATGGCGGGGCCAGACGTCGAAACGGAGGGCTTCGAGGAACAGCGGTATATTGGCTCCGTTGGTGAGGTTGAGCCCTCCCCAGCCGTCCGCGACGGGTACTCCTCCTTCGTAGGTCGTAGCGTGTTGGGGCGTAATCATGTAGCCGTTCAAGGCGTAGCTGCCGGATATGCCGTTTGGCCCCAGGCCGCTACTTCTATAGATGCCCCATGCCATGAATATGTTGGGACTCGGCGTCATGTTGCCGTTTTCGTCGATTAAGGGTGCGGCGGCAGCGGGGCAGAACCAGGATTTATTTCGCTTCCAATCCCTGTAGCATTCTTCAAGCTGCTTGACCCACCAGTAGCCGGGTGTGCCGGGGTCGCCGGTGAAGAAATAGCCGTCGTTGTCGTTGGTGTATATCTGGAATATGCGGCCCCACTGGCGGAGGTTGGAGAGGCAGACGGCCTCTTTGGCCCTCTTTCGTCCGCCGGCGCCGACCGCGCCCAGGCATAGGAGGGCAAATGCCGCACATGATAGAACGACGACGATGTCTTTTCGCATCAGTTTTGTACGGCTTGTCATAGGGTCCTCTTCCATCATCAAATTCTTACTTCTTTAGTAGTCCTTGAAGTCTCTCATCCACTCGGGCCAGTCTGTTGGCTGCACGCCGCCGGCGGTCGTCCATGGGCCTTCCGTATTAAAGGAGCGGTGCCACTTGAGGGTCCAGAGTTGCTTGAGAGGCACTTTTCGGGCGGACCAGTCGAGAAATATCATGTTGATTGCCCCCTCATGGCGGTTTATGCAGAGCCGCGCCATGCTATTGCCCGACCAGGCGCTGTCCCAGTATTGCGCCGGCGGATTGGTCTCGAGCGGCCAGGCACTGTATCGCAGAGAGTCGGCGAAAAGCGGTATGTTTCGGCCCCCAGTGACATTTGGGGTCCTCCATGCGTTTTCGGTGGGAACACCCCCTTCGAAATTGATTCCCGGCTTTATATTGAGCACGTAGCCATTCAGGCCGTAGCTGCCGGCCATGCCGTTTGGGCCCATGCGTGGACCCTTGTATATTCCCCAGGCCGAAAATACGT
>CP070678.1:4730464-4750033 GCA_020352515.1 Phycisphaerales bacterium | reverse complement strand
AGAGGGGGCGGGCAAGCAGCAGGGTGATTTCATGCGAGGCAAGGGCACCCACGATCCGAGCCTGAATCCCAACGCCTATCCGATGACGGACGAGACGTCTTACCCAAGCGCCGTGCGAATCAGGGTTAGCGGCCGGAGCCTCGGGGTATTCGACCTGCCCGACGACCCGGCCGACCATCGGGGGATTCTGTCATGGTACAGCCAGAAGCGAGACCGCAAGCTCCGCGAAGCCGGGTCCTACGGGTACCTGCTGATTGCGCATATTCCGCCGCAGGTACTGAGGGATGCGGAGAAGGCCGGCAGGTTCGTGATAAGGTTCGAAGTTGACGAATCACTGCCTGGAGGCCTGGCCATCTACGGTGAGCGGTTCGGGCGGCATCCGCTCGATCCGACGCTGGCGTTCGTCCTGAAGAATTAGGGAGGGCAAGACCGGCCGATTCCGGCCGCGACCGCCGTCGCTGGCCGGGATGGGAGCGTGTCATGAACAGGCAGCCGCTTTGCAATGGGTCAATTGTAACGACCGCATATATTGAGGAGAACACCATGATTCGGAAAAGGTTCGCGAGCACTACGAGATTCAGTTCGTTTGGGTGGGTATGCCTGGCTTTGGTGATGGCCGCTATCGGGTCCGGCAGCTCGTCGGCGCAAAGCGACGAAGCCGGGATACGCCTGGTGTCAATTAAGCCGACGGTGCTCTTTATAAAAAAGGAGAATGGGTCGCTTCTACAGTTGGCCGAGGTTGTGGTCGAGAATACGGGGCAGGATGCCCAGGTGAGCCTGGAGGTCACAGTAGGCTCAAGGAAGAGGATTTGGGCGGCCGTGAATGTTGCCAAGGGCGAGGCGACTCTGCAGGCTTACGTTCCGGAGCCCAGGGGGCCCACCGAGGCGCAGTTCGTGCTCAAGACCGGCGGCGGGATTGTGGCGAGCAAGAAGGTCCCCTGGAAACCGGGGCGGCACTGGAAGGTGTTCATAGTTCCAATTACGCACCACGACCTGGGCTACACCGATACGATTGAGAACGTTCTGAACCGCTACGCGGGTTTCTACGACGACGTGCTGCGTTTCTGCGCCGAGACCGCCGACTGGCCCGATGACTCGAAGTATAGATATACGGCCGAGGGCTCCTGGTCTCTCCAGCACTATGTAGAAAACAGGCCGAAAGAGACCGCGGAAAAGCTCGCCGGGTACGTAAGAGAGGGAAGGATCGAGATTACCGCGCTTTTCGGCAACGAGATAGATGCGCTGTGCAGTCACGAGGGGCTTATTCGGCTGATGTATCCTTCCTTCCGGCTAAAACGGATGTTCGGCGGCTCAATCAGCTCGGGCTGCATTGTCGATGTGCCGGGCCTGAGCTGGGGCCTGCCAACCGTGCTCTCGGGGGCGGGCGTCAAGTATTTCTTTGCCGGGCTGCCGACCTACTTCCAATGGGGCCGAAACGACATCCACACGTTCTGGGACGAGTCGAAGATACTGCGGCACGGCAGACCCGACGCCTTCCGCTGGCAGGGGCCCGACGGCAGCAGCGTACTGGTCTATTACCAGAGCAGCTACGGGTTCTTCAAGGGGGTGACGGGGCCTCATTCGTATGAGGAGGTGAGGGATAATCTGCCGGGGATGCTTGGCGAGCTGGAGAAGAAAGGCTGCCCGTTCGATGTCGCCCGATACATTCACAACGGCGTTGACAACTATCCGCCCTCCGTCGAGATAAGCCATATCGCGAGAGAATGGAACGCCAAATGGGCCTATCCGAGGCTGGTGGTGGCCACCAACGCGATGTTTTTCGAGGAGCTGGAGGGGCAATGCAAGGACGTTCGGACGTTCAGCGGTGAGCTTCCGCATACGGATTACGTCGTGGGCGCAATCTCGACCGCCAAGGAGACGAGCATAAACCGCCTCACGCATGAGAGGCTTCAGGCGGCCGAGAAGTGTGCGACGATTGCGTCTCTGGTGGCGGACTATCCGTATCCGGCCGATGACATCCGCCGGGCGTACGACAACATGCTGCTATATGACGAGCACACGTGGGGCAAGGATTATCCGGCCGGCGAAATCCAGGACTGGGCCTGGAACGAGAAGAGTCATTTTGCGTACAAGGCGGCGGGCCTGACCAGGCCGATACTCTCGCGCACTCTCGACAGAATCGCCGAGAGGATTGACCTGAAAGAACGCGGCCGGCACATTGTTGTTTTCAATGCCCTTTCCTTCGAGAGGACAGACGTCGTCCGGGTCACTAAGTTCCTGGTCGGTGGGCAGTTCGACCTCATCGACGAGGAAACTGGCAAGGCCGTGCCTTATCAGGCCGTAGAGCTTGACGGGCCGCAAGCGCCCGTGCCCTACGCAGCCTATCGTCATGCGAGGGGGCAGTTCGAGCGGCACGAGCTGTTCGACCTGGTTTTCGCTGCGGAAGATGTCCCGCCGATGGGCTACAAGACTTTTCGCGTGGTGACCAAAGATAAGGCCTCTCTGCCGGAAAGCAGAGCTGTGGCGGTGACCGACCGTGGTTTGGAGAACCGTTTTTTCAGGCTGGCCCTTGATTCGAAGACAGGCGCGATAAAGAGCATCTACGACAAGGACCTTTCACGGCAGATCGTTGATGAAGCAGCGCCGCACCGGGTCAACCAGCTTGTGACGCGGCAAGTCAAAACCGGCAAGGTCGAGGCGGCCGGGCAGCCTGAAATCTCCAGGGGCCAGAGCGGACCTGTCTATGGAAGCCTCTTGGTTAGAAGCACTGCTCCGGGCTGTCCTCAGATTACCCAGGAGATTATCCTGTACGACAAGATCAAGCGGATCGACCTGGCCAACCGGGTGTTGAAGGATTCGACCGCGGTCATGGAGGTTTACTTCGCATTTCCGTTCGAGATGGATAATCCGAGCTTCTGCTTCGAGGGGTCCAACTCGGTTATCGAGCCGTTGCGGGACCAGTTTCCCGGCTCGAACTCGAATTATTACACGGTTCAGCACTGGGCGAGTGTTTTCGGCGGCGGTGCCGGAATCACGCTCAGTCCCGTCGAATCGCATCTTATCGAGTTCGGCGGTCTGTGGCCGTGCTACGTCTCGCAGGCGCACCACGGCGTAACGCCGCCGGATTTCGGCCGGGAGTTTGTCAAATCGTCCGAAATGACCAAAGGGCACATGTACGCCTTTGTCATCGACAGCAACTTCCGCACGAACTTCCAGCCCGTTCAGCAGGCCGACATGCTCTTCCGCTATTCCATCACCAGCCACGCCGGATCGTGGCGGGGGGGCCGTTCCCGAGATTTCGGCTGGTCTGTCTGCAGTCCGCTTATGCCGGTGGTCGTGAACGGTCCGAGGCAGGGAAAGCTCGAAAAAAAGGCGAGTTTCTGCCAGGTGGACAGGCCGAACGTGCTCTTGTTGACGCTCAAGAGGGCCGAGGACGGCGACGGGCTGATCTTCCGCCTTATCGAGACGGAGGGCAAACAGGCCAGGGTCGTCCTGAGCGTGCCGCACCTGAGCGTTCTGGCGGCCTGGGAGACGAACCTGGTCGAAGCAAATAAGGCCCGGCTCAATTTTACCGGGCATACGGTCGAAGTAGACATCAAGGCGTTCGGGATAGCCACCGTCAGGATCAGAACATCCTGAAGACCGCGGCGAAAGTATTTGCCGTGCGCTGTTGAAATCTGAAATCGGAAATGGCAAAATAAAGCGCTTTCTTGGACAATAAACACTTGCTGTTTGGGATAGACACGGTATAATTGGCCTCTGCTTACTAACTTGATTGGGCGGATGTTGCTATGGCACGTAATAAACGCGGGAAAATGGCTCTGTACGAGGCGATGAGCAAAGCTCGCCAGAAACCTGGTTTCGGAAGGACCCTCGAGCGAATGCGTGAGGACAGGCCGCACGACGACGAGCCGGACGTGCAGCCTGAGCATCTGGTCGTCGCCGAAGAAAACGTGGCTGAGGAAGTCTCGGAGCCGAAGGTCCGGTGGACTCGAAAACCGAGTGTTGCGCAGTTGAACGCCGGGCGAATCGAGTTTTCGATGCCCTATCAGCTTGCGATAACGATGGTTCTCGGTTTTGTGCTTGCCGTTCTGCTGGCTTTTCGGGCCGGTCAGTGGTATGGCGAGAAACAGCAGGGCCCGGCCGAGGCGGGCGCAAACGCAGGCGCCGGACAGGCGAGATTGTCGCAAAAGGACTATGGGTCGCCCGGCCAAACGACCACTCCGAAAGAGCGTGCCACCCAGGACAGCGGCCAGAGGACAGCGCCCGTTTCCACGGGCGACCACGTTATCGTTATTGTAGAGTATGGAAGACGGGACGACCTCGCGCCGGTGCAGAAGCATTTTGCCGAAAGCAATATCGAAACGGAGATTATTTCACAGGGCGGGCGATATTTCTTGATTTCGAAAGACAGATATGATTATGATAGCCTCTCAACGCCCGGATCGGACGGATACAAGGCCCTGATGAGGATTAGGCAGGTTGGGCCCGGGTACAGGGGTAAGGCTCCGGATGGCATGGAGACCTTTGCGCCGCACTTTTTCACGGACGCGTACGGTATGAAAGTCAATTAGTATTAGGAGATTTTTGAATGTCTATAGATCGTTCCCTGAAGGTAAAGGGAGCCTTGACGAGGCACCGCAACGTACTTACGAGGGCTGAGCGTGTGGAAAAGCTGAAAGAGGAGGAGCGCTGGTCCGATGAGGATTCGCTTTTTGGCCTGCCGAAGGTCGCCCACCGCAAGAGCCACGCCGGGCGCAAAGAGAAAGAAGCGCCCGAGAAGCAGGCAGCTCCAGAAGAGGGCGCAGCCGAGGTGGCTGAGGCCAAGGAAGACTGAACAATACGGTCCTGTTGTCTACGCCGCTTTTCCGGTGTCCCTGAGAAGCGGCTTTTTTTGTGCGCTTGGATAAGCAGGCTGCGGGCAGACATATTAAAGGGTCGCCCTCGCAACTGAATTTCCGAGGCAGCAGGGACATTTTCCGGTTGGCCCGGCTGTGTTGTTCGTCTATTATTACCCGTATCGGGAACGCAAACCAGGTTAATCTCACGGGTGAAATCATGACGGCATCTATGGCAGTGACAATCTGGTCGTTGGCGTTATGTTTTTCAGTCGGCGCCGGGGCGGGCGGCGATGAGATTTGGCCGACGCCGCAGTGGCGGCGGGCAACACCCAGAGAGGTCGGGATGGACCCCACGACGCTGGAAAAGGCCCGGGACTACGCACTGACCGGCGACGGTTCCGGCCGTATCATACGTCATGGGCGGCTCGTTATGCAGTGGGGCGACCAGCGGCGCCGATACGACCTGAAATCGAGCACGAAGGCCATCGGAATCACGGCGGTCGGCCTGGCTCTTATGGACGGCAAGTTCGCCGATCTTAACGAGCCGGCCGGCAGGCATCACCCTGATCTTGGGATTCCCCCCAAATCCAACGCCGAGACGGGCTGGCTCGGCAAGCTCACGCTTTTTCATCTTGCCACGCAGACCGCGGGATTCGACAAGAACGGCGGCTATACAAAGCTGCTGTTCGAGCCGGGAACGAAGTGGTCGTACAGTGACGGCGGACCGAACTGGCTCGCCGAGTGCGTGACGCTGGCCTACGGGCGGGACTTGAATGAGCTGATGTTCGAGCGCGTCTTCGGGCCGATCGGCATCGAACCGGCGGATTTGACGTGGCGGCTGAACTCCTACCGGCCGAAGGAAATCAACGCCGTAAAGCGACGGGAGTTCGGCTCAGGCATCAGCGCCAACGTCGATGCGATGGCCCGTATCGGGTACTTATACCTGAGGCGAGGGCGGTGGAGGGGCGAACAGATTATACCGGAACCGTTCGTCGATGCGGTGCGGGTCGTTCCGGCGGAGATTCGCGGCCTGCCCGTGGTAAAGCCGGAGACCTACTTCAACGCCTCAGACCACTACGGCTTGCTCTGGTGGAACAACGCCGATGCGGCGATGGCCAACGTGCCTCGCGATACATACTGGTCTTGGGGGCTGTACGACAGCCTGATAGTCGTGATACCGAGCCTGGATGTAGTCGCGGCCAGGGCGGGCAAATCACTTAATAAAGCCCGAAACTCCGCCTACAGCGCGATCGAGCCGTTCATCGCGCCGATTGCCTTATCGGTGCTGCAGGAGCACAAGAGGGGCGCGGCGCCTTATCCGCCGAGCGAAGTGATAACGGCCATCACCTGGGCGCCGCCCCAGAGTATCATCAGGAAGGCCCGCGGCAGCGACAACTGGCCTATAACCTGGGCCGATGACGACAATCAATACACGGCATACGGCGACGGCTGGGGATTCGAGCCGAGAACGGAGAAGAAGCTGAGCCTCGGGGTAGCCAGGGTGATTGGGTGGCCCCCGAACTTCAACGGCACAAATGTGCGAACGCAGAGCGGGGAGCGCCTCGGAGACGGCTCAAGGGGGCCGAAGGCCGCCGGGATGCTGATGTTGGACGGCGTACTCTACATGCTCGTCAGGAACACCGGCAATTCGCAACTCGCCTGGTCCGAAGACCGCGGCAGAACCTGGTCATGGTGCGATTGGAAGTTCACCGTTAGTTTCGGCGCCGTGACGTTTCTAAACTTCGGGAAGAACTACGCCGGCGCGGCCGACGAATTTGTATATGTTTACTCCCACGATTCGAACAGTGCTTATCGACCGGCCGACCGAATGGTCCTGGCCCGTGCGCCCAAGGACAAGATCAGGCTGCAGGAAGCCTATGAGTTTCTCAAGGGTTTCGATGCTGCCGGAAACCCGGTGTGGACCGGCGATGTCGGCGAGCGGGGCGCAGTTTTCGTCAACCCGGGCAAGTGCTATCGCTCCGGTATCAGCTACAATGCGCCCCTGAAAAGGTACCTCTGGTGCCAGACAATCTACAACGACGGCGATATGCGCGCGGCGGGAGGGCTGGGTATATTCGATGCGCCGCAGCCGTGGGGACCGTGGACAACCGTTTATTATACCGAAGACTGGGACGTCGGGCCGGGCGAGACGAGCTGCCTGCCCACAAAGTGGATGAGCAGAGACGGCAAGACGTGTTGGCTCCTTTTCTCGGGAGATGACTGCTTCTCGGTGCGCAGGCTGGGGCTGAAATGCCGCTGAGGCGGCGATGCAATCCCCGATGAAATGGCCGTTTTTTTACTTGGTTTTTCCGGCGCGGCGGTTTATTATCACGGACATGAAAAAGATAACAGCAGACAGAACGAGTTTGATCGACGCCAGCGGGATTCGGAAGGTCTTCGCGCTGGCCGCGACACTGAAAGACCCCATCAACTTCTCAATCGGCCAGCCGGATTTCGACGTGCCCGAAGCCCTTAAGGAGGAGGCGATAAGGGCCATCATGGACGGTCGGAACAAGTACTCGCAAACGGCCGGCGACAGCATCCTGAAGGAAAAGATAGCAGCCCGGGTGGCGGAAGAATTCGGCTGGGCCAACCCGGCCGTTCTCGTGGCCAGCGGCGTCAGCGGGGGGCTCTTGCTGGCGTTTATGTCCCTTATCAACCCCGGCGATGAGGTGATCCTTCCCGACCCCTATTTCGTCATTTACAAGCACGTGCCGCGGCTGCTCGGCGGCAAGTGCGTCTATATCGACAGCTACCCTGATTTCCGCCTGCCGGTCGAGAAAATTGCCGCGGCAATTACTGACAGAACCAAGATGATTATACTCAACTCGCCGTGTAATCCCACCGGCGCAGTCTATTCCGAGGCCGAGATAAAGGCTCTGGCCGAGGTGGCGACCAAAAAGGATATACTTATCCTGACCGACGAGATATACGAGAAGTTCTCTTACGACGGGGGCTCTCCGAGCATCGCCCACTGCCATGAAAAAACCCTCCTGATGCGAGGCTTCAGCAAGTCTTACGCGATGACGGGATGGCGCCTCGCCTACGTCGCCGCGCATGAATCCCTAAAAGGCGTGATAGAGGAAATGACCAAGATACAACAGTACACTTTTGTCTGCGCGCCGACGCCCTTTCAAAAGGCCGCTGAGGCCGCCCTCGATTACGATGTGGGCGACCTGGTGGGCGTGTATCGAAAGAAAAGGGATATCCTCTACGACGGGCTCAAAGACAAATTCGAGCTGGTCAAGCCGAGCGGGGCCTTCTACGCCTTCGTCAAGGCGCCCGCAGGCGCCGAGGCCACCGACTTCGTAGAAAGGGCGATAAAGAACAACGTGCTTGTCATACCGGGCGGCGTCTTCAGCGAGAAGAACACGCATTTCAGGATAAGCTACGCCACCACCGATGAGAAGATTCGCGAGGGCACGAAAATCCTGTGCAGCCTTGCCTGAAGCCGTTGTCCTTGCGCCCGACGAGGCCTGTCGTTGAGATTCTAAGAGAGGCGTCCGGGCATCTGTCCGCATTCGAAGAATATCTTGACCCATCCTCAGAAATGCGGTACAAGTGCAGTGACGCGGTAGATGGCTTTGATTTCTCGACGGCATAATAAAGGACCGCTATGACGGCAAGCATGATTTTCGCCACTCTGGGGGGGCTGGGGCTCTTTCTTTACGGTATGGTTCAGATGTCGGAAGGTCTGAAGAAGACCGCCGGCAAGAAGCTCAAGAACATTCTCGAATCAATGACGCAAAACCGTGTCACCGGGTGCCTTGTGGGTGCGGGCGTAACGGCGCTGATACAGTCGAGCTCGGCCGCAACCGTCATGGTGGTCGGCTTTGTCAACGCCGGCCTGCTAACCCTAAAGCAGGCCATATCAGTGATCATCGGCACAAACATCGGGACGACGGCCACGGCCTGGCTGGTTTCGATATCCGGCTTGAAGATAGAGATCACGGCCTTCGCACTTCCCGCCATTGCCCTGGGATTCGGCCTCCAGTTGTTCGGGAGGACGCGAACCCTCAAGAACGTCGGCCAGATTACGCTCGGTTTCGGCATCCTGTTTCTCGGGATAAGTTTCATGAAGGAGGCGTTTTCAGGGCTGGAGAAGAGCCCGGATACGCAGGAGCTTTTCAGAAAAACGGCCGGTAATCCGGTCCTGGCCATTCTGGCGGGAATGGTCGTGACAATGCTGATTCAGAGCAGCTCGGCCGCCGTCGGGACCGTGCAGTTGTTGGCTATCGGCGGGGCCTTCGGGACCGACTGGCAGGCCGCTCTGGCGGTATCCATACCCTTTATTCTCGGCAGTAATATCGGCACGACGATTACAGCCCAACTGGCCGCACTCAGGACGAATCTCAATGCGCGCCGGGCGGCCTGGGCCCATACGATGTTTAACGTCATCGGGGCGGTTATATGCGTCTGGTTCATCGGCTGGATTGCGAAACTGGTCAACTTTATAGCGTGGTGGGAGTTGAGTAAAGCGAGCATCGCGGTGTCAATCGCCGTCGCACACACCTCCATAAAGGTCTTTGAGGCCGTCTTCTTTCTGCCTCTGACCGGCGTTCTCGAGAGAATGGTAGTCAGGCTTGTGCCGCAAAAGCCCGGCGACGTTCTGGCTCGCGCAACGGCGCTGGAACAGCACCTGCTCGCTACGCCCGAGCTGGCGGTCAATCAGGCCCGGCGGGAGATAACGCGAATGGCGCAGGCCGCGAAAAGGGCCGTCAGCAGTGCTATAGAGGGACTTGTCGACGGGGACAGGAGAAAGCTCGACACCGCGAGGATGACCGAGGAGATAACCGACAACCTTCAATACGAGATTACCTCTTATCTGGCCGCTTTATCCACCAAGGAGCTGTCGGATGAGATGTCAACGGAATTGCCCGTACTGCTCCATACCGTCAATGACCTCGAGCGAATAGGCGACCACGCCGTCAACATCGTTGAAATCGCCGAGCGCAAGATAGAGGGCAAGACTCAGTTTAGCGATTCGGCGCTCACCGAGGCCATGGAGCTCAAGATGGAAGTCGAGCAGATGTGTGACCATATCATCGTGGCCCTCGGCGATAACGATGCGGAGGCGGCACAGTCGGCCCTGGTCAACGAAGACAACTTGAACAGGATGCAGATAGACTTTCGCCGCAGCCATGTCCAGCGTATGACCGAAGGCGGGTGCACGGCCGACGCGGGCCTGATTTTCATCGACCTCGTGGACAACGCCGAGAAAGTCGGCGACCATCTGGCCAATATCGCACAATCCGTCGTAGGCGGCCTGCAGTGGGACGGCGTCGAGCCGAAGACGTCTGCCGGCTCTTACCCCGATACGGATAACGGCCAATAGGACATGGCGACCTCGAGCCGTGCGAGTAGCTCATTGTGGCGATTCGTCACTACGTGTCCGGTCTGCGGCTCCTCTGATAAACCGGGCTCAATGTCCTGGAAGAACCGCTTGTAGAGATGTGCTTTCCGGATTATAGTCTTGTGGTGTCTGTGGTGCGTTTGACAAGCTACGCGTGCGGTGACAAAATGCCGGCCTGAGATCGACCTGGTGGGGCAAGCGTATGAAACGGCTTTCTTTCAGTGTAAGGGATGCACTTGCTGTTGTGCTGGTCCTTGGTCTCGGTTTGACCTGCCGCGCCGCCGCCGACAGCCCGCTCTGGAACCTCGCGTGGATAACCGATACGCAAACGCCGGAGTGTGAATGGATAACGGTGCTCACGGCCCGCGTGGCGGCGAACAAGCCCAAGATGGTGATTCACACGGGCGATACGCGATTCGAGTGGGCCAACCGTTGTGCGTGGAAGGACCTCGTGAATATGCTGCGGATCAAGACCCCTCCGATAGAGTTTCACCTTGCCCCCGGCAATCACGATCTTACCAACGGGGTCTTGAAATTGCACCTGCGTCGCGCCGCCTCGCAGGGCGTTTATCTGCTCGATACGGGTTTGACGGCCAAGGGCCGGGGCTACTATCACGACCGGGTGACCGAAGAGGCTGCCGGGGCGCTCTGGTCCGTCTGGAATCCCGAAGTAGCCGCGCACCCGGCCTGGCAGACAACCGCGAACAAAAAGCCCCTCCATTGGCAGAACCCAGAGCTGCCTTATCATTACGTCTTCAAACGGGGCGGCATCCGATTTATCGTCTGTGACACCTTCTGTACCGAGCCGCAGAGACGGTGGCTGCGCGAGCTGATAAGCAAGCCGGACGACAGCGCTGTCTCAATCGTCCTCCAGCACAAGCACGAGGTGGACGACCTCGCAGAATACTTCGAGGGGCTCGAAGGACGCCACAACGTCAAGCTCGTCCTCTCCGGCGACCACCACCAGTACTGCCACGAGCAACGAGGCGGTATCACCTATATCACCTCCTCGGGGATATGTCACGGACACCACGGCGATTGTGACGCCATGACCCTGTGGGTCTATGAGGACCATCTGCGCCTTGACCGGTACGTTATCGCCAAAGGCCTGCCCATGAGCCCGATAAAGGGGCCCGAGACAATATGGAGCTGCCCGGGGAAATTCGAGCCGTACCAAAGGCCGGAGTTTCCAGTACGCCCCCTCGAATCTGTCAGACATTCGAACGCATGGACGACTGATGCCGCGAACCTGATAAAGAACGGCAATTTCGAGAACGGCATCTGGTACGAGCGGTTTCGGGGCTGGTCGCCCAGCTACTGGTATCAATGGTTCAGGCGCGGCGGGCACGTGCCTGAACACGCGGTCGGCAAGCGCCTGGCGCATTCCGGAAAAGAATACGTGCGGCTGCACATGTGGGCCTACGCGTGGACCGGCGGCATACTGCAAAATGTCCGCGGCGTCCAGCCCTGCCACATGTACAGGATGACCGCCTACGGTTTCTTTCAACCCGAAGGGGCCCCGGCGCCCGGGGCCAGAATCGGAATAGACCCAACCGGCGCTCTCGCCCAACAGTTCTCCGTTGACGTGAGCAAACACCCGGCCCCGAAATATGACGAGGGGGTGGGCGACGACCCCAACACTGAGAAGGTCGATGGGCCGGATTTTCCTGAAGAAACTGTCTGGTCGGATTGTCGCGACTTCTACAGTTTGCGAAGATTCGAGGTGGAGGCCGAGGCCGCATCCGATGTGATAACGGCTATATTGTGCTGCTCGCCCGAACAGAGGCCCGCCGACCGCCCGATATATGAAATGAACTGGGACAGCGTGAAGCTCTGCGAGATTCCCTGGCCGTCAAGCCGGCTGATTCGGCAAGAGGCGGTACTAACCCCGAGCGCCGCGTTCAAGAAAATCGTTGTCAATGTCCGGCCCGAGCCGGGTACCGTGCAGGTCACCTGGAAAACCGAGTTGCCCGCGGGTGCTTCACAACTGCTGTACGATTTCAGGGCCATGAACGCGCCGCAGACCGGCGCCTCTGACAGGCAGGTTCGAGGCAGAGACTTTACTTTCGAGACGCCCGTTCAGTACGAGGAATCCGCCAACTTCCACTGGATCACGATAGAGCATCCCCAGATAGAATCCGCCTACGAGCTGGAGCTGGTGATGCTGTCGCGAACACTGGTTGACGGCCGGCCCGTTACGCTTTGCTCGCCGGTCATGAGGTTCAGGCTTGCCAAGACCCTGCCAATCCAATCGGCCCGCGAGGCGGCAAACTGGCGCGACAACATCGTGGTCGGCGGCTCCATGAGTCATGAGAGCAACAGCGCCGAAGCGGTGCTCTTCGATATGCAGTTTGCCGATTCCGACCCGTGGTGCTACCCGCTGCTCGAGCTGAACGAAGACGAGATTCCCGACGCCTCCTTTCGCGGATTGGAGCTTACCGTCGAGCTGATCGAAGGCGATGGAATCATCCGCGTGCAGTTTCTCGAAGAAGGAAATCCCCAATATGTCGCTGAAACTCACTACGACGCGCGGAAGAAAGGTCCACAGACGGTTCGCGCGATGTTCAACGAGGGGATATGGCGTCCGACTTCGCCCCGCGATGCCAACGGGCGTCTAGATCCCCCGAGAATCCGCAAGATTATGGTCGGCATCAACTCCCGGCGCAACACACGCGTGAAAATGGCGGTTCGAGACCTCCAGTGGGTCAAATAGTGCCCCATTGATGACATTGAAAAGATTGGCGACCATCCGGCCTATGTCGCAGAATCCGCCATAGAGGGCCTACGATGGGACGGTCATCCCGCTCAGAGCGTGTGGTGATACGGGGGGCAAAAGACTGGAAATCCTTATAGAATAAGGACTTATGAGCCTTTGGGTCTAAGACCGCTATGTCAGGTGATGGTAGGCGCCCATCAATTCTCGGGGGCAGGTTCTCCGACAGGCTCCGATGCGCATCACCTCTTTCTCTTTTTTTTAGGAAATACTATCAACACTAAGGCCCTTGGTTACGCCTTAACAAACAGTGGGTGTCTGCGAAGGCAGAATTGAACATTTGTTGTCCGCAGTTGCGTCTGAGGCAAGCAACTGTGGAGATAGTGAAGAGAGCCAAATATGGATTCACACGGGTTGGTGAAATCTTCCGGAGCCCTGTGCCCCGACCCTGGTCTTGCCCTGATATCCTGGCTCAAAAACATCGTTGTAACTAAAGCAGTCATAATCAGAAGGGAGGCAAAACCATGTATCGACTGCTTAGCGATTGGACGCCGCAACCAGTGCAGCTTCCGCATTTCAGAAGTGCATTTCGAGAAGATAGCATATATTGAAAGGATAGTCAAATGAGAAGGAAACGGTTCTTACTTGCGTTTGCCGCCGGACTGGGGTTGGTCACGTTCTGCCTTGTTGATCATTTCCCGTGCTCCAGGGCGCCCCGCAGCCTTTCCGACGCGCAGTGCATGGCCCTTAGGGGGGGATTGCCTGGAGACTGTCACCAGTGCGTGAACAGGGATTATTGCGATCCCAGCGAAAAGAAGTGTCAGGATTACACTCCTCAGGGCAGGACCGTCTGTTTGCGCAATTGGGAGATAGAGAACGTGGATGGATTGCAGGCGTGGGCCTGCGTGGAAACACCTGGTTATACGGAGTGCGACACTACAGACTTCGAAGTATGCCGTAAAGACTTCGACTGCAAATACACTGCTGCGAGAGGTTGTCACTCGCTGGCAGGTGGTGGCGTAGGCTACAGCTACTGGACAGAATGTACTGACAAGGATGGAACGCACAATTAGTGGCCTCCGATCTGGCACTGCCTGTGCATTCACACGGTGTCGAGCGCTTGTCCGTACATTTTAGCCTGTCGGGTCTGCGGTATTTTGTACTCGTCAAGCGGCATGGCAGTGCCGATTAATGCTGCCGTGGTGCGCCTCGGACGCGGGAAGACTCGTTGTGTGATTATTGCCTCCAGGTGACAGAAGGGTTTTGAAATGAGAATCCTTTCTACGGCCGCTCTTTTCTTTTTGCTCGCCGGCGTGGCCATAGCGGTGGCTTGGAATTCGCTAAAGACCGGCAAGCCGCGCATTTGCGTTCAACAGCCCGTCGTCGATTTAGGAGTGATCGACTCAACAATATACGACACGAAAGCCGGCTTTGAAATCTTCAATAAAGGCAAAGCACCTCTGATATTAGAGCGAATAAAAGCCTCATGCTCCTGTCTTCAGCCCCAATTAAATCGCTCAAATCTGCCTCCCGGAGGGAAGGCTACATTGACCGTAAATGTTTCACCCCCTTTAACACCAGGAAAATGGCGGGATAGCATACTCATATACTCGAATGACCCTCACAATGAAGTAACCGCCTTGACCGTTAAAGCCTTCATTGAACCAAGGTGCTCGGTCGTGCCGGATTCCATTTTTATTAATCGGTTGCACAGGGGTCTATCCGAGGAGGTAGAACTCACGATATCTGGTGTGCCTGGCAATTCGTCGTTCCGGGTGCTTGATATCTCCGCCAATACCGATGCAGTCATGTTGTCGAAGATCTATGACGCCGGAGTAGTTGAAGGAGCTGGCCGGAGAGTGTGGAAGGTGTATCTAATCGTAAAGAGCCGCGGCCTCGCGTCCTGGCGAGACAAGGTAGGCATCTCTACAACGGACCCCAAAATGCCTTCTATTGAAGTACCTATAGTTGTGCAGGAGATTGAGGATGTTGAATTCGAACCTCGTATTATTGCGCTGGCTAACGCTGTCGGCGATGTGAACGGCTCCACCGTGGAAATTGTCTCCACCAACGACGCGGCTGCCTTGGAATGTATTGGATTGGAGTCCCCTGACTGGGTTGACGTTGAGCGGGCAGAGTCGGAGAAGGGGACTTCGGACAGACTGTGTTTCCGCGTAACTGCTGGAAACGCGGCGGGAGAGCGAATCCATAAGGGCGAGATACGGATCTTTATTAAAGGACGCGCCAATGCAATCCGAATACCCGTCTTCCTCTTTTCCAGTGATCCTTGACCTGTCAAAAAGGGAAGTGAGCTGGGGATGTTGGACCTCAATAATCTGGCATCGGGTCTTGCAGAATACTTGTCATAGACCAGTAGGGGTAATCTTCTGATGGAACTCGAAAGCAAAAGCAATGCCGGTGGGAAAACGCCGTCTGAGCCTGCTGTTGGCGCTCTGCTCGCGACGATCCTGTGGTCCGTTACAGCCTGTGCTGTTGTGGCAATCTCCAGTTTTACATCATCTGCTCTCGGAGCCGGCGCAGAGGCGGATTCCCGAGACGTTCTGCGAGCGCTCATTGAGACTTTGAGAGTCTCACCAGGCGGTTATGCCGCTGCCGGTTCTGCGTCGGTATTCGTGGAAGAAGATGGAAACAGAATACAAAGGACCATTGATTTCAGGTTCAAGGATACAATGTCGCGGTCGGATGCCTATAGTCCGTCGAATGGCAAGAAAGGCGACCTCCAGGTTATCTGGTCGGTTAATCGTGAAAACTCCGTCGCATACAATGGCCGGTACGCCACCGTCAAAAAGAAACCCTTCGGTCAGTTCTTTCGTAGTATCGCATACGATTTTCATCCCGACACGTTTAACCAAATCCAAGGAACCCCTCTTGCGGACATACTCGAGAATGTTTTGAAGGGCGCCGCACAGGTAAATGCTGACCTGGATAAGAATGGGATTCTAAACATATCCGCTGAATTCAGGTACAAGGATCACGAGGCAGCCGAGCACATTAAGATCGCGCTTGATACAAGACATGGATATGTGCTTCAGTCCTGGCAACATCAAACCAGGAATCTCAACGGGATCGGTTCCGCTATGGATGCCCAATACGGAGCGGAATGGAAAATGACCGACAACCGCTGGTATGTCAGCAAGGCACGCTTTGAGGAGAATCACACGAGCGTCGTCCACCGCGGAGAAGCTGTGGAGCCCAAGTACGTTACATACAAGGCGGAAGTTGTTGTAAATGACCTTGTCGTAGATCCGGAAATCCCGGACTCGGACTTTACTCTCGTGGGCTTAGGCCTGCCGCATGATACACTTGTAGTTGACGACGTTGTTGGAGTGACCTATAAGTATGGCTCGGGCATTAGGGGAACCGCAGAGCTGGAGGGGCCTCTGCTTGAGACACGCTTCTTCCGGACCATCAAGCGGCAGACGGGTGCCAGAGATGTTGGTCAACATTCCTCGGCCGGACGCGAGACCATCGACGACGGAAAGCAGGCTTCGCAGACTCACGACGCTGAGCCGGCAAGAAAAGGCCTCTATATCATGGTCGGAATTATCTGCCTCGCCGGAATGGTCTCGGCCGCCCTACTCGTATTTAAGAGCCTGAGAGCACGTAAAGCGAATTGACGGCGCATGAGAATGTTCTTCACAAAAATCCTCGCCATGATGAGCTTCGCGCCTCACCTGGCGTTAGCAGCCGGTGCTGACTTCAATGGGATCCGCTGCAACGCTAACGAAGTATCAGCCACTGAGGGTTCTGATTTCTCCGTCGAAATGATGTGCGGCCCGAATTGTCTTTGGCAGATCGGGCGTGCGTTTGGAAAGACGCACTCGTTGGGAGCCATAGCACACATGGCTGGGACAAGACCTCCTACAGGTACAACCGTTGCGGGTATGCTTGAAGCAGCCGAAAAAATGGGCCTGCCGGCCGTGGCTGTAAAGACAAATATCAGGACGTTATCCAAGGATGCGCGCGTTGCGATTCTGTTGCTGACTCTCAAGGCAGGCAACCACTACGTCATTCTCGACACGATAGAAGATGGCGAAGTCAGATTGTTGGATGGGGCGAAATTCAGAAATCTGTCCACAGATCAACTAACCTCTGTATGGAAAGGATATGCAATTCTTGTCGGCGGCGAAAAGGGACGTACGCACAATGATATGAAAGGACCTACTACCGCCATTCTCAAGGCCGCTGCTGTGGTAGTCTTCTCACTTGTCCTGGCGTACTACGTGAGATGCGGGCAAAGGTCCACTTGAAAAAGCTGATGGGCCGGTTGTGATCAGAAACAATCGCTCTTGCTGTCCGGCGGTTTAAATTGCCGTTGCGGTGGGCGTTTTGCCTGTTGCCGGCCCCAGCCCTGTGCTGAGGGTATTCGAAGCATCGGCCACCCTGCAATTGCCTTTGACAAAGAACGGCGTCCACTTCCCCGCCCCGCGCCTACCTTGTTACGACTCAGTTACAGTCTCCTGCAATAGTTCTCTGCTGCCGACGGGTTGGCGACCATGCATCACATGGCCCCTCCTGCTCTTCTGGCTCACTCCGCTACGCCAAGACCCACGCTCGCCTCTGTTGGCCGACCCAAATTGGCTGGCTGCTTGTCAAGCATGCACGATGCCGGCGGAAGTGTTGTTCTCTTGCCTCTTGGCCGGTCAAGGCCGGCACCAAGGCGGGGCGGTTTCGGCTGTCGGTCGTATGGGCAGGTGGTCAGTATTTGCCGACGACGAGGCAGGCGTTGTGGCCGCCAAAACCGAAGGAATTGCTCATTGCGACGTTGACGGGGGCCTCGCGGGCTTTCCAGGGAACATAGTCCATTTTCACGTCGCATCGGGGATCGACGTTGTCCAGGTTCCGCGTCGGCGGTATCATCGACTCGCTTATGGTCTTAACGCACGCTATCAGCTCGACGGCGCCGCTGGCCCCGAGGAGATGGCCCAGGCAGCTCTTCGTGGAGCTGACGGCCAACTTGTAGGCATGGTCTCCGAAGACTCGTTTTATGGCCGTGCTTTCTCCCACGTCGTTCAGTTCCGTGCCGGTTCCGTGCGCGTTGATGTAATCGACCTTTTCCCTGTTGGTGTGGGCATCGGCCAACGCCAGCTCCATGGCCTTTGCCGCGCCGTTGCCGTCGGGCAGCGGGGCCGTTATGTGGTAGCCGTCGTCCGTCGCACCGTAGCCTAACAGCTCGGCGTAGATGTTCGCCCCGCGACTTCGGGCATGGCCCTCTTCTTCGAGAACGAGCACGCCGGCCCCCTCCGAGAGCACGAACCCGTCGCGATCCCGGTCGAAGGGCCGGGAAGCCGCCGGTGGGTCGTCGTTGCGCGTGCTCAAAGACCTCGCCGCGCAGAATGAACCAAGGCCGATGCATGTGAGTGCCGCCTCGGCGCCGCCGGTTATGACGACATCGCTACGACCGCCGACAATATTGGCAAACGCTTCGCCGATAGCATGGTTGCCGGAAGCGCAGGCGCTCGATACGCAAAAATTCGGGCCCCGAAGCCCGTAGTAAATTGCAATATTCCCGCTTCCGGCGTTGGCCATAAGTCGCGGGACGCAGAACGGAGAGACCTTGCCCGGGCCTTTCTCCAGCAGGCGGACGTGCTGCTCTTCGATTTCTTTGATCCCCCCTATCCCCGTTCCGACAATGACACCCACTCGAAAGACGTCTTCGCGCGAGAAATCGAGGCCGCTGTCATTGACGGCCTGTATCGCGGCGGCAATCGCAAACTGTGCGAAGCGGTCCATCCGCCTGCCTTCGCGACGGTCAACGTACTTTTCTATTTCAAAGGCGCGGATTTCGCCGCCGAATTTCACCGGGTAATCACTGGTATCGAAGGACTTGATCAATGAGATTCCGCTCTTGGCCTGGCACAGAGCGGCAAAGAGCCCGCCCGGGGACTGGCCCAGGGCGGTCACGCAGCCCAGGCCCGTGATAACTACTCGCCGTCTTTGCATATTGGATTTGTCTGCTACTCTTTCTTTTTGGCCTGTGCAGCGTTGATAATGTAATCGATTGCGGCGCCGACAGTCTGGATTTTCTCGGCTTCTTCGTCGGGGATGCTCATGTCAAACTCGTCCTCGAACTCCATGACGAGCTCAACGGTATCCAGCGAGTCGGCGTTGAGATCGTTAATAAACGACGTCTCGCGTGTTATCTCGGCCTTTTCAGCTCCCATCTGCTCGCTAATGATCTCGATTACCCTGCTCTCAATCGCTTTGGCGTCTACTCCTTCGGCACTCACTCGATATTCCTCCCTAAACAAACAGGAATTTGATTCACAACCTTGTACAGCATATCACAGCGTGGACAGGGGACGACATCGGCGGCTCGTCCGGCCCATCATTTTCGGCGTGTATATTACCCACTAAGGCAAATATCCACAAATGTTTTTTTGATATTTTTTACATGGCCATGCCCCCGTCGACGCAGAGGACCTGCCCGGTGATATATCCGGCATCGTCGCTTGCGAGAAAGGCGATGGCCTTTGCGACGTCGTCTACGGAGCCGAACTTTCGCATTGGTATGATCTGCCTGGCGGCCTCCTTGACGGGGTCGGGGAGCTTAGCAGTCATTTCGGTGATGATAAAGCCCGGGGCGATGCAGTTTGCAGTAACGTTCTTTTTGGCGAGCTCTCGTGCGACGGTTTTTGTTAGGCCTATTAGGCCGGCCTTGCTGTCGGCGTAATTTCCCT
>CP070678.1:4714010-4730364 GCA_020352515.1 Phycisphaerales bacterium | reverse complement strand
GCTGAGCTGCGTGTTCTCGTCGAAACGGTTTCGGTCGCTGCCGCACCAGGGGCAGGCGACCATACTCTCGGCCACCGGCTCGCCGCACTCGACACACTTGAAAACGCCGGACAGCAATTTGCCGTAGCGCTTCAAGAACGCTTCGCTTCGCATCTTCCGCCAGTCGAGCTTCCTGCGACCGGACGACCTGCCAAGCGCGGGCATCTTCAGACCCTTCGGAACCACATGGATAAGCGCCGTGCGCATCTGATCGGCGTTCCCAAATCGCTTCTCAGGATCCACCGACAGGGCCGTCTTGAGGAATTTCACCAATGCAAGGCTGGCCCGTGCCCGCAGACGCTTGTAACCGCGCGGGGGCCAGCGAAAAGGCCATCTCGGAAGAAATCCGGTGAGGTATTCGTAGAGTATCAGGCCGACGGCGAAACAGTCGCTCGTGTAAGTGGGCCGGCCGTAGGCCTGCTCGGGCGCCACGTAGCCGGGAGTGCCGAAATCGTCTACCGTCTTCATGCGCCCCTTCAACTGCAGGCTGATCCCGAAGTCTCCGATGGCCGCCCGGTCATTCGGAAACAAAAATATGTTGCCCGGAGTGACATCACAGTGCACGACGCGCCGCCGGTGCGCGTAGGCAAGCCCTTCGAGGACTTGGCCGATGATGGAAATGATCCGCCGCACGGACATCGGTTTCGAGCAGTCTTCGAGCGTCCCCGCGGATAACTCGGTCGCCAGGACCGCGTGGCCGTCGATTATGTCGGCGTTCTTTAGCGGCATTATGTGCGCGTGACGAAGCCGGGCCACAAGCCGGACCTCGCGAAGCAGCGCCTGGTTGTCGCGCCGACCCTGCACATCCTTCAGCGGTATTTTCAGAGCCACCCAGATGCCCTCAACGCAGTCTCTGGCCTTCCATACTTCACACGTTCCACCCTCGCCCAGGCACACCGCCAGGCGATATTTGCCCAGCCGTCTGCCGCGGGTAAGGCGAAGACTCGAACGGGCGGAAGTCCCGGCCGTGCTCTTTTGAAGTATTGCAGCCATTTTCGTTGTTTCCCTGCGGCCCGGAACGCGTACCGGACCAGGCAGATATTGTAACGCCAATCCTTCGTAAGGCGGCCATGAATCTACGAAGAATCTGCGGATTTGTCCGTGTCCCGGCGGTGGAGCTAAGACCCGTCGCCGTAAATCCCGGCGGTGTGCAAATAACGCTTGACGCTTTGTCTGCCTGGCAATACACTAACGGGTTTGCTTGAAGTGCGTTTTCTCAGGAGATGTTCTCGTGGAGACAGCCATTGCAAAAGCAGGTGCCCTGATAGAGGCGCTGGATTATATCCGCGAGTTTCGCGGCCGGATCGTGGTCGTCAAGCTCGGCGGCAGCGTCCTCGATGACGCGTCTCTGCACAAGGAAATGCTCAAGGACATCGCGTTTATGGCCACCGTGGGCATGCAGCCGATCATCGTCCATGGCGGCGGAAAGGCCATAACAAGGGCCATGAACCAGGCCGGTATCGAGCCCGTCTGGGTCCAGGGCCGGCGATATACCGACGAGCGAACGCTCAGGATAGTCGAGCACACCCTCGTAAGAGCAATCAACGAGCCGATTTGTGAGACGCTTGCCTCACTCGGTTGCAAGCCGATGGGGTTGCACTCGCTCAGCAGTTGCGTCTTGTTCGCCGAGACTCTCAGGCTGGAGGGCGAAAACGGACGTAAGCTTGATGTCGGACTGGTGGGACAGGTTACCAGCGTAAACGCGCAGTTGCTTACCACGCTTTGCGCGGCCGGGACCGTCCCGGTGATAGCATCGGTGGCCAAGGACAGGGCCGGCGGAAATCTCAACGTGAACGCCGACAGCGCCGCGGGCAAGGTGGCGGCCCAGGTCGTTGCCGAGAAGCTGGTCGTCGTCAGTGACACTCACGGGATACGGACCAACATTGAAGACCCCGACAGTTGGGTCTCGAGCCTGAACGAGCAGCAAATCCAGGAGATGATCGCGGCGGGGATCATTACCGACGCGATGTTTCCGAAGGTTGAGGCGTGCCTGACGGCGCTGGCGGCCGGGGTCAAGAAAGCCCATATCATCGACGGCCGGATCGCCCATTCGCTCCTGCTCGAAATCTATACTGAAAAGGGCATCGGCACCCAAATCATCAGGAGTTGACCGCGCACAGGGAGAATCTTAGGAGAATCGAGCATTAGTCACCGCCTTTGGCGGAACAACGATAACAGTACTGTTGCAAAGGGACCGTGAGTTTAGAATTATGACGACCAAGGAAACAATCGAATTGTTTGACAAGCACGTCATTGCCAATTACGGACGGCTGCCCCGGGTAATCGTCAAGGGCGAGGGCTGCTATCTGTACGACGCCGACGGGAACAAGATTCTGGATATGTTTCCCGGCTGGGCGGTGAGCGGGATAGGCCATTGTCATCCGAGAGTTGTAGAGGCCCTCCGCAGGCAGGCCGGCGAGCTGCTGCACATCGACAACACGTTCTACTCGGAACCGCAGGGCCGGCTGGCCGCGCTGCTCAGCGAGCGGGCGTTCGGAGGCAAGTGCTTCTTCTGCAACAGCGGTGCCGAAGCCAACGAGGCGGCGCTCAAGCTGGCCCGCCTGTATACCGCCGAGGGCAAGTACCGCTTCATCACCGCCGAGGGCAGCTTCCACGGACGCACTTTCGCTACGGTGACGGCGACGGCCCAGACAAAGTATCACGAAGGCTTCCTCCCGCTGCTGCCCGGCTTCACCTACGTTCCGTACAACGACGTTGCGGCGCTCGAATCGGCCTTCTCCGATGAGGTTGCCGCCGTCATGGTCGAGCCGATTCAGGGCGAGGGCGGCATAAACGTTGCAACCGCCGAGTACCTCCGGGCAATTCGCCAACTTTGCGACCGCAACGGCGCCCTGATGATTCTCGACGAGGTCCAGACGGGAATTGGAAGAACCGGAAAATGGTTCGCGTACCAGCATTTTGATGTCGAGCCGGATATCATCACGATGGCCAAGGCCCTCGGGGGCGGCGTTGCGATAGGAGCTATGATGGCCAAAACGGAGATCGCCGCAGCGCTGGTCCCCGGCAAGCACGCTTCGACCTTCGGCGGCAACTGCCTGGCCTGCGCCGCCGGTATAGCCGTCATCGAGGCCATAGAGCAGGACGGTCTGCTGGAAAACGCCGCCCAAATGGGCGCATACGCCAGGGAAAAAATCCTCGAATTGAAGCACAAGCACCCTGTCATAGATAGTGTGCGGGGCATCGGCCTGATGATCGGAATTCAACTGACCGGGCCCGGCAAAGACATAGTTGACAAGTGTCTCGACAAGGGCCTGCGCATCAATTGTACCAACAACACCGTGCTGCGGTTCATGCCCGCGATGATTACAGACAAAAGCCGGATCGACCAGGCGATAGAAATACTGGACGGTGTTTTGAGTGAGAGCGAATAATGAAGGATTTTCTTTCAATAATAGACTGCCCGGTCGATTTCCTCAAAGAGCTGCTCGATATGAGCACGGCCCTCAAGGCCCTCTATCGGACGGGCGGCCGGGATTTGTGTCTTGCCGGCAGGACGTTGGCGATGCTCTTCGAAAAGCCGAGCCTGAGGACGCGCATCAGCTTTCAGGTTGCGATGACAGATCTCGGCGGCAGTCCGATCTACGTAAAGCCGGAGGACATCGGCGGGCTCGGCAAGAGGGAGCCTATCAAGGATATGGCGCGTGTCTTGAGCCGGTATGTTGACGGCATAATGGCCCGAACGTTTGAGCACAAGGCGGTTATGGATCTGGCCGAGTTCGCCACCGTGCCGGTCATAAACGCCCTGACTGACTGGTCGCATCCCTGCCAGGCGATGGCCGATGTGCTTACGATTCGCGAGCACTGCGGTCGAATAGAGGCGGTCAACCTCGCCTTCGTGGGCGACGGCAACAACGTCGCCCGCTCGCTCGCGTTCGCCGCCGCCAGGCTCGGCATGAAAATGGTCGTCGCCTGCCCGGCCGGTTACGAACTGGACGAAGAGACAATACGAAGGGCCAATCAGATATCGCCCGATTGCGTCCGGCAGACCGCAGAGCCGTCCGATGCGGTCGCGGATGCCGATATAATCTACACCGATACGTGGGTCAGCATGGGCCAGGAGAATGAAAAGGCTAAGCGGCTCGCCGATTTCGAGGGCTTCCAGGTAGATATGAAGATGCTCGAAGCGGCGCCCGCCGGCGTAAAGGTCATGCATTGCCTGCCGGCATATCGCGGCTTCGAAATCAGCGACCAGGTCGCCGAGTCGCCAAATTCCATTATGTTCGACCAGGCCGAAAACCGCCTCCACTTCCAGCGCGCCCTGCTGAAAAAACTGCTGAGCTGATGAAGACGCATCACAAAATCATTGTGGGGGACTCTCGGCGCATGGAGGAGTTGGCGGACGAATCCATGCATCTCGTCGTCACTTCTCCTCCATACTGGCAGTTGAAGGACTATGGTAACGGCAGCCAGATCGGGTTCAACGACAGTTATGAAGATTATATCAACAACCTGAATTTGGTTTGGAATGAATGTCATAGGGTCCTCCACAAGGGTTGTCGGCTCTGTGTGAATGTCGGCGACCAGTTTGCCAGGTCTGTCTACTACGGCCGATACAAGGTCATACCGATAAGGACCGAGATTATCAAGTTCTGCGAGACCGCAGGTTTCGACTACATGGGCGCCGTCATCTGGCAGAAGGTCACGACATGCAACACCACCGGCGGCGCAACGATTATGGGGTCATTCCCCTGCCCCCGGAACGGTATTCTGAAAATTGACTACGAGTTCATACTGATATTCAAGAAGCGTGGGAAATCACCCAGGCCTTCAAAGGAGGCAAAGGAAAGCTCGAAGATGAGCATCGACGAGTGGAACGAGTACTTCTCGGGGCACTGGAACATACCCGGCGAAAGGCAGGATAAACACTTGGCCGTATTTCCGGAGGAGATACCCCGGCGTCTCATCAGGATGTTCAGCTTCGTCGGTGACACGGTGCTCGATCCGTTCTTGGGAAGCGGGACAACCTCGCTGGCTGCGAGAAAGCTGCAGAGAAATTCCGTAGGTTACGAGGTTAATGCGGACTTTCTACCATGCATTAAAGACAAGCTTGGGATCAATGACAGGCTGCTCTTTGAGGACGCTGATTTTGAGTTCATTACGCAGAGCCGATCAACAGCCAAGCTCGGCAATGCGAGGGACTCACTACCATATATATTCAAGGACCCGGTTGAGTTTGACAAAAAGGTTGACCCGAGAAAGCTGCAGTTCGGGTCGAGAATCAACAATCGTTCTTCTAAAAGGGAGACCCTTTACACTGTCAGAGAAGTGCTGTCGCCCGAAGAGCTTGTTGTTGGGGATGGGCTTAACGTAAGGTTGTTGGCAGTAAAGACGAAGCCGGAATCCAGGATCGAGAATCCGGAAGTGATAGGACAAATAAAGAGTGAAGTAGCCCGCCTTAAGAAGGGCAGAAAGCAAAACGGCCTATAGGTTTTCAGGGCGTCTGACGAGACTTGGGCAGAAGTGGGACATGAAGCGTAAGATACTTGTTGCAAGCACCAATCCCGGGAAGCTGGGCGAGTTGAGGGCCATGCTCGGCCGGGACGTTCGGTGGGTGAGTCTGGCGGATTTTCCGGGAATTGAGGAGATTGCCGAGGACGGCCCGACGTTCGCCGAAAATGCCCGCAAGAAGGCGCTCGGCTACGCGAGGGCCACGGGTCTCTGGACCATTGCCGACGATTCCGGCCTGATGGTTAACGCCCTTGGCGGCGCGCCGGGTGTCAAAAGCGCCCGGTTCAGCGGCGAGAAAGAAACAGACAGAGGACTTTTAGATCACAAGAACATGGCTAAGCTCCTGAAGCTCTTGAAGGCAGTCCCCTCCCAGAAGAGGACGGCCCGATTTGTCTGCCGCCTCTGTCTGGCGAGTCCCGAGAAGGTGCTGATCGAGACCGAAGGGACGCTCGAGGGAATAATAGCCCAGAGCGAGATCGGGACGAACGGTTTCGGCTATGACCCGGTCTTTTTTGTGCCGGAAATGAAAAAAACAGTTGCGCAGTTGAGCCCCGGGCAAAAGAACGCAATCTCCCACCGGGGCCGGGCCATCGCAAAGCTCAAACCGCTTCTGACAGAACTGTTGCGATAGACAGCCGTAGCACAAAGATATGCCGGGTATAGTGACCGGCGGCTAGATGTTATCGGCAAAAAACGTGTCGGGGGGCCAAGCGACAGGCCCGGGGTGGCACAGTTTGTTTTTTCTTGACATTAGCGAGGACCACCGCTATTTGTCCTTTTCTAAATCATGCTGCCGATGCTGCCGATGAATGGATAGTCCCGTGCTGAACGCGTCGCCAGTCAGGAAATACGACCAAGCGGGTTTTATTTATGGCAAAATCTTTGGTTATTGTTGAATCGCCTGCAAAGGCCAAGACCATTAACAAATACCTCGGCCCGGACTTCGAGGTCAAGGCCTCGATGGGTCACGTGCGAGATTTGCCCTCCAAGGGTCTCAACGTGGACATAGAGAATGATTTCGCGCCCACATACGACATCATGCCGGGCAAGAAGCGCACCGTGGCCGCTCTCAAGGCGGCAGTCAAGAAATGCGACAGGCTCTTCCTGGCGACCGACCTTGACCGCGAGGGCGAGGCGATAGCCTGGCATCTGGCCCAGATTCTGCGTGTGCCGGAGGACAAGACCTTCCGTGTTATCTTCAACGCCATAACAAAGTCCACCATACAGGATGCCTTTGCCAAACCCGGCAAGCTTGATATAGACAAGGTCATGGCCCAGCAGGCTAGGCGGATTCTCGACAGGATAGTGGGCTACAAGATAAGCCCCCTGTTGTGGAGGAAGGTTACGCCGCGCCTCTCGGCGGGGCGCGTGCAGTCGGTCGCGGTCAAAATGGTCGTTGAGAAGGAGCGCGAGATTCGCCGGTTCAAGCCTGTTGAGTACTGGCGGATTCCGGCCCTCTTCTCAACCGATCTGAAGAGCCCCCTGCCGGACCAGTGGCGCGCATTTATGGGCGCAAAATCTGAAGGCGACGCCCCGCCTACCCTCGCGGACCAGGACAAGTGGCTCGCCGAACACGATGCGTTCAGGGCCGAATTATCCGAGGTGGGCGACAAGAAATTCCAGGCTTCGAGCCGGCAGGAGGCCGAGCCTCTATTCAACGCGCTGCAGAAAGCCCGCTTCACTATCGCCGGCATCGAGACGAGAGAATCGGTTTCGCAGCCGCCCGCTCCTTTCATAACTTCCACGCTCCAGCAGGCCGCCGCAAACCGGCTGGGCTTTCCGACGAAGAAGACCATGGCCACCGCCCAGCAATTGTACGAAGGAATTGACCTCGGGTCCATGGGCTCTCTAGGCCTGATCACATACATGAGAACGGACAGCACGCACCTGACCGGAGAGGCTATCAAGGACGTGCGCCGTTATATCGGTCGGCATATAGGCCCGGATTACCTGCCTAAGGAACCGGCGGTTTATGCTTCCGCGAAGGCGGCACAACAGGCCCATGAGGCCATCCGGCCGACCGATGTTGACCTGACTCCCTCCGACATAAAGCAGTTCCTGACGCCCGCCCAGTCGAAGCTTTACGAGCTTATCTGGCAACGCTTCGTCGCCTGCCAGATGAAACCGGCCAAATGGAACGTGACGAATCTGGATATCGCGGCCGATACTTCATTCGGCTGCTGCCGCTACAGAGCAACCGGGCGGGTGCTGGTCTTCGATGGTTTCACGAAAATATGGAAGATTGCATCCGGCGAGCAGCAACTGCCTCAGGTAAAGGCACAACAGCCGCTGGCGGTCGTTGACATAAAGGCAGAACAGCATTTTACCAAGCCCCCGGCGCGATATACCGAGGGCGGTTTGGTCAAAGCCCTCGAAAAGGAAGGCATAGGACGGCCAAGCACGTATGCGGCTATAATAAGCACCATACAGGAACGAAAATACGTCGAACAAAAAGACAAAAAGTTCTTTGCCACCGATCTCGGAGAGATAGTCACCGACAAGCTGAACGAGTACTTTCCCAATATAATGGATATCGCCTTCACGCGATTCATGGAAGAGCAGCTCGACAAGATCGAAGAGCAGCACATCGACTGGCTCGGTGTGCTCAAAGACTTCTACGGCCCCTTCAAAAAGAGCCTCGAAACGGCCCAGAAGCAAATGAAGCACGCAAAGGCTGAGACCTCGCCAAGCGAGTACGATTGCCCGCAGTGCGGGCGCCAGCTTGTTTACAAGTTCGGCAGAAATGGAAAATTCTTGAGCTGTTCGGACTACCCCAATTGCAAATTCGCCTGTCCCTGCGACAAAGAGGGCAAGATGGTCGAAGAAAAACTAAGCGAGCACAAGTGCCCTGTTTGCGGCAAGCCGCTCGTGCACAAGAGCGGCAGGTTCGGACCGTTTCTTGGCTGCAGCGATTATCCGGCCTGCAAGACCATCGTCAAGCTCGATAAGGAGGGCAACATAGTGCCGCCCAAGCCGCCGCCTGAACCTACCGGAATAAGCTGCCATAAGTGCAAGCAGGGCCGGCTCGTCGTAAGGGAAAGCAAGAAAGGGCCCTTCCTCGGATGCAGCCGATTTCCGAAATGCCGCACAATTATAAGTATAGAGCAGTTGGACCATCTCAAAGACCTGCAGGCCGCGGGCAAATGGCCGCCTGAAACACCCGAGCAAGCCGACCAGATCCTCGGACGGGCCAAGTCGAAAAAGACAGCGGCGGCCGGAAAATAGCGGCCATCAAGGCCGTGGACGCCTCTGAGCCGGGGAAAGCAGCCTCCTTATGCATCAAATCGAGTCCTTCAGTAACCGGCCCACCGTGCAAGTAGTGCTCGCCAAAGTCCTTGAGCGGGGCATTACCGCCGCCAATGGGGAATGGGCCGATGAAGGTCCCGAGCCGTTCTGCGGCGCTGGAAGTTGCGGCCCCGGCCTCTCAACGGTATAATGTCTGCTGTATCCGGCATAGATTGTATTACGGGGATGACGCAGAATGGGTAAGAAAGACCAGATAGAAGCAAAGTCGCTTGAGATAGTCGAGCCGATAGGCAAACGCGTGCTAATTCGCAAGGACGAGGACAAAAAGCAGACCAAGGGCGGGATAAGGCTGCCCGACAACATAGAAATTCCCACCATAACGGGTCGAATAGTCACAATATCGGCCGAAATCGAACACTCCGAGGACATACCGCTCCGCCGATACGACAAGGTCTTGTTCAATCCCAAGGGCGCGATCCCAGTCGATTTCGAAGGTGACAACCGCTTGTTTGTGGTTGAAATTGAGAACGTGGTGGCCGTGTTCAGGAAATCATAGAGGCTGCCTGCTTTCGCAATCGTCCCTGCACGACAGAATCATCCGGCATATTGCCTGCCCGAAATTATACTTCGCTGTCCAAGCGGATTCTCCGCGGCCCATTCCAGGCGGCATAAATGCCAAAAAATTCGACGGGTCAGGCGAAGAGGGCAAGAATCCCGCTCTCTATGAAAAGATGTCCCCCGGGCAGCTCTGTGTCACGGCCGGTTTTTCGCGCGTCGGGCCGCCAGCGCCAACAGGCTCCCCAAGCCCAGCAGCAGTGACGTCGCCGGTTCCGGCACATGCGGCTGAGGCACAGGTGGCTGTGGCGAGTGCAGCCCCTGTATGTACGGCTGCGGCACGTGCGACAGCACTACCGGTGGCTCCGGTATAGGCGGTTGCGGTATCGGCGGCGCGGGAGGTTCGTAATTCGGGGGCGCCGGATCGTCGCCCTCTGTTGAACCATTCGGAGCCGCCCCTTGCACGCCGCCACCGCCGCTGTAGCCGCCCCCCCCCGACGAAGAACCGCGTGCGCCGCGGCTTCCGCTTGCAGACCGAGCCGCGCTCGCACGGGCCGATGAGGATCCTCCTCCAAGGGACTGGCCGTGGCTGATCTGCTCGAACACCGCGATAATGATCTTTGGCTTATCCAGATATGCAACCGTGCTGGTCGAGGTAGGATCGAGCACATCTCCCAGCCAGTAGACGAACTGATAGCCCGGCCTTGGCACCGCTGTTAACGTGACTTCGGAATCGGCCGCGAACTCGTACACCCCCACGTCCGGGCTTATGAACCCTCCTTGATCGGGCGTTTTCTGAACAAGAAGCGCAACACTCGCCGACCGGCCATGCGCCGGCTCAGGCAAAACCAGCGTACAGATAGCAATTGCCAAGAACGCACCCGGCCAATAAATGACTGCGAAACTCCTCCGTTTCATCACACCATCTCCTTCCAGTTTTTACACTTTCGTGTTCGCAAGGGCGGCCCCGGCACATAAGCAGGCACACACCCGTACAGCATCAATCTAATGCAGCGCGTCCTATAAAGTCAAGCATTTTCTTGGGATTTCGCACAATTCCCTGAAAAACGGTGTGAGACCGCCTAAAACAGGCTTCTTGAGAGCTTCCGGGGCGATTTGAGGCGATCAGGTAGGCCCCGCTTTCGGCCGGTACGGCCTGTTCGGCCGGCCCATGGGCACAGGGCCCGTCGCCGGATACGAAACGGACGGGCCCCCGCCTCTTTATCCCCACGGTCCGATCGGCGGGCCGTCAGCCCTTTTGGTTTGCCCTGACCTTTCGGATGGGCCTTTGCTGAACGAATCGGTTGATGTTGCGAACGGCCTGCCGGAGCCGCTGCTCGTTTTCAACCAGCGCAATTCGCATATACCCTTCCCCGTTCTCCCCGAAAGCCCTTCCCGGAGCGACCGCCACCTCCGCATGTTCCATAAGGTCCATTGCAAAGTCGATGCTTCCCTTGCCCTTTGCGTGCTCGGCCGGGAATTTCGCCCACACGAACATGGAGGCGCGCGGTTTTTCTACCTGCCAGCCTATCCTGCGCAAACCGTCGCAGAGCACGTCCCGCCGCGATTGGTACCTCTGGTTCTGAATTACTATGTCCTGATCGCAGTGGCGCAGCGCAATGATGCCGGCTATTTGCAGCGCCTGAAATATGCCGTAGTCATAGTACCCCTTGATGGTCGCCAGGTAGTCTATCATCTCCTTGTTGCCCGCCACGAACCCGATGCGAAAGCCCGCCATGTTGTATGGCTTGCTCATCGTGATAAACTCGACCCCGACATCCTTGGCCCCCTTGACCGACAGGAAGCTCGGCGCCTTGTAACCGTCGAAACACGTCTCGCCGTACGCAAAATCGTGAATCACGGCTATCTTGAATCTCTTTGCAACGTCCACCACCGTCTCGAAGAAACCCTCGTCAACGGTCATGGCCGTGGGATTGTGAGGGTAATTCAGGATGAGCAGCTTGGGTTTGGGATACAGGTGTTCGCAAACCATCGCAATGGTCTCGAGAAACTTGCTGTCGTTTCCCAGAGTCACCGTTATCACGTTTGCCCCCGCCAGAGCCACCGAGTAGCTGTGGATCGGAAACGCCGGGTCCGGAACCACAACCGTATCACCCGGACCGAGCATTGCAAGGCACAGGTGGCTGAAGCCTTCTTTGGAGCCGATGCAGGCGAGCACCTCCGTCTCCCAGTCGAGAGCGACGTTCCAGTTTCGCTCGTACTTTTTGGCTATTTCCATCCGAAGGCCCTTAATCCCCTTCGATGCGCTGTAGCGATGGTTGCGGGGATCCCTGGCGGCCTCGCAGAGCTTGTCGATTACAATCTCCGGGGCGCCGTCGGACGGATTGCCCATGCCCAGGTCTATAATGTCCGCGCCCGCCTGCCGCTTGGCGTGTTTTAGGGCGTTCAATCGCCCGAAAAGATAGGGGGGAAGGCGCGTGATGCGCTGTCCCGGTTCGATCTTGAAGTCGGTCATTTCCCTGTGTCCTGCAGCTAATCAATGCGTTTTCTTCACTACAAATCGGACAGTCTATCGTCGGCGGATGAATTTTCAAATCATTTTGTTCCACGCCTCGCAATTGCGCATTCAGAGCCGCCCGGCCCATGCCTATAAATAGAGTACCCTCGACCCTTGGAGTTAAGGCATTGTTTGTTAAGATGGGACGCCAGGCACACGAGCAGAATAGCCTTCAACGACTAACCGCCAGATGGTGGTTCTTCGCGCTTTTTGCAGTGCCTCAACCAGACACAGCCTAATACCCCCCTTCGCCTCGAAGGGCTACCAGCGCACTCGGGCGTGGACGAAGATGCCCGTTTACCTTGCAGGCCATGCGATCCTCTACCGGTATCCCCCGAATCACATCGCCGGCCCAGCTCATCGGCACGCCCCCCCTATGCCGCCATGGGCGGCCCCGGCGCCAATAGGCCCGGCACCAATCCTCAAGGGCAGGCAGTTACCACCACCTCGGGTTCTCCCCGACAAATTCGATGACGGCCTCGTACTTGGGGGCATCGCCGACAGGCTGGCCGTGATACTCCATCAGCCCCCAGCAGCCCCACTTGGAAAATCTGCCCGTCGAAGAGAAGATGGCCATCAGCGTCCCCCCGTTCTCCTTCCAGCCCCCCAGGTACTTCAGGTATATCCACTTCATCCGCGGGTGGCGGTTGGCCGCGTGGAATAGCTGCTCGAGCGTCTTATTGTTTTCCGCCCCGCCGTGGCCGACCAGGTGCTGCCCGCCCTCGTAGGCAATCAGCCGCAGCCCCCTGTCTCTGGCCATCTGAGCCTGCTTGGCGATTATCTGGTTGTTCTTCTCGACGTAGCCTTCGCACCTGTCGAGCACCTGCTCCACGCTCATCTTCGCAACCTCGTCCTGCGTTTTGGGATTGCCCAGCGCGTTGCCGAAGTAAGGCGCAATGGCCAGCACGTCGGCGTGCTTGCAGGCCCCTTCGAAATCCATCACCTGCTCGCTCGTCCACGGATTGGCACTCTGTGCCGCCAGGACGCGGACGAGCCGCTCGCCGCCCCCGAAAGCCTCCTCCCATATCTTGAATATCTCCACGCACCGCCGCGAATAGTACCGCAGTTGCGCCTGGTAGTCGTTGTCGCTCAGGCCCAGCTCTTTGCCCCTGTCCCTGCAGTATCTCGCCTGCCCGAATATGCCGTTCCAGCACTCGTTCGAATACTCGACATAGACTTTCAGGTCCGCTCTTAGCTGCCGCTTGACCGTCTCGGCGAACCGGCGGATGTAATCATCGCAGGCAAGGTGAGGCATGCAGAACCACGGGTCGGCCGCCTGCGTGTTGGCCAACTGTATCATGTACTCGAGAGCTACCCCGCCCGAATCGCCCTGCGTCTGTATATTCGGGGTGGGCCGGTCCGACCAATTCACCTGCCTGGAGTTGTTCGTTCGCTGAAAGTCCATAAAGCGAATCACCTTGAACTTCTCCCACCGCTTCAAAAACTCGGGGCCGAAGGGCTGCCTCTCGTACTTGCCCTCGAAGCCCGGCATGATAAAGCGCACGTTGCGGACCGGGTCGGCCGGGTCCGTCTCGGTGATCCGGAGATTGAGCAGCGTGCTGTCCGCCCGCACCCGCACCTTGATTCGCCCCGGCCTCTCTTCCACAACCTCAAGGCCGTGGGCGAATCCTACCTTGCCTTTGCCCTCGTAGAGGCACGTATAGACCCCGGCCGGATAACGCCCGTTGATCCGGCTCAGTATGATCGAATCGGCAAAGTGCCCATCCCCGGAAAGCGAGCGGACCCAGCCGTCCTCGGTCAAGTCCAGCGGCCCGCCCTGAGCGTACGCCTTGCCCGGCGCCTGGCTCTTCCACGTCTGAGAATGCTTGAACAGGTCCACAAACACAATCTCCGACGACCAGTACGTCACCCCGGCAAGGTTGATCCCGAAGGCCGAGTTCTCATTCGGCCTCTCCGCCGCACCGGCCGCTCCCTGAACCGCCGCGAAGACGGCCACCGCGATAACGAACAGCAAGACCCGCCTCCGCACGCCCCCGCCTTCAACCACGCCCCATCTTCGAGAATACCTGTAAACCATTGCGTCCTCCTGTCTTCGTGGTTCCCGTAAGTCCGATTCAAGGCGACATTCTCCCAGCCCCCATCGTCGAATGCAACACCCCTGTTGACATTGTCGTCGATCTGCCGACAATATCGCTCGAACCTACATCACCGAAGCCCCCGCCTCCGCCCTCTTCGCCATCACGGCCCGAAATCCCCGGACTACTACCGTACTGCCCCCATGAAAGCCAAACACTCCTAAGCGGAAACAAGCATCCTATCCGCACCACCAAACTCGCCCGACCCATCCAACCCCTCTGAATCTGTCCGACAAGTCCTGCCTGCCCCGCATGTCCGACCAGACTACCTCAAATTCTATTCCCCTCGCCGCTCCCGAAAACCTCCTCCCGCCCTCTGCTCTCCGCACAACTCAGGGGCCTTTCCTTCTTCACAGCACAGCCGGACGGAATCTGCCGTTCAGGGCCAATACGCGGTATGATACCCTCCGGTTCCAGAATAGGAGGCTTTGCCATGAATGCCGGAATCTTACTTGGCGTGCTGACCATATTGTCCTGCCTGCTGCATTCATGAGGATCCCTCAAGCCTGATCTAAGGCGGCGTCAGTTGGCTCCGTTTAAGATCGAGAGCGTAGAGCACGGCGCCGTCTGCACCCATGAGCTTGAAGGACACTTCGGGATCGCCCTTGGTCGCATCGAACGTGAATTCGCCGAAGGCGTACTTGTCGGACAGGCTGTAGAGACAGGTTGCGAAGGAGGCGGCCTTGGAGGCGGGGCCCTTCCTGCCCCCGAGGCTTGCCGCTTCGAACTCGTAGAATTGATACCCCGACGGACGGGGAATGCGGAAGCCGCAAGCACCGTGCCGATCCCCCGAAATGAGCAGAACGCCTGGGATCCTGTTCTCCTCAATGAGGGTGAAGATTTCTTCTCTTCCCGCGGGATCGTACTTTCCCCACGAGTCTTTACCGCCCGACACGTAATCGCTCCACATGGTCCCACACGACAGAATGATGAAAGGGCCTTCGCAGTCCAGGAGCTGCTTCTTGAGCCACGCCGTCTGCTCGTTCCCCAGGAAGCCTCGCTCCTCGCCGGTTCGGAAGTATCGATTGTCCAACATGAGGATGTCGCAGGGGCCCATGCGGGTTCTCAGAAAGATGCCGCCCCGTCTGTCGTTGAAGCCATAGCTGGGGTTGTTCCAACACTGGATGAAGACTTGGCGCACACCCGCGCGGTCCGCGTCAGTGTAGCCCTTAGGGATGCCCGACTTGTCGTTGGCGAAATAGTCGTGGTCATCCCACGTGGCATAGACGGGGATGGTGGCCGAAAGGCTGCGCCACGCGGGGAAGAAGTCCCTCACCTGGTAATCGGCCCTGTGCTTTCCCAGATGGTTACGCTTGTCCTGGACAGCGATGTCTCCGTAGAGGAGCATGGCCGTCGGTTCTCTGCTTGTGATGAGATCCGCTTGCCTCTGATTGCCTATGCCCCACCTGTGGAGACACGTGCCAAAGGCAATCCGTACCTTGCTGCCGTCAGGAGCCGTGGTGATGGCGGCGTGGTCTGGAATAGCTATGGCTTCGCCGTCGACGAGTACCTCGTACGGATAGCGCGTTTCGGGCTTCAGTCCTGTCACGTGCACGACGGCCGTGAGATCCGATTCGGGATTGCTCCTGACCGGACCGTAGGTCTTGATCTTCCCGTCCACCACAAGCCGTATCTTAACCTTGGCGGGTCGACAGGTCCGTAACCAGACCTTCACCGAGTCCTCCTCGACGCATCCCAGCATGGGGCCGCCCAGATGACGGATCCCAGTCTCTTCGCACAGCTTCTGGAATGCATCATTCTCGCTCACGTCGGCGAAGGAGGCATCTGCCCTCTCCGACAGGACGTTCGAGATGATTCGGTACAGTTCTTGGATCTCGGCAGGTTGCTTTCCCCACATGTTGAGGATCTCCATGCCGCTCGACTTGGAGCCGATCTCCACCCCGATTCCCCTGAGCTCTTCCTTGGAAAAGGCAGGGAGACATACCATAGTCAGGAGCATCCACAGAAGGGATCGTTTGGCTCCTTTGGATGGCAATTTCTTCATCATTTGTCCTTCCTTCGCCTTCTCTCTACCTTGCTAACGGAGGGGCTCATCTGAGAATTCAATTCATCTTAGGTCTTCTTTAAACGCGTTGCCACTATAAACGGCGATCCTTCACGCTACAACACATTACTCTACCCGAATTATTTGGATCATGCCAACGTCCTTGGCGGTTCAATCGCCCAAATCATCAAGAACGCCCTCAAGTTCAACATTCTGGCACTTCTTCGACGCACCGCGACCGGCGATTTCCCTTCAATCGTGCGGATTTTCGCTAAACTGGCGCTTATCCTGGCCTCACAAGTTCCGGGCCGGATCTAATTCGCCCGATTCGCTCAAGAATCTGCCGAAAAAGTGCCCTCGTAACAAACACGTCGGCCATCCGGAACACCACGTAACTAGAATGCCTGACCATATCACGGATGATCT
>CP070678.1:4706066-4713910 GCA_020352515.1 Phycisphaerales bacterium | reverse complement strand
CGCCGCTGAGGATGGTTTCGAATTCGCGTATATCTCTTGCGTTGGGGTCGGGCTCGCCGAATCCGGCGTAGCCGCCCAAGATGGAGATGCCGTTTTTCAGTTGGAACGTCGCGTTGCGGTCGCCGGGCACGACTGCGGCACCGCGGTCAGGCGTGTAGAGGCCGCGGGCGACGCATATCCGGTCGCCGCAGGAGGCGGCGGCGAGGGCGTCCTGGAGGTTGGTGAAGGCGTTGGCCCAGGACGAGCCGTCGTTATCGCCGGGGGCGTCGGCGTCGACGTAGTAGGTAATCATGGGGTGTACGACCGTGGCCTCGACAACCAGGTAAGCCGAGGTGATGCAACCGGAGGGCATGTGGCGCGGGGCGCGGTCGGGCCTGTAGTAAACTTCGGACATGCCGACGCTTCCGGCGGCGCGTCCGTCGAGCAGAAAATCCCAGGTGGCTTCGCGGAGCGGGGCGAAAGTCGAATCGGCACTGAAGGAATCGCATTGTGGGTAGGTCCAGGCGCCCACCTTGGGGCCCCTGGCTACCATGCGTGCGATGTCTGCGTTGAGGTATGCGTTGAAGCACCAGGAGAACGGCTGGGTCTGGTAGTCAAGGCCGCCGGTTACCGTGCCTTCGCAGACGAAACGGACCTCCGTTATATGGCATAGGGCCACTCCCAGGTCGAATTCGAACGGGGTCCACTGCCCTGCGTCGTAGAGCCCGTTGACGTCGAGCGGCACAATGAAAGTGTCCGCGGTGCAGACAGCCGGCAAGGCCAGCAGCACCACGACAATTGCCAACGAACATCGGCCAGCCATATTCTTGTCCTCCTTTCTTCTCTTCAACAACTCCAGTTCCGAGCGCTGCGGTGATCGCCTGCGATGGGGCTGTTTTGGGCGGATCACCTTTTAGCCACCCTGACGGTTGTTGAACCTCACAAATGCACCTTCTATGAAACAATCGGCAGGGAACACGCGGAGTAATTCCCGCCTTTTCGATTCAGACAAACAGCGTCCGCCGCCGCCACAGACGTTGCGACAGGGACGCGATTCGGCTCCTATTGTTGCTTTTGGATTTTCCAATAAGTCTCTTTCGTTGCCCGAGGGCACAGTTTTCCATCTATGTGTTTAAGACGCGATTATCCGCCTGATCGTCACAAGAAATTGCGATTATTTTGAAAATGCGGCTTTACGGGCGAAAGAACGGAGAAACCTACTTCTCTGCCGGCTTTTGCGGCGGCTTTTTGGGCGATTCGAAGTTGAAATTCCTCTTTTGTGCCTGCTCGCGTACGGCCGAAATCGCAGCCGAGCCGAGGGTTTTGCCATCCTTTTGCCGCTTTTTCATCTCGGCGGCCACATACTTTTTTCGCTGCTCGTTCAAACTCTGTATCTTTTTCTGCAGCTCAGCCCTCTGCTTTGCCTTTGCTTCGATGAAAGCCTTCTTCTCCTGGTCGTTCATCTTTCGCATCTCTTCCGGCAGCTCTTCTTCTTTGAGATCTTCGAGCTTGACGCCGGCATTCTGGACCGCGTCGAGCAGGTCCCAGCCTTCGTTTCTGTAGTTTTGGGAGGCCTTTGCGACGGCCCTCTGGAGGGCGGCTTCGGCCGAGACTGAGGCGGCGTTCCTGTCCTGTGCGCTTTGTCTTTCGTGGAAGGCCCGGCCGGAACTGCCGTAGGCGAGGTAGGTCTCGTTGAGCCTGGCGCCGAGTTCGGCTATGAGCTTATCCTGGGGTGCTGCAATATGTACGACCCGGCGGTTGTGGTTGATAACCATGTAGCGGCCGTCGGCGAGGAGGGCCCCGTCTTTCCACTTTCCGTTGACGCCCTCGGCGTCGGAGCCGCAGTGAATCGTGTTTACGATGATTCCCTTGGAGACGGCGGCCTTGCAGGCCTGGCGATAATCGACGGGCCCCTGAGTGAAGGGCTCGTTGCCTGCGATGAAAATCACCTTGAGGTCATCGGGCTCGCTGCTCCATTGGAGGGCCTTGGCGGCCTCTTTTATGACCCAGCCGCAGTACTCGCTGCCCCCGTTTGTTTTGAGTGCAAACAGCTCTTCGGAAATCTTGTCGAGGTCGGTTGTGAGGGGCACAATTAGCCTGACGTATCCGTCCTTGCTCGGCACGGTATTCTTGCCGTATTCATAGAGCGCGACCTGGACCTCCGGCGCGACGCCGTTTCTCTTTGCGAAGATGAATTCGTTTACAATCGCCCACAGCTCGGCCCTGGCCTGGTCGATAAGGCCGGACATGCTGCCGCTGGTATCGAGCAGAATCGCCATCTGTACGAGCGGCGTCTTAACAAGCGGCTTTTCGAAGGGCGCCGGTCCGGTGACAATCATCTGCCTTTCCTCAGCCCCTGCCGCGCCGACACAGGAGAGTGCGGCTGTAATGATGATAAGACATGCTGTTGATAATGCCGTTTTCATTGTTCGTTCCTTTCGCTAATAAACCTCACGTTTACATTCGTCTTTTGAATCGGTCCCAACTGTCCTGTGCGACTGAAGCTCAAAGCCGATGCTTGAGCCCCCGCCGACGCCTCAAAGCCGGGGCGCCGAGTTCCGCAGCGGCGGCGGCAGCTAACACGGGTGTGTCTGTTTGACCGGCCGGCGTTATACACTGAAAGGTCTCCTTTAGACAAAGGTCCTACAAGCCCTTATTCCACGTTCCTCACGAGCACCGCATCGCCGTCCACCATCAGGAGGATGTCGCCTCGAAGGGCGATGCTGCCCTGCCGATTTTCCCTCGCCAGTTTCTGCGCCAGATCGAGGAACTCTTCGGAGCCGAACTCGATTACTCGAGCGGGCTTCAGGTCCTTTTCCTTCTCGACGAGCCTGCTATCGACCCAGCGTCGGCCCCTTCGGTAGTACGCCTGGTCGTTTATCTGCTGGACGTTTGCGATGGCGACGCGCTCCAGTCTTTCGTTAAAATAGGCATTTCCGTAGTTGAGTGTTGACTGGCGTTTCTGGGGGGCCAGGTTAAATTCCTGGCTGACAGCGGCTCTTCCGGAGCGCGACCGCATGGCCCTCAAGTGGATTGTGGTTCCGGCCTCCAGGAGGACGTCACTTCTGTCGGCAAAATCTGTCCCTTCTCTTGCAAGAAAGGCGGTGTATTCGGTCAATATTCCGAACTCGGTTGAAAGGCGGACGATCTCGTCGACAAGCTCCTTTACCTTGGGGTCGTCCTTTGATTTTGCGGGGTCGGCCCCCATCTGTCGGACGGCCTCGATCAGTTCTGCGATCTTGCGGCTTGCCCAGAGTCTGGGCACGAATCCGTTCTTTTTGTTAGCCTTGTCGAACTTGAAGGTGAATTTGAAGGTGCGTTTTTTGCCCATGTAGTTTCCGCGCACCCTGAAGGTAATTGGCTTTTCGCCGACGTACTGGCCGAGCAGTACTAGCTGGTCGCCCTCGAAGAGATCGGGGAGCTTTTCTGGTATGATGTCGCGAGTCCTTCCGACGGCCGGCTGGCCGTTTTTCTTCGTTACTTCAAGCTCGGCGTCCGCAAGCACCGGGCCGGTGAGGCGCTTGAAGACGGCGCCGACCTTTACCTCAACATCCTCCTTGGGCAGCACGAACTCGGCGCGGGCCCGCGATTCGGTTGCAATCTTTTGCAGAAGCGGGGCATTGACGTCGAATCCCACGCCAAAGGTGAACACGCGCCTCTTGTGCGGGTTGGATTTCATGACAATCTGACGAATGGCAATCTCATTGGTGTTTCCGACTGTCGGCAGGCCGTCAGTTAGGAAGAGGACTATGGGCAGCGTGTCTTTGGCGGGCTCCTGCTGGAGCGCCTCGCGCAATGCATCATATATATTGGTGCCGCCGGTCGCCGTGATACCCTCGACATAGGCCTTGGCGGCGGCTTCGCTTTCCTTGTCCTTGGCCAGCGGTTTCTTCGAGAACCACTGGACGGTGTTGTTGTAAATGATGATGTTGAATGCCTCGCCCTTCTTGAGCCCTGCGATAATCTGGAGGGCCGCTTCCTTGACCTGCTCGAGTTTCTCGTTTCGCATACTGCCCGAGCGGTCTATTACCAGCGTAATCTCTCGCTTTATCGCGGGGTCGTCCACGTTTGTCGAGAGGCCGCCGGGCAGGCCCGCAAGCAGGAGGAAGTAGCCGCCGCCGACCTTTTTGTCGGGATAGGCGAACATCGAGGCCGTGACGCCATTTTCCTGCAAGAGATAGGAAAGGCGAAACGGCCCGGGCTCCTTGACGGCGTCGGTGGCAATCTTCACAGACATTTCCTTGTCGCTTTCGCGCTCAATCTCGAGCTTGTGGCTGGCCGAGTAAACCGTCGATATGGGGCGTTTCGCCTTGATGTTGGCCTTTACCTTCCAGGGCACGGCGTATTCGAGAGACTCGGTCCTCGGGAGGACGTAGTCGACGCGGTTGCCATCCACCTCCAGCAGGTGCTCGTATGTCAGGCGGACTTTCTGCCTGCCGTTGGCCTCGATGGGGAATACGCTGGAGCGAATCAGGTTGTATCCAACAAACTCGACGAGTGCGGGGTCCCTAATCTTCGAAACCAACTGCTGGTATATCCTCCTGGCCTCTTCTTTGGGCAGGACCTTTGCGGTTATCTCGCCGCTCGGCCCATCGTACGCAAAGCCTCTCACGACCGCGCCGTCGGGCACCGGGACTATCAACTCGGCCTCCTGTCGTCTATTGCTGGTATTGCGCAGGCGAATCTCTATCGTCGTGGTGGCGGTGCTTTCGAGGATGTCAATCAGCACGCTGATATCCGTAATCTCGATGGCCCCGCGTCGCTGCGGGGCAAACGCCCGCGCCCTGCTCTGTGGCACTATCACGTTCGAAGCCAGAGGTCGGAGGCCTATATGGCGGAGATTGCCCCATACGGGTGCGGTAAGAAAGATAAACAAGAATCCTACGATACAGGTGGCTTTTTTCTTCGGTTTGCCCATTGTTCGTCTCCTTTTGAGTTCAGAGATGCCATGACGATTCTCTATATATTATGACGTACGAAGGGCCTTGCTTTTCGTAAATAGTATGTAAAAAGGCGGCAGCGTCTGAAATAGCGGGGGCAATGAGGGGTGCAGTGCGGGGAATTCTCCCTCAGCGGCGGACGACGGAGATCGCGGGAGAGTTGTGGCACTTTGACGAGAGAACGCTGGGAAACAGCATGCCGGCGAGGATCGGGCCCGTCGGGAAGGCTAAACGGGGGCCCGGTCCGGCGAAAGGGGAATACGGGGTCTGCCGTGGGAACGAGCTTGTACAGCACGTACAATACGACGGTTCTACGTTGCCGGCTGAGATTGGGCGGCAAAATCGAGGAAGTTGCGGATTATCCGCTTCTTCGTTTCCTCGTCAAGGGAATCCGGGAACTCCGGGGGTATTTCAAAGACCTCGACGGTCTGGATGGTCGTTGTGTCTATGCCGTTCGAGCTCAACAGCGGATCGTGAATATCCCAGGCGGCGTTCCATCTTGACTGGTCAACAATGCGTCCGGAAACAATATTCCGCCCTGTCAGCTCGGCATGCCGCTCGGCGGCATCGGCGCCCACTCCGTAGTTGATGAAGTAGCTGTCGATGAGCCAGACATCCATATCGAGACAGTAATCCTCGTATTCCCTTTCCATTCTAATCCATTGGGCGAGCAGGTCGATTTGCTTGAGCTCATCGATATTGGCGAGTATGTAGAATGACATGTAGATGACGTCCTTGAGCCTGTCCAGCTCGACTGCGGGATGCTCGTACCTGCCGTGCTCCTTGTAGTATGGGTCATCCCACTTTACGCCTTCTGGTAGACGTCCCTGCCGCCGGGCTTCAACAAAAGCCTTTCTGGTGGGCTCGAAATCCGCCATAGATTTGGCGATATTCTCGTGGAGAAGCGCGGAGACGGTATCTCGATCCTCCCGGCCCTGCTCGATGAGTCTGAGGACTTTTACATTTAGCATCTGGCGGTAGTACCGTGCAAGCTCGGAGGGTGGCGCCCACATTTCGGCGCAGACGGAACAAAGGTCGCTGACCAGGACGTTACCCAGATCGGCAGCCACCTGCGGGATGCTTTGCCTGGCGGTCTGGCGGCATGCCAGCCTGCGGGCGGCGGGCATAAGAGGCAGGCCCTTGGTTGCAAGCTCATGTCTTGTGGTCTCGGGCAGAGGCAGCGGAAATGCCTCCCCAGGCATTCGGACCTTCGGCGTGAACGTCGAACCGGGCTCGAAAGCACAGCCTGCGAGCAGGACGCACGTCGCCATCGTAGAAAAAAGCTTCTTTGGCGGCCCCATCGTCATGGCCTCTTAGGCGCCCATTCTTCAGGCGGGGCGCTTTTCGAAAGACATTATAGCACACAAAACGTCTGCAAGTTCTCAAATAATTTCTGAAATTTGCGCCGCCTCCACTTGCACAAGAGCAACGCGGCTATATATTCAGTCAAGGCATTGAAGACTTTTACGGATTGTCAAATGTCATGAAGAAGGCAAAAAGCCTCATAATCATTCTTGCCACGACGATACTGGCAGCCGGCGCATTTTCTCTGCGCGATCGCCTCACGGGAAGCGTTCGGCAGATGCGCGGCGGGGAGACCGTGGGAACGCGTCTGGAGCAATACGGCGAACTTGTCCGCCAAAGGCTCCTTCCCTCCTTCGAGGCCGCCAAAGTTCAATACCCGCCCGAGAGAATCGCTCTCGTTGGCCTCAAGCAGGAGAAGGTCCTTGAAGTCTGGGGCGGCGGCGCGAATGGTCCTCTGCAAGCGGTCCGAACCTATGCGATCCTCGGGGCAAGCGGGCGGCTCGGCCCGAAGCTCAGAGAAGGCGACGGCCAGATCCCCGAGGGGCTTTACCGGATCGAGTCTCTCAATCCCAACAGCAGATTTCATCTGGCGCTGCGGCTGAGTTATCCGAACGCATTCGACAAGGCCCAGGCGAAGCTTGACGGGCGGAACAATCTCGGCGGCGACATAATGATTCACGGAAGCAATGTCTCTATAGGCTGTCTGGCGATGGGCGACCGGGCGGCCGAGGAATTGTTCGTGGTCGCCGCGGAAACCGGCCTCGAAAACATCTCGGTAATCCTCAGCCCCGTCGATTTTCGGCGGAGGGAGATGCCCGAAATAACTTATGCTTTACCTGCATGGACCAAGGCCCTCTACCGGCAGATTGCGCTGGAATTGGCAGAGCTTACAAGCGACGGCACTGCGAGCCTGAGCGGGCCGGCCCCGCTCGTCGGCCATCCGGGCGGACGGCAATAGGCTCAGGGCTGGAGCCGGACGCCGCGGAAGGTTTTGCGATTGGGGTCTGTGAGGTACTTGTTGGGGCAGGTTCCGTCGGAATTGAGCTCGCCCTGCATGCACTCGGCGGGGCCCGCAACTTCGATATCGAGGGTACCGTCGTCACTGAGCAGCAGCAACGACGGGGCATTTTTGAAGGGCACGAGGGCCTCGGGACCGAAATTACTGAGACTCAGTTTTTGTACGAGCAGAGGGTGCTCGGCGGGCTCGCCGGACCAGCGATAGAGCGCGAATTTGGCCGTCTCATCGTGTGCCCCGGCGATGACGAAGTACGCCTTGTGAAAGGCGGAGTACTCCATGCTCCTGATTCCCATTCCGGCGAGGTCCCACAGTATCGGCTCGGCGAAAACAGGCAGGGCGCCTTTTTCAATTACTGCTCCTGCATTTTCGAGACGTGCAACAATGGCGGCCGGGCGGCCCTGCTTATCAGCCGGCCGCGGATTGCGCAGGCCGATATACATCGTTGCACCGTCTGCCGAGGCGCAAAGCCCCTCTATGTTGAAGCCCTCTCGCTTGGGTGCAAGCCTTTCGCGCTGTTTTTTCTTCAGGTTGACGGCGCCCAAGCGTGTTGCCTGCTCAAGTCCGAGGTGGCGCATGGTTGCGGCTCCGACCATTCGCCGGGC
>CP070678.1:4674409-4705966 GCA_020352515.1 Phycisphaerales bacterium | reverse complement strand
AATCCGACCAGTTGTCGTTTGAATTCTCGACGCCGCTTCTGATCTCCAGCCGGACCCTGTTGATGCCCACATCGTTCACGGCCATATCGAAAACCGTGTCCCTGTAGTTCGGAAAAGCGGCGTCCTTCGGTTCGGCCACCCAGGCCGTCGCCTCCCAGCCGGTCATAGTCTGATAGGTTACCGCCGAATCGAGCCGGATCGTGGTGACCGGAGCAAATCTGGCCAGGATACAGTCCCCGTTGCCCCAACTGCCTCCGCCGCCGGCAAACGTGCTCTGGAACGCATTTTTGACCGGCCAGCCCGCCCCGTCTGTCGATCCAGTCATATAAAGGCTGCCGTCGCCGCCGAGACACCCCGAGCGTCCGTTGTCGTTGGAGCCCCCTCCCATGTATGTGCAATAGAGAATATCGTTAAAGTCCGCCGACAGCCGCAGCAAAACTGCCTCGGTCCCGCCGCGAGCGCCCGACTGGTAAGAATTCGCCGTCAACGGAAAATCGCTCGACCTGGTCTCCCCCGTCACGAACACGTTCCCCGACGCATCCACATATATGCCGTCGGGATTCTCGCTGCCCGAGCCGCCCACAAAAGTGCTCGCCAAGAGAGCCCCTGTCGCAGATAGCTTTGTTATCGCCCAATCCGTCCCCCCTCCTGCAAAAGCCCTCTGGTACGCCCCCGCCGTCGTCGGGTACTCCGCCGAACCGGTCGGAGTCGCCACGTACGCATTGCCGGAATCGTCAATCGCCAGGTTGTGGGTGCTGATCCATTCGTTGTTCGCCCCGCCCAGATAAGTGCCATAGACCAGGTCGTTGCCGTCCGGTGTAAAAGACGCCACGAAAAAATCCGCCTGCCCCCCGTAGCTCCTGTCAAACGCCCCCGGCGTCGTCGGAAAATCATCCGAGAAGGTTGAGCCCCCTATGTACACCCGCCCGTTCTTTCCCACCCGTATCGAGGCCGCGCTTCCATCCTCCGCCGAGCCGCCCAGCCACGTGGCCCACAGAACCTGCGACCCGTCACTCTTGATCTTTATCACCCCGCAATCCGATTTCCCCCCGGGAGGCGTCTTCTGATACGCATTTGCGAACCACTCGACCGGCGGAACCTTGCCCGTATTCCATCGCCCCCCGGGCACGTAAACGTCACCCTTGTCGTCGATTGCGATGTCCCGGCACAACGTCGAAACGCCCACATAGCTCGACCACGCCAGGTCCGAGCCGTCCGGCAGCAGCTTCAGGACAAACGCGTTCTGCATCCCGTACGACCCGTTGTCGACGCCGTTGAACTCGGGCTGAAAAGCGTTCTTGACCGGGAAACCGGGTCCCGCCCGGCCGGCCACATAGACATATCCCCCGCCGTCCACCTCCACCCCGTACGCACGGTCATAGTCCGGCCCCCCGATATAAGTCGACCAGATCAGATTGCCCGCAGCCCCGAACTTCGCCACAAAAACATCGCATGGCCCAAATTCCTGTGAGCCACCCGTGCTCAATCTCCTGCTGTACGCACCGGCCGTTGTCGGAAAATCCGATGAGGCAGTCCCCCCAACCACGTACACATTGCCCTGCCCATCCACCGCAACATCTCGGGCATGCTCCCAATCACTGCCTCCGAGAAACGTCGAGAAAGCCAGCTCGTAAGATTCGCCCCCGCGCGCCTCCGCCGAAGCTGACAAAACCACCGCCAGCACAGTTAGCGTCAGCCTGCCCATTTCTGCTCCTCCAACCGACGATAAACTATAGACTCAAGACACCCGCCATCTTAGCAAATCCTGAGTATTTTGTCCAGCAATCGACACCCGCGTCTCGCTTGTCAAAGCCGGGCAGTCCAAACTCGCCCGCGGGCCCTGTTGACCGCACGCCGGAGCCGCCAGCCCCCGGCCGAATTTATGCCCAAACAACCAAAGAATTGGCTTTGCCGATATCTCGTGTTCTGATAGAATCCCGGTTTTACGGAAAACAAGGCGCAGACGTGCGCGGCAAGGGAACCGCGAAAGAACACGTGGCGGCCAAACGAATGGAGGATTAGAGAGATGCTGAGAGTGGGCATTGTGGGATTCGGGTTCATGGGGCGAATGCACTACAAGTGCTGGAAGGGCCTCGAAGGCGTCGAAGTGGCAGCGATATGCGACGTTAATCCCAACATCGTCGAGGATACGAAAAAGGCCGTCGGCAACATCGGCGACACGAAGGACGCCGTCGATTTCGAAAGCCTCGAGTTATACAACGACCTCGACCGGATGCTGCAGGACAGCGACCTCGACGCCGTTTCAATCACGCTGCCGACAAACCTGCACCCGGATTGTTCGACAAAGGCCCTCGCCGCGGGCGTCAATGTCCTCTGCGAAAAACCGATGGCACTCGACGTTGCCTCGTGCGACCGGATGATCGCCGCAGCCAAAGAAAGCGGAAAGACCCTCCAGATAGGTCACTGCGTCCGCTTCTGGCCCGAATACGCAAAGGCAAGAGAGATCGTGGCGGAAGGGCGATACGGCAAAGTCATCGCCGCCACCTTCCAGCGCCTCGGTTCGGCCCCGAACTGGAGCCCCGACAACTGGTTCGCCGACGAGAAGCGAAGCGGCGGGGTGGCCCTCGACCTGCACATCCACGACACCGACTTCGTCCAGCACCTCTTCGGCCTGCCAAAGGCCGTCCGATCCTTCGGCTCGAACGGGCCCACAGAAGGACTGGTCCACATCGTCACGCAGTATATTTACGACGCAGACATGGTCGTCACCGCAGAAGGCGGGTGGGCCATGATGCCAGGCTTCGGATTCGAGATGAGCTTCAATATCGTCATGGAAAAGGCGACCATTGTTTACGACCTGACCCGTCAGCCCGTCTTCAGGCTCTGCCCGGCGCAGGGCGAGCCCTTCTGCCCCGAAGTCGAGAAAGGCGACGGCTGGTTCCTCCAGATAGCACACTTCGCAAAAGCGATAAGGGGCGAAAAAATCCCGCCCGTCACGACACTCGAACAGTCCCGCGATTCGGTCAGAATCGTCGAGGCTGAAAAGAAATCCGTCAGCAGCAATGAAACTGTCTTGATCGAACAGGCAATAAGAGGATTTTAACCGGAGAGCGATTCAATGAAATGTAAAAACTGGCCCGTAGGAGTGTGTAGCTGGTCGCTGCAAACGGATGTCGCCGGCGTGGCGCAGGCCATGCGCAAAATCGGCATCGAGCACGTCAACCTCGGAATAAGACCGGCACTCGAGCAAAACGGCGAAGCCGTCCTCGATGCCATCCAGAAACAGACCTGGACCATAAGCAGCACGATGATAGATTTCCCTCAGGAGGACTACTCCACGCTGGACAGCATCAGGGAAACCGGCGGGGTGGTCCCGGACGAGTACTGGGAAAGAAATCACAAGCTGTTCGTCGGAGCCGTTGAGGTCACCGGCATGCTCGGGGTCAAATACATCGCCATGCACGCCGGCTTCATCGACGAGAGCAACCCCGAGTACGCCCGCAAATTCTACGACCGAATCAGGACCCTTGCGGACGCCGCCGGGGCCAAAAACCTCACACTCCTGCTCGAAACGGGCCAGGAAACCGCCGAAGAGCTCAGAGAATTCCTCGAAAAGCTCAGTCACCCAGCCGTCGCCGTCAACTTCGACCCCGCCAATATGATACTCTACGACAAGGGCAACCCGATCGAAGCGGTAAAAGTCCTGGCGCCCTGGATAAGGCACCTGCACGTCAAGGACGCCACACGGACGAAACAGCCCGGAACCTGGGGCGCCGAGGTCCCCTGGGGCGACGGGGAGGTCAACACGGATATCTTTCTGAAAACGCTCGAAGAAATAGGTTTCGACGGCGTCATGGCCATCGAGCGGGAGGCCGGGGCCGACCGCTTCGGAGACATCAACCTCGCCGCCCAAAGGCTCCAGGCCTTCGCCGGATGAATTCGCCTGGACGCACGGACACAAGCGTGACAATCTTGCACTTAAGTTAAGGAGAACGAAATGAGCTGGCAATTGTACCTTGCGCTGAGCTTCGCGATGTTTATGGAGTTTGCGGTATGGGCCGCCTGGATGCCCGTACTCGCCGCACGCCTGCTCGGCCCCCTCAAAATGACCGGCAAGCAGACCGGCTGGATATATGCCACCCTCCCCCTGGCCTGCATCGTGTCACCGCTCATCAGCGGACAACTCGCAGACAAATATGTCAACACCGAGATCATCCTCGCAGTCGCGCATCTCGCAGGCGCGATTCTTATGTTCATTGCCGTCAACAAGACCTCCTTTAAAAGCCTCTTTGTTGTCATGCTTCTCTACTGTCTGTGCTACGCCGCAACTCTGCCGCTCGTAAATTCACTCATGTTCACCCACCTGGCCAAGAATAATCTCGACCCAGAAGTCCACTCCAAGTGGATATTCTTCTGGGCGCCCGGCGCTTGGGCGCTAATCGGCTGGTTCCTCAGTGGCTGGCGATGGAAATTCAAAACCGGCGACAAGGGCCGCGATTGCCTCTACCTCGCCTCCATCCTTTCACTGATAATGGGCGTCGGGTGCTTCTTCCTGCCGGATACGCCGCCGGCAAAAGCAGGCACCGCACCAATGCTTCAGGCCCTAAGCATGCTCAATAACTTCAACTTCCTTGTCTTTATTATCGTATCAATGATCTTCTTTGGCCTTATGCAGTTCTACTTCCTCGGCACAGCGCCCTTCATGCAGGATATGGGAATCCCCAGTAAGAACGTCCCCGCATCAATGGGCATCGCCCAGGCCGTGCAGGCAATTGCCACGGTTGCGATCATGGTCCTCCTGCTAAAAAAGCTCGGCCCGAAATGGACCCTGACCGTGGGGGCAACGTTTTGGCTTCTCCTATATGTCGTTTACATAAGGGAAAAACCCCGATGGCTTATCGTTGTCTGTCAAGGGTTTCATGGAATGGCCTACGTCCTTTTTGTCATCGTCGGCCAGATGTTCACAAACAGCGTCGCCTCGGATGAAATGCGGGGCTCGATGCAGGCGCTTCTTTTCGCAGCCACCACCGGCGTAGGCCTGTTCCTGGGCACACAGTTCGCCGGCTTTGTGATGGACAAGTTCAGGAAGGAAGGCAAGTTCCAGTGGCGTCAGATCTTCATGGTCCCCGCGGCCATCGCCCTCGCCTCTATACTCATCTTCATGCTGCTCTTTAGAACGCCCGCAGCACCGCAATAGCTAAAAAGACAGCCGGACCGGCAGGATTTCCCTGCCGGTCCGGTATACAACTTATGCACGCCGCCGCGACCTGTTTGAAATCAGCGCAGACTCGGCCTTTTACGACCTGACGGCCGTGCCGTCGCTTCTGCGAACGGGACTCCAGTAACCCGGATGTTCGGGAATCGGAAACCTCGCTGCTTATTTTGAGGCAGTCTTCTTGGCCGCTGACATTTCTCGTCGGCTCCCGGCCACAACATCAATCCCTGCTGCTGAGACACTACGGCGCCCGCTCAAAGCCTACCAGCCCTTCTTCGAGAAGATAACAGGCACAGTCTTGGCGAGAATGTAGAGATTCAGCAGGAACGACCTCCGCTGGATATAGAGATGGTCGTACTTGATCTTGTGCTTGGGCTTGAGGTCATAGAGACTCCGCACCTGCGCAAGCCCCGTTATGCCCGGCCGAACCACCAGCCGCATCTGACGCAACACCCTGTGCTGCCTGACGAAATGCGGCCGCTCGGGCCGCGGCCCCACCAGGCTCATGTCACCACGCAATACGTTGAACAACTGGGGAAGCTCGTCAAGCCGCATCGCGCGAAGAATCCTCCCCACGCCCGTCACACGCGGATCGTCCCGGGTCGCCAGAACCGGCCCTACCCTCTTCTCCGCATCCTTGACCATCGTCCTGAATTTGTACAGCGTAAAAACCTTCCCGTCCTTGCCAACCCTCTCCTGCTTGTAGAAAACCGGCCCCGAAGACGTGCTCTTTATCAATAAACCGGCCACCGCTATCGCAGGCGCCGATATAATCAGGATAAACATGCTCGCAACTACATCCAGCACCCGCATGAAGAACTCCTCAATGTCCGGCTTCCTCCCGAAGAACGTGTTAAGGTACGCCACCGGTCCCTCGCCGTTGATCCGCATCGGCAGCAGCTCCATGTATATCGATGGACTGAAGACAACCTCCACCTTCAGCTTCTGCACAAGGTAAACCAGAAGGCTGAAATCCGAATCGTCCCGAATCTTTTCGCAAATCAATATCTCGTCCAGGTCACGGCAGCCCAGAAGCTCCCGGATGCTGTGTATCTTCTGCTTCACCACATGAGGCCTCCGCGGCATCATGTCCTCTATCTCCTCCTCGCCAAGGACCACAACCTTCTTCTTGATCCTCTTTGCAGCCTTTAGAAGCCGCCGGCTCACCGCAAAAACAAGCAGCAGATTCACGAAAAATGAAATAATAAAGATGCTCGTCGGAAACGCGCCCCACTCCACCCGGAACACGTACACAAACGCCACACTCAACAGCGTGCTTATAAACAACGCGCTAAAAACCCGCTTGAACAAATCCCAGGACGACTTGAACCGGCGCCTGTATACCCCGCAGCCGGCCGCGGACAACACGTAGATCGCCGTCAAAAACAAAAAGCTCCTTTTGTATGGCGCAAAATTGTACTCCGGAAATGTGAAGCCGTACCGAATCAGAAACGCTAAGAGGAAGCCGGCATTCACTAAAACCGCATTGACCAATGTCAACATCGTTCGCATCGGCACGGCAAAAGCCCCCCGGGATTTCGGCCTGACCCCGGCAAATAACCTCATCGACAAACTCCGTCGGTTTGGCATTCCTCATCCTCATACAAACTCTGATAGCCTGCAATCATCCTGTCGACCGTATAGTACGCCACGGCCATTTCCCGGCTCTCGCGCCCCATTCTCACACGATCCGAAGGATTCTTAATAATCTCAATCATGGCCTCTGTCAACTCGTCAACGTCATTCGGCGAAATCAAAAACCCGTTCCGGCGGTGTTCAACCAGCTCACCAATCCCGCCCACGTTGCCGGCGATAACAGGAAGACCGCTGAACATCGCCTCGATTATCGTCACAGGAAGACCCTCGAAGCGAGAGCACAAAACAAAAACATCCAGCCCCGCAAGCAGCTCGCGGGCGTCTCCCCTGAATCCCAGCAAAAAAACACTTTCTTCCAGACCCTCGACTTTCACGAATTCCTCGCATTCCGCATACAGCGGTCCGGCACCCATCAAAACAAACTTCGCCCCGCAATGAGCCTCCCTAACGCGCCTGGCCGCCCCCAGGAAAAGCAGCGGATCCTTCGGGTAAGCCAGTCTCGCCACCATCCCGAAGACCGTATCACCGCCGCGGGCGCCGATCATGTTCCGCAGGAAGTCTCTTTTCGTACGAGCGGCATTATCCGGGGCCAGACCGTTGCGAATAACCACAAACTTCCCTTCCTTCGCAATTCGCTCCTTTACACCGTCCCGCCTGACACTCTCCGAAACGCACACTACCTTGGTCGATATCCTCGCGCATAGCCTTTCCGAAAGAATCAGCAGCCTCCTCATGTGCCCGTATTCCTGAGCGTTGTAGAACCCCCATCCGTGCGCGGTAAAGTACCTCCGCGGTGTTCCGGCAAGCCAAGCGGCCAGCCTGCCCGCCATGCCCGCCTTCGAGCTGTGACAGTGAACGATGGAATACCGCCCCTTCCTTATCAGACGACAAAGCTCCACCACCGCACGCAAATCCCTCAAAACCGATATATTCCGCCCCAGACTATTAACCTCGTGCACCACAACGCCCCTCTCGCGCAGCCTCTCCACCAGTTCCCCCCCGCCGGCACACGCAACCTCCGTCAAATACCTCCGCTTGTCCATGTGCGTCGCAATGTCGTGGCAAACCTGCTGCGCACCGCCCCACGAGGAAAGAGTAATGATATGCAGCACGCCCACTCTCTCGCGATCATCCGACATCCGTGGACCTCCCAAGGCCGAAAGGGACAAGGCACACAAGGACCAGGAAAGCCGACATTCTAAGACCTGTGTTTGCCCCCAGATTGTCGCTGAATAACGCAATACATCCTATAAGGCCGATGCCGTAGATCAAAGCCGGGATCGACACCTTCAGCACCGAAGCCCGCCCGGCGCCGCGAATGATCAAAAACAGGCAGAAATACCACGGTATTACTTCCAGGAGCGAAAACAGGTGCGTCGTCTCTCTTATCTGCCACGGAAGAGGACCCAAAAGCACGTTGACGAACGAGCGAGAATAGTATCCGACGAATCCCTGCGGACTGCTAAAGTCCGATTCAACCTGGGCCGCGGACCCGCCGATGGAATATTGACTCTCACGAAAATGCGAAATGAACTCCGGATTCAACAGCTTCCTCGTGGCCCGGATACCCATAAAGCCGTAACCCATAACCTTGGCCGCGCATCCCCACACCAGAACCATCACAAGCCCATAGACAATAGTCTGGCCCGGCCTCGACCTCCATGAAGCCAATAGCCACGACAGAAAAAGAGCCAGAGCCAAAACGAATCCCGCGTAAATCCGAAGCGTCATCAGAAGCCCGGATACGACCATGAACAAAAAGAACATCCTCCAGCGAAAGTGCGCCACCAGCTTTACGATTATCAGGATGCCCGACAGCGCCAGTGGAATAACCAGTGTGTCTTTCCGCAAAAGGCTTCCGTAAAAAACGTAGCTCGGATAGAAGTTGCACCCCAGAAAACCAACCACGAACGCCCGCTTCTCCGACCCGCCCAGTGCCCTCATAATCGAGTACAGCAGAATCGCGGATATCCCCGCCAGCCAAACGACCGTCGCCTTGCCCACAAGCATCTCGGGCACAGTCACCGCGTAGAGACCTCCCAGAAAAACAGGGTACCACGGAAATTCTCCAAGCCCCCCTAACCAAAAATTGCCCTGCCTGAAACGCTCCGCCAGCGCCACCCCGATACGATGGTAGAACCAGTCGTCTCTTTCGCCCCCGAAGGGGTATATTTGTGAATAGTGCAGGAAGATGACTATCCCGAAACGGATTGCCACCGTCAGAAGGAACAACGAATGCAGGTTTCTCTCATTTAGCCCGAGACGACGCATGACCAGAACCGTGGCTGCATAAAGGCATCCGAGCAGGGCAAGATGGACTCCCAAAGCTTCATCCGACATCACCGCCAACCCCAGCGCGCACGCCGGAACCGCAACGGCTATATCCCGTTTCAATTCTCGTGAATCAACTCTCATTTCTCTTGCAAAGACGATTCAGTAGAAATCCGAAATTCCCCGCAATAATGCCTAAACCGCACAACAGGTACTTGGCGGCCGACCTCGGCTCCAAAAACGCCGCAAACCATTTCCTGATAATCCAGCCGACACTCGCAACCAAGAAACACAAGCGGTTCTTGAAAGACTTCTCGGCGTGTCTCTGAAATATCAGGCACCGATTATAGCCCTCCTTGTACCCCGCTGCAAACGCGCCCTCTCGACCCGCACTCGCCGCCTTGTGGACCAAACCGGCAGACTCGGCCATTATGAAGTGATAGCCGTCCCTCAAAAGCCTCCAGCAGAATTCCAGGTCCTCCAGGGCCGTTCGCCCCTGCTCCAGGGCCCTGAAACGATACCGATTCAGCACTTCCCTGCGAAAACTCGTTAGCCCGCAAGGCGTCCACTCCACCTGCTGTTCTCCACGCAGCCCGTAGTCCCATGTTTGGAAACCCCACCCCAGAATAGACCAGCTCTTCGAAGAGTGAAGGCAAAAAATTCGATTAAACACCCTCTCCGCACGGCGCTTCGCCCTCGCGTTCCTGATAACCCCGCATACTCCCGCCAGTCTACTCTCGCCCCCTCTCTTCTCCCATATTTGCCCCAGGCTACTGATGTACTCCCTCTCAAGAACGACATCATCGTCCAGAAACAGAACCAGCTCACCTGTCGCCTCCTTCGCTCCCAGATTCTTCGATTCCGCAGACCCGGGCTTGTCCTTCTTGAAGTATCTGAACGAAATACCCGCCCGCCCCAATTCTCCCTCTATCGCCCTCCGCACACCCTCACCTATCGCCCCGTCGTCGACCACCAGAACCTCAATCGGCAAAAGCACCTGCCTTGCGACAGATTCTATGCACGCCGCCAGATCCTCCTCCCGGTCCTTTGTCGGAATTACAACACTGAAGTCCATCTCAGACCACACCCGATGAATCAACCCGAGCCGCGCCACACAGTAATTCAGAGCCTCTCGAGCATTTCCCTGAGTATAACGCCCGCATCGAAGGCCTGCTTCTGAACGCCGGGAATTACGTCTCTAAGGAGCCCCCGAATCTCGTTCTCCGATGACAGAACCTTGCGGGTCGTCTCCATCACCGTCCTTTCATTGATGTCCTTGCCACGAATAAGGTACCCCGTGTGCCCGAAGAGCTGCCTGTTGATTCCTTCGGCTTTAACGCTGTACCCGAGACTTACCGTGGGCACACAGCTCGAGAACGCCGCAATCGTGGCGTGCGTCCTGGCCGCAACCAGACACCTCATCTTCGAAATCACCCACTTCGTTTCCGCCGCATCGAAGTCGGCCGGCAGCAAGAAAACGTCCTTGCTGTCATGCCCCAAACGTCTCAGCACCGCCGACATGAACGCGTGGTCGTCGGTGCGCTCCCTCGTATCGTGAGGAATAAGTATAACCGGACCCTCGCACTGCCGCCTCAGGCAGCGCACAATCCCGACGCTTCTGTCCAGCCACGCTCGCATCTCGCCTCCCGTCACCCACCTGGCCATGAGGGGGCTTAGCGTCAGCCCGACCGCCTCGGAGCCAAGAGCGAATCCTATCCTGTCCTCGGATACGCTCTCGCCCTCCATTACAAACGCCGGATCACCCATCACGACAACATCATCGGCTATGCCGTGCGATATCAGGTAATCGCGGGACAACTCCTCACGCACAAAGAATCCCGACACACACCTCTTCAGATGCTCATGCATGCGCCGGGCAAACCGTGGATGACTGTCGAACGGGCCCACCGACGCCCCCCATACAATCAGCGGACGCTTCAGGCTCGAAACGTATTCGCCCATGGCCACAAAATCGTACGGTATGCCGTAATCGAGGCTGTAATTATCCCCCCCGACCGACAATACGGCATCGCACTCCAGGATGTCGCCTCGGATCGGACGAAACATCAAACGAGCCGGCGCCCCGCCCAGCACCCGCCTGAAGACCTGGCGCAACACCCACTGTGGCGACCAGCGCTTCATAATTATCGGCCTGTGCACAACGTCCCGGTCCGCGTGAGCCGGTACGTACGGCCTTCTCGACATATCCAGATTCGCATTCACGAACTTAGGACTGTCAAAGGCCCTTCTCAGTATCCGAACCGTACCCCGGAAGATCGCTTCGCAACCTCGACTGAAATGAGAACCATTGCCGGTTAACAATAATGCGGGTCTCTCATGCATCTAAACAACACCTCTTGTATGCTTCTGAAAACGACTTTTCAAGCAGGGGCGATTGCACGACCCCTCCCCCACATCCCGATACCTCACCCCTCCATCAGTGGAACAATACCCTTTGCGCTTTTCTCCAGACCCCTACCGCAATCTTAAAACACTGATCTATACGACGCAGCATAAGTATCTTCCAGCTCAAAAACCTGAATTCTCTTACAAAACGCCCCGCGTCCTTGCCCAATTTCAACCATCTCTCGGCACTCCGACCCGAAACCTCCCACGTTAGCCTTACAATCCGCTTCCTGAAAGCCGACAACCTGCTGTCACAAAGCTGCAATCTCTTCTTCGGAACCCTCTGTCCTGCCTCCTCCGCCAGCCTCGACCGCTCCGGCAGCTCTCTCCTCTTGGCCTCCAACACCCCTGACTGGCTCGCAATCACATCCCCAATCTCAAGCTGCCGCATCTCAATCGCCCCCTTGGCCGACTCGCCGCCAAGAATATCCCACACCTGCCCATTCCGAACTAAAACGATACTGTGCCCCCTTGGATCACCGCTGTAACGCGGAAGCCACGCATCCATATACGACGCATCCGCAACCTCGGCAAATACATCATCGCAGAAGTTACACGCCTGCGGGGTAAAATAACGATCAGACCAAATACGGTCCACTCCTTCCGTCCAGTGCACCAGAACTTCACGCTCGCCTTGTCCGGCTTCTCGGCTCACAAGCCTGATTCCGAAGTCCGACGCCGAACGCCCGGGATCCTTAACTCGAAACGCGGCTCTCCGCAAAGTGTGAGGGTCCCCTCCACCCAACGCGCAAACACACTCGGCAAACAACTTGCTCTTTAGCTGCCCGCATACCAGTCCTAATATGAACTTCACACGCCGACCCAGTGCTGGAACACGCCGCATGGCCAGGCGAACCCCCTTGCAAAAACACGGCAGCCCGACGAGGGCATACCGACCTTCCTCCCGGAGCATACCCCCGATTACCTCGCTCATTTCAACGGGATAATAACACGACCCCGAACACGCACGAATTTCCTCCGGAGCGCTGCATAGACTATACTTGAACATCTTGACCGGATCTCCCGTACTCCCCACGCAGGCAACCTTGTCCACCAGCCCCTCACTCAACAACGCCTCCAGTGCGAACGTAACCAGACCGCCGGACGCCCCGTTTTCGCGGTGACCGTCAACCTTCGAATAGCCGACAAAAGAGCCCAGGTAGTATCCCGTCTCCGGCCTGTGCCTGATTCCACCCAGTGCGCCGAAGAGTTCTTTGCCTAACGCGTCTTCATCCTCTGAATAATCGGAAAAAGGGCATACCCTCAGGCAGATGTTGCAGTTCTCCGAACACGTGCCGGCCTTGTCGCGCACCGAATACACCCCGGATTCATTAAACCCGATAACAAGAGTGCCCGCAGGGCATAGCGCGACACACAAGCCGCAGCCTATGCAAAACCCCCTCTCCGCAACTTCCGTGAACACGTTCCTTACCGGCGCCATCATGCCCCCCATGGTCTGCCTGCGGCCCTGAGATGTTTCACGACCGCCAGTACGTAGATCCCCATCGCAGCCCCGTGCGAAATCAGCAGCGACAGGGCGGCCCCGAGTCCGGAATACCTCGGTATAAGAACAAAACATAGAACAGCGCTCAGCACTCCCCCGAAAGCCACGCTGAAAAAATACGTCCGCTCCATACGGGCCGCTACCACGTACTGAGATGCGGCCATCCCCACTCCGAGAATCATCACGTATGCCCCGAGAACACGAAGTGTACCCGCGGCGGAAACGTATTCCGGCCGAAAAAGCGTTCGCAGAATCGGCCCCGCAAAAAGCATCGAAGGCAGCCCAACAACAGCAGCAACAGCCAGCATGATCATCCCGTAGCGAACAAGAAAACTCACCCGGCCGTTATTCGCCTGCGACGCCGGACTGCTGTAGCGGGCAACCGCCGGCTTGCCGATACGAGCAACCTGCATCAGAAGCAGCGTCGTCAGTGCCACCATCTGCCAGCAGACGGCGTACCCGCCAAGGTCCGAGCTGCCCGATATATGCTTTAGGATGAGCTGGTTGAGCCCGCCAAACGAAAGACATCCGACACCGGCGAGCGATACCCACACATTGTCCTTTATCATGGATATAGTCGCCCTGCCTATATGCAGCGGGCCTGTAAATTCAATCCGTGCAATGGCCCACCGATATTCGAGAAAAATACCCAGAATCGCCGACAAGAGCATGAAAAGCCCTATCAAAGAAATCGACAAACCCTCCGGAGAGCTCAGAACGACCGCCCAGACCGCTGCAAAATAGGCCGACCGCCGCAGCAGGTTATAGACCGCGTGACGTTGCATCTTGTCCCATACGTCATAGACCGGCTGAAGATTAAGCGACGGAACCGACACGGCAGCCGCCACCGCCGCCGCCCCCCAAGAGAAACCACCGCCGGAACCCGACAAAACAATCCAGAGAACCAGACCAAGAATAAAAATCCCGAAAATCCCGGCCCGCAGAAAAAGACTCGCCGCCACGAACTCACCAAAACGCCCGGGAAAGTGAATCATGTCGCGCACCATCGTCCGATCCAGGCCGTACAAAATTATCGTGCTGCCGTAGGTCCCCACCACTATGGCATAAGCCAGATCGCCAAAACCAGCCTTCCCAAGAACGTTCGCTATCTTCACCATCGTCGCAAACTGCAGGCCGGCTGTAAAAAGACTCATCGCAACCAGGGAGAAAAACTTGCTCAGTTCCTGACCACGCAAACCCAGCAGAGAGATTAAGTATCTTGCCGCTCCCCGCGAACCACGGCGGCCGGACTCTTCGCACTCAAAGACCCGTGCAGATTTGTCTTGTGCCTCTGACATCTCAACGCCACAGAATACCACAGAATTCACCCCCGTCTAGAAACGACGCGCCCCCACGCCGTTTCATCTCAAAGTCAAAACGCTTATAACTATACACTGACCCGCGGCGCCCCCTGATTAGCCCCTTCCCCGCCGCAACGCGCCTGATCAACCGCGCGCGCCCCGTTCGAGCGGACTTCGTCCCCGTGGGTAGCGCGGCAATGTTTTTGCAAATCATTGAAAAAGCAAAAACATAAACTCGCCAACCCTCCAACGGCGCGCCACTGAAGAAAGCCGGCCGGCAGGCCTGCTCTGCGCAAGCCCACAAAGCATATCTCAAGCCGCCCGAGACGTCCGCTCCCGGACGCCTTCCATTACAAACACGCCGCCTACCCCCACCACCAGCAGCCCCACGAAAACGATCACGGTCTTCTTCAGGCCTTCTTTTGCAACCGGGTATACCCGCGGCTTCTCTATAACCGGAATGTTCGTTGATATCAGGTTCTCCACCCTCTTGATGTAAGCGCTCAGGTAATCCGTCAGCTCCCTGGCCTCGTAATCCTTGATCACGCCGGTCAGAAACGAATGAAATTCCTGGATCGTGTAATGAGACGACATCTTGCCCCGTATCTCATTAAAAAGACGCTCATTTATCGCTAACAGCTCTTTGTAGTATGCATAGCTCTTCTCATCCGTCTTCATCCGCTCTTCCAGTTTGATTATTTTTGCCTCGTATGCCTGTATCTGGTGCGAAAGCGGAAGGTACTCGCTCGTCTGCTCCAAGTCGTTGAACTGAAGGACTATCCCGCTCCCGTCCGTCGGTGAGCCCGCCGACTTCACCGCCTTGAGCTTCTCCAGAGCCGCCCGCTTGCTCTCCAGCTCAAGCTCCAGTGCAAATCTGCTCTCCTCGATATCCACCATCGCGCTCTTCATCGCCACAACCGAGCTGTTCAGCTCGTGCTTCAGAGAATAGACCGGAACCACACTCTCAACGCCCTCTCTTATGACCGAACACAATTGCTCCATATCTCCCGCGGGCCTGCCCGTTATCGTCATCATCAACAACGTGCCCTTGATCTGCTGAATCTTGTCCGCTTCTCCCGCTGTCACACGCGTCGAGCTGCTCAAAACGTCAAAATACGAAGGCGATACCGTGAAGCTCACCAGCCACTTCAGCCCCGCCTCCGTGCTGGCGCTCGCAATCTTCCGAGCATACGCCGACAGACCGCACGCCTTCAGCCGTGAAATAAGATCGTCCAGATTCTCCGCACTGTAGAACTTGTCCAGCAGAAGCCTGTACCCTTTCTCGTCAAGACGAGTCTGATATGTGTAAGTCACCTTGTAGTATCTCGGCCCAAGACTCACCACAAGCCACACCAGAACTGTTGGAAGCACCGTGGCGATAACGAGAAATCTCCTGCGCCGCCAGATCACTCGCAGGTAGTCCGCCACGTTGATCTCACTGCCGCCACCGCTCGTCCGGTCAGGGACCGCCTTTGCGACACCGTCGCTGCCCGAAACCTCGCCCCGCGTGCCTGCCATATCTTTAATCTCCTGGTGGTACCAAAAAGACTCTCGAATCAAAGAAACTGCAAACTTGGCACCTTCCCAAGTAGCTCGGCCGGATTGTTCCCTGGTTCTCCTGGACCGTTTCAGCTTCACAAAATCTGTAGGGAAATCATAGCTGCCGTCAAATTCCCGGTCAAGCCTTTTCAGACCCCACACGCGATTTCAGAATAACCCGCCCGCCGGAGGCCAAAGCCTGTGCCCCCACCGTCATCGCAGACGATAATTGCTCTTAAGCCCCACCCTCCGGGTATTTCAGCCACATGGGCGAAAAGTACTTGCCAAAAAACTAGCCCCCTCGCTCTAATGTACGGAAGTTCGCCCCGGGGCGACACTACGGCCGGCTTTAATTGTGCTCGCTCGGCTAACTTACGTAAAATCAGGTAAGACATGAAGAACCTATCCCTGTACTCAGCTACTCGGCCGAATACGCGCAAAAACCACATCAAACACTTGATTATCCTGCTGGCCCTGGCCGCGGCCATCGGAATATATCTCATCGCCACAGCAGTCATGATCTCCCAGGATGGTGTCATCTATCTCAGCTCCGCCCGTACCTTCGCCGAAAAGCCGATCGATAACCTCCGCCGGCTGCCCGTCCATCCGGGGTACCTCACTCTCACGCTCGCTGCCGACAAAATCTTGTCGCCCTTCCTCGCCGGCCACGACACCGAAAGCCTCATCATATCCGCACAATACGTCTCACTGCTCTGCAGACTCGCCTCAATTGTGATTCTATACTTCCTTGGAAGCCTCCTCGTCGGCCCCGCCCCAACCTTCTGGGCCCTGCTGATACTAATCGTGCTGCCCTGGCCCGCCCGCTATGCAAGTGACACGCTCAGCGACTGGCCGCACCTGTTGTGCCTCTCGGCCGGTCTGCTCCTGCTCCTCGCCGGCGCCCGCTCCGGCCGATGGTGGATGTTCGGAGCCGCGGGCCTGGCCGCCGGCCTCGGCTTTCTGATTCGCCCAGAATGTGGCCAGTTGCTCGCATACGGCGCCGCGTGGCTCCTGCTTTGCTTGATAAGCCCCAAACGCAAAACAACCAGGTCAAAAGCCGCCGCCGCCATAATCCTGCTTGTCGCCGGTTTCGCCATAACCGCAGGCCCCTATATTCTACACATTGGCTACCTCTTGCCCGAACGACGCATAGGACCCCTGCCTCATTTTGCCGACGCGGCCGAAAACCGCTCCGACGTCGTGCGCCCCAGGAACCAGTGCCTAGCCGAAATCGTCCCCGCAAAGATCGCCGTCGCAAGCGGCAAGCTCGCCCAGAATATCTGCGAAACTCTAATGTACTACTTTGTCCCCCCGATGGCTCTGGGTCTCTATTGCCGATTCCGAAGAGGATCTCATGCCGATCCCGCCGAGCAATTCTTTATTCTTGCTTTCATCGCACTAAATGTCACCGCCCTGGTCGCACTCCACCACAATTACGGATATATCAGCAAAAGACACACGCTGCCCGTGATTGTAATTACGACCTTCTATATCCCGCTCGGCCTCCGCACCATAAGCGGCCGCCTGCAAAAGAACAAGCTTGCCAACATCCCATCCCCGGAAAGACGCCCGTCATCACTGTTCTACGTCCTGATCTTCCTCGGCCTGGCAATCTGCACACCCAAGCTGCTCCGACCGCTCCACGCCGACAAAAACTACATCAGGCTCGCCGCCCAATGGCTCGCTGCAAACACGTCCGAAAACGACCTCGTGCAGGTCCCCGACTCCCGCATCGCATTCTACGCCCAAAGACCCTGGATTCCCGAGACGCACACCCCAAAAACAAAACCCAAATACGTGGTCCGAAAGCTCGAACAGAGCCCTGATCCCAATCGTGTCGAACCCCAAAACCTTCGCCCGGTCTTCTCCTCGCCGGCGGGCAGGAATTCCACGCTCGTAATCTACACGGCCGATTGACCCCTGATATACTGCAAAAAAAATATCTACACTTGTCCGGGGTGCACGCACTCGATATGCTCAATCAGCCGTTCCATGAGAAACAAAAACTGCAACGCGGCCGTATGTTCGATAAGTTGCCGGACCGGCTTTCAGTTCCCATGGATATTGCTCGCCAAACAGCTTGCACAGAACTACTCGACGGAAAGGAATGACAATGAGACCCATGGCATTCATATTTGCGGCATCAGCCTGTGTAGCCCTGTTTTCCGGCTGTAACGAATCCCCCAGAGGCGCTTTCAATATGGAGCCCCGCAGAGTAACAATCATTACCGAGCCCCAAGGCGCATCCGTCACGCAAATACACCCGCTGGGTCAGCCGTCAACCAGCCTCGGAAAGACCCCGCTCAACGAACGAAGCGTGTCGGTCGTAACGAACATCAAATCGATGAAGAAAATGCCGTATTACGAAGCCCAGAAGCTCTTGACCCATGTCGGAAATGTCGTTGTCAAAATCGAAAAGCCCGGCTACCAAACCTTTCACGGAACGCTCAAAACCGAGTCCGGGCACACCACCGTTCATAATATAACTCTCGAGGCCGCGCCGCAATAATAGACCGTGGCCAAGTGTTCCCTGCAGAATTCAATTGGCCGTTAAGGACATCGCCGGCGTTAATACGACCGGCCTCCGCGCACCGCACGAAGTGGACCCGGTCCCGTGAGAAGCTGCCACGATACTCTCTCCCGCGCCCGCTCAAACCGAAACTCCCCCGGGCCGCCCCACCACATATCCGCCTTTGCCCTTGACATAGCCCCCGCCGTCAGGTCTGATTTGCTCTTGGCCCTGGATTTTGAAAGCCGATATATGCAGCCAACAAGCGTCACCAGACTCGTTATCGCCTGTACGATCTCGTTCGCCCCTACCCTGACCGCCCTCCTCTTCACCACCCGACAGGCCCTCTCCACCTGGTATGCAAACCTCAACAAGCCCTTTTTCACACCCCCCGCCTGGCTCTTCGGCCCCGTCTGGACCACCCTCTATCTAATCATGGGAATTTCCGCATTCCTCGTCTGGCAAAAGGGCCTTGAAAGCCGCCCCGTCAGAATCGCCCTCTTGTTCTTCCTCATCCAGCTTGCCCTCAACGCCCTCTGGACCCCACTGTTCTTCGGTCTTCAAATCCCCCTGCTCGCATTCGTCGAGATCATCTTCCTCCTGGCCGCCATACTGCTGACAATTATCTTCTTCGCAAAGGTCTCGGCCCCCGCCGCATTGCTGCTCTGCCCCTACGTACTCTGGGTCGCATTCGCCGCCGTCCTCAACGCCTCAATATGGATCCTCAACCGCTAAAGCCCGCTAGCAGGAATTTCAACAACAGAACCGTTCGATTCTCCCCCTTACGAATCCGAAGCCCCGCGCAACCAGCAAGACCCCACCTGCCTGCCGCCTGCCCCACTCAAGAACCGGCGAAAACCTACCGCATGATCCAGCGCTTACCCTTGAAGACTATATCCGCATCGGACCTCGTCGCCGGGTCCCCCTTGACGTCGTAGCTCAATTCGAGCGTCTTTCGCAGGAACACCTTAACAGGTTTCCCCGCCTCGTCCCTTGCCACGGGGTGGTCGATGGCCGCCGTCTCATTGCTCAGCCCGCTGATGAATATCTTGATGCCCTTGGCCCGCCCGTCGAAATCCGGCCAGATTATCGCGATATCCTTGGCGTTGTCCTCCCCCTCCAGCAGCTTGCTGTCGGTCCGCTCCAGCCACTCAAGCAACGGATACCTCACCTGATGACGACGCTTTATCTGTTCGAAGATCGTCCCTGAGACGCCCCTGCCTGCCGGAAGTATCTCGAAAGTATCCGTCATAAGGTCGCATTTCGGATAGAAGCCCACATCCTGCCCCGTATCGTTGTTGATCGTGACCAGGCCGTACCAGAACCGGATCGGCTTATTGTCCACGGCCGACCGTAAGACAAGCTGCTGAGGATGCGTGAAAACCACCTTTGCTGTCCAAAGCCCCGGCCCCTGAACCACAACCGGCTCCGGCGCTCCCGTGCAAAAGCATGCCGCCACCGCCAAAACCGCCAAAAAACAATAAACGAGCCCCTTCATGGCTTGACCCCTACAACAATATGGCAAATCCTGTTTATGTCGATACCAAGTCGGCCACCTCACCCCATATTCTACACCAAAAACGTCCGATACTCAAGCATATTCTCACCCGATTCCGCCTCCGCAACCGAAACCGCAGGCTCGGCGCTGCCCGCCGACAGCAGGCCCTTACCATCCCCATCCCCCAATCCCCCCCTTCCTACACCGCAGGCGCCTATATACTCTGTCGGCCGCTTCAAGCCCTGGGGTTCTGTGTTTTTTCCGAGCTTTTTCGAAGCAGAGACGGGTACTCCCCCGAACCCACAACGCCCGCGCGCCCAACTGAACCGGCGCCAACGCCCCCTCGCCCTGCCGACGTCACCGCCGCCGGGGCAATCCCCCGGCCGACAAACCCCGCAGACCCCTCCACGAACTTCAAGCAGATTAGATGCGCCCTCCGAAAAAGGCGGCCGGACCATCAACTTAATACACACCGCCGCTCTCCAAGTCGGCAAACCGGACGCTTACACCGAATGTCACAAAAACATTTGCCAAATACCGCCGAGCCGATTATTCTATCCGGCTGGCGGATGAAGTGGTGTATTGTGACTCGTTTGTCTTGTCTCGAAAATAATAGCAGCAACCTGAAAATGCAATGGGACCAGGCCAATGGTCGACGAACAGAAACAACTGCTCCAGGACATCGAGACCTTGTTCGAGACAAACGGCGCCGAAGCCCTCGGAACGCTCCTCAACGACCGCAGAAGCAGTGACATCGCCGAAATCGTCGAGCTGCTCGACGACGAAAAAAAACGCGCCGTATTTAACGTCCTCGAAAAAGCGCTGGCCGCTGAGGTCCTTGAAAAAGTCGAAGAGGCCACACGAGCAAGACTCTTCAATCTGCTGCGCGAAGAAGAAATAGAGACGCTCGTCGCCGAGCTGGACTACGACGACGCCGCCGACCTGCTCGCCGAGCTGCCCGAAGAAATAAGCCAGAAAGTCCTCAGGCACATAGCGCCCGCCGAATCGGCCGAAATCAAAGAGTTGATGATGTACTCCGAGGACTCGGCCGGCGGAATCATGGACCCCGTGCTCATAAGCGTCCCCGAAGACGCCACCGTCGCACAGGCCATCAGCAAAATCCGCGCCGCCGAAATAGACGAGGACTTCTACTCCGTCTTCGTCGTCGACAAAGACGAAAAGTTCGTCGGCGACGTCCGAATCCGTTACCTGATAACCTCCCCGGAAAACACCCTCATAGTCGACCTGATCGACCCGGACGCCCTCTACGTCACCGTCGACACCGACCAGGAAGAGGTCCGAAACATATTCAGCAAGAACGACCTGATCGTCGTGCCGGTCCTCGACGAGGACGGCAGGCTCGTCGGCAGAATCACCGCCGACCGAATCATCGAGGTCGCCGAGGATGAGGCCGCCGAGGACCTTTATGCCATGGCCGGAACCGACCCCGACGAACTGGACAAGTTCTCAGCCTTCCACGCCGCCCGAATCAGAATGACCTGGCTGCTGCCCTGCCTTATCGGCACTTCCGTCACCGCCTTCGTCATGATGCTCTTCAGGGTCCATTACAGCCCCGTGTTCGTCGCGGCCGCCGCATTCGTGCCGATGATAGGCGCCATGAGCGGAAACGCGGGCCTGCAGACCTCCGCCATCGTCGTCTCCGGCCTCGCAACAGGTCACCTCGCCGCACTCAGGCTCGGCCAGGTCTTCAGCCGGGAGGTGCGAATCGCCATGCTCGTCGCACTCAGTTGTGCCGTCGTCGGCGGTCTGCTCTGCGCCTTCCTGCCCCAACTGCTCGTCGGCGCAGGCCAGCCGGCAAACACCGACTTCGTAAGGCACTCTCGAATCGTCTTCGCCTTCGGAGTGGGAATGTTCTCCGCAATAATGGTCGCAACGACCCTCGGCCTGCTACTGCCATTCCTATTCCGAAGCATCGGAATAGACCCCGCCATAAGCTCCGGACCTCTCGTCACAACCGCAAACGACTCGATAAGCTGCACCATATACATGATCTTCGCCCTGCTCCTCTCACAGTAGCAGCCCCCGGCAATGTGGGGACACACCCGCTCGCGCCTTGTCCGCCGGCCTCCGCACGCTTCCTATCTCTTGAGGTTCTTGGCGATGTAGTATCTAACAGGACACTTGCAGAAAGACTTCTTCACGAAAGAGAACCTGAACTCGCATGAGCCCTCGTTCTCCGGCGAACACTCGACCATCTTGCCCTCCCCCACAATCTTCGCCCGGCAAAGCTTTTCAAAGCCGGACTTGTAGCACTGGAAGTCCTTCGAGCACCGGAAGCGCCGGGCGATCTGCTCTATCTCCCTGACCTGCTGCGGGTCCTGTGGCGGCGCCGCAGGCCTGGCGCCCCCCTTCAACGGGCGACCCCGGTTCGGAATCCATACGTCACGGAATATCGCCGAAAACTCCTTCTGCAATCCCGCCTTACGCTTGGACATGCGATATCTCCTCCGTCCAAACGGCGTCACTGAGCAGCTCATCCACCAGCGACCTGTAGTCCGCCGCGCCGCGACTCTCCGGAGCATACGTCAGAACCGACTCGCCCGCACTCGGCGCCTCCGCCAGACGAATCGTCTTGTGAATCACCGTGTCGAACACGAGCTGTCCGAATAGACCGCGCATCTGCTGCTGAATCTCCCTGCTGAAAACCGTACCGTCTTCGACAAATGTCAGCAAAAGACCCAATATCTCCAGGGAACACGGAGGAAAACGGTCCCGGATGATCCGCACCGTTTCCAGAAGACGCTTGAGGCCCTCCAGAGCATAATAATGAACCTGGACCGGAACAATCACATCCGTGCCGCCCACAAGAGCGTTCAGCGTAAGAATACCGAGAGACGGGGGGCAGTCGATAACGCAAAGGTTGTACCTCTCGCGAACAGACATCAGCTCCTTCGCAAGCAAAAGCTCCTTGCCCAGTACCCCCGAAAGCTCCAGCTCCGCCCCGGCCAGAAGAACGTTGCACGGCGCAAGATCGAGCCACTCAATGTTCGTGCCCGTAGTCACCGATGACAGCGAAACACCCCGATTGGTCAGGGCCTCATAAACCGTCCTGCTCTGCGCGTCCGGGTCAACGCCAAGGCCCATCGTCGCGTGGGCCTGTGGGTCAAGGTCTATCAGCAGAACGCGATACCCCAGCGACGCGAACGCCGCCGATGCGTTTATGGCTGTCGTTGTCTTGCCGCAGCCGCCCTTCTGATTAACCACCGCTATTGTTCTCATTGCTGCTCCGTAAACAGGATAAACATACAGCACAGGCCCCAAAATGTCAAGCAAAAACGGGCTAAACGGCCCTGATGTCCTTTGTACGGCCGCGGCCGCTCCGAATGCCGGCCCAAATCAACCGCGCTGAGACCCCACTACCAAGCCTATACTGTCCAATAAAAAGGGAGACTCGGGCGCCATTTCGAGAATAGAGTCGTCGTCACCCTGCCTCCCTGTTGCGATGTGCCTTTTTTGCCAACAGATTCGGTCTCATGGCTAAATTTCATGATCTGCACACGCAACCATATAAACAATAACAAAAACCTCCCAGCTTATCAAGTGGAATCCGACGAATATTCCCCAGACTTCCAACAAGCCGGCGCAAACACCTCCCCGCCCCTCGATACACAACTTTCCACCAATTCTCTGGCCCCAGAGCCGCCTCTGGAACCACCCCTGACGACGCCCCTAAACCGCTATTCGCATGTCGGGCCGCAAGAATCAAGCCAATGGCTTGCAAACTCCGCATAATCGATCCAGTCGACCCTCCCGCTGCGGTTGATATCCGCGCCGCCGCACCAGGCGCATCCGCCCACATCCAGGTAGTAGTGGTCGTAGAAGTCCTTCCAGTAGATATAACCCGAACGCCCGTTGGTCGTCCGGGCCACCACGCGGAGCCTGAATTGATACGCGCACGTCTCCCAGGGCTTCAACTGAACCGGCTGGGCATCAGCCGAGTTGAACGGCTCCTCGCTCACGCCGTGCCAGTAAGGGGGAGCACCCTCGTTTAGCCCTGTGTAATGATCCGTAACGACATAGCCCTTGTTCTTGTTCTTGCCGTACAACGCCGCCAGCCAGTAGTTCTTCAGGTAGCCGCTCGGATGCGATGCCGTAATCGTAAATATCAGATTCTCGTTCGGATCGCCAAGGTCGATGATGCCGCACTCCGGAATCACCTCCCCGGTGTCGTACTTGACGCTGTGAATCTCCGCCTCGACCGGTGTGTTGTCCACCACGACCGTAACATGGTCCAGGTCGTTCGAGTTAAGCGTAAGCTCCGTCAGGCCAAAAAGAGGAATGTAACGGTACGCCTTATAACGAATGATGTACTTGCCGTCATCCCACGAAGTCGTATTCCACCGCATCCTCAGGTCCGCCTGGCTCCAGCTCGTCCAGTACATCTTGCCGCCGACCCACTCCTTCTGCATCTCCCCGCTCGTCACCTCGTACAAATTGTCTACCCCGTCCAGGGTCTCGGGGCCTAAGCTGATGTACTTGTGCGTCACTGCGCCGTTGGAGTCCTCAATAAAGTATTTAACCTTCGTCAAACCGTCGCTCAGCGGCGTGCACTGCTCAACCGTCGGCTCGCTGCTGCCAACCCATTTGCCCACTCGAATCTGGTAGTGGGTAACCGGGTTGGCGTTCCCGAAAATTCCGTGAACCCAAAGGTTCCCGCCAAAGGGACAATCCATGTACGCCGGAATCCCCAGCGCCAAAGCCTCCGCGCCGTTGACGTCCGTCAGGCCGTGACGGTCGTCGTCCTTGTCCTGGATAATCTCCGCCGTCGGAACGTCGCCGATGTCCGTAATGATAAAACCGCTCCCGGCAAACCCGCTTCGCCCCGGCGCCTCCGGGCCGCCCCAGGCGCCCATATCGTTTCGCGTCCCGTCCGGGTCGTTGTATATCGCGCTCGGATGCCCCGCATCGATGCACGGAGAGTCCTCGCCAAGTGTGAAATCGGCATCGGCAAAGCACGGATCGGCGCTGATCTCACCCGTTCCAGGGTGAGGAGAAAACGACCGACCCGTGTTGTTGTCGAAGTAATCGTGGTTCTGGTTGTCCCAAACGTCGTTGTAGAGTATCTCTCCGTCGTTGCCGAACATGTAGTACACGATCCCTCCAAGGCCGTCGTTGCCCGCGATAATGTTGTTCATTATCGTGTGCGTCTTCTCCGGCGTCACAAGAGGCGGCATCATGTAGTGTATCACATTTATAAACAAAGAGTAGCCAGTCTTCGTCAGCGACCGCTGCGAGCCCGTGAAACCCCACAGAAAATACTTTTTGTCTTCCAGAGTCAGATTGTAGTGCTCGTCGCTCCCGGGGTAACGACCAAGAGGCAAAACGTCCAGCGGAATCTTCTCGAGCCAGATGTTCACGCTGCCGCTCTTCTCGTACAGCCCGAGCACACCGCTAAGAGGAATCGTTATCCGGTTCGGCTTGTTGAAAATAATATGCCGTCGGCTCATGACGTACGTCCGACCGTTTGTACCGGCGTGCGTGCCGTGCGCAAAGCCCGTTCTGAGTCCCAGCTTGCCGAAAAGCGAATATCCACCCTCCCCCAGACCAACCACGGGCTTGCCGCTCTTGCCGATGGCCGTCACCGCCGCCGGTGTCCCCCAGTTCGAAAGATAGCCCGTGTCGCTGCCCACGAGAAGAAGCCGGTACTTGTCCAAATCCGTATTCCCAACCGCTCCTACCGCCAGCAGCTCCACCGAGATGCGGTTCCTTTCCAGTATCTTCGCATAGTCCTGCGCGGTCTCAAAATCCGTATCGTAAATATACCCGATGTCCGTCAAAGGAAACGGATCGCCTCGCACTCCCAGAATAACCCCGTTCGTATTGCCCACAATAGTGTTGTTGACGATCGTCGGCCTGCCCGCAGCAGCAACCGCAATACCGCCGTGATTGCCCTCGATAATGTTGTTCCGAACAATCAACGGACCCTTTCTGCAATAAATCCCTGAGTACGACCAGCTACCGCCCATCCGCGAACCGGTAATACGAAAACCAGAGATAATCGCCGCACTATCGGCCTCGTACATCACCACGTAGTTGCGGATTCCCTGCCCGTCAATCGTGGTAACGTGGGCGCCGGCCCCGAAAAGATTCACCCTCTCTTTCATCACAACCCCCTCGCGGTACGTCCCCGGAAACACATAAACCACGTCGTTGGGACCCGCAAAGTTGATCGCCGCCTGAATCGTGCTGAAATCCGCTGGCCCGTCGTCGTCAACCGTGTACGTCGCCGCCTCCAGCGAAAAGCCCGAAAACGCCGCTACCATCAAGACGAACACCACCTTTGTAAATTTCGTTCCCATCTTGTCCTCCTTTCCGTTGTCTGTACAACCACAAACCAAACCAACCAAAGTCGAAATCAACTCTCCATACGAGCTTCCTGCGGACAAAACCGCCAAGCCCGATATGACACGGTACGCGCAGCCGCAAAGACTCGAATTGCCGTAGAAAAAGCTCGCGGCTCGTCCCCCCAACCCGAATTACTCCGATGCTCTACCCGCATTAACCAACCTCCGAAACACGCAAAAGCGCGAGTAATTAGCTCAATGGTTGAGAGCCACTCTCGGCCAAAAAGGCCGCAGAGCAACAAACAAAGTGAGAACTTCGGCAAAGTTCTCTCACCTGTACTTATAAGACACCCAGTCTATCGGACTCTAAGCGAAATGTCAAGAGATTTGCACCTTGGTAATCGTCCGAGCGATTGTGGTGGAATTTTGCCGGTGGATTCTCCGTCGCCTGATAAGCCCTCAAATTACCATCCGCAGGTCAGATACGCCGTTTACGCGACTTGGGACGGTTACTGCCAGCGAGAACCGGACGACCGTTGCACCGGATAAGAAAGAACAGGGCTTTTTCGGGATTGATAGAGCAACCTCACTGGCACGCAAATTTACATCCTACAGAGTGAGCAAGGGCTTTTTACACGGAATTTACACAAGCGTCAACTTGGCTGACTTATAATATATATGGGTAGTCTCCATCCTTGATGTTCTTTGGGTGAGGCCCGGACAACATTGGCCGCCGGGCCGGCTCGAGGCGAGTATTTGCCGAAGCTGACGTGTCCCGGGAGGTAGCTATGAAAGCGCGAACAGTCCTTGGGCGACTTCTGGTCTTGACGGTTTTGACGTGTACGCCCGTACAGATTCGGGCTAATTCGGACAAGGCGGACTGGTTTGAGGCGAACAGGCAGGCCGCGGCCTTGCTGGTGCGAGAAAAGCGGCATATCGCTGAGCTGGTCGGCGAAACGATGGCATCAAAGCCAAATACAGGCCAGGAGGCGATGCTCAAGCTCAACGTGCTGATGCGAGCGGGCATGAATGAGGCAGCGGTCGAGGCTGTCGAGGAGCTCGCCGAGCTATGTCCCCGGCTGGACGACTATCAAATCTCGTCTGTTTACTATCGAGCGTGCGACGACTACGAGGCTTGGGCACTTGCGCAGCGCACCGTGGAGGTCTTTGCCGATGTAATCGAGGAGCTTGCGTTAGAGAACCGGCTTCTCAAGCACTGGCTGGAATCGGGCCGCAGTTTCGACGAGATAGACGGATGGCTTGCCGAGATGCCTGAGGGGCGCAAGGGCTTCTGGATTAAGCAGCGGCTGCGATTCAACGAGGCTCACGGGCGGGGCGAAAAACTGGTGAGCCGGATGGCCCAAGCCCTCAGGGACAATCCGGAAGATATCGAACAGGTGCTTTTGTTCCTGGATGCCCTGATCTATGCAGGCCAATGGCAGCGCCATAAGCGGGACCTGTCCTGGCTCCCGGCGGCCGTAAAGCCCGACCTGACAACGCAAGCCCACAGTATCGCCTCACGGCTCAAAACACTGGAGCAGTGGGAGCCGGCAAGCGCATTCTTCCGACGGGCCATCGCGACCCCGCTCACGCAAGAGGAGCTGTGGGATTACGGCAATCAGTTTCAATTGGCTATGTCGCCGGAGATGCTGCGGGCGATCTTTGCTGTAAATACGCGGGAGGGACTGGCTCAATGCCTGATTAAGATGCAAAAGAACTCCGAGGCACAAAAACTGATGGTCGAGGCGGCGGACATGCGAAACGAGCACAAGCTCGGAATGAATGCTCTGCTGGCCGGCCAGGTCCAGGGCGCAAGCGGAGCACGCGTAATAGAGGGGCGGATCAAGGAGCAGGAGAAAATATCGGAGAATGATCCGGAATACTGGAGGAAACGCGCCGAGTACTATCGGGGTCGGAAAGAGGCCAAAAAGGAAGAGGTGGCGTTGGTCAAGGCGCTTTCTTTAGTAAAGCCACTACCTCCACCTGAGCGCCCGTTCAAAGGATACATGGACCTGCGGAGCTGGATTTTGCGCGACTATGCCCATTTCCTCAAGCGGATGAAGCGCGTTGGCGAGGCGATAGCATTGCTCCGAACGGAGCTTGCTCATGCGCCCGCAACCTCCGAATCGTCGAGGAAGGCGGCTTATTATCTGGTGTTCGATTTCGCAAAGCATATCAAAGTTGATGACGATTTGCTTTGGCAGTGGCTAGGCGAGCGACCGAAGTGGGAACATACGGAAGAAAGGCTACTGTGGCGGATGTTAGAGAATACCGATCGGGACCAGGTCGCCGAGTACTTCTCGCGAGCCGAGAAGCTAACAGAAGACAAGGACCCCAGCCGGGCGCTGTCTCTGGGATGGATCATGAATCGCATGGACAATCCCAAACGCTCGATCCCTCTTCTTCTATATGCTCTTGAGGCAGCAGACAACGAGGTGATGAAAGACCAAGCGGCGATGACGTTATTCGAATCGTATCTGGATGTCCGTGATTGGTCCCATGCCGAGCAAATCTTCCCCGACGCTCGCAAACGGCTCTCGGTCCCCGAGGAAACGGACTGGTACACTCGTATCGCGGTGGCTGCCGCCGCGTCGGGTGAAAAGACCGAGGCGATGCGAATCTGGCTTGTTAGTGCGAATGCGAATCCGGCCCGCCCGCTCTGGCTCCGCCAACTCGCAGAGCACGGCCTCAAAGACGACCTCGCCGCCTTCTACCAAGACCTGGCCAAAAAGCTGCCTGCATCCGACGCCCCCGCCAAGGCTCTCAAGATATTGGAAGGCGATGATTAGATAGCTCTCAACGCCGCTTCCGCCCCCGGCGCGCCTGGCCTTCTCCTCTCCGCCAACTGCGGTACCTATCACGCGGTTGTGCCAAATACAAGAGCAAAAACGAACGGCCTCCATGGGCGGCATCATTTTATTCTGCTATAAGCTTGCGCCACATGTTGACGTAAGTGCTTGCAACAAAACGACTTATGGCGATACACATGAATTCCATAGCCCGTAGTCTCAGATTGCTGAATTCTTTGCTTGCCGCGTTCTCGGAGTTTGCATATAATCGTTTGTGTACATATTCTGGTGAAAAGTCTTTTTTTAGGAGAAGGGAAGATGAAAAGACTTGTCCTATCTCTGCTGGTTTGCTCGCTGTTAAGCGCGGTTTCTACGGCCTCTGCGAGTGTCGTTGCCTACTGGCGATTCGATGATGTAGGCGACGCAGACATAGAGCAGTGGGGCCCTGTTGCCGCCGGCAATCCCTTACCCGATTCCGACGGCCAGACGGTGTGGCGCAAGGCGGTACATGATCATTCCGGCAACGGCAACCACCTGGCCACGTGGGAGTATGACGACGTCTGGGGCGGCGGTTTGGGTTGGGCTGGATTCGACTGGTCGGCGGATATTCCCGCTGCCACGGTTCCCCTGACTGGCGCTGCCAACGCGCTGAGCATTAAAAACGCAGGTGGCTGGCCGGCCGCCATGACCTGGTCCGAGCAGAGTCTGCCGACCGGTGTGAACATCGAGACTATGACACCGGCGGCTTTCACTATCGAGGCTTCCTTCAAAGCGGATACTCTGGGTGGTTACCGCACGATTGTCGGTCGTGACGATCGGTATGTGGCCTCTATCAACGGCGATCTGGCCTCGGTGTACTTCCAGGTGATGCCTGAAAACCAGGTGGCCTTCAAGTTCACGGACGTGGCCGGATTCTGGCACGAGCTAGTATCCGATCCCGGCGCGGTGACAACCGGGCAGTGGTACAATATGGTGGGCGTCAGTGACGGCTCGACCATGTCGCTGTATCTGGATAACACGCTGCTAAAACAGCTTGACCTGACCGTCAGCGGCAGCACCAATACCGCTCTGGCTCTCGGCTCTGCTTCCGGCGGTGACTGGGAATCCGGAACATGGTCGCTTGGCCGGGGCCTTTATGCCGGCGGACATGTGGACCGCTGGTTTGGCTACATCGACGAAGTTCGTATCTCCGATAATGCCCTCAACCCTTCGGAGTTCCTGCAAGTTCCGGAACCCGCCACGATGACGATCCTGGCGATCGGCTCGCTGATGGCTCTTAGCAGACGTCGCAAATCTTAAGCTATTGCGATAGCACTTTACCATACACGAGACAATGAGGCCCTCCCCGACACACCGGGAGGGCTTCTCTTTCTAAATCCGGCCCAATCGCCCCGTGTAGACCACTGCCAACGCTGCGCCACTTCTCTTGCCCGTCTTCACTCCGGCTGGAGCCGGCTGTTGGCCGACGGTTATTCGGTGGGGATTATCCTGGCAGTGTCAGTTTCTGACACCGCTGCGCCCGGCCGGGGCGAAAATTTTGATTGGTCTGTAAGTGCTTGGTGGCCATGCACTTGCGCGAGGGAAGCAGACAGATGTGTCGCGATTTGTCTATTTTTCATTTTTTTACTTGACTCCAAATCGTCTGTCATATTTTAGTACACAAGAGTCCTTTGACTGTATGGCTAAGTTTGGGGGATCTTTATATGGGCTCAGACGCAAGCTGGACACGGGAGTTTTCGTTCGTACCGCCGGGCGCCGCCTGCAGAGAGCCTATGCGGACTCTAAACCGAACATATTGGCCCTCAACCACACCAGCGATACGCCGCCTCTTGCCCCCAGGGGCCGCCTCCCCGCTCAACCCGGCCACTGGCCGTTGTTACATAACCTTCCAAATCAGCACTATTCATCATTTCGAAAGGGGGCGAGCACTATGATCGAAGTCTTGGATGATTGGTAAAGAAATACTAACAGGGTAGAGAAAGCCGTGTATATAAACCATGGTATGTCTCTTGTGAAAGGGCATTCTTATGCAAACCAGAAAACCCAAATGGTCTGACTATGCTCTGCTGGGCGCGGTAGTCGCGATTGGTCTTGTATATCTACTACCCGCAGGCGGGCACGACATGGTGCTGTCCGAGAGCCGGCTGGCTTCACTCTGCGGCCGGCATTTACTGCACGAGGCAGACACTTGCAGTAGCTGCATGACGGATGTCGACTGCGAAGACATCCAATGCAGCATCTGCTACAATTGGGAAGGAGAGCAGAAGTACTGTGAAGGCAATACAGGCGAGACCGATCACGTCGAAGCCTGCTACGCGGTGAGTGATCCGGACAGTTCGTGCTCCTATAGCGGTGATCCTTTTGGCACGACTTGTAACGTAGACGCATATTCCGATGCTTCCTGCGCCACTTTGATTGAAGCCGGCGCTTCTTTCGAGACAAAGAACTGCGATTAATGCCGTGCGGCGTTCTTGCTCTGAGCGCCGGTGCCGCTCTCGCGATGTATTGCTTCGTGCGAGAGCCTAACCGAGCGGCGCTCGGTCTGATGAGGTAAAGCACAAATGGCAAATGCAAAGACCACCATTTCCTCCTGCGTGCTGGCTGTAATGGCCTCTCTGGCATTCGGTACGTCCTTGCCTGGAGGCGACGCGACATCTGAGCAG
>CP070678.1:4654432-4674309 GCA_020352515.1 Phycisphaerales bacterium | reverse complement strand
GGAGACTATCACGAGAGCGACTGACAGAAGCAGTGTAATTCGCGTACAATATGCTCAAGCAGGCAGACAATGTGGTGGTAGCGTTACATTTTCGAGGAATTGAATCGTGAGATTGCCTGAGGTAACGGCGAAGCTGACGGCCGTCGGGCAGGCCGGGAATAGTTACGAGGCGGTGTTCCTGGTGGATCCGACGACCAAAACGCTCAAGCGTCTTCCGGCGATACCGCTGAAGTGAGGCGGCCAAGGTCTTGTTGCGGTTTGCCATGATGCATTCAACACGAAGGCCGTTGGAGAATCCGGGCGGCCTTTTGCATTTATTTATATCCCTATATAATATTGATGCGGCAAAATCGGCCGCGCCGAGGCGCTCTTCGGGCGTCGCCCGGCCGGGACCCGGTGGGAAAATCCGCAATTATGGCAGGTCATTCTTGACCTGTCGGCAGTTTGGCGTATAATGCCACAATTCCCTGTAGAATCTGCAGCAAAGAACGAATAATGATAGAATGCGTAGTTTTGCCCCCGGCGCACGTAAAGCCGCACATAAAAGGGTAATACCAGCAGAAAAGGAGCTATGACGAGAGTTGGGCTGTGCGGGCTGAGCGTGCCCGGGCCGCCGACCGATACGGCGATGCCGGTACGGCCGAGGCCCACTTCCGGGACAGGGATTTTTTGTTTGACAAGCCGGATTTATTCCTATACGGTGTTGCGTCCAGCCGCTAAGAGAAGAAGGCCGGCACTTTAAGTTGACGTAAATTTCGTATAAAGGAGAACGCTATGGGACAAGAAAAGGCTATCGATTCTCTGATGACCGAGAAGCGAAAATTCCCGCCGCCCGAATCAGTTAAGGCCAAAGCCCATGTCAACAGCATGGAGCAATATCAGCGAATGTGGGATAAATCGATCAACGATCCCGACGGGTTCTGGCTTGAGCAGGCCAAGAGCCTGAGCTGGTACAAGGAGCCCACCGAGACTCTCAAATATACGTGGGATACCAAGGGCCGCAACGTGGAGCACACGTGGTTCGCCGACGGCGAGCTGAACGTCTCGTACAACTGTCTGGACAGGCATATCGGAACCCCTATTGCAAAAAAGACCGCCATTCTCTGGCAGGGCGAGGCCGAGGACGTGGTGCGCAAGCTGACCTACGAGGAGCTTTATACGGAGGTGTGCAAGTTTGCGAACGTAATGAAATCGAAAGGCATCAAGAGGGGAGACCGCGTGGCGGTTTACATGCCTATGATTCCGGAGCTTCCTGTTGTGATGCTGGCGTGCAGCCGCATAGGGGCGATTCATTCGGTAATCTTCGGCGGCTTCAGCTCCGACGCCATTGTGGACCGCGTGAACGACTCGGACTGCAAGATGCTTATCACCTCGAACGTTTCCCTTCGGGCCGGCAAGCACATCCCGCTGAAGGCCATCTCGGACGAGGCATTGAAGAAAACGCCCACCATCGAAAGCGTCATAGTGGTCAAGGTAAATGAAGAGCCGTGTGAGATGAAAGACGGCAGGGACCACTGGTATCACGAGGTCCTGGCGGACGCCGAGACGCAGTGCGAGCCGGAGCACCTGAAGGCCGAGGACCCGCTCTTCATTCTTTACACGTCAGGCTCGACGGGCAAGCCCAAGGGCGTGGTTCATACCACGGCGGGCTACCTGCTGCACGTCGCGTTCAGCCATAAGGTGATCTTCGACATTCACGACGACGACGTTTACTGGTGCACGGCCGACATCGGCTGGGTCACGGGCCACAGCTACATTGTTTACGGCCCGCTGGCCAACGGCGCCACCAGCGTGATGTTCGAGGGCGTTCCGACGTACCCTGACGCGGGGCGCTTCTGGAAAATATGCGACAAGTTCGGCATCACGGTGTTCTATACGGCGCCGACGGCCATCCGCGCGCTGATGCGTCTTGGAGACGAGTGGCCCGCAAAGTACAAGCTCGATTCACTGCGCGTCTTGGGTACGGTCGGCGAGCCGATAAACCCGGAGGCGTGGATGTGGTACTACGATAAAATCGGCCACCGGCGCATCCCGATCGTGGATACGTGGTGGCAGACGGAGACGGGCGGCATTTTGATAAACCCACTGCCCGGAGCGCACACGCTAAAGCCCGGCAGCGCCAACCGGCCGTTCTTCGGCGTCGACCCCGTTGTGCTCCGCGACGACGCCAGCCAGTGCGGCGCAAACGAGGGCGGAAAGCTCTGCATTCGAAAGCCGTGGCCCGGAATGATGAGGACCATGTGGGGCGACCACGAGAGATTCATCGACACCTACTTCACGATGTTCGAGAACCTCTATTTCACCGCCGACGGAGCCCGCGTGGACGAGGACGGCGACTACTGGCTGATGGGCAGGATCGACGACGTCGTTAACGTTTCGGGTCACCGTATCGGAACGGCCGAGGTGGAAAGCGCCCTGGTCAGTCATGACAACGTGGCCGAAGCGGCCGTGACGCCCATGCCCCACGAGATTAAGGGACAGGCGCTGTACGCTTTCGTCACTCTGGTGGGCGGCGTTGACGAAAGCGATGAGCTCAAAAAAGAGCTCGTCAAGCACGTGCGCCGGGAGATCGGTCCGATCGCGGCGCCGGAAGCGATTCAGTTCGCTCCGGCCCTTCCGAAAACCCGTTCGGGCAAGATCATGCGGCGCATTCTTCGCAAGATAGCGGAGAAGAATACGGGTAATCTCGGCGACATCACGACGCTGGCGGATCCGAGCGTCGTGGAGGCCCTGATCAAGGGCCGCGGGTAAGCCGGGATGGGGGATTGTCATTCTTCATGCCGGGTGCGCCGATGTGTGCATCCGGCATGTTTTTGACGAAAGGAGTCGAATATGGCCGAGCGAAAAGTAATGAACCGCTGGCTGGTTGTCGTCGGGGGAATATTGATTCAACTTTGCCTCGGCGCCATTTACGCATGGTCGGCGTTCACCAAGAAGCTGACGGCCGAGCCGTTCGATTTCAGCAAGACCCAGACCCAGATAATCTTCTCGGTCGGTCTGCTGACGTTCGCGGTGGTTATGGCGCTGGTCGCCGGCAAGTGGCAGAAAAAGGCCGGGCCGCGAAAAGTCGCGCTCACCGGAGGAATCGTCCTCGGGCTCGGCTACATCATTGCGGGACTCTCGGGAACGAGCTTCGCGGGCATCCTGCTGGGCGTCGGCGTCCTCGGCGGCGCCGGGATAGGCCTGGCCTATGTGTGCCCGATTGCCGCGCTGGTCAAGTGGTTCCCGGACAAAAAGGGAATGATAACCGGTCTTGCCGTGGCGGGGTTCGGCTTTGGCGCGCTTCTGTGGATAATGCTCACCGGCGGGTTCAAGTTCGGCGAGTGGGTGAATCTAACACCGGGCTGGGACGGGCTTTACGGCATGGGCTGGACCGTCAATAACGTGTTTCTGCTGTACGGGATTCTGTTCGCGGTCCTGGTTGGCCTCGGCTCATTGGTGATGGTCAACCCCCCGGAGGGATGGCTGCCTGCGGGCTGGACGCCTCCGACGACGGGTGTTGCCAGCGCCGGCGGCGTGGACTGTTCGGTCGGCCGGATGGTCAGGACGCCCCAGTACTGGATTCTTTTCCTCACCTTTACGATGGGCGCATTGGCGGGCCTGATGGTAATCGGCATCATCAAGCTCTTCGGCGTCGACGCCCTGACCGGCGCCGGCATAGCGGAGGCAAAGGCCACCGCGGTGACAAACACCGCCATGGGCCTGTTCTACGCCCTGCTCAACGGCCTCGGCCGGATCGCATGGGGGACCATCTCCGACAAGCTCGGCAGGAAAACTTCGATCGTCCTGATGAGCCTGCTCCAGGGCATCATGATGATCGTCTTCTACTTCATCGGGAGCAACGAATGGGGCCTCTATATCGGCGCGGCGATAATAGGGTTCAACTTTGGCGGCAATTTCGCCCTGTTCCCGGCGGCGACGGCCGACTTCTTCGGCAACAAAAACGTGGGCGTCAATTATCCGTACGTTTTTCTTGCATACGGCCTCGGCGGCGTCGTGGGCCCGATACTGGGCGGCGCCATGGGGGACGCCAAGATTTGGATGTGGGCGTTTATTCCGGCGGGCATAGCGTGCCTTGCCGCCTCGGCTTTGAGCATGTCGCTCAAGCCGCTCAAGAACGCAGCGTCGTAGCAGGCGCGCCGCTGTAATTCGAAGCGTTTGCACGGCCCGGGCTTCATCGCCCGGGCCGTTTCTGTTGAGAGGGCGGGCTGACCGCGCGGCTCCGAACGCATCTGGTGGCGGCACGGCCGCAAATGTGTTATCATGCACGCCGAAGTAGTGACGTAATCGCCGCTTACCGGCAAAATGGAGAAGTCCTGATGAAGCGACGCAGTTTTTTGAAGGGGGCCGGCCTTGGCGCCGCGCACCTTGTGCTGAGCGGGGCCGGGGCTCCCGTGGAGGCTTCCGCTACCCCGCGGAAGCCGAATCTTGTCTTTCTCCTCGCGGACCAGTTGGGCTATACGCGCTGCGGGTACGCCGGCGACCCGAAGGCAAGGACGCCGAATATCGACAGGCTGGCGACCGAAGGCGCGAGCTTCTTCAATGCGGTTTCGAACACGCCGGTCTGTGCGGCGTTCAGGGCGTCGCTGTTTACCGGCAAGTACACGACCAGCACGGGGATGGTTATTAACGAGCTGAGGATGCGCACGGACCACGAGTGCTTCGGGCACGTCCTGACGCGGGCCGGGTACCGGACTGCCTACATAGGCAAGTGGCACCTGTATGCAAACCAGTTGGGAAACCACTACGACCCGAAGAACAGCTTCGTGCCCCCCGGAGCCAATCGGCTGGGCTTCGACGGCTACTGGGCGGCCTACAATTTCCACCACAACTACTACAACGCCTACTACCACACGGGCTCGGCCGAGAAGATATTCTACGGCGAGGGCCTTTACGAGCCGGACGCCCAAACGGATATGATGATAGAGTATATCCGCAAAGCCTCGAAGTCGGATAGGCCGTTCGCCGCGTTCCTCTCGTACGGCACACCCCACGACCCGTGGGGAGCCGACAACGTGCCGAAGAAGTACGGGAGCATGTTCGAGAACGTCCCGCTCGGCAATCCGCCGAACTACAAGCCCGAAAACGATAGGTACGCCGACGCCTGGGGCCGGCTCGGGCCGCAGCAGCGCAAGATGCTCCAGACTTGGCGACGCAACTATTATGCGATGACGGCCAACCTCGACTGGAATATCGGCCGACTGCGCGATGCAATCGACCAGGCGGGCCTGGGTGACAATACCATCGTCGTTTTCACGTCCGACCACGGAGAGATGTTCGGCGCGCAGGGCCGGCGGGCCAAGAACATCTTCTATGAAGAGGCGGCCCGGATTCCGTTTCTCATCCGCCGGCCCGGCCATGTTCCAGCGGGGCTTCGGTCGGATGCGTGTCTTTCAACGGTGGATATAATGCCCACGATTCTTGCGATGATGGGGCTACAGATACCCAAGGAGGTCGAAGGGATGGACCTGAGCCGGTGCGCGCTTGGAAAGACCGGACCGCAGCCCCAAGCGGCATTTCTCCAGAACACCGGGGCATGTGCGGCCTGGGAGAACGGGCACGAATGGCGGGCCCTGCGAGACAAGCGATACACGTACGCCATTTACCGCCGTGATAAAGCGGAGCTGCTCTTCGACAACAGCAACGACCCGTACCAGATGAAGAACCTGGCCGCTGAGCCCGAACACAAGGCCACATTGGAGCGTTTCCGCCGGATGCTGAAGGCCAGGATGCAATCTCTGAACGACACGTTCGAGGCCTGCACCTGGTACAGGGACAACTGGACCGACGGCAACCGCAATATCATCAGGGGCGCCAGAGGTTGAACGGAGCTGCCGGGGCGATGGCTGTAATCGGTGGGCCGGTTCAGCGACGCGTGTTTGCATTTGACGGTTGATTCTGGCCCGGCGCTGACGTAGAATCCCCCCTAAAGCAAAGGGCAGAGATGTTCGCGCTGCCTGTTCTTGACTGAAGAATACCCTGGGATTTCCCAAGTAGCAAATGACAAAGGAACAGTATTTGGATAGTATAGAGCCTGTGGAGACCCTCAAGCCAATTTCAGCCATTCCTTACGGGAGAAAACGCAATGGGTGAAAAGTGCAAGGACGCTCTGAGGCTCGATTTCGACCGCAGATTGAGAGCCAGCCCGGAACTTGTGAGGACAGGATGACCGGCAGTTTGGCGAAAATCCGCACGATTGAACGCAAATCGGTGGTCGAGGTGCGTCGAGAAACTGCCGAGATGCTTGGTTTTCGGCGAATTGTCGTGTTTGCGGGCTTCATGGGTGGCCTATGGGCCATGTTGGTGGCCGGAAGCCTTGAAATTGAGGCCCTGATTTTGATATTGTTGACTCTGTTGCGTGTAGGAGTACCGATTATGATGCTAAATGGCAAATCCCGGCTAATCAGGAGAAAAGCCATGACACTGAAATGTTCTGCCGCATTGACAATTCTACTTGCTGTTTTCTTATCGCCCTGTGGGGCGGCCGATTTCTGGATCCGCGACGATACGGGATGGATCAGCCATACCTGGACAGGTGATGAATCTCTTGTGATGTGCATGCAGGGGCGCGCGGTGGTTATGGAAGTACGACTTTCGCCCCAGCGGGGTTTAAACTACACAGTCCGGTATTTCAATGTCAAAGAGGATGATTTCAACAGAACGCGGTATCAAGTCGGGCCTGAGCAGAGCCCTGTGATGCAAATCGACGGGCAGACATTGAATCTCGAAGTACCAACAAAAGCCGCATTCGACGGAATGCTCACCTTTACCTATCCTGAGCATCAAGGTGTTCTGGCCACGCGAAAAGTCTACCCGTCGAGCAGCAATCCTTTGATCATTGAACAGTGGCAGTTACGCAACAATTCGACCAGGCGGATACAGGTAACCGTCCCCGGTGTCCGCCGGACGATCCCTGGAACCTATCGTGGCAGAGCCAAGGAAGCGGGCATCATTGTTGTCGAAGCGATTTGTCCCTCCGTTGGATCGACTGCCGTCGAACCGGGTAAGTCACTCCAGTTCTCTCAGGTACTGCAATGCAAGCAGACATCGGCCCCCGATGTTGAATTTCACCTGATGGCCGAACACCGCGACCGCCGTGCTTTGGCCGAAGCCGCCTATCGCGGCCCCGGTCGTCTCGAAACCCCGGACCCAATGCTCGACCTGGCCTTTGCGTTGCAGAAATTCCACGTTCTCGAATGCCCCGTGAACACCTACAAGGGAGTGATCTCCCACAACGGCAGCCTGCGATATTCCCCGGGAGTCTGGGCCAACGATCCGGTCGAATATTCCAGCCCTATTTTTCCATTTTTCGGGAACTCCCGGCTCAACGAAGCCGGCCTGAACATGTATCGAATCTGGCAGGACTATTGCCAAAAGAACGGCATTGATCCTTTTCCCGGTTCTTTCGAACATCCTGATCTCCGCCTGGTGCAGAGAGGTCGTGGTGACAACGCCATGGTCCTGTATGCCCTGCCGAAGTACCTGATGTTCCTCGGGGACCGTAAGGCGGCTGAGGAGCTCTGGCCGCTGGTTCAGTTTAGCGCCCAATCTGTCGAAGACCACAAAACCACCGACGGTATCATCGCCTCACGCACCGACGAGATGGAAGGTCGCTACCCAACCGGTTCTGCTAACCTGAGCACCTCGGCTCTGGCTTATGGTGGCTATTGTCATGCGGCTCGGCTGGCCCGGTCACTGGGCAAAACAGGCGAGGCCGGAGAATTTGAAAGACGGGCCGGCGCACTTCGCAAGGCCATCGATAGTTACTTTGGCGCTGAAGTTGAAGGATTCAAAACCTATCGCTACTACAAAGGAAACACTACCCTTCGCGGCTGGATCCTGCTGCCCCCGGCGATGGATATCACCGAGCGTCAGCAGACAACCGTCGATGCGCTGCTTTCGGATAAACTCTGGCCGCATCGTCTCGAGGGAGGCGACATTCTGGCCGAATCGACCAGGAAAACAGAGTGGGCGAGAGAAACCTACTATGCCTTGCGTGTCTTGTTCAAGGCGGGGCGAATCGAAGAAGCACTCAAGACAACCCGGTGCGTGGTAAAGGCGCAAGTTTTCGGGAACGAAGGGCCTTATCCCGACGAAGACGCGATCGACATGCTTTGCCCCGGCTCCCTTTACCCCCGCATATTCACTGAAGGGGTGTTCGGAATAGTGCCGACCGGCCTCAACTCATTTGAATGTACCCCCTGGCTGCCCAAAGCCTGGCCCCGAATGGCACTACGCGATGTGCGCGCCTTTGGTCATGCCTGGGACATGGTTGTCCAACGCGACGGCGCCCGGCAAAAGATAACGATCTCCGATAGCAAGGGCAAAGTAATGTTTACCGATGCCGGACCGGCCGGAAGAACCTATTCATTCTCATTCAAGTGAAAAAACACCTACTATAAGCATAGCAATACTCATCGAGAAACACATGGCTGATACCGGAATATCGTGAAGACAAAGGTGAAAAGATGGCAGAAGACAAGGCAGATCGAGCGGGCAAGACGAAGTATCTATGCGGCAAACGGATACTCCCGGCGTCCATTTCGAAGGCTACGGGCATAGTAGAGCTAATAGACGGCATGGACGCCTACAACGGCGGCAGGCTGCGGGCGGCCTGCCATTTGCTGCGGGATAAGTACTCCCGCCAGGATGTCACCGTGGGTCTCAGCCTGGCCGGCGCTTTGACTCCGGCGGGGCTCGGGCCGTCGGCCATAATTCCCCTGATGAACCACGGCTTCGTGGACTGGCTCAGCGCAACCGGCGCAAACATGTATCATGACATGCACTTCGCCTTCGACCTGCCGATGCACAGAGGCAGCCACACCGCCGACGACGCCGATCTGCGGGCAAAGGGCGTGACCAGGATTTACGACATACTGTTCGATTACGAAGACGTCCTGATGGAGACCGACAGGAGATTAAGGAGAATACTGGTCCGGCCGGAATTCCAGAAGGAGATGGGCACTCGGGAGTTCTACCATCACCTCGGCAAGATTCTCAACGAGCACGAGCAGAAAAACGGGCTCGGCCAGGTGAGCGTTCTGGCCGCCGCATACAGGAACGCGATACCGGTCTTCACGTCGTCGCCCGGCGATTCCACGATCGGCATGGACCTTGCCGGAATCGAGCTGCTCGCCGAGGCCGCCGGACTGCAGCACCTCTTCAGGCTGAAGATAAACCCGAGCATCGACGTAAACGATTCCACTGCGATAATATTGAACGCCAAAAGATATGAGAATGGAAAAACCGGCGTTATCCTGATCGGCGGCGGCAGCCCAAAAAACTTTATGCTCCAGACAGAGCCCCAAATCCAGGAGGTCCTGATGATTCCGGAGGCGGGTCAGGACTATGATATTAACATCACGGACGCCAGGCCCGACACCGGGGGGCTCTCCGGAGCGTCGCCGAGCGAGGCGGCAAGCTGGGGAAAAATCGATCCGGCAAAACTCGACGAGACCGTCACGGCGTATCTGGATGTTACCGTGGCGCTACCCATGATGGTTGCCTACGTCATACAGACCACCAGGCCAAAGAAGCAAAAAAGGCTGTGCGACCGGGCGGGGGAATTGCACCAAAAGTTGATAGAGTCCTATCTTGAGAACAACACAGAGGTCGAGCAGCTCAAAGAGCTGATGAAAAAGCTCACCGCCTGATTGGAGAAGGCAAGAATATGAAAGACAAGCTCGCCGCGCTTGCCCGCAGGCACGGGACCCCCCTGCTTATAATAGACCACGACAGGATACGGCGGAACTACCGCACCTTCACCGGATGTCTGCCGAGGGTGCAGGCCTACTATGCGGTCAAGGCCAATTCGAATCAGGGGATAATCAAGACGCTCTTCGAGCAGGGCGCCAGCTTCGACGTCGCCTCGTACAACGAGTTCATGCAGGTCTACGAATACATCAGCCACTTCGAGGACAAGGACAAGGACTTCTACATCTGGGACAAGATAATCTTCAGCAATACCATCAAGGACAAAGAGACGCTGAGCAGGATACGACGATACAAGCCGCTTGTCACTTACGACAATGAGGACGAGATCAGGAAGATCAAAGACCACTGCGATACGGCGGGTCTGGTTCTCAGGCTGAAGGTCCCCGATATCGGCTCGCAGGTCGAGCTCAGCTCCAAGTTCGGCGCCGAGCCCGGCGACGCGACCGGCCTTATAGAGCACGCGTTCGACGCCGGACTGACGGTCGAGGGGCTCAGCTTTCATGTCGGAAGCCAGTGTACCAACTTCGATAATTACGCAGTTGCTCTGGAGATAACATCGGAGGTCTTCCATGAGTGTCGCAGGCGGGGGCGCCATCTTAAGATAGTAGACATCGGCGGAGGATTCCCCGTGCCCTATGACCCGCAGGCGCCGAGATTTGAAAAGCTCGCCGAAGTGATAGACGCCGAGTGCGCCAGGCTGTTCCCCCAGGACGTGGACATTATAGCCGAGCCGGGCAGGTTCATGGTGGCCACGGCCGCGGTCCTGGTTTCGGAAATAGTGGGCAGGGCCAGGAGGGACGGCAAGATGTTCTACTACATAAACGACGGGGTCTATCATACGTTCTCAGGCGTTGTTTACGACCACTGGATTCCGAACTTCCAGTCGGACAAGGACGGCCCAATAGAGGTCTGTGCGGTTGTCGGGCCGACCTGCGACAGCTTCGACAAGATATCCCTGTCCGAGCAGCTCCCGGGAAATCTCCAGATCGGCGACTATCTCTACACCGAGAACATAGGCGCCTACAGCGTCGTCTCCTCGACGCGCTTTAATGGCTTTGACGGCGCGAAAATCCTGCACGTAAACACCTGAGCCTGCATTACTCGCCACGGCTGATTGTCACCCGGCGCCATCAGGCCCTCCGGTTATAGGCCGTGGATTGGGAAGACCTTTGCCTTGATGACGTCCACGGTCGTTCGGAGGGTGCGCTCGACGGTTTTGCGCTGGTCGTCCGGTATGGGAAGCTCCCTGTCGCGCAGCCCCCCCCGCCACTCGGTGCTCTGGAGCATGACGCCGCCGAGCGCGAGATTCATATCCGCCCCGGCGTCCTGGCCGCACAGGACGCTCCAAGCGAGCGCCCAGGCCCTGACCGTGTTGCCGACGTTGTAGCCTCCGCCGCCGGTCATCAGGATCGGCCTGCCGAAATTGAGCAGCCGGTCGGTTATCTCTGCATAGACATTATTCGTCAGGTACAGATGGGCCAGCGGATCGCCGGCCAGCGCGTCGGCCCCAAGCTCGTACACGAACACGTCCGGATTGTATGCTCCGACGAGCGGCGCAACGACGGCCTCGAAGGTCTCCATATAGGCCCGGTCGAACGTCCCGACGGGTAGAGGCACGTTGACACAATAGCCCCTGCCGGGACCTTCGCCGATCTCCTCCTCGAAGCCGGTTCCCGGAAAGAGCGTTTTGGGGTCCTCGTGCAGCGAAATGGTCATCACATCCGGGCGGTTGTAGAATGCGTATGCCACGCCGTCGCCGTGATGAACGTCAACGTCGAGATACAGCACGCGCTTTTGCGCTTCGGCGAGCACAGTGCAGGCCAAGGCAACGTCGTCTATATAGCAAAAGCCCGCGGCAAGCTCCGGACGGGCGTGATGGTAGCCGCCCGACGGATTGAAAGCAGCTTCGGCCCGGCCCGACAGAATCAGCTCCGCCCCCGTCAGCGTGCCCCCCGAGGCCAGAACCGCGTAATCATACATCCCCGCGAAAACGGGGCAATCGAGAGTCCCGATCCCCATACCGAGCGCATCGATGTCCCATCGTCCCCTCGCGGCCGTCTCCAGGGCGCTCAGGTACCGCGCCGTATGGAACTTCTCAAGAATTGCCCTTTCAGCAGCGACTGGAGCAACCTGTTCTGCGCCGGGAACCGCAAGCAGCCCCATCGAGCCCAGAACCTTGTGCAACTGCGCGGCCCTATCAGTATTGAACGGACAGTCCGCAGGGTAGCTGTACTGCTCGACCTCGGATGAGTGAATGAAGAAGACTCTTTTTGTTTCCAATGCTGCCGCTCTCCAGGGAAGCTATATCCCGCCGCCGAATGTACGGCCGGACATCGGGAGTTTGTGCGTCCTGACTCTGCAAGGCATCATGCCGTGCGACGAACAGGTCTCACTGTTCCTCTTTGGCCAACTGGTAATTTATCGTGTACGCGTCGCCGTCGAACTCGGTGTTCACCTTGTAGCCCGAGTTGTGGAAGATCGACAGCATCGCCTTGTTGGACGGGAGCACCTTCGCATAAAAACTCTTGACGCCGCGCTGCCTGGCAATCTTGGTCAGATAATCCAGCAGGAATGTCCCCATGCCCTTCTGCTGCCATTCATCCTGCACCAGGAACGCCACTTCCGCGGCCTGCGTCTTCGGGTCCAGAAAATACTGCGCGATCGCCACGACCTCTTCTCCCGAGACGCCGGGAACCACGCCCACGATTGCAACGTCGTTCTTGTAGTCGATGTTCGTCAAGTGCTGAATGTCACGGTGCGGAAAGGCCATCGTCCGGGCCATGTAGCGGGTCCGCACCGATTCCTCGCTCAGCGAGTAGAGCATCTCCGCCAGCGGAGGCTCGTCGGTCGGCTTGATCGGCCGGAAGAATATCTCCGTCCCGTCGCGCAGCGTCGCGTAGTGCTCCAGCTCCTCCGGGTAACGCACCTGGTCCCAGGCAAGCTCTATCTGGTCCTGGTAGATAAAGTTGCGGGCCTTGGCCGCCTGCGTCAGCTCCTTGCGGAACCTCGGATGAGCGATGCCGATCAAATCCAGCACCCTCTCCCTGATGCTCTTGCCGTGAAGGTATGCCGCGCCGTACTCCGTGACAACATAGTGCACATCACCGCGCGTCGTCACCACGCCCGCCCCTTCCGTGAGGTTCGGCACAATTCTCGATACCTTTCCTTTCTTCGCGGTCGAGGGCATGGCGATGATTGCCTTGCCCCCCCTGCTTCTTGCGGAACCGCGGATGAAATCCACCTGCCCGCCGATGCCGCTGTAAAACTTGTACCCGAGCGAATCGGCGCATACCTGCCCGGTCAGGTCGATCTGCAGCCCGACGTTTATCCCGACCATCTTCTCGTGCTGGCTGATTATCACCGGATCGTTCACGTACTCGGTCGGGTAGAACTCGAAGAACGGGTTGTTGTCGACGTACTCGTAGAGTTTCTTCGAGCCCATACAGAAGCTCGCGACGACCTTTCCCCGGTTCAGCGTTTTCTTCGCGCACGTGATTGCGCCGCACTCGATCAGGTCGATAATCCAGTCGCTGAACATCTCGGTGTGGACGCCGAGGTCCTTCTTGTCCTTGAGAAACTCGGCCAGCGCCTGCGGTATTCGCCCGATTCCGCATTCGATCGTGCTGCCGTCGTCCACGAGCCTGGCGATGTTCTGCCCGATGCGGCGGAGCGTTTCGTCCGGCTCCGGGATCGGGATTTCGATCATCTCGGCGTTGCATGGGACCAGCACATCGATTGCATTGACGTGGATGAAGCTGTCGCCGAATGTTCTGGGCATTCGGCTGTTGACCTGCGCGATGACATATTTCGCGTTTGCCGCGGCGGACTTGACGATATCGACCGAGACGCCGAGGCTGCACAGGCCGTTCACGTCCGGCGGCGTCACGCTGATCAGCGCGACGTCGATTGGAATCCTGCCCGTCTCGAATTCGTGGGGTATCTCCGAAAGAAATATCGGCGTATAGTCGCCTATCCCCTTCTGCATCGCGTCCCGGACGTTGTCCGCGATAAAGAAGCTGTTCATCTTGAACTTCTCGCGGAACTTCTCGTCGGCGTACGGCGCCGTGCCCATCGTCAGCAGGTGCACGATGTGTGCGTCATAGATGTGGCTCGAGTGCTCGACCAGAGCATCGACCAGATGCTGCGGCTGCGCGCAGCCGGTGCCGATGAAAACGCCGTTGCCCGCCTTCACCAGCTTCATTGCCGCCGCGGCCGTGCCAATCTTGTTCTGATATCTTCTCCGCCAGTCGAATTCCTGCATGTCACTTCTCTAAACTAATCCTTGCGTCAACCGCTATCGGCGTTGTCCCCTGCGGCCCGACCACATACGGGTTGATATCCATCTCCGCGATCTGCGGAAACTCGGTAACAAGCTGCGAGAGCCTCTGCAGACCCTCGGCTATAACGTCTATATCCACGCCTTCCTGCCCACGCACCCCCTTGAGCATCTGGTACGTCTTCGTGCTCACCAGCATCTGCTTCGCCTCCTCGGCCGTCAGCGGAGCTAAGTAGAACGCGACGTCCTTGAGGACCTCAACCATGATGCCCCCCATCCCGAACATCATCAGCGGGCCGAAGTGCGGGTCCCGATTCATGCCGAGAATGACCTCCCGTCCGCTTTTGCACATCTCCTGCACGAGCACGCCCAGAATGTCGGCATCGGGCAGCTTCTTCGGGATTCTGTACATCATCAGGTCGAACGCGTCTTTCACCTCCTGCTCGGTCCTGATTCCTATCTTGACGCCGCCCACGTCCGATTTGTGAAGTATGTCCGGCGACCATATCTTCAGCACGACCGGGTAGCCGATCTGCTGGGCGATGTTGGCCGCCTGGTCGGCGGTGGTGGCGATTGAGCCCTTCGGAGTGACAAACCCGTAGGCCTCGAGAATCTCCTTGGACTCGGCCTCGCCGATGTCGAAGACGCCCTGCCGCATGTGCCTTTCGACGATGTTCTCGACCTTGCGCCGGTTGACGGGGAAAAGCCTTACGACCCGTTTGGGACGCGCACGCCACCTGACGTAATCGGCCATGACCCTGATAGTCGAAACGGCGCTCTGGGTCGAGTCGTACGGCGGTATGCCGCCACGGCGAAGTATATCCAGCCCCTCCTTCACCTTGCCGGCCCCCAAAAAGGCATGCCAGAACCGGCTTTTTACGTTTGCTTGCGGACGTCTTGACAATCAGCTCGGCCGTCTGCGGCGCTTGCGTCATCGCCTGAGGCGTCAGAAGCACGAGCACCACATCGACATTCGGGTCATCCAGCACAACGTCAAGCGCAAACTCGTACCTGTCGGCCAGCGCATCACCAAGGACGTCTATCGGGTTGTGCCAGTTGGCGGCCGCCGGGAGCTTCGAGGCCAGCTTATCCTTGGTCTGGTCGCTGAGTTCTGCAAATGTAAGGCCCTCCCGCTCGATGGCGTCCGTGGCCATGATGCCCGGACCTCCGGCATTGGTTATGACCGCCACGCGGGGGCCGGCGGGAAGCGGCTGGTTCGCAAACGCCTGCGCGAAATCGAACTGCTCCCTTATTGAATCGCACCGAATGATTCCGGCCCTCGCGAACATGCATTCGTACGCCACCTCGCTGCCGGCCAGACTCCCTGTGTGCGAAGAGGCGGCCCTCGCACCGGCCTCCGTGCCGCCCGATTTCATCAGCAGTATCGGCTTGTCGTGTGAAATCCGCTCCGCTTGATTCACGAAGGCGTTGCCGTTGGTGATGCTTTCGAGATACCCCGCAATCACCTTCGTGTCGCGGTCGGAGGCCAGAGCCTTTATAACGTCAAGCTCGTCCACATCGGCCTTGTTGCCTATGCTCACAAGCTTGCTGAAGCCGATGCCGGCGGCGTTTGCCATATCGAGTATGGCCGCGAGCAGCGCGCCGGACTGCGAGAGATAACCCGTCGCGCCGACGGCCGGCAGGTCCCCCCCGAAACTCGCATTGAGGCGACTGGAGGGGACTATTACTCCCAGACAGTTGGGGCCGATGACCCTGATCCCCGCCTGCTTGGCGATTTGGATTACCTGTCTCTCAAGCTCGCGCCCTTCCTTGCCGACCTCTCTGAAGCCGGCCGTGATCACTATAACTGATTTCGCTCCAACCTGAGCGCACTGACGCATAACGCCCGGCACGATAGCCGCCGGCACTATCACAATCACAAGATCGGGGACCTCGCCGATCGACACCAGGTCCGCATAGCATTTCAGCCACTCGATAGTCTCGGCCTTCGGATTAACAGGGAATATCTTGCCCTTGTAACCCCCTTTAATCATACTCGCAAGTATTTCATGGCCGACCTTGCTCTTCTGCCGGGACGCGCCGACAATCGCCACCGACCCGGGATTGAAGAAATTCTCAAGTTCCATGCTGCAAAACACCCTTCAACGTCTTACGGCTGTTTGATAAATCGATTATCTTATCTTCCCCTGCACCCGATTGCAACGTCTTTCTCGGTGATGCCGCCTCCGGCAGGCCTGATTGACAGGAACACCCCGGCCGCCTATCATATCTGCCGCCGCCCCGACATTTGCAGGGCAAAAGCAATCATGAAAGAAGCCGGAAGGTTCGTCATACAAAGACACGCAAGAAAAGGCCGTCCCGTCCACTGGGATTTGATGCTGGAGACCGCATCGCTGCTGCGGACGTACCGGCTCGACCTCTCGCCGCAGCAGCTCATGACGTCAGGCAGGTGCGTCGCCGTCAGGATATTCGACCATTCGCCAAAATTCCTTACGTATGAAGGCCCCGTCAACCAGGGCCGGGGAACCGTCGAGATAGCGGATGCCGGGACATACCAACTGCTGGACGAGCGGCCCGACCGCTGCCGGATGCTGCTCCAAGGCGGCATAGCTAAAGGGGCCTTCACCCTCACGCTAATGGAGGCGGATCGCTGGGATTTGGCCCTACTGTCTCCTCAGTGAAGGAATGTCGGGCTCGATGTGAACCGTAATATTGACCGGCCGGCTTATCTGTTCATCGAGAGTACGTTCGAGACCCTCGGCTATCTCGTGGGCCGCCGCCACGTTCAACTGAGGGTCCACAAGAATGTGAACGTCCAGAAACAGCTCGCGGCCCACCGTCCGCGTCCTGAGCTGATGCCACTGGCGAATTGAACCGTTGGCGTTGATTATTTCCTTCACGCGGCTAATGGTCTCCGGATCAACGCTGCCCTCCGTCAGCTCCCGCAGGGAATCGACGAAAATCTTCACGCCGACCCAGATAATCATCAGGCCGACGGCGATGGCCGCGAGCTGGTCGCCGTGTTCGAAGCCCAATTCGAGCGATATGAAGCCCACTATGACCGCCACCGAGCTGAGGGCGTCGCTGCGATGATGCCAGGCGTTGGCATAAAGCGCGGCGCTGTGAGAGCGGATCGCGGCCTTCCTCGTCATCCGGTACAGCCATTCCTTCGCAACAATCGATACCACCGCAACAAAAAGCACCGCGATGTGGGCCTCCGTGGTCTTGTTGTCGGCGATAGCAGAGGTTGCATAGTAGACCATCCCCCCGCCGACCACGATCAGCACCAGCGCCACTATGCCGGCCGAGAAGGTCTCGAGCCGACCGTGCCCGTACGGATGGGATCGGTCCGGCTGTTTCGAGCCGAGACGAAGACCAAGCAGAACCGCTGCGTCCGTGGCCAGGTCCGAAAGAGAATGAAGCCCGTCGGCAACAAGTGACAGGGATGAAACCAGAAGACCGATCACGACTTTCAGAACCGACAGCCCCGCATTCGTCCCCGCGCCGATATACGTCACCAGCCTTATCTGTGCCGCCGCAACCTGTTGTTTTTCGCTTTTCACCATAGTTTCATCCGCACGTGCCGCCGCCCGCGCATCAGCCGGCAGACAAGCACCCGCAGCTCACAACTCGAATGCGACGCCGCTGAGACGCCCAATGCGGGACCTCTTCGGGCACAAGAACAACCGCGCCGCCGTCGGCCCGAATCAATCGAGCTTGCAGACGTAAATCTCGTTCACGAACTCCAGGCCGCCCAGCTCTTCGGTCGCCCCGGCGTCGGGCTGCTTGTCCAGACTGACGGCCAGAATAGCCTTCTGCTCCGCCGGCTTCTGCCCCACGCCCATCGTGCAAATATTGATGCCGTGCCTGCCGCAGACGGTTCCAACCGCCCCGATGACGCCCGGCTTGTCGTCGTTGAATATCACCAGCGCCGCCCCGTGAGGCGTAACCTCTATATTGAAACCGTCGATCTCGATGATCCTCAGAAGCGTACCGCCGAAAACCGACCCGGTTACGCTCCGTGTAACACTGTCGGTGACGACCCTGGCGCAAAAGCTTGCCGCCACGTCCTTGGCCTCCGCGTTCTTGGTCTGGTCTATGCTTATGCCCCGCTCCTTCGCCAGCACCGGAACGTTCACCAGGTTCAGGGGCATCTCAAAGTGTTTCTGCAACAAGCCGATTGCGAAATTCAGAGTCACCGTCTCAACCGCCATCTCCGCGATAGACCCGCGATACTCAACCTGCACATCCTTGATGTGACCGGGTGCGATCGTGCTCAGCAATCTCCCGATCCGCTGCGCCAGCTCGCCGTAGCGACCCACAATCGGCGGCGCCGCCGCCGTCGTCGACGGGGCGTTCAGCGCGTTTCTAATTGGCCCTCCCTTTAGCGCCGAAACCAGAATATCAGCCGCCTCCACGGCTACCTCTATCTGCGCCTCCTCGGTGCTGGCCCCGAGGTGCGGTGTGACAACGCAGCTCTCGAAGTCCTTGAACCTCGTGTCCTCCGGCGGCTCCTTCGGAAAGACATCCAGCGCCGCGCCCGCTATGCGCTTTTCCGCCAGCGCGGCATACACGGCATCCTCGTTTATGACTCCGCCGCGGGCGCAGTTGACAAGCCGAACCGACGGCTTCATCTTCACTATCTGCTCGGCGCCGATCATGTTGAGCGTCCGCTCGTTCCTCGGCACGTGCACGCTGATGTAATCCGACTCCTTGAAGATTCGCTCAAGGTCGTCGGTTACCTCGATGCCGGTCTTCTCCGCGTCCGCCGGGGCCGAAAAGGGGTCGTAGCCGACGATCTTCATTTTGAAGCCCTTGGCCATGGCCGCCACAGCCATCCCTATCCTCCCCAGCCCGATCAAGCCGAGGACCTTGTTGTTGAGCTGGTTGCCCATGTACTTCTTTCTGTCCCAGGCCCCGGCCTTAAGGCTGTTGCACGCCGGAACGACATTCCGGCTCATTGCCATTATCAACGCCATCGTGTGCTCGGCGGCGCTGAGCGTGTTGCCGCCCGGGGTGTTCATTACGAGAACACCCTTTCTTGTGGCCTCCTTGATGTCGATATTATCCACGCCGACGCCGGCACGCGCGATCCCCCTGAGCTTGCCCGGATTTGCCAGCACCTCGGCAGTGACTTTCGTCCCGCTTCGAATGATCAGCCCGTCGTACTCCCCGATTATCTTCGCCAGCTCCTCGGCGCTTATACCCGTCTTGACCACCGCTTCCACGCCGTCCATGCCGTTCAGAAGGTCGATGCCTTCCTGTGCAAGTTTGTCAGTGATGAGAACTCTAATCATGGCCTAACTCCAACAATGCTCGATGCTGCCATTTATTTATGTAGAAGAACCGGACAGACGCAACGTCTCAATAGCCCTTCGGCCCGAGAGGTTTATCTGGCGCCACTCTCGGCAAAGGCCCGCGCCAACGTTACGGCCCATCCGGCTGCAACGACTATCACCACAAGCAAAATCGTTCGTTTGAGCGTAACTTCATGGAAGAAACGCCTCATGAAGCGGAAGTATATCCCCGGCACGGCCGTAATGAAAGCGAAAAATGCCGCCGCGCAAAGAATACACCACAAGAATGCGGCTGCCGGCTGAATATAGAACGCCTGCAAGATCTTACCCTTTACGAAGGCGAGCGTCGCGCCGGTCATTCCGCAGGTCGGGCACGGAATGCCGTAGTTCTGCTTGAGACCGCAGGGCATCAGGTATCGCTCGATGTCGATTTTGCCGTCGGCCGCCAGCCTGAACATCCCGAACGCCCCGCCTATGATCAGAAACGCAATCGCAGCCCGAAGACGCTGCCGCCCGGACGCGCGGTAAAAGACTTTCCCTCTATTTAGCTGTTGGCTTGTCTCCATAACCGCGTTAGAATAGGACAGCCCTAAGATTATGTCAAGTTTTCAGAAAGTCGGCAGGATATG
>CP070678.1:4634526-4654332 GCA_020352515.1 Phycisphaerales bacterium | reverse complement strand
TTTCCGCTGAAGGTACAGTTGACCACGCGCGCCTTGCTCCCACGTGTGTTGAGAATTCCACCGCCCCAATACAAAGCCTCGTTACCGCTGAACGTGCAAGCGATCGTGTCCGCCTCGCTATTGATGGTGTTTAATATTCCACCGCCATCCACGCTGGCAACATTTGTCGCGAAGACACAATAGCTTAAGAAAGGCCTGCTCTCGATATTGTGCATCCCAGCGCCGAAGTTGGCGCGGTTGGCCGTGAATGCGCAATTGCTCAATCTGGGCCTGCTCTCGATGTTGTATATCCCACCGCCGTGCAGGGCAGTCGCGCGGTTGCCGCTGACCGTGCAGCCACTGATGACAGGTTGTGATCCCCTGCAATAGATACCGCCCCCAAGTTCGGCCTCGTTTGCCACCAATCTGCAGCTCAAAATCTTTGGACTTGAGCCGATGCACGCGATTGCCCCTCCAGCGCGGAAGGTTCTTCCCAACCATTCGACTGCGCTTCCATTTCCATTGGTTACCGTAAAACCTTCAAGGGTTGAACCGGACGACTCGTTGTGGTGGAAATAGAATCCACAGCCCTGTCGCTCACAGTCAATTACACAGTCTTCAAAACCGCTCCGGGAACATAGGGTGATGGCCTTGCCCGCAAAATCAATGTCTCGATTCCCCTCGCCCGTGTATATGCCGTCGGTGACAATAATCGTATCGCCGTCGGCGGCCGCGTCGATAGCGGCCTGGATATTATCGAAGTCGGCCGGGCCGTCGTCGTCGACAGTGATGGTTCTTGTCCATCCGGCCAGGCGGGCCATTAACTGCCAGAAGGCGCCGGCGACGCGGATGCGGCCGGGGATGTTCAGGTGACCGGCGTGTATCTCCTTGGTATAGAGGGCCGAGATTATCTCGTCGCCGTTGGCGTTGGTGAGCTTGACGCCGTTGGGCTCGTGGCATTCGATGTCGGCTATGTCGAAAAGGATCTTGTCGTTGGCCGTACAGTAGTCCCGCATCAGCTTGTTAAAGGCGTCGGTTCCGGGCTGGCCGTCGCGCGTCAGGGGTATCGTCCACCAAACGAAACGCTTGCCCGGGTAATCCGCTTCCAACTGCTCCATCGCAGCCCGGAAATATTCCCAATCCGGGTGGCTGTCGCCGAGCGCGTCGATGTAGCAGAACTTGGTCATAAACACATCGAAGTCGTCCGCTCTAAGCTCGACCTGTGTCACGAGGTCGTCGATCTTGCTCTTCCAGTTGCCGGCGCGAAGCTCGAGCAGCCAGCGGCTGCGGTCATAAACGCCCGCCGGATAGCCCGAGCAGGACACATTTGTGGGGTGATCGCCCGCGAAGCAGTCCAGCCCCCAGATGATCCCCGTTCCGACCGATGCGTGCCGCATCAATGCCCGCAGCAAAGAGGCGGCCGCAACATCTTGCGGTGGTATTGCCGACAGCTCAACGCACCTGTGGTCGATAATCGGCCCTTCGGTCCCACCTGAAATTGTAGTGAGAATAAAGACCGCCGGCACGGCCGCGGCAAAGGCAGATAGACTCACATTCCGCATCTGGTACTCCTCCTGAACACCGAATAAGAGATTCCGCAGGATACAGCCGGATTCTAACAGATCGGGATGCGTTTGTCCAGGATTTTTGCCCATTGACAAAGAGGGCCACAGGTATGTTTTACCTGTGGCCTTCATCTATGTTTATCTACCTCGTTAGTGAGGAGGCAGCTCTTTGCGGTCTGCGGGCGCTATATCGGATTGTAGGCGAGGTCGGAATAGCCTACTTGTCTTTCGGGTCTGCCGGGCCACTTCAATTCATCGAAGAGAAACTCAGTTGCCTGGCGTATCATCACCGCGGGCATACAGGGACACATTTCAAACGAACCCACAACCTCTGTATCGTATTCATTGATCGTGTTCAAAAGGTAGTCCCAGTTCTCACGTGAAATCCCACCGTTGAGCCCAGGAGGCTCGTGGTCGTCCGTCTGACCGTAGTTGTCGGTCAGGTGCAGGTGGGCGACTCTGGGCGCGAGCTCATCAACGTACTGCCTGAAACTATGGTGGGGGTCGATATTTGCAAAGCCGGCGTCGAGGCAGTACCAAAGAGCATCGAATTTGTCACCGACCTTCCTGACCAACTGCAAGGGGCCGGTTTCGAGGCACAACCTGACATTGCTCATCTCAGCGAGCTTGATGACTTCCTCCGTAAAACCGCTGCCGTTGGTTTTGGGCCCGCCGGGAATCCCCAGGCAGTTGAGGTCGGTCACGATGGTCGCGTTAAGCATTTTGGCGCACTCGATCTGCTCGTTCCACTGCTCCAAGGTCGGGTTGTCCCTGCGTGATCGCATCGATACGAGCATATCCTGGGTTGCCGCGGCCAGGCGCGGCCAGTTGCGCCTCTCGAAACGGCACTCTCTCTGGCCCTTGATATTCGGCCACAACTCTACGCCGAAGCCGAGTGATTTCAAGAAAAGGCATTCCTGCTCGAAGGAAAGCGGGTGCTCGCGGCCCCAAAACAACATCGTTGAAACAACATACCTGATACGCATTGCACCGTCTCCATACCGGACTGATAAACCTGCCCCACTATGTGCAGGCCCTACTATTATCGATTAAAACGCGGCCCCGATTCACAGTTTCTTGAGAATTGGGGCATTTTCCCGGTCGGAAACCGCCTCGTCTGCTCAAGAGGGCCTTGCCGCGGCGGGTGGGCTCATCCGGCACAGGACGTTTGGGTGCCCGCTTGGGGTGGGTTTGAAAACGTATAATTGTGAAAAATTTGGTTGAACTTCGTCAGGGGGGTGGTATATTTGTGGGTTTCCAGTGGTATGGAGTTTTGCTATGAAGAAAGGTATACATCCGAAATATGACAAAGTCGTGGTGCGCTGCGGGTGCGGCAATACGTTCGAAACGCGCAGCACCGCAGGCGAAATCCACGCGGAAATCTGCTCGATGTGCCATCCATTCTACACGGGCAAGCAGAAGTACGTCGATACTGCCGGTCGAATCGAGCGATTCCAGAAGAAGTACGGCACGAGTTACATAAAGAAGGGCAAAAAAGAACAGGGTCAATAGCCCGCATAGTCTGTTGCGATATAAGCTCCAATCTCGACGAGGTCGTGATTGGGGCTTTTGTTATAGTCCGGCTGAAGCCGAGCGTGTTTAGCCGGAAGTTCTTGTTCGCTCATCATATCGTCCCTTGATCGGCTGATTTATGGCGAAAGACAACGAGAGTCTGCTGACGAAGCTCGAGGAAATGGAGCGCCGCTACGATGAAGTTGAAAGGCAGATTGCCGATGCGGCAAACGCCGGCAATCCGGCCAAGCTGGTGGCGTTGTCCAAAGAGGCGGGCAAACTCAAGGGCCTGGTGACTCAGTTTCGCAGTTATAGAACGGCTCTGGCGGGCATCGACGAGGCCGGAGAAATATTACGGGACGAAACGGCCGATGAGGATATGAAGGCCCTTGCAGAAGACGAGATACGCCGGCTAAACGACAAGAGCCAAGAGCTGCTCGAGCAGATGCAAAACACTCTGATTATGGCCGACGATATGAGTATCGGCTCAGTCATAGTGGAAATACGGGCGGGAACGGGAGGCGAAGAGGCGGCACTGTTCGCACGCGACTTGTACAACATGTACGTCAAATACGCCGAGAGCCGCAAGTGGAAGGTTGAGCCGCTCGATTTCAACGTGACCGAGAAGAACGGTTTTCGGGAAGTCATATTCGGGGTCAAAGGTCCGGGCGTCTGGTCCGAGCTGGGCTACGAGGGCGGGGGCCATCGCGTCCAACGGGTGCCCGAAACCGAATCCCAGGGCAGAATACATACGTCTGCGGCGACGGTGGCTGTTCTACCGGAGCCGGAGGAGCTGGACATAAAGATAGATCCGGACGACGTTGTGGAACATGTCAGCAGGTCAGGCGGGCCCGGAGGGCAGAGCGTCAACAAGCTCAGCAGCGCGATCAGACTCGAACACACACCGACGGGCATCGGCGTCAGCATGCAGGATGAAAAGAGCCAGCACAAGAACAGGGCCAAGGCCTGGCGTGTGCTGAGGAGCAGGGTCTACGAACACTACGAGAGCAAGAAGAGGGCCGAGCGTGATTCGCGGCGCCGGACGATGATCGGCTCGGGAGACAGGTCTCAGAAGATCAGGACGTATAATTTTCCGCAGAACCGGGTAACCGACCACAGAATCAACCTGTCGCTCTACAGCCTTGATAGAATAATGGCCGGCGATTTGAGCGAAATGGTCGCGGCGCTGAAGGGCTACGACAGAGAGCAGAGGCTCAAGAACCTGTGAGGTCGTTGTTTTTTGGCCGATTGCACGTGTCGAGCCGGAGCCGACAGGCAACAACCGGGAGCCAAGGATGATAGTCGTTGTCACCGGAATGGTTGGTGTGGAGAAGAAGAGCTATCTGGGGGGGGTATGCCGACTCGCCGCAGAACGGGGGAAGGAGGTTCTGCTGTGCAACGTCGGCGACCGCATGTATGGCGAGGCGCCCGATATTGCCCCGGGCAAGATACTGGACATACCGATGAAGCGGCTGAGCTCACTTCGGCGAAGCGTGTTCAAGGACATAATAGCGAAGGCCCAAAGCGCCCCCAACCTGATAGTCAACACGCACGCAACGTTCCGGTGGCGGCACGGGCTGTTCCCGGCGGTCGACTTCGACCAGATGCGTCAGCTTAACGCGGATATGTACGTCTGCCTGATCGACGGAGTGATCGCAGTGCACGGGCGATTGTACGACGAGCATTCAGTCGAGCACAGCCTCAAGGATCTAATCGTCTGGCGGGAGGAGGAGATAATCGGCACGGAAATGTTGTGCAAGGGCATCAATGAGAAGATTCCTTTCTACTGCCTTGCGCGAGGCGCCGAAGAGCAGACCATCGAAACGTTCTACAGGCTTGTATTTGAAGGCACGGCCAAGAAAGCCTATTTGAGCTTTCCTATGACCGCCGTGGGCGATATAGGTCACGTTCAGAGAGAAATTGACGAGTTCCGTCGCACGGTCAAGCCACTGTTTACCTGTTTCGACCCCGGCGATCTGGAAGAGGCGTACCTGCCCCAGAAGGCCGAGGCGGCGCGGGAGAAGGGGCTGGACTACGTTGAGGTAGCGGCGCTTGGCCGCAGCATCCGGCTCGATCTGCACGAGATTAAGCAGATAGAGCGTGACATAAACAGCCAGATATACGCGCGTGATTTCATGCTGATCGATCAGTCGGATATGAGAATCAGCTTCATCCCCACGATGCCGGACGGCCGGGCGGCGATATCCAGTGGCGTGGAAAGAGAGCTGCAGCACGCTCACGAAGCAGCCAAGGAAGTCTATGTCATCTGGACTGCGCAGCAGAGCCCTTCGGTCTTTGTTACGCAGACGGCAACAGAGGTCTTCGGCAGTCTGCCCGATGCGGTGGAGTTTTTCAAGAGAAAGGGATACGTGATTGACAGGGGCATTAGGTCGTAGCGCCAGGGTCTCAAGGATGGTCTTCTGATGTCGAATCTGCGACAAATATCAGCCGGAGAGCTTGCCGGACGTATCGACCACACGCTGTTGAGCGCCACGGCGACAGCCGAGCAAATCAAACGGTTGTGCCAAGAGGCTAGAAGCTACGGTTTTCACGCGGTCTGCGTGAACGGCCGGTGGGTGAGCCAGGCGGCTGAGTCCCTGCTGCGGTCGACGGTGGCAGTTGCTGGCGTCGTCAGTCTGCCGCTTGGCGCCGATTCGACGAAAGTCAAGGTTGAGCAGGCCAGGGACGCCATCTTCGCCGGGGCCGATGAAATCGACATGGTGGCCGATTTGGCCTCGATTATCGAAGGCGACACAGGGTATCTTGCGGACCAGTTGGCCAGGGTGCTGCGGGTCTGTCGGTCGATGAGGCCGGCGGTGGTGCTCAAAGTGATAATCGAGTCGGCCGCCCTGAAAGACGAACAGAAGACGTTTGCCTGCCGGCTCGCGCAGCAGGCCGGCGTTGATTTCATCAAGACAAGCACGGGTCTGCATCCGGCCGGGGGCGCGACGGTCGAAGATGTGAGGCTGATGAAAGAAGCCGCTCCGGATTGCAGGATAAAGGCGGCCGGCGGAATAAAGACCCTGGAACAGGCCCTGGATATGCTGGATGCCGGCGCCGAGAGAATAGGGACCTCTTGCGGTGTGCAGATCATGAACGAATTCAAATCGGGCATGTCACAATGATCCTGGGGACGGCCGCAAAGTCGAGAGAACAGACTGCCTGCAGGCTGCACTATCGCAGGGTCCGCACGGCAATAGATATGCCGTCTCTGAGCGAGGTCTTTGCAGGTCTAAGGTCGGCGTCGATACTGGGCGGCAACGAGGCCGGGTCCGACGCCGGCAGATTCAGCTACTGGGCCGCACAGCCCACGCGCGTGCTCCGGCTTGAAGATAAGCATGGAGAGCCTTTTGAGCGGCTGGGCAAGGCCTTAGGCGCGTACAGTCTGAAAGAGACAATCCGGGAGACTCTGCCGGAGGGGATTTTTACCGGAGGATGGATTGGGTTCTTCGGCTACGAGCTTGGCCGATATGTAGAGCGCGTGCCGCGGACGACCGTCGATGACCTTTCTATGCCTCTGATTCGATTGTGTTTTTATGACCGTGTAATCTGTTACGATCGCGCCGAGTCGACTTTCATCCTGCTTGTCCTGCAACTGCCGGACGACTCGGAGACGCCGCAGGAGAAGCTGGACTGCCTGGAGCAGTTGCTGACTCGGGCTCAATCGGCTCGGACTGTGCCGCCTCAAGCCGGCGACATTGAGCGAGTGGATTTCTCCCGTATTCGATGCAACATGGAGAAGGACTGCTACCTGCGGGCGGTCGAAAAGGTAAAGCGGTATATATACGACGGCGAGGTCTACCAAGTTAACCTTTCTCAGCGATTTGAGTGTGATTACAACCGCAGGGCGATAGAGCTGTTTCACTGGCAGAATCTCTACAATCCGAGCCCCTACGCGGCGTATATAGACGCCGGGGATTTCCAGATTGTAAGTGCGTCGCCCGAGATGTTCGTCACAATCGAACGAGGTTTCATTCGTACCAGGCCCATAAAGGGCACCCGCCCGAGATTCGAGGAGGACTCCGAGGCCGCGGTTCGGGCCAACGCCGCGAATTTCAACGAGCTGCTCAGGAGCGAAAAGGAGCGTGCCGAGCTCAACATGATAATTGACCTCGAGCGCAACGACCTGGCCAGAATCTGCAAACCGGGAACGAGAAAAGTGATTCAGCCGAGGACTATCGAAGCATATCGGAGCGTTTTTCACGCCGTTGCCACCGTTGGCGGGCAGCTACGCGAGGAGACAGGGCTATGCGATGTTCTCAGGGCCATGTTTCCGGGCGGCTCGGTCACGGGGGCCCCGAAGATACGGTCGATGGAGATTATCGACGAGCTCGAGCCGACAGCCAGAGGGGTCTATACCGGGAGCATAGGCTTTATCGGCGTAGACGGCACTGTCTGCTTGAACATCGCCATACGAACCGTTATCATCTCCTGCCGGAAAGCCTTCGTCCAGGCCGGTGGCGGGATAGTGGCGGACTCCGACCCGCAGGCCGAGTGGCAGGAGACTATTACGAAAGCAAGGGCCTTGCTCGCAGGGATAGCAATAGTGCAGAATGGTAGAACGAAGCAGTACGAGCGGCGGACGGGCGGCAAAGGGGGGGCGGCATGACTTCTCGCGAAGGCGTTAAGCGACTTGCGATTGTCCTGGCCGGGCTGCTCTGTGCGACTGTGGCCTTTATATGCCTGGAAAGAAAGTTCACGTTCGGCACCCTGATTCTATCGCTGCTTATGTCGCTTTTCGCAATTGGTGCGCTCTGGGGCTTTTGTCAGACGGTGCGTTGGGTTCTGAAAGGTTTTCGGAGCGAGCAGGATCAATGATCATGTTTGGGTTTGACGGCAAAACACTTTACGGGGAATAGGGCGATGTCGGACAAGGTTTTCCTGGACGACGGATTGGTGGACATCGAGAAGGCCTGCATATCCGTAACGGACAGCGGGTTCTTGTACGGTGCGGGTCTGTTCGAAACGATGCGAAGCTGCGGAGGGGTGGTCTTCGCCCTTGAAGACCATCTGGACAGGCTTTTCTTCAGCGCCGGCGCGCTGTCGATAGATGTCGGTTATGAGAGGCAGTACATCACCGAAGCGCTATACAAGGTCCTTGAGGCCAATGAATTGACCGATGCTCGTTTGCGGCTGACACTCACAGGCGGGCCCATGTCCGAGCCTGAGGAGCCGCGCAAACCCACTCTTCTGATAACGGCCGCGAAGCTCCAGTCCTACCCTGCGGAATACTATACAAAGGGCGTCATGGTGGTGCTGTGTCCATTCAGGCAGAATCGCGCCGACCCTGTGCACGGGCATAAGACAACAAGCTATTTCTCGCGCATGATCGCGCTGGACCACGCTCATCGGAATAGGGCCGCCGAGGCGCTCTGGTTCACCACGGATAATCGATTGGCCGAGGGCTGCATAAGCAATGTGTTTCTCGTCAGGGATTCCGTTCTTTATACGCCGCCCATAGCCACCCCCGTGCTTGCAGGCGTGGCCAGGAAGGCCGTTTGTCAACTCTCGCTACAAAACTCAATCGAGCTGGTTGAAAAGGACCTTTATATCTCCAACGTCCTCGACGCTGATGAAATCTTTCTGACGAATGTAATCATGCAGATTATGCCGATAGTCCAAGTAGAGAAGCATACTGTCGGTGACGGCAAAGTCGGGCCGGTAACCGGACGATTGCAGAAGAGTTTCGATGAGCTGATTCAGCGCGAGTGCCGTAAAGACAAATGAAGACAAGCGATATCGCGGCGAAAATTGAAGAAGTTGCCCCGCTCCGGCTCGCACAGGGCTGGGACAATGTCGGGCTGCTTATAGGCGACGGAGGGGCCGAGGTCAAAAACATCCTGCTTACCATCGATATAACCGGCGCGGTTGTTGACGAGGCAAGGAGTCTGAAGAGCGACCTGATAATAAGCTATCACCCGGTGATCTGGGACGGGCTCAAGCAAGTTCTCACCGAGGGCCCGAGCAGTGTTGTTTATGAGTTGATACGCAGCGGGATTGGCGTTTTCTCCATCCATACGGCGCTGGATTCGGCCGTGGGCGGCGTAAACGACGGTCTGGCAGAGATCATCGGCATCCGGGACGGCAGACCGATCGGCGATTACGTGAAAGGCCCGGGGGGGGAGAATTACAAGCTCGTGGTATTCATGCCGGTAGAAGCCGCGGCAAAAGTCTCAACCGCGGCTTTCGCCGCCGGCGCGGGGGTCATAGGCAACTACAGTCGGTGTGGTTTTCAGGCCGAGGGAACGGGGACTTTTCTGCCGCTTAAAGGGGCCCGGCCGGCGGTCGGGAAAAAGGGAACGGTTCAGGAGGTCGCGGAAGTGAGGTTTGAAACGATCGTGCCGGCCGAGAAGCTCGATGACTGCATCGCTGCAATAAGCAAGGCCCACCCTTATGAGACACCGGCCTTCGATTGTTACAAGCTCTGCGACAGCGGGGGCAAGTTCGGTCTGGGGCGAATCGGCAAGCTGGCCCAGCCTCTGCTCGTGGACCAGATAGTCGGCAGAATCCGAAAGCGCACCGGGGCACAAGCCTTCGGCGTAATCGGCAAGGAAAAACGCCTCGTCAAAACAGCCGCGGTCTGTGCCGGCTCGTGCGGCCGGATAATTGATACGGTTATAGCCGCGAAGGCCGACCTGTACGTGACCGGCGAACTGAAACACCATCAGGCATTGGCGGCACAGGAGGCCGGTCTGACGTGCATCTGCCTCAGCCATACCGTCTCCGAGCGGTTCATACTAAGAAAATTGGCCAAACGACTGCTGGAAAAACTCAAAGACGTCACGATCAGAATCAGTAAGAAGGATGCCGACCCGTTTACATGGAAGAGCCTATGACAGAAAAACACGAAGAGCAGGTTGAAACGACCGTCCAAGATGTGGAAGAGCAGTCTCAGGCAGAACCTCAGCTTGACGCCGAGGCCGGGCCCGATGAGCAAGCCGGGGCCGATGCGGCGCCTGCGCCAGGTATCGACGAACAGGCCGATCCGAGAGCAGAGAACGACACCGAGGAGCGGACTGATGAGCAAGACCCAACCGACTCGCCAGACCTGAACGAGCAGTTCGAGCCCACGGTCGAGTCGGTCATAGAAGCAGTGCTGTTTGCAAGTGACGAGTCTTTGAGCGAATCACGCCTGGTCAATATTGTGGAGACCACGGCAAAGCAAATCCGTATGCACGTTAAGAGTCTCAATGCAAAATACCGGGACAACAACAACGCCTTCAGGATAGAGCAGATAGCGGGCGGCTACCAGATGCTTACCCTCAGTCCTTACAATCACTGGCTCAAGAAGCTGCTGCGCGCCCGCAGCGACAGCAAGCTGAGCCCGGCCGCGCTCGAGACGCTCGCAATCATCGCATACAAGCAGCCGGTCATGCGTGCCGACATCGAGGCCATAAGGGGCGTGGCCGCCGGCGAGGTGATTCGAAGCCTGATGTACAAGGGCTTGGTGAAGATTGTCGGCCGGGCCGAGGTTTTGGGCAGACCGATGCTTTACGGCACCACCAGGAAATTTCTTGAGATTTTCGGCCTCAACTCTCTGAAGGATTTGCCGAAGGTGGAAGAGTTGAAGCCCCCGTCCGATTGAGCCGATCCCGCTCGAGAAGAACCGCCGATTACGATGGATTACAATTTCCGAAGATCCGACCCTCTTTCAAAGGTCTGCCGCGAGGCGAGCCGGACCATGAGCCGGCGGGCTTTCTTGAATGCATTGGGCGCTTCTGTTGCCGGATTGGCGGTGACGCCTTTTTCCTGCGCGCTCCAGAGTTCACCGGGTACTGCACGGAGACCTGTCCTCTTCGGCATAGTCGCCGACTGTCACTATGCGGACGCCGAAGCCCGGGGCTCGCGGTTCTACCGTCATTCTGCGGAGAAGCTTGCCGAGTGCGTCGGGCTGATGAACGAGAGGAAACCGGACTTTCTCATCGAGCTTGGCGACTTCAAAGACCAGGACAACCCGCCCGTGGAAGAAAGAACCGTCGACTACCTGCAGACCATCGAAGGGGTGTTCAGCCGGTTCGACGGCCCGCGATACCACGTCCTCGGCAACCACGACATGGACAGCATCTCCAAGACCCAGTTCCTGGACAACATCGAGAACACCGGCATCCGGCCCGACCGCAGCTACTACTCCTTCGATTGCGGGGGCCTGCATTTTGTTGTGCTCGACGCCAATTATAGGGCCGACGGCGCCGACTATGACCACGGCAATTTCGGCTGGACCGACGCCAATATCCCACCGGCTGAGCTTGACTGGCTAAAGCGCGATCTTGCGCGGGCTCCGGGACCGACGATCGTCTTCATCCACCAGCTTCTCGACGGCGCCGGCCCTGTGTACGTGAAGAACGCAGAAAGCGTACGGCGGATTCTCGAACAATCCGGCAAGGTCCCGGCGGTGTTCCAGGGCCACCATCACAAGGGAAGCTACGGGCTAATCAACGGGATTCACTACTACACGCTGCGGGCAGTGGTTGAGGGCCCCGGCTCAGAGAACAACTCCTACGCCATCGTCGAGGTCCTTCCCGACGGCGGCATCACCATCACCGGCTACCAGAAAGCCACCGGCATGGACCTTGCCCCTGTGACGGCAGTGGTCGCCGGCTGATAGCTCTTGTCGGGTGGGCTTAATCCCACGGCAGCTCTTTTGCGTCACCGGCCACGGCATGGGCCGGCCGGGAGTGTTCGGCATTGAAAACGAGCAGGTCCTCCAATTTCTCGATGACCACGGCATCTTCGTCAATGGAGCCGTCGGCGTTCGTGACCTTATCGAGTGAGAGGTCGAGATGCTTGGCCAGAAACTTGTATGCGCCCAAACGCTTGGAAAGTCCATAGTCGTGCCCCTCGTCGGCAAGATGCAGATACTTCACGTCGGACTCGGCCCCGTAAAGACGGTAAACATTTTGTATGTAGGGAAACTCGACCTTGGGCACGTTCTTGGTCCAGTCCTTGCCGTCCGAGATAACAAGCTGCGGGCGCGGGGCGGCCAGCGCGGCAATGTCGGTATTGTTCGTCTCGTGCGTGTCGCTCTTGTGGATGGGCATTCCGCTCTCGCAGTTGCAGCCTCCGAAGAAATGGGCCGAGACCATCACCACCGGCACCGAGACTGCCACGCGATCATCCACCGCCGCGAGCAGAAACGACTGTGTCCCTCCGCCGGAAGCCCCGGTGATGGCTATTCGCTTCGGGTCGACCTTTTTGAGCGACGTGACAAAATCGACCGCGCGTATGCTGTTCCAGAGCTGCAGCTTGAGGGCCTTCGGCCGGCTGTGCCGCCAGCCGGCATCCCTCCAATCGCCGTATCCGACCATGTCGTATGAGAAGACAACGGCCCCCATTCGCGCCAGGGTGGCACAGCGTCTCTGCATGTCCGGCCTGAACCGCCCGTAGTCGCTCGCACTTCCCCAGTGGCCGTGAGGACACAAGACCGCCGCAAAAGGCCCCTTGGCGTTTCGCGGGCGATACAGACTTCCGGTGACAAACACGCCGGGAAGGCTTTCGAAGGCCGCGTTCCGGACGGTGTAGCCCTTGTACCTGCGCTTGCTGTGAATGATCGGCTTTAACGGACATTTGGTCGGCATTGGCATAAGCTCGGCCCCCCGCAGGATGCCCTCGCGGACTATCTTCGCCCGCTCTTTCCACTGCTCCAGATTAGAATAGCCGAGCGCGAATTTGGCGAGCTGTTCTTTTGCGGCCTGCTCGCTGTGGTAATTGCCCTGGCAGAGTTGTGGCTTCTTGTTCTCGGCGCCTCTTACGCCACTGACGCACATATCGAGGGCAAGTATTGTGATGGCCACCAGAAAGATATTTTGAACTTGCGTTTTCATTTGCCGCTCCCTTTGTTAATGATCTCAGTCCAAATTCGGTAACTTGACTACCAATCGTCAAGCGATTTCAGTTCGACACTCCTGACAACACTGCCGTCCCGCCAGACCGGCGGCAGCAGAACGGCGATTCCTGCACTGCCCTCGGCCTCCGGCAGTGGCACGATGAGCCGGTTGACACCCTTGTTCGTCTTCTGCGGCTGCTTCTGCTCGGCCGTTTTGCCTGACGGTCAAATACCCGCATTCTTTCGCAGCCGCATCAATGCCTCAACGTATTGGTCCGGAATGACGCCGTGTCTGTCCGGCGGAACGTTTAACAGAAGATTCACTCCTCTGTCACGGCACACTTGAAACTGCCTCAGTAATTCCTTATCAGGCCTCGGGGCGTCCCCCGGCAAGTGGAACCAGCTCTTGCCGATCGGATCGCAGACCTCACCCGGCATGTAATACTCCCTGCCCTCGATGGTCCGCCATTTGTTGTGCCCTGTTTCCGGAGGGACCCTTCTTTCGATAGCGATTAAATCGGAAGGCCATGCATACGCCACGTTGTAGTCTGCCCCATCACTGATGCCGCTGTTCATCATGATTACAACGTCGGGCTGAAGGTCGGCGACATACCTGTAAAGAAACTTCCGGTACCCACGCCCCAGCACGCCGGGGATATCAATCCACAACTCGGCGACCGGACCGTAATCTGTCAGAAGCTCGGTTATCTGTGCCGTCTGGAAACTCTGGTAAAGGCTGGTGGTGTAAGGCGGCAGGTCTTTGGCCCGTGTCCTGGGGAAGGAGTTCATCCCGTTCCAGTCGCCGCCGTCCGACGGGGTTCTGCTTCCGAAGCGGTTGTGATTATCCCACGAGCAATAATAGAACCCTGGCTTGATCCGTCGTTTTTCACAGGCCCGCACGAACTTCTCAACCACGTTGGTCTTGTCGGTGCTGTTGGCCACGGTGTGGTCCGTATGCCTGCTGGGCCACAGGCAGTGTCCGGCGACGTGCTTGGCGGTCAGGACGGCGTACTTCATGCCGGCGTCGCGGGCGACCGAAATCCACTGCTCGACGTCCAGCCGGTCCGGCGCGTATGTGCTCGCGGGAGCCTTGCCGTCCGGCAGCTCATTGCCCACGAACGTGCTCATGCCGAAGTGAATGAACATGCCATAGCGCATCTGCTCCCATCTTCCAAGCTCTTCCAGGCTCAGACGCTGGCTGCCCCGCCTTCCGGAATCCTTCAATGCCGAAGCAGGGGCTCCGACAAGGGGGCCGGCTGCCGCGGCAATCGCGCACGGGGCGCTTGCTTTTAGGAAATCGCGGCGGTTGGTCTTCATCTTGCGGCTCCTTTCAACTCAGTCACGGACGAGAAATGTTATAGGGACTCCGGAGGGCCAAAGACAAGAAAAATCTTGCGCTTCGGGATGTCGCTGAACCGAGAGCCACGTTGACAGGTCCGAACGCCTGCCGTATGATTGGCCCCGACCGAGTTGGCATAACATGAGGGCCGGACCATGAAGAAATTTGTTTACGACACTGCACGGCAGATGGGCGCTGCCGCCGGGACAGAGGCGGCAAATGTAATCGAGCAGGCCATCGAGGAGAACGGACGGGCCAACATAATCCTGGCCACCGGCACCAGTCAGATGGGGATGCTCGAGAATCTCGTGGGTGCCGGCCGAATCGATTGGTCGAAGGTGACGATGTTTCATCTCGATGAATACATCGGCCTACCGCCCGACCATCCGGCAAGCTTTCGAAAGTACCTCAAGGAGCGGTTCACGGACAAGGTTCCGGCTCTCAAGCAAGCCAATTTCGTGAACGGCGACGCCGTCGAACCACGGCAGGAGTGTGAAAGGCTGGGCGCCCTTATCGCCGCCCATCCTATCGATGCAGCCATGGTGGGCATCGGCGAGAACGGCCATCTGGCGTTCAACGATCCGCCCGCCGACTTCGAGACCGAGGAGCCTTATATCATCGTTGAGCTGGATGAACGATGCAGAAAACAGCAGTTGGGCGAGGGCTGGTTCGAGACGCTGGAGCAGGTGCCGCGGCGCGCCATATCGATGAGCATTCGGCAGATCATGAAAAGCGCCCGGCTGGTTGTCACCGTACCGGACAGGCGGAAGGCCGAAGCCGTAAAGAACGCACTGGAAGGCCCGGTGACGCCGATGTGCCCGGCCTCGATACTGCGGCGACACGGCAACTGCAAAATCTTCCTCGACGCCGAAGCCGCCTCGCTGCTCTCGTAGAGATACACATGCAAATGAAGATTCCGGGACTTATAGACCTGCAGGTCAACGGCTACAAGGGCGTGGACTTCTCCGGCCCGGCTCTGACCGAGGAGGATTTCGTCGGCGCCTGCAGGGCGATGCTTGATTCCGGAACCACGGCGTTTCTGCCGACGATAATCACGAGCCCGCAGGATGTTTACGAGCGCAACCTGGCGATTATGGCCAAGGCGCTGCGGATGCCAGAATTCCGCGGCCGCCTGCTCGGCATACACGTCGAGGGACCTTTCATCTCGCCGCAGGAGGGTGCGAGAGGGGCGCACAACGCTGACTGGATACGCGAGCCGGATGTGGAGTATCTCGAATGGCTAATCAGCCGCGCGGACGGCCGGATAAAGCTGCTGACCATAGCCGCCGAGCCCGACGGGGCCGAGCAGTTGGCAAGGTATGCTATAACTCGAGGCGTTACCGTTGCGCTGGGACACCAGATGGCCGGCGACCGGGACCTCGAAAGGCTCTCGCGTGCCGGGGCCGCAGCCGTCACGCACCTTGGAAACGCGGTGCCCGCCGTTCTGCCGAGGCACGACAACCCCATCTGGCCTGCCCTGGCAAACGATAATCTGCTAGCCACGATAATAACTGACGGCCATCATCTGCCGGACTCTGTGATCAAGACCATAGTCAGGGCAAAGGGCCCGGATCGCTGCATCGTGATAAGTGATGCCTCACCCGTGGCGGGCCTGCCGGCGGGCAGGCACCGGACGCTCGGCCACAATGTCATATTGGAAGAGAGCGGACGTCTTTTTGACCCCGAGACCGGCTATCTGTGCGGATCGTCTGCGACGATGCTCGATTGCATGAACCACCTGGCGTCACTGGACCTTGTAACGTCCGAGCAGCTTGCCGCAATGGGCTTCGACAATCCGCTCAGGCTCACCGACCTGAAGCCGGAAGACGTGGCGCCGGGCAAGGACATCTTCTACGACACCGAACGCCATCTCTTTCACCTAACAACCTGAGTACGTAAGAGGGCGGCAGGCATCGAAGATCGAGCCGCGAAGGCGGGCCCAGCCGCCTCGGGTCCTCCCTAGCAATGAAATCCCCCTTGCGAACGTGCGCCGCCTTCGCAGAAGCACGTCTTGTCATCCGCGCGTACAGAGCGCAGCCTGGGAGAGTAGCGTTCACTCCTCGTCACTTTGAGGACCGATGGTCCTTCTTGGTCACCGGGTGGCGCAGGATGGTCTTTAGACGCTCCGGTGGGACACGGCGGGGGTCCGAGAGATATATCTCGTGGTGCAGGCCGTGGAAGCCCATACCCTGTTGTGCGGCAAAGTCCTCCATCACGGCAATTGTCCGGTTCTCCTGCTCATAGGGGCCGACATGCAGCATCTGGACACACAATCCCTCGCGAATGGTTTCGAGCTTCACTTCGCTCACACGGGGCGATTTGCCCTTTTGGGTCAGCACGGATTGAGCCCTTTGCAGCTCATCTTCTCCGACCACTTCGGGCGTGCGAATCATCAGCTTCCAATTCCATTGCTCGCGCGGCACATCCGCAAAATCCTGCTTTCCGCCGTCCAACCACCACTGAGCCTCCAGCTTGCAGATTACATAATCCTGCAGAGAGGCAAACTTCCTGGTCATCTTGATTGTGTAAGCCGCGCCGTACAGTGCGCCGACTTTATCCTTAAACTCCGGCCCACCGGGGGCGCCGCGCCCGCTTATACAGAGATACCTCACCTGGTCAAGGGTCACGAGAACAGGGCTTTTGGGCGCGGCATACTGGTCCTTGTACTGCTTGTAAAGATCGATTTTTTCGCTGTCTGCCATGGAACAGCCCTTTCATGAAACCGGTTCGAGCGGTGCGTATATGTCGGTCAGCAAATCTTCGGGATCGGTGCCGTCCGGGTCGTTCAAGTAGAATTCGAGACAGGGCTCTGAACGAGGTTGGCGCCCGTTTTGCGGCATCCATCGGCCGTACAATTGGCCGTAAGTCCGGCCGAGGTCCTCGTATGGGCCAAAGTGCGTTACGACCGCATATTCGCCGCCGCAGATCGTCTGCACTCCGACCTCACCTTCCGCTTCAAAATCCTCGTCCACTGTAACACAGGCATCATAGCGAAGCTTCTCCGGTGCAGTGACTTCGGGGTCATCGTAGCAGACGCCCACGAACCGCGTGCCGCCGGCGAGCAGACCTTCCCTGCCGAGGCGGGCGCAGAGTTTTTCCCAGGCCTTGCCCACTTGGCTGTACGGCCCGACGTGTCGTACAAACGCCACCCGCATCGGCTCCAAATGTTCGACTCTTACATCCATAGTCTTGCCTCCCGTTGTCAGTTCGAACTCTGCCATCGAGCCGTTTTCCCGATAATGGACGCCGGGCGCGTTGGCTCCACATATACGACTATTGTCCGACCGAAAGCCTGACGGCGAACAGCCGCACAGGCTCCTGAACGCCCGGCTGAAGGCCTCGTGAGTTTCGTAACCCGCCTCCAGCGCGATCTCAAGCACCGACCTGTCGGTGTGTTTCAATCGCAGCGCCGCACGCTCCAGACGCAGACGACGAATGTGCTCCTTCAGCGATTCGCCCACCATGCCGCGAAATATACGGTGAAAGTGATAGGGCGAAAAGTGCGCGGCTCTGGCCAGCTCATTCAGAGGCATTTCAGCATCCAGATTCTTCTGGATAAGGATCAGCACACGCAATATTCGCTCGTTGTACAACTGTTGGGTCGATTTCTTCATGGTCCGAACATTCACCTGTCTTCTTTCATGCACGAGAAACGATTATACACCAACCTATGGGGCGTGCTTGACCGTTTTTGCTAATTCCTGCAAGGCTCAGATGAGGTGTGCAACTGTTGAAAACCGGGTTTTGCTATGAAAGGTAACACTGGATGTATGCGAATACGGCAACAACAGGCGGGGCCTTGACGCAAATGGCCCGCTTCTCTTGTGCCAAGTGGGACTTGGCGTGCTGAATTCATCAGAAAGTCTTTGAAATTGACATGGAGTTTTGGCATCATACGACTTGGATAGTACGAGAGCGCTTCAAAAGAGGCGCCGAAGACTACAGGAGTGCCGTTTATAAAGTTAAATGGGAAATCACGGTAGAGAATAGTCTACAAGAGGGGGCTCGTCCATGCAATGGGGTGTTTCTGATTCAGGACTGATTCACCATATCTGCAAAAGAGCGGGTCGGAGATTCTACAAATCGTCGTGGGTTTATACCGATTTGCTTCCTGTCTCGGGAAATCGGTCAGGGGTCTCGTCGGCGAACCACTGTGGCTGTTTGAAGACTTTTTGAAGGCCGGTTCAATAGGTTCATGATGCTCGGCAAGAAAGGGGGTGTAACGGGAATGAACAAAGGTAATTGACGTGCACATGAAGTGAATATAAATCCAAAATGGGAGAATAAAGATGAAACAGACATGCTTAATCACATCCATGATTCTGACGGCGTTAATCTCGAGTGCCTCTTATAGCGTCACACCTGCCGGACCGTTGTCGGTAAACGGAAACAGGATTGTGGATCAAAACGACCAGCCGATTAGTTTTGCAGGAATGAGCTTTTTTTGGACTAATGACGGTTGGGGCGGTAGTAAATACTACAATGCAGATTGTCTTAACTGGCTGGTAAGCGACTGGGGAGTAACGATCGTAAGAGCTGCAATGGGAGTTGAAGACGGCGGCGGGTATTTAGATAGCCCTACCAATAACAAGGATAGAGTGAAAACGATTGTTGATGCTTCTATTGCCGCAGGGATTTACGTGCTGATCGACTGGCACTCTCACAATGCTGAAGATTACGAGGCGCAGGCCATTGCGTTCTTCGAAGAGATGGCAACGACATACGGCGGCTACGACAATGTGATTTACGAGATTTACAATGAACCGCTATCGGGTTGTTCCTGGCCTAACGATATCAAGCCTTATGCCGAGGCGGTCATTGCCGCCATCCGAGCGATTGATCCTGACAACTTGATTATAGTTGGCTCTCCGGAATGGTCTCAAAGAGTAGATCTGCCGGCGGCCGACCCCATAACAGGTTACATTAACATTGCATACACGATTCATTTCTATCCGGATATGGGGCATACGCAGTGGTTACGTGATAGGGGTACGGCGGCAATGAATGCCGGTATTGCCCTGATGGCTACTGAATGGGGCCCCAAGGGAACACCGGGACACGAGGAGACACTGGCATGGATGAACTGGTGTGAATTGAACTATGTCAGCCACACGGCCTGGGCGGTAAACGACAAAGATGAGCCGTGGTCTATATTAGACCCATGGATTGGAATGGAGACCGGAGGCTGGACTGAAGAAGATTTAAGTACCCGCGGGCAAATACTAAAAGACATATGTCTAAACTGGGATGACACACCGACCCCGCCCGAGGGAGATAATTTAGCTCTTAATCAACCTGCATTTTCATCTTCGGATGAAAGTGGAAGTTACGGGCCGGGAAACGCGGTGGATGGAAGTACATCAACACGCTGGTCCAGCGCATTTAGTGATCCTCAGTGGATTTACGTGGATTTGGGAGAGGAACTTACTATACATGCTGTCAGGTTAAACTGGGAAGCAGCTTACGGCAGCGCGTATCAAATTCAGATTTCTAACAATGCGAGCGACTGGACGGATGTTTACTCGACGTCATCAGGCAATGGTGGTATTGATGATATAGATTTCGCCGATGCAAATGCAAGATATGTG
>CP070678.1:4608560-4634426 GCA_020352515.1 Phycisphaerales bacterium | reverse complement strand
GATACCGGCGCTTGTGAGCGTCAGAAGCCGGGCCGGGATGGTCGTATGCCAGTCGAGGCTGAAACAATGGGGTCTGCTGTTGAAACTGTACACTGACGACCACGACGGGCGGTTCTTTGATGGCTGGCTGAGCCCGAAGGCATTGACCGTACAGAATTACTGGCAGTGGATACATCCCCTCTGGCCATACTATGAGGAAAGCCTCGAGCTGCTTATGTGCCCGATGGCGACCAGAGTATCCCAGAATTGGGTCGAACACGACGCTTTTGCCGCATGGGTGCAGCCGAGCCGGTGGGGGAATATGCCGGACAATACCGGATCGAGGCAGGGCTATATTGCGGGCAGTTACGGCATCAACAGTTGGGTCTATAACGTGGCCAAAGAAACCACATATTCAAGCCGGTACTGGAAAAGCGCCCAGACTCTCACCGGAGGCGCCGGAATACCGGTCCTCTTGGACTCAGCGTGGCTGCAGGCCTGGCCGTTCTACTATGACGACCCCCCTCGTTATCCCGGTGATTTTGCCTTCGCCACGGGCTCGTCGACCTGGCGGGACGCGAGATGGGGGACCGAAATCAAAGGTTTCTGCATCGACCGGCACAACGGATTCGTGAACGGCCTTTTCATGGATTGGTCTGTCAGAGAGGTCGGGCTCAAGGAATTGTGGACCTTGAAGTGGCATAAAGAGTTCAACCGAGCCGGCCCCTGGACCACAGCCGGGGGGGCCAGGGCAGAGTTGTGGCCCATGTGGATGAGGCAGCTTAGGGACTACTGAAAAGCGGCAGGGGCATTCAAGAGCCTCCTCGCGGCGATTTCTCTGTACTCGACGGTGGCTTAAAGGGGGGCGGCTAATATATTATCGCAGTCACCTCTTCGATCTTCCTGACTACCGCCGTTGCGTCAGTGCGGAGCGCGCACGAATCAAAGCCTTTTTGTACAAGGGCCGCCACCTCAGAGTCACTCAGTTGGTTCACGAGGGCAATCACCCTGATCGTCTGCAAGTCCTCATCCTCATGGATTCTACGGCAGATGCCTGTGGCGTCTATTTCCGATGCCAGAAGGTCGATGAGCAGCACGTGGGGGGCGAATTTCTGAAGCAGCGCGCCCGCCTCGAAATTGGTATGGACGGTCCGAACCTCGTAGTCTGTCTTCTCTCGCAGTGTGCTGGCCAGAGAAGCCGATGAGTCCTTGCCGTTTTCGGCCACGAGTACGCGGAGCTTGCCGACCGCAAGAGCGGATGTCGGCATGTTGTGCGTCTTCATGAAACGAATAAGCTCAGTGACAGGTATCCTCCTGTCCTTGCTGCCCGGTATTCGATAACCTTTCAACTGGCCGTTGTCAAACCACTTGGAGACGGTTCGAGGCGCAACGTTGCAGATCTTTGCAACGTCCCCCGTTGTAAGCACGTTCTTTCCTTTAGCCATCTATTGATTCCCCGTACAGTGTAGGTCAACCACAGTTTTCTTCGGTATCAGCGGAAGGGCTGTTTAACGGGGTGAGGGCAAATTCCTACTGCCGGACAAATAATCCACCGTACCCGCACCCACAGGTCCCATAAGTGCGGCACCCTCATCCGATGGTTATTACCACTCGGCAAATACGTGACCTCGCGGTTCGGTCCGCCTCAGACGTGTGCGAGAATGCCTTGATTTGTCGGCAGGAATCGATACAATCCTGTTGTTCTTCCGGCGTCCTCGTGCGCCTTGTCGACGTTGTTTGGATGAGGAGACTCTTTTATGCAGATATACCTGTCCCGGCCGGACATCACGGAAGATGAGATAGAAGCCGTCTGTGAGGTGCTTCACAGCCCCAACCTGTCGCTCGGCCCCAAACTGCCGGAGTTTGAGCAGGCCTTTGCCGAATATATCGGAAGCAGGCGAGCTGTTGCGGTCAGCAGCGGCACCAGTGGGCTGCATTTGTGCCTGCTGGCGATGGGAATCGGCCCCGGTGACGAGGTGGTTACCACACCTTTTACATTCATCGCTTCGGCAACTTCCATCATGATGGCCGGCGCCAGCCCTGTTTTTGTGGATATCGACCCGGTAAGCCTTAACATTGACGCGGCCGGCGTCGAATCAGCGATTGGTGACAAAACCAGGGCAATCCTTCCGGTCGAGGTGTTCGGCAATCCCGCCGGCTTTGACGAGATTTGCCACGTGGCCCGCAAACACGACGTGCCGGTTATCGAGGACAGTTGTGAGGCCCTGGGTTCGGCCCTGAACGGCAAGAAGGCCGGGACGTTTGGGACAGTGGGCGTGTTCGCATTCTATCCCAACAAGCAGATAACCACCGGGGAGGGGGGTATGATTCTGACCGACGACGACTTCCTGGCGGATATGTGCGTGTCACTTCGCAACCAGGGCCGGGGCAAAGCCGGCGGCTGGCTTGGCCACGAACGGCTCGGCTACAATTTCAGGCTCAGCGACATCAATTGTGCCCTTGGGATTGTCCAGCTTTCGAGAATAGAACAGATCAAGGCGAAAAGACGCCAGGTGGCCGAATGGTACCAGGAGATGCTCGCCGAAGATCAGAGATTGATAGTCCCGCGCGAGGCTAAGGGCTGTGACGTAAGCTGGTTTGTCTTTGTCGTGCGACTCTCGGAAGGCTTTACTCTGGAGCATCGCAACATCGTTCTGGAAGCGATGACCGAGCGTGGGATTCAAGTCAGCAACTACTTTCCACCCGTGCACCTCCAGCCGTTTATGGCCGAGAAATTCGGCTACAAGCAGGGGGATTTCCCGGTCACAGAATCGGTTTCCAAGAGCACAATCGCTCTGCCCTTCTACAACAATCTCGGCCGGGACCAGGTCGCCATCGTCTGCAAGACGCTAAAGGAAGTTCTTGACCGGATTCTTTGAACAGGACCGGGGCCCTGATAAGAGATCGCCGAAGCGCTTAGACGCCGGCCGGTGAGGGAGATTCTGTCAGACCGAGCAGTTCTCTTAATTGTCCGGCGTTACGGATGGCGTGCCCGCCGATGTCGTTGTTGAAATAAACATAAATGCACTTGGCACATTCAGCCCGCCTGTTGAGCCATTCAGCCCAGGCTCGCAGGTCGGATTCCGGGTAGTTGCCGGCATATCTGCCCGTTGTCCCGTGGAAACGAAGGTAGACGATATCCGCCGTAACCTCGCGCGGCGATTGCCTGCCCGGCATATCGTGGATGCAGAAGGCGACGTTGTGCCGCCTGAGCATCTCGAATGCATCCTGTTCGTACCAGCTCTTGTGTCTGAACTCGAAGACGGCACGCGGCTCTCGGGGCAGCAGCCTGACGAAGCTCTCGATGAGGCTGAGGTCTTTTCGCAGGCTGGGCGGCAACTGGTAGAGGACCGGGCCCAGCTTTTCCTTGAACAGGGCCGTCGCCTCAACGAAGCGCTTGAGCTGTTCTGAAGTATCCTTCAGCCTTTTGATGTGGGTAATGTACCTGTTGGCCTTGACGGCGTAGAGGAAGTTCTCGGGGGCCTTTTCATGCCATTTGACTATTGTCTCGTGCCTGGGCAGGTGGTAGAACGTGTTGTTGATTTCGACGGTGTCGAAGTGGCCGGCATAGTGCTCGAACCATCTGCTCTTGGGCAGGTCCGGCGGATAGAACAGCTTCTTCCAGTGGTCGTAATACCACCCGGAGGTGCCTATTCGTATGCTGCAATCGGTCTTTCGCATGGCGGCGGTTTTCGGCTGTTTGGTTGCAAAATCTTGTAGATTATTATAGCGTATTAGCCTGTGTTGCCAAGGATAAGGCAGGTTTGTCGGAAGGCCGAACGCGGACTGGAGGCGGCAATCGCCGACAGGGACGGCAGGTTATGGATTTTGGCTCTGAACAGATGGGCAGGTGGCTGATTGTAACCGGCGTGCTTATTGCTCTGGTCGGGGTGCTCGTGCTCGTGCTCGGCCGAGTGGGTCTGTTCAAGCTGCCCGGAGACCTGCAGTTCGGGGGCAGGAACTGGCGTGTGCTTTTTCCGCTTGCCAGTTGTGTGGTCATTTCGATCATCGTGACGATTGTCCTCTGGCTGGTCAGCAATCTGCGAAAATGAATGGGGCAGTGCCGGCAACTACAAGCGGCCGGGGCGCAATTCTATTTGCCTGTGTTTATATTTCGGGCGGGGGGCGAGGTCTATGGGAAAGGGGACTCACGAGCGGGATGTCGGGCGTGAAAAATTATCTTGTGCCGCTGGATTTTCAGTTGACTATTCCATCGAATATGACTAAATGGTCGGCCGATATATGCGAAGGCTTTGAGAATTGAATGGGCCCGCATGTGTGTTATCTGGAGAAAACCGGGTATCAGCTATGACGTTCTCTTTCTCCGACAACAGGCCCTTTGAAAATGTGTTGGCCGGTTTGTAGCGCGGCGGGGTCGGTTTTCGGTTATCTTTCAACTGGCGTGATTGGCAGAGCGAACTCGAACCAAACCGAGACAGGCGCCGAGCCGCCTCCGCGCGTTTTCTCAAGCTGACCGGCTGTGCTCTCCGGGTGGTAGTCCCAACCCGTTGAGTTGTCCGGAGCAAGATGGTTTTCTGGCAGGGACCGAGACTTTTTTGGGGTTATGAAATTTGTATGGGCAAGAAAAAAGCCACAAAGTGCAGACTCAAACCTGGAGAGCTGGACGAGTTCAGGACGATGCTGCTGGCCAAACGGGAGGAGATACTGGGCAACGTGCACTGCATGGAAGATGAGACTCTCAGAAGGGAGAGGACAGACCTTTCCAACATGCCGTTCCACATGGCCGACGCCGGGACGGATAATTACGAGATAGAAAATACCCTGGGGCTGATGGACAGCGAGAGACGGCTGCTTGTGGAAATAGAAGACGCCCTTGCCCGCATTGAGCAGGGTACATACGGGATATGTGAAGGCGATGATGAGCCGATTCCCAAGGGCAGACTGCGTGCAATTCCATGGGCGCGATACTGTGTCGCCTGCGCGAGCATGTCGGAGAAAGGCCTGCTCTCGCCGAGGCGGTCCGCGGACTACGAGGAAGAGGACGAACAGGGGTGAGAAATGGCGGTCTCGACATTGCGGCCCGTCGGTTGTCAGGGCATCAATAGGATCAGCGGGGGGTATATTCTTCCCAGCGCGGCTTTCACGATTAGGCACGGGCAGGTGAGGTTCTACAGGTATCTCGACAAGTGTCCCCGGCCGGGCGACGTGGTCTGCGGCATAGTCAGTCGGATCGGTCAGCACTCCTCGCTCGAGAACGCATCCGGGAGGATACACAAAATACACGACGGCACCAAGGCGCTGTTTGTCTTCGGAAACAGGTACGCGCCTGACTTCTACGAGGCTCTGGTGCCGGACGCGATGACCGGCGAGGCCGATCTTATTGCGAGGTCCGGCATAGTCGGTGTCGTCAAGACCAAGAATTCGTTGATAAAGGACCCGACGAAGGTGAAGGTCCTCGGCTACGTGTGCGACGAGGACGGCAAGGTGCTCAACACGCGGGACTTCCCCATCATAAAACCTCGGAAGGTCGTCAAGAAGCAGCCACGGTCGCGCATGATTCTCGTCTGCGGTACGTCCATGAACTCGGGCAAGAGCATGGCCGCCGCGGCGTGTTGCTGGGCGCTGACCTCTATGGGCTACAAGGTCAGGGCCTCGAAGGTCACGGGCACGGCCAGTCTGAAGGATATCCTTCACATGAATGATGCGGGCGCCAATCCCTATGCGGACTTCACCTACCTGGGCTACCCTTCGACGTATATGCTGCCCGCGGACGAGCTTCTCGGCATCTTCAATCAGCTCGACCTGAAATACGCGAACAATCCGAAGAATTTCTGGGTGGTGGAATTTGCCGACGGAATTATTCAGCGAGAGACCGCCATGCTTCTTGGCTGCCCCGAAGTGACATCGAGGATACACAAGTTCATCTTCTGTGCCAGCGATGCGTTCGGCGCCATAGGCGGCCTGCAGATACTGGGCAGGTTCGGCCTGAGACCCGATGCCCTCTCGGGGATATGTTCAAGCTCGCCGCTGCTGGTCAGGGAGCTTTCTGCATTCACCGATATTCCCGTTTTCAACAGCGGCGACGAGCAGGTCGGCCCGCTGGCGGACATCCTGCTCAGCCCGCGCAAGTAACGCTGCCTGCGGGCAAACTCAGGGGATCCAGCCTGGGCGGGAAGCTCCGGATTCTAAAGCGGCTGTTGGCGTCTGCGTTTCGATTTGCCCGTCTGCTGCTGCCATGTTTGGCCGCCTGTTGTCTGGCTACTGCTGTTCGGGCCTGCTGTAGAACTCCGCCTCGTGGTCGGAGAGCTTGTTCTGCCTAATCATCGTTCGTATTCGCTGCAGGTCCACGTCTCTCGGCTCGCCGGCCGACGGTGCGAAGGCCGTCGAGTAATCTCTCTCGACCCGCACCGGCGCGACCTGTAGGAACCTTCGCGCCGAGAGCGTCGATACGAATATCGCCGTCGCGAGAACGAATGTCACGAAGTAGCGCGACGCCGCGCGAGTCGGCGCCGGCTCAGGAGGCCGCACGCTCGCCAGTGCGGCGGCTTTCCCGGGCCCGTAGCGGCACCTGTCGCAGTGTATGCAGTCCGCGTGGTCGCGGGCGCTCAGGCCGAACTCGCACTTGGCGAACCTCTTTGGCGGAAGCAGTCTTTTGAAAAATGTTGCTGCGTTAAGCAGTGATAGAAAGGCGCCCGCGGGACACAGATAACGGCACCAGAACCGGCTGAAAAGCAGCGAGCCGACCAGCGCAATCGCCAGTATCACGAGCATTGCCGGGCCAAGCTCGTAAAGCCCGAACCGGCGGTGAAAGACGGAAATCAGAGGATCCTGGGCCAGGGTGGTTCTATTCCTTGAGAGGAAGAAGGCGGCGACCACCACAAAAAGAAGAACGTACTTGACGAACCTTGCATTGCGCATGGCGGCCGTCGAGACGCTCGGCTTGAATTTCTCCGGGACGAGGTAGCCGACCAGCTCCTGGGCCGCTCCAAAGGGGCAGATATAGCCGCAGTAGATGTTGCCCAGGACAAGGATAAGAAACGGAGCTGCCACAACCAGGAGAAACGCGCCGGTAAGTCCGACTGCCGGTGTTTGCACAGACAGCAGGCTGGCAATCTGTTCGCTGGAATACTGCGTGTTCAGGATGAGGCCGCCGATGACCAAGCTCAATATGAGGACGGCCAGACGCGCGCGAAATCCCCCGTACCGGGTAACAAGCATCGCCAACAGAAAGGCCCCGATCAGATAAAACGCAGGAGCGTCGGGGATGTGTTCCCTCCAACCGGCCGGCGTCTCTTGCCCGCTGCCGACGGCAAGGTTGAGCACCTGTGCCGCGAATTTCCGGGCCGAGCTTTGCAAGGCCGAGGTGATTGCGTTTGAGCTTACAGTTGCGCCGGTCACGGCGTCAACATCGGCAAATGAGTCCGGCTCGAAGAGGTTGCGTCCCTTGAGCGACTCCTGCCAATCCGTCAGAAGGCGGAGATAAGAAGGCGTTTCGTTGGAGCGTATTATGTGGAAGTCGAGAAGCTTCCCGGAGGCATCCACGTGCGCACCTATGTTCATCCGACCGCCAAAACCTCGAACCTCGGGCGCAAGCTCTTCGGTGCTGAAGATATAGCCGGTTGTTTTTTGCTGAGCGTCACAGACCTTGAAGTAGCTGATCCTGGCTGAACCGTCGGCAGCTCCGGCCGATTCGCGCTCTATCTCAAGCTCGCCCGCAAGTGCCCGGGCTGCGTGCAGGGGCAGCGACGGCCTCAGCCTGGCACCCGCTTCGGCCATCAGATTGGAGCACACAATAATTGCAGCCGCAATTCCGAACAGGATGTAACCCAGACGGCGAATGCCGAAGGCTGTCGAACCCGCCGGGGCGGCTTTTTGAAGCTTTAGCATACGCAGTGCTGTTGCCGGTACGTTGGCCAGGATAAGCAGCAAAAGCACAAGCAATGCTGCCTTTGTTCCGAGGATCGGCACAAGCGCCAGGCTGGTTATGATGCCTCCCACCGATGCCCCGATGTGGTCGGCGGTTTCGAGCCGGCCCGCGGCGGCCCCGGTTTCAAAACCGGCAGCGGCAAGCTGTCGGGCCGCGATCGGGAAGTAGCAGCCGGTGCACAAACCGCACACTATGAACGCCGCGGCAAAAACGACCTGCGAAAGCTCCACCGCTACCCCTGCGCTTGAGGGCGTGCGCCATTGCCCGGAGGGCCGTACGGCTATGGCCGCCAGGATAAGCGAGTGGATGACAATAACGCAAAGCAGCAGTATCGGGGGGCGCCAGACTCCTGAATCACGTTGCTTTGGGGAAGGCCTCAACAGAGCATTGACTGCCAGCGCGCCGATGGTCAGGCCGACCATGAACAGCGATGAGATGATGCCGATATGCAGATACAGTGAGCCGAAATGCGTTTGGTAGAGGTACATCAGGGCAATAACGACCCCGATTCCGACCCAGCCCGCCGAGAATACGAGAAAGGTGCTTTCAAAGCCGGATGTCCGGCCCTGAGGTTTGGTCTTGAGCAGATAAACCATTCGCAGAATCAAGAACAGCAGGATTGGCGCAACGAAGGCCGCGGGGCCGGCCAGCGCAAGGTGCTTGACCAGTTCGGTCACGGGGGCGCCGGAGTGTCTGGCTGCCAGAAGGAGGCTATAGAGATGGGTGAGCGGCCGGGAGTCGCGATTGACAAGCAGGGCCGCTGGCAAATCCGCGGCCGCGTAGCTTTCGAGCGCGGCGGCCGCGCGCCCCGGCAAATACACCGACAACAGCCCCTGGGGCGAAAATACCTCGCTGCCCCCTTCGATTTGGGCGAAGCGGTCTCTCAGGGTGGCGGGGTCGCCCGTGAGACGGCCGGAATCCGATGCGACAAACCATGTGTCGTCCCCGGGTGTAAGCACAATTTCAGAGAATACACGGCCGAGCGTAAGCTTTGCTGAAGCCCCCAGATTGACCAGTTCGGTGCCCATAATATTCTCGCCGCCCGCCACACGAACCGCCACAATGCCGTTGGCAGTCAGCGAATTCTTGATCAGGCGGTAGAATTCGAGCGTGTAATAGCGGTTGAGAACGGAGCTGGTTGCGTCGGGCAGGTTTATGATCACTATATCGTAGCGTTCGCTGTTGCGGGCCAGGAGCGTGCGCACGTCACCGGCGGGGCGCTCGAACCTTTTGTCCGCGATGCTGAATTCCTTCGGAATAAAATCCATGACCCGTTGCACGTATTGGTCGTCGGGGCCGGTCCAGGTGACCTGCTCGACGTGCGGCAGTCGCAGGAACTCGCGGGCAAGCCCGAGCCCGGAGCCGACTATAAGAACGCGGCGTGCTTCGGGGTTCTGGCACAGGCTGACCGCCGCCGTCTGACCGGCCGTCGCGCTGTCAGGCAGCGCCTCACAGACACTGCCTTCCCGCATTGCCACCCATTGGTCCTGGTAGATACCGTACAGGTACTCGGCCTGGGGCGTCTGGAATGAGCCGAGCAGGGCTTCTTTCGGAAGCAGCTTCGTCCATTTGGCCGTCCTTAGGCGTCGCATCAGCACCCCGTCAACGCCGGGCGACAGGCACAGAACGATCGCCAGGAGAACGAGCAATTGCAGGACTACTCTTGCCCTGCGTCCCGAGGCCGCCGGCCCGTAAATGTGCCGCAGCCGGCCGACTGAAGCCGCAAACACGGTCAGACACAGGATAAAGGCGATTATCAAAAAGACCCTCGCCGACGATGCGCCGAATCCGAGCAAAAACGTTGCCGCCAGTCCGCCGACCAGGCTTCCCGCCGCCTCCATTATGTACACGTGCGAGACGGCGGTCGCCTTCTCCCGTTCAAGCCATCGGCACGCCAAAGGAAACAACGCGCCGGTGACAAGACTGACGGGCGCATTGACCAGAACCGACAGTACAAGGGTGGCCCTTATGGAAAGCAGGGCGTAGGATTCTACACCGGCAAGCTCGCGGGCCTCGAGGATGAGTATAAACTGTAGAACGAACGCCGGTATATAGCTCAAAAACAGAAGCTCGATTCTCGTCAGCAGCTTCTCCGCAAGCGACTTGGCCCGGTAAACGACCGTCGCGCCAAGACCGACCCAGAGGAACCACGAGCCGAAGAACAGCCCCACGCTTATGTCGTTGCCTTCGAAGGTGGTCAGATACTCTCGGAAGAGCAGCGTTTGTGCCGCGATGGTGAAAAGGCCGTAACTGAATATCACCATGCCGCGGGCGAATCTCATTTCTCACCCTCGCCAAAGACATCAGCCTGGAAGACAAGAAATTCGGCGCCCTGCTTCCACGCATCCGACGGCAGAGCCGCTTTCAAGGACAACTGTGTCAGGGTCTGATCGAGGTTCCAGCCCTGCTCGGGCGCAACCTGCGGGAGAAATACGGCCGAGCGCCCGTCCTTTTTCAGTACGACGCCATCCGTGCCGATTCTGACTTGCTCGTACGAGTCTACCGGCTCCGGCGGGGTTAGCGCGGAAATCTCGATTGTTATGTCGCCGCACTCGGCTGACGTCACCTGCGGAAAACGCCGGTCGTTAAAGGCGGCGTTGATCGCGTTCATAATCACCGATTTGTACAGCGGCCGCTGCGGGAAAATGTCGCCTATGCAGCCCCTGAGCTGCCCGTTCTTCTTGAGGGTGACAAAAGCCCCCCGGATTGACGACATCGAATCGCTGACGTTGACCCCGAGTTCGGACGGGCCCGGCACGCGGCGGTGCTCAAGGGCGAACGGTATTGTCTTGCGAGCCAGGCTCAGCAGCGCCTTCTTGTCCTGGTCGGTGAGTTCCGCTCTGGATGCCACGGGCACAACCCGGGGGCCTCCTGCCCATGTCCCCGAAAAGGCCACCGACAGATAGCTGACCGAATTGGTGAAATCGCCGGTCAGCTCGCCCGATGTGGTATATTTCGCCAAATGCGACCTGGCGCTTTCAGGCAGCATGGCAAGCAGTATTGCAACGGGGACGGATCCGCATATCGTTGCACCGGTTTTCGTTCTGTATTCGGTGAAGCCGCTGCTGTCCAGGCGTGCTATGTATTCGTAGGCGCCCATGTCCAGCTTTTTGATTTGCTCAGATATGTTCTGGGTGAACGGCACGTAGTCGTAGGTCCGCCCGTAGTGGACGAAGTCCGAACTCGCGACGACAAGCGTGTCGCTGTCGGCGAAGCTCTTCAGGATGGCGGCGGCACGTTCTATCACCCGCTGAGAGCAGTGCCCCGCTACGATTGGCACAAGCTTGAACTCCTTTTGGAAGTGCTGCAGCAGAGGCAGCTCCAGCTCCACGCTGTTTTCGCCCTCGAAGGCCCGTGATATGCCCTGGAACAGGACATACTCGCGCAGTCTGCCTATGAACTCGGTGTCTAATGGAATCTGCCCGAGGGGCGTTTCATAGTGTGTTGCCTCCGGGACGCAGAGGATTTCTTCGATCGGCATCCGGTGACTCGGGCCGATTACGATTATCCGCTTGTATTGTCTGCTCGTACTCTTGAGCGCAGATACGGCCGTTGGCCCGGAGAAGCGATATCCTGCGTGCGGGAGAATGAGTGCGATGACGTTGTCAATCGGCTTGGCGTCGGAGCCTTTTGAGAAGCCTTCGAATTGTCTGCCGAGTGTGTCCGCATCGGCGGAGTACCACGCACCGGCCAGCGACGAACGCAGAACCACTTTGGGTGGTTCCTCCGGCTGCCTTTCTTTCTGTACGGGAGGTTGTTCCGGTGTCGAGGGTGTCTTTTCCGCGTCCGGCTCGCCGTTGGCTGTCGCGGGGACCGAAGAAGAACGTCCGCGCCAGATAAGCGCCGCGGCAACCACAGTAACGACGACCAGAAGCGCCAGAAATAATCCCAATCGGGCGTTTGCTTTTGTCTGAGCTTTCATGTCAACCGCTCCATTTGGCTGGTTTGGAAATGTTCCCCAGCGGTCTCACAGGGCCGGGATATGCCGGCAGCCTGTGGGCCCGTGTGAATCGCCGCGGCACAGCTTTCTTTACCAGCCAGGCCGCCCCCAGCAGGATTGCCAAGGCCGCTCCTGCAACTCCGTGAAAGAACCCTCTTCGCGTCATTTCCAGACTCCGTAAATCTCTTTGGAACAATCGGGGCATCGGCCGTCCTTGAGATTGTTCTGCAGGACGATGTAGCCGCTGCGTTCGATGAGCAGACGCTCGCACTCCGGACAATAAGTGTTCTGGCCCTGTTTGCTCCGGATGTTGCCGATGTATACGTACTGTAGCCCCTCTTCCATCGCTATCTCGCGCGCAGTATCCAGCGTCTTTAACGACGTGGGCGGCAGATTCAGCATCTTGTATTTGGGGAAAAAACGCGAGAAATGCAGCGGCGTTTCGGCCCCCATGTTCGTCTTTATCCAGCGGCTGAGCTGCTGGAGCTGTTCGCTCTGATCATTAAGGGTCGGGATGATCAGGTGGGTGACCTCCACGAGCGCGCCGCTCGCCTTGGCCGCAACCAGGGCATCCTGAACGGGCTTGAGCGTGGCCGAGCAGACCCGCTGGTAGAACTCGTCCGAGATTGCCTTCAGGTCGATGTTTGCCGCATCCACGTATTCGAGCAGTTGCCTCCACGGTTGCTCGTTCACGTATCCGGCCGTGACCAAGACATTGCGCATACCGGCTTCTCGGGCGAGCCTCGCCGAGTCGTACGTGTATTCGTAGTAGATGATCGGTTCGGTATACGTGTACGCAATCGAAGGGCAGGCCTGCTCCCTTGTCAACTGAACGAGCCGCTCAGGAGGGCACAACGCCGCGGGGGTATCTTCCGGATTTGCCTGTGATATTTCCCAGTTCTGGCAGTTTCTGCAATGGAGGTTGCAGCCGACCGTCGCGATTGAAAGGATCGGTGTGCCCGGCAGGAAGTGGAAGAGAGGCTTCTTCTCCACCGGGTCAACGCTGATCGAGCACGGGTATCCGTATACTACGGTTCGCAGCACGCCGTCGATATTAATCCTGACGCGACACTCGCCGCTCTGGCCCGGCCCAATCAGGCAGTTCTTGGGACATAATTCGCACTGGACCTGCAACTGACGGCCTCACTTTCGAAAGGCGCTCAAAAGCCGAGCGCCGCCTCTAATACGTTGCGGCATTATTGTAGATGCGAAAGCACCGGCAGTCAAACCAAAGCGGGGCGATTTGCCGCCGGACCGGGCCGTCCGGGTTCCGGATGTCCTCGAGAATTTGAAGTTAGCATACGGTCTCGGCCACGACTAACGGGTTAATTATCGCTTTGCTTTTTGCGGGACCCGTATATAATCGAGACCATGAAGAATGCGGTTTTGAGCGAACTTTTCGACCAGATGGCCGACATCATGGAAATCCTCGGCGAGGACCGGTTCCGCATCAACAGCTATCGCAAGGTCGCCAGGGTCATAGGGGATATTCCCATCGATGTGGAGGTGCTGTTGGGTAGCGGAGGACTGGCCGCAACGCCGGGAATAGGCAAGTCGAGCCTTGCGAAGATCGAAGAATTCTTCAAGAGCGGCGCGATAACAGCCCACCGGCAGCTTCTGGCCAAAATACCGCCGACGCTTCTCGAGCTGCTCGGGATACCCGGCATGGGACCCAAGGGGGTGAAGGCGGTCTACGTGCAGTTGAAGGTCGAGAGCATAGCAGGGCTCAAGAGCGCAATCGCCACGGGTGAGCTTGCAAAGCTGCCCGGCTTCGGCGAGAAGAAGGCCGCTATTATCGCAAGGGGCATAGAGTTCCTTGAGAGATCGACAGGTCGGATACGGCTGGACCAGGCTCTTGAAGCCGCTCAGATGGTGACCGTTCTGCTGCAAGAACATCCCGGCATACGGTCGATACAGCCGGCCGGCTCGCTGCGGCGATGTGCCGAGACTATTGGAGATGTCGATATACTGGTTGCCGTAGGCAAGCGCAAGGGCGCCGCCGAGCAGGTCATAGAGGCGTTCACGGGCGCGCAGTTTGTAGAGCAGGTTATCGCTTCGGGGCCGACCAAGGGCTCGGCCGTCATAAACACGGAAAGCACGCCCGTTCAGGTCGATGTTCGCGTAGTGCCCCAGGCAAGTTTCGGTGCGGCGGCCCAGTACTTCACCGGCTCGAAGGCGCACAACGTGCGGCTCAGGGAAATTGCGGTAAAGGCAAAGCTCAAGCTCAACGAGTACGGGCTGTTCAAGGGCGAGAAGATGATTGCGGGAGCCGAGGAGCCGAGCATATACGAGAAACTCGGGCTTGACTATATCGACCCGTTGCTCCGCGAAGACCGCGGCGAGGTAGAGGCCGCCGGCGAACACCGCCTGCCTGAGCTGATAGAGCTTGAGGATATCAAGGGTGACATGCACGTCCATTCTGTCGCGTCCGACGGAATGTCAACCGTCCCCGAACTCGCCGAGGCTGCGCGAAATAGCGGTTACAAGTACATCTGCATCACGGACCATTCGCAGTCATCGGCCATAGCGAACGGACTGTCGCCGAAACAATTGGCAGCGGAGATCGAGCAGATCCACAAGCTCGCCGGGAAGACCAAGGGCATAACCATATTGGCCGGCGTCGAGGTCGATATCCTTGCCGACGGCCGCCTCGATTTCGACGATAAGCTGCTCGCCGACCTGGATTTTGTAATTGCATCCATACATTCGGGGATGGGCGGGCCCCGAGAGAGGGTCACGATGCGCACCCTTAAGGCAATGGATAATCCTTACGTCAACTGCATCGCTCACCCGACCGGACGCCTGCTGGGCCAGCGCGAGCCCATGGACCTCGATATGGAAGCCGTCATCAAACACGCCTCCAGGACGCAGACCGCACTCGAGGTAAACGCCAATCCATGGCGGCTGGACCTCAAAGACGTCCATTGCAGGATGGCCGTAGAGGCCGGCGCCAAGCTCGTCATCGGAACCGACGCCCACAGCACCGGCGGACTCGGCCTTATGGGCTTCGGTGTCGCCACCGCAGCCCGCGGATGGGTCACCAGAGCCAATATCCTCAATACCTGCCCCCTGTCCAAAATCGTGAGCTGGGTCAAAGCCAAAAGGCCAAAATAGCAAGACTGCCCCCGCATTCCGGCCGGGACATTCCCGGGCAAACACCGGCCCTCTTCGTCCGCCGACATTGGTACGGCTGTTGATCCGCACAAGAAACTCCTGGACATCAGCCACGCCTCACGGTAGAATATGATTGTGCGCGGGTAACCGTAACGGTCTACGGGAAAGGAGATGGAACATGCCGGACAAGACAAACGCGAAAATCTGTTTTGCAATTTCTGTGTTCCTGCTGGCAATGGTCTGCCGGGTCGCCGGCAAAACCATATACGTCGACGCCGACGCCGCCGGCGCCAACAACGGCTCAAGCTGGGCGGATGCTTGCTACTACCTGCAGGATGCCCTCATGTTTGCTGTTGCAGGTGATGAGATTCACGTGGCCCAAGGTATCTATAGGCCCGATGATTTTGTCCTCAGCGACAGGCCAAGTCTCGGGCGGGAGGAAACCTTTCACCTTATCAACGGCGTGGCTGTCAAAGGCGGCTACGCAGGCCTCGGCGAGCCGGACCCCGATGCGCGGGATGTTAAACTGTACGAGACCATCCTCAGCGGCGACCTGAACGGTGACGACGGTCCGGCTTTTGCCGACAACAGCGAAAACTGCTACCACGTGGTTACCGGCAGTGGAACCGACGGGACCGCTGCGCTCGACGGTTTCACGATAATCGCGGGAAATGCCGAGGGTGACTTCAAATGGCATCACCGGAACCTGAACGGCGGGGGCATGATCAACGAAGACGGGCACTCGGTGGTCATCGGCTGTACGTTCCGGCACAACCACGCCAAAGCCTACGGCGCCGGGATGTGGAACTACGGGAGCGACCCGACCCTAATCAACTGCATATTTCATGCGAACCAGGCTGAAGGGGGCGGCGGGGGGCTCTACAACCGCGACTTCAGCAGCCCGGCCATGACCAATTGCCTGCTGTGGGGCAACATAACGGACGGTTGGGGTGGCGGAATCGAGAACTACACCGGCTGTAATCCAACGTTGGTTAACTGCACGATAAGCAACAACACGGGGGGGCTGAGCGGCGGTGGCGGAATGTTCAACTACTCGAGCAACCCGACCTTGACCAACTGCATTGTCTGGGGTAACAAAGGACCCTCGAACTCGGTGGAGTCCGACTCTCAGATTGCAGGGCGCCGGGCGACTATGAATTACTGTTGCGTTGGGGGCTGGAAGAGCGATATGGGAGGGATCGGCAATCATGGAGAGAATCCTTTATTCGTCGATGCCGATGGGGCTGATAATGTGGCGGGTACGGCGGACGACAATCTGCACTTGCTGCCCGGTTCACCCTGTCTGGATGTAGCTGACAACTCGGCCCTTCCGCCGTCGGTGACCGGGGACCTCGACGGAGAACCCCGAATTGCCAACGGGACCGTGGATATGGGCTCATACGAGGGACCCCGCCAGGGCCTCCTGCTGAGCACGGAGTTGATAACCGTACCGGAAGGAAAGACCGGGACCTTTACTGTGGTCCCGGCGATGGACCCTCTCGGGACAATCCAGGTGACTGTGGCTGTCGGCTCGGGGGACAGTGATATTACGGTTGTGTCCGGAGCGGTGTTGACCTTCGATTCGACCAACTGGCGCGTTCCCAGGATTGTGACGCTGGCGGCGGCGCAGGATGAGGGTTATTTCAACGGCACGGCCTTGATCCGAATCAGCAGCCCCGGTTTCCCGACGGCCGGCGTCACTGTAAATGAATGGGATGACGAGGCGCCCGCCATTCTTTACGTTGACCGCGGTGCCGGAGGCGCCAACGACGGGACAAGCTGGGCTGATGCGTTTGCCGATTTGCAGGATGCCCTGGCCGTAGCGGAAGCGGTCGTTCAGGTCAAGGAGATTCACGTAGCCCAAGGCGTGTACAAGCCCGCGGGGCCGGACGGGGAGCGTGTGCGGAGTTTCGAGCTGGTTGGCGGAGTGTCGGTCAAGGGCGGCTACGCCGGGTCGGGTGGGCCTGAACCGGATGCCCGCGACATCAATGCCTGCCGGACGGTGCTCAGCGGCGACCTTAACGGCGACGACATACAGGTCTCGGACCCTTGTGACCTGCCCGCCGAGCAGAGCCGGGCCGAGAATAGTCGGAACGTAGTGAGAACACCCGAAGGCGCCGACGAGACGCTCGTCCTTGATGGCTTCACCATCACCGGCGGCAATGCAAACGGTATATGCGGCTATCCGGAGTACCAATGTTACGGCGGCGGCCTCATGGTATACGAGCAAACTAATCCGACGGTGCGCAACTGTACGTTCCGTGACAACTCCGCAAATAGCAGCGGTGGCGGCGCCTACGCCGGGAGAGCCGAACTCACCAACTGCAGATTCATCCACAACGTCGCACAATACGGCGGCGGCTGCGCCGGAGGTGGTACGGTGAGCGGCTGTGAATTCACAGGAAACTTCGCCGGGCATGGCGGCGGACTCAGCGGCTGCATCGAAGTGGTAAATTCTACTTTCATCGCCAACTCGGCGATCATGTCGGGCGGGGGGTTTTCAGGCGATACGCCGATGACCAACTGTACTTTCATCGCCAACCGGGCCGGTGAGAGGGGCGGGGCTCTGCTCAACTGTGAGACGCTGACAAGCTGCCTGTTCATCGGCAATTCTGCGGGCGAGATGGGAGGGGCTTTGTACAGCTACTGCTATCCGTGCCACCGACAGGTGGTCAACTGCACGTTCACGGGCAACCGGGCCGGCCGGCTCGGCGGAGCAATGTACCTGGGTGATGAAAGTGACCGGAAACTTCGAAACTCCATCCTCTGGGGCAACATCGCGCCCCACGGCCCCCAGATCGCAATCCTAAGGGCTCACTTCGACGGCTTGTCGGTCGCCCGTTGCGACATCGAAGGAGGCCAGGCTGAAATCGATGGTTACGACTCGAAGATCGAATGGCGCAGCGGCAATATCAACGTTGACCCCTGCTTCGCCGACCCCGGCTATTGGGATTCCAACGGCACACCTGATGATGCAAACGATGATTTCTGGGTCGATGGCGATTATCATTTGAAGTCCCGGGCCGGACGATGGGACCCGAACGAGGCCCGATGGGTGAAAGACGATGTGACGAGTCCCTGTATCGATGCCGGCAACCCGATGGATCCTATCGGTCCCGAACCGTTCCCCAACGGCGGCGTCGTGAACATCGGCGCATACGGCGGCACGAGCGAGGCAAGCAAGTCACACTTTGGCGAGCCTCCTTGTGAGACTATCGTCGCCGGCGACATCAACGGCGACTGCGAAATCAGTTTTCTGGATTTCACGCTCATGGCCTTGCACTGGATGATGGAGAATAATCCATGATGCGTTTGTGGAGGAACGAGAAGATGCGAACGAGGAATAGACGAATTCATGCGGTGGCACTGTATGTGTTGCTGAGTATTGCTTCGCCCGCTCTTGCGAGCGTGATCTTTGTGGACGCCGACGCCACCGGCGCAAACGACGGCTCAAGCTGGGCGGATGCCTACTATTACCTGCAGGATGCCCTCATGTTTGCTGTTGAAGGCGATGAGATTAAGGTGGCCCAAGGGATATACAAGCCCGACGATTTCGTCCTCAGCGACAGGCCAAGTCTCGGGCGGGAGGAAACCTTTCACCTTATCAACGGCGTAGCCATCAAAGGCGGGTACGCCGGCCTCGGCGAGCCGGACCCGAACGCGCGGGATATTAAACTGTACGAGACCATCCTCAGCGGCGACATCGGCGACGAGGAAGACACGTGCCACGTTGTCACCGGCAGCGGGACCAGCGCAAGCGCAGCCCTCGACGGCTTCGTCGTTACCGGTGGGATGGCATCCTCAGCATGTGATTGCTGGTTTGGAGCCGGAATGTACATCTACGCCGGTTCTCCGACTGTGGCCAACTGCACGTTCATTGGCAACTGGGCTTTGGACTACGGCGGGGGAATCTGCAACGACGGGAACTCCTGCCCGCTTTTCGTCAATTGCGCGTTCATCGGAAACTCCGCCACCGACGGTGGCGGAGTGGACAACGAATACAGCAATCCTACTTTCGAGAACTGTCTTTTCACCGGCAACTGGGTCGACGAGTACAACGCGGACAGCTTTAGCGGCGGCGCAATGTACAACTTCCATAGCAGCCCTGCGCTGATCAACTGCACTGTATCCGGCAACGAGGTCCGCCAATGGTGGTGTTACTGCGGGGGAATCTACAACAGGGGTGACGACAGCAGGCCAATGCTGACGAATTGCATTCTCTGGGGTAATATTGACCAGTACGACGACATCCAGCAGGCTCAGATTGCAGGGGGGCTGCCGATTGTCAACTACTGTTGTATTGAAGGTCTGACAGGTGACCTTGGGGGAACCGGCAACGTCGGCGACGATCCTTGCTTCGTTGACTGCGGGTATCGGGATACTAATGGAACGCCCGATGACGGAGACGATGATTTCTGGGTCGATGGCGATTATCATTTGAAGTCCCAGGCCGGACGATGGGACCCGAACGAGGGACGATGGGTGAAAGACGACGTGACGAGTCCTTGTATCGATGCCGGCGACCCGGCGGATCCTGTCGGTCCCGAATCGTTCCCCAACGGCGGGATTGTCAATATGGGCGCTTACGGCGGCACGGCCGAGGCGAGCAGGTCGTACTTCGGCAAGCCGACGTGCGAGACTATCGTCGCAGGTGATATAAACGGTGACTGCATCGTTGACTTCAAAGACTTTGCATTGATGGCCGGCCACTGGCTCGAGCTCTGACAGCAGGTATGAGACTCAATTGTCTTGGCAGATTAGACTGTAGCGATGCATGGAACACCGCCTCCGTAAGCCGTGCGAATTACACTACTGCCCAGGCCGGATAATTCTGTGGATTTTCCCGCGCATCGCCTGTAGCCTGACAGTGGCATACGGCTCTCGGACGTTATGGATTCAGTGGTGAGGTATCCGGCCGTGTCGGCGAACTCCATGAGAATACTGTTGACGGGACCGCCGGGGTGCGGCAAGACAACGGTGGTTATGCGCATTGCAGAGAAGCTCTCCCACAGGAACGTGGCCGGTTTCTACACGCAGGAGATTCGCGAGGACGACCGGCGCCTCGGCTTTCGCTGGAAGCGCTTCGATGGACCCGAAGGCGTGCTGGCCCACGTCGAGATTAAGGGCCGTTTCCGCGTCGGAAAATATGGCGTGGACGTTACCGGATTCGAGAGTTCGGTCGTGCCGGTCCTCAGTGACGAGCGGGATGATGCGGGTCTTTTCGTCATTGATGAGATCGGCAAGATGGAGTGTCTCTCGGGCCGGTTTGTCGCTGCGGTGCGGCGGTTGTTCGAATCTGAAAGGCCCGTCCTGGCCACGGTGGCCAGGAAAGGCGGCGGCCTTATTTCCGAGGTGAAGGCATATCCTGGAGTACGACTGCTCGATCTGAGACGGGGCGGTTGCGACGAGGTGGCCGCCGAGATTCTGCGGCTGCTCTCACAACCGGCCTGAGCGTGATTAAAGTCCGCAGAGGTCACGAAAGACGGTGTCGGTCAGGCGTTCATTTGATGTTGCCGGCGTTGACGGCTGCAGGGGTGGGTGGCTTGTTGCGATTGCCACGGTCACTGTTGCGGGCTGCCGGGCCGGACGGATTTCTTTTGAATTGAAGCGTCTCGTCGTTGCCGGCGCCTTTGCCGAGTTGCTAACTGAGACAGTGAGCTGCCGGATGGTCTGTGTCGATATTCCTATCGGTCTGAGCGAGGGGCCTGAGCCGCGGCAATGTGACGTCGCCGCACGCCGACTTCTCGGCAGGCAGCGTGCGAGCAGTGTTTTTCCGCCGCCGTTGCGTCAGTGTCTGACGGCGGCCGACTACCGGAGTGCCTGCCGAATCTGTACGAAATACTCGGCAAGGAAGTTGAGCAGGCAGAGCTACCTTATTATGGACAAGATCGCGCAGGTTGACGGGCTGATGACGGCCGAGCTTCAAAATCGCGTCCGGGAGGTCCATCCGGAGGTCTCTTTCCAGGCTTTGAACGCAAACGAGCCACTACACTACAGCAAGAGGAGCCCGGCCGGCCGCCGTGAAAGGATGGATTTGCTTGCACGCGTCTTTTCAAACGTGGAAGATATAGTGGCATCCGGGCGCGAGGCCGGCCGGGTGGCGTCGGATGACATCCTCGACTCTCTTGTCGCCGCCTGGACCGCAGGCCGGGCCGTGACGGGCAGGGTTGTCACACTGCCGGATAGCCCGGAGCCGGACGGCAAAGGCCTTCGAATGGAAATCCTCTATCCACAGGTGTAAGCGCAATGGCTGGGCAGTGGGCGCAAAAGACGGCTGAGCAGCTTCTGGACCGGGGCTTGATAGATGCGGGGGCGTGTCTGATTCTCGGCGGCGCCGATACGGGCAAGACCACACTCGCCGAAGAGTTGAGCAAACGCCTGGCCCTCGGCAAACCGGTCGGCATCATCGACGCCGATGTGGGGCAGTCTCATATCGGCCCGCCCACAACCGTGGGATGGGCTGTAGCTCAAAAACCGCATGCCGGTTTTGACCGGCTGACTCCCGGCGGAATCGACTTCGTCGGCGACATAACGCCCGTGGGACACCTGCTGCAGCTAACGGCGGCCATCGTTCAGTGCGCCCGCGTTGTATCCGGGGCCGCCGAGGCTATCTTGATTGATACACCCGGGTTCGTCTCCACCGGACCGGCAGCGGCCCTCTGGTGGACGGTCGAGCGATTGCTCAAACCCCGCACGGTCCTTGCAGTCGAACGCGGCGGCGAGCTGGGTGACATCCTTGCCGGCCTGAAAGGGACCGGCTGCCGTATTGAGCGCGTGAAGTCCGCTGCGGATGTGCGCGCCAAATCCCCGCAGCAAAGGCAGGCATACAGGCAGCGTCGGTTTGAAGAGTACTTTGAGGACTCGCGGCTCCATGATATCTGCCTGAAGGACGTAGCGGTCCGCGCCCGCCCGCGCTCGGTTAGCCAAAACATGCCCGGGCGCCTGGTGGGTCTCAGGGATGAAAACGGAAGGGATGCGGCGATAGGCGCAGTAGGCGCCTGGGAGCATGATAGCGCCCTTGCCACGATAAGGGCGCCGAAGCTTGACATCGAGAAGATTCGCTGTATCGTTGTCGGCGACGTTACGGTGGATATTCATGGCGCATGATACGGATACAATCTTGATTGACGGCAGCGAAGGCGAGGGCGGCGGGCAGATACTCCGGACGAGCCTGTCGCTGGCGTGCATTGCGGGCAGGCCTCTGCGAATTGAGAACATCAGGGCCGCCCGGCGAAATCCTGGACTTGCCAGGCAGCATTTGAGCTGTGTTCGGGCGGCGTGCAAAATCAGTGCCGGCGAGTGCGACGGGGCAGCTCTGGGCTCGAGGACGTTATATTTCCGGCCCGGCCCCGTGAGAGGCGGCGATTTCTCCTTCGACATACGTTCGGCAGGCTCGGCGTCACTCGTGATTCAGACCGTTCTTCCGGCATTGTTCACGGCCGACGCGACCTCTACGATCACGGTGACCGGAGGGACGCATAACCCGCTCGCGCCGCCGTTTGACTTTATCCGCGAGACCTTTCTGCCGGCCGTGCGCCCGCTTGGTTTCGGCTGTGATGCCTCGTTACTAAAGCACGGCTTCTTCCCCGCCGGTGGCGGAAAAATGACCTTTCGTATCGAGCCCTCACGGGCGAATGCTCGCCGGCCGATCGATCTGTGCACCTCGGACCAACCTTATCGGATAAATGCTCGCATATATCTTGCCAGACTTCCGGAGCACATCGCCCGCCGGCAGGAGAAACTGCTTCTCCGCAGCCCCATTGAGATCGCCGACGTCGAGCACGTGCGGGTAACGGATTCGAACGGACCCGGCAACTGCGTGATGGTCCGTCTCTGCGGCGCGGTGCGGACGACCGTCTTCACGGCCTTCGGGATGCGTGGCAGACCCTCAGAGCAGGTCGTGGAAGAGGTCGTTGACATGGCCGGCGGTTTCCTGCAAAGCGACGCCGCCGTAGACAGGTTCTTGGCCGACCAGCTCTTGATTTACATGGCCCTTTCAGGAGGCGGCCGGTACACAACCAATGAGCTTTCCAACCACCTGCTGACCAATATCGAGACGATAAAGAAGTTTTTGCCCGTCGATTTCAAGACCGAAGAGCGCGCCGGCGTCCACCAAGTCTCCTGTCTGCCCGCCTGAGGGGGACAAGCGGCTCAATATTGCGGGACCCCAGAAAAGTCTTGCCTTTTCGGCCTCCAAACGTTAAAGTCCCCCGATGGTGACTGTTTGTGCGGCTATTGACGACGCCGCAGTGTGTGAAAGGGTCTGGAGACGGAAATGAGAGGATAGATGCAGACTGCAATTGAGTTTCAAAACTTGATTGAGCTTTTCAACAAGTCTGTTGACGCAGTCGGGCAGCCCGACAAACTGTGCCTCGAAATCTTGCGCACCGAGCGCCATGAGACATTGTCTTTCGGGCAATTGCGGCAGGGCGCAAGGGCCTTCGCGCTATGGCTTGTTGGCCACGGAGATATCCGAATAGGTGATAAGGCGGCCTTGCTGGGCAAGAACCGGGCCGATTGGGACGTGGCGCTCTGGGGCATTGTGCTGGCCGGGGCCGTACCGGTGCTCATCGATCCGGAAAGACCGGTCGCCGGTGTGACCAATCACCTGCTGCACACTGATACCCGCCTGCTGGTCATGGCCGACGATTATCAGGATGAGGATGCACGCAGGGAATTGAAAGAGTTTGCGCACCGGCGGGGCATAAGTCTTGTTGAGATGGGCGAGACACCGCTTGGCGCCCGCGAAGTGGCCGGTCCCGACGATGCCGAAGCCGAGCCCGTTCTGGATGGAATTAGCGCTCGGGTTAAGCCGGATGATACAGCGGTCATACTGTGTACTTCCGGAACCACCGGCGATCCCCGCGAGGTCGAGTTGACCCACGCCAACCTGATCGCAAATATCCAGGGATCGGTTGAGAAGATCAGGCTCTCACACGGCGACGTGCTCGGCCATATTCTCCCCCCACATCATTCTTTCGGACTCACCGTTGGCAAGATGCTTGCCCTTCGCGCCGGTGCGATAAACATCTACACAAACAAATACCGCCAGATATCGCAGATCATCCGCGACAGGCAGGTCACGATCTTCATTGGCATCCCGGCGCTGTTTACGATGCTGGCCCGCAAGATGGAAGAAAGCCTCACCGCCGAGAAGAAGAAAAGACCATTGCTTCGATTACTCGACCGGTACGCGCCAAAGCTGGTCGGCCGCGGCATGGTCAGAAAGCTCGGCTGGCAAAGGCTGCGATTCTTCCTCTCAGGAGCGGCCCCGATGCCGAAATGGGTCCTTAATGTCTTGTGGAAAAGAGGATTCTTGATGTATGAAGGCTACGGGACCACGGAGAACTCCCCCGTCTACGGATTCAACGAGGACCCCCGAAAGCTTGGCTCTGTCGGCAGGCCCATCCGCACGCTGCAGGTCAAGATAGCCGACGGGCAGAATAGAACCCTGCCCCCGGGGCAGAGAGGCGAGATTCTCTTGGGTGGCCCGTGTATAATGAAGGGCTACTACAAGAACCCCAAGTCCACCGCAGCGGCGGTGCGGACCGACGAAAAGGGCGTCCGCTGGCTGCACACCGGCGACCTCGGCTACCTGGATGACGAAGGAAATCTTTATATTACCGGTCGCAAAAAGTACCTGATTGTGCTGCCCGGCGGAAAGAATGTTAACCCGGAGCTTGTTGAGACGGCCCTCTCCGAGGCCCGCTTTGTAAATGAGATACTGCTTGTCCCCCATCTGCAAAAGGACCCGGACGGCGTTGTGCAGGAGACTGTCAGGGCCCTTGTTCAGCCGGCCTGGGACGTCATCGAGACCCATACGAATCTGGACCGTGCCGAGCTTGTCGAAAAACCCCACGTCGTCAAGAAGCTCGTCTGGGACAGTATCCACGAATGCCAGCGCAAAAGCCGCCAGCTCTCACATTTCGAAAAAATCTCTTCGCATCACGTCGAGATTCAGATAGAGGAGTTCCAGAAGACCTCCACCGGCAAAATCAGGCGCGAGGCGTACATCAGGCTCTGACCCGCAGCTATCCGGGGGGGATTGCGGTTGCTATTCGGGTAATGGGGGGTATAATTTGACCCATGGCGCAATCGGTGAATGCATGAGGGCGCAAAGCTTGTTACGACCTATCGACTTATGAAAGGAGGCCTGCGAAATGTCGCAAAAGCGAAAAACAACGGTTGCCGGCGGGGGCCGGAGCAAGATCAATCGTCGTAAGTTCATGGCCGGGGCCGGAGCGGCCGCATTGTCGTTCACAGTCGTAAAGCCGCAGCTTGTCCGCGGCGCCGCCGCGCCCGCCAAGGTAAAGTTCGGGCTGATCGGATGCGGCGGTCGCGGGACCTGGATCGGAAATCTTTTCAAGCGTCACGGTGGGTATGATATCGTGGCCGTGGCGGATTATTTTAAGGACAGGGCCGACAACGCCGGCAACAGGTTGGGCGTGGACGAGGCAAACCGCTTCACCGGCCTGCACGGCTACCTCAAGCTGCTGGAGAAGGTTGACGCCGTGGCGGTTGAGAGCCCGCCCTATTTCCACCCCGAGCAGGCCGCCGCGGCGGTCGATGCCGGTTGTCACGTCTATGTCGCCAAGCCAATCGCCGTCGACGTGCCGGGCTGCAATACCATCGCCGAGAGCGGAAGGAGGGCAACAGCAAAAAAACGCTGCTTCCTCGTCGATTTCCAGACCCGAGCCGACCAGTACTTCATCGAGGCCCTCAAACGCACGCATGACGGGGCCATCGGCGATTACGCCTTCGGCGAATCCACCTATCACGCCGGAATCCCATGGAGTGGGCAGTACAGGGAGCTTGCCAGGGACCCGGCCAACTCGGAAAATCGCCTGCGGGCCTGGGGGCTCGACAGAATCCTCTCCGGTGATATCATCACCGAGCAGAATATACACACGCTCGACGTGATGAGCTGGATAATGGATGAGGAGCC
>CP070678.1:4603849-4608460 GCA_020352515.1 Phycisphaerales bacterium | reverse complement strand
GCGCGACAATCCTCCGGTATTTTTGCGATATCGCCAAGGAATGAGGTTTCATAATGCTCAGAAGGTGATAGAATGGTGACAACCGGCTTGATAGAGAGCCAGAAACTCCTGCAGAGACGGATGTGATGCAGAAAAGGAATTAGAGAAACCGTTCAGGGGAAGCCGTTATGACGTTGGAAGCAAGGAAGCCTTCGGGACGTGAAAAGGACCAGGAAGCAGTGGAGCTGCTGGGCAAGCTCAGGGAGAAGCTGCATTCGGAAGACATATCGACAGCGAGACTGGCCGGTTACAATCTGTCGTGGATGCAGGAGGACGGGCTTGAAATCCTGCGGGAGGCATTATTCGGGGACTTCTCAAGAACGGCCAAGAAGGCGGCGGCCTACGGCTTGAGGAGAATGCAGGGCAGGATGAAGAAACTGGCCGTGGAGGTTCTTAGGGAAGGGCAAAAGCACCAGGACCGCACGACAAGGCAGGCGTGCACTACGGCCCTTTCGCTTATGGCGGGAAAGCCCCCCCCGCAGAAACGGTCCGGCTCCAAGACAAAATCGGGCAGGCTGCGGATAAAGGAGATTCGCAACAAACGGTCGAACAGGGCGAGATCGCCTGAAAGAAGGAGAAATTCCCGGCGGTGAATTCGGAGGGGCGGTGCAGTGATTTTGGGGGCAATGCGGCGGGGTTCGAGCCTTGGCGGCAACGTAGCATCAGTTGTGTGAGCTTTCAGAGTGCGTTTTTATTGTCGCGCCTGCGACGTTCACGGATTTGTGCTCTCTATCGTGTCGCCTGCCGGTCATTTGGCCGTGCACGAGCGTACTACCGACGTCGTGTTGAGAACGTGAAGACGGTGGTGGTATTGTACGTTTCGCCCGGTCGCAGGACGGTAGAGGGGAAGTGGGGTTTGTTGGGCGAGTCGGGGAAATGCTGTGTTTCGAGGCAGAAGCCGTGGTGTCTGCCGTAGATTTTGCCGGCCTTGCCCTTGATTTGCCTCATTCCGTTGGCGGTGTAGAACTGCATTCCGGGCTCGGTGGTGTAGGCTTCCATGACGCGTCCGCTTTGCGGCTCATATACGCGTGCGGCGAGGGCGAGGGAGCCGGGTGAGCCGTTCAAGACGTAGTTGTGGTCGTAGCCGCGGGTGGCCGAGAGCTCGCTGATGCGGGAGCCGATCTTTCGGGGCTGAGTGAAGTCGAGGGGGCCTGCCTTGACGCTGTGGATTTCTCCTGTGGGAATCAGGGCCGCGTCGGCGGGGGTGTATAGATTGGCGTTGATCATTGTCTCGTGGTTCAAGATGTCACCGCTTCCGGCTCCGGCGAGATTGAAGTAACTGTGATTGGTGAGGTTGACAATTGTGGGCTTGTCGGTAGTTGCTTGATAGGTGATTTTGAGCTCGTTGTTGTTTGTCAGGGTGTAAGTGACGCTGCAGTTGAGGTTGCCGGGAAAGCCCTCGTCGCCGTCCTTGCTCAGATAGGCGAAGGCTACGCCGGTGCCTTGATCGTTTCGGAACGGGCGGCTGCTCCATACGACCCTGTCGAATCTTCTCTTGCCGCCGCCGTGGATGTGATTCTTGCCGGCGTTGGCGGTCAGCGGGTATTCCTTACCGTCGAGTTCGAACTTTGCACCGGCGATTCGGTTTGCATAGCGGCCGACGGTGGCTCCAAACAGAGGATTCCTGTTGATGTAGGAGTCCAGGTCGTCGAATCCAAGGACGACGTCGGCCGGTTTGCCGTTTCGGTCCGGCGTCTCGAGCGAGACAAGTATGGCTCCGTAGTCAATCACCTTTGCGCGCAGGCCGTTGGCGTTTGTCAGCTCATAGAGAGTCACCTCCCGACCTTCGGGCGTCCGACCGAACGATTGCTGTGTCACCTCGGGAATAGCGCGGCCGGGCTGCGGCAGCCGGCCAAGCGCCTCCCGGCCGCCTGCGGTGGCGGCGGCGAAGAACACACACATAAAAAGCCTGTAAACGTTCATAAACAGCCCCTCGTATCGACTTCGACATAAACACTCCGACCTCGCCCATCTCATCTTCATAACAAGAATGCAGTGAGTGGCCGGTCAAATTGATGTACGGAGATCGTACCTGACTGGCTCGTCGAAGGCAAGCCCCTGCAAACGCGAATTCTATCGACCATAAGCCTTATCCCGGGCGCCGGCCGATTCCAAGCGACGGCTCGGCCAGACTCTGGACCGGGCGGGCGAACCCGGTTATTATGAATGTGCCCGGATGGACTTGAAAAGGAAGCCACCTGTCGGACGTTGCATATTCGGGACACAAAGTCGATGCCGGGCAGAAGGAATTCCGGAGTCCTCAGCCGACGAACGGGAGACGCGCCATGAATAGTCGTTGGGGCAAAACTGACACGAACCTTGATAAAGGCCTGCCTCTCGAAGAACGGCCGGGGTGTATTTACAGCGCGTCTGGATTACTGTGGCGGATTCTCATCGCCGTTTCCCTCTTAATCCTGACGACGGGGACAGCCTGTTCGCAGGGGCTTGTGGGGACGGGGAAGGTTTTTATCAGGTTTACGAACCTTCGCGGGGACGAGGCAAGAATACTTGTTCGCGTTCACGTGGTTCCGAACAATGACAAGCCGTTCGGCTGGGCCGGCTGGACCACATACGCGGGTAGGGGCGAGGGTTCTCGTAAAGATCTCGCCGAGAAGTGGCTTTCGGCGGGTGAGCAATCGGGCTGGGTGGACATAGGCCGGGGGATGAACCTTCGGGGTGCGCGCAGCCCGGATACATACCATGCGCCGGTGCTCTGCGGGGTCGAGACTTCGCAGCAGCGGGCGGGGCTGCACCTTCTGGCGGAGGTGGCTTACGGGGAGGGTCTCGCCGTTGCGCGCCGGGTAGAGGTGCACAGGCCCGATCTGAAACAAGGGGCGGTTCGTGATTACCCGTGGGTGCTCGGGTACAGCGTCTGGAACGGGTCGGGACCTTTTCTGCCCACGCTGGGGCTTCTGATTCCGACGCGCCCGGAGATACATTCCCGCGTGTACACATTAGATGAGGCGCTCCGGTGGCAACTGGATTTCATTGAGGAGTTTCCGGAGATGGGGCGGGCCCCCACGCAGGTTGTGTTCAAGACTCGGGGCCAGGGCGAGATTCTCGAGGCGCTGGGTTACAACGGCTATCCGGAAGGGACGGTGGAAGGGAATTTCGGCGATGAGATATGGATATCGCTGAAGATGCCTGTGGAAGAGCAGAATCGCCGGTTTCGGGAGCATCTTCGGGCGAGGGGCGTTGACCCGTTAGAACTGATAGCGAGCGAGAAGCTGGAAAGTGCGCGGGGGTCGAGCGAGGAGGAGCGATGGAATCTGGTGGCTATTGAGCCATCGCTTGCGGACAGGCCGGTCCAATACTACGAATCGGCGGACTTTCGGTATCGGTTGTGGTACGAGGAATTGGCGGCGAGGACCGAGAAGCTCAAGGGCGAGCATCCGGGCAAAGAGGTGCTGACGGGCGCGAATTTCAGCCCGCACATGAATGTATGGCCGGATGTCCGGCAGTGGGTCGGACCATTCCGCGCCGGGGCGATGACAATGACCTGGACCGAGGACTGGTGGTGGCAGATACCGGAAGTGTCGCCGCAGGTATATGGATTTTTGCTTGATGCGCTGCGGCTGGCCGGCTCCTATCACGGCGCGCCGGGGCAGTTCTACGTGATGCCTTTCCACGGCTGCTCGGCCGACAATTTCCGGCGCATGAATGCCCTGGGGCTGGCGCACGGCGCGAAGATTCTCAATCATTTTCACACCGAATCGCAGGTGCTGACGACGTGGGACTATGTGGATGTTATGGACAGCCCGCGGATGTATCAGGCTATCCACGATGTGATTCGCGAGACGGGGGCCGTCGAGCACCGGCTCTACCCCGCGATGCCCAAGCAGGCGCGGATTGCGATAATGTTGTCGCGGGCCGCTGATACCTGGGATACCGAAGACCTCGGGGGAGGCGGGCATCTCTACAGCGCGAAATTCAATGTGAACAATGAGGAGCGAAAGGCTATCTGGCTGGCGCTGCGACACGCGCAGTATGCTGTGGATTTGATCACGGACGAAGATATCGCTGATGGTCGCCTCGGCGCTTATAAAGTGCTTTACATTGTGGGCTCGGAGATGCTTGGAGCGGCCGCGGGGCCGCTCAAAGAATGGGTGAGAGGCGGTGGGGTAGTATATGCCACGGGAGGCGGGGGGCTGCTGGACGAATACCATCGGCCTATTACGGGACTGTATGAGATGTATGGGATTGCAGGGCACAATCTCGTGCGGCACAGCCGGCACGTTCGGCCGAGGCAGACCTTGAGAAGGGCTTCGGCTCAGGACACACTGGCAGTTGAGTTGGTTGACGGGGCGAACGGCCCACTGGCGCTGGAGGCCTATTTCTACCGCGAGATTCTGGAACCCGGCGGCGGCGGAAAAGCGGCGGGCTCCTACCGTAACGGAGAGCAAGGGGTGGTAGTGAACAGTTTCGGGAAGGGGCGGACGCTATACTGCGGGGCATTGGCCGGGATGGCGTACATCAAGTCGGCACTGAGGCCGCCGATTCCGACTCTTCCGGAGAGTTTCTCGGACGAGGTCCGGCGTTTTATCACGGCCGCGGCGCGCTGGCCCCGAATCG
>CP070678.1:4582052-4603749 GCA_020352515.1 Phycisphaerales bacterium | reverse complement strand
TTGACAACTTCGATAGCCTCCCGGCCAAGCTCGGCACGGAAATTCACGTGCCCGCAGGCGGCGAGGGCGGCCCCTCTATCGCGATACAATTCGCAGAGCTGGAGGACTTTCATCCCGACCGAATCTTCAACAGGCTCGAAATCTTCCGAAAGCTTAAACTCGCCCGCGAGCGTCTTCAAAATCCTTCCACTTTTGCCGAGGCGGCCGGCGAGGTCCTTTCCTGGACATCGGACAGGCCGCAAGAGAGTGACCCAGGCCTCGCGAAGCCGCAGGATAGCGGCGCCTCATCACAGGAATCAGATGAAGACGCCATCGAGCGTCTGCTCGGGAAGCGCCCGAGCGGGCAAGGGGCTGGACAGGCCGGGCCGTCGGCGGGCATCGAGGCGCTGATTCGCCGGGTCGTCAAACCTTACATTGTGCCGGCCCCTGATCCCCGGCAGGCAGACCTGGTCGGGCAGGTGGATCAAGCCATCAGCGGGCAGATGAGGGCAATCCTGCACCACCCGGACTTTCAGTCGGTGGAGGCCGCGTGGCAGGCTCTGCACCTGCTTGTCAGCCGGGTGGAAACTGACGAAACGCTCAAGCTCTTCATAGTGGATATGAGCAAGGCCGAGCTTACAGCCGATATGGCGTCGCCGAATACGGAATCCACGGGCGCCTACCGCCTGTTGGTCGAGAGGAGCATCGGCACACAGGGCTCCGAGCCGTGGGCACTTCTGGTTGGCTGTTTCGACTTTGACCAGACAGAGCAGGACCTGGGCCTGCTCCGGCATCTGGGCCGGGTGGCCCGCGCAGCCGGCGCTCCGTTTGTGGCCGCAGCCTCGCCGCACTTTGCGGGCTGCGAGTCCATAAGCGTCACGCCCGACCCGGCCGAATGGAGGTGGCAGCCCGAGCCCGCGGCCGCCCGGCTATGGGAGGAGCTTCGCGGCTCACCGGAGGCGGCCTCGGTCGGCCTGTTCCTGCCCCGGTTTCTCCTTCGGCTTCCCTACGGTGGAGATACGGAGTCTCTGGACAGCTTTGATTTTGAGGAGTTCGAGTCCGCCCCGGAGCACGAGAAGTACCTGTGGGGCGGCACTGCCTTCGTCTGCGCCTGCCTGCTGGCTGCGGCGTTTCGCGATGCGGGGTGGTCTCTTAACGATGCGCTTCAACAGGAGGTGGGCGGGCTGCCCATGCATGTCCACAAAGCCGACGGCGAGACCCGTGTCACCCCTTGCGCCGAAACGGTGCTCACTGACCGCGCAATGCAGACCCTTATCGGCAAGGGCCTCTGCCCCGCGCTTTCAGCCAAGGGGCGGGATTCGGTTCGGATTGCGCGTTTTCAATCCATAGCCGACCCCCCTACCCCCCTTGCCGGCCGGTGGAGTTGAACAGGGTGTCGCTCTGCCACAAATTGCGGCCAGGCTTTACCCAAGGCTGCCTTTTACTGCTGTACAGCGGCTCCGGGCTTCGGCGGCTGCGATTATCGCGTCTCCGCCCCCGGTTGCGGAGTAATAGACGGGCCCTCCAAGCCGGTCTGATTACTTCTTCCAATGCGTGGTGAACGCTTCCGCTTGCTCTCCGTACACCAGAGAGGCCTGCATCCCTCCCCCGTTGGTCGTATAGAAAATGCGCCCGTTCGAGACAAAACCGCCGACACACTGCAGTACGTCTATCGAGGGTCCGGCATAGACCAGCCTGCCGCCAGGTGCGAATTCGTGGATGTTCAGGTTGGGTCCCAGAAGATAGGGTTCAGAGAGCGTGAATCGCGTGCAGCGGTAGTCCTTGGTCAGCTCGCCGAGAATCTTTCCGGTATTTTTGTCTATCAGGTATCCCTGTCTGTACTGGGCGTGCGTGAACAGATAGTCCCTGCCAATTGTGACCACGTGAATTGCGCCGAGAACGGGGTCGGACTTCCAAAGCAGGGTCCCATCTTTGACATCCAGACACCAAACGCGGTTTGTTTTGCCCTCCACCACGTTGTACCCGCCGAGATACAGCCGGCCGTCCTTGCCGGAGATCGTACAGCCGGCGTGAACCGCATGCCGAGTGCTGGTCCAGAGCAGCTCTCCCGTGCCCGGATCGATTGCGGCAGTCACGCCCTTTGGCTCGGTGTTGCCGAAGTAGCATGAGTAGTAAAGCGTGCCGTCCATCAGGCAAAGGCCCGCATCATCGCCTCCTGAGCCGTACTCGGAAAAGTCCCTTGTCCAGACCTCCCGGCCCGTCTTGCGGTCCCACGCCCTGACAAGGGGCTTGTGGTCCCTGGGGAAGCCGAAGGTGCTCTGGTGTTCGAACAACCACTTTTCAGCCGTGTACTTGCCCGTGCTGAACAGGTAAATGACAAGGTCTCCGCAGAGAATGGGCGGTTGTTGGCGGTTCCAGCTTGGCGAGCCGGTGAAAGGAGCCTCCCAGAGCATTTCTCCCGTAGCCGCGTCGAGACAGCGCAGATAGGAGGCCTTCAGCCCCGCCTGTGGAACATAGAGACGCCCGGCCTGATACAGGGGCGACGTGTACGAGACGTGGACCCCGGGAAAGTAGCGCCGCCAGAGTAGCCGGCCCGTCTCCTGCTCAACGGCGAATATCTGTCCTTCGGCGGTGTGAGTGTACATTCGCCCGCCCCCACAAACGGAGAAATGCTTGACAGTCCCCTCATACCGACGGACCCACTTCATCTTGAACGGCGGCCTGACACCCTGGTCGCTTCGGTTCGTGTTTGCGAAATCAGCAAAACTCGTGAACCGGTCGTACTTCGACCCGGCTGACTCGCCCGATAACGGACTGCGGACCCGCCAAAGTCTCAGGTCCTTCACCTGCGGCTGTGCAACTGAGCTGCGATTCGGCCCCAGCACATACAAATGGCCGTCCTCGCAGCCGAAATAGACACAGCCGTCGCAGACCGCCACCGGCGCGGAGACCGCCTTGCCGGAGGGTGTCTCGAACGACCAGGTTTCGCCATCTCCCGAAAGCGGCACAACATACAACTTGCCATCCAACCCGCCGTAGACAGCCGAGTCACGCAGCAGCACCGGCGATGCGATCGACGGATATCCCCCAAGATGCTCCGGGGATTGCCCGGGGCGGTGGCGGCACAGGCCGAAGCCTTGCTGCGGTCGGCATCGATAGACGTCAATTCCGCGGATACTGACCGAGCTGAAGCTCAACAGCCCCGAGCCCTTGTAACTTGTCTCCGTCCCGCGCACGTAGTCGTTCCCGATCTCACCATCGCCAAGACGAAGAATCTCCACCCTTCCTTCGTTATCACGGCGCGTCCACTGCCGGTACACCTCACCGGATTGTCCCACGCTCAGGCCAAGGGTTGAAGGACTCTCGCGCGGACCGCCGAGATACTTGCCCCGAAGAGCGGCCCGGCTGCCGATATCCTCCAGCCAGATTACCATCCCCCCCGCCGGGACGATAAGCATCTTTCCATCCAGAGCGATGTTTCTCGAGCAGCAGAACTGATGCTCCCACGTTGCCCTGCCGAAGCGGTTGCGCAGATCATCGCCGCTCCAGCGGTCTCCGTCGAAACCCAGCACCTCTTTGACAAAATCCCACGTCCAACAAATCCTGCCATCCGGCTCCACGCAATATACCCGGGAACCGAGGGTGGCAAAATATGCGCGGTCGGAGCCTGCAACGGCTGCGCTGAATATCGGATCGCCACAGCTAATTTCTCTCACCAGCGTCCCTTTCGCCGCATCCAGGACGATATACGAGCCGCTCATTGTCCCGAAGTGAAGATAGCCCCCAATAATCACGGGGGACGAGACATTGTTGCAGTTGGCCTTTCCCCCGCTGCTCTTGTGCCTCCACAGCGGATTGAAGCTGCGCCGGTCAACGCACATTGCGACGCCCGAGCCATCCACCGCATAGATGCGCTCGCCGGTCACTACCGGTGACGTGAAGATCGCGTCCGTCATTGGAACGGCAGCGAGCAGCTCAAGCGGCGTTGTCACCTGCCGGCCCGGCACATTCCCCGAATGCCTGGAATCGTACTTGAACTGCTCCCACGTCTCGCCGGCGGATGCAATAACAGCCTGTACCACCAAAAGGGCGAAAAGAGCTCGACGTATCATGTGGCTGCCTTTCAAAGAGCCCGGCCCCCAAGAAATCCACGTGTGCAACACTCGCAGCATACTATAGGCAACACTCGTATTCCTTTCAAAAGGAATTTGACAGTTCTCACTATTGTCGTAAACATAACTGACACACGATTCAGCATCAATCCCCCGGGTACCGGCAGAAAGACCGGTCTGTTTTACGAAAGCTTCCGGTCCATGTGAGAGCAGCTCTGTGGCCGAGATCTCGCCGCTCCGGCAATCGCCGCACTTTTGCTCTTGCCTTCAGATTCGCACATACAAGCTGATAGCAACCGAAGGCTGAGGCTGCCCGGCTATCAGGCTTTCATCGCACGTGAAAGCAGACTGTCGAGGACTGTCCGGTACGGTCGACACAGAGCAGCTCGTAAGAGCCCGGGGCCAGCACAAGCCGCCCTGCGCTGCTCTCATCGAGCAGCCTGCCGTTTAGGAACCAGAGCAGATTGGCCCGGTAGTTTGCCGCCGGCCGAATGACCGTTTCCTGGTTCAGGCAGATGAAGGTATCGCCGTGGCCCGGCGAGGTGATTTGCAGTTGGGGCTTGATCTCGGCGGGCGGTGAAAGAGGACGCCGGACGACAATAGGCGCAGGCGCCGCTGGATGAATATCTACCCGCAACGACGGCAGGCTGAACAATCCGGCCAGCAACGGCTCGGCCGCCTCCGCACCGACGTAGGCTGCCCTTCCAGTGCCGCGGAACCGCCCCACCCACACGCCTATTGCATATCGCCGGTTGTGCCCAACGGCCCACGCATCTCTTCTGCCCGAGCTGGTCCCCGTCTTCCACATAAACCAGGGTACATCTTCAGGCAATAACGCCTCCATTTTCGGGGGACGACGGCGCCTCGATGAAAGCACATCGTCAATCGCTGCGCACACATTTGGAGTCAAGGCCCGCACCCGGTCTGCCGGCTCGTCGGGGAACAAGCGAGGCTTGTCCCTGAGACCCGCGCGGCCAAGTGTGGCGTAGGCATTGGTCAGCTCCAGCAGGCTCACCTCCAGGCCGCCCACAGCCAGAGTCAATCCGCTTGTTGTCTGTGCGTTTGCGGGTACATTGATGCCAACGGCCTCAAAGACACCGCAGCACCTGGCGAGCCCAATTTCTTCGGCAACGAGTATTGCAGGGATGTTCAGCGAGCGTCTCAGTGCTTCACCGGCGGAAATCTCTCCCGCGAACGTGCGGGTGAAATTGTCGGGAGACCAGCCGGCCCGCCGAATGGGAATATCGTACACGGTAGATTCGCTGTTCAGCCGGCCGATTTCGAAAGCAGCCGCATAGATGAACGGCTTGAGCGCCGAGCCGGGGCTGCGTCTTGCCAGTACGCCGTTGACCTGCCCGTCAATCGGGTCTCCCACATCCCCGGATCCGACCATACCAACGATGCTCGAACGGGCGATGTCAATGATGACAACAGCCAGCTCGCTGCCTTCAGGAAGCGTACGGCAGTGTTCATTGGCCAGCCGCTCCAGGTCGGTTTGTATGTCGAGATCAATGCATATACGTCCCCCTTGCGGCCTGAGCTTAAGCGCCATCCACGCTGCATGCCATGCCCTTGGCGAATGTCTCGACTTGCTTATCACGACAGGGTCGGACCTGGCATCTCGAAACTGCCGGCGGGTGATCATTTTCTTTTTGAGCATGGCGGCCAGGACCACACCCTGACGTTTGACGGCCGCCTCCAGGTGCCTGTCCGGACGGTACCGGCTCGGCGACTTCGGCAGCCCGGCTATCAACGCCGCCTCGGCAAGGGTCAAATCTCTTGCACTCCTGCCGAAATACGCCAGAGACGCCATCTCAACGCCCCTGATATTCCCGCCGTAGGGAGCGGTATTGAGATACAGCTCCAGTATCTGGTCTTTGCGCTTTAGCCGATTCAACTGCAGCGCCCTGAACGACTCAACAACCTTGGCGCAGAGATTGCGGGGCCGGTCGTCCATCATGCGGCAAATCTGCATATCGAGAGTGCTGGCGCCCGAAACCACCCTTCGGGCCGCAACGTTCTGCACCAGCGCACGCACCACCGCCACGGGATCTACCCCGGGGTGCCAATAGAATCGTTCATCCTCGACGGCAATTGTGGCTTTCACCAGCCACGGCGACATGCATCTTAACGGCACGGGTTGACGCCATTGATCATCGCTCCCGACCACAGCAAGCATGGGCCGGCCTTCTGCATCCAGTACGGTCGGGCTGACCGCCCATTTCTGTAATTGCTCCCGGGGAAACGGAAAGACCAGCCATAGGGCCGCCAGCGCGACAGAGGAGGCTGCGACAGCCGCAGAAAATGCTATTGCCAGGCGTTTGGCAAGGCGTTTAAGCCGGGCCGCTCTCCGGGGCCGCGAAACCTCTTGTATCGCCTTCGTTGCCGTTGTCATTGTCGTATCGTAACGCCTCCACTTTCGCCCATAGATGCGACGGCCGGGTCGTACATGCAGGAGGCCTGGATAGGCGGCAGGTCGAATCGGCCGGCGGTGGTCACCCGCAGGGCATACCTATACACCTTTGCCTCGGAGTCGGCAGCGCAGAAGAGCACGACCCTGTCGTCAAGAAACTCAACGTGGCTTGGTGTGGCCCCCTGAGGCCGCCCTGCCCTTGCCGATGTGGCCAGACGCGGATTCTCCACTTCCATGCCGCCGCAAAGCGCGTCAACGACGGCAATGTTGTCGACGACCCGCTTGTTATGCGAGCGAACCTCGATTTCGACATGGACCAGATCGCCCACCCGCAGGTTGTTCGGATCGACGGATTTTCCTTCGTTGTCCAGCCAGCGCCGTGCAACCGTCAGTTGTCGGTTGTAAGGTTCGATAAGCCCTCTTACCGCGAGCCCCTCTGTTGTGACAGCCAGGTAGATTCTCCCGCTTCCGGTTGAGGAAATCACGATCGGTTCGGTGACATTGAGGAATTGGCGGCAGAGTCGTTTGGTGTGGTCGAATTCAACCCGGTCATCAAGGCCCAGCCGAATCGAGCCTTCGTACTCCGGTTCTTCCTGGCTGGTGATTGCCTGGTAACGGCTGAGGGCGACGATTGCAGCGGAGTTCTCGAGGGTGCTGCCCCACCGGCCGTGGTGCCTGGCCTTGAAAATACTCTCGGCCAGAGGCGCCGTCATCGGATGGTTCGGGTCAATCTCCAGCAGCACCGAAAGCAGCACCGCCTCCTGCTGCACGCGGGAGGTAAGTCGTCCGCTCGTCGTGGTATCGACGGCCGTGCCGGGCAGTTGCTCGGCCAGCAAAGCCAGCGCCCTGTCCTTCCTGCCGGCCGCGTAGAACGCCCCGCAGAGATGCGCCAACGCGGCCGCATCCAGCCGGCTCTTGCGCTCGGCCAGCAGGTTCAGCCATCCGTGTGGCGGCCGGCCAAAGGTGCTCAAAACGCGACAGAAGAGAGCCTTCCGCTTGAGATTATCGTCTCCGTTGTCACCGGCTCCGAGCCGGGCCTCCAGGTACTTGGCCAGCCCCTCGCTGAACCTCGAGTCCACCTCGTGCCCTGCATTGCGGGCTTCCATCAGGCACCAGGACGCATAGGCCGTGCCCCACTCAGAGGGCTCCGTGCCGCCGGGCCAGTAGCTCAGGCCTCCCGATAGAGTCTGCATCGACCACAGCCGGGCGATGCCCGCCTGCACCATCGAATTGATCTCTTCGGCCCTTTCGCCCGGCAGAATCTCAGCGGCGTACAGAAGGCCGAACAGCCTGCTGCTCGTCTGCTCGACACACCCGTACGGGTAGCCGACAAGCTGCTCCAGGGCCGCTTCAAGCTGGATGCCAGGTCTCGGACCGATACTGACCTTCGTCCTTGCGGTGCCGTCTATGAAGGACTTGGACGGTTCTATCTTCAGTTGCTCACCTGCCTCAATGGTCTTCAACATTACCTCGCCGTGCAGCGCGGTCGCCGGCCGGACCGTGAGCTGCGCCCTGCTCACAGCCGTCAGCGGCCGCTCGACGGCTTCGGTCTGCCGGGCCTTGATCCGGACGTCCACCGGCCCGATAGCGGTCGCTTGGCCATGCAGAACCCTGGTGACAGGCTCTCCGGGCTTGACCACAATGTCTCCCTCAAGGGTATCGGCCGACATTTCTATCGGACCGTCGACTTCGGCCTCCAACCGCACGGTTAGAACCGTGCCGGCGGAATTGAATATCTTGACAGGCGCCTCGAACACGTCGCCCGGCGCGAGAAATCGCGGCCAGCTCGCCTCCGCTATCAACGGCGCTGTCACGGTCAAGTCGTGCTCGTTGCGGCCGTACCTGTCCTGGTCGACCGCCACCGCCATTATGCGCATTTGCCCGATTAGATCCGGCAACGTCACATCTACGGTGACCATGCCGTTCGGATCCACCCTTGCGGCCTCTCGCCAGATAACAGCAGCCTGGCGTTCGCGGGCCGGAACGGGATTGCGGCGCAGGGCATCGAGCAGATTGGCCGGGCCGCCCGAGCCGATTCTCGTCATTCCGGCCGGTCTGTCGTAGTCCGGAAGCAATCGGAAGAATATGTCCGCAGTTGAGACGCCGAGCCTGCGGGGAGCGAAGAAGAACGCCATCGGGTCGGGGGTCTTATAGGTGCTGGTCAGCAAGATGCCCTCGTCCACCGCCCAGACATGAACGAAACCGGGCCGGTTCGGGTCGATCGGCGGCCTGGTCTTTACTGTAATCGAAGCGGCCTCTCCCGGCCCTATTGCCTTTGGCGCGGCAATCTCAACCGGCATCCTTTGCGATTCGTGGGTCAGACTCATCCTCGCCATGCCCATTGCACGGTGGGGCAGCCAGTTCTTGCGGGCCGGGTCAACCGGTCGAATCACGGTTGCAGTAACGAATGCGCCGCCCCGGAGCCGTTCTGACAGGGGCACTTCAAACTCGGCTGTGTTTACGGGCACCTCAGCCGTCCTAAAATCAACCACGCGATCCGTCTCAAGCGTTAACAGCAAGGCGCCTGGAAACGGACTCTTGACGAGCACCTTTGCGGTTTCACCCGCCGAATATGTTTGCCTGTCGGTTACAATCTCCAGCCGTTCCGGTCGGTCCATAGCGATGCTCTGTGGCCCGCTGCCATCCTCATGGGCGTGGAAGTCAAGCTGTGCTATGCTACCGGTTTTATCGTTCCGGACTATCACACGGTATCTGCCTGCCGCGGGGCACACAATCTCGAAGGAGCCTTGCGAATCGTTGGGCGACCTCGTTTGCCGGGTAAGGACTTCATCGATTCTCTCGATGGATTCCCACACATGTCTTCTATTCACTTCCTTGAGGACTGTATCATACTCCACGCGGACGAGCCGCATTTGCACACCGCCGCCAGGCGCCGGCTCGTCATCGCCGTTCAGGGTAATCCAATCAACTGAGACCGGCCTATCAACCGAAACCACGCGCCCTCCCTCCAAGCGCAGCCCGATGTGATGGTCCGATTGGTCTACAACCACCGACGTGTTGCTGGAGACAGACCTTCCGCCGAGTTCCGTAACGGTGGCCGAGAGGTCCAGGCGATACAAGCCGGCCGCCGACAGCTCCGGCAGCTCGACCACGATGCTCGCCCTGCCTTTTTCATCCAGCTTCCCAACGGAAGTGGGCAGCGAAATGTAATTGCTCTTGCGCCCCGTGCCAAAATAGAAGTCGGCAAACCTCTCGGACTTGAAAGTCGTCGCTCTCAGGGTCCCGTCAATCTCGACAGGCAGCCCGGCCGCCGGCTGATCCCAGAGATACCTGCCCGTGACCGCGATCACAGGCGGCTCATTCGGACCGAATCGTTCGGCCGAGGGCTCGGCCTTTATCTCCATGCGCAGCGGCACAAACGCCTCCACCAATGCCTGCGTCGAACCAAGCCTTTCCTTGGAGCCCGGCAGAGTGACCTCAAAGCGGTAAGGCCCGGTTTGCCCGTCGCTGCGGGTTGGGAACTCTGCGTGAAATACGCCCTGGTCATTCTCTTGTGGCGAGGTGATCAGCTCGTCCACCTCCTTGCCGTCAGGGCGGAGAACCTTCACGGCCAGCGGAAACGCAGGAGGCGTCTCGCCGCTGCCGCTGCGGATAATCCCGGTAAGGTGCACACGGTCCCCCGGCCGGTACACGCCCCTCTCGGAGTAGAGCATCACCTCATAGTTCTTTGCGTGGGGGCGGCCGGATTGCTCCACATCATCGATTACCCGCTGATTCTCGTCCGGCCTCAGATAGCTCAGGTCATCACCTTTCTGTGCCGTAATCACCCACAGGTCCCCGTCCGGACCGCCGCGGTTGTAGTTTAGCCTGGCAATGCCTGACTCATCAGTCTTTGCTGCGGCCAGCCTTTGATTGTTGTAGGTGAGCGCCTCAACGTGCGCGGCCGAAACCGGTTGGCCGTTCCTGAGCGACGTTACCCAAACCAGGCAACCATCCCTGTCCACTTTGGCCGTGATCGCCAGGTCCGTTACGGTAACCAGCGTCCGGGCGGAGGTCCAGCTTCTATTGACGGCCTTTGCATATACGCGATAGATACCCTTGCCTCCGTGTATGACACCCTGAAGGCTGACGGCTGACTGCTGAATCTTATTATGGGACGTGTCGAACTCCATTGTCTTGCCGGGAAGCTTGCGTGAGGTTCGGCCAACGTCGGAACCGTGCAGATGGGAGACGAGATTGTTGGCGTGAACGCGCCATGACTTCAGCTCGACTGCATCGACGTTCGTTGTCTTCATGTCTAATGTCAGATTCCCGAGAGGCGAGATGAAGCCGCTCGCGCGAGCGAACGCGATGCCCGGCATGCGGTCCGGGATCGTAACCACAACAGATTTGTCTTCCCCGAGAGTGCTTCCGTCTCTGTCCGACAGCGTCCTGGGTACTTCAATCGTGTACCGCTCACCCGGCTCGAATCCGCCACTTAGTCTCAGGGTCTTGTAATCCCGGTGGACATTCAGTTTCTCCACGGGCGGCTCAACTTTGATAGCGGGAATATCCTGCTCTCTGCTCAGCCTCTCGCTGAATCGCAGGCTGACGGAGATGTTCTGCTCGAAGCGCGGCCGTGCCACGTATGTCCTCAAGAGCGAAAAGCCTTTTGAGAATGACAGAGTGCGCGTCACCTTCCGGCCAAGAGATAGTTCCGCCTCGTGCCCGGTCAGTTGCTCATTCAGGACCACTCTCATTCGATTGGAGGCGGGGCGCCTCACTCTCAGGACCAGCCTCTCATCGGTTCTTTTCGTCAGGCAGATGGGCGTGGCCGTCTCGCCCCGGTTTTTGTCGTCACAGAATGTGGCGTGCTCCACAAGCGCTTCGGGATTCACCGGCTGATTGAATGCCATCTCAAGCGTGACCTCCCTGTTGTCCGCCGCTATAATCGCACAGCCTTCGAGCGCCAGCCGCGCCGTTTCAAAGCGAAAGTCCGTGCTGCCCTCAATAACCTTCCCCGTAGCCGCTTGAAACCCTTCGGACGCGCACAGTTGGAACACCCGTCCCCGTGGAAGGGGCTCGTCAAGCCTGTACTCGAGTGTGTCGGGCCGAGACCACTGCCAGGCGCCGGGCCACGCCGGCTTCAGGTCGAAGAGCTGCGCCTGCTGAATCTTGCCGACCGAGGCCGGCTCGACCATGATACGGTCGAACAACACCGTCAGGCGATCCGGGTCGTCACTATCGGGGCCCGGACGCGCCGAGACTATGCGAACGATCGGCTTTGGTATTCTCGCCACCTTCTGCCCAATCCAGGCAAGCCCTATAATATTCGTCGTTACAATAGTGCCGGCAAGGACGGCGAATCTGTTTGAGGTCAACCGCATGATCAACTCCCTTCATTAAGACCGAGCCTTACGTAGAGTATCCCTCAGTCCCGCCGACTCCGGCCCGCCCCGACAGAAGCACAGAGCCGACTCTGACCTCGGGCTGCTGTAGAGAAGTCTCTCGGAAAGAACTTGCCGACCCAATGGAACCACAATTGTTCCCGGAATGGCGCCGCGTCGAAGACCTGTGCAGGCGTCTTGGCGCGGCGGAGGCAAACGCCCGTGAGCCATACCCTTCAGATTCGGGCGCCCCACCAAGTGTGAGTAGCTGAAAAGGGAAATGCTATATATCTCAAACGCACGAAAAGGATTTGAGTTGTGTCAGACCTTCCTTTCCCAGAAAACTGCTCAACTATAAAATGAACATCGACATCTGCCCGCAAATTACTGCAAATTTTGTCCGTGGTCCTCGAAAATAATATGCGAAGCGCTGTTGCCGGGGCATTTGCGGCGGTGGCGAACTGCCCACCGGCGCCGCCACTCGTTCGAGCCGCCGATTTCGCGGCCGATCTTGTCTGCTTCACGGAGAGTTCGACCGTTGCAGTACGCCGGTGCCTTCCCAACGGTGCGCCGCGAACAACATTGAAATGGACCGAGTGATCGGGTAGAATACGGTTCAGGAGTTCAGATGCACAGAAGAACGTCAATAATACTGGCTTCGGTCATGTGGGCCGCGTTGTGTCAGGTCCGGCCCTTGGCAGGCGGAGCAACGGGCAGTGTTTCCGACCGTGCGCCCACAGAGATGGGTCCGGCCCTTGTGAACGCACAAGGCGCCGAGCAGCTCCCGCCGCCGATAGTCACAGGAAACTCCGTGGAGATATGCCTGAACAGCAGGTACTCACAACACAGCCTGAGAGGCGCCGCCACCAGCCGGCAGATAAGTAATATCGTTTGGGCCGCGGGAAGAGTCCCGTTCACAGGGACCCACAGGAACATATATGTCGGCACACCAACCGGGACATATCTATACGACCCGAACGCGCACTCACTGACATGGCATTCAAGCCAGGCACGAGACGAGGGCGCCTTTTTCATCAGATACGAAAGAGAGCTTGATTTTGACGCAGGCGTCTCATTTATGCCGGCACTTCTGGCGTCTGTTTCTCTCTGGCAGAGCACGGAATCACCGGTGGCAAGCTGCCCAAAAGGACTTGGACACCCGACCACGAGGCTATATTTCGGAGTACAGGCTGTGACAGGGCTGACGCCTCAATTAGCTGTGCATTCTTCTATACCGCAAGGCCAACCGGGTTGGCTGCCGGACCCATGCACTACAGGCGACAACAGCCTCGAAGAGGTGCTTGCCAATCTGAACTACGCCGGCAGTTTCGTTCAAGCGAATCTGACACTGCAGCAGATTTCACAGCTTCTGTGGGCGGGATACGGCTGCACAGCCCACACGCCAATCGGCAAGGCGGGATTGACCGTTCCCTCGGCCTACGCCAGATACTATCTGACCCGGAGCATTTACCTGGCAAACGAAACCGGCGTCTATCGCTATCACAACAGGAACCCGAGCACGAACCTGGCCACGAGGGATCACAGGATTGAGCAAATAAACTCTGCTGATGTTCGAGGCGGTCTGCAATCTACCGTCAGCGGCCTGCCTGAGGCGCCGTGTTATGTGATACTGTGTCTTGATTCTTCCTACGTGGGGCAGGAATTCGCACAATTAGAAGTGGGCTTTGCGGCCGGCAATATGCTTTTGCAGGCCAGCGCAATCGATCTGGGCTGTCACTTCAAGACCAAGCTGACCGGCGTCGAGCAGGCAAGTATACGATCCAAGACTAATATACCTTCCTCACACATCCCTCAAGCAATAGTCAGCATAGGTTCGACGGGCGTGCCGGTGTCTATTTCGGTGGTTCTTCAAGGCGCCGGCCGGCCCGATGGCGGGTGGGTCGTTCCGCTGGCCGTCAAGCTGTTTACGCCGGGAGCCGATGTGTTGAATGATGCGGCAACCTATGAGTTCAACCTGACCACCACCAGGGCCGACAGCGGGGCGGCCGAGTGCGAGACTGCCGGCGTCGCGCCGGGGGCGTACGATATTACCGTAGTCAGCGAGCACACTCTCGTAAACGTCAGGAGGAACGTCGTCGTCTCGGCGCCGCGGACGCTCGTGGACATGGGCACGCTTCTGGAGGGCAACGCCAACAGCGATAGGACAGTCGATCTTGTTGACTATGCAATTCTGTCTGAATGCTGGCTGCTCTCAAAGGGGAAGGCGGGGTATGACGAGAGGGCGGATTTCGACCGCAACGAGGTTATTGACGCGGCAGATATCTCGCTGCTGGCGGCCAATTGGCTGGCAAGCTGCCCTGTGGAAATCCCGGTTGGTGCCGGAGGTCGTGGTTCAGAGCCGCACTGAGGATGCCAGTGATGGCGGCGCAATCGTCACTGAAGCGGCACGCTACCGGCGAAGCGTCGATTTCAGGCAAGCGCGGCTGTTTGGGCTGCAACGTTAGCCGGAGGATTAAGCCCTTCCGGCGAACCTGCCCTGCTGCCCATAGCTGCCCGTGCCCATTATCTGGCTGATATCCGCTGCCGGTTACGCGGGATCCCCTGTCGAACGCGGTTGTGCCCGGCATCGTATAGGAGTTACGGAGTATTGCGCAATCGCAAGCAACTGAGCCGGCGACGGGCGAAAAACAGCCATCACGACGCAAAATGCGTTGACTCCGGCGCCCTATTATGCTAAGATACCCCTGGACCAGTATGCCGCGAAGTAATGGCGTCCATAGTGGCGTCCGGAAAGACCGAGGAAGGAGATAGAAGATGCTCGGATCAACGAGGATCCACGTATATTTTCTGTTGGCCTGTGCATTTTTGGGCGGTTTGGCGGCGGGCGAGTGTCCAAAAGGCGATATCAATGGCGATTGCGACGTTGACTTCGGAGACATTGCCCTATTGGCGAGCGACTGGCTTACGAGCGGGGAGGGGCCGGCCGACCTAACAGGCAACCAGCAAGTCGAAATGAGGGATTTCACCAGGCTTGCCGAAGACTGGCACAAACCCACTGTCGTAATAAACGAGCTGCACGTCGACCCGGACGTCAAGACCGAGCGGATCGAGTACGTCGAGCTGCACAACCCGGGCAAGCGCAACGTCGATATCTCCGGCTGGTATTTCAGCGATGGGATCAGCTTTACTTTTCCGCAAGGCACGACGCTCTGGGCCGGCGGGTACGTCATCGTTACCAAGGACCCCAACGACATCGATGACAAGTGGAACGGGGGCAAGAAGCCCCTGGTGCCTATGTATTTCGTTCACGGGCCGTTCGAAGGCGGGCTCGACAACGACGGCGAAAGGGTGCGGCTTCGCAACGCAGACGGCGACGAGGTTGACGAGGTGGATTACCAGCTCGGATTCCCCTGGCCGACCGTAGGCGATCCCGTCCCGCCGTCCGCCGTGGGCTCAGGCCACTCCATGCAGCTTATCAATCCGCTTATAGACAACGACCTGGGTGCAAGCTGGCGTTCCGCTTATCCAACGCCGGCCGCCTTCAATGCGGGGGTCTATACCGAGAATCCGCCGCCTCACATTCGCCAGGTCAGGCATCGGCCCGAACAGCCGAAGTCGGACGAGCCCGTGACGATAACGGCCAAGGTCACGGACGATGACGGCGTCGCCAGCGTGATGCTCCAGTATCAAATCGTAGAGCCGGGCAGCTACATCAGCCGCCTCGATGGCCAATACTATAGCAACTGGATGGGCGCGACCATGCTGGACAACGGCTTCGGCGGCGACGAAACCGCCGGCGACGATACCTACACAGTCCAGCTGCCCCCGTCCGTACAGAAGCATCGGCGGCTCATACGCTACCGAATCATGATAATGGATACGCTCAGCAACTTTCTCATGGCGCCGTACATGGACGACCAGCAGCCCAACTTCGCCTACTTCGTCTATGACGGGGTGCCCCCATGGTACGGCGCAATCCGCCCCGGCTCGACACCGGTCGTCGAATACCCCGAAAGTGTGATGCAAAGCCTGCCGGTGTATCACCTCATCAGCAAGAAGTCGGATATCGAGACTGCCACGTGGTTCGAGAAGTACACCGGCAGCGAATACAAGTGGTACGGGACGCTCGTCTACGACGGGGAAGTTTACGACCACATCCATTACCGCACGCGCGGCGGAGTCTGGCGATACGCGATGGGCAAGAACATGTGGAAGTTCGACTTCAATCGAGGCCACAGCTTCCAGGCGCGGGACGACTACGGGAACAAGTACGATACGAAATGGACCAAGCTGAATTTTTCGGCGTGCATACAACAGGGCAGCTTCGGGCAGCGCGGCGAGCAGGGGATGTTCGAGGCCCTGACGTTCAAGATGTTCAATCTGGCCGGTGTCCCCGCGCCGAAGACGAACTGGCTGCACTTCAGGATTATAGACGAGCGTTACGAGGACGGGATGCTGAACGCCGCGCACTCGCCGCATACGAGCGGAGGCACGCAGTACGACGGCGACTTCTGGGGTCTCCACATGACCATCGAGCAGATGGACGGGCGCTTCCTCAATGAGCACCTGCTGCCGGACGGCAACCTGTTCAAGATGGATAACGCCAACCACGAGACGAACAACCAGGGCCCGACCCAGCCGTCGGACCAGTCTGACCTGGACTGGTTTCTCGGCCGGTACGCCGCCATGAACGAGCAGTGGTGGCTCGAGAACGTGAACCTGGAGAGCTGGTACGGCTATTACGCAGTCTATCATGCCGCCCACCACGGTGACATCACCGGTAAGAACTGGTTCTTGTACCATCATCCGGAGACGGACGTGTGGTGGCAACTGCCGTGGGACGTGGATTTGACGTGGACGACGTACTACGGGAGCATGAGCGATCCGTTCAGCAGGGCGGGCATACTGAATTACAGCAACATCGGCGTCGCCGCGAAAAACCGGGTCAGAGAGTTTTGCGATCTTCTCTTCAACACCGAGCAGATGGGCCGGTTGATCGACGATTTTGCGGCCATTATTGACGACCCGGACGGTGGGCTGTCGATGGTTGACGCGGACCGGGCCATGTGGGATTACCACTGGGTGATGAGCGACGCCGCCTGCTCGCAGTACCGCAATCGATGCGGCAGCAACAAGGCCGGGCAATGGCGGTTCTATAACAAGGCCGAGCAAGAGGGCTACGACAGAAGTTTCGAGGGCATGGTCTCGGTGATGAAGGATTACGTCGGCGCCCGGCTGGGCCACATGAATTCGCTGTCGAGCGACTCGGCGATTCCACGGACGCCGACAATTGCGGCAACGTGTCCTCCGACATTCCCGACAAACTCGCTGACTTTCGCCACGTCGCTTTTCAGCGATCCTCAGGGCAGCGGCACTTTCGGCGGGATGCAATGGCGGATTGCGGAGGTGGCGGCCGGCTCGGAGGTGCCTGAGCCGCCGACCCAGGGGACGGTTCTGGTTGACGAAAGGTCCCTATGGAAATACTTCAAGGGTACGCAGGAGCCTTCGACCGAGCAAGGCGCATGGCGCGAGATTGGCTTTGGTGATTCGGGGTGGCTTCAGGGCTACACGCCTATCGGGTACGGCGAGGGATTCGTCTTAACGCCGCTGAACGACATGCGGAACAACTACTCGACGGTATATCTTCGCAAGCAGTTCGAGGTAACGGACCTTGAGGATATCGACGAGCTGGCGCTGGAGGTCAAATATGACGACGGGTTCAACGTGTGGATCAATGGCTTCCCGGTGAAGAACGACAATGTGTCGGGGTACGAGCTGCCCTATACGGCTGTTGCCGAGCAAGGGCTGGAGAGGCCGGACTTCGAAAGGTTCGTTTTGCCGGATCCGAGCCGGTATCTGAACTCCGGGCTTAACCTTATTGCAGTGCAACTGCTGAACATGTCACTTGGCAACAGCAGCGACTGTTTTCTCGATATTCGGCTCACGGGCGAATCTTCGGACGAGCCTCCGGTTGTTCCGCCGAACTACCTCAAGAGCGAAGGCAAGTATGAGATAGAGCCCGTTTGGCAGAGTGGGGAGATCGCCGACTTCAACGACACGATTCAAATACCTGCCACGGCGGTTCGGGTAGGCCGGACGTACCGGGTTCGCTGCCGGATGAAGGACAACAGCGGCCGGTGGAGCCACTGGTCGTCGCCGGTCCAGTTTGTCTCGGGCGAGCCCGTCTCGACGGGCATACGCGACGACCTGCGGATAACCGAGCTTATGTATCACCCGGCCGAGGGCGGAGGCTACGATAAGGACTATTACGAGTTCATCGAATTGAAGAACATCGGCGACGAGGTTCTGGATTTGAACGACCTGGCCTTTGTGGACGGGATCGAGTTCGTCTTCTATGGCAGCAAGGTTACCAGGCTGGAGCCGGGGCAGTTCGTTCTGGTGGTCAAGGACGAGGCGGCGTTCGAGAGCCGGTACGGCACGGGCCTGTCGGACAGGATCGCCGGGCAGTTTACGGCGGGCAACCTGAAGAACGGCGGCGAGAGAGTGACGCTGGAGGATTTGTGGAACGGCAGGATAGCCGATTTCGAGTACAGGGACGCCCGCGGCTGGCCCCTTTCGGCCGACGGGGGCGGGCACTCGCTGGTTCCGCTGGACTCGGCGCTTCTCAACGAGCCGGGGGGCTCACTGAACTATGGCGGCAACTGGCGGGCCAGCGCTTACATCGGGGGCTCGCCGGGCGCCGACGACCCCGAGCCGCCGAGCAGCCTGCTCATCAATGAGTTGATGGCCCATACGGACTACAGCAACCCGTCGAACCCCGAGTACGATTCCAACGACTGGGTGGAGCTCTACAACCCGACCGGCGGGAGCATCAATCTAAATAGCTGGTACCTGAGCGACGACATCGACGATTTGAAGAAGTGGGCGGCGCCCGCAATCGATCTTGCCGCGGGCGGCAGGATCGTCTTTGACGAGGTCAGCGGGTTCCACAATCCCATAACCGCGGGCTTCGGGCTGAACAAGGCGGGCGAGCAGCTTTTCCTCTCTTACCTGCCGGGCACCGGCGAGGACCGGGTGGTTGACTTCATAGGATTCAAGGGCCAGGAGAACGCCATATCTCTGGGCCGGTACCCGGACGGGGGCGAGTGGTGGTTCGGGATGAATCCATCGTGTGAGAAGGCCAATACGGCGCCGGTGGTTGCGGGGATAGTGATAGATGAGCTGATGTATCACCCGGTCGATCCGAACGAGGAGTATATCGAGCTTTACAACGCGACGGCCGGACTTATCTACTTAGAGAGCTACGAGGGTCCCTGGGAGCTGGATGGGGCGGTTGATTACGAGTTTGCTGCGGGCACGTCGATAGCGGCGGGCGGCCGGCTGATAGTGGTTGGCTTCGACCCGGACGCCGAGCCGACGCGCCTGGTGGCCTTTCAGAATGCCTACAAGACCGGTTCGCTTGCCGTGGGCGCCGAGATAGTGGGCCCGTGGTCCGGCAGTCTTTCCAATGCGGGCGAGCGGGTGACGTTAGAGAAGCCGCAGGCGCCGGATCTGGTGGGCGACCCGGTCTCGTGGGTGATAATCGACGAGGTGATATACTCGGATGTTGAGCCGTGGCCGGTGGCGGCCGACGGCACGGGCGATGCACTGCAGAGGCTATCGGCCGCGAGCCACATTGCGGGCAGCGACCCGGCCAACTGGCAGGCCGCGCCCCCTTCGCCCGGAAAGTAGCACCGGCGGGCCAGGACACGGATTGACACTGCCGGCCTTTGCCGCAGCGCGCACGGAAGGCCACAGAAAAGCAAGACAGGCGGAACCCGGAGGAAAACCAAGCAAGCGGGCCATGTCCCGGTTCTACTTCTCCCTGCCTTTGCCGGCAGTAGCCTGTGGCAATCCGAGAATCTCCGCGTGGAGGTCCTCGGCAGGCCCAACCACGCGACGTTCCAGGTTTGCCAGCAGGCGCCTTCTGTCACTGTACCTGAACAGCTTCATCACCCAGAAGTACTTGCGCCTCAAGTCGGCGTACATGGAGAATACTTCGTGGCCTTCCTGCACAATTGGGACTACCTATTGTCGTCTGCCCGTTCCAGGATTTTTTTGTCGGGCGTTTCTTTCAAGCACCATCCACAAAGGCCGGCGAACGGGGAGAATTCGTGGGATAGAGTTCGGGTGTTGTCGGGATGGACTTTTGCCTTGGCACTATCGAGCGTCATGGGGCAGCGCGGAAGAACAGCATGTAATAGCCTCGAGGATGCTCTGTTTACTTCCCATGCCAAAACGGGCAATCGCGTGTGTTAAGAGGTGTTGTGGTTGGCAGGCGTATGGATTACAATCAGCATCGGCCGCTCAGCGGCCCGCGTTACGTGACGCCGGGGACCCGGCCGAATTGTGCTGTCGGGCCGGGCGTATCGGGAACGGCGGCACCCGACTAGGTACAGCAACTGTGGGATGCCCCTGGCGGTGCGGGACCGAAAAGAAAAGCGGCGCGTGTGAGGCCGTGGCGCGCGGCTGTGCATGAATTCTTCTGGAGAAAGGCCTGGCAAATGAGATTCATAAGAGAGGTTCTGATTCTTGTGGCATGTGCCGCGATGGCGTCGGGCGGGAGGGCCGATGGACAATCCGGTGATGTCGCTGCTCGCCCTCAGGTGAGCCTGCCGCCCGATTCGTTTTTCGAGAAAGTCCGCGAGAGGGACAGGGACGCGGCCCGCGCTTTCTACAGAAAGTACATGGATATCAAGGGCCTGCCGGTGGCGGCCGGGGTCGAGGTTGCGGATCAAGCGCTGCATCGCACGTACGAGATCGTCACCCACATGCTGGCGGGCCGGCCCGACGTGCTCGAAGCCATGATTGACCGGGGCATGTACCTGGTCATCATCGGCAAGGACCAGGTATACACCGACCTGCCCGAGAATAGGAATGCACGCAACCCGGATTACCTTAACGAGCGCGTCAGGGGCACCGGCGGCCTTCCCACCAGCTTCGGCGAGGAGAACCTGCTCAGCCTGCCGGTGGATCGCTACGATGACGAGAGCATCGCAGTTCACGAATTCTGCCACACCATCGACGGTGCGCTGAGAAGGATAGACCCGACGTGGGCCGATCGAAAGAATGCAGTTTACCGCAGAGCACTCGACAAGGGTCTGTTCAAAGACACCTACGCCGGCTCCAACGCGGGCGAGTACTGGTGCGAGATCGCGCAGGCATATTTCAACTGCAACCGCATCAACAACTGGAACCACGGCCCGATTGGGAGGCGCGAGCAGCTCAAGATGTACGACCCCAAGGGCTACGATTTGGTCAGGACGACATTTAACCTCAGCCCGGACCAGGACTGGCGTTACACGTGGCTGCAGCCGCTGCCCAACGTCGCTGCGCCGCCGGCGAGGCTCAAAATTCATCCGTACTACAGAAAGTTCACGTGGGCGCGCGAGTTCACCGTCCTTGGACGAGACGCCGCCGACGAGGCCATGCTCGAGGCCAACGACACCATCCGCAAGATGTTCGCATACCGCCACGACATTCTCAAGGCACTCATTGCCGACGGTGTTAAACTGGTTGTGCTCGGGTCCAACGAGCGAATATCCGACCTGCCGGAGTGCAGGAACGTCGCTGTCGAGGGCTTCGATAGCACTGCGCGCTTCCTGGATTACTCGCCCACAATCAAGCTGCTCGTGGTCGACCAGGAAAACGTACTGGCCGGGCCACGGGACCCGTATGCCACCGGATGCCAAGTCATTCGTGTCTTTGCCAAGGCGCTCTACCATGTGACCGGCACGCGCCCGGTCGATCCCAACTGGAACAGGCGCGGTCGGAACGTCCAGCAGTATGAATTGCGGGTCCAGCGGATGGACATCCGGTTCGACGAGAAGCTCAAGAAGCTGCATGACAGCGCTATCAGCAGAGGTCTGTGGCGGGGCACGGTGGCGGTCCACGATCGCGTCGAATGCTGGGCCGAGGGCGTGCTCGCTTATTTTGACGCAGCC
>CP070678.1:4573232-4581952 GCA_020352515.1 Phycisphaerales bacterium | reverse complement strand
ATTCCAGCTCGCCGTCTCAAACGCGCAAAAAGCACTAATTTTGGCCAACGACGCCGGCTATGATGCAAGCGCGCCACAGATCCGAAAGCGAATCGAGCTTTACAAACAGGGAAAACCATATCTCGACCCTCAATTCGCCACAACGCCGCACTCCAATCCCACACGGAACAACCATCAAAGAAACTGAACCCCATCACGACGCGGAGGATTTCATATCCTTTTGATTTTTGCCCCCCGCAAATCTCCCCCTTCCCCGCCCTTAACGCCGACATGCAGCACATCGGAAAAATACGCGCCCCCGGCCGCGTACTCTCTCTTGTCCAACTGTACCACCGTACACCCGCACGTCGCCTTGACGCTCGTAACCTTCAGCATTGTATCGGCGGCATTGCCGAACCCAAACTCGCACAAATTCCCCGTCCCAACACCAACCTGCCCCAAATCGCAGGCAACCTGCTCAAACAGTGTGTCCGACCGACCCGAAAACTGAACTCTCCCCAAATTACCTCCAAGCCCATGCGTTACCTGCTTTTGGGGCACCACTCTGATATCTGTCCCCGCGCATATCCCCTCTTGCGCCCCTGATAGGCAGACCCAGAAGACTCCCACGGCTACAACTGCCAAAAAGACACGCGTCTTCATCATCCAAAGGTACTCGGCACGACCTGGCGCGATGGTCCCCTCAACTCAGGAGCCCTAATCGCACCCCCGGAGACACATGCTCGCCCGGAGCCACACGCTTACTGCGGGATTACCGCGCCTATTCTGTTTTATGTGTTTTCCACCATTGGCGAGTTACATTCAGAATGTCCTCGCCAGCCTTCAGGTCTATCTCATTGATTCGCACGATCATCTCGGCGGCCAAGTGCGCGACGTCGGAGTCCTTATCGTGGAGGTATTTGCCCAGGATTGCCACACACTCCGAATAGGCTATGGCCCGAATAGCTCCAACCGCCCCCTTGGGAAGTTTGCCCGAAGCGGTCCGTAGCGCAAAGAGCTTGGCAACGAACCAAGGCACGTTGCAGCTATCGTACATGGCTCCGACGATATCCCACGGCGTTTCATCCGCCTGCGTCTTCACTGACAATGTGAACGCACGCCACAACGCCTCACAAGCCTCCTGGCTACCGAGAGCCCCCAAAGCTCTAACCGCCCTTTCTCGCTCCGTGCTAAGGTAGGAGAGCCTCGCAAACCCGTCTTTGAACAACGCAATTCCCGCCCCGTCTCCCATGTGCGCCAGGCCCAACGCGGCCCCGAGGCGCACTTGAGGATCTTCATCGTTGAGAAGAGGTCTCAGCAGTTTCCTGTATTTGCGGTTGCCGGTCCTCCCAAGCCAGTAGGCTATGTCGTGGCGCCGTTCCACGCTTTTGTCGGCGAGAAGACCCTCCAGCTTTTGAGTCGAAAGGCTGGGCTGAACTTCGAAAGCCATCTCAACGTAGTCTGCCGCAAATTCTACGCTATCCTCTGACAGCGCGATATGAATAATGCCGCTGAGGGTCTTGTGGTATGTGCGCGTTAGCGTACTTGTAACATTACGCCTGATGTGACTACTCTCATGGTCACGTCCCCGCTGGGCAGACTGCTCATATTTGGGTGGATTCACAGCGAGCTTTAGGATGGCAGGCACTGCTGCAGGTACCGCATTCCCCGCCACATTAAGGGCACTTGTCGAAAAGCCAGCTTTTATAATCTCTCTCGGCTCTATTCGCTCGCGATCCGACAGTTTGCCGATATGAGACCAGTACCATGTTGCGACCCAATGGGCTTGCGCAGTCGCAGTCCGGCTGGCCTTCACGACTATATCCAGCAAGACGTCCTCGGATACTTCCGCCGCGAGCTCACGCAAACTCGGAAAGTCGGGAGGACTTTTGAAGGTTTTCTTCAGGCTCTCCCTGCCTTGGGCAGACCAGTCAACCAAGTTGATTCTCCCATCAAGCGCTCGGAGCGCGTCCATGCAGGTGATAACTGGCAGAGGGCAGTTCGGATCGACCTTTCCTGAGGCAATCACGACATCTGCCACCGGCCAGCCCAGCAATTGAAGGGCGCACACAATGGGTTGCCTCTCTGGGTCACCCCAGTAATGTGAAAACGCTGTCGGGCTTTCGCACTTGATGTTCTCCAATAGCCGTCGCGCCAGCGGGCGTGCGACCTCTGGCGGTGGAAAATATGTTGGAACGCTCTGCGCAAAGGTTCCGCTCGCGAAGACGGCTGGCAACGTTGTCACAACCACCAAGAGCCCCTTGAGGCAACCAGGTCTATTACTGTGAAATTCCATCTCAACCTTCCTTTCTTTTCAAAGCGGGCTTGCCGAACGTCGTCTTGACGCCTTTGCTCCGTCCTCGTCCAACTTCGCCAATATACAGCCTCAAAAACGCGGCGTCCCACTATCGGGTGGTTTGTATAGTCCTTCGCGCAATCGCCATCTCGCTGGCCAATAGCATTTCCGAATTTGCACCTAATTCTATGATTATCACCTTGACCACGCTCTTTCGGTGTATTGGTCGTAGTATCGGTTTGAAGTTGTATTGGATTTTCAGAGAGCTGTTATCTAATATATCGCCGGTCCGGCCGGTAAACAAGTAGGGATTCGAGTAATCCGTCAGCCCGTCCGGGTCCGGCGCGAAATTCGGCTCGCCACGTGGCAGTAAATCTCCGTCGTCCCCACCCCGAAATCCCCCTTTACTTCTTACCTCTCTCGCCCCCACACGATTCTCCCGTACCTCGCCGCACGAAGGGCCGCCACAAAGCTCGTGCCAGGTCCTCTTTGACCTGGCGCGAGCGTTGTTCGGCCCGGCAGCAGCGCAATTCCCTGCCCCCACACCAAGCAATTTTCTTCCTTCGAAAGTAATGAGGAAGAAAATTGCGACCCCGCGAACAATCCGGCCTCCTATCTCCAAGAGCCGCTCTCGTCGTCGCGCGAGCCCTTTCCACTTCTCTGTACCCTCGGTCTCCTTTGCGGCCAAACCACGCCCGTTTCCGCCGGATTTCCCTTGACACCCAACCCCCCGTCTTGTATAATACCCACCTAACAAGTCAATACTGACCCCTTAGCTGTCGCTCTTCTGAATTCTGAAATCTGACATCTGAAATCTGAGATGCTGAAATCCCCAACCCCAACCGCCATTACCCCGCAAAATCGTCCAACAACGCTCTCCGTTTTCGCCCACCTCGCGTCAGGCTCTTCCGCTCCGCCCGACTCCACGGGATCCTTGCCTACTTCTCAAGCACGCGCTGAGCCAGGTCGAAGTGTAGCCTCAAATCTGAGATCTCAGGTATGCCATCTTCCCCAAATCCCGAGTCCTCACGCCCGTTTGAGGACGAATCCTGAGCAAGTCGCGCCGTCGCGTGACGCGTCGAAGGGCTGAAATGCCACATTTCCCATCTTGCCCAATTCCCCTATTTCCTCACAAAATCGCTTTACACCTGTCAAGCCACCTCTACAAATTCACCCTTTTTTGCAAAACGAACCCAATTCGCAAATCGCCCCAATTCCCGCAACCCTTTGCGCCGCAACGACTTACGCAAAAAATGGCCTCTCCGGCCGTACAAAAACGAAGCCAAACGAACCCAAACGAACCCAATCGCAAAAAGCCCCCAAAAATGGCTGTAACCCCTTATACTGCAACACCTTACGACAGATTCCACCCCTCCGACCGGCAAAAAAACGAACCCAATCGCCTAAAACCGCCCCTAACCCCTTGCCCCGCAACAACTTACACCCCCAAAACCCTTGCCGCCGCAAAAAAACGAACCCAAACGAACCCAATTCCAAATTACCCAAACCCCCGCTTCTCGCTACAACTACCTTGCCCAAACTGCCGCCTCCGCGTCTCCCAGTCTTCACCCAAACCACCGCGCCGGCCACCGGACTTCAAATTCGACCCCCAAATCCGCTACCCCCGCCCTATCGTCCGGCAATCACCGCCACCCAGGGGCCTTTGCCCGGAGCGGCCACAGTCGCCGTCCCGCCCCCATCAACGCTCGCACTTGCCCCCCAGTTGCCCGTCGCAACGTCTATCCATCGAACCTGCAATTTGCCCTGCCGCCCTTTTAGATTCAGCCCTACCGACCCGCCGTCCGTCAAGAACAAAAGATATTTCTCGCCCGCTTTGGCCGCAAGGTACGCCTCGTCCTGCCCGCGACTGCTCAGCAGGTCCATCCGGGGCTCGACCTCCCAGAGGCTCACGAGCTGCTCGGCCTTTCTGGCAGCACGAATGCACGCCTTGGCCGTCTCATTCAGCCCGATGCCGCCGCCCGGCCTGTGGAACCGGCACGATGCGCAGCCGGCTATCAGGTTCCGCCAGAACCGCTCAACACCGTCCACCGGCGTCCCCGAGCCCCAAGAGGTCTGCCCGTCCGAGTATATCTTCGTGCAGTTCAAAGGACGCGCACGCCGCTTGGCCGCCTGCTCGAAAATCCACATCAGGTTCACCCAGTGCGCCTCGTTGAACGTCCGGCTGTTGACCTGCGAAATATCCATGAACTCATACACCTTCGGATCATCGAACGCCTGCTTCAATTTCCCCGACGTCTGCGGCTTCCAAACATCGTCGAACATGTCCGTCACGTACACTTCCACGCCCTGCTCCCCCGCCGCCCGCTCGATAAAACTCATCCAGTACCGCCCCCACTGCGGCGGAGTCGAGGTCTCGTTGTTCATGCAGTACAGCACATTGGGATACGCCAGGCTGTACGACAGCATCTTCGCCACGAATCTCTCCTGGTGCCCGCGAACGAGGTCATACTGCTTTCTGTACCGGGCCATGCCGGGGATCGTATGAAAAAACGGCTGCCTGTCCCGCCACGCCGGAGCCGGGTAATCGTTGGCCAGGCCCGACTGCTCGACCGTGTAATTCACGTTATTGGCCGGCCGCCACGGACTGTTTTGCCACTGCTCCTGCGCAAAGTCGAAGCGGTCCCAGACCTCTATTTGAATGATGATGTCACGCTCCCGGCACCACTTGAGGCAGTCGGCAAACCTCCGCCAGTAAGCCGGGTTCCACTGATTAAGGTCGAACTTGCCGTCGCCCAGCCGCTTGTGCGCCTTCAAATCCAGCCCCTCCCGCTGGCTCATCGTATTGCGAACGTAGTTGCCGCCGACCTCGACTATCTCATCCAGGTGCTCCTTGAGCCCGTCGAGCAGGAATATGTGATCGGTTCGGCTGCCGCCGAGCAGCAGCACCGGCTCTCCCTTGTACTGCCAGTATCGCCGGTCCGCCTCGTACGGCCGAATCCGGCCTTTGTTTGCAGCTCGGCCCGCGCCGGCCGACAATACAACAACAGCCGAAAAAACCACCACGCTCTTTACAAAAGACTCTCTCATCTCGGCACCTCACATCCACAGGATTATATTCTGCACCATTGCCCCCCTCATTTCCCGCAATTATACCCGCTGTCCCCGCGGCGGCAAATCTTTTCTTACATTCACGGCCCGTCACAAAAAGCGGTCGAGCGGCTGTCCGGATTTGCGCGATGGAGCGGGCAAACCCGTTCATCAAAAGTCCCGGACGATTCTTCCCAACCGCACGATATGCAAGCGTCTATCGAGGGGGATTTGGTTTGTCTGCGCGGGCCCGCCTGCTATAATGTACCACTTGTCGGGAGCCGCAGCCGACGAAGGCCCCCCGTGTCTTCGAATGCGTTCTCCCGAAAACCGGTTTCGCAGCTTTTTGCAACTGTAGAACTATGGAGGCGCCGCTCATGAGAAGGTCCCGTTCCGAAATAGACAGACGCCGATTCCTGCAGATTACGTCCGGCTCGATGGCCGCGATGTTCCTGCCCGATGTCGTCTCTACGGCGACCGGGGCATCTGAGACAGCCCGGCCGAATATCCTCTGGCTGAGCACCGAGGATATCAGCCCCGACCTCGGCTGCTACGGCGATGATTATGCGGTGACGCCCGCAATCGACAGGCTCGCCGCCGAGGGCGTTCTCTACAGGAACGTCTTTTCGCACTCCGGCGTATGCGCCCCGACGCGTTCGGGAATCATCACGGGAATGTACCCGACGACCATCGGCACACATCACATGCGGTGCAAGGGCGTCCCGCCGGCGTATGTCAGGTGCTTTAGCGAATACCTCCGCGCCGCCGGCTACTACTGCACGAACAATTCCAAGACCGATTACCAGTTTGACAATCCCCCGAGCGCGTGGGACGAATCCAGCCGCAACGCGCACTACAAAAACCGCCCCGACGGCCGGCCGTTTTTTGCCGTATTCAATTTCACCACCACGCACGAGAGCCAGATCCGAAATCGAAGCAAGGGCATGCAGCAGCGCATAGCAAATCTCGCCGCGCACGAAAAACACGACCCGGCCAAGGCCGTCCTGCCGCCCTATTACCCCGATACCCCCGAGGTGAGGCGCGACTGGGCGCAGTACTACGACATCATCACCATCATGGACAAGCAGGTCGCCGAAAAGCTCAGGGAGCTGGAAGAGGCCGGCCTCGCCGACAACACCATCGTCTGGTTCTGGGGCGACCACGGGCGCGGCCTGCCCCGCGCAAAACGATGGATATACGATTCCGGCTCGAGGATACCTCTTATTATCCGCGTGCCGGAGAAGCTCCGCAAGATCGCCATGCCCGCCAATCCCGACGCCGTCAGGCCAGGCACGGTCAACGAGGATATGATTGCATTTATCGATTTTGCGCCGACCATGCTGTCACTTGCCGGCGTCACGATTCCCGAGCACATCCAGGGCCGGGCCTTCCTCGGCCGGCAGAAGGCAAGTCCTCGCCAATATGTCTTCGGAGCGCGCGACAGGATGGACGAGGCCTACGATTTGATTCGAGCCGTTCGCGACAATCGCTACAAATACATCCGCAACTACATGTGGTACGTCACCCGCGGCCAGGACATCAACTACATGAACCAGATGCCCACCATGAAGGAGATGCGCCGCCTGAACGCCGAAGGGCGGCTCGTCGGCCCGCAGAAGCAGTACTTCGAGCCGACAAAGCCCGTCGAAGAGTTGTACGACACCGTAGCCGACCCGCACGAGGTCAACAATCTCGCCGGCGACCCGGACTACGCGGAGGTCCTCAAGCGAATGCGTGAGGCGCACAGGAAATGGGTTCAGGACACCGGTGACATGGGGCTCGTACCCGAGCCCGAGTTCGACGAAATGAAACGCCCCGGCGGCCAATACCAGAAGACCGCCGAGCCCGTATTCTGGATCAAGGATGCGCCGCCGGGCGACGGTGTTCCCGTGTCCATAATGTGCCGGACTGAGGGCGCCTCGTTTACCTACAGAATCGACAACGGCCCCTGGCAGCTATACACCAAACCGGTCAGGCTGAAAAAGGGCCAAACCCTGCGGGCCAGGGCCTGTCGAATCGGATTCAGGGACAGCAAAGAGGTCACCTTTAGAGTAGGAGACCAGGAGCAAACCGCCCAGATTCAAAAGGACCCGAACCACTGGAGGCGCAGGCTCGACAGGACGGACCTGCTCGCGCGCCTGCGGAAGATAAAGGAGGTTGACGGGCACCGCGAAAAGGCCGTACCGAGATACATCGAGGCCCTCGGCGACGAGTACGCATCCGTCCGCTACTGGGCGGTGGTCGGGCTGCATACAAGCTGCAAATCGCCCGACAAGGTTGAACTCGGCACACCGGCCATAGAAAAGATGCTCGATGATCCGGCTGCCGTCGTCCGCGTGGCGGCCGCCCATGCCTTCTGCGACTGGGGGCGTGAAAAGCAAGCGCTGCCGGTGCTTGAAGAGGCCCTGAGCGACAAGACCGACAAGGCCCGCCTTTACGCCGCAATCGCGCTCGACAAGATCGGCGAGAAGGCGCGCCCCGTGCTGCCGGCGATTGCGGCCCTCGCGAAGGACCCGGACAACTACGTCCGGCGGGTTGTGCAGACGACGATGAATCGTCTAAAGAAATGATAATCGGCGGCCCGGACCGTCTGTCGCCGGAGACTCGCAGGATACCGGGGTCCCCGGGCGCCGCGGACCGGCCTGCCGGAAGGAGCCAAAGATGAACAAGCAGATGCTAACCGGCTTGCTCTGTGTCACTTCATTCGCCATCGTCGCCGGCGGCAACATCGAAAAGACGCGCCAGCTCGTATCGAATCCGACCTTCCGTCCCATTGTGGGAAGTGATTTGCCGCCGGACTGGACGCCCTGGGCGCCCGACTGGGCGAAAGCCGCCTGCAGGTTTCGATGCACGCCCGACGGCCTTCTGATCGATGCGCCAAACGACCCCTTCGCAGTCGGCGGGGTCTTTCAGGACATAGAAGGCATAGAGCCCAACCAGGCCTACGCCGTGAAGGCGCGATGCCTGATTCAAGTGTTCGACCCTTACCGCTCGGTGCTGATGCGTCTTACCTGGACGCGCGGCGGCAAGCCGTTGCATCCGGCCGGTATGCTCGTCCGCGGGCCGACCGTCTGGCATTCGAGCCTCGCATCGTTCAGCGACGTGCTGGTCGCCCCCGATAACGCCGACGGCGCGCGGCTCTCGCTCGAGGTCAAGTGGCCCGGCGACGGCTCGGTGAAGTGGATGGACGCAGGCGTTATGCCGGCCCCGATGCCCGCGCCCAGAAAGGTAAAGGTCGGCACCGTGTACCTGCGCCCGCGCAACAGCACGCCGCAGAACAATCTAAAACTCTGGTGCGAGCAGATCGACGCCGCCGGAAAACTCGGCCTGGACATCGTCTGTCTCGGCGAGACGATCACCGCCGTCGGAACATCTGCAAAGCTGGAGGACTGTGCCG
>CP070678.1:4545495-4573132 GCA_020352515.1 Phycisphaerales bacterium | reverse complement strand
GAAGGGTGGTGAAGGGGTCTCTTTCCGTCTTTCCCCCGATGCCTGCTGCGTCAAACGGATTCCTGTTTTGCCGGTTTTTTTGACTTTGCGATTGGGGCTGTAGAATGAGAAAAACAGGTTTGTTGATTGTGTTGGTGTGTTTCTTACCGCTGCTCGCTTGCGGCGTTGCGCTTGCCGACAACACCTTGCTCAACCTTGGTCCGGGCGTCTCGGTCCGGTCAGCCGGCGCCGACATCATCGTCTCCGGCTACTCGGTGCCGTCCTTCGTGGACTGGAACAACGACGGCCTCAGAGACCTCGTGGTCGGCGAGGGTGGCGGCATCTACCCCGGAAAGGTTCGCGTTTACCTCAATGCAGATGCCGAACACGGCCCGCAGTTCTCGGCCTGGTTCTATGCCCAGTCCGACGGCTCGGACCTGAGCTGTGAGGCATCGGGCTGTATGGGCTGCTTCCCGCGCGTCGTATACTGGGACGCCGACACGCGAAAAGACCTCCTCGTCGGAGAATCATCCGGCGGTATCCGGCTCTTTCTGAACATCGGAACGGATGAGGACCCGACCTTTGACGCAGGGGCCCCCCTGCAGGTCGGCCCGCCCGGCTCAAAGGTCAACATCAACGTCGGGTACAGGGCGACCCCAACTGTGGTTGACTGGAACAACGACGGCAAAAAGGACCTTGTCGTGGGCGCCGTCGACGGCCTGATACGCGTCTTCATAAACGAAGGAACGGAGGCCTCGCCCGAGTTTCTCGCACAAACCTTCGCACAGGCAAACGGCTCTAATCTGGATATAGGCTCACGTTCGAGCCCTGATGTGCTCGACCTCGATGGCGACGGCAAAAAAGACCTGTTGACCGGCAATACCGCCGGCGAGCTTTTGTTCTATAAGAACCTCGGTGCCGACGACGCGCCGGCCTTCTCGGGCTACTCGCTGGTTGAGTCGGACGGCGTTCCGATCGACCTGGCCGGCACTCCCCGATCGCGGCCCTTTGTCTGCTACTGGACGGATGATGCGTATCTCGATGTGCTGATCGGGGCCGGCGACGGGAAAGTACATCTTTACCAGGGCACGCCCACCACCGGCGACATAAACGCCGACGGCCGCGTCGATTTTCTCGATTTGGCTTTGCTGGCCGATTATTGGCGGCAGGGCAATTGCGGCCTGTGCGGGGGCGCTGATTTGTTCGATGACGACACAGTCGACATCCGTGATCTGGCCGAAATGGCCGCAAACTGGCTTGTGCTCGCTCAATCGGAGTGACGCGCCTTTATGGTTTCGAGCAAACCACCCTTCGCTCCCAATTCTGCTTGACCCGATGTTTGCCGCAGGAACCGCCGTCCCGTGAGGCTGAATGGCGAAGCCTCGCGCGTAGTAGCCGCCGCTTTTCCCCAAATACGAACGTGCTGTTATGGCGTCCCGGTCGCCGGCTCGAATGCCAGGCCGGCGGGTAACGAACCAGGCAGGATTTAGCCGGCAGGCCGCATTTTTTTTTCGCAATCTGTGCGCCTTTGAATATAATATCGTTTTCCGGTCAGAATGCGGGAAGCCGGGAGCCTGTTTGTAAGCGGCTCACAGAGGCTTGCCCGGTAGGTTCTTGGTTGCCCGAATTGCAAGGAGCTGAAAAATGTCAAAATACCTGCTGTTCTGCACTGTACTTGTCGGCACTCTGGCGAGCCTCGGCTGCGCGGCCGGCGCCAATATCAGCGTTGTTAACGGCCCCAACACGGACCTGAAAAACGATTACTACGTGAGCAACCGCCCACCGCTCACACGCAGCCCCTTCATAAAGCTGCCGATAGGTGCGATCAGGCCCGAGGGCTGGGTCCGCAGGCAGCTTGAGCTGGAGGCCGAGGGCTTCACGGGCCATCTGCTCGAAATCAGCCGTTTCCTCAAAAAGGAAAATAACGCCTGGCTCAGCCCGGAAGGCGAGGGACACAGCGGCTGGGAGGAAGTGCCGTACTGGCTCAAGGGCTTCGGCGACCTCGGCTACGTCCTGCAGGACGAGCGCATAATCACCGAGGCGCGCCAGTGGATTGAGGCGACGATAGCGAGCCAGCGGGAGGACGGCTACTTCGGTCCCCGCTCAAACCTCACAAACATAAAGGGCAAACCCGATGTCTGGCCGAACATGATAATGCTCAACGTCCTCCAGTCATACTACGAGTACTCCGCCGACAAGCGAGTCATCGACCTGATGACGAAGTACTTCAGGTGGGAGTTCTTGGTCCCGGACGAGGACTTCCTCCTGCCTTTCTGGCAAAATCAGCGGGCCGGTGATAACCTCGCCAGCGTCTACTGGCTCTATAACAGAACCGGGGAGATATGGCTTCTGGAGGTGGCCGAGAAGATTCACCGCAACACCGCGAACTGGACCGGCGGCGTGGCGAACTGGCATGGCGTCAACATCGCCCAGTGCTTCCGCGAGCCCGGAATCTACTACCAGCAGTCAAAAGACCCCAACCACCTGCTGGCCGCATGGCGCAACTACCAGGCCGTAAGAGACGCCTACGGACAGGTTCCCGGTGGCATGTACGGCGCCGACGAGAACTGCCGAGCCGGATACGTCGGCCCGCGCCAGGCTACCGAAACCTGCTCGTTCGTCGAGATGATGCTGTCGTGCGAGATGCTCTTTGCGATCAGCGGCGACCGCAAATGGGCCGATCTTTGCGAGGACGTCGCCTTCAACTCGTTCCCCCCCTCCATGACATCCGATCTCAAGGCCCTGCGATACCTGACGGCCCCGAACATGATACTGAGCGACCGCAACAACAAATCGCCCGGCCTGCAGAACCGCGGGCCCATGCTGCTGTACAACCCGCACATCCACCGCTGCTGTCAGCACAACGTAGCTCACGGCTGGCCGTACTACGCCGAGCGACTGTGGATGGCGACGCCCGGCAACGGTCTCGCCGCCGTGCTCTATGCGCCCTCGCAGGTCACCGCCAAAGTTGGGGACGGCGCGAAAGTCATGATAGTCGAACAGACACGGTATCCGTTCGAGGAGGAAATCAGCTTCACCATAAGAACGACCGGGCCCGTCAAGTTCCCGCTGTACCTGCGAATCCCCGCCTGGTGTGACAATCCCAAGGTCACCGTCAGCTCCAGGGTCAATGCCATAAGGTCGCCCAAAGGCTCCTATATCGTCATCGACCGCGAATGGACGGACGGCGAAAAGGTCGACCTGACTTTGCCCATGAAGATAAGCATCAAGGAGTGGACGAAGAACCAGAACAGTGTTTCTGTCAACCGCGGCCCGCTTACCTACTCGCTGAAGATTCCCGAGGCCAGGGTCAAGGCCGGCGGAACCGACAAATGGCCGGCGTGGGAGATACATCCGGCGGGCAAGTGGAATTATGGACTCGTGTTGAATAAAAAGGACCCCACCCTCTCGTTCCAGGTCGTTCGCAAGCGCTGGCCCGCCGACGACCAGCCGTTCGAGGCCGAGGCGGCTCCAATTTCGCTGCTGGCGGAGGCCAAACTGATTCCCGCCTGGGAGAAAGACTCTCTGGGTCTTGTTGGAAAACTCCAGCCCAGCCCCGTCAAGTCCGAGAGCACCACCGAGATAGTGACACTCATTCCCATGGGCTGCGCGCGCCTGCGAATCTCGGCCTTCCCGACGATCGGCTCCGGCCTGGGCGCGCACGAGTGGACCCGGCCCCGGAAGCCTCTGCCGACAAGCGCCTCACATCGCTGGCAAGGCGACACTACGGACGCCCTGAGCGACGGGCTGCTTCCCCAGAACTCCAACGACCACGGCATTCCCCGTTTTACCTGGTGGGACCATAAGGGAACGACCGAGTGGGTGCAGTACGATTTCGCTTCTCCGGTGACCGTCTCCGGCTCGCAAGTGTACTGGTTCGACGACACGGGCGCCGGCGGCTGCCGAATTCCAAAATCGTGGCGTCTGCTCTATAAGCAGGGCGACGACTGGAAGCAAGTGCCCGCTCCCGGCCCGTACGCCGTGGACAAGGACAAGTTCAACTCGGTCAGGTTCGACCCCGTGAAGACGGCGGCGTTTCGCCTCGAAGCGACCCTGCAGGCCGAATTCTCCGCCGGCATCCTCGAGTGGAAAGTCGACGCAAAATAGCCTTTTCTTGCAGCATCTGGTTCTTTAAGGATATGTAAATGGCGGTCAACAAGCTCACCGTCGTCGGCGCCGGAAATGTCGGCGCAACAACAGCCCATATCGCCGCTTGCGAGCGCCTTGGTGACATCGTGCTCATCGATATCGTTGAGGGCCTGGCCGAGGGCAAGGCTCTCGACATTGCCGAAGCCGGCCCCATACAGCTCTACGACGTCTCCGTTGTCGGAACCCGCGATTGGCGGGACACTGCGAACAGCGACATCGTTATCGTGACAAGCGGTCTTGCCCGCAGGCCCGGTATGTCGCGCGACGACCTTCTGGCAAAGAACGTTCGCATCGTCAGGGAGGTCGCCGAGAACATTGCCCGGCACTCGCCGAACAGCATTGTCATAGTCGTGTGCAACCCTCTCGATGCAATGGTCTACGCCGCCGCGAGGGTGACGGGCTTTGAGAAGAACCGGATCGTGGGTATGGCCGGCGCGCTCGATTCCGCCCGCTTTAGCTGCTTTATCGCCCTGGAGCTTGGCGTCAGTGTTGAGGATATCAAGTGTGTTTTGATGGGCGGCCACGGCGATGACATGGTGCCTTTGCCCAGGTTCACTTCCGTCAGCGGCATACCCCTGACCGAGCTGCTCGGGCCCGACACAATAGCCGGCCTCATCGACAGGACGAGAAAAGGCGGAATAGAGATCGTGAACCTGCTCGGGTACAGCGCCTACTACGCGCCCGCCGCAGGCGCCGTCAGGATGGCCCGCGTAATCTTGAACGACAGCAAGAGCCTGCTTTCCTGCTGTGCTTATTGCGACAGCCAGTACAACGCCGGGGGCTGTTTCGTCGGCGTGCCTGTTGTACTCGGCCGCAACGGCGTCGAGAGAGTGATACAGCTTGATTTGAACGAGGCCGAAAGGGCGCAATTCGAAAAATCCCTTGCGCATGTTAGGCTGCTGGCCGAAAAAGTGGACGCACTTCTCTAAACGAACGGCTAACTTGGGTTTTTCCTTGTCTTTTTCAACGCAATGCTGTAGTCTACTGCACTTTTGGAACGCTCTTCCCAATTGCAGGGGCAAAAATGGAATTGATCAAGAAAATCAAGCAGGCTGAGGCACAGGCCCGCGAAATAATAGAGAAGGCTAAAGCCGATGCCGCCGAAAACGCCGAGAAGGGCCGCAAGAGACGCCTTGCAGCCCTCACCGAGGCCGAGCGAGAGAGAAAAAAGGCGATTGACGCTGCCGTCGCAAAGGCCCGCGAAGAAGGCCTTGCCGAGGCCCAAAACCTCAAAAATCAGGCTGAAGATGAGCGCCGCCGGTTGCATGATAAAGTCGCCGGCCGAATCCCCGATGCCGCGGCAAAGGTGATGGGCTATCTAAGAGGATAACCTATGGCCGTTGCTCGAATGGCAAAGTTCATAATCGTGACCCATCGCGCCGAGGCGGCCCGGTTGCTCGAAACACTCCAGGCCGAGGGCATCTGCCAGATACTGAATGCCGAAGAGGCTGTCGTCACAAGAGACGAGCCCGATTTGGCCGCAGGGGCCGAACGCCCGAGAGACCTCGAGGATTTCCTCGGTGCTCTTGAGGCGAGCATCAAGTTCCTCTCCGGCTACGCCCCCAAGCGAGGCAGCGTCTTCGAGCCAAGGAGCCTCGTCGATCAAAAGTCCTACAACGAGGTTGTCTCCGACCCCTGGCTGCCCCGCGTGGCACAGCGCGCGCGCACGTGCGCCGCTGATATCGAAAAGCTGCGCACGAGAATCGAGGAGCTTAACAGCAGCCTCGAGCACCTCGCCCCGTGGAAAGCTCTGGCCACCCCGGTTGAGCAAATTGCCTCGTTGACGCAGTTGGCCGCTCTGCCGGGCCTGGTGCCCGCCCAGCATCTCGACAAAGTCAATGCCGACCTCGACCAGTTCGATGCCGTCCTTGAACAGATAGGCCGGGCCAACACGAGGGCCGCCTGCATAATCGTTTGCCCGAAAGATAATGTCACTGACGTTCAGAGACTGCTGCGCTTGGTTGACTTCGAGCCCGTGAGCTTCGAAGGCCTCACCGGCACCGTGGCCGACCTGATGGACGAATACACTCAAATGCTCAGGAGGGCCAGAGAGCAGTTGCGCTCTCACAATAACATGGCCGTCGAGCTGAGCAAGAGCCTGCTTAAGCTCCGGATCCTTTGCGACCATCACCGCAATCTGCTTCGTCGCGAGCAGGCCCGGTCGGTCGCGCCCGGCACCGAGTCGACGGTTATTCTCGAGGGCTGGGTCAAACAGAGAGACTACAGCCGCCTCGAGAAAATCCTATCCGGTTTTGCGGCGTCGGGCCTGACCCGCGTCGAGCCGGCTGAAGATGAGGATGTTCCTGTCGAGATCGACAACGCCCGGACCGTCGAGCCGTTCGAGGTGATAACACGGCTCTACGGCATGCCGCACTCCACCGACGTCGACCCGACACCGCTGCTGGCCCCGTTCTTCGGCTTGTTCTTCGGCATCTGCCTTACCGACGCCGCATACGGGCTGGTCATGATCGGTTTCTTATGGTGGCTGCTCAAAAAGACCAAGGGCGCCCGGTTCATCAGGATGATGATGTTCTGCTCTGTCACCACCGTGGTTGCCGGTGCTCTGACCGGCGGCTGGTGCGGCGACGCGATTCAGGTGTTCGTGCCGCGGCTCAAGGCCTTCCGACAGTCCCTGATGTGGTTTGATCCGCTCGACAAGCCCATGCATTTCTTTGTGATCTCCCTGGCGCTGGGGTATCTGCAGATTATGTTCGGTGTTGCAGTCGCGTTCTGGCGCAAGTGGAAAAGGGGTCAGAAGAAGTACGCTCTCTGCGATCATCTAACCTGGTTCGTGTGGCTCAACTGCCTGGTTGTTTTCGGCATGGCGAAAGCCGGGTACCTGCCCGAGTCGGTCGGAATGCTGTTTGGCTTTCTCGCGATTGTGCCCGCGGCTGCCATCGTCCTGTTCAGCGAGCGCGAAGGCGGCCTGGTCACACGCATCGGGATGGGCTGTTACAATCTGTTTAGCACGGTCTTCTACGTCGGCGACGTGCTCAGCTACATCCGCCTGATGGCCCTCGGAATGGTGACCGCCGGATTCGGCATGGCCATCAACGAAATCGTAGCCAAGGTCATGGCCTTGGGCGCCATCGGGTGGATTCTCGGCGGTGTGATCTTTATCGTCGGCCACCTCTTTAATATCGCAAACTCGTCGCTGAGCGCCTTTGTGCACAGTATGCGTTTGCAGTTCGTGGAGTTCTTCACGAAGTTCATGGTCGGAGGAGGAAAGCAGTTCGAACCGCTCAGCAGGAAATACGAACATATTGAAATTGACCGGCAGTCTCAATTGTGAGCTTGAAAAAGGAAGGGCTCCTCGCAACCGTCGCTTGTGAGTAGCCCGCTATAGCGAAAGGAAGGGAAAACAAAATGAGTCAAATTGCTATTGGAATCGCTTTTTTGGGTGCTGCGATGGCCGCCTTCATGGCGGGGATTGGCTCGGCCGTGGGCATCGGCATCGCCGGCAGAAGCGCAACCGGAGTCCTAACTGAAAAGCCGGAGCGATACGGGCAGCTATTTCTGCAGGTGGTCCTGCCGGGAACACAGGGCTTCTACGGCTTCGTGATCGCCTTCTTTGCGATGGGAAAGATATCGGATTTCATCGCTTCAGCCGCCGGCCTCGGCATCTCGGACGCGCTGGCCGTCTTCTCCGCCTGTCTGCCGATTGCCTTTGCAGGACTGCTCAGCGCAATACATCAGGGAAAAACATGTGCCGCAGGCATCCTCATGACCGCCAAAAGACCTGAGATGGCCGTCAAAGCGGGTGTCCTCTACGCCGCCATGGTCGAGGTCTACGCCGTGCTCGGCTTTCTTATCTCGCTGCTGATTCTCCTGGCAATAGAGGTGCCCGCCGCTGCCTGAAACGCACGCGCCGGAAAACCCCGATTATTCTGAAACTGGAAGACGCAGATGGAAGCTGAACAGGTAATAGAGAAGATACTCTCGGACGCCCGCGCGGAGGCCGGCAAAATCGCAGCCGAGGCCCGCCAAAGGGAGGATGCAGAGCAATCGGAACTGGACAAGAAGCTCGAGGAGTATAAAAGCCAGACGTCTGAACTCGTGACGCAGAAAGCGGCCGACGAGAAAGCCCACATCCTTGCCGCCGCGAGGATGGAGATCGCCAAGGCGCTTCTCGCCGAGAAAAGAGCCGTCCTCGACGAAATCTTCGACCAGGCCAGAAACAAGCTTGGCAGCCTGTCCGACGACGACTACCGGGCCCTCATGACAAAGCTTATGCTCCAGGCCGCCGAAACGGGCGAAGAGGAGGTCCTTATCGATAAGGGCGACAAACGAATCAACCGGGAGCTTATTGCAGAAGTCAATCGGGGGTTCACCCCTGCAGGCAAGGGCGCGCTGAAGCTCTCGGAAGAGAAGCTCGCCATACAAGGGGGGTTCATCCTGCGCCGGGGGAAGGTTAAGACCAACGTTTCCTTTGGCGTGCTGCTGGACCAGGCCCGCAAGGAGATGGAAATCAAACTGGCAAAAGAGATGTTCTCTTGAAGCCATGCAATCTGTCAACGGTGCGATAGATGCCGCAGGTTAAGCTCAGACAATCTATTCTTGAATTCTCGACCTATCCGCCGGTCGGCGATGACGACTGGCGCTATGCCTTTGCCACCGCCCGGGTCCGCGCGCTTGAGACACAGATGCTCCCGCGCGCGACCTTTCAGGACATGGCAAACGCCCAGAGTTTCGAGAATGCCCTCGATATGCTTAGCGCCGGCCAGTACGCTGTTCCCAAGGGCGCCGCCGGCTTTGCCGACATTGAGGAGGTGCTGCTCCAGAGGCGAGCAGAGGTCCGCGAGCTTTTCGCGAGTCTTATGATTGATGAGTCGATAGTCGAGCTGTTTAAGTCCCGCGACGATTTCGCGAACCTGCGCCTGGCGCTTAGGCGGGCCCTTACGGACAAACCGGTCGGCGCCGACTACAGCCCCTCCGGCAACGTCGCCCCCGAGGTGCTCGAGCAGGCCTTTGCAGAGGAAAACTATGCCGTGCTGCCCGGCTACGTGCGCCGGGCCGCCGAGGCCGCGACAATTAATTACTATCAGGATAAGGATGTTCGACGCATCGATTATGAAATCGACAGGCTCCAGGCCCTTCACAATATCGACGAGGCCCGGCGGCTGGGCAGCATCTTTCTCGACGGACTGTTCAGAACCCAGGTGGACCTGACAAACATCCGCACACTGCTCAGGCTGAAGTTCACCGAGTCCGAGCAGATTGACGTCTTCCTTGACGGCGGTTTCCTCGAACCGGCCTTTTACAAGCACGGGCTGGACCTCGGATACGAGGCAATCGGCAACCTGTTCTTTGCTACCCCGTACCAGCATCTCGTCGAAGTGGGAGCAGGTTATCTCGCATCGAACAAATCCTTCTTGAAAACCGAAGGACAGTGCGACCGGCACTTAATCGGATTGCTCAAATCGACCGCACAGATTACCGCCGGGCCACAGCCCATTATTGCATATTTATTGATGAAAGAGCATGAAATAAGAACGATCAGGCTGGTGTTGACGGCAAAAAAGAATTCCCTCGATACCCGTCTCATCCTGGACCGCATCGCGTGACGTGCATCACGCCGTGCATGGTAATAAACTCCTATGGAAGGAAAAATTGCAGTTCTCGGTGACGCGGATTTCGTGATGCCGTTCTCGGCGCTGGGAGTGGACACTTTTTCGGTGGAACAGTCGGCGGATAAGGTTGCCGAAGCCGCCGAAAAGATTATAGCCGCCAGGTACGCACTCGTCGTCGTCGCGGAAAATATCGCGCCGCTCGCCCGCGAGGTCTTCGCGGATTATCAGGATGCGCCGACCCCCTGCGTGATCGTCGTGCCCTTTACAACCGAATCGGCCGGGTTCGCAACACGCGAGCTCGGAGAGGTCCTTAAAATGGCCACCGGCATAAACATTTTACAGAGCAGTTGATGAAGGTTTTGATAATGGATGAAGCGAAAACCGGCAGAATAGTCAAAGTCGCGGGTCCCGTCGTCGTTGCTGAAGGTATGGCCGGCGCCAGAATGTACGACGTCGTTCGCGTCGGAGCACTCAACCTCATAGGAGAAATCGTGGAGCTGCACGGCGATCGGGCCTCGATCCAGGTTTACGAGGATACCAGTGGTATCGGCCCCGGGGAGCCTGTCGTCGACACCCGGGCGCCCCTGAGCGTCGAGCTCGGCCCCGGCCTGATTGAGAGTATATACGACGGCATACAGAGGCCCCTTGACTCGCTGGTAGAGGCCGAAGGCGAGTTCATGAGCCGGGGCAGCGCCATGCCCGGCCTCAACCGTGAAAAAAAGTGGAAATTCAAGCCCACGGTGAACGACGGCGCCAGGGTCGAGCCGGGGGATATCATCGGAGAGGTCCAGGAGACCAAGCTACTCGTTCACAAGATTCTCGTCCCGCCCGAAGTCAGGGGGACAATACAAAAGATCTCCGAGGGTGACTACACCGTCGAGGAAACCGTAGCCGTCTGCGTGACCGAAGATGGCACAGAGCACCCCCTCACCCTTATGCAGAAATGGCCCGTCCGAAACCCCCGGCCGATTGCAAAACGATTTGCTCCCAACCAGGGGCTCGTCACCGGCCAGAGAGTCATCGACACCTTTTTCCCGCTCACGAAGGGCGGCACCGCTTGCGTCCCGGGCCCCTTCGGAACCGGAAAAACTGTCGTACAACACCAGTTGGCAAAATGGGTCGATGCGGATGTCGTGGTCTATGTCGGCTGCGGCGAGCGCGGAAACGAAATGACCGACGTCCTCACCGAATTCCCCGAACTCAAAGACCCACGCTCGGGCGAGCCCCTCATGCAGCGATCAGTGCTCATTGCCAACACCTCGAACATGCCCGTTGCCGCCAGAGAGGCCTCGGTTTACACCGGCATCACAATCGCCGAGTACTTCCGCGACATGGGCCTCGTTGTCGCGCTCATGGCCGACAGCACCAGCAGGTGGGCCGAGGCGATGCGCGAAATATCCACGCGGCTCGAGGAAATGCCCGCCGAAGAAGGATACCCCGCCTACCTGGCTGCACGAATCGCCGCCTTCTACGAAAGGGCCGGGCGCGTAAAATGTGCAGGGAATCCTGAAAGAGAAGGGGCGCTCTCGATAATCGGCGCCGTCAGCCCGCCAGGCGGCGACCTCTCCGATTCCGTCGTCCAGGCAACTCTCCACGTCGTCAAAGTCTTCTGGTCACTGAAAGGGGAGCTTGCCTACCAGAGGCACTTCCCCGCAATTGACTGGCTAACCAGCTATTCCTTCTACAAGCAGTACCTCAAGGAATTCTTTGAAGACAAGGAGAAAGGGCTCGAAATGCAGGCCATGAACGTCGAGGCCATGAGGCTGCTCGAACAGGAATCCGAGCTGCTCGAAATCGTACGCCTCGTCGGCGCCGAGGCCCTCTCACCTCAGGACCGCGTCTCGCTTGAAACGGCGAGGTCGATTCGGGAGGACTTCCTCCATCAGAACGCCTTCCATGAGATCGACACGTACACCTCCATGGAAAAGCAGTACGAAATGCTCAAAACCGTCCTGCACTTCCACAAGCAGGCGCTCGCCGCCGTGCAAAGCGGGGTGGAAACCGCCGAAATATTCAAGCTGCCCGTTCGAGAGGAGATCGCAAGGGCAAAGTATGTCCCCCAGGAGCAGGTTGCCGCCGTTGCCAAAGTCAGGGACACAATAGACGAACAGATCAAACAGTTGCAGAGCTCGGCGGTCTCTCAAAGATAGTGCCGCGGCTTGCAGTGTAGGAGTTTCAAATGCTCGCCATAAAAGAATACCAGACGGTCGCTGATATTGCCGGCCCGCTTATGCTTGTCGAAATGGTCGATCAGGCAAAGTATGGCCACATCGTCGACATCGAGCTGGGCGACGGCTCAATACGCCACGGCCAGATCCTCCAGGTCGAAAACGACAAGGTCCTCGTCCAGGTCTTCGAGGGCACCAACGGAATCGACGTCAACAGGAGCACGGTCCGCTTCCTCGCCAGGCCCCTTGAGTTCGGCCTTTCACCCGATATCCTCGGGAGGGTCTTCACCGGGCTCGGCCTGCCGAATGACGACGGCCCCGCCATTATCCCCGACAAACGACTCGACATCAACGGCAAGCCCATCAACCCCTACGCCAGAGACTACCCGAACGAGTTTATCCAAACCGGAATCTCAACCATCGACGGCCTAAACCCAATCGTGCGCGGCCAGAAGCTCCCCGTATTCTCCGGTTCCGGCCTGCCCCATGACAACATCACCGCCCAGCTTGCACGCCAGGCAACCGTCCTCGGCAAAGGCCAGGCTTTCGCCGTCGTCTTCGCCGCCATGGGAATCACTTTCGAGGCCGCCCAGTTTTTCATCGACGACCTGCACGACACCGGCGCCATCGAGCGGGCCGTCATGTTCATAAACCTCGCCAACGACCCCGCAATCGAGCGGATTGCGACGCCCAGATTCGCACTCACTGCCGCCGAATATCTTGCCTATGACCTCGACATGCACGTCCTGGTCATACTCAACGACATGACCAACTATTGCGAGGCCCTGCGCGAAATCAGCGCCGCCCGCAAGGAGGTCCCCGGCCGACGAGGTTATCCGGGATACCTCTACACCGACCTGGCCACCGTTTACGAAAGGGCCGGGAGAATCAAGGGTAAGAAAGGCTCGATCACAATGGTCCCCGTCCTGACAATGCCCGAAGACGACAAGACACACCCGGTGCCCGACCTTACGGGATACATCACCGAGGGCCAGATTATCCTTTCTCGGCCGCTCCACCGACAGGGCGTTGCTCCGCCGGTCGACTGCCTGCCCAGCCTCTCGCGCCTTAAGGACAAGGGCATCGGCGAAGGCAAGACGCGTGAAGACCACGCCGACCTCTACAACCAGCTCTACGCCGCCTATGCTCGCGGAAAGGAATGCCAGGAGCTTGCAACCATCATGGGCGAGGCCGCTCTCTCCGACGAGGACCACAAGTACATGAAGTTTGCCAACGAATTCGAGGACAGGTACGTTTCGCAGGACTATTACGAAAACCGCTCGGTCGAGGAGACCCTCAACCTCGGCTGGGAATTGCTCAGCATGTTCGAGAACGTCGAGCTAAAGCGTATCGACATCAAGCTCATCGAAAAGTACATGCCCAAATTCCGTAAGGACAAGCCGGCCGCCGAGAAGAAAGAGCCCGGGAGCGAGCAGCAAGGGCCGAAGAAAGCCGAGGAGCCCGCCGACAAGTCCGGCGCCGAGCCCGAAAAGCCCGCTACCGCCGAGCAGCCGGAGCAGCAAGAAGGCTCCGAAGATTCTGAGCCCTCAAAGCAGCAAGCGGAGACTGAACCTCCGGAGCAGCCAAAGGAATCGGACCAGCCGGAAGCTGAGGATGATGCCAAGAGTGATGATAATCAGAAGGGGACCGACTAAGTGCTTGCCAACGTGAACGCAACCAGAATGGAGCTGCTGCGACTGCGCAAGCGTGTCGCGCTCGCCTCCCGCGGCCACCGGCTGCTGAGCGAAAAACGCGACGAGATATCCCGCCGTCTCATCCAGATTGCACGAGGCATCAGCTTGCTTCGCAAGCGCGTCGAGGCGCAACTGCTCGAAACCTGCCGCCGCTTTATGATGGCCCGCGCCTCCATGGAGCCCGAGCACATCAAGGCGGCCCTCGCGGTCCCGACAAAGAAGCTCACCCTCACCGTTCAGTTCGCCAGCATAATGAACGTAAAGGTCCCGCACCTGCTAAAGGAAATATCCGGGCGAATAATATGCTACGGCTTTGCAACAACATCCGGCGAGATGGACGTAGCACTCATCGCCCTCGAAAAGGCATTTGACGACCTCGTGGAGCTGGCCGAGAAGGAAAAGCAGGCGGCCCTGCTCGCCACCGAGTTGCGGATGACAAGACGCCGCGTCAACGTCCTCGAACACGTCATCATACCCGAGCTTCACGAAACCATCAGGTTCATCTTCGACAAGCTCGCAGAGGCCGAACGTGACAACATCTCCCGCCTGATGAAAATCACCGACATAATAAGGGCCTGAAAAACCAACCTCTTGAATTCGGCAGCCCTTTCGACCACAGCCCCTCCCGCCTGGAGAGATGCGAAAACCCTCTGCGGATCCACGCGAATGCCGTTCCCGGCGAGGCGGGGCAGCCCCCAACCACCCCCAATACTGCTCCCGGTCCCTCATTTGGCCCGCGCGACCGCCCGAAAACTGAAATGCCGAAGGAGGGAGTCGAACCCTCACCCTGTTGCCAGGACGGGATTTTGAATCCCGCGCGTCTGCCGGTTCCGCCACTTCGGCCAAAAAACCACCCCGATTATTCACAACGATCCCCGCCTTGTCAACCTTATTCGGCCGCCAACGCTTCAATCCCCTGCGCAAGTGCCAGCCTCTTTCACTGCGAGCTGGCCCTCGCGCCCGATGTGGCAATCTCGATCCGCTAAGTCCGGTCGTCTGTCTAGGGACGAGCTTCAATCAAAGGCGCGCGCCCGGCCCGTCATTTCGAGCGCAGCGCAGCGGAGCCAAGGGATTCGTTTGAACAACCAACGCCGGCCGTAGCCCGACGTCACTCTTGCTCTTGCGGCTGCTCGCCCTTCCAGTAGCGCTGCACAACATCGTCCCTTATCTCGAACGAGACGATATACTCCCTCTCCGCCTCGTCCTTGATAAAGACAAACGGGCAGACGGCGAAGTGATTGTCCTTCTTCTCCGTGCAGTTGTACGCTGCGATCTTCGCCCCGTCGTCCGTCTCGTACTGCTCGCTCGGCTTGCCGAACAGCTCCCAGAGCCGGCGTTCCGATGTCTGGCCGCACTCCACCTCCGCCAGCGAATAGTCCGCGATCCCTGTGTACTTGACGTCCGACTTGCTGATAACGCATCCCGCAAGCACAGCCGACAGCACCGCCGGCAACACAAACACGCCGATCTTTACAGCTTTTCCCCGTTTCATCTCGCATTTCTCCCAAATCGGTTGACATCCCCCACGTACCACAATCTGCGTCGTGCCGACCGCAAAAAAGACTTCCGGCTCACACACCCCGCGCCGGCCCCACACTGCCCGAAGCCGGCCATCCTCCCAATATTATAGGCACACCTCCTGCAAAAAGGTCACAGGATTCTGGCTACTTTTGAAGTTCTTTTCTGCGGAAGTGTTACATTCCAACTCCCCTGACCGCAAGGCCGGAGCCCCCAAATCCGCCGCACATAATTGCCCGTGGCACACCGCCGCAAATCGGCTCAAGGTGGACTCGCCCCCGCCGAAGATCCCGTCCTTATAGTATACAGGCCGTTTCGGCAATTGACCGGAATCCGCCTCGTACTTCACTCGAATACCGCTTTGTGGCCGGGCGTCACGAAACCCGTCACTTTTCTTTCCCAGGCGTTCTTTTTTGCTTGACTTTTCTACGTCCCCGGTGCATAATATGTGTTGTCTAATAGGGGTGCTTGTGCAGGAGTCCGGCCCCCCGGTAGCGGTGTAAAGCCGCAACCCTTATTGAGTCGAACCTGAGGAGGTCAATGATGAAGAGCAGAATCCTTGTGATTATTGTTATTCTGGCGCTTGCTTTATCCGCCCAGGCAGGGCCAACGCTTATCACCAACGACAGCCCCCTGACCGGGCCCGGAACGACAAGGGCGAATATCGTTTTCAAAACGGTGCTCCCATCTTCGCTAAGCATGGGCAAGGCCGAGGAAAACAGCGCGCAAATTTTCCTCGAGCGGCAAAACGTCCTGCTGCCAAGTAATCTGGCTGTGGTAGGCGGGTCGATACCGGCAGGCGCCAGGGTAAATAGCTACATACTGCACTTCGACCCCGTCGGCTCCGCCTCCTCCCCCGTATGGGAGGCGCGCGGAACAATCACGTTCGCCTAGCCACTGCTCGGCCTCATCTACGCCACAAGCAACACCGCGACTTACAGCCTCCTGACAGCCAGTGACAGCATCGTCGGCCTCGGCGGCTCATATTACGAAAGCGGCACCTATCACCGAAAACTCGAAATCCCGCAGGAAACCTGGGAGGACCTCGCAACGCTGCCCGGCAACACCGTCTACGTCAATCTCTTCACAAATTCGAGCATGGACGAGGTCCGCATTATCACCCAGGTCGTTCCCGCCCCGGGCGCGCTGCTGCTGGGCGCGCTTGGCGCCGCCTTGGTCGGCTGCCTCCGAAGAGGAAAGTCACTCTAAGACCGGCCGCCGGTCTCGCTGCCGGCTCTCCCCCTCGCCCAGAATCCGTGTTTGGAACTACTCTGGACGCATGTGCGCCCTCTCTATCGGCGCACATTCACCTTGTGAATGAGCCACCGGCACTCACCAGGCATGTAAACGCCGCTGTCCCGGTCGTATTTCAGCCCCACCACGAACAATTCCGGCCCGAGCCGAACCGCTAGGCTCGGCTCCTCCCCGTCACCATCGACCAACTCTACGCGCTGCTGCACAAACCTCGCCGCAGCGGCGCGCCTGCCGATTCGTTCCGAACCAACCGTGCGAGCCAGCATCATCTGCTGCCAGCCTGCCGCCGCCCGAACAGGATTCCAGAAGCCCGAGGCCAGCAGAGTGGCCGCATAATCTCCCGGCAGCTCCGCTTTGAACGACCTGCCGAAGTCGGCAAGCCCTTTTTGCCCCTGCGCGTCAAGCACGTGCTCATACTCATCCAGTCGCCCGTCAAACACCGGCAGCTCCGCCAGCACCCTCAGGGCGTATGCGTGAAGCTCCGCCCTGCGGCCAACGAGCATCTCCTCGGCCAGCGTATTTACGCGCTGCTGCATCTGCTCGTAATCGAGCTCATCCAGCTCCGGCCATATTTCGGCAGAGACCGCCTGCTCGAACCGAACCAGTCCCTCCGGCTTCGAGTCGCCCGCGCGAATCGCATTGCCCGAACAGCCCGACACCCACATCGCCGCGGCAAGTAGTGCCGCCCATACAATCACTGCTCTCTTGTCACTGGCCCGAATCATGCAGCCTGCCTAATAGTCTATAAACACAATGTCCTCCGGTATCGCAACAACGTCGCGGTGCTGCGGCCCCAGGAGCTTCTTTATCTCCCTGCTGTGCTTGCCCGCCACCTGGCTCAACTGCTCGCTCCCGATGCTCGCCACCGCCTTGGCCTTCGTGTTCACCATCACGACCTGGCCGGCCTCGAACCACCCGTCCACCCCGGTGACACCCGCCGCAAGAAGACTCTTGCGCCTCCGCAAAGCCTTCAGCGCCCCCTCGTCCACGTGAATCGTGCCCGCCGCCGCGCTGTTCAGAATCCACCGCGACCGGTTGCTCAGCTTGCGCTTCGGCATGAAAAGAGTCCCGATGTTCTCGCCGGCGATTATCCGCCCGACCACGTTCCGCAAACGCCCGTTCGCAATCACTATCCGACAGCCCGCGTCCGAGGCGATCCGCGCCGCCCCGATCTTCGTTCGCATCCCCCCCGTCGCATACGTGCTGCCCTTGCCCCGGGCGTTTCTCATGATCTCCGGGGTGATCTCGTATACCACCTCTATCGGCTCGGCCAGGGGAAACATCCGTGGGTCCTTCTCGTACAGACGGTCGATGTCGGTCAGCATTATCAGAAGATCCGCATCTACCTTGCTGGCCACCAGCGCGCTCAGACGGTCATTGTCGCCGAAAGCCGTCCCGATCTCCTCCGTGCTTACGCTGTCGGTCTCGTTCAGAATCGGGACGGCGCCCATCTCCAGCAGCTTCTCTATCGAGTGACGAAGGTTCAGGTACGTCTTGCGGTTGTTGAATACCTCGGCCGTCAGCAGAACCTGCGCCGCCGTCACCCCGTGATTGGCAAACTGCCTGCAGTAATGCCCCATCAGAAGAGGCTGCCCTATCGCCGCGCAAGCCTGACGCATGCTCATGTCCATGTAGGCGTTGTGAAGACCCAAACGACCAACGCCCATCCCGATCGCACCCGATGTCACTATTACGAACTGGCGGCCCGCCTTTACCTGTATGCTTACCTGCTTGGCGACCAGGCCAACGTAAGGCGCGTCAACCTTCTCGCCTTTGGTCAAGATCTTCGTCCCGATCTTGACCACTATTCGCTTTGCCTTGCTGAAATCCCGCATGTCACCTTACCCTTTCCACCTTTTCACCCCCCGCCGGCCAAATACAACAAACTGAATCCCAAATAACAACATCAGAATACCGTTGATATTATAACCCCTTTCCACTGCCCCGCAACAAAATACCAAAAACACAAAATCTCGTGCGCCCGCAGCACCGAGATATTGGGGCTGGCGCCGACACGCCCATATCGCTGCCTCTCTTCTCCGAACAGAAGCTCGCACGATGCGAGTGCCTGCGGACTTGCAAAAGCAGGCGGACTTTGTCGCGGCCCAGGGCATGCTTTATAGACGGGCGGGGATGATAAAGACGGGAGGGGCTGCTTGCCCCTCCCGTGTGGATAGAACAGATTGACCGCGCTACGGGCGCTTACTGGATGACCCAGAGCGATAGAGAGTCTTGGTCTTTTACGAAGATGCGTTTGCCGGCCACGACCGGATGGGCGTAGGCTGAGGCATCGGCCAGCTTGTACTTTGCGATCTCGACGTACTGTTTCGGGTCGGGCTTAAAGACGAGCATCTCTGCACTGCTCGGCAGTGCGAACAGACAGGGGCCGGCGTCGACTATGCCGGCAAAGCCGCTGCGGTCCCGTCCGGTAGGGTCGGTCCATGCGGTTTGACCCGTCTCGGCGTTGATGCAGTAGAGGCTGCCCCGGTTCGACAGGCCGAATAGCAGGCCCTCCTTGAGGACGGGGGTGTTGAACTGCGGGGCAAGATCCGGGTTGGACCAAAGCTCTTTTGCGGCGAAGCCGTCGGCCTGCTTTTCGATCTTGACGGCTATCGTTCCTCGGCCGGCGCCCGTGTAGATTACGGTTTGACCGTCGACTATCGGCGTGGCGGCGTTGTAAGCCCTCCTCGCAGGTGCGAAGGGACGCTTCCAGCGGAGCTTACCGTCGGCCAGACCGACCGCCACGATACTCTGTTCGGTGAGGGTGACGATCTGCTTGTCGCCGGCGACGGTCAGCAGAACCGGCGATGCATACTCGGGCCCTTCGGCGTCCCATCGCCACTTTTCATTTCCGTTTGCCAGCTCGTAGGCCATGATGGCGCCGTTGCCCCGCCCGCCTAATTGCGCGATGGCAAGGCCGTCGGCGATGATCGGCGAGCACGATGTGAAGAACTGCGGAACGACCTTGGGGAACGGGTCTTTTCGCCAGAGCAGGTTGCCGCTTGAGGCGTCGAGGCAGGAGAGAACGCCGCCGACTCCGAGGTTGACGACCTTCCCGTCGCCGACGGCCGGTGAGCTTCTCGGGCCGGGGTGACGTGCCGCCGCCCCGGTGACGGCCTGCGCGGCGTACTTGTCCCGCCAGATTTGGCCTCCGTCGGAGGCATTGAGACACAGGGTGACCTCCTCGTCGCCCTGGCGGGTGAACAGGTAGAGCCTGTCGCCGACGAGAGCGGGCGTTGCGTCGCCGGCGCCGACGGTCTTCTTCCACTTCAGCGTGAGGCTGGCGGGCCACTTGTCGGGCGCGGTGAAGCTGGCGAGCTTTCCGTCACGGTTCGGGCCGCGCCACTGGGGCCAATCCTGCGCTGCCAGAGAGCCGGCGGTGATGAGAACGAGGCATCCGGCCACTGCAGCGATCATTCGATTCGTGTTTTTCATAGCAACCTCCAGTTTGATTGATGATGAATCGCCCGCACCGCGCTGCACGCGCGGCAGCAGGGTCGCAGTGCGGACCGGTCGATTAGACTTTAGTGCGCTTCCGGTGGGGCGTCAATATCATTTGTGAGAGAAAGTCCGCGGCGGATTCGCGCGAAGTTTCGGGAGGCAAAGAGGGACGAGCAGCGCATGGGAAGAGGGCTGTGAGGTGGATTCTCACAGCTCCCGGTTATGCTGGTCACGGAACGCGGTCAGAGGATTGCGCGGCGTCGAAGCCAACCGACAAGCGATGCGCCAAGGCCGGCGAGCAAGAGTGCCGCGGGTGCGGGAACGACGGCCGCCGAGACGGTCACCGAATCAAGACTGCCGCTGTCGACCCAGACCATTGCGACGAGGTAGGACTGAGTTAGATTCTGGTCGTAGGCGAGCGTTGAGCTTCCCATATAAGCGGCGGCCGTTCCATCCACCGTCATCGTGGCGACGCCGCCGGAGACCCCGGAGGGCGTCAGGGCGAGGGAGAATGCAATACTCCCGTCGTTGCTGACGGGATATACGTTGATAGCCAACGGGTCCTGCTTTGTGTGCAGCGCGCCGACCTCGAAATCGGAATTACCGCCGCCGTGGTACTTGGTATAGGCGAGGACGCCCTTGTTGAATATGTAGGGCAAAAAGCCGAAATCGGGGTTGTCATATACGGATTTTGGCAGCAGTCCGATTTCGAGCCAGTAGCTGGAATTGAGTGGCAGCGTCCCGATGGTTCCGGCGATTGCAAGGGGGCGTGACTGCGCGTCGACGAGATTGACCGTGTCGGCGATGATTCCGAAGTCGGCCTGAGCCCATGAGTATGCGCCCTGCCAGTGAGTCGGCGTTATTGTTCCGCTGACACTCGGCGCGGCCGGGGCGATGTTTGTCGATGCGACGACTGCCGCAACCACACAGATTATTGTTAACCTTTTCATACTTTCGAGCCTTTCCTTGCTTGTTATGTGGATTGCTTTTGTTTCAAATAGCGGATTCTAATAATCCGTCAAACTTCGCCGCACCCTGCGGGCCTGCGCGGCAATATTGCCCACGGAAAGCGGGCCTGCCTTCGCCCGGGCCGCTTTCGGATTTCTCTCCCATTGTCTCCATTGTCTCAGCCTTGCCTTTTCTGTTCAGACGAAACACCGACCTCGTTGCGGAACCGGTCGCGCCGGGGACAGCCGCCACGTAGCGGGCAGGCCGGACGGCCGGACTCCACACTTGCTAACAGGCACGTCTTGATTCCGTTTTAGGAAAGCACCACCCGTACGGACGATGAGCCTCCTCGTTACTGCTCCATGAATAAAAAACACTATATCAGAACCTGGGCTGATGTCAACAGAAAAATTCGCCGCGATAGGGGTTCTTCAGAAATCATCCGGCTGGGAGCCGTTCCAGTAGGCCCGAGCGCGGTTTTCGCAGCTTCAACCGTCTTTGCCCTCGGCGTTTGGAGGCTGGTTTTAGTGTTGGCAGCGGGGGCGATTCGTGTATTATGAGGGCATGATAGAGACCCAAGAGCTTCAGATCAGGACCAGGGGCAACTGTCATGTTGTTGACATAACGTCCGAGGTGTGTCGTGCGGTCGCGGAATCGCGCATTGCCGAGGGATTGGTCACGGTGTTCAACGTCGGCTCGACGGCCGGCATCACCACGACCGAATACGAGCCGGGGCTGGCCAATTACGACCTGGAGGCTGCGTTCGAGCGTATCGCCCCGGCCACGGGCCGCTACGAGCACGAGCAGACCTGGCACGACGACAACGGCCACTCCCACGTTCGGGCCTCGCTCCTGGGGCCGTCTCTGAGCGTGCCCGTGGCGGCAGGCAAGCCGACTCTCGGCACCTGGCAGCAGATTATCCTCGTCGATTTCGACACGCGCCCCCGCACCCGCACCGTTATCTGCCAGATCATCGGGGAGGCGGAGCCGGCGCGGGGCTGATTGTGCTTGACGGCGGGGGGCGCAAGCGGGTAGTATTATGTTGCGTCCACAACCCGGGATTTGCCCGTTTTTGGGTAGCTGAGTGTATGGGAGTTAGCATACGAAGCATAATATGTGCGCTGGCTGCGACGGCCCTTGTGCATCTGGCGGCCGGCTGCGGCGAGGTCGGTGATGGGCGGACCCGGTCCCTTGTGCGGGAAGTCGAATTGGGCCCGACGATAGGCTCACTCGGCCAGGTATTGTCCACCCCGCTCGTAGCGGTTGAGGGCTACGGCCTGGTAGGAGGGCTCAAGGGTACGGGCTCGGCCGAATGCCCGACCCGCGTCAGGGCGTATCTTGCGCGTTACATCGCAACGCAGCTTCCACAGCACAGGATAGACGTGGCCAGACTGATCGCCAGCCCCGATACGGCCGTGGTGAGCGTGCAAGGCCTCATGCCGGCGATTGCCTCGACGGGTCGCTCGTTCGACGTGCGGGTCACGGCGCTGTCGGGGACCCAGACAACATCTCTGGACGGCGGTTGGCTCTATAGGGCCGAGCTTCTGCCCGCAGGGCGATTCGTGATTGGCGCCAGGGTGGCCGGTACGGCCGCCGGGCCGGTCTTTATCAACAAGATCGACGAGTCGGCGGCGGATTTACGCACCGGCTACGTTCCCGGAGGGGGCAGGGTCGCCGAAGAATTAAGCGTCAACCTTGTGCTGCGCGAGCCCGACTACAGGTTGACGGGTCTGATCCGCGACCTATTGAACGAGCGTTTCGGCGAGGGCACGGCGCGCGCGATTATGGCCGCCAGGATCGAGCTGCGGGTTCCGCCCCGATACCGGCGGCAGCCCGAGAAGTTCTTCGCGATGGTTGCGGCGATGTATCTCGGGCGGACAGAGGAGCTTGTGGCTGAGAGGATTAATAGCTTTGTGAGGAAGCTGGCCGTCTCTGACGACAAGTACGCTGCCGAGATTGCGCTCGAGACCATCGGCAGCGCGAGTCTCGGCAAGGTCGGGATTCTGCTGAACTCCTCTCGCGAGGATGTTCGGCTCCATGCCGCCAGGTGCATGCTTAATCTCGGCAGTGACAAAGGGCTCGGTGCCTTGTACGACATAGCGGTGAACGGGGGCGGGGGCTCGACCCGCCGCATCGAGGCGATGGAGGCGATAGGACTCTCGGCCAGGCGCGAGGACGCCGCGGCGCTCTTGCGCAAGCTCTTGCGCGACAAGGACTTTGAGATTGTCTTGGCGGCGTCCGATCAGCTTCGGCGGCTCGGTGACGCGTCGGTTAAACGGGAGTTTGTGGGGCGGAGTTTCTACCTCGACCAGATTTCGCAGACGGCACAGAAAGTGGTATATGTCTGCCGCAGTGGTGAGCCGCGGATTGTACTGTTCGGCTCGCCGCTGTATTGCCGGCAGAATATATTCGTTGAATCGGCCGACCGCGCCGTGATCATTAATGCGCCGGCCGGCCGGAAGTATGTTTCGTTAATACGCAGACAGGCGCGAAGGCCGGGCATAACGTCGCGGCGGCAAAGCTCTTTTGAGCTGGCCGATATAATACGCAAGTTGTGTGAGGAACCGGTGAGCACAGGTGACATTGCAGGAGGCGGGTTGGGGGTTTCATACAGCGATTGTATATCGCTTTTGCAGCAGATGTGTGACAAGGGCGCGGTCGGCGCCCGGTTCATGGCGGGGCCCATGCCTAAAATCGACCTAATTGTCAAGAAATGACAAACTTTCGGCCGATAACAGTATTGCGTATCAGGCTTGGAAGGGCTGCGCAGGCTATTCGGCCGTTGTTACCGGACGTTCTTTAACAGGATGCAGGATGAGGCTTGAAAGAATAGTTCTTGACGGGTTCAAGAGTTTTGCCGACAAGACGGAATTTGTTTTTGATTCTCCCACCACGGCGATTGTCGGACCGAACGGGTGCGGCAAGAGCAATATAGTTGACGCAGTGAAGTGGGTCCTCGGAGAGCAGAGCGTCAAGAGCCTGCGCAGCGGCCAGATGGCAGACGTTATATTCAGCGGCAGCAGCAGCCGCAAGGCGCTCGGCGCCGCGGAGGTAAGCCTGTTCGTATCGAACCCGGGAGCGGAGGGCGCCAGGCAGCTTCCGATAGACGCCGAGCAGGTGCAGATAACACGCCGGATTTACAAGAGCGGCGAGAGCGAATATCGCATAAACGGCAAGTCATGCCGGCTAAAGGATATTCGAGAGCTGTTCATGGACACCGGTATAGGAACGCGCGCTTACTCGATTCTTGAACAGGGACAGGTCGAACATCTCGTCAGCGCTTCAAAGACCGAAAGACGCTTTGTCTTCGAGGAGGCGGCGGGCATAAGCAAGTACAAGGCCCACAAGAAGGAGGCCCTCGGAAAGCTGGAGCGAACCGAGCAGAATCTTCTGCGCCTTGCCGACATTCTCGGAGAGGTCGCCAAGAGGCTGCGCAGCGTAAAGCTTGCCGCGGGTAAGGCGAGAAGTTACCTGGAGTACACCAGGCGATTGAAGGAGCTTCAGGTCAACTACTCCCTGGTTGAGTACGCCAGAAATGACTCGCTGAAGAAAGAGAAGGAGACGCTGCTCTGCGAAGCGGAGGAGAGATTCGAGCGGTTGTCGGCCGAGCTGGCCAGAGGCGATGCGCTGCTCAGCAGCCTTGGCGAGCAGATCATGGAGACCGAGCACGAGATGAGCCGGACGGGCAACAGCCTCGTGTCGGTTCAGAGCAAGATCGAGCAGCAGCTTCAGCGAATCGAGTTCCTCCGGACAAGGGTCTCGGAGCTTCAGGAGAGAAAGGCAACCGCGGGCGAGCGTTTGGAGCGTTTTCGCGAACATGCCGGTATCCTTGAGCGGGACCGCTCGCAGTACAGCCGCGAGCTAACGGACTGCCAGACGGCGCTGGAGGACAAGAACCTCGGCGTCGAGGCTCTGCGGGCCGAGATACAGCAGGTGAACGCCGAATGTGCGTCTCTGGCGGCGAATCTGGAAGACGAAAAATCGGGCATAATCGATATAGTCCGCAGGACGGCCCAGCTTCACAACGAGCTTCAGAGCATCTCGGTTTACCGTCACAACCTGTCAAGCCAGAAGGACCGTCTTGCAGGCCGGGCCGAGACCGCCAAGGCCGAGCTTGAGAAGCTCCTCACCGAGAAAGCCCAGCTCGGCGCGCGATTGGGCGACATAGAGCAGGTGTTGAGCGACTTGGCGGAGAATCTTGAGTCCAAGCGCAAGCAGGTTGAAGATTTGAACGCCAATGTCTCGTCGGCCACGAAGCGCCTCTCGCACAGCAAGGAGGCCCGCAGCGCTCTGAGCAGCGAGCTGGCCATATTGACGGACATGGAGAGAAGGCGCGAGGGACTCGGCGCGTCGGTAAAGAGCATCCTGACGCGGCGCTCGTCCGGCGGCGCCGAATACGTGGAGGGGGTTCTGGCGGACATTATCGGCGCGGATGTCGAGCACGCCGGCGCGGTTGAGGCCAGCCTCGAGGGTCGGACGGACTCGCTCGTTGTCACCAGCACCGCGCAGCTTCTGGCGGATACGGATATGGTTGAGAAGCTGGAAGGCAGGGTGAATTTCCTGTCACTGGACGATATAGAGCCCTTCGTTAACACGACGGATTTCTCCAACGTGCCGGGGGTGAAGGGTCGGCTCGTGGAATTTGCGAAATTCGAGAGCAGGTACGCTCCTCTGGCGTGGAAGCTGCTGGGCAAGACGATAGTAGTGGAGTCGCTGGATGTGGGCGTAGAGCTTGCGCGGAAACTGCCCTCACAGTACGGGTTCGTGACACTGCAAGGAGAATTCCTGGGTCCGGGCGGCATGATAAAGCTGGGTCCGCTGGGGAAGGCGGCCGGTCTTATATCGCGCAAAAGCCGGCTTCGCCAGCTCCAGGAGACGATAGCCGGCATAACCGCAGAAATTGCGGCGCTCGAGGAGGAAATAGACAGGGACACACAGACGCAGTCCCATCTGGACAAGCTTTGCAAGGACCTGCGGACGGCGATATACGAGGCGAACACGGAGAAGATGCAGGCGGCCTCGAACCTTAGCGTGGTGGACCAGAACGTCAAGCGGCTGCGAGACGAGGAGCCGCTGATAGCGAGCGAGATTGACCTTCTGGCCGAGCAGATAGCGCAGTCGGTCCAGAAGGAATACGACTCGAAGCAGAAGCTGGAGGAGCTGGAGGCGGTCAATACGGAGAGGAACGAGCGTATATCCGAGCTGGAGGCGAGGTACGCCCGGCGCAAGGAGCAGCAGGAGGCGATGGCGGGCAGGCTGACGGATTTGAAGGTTGCTCTCGGCCAGACGCTCGAGCAGAGCAAGGCGCTGAAACAGATAATATCGGGTCTCGAGCAGCAGATGGAGGAGAACCGCTCGGCGGCGGGCACGGCGCAGGGGGAGATGGATAGTTGCAGCGAGCAGTTGATGGAGGCCGAGCGTGACATTCTGCGATGCGAGTCGGTGGTATCTGAGCTGTTTGTGGAAAAGGAGAGAACGCAGGAGAGCAGCCGCGCCTTGCAGATGAAAATGGAGAGGCTTGTGGAAGAGCAGAAGCAGGCCGAGGAAGTTGTAAGGGAAAAACGGGCGCGGAAGGGCGAGATCGAGCAGCAGATCAATGAGGTCAGGATAGAATTGACCCAGGTCCAGGTGAGGCAGCAGGACCTGGTCGAGAGGGTGCAGGATGAGCTGCAGATCGATTTGGCGGAGGCCTTCAAGGAATACTGCGACCAGGACGTGGACTGGGAGAAGATAAGAGAAGAAATTGCAGAGCTTCGGGGCAAGATCGAGCGTTTGGGCAACGTGAATCTGGACGCGATAGAGGAGCAGGAGGGTCTTGAGAAGCGGCACGAGTTTTTGAGCGGGCAGGTTGAGGACCTGAATGAGAGCCGGTCGCAGCTCCAGCAGTTGATAAACCGTCTGAACAAGAAGAGCCGGGAGAGGTTCGTCGAGACTTTCGAGCAGATACGGGTCCATTTCCAGGAGCTTTTCCGCAAGCTGTTCGGTGGCGGCAGGGCGGACATTGTTCTTGAGGAGGCCGAGGATGTTCTTGATGCCGGGATAGAGATAATAGCCAGGCCTCCGGGCAAGGAGACGCGCAGCATATCGCTGCTTAGCGGGGGCGAGAAGTCGATGACGGCGATAGCGCTGCTGTTTGCGGTTTTCAAGACGAAGCCTTCGCCGTTCTGTTTTCTGGACGAGGTGGATGCGGCGCTGGACGAGGCCAACAACGAGCGTTTCAATTTGTTATTGCGGGAATTCCAGAAGGATTCGCAATTCATAATAATAACGCACGCCAAGCGTACGATGAGCTTGGCGGACGTTCTTGTTGGTATAACGATGCAGGTTCGTGGGGTTAGCAAGAAGATAAGCGTTCGTTTCAATGAATATGAGGGGGAGACGGCGGCAGTGGCATGATGAAGAATTGCCCTTTTTGCGCCGAGCAGATCCAGGATGAGGCGGTGAAGTGCCGGCATTGCGGCGAGTTTCTGGACGGCTCGGGGCTGGTTCGCGGCAAGTGGTACCATTCGAACGCGGCGGTGGTGCTTGCGGCGGCGGCGATTGGGCCTTTTGCGCTTCCGCTGGTGTGGCTGAATCCGCGGTATAACATTGTGGTGAAGATAGTGGCGAGCGTTGTGATAGTGGCGGTTACTGCTGCGGTCGTGTATTGGGCTGCGGGTCTGTACAGGCAGATTCTTGAGCCATTCAAGGCTCTTGGGGCATGAGAAGGTGGGGGTACGGGAAGGGGGCGGGGGGATTTGGGGTACTGAATGCGGAATTGACGGCCCTGGTTTGGAAATTTGGGTAAGGTGGGGTTGATGTACGCGCGGGGGTTTGAGTAATTTGGAATTGGGTTCGTTTGGGTTCGTTTTTTGCCGGAACGAGCGGTTTTGGGGGTGTAAGTGCTTGCAGTAACAGGGGTTAGGGGCGGTTTTGG
>CP070678.1:4540682-4545395 GCA_020352515.1 Phycisphaerales bacterium | reverse complement strand
GTCTTATACAGAGGGCGTGGTTGTTTGTCAAGGGAAATCCTTCGACGCGGCCCGGAAAGGAGGGCCTTGCTCAGGACTTTCGGCGATTTAAAGGAAGTGCGTGCGGAGGGGTTGGGCCAGAAGGTAGAAGGAGGGCCGGCGCGTTTGCGGGGGGGCCTTTTGGTTGAAAGGGGCATAGTTTTCGTGGGATCGCAATCTTTCCCCTCATTACTTTCGAAGGAGAAAGATTGCTTGGTAGGTATAAGGGCAAATACTTTAGCTGCTGCCGGGCCGGACAATGCTGTCGCCAAATGGGAGGCGACCTGGTACCAGCCTTGTGGCGGCCGTTCGGCGTGGAGGTATGCGGGGGGGTCCTCATGAGGCGAAGCAGTTGAAGAAAGGATGAAAAGGATGGGTGGCGGAGCAGGGAGGCGATCCGTTCGGGGACGAGTGGTGTTGAGGTAAAGGCTTTGGGGTCGGCTGAGACGACGCCGGGGCGTGATTGAAAGGGCGCGGGTTGTGGGTAAAGAAAATATTTTGAGTGTTTCATGTTTTTTGTTGACGTGCGCAGACGGGGGGGGGGTAGAATCAAGGCGGTCGGCGGCCAACCGTGCGGCAAGGTGCGGTTACCCTTAGCGAGCGGGCGCGGGCGCATACCATGAGAATCACGCGTAGAAGCGAAGCAGAAACACTGTGGAGGTACGAATGATGCGGGTGAGGATCTTTATGAGGGCGACGGTGCTTTTTGTGCCTGGTTTGTGCTCGGCAGAGGAGGCAGGGCTCGAGGGGCGGGGCAGAAGATGATTGGCAAACAGGGCGAGACAAGAGAACGGTTCACAACTACCTGCGCTGTTGCTGCGTTGAGGGATGGCACTGCTGGATTCGTGTGGGCAGGGCAAGCTGCCGATTTAGAGACAATGCTGCAGAGCACAGGGAATCCGCTCGAAACAGCGGCGAAGTATATATTCCTATCAACGAATGACATACCGCATTGGCTGAATCATGAAAGGAGGTGATTATCTGAGCACATCAACGCATTGCCCATAGCCAATCGGGCAGTGCACTGGCCATTCTGAACGGACAGGCTTAGAATAGTAGTGTCTCGAACAGTTGGTTCGACGGGTTGCATTGATTGTTGATCGTCAAGCAGGAAATCCGGCATAGAGAATGGACGTGGCCGGATATTATCCGCGCGGATTGTGTGAAGGCACGCCGTCAGGTCTGTAAGAGTGGCGGCTGTGGGAGCAAATTATGCATAGTCGTCTAAACAGGACAGAGGTTGAAATGGCCCACACAACCATGATGAGTAATATGGCGGCCGGGTTCAAGCTGCTGTTGAGGATTTCACTACTTGTGTTGTGTGTTGCCAGAGACGCTGAAGCCCAGACGCACACTCCTGAAGAGGTGCTTGCGAATCTTCGGGCCTTTGATTCTCTGTATGAAGATAACTTCTCGGCCGAGGGTACGGGGACGCTGGTTCCATTCTTGGTCAATGCCGGCGCAGAAGTCCCGACGAAGTGGAGGATCACGGCCGTTGATGGGCACTGGGTTGTTGAAGAGACAATGACGGAGTATCTGCCATCACCGGATGTCGTGAAGCGGCGCCTCGAGCAGGAGGCCGGGAAGACCCGGCCGCGGCAAGTCATTATAGGCCTGCCGCGCAGGCGGGTGACCTTCTTTGGCCCGGATATCGCAGCAAAATCCGAATCAGGTTCGATGTGCTCACTCGAGGCAGACGGCAGCACACGTGTAATTCCGGAATCCACGTGGCACGATGTGAGTCTGTATCGGCCTGATTCTGTTGTTCCGGTGCTTCCGCTCAGGCAGGTGCGTTGGTCGCTGGGAAGAGGGCATTCACAGCACATTGAAACGATCACATCTGTTGTCGAACAGGACGACGGAAGCCTCAGGTGTGAAGGGACATACGCCTTTAGGCATAGTTCGGGCACTTACCGGTTGGTGATTGACCCGGCTGCCGGGTACATGGTGCGCTCTGCGGACTATTTCTCGGAAGAACTCAAGGAGCCCGCCTATCATGTGATTACCATGGGGACCAAATGGAGCAAAGGCATTTGTGTCCCTGAGAGCGCTGCGTGGTCTGATGTCTTTCAACGGCGTAAAGGGCACACACAAGTGACTTTTGGTTGCCGGACGTTCAAGCCTGAACCTGATATGGAACTGGTCGCCAGCGCCGAGCGAACGATCTTCGGCCCATATGATACACAGACGAGCGTACGTGACAACAGAATGACGCCGATGGCGTCCTATTTTCTGAAGGCGGGCGAATCGTTTTCGTCACTTACACATTTTGACTTCGATGCGCTCGCGGTAGTAGAACGAGCCGTTAACACGGACAAAGGAGGTGGCGCAGCGCAGAGCGAGTACGAGCGTACGGCGAGCGACAGAACCACGGATGAGGATCTTCGGTCTGAGCCAAATAGCGGGGATGAACGAGAGAGGCGAGAGACGGTCATCGGGCATCTTCTGATTCCGAGACAAGCGGCAGCAGCGGTTCTTTGTCTGTGCCTGGTGGCCGGAGCGGTCTACATATGGCTGTCGCGGAGGGGCAAAGGAAAGGCCAGAAGGGTCAGTTGATGACAGGTACGGGGAGAACGAAGAAGATAGTGCTTTTCGGCTTAGGGGTCTGTGGCATTCTCGGCTGTTTCGGAATGATCATGACCCACATTCTGGCGGGTCGTGTGCCTGAAGTGGGCGGGAAAGACGCCCAATACACTTGGCAGAATGCTAACAGCAACTGCGGCGTATATGCCGCTCTCGTGGTTTTGAGCACCCTCGGCAGGCCAACAAGTGCGAACGAACTGAAATCGCAGATCGTTCTTGATGGAGACCAAGTCTCATTCGGGGTGCTCCAGAAGGTCATCCGAAAACATGGCTACAAAGCACGACTTGGGAAGTTCACATGGGCCGATCTCCTGCATCATAGAGGAATGGCAATTCTCTGGGTGCGAGGGAATCATTTTGTCGTCGCAGACCTTCGCGACAGAGGGCAGTCTGTCGGCGCAGATGAGGAACGCTTGTGTGTACTGGAGATCAATCAACCTGGAAAATACTGGACCTACGAAGAGGTGCGCGATGTCTGGCAGGGCGAGAGTCTTCTCGTGGAAACGGTCTCTGGGGCCGAGCGAAAGGAGCCAGACCCTGCGGTGTGTTGGGAGACATGCTTTCATGACTTCGGATTGGTTACCGAGAGCGAGCCCGTTAAGGCCAGCTTCTGCTATTTCAACAAAGGCATGAAGCCGTTGACTGTGGGTATAGCGAAGGAAAGCTGCTCTTGCTCCAGGGCGAAGCTAAGCCACGAGATGCTCCAACACGGTGAAAGAGGAGTTCTGACAGTGGAATTGGACTTGGCTAACAGAAGGGGGCGGGTCCAGGCATCGGTCCTTGTAAAAAGCAATGACCCGGAGCTGCCCTTTTGTCCGATATATCTCAATGGCTCGGTCTACAATTCCACGGAGCTTTCGCATGAGGTATTGCACTTGGGTCAGATAATACAAGGGCGGTCGAAAAGAGCGGTGCTCTTCGTCTACGATCGAGGCGACAATACTCTTGAGGTAACCAATGCACACTTGAGTTTCAGCGAAGTGATGGGAGACAGCAATGCCATCTCAGCTTCTGTCAAGTGTCTGCCGGTAGGGGCTGAAACCAAAATACCTAAGGCTGCGGTGCCTCTCGGTGTAAAGCCGGGTGACTATGTAGTGCTGGTGGACGTAGCAGCGGCGGCTACATGTCCGGTCGGCGACGTGACGGGTACTCTAAGCATATCGAGCAATCGATTCAGTTCGCCGGGCTTGCGTACGATTCCCGTCAAAGGGCGTGTCGTGAGTCATGTCGTTGCCAGTCCGCGGGCTATCATGATTGCGGGCCAAAGTGGACGCGTTGCCCGCGTAGAATTGAATCTAACCAGTGAAATAGGCAAAGAGTTCAGTGTAGCTGAAGTCTTGTACGTTGATCGAATGTCTTCCGTTAGAGCGGAGTTCACGCAGGAAAGAATCAATGTCGGTGCGGTCAAGTTGCGTTTTTCTCCTTCCTTAGATGCGGCGCCGAGTACGCCGCGAAGCGGGCTCGTAGTTATCGCTTTGGCTGATCGTACGAGGATTGAAGTGCCACTTGTGGTTTATGGAACCAGTTCGCGCGAGGACCTGCCCACGACTGAGCATACTCAGCGCAAAACAAAGCCGATGTCGGAACGGCGTAATTGACGTGCGTATACTGGCCCCATGAAACGGTGGGAGAGTTGATGGGGTATGGTTTTTGTGATTGGCGTGTAACGGGGGCGATTGAGCAAAGGGAATGGGGAAATGGCTGAGAAAAAGCGTTTGGACGCGGAGAGGAGGGCGGGATCGAGTTTGAGGTAGTTTAGTCGGACATGTAGGACAGGTCGGACTTGTCGGGCAAATCAGGGGGGCTGGGCAGGTTGGACGGGTAGGACTTGTGGAGCGGGTGCGGTGTTTAGGAGAGGTGGGGGCGAGTTTGGTGGTGCGGATAGGATGCTTGTTGCCGCTAAGGAGTGGCTGGTTTTCAGGGGGCCAGTACGGAAAGGGCGGTTTTGTCGCGGTGGCATAAGCATTGACTTGCGACGACAGACAATGTTTTGCGTAGTCCTCGTGAAATTTTTCTGTTTTGTCTAAGCCAAAATGCGTGCTTAAATCGTGTTGTATGTGACGAACGATCATTCGTTAAAGAGGTCCACCTGCCAATGCTCGAGGACATGTT
>CP070678.1:4533508-4540582 GCA_020352515.1 Phycisphaerales bacterium | reverse complement strand
CAGGCGGCCTGGTGGTCGCCGATGAGGTGCAGAGCGTGGCGCCATATCCGCTTCTGCCAGCGTTGCACGAGCATGTCCATTGCCCGGCGGCTGCCGTCCTGGGCGTCCATCACCAGGATTTCGTCGATAATTTGTTCCGAGCGGTTCATTCTGTAAATAATAGTCTGCGGGGGCCTACGGGTGGTTCATTTTTTTTGCGGAAATTCGGCCCCGGGCGCGGCCGCGGCGGGGTCGGAAATCCCGTTTGCCGGCGGGAAGGCGGGGTTAGCCGCGTGAACCTCTCTGGCGTGGGGCGGCAGAACTGCCGGTCCGGCGAGAAGTGCACGCACAATCATCAGACGCGCGCCCTTCGGGTGCGCAGGCGAGATTGTGATTGTCGGCGGCTGTCGGCTGTGCTATACTCGGGGGCGGCTCCGGAGAGGTGTCGGAGCGGCTTATCGAGCAGCCTTGGAAAGGCTGTGTAGGGCTTGTCCCTACCGCGGGTTCGAATCCCGCCCTCTCCGTTTTGTGTTTGGGGGCCGGATAAGCGGTAGTGCCAGGGACAATCGGGTTGCAGGAGGCGACGAATACCGGCGGGGAGAGTCAGTCGGCATCTTCGGCGGCGGCCCATTGGATTGCGTACTTGACCAGCTCAAGGGCGTTTTCGAAACTGAGTTTCTCCTTGATATTTGCGCGGTAGGTTTCGATGGTCTTGGCGCTGAGGTTCAAGTTTTCCGCGATCTGGCGGGTCCCGTATCCCCGGCCGATCAGGCGAAATACCTCCAATTCGCGTGCGCTGAGGCATTCTTGCGGGGAGGCTCCTTTCGCGGCGGTTCCGGTTACGAGCCTCCTGAACATTCGTTCGGCGACGGCGGCGCTGACGTACACCTGGCCTTCCAGGACCTTGCGGATCGCCTTGACCACCTCTGCCGTCGCTTCCCGCTTGGTGACGTAGCCCGTTGCTCCGGCTCTGAGGGCTCGCTCGGCGTACAGAGACTCGTCATGCAGCGAGACGATCAGAATGGGCATGTGGGGATATCGGGCTTTCATATTCTTTATGAGTTCGAAGCCGCTTGTTTCTTTCAAGGAGATATCGACGATGGCCATGTCGGGTTTTAGCTTCATCGCCGTTTGCATCGCCAGGGCGGCGTTATCGGCATGACCGCAGACAACGAGATCTTTTTCCTGGTTGACAAGGTCGGTGAGTCCCTGGCGGAAGATTGGATGGTCGTCAACAATCAGGACCTTTCGTTTTCCGTCGGCGCCTGCGTTCTGGCGTTGTTTACCTGCCATTTCACTCCTTTCTGTCCGGCTGGATTGTTTTGTAGGTTGGTGCATGCGTGGTGACCACCCCACCCTGTTCGCTCCGGTCGGACAGGCGGCTGAACATCGATAATCCGGGCTAGGCCGTCTTTAATCTCACGTTTCGCACCCCCCGTGCCGGGCGACGATTCGGACGGGCACACCCGATGGGACTCGAGGGCGCGCGTCTTTTTGTGCCAGCCTTGAACTCTATGATCATGCGGCGAGCTTCGCCGCGTTCTATTTTGGCTCTAAGAGTCTTTGTGCAACCTGCTTTTGTGATGAATACTAACATATTTTTGTTTGCCTGCAAACTGGAGTTTTCAAAAAAAATTCAACGTTTTCGTGCTCCTGCGAGGCGGTTTTTAGCCGGCGGGCTTCCTGAATCTGCCGGGGATGGCAAGAAGGGCTCGGCCGGGTTGCAGCGGTTCGACCGGGCAACCGGCGGCGGGAAAAAGGCTTGCGTTCGGGGCTGCCGTCTTTTAGGATTCAATGCCGAAGGAGGGCTCTAATCCGGCCCGTATGGCCGGGATCCGGTCCGTATCACGGATTTTCTTTTGGAGGTATGGTTTTTTGCTGGTTGGGCTGGGGCAATTCGATGCGGTTGTGGGCGATCTGGCGGGCAATGCGGCCAGGATGCGAAAGACGTACGAGGTGGCCCTTGATTCTGATGCAGATATAGTGGTTTTCCCGGAACTTGCAGTTTGCGGTTATCCGCCGGAGGACCTGCTGCACAAGGGGAATTTCACGCAAGACAACCGCCTGACGGTCGAGAAACTCGCCGCGGATTGCCCGGAGAAAACACTAATAGTGGGTTTTGCGGAGAGCTACCGGGGCAGGACCTACAATTCGGCGGCTGTGCTGGAGGGGGGTCGGATAAGCAAGGTTTATCGCAAGAACCTTCTGCCGAATTACGGCGTTTTTGACGAGCGGAGGTATTTTGCGCCGGGCAGTGAGCCGGTGCTTGTTGAAGTCAAGGGGATGAGGATCGCGTTGACGATATGCTTTGACATCTGGGATACCGAATGGCTCGGAGCGTTTCTGAAGGATGCCGGCGAGATAGGGATGATTTTGAACATTTCGGCGTCTCCGTTCTACGTGGGCAAGATAGCGAAAAGGGAGGAGATAATAGGCCGTGCGGCAAGGCGATTGAATTGCGTGGTGGGCTACTGCAATCTCGTCGGGGGACAGGACGAGCTTGTGTTCGACGGTCGGAGCATGTTCGCGGACTCGTCCGGCAGGATAGTCGTCAAAGCCAGGGCGTTCGACGAGGACCTGTTGGTCGCGGATGTGGCGGCGGGCGCGGGCGGGCGCGTGCGGGTCAGGCCGGTGCAGCCTGCGGCCGAGCAACCGGCGGATTCGCTCGATGAGATCTACCGGGCACTTGTGCTTGGGACGAGAGACTACGCCCGCAAGAACGGCTTTGGGAGGGTGCTGCTCGGACTGAGCGGCGGGATAGACTCTTCGGTGACGGCAGCCATCGCGGCAGCCGCTCTTGGGGCGGAAAATGTCGTCGGTGTCACAATGCCGTCGAGGTTCAATAGCATGGAGACTGTGGGTGACAGTGAGAGGCTGGCAAAGAATCTCGGCGTCGAATTTCACACTATCCCGATTGAGCCGATGCTCAAGAGCTTCGACCGGGCATTGAGCGCCGTTGCGGGCTGGGACAGCGGGGGCATAGCGTACGAGAATCTGCAGGCCAGGATCAGGGGGTGCATCCTGATGTCGCTCAGCAACCAGTCGGGGGCGCTGGTTCTGACGACGGGCAACAAGAGCGAAACGGCGGTTGGCTACTCGACGCTTTACGGCGACACGGCGGGTGGGTTTGCCGTGATAAAGGACGTTCCCAAGACAGTGGTATACGAGCTGGCGGAATACATAAACAGGATTTCCGGCCGGGCGGTCATACCACCTGCGGTCATTTCAAGACCGCCAAGTGCGGAACTGAGGCCCGGACAGAAGGACAGCGACTCGCTGCCCGATTACGACTTGCTCGACCGAATTCTGAGGGGCTACGTTGAAGAGGACAGCTCGGCGGATGCGCTTATTGAGTCCGGTCTGCCGAAAGATGTGGTGCAGCGGGTAATCGGGATGGTTGACCGGAACGAGTACAAGCGGCGTCTGTGTCCGCCGGGCATAAAGATCACTCCAAAGGCTTTCGGCAAGGACAGACGGCTGCCCATTACGAACCGTTACGACGGCGGCAGCGATACGGCCTGACGGTTCCTGCCAAGGGCTCGCTCAGGTCGGTTTCGCTCGGGGCGGATGCAGCCCGCAGGAGCATGTGAGGTCATTGTTATTTGCCGGACAGGGCATCTGCTATGGCTCTACCGAAGTCCAACGAGGCCCGAGGGCTTCCACCTGTGCCGGTGATTATGAATCTATCTCTTTCGACGGGGTTGCCGGTGTATATTGCGCCGGCCTGCTGTAGTCTCTCGCGCTCGGACAGAAAGGCGGTTGCCCGGATTCCGGTGAGGACATTGGCATTGGCGAGTATAGTCGGGGCAATAGAAATTGCGGCGAGGATTTTCCTCTTGCCGGCGGCATCTCGGGCGATATTCAGTGCGACGGGGCTGTCGAAGTATTCGGCTGCGCCCGGCCCCCCGACAAAGACTACAGCGTCGTAGTCATCGACCCTCAGCCGGTTCAGGCTTACCTCCGGCTGGGCCATGTTGCCGAGCATTCCCCTTGCGATTCCCTGTCGCGAGGCGGCGATAGTCGTTTGGACCCCGGCGGCGTCGAGCATGCGTTTGGTCTCATAAAGCTCGTCGTCGCGGAAGTTGTCGCTTGCAATAATTAGGACGGCCTTCTTTCCCGCCGCCGGGCCAATGGGCGCGGGCACGGCCGGAGTCCGGCCATCTTCGGTTTTCTGCTGATCTGCCGGGTAGCCGAGGGATATCATATAGATGGGGTCGAGGCCCTGGGCCAGCTTGCATATCTTCTTGACCTCTCTTGAGTCGAAGCCGCCGATGGTGACCGAGCCAAGATTCAGACAGACCGCCTGCAACTGGATGTTCTGGGCGATGTGACCGGCCTCCATGTACATGTACTTTCTGGCGTCGCTGCGGAATTTTGCTGAGACTTTTCGGACGGCCCCGGCCAGAATGATATCGCAGGCTGCGCGGGCTGCGCCCTCCTGCATTCCGGCCGCGGACGCGAGCATCCCGCGGACATCCTGGGCAAGCACCTGTTCGAGGCTGTGTCCTGCCGGCTTATAGACAAAGAGTCCTTCCGGAAGGGCGAAATAGAGGGCTATCGGATATGTCTCTCCCGCCGACGGCGCGGCGCGGAGACCCCGGACTGGTTCTGTGATGCCCTGGCCGGCCCAGGCAAGCTGCCCGACCTGGGTAAAACCAACGGGCCGGGTCCCAAACTGCCGGACGCTGCGGCGCCTTGAGATCGCCTCTTCGAGAGTCACACTTCCCTTGAGCTTCGGCTCGGTTAGTTGCACCATTTTACGAGTTGAGGAACGGGTTCTGATTCGCGCGTAAGCGTGTGCACCGACCAACAGCAGGCCAGCCGCGAGGGTTATTATGAGACGTTTCATTTGTCCAGACCTCCAAACGGGTTGCGTTAAGCGGACTTACTATCAGTCGCATTATGCCCGGTGCTGCTGTCGCGCCGGACGAGGCGCTCGGGCCCGGCGGTTAAGTCCAATCGGTCATTGCCCGTGTTCTTCGCCGCGCCCGGAGTTACGTTTCTCGTTTGACCGTGATGCAGCGTTGCAGCAGCACATTGCATACACCTGATATTATACAATCCGGGGCACGGTTTCGAAATCAAACTTCCCATTCGCCGTTCAACTTTACACACTACTCGTGGGAGGCGGGCCTTCTGCCGGCGACCGCGAGAGACCGCGGCCGGCTCAGAAAGGGGGTTGTCCGGGCCCGATAGGGCGGGCTCCGGCCCGGCGAGAAATCTTCTGTAAAATTCGGATGAACGGGGCTACAACAGTCGATTTGTAGGGTAGTGGCCCTGGTGGTGTCGAGGCCGCGACGGATGGAACTTGTTTATGGAGAGGCACGTGGGCCTATCGATTCGACGCAAAGTGACTATTGGCCTGTTGGCCGTCTACTGGCCGGCGCTGGCCATTTTCTCGCACTTGCCGGTCCCGATGTGGGTCCGCAAGGCCGGTGTGTCCGACAAAGTCCTGCACTTGCTCGCATATATGATACTGGCTTTCCTGCTCTGGTGTGCAATCGGTGGGGGTGCGAGGTTGAGCCCGGGCAGGGCAAGTGCCTGGTTGGTGTTTCTTGTGGTGGTCCTTTATGGGGGGGCCGACGAGCTGGTTCAGGGGTATGTGGGGCGCAGTTGCGACATCGTGGACTTTGCGGCGGACGTGGCGGGGGCGCTGGCGGGGCTTGTTGTGTTTTGGTTTCTGCCTTTTTGGCCGGCCGCCCTGTTGGTTGCAGGGACGGCCGTCTTCGGTTTGACAAACCTGACGCGCACGAGTTTATCGGAGCTGCTTGGCGTGACGAGTGCGGTTTTTCACCTGTTTGCTCACGGGGTGTTTGCGTTGATCTGGGTGCGTAATGTCGAGCTATATTCGGCGCCGAAAGCCCCGCGGGCGAGGTGGCTTCCGGCGGCTGCCGGTGTGCCGATAGCTTTTCTGTTGTTGGTCAAGGTGTTCTCCGCTGTTTTCCGGCGGGATTTTTCATTGCGGGACGTGGCTTTCTCTCTGCTCGGCATTATGCTGGTCGTTTTCGGCGTGCTGCTGGCTAGATCAGCCGGCCGAAGAGCGAATGGCGGAAACCGAGGCGCGGCTTGACGATCAGGGCTTCTTGAACGGCGTATAGAGGGGGTCGCCTATCAGGACAAGCTGCCAGGAATTGAAGGGCTTTGTGCGGTAGTATGCCTCGACGAGGCATCTTCCGTCGAACAGCTCGGCAAAGAATGCCCTGGGTTCTGGAAACGCGTGCAGATATGGCTCGGCGACCGCGCCGAGCGTGGCGGTTATCCCGTGGCCGAGCATTGCAGGGCACCAGTGCGTGCTGTTCGGGTCGCGGAGGTTATCGGCGCCAAAGCTTGAGATGTGATAGCCGAGCGCGCCGTCGACGAAGCCAAAGGCGTCGACATATTTCTTCAGACTGTACCATCCGCAGTATAGGGCGGCCCCGGGACACGAGCCGGGCGCAAAGAGCGCTTCGGTGGGCTCTTCCTTGACGGTCAGCTCCGTTCGCAGTCTTGTCAGGATGGCCAAATCCCGCAGAGACTGGTCATAACGGCCGACGACGTTTCTTTTGAAGATACCGCGTGAATCGACGTAAGCGGTTCCTTTGAGGCCGAGTCTCTCGGCGGCCAGGGCCTTGTCCACGAGAGCTTTGGCTATTGCGTCATCCGGCCCGTCAAGACGGCTGACCATAAGGACTCTGAAGGCGGAATCGGCGCGCTGGTCCCTGAACGTATTGGGCCGCCAGCGATACAAATCGTAGTCGCCGAACAACAACATAGACAGCTCGCTGTCCACTGAGGCGTTTGTTTCGGCGCCGCTGATCCGGTCAATCTCCTGTTTGATCTGGTTTGATTTGAGAAGGCGCTTTTTGTGCTCCGCAGAGCCGCTGCGGCCCTTTTGCTCCAGGTCCTGGATGGCCTTCTTCTCCCGGGCGGCCAGCTCTTTGAGCTGCTTGAGCTTCTTGTCCATGCCGGGCAACGGGCCCCGGCGGCCCGCCTTTATGGGTACGCCGTAGGTTGTCAGAAGGCACGTGATTTCGGCGGCGCCGCTGTGGAGAAACAGTCGCTCGCGGATGGGCTCGGCGAGCTGCTTGTCATAGCCTTCGCGGCTGATTTGCTCGT
>CP070678.1:4519451-4533408 GCA_020352515.1 Phycisphaerales bacterium | reverse complement strand
AGGACAGATATTGTACGCCTGAGCCGTTGTATTAGCAGGATTATCCGCACCCCTGCAAAGCTCTCGGTATACTGTCGGCCCGTTTTGAAGCTCGGGGAGACCGTAGCGTCGGTATCTCCGGTTACGGCTGAGGATGTTTTGAGACGAGGGACAGGCAGCAGTGTATCAATGAGGACGCAGCCATGCAAGAGAGGGCAATCGCCGGCGCGAGCACTGTTCTTATCACGTCCATATTCTTTCCCGTCCTCGCTGCGGGGCAGAGCAGCCCGCAAGAATCCGTAAAGGCGATTATTGCGGCCGCTCGCAAGAATCGCCTTCAAATGTCACCGGTGTCGATGGACGTTGAAATCACGATGTTCCGACGCGGAGACGACGGGGGGTGGAACAAGACTCCCATACAGAGGTATATCAAGCAGTATCGTCAGAAGGGGGACATGCTGGACCTGGTTTCCAGAAGATATGCGCCTGATGAAACGGGCAAACTGGTGGACGATAATTTCACGTCAAGGTCCGCTTGGAACGGCCAGAGATCGCTGCATCGCCAGGGAAGCGAGCGACACATTTACGGCTGGGTTTCCAAGAAGGACGAGCTTGCAAAACGGATATTGTTCTCAGACGACGGGGGGAACATTCTGGACGGTTTCTTTCCGCACAACGTTTTTGACGGTCACTGGACGGATCTTTTGGAGCGAGAGATGCAGAAGGTGTCGGTGCGTCCGGAGAAGGAGGCTGTGGGCGAGGCGATGTGCCGGGTACTGGATGCGGATACCAGTTATGGGAAATATACGCTGTGGGTGGACGAGGACAAAGGATGCTGCATCAGGCAGGCTCATATATTGGTTGGTAGAGAGAAGCTTGCATGGGGCAAGCCGCTTAGAGAATCGTCCGAGAGGAAGGGTCACGAAGGGAGGCGGTATTACAGGAGCCTCGAGGTGACCCTTCGCGACGTAGTTCTCGAACGCAAGGGGGAGCTGTACGTTCCGATAGAGGGGAGCTACATCTCTCGAATACGGTACGACGATGGTGCTGAAAGGCATCTCAAGAGGGCGATCAGGCGGCGCAACATTACTTTCAATCCTGATTTTGCGGCCATTCGTGCGTTCGAGATGGACATGCCGGAGGGCACCATCGTATTTGACGAAGATTTTCCCGAAGTTCGGTATCAATGGTTCAGCGGCAAGCTGGTGCCGTACGTGGAGAAAGAGTTTATCGACATGATTGACAAGGCGGCGGGGGCGGACGAGCCAAATGCCGATGAGGTTAACGGCGTCTCCGATGCCGCCAAGACAACGTTGCAGGCGCAGGAACGGCAATCTCCGGGGCAGGGCGAAAGGCAGAAAGGCGGGCGAGGCAGGGATTTATGGCTTCTCTTAGTGCTCGTCATCGGGATAGTAGCGATAGGCATTGGAATTAACAGGATCGGCAAGTTTCGCTCTCCGCATTGAAGCACTCGCGGATCATCCGGCGGTTAAGAACGATGTGACCTTGGATTAGGGGGGGCTGCACGAGCCCAGTTTTCAGGGCTCAGATCAGCGTACAGGACGACCCCGCGGGCAAGATTCCGTAGGCACGCCGGGCCGGCAATGGCGTGGGGGCAATTGGGGTAGGGGGTGATTTGGGTTGACCCGGAGGGGGTAATCTGCGAGTATATTCGGCAGATTAGCCTGATTTTTGTTGTTCTTCGGCGGGAACTTTTAGGGGCAGTACAGGTCTAATAGAAGAGAGAAGATGTGACGGAAGCCGCAAACATCAGTATTGACGACGCAGCATTGGTCGAGCGATGCCGGCGGGGCGATTCGGGGGCGATGGACCGGCTGATCCGCAAGTACCAGAATCGCGTCTATAACGTGATTCTGAAGATATGCTCGCACGCCGACGACGCGGCCGAGCTGGCACAGGAGACTTTTGTCAGGGTAATTGAGAGCATTGACAGGTTCGAGGGCAGAAGCAGCTTCTATACGTGGATTTTCAGGATAGCGGTGAATTTGACGCTGAGCCACTGCCAGAGAAAGGTGAAGCTGCCTGTCAAGTCGCTTGAGGCCGAGAATGACGAGCATAGTCGTTACGGCCGACAGTTGCTCAGGGATTTCCTGCGTGATGACAGGTCGCCGGATCCGGCCGTGACGGCCCAGAAGAGGGAGTTGTGTGAATTGGCATACAAAGCATTGATGAGACTGGATGAGGCCCAGAGGACGGTCGTTGTCCTGCGGGACATCGAGGGCATGAATTACGCTCAGATCGCCAAAGTACTGGGCATCGAGCTGGGGACGGTACGGAGCAGGCTGAGCAGGGCCAGGGGCAATCTGAGAGAGATTCTGGAGGCCTTTTTGCCATGAAGTTTGACCCACAGATTGACGAATTGCTTAACGGGTACATTGACGGGGAGCTGAACCAGAGGCAGCAAACGGAGGTTCGGCGTCTTCTGGCGAACGACGCGAATTTGATGCGGCGTTTGCGGGAGCTTCAGAAGTGTAAGGAGCTGGTTCGGCTGCTTCCGGCGGCGGATGCTCCCTACGGGCTTGGGGAGGATATACGTACGTCTTTGGAGCGCAGGAGCCTCCTTCGTGAGCCTTCGGGGGCTTTCGAGCAGCGTAAGGGCGCGAGGCACCTGCTGGGTCGCAGGATTCTGGCGGCGGCGGCCATGATTGGGCTTGCAGGTCTTCTGGTGGCGGTGGTTTATACGGTTCTGGTACCGGCCGAGCCCGGGGGGCGGACCGTTGCGGTTGAGCCCCGCGGGAGCGTGGAGGACTCTGGAGCGGCGAGGCGGGAGGCGATGGCGGGATCTTGGCCGTTCAGGGGTACTGTCGAGCTGAGGGCGGCGGCGTTCATGGAGGGGGACGCGTCGATTAACAGGATGATCGAGAACAGCGGGCTTTCGGACTGCACGGTTATCGAGAGGCAGCCCGGGAGGAGCCGGTATGGTATTGCGTGCACGCGGGCGGATCTGGCCCTTCTTCTGGCGAACCTGGGGTATATTTGGGGGAGGTTCGATTCGACGAGGCTGTCGGTGGAGACGGGGGAGTTTTCGGAGAGGGTGGTTGTTGACGGTGTCACCATCGAGCAGATAGGCGAGATTGTGGGCCGGGGGAAATTCGAGGAGGGGTTAGGGCTGGCGCGGAACTTCGCTGTGCTGAACGATGTCACGGAGCGGATGCCCGGCAAAGAGATAACGGTCGCCGTTGAGGAAAGCGGCGCCGAATCGATAGCCTTGATTCCGATGCCTCGCCTGACCAAGGACGAGAGGCTTGTCAAGAGGCAGGTCGACCGAGGCGCTGCGGATGTGCATCTGGCGATTGTGGTTGCCGGCGTCAATTAAGAAGTTAAGGATTGCGGCGGGGGCAGCGGCGGCTTAAGATGGAGGGATGCTGACGATAGATGATTGCTGCTTGGTTGTTGTGGATGTCCAGGGCAAGCTGGCGCAGTTGATGCACGAAAAAGAGGCTCTGTTCAAGAACATCCGCATTCTCATCGAGGCCGCGAGGATTCTGGGGATTCCGATAGTGTGGTGCCAGCAGGCGCCTGATGCGCTTGGCCCGACCATACCTGAGGTTGCGGAGCTTCTGGCGGGGGTTGAGCCGATAGACAAGGTCTCTTTTAGCTGCTGCGGAGGGGGCGGATTCAACGAGGCGCTGGCGGCGGCGGGGACAAAGCAGGTGCTGCTGTGCGGGATAGAGGCCCATGTTTGCATCTGGCAGACGGCGATGGAGCTGCTTGGGAAGGGTCTGGATGTTCACGTGGCGGCCGATGCGGTCTCTTCGCGCTCGCGCGAGAACAAGCAGGTTGCTCTGGATCGGATGGCGGCCAAAGGCGCCGATATCGTTAGCACGGAGATGGCGATTTTCGAGCTGCTCGGCACCGCGGAGCACCCGGATTTCAGGCGGATTGCCAAGCTTCTGAAGTAGTGCGAGTGCGGGGTTGGCGGATTCGGGGGATGTTCCTTTTGGTGCGGGCACGGTCGTGTTTTCCACATTTTTTTTCAGCCTGGCGCGGCGTGCCGGATACTCCATCATACGGGTTCTTGGGCCAAAAACGGCGGTTGATGGGATGCTCCGGCATGGGCAGGAAGATATTTTTCCAAGAAATCAAATTTTTTGATTGACGGGTTGAATATCTTGACTAAGATATGCGTAGTAATTGATAGTAGAGGTCTATGGATAAGAAGATTGAACATCTGAATCTTCCAGCGTCTTGTCCGCTTTGCGGGGGGGCAATCGAGGTGGCGCGTATCAAGTGCGGCCGGTGCGGCAGCGAGATCAACGGGTCATTTGAGGCAGGGGGGCTGGCGGCACTGCCGGTGGAGTACCAGAAGTTCATCGCGGTGTTTCTGCGTCAGCGTGGGAACATATCGCAGGTTGAGAAGGAGCTGGGCATCTCTTATCCGACGATAAACAAGATGCTCGACGGCATCAACGCGGCACTTGGCCTGTCGCCTCAGCAGGCGCCGCTGAGCAGGAAGGAGATTCTGGACGCCATCGAGAAGGGTGAGATGAGCGTCAAGGAGGCGACAAATATGCTGAGAGGCCGCAAATAGGGAGAAATCGAGATGGTGGAGTTCAGTTTATCAGATGCATTGTCGGCGTCGAGCCTGGCGGTTTTGGGAGCCCAGGCGATCGTTGCGCTGGTGATATACTTGGTGCTTCGACTTGCCACGAAGGTCAAGTTCCTTACGGTTGCCTGTCTGTCGGTGTTGTTTGTGACTGTGATGCCGTGGCTGCTCTATTTCTTCGGCGTATCGGGCGTTCTTTCACCTTCGGGGCGCAGGTGGCCTGCCCGGTACGGCGTGGGGGAATACCTGCTGCTCAACCTGCTGATCGGGGCGCTGGCGGCAGTCTATCCGATCGGCAAATTGCTGGGGGCATTTGTGAAGGAGGTTTCGGCCGGCAGCACGGCCAATAGCGCTGAGAAAGCGAGGATTCTGCAGATGGTTGAAGAGCGCAAGGTCACGGCCGAGGAAGCCGCCGAGCTGCTGGATGCGATGGGCAAATCGAGCGCGTTGCGGGGCCAGGAGAAATTCAGCCGGGTCGATCTGGTGACGTTGGGTGGCGTTGGCCTTGTTGTTCTGGGATTCTTCCTGCCGTGGGTGTATCTCAATCCGGGCCGAATATCGGGCGTAGTTGTGCCCGCCGGGAGCTATCAGGCCGGGCATCACATCGGTGCAATCGGCTGGGCGGTTCTTATTGGGGGGTTGCTCTCGGCAGTGCCGGTGTTCGTAACGCCAAAGAGCATGCTTTACAAGATATCGATGCTGCAGATACTCGTTACGCTGATTGGACTTTGCCTGGTCATCAGCATTCTCGTCAGGGCGGGGGGGCACTCAGGCGCGGGTCTTGTGTTTTGTGTTCTCGGGTTTGCGGCCGGGCTTGCAGCCTCGCTGTTGAAGCTAAGGGCGCTGTCGGCTTAGGCGGTTTTTTTCTTGTCGTCGCTTTTGGTTTTGGACTCTGCGGGTTTGGATTCGGCTTTGGGCTCGGCGGGCTTGGATTCGGTTTTGGCCTCTGCTTTCTTATCTTTTGAGGTTTTTTCGGGTGCGCCTTTTTCGTTTTTTTCGGCGTTTTTGTAGCTTTCGCTTCTGTAGTCTGTTTGGTAGAAGCCGGAGCCTTTGAAGATTATTCCTGCGCCGCTGCCGATGAGACGTCTGAGGGTGTTCCTGCCGCAGTTGGGGCACTTGCGAAGCGAGTTTGCGGTTATACTCTGAAACTGCTCGAAGCTGTGGTCGCAGCTATCACAGAGGTAATCGTAGGTCGGCATATCACTTACTCCATGTCGGTAGTCTCGAACTCATCGGCAGCCTCAGGTTCGGGCGTCGTATGCTCCGGGGTTTGCGGCGTGGTTTCTTCGGCCGGTGTTTCGGAGGGCAGCTTGTTTACGACGACCTTGCTGGGTCGAATCATGCGTCCGTTCAGCTTGTAGCCTTTCTGGAACTCCTCGAGGACGATATCCGCCTCCCGGTCCGGCTCGGTCCTTTGCATCATCGCCTCATGCATCGCGGGGTCGAAGTTGTGTCCGGCGGCCTCTATCTGCTCGACGCCGAACGACTTCAACACGTCCAGCATCTGGTCGTAGATTATCCGGACCCCTTGGAGAAACGCGTCAAGATTCTCGGCCGAGACAGTGTTGGCGAGCGTGTGCTCGAAGTTGTCAAGGACCGGCAAGAATCTCTTGATTATGAGCTCCTTCTCGTAGGCGATCGTATCGGCAATCTGCCTGGGTACGCGCTTCTGAAAATTGGCATAGTCGGCGCTGACCCGCTGGAGCTTTTCGAATAGCTCGTCCTTTTCTTTGAGCAGGGTGTCCGGCGTCTGCCGGGGCCGGTCGGACTCGCTTGTTTCGGCCTCGGTCTTTTGCTTTTGTTGGACTTGTTCTTTCTTCTTTTTCATTTGGCGTTACCGAAGTGTTTTTTGAGCTTCTCGAAAAAGCCGACGGCCTGGGGTGAGACCCTTTTGTTCTCTGTTTTTGCGAACTCTCTCAGGAGCTCTTCCTGTTTGGAGTTGAGTCTGGTGGGCGTCTCGATGGTGACCTGTACGAGCTGGTCTCCGGTTCGGCGGGTTCTGAGGTCGGGCAGACCCTGGCCCCTTATTCTGAAGACTCTTCCAAACTGGGTGCCGGGTGGTATTTTCAGGCCCCTTGTTCCGTTGAGGCTCGGCACGTCGATGGTTGCTCCGAGTGCGGCCTGCGTAAAGCTTATAGGCACGACGGCGATGAGGTCATTTCCGTCTCGTTGCAGGAATTCGTGCGGCTTTATCCTGACGTAGCAGTAGAGGTCTCCCCGGGGTCCGCCGTTTCGGCCGGGCTCTCCTTCACTGCTGACCCTAATGCCCTGTCCCTCGTGTACGCCCGGCGGGATTTTTATTGCCACGGTTCTTTTCTTGGGGACCCTGCCGGTTCCCTTACATTTTCGGCATGGGTTTGTGATTATCTGCCCGCTTCCCTTGCACTGCGGACAGGTTGAGACCATCTGGAAGAATCCGCCACCCCTTGCGACCTGCCCTCTTCCGCCACAGGTGGCGCACCGGCCCGGCTTTGCGCCCTTTGCGCTTCCGCTACCCGCGCATTCGGCGCACAGATCCTGTCTTGTGAATTCGATGGTTTTCTCTGTGCCGCCGGCGACATCGTTAAGGGTCAGCTCGACGTTGGTTTCGAGGTCATACCCGCGGGCGGGCCCGCCCGGCCGGCCGGCTCTGGCGCGGCGCCCGCCGCCGAAGATTCCGCCGAAGAAGTCGTCCAGGCCGAACATACTGAATATGTCCTCGACGTTCATGCGCGAGAAGTCGTGCATGCCCGTGCCGCGGAGGCCTTCGTGGCCGAACTGGTCGTACTGGCGGCGCTTATCGGGATCGCTGAGGACTTCGTAGGCCTCCGCGCACTCTTTGAACTTCGCCTCGGCCTCCTTATCATCCGGGTTTTTATCCGGATGATACTTCATGGCCATTCGGCGATACGCGCGTTTGACCTCGTCGGCGGAGGCATCCTTGCCCACGCCGAGAACCTCGTAATAGTCGCGTTTGGCCATTTTACTGTGCCCTGGGTGTTGCAGCCTGTGGGAAGCGGCGCGAGCCGGACATCACGTGCCGCAAGCCGTGAGTTTTACCTCACCGAGCCCGGAATGGGCTTTTCGTCCTTGTCCTCGTCTTTTAGCTCTGTGACGAGAACATTTGTCGTGAGCATGAGGCCTGCGATTGAAGCGGCCATCTCGAGGGCCGTTCTGGCGACCTTTGCCGGGTCGATAATTCCGGCCTTGAACATGTCAACGAACTGCCCGGTGTTGGCATTGTAGCCGATATTCTTGCTCTTTTGAAGTTTTTCGAGAAGCTGGGCCACGATGACGTCGCCGGGTTCGCCGGAGTTCTCGGCAATCTGCGTCGTGGGCGCCTTAAGGGCGCGGCCGACGATGTCAAAGCCGATCTTTTCGTCTCCCTTTGCCTTGCTTCTGGCCTTTTCAACCTCGGGAATTGCCCGGAGGAACACGATGCCGCCCCCGGCTATGACGCCTTCTTCGGCCGCTGCTCGGGTGGCGTGCAGGGCGTCTTCGAGAAGGTCCTTTCGCTCCTTCATTTCCGCTTCGGTGGCCGCACCGGCCTTGATCACGGCAACGCCGCCGGTGAGCTTTGCGAGTCGCTCCTGGAGCTTCTCGCGGTCGTAATCGCTGGTGGTCTTCTCGATCTGGTTGCGGATTTGCTCGCACCTTGCGGTGACGTCCTTCTTTGCTCCGGCCCCTTCGATGATGGTGGTTCTTTCCTTGTCGACCACGATCTTCTTCGCCCGGCCGAGCTGCGAGAGCTCGATTTTCTCGATCTTGATGCCGAGGTCTTCGGTAATGACCTGTCCACCGGTCGAGATGCCTATATCGGCGAGCATCGCCTTGCGGCGGTCGCCGAAACCGGGAGCCTTGACGGCGCAGACTTTCAGCACTCCCTGCAGCCGGTTGATGACCAGGGCGGCCAGGGCCTCGCCTTCGAGGTCCTCTGCGATGATGAGCAGGGGCCTTCCGACCTGGGCGATCTTCTCGAGCAGGGGGATGATTTCTCGTACGTTGGATATTTTTTTCTCGTGGAGGAGTATGTAGGCATCCTCGAGCACGGCCTCGAGGGTTTCGGGGTCGGTCATGAAGTAGGGTGAGATGTATCCCTTGTCGAATTGCATTCCCTCGACGACCTCGAGCTCGTTTTCCATTCCCTTGCCTTCCTCGACCTCGATGACGCCGTCGCTTCCGACCTTATCGAACGCCTCGGCCATGATCTCGCCCACCGAGGGGTCGTTGTTGGCGCTGATGGTGGCGACCTTTGCGATGTCCTCGTGGCCCTTGACAGGGACGCTTACGGACTGGATGAGGTTGATCACGACGTCGGCGGCCTTGCTGATGCCCCTCTGGATTGACATGGGGTTTGCGCCGGCAGTGACGTGCTTCAATCCCTCGGCGTATATCGCTTCGGCCAGGACTGTTGCGGTGGTGGTTCCGTCACCGACAACGTCGGAGGTTTTGCTGGCGGCCTGGTTGACCATTTTGGCGCCCATGTTCTGGAAAGGTTGGGGCAGGTCGATTTCCTTGCTGACCGAGACGCCGTCCTTTGTCACCTTCGGCGAGCCCCAGCTCTTGTGCAGGATCACGTTTCTTCCGGTCGGTCCGAGAGTGACCTTGACCGCGGCGGCAAGCTGTGACAAGCCGTCCTTCAGGTCGGCTCGCGCCGCGCTATCAAACATCAATTGTTTTGCCATTTTCCATTACCTCTTCTAAAGTCTTAGTCTTCAATTCCCTGTGGAGGATTTGCTGATTACGGATTGTTGATTCATCTATTTTTCGAGCACGCCGAGGATATCGCTCTCCTTGAGGATTACGTACTTTTCTCCGTTTATCTCGACGTCGCTGCCGAGATACTTGGCGTAGACGACCTGGTCGTTTTTCTTTACGGACATTTTGGCTCGCTTGCCGTCGTCGAGCAGCTTGCCGGGTCCTGCGGCGACGACCTTGCCCATTTGTGGTTTTTCTTTTGCGGTATCCGGGAGGATGATTCCGCCGGTCGTCTTTTCTTCGGCTTCCGACTGTTTTACGACAACTCTGTCATCCAAAGGTACAAGCTTCATAACTGGCTCCTTTTATCTGTCATGGTTAAACCGTGTTAACTTGTCATTCAAGCACACCTGAAAGACGATTTGTGTGCCCGCCGGCGTGCAGTCTGCCGGTTACTCCGGCGGCTCTGTGGCGACCCTAGGCGGGCCGTCGATCTCCAGAAGTATAACGCTGTTGATGGGGTCGGGCGCCTTGTCCGGCACACCGATAATAACACCTGTGGGCCCCTGGACTACGAGGGGCAGCCTGCGGTTCTTGCCTGCGGCCAGCAGTGAGGCCCTCTTGACGCGGTTCATGAGTCCGGGGACGACGAGCTTTCCGTTGCCGGGCCATTCGAAGACGTGGAGGTAGAGCTTCTGCGGCTTTGCGGTGCAGCGTCCCCACGGCACTCTGCCGAGCGGACTGGCGGTCGTGCCGTGAATGCTTTGGCCGTTTATCTTCATCCACTCTCCGATGGCCGCCAAGCGCTCCACGCTCGGGGCCGGGATGAGGCCTTCTGCGGTAGGGCCGACATTAAGGAGGAAGTTGCCGCCCTTGCTTGCGATATCGGCCAGCTTGCGGATGAGGTCTTCGGAGGACTTCCAGTTGTTGTCGTCCGATTTGTAGCCCCAGGTATCGTTCATCGTCATGCACGATTCCCAGTCCACCCCGGGCAGTCCCTTTGCGGGAATCTGCTGTTCGGGCGTGCCGAAGTCTCCGGCGTACTCCTGGTCGCTCTTGCTGAGGCCCTCCATTCCCTTGCGGCCCTTTCCGACACGATTGTTTATGATAATGTCCGGCTGGAGCTGTCGGACGTAGTTGTAGAGGTCCCTGCCCTGCGGCTCGGTCCAGTCCTTTATCCATTCGCCGTCGAACCACATCACTCCGAGCGGGCCGTATTGGGTTATCAGCTCCTTGAGCTGGGGCTTCATGTAGTTTTCGGCGTACAGGCCGAATCTTGGGTTTGACTTGCTCGTGTCGTTGTAGTTCGGGTAGAAGGGGCGCTGTGCGTCGGGGTGATGCCAGTCCATAATCGAATGGTAGAAGCACAGTCGAATGCCGTGCTTTTTGCAGGCTTCAGAGAGCTCCTTGAGTATGTCGCGTTTGAAGGGGCCGGCGTCCATGATGTCATAGTCGCTGACTTTGGAATCCCAGAGGCAGAAGCCGTCGTGGTGCTTGCTGGTGATGACGATGTACTTCATGGCGGCGTTCTTTGCGATTCGCACCCACTTATCGGCGTCGAACCTGACCGGGTTGAAGCGGGCGGCGAGCTTCTCGTACTCATCGGCGGGGATGTGCGCGTTGTTCATTATCCATTCACCGATTCCGCCGATCTTCTTACCGTTCCATTCGCCCGCCGGGATCGCGTAGAGACCCCAGTGGATGAACATGCCGAATCTCGCCTCTCGCCACCAGGCCATTCGTTCGTCCTTCGTCATCTTGCGTTTTGATTCTCCGGCGGGCGCGTCATCGGGGCGCGTTTCCACGTTGGCACAGCCGAAGCCGCCCAAAAGGCACAGCATCATGCCCGCAGCCAACGTCCGTTTGACCCGGCTTGCCGTGCTTTTTGTCCGGGCGTGACTTTCGTGCCGCATGGTATTATTCATGACTCAGCACCTCCTTTACCGCTATGCCGGCGCCTTTGGGCGGGCCGGCGAGTTTATCAGCGGCCGAGCACACCGGCTGCGGCGATACTACATCATGCCACCCATGCCGCCCATGCCTCCCATACCATCCATTCCGGGGCCGCCCGGGCCGCCCGGAGGCATCTGCTCCTTCTCTTTGGGTTTTTCCGTCACGAGGCAGCCGGTAGTAAGCAGCAGGCCGGCTATGCTGACGGCGTTCTGCAGGGCGGTCCGCACCACCTTTACCGGGTCTATCACGCCGCTTGCCAGCAGGTCTTCATACCGGTCCTTGTCGGCGTTGTAGCCGAAGCCGCCTTTGCCTTCGGCGACCTTGTTGACGACCAGATTCGGCGTGGCGCCCGCGTTCTCTGCGATGCAGTGACAGGGCATGCTGAGGGCCCTTATAAGGATATCAGCGCCTGTCTTCTCGTCGCCTTTGAGCCTGAGCTTATCGGCGGCGTCCATGCAGCGGACCAGGGCGACGCCCCCGCCGGGGACAATGCCTTCCTCGATGGCGGCCCTGGTGGCGTGCAGGGCGTCCTCGATGCGGGCCTTTTTCTCCTTCATCTCGGCTTCTGTTGCGGCCCCGACGTTGATCTGGGCGACTCCGCCGGTGAGCTTTGCGAGTCTCTCCTGGAGCTTCTCACGGTCGTAATCGCTGGTGGTTATATCGATTTCGTCTTTGATCTGGCCGATGCGGCCGTTGATTGCCTCCTGCCTGCCTGCTCCTTCGACGATAATCGTGTTGTCGTTGTCGATCGTGACTTTCTTCGCCTGTCCGAGCTGGCTCATGCTGATGTTCTCCATCTCGATGCCGAGGTCCTTGAAGATGGGCTCGGCGCCGGTGAGTATCGCGATGTCCTGGAGCATTGCCTTTCTGCGGTCGCCGTATCCCGGGGCCTTGACGGCGGCGACCTTGAGAATGCCCTTTAGCTTGTTGACGACGAGGGTTGCGAGGGCCTCGCTCTCGACGTCCTCAGCGATGATAAGGAGGGACTTCTTGGCTTTTGCGACCTTCTCAAGCATGGGGACGAGCTTGGCGACGTTGCTGATCTTCTCCTCGTAAACGAGGATGAAAGGCCTCTCGAGCACGCAGGTCATGTCGTCCTGGTTGGTGGCGAAATGCGGCGAGAGATAGCCGCGGTCGAACTGCATTCCTTCGACGAATTCGACGGTTGTCTCGAAGCTCTTTCCCTCTTCGACGGTGATGACACCGTCCTTTCCGACCCTCTGGAATGCCTTGGCCATGATCTTGCCGATCTCGATGTCGTTGTTGGCCGATACGGAGGCGATGTTGATGATGTCGTCGGATTCGGCGATATTGACGGGCTTTGCCATGGAGCTGAGCATGTCCACGACCTTCTCGGCGGCGGTCTGCATTCCGCGGTTTAGGGCCATTCCGTCGGCGCCGGCGGCGAGGTTCTTGTAGGCCTGCTTGAACAGCGCCTCGGTCAGCACGGTGGCGGTTGTAGTTCCGTCGCCGGCGATTTTGGAGGTTTTGCTTGCTGCTTCTCGTACGAGTTTTGCGCCGAGGTTCTCGTTTTTGTCGGCGAGGTCGATCTCTTCGGCGACTGTAACGCCGTCCTTTGTTACGCTTGGGCCTCCCCAGCTTTTATCGAGGATGGCATTTCGGCCTCTTGGGCCGAGAGTAGATTTTACTGCCGCGGCGAGCTTCTCCACGCCGGTTAGCAGGCTGGCACGTGCATCTGCTTCAAATGCCAATTCTTTGACTGCCATAGTTGCTTGCCTCCTTAATTGTGAGCATCAAAAAAGGGTTCTATCGTCAAAATACGCATAATAAGAACGGCATCGTGCAAACTATGTACCAAGAGCGGCCGTGTGGGGGTGGCCGAGTGGGCCGGATGCCGTAAGGTGTTGTCTGGCAAGGGATTATGGGATGGAAATTTTGGCCGGGGGCGGCGGGGCGGCAGGATTCTGATAGGGGGCGGATGCCAGTTTTGGCATGGCCGGGCGGGCCGGCACGCCAAGTTGACAGCCGGGCTCTGCCGGCAAGCGGGCGCGGAAAGCGGGGCTCCGGGGGCGAGCGGGCGGCGACAGGGGGCGAGGATGGGAGACGATACGGCGGGGCGGGGCAAGGACCTAAGGCGATAGCCGCCGGGGGGACCGGGCCGCCTGGGGGGCTGTTCTTTCGGCTTTTCGGGTTCGGCGGGGCAGTTCTTTTGGCGCTTCGGGGGAACTTGGGTGAGAGGAAAGGGCGGTTTTGGGGGGGAAGAACAGGGGGTGGGGGAGAAAGAGGGAATGGAGTATGGGGCGACCGCGGGGATGGGCCGGGGGCAGGCTCGCGGGGCAACAGCCTCAACAAATGGACCGCGGCAAGACCATCGCCGGGCCTATAGCAAGGCCGTTGGCGGCGAGCTACGGCCCGCCTGCGCTCGGCACATGCTCGACAAGCAGGCAAGGATTCGCCGCCGAGGGTGGGCCGGAGAGCACGGATGTATTCGGCGGAGATTCCGGTGTCGCTAGTCCAGCGAGCCGGTCGAAAGGCGGGCCGCCGGTTGCCTGCTACTTTCTCTCCTGGGCGACGATGCGGAAGAAGCCCTTTTCCTGTTTTATTCCGAGCAGTAACGTCATACCCTCGGTGTAAGGGAAAGGCGGCAGGCCGGGCCTGATGCGGGCGTTGGGCCCGGGTTTGCGACGACAGTAGAGGAATGAGAGTCGCGGTTCTTGGAAATCACCCATCAGGGTGGATATCCTCTCTGTGCCGCAGATATACCAGTCGTAGAGCCAATCCCACCTTGTTTGCGAAGCATACTGCTTGACGTAGTCGACG
>CP070678.1:4465184-4519351 GCA_020352515.1 Phycisphaerales bacterium | reverse complement strand
GCATGTTGGGACTACAACCTCCCGGTACCTCCGACGGTGCCGATCTAAGCAAGGCAGTCCTGGGCAAGGGCAAGGCCGGTCGCGATGAACTGCTGATGATGAACTATGTCTCGCATTGGGACTTCTTCCAATCGGGTACGTTATGGCCGGAGTGGAGAGGCGTCAGAACGAAGCAGTACACTTATGCCAAGTGGCTGACCGGCCAAGAAGAGCTTTACGACAACGCGAGTGACCCGTACCAGATGAACAATCTCGCCCAAGACCAAAAGGACCTGCCCCAGCTCAAGAGGATGCGCAAGGCGCTGAAAGACCTGCTCGCACAGGCACATGACGAGTTCTTGCCGGGCGCCCAATACGCAGACTGGTACGACGATCAACGCAACCTGGTACGCACTGCATTAGGCCCGGTATGAAAAGCTGACGACAGTTGCTTCCGCCTTTCACTTGTGTTGCCACCCTACTGCCCTGGCCAATGAGCACATCAGGCTGCCTGAGCTTGGCCCCAATCTGGGGCCCGGTGTGTTTCTTCTTCATGAGACAAGCCTTTCAAAAACATACATCTGTTGTCGGTTATCCTCTCATAAAGACCGGACCACTTCTCGGGGAGCAGGCCAACTCCGGGAAGACCCCAAAAAATGGGCCATCGCGAGAATTGAACTATTTGCCGCGCATGCGGTGAGATATTCCGGGGGCAAGGGACGGTTGCTTAGGACGATCCTGTGATTTGGCTGACGTCGATGAGGTACATCTGTCTTCCGTTGCCTGCATGGGGCGAATCGAAGCAGATTTTGCGGCCGTCGGGGCTGAAACGCGGATGAGTGTCACAGCGCCACTCTCCCGTGTACTCGGGGGGGAGGTGGAAACTGCCGAGGGGGATTCTGCGGGCGGTGCGGACGTTGTAGAGATAGACGTTCTGGTTGCGGTTCCTGTCGGGGTAAGTGTCGTTTAGAATCCAGCTATTTCCGGGCAGGTAGCTGCAATGGCCGTTGCCGGTCATGATGCCTTTTCCGACTATCTCGACGTGGCCGGTGGATTCCTTATACAAGTAGAAGGCGCTGCCGGCGGAGGGATGCCAGGCCCAGGCGAGGATGTGGGCGGGGTCTCGCCAGATGAAATGCGAGGTTCTTCCGTGTGGATCGACGACGCGGATGTCGGCGCCGTCGGGGGATGCGGTGAGCATTCGGGTGCCGAAGCTGCGCAGGCCTGTCGCCCGCCAGCGGTGGAGGAAGACAAGGCGGGAGCCGTCCGGATTGAAGAGGAGGTGGTTAAAGTAGTGCTTGGGGTTTTTGGGCTCGCCGGGAATCTTACCGAAGCGGGCGATGTCGGCAAGGGAGATTATCAGGTCCTGTTTGCCGGTCTCGAGGTCTATTCTGAAGATACCCGAGTTTTTGGGGGCGAGGTAGTCCTGGTAGGGGTCGGGCAGTCCCTTGTAGCCGTAGCCCGGGCGCATCGCGTCGACTCGGGCGAAATCGGGGGCGACGGCGGTTCGGCCGTCGGGGCTGATTGTGTAGAATGGGTGGGGAATGGTGCGGGTGCTGGCTGTCTTGACGTTGAGGATGTGCGAGACGAAGCGGCCGGCCTGACGGTCGTTCCAGAGGATTTCACTTGTTGAGCCCGGCCGCCACTGGAGCATACAACCCTGCTGCCAGCACCAGGCGCGGGATTGGCCGAGCTGGGTCCATCGGTCGTTGTCTTCGAGATCGACCATTCCTATTTTGATGACGTCGTCTGGCGTGGGGCTGCGGTGTTCGAAATCGACCTCCATGCCAAGCGCGCGGCGGCAGGACGGGTCGAATTGGAGCTTGTCGTAGTATGCGAACCAATGGAACTTCGGGCCTCGGGTTATCGCTCGAACGGGGGGCAGCGGTTTGGGCTCGGGGGCATTTTTTCCTGCGACGGCCAGGCGTGAGAGGCCTGCGAGGGCCAGCATGGCGTGCGGCGTGCGTTCGAGAAACTGGCGACGAGTCAATTGAGGGGCATCCATAGAACCGTTCCTTCTTGTTAACGATGAATGCGGAATCTTTACCTGCTTCGCATACATACACGTGCGAGCACGCCTATTTTAGGAACCTGGCGGGCCGACTCAAGGCTGAATTGGCCAGTGAGGTGAGTTTGCATGCACATCGGCCGCTGCCGAGCCGGGGCTTAGCATCTGCCCACGCTGGTCGGCTGTGCCGGGGGATCAAGGCATCAGGGACTTGAACCACGGCGGTCTGTCGGGCTTATCGGGTCGGGTGAGCAACTGTCGCCAGGCTTCGTCGGTGAGCCTGTCACCCATCGGGTGTTTGAACTCGTAGTATGAGAGCACCGGGCCGACTGCCAGGAACACGTGGCCGCTCGGCATGGGGCATGCCACTACGATCAGGTCAACCTTGCCGACGCCTTCTTCGACCACATTTCCTTCAAATCCGTGTGTGTGAACATCGGCCACGAGGGTCGTCTTTATGCCCTTATCGTCCACGCCGAGGACGGTTGCCTCGAGTGTCTCCGCGAAGTCCCTGAGGTAGACTTCGTCGTCTTCGGAAAGCACCTGGTTTCGAAGCTGCTTGTCGGCGATTTCAATCAGGCGGGCCAACAGGCTCTCGAGATTGGCCAGTCGCAAAGCCGCTTGAGCAGGCAGAGCGTCGAGGTCTGTCAGTCCTTCTCTGGTCATTCTTGTGAGCGCCAGCAGCCGGCCGTAGAACTCCGGGACAGGCTCGACGTAACCGGGCGGCGGTGGCGGTGGCGGGTCGGGAATGCTTGTTGTGCCGGGCGGCGTGTAACTCTGCTTGGCGTAGAGAATTGTGTCGTGGCGCAGCTCGGTCCAGGAGGCGAGTGCGGCGTTGAGCTGTTTGTTTTCCCAGGCGCCGGTGCGCATGAAGCCGGGATAGCCTTCGGGGCATTGTTGGAGCAACGCGGCCAGAGAGTACAGCCAGCTCCAGTACAGGTTGCGGTTCCAGTCGGAGAGGTCGAAGGAGTCAAATTCGGTCTTGAGCTCTTTGAACTTCTTCGCGTAGTGCTCGTAGTCGGTATCACCTTCTTCGGCCAGAATCGCTTCGGCCCGCGCCGAACCGAGGACGGCCATCACGTCGAGACCTCTGGGGTAGCAGCGTCCCCACTCGAAGGGGCATCCCTCGCAGATTCCGGTCTTGCCGCAAGTGAACGGTTTGGGCTCCGAGCTACCGAGGTAGGGCCCTACCTCGGGGAAGACCAGATGCTGGAACATGTAGGAATCGGGAATGAAGCGCTGGCCCATGAAGCGCATTCCCTTGGTCCTGTCGAGCACGTCGTTGAGGGACTGTTCCGTGACGGGCGGCACTACGGTAGCATAGCCGGTTCCACCGTTAATCCTTGGGGAGCGCATAAGCGCCAGCTCGATCTTCAGATTGAAGAATCGTGCCTGGTCGTTGAGGTCGGATGGCTCGAAGCCGCTGCCGAAGACCTTTTCCACAGCCCAGAGATACTCACAGGGCGTCAGGTCGTCGGCGAGGCCGACGTAGAATGCGGTGACTGCGTATATTCGGTCCCATAGGGCACGTCCCGACCGCGGGCCGACCTGAACGGACTGGATTGCGTTTGCGAGCAGGACGGCCTGGATGGTCTGAATTTTGGCGTCATAGGGGCTTATGAGAGCGGGTGCGAATGCCGGTCCCCAGGGAATCGAGCCTTTTAAGAGGAAGGCCATACGTCCGTACCACATGAGCGTTTTGAAGTAGCATTTGAGCCGTTCGCTTCGCGTGTAATGGCCCCTGGGGACGTACTGGGAGTAGTCCTCCATATAGATGAAGATATCGCTGCCTTCGAAGCCGGCGTGTGCTTCGATTTTTTCCAGTTCTTTTGCGGCGAGCTCGGCCACGAGAGGGGGCAGAAGGTTGTTGGGGTCAATCAGCTTGTTTGCAACGGCCAGATAGGCGACATTTCGCTTAGCGGCTTCCTTGAGGTCTCCGGTGAATTGCTGGTGCCGGGCGAGGGCGTCCTGGAGCAGGGCCGCCGTCAAATCGCGTATGTCGAAATAGAACTCGGTTTCCTCGATGTGTTTTAGCGTTTCGTCGAACTGGACGTGGTAAAGATGGAGGAGGGTGTCGGAGGTCACGAAGATTGGTATTTCCAGGTCGCAAAGCTGCTCGTACGGTTTGACGATGTCGTCGCCTTCATAGTCAGGAGTGGGCAAGTCGTATTCGACGACGGCAAAGCCGTTCTGCTCGAGCAGGGGGGCGGCGCGTGCGAGGTCGAAGAAGGGGGCAAGCGAGCTATTGTTGGTGATGGTCTCGAAGTCCAGCGGCAGGGTGTAGCCGGGGGCATCAGGGATTAGGGCAGTTTCGACCGGCATGTAGTATGCGCTCAGGCTGGGCTTCTGAGGTCCGACGGATTCTCTTTCCACGAGCCAGTTTTCGGCAAGCATCTCGAGATCGTTCGTATCGACTGCGCCGTTGCAGCTCCAGTCGGCGCCCCCACACCAACAGGGCGCGTCGCAATCGGTCCGGAGCCAGTTGTCGGCCAATAACGCAAAATCCGTGAAGTCGAAGGGGCCCTCCTTAGGCTTAAGGGACAAGATGAGGTCTTTCGTGATCGGCCCGAAATGTGAATGGATGGTTGTTTTGAGGTGCGAATCGACGATTTCGTATTCGTGCTCTTTGACGTCGTGCCAGAGGCCCGCCACCTCGAAGCCGGCGGGAATAGCGATATCGAAGTGGGCGATTGTCGCCTTCTCGTACGTAGGGAAGTACTTGCCGGTTCCGACCGCGTAGAAGAAGACGAATTCCTGGGGTCGCCTGATGAGTTCGTGGCGGTAGTCTACTCGAAAGACGGCGCCCGCAACCGGGAAAGGTCCCTGCCATTCAATCATGGGTATGTTTGGCATTTCCGGTAGGACGGTGGGATACTGCTGGTCGCACCAGCGCCACTCTAATTCGAGCTGATCCTGCCAAACGCGGATGGCATTTGCGTCCGGTGGCAGGGGGAAGAGCATTGAGGTTACGTCTTGGGGGATGTAGGTGAATGTGAATTGGCCGGTGAACACCGCTTGGAGCGTGCCGTCCGAGGGCTGTATTACTATCTTCATTTCTTCGAGGGGCATGCTTGCCGGCGGCGGAACCGGAATCGGGTTGGCGGACAGAAACGAAGCAGAGGCCAATACGACAAGCTGGGTGAGTGTCAACGTCTTCATTTTAGTATCCTCCCGAGAATTACTCGCACCGACAATATTGTACAACAGGCCGGGGCTCAGTTCAACTTGAACAAGGATTTTTCTGAAGTTTTTTTGCGGTTCGGAGCGTCCGGCGTTACAGCTAAAGGTTATGTGGTTTGAGGGCCGATAGTAATACTATAAAGCCCGTTTTTCAATCGTAACTCTCAGAGCCGCACGTGGCGTCAACGCAGACACAATCTGTTGGCGAGAAGGTGCTTTCGCTGCCTTTTGGCAGTGAAGTTAAGGCATTCCTTGATTATCTGAGCGTTGAGGCGGGTCTTAGCGACAATACGGTTCAAGCCTACGGGCGGGACCTCAAGAGCTTCCTGGAGTACTGCGAGTCGAGGCGTATGGGGCGTCTTAACGAAGTTAATCCCGGCGTTATCCAGGACTACCTTCGCACGATGTTTCAAGTCAGCAAGGCCGAGAGTTCGGTGAAGCGTGGACTTGCCGCGATACGTATGTTTCTGCGATTCTGCAGGCTTACGGGTCTGATTGAGAACGATTTTGCGGGAATGCTGGAAAGCCCGAAGCTCTGGCAGAAGCTGCCGGTTGTGTGCAGCAAGAATCAGGTTGTGAGTCTTCTCGATGCTCCCAGTGCGGACGAGCCGTATTATGTGAGGGACAAGGCGATGCTGGAGCTGCTGTACGCCACGGGGATAAGGGCCGGTGAACTGGCGGGCCTTCAAGTATCCGATCTGAACCTTGACATCGGGTACCTTCGGTGCGTTGGGAAGGGCAAGAAGGAGCGTATCATACCGGTGGGCAGGACGGCGGTTTCGGCGACTCGCGCATACCTGCGTGAGCTGCGGCCGCGACTTGCCGGGCCCGCGAGCGGCGGCCGGCTGCTGCTTTCGCGGACCGGGCTGGGGCTGGGCCGTATTGAGATTTGGAGACTGGTCAAGAAGTATGCGATCCGAGCCGGCATGCCGAGAAACCTGACCGTACATACGCTGAGGCATTGTTTTGCGACACACCTTTTGAGGGGTGGGGCGGACCTGCGGAGCGTGCAGGAAATGTTAGGCCACGCGGATATAGCCACAACGCAGATTTATACGCACGTCGATCAGGAAAGGCTAAGGAGCATTCACAAGCAGTTTCATCCAAGACCTTAGTGTGCCTCAGGATGGGTCGTCTTAAATCAAAAGACAAATCGCTGAAAACGACGGTTGACTCGGCTGTTGTCGGCGGTTAATATTAAGTCAGAGTTTGACTTGCAGGGGTTTGCTTAGGGTCATGCGAGTGAGCACAGGACGGCTATATCTGGTTATGTTTCTGGCGGCCATAGGATGCCAAGTGCTTAGCGTCGGCCAGGACAAAGCCGTTCCGGCGGGCAACGGCACCAAGACGGGGACCGAGGTCGAGCTTGATCCGCAGTTGAAACTGACCAGGGATGCTCTGCTCGATAAAGGATCGAGCGACCAGATGCGGATGAATGCCGCCAATTTGCTGTTGACCAACGATTCGGCGGCGGCGAGGAAGATATTGATCGAGGCCCTGAATCAGAGCGCCAATGTGGGGGCGCGGGTGGCGGTATGCAAGGCCCTGGGGCTGGCAAGGGCATCCGGGGATCTTGAGAAAGTCCAGAACAAGGAGGACTTTATCGAGCCTTTGCTGGGTGTTCTGGCAAACGGGGGCTCTGATATTGCGGGATTGGCGGCGGAGGCGACTTTGATCTTCGATTACGCGCAGATATCGGAGCCGATTGACAAGCTGATAGAGGACACTTCGCTGCCGATAAAGGCAAAGTTGAATTGTGTCTATGCATTGGAGCTTCGTCCGGATATGCGGGCCGCAATCAGGCTTCTCAGACTTGTGGACAGTCCTCAAGAGCAGGTTGCGGCGGCGGCGGAGCGATCTCTTGGTGCACTGGGGATTCCGGCGGGCCAGGACGCGGAAAGCCGGGTGCAGATAATCGAAGAGCTTGAGAGAAACGGGCCGGAGGCATTTCTGAGCAATCTGCTTATTCGTCAGCAGGCCCAGATGCGCGAGATCAAGGCGGAATTGAGATTGTGGAAGGGCAAATATCTGTATAGTTTCCTGGATACGATATACGGATTGAAGGACGATGAGGCGAAGGGCAAGTTTCTGGCGGAGAATCTGGTTGATTCGAGGGCGGTTGTGAGATTGTGGGCTCTTGAGAAAGTCCGAGAATCGCGCGTTGCGCCGGGGCCCCAGAAGCTGCCGGCGGAGTTGGAGCCGATTCTGATCGATCTTATTTCGGATAAGGACCGGGACATTCGGCTAAAGGCGGCGGAGGTGTTGTCTTTCATGGTGGAATTGAATTCTGCGGAGCGTCTTTTGGCTCAGCTTGAGGCCGAGACTGATGAGGAGGTGAAGATTCAACTTTTTGTTGCTCTGGGCGGCTCCTGCTACTACGATATTCTGTCAGCATCAACGAAACGTGTTCCTCTGGAGGTGAGGAAGAAGACGCTTGAATGGGCGGCGAAGTACTTGGCGGAGGAGGATTTCGTGAAAGCGAGGCGTGGAGCGGATGTGATGAGGAAGCTGCTCGAGCAGAACGGCCTAACGGCTGAGGAAGTAGAGAGGTATCTGGGTTTGCTCGAGCAAAGGTACGTCCGGAGCAGGAACGATGGCGACGGGGCGCTGCGTGGTGACCTTCTGAGCGCCATGGCCGGGCTTTGCGCTCCTCAGAGCGTTCACAACCCGGCGTCAAAGAAGCGTTTCAAGGTTCTTTTCGAAGAGGCACTGGCCGACAAGACTGATCTGGTGCGTGTGGCGGCTGTGGACGGGCTCATCTATATTGACCCGGCCGACGCACTGAGGCAGTTGAGGAAGGACTTTGTCAATGACAGCAGCGCCACTGTAAGAAAGAGATTGATCGTCGCTGCTTCAAAGATCGGGGGCAAGGAGGATTTGGGCTGGCTGGCCGCAAAGCTTGGGGCAAATGCCGAGGGTGAGATGGCTTGGCAGGCCATGCTGTCCATATTCAAGGGTTCTGCGGCACCGGTGCTTAGCGAATGGATGGGCAATATCTTTGGCGACAGCGGCACGATAAAGCTGTCGAAGGAACAGCAGATAGCCTTTCTTGAGGTTGCGGAGACGAAGGCTTCGGCGGAAAATGACGGGGGGATGGCGCTGAAGGTGATAGAGAAGCTGGCCGGGCTTTATTTGGGCACCGGTCAGTTCCAGAAGGCCGAAACATACCTTCTCAGGCTTCAGGGATCGGCCCAGAGCGTTGAGGAAAAAGACGTGATTTTATCGGACTTGATGACCGTTTACCTTCGGTGGCCGAAGCTGGGGCTTGCTGCCAAACTGGTAGATAAGTGCTTGTCGGAGAAGGACTTAGACCCTAATTGCGGAGTAGTGCGGTCGATCGACGAGTATCTGGGGCAACCGGGCGGCGGGGCGGAGCCCAATTCGGTGATAAAGGCGTTGTCGGCAATAGAGATAAACCCTGCTGCAAGCCGGCCAGAGTGGCGGAAGATCCTCGATTCGTGGGCTGCCCGACATATCGGCACGGGTGGGGGCGAAGCGTCGAAAGAGGCGAAAAAGCCCGACGATGGGGCGGTGTGACGGTTGAGCGAACGGGGACTCGCAAGCCGGGCTTGCGGAACTGCGGAGACAACAGGGCACGTTTGCGGTGAGGGCTGGTTGTGAGAGTTTTTTCTTTTTTTTCGTTTTTTGTGTTTGCAGGGTGGCGTCATTTTCTGTAAAATCCTTAGTTTACGTTAAGAAGCTGGTGCAAATTGTAAGCGCCTGCGCCGAGAATCAGCGTATTTCCGGGTCAGGCAAGAAGGAAGGAGTTCGTGGTTTTAGAGCCTGCGGGCCGGGCCGGCAGTGTTTTTTGCCGGGTCGTCGTGTTTGGAGCCTGCAAGCGACGGGCCGCATATCGCTGCTGTAGCTCAGTGGTAGAGCGCGTCCTTGGTAAGGACGAGGTCATGGGTTCAAGCCCCATCAGCAGCTAAGTGTAAGCAGTTCAAGCCCGGATGGTGTGTCCGCGTCGTATCGGGACAGACGGTGTCCAGGGTGTAGATTTAGGATAAGACGGGTGTAGTATTTTAGAGCAGTAATGAGAGAATCAGACAGGGAATAGTTGAATGCTAACCCAACACATTGGAGGTTCATGCTAAGATGGCTAAGGCGGTATTTGAACGGACAAAACCACACATTAATGTTGGGACTATCGGTCACGTGGACCACGGCAAGACGACTTTGACGGCCGCGATGACAAAAGTGATGGAGCTTAAGGGGCTGTCGGCGTTTAAGTCCTATGACGACATTGCCAAGGCGTCGGAATCACAGGGTCGGCGGGACGCGACCAAGATTCTGACGATAGCGACGGCGCACGTGGAATACGTGACGGAGAACCGTCACTACGCGCACGTGGATTGTCCGGGTCATGCCGACTATGTCAAGAACATGATCACTGGTGCGGCCCAGATGGACGGTGCGATTCTGGTGGTCAGCGCGTACGACGGGCCAATGCCTCAGACGCGTGAGCATATACTTCTGGCTCGTCAGGTGAACGTTCCGACGATAATCGTGTTCATGAACAAGGTGGACATGGTTGATGATCCTGAGCTGCTGGACCTTGTTGAGATGGAGATTCGCGACCTTCTTAACAAGTACGAGTTTCCGGGCGACGAGACCCCGATTATCCGCGGCTGCGCTCTGAAGGCGATGCGGGCTGAGAGTCTTGATGATCCGTCTTGCAAGGGGATAGTCGAGCTTCTGAAGGTTATGGATGAGTACATTCCGATTCCGGAGCGTGAGGTTGACAAGCCGTTTCTGATGCCTGTAGAGGATGTTTTCAGCATCAAGGGCCGCGGGACGGTCGGGACGGGGAGAGTTGAGCGTGGGAAGGTTCATGTCGGCGAAGAGGTTGAGATTGTTGGTCTGGCCAAGGAGACGCGCAAGACGGTCGTGACCGGTGTTGAGATGTTCAACAAGACGCTGGACGAGGGCCAGGCGGGCGATAATATCGGTGTGCTTCTTCGGGGCGTTGAGAAGAAGGAGCTGGAGCGGGGCCAGGTTGTTGCGGCTCCCGGCAGCATTACGCCCCATACGAAGTTTGACTCTGAAGTTTACGTTCTGACGAAGGAAGAGGGCGGTCGTCATACCCCGTTTTTCCCGAACTACAAGCCTCAGTTTTATTTCCGGACGACGGACGTCACGGGTACGGTTCTTGGGTTGAAGGCCCGCGACGGCAAGAGTGCGGAGATGTGTATGCCTGGCGACTACATAGCGATGGAGGTGGAGATAATTGCCCCTATCGCAATGGAGGAAGGGCTGCGGTTTGCGATTCGTGAGGGCGGCCGGACGGTTGGCGCCGGCGTGGTAACCAAGATTCTTGCATAAGACATTTCGGTCTCAAGTTGTGTTAGTGACGCCCAGAGACGAGTAGTCCGGCTACACCGGGGCGGACTCGAGCATTTATCCGCGTGGTTATCGGCGGATTTTGCAGTTGGTTCCGCTCGCCTGGAAAAAGGTTTATGGCTAAGAAGAAGAGCAAAAGAGAGAATGTTTGGCTTGAGTGCAGTGAGTGCGGCAGCAGGAACTATCGGACGAGCGTTAGCGTTGCCGAGGGCACGCCGAAATTGCGTATCAAGAGGTTTTGCAAGAAGGAGCGTTCTCACACGGTTCACAAGATACGGCGTAAGTAGACAAGGACCCTGGGGCATTCAGGGCCGAGTGGATAGAGGCCAGTAGCTTAATCGGTAGAGCGTCGGTCTCCAAAACCGAAGGTTGGGGGTTCGATTCCCTCCTGGCCTGTTTTTTTACCGACGGTGAAGGATTACGTGTAAAGCAGTGACAACAGGTCAATAAGGATTTTGTCGGATGGCTTTTGATTTTTACAAGCGTGGGCAGGGCAAGTACACGCGGTTAGGCAGCTTTCTTGCGGCGGCTATAATCGCGGGATTGGGCTGCTGGCGTCTTTACGAGAAGCTTGAGGCGTGGGAAATACCGAAGTTGAGCCCGCGGACAGGCCTTTGGGTAGCAACGATGGTTCCTGCGGGTCTTTTCGTTGTCTTGGTGGTTTTGGCTTCGTGGCTTGTTAACAAGCCGTCGGTGGCGGACTTCATGATCGCGGCCGAGGGCGAGATGAAGAAGGTGAGCTGGTCGAGCAAAGAGGAGATAGCCGTATCGACGTTTATAGTTATCGTAGTCGTGATTCTTATGGGCATTCTTCTCGGGGTTACGGACATCTGCTTTCGACTGCTTTTTTCGTGGTTGCTGGTGTAAAGTCGTGCCGTCTGAATTTGAAAGTTTTTTCGGGTTTCGGGTAGCGATATACGGATAAGGTGTTGATATGCAGTGGTATGTTCTACGGGTTGCGGCCAACAAGGAAGTGCAGGTCAAGGAAGCCATCAAACAGAAGGTTGAGCGAGAGGGCTTGAGCGACTCCATAGGCAGAATAGAGGTCCCTGTCGAGCAGATAAAGCGCATCCGGGGGAACAAGCAGACTGTTCACAAGCGGAAGCTTTATCCCGGTTATGTTTTTATGGAGATGGAGCCGACGGAGGACGGGAGGGTTCCCGAGAAGGCCTGGTTCATGATAAAAGGCACTTCCGGTGTTGGAGACTTTATCGGTACGGAAGGCGTGCCGACTCCGATGCGTGATACGGACGTGGCGAAGATGCTTTTGGAGGCGGAGAAGCCGGATGAAGCTCCGAGCATAAAGGTGGAGTTCAAGAAAGGGGACCCGATCAAGATTCGGGAAGGGGCATTTGAGAATTTTGAAGGTGTTGTCGATTCGATCGACACGGAGCGTGGCATTGTGAAGGTTATCGTGACGATATTCGGCCGGAGCACGCCGCTGGACATAGAGTATTGGCAGGTCGAGAAACTTTAGCAGTAATGTTGATTCGGCCGGGACGTAATTTACGAGCGCGGGTAGAGCAAGGTAAAGAATGGCTAAAGAGGTAGCAGTAAAAATCAAGTTGCAGGCTCCGGGCGGCAAGGCGACGCCGGCGCCTCCGATAGGCCCGGCATTGGGTCAGCACGGCGTCAATATCGGGCAGTTCGTATCGCAGTTTAACGAGCGGACTCGAGATCTTGACGGTACGACGGTTCCTGTGGTTATAACGGTCTTTGTGGACAAGAGCTTCACGTTCGAGGTCAAGAGCCCGCCTGCGGCGGTTCTGTTGAAGCAGGCTGCGGAGATTGCAAAGGGCAGCGGCGTTCCAAACAAGGAGAAGGTCGGTAAAATCAGTGTCGAGCAATTGCGGAAGATCACGGAGACGAAGTTCAAGGATTTGAATGCGTATGATCTGGAGCAGGGAGAGAAGATCATCAGGGGCACGGCCAGAAGCATGGGAATAGAGATCGAATAGAAGTTCGGCGATACAGCCGGAAACGTTATAGGCGGTGTTTGAATGCGGAACACGAGACAGGAGCCATGAGATCACGCAGCAAAAGGTATAAGAAGGAATCGGAGCAGTTGAGCAAGGACCCGGTGAGTCTTGCCGAGGCGGTTGAGAAGGTCCGGTCGTTCAAGTCGGTGAAGTTTGACCAGAGTGTGGAGTGCGTTTTGAACCTTGGGATTGATCCTAAGCAGGCGGACCAGGCGATTCGCGGTTCGGTATCGTTGCCTCACGGGATGGGCAGACAGAAGAAAGTGATAGCTTTCTGCGACGATTCTGATGTCGAGGCAGCTCTGAAGGCCGGTGCTTCAGAGGCCGGCAGCGACGAACTGGTGAAGAAGGTTTCGGACGGCTGGCTGGATTTTGATGTTGCTGTAGCGAGCCCGAAGGTTATGGGGAAGGTTGGCAAGCTCGGGCGAACTCTCGGTCCGCAGGGAAAGATGCCTTCGCCCAAGAACGGCACGGTGACGGATGACGTAGCCACGGCGGTGGCGGAATTTGTTGCGGGCAAGGTGGAGTTCAGGAACGATGAAGGGGGAAACGTTCAGGTGGTTGTGGGCAAGCAGAGCTTCGAGGCGCAGAAGTTAGTGGAGAATATTGAGGCGTTCGTCTCACATATAAACAAGATTAGGCCGGCAGCCGCCAAAGGCACGTATTTAAGGAAGATGTTCATATCGGCGACGATGAGCCCCGGGATACCGGTCAGTCTGTGACGTGTGTTTCGAGGGCAAGCGACACGGAGCCAAGTTGAGGACGATGATATCAAGCAATGGTCGCAGTCGCGGATCAGCGAGTGCGAGTTCATACGGGTACAGGAGAACGGATGAGCAAATACATTAAAGGGCTGTTGCAAGCGGAGCTGAGCAAGAAGATCGTCGACGAGAGCATTGGAGACTTCCTTGTGGTCAGCACGGTAGGCGTCAGCGGCGTGGACAATAACCTGATGCGCGGCGAGTTGAAGCAAAAGGGCATACGAATTCGGGTGGTCAAGAATTCATTGTTCAAGAGAGCATTGCGCGACCGGCGGCTGGAAGCGGCGGCAGTGCTCTTCAGCGGACCTTGCGCTATTGCGTACGGTGGGGACAGCATAGTAGATGTTGCAAAGGAGCTTTCGGAATGGGCGAAGAAGATCCCGGCGATTACGGTTAAAGGGACTTTTGTCGAGGGCTCCGTTTTGGACGTCGAGGCGACGGAAGGTTTGTGCGGCATGCCGAATCGAATAGAGCTGCTCGGCGAGGTGGTTACGCTGATGCGTTCGCCGGGTTCTCGATTGGCCGGGGCGTTGGGCGGCCCCGCGCAGACAATCGCCGGCTGCATCAAGGCTATTGCAGAGCAGGGCGAACAAGAAGCGGCGTGAGGGAGTTTCAAACATCAAGGAGGCGTACAGTACGGGTACTGAAATTACAGACTGGCTTTGTGGTTGCCCCATTATCAGGGTTAAACGGGACGGTGGAGTCCCGGCTACCGCGAGGCGTTGATCCCAGGAGTTCAAAGAAATGGCAGACGAGCAAGCAAAAGACACGAAGGAACCAATGGAGGCTTCGAAGGAGAGCAAAGCGGCCAAGAAGCCGGCCGCCAAGGAAACAAAGGGCTGGAGCAGCGAAATCAAGAAGCTTGGCGACAAGGTAGTCGGTTTGACGCTGATGCAGGCGAAGGAGTTGGGCGACTACCTGAAAGAGGAGCATGGTATAGAGCCTGCGGCCGGCGGCGCTGTAATGATGGCGGGCCCGGCTGCTCAGGCGCCGGCCGAGGAGCAGGAAGAAAAGACGATTTTTGACGTGATTCTGAAGGAGTTCGGCGAGAAGAAGATTCAGGTTATCAAGGAGGTTAGGGCACTGACCGGATTAGGCTTGAAGGAAGCCAAAGACCTTGTTGAGGGCGTTCCGAAGCCGGTGAAGGAGAAAGTAAGCAGGGAAGATGCGGAAGCGGCGGCCAAGCAGCTTGAGGCTGCCGGTGCGGTGGTTGAAATAGCTTAAGTTAGAAAGCCGGACACGACAGGCGCATAGATATGGTTGTGTACGAGGCAGAGAGCCGAACAGCGGGCGCGTTGTGCCGTGAGCTTTTGAAGGGAGCACCAGATGGTCTCTAAGAACGTTCGTGATTTTGGCAAAGTCCGTGATGCTGTTGAGATTCCGGATTTGGTTGCGATACAAAGGAGCAGCTACGAGCAGTTTCTGCAGAAGCAGGTTTCGCCTACCCGGAGGAAACGGGTCGGACTGGAGTCGCTGTTTCGGGAGATATTTCCCATCGAGAGCTACGACAAGAACATGCGTTTGGAGTATCTCTATTACGAGCTTGAGAAGCCACACTATACTCCGACTCAGTGCAGGCAATTGCGGCTGACTTACGGATACCCGTTGAAGATTACGTGCAGACTTCGTACGAAGGAGGGTGCGGATTTGCCGGAGCAGGCGATGTACCTGGGCGAGATACCGATAATGATGGGTGGCGGCGAGTTCATAATTAACGGTGCGGTTCGTGTCATAGTGAGCCAGTTGCACAGGAGTCCCGGTGTTGATTTTCTAATAGAGAGCAAGGAGGGCGACCGTGTTCTTCACGGGGGCCGGATAATACCTGAGAGAGGTAGCTGGATAGAGATAGGTGTTACACACAAAGATGTGCTGGTGGTTAAGATAGATCAGTCGAGCAAGATTCCTGCGACGGTTTTTCTGAGGGCGATAAGCCCGGATTACTCGAGTTCGGAGTCGATATTGGGTTTGTTCTACAAAACGACGACGGTTTCTCTTAACAAGCTCGGGGCTGCGATGTGGGCGGCCAAGCCGATAGTTGACCCGGAGACGGGCGAGATCATAGTAGAGGCGGGTGGTCAAATCGCGGACAAGGTATCGGTGATACAGTCGGCGCTTTCGAGAACCGGCAAAGGCAAGACGAAGGGGAGGAAGACGAGGCGATCTGCGAGCAGTATCGAGGTTATCGATGGGGTTCGAGACGCAATCATCCTGAATACACTTGCCGAGGACGACTGTCAAAGCCACGAGCAGGCGCTCCTGAAGTTTTATATGCGTTTGCGGCCGGGCAATCCACCGAACGAGGAGAAGGCGAAGGCTTTCTTCGCGGAGAAGTTTTTCGATTCGAACCGTTATCGTCTTGGCCGGGTGGGGAGGTTTCGGTTGAACCGGAAGTTCGAGCAGACTGTTGACGAGGACGAGATGACGCTTCGGCCGGAAGACTTTCTTAACACCATGAAGTATATCATGGCCTTGCGCAACAACGAGGGCGAGGTGGACGACATCGACCACTTGGGCAATAGAAGACTGCGCACTATTGACGAGCTGGCCGCCGATGAGATAAGAAAAGGTCTCTTGAAGCTTCGTAAGACGGTTCAGGAGCGGATGAGCATCAAGAGGGACTCCGAGGAGCCTCTACGCATAGCCGATTTGGTAAATTCTAAGAGCGTATCGAGCAGCATCAACTACTTCTACGGCCGTGGGGAGCTGAGCCAGGTTGTGGACCAGACGAACGCGCTTAGCCAGTTGACTCATGAGAGACGTCTTTCCGCACTTGGGCCGGGTGGTTTGAACCGGAGGCGAGCGGGCTTTGAGGTTCGTGACGTTCACATCAGCCATTACGGGCGAATATGTCCCATCGAGACGCCTGAGGGAACGAATATCGGCCTGATCGCCTCGTTGGCGATATTTGCGACGATTGACGAATACGGGTTTTTGCTTACGCCTTATCGGAAGGTCAGGAAGGGCAAGGTCACGGGGGACGTTGAATACTTGCGTGCGGACGAGGAGATGAAAGCGGTGTTCGCACCACCGAGCGCGGTGGACCCGAAGACGAACAAGATTAAGGGCGGTCTTGTGCTCGCTCGCAAGAGCGGAGAGCTGGCCCATGTCTCTCCGGAAGAGGTGGATTACGTTGACATTTCACCGAAGCAGATTGTGGGTGTTACAGCCTCGCTGATTCCGTTTCTGGAGCATGACGACGCCAACCGGGCGTTGATGGGGTCGAACATGCAGCGTCAGGCGGTTCCGCTGTTGAAGACGGAGCCGCCGTTGGTTGGCACGGGGATGGAAAGCGTGGTCGGGCGAAACTCAAGCATGGTGGTTCGGTCGGAGAGCAGCGGGACGGTTACGGAGGTTGACGCGACTCGGATAGTGGTCAATCATACGGACGAGTACCAGCTTGCGAAGTTTGTGGGCTTGAACGAAAGGACGTGCCTTAATCAAAAACCGATTGTGAAGCCTGGCGACAGGGTTCAGAAGGGTCAGATTATAGCGGACGGCGGGGGGACTTCGGAGGGGGTACTTTCTCTCGGCAAGAATGTTCTTGTGGGCTTCGTCTCATTTGACGGTTACAACTTTGAAGACGCGATTATAGTCAGCGAGCGGCTATGCAAGGATGACAGCTTCACGAGCATCCATATCGACGAGTTCACGGCGGAAGTCAGGGAGACGCGGCTGGGGAAGGAGGAGTTCACGCGTGATATTCCGAACGTGAGCGAGAAGGCCCTTCGCAATCTTGACGAGTACGGTGTTGTTCGGGAGGGCACGCGTGTTTGTCCTGGTGACGTTCTGGTCGGCAAGGTAGTTCCAAAGAGCAAGACGGAGCTGACTCCGGAGGAGAAGCTGCTTCACGCCATATTCGGCAGGGCGGGCGAGGATGTCAAGAACGACTCTCTGGAGTTGCCGAGCGGCTATGAGGGTGTGGTGATAAAGACGGAGCGGTTTGTGCGTCGTGGCGCCGGGACGGATGAGCAGAAGAAGGCTCTTGCGGCGCAGGTGAAGGCATACGAGGGGGAGATGAGGGCCAAGGAGTGCACGGTTTTCAGGCAAATGATCGAGAATGTCCACAAGAAGTTCGAGGTCAATATCATTGATCCGTCCACGCGCCAGAAAGTGGGGGCCAGCCCTGATGACGAGGTTATCTACGAGCAGATAGAGGCCTTCAACATCAAGTGGGTACGGCCGGCGTCACTTCGGGAGGGCGTTCAGAAGATTGTGGACAAGTATTGGTCGAAGATTGTTGAGATTCAGGAGGAGAAGAAGCGGCGTATAGAGACGATGAAACACGGCGACGAGCTTCCGAGCGGGGTGCTTCAGATGGTAAAGGTTTACGTGGCGATCAAGAGGACGCTGTCAATAGGGGACAAGATGGCGGGTCGGCACGGCAACAAGGGTGTGATTGCGAAGATTATGCCCGAGGAAGATATGCCGTTTCTCGAGGACGGCACGAGTCTCGACATATTGCTCAACCCGCTGGGTGTGCCGAGCCGCATGAACGTTGGCCAGATACTGGAGACCCACCTCGGGTGGGTAGCGAAGGTTCTGGGATTTTCGGCGTTTACTCCGGTGTTCGACGGTGCGACGGAGGGGGACGTGCAGGAGTTGACGATTGAGGCGAACGATCTTGTGAACAGTCGTAAAGCGGAGCTTGAGGCCAACAGAGAGGCGCCGCCCGCCACGGAATTCTTTGTTAACATTCCGAAGATGCTGAAGACTCAATTGTACGACGGGCGTACGGGCGAGCCGCTCGAGCAGTGTGCGACCATTGGTTACATTTACATGATGAAGCTTCACCATCTAGTAGACGACAAGATTCACGCTCGTGCGACCGGTCCGTACAGTCTGATCACGCAACAGCCTCTTGGGGGCAAGGCGAGGACGGGCGGTCAGAGGTTCGGGGAGATGGAAGTCTGGGCTCTGGAGGGCTACGGTGCGGCCTACACGCTGCAAGAGATGCTTACGGTCAAGAGCGACGATGTTGAGGGACGTACGAAGATTTATGAATCGATGGTCAAGGGTCAGAATACTCTGGAGGCGGGGACGCCTCTTTCCTTTGACGTTCTGTGCAACGAGATACGCGGGCTGGGATTGAATATCCAGCTTGAGAAGAAGAGGCTGGGAAGCGCGGCTCTGTAAGGACGGATTGATGACTAATTGTCGGTTGCCAATGGCAGGGGTCCTTAAATGTTAGGAAATATTTACGATCGCATTAACGATTACGGTTCGGTGAAGATTTCGCTGGCAAGTCCCAACGATATTCGAAGCTGGTCTTTCGGCGAGGTTCGCAAGCCTGAGACGATCAACTACCGCACTTACCGACCGGAGAAAGACGGTTTGTTCTGTGAGCGAATATTCGGGCCCGAGCGGGACTGGGAGTGCGCTTGCGGCAAGTACAAGGGGACGAAGTTCAAGGGTATAATCTGCGACCGGTGCGGCGTTAAAGTGACTCACAGCCGGGTAAGGCGCAAGCGTATGGGTCATATCAATCTTGCGGCCCCGGTGGTTCACATATGGTTTTTCAAGGCCATACCCAACCGTCTCGGGACGATTCTTGCGATGAAGAGCTCGGACCTTGAGAAGATAATCTACTTCCAGGATTACGTTGTGACGGATCCCGGGCAAAGCCCTCTGAAGCCGGGCCAGCTTCTTGGCGAGGAAGAATATCGTGAGGCGTTTCGGAAGTACGGTAACTCTTTTAGGGCGTTGATGGGTGCCGAGGCGGTCAAGGCGTTGTTGGGGAACCTGGACCTGGAAGTTGTCAGCATTCAGCTCAGGCAGGCGATAGCCAAGACGAACAGCAAGCAGAAGATCAAAGAGCTTACCAAGCGTCTGAAGACGATAAACGAGGTAAAGAACAGCAACAACAAGGCGGAGTGGATGGTTCTTGAGGTTATCCCGGTCATACCTCCGGATTTACGGCCACTTGTTTTGCTTGAGCGTGACAATTTTGCCACAAGCGATTTGAACGATCTTTACAGGCGTATCATCAACCGCAACAACCGCCTTAAGAAGCTCATAGATTTGAACGCGCCCGAGGTAATCATCCGGAACGAGAAGCGCATGCTTCAGCAGGCGGTTGATTCGTTGCTTGACAACGGTCGCTGCCGGCGGCCGGTCCTTGGCAGCAACAATCGGCCTCTGAAATCTCTGACGGATATGATCAAGGGCAAACAGGGGAGGTTCCGTGAGAACCTGCTCGGCAAGCGTGTGGATTATTCTGCGCGTTCGGTTATTGTGGTAGGGCCCAACCTGAAGCTTTATCAATGCGGGCTTCCGAAGAAGATTGCCCTGGAGCTATATCAACCTTTCATTATCCGCAAGCTGAAGCAGCACGGGCTTGCCGATACAATCAAGAGCGCCAAGCGGATGATCGAACGTCGTGACGACCAGGTTTGGGATATTCTGGAGGAGGTGATTCATCAGCACCCTGTTTTGTTGAACCGTGCTCCGACTTTGCACCGCATGGGCATCCAGGCCTTTGAGCCGGTTCTGGTGGAGGGCAATGCGATCATGCTGCATCCGCTGGCGTGCAAGGGATTCAACGCCGACTTTGACGGCGACCAGATGGCGGTTCATTTGCCGTTGAGCATTGAAGCGCAGGCCGAGACTCACATATTGATGATGACCACGTCGAATATTTTCTCTCCGGCCAACGGTTCGCCGATGGTTGGTCCGTCTCAAGACATGGTGATGGGCAACTACTACCTGACGTACATCGAGACGCGTGAGATTCCGGGGGTAGAGGAATCGACGATGATGGCGTTCAAGGATCCGTTCGAGGCGATGATGGCCCATGAGATGGGCAAGATCGGTTTGCACACGAGGATCAAGGTTCGGATTCCGAAGCGGTCGCCCGGGAGAGGGGTGCGTGGTGGTGCTCAGAGGGAATCGACGGGCCCTGTTGCGTGTGAGGTGGTTGAAACGACTGTCGGAAGGTGCATATTCAACGACATGCTTCCTGCGGGCATGCCGTTTTACAACAAGACTATGTCACAGAAGGCCTTGAGCAAGGTAATCAGCGACTGCTTCGAATACACGGGGTCGGCGGAGACGGTTGAGCTTCTTGACAAAATAAAGAACCTGGGCTTCAAGTATGCCACTCTTGCGGGCCTGAGCTTTGGAATTACCGACCTAAAGATACCGGCGAGAAAGCAGGAGATTATCGAAGAGACGGAGAAGAGGGTCGGCAAGATTCACAAGAACTACAACGACGGAGTGCTGACGGAGGGGGAGAGGTACAACCAGGTGATTGACGCCTGGACGAATGCGCGAGTGGCGGTCACGAACGAGATGATGCGAGGACTGAAGCAGGACACGAACGAGGATGGCACCCCGTGTCTGAATCCGATCTACATTATGAGCGATTCGGGGGCCCGAGGCAGCGTGGACCAGATTCAGCAGCTTGCCGGGATGCGTGCGCTGATGGCGAAGCCGAGCGGTGAGATCATTGAAACGCCCATCAAGTCGAACTTTCGGGAGGGTTTGACGGTTCTTGAGTACTTCAGCTCCACTCACGGGGCTCGGAAGGGGCTGGCCGATACTGCATTGAAGACGGCAAACTCCGGCTATCTCACGCGAAAGCTTATCGACGTCGCCCAGAACGTGATAGTTCTCGAGCGGGACTGCCAGACTCTGCAGGGTATCACCAAGAGCACGGTCAGCAGGGGCGAGCAGGTCGACGTTCCGCTTTCACAGCTCATCATAGGGCGAACGGCGAGAGACAACATCCGCAACCCGATCACTGACGAGATGATAGTCCGGGAAAACGAGGTAATAACGGCCGAGGCCGCTGCAAAAATTGAGGCTTTGGGTCTGGATGCGATAAGAGTTAGGAGCCCGCTGACGTGCGACAGTCCGTTTGGTGTTTGTGCGAAGTGCTACGGCTGGGACATGAGCGCGGGGCAGCTTGTGGAGGACGGGGCAGCCGTTGGCATCATAGCCGCTCAGTCGATCGGCGAGCCGGGCACACAGTTGACGCTACGGACGTTCCATACGGGCGGTGTGGCTTCGCGGGCAATTCTTGAGCGTCAGCAGAAGGCGACACATGCAGGGATCGTTCGTTATCGCGACATAAATGCTGTTCCAGTTCCACGTGAAGACGGTGGCGAGGATACTGTCGCGCTTAAACGTAACGGGGAGATATCCCTCCTGGATGAGAAGGACCGCGAGCTTGACAGGTTCAAGGTACCGTACGGCGCGATAGTTCTTGCCGGGGATGGTCAGAACGTCAAAGCCGGGGCGCCTTTGTTCAGGTGGGACCCTCACAGGACGCCGATTTTGGCCGAGGTTACGGGGGTGATAAGGTTTGTGGATATTATTGAGGGCGAGACAATCGGGATTGAGGAGGAGCGCAAAGGCCAGGCGGGCAAGCCTGTGGTTATCGAGCACAAGGGCGACAAGCATCCGCAAATCATAATAGAGGACTCCAGCGGGAAGATACTTGACGTTCACTATTTGCCCGCGGGGGCGAGGATCGAAGTGGTTGAGGGGCAGCAGGTTCAGGCCGGCCAGTTGCTCGCACACCAGCCGAGAGCGAGCGGTGGAACACAGGATATCACTGGCGGGCTGCCGCGGGTAACGGAGGTTTTCGAGGCCCGCAAGCCCAAGGACCCGGCCGCAATGGCCGAAATCAGCGGCCGCGTCGAGCTGCGAAGCGACAGGCGCAAGGGCAAGATGACGATCATAATCCGCAGCGAAAGCGGGATGGAAAAAGAGCACCATGTCGCGCGCGACAGACACCTTAACGTTCACGCCGGGGATACGGTGGAGGCAGGGGATGCGCTGACGGACGGACCGCTGGTGCCGCATGATATTCTGCGAATCAAGGGGGAAGAGACGCTGCAGAGGTATCTGATTGCCGAGATTCAGAATGTTTACCGTTCGCAGAACGTCAACATCAATGACAAGCATATTGAAATCGTCTGCTCGCAGATGATGCGGAAGGTTGAGATTGAGTCGGTCGGCGACAGCTCGTTTTTGCCGGGCGAGGTTGTTGACAAGTTTGTGTTCAGGAAAGAGAACGACAGGTTGACCAGCAGCGTGAAGGTGACGAATGTCGGGGATGCGACGGATTTGACGGAGGGGCAGATTATCGAGAAGAAGGAGCTTGGGGCCATCAATGAGAAGATAGAAATGATCGGCGGCACTGCGGCGAAGGGCAGGCGGGCGAAGCCGGCGACGGCGAAGACGCTTCTTCTTGGAATAACGAAAGCGTCACTGTGGTCAGACAGTTTTATCGCGGCGGCGAGTTTTCAGGAGACGACGAAGGTCTTGACTGAGGCGTCTCTGGCAGGTAAAGTTGACGAGCTTCACGGCTTGAAAGAGAACGTGATACTGGGTCATTTGATACCTGCCGGGACGGCCTTCAAGCCGCATCTTGAAATGCGAGTCAAGCACCTAGTTGAGGCGCCGCTGCCGAAGGAATTCGAGGAAATGCGTGAAGTGAGAGAAGCCAAAGAGGCAGAAGCCAAGGCGGAAGCCGCACTGAAGGAAGCTTTGGGTATAAACTAACAATTACAGTTCAAGAGACAGGGATCATGCCGACGAAAAACCAGTTAGTCAGACGTCCGAGGGCGAAGTCGAAGGGCCGCAAGCGAGTTTCCGATATCAGCGGCTCGCCGCAGAAGCGGGGGGTGTGTTTGATAGTAAGGACGCAGACGCCGAAGAAGCCGAACTCCGCGTTGCGTAAGATTGCGCGTGTGAGGCTGACGAACGGCAAAGAGGTGACGGCCTATATACCGGGGATTGACCACAATCTGCAGGAGCACAGCACGGTGCTGATTCGTGGTGGTCGAGTCAGAGATCTTCCGGGTGTTCGTTATCACATTGTGCGTGGAGTTCTGGACTGCGCGGGCGTTGGCAATCGCAAGCGTGGGAGAAGCAAGTACGGAGCAAAGAAGCCGAAGTAGCCAAGGTTTGAGCCTGAGCCGGGCGGATCGTCAGCCAGCCAAGTTGGGGGGCGGAGGCGTGAGAATCGGAGTCGGGCATTTTGAAACGAGGATATATTAATGGCTAAGAAGTTTACAGCGTCAGCTCAACAGTTGAAACCTGATCCGAAGTACGGCAGCAAGCTGGTGGCCAAGTTTATTAACTGTCTGATGTGGGACGGCAAGAAGAGCACGGCTCAGTCGGTGTTCTATGATGCGATGGAGATTATCGGTGCAAAGATCAAGGACGTGGCGCCGCTGGAGGTGTTCGAGACGGCAGTTGAGAATGTCAGACCGTTGATCGAGGTTCGCAGCAAGCGTATCGGGGGGGCGAGCTACCAGGTTCCGATGCAGGTTGGTCCGAAGAGGCAGCAGTCGCTGGCTTTCCGGTGGATATTGCAGGCGGCACGGGCGAGGAAGGGAAAACCGATGTGTGACCGGCTGGCGGGTGAGTTGATGGAAGCCTATGAAAAGCGGGGCGGGGCGATGACTAATCGTGAGAACGTTCACAGAATGGCGGAGGCGAACAAGGCATTTGCCCACTTTGCCTGGTAAAAGCGGTTGTCTTTTGCTGCCACGGTATCTTTTTGGAAACGGCCGTGGCAGTTTTTTTATTCGGGTTCATCATTGGGCTGGCCGACAGAAGAAAAGTCGAGGTGGTTGGATACGGTTGAAGTGAGAAGACGAGGCGTGACGGATGCCGAGCAATCTGGAAAAGCTGCGTAATATTGGCATTATGGCTCATATCGACGCCGGCAAGACGACGGTGACTGAGCGGATTCTCTATTACGCGGGCAAGACGTACAAGATGGGTGAGGTCCACGACGGCACGGCGGTTATGGACTATATGGAGGAGGAGCAGCAAAGGGGCATTACGATCACGTCGGCGGCCACAAAGTGTCCGTGGAAAGGCTTTGACATCAACCTGATCGACACACCGGGGCACATTGATTTTACGGCCGAGGTCGAGAGGTCGTTGCGTGTTCTGGACGGGGCGGTGGCCGTATTTGACGGCAGCGAGGGGGTCCAGGCCCAGAGCGAGACGGTCTGGCGGCAGGGTCGCAAGTACGAATTACCTTGTCTTTGCTTCATCAACAAGATGGACAAGACGGGTGCGGACTTCGAGATGTCTGTTTCGAGCATTAGGGACAAACTACTGGCCAATCCAATCCTGGTTCAAATTCCCATCGGTTCGGAAGACTCTTTCGCGGGTCTGGTGGACCTGATCAGGATGAAAGCGGTTTTCTACCGTGCTGAGAAGCTTGGGGCGACATTTGAAGAGACTGAGATACCGGCCGACCTGCGGGCGGTCTCCAGTCGGCGAAGAAGCGAGATGATCGAGCTTGCGGCCGAGTATGACGAGGAGTTGATGGATGTCTATGTGCACGACAAGCGGGTCGGACCCGAGTTGATTCACGCCGGCATCAGGAAGGGCACGTTGGCAAACAAGCTTCAGCCGGTTTTTGTAGGATCGGCGTTGAAGTACATCGGCATCCAGCGGCTGCTTGACGGCGTGGTGGCGTACCTGCCTTCCCCACAAGACAAGCCGGTTTTGGTGGGACACAAACCGACCGATAAAAAGAAGGAAATCAAGGTAAAATGCGATCCCGGCGGCAGCTTAGTGGCTCTTGCGTTCAAGATTACGAGCGATGTTCACGGTGATTTGAGCTTTTTGAGGATTTATCAGGGCAGGTTGAAGCCGGGGACGCGGGTATTGAACACGAATCGCGACAGGCGTGAGAACATCACTCGAATCTTCGAGATGCACGCGAATGATCGAAGGCTTCTCGATTCTGCCGGCGCCGGGGATATCGTGGCGGCGGTTGGTTTGAAAGAAACTCTTACGGGCGACACGATTTGTGACCCGAAGAAACCGGTGTGCCTGCCGAGCATAACTTTTCCTCAGACGGTGATCAACATGTCGATTGAGCCCCGGACGGCGGCTGAAAAGGCAAAGCTTGCAAGTGCTTTGGCGGCTCTGAGGCGTGAAGACCCGACTTTCAAGTGGAAGACGGACGGTGAGACGGGCCAGACGATTATCAGCGGGATGGGTGAGCTGCATCTTGAGGTTTTGCAGCACAAGCTGGTAAGAGAGAGAGGTGTGAATGTCAGGGTAGGCAGGCCGAGAGTCGCCTACAAGGAGGCAATTATGCGGGCGGCGGAGGCTGAGGGCAAGTTTGTCCGGCAGACAGGGGGGCACGGACAGTATGGTCACGTGGTTTTGGGTATCAGTCCACTTCTTACCGAGGACAGGCATTGGAGTGGTGAGAATGAGTTTGAGAGCCGAGCTGGGTCCGATAAAGTGCCGAGGGAGTATATTCCTGATGTTGAACGCGGTGCGAGGGATGCTTTGAGCAGCGGCGTTCTGGCGGGCTATCCTGTTGTTGGGGCGAGAGTTACGTTAATCGATGGTTCGTACCACGCGGTGGACTCATCGGCATTGGCTTTTGAGCAGGCGGCGGCGATTGCGGTTGAGAAGGCCGTGAAGAAGGCTGAGCCGGTGCTGCTTGAGCCGGTAATGAGGCTTCAGGTGGTGGTGCCGCAGGCCAATTTCGGGGCCGTTCAGGGCAGTCTGCTTGCAAAGAGGGGGCTGATCAACGACTGTCGGGTTCACGGCAGCATGCAGGTAATCGACGCCCGGGTTCCGTTGGTTGAGCTTTTCGGCTATTCGAGCGAAATCAGGAGCGCCACGGGGGGAAGGGGCACGTTTACGATGGAGCCTTTGAGCTATGAAAAAGTGCCGGAGCAGCTTGCAAGGCAGATTCTGATATGAAACATGGAGATTTTTGTTGTCGGGGAAAGTTTTCTCAACATTTTGTTGACAGGGTTGAGCTCGTGTGGTAGATTCCGTGGTTTTCAGCCGTAGCGAGCATCGTCAGGGATGACTTTGCGTGAACCAGTTGGGCTGTGGCATATCTTTAAGTTTGTGGTCACGGATGGTTTTGTGGTGAGTCCGCCAGACGTGGGGTGCACCAAAAACCTGTCAGAGGTTTTTGAAGGGCCTTGAACTGCGGTTCGAGCCAGAGCTTTTAAGGAAGGCGATTCTGACGAGGCCTTTCCTGCCAAATCAAACAAGATTTAGGGCGGTCTACACGAGGAAAAGTGTCGGCTAACGTGAAGGTTTTCGTTTGCACTTGGCATATAACTTGATAAACTACTGGCCCTTAGGAGTATTGACGAGGGCGTTTTTGTATGGCGTCCGTTTTGCAGTGCGAATCGTCGCGGCAGCGTTGTAGCCGAGATGATTTGCGGCACAGAGAGAAGTTATGGCTACGGAAACGGAAAGAATAAGAATCAGGATGGAAGCTTACGACCACAGGGCTCTGGACGCGTCAGCAAAGGAGATAGTTGAGCATGCCCGGAAAACGAACGCCCGTGTGAGCGGCCCGGTTCCCTTGCCCACGCGTATCGAGAGGTATACGGTGTTGCGAAGTCCGCACATCGACAAGAAGTCGCGTGAGCAGTTCGAGCTGCGGACGCACAAGCGTCTGATCGACATTCACGAGGCGAACGCGCGTACGGTTGAAGTTTTGAACCGTTTGGTTGTTCCGGCAGGGGTATTTGTAAGGATTAAGGCCTGATTCAGGTCGGTGGTGCCGTCCGCTCGAGGTGATCGGGGGCGCCCGGCCAGAGAGATTAGACAGTATGGCGATGTTGTTGGGAAAGAAAGTTGGTATGACGCAGGTTTACAGCGACTCGGGCGATTTGTTGCCCGTGACGGTTATCCAGGCGGGGCCGTGTGTTGTTATGCAGGTCAAGACGGTCGAGACCGACGGGTACAATGCTGTTCAACTGGGGTACGAGGACGTCAAGTCTCGCCGGACCAAGCGTCCGCAGATCGGGCATGCCGAAAAGGCTAATTCGACGCCCAAAAGGTTCGTTCGGGAGATGCGTCTGGCGGATGACGCAAGCGGCGAGTACAAACCCGGCGATTCGGTTTCGGTAAATGTGTTTGCGGAGGCGAGGTATGTGGACGTGGAGGCAAACAGCAAGGGCAAAGGTTGTGCGGGAGTGATGAAACGACATGGGTTTGGTGGTTTTCCCGCCTCTCACGGGACCGAGCGCAAGCACAGGGCGCCGGGCTCTCAGGCAAGTCATGGCACGGACCGGGGGCACGGGGGAAATCCCAAGAAAGGCCTGCGAATGGCCGGACACTTGGGCAACCGGCGTGTTACTACAAAGAACCACGAGGTTGTGGCTGTAGATGAAGAGAAGAACCTTTTGATAGTCAAGGGAGCGATACCCGGCCCGTCAGGGGGCTACTGTGTTGTGCGCAGCGCCAAGAAGGCGGGGGTAGAAGTTACGTGAAGCAGGTTTAGAACGTGCCTACCGAGGTGTTCTTTTATTGAAGGAGGAACGAAATTGTTGATGTGCTACGAGATACGAGCAGATGATTGATTTGGTTGTTTACAATACGGACGGGCAAGAGGTGGAGAGCCTGAAGGTTGACGAATCGCTGTTGGGTGGTTCGGTGAGGTATCCTCTTCTCAAGCAGGCCATCGTCATGTACCAGGCAAACAAGCGTGCGGGGACGGCGGCCACAAAGGGCAGAAGCGTGGTTGCGGGCTCCGGCAGGAAGCTCTTCAGACAGAAGGGCACGGGCAACGCTCGTATCGGCAATGTGAGGACCGGAAAACGTGTCGGCGGGGGCATGATTTTTGCGAAGGGGGCGAGGAGCTTCCGTAACGGCATGCCTCGCAAGCAGAAGAAGCTGGCGCGGGACTCAGCCGTACTGGCAAAGCTTCTGAGCAACAATCTGGTTGTTGTGGATGGTCTCAGTTTTGAGAAGCCCAGGACCAGAGATTTTGCGAGGATTTTAAGCAATCTGAAGATAGAGCGGAGCTGTCTGGTTACGGTCGGGGGCGAGGATGCAAATGTTTACATGTCGGCCAGGAATATTCCGAAGGTTTCAGTGATGCCGGTGGCGCAGTTGAACGCCGGGGATATTCTGGGCAGTCGAAAGCTTCTGATTACCAAAGATGCGTTTCTGTGGCTGCTGAACAGAGAGGCGAAGAGTGAGAATTGACGGGTGTTTTCGTGGATGACTACAGTATATTAATCCGTCCTTTGGTCACTGAGCAGGGGATGCATTTTGCGAATGTGAAGGGTGCGTACTCTTTTGAAGTGAACAGGCGTGCGAACAAGACACAGATCAGGAACGCGGTGGAACGGATATACAATGTTAAGGTGCGGAAGGTAAGGACGGCGAATCGTCACGGCAAATATCGGCGTAGAGGCAGAACTGCTGGGGTGACGCCGAGGTGGAAAAAAGCCGTGGTAGTACTAGAGCCGGATTATCATATAGACTTGTTCTAAGGGCCCGAGAATCAGGTACGAGGCTGAGATTATGGGTATTCGCGTTTACAAGCCAACGAGCGCCGGACGTAGAAACAGCTCGGTTAATGACTATTCGGAGTTGACCGGTCACCGGCCGGAGAAGTCGCTGTGCGTCAGGATAAAGAAGAGCGGCGGAAGGAATCATCATGGCGTTACGACCAGCCGGTTCAGAGGCGGCGGAGCGAAAAGGATTTACCGCATCATCGATTTTAAGCGCAACAAGGATGGGATTCCCGCGAAGGTGGCGACGGTGGAATACGACCCGAACAGGAATTGCTTTATCTCGCTGCTGCACTACGCGGACGGTGAAAAGAGATACATATTGGCGCCGCTGGGCATAAAGTCGGGCGACAGAGTGGAAAGCGGCGATTCGTGTGAGCCGAAGATCGGGAACGCGATGCCGCTGGAGGCGATTCCGGCGGGCCTTGAGATTCACAACATCGAGATGACGGCGGGTCAGGGCGGCAAGCTTGTCCGGGGGGCCGGGAACGCGGCGAGGATAGTCGCCAAAGAGGGCGACTGGGTGACGGTGATTTTGCCAAGCGGCGAGATGCGGATGATCCGGAAGGAATGTCGTGCGACGATAGGGCGGCTGAGCAATCCTGACGATCAGAACATAAGGGTGGGCAAGGCCGGACGAAAGAGGCATATGGGGCGCAAACCTCATGTTCGAGGCAAAGCGATGAACCCGGTGTCTCACCCGATGGGTGGAGGCGAGGGCCGGGCCAACGGAGGCAGACATCCGTGCTCTCCTACTGGCGTGCTGGCGAAGGGTGGAAAGACCAGAAATCCGCGGAATCCGAGTAACAAGCGGATAATCCGCAGGCGAAAGAGCAGAAAGCAAAAACAATTAGGGTAAAAGGTTCCTGAAAGGTGGCCGGCTTAAAGTAATACGGTACGAGATCGCAATATGGGAAGATCGCTGAAAAAAGGACCACATGTCGATGAGAAGCTTCTGATCAAAGTCAACAGGCAGTCGGCCTCGGGATCTCGAGAGCCGATTAAGACATGGTCGAGGAGATGTACTATAATACCCGAGTTTGTCGGCTTCACGTTTCTCGTTCACAACGGCAAGATGTTCCACAAGGTATTCATAACGGAGGACATGGTGGGGCACAAGCTTGGCGAGTTTTCTCCGACAAGAACTTTCAAAGGGCATTCGAGCAAGCGAATAAAGTAGGAAAGACGGATAAGAGATTTCGAGGCGCGAGCCCGGGGTCACGAATCAAGAGACACGAAATATGCTAAGTGGCGAAAGATTGAGCGATATGTGCCGGCAACGGCAGATGACGACCGAGCAGTTGGCCGGTTACATTGTCAGGGGGGGGCTTGACGACCGAGAAGCGGTGGCGGCGGTGGCGAACTGGCGGCGGGGGCTGCTCAAGCCCAAGCCGAGGGCGGAGGATATCAGACATCTGGCGGGCGCTCTGTCTGTCGACGTGAACGATCTGGTTGACTGGCGGTCGTCGTACAGGTTTGCTCCGATTTCTGCGCGGAAGGCCCGCTTGGTCACGCAGTTGATAGTCGGTCGAACGGCGCAGGACGCGATGGACGTACTTAAATTCACGAGAAAACGTGCTGCGGCAATGGTTGACAAGGTTCTGCGGACGGCGGTTGCGGATGCTGACGAGCAGCAGGCCGATGTTGAGAGCCTTTACGTCAGTGAGGCGAGAGTCGATGATGCCGGGGTGCGGATCGGGACAAAGCGGTGGATGCCCAAGGATAGGGGAAGGGCTCATCCCATCCGCAAGAAGGCCTGTCACATACACATAACCGTCAGGCAGGCATGACGGCAATAGTGGAAGGTTAAAGGTTATACGAAATATCAGATTATGGGCCAAAAAACATCACCAATAGGTTTCAGGACAGGAATCACGCTTGGCTGGCAGAGCACGTGGTTTGCTCCGAAGGCGGCTTACGGAGATTTCCTTGTCGAGGACCAGAGGATCCGTGGATACATTGACCGCAAGTTCAACCGCACGATGCCGCGAGGGGCGGTGGCCAAGGTTGAGGTGGTCCGGACACGTAATGAAGTGAAGGTAACGCTGCACAGCGCCCGGCCCGGCGTCGTGATCGGCCCGCGGGGCGGGGAGGTAGACAAGCTCCGCGAGGAGTTGGAGGCGATCACGGGCCGGAAGGTTGGAGTTAACGTTATCGAGATAAAGGAGCCGGACCTGAACGCGACGCTGGTGGCCGAGGCGATCGCGGAGCAGCTCAGCAAGCGTGCGTCGTTCCGACGAACGATGAAACAGTTCTGCGAGTCTGCGATTAATGCAGGGGCCAAAGGTGTGAAGATCATGTGCTCCGGACGCCTGGCCGGTTCGGAAATGGCCAGAAGAGAAACTCAAAAGCTCGGAAGTATCCCGCTGCACACGCTGGAGGCGAATGTTGATTACTCGGTGGCGACGTCTCGAACGACTTACGGTGTGATTGGTGTCAAGGTTTGGATTTACAAGGGGAGATTCGGTGAAGAGGTAGCACAGCCGCGTCGCCGCCGGCGCCGGCTACCGAGGCGGACTGAAGGGGGTCCGAAAGCCCCACCGGCGCGGGCGGAAGCCGCCGGTGCGGCAGATGGTGGTGGTGCGGCCGAGACGGCACCGGCAACTTCTTCGACAGAACCGGCAACGGGGGATTCGAACCCATCCGAGGGAACATGATAAACGCTATTTTGGAGAAAACGCGCACCTGCGTTTGTCTTATATAAGGGTTAGAAACAATGGCAACGATGCCAAAACGAGTTAAATACCGCAAGAGCCAGCGAGGCAAGATGAAGGGCAATGCATCTCGGAGCAATTTCGTTGCCTTCGGAGATTACGGTTTGCAGGCGCTTGAGACGAGCTGGATAACGGCGAAGAACATCGAGGCCGGGCGCGTTGCCGCGACGCACTTTTTGCATCGTGAAGGGAAGGTTTACCTGCGGATATTTCCGCACAAGCCCGTAAGCTCGAAGCCGCTGGAGACGAGGATGGGCAAGGGGAAGGGAGAGCCGGAATTCTGGGTGGCGAGAGTCAGGCCGGGTCAGATTTGCTTTGAGGTGGGGGGAGTGAGTGAAGAGGTGGCCAAGCAGGCTTTGGTCAGAGTCGCTCATAAGATGCCGATCAGGTGCAGGTTTGTAAGAAGAAGACATTCGCTATAGAGTGGGCGGCAGATGAAAGCGCAGAATTACCGTGAAATGAATCCTGACGAGCTTGAGGACAAGCTTGAAGAGCTTGAAAGACATCTTTTTGATTTGCGTTCGCAGGCCGTTACCGAGAAGCTGGAGAATTCCAGGGCGGTGACGAATGTGAGGCGTGATATCGCCCGGGTAAAGACAATATTACGTGAAAGGCAGTGAGTCGGCGTTTTTGGGCGTTACCGATTGGGAATCCGATATGCAGAGCCAGAAGCTGAGAACACTAACCGGTGTTGTGATAAGTGCGGTTGGAAATAAGAGTTTGAAAGTGGCCATGGAGTACAAGGTCAAGCACGCGAAGTATGGGAAATATGTTCGACTGAGAACACAAATCGGTGTGCATGACGAGCACAACCTGGGCGGGGTCGGCGACGTGGTTGAAATCGCCGAGTGCAGGCCTTACAGCAAGACCAAGAGGTGGCGTCTTGTGAAGGTCGTGCGTAAGGCGGTTGAAGCGTAAGTTTGGATATGAGATACCGATGATTCAGCAGGAAACAATGTTGGATATAGCGGACAACTCCGGCGTCAAGTCGGCGTTGTGCATCAAGGTTCTTGGCAAGCACGGTTCGCGCGGGAAGTTTACCAGGCCCGTGGCGCGTGTTGGCGATGTTATTTGTGTGGCAATCAAGAAGTCGCTGCCGACCTGCCAACTGGACGACAAGAAGGTGCACAAGTGTGTAATAATCCGCACGAAAAGTCCTGTGAGACGTTCGGACGGCAGCTATGTGCGGTTCGACAGCAATGCGGCGGTCATGATCGACAACGACGGCAACCCTATAGGCACGAGGATCTTCGGCGCCGTTGCCCGTGAGCTTCGTGAGAAGAATTACATGAAAATAATCTCGCTTGCGAGCGAGGTGGTATGAGCGTCGGCAGGCAGGCGGCGACAAGAGGTGCGTGACAATGGCACGGCATGTTAAAAAAGGTGATACGGTTGAGATAATAGCGGGCGACCACAAGGGTGCGACGGGGAAGGTTCTTCGTGTGATACCCGGGAAGAACAAGGTGATTGTTCAGGGGCACAATATAGCGAAGAAGCATGTTCGGCAATCGCGAAAGAATCCTCAAGGCGGCCGGATCAATGTGGAGCAGCCGATTCACATGAGCAACGTTCTGCCGGTGAGCACGAAGAGCTCGAAGGGGACAAGAGTACGTTATCAGTTGAGCGAGGGTGGGGGCAAGAGGCGTATTGCTTCCGACGGGACCGAGATTGGTGTTGTGAGGAAGACAAGTTAGCTGGTTTGCGATGATGAATTGTGAATCGTATTTGGTTCAAGACGACGGACAAGACAAGTAATGGCGCGTTTAAAAGATCTATATAAGGCCAAGGTGGTTCCGGAATTGACCAAGGAATTCGGCTTCAAGAATCCCATGGCTGTGCCGCAGATGGAGAAGATAGTTGTCTCCATGGGTGTCGGGAGGGCGACCCAGGACAAGAAGTTCCTGGAGTCGGCGAAGAAGGAGCTGACGATGATTACGGGCCAGGTTCCGGCGGTATGCAAGGCCAAGAAGAGTGTGTCGAATTTCAAAGTCCGGGCAGGCGCGGAAACGGGCCTGAAGGTTACGGTCCGGGGCATTCGGATGTACGAATTCATGGACAGGCTTATAAGCCTTGCGATCCCGCGTGTTAGAGACTTCCGGGGCCTTGATCCGGACAGTTTTGACGGCCGGGGCAATTACTCGATGGGCCTGAACGAGCAGAGCGTCTTCCCGGAGATTAACCCGGCGAAAATAGAGTTTCAACAGGGCATGAATATAAGTTTTGTGACTACTGCGAAGACGGACGAGCAAGCCAGAAAGCTGCTTGCGCTTTTCGGAATGCCGTTCAAGAGCGTGGCGTCGGCCGAGCACTAACGGCAGGAGCAGGAAACAAAGGGGCAATTGGAGCGTTTGGATGTCAACGAAGGCACTCGAGAACAAGGCAAAGAAGAAACCGAAGTTTCGCGTTAGGCAGTACACGCGATGCGAGCTTTGCGGGAGGTCCAAGGCTGTCTATCGCAAGTTCAAGATTTGCCGGATATGCTTTAGAACGTTGGCTAACGAGGGGAAGATTCCCGGAGTAAGAAAAGCCAGCTGGTAGACGGTGGTTCGAGCGCTGAATCACGAATCACGAGGCACGAGACTATGAGTTTGAATGATCCTATAGCCGATATGTTGACGAGAATTCGCAACGCGGCGCGTATAAACAGGAAGAACGTTAACATTAAAGCGACCAGAATCTGTGAAGGGATCGCGTTGGTTCTGAAGAAGGAAGGCTACATCGAGGATTTTGACAGAATCGAGGATGGTTCGCAGGGACTGATACGGATTGTTCTCAAGTACGACCAGATGGGACGTTCGGTTATCACGGAGATACAGCGAACGAGCAGGCCGGGCTGCAGGGTCTACTCACCGGTGTCGGAACTTCCTCGGGTCTTGAACGGTATGGGCATAGCGATCGTATCCACAAGCAAGGGTGTAATGAGTGACAGAAGCTGCCGCGAGGGTAACGTTGGCGGCGAGATACTTTGTACGGTAAGCTAATGAGTCGAATCGGCAAGAAACCTATTGAAATCCCTGCGGGGGTTAAAGTCGAGCAGAACGGCACTCTAATCAGGGCCACGGGCCCGCTCGGGACTCTGGAGATGGACTGTCATCCTCGGATAGAGGTTGAGGTCGACCAGGCGGGGGGCACGATAGTCGTTAAGAACGACCATCCGGAGGACCGCCAGAGCAAGCAGATGCACGGTACGATGCGTGCTTTGCTTTCGAACCTTGTCATTGGCGTTAGCCGGGGCTTCGAGAAGAAGATCGAAATCTACGGTACGGGTTACAACGTCAAGATACAGGGTGGCAATCTGGTGCTTCAGGTGGGCTACTGCAGCCTGACGGAGCTGGCGATACCAAAGGGTGTGAAAGTAGACATTGAAGTTCCGGCAACCAGAGGCAACGACGTTCCGGCGAGGTTTACGCTCTCATCGATAGACAAGCATGTGCTGGGGCAGTTTGCCGCGGACATCAGAAGTGTCCGGCCTCCAGAGCCTTATCAGGGCAAGGGCATCCGTTACGCCGGCGAACAGGTACGGCGCAAGGTTGGTAAGGCGTTTACCTCGGGAGCAGTGTAATTGGGATTCGTTATAATGAGGACTGACAAAACACAGAGAGCGGCGCTCAGGCGGAAGTATCATGCGAGGAAGCGAGTGGTTGGGACTGCGGAGCGGCCCCGGCTTTCGGTATTTCGTTCGAACAGGCATATATACGCTCAAATAATAGACGACACAGCGGGGGCGACCCTCGTTTCGGCAAGTACGCGGAGCAAGGGTCTGCGGGAGCATCTGTCCGGCGGAGCGAATATAAAGATGGCGGAGGCGGTCGGGGAGGATGTGGCAAAACAGGCCTTCAGCGTAGGCATCAAGTGCGTTTGCTTCGATAGGAACCGCTACAGGTTTCATGGCAGGGTTCGGGCTCTTGCCGAGGCGGCAAGAAAGGCCGGACTGGCTTTCTGACACAATAGTAAAGAGTGGAGATAAAGTTGGCATTAGAACCGGTTAAACTATCCGATCAGGAAGAAAAGCCGTTGGAAGATACGGTAGTGAAGGTGTTTCGCTGCTCCAAAGTTGTCAAAGGGGGGCGCAGGTTCAGCTTTGCGGCTCTGGTGGTAGTGGGGGACCGCGCCGGCACCGTTGGTATCGGTTACGGCAAGGCCAATGAGGTGCCGCTTGCGGTTGAGAAGGGGACAAAGGACGCGAGGAAATCTCTGCGCAAGGTCAACCTTGTCGGTCGGACTATTCCGCACCAGGTGAAGGGCAAATGCAGAGCCACGAGTATCATACTGGTCCCGGCGAGCGCAGGAACGGGTGTTATTGCTGGTTCCAGCGCCAGGGCCGTGCTCGAGTACGCCGGCGTTCAGGATGTTTTGACGAAGGTGTACGGGAGCACTTCTGCGAAGAACGTTGTCAAGGCGACGCTTGACGGCTTGTTGAAGCTCTGCTCCCGAGACGAGATTGAGGCTATTCGAGGAGTGAAGATCGGCGGATCGCAGTCGCCGGATGACAGTCAGGTGATCTAAATGTTGAATCATGAAATAACATCGACGGTTGGCAAACACAAAGCTCGCAAGCGTGTGGGCAGAGGCGGCGGGACGGGTCACGGCAAGACATGCGGCCGCGGACACAAGGGCAGTCGCAGTCGTGCGGGCGCGACGCGGTTCTCACTTTATGAGGGCGGACAGATGCCTCTTTTTCGGCGGCTGCCGAAGCGGGGCTTCAGCAATTGCAGGTTCGCCGTCCGTTGCGAGATAGTCAACGTCTCGCAGTTGGAAAGGTTCGAAGACGGTTCGGCGATCGGCATCGAGCAGTTGTCGGACGTAGGGTTGGTCGGGGGCCCCGAGAGCAAAGTGAAGATTCTCGGCAACGGCGAGCTGACAAAGAAGCTGGAGGTTACGGCTCACAAGTTCAGCAAGTCTGCAGAGCAAAAGATCGTGGCTTCGGGCGGAACGGTAAAGCTGATTTAGCACGTGGTCGGTGTATGTTGTTGGGCGTAAAGAAGCAATGGTGAAATCGGGGAAGTAGGACGCTGACAAGATGCTTGGAACTGTAGTCAACATATTCAGAATTCAGGACCTTCGCAACAAGGTGCTCTTCACCCTTGCGCTTCTGATTATATACCGGGTCGGCTTCCACATACCGGTTCCCGGTTTTGACCACAAGAAGATTGCGGAGGCGGCCGACACGAGAGAGACGGAGAGCCCTCTGGGCAGGGCCGCCGAGCTGATGCAGATGTTCACGGGGGGAACGCTCCAGCAAAGCAGTCTGTTCGGCCTTGGGATCATGCCGTACATCACCTCTTCTATTATACTGATGCTCCTTGGCGAGGTGATTCCAGCGTTGAAGAAGCTGCGTCAGGAGGGGCAAACCGGTTACAAGAAGATACAGGAGTATACTCGTTATCTGACGGTGCCGATATGTGTTGTTCAATCGGTGATGTTTATGAACCTGCTCGGCGGGACAGGGCAAATGTATGAGGGGATGTACGTCCAGGCGATGATAATGGGTGTGCTCGGCATGACTGCGGGGACGATCTTTTTGATGTGGCTTGGTGAGCAGATAGATGAGTACGGTATAGGCAATGGCATTAGCCTGATAATCATGGCGGGCATTGTCTCGAGGATGCCGTGGGCGATAATGGAACTGTGGAAGCGGGTAGACATACGGGTCGGCGCCTCGGCCTCCGGGGCAATAGGGCTGGATAAAGTGGTGTTTTTGGTGGCTGCGTTCGTGTTTGTGGTTGCCGGCGCGATACTGATAACCCAGGGACAGCGGCGGATACCGATCCAGCAGGCCAAGCAGATGCGCGGCCGCAGGGTTTACGGGGGCCAGAGGCATTATCTGCCGTTGCGTGTAAACCACGGCGGCGTGATGCCGATTATTTTCGCCTCGAGCTTCATGATGTTTCCTCCAATCATATTCGGCCAGTTGGGAAGGATAGAGAGCTTAAAGAATTCGAGCATTCTTGATACTCTTCAGGGCGCGTTCGGTTTCCGCTCTTATACTTACAACATTCTGTATATGTTGTTGATATTTCTGTTCGCTTATTTTTGGGTGACGGTTCAGTTTCAGCCGAAGGAGATGGCGAAGAACCTTCGCGATTCCGGCAGTTTCATTCCGGGGCTTCGCCCCGGGCGCAGGACCGCTGAATATCTGGAAACGGTGATGACGAGAATCACCTATTTCGGAGCCGCGTTTTTGGCGTTGATTGCCGTTGTTCCGTCACTTGTCACGGTGTTGTCGGGTATTCCCTGGCGCGTGTCGAACTTCCTGGGCGGCACAGGTTTGTTGATCGTTGTGAGCGTCTCGCTCGATCTGGTTCAGAAGATCGAGGCCAATCTGCTGATGCGCAGTTATGAGGGTTTCAGCGGGACAGGCAGGATAAAAGGAGCCTACGCATGAGAATAATCCTTCTCGGATCTCCGGGCGCAGGCAAGGGCACGCAGTGCAAGAACATTGTGGCCGAATACGGTCTGCTGCATTTGTCAAGCGGCGATATTCTGCGCCAGCAACGAGCTGCCGGCACTGAGCTTGGCAGGAAAGCCCAGAGCTACATGGATTCGGGCGGCCTGGTTCCGGACGAAATCGTAATAGAAATGATGATTGAGGCGATGAGCAAGGCGCCTGAGGCCGGTTTTATGCTCGACGGGTTTCCAAGGACGGTTAATCAGGCGGTTGAGCTCGACAAAGCTCTTGCCCCGTCGGGTCAGAAGATCGATGTTATTCTAAACCTGAGCATAGACGACAGCGTGGTAGCCAAGCGTATGACCGGAAGAAGGAGCTGCCCGAAGTGTGGCGCGGTATACCATATCGAGAACTTGAAACCCAGGGTCGAGGGTGTCTGCGACCACGACGGGGTTGCGCTTGTTCGCCGCCCCGACGATGAGCCCGAGGTCGTGGCGAACCGGCTGGAAACCTACCACGAGCAGACCGAACCGCTGGTGGATTACTATAAGAGTAACAGCAATGTTGTGGACATCGATGCCGAAAAGGACGCTGATGCGGTTAAGGCCGTGATATTTGAGCAGCTCGAGGCCTTCGCCGAGCCGTGATGTTATGGTTGTGGGTCGAATCGAGAAACAAGAGATACGAGTCAGATGGCTATAACGCTTCGGAGCGAAAGAGAAATTGAATTACTTCGGTGTGCAGGTGCTGTTGTAGCAGATGTTCTTTCAAAATTACAGGAAGTTGCAAAGCCAGGCATGACCACGGCTCAACTGGACCGCATCGCGGGTCAGATGACCGGTGAGGCGAGGGCTGAAGCCCTTTTCAAGGGTGTTCGGAGCCCACATGCAAGGATTCCGTTTCCCGGCGTGATTTGTGCGTCGATCAACGAACAGGTTGTTCACGGGATTCCTTCGGAAGAGGCTCAACTGAAAGACGGTGATATTCTGAGCGTTGATTTCGGCGTGAGGCTGAATGGTTATTGTGGCGATGCGGCCGTTACCATAGGGATAGGGCAGGTCGCTGAGGATAACCGCAGACTGATGGCAGTTACCAGTCGGGCCCTCGATGTGGCAATCGCCGAGGCCGCTCCCGGGCGCAGGTGGAGTCAGGTAGCCGCACGCATGCAGCGGCTGGTAGAAGCCGAGGGCTTTTCGGTGGTAAAGGACTTTGTCGGGCACGGAATCGGCAGGAAAATGCACGAGGAGCCTCGTGTGCCGAACTTCGTGGGTGACGACCTGCCGGGAAATGACTTTCTTCTGGCCGAGGGAATGATCCTGGCGGTTGAGCCGATGGTGAATGCCGGTGACAGCGACGTTCGAACGCTGAGAAACGGATGGACGGTGGTAACGAAGGACGGAAAGAATTCGGCTCATTTTGAGCATACAATAGCGATAAGGAAAGATGGTTGTGAGGTGTTGACGCGTAATAGAGCGTGAGGTGGCGGCAGGTGAATCCTTCTTCGCATGGAAACGCGGGCCGCAGGACGTCGCGAAGCACGGAAGATGGCAAAAAAAGATACAATTAGGTTGCAGGCGAAGGTTACAGACGCCTTGCCGAACGCAATGTTCAGGGTGCAGTTGGAAAACGGTCACGAGATACTGGCCCACGTTTCCGGGAAGATGCGCATGAATTTCATCAGGATATTGCCCGGTGATACCGTTCTGGTTGAGATGTCGCCGTATGACTTGAACCGTGGGCGCATAGTCCTTCGCCATTAGCCGGACCGCAGCTTTATTAGCTGTGCCGGCCGTTGGCGGTGGACTGCAAGTATGAAAGTAGATGCTGGAAATGAAAGTCAGAAGTTCTGTTAAACGTATATGTGAAAACTGCAAGATTGTGCGTCGCAAAGGTGTGGTGCGGGTGATATGCACGAATCCGAGGCACAAACAGCGCCAGGGATAGGGGCGTGAGTGCAGCCGACTGGAAAGATAAGGAGCCGATATGCCGCGTATAGTGGGTGTTGACATTCCCAACGACAAAGCAATATGGATATCACTGACCTACATAGTTGGAGTGGGCAAGTATACGTCAAAGCAGATTCTAAAAGAGGCGAGGATCGACAGTAGCACGAAGGCGGGAAAGCTCACAGAGGATGAACTGAGCCGCATAACTCAGATCATCGACCGGAATTACATTGTGGGGGGGCAGCTCCGCAGGCAGGTAGCTCAGAACATCGCGCGTCTGCGGGATATCCATTGTTACCGAGGAATTCGCCACAGAAAGGGCCTGCCTGTTCGGGGTCAGAATACGCAAAGCAATGCGCGTACCCGCAAAGGTCCGAGAAAGACGGTTGCGGGCAAGAAGGGCGTTAAGGAGAAACGGTAGAGTCAGAATGCGTGTACAGCGGGCGGCTGGTCCAGTGTGTTGAGCAAACGGCTTGTGCCGTAATGGCATACGGACGGCAGGTACGGGAATAAAACTGGTGTAAAGCAGGAAAGATAATGGCAAGAGGGACAAAACGAAGAATCAGAAAGAACGTTGTCCGGGGCATTGTACACATAAAGGCCACGTTTAACAATACACTGATTACGGTGACGGACATGGATGGCGACACGATTTGCTCGGGCTCGACCGGCTGTGTCGGTTTTAAGGGTTCGCGCAAGAGCACGCCTTTTGCGGCGCAGCAGGCGGCGCAGCGGGCGGCGAATATGGCTATGCGGCACGGTGTTCGCGAAGTCGAGATCAGGGTCAAGGGGCCGGGCTCCGGCCGGGAATCCGCAATATCGGCCTTGCAGCAGGCGGGGTTGCGCATCGCCTCAATCGAGGATGTGACTCCCCTGCCCCACAATGGCTGCCGGGCGCCTAAACGCAGACGTGTATAAGGGCGAAAGGGCCCGGGTTTTTTTGGAGACGGACAGGAATAATGGGACGTTATCTTGGTTCATCTTGCGAGCAGTGCCGGCGCGAAGGAATGAAGCTGATGCTTAAAGGCGTCAGGTGCGAGACGGCGAAATGCCCGATAGAGAAGAAACAGCGGAACCTTGCTCCCGGCATGCACGGGTGGCGCAGAGGCAGGTCGAGCGAGTACGGCATACGTCTGCGCGAGAAGCAGAAAGTCAAGAGGTACTACGGGGTGCTGGAGCGTCAGTTTATGAGGTATTTTCACGAGGCCGAGCGGATAAAGGGAAATACCGGAGAGAATCTTCTGCAGTTGCTGGAAAGACGGCTGGACAACGTGGTGTACAAGTTGAATTTTGCGCCTTCGCGGAAGGCGGCCAGGCAGTTGATCGCCCACGGGCACATTTATGTGAACGGCCGGAAGGTTGATGTCAGCGATTTTACCACGAATATCGGTGATGTTATTACAGCCAAGGGCTCTGAGAAGAGCGTTAAAAGAATCAAGCAGCAGTTGGAAACCAACCCGAATTTTACGGTGCAGGCATGGCTGCAGTTGGTTCGCGAGAAACCGGAGGCCACTGTTGTAGCAATGCCAGCGAGGGCCGATGTTCAGATTCCTGTTGAAGAGCAGTTGGTTGTCGAGTTCTGTTCAAGATAGCCCAGAAGCAGGTGGGAGAAGTACGGTGCGATAAGGAAACGGCAAGACTTGAAAAGGAGCGGGAGTAACCCCGTCTCTGTTTCAGCATCAGGAGTCCGAGCGTATTTGGATACATTTGGGCGGCTCCATTTAGTATTTGTTTTATGAAGTCTGACTTTTGACCGGAGGTCTATATGCGAGTTACATGGCGTGGTTTGGAGTTGCCGACTCGTGTCGAACGTGACGCGACGATATCAAGCGATAGGTACGGCAGGTTCTTTATAGAGCCTTTCGAGCGCGGTTTCGGAACCACTATAGGTAACAGTCTGAGGCGGGTATTGCTGTCCTCTCTGGAGGGGAGTGCCGTAACGTCAATCAAGATAGACGGAGTAGATCATGAATTCAGCTCCATAAAAGGGGTGATGGAGGACGTTACGGATATCGTTCTTAACGTCAAGAGTCTTATCGTTCGGCAGCAGGGTCGCGGCGCGAAGACAATGACTGTCTTGGCCAAGAAAGCGGGAGCGGTAACGGCGGGCGATATAGTCGCTGACCCGGCGATAGAAGTTCTGAACAAGGATTTGGTCTTGGCCACTCTGACGGAGGACGTGAGTTTCCAGATGGAGATGGTGGTCGAGAACGGGCGCGGCTATGTGCCCGCATCCGAGAGAATTGCGGACGCGGACCGCTTCGACCAGGAGATTGGAAGAATCCTGCTTGACGCGGTGTATTCGCCGGTTACGAGAGTCCGCTACGCGACAGAGGACACGCGCGTGGGCCAGCGTACGAATTATGACAAGCTGATCCTGGAGATTTGGACCAACGGGACCGTGGAGCCGGAGATGGCCCTGGTCGAGGCGGCCAAGATTCTGCGCAAGCACGTGAATCCCTTTGTGCAGTATTTTGAAGTCGGAGAAGAGACGGTTGCCGGCGAGATGACTGAGATAAAGGTGCCTGAGGAAGAAGTGATAGACGAGGATTTAGCCAGGAAGCTGAGCATGCCGATCCAGGAGCTGGAGCTTTCGGTGAGGGCAGGCAATTGTCTGGAGTCGGTCAAGGCCGAGACGGTCGGCGAATTGGTTAAGATGACGGAGGCGGACCTTTTGAAGATTCGCAGCTTTGGCAAGACAAGCCTGCGGGAAGTGAAAAGGAAGCTTGCGGACATTGGCTTGTCTTTGGGAGCAACGGATATGGACGGCAAGTTCTCATGATGTGATTTCCGTTTGCGCAAGTTGTACGATATAGAAGGAATTTTCGAATTATGCGTCATAGAATAGCAGGGCGACAGTTAGGGCGAACAAGCGAGCACCGTCTTGCCATGCGGCGGAATCTGGCGGCCTCTCTGTTTGAGCACGAGACTGTCTCGACTACGATTGAAAAGGCCAAGGAAGTAAAGCCCTTCGCCGAGAAGCTGATCACTCTGGCCAAGAAGGGTACACTGTCGGCGAGGCGGCGGGCCATTGCTCTTTTGGGCAATCGTGACATTATAGAATACGAAGATGGGAGGGCGATAAAGAAAGGCACGATAGTCGGTAAGCTCTTTAGCGAGCTTGGGCCTCGATACCTTGACAGGTCGGGTGGTTATACGAGGATTATTCGGCTGTCTTTGCGCAGGCTGGGGGACAACGGTCAGTTGGTTCTGCTGCAGCTAATCGGGCCTGACGAGGGCTTGGAAAAGGAGCCCAAAGCGGGCTCGAAGAAGCGTGGCAGGAGAAAGAAGAAGGGCCGGGCCCGGGCGGGCGAAGGTGGGCAAGACGTGCAAACCGCCGAGCCGGCAAAGTATACCAAGCCTGAGCAATTGGCGGAAACCGGTGATCAGGAAGATCGGGACGCGGCCGAGCAGTAGAACGTAATTTGCAGGGAGCCTGGGCATGAGCAACGGCAATTGCATTTTCTGTAAGATGGTAGCTGGCGAAATCCCTGTTACGAAAATCTACGAAGATGATGTCTCGCTTGCGTTTTTGGATATCAGACCTGTAAGTGACGGCCATACTCTGGTGATTCCAAGACGCCACTTTGGGCGGCTGCATGAGTGTCCTCCCGAAGAGGTTGCGGAGGTCGCTTCGCGTCTGGGCAGAATCGCAAAAGGCGTCTCCGATGCGGTCAAATGCGATGGTTATAATCTCTTGTGCAACAATGGTCGTGCGGCCGGACAGCTTGTCGAACACTTGCACTTTCACATCATACCGCGGCGCACCGGCGATGCTGTCTTTGGCAGGTGGCCCTCTTACAGTTATGAGCAGGGCAAAGCAGAGGCTATCGCCGCGGAAATTCGTAAAAATCTTTAGTTTTTGCCGCTTTGTTCTTGATGATGAACGCTCGTGTTGTTATCTTGGTGCTTACGACTAAATGACCGCGGGGTAGAGCAGTCTGGTAGCTCGTCGGGCCCATAACCCGGAGGTCGCAGGTTCGAATCCTGCCCCCGCTATTCGTAAGTCACGTAGGGACAGGCACTTATGTCTGTCCCGTTTTTGTGCGCCGCTGGCACTGTAGCAAAATGTAGCACAAATTGAATTGTAATCAGAGAGTCAGCCGCATCAGAGCGGGTCATCGTATAGTTGCGTAGGAAAGGAATATGATACCATGGCTAGCATCTACAAACGTGGTAAAGTACGGTGGATTCATTATCTGGTTGCGGAAAGTCTGTCTCACGATCTCTGGGTACGACGAGTGAACGTGTGGCACGTGAGCAGAAAAAGAAGCTTGAGGCCTTGGACGTAATTGGGTAATTGGTGGAGCCTTCCAGGATACCTGTAGCTCCCTTCGTCCAGTCATTCTGTGAATTCCAGCTTGCGACACGGACGCTTGTGAAGGGCGGAGTAAAAGTGCAACGCCTGGCGGGGCGGCGTAAAACTGTGACACTCCCGGCCTATTTACCCCGCCGGAGACGGGCTGTCGATTTGTTTCTATTCACATTTCTTACGCACCGCCGGGGCCGGACTCACGTTTGGAGGCGACTGTGGGGGAAATAGAAATGACAAAAGGCTCACATGGCTTAACCGTGGCTCGTCATGGCCAGCACAGTATCGGCTGGTCAAAAAGGGGTCAGGAAGTACCGTTTCCGGCTGGACATACGTATGGAGCATTCTGCCGTCGAAGACCGTGATATGCCCAGCATGGACGTACTCGAGCCGGAGGTGCCGACTGAGTTAGCAGATTTGACTACGAATGGCTCGGCCGGAAGATTCGTCAACTCTTCGATCTCAGTCGTGGTCTCCATTTGAGAATTCGATGCTTATTTTCTTGTCGGTGTAGTTTATTTCTCTTGTGGCTCCTTCTGGCAGCAGTTCCACCCTAAACCTGTAATTCATGGGTAGGGAGGTTGTGCCTTCGGGGGTATCGGGTTCGATGGTGAACTGTCTTGCTGAATCGTCCCAGGTCATTTTGGTCCAGGCGGCCTTGCCGTCAAGGTAATCCAGGCTTATGCCGTCGTCGCTATAGAGCGTAAACTCGCCATTTGCGCCCGTGTATATCTCAATCGTTGTCGGTTCATTGACTTGTTGTCCGGTATATTGACGGACAGGGTCGAAGGGAATGATCGCCCCGGCCCGCACATAAATCGGCATTTTTGAAATATTGATGTGGCGGGTGATGGTTCTTCCGCCGAGATGTTGTTCATTCGCCCAGAAGTCATACCACTTACCGGCAGGCAGATATACCCGGCGTTCGGCGGCATGCGGCTCATAGACAGGGGCAATGAGCATGTCCCGGCCCCAGAGGTACTGGTCGCCCAAGCCGCGTACCGCTTCGTCATCGGGGTAATGCAACCACAGGGCCCGCATCATCGGCATGCCCGTATCGCGTGCCTGCCGGGCGAGGGTATAAGTGTACGGCATAAGTTGATAGCGTAGTTGGGCGTATTGTCGGCAGATCGGTTCGATTGCAGGATTATTCAGTTCTGATATCACGGGATTTTCATTACTTTCCAGCGGGCCCATCTCCGTCAGCCCCCAGCCCCACGGCAGCCGCATCCACCAGGTTCTTCCGTGCGAGCGAAACGATGGACAGAATGCCCCAAACTGGAACCATCGCACATAAAGCTCCCCGGTCAATTCCTCGTTCGGAAAGAAACCGCCGATATCGCTGCCCCAGAACGGTGACAGGCTCAGCGAATGATTGATGCCGACTGCGATCTGGCCTTCGAGCGTCTTCCATGCTGAATTCGTGTCGCCGGACCAGACCCATCCGCCCCAGCGGGCGATGCCGAGATGCCCATTGCGGTGCAGGCTCCATGGGCGGACGTTCGGCTGGGTTGACAGCGGGCCCTGATAATATAGTTGGTGGCGCTTCATCCTCTCGAAGAGATTGAACCAGTCGCCTTCATCCGGCCACCAGGCATCGATTCCGGCCCGGACCAAATCAGTATGCTGTTTCCAGTAGTCTAAGATATGCGAATCATCCAGCGGCTCATCCGACTGCGGCGGGATGGTTCCCCGAAGGGTTGGTAGTCGATCCCGGCTCCACGGGACAATATGCACAGCAACTTTGACGCTCAAATCATGAAGTTCCCGGATCACTTCCGAAGGGGCGCTTTTGAAGACCTCCAGATTAAAAGCGAATGAAGGCTGTTGTGTATTCCAGCCTCGCGGACAAAAACCGGTACCCAGGTAGACCACCGAATCAAGGGGTATTTCTTTTTTGCGAAATGCTTTGACAATATCGATCATCTGATCCTGGTCTTGAAGCGTGCGGTGTGACTGCATATACCCAAGAGCCCACTTTGGCGGCAGTACCGCCGGCCCGCTGATAACCGATACGGCTTTCATTATATCTGCCGGATCATGGGCGTCGAAAACAAACAGATCAAAAACGCCAGCGGTTATGCTGTCGACCGGCGGCTTTCCCTGCACTTGGGTAACATACTGACTGTGTTGTCTCTGACGCTGCCGGCGGTCTGCTTGCGGATCTTCTTTTGGCTTGGCCGGTGGCTGCCAGGGAGTGAATCTGCCGCGCTGGCTGTCGCGCAGGTCGATCTGGCCCCACGGCGTGGCGATGAAAAGCCCCCAACCATCTGTGCCAATCATCAGTGCTACCGGATTTCGTGAACCATAAGCGTTTGCCTGCCACCTGGGACGCATTGTGTGCAAGCGTCCGCGTCGGTCGAATTCAATCGGTTCATTGCGCCAGTTTCCTTTGGGTACCGGGCCGCCTTCACCCATTCCCAGGATAGGCTGGTCACCGACCCTGAATGTGATGCTGCAGTCGTCTTCGAAAATGATTTCCTGAATGGGCTGTTGTCTTTCATTGGTGACGGTGATTCGCAAAGGATCAGGGCGGACTTCGACCCATAAACTGCCCACTTTCTTTTTGACCGGTTTATCGAATTGACGAAGGCTGATCGCCGGTTCCGGATAAGAACGGTCAGATAGTGCCGGCGTAAATGGAAACTCGTCTTCAAATGTCAAGGGCTTGAGTGTGATTCGGATGCTGTGCGCGGCAGCAGAGCGTATATCAAGCTGTCCCGGTCCTGAGTCGCTAGTAATTTGTGCCGCCTGAGAGACCTGCTTCGGGGTGAGCATTAATAGAAATACCGCGACAATTTCAAAGCAAGTCCTTCTCTTCATGACTGGTTCTTCCTGAAGGGGCTCGATGCCATTCTATTTGCTGTGTAGAATAATAGCTCAATCGTGGACGTGCCTGATTTAAATACGTCACGGCAAACGTGTCAAAATCGAGGCCTCGATAAGGTTGTCATTGACAACACTGTACACAGGGACGTTTATTACATCGTTAGTATGGTAGATATCTGATCAACCGGGCAAGTTAATTCTGAGACAGGAGTGTGTATGAATTCAGAGTATAAGAAGCAGCTCGGGATGTGGTCAGTCATCTCAGCAGCCCTGGGGATGATCCTGGTGTTTACAGTGTTTGCCCGCTGCGGTGATTCGGCAGTAACGGTCTTCAGGGACACGAGCCAATCCATTGACAAGCGGGTGGAGGATCTGATTTCACGGCTGACTCTGGAGGAGAAGGCCATGCTTCTTAACCACAGAGGGACGACGGTCGAACGTTTCAATATCCGGTCGGACCAGTGGAACCAGTGCCTTCACGGCGTCTGCTGGGATAGGCCGACAACGATGTTTCCCGTCTCAATCGCCATGGCGGCCACGTGGGATCCCGGCCTTGTCCATGAGGTGGCCACGGCCATCAGTGATGAGGCGCGTGCGGTCCACAATCTCTGGCATCGGCAACCGGGTATCATGGCCCAGCACAAGGGGCTGATCTACAGGGCTCCGGTGATCAATATCGGCCGTAACCCCTATTGGGGTCGAAACGAGGAGGCCTATGGAGAGGATCCATTCCTGACGGCCACGATGGGCGTCGCCTATGTGAAAGGCCTGCAGGGTGACCATCCCAGATACCTCAAGCTCGTCTCGACGCTCAAGCATTATGCCGTCAACAATGTCGAGCGCGACCGCCAGAGCCTTTCGGCAACGGTCAGTGAGCGCATGCTCCATGAATACTGGCTGCCGCATTTTCGTGCGTGTATAGTCCACGGCCGGGCCCAGTCGGTCATGGCGTCCTACAATGCCATCAACGGTGTTCCAAACAACATCAATCGCTACCTGCTGACCGATGTCCTCAAGGATATGTGGGGCTTCGAGGGTTTTGTCGTCTCGGACCTGGGCGGCGTCAATACGATGGTGCGAGGACATGAGAAGGGGCAGATGAGCTTCGAAGATGCGGTGGCCAAATCCCTTATCGCCGGATGCGATTTCTCGGATAGGGAATTTGAGCAGTACATCCCTACAGCCGTCAGAAAGGGATTGCTCCCGGAAAGCAGGGTCAATGATGCCCTGCGTCGCGTATTACGGAATCGCTTCCTTCTCGGTGAGTTCGATCCGCCTGAGATGGTCCCTTACAGCAAGATATCACCGGACGTCATTTGCAGTGCCAGGCACCGCAAGCTGGCCCTGGAGGCCGCCAGGAAGTCGATTGTGCTGCTGACCAATAAGAACGGCATCCTGCCGCTGGACCGCAAAAAGACTAAGAGCATTGCCGTCATCGGGCCGCACGCAGACGTCTTTACCCCGGGCGGCTACAGCGGCAGGGCCGACGAACCGGTTAATCCCCTCCAGGGCGTCAGAAACCGTTCGGCCGAGGGAACTGAAGTCATTTTTGCACGTGGCTGCGAAATCAACGAGCGTGTGTGCACGGTAGTTGACAGGGAATACGGCTTTAGTCGGGGGGCAAGCCTGAAACTTGATGCCGATGCGATTGGAGAATTCGTCGAATTCACCCTGGATGTTCCCAAGTCCGGCACATACGAGATCAAGCTGCAATACAAGGGCTTTCCGAGTCGGGGAATATACAAATTGGGCATAGACGGCGTCGATCAGGGCCGGATGGTTGACATGTATTCGCCGGCCGAAAAGTATGGCAGTGTGGTCAGCTTTGGCCGTAAGATGTTCTCTTCTGTCGGGCCGAAGAGATTCAGATTCACGGCGACCGGAAAGAGCGACGCCAGCTCTTCATATACGGGCCACTTCGACAAGATTATGCTCGATGGGCCAGAGGCCTTGAGCTTCGAGTTGGAGAACATCGATTATGTCACCGGGCGCAGCGCCAGTGGCGACTCGATCCGCCAGGCGGCTGAACTTGCACGAAGTTCGGATGTGGCAATCGTCTGTGTCGGAACCGATCGGTCCATTGAAGCGGAAGGTCGCGATCGCACCAGCCTTGTTTTGCCCGGCCGGCAGGAAGAATTGATAAAGGCAGTCTTAGCGGCGAATCCCAAAACCATTGTAGTTCTTATGAACGCAGGTCCGTTGACTGTTCCGTGGGTCAAAGAGCACGCCCCGGCCATGCTCGAAGCATGGTGGAACGGGGTGGAGACGGGTAACGCCATCGCCGATGTGCTGTTCGGTACTGTGAATCCGGCAGGGCGTCTTCCACATACGGTCTACACGTCTGAGGACCAGGTTCCGCCCCAGGATGAGTACGAAATCACAAAGGGTTTCACATACATGTACCTGGACGGAGACCCGCTCTTCGCCTTCGGGCACGGCCTGAGTTACACACAGTTTGAGTACTCGAATCTCACCGTCTCATCACGACAGATGCCGACCGACGGAACAACAACGGTAAGCATAGACGTGAAGAATACAGGTAAACGCGCCGGAGATGAAGTGGCTCAGCTATATGTGCGAGATGTCGAGTGGAGTGTCAAAAGGCCTGCCAAGGAGTTGCGGGGCTTCAAGAGGATCACCTTGGAACCAGGGCAGAAGGAGGTTGTCTCCTTTGCTCTGAGAGGTGAACAGTTGGCATTTTGGGATGAAGTCGAGACACACGACTTCATAGTTGAGCCGGGCCTGTTCGACATAATGATCGGCGCCTCATCTGCTGATATCAGAGCGAAGACTCAATTGGAGGTCGTGTCAGACCGCTGAGGCGCAATGCAGTTTGCAGGTCATGTCTTGGGAAAAAACCCTTCGTTGCTCTCTTAATGCACGCTTGCCTGCGCGACGTTGATCTCAACGAAAGCGCTTTGCAGACCTTCGGCCCGCGCGGTTACCAGGACGGTTCCGCTTTGGCGAACCGATTGCAAAATGGCCAGGCCTCGCCCCTGATAGGCTCGATGAACGTTGTCCTTCGGATCGTCCAGGCTGCTGAGATCTCCGTTCTCTATGCCGATAATTGCAGCCGGTCCCTCAACGTCAAACCTCACCTCGGTGTCTGCATCGTGGACGCGAACTCCTTCGCCATCGGTGATCTGGAATTCAATATGGCTGATGTCCTTTCCGTCGGCCAGCAGTCGATTGCTATCAGCAGACAGCATAATCTTCTGTGCCACTCCCGCCGTCCTGAGAACGAATTCGCAGACGTCCCTGCCGTCCTGCCTTCCCACGGCCCGTAGAACGCCTGGAGCATAAGGTACCTGTAGAGTCAGAACACCCTCTCTCGCCTCGGAGAGAGATGCCGTTCCCACAGGTTCGCCGTTGAGCGTGAGTGCCGCCTCGGGGCAGTTTGTATAGCAGGTGACTGTTGCGGTGGAGTCTTCGGGCCAATTCCAGTGCTCCAGACCACTCCGCCTGCGTCTTCTGCCGCGCCGGCCTCCACCGGCCCAGCTACGTACGGAGGCGCAGATATAGACCATTGGCTCTTCGCTCCAAAGACTCTGGCGGAACCGGGTCTGCGGCTTCTTAAACCCGCACATATCAAGCAGACCCGTACCGTTGGCGCGATTGGCAAAGCGTCCAGCTTCGCCCAGATAATCGATTCCCGTCCAGAGGAACTGACCTGCGACTTAGTCATTGTCGGTTGCTGCCGTCCAGGCACTATAGGCATCACCGTTCTCGCTGCCGTAAATGAAGCGCTCGGGATGTGTTTCGTGATCGGCTTGGTAGTATTGTTCGTGATAATTGTAACCTACGACATCGAGCAGTTCGGTGAGACCGACAGCGCTGGACATGCGGATATTCGCCAGCGCCGCGGTGACCGGACGCGTTTTGTCCCATTTCTTCACCGCTTCAACCAGCGGCTTGGCACATCTGACAAGGTTCTCGGCCGGTGGATTCTGCGGGCGATACTGGTTGCCCAAAACCGGGTGCGAGAATGGGTCGTTGGGGTAGTCGATTTCGTTGCCGATGCTCCACATGATGATACACGGATGATTTCGGTCCCCCCGGACCATTGTTTCGACATCAGGCACCGACCACCGGGCGAAGACCTCTCCATAGCCGTATTTGCTGGGCTCGCCCACGTTCCACCCTTCCACCCACTTGTTCTTGGGCGGCGTGAATTCATCAAACGCTTCGTCCTGCACCAGCAGCCCGAGTCGATCGCAAATGTCGAGCAGTTCCGGGGCTGGCGGATGTGTTCATGGTATTTGCATCGTTATAGTACATACCACAATTAGGTTTTGCCCGAGGGGCACAGGAAATGGTTCTCTGGGCCGCTACTTTCTGGAGTATCGTCCGCCAATTGCTGTGTGCAGTTCTCGAAATGTGCGGTAGAATGATACGCCGGGACCGCGAAGTCTTGCGTAGGCACGTGAGATGTTAGGTTATCAGGTTAAGTGGAAGATACAGGATGAGTCACAAAAAAGTAATGATTTCGTGCACGTTGGTGCTTCCATTGTTTTCCTCTACATCTGTTCTTAAAGGTGCATTTGCGCCGTGGGCGTCGGACACTGACCCGACGGATGTCCCGAAAAGTCATATCCAGAACATTACTTCTGCGCCTTTCACCTACAGTATTACTCAAGGCGGCACTATGGATGGAAAGATGTGCACCACGCTTCCCGGTGTATGGGAACCATACGAGCAAACTTGGGAATCAAACCGTTCGATACGTATGGAGAATGTCGGCACGTCGAACGTAATAAATCCGTGGCTAAAGATAGGCCCCATTGATTTCTTTTCCCAGCAGACTATTGCAGACTCGGTTGTGGAGGGGCTTTCGACCGAAAGAGAGAAGGCCATGGCGATTTTCTATTTCTATATTACCCACCGCTACCATAAAGGCAATGGGGACAACACGGCACAAGGCGATGTCTCACAGGCGATCAACGTATTCGGATTCAATACCTGTGGAAACAGCACGCTGTGCATATCCGACCTGCTCGACAAAGTCGCAATGCCTGATTGCATATTCAGTCATTGCCCAGGCCATGTCGTCCCGCAGGTCTTCTTCGACGGCAAGTACAATACGCTTGACGGAGACATGGCCACCTTCATGCTCATGCGGGACAACCACACTCTCGCGAGCGAGTTGGATCTGGTGCGTGACCACGACCTGATAAAACGCGTACATCAGTACGGTATCATGAGCCCCATGAATCCTCTAAAGAACAATGAGGATTACGCACAGTATTACACGTGGGAGGGCGACACAACAGTGCAACTCGACGGCTGGGCCTGGTGGAATATGGGCATGGTCCTGCGTCCGCACGAAGCCATTGAATGGAGATGGGGGCACAATATTCCGGTGAAATATCACGGCGACATGGCTGGATATCCCCCGACAGCCCCGGATACAATCTATAACGGCCTCTGGGAATACGCTCCGGACTTCAATGACGATTCGCAGTGGCGAGCCGGAGCGACTGTGACGAATATCGCCAACAACAACGGGGTTCTCATGGCCACGGATGGAGGTGCTGGCTCCATCCTTTGGCATATGAAATCACCCTATCAGTTCATCGGAGGCAACCTTCTTGCATCGGGCGACGGATATGCTTTCGAGGTTGGTTTCACGGACGCGAAAGACTGGAGGAAGAAGGTTTTCACGCCGCTGGTGACATTGGCCGAGTTTGATGGGAAGTTCGAAGGCCGTACGGCCGATGCGCGCGAGTATTGGCTCCGATGCACATTGAGGGGCAGAGCTTTCTTGAACGCCGTCAATATCAAGAACGACATCCAGATGGCGCCTCTGGCCATGCCTTCTATGACCGTGGGAGACAACAGTTTCACGTACCTGGAGCACACCGACAACAAGACCGGCACAAACGCCGCTAGGAATCTGAGGGTCACGCACACCTGGGTCGAAAGGTCGAAGACACGCCCTCCGAAGGCGCCGGCTTCTCCCGTCTATCCGGTCAACGGTGGCGAAAGCGACGGTACGGATGTCGTGTTCCGGTGGGATGCCGCCACAGACCCGGACGGCGACGCCGTAGAGGATTATCATTTTCAGCTTTCGGACCGCTCCGACATGAGATGGCCCATGTCTCCTAATTTTGACAAGTACATATCGAGGACCACTGACAAGGGCAATGCCCGCTACGCCTTGCCGCGCCCGGGTTTCTTGACGCATGGACAGACGTACTACTGGCGTGTCAAAGCGAAAGATTCAAACGGCGTCTGGGGGCCGTGGAGTGACACCTGGAGTTTCACGGCGCAGGGCCCGGAGTACCCTGTGGATGTGGCAATGGACTACGATGTGGATACAGGAACGGGCACGCTGACGTGGAGCGCCAACCCAGCTGGCAGGAGGCCTGTCAAATACAGGGTATACGGCAGCGATGAACAAGGTTTCACGGTTCATGATGCTCCGTACGATATCAAACTTGGCGAAACGACCGAGCTGGACAACCCATTCCCCGCCAACTTCGTTGCCGAAGTGACAGACACGTCGCTGAACGTGATAGGCGTGGGCAACGAGCTTCCTAACGCCAACAGGGCGTACTACCGTGTTGTAGCGGTGGACGGCAGTGGCAACAGAAGCGGAGATTCAGACTACGTCGAAGCGCCGAGGCCGTTCATATACAGCACGCCGGTGACGGCAGCTCCCATGGGCCGACCCTACCGTTATCAGGTGAAGGCAATCCGTTCGATAGGCGACCTCAGGAGGAGGGATAATACCAAACCCAAGCCCGGAACCAGGTTCTGGAAAATCGAGCGGCTCAGGTTTTCACTTGCACAAAAACCAGACTGGATGAGCATCAATCCAGATACGGGGCTGATAACGGGTACGTCAGACGCGACAGGGGGGACGGTGACTGTGAGCGTCACTCTTACGAAAGAGCACCGACTGGTGCATGACAAGAATAATATCGTGTGGGGAAACGAATACGAACAAAGCAAGACCTACGAGACAATAGGCCCCGTGACGCAGCAGTTTATCGTGCATGGCGCCGACGACACCACCGGCAAATGAGCGACGGAAATCGTTGCAACGAGGAGCGCTTGGCTAAGCGAATTGTTGTGAGGCCGGCAGCCGAAGAATATCAAGGCCGTTGTCCGACCGCGACAATCCTGTAGCTCCACAGTAGCCCAAACGCCATTCCGATAATTCCCGAAACAAGTCTCTGTCTCATCACTTTACCTTCGGATTATTCGGTGCGGCTGGTAACGGAGGTGGCGGTGTGTTAGAACATACTATCCCTCGAGGGAATCCCATGTGTACCGAGTGATTATTTCTCCACATGACATTCTCCTTGACACCCCATATATTGTAACTTGTTCGCGCTCCGTTAATAACTGCAGCATTATCATATCGCCGGTATCCCATCCAAGTGGGTTGTTCCCATCCCATGAGGTGCTTATTGCCGGTTCTTCGGTTGTGAATGCCCCTTACCCCTACGGTGAACAAGTGATGCCG
>CP070678.1:4451643-4465084 GCA_020352515.1 Phycisphaerales bacterium | reverse complement strand
ATAGACCTGCATATTGGGGTGCACACGGCATTCACCGCCTTGCTCGACCACTCTTTTCAACACAGCAGAGAAGATCCTGTGCATACATTCGTAATGGCTGATGAGCAGCACAAATCGCCATTCCGTTTCTTCCACTGGGGGGAGTTTGCCGATTTTGGCCCCGGTCACGAAATTGTCCATACAGCGCGCTGGCCCGTTCTCAATCGCAGGGCATGGGTGACAGACACAGATGATTTCGTCTATCCAGTCGTATGCGGACGCCACTGCCTGAGTCCCGACTTCAGAAGCTCGTTCCGGGGGCACTGGTCGAAAGACTTTCGAGAAAGCATCCTTAAAAGAGCAACGAACATGCTAACAGCTTACGCCCATCCGAGCTGCAAAGCGATTCTCTACCGCAGCGAATGCACAGCACGCAACGCCCGCATGTGGTTGCACAAGATTGGCATTGGAGAGCTTGCAGATATCTACCTGTCGAAGATCCAGGTACTGTATCCCGTTCAGGAGAGTTGTTCGCCGGATGCTGTTGAGGAAAAGTGGAGCAGGAACGGACCGCTTACGATAGTGTTCTGTGGAAGAGATTATGAGGTCAAGAATGGAAGGATGGCTCTGGAGATATTCAGTCGATTGTCCCGTGAGTTCACAACCAACCGATTCGTCTACATAGGAGAGGTTCCCCAGGAGGAGTTGAGCGGACGCTGCAAACAACCGACTTCAGTTGTTTATCATCCGTCGCTGTCACATGAGCAGACTCTCTCGGTTATGAGAGATGCGCACGTTCTGTTCCATCCTTCGAAATTCGAGGGCCTGGGCATCGTCTTCCTGGAGGCGGCAGCTTCCGGGATGGCGGTAGTTACAGCCACTGGAGGTGCCATGCGGGATGTCGAGGAGTTGTTTGGCACAGGTGGTGCGATGCTTGTGAACCGCGACAGTGTCGGACCATCCGAGGAGGCCTCCGCTTTTGAGGCTAATCTACGGCACATCCTGAGTAATCCGAGCGTGGCGAAAAGCATGGCCCGTCACAACTTCAATCTGGCTACCCTTGGAAAGCTGTCGCCGGAACGAAACCGCAGGATTCTTCAGAAGGTTTACGAAAATGCAATGGACAGACCCGCGGAGACCCCGCTGACCCTCGATCAGATTCCGTACAGAAATGGGCCTCCGTTGCGACTCGACAGCTGCCAACTGGAGCAGGATGGACGGAATTGCCGTCGAGAACTCAATATTACCGAAACGCGATTCCTCCTCTAAGATCACTGTACCGCGCAGAAACGACTCCGCGCAGGCAAGTGATTACTCTGATGTAAGTGGCGGATAATGATGTCGACGAACAACGTTCATTGCCTCGACGAGTGGCGGTAAATATGCTCCGCGAAATGCTTTGCCGTCCAATTATCTTCAATCAGCTTACGTCCGGCATCTGCTATCTGTTGGTAACTTTTTACATCGGAAAGAAAACCCGTTACTGTTTCGTTGAAGTTTTCCCTGTTGACTATCACACAGTTGATTCCATCGGAGAACCCCATCCTTTCGTAGTCGACGTTCTTTTGCGCGAAGCACACGCAGCCAGACAGGGGGATCTCTTGATACTTCGGAACGTTGTGCGTGTCGCATAGGGCCAGGGCGCCGGCGAAAGACGCGAGCATCGCCTGGAACGCGTCACCCTTAGGCACCGTCCCGTCGCAAGCAGCGTGAGGCACGTATGTTACACACTCCTGTGCGAAAGCCCATCTCCTGAAGTGATATGGCCGAACGTCAAGCTCGACCCGCCAAGTCGCACCGTTGGCGAGAACCTGTGGTCTTCTCTCGGCTAACAAGGGAATTTCTTGCAGTCTGCGAGCCGGAGCCACGGGGAACCACAAAAGTCGTTTGTCCGGCTTGTCGACGTGGGGGGCGATATAGTTCCAGTAGTGGTTGGTATAGGGGCAGATTATATAGTCCGCCCCACGCTGCATCGCTCGCTCGCTTCGTTGTTTTGCGCCGAGTTTGTGAACTGGCGTGCCGTCAGCGTACGTACCCTTGACTTCCTGCTGGTATGGATCGTTAAAGTACTCATATTTGATCGCTTTGTGTTGTGCTACATCTGCAATGGTGATGTGGTGAGCGCTGTGAATATCATAGAAGATTATCACGTCAGCATCGATATCAGCGGCGTTGCAGTCGGCGACAACGTGCTGAACTTGTTCGAATCTCTCACACAGTGCGAGAAACTGATCGCGATAAGACTGGGAGTAGGCATTAGGCCTGAGCTTGGGAAATGTCGGATCGTATACTATCGCCAGCTTCACGAAGCACCTCCATCTGGTCTATTCTCAGCATCGCTACACAACCGGATCCACACGATTATATCCGCTTTGCAGATGGCTACAATATACCAGAGGCCTGGGACCATCCTGCGCTTGTCAAGCATAAGTAGGACCGTCGTGACATCCGACCTAGCGTCACAGATCGGAAGCATTTACACATCCAAGGTCATCGTCGGCGTTTTCGGCCATTCTATGCTATCACGGGGGCCTGAGAACAGAGTCTTCGCCAGAAATCGCAGGATCAGATATCGCTAAGTCGTGTCAGTACAAGTGTCAGTTGCCACCTGTTGAGCTTTCGACCAGTGCTCGGATGGCAGCCTTTATGTGTGCTGGCAGATGAGGCCAGATCTGCACGATATGGGAAAGGTAGTGGTCAGAACCAGTTTCTGAGGCAGGTCGTGCGCCGCTTTTTGCACACCACTCCCCCGAAATCCGCGTTTTTGATAGCGCCAGTCGGAGGTGTTCGATTCCTGCATCGCCCACTAATACCTCGCACTGTGTCGCATTATCTCGTTTATGCTCGAATTTCGCGGATTCACTAACTGGGTGCGAGGCCGTGCGACATAATGCGTCCGCCTGCTGCGCCGCATTTTGCACACATTTTTCAGGTCCGGTTGGTGCGGATCCTGCGGCCTGTTCAAAGTGTTCGTCCGTCACCTGTAAATAGTGCTCCCTTGCCACGGCGTGAGTTTCCTGTCGAGGGCGGAGTAAAAGTGCAGCGCCTGGCGGGGCGGCGTAAAACTGTGACACTTCCATGGGATTTCTGTGAGAATGCGTGGTTTTTCGCGGCAGCGGATGCCGTGAAGACCGACGGATTGTGGGCAGAAAGGAAAGGAAGTGTACGGAGACATGGAACAGTGGATCAGGATTCGTCAGCGAGTACTTAAAGAAGGCCTCAGCAAGCGACAGATCATGCGTGAGACCGGGAGGTCAACAGTGATGCGCGAATACAGCAGCAAGAAACGGATTCTCAAGGCAAATACCCGGGTCTCCTTTTGTTTAATCCCGGATAGTACTACAACGCTACCAAGGGCATGCATCCTCGTTTTTTGCCGAGAAACGCGGTTCTTCGCGTTTGCTTTCCAACCCCATCCAGAGGCGCCAAGATGCCGTTTCCGCTAGCACAGGGCCTGGTCCAGACGGTCTACTTGCCAACATCATGTTGCCTCAGGGTAAGGGTGACGCCCTTCTATGTCATAAGTCTCTGTATAATAAGGACTTGTGCCAAAGCAGGCGATTCTCGTAGCATTGTAGTAGTAGATGATAGGCCACAAAAGGCTACAGATGTCCGTGTCGATAAGACGCAGGGGCATGCCGGTGTGCAGTTCGTCAATGGCCAGTTTATGGGCACGGTTGAAGTGGGAAAGGATAACAAGGGGCCTGTGAAGCTGACAAGCTGTGGGTTCTGGCCTGTGCCCGAGACCAAAGAGCAGATTGTCAAGCATGGCCCGAGCAGTCTGATCTCGAGCGCGTGTCATTTCGCCGGCTGGGATTCCAGGAATGAAGGCAGGCCTTGCATCCGCGCTGATGGCGGCAGGCTTGTGGTTAATGGGTGCGAGTTCATGCAGGCCAAGAAGCAGATCGTCCTTGAGAAGAGCTTGACTGCGGCGACGATTGCCGGCTGTTTGCTGCGTGGAGATGGTGCTATTTCTGACAGCCGCGGCGCTGATGTTAAGACTGGGCTGAATTCTATTCATTGATGGAGTGCCTGATGCCAAGGGCAGACACACTGATTTGTCAGTTGAAGATCACCTTGAAGCAGGTCGAGCCTGCGATATGGCGGAGGATCCGGGTCAGACGGCAGGTGAGGCTGGACAGGCTGCATCTGATTATACAGGCGGCGGTCGCCTGACCCGCTCCCCACTTTGAAACAGATGCGAGATTCTGCTTGACTCGGCCTCGGCCGCGAGATAGACACGGTCCTTATGATGCTGCTTAGGATTCCTGCATTTTCGACCGTCGGGCGGGTGTTGCACCGGTCCTTGTGGCTCGCGGTCCTGGCCGTGTCTACGACCGGCTGTTCAAGCTTGTCATACGTGGCTTATCGAATTTGCCCTGACTACCCAAAGGACGATAGCGCGACGCTTAACGTGCCGGCTCTTGAGTCGCCGGTTCGCGTGTACCTGGACGATCTCGGCGTGCCGCACATCGAGGCCGAAAGCGAGCCGGACCTGGTTCGAGCGGTAGGCTTCCTGCACGCAAGGGCGCGGTTCTTCGAGATGGACATCGTACGCCGGTACGCCTGCGGGCGTCTCTCGGAACTTGTCGGCGAGCAACAAGCGACGTTTGGCTCCACGGTAACGCTCGACACGTCAATGCGAAGCTGGGGTTTCGACGAGATTACCAAGGCCGAGGCCGACCGGCTCGACGGTGAGCTGAAGCAGCTCATGAGCGCCTACGTGGAAGGTGTCAATGCGGCGCTGGAGCAATTCGAGCCCGTCGAGTATCGGCTTCTGCGAGTCAGGCCGGAGCCCTGGACAATCGCGGATTCCTTCGCCGTGGGCCACCTGATCGCGTGGGGGATCACTCATAACTGGCAACAAGAGGCCTGCCGGCTGCTGCTGGCGCTCCAGGTCGGCCATGAGAGGGCGGAGCGCATTCTACCATCCGAACCATGGCCCGGCCAGGCAAGCCTGGAATCGGAAGGACAGGCCGTTGCGCTTCCGCCGTCCGTGGTTCCGGAGCTTGAAGCGATGTTCCCGGCGCGTCCCTATTCAGAGGTGGAACTGTGGATGCACGTTAGGCAGGCCGCTACGACCATTGTCCCGGCGGGGTTTGAAGGCGCGAGCAACGGCTGGGTCCTGGGCGGCGAGAGAACGAGGTCCGGCATGCCCATTATTGCCGGAGATCCGCATCTGCCCCACACGTTGCCCTCCATCGTTTTCCAGCAGCACCTGCGCTGTCCCGGCCTTGATGTCATCGGGGTGACCGTACCGGGCGTCCCGTACGTGATGTTCGGGCACAACCGGCAGGTAGCCTGGACCATTACCGCCGCGATGGCTGACGTTCTCGACCTCTATATCGAGCGCGCCACCGGCCAGAGCGGCCAAGAGGTCCTGGGACCGGGAGGGGCCGAGCCCGTTGAGACCAGGACATCAGTCGTTCGCATCCGGGATGGGTCGGTGTTCCGCGAGAAGACCATACGAATCCGGCACACGGCTCGAGGCCCGCTGCTCAACGATATGTATCCACATCTTCTGCCCAAAGGGGCGCCGCTGGTCTCCGTTCACGGGATTACCGCGGCCGCCGGCCCCACCATTCTCGGCCTTCGCCGGGCGAACGGCGCGAGAAGCGTGCGGGAGTTCCGCGAGGCCATGATGAACGTGGTGATGCCGATCGGTGCAGTTTCGGCGGCGGATACGAACGGCCGGATCGTCCTGTTCGCAACGGGCAGCGTACCCGTGCGCAAATACCACCGGGGGACCTTTCCGGTCCCGGCCTGGATCGAGAGATATCGGTGGGCGGCATGGGCGCCGCCGCAAGATATCCCGCACGCTTTCGGCTCCGGACGAACGTTCCTGGTCAACACCAACAATCTGATGGTCGATCCGGCCCGCGGCCCGGTAATGTTCCATGTGGATTCGGCTCCCTCTTACCGGCGCGATCGGGTCGTGCAGATGATCGAGGCCACGGGCAACCATACGTTCGAATCGAATGCGAGGATTCAGGGTGATATCCTTCTTCTGCGCGCGAAGCGCCTGCTTCCGGCCATACTGGAAGACCTTCAAGGGATGCCGAGCAGGACGCCGATGCAGGAGGAGGCGATAAAGCTGCTTTGTGAGTGGGACTATCGGGCCGAGGCCGACTCGGCGGCCTGTTCGATCTTCTTTGCGACCTACCGCGAGGCCATCATAGAGGCGCTGCGGGACGAGGTCGATCAAAGGAGCCTGACTTTCTTGCTGTCGTTCCGGTACTTCACCAACGGTGTGGACCTGTGGTTCGACGATCCGAATCACCCGGTCTGGGACGACCGCTCGACGGCAAAGCTGGAGACGCGCGCCGATGCGGTACGCTCCGCCTTTTTGCGGGCCGTGCGCTGGCTTAGCGTGGAACTGGCCGGTGATGACCCTCAGGCCTGGAGCTGGGGCAGGCTGCATTTTCTGCACATCCAGCATGCGCTTGGCTCCAGGGTGGGCTCGTTCAACCTGGAAAGGTGGATGGCGCCCGGCGCAAGCACCTCGGTTTGGAAGGCGCAGGTCGATCTGGGCAATTCCAAGCATCCCTTCCGCAGCATGTATGGTCCGGTTCTTCGCATGATCGTCGATCTCGCCGACATCAGCCACGCGTGGTGGGTTGTCGACACAGGCAGCTCCGGCTGGCCGCACTCCCCCCACTACGGAGACCAGTATGAACTCTGGAGGAGCGTGGAGTTCGCACCCATGATTGCAGACTGGGACGAGATCCGGAAGAATGCGGCGGGCGTGCTCACCTTGAGCGGGGGGAAAACGCGACTGCTCCAGAGCGGGCCGGCGTAACCGGGCCGCCTTGTTGCCCAAAGCGCTCGAATTGCGGCAACATCTTTCTTGTTCAGGGCAGCCTCTGAAGACCTTCAGAGCGGACGTTCCATTTGCCGTCTTTGGGGAATCCCGGTGCGGGCTCGTCCGGGCAGCCATCCCAGCCTGCGGCCATCATCGCCACGGCCGTCAGCAGCCCGCCGTTGCCCGGAAGATAGAGCGGCAAACGGGCTGACTGGTAGTTGTGTCCGTTGGCAAGGTACCGGTTCTTCTGCGACTCGATGAACAGAGCCGCCACCGCCTTCTCGGGCTCGCCCAGGCGTGCCGCCGTCATTGCCAGCATGGGATAATCCCAGCCCCACGTGGCAGCCCAGTCCCAGCTCTCAAGAATATGGTCGTATGTCCGCTTCATCGTCTCGGGGTCGATCAGAGGGGTCGCAGGCACGAGGCCGAATGCCGCCACCATCGAAGGATGGTCGCGGTTGATGGTGTACGGCGGGGTCTCAATGCCGGTATAGACGCCTTCACGTATATTCGGACGCGCCAGATTCTGCGCAACCCGGTCCCACTCGTCAACTCGCTCAAGCCCGAGACGCTCCCGCCATTTTTGCGCGGTTTGGAGCCCCCAGTACCAGTAAGCCAGCTCGAATGTGGGATTAAGGTTTCGCGCACGGTCGCGTCCGTAGCTTTCCTGGGCCGGGATTATTGCCGGGCCGAGAACGTATCGTCTCTGCGGCTCGTCCCACGATGGGTAGGAGGCCATGAAGCGGGCCGTCTCGAAGACAATCTCCCTGTACTTTTCGAGTGTGCGCCTGTCTCTGTTTGCACGGTAGCACAATTCCGCATAGTAGATGGGGTGCGGCTGCTGCCAGATGAGAAAAACGCCCACGCTGCTGGGGCTTTCCCGGCCGCTGGGAGACGTCATCTTCGGCCAGCGCACACCCTGATAACCCTGCATCCGTGCGGTGGCCCGGGCGGCGGGCAGAATCGATTGATACCACGGCAGGCTCCGTTCCAGTAGCCCGAGCCGATTCCACAGGGCGAAATGAACCGCGTGCCACCAGTGCATCTCCAGGTGAAACTTGCCATACCAGCTATTTCGGACAAGACCAGTCTCCTGGGGAGGCGCCGAGCCCGCACATTGAATGGCCGTCAGGTACTGCGAGAGCACCACCCGCCTCTCGAGTTCGGCGGCACGCGGGTCGGTGCAGTGCGAGAAATCGACGGCGCCGCCGGTATTCCAGAACTCTCGCCAGCGGTTTGCGGCGGCTGTTCGGACTGTGCCGAAATCCGGCAATGGTTCACTAATCGGGCCCGGCTGGAAGGCAAAGACGGCCTCTAGCAATCCGCCTTCTGCCGGACTTATCTCGTACCGGTGCCGCGAGCCGGCCCGAATCCGCCCAACCTCGGAGCACGCCACAGCGACATAATACCGATCAGAATCGAGAATCCTCTCGAACACCGCATTGTTGCGATCTATGCGGGGCCCCGTAGTATGCGAATCGGGGCTCGACCAATCAGCGGCATTGCCCCAGTCCACGCTGCCGTATGGGAACCTCAGTGAAACAGACAGACGCCTTCTTTCGAACAACGCCGACTCCACACGCACCGCCAGGATATCACGTTCCGGATGGCAGGCCGTCCGAACCGAAACGGGACAACCATCCAGCTCGAAATCGCTGCTCACCAGGCCCGTCCACAGGTCCAATGTCTGGGTGGTCTTTTTCATATCATCGACGGAGGCGATTGAGCCGTCCCTTCGTGCCAGCTTCAGCCCGATTTCTCCCAAATGCAGCCGATGCGGATTGGCCCTCAGCCATGTCGCGGCGGGTGAATACCCCTTTGGGGAGCCTCCATCGGATGCGTAAGGCACACGGCGGCCGCCCACGTTGTATACCTCGAGGACGTCCGAGAGAGAATACCCGCCCGGATTGGCAATGCTGTGCCAGCCCCATTGCGACTGAGTGCCAAGCGCCATGCCTTTGGCATGATATTCGGGAAAGGTCTGCAGGCCTGTTATGTCGGCTGTAAAAGCAAATTCGCCGTTGCCTACACTCAGCGGCGTCAGCGGGTCAGGCTTGTCAAGGACAATATTGTGCCGAGTAACCAATGCCCGGCGATCTATCTTGTGCCCGGCCGCCCCAACAGACGTGGCGTGGCTGGTGACGGCGTCAAAGGTCAATACCACGACGCGGTTCGGATCGCCGGCAAAGCGGCCAGGTTGCCGTGCCGCGGCGCATGTGCCCGCCGCCAGTATCGCTGTCAGGACGTAAGCACCGATGAGCCGGCCCATGCCTTGTGGTATGTTGGTTCTCGTCATAATTGGAAACCGTTTGGCCCGGGCAAGAAACGACGGCACATGCAACACTTCTCAGCGAGCTTGGGCCGGTCGTCGGCTATAAGCGAACGCCCCTGCGCTTCCTGCCGTTGAGCACACGTTCGGCTTGCCTGGCGGATCGCATTGCGATCCCGAGAGACAGAATGCTCGTATTCGTAGTTTCCCGCTTACTCTGCCGCTGCCGCTCAGACTTCCCAGCCCGCTCGATACTCGCGGCCGACGTAGCGGTTTATCTCCGGCATATTGGTGCACTGCATCTTTTCGACGTCCCAGTCGAGCTTCTTTCCCACACCGGCGAACATCGCCAGGTGGCCGGTCAGCGCGAAGGCCGTGAGCGGACCGGCCGAGTCAATGAAGTTCGAGCAGGGCGTCCCGTCGTTCTTCATCGCGTGGAAGAGGTCCTCGATCGGTCCTCCGTGGGCCCGGGGGATACTCTTCGGCGGCGCCGGCGTCTGCTTGTGTTTCTCCTCGGGGATTATCCGGGCATCGGTGCCTATAAGTCCGTCATCGCCGACGAAAAGGGTAAACTCCCCGAATCGCCGGTTGTGTTTGCTCTCGGTCTCTTTCATGATCTCCGGCTTGAGGCCCTCGTGGTCGTAGACATAGACCTTTACCGCCGGCATGTCTGCGCGTGCGGGGACCTCCCACCGAATGATATTGTCCTGGGGGTACATCTCCTTGCTGCCGCCCTTGGACGACAGGCATTCGACGGTGAACCGCCTCGCCTTGCCGATCTTGAGCGCCCAGAACAGGGCGTCGATGTTGTGGCATGCCATGTCGCCGATGGTGCCGGTACCGAACTGCCGCCACGACCGCCAGCTAAACGGATGCAGGCCGTCGTGGTAGTCGCGGTATGCGGCCGGGCCAAGCCATTCGTCCCAGTGCAGACCTTTGGGGACCGCCTTGCTCGCAGGTCGGCCTCCGCTGCCGCCGAAATTGCGGCCGAGAATCGTGTGTGTCGCGGTGATGTTGCCCACAGCCCCGGCCCAGATGTATTCACACACGCGCCGGATGCGTTCGCCGCAGTGGCCCTGATTGCCCATTTGCGTGAGGACCTTCTCGGCTTTTGCCGCTTTGGCCAGCTCGTAGCACTCGCGGACGTCGTGAGCCAGGGGCTTCTGCGAAAAGGCGGCCTTGCCGAGCTTGATTGCCCGGATGGCCGCGGGGGCATGGTTGTGGTCGGGCGTCGCGATAAGCACAACGTCCAGGTCCTTTTCGCACTCGTCGAGCATCTTGCGGTAGTCATGGTAGACCTTCGGGGCGGGCTTGTCCTTCTGCCTCTCGCCGATATTCTTCATTGCCCCGGCGATGTTGTTCTCGTCAACGTCGCAGATTGCGACGATTCGCTCCGACATTGCGGCCCCGACGCTGTAGCCGCCCATACCACCCGCTCCGACCACCGCCACGCCAAGCGCGGCGTTCGGCGATGCGCCCAAGACGTACGGTATTGCCGGATGCTGCGCCCCCACTGCCGCAGCGCCTATGCCCGCGGCCTTCTTGATAAACTGGCGACGTGTTGTCCCTTTCAACATAGCAGTTGCCCCTTTCTGGACAGATATACTTGTCACGTTCTTGACATTCGGTCGTTCTTCCGTTCAGACACTCAGACCGTCAGGCTCCGATTGTAGCCGATAAGCGTCCACTCGGCCAGCATTACTGCAAACCGATTGACAGTGCGGGCGCGGCCGTGGGTACATTCTCGCCAGGTAAAGTGCACTCACCGACCCGGAGAGTCACGTCCGGAGCGAAACCCTCAAACACGAGATTGCCCTTGAAAAGAAGAGAAACGACAGTACCATGATACCAGGATTCAGAATCGCCTTCCGATTCGGACGTAGTCATGTCTGATTCCCACGGCTACTTAGAGGCGACGTGGAAAACACTGTATTTATAGGAGCCGCCCGAGCCCGGAAAGGAACATAGGTCATGAAGTCATGTTGGGACGTCAGAAAGGCTCAGTTACATCTGAAGGAACCAGGGTTGATCATTCTTCTGGCAATCGCCGTCGGGCTGTCGGCAGGTCATGTTGAAGCGGGCGCCGGCACCGTGCTATGGGACACCTGCGCGCATTTTGGAGAAGCCGTCGATATTGGAAACAGGAGCGGCTGGAAAGTTGTGCCTTACGATCTTCTTCAGCTCGAAGCCAACCCACCCAAGGCATCCTCGGACCCTGGTTACTATGGCAGAGAGTACTCCTTCGAGGGGGATGCGGTCGTAGAAAATGGCTATCTGACCGCGGTGTTTTGGTCGAGCAAAGGAAAGGCGGCTTTCTATTCGAAGGCGGTTCCGGGCAGGAAGGTCGTGGAATTTCTCCCGCTGCAAATGCAGACAACGCCGGTGAGCATCAGACGTTGCGGCATCCTGCGGAACACCGGTGATGAGGCGGCACTTGAGGTTTCTTTTTCCAGGGCCGGCGGCGCTGATCTGTCTGCTATCATCTCCATCGGCAGAAGTGAGATTGTTGAAATCAAACCTGCTCAGGACATGAGGCAAATCCGGCTGGCAAGCCCGATCGAGTATGCTGTGGTGCCTAGCTTCATCGGCGATGACCTGATATATGGTCCCGGGCCGTATCCTTCGACGAACGCGCTCTGTGTACCGTCAGAGAGTATTCTGCTTGGCCTGCTGAAAGGGCAGAACAGCGTCCTGGTCGTCACCTGGCCGAAAGGCAAGCAGCAGGTAAGGCTCCGACTGAGTGGCTCAGAACAAGGGGACCGCTTCATCGAGTCTGTTGATTTTGATAATGACGGGCAGAGTCTATATATGGCCGTATTGGAGGCGCCCGGCATCTGGCACAGGCAAGAGCTTGGGCCCACCTATCTCGAAAAGGATGTGGTCATAGACTGGAAACGGCCCTTCGCCGCAAAATGGATAACCCAGTTGTACGAGGGCGAGACGCGAACCACTTTCGCCTTTCGAGAGTCCAAAGGGGAGATCTGGCGCGGGGTGGCCGGCAGGTACTGCTACCCTGTCTGGTTCGACGGCGACCGCGCAGTCTACCACCTGAGCAAGAAGGTGCCGCCGAGGGGCGAATCTCTGGTTTATTTCCTGGAAGGCAAAGGCGCCCCCGCGTCGGTGCGTACCCCTGTTGACATCCTGAAGGCAACGCTGGGCCGCAAGGCGTGCGACGACATACTCGACCTTGCCGGCCAGAGGCTCAGAACCCACCATAGAAGGGGGGCCGCCGGTATTCGCCGGGCCTGCACCTGCGGATGCACCGAGGCGATAGAGGCCGTCTTTAAGGCGGGCCGGGAGATCGACAGGAGCGAGTATGTCACCGAGGCCGTAGAGGATATGCTCTACTTTGTCAGACGGCATATCGAGAGGATCGATGAATATAGAGTTTTTGCCGATGAGATGATCAAGTTTCTGCGTGTCACGGCACGCTCTTCTGCCGAACTGAAGTCGTATCTTGATGGTCTGGAGCAGACGGCGCAGCAGATACTGCAGGAATACGACGTGCAAAAAGAGAACATCAAGTCTCTCCGATACGCCGAGGAGCTGGCCCGCAAGACAACCGCTCTTACCCGCAGAAAATCCCCGCGGAATCTGCCAACGTGTCTGGAATTCTCCAAAGAGTGGAGAGCAATGGGCGGCGCCCAGGACGGTCTTCTTGCAGAGTATCACGTAATAGGCAGGAGACTTTTTCAGGATGCGGGGTATGGCTGTGCAAACCGGCCCGGAGCAGTTGAGCTGGCACAAGAAATCAGAAGGCGCTGCAGGCAGTGTCTCAGGAACCCCGACGGCTACGAGATATGGCCGAACTATTGAATATGAATGTCAAGCCCGGCAGTGTACGAGGGACACCGAGAATAATGAAGCACCTGACCTTACCCGTATTCGTACTGTGTGGAACCCTGGCGCTGTTTCACGGCTGCAAGCGCAAGGCCCCGGAAGATGGGCCGGCAGTTTCGGCCGACCGCGCGCCGCAGGCCCCCAGCGAATCCGGGATAGAGATGGTCCTGCTTGCGGGCGGCCGATTTACGATGGGAGACAAGGATGAGCCTGATGCAAAGCCCCACGGTGTTGTCCTTGGACCATTCTATATAGACAAGTACCTCGTGACCCAGGAACAATACGAGAGCCTCTGCGGAGAGAATCCTTCCCGCTGGAAGGCAAGCAAGAATCCCGTTGAGCAGGTGCGCTGGTCGGACGCCGTGAGGTTCTGCAATAAGCGCTCTCGCCTGGAAGGGCTTGAACCGTGCTATGACCTGGAGACCTGGCAATGCAATTTTGATGCGAACGGATACAGGCTGCCCACCGAAGCGGAGTGGGAGTATGCGTGCAGGGCGGGAAGCCGGACGCCCTATTTCTTCGGGACTGACGACTCGAAACTGAGTGACTAT
>CP070678.1:4448680-4451543 GCA_020352515.1 Phycisphaerales bacterium | reverse complement strand
GTAATCGTGACAGGTGGCTGGCGAGCCTGGAGCCGAGTCTCGACGACAAGGGGACACCGGCCAGAAGCGATGACGTGATCTACTGGTCGCAGATAAGCGACGTGGGGGACTACTGCGCACGGAGAGGGTGGCTGACGCAGAAGGTGGTGATAAGTAATAAGGCCGTGGTCGATGAGCACCAGCCGATTGCTCTGGACCCGAACGGAATCCTTCTGCCGCAGTTTGCCGATGCGGACGGCGACGGCGTGGGCGACGCCAACTGGATCGAGCTGGGTAGGGTGACGTCGTCGAGGGGCGAGCGGATTTTTGCGGCGATTCGGATAGTGGACAACTGCACGATGCTGAACGCGAACACGGGATTCAAGTTCAGCCCGTACGACCCGTGCCTTCCGCACGTGGACGGCTCGAGCTTGCTGAACGTCAGTTTCATGGGCCTGGCGGGGCGGCCCGGCCGGCCCCCGACTGTCGCGGAGGAGAAGGACCTGCTCTGGGCGCGGGCGGACTACGGGCAGCGGCTTGACCCGTGCGACCTGACGGCCTACGAGAGGGACGTCATCTGGCGGTATGCGGAGCCGAACGGGCCCTATACGCCGTTTGATATGGGCGATGAGCTCGAGCTTCGCAATCGGTTTTTGCTCAACCACCAGGGCGTCAGGAGCCGGCTGGAGCAATTGGGTTCGCCGAACCGCTGGACGTTTGCGTTTCGGGACCCGAACGGGCTGAAGATGCCCATAAGCCCGCGAACTTCGTCTCTTGGGGAGTGGTTCCTGCGGGCGAGCATGTCTTTCGACCCGAACGATCCGAATGTCTATGACCTGCGGCATCTGGCGACCACCTGCAGCATGGACCGGATCATAACGCCGAGACCGCTGATCGACCGTGTGGGGATGGTTGCGAAGAAGATGGTCAGCATCAACGCGCCCGATGAGGTCTTGCTGCGTGACGCGATAGCAACGGGCCTGCTTGAGGCCAATCCCGGAATGAACCGTCTTCCCGCAGCGCGGGCCGCCGCCCAGATAGCGGCGAACATCATCGACTATCGGGATGCGGATTATGAGCCCACGATGTGCATTGATCAGAACAGTCAGAACGTCTACGGCTTCGAGCGTCCCTGCGTGTATATTTCGGAGCTTGCCTGTGTTTTCAAGACTGTGGGGCAGGAAACGATCAGGTCTTACGCGGTCGAGCTGTACAATCCGTATTTCGAGGACGACCCGAACGCCGCGGTCTGGCAGCTTGAGATCGACGACGAACCGATCCCCATCAACTGGTCTGGCACAAGGCGCTTCCACGTTGTGCGCTTCCAGGACCCGGCACTGGACCCGAACGACGCGAACAGCCCCGTTCTGGATGCGAATTTCGTGGACCCTGGCGAGCCGGCCGACACGACCGCGTACGGTTATCTTCGCACGGATTACGCAGGTACGGTTCAGGACGCAGCCTACAAGGAGTTCTCCGCCCAGAGCACGATAAAGCTGGTGCGACGGTTGAGCAACGGGGTTCCGCTGGAGGTTGACTCGGTGACGGTTCCCGGGGGCTGGACGGCCATTGACGGCGACGTTCACAGCATCCAGAGGGATATCAGCAGGCACAAGTGCATCCGGCGGCTGTGGGACGAGCGGGCCACGAAGAAGGACTCGCCGACGCTCGGACAGCACAATTCCTTTGTGCACTCGGATTCTCGCATGGTGCAGGCCCATCCTTATATGGATCCGCGGATATACGGGGGCAGGGGGTTTAAGAACGTCGGCGAGATTGGCATGGTGCTCGCAATAAATGCCTATGATGCGAATTCGGTCAAGGGCTGCACGGATGCGACGGCCAAGCTGGACCTCGGCAATCCCAAGTACGCGGATATTCTGCGGTACCTGACGGTCTTTGACCCGACCGCCGACGGTATCGACAATGACGGCGACGGGCGCATCGACGCCAATCAGCCCGACGGCGGCGAGTTCAAGATACCGGGCAGAATCAACATCAACACGGCCCCGGAATTTGTCATCGGGCAACTGCCGTGGGTGAGCCCGCAGATCGCGCGGGCCATCGTCGCGTTCCGCGATACGGTGGCGCGGGGCTTTCGGTGCATTTCGGACTTGCTGTATGTGCCGGAGATGCGATTCTACGCGGTCCAGCCGGGCGACCTGGGGGGATTTCCGGACCTGACGCCGAACGACGGCGACCCGAACGACATCGAGGAGAGGGATGTAATCTTCCAGCGGATAAGCAACCTTGTGACGGTTCGGAGCGACGTGTTCACGGCGTATATCCTGGTGCGTATCGGCGTTGACGGCCCGCAGAGGCGGGTGGTGGCGATACTGGACCGTAGCGACGTATATTCGGCCGACGACAGGGTGAAGATTCTTGCCCTGCATGTGGTGCCGGACCCCAAGTAATCGTGTGTTTTCGCCAGGGCTGGAAAGAAGCTGAATTCACCGGGTCGCGTCGGTGCTTCGGAGGGCATGGGGGTAGTTCCAAGGCATCCACCTTTCGGCCGCCGATCAAGCGAGAAATTCCGGCCACAACTGACCATAGGAGCCAAAAATGAATCATTTTGCGCACCCTTGCCGAAATATACGCGTTGACATGAAATTGCAAGCAGCATAGCCTATGAATCAATGACGCAGCCAAACATACCCATGACTACGGCCTGGATGGTATCATTATGAGAAGCGGGAATTATGAAGTATGTCTTTTGTATTGTGTGGTTCTTCTTTTTTCGCAGATTCTTCCGACTCAAGATGCCAACGGAAACGAGTCATCGATTAGTGATACCAATATTGTCTCTCAGCTCACGGAGAACATCCCGGAGAATTTCCCCCGCTTCACATTTGTCAACCACCCTGAGCAGGCAGGATTGCTCAGT
>CP070678.1:4445906-4448580 GCA_020352515.1 Phycisphaerales bacterium | reverse complement strand
TCCGGACTTGGCCAGGAGTAGCAAGGGGCGCTGTCGAGCGATTTGTTCTGCCAGTTTGAGCCATCGTTGGGTTGCTTCCACCAGTAGTTCGGGCGTACGCAATTCGTGTAACCAGAAACGTCGCTGTTCTGCCGTTGCATCGCCACGGTGTTGGAGATAATGCGCTTCCAATAGGCGCTGCAGCATAGGCCAGTCCTTGCTTCGCTGGGTCTTCTTGGCTCGAACCAAATCCGGCAAGCTGAGCAGTTCATACACCGTGCCATCCGTTTCGGTGAGCGTTGTACGTCGTGCCCAAAGGGTCTCGAATTCGTCAACTCCGCGCAGCCGGGACATTACGTCCACCCGGATATCCGCGGCTTCGGGATGCTGACACCGGAAGTGAACCGCATGACCCCGCTGCAGGTAGTCGAGCGTCAAAGGGGGAACCGCGATGCGCTGGGCCTCCAAGTCCTGTAAGGCCCCTTTAAGTCGCGCCAGATTAGCTGCGTCGGCCAGGATGAGCAAATCAGTATCGCGGCTAAATTCCGCTGCGCCGTAGAACACGCATGCCTGGCCGCCCATCAGCAGGGCACGGACCTGGTGGCCGGCCATCGTAGAAAGGACTTTCCGTATCCGGCTCGGGATCAAGCGAACCTCCGATCTGCAGATAGTGCTCCCATAACTCGCCGCTGGCGTGCCAGCGTTGTAGGGGCGTGAGCCCATACCACTCGGCCCACTCGCCGCCAACAAGTTCCTCTGATTCGATCATATTCTATACCCTTCAGGGTAGTAAATTCCCGCGAGCAAAACCATAACCTGCTATTGTCAGGCCACGTACCCGCGCAAGAACCCGAATTCTCAATCAGGAGCAACATAAATTATACCTCGCAGCGCGAAAACAATCAATCACTAAGTCGGCACGGCGTGGTGTATCGCACCATCTCTAAACCACGGATACCTATGGCACAAATCTCACGGACGCCGTCCTGAGCGAAGCCGAGGGATAACGCTTATTAACGCAATAAGCACGCTTTCTATCCACCCCGGAGTTACGAAGAAGAACAATAATCAATTACAAGGGCCACCGACAGCACCGAGGACGCCGAGAAATCTCAAACAGTCTTCATTTGCCGGACGAGTGCTCGCTCAGCAACTCCACGACTCCCTGATGTCCGTGTCGGCTCGCCTCAGCCAACGGCGTAAGACCGCTTCCGTCCACCGCTCCTGCGTCAGCCCCATTTGCCAACAAGAGCTCCACCAGATCCTTGCAGCCGCGAAAGGCTGCATCGTGCAAAGGCGTGTGTCCATTCTTGTCCTTTGCATTGACGTTCGCTCCATGGCCCAAAAGCAGTTCGGCCAGATCGTGGTGTCCAGAAGCGGCAAAGTGCAGCGCCGTGCGCCCGTTATTGTTCCCTCTATTCACGTCCGCTCCGGCGTCGATAAGCAATTTCGCAACACCGATGGCTCCACAATAGGCCGCCTTATGAAGAGGCGTGTTGCCGCGGCTGTCCTTCGCATCAACGCTGGCCTCGCACGTCAAATACAGCCTGGCTAAACGCTCGCCTTTCTCTCCTCCAAGAACCGTCCTGTGAAGCGGGGTTGAGCCGTACCTGCTCTTGGCATTGACGTCCGCTCCGTGGGTAATCAAGAGTTCGGCCATATTTGGGTCCGCGGAAAACAAAGGCGTCACGAGGTTCCAGTAGCCCTTGGCATCGACGTCTGCGCCGCCGGCCAGAAGCCGTTTCGCCACATCTATGTGGCCACACGAAGCCGCTAAGTGCAGGGCCGTCGCTTCGTTGGCGGCCTTTGCATCAACGTGCGCGCCGGCGCCGAGAAGGAGTTCGACAATACCGGTATGCCCCGAAACAGCCGCCTTATGAAGAGGCGTTCTGCCGAGATACCCTTTTGTATTGACCTTCGCACCTTTGGCGATCAGGAGTCTCACGACTTCCCGGCGGCCTTTGCGGGCAGCGCGCTGCAGAGGGGTCCAGCCATCCTGGTCCTTTGTATTGACATCGTAACCGCTCGTGATGAGGGATTGGATTTGTTCGAGGTCGCCGGCCTCGATCGCTCGATGTAAGACTTCCGGGTCCAGAGGAGGTTTCTTCTCGTGCCTGCCTGTGCCGAAAATCATTAGATAAACCGCCGCGCCTGCGGCGGCCAACAGGCCGGCTGTGATATAGTACCTGGCCTTGCCCATCATACAGCACTCCCTTCGATCCCCCCATGTCCCATTTTACACGATGGATCGGGGATTAACAGTAATTAGAACGTAGGTCAATGACATGGGCCACCGAGAAATGGTAGGGTGTGATGTTCCGCACCTTTTCTACTTGGCTGAAACGCTTGAAGCCCGCTTTTTCACTTGCTACACTATTGCTTGTCGTTCGGGAGTTCTAAAGTGGGACGAGTTCAAAGCGTTAGGGGAGATGACAATGACCGAGGCGAGCACAGGGGTATCTGCAATTGCGGCTTTGCTGCTGATCGCTGGCGTCTGCTCGGCTGAGTACGACGTCTACTGCATCGGTAGCAGCTACATCATCGACCATCAGTACATCGAATTCATGGCCGATACGGCGGGCATTGACCTCAAGGCCGGTCGCAGCGAGATATACGGAAACATGAACAGCATCCGGAATCGTGCCGCAGACGAACCGCTTGACGCCGGTAATCCGCTCCATGAGCTGGCCACGGG
>CP070678.1:4433176-4445806 GCA_020352515.1 Phycisphaerales bacterium | reverse complement strand
CATTATCGGGCTGCCAATCAAGGAAAATCCTACAAGATTATGGACATTCGGGGCCAAGTCCGCTAAGATTTCGGGCATGCAGAATGCTAAAATAGAGCAAGTAGCGGTGTTTGTTTCCGATATGCGGGGCGGTTTGCGCGGGGGTGCTCCCTGAAGCTGGTGCTGAGCGCCGGGAGCAGTGTAAAGATGGCAAGAATAACAATTCGTTCACAATCGAGCAAATCTGCCGGAAAGAACAAGCGGTCATGCTATGAGAAGGAACTGTGCTTGAGACTACAACCAAAATACGGACGCCAGCTTCGCCCGCGGTGCCCGGTATTGTGGGAGAGAGTAAACAAGGGGAGACTTCGCATCCGAGAGGTTCCGCAAACAGGTTCATCCACGCTGGACTGTATCAGAAGGATCATGGCTGTGACCGGGGGGATTGTAGGCGCCGAACCGACAGAACAAACGATAGCTTTGTATGCCCACAGGGAGAATCTTCTGAGCGATTACATCGGGCTCATGAGGACGGATTTGGAGTCGCTGCCGAAAAGATTAGAGAAAGACCTCCCGGACACGTCGAAGAAGCTTGCCGAGTGGGTAAAGGAACTGAAGAAAGACGAATTCTTTTATGGGTTGCATCGCGGCAGCTTCGCTTATCTGCTGCCCCCGGAAGATATGAACGATAAGGCACAGTTTTGGGGCTGGAGCATACAACAGACTGAGGCGGCCGAGCGTCGCGGAGGTTATTGCGAGAAGGCTGATGCGATCCGATTCGTCTGTACGTATCCTGTACAGGCCATCCGGACGCTGACCGAGATAGAGAATGAATTGGTTTCCCTGGAGGCCATTTTCTCCGAACAGAGGGCCAAAGCTGTGAAGGAGGGTGCGGAGGTGCAGCGGGCCGGGCGGAGGGAAGCTGAAGTCCAAGTAACGAAAGGAGCATCAGAAGTTTCGAATCTAAAGGCATTGGAAAAGAGCCCGAATTGGGACGAGCCCGGGCGCGCTGTTGCGGTTCGCTTTGAGGGGGCAAACAAGACGCCGCCGCCCAAGTACGATAGTCTGGTTGGGGGTGTGCCTTATGAGAGTAAGGACCGGTCGCGCTGCCATCCAAGGAGTACGCCGGAGCAGATAAAGACAATAAAAGAGAGTAGCGCAATTGTAGTGGGGCCTACTGGAGAGGACTATCCCTTTCCTATTAAGGAATTGGACAAATACGAGGACAAGGAATTAGCGTGGGTGGTGGAATCTGCCCATAGGGTGATCTACCAATTGGATCGCTGGGTTGGGGAGGAAATGACAGAGGCGATGATTCGCTACTATGTTTATAACGAGATACCTTGCGCCCAACGAGTGATTGCTATATGGCAAAATATGGAGTGGCTCATTACGTACTTCCAGTATCGGAAACCCGAACTATCGAGAGCCGTAAAGCATGATTATGACGCACTTTTGCAGGCGGCAAAGGAGACCGACGGCTACTATGAGCGATTGAGTGCCCTGCCCTACTATAACGAGGACAATTTCAACCCGACAAAGGCCAAAGGCCGTGCTCATGTGGTTAGGGAGAAGCTTCTGCACATAGCGTCAATGGCGTATAAGGATTTGCAGGCAGAAAAGCCAACAGAAACGCGAGCAGAGGCGGAGCGAGTACCCAGCCTGGGTGATGGTGGGGGGAGCGATCTGTCTAAGGCCGTGAGATTAGCGTATCAGAGCTACGAATATGCTTTGAGCCAAAAGCCAGAGCTTGAGGGAAGACCGGACAATGAAGTCTATGAGTGGCTAAGAGAGAACGGCGCGCCGGAGGGATACGAGCTGCCGAGTCGCGACACTTGGAAAAGACAGGTTAGGGCTGGCCGCAAATATCATGGGACACAGAAGAACACTCCACGTGCTGGCAGGGAGGGAGGGAGCGTGATAAAAGGCAAGCAGATAGAGTCACTGTCGGACGTGTCTTCGCAATACGATGACGAAGCGGATTAAAGCGGATTTTTGAAAAAATCCGCACCCTCAATAGGAACGCAAAATCGCCATTTTTCGCCATTCTGGAGAAAATCCGCGCCTCCGCTTTATGTTAAGCAGGGGCGTTCGTTGTGAACGCCTCAACGAAAGAACACGGTTTTCGCAAGGAGTATGACGACATGGGCACTACGATTGAAGCGCAAGACAGGCTGCTGAGTGCGGCGAGTATCGCGAAGCTGCTATCTCTGAGTCGCCGGCAGGTGTTCAGGCTGAATTCAGGCGGCAGAATCCCCGCGCCTATCCGGATCGGCGGCGCTGTCCGCTGGTCTGCGAAGGAGGTCTCTGCTTGGCTTGCGGCCGGCGCGCCTGATCGAAAGACGTGGGAGGCCATCAAGGGCAACGGTGGGCAGCACGGCTGAGCGGCGTAGAGAAGCGCAACAAGAAAATTTCAAAAAATTACAATTTTCTCTTGACGCCCCATGTAGCAGACTACATAATGTATTACATTATGAACTACACAAAAGGGTTACGCATGCTGGGATTCGACAATGAATAAGAGAGCACAACAGGCACGGAAGCCAACATCCTTTAGGTTAAAGCGGATAGTAGCCGAAGTACTCGACGAATTATCTAAAGCTGACATCCCCGGGTTTCCGGCTTACGGAGCAAAAAACCTCAAGAAGCCCATACCCAAAAGTATGGTGCTTGAGGCGTGCGTGAGATCCGAAGTGGTCCTTCAACTGTCGTTCCGAATCTCTGAACACCAGATTGAGTCGTTCTTGGATAATCCAGATGGCCTCTTCCGGCTGTTTCTGCTGTACTGCAAAGCAGAGCGAGGCGAAAAGGGTTACGGGTTCACGACAAAGAGCACAGAGACACGTTTTGTCTATGGACCGCCGGACGATCAAATTATGGACAAGGTTGTATCCAAGAAATTGCGCAGGATGTTTAGCAAAAGAAAAGACTGAGTCCAGCAGCCACTGGACCCAGCCGCAGTTTGAGGGACGTAATGGCCCACAACAGCTTAGTACACCATTATCTCTCCCCTCGATAGGTGGTTCAAGCGAAATCTTGGACTGCTGCACAATCTGTTGATTTCAAAGGGCTAACGGCCAAGTTAATGTGTATTTGTATGGACAGAGAGGACTTACTCAAAACACGTGAGCAGAGGTTCAGCGAGAAGAAGTGGGACAGGATGTTTGTGTCTCGCAGCATGATAACGTCCGAGGCATTTCTGTCTTTGAAGACGGCCGCCGCCCACAAGGTGCTCATGATCTTTCTGAACAAATGCCAGTGGAAGCCCGTTGAAGCAAAGCCGAAGCGAAAGGCCGGTTACTACTTGGCAAATAACGGCGAAATTCAGTTCACGTATATAGAGGCCAGAGAGAAATGGGGCATATCAGACGGCAGATTTCTGCGGGCAATAGACGAGCTGGTACAAAAGGGATTTATTGACATAGCCAAATCTGGGCTTGGTTTGCACAAAGACGTCACTCTATACGCAATAAGCGATCGCTGGGAGAAATATGGGGCGGACGACTTTGTGCATATCGAGAGGCCCAAACGCGTAGAGCAACTGGGTTTTAGGAAGGGGAATAGGCATGGCAGAAACTGTAGGTAAGAGGAAAAATCAACTGTTATCACCAGCAGTTGGTGAACAGTTATCAGTAACAGTTGGACAACTGTTACCGGTGGAGTTAGGCAGCGTTATTGCGCAAAAGTTAACCGTTGTTCACAACTGCGTTTTACGTATGTACGCCCCTATCCACCGGCAGGTCCAGGCTACAGGGGATTGTGTACAATGAAGCAAGAAATTCAAGCTAAGGCAACATCGTTTGAAATCATCAAAGAACTCGGAGACCTTCCAGCCGAAGCAGTAATATCCGAGCAAGGACTTGGAAAGATCTTCGACCGGCACAGAGTCAGCATAAAAAGAGCAGTCGAGCGAGGAGAACTTCCGCCGAGCATAAGGCTGTTTGGCGAACGAATTTGGACCATCAAAGCTCTGCGCGAACACCTGAGCAGCCGGCTTGACGAGGCAAAAAGAGAATCCGAGCGGTTTCAGAAAAATATAAATGAACTTAGTGCTTGACTTTTACGAATACACAAAGTAGTCTTCTGTTTATGAAGAAGCAGAAGGCCAAAATGGGCAGGCCACCACTAAAGGCTGAAGACAGAAAAGACGCTTGCGTAACACTGCGGCTGAAACAGTCCGAGCGCAAACGGCTTGAAGCGGACGCAAAGGCCAAGCGAATGTCATTATCAAGCTATCTTTTGGAATGTTGGCAGAAAGCGAGGGAATAACTATGGCCGGTGCAAGGCGAAGACCGAGTTCCAGTGGCCGGTATCAGGCGTTCTTTATCGACCATCAAGGGAAGAAAAAGTACTTTACTGGGACAGCCAAAAGAGCTGAGACTGTCCGTATTGCCAGAAAGCTCGAAGACGACCACCGCCAAATCCGCCTGGGTTACAGGGAGCCAAAAAAGACGCCTCTCAAGCATCAAAACCGCCCGTATATGGATGCGGTCGGCGAATATCTTGACTGGGGTAGATGCCAGGGAGGACGTGGAGGTCGGCCATGGTCCGAGCATCATGTATTACGGAAACAACGTCATCTGCGTCTATGGGCCGAGACTCTGGATTTGAAGATACTCGGCGACCTCGACAGCGCCCTGCCTCGTGTCGAGGCTACACTCCGTGAGTTAGCCGAACGAGGTAAGTCTGGCAAGACACTGGTCAACATCGCCGAGGCTTTCAAGAGTTTCTGCAACTGGTGTGTGGTCCGCAATTATCTGAGTGAGAATCCATTGGCCAAGCTCGGCAGGATCGATGCTACGCCAAAGGATAGGTATCGAGCGTTTACGGTTGATGAGATACGTCGGCTACTCCACGTAGCCCCAGAATATTTGAAATTGCTCTATATCATCGCGATGACGACAGGCCTGCGCGCCAGCGAACTGCGAGCACTTACCCGCAAGCATCTCGATACCAGCAACAACGGCCTTTGGCTGGAGGCCGACTGGACCAAAAGTCGAAAAGCCACATTCCAGCCGCTACCGAAACGCTTGGTAGATCGGCTGGCGTGTTTTTGCGCCAGTGGTATCGTCCCTGCATTGTATCGGAAGTTTTTCCGTAAGTTCGTCTGTCCGGAGGATGCCCTGCTCTACGTGCCCAGTCATCCGGCCAGGTCCCTCGATAAGGACCTGCAGGCCGCTGGCATACCCAAACACACAGCGGAAGGGAAAATCGCGTTCCATGCGATGAGAACATGCTTCGTAACTCTTGCCTTCGAAGCCGGGGCCAATCATCGAGAGGCACAACAACTGGCGAGGCACTCGACACCGGCACTGACTGCAAATATCTACGGAAGAACTCGCAATGAACGGCTTGCAGAGGTAGCGGAGAGGGTGGCTGACAGAGTTCTTTCAGGGGAAGCCGGTGCGAATATGGTGCACGAAGCCCACTGTGACGTCACCCCCAAAAGCGATAAACCCTTGCGCCTACAGATACTTACGGTTGGCAAAGATGAATGGAGGCGGGGGGATTCGAACCCCCGTCCCGAGATGTTTCAGGACAAGCCTCTACATGCGTAGTCGCTCTATTATCGATTCGCCTTCCCAAGCGCCAAGCGACAGGCTCGTGAGTCGGCTATTTCGGAGAGTTCTCGCCCCGCCGGCCCGAAAAACCGGCGGTGGCCAGCCCGCTGTCTGACGCCCTTGACCAACCCGCAGGCAAAGTCGGGCAGGACGGGCCGCCTAATTAGGCAGCCATGCGCAACTGATAGTTGCCAATTGAGTTTAGCGCCGGATGATTAACCAGGCCACCCGGCGTCCTGGGCATGCAGCTTGTCGATCCGCCATCCGGTCGAAGCCATTCGCCCCCGTATTCACTTTTCAAAACCGCCTATCGCCCACCCCACCCCGAAAACCACGCCATACATTATAACAAAACTTACGCCCACCGGCAACAAAAGTTTTGGGCTCGGTGCCTGCGGCGCGTTTCAACAGGAACAGGACAATTCCCAATACTGTGGCGCCGCCCAGCGTGCAGATCAAGACCATTGTCCATCGCGAGCGCCCGGCCCACGCGCCCGATAAAACACAAAACAAACCACCAGCGCAGATATCAAAACACCGCCAACCCCCGCCGCCAATAAAACCTTTGCCCTTCTGTCCATTGCCATCCCGCTTGCCCTTACCTGAACAACCGTCCGGGAGCGACCCTCTTATTGCCCTTTATCTTAGCACAGCTTCGTCCGGAGCGTATCTCTTCTTCTCGCATTCAGCTCTAAGGCTTACATCCACCTGATTCAATGAATCAGACACATCGGCGCCCCATATCAGCCCGCAAGATAATGCCAAACCGACGTATTTCAATACTCTCGTATATTTGCCCATCGAACTTGTCCCAGCTCCCAGTTATTAACCGCCTTCGCGTCGTTCTCCGGAGCTGCGTTTTAGTTTCGCGCCGACTATAAAGGCGCCCGCCGCAACGGCGCAGCAGACCAGGATCACTACTGCGGCCATTACCCACGCAGGCGATCCCGATCCGCCCGCCGCACCTGGCGCCAGCGGGGACTTGCGAATCTCTATCGTGATTGTATTATTACATTTATGGCGCATCTTGACCATCGGAGAGCTGGGCTGGACCCACAGGCGATGCGCCTTATCTTCCCTTACAATAAGCTCCTCTATTTCATGTATAACCTCTAAAGCCCCAAAGTCCAGCGTGAATTCCCCTTCGGAGATATAGTCGCGATGCCTGTGTAATGCATCCTCAACGAACGCCTCCATTACTCCATGTCCCTCGATAATGTACACGGGAACTACAAAGATCCGTTTGCCCTCTCTTTCGATATACCAATCAACCGGTGGTGGTGGCGGCGTGTCACCGGGATCACCTTGCACAGTTGTGCCGTTTGCATCCCTCAGCATGCACGAACCTTTGAGGAAGTCCGATTTGCTGCGGAATATATAAACCGGATTGTCGAAGTGATTCGCTATGGTTATGGTCACTCCGACCAGCTCGCCCGGCTCATAAACCGTCTTCGCCACTCGCGCCGTCACGGTCACACTATTCTCATATTTCCCGGGCACCTGCTCCGCAACCTCCGCCGCCCCTGCAGATGCAGATAACAACAACACCCACACTATAGAAGATGCCTTCATTGACTTCGCGCTAACGCCCCGTTCATCCCTTGGCGCGGCTTGCGGCCCGTTTCATCAGCAACACCACAACAGCCACGACTCCCGCACCACCCAGCGTACAGATGAAAACCATTGCCCAGCGCGGGCGCCCGGCTCCGGCGCCCGACTTGTCAATCGCCACTTCGCCCGGCGGCCCTTTGCGGATCTCTATCTTGACCTCGTTGACCTTGTGGTGAAACGTGGTCTTGGGAGATTGCGGGTCTATCCACAACTTGTGCGATTGGTCTTCACGCACGATAAGCGGACCGACCTCGTGAATAACGGGGAGGTCGTGCGGCGCCAAGTAATATACCCCTTCGGAAATATAGGCGTGGTAATGCTTCATCGCGTCCGGAATAAGCGCCTCAAGTGCCGCGCCGCCTTCTATCTCGGTGACCGGAGTTACAAGAATCTGGCGGCCATCCCTTTCCATATACCAATGAACCGGCGCCGGCGGCGGAGTCGGAACCGGGCCGCCGGTCACCACTGTCCCATTGGCATCTTTCACCCTCACAGTCAGGCCAAGCCGTCTCGGATCCTCCCAGCTGATATATACAGGCTGTGAAGCGTGATTCTCTATTGCTATTTCAAGCGGCACAGGTTCGTTGGGCTCGTACGCCCGCTTTGTTGCTCTTGCAGTAACCTTAATACTTCCCTCGTATCTGGCACGCAACTCTTCATCCGAGGCCCCCACGAAGCGCGCAGGCCCGCCCGCCAGCAGCAGCACCACACAGGCCAAGCCTCTTGTAAGTTGTCCATCAATCAACACGCCATATCCCTCTCATTAGTCGTTGTGAATATACATCCTGCTCCTGCAATCATTGCAGAAATGCCCGTCCCTCTTCCAGTTATTCGATATCCTATACATTAGACAACTCGGGTCATCGCAGTGCGTCTCATAATCCCCAGCGATCCCAACTGCATGTCCCATCTCGTGCGTCACCACATGCCTCACCACCTCGGCCATAGTGTACTCATCGGAAGACGAGACTGGAACCTCAATGTAGCGAGGCAACTCCACCTCGCCGTCCTTGTCTATGTCGTGAGGACTCAAATCACGCGCGTAGTCCCACGCATCTCCTGATTTAACCGCATAGTCCCCATCGAAATCGCCGTCCCCGTCATCATGTGGAGGCGTCGCGCCGCTGTGATAAAGATTCTCGTCCGCATCGTTCGTACCTCCACAATGTTTCTGCTTCGCTTCTACGTCTGATTCCCGCGTCGTGCGGCCTCGCCCGCTCGCTAAGGGTAACCGCACCTTGCCGCACGGTTGGCCGACGACCGCTTCAATTCTACCCCCCCCCCGTCTGCGCACGTCAACAAAAAATATGCAAAACTCAAAATATTCTCTTTACCCACAACTCTCGCCCCTTCAAACACGCCCCCCCGTCGCCTCAGCCGATCCTAAGAATAGACATTGATAATAGAAACCGGAACACCCGGACCATTGGTTCTTTTCCACGCTGAGATTCGATGCTAATCCGTAACGTTCTGTCAGGGATTTGAGGCGACATCATCATGCCGCCCAATATGGCACACATGCTTATCGGCCACAAAACGCTTCAGAAGCTTAAGCCAAAGAAGGTGAAACAATACACGAAATTCGTCATGAGCGGCCGCATATTGCGGCCCCGAAGTGACAGATAGGTCGTAACCGCCTGACCGGCCCGCCTCCGAACCGAACACAGGCTCGCCGCCGCCCTCGCGGCTCAAGTATCGCAGCCCTGAGTTCGAACATATATGCTGGCGGGCCGGAACCTCTTCGGCTATAATCTGAGGATGGATCTGTCAATCGTTATACCGGCATACGAGGAGAGCAGCAAGATCGCCCGGGACGTGGAGATGGCGGCCTCTTTCCTTCAGCATCACAGCTTCACCGGAGAGGTCATCGTCGTCGACGACGCCAGCAGGGACAAAACGGCCGAGGCGGCCGGAGCCGTAAAAGTCCCGGAAGCTGTCACCCTCAAGGTTATCCGGTACGAGCAGCATCGAGGCAAGGGCTACGCCGTACGCAAAGGGATGACGGACTCGAAGGGCGAGTATGCGATGTTCGCCGACAGCGGAAGCTGCGTGCCATACGAGGACACCATGCGGGGCCTGGACCTGCTCATGAACGGAGCTTGCGACATAGCACACGGCTCCAGAAAGATGCGGGGATGCCATATTGAGCGGCCGCAGAGCCTCTATCGACGCACCTGCTCGCGGATGTTCCACTGGTTCGTAATTCACTACGTGGGAGTGCCGGCCGAGTTTACCGACACACAGTGCGGCTTCAAAATGTACAGGGGCCACGTCGCCCGACAACTGTACGCCGAGTGCATCACCGACGGATTCACATTCGACATCGAGGTCATAATGCGGGCCCTCAAAAGAGGCTATAAGATAAAGGAATTCCCCCTTGACTGGAGCTGCGACAGGGACACCCGGCTCTCGCCCACGCGAAGCTCCTGGGCCGTGCTCCGCGAGCTCCTGAAGATTAAGCGTGCACTGTCCAATGCGCAGTAGAGCCCTTTGAGGCGCCGCCGAAAACGCAGCCAGGCCGCCACCACGGCAGGATTGCAGGACGCTGCCATCTACTCGACGTGCAGTTCGCCGCGCCAGTTTCCGAACCGAAGAATTCGATCCTGCCGCACGTCGCCGCCGCCTTCCTCCACTATGGTCATGGCCAGAACGTCCGGGCGGCGCAGGCAATACTGCTTGATCTCATCGGCCTGCATTATCATGAAGGCCGTGGACAGTGCGTCGCCGGTGGCGGCGTCCGGCGCCGAAGACCAGGCAGCCACCCTCCCCTCTGCGGGCTTGGCGGTCCGAGGGTCGATGATATGCCCTCCCTTGCGACGGCCCGAACCGCTGAGCGCCCGGCCCTTCATACGTGGGCGAACCAGCACCCCCCCGCCGCCGGGATGGCTCAACGTAAGGGGCCAGCCCTTCATATCCGCCGGCGCCTCCAGCGCCAGCACCGAGCTGTAGCCCCCGTGAATCAGCGCAACATCGATGCTCCAGTCACGCAGCAGCTCGGCCATACGGTCCACCGCGTAGCCCTTGCCGACGCCTCCCAGATCAATCTTCACCGGCTCGGCCAGACACACGGTATGCTCGACCTCATCCAGCTCTATAAGGCGCCCGCCCGTGTGACGCCGGGCCAGGTCAATCTCGTCCTGCGTAGGTGTGCGAGCACTTCCGTCGTCGTTTCTCCAGCAGCCGAGCAGTGAGCCCACAGTGACATCAAACGCCCCGTTCGTCTCGCCGTACAGTTGAACGCTGAGCCGCAAACACTCGAAAGCATCCGGCCCGACGACCAATGGCTGATCGGCGGGCAGGCTGTTGATGCGCGAAATATCGCTGTTCTCCACAAAGCGGCTCAGCTCGCCCTCCAGACGGTCAACCTCCCTGAAGGCCGCCGCCGCCGCCTGCTGTGCATAGCGGCCGTCCTCGTGAATAACTATCACCTCGAATGTGGTCGCCATCGCCTCATGGTAGAAGCGTTTCATCCCCGCCACGGACTCACACTCGCTACGAACCCACGACGTTTGCTCTTGCGGCTCGTCCATCTGTCACCTGTTGCCAATTAATTCATCGGCCCCATCCGGCGGCTGCATCCCGTCCCACAAATCCTTCCTCACGAAGCCTGTCAGCTCCACCTTCGGCCGCAGCCACAGATAATACGGATTGTCGAACAACGGCAGGTACATCTGCCGCTCCTCGAACGGCGTCTTCACCCAAATCCATTCGCTAAGCCACTTCGTCAGCGCCTCTTGAACCTTCGGCGAAGCGATAATAACCGGCGCAGCCGGAATCTGGCTCAGTGGTTCGTTCGGCCCCGGCACCCTGTCCCACCAGTAAACCGAATTCTCCTCGTCGAAGCGCCGCAGGTACCACGGGATAGGCCAGTAGTCGTGTCCCGGGCAGATGACCTGGACCTTCATCCCGTAACCCTGTGGATGAACTCTTGCGGCCTCTTCAACACACCGGGCAAGCACAAACACATCCTCCGTCGGATGCGCATACACATAAGGGTTTCGGCTGTCCGCGTAATAGCGGTAACTTGCCAGGTAAGACTGCCAGGCCAGGTGACCCGATGCCTCAACCAGCGCGCACAGAATGATCAACCGCGGCAGAACATTCGGCGCCAGCCTCACCAGAACAACTGCGCCCAGGCCCGCAAGCAAAATCATTCCGTGCAGGAACCCCAGAAGACACCAGGGAGTCTTGTACGGAATCGCAGAATAAAGCACGGTCATCGCGGCGGTGTAGAATGCTATGAACCTCAGCAGATTGACGTCGGCGCCGCCGATGCCTCTCTTTGTCATCACCGCCGCAAAGCCGACCGCGGCCAATAGCACTATCAACACCTCGGTCCACACGGGTCCATCGGCGTACCGCGAATAAACCAGCATCTGAAGATAGTAGTGCCACGGATGAATGTGAATGGGATTATTGCCCGCGCGGTCAAGGTACGTCGCATACGTCGCAAGAGAGCTCAGTATCCCGCCGGGGTTGGTGAAGAACGATGAAAAAAATACGGCCGAGACCAGCGCGGCCGCCACAATGCCCGCGCCGATATGCCACAGCTTGACCTCTCTGAAAGGCCTCAGCGCCGAGCCGCTCTCGCGGCCGTGTAGAAGCATGGTGACCAGCAGGGCCAAAAACATGCAGCCAAGAGCGATGACGCATGTCTCCTTGGTCGCGTGCATCAGCCCGAGGAATACGCCGGCCCCCACGATCCATCCGCCCTTGCCGCTCACGGCATAGCGGTAGCCGCTGACAATTACCCCGAACGTGAAACACACCAGGAGCATTTCCTGGATATAGTAGCGGCTGTAGAAGACCATGGCCGGCGATAAGGCAGTTAGCAATGCCGCATACGCCGCCGCCCCTCGTCCGAGTCCGTCGATCAATAGAAGCAGCAGCAAAACCACCAGAACGCCGAAGAAAACCGGAACAATCCTCAGCGTAAACTCGTTGACCTGCACAAAGCTGCTCAGAGAGAACAGCTTCGCGGGGATAAGAGTAAAGTAGTTGAGACTCGGCCCGTGATACTCGTTGGGGTCGTAGGTGTAAACACCCTTTTCCAGCAGGTCGCCGAACTTGTCGGCGTGAACCGCCTCGTCACCGTGCATCGGACGCCGCTCCAGCCTCGGAGCGCGCAGCGCCAATGCAACAACAGTCGCGGCCAGAATAAGGACGCAACATTTCGTCGGCCGTTTCATTCTACCGGTTTGCCGTAGACCTCAACCTCGATATAGTGGTTCAAATCGTTGCTCGTGTTGCCCTTGCTGTAAAGACGAACGTAACGCGCCTTCACGCCCTTGGCGTCGAAAAGCCTCCCCTCGTTCGTCTCCGTGTAGTGCATGTCCTTGCCAACGCCCAGACCCAGAGAGTTGTCGATGTCGTTGTTGAACAGCGTCTTGACGTTGCTGATAAAATCACGATCGTCCGCAACCTGCACGACCACGTCGAAATACACACGCGCCTGCTTGTGGTAATGCCACGCCAGGAT
>CP070678.1:4411467-4433076 GCA_020352515.1 Phycisphaerales bacterium | reverse complement strand
GCCGCCTCGCCTGCTCGAGGCGCTCCAACAAAGCATTACCGGCCGTTGCGTTCACATCCATCAGTCGATATCCACAAAGCCACCCGGTCGGCCCTGGCCGGAGCCCGGCGCCCTGCGTGGCGGGCGCGCCGCGCCGGAGGCGATTCGCCATTGCAGCTTCACGTAGAAGTAGGCAACGCCGGCGCCGGCGACCCAGATCCACGTGATCGGCGTCCGTATGCCCAGAACAAGCCCCACCGCAATCAGGAACCAGGCCAGGTGCTGGGCCTTGACGACCCAAAGCAAGGCCAACACAACGCGATCCCTCATAAGCAGGCCGAACGTGCCAATCAGGCCGTAGGCGCAGGCGGCCGAGCCCCAGCCGATGAAACCGACGCGGAATATCAGACAGACAAGGACCCATATCAGGCCGCACACGACCGAAACGACCAGCCAGAGCACCAGGAATGAGCGAGTGCCCCATTCGCGCTCAACGTGGCTGCCCACAAAGATGACGATGACGGCATCAAAAATTATGGTCCACGGGCAATTGTTCAAGAAAGAGTAGGTCAGGAATTGCCACAATCTGCCTTTGAGAACGCCGGCTGCGGTCAAAGCGAGGTAGTCGGCGGTGAAGGACCTTGCGTATCCGGCTATCGCGTAGCCTGCAATCAGCAGGACGATGATGGCCGTGACGCCCGGGGTGAAGAGCTTTCGCGGAGACGGCAGCGCGAACTTTACTTCCTTCTCGTACTCTGACATAATTCCGTATCTCCTCACAAATCCTTTCACGCAGCAGGATCGGCCCACACCGGCAATATTATACCACACTTCGCCCAATCCGTCAACAAAAGCAGCCATAAGATGACCTAATACGCGGGCAGCCATCGGGCCGGCAGTGTTCCAATCCTGCTGCTGAGCGTCGATACGAGGGAATGCCGCAGTTCGGCGCGCGCTGGTGTTACCCGTAAGCGGGCATTTTTGAAAGCCGGGGCTTTATTTGTCTTTGTGGTGCGGTTAGAATGCAGCTTTTCAATTGTGAATCGTTTTTGGAGATACGGGATTATGAGAAGTGATACGGTCAAAGGAGGCTTTCAGCGTGCGCCTCATCGGGCGCTTCTGCGGGCCTGTGGGGTCCCTGCCCAGGACATCGACAAACCGTTCATAGGGATTGCGAACAGCTTTTGCGAGATTGTGCCGGGCCACGTTCATCTGGATAAGGTGGCGGCGGTAGTCAAGGAGGCGGTTCGCGGGGCCGGGGGCGTGCCTTTCGAGTTCAACACAATAGCGGTCTGCGACGGAATCGCGATGGGCCATACGGGGATGAAGTACTCGCTGGCCTCGCGGGAGATAGTGGCCGATTCGGTCGAGACCATGGTGCGTGCTCACTGCTTCGACGGCCTTATCTGCATTCCCAACTGCGACAAGATCATCCCGGGGATGCTGATGGCGGCGGTGAGGCTGAACATCCCGACCATCTTCGTTTCGGGCGGGCCGATGGCGGCGGGCAAGACCGAGGATGGAAAGACGGTCGATCTGATAAGCATATTCGAAGGGGTTGCGCAGTTCAAGGTGGGCAAGATAGACAAGGGGCGGCTGGAGCAGCTCGAGTGTTCGGGCTGTCCGACGCCGGGGAGCTGTTCGGGGATGTTTACAGCCAACTCGATGAACTGCCTTTGCGAGGCGATAGGTATGGCTCTGCCGGGCAACGGGACGATTCTGGCGGTCGATCCGAGGCGCCAGGACCTTTACAGGGCCGCGGGCAAGCAGATCATGCAGTTGGTGGAGAAGGACATCAAGCCGCTCGATATTATCAGCACAGAATCGCTCGATAACGCGCTGGTGCTCGATATGGCGATGGGGGGCTCGACGAATACGGTGCTGCACTCGCTGGCGGTGGCGAACGAGGCGGGCATCGAGTACGACCTCGACCGGATAAACTCCGTATCCGCCAGGTGTCCCAATATCTGCAAGGTCTCGCCGTCGCTCGGGAGCGTTCACCTGGAAGATGTGGATGCGGCCGGCGGCGTAAGCGCGATACTCAAGGAAATAAGCAAAGTGCCCGGGCTGCTCAACACCGGCTGCCCGACGGTGACCGGCAGGACTCTTGGCGAGAACATAGCCGATGCCGAGATCCGGAACACCGAGGTCATCCACCTGCTGGAGAATGCGTACTCCAAGACGGGGGGGCTGGCGATTCTGCGGGGCAATCTCGCCCCAAAAGGCGCGGTGGTCAAGACAGCCGGCGTGGCGGCGGAGATGCTCAGGCACTCCGGGCCGGCGGTCATCTTCGAGAGCCAGGAGGAGGCGTGCGAGGGCATACTCGGCGGCAAGGTCAAGGAAGGTGACGTGGTTGTAATCCGCCACGAGGGACCCAAGGGCGGGCCGGGAATGCAGGAGATGCTCAGCCCCACAAGCTACATCATGGGCGCGGGGCTGGGCGACTCGGTAGCGCTGATAACGGACGGCAGGTTCAGCGGGGGCACGAGAGGCGCCTGCATCGGGCATATCAGCCCGGAGGCGGCGGTGGGAGGGCCCATCGGACTTCTCGAAGCGGGCGACATCATAGAGATCGACATCCCCGCCAATAAGATCGACGTGAGGCTCACCGATGCGGAACTGGGCGAACGAAAGAAGGGCTGGAAGGTGCCAAAGCCGCGAATAACCAAAGGCTGCCTGGCAAAGTACGCCTCAATGGCGACCAGCGCCGATACGGGCGCGGTGCTGAAGTGGTAGGACAGATGGGGCCGAAGAAGAATGCGTGGTATGTTGCGGGGCTGCATTTCGAGTGTGTGCGGTGCGGGCGGTGCTGTTCGGGTCCGACCGAGGGTTATATATGGGTTGTTCGGGAGGAGATAGAGAGGATAGCCGCATACCTGGAGATTGCCCCCGCAGAGCTTCGGCGGGAATTCCTGAAGCGTGTGGGGCTTCGCAGCTCGATCATCGAACATCCGAACACGAAGGACTGTATATTCCTGCAGAGCCGCGGCGGTGAAAAATGCTGCACGATTTACCCGGTTCGTCCGGTGCAGTGCCGGAACTGGCCTTTTTGGCCGTCCAACCTGACCGGGCCGGACGACTGGAACAGGGTGGCCAAGAAGTGCGGCGGGATCAACCGCGGCAGGCTCTACAGCTACGATGAAATACAGAAGATCAGAAGTCGCCGGGCGTGGTGGAGAGAGGCCGACAAGCAAGAGGAGTAGAAACGTGCCGGCGCTCAGTTATCTGCATACCTTGTTCCCGAACGGGATTAGACGCAGCGGCGGTTGTTCGGCCGGCGGTGCCGATTCTCTGGTTGTTCGCCTGTGTGTCAGGAGCGTCCGGGCGCCGCGCGATATGCCGGCGGGGCGAGCGTATAGAGTCCCCGGAGCCTTCTGATGGAAAACGTAAGGGGGCTGCTTGACAAAGTGGCCGAAATCTACAGGTGGATCGATTCTCAAACGAGGGACTACGAGGACCTTGCGGGCACTTGCAGGGTGTGCGGAGAATGCTGCTACTTCGATTCGTTCGGCCACGTGCTGTTTGTCACGTCACCGGAGCTGCTGTACTTAGTCAACAACATCGGCCCGGGGAAAATCAAACCGATGTCGACCGGCCGATGTCCCTACAACGTCAACGACAGGTGTACAATCTACAAGTGGCGTTTTGCCGGCTGCAGGGTCTTCTGCTGCGGGGGCGATGGTGATTTTCAGAGCACTTTGAGCGAATCGGCGCTGGACAGGCTCAAGGCGCTCTGCGCCGAATACCGGATACCGTATCGCTACATGGATCTTGCGGTTGCGCTGAACGATTTGGCGGCGGTTTAGTACTTGTCTATGGGCAGGGGGATCTTGTCCTGGGGTTCGCTGAGATTGATGTATTTGGCGCGGTTGAGCAGTGAGCCGAATTGCTTGTAGTGGCCGTAGAGCTTTGCGAGCTTGTCGGCGTCCGTTGCCTCAAGGTACCGGGCCCAGGCGCCCATCTCGACGCCCCAGATAATCTGGGTGTTGTCTTTTGCATATAGAACGATGTGCGGAGAGCCGCTTTTCTTTCGGCCCTTGAAATTGCTGACGTCGATGCTTTCGATCTCATATAGCAGGGGCCTGTCGGGCGTGACCCTTGCATCCATCCGTTCGAGTGCTACGAGAACGGCCAGGGCGGCTGCCAGGTCGTCCCGGCGCCAGATGCGTCCCGCCGGGGGCATGGTTTTCGGCTGTGACAGGTCTTTTACCTCTACTATGGGCAGGTGCGGCATGGGCACGAAATCAAGAACGACCGAATCAACGTCGACGTAGAATTTGTCCGCCCCCCATTTGACAAGCGCCAAGGGCTTGCGCCACCGCCCTTCCAGGCGGATTCGATCGGGCAGCGCCTGGACTTTAACCCGGTCAATCCAGTGGATATTGGACTCCACGCTCTGCTGAACGTTGGCTGCGGCATTCCGGCCGAGTTGTGCGGAGTCCCGGCCGTCCCTGGCCGCCATATAGATTCTCTCCTTCAGCTCGTCGCTGACCCAAACGGGCACGCCGACCAGCTCGAGAGCAAACGTATGCCGGGAGGCGGCCCTTGCCGCCTTGACGTATCTTTCGAGAAAGACCACGCCCGCCGCGAGAGCCGCAAGCATACAGGCCGCGGCCAGCGCCTTGAGGGCGCCGGCAAGCGGCGAGGGGCGATCCTCCCGCCGGGCCCCGCTGCTTGCGAAGATTCGGGCGGCCCACGATATTCGTCCGGTATTTGGTCTGTTAGCCACTGCTACATCTTGTTATCGTCAATCGACGGATCGGCCTTTGGCTGCCGGTGCGCGTCGGCCAGTGCGGCTTTTGAAATCCGGAGGCACAAATCACTCATGGACATTCCCGCTTTTTGAGCGGCCTTGGGCAGGAGTGAGTGATTGGTAAAGCCCGGTATTGTATTGACCTCGAGGGCATAGGTTATTTCCTCGTCGCTCAGGATAAAATCGACCCTCGCGAAGTGCCGGCAGCCGATTGCGTCGAAGCAATCGAGCGCCGCGGATTGAATATTGGCCACGACGGCCGCATCCTTAATCGTGTCGAATAGAAACTCGGTTTGCTCGTCGATATACTTGGCGTGGTAGTCATAGAAGGCGGACTTCGCACGGATTTCAATGATCGGCAGCGGCTCGGCGCCCAGTATGCCCACGGTTACCTCGCGGCCCGGCACGAATCGCTCGATCATGCAGTCACCGAATTCATCCAGGGCTCTGCGGGCGACCGCGGCGGCCTGGCGGGGCCCGGCGACGATACTGACACCGACGCTGCTTCCCTGTCTTATCGGCTTTATAACGTATTTGTCTGCAAAATCGGCCAGGTCCGCCTCCAGGCGGTCCAGCCCGACGGCGGGGTCGGGTGTGACGGCCGGGGGGACGGCCACGCCGGCCTCGACAAAGGCCTTCTTGCTTGCCATTTTGTCGAAGCCGAGGCTGCTGGCGGCCGGCCCGCTGCCGGCATAGACGAGTGCCCTGTCCTGCATTATCTGCTGAAGCCGGCCGTCTTCACCCCATTCTCCGTGCAGTACGGGGAAGAACAGGTCGATGGTTTGGTCGCGGAGTATGTCGAGCTTGTCGGGGCGCACGTCAGCGGCAACCGCGGTCAGGCCGGCCTTGTTGAGTGCGTCGGCGACACAGCGGCCGCTCTGAAGGCTCACGTCGCGCTCGCGGCCTATGCCGCCCATTAGAACAGCAACCTTTATTTTGCCCGGCTTTAACGGCCCCGAATTAGCAGTCATCTTATGATTTCATTGACGCGGACGGTACAGGCCGGCCCGCGGGATGTGCTCGGTGCGAGAACGAATCAACTCCATATTTCAAGCTCCAGCTCGAGGTCCACATCGAACTTTTCTTTGACTCTCTGCTTTATCACGTCAATCAGCCTGATGACATCACGGCTCTTGCAACCTTCCTGGGCAATTATGAAATTGGCGTGCTTTTCACTGACGGCCGCGGCGCCTATTTGAAGGCCTTTCAGGCCGGCCCTGTCTATCAGGGCGCCCGCCGAGCCTGCGCTTGGATTCTTGAATATGCAGCCTGCGTTCCTGGTGTTGAGCGGCTGATTGTTCTTCTTGTAAATCCATATCTCCCTCACGGTCCGCATAATCTGTTCCGGCTCGCCCGGGGCAAGCTGGAGGGTGGCGTTGAGGATGAATTTGGCCGCGATGTTGGTGCTACGGTAGTCGAATACGAGTTCGGGCTTGCTCTTTTCAAATATTCCGCCGTGCTGGTCCATCAGGGTGACCGATTCGACGACCGAGCCAAAATCCCCGAAATTCCCGCCGGCATTCATCTTCACGGCGCCTCCCACGGAGCCGGGTATGCCGGTGAGCGCTTCGATCCCCGAAAGTCCCTTCTGAACGCAGGTCAAGACGAGCTTGGCGAGCTCGACCCCGGCCCCGGCCGTTGCCCGCTCGGCGGTAAACTGCGTCCGGGCAAACTCATCCGATTCGAGTTTTATCACTGCGGCGCGAATACCCTCGTCCACTACAAGCAGGTTGGAGCCCCGGCCCATCACGCACGTGCGTATTTGGTTCTCCCTGCACCGTCGTACGACCTGCTGGAGCTGTTTGACTGTTTTCGGCCTGATGAAATAGTCTGCCGGCCCCCCGAGCCCGTACCAGGTGCAGGCGGCGAGCGGGTAGTCGGTTTCAACTATTTGCTCTAAGCCACTGAATATACTCATCCGCCACCTTCCAGACATCGCCGGCGCCCATTGTAACGACCAGGTCACCGGCGGTTGCGTTGGTCTTGAGATAATCGCAGATCGGCCCAAAGCCGTCTATAAAGAGCGCTTCGGTCGCATTGGCCCGGAGCCTGTCGACGAGTATCTGTGCGTTAATCTCTTTCCTGGCCGTCTGCGAGTCCCGGACGAAATATATCTCCGGGACTATTGTTATATCGGCAAGCTTAAAGCTCTCTGCAAAATCATCAAGCAAAAACCTTGTCCTGCTGTACTGGTGCGGCTGAAAGATGCACCAGAGGCGTTTCGGCTGATACCTCTGCCTTATGGCCAGCAGCGAGGCCCTGATTTCGGTGGGGTGATGGGCGTAATCGTCGAGCACGGCTATCTCCCCGAATCGCCCCTTTAGCATCAAGCGGCGGTCCATTCCGGCAAATCCGGCCAAGCGGCCGACCACCCGGGCGCCGTCCAGGCCCATGGCGACCGCCATCGACACAACGGCCAGTGCGTTCATGATGTTGTGCGTTCCCGGCAGTGCGATCTCGGCCGGACCCAGGAGCCGGCCGTCGTGATAGACGTCAAAGTTGTAAAGCCCGTCGGTCAAAACAACGTTATCAGCATAGAAATTGCAGCTTTTCTCAAGCCCGAATGTAATGCAGTTGAGTCCGGGGCTCAGCCGGCTTATTACTTTGGCGACGTTCGCATCCAGGCCGTTAGCGACGACCAGACCGCCCGGCTTTGTGCCCAGCGCGAATTGGGCGAAGGCCTCGACTATCTCGGCCTCGTCGCGGTAATAGTCCAGATGGTCCTGCTCGATGTTGAGTATGCAGGCGATCTTCGGCTTGAGGTTCAGGAAGCTCCTGTCGTACTCGCAGGCCTCGGCGACGAAGTATTTTCCGTCGGCCACGCCGAACGAGCAGCCCAGTTGGTTAATCACGGCCCCGATGATGAAGCTGGGGTCCATGCCCATGCGTTTGAGGCAGTGCACGAGCCAGCCGCTCGTGGTGCTCTTGCCGTGCGTGCCGCTGACGGCGACGCCGTCGTAGTAGTCCATCAGCTCGCCGAGCATCTCGGCGTACTTGATTACCCTGCATCCCCTGCGGCGCGCAAGCTGAAGCTCGGGATTGTCATCCCCTATGGCGGCCGAGATTACGACGGCGTCCGTATCCGGGGCGAGGTTGTCGGCACCGTGGCCGATGGTGATGTCGGCGCCGGCTCGCTGTAGCGTCCTGACGGCCTCGCTCGGGCTCTGGTCGGAGCCGGCCACGACGGCATCGTTCTTGAGGAGCATCAGGGCCAGCCCGCTCATGCCCACGCCGCCTGCTCCGATAAAATGGAATCTCTTGCCTGCCAACACGGGCCTGCCCCTTGCGCCGCCGGTCAGATGTCCGCCGGCGGCCCCGGTGCGGTCCCGACGGGTTTCGATGTCCGGCTGGTCCATAGAATCCTTTCCGTATCATCCATCCTTGAAGAAGTCAATGTAGCACACGGCTTCCTCAAAAAAAAACAAAAAACGCCCCCGCCAACGTTTACATCGTCACGCGCGACCGTTCTGCCGCAGTTGAAATTCACAGCCCCATCCAACTGCCAGCAGCCGGCCGGCCCCTCCCAGCAAGGACGGAATACCGAACATCCGGACTTGACTTGCAGGCAAAACAGGTTTATTCTATCGCATTACGGCCTGGAGGTCGCTTTATGTGGAGTTGGACAATTCTTAATAGCAACACACTGAAAGGGAGAGCCCGCCATGGATACGACGTCGAAGCTGCTTGAATTAGCCAGAGAGAAATTCGGCGCCCTTACCGAAGCCGAAGAAAAGCTCTTCAATGCTGCCGTGAGGGGCGAATGGGCCGACTACAGGGCAAAAACAGAGGCAGAGAATGATCCCGCCAATGCGGCGGACTGGGGTCCCGACCGGGTTCTGCAGGCCGACCGCATCGCCTGGCTCTGCGCTGATAAGCGCGCCTGTCAGTTCGTCACCTGCAAGGGCATTATGGCCAGAGGCGCCCGTATCGACGAGACGCTCGACCTGGACAATGCGGAGATCTCATTCCCTCTCCAACTGGTGGACTCCGCTATCCCCGGAGGCGTGGCTCTCGGAAACGCAGAAGTCCGTGAGCTAAAGCTGTCTGGAACGCGCACCTCGGCCATCACCGCTGAGCGCCTCAGCGTCAAGGGCAGTGTCTTTCTGGGCGAGGGTTTCAAGGCCGAAGGTGAGGTGCGACTCATAGGGGCCACCATAGAGGGCTACCTTAGCTGTAGTAACGGCCAATTCATCAACCCGGGGGGTGAGGCTATCCACGCTGACGGACTCAGCGTCAAGGGGAACGTCCTTCTCCGTGACGGGTTCAGTGCCGAAGGGGAGGTCCGACTCATTGGGGCGACAATAGAGGGCCAGCTTATCTGTAGCGACGGACATTTCATCAACTCGGGGAGCGATGCTCTCTCTGCTGACGGCCTCAGTGTCAGGGGAGATGTTTTTCTTCACGAGCATTTCAAAGCGAAAGGTGAGGTCCGTCTGATAGGGGCTCAGATAAAAAGCCAGCTTGACATCACAGGCCTCGACGCGCCGGAAGAAATGACCCTTGATCTGCGGTTTGCCAAGATTGACACCCTGCGCGACGAGCAGAAGAGCTGGCCTGGCAAGGGCAAACTTCGCCTTTGTGGCTTCGCTTATGACCGAATCGACGATGACAGTCCAGACGATGTAGCGACGCGCCTCCGATGGCTGCGCCTGCAGTACCCGAGCGAGGCGGACCGGGTTCGCTTCTTCCCTCAGCCCTACGAGCAGCTGGCCTCGGTCTATCGCAAAATGGGTGCCGATACATCTGCGAGAAAGGTGCTAATCGCCAAGAACAAAGACAAGGCCCGCTTTACTAACCTCAGCCTGCCGCAGAAGTGCTGGTATTACTGCTTCGGCAAGGTCGTCGGCTACGGCTACAAGCCCTGGCGTGCCCTCTGGTGGGGACTTGCAGTGATCATCTTTGGGTGGCTTATCTTTTGGGCTGGATTTCGGGCTGATGTCATGAGCCCGACAGACCGGGCAGCATACACGAGCGACGACAGCCCGTCCGGCCGGCACGTTTCCCCCGACTATCCCATGCTCTCTCCGCTGATGTATTCCCTCGATGCGTTTGTACCGCTCGTCAACTTCCATCAGGCAGATTACTGGCTCCCAGACGCGAACAGGTTCAGCGGTTGCGCTATCCGCTTCTATCTGTGGTTTCACATCGCCGCCGGCTGGGTGCTCTCAACATTGTTCGTAGTTGCCCTGACGGGGCTGATCCGGACTTAGACAACGGGCGGCGCGTTCTATCGCATGTCAGGTACTTCTGCCAGAGACACGTGTGGATTGTCTGCAAGTACCGGGCAACAGGCTTGGGGCTCGGCAGCCGGGTGGTGGCCTTGAATTGAAGGATCGCTCAGCGGGCGTTGCTGAGCCAGTTTTCGGCGAAGGGGTCGAGGTTGTCGGCGTCGTGGCCGATGGTGATGTCGGCGCCGGCCTGCCGGAGGGTTCTGACGGCCTCGCTCGGGCTGTTCGGCCTGATCACGGCTCCCACAGAGGCCGCGTCCACGGCCTCGACCGTCACGGCAGCATCGCTGGACGTCGGGCCGCTGGCGGTCCTCGTTGCGGCCGCCACGGGCAAACTGATCATCTGCGCCGCCGGCGCTGTTGCGGCAGTCGCGGTCGGACTGACCCTGGAGAATTTGCTGGTAGGATGCGCGGTGTTCGCGTTCGTCTTCGTTTGCTTCGTGATTGCCCTGTGCGTCGAATGAATCGCTGCGCTCAGCCGTCGGCGGGCTCGCCGGGGTCCTCGGCGGAGGAGATATCCACCCACTCTATGCCGAGCCTTCGCGTTGCGTAGCGCAGCTCGTTGAGATAGTCGCCGTATGCCATCATCCAGTGAGAATCGCGCACCTCGTTGAGCAGCTTTTTCCAGCGGCCCCGGATTTCCACATCCTGCTGACTGCGGCATATTTCATACAGGGGGTTGCTCTTGACGACTCCGGTGAAGCCGACCCACCGGCCGGTGCTGTACTCGGGGTCCACGAATGTCACTTTCCGGCCTATCGGCATTTCCACCTTCGGCGCGGCCCCGTACTCGGATTCGTAGTGGGTCATGATTTTCGCCGGCTCGTACGTGCGGCCGTCCAGGCGGCGAGGGGCGCTGCAATGCGCACAGGTGCATATTCCTTTATGAGGAAATGTCGAATTATGCAGAAACACAGGCTTGCCGGATATGTAGTGCAGCAGGATTCCGGCGGGAATCACCACAAAGTCGGACTCACAGAAGGCCATGAAACCCTCGTCGTTCAGCAGGCTCAGGGCAAGGCAGGGCGTTGTCTGCGCCATCGGCAGGATTTTGGTCATGCAGTCCTTGATGGTGAAGGCCGGGGCGTTGTGCTCCCGCATCAGCTCCCTGAAGATGCGGTGCAGCAGAAATGCGTTGACCACGTACCGCCTGTCGGTCATGAGGGTCGTCTGCGGCAGCGAAAGATACCGCTCGGCCTGCTCTTCCGCTTTCGAGACCAGGGTCCGGTCGGCCCGGGCGCTGCCGATCCGCGACTCGATGTCGCTGTAGGGGACCTCGATTATGTTGATGCCGTATTCTTCTCCGGCAACCCTGGGAGCTTGCGGGCTGTACTTGCCCCATGGCCCGCCGAGGGCGACTATCGGCGCGCCTACGAAGTTCTTCAGCCCGTAGAGCGCCCTGAGCCTCCACAGAAGCTCATCGTAGTCATCCACGACAACATCCTCGACGTGCACGCCTCCGTGATCAAGAGGGCCGGTCCCGCCGATGTTGTCACCTGCCTGCAGATACTTGGTGCTGAGCGCCTCGTACCAGTAATAGGCGGGCCCGGAGCGATGCCTGACGAAGACTATCGTGTCCCTGTCTTTCTTCGGGGCGAAACACGCCCTGAGAAGGTCGCCCGAACCGGCGGCGGCGTAAACGATGACGACGTCATAATCATTGTCATGGGCCTGCCGGGCCTGCGAGGCGGACTTGACCCTGACGACGGGGCGAATCAGGGTAGCAAAACCGGCACGGTCGGCCAGCGAGCTTAGCTGCCTCGATATTTCGGCCGCCTCGCGGACCGCCGCGTCATCGGTCTGCACGCCGCCCCATGATTTCCACGACGATGCGCGCCTTTTCTCGGAGACGCGGTACATCAGAACGGGCTGCACCGTCAGCGGCTTTCCGGTGCGCAAAAGTGGCCTGTCCGGATCCCACAGTTCGGACTCGGCGCCGCCCGGCGATGAGCTGCTCAAGCCGAGCGCGCCGCCGGCGATGCTTGCCGTGGTCAATCCCATAAATTCCCGGCGGTCCATATTTGCGGATGTCATAAGCGCCTCCTTAGTCCACGCATCATTTCATATCTGGGGCCGATTGGGCCGGGCGTCTATATTCGCCGCCCCGGCCACACCAATTTGCCTCAGAACGACCGCCGCCTCAAGGATTTTTCCCCGCGAATCGACGACTGCCTTCCAGCTTGCCGGTGGAAAACTCAGGGGCACAGCCCACCTGCCGGCCCCTGCGGGCGGGGAATCCGGGCAGCCGCAACGAGGGGCGGGGCAAATCGCCCGATGCCGGCCCTTTTACGCCGCTCACACTTGATGTCGGCTTGGCGCTTGACAAATAGGCCCGAAGAAGTTATGGTATGGTCGTGCGCTTGCAGGGAAGCAGCCGGCGTTTCGAAGTGAGGCTGTTAGGCCTTGTTCGCGCTCGCTTGAATTGGAGGAATTGACCATGCGGACAATAAAACACCTCGGCCCGGCAATAAGCTTTGTCATTACATTCGCTTCGATTGTGCACGGCGTACCGGTGCAGTGGTCCGTAGCCGACGGCGGGAACGGCCACTACTACGAGCCAATCGCGGTGGGCGGCGTGATCTCGTGGGACCAGGCCAACCAGGCCGCCACGCAGGCCGGTGGGTACCTGGCGACTATTACCAGCGAGGAGGAAAACGACTTCGTCTTCGCCGTCATCGACAGCCCCGAATACTGGTATTCAAGTTACAATCTGCGAGGACCATGGATCGGCGGGATTCAAGAACCGGGTGCGGTCGAGCCCGGCGGCGGGTGGACATGGATAACGGGCGAGCCGTTCGTCTACACAAACTGGGACGCCACCCAGCCGAACAACTTCACCCATAACGAGAACCGACTGCATTTCGGAAACCAGCCGACACGCGTGCCTTACTGGAACGATGTGACCGAAGATTTCCCCGAGATCAAGGCCTACGTCGTCGAGTATATTCCCGAGCCGGCGACCGCGGCACTGCTGGCGCTCGGCGCGTTGCTCGTGCGCAGACTACGCAACTGACCGAAGCGCGCATGAATCAGCACTGATGCGCACGCTCCGGGGGCCGGTGCAAGAGGTCAGCCGACGAGCGACGCGACGACTTCCTCAAGGTCCGCCGTGGCCAGGCACGTGTAGGTGTCCGCCGCTCCGTAATACATCCACAACCGGCCGTCGCGCACAAGCAGGCCCGTGGGAAAGACAACGTTTGGCGTCAGGCCGGAAAGCTCGTAGGGGGCCTCCGCCTGGAATATCCAGCTCGGGGAGCGGGCTATGACCTTGTGAGGCCGGGCGGTCTCCAGCAGCGCGATCCCCACGCGATAGACCAGATGGCCGCCGTAGCCCTTGACGCCGTGGTAAATCAGCAGCCAGCCGTGCTCGGTCAGCACCGGCGGCGGCCCGGCCCCCACCTTGACCGCATCCCAGGCGGCCCCGGCTCCCTCGGGCAGGACACAGTGCGGCTCGCCCCAGTGGACGAGGTCCGGGGAATATGCGGACCAGATGTGCTCTATTCCGCCGGCGTCCGGCCTGTGGAGCACGGCCCACCGCCCGTCGAACTTCTCGCTGAACAGGACCGCGTCCTTGTTGTTCGGCGAGAAGATCAGGCCGATTCTCTCGGCCGTTTTGAAATCCCTGGTGCGGGCCAGCGCCACAGCCGCGCCGGCCGGTGAGTACGCCGTGTACGTGATGTACCAGCAATCCTCCTCGGCAAGATACGTGACGCGCGCATCCTCGCAGCCCCACTGCTCGTAGCGCCAGCGCTGCTGGCCGCGCCGAAGCAGCGGCTCGGTCTCAATCTTCCAGCCGTCAATCCCGTTCGGGCTCCGCGCGACATGGATGTTCGAGTAGCCCGCGTGGTCCTCCACGCGAAGCAGGAGTATTATCTCGTCTTTGTGCTCTATCGCACCCGGGTTCAACACGGCGGCGGCGGGAAAAGGCAAATCCAGCGGCGAAATGATCGGGTTGCTCTGGCTGCGTTCAAAAAGTCTTGTCTTCATTTTCTGTTCCTCGGTTTCGAAAGCCCGTCATACTTTGCGCCTCGACATTGGCGGCCGAGTTTACCATTTTCCGGCGCGAGTTGCCATTGTTCATCCGCTCGCAGTCTATCGTGGCAGAGAGGGCAGGCGCTTGGACGGCGCCCCCTCGATACAATGGAAGCCGGGTTTGGCGGGTGTATGGCGAGCGAACCCGGGAACTTCGAGAATCGCGTGAACGGCTATTGACAAAGCGGGCGCAAATGGCGCAGAATTGAACAGCCTCTTATGGCTCAGCTCTTGCCAAGTCCACAAATTCACACGGGAGGACATACCATGAAACTGGACATCGCTCGAATCGACGTATGGGTGGCCGGCATCGACGACCGGCCCGGAGGCCTGGCCGAAAAGCTCCGCAGCCTCGCAGATGCAGGGGCGAACCTGGAGTTTCTCATCGCGCGGCGGGCGCCGGATCAGCCGGGCAGGGCGGTCGTCTTTGCGGCCCCCATACAGGGCGCAAAGGAGGCCAGGGCCGCCAAAGAAGCGGGCTTCGAGAAGACAAAATCTCTCGGCGCAATCCGGGTCTCGGCGACCGACAAGCCTGGTCTGGGCCTTGCGCTGACCGAGGCAATCGCTCAGGCCGGTCTTAATCTTCGGGGCCTCTCGGGGGTCGCCGTCGGAAAGAAGGCCGTCTTCTACATCGCGCTCGATACGGCTGCCGACGTGGCCAAGGCCGTCAAGCGCCTCAAGGGCATCTGAGCGCGGAAGCCCGACAACGTAAATTCCTGTTTGCGACTTTTGCCCGGCGCACAATACCTGCGAGAACGTGGGGCGCCGGCGGCCTGTTCGAGGGCTGCCGGCGGCCGGGCTTTTGCTGCGCGAGGTCACTCCAACAGGCCGCGCACCTCGGAGGGGTGACGATTTGCCGAATCGGCGATCTGGCGTATGGTCATATCTGCGTCGGCCTTCAAGCCGGCGGCCTGCAGCTTCTCAATCGACTTGCCGAGATCCAGATGCGCCTGGTCGCAATATTCTCTCAGCGTCATCTGCCCGACCATTCGAAGGCCCGAGCTCGCTTCTTGTCCGTGACCAGCCTGCTCGCGGGCGCCGGGGCCCCCGCGGCCCTGTCCTCCGAACCCGCGGCCTCTGCCGCGGCTCTCGGCGCCGAGCGCCATATTGTAAAGCTCAATCGGCGCGACGTTGTGTGCCTTTGCTATCTCGCCGACGATATCCGCGGACGAATTGACCTCAATGCCCCTTGCCTTCAGATTCGCAATCATGGTCTCGGCGTCCACGTCCTCGACTTGCTCGGCGAGCTGCTCGAGCGTCAGCAACTCGGCGTGGGGGACAGGGGCGCGCCGACCGGGTCTGTCCCAGTGGTGCTTGATTCCCTCGCTCCAGTCCAGCAAGGATGAAAAAGGCCGGATCCCGGCAAACGTGCCGGCGCCGACGACAAGGCACAGCACCAGCGACACGACCCATTCCCATCGCAGGGCCAGGCCTTTGCCGACCTTGGCCTTGCAGTAGTTCACCAACGGGCGCCAGTTGAGGTATATGTGGAGAATCGCCGCGATGAAAAACACCGCGCTGAACCATACGTGCTGGCCGATCCATTGACGCTTGGTCAGCCCCAGCATCTTCCAGTCCGTCCAGTTGGCGATGCGCCCGGGCGGCACAAACAAAAGCGCGATTCCCGTGACGCACATGCCGATAAATGATAGCCCGGTTGTTAGAGAGACGAACCCCCTCCAGTTGAATTTGAGCCTTTCGTGATTACCCATCTTCCTGCCCTTTCACCTTTCTCGCCGGGTGTTCTTTCCGCGTCGGGATCTACCACTGGGCTTCGACGTACGGCCCGATGTAGCCTTCGGCCTTGGGTTTGGGCCGGGACTTGATTATCGCCTCGGCAATCGCAATGTCACTGGCAAACGTGATCTTTATGTTCGACGAGTCGCTTTGCACAATCGCCACCTTCTCGCCCAGCGCCTCGGCCAGTTGCGCATCGTCGCTGATTTTGCTCTTGTCGAGGTTCTTCAGGTTCTCGTATGCCCTTTTGAGAAGCTGCGTCTCAAAGACCTGGGGGGTCTGGGCCTCGTAGAGTCCGGCGCGTTCGACCGTGCGGACTATGACGCCGTCGCGGGTCTCCTTTATCGTGGGCGCGACCGCGCAGCCCGGCACCGCGGCTCCCGTTTTCGCCGCGGCCGCTATGACGGCATCGATGAGCTTCTCGGTGACACAGCACCTGGCGGCGTCGTGGACGGCAACGAGGTCGATGCCGGCATCGACAAGCTCCAGAGCTTTCTGCACCGTCTCGAAGCGCTCCATCCCGCCGAAGAATATCTTAACGCCGAAGAACTTCAGATTCGGCCCCCACTTGACGCTGACCAGCTCCTCGTCCTCTTCGGATATTCCCAGCAGGACCTGTTTGGTGTCGGGCCGGTTTGCGAAAAGCTCGACGCTCCGCAGGAACGCAGCCCGCCCGCCGACGTCCACGAACTGCTTTCTTCTCTTGCCGCCGAACCGCTTTGACGGCCCCGCGGCACATATAATCGCAGCAACCTTCTTGCTCATGGCCAATACCCTGCCTTCGTTACCGGTCATCCCGGCTATTTGTTCGTAATGTCTCCGAGAAACTCCCGTGGTCCAAAATTACGTCGAGTATTTATCATATTACACCGTTTCTGTTTCTTATTCTCCAGAAACGTAGTTTATTAACCCCGGATATCGCCGTTTGATCATCGCCTGCTCGTCGGCGTTCAATTGTCCGATTGTGATTGGTTCGTCCTGTGGTCGGGTTCCCTTCTGGTTGAGTCGGTTCATCAGACTCCAATTGCGGATGTGTTGACCCGGTTTCGGATCGGCGGGCTCGGCGGCCTTGAGATCATACCGGGTAAAATCAATGAGTTTTGTGTCAGATTCGGATTGCCAGTCCCTCAAAAGAGCCAGTCGAAAATCTTTGTTCATGAACCATTGGATTTCCATACAAGGGTCCGAACCGCAAGTGCCTGAGCCGCGCATAACGAAGCGATAGTCCAGGTCGTCATTGTTTTTGAACTGCTTGCGCCAGAGCAATCCGAACTCCCCCTGGGTGATGCACTTTGCCTTGGGCCAGCGTCGTCGCATTTCAGTGAACCAGATCACCATCCCATCCAGTCCGTTGCGTCCTTGATAGCCGTATATTTTGCGTCCTTCGACCAGAGCCAATTCCCAAATGCAGGTTACCCATGCAAAACCATTCAACTCAAATCCCTTGTCGAAATGGGCGGCCGTGGTGGCAAGCATGTCTTTGGTTCCTGTCTCGGTCCCTAATCTGATAACTGTTTCAATTGGGCCGACACCTTGTCGACTGCCGCACCACTGACCATTAATGATTCTTCCACCCGGGTACTTTGCGGTCAGGAAGTCCATGGTCCAGCCATCAAGATTGACGCAATCGATAAAGTCCTCTTTACCCCGGGCCGGTTTGCAGAAATGTTCTCGCGACGGGTAGTAAGGATAGGATATCGAGCCCTCGCCGTCACCGTTGTCAATGGCATACTGGCTCCATATATTGCCCTGGCAAACGTGAATCCCCTCTTCTTCGGCGAGGTATCTCAGGTTTTCAGCAGAGAGAAAGCCCGCGATAACACTTTGGGGCCGATATCGGCCGCCAACCATATCCGAAACCATCTGCAGACCTTCATGCAGGTCGCGATTGACCTGCCGGCGTGTGTTATACATATTGGCAAAATACGCGCCTGGGATAAAGGTGATCTCATCGCCGTACTTCTTATGATAGGAGACAACCAACTTTCTCAGACCCCTGTAGTTGGGGCGCTGGTCTTTCAGCGCGAGCCAACTGAAGGCCCATGTAATTCGTGCCCCGGGCCAACCCTTTTCCACGGCTTGGCGAAAAACACGGGCTTCTTTAGGAGAATGAACACTCGATTCATCCTCGCCATGATTCACATCGCGCGTCGTTTCGATCTGATTTACACGTACTACAGTGTTAAAAGTAAAAAAACGGTTCCCCAACAACTGAAGATCCGGATACATCAATTGTTGAGCGGCACTATCGGAATGACCGGCAGCACCGGTCTGGTGGTTATGGATTTCGTTGCAGCCAGCTAATAAGCAAAACGCAATTCCGCAGGAGAACGAAACCAATAACAACCACGATAAAATCAGATGTCGGCGCATTTCAGAAATTTCCTATAAATGAATTAGCTTAATCTTACATTTCCTGTTTAAACCGGGATTTGCCATTTAAGAGCGTCCTTGCGTGCTTTACCCATTGGGTTCTCCCGTAAAGAATGGCTGAAACCGGCTTGAGTGGTCTCCATAGGCTCTACACTATCAAAATACGGTTCATTTGTCACCACCTACCTGGGAAATCCGGGGTCTCTCAAAACTCGATGCCCCTTCGGGCCTGCACGCCCTTTTCCAGGGGGTGCTTGATGCTCTTCATCTCCGTCACAAGGTCGGCCATCTCCATCAGCTCCGGCGTAGCGCCGCGCCCGGTCATCACAATCTCGACGGCCGGGTCCCTTCTTTCGATGACGCTCCTGAGATCCTCAAGCTTCGCCAGGCCCCGCGCGAGGCAATAGACAATCTCATCGAGTATCAATACGTCGTAGAACCTCTTTTCGGCCGTTTCCGCAATCCTGGCGAGGACGTCGCTGATGGCCGCACGCATCACGGAGACGGCCGCTTCGTCCTCGACCGACCCGGCCATATCCCAGGGCTCTTCGAGTGCCTCGACCCGTATCCGCACGGCGCCCAACTGCAGCGCGAAACGTTCCCCTATATCAAGGTCGGGCGGCTTTAGGAACTGGTATATCAGCACCTTGTGGCCCTGGCCGGCCGCTCGAAGCGCCAGCCCGAACGCCGCCGTCGTCTTGCCCTTGCCGTCACCGGTATATATCTGAACCAGCCCCTTTTCAAGCATGCGTGTATCTTAAGACCCCCCGAGCCAAATGAAAAGGCCAAAAACTCCACCCGCCGGCGCACGCCATGACCATACGCGCACGCTTACCCTGCTCTTGGTCGATTACTCCCGCCCCATCCCCTGCTGATGGCCGCAGAGGCGCCCTGCGCTACTTGCCGGCGCCTGAATCCTCAGATTTGCCGCCCGCCTCGCCCGAGGTCTGCACACCCGGCGCAGCTCCCGGAAGCTCCTTTATCGATATGTCCGTTGTATAGTCCGGATAGCTGAGGCTGAACATCTTCTTGAACGCCAGCTTGGTCTTGTCGCGAAGCAAATCCAGAACGTAAAACTCGTTGACGTTCTTCAGTGCGTTGTCCCTCGCCTCGTCGTCGAGGGCGAGAACCTCGTCGGAGCTGAAGTCCTGGATGATGTCCACCTTCCACGGGACGTTCTCCGCCTTCTCCAGCGGCAGCTTGTAGAACTTGCGGTTGTAAATCTCGCAGCTCAGTATCCGCGGGCCCGGCAGGGCAATCCTTATCGCCTTCTCGGCGTCGTCCACCTTGTAGTCCAGGCGGTCCAGGTCGAAGCCCACCTTGAGCTTGGCTGTGTAGCGCAGCAGGCCGCGCTTCCACCGCACAGTGACAAGGTGCGTCGTCTTCTCCTTGATTTCAACCACGCCCTCGGTGATGTATTCGAGAACCGCCAATTCGGCGATGGCCTGAATCGATTTGAGCAGAAATGTAGTGGTCTTGGACTCGGTCTTCGGCCTGCCCGCGACCTTGCGTCCGATCACGAACGCCAGCCACGCCACCGCCGCAATTACAACTATGTATAATATGTCCTGCATTCGCCCCGTCCTTTCGCTTCGAACGCGGCAGATAGCGCCATAGCGCGCCTTGCTTCGATTTGCAATCCGCCACGTTTCTGGTTAACGTGAAAGAATAACCCCGGCGCCGGCCCCGGTCAAAGCAAAACCGGGCGTCCTTCAGGCCGCGCGGCCGCTGCAATAATCAATTGTCGGGCCCGGCCTGATGTGCTAAACTGCACGCCGCAACGAGCACCGCCAGAAGCATAAGGAGAATACAATGTATATTGTCCACGTATTCGTCCACGTCAAGGACGAGCACATCGAGGCATTCAGGGCCGCCTCCATCGAGAACGCGCGCAACAGCGTCAAAGAGCCGGGCGTGGCGCGCTTCGACGTCATCCAGCAGCAGGGCGACCCGGCGAGATTCGTGCTGGTCGAGGTCTATCGCACGGCGGATGACCCGGCCGCCCACAAGGAAACGGCGCATTACAAGACGTGGCGTGAGACGGTCGCCGAGATGATGGCTGAGCCTCGGTCGGCGGTCAAGTACACGGAGGTCTTTCCCGGCGAGCCGGGGTGGGAGTGCCGCCTGTAATCGGGGGCGCCGCGATGAGATTCGAATTCGCCACCGCCGCACGCATCATCTTCGGCCCGGGTGCCCTGGCTGAGGTCGGGCCGCTGGCCGCCCGGGCGCATCGGCGTCCCTTCGTCATAACAGGCAAATCAGCCGACCGGGCCCGGCCCCTGCTCAAAGACCTGAAAAAGCACGATCTCGAATCGACAACCTTCAGCGTGCCCTCCGAGCCCACGACCGCTCTGGTCGAGAAGGCGCTGGCCTCGGCCCGCCAGGCCCGGAGCGATTTGGTAATCAGCATCGGCGGGGGAAGCGTTCTCGATACCGGCAAGGCGGTGGCCGCCATGCTCGCCAACGCCGGCCGGCTGAGCGATTACCTCGAGGTGGTGGGGCTCGGCAAGCCGCTCGCCCGCGCCGCCGTGACACACATCGCCGTACCCACAACGGCCGGCACGGGTGCGGAAGTCACCCGCAATTCCGTTATCGCCGTGCCCGACAAGAAAGTCAAGGTCTCGATGCGAAGCCCGCTGATGCTCCCGGCCGTGGCTGTGGTCGACCCGCTGCTGACCCACTCCATGCCGCCGGCCGTCACTGCGAGCACCGGGCTGGACGCCCTGACGCAGCTGGCAGAGGCCTACCTGTCGAAAAAGTCCAATCCGCTGACCGACGGGCTCTGCCGCGAGGGCCTTCGCCGCGCCGGCCGCTCGCTCGGCACGGCTTATCGAAACGGCGCCGACGCCTCGGCGCGAGAGGATATGTCACTGGCGTCACTTCTCTCGGGCCTCGCGCTTGCCAACGCGGGGCTCGGCGCGGTCCACGGATTCGCCGGCCCGCTCGGCGGGATGTTCGCGGCGCCGCACGGCGTCATCTGCGCCCGCCTGCTGCCGCATGTCCTGGCGGCCAACCTCAACGCGCTCAGGTCGCGCGACCCTCAGTCGCCGGCGCTGGCCCGCTTCGACGAGGCAGCGAGACTTCTGACCGGCTTGAAGAACGCCGCGGCGCAGGACGGCATCGAGTGGCTGGCCGAGCTCTGCACGGAGCTGAAAGTCCCCGGGCTCCGTCGATTCGGACTGACAAAAGGCGACATCGCCGCCGTCGTGGCCAAAACGCAAAAATCCTCCTCGGCCAAAGGCAATCCCGTCGCACTTGCCCCCGACGAGCTGACCGCGATTCTCACGGCCGCCCTGTGACCGGCCGGGCGTGCGCGGTCTGCCTTTGTGGCGCGGCTCTTCCAGCGTCGGTCTTCACCGCTGCAAAAAAATGCCGGTGACGACGTTGCCGCCGTCACCGGCCTCTTAAATGTTCCGAGCAAAGCTTTCAAGATACCAGGACAATCGACCCGGCGCGCAAACCGGACGATTACCTCTCTTCGACCCTCTTCCGCTTTCCATGCTTTTC
>CP070678.1:4393332-4411367 GCA_020352515.1 Phycisphaerales bacterium | reverse complement strand
ACCCTAATGCCGGTGCCGGCAAAGAGAGGGTTTTCGGCGGTTCGGGAGTACACGCGGCCGTCAAGTAGTCCTCCGGAACCGGCATAGGGGCCAACGGACGAGAGCGTGAGGCCGACAAATGAATCGCTGATGTCGGCGCCGTTGGCGAAATCATCGGGCTCCGCTGTGACGATGGCCGCCTGTGCGGCGACGGACACACAACATACAAAAGCAACAACGTGCACAGGCTTCAAGGCTACCATCTCGAGCCTCCTCCAAATTAGCGTCTCAAAGTTCTGCAAATAATACACTCGTGGACACGGGTTGTGCACACGGGCGAACCGTCTCTGCAAGAATCCTTTCTGCTTGACGGTGTAAGCGAGGCCGGTTTGGCATCTCTGCAAGCTCTCGTCAGCCAATCGCCCGGCCTGTCGCCATACCTCCTTGAATTTATTACTTATAACATATCCGGCCGGCAAAATCAAGCAAATTATAGGACGGGGCGGATTATTGGGAGTTGGCCATTGATTATTGGTGGTTTTGGTGTTAGTCTGTCGCAAGGTTTATTAGGGACGTGACGTTATGGAACTATCGTGGCTGATGAGATCTCGAATAGCCGCGGCGGCGGCCGTGGGCGTGTTGATCATAGGTGTCCTGGCCTGGCCGCTGGCGGCTCCTGGTTCGCCGTTCGAGGCCGTGCGTGCGGGCTCTATGGGGTATACGGGGGCCGTGGCGCTGGTATTTGCGGCGTTTTTGACGGGTCTGATCGGATACTTTGTCTCCTGGCCTTACGGGCAGGAGATTGGGATTCTGGCGGTTCCCTCGGGGCTGGCCGTTTGGGCGGTGCGTTCGGGCAGCATGGGGGGGCTGATGCAAATGAACCTTGCGGTCACCCAGCGTCAGGCCCTTTATGCGACGATGAGGTGGGAGCCGGTTTTCTGGCTGGTGATAGTAGCGGCGGGATTTTCGGGTGTTCTGCTCGGGCGTAGAATACGACCGGCCCCCGGTTCGGCTGAAGGCCCCGCGAAGCGCGAATCCGGGCTCACGGTGCAGCTTAGGGCGATTATCGGGCTGATTGCGTCGGTTGTGATAGCCCAGAGTTGTGTGCGGATATTCACTCGGAATGTAGAGTTATACAACAGCGAGCTGGGCTCGGTGGTAAGCCAGCCGGCCATCGGGCAGATAGTTTTCGGCGTGGTGCTTTCTTTCGGAGTAGCTGCTTTTGTGGCGAAAAGCCTGCTTGGTGTGGGTTATATCTGGTCGATACTGGCCAGCGGCCTGATAACTCCTGTTGCGGCGGCAGTCCATGCCAAAGAGAGCGTTCTGCAGGTGCTTTCGGCGCAATTACCAGCAATTTGCTTCCCGGACACGGTTCTATCGATATTGCCGCTGCAGATGGTTGCTTTCGGGACGCTTGGTTCGGTTGGGGGCTACTGGATGGGGGTCAAGTACGTTTATTGGCGAAAGCACGATTCAGAGTAGTAAAAACAGGACGTAAGACAAGTTCGCCACATCTTTTTTTGGGTCTCGTTTTTGCCCATAAGTCGTTTAACTACAAGCACTTACGTGAATACGGTCTCATAATCGGGCCTTGTTGCCGGGACAAAACTGAAATTGCTTGTTTTCGGTCTTGAAATTAGCCGAAGATATAGGAGTGTTGAAGCTTTGTCGGTGGGGTACGGCTTTTGAACCGAGGTAGAACGCCGATATTGGCCGACCATGAGGTTTGACGAGCAAGCGGACGAACACTTGGCCAGAACCTTTCGTAACTAAGGTAAGACCAACCGACAAAAGGAGTTAGAAATGTTGGTTCTAAGCAGGCAAAAAGATGAGTCGATTGTGATTGGGGATGATGTTGAGGTGACGATCGTCGACGTTCGAGGCGACAAGGTGCGTCTGGGTATCACGGCCCCGAAAAATATTCCGGTTCATCGCAGGGAGATATACGAGGCGATCCAGCGGGAAAAGGAAGCCCAGAGGCAGAGCGAGCAGGCCCCCGCCGAACAGCCCGCAGGCGGCTCAGAGCAATCGCCCCAGGCGGAACCGGAAAAGCAACCTTAGGGGACGGTCTTGCAGAGCCCTGCCTTCGGCAGGGTGTCACTGTCTATTTTGACCGCGCGGCCCCGTCACACCTTCGTATAACCACCCCTTTTATCCGAGTTTTAGCGGACCTGTAATTCACCCAAAATGCCTACTGCTGTATGTAGGCTGCCGCGTGTTAGTCGGCTCGGGTCGCAATTATACGGCGGGTCAGTCAACGAGGACTTTCACGTTGATGTACCTGACGCCCCATTTGAGGGCTTCTTTGTGCGTGTGGAAGAAGGCATCGAGCTTATTTCCTCGGATTGCTCCGCCCCTGTCGAGGACCTCGACGGGTTGGGAGTCCGCATAGCCTTCAATGATCATTTTGGTTCCGAAGGGGAACCTTTTGTCGGCGGCGACGAAGACATCTCCGGGCTGTATTCGGTGGCCGGATGCCGTGATATTGTCGGCGTACTTGCCACAGCATTTTGCGCACGGGCAGTAGGCAGTGACTCGCATTCTGACGGTTCTCCATTTATCCGCAGCGGCGGGGTCATCGTCGGCGTGCGTCGTCGGGTTTTGCGTGGCCTCATGCGCCGGCGTCTTTTCTGCGGCGGCAAGATGGGCGGCCGGGTGGTCGGCCGGAAGATTGGCGGCCACGGCGCGGTCGCAGGACTTTGCGCCGACGGCGCGGGCGCAAAAGCCCGTCAAACATGCCATCAGGACAACGAGAGCCGGGATAACGATGGGCCCGGCGACGAAACGGCGAGAGCCTCTGAGTTCTGCCTTATCCAAAACACCAACCCCCAATAGTTACTTCTCAACGTCCGGAGCAACCTCCCTCTCGAGACCATCCCATCCCTGATGTGTTAAAGGCATTATACCTCAAAGGGCAGGCGGACTCAAGGGGCCGAGGTCTGAAACGTGCTTTTGGCGGACATAACGGGCCTGTTGGGAGGAAATCGTGGGTATTATGGGCCGATGGGAAAAAGTTTTTTGGCGGGCTGCGCGGCGGCGTCTCTTGTGAGAAGCAGAGGACGTTACCGGCAAGAGAGGGGCCGCTCAACTTGATCGAGCAGGGGCAAAAGCGAAGATTCGAAGCTACTCGGGCGAGTGCTGTTGTTCGTACGAGGCTCTGGGCCGGACGAGCAGCAGGCGAATCGCGCCGGCCTGATTTTACGGGTCGGGGTGCACGATAGAGGTGACCGTTACGGATTCATGACGACGACCGTGACCTCGGCGAGTTTCCTGGTCCGGCATGCGGGCTTGACGTCTATGTCCCAGAGCAGAGGGTTTTGCGGGTCCTGCCGGCAGCGGGAAACGGCGCCCACTATAACCGCCGTACCGAGCAGGCCGGGCTTCTTCTGTGCGTATACGATGTCACCCATGTTGACGTTGTGCTTTCTGGGCAGCAGGGAGATGCCCGCGGAATCGTTGCCGCGACCCTGCATTATCACGCTAACGTTTAGCTCGCCAATGGTCACCGGGATTCTGGATGAGGGGTCGGTCAGCAGCATGACGCGCGCCGTGCGTGCTGAGATGCCCGATATGACGCCGATCACACTGTCGCTGGCCATGACGAACTGTTTTTTTGCCAGGCCGTCTTCGCTGCCGCGGTTGATTATAAGCCGCCCGTGCAGGGCGTCTATAGTGGACTGGATGATGTCTGCAAGGACGAAGTCGACACCTTTCCAGACGGGCCTGTCGCGCAGCCCTGAAAGCGTTTCTACTTTTTCGCGCTCCCGGCGCAGCCACTGGGTGACATTTGCGAGGCGATTGTGGAGCCTGTCGTACCGGCGGCGGCTGACCACGTCCGCAAGGGGTTCGGTCGAAGGGGGGGCGAGGGAGGCTTTTATGAGGAGGCTTGCGGGGCGGCAAAAGATTCTGGCAAAGGTGAGCTGCATTTCGCCGGTCAGACCTTCCGGGGCCAGCAGCAGGATGAAACCGGCGAGCACGAACCACGTAAAGAGCATCCGCCTGGAAACGTTGACTCGCCTGCCCGCCATACCGGTCATTCAAATCTCCCCCCGAAGGCGCAAGTAGTTTGAGTGACTCTCCGCCGTATCATTCCCACCCATACCCCTCGTTGTCCATAGTATCCTTCCACATCTCGATATTCTCGATGTAGACGGCGGTTCCGCGGGCGACGCACGTTACGGGTTCGTCGGCCCTTTCGACCCTTAATCCGGTCGCGTTTGCAAGTACGGTGTCCATTTCCCGCAGCAGGGATCCTCCCCCGCAGATACAGACACCGTTGTCAATCAAATCGGCGGCCAGCTCGGGCTCCACCTTCTCGAGCGTTGCGGCGACGGCATCTATTATTGCCGCTATGGGCTCGCGAAGCGCTTCGCGGATTTCCTGACTTGTTATTATGACTTTTCTGGGCAGTCCCGAGATCGTGTCCCTGCCAGCAACCTCCATCATCAACTCTTCTCTGAGGGGCGCGGCCGACCCGATGTGTATCTTGACCTTCTCGGCCCTCGGCTCGCCGACGAAGAGATTATAGGTTCTTTTGAGGTGGCTGATTATCGCCTGGTCCATGTCGTTTCCCCCGACGCGAATTGACCGGGAGGCGGCGATGTCACCAAGGCTTATGATGGCGACTTCCGTCGTCCCCCCGCCGATATCGACAATCATTGAGGCGGTTGGCTCCATGATTGGCAACCCTGCTCCGATTCCTGCGGCCATGGGCTCATCGACGAGATAGACCTTTCGGGCGCCGGCGCGTTCGGCGCTGTCAACGACGGCGCGGCGTTCGACGGGCGTTATTCCGCTTGGCACGGCGATTACGACCCTGGGTCCGGCCAGGCCGCCTCGGCCGCGAACCCTTTTGATGAAGTAGCCCAGCATGGCCTCGGTGATCTCGAAGTCGGCGATCACACCGTCCTTGAGGGGTCTTATGGCGCTAATGGAGCCGGGGGTTTTTCCGAGCATCTCTCTTGCGATTGCGCCGACGGCCTGTCCGTTGTTTAGGACTATGTTGGTTCCCTTGCGAACGGCGACGACGGAGGGCTCATTGAGTACAACGCCCCTATCGCGCACACAGACTAAGGTACTGCAAGTACCGAGGTCGATGCCCAAATCCATACTGAAACAGCTTGTGATTGTGTCCAGCAGCATCATTTTGCCCCCTTAAGAGGTTTCGCTTCTGCTTTGCGAAAACTCGGATTTAAGGGCGTTCTTCCTTGATATAGCGGCGAAGCTGGGACCCCGGCCGGCAGACAAGCCGGCCATCGGGGGGCCTCATTTGTGCACTTCGACTACATATCGGGCCTATCGGCTCTAAAAAAATGCCACTTTAGGTGGATTTGGTATTTGCAGTGTGCGAGTGTGGACCGGCGGCGTTGGCGGGTTTTATCGGGCACGCGGCTCGGGGGGTCCCATATTATTGTTGTGTCTTGGTTGTTGGCTCCGTGTGCTTCCAGGGGTCTTGGCAGGCGCGGGCCTGCGGCCGGTCATCGTGCTATTGCCAGTCGCGAGGGTAGGTAACCAGTTCCGGTCGGATGGCAAATACCCGCAGCAGCTCTTCGGCGAGTGCCTCGGTCCTTTTTACCTGATAGTCGGTTGGTCGGGCGGACGGGCCGTCGGTCAGGACGCAGACGTAGATTGTCCTGCGGCCGGATCGTCCGGTACTGTCGGTGATGGACAACTGTCTTCGCCACTTATCTGTCGGCTGAATCTGCCCGTTCGTTCCGAAGCGTCCGTTGCAGATCACAAAGTGCGAAGCGGCGGCCCACTTGCCGTGCGGGCCGGCCGGCGAGACCGCTCTATTGGTCCGACCGGCGGCTGCGTCGGCGCAGAAGACCCTGATACTGTTCCATCGCTCCGGAGAGAACGGAATTCGAGAGTGGATCGCTTGTTCGACGGGATCCAGGCGATTGTAGCTGGAGAGGCAGAAGGCGCCGACGGAGGGGGGACGGTTGCCCAGGGCCATCAGGACAATCGCCCCGATTGTCACCGAGACCAGCAGTGCGGCAAAGACTCTTGCCTCCCTCGACTGAACCGACATAATTCACCCTCTCTCTGGGGAAGTTCGCCCGACAAGGTGTTCCCCAAAAAGTACAACAGTTTGCATTTCAGCTCCGTATTGACGGTATCGGCGCTGCAAGAGAGGGACTTTAAGCGGATTTATCTTTGCTTGCGCCGGGATGCGAAATGTCCTGACGGGCTGTTTTTATAGGGCCGGCGAAAAGCGCGAGTCCTATATGAAACAGGTACGACCGGCCGAGGGCTTGGTGTTTGCGGGCGTGATGCGAGCAGGCTTGCGGGAGATTGCGACGTCGCTGCGCGACGGCGAGCAGCGGCAGGTGCGTGCAGGTCGTTCTCACATCCTCTTGTAACGTGGTCCCCCGCCGCCTTCAGGTACCGTCCAGCGTATATTATCGAACGGGCATTTCCTCTGGCAGGTCTTGCAGTGCAGACAATTCGACGGGTTGGCCGGCTTTACCTCGTCGTGTATGGTCTCATATACGCCCGCGGGACAGAAAGTAATGCACGGGCTGTTGAATATCGGGGTGCATTTTGTCCGGCAGATGGTCCGGTCGCGAATAGTCAGGTGGCTGGGCTCCTCTTCGCGGTGCTCGGTAGCGGCGACGGCGGTGAAAGTGTCCTTGTCGAAGTTCTGATTTGGCTTGAGGCGGTAATTGGCGACGGTCATCGCCTGGTAGTCGGGCTCGACTTTGAACTGTGGAAGAAGGCCTCCGAAAACCGAAAGAGGCATACCCTGCAAAGGCCCGAACTTCGCAATCACGTGGCGGAAGCTTCTGGCGGATTTCATTTCCTTGGCGACATTGGAGGCGTCGATCGAATCGGTGTATTTCTGCGCAGCGGTTTCGGGCTGCTCCAGGGATTCGGCAATGGCTTTTGCGGCCTGCATTCCGGAGTCTATCGCGTTGTGCAGGCCCTTGATCTTGAGCATATTGACAAAGCCTGCGCTGTCGCCGAGGATCATGACGTTGGCCTTGCCTATCGCGCCGGTTTCGGGGTCCCTTGGGATGGCGTAATATCCGCCCTCTGGAATCATCTTGACTCCGGCTTCCACGACGGTTCCGCCCTCGATGAACTGGTTTACGAACTTGTGGTTCTTGAAGTTTGTCAGGGCATCCTGTACGTTGAAATCGCAGTACTTCCAGTCGGCTCCCACAATCATGCCGACCGAGAGATGGTCTTTTGCACCGGCGTATACGATGCCGCCTCCGAACATTCCCGGGCCGAACACGGGGGTCCAGATGGGATATCCCATGGCGTGAACAACTCGTCCGGAGGTGAATTTGGCGTACTGTTCGGGGCTGACGGCTATCAGCTCCTTGACGCCGACGGAGTAGAGCTGGGGCCTTTGCCTTTTGAGCTGCACCTTTTCTATAAACTGCTCGGTGAGCAGCCCGTCGCATCCTTCAGCGAGGACGACGAAATCGGCCTGTATGAGCTCTCCCTCGACGTAGTTGGGCTGCTTGTTGCCCTCCTTGTCGAGTCCCTGGTCGACGAGCTTGACGGCGGTAGCGCGTCCGGAATGGTCCACCATTATCTCTTGGGCGGCAAAGCCGGTGAGGACCTCGGCGCCCATGCACTTTGCGATTCCTGCCATCCACTTGGTTAGCTTGCTTATGGAGACGGAGTAGTCGCCCTTGTGTATCATCTGGCCGAAGCCGAGGCCCAGCGCTTTGCCGAGCTTCATCGCGAAGAAGATGTTGAATGCGAGCTTTCGGCCGAGGAGGAACATGATGTCGTCTTTATCTATCACGTTTGCCAGGATGTCCTTTGCCGGCTCGCTGTCCCGCCATCCTGGCGCGGCGGCGTTCATAAGCGTATGAAACGGCTCGGGCTCGAGTACGGCCCCGGAGAGATTGTGATTGCCAAGATCGAGTGCTTTCTCTATCACGCAAACGTCGATGTCCGGTTTTAAGGTCTTAAGCTGTATGGCGGTTGCAAGCCCTGCGGGCCCGGCCCCGACCACCAAAACAGAAACTTTATTGAAGTCCTTGTTGCTTGGCACTGTAAGCTCCACCTCTAATGTGTCTGTCAATTGCGGTAACAACTGCCCGCTGTTGCGGACAATCCGTCAAGAGTGTCGGGCGTCTCAGCCGCTCTGGAGCTTCTGGATGAGCTTCGGCACGGTGTCCTCGACGGTTCCCACGACATAGTAGTCGCACTGTTTGAATATGGGTGCGTTCGGGTCGCTGTTTACGGCGACGATTGTTTCTGTGTTGGCGACGCCGATCATGTGCTGGATCGCCCCGGATATTCCGAGTGCGACGTAGAGTTTTGGCCCGATTGAGGTTCCGGTCTGTCCGACCTGGTGTACGCGTTCGGTGAAGCCCTGCTCTACTGCGGCGCGGGAGGCTCCCGCTTCGACCTGTGCGTCGAGCGCTTTGCCCAGTCCGGCACAGAGGTCGCCGACGAGGCGCTCGTAGTTGTCCCTGCTTTGCATGCCCTTGCCGCCGCTGACAATGACGTCGGCGTTGAAGTTCACCTCGCCGGAGCCGAGCTCGGTCTTTACGATCTCGAGGCTTATGTCATCGTCGGTAAGCTCCACCTTGTGCCTGACGACTTTTCCCTTTCTCGATTCGTCCGGCTCAATCCTCTTCATAACACCGGGCCTTGCCGTGGCCATCTGGGACCTGGAATTCTTCGTTCGAATGGTGGCCATAACGTTGCCGCCGAGGGCCGGTCGTGTCTGCAGGAGCAGGCCTATGTCTCCCTTTCGTGAGCTGTCTTTTATGTCGAGTCCGGTGCAGTCGGCGGTGAGCCCGCATTCGACGCTGTAGGAGACCATCGGCGCGAGCATTCTGCCCTGTGGGGTGGCGGCGTAGAGTACAATCTGCGGCCAGAACTTGGCGACTGCGTCGGCGACGGCCTTGCGATATGCCTTGGGGTCGAAGACCTCAAGGAGCTTATCTTCAATGACATAGACATTGTCGGCCCCGGCGGCGATAAGCTCTTTAGCCATCTGCTCGACCTTGTAGCCGGCCAGACATACTCCGACCTTGGTTTCGAGGGAATCGGCCAGGTCTCGTGCTTTGCCGGTAAGCTCAAATGTTGCCGGATGGACGACGCCGGCGCTGTGCTCGGCCACGACCCAGACCTCGCCCTTGAAGGCGGGCTCGGTCAGCTTGTAGCCGCTCAGCATGTCGTCCAGGGTCTTCTTGTGGAAACGGTCTCCTGCGGCAGAGAGAATCTTTTGTCTCGCCGCCTCGTCGATCTTGTCGATATCGGTTATTCCCAGCTCTCGTAGCTTCGCGCTTAGAAGCTCATAGTCATCCTGCTCCTTTGCGGTTGCCTCGAAAATCCTGTCAAGCAGGTCGGCCCTCTTGGCCGGCAGCACATAGCCTCGAGCCTGCGCATCAGCGCCGGTGTCCGATTCTCCGTTGCCGCTCTTGAAGCTCTCCATGATTGCCTTTGCCAGAGCGGCGGGGCCATCGAGCTGCCGGCATTTTCTCGTGCTCTTGCCGGGGGGGAATACCCTTATGACGCTCGTCTTGGAGCCCTTGACGCCGATGTGGGTGGCCTTGATGTCCTCGCTGGACCAGGTTATGAGTTCGGTTTGGTTGGCCCACCTTGTTGCGGCGAAAGTCGCAAAGAGTGGATACTCGTACTTGGCCACCGTCACGACGACCGGCATCGTCTTGGAGGCCACCACCTGGCTGCCTCCGCTGATAATCCTGGTGAACTCAAAACGGTCGCCTTTGAACTCGGCGTCGGTGACATAGGCTATGCATGGCAGGCCAAGCTCCTCGGCCATTTGGGGCGGGACCTGGGCGGTGTCACCGTCGACCGACTGCATTCCGGAAATCACGAAATAGTCTTTGTCGTTCTTGAGGATTTCCCTGACTATCTTGCGGACGGCGAAGGCGAGCGGATTGGCGGTGGCGACTGTATCTGCGCCTCCGAGCGCCCTGTCGGTGAGCAGGACGACCTTGTGGGCGCACCTGCTGAGGGTGTATCTGAGGACCTCCTCGGCCATGGGGGGACCCATGGTAAGGGCGATGATTCCGGCGTCGGCGTCGCCGCTTTTGGTCTTCATGTAGTTTGCGAAAGCCAGCGCCTGTGCATCCAGCTCGTTAATCACGCTGGCCAGGCGGGTGCGAATGAGTGTGCCGCTTTCGGGGTCGAAGGCGTTATCGGTGATTTGGGATACGTCGGGAACCTGTTTGACCAAAACTATGTAGTCACTCATAAAACATCTTCCAAAAGAACACCAGGTATTGAAACACCGCGGTTTCCTGAATGTAGCTGTACGCCTGGTTGGGCACAAAATGCGGCTAGCTACTTATAGAAACGTTAGAGTACATTTCAGGATGCCCGGTGTCAAATGAAATTGACCGATATTTTGCGGTGTATCCGGCGGCGTATTGCGCAGCCGGGCTCAAAAAGTTTCATTTAAGGCTTGTTTGAGGTTTGCAGATAGTGTCTAATCATGCTTTTAGCGTTTTGAGTAGTGAATGCAACAGAAGTGTATTGGCTCGTTTTTGTTGAGGTGAGTAGAGATGGCAGATTTGAAGGCATTGGCTGATGCAGTAATCAAGGGCGACCAAAACAGCGCAGTTGAGATTACCAAGGCTGCGCTCGGAGAAGGCGCACCGGCAAAGCAGGTTCTGGAGGAAGGGCTGATTGCGGGGATGGACGTGGTGGGAGCCCGGTTCAAGAAGAACGAGGTTTACATTCCGGAGGTTCTTATTGCGGCTCGTGCGATGAAGATGGCGATGGAGATTCTTGAGCCGGAACTTGTGAAGGCGGGCGTAAAGCCGGTGGGCAAGTTCCTGATCGGGACCGTTCAAGGCGACCTGCACGATATTGGCAAGAACCTGGTGGCGATGATGCTCAAGGGGGCGGGTTTCGAGGTTATCGACCTGGGCGTGGACGTCAAGCCGGAGCAGTTCGTGGAGCAGGCCAAGTCAACCGGTGTCCATCTTCTCGGCATGAGCGCGCTTCTGACCACAACCATGCCCGGCATAGAAAAGACGATCAAGGCGCTTCGGGACGCCGAGGTGTCCGCGAAGGTCATGATCGGCGGCGCTCCGGTGACCCAGACCTATGCTGACAAGGTAGGCGCCGACGGCTATGCGCCGGATGCGGCCTCGGCCGTCGATCTGGCCAAAAGCCTCGTGGCGTGAAATTGCGCCCGGGGGCACAAGATGGCAAGTGATGGGGTATATGGCCGGGCCGGTCCTGCCGGGGGGTTGTGGCCGAATTTGAAGAATCGTAAAGAAAATCAGAAACAGCCGCGGAAGCGGCTGTTTTTTTTGCGCCCAATCTGATAAAATGGACACTTGGTTATGTGGGACAATTAAACAGGGACATTTGGTGGGTATTAGCAAGGCTTTAGGTCTGCCCGGCAGGAAAGAAGACGTTTGGTCACAACTATGCGGCCGATAAAGAACCAATCTCTAGCGCAACTGCTGATGCAGGTTCGGTTCACGCCCGAGAACAAGCGAGAGGCGGTGCTCGATTCGGCGGAAGAGCTTTTTGCCATGATAGACAAGGCGAAAGACTACCCATTCGATTTTGTGTACTTCCGCATCACGGGGATTCAGCCGAGGGGCCAGGAGGTTGAGCAGCTCATAAAGGGCGAGGAATTGCTCGATGAGATGCGGATTTTCATTGCCCGGCTCAGCAGTCGTCTTGCACGCCCGGTTGTAGAAGAGACGGAAAAAGTCCATACGGTCGAAGAGCTTGCGGAGATGTTCGGCGTTGCGACAAAAACCATCCGGCGGTGGCAAAAACGCGGCCTGATGGGCCGCAAGTACCTGTTCGACGGCGGCACAAAGCGCGTGGGGTTTCTTCAGTCGAGGGTAGATGAATTCGTCAAGGGCAATCCCGGGCTCATTGAGAGGGCAAAGAGCTTCAGAATAATGACCCCGGCCGAGAGGCGCAAGATCATAAAGAGGGCCGGCAAACTTGCCGGCGGGGCGTCCCTGTCGCGCTATCAAGTAATAGAAAGGATAGCTTCCGAGACGGGCCGGTCCCACGAGACAATCAGGTACCTGCTGCTGGACTATGAGAACGCCCATCCGGAGAAGGCCATTTTCAAGAAGCCGGCAGGGGTCATCGATGGGGCTCAGGCGGCGGAAATTTACAGGCTTTACGGGCAGGGCTGCGCCGTAAAGGAGCTGATGAAGCGGTTCAACCGCAGCAAAAGCTCGATATACCGTATAGTCAACCGGCGCAGGGCCAGGGTGCTGCTGTCGAGGAAGATTGAGTTTGTGGCAAGCGATGAGTTTCTGGAGGAGAGGGCGGCAAAGCAAATCCTCGGGACGCTGCTGACAGACATAGTGCCCGGGACACACGAGAACATTGAGCCGTTTAAGGCAGCGAGCACGTCGCTGCCGGAGTACCTGCAGTTGGTCAAGAATGCCCCGGTGCTCAACAGGGAGCGCGAGGTGCGACTTTTTCGCAGATACAACTATGTGAAATACCTGGCGTGCATAAAGAGAGCCGGCATAAAGCCCGCGGAGGTCTCGAGCGCCAGGCTAGGTGAGATAGAGAGATGCCTGGCCGAGGGCGATGAGATCAAGCGAATGATTATCGAGGCGAATCTACGGCTGGTTGTTGGCATCGCGCGCAGGCATACCTTCGGGGGCGCGAATCTCTCGGATCTTGTCAGCGAGGGCAATCTCTCTCTAATGCGTGCGGTCGAGAAATTCGACTACAGCCGGGGCTTTCGTTTCAGCACGTACGCCTCGTGGAGCATAGCTAAAGACTACGCGCGGAAGATACCGGCCGAGGCGGCGCGGCGCGACAGAACGGCCGCAGCGTCTCTGGCCAAAATACAACAGGACCTACAAGCCCAGGATGCGGCCGATTTTGCCGCTATGGAGAGGGCGCGACAGGGTCTGGCGCAGGTGCTCAGGGACGAGCTGGACGAGCGAGAGCAGTATGTTATTCTGAACCGCTTCGGGCCGGTCGGCCTGCCGATAAAGCGAAAGACCAAGAGCCTGCAGCAGATCGGCAAGGACCTCGGCCTGAGCCGCGAGCGGGTCAGGCAGCTCGAGCTGGTTGCGCTGCAGAAGCTCAGGCAGTCGCTCAGCCCGGAAGAATTCGAGCTGCTGACAAGCTGACGGATACGCCGTGGAGCTACGGCATAGCCGAGATGACCTCTATGGCCTCGTAGACTGCGGCGACGGCCAGGACTATCGCCACGAGGAGGTTACCGGCGAGGTTGGCGAGCAGCCCCTTTTTGTAGCGCGTGGCGAGACGGACCCCGTCGCTCTTGCGGCAGAGATAGGTTGGCACCAGCAGGGCAAAGAATGTGGCTATGACGTAGCCCTCGCCTTCGAGCAGTAGGGTGACACTGTGCGGCAACATCATGCCCGAGAGGCCGGCAAAGCAGGGCGCAAGAAGCAACCCCCACAGGACCGCCCGCAAGCCCGCGACCAGAACGCCCACGCCGGGTATAATGAGCGAAGGAAGGGTTATGACCGCCAGCGAGCCGAGCAGGAAATTCACCGCGAACGTAACGACCGCGGCCTGCGGAATACTCCTGCTCATGTAGGCCTTGCCGGCCACACCCAGCGGCCCCGAGCCTCCGGTCACCTGGGCCTTCGCCCCCATGAGCAGGCAGGTCTGAAGCTCCGGCTGCCCATAAACGAATAGCATCAGCAGCACGACGATCCCGAAATACACCAGGTGCATCGTGACAAACAGCCGCTTGTGTTGTGCGACCTCCGCCAGCGCCGTCCGCAGCCACCGGTTACGGACTCGTTTGCTCAGCGTGCAGTAGAGTTCCGCGAGAAACAGCGAGCCGCCCAGCAGCAGTAGCGTCATTCCGGCGATGTATAGACAAAACGGCTGCTTGGCGGTTCGGATCATTCCTGAATATGAGGCGAACCGCGACTTTGGAAAGGCTGCCTTTAGCTTCTGGGCCGTCTGTGAACTGCTCAACTGACTTTCGGACAGTTGGATGATATATGTATGTTCGACGGCCCTGTGCTCAGGGTCGAAAAGCCCGGCAGCTCCTGCGGCATCGGCGATAAGATAACTGTTTGCAAAGACACCCGCCCCTTTGTTCAGACGACCCACGACAGCAAACGAGCTGCCGGCGACTCGGATCATATCTGCATGGGCAGCCTGGCAGCCCGCGAGCGCCTCGTCGGCACCCGGGAGCGGCAGCCGGCCCGATTCGAGCATCTGATCCGTAAAATCAGCGGCCATGTCGGCATACAAGATGACGTTTTCCTCGAAGGCGACCCGGTAGGCTTTCTGGACGTCGGGGCCAAAACTGCGGGCGATTTCCATGAAGGCCTGCGCCCGCCCGCTGACGCCCAGCAGGCGAATCGGCCTCCTTATGTGCTGAATGTCTGCCGCCTCCGGGCCCGGCTCGCCCTTGCCTATATACATGACCGAGTCTTTCCATGGGCCCTGCTCCGCTTCTTGGTAGTTGAAGTGCGCAAAGGCCATAACCACAAAGCCGATTACGGCAACACCCAGGAAGCTTACGATTCGGTTCATTCGGTTGCTCCTTGAAGAAGGTTTCGTACTGCAGGAGCCGTTTAAGGACTCCCGGTTCCGCACCAATATACGCCCGATCACCGAATATATTCACGCCAATTCTGTGATCAGCGTTCAGAGGCTGCGGGCCAAGAGAACACATCGAGATATTGGCCCCGTGCCGGCCCGTCGGCTGTTCGATGGGCGGGCGCGTGACGAGGTCGGATTTTCACAACGGCGGGGTCCGGAGGATGAAGAGGCGGCGCCGGCCGGTTTCTCGTGCCTTCGGGGCGGCCTTGGCTGCCGCCCGGGTGATATTGTTCTGTAATGCGCTCGGGCGGGGCGGGTCTATGGGCCGGCGGTGGTGACGGTCAGCGGCGCGCTTTTGGCCGATTCAAGGTCTGAGAAGTTAACCGTCGTGACAATCAGAGGCGGAGCGAAGCTGTTACTCATGTTTTGCCCTGCGATTGAGGGCCTTCGGTCCGCTCGGCTTGCAGTTCTGCAATCTGAAGCTCGAGATTCTTGACCTCCTTTAGAACCTTGAGCTTGCAGTTCATTATCCAATACCAGAGCTTCATCAGCACTTCAAGCTGCCCGACGCCGAGGATTATGACGGCGCAGACAATAAGGATTTTGGTGCTTGAGGCAAAGACCATCACCTCGATCGCACCGACCGTCACCAGGGCAAAGACAATCAGGCATATCCATGTCAGGCGTCTATATTTCTTGAGCCTCTCATCGAACATATTCGATACCTCCCTTTTGAAGGCCTGGGCCTTCTCGTTGTCAAAGCCTCCGGTTTGTCCGAGGACACTGCTCAACTTGTCTTCAAGATCAGCCATTGCTGTTTGCTCCCATAAGGCGCCGAAGCTCGGCTATCGTTCTGCTCAAGCGTGATTTGACAGTGCCGGCGGGAATTTCGAGGATCTCGCCTATCTCGGCAATCTCAAAACCCTCCACATATCGCAGCAGCAGCAGTGCGCGCCGGTCCGGTGTTATTCTGCCCAGGGCCGCCTCCAGAGCCTGCGTCTGTTCGTCGTTCGCGTGTATCCGGTCCGCCTGGCTGCCGCTCTCACGCGTGATTTGACCGTTCGCGCGGTTGTGAACCTGCCGTCTGCGGAGCCAATCCTTCGACTTGTTTGCGGCTATCCGAAAGACCCAGCCTGCGAAAAGTCCCGGCTCGCGCAGCCTGCCGAGGCCCTTGATAACCGCGACCCAGGTTTCCTGCACAATATCCCAGGCGGCGGGCTCCGAACCGGCCAGCGCCCGCGCATACCTCCAGATGCGTCCCTGCCACCTCTCGACGAGCTCTTCGAACGCCTGCCTGTCGCCGGCCTGGCATTTTAGAACGAGCAGCTCGTCATATATCTGGTCACGTCTCTTCGGCATAGTCTCCTTGTACAAGTCGAGCCGGCCGCAGAAAACGTTCCGTGGTTTTAGGAAAACGAACCCATTTTGTGTCCGGGCCCGACCGTGTACAGTCTCTTCTTTCGCTCCTGGTTGGCGTGTGAGCAAACGACCCTGCCGACGAAGACCATGTGGTCCCCGGCCGGCACCTGCGATTCGAGTACGCATTCGAAGTTGGCGACCGCATCGGCCAGCAGCACCGAATCGATCTCCTTGGCCGGCTGCGTCTCGCACTTGAATTCGGCGAACTTGTCCGTTTCGCGGCCCGTCTTCGAGCCGAAGAACAGTGCGGCTTTCTCCATTTCCGCCGATGGAAAGGCAATCGTGAAACACTCCGAATGCGTGATCGTCTCGACCGAGTAGTGCGTCTTGGCGACCGCTATCGCCATCATCGGCGGCTCTGCCGATACGATCATCGTCCAGCCCAGCGTGACGGGATTGGCCTTACCGCTGCGGTCCTTCGCTATGGCGATGACTACCTGCTCAGGGTACTTCGTCTTGATTGCATCCTTGTAGTCGACCTGTTTTTGCATTACCTTTCTCCACAACTCTTTAACATTTATCGCAGACAAACGACCGCCGAGATTATAGAATCACGGGGACGGAATTGGAAGTCCGAATCTTTCGCTTTCCGAAGTCCGGGGGGCGAAACAGTGACATGACCGATAATGACATGGAGACAAAGGTGGAGACAATCGGATTTGTGGGCGGCGGGAATATGGCCGAATCCCTGATTAAGGGGATAATCGCGGCCGGCCTGTGCGAGCCTCAAAACATCCTCGTGAGTGACATTAGGGCCGAGCGACTCGATCTGCTCGGCGCCGAATACGGGGTAAGTGCCGTGCGAAGCAATGCCGCTGTTGCCGAAAGGGCGCGGATCGTTGTTCTGAGCGTCAAGCCCCAGAAGATGACGGATGTTCTGGAGGATATCAAAGATTCCGTGAGCGAAGAGACGCTCATCATATCCATAGCTGCGGGCATCCGCGTGGCGAAAATAGCCGGAGTGCTGGGTGATGTCCCCATAGTTCGCGTTATGCCCAATACGCCCGCCTTGATCGGGGAGGGCGCAAGTGCATTGTTCGCCAACGAAAAAGCCGCTCCCATGGTCTCGAAAGTGCTGTCCATATTCTCTTCCGTGGGCAGGGCGGTTCTGGTCGAGGCCGAGGAGCTCATCGACGCGGTGACCGCAGTGAGCGGCAGCGGGCCGGCCTATTATTTCCTGCTGATGGAAGAGATGATTAGAGCGGCGATAAAGCTGGGCCTTTCCGAGACCGTGGCAAAGGACCTGGTTCTGCAGACAGCAAAGGGCGCCGGCCTGCTTGCGTGCGAGGCCGACCAGAAGAACGAAAGCCCCGCCGAACTCCGCAGAAAGGTCACCTCACCCGGCGGAACAACCGAGGCGGCGCTAAGGGTCTTGGCGGCGGGTGATTTCGGCCGGTTGATGACTGACGCCATCACCGCGGCACGCAACAGGAGCAACGAGCTGTCGGGCTGACCTAATCGACGACGATCGCCTCGACCGGACACTCGTCCGCCGCCTGCTGAACGTCATCCTCCTGCTCGGCGGGAACCTCATCCACGATTACCTGCGCCATCTCCGAGCCCATCTCGAATACTTCCGGGCAGGTGTCAACGCAAAGCCCGCACGCCGTACATGTATCTTCGACTCTGACTCTCATAGTACAACCCCTTACTGAGCCTTTTTCACCGGGTAAACTCATCACGGTGCCCGATCCGCATATAGTCAACAGCGAACCAGCGGCCCTGTCAAGTGCGCATAGGGCCTTTTTTGAAGTGCGCCTCGAAAGCCCCGCGAGCCCTGCCACACCCGCCTCATCCCGCCACAATGCCTTTCTCTGGTAGTCTTAAGCCGGAACCTCTGGCCACCAACCTCTTATTCTCATGCCACGACCTCTGCTCGCCCCCGCAGCCCTGCGTGGCGAGACCACGCGTGTCAGTGCGTGTCTGAGCCAGCGTCGCTACTGGCCCGGGGAGGGTGTTGCGGGGGTCCAGTTGTTGGGGTCGTTCCCGTAGAGGGTTACCGACATTCGGGTCAGGGATGAGCCACCTCCGTCGGCCTCTGTTGGCCAGAGGTCCACGTCGCCGGGGTTGTCTTCCGGGTGCGAGCCGTCACTGTAAACAACGCGGTCCACGCGGATATAGTGACGCCGGCCATACTTGTCCACGTCGCCCGGCAGGCTTAT
>CP070678.1:4366278-4393232 GCA_020352515.1 Phycisphaerales bacterium | reverse complement strand
GCCTGACCGAGCAGCTCGAAAAAGGGCCTGGGCGTATTTCCACCTGAGACGGCCGCTCGGAACACGCCTTTTGTCGCTATGGCCTTTTGCGCATCAGTGACAAACAGTTCTACGCTTCTTTGCGCAAGGCTTTGAGGGTCGGGGACAACTTCGAGATTGGGTCGATGTTTTGCAGCAGTTCCCATGATTATGCCACCTCTGCAATCGGTAACAAGTTAACGCCAGCAGCAAGCCTCGAAATTGATCAGGAGATTCGGAAACGAACGGTTCACCGCTTTCATGCCGACGTGTCCGGGGGCCGAAATAAACAATATCCGGCTTGGAGCCATAATCCCACCCCTTTCATCTCACAAACAATAGCAGTAGTATTATGCATCGCGGGATGGTTTTCGGCCAGAGAATTTTTGAGGAAAAATCAAGGGATGCGCAAGCCGGGTTTCGGCAGAAAACTCGGGAACAGGCAAAAGCCCCTGTTTGAGCTCCTGGTCAGGTGATATCCTCAATCTCCCACATAAAAGCCTTAATGCCCTCGGAACCGAGTTTTTCTCTCAGGCGGCGTACAATATTCATCAGGCTCGCCGCTTTCTTGTCGTCGGTAACCGTCAATGTTGCCCAGTTCACGCCCGGCCAGACATCCGTGCTAAGGTGTGGCTCGCTGATTTTCCCCCTGCCAAGAACGTTTGTGAACCTGGTGTAACATTCAACGCCGGCCTCGTTCAAAGCCTCATTTACGTCCGGCTCGAGGGCCACGTTGTGCGTTATCAAGACAGCCTTCATACTCATCCTTCTTTCCCGCCGACTTTCTTAATACCTTCGAAGACGCTATAGAGCGTTGGCATCAGCACGAGCGTTATGATCGTTCCAACGGCCAGGCCCCCTATCACGGTAATCCCAAATGGAACCCATATTTCCGAGCCCTGGCCCCTCGAGAGCGCCAGAGGAGTCATCGCGAGAATTGTTGTGGCGGTCGTGCAGACGACCGGTCGCAGCCTGCTTCTGCCCCCTTCGACTATCGCCGAATATACATCCAGGCCTCTTCGTCGCAGTATGCCGATATAGCTTATCAGCACTATTCCATCGTTGACAACAATCCCGACCAACATGATTAGGGCAAGAAAGCTCACTACGCTCATCGCCTGGCCGGTCAGCGTTAGCGCGACGATAACACCGACGATTCCGAATGGTATCGAGAAGAATATGATGAAGGGGTCCCGAAACGATTCGAATTGTGACGCCATCACCATATAGACCAGGACCATGCCGAGGCCGACGGCTATTATCAACAGCCTAAACGCCTCCCGCTTCTCCTTTTCAGCGCCGGCAAACTTGTAGCTGAAGCCCGGGGGAGGTGGAATCCTGTCAAGGGTCTTCTGAACATCTTCGGCAACCGAGCCGAGGTCGCGGCCGGCAATCTCCGCAGAAACGGTTATATAACGTGACTGGTCTTTTCGCTCGATCCTTGTCGGCCCGACTCCCTGCTCTATCCTGGCGATGTTGGCCAGGCTTACCTGAACGCCGGTCGGCAGGGTTATCGAGCAATCCCGCAGCGCTTCGATCCTCCCGCGGTCCTGTGGTCGCAGGCGAAGCTCTATATCGTACTCGTCTCCAGCCTCGCGATACTTGGTGGCGGTGCTTCCGGCAAAGAATGTCTCGACCGTTCTTCCGATGGTTCTGACGTCCAGCCCGAGATCAGAGGCTTTTTCGCGGTCGACCACAACCTTCACTTCGGGTTTCTCCTCTTTTCTGCTGATTTGCACGTCTTCGACCCCTTCGACGTTTTCCATCGCGGCCTTGACGGCCTCGGCATACTGTCGGGCGTCCTCCATGTCATGGCCGTACAGTTCAACGGCCAGCTTCCCGGCCGTGCCGAATACGAGCGCCTCGAGCGGGTCCTCCGCACTGTAGCGGACAACGGCCCCAGGGATTTTTTCCGTAATCGGCCGGAGGCGGTCGATAAGCTCGTTAGGCGTCGCATCACGCTGGTCCTTCGGCTTGAGACTGATGAAGAGGATGCCTTTGTAGGACTCCTCCTGGGCCGCGAAGTCGGTCGCACCGGCGCCGTAGACGCCCCAGCGAATGAAGCTATCCCGCCTTTCGGGAACGTTGTTTTCGGTTATTCTCTGAAGCTGTTCGGCGACCGCGCCCGTGCGCTCGAAGCGGGTCCCGATCGGCAATTCGTACTCGGCCGACAGCCTGTTCTGATCCTGCTGTGGCAGGAATTCAGTTCCTATGAATTTGACCAAGCCAATGCTCCAGATGAACAGCAGGACACATGAGATGAAGACCGTTATTCGATTCGAAAGTGACCAGTTGAGGAATCTGACGTAAACGTTCTCAAAAGCCGTCAGAACCCTTTCGCCAAGATTATAGAAAAAGTCGAGCGGCGACTTCGAAGTTTTGGCTTCGCGAACCTTCAGGAATCGGGAGCAGAGCATCGGAACCAGCATCAGTGCGGTTAGAAGCGAGGCCACAAGCGCCATAGTGACAATTGCCGCAAATTGCCCGAAGATTATGGCGGTGATGCCGCCGACGAACATGATGGGGGCAAAAATCGAGATTGTCGTCAGCGTGGAGGCAATCACGGCCACGCCGACCTCGTTTGCGCCGAAGACGGCCCCTTCCTTCGGGCGCTGGCCCTTGTGCCGATGGCGGTTGATGTTGTCAACAACCACAACCGCGTTATCCACAACAAGGCCCACCGCAACCGCAAGGCTGGCAAGCGAGTCCGTGTTGATCGTGTAATCCGCCAGCCACATCAGGAGGAACGTGATGATAAGCGAGGTGGGAATGGCCGCGGCTACAATGATGCTGGCACGCAGGTCTCTCAGGAAAAACAAGAGGACCAGAAAGACAAACAGTACGGCCCAAAGGACCGTGTCCCGAAGATTGGCCACGGAGGCGACTATGAACTCGGCATTGTCCATGACCATCTTGGGCTCTACATCGGGGGGCAGATTCTCCTTGATCTCGTCGAGCTTCTCTCGCACGGCCCTGGCCACCTCGACCGTATTTTCACCGCTCTGTTTCTGGACGAAGACGGCCATTGCATTCTTGCCGTTCATTCGGACGTCGTAGGTTCGCTCCTTGAAGAAATCCTTGACCTGCGCGATATCCCTGAGCTTTATGGGTATGTTGTTGCGTCGCGCAATGACCACTTCGGCAACCTCCTCGGCGCTTGAGAACTCCTCCGGTGTTCGCAGCAGGAAGTCCTTGTAGCCGGACTTGATGTTGCCTCCGGGGGTGCTGATATTCTGGGCCGCAAGCGCCAGGCTCACCTGATCCACCGAGATATTAAAGGCGGAGAGCCTGTCGCGGTCGAGGTCCACGCGAATCTGACGTTCAAGGGCCCCGGCCGGTGTGGCGGCGGCCACTCCCTTGACGCGCTTGAGCGGATCCACGATCTCGTCGTCCACGATCTTCTGCAGGTTCGGATAGCTGTCTTCCGCGGTGAGGGCTATGATTGCAATGGGCATCATTGCAAGGTCGAATTTGAAGATGACGGGATTATCCGCCTCTTCAGGCAGACGTTCCCGTATGAGGTCGATCCTCTCGCGAACGTCGTTGATGCTTTCGTCGATCTTCTGGCCCCATTCGAACTTCAGGGTAACGGCCGAAAGCCCTTCTTTGGAGACAGAAACAACCTCGTCCACCCCGGAGATCGTGCTGAGGGTATCCTCCATCGGCTCGGTGATCAGTGTTTCGACCTCTTCCGGGCCGGCCCCGCGGTAGCCGGTCAGTACCGAAACCGCCGGGATCTCGATGTCCGGCATCAGGTCGAGGCCGAGCAGCGACATCGATACCAGGCCCAGAACCACCATTGCAATGAATATCATCAAGGTGGTAACCGGCCTGTTCACGGACAGTTGAGCAAGCTTCATTTAATATCCTCTAATCTGACAATCTCGACCGCTGTGCCATCGGCCAGAAAATTCATGCCGTTTACAACAAGGGTCTCGCCTTTCTCAAGCCCGTCGGCGATCTGACACCTTTCGCCCTGGACTATGCCGATTTCAACAAAGCGTTTTCTTCCGACGCTCCGCCCGCCGGTCTCTTCAACAACGTAGACGTAATGCCGGTCAATTTTGCCGCCGAGCACAACGTCGCGAGGGACAACGACTATATCGTCTTTTCGCTCGGTAATGAACTCGACCCTGGCGAACATGCCGGGTTTTAGAAGGTGCCGGTTGTTTTCGATTCTGATTTCGACCTGCACCGTGTGTGTCTGCTCATCCAGCGCGGGATAGACCGAGTAGACGGCGGCATCCAATTGACCGGAGCCGAATGCATCGACCCTGACCCGGACGGGGGTGCCCGGCCGGACATCTGCCGCGTATCTTTCGGAGAGGGGGACAACAATCTTGACGGTCTGCATATCCGCCACGGTGGCAATTCGATCTCCGATTCTGACCAAATTGCCCTGGTCGATATGCTTGGCTGTTATTACCCCGTCGATGGGGCTCACAATCGTCGATTCCTGCAGGTTTATCTTTGCAAGTTCAAGATTGGCCTTTGCGAGATTCAGGCTCGCAGCAGCCAGTTCCGCGGCGGTCATCGCCTTGTCCCTGTTCTGCTCGGTGACAGAGCCGCCCTCGAAAAGTCCGAGGATACGCTCCCTCTCGCGTTCGGCGTCCTTTAGCTCAATCTCCCCGGCCTTCACCGCGGCCTCCGCTGCCGCCAACTGGGCAAGGTAAACATCATGGTCTATAACCGCCAGCCGCTGCCCCTTCTTTATGGCCAGCCCCTCTTCCAGAGGCACGCCATTGCCTTCTTCCAGGACAACTTGGAGAGACTCTACGCGACCGCCCACCTTGGACGCCACGCCCACTACCTGCCTTGCCGCTATCCACCCGGTCGCCTCGATGGTGTGCTCGATTGAATCTGTTCCCACGGTCAGGACCTCGACCGGCACGGACTTTTCCTCTTGGGCGGGAGCAGGCGGCTTTGGCCTGTACGCGTACCAGTAAGTAATACACAATGCCGACAACGCGGCAACCCAATATACGATTCTTCTCAGTATTTTCATTCCGTCGGCTCCTGATTCTGCTCGGCAGAGGCGGCCAAAGAAGTTTCTTGTGGGCTCGCCGCCCCGTCACCCGGCAAATGCGAGTCGGACCAGGCATGTTCAAACGCCGCTATGGTCCCCATCGCTTTCTGCAAATCCAGCTTTGCGACCGAGTGCGAATAAATGGCTTGGTAGTAATTGGCCCTTGCCGTTGTCAGTGCGGCCTGGGCATCGATCATCTCAACCTGCGTATTTGCGCCCTCCCTGTAGCCAACCTCGGCCAAGCGGAGGCCCTCTTCGGCTCGGGTGAGGTTCAGCTTCTGCGAATCGACGAACTCCTCTGCATTCTGGATGGCGAGCAGCGCTCTGGTTATTTCGAACAGGGCGGTCTGCTCGGCGTCAATCAAATCTATCTGCGCCTGCCTGAGGCGGGCTTTTTGAATCACCACCTCGCCCTCTCTGGCAAAGCCCTCGAAGAGGGGCAACGTAAGCATCAGACCGGCATCCCAGGCCCCGCCCCAGTCAATTATCATCTGGTTGTGCGGGTCCGGCCGCGACCGGGTAAAGTTGAAATAACCGCTTATGACAGGCAAATAACGACTTTTGGCGATTTTGAGCAATTGACGCTGATACTTTATGCCAAACTCCCTGCTAAACAGGCCCGGGCGATTCTGATACGCGGCCTCGACCGCCTGGTCCTCAGTTGTCTCCGACCGAACGTAAACGAGCGCATCTGAGAGGACAAAGTCGCTGTGTTGCGAGACGCCCATGACCTTTACCAGGGTTGCATTTGCCATGTTGATCGCGTTCTTGTTTCGAATCAGCTCAGCCTGGAAATTCGAGAGCTCGACTTCTGCACGCAGTACGTCAAAGTCAGAGGCCACGCCGCCCTGACGTTTTTGTTTCACATCATCCAGATGGGCTTTGGCGGACCTGACGGCATCGGCGCTGATTCGGCTCAGATGCTGACTGATGAGCACGTCATAATATGAATGCGTGCAGGCGTAAACGAGCTCCTGGACGGCGGCTCGCACGGTCTGGTCGGTGAGCAGGGAAAAGAGCCTGGCGGCGTGCAGCCTCGCTGCTATTGAGCCGCCCGCATAAATGGGCTGCGTGACTCCCAGAGCCGCCGAGTAATTGTTCAGATCGCCCAAGGTGATCTTCTTGCCCGCGATGCTGAACGAAGAGACCTCATCGAGGCGTCGATAGTTGCCCGTCAGCCCGACGTTGGGCAGTATCGCCGAATAGGATTTGAGCTGTTCGCCGCGAGCAATCTCTTTCTCCTGGACGACGCCCTGAAGAACCTTGTTATTTGCCAGAGCGAGCTTGAGGCAGTCGTCAACGCTCAAGCTGCCGGTTATGCGGACTTCGGACTCCTCACGCTGCTGTTTTCGGCTCTTCCACTGGCGGTACGCTATCTCTCTCGAGGTCCGCACCTGCTCGTATAGCCGCCCGCTGTCGCCGCAGCCTGCTATCTGCAGCACTGCCAGCAAAATAGAGATCGGGCGGCCGTATTCGCCAAATAAAAGTCTCATCTTTTCAACCCACTAAAGCACCTAACTAATGTCTGCGTTCACACTGTTACTCTCTTGTGTCCCCCATCCAACATATCTCCCGTGGCACAAGACCGCCCGGCCGATTATGTCGCCTGAATGCCCTCGGCTGCAACCTGTGCGGCGACCGCGCTCGGCTCAATACGAAGGACGCGAGTCTTGACATCCTCCAGAATCATGTACAGAGAGGGTACGAGCAGAAGGGTTATGCAGGTGGCGAAAAGAACGCCAAACGCCAGACTTATTGCCATTGGAACCAAAAAACGCGCCTGGAGACTTCTCTCCGTTATCATTGGCAGCAGACCACAGAAAGTCGTCAGCGTTGTCAGCATAATGGGACGGAATCTTCGCGTGGAACAGTCGCGGAGGACCTGCTGCAACTCGAGACCGCTTTGGCGTTCACGGTTGATAAGGTCGATCATGATGAGCGAATCGTTCACCACCACACCTGAGAGTGCAACGATGCCGAACATCGAGAGCAGGCTGAGGTTGAAACCCATCAATAGATGACCAAGAGTCGCGCCGACAATGCCGAATGGGATGGCCGACATCACTATCAAGGGCTGGGCATAACTTTTGAACTGGATCGCCAGCAGGCCGTAGATTGCCATAAGGGCGATAATAAAGTTGGTCTTCAGACTGCCAAGAGACTCGCTGAATTCCCGCTGCTCTCCGGAAAACCGGTATTGAAGGCCGGGGTATTCTTGCATGAGGCGGGGCAGAGTCGCTGCCACAAGCTCCCGATTGATCTCGGTAGTGTTGGCGAGGGCCTCATCGACATCCGCGGTTACCCTGACGACGCGTCGTCGATCGATTCTCTCGATGGTTGCGTAGCCCCTTCCATATTCGACGTCCGCGACCGTCTTGTACGGAATTTCGGTCCCGTTGGGCAAACGTATTCTCATGTTCTCGACATCCGCCAGGCTTCTGCGCTCGCCCTCGGGATATCGCACCATGACGCGGATATCGTCCCGGCCCCGCTGGACGCGCTGCACTTCTTCACCGTAAAAACCCTGCCGGACCTGCCTGGCGAGATCCCAGAGTGTCAGCCCCAGGGTTCGGCCGGAGTCCTTCAGCTTCAACTTCAGTTCGGCCTTTCCGGGCTCGAAGGTGTCGGCGATGTCCTTGACACCGTCATATTTGCCGAGAAGGACTTTGAGCCTTTCAGAGGCAGCCAGAAGCGTCTCGAAGTTCTCGTGCGAAAGCTCAACGTCAATCGGATTGCCGGAGCTGAATATCTCGGAGATGAACGTCAGGGAAGAAACTCCGGGAACCTCGCCGACAATCTCCCTCCACCTGTTTTTGAGCTTCACGCTGGAGACGTCACGCTCTTCGCCGCCAAGCAGCTCAACGTTGATCTCGGCCAGATGAGACGCGCCTCCCGCGGGGCCGGCGAGCTGAACCGGCCCTCCATGGCCGGATGTTGAAAAGGACCCCACCGTCGTCGCCATGTGTTTCAGCAGCGACGGCTTGCCGCGACGTTTGGCGTCGAACTCACCTATGGCCTCAAGCGCGCCGTTTTCGATTCTCTCGGCTATCCGCCTGGTCTCTTCGACGGGTGTCCCCTGGGGCATGGTAAGCTGTGCCACCATGTTGTCGGCCTCGACGTCGTCAAACAGGACGAACTTGATATGGCCGCCGACAATAAAACCGACGGTCGTCAGAAAAACCGCGACCCCGAGCGACAGAGTGACATATCGCCATCGCACAGCCTTTTCCACAAGCCTTGCGAAGGGACCGTATATAAAACGCATCAGGCCTTTTCCGGTCCAATTGTTGAGTCTGTCGCTAAAGCGCCGGATCAGACCCCTTTTGCGGCGCTGCTTCGAGGACAGGTGAGCCGGAAGGATAAGCAGGGCTTCAATGAGGGAGACCGACAAGACGCTTATGACGACAATTGGTATGACGCGGAGGATTTTACCCATGATGCCGGTAGTGTACGCAAGGGGCAGGAAGGCAAACATTGTCGTAAGCACGGCCGCTACAACGGGAAGGGCCATTTCCCTTACGCCCTTTATTGCGGCTTCGATCCTCTCCATGCCCTGCTGACGGTACGCGAAAATGTTCTCTCCTACAACGATTGCATCATCCACCACGATGCCGAGAGCCATGATGAAAGCGAAAAGGCTCATCATGTTGATGGTGACGCCGAAGTGGCCCATAAGCCAGAATGCGCCGAGGAACGAAATTGGTATGCCCATGGTTGTCCAGAACGCGAGGCGGATGTTGAGAAACAGGGTCAAGCACAAAAAGACCAGAGCCAGTCCGATGTACCCGTTTCTCTTGAGAAGGTTCATCCTCGATTTCAGGATGAGCGTGTCATCCTCCCAAAGGGCAATCGAGGCGCCCCTTGGCAGGGACCTTTTCTTCTCGCTGATATATGCCTTGACGGTCTTTGCGACATCGAGTGCATCCTGGTCGCCCATCCGTGATACGATTATGAAAGCGGCCCTTTTCCCGTCGAATCTGGAATACAGGTCTATGTCTTCGAAGTGGTCTCTGACCGTCGCTATGTCGCCGAGCCTTATTCTCGTGCCGTCGTTGCGTGTCAGAACGATGATTTTTTCGAATTCGTTCCCGTAATACTTCTGGCCTTTTGTCCGGACGAGTATCTCTCCGCCGGAGGTCTTGACAGACCCTGCGGGGATGTCGATGGAGGAGTTTGCGACGGCCCTGGAAACCTCGTCGAAGCTGAGGTTGTAACGGCGCAAATTCTCCTCCGAGACCTCTATGGAAATCTCGTAAGGGCGCACACCGGAGATATCGACCTGACTTATGTTCTCCATCGCCGTCAGGTCGTTGCGGATCCCATCGGCCAGCTTCTTTACCGTTTCCTCCGTGATGTCCCCGTACACAACCACGGTGATTACCCTGTGTCGCACTTTGATTTCGGAGATGACGGGTTTCTCCGTCTCCTTGGGGAAGGTGATGATCCTGTCGACTTCGGCTTTGGTATCGTCGAGCACTTCGGTGGCGTCGGCGTACTCCTCGACCTCCACGATTGTCGAGCCCGACCCCTCGGCGGCGCTCGATGTCATGCGCTTTATGCCGTCCACGCCGGCAATCGCCTCCTCGACCCTGACGCAGACTCCCTCTTCCACATCGGCCGGCGAAGCCCCCCTGTAGGGGACCATTATGCTAATCATATCCAGGCTGAACTCGGGGAACACCTCCATCTTCGTCGAAAAGATGGCAAGCAGACCGGCGGCAATTATCAGAAGCATCAACAGGTTTGCGGCAACGTGGTTCGATGCAAACCAGGCGAGAACGCCCTTTCTGTCTTTCAAGTCCTTCACCTAATTGCCCTCCGATTGTCCCTTGGCCTCGGCATTAGGCTCGGGCCGGCCGCCCCCGACGATGGTATCAAGCTGAGTTCGGACTTTCTTTCCTTCGACAACCGTATCGAGAGAGCTTACGACAATCACCGCCTTGTCTTCGACACCGGAGATTGCATAAGCGAAGTCCTTGTCCGCCCGGGCGATTTCCAGAGGCTGTATTCGAAGGTGTCCGTCATTGACAAGCCACACCTTGTTGCCCTCGTGAATTGCATCTCGCGGGACAGCCACCGCGGCTTTAAGAGTTCTGCCCTCTATGAAAACCTCGGCAAAGACCCCGGGCAGCAACGGAGGCCTGCCGTCCGATATCTCGAACGGATCGCGCACCTCCACGACAACCGAGACCATCCGGGAAGTTCTGTCGACCTGACCGGTGGTGCGGGCCACGTACGCGCCCCACGTATGCCTGGTCCCGCCGAAATCGGCCTCTACCTTGGCGGCGGTGCGCCCGGGAGCGTCCGCGCCCTGGTTGAATCGGCCGCTATTTCCGAACGCGTCGAACCAGGCGAGCTCGTCGTCTTCGAGTGGAACCTCTATTTCAACCGCGTCGATGCCGTAAGCGGTGCCGAGAGACTGCCCCGTAACGACGTACTGGCCGAGATCGACCTTCTCACTAATTATCAGGGCGTCAAACGGCAGAGACAGGCTCGTTCGCTCGAGCCTGAGATCCGCCACAGCCAGTTGTGCCTTTGCCGATTCGAGCGCGGCCCTTGCCTGGCGAATCTGCGGCTCCCGCAGAACCAGCGGCGAAGTGGGCTCGGTGTCGGGGTGGAGCTGCACCCATTCCTTCCGGGCCACTTCAGCCTCGGCCGCTTCGGTGTCGAGACGAACCTGTGCCTCCGCGACCGCGGCCTTTGCCTGCTGAACAGCCAGCTCATAGTCACGGGGATCTATCTGCAGCAGGCGCACGCCAGCCGGTATGAAACCCCCGGCCTTGAGATCGGGATTCACGGAGACGACTTTGCCCGACACCTCCGGCACGATTTCAACCTGAACCTTGGGGCTGACCGTGCCATAGCCGCTGACGACGATCGGTATATCACGAACTTCAAGCTGTTCAACCCTTACCAGAGGAGCGACATCGTTCTGCTCCACCTGTCTCGGTGGCTTGCGCAGCTTGACAAAGGCAAAAACGACAAGAGCGCCAATCGCGACAATCATAATGGAAACCAAAGCCTGGACTATGGCGCCGCCCTTGGGCGGAACTGCGGGCTTCGAGTCTGTACGCCTTTTACTTGTAATAGTCTGTTGAACCATCTTCTTACACAACCTATCCATTTGATTCTTCCTGTTGATTCCAGTCGCCGCCCAAAGCGAGCAAGAGGTTGACGCGGGTCGTCCATATCTGTCCCTTGAGAATAGTCAGTTGCTCTTCAGCTATCCTTCGGCGGCGCTCTGATTCAAGAACTGTGAGAATCCGTTCGACACCGCGCTCGTATCTCTCTATCGAAAGCTCCTCCGCGGCCTTCGCCTCCGCAAACCGGATGCGCGTGTGCTCAATCTGCTTCTGGAGCATCTGCTCTCCGGTCAGGGCGTCCTCTACCTCCCGCATGGCGGTCAGCACGGTTCCGGCATAGCCGGCGGCAAGCTCCTCGTAGCGGGCTTTGGCCGCGTCGATTTGCGCGCGTAACTGGCCGCCCTTGAAAACGGGCTGGGCCAGTCGAATTAGGGCGGAATATGTTTCCGAGTAATGTCGCCAGATGTCTGACCACCTGTCGCCGCTTCCGCCGAAACTGCCCGTCAGAGTCAGGTCCGGGAACAACTGCGCGATGCTGACGCCAATGCGTTCGTTGCCGGCTCGCAGGGCCATTTCCCGAGCCCGAATGTCGGGGCGGCGATCGAGCAGGGACGCAGGTAGACCTACCGGAACCGGATCAAGGTCCGGCAGGTCGGCCAGTGTTTCCGGAAGACGCTCCGACGTGCCGGGTGCACGACCCAGGACGACGTCGAGGGCGTGATGCGCAGTGGCCAGTGACAGCTCAATACCCGGCTCAAGGGCAACCGCCGCCGCCAGGTTCTCCCTGGCAAGTCTTACGTCGACCGGGCCTACAAGCCCCTCGGCATATCGCCTCTCCACTATCTCCAGAGTAGTGCGCCGGCTTATAGTATTTGCCTTTGCGATTGCAAGACGCCTCTGGATCGTCGCGATGTTGATTCTCGCGTTGACAACGGTCGCGACCACTGAATTGATGAGCGCCTGCTCGTTGGCCTCGGCGGCCAGCACGTCGGCCCAGGCGGCGCGCTCGGTGTGTCTGAGCTTTCCGAAAAGGTCAAGCATGTACGCAACAGAAACACCCTGCGACCAGGTGGTGCTCATGACGCTGAATCTTCCGCCGCCGAAGGGCCCCCCGCCGAAGTTGAAAGACCGCTTGCTCCTGTCGCGGGTGATGTCAAACGAGACGTCCGGCAGTTGGCGTCCACGAGCCTCGGCGAGCGATGCCTGGGCCCGCAGAACCCTGGCGGCCGCGGCCTTGAGGTCATAATTGCTCCGTAGGGCGTGCTCAACGAGTTCAGCCGTAGCGGGGTCTCCGAATTCCGTCCACCACTTATCAAGCCGCTCGAGGGCATCTGGATCCTGGCTGTGGTCACCGGCGTGCACGTAGGCGGCAGACTTCTCGGCAGCCGTTTCCGGTCGAGAGTATTTCGGCCCGACCGTGCAGCCGACAACCATAGAAAACAGCGGCACGCAGCACAACCACCGAATAGATTTAAGCCAAACACTCATTCAGCAGCCTCCCTTGGCATAAGCGCGAATACCCGCGGCGGAAAACGCCACCACGTGGTCTATCACCTTGGCCGGCTCAAAAACCAACAATGCCTCGTCATGTGTCCATTCAATCATGGCTTTTAGCCGAATCGTGTGTACAAGCTGGCCAACGATGGAGAAAACCACAAGCGGGACCTTCGATTGGTCAAGTTCAGGACAGGCTTTTGACAAAGCCTGCTGCATCGCCGTCAGCGTCGGCTCGATCACGTCTTTGCCAAACATCGCCGATGGCAGGTGCGGGTCAACCATCTCCCTCGCCATGATTCTGATCATTCGCCTGCCGCCGCTCTCATCCATGAGCGGCCCGACGAAAGCGTACGCAAAGGAGCGAATCAGGTTCTCCAGAGAGGGCCTGCCGTCGCTCTCTGAAACAACCTTGTCGATACTCGCAATCCGCGTATCTCGCAACATAAGAAGGTGCCGCCGCCAGAGTTCGGCATACAGGTTCTCCTTGCTCCCGAAGTAGTAGTTGACCGATGCAATATTGCAGCCGGCGGCGGCCGCGAGGTCTCGAATGCTCGTGCCGCCAAAACCCCGCTCCGAAAAGAGGTTTTCGGCGGCATCGAGCAGCCGCTCTCGCACGCCGTGGTCGGCGTGGCTCTTCATGCTGTCATCCTGCTCTTTTGTCATAACCAGACCCCTAAACAGTCGTTTCATACGATAGTTTAAAACAAATGTTTACCTCCGTCAAGAAATTATGAAGATTTTTTCAAAAATGTGCCATTCTTCGGTTGCCCGAACCTGTTTTCTGTACTGTTATCGCATATTCCGATGCCGTTGGTCGCCAGGAAACCCACAAGTTCCGACAATTCTCAGGAATTCCCTCAGAGTCAATTGGCGAGACCAAGGGGAGACCAGGCGACTTGGCTTTCGGGCACCCGGCTGATAAAATAGGCAAGAATTGCGTCTGTTCTCAGGGCTGATTTTGGATCATAGAGTGAGGCTGGAACGCAGGCTGACCCAGCCTCGCCCGGTTCTGGCCGCGCGCCCCGAACGATTACTACAAAGGGCACAGTCAAGAACAGGCCAATTCTCCTTGAGAATTATCTTGATTTTTTGCGTCCCATAATCTATAATTCATGTTTAGTTCACGCCAAGATGCCGTGATGAAGTTTGATATGGAGGTCTTTCTGGTCTAATTCGGATCGGCGTTCTTAAGGTTTGCACCGGGGGTGGCGTTGCCGGCCAATCCGGATTTGGCCGGTGCGAACCGAGCAAAGCCGGTTGTGTTGAGCTTGACGGGAGAGTGTAGTGAAGAGGCAAATCCACTTGGGGGTTGTATGTGTGTGTCTGTTTTCGTGCTCCTGTTTTGGCCTGCCAAAGTCGTATATCTGGTACGATGCCGACGAGCTAAGCCCGGGACGATGGCAATACACCTACGAGATAAGCAATACCAACTCGACCCAGGCTATCGAGGAGATTACCATTTGGTGCGATTTCGGGCTTTACGAGAACCTCGCTGTTGAGACGCCCGACCCGCCTGCCGGCGACTGGAGCGAGATTGTCCTGCAGCCGGAGCCGGTCCTGCAAGACGACGGGGCGTACGACGCAAAGGCGCTTCTCGCAGGTATAGGCCCCGGAGAAACGGTCGGCGGATTCGCGGTCAGCTTCGACTGGCTGGGCGACGGCGAGCCCGGCTCGCAGCTCTGCGAGATCATAGACCCCGCCGCCTTCGAGACGATTGACTCGGGCTTGACCATCCCGGAACCCGAAACGTTGCTGCTGCTCGGCTTGGGTGCGGTGGCGTTGAGAAAACGCAGGTCGCCACCAAGACAGAAAGGGAACATAGGCCGCAGGGGCATTAGCAAGACAAATTCTGTTCGGACGTTGCACGCCGCCGTCACACGTAAAGAAGAACTGGGCAATGATAATGAGCAACAGGCTTTGTCAGAGAACCGAGATAAAGCTCCTATCGCCGGTGTTTGGCCAACTGAAACGCGGGCGTCTTGGGAATCATTTTTCGTTCCCACTTAGTATGCTTTTGGATTGCGCCTGGCCGAGATGGCGGCCGCTTGTTTTCTCACGCAGGCCAGAAGAGTGCCGACATCATACGGCCAGTCGTTTCCGGCGTAGGACTCTATTAGCAGTCTCTTGAGCCCAAAATCGAAGTATTTGTCAAGCAAACTGTGGTACAGCCTGCCGAGGTTATTTATGCGCTTCCTCGTGTCCGTTACGTCCCGTGACATCCGGTGCAGGTCTATTACCGCAAAGTCGTACTCGTGCCCGGCCTGCCTTTGCCGGAGAAATATATGCCAGATGTGGAGGTCCGGCAGGCTGACTTGAAGCTCATGTATTCTACGAACAAAACACCCGACGCCCCTGACCACCGCCTCTTTTTGGCCTGCTTGGAGGTTACTCCAGTTTCGGGCGATGAAGTCAGTGAGGCACTGAAACTGGAGTTGTTCGGTAACAATAATAGATTTGGACTCCAAGCCGAATCTTGTTTCCTGCCCGTAGCACACCGGGCTGTAAGTCTTGATATCGTTGTCAAGCAGGAATCTCGCATTTTCCCACTCGCAGCGCGCCTGCGAAAACCAATGGCCGAAGCTGCGCCAAGCGAAAACCATATCTTTGAAGTGCGGGCGAACGAAACGTTTCATGAAGAAGACAGTCTTTTGTGTTCCGCGATTTAGGGAGAATTTGACCACGTTGCGTCTGCTATTTACATCGACAATCTCGCCGCCGGAATACTCAAAGAATTCGGCGAACAACGCAAGACCGAATTCGGCGAAAAAGTCAGACCATGAATCTGCAAAAACAACCGTACCCACGAGGTGAAATCCTGTTAACTTAACGTGCACGGCTTAGTCCACACCTGTCTTGCCTTAAATAAGTTTAGGTGAGAGCGGCGGCCAGGTCAACCGCATTTTGTGGCGGTTGGTGCGGCCTGCGGGCGTCCGGGCGGCCTGCAGACCACCAAAGGCCGAGCGAAGTTCTTCAGGCTGCCGAAGCCCTCAGTCCGGTTATAACGAATCCGACGGCCAGAGCAAGGCTGCCGGCACTGTGTAAAAGCACGGTGAGCTGGCTGGCCCGCAGTTGCCCGGGCTTGAGCAAATCCCTCCTGTTCACGGACTTCAGGGCGACCCAGGCGACCGGCAGCGTAAGAAAATACAGCACTCCCGGAAAGAAAGTCGGCCGGCGAACCAGCATTGCCACTGCAACAATGAAGCTTGCCGCCAGTGCAGCGCGGTAGACCCAAGCTGATGCAGGAACGCCTAATCGGACGACAAGCGTCTTCTTGTTGACCCTGGCGTCGGCTTCGCGGTCAGGGAACTCGTTTATGAGGATCACGAGGAAAATCAGTATTCCGACCAGAGAGCCCGGCAAGAGAGGATTAAAGTCGATCGCCTTTGCCTGGAGGTAGTATGAGGCGTATACTGGAAGCACACCGAACAGCAGGAAGATGACCAATTCCCCCACAGAGCGGTAGCCAAGCTGGATGGGTCTGGCGGTATAGAAGAAGCCACCGGCTAATCCGACAAGGCCGAGTATGAGTATGAACAGGCTTTGCGTTATTACGACGATGACTAGGCCGATTATCGACCCGATGATAAGGGCAATCAGGCCCTCCAGCAGGGTAGCCTTAGGCGAAAGAATACCCTTCTGGATGAAACGCCTGCCGCCGGAGAACGGGGTGGGATTCTCATTGAGCCAGTCGTTTTGCGAGAGATGGTCGTAGAAGTCGTTGACTATGTTGGCCCCTGCGTGCAGAGCCATGATTGCCAAAGAGGCCAGCACAAACAGGCCCGGATTAAAGGAACCGGTTACGGCGTAGCCGAGGCAGGATCCGACCAGAACGGGTGCTGCGCTTGCCATCAGGAACTTCGGTCTGGACGCAAGGAAAATGTCGCGGAGTTTTGAGCGTTCGATGTGGTGCTTCATTTGTTGCTTTTCCGGATGTTGCAAAAACCATCAAGATCGACGCCTCAACCGGACGACTTCAAGCACGTCGCTCCATTAAGGGGCCAAACACGCCCTATTTTGACGCGGGCGGACCGAAAGTCAATGATCTCTTGACGAAGCGAACGTTTCACGGCGCCGGGAATGTTTGATTGCTGAAGGCTGTTTTCGGCCGGCGGACGGACTGGGGTCCTCAGGATACCTACAAGGCGGATGCCGTCTCATCTTCTCTTGTTGGCGCCGAGCCAGTCCTGAAGATTCTTGGCGAGGATCCGGACGTCCTTTTTCCGGATGATGTGATCGATGATTGCCGGGGGAATCTTGAGTTTAACCATGGCCTTGCGGGCCCTTTCCCAGAGACCGTTGCGCCTGACCTCTGTATCGGCGAGATACAGCTCGGTCACGAGTTCGCCGAGTTTCTGGAGCATTATCGTGTCGAGGTTGTCATAGTAGCCGGATATGACCGACTTCTGGTAGTTGGAAAGCTCACTTGCTGACATTCTTGCCTCATATTCGTTTGGATCAGATAAAAGGATACTCTTATAGGAAAGCCACATATAAATCAAGTTCTCTGTGTCGAGCGCCCGGTTTTTGCTGGCCTTGCGGGGGCAGAGGGCTATAATCTGCGGGAAGTGCCGGCGGGTGGGCCGGGTTTTGACACCGAGCATATCTCGTGCTTTTAGAGCGGGATATATAACGTGAGAGTTCTCTATGTGTAGAAGGGCGCTGTTTACTCTAAGCCTTTTGGCGTTGCTGTGCGGGCGGGGTATGGCGGCGAGCGATGGTCCGCAGGTGAGGGCCTTTGTCGGCCAGGACCTGCACATGGCCGGCGGAGAGCTTTTGAGCCATCAGCCCGAAGCGGGGCTGCACATATTGGCCTTTCGGGGGGGCTTTTCGATGTCCATAGGGGCCAACCGGTATTCTAGCGACAGCGCGGTCGTTTGGCTGGAAGCCTGGAGAGACGAGCCGGGTGGGTCAGGTATTGACTACCAGGCACGGGTATACCTGGAGGGCAATTTGGGCATCGAGAAGGCGGGACTCGCCAGAACCACCGAAATGGGCGTTAAGGCACTCGATGCGGGGCGGGCAATGGCGTTGCATTTCGGGGTGAGCGGCGAGGTTTTTGCGACGGCTAACAAGATGGAGGCGGCTGACTCGCGGGGGCTGCCACTGTATGGGGTGGGCATCAAGGCGGTCGGACAGAAAAACGCCTTAGAGGCGCCGTTAGCCCCTGCGCGCGCCAAGGCCGGGCCCGAAGCGCCACGACCTGAGGCAGGGAAAGCGGCACCGGCGGCGGAGCAGGAGAAAGCGAAGTTCCGTTATCCGATCAACATAGCGTGGCCGGGCGAGGTCGCCCCAGTGATAGAGGGTCCGGACGCCAATGATGTCATTACGATCATAGGCAGGTTCTACATCTGGCACAAATACGAACAGGCAGGCAAAATGCGTCTGCTGGAGCTTCAGGGGGACAATGCCGTGGTATTCTATTTGCCGCAGAAGGATGGGGCGGACAAGGAGAAGGTCGAGGCGACAGACGTCATGGCCCGAGGGGACGTCAAAGGAATTTACCTTTCGGGCGACGTTCTGATGACCGAGGGATCGAGGACGATTCGCGCTGATGAGCTGTACTATGATTTCGAGCAGAGCAGGGCAATCATAGATAACGCGGTTATGAGGAGCTTCGATGCCACCGAGGGCATGCCTGTGTACGTGAGGGCGGAACGACTGCGGCAGCTTGCCAGGGACAAGTTTGCGGCCGATAATATTACGTTAACGAGCAGTGAATTCTACAAGCCGCAGATTTCGGCGACCGCCTCCAACGTTACCATCACCGATACAACGATCGACGACGAGCAGACGGGCAAATCGTCCAAAGCCAGTTACGACGCCGAGATGCATGACGTCCGCTTTAAGGTATATGACAGGACGTTCTTCTACTGGCCTTATGTGCGCAGCAACCTGCAAAGACCGGATATTCCCTTGAAAAGCGGGCATGTGGGGCAGGACAAGGCCTGGGGCACGGCTATTGAAACGGAGTGGTATATCGCGCGGCTGTTGGGATTCCAGGAGCCGGAAGGCGTGGACAGCAGTCTGTCGCTGCACTACTACAGCAAGCGCGGCTTCGGAACAGGAGCCCAGGTGGATTATGCCCGGGAGAACTATTTCGGCAGGCTGCTGGGTTATATAATCGATGACAGGGGCGAAGACCGGCTCGGCCGGCACGACAGCCGCAAGCATGTCAAGCCGCCTCGTGAGCTTCGCGGGCGGTTTCGCTGGCAGCACAGGCAGTTCTTGCCCTACAACTGGCAGCTCACCTCTGAGATTAGCTACATATCCGACGAGAACTTCCTGGAGAGCTACTACCGGGGGGAGTTCTACGTCGGCAAAGAGCAGGAAACGCTCGTTCACTTCAAGCGGATTGAGGACAACTGGGGACTCTCGTTATTGAGCAAGTTTCGCATCAATGACTTTGTCCACACTCTGGAAGAGGTGCCCAGCGGCGCATTTCACTGGACGGGCGAGTCTTTCTGGGACGACAACCTGACTTTCTACAGCGACAACCAGGCGAGCCGCCTTCGGCAGCGCTACGCCGATTCGTATTCGAATCCCGGGTCGGAGCAGCTTTTCTACTTCGGAACAACGAGAAACGAGGTTGACATGCCTCTGACGGTGGGCAGGGCGAAGATAGTGCCCTTTGTTGCGGCCACGGCGGCGTATGAGGATCGGCTGGGCTTCTACAGAGAGCTTGACGGCCGTATAACGGATAGCGAGGACACCGTCTGGTTCGCGGAGACGGGCGTTCGGGCGTCAACACAGCCGTACTGGAGGGTCTATCCCGGCATACGCTCGCGGCTGTTGGATTTGAACGGGCTTCGGCACGTGATCCGGCCGCATCTTACGGCCGTGGGGTATGCGGAAAACGATTCGGTTATTGAACAACGTGATACGTTGAACGTAGGAATCTCGCAGCGATTGCAGACGAAAAGGGGGTCCGGTGAAAAAGAGAGGGTTGTTGACTGGATGCGGCTTGATATGGACGTCACATGGGTAAATGATTCGGGAGACTCATCTGCGGGCCCGGACCGTTTTCTCTGGAACAGGCCTCTTATCCCGATTCTGAACACATACGGCCCGGCCCTGCAGCAGGGGGGCCTGTTGTACCAGCGAGACAGGCGCGGCAGCAGCGTATATGGGCCGAGGCGCAACAGCTTCACAGCCGACTATACCTGGCGCCTGAGCGATACAACGGCGATACTGTCCGACATGAATTTCGACATGCAGAGCGGTGTTGTTCAGCAGTTCAATATCGGCGTTACCCGTCTATGCTGGCCAAACCTAAGTTACTACTTGGGCAGCAGGTACTTGAGGCGGATCCGTGTGCTCGATGAAGAGGGCTCGAACGCCTTTACTTTCGCGGTTACGTACGTTCTCGACCCGCGGTATACGGTTGTTATTTCCCAACAGGTTGACCTGGACTATGGGGCGACTGTTCGAAGCGATATAACACTCATAAGACGCTATCACAGGATTTACTGGGGCCTGACGTTCAGTGCGGACGAATCTCTTGACGAGCAGGGGATAGTATTTAGTGTATGGCCGCAGGGTGTGCCGGAACTGGGCATCGGGCCAAAACGGTATATGGGTCTGGGCGGCGCGGCAGGGTATTGACGGACAGAATGCGGAAGTAGCCCGGCTGGAACGCGTAGAAACGGCGCAAAGCTCGTTTCTGGGGACGTTTGATCAGGGCTTTTAATCTCGGCCTTGAGTTTTTGGTTTCAATTTGAGTAGTTTTAGGTTACCATTGTAGGCTCGGCTCTGGGCCCTGGTTTGTTAAGGAGACAGTTATGGCGTTGGTGAACACCAAGAAGATGTTCGAGATGGCTTACAAGAACGGCTACGCGGTTGGAGCGTTCAACGTGAATAACATGGAGATAACGCAGGGGATAGTAAGGGCCATAGCCGAAGAGAAGGCGCCGCTCATACTGCAGGTCTCCCGCGGGGCCAGAAAGTACGCAAAGAACAGCTATCTGAAGGCAATTATAGACGTGGTCGTCTCTGAGAACCCCGATATCCCGATTGCCATAAACCTGGATCACGGCGATAACTTTCAGACCTGCAAGGAGTTCATCGAAGATGGTTTTACCTCGGTGATGATCGACGCATCCTCCCAGCCGTTCGAGGAGAACATTCGTATCACCAAGGAGGTTGTGGACTACGCTCACGAACGCGGGGTGGTCGTGGAGGCCGAGCTTGGACAGCTCGGCGGTATCGAGGAGGACGTTGTCGGTGTGGACGCCGATGATGTCAGCAAGCACGTTGCGGACCCGAACCAGGTGCAGGAATTCGTGGACAGCACGGGGGTGGACTCTCTGGCCGTCGCGATCGGCACGAGCCATGGGGCCTATAAGTTCAAGAAGGAGCCGAAGCTGGCATTTGACGTGATGGAGGAGATTCAGCGTCGGCTTCCGGGTTTCCCGCTTGTTATGCATGGTTCAAGCAGTGTTTTGAAGGAGTTCAAGGATCTGATCAACAAGTACGGCGGCAATATGCCCGATGCAATGGGTGTTCCGGAGGAGGCGGTAAGCAGGGCGGCGAAGATGGGTGTATGCAAGGTGAATATCGACACGGATCTTCGGATGGCGCTGACAGCGAAGATCAGGCAGGTGTTCGCGGAACAGCCGGGTGAGTTCGATCCTCGCAAGTATCTTGGGCCGGGCAGAGACGCCATCTACGAGATGGTCAAGCATAAGCTGCGCGTTCTGGGATGCGCAGGTAGGGCAGCGGAGTGCATGTAGACAGGTAGCGGTGGCGGTTCAGGCTCCCGGCCGGAGCGACCCGTTGGAGGTCAGGCCGGTAGTCGGCCGGTGCCGTCCGAATTCAATTATGTACCAGGTTAAGGAGTGTGTCCTTGTTGTCACAGAATCTTAAGAACTCGCTGGGATTCGCGAAGAAGTCTTGTTTCGTGTGGTCTGTCTGGCTGGTGACGATTGTTTTTTCGAGCGCTGCTTGTGCTCTGGGTGCGCGCCCGGCGGTTCTCGACCCTTGTGAGACCATAGTTGAGGGGTCCACATCCGTTGAGGCTGATTCCGTAGTAGCGGTATGCGAGCTTATTTATCAGGGCAAATTCGAGGCCGCGGGCAAGCTGATCAAAGAATCGGGCGGGAATGGCCAGAGGCAGAAGCAGCTTATGTCGCGGCTGGGCGAGATTGTCCGGCAATACGAGGACCTCAGTCAGCAGCGGCGGTCCGCTCGCGAGGCCGCTTACCGGGAGCAACTGGCCGCACTGGAGAAACTCCGAACCGGAAAACGCTCGAGCAGTGCGGAGGACGCCAACGATGTTACGGACGCCAATGATATCCCTGGGGTTCTGCTGGTTGTCACGAAGGCATGTGAGTTTGCCGACAGCGGTCAGAAGAAAGAGCTTATGTCCGACGCATTCGTAAAGCAGACCATACAAAAGGCGCTTGACAAAGCCGGCGACCTGGAGGCGGAGGGCAAATGGCTTGAATCCTACACTAACTGCTATTACTGGCTGCAGGCGATAGAGCCGAACAATCAGTCATATTCAGATTACGCCGAGCAGCTTCTGGACAAGGCGGCCATTTTGGCTTCCTTCCAAGACAGCCCCTGCGAGACCAGCGAAGAGCGCTACGAAGGCGTCAGCAAGGGGATATTCTTAAAATCCATCGACTATCTCGACGCGCATTACGTGGACATCATTGATTATCGGGAGATGGCCACTAAGGCCGTTAACCGATGCAAGCTTCTGGCAGACGTTTTGGAGGTGTCGCCCCTGCCGGATTCAGGCAAGCAGGACGTTGCGTCGGGTGAGAAAACGGGCGATGAAAAACCAGGTGACGCGCAGGAGGCGGGGGACGGCGAGCCGGACAAGGCCGTGGTGCCGGCGCCCGACAAAAGGAGGCTTGCGGCGTTTTCATCGGCTCTGGCGGCTCTTCTGGACGAGGCCGGCAAGTCACCGACCGGTTACAACAAGAACCAGTTCAAGGAACTTTTTGAGAATGTCCTCGCAGTCAACACCGCGACGGCTGAGTTGCCCCAAGCGGTGCTTATCTCGCACTTCTCGGAAGCGGCGCTCTCGGCGCTTGACCCGTATACGGTGATCGTCTGGCCGAAGTCGGTCAAGGATTTCGAAAAGATGATGACCAAGGAGTTCACCGGCATAGGGGTCGAGATCAACAAGCAGAAGGGTATGCTGACGGTCGCGAGCCTGCTGCCAGACACACCGGCCTATAAGTCGGGTCTTGACGCCGGCGACGTGATAGAGGCCGTGGACGGGCTTGAGACCAAAGACATGACTCTTATGTGTGCCGTTCACAAGATTACAGGGCCCAAGGGAACCAAAGTCACGCTCAGGGTAAGAAGTCCGAGGGAGGAAAAGCCGCGGGAGATTACGATAGTCAGAGACAGGATAATCGTTCCTACGATTCGTGGCTGGCAGAGGACCGAAGCCGGCAAATGGCTCTTTATGATCGACGACCAGGATGAAATCGGTTACGTCCGGATTACGGACTTCACCGGCGATACGGCTTCGCGCCTGGAGAAAGCTCTCTCCGAACTCGAGGGCAAGGGTCTCAAGGGATTGATACTGGATTTGAGATTCAATCTCGGCGGGCTTCTGGATTCGGCGGTTGCCGTTTCGGACAAGTTCCTTAAAAAAGACCTGATAGTCAGGATAGAACCGCGGGCCGGTTTTGGGAGGTGGCCGACCTATGAAGAGGCACACAGCAAGGGTACACATCCTGACTATCCGGTGGTGATTCTGATAAACTCCACTTCCGCAAGCGCCTCCGAGATCGTTGCCGGAGCACTTGCCGACAAGAAGCACGAGCGTGCCCTTCTGGTCGGCGAGAGGACACACGGCAAGGGCCGGGTTCAGGGGATAACACCTTTCCCGGGCGGAGGCGCGCAACTGAAGTACACGATGGCATACTATCATTTGCCTTCCGGCCAGCGAGTTGAAAGCCGGGACGCGATGAAGAAAGTGGGCAGGGACGACTGGGGTGTAGGTCCGGACGTGGAGATCCGGCTACGAAGCGACGAGCTTCGGAAAATGATCGATGTCCAGAGGGACAACGACGTGCTGGTCAGGGGCGACCGGGAACAGAAAAAACACGCCATCGAAGAGTCCATCGAATCCGACCCCCAGCTTGCGGTTGGTCTGATGGTTATCAGGAGCAAATTGATTGAGGCCCAGGTTCGCTGAGGCGGGTTCTCATTTCGGGAGTGTATGGATTTGACCGATCTGGGTGAGATGGACAAGTTTGAACGGCAGCGGAAGGATAAGCTCGCGCGGGTTGTGGAACTGGGGATTGACCCGTACGGCGGCAGATATGAGCCGGCGGAGGCGGCCGAGGATATCAAGGGCAGGTTTCGGGATGGTGACGAGGAGCAACTGGCCCGATGTGCCGGCAGGATTGTGCTGTTGCGGGATATCGGCAAGCTGATTTTCATTACGCTTCGCGACAGCAGCGGGACCATTCAGATTGGCCTTAGCAAGAAGCTCTTGAGCGCCCGGTGGGAGCTTGCCAAGCTGCTCGAGGTCGGCGATATAATCGGATCGGCCGGTCGCCTCGGCCGGACGAAAACAGGCGAGATAACGATATGGGCCGACGATCTTATGCTTCTGAGCAAGTGTGTGCTGCCACCGCCGGAGAAGTTCCACGGGCTGGCGGACATCGACCAGAGGTATCGCCACAGGTTTGTGGACCTGTGGGCCAATCCGGAAGTGATGGAGCGATTCAAGAAGCGTTTCGCCATCGTGGCGACAATCCGCAGCTTTCTTGAGGCGAGGGGTTTTCTGGAAGTCGAAACGCCGATGATGCAGACGATAGCCGGGGGCGCGGCGGCCAAGCCTTTTGTGACGCATCACAACAGCCTGGATTTGGATTTGTTCCTGCGGATATCGCCGGAGCTTTTTCTCAAGAGGCTGCTCGTCGGCGGGATGGAGCGGGTCTTCGAGATAAACCGCAACTTCCGCAACGAGGGGCTGAGCAGACAGCACAACCCGGAATTCACGATGCTCGAAGTCTATCAGGCATACGGCGACTACGAAGTGATGATGGATTTGACCGAGGAGCTTATAGGGCTTTGTGTCGAGAAACACTGCCGGGGGAGCAGAGTGGCGTTCGGGGATTTGACGATTGATTTCGGTCGACCCTGGCGGCGGGCTACATACGCCGAGCTCCTGAAGGAACACAGCGGGTGCGAAATTGACGACTTGAAGGCCGTCAGGGCTAGGGCCAGAGAGCTGAACCTGGAAGAGACGCTGATGGACGACGTGGTGGTGGTGAACGAGGTGTTTGAGGCAACGGTCGAGGACCATCTTGTTTCGCCGACGTTCGTTATCGATTATCCGGCGCCGTTATGCCCGCTGACCAGGCGCAAGAAGGAAGACCCGAGATACGCCGAGCGGTTTGAGCTGTTTATTGCGGGCATGGAGCTGGCGAATGCATATACTGAGCTGAACGACCCGGTTGTGCAGGAGGAGAACTTTCAGATTCAGCTTCGCGGGCAGGAAGATACAATGGCCACGATGGACAAGGATTTTATAACCGCATTGAAATACGGCATGCCCCCCGCCGGCGGGCTGGGTATCGGAATTGACAGGCTCGTGATGGTTCTGACGGGTGCTTTGAGCATTCGCGACGTGGTGCTGTTTCCACTTCTTAAGCCAAAGTCACCCGACCGTCAGTAGCCGGCGGTGGACGACGCGGCCACTTGATAGCGAAGACATTATGAATGCAGGCTTGGGATGTTGAAATTATTTCTCTGGCTAAGGTACCTGCGCAAGAAGAGGATAGTGTTTCTGAGCATTGCGGCGGTTGCACTGTCGGTGTCGCTGTTGATAGTGGTAGCGAGTCTCTTCAGCGGTTTCATAAGTGCATTCGAGCGGAGCGCGGTCGAGACAATGGGTGACGTTATTCTCTCGCCGCCGGCCAGGTTTGAGAAACATCCGCTTCTCATCGAGCGTCTCGAAGGGCTGGGCTCGGTCGAGACGGCCACCGCAACGTTGTCCAGTCAAGGGCTTTTGTACCTGGGCAAGGGCAATGTGCAGGCGGTTCAGATATGGGGCATCGAACCGGGACGGCGGGCCAGAGTCACGGGCTTCAAACAGACTCTGCTCAGGCAGAAGCACTCCGAGGGAGAGCCGTCTTTTGCAGTAGCCGGCTCGTCGGACAAAACGGGGGGTTTTGTGGGTATCGGATTGTTGACGGAACCGCATGAAGAGACGGACGAATACGATTTTGCCGCCGCGGAAAAGATGGTCGGCGAGGAAGCGGTAATTATCACGGGATCGGCGACGAAGACGGACTCAGCGGGCGATTCGCCGAAGGCGCCTTCTTTCAAAAGGAAATTCATTCGGTTCTCAATTGTCGACGTGGTCTTCACGGGCGTGTACGAGTTTGACACGAAGTTTGTCTATCTGCCCACAGAGCAGTTGCAGAAGGCCCTGTATCCGGATCAGGAAGGGCAGCTTGCAGAGCGTATACAGATCAAGCTAAGCGCGGGCGCCAAGACGGATTCCGCCATGGCACAGATTCGTGGCATGTGGGAGGTCTTTGCCGAAGACGAGCTGGGTTGGGGTCCATATCGCATACGGTACACGACTATTGAAACGGCCAGGCACCTCCAGGGCCGGTACGTTGCCGCGCTGCGCAAGCAGATGGGTGTCCTGCTGGTGATATTCGGGGTCGTGAGCTTCAGCGTTGTGGTGCTCGTATTTTGCATATTCTACATGATAGTCAGGCTCAAGCAGAAGGACATCGCCATAATAAAGAGCTGCGGGACAACAAGTAGCGCGGTTGCATGTGTATTCCTTGGATTCGGCGTTGTTGTCGGGACGGTCGGCGCAGGTATCGGGGCGGTGCTCGGATACGTCTTTACGAGAAACGTAAATGTCATCGAGGGCTGGATACGCGTGATCTTCGGGCTCAAACTCTGGAAGAGCAGCGTCTACATGTTCAGCAAAATACCTAACGAGGTTGACTGGAACTGGGCTGCTTGGATTGTGCTGATGGCTATAGCAGCGGCCACGATCGGAGCGGTAATACCGGCGCTGGTGGCGGCGGCGACAAAACCGGTCGAGATTCTGAGATATGAGTAGCCGGCGCCTTTAGTGAAGCCCCCTTTGTGGTGTATTTATGTATAAGGTCATTCTTGCATTGAGATATCTGCTGAAGCTCCGCATAACGTATTTTGCGGTTCTGGCAGTTGCTCTTTGCGTTTTTATCGTGGTTGTGGTAATGACGGTAATGACGGGCCTGGTGAGCGATTTTAAGCAAAAGAACCACGATTTTGTGGGAGATTGCGTTGTGGGGAGCAAATCGCTTGCGGGCTTTCCCTATTACGAGGACTTCATGAGCCGCCTTGAGGGG
>CP070678.1:4356452-4366178 GCA_020352515.1 Phycisphaerales bacterium | reverse complement strand
CCAACTGCATCCTCTGGGGCGACACGCCGGACGAGATATTCAATCATGGGGCCAGCTCAAGCGCACCCACTGTCACTTACAGCGACGTGGATGGCGGCTGGCCGGCAAATAGCTGTTCGTACCAAATCTGATTTGAAACACATGGGCCGTGAGGACCAACCTCCCGGCCCTTTTCATCTATTTGGAGGACCCTTCCAGCCAGCCTCTTGCCAGCAGCGCCAGCTCCGCGAAGTTCACAATCCCATCGCCGGTCCTCCTGGGCACAAGGTCCATAAACCCATTGTCCGTGAGCCATGCATCGCTGAGAATCGCCAAATCCGCCATACCCGTCACCCTGTCGCGGCTGAAGTCCCCCTCGAACGGCCGCGCCTCCGGCACCATCCGCATCTCCGTCGTGAAGTGATAATCAAACTCGTCCGCACCCTGAAACGGACTCTCATACACCAGCTCCACAAAAAACGCCGTCCACCCGGCTTCAGGCGGCTCGAGATATGCCACGTAAAGACCTTCACCCAGGTCCGCCAGCGGCGTGCTCACCCACGCCGGGCCTATCGTCACGAGCCGAAAGTCTCTCGCCGCCGGATTCGTCGCCTGCCACAGGTTCACTGCCTTAGGCTCGTCAATCACCTGCACCAGGATCGAACCGTCGTCCAGCAGCCACCACCAATACACCGGCCGGGGATCACCGTTCAACAATGCGTCGTAGTACGCCACGAGACTGCCCAGAACGTCCTCGTAAACACCCGTGAGGTAATGGTCCGTGTTCGGAACGTGTCGCAGGTAAGTCTCCCCGGCAAGACCGTCGATATAAAACTGGATTGAGTCGGGCACGAAGAAATCATCGCCCGCAGAATTGACAACGAACTTCGGAATGTTCAACCTGTCAACGTATTCGAACGGATCCACAATCTTCAGCAGCTCCGTCCCCCGCGGATTGTCGAAACGGTCGAAAATCCCCATCTCCGCGTACGGCCCCAGAGCCTCCGCCCAGAACCCGTACGTCGCCCAGTGATGCGCAAACGACCGCTTCATGTTCAGCAAATCGCTCACGATCGGAGCTATCCCCGTCACCCGCATATCCACCGCCGCCGTCAGCCACGCCGTCCACCCGCGCTTCGACCCGCCCGCCAGCACAAAATGGTCTATCCTCTTGGTCTCGTCTGCGTAATTGCCTACAAAATCCTGTACCGCGTCCATGCACCGCACCACCGATTTCACCATCGGAAGCTGCACCGGCCAGTACGAATCGCCCCCTTCGAGAAACTTGTCCCACGAGTACGCGATAATCTCATCCTCGATTCGCCCCTTCGATTCATCCGCAAACTGCAGCGGCTGGTTCGGAACCGCACTAACCACCGCCATCACCGAGCGCGTACCCGCCGCCAAATCCCGGTACGCCGCATCTATCTCCGGCGCAGGATCCGTATTGAAGCCGTCGTCGATAAGAACCATCGCCGTATCCTTCGTCTCACCGAGCAGCCAATCCCATTCCGGTACGACAATCGTCACCCAGTGCTTCCACGTCACGCGGTCAACCTCGGACGAATTCCGCCACACCTGAGACGTCAGCTCCAGAACATAGCCACTGGTCAAAGTGGACCAGTCGAAATCACTTTCCCCGACCTGAACGTAAGAGTAATTCAAATCCGGCGCCGCCACATAGTCATCCAGCGCCGTCCCTGCCGCCCGCTCCGCCAAAACAAAGAAAGACCCCGCCGCCATGAAGCAACAATATTGAATCAGTCGCATTTTCATTTCTTCTCCTCCGAATCCGTTGCCTGCCCCCTCCTGCCGCCATTCGCAGACCTCCCGGTCCGAACACCATTCTATGCCCCTCCAACCGCCGAGTCAAGCCCAATCGCGCGCCCGCTCAATAGCCGCCGCTTGAGCGATGCGGTCAACTATGCTATAATATCCTTTGTTGACCTTGCCGACTGGACGCAGGATGGGCCGAGCAGCCGCCACCGATAAACGGGCCGCTAAAACAGGAACGGATGCCCCCGGCTAAAAGACGCCCTTGTCCGCGTGCAGGACCGGCCGGTCGAAAAATGCCCCGCAACAGTGCCGGGCATTCGAAATCTGAATACGTAACCGTGGCCTCTTAAATGCTATTTGCCGTTATATGCTGGGCCTTTGAATGAAAACGCCGACGCTGCTGACTCTTGTACTTTCGCTGACCGCTCTCGCCTCGCCCCCCAAACGCACACCCCAGCCAAAATACGCACAGAACGAAATCATCGTAAAGCTCCGAAGCTCCGCCGCACGTGCGCTCGAACAAAGCCAACAGCCCAAAACCCAACCGGAATCACCAACAACCGCCTCCCCCCTCGAACGCCTGAACGCCAGGTACCGCGCAAAGGCAATCCGACCGCTCCTCAAACACGCTCGACTAAAACACAACCTCCAAGGCTCTCTCGCAAAAAAAACAAACCAATACCTCGCACAAAGACGGAAGCGCCTCCTTGCAAGACTCAATCGCGCCCCCCACACCGCGCCGCCGGCCGGGCTCGACCGCATATACAAAATCGCCCTCGAAACCCAAACCACAGAATCTCTCGCCGATATCCTCGATGCCTACCGCGCCAGCCCCGACGTCGAGTACGCGGAATTCAACTACATCGTCTCGCTCCACGCCGTGCCCAACGACAGGCTCTATGACAGCCAGTGGGCTCCCGGCAAGATGGACGCTGAGCACGCCTGGGATGTCAGCACCGGCGACGCCGACGTCGTCGTCGCCGTCCTCGATACCGGCGCCGATTACAACCACAGGGACCTGAAGGACAACATGTGGATCAACCAGGCCGAGCTGAACGGCGACCAGGGCATCGACGACGACGGCAACGGCTTCATCGACGACATATACGGCTACAACTTCATCTACAACGACCCCGACCCCTTCGACGACCACGGACACGGAACACACTGCTCCGGCATTATCGCCGCCGTCGGCAACAACTCACTCGACGTCACCGGCATCTGCTGGAACGCCAGGATAATGGCCCTTAAGTTCATCGGCTCGCTCGGAGAGGGAACAACCGCCGACGCCGTGCTCGCAATATACTACGCCGTACAAAACGGCGCCGACATACTCTCGAATAGCTGGGGAAGCTCCGGCGAATCCAGAGCGCTCCAGGAGGCCCTCGACTACGCCAGGAGTCGGGGCGTCATAGTGGTCGCATCCGCCGGAAACAGCAACTCCGACTCGCCACAGTACCCCGCCGCATACGAGCACGTCATCTCCGTCGCCGCAACCGACCCGAACGACCGGAAATGGTTCCTCTCGAACTACGGCGACTGGATCGACATCGCCGCCCCGGGAGACGAAATCCTCTCACTAAAGCCCGCCGACGCCCCAGGTGGAACGCAGAAAACATACACCATCACATCCTCCGGAACTTCTATGGCCGCACCACAGGTCGCCGGCGCATGCGCGCTGCTCCTCTCGGCAAATCCCTTCTTCAAATACAGCCGCGTGTACGACATCATCACCGCGGCAACCGACCCAATCAGCCCCGAAATCTGCCGGACAGGCCGACTCAACCTCCGGAAAGTCATGAGCGCCGCCGTACCCCCGAAGGGCTATGTCACCTTCGACCGCGACTGCTATCCCTGCGCCGGCCCCCTCGGCCTGCTGCTCGCCGACTGGGACCTCAGAACCGAGCAATCCGAAACTCTCACCGTGATGACCGGCGCCGGTGACTCCGAATCCCTCACCCTCACCCCGAAAACCTCCGCGCGCGGTGTCTTGCTCGCACACTTGCCCCTCGACACCGGCGACCCCAACTCCCACGACGGCGTCCTACAGGTCTCTCACAACCAAATCCTCGCCGCACTGTATTTCGACGCCAACGACGGCTCCGGAAACCCCGACGCCGTCATAAGCAGGGCGCATATCGACTGCCGGCCCCCCGCCCTGCTCGACATCCAGGTCCAGGCAAGCGGCCCCGTCGCTACAATTACCCTCGAATCCCACGAGCCCGCCGCCGCTCGCATCCTTTGTGGCCGCGCATGCGGCGGGCCATACGACATCGTCGAATACGAGCCCCGAATGGCCGCCAACCATACCTTCAGACTAACCGGCCTCGAACTCGCAACAACATACTACCTCGCCGTCGAGCTCACCGACCCCGCCGGAAATCACACAACCGCCGACAACCAGGGCCTCTGCCACTCATTCACCACACCCGACCAGTTCCCGGGATTCCGCGTCCCCGACGTCTACCCGACAATCCAGCAGGCCATCGACGATGCATCCGACGGTGACACCGTCTGGGTCGCCGACGGCACGTACAGCGATGACGGAAACGTCGATCTCGACTTCCACGGAAAAGCCATTATCCTCAAAAGCGAAAACGGCCCACAGAATTGCATCATCGACTGCCAGGCAATCGACAACGCAGCCCTCTTCCACAACGGCGAAGACCCGAACTCACGCCTCGAAGGCTTCACCATCAAAAACGGCCACGCCCAAACCTCCGGCGGCGCCGTCACTTGCATAGCAAGCAGTCCCACCGTACAAAACTGCATATTCGCCTATTGCACCGCAGGCGACAGCGGCGCGGCAATCTACAACGCCTACGGCAGCAGCCCGATAATCGAAAACTGCACTTTCAAATACAACTCCGCGCTCGCTGAAGTCGCCTGCGTCGCCGGAAAAGGCGGCGCAATCTGCAACACAATCGACAGCAGCCCAACAATACAAAACTGCACGTTCACCGGCAACTGGGCTAACTACAGCGGCGGAGCAATATACAATAACGAGAATTCGAACCCCACCATCATAAACTCCAGATTCCTCCGGAACTCCGTCGGAGACCCAAACTCCGATCGCGGCTTCGGAGGCGCAATCTCAAACCTCTACAGCAGCCCTCTAATCACCGCCTGCACCTTCCAAAACAATTCCTCCGGCGCCGACGGCGGCGCAATCTACAGCTCCTACGACTCCGACCCCGTCCTGACAAACTGCGTCCTCACCGGCAACCACGCCGAGTACGGCGGCGCCATCAAGAACTACGACGCCCGAACAATTATCCTAAACTCAACCATCGCACACAACTCCGCCGACTTCTGCGGCGGAATATGGAACGGACCGTCCAGCAGTGTCACCCTCACCAACTCAATCCTCTGGCAAAACACCGAAAGCGAATCCGTCGGGCAAGCCGCACAGATCAACAACGACTACTCCGGCCAACCCTCCAACATAGACTACTGCTGCCTCCAGGGCTGGACCGGCACGCTCGGCGGACTCGGCAACGTCAGCCTCGACCCCCTCTTCGTCGACCCCTGCACCGCCGACTACCACCTCAGCAGCGCCGGATGGCGATGGGACGCCCAGCGCAGCCGATGGGATTACGACACCGTCACCAGCCCCTGCATCGACGCCGGAAACCCCGGCTCGCCGCTCGCCGACGAGCCCCTCGCCGTCCCCGGAGACCCCGACAATCTCTGGGGCCTCAACCGCCGCCTCAACATGGGCGCATACGCCGGAACCGCCCAGGCAAGCATGGCCCCTCCCGGCCAGGCACTCCTCGCCGACCTCAACAACGACGCAATCGTCAACAACGCCGACCTCGCCCTCATGCTCACTGACTACGCCGACACCCTGCAGTATCGCCCGGGCGACCTCAACCGCGACGCCTCGGCCGACGCCTGCGACATCTCCCTCCTCGCCGCCGAATGGCTCAGCTATCTCCGCCCCCCCACCGTGATAATCACCGCCCCCGCAGACGGAGAAGACTTTCAAATGTGGCCCATCGAAATCGAAATCCGAGCAGAGGCCTCCGACCTCGACCGCCCCATTGCAATGGTCGAATTCTTCGTAAACCAGAAAAAGGTCGGCCGCGACACCGACGGCTCGAACGGCTGGCAGCACCTCTGGACCCACAACACCGGCGGAACATTCACCATCACCGCAAAGGCAACCGACGCCGCCGGTACCCCCGCAACCTCACCACCCATCCATATCACCGTCACACCACCAAGAAAATAACCCCACACTACCCAATCCACACCCTTCCAGGTGTCTGAAGACTTCGCGGGGCAGTATTGCCTCCGCTCGCCAAACCGCTGATCGTGTGCCAAAAAAACTGTTGCCTTTTGAACTGGACTAAGTAGAATAGTGGGCGCAGGAGTTTTTTGAATTGCGATAGAATCTACCTTATAGTCTCGGTGTGCCGATGAGCAAAAGGTCCAAGATTTGGAGCCTCGCACTGCTCGGGTGTTTGCTTCTGACCGTATCGCAGATGCCGAACTTCACAACTCTCTGGCGGGAGTACGATGCTATCCGGTATTACAGCCAAAGCGACGACGCGGCCACATTAGACACGTCTATGATTGGTCCTGAAGCTGCTGCGGCAGATCCTGAAGCCGCTGATATTCTTGGCCATCTTGTCTCTGAATCCGACATGGATGCCTTGGCAGCTTTGGTTCTCAAGTATCCCCACAATGAGCTTTTTGCCTTCGAGCTTGCCAATCAACTCCTTGAGGCCCATGACCTCAGTCCACAAGCCGCTTTGACTATGGCCTCGAACCTCATCACCTTGGATCCCCGCAATGCCCATTACCGCTATCTCAAAGCGTATCTCCTGCTGAATCTGCCCGCTGAGAACTCTTTTGAAGCGGCAATTAGTGAGCTTGAACTGGGCAACCGACTAAGTGACTTCAAATTGTCGTACAGCAAATACAAACAACGCGTCGAGTCACTGCTCGGCAACCAGAGAAAAGGCACTCTGAAAACGGATCTCTTGGCCCCGGACGAAGGCGGATTCTATGGGGGACTTAATAGAAAGCTGACCCAGTGCATCGAAGCTGCCGCCAAGAAGACGGACCGGGCCTCCGTTCTGAGGCTGACCCGTGTGGCTGCCGCTGTCGGCGATACGCTTGTTGGAAATGCCCACGGGCCTGGCCTTCTCATGAAGGGCGCTCTCATCATTACGGCAACAAATTATCTTAAATTTAAGCACGCCGAACTCTCACCGCATGAGGCCGAGCAAGTTCGTTTCCATTTGGCCAGGGGTAAAGCCCTAATGGATATTGTTGGCGGAAACAACAGTATCACTATGGACGCAATAGAGGCCCTCATCGCGGCCATAATGACATCTGCAACGCTCCTTGCCCTCTTCGCGTTCAGCGGTCTTTTCTGTTTTCTCACACTTGTCGTTGCACTCCTGAGAAAGCACGCCCCAGACGTCAAAGTCTCATTCAAGAAGTATATCCAATATGGCTCCGTCTTCCTTTGCTACTTCGTTTTTGTCAGTCTCCTGGCCCCTGCCCGTGAAAGTCTCTTTGTTATTAGCATCCACCCGGCGCCCGAGGAGCCTGACTATTCCTATCTACTTTTCCTTGTACTCCCTATCGCCCTTTGGACAGCCTTGCGACTAATGGGTCTGCTGCGCCCCTGCCACAGGAACAAGCTGTACGAGTTCGGGATTGCCAAGGCTGTGTTCTGTGCCGTCATCTGGATTCAGGCAACGCTCTCTGGTCTTGCAGACGTGCAAGACTGGGCCTGGGACCGGGACTTGTTCCCGTTTTTGGGTTTCACCGGTATGTGGTTCGCCTTTTGCTTGGCGCTCTGGGCAGCATTGGTCTATGGGTGGTTTCTGATAAGGCTCATACCATACAGGCGACTCGTCAAGAGCCGCGGCCTCTCATTGATTCTGCTTGCTGCCTTCCTCGCCGGGCTTACCCGCTTGCTAAGCACGCTCAACTGCCTCCCATGGCTTCCGCTCGTCCTCTTGATACCCTGCAGTGCGATAATCCTGACACACCGCAGGTCCTCAAAGATGCCTCTATTGCTTGACGCGCTCTACCGTTTCTTCGGAAAACGCGAGGAGATAGCCGCCACAAGGGCAAAGGTGCTACGAGTTATCCCGCCCTATATGATCATCTCTTGGCTCATCCTCCTGCCCTATGTCGGCTCGGCCGCCGCAAACCTAAGGAGGTTGAAGACAGTTCTCGCATATCCACCTGAGGTCCTCGCGGCACTGCCCTTGCCGGATAGAAGCACTTATCAGTCGATACTCGATAGAATTGATTTCAGCCACGTCGATTCCTCGTCCCTTCCGGGAGCAATCAGGCGATCACAAGCCCTCGGTTACCTGCCTGTGCTCGGTCCAAAAGACTTGCCTGCAGCGTTGCGCCAAGCAAAGACAGCCCAACCTCCTGCCGAAGACTATGACTTGCTCCAACTAATGGAAAGATGTGGTCCCGATGTTTATGACATTATACTCAAGTCCCTTGACAGCCCTCAATCGGAATACACCCTAATCGCCAGGGCAAAATCAGGTGATGCCACAGTCAAGACAAGACTCCTGAAACGCTTTGATGACGCGCTGTCAGAGTTGGATGTCACAAATGCGGCAACGCCGGAACGTACATCCTATCGAAGATTTAAGCCACGTCGCTGGGCATTCAGCCGATGTTTTGGTATCGCTTCGGCACTCGCCGCCGTAAGCGAGCCGAATGAAGCCATGACAAGATTCATGAACGTACTTGACCAAATCGACTCGACAGCATGGCATCGTAAAGAATTATCCATAGCATTCTATTTCCATAACAGTCTGGATAGTCTGCCAAGACCCCAGGCTTCCAAACTCCTGAAATCCTCCCTTAAAAAAACCGACTATTCTGACTTGTCCTTGAGACAGAACCTTTCCAGACTTGAGGATGCACTTGCTCTGTTCGCTGACTGCGAAATTGCCGAACAGGTTTTCATACGAATATCCGAATCCCCCTTGATTCGAAACCCTCTCTTCCCAAATATGCAGGCTAATTGGCCCTTCGAAGATGTGAAGGAAAAATTTGCAAACCCTTTTGATTTGACTTCGAGCTTCCGTAAGGCCATCTCGCCGCACTTCAGGAAGCGTTCCATCCCTGTGCTTAAGAACGAACTCCATGCTGAAGATCCGGCCTTGGTCGCGTATGTGGTCTGGCAGTTGACAAGGCTTGGCTATGAATGGCCGGACCAGGAGCTAAAACAATTGCTTGAGAACGAGCACTGGAAAGTCCGCGCCAATGCGCTTCTTGCAGCGGGCAAACAAGCAGCAGATCTCATGCAAACCGACGACAATAACATTGTCAGGGTGATTGCTGCGATGATCGCGACCGCCGAATGATCGGCGTTCTTGCCCAAAAGCATAGTCCATTCTCAGAACGTCAATGCCATGCACAAAGAAGGCCCCCCATCGCCCATCCGGCCCCTTACCCTTCCGACCGTAGGGCTCAACCGAGCCCGGCCCCGCCCTTGCAGTGCAGCCCATACCGTGAGCCACCTCGCAGGTCCAATCCTCACCCCGCCTGCTCCGGGCCAGTTTGTCCCGGGTCTCCCGAGCCGTCGAACCCGCCAAACGGCAAAATTCTCTTGACACCCAACCTGCCGCCTTGTATAATACCCACCTAACAAGTCAATACTGAGTCTTTACCAACCCTGAAAGGCCCCATCATAGACCCCATCACCCCACAAAACCGTCCAACAACGCTCCCCGTTTTCGTCCACCCCGCGTCCGGCCCTCGCGCTCTGCCCGCCCCGTGGGATTCTCGCCTATCTCTCAAGTAGGTCCTTGGCTACTTCTCAAGTAGCCTCAAATCTGATATCTTAAATATGCCATCTTGCCCAAACCGCCTTAATTGCCTATGTTCTCGCCAAATCCCTCTACACCTGTCAAGCCCCCTCTACAAATTCACCCTTTTTTGCAAAACGAACCCAATTCTTGCCTCTCAACCCCGGAT
>CP070678.1:4353807-4356352 GCA_020352515.1 Phycisphaerales bacterium | reverse complement strand
GGGTTCGGGAAATCATAACAAGCACATTCGCATATCTGCCCGTGAGCTGGCGCGTTTCGGGCATTTGTTTTTGAATCGCGGCAGGTGGGAGGGCAAGCAGTTGATAAGCAGCTCATGGGTTGACGCGGCGACGAAGCCGCAGGTTCGAGCGACGCTGGAGCTGGGGCACGCGAGCAGCGCCGACGGGCGCGGTGTTTACGGGTACAACTGGTGGGCGAACGGTACGGGGGCCGGGGGAAAGCGGAAGTGGCCCGGCGCCCCGGCGGGCACTTACTCGGCGAGCGGGTACAACAATAACGACATGTTCGTTGTGCCGGAGTGGAAGATGGTGATTGTGCGTCTGGGGCTTGATCAGGGCGAGCGAGCGATAAGTGACTCGGTGTACAGCAGTTTTTTGGAGAAGGTCGGCTTTGCGATCACAGATTTGACGGCAAGTGAGAAGCCGGACGGAGTGGCCAGTGGCAGCCGATGACGGCCATAGCCGGCCGCGGGCGAGCACTCAGAAGGACAGGATGTTTGTTGCGGGGGAATGGAACGTGGTGATTTTGCGCCGGGTTGCGACCGGCGTGCGATAGACAAAGGGGCAGGTGTGCGGGAGAAGTTAAGGTTGACCGCGGGGGTGTAGGCGCGTTAGTGTACTGCAAAATGGTCCGCCGTGGGGGTGTAGGCGGGTGAGGTTGTGTGACAGTATTGAAAGGGAGAAAGATGAGACGTGCGAGTGTGTTGTCAGGGGTGGCGGCGTGTGTTCTGATTTGCCAGGTGGCGGCTTTCGGAGCGGCGGAATCCGTTCTTGAGAAGATCGGGGTGAAAAAGGGTATCTGCGTGGTGGCGGGGGATGCGGGGTGCGAGGTTGCGCTCGGGCTGGCGAAGGGGAGCGAGCTGCTGCTTTACGTTCAATTGGCCGAGGGCGGGCAGGTTGAGGCGGCGCGTAAGGCGGCGGACGGGGCGGGGTTGTACGGGACGCGGATATTCGTTTACAAGGGAGATTTGGGGCGGCTGCAGCTTGCGGACAATGTGGCGGACGCCGTTGTGGCGGCTGGCGGCGGGGCGGGGATTTCCGAGGCGGAGGCGCTTCGGGTTTTGCGGCCGGGAGGAAAGGCGCTTCTGGGCAGGAAGATTGTGGTGAAGGAATTTCCGGCCGGCGTTGACGACTGGAGCCATCCGTATCACGGGCCGGACAACAACCCGCAGTCGAAGGATACCGTGGCGCGTGCGCCGTATCTGACGCAGTTCATGGCCGAGCCGCGTTATGCACCGGTGCCTCAGGTGGCTGTTGCATCGGCGGGGCGGGTGTTCAAGGCGTTCGGGCACGTGGCCTTCAAGCGTCGCGAGGAGCCTTACCTGAACAAGCTGGTGGCTTTCAACGGATACAACGGGACGATACTGTGGCAGCGTGACCTGGCCGAGGGGGTTATGATTCATCGCAACACGATGATTGCGACGCCGGAGGTTTTGTATGTGGGCGACGACAAGTCGTGCAAGGTGATTGACACGGCCACGGGCAGGCTGCTGGACGAGATCGTCGTGCCGAAGGAGCGGGCCGGGGGGACGTTCTGGAAGTGGATGGCGATGGAGGACGGCGTGCTGTATGCGATGATGGGCGAGCAGGAGCAGCGGGATGAGACGAAGCGTTGGAATCGTGAGGCGCACGGCTGGCCGTGGGCGCCGATATCCGAGGGCTTCAACCAGCCGGAGCAGCCGTGGGGATACGGGCGGAACGTGGTGGCGATCGACCCGAAGACGAAAGAGGTTCTCTGGAGCTATCGCGAGGATGAGCCGATAGACGGGCGGGCGATATGCATGAAGAACGGGCGGATTTACGCGTTCAGGTTCGGGGGGTACCTGGTTTGTTTGAATGCGAAGGACGGCGATGTGGTCTGGCGGAAGACTCCGGAGAATGCGCGGGAGCTTTTCAAGTCGCTGGGGGGGTACCAGAACCGGCAGGACTGGCGGACGAACTGGCGGACGACGTGTTATCTGAAGTGCAACGACGAGGCGCTGTATTTCGCGGGTCCCCAGGTAGGCAAGCTGCTTGTCGTCTCGGCGAAAGACGGGAGGATACTGTGGGAGAACGGTTACAGCAACTTCCAACTGGTCTTGCGTGGAGAGGAGCTATACGGTCTGAGCGGACAGATTGACAAGCATCCGAGCGTGAAGTTTGCGGCATTGACGGGTACGGTTCTCGCGGAGATACCGCAGAGCCGTCGTGCTTGCACGCGTCCGACGGGCTCGGCGGATGCGATATTCTTCCGGGCGAGCGGTGGTTCGGTTCGGCTGGACACGTCAAGCAACCGGCCTCAGTGGATTTCGCCGATGCGTCCGCCGTGTCACGATGGGGTGACGATAGCGAACGGTCTTCTGTACTGGTGGCCGTCCGTGTGCGACTGCCAGTTGACGCTGTACGGGATTACGTGTCTGGGTCCGGCGGGCGATTTTGATTTTACGGCTGAGGCGACACGGAGCGAGCGTCTGGAGAGGGGCAGTGGTCGGATGCGGAGGGTTGCGGAACTGGAGGAATCGCCGGCCGACTGGCCGAGCTTCCGGG
>CP070678.1:4348465-4353707 GCA_020352515.1 Phycisphaerales bacterium | reverse complement strand
GTATTCCATCTCTGGCCAAGCCGGCGAACAGCTTCAACAACGACTGCGTTGTGAACCTTCTGGACGTCGAGATACTGACGGACGACTGGCTGACGAGCGGTTACGAGTTTACGGTGGCCGCTCCTCCGGCGAGCGATCCCAACCTTGAGCTGTATTACGCTTTCGAGGGCAGTCTGGCGGACGGTTCGGGCAATGGCCGCACGGGCGAGCCGAATGGGACGATAACGTATGCGGCCGGCAAGAGCGGCCAGGCGATCAGCTTCGACGGGACGAACTTCGTGAACGTTCCGGATTACAACGGCGTCAGCGGCACCCAGTCGCGGACGTGCAGCGCTTGGATCAAGGCGACGGAGCCCGGCGAGATCGTGAGCTGGGGCAATAATACCACGGGCCAGAAGTGGATATGGCGGCTTCAGAATGAGACCGGCGGGGCCGAGGTGACCGGGGCCGAGCGGCTCGAGGTAAGCAACGGGCAGATTGTAGGCAGCACGGATTTGCTTGACGATGCATGGCATCACGTGGCCGTGGTGCTGGACAGCGACGGGGCGGCGGAGGTGGTGGACCTGAAGCTTTACGTTGACGGTTATCTGGATGCCAGCAGTTTCGTGACCAACCAGGTGATCAATACGGCGGACCTTTCGACGGTGCGTGTTGGTCGTGGTCCGTGGAACGACCGGCCGTTTTATGGGCAGATCGACGAGCTTCGGGTGTACAGTCGGGCGCTCTCGCACGGGGAGGTTGCGAGCCTTGCGGGGTACACGTCCGGGACGGTTTTGAGCCAGCCGGTTTTTGCGCTGCTCTCGACGCTCAGCGATACGGACCTTAACGACGACGAAGTGATCGACTTTAAGGACTTCGCGCTTCTTGCCAATACTTGGCTTGATGAGTTGCTGTGGCCGTAAGGTCCGAAGGCGACATGTAAGTGTTTGGTTTGGTAACAGGCCGGGGCCCGTGGTTGATGCTGCGGGCCCCCGGTTTTTGCGCACCCCGGCAACGGTGACAGGGGGCTGCGAGCCTGGATATGAGATCGGGGGACCGGGGGGTGGGGGAGACGGTTGTTTGGAGAGCGGCCCTTCGACGCGTCCTGCCGAGGCAGGACTTGCTCAGGATCTTCGCTGCGCTACGAGGGCCGAAGGGAAAAAGGCTCGGGCCGGGATGAGGGGCTTTTTCGGGGCTGAGGGTGGTCAGGCACAGGGGAAGAAGGAGGGCTGGCGCGGTTACGGGCGGGCCTTTGGGTTGTAACGGGCCATAGTTTTCGTGGGGTCGCGATCAACCTCCGCAATTTCTTACGAGGAAGGTTGATTGCTTGGTACCAAGGTGAGTAGTTGGGCTGCGGCGGGCCGGACAGGGTTGTCACCAAGTGGAAGGCGACCTGGCGCCAGCCTTGTAGCGGCCCTTCGTGGGGTGCAGGTCATGATTGTAGGTGGGTTTTTGAGGCGGTTGGAGGCTTTTGCAGCCGTAGTGGGCTCCATTCGTTATTGAGCCAGGCGCTTCTCAATGCCAGGGTCGCCGAGGAGCCCAAACTAGTCCAGATCATCCCTGACTGTTTCAGACGCTTGTGTATCGAAGGAATCGAGACAGGGGGTTCGATAATGGCAGTGGCGAGCATCCCGCCGGCCCGATGGCCCACAACGACGTTCTTGACCCGTGAGGAGCTGAAAGCTATGATGTTGGATTATCGGATTGTCTGGATGAGTGAATGATGAAACCTGATTAGGAGCTATGCGGGGATGAACAAAGGGACGAGTCGTCGGCGATTTTTGAGAGATGCGAGCACAGGGATTCTGGGGATTCCGTATGTAATTGCTTCTTCAGCGCTGGGCGGGGCCGGCCGCGTCGCGCCGAGCAGCCGGATTACAATGGGATGCATCGGCGTGGGAGGCAAGAGGCCGGGCGGGCAGGGGACGGTCGATCTGCAGGGGTTTCTCGGCAGGAGTGAGGTTCAGGTTGTGGCTGTCTGCGACGTAGATACCGTGCATCGCAACCGTGCCCGGGATATTGTCAACGCAAAATACGGGAGCCGGGACTGCTCAACGTACAGGGATTTTCGTGATCTGCTTGCCCGTGATGATATTGACGCCGTTTCAAATGTGCTTCCGGATCACTGGCATGCAATCGCAGCGGTCACGGCCGCCCGGGCCGGAAAGGACATATTCTCTCAGAAACCTCTTGCATATACGATTGCCGAGGGGCGGGCGATTTGTGAGGCGGTGCGCAAATACGGTGTCGTCTGGCAGACCGGCAACAGCCTGCGTTCCTCACGGAATGTGCGGTTTGTCTGTGAGCTGGTGCGCAACGGTCGCGTTGGAAAGGTGCATACGGTGAAGGTTGGGCTGCCGAGGTTCAACAACATTGCCGACAACGGCGACAGGATTCGACGAGAGACGGCGCCGGCGGCGGTTCCGGAAGGGTTTGACTATGATATGTGGCTGGGCCCGGCTCCGTGGACGCCTTACAGTCCGGGGCGATGCCACTGGAATTTCAGGTGGGTCAGAGACTATTCCGGGGGCCAGATAACCGACTGGGCGGGCCACTATTGCGATGTTGCCCAGTGGGGTATGGACACTGAGCTGACGGGCCCTGTCGAAATTGAAGGCAAAGGCGTCTTTCCGACCGGGCCCTTGTTTGACACAGTAGAGGACTACGAGTTCATCTGCAGGTATGCCGAAGGCTTTACGATGATTGTGGCGGGCCATCTGCCGGCGGGCGTGCGGTTCGAGGGCAGTGACGGCTGGGTTTCCGTAAGCGCCTCCGGCATGGACGCTCAGCCGAAATCACTTCTGAACTCGGCGATTCGTTCAGATGAGATTCGTCTTTACGAGAGCAATGACCACAAAGGTAATTTTATCGAATGTGTTCGCACTCGCTCAGAGACCGTCTCGCCGGCTGAAATTGCGCAGCGTTCTGTCTCTGTGGGTCATCTGGGCGTGATCGCTATCACGCTGGGCCGCAGGCTGAAGTGGGATCCCCGGAAGGAACGTTTCGAGGGCGACGAGCAAGCCGATAGAATGCTCTCGAGGCCTATGCGGAGTCCGTGGCATCTGTGAGGAACGGATTCGGCAGGAGCCGGCCGGTAGAGAGGAAACGCAAGGCTTACGCCGTTGAGCGGGTTAGAATGAACAAGCGAGCCTGAACTGTGGGTTATCGGTGAGGGCCGAAAAGAGCGGCGCCGCCGGCTCAAGGCCTGACAATGGCTTGATAAGGAGCCAATACTGCGTGCAAGCGGCGCCTACTATAGTTTTCGCATAGAATCGCAGCTTCTTAAGTGAAAGTGTGGGCCGGGTTTGCGGAGGGGGAAGAGAGGAGATAAGCCCAGCCCACGGTTCTCCTCAAGATTAGAATACGGTCGGCGAAAGCGGAGGTTCTCAGGTTGGAAGATGTTTCGCCGAGAGGCCTCTCTTGCCACAGGAACTGTCGCTATTGTGATTGGCTGAGTGTCACGGCAGCCAAGACCGGTGCAGCAGGCGTGCCGAGGTCGCGAAAAATGATACTCTCGACAGTGGCGGGACGAAGCCTGACGGCCAGAACGTTCAGGTGCCAGGGCTTGCCTCTCAATCCCGGGAAAACATCTTCCGCTTCAGGCGGCAGCGCCCAATCATCGACGGTGCTGCCGGTGATTAGAGGCACGGTCTGGTTTTCGCCGTCGTCATACCGGATTACGTACTCCGCGATGGCGCCCAACTCGCCGGTTCCCTGGTCATCCCGCGCCCAGCCGTGCACATTGCCCAGAAAGAAGAGAAACGTGCCCTTCTGTTTGACCGGAATTTCGACCTGGCGGGGCCAGTTACGGTCTTTGGGAGCACGGGGCGAGTGAAGCACAATTAAGCCACGGCCCTGGTTGCTCGCGGGGTCTATGATGTCAAAGGGAACACCGGCAACAGTCTGTATCCCTGTCGGCATCCCTGTAAACAGGTAATTGCCCGGATGCTCGACGCCAAATGGGGATGTAAACGGATTGGTGTTAGCCAGCGAAGACAAGTGCAGCATTCGGCATTGGGAGGGGGCAATAGCAGGCTCCAAGGGCAGCCTGACCAACCCGGGTATTTGCCTGAACAAGGGCGCAGCCTGCTCATCGTATAGCCTCACGACCGTGGCAAAGTCCCATCGCCTCTTCTGATCAGAGCGTACAACAACTTCAACGCCTTCTGCCTGTTCCAGCATGGGCCGCGATTTGGGCAGATACAGGAATATCCGTTTTGGCGATTGTCGGCGAGGCGGCTTGAATTCCACGTGGACACCCTTCTCTTTGCCGATTACGCGCAGATCGAGCAGGCCGAAATGCGTCGGCGCCTGCTGAATCCGTATTTCCCTGCCGTCGGCGAGCCACCAGTCCGGCACCGCCATCAAGAGATGTAGTTCGTCGCCTCGCTCGTGCACGAGCATGTGCCGAAGCATGATGGCATAATTGGATGCTCCCAGGGCATGGGGGATGGTGTTGTTCCACGCAATACGACGCTTGTAGTAAACGCCTTCGGGAAATGCGTGTGCGGCGGTCGAGTGTACGAGATACCAGTAGAAGTCTTCGATCACCTGTTCATGGTCGCCACGAATGAGAGAGGCCATGGTAGTGTAGGCGGACATGTAGGGGTGGATGGCGCCTTGGGCGCCGAGCCACCGGATAGTACCCTCGACGAAACCTCCGCCGTGGCCCTTTCTCACATGGGTATTCATTGCAGCGACCCGGCGGTCGTCGCTGGCAAGAATCTCGGTGGGCCAGAGAATCTCTGTATTTCCCCAGTGGGTGCCGGCCTTTTCCCAGCTCGGCGGAAAATAGTCAAGTCCCGTTCGTTTCCAGGCTGCTTCTATTGCTGTTCGGTAAAGCGCAGCCTCTTTACGCAACTGCTCAGCCTCATCCGTCTTACCCAGTGTATCTGCGGCATCGGCGGTGCACAACATCCCTCGCAGGTTCCAGAAGTCATACCCAACGATGTGGTGCTTGCCATCCCACAGATACTCTCCATCTGCCGGAGCGTTGGGCAGCACGCCGAAGAACGGCGAATCGTCAGGCGCCCGGCGGCGGGCTTTCATTGCCCAGTCAACGGCCCGGCGCATCTGAGGATACGCTTTCAGGAGCCATTGGCGGTCACCCGTAATCTTGTAAAACTGCCAGAGAGCCCAGGACGCCTGGCCATTGGCGTCGAACTGGTTGGCCTGCGACTCGAAGCGGCCATCTGGTCTTTGTCTGCTCAAGAAGCTCTCCACGGCCTTTCGGGCGATGTCCGTCAGGCCTGCCTCTTCAAGC
>CP070678.1:4342181-4348365 GCA_020352515.1 Phycisphaerales bacterium | reverse complement strand
TGATATTGCCGATTTGACCTATCCGCCGCGGGTGAAGAACCTGGGCCTCTGGAACATCGCGAGCGGCGTCAGCGGCAATGTCCCGGTCGAGATTACGTACCTGACGAGCGGATTGAGCTGGCGGGCCTTTTACATGGGCACGCTGACGTCCGACGAGAAGACGATGCGTCTGAAGGGCTACGTCCGCGTTACCAACAACAGCGGAGAGGACTACGAAAACGCCCAGACCCGTTTGATTGTCGGCAAGGTCCACATCTTAGAGCAGATCGCCGAGCTTGCCCGCCGGCAATATCCTTACGGTCGGCCAGGCGAGCCGATACCGAGTGAGGACGAAAAAGAGGCCGCGATGCACAAGCGATTCAGGGCACGCTCATCAGGTCTCCGCGTCTTGGCGCTGGACGCAGAGATTGCGACTGCACCCAAGGAGATCAAGAAGGAGGGCCTCAGTGAGTACTTCCTCTATACCATTGAGGGGACTGAAACGATTCCAACCGGCTGGTCCAAGAGGCTGCTGAGCTTCGATGTGGATGAAGTGCCGGTTGTCAATCTCTATAAATTCGAGCAGCGGCGCTACGGCAATGCCGTCGTCAGGTTCCTCAGCTTCAAGAACGACCAAGAGCACGAATTAGGCGAGACTCCCATCCCCGGGGGCCTGCTCAAGGTCTACCGCGACGTAGGCCCGGCCGGCCACCTGTCCTACACCGGCCAATCGTCGTTCAAGTACATCCCCGTCGATGAGGACGTGGAGCTTAACCTCGGTCCGGTCGGCGACGTGGTCGTCGAGCCTAAGCTGATGGATTTCAAGACGGACAACTACCGCTTCGACAGGTATCGCAACATATCCGGCTGGGACGAGATACGAACCTTCAAGATCGAGGTCAGGAACACGCGCGATATCCCCGTCAAGGTCGAGATTCAGCGCAACTTCGGCACCCAGTACTGGGACCTAAAAAGAAGCGGCCAATTCGGCCAGTTCGAAAAGGTGGACCTGGATACCGTCAAGTTCACCCTGCAATTAGAGCCTCGCTCGGTCACAGAGTTCGAGTACATCCTAACAACCTACCACGGTGTCCGCCAAAGCGACTGGACAAGCGCCACAGGGAGCGGGCGGTAGTGTCGCTCGGGGGGGCAATTATTCCCGGATTTTCCTTGAAATTGGGGGCGGGGCACGCTTGAATTGCAGGCGTGCCCGAAAGAATTCTCTTTGTCCATTCATCTGTATTTGGAGGATATGCGATGCAGGGTAGCTATTCACGTCGAAGGTTCCTTAAAGCCACAGCCGCCGGAGGCGCCGTTATGGCCCTGTCGGCAAAAAGTTACTCCCGCGTAGCGGGGGCGAACGAGCGTATTTCGATAGGGATCATAGGGTGCGGGAGCCGGGGCGTCGGCGCCCACATGGCGGGCGTTCAAAAGCACGCCAAGAGCCAGAATATCGAAATTACGGCCGTGTGTGACCCTTGGCGCATACACCGCGAGGCCGCCAACGCAAAGGTTAAGCAGTGGTTCGGTCGGGATGCCCGGCAGTTCTCGTCTTATCGTGACCTCTTGGCGCTGAAGGATATCGACGCGGTGATGATAGCCTCCTGCGACCACCAGCACACGACGCATTTGAAGGCGGCTGCCGAGGCCAGCAAGGATGCCTACTGTGAGAAGCCGCTTGCCAGGAGAATGGACAGGCTTCGCGACGCCTGCGACGCGGTTAAGAAGGCCCGGACGATTGTCCAGATCGGAACACAGTTGCGCAGCTACCCGACCTTCACCGGGTGCAGGGAGCTTTACAAGACCGGAATCCTCGGGACGGTGGGGCGGATCGAGCAATGTCGCAACGGGGAGCGCCCGTACTGGTACTCCTATGTGAAGGGCGTCGAAGAGAAGGATGTGGACTGGAAGGAGTTCCTGATGGACCGGCCCATGCGGCCGTTCGACCCGGTGCTTTATTCCGGCTGGTACGGGTATAGGGACTTCTCCGACGGGCCGGTGCCCGGCCTGGCAAGTCACTTTATCGACCTTGTGCACTACATAACAGGAGCGAAGTTTCCGGCGAGCTGCGTGTGTCTGGGCGGAACCTTCACGTGGAAGGACGAGAACAAGTTTACCTGTCCCGACCACGTCCAGGCCCTGTGGATTTATCCGGAGGGCTTTATGGTCAGCTACTCCACCAACTTCGGAAACGGCAGCGGCAACAGCTTCAAGATATTCGGCGACCAGGGCGTGCTCGATATGGTCAACTGGAACGCTCCGGTGCTGACCGCCGAGGGCGGAGGCAAGCGGATGGGCAAAATTCGGGGCAAGAACCCCGTCAAGGAGGTGCCGATGCCGGACCATTTTCTCGATTGGCTCCAGTGCATGCGGACGCGCAAGACGCCCAACGCCTCAATCGACGCCGGCTACCAGCACGCCGTGGCCTGCATCATGGCTATGCAGTCGTACGACACCGGCCGCCGAACCGTTTACAATCCGCAAAAACGCGACATCAGCGAGGGATAGATGTTACGTTGCGGGACGTTGCATTCGCGCCGAACAAGGAGAATTGTCAAATGGAATCAACCGTAGAGCTTTCACGCCGGGACTTCCTGTGCCAGACGGCGGGGCTTGCAGCAACCGGCGTCACCGCCTACTTTGGAGTCTGCCCGGATGCCACGGCCGACAGCGGAACTGCGGCGAACGGCCCCTGGCTGATCGGCTGCTATACACGCCCGTGGGACAAACAGGATTATCGCGTTGCATTCGACGCGATTGCAGAGGCGGGTTTCAAATACGTCGGTCTGATGACGACCAATTCAAAAACCCGGCTGGTGATATCGGTGGCAACGAGCCTGGAGGAAGCGCTGCGGGTCGGAGAGGAAGCCAAGAGACGCGGCCTGGCGATACCATCGGTCTATGGCGGTGACATCCCCGTGGCTGAGTCACTCAATGCGGGCATACGGGGCTTGAGAAGGCTTGTCGACAATTGTGCGGCCTGCGGGGCGAAAAACCTGCTGATGGGCGGAACCGGAAACAAGAAGCTGTACGAGGCTTACTACAAGGCGATTGCCGAATGCTGCGACTATGCGGCCGAGAAGGGAATCGGCATCAGCATCAAGCCGCACGGCGGGCTCAACGCAACGGGGCCCCAGTGCCGCAAGACGGTCGAAATGGTCGGGCACAGCAACTTCAGGATATGGTACGATCCCGGCAATATCTTCTACTATTCCAACGGTGAAAGAAATCCCGTCGACGACGCCGCCACTGTGGACGGGCTTGTGGTCGGAATGTGCGTCAAGGATTACGTGCATCCCAGGAACGTCATGGTGACACCGGGGGCCGGCAGGGTGGACTTCGCCGCGGTCCTGGCCCGTCTCAAGGAGGGCGGCTTCAGGAAAGGCCCTTTGATCGTCGAGTGTCTCAAACCCGGCGGGCTGAACGAGACCCTTGAAGAGGCCAAGAAGGCCCGCCGGTTCCTCGAGGGGCTAACCGGGCAAGAGTCGGCGACAGCCGCCGTGCCGCCCGCAGCCTCGCTGCAGGCCGGCACTGCCGTCGTGGACATAACCCCGCCGCTCAACTACCGGATGAGCGGCTATTTCAACGAGCGCCTCAGCACTGGCGTGCTGAACCCACTTGGCGCCAAGGCAATCGTATTTCGCCAGGGCGCCGAGCGGGCCGCGATGGTCTTCTGTGACATCATCGGAATATCTGCGGATGTTTCCGCGCGGGCGCGCAGGCAGGCCGCCGAAAACACAGGCATCCCCGCCGGCAACATCCTTATTGCCGCCACCCACAGCCACACCGGGCCGCTCTACTTCGGCGCCCTCAGGAAACACTTCCACGATGCGGCCGTCGCCGATGCAGACGACGACCCGCATGAAAAGGTCGACTATTCTTCACAGCTTGTTGAGAAACTCGTCGAGGCTGTCACCAAGGCTGCCGCCGACACAAGGCCGGTGCGGCTCGAAGTCGGCGCCGCCGAGCAGCACGGCCTATCGTTCAACAGGCGCTTCCACATGAAGGACGGTACGGTCCGGTTTAACCCCGGCGTCTTGAATCCGAATATTGTCCGGGCCGCCGGGCCTATTGACCCGCAGGTGGGCATCGTTCTTATCCGGAGCAGGGACGACGACAAGGCCATGGCCGCTCTGGTGAATTTCGCGCTCCACCTCGATACGGTCGGCGGCACGAAATATGCGGCCGACTACCCATACTATCTCGAGCAGTCGATGAAAGAGAAGTTCGGGCCGGACTTCGTACTGTTGTTCGGCACCGGGACCTGCGGGGACATCAACCATATCGACGTAACGAAGCGCGAACGCCTCAAGACCGACTACATCGGCAAAACCCTTGCCAAGACCGTTGGCAGGAGAGCAGCGTCGCTGGCGAAGGTCGAGCCTGCACTTACCGTCCGCAGCGAGGTCGTGCAGGCGCCGCTTCAAAAATACCCGCCGGCCAAGGTCGCCTGGGCCCGCGAGGCCATCAACAAGGTCGGTACGAGGAAACTGTCGTTCCTCGAACACGTTGAGGCATACAAAATCCTGGCCCTTCAGATGCGCTCCGGCTCGACGCTGCCGATTGAGGTCCAGGTCTTCCGGCTGGCCCCAGACGTGGCGGTCGTCGGCCTGCCCGGCGAAGTCTTCGTTGACCTCGGCCTTGCCATCAAGAAAGCCTCTCCCTTCGCGACGACGCTCGTGATAGAGCTGTGCCAGGATGCGCCCGGCTACATCCCAACGAAGAAAGCTTTCGCCGAGGGAAGCTACGAAACCGTAAACTCCCGCATCGCGCCCGGCGGCGGCGAGATGATGGTTGAAGCCGCCGTGCGACTTCTGAAATCCCTGTGAAATGTGCCAGTCCGGCCGGAGTAATTCGAGCGGCAGATATGACCTCTGAAAAGCAGACGAGTTCGGCCCCAGCATCCGACCCCATTTGCAGGCGGACATTTTTGCAACGCCTCGCCGGCGCCGGTGCGGCCCTCGTTGCCGGGGCGCCTCTATACGGCGGCTCGGCGGGCGCAGAGCGTCCGAACATCCTCTGGATCATGACCGACGAGCACCGCTGGGACACCGTCGGCGCCTTCGGGCGATATGACTGGGTCCGCTCGCCCAATCTCGATGCTCTGGCCGCCGAGGGAGTCTTGTTCCGCCAGGCATATTGCCAGGCGCCGTTGTGCGTCGGCTCGCGCGTCTCGATCCTTACCGGGCGCTACCCGCACCACACGGGCGTGTACGGATTCGAGTACTCCCACCCCGACACGGAATTCTCCGTCCCTTTCTTCACCGAGCTGCTGGGTCGCAGCGGCTACGAGGTCGTCAACTTCGGCAAGGAGCACCATTACCGCCTCGCCTCGAAGGACCGGCCATACACACCGAACGGCAGGTGGTACAATGTCCTCAGCGCATTTGCGGACAGGGATTTCCACTCCTGGGGCAAAGCCGACATCCAGGAGGCCAACCCCTCGCGGCTACTCAAGGGCGCCGACCGTGAGGGCGAGCTCGGCATCCTCCGGCGCTACCTCACAAATAAGAAGCTGATAATCGGCGGCACCAATCCTGTCCCCGCCGACCGCACCCTCACCGCGCACCTGTCGAACATGGCTATTGATTACCTCCGCTCCGAGGTCTCCGGAGCCAGGCCCGTCTGCCTGCGCGTCTCCTACATCTATCCGCACACGCCGGTCCTGCCGCCGGTGCCGTTCAACAGCATGTACAGCCCCGAATCGATCCCACTTCCGCAGGTTACGGAGTCCGAGCTGAAATCCTTCGGCCGCCAGACGAAAACCGCCTACGAGAACCTGCGGGTCCACGGCATGAAGGAGGCGGAGATCCGCAAGATGCGCGCCGATTACTATGGTCTGGCGAGCTATGTAGACAGCGAAATCGGCCGGGTCATCAAGGCATTCAAGGCGTTCTCTGGCAACCGGCCGTGGCTGATCGTTTTCAACCCCGACCACGGGTGCAAGCTCGGCGAGCACGGCATGCACGAAAAGTTCACGTTCTTCGACGAATCCGTGCACGTGCCGCTTATCGCCGCATCGTCGGACGGCCGCCTGCCGCGCAGCGCCGTCTGCGACCACTTCGTCGAGCTGGTCGATCTGGCCCCCACGTTCCTAAAGGCCGCCGGCGTTAGGCCGCCCGAATACCTCGACGGCCGCGACCTGGCCGATACTGCACACGGCCGAGCCAAACCACGCACCGAAGTGGTCAGTGAGAAGCTCACC
>CP070678.1:4322240-4342081 GCA_020352515.1 Phycisphaerales bacterium | reverse complement strand
ATAGCGTACCTCTTTTTAGCGGGACGAATCTGTCAGGCTGGACTTATCACGGTTCGCCGTGGACTGTAACCCGGTACCAGATTCTCAAAAACACCGGATTGGGTAATTCCAATGACTGGATCGAGTACAACACACAATTGGCGCCCGACCCGTTTACTCTCGAAATACGCATGAGGGTCCTCGACTGTACCAACACTACCCCACGCCCCCGCGTAATACTGGTTCCCGAAACCGTGCCCTATGAAATCGACGACGTCGGGAAGATTTACTTTGGCAACGAGGGTTTTTCCAACCAGTTTGAGATATACGGCGACGAGCTTGCCAACGTCAACCAGGTGGGCGACGACTACTACGCCCTCAGGGTCTGGTACACACTGCGGTTTGAAGTCGACGGCCGAAACCAGGTTTCATTTTTCAAGGACGATGTGCTCACTCACACTGCCACTCGAACCGCCGAATCGCCTCTGAACATAGTCATCAGACCCGGCGACTCCTGGAGCGCGGGCCACATTGAGATTTCCTCTATTGAGTACATCCCGGAACCGGCGACACTCTTGCTGTTTTGCCTACCTGCCTTAGCAGTATTGAGAAGACACAGACAACAATAGTCTCAGGTTCTCAGCTTCACTTCTAAGCCGAGCTTCAAGGTTTAGAGAGGTTTTTACTGACCCACCGCAATGCACTCATGGCCCAGCAGGCGATGAGTGGCTCGACTGTGGAATTACTATTTCCAACTTAAGATTTGTTCCTACCCCTACCTGACCCCTTATTTTCTGTTTTCTCGTGTCCAGGGCCAAATGGACAATTCCTGTTTAAAAAACCTGAGCCCATCGAGGGATGAGGCAAGAACGGGTCTTTCCGTGAACGGCACAGGAGTTCAAAGAGACAGAAATCAGCAGGGAATCCGCCATTGGTGTGATTGCTGATTGTGTTTGCCGAACTCACCTTATCGCCTCGGCAGCGGTGGTCAAGCGATTCAAGAACTCAGGCGGCGGGATCGAACCGGCGTTGAATACGAGCTTTGCGTCCGGCGCGATTTGCCTGCGAGCGGGGCGGAGATAAGAAGGCGGAGTCAAAGATTGACAGGAGTATGCAGGAGCGCTATGTTATATTCGATGTTGGAAGCTGCGCAGCCCGGTCCGAAGGACGTACGCCGGCAACCATGTTAACTCGACACTGCAAGGAGTACAGTATGGTCTGGAAATATCGCAAGATGCTCAAATCGGTGGTTTTATTCGCATGTGTGTTATGGACGGTGTCATGTCACAATCATGCCATGTCGCAGCCTCCGATGGGCTGGGAGCAATTGCCGGAAATCCTGGGCAGAATAGAGGCGCCGGTATTTCCGAATCGAGAGTTTGACATCACGGACTTCGGGGCCGATGGGGACGGCAGAACAAAATGCACGGAGGCTTTCGAGAAGGCGGTAGGGGCGTGTCACCTGGCCGGAGGCGGTCGCGTAGTTGTTCCCGAGGGTGTTTTTTTGACCGGCCCCATACATTTGCGCAGCAACGTCTGTCTCCACGTCAGCAAGGGGGCAACGATTCTGTTCAGTGATCGCTTCGAAGACTATCTGCCGCCCGTATTGATTCGCTGGGAGGGACGGGAGTGCTATAATCTGTCGCCGCTGATTTATGCAAACGGCTGTCGGAATATCGCTGTCACGGGCAAAGGGACGCTCGACGGGCAAGGAGAAAAGTGGTGGTCATGGAGGAGGGGGCCCGGCGAGCCGTATCGCAAATCGAACGAACAAAATGCACAATGGGCTCAGGAGAATGTCCCCGTGGAAAAACGTGTCCAGGGCAAGAAGGATTTTCACTGGTGCCCGACGTTTATAAGCCCGGTAAAATGTCAAAATGTCCTGATTGAGGGTCTCACCATTATTGACGGTCCTTTCTGGAACGTTCATCCGCTGTACTGTGAAAATGTAACGGTTCGAAATCTTATCATCAAGAATCACGGACCCAACGGTGACGGATGTAATCCCGACTCGTGTCGGGACGTTCTGATCGAGGATTGTTATTTTGACACCGGAGACGATTGCATCGCCATAAAATCGGGCAGAAACACCGACGGCCGGCGGGTCAATATTCCTTCGGAGAATATCGTGGTGCGACGCTGCGAGATGAAAGACGGGCACGGAGGCGTTGTAATGGGCAGTGAGATGTCGGGCGGGGTACGAAATGTTTTTGTCGAAGACTGCACCATGGACAGCCCCAACCTGGATCGCGCCTTGCGTATAAAGACCAACTCCGTGCGGGGAGGATTCGTGGAAAACGTCTACATGAGAAATGTCTCCATCGGGCAGGTGGGCGATGCAGTTCTGAGGATCAATTTCTATTACGGGGAAAAGGACACAGGCCAGTTTCCGCCGAGGGTGCGGAATATCAATATGGAGAATGTGACCAGCAAAAAAAGCACCTACGGTTTGCGGATCCAGGCGTATGAGCGAGCACCCGCCACTGACATCCGTATAGAGAATTGTTCATTTCAAAATGTAGCGAAGCCGAATGTTCTGGAAGGAGTGGAGGATGTTCGGTTCAACAACGTAAGGATCAACGAGGAGCTATTTAACAAGACTATTAACCCGGGCTCAAAAGGTTGAGCGGCACGCACGATAAGCTCAAGAAATCACGTTTTGGCAGTGCCGAGGGGTCTTGGGCCAAGGCTTGAAGGCGGCGACAGTATTGTTTATTTGTTACTTGCCAAGAGGCTTGTGCCTTAGTATTATAGAAGCCATGAGCAGCAGGTGCATTATAATCTGTTCGATCATACCGGGCCTTTCGGGCCTTGGGCTGCTCCTGCGCCGTTAGGCGCAGCACTCACCCAACCATCCATTAGAATCCCTGTTTTTTTCGTAAAATCGTAGCAATTCGGCCGCGTCTTGGGCATAATTGGCCGGATTAGGTCTTTGGAAATAGGAGAAGAAACGATGTCTGACGATAGGGTAGTCATATTCGACACGACGCTACGGGACGGCGAGCAGTCTCCCGGCGCGTCGCTTTCAATAGCCGAGAAGCTCGAGATCGCGCATCAATTGGCGGTATTGGGCGTTGATATCATAGAGGCGGGCTTTCCGGTCTCTTCCCCGGCCCAGTTCGAAGCGACCCGGCTGGTTGCCGAGCGGGTATCTGGTCCGACGATAGCGGCGCTTGCGCGGGCGAGCGGCGGCGATATCGAGGCGGCCGGCAAGGCGGTGGCGGCGGCGCAGAAAAAGCGCATCCATACGTTCATTGCAACCAGCCCGGTGCACATGGAGCACAAGCTCAAGAAGAGCGCGGATGAGGTGCTTAAGATGGCGGTCGAGGCGGTCAAGTTAGCCGGGCAGTTCGTGGAGGACATCGAGTTTTCTCCGGAGGACGCCTGCCGGAGTGAGATGCCGTTTTTAATTGAGATTTTAACAGCGGTAATCGAGGCCGGGGCGACGACGCTTAATATACCGGATACGGTGGGTTACGTGCTACCGTACGAGTACGGGCGGATTATCGCGCAGCTCAAGAGCGACGTGCCGGGGATAGACAGGTGCGTGATAAGCACGCATTGTCACAATGATCTCGGGATGGCGGTGGCCAACTCGCTGGCAGGCGTTCGAAACGGGGCGCGGCAGGTCGAGTGCACGGTCAACGGATTAGGCGAGCGGGCGGGCAACGCGGCGCTTGAAGAGGTCGTGATGTCCATCCATACGAGGCCTGATTTCTTCTCCGCCCGGAGCGGGCAGGAGCCCCTGCGGACCAACATCAACACGAAGGAGATATTCCGCACGAGCCAGCTTGTCTCGCAGTTGACGGGTTTTGTGATTCAGCCGAACAAGGCGATCGTTGGGGCGAACGCTTTTGCACACGAGGCGGGCATCCACGTCGATGGGATACTGAAGGAGCGGAGGACGTACGAGATTATGACGCCGGAGACGATTGGCCTGGGGGGTTCGCGGATGGTTTTAGGCAGGCACACCGGACGGCACGGATTCGTGGACAGGTGCAGGCAGTTGGGCTACAAGCTCAGCGAGCAGGAGATCGAGCATGCCTACCAGAGATTCGTCGAGATTGCGGACAAGAAGAAGGAGGTATTCGACGAGGATCTTGCGGCGATAATCAACGAAGAAATCCACGTGGTGGAGCACGTTTACGAGCTGGAGTACCTGCACGTTGCGAGCGGGACTGGGACGTTGCCGACTGCGAGCGTCAAGATTCGGGTCCAGGGCGAAACCAAGCTGGCGGCGGCGTTCGGCGACGGGCCGGTGGATGCGGCGTACGAGGCGATCCGGGAGGCAACGGGGCTTTCGCCGAAATTGGAGAGGTATTCGATCCGGGCGATTACGGGCGGCAAGGAGGCGCTTGGCGAAGCGACGGTGAAGATTGTCGGGAACGGCAGGACGTTTGTCGGACGGGGCATCTCGACCGATATCATCGAGGCCAGCGCGAAGGCGTACGTGGACGCTGTTAACAGGATGGCGGCGGCCCGGGGCATGGGCGAGCAGGCCAGTTTGAAGGGAGAGGTATAGGGCGGTCAACCCGATATTCCGAGCGGAGTCGAAGGCCGGATTCAGGTGACGGAAATAGAAGATTGCAACGGCCGGATTCTCCACTTCAATCGTGGGTGACAAAAGGATAGAGTATAATGGCAATGACGATAACGGAGAAGATATTGGCGAGGGCGGCCGGGAAGCAGAGCGTTCGGTCAGGCGAGCTTGTGGATGCGGCGATAGACGTGGTGATGTGTCATGACGTGACGACTCCGCCTGCGATATCGATGCTGATCGAGAAGGGTATCGACCGGGTGTTCGATGCGGAGAAGATCGTTGTGACGCCGGACCACTTTCAACCGGCCAAGGACGTCAAGAGCGCCGAATTGCACAGGCGATTAGACGAATGGGCCCGGCGCCACAGGATAAAGCACTACTACAGGCTGGGTAGAGCCGGGGTATGTCATGCGCTGCTGCCGGAGCAGGGGCATATTCGGCCGGGCGAGGTGATTGTGGGGGGCGATTCGCACACGTGCACGTATGGGGCGTTTGCGGCATTCAGCACGGGTATAGGCTCGACGGACCTTGCGGCGGCGATTGCGACGGGCAGGCTGTGGTTCAAGGTTCCGGCATCCATTAAGATCGTATTGAAGGGCTCGTTGGGGCCCGGCGTTTACAGCAAGGACGTAATCCTGGCCGTGATCGGACGGATCGGCACGGACGGGGCGCTATACAGGGCGATGGAATTTTCCGGGCCAGCGCTGGCGGATATGAGCATGGAGGCGAGGATGACGATTACGAACATGGCTATAGAAGCCGGCGCGAAAAACGGTATAATCGGTTTCGACGACACAACCGAGAACTATCTGAACGAACACCTGCGTGACAACAAGGATTACACGGTGTACGAATCCGACGAGGACGCCGAGTACGCGGCAATCGAGGAATTCGACTGCTGCGAAATCGAGCCGATGGTCGCACTGCCGCATCTACCGAGCGGGGGCGTGCCTGTCGGGCAATGTTCGGGCAGGCGGATGGACCAGGCCTACATAGGAAGCTGCACGAACGGTCGTATCGAGGATTTGCGGATTGCGGCGGGCATCATGAAGGGAAAGAAAGTCGCGATTCGGACGCTTATAGTGCCGGCCACACCGACAATATGGAAGCAGGCCAAGGACGAGGGGCTGTTCGATGTATTCTATGACGCCGAGTGCGTGGTAGCGGCGCCGACGTGCGGGGCGTGCCTCGGAGGCTTTATGGGCGTATTGGCTGCGGGCGAGAAATGCGTGAGCACGACCAACCGCAACTTCGTCGGCAGGATGGGCCATCCGGAGAGCGAAGTTTACCTGGCAAGCCCGGCCACGGCGGCGGCGAGCGCGATTGAAGGAAAGCTGGCGGATGCGAGGGAAGTGGTATGATTGGGGGCATATATAATTGCGGATAGCACGGACGGCACGGGGGAAGACCGAGGCGTGAAATCCGGAATCCGGACAGGGGCCTTTATCGGGTAGAGTGAGAACATGAAAGAAATCATGAAGCCGACGAAGTTTGTTGCGATGCTTTTTACAATCGCAGCGGTGTGCACTCTTATCACATTGTTTTTGATGGTCTTTTGGGGGCGTGAAACCAGAGGGCTGGTTGCGTTTCATGCCTTCACGGCGGGTCTGCTGGTTACCACGGCAATCGGCAACTGGTGCATTTACCACAAGCGACGTGAAGAGGAGAAGAGACAGGAGGCTGAGCAGGAGCAGAAATCAGAGCGGCAGGAGCAATAGACCATGGGCAAGGCACATGTATACAGGAGGGACCACATCAATACGGACGAGATTATACCGGCGAGGTATTTGAATACGGACGAGGAGGAGGAATTGGCGAGACACTGTATGGAGGACCTGGATGCGGGCTTTGTGGAGAAGGCGGGCGAGGGCGACGTAATTGTAGCCGGTGATGATTTCGGGTGCGGCTCTTCACGGGAGCACGCGGTCTGGGCGATTCGCGGGGCGAAGGTTCGGACGGTGATTGCGAGGTCTTTTGCGCGGATTTTTTATCGCAATGCAATCAACTGCGGCTTCTACCTGATCGAGTCGAATGAGGCGGTCGAAAGGATCAACGACGGCGACGAAGTTGAGATTGATTTCGAGGCGGGCCTGATAAAGGACAAAACAAGCGGCATTGAGATTAGTTTTAGCCCTTTGCCGGATTTCGCTCTGGAGATAATCGGCGACGGCGGGCTGCTGGAGCATGTCAAGAAAGAGATGCAGGGCAATTGAAATGGATGGAAGAATGGACACAAGGAACGGCAGGGTCACAGGCAGGCGTGCGTTCTTAAAGGCGGTCGGTTTTGGTGCTCTGGCGATGGTTGCACCGGGCGTAGCGTGGGCCGGCAGAGGTGGGGGGAGGAGAGGGCAAAGGCGGAGGAGGCCGAATTTCGTTTTCTTTCTCATCGACGACCTCGGCTGGAAGGACCTGGGCTGTTACGGCAGCGAGTTCTATGAGACTCCGAATATCGACCGGCTGGCGCGGGAGGGGATGCGTTTTACGGACGCGTATGCGGCGTGTCCGGTCTGCTCGCCGACGCGCGCGAGTATTATGACGGGCAAGTACCCGGCGAGGCTGGGAATCACGCAGTGGATAGGCGGCAGCAACGAGCCGACGGCGTACCGGCACTACATGGCGTTGGAGGAGGTGACGATCGCCGAGGCGCTCAAAGAGGCGGGGTATGCGACGGGCTTTGTAGGCAAGTGGCATCTCGGGGACAAGCCGTATTATCCGGAGCATCAGGGTTTCGACGTCAACATCGGCGGTGACAGCTCGGGCGCGCCGCCGACGTATTTCTATCCGTACAAGAAGAGAAATCGCGCGTTGGAGACAATGCCGCCGGGCGGTGAGGAAGGGGAGTACCTGACGGATCGTTTGACGGATGAGGCGTTGAAGTTCCTGGACGGGAGCAGGGGCAGGCCGTTTCTGCTGTATCTGTCTCACTACGCCGTTCACACACCGATAGAATCGAAGGAGGAGCTTACGGAGAAATACAGGGCCAAGGCAGAGAGGCTGCCGGGGCGTGACGGGCCTAAGTTCGTGGGTGTTTATGGGCGGTACAAGACCAGGCAGTGGCAGGACCACCCGGCGTTTGCGGGGATGGTTCAGAGCGTGGATGAGAGCGTCGGGCGCGTGATGAGGAAGCTCGAGGAGCTGGGCGTAGAGGACAATACGATAGTGATATTCATGTCGGACAACGGGGGGCTTTCCACGGTGCCCCGGGAGGCGCCGACGTGCAACCTTCCATTGCGGGCCGGCAAGGGTTGGCTGTATGAAGGGGGCATTCGCGAGCCGATGATTATCAAGTGGCCGGGTGTTGTCAGGCCGGGGGGTGTGTGCCGTGAGCCGGTGACGAGCACGGACTTCTATCCGACGATGCTTGAGATGGCGGGGCTGCCGGCGAGGCGCGGGCAGCACGTGGACGGGGTTAGTATCGTCGGGCTGCTCAAGGGCGGCGCCAAGCCAAAGCGCGAGGCGATCTACTGGCATTATCCGCACTATCACGGCAGCGGCAACAGACCAAGCGGGGCCGTGCGAGCCGGAGACTATAAACTTATAGAGTGGTATGAGGACGAGAGCGTCGAGCTGTATAATTTAAGAAAAGACATCGGCGAGAAGCAGGACCTGGCGAAGGAGATGCCGGAGAAGGCGGCGGAGCTTCGCAGGATACTGCATGAGTGGCGCAGGGGGATAGACGCGAGCATGCCGGCTTCCGGGCGGCGGGAAGATTATCAACTCTGGCGCGATGCGAGGCTGAAGCGATAGAGGCAAGAACAGTAATTTCTACTCAAGGAGAATCAATGGCGTACAAGATTGCGGTAATACCGGGCGATGGGACGGGGCCGGAGGTGACGGCCGAGGCGGTAAAGGTTTTGAAGGCCGCGGCGGAGAAGTTCAATTTCAAGGTTGATCTAACCGAATTCGATTTCGGAGGCGAGCGCTACAAGAGGACCGGCGAGACCCTGCCGGACAGCGGTGTGGAGGAGCTGCGCGGATTCGATGCGATTCTTCTTGGTGCGATAGGGCACCCTGATGTGGCTCCAGGGATTCTGGAGAAAGGGATTCTGCTAAAGGCACGGTTCGACCTGGACCAGTACATCAACCTTCGTCCCGTGAGACTCTATCCCGGCGTGGAGACGCCGCTCAAGAACAAGGGGCCGGAGGATATAGACTTCGTCGTAGTGCGCGAGAACACGGGCGATCTGTACACGGGGACGGGGGGTTTTACGATGCGCGGGACGCCGCACGAAGTGGCGGTGCAGTCGGCGGTTTATACGCGGTTTCAGGTAGACCGGTGTTTGAAGTACGCGTTCGAGTACGCGAGGAAATACGGCAAGAAAGCACGCGGCAGGGGCGAGAACAACACGCTGGCGCTAAGCGGCAAGACGAACGTGCTGACGTATGTGTACGACCTGTGGGAGCGGGCGTTCAACGAGATGGGGGAGAAGGAGTATCCGGATATTGCAAGGGAGTACTATCACGTTGACGCAACGTGCATGTGGTTCGTGAAGAATCCCGAGTGGTTCGACGTGATTGTGACGGGCAATATGTTCGGGGACATCATTACCGACCTTGGCGCGATGATTCAGGGTGGGATGGGTGTTGCCGCGGGCGGCAATATCAACCCCGAGGGCGTGAGCATGTTCGAGCCGATAGGCGGCAGCGCCCCGAAGTACACGGGCAAGGGTGTGATCAATCCTCTGGCCGCCATCTGCGCGGCGCAGATGATGCTGGAGACGCTGGGCCAGGATGAGGCGGCCGGGCGTATCGAGGAGGCTGTCAAATTCGTGACGGCCAACAAGCTCAAGAGCCTGGCGGCCGGAAAGATGGGCTACTCGACGAGTGAAGTCGGGGACCTGGTTGCAGAGACACTTGTGGAGTGAGGTAATGTTACGAGGGCCTGGAAAGGCCACGCGTGTTTTATGTTACGACAATGCCGGCGAATCTAACACCTGAATATTTCAAGGCCGAGCAGTGGTTTCGAAGCGCCGCAACGAGTGACGAGAAGATACTGGCGCTGGAGCAGATGCTGCGGGTGATTCCGAAGCACAAGGGCACGGACCACATGCGTGCGGATTTGCGGAGGAAGCTGAGCAAACTGCGGGAGGCTCCGGTCAAGAAGGGCGGCAAGCACACGGATATTTTCCACGTTCCTCGCGGTGGGGCCGGCCAGGTTGTTCTTCTTGGGATGCCGAATTCGGGCAAGAGCTCGATAGTGGGCGCGGTGACGAACGCGAAGGTTTCGGTTGCGGATTTTCCGTTTGCGACGCACGCTCCGGTTCCGGGCATGGTTCAATACGAGGACGTTCAGATACAGCTTGTGGACATGCCGCCGATAACGGCCGACTATATCGCGCCGGGTCAGGTGGGGACATATCGCAACTGTGATCTGGTAGGGGTCGTGATTGACCTATCGGATGACGTGGCGGAACAACTGGGGGCTTGTCTGGATTTTCTCGAATCGCGGAATCTTCTGGCGGGCGGCGAGACCCCTGCTTTTGACAATCAGGGCAACGTGCTGGGCAAGCGGGCGTTCTGTATTTGTTCGAAGTGTGATATTGCGAGGACGGGGGCGAAGGAGGAGCTGGAGGAATTGCGCGGGTATCCGTGGGAGCTTTTGGAAGTTTCGGCCGAGACAGGCGAGGGGCTGTCGGATTTGGGTAGGAAGCTTTTCGAGCTGCTGAACATCATACGGATATACTCCAAGCGGCCTGGCAAGCCGGCGGACATGAGTGAGCCGTTTACGCTGCCGGCGGGCTCAACGGTGATGGATTTGGCGAACGCGGTGCATCGGCAGCTTGCCGAGAATCTGAAGTCCGCCAGGATCTGGGGTACGGGGGTATACGACGGGCAGAACGCCCAGCGGACGCACGTCCTTCACGACAAGGATATTATCGAATTGCATTTCTCTTGATTCGGTTTAGAATCGACCTGCGAAACGGCAATGCGCCCTTAAAGAGAAGCAGAAAGGAGTAATCATGAGTGCGAAACGGACGGCCAGAATCGTGGTGTTGCTTTGTGTATGTTTACTGCTTGGTCTTCAGGGGTGCCAGCCGGAGCCAGAGGACAAAACGGGCGCCGGACCGGCGGTGGAAGACGTGGGGCACGACTATCCCGTGCAGGCGGTGGCGTTTACGGATGTAAAGCTGACGGACCAGTTCTGGCAGCCGCGGATAGAGACGAATCGTACGGTGTCGATTCCATACGCGTTCGGCAAGTGCGAGGAGACGGGCAGGATCGATAATTTCTCGATAGCCGGCAAGCTGATGGAGGGCGAGCACAAGGGCGATTATCCTTTCGACGATACGGACGCTTACAAGATTCTGGAGGGGGCATCGTATTCGCTGAGCGTGCACCCTGACCCGAAGCTGGAGAAGTACCTGGACGATTTGATTTCCAAGATTGCGGCGGCGCAGGAGGAGGACGGGTATCTTTTCACGTGCCGGACGAACAAGTGCGAGAGGCTCAGGAGGTGGTTCGGGAACGAGCGGTGGGAGAAGCTCGCGGGCAGCCACGAGCTGTATAACATGGGGCACCTGTACGAGGCGGCCGTTGCGCATTACCGGGCAACGGGCAAGCGGACGCTTCTGGACGTGGCGACGAAGAACGCGGATTTCCTGTGCACGGTGTTCGGGCCGGGCAAGCTGGAGAAGGCGCCGGGGCACCAGGTGATCGAGATGGGGCTGGCGAAGCTGTACGTGGCGACGGGCAACGAGAAGTATCTGAAGCTGGCGAAGTTTTTCCTCGATACGCGGGGGCCGGGCGGAAATCCGTACAATCAGTCTCACAAGAAGGTCGTCGAGCAGGACGAGGCGGTTGGTCACGCGGTGCGGGCGTCGTACATGTACAGCGGGATGGCGGACGTGGCGGCTCTTACGGGCGACATGCAGTACCTGGAGGCGATCAACCGGATATGGGACAACGTTGTCGGCAGGAAGCTGTACCTGACGGGCGGGATCGGGGCGACGGGCTCCGGCGAGGCGTTCGGTAAGGACTACGAGCTGCCGAACGATACGGCGTACTGCGAGACTTGCGCGGCAATAGGCAACGTGATGTGGAACCACCGGATGTTTTTGTTCGAGGGCGACGCAAAGTACATCGACGTGCTGGAGCGGACCTTGTACAACGGGGTGATTTCCGGTGTGTCACTGAGCGGCGATCTGTTTTTCTACCCGAACCCGCTGGCGAGCCGAGGGCAGCACAAGCGGAGCGCGTGGTTCGGTTGCGCGTGCTGTCCGGGTAATATCACACGGTTTATCGCGTCGGTTCCGGGCTATGTTTATGCCCGGTCGGGTGACAGGGTTTACGTCAATCTGTTCGTGGACGGCTCTGGGAAGGTGGCGATGGGGCGCAACGCCGTTGTGATAGAGCAGCGGACGCAGTATCCGTGGGATGGGACGGTGAGGATGTCGGTCGAGCCGCAGCGTTCGGGCAAGTTCACTGTTTGCGTGCGGATTCCCGGCTGGGCCCAGAACCGCCCGGTTCCGAGCGACCTTTATCGCTATGCGGATGAGTGCGAGCAGGGAGTGGACTTGAAGGTCAACGGCAAGGGCGCCTCATACACGATGGACAAGGGCTTTGCCTGTATAGAGCGAAAGTGGAGCAAGGGTGACGTTGTCGAGCTAAGGCTTGCGATGCCGGTGAGGCGGGTGGCAGCTCATGAGAAGGTCGAGGCGGATGCAGGCAGGGTGGCGTTGGAGCGGGGGCCGCTTGTGTACTGTGCGGAGTGGCCGGACAATGACGGGAAGGTGCTGAATCTCGTGCTGAAGGAGGATGCGAAGCTAACGACCGAATTCCGCGGCTATTTACTCAACGGCGTGGCGGTGATAACCGGCAAGGCGGTGGATTTGAGCTACGTACCCGACGGCACGAGCGTGGTGAGCAAGGAGCGGGAGTTTACGGCAATTCCGTACTATGCGTGGGCGCATCGGGGACAGGGGCCGATGGCGGTCTGGCTGGCGAGCAATGAATCGGCGGTCGAGCCGGCGAGGCCGCAGGGCACGATTCTCAACCCCTCGTTCGAAGAGGGCGACGATGACAGGCCCGCGGGCTGGAGGACGCAAGTCTATGGCGGGAGGGCCGATTTCAAATACTCGGAAGGCGGGCGCACGGGCATGAGGTACGTTATGATAGCGTCCGAGGAGGGGGCGGATGCGGGATGGCTGACGTCGGCGGATGTCAAGCCTCGCTCGCAGTACCGGCTGAGCGGCTGGATCAAGACGGAGAACGTGAATCCCGGGTCGGGCAGAGGGGCGCTGTTTAATCTGCACAACATTCAACCGGTACAGACACCGGCGGTAACGGGGACTAAGGACTGGACACGGGTGGAGGTGGTGTTCGACACGGGGGATCAGACTGTTGTCGCGATCAACTGCCTGTTCGGCGGATGGGGGCGGTCGACCGGAAAGGCGTGGTTCGACGACGTTAAGCTTGAGCTGCTTTCGGCCAAGGACGTCGAAACGAGGCTCGAGATAGATGCGGGAAAGACCGGTGAGCCGGTTTCAGAGTATATCTACGGACAGTTCATCGAGCATCTTGGGCGCTGTATATACGGCGGGATATGGGCGGAGATGCTGGAGGATCGCAAGTTCTATTATCCGGTGGGTGCCAGGCAGTCGCCGTGGGAAGAGGTCGGCGGCAGTGAGGCGGTGAAGATGGAGAGAGCGAATTCGTACGTGGGCGAGCAGACGCCTGAAGTGAGGCTTTCGCCGGATTCGGCGCGCGGGATTGTGCAGGGGCGGCTCGCACTGATTGGGGGCAAGGATTACGTGGGGCGGGTGGTTCTGGCCGGCGATGCGGGCGCAAAGGTTAAGGTCAGTCTGGCGTGGGGTTCGGGTGAGGATGAGCGCCAGAGTATTACGATTGATGCGCCCGGCGCAGAATACACAAAGACGCCGCTGAAGTTCACGTCGGGCGGCAGCACGGAGGACGGGCGGCTGGAGATAGTGGCTGTAGGCGGCGGGATATTGCGCATTGGGACGGCGTCGTTGATGCCGGCCGACAATATCAAGGGTATGCGGGCCGATACGCTAAAGCTTCTGAGGGAGTTGGATTCCCCGATTTACCGCTGGCCAGGCGGCAACTTTGTGAGCGGGTATGACTGGCGGGACGGGATCGGCGACCCGGACAGGCGGCCGCCCCGCAAGAACCCGGCATGGCGGGGCATCGAGCACAATGACTTCGGCCTGCACGAGTATCTGGCTTTCTGCGAAGCGGTTGGCGCTGAGCCCCTGATTACGGTCAACAGTGGCTTCGGGGACGACCATTCAGCGGCCGAGGAGGTCGAGTACGTCAACGGCTCGGCCGATACGCCGATGGGCAGGTGGCGGGCGGAAAACGGCCACCCGGAGCCCTATGCATCGAAATTATGGTGCGTGGGCAACGAGATGTTCGGGAACTGGCAGCTCGGGTATATGTCACTGGATCACTACATAATCAAGCATAACCTTTTTGCAAAGGCGATGTGGGAGGTGGACCCGACGATAAGGCTGATCGGGGTCGGAGCGGTCGGCAACTGGTCGGAGGGGATGCTGAAGAGCTGCGCCGATTACATGGAGTATCTGAGCGAGCATTTTTACCGGCAGGAGCAGAGGTCCGTTGCCGCTCACGTTCGGCAGATACCTGAGTCGGTGAGCGGGATTGTGCGGGCTCACCGGGGGTATCGCGAGCGGCTTGATTCGCTCGAGGGCAAGGACATTCGCGTTGCAATCGACGAGTGGAACTACTGGTACGGTCGGCACGTTTACGGGGAGCTTGGGACCCGGTATTTCCTGAAGGATGCTCTGGGCATAGCGGCGGGTCTGCACGAGATGATCCGCAACAGCGACATCGTGTTCATGGCGAACTACGCCCAGACGGTGAACGTGATCGGGTGCATCAAGACGAGCAAGACGGCGGCGGCATTTGCGACGACGGGTCTGCCGCTGAAGCTGTATCGCCGGCGGTTCGGGACGGTTCCGGTGGAGGTTGGGGGCGATAGCTGGCCGCTCGACGTTGCGGCGGCGTGGACGAGCGACAAGTCCGCTCTCACGATCGGAGTGGTAAATCCGATGGCGGAGGAGATTGAGGCCCCGATGGAACTCAGGGGCGCCGAGCTTACCGGCAAAGGACGGCTGTGGCTCATAACACACCCGGATCCGATGGCGTATAATGAGCCGGGCAAGGAGCCGAAGGTGGTGATTGAAGAGATAACTGTGAGCCGGATATCCGACAAACTGCGCGTCCCGCCGCTAAGCATCAGCCTGTTCGAACTACCTGTTCGCTGAATTATGGAAGCGCTTTCTTATCAAGGAGGCCAGAACATGAAGAGGTTTGGTTTGGCTTTTATCGTTTTGTTGGTGGTGACATCAGCCGGCGGATTACGCGCGGCATTCGGAGGTGACGAACCCGGCGGAGGTTCGATGGTTACGATTAACGTCGGCAAGACGGGTGAGCCGATTTCAAAGTACATTTACGGCCAGTTCATCGAGCATCTCGGCAAGTGCATTTACGACGGGATATGGGCGGAGATGCTGGAAGACCGCAAATTCTACTATGCGGTTGGTGCGGCCAAGTCGCCCTGGAAGGCAATCGGGGGCGGCAATGCAGTGGCGATGCGGAAGGATAACGCGTACGTCGGCGAGCACACGCCGGAGGTGAGCCTCGCAGCCGACGGAACGCCGCGGGGAATCGTTCAGGGTAGATTGGCGCTGCTGAAGGGGCGCAAGTACACTGGGCGTATCCTCCTTGCGGGGGACGCCTCGGCGAGGGTGACCGTCAGTCTTGTATGGGGTGCGGGCCAGGACGGTAGGCAGAGCGTCACCATCGATACGGTCACGGCTGAGTACAAGAAGGTCCCGCTCAATTTCACGGCAGGGGCTGAGGCACGCGACGGGCGGCTTGAGATTGTGGGGGCCGGCGCGGGGACTTTTCGTGTGGGGACGGTTTCGCTGATGCCGGCCGACAATGTGGAGGGGATTCGTGCCGATACGCTGGCTCTGTTGAAGGAGCTGGATTCGCCGATATACCGCTGGCCCGGGGGGAATTTCGTGAGCGGTTACAACTGGCGTGACGGGGTCGGCGAGCGGGACAGGCGTCCTCCGCGGCCGAACCTGGCCTGGAACTCGCTCGAGTCGAACGACTTCGGGATTCACGAGTTTCTGAGGTTCTGCGAGCTTCTCGGGACCGAGCCTTATATCGCGGTCAACAGCGGCTTCGGGGACCACCGGTCGGCGGCGGCAGAGGTCGAGTACGTCAACGGCGCGGCCGATACTCCGATGGGCGGTTGGCGAGCAGCCAACGGCCGGGCCGAGCCTTACAACGTCAAGTGGTGGGGAATCGGCAACGAGATGTTCGGCAACTGGCAACTGGGCTATATGTCGCTGAATCAGTACGTTCTTAAGCACAATCTGTTTGCCGAGGCCATGCGGAAGGTCGATCCTTCGGTCAAGCTGGTAGCCGTCGGGGAGGCCGGCAGGTGGTCGGAGGGGATGATGCGGAGCTGCGCCGGGCACATGGACCTTATCAGCGAGCATTTTTACTGCAGGAGGGAGAAGGAATCGATTGTGGATTACGTGCGGCAGATTCCGGATAATGTCCGCGCGAAGGTGGAGGCGCACCGGGATTACCGACGGAGGCTTGGCTCGCTCAGGGACAGGGACATCCGGATCGCCATCGACGAATGGAACTACTGGTACGGGAGCCGGCACTACAATATCAAGGATGCGATGGGAATCGCGGCGGGGCTGCACGAGATGATTCGTAACAGCGACATCGTGTTTATGGCGAATTACGCCCAGACGGTCAATGTCATCGGGGCGATCAAGACAAGCAAGACGGCGGCTGCGTTCGATACGACGGGGCTGGTGCTGAAGATGTACCGCATGAATTTCGGGACGATCCCGGTGGCCGTGACGGGCGTTGGCGAGCCGGTTGACATGGTGGCGGCGCTCACCGATGATCGGAAGGGGCTGACGGTCGGGATCGTGAATCCTACGGCGAAAGAATACAGCGCGCCGTTTAAGGTAGAGGGCGCCTCGTCCGGGCCCGGCGGCGGGAGGATGTATACGATTGCAAACGAAGACCCGATGGCGCACAACGAGCCGGGGAAGGAGCCGGAGGTCGTGATTCGCCAGAGCGCGCCGGGCGAGGCGGTTTCAGACGCACTCAGGGCGCCGGCATACAGCGTGAGTATTTTCGTGCTGCCGCTCCAATAGAGTCTCGCAGGCCCGGTACGTGGCCGCGGGCGGCAGAGCTGCGCAGCCAATGTCGGGAATTGCCCGATGAGGCCTGTATTCCGCGTTTGGTTGTCAGAGTTTGCGCCGCTGGGCGGGGATTACGGGCCAAAGGCGGCTCGATATCGCCCGGAGCAACTCGCGAGGGGGGATTTGACGACAGCGAAAGGCAGAACCGCCCAAGCGCTGCGTTCAGGCTCGGTTTTCGTGGCTTTTGCGGTTGTTGTGAGATTCCCACAAATTACGAAGGCAAAAAAAGGAAAAGTCAAGGCGTTTATAGGCCGGAGGGGGCAAATGGACCGGTATTTAAGCTCGATTTAGTAGAACTTTCTGCTTGCCTTGCCCGGCGGGTTCTGTTACGTTGATTGGTTTGGGTGCTGTATAAACATGCTCCGGGTAAGACTGAAGTGTGGTTAGTGAGCTTTCGGTCCAACTGGTTCGAAGAAGCAAGCGGCTACTGCGGCAGGTGTCTCAGCCAGGCGCCGGTCGGGCGGCGAAGCATCAACCATACGCCGCATCTGCTGTTGACGCTGGTTACCTGCGGCGTTTGGGCGGTCTTCTGGGTCCAAGCGGTGCGGAGTCTGAAGCCGTGGAAATGCCTGAAGTGCGGCGCTGCGGTGTACAAGCTGATGAGCACGCGCCTGGAAAGTGATAAGAAAAGGAGATAGACAAGATTATGGAATGCAACAAACAGGAGAATCTGAGAAAATGCAACTGCTCTTATCCGGGCTGCAGCCGCAAGGGGATGTGCTGTGAGTGCCTGAGCTATCATCTGTCGACCAGGCAACTGCCGGGCTGCTGTTTTCCCGACGAGGTCGAGAAGACGTACGACCGCAGTTTCAAGGCCTTTGCCAAGGCCTGGGGGTTGTAATACCGAACGGCCCGCGTAGTATCGCCCAGTGCGGCTGATTGTCACACGCAAATGGCGCGGGGTCCATGAATCTGTTCGTGAGCCGCGAGGCTACACCTGCTGCATGGCGTCAACGAAAGCCTTCACGTTGTTGGCCCATTTTCTGGCTTCAAGCTGATCGAGGCGGCCCTGTTTGACGAGTATTGTAAGGTGTTTTTCCGTTGTAATCATTTTCTCGTCCGGCCGGTCGCGCGTTTTGGTCTGGAGTTGAGTGTATATCTGCTCGATTTTTCCGTGGCGTATTAGGTTTGCGCAGGCGTAGTTGTTGTTCAGTATCTCCATGGCCACGATGCGTCCGGTTCCATCGGCCTTGGGGACGAGCTTCTGGCTGATGATATACGCGAGGCCGAGCGATAGCTGGTTTCTTACCTCTGCCTGGCGGCCTTCGGGGAAGTAGTCAAGGATTCGGGTGACGGTTCCGGCGGCGTCCCTTGTGTGGAGCGTGGAGAAGACCAGATGGCCGGTCTCGGCGGCCATTAGCGTCATGGCTATGGTCTCGGCGTCGCGCATTTCCCCGACGAATATCACGTCGGGGTCCTGCCTAAGCATTTCCCTCAGCCCGACGTGGAAAGACTTGACGTCTCGCCTGACCTCCCGCTGTGAGATGATTGAGGATTTCTGCGGGAAGATGTACTCGATGGGGTCCTCGACGGTCATTATCCTGCAGGCGGTTTTCTCGCTGATTCGGCCTATGAGGGATGCGATTGTGGTTGATTTGCCGGCGCCGGTGATGCCTGTCAGGAGGACCAGGCCGTGCTTGCGGTTAATGATGTCTTGCCAGACGTTGTTCGGAAAGCCGATATCCTCGATCTGAGGGACTTCGAGCGACAGCGCGCGGATGGCGGCGGCCAGACCGTCGTTTTCAAGGAATATATTTATTCGGAACTGCAGCGAGCGGAGCCGATAGGAGCAGTCAACGCAGAAGTCGTTCTTGAGCTTTTGAAGATTCAATTCGGACAGGAGTGGGTAGATGAGCCGCTCTGCTATCTCTGGCGTGACGGGTGGGCCTTTGAGTTTTACAAGGCTGCCGTCGATCCGGTAAGCCGGTGGCGCGCCGACCTTTATGTGCAGGTCGGAGACGCGCATGGCGCCCTGCTGCTCGAAGTAGTTGAGCATTTCGAGGATGCTAAGCTTTTCAAGGTCACTGGTGGGGTAGACTTTTGCAGACAAAGGATATCCTTCGGTCATAATCACCTCCATTTTGCATCAGCGAGAGAAAGGTACTTATCCCGTCATTGGGCCTTTCGGTCCGCAGGTAGTATATCGCCACAGGGGGCCGAAAGCAAAAGCCAAATCGCCGGAGCAAGGGCTTCGGTGTGTTCTTTAGCCCTTTTTTTGCCGGCCAGTTGTGGGTCTGGGGGGGCCGTAATCTGTCAGGTTGGCAGAAGGGGGGGTGTCGGTCTTGGTTTTGGCAGTTTGCAGACGGGGGGGCCGGATGACATAAGGCTATTGCTGACAAGCACTTGCGCCAATATGGCAAGCCTGGGTGTTATCTGGCACAACATTTGCGGCGTAGAGGCCAGGAGTATAGAACTATGGTTGCGCATATGTCCAAAGCCGATGAAGTTGCTGTAGAGGGCGCAAGAGGCGTGTGGGAGCCCGAGGTGAACGTGCTGGCGAGTGAGGCCAACTGGGCCTGGCCGGAGGCGTTGCGCGATGTATTTCGTCCGAGAGGGGTGAATTTACTGGTGGCCGAGAATGCGGACGAGTTCGTCCACATCATTGAAAGAAAGAGGATCCACACGACGATCGTGGACATGGATTCCGGGGTATCGAACGGTCTGGCAACGATAAGGATTATCCGGATGGATTATCCTTCCATACCGTGCATCCTCTTGAGCAGCTCGGCAGGTGAGTCGCTGCTTGGCAAAGCACTGCGGCTCGACGTTTTCAGTGTGATCGACAAGCCGGTTGACATGGGCGTTTTGCGGGCGCAACTTCACAGGTTGTTTCTCAAGAAGTACGGCAGCTATATTTTTGCGGAATAAGCGCGGGGCGGCCGTGCGTTCGAGCCGGCATTCCGCGGCAAGCTCGTTATGTGACAAGTTATTAGGAACGCGTGTAATATTTTGAAAGGAGTACGAATAAGATGAAGATTCGACCATTGGCAGACAAGGTGCTCGTTCAGCGTCTGGAGGCAGAAACGAAGACGGCCGGCGGGATTGTGCTGCCGGACAGCGCCAAGGAAAAGCCGCAAAGAGGCAAAGTCATGAGCGTT
>CP070678.1:4308911-4322140 GCA_020352515.1 Phycisphaerales bacterium | reverse complement strand
TTGTCGCTGTTGGGAAAGTCCTGACTTTGACTCAGAGCAGCATACTCCTCCGTATCCCACTGCTCTACCATACCGAAGCCGCGGAACTCGCGTTCGACGCCGTCGAAATATCCGTGGTGGTAAGCATAACGGGTTACGAAGAGATTACGGCTGATACGATCATAGGTCTCAACACGCTCGACTACATGTACGGGAAACGGAATCTTGGTTATCCATGGTTTTCCTGCTTCTCTATCAATGAGGTAAAATCTCGTCGAGGGCGCATAATGGATGTGGGTTTCCGCCCCCAGATTATTCATCGTTTTGACCAGCAAGTGCGGCTTCTGCCCTCCCATGAGGTCGATGTAATGTAGGGGATTCTGTGTATGACTCGGCAATGATGAGGACCAGACCAGGCAGGCCGTACCGTTACCGAGCAGGTCCACCGCCATGACCGATGACAGATTGTCAATTTTGGGAAATGAGGTTAATTTCTTTGCTTCAGCCCAGTGATTACCAGATTCATTAAGATATATATCAACACCATCGCTTTTCAAATACATGATATCGGTAATACCTGAACCATCGATATCTGCCAGGCGAATGCGACGCTGATCAAAATGATCGGGTGCATCGAAATAAGGGGAATTGTCCATCATTACCTTTGCACCGAAACGGCCGTAGCCTAGGTTGGGCCAATAGCAAACCGCCCCGTTGCGAATTCGAACCAGATCCGTCAAACCGTCACCGGACATATCTGCCAGGTATATGGACTGCGTACCATCTGAGAATATGAGTTTAGGACCTTTCTCTTCGTCAAGGGCTTGAATCACTTTTTTACCAGACGCAAAACCTCTTTCCGCCAGGGAAGGATACCAGGTGAATGCATCGTCCTCTGAAACGAGGATATCCGCATGGCCATCGCCGGTAAGATCAACAAATTTTAAATTGGGATCTTGCCATAATACTCTGGGCAGCGACTCGAATGGCTTAAATGAATGCCAAGATTCGTCTTTTGATCGCTCATAATAACCTGGTGTTGGGCTATCGAATTCCACAACATCCAGTTGACCGTCTCCAGCTAAATCGAGCAATTGTGCACGACCTTCAGAAAGAGTTGGTAAGGAAGGGATTGGGGACAAATGTTCCATCGGAGCAAAGCGAGCCACGTCTTGAGGAGGATCTTCCGCACCAACAACGGAAAGTGGGCTTATATTTCGTTTATAAAACCAGGAATCACCCTGTTCAGTCAAGATTCCGGATAATCCTTCTCCATCGATATCCACCCATTGATATAAAGCACCATCCAGGCCACAAGGCAGATTTTCAATGCTGTCTTTTTCTACTCTTTGTATTTTGTCCTGAAAAGTTGCTTCGCTATATTTGAATTCCAGTGGAGGCAAGGATTTGCTTAAGTAAGTGCCATCGTCTTGGCGCTTGAATCCGGATTGCGTAACACTTGTGATGAACGATGCGATGGGACTTTCTTTATATGTGAATTCGGTAGCTCGGACCAGATAATCATCTACACCAAGTTCAAGAGGAAAATGATGAAACATCAATATCCTATGACAAAGTCGATAAGTGCGCACTTCAAAGCCGGAGCGGTAGCTGGAAAATGGGTCTTGACGTCTTCGCCAATCTTGATTCGGATCTATACGTGCATTAATATACTGACAACCATCCGGATTTTCTGAAAGTTCCTCACAATGCCCTTCATCATAATCGAAGACCAGTTCAAAGAGCCAGGCAGTGCGTTCTGACAGATTGTCTCTATATTCCCGCGGTAAATCTGACTCGTGTTCAAATGGTGTCTTATTGCCGTACTTGATCCGTTTCAGATAGCGGTTTGCAGATCGGATATTGTCCGATCGATTCCGCTCATTTACCTGAGACAGGTCAATATCTGTAGAATTTTCAGGTTCATATTCATAGTAGATAGCATTTCCTTTATCGTCATAACTTTCACATATTAGCCAGCTGAATACGCGAGGATAGTCATCCGCGGTATTGGGATCTTCGATTCTGCTGTTTTTTGTCCTGCCATAAATCGTAACAACATTGTCCCTTGATACGGATCTCCAGTAGGTTTCATTCGTGAGCGTGTTTACCCATCGTTCAATGCGGGCAAATAGACCTTCGATTCGGGGACGGTAGCGTTTAATATGGTAGGTATCGGTATCAATGGTTCTATTTGGCACGTCTTCCGGTATCCAGTCATTGCTTTCTTGCTTGAGAACCGGCACGAGATCCTCGGCACCGGACAAGATGAATGTATCTGACTCTTTTGCTTCTTGATATTTTGGGAGCCCCTTGTCGGTTTTACGTGTAATTGACGGTAAAGATAGGTTCCAGCCAAAACCGAATGGTCCATTGCCGGAACCGGAATCATAGGTGAGCGAAAGTTGTGGGCCGAAACCGGACCGGCCCGGACTTGTCGCTATGGGGACAGATAATGAACCTGTGCCTGTAACGGGATTAGCGGTAAATTTCTCACCGAGGCCACGAATAGCTCCGCCGCCTTTGGGGAATGAAATGGATGGAAGGGGATTTACGGGTGTCCTTATTTCCTCACCTTTTGTCCCAAATGAACTTTGGCCTTGGGACGACAGTGGAGCAATAAAAGGTCTGTCTTTCTCGGTAGGTAAACTGCCTTCTGCCATGCTTACTATTCCTCCCACTTGCCTTAATTCCGGGACACACCATTTGACATCACAATCTGTCTGGCGTCAACTATAAATCCTCTCCGCGTTGACTCACGTCTTTTGTTACCAAAATCAGGTCTTCGATTTCAAGGCGTATGGTCACCAACACGGCCAATATGCCTCTCAGAAAGGCTCCCAAACACGCTAACTCGCCGAAAATCAAGCATTCTGGCGTTTTTTCGACGCACCTCGACCGCCGATTTATCCTGAGCGGCACAGATTTTCGTTATATTGCCGGTCATCCTGCCCTCACGCCTTCCGGGCTGGCTCTCAATCGGCTGATTCGCTCAAGGATTTGCCGAAAAAGTGCCCTCGGCACGGCCACTTCCGCCATCTGGAAAATGATGTATCTGGAATGCCTGACCGCCTTAGCTCCAATCTTGATCAGCTTCTAACGCCAAGACCTCTGTCCACCTGTCAAAAAGCAGAAATCTTTTACCCGCACCAAGCCCTGTTCGTGGACTACGGGCCAAGCTGGACGCCTCAGATCGAAAACTGGCGCCCGGTTCAACCGCCATTATCCGTCCTCGAATTTTCAGACACGGTGACATTTGGACTCCATTTGGACACCACATGAGCCCGACATGTACCGATTTAGCCCTATGAGTAACGGGCTTTAGTCAGCGTTTATCGCACTTTCCGGGGTATAAGTGGGGTAGGAATTGGGCTTATGAATCCCATGCTCTGACCAACTGAGCTACACCGCCAGTAACCTGCAGGCGCCGACCGATAGAATAGCAGCCCGAAGCCGCCCTTGTCAATCGCCTTGACCGAAAAATCAGCCAAAAACGGCCAAGAGTACCAACTCTTTCCCCGGCGTGATTCGCCCCGAACACCGCTCGCCGCACTGCACAAAAAGCCAAATCACAAGGCGCCCTGTCCTGTCTCGCCCGATTTCCTGATTCTGACCAGCAGCAAAAGACCCAGAAAAGCCGAGACCAGGTACCCGACAACCGAGCAGTCCAGCAAGAGCCGCGTGCCGACGCGCTCGGCCACCGGAAGCAGCGCCATGAAAACCAGGCTCGCAAACGCCCAGTTTCCACCCACCACAAAACCCATTCTGCGCCCGAGGTTCGGACCCGCCGAGTCCCGCGCCAGCGTCACCATAAGGATATACGCCGCGAACGAGAAGAACCCCGCACCCGCCAGCAGCCCCACCGCCGGTCTCGTCTTGAGAAACACAAGATAGAGCACCAGCACCGGGACCGTCAACAGGTTCGCCGCGATCGAACAGCCCAGAACGCCCCTCCTGTGCGCAAAGGCCCCCAACACGAACGACCCCAGGGCGCCGCCCAATCCATACACCGTCATGGAGTAGCCCCCGAAAGTCAGCTCGAAGCCCGCCTCGTTCAGCACCGTCGGAAGCAAATGGGCGATTATGGTCGTGGAAATGCCCGCCGGAAGCGTCATGGCCATGATAAGCCAGAACGGAAGCCGAAGGCCCGCCCTAATTTCTCCATTGCCGTTGTTGACCCCAGGCTCAACCGCCAATCGGATCCTCAACAAAAGAACCAGCAAAATGGCCCCGAAAGGAAGCATCGCCAGAGGATACAATCCGGCCAGACCGAAACGCGATACAAGAACCGTCGAAACCGCGCCGCCCGCTGCAAAACCCACAAAGCCCCCCGACATGAAAATGCCCGTGCTAACTGACGACGGAATCCGCTCAAGCGCATGAATCGCCCTCAGCCCCTCCGGGTGCGCTATCCCGACCCCACAGCCGCTGACCGTCGCCAGAACAACCAGCAGCCCGAATGCGCCGCTCTGCCTTGGAAGAACAGACAGAAGGCAGATGCTCGCCCCGAGAACCAGGCCAAGATGCAGTAGCAGCGGCTTTGAGCTCTCGGCCCGCGTGTGCCCCGTGAAGACCTGCACGCTGTTCGACGCAAGCGTCATTATTACAATAACCGAGCCCCCCAGCGAAAGACTCAGCGAAAACTCATCCCGGATCGGCGGCAATATCGCCGGCAGCATGCTCGCGAACATGTCCGCCAGAAAGTGAACGGCCGAGAGGACCAGAAGCTGAACCCACTGAAATGTGACGTCTCTCTTGTCCAAGTGCAGGCTCAACTATGTCGCGAAATGCTTTCCCGTCAACCGCTCGTACGCCTCGATGTATTTTTGCGCCGTCTTCTCCCTTATATCATCCGGAAGCTCCACGCCCGGGCCCGATTTGTCGAAATTGATGCTCTCCAGATAGTTCCGCACGAACTGCTTGTCGAAGCTTTCCTGGTCCCGCCCGGCCTCGTATTTGTCCGCGGGCCAGAAACGCGACGAATCCGGCGTCAAAACCTCGTCGATGAGAATTATCCTGTCATCCACAACACCCCACTCGAACTTCGTATCCGCCAGGATTATGCCCCTGCTCTCGGCGTACTCGCCCGCCTTCCGGAATATCTCCATACTCCGGTCCCGCACGTACTGTGCCGCCTCGAGCCCTATTATCTCCACGCAGCGCTCGAAGCTGATGTTCTCATCGTGGGTGCCGCGCTCGGCCTTTGTCGCCGGCGTGAAAATCAGTTCCGGAAGCTTCTCGCACTGTCTAAGCCCCGCCGGAAGAGCCTGCCCGCAAACCGTCCCGCTCTGGCTGTACTCTTTCCAGCCCGAGCCCGCCAGATAGCCCCGGATAACGCACTCCACCGGAAGCACCTGACCCTTCTTTACCAGCATGCTCCGGCCCGCAAGCTCGCCGTGGTCGCAGAAAGGCGCCGGAAACGACGATAAATCGTCGCTTATCAAATGATGATCCACCTGCCCGCTCAGAAAATCGAACCAGAACTTCGATATCTGCGTCAGCACCACCCCCTTGTGCGGTATCCCGTTGGCCATAACCACGTCGAATGCGCTCAGCCTGTCGGTCGCAACTATCAAAAGCTTGTCGCCCAGATCGTAAATATCACGCACCTTCCCCCTCGCCGGCTCGGCGCCCCCTATCTTCGTCTGCAAAACAGTATCCATGATAATCCTTTCCGTTAGGAGAACTCTACAACCCGGTATGCTAAAACGCCCCCGCTCTCCGGTCAAGCCCGCAGGTGATCAATAAGGCTAATAACTGCCATCACCCTTCCTGCTCGATTCGAAAATCCACGTACGCCAGAACCTTCTCCCGCACCGCCTCTATCTGCTCGCTCTGCGGCAGCCAGCCGGCGATAGTCTCCAAAAACTTCCGCTGCCGTATACGCTTCAGCGTCGCCACGAAATTCACGTCGTAAACCCAACCAAGCTGCAGCAGCATGATATCGTGCAGAGTCCGCAGCTTCCTGTAATCCGTACTCTCCTCATTGAGGACCGCCTCGGCCACCTCCGCCGAATAGCCAGGCTCGTCCGGAAGCTCGATCTCATACAAGAACTCCGCCGGGTTGCTCTTGTACTGCTCGTAGTTCTCAACCACTACCCGGTAGATATCCAGCTTGTCCGCATCGCGTATGAGCCTCGCGAAGAACACCGATTCACCGTCCAGCCCGTTCGGCAATTCCTTCCGCCCGTGATATGCAACCGCCTCCTCTATCCACCGCCTCTCTTCCGCCTCCAGCCCCCCCAATATCTTCGTCCGGCCAAGAACATCAACCCCCAGAGCACTATGGTCCACGCTCCTCGGGTCCACGTAAGTCCTGTACTTGACGAACTGCTCGAAACGCCCGATATCGTGAAACAGCGCTATCGTCTCGGCTATGAGCCTCCGCCCCTCGTCGAGACCAAGCTCGCCGCACAGGTACGATATCTCCTCGCACGTCCGGAAGCTGTGCTCGTGCTTGAGCCGCAGGTTCGCATTGACGAATTCATCGTCCCCGTAAAAGCCGTCCGCATACCTGTCGAACCACTCTCTGAACTTCTTTAAGCAGCCCCGGTCCACCACTCTGCATCCTGTAAGAATAAACAAAAATAGGCCGGGCAATACTATATCAAACCCCACCGAGTTACCAACACCTTTCATCAAAAAATCAGACTCCATATTCAAAAATCGTCCCGCCCCGATATAATTGAACCCAGCCGATGACAAAGGAAACACGATAGACTCATAACCACCGAAGGAGAATAACGAGATGCCTACCGTCAAGGATGTTGTCGTCAGAAAACCGTCGGAGCAGGAAGCGGCCGCCTGCAGCGCGTGGCCGATATGGAAATGCGAGCCCAGCACCTTCGACTGGTCCTACACCGAAAAGGAAACGTGCCTGCTCATCGAGGGCAAGGTAACCGTCACCGACGGCAAGGACTCGGTCAGCTTCGAGGCCGGAGACCTCGTCGTCTTCCCCGAAGACCTCGAGTGCAAATGGCAGGTCCACGAAGCCGTAAAAAAATACTACAACTTCGGATAGCGCCCCAACCGGACGCAGAACAAAATCCCCGCGTCCGCTGCCGGACCACAACTCTATAGCCCGGGCCGCAGAACCTGTCACATCAGCCGTCGCGCGCTCCCGGCCGCTTCCGGACTACCCTCGTGCCAACGCAGGGCCTCGCCGGCCATACGCTTGAGCTCGATTATATTCCGGGGTATCGCCTCGTGCCGCTCGTCTTTGCCCACCTGCCCTATATCCACGTCGTACCACACGTTGAGCCTGCGAATCACGTAGGTGGTCATCCAGCAGCAGTTGCTGAAGAAAAGATCGTCCGCTGCCCAAACCTCCTGCATGGCCTCGGTCGAGATCGCGCGAATGAACTCCACGAAAGTCTCTGTGGCAAGCCTGCGGTCGAGTTTCTTTGCAGTCACCTGGTAAATGTCGAACCAAGCCCTTCGCGGATTCATTCGCGCCAATTCGGGCGTGAACATACCCGGCAGCATTGAATATGCCTCATTCGCCAGGGCCTCGTAGCCGGCGTCCTTCTCGGGCAGCTTGTACCGCGGCGGGTAGTTATCGTCGGCCTGCGTTACCAGAATCAGGCGAAGCCTCGTCTTTCGAGATAAGCTCTCGAACGGCTGGAACACGTCTATATGCTGATTGTAAAGGGCCTTCATTGCCGGCCACCAGATCCACGGCCGGTCATCTTCTTCCAGTTGCCGCCATATCTCCAGCGAGGCGGGTGTCCTGTGCCGGTAAAGGAAAGTCAAAAGCGACTCAAGTATTCGCTGATTGCCTGCCCGCAATACAATCTGCCGGATTCGGCCGAGCTTCTCCGGCCCGACCTGCCCGCCGTAGTGATTGATCGCATTTGCGATGTCACCAATGGCCTCTTGCTCCATCCTGCCCTGCCACGGACTGCCCGTTTCATACAGCCGCGGTTCCCCGCTGATCGCCTGCAAGGCCATATCGAAGAACTCAGGCCGGCCCGCCCGCAAGCCTAATTCTATGCCCCACGCCCGAATCTCAGGGCTGCCGGCATCCGCCCAGGCCGCAGCCGCTGTGCGGACCTTTTGCTGACTTTCCTCGTCGAGGGCGGGAATACTGATTCTCGGCCGGCCGTACGCTATCGCGTTGAAAACCTTCATCACGTACCACCGGCCACGCACTATATCAACCACCTTTATCGCATCCGCCGGATCGCTGAACTCATAATCGTGAAGCTCCTCGCCTGTCGCCCCGCCCAAGCCCAGCCTCTCTGAGAATTCATCAAGAAACTCCATCCTTTCCCGCTCCGCCCGCCCGCCGTAATGAACTCTCACATTATCGAATCTCCTCTCGTGCGCCTTCTCACCTACCGTCACGTACCCTATCATCCTCAGCGTCAAACCTTCGACGCAAAAGTCGTATCGGGCGCCCCCGCGGCCGCTGTGCCCTCCTCCGCTCTCGACTAAGTGCCGAACGCCGGATGTGTCATATACCAGCACCGAGTCCTTGTCGAAAGGCGTCTCGCTGCTAATCGTGAAAAACGCCGCAACGTGGTTGCCGAAATTCAAGCGGTCCTTCTTCGTGGTCAGGCTGCACCCCGCCGCACCGTCCGCCTCAACCGTCTGCCCCTCCACAAACGGACCCCTGAATGTAAAGTCAGCCTTGCCGCGCGGCCCCCAGTAATAACGCAGCGCAAGGTCAACGGCCTTGACCCGTCTCGTGAAAAACTTCTTATACGTGCGGGGAAAGCTCACGCCCACGCCGTACGTCAGATGCCCGACGCGATTCCAGAGAAAAGGACGCTGGCTCGTGCCGAAACCGTGCCTTTCGCCTGCCGGTTTCACCTGCAAAAACCGCGTAAAAAGCACAGGCGCGTTAGCCTCAGGAATCGTGAATATGAACGTGCAATACTGCGATTCCTTACTCCACTGTGCGTCGATCTCGGCAAATGTGTTCTCCGCGATTTTGTTGCCTTCGGCATCGTACAAATCGTCGCACCCGTCGGGTCTGACTGCCGCCAGCCGAATATCCAGCGGGCCGCCCGCAAACCGGAAACGCCGGCCCGGCAGTCGCGCCATCGGCAGTACGCACGCCAGCATGAATACAACAAGCCCAAATATAACCGCAACTCGCACCCGCCGCCTCTTCCAGCTCTTCTTCTCCAGCCACCTCAGACGCGCTGGAAGCCGGCTCGAATCCTCAAACAGGCCCAGTAGACCCAGCCCGGGCCCCACGCCCCCGGCCAGCAGACGCCGGGCCGTCTCCACAATCGTCTGCCTGTAGCCGCACGTCTGCCCGCGCAGAATCCCCGCAACCGTCGCGTCGCAGCAAAGCTCTCTCAAATCCTGCAAACGCCGCCGCACAAACCACAGCAGCGGATTAAACCAATACACAACCTGCAAGACCATCTGCACGGCGTGAACCCACAGGTCGCCACGCTTTATGTGGGCCAGCTCGTGCAGAAGAACGTGCCGCACATCCTCCTGCGAAAACTCCGCCATCTCCTCCTTCGGCAGCAGCAGCACCGGTCTGAAAACGCCGAATACCGCCGGACAAACAACCGACTCCGAAAAAACAACATTCGGCAGACGCCGAATACCGAGGTTCCTGCCCGCCCCGGCCAGCACACCCGCAAACCACGGCGGCAGAGCCGAAGCATCGGCCTTTTTACTGTGCCAGAGCCGCAACTGCCGGAACCTCAGCACCAGCCACGCCGCCAGAACCAGCACACCCGCCAGCCATCCGAGCATCGACCACGAACGCCACGACAGTCTCGCCGCGACACCCGCCTGCCCGTCAATTGCGCCCGCCGCCTCACGGCCGCCTCCTGACGCCCCGACGCTCTCGGCCGATGCATCGTATGTCGGTCGCGCCACATCAATCGCCTCGACCTTCGGCCCCGCAGCCACCGCCGGTGCCGAAGTGCTCTCAACAGGCCCTGCGGACCCCGTGCCTTTCTCCGGCTTCCACAAAGGCCGCCCGACCTTGGCCTCCCGCACGACCGCCCGCCGCGCAAGCGGCCCCATGCGCGATGTCACGCTCGTTGATAGCGACAGGCTCGGCGGCAGCACGAGCTTGACAAGCACCAGAAGCCACAGGGCGTATCGGAGCTGCGGCCAAACGTGCCGGCGGATGACAAAATCGATCGCGCCGATCACGAGTATCAGCGCACCCGCCTGCCAAAACATCGGCCACATCCACCCCCACCACGCTGCCGAAAGGCTGTTAATCTGTTCGGTCATCGCCGCGGCCCCTCTCGGCCCCCTTTCACCTCCAGAGCCCTCATCAGCTCCCGGCGCTGCTTGGCCGTCAGCCTCTGGTCCTCGACCACAAAGTGCATCAGCGGCCCGAATGCCCCGTCAAACGCCTGGTTCACCAGGTCCTTCACCGCGCTTCGCTGTGCCTTCTGTCGCGAAACCGCCGGCTCATATACACTCGTGTTGCCCTTCTTGCTCTCCCGAACAGCCTTCTTCTCCGCCAGCCGGCTCAGCATCGTCTTGATAGTCGTATACGCCCACTTCACACCCACCGGCAGCCGCCCGGCGACCTGCCTGGCCGTCGCCGGGTGATGCTCCCACAGCACGTTCATAATCTGCCACTCGGCCTTCGTCAGCTTCACGATCTGTCTCCTTCTACAAACGTAGAATTATTTTACTACATTTGTAGAAGCCCGCAACAAAAAAATGGAAAAATTCTCGGATTCTCCGCCGCCCGCTTACCCGCCCCCGCCCCTACCTCGCCGAAGCCTGCCCCGCCGGCTCCGCCGAAAGGCTGACCCACTCGGGATCGGCATCGTCCGTCCCTGTCGTCGAGCCGAGCCGTCCGTGATTGCGATTCGGCCCGATGTCGTATGCAAATTGCCCGTCGGTCTGCTCGAACGGCCAGCACCCGACAAGACCCGGCTCCCGCCCCGTCAGCGCGACCTTCTCGTACCTCCGGACCTCCTGCCGCGTAAGGGCCCGATTCCAGATGCGTATCTCGCCGACCTGGCCCCTGAAGGGCTCTTCGCTCGGAATCATGTATCGCCCGACCACCAGCGGATGCCCGTCCGCCGGCAGACAATTGAACACATTGGAAACATGTATCCACTCCGACACGCCGTCTCTAACTTCATACCCGCCCACCGTGTATCCGTGTATCCCCTCGTCGCTTCCCGTGCAGAAGTGAACCAATAATCCCGACGAGCCGCTTGCCGGATGATCGACACTAACGCCGAAGCCTCTGATCCTCGCCTTCGGCCCGTCGAACCAGCAGCCCTTGGCCATAAGCCCCCAGCCCGGTCTGTTATGGGGCGGCTCATCCCCCACCTCCGCCCTGATCCACGCCTCGACTGTGAAAGGACCTTTCAATCTCAGGCTCGGACTATCGGCAATCAGCAGATAGTCGCCCTCACCGTCAAAATGCAGTCCGTACCGCCCCGGAGGCGGCGCAGAAGAGAAAGGCGGCTCGACCTCCAGAGCATCTCGATAATCTACCCTCTCGGGCGGCACCTCGCTGCCGGAAGTGGGAAGGGCACTGCTCTGGAATCTGAACTCCTTCAGCCGCCACCTGACAAAACCCGTCTCAAAGCTGAACTTCTCCCACAAGCGCTCGCTCGGCCCCAGTGCAATCGCCCCGTAACCGCTCGGCTCAAGCACCGACCCGTCGTTCTTGATTAGTATAAACCGATACAGAAGGTCCTTCGCCTTCATCGCGTCACGGGTGCACGTGACATAAACCTTGCCTTCCGAATCCTCACCTATCTGCTCCAGCACTATACCCTCGGCCAGGACCCTTGTCGTGTTGCAGTCCGCCGGAATCGCCTCGCCCAAGTCTTCCCACTGCGCTGCTGCGCCCCCGCCTGGAATAAGCGCGGCCTCTCTCACTGCGGGCGCAGGGCCGGCTCGCCCCGACTGCACGCCGGAAATTGCCTCGCCCGCCACATCCGCCGCTTTCGGCTCCGGAATTCGCCGAAGCTTGACAACCATGCGCCCGCCCGCCGGCAACTTGTCGAAGGCCCCAAGTGAGAACTCGAGGTCTTTCTCGGTAACAGAAGGCAGACCAAGGATCAACCCGCTGTTTTCAATAACCTGCGCCGAGCCGACAAACTCCCCCCGCTCATCGTGACGCCCGAGCGCAATTTCCCATTTCGCCTTCGGCCAGGATAAATACCGTACATGGACCGTGCCCAGCATTCGACCTGCCGATTCCTCGAACTTGACCCATTGTGCCGTTAGGGTTTTTGACCATTCGGCGGCGTTTAGCTCCAGCGCCAGTGGTATTTGCCTGCCGAGGTCGAGCCGGCACGACCGCTCGGTATGGAACGATTCAAAGCTCAGCCGGAACCTGGCCGCCCCCGCAGCGTCCGGCAGCCCTCCAAAATCGAACGCGATTCTCGCATACTCAACGAGCGGGTATTTCTCAATCGTGCCGGAATTCGCGTGTATTGCCGCCGTGCTGCCAAGCACTTTGTTATCCGCATCCAATATTTCGAGCCTCATCAGCCATTTCGTGTGCGGCCAGGAAGTGCAGCGCAGGTTCAGCATCGCCCTCAGCCGACCGCCGGCCTTGCTGAATCGCAGAACGGGATATCGCATAATCGCCGGCTTCTGCTCCTCCGCCTTCAGTGGAACCACGATCGGAATCGCGAGTTCAACCGCGCCTTCCACAACGTTTGGCCCCCGCGGGCTCACCCGCGCCGCCGGACCCGCCTCCACGGCCTTGTCCCATTCCTCCAGAGCGATAAGGTAGAGAGCCTTTTGCCCACGGCCCTCAGGCTCCCATCCCAGCTTCCGCAGGCACTTGGCCGCTATGTTCCGCACGTACGGATGATACCCGTCATAGCTGAGGGCCTCGATGAGCGTCCGCTCGGCCTTCTCCCCGCCGATATCTCCGAGCGCCCATATCGCATCGACAAATGATTCGTACTCCTGGTCCCGGTAGGTCTCGACAAGAGGATCTACGGCCCGTTTGTCACCGATTTTGCCCAGCGCCCGCGCCGCGGCAGACCGCACCCCGACCTCCTCGTCCTTCAGTGCCCCAACCAGCGCCTCAACGCCCCCCGCATTCGCCAGCTCGCCCAACCTCTCGGCAGCCTTCCGGCGTTCGCCGGCGTCCTTGCTCTTGAGCCTCTGCACAAGCCCATCGGTGGTCTCGACCGGCGGCGCTGTCACTGCCGAGCCCCTTATATCCCGCTCCTGCGCCAAGTCCGCACGTTCGCCCGCGAGCCCGATATCTTCAATCTCAACTTCAAAGCCGGTTGCGTTCGCAACCGCCGCAGCAGAGCCAAGATCGAGGCTCT
>CP070678.1:4292291-4308811 GCA_020352515.1 Phycisphaerales bacterium | reverse complement strand
GGTCCAGAATCTCGTTTACGTACCCCACCTCGGTGACCGTGCAGTTGAAATCGCTGGTCAACCAGGTCACGCCGTTCTCAATCGCAATCTCCCCCACCCTCACCAGGCGAGCATAGTCCCACGCCGAATCGTTGCCACGCAGCTTCACCTTCAGGCACGTCAGCCCGTCCCGCCTGATCCAGTCCGCTAACAAAACGGGATACCCGTCATCCGGCTCGTCCCCCGTAAGCTCCGGCTCGTCCAGCGGATCCTTGCCGCCCACTAAGTGCCACGCCGCCAGCTCCTGCGCCGCCGGAGACTCCAAAAAATCTGCCGGGTATTTGCCCGCAAAAGAAAAGTCGAAGCCCTCGGCCGGCTCCAGAAACCTCGATAAGTCCGAGTTCATAAACTCGCCGCTGTACGTCGAATACACCTCGCGCCCCAGAAGCACGCCGTAAGCGTCGTGAACCGCAACGTCGAACGCCGAGCAGCACACCAACGCCGCCAGCCACGGCATCGCCTCCGCCTCGCCCCTGTCGCGATTCAGCCGCCCAAGAACCTCCGGAAGCACAGACTCGATAAACTCCGCACCTAACTCAATCGGATGACCGCGCCCCTCGAAACCCGCCCACGCCTCCGCAAGCATCCGGCAGAAAAGACGCATCGCCTCGTGCCTCTCCTGGTAGCTCAGCGACCCGGGCCAGGCCCACTGAACGCTCAGCGGAGTCTCGCCCCAGCCTTGTGCCCGCCGTCCCTGGCCGTCTTCAACGGTTACGCACACTCTCGCACAACTGACCGACGTCAGCGTTTCCGGCCCGAACTTCAGGGGCACCCGCGTCACCACCTCTATGAAGTAAAGCTCAGCCGACACCGTGCCTATGTCGCTCTTCATTATTGACACCTTGCTTGGTTCTCCGACAGCCTCCGGCCGCCATATCCAACGGAACGCCCGCACCAACAAAACTTGCGCGCGCCCGGAGCCAATCGTCTGCCCACGATTGACAACGCGAAATGTATATCCCCAACACACCCATTGTCAACCGAAACTTTCCCGACCTCCCGACCCAAAAACAATTGCGCCTCCCCACAGCACACCGCAAAGAACACGTGCAAAAACCCCACTTTTTGGTTTGCGTCGCCCGCTTGAACACCTATAATTTGCACAATAGTGGTCTTTTTGCAGGAGGTCTTGTTCAGAGCAGCGTGGAATTCTGAACAATCCAAAACGGCAATCTTTATCGACGGACAATAGTCTATTGAAAGGAGTACGCATGGCACTCAACCGAAAACTCAAAATGGGAATGGTTGGCGGCGGACCCGGGGCCTTCATCGGTGACGTACACCGAAAGGCCGCTCGAATGGACGGCGGAATCGAGCTCGTCGCCGGAGCCTTCGATATCAACCCCCGTAAATCAAAACAGATGGGCCGGGAGCTGCTCATAGATACAAAACGCGCATACCGAAATTACGAGGAGATGATCGCCAGAGAGCTCAAGCTGTCCGACGGCGAAAGAATCGATTTCGTCTCGGTCACCACGCCGAACAACTGGCACTTCCCCATTGCAAAGGCCTTCCTCGAAGCCGGATTCCACGTCATGTGCGAAAAGCCCATGACCTTCGATGTCAAAGAGGCAAAGCAGCTAAAGCAAATCGTCAAAAGCTCGCGAAAAGTCTTCGGCCTCATGCACAACTACACCGGCTACCCGATGGTAAAGCTCGCCCGTGACATGGTCCGCGCGGGAGACCTCGGAAAAATCAGAAAGGTAGTCGTCCAGTACCCCCAGGGCTGGCTCGCCCAGCCGATCGAGAGGACCGGCCAGATGCAGGCTGCATGGCGAACCGACCCGAAGCAGAGCGGAGGCGCCGGCTGCATGGGTGACATCGGAACACACTGCGAAAACCTCTCCGAGTACATCACCGGCCTCAAAATCACCCACCTCTGCGCCGACCTGAGCATCTTTGTAAAGGGCCGAAGGCTCGACGACGATGGCAACGTCCTGCTCCGCTTCAACAACGGCGCAAGGGGCATCCTCCACGCCAGCCAAATCTCCATCGGTGAGGAAAACAACCTGGCAATCTGGGTCTACGGAGAAGACAGAAGCCTCGAATGGCATCAGGAGCATCCGAACTATCTGTACGTCAAGGAGCCCGACGGACCCGTTCAGGTCTGGAGACGCGGCAACGGTTATGTCGCCGAAAAGAGCCCCGCGGCCGGGCGAGCCACACGCCTGCCCTTCGGCCATCCCGAAGCCTTCTTCGAGGCCTTCGCCAACAACTACTGCAACTTCGCAGATACCGTGCGGGCAAAGCTCACAAGAACCAGGCCCGACCCGCTCGCGCTGGACTTCCCCAACGTCGACAGCGGCCTCAGGGGAATGCTCTTTATCGAAACCGTACTCGCCAGCACAAAGAGCAAGCAGAAGTGGACGGCCTTCAAAAAATAAGAAGGCATCGCGCCACGCTAAAAGACTGCCGGGACGAATTTGCGCACAAAAGACCCGGGCGCCGAGCAACTCGCAGACCATGCGGGTAGGCGCGCGCCCCCTTTGGTGCGCATTTCGTCTCGCGTGTGCCTTAGCCTCGAACCAACGCCGCCCCGCAAAACACGCCGCTCATGCCGCCCGCTCGCCGGGCACCTATCGCCCGCTCGCCCGACCTGCCGGCTATTTCAACTCTTCCACTCGGGTAAAACGGACCAGCGCCCCACCCGTCTGCGGATACGCATGGATCGTGCCGACCAGCCCGACCTTGCGACCTATCAATTTGCTCAAATCCACGGCAAGGCCCTGATCCACCGCCCGGGCGTAGCAAACGGTCTTGCCGGATTCGTCCAGTATCCGGTAGAACTTTAATGCCGCGTCCTGCCCAAAAACGGTCGAGCTCTGAAGCTGCCCGATTACCGCAAACCGCCCCATGTTCTCAATCGCCGCCAGCCTGGCTATCCGCGCTTTCTCTATCCGCTCTCGGGCTTTCTGAAGCTCGGCGTTCTGCAGCTTAACCTGCTTCGAAACCGCCAGCGCCAGTTCGATACGCTCCACCTGCTTCAGCACGAACTCCGAGTATCGCGCCGCCTTGCCCGCCTCTTTGTTCCCGGCAATCTCCAGCAGTGACGTCTTTAGCGACTTGTAGTCCTGAACATCCAGCGGCTTGGCGCGTTCGGCCTGGAACTTCTTCTCCAGCTCATAGTATTCTTTGAGCTTCTCAGTCTCCACCGAAACCTTCGGCACAGGAACAACCGCTACGTCGTTCGGCTCTTCATTCGGCTCCGCAACCTTGACCGGCGGCGTAACATCGGTAGTCCGCACCGGAGCAACATAACGCTTCGTAAACTCTGTGCTTACCCACAAATACGCAAACGACGGCGGAGATATCTTGTAGTAGTTCTCCTTCTGCTCGCCAAGCAGCTTCACTTTATCGCCCCCGCCAAGCTTGCCCTGAAGCGTCGTCGAGTGTATCGGCCGCACGAAATCGGAGCCCGCATATACACGAACGTTGTCTCCGGTCACAATGCCCGTGCCCGGATTGTCCGGATCGATACTTACGTACTGCATCGAAATCCACGAAAAACTCCCCGCCGGAGGAACAATACGAGACCACGGAGGCCTGGCGCTCACCACCGCAACCTTGTCGCCCTTGTTGAGCTTGCCGCACGTGTAGTAGTTCGTCCCGGGTCCCGAACGGATATACACGTTGTCACCGGTTATCTCCGCACTATATGGAAAAGTCTCGACAACCAGTGCGTTGGCATCGCGGACCAGCCCCGGACCGACGGGCCGAATCGGCGGAATGCTACGCCCTAAAACCGACGTTGTAACGCATGCCAGTACCAGGACAATTAATGGAAGTCTCTGAGATCGCATCTTTCTGTCTCCCAAAAAGATTCTCTACATTGATTCTGAAACAACCAAACCATCGAGCAGCCGTGCTCGAACTCAAATTAGCAGGCAATTTCCTGCCTGTCAACTTTTTTTGTTGCCACCCACGATGCCGCCGCCTGCTCAGCCCTTCAGCCTGGATAGCTCATCCCTGCACATCTTCAACTGCCCGGGATCGGAGAGCTTCTCCGCCGCAGCCTCCAGGTACTTCACCGCAAGACCCGGCGCGTCCAGATAACGCGAATAAAGGATGCCAAGCATTAACTGCACCTGTTCGGAGTATTCGTAAGAGCCGTAATGCTCCAGAAACTGCTCGTACGCCCGAGCCGATTCCACAGCCTTGCTCTCGCTCGCCAACTGATTGGCTATGTCCAGAAGATGCTGCCGCGGAAGGACCTGCCGGCTGTCAAGCCCCATAAGACCCAGATACAAATCCGCCGCCGCCGGGAGATTACGCTCCGAAATTCGCCTGCTGATCTCGCCCCGGATCTCTGTTATCCTCCGGCCCTGCTCGTTGTCCGCCGGACTCTCGGCCTCTCTGGCCTTCACCGGCTTGGCCGTTACACGGCTGCCAAAAGGATCGTACCCGCTCGAAACCACGTCGCGATAAACACGACGGCGATTCCACCGCTTCAGCATCGCCCAGAGGTCGAAATTGCTCGTACCAACAAGACCCGTCGCAAGCAATACCAGCAGCGATGCGATGCCAAATGCATAACCCGCTAAATGCGCGTCGTACGCCACCGGGCTCCAGGTATAGCGGATGATCACGTTGTCCAGGATAATCATCTTGAACGCTATAAAATACAACGCCGGAACCTCAAGTGTGCCGATGAAGAAAAACCAGTACAGAACCGTTATCAATGTCTGTGGAAAAAGAACCAGGTATGCGCCCGTAACCGCCGCAACAGCCCCGCTTGCGCCAAGCACGTTCCCGCCCCCGACCATAAGGTGCCCTATCCCGCTGAAAACTCCTCCCGCAAGATAAAAACAAAGGTACCCGACATGGCCCAGCTTGTCGTTAACGTTGTTCCCGAACAAATACAAAAAGAACATGTTCCCGATGATATGCATGTAACCGCCGTGAAGAAAAGCATAGCTGACAAACTGCCACAACTGCGGCCGAGGCGTCAGCATGAATTGATCCGCCCAGGGCCGAAGAATCTCTACCGCACCCGTGTAAATGTTCCTGTGAGGCCAGTACGTCAACAGGAATATTGCCGTGTTCACCACTATCAGCGCATAGTTCATGTAAGGCGTTCGTCTCGGCCTGATACTTGTCCGTATCGGAAGAAGCATGTTTTGACCTACACCCTACACAGAGCAACAATTAAGGACACCAACATTCTAATTGCAGACGCCCTCTCTGGCAAGATGTAAAAAAAGGACGGCAATCGCCGTCCTGACAAGGAGAACCGGACGCTGTCCATCATTTCTCTCCCCTGCGGAAAACGCCACTTGCTGCACTAATCCGGGCCCGGCTGTCTCTCCCGGTAACTGCCGGACCCGAAAAAAATATAACAATAAAACGTTGCAGAGCCAACAATTCCGGCTAAAAATGCCTTTATTTGTTGATGCCCTGACGTTAATCGTTCACGTGCACAGTTTGAAGATTATTGCCTCAACGGACCGAAACGAAGATGAACAAAGAGATTATCAGAACACGAATACGGTCTATACGCCGCCGGATGAACGAAAACACCGTTGATTGCCTGATTTTGACCAGGCCCGCAAATGTAACCTATGCCACCTCTTTCATGGGTGAAGATAGCTGGGCCGTCATCACACCCCGCCGCGTCTATCTGCTCACCGATAGCAGGTACACCGAGCAGGCCGAAAAAGAGTGCCTCGATTGCAGAATCATAGAGCGAGCCTCTACGCTTGCCCTCGCCGCAGCCCGCCTCATTACAAAGCGCTCCTCGCTAAAGACCGTCGCCGTCGAGAAGTCCGCCTCTCTGGCCGACTATCAGGCTCTCAGGAAGAATATCACCCTGCCGCTCAGAACACCGGCCGACATCGTTGAGTCCGTCAGGGCCGTCAAGCAAAACGCTGAAGTCTCGGCCATAAGAGCCGCCGCTTCCCTGGCCGCAGTGGCCCTCCAACAAACCCTAAAAAAGCTCAGGCCGCAAATGACGGAGAACGAGTTGGCCGGCCTGCTCGATTTCAATATCCGAATGCTCGGGGCCGGAAACAGCTTCGACACCATAGTCGCTTTCGGCCCGAACGCCTCGCGCCCACATCATCAGCCCGGCCGCAGGAAACTCAAAAACAAAGACACCATACTCATAGACTTCGGCGCCCGCTACAAAGGCTATTGCAGCGATATCACCAGGTGTTTTGCACTCGGCGCCCCCACCCCTCTCTTCCGCAACACCTACGATGTCGTCCAGAAAGCCCAGGCCGCCGCCATGAGCCTCGTCAAAGAGGGGGCCCGACTGGCAGACATCGATGCCGCCGCCAGAAACGTAATCCGCCAGAGCGCCCTGCCCGTCTACGGCCACGGAACCGGCCACGGATTCGGCCTCGAAATACACGAAATCCCCTTCCTAAAAGCTAAAGCCCCCGGCGCCCTTCGCGCAGGCCAGGTTATTACCATGGAGCCCGGAGTCTACATCCCCGGCAGGCTGGGCGTCCGAATAGAAGACGACCTGCTCGTAACCGAAACCGGATGCCGCGTGCTGACCCGAAGCTGCCCTCAATCCTACCGCCTGCACCGCTGAGGTGTTGTAATCGTCCCAAGTTGTGTGGTTTTGGGTGATAGAAAAAAGGCCTCTTTGTCGATGTGAAACAAAAAACACTCGACAAGGAGGCTCAAAATGGTTCGCTATCATGTTCCATCGGTCAGCAGCAGCCTGAGACTTGAGCGAAGATGTCCTCACTGCGGCCGGCCCAACGGAAGGATTCACTCCAAGATCACCTGGCGGCGTCTCAGTGGCCCGAAAGTGGAGACCATAGCCCAGCGCCGAATGAAGTGCCCTTTCTGCAAAACGACCTGGACCATCCGCGGCTTCAAGAGTTGGGACCAGGCGCTGGCGCCCCCTTATCTATCGCGGCATTTGCGCGGCCTAAACGCGGTATCTGACCTGCGGATGGTAATTTGAGGGCTTACCAGGCGACGAAGGATCCACCGGCAAAATTCCGGCATAATCGTCGGGGTTATTACAGTTTTGCGGCAGTCTTGCGTGTGGGCGGCCGGAGTGCTATGCTGGGTCGAAAAAGGTGGTCGGGTCGAGGCCGGCGGGCGCAGCCGAGCTTAGAGAGCCTATTGCCTGTTGGACGACAAGTGATGTTGGGAGAAGAATCATGGGCTTTTTCAGAGATAGGGTGTCTCGGCGGCGGAGACAGCGATGGTTTATTCGCGGATGGCCGGCACCGGCGGCTGCAGGCCTGCTGATAATCCTATGGGCGGCGGGCAGTTCGCGGGCGGCTACTCGCGAGATATATCCGGCGACGGCGGATAACGAAGAAGAGTTTGAAAAGACTGCAAACTCGCTCAAGCCCGGTGACGAGCTGATTCTGCACGGGGGCGTGTATTCGCAAAACGGCCGCCGCGCAGTCACCGCAAAAGGCACTGCGGACAAGCCTATCATCATTCGCGCGGCCAAAGGCGAATCGCCGGTACTCACGCGCCCGGCCGACAACATCGACAGGCACAACAACATCGAATTTGTCGGCTGCTCGCACCTGGTGATAAGAGGGATACGATTTCGGGGCGGCAGTTGCGGGGTGCGGTTTATCCGGGGGGATCATGTCACGTTCGAGGAATGTGAAATCTGCGAGACGGGCAACAACGCCCTGACGATGAACAGCGGAGACTGTGATTCGTTCGTTATCCGGCGAAATCACATTCATCACACGGGGCTGAGCACGTCGGGCCCCACCGAGGGGGAGGGCATGTACATCGGCTGCCACAACGGCTCGTGCCGCACGACCGGGACACTGGTCGAGGGCAACTACATTCACCACCTGCGAAGCACGAGCGGGGGCGGCAACGACGGCATCGAGATCAAGGTCGGCTCGTACGGCAATACCGTGCGCGACAACGTGATCCACGACACGAACATCGGGCGGCGCTATCCGGGGATATTCGTGTACGGCGGCGGGCCGAAGGTCAACATCGTGGAAGGCAACGCCATCTGGAAGGCGGGCGAGGGAATACAGGTGGTCTCGCACGCGATTGTGCGAAATAATATCATTCTTGATTGCTCGGTCACGGGTATCACGGCGGCGCCGCACGCGGCAGTGTCCAAAATGCGCAACGTCACCATAGTGAATAATACCATCGCCAACCATCCGAGGGGCGTGCTTATTCGGTGGTCGGGGGCGCGAAAGATGGTCTTCGCCAATAACGCGGTCTATTGTCCGGGCTCGGTTGCGGTCGATGCTGCCGGCATCAAGGACGCGGTTCTGAGCGCCAATTTTGTTTCGGGTGGCCTGAAGGGGGCGGCGGTCGATAATTCCCGCTTTTACGACGGCGGGCCGATTTCGGCGGCTTTTGCGGATCCGGCGGAGAAGGACTACTGGCCGGCGGATGGCTCGGTGCTGATCGGGCGCGCCAATCCGGATTTCAGCCCCGAAGCTGATTTCAATCACAGTGACAGGACCGGCCCGCCTGATGCAGGCGCGTACGAGCGTGCCGGCCGCGCCCGGAACCACGGCTGGCGGGTAAAGCCGGGCTTCAAGAGCGTCACCAGGGGGGACAGAAACTGACCTGCCCTGATAGGAGAGCCGGTTCGCCTGCCGAAAGGCTACGGCCCGGGCCACTCTTGCCCAAAGATCGCCACATCGCCAAAGTCGACGCGTCCGCTGCCGTCGAGGTCCACCCCGTTGCACCAATCGGGCCCCGAGCACATTTCGAGCCAGTTGTCGGCCACGTACACCCAGTCGAGCATGTCCAGGCGTGAATCGCCGTTGAAGTCGATACTGTAGCCGACTGTCAGTCTAACCTGGCGCTGCAGCACGGACGGGCCGTTCGGATTGCACCCGATTGAGAAAAGTAGCGGACACGTGTACGTTCCCTGCGGCAGCGCATCGGCGGCCGCATTGATGCTCACCGTTATCTGCGTCCCACTGTCCGGGCCAACGGTCCCGAATGGCTGGGCGGGCAGGTCGAGCCAGTCGGTGGGGACGGCCTTCGATACGGAGAAGCTGAGCGCTTCGGCGCCTTGATTGAAGATGACGAACCCGTGCTGATTTGGCGTGAACGGGCCGCCGGCCGCGCCGGCGGAATCCGCCGTATCGACGGGGGAGACGGTCCAGTCCACAGTCCCGGCCGGAGGGCTGGTGATCAGAATCGCGTCATCCAGGACGGCTTTCGCCGCCTGGCCGCATTCGGGCGTCACAATGACGTTCCACGTGCCGGGCTCGGCATTGTCCAGATCGACCTGGCAGGTGATCGTGCTCTGGTCCGTCACGACAACGTTCGTCGCTTCTATCTTCTTGACGTCGTCCCGGAAGACGACCAGCTCTGCATTGACGTTTATCAACCGCGGGTCTCCGCCGCTGGAGTTGGTCTGGAAGAACTCGATCTCCTCCCCGCCGCCGTTCTCAAAGAAGTCGAGGACCAGGTAGTAGCTGCCCGCAGCGGGAAAGTCGAACGTCATCGTGCCCGCTGTTCGGTTCTGTATCACGTTGGTCGTGGCCGGCGCACGGGCGTTGGCGTATTCACCAACGAGTTGCCCGTCGATGGAGAGCACAAAACCATCGTCGCTGTTGACGCCGAAGTACCGAACACCCGGCGACGGAGCGTAGATGTATCCGGTGAAGCGGACGGCGAAATTTGTCGGCTCGCCGGCGTTGAACGGTGGTGCGAACGACAGACTGGGCGAGAACACGCCCTCGTTGCCGCTATAGAACAGATTGATCAACGGATGGACCGCATAGATCGGCTCGCCAACCCCGCGATCCGGGTCATCCAGCAGCAGCGTCGCTGCATCAATTGCATCGAACGCTTGATCATACTGGACGTAGAGGGCGTCAAAACCTATTTCTTCTGATGCGCTGGTCAGCGTCACCGAGGTGGCCGACCCCGGCTCAAAGTTGTTTCCGTGCACGGTCAACTGTGTGGTGCCCTTGTTGCAGACGGGGCTCGGGCTCACCGAGACAACCTCGCTGGCCGGCACGCGCGTCACGGTGATTGAATCGCTCGCGCCGGGGACCGGATTGCCCCAGTTGTCCAGACCCTGCAGATTGAGGAGGTTTGCCCCCATTGAAAGCGGGACAAATACCTTAAACACGTTGTTGCCGGAGAATTCGGCCGCAACCGGTATCCCGTTGACGGAGATGCCGGAGACATACATCGGGGCGGCGCCCTCGATGGTTGCGACAACGGCCGAGCTGCAGAAGTCGTCGCCGTTGTTTGTGGTGATCTCGAAGACCAGCGATGGGATTTGTGTAATGATGTAGGCCCGGCGGTCGCGGACGAACTGCTTGATGCCGTCCCTTCGGCCGCTACCGGCGCCGTCGGCGATCAGGGCCTCGGCTGCGTCGTCGAGAAAGCGATCGAACTCCGTCGGCGGATCGGCCGTTCCGTACGACGTCTTCCACGGGCCGTTGACCAGCTCGGCAAGAGCCTGCAGGTACAGTCGCCGGTAGCTGGGGAAGTTTACAAACCGATACACTTCCGGGAACTGGCCGGAGTTCATGGCGAACAGGTTCGTGGTGGGTCCGTTGCCCGAACCGAGGGTGAAGTCGATATCCCACGGCAGCAGGTACCACCTGCCTTCCTCCGCGGCATAGTAGAAGTAGTTGTTCTTGCCCCTGTTGTAGCCGTAACTGTCCCAGTCTCCGACGGCGTGGCGAATGGCCAGGACCCGGGCGAAGTGTGCGGGGTCGATGACCGACTCGATGGTCTGGGCGTACAGCGGGCTGCTCGCTGACGTGTTCATCGCGACGGCAAAGTCGAACAGATGATCCCAGTTGTCGTCCTCGCGATGCCCGCGCTTCTCAAATCCCCAGCGATATGTTTCCTTGAGCAGCGGGTGGCTGGAGTCGTACTTGAGGCCTTCGTCGAGGTTGGAGAATCCCGTTCCGTCGGCGGTGTATTCGAAGTAGTCGTCGACCTTGTGGATGTAGCCGTTCGTATCTTCGGGGAACCACTTGTCGATGTAGTCGCCGTCAATCTTCTGAACATCCTCGTAGGCCGAGTGGCTCCTGCCGTTTATGATCGGGCGCACATACTCCTGCCTGGAGAACTGCAGTCCCATCTGGTCGTAGAACCAGTAGGAAGCGCGTTCCTGGAGCGGCCCGCGGTTGCCGCCCTCGGTATTGTCGAGATTGATCTCCTCGCGCCCGCCGAATTTCTGATCCGGATTGAAGTCTATCCGGTAGGCACGGCGGTCGCGGGGATCGCGGTTGCTGCCGCTTCGAATGAACGGGCTGCCCCGGAAGCGGATGCCGGCATTGTAGAAGACGTCTGTGTCGTTGTAGACAAACGTGCAATCCAGCAGCTCGTTCGAGAGATTTGGGCGGGACCTAAAGGTGTTGATGACGCCGTCGGACATCCAGATTCGGTACGTTGCGAACTTGGTGGTTAGCAGCGCATCGCCGACGCGCACCAGGCAGGTTCGGTCGGGCACGTCGGCCGATGGATCGAGCGTGGTGGGGAAGCGGGTCAACGCCGAGCCGTCGGATGCCACAACATAGAAGGCCCGCATAGTGCCGCCGCCGGCGCCCGGTATCGTACCTGTAAAGATGCCGTCGCCGCCGACAAGGTCGTCTCCCAGCCCATCGTCGAACATCTGGGTGTCTGTGAATCCTCCGGCCCCTTCGGACCTATAGTAGAGCCTTACCGATGCGACACCGTCGTTATCGGTCACGCGGGCCGTCACGACTATAGGCTCGCCACCGGCGGGCAGGACCGGGTCGTGCCGCACTTCGAGGATGTCGGGGCCGCGGTTGGAGACGAGGGCCGTGTTTGGCAGGCCGGGGGTGCCCAGGTTCAGCGGCATGTCGAGCTCAAATGCATAAGCCGGCCGCGGGGGCTGGACGGGCGCCCGCTCCCGCGTCGTCCGCAGGAGCATGTACCGGGTTCCGCGGAGCCACTTGGCCCAGCCGCGGAATGTCACGGTGCCGGCCGTGACGGAGGCAATCGACTGGTTGATGCGATTGGCGCCAGGATCGCCGTGGCCGGTTGAAATTACGTGCAGCGCCCGGCTGCCGGAGCGTCGGTCCTCGGTGGTGACGAACGAGCGAATGTGATTGCCGAGGAAACGCCAGTTCGCCTCGCCGCTCTCGAAGCCATTGTTGCTCAGGCGGTTGGCGCCGATGATCAGCTCGAGGTCATCCAGCAGTACCTCGCCGCGGTTGAGCAGCATCAGGCCGAAAACGGTGACGCTATCGTGCCTGTATCGCGAATCATTGCTGTTGATCGTGTATGAGAAATGCTGCCATGTGGTCTTTCCGCTCTCGTCGCTGGCGGCCCAGGCGTCGGGGGTGTTGTTGTTGCCGCGCGGGTCGCGCAATTCGAGGCTGGCCCCCTGGCCGTCCGCCCAGACCGGCCACCGGCCGCCGTCGTAATAGGTCACCTCGTCGGCGGTGACCATAAAGGCATTGGGCTCGCCCGTGTTGGGGTCAATCTCGATAATCGGATAGGACAGGCGTATCCGCTCGCTATGGTCGTCCAGACCGCCCGAGTACGGCCCGACCATGTTCACGCCCACGGCGAGATTGGGATAGACCGTTGCAAGCAGGTTCGGGTCCTTGGCGACCACCAGGTGCGAGCCGGGGGCCATCTGCGTAACCTGCGCGACCTCGTTGAAGTCGTAGGTAATGCCGTCGGTAAACGACCAGTCTTCCAGCGAGACGGTGCTCGAACCCTTGTTGTACAGCTCGATGTACTCGTATCGTTGGTCGCGGGTTCCGTGATGGTACATTATCTCGTTGATAACGATATCGCCAACCAGCGGCCTGGCGTTGGGTCCGTTAAAGGTGGCCGAGCTTAAAAAGCCGAGGTAGTCGGAGCCGTCGGGGAACCGGCCGAAGACCATCTCCGGCGGCATGTTTCCGTAGTGGACGGCGTCGAGGACCCGAACCGGCTCCAGGTCGTTGGCCGCGGTAACATAGATGGACTCTCCGGAGAAGTCCAGCCCGAAGGGAAAGCCGCCGGGCGGCGTGCCCTCCCTGACGGCCCAAAACTCGCCGGGCTGCAACGATATGCCGTCCGGTATTTTGTACTTGAGCAGGTCGAAGCGGTCGTCGCTCAAATAGACGTTATCAAGGCCGACGGCCGTGGGGCCCGGGTTGTAGAGTTCGAGCCAGTCGGTTCCGGGCGGCGCGTCGCTGTTTGCGAGAAGCTCGTTGATTACCAAGCGGCCGCGCAAGTCGCCTACCTCTTCAACAACCGCCCGGAGGATCGGGGCTGCGATGCAGTCTGAACTGCCCGCATTCCCATTATGGGCCTGGATCGCCAGCACGTTTGTGCCGGCCACGAGGCGGCTTATGAAAGAGGTCAGGTCCATCTGTTGTGCGCTGTATTCGCCGCTGCCTGCCGCGGTCCGGCTGAACGGTGGCGGGTCCCCGCTGAGGTTTGTGGGCTCGGCGACCATCGTGCCGTTCAGGTAGAGTGCGAAGCCGTCGTCGTAATGGACCTCGGCCTTCAACTCTGAGAAAGAGGCTATCTGTTGAGCCGTCAGCGTAAAACGCAACCGGGCATACACGGAGACGTAATGGTCCTCCATATCGTTAAGGCGCGTCTTTATGTACTGAAGCTCGTCGGCCTCGTTGCTGTATCCGTAGCCGCTGGGACCGTCGAGCCAGGGCGTCGTGCCCGGGTCATCGATGAATCCGATTTCCGTCCACACGGTGGTAGGCGTGCCTCCGGGACCGGGCGACGGCTCCTGCGTGCCCTTGAAATACCGCCCCGGGTGTCCAATATCGACGAGCGTTACGATCTGGGGGTCTCCAGGTTGGCCCAGTCCTTCGTCGGGCCCGCCCGGCGTTCCGCCGATATAGGTACTTGGCGCCCACGTTGACGCCTCATCGGGGTCCCCGCCAAGGTTGGCGAGAATCAGCGAGTGGCCTGTTCCATCCGGTGAAACGGGCCACGGGTGCCGGTCGTTGTATCGCAACGAGATTACGATCTCACCATTTCGGTTCGACAGGTCAATCCTCTCGCCGCCGTTGTCGAGGCGGCCCGAGTCGAAGGGGCCGTAGACATTGCTGATTCCGTACACCGCCTTCAGAGCCGTAGGATTGTACGCAACCACAAGGTACTGCTTGGCCCCGAGGATCGTTCCGGGCGGGAAGGTGTATCTAAAGCCTCTGGTGAACGCCCATCCGCTCAGATTCTCGAAAACGGCCCGGTCGTTGTACAGCTCGATGAACTCGAGCGTCTCGTCGCCGAGCGGTGTGCCGCCCTGCTCGATGGGGTGATACATCAGCTCGCTGACCACCAGCGCCATGCCGGGGCTCGCGCCCCATAGAAAGGCCCCAAGCACTATCACGAGCAAACTACAAAAAGGTCGGTTATGGTCTTTCATGGCGGCCAAGTCCCTTCTCCAGGCGACGGACGGGGAATCCCGTCCGGCAAGAGCATAATAAGAGCGTCCAATGTACTATTCTATTATAGCAGCAATTCCCGAAAAATCAAGGCTCTGTGATAGATGGGCTGCCTATGCAATGCGTTTTGGCGAAGCCAATCGCGGGCTATGGCTTGCGGCAGGCAGCGTTTCTTTGGCGGGGATTTGCAGTACATTGCGGCCCACGTTTTCAGCGGTTATTGGCGCCATTCGGCCGTTTCGAGCCAGTTCTGGGCCAGTATCGCCATATCCTCCATGTCGCAGCCATTCTGGGCCTCCGGACTGTCAGAGTCGGCGGCATAGCCTGCGGCGAGTAGGGCGAAGTCTTCGAAGTTGACGATTCCGTCGTTATTGAGATCGCCGGCAAGCCAGTAGGCCGGGGGTGCGAGCCGGGCCTTGACTATGTAGACCGGCACGGAGGGGAAATGGGTAAAGCCACCGCCGATATTGCCGGTGGGAACCTGGGCAATCGTATCGACGACATCCATTCCGCTGAGGACCCGGCCGAACACGCAGTAGCCGAAGCCGTCCGCGGCCTGGGAACGGTCGAGCTCCGGGTTGTCGACGTGGTTGATGTAGAACTCGCTGGTGGCGGAATTCGGGTCCTGGCTTCTGGCCATTGCAATGGTCCCGCGGAGATTGCTCAGGCCGTTATAGCTCTCGTTGACAATCGCGTCGCCGCGAGGGGCCTGGTAAACGGTGTTCTGATAGATGAAGTAGCCACCGCCCTGTATCATGAAGCCCGGGATTATCCGATGAAAGATGAGAAAATCATAGAAGCCGGTGGTAGTGTACTGGAGGAAATTATCGACCGTTACGGGGGCCTGCTCGGCGTAGAGTTCCAGGCCGATATCACCGAAGTTGGTCTGAATAACGACTTTCGGGGTGTTTAGCCCTCCCGCGGGCGCCCATGCAGGGGCACAGACAGCCGAGAACAATAGAATCAGGATTGTTCTTCTCATCACCCAACCTTCCGGGCCTAAGCCCTTCCGGAAGGCTCTGGCGAGATTACGTCCAAAACATAATTGTAACAGAATTCGAGGCCAAAGTCAAGTGACAATGTGGCAAGAGCAGCGATAGGGCTTGGCTGCATTGGGGGGTGGGGCAGCGACGGCGCCGGGAATCAAGCAGAGGATGACAGCGAAGGTGCAGGCGAGGGGGATTATAGCAATCGCGGGGGCGGTGACGAGGAGGATGCGTAAAGCCGCGTCTGGGGAGCGGGCAGCGCGAGCGGGGCATTGGTTTAGGCATAGGAATCATGAGGGGGTCCTTTTCGGGCGGTGTTTGCAGTAGAGGAATATGGCGACGGCCGCAATGAGCGAGGCACAGGCGACGATGGTAACAGCGAGGGGAGTTTTTTGGCGAGAGGGTTGGGGAGATTGGGGGGATGCGAGGACACCGGAATCGGAAAGCAGCGGGATGGGCGAGAGGTCGTTGGGGGAGCCGGCGCCGGGGGCGTTGACGGGGGGCTTTCTGTTGGCAATTGGAAAGTCCCTTAGGGTGTGGTCTATTATGTTGCGGATCGACTCATCGCTGACGGGGCCCTCGCCGATGACATATTCGAGGCCGGTGGTGTGGTCCTGGAGGCGGGTGCCGACAGGCAGGGAATCGGGGGATGTATTGAAGACGACGGCTTCATCGACCTGGGGGTTGAGCTCGATCTTCTCGAAGGTGACCTTGTCGGTGGAGACATGCCATTGCTCGCCGGACTTTGTTTTCCAGAATCCTTCGCGCACAAGCTTCTTTAGAAACCAGGCGCCGTTGGGCAGTTGGGTGAACTCGGTTACATTAAGCCGGCAGGCGAGACTTCCGTCTTGTTCGTGCAGCTCCATTTTGACAGGGAGAAAGGAGCGGTCCGGGGAGAGCCAGTAAGAGGCTTTGTATTTCACCCTGTTTATCTCCTTGGTTGCGCGGACGAGATAGCAGGGCAAGCCATTGACCTGTTGGGGCTGGGTATCGACGATGGTATCGGTTCTGGAGAGGATTTCTTTGGGGGTAAAATCCTCCAGGAAGCCGGTCGGGCTTCCCGGAGGGTATGCGGAAGCGATACCGGGGGAATCGGGGTCTGGCAGGAGCAGGGCTGTGCCTTTGTCAGCACTCGGGTCGGTCCAAGTGCCGGCTGACAGATATTCGAGGGAGTAATTGCCGT
>CP070678.1:4252823-4292191 GCA_020352515.1 Phycisphaerales bacterium | reverse complement strand
TGTTCGAACGCCGTCATGCGCAAATCCTGAGGCGCCGCCTGAAACCTCCAAACTACCTCGCCATCGGACGCATCAAGACAATACACACGCCCGTCGGCGCAACCGAACAGGGCCAGTCCCTTGTAGATTGTTGGAGGCGAGTCGATTCGGCCTCCGGCTGTGTAGCTCCATCTAATCTCTCCGTCTTCTTCGCCCAGTGCGTAAAGCGTGTGACTGTCTGCCGCAGCTACATACACCAAGCCATTGGCCACTACAATGCTCGTTAGCCCGCCCTCAAGCTGCCTTTCCCACGCCGGTTTCAGTTCCGCTGGGACGATAGAGCGGGTGTACCCGCTCCGCGCCGCATCGTGACGATAAGTGGGCCAGTCAGCCTCGCCCGCCTGCTCAGACGGCGCCCGCCCATACGCGGGGCCCCGCTCGAGCCGCTCTTCGTCCGGAACCGCCTCAGGATGCTCTCGGCCCGTGCGAGCCGCCGCCAGCGCGCAGAAACCGCTCAGCTTCGCCTCGAAAAAGCACGCACAATCGTGAGGCGGCGTATAAAGAAGCCCGTTGCACGGCATCACCCCGTAAAGGCATCCGCCCCTCACCCAGTGCTGCGTGGTCCAGTGCTCCTTTGAGAAATCAATGAACTCGACCCCTGCTCTCGAAGGCAGGATATATCGCTCGGTAGCTCTTGATCGATAGCACCTGTGATGGAACCAGTCTATATCAACGTCGGGGGGAAACTGTTTTTTGACCTCACCCGTATACGGATCCCAACCCTTGAATATGCCTGAATGAGTGCGGCCGGCAGTTGCCCCGGCCCAGGCCAGTCCACCTATGACCAAAAGGTCGTGCGGACTGTTGTGCCCGGATGGGTCGTAGTTCGATGTCCACAACGTCTGGCCCGTCTCCGCCGACAGAGCCGTCAGAATCCTCGATGGATTGCCCCCCGCGAACAGGACAACACCTTCGTATATCACCAGTGTCGGGCCGAAGTTCGCCGCCATGGGCGTGGTCACCGCCACGGGCGAAGAACCCCATAACTGCTCACCGCTCCGCCTGTCCAGGCAAACGATCTTCTCGGCATCGTGGAAGAATACCCCGTTCGCATCCGCCCCCAGTGTCAGCGGAGCCACCGGATACTCCTTCTGCCAGAGAACATTCCCGCTCTCGGCCTCGATGGCCATAATCCGCCGGTTTGCCCGGTCCCACGGCCACTCGTCGGCCACACGAGTCTTGGCGCTGCCAACGCTCCGGTGCTTTGGCATATACTCGTTCCACCTCGTTGCCGGGGGATTCTCCTTGACCATGGCAAACAGCACGCCCTCTGAGAAGACCAGCTCTTCGGTCATTTGCGTCCCTTCGTACGTGCGGATTATCTCGCCCGTTGCCGCGTCGAGCATGCTAAGCGCCGCCCCGTCTAGCCCCAACGTAACATAGACCCTATCCCCATCGGCGACCAGACGCCGGGGCAGTTGCGCCGGCCCGCTCTTGAAAGGCCACAACTGCGTCATCCAGGCCGCAATCGGCCGCTTCCAGAGGATTGTGCCGTTGAATGCATCCCTGGCCACGAGCGTCCAGCTCGACGGCAGCTGAATGCTGGCCCGCGATCCCTCGTCGATGATATAGAAAATGCGCCCCCCAGCCGATACACATGCGCTGGTGCTGGCCATACGGTCGTGATGTCGCGACCATCTTGGGCTGCCTACCCATTGGAACCGCCGAGGTGGCCCGACCACCGAATCCTGGCCCACAGCATTGCCGGTCGCATCGTGCAGGTAGTGCGTCCACTCGTCAATCTCCTCCGGCCGCGGCTTGACCGTCTTGACCCATTCGCCCCCCTCCTGAACGTACGCCACGCCGTTGGGAGCCAGCACTCGTAGAACCTCGTCCCCCGCGACCACCATCGCCCGCTCCGAAACGATCAGATTTACCAGGTTATCAACGTATGGAAGCTGGTCGCCTGTCAAACGCTCGGCCGTCACCCTGCTGTACAGGCCCAGCGAGCGGATGTGACGCCGGGCCTCTTCCACGTTCTCCGCCTCGGTATCCAGGCCGTGAACGAGATAGCCGTCGCCAGCGCACAGCGCCGCAGTCAAACGCCCGTCACCACAGCCAACGTGAACAATAAGACCCCCTTTGACCCCCGTAGCCTCCAGTATCTCTCTGGCCCGCTGCTCTTGTGTCGGCCCCTGGGCCCCTGCTATCAACATGACAAATGGCGCCACCGCCGGACAGACAAAAACTGCAAGCAATATGGCTTTTCTTCTCATGAATGACCGTTTCCTCCTGTTTCAATCTCCACCGTTGGGCCCGCCTGAATTACGCCGACAACAGATCGGCCCGACATAATCGCCTTACTCAACTCCCGGTCTGCCAACGCGGACAAAGATCCGTCGCGGCAAACCGTCAGGCGCCAAAAGCCACAAACATATCCCCCACAACATCCTTCCTCCCGACCTCGACTCATACAGCATCACAGCCCCAGTCGCCGAAGCTGCGATTACCACTACAAACCCGTTAGTGTATTCTACCAAATCACGCCCCTCTGGACAAGCGACAAATGCCCTGTTCTCGCGCTTGGGTGCGGCCGCTGCTCAAAGCACCGTCCCGGAACGTCGTAATAAGGTCCATATCGGTCCTGCTGCCCTACACGAACCGGTATGCAAACACTCAGTATCGCTGCAACTACGCCTGAATGTGAAGGTGACCCCACCGAGGTTCCGGCAAATCCCCCCGTGCCCCCGTGGGGCCGTCGTGAATTCAATTGACATGCTAAGCCGCAAATCGTTAAACTCCAAAAGCTTGAAGACTAACGCGCTCGTAGCTCAGTAGGATAGAGCATCGGTTTCCTAAACCGGAGGTCGCAGGTTCGAGTCCTGCCGGGCGTAGTCGCTGCTTGTCAGTGACATGCGGTGACAAGCCGTTGTTCTGGTTGCCTAACTTGCCGCTGTGCAAGCGTTTACAGTTTGCTGCTCTTGAAGTGCTGTTGCTTTGCGAGTTGCCATCTGCTGACAACCGGTTACGTTCAAGGAAAGCCGCCGGTGTCAATTCTGGTGTCAACTGGGGTGTCAACTCCTTTGAGGTGACCTGATCGCCATCCGCCACCTTGCCATCCGTTCCAGCAGCAGCTTGTTTTTGACTGCTCGGTAGCGACAAGTCCGGCAGCCCCAAGACAATTCGCCCCGAACGCCGCCGGCCGGGTCGATGCAATCTCGGGCCGGAGCACAACCAACCAACTGTACATGGTATCAGTCCTCGATCAACGTGATATCATCAATCGGCTTCTCGTATTGCTTTTCTGCGATATACGCCCTGGCCTCGTCCACCATCTGCTGCGTGATCGTGTAATGATAGTTACGATAATCCCTCACGGTGATCTCTCCCACGTGGAAGAAACCCCACTTGTCAAAAAAGTCCGTAAGATCCAGCCTGGCGACATCGCAGCATATCTTCACAAACTCAAATTGGTTCCGAATCGACTCGCCCCCGCGACCCGCATCGGGTCGGCGGCGCATTTCCTCCATTACGTCGGCATAAAAATCGGGCCTGCCGATTCGTGCGAAATAGAGATGGAGCTGCCAGAAAGGGACAAGACGGTCGAATACATTCCTGCATTCCAGGAAGGATTTTTTGGGACGCGCCTCGATGATGTTCTTGCGCGCCGAGGCGTAGTTCTTCTGAGCGGCCAGGCGGCTTTTGTTGCCCATGCCGGTGACCGTGTACATTGAGAAGATGTTGCAGCTAACCTCGGTCATGCCGCCCCAGGTCATTTGCGGGCGCATCTGCAGTACGTGGCCGGTCTCGTGGCAGAAGCCCCAGCACGGGTCGCCGGTGATCACGACGTTCGGGTCGGCCACCATTCGCATAGTGCCCTTGTTGCCGAGGTAGGCCACGCCGTCGCCGTCGCGGAACATGTAGTAGTTGAAATTTACGCGCGCCAGGATGCGATTCCTGGGCACTTTATTGTATTTGACAAGCCCCATCAACGTATAATGGCTGTTGAGCAGGGCGTCGTAGTTGTTAATTAGCTCGACGCCTGTGCCGCGGGTGTAGACGTTGAACCACTGTACGGGATAGGCGACCTGGATGTGCTTGCCGCGGGCATCCATGATGGGGCTCACAGCCTGGTCCAGGAGGCGGTCCCAATCGGCGTTCGTATGCTTTGAGATGTCGAAGAATCCATTGACCTTGCCTGTGGGGAAGTGGACGGTGATGTTGGGGGCCGTTTCGGCGTGGTCGTCGAAGTAGCTAACATAGACGTTGCCACCCTTCTTGACGTTGACGACATTCACACCCTTTTTGAGTTCGATCCGTTGTTTATGCAGGCCCCATCCGTTTGGGTCCTTTGAGGGTCTGATACCTGGGGCGGGCTTTCGCATCCAATCCGGAATCAACAGCGAGAGCTTCTTGCCGGTGGTGTCACCCACGAACACGACGTTCTCGCCCGCATCAAGGCAGATGCCCGTGATGTTCTCGTAGCGGCTGAAGCCGTCTCCCAGCTTCAAAGTACGGGCCAATTCGCGTGTCGAAGGGTATGCCTCGTAGGCGGCCGCTCGGTACGTTCTGTCGTAGGTTCCGTTCAGCATCCGGGCAGCCACGGTCTTGAGCAAATCACTCTTGAAATGGTCCAGGTCTTTCAACTTCACGGCCGTCTTCAACTGACTGCAGCTTGGCTCGGTGAAGAACGCCATGTCGGCTTTCAGCGCATCCAAATCGTTCGGTGCGACGGGAGGAACGGACTTGGCAAATGCAATTCTCCACTCAACGGTCCCGGTTGCCGATGGCACAACACGAACAGCGGCCGTCTCTTCATAGTTCGTCGTTTCCGGCTTCTCGCCCACGACTTCGGCGCCGTCGATCCGAAAACCCTGCGGAAGATGGACGGTCATCAGGTACGGATCGCCGACGACCACGGCACTTCTACCGGAAAGGGTATTCGTGGCTTCATCCCAAGCTTCATCGAGCAGGCTGACGCCGCCCTGCGAGATGTGGCGGCTGGTCGAGATAACCCACGGATGCGGGCGGGCCTCGCGGATGGCGAAAACATCCATTCCGGTATTCGCGTCCATCGCCGGAGCGGTGAAGGAGCCCTTGAATTTCCCGAGAAACTCCTGGTTCCAGAACTCACAGACCAGGTACTCGCGGTCCGCCTCGAGGCCCAGGTCCGCGAACTTGACCTCCTGCCTTGGCAGACCTTTGAAATCAAAAACCCACTCTTTCTCCCTCTTCCGGCCCCACTGGATTCTCGCCAGGACCGACCAGTGGTCGAAGGGACGCTCGATCTCCTGCAGCCAGCACGGAATCGGGCGACGCTCGCAACTGTAGAGCTGCCCGGGCACGGTAAAGAGGACGGGCGCACTGCGCTTCATGCCCTCGATGTTGCGGTCGTCCTGGTAGACATCGAGCTTGTCGCTGAGCATCAGCACGCCGCCGGCCATGGTGCAAATGGCCGGCCGGATGATGCTTCGAGCCGGCACAGGCCCGTCAACGCCGAAGACCGACATCTCGGCGTCCTTATCCATGAGCCATTCACCCAATACATCACAATGGTCGGGATCGTTCCGCCAGACAACGCCCTCCATGAAATTGTACTGCGCCAGGGTTCGCGGCTGGAACCCGTCGTTGCTAAGCCGGGCACCGTCCACCAGCCCGATCACGTGTCGGGCGTTGCCTACCGTGTGGCAGGCGAGCATGTAGACACCCGGCCCCAATTCTTCGCGGGCGACAATGTCCCACTTGCGCAGCGACTGCTCCGGAGTCGTGGGATTCTTGTCGAAGAAATCGGCACACTCCTTATTCCGGTATGCACGCAGCAGATCCCCGGTCCCATCGATCTTGACGTAGTTCCAGCCCTGCTCCCTTAAGCCCCTGTAGAGCTTGCGGACCATGTTATCCACCGCCTCTTCGTTGGTCGTGTCGAGCACATAGAATCCGTGGCTGGAGAATAGCGAGCCGTCGGTTTTATGCACGAACCAGTCCGGGTGCTCTTTGGCGATATCGGCGACGTGCGGGTCGCCGGGGCGGTGGACACGGTGCACCCAGATCCCGGGCTTCATTCCGGCGTCGCGAATGGCCTTGATCGAGTACTCCCAGCCGCCCGGGAATTTCCTCTTGTCCCAGTTCAACCAGTTCTCGGGGCAACTGCCGTTACCCTGCTGGTAGGTGTCGTCGAACTGCATGTATTCGTAACCGAAATCGGGCAGATGCTTTTCGACGAACAGCTCAAGCATCGCATCGAGCGTCTCCTGCGTGAACCCCCCTCGGTAGGCCCACCACGTGCAGTAGCCCACAACCGGATCTTTCCACACTTTGTACGTCCAGGGTTTGAAGTGTTCGAGGTCCTTGTGCTTTTGATAGTATCGGGGGCGGAAAATCAGCTCGATGCTCTGCCCTTTGTTTTCGAAGTTGAAGGAGCGCTTCCGGTCCTGATCGCCCTTCGGTTGGATACGGCTCCGGCCATCGGCGGGGCCGATCAATACCCAGTCCCATCGGCGGTCATAGACTGCGTTATTGCGAAGGTTTCGGCTCAGTCCCACACTATTACGGACATAAGGAAATCGCTTCTGGGCGCCACTCTGAGTCTCTGCCGGAAAGCCCTCTTCACTGGTGACGACCGTGCCTCGCAAAATCAGTTCGGCGTCCTCTGTCGCCTCGGCGGTGAAGAACTTCAAACGCTGCTCCACCTTCTCGCCGGCTGTTTCGCTCGATTCAAGTTTGACCGCCGATCCTAGCGCCTTGCCGCCGGCCGGGTCCTCGACCGCAATGGTGGCGTCAAGAACAGTGACGCCGTGGTAGCGAAGTCTCAACCGTCCCTGTTCGGCATTCCATTCGACTTTGGCCGGAGCGTTCGCCGGGGGCTCGATCCTCTGTCCCGCAACGGCCCACAAGGGCCTAGCCAATGCCGCCATGATTCCCAATAGACACAATCTTCTCATGTGAACTCCTGGTGTCATGTCAATAATCCTTTCGTCCGAAAATCTACGCTGTCTCGCGTAGCCAACGCCTGCCCCAATGCAATATCCGTTCAAAGCTGCACGTCATTCATTCGACGGCTTGGTCTTACCGTTGATCTCCGACAGTTGCACTCCGACCTTCTCCCGCACTTTAGCAATCGACCTGAGCCCGTTGCAAGTGGCGCCGTCAAATGCATACCAGTGCGTCGTCGTGGCGTAATCTATCCTGCGATTCGGCTGCCAGTGGAACAGTTCCATGTCGAACTTGAGTCGGGTTTTGAAGGGGATGCGGTCATGGACTCTGCCCCGGACATTCGTGGTGTGCCCGATGCCCCAGTTGCCCTGCGCTATGGGCTGGGCGTGGAACGGCGCCTCGAAAGGACGCGTATAATTGAAAGCGTAGCCGAAGTAGTCCTCCGAGCCCGTGCCGAAGTGTGACGGGAAAGATTCTCCGTCCACCCATATCTGTTCGTCGCCTTCGCCCCACCACGGGCCGATCCATCGCTCATCGCCCCAATCGATCCGGGGACGATTATAGAGCGACAGCGAGTCACCAACATAAACGCCCCTGCCGTCAATGGTGATGTAATTCCACAGCTCCATATTCTTGATGTCGCCGCCGACGGATTCTATTTGGTTCTGGCCCCGCCAGGCGGTATGGAAGTACATCGTCCTGTCCGTCCATCGCCAATCCGCGATGCCGAGATCATCGAGTTCCAGGTGTACCGGGTAGGTGGCTCCGTGGTTGATGATGCTTACCTCAGCGGATTCCTTATACGGCATAGGCCACCAGCAGGCCATCCAGCCGTCCTCGTCAACCGTGCTCCACCAGCTCTTGCATGGATTGACGCCAAGACCGGCACCGAAGAACTCGCCAACGGGCGCCCAGACGGTCTCCCTGCCGTCGAAAGCGGCCGTGATCACGGTCGATCGCATAGCCTGCGCAATATCCTCGGCCCTGATGTTCACCCGAATAGAAGCAATCGCACCTCGGCCGCTGACTTTTCGGGTGAAGGTCTGCCCCGGATTCAGCGTCCGCGCTGCCCCCGCCACATTACGTTGGATATCGAGTTTGTGCTTCTCCGGTTGCAGAAGCGCCTGGCCTACCCTCGCGATCAATTCCCGGCTGGATTCCAGGTCGGATCGGGTCAGGCTCTTGACATCGACTCCCCCGGCGTATCGCAGATAATTGATGACGTAAAAAAGCGACTCGTTCGTGAATCGAGGCTTCTTCTCCGTGAAATCGGCCTTGCGGTTCGAACTCTCGAAGGTAATTTTGCAGTGCTCGCGGAAAGGTATGGGCAGGTAGAGATTGCGCCCGCCTCCGCGGTTGGCGGCCAGCGGCGGGCCCGTGATGACATCGCCTGCAACAAGCTGGTCGCCGGTTCCTTTGAAAATCGGTTCCTCGATTCGGTCGAGATAGACCCGAATCGTCCCCGAGCAGCGGTACTGCGTCTGCCACCACCTGGTTACGACCCCGGGCCCGGGCACATCCAACATTATCCATTCCTTGCGCCCCTCCATAATGTCACAACCGTAGAACTGGTCGAAGTCACCCCCGGTGAACCAATCGGGCCTGTCCGGTGTGATGGAATGACGGTTGTAGCTGCTGGCCTGCCTGCATACGAAAGCGGGCTCCGGGAACTGCGCGACCACACGACGGTCAATCATCTGCTCAAGAAGACTACCAAGCTCAATCCGCTCGGCACTGCTCGTCTGTGGACCAAATGCAAATAATCCTGAAACAACGCCCGCAGCTACTATCTGTGAGAGATTCCGAGGCACGAAGAGACTAATGCAAGACATAACCATCCTTCTTTTCCTGTATTACAGCCACACTCCTGTGTCATCTATACTGCATCCTCACTCCGGCCATATTAAATACTCGCCATGAATATTTCAAGCCGGCGCCATCAGCGCCCAAAAGCCGGTTAAATCGTCTCGCTGCAATTGAACAGCCTATACCAACATGCCTCCCGCCGGACAGGTACTGCCGCTGACCAAGAACTCGCTCACAAGTCGGGACCGAGCCGTCCTCCGTGACCTTCCAGGAAGTCACCCTGCACGATTCAGACTGCCCCTGCCGGCATTGCTCAACTGATCCGGGCCCCGCAGCCCTGCTGCGCCAGATACCCGCAACCGCAATTCCGGTTTGCCAAAAACCCCCATTTCTGCCCATCGGAGCCCACTGCCGGGCTGATATGGAACGTTCGGTAACGTCCGGGCGCTCGGGCACAATCCTCTCATGCTACCCCAGGATATTTAGGCTTCTTGTGTCGCCCCGAATCGTATCCGGGACCAGCAGAGCTTTGGCCAGATCGACGGCCGAAGCAGCCTCGGGTGCGAACCCGTCGGCGCCGATTTTGTCCGCGTAACCCTGCGTTACCGGAGCGCCTCCCACGATTACTTTCGCCGAAATATCCGCCGCCTTCAGAGCCTCCACGGTCTCCTCCATTGCTGGCATCGTTGTCGTCAAAAGAGCGCTCATGCCTATCAATTGGGCATCCGTTTCCTTGGCTCGCTCCACAAACTTCTCCGGCGGAATATCAACGCCAAGATCGACAACCTCGAAACCCGCCCCCTTGAGCATCATCGCCACCAAGTTCTTGCCTATGTCATGCAAGTCGCCTCGAACAGTTCCAATGAGGAACCTGCTGACCGGCTTGACCCCCGCCTTCGCAAGCTCCGGCTCAAGCACCTCCATGGCCATTTTCATGGCTCTCGCTGCGATAAGAACCTCGGGCACGTACACTTCGTTTCGCTTGAATCGGGCGCCCAAAACTTCCATACCCGCAATCAGACCCTCGTTCAGGATACTCTCGGCCGAAGACCCGTCGGCCAGGGCGTCTCGGGTGACCGCCGTTGCAGTACCCTGGTCGCCCCTGATAATGGCGTCAGCCAATTGTGTCAAATCCGCCATACTTCAACGTCTCCTACTTTTTCAAAAAGCCCATCTAAAACGATTCTTAAACGACCCTATTTCTTAGCCTGCTTTAGAAAAGCCCCCTCACCCTCCCGGTCTTGACATCGACGTCTATGCGTCTGAACGCAGGGTCCGACGCCGTGCCCGGCATCAGCTTGATGTCACCGGCTATCGGCACTACAAGCCCCGCTCCCTTGAAGACCGCAAAGTCACGAATGGGCAGACGCCATCCTCTGGGCCGACCCTTCAGACTGGGATCGTGCGAGAGGCTCAAGTGTGTTTTGACCATGCAAACGCCGAACGTCCTGGCATCGGCGTCCATTTCCAGCAGTCGCGCTTTCTTCAGGGCTTGGGGCGTGTATTCAACGCCTTCAGCGCCGTAAATCTCTGTCGCAATCAGCTCGATCTTCCTGGTCAGCGGGGCATCCGGGTCGTAGAGAAATCTGAAATTCTTCTCTTCCCGACATGTCTCAATGACCGCTTCGGCCAGCTCAATAGCGCCCTGTCCACCTTTGAGCCAGTGCTCCGAACAGGCGGCGACAGCCTCGTTCTCCTCCGCGATTCTCCTGACCAACCTTATTTCAGCCTCTGTATCACTGCGGAATCTGTTAATGCAGACTACCGGGCGTATGCCGCTCCTTCTTACAATACCTATGTGGGCGATAAGATTCTCACAACCGCGCTCCAACAGGCCAAGGTCTTGCTTTCCATGCCCCCCGCCAAGGGACGCCGCCGGCCCGCCGGGCGACCCGCCTCCATGCATTTTGAGGGCACGGATGGTGCAGACAATCACAACTGCGTCCGGTGTCAGTCCCGACATTCGACACTTCAGATTCCAGAATTTCTCGAAGCCTATATCGGAGCCGAAGCCGCTCTCGGTAACATGGTATTCCGAAAGCCTTGTTGCCACCCTGTCGGCGATAATCGAGCTCTGACCCACGGCTATATTGGCGAATGGCCCGGCATGCACGAATATCGGCTGGCCCTCGATAGTCTGCACCAGGCTCGGATTGATCGTCTCGGCCATCCAGGCGGCCATCGCGCCATCGACCTCGAGGTCCGCCGTGGTGACCTGCCGGCCCCTCTTATCATACGCGACCACTATCCTGGATATTCTCTCGCGCATATCCTCCAAACCGTTCGCCACCGCAAGTATCGCCATAAGCTCACTCGATGCCGAAATTCCAAATCCCGACTCCATCAGATAACCGTCCATCCTGCCGCCTCTGCCAATCGTTATATTTCGAAGCGACTGGGCACAAAAGTCCATTACCCATTTCAACTGCACGGCGGTCGGATCGATATCCAGCCGACTTAGGCGGCTTTTCGCAAGCCGGGCGTCATCGTAATTTCTCTCATGCTGCATCCGCGAGGTCAGCGCAACCATCGCGAGGTTGTGCGCGTTTGTAACACGGTCTATATCGCCTGTGAAACCTATCGAGAACGGCGCCAATGGAATGCACTGCGCAAGGCCTCCCCCGGCCGCCGAGCCTTTGATGTTGAACGTCGGGCCCGAGCTTGGCTGCCGAATAGCCCCAGTTACCCTCCTGCCAAGCTCACCTAAACCTTCTACCAAGCCTATGACCGTGGTCGTCTTGCCCTCACCCAACATCGTGGGCGTCATTGCCGTAACGTCAATATACTTCGCGCAGCTTCCGCTGGATGCCGTGCGTCGAAGCACACGCTGGTAGTCCACACGCGCCAGCCGCCGCCCCTGTGGTATCAGCTCGGCAGGCCGCAGGCCAAGCTCTCTGGCCAGAACTCTGACAGGCTTCATATTGCGCTCGGCCGCCTCGGCTATCTGCCAGTCTCTCATGCTCGTGGGGTCAATACTCGCGCGTCTTTTCCCGGTCCGGTTCCCGATGTGCGCGAGCCTGGGAAATGATGCTTTCGCATGCTTTGTCGCTCTACTTCTGACAAGGGCAGAGTTTACAGCCAATCCAAGAACTCCTTCCTGCGCGGCGCCGCCGCGCCTGAATCGTTTGTCTTCACGAGATTCAGTTGACCCTGCAATCAAGCCAACTGTCACCGTCGTCGCGATTATCCCAAAAAGGACAAACTGTTAATACAACACGACCGCTATCTTTTTGCCCTATACTGCTATTACACCGCAGTAATTTGTGTTTGAGATGTAGCCGCCGACCTTACTGCAACTTGTGTGCTGGGCGGAAAATGCGGCCAACAGAAAACCAAGCTTGCAGCGCCACTGCAAATGCATTATAATTATTCTGCTGTATTATCGACGTGCTCGTATAATGAGAATGCAACAACCCGCCGGTAGGAGAATTGGCAAGGTGCAAGCAACAGGCAAGCTTACCGAAACCATATCGCGGCAACATTTTGCGCGCGTGGAGACCGTGTTTCGTGAGCACTTTGATCTTGGCCTGGAGACCTTGGACGCCGGTGGCAGGCCGGTGGCGAATATGTGTTCGGACGACTGCAACCCCACTTTCTGCAGTGTCGTGCGGGCTTCCAGGGCAGCGGCCAAGCGGTGTTTGCTCGATCGCATGCGAAGCCTCAGCATGGCATTTGAAACAGGCCAACCCTATGCATCACTCTGTCACGCCGGCATAGTCCTCGTTTGCATACCCGCCATGCAGCGAAACATCCCCCTTGGTGGCCTTTTCTTCGGTAAATGCCTTTGGGAATCACTCAAGCCCGATATCGAAGCCGATATTATCAGGAGACTCAGGGGTTTGAGGATTCCGGCGGAAGAGCTTACCAGAACGGCTGCAATGTTGCCCGTAGTGGCGCCTCGCAAGATACACGAGGCCTCCGAGTTTCTCTTCATACTCTTGTACCAGGCCGCCGGTCTTGACCCGCGGACCATAAACTGGCGCAGGCAGAAAACCAGGCAGCAGTCGGAAATCGCACATGCCATACAGCAGATCAAGAAATCAGAATCAAACATACGCTACCCGTACGACGCCGAACGTATGCTTATCGAGAAAGTCAAACTCGGCGACATAACCGGTTCGAATGCCATACTCAATTCGTTGCTCGGAAACATCATCCTTCGCAATCCGGGCGACATAAATGTGCTGAAGGCCAGGCTTATCGAACTGCTCAGCGTTCTCAGCAGGGCCGCCGCGGAAGCCGGTCTCGACATCGATCTGCTCCTGAAGAAGAATCTCGAGTATCTTAACAAAGTTCTCAATCTGGACACACAGGAGGATATCTGCGCATGGGTCAGCAACGCGCTTAGAAACTTCACCAGAGACGTCCAGTCCCTAAAGAACTCAAGGACGAGTACACTCATCAAGCCGGCAATTGACTATATAGAAGCCAACTACACTCAGCCGGTTACCGTTGCCGACGTGGCAAAGGCCGTTCACCTGAGCCCGTCGCGTCTCGCTCACGTCTTCAAAGAATGCCTCGATACCACCGTAATAAACTATCTTACAAACGTCCGAATCAGCCGCGCCAAGGAGTTGTTGCTGAATACGGACGAGTCCTGCACAAGCATTACGTTTAAAGTCGGCTACGGCAGCCAGAGCTATTTCACCCGAACTTTCAAAGACCTCGTCGGGCTCACGCCAAGGCAGTTCCGCGCAAGAAATCGCTCCGAGCCCGGCCTGAGGACTACATCAAGCACTCCGCGCGAATGTTAAGGCCCTCGTTCCGCCGTTTCCGCCGTCTGGCCCCGGCAGTCCGGAGATACGAGATTATGAACAAGAGAATCGGACACATCATACCGCTGGCTCTAATGACGATACTTAACAATACGTTGTTATCCGCTGCCGCGATCCACGAGGAGCCTCGCGGTCAAGCGAAACAGCTCTTGGAAACCGCGGGCCTCAAAGGAGGGCTGGTCATTCACATCGGCTGCGGCAACGGCCGACTGACAACTAACCTCCGCCCGAACGAAAGCTTCATAGTGCAAGGCCTGGACGACAACCCTGATGATGTCGAGCTCGCTCGCGAATACATCAAATCCCTGAATCTCTATGGCCGTGTGACAGCCGATCACCTGACAGGAACCAAGCTCCCTTATGTGGACAACACGGTCAACTTGGTCGTCGCCGAAAACCTCGGCAGGATACCGATGCAAGAGGTCGTTCGTGTGCTTGCTCCTGAGGCTGTGGCCCTTGTCAAAGAAGCCGGCCGGTGGGTTCGCAGAGTCAAGCCTCGCCCAAAGGAAACGGACGAGTGGACACACTATTTGTACGACGCATCGAACAACGCTGTATCAAACGATACCCTGGTCGGTCCCCCGCGTCGAATGCAGTGGGTGGCTGGGCCGCTCTACGGCCGACACCACGACCACATGTCCAGTGTAAGCGCGGTCGTTTCTTCCGGTGGACGCGTATTCTACATCCTCGATGAGGGATCGAGGTTCTCGATGCTGGCGTCACCCAACTGGTCGCTGATTGCAAGGGATGCCTTCAACGGCACTCTGCTCTGGAGAAAACGCATCGGCGAATGGTATTCGCACCTGTGGCCTCTCAAGAACGGACCGGCGCAGGCGCCTCGACGCCTTGTAGCGGTCGGCGACCGTCTTTACGTAACCCTCGGCCTCGGACAGCCCCTTGTTGCGCTGGATGCGGCAACAGGCCAGACCGTCCAAAGATACGAGCAAACCGAGGCTGCCGAGGAAGTCATAGCCTCAGAAGGGGAACTGTTTGTGATTATAGACAAGCTGTCCGAAGAATCTGAATCTGCCGGTACAATTGCTGCCAGGCACGAGCACGGGGACGGTATCGGGCAGCAGGGCCCACGAGACATTGTGTGTTTGAGCGCGGAAACAGGCGAAGTCCGCTGGATTAGTGAGCGAAGAATTTTGCCTATAACACTGGCGGTCGATAAGCAGAGAGTCTTTTTTCACGATGGTCAGAGCGTTGTTTGCCTCGATCGCCGCAACAGTCGAGAGCTTTGGCGCTCCGACCCGGTTGCTCGAACCGCTCTGATCCGCCCGTTCTATGCCCCGACCCTTTTGGTGCATGATGGTGTCGTTCTTTTTGCCGGCGGAAACAGACGCATGACGGCACTATCGGCCCAGAACGGAAAAGTCCTATGGGCAGCTAACCATCCCCCCTCGGGCTACGCATCGCCCGAGGACCTGCTCGTGGTCGAAGGCCTGGTATGGGCGGGCAATACCGCCGCTGGAATAGGCACAGGAGTATTTACGGGCCGGGACGTAAGGACAGGGCAGGTAATAAGTGAATTTCCACCTGACGTACAGACCTACTGGTTTCATCACCGCTGCCACCGAGGCAAGGCCACCCTCAAGTATCTGCTGATGTCCCGCGCCGGCATTGAGTTCATCGACATCAACAACCGCCAATGGATGGCGAACCACTGGGTAAGAGGCGCTTGCCTGTACGGGATTATGCCCGCCAACGGGCTTCTCTACGCTCCTCACCATCCCTGCGCGTGCTACTTGGAGGCAAAGCTCTCCGGATTCAACGCGCTTGCGCCGGCCTCCACAGGCCCGCGAGTTCCGCTGGAACACTCAGGCCGCGCACGCCTGGAAAAAGGTCCGGCCTACGGTCAGGATATCGGCACACAGGCCGCTGTTGACGAGTGGCCGACCTACCGGCACGATTCGCAGCGCAGCGGCTGCGCAGGCACCGTGGTTGGAGCTGCCCTGGAGCCCGCATGGAAGACCCATCTCGGCGGCAGGCTGACAGGCCCGGTGGTCGCAGAGGGCAAGCTGTTTGTGGCCTCGACAGATGAGCACACCGTTCACGCCTTTGAAGCTCGTTCGGGCGAGCCGCTGTGGCAATATACGGCAGGTGGTCGCGTTGACTCACCTCCAACCGTCTATAAGGGGCGCGTGTTTTTTGGATCAGCCGATGGGTGGGTTTATTGCCTTAGGGCCTCAGACGGCCGGCTCATCTGGCGTTTCCGGGCGGCGCTGATGGACCAGCGTTTGATGGCTTTCGGGCAGTTGGAATCGGTTTGGCCGGTACATGGCAGCGTGCTTATCCACGACGGCCTGCTTTATTGTGTTTCCGGAAGGTCGATGTTTCTCGACAATGGCATGGCTCTTTGGCGCCTCGACCCGTACACCGGGCGAATGCTTTCAATGACGACTCTCAACGACCGAGACCAGACCGCCGGTAAAGACCTCCAGTCATATGTGAGCTGGCTCAACATGCCGACGGCTTTGCCGGACATACTCTCGACTGACGGAAAGCTCGTGTACATGCGATCACAGCCTTTTAATTTGGATGGGACACGTCTGACCCTGGAGAAGCTTCCGAGCGGAGGGTCGTACAACGCAGCGCCCCCGGCGACGCAACGTGACGATCGCCGCCACTTGTTCTGCCCAACGGGATTTCTCGATGACAGTTGGTGGCACCGCACCTACTGGATGTATGGCAGCACATTCGTCAGCGGCTGGTCCGGCTATTATCTCGCCGGTCAGGTTGCTCCAGCCGGCCGAATCCTTGTATTTGATCGTTCGCGCGTATACGGATTCGGCCGCAAGCCACAGTACTACCGATGGACGACGCCGATCGAACACCATTTGTTCGCTGCGGACAAGGCGCCAACCCGGAGGAGCGGGCAGACCAATGAAAAAGAGGTGACAACTGTGATTCGAGTCAAGAAATCCCCGACACTCGATCCCGCCCACACACCTTTTACCGTCGAAGCATGGGTCCTGGCCGAGAACACCGATGGCGTAATCGTGGCAAACGGTGGAAGCGCTCAGGGCTGCGTCCTGTATTTCAATCGCGGAAGACCTTCGTTTGCTGTTCGTATCAACGGGCGGCTCTACGCCGTCGCCGCAAAGGAGAGGGCGGTGGGAAGTTGGGTGCACCTCGCGGGCATGCTTGACCCCGACAAAGGCCTCCAGCTCTATGTGGACGGCAAGCTTGCCGGCTCCTCCCGCGCCCCCGGACTCATCACTCAGGCCCCTCTGGAACCTATGGAGATAGGGGCCGACGACGGAACGCCCGTAGGTGATTATGACTGCCCCTCCGCTTTCAAGGGCGTCATTGACGAGGTCATGATTTACCACCGCACTCTGGATGGGCGCGAGATCGCAGAGTACGCATCAAACGGCCGGACAGCGAAACCGGGCAAAGCAGGGCTAATCCTCTGGTATTCATTCGACCAGGGGGCGGCCGTCGACGTTTCGGGGAATAACAACAATGGCCAGATCCAGGGGGCGGTCTCGGCCCCGGGAAGAGTCGGCCGCGCTATGAGGTTTGTTCCCGGATTCCTGGTAAGACATCACTGGGCCACAGACGTCCCGATGTTTGTCCGCGCGATGGTTCTTGCAGGCGACACGCTGTTCATCGCCGGGCCGCCTGACATGGTTGAAGAGCAAGAGGTGTTTCGCCGGGAAAAAGTCACGGATAGAGTGAAGGATTTGGTTGACCGCACGGCCTCGTTGGACGCTGGAAACCGCGCCATGCTTTGGGCTGTTTCTACTGCGGACGGCAGTAAACTGTCAGAATATGATCTGGATAGCCCGCCGGTCTTTGACGGCATGATCGCGGCCTCCGGGCGCCTGTACATAGCCACGGTTGACGGAAGGATCCTGTGTTTCTCGTCCAGCAGTCACGACAATGCCGACAATATCCGCCTGCAAACGTTGTTGGTTGAGAGCACCTTGTCTTGCCGAACGCCTCAGAAAATTCGCTCGACCGGCAAAGGGATCGTTGTTTGTCCTCCCGGCTGACGGCTATGTTCGCGTATGTGACCTCGATTATTTCAGGACTCGGTACACTATGTCCAAGTCAATCAGCCGGATCCACTGCGCCGCTGCTAAAGAATCCAGCCATCACGATATTCACAGTGTATGTATTCGTTAGCCTTCTCCGAGTTCGTGATTCGCATGTTGGGGCCGTCCCAGTTCAGTTTCTCGCCCGTGCAAATCGCTATGTTGCCCAGCAGGATTACCTCGGTCATTAGCCCGGCGAATTCGAAGTTTGACCCGGCAGGCTTGCCTCCTTTGCAAGCTCCAATCCACTCTTTATAATGTCCGATCGATCTCGGCAGACTCTTCGGTGGCTGTCTGTATTCCTTCATTTTTGAATCAGGTATCAGCCGGCCGCTCATTATTTTCCCCTTTTCACCAATGAACAAAGCATTATTGACGCCCATCGGCCTGCCCCTCTCCAGCTCGTCCGGCCGAGGTGGTAGTAATCCGCCGTCGTACCAGGTAAGCCTCACCGACGGCATATCACCACGGGAGCCGAACTCATAACGGACTATTGAGGCCAGAGGATAGGTCTCGGAATTTACACGAGCGAGCTCCCGCGATGCCCACGCCTCGCGAACCCCTCCGGCCCCTGTGCACGTGGCTTCCACGGAGGTCGGATGTCCCAACCTCAGCGCCCTGAAGGCATTGGTCAGGAAATGGCACCCGAAGTCACCCAATGCTCCCGTCCCAAAATCCCTCCACCCTCGCCACACGAACGGCAGGTAGGCCGGGTGATACGGCCGGTAAGGCGCCGGACCCAGCCATAGATTCCAGTTAAGTGTAGATGGAACCGCAGGTGTCTCCTTTGGCCGTTCTCCACACGCCTGAAAAAAATAGTCGGCGTTCTTCTCCCAAAGCGGAGCGAAACTGGTCCAGACATGTACCTCATGCACCGGTCCGATTGCAGCATCCCATATCCATTCACACAGCAGCCGGCTTCCCTCTCCCGCTTGATACTGATTGCCCATTTGCGTGGCGACCTTTGCCTCTCGCGCTGCCTGTGCAACTTGCCGAGCTTCATAAACAGTCCGAGTGAGAGGCTTTTCACAATAAACATGTTTGCCCATCTTGATAGCCATGATTGATGCTGCCGCATGTGTGTGGTCCGGGGTGGCAACCACCACGGCATCGATGTCCCTCTGTGTCTCGAGCATTTCACGGAAGTCCTCGTATTTCCTGGCCTGCGGGTGCCGGCTAAACGTCTCGGCCGCTCTTGTCTGGTCTACATCGCACAGCGCCACGACTTCGTTTTCCTCACTGAACTTCTTTATAAGGCCGGCGCCCTGTCCCCCCACACCAATTGCGGCTATGCCAAGCTTCTCGCTCGGCGCAGTATAGCCTGAGCCGCCAAGAACATGCCGCGGAACAATCGTAAATCCCGCTGACGCCGCCGCTCGGCTTATGAACTTGCGCCGGGACACCCTGTCACCCGTCTGACCACTGCTATTGGACCTGTCTGACGCTTGATACATATAAACGCCTCCCCTCTGCCAAGCAGACTTCATTAGAAATCATGAGAAACTGGGACCGGTTTCGAACATCCTCACTTGACCACCATGCTCGTCTTATCGCAAGACCGACGGCGGTTACCTAATCTTCCGTATCCATTGTCAGCGCCCTGCCCACAACATCGCAATATGTTCCCGGGTCTGCGTAAGGGTCACCCGTCACTCTCGAAATACAGGCAAATCCTTCCGTTGTACTTGCCCGAAGCGGAATTCTGCTTGCCGGCCGGGCCAAGCCTCTCTGCTTTCTTGAACTTCGTACCTACGGCTGGTATCCCATGGAGGAATGACATCCCTATTCCCGACAAGCCGCTGATACTCTTGCTCGGATCAAGGTCCTCCCCCGGACGGTATACTCCCAGGAACAGATCTTCTGTCCGGTTTACCGCGGCGATCCTTCCCTGCTTTGTTTCGAACACGACCCAGTGCCAGTCGTTGTAATATCCACAGAACTCAGGGAAGTCCCAGGTCCGACCTGCAGTGTGATCCTTGTAGCGATTCCTCCACAGGCCCAGACGTCCGCCCTTGGTTCGGTTTTTCCAAACACGGTAAGGTCCTCTGCCCACCCACGTCATATTCCGCATCTGATTCTCCGGATACTCAAAGCCGACGCCCATAATGTGGAACGTCCCCTCCATCTCGTACTGGTAGTCCAGCTTAATCCAGCCGCTCCGATATATTTGCCACCTGGCATAGTTGAGCCCGCTCTCGTATTCTGACTTAACAACCAGGCTGTCCTGCTCCCGATGATATCTGAGCCGCGTGAGCCTGCCCATATCACCGACGAGCAGTCTCGGCCCTCCGCCGAGCGGAAGCTCAACCCCCTCCCGGCTGACTTTCTGCAGATACCCCGTACTCTCGTCAAACCACAAGTCAAGTCCGCCCGCCCTCACCTGAAGCCCTTTTTCGTGATCGATAACGTCGATGTCGGAACCATTCTTCAAGCTCTCTTGACCAACGTACCGATCAACAAAGTCACTTACCTTCTGAATACGCCACGACCACGTCCATATCTCTTGTTCGAAAGGATCGAACGCCGTGACGTACAGCACATCGGCCTTTCGCCAGTTGCCGGGCAGGTCCAGCTTGAGCACGCCCTTGCCGCCAGGGTCGACAGGCGGCCCTCGCAGAGAATCCTCATGCAATACTCTGTGCCCGTGACTTTCCTCCAGAGGCTTTGGAAATTCCTCAAGAGCCCACTCGAAATTGCACTCGTTCAGATTCGTAAAGTCGTAGCGATTCTCAACTTCGACCTCGCCCTCGAAGTCCGCCGCCAAAGTCGCCATAGCGATAAAGACAGGCGACCAGATTTCCCTGATAGTATAGTAGCTTCCTTCCTTTTCGCGGTACGGCCCCACTATCCCATCGGGTGCGCGAGTCCCGTAAACATCGATCTGGCCGTTCTTATCAGTCCTGACCACGCCCTCATCGGCCAGCACCCACAGGAATCCTCCCGCGCCCACCGGCGAGTTCAGCATAAGCTCCCAGTAGTCGTCCAGCCCTGCTCCAAGCCCCCCATCGAACAGCCCGTGCAGAAATTCCGTGGGCAGAAAGATTGTCGAGCCGGCCAGCCTCTCCCTGGACCTCTCGTAATCCAGGTAGTGGGCCGTGTCGATAGCCCCAAATCTTGCCAGAGGATGCAAGACGACCCGCTTCTGTGGATCGTAAATCCCGAACTCATCGTCAAGCTCGCTATTCCATCCCCATTCGTTGCCGTTATCCCAGAACAGGATGCACGGATGGCTGACGTCACGGGCAACCATTTCTTTGACCAGCTTCCTGCCGACTTCGGTCTCGTAAGGCGGTCGTCCCCACCCTGCAAGTTCGTCAAGGACGTAAAGACCCAGCTCATCGCAGGCCTCAAGGAAATGAACATCCGGCGGGTAGTGTGACATTCGCACCGCATTCATGTTCATCTGCTTGATAAGACGTACGTCGTCGTAGCTCACCCGGCGGCTGAGGCACCTGCCGGAATCCGGCCAGAAGCAGTGACGATTCACTCCTTTAAGGCGTATCTTGCGGCCATTTAGGAACAGACCCCAGCCCGGCCGAACTTCGAATGTGCGAAAGCCAAAACGCTGCCCGACCTTGTGAATGACCCTGCCGCCGCCTTCCAAAGACAGCTCGATGTCGTACAGATTTGGCGTCTCCGCCGTCCATGGCTTCACGTTGGGGATTTTGCCGGTAAGGGTCACCTTGCCCGCCCCCGGCACAATTCTTGAGCGAACCAATCCCTTCAGAGCATTGTCCGGCCCCACGATCCTCCCGGTCACCAGGCCGGCGCCGCCTGTCCCGCTCACGTGAACTTCAACACATATTGAGCCGTCAGCTCTTGCATCGATACCGGCCCATTCGATGAACTCGCGCGGAACCGCCTCAAGATATACCGGCCGATATATCCCGCCAAAAACCCAGTAGTCTGCTGCCCGCTCGGCCGCCTCGACACTGGCATCGGATGAAACCTTACTCACTGTCGCCTCGAGGACGTTTTCCCCGCCGAATCGGACTTTGTCCGTGATATCGTACTTGAAGCGATAGAATCCCCCCTGGTGTTTTGGACCGGCCGACCGCCCGTTGATCCACACCTCAGTGTCGGTCATTGACCCCTCGAAGACAATGAAGACCCTCTTCTCGCGCCAGTTGTCGGGCACGGTGAGGCTGTGGCGGTATTTGCCCTGTTCGCTCGCCTTATTCTTGTCGTGTCCGTAGTTGTACGAGCCGAAACCCTGCAGCTCCCAGTTGGACGGCACCCCGATGGTGGTCCACTTGCCGCTGTTCATCCCACCCGTACAGAAGAACTCCCATCTTACCGGGTCGTCCTTGCCCTTTCCTGAAAGATACCGTATCTGCGTCTCTTGCCCGAATGCTGTTGCCGCGGCAAGGACCATAACAAGAAACCGGACTGCCGGTTTGCCTGCTTCACTCTTCACACAAGCTCCTTTCTACAGCATGGCCGTTATCAGAATTGGTTTCTCAGTTGAGAGTCTTGATCCTGAGGTTCCGAAACTCCACGCGCCCGGGATGCCCGCATAGCACAATATAGCCCTTTTCTCGTTTCAGGCCGGAGTGGTTTTGACCATCCATCGTCTTTGGCGTGCTGGCCTCGTCGAGGTCTGCGTCCACGATTGTCACGCCGTTGAGTTTCACCGTTACCCGCCTGCCGTTGGCAGTGATCTCTTCGGAATTCCACTGGCCGACCGGCTTGAGATGACCGCGCTTTGCCGGGGCTACGCCGTATATGGACCCGTGGTATTGCCAGGGGCTCAGACCGTTGTACTTGGGCGCGCTGTCGTCCAGAATCTGTATCTCCATTCCGACATAAGCCGCGTCGCCGGTCATCGGACTGCGAATCCCGATGCCGTTGTTTGAGCCGGGCGTGAGCAGGAATTCGAACCGGAATATGAAGTCCTTGTACTCATCAACCGTGTATAAGTTCCCCCAGCCCCGGTGGTGGTCGAGAACGAGCTTGCCGTTCTCAACGATGTGGCAGTTCTTATTGCCGACCCAGTTGTCAAGGTCCCAGCCGTTGAAAAGCGGCACAAAACCGTCGGCCTTTTCCTCCGGACTCAAGAGCTTTGGAAGAACTTCACTGATCGGCGGCGCATAGAACAGGCCGAAATTGGAAATGGTCGGACACACGCGAGACTCTGTTATACGCAATCGCACCCTCCGGGCGGTTACATCATCAAATCGCAAAAGACGCTTGTACCCGATGGTTGTGGCCCCCGCAAATTCCTTCCAGTCCCCGCCGTCCCAGGACTCCAGAACAAACCTCTCAACCCTCTGGCCCACCTTGATATACTCCTGCAGCATTGCGCGATTAAACGTCTTTGGCTCGCCGAGGTCGTATTCAATTGCCGCTGCGGTCGTGCCGTTGTCGACCGTCCAATAAGTCTCCTTGTCACCATCCACGGTCTTCTCGGCGTCGTGCGCAAAATCAGGCCCGCCTTCGGTGGTTCGCAAATGAGAGGCGCGGGCCTTTGCGCCGGCGGCCAGGTCCTGCTTGAAGGTGGCGTCTAGAACGGCACGCAGCTCCCGGAGCCTCCGGATATCCCCATCCGGCACCAAGCCTCGCCGATCAGGCGACAGGTTCAGCATGAACGTGGCGTTGCGACCCACGGACTGATAGTAACAATCGAGAAGGTATTCGAGCGATTTCGGCTCCTGGTCCGGATTGTAGAACCACCACGGACGAAGAGGTATGTCATATTCCGCAGGCCACCAAATCAGCTTGCGAGCACCTTTCAGTCTTTCCTTACTGCCAAGGTCTCTTTGCTGGTGGTTCTTCCAAAACCCGCTTTCATTGAAGTCCTTTTTGACCAGGGGAATCACACTCCATTCACTTTCGCGCACCTCGCGCGAGGTCTGACCCAGCCCAAACCAACGCAGATTGATTTCTTCAATCTTACTTGGGGCAAGGGCGATACGGACCAAAGCATTAGGCTGAAGTTGATGAATCAACGAGTGATAGCCTTCCCAATCGTGATTGTGCCGTCCGGCGCCGGCGCCGTCGAACCATACCTCGGTTATCTCGCCATAGCCCGTCAGCAGCTCACGCAACTGATTCTTGAAGAACTCGTTGTACTCCGGCTTGCCGTGGGTCGGCTCGTGGAGATCGAAAGGTGAAAGATAGAAGCCGAATTTGATGTCTCCCTCGCGGCAGGCGTCGGAGACCTCCCTCACCATGTCTCCATTGCCGTTCTTCCACGGGCTGTTCTTGACCGAGTATTCGGTGTACTTGCTCGGCCACAGGCAAAAACCCTCGTGGTGCTTGGCAACCAGCACTATCATCTTCATGCCCGCTTCCTTGCAGACCCGAACCCACTGGCTGGCGTCGAAGTCGGTCGGGTTGAACAGTTCCGGGGACTCTTTTCCGGTGCCCTGTTCGGTGCCTTTCTCGCCGATAAACGTGTTAAGGTTGAAGTGGACAAAGGCATAGAATTCCATTTCCTGAAATGCAAGCTGCCTTGCTGAAGGGCTAACGTGGGCGGCCTCGAAGACGAGCTCATCCATGGATATTGGCTGAGGCGCATTATTATCCTGACGTGCGGTTGCGCTCAAACCGGCGAACAGCAAAACCACAGCACACAGCGCATGCGACCTGCAAAGTCTTTTCAATTCTCGAATCATCCTATTTCCTTTCCAACAGTCAAAGAATTCTATGCCGCCTTTCTCTTGCGGCCGGCGCGTTTGAGACGCCTCTTGCCGCCGGAGGTGTTCCAATCTTGTAATCATGGCCGTTCGAATTGAACCACTCGAACGAACCCTGTTTTCGTTGACTTACCATCTGCTCCCTGCCCGATGAATCCGTGCACTCCGGCAGCTCTATGCTCGGCCTTTCACAAGCTCCGGGCGTCATGTAAGCTACCCGCAGATAACGCTGCCGGCGTTCCCGGCTCCGAACAGCTCACTGAGGATATTCTTTCCTATTGTTTAAGGTCATATTTGGTACGCCTAGCCCTCTGCTTCGTAATACCGGTGTAATCGGCTCAAAGAGCACTCACTTGGCCTTGGGCGGCTTCCATTTGGAATCCCATTTCGGGCCTTCCCGCTCGATTTCAGCGTTCAGCCTGATCAGAGTTTGCTTCATTGAAGCTGTTTTCTCGGGATAACTCTCAGCAACATTGTGCTTCTCGGCAATGTCCTCGGCGAGGTTGTATAGCCGGAACTTAGTCATCTTATTGTCAGCCAGAATCTTCCAGTCGCCTTGTCGCATCGCCACGTTAAACGGTCGGCTGCTCGCAAGGTCATATCGCCAGTATAGAGGCACCTTGCGTTCCAGCTTCTTGCCCTCGAAGATCGGCAGGATGTTTGCTCCGTCGATCGGGCGTGCGGCAGGAACGTCAACCCCCGCGATCGCGCAGAGCGTGGGAAGGACATCCGTCCCGTTGACAGGCTCACGGCAGACACTCCCGGCCTTGACCCTGCCGGGCCAGCGAATGATACCTGGCACCCGGATCCCGCCCTCGTACAAGGATAACTTGCCTGCTCTCAACGGCCCCGCCGAGCCAAATGAGTTGACCGCCTTGCGATAACGCCTCAATCCCTCCGGGCCGTTATCGCTGGTAAACATTACGAAGGTCTTATCTCGCAGCTTCATTTCGTCCATGGTCTTCATCAGGCGCCCGAATTCATAGTCCATCTGGGTGACGTTGCCATAATATATGGCTTCTTTTCTGCCCTTGTACATATCCATAAACTCGGCCGCTGTCCGAACATACTCGTGCGGTGCGTGAAACCATACGAACAGGCAGAAGGGGCGTTTACGGTCCCAGCGATTTTTCAGCCAATTGATGGCCTCCCGGACTATAAGGGTGGATGAATACCCTTCCAGCGGTCCGACCGGTTTGCCGTTGCGGACAAAATTCTCAGGATTCTGCTGTGTCGGCTTGGAATCCATTCCGGTCGAAAACCAGTATTCAAAGCCATGCTCATCAGGTTGAGGCTGCTCGGGTGAGTTGAACTTTCCCGTGCAATGCCACTTGCCCACGTGGCATGTCGCATAACCGGATTCCTTCAACAGCGTGGCCACTGTGACTTCTTCTTTCTTCAAATGCATGGGATCTTCGCGGCGCAGGTAGTCATAGATGCCGCAGCGATAAGGTGTTCGGCCGGTGAGCATTCCGACCCTGGCCGGTGAGCAAAGCGGGCTCGGGGCGTAACAGTCGGTCAGCTTGAGCCCTGCGGAAGCAAATTTGTCCAGATTCGGGGTTCTTATGTCCGGATGGCCGTAGCAGCCAAGATCGCCGTAGCCCAGGTCATCAGCCAGGGCAATTACAATATTCGTTTTTCCCTTGATCGCCTCGGCCGCAAAAGATTCTGCGACCCTTGTGTACGGTGACGCGACCAGTGATGTGGCCGCAAGCCCCACAGCGCGCAAAAACTCACGTCTCTTCATTGGTCATCCTTTCTTCTCAGACTCTTGCCAATTAGTCCCCTTCGCCCTTGCAGAGTCCGAAACGAACGTTGAACGTATCGTCTGCTGTGCAATTCACCGGCAGTTCACTCGGCCCCCTGGGCCACCTCGAACCCCCAAGCGTGCTGGCACGGCGGCGACTGCCTGACCTCCTCGGGTATCCGGATAGTCAAGCCGCCCTGATCGAACTCCCACTTGATAGGCGCGCGAACGCCGAGCATGCGCACGAAATCCCCGCTCTTGATGCACGAAACGCTAATCTCGGCCGGCGGGATCGTCTCGTCTTCTTCCGCCAGGTAGATCAAGTAGGCTCTTTTGTCCTTTCGAGTTATGAATGTGCGACCTTCCTGGTAAGGGCCTTTGATGCGAGTGCCGTAGATTGCCTCTTTGTTGACCCGTATCCAGGCGCCTATTTCCTCCAGACGCTTTACCGCAGCTTCGGGCAACCGGCCGTCTGCGTCGGCGCCTATATTCAGCAGCAGGTTGCCGCCCTTGGCTACGATCTCAACCAGCATGTGAATAAGCTCACGGGGCGGCTTATACTCGTCATTCGGCTTCCAGCCCCACTGTGTCCCCATCGTTTTACATGTCTCCCATGGTTCCGAGAGCGGCTGAGATGTTTTCCAGCCCGCAGCGGGAATGCAGTGCGGAGGAATGTAGTTTTCCGGTGTCCGGTAGTCTTCGTATTCTTCTACTCCGTACCGGTCGACTACGAGCAGGCCCGGCTGATAAACTCGCGCCATTGACGCGAGTCTGGGCAGGTCGATATCCTCCTTGTTCCGAGGCCTGACGTGCCCGGCGTCAAGCCAGAGGATATCAACCGGGCCGTAACCCATCATCAATTCCATTATCTGACCGTGAGTAAACCGGACGAATCTTGCCCACCTTTCCGGATACTCGTGAGCGTAACAGTTCGTGTTCCGCCCGCCGGGCTCGATATCCGGTCTCCAATAGTCGGGATGGTGCCAGTCGCACTTCGAGAAGTACACACCTATCCCGAAACCTTCTCTGCGAAACGCCTCGAAAACGGCTTTGGTTATATCGGCTCGCGAATTGGTTGAGAAGGGACAAGACGGATGCGTTGTGCGGTAATCGGTTAGTTGCGTATCCCAGAAACATCCGCCCGTGTGCTGCTTTGTCGTGAACACCACATACTTCATTCCCGCATTTCTTGCCGCCGTAGCCCACTTGCTCGGATCGAACTTCTTTGGATTGAACGTCTTGTTCAAGTCGAAGAAGACTTTTCGCCAGGCGCCAAAGTCCTTGCCGCATTCCTCCCACTGCTTCATTCGGTCACGATGTCTCTGGCCGACAGGGCCCGGATACATCGGCGAAGAGTTCTCGCAGCCCCATTGACTTTCGAAGGCCCAGTGTACAAACAAGCCGAACTTCAAGTCTCGCCACCATTCCAGCTTGTCCTTAACCAGTGGATCCGTGATCTTCCCGCCCCGGAGAGGCTGTGCCAAACCCGTAAAGACAAGGACGGTAAGCAATGTTGCAAGTTTCACCAGCTTCCCATTTTCCACTCTCATCATGAATCTCCTTTCTGAGACATCGGTCTTTGGCTTACCGCGCACAACGCACCACAGAGCCCCCGACCTGAAGGCGAATCAACGTACAAGCCAAAGCCTGACAATATTTCTACCATAACATCGTTATCATCTCATCATTGTCTCGCAAATATCCACGCTCAGCCCTTTTACTGTCGCTACGATCCAAATCGCGGAACACAAAAATGTTTACGTAAACGCATAAAGCTCCAATCAAATGCCTTTGCTTGTGTTCGGTAGAATTCATTTTGCGAGACCGCCTGCGAAAACACCTTGTAAACCTGTGCTAATCATACGTCGGCCTCTTCTGGTAGTCAACAAAAATCTGCGTGGCGCCCCACTTTTTTTCTCGCAAGTCTATCATCTGGTTCCCTCCAATTTAGGTAGGTTATCCGCCTTGTGTGACCGTGACTCTTTTTGAGTTGCTGGCTAATGCTCACAGAAGCAGGCCGGCAACTGCCGGTTCCGCCGTGTATCGAGCTTTGCCTGTCCGAGGGAGCGGAGCGATAGATGTAGCACGGTATGCCGTGGACGAAGACTATGGGGCTGCATGACCCGCAGGGCGGTCCGCCAACTTCGAGTATCCTCACCGACGTCTGAGTATCTGTCCCACCGATCATCCGCCGTCGAAATCTGTAAAAGACGCCGATGTCTGAATCCTCGCATGATCGAGTTGACCGAGATATGGCATTGGCCGCCACGCGTGTTCGTTGACGCATTATTACTTCCGCCATACTCTGCCGCCCCCCGGCGTCTAAACAGGTGCGGGCAGTCACGACAGCCGCAACCAGACAGTGGAAAAGAATCCAATTCATTGTCCTGTGCACAACCGGGATTTGAAGGAGAAAAACCGCCTGATCGCGGAATTTTCGTTGACCTCGGACAAGCAGCCGCATAAAATGTCTCACGTATGAAATCGGAAGTTCTGCAAACGTCCTCGGCCTGACGAGCAATGACAAGACAAGTAAGGCCGGTTTGTTGTAAGACGTGATGTTTACGTAAACGTACACAATCGGCGTTTTTCCGCAGCGCCTGCAGAAGGTTAAAAATGAGAATCGCACATTTGGAACATAGCTGGAAAATAGCCGTCGCCCTCTTGTACACGCTGCTTGCGGGCCTCAGCCCCGCTGCTCACGACCTACCGCAGTTGCAACGCCCCGATGGCCTGTCGAGAACCGTGTTCGAGCTTGGCGGCGAGAAAGGAGCCTATGAACGTTGGGGTCTCGGCAAAGAGCACGGCGTCTTCTTCGAGGAGTTTCTCCCGGCACTCTTCGAGCGCACGCTTGTCCTCAACGAGGCCGACAGCGCCACTGAGCTTGCCTGGATTTTCACAGGTCCCAACGGAGGTTTCACTGTCACCCTCGGCGAAGGCAGGGTCAGCCTGCGCCGGCGCCTCTACGATTCGTCGGCGTTTCTGCAGATGCCGAACGGCGGGACGCGCCATCCTGAGTGGTCAATGCCAATACAGCAGGAAAGCTTCAAGGGCCGTCTGCGCGCCGTAACGGTGAGATTGGATCACCGGCTTGGCCTGTCGGTTGAGTTGAACGGCCGAAAAGTGTTTGCCCAGACATGCCTGCTGGACGTTAGTCGTCATCAGCTAAGGATGATCGGCCAAGAGACAGAGGTCCGAGGAGAGATGCTCAAGCCCGTGCCGGAGGCAGCTGTCGTGAGAATTGAACCAGCCAGGCAACATCAGACAATGCTGGGTTTTGGTGGTATCGCAACACCTACAGCCTATGCACAACTGAGCGAGGAGGGCAAGAGAAAATGGTGGGAGTTTGTGAGCAGTTACAACTTGCTCATTCAACGCGAGTATCCGATAGGCCGCCGACTGAACGAGCAAATGGATAACTGGGACAGGCTCTCGGACGCCTCCCCGCACAATTACGGCGACAACTTTCCCAACGGCGAGATAAGCAACTTCGACTACATCAAGATGCTGCGCCGCCTCGGCGGAAAGGTAATGTTCGAGTTCTGGGCCCTGCCGCCCTGGGTCGGCGGCGACGTGCAGAAATACGCGGAGGCAATGGTGCGCTATTGTCAGATTTCCAGGCAAAGAGTCGGCCGGCCGCCTGATATCGTAGGGATACAGAATGAAGTGGGCCAGTCGGCCGAGATGTTTGGCAGGATGACCCTCGCGCTCCGGCGGCGCCTCGATGAGGAAGGATTTGACTTTGTGCGTATCCACATGAGTGACAGCGGTCATCTGTCAACCGGCATCAAGCGGGCCCGGGCCTTCCTCAGCTCCGATCAAGTCTGGAAGGCTATAGACTATGCGGCCGTCCACATGTACGACTATCAGAATTTCTTCACTAACCCTGATGGATTTGATGAGCTGCTCAGGCAATGGAAGAAGACTACCGCTGACAGGCCGTTCCTTTCCACCGAGCTCTGCATCAACCGTCCCGGATATCAGTGGCCTACTTACCGCGTGGCCTTGACGATGGGGCAGCTCTACCACAAAAACCTTGTCCTGGCCGACGCCGTGGCTATCTGCTACTGCTGGACACTGCTCAACGTCGTCCAGCCATCGTATGGCTGGACACGCTCGCTGTTTGTCCCCGACCACGCACACGGATTCGTGCCCGCGCCGTCCAGCCGCCAGTTGAGGGTATTCGGAGCTTTCAGCAGGCGAATTCGTGAAGGGATGGTGAGGATCGAAGCCGGGACGGATTCCGGGGACCTTCTGGTCTCCGCCTTCGCAGGGCAAAATAATAGCGCCACGGTCGTGCTCCTTAACCGCTCGACCACACCTCGCCGCGTACGCGTGGTCTGGCCCGGCACAGCATTTACGCATATTGAGCTTGTGGACCCGTACCATGAAAATTCTATTCGGACAGTGCCCCGTGATACTGGTACTGGACCTGTTGAAGCGCTCGTCGATCCGGGTGCCATCGTAACGTTATCCAACGTCCCCGTCGGCCGCATGGACGAAAGCGCGACAAAGCTTATTGAGCCCTTGGGAGGAAATTGACCGTAGTGCACGATGCATTCGATAATAAAGCGTGCGACGGACAGTCAACACCTGCTAACCCCACGTTCATGCCGGCCTCAGCGTGCAGCCATCGTTGCACACAGGTTATACTGCGCTGCGCCGGCTGGCGCCCCCACTGTAAAGTCCATCGACGCTGCAGAGTGGTGCACATGCAGGATTTCTACCGGGCATAGCATATTTGGAGATTGCATGACAAACATCTCGAAAGCATATTTGCTTACTCTGAAAGTTGCGTTCATTTCCGTGTACGGTAGTTTATGCGCTTCTCCGGGACTTCTTCCCGACACTCTGCAACCTATACCAGATAAGCTGGTTGTTCTCACCTTTGATGACGGGTGTAAGTCAGACATAGAATATGTTGTCCCCCTGCTGAAGAGTTACGGTTTTGGAGCAACGTTCTTTCCTTGTGAAGGGTATAAACACCGTGCCGGTTGGAGGGAGCAAAACTATCTGACCTGGGAGGAAATCAAGAAGATTGACGATGCCGGCTTTGAGATCGGTAACCATACGCGTACACACCGCGGCGTCTCTCACTTGCCGAAGGAGCAAATACACGCTGAAATCGAATACATAGAAGAGCGATGCAGACAATATGGAATCCCCGTTCCCAAAACGTTTTGTTACCCGGGCTGGGCTTATGGCAAGCAGGCAGTGGAGGTCCTGCGCGACATGGGCTATCTCTTTGCCCGCCGTGGTGTCTTCCCGGAATTCCCCAACCACAAAACCGGCGCAAGGGGGCCGGTATATGACCCGAAGCTCGACCATCCTCTACTGCTTCCATGCACGGGTTTTGCAGGTCCAGACTGGGATTTTGACGATTTCGTGTGGGCGGTCAAGCAAGCAAGGAACGGCAAGATCGCGATTTTGACGTTTCACGGTGTGCCGGATAAAGACCATCCTTGGGTCCACACCCATCCTCCTGTTTTCAAAAACTATATGGAATACCTTAAAAACAACGGCTATACGGTCATCGCCATGCGAGATCTCACAGAATATGTCGATCCGGCGCCGGCGGCAGCAGGCGATCCTTTTGAGCCGATACAGCGACGCCTAAAAAAGCACCGGCTAAGAGTAACAGAATTGCAGTGCGAGTACGCTGCCAATCCTGTAGGCGTTGATATCCAGACGCCGCGATTCACCTGGTTACTGGAGTCCTCGCTGCGAGGTCAGATGCAATCAGCTTGCCAAATACTCGTAGCCGCCAGTGAGGATAGACTAAAAGCCAATATCGGTGACCTGTGGGACAGCGGCAAGGTAAATTCGGACCGGTCCGTAAACGTCGCCTATAAAGGCAACCCGTTAAAGAGCGCTCAAAGATGCTACTGGAAGGTCAGGTGTTGGGACAAGGACGATAATCCGAGCCGGTGGAGTCATACGGCGACCTTTGAGATGGGTTTGCTCAAGGAATCAGACTGGCAGGGCAAATGGATAGGAGCCCGCCGCTCGATTTCGTCGCCGCTTTTACGCAAGGAGTTTACGGCCGGTAAGCAGGTCAAGCGGGCGAGGATCTACATCTCTGGTCTGGGTTATTACGAACTCTATGTAAACGGTCGGAAGGTGGGCGACCATGTTCTGGACCCGGCCACGACCTACTACAACAATGACCAGCCCTTCGACCTCGGCTCTCGCGTCCTGTACGTGACTTACGATGTTACCGGCCATCTGCATACCGGCCGCAATGCTATCGGCGTTATGCTTGGAAACGGCTGGTATAGCGATGATGGAGTATCGCCCGGAAGGGATTCCTTTGGAGACAGGCCCAAATTGATTCTCCAGATGAACATACAATATCTTGACGGTGACACAGCCGGTATTTCCACGGATGATACTTGGAGGGTCAGCCATGGACCGGTCACCGCCAACGAAATCTGTTTAGGTGAACACTATGACGCTCGATTGGAGAAAGCCGGCTGGAATAGCCCCGGCTATGATGATGCCAATTGGGACAAGGCGGTACTCGTGCAACCTCCGAGTGGCAAGCTGGTTTCACAAATGCTGCCGCCTGTCAAAGTCGTAAAGACTCTCAAGCCGGTTAATATCACACAATTCCCTGACGGGGTCTGCATCTATGATTTCGGTCAGCACTTCTCTGGATGGACGCGCCTTCGAGTAAAAGGCCCGAGAGGCGCCAAAGTAACTGTCAGACATGCGGCAGCGGTTTATGATGATGGTACTCTGGATACCAGAAACCAGTATGGCGCAGCTCAGACTGATACCTACATCCTCAAGGGTGAGGGCGTTGAGGTATGGGAGCCAAGGTTCACTCTGCATGGATTCCGCTTCGCAGAGGTCACAGGTTTTCCCGGAAGACCGGACATCACGAACCTTGAGGGACGATTCGTGTGCAACTCTGTCGAAACCACCGGCGCCTTTGAATGCTCGAACCGTCTGCTAAACAGAATCCAACGCAATGTATGGTGGACCTTTATGACAAGTCTTCAGGGCATACCACAGGACGCAGCCGAACGCCCCGAACGTATAGGATGGCTCGGGGATACGGGTTTCCTGGTGGAAGATTACATATATAACCTTGACGTGGCCTTGTTTTGGTCGAAATGGCTCGATGATATCAGGGATTCCCAGAAGCCAAATGGCGATATTCCCGTCATCAGCCCCCTCCACTCGAGAAGGGGCAGGTATCGAAGGTGGCCCGCCTGGTCCAGCACGTATCCCCTTATCGTGTGGTACATGTACCAGTACTATGAGGACGATGCAGTCTTGCAAAGACATTATGATTCAATCGCCAATCTACTCGAATTCTTCCACACACAGGCTAATAATCATATTATCTCGCGGGGGCTCGGCGACCACATGGAGCCCAATCGGGTGACTGTTTGGAGCGGTGTTACCCCAAAACTCACACCTGTGGCGCTCACCTCGACCGCTTATTATTACTCTGATGTGTGGATTATGTCCCAGGCAGCCAACGTGCTGGGAAAACTCGACGATTACGAACGCTATTCAAAGCTTGCCAAGGACATTCGAGAAGCTTTCAATGTGAAGTTCCTTGACTTGCAGACCAATCAGTATGCAACCGGCAGCCAGACGTCAAATGCGACAGCGCTTCATTTGGGGCTGGTCCCAACGGACAGGGAGGAATCTGTTTTATGCAATCTCGTTGACAACATCATGACTGTAAACGAAGGCCACCTGGCCACCGGAATCATCGGAACAAGCGCCCTGGAAGATGTCCTGGGGCGCTATGGCCGCGCCGATGTCATGTATGAGATTGCCACCAAGACTTCCTACCCAAGTTGGGGCTATGGGATTTCAAGAGGCGCTACCACGATTTGGGAGCGTTTCGAAGGTCATGCGGATCTTCTGTATAGAACGCCGCCCGTGCCCGGAAAGAGGAGGATGTGTTGTAGCCTGAATATGAAGATGTTCGGCAGCATTGAGAAGTTCTTCTATAGAGACCTGGCTGGGATTGGACCGGCGGCGCCGGGCTTTCGTAGAATAAATATCAAGCCCCAGGTGGTCGGTGATCTGACGTATGCAAAGGCCTCACTCAAGACCATAAGGGGCCTGGCTTCTTCTGCTTGGGATAGGACAGCCAATTCCGTTGACCTTAAGGTCACCATCCCCGTCAATTGCGAAGCGAAGGTGAGCGTTCCCAAGCTCGGATCGAGCGATGTGACTATTGCAGAGAGCGGCACGGCAATCTGGAAAAACGGTGAACTCGTCCGACGTGTCCCTGGAATCAACACGGCTGCGGAATCCCCGGACATGGTAACGTTTGACATAGGTTCCGGTTCTTATGCCTTTCGTCTAACACGCCAGAAGGCAAACGGAGATAACACGAGTCTTCCGTGAAGAAACAAATGTAATGATTCTACTTAAGGTACATCACAGAATCTCCTGCTGCTTATGCCTCCCTGGGCCCGCAGGTCGAGAAGGCTTGCAGTAACGTATGAGTAGAGCAACGGTTCGCTTTGCCTGTCATCTGTCCGGCAGATATGCTGTGAAACGGCATCTGCGATCGGTAGAAAAGTCGGTAATGATTGTCAAGGCTGTATTGACGTCCACAAAAAATGAAAGGAAACAGCTATGATGAGGTTAAATTCGCTGCGTATTCTCACGCTGACATTGTTCTTCCTTGCATATTCGGCCGCGATGCCGGCCGGGCAGGCCGGAGAAATCGACGCAGGAGCCAGGTTACTTTGGCGCATTGGTCAAGCCGATAAAAGCACCGGTGAATTCGCTCTCGCACCGGACCGATACATGGACTTCGCCGCGGATGGTTTCTTCGTGCTGGGCCGCTCCGACCCGAAGGAGGATTGGCCATATATACATCCTGGGCCCCGTGATGCGTGGGCCGGTGGCCGCCCCCACACCTTCCATGTATATTTTGCCCTCAAAGACAAGCCGCAGTCCGGCAAGGACTGCACGCTCCTGCTTGACCTGGTGGAGGTGAACAGACGCCCGCCCGAGATACGAATCGAAGTTAACGCCCGACAGTTCAAGCAATCACTGCCCAAGGCCCGCGACCATCAGGTTGCCATAACTTTTCCTGACACTGTGTTAAAAGCCGGCAACAATGTCATCAAAATCACCACCCTCTCCGGCAGCTGGTTTCTTTACGACTCAATAAGTTTGCAGACCCCCCAGACTTGCCGATTGGCCGAAGCACAGGCGCCTCTTAGTCATTCGGTTGCCACTGTGCCGGCGCTTGCGAGAAAGAACGAGAGGTTCTACCAGCCTCTCCGCACGACGATTCATCATTTTGGCAAACCCGACACATACACGCTGCGCGTCACCGGGATCGACCCGACCGAGCATAAGCTGAAGACGGGCATAAACACTATCGAGGCGTTAGTGCCCGCTGTCGAGGCTGAGACCACGCTGGATGTCGCGATTCAGCTCGACGGCAAAACCGTTGGTCGGCACCGGCCGGCGCTCAGGCCCGTGCGCAAGTGGGAGATATACCTGCTGCCGCACTCGCACGTCGATATCGGCTACTCAAATGTCCAATCGGCAGTCGAGCCCAAGCATTGGGAGTATCTTGAGCAGGCTATCCAGGCATCCCGCGAGACGAGTGACTATCCACACGAGTCCCGCTACAAGTGGAACGTGGAGGTCCTTTGGGCCGTGGACAGCTACATGAAGCAGGCCTCGCCCGAAAAGCAAAGGGAATTCATAGACGCGGTGAAGAAAGGCTGGATTGGTCTGGATGCACTTTATTGCAACGAGCTGACGGGTCTGTGCAGACCGGAAGAGCTTGTCAGACTGTTGGACTACGCAAGGCGCTTGAAGAAACAATACGGCCTAACGATTGATTCCGCCATGATCACCGACATCCCCAGCTTTACCTGGGGCATCGTGCCCGTACTCGCACAAAGCGGTGTGAAGTACTTTTCGCTGGCCCCGAACGCAGGCGCCCGCGTTGGCTACACACGGGCCGCATGGGACAACCGGCCCTTCTACTGGGTCTCACCCTGCGGCAAATACAAGGTCCTCTGCTGGCAAACCAACAACAGCTACGGTTCGCCGATTCACAATGAGGCCCAGCTCTTGGACTATATCAGAAAGTTCGACATGCAGCAGTCCGAAGAGAAGTTCTACCTGGACGTTTGGGGAAAAGAGCAGCAAAGAAGCACGCTCTACCCATACGACATGATCTATTTCCGCCAGAGCTTCGGCGACAATCGCGAGCCCGAGGCCCAGTTATCTGAATTCGTGAAAAGCTGGAATGAAAGATATGAATATCCCAGGCTGGTGATCGCCACCACACGCGAGCTGTTCGTTGAGTTCGAACGCCGCTACGGCCGGATGCTTCCCTCCGTTCGAGGCGACTTCACGCCGTACTGGGAAGACGGGGCGGCATCCTCGGCAAGTGAGACGGCATGCAACCGCGCCGCCGCCGAGCGCCTCGTACAGGCCGAGACCCTGTGGGCCATGATCAATCCCCGCAAGTTTCCGGCCGGTGACTTTTACACCGCGTGGCGAAATGTCATACTCTACGATGAACACACCTGGGGCGCCGCCGGAAGCATAAGCCACCCCGACGACGCCCTCACCAAGGCCGTTTGGAAAATCAAGCAGGCCTTTGCCCTCGATGCAGGCGCCCAATCGCAGGAGCTTATCGACGCCGCCCTGGCCGAACGCCGGAAAGCTCCCCACATTGTCAACTCCTTTGATATCTTCAATACAACCTCCTGGGCGCGCACGGATCTTGTCGTCCTGCCCAAAGGGGCGACAACAGCAGGCGACATCGTCAAGGACGCCGAAGGTCAGGTGGTCCCCTCGCAGCGGCTCTCTACGGGCGATCTGGCCTTCATAGCCAAACAGGTCCCCCCCTTTGCCGCCAGGCGATTTACCATCCACCCCGGCCCTTCCAACACTTCCGGCAACGCAAAAGCCACGCCTGATACCTTGGCCAACGGCCTGATTTCCGTGGATGTAAATGAGACAACCGGTGCGGTGAGCAGTCTCTTGTGGAACAGGGTAGGCATAGAGCTGGTTGATCAAAACGCCGACATGGGCCTAAACGACTATTTCTACGTCCCCGGAACGGACCCCAACGGCGCAAAACGCAACGGCCCCGTGAAAATCACCGTCAAGGAACGTGGACCTCTTGTTGCCTCCCTGTTGATAGAATCCGATGCCCCCGGATGCCGAAACCTCAGTCGAGAGCTTCGCCTGATCGACGGCATTGACCGCGTGGATATCATAAACCGCGTGGATAAAATTGCGCCCGACTACGTTGAAAACCGGAGGTCCCGGGAAAAGGAAGGCGTTCACTTTGGCTTCCCCTTCAATGTCCCCGATGGCGTCACGCGCATGGACACGCCCTGGGCCGTCGTTCGACCCGAAGCGGACCAGATACCCGGCTCGTGCAAGAACTGGTTCACCGTCCAGCGATGGGTTGACATATCCAACCAGGACTATGGTCTGACCTGGGCAACCGTCGACGCCCCATTAGTCGAGCTCGGCGCAATAACTGCCGAGACGCCCTGGATCAAGCACCTTGAATCCTCGCAGACGCTCTTTTCATATATCATGAACAACTACTGGTTCACCAACTACAAGGCGCAACAGGTGGGTCTGGTGACTTTCCGCTATTCAATCACGCCTCACTTTCGCTATGAAGCCGGCGAGGCGGCAAGATTCGGGATCGAGCGCAGTCAGCCTCTCCTGGTGGCGCCGGCTCGTGGTGATGCTCCCCTTAAACCGCCGTTACTGCGCGTTTCGCCCGCGGGCGTACTGGTAACTGCCCTAAAACCCAGCGAAGACCGAAAGGCATTGATCGTCAGGCTGTTCAACGCCGACGGACGACCCGAAGCCGCAAAGCTTGCATGGCCCGAACCCGAACCTCAAACAGTCTGGCTGAGCAACCTCTTTGAGGAACCGCTCACCAGGTTACAAGGGCCCGTAGATATGGCCCCATACGAATTTATGACACTCCGAATTCCGCTAAGCGCATTGGAGGCGAAATGAAATCACGACAACCTCCGCTCGATGCGCTCAACCCCGTGAGCCCGACCGTGACAGACGGGTAATCCGGTGTGTCGGGCAGGAAGCTCGCACGTATGCCTGATGGAACGCTCTATTTCGAGCAGACCTGCTCTCCGCTGGCCGAGGTCAACGACGCAAAACAACCGGCCGAGAGCACCATGACCGTCATCATGGACCGCATGAGCCCATATACCGGCCGGGCGCTCAAGTGCGACTAACCGATCAACGCCTCAAGGCTCGACCTCCGCCCCGGACACGCTCACGAATTGCGAAAATCCCCGCTTGTTAACCGGCCGGGCCGTCGATATACTCAATTCGGCCTCTCTGGCAATCCAATATAACCGGAAGCGCTACTACGGGCGGTACGCCGGGGATGTCGGAGGACTATGCACTCTCCTCTGTGGAAACGCCAAACTGAAGCTGATGGGTTGCGATGTCGGACAGGGCGATAGAGAGTCCTTCCAATGGGTTTTCAACGCCTGCCTTCGAGTCGCGAAAATCGTTGCGTGGGCAGGATCTCTAAAAAGTGTCGAGGCAAGTGGCGGACAATTAAGAGGTAGGCTATGAAGAAGATCACTTCATCGGGGGCGTGGGTCCTATTGGCAATATGCGCAGTTGCCATTGTCATACTCGTACTGCTGGAGAGACGAAGAGCATTGGCCGAGAAAGTAGCAGAGATCGTGAGCTTTGAGAATGAGCAGTCAATTGAGGAATGCATCATAGAAGTCCTCTATGAAAAAACCGGGCAGGTTGGGGCTGCTCCCTATACTCGAACGAGCGTCACGCTTCGTGGGAACGACGCAAGTGACTTTGCTCAAGAATTCTCGATGGCTGTGAGGAACTCCTGCAGCGAGATTAAACTTCGAGAGTCGGTTGCATTGATATACCGTTACCGAATATCATTTTATGAGCGTGATTGGCTGCGGATATTTGACTTTGACTATGCCCCTAAGCGATGTATTATTGGGTACAAATTGCAGAATCCATCAGAACCACAACGGACATCTACGTACGGGGTCATTTTCCTGCGTGGAGAAGCCGGCCGGGAATTGCAGAGCCTCATCATAAGCGAACTCGTGGCCGATTAGCAAGATGGTGTAACGCTCCGGAATCTCACGTGTCTGCTTCGAACACTCATGTATGACTGCTTGGCAGACGATTAAGGAGGCTGAGGCCGCAGATTGCATGATATGCATCAGTTGCCATAAGGACAATTGATGGCGGTACATATGACCATGCAGTGTAGACATCTGCTTCTGGTAGTGTCGGTCTTGCAGTGCATTTCCTTCTCGACGTGGCGCCCTACCGGAGATGGAGTGCCCAAATTTTCGGCGAGAATCTTGCTTGAGCAAATAGTCTTCGATTTGGGCGAGGTTGGTGTTGGGACGGGGAATTTGTGCGAGTTTCGGTTCGGCAATGCCCATGAGGG
>CP070678.1:4248514-4252723 GCA_020352515.1 Phycisphaerales bacterium | reverse complement strand
ATTTATAATGATACGATCTTGTTTACCGGCCGGAGAGTCGATATAGTAGAACCCATCCCGGAGCCTCTTTCTACTGCGACCGGCTGCAAAGTCCGTGGATATGCGTTGTCCGCGAAAAAGGTTCTCGACGTGCTTGAGCACGCCTCCGAGCCTTTTCCGCCTCCGGCCTTTCCCACGGACTTATCGCTCGGTCTCGTGACAAAACAGGTTCCGGGATTGGTTCTCGATAACAGCTCTTTGAAAATCCAATACAACAGAAACCGATACTACGACCAATACACCGGAAGATGGACAACGGAGGATCCGTTTGGTTACGTCGATGGAATGGGCCTCTACGAATATGTGGCAAGCGCTCCAACAAACCAACTTGATCCGTATGGCAATTTGTCGTACATGCAGATCACCCTGATAATTGACATGCAAATGGCTATAGCTCTCGATTTGTTGGCGCGCGGATACTCTGTCCAAGAGGTGGCGGCTATGACCGGGTTACCTGTCGAAAAGGTAATAATGCTTTATCTGGCATTGCAGCGGAGGTCGCGGGAGATGCTAGATCGGTTGCGCAATGTTGGCATAGGAATATTGCAGCAAGTGGCGAAGAATTTGGAGGCACGTCAGCATGCACGTGGACCTCTGGAGCCTGGGGGGCCTGGACCTCGCGGGTGGAGACCTCCGAAGCCTCCTTGGTGGGTCGAGAAGGCTATTGACGCGATTCTGACGAGGGGCATCTCGACAGTGGTGACAACTGGAAAAGGGGTCGTTGAAGTTGAGATAGAAACGGCTAGGACTCTTATTCGGGCCCAGAAGAGAAATGAGCAGATCAGAGCTAACGATCCAGACGAAGAGAAACCACCGAAAGCAGCGGTGGGATTGATTGTTCTTAAAAGGCGGCATTGCAGAGAGACGTGTATAGCACAAGAATGTAAAGGGTGTGAGGGCGAGAGTTTGGCTAAATGCAAAGAAGCTTGCTGGAAGAAATGTGATAAAGTGAAGATTCTTGAATAAGAGGCAGTTCAGGTTGGCTTGAGAGTTTCTTGCTAGGATTGCTGCGGGCGATGAGAGGCAGATGAGAATCATTCGGGAGAATACTCGGATGGCCGAAAGGGGTGGCAGCTTATATGGGCATAGGCAGGATCATCTCGCTGGTGATAGGTGCAGTCTACCTGCTGATTCTGTGGCTTGCAGGGGATCTGAGTGAGGGCTTCAAAGGCGGCCTGGGCGTGGCGTTGATATTGGGATTGCCGTGCATCTGGTTCGGCGACGAGCTCGGCGGGATTCTGGGCTTTCAAATTACCTCAACCACCCCGGGAAGTTTGGTGAAGTTCATCGGGTGGGTGTTTCTGCTGGCATTGCCAGTTCTCGGGCATGTCGTACAGATTTGCGTATACGATTGAACTGACATATCATGCACGGGGCGAAGCACGGGCTTCTGCAGTCAATCGCCCCGAGGGCCGGGCAGGAACCCGTTCGAATGGCTGAACAAGATAATACAGGGGAGTTAGGTGGCATCGCAACGGCGAGAGCCGCTGATCCTATGCATCGCGTTTTGAAATCGAGCCTGCTGCTGTTCGGCGCCGTGCTGTTCGCGTACTGCGCTTGCATTGTCCTGCACGAACTGGGACACGCTGCAGCTATGTGGGCGACGGGTATGAACATCCAGCGGATTGTTGTTGATCCCTTCGGGCGTTCGGGCTGCGTGACCCGCTCTCCCTTGGTGTGGCCGACGGTCCTCTTCTGGAGCGGAGCCGTGTTGGGGACTCTGGGAGGACTTGTGTTGGCCGCGCTTGCCTGGCGCAGGCGACAATCAGTTGCCATATTAGGGATCATGACAGGGGTGGTTTGCTGTGCAGACAATGGTCTAAATCTAATCTACGACGCTGCTACTCGCGCTGGCGGTGATGCAACATGGCTTGTTTTGTACGGGACGCCGAGAGCGGTGATTTTCGCCGCGGGCTCGGTAATGTTGGGGGCGGGCATCTTGCTCGGATGTATCTCCGTGCCCCTGATTGGGATCCGGCCAGAGGACGGCGTGAAGGCGCGGGCTGCCGTGTTTGCAGCCGGAATACTCTCATGGGCAGGCATACCGGCTGTAGCTTGGGCGCTCGGCGGTGGCGCGGCGTTTCGCCACTGGGCCGTGTCCGCCGGTGTTGCCGTCGCGATTGTATTGTGTGCGTCAGCGGGGACAAAACTGCTCCAGAGCCGCTGGCGGCGCAACATGGACGGGGCAAAGGGCATTGAGTGGACTAAGGTAGGAGTGGTGAACACCGGAGGGTTTGGCCTGCTCCTTCTGTTAGTTGTGCTTGGCGGGCGCAGCAGCTTCGAAGTGGAGAAGGTCAATCAGTCGGTGGACTATATACCTCAGCTAAACGAACTGGCCAGAGCCGGCCGCCCGGAACATCTTAATGCAGCCCCGTATTATGACAGGGCGGTCGAACTGTGTATCGAACCACCGGGGAGAATTAACTTGGACATGATCAAGGAATGGCCGGCAGGCCTCAGCGCCGGCCAACGGGGTCTCTGGGAAGAATGGCTGCAATCGAACGTTGCTGCGCTGAGCCAGTTTGAATTGGGTACGAGATGTCCTTGCTACTGGCGCGAATACGAGACAGGGCCTACCTTGCTGGCTGTATCACCGTCGCCCGCAGTGTTTCATGTCATGATTCTGGGTGTTTTGCTCCGCGCCAGAGCCTCGGCGATGGCAGGCAGAATAGGCGATGCCATGGATGACATAATCGTGTGTCATCGCTGTGGGCTGCATATGAGCAGTTCGATATTTGAGATGGAACAGTGGGAGGGGATAAGTATCTCCAGCGTAGTCTGTCGCGTTGCGCTGCTGGTGCTTGACAGCGATACTGCAGATACGGTCTTGCTTGAGGAGTTTCAGCGTCGATTGGAGCAGGTGGCACGAAAGCAGCCGGCCTCATTCGACCTGCGAGGCGAGAAGCTCGTAAGACTGGACATTATACAAGGGATATTCACTGACGATAAAAGGGGTGATGGGCGGCTAGACATGCGCGCAATGCTGAAGTTCTCGGCCGGGTTCACGGAGTATCCTTTGAGCAACGACGTCATCCTGCAATGCGCTAAGCGTCGGAGGCGAGAGACGACAGAGGGCATGGAGAGGGCGTTTCAGTATATAAGTGACGTTCTCAAGAGAACTCCATGGGAGTTAGAAAAAAAAGATATCTTCATTTCCGAAGGCATGGCTGAAGTGGCGGATAATAATCCTTTGATATTCACATTGATTCCAAACTTCTACATGATGATTCACGGCCAGGCTCGCTACAGAACTGAGTTACGCGCTTTGATCGCAGTTGTGGCATTGCTGCGGTACAAAGCCGACTATGACCAATTTCCATCGGAGCTCACGATGCTTGCCAGGCAAGGTTATCTGAAAGAATTGCCGATAGATCCTTACAGCGGCAGGCCGCTGGTGTACAGGCGCAGCGGGGATGACTTCATACTGTACAGCTTCGGCGCCGACTTTGACGACGACGGGGGCACGCCAAGCTACTGGGGGAAACCAGACAAAGGCGGCGACCAGGTCTTCTGGCCCCTGCAGCGCCCACCCCACGAACCCCGCATCGAAACGGAACAATAGCAGGCGTGACGGTCAGGACAGCAAATTGCGACAATTACATGAGCCATGACCAAAGTCGGCACTACAACAAACAAAAGTGCGCAACTTCCTCGACGCTGCCGCATATTCATGTCGAGCAGCGTACATTAACCTGTCGTAAAACTCGAGAATTCGTGAGGCCACAAGCAGACATGTCCAGCCCCTGCGGATCAACAGTACAATTAGCACAGCCCAGGCAGTAAGCCCCGAAACAACTTGAAGAACACCTTCAACAACGTCAACCTGTGTGTTATTATTGGTCTTGGCTCTCTGTGCGGTATGCGTGTGAAGCAAAAATGACGCATAACAACAATACAATGCTCATACGACTACGACATTGCTTCGTTATAATGGTTGGTTGTAAACGGTGTAAATAGAATTGTAATATTGTCCAACCACCCCATAAGGAGACACCAGCTATGGATGAAATTTCCAGACGCCAGTTTCTCGGCACGGCAGCCGCGGCGGCGAGCACGTTTGTGGCCGGCGGACTGGCCGCCCGGCCGATGGCCGCCGCTCAGGATGCCGGCTGGCCCGTCCCGCCGCCGGTCAAGATTCATGTGGTTTACGTCGGCACCGGCGGCGCCTGG
>CP070678.1:4235041-4248414 GCA_020352515.1 Phycisphaerales bacterium | reverse complement strand
CTACTTCACCGGCTTCATATCACCGATGTTCTTTTTCTCGGGCGTCGTGTTCCCGGTGAGCAACCTGCCGCCCTACGTCAGGCCCGTGGCCGAGTTCGTCCCCCTGACACATGCGGTCAGCCTCGTCAGGGCCGTGTGCACCGGCGGATACCGGGGACACCTGCTGCTCGATGTGCTCTACATAGCGGCCTTCACCGTCGTCGTGGGCTGGTTCGCAATCAGACGCCTCAAAAAACGCCTCGTAAGCTAACCCCCCCTCACCCGCTGCCCCCGTTGCCGCTCCCTCTATAGCAGAAATATCTCGACACTCCCCCCGGGGCCGTGCTACCTGGAAGTGGGGCCCCAGAATAGACCCGGAAAAATGCCGGAAAAAACGGTGGCGCCAGGGCCTCTCGCTGCTGGCGCCGAGCGACAAGAAGGCGGCCAAAGGCAGGCGGATCGCTGTACTACCCGGCGGACGGGGACGGGCCGGCCGGTGTCTGATACGTTTTGCCGAGCGCTTCGCCACGCCTCACGGCGCCTTGTCCAGATGAGCCCTTCTGCAGCGAGCAGGGCCTTCGCCCCTGCACCCCTCTGCAAAGGGTAAAAGGGCAAAAGCCCAAACCGTTACAAGTCCAGGACGAGACGAAACCCGACGTCACACTCGCGATACGATGGATTGGCGTGGTAGCGGTAGGTGTTCATAGTTGAGATGGGATAGTTGTAATAACCAAAGTCCAACGTATGCCATCTCAGGAACCTTTCATCATATATCCTCTGAGGAAAAACCTTGCCGCCGCGAATAACACGACTCGTGCCAGCCGCTGCACCGGTCGGGTTAGTCGCTGGGCTCGAAAGGTAATAGTGAAACAAATACCAATCGTTGCACCAATCCACGACGTACCGCATTTCCTGCCGGGGGCGACGCCTGCCTGAAAGAACGCATACCCGCTCATATTCCCACTCGGCCTCCGTCGGAAGACGGTAGCCCTTCTTGGAGAAATCACAGCTCCAAGTAGAGAGACTATAGCACTGCTCCTTGCCTTCCTGCTGGCTCCGCCAATTACAGTAGGCAGCGGCGCCAAACCAAGTGACCATAACCATGGGGTCATTGCCCATGCTTCGTCCGGACTTGCTTCGGACGCTGAAGACTCCCTCTGAGAAATCGATCTGGCTCCAAGAATCGGCGCCGTGCGTATCACAGTACGGATAGCTCGTTCCGGAGCCTGCCTGGTAGACAATCCCATCGGTGACTCTTATCAGGCCCCGGGATAATGCGGAGTTCAGATAATCGCAGTATTGCTGGTTTGTTATCTCATACGTTCCCATCAAGAACGAGTTTAGCATTACAGTATGGAAGCGACGGTCACACCCCCCATGGCCTGAGTAGCAGCTGTCGTCACCCATGTCAAATATCCCGCCCGGAATATATGCCATATCGGAGAAGATAGCGGGAGCATTGGGATCGCCCCCCCGCATCTGGAAGACCCAGCAGAACCGTCCGGACGTAGATGATCGACAACCACCAAGACAGAAGCTGCCTGCCGTTGAGACCACAATCAAAGAGATGAGACCGATTAGACTCTTGCGCCGCATTTTTTACTCCTCCAAATACCCAACATTTTCACATAAGGTCGTAATTGGTACTCTCACACGTCCCGCCTCCATTATACCATCGGTCGAAAATTAATCCAGACAAAACTTTTTTACTCGGTGCGCACCGCTCCCCCCTACGTCAGGCCCTTCGCCGAAGTAGTCCCCCTCACCCACGCCCTCCGGCTCGTCCGCGCCGTCTGTACCGGTCGCTATCAGCCGGGCCAGTTGCTCGACCTGCTCTACATCGCAGTCTTCGCCGTGGTCGTGGGCTGGTTCGCAATCAGGAGACCTAAAAAAGAGACCGGTGAGTTGTCCTTTCCCCGATATGTTTGTACCCGGGCTTCACTATTCGCCGCCGCGCACCCGGTATGGGCGATACTTCGTCGCGTCGCCCGGGCCCGCCGGCACAATTCGAACGGCCTGTCCGCCCCGGGCCGTCATCGCGGCCTTTAGAGTGGTCCCGGAATCCACGAGGAAACGATCTATCCGGACGTGCGTTCGCGTTTGGATTGCCGGGTCGTCGCAATAGACGTGCGCGACGTACTTGCGGCCCCTCTTAAGAAAGTCGAGGGGAACGTCGAACTTACGTGCTTCTTTGCTGTTCATGCACCCTATGAACCATTGCTCGCCCGACCGCCTCGCTAGCGCCGCATACTCGCCGATTTTGCCGTGTATCACCTTGGTATCATCCCAGACGGTCGGGACATGGTCGAAGAATTCAAGCTCGGGCTCGTCGCCTATGGTGTTTTGGCTGCCGCCGGCGCCGCCGAGCCTGCGGGGAGAATCTCCGGGCCGGTCGTACCAGTAAAGGAACTGCCAGGGGCTGTAGATACAGACCGCCTTGGCCAGTTGGTAGGCGTGAGAGGCGTTTCTGTCCACCCTTGCGTCGTAGTAGCAAATGGTGTTGTCACCCGCCCCGGCAAGCATCCGCGTAAACAGGATGGCCAGGGTGAGGCTGTTGGAAGGTTTCGTTTCATCGCCGCGGATGCCCTCCTGCGTCATAAGGTTGGGATAGGTCCGGCTGTAACCGGTAGGGCGGTATTCGTCGTGAATATCGACCATCAGGTGATGGTCGGCGGCCCTGCGGACCGCATGGTGAAGCCACGCCGTCCATTTCTGCGAGCCCACGTTCACGAAGCCGTACTTAACGCCCTTGACGCCCCACTTCTCATACAGCGGCAGAATCTCATCGAGCTGCCGCTCGAGCGCCTTGTGATTGACGTACAAAATGATGCCCACGCCGCGCTGCCCGGCGTAGGCGATAACCTCGTGCAGGTCCAGCGGGCCCTTCGACCGCGCGGGGTCAAGCGTGACGGTGGTCGCATCGGAAACATCGCTGTTCTCCGGCCCGTACCATCCGGCGTCGTACTCGACGTACTGCAGGTGGTGTTTGACCGCAAAATCAACGCACGCCCTGCCTCCGCGCGTGCTCAGTGTCACCTCGCGAATGACTTTGCCCGGCTTGATCCACGACGTATCCTCAATCGCGCAGGGCTCGTTCAGATTCAGCATCAGGTAATTGTGCTCGAGCAGCCCGCCGGGGCTGTCCGCCGGCATTATGACACGCCACGGGCTCACAAGCGGGGTGTTACACTCAACCTTGCCGCCCAGCGAGCTTACCAGAGTGTGCGATTGTCCCGCCGCGGGCGAAAGCCGCATTCGCGCGTAATCCACCAGCCTCGCCTCCGCAACCGCAACAAAGGGCCCGCCTTCGATCTCGACGGTGAGCGGCCTCTCGCAGTTGTCCCTCAGCTTGCTCAGCGGGACCCTGCCGTACTGCCCCTGGGCCGAGTACGCCGCCCATGCCGGGTGGTCGGCCGTAAATCGAAAGTGGGTCTGCTCGGAAGAAATAACCACGCGATCGAGCCCCTGCTGCCGTGGCAGGGTATAGCAAAACGCCGCGCCCTCGTCATAGGCGCGAAACGTCAGCAGCATCCGCCGACCCGCCCCCGCCCGCTCAGTCAATTCCACGACAATCTGGTTGTAGTGGTCGCGAATCTCTTTGCGCTCTGCATAGACGGGCGAGTACGTGCCGTCGTGGGCGCTTTGCGTGACTTTCGCAACATCGAAGCCGCCGTCCATAGGGTGCGCCCCCTCGAGCAAGAGCCCCAATCTCGAATCGGCAATAACGCCCCGGCCTGCGTATGTAACGCTGTAGACCGGGCAGCCGGGCCGGCCGTCGATATCCTTGAGCCCGAACGTAATGACAACTTTCGCATCCGGTGACTTGAGCGAGTGCGCGGCGCCACAGATTTTCTCGGCGCCCGGCCATGCAAGTGCAAGGCAGGCCCACAGGAGGCGGGCCCGGAATGCCGGCAATCGCCGAGGTCCACAATTGGCTCGCCCATACATCTTGTTGCCGGTGTCTTCTTCCATAATCCACTCCTGCCAGACCGCCGATATCGGTGCGGCGGGATTCCGCCGCAGGCGGCTTACTGAGACATCGTCGATAAGACCATAATCCCGTTGAACATCGCGTGTATGACAATCGGCCGGACCAGAGAGCCGCTCTTCTCATAAGCGTAGCCGAGGCACAAGCTCAGCACAAACAGCACAGGCCAGTGTCCGGCGTCGGCGTGAACCACGGCGAACAGCCCCGAGGTTATCGCTATCGCCACCCATGCCACGAGCGACCTTTGAAAGCCCGTCGTCTCCGCTACCCAGTATGCCCCCAGAAAGACGCGCATGGCCGTCTGAAACATGCCTCGAAACAGCACCTCTTCGACCAGAGGCGCCATCACCACCGCAACCACGACAACGGATATCTGAAGGAGCACCTGCGGATGCTCGCTGACCAGTTGGAGCTGCTCGTGCGGCTGCATCTGATACTCCCGCCAGAAGAGCCTGCTCACGTATATCGTCACCACTATCAATACCGTAAACAGAGGCCAAACCGCCAGCAGGTTAACAAAAGCCGCAGGTATATCCCTGAGAATTGTCCGGCCGTCGAGGCCGAACCCCTTGAGCCGCCGGGCAAAGTGCTCCCTTGCCAGGAAAATGCTCACCGCGACCGTCGCGGCCGCCACGATGCTGTACGTCAGATTGCCGAGCGCAGCCGCCTGCCAATCGGCCAGGTTCGCCGAAACCCGTTGAACGCCGGACATCATCAGAGGCATCACCCCGAAAAAGCCAAGCAGCAGGACAAAGGGCAAATAGAGCGGCATGTTGTTCCTGCGCGGATACGATGAGGCCAGCGCCTTTCTCCCCCAGGAGGTTCTAACCAGCCACGTACCGAACAGTATCAATCCGGGCGGATACACGGCGTCCCACGGCGTTAGAGACCCCAGGAATTCCCTGAAGGAGGCGAAAACATCTGCGGCCAGTATCATTTCGGCCCCCGGGCCGCCGGCGATGAGTGTTTCCAAACGGCAGGCTTGAAACAGGATATTTCTTTGGGTAAACTTGGTAGCGGTCGGCTTATCATGTTGCGAAGTATTACAGAACTGAGCCCCCTTATCAAGGAAAATAGAACATGGACATATTCCTCATCGACGGACCGGTGCGCCTTAGCGGAAGTGTCACGATAAACGGCTCAAAGAATGCTTCGCTGCCCATAATGGCCTCGGCAATCTTGGCTGGCGGCAAATCGATTCTAAGAGGCGTGCCGGACCTTTCGGACATCACGGTGTGCGGGCAACTTCTCGAGCAGCTTGGCTGCAAAGTAGTCAAAGAGCCGACGGGCGAATTGTCCATAGACTCGACCGTAGTTGACAACCCGTTCGGCGACTACGAGATCTTGCGTAAAATGCGCGCCGGTATTTGTATTCTGGGCCCGCTGCTCGCACGCTGCGGCAGGGCCGAGGTCTCGATGCCCGGCGGCTGCGCAATCGGAGACAGGCCCGTTAATCTGCACATAAACGGGCTGCGCCAGCTCGGCGCCCGGATTCATCTCAAGAGCGGATACATTATCGCCGAGGCACCGAACGGCCTGACCGGCAAGGAGATATTTATGGGCGGCCCGTTCGGCTCGACGGTCCTGGGTACCGCCAATGTCCTGGCCGCCGCAACGCTGGCGAGGGGCCGCACCGTGATAGAATCGGCGGCCTGCGAGCCCGAGATTGTCGATTTGGCCAACTGCCTGAACAAGATGGGAGCGAAAATAAGCGGAATAGGGTCGCCCAGGCTGACCATCGACGGTGTCAGCGGGCTTGAGCCGGTCGAGTACGAGGTCATCGCCGACAGGATCGAGGCCGGGACATTCATGGTGGCCGCCGCCATCACCGCCGGCGAGTTGAAGCTTACGAATTGCCGGCTCCGCCACATGATGGCTGTGGCCGACAGGCTAAGACACATCGGTGTGAAGGTGGAGCAGGACAACGGGGGCTGCGTGGTCTCTGCAACCGGGCCGCCCCGGACCGCGGATATTACCACCCAGCCGTACCCCGGATTCCCAACCGACCTGCAGGCCCAGTTTATGGCCCTGCTGTCACTGGCCGATGGCAACAGCGTGATAATCGAAAAGGTCTTCCCGGACAGGTTCATGCACGTGGCCGAGCTAAACAGGATGGCCGCGAATCTGAGAAAGGAAGGCCCCGCCGTAATAGTCGCCGGCGTCAAGAAGCTTATCGCCGCACCGGTCATGGCCTCCGACCTGCGCGCCTCGGCGGCACTCGTGCTTGCTGCAATGGCCGCAGAGGGAACGACGATTATCAACAGGGTCTATCACATCGACCGGGGCTACGAGAAGATCGAGCAGAGGCTAAATCCCCTCGGGGCCAGCATATCACGCCAGAGCGTCTGAGTGGAGCCTGCGGCGCCGCTCGGCGTAAGGCTGATTGAACGGCCGCGTATTTGAAAGGAGCAGAAGATGAAATCGCCACTCAAACTCCTTCGCATTGTCGTTCTGGTCGTTGTAATCCTCGTGCTCGTGGTTGTCGTGGCCGTCGGTCTCTTTGCGGACCGCGCCGTTAAAGCGGGCATCGAGGCCGGGGGCGCCAGGGCGCTCAAAGTGCCCGTCACCCTTGATAAGGCCAGCCTATCGATCATGGGCGGCAGGCTCGGCCTCAAGGGCCTCGCAATCGCCAACCCGCCCGGCTACCAGCACGAAACGCTGCTCAAACTGAATAGCGGAAAAGTCGCCGTCAACATAAAGTCCCTGATGAGTAACATCGTCAACATAAAGCAGATCAGGCTCGACGGCATGGAGGTCACGCTCGAACAAAAAGGAGTCTCCGGCAATAATCTCCAGGAGGTGCTTGACTCCCTGCCCAAAGGCCCGAAGAAGTCCGAGCCTTCCGGCAAGAAGCTGCACATAGACGTCCTCGAGCTAAGCAGCGTCACCGTAAACGCCAAGCTCCTGCCCATCCCCGGCAAGGACGACACCGCCACAATCAAGCTCGACCCAATCAGAATGGAGGACCTGGGCGGTGAGAACGACCTTGATGTGGCGGGCCTTACCGCCAAAGTCCTCATAGCGGTGGCCGGCGGCATCACAAAGCAGGGCGGTGACGTCCTGCCGGCCGATATGCTCGAGAATATGTCCTCGACGCTCGGCGGGCTAATGGACCTCGGCAAGGGCTTGCTCGAAGGCGACAAGGACCTCGGCAAGCAGGTGGAAGATTTGGGCAAGGGAATCGAGGGGCTCGAAGGCATTCTCAAGTCCAAGGATTGAAGAACGGCCGGACAGCCCGGGCCCCGGAAGTTCGGCTCAAGTGAAAGGACATCACATGCGCAGGCGCTATCTCGTTCTAATTGCTCTAACTCTGCTCTGTTCGTGCACCTCTTCGGCCCAGAAGCCCCCGACAGGCAATGCAAGAGATTTTAAGGTCAAGACCTGCCTGCACTCGGTCAGCTACGCCGGCTTCTGGCGCGGGCAGGCCCGCCTTACGGTCGATGAGTTCCTCGTCAAGGCAAAGGAGCTTGGCTTCGACGGGGTGATGCTGATGGCCAAGCGCCCGCACGTCTCGCCGCTCGATTACGACGCCGCCGCAAGGAGAGCCTTGCGAAAGAGAATCGAAGGGCTGGGTCTGGAGCTTGTCTGTCTGGCCGGCTACACGGATTTTACGGCCGGTTCGGATAAAAGCGGCATCCCCAATGTCGAAATCCAGGCCGCCTATGTCGGTCGCCTCGCCGAACTGGCACGCGACCTCGGAACCGACATGGTCCGCATCTTCACCGGCTACGAGAGGCCGGGCATCCCCTTCGACAGGCAATACGCCACGGTCCTCGAAGGCCTTCGCCTCGCCGGCAAAGAGGCCGCCAAATACGGCGTCACGCTGGCCGTCCAGAATCACCACGACATCGCCAGCCACCACGACACGATGTACTGGCTGCTCAACGAGGTCAACCTGCCCAACGTCAAGGCCGCCTTCGACCCCTGGACGCCCACGCTGCAGGGCTTCTCTTCCGCCCAGCTTCGCGCGGCCGTTATGAAAATGAAGCCCTTCATCGTCCACACCACCGCCGCCGACTACGTCCGCCTGCCCCGCTATCATTACGAGAGCACGCTCACAAATTTCCTGCCCGACGAAACGCTCATTCGCGCCGTCCCAATCGGCCAGGGCATCATCGACTACGAGACCTTCTTCAGCTCGCTTCGCGATATCGGCTACCAGGGCTACCTCGCCTACGAGATGTGCGAGGTCCTCGACGGCGGCGGCGACATCCAAAACCTCGACAAAACCGCAAAAAAATTCCTCGAATACGTCGAGAAATTTAGGTAAGGTCCTCCCCAAAAGGGCACGTGCGCCCGCCGGCGGACCACCCGAAAAGGTGTCCCGGCTAAGTTCGCCTGGCTACACGGTAAAAGACCGCTGAATTCGTTATATCCTGGACTTTCAGTCTGTATAGCTTCTCATTGAGAGGCAGGGTCTCTATCACCGCCGGTTCCTGGCCCACTCCCTTGAGCGAGCGGGATACGAAGCTGAACGGCGAACGAGATGTCCCGGCATTCTGCACAAAACATTGTAAGGACTGGCATAGTGACAGGTGGCGGGTTGACGGGACGGGCGGGAAGCGGACGACTTGTTTGAACTTATCCGCCATAAATCAATGCTAATGCACATTTCTTTCATTATCCTTTTTCTTCTTGACTAAGGCCGGGCGCCGTGGTAGGATTGCGAATCAACGAGGAAGACACTATGGACGCTTGGGAAAGAAGAGTCTGTTACGCGGTAATCGGACCGACGGCACTGAATGCCCGCCTGTGCCGGATCTACTCTTTTGGGCGGGCCGAACCAGGAGGACGCTATGCGCAGTTGGATAGTCATAATCGCAATAGTCCTTTCAGGACTGGCGAGCAATGCCCAAGGTAAGAAAATCCATGTAAAAGCGGGCGCAACGGGAGATGGCAGTAGCTGGGCCAATGCATACGGGGATTTGCAGGCCGCTCTTGACGACGCCGAGCCCAATGATGATATCTGGGTCGCAGAGGGCACATACACTCCTACCGGGCTTGCCGATCCCTGTGATCCGCGGTCTGCTACATTTCAGATGAACAGCGCAGTGGCAATCTACGGCGGCTTCCCGGCTACCGGCGAGCCCGGCTGGGATGACCGTGACCGCCAGGTCTATGTAACAATCCTCTCCGGCGACCTCTTGGGCAACGATGAACCCTCCACCTCTGTTGCAGACCTTCTGGACGACCCCTGCCGTTGCGAAAACAGTTATCATGTTGTCACTGGAACCAACACCGAATCAGCTCCCAACACCCTTCTTGATGGTTTCACCATTACCGCCGGTAACGCCGATGATTGGCCAAATCAATCAGGGGGCGGATTATACCGATACTCCGGCTTGGTCAATGAATGTACTATCACCGGCAACTCGGCAAGATCGGGCAGCGGCGGGATGCAGTGTGAAGCCGGGCATACGACTGTCACCGGATGCGCGTTCACCCGCAATTCGGCCTATCACGGTGGGGGTATGAAACTCCCGTGTTTCTACAAAGTGACCGTGAGTCGTTGCACGTTCAGCAACAACTTTGCGAACGACGGCGGCGGAATTTACAATTACTCCACGTTGTCGCTGACGGATTGCACCTTTACCAGAAACTGAGCGGTCGAGGCAGGCGGCGGGATGTTCAACGACTACGCCCGTACCGCGATAGACAACTGCACGTTCAACAACAACTCTGCTGAATTCGGCGCCGGCGTGTACTCCTATTACAGCGTCGGCTTGACGTTGACAGGCTGCACATTTAGTGGCAACTTTGCTGAATTCGGTGGGGGGCTCTGTCACAAATACAGCGAGATTTCGACGGTGACAGATTGCATATTCAGCGAACACTCAGGAGGCGAATTCGGCGGCGGGATATACAACTACGCCGGCTGGGGGACGGTGACCGGCTGCACCTTCAGCGACAACTCGTCATGGTGGGGCGGGGGCTTGTATAACGAATATTTCAACGGCTCGGTGATAAATTGCACGTTCAGCGGCAACTCCACAATAGAGGAAGGGGCTGGGATGTACAACTTGAGGGGTAACCCGATGGTCAGCGGCTGCACGTTCAACGGCAACTGGTCTTACTCCGGCGGCGGTATGGATAACGATGAGTGCACCGTGAAGGTGACTAACTGCGCCTTCACCGGCAACTTCGCCGTCTACGGCGGCGGTGGGATGGATAACTTCGACAGTAGTGTGGCCATCTCTCAGTGTACCTTCTACGCCAACCGGGGTTACTACAATGACGGTGGCGGGATACGTGACAAGGCTAGCAGCTCGACGGTGACCAATTGCATCCTCTGGGGCAATACGGCTCCTGATTACCCACAAATGTCTGGAACGCCGACCGTTATGTACTCGAACGTGCAGGGCGGATGGGAAGGTGTGGGCAATATCGACGTCGATCCCTGTTGCGTCAATCCCGGCTACTGGGAAGACCCGTGCACCAACCCCGATTACTACCGCGATGACATTTTCGTTCCCGGCGACTACCACCTGAAATCCCAGGCAGGCAGATACGACCCAACTACACAATCATGGGTCCATGACGATGTAACCAGCCCCTGCATCGATGCCGGCAATCCAACGAGCCCTATTGGACACGAGCCGTTCCCAAACGGCGGGATTGTAAATATGGGCGCTTATGGCGGCACGCGCGAGGCCGCCAAATCACACTTCGGCAAGCCGCCCTGCGAAACCATCGTAGCCGGCGACATCAACGGCGACTGCAGAATTGACTTTGCGGACTTTGCATTTATAGCCCGTCGCTGGCTGCAAGAGAGAACGCCCTGACTCAGCCTTGCCAGGGTCGTTGGCGCTTCAGGCTGCCGGCGAGGATATCTCTGGCAAGGATCACGTCCTCTCGCACCTGGAAGTCGAACATTCCCGCGCAGATAAAATCAGCGCCGCCCTCGTAGGCATATTTGAACGCATCGCGCGGGTGGATTCCCCCGGCCGCCATCACCTTGTATGCAATCCATGGCTTCTTGACGCCCCTCATAAACTCAATGGTCTTTTCCGGCGTCTTCGACCAGATATTATGGTTCTCCGGCTGCCGCTCGCCCACTTGGTGCTCCCCGGAAAAGGGCGCTGCCGCGTGGAAAAACCCTTGGTAATCATTTACATCGGGCGGTACAATACTATTGTGCGCGAGTAATCCATGGTGCTCTATGGGAAAGGAGATGGAACATGCCGGACAAGACATACCCAAAAGCCTGTTTTGTAATTTCGGTGTGCCTGCTGGCAATGGTCTGCCGGGTCGCCGGCAAAACCATATACGTTGACGCCGACGCCACCGGCGCAAACGATGGCTCATCCTGGGCGGATGCTTACTACTATCTGCAGGATGCGCTTATGTTTGCTGTTGCAGGCGATGAGATTCGCGTGGCCGAAGGGGCGTACAGACCCGATGATTTTGTTCTCAGCGACAGGCCAAATCTCGGCCGGGAAGAAACCTTTCGCCTTATCAACGGCGTGGCTGTTAAAGGCGGCTACGCAGGACTCGGCGAGTCAGACCCGAACGTGCGGGATGTCGCCCTGTACGAAAGTATCCTCAGCGGCGACCTGAACAGCGATGACGTGGATGTGAATGATCCATGTGACCTATTGGACGAGCCGACACGGGCGGAGAACAGCTACCACGTCGTAACCGGCAGCAAAACGGACGCCGGGGCTGTATTGGACGGCTTTACCATCACAGGCGGCAATGCCAATCACTCTTCCCTCCCGCACTACCTCGGCGGAGGCGTCCTCCACTCATTCGGCGCAGTCTTCACGGACTGTACCTTTCGTGGAAATTCGGCAGGTGGAGACGGCGGGGGGATGTACAACGGCGGGAACCCTACACTTTACAACTGTCTCTTCATTGACAACGTGGCCGGGGATAGGGGCGGTGGAATGTTAAATTGGTCGAGCAGCCCGAAATTGGTGGGCTGTACATTTATCAATAATGTCTCATTGGAAAGAGCGGGCGGAGGGATGTTTTGCTACTCCGGATCGACTCTAAACATGACCGATTGTGTGTTCATTCGAAATCACTCGAATGCCGAGGGTGGTGGGATATACGCCGGACTCGGGTCTGACCTGCTGCTCACGGACTGCGTATTCGAGCGAAATACCGCCCGAAAAGGCGGGGGCGGAATTGAGACCTGCTGCAGCCCGATACTGAGGAACTGCACGTTCAGGGAGAACGATTCAGGGGACAGGGGCGGAGGGATGCACTATGGCGGCAGCGGTAAGCCGGTGGTGGAGAATTGCACATTCATGCGAAACCGCGGAGCGCGGGGCGGGGGAATGTACAGCTCCGGTGGCGATCTCGAAGTGGTCGGTTGCACGTTCACCGAGAACCGGGCCGGTAGCTACGGTGGGCTATACGTCGGTCACTGCGGTGCGACAGTCACGAACTGCATATTTAGCGGCAACTCTGCCGAGCGTCACGGTGGGGGGATGCTAAACTGGGATATCGGCTCGATCGTGACCAACTGCATTTTCAGCGGCAACTTGGCTGAGTACGGAGGTGGCATATGGACCACTGGCGAAAGCCCGGTGCTGACCAACTGCACGTTCACCGGAAACAGAGCTCTCAGACATGGGGGTGGAATCTACAACTCTCGGGGGAGCCCACTGGTAGTGGCAAACTGTATTTTCCGGGCTAACAGCGACAGCAGCGGCACGGGCGAATCGGCCCAGATAAGCGATCTGTGGCTGACTTCTGTCATCAACTACTGCTGTATTGACGGATGGACCGGCAGCCTGCGAGGATCGGGTAACCATGGGGGTGATCCTTTGTTCGGTGCGCCAGGTTATTGGGATGACGCCGGCACGCCGGGCGATGTAAATGATGACGTGTGGGTGGAGGGTGACTACACACTACGGCCCGGCTCGCCTTGCATAGACGCTGGTGACAACCTGGCTGTTCCGGGCTCGGTGGTCGTTGATTTGGAAGGCAGTGACAGATTTGCCGATGATCCCTATACGGCAGACACGGGCAACGGTGCGGCGCCGATTGTTGACATGGGGGCGTACGAGGGCGCCAAGAGTGGCCCCTTCTTCGTGTTGAGCACGAGGGCACTTAGCGTTCCGGAGGGCGGGACGGCGACATTTACGGTGGTTCTGCCGGTGGATCCGGGCGGGACCGTCGAAGCAACAGTGGCCGTCGAATCCGGAGACCCCGACATCACTGTGGAGTCCGGTGCAGCGCTGAGGTTTGACTCATCGGACTACTCGCTTGCCCGGACTGTCACGCTTCGTGCAGCCCAAGACAGCGACTACACTGGCGGTGAAGCGGTGGTGTGGGTCAGTGCCGCCGGCTTCTTTACGGCTGTGCTTACCGCGACCGAGGCCGACAGCGAGATGGTTCCGACTGTCCTGCGCGTCGATGCCGATGCCCCGGGTGCGAATGATGGTACGAGCTGGAC
>CP070678.1:4142933-4234941 GCA_020352515.1 Phycisphaerales bacterium | reverse complement strand
AGGCAGATCGCGCAACTGCAGAAGCAGCAAGGGGTCGAGGTGGTGCAGCGGCGACTGGATATGATGGTGAGGCGGCTGGCGATGCTTCAGGATGAGCTGACGGGCGTGGAGCTTAACAAGCTGAACATCGAATCGGGGATTGCGGTTGCGGGCTCGGCGAAGGACGCGAACTCGCCGGACCCGGCGGCGGTGGAATTGGAGAGGCTGCGATTCTACGAGGCGCGGCTTCGGAAGATGGTTGCCGAGCAGGAGGTGGAGATCGCGGCTCTGGAGCGTTCGCGGGAGGGGACGGGGGCGATCGAGCAGTTGCAGCTCAAACTGCAGGTGGACCGGGAGCTTTACGGGGAGGTGCGGCGGCGGTTAGGGCAGCTCGAGACGGAGGCCCGCGTGCTGCGTCGCCTGACGGCGGAGGCGGCGGGGCGATAGGGAGCCGTGAAAGGAGACATCAGAGCCGTCCGGCGAAATTACCTGGGTCCGACATGTAATCTGCTGGCTTGGGGCGTGCCGCCGTAGGCGCCCATGTTTATTCGCCCGCCGTTCGGGCGAGATTCGGCCGACCAATCGAAATGCGGGTCGCCTGCGTCGATGCAAGGGCTGATTGCGGCGTCGGAGACCCAGTGCCCAAGGGGGCAGGTCAGCAGGTAACCATCAAAAAGAAGGTCGAGATCGAATGAATCCACAATGCCGTTATTGTCGAGGTCGGCAGGCAAGAAGGCGCCTTGCCTGCACCAATGGCCGGCGAAGGCGGCAAAATCAGACAGGTTGATAAAGCCGTCATAGGGCGGGTCCAAGCCTATGTAGGGCGAAGGTTTCCAGCGACCGGTGTAGGACTTGAGGTGGTAGTCGCCATTGACCCAGAAATCGTCGTCGTCATCGGAATGGAGCGGCCCGGGCGGCGGCGGTGGCCACGGTGGCGGTGGCGGTGGTGGCGGCGGTGGTGCGGGTTTCCAGCACCCCGCGTGTGCAAAACAAGGATCGACGTCGATATTACTTGTGTTATCCCAGATCAGCGTGCATCCCTCTTCAGCGTAGACTTTCGCGTGTCCTCCCTGGACATCGCAGTAGGAAACCGCAGCTTGCGAAGGGGCGTTAGCACGAAGCATCGCGATTTCCGGTCCGTGGTTGGCATCATTGTCCCACAGAATGGAATTGGTGATTGTCAGAGCGCCGCCCCAGATACAGATTCCGGCGCCCCAGCCATCAGTGCCGGCGGGGTTTTGGGCTTTATTGCTGGTCAAGGTACAATTACTCATGGTTAGGTCACAGTTACTGGATGCGATTGCGCCACCGGCCCAGTCAACGGAATTGCCGGTGAACAGGCAGTTGGCGATCACAGGGCGGCCTTCCCACATACAAGCGATTCCGGCGCCCATTTCGACGGCGGCATTGGCGGTTATGATGCAGTTGCTGATGGTAGAGTTGCTGTCTTCAAGGGCGATTGCGCCGCCGTGTGAGACGGCGCAACATTCCCTGATGACGCAATTGCGGATGGTGGGGCTGCTATGGCGGCACGTGATCCCACCGCCAACGGCGGCAGTGCCCTGTGCAACAGTGAGGCCATCGACGACTGAATCGGGGCCTTCGCCGCTTCGAAAAGAGAAGGCATGTCCCTTGATGATCGTTGCGGCCACTATCGCAGGATTGTCGGGCTCGGTGCTTCGCACGGTAATGGCCTTTGCACCGAAGTCGATGTCTGAATTGCCCTGCCCGGTGTACGTGCCCGGTTCGAGGATGACCTGGTCACCATCTACAGCCTCATCAACGGCGTCCTGGATTGTCGGGAAGTCTCCGTTGCCGTCGGCCCTTACGACCAGCCCCAACGATACAAAATTCTGGTCGGTCAAGTGCGTTGTGAGATTGCTGTATGCACGACTCGCGGGGGAGAAGCTGCGTCCTTTTTTGGCGGGAGCTACTGTTCCCGACCAGTTGGGCAGGACGGCGAACTCGTAGAATCCGTTGGTGTCAGTGACACCGCCGTAGCCGCCGTTATCCGCGGCAACCTCCACGGCGTCGATAGCGGCGCCACTGCTGCTGGTTACGAGGCCGGAAATGACCACGCCGGTTATCGCGGTGAAGTTTTGATTCGGTGTGTTTTGTGTGAGGTTCTCACAGGCCAGTTGATTCGGCTCAAAAAAACAGAACTTCTTTTCCGGCGCCAGGGTTCCCGACCAGGCCTGCGGCACCGTCAGCTCATAGTATCCGCTCGCATCGGTTATGTCCGAATCGGTTCCATCGGTTGCAGATACCAGCACTTCAGCGGCCGGCTGTTGGTTGGAATCTCTGACATAGCCGGAAATGAGGGGAGGAGCGAAGGCGGTGTAGTCCTGATTCGGCTGGTTTGCGGTTACGCCGACGTATGGCCTCTCATCAGGCTCAAAAGCCCAGCCGTTTTTGGCGAGCGCAACGGAGCCCGACCAATCATAGGGAACCGCAACTTCATAATATCCATCAGCGTCGGTGATATCGGGCTGGCCCGCGCCATCAGGCGATACAAGGACTCCATCCGTCGGAAGCCCGCTGACGTCGGCCACATACCCGGAGATTACGGGCGGCGCAAAGGCGGTAAAATCCTCACCAGTCCTGTCTAAGATAACATCATCAAGCGTTCGGGAATCCGGACCGAAGCCCCACATGGACTTGTGAGGAGTAATTGTGCCCGACCAGCCCGCCGGGACTGCCAGCTCATAGAAACCATTGGCATCGGTGGTGCCCGATCTGCCGCCGTTGTTTGCGCTGACGAGGACTTGCTCGACTGCAATCTCGCTGTTTGTCAATACGACGCCGGATATTCTGCGGGCCGATTCTATAACGATCTCCAACCTTGGCGCATCGTCTTTACCCATATCGAAGGAATGGAAGAATATCCTCATGCCGCAGGGGCAGGCGCGGCAGCCTGCGCTATTGCGGTACAGCAGAACGATGGCATTGCCCGGGGACCAGCCGGGGCGAGAGACGACCTGCCGCAGAATCGAAGCAATATCCGGGCTCGCAAACCACGTGTCACTCGGCCAATCCGCATGGCTCCAATAAACACGTGCGGCTGTTCTGCGACGAGTCTCAATATTTCCGGCGTTGAAATCGGGAGGGTTGTCCGCTTTCTCTGCACTAAGCTGTCCGTAGGCCCGGAAGCCTGAGCCGGCGGTCTTGAGATAGAGATGGGCCTCCTTTATGAATGCATCCGGCGGGATCCGGACATTTTCGAATCTCATTCCGGAATGGAAGCGTCTGGCAAAAGTTTTGCACCAATCCCACGTGACCCCGAGCCAGAGGTCCGACGTGAGGTTTTGCCAGACCTGACTGCCGCCGTACGCATAGATAACGTTGACATAACCATCGTCGGCGCTGGAGGTTACCCGGTAAGTCAGGACGGTCGGGGGAGGCGCCGCGGCGGTGTAGTCCTGGTTGGTCTGATCGACAATTACGTTTTCGTAATGTCGGCTGTCGGGCTCGAAAGCCAAATCAAATCCGGCGGGCGTGACCGTCCCGGACCAATCGTAGGGGACCGTTAATTCGTAGCGGCCGTTCGGGTCGGTCGTGGCCGAGCGTCCGCCACTGTCGGCTGCAACCAACACTCCGGCAATTCCGCATCCGCCACCGGTGACCTGACCGGAAATCACCGGCTCAAAGGCAGGATTATGCAGATTTACCCGGTCCGCGGAGCTTGAGTCATGGGTTGGGGGCGTGGGATTGCCATCGGGAGGGACGGCACCTGCGGCGCCTGCCCACACGAGACTGAGAAGAACTGCCAACGTCAACAAGGACAGCTTTGGAGTTGCTTGCTCGTCCATTCTTAGCCCTCCGGAGCAAGACCAATCGATCCGGAAACTGCTAACGTGACCCCTTAACGAGCAGCCACTTACACGTCGATATATTGTAGCTTACCACTGCACGCGGGTCGATTGCAACACCCTAAACGATTAATCACGCCACATTCATGGCTTCAAAAGCGGAGAAGGCCTCCGGCGGCATCAGGAGCGGGGGCTGAGCAAGGCGGGTGGGGCAGCCATGCGGGGCCGGAAGCGTCCGGCGGGGGCGGTTGGGGCTGGAAAAAGTGGAAAAGGAATAGAACACGCGGGGCGGGGGTGCGTAGCAAGCTACATATACGCGGTTTTTCGGACTTTTCCGCAGGATACTGGCCGAGGAGGAAGGTGCGTGGAGAAGAACGTTAATTCTCAGTCGTTTCACGGCGGGGGGCGGGAAGCGGGAGATAGCAGGTATTCTTTGAAAGGGAGCTGAGATGAGAAAGAACGGATATTTTTCGGTCTGTACAGTTCTGCTTGTGGTTGCGGGCGTTGTTTTGCTGCCGGGAGGCTGCAAGAAGGGTGCCGAGGAGAAGCCAGCGGCGGCTCCGACGAAGGATATAGTTGATACGGCGGTTGCGGCCGGGGGCTTCGAGACGCTCGTCTCGGCGATTAAGGCGGCGGGGCTGGTTGATACGCTGAAGGGCGCCGGGCCTTTTACGGTTTTTGCTCCGACGGACGAGGCTTTCGGCAAGCTTGCGGCGGGGACCCTGGAGGACCTTCTCAAGCCGGAGAACAAGGAGAAGCTGGCATCGATACTGACGTATCACGTGGTGGCGGCCAAGGTACCTGCGGCGGAGGTTACGGGTATGACTTCGGCAAAGACCGTGAACGGGCAGGAGCTTTCGATCAGCGTGGAGGGTGAGACCGTGAAGATCGACGGTGCCACGGTGACCAAGACGGACATCGAGTGCTCGAACGGGCTTATTCACGTGATAGACGCGGTGGTTCTTCCGAAGTAACAGGCGGAGTATTGGCGCCGACGGGGCGAATGGGCGGTTAGACCCGTGCAGAGGGGGATCGTCGGCGTTGGAGCAGAGACGGGGGCCGTCAGCAATGGCGGTCCCTGTTTGCTTTTGGGGTGCTTTTGGGCGGGCTGAGAAATTTCTAAAGAGAGCGTTGACAGGGGCCGAAGAATAGCGTATGTTGAAAGGTGGTTTGAAGGCTTTTCGGGGCAGCAGGGTTGTTATGGTTATTACGATTGACATTGCAATTATCGGGATTATAGAGGAGATGATGAGACTGCTCTGAGAAGCCGCAATTTTTATGTAAGAAGCCTTCCGGAGTGGTCAGCCCCGGAGGGCTTTTTTTATTTGTGCATGGAGCGTGAAATGTGCGTTCAGGTTAGAATTCGGGAGGCTGCTGTTGAAGATCTTCCCGCAGTAGTGGCGCTGTGGAAGGAACTGATGGATTACCACAAGGTGCTCGACCCGATTTTTACGCGCAGGGCGGGCGCCGAGGAAACTTTCGGCACGTGGGCCAGGGAGAGCATCGAAGGTGATGAGGGATGCGTGTTTGTGGCTGAGGGGGGCGGGGAGATCGTCGGTTACTGCCAGGTGCGAATCTCGAAGATGCCGCCGGTTCTGGAGGTTGAGCATTACGGCCAGATTCATGAGTGTATGGTTAGAGAGGATTTGCGGGGCCGGGGAATCGGACAGAGGCTGGTCAGGCGGGCGCGGCAGTGGTGTCGCGGCAAGGGGCTCGGCCGAATGGAGGTGCACTATTCAGTGCAGAACCCGGCCGCCGGCGAATTCTGGACGAAGACAGGGTTCGAGCCATACCTGAGGACGCTTTTCATGGCGCCTTAGGCGGCTTCCGTGTCCGGATGACAGAGTTCGGGCGGCTGTTGACAAGGGCCGGGACAGCACGTAGGATACTCGGTTTTATTGGTGGAATGATAGTTGAGGATATTAGTGATGCCGGAAGACAAGAGCAAGAGCTACCGCGAGACTTTGAATCTGCCGAAGACGAATTTCGCGATGAAGGCGAACCTGGTTGGGCGTGAGCCGCAGATGCGGAAGGCGTGGGCGAAGGGTGGGATATACGGGAAGATTCGGGCGGCGAGGGCGGGCTCGGCGCTTTACGTTCTTCACGACGGGCCGCCCTATGCGAACGGCGACATTCACATGGGTCACGTTGTGAACAAGGTGCTCAAGGACCTGGTGGTGAAATACAAGACGATGGCTGGTTACGATTCGCCGTACGTTCCGGGGTGGGACTGTCACGGGCTTCCGATCGAGTCGAAGGTGGTGACGGATCTTGGGGAGGCGGCCCGGCAGATGGACAAGCTTGCTATTCGCAAGGAGTGCATGAAGTACGCGAGCAAGTACGTCAAGATTCAGAGCCGGCAGTTCCAAGAGCTTGGTGTGTTCGGCGATTTCGAGCGGCCTTACCTGACGTTCAAGCCGCAGTACGAGGCGGGGATACTGGAGGTTTTTGCCGAATTGGTGGGCAAGGGATTGGTGTATAAGCAGCTCAAGCCGATTCACTGGTCCATCGGGTGCGAGACGGCTCTGGCGGAGGCGGAATTGGAGTACAAGGATATATCGTCGCCGAGCATCTACGTGAATTTTCCGGCGGGGCCGGATGCGGTGGAGAAACTGGTTTCGCTGGGGCTGGTCGATGCGGAGCAGGCCGAGGGGGCGAAGGTTTGCTTTATGATATGGACGACGACGCCGTGGACGCTGGCTGCGAACCTTGCGATTGCGGTGCATCCGTACCTGGAGTACAAGGCGATTTCTTACGAGCAGCACGGGACGCGGTTCGTTTCGGTGGTGGGGGCAGAGAGGCTGGAGGCGATTGTGGCGGCCGGCAGGCTGGGTGAGGGGGAGTATTCTGTTGGGGAGAAGTCGGTCAAGGGGAGCGAATTAGAGGGGCTTCGGTACGAGCATCCCTACGTGGAGGGCAACCCGACGGACAAAGATGCGTTTATGGTGATTCTGGCCGAGTACGTGACGACGGAGGACGGGACTGGATTGGTTCACACGGCTCCTGGGCACGGGCTGGAGGATTATCTTTCGGGGCAGAAGTACGGGCTGGCGACGTATTCGCCGGTGATGGACGACGGGCGTTACGATGAGACGGCGCCGGACTGGCTGCGGGGGCTGAATGTGCTTGAGGTCGATGGCGTGGTGAACGGGCGGCTGCGTGAGCTTGGGTTGCTGTTTGCGGAGGGTGAGATTACGCACAGCTATCCGCACTGCTGGCGGAGCAAGGGGCCTGTGATTTTCCGGGCGACGGAGCAGTGGTTTATCAGTGTTGACCGGGAGGTGGCGGGCGTGGGCAGGAGCCTGCGGGATATGGCGTTGGAGAGCGTTGGGCAGGTTCGGTGGATTCCGGGCTGGGGCCGCAAGCGGATCGAGGGGATGCTGGAGTCTCGGCCGGACTGGTGCATCAGCCGGCAGCGGTCGTGGGGATTGCCGATACCGGCATTCGTGGATTCGGAGGGCGGGGCGCTTTTGACGAAGGAGTCGGTGCTGGCGGTTGCGCGGCACGTGGGCGAGAAGGGTTCGAATAGCTGGTTTACGGATTCGCCGCGTGAGATCTTGGGCGAGGATTTCGAATTGCCGGAAGGGTTTACGTTCGCGGATTTGAAGAAGGAGGAGAATATATTCGACGTTTGGTTCGAGGCGGGCTGTAGCTGGTACAGCGTGTGTGAGCGTGATGCGGGCTGGCCGTCGCCGGTGGATTTGTACCTGGAGGGTTCGGACCAGCACCGGGGTTGGTTCCAGCTTTCGCTGCTGCCGGCGCTGGGGATGAAGGGGCGGGCGCCTTTTAAGAGCGTGCTGACGCACGGATTCACGGTGGACGAGAAGGGGATGAAGCAGTCGAAGTCGCTGGGCAACTACGTCAACGCGCAGGAGGAGGTGGGCAAGTACGGGGCGGATATTCTGCGGCTGTGGGTGGCGAGCGTGAATTACCAGGAGGACGTTCGGTGCAGCGACGAGATAATCGGGCGGACGCAGGATGCGTACCGGAAGATCAGAAACACGCTTAGGTATCTGCTGGGGAATATCGACGACTTCGAGCCGGAAAAGGACACGGTGACATACGGGCGGATGTTCGAGATCGACAGGTGGGCGGTGCGGCAGTTGCAGAGGCTGATCGGGGAGGTTACGCAGGCGTATGACAATTTCATGTTCCACCGGGTTTACTCGCTGATCTACAACTTCTGCACGGTGCAGATGAGCAGCATTTACATGGATGTGCTGAAGGACCGGATGTACTGCGACGGTGCGGAGAGCCTGTCGCGGCGGAGCGGGCAGACGGCGATGTATCGGATTCTGGATGCGCTGGTTCGGATGCTGGCGCCGATTCTGGTGCATACGGCGGAGGAGGCTTGGGGTGCGATGAGGGTGCGGTCGCAGGAGGTCGAGAGCGTGCACTTAGCTACGATGCCGGAGGTGGACGGGTCGATTGACTTAGAGGGGGAGGAGGCGCAGTGGGAGCGGCTGATGGGGCTGCGGGACGAGGTGCTGCGGGTGCTGGAGGGGCTGCGGCGGGAGAAGAGAATCGCGAGCAACCAGGAGGCGAGCGTGACGTTGAACTGCGGGCAGGAGGACGCGGAGCTTCTGGGCGGGTTCGGGCTGGAGGCGTTTGCGGCGCTTTGTATCGTCAGCGAGGTGAAACTGCAGAAGACGGCCGGTGAGACGTCGGTCGCCGCGGAAAAGAGCAGCCATGCAAAGTGCCAGAGGTGCTGGAATTACTGGCCGAGCGTCGGGCAAGACGCCGAGCACAGGGACTTATGCGAAAGATGCCTGGGCGTAATTGGGAATCATTAGATTGAAGTAGTAGGAATTATCGCAAGCAGCGTGGCCCGGATTCGGGGCTATTGGGAGGAATGACAGTAATAGGAATTGGGTGGGGCAAGCTGACCCTGCAAAGCGTTGGAAAGTAAGCAGGTATGAGGGGAAGAAAGCAGGTGTGACATGGGCAGAATAGAGTACAATGAGGAGCAGTTGTTTTGAGCCGATGAGTAAGAGACGAAAGGGATACCCCTCCGAGAGACGGGTCAAGACAGGCGTGCAGGTGGTACACGGCGAGAAGGAACTGATGGAGAAATTGGGACGCAACGACCTGTGCCCGTGTGGTTCGGGTAAGTGCCTTCAAGAAATGCTGCCTTAAGAGCGGCAGATTTGACGGCGTCGGGCGACATTACTACTTTTAGGGAACGATGATGAGAGCCCCGTGGGCAGCCTGCGGGGTTTTTTCTTTGGCACCAAGCGGTCCACATTGAGGGCGGGTGTTGGTTATTTGGTTGAGAGCTGGGAGCGGGCTTTTTGGAGGACGTGGTCGAGGGTGATTAGTGCGATGTGGTGCTTGGGGTCGGTGCTGTCGGGCTTATCGCCCCTGCGGTCGGGATCGATTGCGGCGATGCAATCGGGCCTTTGGTAGGGCGCGACGCGTGCGGGGTTGGAGCGGCCGAAGATCATGACCATTGGGACGCCGAGCGCGGCGGCGATGTGTCCGGGGCCTGTGTCGTTGGTGACGACGAGGCGGGCGTTTCGCATCAGTTCAATGAGCTCGGCGAGCGAGGTTCGGCCGGCAAGGTTGGCCACGGGGACGGGGGCGAGGCCGGCAAGCTTCTCGACGTTGTGCGACTCGGCTTTCGTGCCGGTGGCGACGATGGCGAGGGAGAAATCGGAGGCGATTCTGGCGGCGAGGGCCGCGAAACGCTCGACGGGCCAGCACTTGTCGCTGTGGGCGGAGCCGGGGACGAGAACGGCGTAGCTGTCGGGCGCGACGTCGTCGGCGCGCAACAGGGCTGCGACGGAATCGGCGGCGGCGGGGTTGTGGGGCAGGATGAATTCCGCCTCGAGGGCAGCAGCGCCGGCGGCGCGGATTATGTCGAGGTAGTAATCGACGAGGTGGATGCGGTGGGGCTCGCGGGGGACCTTTTGGGAGTAGAACAGGTGAGCGAATTCGCGTGCGTGGGCCATTCCGAAGCGTTTGGGGCAGGCGCTGAGCCAGGCGAGAGATGCGGTTCTGAAGAGGCCCTGGAAGTCGAAGAGGAGGTCGAAGCGGGCGCGTCTGAGCCGGCTTATGAGGGAAATGAGGGCGCCGAGGGCGGAAGGGTCGAACCAGGCGCGGCCGAGAAGCTCTCGGTCGAAGGGGATTATTTGGTCGAGGTGGGGGTGATTTTCGAGCAGTTGGGCGAAGGTCGGGCGGACGAGCCAAGTGGTTGCGGCGTTCGGGAAGCTCTTGCGGAGGGCGGTCAGGGCCGGCAGGGCCAGGACGATGTCGCCCAGGGAGCTTGGCTTAATTATGAGTATGTTTTTTGGTGCGTTCGGCATATCAGGCCAAATACAGGCGATGGGGGGATTGTAAACGATGGGGACGGGAAAATCAAAAATTGGCCTGTGAAAATCGCGGGCCGGTGATAGACTTGGGGTGTCGGGCGCCGGTTTGTAGCGGTGTTGCGTGTCGTTTGCGCGGCGGTTAGTTTTTCGGAGGGTCGGTTTTATGGCCAAGAGAGGCAGATATGTGTATGCGTGGGCCCGGCCGATGGTGACGGCCGATGCGGTGGTTTTCAGGTTCGTTGGCGGGCGGGCTCAGATGCTTCTGGTGAGGCGGGCGAGGGAGCCGTACAAGGGGTGCTGGGCGATTCCGGGGGGCTTTATCGAGATGGATGAGGAGCTTGAGGAGGCGGTTTCGCGGGAGCTGGAGGAGGAGACGGGGCTGCGGGGGGTTAGCCTGGAGCAGATTGGCGCGTTCGGGCGGGTCGGCCGGGACCCGAGGGGCAGGGTGATTACGGTGGCGTTCATGGGGATTGCAGCGAGGGGAGGTGGTAAGATAAGAGGCGGGGACGATGCGGCGGAGGCGAGGTGGTTCGATATAGAGAGGCTGCCGGAGAATATGGCGTTCGATCATGAGGAGATTTCGGGGCTTGCGATAGGGAGGCTTAAGAGGAAGAAGGTGTACCGGGTGCAGGTTAGGGCCGGCTGACGGGGTGAGGAGCGAGCAGGTGGGCCCGGCAGGCCGGGGCAATAGGGACCGGGTTAGTTCTTTAGAGAAGATTCGGCTGTTTACCGGGTCTTCTTGCGGACGGCGGATTGCGCCGGGGGCTGGTTGAGAGAGCTACTGCTGCTGCTTCAGGGTCAAATGGCATTTGCCAACGCCAATATCGACGGAGCAGATGTACTTGCGGCCATGGATGAGTGAATTGATCTGCGGCTCGCCGTTCGGACCGGTCGAGGTTGCCATCTGGCTTAGTCTGCTGGCCACCTGATCGTAGGTTACATTCTCGAACAGGTCAGGTTCAAAACCTTCAAAGCCTTCGGGCAAAGGACGGTCTTCGTACAGGTCAATATCATGCGTTGCCTTCTTGAACATGTCCATGAGAAGCAGATTGACGTAGTTCGCGGGAGAAGAAGGTTCTTGAAGCACGCGAAGTGGCGGCTCGACGGTTTGGGAAGCAAACAGGCGCTTTAGCTTCTTGATAAATCTTGTTGCTATTGATTCTTTGGCCATATGACATTTCCTTCAATTGCTACCAGTACAAGGACCAATGAAAGCTCAAGACTGGCGGCATCTTGGCGGGGCTGAGTTGTTGGTTTATTGTCCATTGATTCTCCAATCCTACAGATTCTAATATGTTTATCCGTCTTTTTGCAACCAGACAGCCGGATTTTTTGCAACTTTTCCCCTGTTGGAGCAATTACATTTATGGCAAGCAAGTCAAGTTGAGTTTGGGCAAAGGATTGAGTAATGCTTATCTTAGGGCTTGTAATTGTGGTCTTGATCCCTATTTGCCTGATCGGCGGGGTGCTCTTGAGCTTTTTGGTTGTTCCTTTGTTTTGCCCGCGCTTGAGAGAATCATCTGTTGTCGGGTTCTTTCTCAAGATTCTGGATGTTCCGATATTGGCAGCTTTTCTATTCATTCTCTTTTGGGCGGTCGTTCTCGTTGTCGAGAGGAACGCCGCCAAGGATTATTGGAATTACCAAGGAGCTTACGACTGGTATAGAATGCCTCTGGAATATCCTTATGAATTACGCATGATTGATAGTATTGATAATGCATATCTTGCCAGTTTCTCGGCAGAGGCCGGAGTGGCCAGCAAAGATATTTCGAGAATAAGGAGATATTACAAGGAAGGGTTTCTTGTTCTAGGGCAGTGTGACGATTCTTGCCGGGCCGAGCCCTGTCGGCCTTCTTGGTTCATCTTTGCCTGTAATACGGGACAGGTCGAGACTTTCTCAAAAAAAGAAGAATACCTTCAGAGAATAGAAAAGTACGGTTTTGAAAAAGAGCCGGAGTTATTGACCGTCAAAGAGAACTGGGGTAGTTTCTGGGCGAGGAAGAAGTGAGCTTTGTCCAGTGTCCAAGAGGCTTTCTGTTTGCTCGCTGTGGTAGCGAAGCGACGATTGAGTATTACAGACTGAGAGAGACCGATAGAGTGGTATAGTGAACCTGGCGCTGAGATTGTGAGAGACTTGATAGTGTGCGGTTTTGTGGTTGGTGTGCAGCGGAGGTCGAATGGCCTGTGAAGCGCGGCGCGCCGTGGAATGCGAGTGCGTAGCCGCCGACGATAAGGTATTCAACGCTGTGGGTGTTGAATAACTCGAGCAGTTTTTTGAAGTCGGTTTTAATGTCCATGGACCTGACGCCTGAGTGCATCGACCGCGGCCAGGCGTTCTTCAGTCGGCCGACTGAGCCAATAGCGAAGGTTCTCCTCGAGCTGGCAACGGTCGTCCAAACGCCGTTTGTTTACCGTCCTGCGAATCATAGAGATATTACACCACAGAGATATCGGTCGTCCCAGTCAAAGCATTCACTTTTCCGGTCGAAACGGGAAGTTGGGCTGTGGGCGGTCGGGCGATGGGCGGCTGGAGGGCGCGCGCTCGGGCTTCCCCTGCCCGCTGAGTAACAGCTCTCTCGGAAAAGGACTAAGAATGAAGATTAAAGCACTGGTCGGAGGAACCAGGGGCCTGTCATATCGGGCTATTTAAGGGAGCTTGTCATAGACCTGATATATCGGCACATCCTCGTACACGTACTGATTGTTTTTGCAGAGGAATTGCGAGCCGCATTTGCCCTCATTATCCGCGACCTTACAACTGTGACTGGGGGGGCCAACATCCGCCCTAACCGTCCCACACGGACATACCGCCCAGCAGCCGCTTGTGTCGCCAAGGAATTGGCCAAATGTGCCAATCTTCACGTTGCCGGGGCCGAAAGTATAACCGTGGCAGTTGTAGCTGTAAGTTCGATTTCCTGTTCTGTCGCTATCTTCCAAACCCTCATGGGTAGCTTTGAAAGTCTCCCAGGCGGCGTCCTGGGCTTCCGCACTCTGATCGTAGTCTCCTGAAAGCAGTGTCCACGCCGCAACCTCCTTGTCACAACAGCCGGTTTTTAGGATATTTACATCCCAGTCCTGTTCTTCAGCAGTGAGTACGCTTAAACCTGCAATACACATTAAAACAGCCGCAGCTACAGCAATCATCCACTTCTTGTCGATCATCTTTATTGTCTCCATACTTTCAACCTTTCAGCAATATTGTCCTTCTTGATTCGCTCTAACACGTCATTTGCCGTCCATATCATTCGAGGCGCTCTGATTGATTACTTACGATGCCGTCAAGGCCTTCGATAACGAGGTTGATGAAGCTTTTTAAGTCTTCCACTTTTTGCTCTTTCGTCCATCGGACACTTTTAAGTTCAGGCTCAATAGCGGCATATTTCTGCGGGGCCACCTGTTTTGCGAGCATCAGCGCGACCCGGGCGACACTACAGGGCTCACCAAAGAAGCCGGGAGAGCCCTTGGTTCCCAATGCTACGGGATCATAGTCCTCCAAATACTGCCTGTATCTCTTGAGAACCTGCAAATTAGCCGCCAGGAATATTAGTTCTCTGCCTTTTACCTGCTCTTTGAATGCGGGAATTCGGTACATTCTCGCGAATGCATCAAAATGATTAGATACCGTGACTATTGTTCGCAAGTCACTGTTGGGATTGAGTTTCAGTGATAGATAGTCGTAGACGTGTAGAATGCCTTTCCACATATCTTCGCGTTTGAACAGCTCGGCAAATCCATTGTGGAATATCTCCAAGCTGGAATAGCCCAACATGGGGTCATCATAAACGGTCATTGCAAAGCCAAAAATAGCCCTTGAGAAACACTCTTGGGCCAACTGGGGAGTCTGCAACTGTTTATAGTAATCGGGCTCTTTCATCCATTTATCCGAACCCCACTTCGTAGTGCCTGCTTTCTTCATATCCAGCCACCGCAGGCGTTTGGCGGCTATATTTGCCTGGCGCCGCGCATCCTCAATAACATCCTGCTCGAAAAGCTTGGTCAACTCGGCCAATCCCAACGTGGGGCTTACGTTACGAACCGGCTCAGATGAACTCGCGGTTTTGATGTCGGATGTAGTGGGGTTGGGGGCGTGTGAGGAAGGATCATCTTGATTGGTATTGCCTGTTTTTGCGCCGGCCGGTCCAACCTGGGAGGTATCGCTCTCGGCACCCGGTTTGGTTAGCAGTTGCCAGCCTATCAAGAGCACTGGTATCAGCAGCAGTAGAGGCAAGAATCGGAGCACTCTTTTGCTTGGGGCCTTCATAGTTGAGGATTCCTTTCTCCGTGTGCGCGCTTGTGCGCATATTTGTCAATCATACGGCCGCTCTTAGTTTGATGGGGCCGGCCCCGTGGCACTGATATTTTGCCGGCATATTGTTGCCGCCGGCTCTTGCGAAACACAACGATTCTACATGTAGTTGCGGGAACCCGGGAAAAACACGGGAAGAAAATTTTGATTTTTCTAAAGCATTCTCACATGCCGTTCCATAAGTGCTTCATTTACAAGGACTTAAGGAAACCAATTTCTTTTCGATTCTTTCGTCCGGAAGCGGTCTTGAGTAGGGAATTCGGGGCTTGTTTAGGGACGGCGCAGCAGGTGGGGGGGCACTGGTTGAGCAGGGAGAGGGTGGAGGTCAGCGGGCCTTGAGGGCCGGAAGGTAAAAAGTGTGGGCCTGCGAGCGGGAATGGAGAAGGTAACAGTAAGAAGTTAGGGGCAATGGGCTTGCGCCTTTGCGAAGGGGCCGACTGCTGATAAGGCGGCGGATTTTTCGGGGAGAGGCAGTCAATCTTGCCAAGCTCTTCCGGAGGAGGTTGGCCGGCGGGTAGTCTGGCAAGCAGTTGTGCGGCGGGCGGGCCGGGCGGATCTTTTGGTGGCGGTCAGGGCGTGGGGATTGGTTTTCGGAGCTGTTTGTTGAAGGTTTTGAGCTGTGTTTCTGCGGCGGCGATGGCCCAGTCTATGTAGTGTAGCTTGTGCACGGGCCGCCGGTGTCCCTCGCTCATCAATCCGGCGCGTACGGTCTGGATGAAGGATTCGATTGTCTCGGCGGGTATTTCGGTTGGCGCGGCGGCCCACTTCTTTAGCTTTTCGTAGTCGTTGCGGAGGGCCGGAGAGTTTTTGAGCTGCTCTGCGGTGAGGTAGTCAACGGGATTGCAGGCCAACTGCAGGCCCTTGAGGCAGAGGATGAGGGGCTCGTAGCCGGTTCTTCGGGCGAGGCGGATGAACTTGTACTGCTGGACGTAGGCGGTTGCCTGGACGGGGGTTTTTTCGACGATTTCGCCGGCGCTGAGGTACCATTTTCTTTTGCTGGTTCTGGCGAAAACGAGCTCTTCTCCTGCGCCGTACTGTGTGATTTCGTCGTGTCCCATTCTGGATATCCACATTTGGCCGGTATGGTTTGTGGCGGGGCCTCCGCCGAGCACGAGGAGGCACTTTACGAATGGCAGGGGCAGGATGTTCTGGCGGCCGATTTGCCTTTTTCGAAGCTGGAATGAGATGTGGAGGCTGTGTGGGCGGACGTCGTAGAAGTCTACGATTTCGCGTATGAGCTGGTTTACGAGCCAGGTGTCTGCGGTTGCGGGTCGCGAGAGCTCGCCGGCTATGTTGAGGCGGCCGGGGGCGAGCTCGAGGAAGCCGGAGCAGCGGGCCTTGTCGGTCTCGCCGCTGTGGTCGTCGATGTATGCGCCGAGCTTCCATGACAAGATGTTGAGGTGGAAGTCGTGGAAGTACTTGAAGCCGTCGTAGACGGAGTCGAATGCCTTTTGGATGCTCTTCTGTGGCTCGACGGCGGCGGGGCCGAGGTTGCTTAGCTCGAGCTCGACGCCGAGGGGGACGAGTCCGGGCTGGAGGTTGGCGCGGATGTGGTCGAGCCTGGAGCTTACGACGCGGGCGTCGAAGAGGCTTCTTGCGGCGGCGACGGCGTACTTGACGTATTCGAACAGGTCGTGTTTTTGGGGGGGCATTGCCTGGAGACACTCGTTGATGATGAGATCGACGGCCTCGGCGCTGGTATTTATGATTTGCAGACCAACGAGAAGGCTGATGGTTCTCTTGAAGTATCTCTCGGAGGTTCTTATGTGCTCGAGTTCGAATCGGTATTTGGACTGGATTCTCTCGTCGAGCTGGTTTAGGAGGACCTGCCTGATGACGAGTGCGAGGTAGTTTCTGATGAACGGTCGAGCGTTTTGGTCTTCAAAGAGATTCTTTATTGTTGGTCTTGGGCGGTCGAGCTCGTGTTCGAGGTAGTAGTCGCTGACGGCGTCGGTGTGATAATGGCTGATGACGAGGTCCCTCTCGGTGGTTGCGAGGAGCTCTCGTTCGGCCCTTCTCTCCCATTCGGCGTCGGCGGTTCTTTCTCCGGGCCGGGTGCGTCTTTTTATGAATCTCTCGATTCGTTTTCTGAGCCAGAGCTCGTGAATGAGGTTAACGTGGAACCTGTCGCCGAAGTGTATTTTCATTGACTCATGGCTTACGAGATATGCCTGGGCCTGGACGGCTCCGTGGGCGGTGTTGACGCGGACGGTTTCCCTCTGGTATCGTTTTCCTTCGTACCTGTCTATTTCGGCCATTGCTCCGGGGGGTACGTCGTGTATTATTAGTCCTTCGATTCTGGAGGGCGGCGCGGCGACGGCGTAGAAATAGACGTTGTCGGGGCTTACCCTTCTGTGTCCGGAGAGGAAGGCGGGCTCAGCGAAGAGGGTTTTCTGGTCGATTTTGGATGCTCTTCTGGAGAAGCTGAGTCCGCAGACTGACTGGAAGATGAGGCGGTCCCTGAGTGAGCCGTAGATAAAGAGATTACTTCTTTTATTTCTCATATCCGGTGTTGTTATCCGGTTTTTTTCGATTTTCCGACAAATGTGCGTTTTCGTTGACTATATTCTTTCGCAGTATTAAGAGCTCCCTGAACGCTCTGAGTATTACGCGAATACCGGCGCCCGACTGTTTTCCGGCTGTCCTGGGGTAATGATGCACGCCCGCCTGGGTAATGGTATAGCCCTTGCGAGCGGCTCGCGCCAGGATTTCGGCGTCGATCAGTGCTCCGGCACTTACCATTTCGATGTTATCAAAGATTCGTGTTTTGTAAAGCTTAAATGCACAGTCGATATCTCGGAGCTTCAACCGGAAGAGGATGCATACGAGTTTGGTCCAGCACCATCCGTTAATTTTTCTGATTAGATTGTCGCGGCGGTTGAGTCTGTAGCAGCTGACGATATCTGCGTGTTCCATGAGAGGCAGCAGGGGGGGCATTTCGGCGATATCGAACTGTCCGTCGCCGTCGGTGTAGAAGACGAGGGTTTTGGCGGCGGCCCTGAAGCCGGATTGGAGAGCGGCACCATAGCCGAGGTTGGTTTCGTGGTGTATTACCTTTATGCGGGGATTTTTGGCGGCGATTTGGTCGGCGATGGGGCCGGTTTCGTCGGAGCTTCCGTCGTCCACGATAATGAGCTCGAAATCGGCATTGAGGTTTTCGAGGACGGCCAGCGCGGCGGAGACGGTTCGGGCGACATTTTCTTGCTCGTTGTAACAGGGGAAGAATACGGTCAGCGAGAGTTCCGACCGCGGGTTTTCAAGAACGGAATTTGGCGGTGACTGGTCTTCTGACACGGATTACCACCTCATACTGCTCGCGGCTCTGAGCAGATCGGCCGAACATATTTGGCGCTGGGCGAGATAAGAGTCGGCGAGCTGTCTTTTTCCTTCGGCGCGGGCGATTGACTCGAGATGCTGGGCCGCCATTCGGACGGCGTCTATTCTGAGGCGGTAGCCGTTCTTTTTGAGCCAGACGGGCCTGTTCTTCATGAAGTCGTCGACGTACTGCCGGCAGAAATCGTTTATGGGGGACTTGAGCTCCGCAAACTTGAAAGCGTTGAGCATGATGAGCATCGGAACGGGTGACGGGTTTTCGCGGAAGGCACGAACGGCATAATCGAGTATTAGAGAGGCGGGCTGGTCGGAGCGGCGATAGACGAGGAGATTGTGGGCTATGGTGAGGTTTTTGGAGAATTCGTCGGGGAATAGGGTTTTTCCGGAGGATATTCCGTCGAAGAGCTGCTTACCCTGCGGGGTTGTTATGTCGACGAAGATTCTCTGCTTTCCGTTGAAGAACACGATGGGCCAGCTTGCATTGTGTTCGAGGCCCCTTACGAAGGGCTCGCGGAACTGATTTGCGGGCATAAGGACGATCCAGACGTCTCTGGCCTTAAGGCTTTGATCGATGAATTGTCCGATTTCGCGGTAGTCGGCGGTTGTGAGGGCAGCACGTCTAGCCATTGCGGCTCTTACAGTTTCTCCTCCGGCCATGATTGTTGACCAGATATCGAAGTTTCGGCGGTCGTAAGCGGCCTGTGCCCTTCCGTCCATGAAGAGCTGCAGCGGGGTGTGTCCGGTGTTTGGGTCGGGCTCCTGGCCCCAGGCTATAAAGCCGCCCTCGGTCCAGTAGTTGAACATTTTGCCTTTGAGCTTGTTGTCCTTTATGAACCTGAGTGCGTGGAAGGGCTTTGCGTCGGAGGCGGTCATTCTCATAAAGACGGAAGTGAGGTTCGGGTCCGAGGGCCAGGGGTCGAGATAGATTCTCTTGAACTTCAATCCCCACCATGTTCCAAAGAACAGAACGGCGGCGACACCGGCGAGGGCGAAGGACCACTGGAGGTTCTGGGACATTCGCGGCACGACGAATTTTCTGTCTTTGAGGTAGCCAAGATGTGCGGCAAGCGCGCGAGCCATCTGGTCTATGAACATAGCGATGACGGGGCAGGCGACTATACCGGCAATTGGTATGAACCTTCTGGATCGGATTGCCATGTAGATTGTGAGAGCGGCGATAGTGGTGAGAGGCAGGTCGAATTTGGGGCTTTCGTATTCGCGTCCGGTCTTCGACCTTTGGGCGGCCGAGGCCTTTTCGGAGGACGCGCTAACCACGCGAACAGCGACCCAGGCGACAAGCACGACCCAGGCGATTATGTACATGACGAGGAATGGTACGGCGGTGCCGACGGGATTGGTCCATTCGAATGCCGGGTGCCACTCGTGGATGTCGCGCCATCTCTCGGCGTGCTTGCTGACGCTGATGACGAAGGTGTGCGTTAGATTGGTGAGGTGGAAGGGGTTAAAGAGGAGCACGGCGAAGAAAGCAACGATGTAGGCGGAGATGGCATGAAAGACGCCCTTGGACTTGATCGAGACGAGGCTTTTCTTGAAGAAGACGAGCACGACGTCCAATACGAGGAGGCCGAGGAGCAGCAGGAGCGCCTGGAGGTATAATCCGGGCCTCTCTTTCTGCGGGACGGCCGAGACGTCGATTTTGGATACGGCCCAATAATAGAAGGGCCAGGCGGTGAAGTTGTAGAGTATTGCGATCCATTTGCGGCTGAGACGCCGGAGCAGGTGCAGTCCGATGAAAGGCACAAGCACTATGAAGACGTAGATGTATCCCCCATGGATGTTGCACCAGAATACGGCGAGGGGGACAAGGAGCCAGAGGTAGAGGACGTTTCGGTGGGTTGCGAGGGCCAGGACGAGCAGGAAGACGGCAACGAGCATGTTGGAGAATCCTGCGGGTCGGATATCGAGAAAGGAACGTCCGATGAACATTGCGAAACACGCGAAGGCGGCGGCAAGAGCCGGGTGTACGCCGAGTAGTCGAGCGGTGTAGAAGACGCAGATTACGGTGATAATGTAAATTGCGAATTTCCAGTACACGAGGGCGTTGGACGTGAGATTGAGTCCGTCGGCGTAGGAGGATTTTGGGACGAGGGTGTAGAAGATGACGTGTGTGAGCCAGTTCTGGTTTATCCAGCCGGTGGGGTGCCATTTTTTGACGGTTTCGATGCCGACCTTGTCGGCGATGTTGCGGGCCCATCCGGGCCAGGTTTCGATTTCCTCGGGTGTTGGTCCGGGCCTGTGTGAGTTTGCGCTGAAGGGCTCAACGGTATCGACGCCGTGATTTGTGAAGTGGCGGCCGCAGGCCATCGCGACCCACGTATCGCCGGCGGCGACCATGTGTGTGCAGGCGTGAAAGGTGAATATAAGCATTGCGAGCCAGCCGATAATCATTGGCCAGCCGGTCAAGTTGATGGCGACGGGGAATAATGTCTGCTCCTGCGTCCGGTCGGAAGCATCGACCCTCAGGAGGGATGAATCGTTGCCTTTTCTACTGCGTGCTGATTTTGCCATTTCTCGCACTTCTAAATCATCATGTTTTGCACCGGATCAAGCGAACAGAAAACCGGGTGAAACATCCGGCGTCCGTGCGCGTCCCCATAGGTGGTCGGTACAGTATGCGAGGCCCAGGATGGGCAATCGCCGAGATGAAGACGGTCATTGTCAGTCCATGGACCGGCACAAGTACTCCGATATACAGTTCTTATTCAGTAATTACGGCCGCTTATGATAATCGGCAAATACTATATCGTCAAGTCCGGGGGCCTGACTGTCGGATTTTTGCAGAAGCCGGCAGATAAGGCGGCCGCCACAGCCGGGCCAAGTAAGAGTGAGCCCAGTTACGGCGGCGTCGCGTCATTTGAGGGCATTAGAGTCCACGCGGTTAATGTCCTGCGCGAGGGGCGCGTTCTGGTCGAAGAGCGTCTGTCGTGTGCGGCTGTCGTTCAGGTCGGCCGTGAGAGCCTGCGGTGATGCGCCCGGCCCGTAATTGTAGGCCAAGAGAACTGCGAGCAGGAGCACTGCCGCAGCCGCCATGCCGAGGCCCCATCGCGCGGGCCGGAGCCCGAACGTATGCGCCGGAGTGACAGCGCGGCAGTTTTCGGGAACGGCGGCGATGATTCTCGCCTCGAGGTTTCGGGGCACTTTAAAGCCGGGGAGGTTTCTAAGACGGGCTTCAAGCGACCTGAGTGTGAAGGGCTCGGATTCTTGGCGGGGCTTTTGATTCATGGTTGTATCCTGCCAGTCATAAGTTGTCTGAGGTTTTTGAGTGCGTGGTTTGTCCGCCATTTGACAGTTCCGACGGGTTCGTCGAGGACACGGGCCATGCGGCGGAAACTGAAGCCCTGGATGTAATGAAGAACGATAGCGGTGTATTCGCGCTCATCGAGACGGCCGAGGGCTTCGTAGAGGAGGCCCTGACGCTCCCGTGCAACGAGGCGGCTCGATGGGTCGGAGGCTTGAGACGCAGTGTCCTTTCTGCTCTCGAGGTCGGCCAAGGCCACGTCGCGGCGGCGTCCGATTCGGGCGGCATCCACGAATTTGTGATAGGCGATCCTGTGCAGCCAGGCGCCGAGCGAGCCTTCTGCGCGGTAGCCGTCGATTGCGGCCCAGGCGGCGGCGAAAGTTTCCTGGGTGAGGTCTTCGGCAAGTGCGGGGTCGGCGGAGAGATAAGCGAGGAAATTGTAGATGGACCTATAGTGGAGGCGCGCGATCTGCTCGCAGGCCCGACGGCGGCCGCGTCGTATATCGGCAAGTATCCGGTGTTCAACTCTGCTGGGCACTGGCGCCTCTGGAATCGAGGGTCTGGCATAGGTCCGAGAGTCCAATCTACAAGATTAGACGGTCAGGACCAAGGGGGTGTTGGCGGGATAATCTGAAAGAGGGGCCGAAACCGCAATTCTTGTGCGTAGAGGGCGTCGGGAGGCGGGCACGGGGGCAACAGGCAAAAACCGTTGGAGACCCCGGACGGATAAATTGGGCCAGTCGGGCGCCGAACGGCAGAATTGCCAGCCGACCAGCGTAATTGCACGGTTTACCCATACGATTCTGTGATTGGAAGGCAGTGTTCGGGAGGGCAGGAACAGCGCCGGCGCCGGCTGCGGGGTGTCAGATTCTGACACCGTAGAAATACGGATATTCTAATAGGGCGAAGAAAACAAATTGCAGAATATTCGTTTTTCATGTTGACAGTTGCTCCTCTGCGACAATATGATAGAGACAATCGACCGTTAACACTATTAGCCAGCGGTTTTCTTGCGCGGCGTGCGGCGAGTAGAGTTGGGGGCAGCATGCATTGGCGAGTCGAGCGACATAAGGCTGACTGTGATATGCGAGGCGGCGGCATGCGGCATGAGGCGTCAGCGCGTTTTCGCAATGCTCGATGCGGTTGTATGCCATTACACAGGGATGTTGCCGAAGGATATAATTCGCCCGGCGTAAGAAAGAGAGATGCCATTATCATATCGTTGGATGATTGGTGAAGGCCTACGAGGAATGCGACAGTGAAGTTTCATTTAGTGAAGTCGTCTTTCGGGAGACTTTGAAAGGATGAGAAATGAAACGCGTTTTGAGAATTCAGAATTTCTTGCTCTTAGGCGCATCGTTGTGTCTGGTATCGAGTGCGATTCTTGCCGAGGAACTCTGTTATCCGTGTGAGAAGGCGCACGAGCAAAGCGATGAAGACCATCATACTCATACGCCGGGCGAACCTGGTGAAGGTGATTTCTGGACGACTGCCATCCCCGGCGATTGTGAAGGGGGCGGCGAGAAAGGATGCAAGGAAGACGGGACAACAAATGTGACAATTCACAAGTACAACTGTGAGGCAGTGTCGGAGAATTCGTTTGTTCACTCGCCGCTGGGCGAATCAGACGATAAGAGTGTGAGCGATTGTTACTGAAGCGGCAGGGCATGAAATCCGGCAAAACCAAATACAGACGAAAACGTATTCTTGCTCCTGCTTCGCCTATTGCGGCGGGCAGGAGCATATTATTGACCGGTTCAAGGAGATGCTTGCGCACAGAGAGCTATAAGGATATGAGAGTTGTTTGCATTTTCACATTGCTGCTTTTCATGCTGGCGGTACAGACTCATGGCGCTACCGGCGATGACAAGAATGATCTAACAACCTTTTTACGAACAAGGGACTCTTCGATATCCAGTTACGCGGTGTCGGTCAAGCACGCACATACCGAGATAAGCCTTGACAGATACGATCAGATCAAGGGCCTGCTTGGCACACTCGCGGAAGAGGATTCTCGCGACGAAGACATGGTTGAGCTTGCCGCACGCATAATGCAAGGAATAACTCCGGACAGAGAATTGAACTGGAGGCAGACGCGCAACCTGCAAGATGGGGTGCGTTTCAAGGCGGTCACGTCAAGCGGCGGGCAGGAATTGACGGTTGAGCAGTACGACGGGGAAAGCTACCTTCGTTTTCAGCCGGAACAGGAGAATAAGCAGGTCGACATTTATCCGGAGGTTCGGCCGGTAGCAAGGTGGGATTTCGAGGACCTGAACGTAACATTGAGAGGGATGCTGAAGAAGGAAGTGCTGTCGTTCAAAGAGGACGAGGAGAGGTCGGCACTGACTTTTGGCGCACCGGAGGGCGGGCGCTATAGTGTCTATGCTGAATTCAATCGTCGCGATGCTGCCTTGCGATACATTCGTTTCGACAGGGACAAACAGGCGTATGATGAAAGATGGTCCATGTATCACCGGCAAGTCGACGGATACGAGATACCTCAGGTGATATTCCGTCTGCGCCGCACGAGAGACGGGGCCACGGGCAAAGAGTTTTGCAGGGTTTGGTGCTACGTTGTCGAGAATGTGGAGATCAACCGCGCAATAAGCGACAAGGAACTGGAGGTGAGTGGGATTCCGCCTTGGGCGGTGGTGATTGACCATCGTGAAGATCCACCGCGTACGAGTTATGCGGTGGACACACCGCGTGTAATACTGCGCGACGAGATGATGCTGTCGGCTCTTGAGAAGACAGACGATGGCGGCCGCATGCGGTCCGGCGAACGGCAGCCATCAAAGGCAGGAGATTCCGACACAAACGAGGGCGGCAAAGTATCCAAGCAGAGGCCGGGGGCTTACGAGAGTCTGCATCCGACGGCTTCGGCGGGGAAGCAGGAGAACAGAGGCGGCAGCAATACGAAGCTGGCGGCGGCTGTTTTGCTGGGCTGCGTCGGTGCGGGGCTGGCCGTGATTTATGTTGTTGTCACGAAAGGCAAGAGCAGCACGCGGGCTTAGGCGCCGGTCCCGGCAGGAGCAATGCAGTCCCGGCCTTTTTTTGTCCCACAGTTATGCCCGCGGGTGAAAGAGGCAGAGCATGGGTGCGCGGTTGTAAGGGGGACGAATTGGTCCGGGGCTGGGATGGCGGGGCGGTCAGGCGAGCCAGTTTTCCATTCTGTCGAGGCCCTTTGTTATCTGCTCTGTTGAGGTTGCGAAGCTCAGGCGCACGTTGTTGTCGCAGCCAAAGGGGGCTCCCGGTACGAGGGCGACGTTGGCCTGGTCGAGCAGCGCCTTTGCGAAGTCCATGCTGCCGGAGATTTTTGCGCCGCCGATGGTCCTGCCGTAATTGGCGGAGACGTCGGGGAAGCAGTAGAAGGCGCCGGTCGGCTCCGGGCATTCGACGCCGGACATGGCGTTGAGGCGCTCGGCCATATATTTGCCGCGTTTTTCGAATTCGACTCGCATTTTCTCAATGGCGTCGTCGGCCTCCGGTCCGAAAGCGGCGATGACGGCGTACTGGCCGAAGGTGACGGGGTTGGAGGTCATGTGGGACTGGAGGCGTGTCATGGCCTTTATTGCTTCGAGGGGCCCTGCGGCGTAGCCGAGTCGCCAGCCGGTCATTGAGAAGGCCTTGCTGACGCCGTTGAGGGTTAGGGTGCGGTTGTAGGCGTCGTCGCTGAGGGCGGCGAAGCTGATGAACCTGGTGTCGCCGTAGATGAGCTTCTCGTAGATTTCATCTGAGAGGACGATTACATCGGTGCCTTCGAGGACCTTTGCGAGGGCCCTGAGCTCGTCGGGGGTGTAGGTGAATCCGCCGGGGTTGCTGGGCGAGTTTAGTACGAGCATCGCGGTCTTGTCGCTGATTGCGGCCTTGAGCTGGTCGGGGGTGATTTTGTAGCCGGTGCTTTTGCCGGTCTCGAGTACCTTTGTGGTTGCGCCGGCAAGCTTTATGGTCTCGGGGTAGGTGACCCAGTACGGCGCGGGCAGGAGGACCTCGTCGCCGGGGTCGAGAGTGGCCTGCATGGCCTCGTAAACGGAGTGCTTTCCGCCCATGTTGAGGATGACCTGCTCGGGTGTGTAGTTGAGGCCGTTTTCCCTGCGGAGCTTGTCGGCGATAGCCTTGCGGACTTCGGGGATTCCGGGTGCGGCGGTGTATTTTGTCTTTCCCCGGCGGATGGCCTCGATGGCGGCGTCCTTGATGTAATCGGGGGTGTCGAAATCGGGCTCTCCGGCGCCGAAGCCGACGACGTCGACGCCCTGTGCTTTCAATTCTTTTGCGCGTGCGGTGACCGCGATTGTAGCCGACGGGGGCACATCCTGAGCACGTTTACTGACTTTCATGTTCATTCACCTTTCCAAATTGGGAGTTTGCATTCAGGCCGGAGGGTATATTTAGGGGATAAGCGCGAGTGCGTCAAGAGAATTGGCGAATTTATTGCGGGAGCGTTCAGCGTGCGCGGGGCAAGCGGCGTTTTGTTGACATTGCCGGGGGCGGGTGATAGTCTATAGGCATGGTTCGAGCGATTCATATCGGGATGATGGCATGGGCAGTGGTCTTGCTGGCGGGGTGTCAGCCGGCGGAGCCGGAGAAGCCGCTGTGGGAGGATGTCAAGGTGCGGGACCTTGCGCCGAAGAGGGACGGCAAGACGGTCGGGCCGCGGGTGCTGAACACAATAAATATCGACGTGCATATCTGGGAGATACCGGCCGATGAGGTGGGCAAGCTGGAGAAGGCGTGGGCGATGCTTCGCAAGGAGCCGCTGCGGTATTACAGTTATAGTGCTTTTGAGGGCAACCTGTTTTCGGCGGGGTTCGGTCAGGTGAAGGATTGGGGCAAGGTGCACGAGGTTCTTGTTTCGATGGGCGGGCAGAAGGCGGCGCAGATTTCGCTGCTTTTGTCGGACAGGCAGGAGCAGGATTTGCCGATAGCGAGGCCGGCGAGGCAGGAGGTCAGTCACATTACGGCCGAGGGTGAGCGGCGGACAGCGGTGGTTGGGCCGGGGGTGATTGCGCTGCGTATAAAGGGGCAGCGCATACCGGGGGCTCGCGGGGTATGCGCGGTGGTTGCGTACCCGGTGTTCACCTTGGGGCTGACGACGGCGATTCCGGAATTGGCCGAGAGGGCCAAGGCACAGGAGCTGGACTTTACCGGGGCGGGATTCGGCATGAGGATGGGTGTGGGCGATGTCGTGCTTCTGGGGCCGAAACAGTACATCAGCGACACGACGACGCTGCCGGGGCTGGTTTTCAGCAATCCGGAGGGTAGCCTGTTCTTCTACGCCGGCTCGCGTAAGCGGCCGGAGCGCAGGGAAGCGGTTCGGCTGTTCATACTGGTTTGTACCCGGATAAGCGATTGAGTTTGCCTATGGCCGATTCGAGAGTAGCTTTGACGCGATGCGGCGACTATGAGCCGACAAAGGTTGCCGAGGCGGTGGCCAGGCAGTTTGCGCTGCTGGGGGGCGTTGAGAGGTTTGTGAAGCGAGGCGACAGGGTTCTAGTGAAACCGAATTTTATTGCGCCTCGGTCGCATCGTCACGCGACGCAGACACATCCGGCGGTGATTGTCGAGGTGGCGAGGCTTCTGAAGGATTTCGGGGCGAGGCCGTTCGTTGGGGATTCTTCGGCGTGGGCGAATGCGTGGGTTTGTGCGAAGGCGTTGAAGCTTGACGAGCCTCTTAGGGCGCTGGGGGTTCCGATCAGGACGCTGGGCAGGCCGAGGTGGCGCAGGATCGGGGAGGACGGGACATACGTGGGGCTGAGCCGTGTTGCGCTGGATGCGGACGTGATTATCAATCTGCCGAAGTTCAAATCGCACCAGCAACTTATGGCGACGTTCGCGGTGAAGAACATGTTCGGGTGCGTGACGGGCAAGTGGAAGCCGGTGTGGCACTTTGCGCGGGGTGGGGATGCCGGGAGGTTCTGCAGGCTGCTTATCGATATATACAGGTACATGAATCCTGCGGTGACGATTATCGACGGTGTGATGGCGATGGACGGGCGTGGGCCGATTCGCGGGAGGACGCGGCCTTTAGGGTGGCTGGTAGGCGGGACGGATCCGATTGCGTGCGAGCGGGTTTGCTGCGAGCTGATCGGGGCGGGGCCGGAGCGTATGCCGATTATCAGGACGGCTGGAGATATCGGGTTCGGCTGTGCGGATATGGAGAAGATTGAGGTCGTGGGAGACGATATCGGCGAGGGGGTGTGCCGCGATTTCGAGCTTCCGGAATTAGTGCCGATCCGCTTTTCGCTGTATCACGTGTTCAGGAGCGTGGCCAAGCAGGTTGTGCTCGTGGCAAAGTCGATGACGGGCAGGTAGCAGTGAGGAAAAAGCACATTTGGATTGCGGCCGGTGTTGTTGTTCTGGCGCTGATTGGCGTTTGGGCGGGCGTGCGGATTTTGAAGGGGGAGCGGGATAGCGTGACGCTGGGCATGTGGGTTGAGCGGCCGCGATACAAGCTGGGTGACGAGATACCGGTTAGGCTGGTGATTAAGAACAGAGGTCGTTCCGATTTTCCGGGAGGGTCTTCGCGTTCTTCGTTCGAGAAGATTCCGTATATCGGCAGGTTTTTCCGACGAAGGCCGAGTACGGTCCGTTACCAACCGGGTGTGCTTGTGAGCAAGGCTGACGGGTCGCTGTGTGTGAGGCCGGGGCTCTACTCGGGCTTTTCGGCGTGGGGTCCCTGGACATTGACCAGGCTCAAGGCGCAGCAATCCAAGACAATTCGCTGGCTGCTGAACGAGCATGCATTGATAGGCGGGCCGGGGGTGTACAGGGTGGTCGGCGTGATTGTGGAGACAAGGGGGGCGGGGCTCGGCAGTGACGTAGCTTTTCGCTCGGAGCCGATTGAGGTCATAATAGAGGGGCGGAGCGTCGAAGAGATGGGCCGGTATATCGAGAAGCTGGAGGAGGAACTGGAAGCGGCGACCGACCCCGGGCAGAAGGGATCGGTGATGAGGCGGCTGGTCTATACGCGGGACCGGCGGATTGTGCCCGAGCTGCTGGACTGGGAGTATGGCAGAAGCGACAGGCGTCTTGTTCCCAGGATGGGCAGTGGATACGGCGAGATAATAGGCAATTATACGGGTGGCGATTCGGGCATGCTTTGCGATGCGTTCGAGGGGTATCTGCCGATAGAGCCGCAGACGCAGGAGATTGCTCTGAGGGCGGCGCAGGAGCGAGGGCTGACGGGGGTTGTCTGTCGCGCGCTGGAGCGATTCGGGTGCGGCGAGGAGCAATGGAAGGAATTGATCGCCGGGTCGCTGGCAAGCGAGACGTCGAGATTCGTCAAGGCGGCTGCGCTGGCGGCCGTGGAGCACCCGGATGATTCGCATACGCCGCGGCTAATCGAGCTTGCCGAGGACCCAAACGGGGAGGCGCGAGGGGAGGCGATTCTTGCACTGGCGAGGAATCGAACTGACGAGGGCGTCGAGACGCTTGGGAAGCTGCTCATAGGGCAGGACCTGAAGATAAGGCAGATCACGATGCGAGCCCTCCGATATGCGCCCATGGCTCAACCGGCGGCCGTGGTGAGGACTCGAGGGGCGCAGGGCAGCTGCGCGCCGGTGATAGCGGCGGCGAAAGACGCGGGCAATCCCCAACGATGGGAGGTAATTCGCCGGCTGATGGGAGGACTTTATAGAGAAGACGTGGCGGCAATTGAGCAGTTCCTGAGCGATCCGTCGAGGAAGGAGGCGGCAGCAGGCAGGGGCGAGATTGTTAAGGCCCTCGTGGAGCTTATGGGCGGGCGGGACAAGGACGTGGCCGATAGGGTCGTTACCATTATGCGGGCCGCACATAAAAGACACCCGGGGCGGCCTTTTCGACCGGAGGATTTCGCGCGGCCCAAGATACAAGCACAATGATAAGAAGGAGAAAGACGGTGGGAAACATTATTGACAGGCGTGCGTTTTTGAAGGTTGTGGGGGGTAGTGGGGTTGGGCTTTTGGCACCTGGTTGCGTTTTGGCGGGTGGGCCTTCGGGAGAGAAAGACGGGCAAATCAAGCTGCCGCGTGAGTGGGCGGAGCCCCCTGGCGAGTTTTCGCAGGCGCCGTTCTGGTTCTGGAACGATGCGCTCACGGAAGAAGAGATTGCGCGGCAGATGGCGGACTTTCGCGCTCACGGGGTGTATGCGTTCGTGATCCATGCGCGGGCGGGGCTGCCCAGGAGCATCGGATGGCTGAGCGATGCGATGATCCGGTACATGCGGTTCTCCATTGAGGAGGCGGCCAGGCGGGGGATGTGGGTGATACTGTATGACGAGGGGATGTATCCGAGCGGGTCGTCGAGCGGGCAGGTGGTGGCGGAGAATTCGGCGTACCGGACGCGGGCGTTTTTTGCGGTGGACCTTGACGAGGCGAGGCCGGGCACGGAGGTGCGCGGGATACGGATCGACAGTGACGGAAAGGTTGAGCTTCGGGAGGGGCAGAACCTGGTTGCGGAGGTGCGGCGGAAGAAGAACGGGCACCGGATAGCGGTTGTTGACCGGGCGGCGAGCGAGGGGCGGTCGGTGATACGGGGGCTGCATTTTCTGGAGGATGATCCGCCCCGGCGGGCGGACCACAAGGAGGTTCGTGAGAATGCGCCGCCGGGCGCGGATATTTTGAATCCGGAGGCGGTCGAGTGCTTTATCCGGCTGGTTTACCAGCGGTATTACGATGAATTCGGCGGGCACTTCGGCAAGACGGTGCGTGCGATATTTACGGACGAGCCGTCTATGCTGGCAAGGGGCGCCGAGCGTGGGGCGGCGGCCGGGACGACGGGGATACTCGAGCAGGTCAATTCGTTTCTCGGGTATGACTTCACGGAGCACCTGCCGGCGCTGTGGTATGGCGATGAGCCGGATGCGGCAAGGCGCCGGGCTGATTATAATCGTGCGCTGCGGGCGAGATTGGAGGAGACTTTTTATCAGCCGATATCGCGGTGGTGCGAGCGGCACGGGGTTGCGCTGACGGGACATCCGGCGGGGCCGGGCGACATCGGGCAGTTGCGGTATTTTCAGATGCCGGGGCAGGACATCGTGTGGCGGTATATCGAGCCGGGCAAGGCGAGCGCGCTGGAGGGGGGGCAGTCGACGCAGGGCAAGTGCGCGTCGTCGGCGATGATTCACTTGGGGCGGCGGCGGAATGTTAACGAGTATTGCGGGGCGTACGGGCACAATTTCACGTTCGAGGAGATGAAATGGCTGACGGGGTGGCTGGTTGTGCGGGGTTGCAATTTGCTGATTCCCCATGCGTTCTATTATTCGGTTCGCGGGCCGCGAATCGACGAGCGGCCGCCCGACGTCGGGCCGAACAACACGTGGTGGGGGCAGTACAAGCCGTTTGCCGATGCGTGCCGCAGGCTGTGCTGGCTCAATACCGACAGCAGGCACGTGTGCGAGGCGGCGATACTGGGGCTCAACGACAGTCTGCCGTGGCGGGCGGCTAAGGTGTGCTTCGAGAACCAGATCGACTTCAACTACTTAGAGGCGAGGCATCTTTGGGAGGATGCAGAGGTCGGGGCTGACGGGATTCGGATTGCGGGGATGCACTACAAGGCGCTGATTGTGGAAGTCGAGCCGCCGGAGAAGGCGAAGGCGGCGGTTGAGAAGCTCGAAAGGGCCGGGCGTGTGATTCGCTGGGCTGACCTGCGGGATGAGGCGGAGGGGGTCTTGAGACTCAGGAAGCTGGTGACGGATGACGTCAGGCTGACGCCTGCTGCTCGCGGGGTGCGGGTCAGGCACGTTGTCAAGGGCGGGACGGACTACTATATCCTGTTTAACGAGGGGCAGGAGGCCGCGAGCTTCAGGCTTGAGACGGCGGCAAAGGGCGCGCGGCGGCGGCTGCTCGATCCGGAGACGCTCGCGCGGCGGCCCGTCGAGCGGGACGCACTGCTGTCGATGGGGCCACACGAGCTGAAGGTCGTGGCACAACTGCGGCAGCGTTAGCGCCGAGAAGTACGGATGGCAGGCAGGGTGTGAGCTGCGATTGTTGCGGCCGATGCAAATTGCCAAAGGGCGCGTAGGAACAGGCTGATTGCTCGGGCCGGCTAATGAGGCCGGTTCTTGACGGTTAGCACACCGAAAAGCAGAATCAGCTTGCAACGTTATTCTTTAGTCCAGTTGGTCCTGGAGACCTTTTGCCATCAGTCATCTTCGCGCAGGCGCGTTCGGCATTATCCGCTGTGTCAGCGTCGGCGCCGACTTGCTATCCGGGCGTGCAGCTTACAGTACGGTTGCCATTCTCGCCGCAGGCGGCAGGCTAAAGTCGGCGCTTGCGGCGGCGCGAGGGCGCAGATAGAATAAGCACGTATATGGCAGACATACTCAAAGAGAGAATAATCAAGCTTCTCAAGCATGCGGACTACGAGCCGATTAAGCTGTCGCAACTGGCCAAGGCGATAGGGGTGGGCCCGGAGGATTACGCGCTGTTCAAGGAGGCGTTCGAGGAGCTTCGGCGGGCCGGTCACGTTGTTGTGGGTGCTCGTAACTCGATCAGCCTTCCGGCGATGGCCGGTCAGATAGTGGGGACGTTCAGGGCGAATCCGCGGGGGTTTGGCTTTGTGATCCCGCGTGAGGCGAACGCTCACGGGGATTTGTTCATCGCGCCGCGGGACACCGCCGAGGCGATGACGGGCGACGTGGTTCTGGCAAAAGTCAAGAAGAGGGGGATGCGGTCCGGGCAGATGCAATACTCGGGCGAGATAATCGAGATTCTGGAACGGGCGCAGAACCGGTTCGTGGGGACGCTGGTGCGGCACGAGGAGGGCTGGCTGATTCAGCCGGACGGGACGAGCTTTATCGAGCCCATAAGCGTGGATGACGTCACGGCCAAGGGGGCCAACGAGAAGGACAAGGTTGTAGTGGAGATACTGACGTATCCGACGGACAAATACCTTGCCCGGGGGGTTATCCTGGAGGTTCTGGGCAAGGCGGGGCTCTACTATACGGAGATAATGTCAACGGTGCGCCGGTATCACCTGCCGGAGGAGTTCGACGGGGAGTGTGTGAATCAGGCGAGGAAGGCGGCGGGCGGGTTCAAACCGGAGGGCGCGACGGCGCGGGAAGATATTACGGACAAAGTCGTGATAACAATCGACCCGCCGGACGCGAAGGATTTCGACGATGCGATAAGCCTGGAAAAGAACGCGAAGGGCAACGTCGTGCTCGGTGTGCATATCGCGGATGTGAGCGAGTTCGTAACACAGGATTCTCCGCTGGACGCAGAGGCGCGAGACCGCGGCAACAGCGTGTACCTGCCGAAGAAAACGATACCGATGCTTCCGGAGATACTGAGCAACGGGATATGCAGCCTCCAACCGGACCAGAAACGATTCGCCAAGAGCGCCTACATCACTTACGACGCGCAGGGCAAGGTTCTATCGCGGCGATTCGCCAACAGCATCATCCGGTCGGCGCAGCGGCTGACGTACCAGCAGGCGGACAAGGCGTTGAGGGGGCGGACGAAAGGAATCAAGCCCGAGGTCGTGCGGCTGCTCAAGGATATGGAGGCGTTGAGCCGGATTATCGAGGAGAGGCGAATCAAAAACGGCATGCTCCATCTTGAGATGCCGGAGACAGAGCTGATATTCGACAAGGCGGGGCGGGTGGTGGACGCGTCCCCGGCCGACGACAGCTATCCGCACACCATGATCGAGATGTTCATGGTGGAGGCGAACGAGGCGGTGGCGGCCCTGCTGGACAGGCTGGACGTGCCCTTTTTGCGGAGGATTCACCCGGAGCCCAATGCGCTGAGTCTTCAGAACCTGGCGAAGATTGTCAGGGCTTTCGGTTTCAGTCTGCCTCGGACGCCGGACCGGGTGGCGATACAGGACCTGCTGGCGGCGGTGGTGGGGACGGATTGCTCGCTGGCGGTTAACCTTGCGGTGCTGCGGAGCTTCGAGAAGGCGCAGTACTCGCCGGCTCACACGGGTCATTTCGCGCTGGCCTCGACCCACTATTGTCACTTTACCAGCCCGATACGAAGGTACGCCGACCTGCTGGTTCATCGCGCGCTGGAATACTACCTGAGAAACGACATCGACTCGGCAGGCGACATCACCGCTCAACTCGATCTGGCGGAGATCGGCAGGCACATCACGTTCACAGAGCAGCGAGCCGAAGACGCGGAGAAGGAGCTGACGACGGTGCTGGTTCTGCAGATGCTCAGCTCCAGGGTGGGCGAGCAGCTCGAGTGCGTGGTGACGGGCCTGACGGCGTTCGGGGTATTCGCGCAGTGCAGGAAGTTCGGGATCGAGGGTCTGATCCGCTTAGCGGACCTCGGTGACGATGCATGGAAGTACAACGCCAAGAGCCAGTGCATCGAGGGGAGGCGCTCGGGCTGCTTGGTGAAAATGGGGCAGAAAATCAGGGTGAATATTGTCTCGGTGAACGTGCCGGGTCGGCAGTTGAACCTGTCTCCGACCGAGCCGCTTACCGATGCTTCGGGAGCGGGCCCGCGGGCGCCTCGAAAGAGTCGGGCGGGCCGCAGAGGCCGGACGGTCAAACGTTCGAGGGGCAGAAGATAGACGCCGCGGCGGGCGACACGGCCGGGGCCTCATTGATTTGGTTGACATTCTCAGGCACTTCTGCAATACTTGCCTGGGTAAAGCGGCGGCAAACAGTAATCGGCGAATCGCGTCGCGCGGCTGAAGGCAGAAATAAGAGTGTTTTGGAGCAGAATATGAGAGCATCCGAGATGCGAAAAGGTCAGACCGTCAAGATCGACGGCAAGCTTTATGCAATTGTTGATTATCAGCACGTCAAGCTGGGCAAGGGGGGGGCGGTGTATCAGACCAAGCTCAAGAGTCTGGCGGACGGCACGATCCAGAACGTGCGTCTGCGCTCGGAGGAGACGGTTGAAGAGGCGTACCTGGACAAGCGCACGTATGAGTACCTGTACTCGGCCGGGAGCGAGCACGTCCTGATGGATACGACGACCTATGACCAGATCAGCCTCGACGACGACGCATTCGGGGGCGGGCAGAAATACCTCAAGCCCAACACGCAGCTTCAGGTGAGCATGTACGAAGGCAAGCCGGTTCTTGTATCGCTTCCGAACACGGTGGACCTGGAGGTGACGGACACGCCGCCGGAAATCAAGGGGGCCACGGCCACAAACCAGAACAAGCCGGCCACGCTTGAGACGGGCCTTGTCGTTCAGGTGCCTCCTTTTATCAAGGTGGGCGAGCTAATCCGTGTGGATACGCGAACGGGCGAGTATCTGACGAGGGTCAAGGATTCCTGAAGCGCGGATTGAGTTTCAGCAGGGGCGGACGTCGAGATAAGGAAAATAAGATATGCCATTCGGCAGGATAAGCAAGGCCCTCATAAAAGTCTTCGGGTCGCGCAATGAGCGGCTGATCAAGGTTTACTCGGTGATCGCCGAGCAGGCGGGCGGGTTCGAGCAAGAGGTGCGACAGTTCGTCGAGAATGGTGGCGACCTCAAGGCCAAGACGGCGGAGTTCAAGGCTGCTATAGACGGCGGGACCAGGCCGGAGGATGTTCTGCCGGAGGCATTCGCCGTGGTTCGAGAGGCGGCCAGGCGGAACGTGGAGATGCGACATTTCGACGTGCAGCTTGTCGGGGGCAACGTTCTGTACGAGGGGAAGATTGCCGAAATGGCCACCGGGGAGGGCAAGACTCTTGTCGCGACGTTAGCGGCGTACCTGGTGCATCTGACCGGCAGGAAGGTTCACATTGTCACCGTGAACGACTACCTTGCCAAGCGTGACGCCGAATGGATGGGGCCGGTTTACGAGGCGCTGGGTCTGACCGTCGGGGCGATTCAGGCCGACATGGACACCACGGGCGACGAGCGCAGAGACCAGTACGGGCGCGACATCACGTACGGCACAAATAACGAGTTCGGGTTCGACTATCTGCGAGACAACATGAAGGTATCGCTCGAGCAGATGGTTCAGGGTCCTCTCGAGTACGCGATAATCGACGAGGTGGACTCGATTCTTGTGGACGAGGCGCGGACGCCTCTTATCATATCGGGTCCTGCATTCGACGACGTGACCAGGTACAGGAAGGCCGACCAGGTTTCGAGGAAGCTGATCAGTCTTCAAAGCGAGTACGACCGGACAAAGAAACGGATCGACGCGGCGGAGCGCGCCGTCGCCAACGCGCAGGGCGAGCTTTCGGAGGCAAAGAAGGCCAAGGATTCCGAGCGCATCGAAAAGGCGCAGTCCGCGATTGAGAAAAGTCAGGCCGAGCACGACGACGCGCAGTTGAGGCTTGAGCGGATTACCCAGTACTACGAGGTGGAGATCGACAAGAAACAGGTTCACCTCACTCACGAGGGGGTTGGCGCAGCGCAGGAGATAGCGGGGATAGGGTCGTTTTTCACCGGCTCGAACATGGAGTGGCCTCACCTTCTGGAGCAGAGCCTGCGGGCGCACGTGACATTCGAGAGGGAAAAAGACTATGTGGTGATGGACGGCAAGGTGATTATCGTGGACGAGTTCACGGGGCGGCTGATGCACGGTCGTCAGTGGTCGGACGGTCTTCACCAGGCGGTCGAGGCCAAGGAAGCAGTGACGGTAAAGGAGGAGACGCAGACCCTTGCGACGATCACGCTTCAGAATTTCTTCAAGCTCTACGACCAGATAGCCGGCATGACCGGGACGGCGGCGACCGAGTCCGAGGAGTTCATGAAGATATACAAGCTCGAGGTGATTGTAATACCCACCAATGAGCCGTGCATCAGGGACGACCGGGAGGACGTAATTTACAAGAGCGTGAAGGAGAAGTTCAACGCCATAGTCGAGGAAATCAACGAGATAAGCCTCGCCGGCCGGCCGGTGCTCATAGGGACCATTAGCATTGAAAAGAGCGAGGCACTCTCGGAGGCACTCAAGCGAAGATTCGGGCTGGACCACGAGGTGCTGAACGCCAAACAGCACGCGCGGGAGGCGCAGATAGTCCTTAAGGCCGGGCAGCAGCATAAGGGGCGTGACGGCCACATGCGGGGGAACGTGACAATCGCAACGAACATGGCGGGGCGCGGCACGGACATCAAGCTGGGCGAGGGCGTGCCGAAGATCGGGGGGCTGCACATACTGGGCACCGAGCGGCACGAGGCCAGGCGAATCGACAATCAGCTCCGCGGGCGCTCGGGCAGACAGGGCGATGCCGGGTCGAGCCAGTTCTTCCTGAGCTTCGACGATGACCTGATGCGGATATTCTCCCCGGAATGGACGGTCAAGGCGCTGTCGTGGATTGGCTGGGAGGAGGGGCAGCCGATTTATCACCGGAGGATAAGCAAGGGGATTGAGAAGGCGCAGAAGAAGGTGGAGGAGCGCAACTTCGAGATTCGCAAGAGCCTGCTCGAGTACGACGAGGTGATGGACTACCAGCGGAAGATTTTCTACACGCGCAGGCGTCAAATCCTTGCCGGCAAAGGGCTCCGGAAAATAATACACGAGATGATCGAGTCGGCGGCGAGGAAGAGCTGCGAGACGATTCTGGGCGAGGACTATGCGGTCAAGTGCGTGACGGAATGGGCACGGACGAACTTCGGCGTCGATCTTAAGCTCTCGGACGTCTCTGATATGAAGGCCGAAGAGATCGAGCAGATGATAAAGAGGCAGGCTAAGGAGAGCGTTGCGAACGATATATCCCTGTCGATGGGCGAGTATCTCGAGGATTACGACGACCCGAAGACGTGGGATGCCGCCGGGCTTTCCAAATGGGCGATGAGCGCATTCAGGGTGAACCTGAGCACGGCCAAGATAAGGAGCCAGTCTCCTGAAGAGCTGCAGGAGCAGTTGATCTCGGCGGCGGCCGAGCAGGTCGATAAAAGGGATTGCACCGAGCTGGTTGGATTTCTGCGGGCGGGCTTTGCGGTCCGCACTTTTGTGGAATGGGCGAAAGCCAAGTTCGACATTAAACTGGAAGTCGAGCAGTTGAAGAGTCTCAACGCCTCACAGGTTCGGGCCCTTGTTGTCGAGCAGACGGCGGCCAAGTACAAACAAAGGGAGATCGAGTACCCGGTCGAGTTTGCGATGAACATGGTCTATGGGCCGGAAGGCCCGAACGTTTACGCGTACGAGGCTCTTGTCGACTGGGCGAACAGGAAGTACAACGCCGGGCTCTCGGTCGAGCGAATTCAGAACGTAAAGCCTCGGGTTCTGCACGATCAATTGCTGGAGCTGAGCAGGGCGTATAACGACGGGCAATTGGAGCGGGAGATAGGCGACAAGGTGCATCATGTCGAGCCGCGTCAGGCGGTCGATTGGGCCAGGGAGAGGTTCGGGGCGTCTTTTACAGAGGAAGAGCTTGCAGACCGGGACCAGCGTAAAGAGCGTATACTTGCGGCGGCGCGTGAGTTTCTCCGCTCGGAGCTGAGCGATCTGGAGAGGTACGTTCTTCTGCAGGTTTACGACAGCACGTGGAAGGACCATCTGTACGCGATGGACCACTTGAAAGACAGCATCTGGACGCGTTCATTTGCAGAGAAGGACCCGAAGACCGAGTACAAGCGGGAAGGTTTTCGGATGTTCAACGACATGCTCGAGAGCATCGAGGACCGTGTTACGGATATTATATTCAGGGTCCGGCTGGATCCGGGGGCCAGGGCCCGGACGGTTTGGAATGTCAGCCGGACCAGCCACGACGAGGTGGGGCAGTTTGCCATGGCCGAGCGACAGCGGGCGGCGGCGCAGGCCCCGCAGGGCGAGCAGGTGGTAAAGCAGATAAGGCTGGAGCATCCGAAGGTTGGGCGGAACGACCCATGCCCCTGCGGCAGCGGTAAAAAGTACAAGAAATGCTGCGGGAAGAACTTATAGGGCGTAGGTTTTTGGGGCAAAAAGAAAACATCGAGTAACGTGGCGCCACCCGATGTTTTCCGGAGGGGAGAAAAATCGTTCTTTTAGCGTTTCCGTTATCGGCTACAGCCGGATAGCTACTTTAGCTGCAAATGGTATTTATTGTCCTTCTAAGCATTTCTACGCGGGCAATTCGGCCGGGTTCGGCCTTTTCTTGTGAGCGGCGAGACCCAATATTCGGGCTGGGTGGTTTTTCAGTCGAGGATTGGCTGTGCGGGGCCCGCCGTATCCCTTAATCGGGCTGTGAAAGGGCGGGTTTTTGCCCGCCAAGGGGCCCGGTTCTAAAGCTGTACTATTGAAATCAGGCACGGGATTATGGTATCTTAGAGTCCATAAGTGCAGGAGCACTGTGAGTGACGGCAACATTGAATCCGGTTTTGGTGCAATCCGGAGATTCTGTGGAGCGTCCTGTACAAAGGCGGTCCGGCCGGTGTGTACCGACGCATACTGAAGGTTGGAGAAGATGATGAACATACGCTGTTTGACCGTTGCGGCTTTTCTGATGTTCGGCCCCGGTGCTGTTACCATGTCCAACGCGGTGGTCAGCCCTTTCGAGAGCCGTGGCGGCTTGAAACCACGCAGCCAAATCGACAGGCTGGTTTTCGGCAGGCTGAAGCAGTTGGGCATCGAGCCGGCCAATATATGCTCGGACGCCGTGTTTGTGCGTCGCGTGTTTCTGGACGTGATCGGCACGCTGCCCACGGCGCAGGAGGCAAGAACGTTCATCCTGGACAAGTCCCCGGGCAAGCGCAGCGCGCTTATCGACCGGCTGCTGGAGCGGGAGGAGTTTGCGGACTACTGGGCCATGAAGTGGAGCGACCTGCTGCGGGTCAAGGCGGAATTCCCTATAAACCTATGGCCCAATGCGGTTCAGGCATATCACCGCTGGATCAGGGCCAGTATCCGGGATAATGTGGCCTATGACCGGTTTGTGTGGGAGCTGCTCACATCGAGCGGCAGTAACTTTCGCGTGCCGCAGGTCAACTTTTACAGAGCAATCCAAAGCAAGGAGCCACAGGCTATTGCCCAGGCTGTTGCGCTTACGTTTATGGGGGTGCGGGCGGACAAATGGGATAAGGACCGGCTGTCGGGCATGGCGGCGTTTTTCTCTCAGGTCGCTTACAAGGGCACGGTGGAATGGAAGGAGGAGATTGTCACCTTCGATCCGAACATTGCGGCCTTTGGGCCGAACAGCAGCGGCGGGCTCAGGGCGGTATTTCCGGATGGCTCGCCGGTGACGCTGTCGGCGGATAGGGATCCTCGAAGAGTTTTTGCCGATTGGCTTATCGACTCGAAGAACCCATGGTTTGCGCGCAACATAGTCAACCGCGTATGGTCTTGGCTGCTTGGCCGCGGCATAATTCACGAGCCGGACGACATCCGGCCGGACAATCCCGCCGTGAATCCCAAGCTTCTGGCCTATCTTGAGAAACAGCTAATCAGCCACAAATACGATCTGAAGCACATCTACCGGCTGATTCTGTACTCCGATACCTACCAGCTTTCCTGCATCCCCAAGACCGACAAGGCCGAGGGCGCGGCCAATTTCTCGCACTATCCGCTGCGCCGGCTTGAGGCCGAGGTGCTGATCGACGCGTTGTGCCAGATCACCGGGACGACGGAGAAGTACTCCAGCGCCGTTCCTGAGCCGTTCACCTTCGTCCCGGAGGAGAACCGCTCAATTGCGCTGGCGGACGGCAGCATCACAAGCTCTTTCCTGGAGATGTTCGGTCGCCCACCTCGCGACACGGGCCTGGAATCGGAGCGCAGCAATCGACCGAGCGCGGCGCAACGGCTGCACTTGCTGAATTCGACCCACATCCGGCGCAAAATCGAACAGAGCCGCAAGCTTCGATTTCTTATGCAATCCAAGGGGAACCCGCGACAGGTCGCAACAAGGCTCTATCTGGCGATCCTTTCGCGCTTCCCGACTGACGAGGAATTGAAGATTGTGCAGACCTATTCTTCGTCGGGCTCTGTCAAAGGCAGGGAAGCCACTGTTGATTTGGCCTGGGCCCTGATAAACAGTCCGGAGTTTCTTTACCGGCATTGATCGTTCGACTGAATCTGTACAGAAGAGAAGGTGTGAAAATGAGCATGGAATTATATCGAGACACCAGATTGTCGAGTGCAAATGAAGCAGGCCGGGTTCCATTTACCGGGCGAGCGTCCCTGAGCCGGCGTCAAATCCTGCGCAACGGCGTTTTCGGCGCTGCAGGATTGCTCCTGGCCGGCCGTCTGGATTCTCCCGCCCCGGCGGCTCGACGGGCCAGGGCCAAGGCGGTCATACAGATTTGGCTGTGGGGCGGTCCTCCACACTTGGACACTTTTGATCCAAAACCCGAGGCCGGCAACGACTATTGCGGCCCTCTGGCCAAGGCGATTCCAACCAACGTGGACGGTATCATGGTCGGCGAGCTGCTTCCGCTGCTGGCCAAGCAGGCGGACAAATACTCCATCATCCGGAGCATGACGCACGGGATTAACAGCCACGAAACCGCCTCCTATATAGTTCAGACGGGGCGCAAACCTGGTGACGGGCAGGTCTATCCGTGCGTCGGCGCGGTGGTTTCACTTTTCAAGGGCTACGATGCCGGATACACTGGGTTGATTCCACCTTACATCGTGCTGACCACTCCCCAGGGGCGTTTTTCCGAGGCGGGCTTTTTGGGCTCGCGGTACAAACCTTTTGCCACGGGCGGCGACCCGGCCAGGACCCCGTTCGCGGTGGAGGGCGTCGTCGCCCAGGGCATCACGGAAAAAAGGCAGAAGAGCCGGCGTGACTTTCTCGGCAAGCTGAACACGTTAGGGCGGGTTATGAAGGGCGATCCCCAACTTGCGGCCCTGGATCAGTGCGAGAAACAGGCCTATGATCTGATTCTCGGGGATGCGGGCAAAGTCTTCGATCTTTCCGGGGAGAAAAAGGAGCTGAGGGATCAGTACGGGCTTAACACGTTTGGCCAGTCCTGCCTGGTGGCACGGCGGCTGGTGGAGCGCGGCGTTCCTTATGTCACCATCAACTCCAGGGGCTGGGATACGCACAAGGATCACTTCCCGGCCATGCGTCGCAAGCTGCCGGAAATGGACAAAGGAATGGCAACGTTGCTGCAGGATTTGTCTGATCGCGGCCTGCTGGAGAGCACCATCATCTGGTGGAGCGGGGAATTCGGCGCGACGCCGAAGGTGCAGTGGGAGCCGCCGTGGAACGGCGGTCGGGGTCATTACGGCAAGGTCTTCTCGGTCGTCGTCGCCGGCGGCGGGTTCAAAGGGGGCCGCGTGGTTGGCGCCTCGGATGAGAAGGGAGAGGAGGTAAAGGACAGGCCCGTTTATCCGGTCGATTTGATCGGGAGCTTCTACGAGCTTCTGGGGATCGATCCCGACGCGAAGCTGCCGCATCCGCAGGGCCTTACCGTCCGGGCCACACCCTCGGCGGACGACGGCGTGCGCAGCGGAGGACGCTTGAAAGAAATCATGTAGACGACGGAGGATTCGATGAAGACATTCCGATGGCAGATTAGTCTATTTGCGGCGATTTTGTTGACGACCGGCGCCGGGGCGTTTGGTGGGGCGGCGGGCCGGGCGAGGCGCAGCCCCGGTATCGGCTATGTGTATCCGGCGGGCGGACAGCAGGGGGCGACGTTCGAGGCGGCGGTCGCGGGGCGGTATCTGGACGGCGTGACCGATGTGGTCGTTTCGGGCAGAGGGGTCCGGGCGACTCTGATCGAACATGTCAAGCCGCTGACCGGCAAGGAGATAAACCTGCTGAGAGACAGGCTCAAGGAGCTGCAGAAGATCGTGCCGGGGGCCAAGCCGGCCAAAGGCAGGGGCGGGGCAGGCGGCGGGGCCAAAACGGCCGGAAAGCCGGCGTCCAAGACGGACGTGGCGGCGGCTCGGACGGAAATTGCCGAAATCAGGAAGAAGCTCGCCAATCCCAAGAACCGCAATCGCAACAACCCTCAGCTTGCGGAAGACATCAGGCTGCGTTTCGTGCTGGCCCCTGACGCAGAGCCGGGCGAGCGGGAGTTGAGGCTCAAGAGCGCCCTGGGCCTGTCGAATCCGGTGACTTTTCACGTGGGTCAAGTGCGCGAGCACAGCGAGAAGGAGCCGAACGGCAAAACCGCTGATTCGGACGTGCTGTCACCATTGCCACTGGTTAACAACGGCCGGATCATGCCCGGCGATGTTGACCGCTTCCGGCTCAAGTTTAGCAGGGGCCAGAGGCTCGTCATGGCGGCCGGCGCGAGGGAATTGATCCCGTACCTGGCCGATGCTGTTCCCGGATGGTTTCAGGCCACGCTGGCGCTTTACGACGCCAATGGAGTCGAGCTGGCCTATTCCGACGACTACCGTTTCCATCCTGATCCGGTGCTGTTCTACGAGGTCGCGAGGGACGGCGAATACGTCCTTGAGATCAAGGACGCGATCTACAGGGGACGCGAGGATTTTGTGTACCGTATATCTGTTGGCGAGCTGCCGTTTGTGACGAGCATTTTCCCTCTGGGCGGTCGGGCCGGGGCGTTTACAACTGTCACCGTCGAGGGCTGGAATCTACCGACAAAAGAGTTAAAGCTGGACACGACCGCCAAGGGCCCGGGGATTTTGCCGGTTTGGGTCCGCAAGGGGAATCTGGTCTCCAACCGTGTTCCTTTTGCTGTTGATACGCTGCCGGAATTTGCGGAAAAGGAGCCGAACCGCCTGGATGGCGTGCAGCCGGTGACTCTGCCGGTCATCATCAACGGGCGCATCGGCCGACCGGGCGACCGGGATGTGTTTACCTTTGAAGGCCGCGCCGGCGACGAGGTGGTCGCGGAGGTCGATGCGCGCAGGCTTGATTCGCCGCTGGATTCCGTGCTGCGGCTGACCGACGGCGCGGGGCGGCAACTGGCTTTCAACGACGACCACGCAGACAAGGGCGCCGGCTTGACCACGCACCACGCAGATTCCCTGCTGAGCGTGACTCTGCCCGGCGACGGCAAGTACTACATTCACCTGGGCGATGCCCAGCAAAAGGGCGGGCGGGCGTACGTATACCGCCTGCGCATCAGCGAGCCGCGACCCGATTTCGAGCTGCGCGTAGCGCCGTCGAGCATTAACGCCTGGGCAGGTGCGACTGTCCCGGTCACCGTGCACGCAATACGAAAGGACGGATTCACCGGCCAGATCGATTTATCCTTGAAGAACCCACCAAATGGATTCAGCTTGCGGAACGCCCGGGTGCCGGCCGGCAAGGACCAGGTTCAAATGTTTCTGAAGGTTCCGTCGATGCCGCGCAAGCAACCGCTGAGCCTCCAATTGGAAGGCCGGGCGGAGATCCATGAACGGCAGGTAGTCCGGGCGGCGGTGCCGGCCGAAGACAGGATGCAGGCATTCTTCTACCGGCACCTCGTTCCCGCCAAAGAGCTGAAGGTTGCGGTGATGGCGCGCCCGAAACCCAAAGCTCGGCCGAAAAAGGCCCCGGCGAAACCCAAGAAGACGTCGTCATAGCGTGCCCGGCGTTCCCTTTGGGGAGATTCGCGGGGTACTCTTCAAGGGCATTGTCGGGGCCGGTAGTCCGGCGTTGTTTTGCCGACGCCTGCGTTTCAGTAGAGCGTCATTGGCTCGTGGGGGCGAGTGCCTCTGCGGTAGATGGTTATGCCTTTGCATCCGAGCCTGTAGGCAAGTCTGTAAGCATTCTCGACGGTGGCGAGGGTCGCGTTGCGCGGGAGATTCACGGTCTTCGAAACGGCGGCATCGCAGTGCTGCTGGAAGGCGGCCTGCATTCGTACATGCCATTCGGGGGCGATATCGTATGCGCAGCGGAATATCCTGCGTATCCCGGCGGGGATACCCGCCATGTTTTGGATGCTGCCCGCTCTTGCGATTCGGCTTTCGAGCCTCTTTGTGTAGAAGCCGTGTCTTTGGGCCGTCTGTTTGAAAACCGGGTCGATCTGGAGCAATTCGGCGTCGTCGAGGACATGTCTTTTGAAAACGAGCGAGTAGGCCGGCTCGATTCCGCAGGAGCAGTCGGCAATCATGCTTATAGTGCCGGTCGGCGCGATGCAGGTAACGGCGGCGTTGCGCATTTTTCTGTTAAAGCGGGTCTTCCAGACGCTTTTTTCCCAATTAGGAAACGGCGCTCGCTCTTCGGCCAGCTCGCCGCCGGCCTTGTGTGCAGTGTCGTTGACGAATTCCATGATGCGCGAGCCAAGCTCGAGGCCGCGCTTCGAATCGTACGGGACGCCGAGCAGGAACAGGCAGTCGGCAAAGCCCATGAGGCCGAGGCCGATCTTGCGGTTGGCGCGGGCGAGGCCTGCGGTGTTCTTGACGGGGTAGTCGCAGACGTCCACGATGTTGTCCAGAAATCGCACGGCGAGCCTCACCGTCTCGGCCAGGGCCGGCCAGTCCAGGTCCGGCCCGCCGTCGGCTACGACGAATTTGGCGAGGTTGATGCTGCCGAGCGTACATGACTCGTACGGCAGCAGGGGCTGCTCGCCGCAGGGGTTTGTGGCCTCTATGGCACCGAGCGTTGGGGTCGGATTGTCGCGGTTGATTCGGTCGATGAAGGCAAGGCCGGGCTCCCCGGTCTTGTGCGCGCAGAATACTATCATCTTCCAGATGTCACCGACCGTGTAGAACCGGTGTGTTTTTCCGGATAGGCTCTTGTCGTCCGCGGTCAGCGGGTGCAGGTCGTCTATGGAGTAGCTCTCAACGTCGATTTGTCGCGGCAGCAGGTAAGTCTGCTGTGTGCGGGGGTTGGCGACGATGTGCAGCTTTTTGGACGATCTGAGGGCCAGAGCCATCCATTCGTCGGTTATTTTGACGGAGATGTTGAAGTTGGTGAAGGCGGCCAGGTTTTGCTTGGCGTGCAGGAATTTGAGGATGTCGGGGTGAGTGACACTCATCATTCCCATATTGGCGCCGCGGCGGAAGGCGCCCTGCTGTATCGCGTTGGTGGTCTCTGAGAAGACCCGCCAGAAGCTGATTGGTCCTGAGGTTGTGCCGCCGCTGGAGGCCACGCGGTCGCCTGTCGGCCGGAGCCTATCGAAGGAAAAGCCGGTGCCGCCGCCCGCCTTCTGGATCAGGGCGGTCTGCTTGATGGCCTCAAATATGCCTTCGATGCTGTCCTCTATCGGCAGGACGAAACAGGCGCTGAGCATCCCCGCCCGGCGGGCGTTCATCAGCGCCGGGGAATTGGGCAGGAACCTGAGCGATGCCATCAGGTCGTAGAAATCCCTGTGCCATTGCTTTATGCGGGCGGGCTCGGCCCCGTAATCGGCTTCCGCTTCGGCCACGAGCAAGGCGACGCGGCTGAAAAGCTGGGCGGGGGTCTCGATGGGTTGGCCGTGCTCGTCCCTGATAAGGTATCGGCCCTCAAGAACGGCCAGAGCATTGTCGGTAAGTGCGGGCGGCTCGCCGGGCGGCTCAATTATCCTGGGATTGGCCATACAGAGTCCGGAAGGGTACGTGTAAAGCTAATATTTCCTTATCCATTTGAAGCGAAAGACATCGCGAATCCTCTCGGTGAAGCGGAGTCCCAGCCGCTGGGTGTTGGCCTTGAAATCGGCCCGGGCAAGGTCGTCGTCGGTCGGTTTGGCCGGCGACCTGCCGAACAGTGACAGCAGCCAGCCGGCAAGAAAGCCAAATAGCGAGTTCATTCTTTTGCGAATGCGCATTGTTCTGTCTTGTCCCCTCTCGCGATACGGGCTCCTGCTGTTTCCGCCAACGACGACCTGCTATCTCTGAACGGCCAGCTTCAAAGAGGCCAGAAGCTCGGCGCCGGTGCGGCTTTGCAGCTCGGACCTGCCGAACAGTTGCCGGCTGTCGAGCATCTCGGCGCTACCGTCGTAGTATCGCTGTACAGCGCCCGTGCCGCCCTCGGCTGCACCGGCGGTTCGGTAATCGGCATCGAGCAGCCAGGAGCTTACCTCGTGGTCGTACTCGGCGGGGTAGATAAGGGCCACGGCGAACTTGTCATTGTTGTACTTGGCCAGGTGAACCTTGGCCCGGCAAGGCGGGGCGCTGGAAACGGCCAGGTCGGTGAGCCGTTTGAAGTCGCCGCGGGCTGCTTCGAGGTCCTGTGAGTAGAAGAACATGCCCGCTTCGAGCTGGAACGTCTCGGCGGGGGCGCCCTTTAGCTCGAGCCTGCCGTCCGGGTACGCGCGGTGAATCTTGTAGACCTTGCCGTGGGCAAACCGTTCGCTTTCCAGCAGTTCGGCCACTTCCTCGGCCGTAAAGCCCACCCCGGCGTGGTCGCCGAAGTCAAAAACATACAGGCCGACATATTTATCTGGTTTCTGAAGTTCCGGCAGTTCCATAACGACACATTATACACACGCTTCCCGCAGACTGCACGGATTTTTTGACCTTCAAAAACAGCCGGGTGTTGACATGTCCTGCTATTGGTTTAGGATTGTGGAAAATGACAAGTTTCGATGCAGATATGCGCCCGGCACCGGCACAAGGCTCGGCGTGCCAGACAGGTTGAAAGCGACAATTAACGAGCCGCCCAGGCAGGCAGGACGAGTTTGGAGGTTGATTGTGAGGATTTTGACAGTGAGCGCGCTCTTGGTCGTCACTCTCGTTTTTGGCTGGCTTGGGGCTGTGTCGGAGGCGGGGCAGCGTTTGGCTTCGGTTCGGTGCTGGCAGTTTCACACGCCGGACGGGCCGTACGTATCGGGGGCGTTGAAAAAAGCCAGGGAGTACGACATCAATACGGTTATCTTCTCGCACGAGATGATCAAGGAGGTCTCGCAGCTTTACAGGGATTCGAAGCGAGCCGAGCAACTAAGGCAACTGGCAAAGGAGGCGCACGGATTCGGCCTGCGGGTTTGGATTTGGGTGCACGAGCTGGAGAGCGACGTTCCGAAAGAGTATATTTCCGACAACGCGGTGCAACTGGATCGGCCGATGTTCTGGAACTGGCTGCAGGACAAGTACGAATGGCTGTTTCGTGATTTTCCGGAATTCAACGGGATCGTGCTGACCTTCCACGAGACAAAGTACAAGATATTTCGAGGAGACAGCGTCAGGTCGAGGCTGTCGATGCCGGACAGGTTTGCCCGGATGATCAACACGATCGACAACGTCTGCCGGAGGCTCAAGAAGGATTTTGTGGTGCGCTCGTTTCTATACGAGCCGAAGGAGCTTCAGTGGTTCGCCGAGGGCATGGAGAAAGTTGACCCGCACGTGATGCTGCAATCGAAATGCGTTCCGCACGACTGGCAGCCGTATTACCCGCACAATCCGATGATAGGTAAATTCCCGGACCGGAAGCTGATCGTGGAGTTCGACTGCTCGTCGGAATTCACGGGCAAGGGGCGCATCCCGTACACGTGCCCGGAGTATTTCGAGTATCGGTGGCGTTACGACCTTTCCCGGCCGGGCGTCGTCGGGTATAACGCGCGCGTGGACCACGGCGGCTACGACGCCATCTATACGCCCAACGAAATCAACCTTTATGCGCTGTGCCGCCTTACGCGTGATGCTAAGGTGACGTCAAAGCAGATATGGCGCGACTGGCTTGCGACAAGGTACGGGCCGGAGGCGGCGCCTTTCCTGGAAAAGGCTCTGCGGCCGTCGTTCGAGATTGTCAACAAGAGCTACTTTGTACTCGAGTTCTGGATTACGAACCACTCGGCCCTGCCTTCCTATGGTTATGCGAACGGACATTTGTCGTCGCGCACAATTGCCAAGTGGAAACCGGAGGAGCCGAGGTATCGGGAAATGGAGAATCGGCTGAATCATCCGGATCCGGTGCTGCTGGAGACTATTCTGGCCGAAAAGGACGGGGCCATTGCGATGGCCGATGAGTCGCTGCTCCACTTGGCCCGGGCTCGCAAGCATCTGACAAGCGAACATTATGCAGACCTCTACTGGAGGCTGGAGCTACGGCGTCGGGTGGCGACGGTGTGGAAGCTGCATGCCGAGGCCTTCTTCGGCTACAAGGTGCTGGCCGAGGGGCATCAGGTCCCCGGGCTGAGAGAGCGGGTAACGCGGGCGATAGAGGGTCTGCAGGCCCAGGCCGAGGTAAGTGAAACGGCAGGGCTGACCAAGCCGCCAGCCGGCGCGAACGAAATACGCAGGGTGGCCGAGGAATTGAAATCGCGGCTCGGCCAACTTGACAGGCGCTGACACGTCCGGGATAGCTGCGCTTCCGGTTGTGAAGCCGCCCTGCGATCTGTGCAGGGCGAGTATGTGTTTCTGGCGCCCGCTGCGGCCAAGGGCGCCGGGGGGGATTGCCTGGGAAACGTCGCATCTGATTCAATTACCGACGAGATTGGCGCTCGAAGTAGCGACATACACGCTCGTTTTGGCATATCCGACGGCGATTTCGACGAATCAAGAAATCGCCAGCGACTGAGCTAAAAGGGTCGAAGACCTGTTTCGAAGGATTATCCTGCCTGGTTCGGCCGGCAGGTCGCACTGTGCGCCCGGAAGAAAATTGTCGAGCAGAGCCCGCTTTCCTCTTGTCAGGCCGGCAACCAAGACACACAATGTGTCAAAGCAACAGGGGCAAGACACGGTAGACGATTCGAACAACAGTCTTCGAGGCCGATGATGCGGCGGAAAGGAGAGCCTTATGCCATTCTACAAGAACCTAAGAAAGCAGGAAAACCGTCTTTTTGCAGGCCGCGCGATCGAGCGTCTGCTGGCATTGCGCAAGCAGCTCAAGAAGGACATTCCAGCGAGGACGCTGCGTGACACGCTTCTATTGGCGACATGGAACATTCGAGACTTCGACTCCAACAAATTCGGCCACGGGCCCCGCCTGGATGAGGCGTTCTACTACATCGCAGAGATCATTGCGTCGTTCGACCTTGTAGCCGTTCAGGAGGTTACGACAGATCTGGGGCCGCTCAAACGAGTGATGAGTATTCTCGGGCCCAACTGGGAGTATATAGCGACCGATGTAACCGAAGGGCCCGGGGGCAACGAGGAGCGGCTGACCTTCGTCTATGACCGAAGAAAAATCCTCTTTCGCAATATAGCGGGCGAAATCGTTCTACCGCTGAGCCAGACCATCGGGGGCGAAGAGGTTGACATCAAGCTTCCTGAATCGCACAGCATCGAGTTTACGGGAAAGACAGAGCTGAAGCTGCCCGATGGGTCAACGGCGGCTGTGAAGAAGGGGCAGAAGCTGGTACTACCCGAAGGCGCGCACGTGGTTCATCTGCCCGAGGGGCAGAAGGTGGCGAGATATCGCCAGTTTGCGCGAACGCCGTTCTTAGTGGCGTTTCAGGCCGGGTGGTTCAAGTTCAACCTGTGTACCGTGCACCTTTACTATGGGGCCGGTTCGGGCGCCAAGTACGACAGACGCGTCAAGGAGATTGCGGCTATCTCGAAGTTCCTGGCCGACCGGGCCAAGGAGGTTCGCAAGAGGGAGAAGACCGGCGAGAACTTCATCCTCCTGGGGGACTTCAACATAGTCGGGCCAGAGGACGAGACCATGAAGGCGCTGAAGAAAAACCGCTTTACACTTCCCGAGAAGCTGTACAAGAGCAACGTCAGCGAAAGCATGTATTACGACCAGATCGCGTTCATGGTCAAGAGGGGCGAATTGCAGATGGGGCCGAGCAAGAAGAACAGCGGCGTCTTCAGGTTCTTCGACTCGGTTTACCGGGATGACGACTACCCGATTTACCATGACTCGATTGCGAATACGGATCTGCGTGATTACCATGAGAAGGGAACGAAGAAGGCGGGCCAGTTGCGCAGTAGATCGGAAAAGAAGGCATACTACTGTAACAAGTGGCGGACCTGGCAGATGTCCGACCACTGCCCGCTTTGGGTCGAGCTGAAGATCGATTTCAGCAACCAGTATCTCAATCGAATACACAAGGAACTGAACTAGACATAGCGAAGCATTGGCGGCAGCTCTGTTCAGAGACAAGAAAGACGGCTGAGCGACGGACAGCTCAGCCTGCGGCCGGCTTGGCTTTTGCCAACATTCGTCTTCGCGCATGCACGATCCTACGGCAGAGGCCGCGCGGAAACGGCAGGGTAATTACGACCTGCGGCGGCAGGGCGCTTCGCCACCAAGGGCGGCACCGGCTGCCGGGTACGAGTCATGGTCTTTACGCTCTCGTGAGTCCCGCAAGAGGGCGGCTGCGGCCCTCTTAGCCGTATCAATACTCAGTTCTGCCCTACCGTGAGGTAGGGTCGTAGATTGCCGCATTTTCGCAGTTGGCGACGAAGGCGGGTTGATAAAGAGTGGCGGCTGATGCGTATATTTATATGATTGGCACAAAAGATTTGTCTGAAAGGGCATTACCATGACCAACGGGGCGGTGACAGGTGGAGCGGCAGCGGCTGCGGCTATTGCGCAGGCGATAAAGGCTTCAGGGGCAATAGTGCGGGTTGAGCCACAGGAATTCGAGCAGATACTCAGAAGGAGCGACCGGCCCCTGGTGGTCTGTGCGATGGGAGGACTGCTGACGAAGCACCATCGGTACCTGACAAGCTACAAGGGGCTCGTGTTCCTTACGAAGAGCCAGACGGAGTTGATGCTGCCCGGCTCGGCGGAGGTCGTATGGGCCAAGAAGATATGGATTCCGGAGTAGCGGTGAAGTGGCCGCCATCGAGCGCCTCAGACGTGTCACGAACCATATCAACAGCGATGGCGTAGAGAACCGTGGTGTGATTCGGATGGCTGCTTTGTGTGACTTGCGGCGGTGTGGTGCTGCTGAAGGACTTGCTTGAGCGCTTGGCCGGATGGTGCGATGGGACTGGAGCACATTGTATATGAGCTGGCGTTGATATTTGTGGGGGCGTCACTGGTATCGACGCTGTTTTTGTATCTCAAACAGCCGATAATCCTTGCGTACATAGCCCTCGGCATGATGATCGGGCCCTGGGGGGCAAAGCTGATAAAGGACCCGTCACACATCCAGAGCATATCGCACGTGGGCATAATCCTACTTCTTTTTCTGCTGGGGCTGAACCTCCATCCGAACAGGCTGCTGGGCCTGCTCAGGAAGACGTCCCTAATCACCGTTTCCACGAGCGTTGCTTTCGCCGTGCCCACGGCCCTGATCGCAATTGCATTCCGGCTGCCCGTGGTAGACGGTATCATAGCGGGGGCGGCGCTGATGTTCTCGAGCACGGTCGTGAGCATCAAGCTCACACCCACTACCGCCCTGCACCATAAGCGGATCGGGGAGCTGATGACCAGCGTGCTGCTCCTGCAGGATATCATCGCTATAGTGCTGATTTTGGTGATTACGGGCGGCGGCAAGGGAAACATATACGCAGGGACCGCTCTTCTGGTCTTAAAGACGGTTCTGCTCGGCGCGGGAGCCGGGATTTTGGTAAAGTTCTGCCTGCTGCCGTTGTTCGGCAGATTCGACGTTATCCAGGACTACATTTTTCTCGTGTCGCTCGGATGGTGTCTGCTTGTGGCGGCAGTTGGGAAGAAGCTGGGGATTTCATACGAGGCCGGGGCTTTCATTGCAGGCACATCGCTGGCCTCGTTCCCAATCGCGATAGGCATTGCCGAGAAGCTCAAGCCGCTACGAGAGTTCTTTCTGATACTCTTCTTCTTTTCGATAGGGGCGAAGTTCGACCTTCTGGTGACGCAATCGATAGCCCTCGCCGGCGTTGTGATGGCAATTGTGCTTATCGCCGTTAAGCCCGTCGTGTTTGCCCTGGCGTTCCGGGCAGCGAAGGAGCAGACGGAGGTGGCAAGAGAACTGGGCTTGCGGCTGGGGCAGGCCAGCGAGTTCGGCCTTTTGGTGGCGTATGCGGCGGCAGGTGCGGGCAGAATCGCCAGGCCGACATCGTACCTGATTCAATTGGTGGTGATTCTGACGTTTCTAATATCGACATACATTGTCGTGCTCAAATACCCAACGCCGATCTCTACAAACCCGCGGATGCGCAGGGACTGATTCCGCGGGGCACGCACCTCAGCGGGCGATGACCTCTGCCGCGAACCAAAGTCCTTCACCTGCTCGGAATCACGCATGTCTGATGCCCGCGAATTTCGCTCTTGCGGCGCGGCGATCAGGCATCGACGCGGAGCCTTGCGAATTTTCGTTTTCCCACGCGAAGGACCATGCCGTCGGCAGGCATGATTTGTTCGTTGGGGTCGGAAAGCTTCCTGTTGTTAATGACAGCGCCGCCCTGCTTAATAATTCTCTTTGCCTCGCCGCCGGTAGCGACAAGCTTGCAAAGCACAAGCAGCTTCGCCGCTGTGATAGCCTCTGTGGGTACCAGAACTTCAGGCATCTCGTCGGGGAGCTGTTTTTGCGCGAAGACCTGCTCGAAATGGGCGGCGGCGGCATCGGCGGCATCGGGGCCGTGGAACTGAGCGACGATGGTCTTGCCGAGCAGGACCTTCGCCTCTTTGGGGTGGGTCCCGGCCGGGTCGGTCAGCTCGGCGATTCTCTCTGTGGGCAGGTCGGTCAGCAGCGTGAAGTAGTTCTCCATCAGCTCGTCGGAGATGCTCATTACCTTGCCGAACATATCTTTGGGCTCATCGGTGACGCCGATATAGTTGCCCTTTGACTTGCTCATTTTTTCCCTGCCGTCGAGGCCGACAAGGATCGGCATGGTAATTACGATCTGTGGCGGCTGGCCGTCGTTTCTCTGGAGGTCGCGTCCGACGAGGTTGTTGAAGGTCTGGTCGGTGCCGCCCAACTCGACGTCGCTCTTTATCATTACCGAATCGTAGCCCTGCATCAGGGGATAGAGGAATTCGTGGACGCCGATGGGGTCGCCGTTTTTGTAGCGGAGGTCGAAGGTATCGCGTTCGAGCATTCGCGCGACGGTCATGTTTGCGGCCAACTTGATTATATCGGCGAGCTGCAGGCCGCTGAGCCATTCGGAGTTGTGGCGCACTTCGAGCTTTTCGGCCGACGTGTCGAGGATTTTTCCCGCCTGCTCGAAGTAGGTTTTTGCGTTCTTTTCGATCTGCTCGCCCGAGAGCATCGGCCGGCCGGTGTTCTGCCCGGACGGGTCGCCGATGCGGGCCGTGTAGTCGCCGATGATCAGGACGGCCTTGTGGCCGAGGTCCTGGAACTGCCGCATCTTTCTGAGCACTACCGTATGGCCGAGGTGGATATCGGGGCTGGTCGGGTCGAGGCCGAGCTTGATTCGCAGTTGTCGCCCGGTCTTTGCCGCTTCGGTGAGCTTCTGCGCCAGCTCGGCCTCTGTAAAGACCTCCACGGTGCCGCGTTTTAACTGTTGAATCTGCTTTACTATATTCTCTGGCATAATAGCTCTCTGAATCACGTGACGTTCGAAAGCCGGGATTATATTTGATAATCGGCAAACAGGCAAGCACAGATGCAATAATCCGCCGGGACTTCTAACAGGCTCGCATAGGTGCATCGCCGGGAGCTGAACTTCTGCCCGCGGAGCCGGTACCGTGCGTCCTGAGCGCCGGGGATGCGAGCCGTTGTTTTCATGGGGCCGCCGGATATGTTATAATGATATGTGTGGCGACCGTTCCGGCCGGAAGAGCCCTGACGACGGGTCGGCTTCGGGCCGCCGACGCAGAGCCGAAGACTGAGGAGTGTGCAGTGAAGCGCCTGACGGCAATGGGGATTTTGCTGAGTTCAGAGTTGGTGGCGGGAATCGCCGCCGGCGGGATCAGCGTCGTTTACACGATAGAGACAGAGGCCCAGAGGGCGCCTATCAGCCCGTACATTTACGGCTCGAACCCGGGTCTTTCCGGGGATGAGAACCTGGCGGCCAGAAGAAGCGGCGGGAACCGGCTGACCGGGTACAACTGGGAGAACAACTACTCGAACGCGGGCAGCGACTGGTATCACCACAGCGACCGTTACCTCGTGCAAAGTCTGCCCGGCTCGCAGCAGCTCGTTCCGGGAATCATGCAGACGCGCTTCCATGATTCGGCACTCGCGGCCGGGCAGCTTTCGGTCGTGACTCTCCAGATGGCCGGCTTTGTCGCCGCCGATGACGACGGCACGGTGGACGAAGCGGATACCGCGCCGTCGGACCGATGGAAACAGGTCGTTTATGCCAAGGGCGCCCCCTTCTGCAATCCGCCCGGGGCCCCGGATACGGATGACGCGTACGTGTATATGGACGAGTGCGTCAACTATCTTGTAAGCCGTTACGGCGGCGCGTCGAGCCCGACGGGCGCAAAGTGTTATTCGCTGGATAACGAGCCCGCCCTCTGGGCCTCGACCCATCCCCGGATTCACCCCGAAAAGCTGCGCTGCGAGGAGCTTATCACAAGGAGTGTAGCATTGTCGGAGGCGGTCAAGGACGTCGACCCAAACGCGCAGATACTGGGCCCCGTGCTTTACGGATTCAACGCGTACCTGAGCCTTCAGGATGCGCCTGACTGGGCCGACGTCAAGGACAACTACGACTGGTTCATCGACTATTACCTGGATCAGATGCGGGCATCCACGGGGCGACGCGGCCGGCGCCTGCTCGACGTGCTCGATTTGCACTGGTATCCAGAGGCCCGAGGCGACGGCAGGAGAATCACCGAATCACAGTCGGCCTATTCCAGGGCAAATGCCGAGGCGCGGATGCAGGCGCCGCGGACACTCTGGGACCCGGATTATACCGAGGATAGTTGGATCGCCACGTGGTTCAGCGATTACCTGCCGCTTCTGCCGAACATACTGAATTCCATCGAATCGTATTATCCGGGCACGAAGCTATCGATCACGGAGTACAGCTACGGGGCGCCCGATCACATCTCCGGCGGTATCGCGATGGCGGACGTGCTTGGAATCTTCGGCGAGTACGGCATGTATCTCTCGACGTACTGGCATCTCGGCGGAGATTATGACTACGTCTCGGCGGCATACCGAATTTACAGGAATTACGACGGGGCAAACTCGACGTTTGGCGACACGAGGGTTTATTCGCAGATGTCGGACAAGCAAACCAGCTCGGTTTACGCATCGGTCTTTGAGCAAACGGACTGGGAGCTGCACGTTATCGTCATCAATAAGAATTTCGAATCTCCCATCGAAGGCTCATTCACCATTACGAGCAAGCGGAGCTTCGATGCCGGCCGGGTGTGGGCGTTTGACGGGAGCGGATCGAGCATAAGGGAGATAGCACCCGTCGGGCCGATTGTGGGCAACTCCTTTTCGTACACGCTGCCGGCGCTGTCGGTCTGTCATATTGTTCTTGTGGATGATTGCCCTGATCCGGCTGCAGGTGATTTAAGCGGAGACTGTGACCTGAATTGGGAGGACGTGGATATTTTCGCCGAGCAGTGGCTGGACGTGGGGGGATGCTCCGGCGAGGGCTGTGCGGACCTCGATGGCAACACAAGAGTCGACTTTCTTGATTTTGCGCTTCTATGCGAGGATTGGGGCGCTGACTGAGACCCCCGGCGGCGGGCTGGGCTGGGATTGCAGCTACCATCCGGGGTTGGGACGGACGCGGGCCTTCAGGCCCTTGGGGCCGGTTATGTAAATCGGGCTTGGCCCGAGGGGAATGGGCAGACTTTTGGTGCGAACCTCGTGGAAGGGGACAAACCGGCGGGCGCCGTAGATGTCGTATATGGTGAGGCCCTGGTGGTTGTTCACGCGGATGTAACCGTATGGTTCGGTGGTCCAGGCGACGATGGTGTCCTGCCCGCCGGCCTCGTCGGTGAAGACGACGGCGAAGAGATCAGGGCCGAAGGAGTCGTTGCGGAGCCATCTTTTTCCTTCGAGCATTCGGCTCATGAAGGCGTATGAGTAATAGGCGTATTTCGGCGAGAGGTCGTTGCGAATCAGCCCGACCATGTCGGCCTGGTCGAACTGGCGGGTTCCGGTGTCGCGAAGGGTCCACCAGAAGGCCTTCTCGATGTTGGGCGAGGCAATGGCCAGGACATAGAATCGAACGGCCAGGTCGGCCTGGCGGATTTCAGGCACGCCGTAGGGGTGAATCTGCGTGTTCCAGCAGATTTCGGTTATCCAGATGGGTTTTGGCTCGCCGAATTTCTCCATCACCTTAATTAGCTCCGCCGTCTGCTCAAGAAAGCTCATGTGGACGAGCGGGTAGTTGGGATCGAGGTCGCCGCGGTGCCAGCTTTTGACGTACTGGTCGAGCTCCCACCAGTCGAGGCGCTCTTCGGGCGCCGACGGGACACGGTAGGGATGGAAGCAGGCGATGTCGAAGCAGTCGTATGGGACGAGTCGGAGGATCTTCTCCGCCCAGATGACGTCACAAAAGGCCATGTTGAGGCCGAGGACTTTTGCGCCAGGGTCGGCCTGGTGGATAGCCTTTCCGGCCGCGGCGAGCAGCCGGGCGTACTGCTCGGGCGTGCCCTTCCAGAAGCCGCCGTTCGGCTCGTTCCATATCTGCCAGTACGTGACGCGGCCGGCGAAGTGTTTCACGGCGGCGGCTGCGAACGCACAGTAGGCGGCGACGCCTTCGGGGGTTCGCGGATCGTGGAATGACGGGCCGTAGGCGAGGTTGCCGAACAGGGTCAGGCCGTATTTGCGGCAGGTCTCGACGAGGCGGTCGTAGCCTCCGAAATCATACCTGCCCTTCTCCTTTTCGACGCGGCGCCAGGTGAAGTCCTGGCGTCCCCACTTGATGCCGGCCCGTTGCATTCTCTCGAGTATGGCTTCAAGGTTCGCCGTCCCGGGCCCGAAGGCCGTGTTGACGCCAAAGGGCGACTGCGGCAGCAGCTCGTCCGCGAAACGGTGCCCTGGCAAGGTTATGCGGAAGGTGCTTTGTGCCGTCGGACCATCGGCCGGGCAGAAAGAGACCGCGATGAATAGACACGTAACAAACGCGGCAGACGCGCTGCGCGTGAACAGTATTCCTGACATCTTAACGCTCTCCAAAGAGCGGCCCGCCCGCCCGGGAGGACCGCAACCGTAAGCCACTTTCGACGATGTTACACCTTTGCCAAGGTGTCCGCCACCCTCTTTTACAGTATGGGCTTCGCAGGGAAACCCGTGAGCGTACCCTCAGCCGGCGGTCTCGAGAGCATCCTCCTGCAACGGCTCAGGCCCAGCACGGCGTTTCTTCTGCTTATAGAAGGAGACGACGGCAAAAGCGTACGGTATGAGGGCGGCTGCGAAAAACAGCAGGCACGCCCACTCAATTTGTTTGTGCCCCAGGCGGTGCTGGACCTTCCACCACAGTGACATCCTGTTGGGCCAGAAGATACGGACATCCATGTGATACGGGGCGTCAACAAGGACGTGGAGCCAGACGCCGAGCACGGCGGAGAGGGCCATCTTCCGGCGGGTGGTATGGTACGGGATTCGCAGCGCACGCATGAGAGGGCCGAACAGATGCCGCAGGGGCCAGGCCGCAACTCCCCAGAGCAGGCCTACCAGCGCACCGAGCAGCAGGGTATGTGCGTAACGGTGAACCGGCCAGCCGAGGTCGAATGCCGCTATGATCAGCACCTCAACATCAACGACAATGTTGGCCAGTACGAAAACGGGCGGGTCGATCCACTTTCTGAATGTAAGGGCGACAAAGCCGCTGGGTCCAAAATGATACGGCGTAACGGGCATAGGTTGAGGTTATCATACACCGGCTACGCGGGATTGTCCAGAGCGGCTGTCTCTGCAGGCTGCCCGGGCGAAAGAAAGGCGGAGATCATTCTGCCGGTTCGACGACTGGATAGGGCCGAGAGCAGGGGGACCGCGAGAAAGCCAAATCCGACTGCCAGGTAGGAGACGATGCGCAGGGCAAAGACAAGCGAGATTTGTGCAAAACGCCGCAGCAATTCGGGCGGCGGTTCGGCCGGATTACTGTCAGCGGCTTGTTGGACGCCTGCCGGGATTGCTGATGCAAGCTCCGCCAGCAGCTTGGGGTAATAGACCCAGGCGCGGTGAGCCGCCCACAAATGCGCCGCCGCAAAGGCGACGCACAGCACAAGCGCCAACGTGGAAAAACGCCGCTGCCTGGCGTGCCTGGCCACCACCTGCCACTGCCGGTCGGTCAGACTCTCGCGGGACGAACCCAACGAGGCGAGGTGCGCCTCTGCTGCGGCCCGCACTGCCGGGGATATCTTCTTCGCCATTTTGGTCACATCCTTTCAGCCGCATGAGTGCCGGCCTGCTTTTCGGCGAAACCGGCTAAAAAGGGCCTACACTATTATATACGCCCCGCGAGAGTAGAAAAGTCATTGTTTTTGTTGGATGAGACCGTGCAATCGTGGCCCGGTATGAGCGCTGCAGTGTCAAAACGGCGCAAAAAAAACCGCCCCGTACAAGGGCGGCAAAAGGGAAGCAAAAAGTGCGGTACTGCTTAACACAAGGCTATATAGCTTGCAATTGTGAGAATAAGAATACGCCTTTTGTTAATTATGAAAGGAAGCCAAGTTTGATAGTAGAATCTCGTCATCGCCCGTCTCTGAAACCAGAACCATCAATCATTCACCGTTCCATTACGTGTTTATGATAACCGAAACGGGTCTCCGAATCAAGGAAAAACACCCCCTGCGTACGTAAGTGCTTGATAATAAAGCACTTATGAGTACAGCTATGGCGGATTTTTTTGGGCCGTTTCGGCAGTGCTTGCCGACGAGGCAGCTCACCTGGGGCTGCGGCGCCTTCACAGCCAGACCAACGGCGCGCCCAGAGCGTCCCTTCGCCGGTTGAGTACCGGGCGGCTCTGCCGGGGTCTGTCAGGCCAGTTTGGCGATGGCCTCGCCCATGAGATCGCCTATGGGCATGCGCTGCGGACAGCGGGCCTCGGCGGCAGAATAGTCAACGCCCGCCAACCTTTTTCTTATGCCGGCAGGTATTTGCGCGAAGAGGCGGCGCGCTTCGGCACGCTCACCGTAGCCGTTGTAGTACATTAGATAACGCATGACGTCACCGATACAGGGCGCTTCGGGCGCGGCCGACGCACAGATGTTCGCACACCCGGCGCAGTAGCCGCTGCAGGTCGCCTCGGCGTGCTCCATCAGCGCGACCTTGTCGGGTTCCGGCAGCTTGCTCTTATCCAGCGCAATCTCGAGGTTCTCGTTAAACACCTTCAGGTTCTTCATGCCCACGCAGGCGCTGGCGAACCTTTCGTCTTCGAGGACGAGCTTGATCTTGGCCTGGCCCTCGGTAAGGTCCCGCTTGAGAAAGTGCTCGATGAGCTTTCTGTCGGCCTCGCTGCTGATCCTCTGGCCCATTCCCTGGACCTTAATCGCGAGAAGACCTATTTTGGCCTTGTGACAGGCATCGACGGCGGCCTGCAGTTTCGCATCCTGCATGAGACGGAAATTGAAGGGCGTCATTATGGCGTCAATCCAGTTGAGCCTGGCGGCCGCGGCAAGGACCTGAGCGCTGTTCTGGTGCGTGCTGATGCCGAAGAACCGTATGAGCTTGCTCTTCTTGGCGCTTCGAGCCCAGGCTGCAAGCTCCTCTGTCAGCAGAGCCGGGTTCGAACACTGATGCAAGCCAAAGTACAGGTCAACATAGTCGGTTTTCATTCTCTCGAGAGAGGTCCGCAGGCGTTTCTCCACATCCGCGACGCTCCGGGCCCCCGAAGCCTTGGTTGCAAGGAAGAGTCTGCCGCGAACCTTCTGGTTTCTCGAGAGGAACTTGCCGATTCCCAGCTCGCTGTTTCCGCCGGAGTAATTATAGGCGGTGTCCCAGAGGTCGACGCCGTGCTGCAGGGTCTTCCTCAAAAGTATCTGGTTGGCGACATCCACCCGGAAAGTTCCGAAGGAAAGGGCGGGGATTTTTACGCCCGTCCTGCCGAGCTTTCGGCGCAGGACCTGGGGGACCTTCGGCTTCGCAGGCTGCTGCGCGGTATTGGGATCGGTTTTGGCGGCGCCGGCTCCGGAGGCCGCAAAAGATGCGCTGAGACCTCCCAGCGCCGAGCCGAGGCCGGCGGCGCCGAGGCTCCGGATGAAATCTCTTCTATCGATCTGGTTCGGTTTTTCTCTGGTCATGGCAAGCTCCAAAAAAGTCGGGGTCTCATGGATACGGGTACTACGCAAACTCGCGGACCGCCTCGGCCACAAGCCGCTGTATCGGCAGTCGGTTGGGACACCGGGCCTCGGAAAGCGAGTAGTCGATTTCAAGCAGTCTGCTTCTGACGCACGCGGGAACAGAGGCGAACAACTCGGCCCCCAGGTCACGGCGGCCGTAGCCGTTGCAGTACATAAGCGACCGCATAATGTCACTGACGCAGGGCGCCTCGGGCAGCGCCGACTCACAGATATGGCCGCATCCGCCGCAGTAACCGGTGCGCGTGTGCTCGGCATATCGCCTCAGCGCGTCCACGTCCCGGCGTGTCAGTTTCGGTTTATCGGTGACCGCATCTACGTTCGAACGGAGAAAGCCCACGTTCTCCATGCCCACGCAGACCGAGGCAAATCTCTTGTCATCGAGGACCACCTTTATCTTGGCCTGACCCTCCGTCAAACCCCGCTTGAGGAAGTGATCGACGAGCTTCCTGTCGGCGTCGGTCTCGATCTTTGGCGTATGGCCGGCCCATTTGGCTACCGGCCCGATGCCCTGTGTCTTCATCGCAACAAGGCCGATTTTGGCCTTGTGACAGGCATCGACGCCGGCCTGCATCTCGGCATCCTGCATAAGCCGGAAATTGTATACCGTCATTATCGCGTCGATCCAGTCCAGCTTTGCCGCCGCGCGAAGGCAGAGGGCCATGTTCTTGTGCGTGCTAAAGCCGAAGAAACGAATCAGCTTTCGCTTCTTGGCGCCCTGGGCCCACATGCGAATATCGTCGCTCAGGTCAGCGGGGTCACGAAGGTCGTGGAAAAAGTGCAGGTCGATGTACGTGGTCTTCATCCTCGCCAGCGAGAGCTGGAGACACTTCTCCATCGCCTCGCCGTCCTTTGCATTCAGCGCCTTGGTCACGATAAACAGGTCTTTGCGCGCCTTTGGATTGTCGGTGAGGTACTTGCCGATACCCAGCTCGCTGTTTCCACCGGCATAGACGTTTGAGGTATCCCAGTACGTCACGCCCAGGTCCATGCTCCTGCGCAATATGATCTGGTTGTCGAGAAGGTTGAACATTGTCCCAAGGGACAAGACCGGGACCTTCACGCCCGTCTTGCCCAGCTTCCGCAAGGGCATTTTCGGCTTCCCGGAGTCTGCCGGCCTCTCCGGTTTTTTCGACTCGCTCGCGGCGTCCTCTTTTGCGACTCCAAAAACCCGGGCTGGTAGTAGGGCAGAGCCCAAGCCGACGGCGCCCACAGTTCTTAGAAAGCTCCTCCTGTCTCTTCTGCTGAGTGTCTGTTCCATCGTTTCGGACTCCGAAAGTTGTTAGCGTTCGAGCAACAGTCTTCTATCCGGGCTCCTGGTTTCGCCGACGGCCGAGACCCTTATTGCCTTCTTGCCGCCAACCGGGCATTCGTGTTCGCAGACACCGCAGCCGATGCACTTCTCGATGTCCACGAAAGGCCGCTGCAACCGGACCTGAATCGCTATTATAGCACCGGGGACAAGATTGGCCCGCAGGTTTCCGCCGGTCACGATTTCCACTGAGCTGCCGGTGTTGTCGATGATTTTGCTTCTGTGCTCGGCGGCGGCAAGATAGTAGTCGCCTCCGGCGAATTTGCCCGGCGGGAGATTCTGCTCGACGACAATACTGTCCCCGGCCAGCTCTTTTACTGTCACAACGCCGCCCCTGACCATATTGAACAACTCCTGCGTGTAAATGGCCTTGGGGCTTACCGGGCAGTTTTCCTCGCACACTATGCAGGGCTTGTCCATGGCCCAGGGCAGGCACCTGTTTTTGTCCAGGAAGGCCGTGCCGATTCTGATTGGGCCGTCGTCGGCAAATGCGCCTCGGCCGAGCTTCTCATCGAGCGTGATCGGCCTTACGGCGGATGTGGGGCACACCTGGCCGCACGCCGTACAGTTCAACTGGCAGCCGCTCGAACCGATGCGATTGTTGAGCACGGGTGTCCAGATGTTCTCGAGGCCTCCCTCTATGCCGCCCGGTTGAATGACGTTCGTCGGACAGATGCGCATGCACTTGCCGCACTTTACGCACCGCTTTAGAAACTCGCCCTCGCCGAGCGCGCCGGGCGGCCGAATTATAGTGTGGCCCCGGTTGCCGCCGAGCCTGCTGGCGAGCCTGAGCGAAGGGGCGGCAAAGACGCCCCCGGCCAGCGAAAGCACAAAGCCCCTGCGGGAGACATCCGGGCCTGTCACTTCGCCGGTCGCCGACTTTCGTCTCTGGTAGCCGATTACCTCGTGGCCGCAGTCGTCGAGACAATTGAAGCAAAGCACGCACTCGCTCATCCGTATCCTGCCGGCCGGCTCGCAGCCGCCTTCGCACGAACGTTCGCAGGCCCGGCAGTTGATGCAGTCGCCGCTCCTTTTGCCGATTCTCCAGAATGCAAAGCGGCCGAGAATGGCGAACAACGCGCCGAGGGGACAGATGAAGCGGCAGTAGAAACGTGGGATCAAGAGGTTGAGAAGAACAGCCGTGCCAAACACCGCAAGGACCAGCCACGCCCCCTCGTAGAATCGCTCCGTTGCAGATGCTATGCCGGCCGAGCGGTCGAGCAGAGGCACGAGCAGCAAATCGAAGCTGCGGGTCACCAGCGGAATCGGGTCGAGCAGGCCGACCTGCAGCGTGGCGGCAACAGAGGGAAAAGCGGCCATGCCCAGCAACACTGCCAGGATGATGTACTTGAGGGCCTGGGCTTTTCTGTATGCGTTGAGCTGTATCTTCCGGGCGGCGGATTTGTCATGCCTGCCGAGGTATCCCACAAAATGGTGCACCGAGCCGAAGGGACATGCCCAGCCGCAGAAGAACCGCCCGAAGACTATCGTCAGGACAATTGTCACCAGGGCCCACAGGAGCGGCCGATAGAGCGTGTGCGTGCTGAGCACTGTTCCGATTGCCGCAAGGGGGTCGAGATGCAGAAACCACTTGACCGGCCAGCCGCGAATCTGCCATAGCTTCTCGCCCAAACTGCTGACTATGGAAAACCAGACAAACATCGCGAAGAAGAAAACCTGACTTATTTGTCTTGCCTGAACAATCTTCATGGTTACGCTCTCAGCTCAAAACCGCCGATGCGGGTTTGAGGGATTGGTAATCCGTTGTTCCCACACCGGCCCGCGCGGCAGCCGCCAGATAGGGCAAATCCGCGGGCTTTAGCCCCAGCAGCGTACAGCCGAAAGAATCGGCGGCCACCATGTCACAGCTTGCAATCATGGTATCGGCGCGCCTCAAGTCCGCGCGCGAGCCGCCCGTCGGCCCGTTGGTCATCATAACCTCCGTGCCGTCGAGTATCACCAGGCTCGGCTTTACCATCATCGAAAGCTCGGCGATAATCGTGTTTATGTCCTGGTGGAAGACGTTTCGCGGGCCGCCCAGCAGTCCGTACCAGTTCTTCATCGTCATCGAGGCGCCGCTTCTCTGGTGGTGCTTGACCGGAGCTATGCCGATCAGAGCGTCGGCCCGCGCGAAGGGCTCGAAGTAAACGGGCCAGCTCCTTATAAGCCTTCCGCCTTCGAGGCTGGTACTCCTGAAGTGGCTTTGCCTCGGCAAAACGACCTTTGCGCCGGCAAGCTCGGCCGCCCCGCGGATGCCCGTAAGCATGAAACAGCTCGCGGCCTCGTTGATCGGGTTATCGGTGACAATCACCCGCTTTGCGCCCGCGTCACGGCAGAGCTTCACGACCTCGGCGACAAGCTCGGGGTTGGCGGTCGCGCCGAGCATCGCGGGCGAGGCGAATGCAACGTTCGGCTTTATTGCAACCGTCTGCCCCTGTTTGACAAACCTCCTGATGCCGCCGAGCAGATCTATGGCCTTTGTGACAGTCGCCCTGCGATCTGGCCCTCTTACGATGCTCATCGTCCGGCCGGGCTCGGGCGTCACAGCCCAATCCTTGAACGTCACGAGCGATTCGGCATCCAGGCCGCTGCCCGGTCCGTCCGAATCATAAAGGGCGGCCGAAACCAGCCCTGCGGCGGCAATCGAGACGCCCGCCTTGACGGAGCGAAGAAGCAATTCCCGTCGCTCGAGCCTGTTTCCGGTCTGTTCGGTCATTTCGATTCTTTTGCCGCTTCGGTTAGTCTGATGATTAGTGTTTCCGCGAGTTGTTCGGCGGTTCTTTTGTCTTCGGCCTCGTGGATTCCGCCGAAGAAAGGCCCCACCGCAAAGACAATCTCGGTCGTTCCGTAAAAATCGAACACTCGCCCGGAAGCGGCCCTGATCGTCTCGCCGGCGGCCTCAGCAGGCGTTGCATCGTTTTCGATCAGAAAGTCGCAGTAGCCCTTTGCAACGGCCAGCGAGGCTTGCGGGTCGGCGCCCTTGCCGAGAAACGCCGTGACCTCCTGCCCTCCCGTCTCGTACCGGCAAACGAAGGTGTTTTCAAGGCCCTCGAATCCGAAGGCATTCGCAAGGTATAGTTTCTCGCTGCCGGCGACGCGGTTCTCCGGGGGAAAGAACTCCAGCTCGGCTATTCGGCCCGCCTCCTCGTCGGGCAAAGTCATCTTGAGCCTGTCCACAATCGGCTTCATTGCCCCGAGCAGCCCGGGCGATTCGGCCGAGCCGATCAGCTCGACGTAGTATCCGCCGCACACCAGGTAAACGCCGCTGCTCGTGCTGTAGGCATACTGCAAGGCCGACAGTGCTTGAGAGTCAAGGCGCTTTTGCAGGCTGTAGACGCTGAAGGCGTTTCTAAGCGCCGCCATGTCGTAGATGAAAAGCTCTATCCAGAGATTCTCATCCGCTGTGCTGACAAACCGCTGAGTGGACAGGCTCACAAATCCCGAGTCGGTATAGAGCGGCGCCTTGCCGTTGATTTTCTCGTATAGATTCTCGGGTCCGTAGGTCCGCGCGGCTGAGACAGTCTTGAATCCGTCCGGGGCAAAGGAGTCGAGATCAAGCACCGCGGGTGAAGCCGGCTCTTCCGGCTCTGCGGGCGGCCCGCTGACATCAAGGCCGATCCCGAACCGGGTCATGTCCACATCGGATTGCCTCATAACGACACCCAGGCCGACAATCAGGAGCATAACCAGCAAGACGATGCTTACAAGGGATTCGAGACGTTTATTTCGGCCGGGGACGGAAGCCATCGCCAACTCCAACAAGACCCATTTGCTTGACCCTGAAGCTCAGGGCGATTATAGTCTTTGGTATGTCATTGTCAATGGTGGAACCGGCAAGGTCAAGGAGGGACAAAGCCGGTTTCGAAAGGCGCTACCCCTGCAGTAATGCCGCTGGTCAAAACGAAATTTGCGGTTTTAGGAGCGATTCGATGGGCACAGGTGATTTGAAGGCACAGGAACGTATTTCAAGAAGACTAACGCTGCAGGGGATGGGCGCAATAGGCGCTTCGGCGATCCTCGGCTCGGGCGCGGCAGCAGGGCAAGAGCAGACTCGCTCGGGCCCGAAGACGCCCGGGGGCCGAAGAAATGCACGAAGGGCCATATTCGAGAAGGTCTTCCGAACGCCGTTTGTCGATACGCACGAGCATCTCATCGAAGAGAGAGAACGTCTTGCAGGCACATCTCATCCGAGGGTAAGAAGTGACGATTGGAGCCTGCTGTTGAGCCACTATCTCAACTCCGATATGATTGTTGCGGGGATGCCGCAGGGTTCGTACGAGAAGTTCTTTTCCCCCGGCACCGACCCTGCCGGCAAGTGGGCGCTGCTGGCGCCTTATTGGCCGGCCGTCAAGAACACGGGATACGGCCAGGCCGTTGCCATCGCGATGAGGGAGCTTTACGGCGTCACCGAGCTTTCGGGCCGGACCGTCGCCAGGGTGCAATCACAATATGAGAAAGTGCGCCGGCCCGGCTTCTACAGGCGGATTCTGTGCGAGATGGCGAACATCCAATCTTGCCAGGTCAACTGTTTGAGCAGCCCGTTCGGCGAGTCCGACATGCCGACATTGTTGATGCAGGATTTGAGCATTGTGGCGATGTTTGCCGGGCCCGGCATCGGTCGGATCGACAAGCCGACCGGGATCAAAGTCGCCGGCCTGTCCGACTGGCATCGGGTGATAGACTGGTGGTTCGCCAAATACGGCAAGTATGCCGTGGCCGTTAAATCTCAGAACGCCTACAGCCGGGACATCGATTACGAGCGGGTCCCGGTCGAGAAAGCAGAGCCCATCTTCAAGAAGAGGCTCGCCAAAGACCGGCTGACGCCGCGCGAGAAGAAAATGCTCGAGGACCACCTCTTCTGGTATGCGGTCCAAAAGTCGACCGAGCACAAGCTGCCTGTCAAGTTGCACACGGGATACTACGCCGGCCAGAACAACATGCCTCTGGCCCGGCTCATCAAGAACGCCGGCTCAGCAACAGACCTGTGCCGCGCCGCGCCGGAGACAAGATTCGTATTCATGCATATCTGCTATCCGTATTACGAGCAGATGCTCGCCGTTGCAAAGCATTATGCAAACGCGTACGTGGACATGTGCTGGTCGTGGATTATCAACCCGATAGCTGCGAAGGACTTCCTGAAAAAATACCTGGTCACCGCCCCGGCAAACAAGATTCTGACATTCGGAGGCGATTATATTCCCGTCGAGCCGGTTCTGGGCCACGCAACCGTGGCCAGGCGCGGAATAGCGCTGGCGCTGTCGGAATTGGTCGAGGAGGGGTGGCTTGGCGTTGAGGATGCAATGGATGCGGCGGATTTGATAATGCACGAGAACGCCCGCAGGATTTTCAATCTCGAGCGCAAGAGCAAAGTTCTGGAAAACGTAAGTTGGGGCAAGTAATCGGATGGGGCTGCTTTGCAGAGATGACTGAAGTGCGAGTGGGAATCTGTCAGATACTGGTGCTGGACGGCGACCGCGAGGGCAACTTCGTGCGGATAGAGAATGCTGTCGAGCAGGCCGGGAGCGCGGGGGCCGATATAGTATGCCTGCCGGAGATGGCCGTGCTGGGCTGGGTGAATCCGGAGGCATACAGAAGGGCATACCGGATTCCGGGCGCCGATTCGGATCGTCTTGGCGGGCTGGCAAGAAAGTACGGAGTTTTTGTTTGTGCTGGCCTGGCCGATAAGCAGGGCATGGTTCTGTATGATTCGGCGGTTCTGATGGACGATGAAGGCCGCATACTGCTCAAGCACCGGAAGATAAACATATTGGCGGAGCTGATGGCGCCGCCGTACCGGCCGGGAAGACAGGTCAAGGCGGTTGAGACCAAATTCGGGAAAATCGGCCTCTTGATCTGTGCTGATACGCATGAGGAGGCAATTCTGGCGCGGATGGCCCGCTTGGGGCCGGATATTGTGCTGGTTCCGTACGGGTACGCCGCACCGGAGCAAGACTGGCCGGGCCACGGGAAAGAGCTGCAGCGGGTCATTACAAATACGGCTGTAAAAACGGGCGCTGCGGTGATTGGGACAAATTTGGTGGGGCAAATAACGAACGGGCCCTGGAAAGGGCGCGTTTACGGGGGCCAGAGCGCGGCCGCCGATAAAAGCGGCGGGATAATAGAAAGATGCAGAGATCGTGAGCGGGATATCCGGGTTGTGGGGGTAAACTGAAGCGAGCGCAGGGGGTGAACAAGGGGATATTTAGCGGCTCAAATCTTATTTTTGTTCGTCGTTGGCTGTTGACAGGGGGCCTCCGGCGGCGTTAAAATGGCGGTGCTGTTAATAAGGAGACTCGAAATGACTGAGCTTATGCAATACATAGTTGCCTGGGGCGGAATACCCGGTGGATGGGAATGGATGGTAATTCTGGTCGTCGCGCTGCTGATATTCGGCAAGCGGCTGCCCGAGATTGCCCGCAGTGTCGGCAAGAGCCTGACCGAGTTCAAGAAGGGTATTAACGAAGCGAAGGAAAGCACGGATGATCTGGCAGGCGATGTCAGGCAGATCAAGGACGAAGTCGCGAGCGAGGCCAAGGAAGCAGCGGGCCTGAACGAAGCCGACACCAAGTGAGCCTTTCGTTCGTGAAGAATCCTCACAGGCTCGAGCCTGCCGATTGAAATGGGCGAGACCAAGAAGAAGAAGCGCAAGAAGAAATTGGACCCCATTGACACGACGATGAGTCTGGGCGACCACCTGGAGGAGCTGCGCGCGCGGCTGATCCTGGCGATCATCGGTCTTGTCATCGGGACCATCATAAGCCTGTGCTTCGGCACGAAGATAATCAAGTTCATAGAGTACCCGTATACGAGCCTGACCCCGGAGAAGCTAATCGTTATAGGCGTGGCCGATTCGTTCATAGCGTATATGAAAATATCACTGATTGCGGGATTGATTCTGTCTTCTCCGTGGGTTTTTTACCAGTTGTGGATGTTCGTGGCGGCGGGCCTGTACCCGAATGAGAGGCGGTATGTGCGAGTTACGGTCCCGTTTTCGGTGTCGCTTTTTGTGGCAGGCGCGCTGTTTTTCCTTTTCGTGGTTGCGCCGATATCGCTACGTTTCTTTCTGACGTTCGGTGATTTGATCGGCGTTAAGACCAGTTGGACGCTGCAGAAATACGTATCTTTTATGACGATGCTTATGCTGGTTTTCGGCATCGGCTTTCAAACCCCTATAGCCATTTTCATACTGACCCGGACGGGTCTTGTTTCGATCGCGGCGCTTCGCAGGTCGCGCAAATACGTTTTTCTGGGGGCGTTCGTAGTGGCGGCTGTGGCGACACCGCCGGACGTAATCTCGCAGATAACCCTGGCGGTGCCGCTGTACGCGCTGTTCGAGCTTGGGATAGTGCTGAGCTACATGTCGGCGCGCAAGAAGAAGGCGAAGACGAGCGAGTAAGGCGCCCGTGCCCGGCGCCTGGGGCGTATTCGGGGCAGGTGCTGAAAGGCAAAAGGACCTTGCCGTTTTTTGTGTAGTTGCGGAGAGTTTACCCATTATTGGGGTACCCCCGGAGTCGTTCCTCGGCGCGGCGAGCGCAGGGGCGGGCTATACCGCCCATGAAATGGGCGGCAGGGGTATTGCAACGGGGTATTCCATTGGAGTAGAATAGTGTGTGGCTGGGGGGAGGAGAAGTGTCTGTGAGGACATACGGTATATCTTAGGCGGCGATGAGCGATGGGGGATGGTCTGTTTGGAACGAGTGAGGTGTGGAGATGAAAAGATTAGGCGGGCCTGGAGGAATACAACGTATCGTTGGCTTGGTTTTGGGCGTAGCCGCTGCCTTCTGCGCACACGCGGGGGCGAGTGAGTCTGAGGGCCTTCTGGTCTGGCCTTTAGAGACAGGACGAACGTGGGCCTACCACTGCCGGAACTCTGCGGGGACAGAATGGGTCGAGACGCGGGAGGTGCTTGGCACCGCCGAGCGCGGCGGGAATACATATTACACTTTACGTGTCACGGACTACAATCCGCAGAATCCGCAGGAGGTGACGACACTCGTGCGCTCGACCGACTACGCGATTCTTGAATGGAGCGAGGATAAGGAAAGGCTGATCATGGTGGCGGGGCCTGTGGGAGCGGGTATCCTGGGCGAGGATATTCTGAGGACTCTGGTTTCGCGGGAGGCGCTGACCGTGCCTTACGGCGGCCCTTACGAAGCGTATACGTACGAGCTGCAGGAGGTTGGGGAAGAGGAGCCGTTTATGACGGCATCATTCGTCAAGGGGCTGGGCTTTATAAAATTCGTCGAGTATACGGGAGGCGGCTCTTCGATTGTCAAGGAGCTGCTTTCAATATCGCCGGACCGGGTGTGCGGAGACTACGGCTGTCCGTATCCGGAAGGGGATATAAACCGGGACTGCATAGTAAATTTTCTGGACCTGGCTATCCTGGCGGCCCACTGGCTGGAGTCGAACGACTGCGGAGGCGGGTCCGGGCATGTGAATGAGATATCGAGTCATGTCAGCGGGATATCGATTATGGAGGGCATAGACTACGGGCACCCGGATGAGCCGGGGGAAGTGAAGAACGAGTTCATACTGGAGGTTTATGCAGACGATAGGCTGAAATCGGTTGATTTGCTTTTGCCGGATTTGACGTCTTACTCGATTCCGGATATTCCGCGGGCGTGCGCGGGGTCCGTTTGCACGGAGCACTACGTGGAGGGCGGCCGGCACGTTTGGCGGTATGAGGAGTCGTCTATCTGGTCTCTCAAGAACTACGACGGGCTGTTCAGAATCACGGCTCACTATAAGAACGGCGGGCAGGACACGACGAGCGTATGGTTTGGCAAGCCCGGCAGCGTTGAGCCGATTCCAAAGGTTACGCAGAAGCCGGTGGTCACGTACCCGCCGCACGATGTCAACGTGCCGTCCCCGGTGAGCATTACGTGGCTGCCCTGCAAAGATGAGGCCGCCACGAGCATTGACGTTATGCTTCAGCACGAAGGGGAGGGCGGCTGGCCCCAGGAAGAATCGTTTCCGACGAGTGCGACGACCTGGCCCAATCTGGGCCTGGCAGTCAATCCCTACGAGATCGAGCTGGACTTTCGTCATTTCTACTCGGTTGCGGATAACGGTGACGGGGTGCCGTTCACGGTAGGCAAATACACCCAGAGTGATTACGAGTTCGGGGTGGAATGAAAGTGGGGGGGCAGGGCGCCTCCCACAGTTTCTCCGGGCGTGTCGGTTTGTTCGAAGTTAGCGTAGGATTTGGAAGTCGTCGAGGAGGAGGCGGGCGTCATCGGGGGCGGAGAAGATGAGCTTGAAGTTATCGAGGACGCAGCCTTCGAGGCTCGGGCCTTTCATGCCCCATCCGACGCGAGCCTCTATCGCGCGGAACTCGACGTCTCTGGTCCGGCCCTTGGCGAGCGGGCCGATCTTGTAGCGGCAGTTATCGTTGCGCTCCTTGGACCAGATCAAAACCTGGAGGTCGTCGACGTCGGTGAGGGCCTTTAGCTTGAAGCGGATGGTGGTGGAGTCCTTGACGGGGACCGAATAGGCGTTCCATATCGAGCAGCCTTTCGGGCCGAATTCGTAAGCCTGCGAGCCGTTGATGGCGTTGGGGCGGAGCACGCCGTCCCTGAAACCATCGGCGTTGTTTTCGAAGTCCTGTGAGAAGGCGAGGTCACCCGGAGCGGCGATTAGCAGGCCGGGCGTAAGAAGCGCGCTTCTCGACGGTGTGGCCTTCTTCTTGCCGTTCTTAGGCTTTCCCCGGATCGGGCCGATGTACTCGGTGGCGATCACGATGTCGTCGAACCAGACCTCCATCACGCGGGTCTCGGGGTGCGGGTCTTTGTTGTGGCGGGCGGGCTGGTCGGTGTTGTAGTAGAGCAGCCAGAAGCTGTTAATCTTGAGCTTGTCGGTTGTCCGCCAGCGAAATCCTGTGAAGCGGCCGTAGAGCTCGCCGTCGACCCAAAACGCCTGCTCGCCGTCGGCCTTTTCGGGGGCGGAATTTGCCTTTAGCATTGCCTCGACGCAGTACCAGCGGCCGGGCACGATTGGCTCCTGTTTGCCGTTGAAGACGGAGCCCCACTTTGTTTTCATCTCGTGCCAGTATGTGTAGAAGTTCCAGACGCCGGGCGGGGGGAATTTGCCCCAGCGGCCGGTAGGCTCGATGCCGGTGGAGAACTTGGCGTCACCGGGCGGGGTTTCGCCGGCGCCGCCCTTGGGCCAGGGGGTGGGTGTTCGGTCGGCGACGACGTGGACGAAGTGGTGGATGTAGCCGGTCTTTTCGTGGAACTTGACGTAGAAGCGGACGTACATCGTGTCGACGCCTTTGGTGTGAGTGTAGAGGTGGGCGTTGTCCTTGTAGTGGATCGACTTGTAGCCGGGGGAGCGGGCGTGGATGTCGTCGCTGAGGGTCACGTTTTCTATGCGGGATATCTGGCCCCATCGGGCGCCGATCTGCCCGGGTGTGCCGGTTTCAAAGTCTTCGACGAAAAGCACGCGAGGGTCGCGCTCGATGCCTTCGTCGCCGGGGTAGAGAGAGGCCAGTCCGGCGGGCGATTCTAACGGCGGCTTGGGTTCTGCCAGGGTGGCGGCGGGGGCTTCAGGATTCTTCGCGGCGGAGGTCGGGTAAGTTGCGGCGAGAGCGGCGAGGATGACGGTGACAATCAGAACAACGCAAGATGGCCGAGGGCCTCGTGAAACGAGTCTTTCAGACATTTCTCAAATCCTCCTAAACGATATTCTCGGTACAGGAATAGATTATGATACCACGTATTCGGGGCGGGTCCAGTAATTCTTTGGGTCGGTTGGAGTAGGCGGCGGGGGCGAATGTTGATTTTTCGCGCAGGCGGTCCAATGCTCTTGTGCTTAATAGGACCGGCGGGTAGCATGATGGATGATTGTTTGATTGTGAATCATAAGTCGGGCTCGGGTGGAGACTGTGGGACGGCGGCTGCGGCTGCTTTATCTGGGAGTTCAAAGCGATGGGAATCCTAATGCGGCATGTGACGGTGACAAAGCTTTTGTTCATTCTCTTTGTTGTTCCGGCGGTGGTCTCAGCGACGAGAGCGGGACAAGGCGAGCCCAACAGCGCCGGCGCCTGGCGGGTGGGTACGCCCATCGTGACGTATTGGTGCGGGCCGGTGCTCACGGACGGCGTTGCGCGGCAGATGGTCGAGGGCGGCTTTAACTTAGTGTGGTGTCGCAGCGAAGAGGAGCTGGATGTGGCGCATCGTCACGGTCTGCGCGGGCAGCTCACCAGCGGTTTGCTGCGGCCGGAGTCACTGGACGATCCCGAGCGGCGCAAGCGGCTTGACGCGCTTATAGACCGCGTCAGCAGGCGCCCCGCGCTCTACTCGTATCACCTGATTGACGAGCCGAATGCGTCGCAGTTCCCGGCTCTGGGCAGGCTGGTGGCGTATCTGCGGCAACGGGACCCGGCGCACTTGGCCTATATCAACCTGTTCCCGACGTATGCGAGCAACAAGCAGCTCGGGACCAAAGGGGACGTGGTGACGGCCTACGGGGAGCATCTGCGTTTGTATGTCGAGCAGGTGAGGCCGGCGCTAATCAGCTACGACCACTACCAGTTCAGGATCAACGGCGACAGCAACCAGTATTTCCTGAACCTGGCGATGATCCGGCGTGCGGCGCAGGAGGCGGGCGTGCCGTTTTTGAATATCGTGCAGGCCTGCACGTGGGCGCCGGAGGCGATGCGGGTGCCGAATGCGAACGAGCTGCGCTACCTGGTATATACCACCGTGGCGTACGGCGCGCAGGGCATCAGCTATTATGTCTATGCCTGCGGGAACCACCACGGCAGCCTTGTGGGTCTGGACGGGACGCCCGGGCCTTTGTACCACGCGGTCAAGTCGTACAACCGGGAGTTTGCGGCGATTGCGGCCGAGCTGCAGCCGCTGCGCTCGCTGGGGGTGTATCACACCTCGATGCGAGAGCCGGGCTGCGAGCCGCTACCGGCGGGTGCGTCCTTCCGGCTCGACCCGGCGGGGTCATCCGGCGGGGCGCGAGGCTTTCTGCTTGGCTGCCTCGGGGCGAAAGAAAAGCCGAGCCATGTAGTCGTGGTGAACCTGGACTACACGGCGGATGTGAGAGCATCGCTGGCGGGGCCGGGCGAGCTTGAAGTCTTCGACGCCGCAACCGCAAAATGGACCGCCCCGAAGAAGGCCGCGGTCGAGCTGAATCTGCCGCCCGGCGGAGGAAAGCTCGTGCGAACCGCGCAGTGAGGCAGGGGAAAGACCTCTGATGAAGCGTGCTAAGTGCGATTTAGTCGCACTCATCCTGATCCGGCGTCAAACTGCTCTAAATGCTCTTTTCGAAGGAAGACAACCTGCTGGTCATCCAGATCCAGGCCGAGGGTTCGCTGCTTTCCGGCGTCATCCAGAAATGAAAACATGCGAACCCGATGTGTTGATTCCCTTATGCCCTTGATCCACTCATTCTGCTCGTTGTATTCGGCCACCGACAGTATTCGATACACCTTATATGGTGTCACCAGCAAATTCGGCGGCGCCGGACCGCATATCTGAAATGCGATCACATGCTCTTCAGGGACATCTCGCTCCGGCACCTGCTGCGAATCGTCTTCTGAGTCCGGATCGTTATTCCCGCTGTGCTCGACAAACCACTTCTCATTCTCCAAGGATACCGTCAGAGGGAATGATGTGCCAACAAGGGGCCATTGGCCGTAGTAAAAGTGCGAATGCTCGCCGCTGCTGCGCGAACTCGCTATGTTGTGTAACACTTTCGACAGATAGATCAAGCCCGAAGCGTTTCCCACCAGAGTGGGCCCTGCTTCGGGAGAGTAGGCCAAGTGCAGCTTCTCATCTCCGACTTGTGCAACTGCTTCCCTCGCAACGTCTTTGCGCGTCGGCGGTACTCTCAGAATCTTTGCCGCTCTTTCCAGGAACCGATTCCAATTCTCACTTGCGGCCAAATGCTCATCTGCGTATTCTTCGCACCGCGCATAAGCGAGGCGGCGCTGGGTCTCCAGACTGAGATCGAATTGCCCGATCAGGTCCTGAATAATCTTCAAATAGTCCATGGAAACGGGGCCACTCCGGTATTCTGCTTCCTACATTTGTCAAACTCCCTTTTTCTGTTGGAGTCGCATTGTCTATGTAAGCCGGGATTTCCCATTTGGCGTCATAGATAATGCACATAGACTCCAAACACTCTCAGTATACCGGCACAGCGCCTCGAATTTCAAGCGTGTGCAGAGATTTAATGCGGTATATTGGGCCTGGCCACCAACGGCGGCGGCCGGGGATAAGGCTGCGGTCGAGCGTGTAGATCAGGCGCATCACGGAGGGCGCGGCTGTTGGCTGCGGGACCGGCCAGGTTAGAAGTATACCGGGCGGGTTAGAAGTATAACGGTGTGCCCGGCAGCGCTATTGCGGACATGCTGACTGGGGGTCGAGATTGCAGGCGAGCCAGCTTTCGGCGATCATGGCGAAGTCTGCGAGGTCGACTTTGCAGTCCTCATTGACGTCGGCAGGCAGGAATACTTCGCAGAGGGTGGCTTCATCAATTACAAAATTGTCGAGCCGGGCCTGGCCTGAAGCGAGAGGGACTCCTTCGGAATAGCCTCCGAGGCCTATCTTCACCGTTGCCCTGTTCCAGTCGCCCTTGATCACGCCTGTAACGGTCTTCCAGGCATTCTGAGGGCCGTAACCGGTGGAGCTGAGATATAGTTTATCCAGGCTTGCATCGTACGATATGTACAGAGTGGCGTCGCTGGAATAACGGGGTATCCAATCGGTATCCAGCTCGACGTCGCCGGCGCCCCGCTCATACCAGTAACCGGGCTCGTGGAAGTCACAGCCCAGGGCGATTTCGATATAGTTTTCGTTGTAGTGCAGAGGGTCGTCTCTGTATCCGACGCCAAAGTAAACCTCGCTCCAGTTGTTCGTGACGGCGCTGTGATAGAGGTCTGCTTTGATCTTGAAATCATCGCTGGTGCAGATGCTCCACGCGTTCGAAACGACAAGGGCATCCACTTCGTCCGACAGGTCGGTGGAGGTGACTTCGAGACGGCTGTGTGTCTGCTCAATCAGAATGTTCCGGGGATCGTCCAGAAACACCTTCCACATCGGTGACAGCGAATCGCCGTCGAAGTTGTCGAACCTTGGGACCGAACCGAAGACCGCACTCAGATTCATGACGAATATCCCTCCGGCAACCAACAACACCCTTCTCCTTCTCATCTTCATACTCCTTTCAACTGAGGTTTACGATTTGGGGTCATAGACGCTGCGCCTACACTCCGAGCGGTTTGATTATACCGGAAGGCCGGCTTGAAGTTCAAGGGCGTGCAATGATTTAATGCGGCAGCTTGGGATTTACGCCCGTGGGGACAGCCGGGGACGAGGCTCCGCCCGAATTGGCGGGAGGCCATTGTCATAAAGTCGGCAAAGTGTAAAAGATCGAAGGGTCAGTTCAAATCCAGGACAACACGGAAGCCGCAGTCGGAAACTGCCCGAGATGAAGGAGGTTGAAGGTCACACTCAGGGTTAAGAAGGATTAGAACCAGAAACGGGTGATTCAGCGGCTCGGGCACCAGAGTCGTGTACAGGCCCACAGAAATGCTCGCCGTTCATCCAAGCAGGCGGGATGATTATGTCCGATTCAATTTCGGACGACTCCCGGGCGATACCCACAGCCTGACGAGCTATTTGAGCCACCTGTCCAGGTCCGGATTCAGCAGGCTCTGAATCTCCGGCTCATCGATATTCTCACCGGTCACCAGTATCGAGTCGGTGTCTATCCGCCGCTCCACCTCCTCACCGCGCAGATGCCTCACCAGCGTCTTGACGCCCAGATATCCAATTTTCATCGGATCCTGCACTACGAAGCCATCGAGCTTGCCCTCTCTCAGGCCGGCAATCATCCTCTCGGAACTGTCGAACCCGATGACACTGATCTTGCCCACATTCCGCAACGCCTGTGTCCAATCGGGCATATTCAAGTCATGGCAGGCAAAGGCTGCGAATGACAACGACGCAGCCGAAAAGGTCCGCCGCTACCAGCATAGGCCCGGCGAAGAGCTCTACTACGTCGTCAACGATCCGTACGAGTGGAACAACCTCGCGGACCGTCCCGAATACGCCGAGGTTAAGGCCCAACTCAGAAGGCAATTACTCAAGTGGATGGAGCAAATGGGGGATAAGGGCCAGCAAACCGAGCTCGAAGCCAAGGAGCACCAGGGCCGGGGCCGCAACAAAAGACCGAAAGGCACCGCCGGGCTCCATCTCTAGTACGACATAGGCCTACCTGCAAACTCAGACGACGGTCTTGTCACTTATTCATCTTCGCGCAGGGTCGGAGCACCTATAGCTCTCAAGAGTCTCGCCGTCCCGGCACGCTCAATTCGACCAAGATCGCCTACGTGCTCTCGGTCACCCATCGGCGCGTCTTTGTATAACAAGAGTATAGAAACTACGGCCTCACCGCTCGGTCGTATATCCGAATGTCGTCCAGCAGGCCGGAGAAAAAGCCACCTGCGCCTAGGTACCTTCCCGCGCCGATATACAGAGATCCTCCCGAACTGACCCCGCCCACCGGACTCGTGTCCGCGGCGACCTCGACTCCATCGACGTACAGGCGCCTCTGCGACGCGTCGCAATCATATACAAGGCCCACATGGTGCCACTCGCCGTCGGTGATTACATGTCCCGACTCCAGCGCACCGAACGGAATCTCCATTAAACCGGTGATGAGTCCGCCCTCCGACGGATCTGTGCCCAGCCACGTGCTGCCGAGGTAGGTAATACGGCCGATTGTGCAGTCCAGCTGAGATATGATGACCTGTCCCGGCCCACCTCCCTTGGCCCACGCAAAAACGCTGAACGGCGCAGCCGCAGGGTCAAGCACGAAAGGCACGCTGATATAGTCGTCAATCCCGTCCAGCTCAAGGGCGCCGTCTATCTTCCCGCCGCCCGGCCACCAGATAGGCTCGCCATAAAGCGTGCCGTGCTTACTGCCCGAGCTGTCGTAAGCGACGCTGCCGGAACTCTCGTCCAGGTGCCAACATGCCACCGGACCGGGGCGTCTCAGCCAATCCGTAACGAAGCGCCCAAGATCATCAAAGCCCACGCTGCCGTCTCTGGTCAGGTCCGCCCCGCCGCACCTGCCACAGTCTGTCTCGAGCCAGTGCGAGCAGAAGCCCGCGAAGTCGCTGAAGTCCACGTCCCTGTCCCCGTTGCGGTCGTGTGGATCGGCGCATGTTCCAACTATCGTCACGACGGACCGCGCGGGAACGCGGATAGTATCATCCGGGGCAAGCACGCTGTATGCAGTCAGATTGTCCCTGGCGCCTGAATCGCCTTTGGTGACATATGGAATCAGCATGTCCACGTCTGCGCCGAGGAATCTCAGTCCCACCGGCTCGTCTTGATGTGCCCAATTTACAAATACGACAACCACGGTGCCACTATCAGCATGGTAGTAGCCCGAGATCATCAGGTCCTTGACGGTATCGCGCGCAGTTGCGTTGTCCGAGCGATCGACCGCTACACGCTGCATGCCCGGTCTGACAAACCGGCTGAAGTTGCCCATCGCCCACAACATCTTCGACTCGTAATAGTTGCCCCCGCTCGTGCTCTTGTCCACGTACACAAGGCCGTCCTTATAATCATAGGGCGATATGCCAAGCCACCACTGCCACGCTGAAGTCTCTGCCACCGTCAGGTCATGGTGGATAATCCTGGCGACCCATAGGGCAGGGTCTATGCCTAGATCGCGTCTGTTGCCGTAGCCCCAATATTTTGGCGGGACCCACCAACCTTCCGGAATGAGTATGCAGTATTCGGTCGCCCAATACTCAAGGCCGCGGTATTGATTGAGCTTATTCCGGAGAATTTCGCGCATGCCCACAAGCCTGTCGTCCTCGGGCCAACCTGCGAAGTAGCTGTGGCAGGCGACCTTCCGTGCCACCTTGTCGCCGAGATAGTTGGGGCTCACGTCCCCGAAGAACGAGTCAATGTAATCTCCCCGTGTGCTGGATTGGCCGTACAAATACCCTATGTCGCCTGCCTCGGGAATCAGGATCTGCGTGGCAACTTGCTCACTGACCAGCTCGCTGTGCAAGGCGTCCACTAGCGCCTTGATGTCACTATTGTCATACCTGCAGCCCTCCTGATCAGTCCCATCCCAATCCCAGTGCGGCTCGCCGACGGGGCTGATGTAGCCGAAGTCTATGCCTTCGGCGTCCCTGAAATGCTTGAGAACAGCCGTAAGATAGGCAGCGAAGTCATCAATTTTGTCGCTCCTCAGATTTGTACTGCCGGAGTTGCTGTCACAATAAGGCTTTCCGTTTTTGGTCATGTTTATCGGCGGGCTGCCGAGAAAGGCCAGAAACTGCTTGACGCCGCGAGCCTTTGCCGCCTGCAGGAACCAGCGCTGTCCGGGGTGAGCCGACCAGTCGTACGAGGTGTAATCAGCTGACAGAAAAATGTCGCTCCTTCTCCAAATGTCCGGGATGTCGTTTTGTCTGTTGCTGCCGGTGCCAATATTGAAGCGCCACAGCGACAGGCCGATACCTTTGGGATTGCCCGCAGCGTCGAGGCCCGTCTCAAACAAGAGGTCGGCAATCGCGTTCCGCTTGGCAGAGGGCCACTGGCCGACGTACTGCGCGGACCAGCAATCGGATGCGCCGAAGTTGCGGATCGTTTGCCTCTTGTCGGAAGTATTGACTGTGACCGTAAGCGCGCTCGGGCCGGAGGTTTTCAAGCTGCCGCCGTTGCCGGGCACGCACCGCACGTAGCCGGGACTACTATAGGGTTGCGCCCACCAGACCGTTCTGAATCTCCACGTATCACCCTTGTACGTGCTCGTCCCCCTGTCATCGATCCGCCAGTAATACGTAGTGTCCCTCTTCAGCGGCCCGGGATCATACGAGGGCGCCACTTGGCCCTTGCTTACGCACTGAGGGCTCTCCGGACTCGCATTGGTCAGGGCGGTTTCACTCGTGCCGAAGTACACATCGAAACCCTCGGACGAATCCCAGCCGCCAGTCCACGAAAGCCCGGCATCCGGACTAACATGCCCGGCGCCGTCTGCCGGAACCGGATCGATCGCCTTCAACGGTGCCGTCGTGAAGCTCCAGACGTTGCCCTTCACTATGTGGCCATCGCTTTCTTCCTGATCGATCCGCCAGTAATAGCTGGTGTCCGCCTCACGGGCAGGTGTGATCGTTGTCTGCACGGCACTCAGCCTGCCCACAAACTCCGGAGACGTCGTTGTCGCGCTGGCCACAGCACTCTCGTTCGTCCCGAAATACGCGTACTGCCATACCGCGCTGTCGCCTGCAGACCAGCTCAGCGTCCCCAGGTTCTCGTGCGGCCCCACATTTTCGGCGCCGTCGCTGGGCATTGGGTCATGGGCCTTTACCACCTGCGCCAGTAGCTCAACTTCTGCAATCTGCATACTATCGATCCATCCGCTTGACACGCTCCGAATGGCCGTGAACAAAAGCTCGTAGTGATAGTACGCCGTCCCATTGGCAAACGAAATCGGAGTTCTATTCTTTGTCCGGCGCGGCCACTCAGTCGCCTGGCGGAAATCAACAATAGGGCCCTCGGCAATCAACGTGTACGGCCCAGCAATTCCTATATTCGAACCCGAGAGCTTGTATGCAACAGGATCACGACCCGGATAGTCGTTCGCTGTAGTGAAAGTCAGTCCGGTCACAATAGTCTGCCCGGCCGATGGCGTAACTCTAAAACCGGTGCCACCTGTCCCCGGATCGGGGTTGAAGTCTCCTTTGAAATGCAAATACTTCGTCATGATGTCATCGTCAATCGCCAGCGGGGGTGCTTCGCCGGAAGGCCAATCTCCGTCGTTCGGAACACCCCGGATGGTATCCCCCGGGACAGTGACATCTGCCGCCTGGGTCGTCATCCCGAATAGCAGGACGGACGCGACCACGATCGAAAGTGTTGTCTTGCGCATAGTAGTTCGCCTAACCGGGATTTCCCGTTTACCATCGATTGTGGGAAATGACGTTGCGGCGGATAACGCCGTCGCATCCGGAAAGGCCTCCGCCGAAGCTGGCCGAATTCCATCCGGGATCGTCGGGCGCAGTCAGCCATGCGCCGGCGAAAACGGCGAAGTCGTTAAAATCCACGTTGCCATCCGGCTCGAAATCACCCGGTATGGCGGCCCATGCCGGAACCGATATCAGCAGAAACGCTGCGGTCGATAGGACAATCGCTTTATCTTTCATCTTATCACGTATTCGGAATGCCATTCGCAGGCAGTTTGCCGAAAAGAATTCTCACGGCCCGAGCCGGCGGGAGGCCATTGTCATAAAGTCGGCAAAGTGTAAAAGAGCAAAGGGTTAATTCAAGTCCAGGACAATACGAAAGCCGAAGTCGTTGCGTCGGCCGCCAGGCATGTCCGCGTGGCGAGCTGCTGAACGGGAGTCCACCGGAGTGGCAAGCCAGGAGCCACCGCGAAGAACACGGTACTTGAGTGGACCAGCCGGACCTGTCGGATTATTCGCCGGGCTCGAACTGTAATACGTGGCCGAATACCAGTCGTTGCACCACTCATAGACGTTGCCGGCCGTATCGTAAAGACCATAGTTATTTGCCCCATTTGTGGTCTGGTAAGTGGTTGCACTCCCAGGCCAACTATAGTCCGCCTGATACTTCATTTTCCCATCAAAAAATCCCACTGGCGATGTATAAGGCCATATCCCATCATTCCAGAGGGGATTATTACCCCTCGTAGGGCCCTTATCATACGAATATAGGGCTGAACTGCAGTAATTCGCCTGGGTGTGATAGATGTAATTACCCCACGGGAATCGCCTGCTTGCGCGTCCGCCTCTGGCGGCGTATTCCCACTGGGCCTCTGTCGGCAGGCGGTAGCCCTTGTTCGAGAAGGCGCAATTCCACGTGGAGAGGTCATAGCACTGCTGCTTTGCCTCCTGCCGGCTCCGCCAGTTACAGTAGGCAGCAGCGCCATAATAGCTTACTTGAACCATCGGGTCGTTCGCCATAGACCGGCCGGCCTTGGAGCGGACACTGAAAGCGCCCCCGGAATAGTCTATCTGGCTGCAAGAGTCCGAGCTATAGGTGTCGCAGTAGGGGTAGCTCATGCCGGAGTCGGCCTTATAGACGATGCCGTTTATAACTGTAATCAGAGCCTGGGCCAAGGCAGAGTTCAGATAATCGCAGTATTGCCCGTTGGTTATCTCGTATTTGCCCATATAGAAAGAATCCACTTTTACCGTATGGACGGGAAGTTCATCGCTGCCGCCTTCACAGAAGGCATCGCCCATCAGGAACGTGCCGGTACTGATAAGGACCATGTTCGGCGGCGGAGGGACATCCGGGCGGGGGCAGTCGCCGGGCAGGTCAGCGTCCCTTTTTCTCCAGTTGGTGATGATCTTGGCCAGATCACCGGCGAATACGTGGTACTTGAACGGCGCGCCCGAATCCCTGTGGTCTATGTCGGCGCAGGGGTCAAGGGTCGGGTCAGCAATCGTCTTTCGCCAGTTGGTGATGATCTTGGCCAGGTCGCCGGTAAATACGCGGTACTTAAAGGGGACGCCGGAGTCCCTGACGTCGGCGTCACCGTCGCACTGATACGGGCGGCACCAGCAGGACGGGGCGCCCAACTTCACGAACTCCACGTATTGCTGCGCATACCCAGGGCCATTCGGAAAGGAGTCGGCAGTCACGGTCAGGCTGGCCGCTACGGGCTTATTTATTGCGAACGGGGCCGAGACGGTGAGCGTGCAGTTGTAGTGGCCGGGCGCGAGGCCGGCTGTTACCGGCGTGAGCCAGACCATAGCATCCTCACCTGTGGAGCTGCCGGAATTGGGCTCGACCGATAGCCAGTCGCAGTCTTCGGTGATTTGCCAGTTGAGAATCCCCCGCCCGGCGTCGCGGACAAGGAGTAACTGGACGGGCGGGCTCGGACGGCCCTCGACGGCCTCGAACTCGAAGAGGTTCTGCGAAAGCTCGATGGAGGTCGTGTATTCACATACGCCCATATCGATCGCTGCACCGGCTATGCGGGGATTGCCGTCAAGGTCCGTCTCGTACGGCTCAGGCTCGTAATCGGGGTCTCCAGCATCGATGCAGGGCGAATCGGGCAGGAGGTGATAGTCGGCGTCGTCATCGACCCAGTCGTAGTGGGAACCCATGTCCTGCCAGAAGCCTGCCTGCACAAAACAGGGGTCGCTGCGGATGTTGCCTGCGCCACCCTGGGCCCAATTCTCTATACAGCAATAGTCGGGTGTGGAGCAGTCCTGAAGCTGCGAGGCGTGGGCGGGGGCGTTGGCCCAGATGATGCAGTTTGTGATTACGCCGTTACAGTCGAGGATCGCACTTGCGGTGGAGGCCAAGTTGCCGACTATCGTACAGCCGCTGACGACGCCGTCACAGTCGGTGATGGCGCCACCGTAAATGGCTTCGTTGCCGATGAGGATGTTGTTTTTGACGACTCCGTTGCAGGCGTACAGACCGCCGCCCGAGTACCATCGATTTTGGGAAATGACGTTGCGGCGGATAACGCCGTCGCATCCGGAAAGGCCTCCGCCGAAGCCGGCCGAATTGTCCTTGATGATGTTTAGCTGTATCAAGCCGTCGCAGTCGAGCAGTCCGCCGCCGGCCCCGTGCGAGCCGGGCAGGCCTGAGCCGCGTGCGCTGTTGGCGATAATGAGGTTTTTCTCGATGGTGGCCTTCGTGCCGTTGCCGCAAATACCTCCGCCGGAGGGGGCGTTGCCGTCGGTGATCGTAAAGCCTGTCAGAACGCAGTTGCTGTCCTCGGCGCCGGAGAAGGTGACAACCGAGTCTGCGTCGTTGCCGTCAATAACGGTCTCAGCCACGATATTCGGATCGTTGGGGTCTGCGCTTGTGAGCGTGATGTTCTTGCCCCTGAAACTGATGTTCTCATAGTAGGTACCCGGATATACAATTACGAAATGCCCGTCTTTGGCTGTGTCGATGCCTTTCTGGATAGTCGCAAACGCGGTTTCCGGATACCAGCCGGTGTTACTGTTGTTGCCATGTTGAGCATTGACATAGAAGGTGACTCGCTCAGGTATAAGGAGAAAAGCACGAGAGTCATAACTTACGTGGGTTCCTTTTCCGACTATCCAGCCTTCGTCGCTAATGCCATGAGCTCTGTCAAGGTGCCAGAGCGAAATTGGATCAATGAGGATATTGAGGTCAATAGGCTCTTGGCCGGGCATGAAAACGACTGCATGTTCGTGCCCACCAGGCAAATCGGACCACCCGACAATTTGGGCGTTGTTGTTTATCGATTCTGCCACACTATTGGTTCCGCCGGGCAGGACTCCGAGGTCGATATTCTCACCAGGATAGTTGAACAGAGTGGCATGGTAGTCTGGGCCACCATTCACGTTCGAACGGCCGACGATTTGACCGTTGTCATTTATGGCCAAGGCCTCACCGTCAATACCGCCGAGGTCGATGGTCTCGCCGCCCAGGTTGAACAGCGCTGCGTGGGACACCCCAGGAGCAAGAGATGCGCAGCCGACAATTTGCCCTTTGTTGTTGATCGCGTATGCCCTGCTGCTATCCCCGCCAAGGGTGCCCAGATCAATGTTGGCGCCGCCGGGGACGAATAATGTGGCCCGCCACGTTTGTGAACTGTTCGCGGAGAATCCGACTATTTGCCCGCTGTTGTTGATCCCGTGCGCGTAACTATGATTTCCACCTAACGTACCCAGATCGATGCCTTCTCCGGGCGGGGCGAACAGGGTGGCGCGCCACCCGACCCATCCAACGATTTGGCTGGTATCATTGACCGAGCAAGCCAGGCTATCCCATCGAGGGTCCAGCGCGATGCTGGGGGCGGCCGGCTGGAATAGTGTAGCACGCCACCGACTCAATTCGGTGGGATGTTGCGTGCGACCGACAATCAGCCCGCTGTTGCTGATCGCGAGCGCCTCGCTCACGCCACCTGGTTCGGCGGGAGAACCAAGGTCTTTGACGGTGTAGAGGATTTCAGCATTGCCCGTGCCGGCCAGCAGACCGAGGGTAGCTGCAACTACCAGGATTGTTGAGTTTCCGCTTCGCATCATCTTCTCCTCTCAAAAACGGCCGTAGTCCAAGCCTTGCCGGAAGGCGAAAGGACGGCCTGTCCAAGATACGAACGAAACGACCCGCACGGCTACTCCATTTTTACAGCGGTTCTCACGCGCCGAAGGTGATACTTATTGTACCCTACTTTAGAGCATCCTCCAAGTAAAAATTGCGGGGATTCTGGTGTTGCGATGCAGGAATTGCCGTCTATCGCGCCAAATGCGCGGTTTGTGAAAAGAATAGAGCATTTCTCGCGTCGGGGTGAGAGTCCAATGCTGGGGGAGAACGAGCGGGGTGAGGCGTCAATCGGGGATGAAGCAGACGAGGCGTTGAGAGACGATGTCGGCCTTTATCTGGGGGGCGTGGGTCGCGAAATCGCACACCTTGACGGTGTCGGCGTATTTGGCGCGTTCCGGGAGGAGGTCGGCGAGCGTGTTGGGCATTTGTGCGAACCACCGCTCGTTGAAGAAGGAATTACTGCGGCCGGGGAAGACGGCGAGGTAGAAGATGTCGCTCTCGATCAGGTCCTGGAAGAAGTGCGTTCCGAACGACAGCTCGGGCATTAGGTTGCCGCCTTCATACGCCAGCTCGCCGAGCACACTGACGTTGTTTATCTCAGAGAAACTTACGGGCACGCCGAGCGAAGGCGTGCTCGTTCCCCACCTGCCCGGGCCGAGCAGCAGCGTGGGGCTCTCGTGCCTGTCGGTTATCTGCTTATTGAGGGCGCCCACCAGGCGCGCGATATCGTATTTGCGGGTCAACGGCAGGGCTTCATACGCGGCCGGATCGACGTATATGAGCCTCTTGATAACCTCCTGGAGATTGCCTCCCATGAAATGCCCTTTGCACCGAAACAATATCTTCTCAGGCGCAATGCGCTCGGGGACCTCGACCCTGCCCTGGACGCCGCGGGTCTGGAGGGGCCTGCACTGGAGGACGTTGACCAAGGGCTTGCCGCTCTTTGTGAAGTTGACGGTGAACTCTATATCAACGGGGTACCGGTAGCTCTCTTCAAGGGTCCTCAAGAGCCTGCTCATGTCACTGACAAAGGAGGTATCGGCGAGCAGCTTTTCGAATGTCAAGAGCCAGTATTGTTGGGCCCTGTGGCCGGGTTTTGCGGCCCTGCGGGTTAGCTCGGAATCGGGCACGGCTATCAAATCCAGCCTGAGGTCGAGCTTCTCGCCGAGCAGATTCTGGAGGCCGACGGTCTTGAGGATGTTTTGGCGCGTGTCGAGCAGGTCAACCTGGCGCTGCGAGAACCTCCTGAGGTCCTCCATGTCGGCCAGGGGCCTCAACAGCGGTGCGTCGAGGGCGATGATTCGCGGATAATCATCCTCCACGCGGTTGACGGCCCTTGTTCCGAGGCCGAAGACGAGCCTGAGCATTCCGGCCTTGGGGTCCAGCTCGGGGTTCCACACGAAGGTGTTGTGCGAGATGCCCACGCCGGCGAGGTCGGGGAAGAAGTAGCTGTTGCGGTAGGAGCCGCTGACGCGCTGGATAAGGAGCGCCATCTGCTCGTCCTGCTGGTCGAGCCCTCTCTGGAGGCGGTAGGTGAGTGCGTCCTCGTTCATCGTGCTTGCGTACACCCTGCGAATGGTATCGGCCAGGCGGGCATATCGTTCTTCGGGTCCGCCCTGGTTGACGCAGAAGAAGCTCTCATACTTTCCTGCGAAGGCGTTGCCGAAGGCGTCTTCCAGGAGGCTGCTCGAACGGACGATTATGGGGGACTGGCCGAAGTACTCGATCATCTCCTGAAACTGATCGCGGACCTGGTCGGGAAACCTGCCGGTGAGCATTTTCTCTTTTAATTGGGCGGCGACCTTGAAGTATCCTTCGGGGGTCTTCTGTTCCATGCGGAGCTTCCACCAGCCGTTCTCGACGAGGTAGGTGTAGAACACGTCCGAGCCGACATAGTAGGAGTCGTGTGGCTCCAGGCGCCCGGCCCAGTCGAAGGAGTTGTCCTTTCCGAGTATGTTGTTCGCTATCAGCATCCCGACGGCCTTTCCGCCGATGAAGCCCGTTCCGATGAGCCTATTCTTTATGCCGAGCAAATCCTCGAGCGAAAGATGCTCTTTGGCCAAAGACAGAATCCTCTGCTCGCGTCCTATCATTATGCCGCACAACTGCTCGACGGCAGTGCTTTTCTCCTCGTCGGAAACAGAGTCTTCTCTGGAGAGCTGCTCGGCGCGGAGGAAAAGGCGGTCCCAGTAATCGAGGGCCCTCTGCGTCGGCTCGAGGCCCTTTTCGCAGATTCTGGATATAAGGCGCGAGGCGTCGATGCTGCTGGTTATGGGGACGAAGCGCTCTTGCTGCTTGAGATGCGGGAGGAACATGGTTGGAGAGTAGCGCTTCCAGACCTTCAGCGGATGTATGTAGAAGCTGCCCTCGAAATCGTAGAGGTCCAGCAGAAGCTGCGTCGTGTCGCGGATGCGGGCTATGGTCTTGAACGAGTGGTTGTTCCTGAGCAGGGCGAAATAGGCCACCGTGTCGAGTTCGAAGAGATAGGGACAGGTGATCATGAAGAAGTTGCCGATCATCAAATCCGTGGCCCAGGCGCTGAGCAAATCGGAGAGGCAGTCGAAGACGTAGAGGACCTCCCTGCCCTCATCGGAGATTATGTTGTGGACCTGTGAGGAGAAGGTCTCGAAGCCGGTTGCGGCGTCGAGGCGGCAGATCCTCACGTTGGGCCCGGCCTGCACGAGAGGGTCATGGTCGGCGAATCTCATGTAGACGACCCGTCGGCCGTCCCTGGCCGCACGCTCGGCAAATGGACGGACAAACATGCGATAGTCGTCGATGCTGTCCACCTGCCAGACCACGTTATCGCCCTTTTGGAGGCTGAGTATCTCGTCCAGCCCTTCGAACCCGGTGCCTGCCCATGCGCCCATGATCTAAGAACCCCAGTGCCAAATTCAGGACAACGGCGGAAGCGCGGCTGCCTTCGACGACCGAGCCGGTCGAAACCGTTGCAGTACACGCCAGACAATACAGAATACACGTGCTATCCTACGAGGCTTATGCCCAGTTAGGCGATTAGAACGACGAATACTCCTCTGGCATCGGGCTTATAACAACAGAATTGTATTTTCTTGTGGAAAGTCTACAATTTTGTTATCATGCGGCAGGTTCTTTGCGGAAAGGTAGATAATGAAGGCAAAACTTGAAAGAGAGGTTCGGCTGCTCAGCGACGTATCGAAAGCGTTTGCCGAGTCGCTGGACCTCGAAGAGACACTGAAATCCATCTTGAGGCTGCTGGATACGCATCTGAAGCTTCGGCGTGGGACGATAACGCTGCTGGATCCCGAGAGCGAAGTTCTGAGGATCAAGGCGGCCCACGGACTAAGTGAGAGATCCAAGAGCCTTGGCAGCTACCGGGTCGGCGAGGGTATAACGGGCCTGGTGGTCCAGAGCGGCAAAGAGATCGTAGTGCCGGACATATCGAAGGACCGTCGATTCTTGCACAAGACGGGGTCAAGAAAGCGTACGCAAGGCGGAAGGACCGCCTTCTACTGTGTGCCGGTGAAGCTGGAGGGCAAGACGATAGGGGCGCTGAGCGTGGATAGGCAGGCAGAGGCCGACGACGACTTCGAGGCGAACGTCCGGCTTCTGAACGTGATCTCGACGATGGTGGCCCAGGCGGTGAAGCTGAACAAGCTCGTGGAGTCCGACCGCAAGCGGCTGCGTGATGAGAACGTCCGGCTGCGTCGCGAGCTGCAAGCCCAGTTCAACGTGCACAACATGGTGGGCACGAGCAACGCGATGCGTGAGCTATACCGGCTGATCGAGCAGGTTGCCGAGAGCAACGCCACGGTGCTAATCCGGGGTGAGAGCGGCACGGGCAAAGACATGGTGGCCCATGCGATACACTACAACAGCCTCAGAGCGGAGAAACCCTTCGTGAAGGTCAACTGCACGGCGCTTCCGGATACGCTGCTGGAAAGCGAGCTTTTCGGGCATGAGAAAGGCGCTTTCACCGGCGCGGTGGAAAAGAAGATCGGCAGGTTCGAAAGAGCGCACGGGGGAACCATATTCCTCGACGAGATTGGCGATTTCCCGCTCAACCTGCAGGTCAAGCTGCTCCGTGTGATCCAGTTCAGGGAGTTCGAGCGGCTCGGCGGTTTCGAGACTATACAGACAAATGTCAGAATCATCGTGGCGACGCACAAGAACCTGGAAGAGCAGATAAAGGAAGGGCTTTTCCGCGAGGATTTCTACTATCGTATAAATGTGTTTCCGATTTACCTTCCACCGCTTCGGGAGCGCAAAGACGACATAATGCTTCTGGCCGATTACTTTCTGGAGAAATTGGCGGCGGAAAACGGCAAGGACATCACCCGGATCTCGACGCCGGCGATTGAGATGCTCACGAGATACCACTGGCCCGGCAATGTCAGAGAGCTGGAGAACTGCCTGGAGCGGGCCGTGCTGCTGTGCGACGGCGATGTAATTCGCTCGGAGCACCTGCCGCCGTCGCTTCAAATGGTCAAGAAAAGCGGCGCTTCGCCCGCCCGGTCGTTGACGGATGTTATAGCCAACATGGAAAGGGAGCTGATCGTCGACGCCCTGAAGAAGAGCGGCGGGCGCCAGCGAACGGCCGCCCGCGAGCTTGGCATAACCGAACGCATCCTCGGTTACAAACTCAAGAAGTACGGCATACATCCCAAGTATATCTGACACGACGAAGCCTACGATTTTGTAGACCTGAAGGTGTTATTCTACACTTTTGTAGCAAGCAATGCGCCCCTGCCTCAATCACCTTTGTTACATATCTCCTTTTCCAGCAAGTACTTACGTCAATCCATGCAGAAATCAGCCGTCTGGCACACAGGTTGCGATGAGGGCAATGTGTAGTCTTGCCGACCGGCCGGCCAAAGCAAGACACATGAGTTTAACAGATGACTAAAAACAAGTTCAGGAGAAACCCAAGATGAATGGGGTGAAGTATTGGGCTGTTGTCATGAGCCTGGCGGTGTGCATTGGCGGGGGCCTGCGGGCCGAAGAGGGTCTTTCCTTTGACATTTCGGCCGATTACTTGGGCAAGTATATATGGCGAGGCCATAATCTCGACGACGATCCGGTTTTTCAGCCGGCGATAGGCGTCAGCTACGGGGGGGTTACCGCCTCGGTGTGGGGGAATCTCGAGACAACCGGGATAAACGGCAACAGCGGTGAATTCACCGAGCTGAACTACACCATCGAGTATTCGGGCGGCCTGCCGGGAATCGAGGGCGTCGGATACTCGGTCGGTGCAATCAACTACCATTTCCCCAGTGTCGTCGGGGACACGACCGAAATCTACTGGGGCCTGGCCTTCGACGTTCCGCTGGATCCATCGGTTACCTTCTACCACGATATCGACGAGGTCAAAGGGACGTACGCCTCGTTCGGCATTGGCCACTCATTCGAGAAGATCGCGGAAATCACGCCGGATATCCCGGTCGGCATGGACCTGCGCGCCAGTCTCGGATGGGGCCATAGCTCCTACAACGCCGACTACTGGGGCGTCAAGAGGTCCAAACTGAACGACCTTGTACTCTCGGTGTCCTTCCCCATCGAGATCGGCGGCTGGACGGTGACCGCGAGCCTGAAGTACATGAAACTGGTCAGCGGCAGCATCAGGTCCGGCAACGATGGCGATGTCTTCTTCGGAGGCATCGGTTTTTCGAGAAGCTTTTAGACCGGCGTGACAAAGGTGCCGGCCACGTGAAAGGATAAAGAAATGAGAAGGTTAGTATTGCTGCTGCTGTTTACATGCACGATTTGTGCCGCACCTGTCATGGGCGACGAGGGCACGGCCGGGGCCGATGCCGTCGCCGCAGCAAAAGACGAGCTTCAGCTCAACGTCAACATCGTATGGACCTGCATCGCCGCCTTTCTGGTCTTCTTTATGCAGGCGGGCTTTGCGATGGTGGAGGCCGGGTTCACGCGGGCCAAGAACGCGGTCAACATACTTATGAAGAACCTCATGGACTTTTCGGTTGGGAGCATTGCGTTTTTCCTCGTGGGATTCGGACTGATGTTCGGCAAGAGCAACGGTCTGTTCGGCACGACCCTTTTCGGGATGAGCGGGGTCGGCCCCGGTGAAGACTGGAACTGGACGTTCCTGATATTCCAGACCGTCTTCGCTGCAACGGCTGCGACAATAGTCTCGGGTGCAATGGCCGAGCGAACAAAGTTCGTGGGCTACCTGGTCTACAGCTTCGTAATATCGATTTTCATCTACCCTGTATTCGGCTCGTGGGCATGGGGCGGCCTGCTGGATGGCGGCGGGTGGCTGGAGAAGGTCAAATTCCTGGATTTTGCGGGCTCGACGGTGGTGCACTCCATCGGGGGCTGGCTGGCGCTGGCTGGGGCGATAGTGCTCGGCCCGAGGGTCGGCAAGTACGGCCCGGACCGCAAACCGAAGGCGATACTGGGCCATAACCTGCCTCTGGCGGCACTCGGGGTGTTCATTCTCTGGTTCGGGTGGTTCGGGTTCAACCCCGGAAGCACGACAACCGGAAACGGCTCAATAGGCTATATAGCGGTCACCACGAACCTCTCCGCAGCGGCAGGCGCAGTAGTTGCGATGTGTGTCTCGTGGGTGATAGTTAAAAAGCCCGACGCCTCAATGGCGCTCAACGGAGCCCTGGCGGGGCTCGTGTCCATCACGGCCCCCTGTGACGCCGTATCGCCGGTCGGCGCACTGATCATCGGCGCGGCAGGAGGCCTGCTCGTCGTCCTGAGCGTACTGTTTATCGACCACGTTCTAAGGATTGACGACCCGGTCGGCGCCGTCAGCGTGCACGGCGTGTGCGGGGCATGGGGGACTCTGTCGGTCGGCCTGTTCAACATGGAATTCGGACTGTTCTACGGGGCGGGGCCCCGGCAGCTCGCAGTACAGGCCCTGGGTGCCGCCTCGGCCTTCGTCTGGGCATTCGGACTCGGACTTATCCTGTTCTTTGCCATCAGCAAGACCATTGGACTGCGGGTGACACTTGAAGAGGAGCTGAAGGGCCTCGATATCGGCGAGCACGGAATGGAGGCCTACTCCGGGTTCCAGATATTCACGACAACCTGACAATTGTTTCGGCAATCGGAGACGCAAACATGAAACTGATAATAGCATACGTTCAGCCGCATAAACTGCAGGATGTAAAACAGGCGCTCTACAGGAAAGAGGTCTTCAAGATGTCCGTTACAAACGCACTCGGCTGCGGGGAGCAGAAAGGCTATCACGAAAGCTACCGAGGGGTGGATTTTGAGGTCAACCTGCTGAAGAAGGTGCGTATCGAGATCGCGGTGAATGAGGCTTTTGTCGAGAAGACAGTTGAGGCGATCATCGAAGGGGCCAGAACCGGGAACATCGGCGATGGAAAGATATTCATCCTCGACCTTTCTGAGTGTGTCAGAATCCGCACGGGGGACCGCGGGTCCGATGCGATAGGGTAGTAGCTGCGGGCAGATTTCCGCCAACACCCGCCGGGGGCGAAGGGGGGGAAACCGAGTTCGGCCGAACGGCGGCGGCCTGTCAGGATTCTGGCATCTGACTACAATTTTGTAGACGCTCTTAGAATAACCTACGAAATTGTATTCTATCAGGAGATTGGGGCATACGGGAAGCCCGAGCGTAAGCCCTTGTGCTGATGGGACTTACAACAAAGACAAGGCTAAAGTGCATCGCTGGCACGCTGATTGCTATTACAAAAAACAGATGTTGCTCGATTCAACAAGGATGGCGGGCGTCTTCGGGCGAGCCTGAAGAAGGGCAGTATGTTGGAGCCAAGAAGTGACGGCAGTTTTAGAGAATTTGTTGATTAAGTCAAGAAAGCCGGCCCGGTGGGCGGCGCCGGCGGCCGCAACAGGCGGCGGAGCTGTCGTGAGCGGTTGCAACGAGCAGCATCCGGGCCGGCGGGACCGAACCAGCTTGGGGCCGGGCAGTAGTATCGACGGTTCGGTTTCTTAAAGACGTGAATGACAACGGGTAACCAGAATTGTTTTTGAAAGGAAACCAAC
>CP070678.1:4139950-4142833 GCA_020352515.1 Phycisphaerales bacterium | reverse complement strand
CATCCGCAGGGGATTGCAGAACGTGGACGGGTATGCGGCGGTTCTGCTGTGGTGGGATTATGTGAATAACAACAACCGGCAGTCCCTCGGGAGGCTGCTGGAGTATAATCGTGAGGACGTGGTGAATCTGGAGGTTCTGAGGAGGAAGCTCGGGGTGGATTGAAGGTTTGTAAAGATTGCAGGTGTTTTTGTATATGTGTGAAGCATGAGGGTATTGATATACGGCGGTGGTGCGGTTGGGCTGGGCATTGCGAGCTGCCTGCTCAAATCCGGGGCGGAGGTTGACGTTCTGGCCAGGGAGGAGACGGTCGGGCTGTTGCGCAAAGAGGGGCTGATACGGAGAGGGATTTTCGGGGAATATCGTGCGGGGCCGGGTGCGTTCGGGTGTTATACGTCTCTGGATGAAGTTGAGAGGGGGCAATACGATTATGCACTGGTGTGCACGAAGTCATTTGATTCTCACGAGGCGGCGGGGGACCTTTGGGAACACGGGGATCTTCTCGGCGGGCGGACGATGATTGTTCTTTTTCAGAATGGGTGGGGCAACGCGGAGGAATTTGTGCCGTTTTTCGGGGACGAGCGGGTGTATAACGCGCGCGTGATAACGGGCTTTCACAGGCACGCGGCCAACCATGTGAAGGTGACGGTTCATGCGGATTCCATACATGTGGGGTCTCTTTTCGGACACGCGGCGTCGCGTGTGGAGGAGCTGTGCCTGTCTATAGATGAGGGGGACATACCCTGCGGGACGACAGGCGAAATCGGCAAAGACCTGTGGGCGAAGATGCTGTATAACTGCGCGCTGAATCCTCTGGGCGCGATTCTTGGGGTTCGGTACGGGGTTCTGGCGGAGGGCGTTTGGACGCGGCGAATCATGGACGTTATCGTGGAGGAAGTGTTCGGCGTGATGGGGGCGGCCGGTTACAGCACGCACTGGCGGTCGGGGGGCGAGTTTCTGCGGGTGTTCTACGAGAAGCTGATTCCGGATACGGCCGAGCATGAATCGTCGATGCTCCAGGATATCGCGGCAAAGAAGAGGACGGAGATCGATGCGTTGAACGGGGCGGTTGTGGCGCTGGGGGGCAAGCACAGCGTGGGGGTTCCATGCAATATGACGATTTACAATCTGGTCAAGTCGATGGAGGCGGGTAATCTTTAATGCTCGGGCTCTATCCAGGCCCTCCCGTCGTGGGCGAGGAGGGAGTGGGCATCGTTCGGGCCCCACGTTCCTGCGGGGTAGTTCGGGAAATCATCCGGGGGGATCGAATCCCATTGTGCTATTATGGGGTCGACGATTTCCCACATTGCCTCGACCTCGTCGGCGCGAGCGAATAGGGTGAGGTCGCCCCTGAGGCAGTCGAGCAGGAGGCGTTCGTAGGCGGAGTGCTTTTTGAGTCCGAAGTTGCGGGAGTAGTCGAAATCGAGGTTGATGGCGTGCGGGCGGTTGCCGGGGCCGGGGTGTTTGACGTTCAGTCGGAGGGATATCTGCTCTTTGGGCTGGATGCCGAGCACGAGCAGATTTGGTTCGATGATGTCACAGGTGCGGCCGAGGAGCCTGAGGGGGGGCTGCTTGAACTGTACGATGATTTGGGTGGCGCGAGCTGCGAGGCGCTTTCCGGTTCGGAGATAGAAGGGGACGCCCGCCCACCGCCAGTTGTCGATAAAGAATTTGCCGGCGAAGAAGGTGGGCGTGTTGGAATCGGGCGGCACCTGTTCTTCGCTCCTGTAACCGGGGACGGAGCCGGCGGGGGCGTACTGGCCTCGAACCATGAACGTGGTGATGTGCTCATCGCCGACGGGGCGAAGGGCCCTGAAGACCTTTACCTTTTCGTCGCGGACCAAGTCGGGGGCAAATCCGACCGGGGGCTCCATTGTGACGAGCGCGAGAAGCTGCATCATGTGGTTCTGGACGATGTCCCTCACCACTCCGGCCTGCTCGTAGAATGCGGCCCGGCCTTCGACGCCGATGTCCTCGGCGACCGTAATCTGTATGTGGTCGATGTATCTCCTGTTCCAGAGGGGCTCGAGTATGCTGTTGGCGAAGCGGAAGAAGAGGATGTTCTGTACGGTTTCCTTGCCGAGGTAGTGGTCTATTCGATAGACCTGCTGCTCGTTGAAGTGTTCGAGGATGAAGTGATTGAGGTTGGCGGCGGTTTTCTTGTCGCGGCCGAACGGTTTCTCTATGACGATTTTGGGCGTGAGCCGGCCGCCGCAGAGGTTGTATTTGAAGAGCCCCTCAATCGTCGGACGGATCAGGTCGGGCGGGACCGCCAGGTAGTAGACGAGGCTGTCGGCGGCGTCCCCGGCTGTGAGGTCTCTTATTCGGCGGCACAGCTTCTGGTAACCGGCGTCCGAGCGTGCATCGGCTGCCAGATAGCCGATTCGGGTGCAAAAAGTCTTGGCTCTATCCTGGTCGAAAGACTCAATGGCAAATGTCTTGAGCGCATCGAGGACAAAGCTGCGGTACTGCTTGTCGGTGATGTCGCCGCGGCCGAGACCAACGATTTTCGAGTGATGGGAAAGTCTCTCTTCCTGTTCCAAGTGATAGAGCATTGGGAGCAGCTTCCGTTTGCTCAGATCGCCGGTGCCTCCGAAGATAACGAGCACAAAGGGCTTCTTGTAGGAGTCGTCCTGGGGGAGGTCGCATGTTTGCAGGAACCTGCTATCGACGGCGTCCAGACCCAAATTATCCCGGTGCATTGCCCATCCTTTCCCGCCATGCGGGCGATCTGCGTATAGCCGCGTACAGCCGTCTTTACATTTCTCGGAGGCCAATGTGTCTTACGCGGTCCCGGCGGCGAGGTTCGCGGGATAGCCGTTCTTTGGATGCCGGGGCCAGAGGAGCTCAGTGTGAATTGAGGCGCTTGTCGGGGCTTTGTTCGG
>CP070678.1:4109910-4139850 GCA_020352515.1 Phycisphaerales bacterium | reverse complement strand
TACCGATTCGGGGTAGAAGCCGTCGTTGTCGGCGGCACAGAGGTTGACCGCCTGCACGATCTGGCGCTGGTTGTTGGCGCAGATAACAAAGCGGGCCCGGCGCCGCGCGGCGCTGAGGGCCGGCAGCAGTATCGCGGCGACAAACGATACGACGGATATCGAGACGAGCAGCTCCACGAGGGTGAACGCCTTTCGCTCGCCCCCGCCGGTATCGAAACCACGACGCCGCGAAACAACGGATTTGCCTCGCATTCCGGTATACATTTCACTTCCCGCATCCAACGACTCCAAGCAGGACAAGATGAATTATAATTCTGCGGCGAGACGCTGTCGAGCAAAAAAATGGAATTTCCGGTTTATTTTAGGACTTCGGCAGTAAGAGGTGGTTCTTCGGGTGCGTTGTCGGTGCGTGGCGGCCGGCCCGGCCGGGTGGTTCGGCATGGCGGCGGATGCGCGAACAGCCACTTCGGGCGCGGTTGTCCTATCTCCGACCTTAGTGGCGATTTGGCGTCGGAACCGGCAGGGGCGGCGGGTCTATTGGAGTTGCGAAGGGTCCTTCTAATTCCTGTCCAGGCAAATATCGTCAAAGAACACAAGGCCTGAGCCGCCGGGAGTGGTCGCGTTGCCCCTCGTGCCGAAGCCCAGAGAGACCTCGTTGACATCGGTCAGGTTCACGCCCTGGCTACTGAATTGGATCAGGGGGATTCGCCATTCGGTCCAGCTCTTGGCCTGTGCTGCGGCGGTGTCGGGATTTGTTACGACGGCGGTGGTTCTGTTGCTGTTTGCAATTGCCACGTACATTTTCTCGGGGTCGTTGCTCTGAATCCCGATATCCTGGCTGGCCCATGTCGGGCCGGGGGTGGTGTTGGGGAAGCTGACGTTTGAGAAGACCGCCTGGCAGGTTACAGCGGGGCTGTGGCTGGTCACGGCCAGACCTATGTACATCGGCGTGTTCATCGGAATATTCAGCGGAGTCCCTATCGTCGTCCACGTAGATCCGTCATCAGAATACTCGGCCATAACCGTGCCGCTCACGTCGCGGCTTATCCTGATCCACTGGGGGGCTGTGATGCCGCCGACCTGTGTCATGGCGCCGGGGCCTCCAGCTTCCATACGATATTGCCATAGGAGACCCTGAGTCGGAGTGAGCGTGACCATGGAGTAGACCGAGTCGGCGTCGAGCTTGTCGCGAATCATCAGGCCGGCCTTTGCCCAATCGTTGGTGTTCTGGATGCTGTCGACCCTGGCCTGAATCGCTCCTGCGCCCGTAAAAGTTCGATACACGAAGTGGAATTCATCGTGGAACTCGCCGTCACGACCGGGGACGTCCCAGATGTCCGTGCCGGCGCCTCCTACCGTGTAGGCGTGGGTGGGCGGGTCATAGAAGTAGCCTCCGGTGGAGGCGGGATATCCGCGGTACCAGATGGAAAGGGTCTTGGCCCCTGCCAAAGTCCAGTTGCGAGGATCGGTGAGCGTCCTGTTGGTCTCGGAGTACTTCAACATGCCCACACGGTTGTTGTTGTAGCAGAAGGGCATCGACTGGCTGCCCGCGTGGACAATCATCTGCTCGGCAAAGGGCGGATTGGGATAGCCGATGATCGAGCCGCTCCCGTTACCCGGATAGTAAGGCGGAGGCGAGGGCGGAGGCGCGCCGAAGCCGAAGCCATCCAGCCACCACTGGAATATCCGGTCGGGCGTGTGGTTGTTGTAGTCCTCGAAGTCGTCTATCACGAGTTGGTCTGCGGCGGTCGTGGTCGCCCAGGCCGTGACCGACCAGCCTGTTTCATTCCGGCTCGCCGACTTATCCCTCGCCTTAACCCGGTAGCAGTACTCGGTGTTGGGGTCGAGACCGGAGTCCGTATAGGTGGGCTCGTCGCGCCAGTCGCTGTTGTGCCCGCCGCCCGATATGCACTCGAAATAGTACTGTATGCCGCTTTCATCGGCGGCGGTGGTCGCAGTCATACTGATTGTAGTCGCCGAAAGTGCACTCGGCGGGCTTGCCCAGGTCATGGGATTAGGCGTGGGCGGCACATTATCGTCCGGCGGGGGCGTGGGCCCGGCGCCTCTGAGCCAGTTGTCGGCGATAATCGAGATATCTCTCACATCCACGACTCCGTCGCCGTTGATATCGACTGACGACGTCCATTCGCTTCTGCTTGCGGAAGCCGTTCCGCCGTAGGCGCCGGCGTTGATTCGGCTTCCGTTGGGGGCGGGCTCGGCGGAGTAGTCGTCCGCCGGGTCCCCGGCGTCGATGCACGGGCTGGTCACCTTGTCGAGGACCCATATATCGTGCTCGGGCCAGTACCGGCCGCGCTCGGATTTGAGATGATAATCACCACCGTTGGGATCCGCGAATAGCGGATCCAAGCCAGGACCCGGCCCACCGGAGCCTCCCTGATAGAGTTGTTGGATATGCTGGTCAGAGAGCGCCCCGTCGAAAACGACTACTTCGTCGATTGAGCCCTGGAAGTAAGCGTGCACTCCGCGAGCGCAGCAGTCGATAGCTCCGATTGTCACAAGGCTCGGGATTATCTGTCCGAAGGCCTTGTACACGGTGGGGCCCTTCACGCCGTTGACAAAGACCTTCAGGCTGTCGCCGTCTCTTACACCCGCGACGTGATACCAGCTATTCGCCAAGAGGGCGCCGGGATAAAGGGCGACCAGAGTATTCGCTGCTTCATCCACCACTACGAAACGCATATCTGCACCGTAGCGATCGAGCTGGAAAAGAACCGAGGGAGTGACTCGATCTCTGTAGGCCACTATGATGGCGTTCTTCGCAGAGATGGTATCGGTCTTGATCCATGCCGAGACGGTGTAACGGGTATCCAGGTCGAGCGAGGTCGGATCCGAAACCCTGACGTAGTCGCCAAAGCCATCAAAGTCCAACGCTCCGCCGGCCATGCCGGCCGTCCACTGGGCGCCGTAGATTGTGCCGTGGTTGTCTCCGGCCGAATCGTATGCAATGCTGCCCACGCCCTCGTCGAATTTCCAGTGAGAAACCGGTTCGGATTGGTCGTCGCTGTAGAGTTGTTGGATCTGCTGTTCAGAGAGCGCCCTATTGAAGATCATTACTTCGTCGATTACCCCGTCGAAGGCAGATTCGGCCTGACCGAGTAACAAGCACCCTATCTTAGTGGTTGCATCGTTCGAGACAGGGTCGAGAGTCATTGGCCCCTCAGCTTCCTTGATTCCGTTGATGTATACTTGGCCGATATCTCGAGTTCTGTCAAAAACACCAACGAGGTGATACCATGTGTTCGCGCTGAGTGCTTCCTCGGCAGACAAAACCCAGTGCCCTGATCCCTGCCTGTAGGTGTTAATACCGGCCTTGTCTGTGTCGACAAATAGCCTGTAGGTGATATAGAGGGGCTTCGCCCTTGCGACGATCGTACCGCCGGTTCCGCGTGTTTTGACCCACGCCGAAACGGTCAAATCAGAATCGTGGATATTGAGAGTAGAAGCTGCTCCGGAACTTCCTTCCACATCCACACCGTCGTTACCGTCAAAGTCCAACGCGTTATTGAACCTTCCGGCTGTCCATTGGGCTCCGTGGATTGTGCCGTGGTTGTCTCCGGCCGAATCGTAGGCTGTCGTTCCTGTGCCTTCATCGAATTTCCAGTGGGAGACGAGGCCCTCAATGGGCTCATCGGCGGGCTGGCCGGCGCCGCAGCTATACCGCGCGGTGCATCCGAATAGGTTGCCGTCGCGGTTGTCGGCGAAGATGCAATTGCTGATGTCGGGGTTGGAATTTTCGTAGGCGGCTATGCCGAAATCGTTATCGACGATGGTGAGATTGCTGATTGTCGGGCTGCTTCCATAGTTGAGTGATATCGCCAGGCCGCTGTTTCGGATTACGAAGTTCTTCAGGACGCTGGCGGGGCCCTCGCCGGCGTGGAAGGTCACGGCGTCGGCGCCGGGGGCCTCGATTATGGCGGCGTCGGCGGCGCTCTTGAGGGTTATGGCCCTGCCCTTGAAGTTGATCGATTCGTTGTACAGTCCGGGCCAGATGAGGACGGTGTCGCCGGCGTCGGCTGTATCGATGCCTTTCTGGATCGTGGCAAAAGCGGTCTCTCGGCTCAGACCGTCGTTGTTGTCGTCGCCGTTCTTATCGACGTGGTAGGCGTCCTTGCATCTGAGGGCAACAGCGTCGAGACTGAAGGAATCAAAGTCATATCCCGCCTCAGCGCATTGGCAGGTTCCGAGCAGGTGAACCGAGTCTTCTACAATCGAGATGTCAATGACGATGTTGACCTGAGTGCCCTCTATGTCGAACTGGCCCGTGAATCTGGCCGTACTGCTGCTGAGCACAGTTCCGGCCAGCTCGGACATGTGGAACAGCTCATCGAGACTGTATCCGTTCAAGTTGAGGTCCGGGTAGTGCAAAGGGGGCCGGGCGTCGGTCAAGAAGGAATTGACCTGGTCGAACGATGCGAGTCCGGCGTCAAAATCCACGGTCAGGCGGAAAGTGCCCTCGATTGAGTGGGGAATCGACCAGCCCGTGTACCCCAGGTACCATATAAGTGTGCTTTGGTCCGCGACAAACTCATAGGTCTTTGTGGAGCCGAGGATGTTCCCACCATGGATAAGAGTGGCAAGCGTGACCACGAGCACAGTTACATTTCCTCTGATTCTTCCCGCATTCATAATATCTCCTCGTGTAACAAGTTGCCTCAAGTAAATAAGCCTGAGGGCCTACCAGCCGCCTTCGGCCAGTTTTGTAAGCCAAAGCAGGCCCGGCGGCGGCTGTCGCCGCCGGGTCGAAGTTTCGTGCCTTGGCGCTGTAAACTCACCACCGGCCTGCCCGCTATCCTCCAGGCAGGTGAGAGTCAGCTCTCCCTCAATATCAGCGCCCCCGCAACCGCTCGATGAGAACGCTATTGTTTCGATGATGTCTCTGTCCAAGTCTATGAGGTAAGTGATTTCGAGCCGGCCGCAGTCCAGCACGATTTGCGCTTTTGTTTTGTCTTGTACGTATTCGGACTCGAAGGATACCCGCTGCTCGGCGGCGTCGCGGCGGATGGTGTCGATTGTGTGCAATCCCATCCATGGCCGGCCGAGGCCCTTGAAGAAGCTGCCGCCCGGGTATGCAGCGATCGGCGTGCCGGTTTTGTCATAGACGCACGCCTGTCGCGGGGTATCAATGATTGTGGGCCCGCCGGCGATCCGGAGCTTGAGCCACGGGGTGAACCGCCTGCTTGTGTGATAGACAAACGGCATGCGTCCTTTGCCGGCGACGTCCCGGCCGTTGAGCCGGCCTTCGATTGTGAAATAAGTCCAGCCGCGTTTGTGCATGGGGTCGCGATTGTCGATGGTTTTCGCGCTTTCGGGCCAATCGACCTGGAAATACTGCTCCTCAAGAGCGGTAAGATGGCGATGCACACGCCAGGTCCCGCCGCCCTGCCGGCCATCGAATCGGCAGATAACGAGCAGGCCCCTGTCGGTGTTGGGGATGTATTCGACGCTGTCCGGCCTACCCTCGACTTCGGATAGAAAGGCGTCGAACTCGTGGTTGTCCGTCGGCAGTCGCATCACGGAGAGGTCGTCATTGAACATGCGGTGGTTGGTCATGCAGACGCCGTTCCTGTCGCGGCGGTAATTAGCGTGCGCGTTTTGAAGGGACCGGCAGCGAGACGGCGCGTTTGAACTCCCGGAACTTGTCAACCTGATCATCACCGGCTCACTCGGTCCCTCGGGGAAGAAATACCAGCATTCCGCCGCGTCCACAGCGGTTGCGCCGCCGGGGGCCGGAACATGCGACAGAGCCGTTTGCCGATCCGGATGCTCCTTCGCGGCTCGGTTTGCAGCGTCCATTCCTGAAGTCATTACCGCCGAACCTCCGGCGATCAAGCCGACGGCAGCCACGGAGATGACGGCGGTTTTGCCGGTCATCACCGCGGCGACAGAGGCGGCTGCGCCGACCTTGAGGGCGGACGCGGTTACGGAGATTCCGGCAGCTGATGCTTCGCTGGTCGCTGTCATTTTGCCGAACAGAATCAGGGCCGCAAGGAGGGAGCTTTTGCCAAGTCCGTGAGCTGAGAGCTTGCCTGCGAGGGCCTTTTTGGCCCGATAGAACAGCGAGCGGACCGCAAACTCGCTGGAGCCCATTATTCTGGCGATTTCGGAATACGCCATCTGGTCGTAGCAGCGCATTGTGAGAACGGCCCTGTGGCGGGGCTCCAGCTCATGCATCGATTTGAGGACTATTTGTTTGAACTCTCTGCCGACCATTTCGGCAAGGGCGTCGTCGGCGGCGGTAGCGTGGTTCTCAAATGCGGTGCCGGAAAGGGCAACAGTCTTATGTCGCCATTTTACGCCGTAGTGGCTGCGGACCTTGTTGAAGGCGATCCCGTAAAGCCAGCTCCAGAAGCGTTCGGTATTTTTGAGCTTGCCGAATAATCTAAACATCTCCAAAACGACCTCCTGGACAATATCCTGTGCCACATCCCTGTCCAACGTCAGCCGCAACACGTACTGGTTCAGCGGCCCCCTTGCCAACTCGGCCAAGCGGTTCAGGCACTCCTTGTCTCCAAGCCTGGCCTTCTCGACCAATTCGATGTAGTCTCGGCTGTTCTGCATTCAATGCTATATGTATGTTTAACAACTCGGGCAAACGTGACGCGGTTTCTTCCGGATTTTAACATTTTTTTTGATTTTTTAAAAAAACGGGCGTGATGCGGCTCTGATTTTGCGCATTTGCGGCTTTTTCGGGCATTTTCGGCCCTTTGCGTGTGTTCCAGAGCCTTGTTACGGAACCGGGGCAGGCAAAATCGCGTTTGCGCAGCCTGGAGGCTCCGGTTAGGGCTGCGTGGCCAGCCAGTTTAGCAGGAGGGCCGCGAGGTCGGCGAAATCCGCGTCGCCATCGCCGTCGAGGTCGGCCACGGCGCCGCCGTTGACTACGATGGGCCCGGCATCAGGCCAGTATCCTGCAAAGCGGGCCAGGTCGGCCAGATCCACGTCTCCGTCGGGCTCGAAATCGCCGAGCAGAGCCGTTCTCGCCGAATGGGGTGGCGAGGGGAGCGTTGTGTTTCGATTATTGCTCTTGTCGCGGGCCACGACGGTATAGCTGTAGAGCGTGTTCGGGCTCAGGCCCGTATCCTGGTATAGGGGGTCGGGCTGCCAGCCGCTGTCGTGGCCGTTTCCTGAGGTGCATGTGAAGTAATACTCAACGCCGCTGCGATCCTGTGCGGTCGAGGCCGCCATTGCAATGGACCTGCTGGATGTTCTGTGGGGCGGTGTCGCCCAGGTCATGGGATTCGGCACCGGGAAATCGCTGTCATAGGGCGCCAGATACCGGCCCGATATTATCTGCCGGTCAATGTCCGGGCCCTGCCATGCGACGGCGATGTTGTCGCCGCCGCTTGCCTCCTTGTGCAGCGCGACGATGTAGTAGGATTTGTCGGCGGTCAAAGTAATCGCTCGGCTTTTCTGCTCGGGGAATTTGCCCCATTCGCGCGGATCCGACCAGCCGGGCACCTCGGCTATCATTTCGAGATTGGCGGGTTTGTCATCGGCGCTCAGCCACAGTTCGCAGTTGTCGTCGCCGGCTATCCAGAACGTGTAGCTGCCTGTCTTGGCCGGGACCAGGTAACCGTGGATGCGTGTGCCGTAGTTGTTGGCCCAGTCCACCGGCCCCTCGAAACTGGTTATCTCCTCCTTTATGTCGGGTCTGCCCGGATACAACCGATTCGTGGTCAGGTTGGAAACGGCCGAGCCGCCTATGCCCGTCCAGACTTCCCGCGTAATCGTCCCCTGGTAAGCGCCTGTGGTAAAGCTCCAGACGGCGCCGGTGACCACGCCGGACGCGGCGGTTGTCTCGTCGATTCGCCAGAAATAACGGGTGTTGAATTCCATGAAGGGGGTGTAGGAATTCTCAGTTATCCGTCCCCTGTACTCCGGCGAGGCCGTTGTGGCGTTTGCGAGGGTCTGGTGGCTTGTCCCGAAGTAGACGTCGTGGCCGACCGCCGTTCCCCCGGAGGCCCAGGAGAGCGTTGCTCGCTGGGCCACATCCTGCTGGGAATCGAACGGACGTGGGTTTTCGGCCCGGCCGCCGGCATAGACCGTGTATATGGCCGGGGCATCCAGCGCGTAGTTATAGATGCGAACGTCGTCGAGGGCTCCCCGGAAGTGCCTGTTGCCGCTGGCCGAATCGTCGCCGATCCTGGTTCTGCCGTCGAACTGCTCGATATCGTGCACCGCGTAATGTGTGGCCGAGCGCAGATTTCTGGCGCCCGTGGAATAGACGGTGGCCTTTTGGGGCTCAATTACAAGGGCGACAAAGGCCCACTGGTTATCGGGGATCGTGATGCCGGAATTCCAGTTGTAACCCGTATCGTTCCAGTTGTATCTAATCTCGTTGTCGGTGCCGAATGTCAGCCCGGCCACGGTTGATTCGCTGCGGCTGAAGAGTATTCCGGCCCAGTTGTTCTGGTTGCCGACCCTTTTGACCCACGCAGTGATAGTTACCGTGTTGCTGTTGAGGTACATGGCCGGGATCTCGATGTAGTCGTCGTCGCCGTTGAAGTTCAGCGCGCCGGCCAACAGGCCCGGCGCCGAGGCGGTATCGAAGGTGAAGGTCCCTTCGAGCGTGCCGTCGTAGGCGTTTCCGCTTGAATCTGCGGCGGTATCACCGGCGGTTTCATCCAGTTTCCAGTAGCCCTGCATCGAGTCGGCCAGCTTGACAATAATCTTGACGTTGCCGGTGGTCTGCAGGCCCTTTCCGTCGTCGATTGTGTATGTGAACCAGTCCTCGCCGTATGTGTTTTCGGGCGGGGTATAAACAAGCTGGTCGCGTCCTCCCGGCCCGGAGCCGACAGAGCGCGTAACGGTCCCACCGAGCTCGGACTTGCTCTGGAAATGCGCAATGGTGAGGGTATCGCAGTTCGCATCGTGATCGTTGGCCAGGACATCGACGGCCACGGGGTCCCCGCCCCTGAGGGCATTTACGAGGTCCATCCCGGCATATGGGGCAATTGGAGTAGGATAGGGCCCGATGTTTTCCAGGCACGAGCGTGAATTGCGGTACCTGATGATGGTGTCGACCTCCAACACGTGCATTCTGGAGCTGTCGCCGCACATAATGCCGACATTGCGTTCGGGGCAGCCCCTGTGGCTGTGGCCCAATCCCCAGTTGTGGGCGATCTCATGCCGGGCGGCGCCGCCCCAGAAGCTGGCTCCGAATGCCCGGCTGGCGACGGAGTATCGGTAGCTCGTGCAGATTTGCGTTACCCATGCCAGCCCGCCGTAGTTGGTCCTCTGGCCTGTCTGTAGCTGGGCGAGGTCGTGCGTGCGTTCGTTGGCCGGCAGGCTGTTCCAGAGACTCCTGAGGGTGGTAAGCTGGTCGTTCATATTGGTTGTGGCGTAGGGGTCGGCCGCCGAATCGGTCCTAATGATGACTTTGCCGATGACATGCTCGATGAGGGTGTCACGGACAAACCTCGTGTCGAACTGGTCATTTACGAGCCCTTCGAGAAGGCTGACGACAGTGCTTTCATTCGAGCCGGCATACGACGCGTAAAATGTGTAGTCCACGTCGAAGCCGATTTCGGCCCGTACGACGTCGCAGCCGTACCAGGCGAATGAGCCGGTCGCGGCCGCGGCAACTGCGGACGATGCTGAAACGACCCCGGCCGTCTGGAGGCCTGAAAATGAGGCCAGCGGAGGTTCGCCGGGCCGGGGCGGCGGAAGGGGGGGGTGGTTGAACAACAAGTCGGGAAACTCGATGTCGCTTTCGGAGTAGAGGACGTGCACCCTGTCCGGGCCCGAACGGGCATCCTCCGGCATTTCCGATATTTCGGCCTCTTCGAGCGGCTCAATCGCCCAGCCGGGTCCGCGGTCTCGCAGGACCCTGGCCCGCAGGCCGTTCGAGCCCATAGTCGCCGAGACCACGCTGCCGGGTTCGGCCTCAACGAAGCCCTGATATGTGCGGACCGGGCCCGGGTCTATTAGCACAAGCCTGCCGCCGGGTCTCTGAGCCTGCACATGGAAATTGGGGCCGCGGACCGACCATTTGAAAAGGTGGAGCACCCGGGGTCGCCCCTCGTGCTCGACAGTCACGGTGAGGTAATCCGGCAGTTGCTCCTGGGGCATAGTCACGTTTTGGAGGGCAAAATCACGTACCTGGAGTCTCTGGCGTATTCTCTCGGAGAAGGCCTGACCGGGGCGCGGGCCGTCACTGCCGCCTTCGTGCGGCATTGCGTCGTTGGCACCGGCCCGCGCCGAGATCGAAAGGATGAGGATTAAGGCGGCGGTGACGGCCAGTGCACGAGAACAAGTGGGGTTTTCTGTTTTTGCGCCCAATTCTGTTTTCATCAGGGACCCTTTCCGTCCATCTTCTGTCTATTACTTCCAGGGACAGCTATTATACGATATTCCGCCGGAAAATGGTAGGGGGATTTGCAGGATTCCTATCGTTGGGATTCCCCGAGGTCACTCTGCGAGGTGCTAACGCCGGTCTTAGGCAGGGGTGACATTTGCGGCTGTCAGGTCAGGCGGATGACATGTGCTCGACCTGGTCGATGGATTTCGGTATCTCAGCGCCCAGGAGGCGGCAGCCGTCGGCCGTTACGAGGATATCATCCTCGATTCTGACGCCGCCGAAGTCCCTGTACTTCTCGACCATGTCATAATTGATGTATTCGGAGCATTTTTGCCCGGCCTTCCAGCGGTCTATCAGCTCGGGTATGAAATATATACCCGGCTCCACTGTTACGACGAAACCCGGCTCAACCGCTTTTGCAAGTCGGAGGGACTTGAAGCCGAAAGCCGGATTTCTTCGGATGGCGTCGGTATATCCGACGTAGTCCTCTCCGAGCGCTTCCATGTCGTGGACGTCGAGCCCCATCATGTGGCCCACGCCGCACTGAAAGAATAGCGTGTGTGCGCCTGCTTCGACGCCCTGTTCGGGGTCGCCCCTTGCCAGGCCCAGATCTTTTAGGCCGGACAGCAGCATTCTGGATGCGAGACGGTGGATGTCCCTGAATTCGACACCCGGCTTTACGGCATCGATGGCGGTCTCGTGCGCATTTAGGACAATGGTATAGATTTCCTTCTGCCTCTGGGAAAACTTGCCCCCGACCGGGATGGTCCTGGTGATGTCGCTTGCATAGCGCAGCGGCGATTCGGCGCCCGAATCGTTGACGGCGATGTCGCCGGCCTTCATCAGGTTTTCGTGGTGGGGGTTATGCAGCGTCTCACCGTGTATCGAGAAGATGGCCGGGAAGGCAAGGCGACAGCCCCTGGATAAGGCGAGCCCCTCGATTGCGCCGGCGATTTCCTTTTCGTAGGTGCCGGGCTTTGAGAGCTTCATTGCCAGTGTGTGCATTTCGTAGCTGACATCGAGGGCGGCTTCAATCTGCTCTATCTCCTCTTTGGCCTTGACGGATCGCTGTGCAACGACGGCCCGTATGAGCCGTTCACAAGTCCCGTCGTTTACGACGGTCGGTGCCACCTCCAGCAGTCTGGCCATTTTCAGGATGTTTTCCGGGCGATACTGGGGGAGGTAGCGAATGTTTCTGCCGTTTTGTGCGGCGTTAGCCAAGACTGTTTGGAGTCTCTCGAGCGGCAGGGTCTGAGATACCCCGGCCATTTGGCAGGTTTGGCTTAGCGGCGGCTGCGGCCCGCTCCAGATAACGTCATCGGCCGCAGGATCGTCGCCGAAGATACACTCGGCCCCCTTGTCCACATCGATAACGGCCGCCAGGTCCGGCAAATCAAGACCGAAGAAGTAGAGAAGTGAGCTGTCCTGGCGAAACGGGTACTGGTTGAGCCTGTAATTCATCGGGCTCTGCGAGTTTCCCAAAAGCAGGATCAGGCCGGATTGAACCTGTGTTCGCAGGCGTTTTCTTCTGTTGACGTACACTTCGGCTGGGAACATTTGCTAATCACCTCCGGTTCGATCTTTTTGGCCGGTCAACAAACTGACCGCTATCAGGCATATCACCGAAAGGGTGATTGCGGGCAGGACGGCATCGAGCTTTGCCAATTCCTTCGGCAGGTGCGACTTTATGATCTCTTCCCATAGCAGCGTGGTAACCGTGCCGGCCAGGATGGAGCAGATGGCTCCGGCGGTTGTCGCGCGCTTCCAGAAAAGGGCGGCGACCAGGCACGGGGTGATGGCCGAGCCGTAAACCGTGAAGGCGTACAGCGCCTTTTCGAATACTGTGGTCGATTCCGAGAACGCCAGCGATACGAGCCAGGCGATTACTCCGAAGGTGAGGACCATTAAGCGGCTCATAAGGACGATTCGCTTTTCGGGGGCCTTGGGATTGATGTAGTTGAGGTAGATATCCTTGATGAAGGTGGTGGCGGGCACGAGCAGGAAGGAGTCGGCCGTGGAGATAATAATGCCGACGACGGTTATCATGAAGATGATCCCGATCGCCAGCGGCATGAAATGCCGGGCGGCGTATATCAGGACGTATCGTCCGTTCTCAGGATCCGGGGTCAGACTGCCGGCAAACCAGGCCTCGGCGATGATCAGCTCCTCAATGAGCAGGGCCACAAAGATCATCACAATCACGGCGGTGCGGGCGCCTTTGGCGTTTTTGCTGGCGAAGATGCGCTGGTACTGGTTTGCGTCACCCATTACAAGGAGAAAGACGGGCAGAAGGAAGTTGATATAGTCGGCGGCGTCGAAGACGCCGAGCAGCTTCATGTGGTCCGGCCGGTCCCCCATTGCGGCGAACGCCGCCTCCATGCCGGCGAAACCTCCGGCCCTGACCAGCAGCACCGGAAAGGCGATCAGCAGGGTGACCGTGATGATTGTGCCGGTGACAATATCGGCGAAGGCGAGGCTCAGCAGCCCGGCCAGCATCGTATAGGCTATGATGAATATGGCGGCGATGATTGTCGCGCGGTAGGCTGTAAGCACGGGCTCGTGGAGGTATATGCGGCCCTGCTGAGGCACCTCGGCGAGCCTGTAGATTCCTTCGCTTTTGCCGAATCCGGCGTCATATCCTTTTATTATTACACGGGTGAAGGTGTTTTGCTTGATAATGCGGGTGTTCTTGAGCCGGCGGAGTTTCGCTTTGTCTTCAGGAGGGGCGTTGGGGTCCTTTTCGATACCCTTGGCCAGGTCCTTGATATTCTTTTCGAGCGATTCTTTTGACCGGATGATTTCGGTCGAGGCAACGACATTGACCGTGAAGACCTGGGGCGTTTTGCCCCAGCTATCCCCGTCGGCTTCTTTGACGTTGAATTTGACCTCTGCCGTTCCGGCCCAGTCTTGGGGGGGCTCGTAGTGGAAGTACCCTTTGCGGACCTGCTGCTTGGTGAGGATTCCGCCGGCATTGAGGGCCACCTTTTCCTTTTTGCCCGCTATGACCTCCAGGACCATTCCACCGGCATTGAACTGGTAGCTGACGATGACCATGTAGGCGATTATCAGTGCTATTACGGCCAGCAGCCGGGCGGCGCCGCCGTACCTGCGGCCGATTATCTCCGGCACCGAGAGCGCCTCGATATTGCGGGCCCGCGTGGCGATAAACGACAGCAGAATCATGCCGAAAAACGTCCCTACAGGCAGGAAGAGAGCGGCCATGCCCACTTCGTAGGTTTTTCCAGCGTTGCCTACTATCGAGCCGGTTCCAATCCAGACGGCCAGCATCGTGCAGACCATTATCCAGGGCGAAAGGGTCCTGCCGGCGACCGTGAAATCCTCCTGTGTCTTGACCTGGCGCGACTTGTAAACGCCGATGCCTGTCAGGACGAGCAGGTATATGAATATGGCAATCAAGTAAATCATTTTTTCTCCCGATAGCAGCTAAACATACAGCAATTCCCCGGTCGGGGCAAACATTTATTGATTCCGCTGCGGCCGGACGGATGACATTACTCTATGAACTGCTCGACGAAGTACTTTGGCGTCAGCGGCTCGCCGGTCGCACGTCGTATCATCTCGTTCCATTCGTACCTCGCGCCGGGCCCGAGAACCTTCTTGCGCAGATAATCGCCGATGCGTTTGTCACCTGTGTAGCTCAGGCCTTCATCCGACCTTAGGCGCAGCACTTTGCGGACTATGTGATGGTGGAGCTGGGATGCGAGCAGCTCGCCCAGCATGTAGTTGTGATAGTAGCACGGAGCGGTAGTGAAATGGAGCTTCGAGGCCCAGCCGGCGTCGGCAGGCCCGGGCGGGCGTTTTAGAAGCTGGTATTCTTCGACCAGGTCCCACCAGAGGGTATTGAGGTCCTGATCGGGATCGGCGTAGAGCTGCTTCTCGAAGTTGTACATTACCAAGGCCCAGCGGGTGAAGAGGACCTGCTGGAATCGCAGATATTTGTCGCTAACCGCTTTGATCTTGAGGCGCTCGGCGTCGGAGAGCCCGAGCATCTGCTGCATCCAGGCGGCGTTTCGGCTGAGGCGGCCGAAGAACATGGCGACGGCCTCGGTGGTGAAGCTGTGTGCGGGCTCCCTGAGCAGCCAGGGCTCTTTGGGGTCGTGATATTTGCTGTAGATTGCGTGGCCCAGCTCGTGGAGTATTGTCTCCATCCAGCGCTCGGTGTTCTGGAGGTTGCAGAGGATCCGCACATCGCCGCTGCGGTCGATATCGTGACTGAAGGCATGCGGATACTTGTCCTCGCGGTCGTACAGGTCGCTGCGGGCCAGGATATCGTCAACGGGCAGACCGACGCCGGCGTAGTATTTCTCGGCCAGCTCTTTTACGTCCCGGCCCTTGTAATAGACGTCTAGGTCCAGCTCATAGACGAGCGGGGTTCGCTGGAAGAACGGATCGTGGTAGTGCCAGGGCATCAGGTCCCCCGGGGCAATGCCGTAGCTTTTGGCGAGTATTGCGTCGAGCTCGTCTTTGAGACGGGCGAAGGGCCCGGCGGTCAGCCTGTCCAGCTCGTCGAAGATGCGGTCGAGCTCTTCGACGCTCTGCTCGCCTGTGACTATTGTGAGCGTGTGGTAGTTGTCGAAGCCGAGCTTTTTTGCGGCCTGATTGCGGAGCCTTACCAGTGCGAGGAAATCGGAGATGATGGCGTTTCCGACCTGCTTGCTCGCCTTCCAGGCCAGCTCTCTGGTGCGGCAGTCCTCTTCGGTGGTCATGATGGTGTATATGTCACTCATGGTGACCTTCTCGCCCTCGATTGTGCCGCGGAAGTTGTTGTACTGTTTCTGGATTTTTGTGTCCAGAGCCACGATTTTTCCCATCAGGTCGGGCTCGATTTGATTGGGCAGATAGCCGTAGTAGAGCCTGTCCAGTTGTCGCGCCAGCACGGGGTCTTTGACCTGTCCGGAGCCTCTGGCGTATTTGACGAAGCCGTAGCCCTGGGGACTGGCGAGCATCTTTCGGATCATCAGTTGTATCTGGCTGAGCTTCTGATAGTGCCGGGACTCTCCGGTGGTTGCGGCGTCCCAATAGGTGAGGTTCGCCTGCCTGCTCAGGGGCTCGACCCTTGCGACGTGCGCGTTGATGAACTGCTGCGATTGGCTTTCGGTCAAATTGTGCGGACTGCTCGTACAGCCGACAGCGAAAAGCAAGAGTATACAAACTGCGAACACGGGCGAGATTTTTCTCATAACAAGCCTCCAGTGTATTACTGCCGTCCCAACTCTTGTTAGGGCGGTCCGACAAATGCTCTGGCTGCACAGTGACGCTTCGAGAAGGTCAATGCAGCGGGTCAAAACGCCTGCTGCTCGGTGCGCGAGATAATTTCGTTCTGCAGGTCGCGGCCCAAATCGACGAAGTAGTCGCTGTATCCGGCCACCCTCACAATCAGGTCCCGGTTTTTCTCCGGGTGCTTCTGGGCGCTGCGGAGCGTCTCGGCGTCTATAACATTAAACTGTACGTGATGACCGTCAAGCCTGAAATACGACCTGATTAGATGGGCCAGCTTGTCGATGCCGTCGTCTCCGGCGAGCACCTGGGGGTTGAATTTCATATTGAGCAGCGTTCCGCCCGTGCGGGCATGGTCGATTCTGGCGGCGGATTTCACGACCGCGGTGGGACCCCTCGTATCGGCGCCCTGGCTTGGGCTGATGCCGTCGGAGACGGGCTCGCCGGCCTTTCTTCCGTTGGGCAGGGCCCCGACGACCGAGCCGAAGTAGATGTGTACCGTCGTTGGGAGCAGGTTGACGCGATACTCTCCGCCTTTTGTGTTAGGCCTGCCGTTTAGAAGCTCGTAATAGGCGCCGAACACCTCTTCGGCGATGGCGTCGGCGTAATCGTCGTCGTTGCCGTACCTGGGTGAGTGCTCCAGCAGCGTGTGGCGCAGCTTCTCGTGCCCCTCGAACTCGTCGCGCAGCGCGCCGAGCAGCTCGTCCATGGTGACATCGTGTCCGTCGAAAACATGGTGCTTTACGGCGGCGAAGGCGTCCGTCAGCGTTCCGATACCGACGCCCTGGATGTAGGTCGAGTTGTACCTTGCCCCGCCGTTATGGTAATCCAGGCCCCGGTCGATGCAGTCGCTCATAACGACCGACATAAACGGCGCCGGCATGTGATTGGCGAAGAGCCGCTCGACGATGTTGTTGCCCTTGATCTTGAGGTCGATGAAGTGCTTGAGCTGCTGCTTGTAGGCGTCCATAAGCTGCTCGTGCGACGTAAATGTGCGGGGATCGCCGGTCTTTGGCCCAATCTGCCGGCCCGAGCGCGGATCGACCCCGTCGTTGCAGGCCAACTCGAAGATCTTGGGCCAGTTGATATAGCCGGTCAGCGTACAGCTTTCCTTACCGAACGCGCTGACGGTGACGCAGCCGCTGGGACCGCCCCTGCGGGCGTCCGTCATTGTCTTGCCGTCGTGGAGCATCTCCTTGATGATGACCTCAGTGTTGAACACCGAGGGCTGGCCGAAGCCGGTGCGGATGACGCGGCAGGCGCGTTTGAGGAACCGGTCGGGGTTTTTCTTGCTCAACTGGATGCATCCGCTCGGCTGGGTCAGACGCATCTGCTCCATAACGTCCAGCATCATGTATGAGATGTCGTTGACGGCGTCGGCGCCATCTTCGGGCCTGACTCCGCCGATGTTTATAAGGGCGAAATCCGTGTAGGTCCCGCTCTGCTCTTCGGTGACGCCGACCTTCGGCGGAGCAGGCTGATTGTTGAACTTGACCCAGAAGCACTGCAGCAATTCGGTGGCCTGTTCGGCTGTCAGCGTCCCCTGCTCGATGCCCTTCTTATAGAAGGGGTAGAGGTGCTGGTCGAGGCGTCCGGGATTGAAAGAGTCCCACGTGTTTAGCTCGGTTATCACGGACAGGTGCACGAACCAGTAAGACTGCAGCGCCTCCCAGAAGTCCCGCGGTGCGTGCGCCGGCACGTGCGAGCATATTTCTGCGATACGCTCCAGCTCGCTTCGTCGAACCGGGTCGTCCTGCTGTTCGGCCAGCTCCAGGGCCTTTTCGGCGTGTCTCTTTGCGAAGGTGATAACGGCATCGATGCAAATCTCCATCGCGCGGTATTCCTGCTGCTTGTCGTAGGCGCGGGGGTCGTTCAAATAATCAAGCTGCTCGCGGTTCCGCGTTATATCCTCTTTGAAATCGAGCATACCTTTTCGATAAATCTTGTCGTCGAGGATGGCGTGGCCGGGCGCCCGCTGCTCCATGAACTCGGTAAACACACCGGCCTCGAAGGCCTGGCGCCACTGCTCATCCATCAGCTCGAAGAGCTTCTCACGTATCGTCTTTCCGGACCAGAAGGGGATGATCCTTTCCTCGTAGACCTTCCTGACCTCGTCGCTGACGACAAACGAGGTCTTTTCCCGGATGTTCAGGATTCGCAGGTCCTCCAGGTCGTGGCAGCACAACTCGGGATAGGTCGGTGTGGCCTTGGGTGCCGGGCCCCGCTCGCCCACGATCAGCTCGCCTTCGTTGATGCATATCGTCTTGTTCTCCATTATGTGCTTGAAGGCCAGCGCGCGGCAGACGGGGACCGATTCTCGCATCGGAATGTCGCTCTTGTAGAAATCGGTCACGAGTTCGGCTCGTTCGGTTGAGATGTACGGTCTGGTCTCGACGCTTTGCCTGCGGAGCTTTGCAACTCTGTCGTTCATGAGATTATCCACCAATCTTCACCTGGAATCCGTAACCACCGAGAACCTCGGCAATTGCGGCCATTTTTTCATCGTCGGGCGCTTCGGCCTGCATCAGGTCGAAGTTGCCCATAAGCCTGGGCGCCTTGGATAGTCCGCCGCTGTTGTACGGCAGAATATCAATCTCTTCGACGTTCGGCAATGATGCTGCAAATTTGCCCGCCATTTCAACAGCGGCTCTGTAGTCGTTGAAGCCCGCAACGATCGGGATTCTGATTACGATTTGTTTGCCGGCGTCGGCAAGGCGCCTGATATTCTTCAGTATAAGGTCGTTATCGACGCCGGTGAACCGCCTGTGCATTTCGCGGTCGACGTGCTTGAAGTCGCAGAGAAACAGGTCGGTCGCTGCGGCCACTTTTTCGAGCAGGTCCGGCTCGGCGTGGCAGGTCGTGTCCACAGCAGTGTGTATTTCCCGCGAGCGGCATTGCTGCAGCAGCTTCAGCAGGAAATCGGGCTGCATCAGGGGCTCGCCGCCGCTGAATGTTGCGCCGCCGCCCGATTCGTCGTAGAAGATGAGGTCCCTCTCGATTTCAGCGATAACCTCGGAAGCGGTCATCTTTCGCCCTATTATCTCCCGTGCGCCGGACAGGCACGCGTCCACGCACCGGCCGCAAAGCCGGCACTTGCCGGCATCTGTAACCGACCCGTTTGCGCCAAGTGACAGGGCCCCGGCGGTGCAGGCCTCGACGCAGCGGCCGCACCTGACGCATCTGCCGCTGCGAAGACCCAGCTCCGGCTCACCCCTCCAGCTTTCCGGATTGTGGCACCAGCGGCAGGACAGGGGGCAGCCTTTGAAGAAGACCGTCGTGCGGATGCCGGGTCCGTCGTGGATGGCGTATCTCTTGATGTCGAAGACGAGGCCGCTTGTCTGCGGTTCCGCCCGCTCAATACCGACAACGGATTTTGAATCCCGTATATTCAATCCATACGCCACAATATGTCACCTTGCCGCGCCAGGCGGTCCGCAGGGACGGCCACAATTGTTCTAAGCAAGTCTCGCCCGAACGGGCTTGACCCAACAGCCGACCCAGTCATGTATCGCCGTTCGGCATTCCTTGTTCAAGACTAATTCAGGCGCGTTCCTGAACGCCTCAGCCAATTAAGATACCAAATCCGCTAACCAAAGACAACAATCTTGAGCGAGTATGCCGGGCGGGGCAAAGGCCTGAATGACCGGATGGGTATCAGTGAAATAGCTGATTGGGGGCCGCAATGCCGGCATGGCAGGTGCTGTCCGGGTCCGGCCGGAGTCACTATCGGCCTTCCGGGCACAGCGAGGGCTTTCCGGGGGGCCGACGGGGCGACTCTCGCCGCCCGTTGTTTGTAGGGCTGTGCCGGGGCGAGTGCCGGCGGCAGAAACACCACATGCCCTCAGGGATGCTGCTTCGGCCGTATTGCACTTGGCATGACTCGGATTTCCGCGCAGAATCTACAGCGACCAGCCGTCGCGGTATTCGTGGCGCAGGGCCTTGTCGGCCCTCACGTCGTTGGTTATCTTCATGGCTCGCGGGTCGAACTCAAGTTGATGGTCGAACTGAGTTGCAACGTTTCCCAGAAGCACGAATTCGGCCAGTCGGGCGGCATAGTCGAAGTTGGACATCGCCGCCGCTCCTCCCCTGCAGGCTTCGAGCCATTCGCGTTCGTGCCCCCGGCAGCGCGGCAGCGTACGCTCGGGCCCTTTGAAATCCTCGAACTTGTCCTGCGGGTGCAGGGTAAAGGACATGTTGTGCCCCGTCGAGTGGAGGAGCCCGTCGGTTCCGATCAGCAGACACCCGGCATGGTCTTTCCACTTTTTCTCGCCGGCGTCACCCCAGTCGAGTTTGCGGCCCATGTGCTCTTCGATCATCTCTCTTGGTCCCGGCGCCTGCCCGGGGCCGTTATACCAGTTGACAGTGACAGCCGGCATACCGGCCCTCGGGCCGAACACGTAGCGCACGATTTCCCAGCGAGGGAATGTCAGCTCGTGGATCCCGGAGACCTCGGCCTGCACCCGCACAGGCCGCCGCGGTTGCGCCGGGCCTTCCGTATCCCAGAGCGAATCCAGTTTGAGGCCCTTAAAAACTACGTTCATCGTGTGCGAGGCCCAGTTGCCGAGGTTGCCGGTGCCGAAGTCCCGCCAGCCGTGCCAGTTGAGCCACTGCGAATTGAACGGCCTGAACGAGGCGGGGCCGAGCCACAGGTCCCACTTCAGGTAATCGGGCACGGATTCTACTTTCGTGGGCTTTGGCCGCTCGCCGGGTCCGCCGCCGGTGTTCCATGCGTGGACCTCGCGGACCTTGCCGATAACTCCGGCCTGCACCAGCTCGACCGAACGGCGGAATGGCTCGCTGGCTGTGCCCTGGTTGCCCATCTGCGTGGCGACCTTGCACTCGGCCGCCAGCTTGCGCAGCGTGCGTGCCTCGGAAGGAAGGCGGGTCAAAGGTTTTTCGCAAAACACGTGCTTTCCGGCCCGCATCGCCGCAGCCGAGATCACGGCGTGACTGTGGTCGGTCGTGGCCACTGTCACGGCGTCGATCTGCCTGTCCATCTCATCGAGCATCTTGCGAAAATCATGGAACTTCCGGGCGTCGGGCAGCTCCTTGAATGAAAGCTCGGCCCTGCGGTCGTTCACGTCGCACATGGCAACCACGTTTTGACGGAGGTTGGGGATTGCGCCGACGAACCAGCGTCCCCGGCCGCCGACCCCGACCAGGGCGATATTGAGCTTCTCATTCGCCTGGTAGCTGAAGGCGGAGCGGCTGTTATTGAGAATCAGCAGGGCGGCGGCCCCGGTCGCCGCGCCTTTAAGGAAAGTTCGTCGATTTAATTGTGAAGTCATAGTCTTTCCCCTTTATCTCCCTTGGCGACAGTTTGTTCCGGCATCCGGCGCCGTTCTATTGCAAGCCGCTGCCTGCGCAAGGTTCTGTGGCCGTTGGTTCTTCACGTGCCTATTCTACCGGCCGGCTGCGAGCGCTGCAAGCCGCTTGTCGGACGGGTCGTGCGAGTGGTATTTCATACGGTTAACTGTTGACCGTCGGGTGCATTCTGGTGTAGCATCTGCTTGATTTCGACGATGCTGACAGCTATTTCACCGGAGTCCTTTGGGTCGGGTCATGACAGGCAAGGAGAGAATGATATGTGCGCTGGAGCGCGGCAAACCGGACCGGCTCCCCGTCTCGGTTCACCAGTGGCAGGGCTATCACCTTGAGAGCTACCTCGGCGGGATAAGCGATATCGAGGCATTCGAGAAATTCGGCATGGATGCCCAAATCCAGTACTTCGCCGACATGGGCCAGTTCTGGCTGACCAACGCCGATTTCTCAAAGGCCTCCACCGACCGGTGGCGTGACGAAGTGGATGTGGTAAGCAATGACCCGGACAACCGCATCGTGCACCATAGGATTGTAACGCCCGAGGGCACACTCACATACAAGACGGCCGGCGACCGCAAGACGACCTGGATCACCGAGTACATGATCAAGCACCAGGAGGATATAGAGCTTATCCGCAAATACATGCCGGTGCCCACGCTCGATACGGGGCCGGTCGGCGAGCTGTACGACAGAATCGGCGGCCGCGGCATACTCCGCGGATTCGTCTGGGGCGACCAGGCGGGCTGCTGGCAGCACGCCTGCTGCCTGAAAGACGTCAGCGAGCTGATGTTTGATTGCTTCGACAGGCCCGAGTGGGTGCATGAGCTTTTGCGGATTCTGCTGGAAAAGAAACTGCGGTTCGTTGAGGGGATGAAGGGCGCCAGGTTCGACCTGATTGAAACGGGCGGCGGCGCCGCCTCCTCGACCCTTATTTCGCCCAAGATACACGAGCAATTCTGCCTGCCCTACGACCGAAAGCTGCACGATGCGCTCCACGAGCTGGGCTTTAAGATTACGTACCACACATGCGGCGGAACGCTGGGAATCGAGGAGATGATAGTGGCGAACGGCTGCGATGCGTCGGAGACGCTGGCACCTGTGAGCATCGGGGGCAACCAGGAGCCTTGGCAGTTCAGGGAAAAAGTCGGCAATCGCCTGGCGCTTATCGGCGGGCTGGATCAGTTCAACGTCGTTACGGAAGGCACGGAACAGCAGATACGCGGCAAGGTGTTCGAGCTGTTCGAGAAGGTCGGCCCTGCAGGGGGCTACATCTGCTCGATGGCCGATCACTTCTTCGATACGCCGCCTGAGAAGCTCGCGTTCTTTGCGGATGCCGCCAGGCAGTGCGTCTATTAGCTTTAAGCGATTTGTATTTCGAAAGGAGAGCGAGTGACATGAGGAAACTGATTTTTGCCCTGGCTGCGGCGGCAATCGCCCTTGGAGGCGCCGGATGCATGCAGCAGAAAGCCCAGCGTTACGGCATGGTTCTCGGTGTAAAAACCGAGAAGCTCGACGAGTACAAGAAGCTGCATGCCGCGGTCTGGCCGGACGTGCTGAAGATGATCGAACAGTGCAATATTCGCAACTACTCCATATACGTTCACCAGCTCGACGACGGCAGGTACTACCTGTTCAGCTATTTCGAGTATTACGGCGACGACTTCAAGGCGGACATGGCCAAAATGGCCGCGGATCCCGTCACGCAGAAATGGTGGGAGCACTGCGAGCCGTGCCAGGTGCCTGTCAAAAACCGCAAGGAGGGCGAGTGGTGGGCAAACATGGAAGAGGTGTTCCACATGGATTAGGGAGCCATCCGGAGGCGGCGGGATTGCAGCGATGTCTGTGGGCGTGGTGAATTATGAAGTCTTTCTGATGTGTACTGGGGTGTCAATGATATGGGTAATGCCGGCCCAAAAATCGAGCGTGTAGCGGCGGCTCTCGAAAACCGCGAGCCCGACCGCGTGCCTATGGGCGAATTCTTCTGGACGAACTTCATTCGCAGGGCAAAGGCCGAGCTAGATGTCGGGGATGACTTCGACCCGTATCGCCACTGGGACCTCGATATGATTGTGATTACGCCGAACATGGACCCGCACATAACGGGCATCGAGATAGTCGAGGACACGGCCGAGCGAAAGCTGGTCAAGACCGGTTTCGGCGCCACCATAGAGCGGAGGGGCGCCTATCCCATGCCGAATTACGTGGACTTCGAGACCAGGACGTATGAGCAGATGGAGGCCCTGAAATTCGATGATCCGCGGGACGGCCGGCGGTACTTCGAAGCGATCGACGACCAGATAAACTCGGTCGGCGATGCGTTGAACCTCAACCTGCCCTCTTATGTTGACCGCGTGAATATGTATGCGGAGGATTTCTGCGTTTTCGGCAGCGTTTGTGAGCCACACGAGATGATCTGGCGGATCATGGGCACTGAAAACGTGCTGGTCAAGCTCGCCGAGGAGCCCGACCGGATGGCGCGGTTCATCGAGAGGCTTGGCGATTTCCTGGTTGGAATAGTCGAGGGGCAGGTTGCGGCGGCGGATGGGAGGCTTTCCGGGATTTACATCTGGGGCGACATCGCCTATGACAAGGGCATGTTCTTCTCGCCGGAATACTGGCGGCGCGTTTACAAGCCGCAGTTGAAGCGGATATGCGACGCCGCGCACGATGCGGGCCTCAAGACAATCTATCACGGCTGCGGCGATGCGTCCGCGGTTTTTGAGGATATGATTGAGGCGGGAGTGGATGCGTGTAATCCGCTCGAGGCCAAGGCTGGTCTGGATGTTGTGGCCCTGAAGCGCCGGTTCGGCCGGCGATGGGCGTTTAACGGCAACATCAACGTGCAGGTTCTCGAAACGAACGACCGTGAGCAGGTGCGGCGGGAAGTCCTGACAAAGCTCAACGCCGGCAAAGGCGGCGGCTTCATCCTGCAATCCGACCATTCGATGCCGGACAACGTTGATCCGGCGACATACGATTATATCATCGAGCTGGTCCGCAAGCACGGCAATTACCCGCTGGACCTCGGCGAGTTCGACCAGCCCGTATGAGAGGGCAAATCGGGAGGCGACAATGAAACGTTACGGAGCGGTCATAGGCCTTCGGGCCGATAAGATGGAAGAATACAAGAAGCTGCACGCGGCGGTCTGGCCGGACGTCCTCAAGATGATAAAGCAGTGCAATATTCAGAACTACTCCATCTATCTTCACAAGCTCGACGACGGCCGGTACTACCTGTTCAGTTACTACGAATACACCGGGGACGACTTCGAGGCCGATATGGCCAGGATGGCCGCCGATCCGACCACGCAACAATGGTGGCGGCTCTGCAAGCCCTGCCAGGAGCCTATAAAGGAGCGGGCCGAAGGGCAGTGGTGGGCGGATATGGAGGAGGTCTTCCATTGCGACTGACCGGCCGAGAACGTGTTATGGCGGCCTTCGAGCACGCCGAGGCCGACCGCGTACCCTGCTGGTGCGGGGCGTCGGAGGAGTTCTGGGCAAAGGCCAAAAGAGAATTGGGGCTGGATGACGAGGAGCTTCGAATAAGATTCGCGGATGATTTCAGGCGGGTTTATGCCAGGTACTCGGGGCCGCATTTCGAATTGTCCGAAGGCGCAGTATCACGGACCGTCTTTGGCGTTGAGCGTCGCGGCATGGGGTACGGCCAGCCTATCAATCACCCGCTTGCAACGGCGACCATCGCGGAAATTCACGACTATCCGTGGCCAGCCCCCGAGTGGATGGACGTCTCGGCGATTAGGGCCGAAGCGGAGTCTTATGACGGGCAATTTGCGATTCTTGGCGGCGACTGGTCTCCGTTCTGGCACGACGCGATCGACCTGCTCGGCATGGAGGATTTGCTGATCAATATGTACGAGCGGCCCGAAATTGTCGACGCCGTGGTCGGGCGTCTTGTGGATTACTACGCGGCCGTGAGCCGGCGCATTTTCGATGCCGCCGCGGATGCGATTGACATCTTCTTCATCGGAAACGATTTCGGCAGCCAGACCGGGCCGTTGCTGGGCCCGGACCTCTTCGAGCGGTTCATGCTGCCGCATCTGGCGCGGCTTATCGATCTGGGCCACAGCTACGGCCTCAAGGTGCAACTGCACTGCTGCGGGGGCTTTGCGCCCCTTATCCCGCTCATGATCGATGCGGGGCTCGACGGACTCCACGCCGTCCAGCCGAGCTGCGGCGGAATGGACCTGCGAGGGCTCAAGAGCCGGTTCGGCGACAGGATCGTTTTCAACGGGGCAATAGACTCGCACCACGTGCTGATTGACGGCACGCCGGATACCGTGCGGCAAAAGACGCGGGAAGTGCTCGATATTATGATGCCCGGCGGAGGGTACGTGGCCGGCGCCAGCCATGATACGATACTTGAGCAGACACCGGTCGAGAACGTTCTGGCGATGTTTGACGCCGTTCTTGAATACGGCGTTTACGGCAAATGATGCAGAATGACCACAACCCGGCCGCCGCAGCAAGGACGGTGCTGCTGATGAGCGGGATCGTGAAGGACTTCTCCGGCACGCGGGCGCTCGACGAGGTTGATTTCGACGTCCGCAGGGGAGAAGTGCACGCGCTGATCGGCGAAAACGGGGCGGGCAAGTCGACCCTCATGAACGTGCTGGCCGGCAGGTTCAGTGACTACAGAGGGCAAATCATTTTCGATGGCCGGCCGGTCAGAATAACCAGTCCCCGGCAGGCGCTAAAGATGGGCATCGCAGTAATCTATCAGGAACTCAGGGTGCTGGGCAATCTGTCCGTGGCCGAGAACATCATGCTCGGTGACGAAAGAAGTCACCCCTGGACGAAGAGGCTGGACCGGACATTCATCAGGGACCAGGCGCTGCGGACGATAGAATACCTTGGCTTCGACCTTGACCCGGATCAATCGGTGGGGCAGCTAAGCACCGCGAGGCAGTGCATGGTCGAGATTGCAGGGGCGGTGCGCCGGAAGGTGAAGCTGCTTGTGTTTGACGAGCCCACCGCATCGCTGGGCGGCGAAGATGTCGAGAGATTGTTCCAGGTTATCAAGGACCTGCGGGCAAAAGGCCTTGGCATTGTGTATATCTCGCACCGGCTGGGCGAGCTGCCGCGCGTCGGCGACCGCGTCACCGTGCTGCGCGACGGGCGCAAAGTCGGCACGAGGAGGATTTCGGACTGCCCGGTTTCCGAGATGTCCCGCATGATGCTGGGGCATGTTCTTTCCGAGGTTTTCCCGGAGAAGACCAACCGCCCGGGAAAGTGTATATTGAAGGTAAGGGGGCTCAGCAGGAAGGGCAGGTTCGAGGATATCAGCTTCGACCTGCACGAGGGCGAGGTGCTGGGCATAGCCGGGCTGCTCGGCTCCGGGCGGAGCGAGATTGCCAGGGCGATATTCGGAGCGGACAGGTCCGTCGGCCTTGTTGAATTTCAGGGCAGAGCGATGGCGCGCCGGACTCCCGGACGGTCCTGCCGGAACGGTATCGGAATGGTTCCGGAGAACCGCAAGCTACAGGGCAACATTCCGGCCAGATCGGTGGGTGAGAACTTGAACATCAGCATCCTTGATCGTCTGGCCGGCCGCCTCGGCTATCAGTCGCCGGGCCGTCTGGCCGATCACGCCCGCAGCATGGTCGAGCGGATGAAGGTCCAGCCGCCCCGCTTGCAAACGCTCGTGAGAAACCTCAGCGGCGGCAACCAGCAGAAGGTAATTGTCGGGCGCTGGCTGGCCGCCAATCCCAAGGTCCTTATCTTCGACGAACCGACCCAGGGCATCGACATCGGCACAAAGGCGCAGATTTACAAATTGATTGTAAAGCTGGCTGAGGAGGGACGCGGCATTATTTTGATATCGTCGGAGCTTATCGAGGTGGGGAAGCTGGCGGACCGTATTCTTGTTATTCGAAACGGCCGGCTCGCTAAGGAAATCAAGGGACCGCTGATGGATAGGGATATTGAGATGCTTTTTGAAGCCTGCGTGAGAGAGGTAGAGCACGGATGAGCAAGGGCCAGAAGGAACGCAGGGCGATAATGTCAGGGGCGCTGTCGTTCAGCCGGCTGCAGCGCGTGTCGGTCTTGAGCCTGCTGGTGATCCTGGGCGCCTATACGTCCTACAGGAGTCCGACCTTTCTCACCTGGGGCAACCTTGTGGACAACCTGCTGACCAACGCCGCGGCGCTTGGAATCATGGCCGCAGGCATGACATTCGTGATGATCGGAGGCGGATTCGACCTCTCGGTGGCCTCGATAACGGCCGTCTGCAGCGTCGTGCTGGTATTGTGCATGGACGCACTTTCCTCCTTTGGGCCGGTCGTCGCGATTCCTGTCTCGGTGCTCCTGACCGCCCTTGTGGGTATAGCCCTGGGCTCGGTCAACGGCATATTGATCGCACATATTGGGGTGAATCCGTTCGTGGTGACGCTCAGCACCATGCTTGTATTTCGCGGGATCGCGCTCATTCTTACCGGCGGGGGCCAGGCCAAACAGGTTGCGGACCTGGCCCTGCGCAATCAGTTCAACTGGATATACGATGCGAGGATACCGCTCTTCGGACGGAGCTATCAGGTCAGCATGCCCATAGTGATATTTGTGGTTGTGCTCGTTGTTGGGATTTATCTTCTGCGTTTCACCAGGTTCGGACACTACATATACGCCATCGGCGGCAACGAGGAGGCCGCCCGGCTCGCGGGGGTCTCCACCAGGCGAATAAAGGCTGCGACTTACGCGCTTTGCGGCTTTACCTGCGCGCTGGCAGCCGTAATATTCGTGGCGTACACGGCCACGGCACAGGCCGAGAGTCACCAGGGCAAGGAGCTGGACGTAATCGCAAGCGTCATCGTGGGCGGCACTCCGCTGGGGGGCGGAAGCGGCGGATTGCTGGCGACGCTGACCGGCCTTATACTGCTTCAGGTGATACAGAATCTGCTGACGCAGTTGAGCGTGGGGCCCGAGTACCGGCCCGTCATCACCGGCCTTATTATCGTTGTCGTGGTGACGATAGACGTGCTGGCCAGGAGGCGAAGCAGCAGGTAGAATTGCCGGCGGCGTGCAATAGAAAGGACAAGGCCAATGAACTTGACGAAGCTTGCGAGACTTTGTGCGGCAATCGCCACGGCGCTCGCCGTCGCAGGGCTCTTTACTGGTTGTAAAGAGCGGGGGCCGAAGAAGCCTCAAATCGGCTTTTTGATGACGCTGGACCATCCGTACTGGCAGAATATGCGCATAGGGGCCCAGGATGAGGCCGAGAAGCTCGGCGTCGAGGTTACGATTCTAAATGCCAAGGAGGACCCGGTTCTACAAATCGAGCAGATAAAGGAGATGATGGCCAAGAGGGTGGACCTGGTCTGCCTTGTGCCGATGAAGAAGGAGCCTCTCGTGCGGGGCGTGCAGATGCTCAACCGGGCCGGTATCCCCCTCATAATCGTCAACCGCGAGATCGGAGAAGGCTGCGAGTATTTGTCATATACCGGGACCGACACCTACGCCGGGGCGGCCGTCTCGGCGAAGATACTTGCCGGGGCCATCGGCGGCAAAGGCGAGATTGTGGAGTTTCATCAGCACCTCGGCAGCGGGCCCGAGCTTGCCCGCAGCGCCGCACTGCGAGACGTTCTCAAAGAGTATCCGCAGATAACGTGCGTTGCGCGGATACCACATCAGGGAGAGCGTGACATCGTAAAGACGCAGATGCAGACCCTGCTGCAGAAATACCCAAATCTCGCCGGCGTGTACGCACACGGCGACAATTTCGCCATTGCCGCCGCCCAGGTGTGTCAAAAGGCGGGGCGAGACGACATCAAGGCCGTGGGCATGGGCGGCAGCCGGGAGATGATCGAGGCGATCAAGCAGGGGCTCGTGACCGGAACCAGCTACCAGCAGCCCGAGGAGGAGGGCCGCAGCGCAATTCGGCTGGCGGTCAGGCATCTCAACGGCGAGAAGCTCGAGAGGTCGTATCCGATTGACTGTCCGCCAATCACCAGAGAGAACGCGGACGGGTTCAACGGACAATTCTGAGCTTTGCCCGGGGCCGGTCGTCTTTGACGCCGCTTTCACCGTTGGATGTCGTTGTTCTTGAATTGACCGCCTGCACATGAAGGAGAATCGCAATGAAATACGAGAGCCGTCGCAGCGGCAAGGTTATGAAGTGGAGATGCCGTGACATTGTTTTATTATGTGTTCTCTTGCTTGCCGTCGCGGGCAGTGATACAAGTGCCGCGGCCGGAGCACAACACGGTGATGTCGGCGCCAAAAGGTGGAAGGCCTCGCGGCCGAGGTTGTTCTTCACCACGGAGAAGACCGAGTCGTTGCGTTCGAAGGTGAAGGACGAAGGCGCGGTAAGGGACGCCTGGCTCGAGTTGCAGAAACGGGCCGACAGAATGCTCTCGGAGCAGCTCGTATCGAGGGAATACGCCGACGGAGGCAGCGGGCAGCACGGCAACTACGGCAGGCCGAGCGGCCAGATTGCCGGTATGGCCGGAACGCTGGGCCTTGCATACCGGATGACCGGCGAGAAGAAGTACGCCGAAAAGCTGAGTGAGGCCATGCTCCACTACGGAACACTTAGGCGCTGGGCCGGTGACGCCAAGCGCGAGCCGCCCTGGAACTCGGAGCTGAACACGGCCCGATTCTGCTTCGGCTACGCAGTGGGATACGATTCGATTCACGATTATCTGACCGAAAAGGACAGGCGGACTATTGTCGCGGACATGACGCGCCTGGGCATTCTGCCGACACTCAACGACTGGGTGCTCGGGGAGAAGCGCATCCACGCTCTGGACTCAATGGGGCACAACTGGTGGAGCGTGTGCGTCGCGATGGCCGGGCTGGCATCCATATCAGTGCTCGGGGACGAGCCGCGGGCCGAGGCCTGGGTGCAGCAGGTCTCGGACGGTCTGGGCGAGTGGTTCTACTATGCCGGAAACGTCCTCCAGAACAAGAGCACCAATTTCGATCGCAAGGGCGCCTTCTACGAGAGCGTCAACTACGCCGATTACGCCCTTATAGAATATCTGCTCTTTCGGCTGGCATATTCGAATGTGTTCGGGACCGCCCCCGATATCGGTCTACTCGAAAACGCG
>CP070678.1:4106915-4109810 GCA_020352515.1 Phycisphaerales bacterium | reverse complement strand
TCCAGAGCTTGTTGCAGAAGTTGCGCCCTATGTCGAATTTGGGGCTCGTGTTGGCCTGGCGCCCGTCGGGCAGGGTCATCTGCGCCACCGGCATTCGGATATCCTGCGTGTCGGTTGTCATGCTGGCCAGGGTAAAACGCATCGCATCGGCCCCGTGGCTGTCGATTGCCACCAGCGGGTCGATGCCGTTGCCCAGGCTCTTTGACATCTTGCGCCCTTCGCCGTCCTGTATCATCGCGTGGATATAGACGTCGCGGAAGGGAATGTCACCGACGCAGTACTGCCCCATCATCACCATCCGCGAGACCCACAGCGTGATGATCTCCCTCGCCGTGCAAAGCACGTCGCCCGGATAGAACGTCCTCAGCTCCGGAGTATCATCCGGCCAGCCCATCGTGCTAAACGGCCACAACGCCGACGAAAACCAGGTGTCCAGAACATCTTCATCTTGGATAATTCTTGTAACTTTCGCCCCCAGGGAATTCGCTAGGTTAAACGCTTGCGTTGAATATCGGCTTTTGAATGCATCATTCTCTCTGCCAAACTCCCTCACCAACCCAACGTCTGGAGTTGTGTGATGCCGTGCTATCTTCCCAAGCATTTCTAACAAGATATCGGCTTCAGCAGTCTGTCCGCAAACATAGAGCGTAAAATGCCCGTCGGAACCCCAGAATTGGATGTAATGATATTCTGACTTATTGATTTTGGACACAGCGAATAACCGGTCTAATTGCTTCGTATATCCCTCAACATAAGCATCGTCGTTTTCATAAAGCTCTTGTCCATGCGCACGTGTAAACTCGACGGTCCATACAGGAATGCGATGTCCCCACCAGAGTTGTCGGCTGATTGGCCAGTCGCGGAGGTTCTCCAGCCAGTTCTGGTAGGTTTTTGCGTAGCGTTCGGGGACGAAGCGCAGGCGTCCATCCAGCAGGGGCTTGAGCGCCAGGCCGGCCAGAGAATTGACCGGGACATCCGTCCCCTCTATGAGCCCCTTGCCGAATTTCTCGGCCAGGTGCTCGATTGGCTTTTTGACCGCTATATACCACTGGTCGGAAAGATACGGCTCTATAGGCACGTGGCTTCGGTAGCTGTGTCCCACCTCGTGCACGTATTCGCGGACGTCTTCGAGCAGATCCTCCTGGCGGAACCACTCGACGACGGCCTCGCGCGCCTCGAAGCGGTCCATGCCCAAAAGGGCCTGCGCCTCGGGCTCGGCGGCATCCTCCCAGCCGTGCTTGTCGCTGATGGACCCGTCCGGCGCCATCACGTTGACAACGGGCAGATTGTGGCGCTGTCCTATTTCCCAGTCGTCCGGGTCGTGGGCCGGCGTCACCTTCAAAAAGCCCGTCGAGAATCTTGCCTTCTCGTCCTCGCTCTCGGCATTCGGCAGCACGACGTGGTCGTCCGCGACGATGGGGATGACCCGACCCACTATGGGAAGGCGCACTTTCCTGCCCACAAGATGCGTGGCCCGCGGGTCGGCCGGATTCATCGCCACCGCCGTATCCCCCAGCATCGTCTCCGGCCGCGTCGTTGCAACAGTAACGTATTCGATCCGCGCCCCGTCAACCTCAACCGGCTCAACCAGCGGATATCTCATGTACCAGAAGTGTCCCTTCACCGTCTCGTGCTCGACCTCGTCGTCCGCCAGCACCGTCTCGGTGGCCGGGTCCCAGTTGACCAGCCGCTTGCCGCGATAGATCACCCCGTCTTTAAATAGATTGAAAAAGTTGGCGCGAACAGCCGTGGCGCAAATCTCGTCCATCGTGAACCGAGTCCGCTCCCAATCGCACGAGCAGCCCATCGCCTGGAGCTGATGAATGATCATGGCCTCGTACTCGTCCTTCCAGGCCTGAACGCGTCCGACAAATTCGTCCCGCTCGAAATCGGTCCGTCGCCGGTTCTCCTCGGAGAGGATGCGCTTCTCGACAACCGTCTGCGTGGCGATGCCGGCATGGTCCGTCCCCGGCATCCAGAGCGTCCGGCGGCCCTGCATCCGCCGGAACCTTATCAGAATGTCCTGCAGCGTGTTATTCAGCGCGTGACCGAGGTGCAGCGCCGCCGTTACGTTCGGGGGAGGTATCACGATAGTATAGCTATTGCCGTCCTCGCCTCCCCGCGCCGGCTCGGCGTGAAAGTGCCCCCCGGAAAGCCACAGCTCGCTCACCTGTTTCTCTATAGCTCCAGGCTGATAGACTTTCGACAACTGCTCGCCCATAACCTACCCGATTTTTACAGTCCCCTACAAAAAATTCCGGCCAAACACCGACCGGAATTTCATATTAACAGAATTGACCGCCCATGTAAAGCAAACAGACCCTCGCGCAAACAACATTTCCGTTCGCTTCAGTTATGGCCGACTTTACGGCTGACCCGATGACTAATCGAGGTTCATCGTCATCAGGAACTCTGCATTGCTTCGGCATTTGTTCAGCCGGTTCTTCAGCAGCTCGATGGCCTCAACAGGATTAAGCTCGCTCAGAACCCTTCGCAGGCGATATACGAGCTGCAGCTCTTTCGGATCCAGAAGCAGCTCCTCTCTTCGCGTGCCGCTGCGGCTGATGTCTATCGCAGGCCAGGTCCGCCTGTCAACCAGACGCCTGTCCAGATGAAGCTCCATATTCCCGGTGGCCTTGAACTCCTCGAAGATAACCTCGTCCATTTTCGAGCCCGTGTCGATCAGCGCCGTGGCGAAGATGCTCAGCGAACCGCCGAATTCAACGTTTCGCGCGGCACCGAAGAACTTCTTCGGCATTTGCATCGCGCTGGCGTCCACGCCGCCGGTCAGAATTCTGCCGGAGTGGGGCATCTCGCTGTTGTAGGCGCGGGCCAGACGCGTAATCGAATCCAGCAGGATTACTACGTCCTGGCCGTACTCGACCATCCTTTTGG
>CP070678.1:4103738-4106815 GCA_020352515.1 Phycisphaerales bacterium | reverse complement strand
GTCCAGCATAAGATTGATGCACGCCCTGCCGGGATGCATGCCTCCGCCAATCAGGAAGTTGATGTACTTGCGCTGAACCTTGAATGACGGTGATGTAAGCGTCCCCGTCGTATCGTCCCCTCTATAATAGGTATTGACCAGGCTTTTGCCTTCATACCCGCTTACCTGCATCTGGCCGGATAGCGTCCCGCGGGCGGGCCCCGGCCCGAACGCCTCGCCCTCTACCTTCCAGTCGCCGTACGTCTTACCCTCAAAGTCGGCAATCAGGATGTCCTTCTGCTCAGCCGTCCCGATTACTCCTACACCAAGAGCAAGAGATATTGCCAAAATAACACCCATTGTCTTATCCATTGGTTTTCTCCTTCCAAATCGCTTCGCGCATAAAAATCCCCTGCGGCTTATGCTAATTCAGACTTTGTCTTGTCACAGGCTTAGCCGTTAAGGGTCCAGCCTGAGCGGTACTTACGGCTAAGGAGATCATTGGCCTTAGCGCTGTTGGTGACGCGACCACTTTTGCCGTCGTACTCGATTTTCTTGCCGACGCGATACGCCACAAGGCCCAGCAGCATCTGCTCAATCGCCGTTCCGCCGTAGTCGAAATCACAATGCGTTTTCAGGTCGCCCTTGCAGGCATCGACCCATTCCCTCTGGAAGTGGCCGAGCGGCGGAATCACATCGTCTTTATCCCGCCCCTTGTAGTAGGTCAGGTCCGCATCGTTGCCGAACGGCAGCAGAATCCGCGAATCGTAATCGCAGATCACATAACCCTTGCTGCCCTTGAACATCGCACCGTGCCCGATTCTTTTCAAATCAATATACCCTTTGGGCGACCTTGGCATAGCTCCTCCCTGGTACCAGCTCACCTTGATGGGCCCGCGCCAGTCATTGGCGGGATGATCGAACGTCATCTGAAGCTCGACCGGGGTCACCTCCGGATTAAAAGGGTCGCCCTTTCCTGTGGCGGTCGTCGGAAGACCTGCGTCAACCGCGTTCCACACTATGTCGATTGTATGGCTACCCATGTCGCCGACCTGGCCGGTGCCGAAATCCCAGTACATGTTCCAGCTCAGACAATTCATGCCGGGGCCGCCCTTGAAGTACTCCGGATTATACGGATGCCAGGGCGCCGGTCCTATCCACAGGTCGTAGTTGAGGTGTTTCGGCGGCTCACCTTTGGCGGGCGGATAGCCGGACCTGCGAAGCTGGCGATTACCCCACGCATACGCATCCGTCAGTTCCCCAATCGCTCCGTCTTTGACCAACTCACGCACACGCTCGAAGTTCGGCTTGGCGTGACGCTGGGTACCAACCTGCGTAGCCAGCTTGTGTTTCTTCTTGAGATAGTTCGCGCGGACCACACGTGCCTCTTCGACGGTGTTACCCAGCGGCTTTTCGCAATAGACGTGCAAATCCCGATTCAACGCCCAGTTGGCGACGAAGGCGTGTGTGTGGTCCGTTGTGCAGCATACCACGGCATCGATGTCCTTTTGCTCGAGACACTTTCGCCAGTCGACATAGGTCTTGGCCTTCGGGAACTTCTTTGCGGCGTCTGCGAGGTGTTTCTCGTTGACGTCGCAGAGGGCCACGACATTCTCGCTCTGAATCGAGCCGTAATGGGCCAGACCCCGGCCCCACACACCGATGAGGGCAATATTGAGCTTATTGCTGGCCGCGTTTGCGCTGGAGAGCGTGCCGCTTGGTAAAATGATCAATCCGATTCCGGCGGTTGCGGTGGACTTCAGGAATCGACGTCTTTGAACGAGCTTGGTTTCCATCATTATCTTCTCCTATATTGTGGTTTTAGTTGTTTTCCATAAAGCCGAAAGCATTAACTTTACGCATTAGGACAATGGAATACAAGAGAAAAAGTCAGCATATATAAAGGAAAAATAAGCGTCAAATACTGTGATTCAGGCCTTGATTCCGCTGAGGGAACCGGCCTCGTGGAATCGCTGGAGCTCTATTCAAGCCGCCCGGCGGGATTTAGTAGTGCTCTTACCAGCCTGCGCCGCATTGGAAATGTCCGATGTCGAGAGTATCTATGGTACCGGATCATTGACGTAAGGGATCTGTCCCTGGTACAATAGCCAGGCGAAACGACAGGCAGTGTACAGGACACCGTAGTCGTTGGAAGATATTGGTGAAAATGAAGGAGGTCAGTCTATGTCAGACAATCTTATCTATCGGCGTGATTTCCTGCAGAAGCTGGGGACGGTGTCACTGGCGGGATTTGTAGCTAACGGTCTCTCCGACCAGGCTGTGGGCGCCCAAAAGAAACAGGTGCGGAGGACGTGGAAGCCCGTTTCCGAACGAAAGGTGCGCGTCGGAATCGTCGGTTACGGCGTATGCCGTTTTGGTGCGGCCTTCGGCTTCCAGGATCACCCGAATGTTGAAATCGTTGCGGTCAGCGACTTGATTCCCGAGCGACGACGAGGGCTTATGAAGGCCTGCCGGTGTAGTAAGTCATACGAGTCGCTGGAGGTGTTGGTCAAGGACACAAAAATCGAAGCGGTATTCGTTGCGACCGACGCGCCAAGCCACGCACGACATTGCATGGAGGTGCTCAAGCACGACAAGCACGTGATGACTGCCGTGCCAGCCGTGTTTGGATCAATCGAAGATGCCAAACAGCTCGTAGAGACGGTCCGGAAGACCGGCTTGAAGTATATGATGGCAGAGACGAGCAGCTTTCGCCCCGACTGCTATGCAATGAGGCAAATCTACCAGGCCGGAGGATTCGGTCGGCTTATATACTCGGAAGGAGAGTACTATCACTACCACTCCAAGCCGATTGGATCATTCAAGGGATGGCGCATCGGCTCGCCGCCTCTGTGGTATCCCACACACTCAACGGCCTACTACGTTGGCGTGACAGGCAAGCGATTCACCTCCGTATCCTGCGTCGGCTTCAACGCCGGATTCTCTGCTTACAAAACCGGCGCCAACAAGTACGACAACCCGTTCACCGACGAAGTCGCGCTGTTCCAGACAAGCGAAGGCGGCTCATCTCGAATGCTGATGTGTAAGGGTATCCACGGGCTCGTTGTCGAAAGGGGCCGCGTGTTTGGCGAGCGGGG
>CP070678.1:4099232-4103638 GCA_020352515.1 Phycisphaerales bacterium | reverse complement strand
TACAATGTTTAGCGTCCCTCCCGGCTCGACTGTTACATGCACACCCTTGTCAACGTGCCGGGACTTGTCTATCTTGATCTCCTGCTTCGCGCCGTCCCCCACCACGACCTGCGACGCAGACCGCTCCCCTGTCTTTACGTCCCGGACCGCGATCGACCGGCCCGCCTCTCTCTTTCCTCCGAACACCCACCTGACCACGGCCGCGACTGCCAAAACGATAAGGCCCCCGGTGATCGTGACCCACAGTGCCTTATCGCTCAAGAACTTCCCCATTTGATCCCAAGACATCTTACCGTATCTCCCATAACCTCTCGGCCCCTGAATCCTCGCGCCCCGAACGCCCGGCGCCGCCGACCACAATCTTATCCCATTGCCGCCATGATACCATAACCCAACCCACATAGTAACCAAAAAAAACGGCCTCCGCCGGCGCTCCTTGACAAGTCAATAATGAAATCGTGGTTAACGGCTTGAATGAATGTTGGCGTTTGGTTAAGAGGGTTTATCGAAAGGGTTTTGACAACCAAATGCGTTTTTTGTAAAAGAACGCTGACAGAAGCTCAGGTCTTGTAATCCGGCAATAGACGGCCGGTAATAAAAATTGCGTTGCCGCACCGATGGTGTCATTCGTTTTGGGCACGCCCATATCCGGAGGCTCGAAGTTTTGGAATGTGGTAAAGGAGATTCCTGGATAGACGCAGTTCGTCGCCGGTGCGCCCTGTTAGGCATGAGAATACAAGGTAGCCAAAGATGAGACCGTTAAGACTGCTTTGTTTGACTTTTGCATTGATGTTTATCACCGCAGGATTCAAGGTCGATGCAGGTCAAGCAAATGAATCGAACAAATCAATCCTCCACGCTTCGCCGGATGGCGCAACTGACCGGGCCAAGTCGCCCCTCTCGGAGGGCACTTATGCTAACTTGGAGGACAAGAGCGAACAAACACCGTCGCACCTTGCCGCCCGACAGGGGCGTGCACCCGTGCCCAGGTTGGGCGTCGACAACTTCCGGAGGCGGTTCCTGACGTTCTGCGACCTGGCCGCGGCCGAGTTCGATAAGGAGATCACCCGTTTCGCCGACCGGGACAACGCCGATCCGGCGACCCATCACATGCCTTTCTTCGAAGACGCCCACGCAGTGCGGGCGTTGGCAGTGGCCCATGACATGACCGGCGAGCAAAAGTACCTTGATGCCTGCCGGCGATGGTCAGACCGGATCATCGAATATCAGAGTCGGATGATTCCAGCGGGGGCCTACTACATGAACCATTCTCGGGCTCCGGGTGAAAACCGGGGCCAGTGGAATGTAGCCGACAGCGGCTCAATCGCTTTGGGCGTCCTGGCCACGGCTATCCGCTGCGACAATCCGACTGAGAAGGCGAAGTACCTCGAATCCGTCAAGGCGTTCGCGAGACTTGTCATGGAGAACTATGTCGGCCCGGAAGGAGGCATCAGCAACGGACTCTGGCCGGCCTACGACGGCCAGTGGTGGTGTTCGACCGCCACGTTCGGCACGATGACGTTTGTCCTTTACGAAGAGACGGGAGAGAAGAAGTATTTGGAAGTAGCCAAAGGCGCGTTGGACTGGATGACCCACCAGGACTTTCGCGAAGTCAAGCCGATTACCTTCCAGCAGCGCCCGTCCGGGATCATATTCTACTGTTTCGAGCTCTATGTCACCGGTTTGAGGTATCTCAAGCCGGGCAGCCCACAGCACGAGCGGGCGATTCGTCAAATCGACCTGGCGCTGGATTGGATGGCCAACAACCAGAAGACGCGCGGAGCCGACGTGCCGGACTATCTGGTCAAGAACGTCGACATGGCCGGCCTGCCCTACCTGATGTACGCCTTCGCCCGGCAGCTTCCCCAATATCGAGGGCTGACAGGCCCGGCTGATGGGGAGCTGCGTTATATTGGCGATCTGCTGCTTGGCGCCGGCACGCCGAACGTTTCGCGTCTTATGGTGTGGGAGGTAATGACCTGGGGGATGATGTCCTACGCCGAGAGGCTGAGGCCGGGCGCCATGAACCGCAGCTCCAAGCAGGTCCGGGGTGTGCCGGCCCCCGAACCGCCCGCCGTGGTGGACGAGCAAACCAGCGTCATCGCCTTCGAGGAGACGCTGGCGGCCATGCGCGCCCGGCACTACGGCCGGCGGACGGTCGATATCATAAAGACGGGATTCCGGCCGGTCGGCGGCAAGGTCGCGGATTTCGCCGTCGCCCGGCGCGACGGACGCTATCACTTTTTCTACATCGAGCGTCGTCTTCAGGAAGGCACGCCGTTTTATCCGGGCCACGAGATCTACTTCGGCCACGCCTCGACCGGCGACTTCGTGCATTGGCAAGTGCACGATCCGGTGATGCTCGTTCGCCCCGGCACCTGGGAGGAAGCCCACGTCTGGGCGCCTTGCATCGTGCGCAGGGGACACGAATACTTGATGGCCTACACTGGTGTGAATCGCCACCTGTCCCAGAACATCGGACTTGCCGGCAGCGCCGATCTGTTTCAGTGGAGCCGGTGGGATACGAATCCCATCTCACCGTGCAAAGACACGGGCTGGGCCTATTGGCGAGAGGACGCCATCTCCAGTTGCCGCGACCCGAGCCTGCTGGAGCACGACGGGCGGTATTGGATGATTTACACAGCCAACACCCGGCAGGGCGCCTCGTGCATCGCCATGGCCAGCACGGTAGATTTCCGGCAATGGCGGGACCACGGGCCGATCTGCGTAGGACCGGCCACCGGATACGAGGCGCGTCTGGAAGGCGGCCATCCGCAGGGCAGTCTCGAATCGGCCAACTTGCTTCACAGACGTAACAAGTGGTACTTGCTGGTCAAGGCCAAGGTCCGCGACAGCCGCCCCCTGATGTGGGTGATTGCCGGCGACCGCATGGATGCCTTCGACTTCGCCGCCCGCCGCCAGTTCTGGCCGGGTGGCTTTGGCGTGGAGGTCGTCTGCGATCAGGGCGACCGGTCACTGCTGGCCACCTTCAGCAACGGACACATCCGGCTCGGGGTCGTCGACTGGGCCGACGCACACCCGACGGCGCGATTTCTCTCGTCCGGCGAAGAGCTGGCGGCCTGGATAGCGAGGCCCTAATGTGGCCATTCACTATCCAAGGGGGTTTTTGGGTAGAATGCTGCCTTCGGCAAAGAGCGCTCTTGTGGTTTTCGTCTGTGAAAGGAATTCAGGAGGCCTTTAATATCAGTACTGCCAGGCGGGTGCGCCCGGATTCGTCGGAATAAGTATTAGACTTTACCGCTTGAGCTGCTTAACCCGACCCACATAGTAATCTAGAAAAAGGGCCTCTGCCGCCACGACAATGAGTGCTTACACCACATCACGTGCGGCTATACACCGCAAGTTCTCTCTATACTCTGGACTATAGTATCGAGGCAGATACTACTGGTCTGTCTTGGAAGGAACTTGTGCCTTCGCCTGCTCTCGTTTTGCCGCACAACAGCACGTTCCGACCAACGCCAAAATTGCCAATAGAGCACCCAATATAGTCAAGACGATTTTCGCCCAAGAAAAAGGCAGCCAGGCAAAAACAATTACTAAAACCGCCAGCACACATCTGCAATAACACCTGGACATTCGTGTCTCCTTTCGCCTATCCTGTGTCAGCCAACAATTCTTCAGGATTCGCAACTACTCTACCACACCTTGTGACGTTGTCAAGCAGGGAAGTATAATCTGTCGCTTTTACCTGGACTACCAGCTCCATGTATCGTGAAATGCGCCGGGTGGGCCCCTCCAGCGGCGCCCCGTAACGGGCGCTGCGCCGCCGTCTCAGTTCGGCCACGACAGCGGAAATGTCTCACGCCGCGGATGCGGCGAGACGTGCCCGTCCAGAAATGCGCAGTTGCCCTTGCCTCCCAACGGATTGCCCGATGGCGCGTGATGGAATCCCGCAATCACATCCCAGAACTGCCCGACCCCTTCCGGCCCCGGCCTTATCTGCTGCCAATCCCCGTTCACCGTCCCGTGGCTGAGCCACCCGTTTATCATCGACTCCGACCCCGGAATCATGTATGTGTCGTTCAGGCCCGAAACGTTATACGCCGTATCAACCAGCGCGCTTTCCTCCGTAAATGCGAACGTCTGCCCCGGCCGCCGGACATTGCCCAGCTTCAAAACGCTCTTGCCCGACGCCGACGTCCCGAGGTACGCATTCATCGTATAGTTGTACCACGGCCGGTAATCCCTGATCTTATTGGCTTCCGCCTGATAGAAGTGATCTTCCGAACTCTGGTGTGCGATTCGCGAGAACGTCGGGCAGATAAAGGACTTGGCGTCCATCAGGTACGAATAGAACGGCCCGGCGTACTGCGGATGGTTGCGAAGGTAAAGCTCGCCGTTTCACCAGCGAAGGTGGATCGGACTGCTCAGACCCGCCTCCACCG
>CP070678.1:4078476-4099132 GCA_020352515.1 Phycisphaerales bacterium | reverse complement strand
CGGTGGGCAATGGTTCCGGTTACGAACATTTCTCTGGCGATCAAGGAGCTTGTGAAGGGGACAATGGATTATCGAATGCTGGCGGTTATTCTTGCTTCGAGCATAGTAATTGCGGGCGCGCTGCTTATATTCTGCACCAAGTGGTTCGAGCGAGAGTCTGTTATATTCCGGGAGTGAGCGGCGTGGCGAAGTTGTTGTTTTTTCTTTGCCAGGTGGTTGGCATCTCGCTTTCGGGCGTGATGGCGCCGGGTCCGGTGACGGCGACGACCATCGTGATGGGGGCCCGGAACAGGTACGCGGGCGTTCTTATAGCGGTCGGGCATGGGATTGTGGAATTTCCGGTGATGATTTTGATTGTGCTCGGCATGGGGACCGTACTGAAGTCGGAGCTGTCGCAGGTGATAATCGGGCTTGCTGGGGGAGGTTTCCTTCTGGTGATGGCGGTTCAGATGTTCGCCGGCCTCAAATCGGTCGATACTCAGGCGGCGAAGCCCGCGCGTGGTGCGCCGGTCATGGCGGGGGTAATACTGTCGGCGGGGAATCCTTATTTTTTAGTCTGGTGGGCGACCGTCGGACTGAGCCTGGCGACCACGGCGCGCGGGTTGGGGATATGGGCGTTTGTGGTGTTCGCGGTGGTTCACTGGCTGTGCGACCTTGTGTGGCTGGCGGCGTTGTCGTGGGCGAGTTTCAAGGGGTCTGTCCTGCTGGGTCCGCGCAGCCTTCGGATAGTGTTGACTATATGCGCATCGGCACTTGTTGGCTTCGGGCTGTATTTCGTCTATAATGCGGTCGGATTGATTGGTTCGTCCTGATTGCAAATAAGTAAGGGGGTATGATTCAGAATGGGAAAGGGGATTATGTACACGGGAGAACGTGCAAGAAGCGAGCGGTTTGTCTGTGTTGTTTCGGGCGTGCGGCGTGCGTGTTTGGCGGCTGGGTACGTCGCGTTGTTTTTGGCAATGAATGGGTGCACGGCGGCGGCGCACGGAGGTGTACGCGTGGGGCAGGGCGTTGTGACCAAGGGTCCGGTGCTTCTTCGTGTTTACGGTGACAGAGCGGCGGTGATGTGGGAGTCGGAGGCTGGCGGCCCGGACACGGTATATTACGGTGCGGAGGGCAAGCTCGAGCGGCACGTTGTCAGCGAGGGCGAGAAGGTAAGGTACCGTGGTGGGGGAAGAGGGACCAAGACGGTATTCATCCACAAGGTTTGGCTGGAGGCTCTGGAGCCGGGCGAGGCGTATAGCTATCGCGTGGGGGATGAGGGCCCGCGCGGGCAAGTGTACGAGTTTCGAACGATTCGGCGCGAGCTCGAGCGGGTTCGGTTTATCGTGTATGGTGACAGCCGGAGCCGGCCGGAAATGCATCGCAGGCTTGTGGAGCTGATGATAGAGAAGGAGGTGGATTTCGTCGTTCACACCGGCGATCTGGTGAGCAGCGGCGATAAGTACGAGCAGTGGGGCCCCCAGTTCTTCGAGCCGATAAAGGGGCTGGCCGAGAGGGCGCCTTTTTATATTGCCAAGGGTAACCACGAGGGCGACGGGGGCACTTATGAGAAGCTTCTGTCGCCGCCGGGGGAGGATAACAGTTTCAGTGTGGATTACGGGCCCGTGCACTACTTCGGCATAGACAACGTAAGCGGGGGCGGCGATACGGGCAAAAGGCTGAGGCAGATTACCAAGGACGCCGAGGGCAGCAGGGCGTTGTGGAAGTTTGTCAGCTTTCATGTTCCGAGCGTTAATTTCGGAGGTCACTGGTCGACATGGGGCAGCCCGGAGGCGGTGCCGGCTTTCGGCAGGGCCGGGATTGATTTCGTTGTGACGGGACATTCTCACCAGTACGAGCGGTTCAGGCCGGTAGCGCCGCTGAGAAAGGGCGAGGGCGGTTACGTGACGTATGTCACGTCGGGCGGCGGAGGCGCGCCATCGTACGATGTCACGCGGTCGAGCTACCACGCGTATGCGGCGGAGATAAACCACTTCTGCCTGTTCGAGGTCGATGGTGAGAAGCTTACGATGCACGCCATCGACGCCAGGGGGAATGTCTTCGACCATCTTGAGATAAGCAAGAAGGACGGGGTGCTGAACGAGGAGTACTTGAAGACGGCGGTGTCAATGGCGGGGATCATGCTTGAGCAGGAGATGAACCTTGGCCGGCAGGATTAGGCGGGAGGTCTTTTTGGAATTCTGCGGGGCACAGTGCGGCCGCGGGGGCGCGTGGCTCGCCGCGGGGCCCGCAAAGGTAAGAGTGGCACACTACGAAACCGAGGGGTCCCTGGAGGCGGCGAGCGGAGCGGCGGCCGGCTGGTCGTCGGTCGAGTCGGGGAGAATCTGCTTTAGATTGTAGCGTGTGAGGATTTCCCTGCGGGATCGGGCGATTTGCTCAAGGGTCCGGGATTGATCGGGTGTTGACTGGGCGAAGCCGACGGCAGAGAGGGCGTCGGAGATATCCGAGAGCCTTACATTCTCGGGGTCCCTGGCGGGGATGAATCCGGTTATCGGCTCGGAGGTTTTGGCAATGAGTCTGCTGTCTACGAAATGGTTGAGCAGTTTCTCTCCGAACTCGCCGGGGAGGCTCAGCCTGCTGCAGAGCACTTCGGCGGGCACGGGCGCCTTGTTGTGGCGGAAAGCGGCGGCAATCTCCCTGAGGATATTGATGGCGGTGACGTTGTTTGCTATGAAGTACTCCTCAGTTTTTGGGGCGGCTGCGATCTCGGCGGCGTCGAGCGTTTTCAGGTGCTGCGTGGTGAAAGTAAGTTGTAGTCCGAAGAGAACTATGAGCCAGGTGATGTATATCCAGAGCACGGTCATCGGTATAAGGGCCATCACACCGTAAAGGGTATTGTAAAGCCGCAATTCGGTGACCGCCGATGCGAAGAGCGTTCTGGCGGCCAACCAGACGAGGGCGGCAACGGCCGCCCCCCAGATGGCCGGACGGGCCTTTACCTTCGTGTTGGGCAGGAGGAAATAGAGCAGGAACAGTGCCACGACAGCGAGCAGGTATGAGAACAGGGCCGGGGCCACCGAGGCAAAGAGGGTTTGACGTATTTGGGTGAAAGCGGAGTATCGTGTTGTGACGTATACGCCGACCACGAGCAGCAGCGGCCCGAGGGTCAGAAGCGCCCAGTAGTTGATGATTCTCTGGAGGAGGTTTCTGCCTCTGGCGACGTGCCAGATGTTGTTGAAGGCCTTTTCAATGGTGAGCAAGAGGGCCAGGGCGGCCCAGATGACCGTCAGGGCGCTGAATCCTGCGATTGAGCCCTTGTTCGTCTCGGCGAAAAACCTTGCGGCAATTGCGTCGAGGTGCTCGGTGAGAGTGACGGTTTTCTCGACGCCCTGATCGGCGCTGGTTGTGCTTTCGAAGGCCGAGAGGTTGGCCTGCTGATATATGAACTGCTTGATCTTGTCGCCGATGTCCTTGTGCGCGGGGAACAACTGGAATATGAGTAGCATTACGATGGCCAGCGGCACGAGTCCGAAGATTGTGTGGTAGGACAAGGCGGCGGCCTGCTGGCCGGAGCGGTTCTGCTTTAGGATGTTTGTGCAGTGGGACCACAGCTTTATCTGGAAGACGGCTAATCGGCCGGCCTTGCCGAGCTGGGTGGTGGGGGTGGACAGAAGCGTTCTTAACATTCCGGCACCTTTCAAATGTCACGTGAAGCGGTCTTGTCCGGGCCCCGTTCGGGGGCCTTTTGAAGTTTTTCTTTCTCCGGCGGCTTTCGGTTTACTTGCGGAGCTGGTCAAAGATACCCTCGAATATCGCATTCGGCAGTTGTTTTTCTATCATGGATTTTGCGTCGAACTCGGGTTTGGTAATAGTGCCGGTTAGCGGCACGGATACGGACTTCATGACGGTTGTGTCCCCGATTCTGAGGCCCCTGCGTCCGAAAGAGAAGGTGACGGTCATGTCGAGGCTGTTATCCACGAGGCCGATCTTTCCCTTGAAATCAAACGGGGTTTTTCCGACGACGAGCCGCATGTTGTCATATTGCAGGTATCCGTCGCGGACCGTGAAAGCGGTCGGATCGATGCGCATTACGGCGCTCGGGTCCTCGCCAGCGAGGGAGACAAGCTGGCCGAGCAGCCCTCCCGGGCGAAGTGTCAGGTTGTCTATTGAGATGTTTCCGGCGATGTTCATATTCTTTTTGATGTTGTCACCGAGGGGCATTTCGAGCTTGTCGGCGGCGAAGCCTGCCAAGCCAGTGACGTTGGTGGAATCTGCAAAGATCGGATTGATATAGGCGAGCAGCTTTCGGCTGAGGGTATCATTGATTCGTGCGTTTTTCACGGTGATCGGCTGTGTGGCGGACAGGAGCTTCGGGGTCTTGGTGAAGTCGATGTTTGCGGCCAGGTTGACCCGGCCGGTGTTGAGCGTTGTGGTGAAAGGCTCGATTTTGAGCAGGCCGCCGTCGACCCGGATGGGGGCGTCGGTGGCGCCCATATCGAGGCCCAAGAAGGCGGCGTTATCGAAGCCGAGCGTGAAGCTGTTTGTGGTGAGGTTTGCGAGGAGCTTGTCGGTCTGGTCGAGTGGGAAGCGGCTGGCGAAGCTCAGTTGGGTGGTTCTCTTTCCGCGGACCACGATATCGCGGAGGTCTTTGGGCAAGAACGGAGACGTAAGGCTGGTGACGGCGGCCCAGTCGTATTCGAGGCCGGCCTTGCCGGTCAACTCTTTTTGGCCGTCTTTGGTGACGAGACTGGTGTTGGTGAAATCGACCTTTATTTCACCGGCGAGCAACTGAGATTTGTTTATTACGAAGTTTTTCTCGACGGTGTCGGCATCGAGGTCGAGAACAAGCAGGACCTCTTTCTGCTCGAAGGGCTTTTTGTCGGCGGATGCGAGCTTGAAGTTCATGATTCTGGTGGAATCGGTTGCGATTTTGTATGTGCTCTTCTCGGATGTTATCGAGACGCTCGATTCGAGAATGCCGGCGAGCTGGGTATCCTTGAGCAGCGGGCTGAACAGCAGGACGAAGGGCCGGACCCGGGCAAGGTCCACGTCGGCGGCCTTGACCAGAAGGTTCATGGGCTCTTTGGCCTTTTTGTCGAGGGGCACAATGCCTTTGTTTACGGTGACGCGGCCAAGGCTCGTCTCGGCGTTTACCGAATCGACGTTGAGGATGCTGTTTTTCCTGTCGATGTCAAGGGCATAGGCTATCTCTGCGGCCGGCATGGAGGCGGCGAGGTCGTTGGGCCCGGTGATGTTGAGGTTCTTGACGGTTCCCGAGCCGGTTAGGGTGAGGCTGTCGTCCTTTATCAAGAGCTGTCCTGTTTCAGTGAAGGCGCCGGCGATGGAGTAGGCGCCGATGTCAAGGAATTGGCCCAGCTCGGCCTGGAGTTTTGCGAGGTTTACGTCGGCTTCGTATTTGATTTGTTCGGTGGTTCCGGTGCAGTTGATTGTTGCGAACGGGGCGGTGAGGTCGAGCTTGTCGAAGCTGACGCCGGCCTTGGCGGAGGATATTCGGGCGTTTGCGGTGACCGGCCGGGAGAGGGCGGCGGGCTTGCCTTCAACTGTTCCTTTGAGCCCTTCGAGGCTCGCGGTGGCGATGATTTGGCGTCGGTCGGCCTGTGAGTCAGTCTGGACGCTGCCGGTGAGGCGTCCGGAGGTGACTTCGGTGCCTTCCTTTAGCCCAAGCGTCCTGGGCATTTGTGCGGACAGTGCGGCCAGGTCAACATTGAAGCTGCCTTCTAAGGTGTATGCGGACTCGGGCTTGAGGAAGTCGTCCAGGCCCTTGAGCGTGGTTGGAAGCTCGCCGTCGGCGGTGACGTCGGCCCAATCGGTTTTCACGTTGAGGCTGTCGATTTTCATCGTTTCGTTGCTTCGAATGAGGTTCACTTTGACGTCGAGCAGGGCGGTGGCGATCTTGTCGCCTTTTAGCTGTGGTGCGGCGACGTCCAGATTCTCTCCGTTGACCGATCCTGTCAGGTTTTCAAGCCGGCCGTCCTTGACTTGGCTCTCGATGTTCGCCGAGAGCAAACCCGTCGTATTGACGTCCACGCCGCCGAGGGCAAAGAAGGGCTCGAGAGATTCGAGGTCCAGGTCATTGACCTCGACGGTTAACAGGCCGGTTGTTCCCTTGAGGGTCCATCGTTTGCCGGTTCCGCCGGGAGTGATGTTGCCGGCGGCGGAGACTTTTGAAGCTCTGCCGGCGTCGGCAACGGCCAGGGTCAGATCGAAGTCGCTCCGGCGTCCGGCCCCGCGGAGCTTTATGTTGGAGTTTATCCCGGTCAGCTCAACGTTTTTTGCCCTGGGGTCGGTGATTCTGAAGCTTCCGTCCTTTAGGACGACGTCGATTTTGTTGATCGGCATCGCAATAGAGGTTGGCGGTTTTCCCGGTGCAGTCGGTGCGGTTGGTTTGGGCCGGGTTGTGGGAGCCTGCTCCATTTTGACCACGACGCTCGGCTGGTCGATGGTTGTTTGGCCGAAGGAGAGACTTCCGCCGAGCAGGGCGCCGTAATGGGGCTTGGTTGATATCTGCTTGACCTTGACGGAGACTCTGCCGACATTGTCTTCGAAGCTGATATCCCGAACCCTGATGCCTTTGAGCCAGCCCATTGACAGGTCGGCGAAGTCTGCTCGGCCGTCCACGGATGCGTTGATTCTGGCCAGAATCATGCGCCGGGACATATCTGAGGAGACAATGACCGGGATTAGCAGGACGACCAGGCCAATTGAGATTGCGGCCGCAGCCAGGACCCACTTGAGGAATCTCGCTCTGGTCTTCTTTCGCTGTTTCTTTTCGGGTTTACCTTTAGCTTCCATGGCAACTACTCCTGAAAGAACTCTGATTTGACGTGAAGGTCTACATCGCCGGGAGTAATCATGTTCATTATAAGGCAGAAAGCCGTTGTAAAAAGTGAAAAACGGCGAAAGTGGCGGGGCGGGCAGTTTTGCCCGGAGATTCAGGGCGGCAGGTTTGTGGAAAGGTCCTACATCGGAGGCGAGGACCCACACAGACTCGCCGCGAGGGGCAGGCAAGTCATAAGGGGCGGCCTTGGGGGCAGGGTCCGGGCGGCAAGTGCGGCCTCTAATTTGTCTCAGAGAGCCCCTATTGAGCGAGAGATCTCAAGAGGGCGTTCTGCGATTTTGGAGGTGTGACGAAGCGGCGCGGCCTCATTCAAGCATTATCTCGTCGGATTTGTGCTTGACCATCTCGTCGACCTTGTCGGTGTACTTTTTTGTGAGCTCGTCAACTTGCTTTTTGCCGTGGGTCAGGTCATCCTCGGTGATGTCCTTGTCCTTCTCCTGCTTTTCGAGGTGCTTGATGGCGTCTCTTCTGATGTTTCGGACTGTGACTTTTGTCTGTTCGCCGGTTTGCCTTACCTGCTGGACGAGCTGTTTTCTTCTTTCGTCGCTGAGCGGAGGGACATTTAGCCTGATGAGCTTTCCGTCGACGATGGGGGCGAGGCTGAGGTCGCTGTTCTTTATTGCCTTTTCGATTTCCTTCAGGCAAGAGGGATCGAACGGCTTGATTACGATGGTATCGGGCTGCGGGGTTGCGAGAGCGGCCATTTGTCTGAGGGGGGTAGGGGCGCCGTAATACTCGGCCTTTATGTGCTCGACGAGGGCCGTCGAAGCCCTTCCCGTTCGAATCGTTTTGAGCTCGTCGTGCAGAACGTCGAGCGTTTTGTTGATCTTTGATTCAGCCTGAGAGACAGTTTGTTTTGTAGGCATATTCGATCTCCGCGTCTAAGAAATCAGGGTGCCGATTTGCTGGCCGCAAAGGGCCTTTGTTATGTTTCCCTTTTCGAAGATATTCAAAACGATCACGGGAATCTTGTTGTCTCGGCAGAGTGTAATTGCCGAATGGTCCATAATCCTGAGGCCCTTGCTGAGCACCTCATCGTAGGAAAGTCTCTTGAAAAGCCTGGCCTTTGGGTTTTTCTTCGGGTCGTCGCTGAAGACGCCCTCGACCTTTGTGGCCTTTATGAGCAGGTCCATTTCGAGCTCGGACGCCCGGAGTGCGGCACAGGTGTCGGTGGTGAAGAACGGGTTTCCGGTTCCCCCTGCGAGTATTGCGACCCTGCCTCTTTCGAGGTGGTGAAAAGCCCTTCGGCGAATAAAAGGCTCGCACATTGCGGCGACCTCAATGGCGCTGAGGACCCTGGTGGGCTGACCGAGCTTTTCGAGAGTTTCCTGCAGTGCGCAGGCGTTAATGATAGTAGCGAGCATTCCCATGTAGTCGGCGGTGTTCCTGGGTATGCGGCTGACCGCGGAGAAGTTTGCGCCCCTGAGGAAGTTCCCGGCTCCGACGACGACGGCGACCTGCGGGCCCAGTTTGCACAACTGCGCAATTCTCCGCGCGATGGACTCGAGTGCCGAGCCGTCGATTCCGAATCCCCCGGGTGTGCAAAAGCTTTCCCCCGAGAGCTTTAACAAGACGCGGTCATATTTAGTCTTGGCCATATTATCGGAGACTCTGATCGGAACTGCTCGCGTGCTGTCAGCCGACTGCGAATCTAACAAATCTCTTAATCATCGCCTGGCCTCCCGCCCGGGCGGCCGCTTCATCAAGGACCTGCCGTACGGACTTGCTGTCGTCCTTGACGAAGGCCTGCTCCAGCAGGCAGTTCTCAGCGTAGAACTTTCTCAATTTGCCTTCGACTATTTTATCGACGATATTTGCCGGTTTGTTCTTGACCTGGTCGGCATATATGGCCTTTTCCTGCTCGATTATCTTCGGCTCGATGCCGTCTTTGTCCAGTGCGAGGGGATTGGTTGCGGTGATATGCATTGCTATGTCGGCTGCTACTCTTTTGACGGCGTCGGCTTCCGCGACCTCCCGGCTGGCGGCCTCGATCCGGAGCATGGAGCCCACTTTCTGGTTGAAGTGGACGTAGACGCTTACGAGGCCGGGGCCATCGAGCCGAAATCTGGCGAAGTCTCCGACCTGGGTTTTCTCTCCGGTCTTGCTGACGAGGCCTGTCAGGATGTCGGCAAAGCTCTTTCCTTCGATTGAAGTGTCAAGGATGTTCTGCACACCTTCGTCGGCCGGGCATTTCATGGCGTATTCAGCGAGTTTTTCGGCCGCGGCTATGAAATCATCGCTCTTGGCGGAGAAGTCGGTCTCGCAGCAGAGTACGGCAAGGGTACCGACTTTGCCGTCTTCACTGACCCGCCCGACGACGATTCCCTCCGAGGTCTCCCGGCCGGCTCGCTTTGACAGAGTGACCAGGCCCTTTTTTCTGAGTATTTCCATAGCTTGGTCGGCGTCGCCGTTGGCCTGCTCCAGAGCTTTCTTGCAGTCCATCATTCCCTGGCCGCTGATTTTTCTGAGCTTCATGACCATCGAGGCCGATATTTCCACCATCTTATTCGCTCCTGTCTTTTTTCATTCAAAAAACGCCCGATTCACGATGCCGTCAGTTTCATCCGGGACTCCCTCATAGTGCTTGTCATCAGAGGGTCTGCAGCGTGAGAGTCTGCGGTCCGGCCCCCTTTGCACGGCCCTATGAGACGGGCATTTCCGGTCCCTTCCCGGCTGTCTTTTCCTGCTCGGTGGGTACGGGCTCCGGGCTCTGCGGCTGGGGCTGTTCTGCGACAGCGGTGGTCGGCTCCTGTTCCTTTTCTTTTGCTCGCGCCATTGAGGCTCTTCTCGGGCGGGTCCTCTTGGGTCGCTGGACAACCTCCTGGCGGGCGGAGACCATCGTCTTTCCGATGGCGACAGCATCGGCCAGCTCATTTAGTATCAAATCTACGGCCCTGATTGAGTCGTCATTTGCCGGGATTGCCACGTCGACGGTATCGGGGTCGGAATCGGTATCAAGCAGGCCGATGGTGGCAATAGCGAGCTTTCTGGCTTCCCTCAGTGCGAGGTATTCCTTTTTGGCATCGACGACGATGACGGCGCCGGGCAGTCTCGACATGCCCCTTACGCCCTGAAGATTCCCCTTTATCTTTCTCATCTCGCGTTTCAGCCTTGAGGCCTGCTTTTTGCTCTCGCTATCGAGCGCGCCGTCTTCCTGGAGCGCCTCCAACTGGTCTAGCCTTTGCAGGCGTGATCGGACGGTTCTGAAATTGGTGAGCATTCCGCCGAGCCATCGGTTTGAGACGTAGTGCATTCCGCACTTTGTTGCGGCGGCCTCGACTGCTTTTTGTGCCTGCCGTTTGGTGCCCACGAAGACGACGTCTTTGCCTGAGGCGACAATGTCAGCGAGGAGTTTCTTTGCTACGAGCAGCCCTTTGAGGGTTTTTCTAACGTCGATGATATGAATATTTCCGCGTTTGGCGAAGATGAAGGGGGCCATTTTCGGATCCCATCTGCTTACGCCGTGTCCGAAATGCACCCCGGCGTTAATAAGTTCCCGAGCCAACTCTTTAGCCACAAATAACCTCCAAACTATTGACAGAATTCGTCCCTGGCCGTACCAGACGGACAGCCGAACACGTCAACGTAATTCAGGTTGAAAAATATGTCAAGAAATTTTATGCGAAGAATTTTTCGCGGGTAGGGCTCGGCAGTACTGATATAGGACCTGAGCCCATGCCAGCCGTCGCAAGGGCAGTTTTCCCAGGCTCACGGGGCCGACTGCCGGTCGTGCGGCACCATGCCCGGGCAACAGCCCGGCGTGTATGCGGCCCTACAGTATTACAGGGGCGCCGTGAACCGGCCGGGGGTCCCGGTCAAGGAGCGAGTCCTGCGGCGGGTCACTTTTCTTTTGGCTTCAGTACCAGACGGTGATTATGATGTTGGGCTCGGTTTTCTTCGCCTGGACCTCGCCTGTGGTCGTATCGGTCTGTTTTATTGCAATGCCGGGGTTTTCTTTCAGCCAGTTGCTGATCTGCTCGTCCAGGAACTGCATGGCTCCCGGGTGGAGCTTCGTGAAGAAGGTCTTGACGCCGGTTACGCGATCAGTCGAGACTACCGGCTGGCTGGTCTTTCTGACCGCGGGTTTCGGCGTCTCGATCTTGGGCATCTTGCCGGTTGCGCTGCCGCCGAGGTCCAGCGGGGAGTGGGAGACACTTGCTCCTGTAGGCCCGGTCTCTTCGAGGCGAATCGGCTCGTCGAGGTCGTCTCCAAAGGGTATGGGCTCGTCGTTGTCTTGCCTGCCGAGATTGCTTTTGTCGAAACCATCCATAGCGTGCTCCTCATGATTAGAGGCCAGTTTGAAACAATACCGGTTAAAGAGGAGGCCGATAATGGGCTGAAAAAGGCGCCATAGTCCGGCCCGCCATCACGTCCGATCACCGACCGTCCGTTCTTTCTCAGGCTTTGGGGTCGGCCTTGTCCCGGCGGAGCTCCTTTGCCTGAGGCCCTGATGCCTGCGGTGTTTCGGGAGTAACGGTTGACGTTGCGGCATCGTCTTTGGACTTTTGGGGCTCGGTTGCCGTATCAACAGGCCCGGTCTCCCGTGGTTGGCCTCCAGCCGCAATCCTTTGGGCCTCTGCCTTTTTTTGCTCGGCCTCGGCCGCCATTTTCTCGGCCTCCATCTTTTTCTGCTCGGCCTCGGCGACCATCTTTTCCGCCTGGGCCTTTGCAACGGCAGCTTCAGCGGCGGCTTTATCAGCCGCGGTCTTTGCTGCTTCAGCCGCCTTGACCTTCGCAGCAGCTTGGGCCATGGCCTTTTCGGCCTCTGCCTTGGTTTTGCCGGCGTCTGCGGCAACCTTTTGCGCAGCGGTCTTTGCTGCAGCGGCCTCGGCGGAGGCCTTGTCAGCGACGGCTTTAGCCTCCGTGGCCGCCTTGGACTTTGCCTCGGCGTCCGCCATGGCCTTCTCGGCCGCTGCCTTGACCTGCTCGGCCTCTGCCTTTACCTTCCTCAGCTCGACCAATGCCATTGCGGCGTCGGCTTCGGCCCTTTGGGCCTTGTAGTCGGCGGCCCTTACGGCACTTCGGGCCACGGCCTTCTCAGCCTCGGCCTCGAGTCGAGCCTGCTCGGCATCATAGACTCCCCTCTGCAATTCTCTCTCTCTGGCCTGCAATCCGAAGGGGTCGGTGATAGCTTCTCGCATACCCACAAAAGAGGAGGGCTCGTGTCTTCGTTCGAGCTCCTTGGTCATTTCCCTGCTGGGGATGCCGCCCGTTGATATGCTCGGGGTCAGAATGAAGATGGTTTCCACTGCGCGCTCTTCGAAGTCTCTTCCGGAGAAGAGCATTCCAATCAGAGGGATGTCCTTTAAAAAGGGGATTCCCCGGACGACGTCGCGTTTTTCGCTCTTTCTAATTCCTCCTATGACGAGACTCTCGCCGAACCTTATTCGACTTTCCTTGTTGTCGATTTGCTTTTTGGTAATGATTGATATTTGTTTTATGCCTTCGGGGGTGAGTTTGGAGCCGAGCAGTATGCTGGTCTCAAGGCCTATGGAATCGGCGAAGACGTGGGGCGTGATTTGGAGCGAATCAACGACATCCTCGTATTCGGTTCTGGTCTGGAACCAGTCCTGGTTGGGGTTGGTGAGGTAGGTCTGCTGTAGAGGGACCATCTGGCTGGACAGGACCTTTGCCATTTTTCCGTTGACGACTTCGAGCGTGGGATTCATCAGGATTTTGAGATAGCCCTGTGATTCGAGCAGGTCCACAAGCGCCATGAAGTTGTGCTTCTCGCTCCAGTATCCTACCTTAAGGCCCATCTTTGAGCGGGCTATCTCCCTGAGTGATGCACCGGGAAATGCAGCGATCGTTGGTCCTTCCTCGACGAGCGAGCTGATGGCCTCTCCGAAAGGCCGGCCGGCCGGTCCCGCCCAGATATCCTCGCCGAGCAAATTGGTGACCATGATGCTCGTTTCCCAGTCCAGCGTCTTGTCGGCGTAGACCTCGGAGATGAGGCAGTCTATCTTCACCTGGATTGGGGGGATATCGGTGAGTTCGAGGAACTCGAGCACGGCCTCGATATCCTCCTTTTTGGGGCATCGGACGATGAGCTGGTTTGTCGCCCTGATGCTGCTGACATTGTAATCCTTTATGGTGGTTGACTGGCCTTTCTGGTTGAAGAGCTTTGTTGCGTAGTGCGTGTTTACGATGTTTCTCATGTCGTCGGAGGTATGGTGCTTGCAGACGTAGAACAGCTTCCATTCCTCGGCGCCGCCGACTATCTGCTTTACGACTTTGGGAGGCTGCCTGTAGATATCGGGCAATGGGACATTTGCGTCGGGGGTGGTCTTGATCCTGCCGAGGTCCTTGAGGATTCTGTTTGACTCGATTCCGGCGGTTTTGTCGGTAACGAAATCACCGCATCCTCCGATGCAGAGCGCAACACCAGTTGCAACAGCCGTGACAATCCATCGGCTGCGTAGATGTTTTCTGATCCTGTAACCCATAATCACCAAGCCGTCGCGCGACATCTACGTCCAGAGGCCCTCCCGGTTCGGTACAAAAGCATAGACAGAGATATAGACGAGACGTAAAGCCATTATATTGCACATTTCTTTATCGTCAAGGACTTGGCGAAAGAATCAGTAAAAAAATCGACGCCTGGAGGCGGGATACAGAAGTCGAAAAGAGTGGACTTGACCGCATTTTTCGACTACTTTCGCGGATTATGAGGCATACGGGAAAGAACCAGATTACGGTAGGTTTTATAGGGCTGGGCTGCCCGAAGAATACGGTTGACGGCGAGCGCATTCTGGCGGAAATTGCGGAGGCGGGCTTTGTGATATCGGGCGAACCTTACGATGCAGACGTTGTTATTATCAACACGTGCGGTTTTATCGCACCGGCGAAAGCCGAGTCGCTCGAGGCGATACGTCGCGGCGTGGAACGCAAAATCGGCGGCCCGGTTAAGAAGGTGATTGTCACGGGGTGTCTGAGCGAGAGATTGGGAGAACAGATTTTTGACGAGGTCGCCGGGGTGGATGCCGTTATCGGTCTCGGTCAGCGGGATAATATCGCCGACATAATCGAGGAAGTTTTTTCCTCCGGTGCAAGCGGCGCCTACATGGAGGGCGCGGCGGCCGCAATTCATGACGATCGCGGCAGACTTCTTGTCACACCTGGGCATTGGGCTTACCTTCGAATCAGTGAGGGGTGCAATCACCACTGCAGTTTCTGCACCATCCCTTCGATCAGGGGTCGGTTTCGCAGCAAGCCGCGCGAGCTTGTTCTGGCCGAGGCCGCCGAGCTTGTGCGGGCCGGAGCGGTGGAGCTGAACGTAATCGCCCAGGACACGACCTGCTACGGAAGGGACCTGAAAATCAAGGGCGGCCTGGCGGGGCTGTTGCGCGAGCTCGAGGGAATTGAGGGGCTGGCGTGGATTCGGCTGATGTATATGTATCCAGATGGCATCGATCAACGACTCCTCGAGACCGTTGCAGACAGCGGTAAAGTTGTTCACTATTTCGATATCCCGATCCAGCACGTGAACAGCAGAATCCTCCGAGCCATGCGGCGTCGCGGGGGCGCCGAGGGAATGCGGCGGCTTATAGAGAAGCTGCGGGCGGCAATACCTGATATCATACTTCGGACAACACTGATAATCGGTTTTCCCGGCGAGAGCGAGCAGGAATACGCGGAGCTTCTCGAGTTTGTGCGCTGGGCGAGGTTCGATGCACTTGGTTGTTTCAAGTTTTATCCCGAGCCAGGCACCGTCGCGGCGGAGATGCGCGGGCAGATTCCCGACGAGGTAAAAGAAGCGCGTGTTGAAGAGCTGATGCTCGTTCAGCAGGGAATCGCGTTTGCCAGTAATGAAAAACGCATCGGCGGCAGAGTGACGTGCCTGGTTGACTCGGTTGACAGCAAGCGGGCGACGGGGGTTGGAAGGTTTTACGGCCAGGCGCCTGATATCGACAGCGCTTGTCTGATAGAGAATTGTCGGGCCAGGGCGGGAGAGTTCATTCGGTCAAAGGTTGTCGGCACCAGGGATTACGATTTGATTATCCGGCAGATTGGGAGCTGACAGTCGGTGTTGCCGGGTTTCGTGCCGGACGCAGAGCGCCCGGAGAGACAGAGCATCTTTAACTGCCGGCAGTCTGTCTTGTGCAAGCCGATCATCGCGGTTTTAATGTTGAAATGGGCTCGGCGCGGGATTAAACTTGGCGTCATGCTGAAACTCATTCCGAATATTCTGACTCTTGGGCGGTTAGGCTTGACGTTTGTTTTCGTGGTCATGATTCTCTATTCGCCGCGAGTCAGCGAGATCGCAAGGTACCTCGACGTTGCCTTTATTCTGTTCGTGGTGGCCGGCCTGACGGACGTTGTTGACGGGATGGTAGCCCGGAGGTTCAACGTAACGAGCAAGTTCGGCCGGATGATCGACCCGCTGGTGGATAAGATTCTGGTCTGCGGGACGTTTGTTTGCTTTGCGATAATCGGCGAACCGAGGCTTTTCGGCTGGGATCGCTTCACATTGGGGGTTATCCACTGGCTGGTGGCCGGTATTCTGATCGCGAGGGAGGCCTATGTGACCGCGTTGCGTCATATCGCTGAGGCCCGCGGCGTCAACTTTGCGGCAACGGTGTCGGGCAAGGTCAAGATGCTGCTCCAGTCGTTTGCCATCGGGACCGTTCTGATCAAGACGGGTCACGTTCCGGATGCTCAATGGGGCTATTGGTTTACGAGCGTCACTTTTGTTGCCATGCTGGCGGTCACGGTCTATTCGGGGCTGAGGGCGACGCGGCGAAGCTCCTGGCGGGAGAGCAGGCTAAAAGGGCAAGAGAAATGACTGACAGAACGTTTCGAGTGGCAACGGCGGCGAGGCTGTGCGCGTTGTTTTTTGCGGCGGCAACGCCATTATCAGTATTGGCGGCAGCCCCGAGGAGGGGTACCGAGACGATTGAGCAGTTCATGCCGGCTCTTGCGGAAGGGATAACCTGGAGGCTGGCATGGGCCGATGAGTTCGACGGCTCGGAGATTGACGGGTCCAAATGGGAGATTCTCGGCGATTGGAGGCGTCGGGACGGCTACTGGCTCAAGGAGGACTCGTATCTTGACGGCAAGGGAAACCTGATAATCCGGACGAAGAAGGACGGCGAGCGCTACACGAGCGGGTCGGTGCGGACCCGCGGGCGATTCGAGCACCGTTTCGGTTACTGGGTATGCCGGTGCAAGTTTCCGAGCGAGCAGGGCCACTGGCCGGCTTTCTGGCTTCACGCCGATACCGTCGGCAGGGTCGGAGCCGGCGGCAGGGACGGCACCGAAATCGACATTATGGAGAAGCCCTGGCGCGAGGACCGAATAACGCAGAATCTGCACTGGGACGGCTATGGAAGAGCACACAGGCACGTCGGCAAGGAGAGCACAATTGCCGGTGTAAGCCGAGGATGGCACACGTTCGGGCTTTACTGGACGCCTGACGAGTACGTTTTTTATGTTGACGGCAGGGAAACGTGGCGCACGGGCGGCGGGGGCGTCTCACAGGCGCCTCAGTATATCAAGCTCACCGAGGAGATCGGCACATGGGGCGGGGATATTGGCAAGGCGAAGCTGCCAGACTATTTTACGGTCGATTATGTTCGCGTGTATGATGCGGTTGCCGCGGGCCAGGTCCCCGAGGGCAGGGAATTGGAATGGAAGGCGGCCAACATTCGGCCTTCGCGGCGTCAGCTCGCCTGGCAGGAGCTTGAGTTTATCGCGTTCATTCATTTTACCGTAAACACCTTCACGGACCGGGAGTGGGGCGACGGCAAGGAGGACCCCGCCATTTTCAACCCTGTGAGCCTTGATGCGCGTCAGTGGGTCAGTGTCTGCAAGGATGCCGGGATGAAGATGGTGATTCTGACGGCCAAGCATCACGACGGCTTCTGCCTTTGGCCGAGCAGGCATACCGAGCACTCGGTCAAGAACAGCCCCTGGAAGGAGGGCAAGGGGGACGTTGTACGCGAGCTGGCCGATGCCTGCCGGGAGGCCGGGCTAAAATTAGGGCTGTATCTGTCACCGTGGGACCGGCACGAGCCTACCTACGGCGATACGGAGAAATACAACGCGTTCTATAAGAACCAGTTGCGAGAGCTGCTGAGCAATTATGGTGAGCTGGCCGAGGTGTGGTTCGACGGGGCCAAGGGGCCGGACGCCAAAGACATGGAGTACGACTGGTACGGCTATTACGAGCTGGTTCGGCAGCTCCAGCCGGGGGCGGTGATCTTCAACGGTCTTGATATTCGGTGGGTCGGCAACGAGAGCGGCTACGCGCGCGAGAGCGAATGGAGCGTGATGAAGCGCAACGACAATACATTCGGCTTCGTGAACAACAACCGGCGCGACTTAGGCAGCCTTGCGGCCCTGGATGACGGCGAGGGGCTCATCTGGTATCCGGCGGAGACGGATGTTTCCATCCGGCCGGGCTGGTTCTACCACGCCGGCCAGGACGACAAGGTCAAGAGCGTCGAGAAGCTGCTGGACATCTATTACAGCTCCGTGGGGCGCAACAGCGTGCTGCTGTTGAACCTGCCGCCGGACAGGCGCGGGCTAATCCACGAGAACGACGTCAAGCGGCTGGGGGAGTTTCGCAAGGTGCTTGACGCGACGTTTAAGCGGAATCTCGCGCTCGGGGCCGGGGCGAAGGCATCGGCCGTGCGAGGGAGCGACCGGGCTCACGACGCCGCAAAGATCACCGACGGCGACGCGAGGACCTGGTGGGCCACGGATGACTGGACAACGACAGCAACGGTGGAATTCGATCTTGGCGAGGAGCAGCGGTTCAACGTCGCCGAATTAGCCGAGCATATAGAGACGGGCCAGCGGGTCGAGCAATTCACGCTGGAGGCTCTGGAGGGCAGCGGCTGGAAGGAATTCGCCCGGGGCACGACAATCGGGTACAAGCGGCTGCTGCGATTCGACCAGGTGAAGGCCAGAAAAGTCCGGCTAACAATACTGAAATCGCGGGTTTGCCCGACCATCTCGGGTTTCGGCCTCTATTATGCGCCTCCGGTCGGCGAGGTCCTGGGCAACTGAGGGGCCGGCCCGCCGGCTCAGGCTGGGGTCGGGGCCGGAGGAACTCGCTGCCAGTCCTTCCAGACGGGCTCAAGGCCCTGCGCTCTTATGGCGGCGGCCACCCGGGCAGGGCTCCTGGTGTCGTCCACCTCGAACTGCCTGAGGGCTTCGGCGTGTCCGGAGTAGCCGCCCGGATTGGTCTTGCTGCCGGCGCTCATTCTCGTAATGCCGAGCTTTATGAGGTGGTTCCGCAGTTCGGCCGGCTCGCGGGTCGATAGGACGAGTCCGGCGTCGGCGAAACACAGGCGGAGGGCAAGAATCATCTGCACGAGGTTCCTGTCGGAGAGCAAATGGCCGAAGCGGGAGCGCTCCACGTCACTGGCGGGGCGCAGGCGCGGGAAAGAGAACGATACGCGGGACTTCCAGTACTTTTTCATAAGGTAATGGGCGTGCTCGGCCATCGCGAGCGTCTCGGTGCGCCAGTCGGTCAGGCCCAGCAGCACGCCAAGGCCGATTTCTCTCATGCCGGCCGAGGCAAAGGCGTCGGGGGCGAGGAGCCTGTTGTCGTAGTCGGCCTTCGGGCCTGCCGGATGGTAATAGGCGTAGGCGGCGCGGTCGTAGGTCTCCTGGTACAGGGTGACACCGTCGATGCCCGCGGCAAAGAGTGCGGCGTATTCTTGCGCGGTCATCCGGTAGATTTCTATCGAGAGCGAGCAGAACGTGTCCCTGAGCCTGGCGGCAAGCTCCGAGAGGTAATCGAGGCCGACGAATTTTCTGTCCTCGCTGCTTACAAGGAGCAGGTCCCTGAAGCCCTCGGCGGCGATGATCCTCGCCTCGGCGACGGCCTCGTCGATTGAGAGCCTCTTTCGCGCGGATTCATTCCTTCTGTTGAAGCCGCAGTACCGGCAACTGTTGACGCAGAAGCTGGACAGGTACAGGGGAGCGTACAGTCGGATGGTTCGGCCGAAGCGCTGCAGCGTCAGACTGCGGGCGAGCCGGGCCATTTGCTCGAGGTAGTCCTGTGCGGCGGGCGAGACGAGCGCGAGCAGCCTGTCCGGATTGTACGAGCCGGGCGCGGCCGAGAGCGCCTTCTCGACGTCACCGCCCGAGACGTTTTCGATGCGCCGTCGCCACGATTCGGCGTCACCGTCCAGGCGCCTATGGGCGAGCAGCGATCTTATGTCCGGATCGGGATTTGCATGTGCGGATGTCACGTCAGTCGTCTCTCAGGAACCCGGTGAGCGGGCTCGAAGCGCTTGCCCTTTTCGCCTCGGCGGCGGCGCCGGCTTCGAAAGCGGTTCTGCCAGCTTCGACGGCGAGCTTGAAGGCCTCGGCCATTCGCACGGGCTCGGCCGCTGTCGCGATGGCGGTATTGATCAGGACGGCATCGGCGCCCGTCTCCATCGCCTCGGCCGCGTGCGAGGGCAGGCCCAGGCCGGCATCGACGACCACCGGGACGCCCGCCTGCTCGATTATTATCTCGATGGATTCGCGGGTCTTGAGTCCGCGGTTGGAGCCGATGGGGCTGCCCAGCGGCATTACCGTGGCGGCCCCGACATCTTCGAGCCGCTTGCTCAGCACCGGGTCGGCGTTGATATACGGCAGGACGACGAAGCCGTCCTTGACGAGAATCTCGGCGGCCTTGAGGGTCTCGACGGGATCCGGCAGCAGGTAGTACGGGTCGGGCGTGACCTCGAGCTTGAGCCAGTTGATGCCGGTCGCGGCGCGGGCGAGCTTTGCCAGGCGGACGGCCTCGCCGGCGTCACGCGCGCCGGAGGTGTTGGGCAGAAGCAGGTATTTGCTGCGGTCTATCGCGGCCAGCATGTCGTCGTTTTCGTTCTCGATATCGACGCGGCGAAGGGCGACGGTGACAATCTCGGCGCCGGATTTATCCAGGGCGGCGGCCATGATGTCACTCGATGCGAATTTTCCCGTTCCCACGAGCAGGCGGGAGCGGAATTCTCTGCCGGCTATTACGAGCCTTTCCATACAATCAACCTCCCGGCACGAATCGCACCAGCTCGATGCTGCCGCCCGGGGCCAGCCTGGTTCGGGCGAAGTTTTCGCGCTCGACGATGTCTCCATCGACCTCGGCGACGACGGTAGCCGCCTCGACGCCGAGCTGCTCGAGCAGCTCTGCCAGCGTCGCGGGGAACTGCCCTGCAGTGAATTCTTTTTCTTTTCCGTTGATCTTCAGCACATCCATTGGCAAATCCTCAAGGCGCTGAGGCCTTAATCTCATCGACGAGCAGCTCGATAATCGCGTTCGCCTGGTGCGAGGCGGCGATGCCGACGCGGGCCGCGGTGAGGATGGGCTCGGTGTCGATGCCGCTTTGGCCGTCGCCGATTAGTATCAGCCGCGGAGAAATGCGGCGGGTCGTAATGGCGTTGCTTTTGCCGTAGCCGGCCAAGCCGCTGACCGAGACTATGGGCTTGGGGCTCATTCGGGCAAGTACGGTCTCGACGATCATTTGTTTCTCTTGTGCCCTGTCGAAGCACTCGGCGACGACGTCGGCGGCGGCGAAGAGTTCGGGCACGTTGGCGGCGGTCAGGCGCTCGTTGTGGGCCTCGACGAGCACGGCTGGGTTAATCCGCCGCAGGTTCTCGACCGTGCACTCGACCTTGGGCCGGCCAACCTGGTCCAGAAAGTACTGCTGGCGGTTGAGGTTGGCGGCCTCGACCATGTCGAAATCGGCGATGATGAGCCGGCCGACGCCCGCCCGCGCCAGCGCGGCCGCGACGTTCGAGCCCAGGCCGCCCAGGCCCGCTACGCCCACCACGGCGCGGCGCAATTTTTCATCTATCGAAGCCATCTGCAAAAATCAAAAAGCACCCCTGCAAAAGGAGTGCTCTGGTTCTTTC
>CP070678.1:4054708-4078376 GCA_020352515.1 Phycisphaerales bacterium | reverse complement strand
TCGAGGCGGGTATCTGGTATTCGCCGTGGATTGTGTATGACGTGGACGGCGACGGCAGGGCCGAGGTCTATTGTAAGGCCGGCGAGGGCGACCCCCGCGATGAGAAGGGGCTGGTGCAGAGCGGGCCGGAATACTTAGTTAAGATAGACGGACGGACCGGGGAGGTTGTGGCCAGGACCGAGTGGCTCAGCCGGGACGGCTACCCGGAGTACAACTACTACTGCCGCAACTTTCTGACCGTGGCCTATCTGGACGGGAAGAAGCCTTCGCTGATTATGCAGCGCGGCACGTATAATTTGATTAAGACGCAGGCGCTGGATAAGGATTTCAATCGTATCTGGTACTGGGACTCGACGCGAGAAAAGGGAAGATACGGAGGGCAGGGGTCACACGGATTGATCAGCGCCGACGTTGACGGCGACGGGCGGGACGAGCTTGTGATCGGGGCGGCCGTGCTCGATGACAACGGCCGGGGCCTCTGGACCCTCGGGATGGGCCACCCCGACGTGTGCTACGTCGCGGACATCGACCCGATCAATCCGGGCCTCGAGGTGTTCTACGGGCTCGAGAGACGGCAGGATACCGACGGAATATGTGTCGTGGACGCAAAGACGGGCCGCAAGTTGTGGGCGCACAAGAAGCGAACACGACATCTGCACGGACAGGGCATGGCGGCCGACATCATGGCAGATTCGCCGGGGATGGAGGTTTTCGTGGGAGAGAGGGACCTGAAGGAGCGGTGGCTCTACAGCGCCGGCGGGCGGTTGATTGAATTCAAGGAGAGCGGCAGCCTGTCTCCACGGGCCCTATGGTGGGATGCCGACCCGCAGAAGGAGGTGGTTCTTGGCGGGGCCGTTCGTGACTGGGGCGGTGAGCCGATAATTCGGGTCGAGGGCCGGGTGATAGCCGTTGTCGACTGCCTGGGCGACCACAGGGAAGAGATAATCACGAGCCTCAAAGGTGAGCTGCGAATCTACACTACCACAATCGGTATTAGCGGACGTCGCACGTGCCTCATGCAAGATCGCCAGTACCGTCTCGGCGTCGTCGCCCAGACGATGGGCTACTACTATCCGGCCCAGCTTGGCAGGTGACCGGCGACCTATATTATATTGATATGCAAGCCTATGGATGTGGAGATCACTTCGGAATCACCTGAGCAGACGATTTATATCGGTCGCAGGATAGGGCAAAAGCTGCGGGGCGGCGAAATCATAGGAATATGCGGGCCCCTGGGCAGCGGCAAGACCCATCTGATTAAAGGTATTGCCGCCGGCGCGCGGGCCGGGGCCCCCTCAGACGTCAACAGCCCCACCTTCGTTATAGTAAACGAGTACAAGGGCCGCCTGGACCTCTATCACATCGATGCTTATCGGCTCAATTCCATCGCCGAGTTCGAGATGCTGGGCTTCGACGATTTTTGTTATCCGGAATCGGTGGTGGTAATCGAGTGGGCCGATAAGGTCGAATCGGCGCTGCGTTCGACCGATTACATGCGAATCGGGATGGAGCACGCCGGTGCGACTATAAGAAGGATACACGTCCGAAACGCGCCGAAATACGTCGATTTGTAATTTTTCCGGCCCCTGCAGAACGCCGCGGATGCCTGCGTTCTTCGCAAAAAAGGCGCCCTCTATTCGGCGACGGCATAGTCCGGCGGCTCGAATTTTGAAATTTGGCACGCCCATTTTTATTTCTTATATTTTCCTTGGATACCCGGCCAGAGCTTCCACACGAATCTCCGGGCCCTTTTCGGACGTCGAGATTTCTGTAACGTTCTGTTGGGCGGAATCTTGAGGGAGAATCATAAAGCTCTTGGAAATGTTTTAGTAACTATGCCCGCCGCAGGATGCGCGACCCACGGGAATGTATGGACGGTTAAGTGGTATGTTGATTGGGTCGATAGTTTCAAACTGTGGGAAAACGCGATGATCTAGATGTTGTGGTTTTTTGTAGAACGAACAAAGTATCTGTCAAAAAAAAGGGGTAACAAAATGAAGGCGAAAAGTGGTTTTACATTGGTCGAAATTCTGATAGTGGTGGTCATTCTCGGTATTCTGGCGGCGATCGTGATACCTCAGTTTACCGAGGCGAGCACCGAAGCCAAGACATCGAGTCTTTGCACCGATCTGCAGACGATGCGTTCGCAGATTGAGCTGTACAAGATTCAGCACAACGATGCTCTTCCCGGCTCCGGCACGGCGAGCTTTATCGATGCGCTCACGGGGCAGACTGACATTGCCGGGGCGGCCGGCGCCGACTATGGTCCGTACATCCAGCAGATTCCGACCAACCAGTTCAACGACCTGGACACGATCGAGATAGAGGCTGGTACCGTCGGGCTTGGTGGCGGCAGCCACGGCTGGCACTTCGATACCACGACCGGCGGCTTCCACGCGGATGATGACGCCCACGTGGGTCTGTAAGGTCTGTAAGAATCTGACGGGACCGGTTGCGGCTTGAATGACCTTCACTGCCGGAGGCGGGCCCGAAGTTGGCGACAACTACAGAATGAACAAAAGGGCTGACCATGCTGAGGTTAATCCCTATAGCAGGTCAGCCTTTTTCATGGTTGGAGTTGCAGGTGGCCGCGAGAACGAGTCATAGTCACAGAAACAGCAGAGGCTTTACGTTAGCCGAGGCGATGATGGCGACGGTGGTGCTGGGGTTCGCAGCGGCCGGTGTGCTGGTGCCATTCGTCAGCGGGGCCTCCGTGCGGGCGGAGGGGGCGCGCATGACCCTGGCGACAAAGCTGGCCGGCGAGCTGATCGAGCAAATCATCAGCACGCCGTTCGACGAGATAGTTTCCAAATACGACGGCCACGTCGAGGCGCAGGGCCAGGTCAAAGATGCCGCCGGGGTGGTGTTTACGGATTTGGCGTACGCCGGCTTCAGTAGAAATGCAGCCTGTCAGGCGGTATATGTCCCGGAGGAGAGCCAGGCGGCACAGGCGATCTTTATTCGTGTTACGGTCGGCATCTCCTATCGCGGCAGACCGATCGTGACGCTGGACCGTCTCGTTAGCGAGTGAACCGGATGAGAAAGAGAACACGACCATCTCTGTTTGTCGGGCGCAGGGGTTTTACCCTCGCCGAGCTGCTTGTGGCGCTGACGATAAGCGGCATCATCCTGAGCTCGGCCGTGACGCTGAGCTTTGCCCTGGGCAGGGCTAACGAGGTCACCGACGACGGCAGCCGCAAGCAGGCCCAGGTGCGGTACGCAACGATGAGGCTCTCGGAGCTGATTCGGCATTGCAGGCTGGTGTGCTCCGTCAGCGGCGACGATGTGGGCGTCTGGCGGGCCGACTACAACGGCGACGGGAAGATCAATATCAACGAGCTGGTTTACATAGAGCGGGGCCCGGGCGCCGATCACCTGCGCCTGTGCGAGTTCACCTCCGGCGACGGGGCCACGATAGACCTCGGGTCCATTGAGGCGTTTGCAACCAACTGGTGGTCGGCATACGGGGGCTCGGTCAATTACGTTGATCTGATACCGGAGTGCAGCAGCGTGCAGTTCAGCTTCGATGTCCCCGTGCCCGAAACGAGGCTTGTGAGTATTTCTTTCAAACTCGTGGAAAACGGCGTGGTTCGCACGTACGAGACAACCGCGCGTCTGAGGGGCTGGGCGGGGAATCTGCTCAATCCGGCAAAGAGCAGCATTGTAAGTGATGATGATTAGAGGCTCGAAGGCCGGACATCGGCGGAATTGAGCAAGACGAAAATGCATAAGCAGGGCAAGACAACAAAAAGACGAAAAAGCAGGGGCGCGGCGCTGCTCGTGGTGCTGTTTATCGTCATGTTTTTGACGGTCCTGTCCATCGGGTTTGTGTCGCGAAGCGATACGGAGCTGACATGCGGGCAGAACATGGAGTTTCGTGCAGAGCTTGACTACTTAGCCGAATCAGGGCTCGAGCACGCCAGGGGTCTGATTCTGAGGCCGCAGGACCTTTCGACGGAGTACTGGACGGGGGCCGACGGGCAGCAAATAGTCACCGGGGACGATTACTACGACGTCCAGGTTGTCCGGGATGATTCGGACCCGAACAATCGCTGCAATTATTTCATAGACTGCAATTCTTATCGCCTGGAGAACAGCCAGAAGATCGCTCTATCGGGTTTGACGGCGGAGCTTCGTCTTGACCCGTGCATAGCATACTGGATCGGTTCGAGCACGACGGTCTCGGGGCAGAGCACGATAAACGGTGACGTTTACTGCGTGGGTGATCTCGTGAATTCAGGCACGATACGGGGCGACGTTTTCGCCGGTGGTCTGGTGAGCGGCTCGGGCATAACGGGCAGCTCAAACGGGTCTGTTTCCCAGGCGCCCGTGGTTTGGCCGGCGGTTGCCGTCGCAAGTTTCTACCCGACTTATTACATCGGGGCCGCGGGCTATGCGGCGGAAGTCGTTGCCGGCCCGGACCATCCGAGCGGCAGTTTCGGGCCCTCGGGTGGCAATCCGGCGGGCCTCCGGTACGCCGCCGGTCTCGGTTTGAGGGGAAATGTCAATATTGATGGAACGCTTGTGGTCAGCGGCGACCTGGAAGTGACGGGGTCTAATAATGTTGTCAGCTCCGGGAAGAACTTCCCCGCTCTTGTGGTTGACGGGGACGTGAAGATATACAGCGGGAGCCTCCAGGTCAACGGACTGGCGGTTGTCACGGGCGAAGTGCGGATTGCCGCCGGCGGTGCGACACTGGACGTTGTCGGGGGCCTTCTTGTGGGCAACCGCGTGACGGAGCTGGCAGTTGACGCTTCCGGCAGGGAAGTGCATGCCGCGCTTTACAACGGTCCGACGTGGCGGCCCGCGGGAGGGGCTCAGGCCGGGGCGCTGGAGTTTGACGGCGTCGATGATTATCTCAGGACCGACGACAGCGCAAGTGAGCTGCAGCTAACGGGCGATTATACGCTCTCCTTCTGGGTCAAGGCTGATGCGGCACAGGAGGCGTGGGCCGGTCTTCTTTCAAAGTGCGATCCGGCGGGAAACGTGAATCACTGGTCCGTCGTTTTCGACTCCTCGGGATCGAGGAAGGTTACGGTGTACCACCAGTACGACCCTCCGGCCACCGAGTCATGGGATACCGGGCTTGTGCTGAGCGACCTTACCGGAGGCTGGCGTCACGTTGCAATAGTCCGCAGCGGAACCACGATGAAATCCTATCTCGACGGGTTTCCGCGCAACACGGGCACCTGGGATAACAATCCGGGCAGCGGCGACGGACATCTCAAGATCGGCTCCGACTGCACGGGGTCGCCGAGCTATGTTTATAAGGGGCTTATGGACGACATACGCGTTTATGGGCGGGCCCTGGACGCCAACGACGTTTATCCGCCGGCCGGCGGACTGCCCGACCTGATAGGCAACTGGAAGCTCGACGAATCCGGCGGCGAGATTACGATAACCGCCGCTCCGTGCAGGACGGCCGTGATGGTCTGGTCCTCGGGCACCGTGGTTGAGAGGTGGGAGCAGGCCGCCGGGGCATTCTTCAAGAGCATCAAAAGGAAATAATATCAACTGTAACGATTGTGAGTTTTGGTGGGTGATTGTGGATGCACTTGCTTATCGGCCGCTTAAAAGGCCTGAAAGAAAAATCCGGAATAAACAGGTCGCGCCGACCGGGGCCTCTTAAATCGGAAGAAGCGCGCAAACGCAGGACAGGCGGGCGCTTGTTGTTTTAACGATTGTGTCGGTTCTACCGGCCTTGAGCTTGAGAGGATGGAAGGACGGTGCTGATAAGGCCCGCAGTCGGCCCGTGCTGCTTGCGGGGCGTCAAGAAAGACCGGCGATGTTGACTGACACGGCGCCCGGGGCGGCGCGACGGAACGAGCGTCTCGTTGGCGGCGGCCGGCCGATGTGTAAAGACTTATCCTAAAGAGGACGAAGATAGAGCAACGGAGGTGGTGATTATGTGCAATGATCGCAAGAATGAACGTTTGACAATGCCACTCTCGGCATTTCCACGGAGGAGGCGGTACTGTTCGCATCCGCGGGCGGGCGCCAATTGTGGGCGGGCCGCAGGCAGAGGTTTCACTTTAGTGGAAGTGCTGATTGTGGTCATTATCCTCGGGATAGCAGCCTTGGCTGCAATACCGATGATGAGCTCGGCGGGCGGGGTGCAGATTCGATCCGCCGCCAACGTGATTGCGGCCGACCTCGAATACGCCAAGAGCATGGCGATAAGCAGAGGGCAGAATTACGCGGTCGTCTTTGACAAGAACGCCGAGAGCTACAGGTTGGAGGACCAGAACGGCAACGTGATAGCACATCCTGTGAAGAAGGGCTTCGATTACGTCGTTGACCTTGCAAATGACGGTCTGGAGAAGGTCGATATCCTTGATGTCGACTTTGCCTCGACCTCGAAAGTCACGTTCGACTGCCTGGGAAGTCCCGATAACGGGGGAACTGTGAGCTTGCAGGCGGGCTCGGTAACTGTCACGGTAACGGTGGAGACCGTTACCGGGTACATCTATATCACGGACTGATGAGGAAAGAAGGCGAATGATAAGCTGGAATCTGAGAAGTCGAAGTGTGCGACCGATAGGGCTGGACATAGGCCACGATTCGATCAAGATGATTCAGCTCGTGGCAAACGGCGCGCAAATGGGCGTGATCGCCGCCGACAAGGTTCGCGTGGACCCGAACATAGACGGCGACCCGCACCTGAGGAGAAGCTTCATACTCTCGGCCATAGAGCAGATGTTGTCCAAAGGGGGGTTTAAGGGAAGAGACGTTGTTTCGTGCCTGCCGAACGACGGGTTGAAGGTTACCAGTCTTAGGCTCTCGGAACTGGAGAGTGATGAGGTTGAGCAGGCTCTGACCAAGGAGATGAACCTGCGTTTCGGAGTGGATCCTTACAAGAACACGATGGACTACATGTTTGCCGGGAACGTCAGGCATGGCGACGAGGTTAAGAACGAGCTGATACTCTTTGCCGCGGACGACGAGATAGTAAGGGGCCACATAGAGCTGCTTGAGGCAGCTCGTCTGAAACCGGTCTCGATAGACACGGTTCCCTGTGCGCTGTTCAGGAGCTTTAAAAGGTCGCAGCGCCGTCAGGAGGACAGAGAGTGCACGGTAGTTTTTGCGGATATTGGAAGCCGATTCACCACGGTTGTTTTCGGTCGAGGGGACCAGATCAGCTTCGTCAAGCAGATACGGACCGGGGGCGAGATGCTGAACAGGGAAATAGCCGCCAGGCTTGGCGTTGGCGTGGGCGAGGCGGAGCAGTTGAGAGTGAAGTTCAGGCGCGAGAGGTGTCTTTCGGCGGCGCAGTCCGGCAAAGGCGGGCCGCCCGCAACAGAAGACGGTGGGGGGCTGGACGGCGATACCCAACGGGCCATTGTTGACGCGATGCGACTTGTGGCCGAGAAGCTCGCACGGGAGATATCGCTTTGTCTGAGGTACTATACTGTGACGTTCAGGGGCAAACGCGTTGAGCGGGCCTTCTTTGCAGGGGGCGAGGCGTATGAGAATACGCTGGTTAACGTGCTGAGGCGGCAGTTGACGGTCGGCGTGGAAGTTGCCCAGCCGTTGAAGGGCTTCGACTTGTCCACTCGAAGCTCGCATATCAACTTTGACAGCGACAGGCGGGGTCTGCTTTGCGAATGGGCTGTGGCCGTGGGGCTTGGCCTCAAGGGTTGGAACGGGGCGGGTGTCGGGCAGAAGCGCGGTGTGCTATCATGAAAGAAATCGACTTTCTTCCGGAATGGTACAAGAGCGGCCAGCGCCGCGAGATCAACTACCGCACGCTCTGCGTTGCGTTCGGCGGCGTGTTTATCGTGATGATGGTGTGGAATTTCATCGCCGCCCGGTCGATCTCAAGGACTGAAGCGGCATTGGCCGAGATGGCTGAAATGCGAGCCGAGGCCGAGAGAGTCTCGAAAGAATCATCCGATCTTGAGGGTGAAATTGCAGGCCTTCGGAAGAAACTTGCGTCGATAGAGAAGATCGACTCGAGGATAGACGTCGCGGGGGTTCTGGCCGAGTTGAGTTTTTTGATTGACGAGAAGATAGTCGTTCGGAGCGTCGGTTTTGCCGCCGAGAAGTTTCCCGCCAAGAAGCAGAAAGCGCCGGGGTCCGCAGGCAACCTGGTGAAGGTGGCCCGCGGCCCTGCGCCGAAGAGCGCCTCATTGCCACTTGGTGACGTTCGCTTCAAGGTTACGCTTAACGGTCTGGCGGCGGACGGCGGGGAAGTCGCCGCCTTGATATGTAAGCTGGAGGAGTCGCCGTATTTCTGGCAGGTCGTTCTGTCATTCTGTCATAACAAGAACATAAGTGCTGCAAGCGTCTCCAGGCCCAATAAGCCCGGCAATGCGCGCGGCGCAGGCGGCGTTGAGCCCGATATCAAGGCCAGCGAGTTCGAGATTAACTGCTATCTTGCAAATTATAGAGAGCTGTAGGTGAGCCGGGGCTGGAAGATGTTGTTTAGAGAAAGACAACAAGTAACGATATCGATTGCAGCCATAGCGGTCATGGGCTGTTTTGTGCTGCTGCGGTATCTTCCTCTGAAAAAGGAAATCCAGACTGTCAACCGGACAAAGGCTGCGCAGATGCTCGTTATCACCGGCGGTGAAGAGTGTGAGAGAAAGATCCCGGCTCTAAAAGAGCAGTTGGACAAGCTGAGCTTGGCCGTCGGCAATTATGAGTCATGTATACCGCAGGAGCGGGCCCTGGGCCCCTTCCTCCACAGGATTGCAGATTTGATGAACGAACACAAGCTGACCGAGCAGTCGGTTACGCCGGGCGAGGAAGTCGCCGCGGGCGAGCTATGCTGCATACCGGTGACGATGCAGTGCAAGGGAACTTTAGCGCGGGTTTTCGAATTTTACAGGCATCTGCGGGGACTGGACAGGATTGTTCGTATAGAGCAGGTAAAGCTCACCAACGATGCCGAGTTCAGCGGTCGGGTTCGGATGGAGACGAGGGCGGTTATTTACTACAGGGCCGGGGCGCCAGGCCGATAGGCGGCGGGCAGATTGACCGGGCACAAGAGGACTGTGCCGCGTTTGTTACAGCGATTTACAGGGGCAAGCGATGCCGGGGCGAAAAGATATGGTACGGGACACAAAAAACAACGGGAACGGGGCAGGTCGGCTTTTAAGTCGTCTGGCCGGGGAGAAGAAGAAGAGCATAACGGCCGTGTGCCTGGTTCTGATCATGGCCTTTATGTGGGTCAGGGTATTTACGAAAAAGGCGCCGCCGGCCGCCGGGGCGGCGGTTGTGGATGAAGCGGCTGCGGCCGAGGAATCGGATTCGCAGCCAAACGTATCGTTTATCGAGCTGCCCAGAATAGCGGGTCGCAACGACATCATAACGAGAGATTTTTTTGCCGCAAACGGCTGGAAACAATTCGATAGAGACAAAGAAGGTAGTAATGGAATTGGCATTGGAGAAGTGAACGATCCCAAAACAGATGGCAGTGAGCAAGTTGTCGAGCGGGTCACGGCGAAACTAAAGCTGGGAGTGATAGAACTGGGCCAAAACCCTTACGTGTACATCAACAACGAGCTGCTCTCAGTCGGGGACAGACTCCGCGTCCGTGACAACGGCAACACGTATGACTGTGAAGTAACCCAAATCGGTGTGAACGAAGTGTCGCTAAAGCTTGAAGACACAGAAATAGTCTTAAAACTTACGCAGGCGGTCCAACAACCTGATTGAGCCCGGACCTCTCTCTCGTGAGGGAAGGCTTCAGGGCGGCAATCGATGCTCCGCTCTGCAATCTACCGGAAGATGAGCTTTTTTGAAGGGTAGGTGTTGAACCATGTATTACAAGAAGAACTCAAAGAACAGCAGAATGAGAAAGGATTTCTTCCTATGGGGCTTTGTTCTGCTTCTGATGGCGGCGATTGCGGTCGCCGGCGTTGAGCAGAGCTCGCCCGATGCGGTTGGCGATGAAGCCGTCGTGGCGGCAAGCGCCGACGAGGCCGAGCCGGTGGTGGCCGAGGCCGCTGAAGCGGCAGCGAGTGACCCGGTTGAGCCGGCCTCGAGCGATGTTGCCGCTTCGGTCGTCGGTGATAGCCTGCCGGGGGCGCAGATTCAATCGCTCAATTTCAAGAAGGACATGAGAATCCAGGATGCGCTGCAGTTTCTGGGCGCGCGCTACCAGAAGAACATTGTGCCTTCTTCGAAGGTTGACGGGATGATTACCGTCGCCAGTCTTTACAACGTGACTTTCGAGGATGCCCTTAATGCAATTCTGGGTTATGGATTCAGGTACGAGCAGCAGGACAACTTCATAAAGGTCTATACTGCCGACGAGTACAAGCAGATTAAGGAAGATGCCGAGCGGAAAGTGCACAAGGTATTTACGTTGTACTATCTCACGGCCGACGAGGCTCAGAATCTTATAAAGCCGGTTCTGAGCGAAGGCGCGGCGATTCAGGCCAGCACCGCGGCTGAGAAGCGGATATCCGCCGGAGGCGGCGGTGGCGGCTCGGCAGCGGGCGGCGGCGGAGCATCAGGCGGCTCGGGCGGCGGTGGAGGCTCGCTCGGCGGGGGCGGCGGAGGCGACAGCATGGCATTGAACGACGCCGTGGTCGTCTTTGACTTCCCCGAGAAGATCGCCAAGGCCGAGGAGATTCTAAAGTCGCTCGACGTCAGGCCCAAGCAGGTGCTGGTGGAGGCGACCATCCTTAGCGCCCGTCTGACCGAAGGAATGGATTTGGGTGTTGACCTCAACTTCATGGCCGGCGTAGAGCTCAAGGGCCAGTCGTCCACCGAGACTATTGTCGCCCAGGACAACATCGACAGAGGCACCGAGGGGACGTCCCCGATTGGGCAGATAAGCGACATTACCGCCGGCACGCCGATTGAGACTTTCGGCTTTGCCACCGCCGGTGGACACGGTCTTCGGGTTGGAATCAGCACAGGTGACGTAAGGGCGTTTGTCACTGCGCTGGAAGCCGTCACCGACACTACCGTGCTTGCCAATCCCAAGGTCCTTGCTGTCAATAAGCAGGAAGGCGCCGTGTTGATCGGGCGCAACCTTGGCTACCGGTCGAGCACGACTGTCAGCACGGGCGGGATTGCCACCGAGGGCGAAGTGGAGTTCCTCCAGACCGGTACCCAACTGGTCTTCAGGCCCTATATTGGAAACGACGGCTACATCAGAATGGACATCTATCCCAAGGACAGTACCGCCGAGCTCAACGTCGACCGGGTTCCGGACGAGAGCACGACCGAGCTGCGGACCAATATTATTGTCCGCGACGGCGAGACAATCGTCCTTGGCGGGCTGTTCAGGGACGTAGTGGCGTCAACCAGAGAGCAGATACCTCTGCTTGGGGACATACCGATAATAGGCGCTGCGTTCAGGGGCACTTCTGATGTGACTCAGCGGGAGGAAGTGATAATCCTGCTGACCCCTCACATTATTGATGCCGCCGGCCAGACCAACGCTGAAGCACGGGCCGCGGACATCGGCCGCAAACGGTACGGCGCCCGCAAAACACTGCAGCCCATAAACAGGGCTAAAATCGCCGAGGAACACTATGTGAAGGCTGTCAGAGCGTACTCTGACGGCAAGAACGTCGAGGCCATGTCTGAAGTTGCCGCGGCTCTTAAGCTGCGACCGACATACCTCGAGGCTCTGCGCCTCAAGGAAAGGATCATCCGTGAGATGTCGCCTGACGAGGTCGGGCAGATTGAGCGGATCATGCTGGGTGTGATTGAGCAGGAGGAAGCCCAGAACTGGCGCAGGCTCTAAGGTCCACGTCTTTTGTTCAATCGGGTTCCGGGGCCGGCCAAGGCGCCGGCCCGGGAACCCATTGATGCGAGCCGGCGTGCGGCCGGTTCGGCAAAGGCAATGAACACGGGGAACAACATGATGTTACGGAAAACAAACACGTGCAGAAAGGCCCTTATTCTTGCGGGCAGGGCTCTATTGTGGGCAATCGCGGCGGGGGCGGTGGTGGCCTTCGCCGGCTGCGAGTCACACACTCAAAGCAAGAAAGCCGCAAAAGAAAGATGGGACAGGGCGTCGGCCCAAATCAAGCTTACCCTGGCCGAACAGCAGTACGAGAGCCAGAAGTACGATCAGGCCGCAGCGACCGTGCGCAAATGCATCAGCGCCGATCCCGGGATGGCCAGGGCTCACCTGCTTCTTGGAAAACTGCTTCTGACCGAAGGGAGCACTGAAAATGCAGCGGCCGAGCTTCGCATTGCGGTCGAGCTTGATAAGGGGCTTCACGAAGGCTTCTACTGGCTGGGTGTTCTCGCCCAGGAGAAGCCGGACTACGAGCGGGCGTACGAGCTGTATACAAAGGCTCTGGAGATCAATCCCACAAATGTGGACTACATCCTGGCCGTTGCCGACGTACAGGTGGCAAGGGACAACAGCTCGGCAGCGCTGGCGCTGCTGACGCGGAAAGCCCTGGCCCTACCGCAAGACGTATCTCTGAAGGTGGCGGCAGCCGACCTGATGGTTCGGGTCGGTCAAAACGATCGGGCGATTGAATTATACAGGGAGGCCTCGCTTCTGAGCGGGGACAACGCCGGGATACTTGAGTCTCTCGGATACTGCTACGTGTTTGCCAATAAGTGGAGCGAGGCGGGCGAGATCTTTGCGAACCTTGCCGAGCAGTGCGCAGATGAACAAAAGAAGAAGATGTACATCCAGGTGACAGCGCTTTGCAGCATGAGTTCCGGCCGGTATGACAAAGCAGCACATTACTACGACAAATTAAGCGTCGCCGAGAGGGACAATGCCGAAACGTGGGTCAATATGGGACGGGCCGCTCTGGGCTCCGGCATGGCAAGGAGGGCCCTGCAGTGCGGACAGACTGCGCTTGGACTGCGGCCCGGCCACGCGGGCGCAACTGTTCTTGTCGGCTGCGCCAGGTATGCTGAGGGCGACTACGATAAAGCCGCCCAGAGCTTCGAGAAGCTCGTGACGGATGAACAAAACGCAGGATTCGCCTGGCTTATGATGGCCAGGTGCTACGAGCGTTTGGGCCGTGAAGGCCAGGCCGAGCAGGCATATAGAAAGGCGTTGGATATTAACCCGGACAGCAAGCTGGCCCAATTCCTCGTTAAGAAAAAGGGCGCGTGAGATTTAAGGGTGCAGAATCCAGGCGAAAGACACAGATAAAAAACTTAACCGTCATAATCTGTTAGAGGTTGTTACGTTGGACTTCGGAAAGAGCTTATATGCGATAGTCACAATCTTTGTGGCGTGCAGCCTGCTTGCTGCGGGCCTGTCGATTGTGAGTGTTTCCGGCATCGGAGAAGGGTGGCGAGTTGCACAGTACGTGCAGCGTCTTGGGCCCGTTCTTGCGGTATGTTGCATTTTTGCGACTGTGGGCGTGATATGGCTCGGTTGGCGCTGGTCGAGGCTGGCTGGAGAGATCACGCTCACAGCCCAAACGCTCGAGAAGGCCGACAGCGCTGCTGACATCAAATCGAGCGAAAGCAAAGTCGCAAAAGGTATGGCTGCGGCTATAACGGGCTGTGTTGAGCACCATAAGGCTCGGATTGCGGAGCTGCAAAAACAGGTGGGCGACTTGCAGCTCAAAAATCAGCTTGCGCAAAAGAGGGAGGCACACGTCGAGGCAATCATATACAGCATTCGCGACGCGGTAATTGTGGTTGATGAGTATGACCGGTTGCTGATGGCGAACGAGGCGGCCGGGCGACTGTTCGGTTTCGAGTTCAAAAACTCTCAGCATAAGGGCGTCGATGAAGTCATCGGCTCTTGCTCGAAGGACGAAGACAGGACTGCTTTTGCCGACTTTCTGAAGCAGGCCAGGCAAAGCAGGGGACGGGCAACCAGAAAAGAATTGGAGTTCCTGGATAACGGAAAACCGAGAACGTTCGATTGCATTGTCTCCCGAATCCGGGATCAGGAAGGCGGATTCTGCGGCGCCGTCGCCGTTTTGCACGACATTACCCGCGAGAAGGAAATATCGCAAATGAAGAACGACTTCGTGAGCCACGTCTCGCACGAGCTCAAAACGCCTCTTGCGTCGATCACGGCGTATTCCGAAATGCTTTGTGACGGGGAGGCTGACGACGAGGAGACACGAAAGAAATTCTATGCCGTGATTCAGGGTCAGGCCAAGAGACTAAACAGGCTTATTGAGGACATACTCAATACGTCGCGCATCGAGTCGGGCCTGATAAAGGTGAACAAGGAGCCGGTGAGTTTGACAATACTGATAGAGGAGCAGCTCCAGATGATCAGGAGCTACGCGGAAGAAAAGGGTATCTCCGTGCGCGGACAGACGCCGATTGTTTTTGACCAGGTTTACGTGGACAGGGATATGATCTCCCAGGTCATTGTGAACCTGCTGAGCAACGCCGTCAAGTATACTCCCTCCGGCGGCTCGGTCGGGATCGAAATGGAAGTTGATGAAATCGCCGGACTTGCTCGTGTCAAGGTCAGCGACACGGGGGTGGGTATTCCAGAGGACGAGATAGGACACGTATTTGACAAGTTCTACAGGGTGGGCGCGAACAAGAAGCAGGCCAAGGGGACGGGCCTCGGGCTCAACCTTGTAAAGCAAATAGTTGAGAAGGTGCACAACGGCAGAGTGTTTGTCACGAGCAAGGTCGGCGCCGGGAGCACCTTTGGCTTTGAGCTGCCTTTGGCCGCCAGGGTCGAAACCGTGCAGGCCGTCTGAGGAAATGAACAGGCGACCTGATAATTTACGAATTCAGCTTGCCGTATCTTGGGTTTGTGAGGAGGCAAAATGATGGCGGACAGAAAAGTTCTGGTTGTAGATGATGAAATACACATTGTTCATGTCGTTGCAATAAAGCTCCGTAACAACGGATACGAGGTTGTCACGGCGGATAACGGCGCCCAGGCCTTTGAGCTGGCGTGCAGCGAGAAGCCCGACATACTCGTAACGGACCTGCAAATGCCCGTCATGACGGGCTTGGAGCTTGTGGAGAAGCTTCGAGACAACGAGGTGACAAAAGATATACCCGTGATCATGTTAACGGCAAGGAATTTTGCCGTTTCGGATGAACAACAGCAGCAGTTGCGGCTGTCCGGGTGCCTCAGCAAGCCTTTCAGTCCGAAGGAGCTGCTGTCGACCATAGAAGATATCCTGTATCAGACCGAGCTGGCAGGCAAGAGTTAGCAATTGACGGTCGAGGGAAGAGTTTGTGTATGATTAGTGGAGATCACTGAGTTGAAGCAGGCAGTCTTACATGAGAACGGCAGGAGTTTAACATCTTGCCAGCTTCGTGAGCTCGAGGAATTCGGCAACAGGGTCAGTGGGTTCGGCGTCAATGTTGCGGTCGCAAGCGCCGAAGGCGAGGTCCTTTTGGTTTGCGAGGGCGGTAGATTCCGGAGCTGCCCAAAACAGTTGGCGGAATACTGCGGGCTGGTGCTCGACGAGCATGGCCGCAGGAACGGCTCCGGGGCCGGCGGTCCGCCTGTGTGGCGGTTCGGCGACAGAAATCTTGTTCTTGGCACGATTCTTCAATGTGCCGCCGCGCCCAGCAGGCCCGGTGATGTTCTCGGTGTGGTCCTTATCGACCTCGGAGATGTGGGGGCCTGCTCGGACGGGCGCCCCTCGCGCGACGGCGCGGATTCGGCGTCGCCTCAGACCGGTGGGGCGTACCTGATGGAGGTCCTCAGGCTGCTGGCGGAGAACTTCCAGGTCTCAACGCGGGCCGACGAGCAGATTGAAATGATCGGAACCGAGCTTTCGCAGACGTACGAGGAGCTTGTCTTGCTGCACAAGCTCGGTACAAACATGCGGGTTACCGAAGAAGACGCGGGTTTTCTGCAAATGGCGTGTGACAGCCTTACCGAGACAGTCCTTGTCGAGGGAATCGCGGTGCTGTTGGACAAGACGATAGACGACGAACAGAAGCTCGTCGTGGCAGCCGGGTCGGGCCTGATAGATATCGATGATCGGACCGCGGCCACCCTGCACGCCCGAATGGTGGAGGAGATCAGGAGCGGCAAGGAGGCGCTTCTCGACAGTGAGGTCGATTCGCCGTTCAAATATGAGTGGCCGGAGAATATAAAGAACGTTGTGGCGGTTCCATTATGCGGGAAGGACAAGTCCGACGCACACCTCGGAAAGAACGGGCACAGCGGACCAACCGTAATTGGGTTGATGGTCGCGATAAACCGGATCGACAAACAGGATTTCGACAGCATCGACGTGAAGCTGTTCAACTCGGTGGCAAGCAGTTGCGCGGTGTTCATAGAGAATGGAAGGCTCTTTAAGGACCTCAAGGAGCTTTTCATCGGCTCACTGAAGGCCCTGACAAACAGCATCGACGCCAAGGACCAATACACTCGCGGTCACTCCGAGCGGGTCGCAATCATTTCGAGGTGGATTGCCGAGAGGCTCGCGGAAACCGAGCCGATAGACGAAGAGCAAATACACAGGATATATCTCGCGGGCCTCCTGCACGATATAGGAAAAATCGGGATAGACGAGGTGATGCTGCGAAAAGAAGGCGCACTGACCGAGCAGGAGCGAGACCGAATCAGAAAGCACCCTTCCATAGGCGCCGGCATTCTGCGCGAAATAAGGCAGATGCGGGACATAGTGCCAGGGGTTCTATGTCACCACGAGCGCATGGACGGCAGGGGGTACCCCAAGGGTCTGACGGCCGACCAGATTCCGCTTATCGGAAAGATCGTCGGGCTCGCCGACAGCTTCGACGCCATGACCTCGAAGCGGACGTACAGGGATGCCAGGACCGTTGAGCAGGCCATCGCCGAGATTGAAAAAGGGCTGGACACACAGTTCGACAGGAAAGTCGCCGAAGTCTTCATCGCGAGTGACATCTATCGTCTTTGGGACATCATGCAGGGCGGACCGGCTTTGGCGGGGCGCTACGGTGCGGGGGCCTTCGCCGAATACGAAACGGCCGCCGTGGGGACTCTGGTAAGATGAAAGTCAAAACACAGGACTATAATGACGTCACCGTAGCCGAGCTGCAGGGGGACCTCGACGCCGACGCGGTGGCTTCGTTTCAAAGCACTATCACCGACATAATCGGCAGGGGAAAGGTAGGTGTGGTTCTGGATATGAGCGGTGTCGGATTCGTCGACAGCGTGGGCCTGGAGCAGTTGCTCTGGGCGAGAGACTACTGCAACGAAAACACGCGCGAATTCAGATTGGCGGGACTGGATGAGAACTGCGCCAAGATTCTTGAAATCACGCGTCTGGAAAATGAATTTGAACACTATGCGGAGCTGTCCGAGGCGGTAAAGAGTTTTGCGTGAAATGCGTGTCGAATTTATGGAGGGCGCCGCCCGGGGCAGATGGGGGCCGCATGAAGCGGCCGCTGCATATCACCACTGGAGCTTTGCAGAGGCGGACGCCGGAGATTAAATGGAAGCGGGCAGCCAAATAACGGTTGAGAACAAGATGCAGCTCGGCCAGTTGCTTCTGGCGCGCGGGGTCGTCTCCGCCGAGCAGATTGAAAAGGCGCTTGCTGAACAGCGGGCCAAGGGCCACCGTAAGCTGCTCGGCGAGCTGCTGGTGGAGATGAGCTATTGCACGGAGAACCAGATCGCCTCGGCCCTGGCCGAGGCGTACGGCGTGCCCTACGCTCAGGTCGGCCCCAAGATATGCGACGTCAAGGTTCTTGAGATTCTTCCGAGGGAGTTTCTCGAGGGGCACATCGTCCTGCCGCTGTTCAAGGTCCACGACGTCCTGACGGTTGCGGTCAGCGAACCCACAAACGTCTTTTTGATTGATGAAATAGAGCGAATGACCGGCTGCCGGGTCCAGGTTGTATGCTCTACAACCAAGGATATCCGGGCCACAATCCAGACCTATCTGCCGGCCGCCAACGTCTTCGTCATCGATGATATTATCGACGACGAGAGTCTCGAAGACTTCACGCTCATAGAGAACATCACCCAGGACATAAGCAACCTGGAGGAGATAGCAGGCCAGTCGCCGGTCGTCAAGCTGGTCAACTACCTGCTGTATAACGCCGTAAGGGAAAACGCCAGTGACATTCATATCGAGCCCGACGACAAAAGGCTGCGTGTCCGCTACAGGGTGGACGGCCGGATGTACGAGAAGATAAGGCCCCCGTATCAAATGCACCCTGCGATTGTCTCGCGCGTCAAGATTATGGCCGAGCTCGATATCGCACAGAGACGACTGCCGCAGGACGGCGGAATCCACGTCCTCGTCGAGGGAAGGCCCATAGACCTCCGGGTCTCGGTTATGCCGGGCAACTTTGGCGAAAAGGTGGTAATCAGAATCATAGACCCGCAGAAGGTGCTCTTGAATCTCGAATCCCTCGGCTTCACCTACGATAACCTCCAGCTCTTCAGGAAGGTGATCCATTCGCCGAACGGAATTGTCCTGGTGACAGGCCCCACCGGCTCCGGAAAGAACACCACCCTCTACGCGGCGCTTGCCGAGCTCAACAGCGAGGAAGTCAACATCTGCACGGTCGAGGACCCGGTCGAGTGCAACATGGCCGGGATAAACCAGTTCCAAGTCAACGAGAAGGCGGGCTTCGAGTTCTCAACCGCGCTGCGAAGCCTGCTCCGCCAGGACCCGGACATAATAATGGTCGGCGAAATCCGAGACCATGCAACGGCAAACATCGCCGTGCAGGCGGCCCTTACGGGTCATCTGGTTCTCTCGACGCTCCACACAAACGACGCGCCGGGCGCCGTGACCCGCCTGCTGGACCTCGGCGTCGCCCCGTACCTGGTAAGTGCGTCGTTGATTGCCATTCTCGCCCAGCGCCTCGTCCGCAAGGTCTGCCCGAACTGCAGGAGCGAGTACGAGCCGTCGATAAGCATAAGGAGGATTGTGGAGAAGGCGACCGGCGAGGGCGTCAAGTTTTACCGCGGCGTGGGCTGTAAGAAATGTCGAAATACGGGCTACGTCGGGCGAATCGCAATCCACGAGATGTTCGTTCCAAACGAGGAAACGCTGGCAATGATCGGCGAGCACACGAGCCTGAAGAAGATTAAGCAGAAGGCCCTGGAGACCGGAATGATCCCGCTGCAAACAGACGGCATAGAGAAGGTCAAGGCCGGGATTGTCTCTATTGAAGAGGTTCTCAGAACCACGCAAACCGAAACATGATATTGAGGCGCCCTCGACCCCGGCCGAGGGTGACTTTTGATCGTTTATCTTGACTAAATTCGAGCAGGTTGGCATGTTCACACCGAGAACGACAGAAAAACCGGCTCTGGCCGGCGATGACAGCCGCCCGGCCTCTTCACCCGGCGGGAATGGGCGTCCCAGAGAAAGCAGGGGCCTCTTCGGAGGAACCGCCTCGATGTCTCCGGGATCGGGCGCGCAGAAGAGCAACGGCCGAGGCGCCTGGCAGCCTGAAACACAGCCACTTTCGCGCGCAAAGGTAAAGCCCTCGGAGCTTATATTATTTACCACACAGCTATCGGTCATGCTCGACAGCGGGGTCGTCCTCAGCGATGCTCTCGACTCCATCGCCGAGCAGGCCGAGTACGGCGCGCTCAAAATGATAATCATGGATGTCGCCGCCAAGGTCAAAAACGGAGAGAACTTCTCCAGGGCGCTTACGGGCTTTCCGCGGGTCTTCGACACGATGTTCATCAGCATGGTAAAGGCCTCCGAGGCCTCCGGAGAGACCGTCAAGATGCTCAACGTGCTCAGCGGATACCTGACGTTCGAAGCCGAAACTCGAAAGAGGATAAGAGGGGCGCTGACCTACCCGTTCATCATGGCCCTGATGGCCGTGGCCGCCACCGGCACACTTATGTTCTTCGTCCTCCCTCGCTTCATGAGGATTTACGAGTCGAGAGGCGCCTCGCTGCCCAAAATCACGCAGTTGCTTGTGGCCTTCAGCAAGCTGCTCGGCAACTTTCAGGCCATGACCTACGTGCTCACCGCCGGCGTTGTCATCGCGGCCGCCCTCTATTACTGGGCCAGGACCGTCAACGGAAGGCGCGTTATAGACTTCCTCAAGATTCGCACTCCCGTGCTCGGCACCATGTTTGTCGACATGGTGGTCACGCGCAGCATGCGCATCATGGCCACGATGGTCAATACCGGCGTCAAGCTCCTGGATTCGGTGGACGTTATCCAGGGCTCGTGTGACAACTACTATTTCCAGCGTCTTTGGGGCGCCGTGGATCAAAAAATCCGCGACGGCTACCAGCTTTCCGAATCCATGATGATCTCGCCGCACGGCGATCTCATGTCCCCCGGCATTATCCAGATGCTCCGGGCCGGCGAGAAGAGCGGCAGGCTCGGGGAGGTGTGCGACAAGGTATCCGTCTTCTATGAAAAGAAGCTGGAGGCCTCCATCAGAAGCGTCATGACCCTCATCGAGCCGCTCATGATTACAATCCTCGGCAGCATCATCGGCACCATCGCCATCGCGCTGCTCCTGCCAGTCTTTAGAATATCAACGGTAATCGCACAGTAAAGACAAGCGCAGAACTGCTCAATTGGATTTTCGGCTTCTTGTCAAGCGGCTTCTCGGACCCGCTCGGCCCCCAATCTCAGACGCCCGCCGGGGTCCCTCAGACGCCCATCTGCTCGTCGTTCTCCTCTTCCTCGTCGATCTTCCACCGCTCCGACTCGTCGATATCCTCAATCTCCCTCTCCATGTAGCGGAAGAGCTTATCCTGAATCGGGGCCAGCTTGCCGTACCATCGGAGCATCGCCTGGTAGCTGGCCAGCAGCATGTCCAGCCGGATTAACTGCCATTTCGCTATGCACTCGGGCTCCTTGATATTCGAGAACGGGTCGCATTTGAACGTCCTCTTGCCGTCGGAGCCGGCCTCACACAAGTCGCAGTCTTTGCACTGAATCATATCGCACCCCAATCCCGATGGGCGGCGCCTGCCGCCCTTGCCGCACAGGCCGGCACACCGCCCGGGCTTAATTTTTCGATTTTACTTCCAGCTTGTCCGAGGATAGCATATAATGCGGCGGTTCGAAAGTTTTTTTGTGATAAAGAGTTGCAGTCGTTTTCCGGAGAACTAAATGGCGAAACCAAGACGCAGGCGCAAGGTTGGCAGCAAGAAGAGGCACGCTCGCTGGAAAATCCGCCACAAAATAAGCTGACCATCTCTTGTGCTCTGCCGCAAGTTTGATGTCGCACAAGCAGCCTTAAGAAGTCGGCTCGCGCCGAGCAGCGGGGCAAATGGAACACTTCCAGATAACTTTCAATCCGGATGGTCGGCAAATCTCAATTCACGCCGGTGCGACCCTGCTCGAAGCGGCAGGGCAGGCCGGCATAATCCTCAATACCGTCTGCGGCGGAAAAGGTACGTGCCGAAAGTGCGCCGTCGTCCTCGATCACCAGGCCAGGCAGGTCCTCGCCTGCCAGCACCGCATTGAAAGCGATCTTGCCGTGACCGTTCCGCCCGCCTCTCGGCTGTACGAGCACAAGATACTCGAAGAGGGCCCCGCAGTGGCCGGGCGCCTGCGCCTCAACGTGTATCGCAGATACACGGGCGAAGCGTCCGGTCCGGTGCTGTTCGGGGCGGCGGTGGATGTAGGCACGACCACGGTCGTCGCCAGGCTGCTTGATCTGACCGACGGCCGCACCATAGCCACCGAATCGGCGCTAAATCCGCAGACAGCACACGGCGACGACGTGATCAGCAGGATTGCATACGCCGAGAGCGAGGCGAAGCTGGCCGCGCTGCACAAGCTGATAATCCACTGCGTGAACCGCCTGCTGGCGCGGCTGTGCCGCCGGGCCTCAATCGACCCGGAAGACATCTACGAGGTCTCGGTCGTCGGCAACACCACGATGAATCATCTGCTGCTCAAGCTGCCCGTCGCGCAGTTAGGCCGCTCTCCGTACGCCGCCCACTCGCTCGACGCACGCGACGTGCCGCCAGAAGAGATCGGCCTGTACATGAACCCTGTCGGCAACGTCCACACCGTCGAGAACATCGCCGGCTTCGTCGGGGCCGATACGCTCGGTGCGGCGCTGGCGGTGGATATCGAGGCGGCCGACGGCATGACGCTGCTGGTCGATATCGGCACCAACGGCGAGCTGGTCCTCGGCACCAAAGACAGACTGTACGCCGCGAGCTGCGCCGCCGGGCCGGCCCTGGAGGGGGCACGGATACAGTGCGGCGGCCGGGCGGCCGAGGGGGCCATAGAGGCCGTCGTGGCCGACGAGGCGGACATCGATATCGACGTGATAGGCTCTCGGCCGGCCCGCTCGATATGCGGCAGCGGCCTGATCGACGCAGTCGCCGTGATGCTGGATTTGGGCGTCATCGATGCGACCGGGCGGTTCGCCGACGCCGAATGGCTGCGTGAGACGCTGGCGCCCGCGATATGTGCCCGGCTTACTGAAAAGGACGGCCAGGCCGCCTTCTTGCTGGCCGGCCCGGGCGACGAGGGGACGCCCGAGGTATTTCTTACGCAAAAGGACATCCGCGAGATGCAGCTCGCAAAGGCCGCCATCGCCACCGGGGCCAAGCTGCTGCTAAAGAAGCTTGCCCTGCAGGCCGGCGATATCAGGCACGTCCTGCTGGCAGGGGCCTTCGGCAATTACATCCGCAAGGAAAGTGCGCTGCGGGTCCGCCTGCTGCCGGATGTGCCCCCGGAGCGGATTCGGTTCGTCGGCAACGCGGCTCTGGCCGGGGCCCAGATGACACTGCTCAGCCACGCCGCAAGGGCTCGCGCAAAAACGCTCGCACGAAAAATCCAGTACATCGAAATCGCCCACGAAAAGGAATTCCAGGACACCTTCGCCGACTCCATGCTCTTCTGAGTCGACCGCCGAAGCCCGCCAATCACCCTTTTCCGGTCAATATGGACTTGAGCACCTCGACGGTCAGGTCCTTGGCGACGGCAACGCCGTTATCGACCAGAAACTTCAAAATCCTCCGCGAGATGGAGGTCTTCTGCTCCTGCGTCTCAGCCTTCTGCAATTCGCCGGCCTGCCTGTCTAATTCCGCCGCCTTATCACCCGGCAGGCGTTTCAGCGCGGCCTTCAGTTCCGCCAGCTCTTTCTCCCCCATCCCCAGGCTCTCGTTATACTCGATTTTCTCGATCCTGTCGGCGAAGTTGACGTGTCCGCCGGTGATCTTTACCTTTTCAATCTTCATGCCATGGTCCTCGTGATACTCTTTCGCATATATAATCCGCTCTGCTGTTTCTTTGGTCTGCTGGCGTGTTTCGATACTGCTGAGAAGCTTGGCGACGCTGTATCCTTTCTCCAATTCTCCCACGAACTTCTCCTCGCGCCCGCTGTGCTCGTGTCCGATGAGGTCTGCGTACTTTACGGCGTGGGCGGGCTCGTCCGGGAGGGGAATCCATTCGGTGAAGGGCAGCTTTTCGAAGCTCCTGTTGATGGCGATAATCCGGCCCCTTATGACGCTGAGATAGTCGCGGGGCTGGCGGCCGGTGACGTCGATGTAGATTCGCCGACGGTGGCTGTCCCGGCGGACGACGGCCACGCAATCGAACGACGCGTTCTTCAGGACCGCCCCCGTACGCCAGCAGAGGTCCGGCTGCAGGTCGGCCGAGCTTTGCACCATGAATCGCGGCATCACCACCGCCGGGAGAAAATCGTACTCGAAATAGAAGCGGACGTCCGCCTGCTGCGGCACGATGCCGGGCGGCTCCTTCTCCGGCAGAAGGTCCGGCACGAGGATGGCCCCGTCAGCCAGCCTGTAGCAAAGCTCGAACTTGTTCATCAGATCGACCACGTATTTCCGCTCGGGCCTCGTGTAGGTCGGCAGCTTGCGGGTCCTGGG
>CP070678.1:4047952-4054608 GCA_020352515.1 Phycisphaerales bacterium | reverse complement strand
AGCGTGGTGTCCGGAACAATGCCTCGAAAGTCTTAAAGCCTCAGCATCCCGTTCACCCGCAAATTCTTTAAGTAGCGACCTGATATCATCGTAACCGTCTACGTTAAACTTCGCCTTCGAAATACTGTAACCAACTTTTACGGAGTATGCGCCTTCGGGCATCACACCGAACATCTCTTCATCGGTATAATCGTCACCCGCCGCCAGTAAAAAATCCCACTTCTCTCTCGCCATCCATAGCTCGGCGGCCCGGCCCTTGTTCACCCCAAGGCTTCTGATCTCGAGGATCTTGCTGCCTTCAAATACTCCTACGCCAAGGTTCTCCGTTAGGTTCAAAAGTGTATTGCGAAGTTGCTGACACCGCATGTAGCCAAATTCAGGATCCGTCCTCCGGTAGTGCCACACCAATGAGAAATTCTTCTCCTCTACAAAAGAGCCCGGCGTCCCGTCGGAATAAAGCTCCAGAATCGGCCGTATCATCTCCTTCCACTTGTCCGCCGCAGGCTCCGTAGATTCCCACCCTCTGCCTTTCTCCCGCGCCCAAGCACCGTGCTCCGCAATCAGCCCCACACCAAGCCCCCCGAGCCAGCTATCCAGCGTCCCCGTGTCGCGCCCGCTGATTATCACAACCGTGTTCGCCGGGTCGCTCGCCAGATGCCCCAGAAGGCCCAAAAGCTCCTCATCAGGCCCCGCCTCCCCGGGCCTGCCCTTGAAACCCACAAGCGTACCGTCGTAGTCCAGGAGTAGCAGACGCCGGCTGCTCTTTACATAATCCCCAACAAGATTCTCACGCGCCGATTCCGATAACTTGCGAACCGACAGCCCCGCCTGGATGTTCTTAACCCCACACAACGCCTTCAGAAAATCACGGCTCCACCTCGAAACATCGTAACGACGAAGCCTCTCCTGCATCGACTTGTTCCGCTCCATCTGCTCAAGCTCCCCCATCTCCAGCGCCTCCTTGATCGCCTGGACAATCGCCCTCTTGTTGTTCGGATTCACCGTCAGCGCCTCGCCAAGCTCGTTCGCCGCCCCCGTCATCTCGCTGAGAATCAGCACCCCTCTCCCGTTGCTCTTGGTCGCAATAAATTCCTTCGCTATCAGGTTCATCCCGTCCCGCAACGGCGTCACCAGAGCCACATCCGCCGCCTCGTAAAGCGCCGCAAGCTTCTTGAAAGGAAGAAAACGATACAGATACCACACCGGCATATAACCGAACCCCCCGTACTCCCCGTTCACTCGACCAACCAGCCGCTCAAGATCGCTGCGAAGTTTCTCATAGTCCTCAACCGCCGTCCGCGAAGGAACCGCCACAATGATCAGGGTCACCTTCCCTCTGTAATCCGGATTCTCCGACAAAAACAAATCGAAAGCCTCCACACGCTGGACAATCCCCTTCGTGTAATCCAGCCGGTCGATAGATACGATAATCTTCCGATCCCGCGTCTTGGCCAGTATCTTCTCAACCTCCTGTTCTACGACCGGATCGGCCGCCGCACCGGCGTACTTGCCGTAATCGATACCCATCGGAAACGCATCCACCTTCACCATCCGGTTCCCGACCGTCAGCTCACCCAGACTGTGCTCGATGCCCATTATCCTGCAAACGCTGCTGATAAAGTGCCGAACATAATCGTAAGTGTGAAACCCTATCAAATCGGCTCCGAGCAGCCCATGCAGCATCTCCTCACGCCACGGCAGCAGACGGAACAGCTCGAACGACGGCCACGGAATGTGAAGAAAAAACCCCGTCTCAATATCCGGCAGCCTCTCGCGAAGAAGCTCCGGAAGAAGCATAAGCTGATAATCATGCACCCAGATGCTGTCCCCGCTCGCCGCGATCTTCACTACCTCATCGCAGAACACCTGGTTGACCTGTTTGTAAACCTTCCAGAACCGCTCCTCGAAAAGCGTCCGCTCCGGAAAATAGTGGAATAGCGGCCATATCGTCTTGTTGCATAACCCTAAGTAGTGCGACTCGATCTGCCGCTGCGAAAGGAACACCGGCACGCAGTTCTCGGCCTCCAGCTTGTCCCTGATCTGCCCCTTGTCACGCGTCGTCAGCTTGTCGCTCGGCGCGCCCGGCCAGCCCACCCATATCCGCTGGTATGACTCCGGCAGCGAAGACAGGCCGACCGCCAGACCCCCCGGACTCGGACGAAAATGGAACTCGCCGCCCCTCTTCGATATGCTGAACGGAAGACGATTGGCGATGATAAGCAGCCGGCCCATGATCCTACCTCCTTGCCCCCCTCGTTTCAGAATCCAGGCGTCGGCAAAAAAGACACACCGGGCACGCAACTGAACACGCGGCCGTCCGTTTTACCTGCATTAACTGCATAACCTAACCACCGAGTATAACCCACCTGCCCGCAACCGCAACCCAAATCCCACCCAAAATCCAAAACACCACCCACGCATACAACCATAACCGTTGACCACCCCAACCCGTCCGACAAGTCCGACCTGTCCTACAAGTCCGACCAGACTCCCTCAGACTATATTCCCCTCGTCGCCCCGGGCCCGCTGACTTCTCAGCATCACAGCCCATCCATTCCCCCCGGAAACCGCACCAATACCCCCGCAGTGCCGCATTTTCACAACCTGTATGCCAAATTCCAAAAAATCTTCCAAGCGCGTAAGTGCCTATCTACTATATACTTAAAAATAAGGTGCACACAGTTTTTGAAAATTTTCCGTTTTTCTTCTCTTTTTCTGTTGACTTTCACCCGCCTCTGCTGTCTTTTATAGATAGCCCTCAAGATATATGACACGTTTGGGGTGTTTCAAGAGGGCAAAGTCGCGAGAAAATTTAGGAGAGTCGTCAGCCTTACCCCCGCGGAGAAACTATGAAAACGCAAAAGCCAGTGCGTCCTCCCCCAATTCACCCGGCGATACACCGCTTGTTCGCTCTCGCAATCATTGCATGCTTGCTTGCTGTCCGCTGTAGTGCAGCCGGGCCCGCTGGATCAGAATTCCCGGATTATGCAAATGCCTTTCGCATGGAGCGTTTGCGAGCCACCGCTTGCGGTCCCATCTCACTGCTTGCAATCCTCAACAGAATGCACATCCCCCTCTCCCAAGGCGACATCGAAGCCATTCTCGCTGTCGCCGACTCAAAAGGCAGCAACCTGTTGCAGCTTAAGCAACTCGCCGAACGTTACGGCCTCCACGCCCTCGGCGCGGAATTGACGACAGCCGGCCTGAGGCAATGCGGCCTCTACGCCATAGCACACCTCAACGGCTCTCGCTTCGTCGCCGTAATAGGCTATTCTAAAAACGCTGTCCAAATGGTCGAGCCCCTCAAACGCCCCGTCCTTGTTCGAGATGAAGAATTCAACAGGGCCTTCACCGGCCGCGCGCTGCTCTTGGCAAAACGACCTATCCCGCCCGCTATGTTCCCCACTGGCTCGCGCGAATCGCCCGATGCAACCCTGCAACTTTCGCAAACTTCCCTTGCCGTCTCCCTCCTGTATTCAATGCTACGGAAAGCCGTTCTTATTCTAAGTGAGATTATCGCAGAATGTTCCGCTGACTACATCGGGCAACATTACCATAACCTCCAGTGGAAATAGCTATGACATTACACAATCCGCCAGCCAAAGCCCCTAACCGGATCGCCCCGCCAACAACACCTCTGGCAACAATTTTGCCCATATCCCTGCTGCTTGCTTCCATTGGCCTCTTTGCTCTCCCGACCACTTCCTCTGGAGCAGAATCACCCCGGACGCGCGACGCAATCGCCGCTTGGCTGAGCCATCAAGAGGGCCTCGTCCGCAGCGTCCGCTGCCGCTTCCAGAGAATCACACCCCCGACCCCCCCCCGGACCGAATCCCCTTGATTCGGGAGGTCTGCCACGCTATTGGCGAGATCGGCGAAGCCGAGGTCCAATCCTATATATACACCCAGCAGGAGGCTGACACCCAGCGCAACTTCCTCGTCAACTGGCTCCGAAAGGGCTCCATGGAAAGATGGGATATGACCCGTAAGATCGATTCCGAGTCTCCCGCCACCGCCAAAGGTCCGGCAAATACGCTCGCCTTTGACGGCCACCTGTTCAGCTCGCTCGCCCGCCACGGCAGCGCCTTGATCGGAGAGATAAAGACTGTAAAGCAGTCCGGCTGGGCGGCCATGAATCGTGTCGACCCCTTTGCCTTCCTCTATGAATACAACACCATGCCATATTCGCAGATAATCGCCCAAGGCAGAAACCTCGAAATCTCAACCGTCGTCAAGGATAACCAGCAACTCACGCGCGTCTCGCTTCGCCATCCACAATTCGACTGGCGCGGGTTCGTTCTCTTCTTCGATCAGGACCGACGTCTTCTCGAAAGACAACTGATTCGCTACGAAGAATCCCTCCCGCGTATTATCCAGACACACACTTTTTCCGACTATACGGAGCACCAGGACAGCAGTGGAGAAACGATATGGTTTCCCCATAAAGCGGTCTGGCATTACTACATGGGTAGCCTCCCGGACGGCACTCTCGTCGAGAATACCACCGACATAGTAACCATCAAGGAAATCTCCTTCAACGTGGACATACCGGACGAACAGTTCACAATCGAGTTTCCACCTGGAACCAAGATCTGGGACGGGGTAAACAATCTCGGCTGGATAGACTCAATCGCCGAACGCGCCCAGGATGACGGTCTGGCCGGACTGATCGAGGCTGCATCCAGGCGAACCAACGCCGCCAGGCAGCCCGCCAACACGGACGACCAGGTCATCCCCGCCTCGGATGTGCCCCGCCCACTGGCGGCCGAGAGCCCTCCGACACCTATCACCCGCCGCTGGCCCTTCTACGCCCTCCTCCTAACCCTCGCCGTCTTCGCAGTAACCACGGCTACCTGGCTGCTTAGAAAGAAGCCTGCCCAGGGGCGAGGAGTCAGCCGATGACTCGTCGTACGGGCAATGTTGTCCACGGCCCCACCTCGGCGCTCTTGGAACCAGAACGTGTTGCTCAAAACCTTGCGACAGAGTCAAATGATATCCGATTTCCTCCAAGCCGCTCGTGTGCGACCCCACGACCAGTGTCGTTGCAGGAAAACCGGGTCCTTGAGAATACTGCTACGGTTTGTCCAATGTCCGCCCGGACTCTCATCAAGTTCGATTTGCGATTGCTGCCTCTGGCAGTCTGTTTGGCCCTGCCTTTAATTGGCTATTCCTCCAAGCAGGCAATCGCCAAGGCAACGACCGGGCAAATCGTTGCCCGCCTTAACCACCAGGAGGCCATCTTTCGCAGCGCCGATTGCATATTCCAGAGCGTTCGGCTGGCCACCCCCACGCAGAATATTCCATTGATACGACAGGTCTGCCGCAGCCAGGCGAGGGAAAAGATACGTCCTGACCGAATCCGCCCCCGACGATACTCCGGAAATCATCGAAGGCGCCTCACATACGGTCCGTTGGCTGAGGGACGGATTAAAGGAGCGATACGATTTCTTCCCCCTGGGCGACCTGCCGACACCGCCTGCCGAGAGTGCTCCACTCAGGACACTGGCTTTTGATGGAAGCATCGTCCGCACTCTCGGTCGCTCTCATGACAACCAACTGCTCGGTTCAATCCAAACCATGCGAGACGCCCACTGGGATACCGACAACAAGCCCGACCCATCCTCGGCAATCTTCGACTACTGTAATACCCCCTACTCGCAAATAATCTCCAAAGGACGAGACCTCACAATCTCGCCCACACGCAGGAATGGCGCGGACCTTACACAAGTCACCGTAAAGCACCCGCACTGGAACGAAGCGTCCACCTTGCTCTTCGACGAGCAGATGCGCCTTCTCGAACGCTGCGTCATCAAGCAGTTGAGCACCGACCCCAAGCCCCGCACAACCGAGAAACACACGTTTTCAGAATATCAGGAGCAGCAGCTCGCAAGCGGCGAAAAGATCTGGATTCCCCACAAAATCGAGTGGCGCTACTACATGGGCAATCTGCCCGATGGGACGCCGGTGGACTTCACGGCGGATGTCCTGACTATTCGCCGCATTGATCTCAACGTTCACATACCCGACGACAAGTTTGTTATCCGGTTCCCTGCCGGCACCAAAATCTGGGATGGCCTCGCCGGATTGGGCTACATCGACGAGCCCGCCCAAAGGACTATCGACCAGTCCATCTCCGACTTGATCGGCGACAAAACCGCCGACGCGCAACACTCATCGGGTGCCCGGCCCCACTCCGCAGACGCCAATACGGAAGGCCGGGTCATCCCCGCCTCGGATGTGCCCCGCCCACTGGCGGCCGACAGCCCTCCGACGCCAACCACCCGCCGCTGGCCCTTCTACGCCCTCCTCCTAACCCTAGCCGTCCTCGTTCTAAGCGTCCTCGTCCGGCTCCGCACAAAAAAACGCCCCACATAGGCTTGCCCCCCCCCGCGACGAGTCGTCCCAAGATCAACCACCCCGCTTGCGCGAGAAAGATCCTAACAAAGTCCTTCATCGCCAGGGCAAATCAAAGGGCCCTCTCCCGGCTCCTCTCTCCTGTATTCTCCACCGATTTCGCCTGACAAATAACTACCCATCATGTATAATACTCACCTAACAAGTCAATACTGAAAGCTCAACTACACTTCTTCTCAAATCCGAGCTTCATCCGGTTAGTCAGTAGCCGGCCGTTACAGGTCAGGGCCTTGGAGTCGTCT
>CP070678.1:4026401-4047852 GCA_020352515.1 Phycisphaerales bacterium | reverse complement strand
GTAACTGTGCCCGGCTCCTATACGTTGCGGCTTGAAGCCGGTGACGGGGAATATACCGAGAGCGACGACATGCGAATCGTATTGTATGCAGATTCCTGCGAGCATGCCCGCAATCAAGACGGATTTGTGCAGCTCGCCGGTGATGTCAATTCCGATTGCAGAGTCGATTTCCTGGACTTTGCCGGTCTGGCTGCAACCTGGCTGCAGGAAAATTACAGCACTGAGTAACGCATCACAAAGGACTTGATAGATGGTCAAGGGACGGTTAGCTGCGATAGTGTTGGCTCTTATGAGTCTTTCTGTCAGCCGGGCGGCGCCGGAGGCGGATATCGCTGAAGTTGAACGGCGGTTTCGATATCTTCCGATGGAATCGCGCCGGCTGATGGGGCCTCTTTTCTGGCTTCACGGCGAGGAGAGCAAAGAGCAGCTCGAGATGTACGTGGGCAAGGTTGCTGAGGGCGGCAACGGAACGTTCGTGGCTGAATCCCGTCCTCACAAGGACTGGCTGGGACAGGGTTGGTTCAGGGATCTTGGTATCTGCCTGGCAGAGGCCAAGAAGCACAATCTTACGATGTGGATATTTGACGAGAAGTGGTTTCCGAGCGGCGAAGTTGGCGGCGAAGTGCCGCGGCAATACGGATGCAAGCGCCTGGTCGTTTCGACTGAGGATGTTGTCGGACCGAAGCGTGTGGAGCGCGGCTGCTACGGCGGCGCCAACTTCGTCGGGGCCGTTGCCGGCCGGGCGGCCGGTAGTCTGATTAAGGGGGAAAGTCTGATTGACCTTTCCGCGTGCGTGAGGGATGGCAGACTCATCTGGAACGCGCCCGGGGGGGACTGGAAGCTGCTCAAGTTTACCTGGAAGCACAGCAGCGGACGGATACTGGTGGACGGTTTGAGCAGGGATGCGGTGGACTGGTATATCCAGACCGTATTTCAGCCGCACTATGAGCGATTCAAGGAGGATTTTGGGGAAAGCGTAGCGGGCTACTTCTACGATGAGCCGGAGACCCGTGGGGACTGGGGCCCGGAAGTGATGAAAGTCCTGGCCGAGCGTGGCGTGGACTGGAAGAAGGCGCTCGTGGCGTGGAAATTGGGCCTAGCGGGCGAGGAGAATGTGGCGGCGAAGTATCAATACCGGGATGCCGTTTCGGAGGCCTGGGGACGGACCCTTTACGGGCAGATGTCTCGCTGGTGCCGAGAGCGCGGGGTGTTGTCGATCGGACATTTTCTGGAACATGGTAAGATGTATCTGAACCAGGAGCTGTGTGCCGGGAATATTTTTCAGCTCCAGAAGTACAGCGATATGGGTGGCATAGACGCCGTTTTCGCACAGTTCGTGTCAGGCAAGAGGCATGGATGGGATGCCCCGGTTTGGCAGACGCCGAAGATGGGCAGTTCGATCAGCCACGTTTACGGCAAACCGGATGATGTGACCATGGTGGAGATATTCGGCGGGAGGGGACAGAGTCTGGCTTATACGGAGATGAAGTGGTGTGCCGACCACATGTATGCAAGCGGGGTGAACTTTCTGATTCCGCATGCGTTCAATCCTAAAGCGCCTTTTGACCAGGAAAACCGACCGTACTTTTACAATGGTGGATACGAGGCTCGTTGGCCGATGTATAGGGTTTTGGCGGATTACACAAGCCGGCTAAGCGTGATGCTGACGGGCGGACGGCACGTTGCGCCGGTTGCGCTGTTGTTCTTGGGCAACAGCTTTCATGTTGGGCGATCCGTGACTCCTGAGCAGATTAGCGAGGCGCTTCAGGATGCGCTTTATGACTGTGACTGGCTGCCGTATGAGGTTTTCGAGGATAGGGCCAAGCTCGCTGGCAGGGAAATCTGGCTTTACAAGGAGTCTTACAAGATTCTGCTCGTTCCCCCGGTTGAGGTGATTCCTTACGCAACACTGGCGAAGGCGAAGGCCTTCTTCGATAAGGGGGGCGTTGTAGCGGCATACGGTTTTCTGCCCACGAAATCGGCGACCCTGGGTCGCAGCTCGTCGGACATCGGCGCACTTTGCGAGGCGGTCTGGGGTAAATCGGAGCCCGGCACGACGGTATGCAAGACGAACTCGGCGGGGGGGCGCTCTTATCTGTTGCCGGAGGAGCCGACGGTCGAGCAACTACAGCAGGTGCTGGCAGTTGATGCGGGGATTCGGCCTACGCTGAAGGTGGTTGCCGGTCGCACGGACAATTGGCTTCACGTGCTACACCGGGTCAAGAGCGGCCGCGACGTCTTCTTTGTAACCAATCAAAATCACCTCGGCGACGCCCGCCGATTCCGTTTTCGCATCACTGCCGAAGGCGTGCCGGAGTGCTGGGACCCGATGCGAAACGAGCTCACCAGCATTGCGTTCACCAGGAATGGCCGGCAGGTGGAGCTGGAGTTGTGTCTTGAGCCTTTGGAAAGTGTGCTGTTGGTGTTTCAGGAGAAAGACCGTGCGCTTGCGAGACGAATCGAAAGTGACTCATCGAAGGTGGCGGGGATCATACCGGTTGTCCGCGATGAGGAGGCGGAGCGCGAGCAGCGGTTGCGGCATCCGGAGTCCAAAAGCGATTCGACCAGGAGAAAAATCCCTCACGGCGGCAGCGGGGTGAAGGTAGCCCCGTTTTTCGGGCGATGCGAGATATCGGGCATGTGGCGGGATGCGTCACGTGTATATCTCGAGGCGGATGAGCTGACGGGCGATCAAGCTGATGCCGAGGCGCACGTCACGGTCAACGGTCGGTACGCCGGCGGTTTCATCGGAAGGCCGCTGCGGTTGAATGTCACCAAGCATTTGAAGATGGGCTCGAATAGTATTGTGATCAGGCCGTTCAGGCCGAAGGACGCGAGAATCGTTATCTATGAGTGACTTGCGCAGCGCCCGGGTCTTTCTAAAAGCCGAGCGGTGAGCTACCGTAGGTTAGAGATTTATGAGAAAGAAAGGAGTAGAGCAGTGAACAGAGACAGGCTTTCCCGACGTGATTTTCTTGGTGCTGTGGGTTTGGCGGCGACGTTTACGGTTGTTCCCCGCCATGTTCTCGGCGGTCCGAATCACACGGCTCCGAGCGAGAAGCTCAATATCGCCTCAGTGGGTGTTGGCGGCATGGGAGGCGTCGATATCAACCAGGTCAGCAGCGAGAATATAGTAGCGCTTTGCGATGTCGACTTGAAGCAGGGCGGCGGTACTTTCAAGGCTTATCCAAAAGCGCGCAGGTACCGTGATTTTCGCAAGATGCTTGAGAAAGAGGACAAGAACATCGATGCGGTGACGGTTTCGACGCCTGACAATACGCACGCCGTGGCTGCGATTATGGCCATTAAGATGGGCAAGCACGTATATTGCCAGAAGCCGCTGTGTCACGATGTTTATGAAGTTCGGAAGCTGACCGAGGCCGCGAGGGAGCACAAGGTGATGACGCAGATGGGCACGCAGCTTCACGCGGAAAGTTATCTTCGCCAGTTGGTCGAGATGATCAAGGGCGGCGTGATCGGGAACGTTCGTCGTGTGGATCTTTTTAGCGACAAGAATTGGGGGGGCGGCGAGCGTCCGAGCGATACGCCGCCTGTGCCTGAGACTCTGGATTGGGGCCTTTGGCTCGGGCCTGCGCGGTATCGGCCATATCATCCTGTCTATGCGCCGGGCAACTGGCGCAGATGGTGGGATTTTGGCACGGGCACGTTGGGCGATATGGGCTGTCATATCATCGATCCGGCGTGGTGGGCGCTTGGTTTGAAGTATCCAACGAGCATCGAGGCGGACTGCGGTCCGTTCAATGACGAGAGCTACCCACAGAAGACAATTGTTACGTGGGAGTTTCCCGCCAGAGGGGATCAACCTCCGGTCACGGTAAGATGGTTTGACGGCTCGAACAGGCCGCCCCGGCCAAAGGAGCTTGAGAAGGGCCGGGGTCTGCCGGGCCAGGGCGGGGTATACTACGGTGATGAAGGTGTAATTCTGGCCCCGCACGGCGGGGGCGCCAGGCTAATACCGGAATCGCGCATGAAGGGCTTCAAACCTCCGGAGCAACTCTTTGAGCGGGGCATAAACCACTGGCAGGAGTGGATACGGGCGTGCAAGGGAGGGCCGCGGTCGCTGTCCAATTTCGATTACGCCGGGCCCCTTACCGAGGCTATTCTCTTGGGTAACTTGGCCGCCAAGGCCGGCCAAAAGCTCCTATGGAACGGTCACGAATTCAAAATCGAAAACGTATCTGATGGGGAGAGGTATCTCAAACGCACTTACCGCACGGGCTGGACTTTGTAGGCCTTAACTCGAAAGTGGTTATCAGATAGGAGAGTACGAATGCAAGTAAGAGCCCTGCCAAACTGGCCGTTACCGTTAGGACTTCAATCCTGTGTGTTTTCCATGTGTGTCGGCGAGCACAGCCGAACGATGCTTGGCGGAAGCCGCAGCCGGGCATGCAGGCGCACAACTTCAACTGCACCCGACTGCTGTCAGCGAGCATCAACATCGATCGTGGGCAGAGCTGTGTAATAAGGCTTTGAAATCGCCGTTAGATGTCTATCGACGTGACAAAGACGTGCCAATGTCATGACCCAATACCATCACTTGTAGGAGAATGAAGAATGACATACTCTGATAAGGTTCTTGAAACACTGGGCGACAGAACTCTATGTGCAAGCGCCTCGCAAGGCAGGCGGATATCCAGGCGTAGCTTTGTTGGAGGTTTGGCCGCTGCTACGGCGGGTTTCGTGGTTGTGCCCCGACATGTCCTGGGGGGGCCACGGTTTGTACCTCCCAGTGAGAAACTTAATATCGCCGGCATCGGGGTCGGCGGTCAAGGTGCGAGCGACATCGCCTCGCTCGCTAGCGAGAATATAGTCGCGTTGTGCGACGTGGACGAAGTGCGCGCCCGGAACACCTTCGAGCGGCACCCAAAAGCGAAGAAATACACGGATTTCCGCAAGATGCTGGAAAAGCAGGACAAGGACATTGATGCAGTGGTGGTTGCCACCCCCGACCATACCCACGCCGTTGCAACCATGGCCGCCATCAAGATGGGCAAGCACGTATACTGCGAAAAGCCGTTAGCGCACTCCGTGTACGAAATTCGCAAGGTCACAGAGGCCGCCAAAGAGGCCAAAGTCGCCACCCAGATGGGCAATCACGGCCAGGCTTCCGAGGGGGCAAGGGTTCTTCAAGAGCTGATTATGGACGGCGCTATCGGCCACGTGCGGGAGGTTCACGGATGGTCCAAGAGGAGTGGGTTCATAACCCCGCGCGGCATACCGCGGCCCAAAGACACACCCGCCGTGCCGAAAACGCTCAATTGGGACCTTTGGCTCGGCCCTGCACGGTATCGCCCGTATCATCCTGCATATTTACCCTTCAGGTGGCGTGGTTGGTGGGATTTCGGAACCGGCGTGTTGGGCGATCTGGCCTGTCATACGTTCTCAACCGTTTTCAAGGCTCTTAAACTGCGCCATCCAACTTGGATCGAGGCATGCTCGACAAATGATATGGCTATCAGCGAGATAAGTAAGGAGTCTGCGCCTGTGGGTTCAATTGTTCGTTATCACTTCGCCGCCACGAATGAGAGGCCGAGCGTCGAGATGACATGGTGGGACGGTGGTATGCTGCCTCGGCGTCCCGATGAGCTGGAACCCGAACGCAAAATGGAGGGTCGTGACGGCATACTATATATTGGCGAAAAGGGCAAAATAATGGATCACCGGCTAATCCCGGAATCCAAAATGGAGGAATATGGCAAGCCTCCCAAGGTGCTGCCCAGGTCGCCGGGTCATCATAGAGAGTGGGTCAATGCCTGCAAAGGGGGTGAGCCTGCCGGTTCGAATTTTGTGGACCACGCCGGTTTGCTGGCCGAGGTCGTTCTACTCGGCACCGCTGCTATCCGGGCCCAAGGGAGGCTTTACTGGGACCCGGAGAATATGCGTTTCACAAACAACGACGAGGCGAATCAATACCTTCGATCTCCATATCGCCGGGGATGGAGTCTGTAGGACTGGTTGTTGGATTATTTGAGTGCCTATAAAGAATGGAGCGGTTATTGAATATAGTGACAGGTCGTGCAAGAGCGCTTCGGAGTCACTGCCGGCTTTGCTCCGGTTCAAACCGTAGTGCGCATCAACGTGGCGGTTCGCCGCGGCCGGAAGCTCCCGGGAAACGGCTATGATTACAAGATTGGAACATCTCCGGCGCCAAGAGGCGTCTCAAACGCGCCTGCCCAGGAGAAAGGCGGCATAGAATTCTCCGACTGTTGGAAAGGAAATAGGATGATTCGAGAATTGGAAAGACTTTGCAGGTCGCATGCGCTGTGTGCTGTGGTTTTGCTGTTCGCCGGTTTGAGCGCAACCGCACGTCAGGATAATAATGCGCCTCAGCCAAGATCGATGGATGAGCTTGTCTTCGAGGCCGCTCACGTTACTCCTTCACCGCAGCAGCTTGCATTTCAGGAAATGGAATTCTATGCCTTTGTCCACTTCAACCTTCCCACGTTTATCGGAGAGAAAGGCACCGAGCAGGGAACGGGAAAAGAGCCGCCGGAGCTGTTCAACCCCACCGAGTTCGACGCCCGCCAGTGGGTTCGGGTCTGCAAGGAAGCGGGTATGAAGATGATTGTGCTGGTTGCCAAGCACCACGAGGGTTTTTGCCTGTGGCCGAGCAAGTACACCGAATACTCGGTCAAGAACAGCCCGTGGAAGAACGGCAATGGAGACATGGTGAGGGAGGTCTCCGACGCCTGCCGCGAGGGAGACATCAAATTCGGCTTCTATCTTTCACCTTTCGATCTCCACGAGCCGACCCACGGCAAGCCGGAGTACAACGAGTTCTTCAAGAATCAGTTGCGTGAGCTGCTGACGGGCTATGGCGAGATAACCGAGGTATGGTTCGACGGCGCCGGCGCCGGACGGCACAATCACGATTGGGAAGGCTATCACTCGTTGATTCATCAACTTCAGCCTAATGCTTTGGTCCGTATCGCCCTTGCCCCAAGTAAGATTGAAGAAATCAATCTGCGTTGGTTTGGGCTGGGTCAGACCTCGCGCGAGGTGCGCGAAAGTGAATGGAGTGTGATTCCCCTGGTCAAAAAGGACTTCAATGAAAGCGGGTTTTGGAAGAACCACCAGCAAAGAGACCTTGGCAGTAAGGAAAGACTGAAAGGTGCTCGCAAGCTGATTTGGTGGCCTGCGGAATATGACATACCTCTTCGTCCGTGGTGGTTCTACAATCCGGACCAGGAGCCGAAATCGCTCGAATACCTTCTCGATTGTTACTATCAGTCCGTGGGTCGCAACGCCACCTTTATGCTGAACCTGTCACCCGATCGGCGAGGCCTGGTGCCGGATGGGGATATAAAGAGGCTCCGGGAGCTGCGTGCCGTTCTGGACGCCACCTTCAAGCAGGACCTTGCCGCCGGCGCAAAGGCCCGCTCCTCTCATTTGCGAACCACCGAAGGCGGGCCTGATTTTGCGCACGACGCCGAGAAGACCGTGGATGGTGACAAGGAGACTTATTGGACGGTCGACAACGGCACGACCGCAGCGGCAATTGAATACGACCTCGGCGAGCCAAAGACGTTTAATCGCGCAATGCTGCAGGAGTATATCAAGGTGGGCCAGAGGGTTGAGAGGTTTGTTCTGGAGTCCTGGGACGGCGGGGACTGGAAGGAATTTGCGGGGGCCACAACCATCGGGTACAAGCGTCTTTTGCGATTTGATGATGTAACCGCCCGGACGGTGCGATTGCGTATAACAGAGTCTCGCGTGTGTCCGACCATTTCCAATTTCGGCCTGTTCTACGCGCCGCCGATCAGTGAAGCTCTTCCGAAGCTCTTGAGTGCGGAGGAAAAGGCCGACGGTTTTGTGCCGCTCTTCAACGGCTGGGACCTTGACAACTGGGTCGGCAATAAGAACTGCCACATCGTCGAGGACGGCAAGCTCGTTCTTGACCACCACCGGGGCTGGGGGAACTTATACACGGTTGACGAGTACAAGGACTTCATATTCCGGTTCGAATTCCTGCTCACGCCCGGCTCAAACAACGGCATCGGGATTCGCAGTCCGATGACCGGCGACGCGGCTTATGTCGGAATGGAGATACAGATTCTGGACGACAGCGCGCCCAAATACAACGGTCTGAGCCCCTGGCAATACCATGGTTCCATATACGGCGTAGTCCCGGCAAAGCGGGGCCATCTCAAGCCGGTCGGCCAGTGGAATTCCGAAGAGATCACTGCCAACGGCAGGCGGGTAACGGTGAAACTCAACGGCGTGACAATCGTGGACGCAGATCTCGACGAGGCCGGCACGCCAAAGACGATGGATGGTCAAAACCACTCCGGTCTGAAACGAGAGAAGGGCTATATTGTGCTGTGCGGGCATCCCGGGCGCGTGGAGTTTCGGAACATCAGGATCAAGACTCTCAACTGAGAAACCGAGGTTGTTGGCCGGCTGTTAAAGCCAAAGGGCGCAGCCAAATCTATTGGGAGACCTTTATGGCATTGTCCTATAGTCCGGTACCGAGAGGATAGGATGCCGACGTTCGGTGTGGGCGCCGATCATTACAACGGCGTTTACGCATGACTGAGTGGACGGGGCCAATCGGACGGACAACGGGCTGTGCATGTAAATAGGAATAAGCCGGTTCTGAAAGCAGGACATATTGTGCGCGACGTGCCGACAGGAGAAATCATGACTGACAATAGAAAATGCCACCAGCTATACGTGGTCTTAACTGTGCTTCTGGCACTTACCGCATTAGCCGAGCTTTCAACAGCTTCGGTGAATGACGGCGAACAAAGTCTTGACCGGAAAGAGTTCTTTGATCCTCCCACATCAGCCCGGCCCGGTGCTTACTGGCCGTGGCTTAACGGCAGCGTCAGCCTCGAGCGGATTACCTACGAACTGGAAGAGATGAAGGCCAAAGGCATGGGCGGGGCGGATATATGGGATGTTGCGTCCATTGTTAATCCAGGCACAATGGTACCCATAGGGCCGGAGTTTCTGGGTAAGGAGTCGCTCAAGGCAATAGCTCGTGCCGTCAGCGAGGCCGACCGTCTCGACTTGAGGTTAGGCATGATTGCGGCCAGCGGCTGGAACGCCGGAGGGCCGTGGGTGAAGCCTGCCGATGCTGGCATGGGGCTGCTGCACTCTCAAGTGTCCGTTGAAGGGCCTGCGCGGTTTTCGGATGTTCTGCCCTTTCCCAAAGTCTCGACGCTCTGTCCGAGAGATGTCAACGGCAGTCCGCTCTATTGGAAGGAAATCGCCGTCCTGGCCGTACCACAAAACGCCAATCTTCGGATACCCTCCGCCTCGGCGGTTATTGATCTGAGCGAATACTTGGACAAGGAAAGCCGACTTGTGTGGAATGTTCCCGCGGGCAAATGGACGATTATTCGCTTTGTCATGACCAATACCGGCTATCCGTTGGTCGTTCCCTCCCCCAAATCATCGGGGCCCATGATCGACTTTCTGGACCCGGATGCTTCCCGGATGCACTTTGAGCACGTTGTTGAGAAGCTGCAGTCGGAACTGGGAGATATAGCGGGCTTGCCGCTGGAGTATCTTGAAGTTGACAGTCTGGAATTGGGACATGATACGATCTGGACCGAGGAGATAATCGGAAAATTCAAAGAGCGGTACGGTTACGATCCATTGCCCTATCTGCCGCTGCTCAGAGGCTGGAAGCTCGAAGACGCCGATGTTCAGGAAAGGTTCCTATATGACTGGAAGAAGCATATCAGCGATCTTCTGGTTGAAAGTCATTACCGCACGGGCAGTAAGGTGCTGAATGAATACGGTTTGATGCTCTGTGCGGAAGCCGGCGGGCCGGGCGCTCCCATCTGGCCCACTTGTCCGGTCGATTCACTCAAAGCATTGGGGGCGGTCGATATTCCGCGAGGCGAATTTTGGCCGAAGATGTCAAATATCTGGCTGGTAAAGGAGATTTCGTCGGCGGCGCACATCTACGGCAAGAGGATCGTAGATGCGGAATCATTTACGAGTTGGCGGCACTGGCTGGACGGGCCCTATTTCTACAAGCAACTGGCCGATACTGCTATGGGCGAGGGCCTCAATCATTTTACATTCCATAATTTTGCTCACAGTCCGAAGGAAGCGGGGCTTCCCGGCTTTGCCATTCACGCCGGCACACATATCAATCCGAATGTCGTCTGGTGGCCCATGGCCAGGCCGTTCATGGATTATATCGCCCGCTGCTGCTATATGCTTCAGAAAGGGCTCTTTGTCGCAGACGTGTGTTACTACTATGGAGACAAGGCCCCGAATTTCGTGTCACCCAAGCACGTTGGCTTTACGCCCGGCGCCGGGTATGACTACGATGTCATCAACAGCGATGTGCTTCTAAATCGAATGACGGTCAAGAACGGCCGGATCCATTTGCCGGACGGCATGAGTTACGCACTGCTAATTTTGCCTCAGCAGCAAGACATGGACCTTGACGTGCTGGGAAAGCTGGAATCGCTTATCAAGGCCGGCGCCGGCGTAATAGGCCCTAAACCCACGCGAACGGCCACGTTGGTTGACTACCCCAACCGTGATCGTCAGGTCGCGCGGCTTGCCGAAAAGATTTGGGGAGATTGTGACGGCACAAAGGTGAAAGAGCGCGCTTATGGCAAGGGACGCGTCGTTTGGAACCGCTCGGTGAGCGAAGTCTTACATCAACGCGCGATCGGGCGCGACTTTACCTACAAGGGGCGTGACGGGCGAACCCGGCTGGACTACATTCACCGACGCACGGAAGATGAAGACATATATTTTGTCATCAATACGAACGAACGCTGGGAAGAGGTTGAATGTACTTTCCGGGTTACCGGAAAGCAGCCGGAATTATGGCATCCCGAAACCGGCAAGGTTAGGAATATTGTTGTCTATGAAACCGACGCCGATTTTACATGTGTTCCACTTCATCTGAAACCGGCAGAATCGGTGTTTGTCGTCTTCCGGAAGCCGTTGGATCGAGTTGCCTCTATGCGGCTTGAAAGCGTGGTTGCCAAGACCTCAGAGGATAAGCCAGTTCTATTTGCCCATTCAGCCACGCCGGGAGGCCCGATGTGGCTTTCAGACGGCAAAGGCAAGATCGCCGAGCAGTATATCGCCTTCGACCTGGGAAAGGTTCGAAGCCTGACCAATATCAGGATATGGAACTACATGGAGCGCGCACGGGGTTTCATGAATTACGGCGTCAAGGAAATGGAAGTTCTGGGCTCCTCGGACGGTGCGAATTATCGTAAATGTGGTTTCTTCCGCGTTTACGGGGCTGATGCCGCAGGCAACGAGGATAAACACTATTATCAGGATATTCCTGTCGCAATTGAGAACGTTCGTTACATTCGCTTTGATGCCAAGAGCAATTACGACAACTACGGCTGGTGTGACGGGATCAGCAAATATGTGGGCATAAATAAAGTCAAGTTCTTCGGCCCGAAAGAGATAAGCGGCGTAAGGATCCACGCGGTTTCGAGCGGCGCGGCGTTTGATCCGGCTTCGGATGAAGATTTAGGTGTTTCGCATCTGCCTGCCGAGCTGCTCACGGACGACAAGAATATGCATTATCTGCGGGTATGGAAGCCCGGCTCTTATGTTGTGCGCGACAATGCCGGGCGCACGAAGAAAGTCGAAATCAAGTCCGTCAATCGTCCGTTGGAAGTCACCGGTCCCTGGCATGTGGAATTTCCGCCGGGCTGGGGGGCGCCGGCCCACACAACCTTAGAGAGGCTTATATCCTGGACCGATTCTGATGACATCGGGATAAAGTACTTCTCCGGCCGGGCCGTTTATCGCAAGCAATTCAATATGCCGCGAAGTTACCTTGATCCTGATTCTTACCTCGAGCTTGACCTGGGGGCCGTTCAGAAAGTAGCCCGGGTCAGTTTGAACGGGAGGGAGATTGCCATCCTGTGGAAACCGCCGTTCTGCGTCGATATTACGGACGCCGCCAGGCCGGGAAAGAACGAGCTGGTGGTGGAAGTGGGAAACAACTGGACCAATCGACTCGTTGGCGATACTTACCTGCCTCCGGAAAAGAGGTTTTGTAAGACCAATCTGCAGGGTCATGCGGCTCGAAAAGAACAAAGACTCCAGCCCTCCGGACTGATGGGACCGGTGCATGTTCGTACGGCCGCTCAAGTCGATTTGTGGTCGACAGCAACTCACTACCGCGCAGCAAACCAATACAAAAACCAGTCAGAATCGACTCCGAGACGCTGAATTGGTGACTGTTATGCGAAAACTACGTATAGAAGGCATCGGAGCAGGCACGCCACAAGGAGCGTTTACGTTGATTGAGCTATTAGTCGTCATTGCCGTGATCGCCGTTTTGATGGGCATTATCCTGCCTGTAATGAATAGGGTCAGAAGACAGGCAAAACAGATAATGTGTGCAACCAACCTGAGCGATTGGGGCAGAGCATACCACATGTATGCCTCAGCAAATGACGATTTTTTTCCCTATAACGGCCCGGCAAAACGAGGTGTGAAAATCGGCGGCGGACTCAGTCCTTGCTCAAACAGCTCCACCGTGCAGCAGTTCTGGAACGATTATCTGTATCCCATTGATGAACATATCAGGGACAAGTTTAAACACACGATTCTGTTTTGCCCCACGGACCAGATTTGCCCGACCGCTCGCGAAACAGTCGAAGAGTGGCTGCAGGAAGGCTTGATCTCTTACTACACGTTGCCGCACCGTATGGACCGAAGTACGAATGAGCCCTTTATGAGCTTGTACGACTTCGACCCCCAAAAGAAGGGTGCTTCAACTCAGGGATGGGTCACCAGGAAGAAATTTGGGCAAAGATTCTGCCGCGCTCCAATCGCTACAGATAAAATCCAGTTTGGCATATATAGCCCTGATGCGTACTACTTTAACGACAGGGGCCAGGCGCACTGCAATCATGCGAAATCGAACGGCAAGCCTGAGGGTGGCAATTTCCTCTATGAGGATGGTTCCGTGCTTTGGTCCAATTTCAGCAGGATATCTATGTCGGCCAAGAGCGTGTTTTGGGATATCTACTTCAAACCGAAATCGTGCAGTATTACGGGCAAGTGAGAAAGGACGGCCAGATATGCGATGGGAAAGTCTGTTTGCGATTGTCTGTGATGGATGCCGGCAAGACGTTGCGTTGTGGTGTCGATTCTGTGTGGCGACCAGAAAATACGCTTCACCGTCGCCCGAAATCACAGGCAGCACGGAATACGACCAAACGGAGCGGCTCACAAGCGGCCGACTGTAAGGGCACATCCTCATTTTCGGTGGGCACACATGAAAGCCAATGATAAAACGGAGTATATATGGATGGATATACGAGAGTAAAGAAAGCAATAACATTCTCCGGGCCGGACCGTATACCCCTATGGGCGCCTGAAGAGCCCGAATACTCAGATATCGAGACTGTATTCGCCGGCAGAATGCCGCTGATAGGAACTACCGGCGGGTCGGAAGTAACCAATGAAAAGGGAGAAACACTCAGGCTTATTGGTGTTGATGGAATAGCGGTAACCAATGAGGAGGCGGCCGGGGGCGTTAAGGATGAGTGGGGCTGTCTATGGAAAGATTATGCCGGAACGACAGGTATTGTCACCCATCACCCGATAAGTGACTCCAAGAGTTTTAAAAACTTCAAATTCCCGGACCCCTATGAGCAAAACAGGTTTGACGACGCCGTCCGGAAGCTTGAAACGCTTGAAACAGATAACTACATCCTGGCCATTCAGTGGTCGGTGCTATTAGAGCGAATTGCCTGGTTGATGGGACACTCAAATCTGTTCATAAATATGATAACTAATCGCTCTTTGTTCGACGAAATTGCCGAAGGCGTGACGGAATATGCAATAGGGCTTGTAAACAGATTTGCAGAAATAGGCGCGCACGGAATAATGATGGGCGACGATTGGGGCACTCAGACCGGCAGTTGGATAAGTTCCGATACCTTTGACGATGTTTTCAAGCCGTTCTACGTAAAAATCATCAAAGAGGCCCACGACAAGGGACTGGATTTTCATCTCCACACATGCGGCAACTGTTTTGAGCTCATATCCAATTTGATTGAATGCGGAGTGGATGTGATTAATACGTGGCAGCCGAAAGTAATCGGTATTGAGAAGCTGGGCGAGGCTTTTGGAGGAAAGCTGTGTTTTCAAGCATCGGCGGATATTCAATCGACCCTCCCGTCCGCATCTCCATCAGAGGTCCGGAACGAGACCAGGCTCATAATTGAAAAGTTGGGTTCGCAAAACGGCGGCTTGATTGGGATAACCTACGGCGGGCCCACCGTGAATGCTGATAACGTACGAGTTATGCTTGAAACGTTCAAAGAATATAAATATAGCGTACCGTACAATTATTCATATGAGGTATGAGTCGTGGCCATTGGTCGGTAATCACTGATATCGCTGGCGCCGCTGAACTCGGAGGCAGCGCACGCGGGGGGGTTGAGCTGTGACCCTCCCCTGCTGCTGCCGCCAACACCGAGACCTCGTCCCTACTGTAAGGAAGGCATTCTGCTGTGGATAGCTACATTGGCCCGGAGAACATAACCGCTCGCCAGGGTCTTCATTGCAATGAAGCCAATGTTCCGCCTGATAAGTATAGAAAGTACATGCTTCTGGAAGCTCTTGAAATGAGGGTCAAGAACGTTCATGGGCATTTAAACAGCGTCCCACGGATATGGACGCGAAAACAAGACTCTCGTACCCGGGTGTGAAGGGCGGAGTAAAAGTGCAGCGCCTGGCAGGGCGGCGCGTGCTAATCGACTTCTTTGGCTGCGAGAAGCTCATCCGCGAGATCAGTCCGGACGATGCCAAGGCGTGGAGGGTCTATCTGACGGAGCAAGATTTGAGTGAGGCAACGGTCAACAAGCGATGTGGTAATGCCAAAGTGTTCTTTAACGTGGCAGTGAAGCGCAAGTTGATTGCCTCAGACCCCTTCAGCGAGCTTGACTCCAGATCGATTACGAACAAGTCACGGCAGTATTCTCTCCGCCGCAAAGACGCCGGAAAGATCTTGAGCTGCTGCCCTGATGCACAATGGCGACTTATCTTTACCCTGTGCCGGTATGGGGGCCTTAGATGCCCGAGCGAGGTCTTGGCGCTGCGATGGGATGACGTGAACTGGGAAAGACGCAGATTACTCATTCACAGCCCAAAGACCGAGAGACATGAAGGCCGGGAATCCCGGATCATTCCCATTTTTCCGGAAATCTTGCCACACCTGCAAGATGTGTTTGATGCGGCGGAACCGGGTACAAGCTGGGTGATAACCCGCTACCGTCGGACGAACGCAAACTTGAGGACACAGCTAAAGAGGATTGTCAAGAGAGTTGGTCTGAAACCGTGGCCGAGATTATTCCAGAATCTTCGCGCGAGCCGGGAGACCGAGCTTGCTTCAGACTACCCGCTGCATGTGGTGACGGCTTGGATCGGCAACACGGCCAGAATCGCTGAACGCCATTACCTTCAGGTGACAGACCAACACTTTGAGCGGGCTGCAGGACCCGCACCAACCGGGCCTGAAAAATGTGTGCAAAATGCGGCGCAGCAGGCGGACGCATTATGTCGCACAGCCTCGTATCCAGTTAGTGAATCCGCGAAATTCGAGCAGAAACGAGGTAGTGCGACACAGTGCGAAGCAGGATTGGAGACGAAGGGAATCGAACCCTCATTTCCGCGATGCGACCGCGGCGTGCTCCCGTTACACCACGTCCCCGGGATTCTGACTATGCAGCCATTTTACGGCCGTCAGGCATAAATGCAAAACCTTTTTAACTCGGCCTGTAATAAAAACTTAGAACTGCCATCTCTCATGGCTCAAAATCTTTTCAATAGGCTCGCGCTTCGGCTCTTTCCGGCTGTCGGCCGGATAGCCGAGGGCCATCAGCTCCACTATAGTTATATCGTCCGGAATCCCAAGTATCGGCCGCACTTTTTCCGGGTAAAACGACCCAATCCAGCACGTCGCAAGTCCCAACTCGGCCGCCTGCAGGCAAACATGCTCGAGGGCAATCGCCACGTCTATCGGCCCAACCGCCTGCCCGCACCGCATCACTTCCCTGCTGTTGCTGCACGCAACGATAATCACGCCCGCCTTTTCGATGAACATCTGGTTGTTGGCCGCCTGGGCCAGCCGCCGCTTCTTCTCGGAATCGCGCACCACCACGAACCGCCAATCCTGCAGGTTCTTGGCCGAAGGGGCAAGCCGGACCCCCTCAAAAATGCTGTCCAGCGTATCCTGCTCGACCGGCCTATCCTGATACGCCCTACAAGAGTATCTCTTGCGAATAGCCTCAATTACCGTCATAGCATCACCTCGATTCAGTTCTTCAGTCCCCGCCGCCACACAAAAACCACCGCACGGCAACGAACATGCCGCAACGAATATAGGACACCGGCCCTATTGACGCAAGCACGAAAAAGCTGTATTCTTGCCACAAGCCGGGGCGATTAGCTCAGTTGGCCAGAGCGCCTGCTTTACACGCAGGAAGTCACAGGTTCAAGTCCTGTATCGCCCATTACCGTAAGCCTTTCTTAACCAAAGGTTCATTGAAACCCTGCTTGCTGCCACAGGCCTAATCTGCTGTTTCGTGGCAGCCCCGTTGTCGGTTTGAGCCTCGATTATGAGACATGCTTCCTTAACGCTCGTACTAATTACAGCGGCGAGCGTTCTCTCGCAGGCCGATCAGCCCACTGTGCCCTACAAGCCCCGGTATGTCGCGTATCTGATGGCCTATTTTGGCCCGGAGGAAAAGCTCTTCTATGCAGTGAGCCGGAACGCGCGGACCTGGACGGCTCTGAACAACGAAAAGCCAGTTTTCGATGCAAAGGCGAGATTGCGCGATCCTTTCATCAATAGGGCAGCGGGCCGATTCCATCTGGTCCATACCAAAGGATGGGACCATCCCGTGATCTTTCATTGGGACTCTGCGGACCTCGTACATTGGACGGGTGGCCCCATCAAGGTGGTCGATGATGCGAAGAAACGCGCTTGGGCTCCGGAGTTCTTCTATTCTGCCTCGGAAGGGATATTCTACGTGTTCTGGGCCTCGATCCATGACGGCCACAATACGATCCACTATGTTACCACCAAAGACTGGACAGACATCACGCCCGCACGCTCGGCCGTCTACTATGACATCGGAATTCACGATATCGATCTGACTATAGTCCGGCACAAGGGCATATACTACGGATTCCACAAGCCCGGCGGTGTGGAAGACCAGATGGGCAATCGACTTTCGACAGCGACAAGTCTTGACCCGAAGCTGGACAGCTTTGCGGACGCCGGCTATGGCAGGGATGTGCTTGCCGATCAAACAAGACCGACAGAAGGACCGGAGGTGATCCGCTTGATCGGAGAGGACAAGTGGTACGTCTACGGAGATCCCTTTCGCAGCCCTTTGGAGGCCTGGGAAACGGCGGACTTCATCCACTACAAGAAGATACCGGTGAGCACCCCAAAAGGGGCCAAGCATTGTAGCGTGATTCAGATTACTCAGGCAGAGCTGGAGAACCTTCTTGCCCACTACGGGCCCCAAGAGCACCTGTCCGGGGACGGCAAATGAACGCCCGCGAATACGGACTTCGGAGCGGCTGCAATCCTCGCCACTGAGGACCATCTGGCAGCGCTGCGATCTTCTGTCCGGGATTAGCGTTTTCCGTGGGGGACCTCCATCTTGACCGAAACATTCTCGGGCGCTCCGGCGCACTCGATATCATACTTCGCCGGGCTGGTCAAATACCGCTCGGTCGTCTTAAGTTGGCCGTCGAGGCGATAGGTGTGCACGACCCTAATGTTCGTGTCGGGTTCACGGTCCTCCAGCAAATGCAGACACGCACGGATAGTATTGAGGCCGGTGTTCGCTGTGTATTTGACGTATACCTTCTCGGCCGGATCCGAAAATACAACGTCTGTGTCCCAGTTGTATCGCCAGTGGTTCACCCAGCCGGGCACATTAGATTGGTGAATCTGCCTGAAGTCCTCCGGCCGTCCGACTGCATACGCGATGCGGTTATCCGTGTCTCTCGCCTGCTCGCCCTGGTGTGTGCGGAAGGTGCCTCCAACGCTAAGCCACGCTATCTTCGCGGCGGGTGGGGCCGCAAGGTTTAAGACAACCTCGCCGCGTATGCGACAGGTATGACGACCGGGATCATAGTCATCCGGCAGCCCCAGCACGTATGTGCTCAGATCTTCGGGCTCGGCCGTATCGGGATTTATCAACATGGGAATGGTCCGTTGTCCGTAACGGTCGCCGATACGATACTCAAACGTCGTCTTGCCCTCTTTGAGCAGCGGCAGGCTAATTGGAGCGACCTGGACCCAGGTTCTGATATTGAGAGAGTCAATAGCCGTTGAGCCGGCGGGGCCTGACGTGGTCAGCTTCACCAGATAGCCGTATGTTCCCTTGACTGTGTGTGTCAAATCAACAACAGCCTGGCGGCCGGGAACCGTCCGGGCGGCAGGTCGCCAAGACAGGCCGTGGTCCAGAGATACGCAAACCTCAACTGCCAGCGGCCCTTCGACAATCACCATAGAGGCTTCCGCGTCGTCGCTCGCGTCGTCTATATCTCCGACCTTCGGCACAATGATGTAGGGCGTGAAGACTTCGAATGTAACCTCCGCCTGGCCGGTGCGAATGATTTCCAGGCCCTTATCTGCCGGCCGCAGATTCTTCACGTCGTAATAGCCGTCCTCGAAATCGGTGAAGCCCTTCGTGAGCTTGGGCATGTACTCAAAAAGTCCGTTGCCGTGATTCCAGCGGGTGAAATGCCGATGGTTCGGCTTGGTCCCCCGGGGCTCTTGTTCGATAAGGTCCCTGACCCATCTTGTTTTCGCGTAGCGAGGCAGGTGATGCCATCGTCCTCCCTGGCCGGCCCACCAGCGAGTGAACGATTCGCCCTGGCGAAGGTAAAAATCCATCGTGTGGCTGCCCTCGAACCAGCGATAGTAGTAATGTACGCGGCTGTTCTTGTAGATATCGAAAAGCCTCGCCTTGTCGCGGTCGTTCGGAAAGAAAGGCTCAATGCTTCCCACCGGTTCGACCCAAAGGCTGCGATTGCCCTGCGCCTCGGCGAGACTGGCTACAATGCCGTCAGGCCGCAGCAACGCACCCCGAACGTCAACGTCCAGATAGTGCCAGCCTTCACCGTACCACACTTCCGTCGCACAGTGATTCCAGGCCTCAAGACCGAACGAGCGCCCCCCCGTAAACCCGACGCCCTGGTATATGCCGTCCAGTACAGGCCCGAAGATCCCGCAATAGCCCATGTTGTACACGTTCAGTATCTTAAGAGCATCCCGGACCGTCGCGTATTCGTCAAAAGGGTCGGGCCCTTCCAGAATCTCGTTGAAATGATACAGGCCGGTTTCGTAATCACTGAGATACTTCCATATCGCGATCGCCCGTTCATTCTGCGGCTTGTCTTTCCAGAGATGAAAATCGCGAAAACGTTTTAGGTCGGTCGTGTCCGCCATGTGGTTGCAGCCCAAGCGGATACAGGTTACCCTCGCATGACAGAAAGCTGTCAGCGATAGAAAGGCGAAAATGGACAAGACGACAAGAAAACCCTGTCTCGGTGCGACACCGAGGCCGGAAGGCCTCGTACGAAAAGCTCTTGCCGATGCCGCTTCGATATCCATACCTTGCTCTTTCAGAGCGGACCTTAATTTTTGTGGTCTTGATTGTATCCGTATCTGCAGTGTATGACAACCTGGTGCTTTGGTCTATTCCAACTCCACTGCGGCGGAGATCATGATAGTGTCTGTTCCACCATCTTCCTCTTGGGCCGTCGCGGCGGGCGTGTGATGGATTCGTGCTCCGGCGGGTTCTGTGCACATAGTGTGTCGGAAGGGGTGATGGCGCGGGATGGGCTGGAACAATGTTGACATGCCAGGCGTAATCATGTAGAAGTTAGTTTGTTTAGCCTGATGTTTTTTGGAGGTGTACTATGAAGGTGCATACAGATAACGGCAAAAATACCATCGTGCCGGCGCTTTTAATCGTGGTCGTTGTGATAGCGGCCGGTTTTCAGGGGGTCGCCAAGGCGGCCGACTGGCCGAACTGGCGGGGCGTCAATTATGACGGGGTGTCGATTGAGACGGGCTGGAGCTCAAACTGGCCGAGCGGGGGGCCGAAAATACTATGGAAGGCCTCAATCGGCACGGGATTCGCGTCGATGGCGGTCAGCAAGGGCCGCGTTTACGCGATGGGCAATATAAGTGATAACGACGTGCTCTACTGCTTCGATGCGGCCACCGGTGAGCAGATTTGGAAGAAATCGTACCCCTGTCCTCTGTTCAAGAAGAACCATGAGGGCGGGCCCTCGGCCACTCCGACGGTTGACGGCCAGAGAATATATACGTTCAGCAAGAACGGCGATGCCGTCTGCTTTAACGCGGCCGATGGTGAGATTATCTGGCATAAAAAGCTCACAAGGGAGCTGGGGGTCAAACACCCCACCTGGTACTTTGCCAGCTCACCCTTCATAGTGGACGATATGGTTATACTCAACGCCGGAACCGCCGGGGTGGCCCTCAATAAGGCCGACGGCAAACTGATCTGGCAGAACGGCAAGGGACCCGCCGGCTACGCCACCGCCGTACCCTTCAATATGGGCGGTAAGAAGTGCGTTGCGATGTTCATCGAAAAGGATTTAGTGGGGCTGGAGGCGGCGACCGGGAGGCAATTGTGGAAGTTCCCCTGGAAGACCAGCTACGAGGTCAACGCCGCCGACCCGATCATCTCCGGCGATACCGTGTTCATCTCTTCAGGGTACAACAGGGGCTGCGCGCTGCTGAGAATGACGCCCGACAGGGTTGAGCAGCTCTGGCAGAACAAGAACATGCGCAACCACTTCAACAGCACGGTCCTCTGGAACGGGCATTTCTACGGCGTCGATGACAACCAGCTTGCGTGTCTGGATTACAAAACGGGCCAGAAGAAGTGGTCACACAGAGGGCTCGGCAAGGGCAGCCTGATGATTGCCGACGGCAAGCTGATCATTCTCAGCGAGCGAGGCAAGCTGGTGATTGCACGTGCCTGGCCCGACGGGTTCGAGGAGCTTGCCTCGGCCCAGGTCTTGAGCGGCAAATGCTGGACCGTTCCCGTGCTCGCCAACGGAAGAATATATGCAAGAAACGCGAACGGGCAGCTCGTCTGCGTGGACGTGAGCGGCAAAGGGTGATAGAGCTTAGGGTTGGGTGAAATTGGCCTGAGGGGATTCTTACGCCGATACGGCGCGTTTGCGCCAAGATATCCAGGTTAATTACAGGGGTTTGCAGAAATGATTGAGATTGGCAAAGGGAAACTGTGCGTCGGGGTTCTCGCCCCGCTGACCTGTCTGATTGTTCTATGCTGTAGCTCTGTTGACGCGGCAGACTGGCCCAGGTGGCGCGGGCCTAACTACGATGCAGTATCAACGGAGACCGGTCTGCTCAAGTCATGGCCGCAGGGCGGGCCGAAGCTGCTGT
>CP070678.1:4010848-4026301 GCA_020352515.1 Phycisphaerales bacterium | reverse complement strand
GGGATACATCGACAACGGCTGGATCACCGCGTATGACGGCAGCGGCTTGCTTCAGCTCGATTACGATGTCACCAATGCAGGCAAAACCACGATGACGGCAATTCCCGAACCGGCGACAATAGCGCTGCTTGCTCTCGGCGGGTTGGCTGGGCTTCGAAGGCGACGTTGATGTTCTTCTGCGGAAACGGTGGCCGAGCAAATCAAATCTGCGCGAGCATGGGGCCTATGCTTGCAGGTCAGACATAGGTCCCATGCCCATGGCGGGCGGTCATCTTCGTAGTGCAACGCGGATTTGCTCGCGGTTACTGCCTTTTGATTTTTCGAGAGGCTATGGTCGCCTCCCGTATATTCGTAGGTGTTTCCAGGTCGCCGGACACTTCGCAAAGGTCGCAGTGTATACCTCATGAGCACAGTCTTGTTAGCCGCCGTCTCAGTGGTGTTTTCGATCGCTTCACGGGGAATGTCCACACGTCCTGTGCGGGACTTAATCATACGTCCTGTGCGAGACCTGAGCGGTGATTGCCAGGTCAATTGGGCCGATGTGCTGATCCTTGCCGAACAGTGGCTCATGTTGGGGGGCGTGTTTCAAGAGTCGGATGGCTTGGTAGTCATTGAGGCTGAGCATTACTTCAGCAAAACCGAGGGCAGCGGCCCGGCTGAAGGCTACGCATGGCACCACTTTTCGGCCGGTCGCGCCATTGGCGAGGACTACATGCAACTCCTGCCGGCTGCCGGGGGATGCATGGACTCTAATAATATAGGAGATTTCTGCCCCAAGCTAAGCTACGCCATAAAGTTTTCTGGTAGAATGCCACGAACATACTATTTGTGGCTTAAGGGGGCGGCAAAAGACAACAGCTCTAATGACCTCCATTACGGATTGGATGGTTCTCCCATCAGCAGCGGTTCAAGCAATTGTATCAGCCTGCCGTCGAGCAGCGTTTTCGCATGGCAGTCAGTTTGCACTGACGGCACCAGGCCGACTGTAACAGTCTATATGGCCGGTGAACACACATTGGACTTATGGATGCGCGAGGGTGGGGTTCAGATCGACCGATTGTTGCTAACCGCCGATCCCGGATATATGCCTGCAGAACCTCCGGAAAGCCAGGATTTTCCGGAGCTGTCGGGTGATCTGGACGGCGACTACCGGGTGGCAGAGCCTGATTTAGCGCTGTTGGCTCAGCACTGGTCGCAGGTAGGACATGCCGATCCCAGACTAATCGCCAACTGGCGGTTTGACGAGGGTCACGGTGACGTTGCCCTTGATTCGAGTGGTAATGGCAACGATGGTCTGATTATTGGAGGGGCGGAATGGTCTGCCGGAGGGCGGTTGGGTGGAGCGTTGAATCTTCAGGGTATGGGCAGCGTAAAGATACCCATCGAATTATTCTCGAGCGTTGACAACGAAATAACCGTTGCGCTTTGGCAATATGGGTCAGAGTCTCAACCTGTTGAAGATGCCGTATTTCAGACATCCAGGCCCGGCTATGCCACCAACTTGAGCATCCAGCTCCCCGGCGGTGAGGGCGAGGTTATATGGGACTGTCCCTCCGTTGACAGGATCGAGTACCCTGCTGCTAATCCGGCTGAATACAAAGGGTTCTGGAACCATTGGACCTTCACCAAGAATACCAAGACAGGATATGCGAGGATTTATCTTAATGGCTCAGAGGTAAGCAGCGCAGCCGGCAAAACAGAACCGATTATTCCCGCGCTTGGAATTACTCAAGCCTGTCTTGGCTCACACTGCTCGGGCGACGGCAGGTTCTATGGTTCCTACGAAGGTCTGGTGGACGATGTCCGTATTTACAACCGCGAACTGGATGCGGCCGCTGTAGCCAGGTTGGCCGCTGCCGGTTCTGCCTGCAACCCGAGCCCGGCAGATGATGCGTACTACCACGCGGGCATGGTACTTACCTGGTCGCCGGGCGATGCCGCCGACGTTATCTCACACGACGTGTACTTTGGCGCAAGTTTTGATGATGTCAATAATGCCAATAATTCACTGCCCGTCGGGGGTGTGTACAAAGGCAGGCAGGCCCTTGACGCCAACAGCTATGACCCATCCGGCCGCCGCAGCCGTCGTCTCCAGCCCGGTGAGACTTACTACTGGCGTATTGATGAAGTAACCTGTAACAAACGCAAGGCGCCGCGGAAAGGCAAAGTCTGGAAGTTCGAGGTCTCGCCGATTCCCAAGAATATCTATGCTTTCAACATGAATTCGAAGTCTTTTTCAGAATCGGAAAGACTTCTGATGACCAGTATTATGGGCGTTGTGGCAAAAGGTTCTCCGGAGGTCTATCTTGTTACAAACCCGTCAGATCTCAACCATAACCCCAAGTTTTGGCTGGATGAGCTGCAGCGCAAGTTTCCTGATGTGGAGACAATTTGGAAAAACGACCCCGCCTGGTACCTCAATCAATACAAAGACCGGTTCATCAAAGGATACATCCTTTACGACAGCGCTTCGCTTAATGCCGCGACAAGCCTGGCGGGCATCTACTCGGCGGTTATTGTTGATGCAAGCACTGAATCTTATGCCGCCGCCGGCAGGCTTATCAAGATTCGCGACGTCAGGGGCAGGACGGATGATTGGGTATACGCCAACTACGCTTCGAAATTAAACAAGGCGTGTCTTTTTAATCACAATGTGCACCGCACCCACCATTTGAGGGATTACGCAATTTATAAAAACGCGTTTATGTGCTGGGAGGCTTCGGAAGCCTATTGGGCCAATCAGAACGACCACACCCAGGTCTTCGGGCAGTGGGTTGATGAAATGCAGTTCTTCGCACGGTGTTCGCGCCACAACCTTCTGGGCGTTGCGGCAGACTGGCTGCAGTGCGGCTCGGCCACCTCGCAGTGGAAGGTTCCGATAGTCAAGCAGAGGACCCATATTTCCCGCCATATCCGGACTATACCCGGCAGGCACTATGTGGCATTTGTCATGAGCGACGGAGACAACATCCAGTGGCTCACCAATTGTTTTTACTGGTCGCCGTGGTGGGGCTCGAGCCATCGCGGGAACTTCACCATGAACTGGGATATAAACCCCTTGCTCGCCGAGATAAATTCTTTGGCGCTGAACTACTATTATGAGACTGCCTCCGCCGGTGAAAACAAAGACTTTTTTGTCACTGCGAGCGGTCCGGGCGTAATGTATCCCAGCCAGTACCCTGATATCAACGGCTTTGTTCAGGTCAACTCACAGGCCATGAAGTCAGTGGACCATAATGTCTTCTCGGCAATTGACACCTCATGGAATGCGGCCAAAATAGACGCCATACTCGATGACCCGCAGGTCATGGGGATGATGTTCAAAACGTTCTGCTGCGGCTACAAGGGGCTGCACGGCCTTATTCACTGGCATAACGGCAAGCCCTGCGTGACGGTGAAGTACTCTCTTTGGGACGGCCACGATACGCCTGAAGCCATCATAAATGCGCTCAATAGTGCTCCCAGAGATCCCATACACGATCAAGGCTCTTACAGCGTAGTGAACGTGCATCCCTGGTCGGGCGACCCGATGAGCAAGGTTGACTACATTGTCCACAGTCTCGACCCAAGCGTGAAAGTGGTCACCCTGGAGGAGTTAATCGTGCATCTCAGAAATAATTTCGGAACGTGGTAGCCCGATCTTCAAAAGCCGGTAATAGTGCCGGCTGGACTGCCATGACTGAGCCACGATTACTCCGACCAAATCTCGCTGTGCAGTCTCTGCAGATATATTCGGCCAAAAACCTGTTGTGCTCGGACTTGGTCGAGAACGGCGCAGCCCCGCAGCACGTTGCCTCCGGGAAAACAGACGCGCTGATGTAATCAACTTGGCTGCCCGGCAGACGTATGAGCTTAATCCGGTGTGTATTGTCGGCGGCTATAACGCACTATTGCGGTGGTCTCTATGGTGGTCCCGGCCCGCAAAGCGGTTTCACGCTCACATACAGTCAAACTGGCAAGCCCAAGCCCTCTTTCGTTGAATAAACGTGAAACCTCCGAGGTTAGGACCGGGTGCTCGAAAAGTCGAAGCCCCCTGTCAGGCAGAGTCTCTAACTACCAGGTGCGGCTCAAGGAGGATGCTCTGTGTTTTCTTTCCCGGCTCTCTGATTTGAGCCAGCAGCAGTTCCATCGCGATCCTGCCGATCTGCTCCACCGGCTCCCGCACAGTGGTCAGAGGCGATGCCAACAAATCCACCGAATGCAAATCGCTGAAGCCCGCAAGTGCAACGTCATGCGGCACCCTGACACCAATTTCTCTAAGGAAACGGTAGGCCCCAATAGCGACCAAGTCGTTTACGCCAATTATAACATCAGGATTCACTTTATCCCGCAGTTTCTGCACGGCTGCGTAGCCGTCTTTCTCACGAAAGCCGGCGCGAACCGAGACCATTGAGCACGATTCTCCACCCTTTTCCGCCAGACTGTCGCGAAGACCTTTTGCATGCTGGTCACTGCTGTAAACACCCGCGGGACCTTTCAAGTATCCCCATTTCCTGTATTTCTTCGCCGCCAGATATCGGCCCAACAGAAAAGCCCCTTTCCTTGAGTCCGTTGCCACTGAGCTGCAGGGAACACCGTTCTTAATGCGGTCGATGAAAACGAAAGGTATACTGTGCTTTCTCAGCAGTTTGTATACACCCGTGTCCTTCTGATTCCCCGATGGAGCTATAATCAAACCTTTCACCTTAAAGCCGCGCAGCATGTTAATCTCATGGCACTCAAGGGCATAAGAATCATTGCTGTGTGTAAGTATAAGGCTGCAGTCTTCTCGCGAAGCCTCAATTTGAATACTCCTCGTTATTTCCGGGAAGAAATGGTCGCATATATCCGGGATGACGAGTCCGATTACGTTTGTCGATTTGGAACGAAGCCCCGCTGCGATCAAATCAGGAACATAATCACGCCTCTTCATGGCCTTGAGCACTTTTTGCCTCATTCTCTCGCTCACTCCGTATCGACCATGAATTACACGGGAAACAGTCATCTGGGATACCCCCAGCAGACGGGCCAATTCTGCTTGTGTTACGTTTGGATGCTTCTTCTTCACGATACGGACACTTTCCCAATAGCCAATGACATCTGTGGCTCGACTCTGACCATGCTAACTAGAAACGGAGAATAACTCACATAGCACCTCTAATTTTGACGACCTTGTCCTCGGCGTCAACTGTAAATTCCCTTTGACGACGATTATTTCTACAGCTTTTTCGTCATGCCGGCGGCTACATATCTTATTCGGTATGCGCACGTGCATGCGGAGACTCAAACGTGAGAATCTTCACAGGACCGGATTTTCACTCAACAGCTTCCTGCTCGGACTCTGTGTAGGCCGTAACGGCGGCACAGCAGCACCGAACCGTTTATAGTCAGGAACCTCAAATGAAATCGAGCAAACACTTGCCACCTGAACTACGTGCCAACACATAATCCGTGTTTGGGTGAATGCTGTTTCCGGGCATGGCAAGAGAAGGCGGGTGTTGAAATATGGGGGGTGCTCGAGTAGAATGTTCATGAGGTTCGAGGGTCGGCTGAAGTGCGCCCTGCAATTTGCATTGGGTGCGGTTAATTGAAAGGTGGTTTTTATGTCGGGCAAAGAAGTTGATCGTCGTGGGTTTTTGAAGGGTTCGGTGGCGGCTTCGGCGGCGTTGACGTTTGGGCTTCAGGGCGGCAAGGGCGGCTCATCGGCAAGGGCGGCCGGTAGTGGCGGCAACAAGCTGCCTTTCGGGAAGATAAAGGGGCTGAAGATCAGCCGGTTGTTCTGCGGCGGGAACCTTATAGGGGGCTGGGCGCACAGCAGGGACCTGCAATATGTTTCGTCGCTGGTGAAGGCGTACCATACGGACAAAAAGGTGTTCGAGACGCTGGAACTGGCGGAGGAGAACGGGATCAACACGATTCTGACGAATCCGGTTTCAGACCGGGTTATCAACAAGTACTGGGACGAGCGCGGGGGCAAGATTCAGTGGATATCGGATTGTGCGTCGGGCGCGAATATCAAGGAGGGGATCAAACGGTCGGTGGACAGCGGGGCGCATGCGGTTTACATACAGGGCGGGCTGGCGGACAGTGCGGTCGGTAAGGGGCTGGTTGAGCTGCTGGGCGAGGCGCTGGAATATATCAAGGAGCGGGGCGTGCCGGGCGGCTTGGGGGCGCACCTGCTGGAGACGGTTGTGGCGTGCGAGGACGGGGGGCTGGAGCCGGACTTCTGGGTGAAGACGCTACATTCGGACAAGTACTGGTCGGCGACTCCAGTGGAGGAGCGTGAGAAGGGCAAGCTTCCGCCGCATGATAATATGTGGTGCACGAATCCGGTGGAGACGATTGCGTACATGAAGGGTCTGAAGCGGCCGTGGATTGCGTTCAAGGTGATGGCGGCCGGCGCGATTCATCCGCGGGATGGGTTCAAGTTCGCGTACGAGAACGGGGCGGATTTTATCTGCGCGGGGATGTTCGATTTTCAAATTATCGAGGACGTGATTATCGCAAGGGACCTGCTTGCCGGGAAGATGGACAGGCAGCGGCCGTGGCTGGCTTGAGGCTGACCGGCTGATAGTTCGAGCGCTGCGCGCGGGCGGAGGCTGGGGACATTGTGCCGTTAGCCGGATCGGGCGGTCATTTTTTTCCGGCGATGCAGTAAACGTTTTTCATTCCGACGAGGAACATTTTTCCATCGGCGACCGCGGGCGAGGGATGGCTGGGGTCGCCGAGGTTATTGACAGCGAGTATTCGGAATTGTGGGCCGGTTTGCACGACGAAGCTCTTTCCGGAGTTTGCGAAGAAGAGTCGGCCTTTGGGGTCTGCGACGGGGCTTGCCCACGTTGTGGAGATGCCTTCGAGCTTTTCCGAGTAGAGGCGATCTCCGGTGGCGAGGTCGTAACAGCGGAGGTTTTCGGGTCGCGTGAGGCGATAGAGGTATTTTCCGACGATGGTTGGCGAGCTGAGTCCTTCGGGGAGGCCGGAGATGGTCCAGCGTATGTTCGTGTCGGAGACGTCTGCGGCACCTGTGGGGTCGACGAGTGTTCCGGAGCCGCTCCGGCCGCTGTCGAAGTAGACCAGGCCGGATCCATAGGCCGGAGAGGCAACGTCGCCGGCGCCGTGGCACCACCAGAGGAACTCTCCGTCGGCGGGGTCGAGGCTTTTGAGTGCGTTGTCGGCGCGGCTCATGCCGGAGGCCAGCACGAGCATCTGGGGCCTGTTGTTGACGCGGATTATGACGGGGGTGCTGTGGCCGAAGCCGGTGTCTGGCATTGGCGTGCGCCATTTTACGTCGCCGGTGGTTTTGTCGAGTGCGAGAACGCACGAATCCTCTCTCTTGCTCATGGCGCAGAGGATAATGAGGGTGTCGCGGTAGACGATGGGGCTGGAGCCGAGGGTGACGTCGAAGGAGTAGGGGATTATATCCTTTCGCCAAACGATTTCGCCGGCGAAGTCGAGGGCGGCGACGACGGAGGAGCCGAATGCGCAATAGACGCGGGCGTCGTCGGCGGCGGGTGTGGCGGCTGCGTACCCACCGCCCGGTCCGCTTCGGAAATCGGTTCGCAGCCAGGGTCCCGGCGGGACGAGCGAATCCCAGAGCACTTGGCCGTCGGCGGTTCGGTAGCAGGTGACATGGTGCTGCGGGATGACCTCTCGTCGGTCGGTGACATCGGCCGGCCAGAATGCGGTGCAGACGAAGAGGCAGTCGTTCCAGGCGATGGGGCTTGCGTGGCCGGCGCCGGTTAGGGGGGCCTTCCAGAGGATGTTGTGGTCGTCGGGGCCGCCCCAGTTGAGGGGCAGGTTTTCTTCTGTTGTGTAGCCGAGGCCTGTTGGGCCGCGAAACTGCGGCCAGTTTTCGGCGGGGCTGCTTTGGGCGGCACAGAGGAGGACGGCGGCGGTTGTGGCGATCAGTCTGTTCATTTTCATTCAAAGCTCTCCAGAATAATCGAGCTCGGATCGGGACGGTGCTTGAGGAAGCGAGTCTCCCTTATCGCGTACAGTCCGGGCGGGTAGATGGTATCAGGTATTTTCGGGTACGTCAATGAGCGGCATCGCGTGTGGGGGTCCGGGGTGCGCACGGGGGATTTCTTGACTTGGTCGGGGTAATGGCTTATAGTCTTGTGCCGTGGCGGAACGGGCACGGTATTTGTTGTTATTTGAGGTTTTCGTTGATGTCGAAGAAAGGTGAATGTGACAGGTGCAGGGGCTTGTGCTGCAGGTACTTCGCCCTTGAGATTGACACGCCGGAGGACAGGGGGGATTATGATGATATCAGGTGGTATCTGTGCCATAAGGACATTACGGTTTTCGTGGAGGACGGCGAGTGGTACCTGAACATAAAGAACAAATGCCGACACCTTTCGGAGAAGGACAACCGCTGCAGGATATACGAGAAGCGGCCGAAGATTTGCAGGAAGTATCGACTCTCGGAGTGTGATTACGTTGAGGGCTCGTACGACTATGAGCTGCACTTTACCGACGACAAGCAGATGGAGGAGTATATAAAGGTAAAGTTCGAGAACAACGTAAAGGAGAAGCAGAAGGCCAAACGGAAGAAGAAGAGAAAGCCATGAAGATACCGCCGGTAAAAGGGACACGTGATTTTTATCCGCCGGATATGGCTGTTCGCAACGGCATCATCGACGGCTGGAAGCGTGCGTCTATCCGCAACGGTTTCGAAGAATACGACGGGCCGATATTCGAGCACCTGCAGATGTATCAGATAAAGAGCGGGGATGAGATTGTCGAGCAGCTCTTTTCGCTCGAGGACAGGGGCGGCAGGGCTCTGGCGATTCGGCCGGAGATCACTCCGACGCTTGCGAGGATGGTGAACCAGAGGATAAACTCGCTGTCGCGGCCGATAAAGTGGTTTTCCGTGCCGCGGCTGTGCCGGGCGGAGCGGCCGCAGAAGGGGCGGCTGCGGGAGTTTTTCCAGTGGAACATCGACATAATCGGGGTGGATGACGTTTTGGCGGACGCGGAGGTAATCTTCACGACGGTTGATTATCTTCGGGAGGCGGGGCTGACGGCCGGGGACATCAGGGTGAAGATGTCGAGCAGGCGGCTGCTGGCGGCGGTGCTCAGGAGTATCGGGATAGCGGAGGCGGAGCTGGATTCGCTTTATGTTCTGCTGGACAAGAAGGGCAGGCTGCCGGCCGAGACGTTCAAGGAGTTGCTGGCAGAGCGGGTATCCGACGTTGGGACGGCCTCGCGAATCGAGGCCTTTATGGAGGCGTCTTCAGTTTCGGGTGTCAGGCAGGCAATAGGTGCTGCGTGGAACGACGAGGTGGCCGAGGCTATCAACGAGCTTTCGCAGGTAGAGCGGTTGCTGAAGGAGGAGATGGGCGTCGGCGAGTACTGCCAATTCGATCCGTGCATTGTTCGCGGGCTGGCGTACTATACTGGGGTGGTTTTCGAAGTTCATGATATTGTGGGCGAGCTTCGAGCGATATGCGGCGGCGGCAGGTATGATAATCTGCTGGGGGATTTCGGGGGGGGCGCGATACCGGCGACGGGGATGGGGATGGGAGACTGCGTGCTTGAGATTCTGCTTGCGGAGAAGGGGCTTTTGGACAGGCAGATATCCGGTGGCGGGCTTGATTATTTTATAGTTTTTGTGCCGGGGTTGAAGTTCGATGGTCCGGGGGATGTTGCCTCGACGTCCAGGGGCCAGGCCGTGAGGCTGACGGCGAGGCTGCGCGGGCTGGGGCGGTCGGCGGATTTCAGCTACAAGGCGGCGGGAGTGGGCAAGCAGCTCAAGCAGGCTTCGGAGCGAAATGCCCGGGAGTGTATTATCATCGGTGATGAGCTGCGGCGCGGCAAGCTGGTGGTCAAGGACATGTCGACGGGCGAACAGAGGCTTGTGGGCATGGAAGAGTTTCTCTCACAGTTGAAGCCATGACCGCCGGGCAGCGGCGGTACGTGCTGTGGTGGTCTTCGGATTTTGTGTGGAGGTGAGAAATGAGCCTGCGGGAATTGAAGTATGCTGTTTTGGCTTTTCTGGTGTTGGCTGCTGCGGTTTGCCGGGCGGAGGTAGTGTCGCCGGAGGTTCACAAGGACCGGCGGGTGACGTTCCGGCTGCATGCGCCGGGGGCCGAACGCGTGGGTGTGAAGGTCCAGTTCGCCCCCGACGTCCAGCCGATGGCCAAAGACGGGGATGGTTTGTGGAGCGTGACTCTCGGGCCGGCAGAACCCGACATACACGAGTACAGCTTCATTGTGGACGGACTGGAGATACCGGACCCGGTGAACCCGGTCGTAAAGGTGTGGCGGCGGCGTTCGAAGAGCCTTGTCGAGGTGCCCGGCGATAGGCCGATGTTCTTCGAGGTTCAGGACGTTCCGCACGGGGCTATACACATTCACAAATACCGGTCCAGGTCCCTCGGAGTGACCCGGGGGCTTTACATCTACACACCGCCCGGTTACGGGGCGGAGGCGAAGGTGAAATACCCTGTGATGTTCCTGTTGCACGGCAGCGGTGATACTGAGGATACCTGGGCGGTTGTGGGCCGGGCGAATGTTATTCTGGACAATCTGATTTCGCAGCAGAAGGCGGCGCCGATGGTTATAGTGATGCCGTACGGTCATACTCCGGCCGGTAGCGTCGTCGGTCTGGACAGGCGGAACACAAGCTCATTCGAGCGGGACCTTATCGACGATGTGATCCCGTACGTTGAGCGTAACTACAGTGTTTCGAGCGATCGACGGCATCGGGCTATAGTGGGGCTGTCGATGGGCGGCGGTCAGTCGTTGAGCGTGGGGCTCGGCAATCTCGATTCGTTTGCGTGGATTGGGGCGTTCAGTGCGGCTGCCCCGAGGGAGGCGGCGCTCAAGAAGCTGCTGGGCGATCCGAACGTGGTCAACGAGAGTGTTGAGCTGCTGTGGGTCGGGTGCGGGAGGAAGGATTTCCTTTTTGATGCAAATATGAGATTCATCGACGAGCTGCGGGCCAGGAAGATCAAGCACGTTGCGCATATTACCGGGGGCGCCCACGAGTGGCGCCTGTGGCGGCGGTATTTGAATGAATTTGCGCCGCTGCTTTTCACAACGGACGAATAGAAGTGGACCAGCCCCGAGTTTGCATCTGAGAGGGGCCGTTCTGAGGATGGGGATTCGGGGCTAGGCGTTCGATGGAGATAGAGCCGGGATGAGAGAGCTGTCGCCGAATCATTACGAGCGGGCGTTCGAGAACTGGCTGATCGACAACCGGATCGAGTACGTCCGGGCGGACGAGCACAGGAGCGTGGTCTCGACGAAAGGGAAGGTCAAGAGTTTCGATTTTCTCGTGTATCGGCGCGAGGGGCCTGTGATAATCGTGGAGGTGAAGGGCAGGCGTTTCAGGGGTGCGAGCCTGGAGAAGCTGGCGGGGTTCGAGTGCTGGGTGACGCGGGAGGACGTTGAGGGGCTTTGCAGGTGGCAGGAGGCATTCGGGCGGGGGTACGAGGCCGCCTTTGTTTTTGCCTACAAGGTGGAGAAGGTCGACGTGGATTTCGACGGGCGGGAGGTCCTGGATTTCGAAGGCAGGCGATACGTATTTTTTTGTGTGAGGCTCGACGATTACCGCTCGTCCATGAAGCAGCGGAGCCCCAAGTGGCGGACGGTGACTCTTCCGGCCGCGAAGTTCAGACACTGTGCCGTGCATATCAACAAGATGCTCGTCTAACGCGCTTTTCGGGAGGCCCATCAGGAGTGTTCGGGCGGCGCTGTTGCCCGTGCCGGGGCTCGAGGGTCTTGTTGGGTCGGCCGGGGTGATTTTGGGGTGGACGAGTTGTGGGGCGCCGGTTAGAATCCAACGTTCCGGACGTGATGTTGATCTTTTTGAGATTCGGATTATGGGAGGTAAACAGATTATGGCCAGGGATATTTTGTATGTAGTGTTCGGGGCGGTTCTTCTTTCGGGCTGCGTGCACGTTCACGAGACGAAGCATATCCACCAGGCGCCGGCCGGGACGGCGATTCAGGAGCCGGAGCGCCTGCTGCGTCACGTTGTTCTGTTGAAGTTCAAGGAAGGCACTTCGGCCGAGCAGGTGCGGGGTATCGAGCAGGCATTTGCTTCGCTGCCCGGCAAGATCAGCGCGATACGTGATTTGGAGTGGGGCACGGATGTGAGCGTCGAGAATCGCTCCGAAGGTTTTACTCACTGCTTTATCGTGACGTTCGTGGGCGAGGCGGAAAGGGCGGCATACCTGCCGCATCCGGCGCACAAGGAGTTCGGCTCGCTTCTCGGTCCTCATCTCGACAAGGTGCTCGTGGTCGATTACTGGACGAGGCGGTGAAGCCGTCGGCGCGCGATTGAGAATCGGCCGAGAAGTGATGACAAGCTCCTTGTCGGAGCTTTTTGTTCGGGCCTGAAAGAATGAGAATCATAGCCGGCACAAAGCGGGGGATGGGTCTTATCAGTCCCAAGAGTCAGGTTTCCCGGCCGATAACGGACCGGGTCAAAGAGTCGCTTTTCAGCGTTCTTTACAAGTACGACCTGCCGGGCGGGGCCGTCGTGGCAGACCTTTTCGCGGGAGTCGGCTCACTGGGGCTCGAATCGCTAAGCAGGGGGGCCAGGTTTGTCGCGTTCGTCGAGCAGAACCCGCATGTATTCTCGGTGCTCAAGAAGAACATACAGAAGAGCGGGTTCGGCGGACAGTGCATGGTAACAAGGGGGAATGCTTTCAAGCTGGGCGCGCCGGTCGAATCGGGCAGGGGCAAGTACGAGCTTGTGTTCGTTGACCCGCCGTATGCGGTCACAGGAGATGCAGGACAGGAGTCTCGCCTGGGGCGCCTGATGGATTTGCTTGCCGGTCAGGTCGCTCCGGGGGCGATTGCCGTGGTAAGGACGAGCGAGAGCACGGAGCCGGTGCAGAGGTACGGTCCGTTCGATGTTATCGAGCGGCGCAAGTGGGGTGCGATGGCGGTGACTATACTGCGGAAGGCGGCCGGATGACAAACAGGGAGGCGGCGATACGCGTAGTACGGACTTTACAGGGCAAAGGGCATGAGGCCCTGCTGGCCGGGGGTTGCGTGCGCGATATGCTGCTGAGAAGGCGCGCGAAGGATTATGACGTTGCGACGGATGCGCGGCCCGGGGACGTGACCCGCTTGTTTCGGCGGACGCTGAAGGTTGGGGCGAAATTCGGGGTGGTCATCGTGCTGATGGGCGCCGGGCAGGTGGAGGTGGCGACGTTCCGAAGCGACAGCGGATATGCGGACGGTAGGCACCCGGGGGCGGTTGAATTCACGAACGCGGCGGAGGATGCGGCGAGGAGGGACTTTACGATCAACGGGATGTTCTATGACCCGGTCAAACGTGAAGTCCTCGACTACGTCGGCGGGCGGGCGGACCTGAAGAAGCGGGTGGTTCGCACGATCGGCAGGGCCGAGGATCGTTTCGCCGAGGACCACCTGAGGATGATGCGGGCGGTGCGGTTTTCTACACAGTTGGGTTTTGGCATCGAGCGGGCGACGTGGGCGGCAATACGGGGCAATGCGGCGGGTATATCGAGGATAAGCGCCGAGAGGATTGCGATGGAGCTGGAGTTAATCCTGACGAGCCCGAATCGTGCGGCCGGAGCGTTGATGATGATTGAGAGCGGGCTGGCATCGAGCATCTTCGACGGATTCGGCGGGCGGGAGGCAGACGTGGGGGTTTGCGTCCTGGGCCGATTACCGAAGAGGGTGGATTTTGCGTTGGCCCTGGCCGGATTCTTCGCGGGTTTCGAGACGGAATCTGCGGCGCGCAAGTGCCGGGTCCTCAAGCTCAGCAGGAACCTGACCAGGCATACAGGGTTCTTGCTATCCAATCGCGGCAAACTGCTCAGATACGACATGTCGCTTGCGGAATTGAAGACGGTACTGGCCGAGCCGTATTTCGAGGACCTCTACGACTTGGAGAAAGCGATCCAGAGGGCCGGGGGCCGCGGCAGGGGTGTGCTTGTTCCGCTGATGAAGCTGCGCAAGCGGATAAACGCGCTTGGCGATGTAGAGCTGCGCCCGAAACCCCTGTTGAACGGTCACGATCTGATGCGGCTCGGGGCCGTGGCGGGGCCCGGGCTCGGGCAACTGGCCGAGGAGCTTTACGTGGCTCAGCTTGAGGGCGCGGTGCAGACGGCCGGGCAGGCGCGGCTCTGGGCGCGAGAGTGGCTGGAAAAACACAGGGCGATTGACAAGTGACGAGGATGTCTTGCTGATACGACGATGCGGCCTTTTACTTTGCTAATCAAGCCATCCGGCTCGGACTGCAATATCAACTGCAGGTACTGTTTCTACAAGGCCAGGGCGTCCGAATTCGGCAGCGGGGCGCAGCGGATGAGTGATGAGGTTCTGGAGAAGCTGGTCCGGGACTATATGGAGACGGGCTTTTCGGTTTTGGGCTTTGCCTGGCAGGGCGGCGAGCCGACATTGATGGGGGTTGATTTCTTCAGGAAGGCGGTCGAGCTGCAGAAGCGATACGGCAGGGCGGGCCAGCAGGTGAGCAACACGATGCAGACCAATGGTGTGCTGCTGGACGAGGGCTGGTGCGAATTCCTGCACGCCAACAAGTTCCTGCTTGGCATCAGCATCGACGGGCCGAAGGAATTTCACGACGTCTACCGGCTCGACCATTCGGGCGTGGGGACATACGAGCGGGTGATGCGCGGGATACAGATGTGCAAGAAGCACGAGGTCGAATTCAGCGTGCTTATGCTGCTGAACGACCGGAACGTAGGGCGTCCGGAGAGACTGTTCGATTTTCTGGTTGAGAACGACCTGACGTACGTTCAGCTCATTCCCTGCATCGAGAGGGACCCGGCGACGGGCGGTGCGGCGGATTTTTCGATTTCGCCGGGGCAGTACGGGGATTTTCTTTGCAAGCTGTTCGACCTGTGGTTGGAGTACGGCCCGGAGAAGATGAATGTACGGGAATTCGACTCGCTGCTGACTCACTACGTGCTGGGCAACCACACGATCTGCACTTACAGCAGGCAGTGCGCAGGTTTCGTGGTGGTGGAGCACAATGGAGACGCCTTTTGCTGCGAATTCTTCGTTGGGCCTGCGTGGAGGCTCGGGAACGTTCTGGACAGTCCGCTTGTGGAGCTTGCGGCGAGCGAGGTAAAGCGGGCCTTTGCGAGGGACAAGCAACAGCTGTGCGACCGGTGCGTTGTGTGCTCGCACCTTGATATCTGCCGGGGCGGGTGCATGAAGGACCGGGTTCGCCTGGAGGGCGGCCGGCCCGAGGGGCCGAGCTACTTCTGCGAGAGTTACAAGCAGTTCTTCGATCATGCAGTGCCGAGATTCAAACGGTTAGCCGGCGATGTAATCAGCGGCAAGGTCGGCAGGCGCACGCGTTCGGCCGACAGAATCAGGCTGGAAATCGGGGGCGAGGGATGAGCGCATAAGAGGCGGTTCGCAGGGCGCTGATTGAGGGCAACGGCAGGGCTGGCGTGGAGGGTCTTTTTCTGCTATCATCGGTGCTGCCGGCTGACGGAGCAGCGCGTCAGGTTTTTGGCG
>CP070678.1:4003912-4010748 GCA_020352515.1 Phycisphaerales bacterium | reverse complement strand
ACAAACATGACGGCAGCCCGATTGAACGGTACCGAAAGAACTGAGTTTTTATGAGACAGCAAGTTCACAATGCTTCGGAAAGGAGCCCTCTGCGGCGAAACCGCCAATCCGAGCAGCGGGTCCCGCCGAGACCCCGCAAATGGTTGCGGCAACACCGGCGGGCCGCAATCGCCGCAGTTGGATTCTTCCTGCTGGCCCTGATTTGGGCCGACCGGGTCGAGCTGATCAGTCTCGAGAGCGCAAGAACGGCTGCCCTCGGCGGCGCGGCACGACTCTATCCAAGCAAGGCCGTTGCCTGTGCTTATATCAGCGGAACCCAAAGCTCTGCCGGCCGGTCAAAGGAGGCCATAAGAATCTGCGAGAAGCTCGTCACCGTCAGGCCCGACGATGCCTCCTCGCACGCCCTGCTCGGCAGTGCCTACTGCGAGGCCGGACGCTCGCAAGAGGCGATAGGCAGCTTTAGCCGGGCCATAAAGCTTGACCCGAACAGCTTCGACGCCCACTTCGGCCTCGGCGAAACGTACTCCGCCCTCGGCCGGCTCGATGATGCGATAAGGTGGTTGGAAAAGGCTGTGGCGATAGAGCCCGGCTCGGCAGGAGCGTATCTGTCTCTCGGCCTTGCCTATTCGAAGTCCGGCCGTTATGAAGAGGCCATGCATGCATTCAGGCAGGCCAGGGAGCTTGACCCGCAAATCAACGAGCTGCATGTGCTTTCCGGCAAAACGTATCTCAAGGCCGGCCTCTACCACAAGGCCATACAGTCCTTCAAGGACGGCCTCACAATGGACGAAGGATACGCACAGGCACACTTCAATCTCGGAAGGGCCTACGTCGAGATCGGCGACCACGGTCTCGCCGCCGAACAGCAGAAAGTCCTCGAAGATATCGACACCGAATTGGCCGATAAGCTCGGCGACCTGATAAAGAATAACCGCTAAGTTGCTCCGCCTTTGTTTTCTCGAACCGCCGCTTCTATTCCGGCCGCGGACAGTCGGCGGGCAGATCTTTGTCTTGCTTTCTCCAGTTTTTGACGAGGATAGACAAATCCCCGGTGAATACCCGGTACCTGAACGGTACGCCCGAATCCTTGTGGTCCACATCAGCACAGGGATTCAGCATCGGATCACCGATCTTCTTTCTCCAGTTCGCGATGATGACGGACAGGTCGCCCGTGAAAACGCGATACTTGAACGGAATCCCCGAGTCATCACCGTCCGCATCCCCGTCGCACTGGTAGCCGCTGCCGGAAGGCGGCTGACACCAGCACGCAGGCATACCCATCGCAACCCAGTCCGGGCACGCTGGATGGCCCGAGGGGAAGCAGGAAACCACGGAGGCAGCGCCAGGAACGACCTTTGAGCCACCCAGGTCCACGTACGTCGAAGCATATGACAGGAACAGTAATCAAAGGCGGTGACAAGAACGTCCGTTGCACCCGATAGATCCACGGGCGCTTGTTCACCGTTTTCCAGTACAATCCGCCCGCGATCCTCGTTGAGTGTAACGCTTATGAGGCAGACCGTTTCCACCAGGACCTTGAAGAGCCTGCCGCTCTTTCGCGGCTTGTTTGCGTCGCCGTCATAGAGCGAAGCCATCTCGATCGTAATGGCGGGGCCGAAAAGCCCGCCTGCGGCGCCCGGGTCCGCCTCATCGGCCACAGGTGTATAGCCTGCAACGCCCCAGTCGTCCACCTCGCCGTCCGGATTAACAGTGATATAACGCGAAAAGTTGCCCGGGAATATCCCGTAGCCGGGATCGTCCGCAACGCTCACGCCAACCTTGTAGTCACAGACATCAACGATGTTGCCATCGCTGACGGTGATATCAAGCGCAAACGCCCTCACAAGCTCGGTCTCGCTCGTTGCGTCGTAGCCGATGGCCACCCAGCCATCTCCAAGGGGTGTCGCCGTGATATAGACGGTAGCCTGCGAGGGGCCGGCACAAACACACGCCAACAGAAGCACTATAATGAGAGTCCGCGTTTCAATACCTCCTTATCTCTTTGCCAACGTACGCAGAACCGCATCGTCAACTCATTCCATGACAGAATCGTACCACAGCGCCACCCAGATTTCAAGAACAAAAGAAGCGGATTTGTCCACAAAAGGCGTTTCAGAATACCGCACGCCGGCAGGCATCCCGCCACGTGGTCAGAAACCTGCGAACGAGGGAGAATCACCACAAGGCCACGGCGGTCGAAATGCCCCCGGTTGGCAGGGCCTGACTCGTGCAGAAACGGCGTAGGCATTGAAATCGAACAGGCCATTCAGCTAAGATAGCGCACTGAAGTGTTCAGCAGCAGCGTTCAAGAAGGCATGTAGGAAATATCTATGAATAAGAACAAACCGTTACGGGCATACGCCGCGATGGTGCTTGCGGCGGCCGCAGCGCTTGGCTCGGGGACCTGCCCGGCCGAATCCTCAGGTGATTGTGTAAACAAGCTCGCCGATCCCAACGGGAACACCATGCTCTACGCCGACACATCCAGGGGCCGTCCATTCTCAAAAGACCCTGAGGTCGTCAACTTCAAGGGCAGGTATTACATGTACTACTCTATCCCGCCGCATAAAGAGCGAAGGCTCGGCACCGCCTGGGCAATCGGGATAGCCCGCAGCGACGACCTTAACACGTGGAAGCGAATCGGCGAGGTCCTGCCCGCCGCAGAATGTGAGAAGAAGGGCCTCGCCGCACTTGCCGCCATCGTGCTGGACGGCAACGTACATCTCTTCTACCAGACTTACGGCAACGGCCCGAAGGATGCAATCTGTCATGCCAAGCCAAAGGCCCGCCTGGCCAGCCCTGTATCCACTATTCCAGACGCGGACAATTGCCGGGCAGTTCTTTGTCTTGCTTTCTCCAGTTCTTGACGAGCCTCGACAAATCCCCGGTGAATACCCGGTACCTGAAAGGTACGCCCGAATCCTTGTGGTCCACATCAGCACAGGGATTCAGCATAGGGTCACCGATCCTCTTTCTCCAGTTCGCGATGATGACGGACATGTCGCCCGTGAACACGCGATACTTGAACGGAATCCCAGAGTCATCGCCGTCCGCATCCCCGTCGCACTGGTAGCCGTTGCCGCCAAGGGACCTTGAGCACCAGCATACCGGCCGGCCCATCGCCGCCCAGTCGTTGAACGTCGAGTACTTGCTCGGAAAACACGGCCGCTCCTCCAGAACGTCGAAAACATCATTGCCAATGCTGTTCAGCCCGCCCGGGTTGGTTACACGAACGTCTCTCGGCCCGAGGTTCGCCTCCGCATCAATGCTTATCTGCGCAATCAGCTTGTCATGCCCGGCGTAGCCGACCCCGTGCACCGATATCCCGCCGCCCGAAAATTCCACCGTCGCGTTCTGTACGAAGTTGTTGCCCAGTATCGTGACGTCCAGACTCTCCGCTTGGCGCCCCTGCGCTGGGCTAGCGCTTGCGACCTTCGGTACCGGCATCTGTTGCGGAATCCCCATGATTATTACCGTGTTCTTCGCAACCCTCGTAAACGGCGGAATCGCCTTCGGCACCCAGCCGGCCTCCACCGGCTCGTCCGGTATCGCCTCCGTCCCGTTTTCGTTGGTGGCCGTCAGTCGAATCTGGTAACTCCCGTCGTAGGTGAACCGATTGAAGCGATTCGAGTAAATCCCGTCGTCCGCCACCTCGTCGCCGTGGATATACAGTCCGTCGTCATACAGCTTGATTGCGACCGAATCGACCACACCCTGCTCCGGATGGGGCCTGATAACAACGCCCTCGACCTTCACGCCCGCCACAGGCGCCCCCGCCGAGACCGATGCCTGTATCACCGGAACCTGCGGATACTTGAACAGGTGCTTCTTCACGAACACTGAGAAATCCACCCCGGGCGATTCGGCCAGAGTCTGAGTAGTGTAAGGAATCCTGGTCGGGCCTCTCAGCGCGTTAATCCACAGCTTCCACGTCCCTCTCATGGGCTTGCGCACCCGGTAGTACTCGTAGTAGCCCATCTGCCAGTACTTGATGTCCGGGTCCCCTGCCGCCACCTTCGGGTTGATCATCATGCCGTCCGGCGTCTCAAGCTCCAGATCCAGCGAATCGTTCCCGTTCGGCCAGTGCAGCACGAAAGTCGCCTCTTTCGTGAACGCATCGACATACACCTGCTCGTAGGTGTACTTGTCCGGACTCAGCTCCCCGGTATCCTCCCCGCACACGTCGGAGCCGCGCGCCTCGCCGCAGTAGGCGGTGTAAATCGTCGCAAGGTCCGCTTCGGTGGGCGCGTACATATAGAGCCCGCCCGTCTCGTCGGCGATATGCTGCAGAGTAACCTCGTCCAGCGGATAAACCGGGTCCGCCGGGTCACCGAGACCGATCGTAAAGACGCGGACGCCCCGGTCGCGAAGGTCCGGGATAACATCATCCGGATTCTCGCTGCCGTAATTGTGCTCGCCGTCCGAGAGTAGAATCACCACCTCGGCGCAAGCGTCGTCTGCGGCAAGCTTCTCAAGCTCATCGAGCGATACCCGCATCCCGTCGCCAATCGCGGTCATGTTCTCCACGCTGATTGTCGATATCGCCGCCCTCGCGTTGGTCTTCACCGTATCGTTCACCACGTTCGCAAGCGGGAAGTTCACGTCCGCGGCGGGATCGTACCCAGAACCGCCCGAGAACGAGGTCACCGCTATCCGCTCGCCAGTCCCCTCGTGCCCGAGGTCCACGAAAAGATCCGCACCGGCCTTCGCCTTGGCCAGCTTGCTGCCGACCATGCTGTACGATTTGTCCACGCAGATCACGTACCGAAGCTGATCTCCCACCACAATCCACGCCGGGTCCACGTGCCCGGTAGGATTCGACGTGTCCACCGTCGTCGGCTCGCTCATCGCCGCTGCGTAGGTCGTCGAGCAGTAGTCCGAAAGTGCCTCCCAGCATGATTCCCCGTGATGCGACTCCTGGTGATTCGTCGGCGTCCCGTCGTGATGAGCCGTGCTCAGAGACCCGCTCGCATCCGTGCACCACTCGGTGCGATGGTGGGTCGGATGCACCGACGTCCCCCCGTCCATTACGCATACCACGCTGCTCGTTGACGATACGCAGTACGACCACGCGCCCGTCGGCCCGTGATATTCGTTCCGCAGGTCGAACGCGTGATGGCCCAGCTCGTGCACAATCCCGAAATGCCCCCTTTCGTTACTATGCGGGCCGTCCTCCGCCGTGAACCGGTGCTGCTCCCTGTACACGGTCACATGCGCCCCCGATGCATTACCAAGGATTCCAAAGCCCCCCGAGCTGGCGTCGCCGTCGCCGCTCAAAACCCAGAAATCCGCCTTGTCCTGAAACGCCGAATTCTTCGAGACCCTGATCGTGCCGAACTGAAGCTGCCCGTTCGTCGCGTTGAACATCAGCTTGCTGGCCTCGGTAAAGGCCTCCTTGAAACTTTCCATGTCCGTTTCGTTGTAGTGGTAGTACACATTCAGATCCATCATGTGCGGCGGCCCGACCACCACCTTGCCGTCCCCTCCGAACGCACCGGCCGCCAGTAACAGTGTCAGTAAAATTACGGTTCCCGCCTTCTTCGTCTCGGTGTGCATAACTATCCTCCTTACTCTCTGACCCCCCGACATGCTGTGAGCGCCCTCCAACCACGGCGCCAGAACTGCGACACACAGCAGACTCTACGGACTACATACTACCGCTCCGCTGCGAGTTTTGTCAATATTCGGAAAATGTTTCCTGTTACCATCCTCTCCGGTCTTTGCGTATACCCCCCGGCGGCCACGCCGCCGCGCGCATATAAAAGGGGCACGCCCAACGGCTTGCCCCCTGTTGTAGCCTATCCGCCTGCCTCCGTGGGCCCTATTTGCGGCGCCGAAGCAGCGCCAATCCGCCCAAACCGAGCAGCGCAAGCGTCGCCGGCTCGGGAATCAACTGTGCGTTATCGAAGTAATACACACCGCCGGTAGCGTACGCGGCGTCATAATTGGTGGCAATGAAGAGCTCGCACCACCAGAGATTGCCGGCATCGATTTTTGCAGCGGAAGCTGAATAGTCCCAGGATACGGTCTGCGTCTTGTCGCCCTGGTCGTACTTCCACCAGCCCTGGTAGCCCTTGTCTTCCCAGAGATTCCATCCGTCGCCGCCGGCGTTCACATACAGATGCACCCCGCTGTGCCCGTCGGCCGGGGCGCCGGTCCACTCGTTGACCAGGCGGGTCACGTCTATCGAAAACGTGTCGTTGGCGAGGAATTCGTCAACGAGGCCGAGGTCCTGGAACTTTATCTGCAGCGCCTTGGCCCAGCCGCCGCCCGGAGCGCTCATCCGAAGGCTGTTGTCGTTGAGCGTAACGCCCACTGTGCTGTAGCCGGCCTCGTTGCCGGGGTTTTCGGTCTGCAGGATCCAGCCGTCCATGTCGTTTTCCCAGTCGCCGATTACCAGCGCAGCGCCGGCCGGGCAGACCAGAAATACCCCCAAAGCGAGGCTCATCAACACAATCACTCTTCGAGACATGACCATCTCCTCCAAAAACAAAAAGCATTAATTATGCTATTAACCTTCAAACTCGGCCGTACCTCCTCCAACAAAGAAGGCCGAGCCATTACTATGGAATCACCCTGACTTCCAACACCTAACTTTACCAGATTGCCCAGCTTCAAGTCAATGGAAAAACGTCGGATTATCAAAAATACCTCGGTTGCCAACTCGTGGCAAGCCGGCGGGGGATTTGGAGGGCTGAATGTTGAATTGGCCGCACGGTGCGGTATTATGGGCAAGGGGGCAACTATGCGGGCGCGGCAGGCTGGGAGAATACAATTGGCTTCGCTTGGGTTCGTTTCCATGCTGGTGTGAGCGGTTTCGGAGCTGTAAAGGGTTG
>CP070678.1:4000380-4003812 GCA_020352515.1 Phycisphaerales bacterium | reverse complement strand
CTCCATGATAGCGTAGATGCCGTCCGTAATATGGCAGGCCATATCACCTAATGCACCGCAGCCAAAATCGACCACGCCGCGCCAATTGAACGGATGATAAGGTCCGCGGCCCCTCTTGCTGCCTTGACGGGGACCGGCGTACGGGCGCATTGGTGCGGCGCCAATCCAAGCGTCCCAATCGAGGTGGTCAGGGACGGGGTCGGTCCAGTCCGGACGGTCGCCGCCCTGCGGCCAACTCGGCCGATTGGTCCAACTGTGAAACTCCTCTATTTCGCCCAGGGCGCCGGCTTTGATGTATTCATGGGCCATGCGCCAGCCAATGCCGGCATGCCCCTGGTTACCCATCTGAGTCACTACGTTCTTGTTCTTCTCATACGCCTTTTGCAGCAACAGAGCCTCACGCACAGACCAAGTAAGCGGCTTCTCGGTGTAGCAGTGAATCCCCATGGAAACTGCCGTCATAGAAGGGGCAAAGTGAGAGTGATCCGGGGTCGCCACGAAAACCACGTCCAGTTCTTTGCCGTGATTCTCAAAGATCTTGCGCCAGTCCGTATAACCTTTCGCTCCGCTCCAGCCTTCTTTTTGCAGAACCCCGCCCCAGCGAGTATGATCAACCTCAGCAAAGGCAATACATTGAAGTCCGGCTTCGTGGGACGCGGCGGTGTGAGCCCTGGCCCTTCCTTCTGTAGCAACGAACCCAACCTGCAGCTTTTCGTTAAGCCCCCGGCCTCTCAGGAAACCGGGAAAACTAATTGTGCACGCAGCCCCAACAGCGGTTGTGCGTTTGATGAATTGACGCCTTGTTAGTTCTGACACGGTTCTTATTCCTTTCTATTCTCTGAATCTTCTTAATAGTCGGCCCCGGTCAAGCTGGTCTCAACGGATTGCTGCCAGGCCCTCAGTTCCGCCAGCATGGTTTTAACGATTTCAGGGTGCTTTGACGCAATGTTGATTGTCTCCTGGCGATCATTTACAAGATCGTAGAGTTCCGGTATCTGCTTGCCCCTCTTCTTCGGGCGTGGCATGTATAATTTGTAGCGGTCGGTCACCCATGCGGCGTTCGTCTCGAAATTCTCCGGGACCATCTCGGGATGCTTGTGGTTGGAAAAGGCCGGCTTACTCGACTTCTTGCCTTTTTGTTGTCTGGCCTTCTGCCTGGCCGTCAGGGTTATCATCTCGTTTAGGCTGACATCATCAAGCCAAGGCTTGTTCTTTCTCTCGGGCCTGTTGTTATACCCCCAGAAACCTATCGGTCTCGGACGCTTGTCCATGGCTCCGTCGACGATGAGCGGCTTCAGGCTGACACCATCAAGGGGACGCCCCGGCCCGGGATATGGCACACCAACAATATCGATCAGTGTAGGAAGGATATCGGAGGTGACACAAGGAACGGAACTCGCGCGCGGAGAAGTAATGACATCGGGCCATTCGATGATTCCGGGCACGAGCACGCCTCCTTCGTAGAGTTGCGCCTTGTGCCCTCTTAGGCCTCCATTGTAAAGGTGCTGCCGCTGTTCCTCGGGAATACCCTCGATGGTGATTCCATTGTCCGAGTTAAACCAAAGCAGCGTATTTTCGCGAACGTTTAATTCATCCAAACCCTCGCGCAAGGTCCCGATTGCCCGATCCATCGCCGTGATCTCTGCAAATCTCCTCGAGATCGCGTCTCCGAGCCCCGCAAAAGGGGCAACATCCTTTTCGTATCCCGAATAGGGATCATGCGGTGATCCGAACCAGATAACGATAAAGAACGGCTTCTCTTCTTTCACGATCCTCCGGGCGAATTTCAAAGCCTCATCGACTATCACCTCCGAACCGTCACCCTCGAACGACTCCGGAGGCCCTCCGTTCCTGCTCAACTCCCAATCCATTTCGAAGAAGTTGTCATGTGAGAAGCACTCCTCGAAGCCCATGCTGTTAGGTGAAGTAGGTGACTCCTTCTTCACCGCGCCAATGTGCCATTTCCCATAATGTGCGGTCCGGTAGCCCGCATCCTTCAGAATCTGAGCAATGGTGACTTCCTCCGGGCGTGTGCTCCAGCCTGCACCGAATGCTCCCGACCTGTTTGCATGCCTCCCGGTCATGCAACTGGCGCGCGTAGGGGAGCACACGGGTGAAGCGGCGTAAAAACGATCCAGCCGAAGCCCACACGATGCCATTTCATCGAGGATGTGCGTCTTCAGGTGCGGATGCCCGTTATAGCTCGTCTCTCCCCAGCCCTGGTCATCGGACATCAACAAAATGATATTCGGCCTGTGTGTAGCCTTTGCACTCGCTCTGGGAAGACCGATTATACACGCAGTTCCAAAAGCGGTCGCGCGTTTGACAAATTGACGCCTTGTTAATCTTGACACGATCCTGCTTCCTTATCCTATGCTCAGTTCAGTGTTGTTCTTCTTTACTTTCGTCTTTCAGTGTTCTTCTGCCCCTTCCACTTCTCCTCCTTGGCATCCGTGGCCCAACCCCACCCCTCCGGCATACGGCCGCCTCGTCCGTCCTTCTGCCATGAGGTATCCGGGGGAGGAAGCTCCGCGGCCCAGGCATCATGGCGCCTGCGCATACTGGCCGTGACATCCGGGTGGACCTTGGCCAGGTCACGGATCTCCTTGGGATCGGCCTTCAGGTCGAAGAGTCGCCAACCATCGGGGTATTTGATAAGTCGCCATTGCTTCCATCGCATCGCCCGAAGGTTGCGACGCGGTGCGTCCTGCGGATCGACATTGTGCCAGTATAATTCCTCATGCGCATCGCCGGTGGTCTCACCCCTCAGATACGGCAGCAGGTTCTTGCCCTCACATCGCTTCGGCAGCGGCTTGCCGGCTACAGCGGCCGCAGTGCCGTAGAAGTCCATCGTGCACATGAGTCCATCGTAGGTCTTTCCCGCGGGAATACGGCCAGGCCAGGACACGAGCGTCGGCGTATGTACCCAGCCTTCGAGTTGGGTGCCTTTGCCTTTCCCGCCCCGATAGGGCTCTGCACTTCCCTGCTCTCCGAGGTTTGGGCCGTTGTCCCCGGTTAGAAAAATGATTGTGTCCTTTCCCAGGTTGTGCTTTTCGAGCATGGCAAGCAGTTTGCCGACCGCATCGTCCACTGCGATCAAGGCGCCGGCCAGGGCCTTGCGCTTGCCCCTTGCACTGGAGCGGTTCTGATAGCGCGCCGGGGTGTCCCCACTGGGTGAATGGATGGCATTGGGCGAGAAATACAGGAAGAAGGGCTTGTCCTTGTTCCGCTCCACAAACTCCGCCATGTAGTCGCCATCGAGGTCAGTCCTGAACACTTCGGATCCGTCGGGCCTCAGGCAGATGAACGGCTTTTTGCTTGGCGCGGATCTTGCGACTTCCATGAACCCGCGGTCCAGCGGACCCTGCTCCCTGGAGCCGATATCCCACTTGCCGATCATGCCGGTCACATAGCCCGCATCCCGCATGAACT
>CP070678.1:3996911-4000280 GCA_020352515.1 Phycisphaerales bacterium | reverse complement strand
CCCAGCGTTGCTGATCGCTCATTAGAAAGATTATGTTGTGGCGCTTAGGGCTTGCGGGCCGGCCGGCGGCAAGCACCAAGGGGTGCCGGCGGTCGAGGGCGAGGGGGGATAGAGAGAGGGCCGAGAACTTGAGGAATTGTCTTCTGGTTAGTGGCTTTTTCATTTTTGTCAGTACTCCGGTCCCCCAGTAGATACTTTCCCTGCGAATTTGAGGCGTGCGATGCCTCGGCGCGCGGACTTGCCGCCGACGGCGGGGGTCCCGGTCGCTCAGCCGACCCGGCCGTCGCCGTCGATGTCGAGTCCGTGTATTTCCTCGATTTTTTTGACGAGCGAGCGCAGAGTGTTCTGGAGGGCTGCGAGCTGGCCTTCGAGAAAGGCGACGCGGTCCTCAACGGAATCGCTCTTTCGTTTCTGGCCGTACATCAGGCCGGTCTGAACAACTTCCCATAGAATTCCCATATCTATCCTCCAATCATTGACAAGCAGTCACGTGCACAGCCGTGGCAAAACGAAAACGCCATCAGTCAACATCGCCTTCGGGCACCGGCTCAATGTTTGTTCCGTATAGTTCGATAAGAATCTGCTGGAAGAGGCGGTCAACGGCCGGTCCGGCCACGCGCGCCGGCGGCAGCTCGGCCTTTTCCGACAGACGGGCGATCTGGGCGTCGATGAAGTCCGAGATTGCAGGGATGCGCGGGGCGAGACCAAGCTCATCTGAGGCCTTTTTGCGCTCGAGCAGGTGCTGAATACAGGACTTGAGCGTTGCGTCGGTAACGAGACGCTCGGCGAGGATGGAAAACCGGATGGGCACAACACCGAAGCCCTTCTCAATCCACAAGCAGGCAAGGACCGGGCGGAGGACGTACAAATACTTTTTGAGGGGCACGAGATCCGCACGCAGATATTCGCGATAATTGCCCTGGGCCATGTGGAGGTAGTGGTAGTGACAGGCGATGGGGGAATAGCACTTCGGCATCAACTCTCGAAGCTTCGCCACAGGGCGGGGCGCCTGGCGGTAGACAATGGGCGACTGGAGCCACTCGAGCAAGGGCGGATTTGACTTGCGCATCAGCCTTAGCGCTTTGCGCAAGTCCCAGCCCGAGAAATCCAGCTCGTCGTCGACGGGCCCCTCGATAACGTCACGGACGGGGTCCAGGGAGAGATAGCGATTGACGGGGTGCGCGTATATGTACCTGACGTCATAGTCGCTGTCTTGAGAATCGAAGCCCCAGGCGCGGCTGCCGGATTCGCAGGCGTAGAGAATCTTAACATGGCGCCGACACTCGATGCGTTCGAGCATGTCGAGGATGCGAGAGTTCATGTGCTGTGCTGTTCGTTCGGGTGAGACGGTTGGGACCGAGGCGGTGGAAGCCTCTTGGCCAGAGCAGGTACGGGGCGGCGCAGGGGCTTCCACAGCTTTGCACTTTGGCTTTTTTACTGCTAACGGCAAATATGGAGCAGAGACCTTATTGCAGAGGCCCTCTGCTATTCTGTCAGTCTGACGGGAAGGGATTCCCATTTGCCGTCCTTCTCAACCATGGCGGAGAAGACCTCCCATTCTCCGGTCTGGCGTGACTTGCCGAGAAAGAACGTTGCGTTCAGACCCTTATAGGATCCTTGTGTGACCCTCACATTCAAGTCGTCAACATTCTCATTCAACTCACAATCCACTGACATACACCAACCAGTTAGAACAAAAGACATACAGATCCTGCACGTCAATAACATCATCATCAAACCAATCAGCATCATCACACGGTTGATGCTGGTCGCAGGCGCTCATCATCCAGTATTTTGCCAGGTTGGCAAATTCCAGCAAGTCAACGAATTTGAGGGTCGCCTCGCTGTTGGCCAGGGCATACAAGTGAAACGTCCCAACGTCGGTGGCCGGAGCGATTGTGAAGTCATGCGACTCTGCAGTGGCGACATACGTGTAAGAGATCACGATGCCGTTGTTATTGCCATAGAAATCCTGATCGAGGACCAGGTCGTTACCTCCTGAAGAAAATATCTGGACCCGGCCGCTGTTCTCCCATCCCACACTGAAGAACGACGCCTTGTAGGTCGTGCCGATTGTCAATCCGGTGAACGTGGCCGTACGCGGCTCACCGGCATAGAGGAACTGGTCGGCGATATTTGCACTGTCGCCGGTTATGTTTATGCTACTGTCTTTTGTCCAGTAGAGCGCCCCGCCAACATTCCAACCAGTACCCGAAGCAACTCGCCCGCCGGTAAAATCGACACCGTTGACCGTTACGCCCCCGGGGTGACTGTTGCAAAAGTGGTGTGCGGCGGTATAAGGGAACAGGCTGTCGATCCCGCTGGTGACGTCATCGGTCCAGGCCTGATAGCTCCATCCCTGCGAGACTCCGTCGTCGTTGGTGATTGTCACCGTAGCGGTATTCTGCGGTCCGAGCGCCGCGTCTCCGGTCGCGTTCGAGAGCGTGAGGTTGAAGTACTCGCTATTTTCGACATCCGTGTCGCCGTTGACCGTGACCGTAAATGTCTTGTTGGCGCCGTCCCCGTCCGCCCAGTTGAGCGTCCACGAGGCTTCTTCGTAATCGTTGTCGCCGAGCGTGGCCGAGCCGTCCGAAGTGTCGTAGTCCACCGACACCACGCCCGCAGTGCCGCCGGTTCGCGTAACGGTGACCGCAACAGTCTTCGTGCCGGTGTCGCCCTCGACAAGACTATAGTTCGATGTGTTGAACTGGAGCGTACCTGGCGAGATGCCGATCTTCTCGATCAGGACGACCCAGTCTTCACCGCTCGAAGACGGCGGCGATCCCAGAGAGACGTAGCCGCCGCCGGTTATCGTTGTCGTCGAGCCTTCAAAGACGCCGGTCCTCGGGTTGTACCAGCGTTTGGTGAAGCTCCCTGATGCGCCGGAGAGATTAAGCGTGCCCGTGCTGGAGGCATTGGGCAGTTGAATCGCATAGACCTCGCCGGGCTTTGCCAGTACAACGCCTGAGATCAGGGGGTTAGTCTTGGCATAGGTCGATTCGCCCGTGAGCAGGTTGTGGCTCGGCGTCATGTCGCCGAATGGTATCTGATCCATGAAGTTTCGTGCGTAGCGAGTGTATCGCCACATTGGTTCGTACACTCTGAAGTCGTGTGTATCCAGGAGGGTATTCAGGATGTATTCCACACCGGCTCCACCGCTCAAGTACCATTGCCACAACTGGGCTTTACGGTGCCATTTCATGCCGCACCTGGCATAGATCCCCAGACTATAGCTCTCATCATCAGACGTCAGCACCCACTCAAGCTCATCACCCATCAGAGCCAGAGGCTTGCCGGCACCGGCAGTGCCAGCCCTCAGGTCGGCCAGCAGGTTTGGATAGCGCGGGTCGGGGTAGCCGGAACGGATAT
>CP070678.1:3990853-3996811 GCA_020352515.1 Phycisphaerales bacterium | reverse complement strand
CTGAATGGTTTTGCGCTTCGGCGGGAGTTGTTGTGTATTGCCTTTGCGAGGAGCTCTTTTCCGGTGCCGGAGCGGCCTTCTATCAGGACGGAAATATTTGTTGGGGCGACGCGTTTCAGGACCTGGAAGATTGCCTTCATTGCGGGGCTTTCGCCGCGGACGCCGTCGAAGATGAAGTCATCGGCAGCGGCGTCGGTCTTTCCGGGCTGTCTTTCGCGTGCGGCGGCGGCCTTTGCGGCGGCGGTGGTGACGAGCGTTCGGAGCTGGTCGATGTCGATGGGCTTGACGAGGTAGTCGTAGGCGCCGCGTTTTATCGCCTCCTTGCAGTTTTCGATGGTGGCGTAGGCGGTTATGAGGATGACTTCGGTTCTGGCGTTTTGTTTTCTTGCCTGCTGGAGTATCTGTAGTCCGTCGATGTCGTCTTCGAGTCTGAGGTCGGTGACGACGACGTCGAGGTCTTTTTCGCGTAGTATTTCGAGGGCGTCTTTTCCGTTGTAGACGGTGATAGTATTGGCGCCGAGCTTTTCGAGCGCCTCGGCGATTCCGTCGGCGTGGTCGCGCTCATCATCAACGACGAGAATAACGCTTGTTTTGATTGATTCCATTTGTCAGGTGGCCTGTAAGGGCAAGGTTATGGTGAAAGAGGTTCCTTTTCCGACTTCGCTATCGACGGATATGGTTCCGTTGTGTGCTTCGACGATTTTTTTTGCGGTAGGCAGTCCGAGGGCTGTTCCGTGAGGTCTTGAGGAGAATCGGCCGTCGAAGATGTGGGGGAGCCGGTCGGGGGGGATTCCGCTTCCGGTGTCGCTGATGCGAATGACGGCATCGTCTTTTTGGCGGTCGGTCCTAATCATGAGCTCTCCGCCCTGGCTCATGGCCTGCTGGGCGTTTATGAAGAGGTTGAGTATGGCCTGTTTGAGCATGGCGGCGTCGAGTTTGCAGAGGAGGGGCCCGGCATGCAACGCGACCCGCATCGTTATGGCGTGGGTGTGGGCCTGTGGCGCGTAGAAATCGACCATGTCACTGAGGATTTCGTTGAGGTCGATGCTGACGGGCCGGAGCTCGGTTCTGTCGACGTATCGCAGGAATCCGTCGAGTATGTGTTCGAGCCTGTCGGTTTCCTTTTGCAGGACGGCAATTTTTCTAAGGGCCCTTGCGACGGCGTTGTTTGCGTTTTCGGGGGCGTTTCTGAAGGTATCGGGGGAGGTTAGGGCCTGGAGCTCTTCGGCGACGAGCCTGAGGTTGATTTTGATTGTGGAGAGGGGGTTTTTGATTTCGTGCGCGAGTCCGCCGGTGAGCTTGCTCAGTTCCTCGATCCTGTCGTGGCGGGGGGGTGCGCCCGGGCGGCCAGCAGAGAGCTTTCTACCGAGAACGAAAGCGGCAGCGGAAGCGGCGGCCAACGCGGTGATAACGGACGCAAACAGATACGGCTGCACTTGTCATTCCTCTCTGGCTTTGCAAGCGTTCGGCCGACGTTGTGAAACCGGGTTACCGCCGGCCGGTTATGACCACAAGCGTTCGCAGGGCGTCTCGGGGCGATCAGCCCGGCGGGGGTTACTTCTTTCCAGCGGGGCTTTTTGCCTCCGACTTTTGGTCCTTTTTGGACTCGGCGAGAGCAGCCTTGCGAGAAAGCTTGAACCTGCCCTGATCATCGATGGAGAGCAGCTTAACGGGAATAATATCGCCGACCTTGCAGACGTCCTCGATGTTTTTGACGTAGCCCTGGCTCATCTCGCTGATATGGCACAAACCTTCGACGCCGGGTGCGATTTCGACGAAGGCGCCGAAATCCTTTACTGAGACGACCTTTGCCTGCTTGTATATCCTTCCGACCTCCGGGGGGCGTGTCATGGATTCGATGATGTCTCTTGCTTCGAGGTGTCCCTCGCCACCGACGCAGCTTATGTAGACGGTTCCGTCCTCTTCGACCTCTATGGTAGTGTCTGTTTGTTCCTGCAGGGCCTTTATGACCTTTCCTCCGGGCCCGATTATTCGGCCTATGAATTCGGGGTCGATTTCGATGGTGACGAGCTTCGGCGCGTAGACGCTCAACTGCTCTCTGGGCTTTTCGATAGTGCTTGTCATGATATCGAGGATTTTAAGTCGTGCGACTCTTGCCTTTTCGAGGGCCTCGACCATGATGTTTTGGGGCAGTCCCTCGGCCTTGATATCGAGCTGAATTGCGGTGATTCCGTCGACGGTGCCGGTGATTTTGAAATCCATTTCGCCGTAGTGGTCTTCTTCACCGATGATATCTGTGAGCAGCTCGTAGCGGCCGTTTTCGTCAGTTACGAGGCCGATTGAGATTCCGGCGACGGGCTCGAGGATAGGCACACCGGCATCCATCAGTGCGAGGGTGCCGCCGCAGACGGAGGCCATTGAGCTTGACCCGTTAGACTCGGTGATATCGGAGACGACCCTGACGGTGTATGCGAACTGGTCCTCGGGGGGTCTAACGGCGGCAAGCGCCCGCTCTGCGAGGACTCCGTGTCCGATTTCGCGGCGGCCCGGTCCGCGAATGGGGCGGACCTCGCCGACTGAATAGGGGGGGAAATTGTAATGCAGCGTGAAATTCTGCGCGTATTCGTCCAGGAGGCCGTCGATGATCTGGGCATCCCTTATTGTTCCGAGGGTGACGGTGACGATGGCCTGTGTTTCCCCGCGGGTGAACAGTGCCGAGCCATGGGTTCTGGGGAGGATTCCGACATCGCAGGCAATCCGGCGGACGTCGTCGTATCCCCTGCCGTCGAGGCGTTTTCCGTCGAGGAGCATCCGGCGGACGACGTCGGCCTGTATTTTGTCGAAGATTCGCTTCAAGAGGGCCTCGGTGCAAGGCTGGTCGACGCCGGCGGAGATGGCTGCAGTGGGTGGCTCGGCGTCCTTGTCCTGGGGACAATATCGGGCGACAAGCCCGTCAAACAGCTCTTTGACGGCGATTTTTCGCTGCTGCTTGTCCGGGATCTGCTTGGCTTCGAGGAGGTTGTCTTTGATGTCGGAGCGGACCTGGGAGAGAAAGGCGGGGTGAAGCTCGACGAGTGGTATTTCCTTTTCGACGCCGACCTTATCGCGCAGCTCTTCGATCATGGCGCAGATTTCCCTTATGATCTGGTGCGCCTTTGCGACGGCCTCAGCTATGACAGATTCGGGCAGCTGCCGGGCTCCCACCTCTATCATGTTTATGGCGTCTTTTCGTCCACCGACAAGCATGCTGAGGTCACCTGCTTCGAGCTGCTTATATGTGGGGTTGACGACGAACTGCCCATCCACCCTTCCGAGCCTGCATGATGCGATAGGGCCGAGAAAGGGGATTTTACTTATGGCGAGTGCGGCGCTGGCGCCTATCATAGCGGGGACGTCGGGATCATTTTCTCGGTCAGCGCTTAATACGGTGGCCATGATCTGGACTTCCTGGAAATAGCCCTCGGGGAAGAGTGGTCTAATAGGCCTGTCGATCATTCTGGCGGTAAGTATTTCCTTAGTGGTGGGTCGTCCTTCTCGTTTTATGAAGCCTCCGGGGAATTTTCCGGCGGCACTTTGCTTTTCACGATAATCGACGCTCAGTGGGAAGAAGTCGATTTCTTCGGATCTGGGCGGTGCGGTTGTTGCGGCGACAAGGACGACGGTATCGGCGTACTGGACGACGACGGCGCCGTCGGCCTGTTTTCCAATTTTTCCGGTTTCGATGGATAAGGTTCTGCCGCCAATTTGCTTCTCAACTCTACATAGATTAAACATACTAATCCCTCAATTACAACACGCAAGGCGCGGCCTCTCAGCGGCCGGGGCGCCTGTTCATGTACGGCCCGGCGGTCGTTTTATTTTCGCAGGCCAAGCCGGTTAATGATCGCCTGATAGCGCTTGATATCCTTCTTGCTGACGTATTTAAGCAGCGCGTTTCTGGTTCCGACCATTTTTAGCAAACCGCGTCTGGAGGTATGGTCCTTGCGGTGCGTTTTGAGATGCTCAGTAAGGTCGTTGATCCTTTTCGTCAGGAGTGCGATCTGCACCTCCGGGGACCCGGTATCGCCTTCGTGTATCTCAAAATCCTGGACAATGTTCTTCTTTTCCTGCTTTGTGAGCATGCCTAAGTCAAATCCTTTCTAAACACCAGTACCGAAGAAACGTTAGAACACTATAAGATGTAAACCCATAAGTATATTTACGGCGGGCGGCATTTGCAAGGCTTTTCCACAATAAAACTCTTAGGCTGTGTCTATTACAAGGAAGTTCGACGGGAAACCGTACAAATCGGTGCGCCAAGGCGTGGTGCGGGGGGATATTCGGGGCCTTCGGGAGGTTGGCGGCCGACTTATCGGCCCTTTTTTGCATCAAGGAAGTTGTTGAGTATTTCGGCGGCGGCGACGGCATCAGCGTATTTTTTCGTTTTGGCGCGGGACAGGCGGGCGGGGGCGAGCTTATCTTGGGCGGCGAAGCTGCTCAGTCGCTCGTCCTGGAAGCAGAGAGGTATATCAATTTGAGTTCGGAGGCGAGCGGCGAACTTTCGTACGGTTTTGGCCTGCGGGCCTTCGGAGCCATCCATGTTCAGTGGCAGGCCGATTACAATAGCCCGGACGGCCTCGGCCTTGCAGATGAAGGCGATCTGTTGAAGAAGCTGTCTTTGACCCTCTATGACGGTCAAGGGGGAGGCGATAGTCTGTGCGGGGTCGCAAATTGCCAGCCCGGTTCGTTTCTCTCCGTAGTCTATCGCGAGGTATCTCATAGGGGCTCAATGCATGGGTCGCAGACAGGTCGAGTTAGAGGAATTCTTCACATCCGTGGTTCTTTATCGCTTCAAGCAGCTCCTTTATTCGATGGGCGTGGTCGATATGGCAGACAAGGGTTGCGTCCGGGCTATGGGCGACGACGACGTCTTTTAGTCCGAGTGCGGCAATAAGGTGGCCTTTTTCCTCGGTAACAATTATGTTGTCTTTGCAGTCGATAAGCTCGCACGGGCCTGCCACGACGACGTTGTTTGCGCTGTCGGACTTGACGACGTCGGCGAGAGCAGCGAAAGAGCCCAGATCGAGCCAGCGGCATTCGAGCCTTATGGCGTTGACGTTTCGGGCCTTTTCCATTACGGCGTAGTCGATGCTGATAGCGGGCAGCTTGGGGAACCATTCTTCGAGGGTTGAGCATCGGTCGGGTCCGTTCCAGGCGGCCTGAATTTTGCTCAGAGGCTCTGTGGCTTGGGGGAGGAACTTATCAAGGGCGGCGAGAATTGTCTTTGCCTTCCAGACGAACATTCCGGCATTCCAGAAGTAGGTGCCTTCGTCCAAGTATTTTCGGGCGGTTTTCTGGTCGGGTTTCTCGGCGAAGGCGTCCACGGTGTAGATTTCGTTGCGGCAGCCGGGGCATTTGCGGGCATCGCCACACTTGATATAGCCGAGAAGAGTGCTCGGAAAAGTGGGCTTGACGCCGAAGGTAATCATGCTGTCCGGGTTGACGTCGACGAACGTCAGGGCATCCTTGACGGCTTGTTGCAAGACTTCGTGCGGCTGTATTACCTGGTCTGCGGTTACGACGGCGAGAGTGGCTTGGGGGTCATATCCGGCGACGACAGCGGCGGCCAGTCCGACGGCACCGGTAGTGTCGCGCACGGCCGGCTCGGCAATGACGTTTTCGGCGGGCAAATCGGGGAGGTTTTCGCGCACGAGGTCGGCGTATGCGGCGTTGGTGAGCACCAATATGTTTCTTGTGTCGAATAGAGGGGCGAGGCGCTCGAAACATCGGCGGAGCAGCGTGTGGCCATCGAGGAGCTTGAGGACCTGCTTGGGCCTTTTCTGGCGGCTGAGGGGCCAGAGTCTCTTGCCCGTGCCGCCCGCCATTATTACTGCATACCGCATTGGCTATCCTTTCCTTGGCGGAGGTTGGACGTTAACAACGGCTTTGCAATGATAACGGAGAGCGGCGGCGAAGTCAAGCGGGAGTCGCGAAGAGCAGAGATTGAGCGAGCAAGGT
>CP070678.1:3931002-3990753 GCA_020352515.1 Phycisphaerales bacterium | reverse complement strand
ATACGTTCCACAATACCGACTACGTTGCGAGCGAAGATACCCGAAAAACAGGTCTTCTGCTCAAACACTTCAACGTCAAGAAGCCCCAAATCGCTTTCCATGAGCACAACGAACGCCGCACGGGGCCGAGGATAATCAGCCTGCTAAAACAGGGCAAAACCGTCGCGCTTGTGACAAACGCCGGCACGCCAGGCATCTCCGACCCCGGTTTTACCCTGGTGCGGGCGGCTGTCCAAGCAAACATAGACGTAACAATGGTTCCAGGCCCTGCGGCTTTTGTAATGGCCTTGGTGCTCTCAGGTTTGCCTGCCCATAGCTTTACCTTCCGTGGCTTTCCGCCGCGCAAGAGCAGCCAGCGACAACGCTTCTTCGCGATAGACAAGAGTTCCCCACACACTCTGATCTTCTACGAAAGCCCCTATCGTCTGCGCGCCTTGCTCAAGGATGCTCTGGCAGTATTCGGTGACCGCCCGGCCGCCTTGGCAAAAGAGCTCACTAAGATGTTCGAATCCGTTAAACGCGGCCGATTATCCGAACTCCTGGCCGCGCTTGACCAAAAACCCAAAGGTGAATACGTGATTGTCATTGCCGGTGCCGAGGTCGATAAGACTGGCCGCGGCTTTCCAGCTTAAAAGGAAAGAAATGCGAAATTTACATGTTATGGTATTCGCCCTGTTGACAGGGATTCTGGTTGTCTCAGGTTGTGCGCCACTAATCTGCGAAAGCTCCAAGCAGGCGAAACCGCTCAGGCTATGTCGCAATCCTGAATATGGCGCCATTATGCTGCTCCGCGATTCCTGGGGTGTGCCGCATGTGTTCTCAGATACCGACGCCGGTGCCATGTACGGTCTCGGTTATGCCACCGCCGAGGATCGTGCGTTTCAGATGTATTACAACCTGCGCATAATCCAGGGGCGACTTGCCGAACTGATAGGCAACGTTAAGATCGGCGCAACTCGACAAAATCCACACGGCAGAAATTCGGCCCTTCGTAGCGACATCAAAATGCGCACCATTGGATACTACAGAACTGCCCGGCAAGTCGCTGACAATCTGGACGCTGAGACCCTTCGCCTCCTCCAAGCGTACAGCGACGGCATCAATAACTATGTTAACAGCCACCCGGATAAACTTCTTTATCTGTTCGAAAAACTGGACCTTCAACCTGAACCGTGGACTCCCGCGGCCTGTATCGTTTCTTGGTGGCGCCTCGGTTTGTTCTTCTCCGGTGACGGTCTGAGAGACATGGGCCCTTACTACGAAATCACCGAAGGCCGTACAAGAGTCCTTACCTTCGATCCGACCGACAGCGTCGGCCCTCTGCGAAATCGGCCCGTGCGCGACGACGCCTCCGTCATACAACGCAGCGACGTCCCCGAAGAGTGGGCCCGCAAAGTCACGGATTACGCAATTGAACACAATCTCGTCCGAAAAGTTCGTACCACGCCCACGGGACGCTCTCCTCGCGGCCCGCGCTTCAGTCATGCCTGGGTCGTGGGCGGTAAGAAGACCACCGACGGTTGCGCAGTACTCGTCAGCGACCCGCAGACGCCTGTCCGTAACCCGTCGCTCTTCTACGAATTTCACCTCAGCGGCGAGACTTTCAACGCCCGCGGCATTGGGGTGGCTGGAAGCCCGATTATCCTGATTGGCTTCTCGAAACACGTCGCATGGGGTATGACGGCGTTGGGGGCAGACCAGGCCGATTTGTTCGTCCTGAGAACGGATCCAAACCACCCGGGCCGGTACTTCTTCGACGGCGAGTGGTTGGATATGAACGTCCGCAACGAAGAAATCAAGGTCAAAGATGCAAGATCACAGACAATTACCGTCAGGCAAACGCATATAGGCCCTGTTGTGACGCCTCTTGCCACGCAGGTCCGAACTGGCGATGAAGTCGCACTCAAAAGCATACCGATATGCGAGACCAACCGAGACACCTTCCAAGCTGCTCTAAGAATGATGCGGGCCAAAAACGTCAGCCAATTCCTGAAGGCAACCGAAGCCTGGCGCTTTCCGAGCGCAAACTGCGTGTCCGGCGATAGAAGTGGAAACACTGCCTTTAAGACGATTCTCGCCCTCCCCATCCGATCTCGGCATGCTCTGCTCGAAGGACAAGCCGCCCATGACGGCTCCGACTCCAACATGGACTGGCAGGAGATTCTGCCCTCCGAATTGCTTCCCCAAGTAGTCAATCCGGCTCAAGGCTGGTTCGTCTCGGCAAACCATCGACCCATCGCATCCTTCTACCCGCTGCCTATGGGCATCTCTACCGGAAGTCTCGGCGATACGGACCGCTCCTGGCGCTTAAAGGAGACGATCCGAATGAAAGAGATATTCCGGCCGGAGGACGTGCTCGAAATGCACTATGACACCGTCAGTCCCATTAAGCGGGATATCGTTAAACTCGGTTATCACCTGCGCGATGTAATCAAGTATTCCTTGGGGGACGAGACACTTAACGCTCTTGCGTATCTCGAGCCTTGGCACGCGAACGGCGCCAAGTCAAAAATGTCCGTCAAAGGAACGGAAATCCTAAATATAATGCCACTCGCTTTTAGGCGCAACTTCGCCGCCGCAGCGATCTACGGAGGAGGTCTTTCAGGCCTGTGCAATATGCTCCAGACTGTCGATTCGCGCATAGCAGAAAACCCGAATGCGCCACTCATCGAGGAGGAAGCCGAATACATAAATCTGATTTTGCGGGCTGCTTGGAGATACGCTAAGGCAAATTATGGAGATGACCCAAACAAATGGCAGCAGCAGGCAGGGGCAAAACTGCTCCGGACAAAGCTGCCCTATTTCTCAACACTGGACGGCTTCGGCTCCCTCGACGAGGATCAGGACCTTACTGTTCCAAGCCTTGATTGCATCGACGGCGGAACCATCCAATCCCAGCTCGCCCAATCCTATACCCAGTACGTCCCGCTCAGCAACGCGGACCAGTCCTTGGCGCTGCTGCCTATAGGCCAGTCTGAGCATCCGGACAGCCCCTATCGCATAAGCGGTTACCAATTGTGGTCAAAGGGCAAACTGCGGCCGGCCCCTCTTTCTTGGAGAGAAGCCCGCCGCTTTGTGAAGTCGCAAAAGGCTCTGTGAGCCTTCAGTGGCCAAATCTGTTGCAGAGTAGTAGAAGCGTTCACCTTTGTTGAAGGGAGCAAGGTATGAGTGAGTTCACACAAACACGGCGCGATTTCCTAAAGGCTTTCGGCGCAGGTGCCGCATCACTGGCTTTGTCAGGCTGTGCACTGGCCCAAAAGCGCCTGGAAGAAAGGCCGAATATCCTAATGATTCTCGCCGATGACCTCGGCTATGGGGACTTGTCCGCTTACGGAGCAACAGATATGCGGACGCCCAACATAGACAGGCTAATCGCCGCAGGAATGCGATTCGACAATTTCTACGCCAACTGCCCCGTCTGCTCCCCAACCCGGGCTGCACTGCTGACCGGCAGATACCCCGATCTGGTAGGAGTGCCGGGAGTCATCCGAACGCACATAAAGAACAACTGGGGCTACCTGGCTCAAGACCCGCTTCTGCCGGCACTCCTGAAGTCGGCCGGTTATCATACCGCGCTGGTCGGCAAATGGCATCTGGGCCTCACCTCGCCGAACACTCCAAATCACCGGGGCTTCGACCACTTCCACGGTTTCCTCGGTGACATGATGGATGACTACCACAACCATCGTCGCCATGGCATCAACTACATGCGCCTCGACGACAAAGAGATCGACCCGGCTGGCCATGCCACCGACCTGTTCACGCAGTGGGCCATCGACTACATTCGCTCCAAGGCAAAATCCGAGCGACCTTTCTTCTTGTACCTTGCCTACAACGCACCGCACACACCTATTCAGCCCCCCAAAGATTGGCTCAAGCGCGTCAAGGACCGTGAAAAAAGCATAACTGACAAGCGCGCAAAGCTCGTCGCCCTGATCGAGCACATGGACGATGGTATCGGCAGGATCGTTGCCGCTCTCAGAGACCTCGGAATAGGCGACAATACACTGGTAATCTTCACCTCCGATAACGGCGGCCAGCTTGGCGTCGGCGCCAACAATGGCCCGCTCCGCGCCGGTAAGCAGGATATGTACGAAGGCGGCATCCGCGTCCCCGCCTGTGCCGTCTGGCCGCCAAAGATAAGGCCCGGTTCACGTTCCGACCGGGTCGCACTCACGATGGACCTGTACCCGACAATCTGCGACGCCGCAGGCGCAAAAATTGACCACAGAATCGACGGCAGGACCATACTACCCACCCTGATCGGCGATTCTCAGCCGCCCGAAGACCGATTCCTGTTCTGGGTTCGCCGCGAAGGCGGCCATTACGGCGGCCGGGCCTATTACGCCGCCAGATACGGTGACTTCAAGCTCGTGCAAAACACGCCCTTCGAACCGCTCGAACTCTACAACCTAAAACAAGACCCCACCGAGAAAAACCCCCTGCCCAAAAACCACAAAATGTACAACCGGCTATCCTCCGCCCTGCGCAACCACATAATAGAATCCGGCGCGGTCCCATGGCAAAAGCACCCGGTAGATTTGGACAACCCTCTCACGCCCTGAAGGCTGCTCGGTGACCTCTCACGTGCTTTCACCCGGTGCCTGACAACAACAGAAACTGCCGCCTGCTGACTCGACCGGCATGGCCGGGTTTGTCTCTACAATATGACCTCGTCAGGTACCGTCTTGACCTCGGCAAACGTTTGCTGATATAAGATTGAAAACAACCGCACACATACTGCCTATGTCAGATGCGTTAGAAGCTCAGGAGATATCCAGATGAACGAAACCACACCCGCCGGCCTGATAACTGTATTCGTGGCACTGTCAATTCTGCCTCTCTCCGTAACAAATGCCGAGACAATCCTGATTGAGGCCGAGAGCTTTGAAAATAAAGCCGGCTGGGTCGTCGACCAGCAGTTCATCGACCAAATGGGCTCTCCTTTCCTTTTGGCCCATGGCCTCGGAAGCCCGGTTAAGAATGCGACAACCACTGTCAAACTCCCAGCCGAGGGGCAATACTACTTCTGGGTGCGGACACGCGACTGGGTCGCACCCTGGAAGGCTCCGGGGGCGCCAGGCAGATTCCAGCTAATGATAAACGCCGTACCGCTCAAGTCTACCTTCGGCACCGCAGGCGCCGACTGGCATTGGCAGAATGGCGGTGCCGTTGAAATAGCCTCCAAAGCCGTTACCATCGCGCTGCATGACTTGACCGGCTTCAATGGCCGTTGCGACGCCATCGTGCTTACCTCTGATCCGGATTTCCTCCCGCCCAACGACGATAGCTTGGCCGCCTTCCGCAGAAAGATGCTCGCCCTTGACGACAAGCCCGAGGACGCCGGGCAATTTGACCTCGTGGTTGTCGGCGGCGGCATGGCGGGAACGTGTACTGCTGTCTCCGCCGCACGCCTCGGACTCCACGTGGCGCTGATCCAGAATCGCCCTGTCCTCGGCGGCAACAACAGTTCCGAAGTCCGTGTCCACCTTGGCGGCCGGATCAACCTGCCACCATATCCCGCCCTCGGCGACCTCGTCGCAGAGCTCGACTCCGGATTCCAGGGCAATGCCAGACCGGCCTCCTATTACGACGACCAAAAGAAACTGCGCGTCGTCGAAGCCGAGAAGAATATCCGCCTGTTCACCAATATGCACGCCTTCAAGGTCGAAAGGCAAGGTGACCGCATAACAGCAGTTGTCGCCAAACATATCGAAAGCAGCAAAGAGCTGCGCTTCGCCGCCTGCCTGTTCGCCGACTGCACTGGCGACGGAGCCATCGGATTCCTCGCAGGCGCCGACTATCGTATGGGCCGCGAAAGCCGCCGAGAAACCGACGAGTCGCTCGCGCCGGAAAAACCCGACAAAATGACGATGGGCGCCTCGGTCCAATGGTACTCCCGACAAACCGATGAGCCCGCCGACTTTCCCAATTGCCCGTGGGCCCTGCAGTTCGACGAGCAAAGTTGCTACTACCTGACTCGCGGAGACTGGAACTGGGAGACCGGCCTGAACCGGGATCAGATCACCGAGTTTGAACATATTCGTGACTACGCCCTTCGTGCCGTCTTCGGAAACTGGGCATACCTCAAGAACAAAAGCAGTAAGACCTTACAATATGCCGGCCGCAAGCTCGATTGGGTCGCCTACGTGGCCGGAAAACGCGAGTCCCGCCGGCTGCTCGGTGATGTCATCTTGCAGCAGCAGGATATCGTGGAGCGCCGAAAGTTCCCCGACGCCTTCGTTACCACCACCTGGACCATAGACCTGCACTACCCCGACCCCAAAAACACAAAGCACTTTCCCGGTGCCGAATTCCGCTCGATCGCCAAGCACCTCCGCATCGACCCCTATCCGATTCCCTACCGCTGTTTCTATTCACGGAACATCCGGAACCTCTTTATGGCGGGCCGTGATATCAGTGTCACCCACGTCGCTTTGGGCACGGTCCGGGTGATGCGGACTTGTGGAATGATGGGCGAACTCGTCGGCATGGCCGCGTCACTGTGCAAGAAACACAACACCACCCCACGAGGCGTTTACGATGACCATCTCGACGAGCTAAAGCAGCTCGCCAAAAAAGGCGTCGCCAAGCCCCTCTGCAAAGACGACCCGGCGTTCGAAAAGGCGGCCGAAAATGGACGCCTCGCCAACGAAGGTTTCGTTCGCTGCCGCAATTTCGTCACCGGCTGGCTTAGCCACGCCGACCCAAAAACCGGCCTCATCCCCCGAAATATCACCAGAGACAAGGACATCTGGAACGCCCAAGACAGCGCCGCGGACAATTACCCCTTCATGGTCCTCACCACCGCTATAATCGACCGCCCTCTGTTTGAAGGCCGAATGCTCGATATGCTCTGCACCGAAACAAAGCTAACGTCGCGCCTTGGCGCCATGCCGGATACCTACTCTTTCTCAAAACGCGCCTTTCAAAATGACAAGCCGAATCTCGGCCGAATAATCTTCGGCTCCTCTGAGTACGTCAAAGACGGTCTTCTGCCCCTGACCGAGTGGCTCGGCCGGAGCCCTTGGTCCGACCGCATGCTCGCAATCCTGGATGAGGTGTGGAAAAACGCCCCCATCGACACCCCGTATGGACGAATCCTCTCCGCCAGCCAGGAAATCAACGGCGAGATGCTTCAGACGCTCTCTCGCGTCTACTGGATGACCGGCGACAGCAAATACCTCGATTGGGCAATCCGCCTCGGCGACTACTACCTCCTCGACAAAAACCATCCCACAAAAGACCAAGCCTCGCTTAGATTACGCGATCATGGCTGCGAAATCATCTCCGGCCTCTGCGAACTCTACGCAACCGTCAATTTCGCAAGGCCCCGGAAAAAGCAGCTTTACGAGAAATCCATCCACGAAATGCTCGACCGCGTCCTCGAAATCGGCCGCAACGACCATGGCCTCTTCTACAACAGCATCAATCCCAAAACCGGCGACCACGACAAGGGCCTGTGCGACACGTGGGGCTACAACCTCAATGGCTTCTACACCGTATATCTCATTGACAAGACTCATGCCTACCGACAGGCCATTCTCAAAGCCCTCGCAAGCCTCAACCAATACTACAAAAGTTACAGATGGGAAGGTGCCAGCGCCGACGGCTACGCCGATTCCATCGAAAGCGCCCTCAACCTCTTCAATCGCGAGCCCGTCCCCTCCGTTGCCGAATGGCTTGACAGCGAAATCAAGGTCATGTGGAATATCCAGAAGCCCAACGGCATCATCGAAGGCTGGCACGGCGACGGCAACTTCGCAAGAACCACAATCATGTATGCCTTGTGGAAAACCAAGGGCCTTACCATCGACCCGTGGCGAGAAGATGTCGTCTTCGGCGCTGTCTTGGACGGCAACGCCCTCAAAATCACGATCCGCGCCGATAGACTCTGGAAGGGCAGGCTCATCTCTGATTCCCCTCGCCACCAAACCAACATGAATCTGCCCCTCGACTGGCCTCGCATCAACCAGTTCCCCGAATGGTTCACCGCAAATCCCGAAAAACGCCACCACCTCTTCGACCTGACGACAGGTGCCAAGACCACCCTTACCGGCAAACAGCTAAGCGAAGGCATCCTAATAGACATCAAACCTGGCGCCGAAAAACGCCTGGTGGTACAATAGCCCTCGTTTGCCGGATTAAATCGGCGCCGGCAAGCTACGTTAGGCTCACAATTCGACAAACCGCCTGCCAATTCCTTCTGAAATTGTCTGGACAAAAACTGATGAATTTGGTATAATACTACCAACTTGATGGATGAAAATCCTCGTCGGAGATAGGCGGATGCACAAACACAAGACTCTCGCTGCATTGTTGACGCTTTCAGTTATCGGGCCGCCCAGATTAGGTAATCGCGTCTTCTCACAATACAACGCTGGTACTGGCAATGGCATCTGTAGTAAGTGCTCGGCGGCAACGCTTGCCAACCCTACGCTTACCGACTTCTGCATAACCACCAGGCATTGCCCACAGGTAAACAGCCTGCTGCAGTCTTCTCGAATGGCCCGAATGAAAGCCACAAAGCGGTGCGCCGAACGCAGGATCCGGCTGGCCAGCGCCGTTTTTGACTTCCGCATCCCTTGAACATGTCCGCAACCTACAAAACAGGAGGGCATCCATGACACAGACCCTTTCACTTAGACTCCGTAACGACATCCGAAAAGCCGCCTCCGTCTGCTCGACCCTTCGCAAAACCCGGCCCAAGACAAGACGCGACCTGCGCAACTACGTCAAGGTCTTTCTCGGCATCGATGTCCCCGCCAAAAAAGCCTGCCCGGACCACAACAGCCCCATGGACTACCTCTGGCACAGCTTCTCCGCCGATTTTCACGCCAATTCAGCCGGTCGTGCAGAGCAAGGCAAGCAATCCGGCCGGCGAAGCCTCAACGCCGACTGCATAATCTGGGCAAACCGCGCCGGCGGAAAAACCGAGCTGGCCGCCGTTGCCACACTCCTCGACTGCATCTTCAAGCCCAATTGCCAGACAAGAATCCTCGGCGGCTCCGGCGAGCAGTCCGCCCGAATGTACGAATACCTGACAGGCTTCCTCCACCATGGATTCGAACGTTTCCTCGCCGGACCGATCCTGAAGGAAAAATGCCGCTTCGCCAACTGCTCCACCGTAGAGGTCCTCACCCAATCAGCCACAAGCGTCCGCGGGCAGCACATCCACAAGCTCCGCTGCGACGAGGTCGAGCTCTTCGACGAAAACGTCTTCGCCGCCGCCAAGTTCACCACCCAGAGCACGGCTGGCCTCCTGGCCGCCATGGAACTGATAAGCACAATGCACCGCCCCTACGGCCTCATGCAGAGAGTGGTCGCCTCCGCACCTCACTTAGGCACCCCGGTCCTCAAATGGTGCGTATGGGAGGTCATCGAGAAATGCACCGACAGAACCTGCTCGCAGTGCTCCCTCTGGACCGACTGCCGGGGAAAGGCAAAGACAGCCGAAGGCTACCTCAGAATCGACGATTGCATCACTCAGATGCGCCGCGCCAGCAGGGCAGGCTGGGAGGCCGAGATGCTCTGCAAAAAGCCCTCTCTGGAGAACGTCGTCTTTGATGAATTCGACCCCGCCGTCCACGTCCGACCCGTCGATTATGACCCGGCTCTGCCCCTCTATCGTGCCCTCGACTTCGGGTTCGTCAATCCCTTTGTATGTCTCTGGATTCAGGTGGACGATGATGGCGCTATTCGTGTAATAGACGAATACGTTCGCAGCAGGGCCACCATCGACATCCACGCCGCCGAGATAAAAAGCCGCACACCCGGCAACCCTCAGCAGGTCGCTGCAACCTTCTGCGACCCGGCCGGCGCCGGCGTCAACGATATCACCGGCACAAGCGTCATCCGCGAACTCGGCGGCCTCGGCATAACTGCCCGGTTCAGAAGAAGCGGTATTCTCGAAGGAATCGAGCTTATCCGCCGGGCCGTCCGATCCGGCGACGGTAGCACAAGCCTCGTAATATCACCCGGATGCCCGCGCCTCATTGAGGCCATGCGATGCTATCATTATCCCGAATACGCCCGAGCCGCCGGCAGCGAACTGCCCCTCAAAGACGGCATCTACGACCACCCAATCGACGCACTCCGCTACTTCTTCGTAAACTACAAAACACGCCAAAAAACCACCACCAGACGCTATTAGAACTACGTATTCCCCCGCATTCCCTGGCAACCTGTTTTCTTTGACTTGCTGCCGTCGATGCTGTAGACTATGGAAAGTCTGAATGTCTCTTCCACCCGTTGTTGCAACGGCAGGACAATGAACTATCAGTTTGAAACCGAGCGAATATCGCAGCACATAGTCAAATACGGCGTGCACGTCCAGCCCCCCATCATGCTCAACCAGGAAAAGACAAAGCTGCAGGATTGCTGCAACTGGATGATAGAAAATTTCCCCCAAGTGTTCGAGACCCTCCTGCTCGGCCCTAACCAGTTGAGGGTCCAGAAAAGCTTCCTCCTCGCGAACGGCAAAAGGGCCGATATGCCCACATTTGTCTTGACGCCGCAGGGACCCCTGTTTACCTTTCCCGAACGCTTGTACATAGACCAGGCACACGATCTGAATGTCCCCGAAAAAGACAAGATCTTCAGAAGAACACTTGATGAAATCCGAAGCAGATTCTCCGACCGGAGAATTATCCGCGCCGGCGTAGTCCACGAAATCGTCTTCGACACCGAGCAGATTGACTCGCTGGAGATAGTAGCCAGCAACCTGAAAAATGACCTTTGGAGACAAAAGGCCAAAAACATGGTCATACGCCTTGAGACGCCGGATCAAGGCAAGAACATAAACATCGAACTAAGACCAACCTATCTGCGGCGTTCCGCCCCGGCAGGCAATGCCGTCCCCGCTCAGAACGTGGGGTATGGCATCATTGTCAACGTGGACATCAACAACCGGCAGGTCACGGACAATCTCACCAGGGCCGAAGTAAGCGATGTCCTCGCCTTCGCAAGTGACTATGTCCCGGAAGAATTGATCAAGTTTCTGAACAACGAGTATTGAGACGCTTCGATACGCATATTGTGTTCGCCCTTGCCACTTGAACAAACTGATCACCGAAAATAGTTGCCCGCCTCTCATGTCGCGGCAAGCCCGGGCGTCCTCCATGTTGCATCCGGCTACTCTGGTCTGTTCGCCTCCAGGCGGAGCTTCTGAGCCACGACGATATTGGGCGACGAAATCATGTGCGCTTCTGCCGGGCAATCGTACAGGACAATCACCCCTGCCCCGCTAATGCGTATAAGTCATATCTCGACAGAGCAGCTTTCGCGCCCGAGGTAAGCCGCAAACTTCTACGCGATTCCCCGACCGACAGCCCGGTAGGCCAAAACAAAGGGAAGAAAATCCTCCGCTTTACGCGCAAAAAAAGAACAGGGCTGAGGTGCGGAGGGAGAGGAAAAAGCGAGATATCCCCAGCCCTGTTGAATGCTCCATTATATTATATCAAAAAGCTCCGGACCCTTCTACTGTTTTCTCGAAAAAATGTTCTGGGCCGCCAAAAACTACCTGCAACACTACACCCCACAAACGATACGACAGTTGTCTCCAAACGCCATAAAAACCTGAAAAACAACCTTTACCTTGACCGTGCGTCAGTATAATGATAGAATGCCGTTCGTCAAGTGGTTTTGAAAAAAATATGAAATTTTTTTTCGGATCGGTCAATGCTCACGGATAATATCCTCGAACTCATCGGCAATACGCCGTTGCTGCAACTGAAGGGTGAGCGAGTCTTCGCCAAGGGGGAGTTCCTAAACCCCGGAGGCAGTATTAAGGACCGTGTGGCCTTGGCGATGCTCAAAGGAGCCAAACGTGACGGCAAGCTGAGGCCCGATTCCATCATAACCGAGCCAACCAGTGGGAATACCGGTATTGGCTTGGCTTTGGTTGGCCGCCTGATGGGTTATAGCGTCCGCATCGTGATGCCGGAAGGCATGAGCGAGGAGCGGAAGAAGCTAATAAAGGCGCTTGGCGCGGACCTGGTCCTGATCCCTGACGAGCAAGGTATAGCCGGAGCCGTCCGTGTAGTCGAGCAGATGGCGGCCGAAGACGAGCGGATCTTCGTCCCACAGCAGTTCCAAAACCCGGAAAACCCCCGCATTCACTACGAGCAGACGGCCCGCGAGTTGTGGCGGCAGATGGGTGGCCGAATAGACTGCTTCGTCGCTGGCGTTGGAAGCGGGGGCACCCTACAAGGGGTGGGCAGATTCCTGAAAGAACAAAAGGATCACACGAAAATCGTGGCTGTCGAGCCCGAAAACCGCTCTGCGCTGCTCGGACACGAGCCGGGCCTCCACCAGATTCAGGGCATAGGAGACGGCTTCATACCCGATGTGCTTGACGTCTCACTGGTTGACGATGTGGTCGAGGTCTCCGATGAGGCCGCCATTGAGACAACGAGACAGCTCGGCCGCGATCATGGCTTGCTCGTCGGTATAAGTTCGGGGGCAAATGTCTGGGCTGCCAGGCAACTCGCAAAAACCCTCAAAGGAAACATAACAACCGTGCTGCCTGATAGGGCCGAGCGCTATTTCAGTACTGCCTTGCTCTGATCGACTGCCCAAGCCTTCTTCACGGCCCCCCCGCGAACGCTTCTCTACTTCCGCGCCGTCCTATTCTGTACTTCGCCAGGCTGCAAAACACTTGAATCACCGTGGACTATTAGGTCAATAACGGCCAGCTTGCTGACCTCGCGTCACCGAATCCCCGAACCGCAAATGATGACTGGGAATATGGAAGCAAAAAACGGGCTGAGGTTGGGAGAGAGGAAGAGGAGTCTAATACCCCAGCCCGTGGCTTTATCCGACCTGTAATACGAATCCAACCGGCAAAGGTTCGGTCCCGGAAAAAAATTGCCGCCAATCTTTACGCCTCAGATATTGCCCCTCTCGAACAACTCCCGGGCAGGCAAAAAACCCCGTGCCGCTCACAGCGAGCCCGAATTAGATATCGAAGCCACTGATGGCCGGGCCATACGCCGTAGCAGAGAAATCTGCGCACAATGAGTCTGAACGGGCGGTCGGCGCTGTCTCCGGCGCAATACGCCGAAATCTTCCAGAAATGCCTGGTCTCCATAAAGCCTAATAATTAATATCACGAGCCCTTTATTGACGAGCCGCCCAGGTTCGGCTATCCTGAAAGTTCCGGCGAGTCTTCTCTCGATACTTGCCTGGGGTTTGCAGCAAGGTGCCGGGCCGGTGGGATTCTGTTGAAAGATGCTCTTATGCTTAAAAGAACACATAACTGCGGGCAGCTTCGCCTTGACGACGCGGGAAGGGAAGTTGCGCTGGCTGGTTGGGTCCGTTCATACCGCGATCATGGCAATCTCGTGTTTATAGACCTGCGTGATAGAGAAGGCCTAACCCAATTGGTCCTAAACCCTGAAACCCAGCCCGATGTACATAGGCTCGCAAGAACAGTAAGATGCGAGTGGGTTATAGCGGCCAAAGGCCTCGTGCAGCCCAGAAGCGAAGGGATGGCAAATCCCAAGCTACCGACCGGCCAGATAGAAGTCTCCGTCCGACAGTTGGAAATACTCAACGTCTCAACAACCCCGCCGTTCGAGCTTGACAACGCCAGCATCACGAGCGAAGAGGTCCGCTTGGCTAATCGGTACATCGACCTGCGCCGATCCGAGATGCAACAGAAGCTGCGCGTCCGACATCAGGTCACCAAGATCACGAGAGACTATTTTGACCGGCTGGGATTCTGGGAAATCGAAACACCTATGCTCGCAAAAAGTACCCCTGAAGGAGCAAGGGATTTCCTTGTGCCCAGCAGACTTCACCAAGACTGCTTCTACGCGCTGCCTCAGTCGCCGCAGCTGTTCAAACAGATTCTCATGATAAGTGGCATCGACAAGTACTTTCAGATAGTCCGATGCTTCCGGGACGAAGACCCAAGGGCGGACCGGCAGGCAGAGTTCACTCAGATTGACGTCGAGATGAGCTTCGTCGACAGCGACGATGTCATCGGCGTTCACGAAAACCTGGTCGCAAGTATCTGGAAGCACGTTCTCGCCGTTGACGTCACCTTGCCTATACCCAGATTGTCGTATGCCCGCGCCATGGCTGACTATGGAATTGACAGACCGGACTTGCGATTTGATATGAAGCTCAGAGACATCTCCGATCTCGCAAAACAGAGCACTTTTAAGGTATTCATATCCACAACCCAGGACAACGGAGTCGTAAAGGGACTTTGTGCTCCCGGCGGCGGAAGATATTCCAGAAGTGACATCGAAAAGACGCTAACCGGCTTTGTGGCCGACTACGGCGCAAAGGGGCTTGTCTGGTCCAAAGTCGCAAACGCAGACGGTAGGCTTGCTCTGAATGGAGGCGTTGCTAAATTCTTCGGACCCGAACTCCAGAAGCAGATAATTAAAGGTTTCCGGGCAAATGACGGCGACCTGCTTCTATTTGTGGCCGACAAAGAGGCCGCCGCCAATAAGGCCTTGGCCCCCTTGCGATGCAAACTTGCCCGCGACCTGAAACTCTACGACGAGAACAGCTTCGCGTTTGTCTGGGTGGTCGACTTTCCGTTGTTCGAGTGGAATCAGGACGAAAAGCGATACGACTCCCTCCACCATCCCTTTACTTCACCTGTGGAAGAGGATATGGCTAAGCTTGAAAGCGACCCTGCAAGTGTCCGTTCCCAGGCCTATGATATAGTGGTCAATGGAAGCGAAATTGGCGGCGGCAGCATTCGTATCCACCAGCCCCACGTGCAGCGGAGAGTCTTTGATCTGCTCAACATATCAAAGCAGCAGGCAAAGCAGCGCTTCGGGTTCTTCTTGAAAGCCCTCGAGTACGGAGCCCCGCCGCATGGCGGAATAGCCTTCGGCCTTGACAGGCTAATAATGTTGCTCACCGGCACAGATAACATCAGGGATGTCATTGCATTTCCGAAAACCCAAAGCGGCCTGTGTCTGCTGACCCAGGCCCCAGGCGAGGTCGACCAAAAACAGCTCGACGAACTGAATCTGAGAACACAAAGGCATTCACATATTGTCGAACGGAAAACCAACGACCAAAGGTAGTTGCCGCCTTTTGAGCCGGCCGCGTAAATGGCTAAGAAGATGATCAACATGCTTTCTGCCGCGTTGCCCACCATGAAATCCTGCCTCAGGCAACGCCGGAAGCCGGGTCCTGGTGCTGTCTGTGGCTGGCAATATCCTCTTGCTGCGGAAAATCTGACCTATGCGGATTAATCTTAAGCACGCTTGGCACGCTTGCGAAAAGGCGCTGGAGCTTCTCAGATTGTGGCCGCTGTCACTCGCCGAAAAGTGCAGACTGGCGTTTGGGACCGCCGTGATCTTTATACTGGCCCTCGCATTGCTGCTGCCCTATGTCTGGATGGGCCAGCTCACAAAAAAAGGCCTCTTGGACACTAACAGAGCCAAATCCGAGGCACTGCTGCTGCGCCTCCACTTCAGGTTTGATAACTCCGGAGATACTACCCTGCCCGTGTTGGATAAGGATGGGACCGTGATGGATGTCAACCACCCGGATGTAACCTGGATCCGCTTTGCAAAAGACGCAGATAAAAAACTGTCACTCCTGAACGACCGGCAGAGAAATGCTATCGATTCTCTAAGGGGTGATGAGACCAGAGATGATGATCTTCTCCTGGCCAAAGAAGATGGTGGCCTCAAAACCGATTACGTGCGAATCTTCAGGGCCACCGACGCGTGCATAAGCTGTCACAATCCCCAGGTCTCTGCAACCGCATTTTCGCTCAACGAGCCTATAGGTGCCGTACTCGTTCAGTCCAGAGGAGTCGGCGGCGAAATCGGCAGAATTGCCCTCTTGAATCTAATCTGGATTATCGTCGCCGGCCTGATAGGAGGCGCCGGCGCAATAGTCGCCTTCTATTGGATAACACAGCGCGTTATTCTCAGACCCATACGTCAGCTCCGCGCACTCGCAAATAACGTGGCCGAGGGAAATCTCAACATAAGAAGCTCCATAGCAACCAGGGATGAATACGAGAAGCTGGCCGATGCCTTCAACAAAATGCTCGACGCCCTCCAGGCCGCTCAGGAAAAGCTTCACCAGGCAAACAAACAGCTCGACGCCAAAATAGTGGAGCTCTCTGAGCGAAATATAGAACTTTATAAGGCCAACAAGGTCAAAAGCGAGTTCCTGGCAAACGTCTCCCACGAGTTCCGAACTCCCCTAAATGCAATACTCGGATTTGCCCAGGTCCTCCGTGAAAAGCCCGGCATCCTCAAGAAGGAAAAGGCCCAGAGATATGCTGAAAACATCATTACAAGTGGAAACAGACTTTTGAACATGATTAACGACCTGCTCGACTTGGCAAAAACTCAGGCGGGCAAAATGGAACTGCACATAGAAAAAGCCTCCGTGCCCGAATTGTGTGAGAATCTCGTGGCGTCCTTCTCCCTGTTGACAAGGAAAAAGAAAATCAAGGTCAAGTTGAGAATCGATCAGCAAATCCCCCTCCTTGTCACCGACGCCGGCAAGGTTCAGCAGATATTATACAATTTTCTGAACAACGCTGTAAAGTTCACCCCCCAGCGAGGCAGGATTGAAGTCGCGGCCGCGATGATAGACGATAAAACCGTCCGAATCTCCGTGTCAGATACCGGGTGTGGTATCTCCCCTGATGATAGGGAAACGATATTTGAGAAATTCCGCCAGATCGATGCCTCCCTCACCCGCGAATCAACCGGAAGCGGGCTCGGCTTGGCTATTTCCAGGGAGTTGGCCTCCATGCTCGCGGGAAGCATCGGCCTTGAGAGCCAGGTCGGAGTCGGCTCAACCTTCTGGCTCGATATCCCCGTTACCCTCACCCAGGAACCAGACGAGAGAGTCTGAAGCACCGAGCCGGCCAGACCGTTGTCAACCCTGTCATCTGCGATTAGACTATAATGAACAAAAAGAGACTGCTCGTCCGGTCATAAGGAGAAACACTATGCGTTTGAATATGTCATGCCTGCTGCCTTTCCTTTGTCTGGGTCTCAACGTCCTCCTTGCCGCCCCTCCGGACCAGACACATCCGTTTTCTGTTCACGATATGCTCGCCATGGACCGCCTCGGCGACCCTCAGGTGTCGCCGGACGGCAAACGGATAGTCTTCGTTCTGCGAGAAACCGACCTCGATGCGAACAAAGGACGCACCGACCTCTGGCTAATCGGGACCGATGGCGATGGCCTTCGTCGCCTCACGTCCCACCCGGCCGGGGACTATAATCCCCGCTGGGCGCCCGATGGCCGGTCAATCTGGTTCATATCAACCCGCTCCGGCTCCTCACAAGTCTGGCGAATACTTGTTGATGGCGGCGAGGCCCAGCAGGTTACCGACCAGCCGCTCGACGTCGCAAACCTCATTGTCTCACCCACTGGGCAACACATTGCTTTTACTATGGAAGTCTTTCCTGACTGTGACATACCGGAATGCACAAAGAAAAGACTCGATCAGACCGATAGCCGCAAGGCCAGCGGCCGCATTTATGACAGAATATTCGTCCGCCACTGGGATACTTGGAAAGACGGCCGCCGTTCGCATCTCTTCGTGACGCCGGAATCCGGAGCCGATGCGCTGGACCTGATGAAAGCCATGGATGCAGACACCCCCTCCAAGCCTTTCGGAGGCCCCGAAGAGATCACTTTTACGCCGGATGGGCAGGCCCTCGTCTTCAGCGCACGGGACGCGGGAACGAAAGAGCCTTGGTCCACAGACTTTGATCTCTATTTGGTGCCGGTCAGTGGTTCCGAGCCGCCGAAATGCCTGACCCAAGAAAACCATGCTTGGGATACCCTCCCGATCTTCTCCCCCGACGCAAAAACCTTGGCCTACTTGGCTATGGCAAGGCCGGGTTACGAGTCCGACCGTTTTCGCGTCGTCTTGCAGCCCTGGCCAACCGGTCAAAAACGCATTCTTACCCAGAATTGGGATCGCAGCCCTTCCGCGTTCTGCTGGTCGCCGGACGGCAAGACGATCTACGCCGTCGCCGCAAACACGGGCCAGAAATCGCTTTTTGCCATAGACGTCAAAACCGCCGTTGTCAAGACCATCCTCAAGCAGGGCCACACTGGCTCCCCGGCCGTAGCAGGTGAGAGAATCATTTTTTGCCTCGACAGCCTTTCATCCCCTGTCGGACTATGCTCGGTTAAGCCTGACGGCAGCGATCTTAAAGGGATCACAAACATCAACGCTGAGAAAATTGCTGCCGCCCAAATGGGCCGCTACGAGCAGTTCGCCTTCCCAGGCTGGAATGACCAGACCGTCTACTGCTATGTCGTTCAGCCAGTCGATTTCAACCCCGCCCGGAAATACCCCGTGGCGTTCCTCATCCACGGTGGCCCGCAAGGTTCCTTCGGCAATAGCTTCCACTACCGCTGGAATCCACAAGCCTACGCTGGAGCAGGCTATGCCGTGGTCATGGTCGATTTTCACGGCTCCACAGGCTACGGACAGGCCTTTACAGACTCCATCCGCGACGATTGGGGCGGAAAGCCTCTCGAAGACCTCCGCAAAGGCCTTGCGGCCGCTCTGGATCGATATCCCTGGATGGATCGCGAACGCGTAGGCGGCCTCGGAGCTTCATTTGGCGGCTATATGATCAACTGGATCGCCGGAAATTGGCCTGAGCCCTTCCGTTGTCTGGTTAATCACGATGGCAATCTCGACGAGCGCATGGCATATTTCGACACCGAAGAACTATGGTTCCCCGAATGGGACCACGCCGGAACCCCTTGGGAAAACCCCGTCGGCTACGAAAAACACAACCCCATAAATTTTGTCCAAAACTGGAAAACCCCCATGTTGGTCATACACGGGGCCCTCGACTTCCGCGTAGTCGAAACCCAGGGTCTGGCCACCTTCACCGCTCTTCAACGCCGTGGAATTGCCAGCAAATTGCTATATTTCCCGGACGAAAACCACTGGGTGCTCAAGCCTGCCAATTCCATACTCTGGCACGAGACAGTATTTGCATGGCTGGAACAATGGCTAAAGAACTGACAAGCTCCGGGACATCGGGCTCCGATAGTCGTCGCCTTGAAAGAACGATCCGAAAATGACTACAGGCCATTCCATAACCTCCGGAGGCGGCCTTACCAGTGTCGAAAACGCGGTCTTCTAAGGTTTTGAAATGAGTTCTATGCTCCCCAATATTTGACCCGCTCACCATTTGCGGTATAATAGTTGCTTGTTTCGCCTGCAACGAAAGGTCCATAAATGAATAGGAAGTTTGTTAGAGCGGTTTTCCCCGGCTCGTTTGATCCCATCACAAACGGGCATCTGGACGTCATCAACCGGGGCATGAAGCTCTTCGATGAGCTCATAATAGCAGTCGGCCGAAGTCCGATCAAAAATCAGCTCTTCACCCCCGAAGAACGGGTCGAAATGATAACCGAGCTTATAGCCGATATGCCCGGTGTGATGGTCGAGAGCTTTAGAGGGCTGATGGTGGAATATGCTAGGCGAAGGAAAGTGGACGTTATCCTGCGCGGCCTTCGAAGCCTTACGGATGTCCAGTACGAGTTTCAGCTCGCCATGACAAATCGGGCCGTCGCTGGTTTGGAAACTGTCTTTATTATGACGAGCGAACAGTACGGGTTTACCAGTTCGACGTTGATTCGAGAAGTAGCCTCTCTCGGCGGCGACTTGTCGAATCTGATCCCGACAGGCATTTATGAACGTTTACAGCAGCGATTTGATAAATTGAGAAACAGAAATTAGTTGCACAGACTACGCCGGGTCGCCCAGGCAGGGGCGGCCGACGGCTCGTATCTGCTGGCCTCCCGGAGTTATGGGCGCATCAATGTAAGAGCGAAGCCTCCGGCCTATCGCAGGGAGTCGTCTATTGTTTATCGTCAGCGTCGAAACCCGCTTTAGGGCATCGCACCAGTTGGAATTGCCTGATGGCTCAAAAGAGCCTTTGCATTGGCACGACTGGGCCGTCGTAGCGGACGTGAGCAGCGGTCAGCTAAACAAAATGGGAGTCGTCATGGATTTTCACAGGCTAAAGGCCGCAATCGATAGTATTGTCGCCGAGTTTAACAACGCACACTTGAAGGAAGCCCCGTTCTTCCGGCAGAACAGTCCATCAGCCGAAAACGTAGCAAGATATGTCTATGAGCAGCTTCTCCCGAAACTGCCGAGCCCTGTTAAACTCGAAAGAATAAAGGTCGTTGAAGAGCCCGGCTGTGCCGCAATGTTCTACAAATATGTGCTTGCAAATGTAGCGAGTTCGTAAATCCGACGATTATTCTAGCGGGATTATGGTATAATACCCCCGAAGGTGCTTTATGCAGTGTCAGGTTTGTAACAAGAACGAAGCGACTATTCACCTCACCGAGATCTCCGAGGGTGTTCGGACCGAGATGCACGTATGTGAGCACTGCGCCCAGGAACAGGGTATAGCCGTCAAGAGTAATATGCCGATAAACGAGCTGCTCAGCAGTCTCCTCGCTGTCCAGCCCGCCGACGACGAGCTTGCCGGACCCTCCGAACAGAATCTCACTTGCCCAAATTGCGGATTCACACTGGATCAATTCCGCAAAGAAGGTGTCTTGGGCTGCCCCCATGACTACGAAGTCTTCGAGAAATCACTCCTTCCACTCATCGAAAAAGCCCAAGACGGCAAAACCGCACACTGCGGAAAACTACCTTCGAAAACACCACGCGACGCCAGAAGGCAAATCGAGCTTCTTGACTTGCGCCGCCGGCTGGAAACCGCCGTGTCCAACGAAGACTACGAGCTCGCCGCAAAATTGCGGGACCAGATAAACCAAATGGAGAATTGAAAACTAACTGTCGCGGAAAAAAAGCAGCCTATGAAGCTTACCGAAATCAGTAACGACATAAACGACTGGTTCGACGGATCCGGACCGCTTGCCGATATAGTCGTCTCCTCCCGTGTTCGTCTGGCCAGAAACCTCGCCGGCCACAAGTTCCTCAGCCGTTGCTCAACTCAGGAAAAGTCTGAAATACTCGAAAAACTCAAAAATATTCTCTTGTCACTCGATCTCGGCGACAGCGTCTTCTACATCAGTGTGGATAAAGCACCGGCACTTAATAGACATTTTCTCGTCGAAAGACATTTGATAAGCCGTAACCACGCATTCGGCAAGGGGCCCAGGGGAGCCGTTATCGCCCGAAGAGAGTGCTTTACAGCCATGATTAACGAAGAGGACCATCTCCGCATACAAGTGCTCGCCGCCGGCTGTCAGCTTTCCAAATGTGCCGCACAGACAAGCAACATCGACGATATGGTAGAAAGTAAAACCGACTACGCATTCAGCCCTCGGTACGGGTACCTGACCGCTTGTCCGACCAATCTTGGCACCGGAATTAGAATGTCCGTGATGCTTCATCTGCCCGCCCTGAAGATGACCGGGCAGATCGAAAAGTTCTTCAATGCGGCAAGGGACATGAATTTGGCCGTGCGAGGACTGTTCGGAGAGGGAACCGAGGCAGCAAGCGATTTGTACCAATTGTCCAATCAGGTCACACTTGGCCTCGCAGAATCGCAGATCATCTCCACCTTTGAATCCAAAATCATACCGGAAATAGTCGAATATGAAAAGGCTGCCAGAAGCCGACTCCTCGCAAAAGACACCGATCTGCTCGACGACAAAATCTCAAGGGCCATGGCTCTTCTCCAAAACGCCCACTTGATAAGCTCACAGGAAGCCCTGTTCCTGCTCAGTCATCTGCGCCTGGGCATCAATATGCGAGCACACATGGGGGCCTCAACTCCAGCCATCGAAAGACTTTGCGCCCTTTGTGAGACCGGCTCTGCCGGAGGAAAACCCAGGGCAATATCCATTGCTACCATAAACCGGCTGTTTATGCTGACGCTTCCAGCTCATCTGCAATTGAACTACGGAAAGGCCTTGGACGCCACGCACAGAGACGCGCTCAGAGCCGAAATAATGCGCTCGGCGCTCAGCTCTAATCCACAGTAGCCCGGCGCGCAGGCCGCACCCGCCAGCAAACAATAGACTACCCCTCCGAGTCCTATGATCTGGACTTGCGGCCAATTCTGCGCCTCTGGAGTCTGCCAAAATGGCACAAGTTCCTGAAAATCCGACCCTTCGCCGACGGCACGAAAATCACTAAATACTGAGAGCTGAACAGCTTAAGAACCCCGTGACTGCTCGAACTCAAAGTTGGCACGAGTTTTGCTCATACGAGTACTCTAAAGCGTGAAGCCGAATACGCAAGGCCAGAGACCGGCTGTCGGGTTCACAAAAAGGCCCGAAACCGAAAAACGGCAACTGCGAGATAGCCTTCACGATAAGCAAGAGTTCATAACGAAAGGAATTTGACTATGGCTAAGATCGTTGGAATAGACTTGGGAACGACAAACTCCGTCGTCGCCGTAATGGAAGGCTCGTCCCCCAAGGTCTTGATCAATTCTTCAGGCTCGCGTTTAACCCCTTCGGTCGTCGGATTCACCGACAAGGGTGAGAGACTTGTTGGTCAGATAGCACGTCATCAGCAGGTCACGAATCCCGAAAACACCGTGTTTTCCATAAAGCGATTTATGGGACGCCGCCATAACGAGGTCTCGTCCGAGGAAAAAATCGTGCCCTACCAAATCACCGGCGCCTCCGATGAGCTCGTAAAGGTCAAGGTCCGCCAAAAGGAATACACTCCGCCTGAAATCTCGGCAATGATTCTCCAGGACTTGAAAAAAACCGCCGAGGATTATCTCGGCGAGTCCGTCACAAAGGCCGTCATCACAGTCCCGGCATACTTCAACGATTCTCAGCGACAGGCCACCAAAGACGCCGGCAGAATAGCCGGACTTGAGGTCGAACGCATTATCAATGAGCCCACCGCCGCCGCGCTTGCCTATGGTCTGGAAAAGAAAAAGAATGAAAAAGTCGCCGTCTTTGACTTCGGAGGCGGAACTTTCGATATCTCAATACTTGATATCGGCGATAACGTATTCGAGGTACTCAGCACCAACGGTGACACCCACCTCGGTGGAGATGACCTCGACGCCCTGCTCATAAATTATCTCGCTGATGAGTTCAAAAAGACCGAAGGAATTGACCTGCGGACCGACCCAATGGCCCATCAGAGGCTCAAAGAGGCCGCGGAAAAGGCAAAATGTGAGCTTAGCACCCAGCTCGAAGCCACCGTCAACCTGCCCTTCATTACGGCCGACGCCTCCGGCCCCAAGCATCTGCAGATTACAATCTCACGCAGCAAGTTTGAATCACTCGTGGAGCCCGTGCTCGAAAGGCTCAAGGCCCCGTGTCACAGAGCCCTCCAGGACGCAAAGCTCGACACCAGAGATATAGTGGAGGTGCTGCTCGTCGGCGGCTCGACAAGAATTCCGAAGGTCCAGCAGATTGTCAGTGAAATCTTCGGTAAGGAACCGAATAAGAGCATAAACCCCGATGAGGTCGTTGCCGTCGGTGCCGCCATCCAGGGGGCCGTCCTCGCTGGCGACGCCGGAGTAAAGGACATCCTCCTGCTCGACGTGACCCCCCTCTCACTGGGCGTCGAAACCCTTGGTGGAGTCATGACCCGCCTTATTGACCGAAACACCACAATCCCAACCAGCAAAAAGGAAATCTTCTCCACCGCAGCAGATGGCCAGACCACCGTCGATATACATGTCCTGCAGGGTGAGCGAGAGTTCGCTGCCGATAATCGAACGCTCGGCAGGTTCCAGCTTGCAGATATCCCGCCGGCGCCGCGAGGAATCCCTCAGATTGAGGTCGCCTTCGATATCGACGCAAACGGCATCCTGAATGTGTCCGCAAGAGACCTCGGCACAGGCACGCAGCAGTCTATCCAGATCAAGTCCAGCTCGGGCCTCAACGATCAGGAAATCGACCGAATGACCAAGGAAGCCGAGGCACACGCTGAAGAGGACAAGCGGAAAAGACAGGTCGTTGACCTGAAAAACCAGGCCGACCAGTTGGTCTATTCGACCGAGAAGACCCTCAAAGAGCACGGTGACAAGGTCTCCGCAGATACCCGAGGCAAGATCGAAAGCGCCGTCAATAACTTGAAGGAGGCGATGAAAGGTGACGATCCCGAAGCTATAAGAAAGGCCATCGAAAACTTAAACACCGCCACTCAAGAAATCGGCAAGGTCCTTTACGAAGAGGCGGCAAAGAAGAAGGCAGCCTCCGGTCCCGCCGAGCAGCAGACCGCACAAGCGCCGCCGCCCGAAGGTGAGGTCAAAAGAAAAGCCCCCGACGACGTAATTGACGCGGAATTCGAAGCCAAAGATGGTTAGTGTTTGAACGGTAAACGAGCACAGGCATAGCCGCCTCAGACTACTGCGAAAGTCGGTCTTCGAGAAAAAACGACTGTCGCACAAGGGTCTCAGCCCATTGGTCCGAGGTGACTCGGGGCGTGTGGATTAAATTCGTGTATCCGTTGCCCCGGTCCGGCTCATTTGCCTACGCAGAAGTTCTTGAATATCCGCTCGAGCAGTCGATCATCGACCGGCTGCTGCTCGATATCCGAAACCGCCTGGTAGGCCGCTCGAAGTGTCATTGCCGCAACCTCGTCATTACCCGCTTTTACTTCCCGCACGCATTCGCAAATGTTCTCTATCGCCTCAGTGACCGCTCGCCTGTGCCGTGCCGTCAACGCCACCCAGTCTTGGCCGCCTTCGGAAAACGCCGAGCCTTGGGCCCGCAACGATGAAGTGCTACTCTCAATATTGAGCATCTGCCGGTCTATTTCGTCCCGCACCGTTTCAATACCGGCCCCTGTCTTCGCAGATGTGGCGGTCAAATCCGCTCCGAATGATTCTCTGAGCTTTGCCAGTTGAGTCGCCAACGCCCCCTTTGAAAGCAGGTCGCATTTCGTGGCAACCGGTACCAGTACCTTCGGCTCCAGGAGCCCGCGCACTGAAATGTCCTCCGCCCACTCGGCCTTCGATGCGTCGACGCAAAATAGCACAACGGAGCTGTTTCGCAATGCCTCTACGGCTGCCTGCCGGGCCAGCTCGTCCAGGATACCGTCCGGCTCAAGCACCAGCCCCGCACAATCAAAAAGCACGCACTTGCCGTGGGCCAGCGAAAGCGGGCCGCTTAGAATATCCCTCGTGGTCTTTCGATCACCCGAAACAATGCTCCTTTCAGATCCCAGCAATCTGTTCAAAAGGCTGCTCTTTCCGGCGTTCGGAGCGCCCGCAATGCCCACCGCCGGCAAATCTATCACCGACTCATAGCTTATGCTACCCGCCAATAACTCCTCAAGCTGCCCTTTAACCCTCCCAAGACCCTCAACCGCCCCTGACCGGGTCAAAAGCTCGATGTCCTCGCCGCTGAAATCCAATCCCGCCTCTATTAGGCTCAGGTATTCCATCATCGCCGAACGAGCTTCGACCGTCGCCCTCGATAAATGCCCGCTCAAAAGCTTCTCCGCCGCAACCAGTTGAAACGCATTTGAACTGACGATAATCTCGTTCACCGCCTCGGCCTGGGCCAGGTCGATCCTTCCGTTCAGATACGCTCGTGCCGTGAATTCACCCGGCCCCGCCCCCCTAACGCCCATCTCCAGAAGATTACTCACAAGCGCCTCGACGACAGCGGCACTTGCATCGACGTGAATCTCCGCAACATCATCGCCCGTATAGCTGTGCGGCCCCTTGAATAAGTAAAGCCTCCCCCCAGCGCTTAGGTCGAAATCCACGACCACCCTGCCACACACCACCTCGCCCTTGTCTGCCGCGGCTGACCACCTGAACATACGACCGCAAATCGCAAATGCCTCCGGCCCGCTCAGCCGGACAATGGTCCTTGCCCCAGGAAACGCAGAACTGACCGCTGCAATCGTATCATCTAACCCGTATGTCGTCTCCCGCATGATTGGCCGGCAAACTAATTGTAACCGTCACGGCCCCGATCACACGCCAACCCCGGTCAGAAAAGACCAGAGCCCTCAAGGCTTTGTCCGGAAAAATGGCTTCGGCTTCTTCTTCTTGACTTTCCCACCGGTCTTGCTCGTCGCGGCAACAAGACCCTTGGACTCCTCATGCTCCTTTTCCTTGATGTGTTTTCGAATCACGTATTGTTCAACTACCCCCGCAAACGTGCTTGCCATAATGTACAGATTAACGCCCGAAGGCGCATTGTATAACATCAGCGGGAACAAAATAGGCATCATTATCATCATCATTTTCTGCTGCTGGGCCGCCTGTGGATTCGCCGAAGCCGCCGCCTGGGAAGGCATCAGTTTCTGCTGTAGATAAAACGCCAGACCCATCAGTAGCGGCAGCAGGTTCAACGATGCTACCTTTGTGCCCACCAGCGGTATGGTAATAGCATCGAACCGCCACGCCGCGTCCGGGACCGACAGATCCGTAATCCAGAACGGCAAAAACGCCGCCCCACGCAAATCTATGCTCGTGTATACCGCGCTCCACAATGCAATCCAGATGGGCATCTGAACCATCATCGGCAGCATGCTCGTAAAGCCGCTCGCCGGCGATACCCCTTTCTGCTTCTGAAACTCGGAGATATGCTTCTGCATCTCAAGTGGCTTCTTGGCGTACTTCTTCTTGATCTCCTGAATCTGCGGGTCGTTAAGAACCTTCTGAAGCTTGCTCATCGAGACTTGGCTCTTCTTTGTAATCGGATGCATCAGAAGCCGGAATACCAGAACAAGTATGATGATTACCCATCCGTAGTTGGGAATAAAGCCGTGCATCCATTTCATTATCATCAGAACCCCGAACGCAAGTGGGTTTATGATGCACGTCGGGCAGCAGCAGGTCATGAAGTCTATAGTCTGGTAGAAACCCAGACTGCGGTACAGCTCGTTCCCATCGAACAGACTCTTGTCCTTGGGCCCGAGGTAAATCTGAAACTTGTATGCCTTCGAGCTGCCGGCCTGTCCCGCCGCGCCCAGCGCGCTTGGGGCTATTGGAAAAGTCAGGCCCACCGTCTCATCGCCGCTGTCCGCCTTGCTGTCCCCGTCCGGATTGTAGAACTCGCCGAGCGGGCCATATTCCAAACCGTCTCTTGTCCTCTCCGCGATCCAGTCGCAGTAATCCTTGCCTTCCTCAGGCGCCGGAACCACGATTGCCGCAAAATACTTGTTGACGACTGCCGCCCAGAGCAGCCCCCCCCCGTCTTCTTTCTGTAAGCGCCTCGCCTCACGGCTCTTCGCCTTATAAAGCTTCTTCCTGCTTAGCCTTTCACTCCCAACCTTGCCGTCCGGTTCTCTAAAGCCGCCAACGACCTTCCTCATGTCGCCTCGGAACCCCTCTCTGCCAAAGCCGCCCGGTCCGTTCATGTTAAAACGAATCTTACGCGCGCTCTCATCGAGATTCTCAACCACCAGATCACACTCCAGCAAGTAGCTCCCAAGAGTTATCCTGAAGGTTTTGGTCAGCTTCACAACCGGCTCATCCGTGCCCTCAACCTTGATAGTCGCCTCGAAGCTGACACTCTGCGAGCCGTCGTCGGAATTCGTTTCAACCTCGCCGCTCTTCCAGTCAAGCTCGTCAAGGGCCAGTTGCAGACCCTCATCCACAAGCACAAAACTCGTGTTCCCCATCGCCAGCACTTCGCCGCCGTCCGGCTTCGCAATCGGTGACATAACCACCAGCGGCTTCGGGTCCTTGTAATCCCGGTCCTTGAATCCGCTGAAGGTCGCACTCCTTATGGCGGCCGCCTTTGAGCTCAACTCCAGTTTGTACTTGTACCCGCTCTCGGGATCAACCGAGCCGAGTGTCGGGCTCCCCTTCGCCCCGCCCTCCGCGACAAAAACCACGGTATCTTCCGCCGGCTCAAGGGCCGGTTGCTCTCCCGTGGCCTCATCCGAAGGCCCGCCGCTCTCAGCCGGCGCCGTTTGCTGCAGCAGTATGCATGGTTGTGCCCCCGTTCGTGGAGCCTCGAACACGCCCGACTCCAAAACCAGCCAGCCGCAAAACACACAAAAACACGCCACCACGACAGTCAAAGCAGTTCTCATACTCGTTCGTCTCGTATCTTGCTCCACGCCTCAGACACCTTAGCGCCCGTCTCGCAGCCGTTCGGCGTGAAAGTTGTCCAGTTGATCGGTCGCTGTTATCTTCTGCATCGTTCGTTCGAAATCGTACTCAAGCCGAACAAAATGAACCTTCTCATCATCGACGTACGCATAGCTCGCCCGGTTGTCTTTGTCCCGCGGCTGGCCCACCGACCCGATGTTGATGATCGCCTTCTCGTCATCAACAATCGGATATGTGCCCCCCAGCTCGTCCGGTGGGTAAAAGTCCGGTTCGTCCAGGAATACGCCCGGCATATGCGTGTGACCAACAAAGCAAATGTGCTTGACACGCTCGAAAAGCAGCCGTACCTTCACCGGATTCGTGTAAACATCGTCGGGAAATATGTATTCATTTATAGGCCGTCTCGGCGACGCATGAACAAAGTCGATCGGGACCGCGCCACTCCCCAGCTTTGCTCTCAGCGTCCGACGCATCGGAAGTTCGCCCAGAAAGTCCCATCGCCTGTCGCTTCTCTCCCTGTCTTCTTCAGCCTCCAGCACTTCCCGTGTCCAGAAGCTCGCCTGCTCCGCAGCATAGTTGAAATTCGTGGGCTCGTAGAAAACCGCATAATCGTGATTGCCTAAAACGCACCACTTCGTCTTCTCTATAATCAAATCCAGGCATTCCCTCGGATTCGGGCCATACCCGACCACGTCTCCAAGGCAGTAGACCGTCTCTATGCCCCGCTTCTCGATGTCCCCAAGAACCGTGCTTAGGGCCTCGAGGTTCGAATGTATATCGCTCACAACCGCAAACATCCAACGCCCTGAACGCTAAATCACAGTAGTTTCACACGCAAAACAATACTCAATAGCAGAAACCCCACAGAAATGCCAGAACATTTATGGCCCTTCAACAAAAACCCCCCACCCACCCCGACCCCTGACGACCCTGCAAAAAGACGCTTTGCCTTGGCTGGCCGTGCTGATATAATACTACCGCCGCGGGTGTAAATACCGAACCGGTGTTTTCTGAAGCCAATAAGACATACGCTGTAAGACATGGGAAAATGGCAGGAATTACCCTTCTTGAAACGCGAGGACTGATCAAGAAATATGCCGGCAGGACCGTTGTCTGTGAAGTGTCGATAACAATCGGACAACGAACCATAGTCGGCCTTCTCGGCCGCAACGGCGCCGGTAAAACCACAACCTTCAGGATGATTATGGGCATGATAACGCCCAACGGCGGCGCCGTCATCTTTGAAGGTCGCGATATCACTAGGCTTCCTATGTACAAACGCGCGCGCCTCGGCATAGGATACCTCTCACAGGAGCCCAGCATCTTTCAGAGGCTCAGCGTACGCGATAACCTATACGCCATACTCGAAACAATGTCCATCACCAGAGCACAACGCAACCGCAAGGCCAGGATGCTGATCGACCGGTTCGCACTTGCAGAAGTCGCCAATAGCCAGGGTAGATTCCTATCTGGAGGCGAAAGAAGAAAACTCGAAATCGCCCGCGCTATGGTGACCGATCCTTCCCTGATCCTGCTGGACGAGCCCTTCAGCGGAGTCGACCCAATCGCTGTCCAGGACCTGCAGCAGGAGATTAGACGGCTCGCCGCCTCCGGTGTCAGCATCCTCATTACCGATCATAACGTCGAAAGAACCCTTGAAGTCGTCGACGAAGCATACATAATCGACCATGGAAAGGTCATAGGGGCCGGACCTCCGGCCGAAATAGTCCGAAACGAGCAGGTCAGAAAACTCTACCTCGGAAATACCTTCGAAGGTGATGAGTTCGACGGATAATAAGCCCGGCCACCAATGTCATGATTAGGGAGAGTCTTGAGAAATGATTGATGTTGATAACTGCCGAATAACGCATTTCCCCGCTGAAGTGCTCGCCAGAAGAGCAAAGCCGATCGAAGAAATCGATGACAATATCCGTCGGCTGGTAAGCAAAATGATCGATATTATGCTCGAAAACAAGGGAGTTGGGCTCGCCGCCCCACAAGCCGGCGTTTCCCTCCGTCTTTTCATCATATCGCTGAACGGAACCAAAGAAAATGTCAGGGTCTATGTAAACCCGACTGTTACACCCGCAGGCGAGGTCGACGCCACCGAGGAAGGCTGCCTGTCCGTCCCCGGAATCTTCACGAAAATCCGACGATTCAAAAAATGCCAGGTCTCCGCCACCGACCTCGAAGGCAGCAAATTCTCCGAAGAGGCCGAAGGATTCTACGCACGCGTCCTCCAGCACGAGTACGACCATATCGAGGGCACCACCATCGTCGGCCGAATGAGCCAAACCGCCAGAATAATGCACCGAAAACAGTTGAAAAAGCTCGCCGGACAGCACGAAAAAGAAGAATGACCCCCGGTGGCAAAACCTTGACCAAAGCCTCGGGATTATTGATCCCGGCTTCTTGTTTTTTGACCTTTGCTTGTTGACGTCTATGAACGTGGTATTTCTCGGAAGCGGCGAATTTGGCATTGACACTCTCAATACCCTCGCCCGTTCGCGTCATAGCCTGAAATTCGTCGTCACACAGCCCCCAAAACCGGCCGGAAGGGGCGCAAGACTACGCCCCACTCCTGTCGCCCGCTGGGCTCGCGACCACTCTGTGCCCTGTCTCGAGACCGAGACTGCAAACGCCCCCGACGTCATCGATAAGATAGCACAGTATGAGCCGGATCTGCTGCTGGTTATCGCCTTTGGCCAGAAAATCGGACCTGATTTGATAAATCTGCCCCCCAAAGGCGCCGTAAACGTTCACGCATCCCTCCTACCCAAATATCGCGGCGCCGCACCCATAAACTGGGCCATCGTCAACGGCGAAGCCAAAACCGGTATCAGTATCATTACACTTGCCGACAAAATGGACGCCGGAAAAATCCTCGCACAATCCGAAACCGACATTGGCCCGGACGAAAACGCCGGCCAACTGCACGGCAGGCTCGCAAGAATGGCCCCTGCCCTTCTGACCGATACCCTCGAAAAAATCGAGGCCGGAGTCGCCGTGTACACCGAGCAGGACCATTCAAAGGCTACCCTCGCACCCAGACTCAAGAAATCCGACGGCCTCCTGAATTTCAACCAGCCCGCCGAATCGCTGCGGCGAAGAATCCTCGGCTTATGGCCTTGGCCCGGAGCCTCCGCAATTTACCGCTCCGCCAAAACCGGAAAATCCATATACGTAACCATCGCTATGGCTGAACTTATCCAAACCCCAAATCCAACCGGCCTGCACCCGGGAACGCTCGACCAAAACCTCAACGTAATCTGCGCCGACAACGCCCTGAAAATCACAGAAATCAAGCCCCAAGGCTCACGCCTCATGAACTTCAGAGATTTCGCCAACGGCAGACATGCCCGGCCCGGAGACATCTTCACCAACCCGGAGAGCCCCAAAGTGTGAGCACAGACTCTGACCATCGGATGACTCATAAGAAAACCGCCAGGGTCGTCGCCGCAGAAGCCCTTGCACGCGTTGACCCGAGGTTTCAGTACGCAGCCCCAATTCTCGACCGGCTGCTGCAGCAGACTGACGAAAAACAGCGCGCTACGGACCTTGTCTTCGGCACTATAAGAAACTCCGCCGCTCTCGATATGGTCATAACCAGATTTGCCCGTTGCCCTGTCGAAAGAGTGACGCCCAACCTCCTCAGTGTCATCAGGGCGGCCTCGTTCGAGCTCATATACGCCCCCACAGCGCCAGAGTACTCTATCGTAAATGAAGCAGTCGAAATCACTAAAGCCGCCGCAGGCAACAAACAGATCGCCTTCGTAAATGCCGTGCTGAGGCAGGTTGCGCGCCACCTGGCCAATCGCAGGATTCCTCTAACCCATGCCGAACCTGCAAGGACACTGCCCCAGTCCCCTCTAACCGGTTGTGAGTTTGACACGGACTTCCTGCCCGACCCGAACCTCATGCCCGCACGATATCTAAGTGCCGCCTTCTCGCTCCCGGAATGGCTCCTGGACGGCTGGATCAACGATTTCGGCTTCGAGCAAACACGCCGCGCCTGCCTCGCATCCAACCGCAGACCAAGTATCTACGTCAACCCAAACACACTCAGAACAGAAGCAACCATCCTGGCCGAACAGTTCCGTCAGGCCGGCATAGATTTTGAGGCCGAGCCCGGCGCCTCTATGATGAAACTAAAGAGCCCCAGAGCGGTAACGCGGCTACCCGGCTTTGCAGATGGATTATTCACCATACAGGACCTCACTGCTGCACAGGCCGTCAGAATTCTTGAGCCCCGGCCCGGTTGGAAAATACTCGACCTCTGCGCCGCGCCGGGGGCAAAGACCATGCAGTTGGCTCAGGCCGCCGCCGAAAAGGCCCACGTAATTGCCACAGATATCGACGATGAACGCCTCAAAAAAGTAAAGGAAAACGTCGAAAGGCTCCGCGTAAAGAACGTCACAATTCTTCCCCACCAAGCACTTGACAGAGAGCCGGTCCCTACAGGCCTGTTCGACGCGGTTTTGCTGGACGCGCCTTGCTCGAATACCGGTGTCCTGGCCAGAAGAGTGGAAGCGCGCCACAGGATAAGCCCGAAGGCGATAACAAGATCGACCAAAACACAACTAAGGCTGCTGGCCAAAGCCGAGAAAATGTTAAGACCGGGCGGCAGAATCTGCTATACAACTTGCAGCATTCAAAAAAACGAGAACGCCAACCTCGTAAGAGACTTCATCTCCCGCAGTCCCCGGCTGGAACTCACATACGAGAAGTTGATGCTACCCTCCGCCGAGCGTTTTGACCACGATGGGGGCTACGTGGCACTTATTCTGAGCAAATAGCTGATCCGTACAAAAGATGACTCACTCGGCTGGTGGACATCTTCAAGGCCGACCACTCACGTACTATTAGTACTGATAATGCACAGTGGCAAACGCAATCCACAGCTTTTCCACAAAACGAACTTACGGTGTGCAAAACGTGTTCAAAAACATTTTTTTTCGAGCGCAAACTCAACCCCGACAGTCACCTCCGTCAAGTGGAAAAGAAATTTCGCAAAACCCCGTTGATTTGTTGTTCCATAGGCCAATAATTACGACTACGGGTATGGCTTGCACTAGTGTCAGAGATAGCATTTGTATGTTGGTCGCAGAAGTCTTTTACTGGGAAAGGAGGCCCTCAGCAGGGGAGAATATCGATGCAAAGCACAATCACGGACGAAATAGGTGCTGTAAACGAAGCTCTCGCACACAAAATCGGACCCCAGAAATTTCAAATCTGGTTCAAGAACTCGACACGACTTACTCTTGCCCCAGGCTATCTGAAAATCGGCGTGCCAAATCTCTTCATCGCCAATTGGATCGAAAGCCATTTTCTTGATGAAATAAATCAGGCCGTCCGACAGGTAACCGGTGGCAGCCGCAACGTCACTTTCACAATAGACCCGGAACTCTCCGGACACCAGAGACCAACACAGCTTGATTCCCAGGCCAAACTCGTGCACAGCCCGGAACTGCTTCGAGACCGCAGGTCCGCTGGAAAAACCACTTCGAAAAAACAGCTCAGACTCACACTCGATACTTTCGTCGTAGGCTCCTCAAACGAGTTGGCCTTCAACGCCGCCAAAGTCGTCGTCAACGAACAACAGAGCCCTTTTAATCCCCTGTTCATCCACGGAGGATATGGTGTCGGCAAAACACACCTGCTGCAGGGGGTGTGCAACGCCGTCCGGAAAAAAAGACCTGGAACCAACTGGAGGTATCTCTCCGCCGAAGAATTCGCCAATCAGTTCGTCCTCGCCTTGAAGCTGAAAAAGCTCGAAGCCTTCAGGCGACGAATGAGACAAACGGATTTGCTCGCAATCGACGATATTCACTTCCTCGCCAGCAAACCTTCTACCCAGGAGGAATTCCTACACACCTTCAACACCATCAGCCTTGCCGGCAAGCAGGTTATACTCGCCTCCGACGCCCATCCCAAAATGATAGGCCAGCTCTCCGAAAAGCTCGTCAACAGGTTCGTCTCGGGCATGGTCGTCAAAATCGACACGCCTGATTTCCGAACTCGTTGCGAGATTTGCACACGCTACGCCGCCGCCATCATGCGGACTTCCTTCGCAGGGAATCTCCCAAATCGCCGCTCAAATAAGGAAATCCCGGAAAGCGTCATAAAATATATCGCCGAAAATCTACGCACGAACGTCCGAGAGCTGGAAGGTGCACTCCTCAAGCTGATTGCCTTCTCTTCGCTACAGAACCAGAAGATCAATCTTGCAATGGCCCGCGCGGTCCTCGCCGAGCATCTCGCCAGAACGGACCCCATAGTCCATGTCTCCGACATCGAATCGGCCGTCGCTACCTATTTCGGCATAACGCCCGCCAACATCCACTCGTCAAAAAAGGATAGAACCGTCGCCCTCGCCCGTCATTTCAGCATGTATCTCACGAGAAAGCATACGAAAATGTCCTCCTCTGAAATCGGCAGGTTCATGGGAAACAAGAACCATGCAACTGTCCTCCTGGCCTGCAAAAAAATCGAAGACCTCCTAAAGCGAAACGCCGATATCCATTGGCAGGGACCCAACGGAAACAAGGTGGTAAAGGCTAAATCCGTGCTGGCCCAGCTCGAGGCAGGCATCTGAGCAGCCGCTCTTCTCGCCCGCCTTTCAGTTGATGTCCACCTGACGCCGCTCGCAGAATTCCCGGCATAGGAGAACTCGCCATGATTCATGGCAAAACGCTCACCAAAACAAGCAAGGTCGGCATCGCGCTTCTCGCCCTAACCTGCCTTCCTCTGGCACGGGCCGAAGAACCCCCAACCAATAATCCCGTCGCGCAATATGGGCTCGATTGGACAGACCGGATCAAATGGTCCCATGTAGTCACTTTCACCAACTTCCCCGGCGCTAATGCCGAGCAGCGTCTGGACGCCGCGCAGCACGCCCTCGCTGAAAAGGGCGGTGGCGTTGTGTATTTCCCTCCGGGCGTCTACCGATTTGCACATTCCCTTCATATCAGCGATGGCGTGATAATTCGAGGCGCCCACTCCGTCAACCTCGCCGATGCACGCAACTCTCGTTTCAGCCCGCCCACTCGCTTCGAGTTCCCCGCCTATATCCCCACCTTCGAGGGCCGGGGAACACCGAATGATACCGCCTTCAAGGGTATATATCTTCGCAACCCCGACCGCGCCGGCAATTGCGGCATAGTCAACGTTGCCATCAACCGCGGACACATCAACTTTCAGGAAGCCCCCGATCACAAATGCGGAAGAAACCGCCTCGTCTACGGCTGTCTCCTCCGAAACGCAGCCGTGGCCGATCACGCAATTCCGGACAAAAACTCCGGCCAGCACCCCTGGCAGAGATTCACGCAACGACACCATGCCGCAATCTCTGTCAAGGCCGCCGAAAACATCCTCATCGCCAACAATCGTCTCCCTGAATCCGGCGACGATGATTTCCTCATGAAAGGATACCTCCTCCAGGGCAAGCCCTTCGATGTGCTTTTCGATTACGACAACCGCCCCGGACTCTACATCAATGATTATGGAATCGGCGGCCCCGGCGGCCGCGGGCCCGATGGAACCCCCCAAACCCACCCCTGGGGATTCCGCAAGGGAATCGTCATCCGCGACAACTACATCTTTTGCACCGGCCGCTGCGCCATCTCCTTCACCGGAGACGGAACCATCTGCGCAAATAACGTCATCCGCTTCAAGGACGATGTCGTCCGCTACACAACCACCGGTGCCAACATCACAAAGGGCTCTTCAACCAACGACAACCGTGCCGTACAGATGCGCGGCTGGCGTTGGACCGTCCAGGAAAACGACTATATCGTCTATCGCAACTGGGCCGCCGACAAAACCTACCACATCAACGACGGCGAAGGATTAATGCACGAAGACCATGTAAACAGCACCGTCCTCGACAGCAAGCTTGTCAACAACAAGGGAAACACTTATATCTCCATCTTCAAAACCGGCGGAATAAACGGCCTGCTCGTCAAGGGAAACGATGTCCGCACAGCAGGAGGTATCCAGGCTATCTATGTCGTCGGCAACCGGAATAACAGCCGTCACGAGTGCAAAAATGTCACCATAGTCGGAAACACAACCGCCGGCAGTGGAATCCGTATCGAAGGTAGCCCCGCCGAAAACAACGTAATAAAAGATAACCGCCACGTCGGCCGCGCCGCCAGAATAGTAAATCTCGCAAACGCCAAAACCCAAAACAACGCCGGCTACGAGGAATAGGAGGATAGACACCTCGTTTGCAATGACACATCAATACCACAATCGCAGCTTGCCTAAGACGCCGATGCAATATGCGGCAGTAGCTCTGTGGGCTTTGTTGCCGCCCCTGACCTGCCCCGCTTCCGCCGAGACCGTTTTCAAAGAATGCAGCGACAGCCTCGGATTGCATTTGGGCAATTCAAAGGCCGCCTGGGCCGATTACAATAATGACGGGTGGGTCGACCTGTGTGCCGGAGGTGTCCTCTGGCAAAACGAGCACGGAAAAGCATTCAGGAAAGTCACCACGCTCGGTGAAGGTCTCTTCGCCGACTTCGATAACGACGGCTTCACCGACTACTTCTCTTATTCCGGACGCTGGCTCTGCCGAAACATAGAGGCCGGGACCTTCCAAAAGACCGCCTTTCCCCAGATCGGCGATTGCGCCTCACGCGGCGCTTCATGCGCCGACTTCAACTGTGATGGCTTCCTCGATCTATACATCGGCGGCTACGAAGACTGGGGAAAAGGCATAACCTATCCCGACATGATACTTCTAAATCAGCACGGACAATCATGGAAGAAAGCCTGGTCAGAAAAACGCTACAGGGCAAGGGGCGTTACATCCTGTGATTTCGACCGCGACGGTGACCTCGACATCTACGTCTCAAACTACCGCCTCGCACCTAACTTGCTGTGGCGAAACGACGGGACCGGAACATTCGCAGACATAGCGATCTCACACAATGCCGCCGCAACTTGGGGCCGCTTCCCGGGGGGCCATTCCATAGGCTCAGCCTGGGGTGATTTTGACAATGATGGCCTGATAGACCTCTTCGCCGGTAACTTCGCACATGACGACTCAAGGGGACATCAGCCGCAGTCTTTCTTCCTGCGAAACTCCGGACCTGATAAAGATTTCCATTTTGAAAACAAAGGACAACGCCAGATTCACTATCAGGAATCGTACGCATCCCCCGCACTGGGCGACTATGACAACGACGGCAACCTGGACTTGTTCTTCACCACAGTATACGCCACAGCGTCCTTCGGAAGGAAGAACTACCCCGTTCTTTACCGAAATGACGGTGCGTGGTCGTTTGAGGACGTTACGGACCAAGCTCAATTGGCCCAATTGCCGCCCACTTATCAGGCCGCCTGGGCCGATTACGACAATGACGGCGACCTCGACCTGGTGACTGCGGGAAAGTTCTTCGCAAATCAGGGAAACATCAACAACTGGCTGAAAGTGAAACTCATTGGAAATGGCAAAACCATTAACCGATCCGCTATCGGAAGCCAGGTTACAATACAACTCGAAAACAGAACGCTCGTTCGCCAGGTCGAAGCCGGCACAGGTGAGGGCAATCAGAACGAGATGACAATCCACTTTGGCTTGGGTGCCCACAAGGAACCGGTCGACCTGGAAGTCTTTTGGCCCGGCGGATACCGCCAAATACTCAATAATATCAAGCCGAACCAACTGATCACGGTAAAGTTCAATTCTAATAAGCCCGTTCACGGCGACCCTGAAAAGTGACTGCCAATCGACCCGGGAGCACTCGCAAGTACGGCCTTACCTGACAACCACCCTGCATTCCGGTATCGCCGCCAGGAATCTCTGGCCGTAGCGCTTGTGGACTGTCCGTGAGTCCAGAATCACCACTATCCCCGTATCCCTCTTGCTGCGAATCAGCCGGCCGAACCCTTGCTTGAACTTGATAATCGCCGACGGCAGTTGATAGTCCAAGAATGGGTCGCCACCTTCCTCCCGTATCTGCTCGATACGCCCGGCAATCAACGGCCTGTCCGGAACCGCAAACGGAAGCCGCACTATTATAACGTTGCTTAAAGCCTCCCCCTGCACGTCAATACCCTGCCAGAAACTGTCCGCGCCGAACAAAACGTGGCGCCCCTCCCTATTGAAATGTCTCAGCAAAGTCCCTCTGTCCAGCGACTGACCATGCTGCAGAAGCTGCATCTCCTTACTCTCAAGCCAGCCGCCAATCTTCTCAGCCATCCGAGTCAGCATATCGTAGCTCGTAAACAGAACAAACGCCCGGCCCCTGGTCTGCAACAGGTATTTCTTCAACGCTTCAGCCGCCGCCTCGACAAAACCGGGCTCGTTGGGGCTCGGAAGGCTCTTCTCGATATACACGGTCACCTGCCGCCTGTAATCGAAAGGCGAGCCTAACCTCAGCGCATCGAACGCCTCCAGCCCTATCCGGCCCGCAAAAAACTCAAAACCCCTCTTATCCGAACCACATCCGCTGCTCAACGTCGCGCTGGTCAGTATCACCGACGAATACTTGTCAAACAGACTCCTTTTGACGTCACACCCGACATTGAGCGCCGCGCTTCGAAGCCGAACCATTGCCCTCTTGTCGGGCGACACCTCCACCCAGTAAACGTGGTCTCTCCTCTCCTGTAGAAAGAATTCGCCGAGCTCCCTCGCCAGAACGCCGCACTGATCTGCGAAACGCGTGACCTCATACTTCTCGTCCAAATCCTCCGTCTGCTTCGCCACTCTCGAAAGCTCCGAGCCCAGCTTCTGGATGTCACCCGAAACCGTATCGTCGAGAAAATTCGTGTAACATCTCCCGTTCGCCTCTTCCTTCGTCTGCTCGTACCACCAGGCCACTTTATTGAAAAAGCTCCCCGAGCCTCTGCGGATTCTCTTAATCGCTGCAATGGCTTCTTCTGCCGAATCCCGCGAGCCGACGTACCCCAACAGACCCCTGCCCGTCCGCTCGCTGTAGAGCCGATCCAGCAGATAATCTATCCGTCGGTTGCTAATGTTAATCCCGAAGTGCTCCTCCGCCACACGCTCGATATTGTGAGCCTCGTCCAAGATCACATACTCGTAGTTGGGAAGAAGTGATGCCCCCTCATCCTTCAAAACAAGGTCGCTGAACAGCAACGCGTGATTCGCCACTACGATATCGGCGCTCTCCAGACGCCGTCTGGCTCTCCGGTAGAAGCACTTCTGAAAGTGCGGACATCGCCTGCCCCGGCAGTTGCCGTGCTCGCTGCTGACCGCATCCCAGACCACATTATTCGGAACGAACGGCATGTCGCTCAGCGAGCCGTCTGTCGTTTGGCTTGCCCACTCACCTATCGCTGCAAGCTGCGAACCTTCGCCACCGAAAAGGCCCCCGTGCCTGCCCGTGGCGAAGGCAAGCCGACGCCTGCACACATAATTGCCCCTCCCCTTGGCCAGCACCGCCGTAAACCCGACACCCAGGCTCTCTGACAACGACGGAATGTCCTTGTTGATTAGCTGTTCCTGCAGAGTAATCGTAAAAGTGCTGACCAGAACCTTGCCCGCCCCCTCAGTCACGAGGTCTATCGCCGGGATAAGATACGCGAAACTCTTGCCCACCCCCGTACCGGCTTCCACAACAAGGTGCTTCCCCCCGCGAAGGGCCTCTCGCACCGCCCGCGCCATCTCGACCTGTTGCGGCCTTTCCTCAAAACCGCCAAAAGACCGACTAATCGCTCCCCCGGTCGCAAAAACCTCTTGTATGTCAATGGACCCCATCTTCCAAGGGCCCATTTTGCAGCCGAACGCAAAATGGGAACGATCCCTCCTGCTGCCAAAACCCCGAAAAAACTACCTGCTCTTTGAAGACTTTCTCGCCTCCTCAACCGCCTTCTTCAACGCCGTCACGGCCGCCGACTGCGGCATCTTCGCAGACGCCGAAGCCAGAGCTGCCTCGGCCGCCTGAAGTCTGCCGATACGATAGTAAACATAGCCCAGCAAAAATTCCAGCTCAGGAGCCTTGCTCCTGTCCAGCCACTCCCTCACGTCCGCTATCCTGCTCTCAATATTGTCTATGCCCAGAAGGCCCGCCAAATCAACGGCTGACCGCGCGTACTCCGGAGAAGCCTCCAGCGCTCTTGAAAGGAAAAGGGCGCTGCTCATATATTCACCCGCCGCGAACAAAGCATGTCCTTTGCCCGCGTGAGCCTGTACGTCGCCGGCCTTATAAATCAATGCCAGACTGTAGGAATCCGAAGCCCGATAGTACACGCCCTGCTTAAGGTACGTCTCCGCAGCCGCAACGTGCTGATTGAACTTCGACTCCGAGAAAGATGCTAGGTCCTTATACGGACCCATAATGCGCTTCGCCTCTGCACGCAGTTCCCCGGCGGACAGACTGTTGATCTCATCCAACGGCGAAACCTGCCCACCCGTCGAATCCTGCTCATCATCCTCCGCAGGCGTTGTCGCCCTCCAGCCGGTCCACTCGTAGTTATTCTCTTCCAAGCTGCTCCCCGTATCTCTGACACCCAGGACATCCAAATAAGACTCTTCCTGCTTCGCCGCTTGTGCCTGCTCAGTCTCTTGTTCGGCTTCCACCGACGCCTGCGTCTCTTGTGCCGAGGGCATTTCCAGAGCCCCCTCTTGCAGACTCTCCAATCGAATCTTGATCTGTTCCAGAACATCGGACTTCTCGACGCGCTGCTCAGCCCTCTTCTCGGCTGCCCTAATGATCTCTCTTAAATCCTCTTCCGAACGTGCCACCCTGGGCGGTTCTTTCCCCCTCTCCCCGCTCTCCACTTGCCGGCTGGCTTTCAAGCGCTCGTCCTTGCTCGCCAGGCCTTCCTCCCGCCCCGTTCGCTCGACTCTGCTGCTCCTTAGCTCACGCCGCAACAGTTCAATCTCCTCCATGTACCGATCAGCCGTCAGGCCGTCCCCTCCGGGCCCCGCCCGAAGATCACTTGCCAACAGCCTTTCAATATCCCGCGCTGTCAAACCCTCGGTACCCAGCAAACGCTCGAAGCGCGATTCGCTCGGCACTGAAACACGCCTGTTAGGCTGACCCTCCGAGCCGTAATACTCTCTCACTTGGCCGCTCACCCGCGGACTGCCAGGTGTAACAATGCCCGATCGTCCCGGCATCATCGTTGTTACACTGCCCGTACGCGAATAGTATGGCTGAGCCAAATACCCACTTCGGTAACGCCCGGAATCTTCCAGGCCCGCTGAATCTCTCAGAAAAGAATCAAGAGACGTCGAGCCAAGCGGTGCGCCGAAACTCGTCCTCGACCCATAGGGCACCGTCCCCCGAAAATGCCTGCCACGCCGGACATTACCCGTGATCAATAGATTCCCGCTACTATCTATCCGGCTCGGGCTTCGATACAGCCCGCTTCGCATACTGCTCGGCGGAATCGTGCCGGAGCCCACGGGGCTACTGACCGAAGGATATTCAAACGACCAGCCTATGTCCGGTAAAAAAGCCAGAACAATCGCCAAAACCGTGATTTGATGCCGCAACTTCATAATCAGATACCTCCCTACCTCGTCATCCGTTTGAATCATCCACTCGTGCCCATCTGCGCAAGTCATCTTCTAAGCGTTCTCGGAATACTGAGGCCCCTTATACTTCGGCTGTTCCGCCCAACTGAGTTTAGTAGCCAGCGTATCCCATTGGCTCCGAACAGGGTTGTTCACCACAAGAAACTCGCTGCTTTCCTTGTCTACCCGCACCACGTCCCCGACCGACAGACTCAATGAAAACTGCCCGTCAATCGATACCGTCGTACCACGGTTAACGCGCACCCCGAAAACCTCAATATTGCTCGCCGAGCTGATCACAATAGGCCGGAAGCTCAGCGAATGAGGACATATCGGAGTAATTACCATCGCCTCAATCTTCGGCGACAATATCGGACCACCTGACGATAGATTATACGCCGTCGACCCGGTAGGTGTGCAGATCACAACCCCGTCTCCAACACAACCGGCAAGCGGCTGTCCGTCAACCGACATCTTCAGTTCGATCGCGCTGAAAGGAGGCCCCGCCGCAATAAAAACATCGTTGATCGCCGTTGAGCGAAATCTCTCCTCGCCATTGCTCAGGACAATGCATCGGAGCATCATGCGTCGCTCTATAGCCACCTTCCCCCGCACTATGTCCTCAAACTGCTCCTTCAGCTCCCCCAAACTAAACTCCGCTAAAAAACCAAGCTTGCCTAAATTAACACCTATCACAGGCACATTGGCCCTGCTTAGGTTCCTGGCCGTCGAAATTATGCTTCCGTCACCCCCGAAAACGAGCGCAAAATCGCATCCCTTCAAATCCTCCACTCGCAAACACCCCTCACCAGCTACTTGCGGGCGCGTCTTGCCGTCGGTCCCCGGCTCTGTACAATGGCCGCCCCTATCCTTGAAATCCTCGATTCGGTGAACCGCTACAACCTCGGCTTTCTCCTTGGCGAATTCCTTAAAACCGGCAATCGCCTCGGCAACAGGACCCTTCTTTGGATCACCGAATATCACAACTCTCGGAAGAGATTTCATCTGCCCGTATCGAAATTCAACGTTTCAGTAGTCTCTTTACAGTCTTCACTATCGTATCGGCATCAACACCCGCCTCCATAAGCTGTGATGCCCTGGAATTACGTCCTATAAACGCCGCAGGCGCACCCATAATCCTGAGTCTGCCCAAAGAACAAGCCTTGGTCCGACCTTTCCTGCCCTTTCCAGCTCTGGCCGCCGCCGCTTCAAGTACCGCCGAGCCGAAACCGCATGAAAGATGATGATCTTCAACCGTTACTATACCTTTGCCTCGCTCCGCCAGACCGATGATCTTATCATCGATCGGGGCCGCAAACCGCCCGTTGATCACGTCAACCGCAGTCTTCTCTTCCCCCAGCAGATCGGCCGCCTTGAGTGCCTCCGAAAGCACGCTGCCGTAGCTGACAATCGCAACCTTCGAACCCCTTGCCTTTCTCACCAATACACTTCTGCCGCGTTCAAATCGCGCCCCGCAGGCTGCCCTGACGTGCTTCTCCGGCGGAACGGTACCCTTCGGATACCTTATGACCACCGGCTTATCTTCGCCCAGTGCGTATTCCAGAGCCAGCTTCATCTCCAGCCCGTTGGCTGGTGCCGTCAGCACCATATTGGGAATCATCCGAAGATAACCTATATCCATCAAACCATGATGTGTTGGCCCGTCCGAGCCAACAAAGCCGGCCCTGTCAACGCAAAAGACGACCGGCAGGCCCTGTAACGCAACATCTTGAAATACCTGGTCAAAACTACGCTGCAGGAACGTCGAGTATATGCAGATAAACGGCCTCAGGCCGCTCTTGCACAGCCCCGCAGCAATGTCAACCGCCGCGCTTTCCGCAATCCCGACGTCATAGAATCTCTCCGGGAATCTCTTGCGAAAATCAACCAGCCCCGTACCGTCGCACATCGCCGATGTTATAGCTACGATTCGCTCGTCTTTCTCCGCCAGCTTCGTCAGGTGCTCTCCGAATGCGCCCGTAAAACTACGCTTGCCGAGCCCCGCCGACTCAACCGTATCCCCGTTGATCTTGAACGGGCCCGTCGAGTGGAACTTGCTCGGCCGGGAACCCGCCGGGCTGAAACCCTTGCCCTTCTTCGTGTAAACGTGCAGAATCGCCGGATGGTTCAGACCCGACATCGCCTCGAACAACTGTATCAGAGAGCTGATGTCATGACCGTCAACGGGACCGAAATAAGGAATGTTCAGACTCTCGAACATCTGGCTCGCCGGCAGAACCATTCGAATGCTCTTCTTTATCCGCTCAATCGCCTCTTCAACGCTCTTGCCTATCAAAGGCATGTGCTCCAGTATGTTGCTCGTCGTCTTGCGCATACCTTCATAAGTCTGGCTCAGACGTATCTTCGAAAAGTACTTCGCCACTGCCCCCTGCGTGGGATCTATCGCCATCGAGTTGTCGTTAAGAACTATAAGAAGTTGCCTCTTAACAAGCCCCAGATTATTCAACGCCTCGAAAGATGCCCCGTTTACAATGCTCGCATCCCCCACCACAGCCACGATCCTGCTGCCCTTGGCCGCCGCCTTTCTGCCGTCGGAGGCCTGATTCTTGCTCTTGGCCTTTAGCTGCTCGCCGATTGCCATCCCGATCGCTGTCGCTATCGATGTGCCTGCGTGCCCAACCACGAACTGGTCGTATTCACTCTCGGCCGGATTCGGAAAACCGCTTATGCCGTCAGGCTGCCGAAGACGCCCGAAACTGCCCTTCCTTCCCGTTATTATCTTGTGAGCATAGCACTGATGACCAACGTCCCACAGCAGCTTGTCTTGCTTGAAATCGAACACTTTGTGCAACGCCAGCGTCACCTCCACAACCCCAAGATTGCTCGCCAGATGACCCCCCGTCTTGCTTACTGACTCAAGTATGTACGCGCGTATCTCCGACCCTAAAGCCTTCAGTTCGGAAACCGACAGCTTCTTCACGTCCGCCGGGCAATTAACTTGATCCAGTAGTTCACCCATCAACAACTCTTCTCCCTAAAATACGAACGTTTAGGCAAAAAGTGCAGACCACTGCTGCAAAACCCCAAGCCTATCGATGAATTTAACTCCTTGGACTATAGCAGCTTACGGCACAAAGCACCATTAAAAAAACGCCCTTATTGACCCCACCGGCCGCAGGCAACCCCCAAGAACGAGAAGAGACGACCTTACGCGGGCCGTCGGTGCCCCAAATAACAAAAAAGGCCGTAAGCGTGATGCTGACGGCCCGTTGGTTCGCAATCAACGTTGTTTCTTATCAATTGACAATTATCGAATCAGACAACTGGTCGGGGCGGCGGCCGGATATTAATCGGTGAGTTGAACCTCTTGAAGAAACTGTTCTGCTTACTGGGTTCTTGCTTACATTCGCCTATCCGGCCTCTCCCATCCTCAAAAGAGTATATCATGTAAACCAAGAAACCTAAGATATGAATCGACTTCCTTGTATCCATAGTCTGCACCCGAAAGAAACTCATACCATATCGGCTCATGCCGCAGTTTTTCTTGATTTAATAGTCCACCCGCTTATCCACCCCGCGCGCCAGAAAAAGGCTTGCCGTTTTTGCCGGAGAAAACGCCGCCGCCCCCGGAATTGTCCGCCCCGCTCTTGATCAATCTGAACCTGGGTCGCCCCCAATCCTCAATATCCCCGCTCCCAGTATGATGTATGCTCATCTTAAGGGACTTCTCTTGGGCATGATAACGCCGATAATCACCCTTGACCCCGATATGCGCCTCATCACCCGGCCCTCAAAACGACTATTTTGTCCTTTCCAGCAGTGCCCTCGCAAGTTGCCTGAGGATATCTGCCCTCTCCCCGAACACTTCCAGCGCCTCCACCGCCTCCTCGGCCAGTTCTCTCTCCAGTTCCTTCGACCTTGCCACTCCTGCCACCGCCGGATAAGTGCACTTGGCTGCCCGCAAATCCTTCCCCGCTGTCTTGCCGAGCTGCTGGCTTGAGGCGCTCACGTCCAGAATATCGTCCGCTATCTGGAATCCGAGCCCGATCTTCAGGCCGTACTCGCACAGGCTATCGAACTCATCCTTACGCGCGCCTCCACAAATGGCCCCCATCGCCGCCGCGCAACGAAACATCTTCGCCGTCTTGTTCGTGTGTATATACTCCAGTAGGCCCTTGTTGCAGACCCCGTTCTCAGCTCTCAAATCGGCCATCTGCCCAGCTATCATACCAGCCGGCCCGGCATCCTCCGCCAGTTGACAAACTAACCGAAGCCCCATCTCAGGTGTGTCGATCTCCTTGGATAGTATCTCGAATGCCAGCGTCAGAAGTGCATCCCCCGTCAGAATCGCTGTTGCCTCGTCGAAAGCCTTGTGGCACGTGGGTTGCCCCCGGCGCACGTAGTCGTCGTCCATCGCCGGCAAATCGTCGTGAACCAGAGAATAAGTATGCACCATCTCGATCGCCGCCGCCGCAATCTCCGCGTTCCGGTTTGCCCGCCCGCTGACAACCTCGCAGCTCCAGAGAACCAGAGCCGAGCGGACCCGCTTCCCTGGCGCCCTCAACACATAAGTAACCGCCTCCCTGATGCCAGAATCCATCCGGCTCTCTGACGCCAGAATCCTCTCCAGAATGCCATTGACCTGTTGGGCCTTCTCCCCAAGCAGCCGGTCGATCCCCTCCCCGGTCGTATTCCCACCCGACATGAGCAGCTCCTCGTGTTCTCAAATCTTCAGCTTGCTGACAGCAGCGTTCTGTGCTAAACGTTAAGACTTGCGTATTATACGTTATTTCGCTGACCGGTGCAGCAAATTGTGAATGATTCTATGATACTCATCCTCGGTGTCACTGCTTCCGGCAAGGCCCGCCTCGCTTTCGACCTTGCCCGGGACTTGAATGCTGATATCCTCAGCATCGACTCGATGAAAGTCTATCGCCGGATGAATATCGGCACCGCAAAGCCCTCCCAGGAGGCACGCCGCCGCATCACACATCATCTGATCGACATCGTCGAACCCTCCGACTACTTCAGCGTCGCGGCTTTCCTTGACGCCGCACTCGATGCCATACGTCGCATCACTGCCGCAGAAAAGCCTGTTGTCGCCGTCGGTGGGACCGCTCTCTATATTAAGGCCCTGCTGTACGGACTCTTCCAGGGCCCGGGAGCCGATGAGCAATTACGCCAAAATCTGAGGGCGCAGGCACGCACAGAAGGCCTCAACGTGCTCTATGACGAACTAACCAGCATCGACCCCGTCGCCGCCGACCGCATCGACCCATATGACGAGCGGCGTATTATACGGGCCCTCGAGATCTACCGTCTGACCGGCAGGCCTATATCGAGCTTCCAGAAGCAGTTTGCTGCTCAAAAACCCCTGCACAAATGGAAAATGATAGGCCTCCGCAGGGAAAGGGAAGATGCGTCCAGTCGAATAAACAGCAGAACAAAAAAAATGATCGCCGAAGGACTTGTAGATGAGGTCAAGTCCCTGCTGGCCGAAGAAAAACCCTTGAGTAAGCAGGCAGGCAGCGCCATCGGCTACGCCGAAATAATCGAGCACTTGGCCGGCCGAATAACCCTCGAAGACGCAACCGAGCTCATAAAGAAAAACACCCGACGTCTGGCCAAAAACCAGAGAACTTGGTTCAAAACTTTCAGCGATGTACGCTGGCTCGATGTTACCCCCGAAGAGCCGCCCGAAGAAATCTTCACCAGAGCCAAAGCCGTGCTCGAAAACATGAAGTAGACGCCCCCGACGCCAAAACGATGTGCCCCGCTCTACCCCTTGCCGACCGAAACCCTCTTGGCGGCCAAGCTCAAGTCGTCTGAAGCTGCTCCTGCGCCCGAAGAACCGCCGCCGTGTCACCAAGAACAAGCTGCTTTATCAAACTCGCCGGAACAACCGTAACCCCAAGACCGAACACCTTCTCCTCAACCATCGACGCAATCAAACGAGCAGTCTGACGCGGGACATCGTAGTTGGCCACAAGATCCTCCACTATCCTCGATTTGTCCCATCGACTCATGTCGCTACGCTCCTCCCGCTTCGCAAGCGCCTCGGCGTCCCTGAGTTCCTGAATATCTATGGGGACCACCTCTATTCGCGACCGCCGTAGCTTGCGCTCGAAGTGATGTTTATTCAGCCCGATTGCCGCCTCCTCATAGCCCGTCGAAGACAGAACCGCCTGAACCACCGAAAGAATCTCGCTGCTGGTCACCGCACGCCCGTACTCCCGGCGATACAGATAGTAAGTCACAACCTCCGCAAGCTGCTCGGCCACGCATATATCTGCCTCATCCGCCACGCCAAGAGCGTTGCTTATCACCCCTATCACTTTCGTGTGCAGGTATTCCTCCAGGCTCCCGTCTGCTTTCAAAACTTTTAGTTGTGTCTGCATCTTTTCCCTTTTGCCTCCATGCAAAACCTTTACATGAAAAGCTGCAAAGACTCATGCCCGCTCAAAACTTCTCCTGCTGATAGCTCCTGTCCGCCACCTCGTTTCCTCCGGTTACTCACCGAACAGCGTCGGCTGCTCCGTCGTCTCCGAATCCTCGATCACCTGGCTGACCTCCTTGATCAGCTCCCCTGCGTCACTGAAATCACGGTACACACTGGCGAACCTGATGTACGCCACCTTGTCAACCCGCCGAAGCTGCTCCATCACCTTTTCACCGATAAACGCCGATGATATCTCCTTCTCGGAATTCCGAAATATCCCCTCCTCCACCCTGTCGGCTATCTCCTGAATCTGTTCCGCCGAAACAGGCCTCTTATAACAGGCCTTCTGCAGCCCGCCCACAATCTTGTCCCTGTCGTACGGAACCCGCGAGCTGTCCTTCTTAACCACCGACAGCTTGAAACCCTCACCCATCTTTTCATACGTCGTAAAACGCCTCTTGCAAACAAGGCACTGACGCCGACGCCTGATTACTCTGCCCCCGTCGCTCGAACGCGAATCGATTACCCTGTCACGGTCTTCCTTGCAAAAGGGACATCTCATTTCACTTTTCGCACCGCGAATCGCTCAGCCTTCCAAAAGCCGCCAATTCGACCTTCCGGCTGAATATCAACGGAATACACTCCTTCAAATTAGTCAAGAAAGCACTATATCTTGTCAACACGCTATTCTACGACCAACATGTGGTATGTCAAAAAAATTTTTCACCAAAGATAAATCACCCAAGAATTACAGCAGACGATCAGGCCCTCATCTGACTCCAGGCCGCTGCCTGCATTGGCCCAGGAAAACCTGTGCCCGACGGATTCGCCGCGAAAACAGCCGCCCGGGCGCCGAAAGTTTTTTTCCTTTTCTCTGTCGCAAAACTGCGGGTGCCCGCACTATATAGTGAAAACACTAAGTCCGACAAATTCATAGAGGTGCAGAAATGACTGAGAATGACACATACTACGTTGAACGCTGCCTGGACGGCCATCCGGACGATTTCCGCCACCTCGTGCGACGCTATCAAGGCGTGCTGATGGCCAACCTTGCCGGCAAGCTCGGCGACCGCGAAAAAGCCGAAGAAGCCGCTCAGGAGACCCTCGTCCGCGCATACTTCAACATGGGCAAGCTCAACAAGCCCGGGTCCTTCTTCTCCTGGATGCTCGGCATCGCCGACAACGTCGCAAAAGAGCACCAGAGAAAGGAACACGTGCGGATAAAGCGAGAGATGATCCGGTCCTTCTCCTCCGAGGCTGATACCCCCGACTTCTCACACGATTACGGCCTCGAAGCCGCCGTCGCCGAATTGCCCGACGCTTATCGCAAGGTCATCCTGCTGCGCTACTACGGCCGGCAGTCCTGTACCACGATTGCAGAACAGTTGGATATGCCTATAGGAACCGTGACCAAAACGTTATCACGCGCGTACGCCATGTTGCGGGAAACACTCAATAAGCAAGAGCAAACACAAGTTAATGAGGTGCAATAATGAACTGCGCAGAATGCAAAGAACTTTTGGTTGGGTATGTTGAGGGTCTCCTCGAAGCATCTGAGAAGCAAGCAATCGAGCAGCACCTCAAGGATTGCCGGCGATGCCGCGAAGAAATCGAGCAGCTCGAAGGTTTGCAGCAGCGCCTGGCCGCCAACGGCGATGCTGTGGGCCGCAGCGACCTCGAAGAGAAGGTTATGAACGGCATCATTCGGGAGCAGAAACGGAGGCTGCGCGCCGCCGAGAAGGCGGGCAAGGGCCTCGCGTTAAGGAGATTGATAACGAAAAGTCCAATTAGCAAACTCGCCGCCGCGGCGATCATCGTCGTCGCCGCATTCGTTCTCGTCGGGCCGTTCTTCAGCCCACCGCCCGCATTCGCCAAGATCGTTGAACCCCTGCTCAAGGCCCGGACCGCGATATTCAAAATGATCGTAGAGGCCGACGGCCTGGCGCCCAAAGGCGCCATCGAAGGCATGTTCATGCATCCGGGACGCATGCGCATGACGTTCAAATTCGACCAGATGCCGGGCGAATCCGTCCATATCTCGGACTATGAAAAAGGAAAGCTCCTGGTACTGACGCCCCACGAGAATAAGGCGGTTGTGCTGGAGATGCAGAATCGCCCGCAGACCGCCAACATGAAAGAGATTAACCTTTTTGCAGAGATACGCGACTTCATTCGCAGGGCCCGGGAGGACCAGGACGAATCGGTGAAGTATCTTGGCAAAAAGCAGCTCGACGGCGTCACCACGTTCTGCTACCGGGTGACACATCCGAAGAGAGAGATGACCGTCTGGGCGCATCACAAGAGCCTGCTGCCCGTGCGGGTAGAGTTCTCCATACCGGCAATAGTCGGCGCCGGGGGAACCGTGGTTATGACCGATATCGAATTCAATGTCGATCTCGACGAAGAGCTGTTCAGCACCGAGCCCCCGGAAGGATACACCCTGCAGACTATGACGATGGACACCAGCCAGCCGACCGAAGCGGATTTCGTCGAAGGCCTGCGCATCTGGACCGAGTTTACCAAAGGACAGTATCCGGCTGCCCTGAACGTGAGGAGACTGGCCGAAGATCTGGGCAGGCTTCTGCCGAAAATGAGGAAAGAGCAAGGGGGCGTCGGTCCTTCGGACGAGCAGCTCCAGAAATTCACAACAGCCACGCGAGGACTGATGTTCCCGGCGCAGTTGGACGCCGATAGCGACTGGCACTACGCCGGAAAGGACGTCAAGTACGGCCGGGCCGATAAGCCCATCTTCTGGTATCGGCCGAAGGACTCGGCGACTTACCGCGTCGTCTACGGCGATCTGAGCGTAAAGGATGTGGCGCCGGAGGACCTGCCGAAGTAACCTCGGCGCAAAAAGCGTGCTTGCAACAAAGGCCGGGCTCCTTAGACCCGGCCTTTTATATTGCGCCGGTTCAAAACAAAGACGCATTGTTCTGCACGAAAAGTCGGAATCCAACTCAAAAATTCAACTCCCATAAAGTAAAATGGGGGCTCCCATCGTCATACTCAATGACAATCGATTGTCGTTGGTTCTGTGAAGGCGGCCGGGATGATGCTCGAAGACAGATTGCTCGTATGGAAACTAAGACACGGCAGCAGAGAAGCTCTGCGGACCATCTATCACAAGTATGCCTCGGACCTGCTGACGCTGGCTGCCAACCTGCTGAGCACCACCGACGCGGCCGAGGACATCGTGCAGGACGTCTTCGTCTCGTTCCTGCAATCCGCCGAGAAGTTCCGCCTGAGAACCAACCTCAAAGGCTACCTGGCGACCTCCGTCGCGAACCGCGCACGCGACCGGATACGCAGAGCCGGGCGGCGACGCACCGTCGAACTGTCGGATGCCGAGCCGATACCGTCGCACGAGAAAAGCCCGGTACAGATGGTGATATCAGGCGAGCAGATGAAGCAGCTCAGCAACGCGATGGCCGACCTTCCTTACGAGCAGCGCGAAGTCATCGTGCTCCGTCTGCATGGCGACATGCGATTCAGACAGATAGCAGCGTCCCAGGGCGTCTCAATTAAGACGGTTTTGAGCCGGTACCGGTACGGGTTACGCAAACTGCGGTCCAGGCTGAACGGTGAGGTGATAAGATGAGACCGGCAGAAAACACTAAAAAGTCAATAAAGAAACTTCGCTTCGACACCAGCGCACAGGGCCATGAAAGGCTCCTCGGTAACATCCTCCAGGCGCTGGACCGGATTGAAGCTCAAAAATCCGGTGCCGCCACACCGGAGAAAAGGAGAATAATCATGAAAACTCTGTTTGTAAAACTCACCGCCGCCGCCGCCGTTGTGGCCGTTGCGGCGCTTATCGTGACAAAGCTGTTGCCGGTCGCCTCCCCGGGCGCCGCAATTGCCCAAATTGTCGAGCCTTTCCTCACGGCTCATACGGCAACCTACAAGGTGACAATGACCGGCGCAGGTGTGCCGAAACAGGAATTCGACGGGATGTTCATGGAGCCCTGGCGGATGCGATATACCCAGCCCGGAGGCGGAACCGTCATCGTCGACCTCGAAAAGGGCAGGCTCGTCACCCTGCTGCACCAGTTGAAGCAGGCCGTCGTCATTGAAATGGCAAATGTCCCCGAGCAGCCGGGCAGCCTCAACTTCTTCCAGGAAATCCGGATGCGAATTCTCAAGGCCCGCCCCTTCGACGACGAATCCGTCACATCTCTGGGCGAAGAGCAAATCGAGGGACATACGGCCGTCGGCTACCACGTCCAAAAGGCGGACTTGAACGCCACCGTCTGGGCCGACCGCGATACAAAGATGCCCGTCCGAATAGAGGTCTTAGATGAGCCTCTGAACATCACCATGAGCAACATCGAGTTCAACGTGCCGCTGGATGAGAAGCTCTTCGACACCGACACGCCGGAAGGCTACAGCGTAAAGACCATTCGCAGAGACATGTCAGAGCCCGACGAGCAGGACCTGATCGAGTCTTTCCGCATATGGTCCGAGCACATGGACGGCGGATTCCCCTCGAAAATGCATCGAAGCGCCATGAACGAGTTCATGCAATACCAGCAGCAGAAGACTAAGGAAAAGGGCGTTGAGCCATCCATTGACGACGTCACCCGGCTCCAGCAAATCATCACGGACATGACCCACGGCTTCCCGTTCGTCGAGGCCCTGCCCGCCGACAGCGACTGGCACTACGCCGGAAAGGACGTCAAGTACGGCCAGGCCGATAAGCCCATCTTCTGGTACCGCCCCAAGGATTCGACAACCTACCGTGTCATCTACGGCGACCTCAGCGTCAAAGACCTCGCGCCGCAAGACCTGCCTAAGTAACCTCAACGCAGCAAGAACTGCTTCGCAAAAAAAGGCCGGGCGTCTCAAACCCGGCCTTCTTTCTATAGCCGCCTCGTCTTTTAGACAGCCAATCGTCCACAATCCAATTTGATTCTGCCGTTCCAACCGGCCTCCTAAATGGTATCTGGGGACGGCCGGTTCCCGAACCTTCCACGATAGTGCTGTCGGGCTTAGGGGCCGTAACTGTCTTTGGAGCCCGGCGAGCCGGCTGAGAGGTAGATCGCAGGCCGCCTGTTTCAGGGCTTCTGGGTTGGGGTCTTTTTGCCGATTCTTCCGCCGTAGTAGGGGTACTTCTCGAACACATCGCCTTGGCCGAGAATCCGCGGGTCACCCGTTCTCTTCAGCTCGGTCGTTAGTATGGCGGCCAGGCGCGCCTTTGCCTTTGCATACTCGGGTTTATCCGCCACATTAATCAGTTGGGCCGAATCCTTCTTCAGGTCGTACAATTCTTCCGCCGGCCGCTTCTCGAAGGCTAGCTTGAAGAGCAGGCTCACCCCGGCCTCCTCGCGGTTGTCCATCATGTATTTCTTTGTGGGCGAGCCGTCGATGTCACCGTACGTGCCGCGCGGATCGCGATATTCGGCGCTGTCGGGATCCCCGGCGGGCCAGCGGTCCGGTTTGAAATTACGAATGTAGAGGAAATCGTCCGTTCGAACCGCCCTCATGGGATAACCAAGCCCGCCCTGACGAACGTACGCATGCCGCTCCTTGCCGGTAAAGACCTTGTCCCGCTTGCGATCAACCCGCCCGGACCTGCCGGAGACAAGAACATCAAGCAAGCTCCTCGCCGTCATCCCGGCGCTCGCTTTGAGCCCGGCGGCTTCCAAAAAGGTCGGAGCCAGATCCGCGAGGCTCACAAAATCACTCACCAAACGCCCCCCCTTGACCGCCGCCGGCCAGCACACGGCCAGCGGAACGTTCGTGCCAAGGTCGTACAGATTGCTCTTGCAGCGAGGGAAGGGAAGCCCGTTGTCGCCGGATATGACCACCAGCGTGTTTTCAAGCTCGCCCTTTTCTTCGAGGGCCTTTAGAAGCTCGCCGACTTCTCTATCGAAACGCTGGACCTCCCCGTAGTAGTCGCAGATATCCGTGCGCACGATCTCGCTGTCGGGCAGCGGCGGCGGAACCTCGACGTCCTCGAGCTTCATCCCGCTCTCGACACCAGAGCGCCACTTGTAGCCCCGGTGCGGGTCGTAGCTCCCGAACCAGAAGCAGAACGGTTTTCCCTCCGGCCGGGCATCGAGGAATGCGCCGAAGTTCTTACAACGTGGCCCCGCGGGATTACGCGTCCGTCCGCCCGGCTCAACGCGCCCCGGCCCCCAGCCCTTGCGCGTAAAGCCGACATGATACCCCGCATCCTCCAGAATATCCGGGTACACCGCAAACTTCGCCGGCAGCGTGCTCCAGAGATTGCCGCCCTCCTCCAGCCGCCAGTGCCACTGCCCGGTCAGGATCGCCCCGCGGGAGGGCGTGCACGAAGGCGCCGATACATACGCGTTTGTAAAAAGCACCCCGTCCCGCGCGACCCGGTCGAACGTCGGCGTCTTGACGACCTTATCGCCCGCGATACTCGCGTGCGGCCACGCCCAGTCGTCGGCCAGGCAGAAAAGAATGTTCGGACGCTCTTTGGGCAATCCGCCCGCAAACAGCCCTGAGGTCACTTCACAACCCGAAACCGCTATCGACGCGGCCCCCAGACCGGCCGCTCTTAGAAAATCCCGACGTGTGCTCGCCGAAACGCTCATGTTCTTTTCCTCCTTTGCCTGCCTGCCCCCAGCATCCCCTGAAGGCAGGCCCTGTAACCCAATGTTTCACACTTCAAGAGACCTTCCCCGCTGGCCGCGAGTTGGCCTTAAGCTCCCTGTCGAATTCCTCCATCACTTTTGTCAGGCGCTGGACGACATCGCGGTGCTCGTCAGCCAGGTTGTTCTTCTCGCTGATATCTGCCACAAGATCGTAAAGCTCGACGGTCTTCGTACGGCGCAGCTTCCATTTGCCGCTGCGGACGGCTTGCAGGTTTCTGCCGCGATAGTAAAAGTACGCCTCGTGCGGCGATTTTGCCCCGGCCCGCCCGAAAAGCAGCGGCCGGATGTCACGACCGTCAATCACGCGGTCCGACGGCGCTGCCGTACCGGCCAGCTTCGCTATCGTCGGAAGCAGGTCGATGGTCCCGCAAATCTCCCGGCACACCTTGCCCCGCCCGATCCTTCCCGGCCAGCGCATTATCGTCGGCTCACGCATCCCCCCTTCGTACGTCGAAAACTTCCCGTCACGCAAAGGCAGAGCACTGCCCCCGTGGTGTTTCTTGCCGAGCCACGGCCCGTTGTCACTCGTGAATACAACCAGAGTGTTCCTGTCCACCCCCGCCTCCTTCAGCGCGCTCAAAACCCGCCCTACCGACCAGTCAATCTGCTCGATGGTGGCCTTGTAAGCCTTCTGGGGGTCTCCCACGTAAAACTTATCGGATACGAACAGCGGGATATGGGGCATCGTGTGTGGCAGGTAAAGAAAGAACGGCCTGTCCTTATTCTCATTAATGAAGCGGACGGCCTCTTGTGTGTAGCGCTCGATCAGCATCCTCTGGTCCGCAGGCCGCTCGATAATCTTCTCATCACGCATCAGCGGCACATTCCAGCCCGAAAAATCCTTGTTCCGCCAGGCGTCATCGAGGTTTCTATTCTTTCCCTTTACCCCGTCCATATCGTTGGAGTAGGGGATGCCAAGGTAAGAATCAAAACCCTGCCGCGTGGGCAGAAACTCCGGCAGATGACCTAAGTGCCATTTGCCCACGCACGCGGTGACATAGCCCCGCCCCTTCAGCAAATCGGCTATAGTCACCTCGGCCGGATTCAGCCCTATCTTGTCCGATGGAAACAGAACCTTGGTTATGCCCACTCGCGGTGGGTAGCAGCCCGTCAAGAGTGCCGCCCGCGACGGCGAACACACTGATGCCGCCACGTAAAAGTCCGTGAATCTCATCCCCTCCGCCGCCATCCTGTCCAGGTTCGGCGTCTTTATATCCGGCGAGCCGAAACACCCAACGTCCTGGTAGCCCTGGTCGTCCGTAAAGATAATTACGAAATTTGGCCTGCCGCCTGAAAAACCCGCCCCACGCCTTTGATTGGCGCTTGTGCAGCCGGGCGCCAGCACCGACAGGACGCCCGCGCCCCCAAGCCTCAGAAGATCCCTGCGATTCAACCACGACTCACTTCGATTGCTCTCTCCGTCCAGATCATCTGCTGTCACGGTACTTTCTCCCATCTAAATGCCGTCACCACATACCACTAAACTCCACGCTTGGGCACAACGGCCCCGACCTCGGCCTGCCACCCCTGCAGCAGTTGCCTCAATTCGGCGACCTTCTTCGGCAGCTTGTCGGCCAGATCGTTATTCTCCGATATATCCTCTGCCAGATTATACAGCTCGACCGACCCGGTGTCGAAGAATTCCACCAACTTCCAATCCCCTTGCCGCACCGCCCCCGCGGACCGACCACCGAGAAAATGCGGCTTGGCTAGCGGATAGTGCCAGTAAATGCCGCGGCGCTTCAGCCGGGCCTGCGGGTTCTTGAGCAGTGGAACGATGGATATGCCGTCGAGACGACCACCCCGCTGCCCAAGGCCTGCCGCCTCGAGAAACGTCGCGTAAAAATCCGTGTTGACCGTCGGCTCGCCGCAGACGCCGCCGGCTTTCGCGACCCCGGGCCACCGGATCACCAGCGGCACCCGAAGCCCGCCCTCGTAAAGTGTTGACTTGCCCGCCCGCAAAGGCGCATTCGACGTCACCCGATCCTCCCCCCCGTTGTCTCCGGTGAAGATTACTATTGTATTGTCGGCCAGCCCCAGTTCGTCGAGCTTGTCCGCGATCATGCCCACCCCCTCGTCGATACTCTCAAGTTGTGCCGCCAGATGAGGATTATTCCGCCGGGCATTTTGCCCCTTCCCGGAGCCGCTCTTCGCTTCGTACTTCGCCACAAGCTCCTTCTTCCCCACCAGCCGTGTGTGTACCGCGTAGTGACTCAGATAAAGAAAGAAAGGCCCACCCTTGTGACGCTCGATGAATTCCACCGCTTCAAGATTACAGCGGTCCACCAAGTACTCCCTGCCGCCCAGACGCTTCTCGATCTCCCGGTTAAAGTGATAGGGATGGTAATAGCTGCCGCCCCCTATCCCGCGGTTCTCCGACACCATCACCTCGTCAAAACCGTGCATGCCCGGCGGATACTCTTCGGCCCCATGATTGGCATAGCCGCTCAAGTGCCATTTGCCGATGATCCCCGTCGCATAACCGGCGCCCTTGAGCATCTCCACGATGGTGACATAGTCCGTCGAAAGATGCTTGGCGTCGTTCGGCCGCAGGTAATCCGTAATGCCGACCCTCGCCGGATAAAACCCCGTCATCAGCGCAGCCCGGTACGGCGAACACACCGGCGCCGCCGCATAAGCATCCGTGAAACGAACGCCCTCGCGCGCAAGTCTGTCAACATTGGGCGTTTCGTTAAACGTGTTCCCATAGCACCCCGGCTCCGCCCGGCCCAAGTCGTCGCCCAGAATGAAGATAATGTTGGGCCTCTTCCTGACCCCGCCATGGGCTGTCCGCTGTGATGCGCCCGAACAGCCCACAATCATTGCCGCGGCGCCAAGACCGGCCACTTTCAGAAAAGCACGACGCGTGTAATCCGATGAGTCCATAATTGTCCCTTCTCCTTCAATCACGACCTTCAAGCCTCGCCCTCAATTCTCAACTCGAGAATTCTCCGGGTCTTGCCGGTCACCTTTGCCGTCTCGCTCATTCGAACCGGCCACACCCAGATAATCTTCTCCTCGTCCGCTACTATCACTATCCTCTCTCGCACCTCCCGCGCCACCCTCGCCGAGCTAAGGAACTTCCCGACCTTCTTCTCGGCCCCCAATCCCAGAGGCCTAAACCTGTCGCCACGCCTGCGAAAACGAACAAACAATGGAAGTCTCAGTTCATCCAGATCAAATCGTTCGACATCGCTCGCCTTGACCCCAAGCAATCGCCCAACCTCGACCTGTCCTCTTTCCAACACGGCCGCCTCCACATGATATCGCCTGAATTCCGTCCGCCCCGGAACCGCCAGCTTCGCCGCTTCGGCGGCCCCCTCGCCGAAACGCTCCTTCTCTACGGGTCTGCCGAAGACCAACCTGTCGTATTCACGCCGCACAACAACACGACCGGGCAGTTCAACCTTGGCCCCGGCGAGGCCCTCCTTGTACAACTGAAGTATCCTCTCGTAGTGCCGCCGGGTAAGGTCACGCTCGCCGCATCCAACCGTGACAATCCCCCGCCGAAACAGCTCAACCAGTACAGGTTCTAACTCTCTCGCCAGCCCGCTTGTATTCAGCGCGAAACCGTCGCCGCCCTCGGACACAACGTCCGTCCACACTTCGTCCGCGCGACGACAGACCAAGCGGTGGAATCCACGGGCCGAACGCGAAAGCTCCAGCAACTGCCCCGCAAGTGAACCGGCAAAATCCTGTTGTAGAACCGGAAGCAGCCGGTGACGAATATAGTTCCGCCTGTAACCACAGTCGAAATTCGTGTGGTCCTGACGCCATCTTATCCTGCGCTGCCGCAGGTACTCGACAACCTCGCCCCGGCCCACGCAAAGCAGCGGCCGCATGAAAACAATCCCCCCGCCGAACACCCGCTTCGGCCAAATCCCGCCAAGGCCCCGAAATCCCGTGCCGCGAGCCAAACGCTGAACGACCGTCTCTGCATTGTCATCCTTCTGATGAGCCGTCGCCACGCTCCCACAGCCACAACCCGCGGCAATCTCCACAAGACTCTCCATCCGAAGAGCCCGCCCCGCAGTCTCCAGCGACAGTCTTTCCTTTCGAGCATGTCCCCTAACGTCCACCCGCCTCACCACCACCCCAAGACCCAGCCGGTCCGACTGCTCAACCACAAACTCCTCGTCCAAATCCGCTTGCTCACCCCTCAGGCCATGATTGATATGCGCGCAAAGCAGCTCGGCCCCCACTACCCCCGCACATTGCAGAGCCGCCATACAATACACTAGCGCCGTGGAATCCGCCCCACCTGAAACCGCCAGCAGAATCTTGCCACAAGAGTCGAAAAGCCCGTTCGACCCCGCAAAATCCGCCACCTTCTTCTCAAGTCCCAATAGCATTGTCGTTCAAACATAAAAAAACGGGCCTGATACCCGCTCAGGCCCGTGGCTTTACTCAAAAAAACTCCCCGGCAAGCCGGTCGGTCTCACTGCCCGCCCCCGACTCCGCTCATATCCTTGATCCTCTGCTCGGCGTATTCCCTCCAGCTTCGGAACCGCCCGAACCTGCCCTCGGTCTCCAGCGCCTCCTTGTAAAGCTCCAGTGCCTCGGCTCGCCTGTGCATGTGCTGGTCCAGAATATACGCCGCCCTGAACCTCGCAGGCTCCGTCGTCTCCGGATTCCACTGATACGCCCTCTGGTAATACAAAAGAGCTATCGAGTAATCCTTGAAATAGTCGTATATCCCGCCCGCCCTGAAAGCGGCGTCGTCTATCTTGTCACTCGAAGGATACCTGCGTATCAGTTCATTGTACTTGTCCAGTGCCAGACGCAGTTTGTTGTCGTCCTTGACTACCACCATCTTCTCGCCTTCCTGCTGAAGAGCAACAGCCTCCGAATAAAGCTGGTCCGCCTCCGGAATCGATACGCTCGGCGTCAGCTTCGCGTCAACTACGTCCGCCTCGATTATGTACTTGTACTTCGGCATCGTATCCAGCGCCTCAAGCTCACGCTTCGCCCAGCCCAGCTTCATGCTGTTGCCCGTCTTCGTATAATAGTCGACCAACGCCAGAAGACCCTGCCTGTAAGCCTGACGGTTCACCGCAACCTGTTCGACTATGTCAACCTCCCCGGCGCCCGTAAAGCTGACCACCGGAGCCGGCTTATCTGGTGGTGTCCCTCCCACCGGCATAATCCGACCCTCGCCGCTGTCAACTGGCCTGCACCCCACCAGCAGGTTCAATAGGATTATGATAACCGCGGTTAGAATTGTCCTTGCCATAATGGCCTCCTTTCAAACTCAAACCCGATCATGCCGAC
>CP070678.1:3901728-3930902 GCA_020352515.1 Phycisphaerales bacterium | reverse complement strand
ATGGGAAGCTGGAGGATTTCCATCGACTGGATCATATGCGGAGCAAGCTTCATGCGCTGCTCCATCCGCATATCACCTCTCATCTCCAGCTTCATAACAACACCTCGGGCAATTTTATTGCCGGCTCCGGGAGGAGCGTCGGGTTTTCAAGTCTGCGTTTCAGCCATATAATAAATGCGCCAATCTATTTCGTCAATATTCAACGCGCACATTGCGAAATCCGCGCGTACTTTGTGCGAGCCGCCGCTCAGCCACTTGCCGACGAAGCGGGTTGTGCACGGTTTTTTCGGCCGGGATACGGGATGTTCAGGCTACAGCTTCCAGGGCTCGCGGTAGGCGCAGTGAATGTACTTATTTGCCTCCGGAACATTGGTAACCTTCATATTCGGTCCATCCCAGAGCAGCTTCCTGCGGATTCGAAACGCGACGTTGCCGAGCAGAAGCGCTCTTGTAACGAGGCCGGAGAATCCGAACTCCGCGCCTGCCAGCCCGCCGCCCCTGCAGGCGGCGATCTACTCTTCGTGGTGCCCGATAGATCGCGGGATGGTCTTGGGGGGCGGCGTGAACGCAGCCATCCTGGATTCAGGTATGAGCCGTGGATTGTTGCCGGAGAAGTCTGCGAGGATTTTACCCTTGTTGCCCACGCCTATGCAGCCGATGTTGAGCGCTTCGTTGGGAGCGGAGGCCCCGGCGAGGACACGGGGGGCACGACGGTGAAGGCGGCGGCCGCGGCGGCGCCACCGAGAAAATCACGGCGAGAGACCTTTGGCTGTTTCGTTTGAATATCTCCTTCATAAACATGAGGCGTTCTCGGGCAGAGAGCTATTGGGGATTGTCTCACACGCGTTCTTATGTATGCAAGTTTTTTCGGGCGGCCTGCACAATCCGGTCGATCTCCGTTTCCAGTGTTGGGTCTATGGGCGCCGGCTTGTGGTCGGCGAGAATGGCCTTCGCGCGTTCGGCGGCGCGGTCGGCCATGGAGCGGCGGCCGTCGGATTGCCAGTTATCCCAGCTCTGCCTCGTCCAGACGGGAGACGGCAGCCAGAGTTCGCGGCGGAAGCGCTCGACCGTGTGTTTCTCGGCCAGGTAGTTGCCGCCGGGCCCGACCGCCGCGACGACCTCGGTGGCCAGGGTATCGGCACCGACCTCAAACCCGCGGACAATTCTCTTTACGTAGTCGGCCAGCTCATGATCGACCAGCAGCCATGCCAGAGCCGCGCCGTGGTCTGTGCCGCAGATTCCGCAATGCCCGAACATGTCGGCGCCGGCAAGGGCACCGAGCAGCAAGGTTGCGGCTTTTTCGATACCGGCCTGCGAGTCGAGCAGCTTGGCGTCGGTCAGGCCGACGTTTATATAGACCGGAAAGCCGTAGTACCGGGCAATCTGGGTCATGGCCACGGCCATGAGGGCCTGCTCCGGCGAGCCGAACGAACAGATGCTGGTTCGCGGGTCCATGATGTGGGGTATGCCGCCGTAGGTTATGGGCGTGCCGGGAGCGAAAAGCTGCGTGACTACGATGCCGGCGAGTATTTCGGCGTTCTCCTGCGCAAGGGTCGCGGCCAGCGTTGCCGGGGCGGTTCCGCAGGTCATTGCCATGGGCCCGATGCTGACGGGCTGGCCGGCGCGGGCGAACTCTGCAACAACATCCAAGCCGTCTTTGGGAAGGCGAAGAGGGCTGATCGGCTCGAGCAGCACGTCGGTCATGGGGTGCTCGCGAAGGGCCGCATCACCACCGGCCACGGCGCGATATATTTCCAGGACGTATCCGGCCGAGCGTCCGCTGTTGACCCAGCAGCGGGTGGGCTTTGACGATCCTTTGACAAGCTCGGCGGTCAGGACTACGTCGCGGCATGTTTCCGGAATCTCCGCAGGCTGGGCCATGGCGCCGACAATGGTTATATTCTCCAGTGCGTCGCCGAGGCGGATAGCGTCACGTGCGTCCATGATGCAGGCCGGCCGAAGCTCGCCGCTTTGCGAGTCTATCCAGGCGAACTGTCCGGGGCTGGAGAGCTGAACAAGATCTCCGTAGCCGAAGCGTGCGGTTTTTTGAGGGTCGCGGCCATAGAGCACGTATTGTTTTGTCGCCAGAAAGATCGAGTCCATCACAAGCGACTCCGGCAGGCGAGCTATTGACGTGTTAGGATCGACGTGCGCCCCGGCGCCTGCGAGTAGATTCAGCGCCTCTTCGTGGTGGACCATGACGCCGATGTCGCGCAGGATGACGATGGCGGCGTCGTGGATGGCCTTTATCTCGGCGTCGGCAAGAACTTCAACCTTAATATCCGCCATTGGGTTACCCCAGCATGTCAACCGCTGCGCGGCGGTGTCACTCGTCACCCGATTTCAGCCAGAGGTCGATCGGAATGCGAACACCCATGCGCCTGAAGGGCAGCTCGACCCTCCGGCCGGTACCGGCCGAATGGTAGCCGGCATAGAGAACCTCCTGCACGACTCTGCCGTCCTCGCCTGTTGCCATGGGCTCCTCCTTTCCCCTGACGCATCGGGCGAAATGCCGCATCTCCTGGGGAAAGCCGTAATTCCACAGCTCTTCGAAGACAGGATAGGTCCAGCCCTTGGTGGTTGGCGCCTTTTCGACCGCGTACCCGTAGCCGTATTCGCTGTAGGTCGGCAGCGCGTTGCCCATGTGCAGGTCGGCATAGGTGACGCCCCCCTCGCCGTAGATTTCTATACGGTCCTCCATGCCTCCGCGACGGGCCCAGCTATCCTCAACGAGGCCCACGGCGCCGTTTTCGAACTCGATTATGCAAATGGAGTTGTCCTCGCCGCTGGTCCTGTCGGCATGGACGTGCGTGGCCATCTGGCAATAGACGTTCTTAATCTTCGGCCGGTCAAGAAACCAGTAGCAGAAGGCGATACCGTGACATCCCATGTCCATAAAGACCCCGCCGCCGCTCTTGTCAACATCCCAGAACCACGGGGCGTGCGGGCCGAAGTGCTTCTCGGACTGCTTGACCATATAGACCCTGCCAAAGGCGCCCTGGTCGGCCATCTGCTTTGCCTTGACGTATTTTGGCGTGAAGAAAAGCTCCTCGGCGTACAGCAGCAGGACGCCCTTCCGTCTGCATGTTTCGATCATCAGGTCGGCATCTTCGAGCGTCATGCAGAGTGGTTTTTCGCAGACGACATGCTTGCCGGCGCCGGCGATATCGACGGTCATCTGCGCGTGCAGGTGGTTGGGGGCCGCGATGGTGACCATCTCGATGTCTTTTTCCCTGAGCATTTCACGGTAGTCCGTGAAGACTCGCGGGATATTATACCTGTCGGCGAGCTTCTGTGCGTTGCCGGCCGTCGGTGAGGCGATGGCGACGACCTCTGCGTCCGCCTGTATCATGCGGAAGGATTCGGCGTGGATTTCCGCCTCGAATCTTGAGCCGATGATGCCGACCTTGACTTTTCCGTCAGCGGGCATAAGCGTTCAACCTCCTTGTCCTTTTTGCCGAAGAGCCGGGCGCAAGCTCGCCCGTTCAGCCTGAAAGTCACAGCCGCCAACCCAGAGCAGTCGGTGAGTGCATCTGTCGGTCTCGGAGACCTTCGTGACTTTCAAGTGCAGCACCCTGCAAACCTGCGGCCGTTATTGGCCCTGTTTGTTCTGACGTCCTTCCGGGCGACCCTCTCGACACAATTACTCTGGTCTATTCGAGCTGCTGCCTGCCGAGTATGGCGTCGGTCAGGATTTTGCCGCTTGCGTATTCGATAGTGCTTCCGCTCGGCAGGCCGCGGGCGGGGCGCGTGATTTTTATACCGGCGCCTCGCAGCAGCGAGCTTATGTAGAGCGAGGTGCCGTCACCTTCCATATTGGGATTGGTGGCCATTACGACTTCCTTTATGCCCCCGGCGCGGACGCGCTCGACCAGCTTGTCAATGGTCAGGTCGGAGGGCTCGACCCCTTCGAGCGGGGCGATGTGGCCGCCGAGAACGTGATAGACCCACTTGCAGACGCCGGTCTTCTCCAGGCTGATGACGTCCTTGGGCTGCTCGACGACACAAATCACGCTCTTGTCTCGCCGGGCGTCCGAGCAGATGCGGCAGACGGCGCCTTCGGAGAGGTTGCAGCATATCTCGCAACGGCGGATTTTCGTCTTTACGTCGCGGATGGCCTCGGCCAGGGCCATTGCCTCGCTGGGCTCGGCCTTTAGGACATGAAATGCCAGCCGCTCGGCCGTCCTTGGGCCGATGCCCGGCAGCCGGCCGAATTCCTCGATAAGCTTGTTCAAACTCTCGGTATAGGCGCTGCTCATACTCTGATCCGGCAAACATCATCTCAACGGGTAATCCTTCGGCCACTATATAGTACGCCCGGTCCCGATGTCAACGCGGACTTTCAGGGTATCTTGGAGATCGCCCCGCAGACTGTGTGAGGTCTTTCAACGCAAAGATCACTGTCCTCTTCCGACCGCCTTAACCAAAGGCTGTTGTGCCCAGCAATGGCCGGCCGCTCAATTCAAAACAGTCACCTCCGGCACCGCGGCATCGAGGCCGCACACCCACAGAAACTGATTTTTCCAGCAAATGCCGCCACTGCCATGCGCTGTTCCAGGTACGTTTTCTGCGGCCGTCCGGCGCCTTTTCTTCACTCCATTGCTTGCAGCGATAGGCCGCCCGCATTTGCCCGTCGACAATCTGCACCACGAAAAAACCGTTCTCGGTCTGCCCGGTGTTAATGCAATCGAGCGGCTTGTCCTCGCCCTCCGGGGCCCATTTTCTCAGACCCGTGCCCGAATGCCCGTAGAAGCAGGCAACCACGTTGTACTGCCTGACCGCCTCGTAGAGGGCCTTCCAGTCGTCTTTGTGCCACCAGTCGGTGTCAAATCCGCAGTGATTGGCAAGCACAACCGGCCGGCCGCTGTCGCCGACGCTCGCGGCCAAGTCCTCCTTCAAAAACGTCAGGGCCATCTGGGGGTCGTGCCACTCGGCGCTGTATCGAACATCCGGATGCTGGCGGTCAGCCGGATAAATGCCCAGAAGGACAAGATGCACGTCGTCCCAGTCCCACGAGCAGTGCAGGCCGCTGGCCGAGACTCGTGTAACCAGCCCCTTCTTGCGGCGCATGAGATTGCGCCTTTGCAATTGCGCCTGAAAGCTGAATCCATGCTTTTCCCTGCCCGCCGGTGGCCCGTCATGATTGCCCCAGGTCTCGTAAACAGGATAGTCCAGCAGGCCGTCCTTTCCATCCAGGCCGAAATCGGCGGCGAAGAGCAGCCACTGTCGGGGCGTCTGGTGCTTGCCCTCAAAGATGCGGTCCCCGTCGTCGATCACGTCGCCGAGGACCAGGACGCCTCGCGGGGAGGCGATAGGCCCGCCGCCAAGCTGCTGCGGCCAGGCGACCTTCGTGATCTGATTGATATGCCTGATTGTGTCGCGGACCCGCTCGTTGCGGTCTTCGTTTTCAAACGCGTCGTAATGAACATCGGAGGTGACTATGAAGGTGACGTCACGGTCGGCGCTTGTGGATTGGTCCTCAGAGAGCTTGGCGGCCGCGCCGTTTGCGCACCACCAGAGGGCGGCAACGGTCATAAGAAGGAGCTTTTTCATAGGGTTACTCCGTGTTCTCAGAAATCACGTCATGCGCCACAGCGGATAATCACTTTTGCGTATCCTGCCCTGCGGCTTCCTATTTGCTCTTCACTCGGGCCCGGCCTTGTCCTTCTTCAAAACCCGCAGGCCGAATACGCCGCCAGCCCACGCTCGGTCGTGCGCCTGGAACTTCACCGTCACCTTCTCCCTGCCCTTGGTGAGAGATTCGGGGATTTCATATATCTCGTCGTAGAATTCTCCCGGGCGGTTGTTCTGCAGGCGCTGCGTCGCCAGCTTGGTTCCGTCGATCAGCACGTCGAAGAGCCGGTTGCCGCCGTCGCTGCCCCAGTACGTAACGCTCAATTCCTGCTGCTCGGCCGGAAGCACTTTGACGTCATAGGAGAACCATCCTCCGTTGGTGGCGTGGCGCCACTTGCGCCCGCTGAAGTCGCCGGACGCCGTGTTCTCGCCCCGGAGGTTGTGGTCTCGCTCGTTCTGTTCTCGACCGGGCTCGATGCGGTCCACCGTCCTGGCGTCCAGCTCCTTTTGCCTGGCCAATTCGGCCTTGTACTGTTGTTCTTTCGCCTTCCACCGGGCCGGTGTGAACGAGTCCCAATAGACAATGTAGCGGCGGCCGCCGTGCATCTTGTAGAACGGCTCCAACGTAACGCCGGCTCCGTCCTTTCCGCCCGTGCGGAAGATATCGGGCGGCCCGGTAAAAGTCGAAGCCTTGCCGGCCACCGGCTCGAGGGCCGCCAGGACCTCGCGCTCCCGGCCCACAACCGCCGGATAGGGCCTGCCGATATCCGCCTCCGCACACAGCACCAGCGGGCCGTGCATGAAGGCGAATCGCCGCGGGTTGTCCCGGAAACCCTCGGTCCGCAGCGTAAACGGTATCCGTATCTGAACCGTGTCGTCGTTTCTCCAGGTGCGGCTGAGCGTCGCGTAGGCGCCCGGCGCGCCCGTCACGTTCTGCTTTTTGCCGTTGACGTCGACCTTCAGGCCGGACGTTGCCCAGTACGGGTAACGTATATGCACGCTGAGCTTGACCGGCTTTTCGCACGTGAACTTCAGCCGGCTGGCGTCCTCTTGCGGATACGTCGTCTCCTGCCGAATCTTCAGGGCCTTGCTCCTGTAATTCAGCTCCGAGGCGATAAAGAGATTCACGAACAGCCCGCTGCCGCCGTCGTGAAAGTAAATGCTGTCACCATATTTGGCGTGGTTCTCAATTCCCGTGCCCGTGCAGCACCAGAAGGAATTGTTCATGCTGTTATATGTCTTTCGAGAGCCCGAGCGGAGCGGCACGTAGTAGCACATCATGCCTGTCTCCGGATTCTGCGAGGCCAGAATGTGATTGTACAGTGCCCGCTCGTAGTAGTCGGCGTACTCGGCCTTCGGCTCCCAGCAGAACAGGTGCCTGGTGAGCTTGAGCATGTTGTAGGTGTTGCAGGTCTCGGTGGTGTTGGGCCCCAGGGCCTCGGAGAGTCTTTCCTTGGGCGAAAAGGCCTCCCCGTCGCTGTGGCCGCCGATGACGTAGGAGCGTTCGTTTACGACGGTGCCCCAGAAGAAGACGGAAGCCGTCTTGAGTGGTATCTCGCCGGTAAGCTCGTACTGCCTGGCCGTTCCGATGAACTTGGGCACCTGGGTATTGGCGTGGAGCCCCGTCAGCCTGTCCTGGCGGGCCATCGCCGGTGCGATCACGGCCTTGTGGTTGAAGCGCATGGAGATCTCGAGATACTTCTTCTCGCCCGTGACTCCGTAAAGATTCGCCAGGGCCTCGTTCATTCCGCCGTGCTCTGTGCCCAGCATGGCCTCCATTTGTTCGTCCGACAGGCGTGCGTTGCGCGCGACGACCCAATCGGCGAACTTTCTGCAGACATCCAGCGCTTGGGCGTTGTCGCAGTAGACGTACATATCGAGCAGGCCCGCGTAAATTTTGTGCAGCGTGTAGTAGGGGGCCCATACCCGCCGCCTGGCCTCGACCCTGTCGAAGAAACTCTCGGGATAAGCGCTCAGGTAACCGCTGCCTATTTTGTCCTGGCACTCGGCCAGGCCGGCCACCACCCGATTGCCTTTTTCCTTGAGCCGCTCGTCGCCCGTGCTCGCGTACATAAGCGCGCAGGCCGTCATGTAATGCCCGACCGTATGTCCCCGCAACTCGCAGCGGGGCTCTTCCCAGCCGCCCAGAGGCTCGGCCGACGAAGGCAGGCCCGCGTTGACCCGGAAATTGTGCAGCAGGCGGTCAACGTCCAGCAGCAGCAAATACTTCCTGTCAAGCTCCATCGCCCGCTTGAAGGGCCCGTCCAGCAGGCGGACATCCTCCAGAGAAAACGCCCTTGCCTTCATCTCTATAACAGGCTGAACCTTAAGCTTGCCCTCTTCATCCGACCGCGCGTCGGCGCTCGCCGAGACAGCAAACAGCCCCAGGCAGACCGCAACGGCGGCAAATCCAATCCGCGTTCTAACATGTCTCACAATGCACCTCCCGACAGAAATCATGCCATCATCTTGAATCCGTTATGGGAAACAATCCGCCCGAGCTTGCCATACAGAAGGGTGCTTGTCAACAGGACGGTGGATCGGAGTCTATTCGAACGCCGGCGAGAATTGCCCGAGATGGGGCTTACACGGCGATGCTCCGGATAGACTACGGTGGGGCCGATAGGAGTGGTGCGACAGTGAGTTTGTCCGACCTTTCGATTCGAGAGGGGTCTCTGGTCGATACTGTCGTTGCACAGCAGGAGCCCGAGCCGTGCACGTTGCTTCTGGCGGGTCTGGGCGGCCTGGGCCTTATGGGAAAACGCAAGGCATAGACAAGTCCTGATATCGGCTTAAACGGGCCATCGGACCTTTGCTCCCGGCCCTGCGGGCCCCAAATCCCCAAAAATCATGCGTCTGGGTGCTTGACAGCCCAGTGCAAAATGATATACTATCAAGTTAGGTAAGAACGGTGATATGAGAAAAGTTTCTTGTTTTTGTGGCGGCGCCCCGGCAGACAGCCTGTAGAACGCCGGCCCGCCCGGCAGCCGGGAGACCTTGGCAATGCACACGTGCAGATCCAGCCGGCCGACAGGCGAAAAACGGCGGCATTTCGGTCCGGGGGAGTTTCGTTTTATTCTTCTCGATAGTCGCCTAGCCCGGATAATGTACTCGCGCGCCACGCTGTAGGGCGACGAGGTTCTGCGACGGATATTAAGTCATGCAAATGCATGCAAGACAGGAGGAAAGACAATGAAAAGGAATCAACTCATCAAAGGTGTGATTTCAGCGGTTGCGCTGCTGACTCTGTCCGGTTCTCTTCTTTTAGCCTCGATGAGCGAGCGGCCGGGCAAACCGAATGACGTCGGTCGCTCATATCTGCTAATCGCCAATGCGAACGAGCTGCCGCCTCAGATCAACGGCGTGGTCAGGGCGGCCGGGGGAAAAATCGTCAAGAAAATCCCGCAGATCGGTGTGGCCGTCGTTGAGTCTTCCGACCCGTACTTTACAATCCGGGGCGGCAGGGCGATGACGGCGATCCGCTCGGTCGTCCCCAACATCATGATCGACTGGCTTGATGAGCCGGATATAGTGTACGACGCCAACAACGTCACCGGCGAGACACCGAGCGAGATGTACGCGGTTTTCCAGTGGGGTCTTGATGCGATTGATGCTCCGGAGGCCTGGGAAACGGGCGCACGTGGGGCCGGCGTACGCGTGGCCGTTCTGGATACGGGCATGTACTATGACCCGGATGCGGATCCCCCGCTGCACCCGGACCTCGCCGCGAACCTGAACATCGAGCTGGCGGCCTCTTTCGTGACCGGCGAAGACTGGGCCAATCCCGGCTTTGAGGGCTGGCATGGCACGCACGTGGCCGGACTGATTGCGGCCACAGACGACCTGGACGATTACGGTGTCATAGGCGTTGCCCCGGAGGCCGAAATCGTGCCGATAAAGGTGATCGAGAGCGAGAGCGGCAGGGGCTGGCTCGACTGGCTCGTGGCGGGGATTGTGTACGCTGGCGACATCGATGCGGACGTGATTAACATGAGCCTGTCGGGACGGATACGCCATCGCGGTCATTTTTATGAAAACGACCCGACGGACCCCGATGACGACGTTTGGGTCAGCGCGCGGCAGCACAGCGAAATTCTGTTAATCCTGAACCGGGCCGTCGGATATGCCCGTGATGCAGGCGCCACTCTGGTGGCGTCGGCCGGAAACTCCGCACAAGACCTGGATAAAGACCAGGACTGGGTCGTGTGGCCGGCGGAAGCGCGGAACGTCATCGCTGTTTCGGCCACGGCTCCGGAGTTGTGGGCCCTTTACCCGGACACCGACCTCGATGTCCCCGCCTCGTATACGAATTACGGGCGGACGGCAATACACGTGGCCGCACCGGGCGGTGACATGGACATGGCCTGGCCCCCCGGTGGTGAGGGGTGGACCCTCGTGCTGTTTCCGCCCGATACGGCAGAAAGGCCGGCTTTCATGTTTGACCGTGTGCTGAGTTGTATTCCGCCGGATGCCTGGATGTGGGTACACGGCACCAGCCAGGCCGCACCCCATGTCTCCGGAGTGGCCGCGCTGATCATCGGCAAGAACGGCGGCTCGATGGATCCGAGCAAGGTCGAGTTCGTGCTTTACAAATCCGCCGACGACCTCGGAGAGAGAGGCCACGACCCCTACTACGGATTCGGGCGGGTCAATGCCTACAACGCCGTCACCTGGGGCGATTAGAGCCGCAGGTAAGGCGATGCCAAGATGACTTGAGCTCGACAAGTGGGCCTTACAGCCTTGTTTCCGCCTGGCCTTCTGAATCTCGGCCTTGCCGAAGGCCGGCGCCGGCTCGGCCACTGTAAATGAGGATAACGGATGAACCGTCGTGATTTTCTCAAGAAGTCCGCCGCATTGGCAACAGGCGGATTCGTGCTCTCGAACAGAACTCTGCAGGTGGTTGTGGGGGTCAAGCAGCCCAACGTGCTGTTCGTCCTGGCCGACCAGTGGCGGGACTGCTCGTTCAGCCACGGGGATAATCGTGACGCTATCGTGCAGACGCCGAGCCTCGACAGCCTGGCCGAGCGCGGGGTGCGATGGTCCCGATGCTACAGCGCACACCCCTTGTGTACTCCGAACCGCGCGGCCATAATCACCGGCCGGCTGCCCCACGAAACGGGAATGATTCATAACAGCCTGATGCTGCCGCCGACCGAGCGCTGCATCGCCCATCCTTTCGCCGAGGCCGGCTACCGGACCCACTACATCGGCAAGTGGCACATGGACGGCGAAGCCAAGCCGGGCTTCGTTCCTCCCGGCTGGCGCCGGCGCGGTTTTGAGACCTTCGAGGGCTTCAATCGGGGACACTTCTACTATGACTCGCCGACGTTCACCAACGACGGTGTGCCGATGTCCAGCGCGGGCCGATACAGTCCCGGCCAATACGAGCCCACGTTTCAAACCGACCTGGCGATCGACTTTATCAGGCAAAACAAAAACAACCCTTTCTTCTGTTTCGTGGCCTGGGGCCCGCCGCATACGCCGTACAATCCGCCGGCCGAGTTTGACACGTACGACCCCGGTGACGTGCAATTTCGTCCCAACGTCGTCAACGGCAACCGGACCTCGCTGGCAAAATACTTCGGCCTTTGCACTTCTCTGGACCACGAATTCGGGCGTCTGGCTGCGACACTGAAAGAGCTGGGCCTGGACGATAATACCCTCGTTGTCTTCACATCGGACCATGGCGACGGCCATCAATCGCACGGTATTGCGCACAAGAATGAGCCCGAGGAGGAATCGTGTCGCATTCCGCTGATAATGCGGCTGCCGGGCGTGCTGAAGAGCGGAGCTGTTGTCGACAACCTTATCAGCTCCATCGACCTGATGCCCACGATACTGTCGATATGCGGCCTGAAAGAGGCCGGGACATGTACCGGAAGAGACAAAGCCGCCGCGGCAATGCCCGCGAAAAGCCTTGCAAATGAGTCGATATACGCCCAAAAGGCCGGAGATTGGCGCTCGGTCATAATGGGCCCGCACAAGCTCGTGGCCGAATCCATCGACGGTGTGCAAACGCCAACCAAGCTCTTCAACCTCGCGGACGACCCCTATGAGATGAACAATCTCGCTAACCGGGCCGAGCACGCCGCCCTTCAGGCCGAGCTCGTCGCCGAGCTGGATTCGTGGAAGCAAAAGACCGACGACCCGTTCCCCGCCACGCCCACTCCGGCCGAGAAAATGTATGACGCATAGCCCTCGACAGGCTACTTGAGCCCTCATCGCTGTCCGCAGCCCGCAGGTTCCCGGCAGCCCTGAGAATCCTGCCACAGGCGTGATGCCACCACTCGGGTGGGGTGTGCGCGCGACAATACGGTTTCCCGGTCATACATCCCTGAGAAGAAGCCCGGGACAGTCGGAAATTCCTCCAAAATCCCGTAGTTACCACGATTGACAGATTTGGCCCTGCATGTAGGATGGAGCTTTCGGAGTCTTGAGCCGGAGTCGTGGAGTCGTAGTGAGTTAGCCGGCTGCCATACTGCGGGGCTTCCATTCGTTCGAGGTCCCAGGGTGATGAGTATGTGCGCTCGAATCGAATCTCGCAATGGCGTATCTCCTGCCGGGCTAAGTGGGCCACCCGCTCGCCGTCTGCGCCGCCTCCCGGAAATTAAGATGCCCCCGGGCACAAATGCGCCCTCGGGCCGTCGGCTTCTCACCTTCCACGAAGTGTCGTTGAATCCTGCTGCGGGCCGTCCGCAGCGACAAACACCATCAGTCACTTTCTTACAAGGAGACATGAAATGAAGAAACTAACGAAATTCTTTGTTGCCGCAGCAGTGATAACGCTGCTCGCCGGAAGCGCCCATGGCGCCATTGAGTGGCACGCGTGGGCCGTGCACGACGGGTGGATTGACGCGAGTTCTGCGCCGGCGGCACTCACAGCCAACACGGGCAATGACGAGTACTATCATTGGAACAAGAGTGATTGGCCTACCCGAACGGGACAGAAGGCCTTCTACAGCACAAACGCATTCAATGGCAGAAAAGTTGCCAGCATTCAAACCGTACAATGGACCCTCGTCGCGGGCTACTGGGGCAATGCCTACTTCAACGTGATGGTTATGGACACACAGGGCAAGAAGGCCATTCTGGCGCCGGCCAAGAATAGTGCCACAAGCACCGGCTGGGATACCGATGCCTCTGACGACGGGGGTCAGAAACCTTATTGTGTCTTCGAGGCTCAACCCGGCTGGACGGGCACGGCCCAGACCGGGTGGTATGCGGCGAACTGGGACGAGGTGAAGAACCTCCTGATTACTGACGGTCCCTTCACCGAGTTCCCTGACACCCTCGGCGGCGCCGCTACGATGCAAAATGACCCGGTCTATACTGCCGCGAACTGGGCCGCATGGGCCGACTTATGGGCGGATAAGGACCTCGGCTGGGAAAAAGACGGATTTCTAATCACCTTCGGCCAGTCCACAGGTACAAGCACACCGGTGACGACAATCGCCAATATAAATGTCGGGCCGGAGCCGGCGCCGTGTCAGACCATCCAGAGCGGCACGATTCTCTACTCGCCCGGCCACTATCTGGCGGGTGAGCCCCTGATCACCGGCCACGACGTATTCGGATACAATTATCAGGCGCACAAGTTCAACGGCTCCTATTACAACTACAATACCGCCGGGCTCCCGCCTTATGAAGGAGATGACGACGTCTACTATCAGAGGCTTGTTGACGAGGGTTTTGCCGGGACTATCGACGAGGCAACGGCCCTCATGGCTGCAAAGCCGACTTGGGCGTATCGCGCCGTGGATCTCATCATGAAATGGAACGACGCGTGGTTGAGCAATAAAGACTGTGACGGAGACGGAAAGCTCGACCGATATTTCGGCTTCCCTTCCTACCTGGGTTCAGGCGCCTGGCTCACCAATCACATGTCGGGCTCCTACGAAATTGAGATCAATGGAAAGAGCAAGACTGCGCACTGGAACTACTTCGTAAAGATCGTGGCGGCACCGATCGACGCGACATTGAACAACCAAGTTTGGTACAACAGCACCGGCGTCCAAATAGGCCCGGCAATCTGGGGCTCGTTCGCCGAGATTCAAACGGTAGAGAACGACCCGTTTGCCGGGATACACGGTAAGCAGTACGGCAGCCCCGCCAGCCCCGGCTTCGGCACGTACGCGCCCGGCAAATAACGCCTGTGCCCATGATGGTTCGCCAAGCTTCAGTGTGCTCCCGTTTCCGTGTTCGTTCTTGGGATTTGGGGCACAACTGAAGCGCTCTGGTGCGGGCCGTCTGCAGCGACAAATATCATGAACCACGTTTTTATAAGGAGCTTCCGCAATGAAAACACTAACGACAATTTTGGTTATAGCGGTGGCATTTCTGCTGCCGCTGGCAAACTTGCAAGCGGCAACGTGGAATGTCCCCGGAGACTTTGCGACCATCCAAGTCGCCCTCGACAGCCCCGAAGTCATCCCGGGTGACACCATCATGGTGGGACCGGGCCAGCATGCCGGAGCCACCATAACAAAGGCAGTCGAAATCAGGGGTGAAGGCGGAGCCACAATCGTCGATGGCCCCCTCTTGGCTCCATATCCCTATGCATGTGGCTTCTTCTTCCCAGGCCAGGGTGCAGGCTCTGGAGCAACAATCAGTCACCTCAAATTTGAAACGGTCGAATTCCCCGTAATGAGCCGAGGAGCCGACAACGTTACCGTGAGTCAATGCAGTTTGGTCGATTCCCTCCAGGGAATATCCAACTGGGGAGGCAGTGGATGGGAAATCAGCCACAATGAAATTACCGACCTCCGGTGTAACAACGGCGGAGGAATCGCCGTCCTTGTCGGAGCGCGCTTCGGCGAGATGATCGTGGACAATGTCGTCTCGCACAACAAGATCTCGGGAACGCTCCATGTCCCCCCTCCCTACGACGAGGGCGGAACCGAGAAGGGAGGATACGAAGGGAGCGGAATCGTTCTGTACGCCGATTTCCGCTACGGGTGGCCTGGAGCCGCAGAGATATCCTGCAACCGCGTAGTCAAGAACAAAGTCAGCCTTGTCAGCGATAACGCATCTCTCGTCGACGTCTGCGCCTTTGAACTGAGTGAAGTGTACCTGCCCGCACAGCACCCGGGTGAAAGTTCAATCGTAACAACTGAAAATACGGTAGGGTTCAACGATTTTCGCGGCACACTGAATCAGATTGTCCTTTCCCCCGAAATACTCGCAGACTATAACTCCATCTCGCGCAACCTCGGCAAGAACCGTGGGCAGGGACTGCCTCCGTCTGTTTTCGGTCCGGGCGGAAACTGACAGCGCGCCAAGATGCTGGTAGAACAGTTCGATAAGGGCTGCGTGCATCCGGCTCGCAGCCCTTCTTTCGTTGGCCCTCGGAGGGCTCTTAATCGGCGCCGCCGCGATCAATGATCGGGCAGAAAAGGCGGGGAATGGAGAAAGTACTGGTAATTGCGGCCGCAATCCGCTATCATAGTCACTGGTAGCCAGAACTGTATCCACGTATAGGCGTCAAGACATCGGGCGAAAGACTCTTGTGCGAAAGGAGGAGTGTTAATCGTGGAAACCCGGAATCCCTCAACAACAATGCTCTCTATCGTAATGTCCCTTCTAATCCCGGCAATCATTACGGCCGGCGCTCTGGGCGCGTGCGACAACGAGCCGGACGCCCCCGACTGCCCCTGTTTTGACAACACCGGCGTCTGGGACCCTTCCGGCAGCTACATCCAGGACGTCGCAATCCAGACTCTCGGAACCAGGGAATCCTGCGCCTGCCCCGGCACGTGGGGCTGCGACTGGGAAATTGATCCCAATCACGACTTCACGAACGCAGGCAAGCCCTACTACCAGATGGTGCTCGGTTGCAACAGCGAGCTCTCGGCGATGCTTGTCTCCTGGGCCATCTCGGACTTCGGCATCGACTTCCACAAGCGCGAGGCCTGGTGCTCCGAAACCATCTCATACTGGCATCGCGAGGCCGGGCTGCCCTATCCCGGCGGATACAGTACGGGCTGGCACGCCGACTGGCAGGTTTATAACGTCTACTCGCTGAGGCTCTGGTACACAGGCGAGGATTTTGTGAACGAATTCGGACGTGGCGGACGCGGCAGGTGGATTGAGCCCGGCGACATCGACTACGACGATATCCAGCTCGGCGTAACCATTCCCGTGCCCGGGGCATACGTCGCAATAAGAGGCTACACATACGGGGCGCCGGGCGAGCGCGACACGTGGCACGACTTCAAGAACAGTCACAGCCTGATGATAAACGAAATGTGGGTCCACGAGGACGTCCTCGGACACGTCTTTCAGATAGAGGCCACCCTTCTTGAGGGCAACAGCGGCAACAGGGTCCGGGACGACCACCGATACGACGACATCTGGTCGGTCACTCCCCAGGGCCCGGACTGGATAGGAACCGACAGGAAGATATACGGTTTCGGCATCGATCTCGACGAGCACCGCCAGCCCGTGTATGACCCGTCGAGACTGCACTGGGAAAAGCACGACTTTGTCGCGTTGCCTCCGGATCACATGCCGGTGCTCGCCAAGGACCCGGATTGGGAAGAAAGGATCGATACCGTTGGGAAACTGAAGGTGTACGCAAAGAAGCTTTTCGAGACGGAGGGCCCGAAGGTCACCGCGTCGATCGCCGGTTTCAAGTTCGACGGCATTCCCGACGGCAATGACGTTCACTGGTTCTTCGACAAGAAAATCTACCAGCCGTTCGATATCGAAATCGATCTGCTTGACGTGCACCCTCTGCCCATAAAGGCTGTGGAATTGGTGTGGGACGGCGCATTTTTGCCCCTCGGCTACCGCGTGCAGTTCGCCGAGACCGAAGGCAAATACATCGAGGCGCAGGTCTCGGACTTCAGCAAAATCGCCGGCACCGGCCAGTGGCCCGTCATACCTGTCCCGGTGCCGTTCTCAAGCCGCCAAAACGGTGAGCGAATCAGATTCTTAAAGCTCAGGTTCGCCGAAGGCACGTTTCAGCAAGATGCTATCCTGCGCAGCCTGCGCTTCATTTACTACCAGGGCCCGTGGGAGGATTCCGACGACAATCCGTTCGGATGCTATCCCGAAGACTACCCGACTCACAAGGACTGGCTCGCCATGGGCTCACCGGGCTGCTGGTGCGCGCCGCCGGTTGGCACGGGCTATCAGTGCGACGGCGACGCCGACGGGCAAGACTCCGGCTTGCCTTTTAAGTACCGCGTCTTCACGGGAGACCTGGCCAGAATCATCGCCAGTTGGCGAAAGAAACCTACCGACCCGAAGTTTGACCCCTGCGCCGACATAGATCACAAGGATTCAGGCGCTCCATTCAAGTATCGCGTCTTTACCGGCGACCTGGCCAGGATAGTCGCCAACTGGCGGAAGAAGAACACAGACCTGCCCGGCGACTGCCCTCGACCGAAATAGGCGTTGAAGCCACTATGCAGTGTCCCCGGATTTCGGACTTTTGTCCGGCTGAGCGACAGGCCGCCTGCCCGTCAGCCGGCCGCAGAAACCCTTTTGACCGAATATCAAATATAGTCGGTTACTCAATCCCCCGGTTCGGAACAGCCGCTCTCTTGCCTCATCGAAAGAGTGTACCTGATTATGTCCGGCACACTGATAATCCCGACCAGTTGACCCTCCGATGTTACGGGAACGCGCCGAACAAGGCCCTTGGTTAGAAAGTCACAAATCTCAATCAGACTGTCCTCTATATCGAATGAGATCGAGCGCTCCGTCATAAAATGCCGCACCTGCCGTGATTCCAGGGCTTCCCCGTCGTATAGCAGACCTACCACATCCTTCTCGGACAAAACTCCCACGAGCGTCATATTGTCTTCCACAACCGGCACCCCGGAAACGCCCTCCCGCAACATCAGGTCCATGGCTTCATGGATCGGTGTGTCCTTGGTCACCGTAACAACTTTCTTTGTCATAACGTCTTCTGCTGCAAACATAGTTGCCTCCCTTCGATGCCTGGCATTCGCCTAACCTTGCCCGCGTGACACAAGTTGCGTCAAACCGTTCAGGCATAAAACGGGCTCTGCGGATGGGCCGGCCTTGGCGGGGCATTGCCCGCCCTGCGTCCCGCGGGCTCTGTTCTCCGTCACTCGTAGATCATCAGTCGCGCCGATTTGGGCGCGAACGGCTCGATAAGAATCGTATTGGGCCCTGTCTTGAGATATTTGGTGACATCAAGGCGCAACGGCCTGCCGATGAATCCGCCAGCGTACTTGTCGTTGACCGTCACCCTGGCCGCCTCTTCGGGGGCAAGCTCGTTCATCTCCAGGTAAACACGCGACCGAGCCAGCCTCACGCCCGCGGGAATCCGGCACCGTCCGTAGAAAGGATCCGCCTTTACACCGCTGAGCGTAAGCCTCCGCCTGCCGTCCAGCAGCCCCCAGGGACCGCCCCCGTACGGCGCAACCTGCTTGGCCATCACCCAGGCCCGGTCGTCGAAGTCCGGATTTTGCCATCCGGCATTTTCCTGCCTGGAGGCCTTCCAGCCTTCGTCGATTTGGCCGGTCATCGCCGGGCCCGTCTCGAATTCAATCACGTACCGGCCTATCAGCCCGGCGGGATTCGGCTGGTTCGTCGCATTGACCGCCTTGATGGCCAGTTGATTTGCCCCCGCTTTCAAGCGTTCAGTCATGTCCAGCTTCACGGGATTGCTCCACCCCATGTTGCCGCTGTCACTGTCGCCAGTGCTGCCGCCGTTGACGAACAACACAAAGCTGTTGTCCGCGGTGCCGATAAACGTCGCCTTCCTGATCTTGCGGCCAGCGTCGATCGTGATCCGCTTGCGGAAATATCGAGCCTCCGGCGGGGCGCTTTGGGCGGGATTGCCCTCCGGGTACCACACCCACGAACATCCCTCCAGGGAGAGCTTGTCCTCCGCCGCATCGATCTTTGGTTCCGGTTGTTTGTCGGCGATTACGCTCTCACGAACAATCTCAATTGGTTTGGCCGCCGGTTTCTCGGCGCCCGTGAGCCTCATCGGCAGCCGTCGGCTTTCCGGCTGGAAGACGAGCAGCACGCTCTCCGACGGCTCGAGCGTCAGGTCCACCTCGAACGTATGCTCTCCGGTCCGTCTGAATTGCACGGCTGTAATCTCGTTGCGCATCGCGTCCCAGCACTCGGGCTCGCCGTCGGCCGTGATGCGAAACCGGAATCGACGCGCATCACCCAGATGATTCTGATTCGTCACAAAGAATACGTCACGCCCGCTCTTGACCCGATGGAGCACATGAAGCCAGTTGTCGGTCCGCCCTTCAAGCACCTCGAGCGTCGGGACAATGCCCGCGTCGCCCGCCAGCACGTGCTGCAATTGCCTGACCGTCGGCCTCTCCGGCAGCAGATACGACCGTCCGCCCTCGTCGTTTATCTTGCAGGGCCCAAGGCCCGGCTTCGCATCGCCCCAGAGGTCCTCCCGCAGTTGCGCGATGTCCGCCGGGCTGCGCCCGAGAGTGGCCGATTTTGTCGGCAGAAAGCCGTGCCCGACCACCACGCCGCCGCCGTCGAAGAACGTTTTCGCCTTGGCCAGCGTTCCGTACGGAATAACCTCCACCGGCGGGACAATCAGAACCCGGTAGGACTCCCTGTAAAGCCTGATTTCGCGGTCTGCAAGCTCCGCCATTTCTTCGAAAACATCGTACGGCAGCCAGTCGCAGTCGTAAAGGGCGTCCTGCAGCACCTCGCTCATGTGCTCTGGCGTCACGGTCTTTCCCACGTGATAGCTGTTGCCCGCGAACAGCAGCGCCACAGGCGCCACGTGGCGCCCTGCGGTGAGCATCACGCTGAGGCGGCTGGTGTAGTCGGCAAAGACGCGATACAGCGGCCAGCGGGCCTCGTACCCACCGTTGTAAAAATATGGCGGGCAGTCCGTGTCATGCGGAGAACGCGGATTGAACGAGTGCGGAATCAGGAAATTCACACCGCTGGCGTGCATGTGGTCCGTCCACCACTTCATCTCCGGATACGTCAGGTCCTGGCCCCTGGCCCCGAATATCTCCACCATCGTCACGTCATCCGGTTTGCCGTAAACGTGCGTGATCGAGCTACCCATCTTCGGCGTCTGCCACACCGGAGCGCCGCGAGTCACCCTCTTGCCCCAGACAAACTGGGCGAAAACCGCATCGATGCCGCCCATGTCGCTGTACTTCATCAGTTGAAACATGTTCCCCGCGCAGAGATCGAGGTTCAAATAGACGTTCGCGTGCTCGAGAAAATGCCCGATCGACAGCACCCCGCGTTCTCGACACCAGCGCGACAATCCTCCGTAGAGCGTTCGGCCCCACGCCTCTGCCAGCGCGTCGCGGTACTGATATTTTGCCGCCGCCTGCTCGTCGCCGGCCAGCCCGAACTTCCACGCAACCAGCGCCTTTTTCCAATCCACCCCGCGCTCGTCAAGCACCTTGAACACCTCGGTCCCCCAATCCCCGTGCGTCTCAGGCTCGTCGTAGAAGTAGCCCACTATCGTCTTGCCGAAATCGTCCTTAAACCTCTCGTAGTGCGGCTGGTAAACCGTCTGTATATACCAGTCAACGCAGTCCTGGCTCGCCCCGTCCACGACGATACGTCCACCGCTCGGCTTCCACGTGAATTTCATCACCTTCCACTCGCCCGCCGGTGCCCGCCATTCGAGCCTGCCGTCCTTTATAGAGCCCGAAAGATCCACAAGGCTCGCTCCCTCGATGCCGTCCTCTTTCTGCCTGCCGGCAACCGCAGCAACAAAATTCGGCCCCTCGTAGCCGGCCCTTTCAAAGCGCCCGGGCCCGGTGAAGCTTTCGGTGGCAAGCACCAGCCGCTTGCACCCGTACCGGCGCGGAACCTTGCCGCCCACCTCGCCGCTCGGCCACCACTTCTCATCGAATATCCACATCGTCAGGTTGTGCCTCTTGGCCGCCTCCAGACAAATCCCGAGGTCCCTGTACCAACCCTCGCCCAGCCAGTCGCTGTGCGGCCGCGATTCGGCCGTAAACGTACCGTTGCCGCCCTCGGCCACCTTGCCCACGTACCTCTCCAGCAGCTCCCGGCTCTCGTCGCCGTGAAGCCAGAACAGGGGCCCCGTCAGCCGCCGGGCCTCCATAGGCAGCTCCCGAAATCGCCGCTCAACCTCGCCAAAACCCGCCTCCCGGGCGCCGCAGCAAATCGCAGTACCCAAAACCATCACAACCACCGCCGACAATCTTCCTCTTGTCATGTGTACCTCAACTTTCTTTTTCTCCAAACCCAGGCGATCATCATCCTTGGGCATGGCCGAAGGACCCGTCGCGCAGCCAGCAGAAACAGCCACGCCGTCGGGAAGACCTATGTTGAGCGAGCCCGGCTGCCATCGAGCAACAGGCCGGAACAATCACTGCTCCGCCAGCCTTTCCAAAGAGTATACAGGATTTTCCGCAGATGGCAACAAGCACCCGCCCTCCCCATAGAGACGACGCCAGACGCGTCACTGGTCGGCCAATACTTTGCATCTGCACGGGAACAAGGTATAATCACCTGTCGGTATCGTAGCCAGGCAGAAGTGTATCACAGGAGAAAACATGAAATCCCAGCAAATATCTCGCCGTACATTCGTCAAATCGGTCGCTCTTACCGCGGCGTCGGCACTTTATCCAAGCAGGCTCAGGGCGGCCGGGAACGCAAAGCCCAACATTGTTCTGATCTACGCCGACGACCTCGGATACGGTGACGTCGGCTGCTACGGAGCGACGAATTTCAAGACGCCCAACATTGACCGGATCGCCTCCGAGGGCCTGCGTTTCACCAATGCCCACTCGGCCTCGGCCACGTGCACGCCATCACGCTACGCCATGCTGACCGGCCAGTACGCCTGGCGAAAGAAGGGCACCGGCATCCTGCCGGGCAACGCAAGATTGATAATCGAGCCCGGCCGCACCACCCTGCCGGCCATAATGAAAAAGGCCGGCTATACCACCGCCGTCGTCGGCAAGTGGCACCTCGGCCTCGGTGACAGAAATCTCGACTGGAACGCCGATATCAAACCCGGCCCACTCGACATCGGCTTCGACTACTGCTTCCTAATCCCAGCCACCGGCGACCGGGTGCCGTGCGTTTACGTCGAGAACCGGCGGGTCGTGGGACTCGATCCGGCCGACCCAATACAGGTCAGCTTCGGCAAGCCCGTCGGAAACGAGCCCACCGGCAGAGAACACCCCGAGCTGCTGAAGATGCACCCCAGCCACGGACACAACCAGACCATCATTAACGGCATCAGCCGCATCGGTTACATGAGCGGCGGAAAATCAGCACGATGGGTCGATGAGGACATGGCCGACACCATCACGGAAAAGTCCGCCGGCTTCATCGAGCTGAATAAGAGCCGCCCGTTCTTCCTTTACTTCTCCACGCACGACATACACGTCCCGCGGGTCCCGCATCCGCGCTTTGCCGGCAAGAGCGGCCTGGGCCCGCGCGGCGACGCCATTGTCCAATTAGATTGGTGCGTCGGCAAAATCCTTGATACGCTCCGGCGCCTGGATCTCACCGAGAATACAATGGTAATCTTCACCAGTGACAACGGCCCGGTCGTGAACGACGGTTACAAGGACCGCGCGGTGGAAATGCTTGACGGCCACAAGCCCTCCGGCCCGCTGCGAGGCGGAAAATACAGCGCGTTCGACGCCGGCACGCGCGTCCCCTTCATCGTCCGCTGGCCCGGCCGAATCAAACCGGGAACATCCGAAGCCCTCGTCTGCCAGATAGACTTTCCGGCGTCGCTGGCCGCCTTCACCGGCTTAAAGCTCGCCCGCGACGACGCACCCGACAGCTTCAACATCCTGCCGGCCCTGCTCGGAAGAACAAAGACCGCGCGAGAAAACCTCGTGGAGCATGCGCGAACGCTTTCCATCATCAAGGGACACTGGAAATTCATCCAGCCTCGCAAAGGCCCCAAGATGAACGTCAACACCAACACCGAGCTTGGCCTGGATCTCCGCCCGCAGCTTTACAACCTCAAGGACGACCTCGGCGAAAAACGCAACCTCGCCGCAGATCACCCCGAGATTGTCAAAGAGCTGGCCGCCCTGCTTGAAGAAATCAAAAATGACGGACGCTCCCGGCCGTAGAGACTGAGGCGAAACGGCCTCACTTGATATCCTCAAGCCAGGCCCCGGCAAGAATCGACAGGTCCGCGAATCCCACGGTGCCATCTCCGTCCAGGTCGGCGAACGGCGCCAAATTGTTCATCCAGTCCAAAGAGAATATCGAATAATCGCTCGCCGTCACCCCCTCTTCGCCGTCAAAGTCCGGCCCGTCCGCATCCTCGACTTCAATCTCCAGGCTCGCCTCGTTGTTGCCCGCCACCACCTCCAGAACGTCGCAGCCCACTACCGCCGTCGCCTCGAACGCGCCCGAAACATCCGTCAACAGGTCCACCCGCAGGTCAATCTCCCCGTTGCAGCCCAGACTATCAACACTATATTGTACGCTCGTATCGTCGTACTCCCAGTCCCCCTCGCGGGCCTCCACCCCGGTAATCTGCACGCCCGAGGGAACCGCAAATGTCAGGCCGAGTCCCTGGGCCTCGTCCGGCCCCAGGTTTCGTATCGTTGCCGTGCAGACGATCCGCTTTCCCAGCCGGGCCGGAATCGGGGCCGCCGAAAGCTCCACCGAAAGATCCACCGCCGGCGTAATCTCGCGCTCCAGAACAAAAACGTCCCCGTCCTGGTTCGTGTCGCCGAAGTTCAACAGAAGATTCTTCGCGTGCGAATCAAAGGCCACGGCCGTCCCGTCGGCATTCAGGCTCGGACGAGAGCTGCCGTCGTCGCCGTCCGTCCCGCACGGGCACTTGCTCACCTTCTCCGTCGTCCCAAGAATCATATCGTGAACGAAAACATCATATATGTACGGAGAGGTCTGCTCGGCAACCAGCGTCGTCGCGAGCGTCTCGAAGGCCACGAAGCGCCCGTTTCCGCTGATATCCGACCTCCGGCAGTCCGCATCCGCCTGGCTGCCGCCGTCGCCAACGCTTGCTCGCCTCGTGAGACCGGTCAGCCGGTCGTGAACAAACGTGTCCGTCTTGCCGTTGGTATCGCCCTCCACAAGATTGTTCGCCTGCGAGTCGAAAACGACGTACCGCCCCCGGTCGCTTATTCGGGCCGGCCAGCGGGTCGTCGTGCTGTAGGACGTCTCCATGCAGCAGCGCCCGTTGCCGTCCACACCGTTACTTGAAACGCTCACCTGCGTCATCTCCTTGGTGATGCGGTCGTGAACGAAAACGTCGGAAGTATAGTCGGAGCCGCCTTCGACAAGGTTCCGCGCCTCCGAGACGAATGCAATATACCGTCCGTCCGCGCTGACATCCGTCCCCCACGACCTGCCGTTCGCCTCCGTCCCGTCCGGGGCGACGCTTACCCTGGTCGTCCTGCCCGTATGGCGGTTATAGACGAATACATCGTCCCTGGAATTGTCGTCGCCCGGCACAATATTGTCGGCCGACGAGACAAAAGCGATGTAGTATCCGTCGTCGCTGATGCTCGGCCCGTAGCAGTGGCTGTTCGCCCCGCCCCCCAGGTAGCCCTTGCTCATCAACAACGTGTGCCCATTCTGCCGGTCATGCAGGAAGATGTCTCTCTTTTCGTTCGTGTCGCCCGAAACAAGGTTGTCGCACGAAGAACTGAAAATCACCCACCGCCCGTTTGCGCTTATGCGGGCCTCGCTGCTTGATCCTCCGACTTCTCCTTCAACGCCTGCGCTCGAGACGCTCACCCGCTCTGTCTTGCCCCTTTCCCGGTCGCGAACAAACACATCGTCGTTCCAGAAGGCGCTCCACCCGCTGCCCGAGGTAACCAGATGGAGCGTGTTGTTGTCGTCCTCGACAAGATTGATTCCCGCCGACTGAAACGCGACATACCGCCCGTCGGCGCTCACCGAGGCGTAGTCGCTGTCGTGCGGGTCCCAGCCGAGCGGGTCCCACTCGGTCGGCGGCCCGTGCACGCCTATCGTCTCCTGCCCGTCGGAGTTCACGCTGGCCCGCTCGAGGACGGCCGAGCAGTCCGCCGGCCCGCTCGACGTGCTTATCGTCGCAGTCGGCCCGTCCGTGCTCTCGTTGGCCGCGTAGTCCTGTGCCTCCATCTTGAAATTGAAGCTCGTGCCGGGTTCAAGACAGCTCACCGTCATGGGCTTGTAATCCTGCCGGGCGGCCAGCTTCCACTCGCCCTCTCTGTAAACATACAGGTTGTAAGAGTAAATGCCCACGTTGTCGTTCGCGTCCGACCACGTCAGCTCGATGCTCGTCGTCTCCCTCTTGACCGCAGAAAGGCTCTTCGGCAGCGGCCAATTCGGCGGCGTCTCGTCCAGCGTCTTGACCGTAACCCCAGGGCCCTTCGTCCACTGGTCCATCGTATCGCCGGCCGTCACGTAAAACGTGTACTCCTCGTACGCATTCAAATCCGCCACCTCCAGCTCCGTCGTGGAGCCGTCAACCTCGCCCAGCAAAATGTCACTGCCATAGTCGTACTGATACACCCTGTAGGCCGCAATCGAGTTGTCGTCCTCGGCCGCCGTCCACTCGAGGGTCACCGAGGTCTCGGTCAGGCTCTTGACCACAAGGGTCGCCCCGCCCGGCCAGGCCGGCGCGCTGTCCGAAAGCGTGGTCACCGTCACCGACGGCCCTCCGCTGCTAAAGTTGTCGGCGGCGTCACCGGCCTCCACACCGAACGTGTACTCCGTGTCCGTCTCCAGAGCCGTCACTTCGTACTGCCGCGGGTCGGCGCCGACCGTGGCCAGCAGCTCGTCGTCCTTGTAGATGCGATACTGCGTCACACCCTCGTTGTCGCTCGCCTGCGACCACGAAAGGTCCAGACTCGTATAAGAGACGTTCTCGGCCGTCAGACTCGCTCCGTCGCCCCACGTCGGAGGCTCGGTGTCGCCCCCGCCCCCACCGCAACTCTTGTCCGCCGTGTTTTCGCAAAGAATATTCTCCCCGATGTAGTGATTGTCAGCATCGCATCGTGGCTTGAGGTCCTGCGCCATGCCGGTCCACCCGCCTCCCGGCAGTTCCTGCCCCGTACCCGTATGATACAACCGCACCGACTTGGCGTTGCCGTCCACCGTCCCGAAGACGTCCCCGCACGAGCTAAAACCCCACCACGTCCCCGTATCCGCCCCAACCGGATAGGCCGTCATCGTCTGCAGATTCACCAATCGGCACACAATCCCGGCGTTGCCGTTGATTGCATGAAACAGCGCCGCATCGTCGCCGCCAAGGTTCTTCGGAGAAAAACCCCAACCGGCGTGATCGATCCCAAGAGTCGGTTCGAAATAGTAGAAATCGGTCTCCGGCTCCAGAACGTCAACCACCTTCAACGACAGATACCCCGTGTCGGACTCCGCCGCATACGCAAAATACCGCCCGCTCGGGCTAAAGCCCAACGAAAGACTGCTCACCGCGATCGAGTCGAAGAGATGATAATCGTTCGAACCCGACGGCTCCTCAAGATCATAGAGGATTATGTGAAACATCGAACCCAGGTCTCGAGAGAAGAACACGAAACGATGATCGTCTGGGCTGAAACCCCAGCTCGCCTCGAGCACATTGGATGAGATGCTCGCCACCGTCCCGTTCTTGCTGATGTTCATATTCACCTTCACCCCGGGAAACGGAGCCATCGACTGCACCCCTATAGTCACGTGGTAGTTGCCGCCGGGAGAGTTGTAGCTCTGGGTATTAATGTCGTAGTACTGAATCAGCTCCGGAAAATCGATCTTCTTCAGCCCCGAGTACGTGCCCGTTTTGTCGCAACCACAGTCGATACCATCCCGGTCCGCGCCGGCCGCACCGGCGCAAACCACGAGCAGCACAATAATTCCGCAAATCACTCTTGCCCTTCGCATGACATACCTCCTCACCTAAAAGCGTCCGTCTTGCATAACACAGGAATCGACGACGTGATAACTTCCCTAAAGCGTCCATCCCCCATAAACGTGGGACACATCATCCGTACCTGACGAGCCGAACCACCGAAGCCCGTTCCTACATGATAACAGACATCTCCCAAAAATTCAAGTTATCTTGCCCCTTCAAAGCAAGGGAGAGCTGACTGATGGAACATCATAACGAACCGTTTAGAGCCTATTCATCGAGTTCTTTAAGTTCAAGCCTGCAAAGAGGCCGCCTTTCTATCACCCCCAACCACACAACTTGGGACGATTACTACCGCTTTTGGAACCGCGCACCGGTCCGTAGAGCTCAAAACGCCCGGCGAATCGCCGTATTTCCAGGACGCCAATTCGACCTGGCAAACAGGATGCCCCCGGGCTCCGGTTGGCGGGGCGGGTTGACTATGGGGTTGGGATTCGGCCGCTCAAGTCCAGATGCCTACTGTCTATTCTGCAGGTAGATGCGGTACAGCTCGAAGAACGTCGGGGCGTCGAGCAGCTCTATCTTGGGGTTCGCCTCTCTGACCTTATCATAAGTGTCCACGTACCACGACGGGGTCTTCAGGATGTTGCGGAACCAGTGAAAGGGCGGGCGTCCTTCGGCGCGGCGCTCTCTGATTCGGCGGACGACATGGACGGCGGCATCGCCGGGATTGCCCTCGTTGATGTCGTGGTCGAACTTGAGGACGGGCATGTCCTTGTGCAGCAGATTCCGGGGCCCGGCCGTCGGCACGATGCCGTTGGGGCTGAAAGAGGCGTAGCAGTCAAGCCCGGCCTTGTTGAGAGCGGGGCCGTTGCCGTAAATGATGAACCCGGTTATTGTCAGGCCCCAGCGGTCGTAGAGCGTTTTGCAGTGACGCGCCCAGGCGTCGAGCCCGCTCGGCAGGTTCGAGACTCCGCGCGGCTCCTGAAGCATCCCGGGCTCGCAGTAGCCCGCCCCATTGTCGGCGGCCGCGAAGTAGTCGTTCTCGGTGGCGGTTCGTCGCATGTAGTCGAGGGCCATCGGCGCGCGGCGTTCAAGGACGGGACTTATGCACCACATCAGGGGCAGCCGGCCGCGGGCCGGGTCGTCCCAGATATCCATCGTCCGCTGGTAGACCCAGGCGGCGCAATCGTAATCACCGACGTAGAAGATCAGAAAGTCTCGGCCGGCGAAGTTGACACTGCCGTCGGGCGTCAGGTACCCGCGCCTTATAAGCTGGAGCGGCGTGACCCAGGGCTGCGGGTACTTCTGCCTGAGTGGAAAGTGCGCATAGAAGGAGGCATTCGCCATTGCGCCGAAGCTTATGGCGTCGGCGTCCATGAAGCCGTTATAGGCGCTGATGACCTTGCCGTATTCCCACTCGGTGGGCACCGGGGCGTGTTTTCCCCCCGAGCCGCGGTGGCTTGTGTACTTGTGAGCCCAGGGGACAAAGCCGCCGATGTGGATCATGCTCTCCTTGCCGCCGTGATTGTATGCACTTAGCAGAAACTCCTTCAATGTCTCCAAATCTGTCCCCGGCTTCTGGCGCGGGTCGTCGATGGGGGCTTCGTCCGGCCAGATGTGCAGGTCGAAGAAGAAGGCTTTCTTGCTAATGAAGAAGTCATGATTCGTCAGGCAGTGATGATTGAGCACGGCGCTGCGCGGCTTCTTGAGCCAGTACTGGTCGAGGTAGTATGCCCCGAAAGAGCCGTCGCAGCGGCCGGCATCCAGGTAGTTGTGCTTGGCCCACAGGTAGGCGTCGCACTTGGCCGAACCGGTCGAGGGCCGGTCGGCGCCGGGGATTGTTCCCGTGCCGGTGAACAGTGACGTGCCGTCCCGATTCAGCAGCCATAGCTTCACGGCAAGGCGAGGGCCGGTCTTGACGAGCCTCGTGTACAGACTGCCGGGCGACGGGTCGTAGCGAATCGGCAGAAGACTCTCGGCCCCGGCCGCCGTGGAGGCGACGTTGCTCGTGGCCGCGACATTGGGATCGTAGACCACGACACCGTCGATATAGGAGCGGAAGATTCTGACCAGCTCCACGATATCGCCGACCACCTCGGTTTCCCGGCCGTCCAGCCATTGCCCCGGCGCCGAAAGCCTGGAGAGCCAGTAATCATCGACGTTGGTGTCGCGCCGCTGCGAGTCCACGAAACGCAGGTACAACAGCGGCTCGCGCCGATTGACCAGGCCTTGCAGAGCGGCCACGGCGTGACAGTGGTCCCAGGCCATTCTGACCTGATCGGCGCGCCGAGTGTCGATGCGCAGGGTATAGCGCAGGTCGTAGAGCCTGATGGGCGCCGGGCGCGCCGGCGTCGGCCGCATTGCCAGAAGAAGCGCGACAACCAGCCATTTGTGCCGCCGCGTCGCGATTGGGATACTGGTAAATATATTCAAAACCATTTTACGCAAGCCCACTCCGGAGATCGTCCGATCCCGTGCCTTCATGTCAAAGTGTCCGCAACAAAAGTCGAACATCTTCAGAAAAACGCATTGTAGCAGATTTACCTCATATCGCACACGTCTGTTTGGCAGACTGTCCCTACTGGTAGGCGCGACGCGGTACCCATCAGCCGGCAACGGCATTGATTATTTGAATCGGGCCGGATAAGATGGCTTCGAGATCTCGGCACGAACTCAGGTGTTAGTGCCGAATCTCAGATACCGCAGCACAGGAGCCGGACCATGGGTTACAGGTTGACAGCTACGCCGCCGAGTGCCGGCTTTCGGGTCGCTTGTCTCGCCGTTACCCTGACAGTACTTCCCG
>CP070678.1:3868851-3901628 GCA_020352515.1 Phycisphaerales bacterium | reverse complement strand
ACCCAGTTATCCCGGAACACAGAGTTTCTAACTGTAACTTCGCTCTCGAAGTTGAACACCCCCCCCCCGCCATCATAGGCGAAATTATCGATGAACGTGCAGCCATCCAGGGTGAGAACGCTTTCGCTACTATGGATCCCAGCACCGGTCCCACCCGCCTGCCCGCAGAAGTTTCCCACGAATACACAGCCGGCCAAGCTGAGGCTGCTGCCATAGTTGCTTATTGCAGCTCCGGGGCCCCATGAACAATGTTCCTGAAATGTGCAGTTCACAAGATTGAGAGAGCTGTTTGAGTTTAGCATGGCGCCGCCGTCATATGCATCACTCCTTAGAAATGTACAGTCGATAAGCTCAATGCTGCTGTCCTCGTTGAACATCCCTCCTCCATCCCAATGGACATCATCCTCACCAGAGGCCTTGCCGGCGGTGACAACAAAGCCATCGAGAACTGTTCCGGCATTCGTCCCGACAGCAGTGACCACGTGGAAGCAGTTCTCGGACCGATTGGGGTCCCAGGCAAAATCCCACGCGTCGGATACATTGCTATCATTGCCCAGTAGATCTCCGCTAAGAACCGTCTCGTACTTATCGACATCGCGTGTGTTCGGATCGGGCCGGCCGAAGCCAGCGTAGCCGCCTCTTAGAGCCACGCCACTGATAAGCCGGAATGTGGCTTCACGATCTCCGGTGCCGGATGGATGAAGAGAATCTTTATCAGGTTGATACTTGCCTTCGGCGACCCGTATTTCGACCGGCTCGCCAGAAGAATTAGCGTCGGCGAGGGCGTCCTGGAGGTAGTTGTAGGCGTTCAGCCAGGATGAGCCGTCATTGGCGCCGGCGGCGCTGTCGTCGACGTAGATGGTTCTGCCGAAGACCCCCGCCAAGGGCAAGGCCGCTATCAATACTGAAATCGCAACGGCCATGCTAAAACGAAGTATCCTTCCCGCTTTCACTGCCCCTCCTGGTTAACTCAACGGACCACCGTCCTATAACATGGGCGCGCACAATATCACTATCGCCCAATGCGCGACTCTCCGGGCAGCCAGCCAAGCCTTCGCTGCCTCGCGTGCATGTGCGGCAGCCGGCGAACGCCAACGCCAGGTTGCAATTCTATCTTCTGCGAGGCGGATACCTTCGCCCCTGATTCTGCTGGTCGGGTGTCACCGGCTCGACCGCGGCGGCCCCGCCGGCGCCGGCGTCACCCTGGTAAGCGTCCCTCGTATTGGTCCGGCCGCGAAGAGGGGTCCGGCCACGCAGAGGCGTCCGCCCGCGAAGAGGCGTGCGGCCGCGCGGCGTCCTGGTCCGCGGTTGCTCACTCCGCATCTTACGCAGCCTGTCGTTGATCCTTTCAATCCGGACCTGTCTGTTCAGCAGTATGCCGTCAATCGTGGCGAGCGTCTTCTTGGCGCCTTCTTCAGCCGCAATCTTCCTCAGCAGGGCCAGCTCGGCTCTAACCTGGTGGTCCACCGCTCTCATAATGGCCGTTCTGTTGTCCTCCTTGTCCGACGTCCACTGAGTGATCTCGGTCGCGCCCTTCCTCTCCACCAGCTCCAGCTCCATGTCCAGCCCCTTGAACGCCTTAACAGCAGCCTTCACCTTGTTGGGATCCACGTCCTGAGGAGGGGCAAAGTCCGGCACCCCGGCCGCCGTCCCGCGATCTGCGACCCGCGCGTCCTGATACGGGGACGCCGGAGGAGGCGCCGCCGGCCTCAACCGTATGGGGGGCCTGTACACGGCAGAGACGCTGCTCAATGCGCACAGACACACGATCACCAGGACCGCGACAATAACAACAACACGCTTCATTTTCTATTTCCTCCAAAGTCAGATTAAACGTTGGTCTTGACTTGCCAAAAGCCAACCAGGCGCTGTGCGCCTACCGTTGGCTATTATAGCCGATTCTGTCCGAAAATCAACTAAGAAAAAACCCGGCGCGCTGCCTAAACCTCCTGCCCGCACGAAACGCCCATCTTCTCGGCGATGCCGTCAAACTCATCGAGCGAGTAGAACTCGATGATTATCCTGCCCCTCTGCCCGTTGCGCCGCGTTTCGATGCTCACCCGCGTGCCGAGCTGGCTGCTCAGCTTTCTCTCGAGATCGACAATGTGCGCCGGCTTCGAGGGGACCGTCGGTTTGGTGCGGCCGCTCTCTGTCAGATACCGACGAACCAGCCTCTCGACCTCGCGGACGCTCAGCCGCCCTGCCATCGCCCGGTTTGCCAGCTTTCGCCGCACCTCGTCCGTCGGCAGGGCCAGTATCGCCCGGGCGTGGCCCATGGTGATCTGCCCGTCCATGAGCATCTGCTTGATTTCATCCGGTAAGTCCAGTATGCGCAAGTAGTTAGCAACAACCGACCGGTCCTCGCCGAGCCGCTGTGCGGCCTCGGCCTGCGTGAGAGAGAACGTCCCTATGTAGCTCTGGTACGCCCTGGCTCGCTCGACCGGATTCAAATCGGCACGATGGATGTTCTCCACGAGCGCCCACTCGTGCAATTGCTCGTCAGTGGCGCCTCGCACGAGCGCCGGTATCGTCTCAAGCGAGGCCAACTGCGCGGCCCGGAAGCGGCGTTCACCGGCAATCAACTGATAGCCCGCACCTGCCGGGCGGACAATAATCGGCTGGATCACCCCGTTGGCCCTTATCGACTCGGCCAGCTCGAGAAGCTCCTGGTCGTTCCAGACCGTCCTTGCCTGGTAAGGGTTCGGTGATATCTCGCCAACAGGGATTTCCCTTAGAGAATCACGTAACTCGTTGTCTAAAGGGAAGTTATGCGCATCTGCCAGTCCAACGCCGCCCCGGTTAGTCTCTCCGGAGCCGGATATTATAGGACCTAACAGGGACTGAAGCCCCCTGCCCAGATGCCTTGGTTTGTCTCTTTTTCGGTCATCCATACCTGCGCTCCTTCGTTCGATGCCGGACAATACACGGCCCGGGTATGCATCCTCGATGCCGGATGCGATGCCAGGACATAGAATAGGTCGGAATTATTACATTGAATTCTGCAACTTTGCGAGGGAAAAATGCGAATCCGGGAAGAAAATGTTTCACGTGAAACATCTCACTGCCGCTATCACCGGCCAGACGCCCCGTTCCAGCCCCCCACCGCATCACCGCAAGCAAGGGTCTCCCACTGTGCGTGGCGAGACCGCGCAGGCTCATCCCGCACTCTCGGACGATGCCGACGCCTCCCGACCAACGCCCGCAACTGCCCGCCCGCATATCGGCCAGCCGACGCCAATCCCACGCAAAAGCCCCAAGCAGCGCATGGAGCCCGCACTCTCCACACCTCCGCGAGGTACACAGCCCACAACCATTCCGAACCCCCCTTCGCCAGTCTGCCTGCAACCGCCAACGGGCCACCCATACGTTGGAGGGCCGAACCTGGAACGTCGTAGCACCGCCACTCGATCTGCCACGTAGCCAACCGCCGCCCGCACTCGCCTGCCTCGCGCCCGCATATCACCGGGGCTTTTCCGTGTTCGCCCGAACCCTTGTTGCAAAGCCAGAGTACGCGCGCTTAGACGTTTGTTAAGTCACGAGCCAACAACCGCCTCGGCCGATCCGCCCTCCCATACTCTCCAAATCCCTCCCGCCCTCACGAATACGTAAGCCCGCCGGCACTCCAGAGACCCACGCAGTAGTGCGGCAGGGGCCCTGCTGGCGGCGACAAAGTACGCTGGTCGTGCATCCCTTGGAGTTCTGGATCGGCTGTCCGAAATGTTTCACGTGAAACAATGCCCTGATCAAGAACGCGCCCTGACCGCCCCCCAAGCACACGCCTCTAACCCCCCAAACTGTTCGCCCCGGCTCGTCCGCCGAATGCGAACGCCGGAGCCACGGGCAAGAGGTTAGTTGTATATATACCATACACGCGGGCGCAGTGTGCCCGCCGTCAGACCTGAACATGCTGCGATGCGGCGTGCGCCAGCAAATCACCAGCCTGCATAAGCGGCGAAGCCCTTCGGGCGAGTCCCAGGGCGCGTATTATAGGACGTGCTTTTCCTCCAGGCTGCTGTTGCTCCTTGCTAACGACGAAGCTGCAAAGGCTGCCCTATCAAAGCCAGGCCAACTTAGCTGACGCGACAGCTCGTTGCCGGTGTTGCCGTTGAATTCGCTGGACGCTACAAGCGGACCGCACTGAGTCTTGCAGTGGCTCAACCCCCCTGCCGCAGTCGGCGATCATGCGCAGCCGCGGTGGTCCTGTCGTTTCCAAGTTCCGGCGCAAGAATACCGAGCCCTTAGCCTGCAACTTACTGGATAGACTCGATGCAGTAACACTACATATAGCCCGTGTGTGGAACGTATGGTCGGTCCCGTTCTCCCGGAGCTGCGGCCCAGGCTGTGTCTATAACAGCTCACACGATCTTCGCCCGCGCGCGATGTCGGCCGCGTGCCGTCGTCTGCCGTTAAGGCGGCGCATCTGGCGTGAATGCTTGGAGGGAACCGCTTTTTCACTGTTGAAAAGCGGGTAAAGGCGGGCGTCACCACATCCTCTGTGGAAGCAGCGGCCGGCACGCCGCTGCGCAATCCAGGCAACGGCAGGGGGGTGCCGGGTCCTGGAAGGGCCGCGCATTTTAGGGCCTGCCGCCGTTTTTCGGTTGAAGGTGTAGCTGTTGGTCTATAAGTTGTATAATGCCCGCGTGCGGGTCGGATGCGCTATTATTCCGTGATGCGATAGTCGAGGCTTGTGCTGTTTGAGGAGAACAATATGAACTGTGTGAAATGCGACGGAGAGCTTAAGAAGGTTGTGTTGGGCGAGGTCGAGGTTGACCAGTGCGAGAAATGCTCGGGCATCTGGTTCGACCTGGGTGAGCTGCGGCAGATAATGGATGCCGAGGATATCGAGATCCTCAAGAACAAGGTGGACAACAACAAGGGCCACGACGAGCTTTCGGCCAAGTGTCCGCGCTGCGGCGGCGAGGGCAACATGGTGAGGGTGACGGATTTGACCCACAGCGACGTTCATATCGACGTCTGCTCGGTATGTTACGGCCAGTGGCTTGACGGCGGGGAGCTGGAAAGGCTCAGGAGCAAGGGGCTCTTTGAATCGGCTGCAAATTTCTTCAAGAGACTGGTCGGGCGGGGCGGATGACTTGGAACGCGTGCGCCTGGTGGTCGACGAACGGCGGGGGCGTGAGAGGATACGGCGGCCGTTCACGCTTTCCCGCCCGGCCGGCAAAGGTCTTGCTCATGCCGCCGGCTCCGATGATGTCGCCAATGACCGTCCGCCGGAAAGGTTAAGGATTCTACAATGGCTCACCCAGATCTCGATGAGTTACTCAACGCGTTGTACGGCGCCGCCCGGGAAATGCTGGCCAAGCACGGGGAATTTTTCCCTTTCGGAGCTTGCACGGATGTAAATGGCGAAGTGGCTCTTGTCGGCGGCCACACGGGTGACGAGCGTCCCCCATCGCAGGAGGTGATAGATGTTATCACCGCGGGGCTAAAGGACAGGGCTGGTAAGGGCGAGATTAAGGCGGCCGGCATTTGCTTTGATGCCAGCGTTATACCGCCCGGCGAAAGCAGGAAAGTCGATGCGATATGCGCCCGCCTGGAGCACTCCAACGGAGAATCTGCCTTAGTCTTCCTGCCATACCGAAAGAGCTGGTTCGGCAGGACGAAGTACGGGCGGCTGTTCGCCAAGCAGGGTGGACACGATATTTTTGTCGGCGGCAGCGCGTGATTTGCCTGCGGCAGGGCGGTAACATGGCAAAACCGGCGTAGTGAACGCGCCGAGCCGGTGGCGCGGTGCGCAGCATTAAGGAGCCGGAATTCGTGCGAATAATCCGGGTAAAGAGGGAATTTCTTAACCTGATCAAGGCCGGGAAGAAGACCCTTGAGGTCAGGGTCGCACATCCGCTCTTCAAGGGCATCCGCCCGGGCCAGCAGTTGCGCATCGCCCTCCGCGACGACGAGCAGGTCGTGCAAATCACCGACTGCCGGCGATACGACTCCTTCGAGCAGATGCTGGATGTGGAGGATTACACCAAGATCGCCCCGCAGATGGAGGGCAAAGGGCAACTGCTCGCACTGCTGCGCGAAATCTATCCCCCGGAAAAAGAGAAACTGGGCGTAATCGTTTTGGAAATGGAGAAGGTGGAGTAGTGCCGGAAGCGGGGGACGATCGCGCCGGAAAGGCTCATAGGAGGTGATATGTTGCCGCCGATGTCAGAGAATACAGGCATAGTTTTGGCCTTCTCGGCAGGGATGTTCGCGATGGGATGCCTCTCTTGGTACTTCTCCTCGCGGCGGCACGCTCTTGTCCGACTGTTCGTGCCTCCGGAGGAAAGACGTGAGGCCCTGCGTTCACTTTCAAAGGGCCGTGCCTTTGTCAAGGGCTTGCGGGCCATAGCGATACTTGAGTTCATCGTCGCCGCATTGGTGTCGCTGGCAGCGTTGATCGAATGGCTTGTCTTCTGAGAGCTTGGTGAGCTAATCCGGGGCTGAAACGGGCCATTGAAGAGCATGGCTTCGTCGAGTCGGTTTGCCTCTGCGAGGGCTTCTTCTCCAGCACCGGTGCGGCAGGGGGGCAAAAAGGTGGGCGAACACAACCACGCGAGAAACGGTAGTTTGCATATCGTGGGCGGATGTGGTATAAGGTGGGCTTTGGAATCGATTGCGTTGAGTATTTGAAGGCATACAGCATGGAACCGGCGGAACTGAAGCAGGCAATAATGGAATTGTCGGCCCGGGTGGAAAGCATCCGGGACTGGCTTTGACTTACCTACCAGGAAATCCGAACGAAATAAGCTTGAGCAGCAGATGTCCGGGGCCGGATTCTGGAACAACCAGGATTCGGCCCAGGCGGTGGTATCGAGGGTCAGCGCGCTGAAGGCCGTTATTGAGCCGGTAGAGGAGCTTCAACGGGAGGTCAAAGACCTCGAGGAGCTGTTCGAGCTGGCGTTCGAGACCGACAAGGACGAGCTGGGCCAGTTGGAGCTGGATCTGGAGGCGCTCGTCAAGCGGTGCGAGCGGATAGAGCTCCAGGGCCTGCTTTCGCGTCCTGAAGACATGCGCAACTGCTTCTTCAGCATTCACGCCGGGGCGGGCGGCACCGAAAGCTGCGATTGGGCCAGTATGCTGCTGAGAATGTACACGCGGTATTTCGACGCCCACAAGTACAAGTACCGGGAGCTTGACATCACGCCGGGTGAAGAGGCCGGAATTCGCTCGATAACTCTTCGGGTCAGCGGGCCGTTTGCGTTCGGCAGGCTCTCCTGCGAGGTGGGCGTGCACCGACTGGTGAGGATAAGCCCGTTCGATTCCAACAAGCGCCGGCACACAAGCTTTGCCGCCGTGGACTGCCTCCCGGAGTTCCAGGAGGATATCAACATCGAAATAGATGAAGACGACCTCCGCATAGACTGCTACCGCGCAAGCGGAGCGGGTGGCCAGCATGTTAACAAGGTCAGCTCGGCCGTGCGAATTACGCACCTGCCGACCGGCATTGTCGTGCAGTGCCAGAACGAGAGAAGCCAGCACAAGAACAAGGCCCAGGCGATGAACGTGCTCAAGGCCAGGCTCTACATGCTCGAAGAGCAGAAACGCGACGCCGAGCTTGCCAAGCTCTATGGAGACAAGGGAGAGATCGCGTGGGGAAACCAGATACGCAGCTACGTTCTGCAGCCATACCAGATGGTCAAGGACCACCGAACGGGTCATCAGGTGGGCAAAGTGGAGGCCGTGCTCGACGGGGAGATTGAAGCGTTTATCGAAAGCTACCTGCGCCATCGGGCGAAAACCAGGCAAACTCAGAAGTAGAAATACGAAAGATTAGAGGCTCAAAAGGATGAAGGACATCATCGATGTAAAGATTAGAACGCGTGCGGTTGATTTCAGCGATTGCAGAACCGACGTGCTTGCCGTTGGCATGTTCAGCGATTCCAAGAAGCCGGACAAGCTGACCGCGGAACTGAACCGGAGGCTTGGAGGCGCGATCGACCGGCCGACGAAGACAGGTGATTTTGAGGGCAAGGAAGGCACGAGCACGATCATCTACGGCAATGACAGGATAGGGGCTAACAGGGTCATTCTGGTCGGGCTCGGAGAGCAGAAGAAGGCGACGCTGGATACTGCTCGCAAGGGGTCGGCCAATGCGGCCAAGAGGGCGGTCGCAATAAAGGCCAAGACCCTGAGCCTGGCGCTGCACAGGGCTTTCGGCCGGCGGCTGGAGGCGGCCGCTATGGGCAGGGCCATGGCGGAGGGGGCTTATTTCGGCAGTTATCTCTATGATGAGTTCGTAACCGAAAGTGAGGACGGGCGGCTGCGAGCGCTTAAAGTCGAGGTGATAGACGCGGATGTCGCCAAGAGCAAGCAATTGAAAAAGGGCGTTTCCATCGGGGCCGTTATCGGCAGGGCGCAGAGTTACGCGCGGACTCTGGCGAATCGGCCGGCGAACGTGATAAATCCGCCCGCCCTGGCGGCGGAGGCCGGGAAGCTTGCCCGCGGCTCAAAGAGGTTGAGCTGTACTGTTTTCGACAAGAGGCAGCTTGTGGCAAAGAAAATGGGCGGCATTCTCGCGGTCGGCTCCGGTTCGAAGAGTGAGCCTCGATTGATAATCCTGAAATACAGCCCGGCGGGCAAGCCGGCGCGCGGACTGCCGAAGATTGCGCTGGTGGGCAAGGCGATTACGTTCGATTCGGGTGGGATAAGCATTAAGCCGTCGGCGGACATGGACCACATGAAACTGGACAAGTCAGGCGGCATCGCCGTTCTGGCCACGATGAAGGCCGTCTCGGAGCTCGGGCCGCCTCTGAACGTCTACGGGCTGATCCCGTCGGCCGAGAACCTGCCGAGCGGGTCGAGCTACCGGCCGGGGGACATCATCACGACGTTCAGCGGCAAAACCGTCGAGGTGTTGAACACGGACGCCGAGGGACGGATGATTCTATGTGATGCCCTTGCGTACGCGGCCGGGCGGAAGTGCGAGGTCATTATCGACATAGCCACGCTGACCGGGGCCTGCATGGTCGCGCTGGGCACGCACATGGCGGGCTTGATGGGCAATGATGACGATCTGGTCAAGAACCTGCAGAAGGCCGCCGAGGACAGCGGCGAGAGGATCTGGCACATGCCCAGCGGCGATGAGTACGCCAAGGAGATGAAGAGCAAGATAGCGGATTTGAGAAATATCGGCAGCAGGTGGGGCGGGGCGTGCACCGCCGCGGCATTCCTGAGGCAGTTTATCGGTGACGCCAAGTGGGCGCATCTGGACATTGCCGGCATGGACATATTCACAAAGGCCACCGAGTATTCGGCCGAAGGCTCGACCGGCTTCGGCGTGAGGCTGCTCACCACCTACCTGGCCAATCTGGCGGCCGGGTGAGGCCCAATGTTACGACGGGGCGCGCACCGCCAATTTGAGTTTGCTTGAATTACGTTACGGGTCAGACAGATGACAAAGAAATCGACTGCGGTAGACACCGAAAGAATAAGGAAAGCCATTAACGAGATACTCGAAGCGGTCGGAGAGGACACCGGGCGCGAAGGACTCAAAGGGACACCCGAAAGGGTGGCGAGAATGTACGTCGAGCTTCTGGCCGGAATGCGCGAGGACCCCAAGCGGCACCTTCGAAGCATCTTCACCGAGAAACACGACGAGATCGTTCTGCTCCGTGACATCCCGTTCTACAGCATTTGTGAACACCATCTGCTCCCGTTCATCGGCGAAGCGCACGTTTCATACCTGCCCACCGGCCAGGTAGTTGGCGTAAGCAAGCTGGCGCGAATCGTGGACTGCTTCGCCCGCCGGCTTCAAACGCAGGAAAGGCTGACCAACCAGATAGCCGACTTCATAATGACCAACCTAAAGCCGTTGGGTGTTGCGGTCGTGCTCGAGGCCTCACATAGCTGCATGACCATCCGCGGCATCAAGAAGCCCGGCTCTGTCATGGTGACCTCGGCGCTGCGCGGGACATTCCGCCGGGATCCGAGAAGCCGCAGCGAAGTCCTCAGCCTTATGCACAAGGACAACAAATAGGCGGGAGGTCCGGCTTATGCAAAAGCTGGCGAGGCACGTGCGTTTTTCGATAAATCCATTCCTGCCGGAAGACAGCGCGGGCTGCAATCCCTTCGCCTCCAGGCCGGCCGGAGAGGGACTCTCGATTTTCCTTGAGCTGTGCGTCGAGGTTGCCGGTGACGTTGACGCGGACACGGGGTTCGTGGTTAACGTCACGGAAATCGACACCTGCGTTCGCGCATTTGTCGTGCCGCTTTTCGCCAAGCGCATAAGGGATGACTTTCGAGACGGCCGACACATGGAGACTTCCGCGATGGCGGAGCTTCTTGGATCGGCATGGACCAGGCTGACCGATAAGTTCGGCGCGGCAGTATTGAGCAGGCTGATTCTGAAGCTGAACCCTGTCAGACATATCAGCCTGGATTCGGAGGATTTGACGATGCTGTACTTCGGGGAGAAGTTCGAGTTCGCCGCCACACACAAGCTATGGAACGATGAGTTTTCGGACCAGCGCAACTTCGAGGTTTTCGGCAAATGCGCCAATCCCTCCGGTCACGGGCACAACTACATCGTCGAGGTGACTGTGAAAACGGCCGAGCCCGGCGCGTTTCGTATCGGCCGGTTTGAAAGGCTCGTGGACCAGGCGCTTATAAAGGTGGTCGACCACAAGAACCTGAACGTTGACGTCGCCGAGTTCGGCCGGACAATGCCGACGGTTGAGAACATCGCGCGTTTCGCCTGGGACAGGCTTGCGGACAAGTTCGGCCGGGCCACACTGCACTGTGTCACCGTTTGGGAGACGGACAAGACGTACAGCTCCTATTATGGCTGATGCCGAGGCAGGAAGTCCGGCCTCAGAATCAAACGGCCCGGCCGCGTTGCGAGAGCGCCTCGGGCAGTCTACCCCTCAATGTCCGGATTGCAGCACCAATCCGCGGGTCCGGCAGCCTTGCCGCCCTGCAGCGCCAGGGCCCGCCGCCGGCAGGTTTGCCGCGACAGAACCACAAGACAAAGCGAGCGCGGATCATAGTCCTATAAGAAGGTAATTGCGAGGCCTGAAGCAGGGCCAGACATCGTGAACTCATAGGACTTGCGCCGCGTATTGGTATTATCTCGCGGTGCTTGCGGCAAGGGTGGCCGCGGGCGGCTTTGCTAAAGCTATGTCTTTTACTTGCCGATACTTAGGCTGTGAGAAGACTGCAAATCAAGTCTTTCATATTCTGGCCTTAGAACAGGTTCCACAAAATGGTCGAGTCTGGCAGTTAGGCTGTGTTGGTCTTGTTGCGCAGCCGACGGGCACGGAGTGTGTCGTCATATCACGCCCCGGCCGGTTGTGGAGCCCCCTGCAGAGCACAAATCAACCGCCCCTCAACGGTGATATTACGCCTCTTCTTGCGAGTCTTTTATGAGAGCATTGGTTACAGGCGGTGCCGGCTTCATCGGCTCACACCTCGCCGAGCGACTGCTTGAAAACGGAAACCAGGTGCTCGTGCTGGACAACCTGAGCACGGGAAGTCTGGACAACATCAAAGGCTTCAGCCAAAAACCCGGGTTCGAGTTCGTCGAGGGCGATATATGCGACGCCCGAACGGTCGAAAGGCTCGTCAAGCGAAGCGACGTGGTGTTCCATCTGGCCGCGGCCGTCGGCGTCAAGCTGATAGCCGACAGCCCGGTCAGCACAATCGAGACCAATATCTGGGGCGCCGAGACGGTGCTCGACGCCGTCAACAAGTTCAAGAGAAAGATACTTCTGGCCTCGAGCAGCGAAGTGTACGGCAAGAGCGAGGCCGTGCCCTTCGGTGAGGATGACGACATTGTGCTCGGCAGCACGTGCCTTTCGCGCTGGTCGTACGCGTGCAGCAAGGCCGTGGATGAGTTTTTGGGGCTGGCCTTTCACCAGCAGTACGGCCTGGAGGTGATAATCGGCAGATTCTTCAACACGATAGGCCCGAGGCAGACGGGGCGCTACGGAATGGTTGTCCCTCGCTTCGTTCAGAGCGCCCTGCGGGGAGAACCGGTCACGATATACGGCACGGGCCGGCAGACGCGGTGCTTCTGTTATGTGGGCGACCTGGTCGAGGCGATTATCAAGCTGGCGGCCTGCAAGAAGGCTGTGGGAAAGGTGTACAATATCGGCTCGGACGAAGAGATTTCCATTGAAGCATTGGCCGACAAGGTCATAATGATGACAGGTGGCAAAAGCAAGAAGCAGTTCCTGCCGTACGACGCTGCATACGGCAGACCGCTCGAAGACATGATGAGGCGGGCGCCCAGCCTGGAACGCATCAAAGGGGCGATAGGCTGGAAACCAACGACAAGCCTCAACGAGACGCTGGGCTTGATAATAGAGAGTTTCAGAGGCTGCGCGAAAGGCGATAAGCAGCGCTAATCCTCTGTCGGGAGGGAAGAGTACTATGAACAAGGCGCTCGTCACAGGTATCACGGGTCAGGACGGCTCGTATCTCGCTGAGCTGCTGCTGGCCAGGGGCTATGAGGTCTGGGGCTTGATAAGGCGAAGCTCCTCGTTTCACACCGGCAGGATCGACCACCTGTACAAAGACCCGCACGAACAGCCCCGGCTAAGACTGCTCTACGGCGATCTGACCGACGGAGGCAATCTCTCGGCGATCATCAACGAAATACAGCCGGACGAGGTCTATAACCTGGGGGCTCAAAGTCACGTCCGGGTCAGCTTCGATATGCCCGTCTACACGGTCAACACCGACGCGCTCGGCACCCTGAGACTTCTGGAGGCGATTCGTCTGAGCAGCCGCCCACCGAAGTTCTACCAGGCATCGAGCAGCGAAATGTACGGCAAGGTCGTCGAGACGCCGCAGACCGAAAAGACCCCGTTCCACCCGCGAAGCCCCTACGGATGCGCAAAGCTGTACAGCTTCTGGCAGACCGTAAACTACCGCGAGGCGTACGGCCTGTTTGCGTGCAACGGAATTCTCTTCAACCACGAATCACCCAGAAGAGGAGAGACCTTCGTAACCCGCAAAATCACCCGCGGCGCCACGCGAATCAAGCTGGGGCTCCAGGACAAGCTCTATCTGGGCAATCTGGACGCGAAGCGAGACTGGGGCTTTGCAGGCGATTACGTTGAGGCGATCTGGCTGATGCTGCAGCAGGACAAGCCCGATGACTATGTCGTGGCTACCGGCGAGAGCCACTCTGTCCGTGAATTCGTTGTCGAGGTCTTCAGCTGTCTCGATCTTGACTGGACCAAATATGTCGAGATCGACGAGCGATACTACCGGCCGAGTGAGGTGGATCACCTCCAGGGTGATGCGAGCAAGGCGAGGAAGGCCCTCAAGTGGGAGCCAAAGGTGGGATTCAAGAAGCTCGCGCAAATGATGACCGAGGCGGACATGAAAATCGCCGACCGGGAAAGAATAATAGGCTGGCGGGAAAAAGCAGGACAATGAGCGGATTCTTCGCAGACAGGCGAGTCGTGGTCACGGGGGGCGACGGATTCCTCGGGCGCTATGTCACGGCGGGGCTCGAAAGACGCGGCTGCAGGAACATCGGCATACCGAAGATCGAGGACTACGATCTTGTCAAGATGGACAACATCGTGCGGATGTACGAGCAGATGGATCCGGACATCGTCGTCCATCTGGCGGCGGTGGTCGGGGGCATCGGGGCCAACCAGGCGCATCCCGGCGAGTTCTTCTATAAAAACCTCATAATGGGCATCCAGTTGATGGAGCAGGGCAGGCTGCGAGGTATCGAGAAGTTCGTGGCCATCGGCACGGTCTGCGCCTATCCCAAGTTCACGCCGGCGCCGTTCAGGGAAGAGAACCTCTGGAACGGTTATCCCGAGGAAACCAACGCGCCCTACGGCCTTGCCAAGAAGATGCTCCTTGTTCAGTCTCAGGCCTACAGGGCCGAATACGGCTTCAACTCCATATTCCTGCTGCCCGTTAATCTCTACGGACCGGGGGACAATTTCGACCCGGCAAGCAGCCACGTAATACCCGCGCTTATCAAGAAGTGCGTGGATGCGGTCGAGAGCGGGGCCGCTCATATCGACTGCTGGGGCACGGGCGAGGTCTCGCGCGAGTTCATCTACGCCGCCGATGCCGCAGAGGGAATTCTGCTCGCAACGGAGCATTACAATCAGGCCGAGGCGGTCAATATCGGCTCGGGCTTTGAAATCACGATCAAGGATCTCGCCGGTCAAATAGCCGCACTCACTGGCTTCAAAGGCGAGATTCGGTGGGACAAATCCAAGCCTGACGGCCAGCCGCGGCGCTGCCTGGACGTTTCCAGGGCCAAGAAGTGTTTCGGATTCGAGGCCAAAACACGCTTCCATGAAGGACTGAAGGCAACAATAGACTGGTACACAACGCATAGACCGGCGTGAAGGGCTCCTCCCAAGAAATTGCCGCCGGCGCCAAAGGGGCCAGGTCTTACCGGGCCGGCTGACCCCGTAGCAGCCTGTCTTTGACAATCAAATCCTTCGCAAGCGCCGTCCGGCGCTCGCCCAAAGCACGGCATAACAGAGGCGCGATAAAGAAGCAATGGGAAAAGAAGGCATCACGACCTCAAAAAGACTGATCCACAACACCCTCTTCAACCTCGTAAGGTTGGTCAGCAATGCCGTTATTGCCTTTATCCTGGTGCGCTTCTTTTTCGGGCGGCTCGGCGAGCTCAAGTACGGGGTATGGGTGCTAATCGCCTCCATCTTCCATTACCGAACCCTTCTGAGCATGGGGCTCAACAGTTCCATAAACAGGTACATCCCCGTGTACCTCGCAAAAGACGACACCCGGGGAATCCAGCGAATAATCAGCACCTCGCTGTTCTTTTTCTCGCTTCTGGCGGTTGTGCTTGCCCTCCTTACCCTGGTGATTTGCTACAACCTGGCCTCCTGGTTTGAAATTAAACCCGAGCTGGTCGGCGACGCCCGAAAGCTCGTGCTGGTGGTGGGACTCTGTTTCGCCGTTGCCATGCCCCTGCAGTTGTCCAGCGCGGTTTTAAGCGGGCTCCAGCGGTACGACATTGTAGGCCTGGCTGAGATTCTGCCCCTGCTCCTGCGAACTGTAATAGTGGTCGTGCTGCTGCTGCGAGGCTACGGTCTGATTGCCATGGGGCTGACCTATGGAATGAGCGAGATACTGATGAGGGTGCTGCAGTTTGGCTTTGCGAGGAAATTGCTGCCGAACTCTTCGCCATCTCTGACAAACATAGATCTGAAGCTTCTCAGAGAGATGTTGGCCTATGGCGTAAACACCTTTTTGTACGCGATGGGCGCCATCATTATCTACAAGGCCAGCGACCTGGTGATAGGCGCCTTAATTGGCACGGCTGAGGTCAGCCAGTTCTCCATCGCCGCTGCCGGGGTGCTGTTGCTCTCGCAACTTTTGCAGGCCTTCTCGGCCGCAATAAAACCCGCCGTCAGCGACCTTGACGCCAGAAACGAGCACACGCACGTCAAGGAAATAGCCTTGCTCACACAGAAGTACAGCCTGCTGGCGATAATCCCCGGCGGGTGCTTCCTGATTGCCATGGGCAGGGAATTCCTCTGGGTATACGTCGGCGACCGTTTCGAGGACCCCACCTTGATTGACACCATGGGTGTTATTCTGGCCATTCTCGCCGTGGCCCACTGTCTGAGATTGGCGCAGCACAGCAACTTCCTCGTCCTTGTCGGGCGGGGTGAACACAGGATTTTCGGCATTTTTGCGGCCTTGGGGGCCCTGCTCTGTGTCCTGGGCGCTGTGATTTCAGTCAAGTTCTTCAATTGGGGGCTGCTGGGAGTAGCCTGGTCCAATTTCCTTCCGATGGTGTTAATATCGGGACTGATATTGCCGATATACTTCAATTGGAAGATGAAAATATCTGCAAGAGACAGCGTTCTGCGCGTATGGCGGCCGGCACTGTTGGGGTGCCTGCCGAGTGTGGCTTTAATCGTGCTCTGGAAGTACCTGTCGCCGCCCGATTCGTGGGTTGAAATCGGCGGCGTAGTATTTACTGCGATGGTGGTAACAGTTGCAGGCAGTTGGCTGCTCAGTCTGGATACGATTGAGCGAAAACGGTTTGTCCGCATTTTCGAGCGGAAACCAAGAGCGTCCGCCGCCGGGTCCGCAACAGAACCCGGCCCGTAAACGAGGGCGGCAGATTATGAGTGCCGCCCGCACGGTGAAATAGGGCAAAAAGACGTTGAGATAAACGGATGCCGACACTGTTTATCGTGTCCGATTTTTTAGTCAAGGCGATGCCTGCAAAACAAATACGGTGCTGTTTGGAATGAAGGCCATAATCTTAGCTGCCGGTGAAGGCTCTCGATTGGGCAAGATCTGTGAGGGGCTGCCAAAATGTCTGATCAAGATCGAAGACAATACTCTTCTTGAGATTCAGATAAACACGCTCCATGCCTGTGGCATTGACGACATCTCCGTTGTCCGGGGATACGCAGGTGAAAGTATAAGCATTCCCGGCTTGAACTATTACGACAATCCTGATTATGCCGGCACGAACATGCTGTACTCTCTTTTCTGCGCCCGAAGGGAGATGGCCACAGATGTGTTGATTCTCTACGCGGATATCCTCTACGAAGAACAGGTCGTCAGGCGTATTATCGAATCGAGTCACGATATTGCAGTGGGCGTCATGGTCAACTGGAAGGAGGCCATTCAGCAGCGCAACAAGGTTGCCCTCGAAGAGCTTGAGATGGTGTATTTCGATTCCGAGAACCGTATAGAGGAAATAGGCAAAAAGCGGACGGAGGAATACGAAACGCAGGGTCAGTTTATGGGAATAATCAAATGCTCACGCCGGGGAGTGGAAAGCCTCAAGAGCAATTATGACCGACTGACAGAGTTTTACTCCGGCAAGCCTTTCGGCCAGGCGCAGGCTTTGGAGAAGGCCTGGCTGACGGACCTCTTCCAGGAGATGACCGAATTGGGAGTGCCCCTCCATTGTGTGATTATCGAACGAGGGTGGATGGAGATCGATACGCCCGAAGATTATGAAAGGGCTTTGACGGACACCCAGTTTGTACGACGTCTGGTGAGGGTGAAAACCGACTGGAGCAAGCGGGCCAGGTTATACAATGAGCTGGATTGGGTCAGCAGGGATGAATTGCTGTCGACCATCGTTGAGACTACCGACGTTCAAAAGGGAAAGAAGGTCCTGGACGTCGGCACGGGCACCGGAAAAGTGCTCATGGCCCTGCAGATTCAGTGCCCCGAAGCCGACTATTACGGCATGGATATCAGTCAGGACATGCTGGCCAAGATAGACGCCCGCCACGGTTTTAAGCTCTCGGTCGGAGAGATGGAGAATCTGGACGGCTTTGACGACAACGACTTCGACTTGGTAACGGCCCGCATGGTCTTCCACCACGCGAAGAACCTCGAACAGGCCATGCGGGAAGTCTATCGGGTCCTCAAGCCCGGAGGGAAATTCGTCGTTTGTGAGGGCAATCCACCCGATCGCCATTGTATAAAGTTCTACAAGGACATGTTCCATTTCAAGGAAGAAAGGATCACGTTTTTCCTCGATGACCTTGTCAACCTTCTCGCCCGGCATGGGTTTCAGAAGATAACCTCCAGAACGGTGATATTGAGAAACATGAGCATGAACAACTGGCTCGACAAATCCGGACTTCCTTTCCGGAACGTGGATATCATCAGGAAGATGCACTACGCCTGCGATGCGCACGTGCAGGAAGCCTATAACATGAAAATCCAAGACGACGATATCCTGATGGATTGGAAATTCTCTATAGTCTCGGGGATTAAATGAGTTCGAATACCCTGTGTCGGGTCATCAAAGACAAGAAAGGTCAGAGGTAAGAAAGATGAAAGTAGTGTATTCGTACTACGTTCTGGACATTGTCCACAAGGGACACCTGCTGATGATGAAGAATGCCAAGGCAATAGCGGGTGAGGACGGAAAATCAATCGTCGGAATCCTGACCGACGAAGCGACCATGGAGAAGAAGTCAAAGCCCACACTTAGCTTTGAAGACAGGATAGAGCTCGCAAGCTCCATCAAGTACGTAGATCTTGCGGTTGCACAAGAAACGTATTCGCCGCTGCCCAATGTGATGAAGATACAGCCCGACATATTGATGGAAAGCTCGAGCCACGACGAGGAAGCCATCGAGAAGGCAAGAGAGGTCATGGCGAGTATCAACGGCAAGGTTATCGTGATACCATATTATCCCACACAGTCATCAAGCAAGATAAAGGACATGATAAGGGAGAACAGCGGTAGGTAAATGGAAAAGCCCTCACGCACATCGGTATCCGGGTCAATAGCCACATGGCAGAGAAAGATGTTCTGGCTTATGTGGGTGACGTACGCGTCCTTCTATCTTTGCCGGGTAAACATTTCGATTGCGCTTCCCAAAATAATGGAAGAGTCTGATTTGACCAAGTCGCGCATGGGGCTGGTGCTCAGCAGCCTGTTTCTGTTATATGCGGTGGGTCAATTCATAAACGGCCAGCTCGGCGATAAACTGAACTCGAGACGGATAATCACGTTCGGCCTGTTGTCCTCGGCGGCCTTGAACATCGCCTTCGGATTCCACGGAGGGATAGTAGCTTTTATGGTGGTTGTTTGGGGACTGAACGGATATTTTCAATCGATGGGCTGGGGGCCGACGGTCAAGGCGATGGCCAATTGGTTCCCAGCGAAGATAAGGGGCAAGATCTCCGGGCGTCTCGGCACAAGCTACATCATCGGCGGGGCCTTTTCCTGGTTCCTGGCCGGCTCCGTTCTGAAGTATTTCGACTGGAGGTTCACCTTTTGGTTTCCGGCCGCTATCTGTGCATTCATTGCCGTCCACTGGTACATGCGAGCAAGGAATGCGCCTGAAGAAGTGGGATTGCCGAGCATAGAGGAACAAGAAAGGGGTATAGAAGAGGGACGCATTCGCAAAGATGACCATATTGGTTTTATCACAACCCTAAAAGTGACCCTCCTAAATCCTCATGTCTGGTTTACCGCCTTTGCATTGTTCGGGCTGAATATCGTTCGCTACGGCTTCATGTCCTGGGCGCCCACTTACATGTTTGAGGAGCAAGGCGCGACAATTTCGAAGGTTGCCTACAAGGCGCTCGCCTTCCCCATTGCAGGGGGCCTGGGAGCCATCTTCGCCGGCTGGGCCTCGGACAGGATATTTAAGAATCGCAGAGCGCCCGTTGCCTTTATAATGCTGATCCTGCTGGCTGTCTTTTGCTATTTGTTTAAGGCATGTCCTTCTGATAATTGGGTGTTGAGCCTGATCGTCCTCTTACTTATCGGTTTCTTCACCTTCGGCCCTCACATTCTGTTGGTCGCCGCCCTGCCTGCCGATTTGGGGTCGCGCAAAGCGGCTTCCTCGGTAACCGGCTTTATAGATTCAATGGGATACCTGGGAGCAAGTTTGACCGGCGTGGGAACCGGCTATCTGGTGGACAAGTATGGCTGGGACGCCGGCTTCTACTTCTGGATCGGCGGGGCGGTTTTTGCCGCAATCATGATACTACTCGTCTGGAACTACAAGCACCAGAAAATCGAGACTCGATAGGCCCATGAACTCAATTCATACTATTGCGATACCCTGTATTGACAATGATCTTCCCGGAGCAGCCGGACAGGCCGACCCGAACGCTTCGGGTAACTTGCCGCGAGGGACCAAATGGGTTTGCGCGCCAAAATAAAGGAAGCCAAAGAATCAGCCCAACAAACCCGAATAGAGCAGGGCGGGCTCTCCTGGTACAGCACGCACTTCGTTCGCGGTTTTTCCATCTACATCAGCTACGCATTTGTAAAGCTGGGAATATCGGCAAATTCCGTAACCGTGATGTCCGGCGCCGCGGGGCTGTGCGGCTCGCTGTGCATGATACCCCGCAATCTTTACTGTAATCTCGCCGGAGCTGTCCTGTGGCAGCTCTGGTACATCCTCGACAACGTGGATGGTGAGGTCGCTCGCCTGCGAAATAGATGTTCTCTGCTTGGGGTTTACCTGGATGAAATTACGCATATAATAGTGAATTCCACATTCGTCCTGGCCCTTGGGCTGCACGTCTGGTTTGCGGAGCGTTCGACCCTAAACCTGTTCGCCGCCATTGCCATCTATTCCGCGTGGCACTGGAAGCGGGAGATCCAGCGCCTCATGAAGGCGACCCTTGTCGTCAAAGGCGGCCTGGAGAAGAACACTTTCGTCATCAGAAGGGGCAGGTGGGCCACCCTTCTGAGCCGTGTTATGCTTTCCTTCAGGGGTGAGGTAGAATCCACATTGTTTGTTACCGCTATTATTATAATCAGTCATGCCGCCGGGGTTGCGTTCGCCAGGTGGAGTCTGTATGTCTATACGGCCCTGCTCCTGGCATATGTTGGCGCAGTGACCTTGCGCGATGCGATGAGGGTGCATAAGAAGGAAAACCTTCGAGTCCCCCGATATGGGGATTAGTCTTATTCTCTTTTACCAAGCAGACGGCTTATGAGTAATACCGATCTCACGCTTAGGGATATTAAGAACAGTCTGACGGAGTACAAGTCCGCCCAGGACCAGGATAGAATAATAACGCTGCTGTTTCGCCCGATATCGTTCTATCTGACGTACCTTCTCATAAGAGCGGGCGTCTCGGCCAACAAGACTTCCGTCCTGTCGCTTTCCGCGGGGCTCGTCAGCGTTGTCCTGCTGCCGTTCTCAAGCATACAGGCCAGAATAGCAGCGCTTGTATGTCTGTATATTTGGCAACTGTTGGAATATTGTGACGGAAACATCGCTCGATCCCTGGGCAAGTCGTCATTTGCGGGAGCCGTTATTGACGATTTGAACCCCCTTACGATAAAGGTCCTGATGCCTATCGGACTGGGAATACACGCCTTTCTGTCGTCCGCCAGGCTGTTGTTTGAGTACCCCCCGGAGATTAATCTAGTGATCGGTTTTGCTGCCGGGATGCTGTATTTGATGGCCCGCTACTACAGCGAATTGTGTAACAAGATATTCATGGCCTATAGCGCCGACAGCGAAGACCGGGCCGCAAGGGCCCGAGAAGTTTCGGGTAGCTCTATCGCAAGAAGGAGCAAGTGCTCGGCATTGTATCAGATATACAAGATTGCCGAGTACCTTGAATCGTTCGGGCACGCCGGGCTGATACTAACCTTCCTGCTGATTGCCTTGAATATGCACCTGTATCTTCTGATCCTGCTGCTGATTATAAGGATGATAACGTTTATGACGAGCCTCGGCCGATTTACCTATATCGCAGTCAAGTACTCCGCGTAAGGCGGCCGCGGCGTACGAAAAGGGACAATGAAAACTCTATAAGTTCGCTCGAGATTGGAGCCGATTATGTATGCCGAATACGTAAACGCGATAGACGAAGAGGATTTGTATTACGAGCGGCCGGAACGCAGTTCGGATATCCAGTTGCCCCCGGCCATCAATACGCTTCTGCTCACGGTCTGGGCGGCGATCTGCTGTATCGGCTTCGCCGTGATGTTTCTCATGAAAAGCCCGGTGGCCGGCGCGGTAATAATCGCCATTCCCACCTTTATCGGAATGGTCATAAAGCCCACTTTCGCACTGTGCATTATGATGCTCGTTCTGCCGACCGGAGCGGGGATAGGCTACAGGCAGGATTTCAGTCTCGACCGTGGTGTGGGTATTGCCGTTGCTATCAGCTTTGCGTTAAACCTGCTCATAAGTCGCCCCAGACTGCGCATCGGCAACAAGGCGCTGTGGGTGCTGGCCGCATACACGCTATGGATATTCCTGTCATCCCTGGCGTCGCCCTATCTCAGGTTGGACCTGCGGCGCTCCTTCACCCAGCTTCAGATTCTCGCACTTGTCTTGATTGTATATTGGATTATCGAAACCAACGCCGAAGCAACATTCCGCTGGGCGCTGAGGGCCTATGTGGTTGGAACGCTGGGCACGATCATACTGGCGTTCAAAACCGGCGCGGCCATGAGAACAATGACCGACATAACCGAAGAGGAAAGATATGCAGCCACACTGGGTGGCGCAATCGATGCAAACATGCTTGCGGTTATGGTTGCAATGGCCTTCTTGGCGGCCGTGTATCTGCTTGCCAGTGATAAACGGATACTCTTGCGGGTTATCTACCTGGCCGCAGTTCTGTTTCTGCCCATAATGCTCTTGAGAATCGGTTCCCGGGGCGCCTTGATAGCCCTGGCCTTTACGCTGCTATCGCCATTACTGTTCGTAAGGCAGGTCGCGCAAAGGCCCGTCTTGCTGGTTCTGTTGCTGGGGATCATACTGCTGGCCTCTTTCTCGATGGGATTCATAATCAAGAGCGAGGGGCTCGAGGCAGGCGCCACGCAACGTCTGACCGATGTCCCGTCGGCCCGGGAGGCCTTTGATTACAGGATGAATCTAAACAAGGTGACCATCCAGACTGCAATGAGAAGGCCGTTCGGCACATCACACTATGACTGGTTTCGAGAATCCGGGCTCAGAAGCCATACACACAACGACTTGCTCTATGCCCTCGGAACCTACGGAGTCCCCGGCGCCGTGATCTTTGCCACCTTTATGATCACCCTCCTGCTCACTGTAAAACGCACTCCCGTTGGATTGGAGAAACTATATTCGCGGGCGGTGCTGACATTTCTGATAATAACAGGACTGAACATCAACCAGACATTCCAGAAGCACTTCTGGGTCTTTCTTGCAATTGTATTGGCGACCGAGCGGATAAGCTACTTGATGGCGGATCACAGGCAGTCAACAGACCGCCTTTACGAGGAAGAGATGATTGAAAGCGGTTACTGACTGCAATCTAACTCTTCCTGATCTGCGACGACAAAGGAATTAGGATATGCGTATCGTGCTGGCCGGATCCAGCTTTTTCAAACATGGAGGAGGTATAGCCCCATACAACCGCGAGCTTTGCAGGGCTCTGTTGGAAAGGGGGCACGAACTGCTGGTAATTTCACCGGAAAGCCAGGATGCAGAGACCCGGAAGCCGGGTGAGCACGGGGCCGCCGCACTATATTCCACCGCCATCCCCGAATCGGTGGGCGATGAGCTGAAAGTAGCCCGCGAAATGTTCGACCGAATTGTCGAATACGACCCGCAGGTGCTGATAAGCAGCGACCACATCTACTTGACGTCTATGTTTCCCTGTTTTGCCGATAGCCGCATAAGGATCACCGTCAGCCACTACTATAACGGGCTGCTGCCCAAGGTGGCGGCCTGCCGGCCGGGAGAAACAGACTGGATTGTGGCTATTTCCGAGGCCGGAAGGCAGTACCTGCTGAGCCGACGGGGATGTTGTGCAGAACAGGTGGTGGTTATCTATAACGCCGTGCACGATGTCAATGTCAACGTGGCGGAGCTGATACACAAGAAATCTCGTGAGGACGTTCTGCGCATTGTCTACCCCGGCGGCGACAGCAGGCACAAATCGTGCGGCACTGTATTGAAAATGGTAAAGCAACTCGCCAGAAGTGATTTGAATTGGGAATTGACCTGGCTCGGCTCAGCGGATCGCATCACCTGGCGTGTGCCCGAAAGTGCTCGAAAGAGAACCCTGTTTACCGGTCGCGTACCGAGACCGGAAGCCGAGCAGCACATTCTCAAGGCGCATTGTTTTGTGCTTCCGTCCCGCGGCGAGGGATGCCCGATGTCCCTGCTCGAAGCGATGCGGACCGGGACAATACCTCTGGTCTCCGACTGCCCTTCCGCCATGAGGGAGCTGGTGGTTAACGGCGTTTCAGGATATGTCGCCCGTCGAACTGACGCACGGTCGTTCGTGTCTCATCTTGTCGAAATCGCAAAGTCACAGCCCTTGAGAGAATCCATGATGAAGGAGGCCCGGCTCGTATATGAGAAGGGACTCACAGTGGATACTTGGATAAACAAGATCGCAAGCCTACTAGGGCGTCGGCGGGCCGGAAGAAGCAAATTGAACGAGACGGACCGGTTTGACCCGGCAATGGTCTGCAGGTGGCACCGCCGGCCGGGCAGATGGCAGCGCCCGACACCCACATATCTGAGAGTCAGATTCGGATTTCCCAATTTATCCCCTTTGGGGAGGGGATAACCGGCGGGGCCACAATATTCACAGCAAGCGTCCACAACATTGCTCGATAAGAAAAAACAAAAGCGCGTATGCCATATTTCAACCGTGCATCACCTCTCCGATGTGCGAGTCTTCTACCGCGAATGCCGTTCTTTGGTAAAAGCCGGATACGAGGTGCATCTGGTTATTTCTGCAGACGAAGCCGGGGTAAGGCAAGGTGTACGTATCCATCCTATACGAGTTGCAAAAAACAGGCTACTGCGAATGTTGTTCACGCCGTGGTCGGCCATGATCAGTGCTTTGAAAACCAAGGCTTCAATCTATCATTATCATGATCCCGAGCTACTGCCTATGGGTTTTGTGCTGCGGTGGGTATTTGGCAAGAAGGTCGTCTTCGATGTTCATGAATCGGTTCCCCGCCAGATCATGAGCAAACCTTACCTGCCGAGGTTTACAAGAAGGGCAATCTCCTTCTGCTACAAGCTGATCGAACGTGTCTTTATCACCGGGCAGACCATGATAGTCGCCAACAAAAACAGCGTTTCCGATTACTCATCACACACATATCTCGTGCAGAATTATCCCCTGGCAGACGAACAAATGGTGGCTGCTGCAAGTGACGGAAAACAAAGAAACGGTATTCCTTTGCTCGTGTATGTCGGACGCGTAAGCAGGATTCGAGGAGCCGTGGTCTGTATTGAACTGGCAGCCGGGCTCGCTCGACGCGGACATGACTTTCGAGTGCAGCTAATAGGCCCTTATAGCGAAACATTCGGCACAGAGCTGAAGGCTAAAATTGAAGAGTTGCATCTGCAGGATAAGGTCACGTTAACTGGCCACATGGATTGGCCGGAGGCCATGAAGCTCACCTCGCAGGCAGCCATCGGCCTGTGTCTGCTTCTGCCTGAGCCGAATTACACCGCCTGCCTGGCAACGAAGATCATTGAATACATGATGGTCGGAACACCCGTGCTCGCATCTGATTTTGATGTCTGGCGGCCCTATGTTGAGGGCGAAAGCACCGGCATGATGGCGAATCCCACCAGCATTGACGACGTTGTTAACGTATGCGAGCAGATGCTCGGCAATCCGGATGAGCTTGCAAACATGGGCAGGCGGGGCATGGAAGCCGTGCGCACCAGGTACAACTGGAACAGGGAATTTGAAGTTTTGCTTGAATGCTACGAAAATCTGCTCAGGAAATAGAACATTGAACTTGAGAGCATCTTTTCTCTGAGCCGGGCGTCGGCAACATGCCTGCACGCCCCGGCAGACAAGCCCCAGCCCGGCATGGAATGGTCAACTGCATGTTGAGCCGAGAATCACCAAGACCAGCCCAGAGCCTCTTACCGCCCGGATGTCCAAATCTTATGGACCCTGCGCGGCGTAGTTGTACTCCGAAATTTGTAATTTGTCGTTGACTAATGCTGCTCAATATCATAAATTATGCAGGAGAGCGGGTGAATTTGGGCGAGGCTGTGTGTGGCACGAAGCCGAGCCAGGAGATTCTGGTTTGTACCGTCCTGCTGCCCGGCGCAGATGGTTAAACGGGGAAAGAGGGTGATAAAATGAGAAGGGTGTTGCTGCTGCTTGCTGCGTTATCATTGTTCGTGCAAGGCTGTGATGGCGGGAAGAAATCCGTGCACGCTATAACTGCTGCGACGCGCAGAATACCGGAAGAGGCGGACGCAACCGGCTGGCCCGAGGAACAGCCACCTGAAGAAGACGCCAGCGCCTGGCCCGAGGGGCCGCCTGTATCTGAAACCGGCAATGTTTCAACTATACTTAATGCTGCTGGAAGCGCTGGTTATATCGAAGCCTACACGGGCAAGAAAAGCTATCTGCCCGGCGAGACTGTCAATTTCCATGTCTCCACAACCGCTGCGACCTACAGCATAGAGATCCTCAAGGAGGCCTGGACAAGAACAATAATCGACAAGGTGGTAGATCTGCCGGGGACTTATCACGCTACGCCGGCGGCTGAGCAGCAGCCCTGGCGCGGAGCGGGCTGGCCTGTGAGTTATAGCTGGGTCGTCCCGCCCGAATGGGAGAACGGCAGCTACCTCGCGCGTTTTCGCACAACCAGCGGCGATAGCGCCTACACGTACCACCCCTTCATTGTCAGGACTGTCGTGCCCGGCTCGCGCAGCAAGGTTGCCTTTGTCATGAACTATAACACGCGCAACGCCTACAACACCTGGGGCGGCAAGAGCCTCTATTACACGCGCGTATCGGGGGACAAACACAAAGCGGTCGCCGTATCCTTTTTGAGGCCATTCGCCGAATCCGCCGGCAAAGGAAAGAATTACTGGGGCCAATGGGAGCTGACCAGTCAGCTCCTGGCCGACGGCTTCGACCCTGAATTCTTAACAGAATGGGATATTCATGCCAATCCTGCAATACTGAGGGCCTATGATGTGCTCGTCTTTGCCGGCCACCATGAGTACATTTCCTGTCCCATATATGATGCGCTTGAGGCCCACCACCACCGTGGCGGACACATGGCCTTTTTCTCCGCAAACGATATCTGGTGGCAGGTGCGGTACGAGGACAACGGTGATCTGATGGTCTGCTATAAAGCCTACGCACCGTACGAAGACCCAATCAGAGGCATCAATGACAGCCTTCTGACCACCCATTGGCATGTGCCTCCGGTCAGCAGGCCCGGCGCGGCGCTTCAGGGCATCTCATACATAGCGTATTCCTATTATTTTGAACGCGAGGACTTCATCGTCCAGGACAGCTCGCACTGGATTTTTGAAGGCACGGACCTTACGGAGGGAGACGCTCTCGGCAGCTTGATGGCCTCAGGCGAAACGGACGATGTCACGTCGGACTCACCGGCGATTATGGACGTCATCTTGAAGGCTCGACGGGACCGTCCTCGACCGAAGTACGATCCCCCTGTCGAACATGTTAATTGTGCGGCAGTGTACTATGCTGATAGCCCGGCTTACGGCTTTCCAGACGGCAGGGGCGGCCAGGTCTTTTCCGCGGGCACCCACGAAGGCTGGGGAGACAGTATCGGCTCATGGTCACCCGGTTACCAAACCGTACGCAAGGTAACACGCAACATCATTCAGCACATGGTTGACTCGCCGCCCCCGCACCCTGATGTCCAGGATTTGGCCGCGTTCCTCTCACGTTGGCTCGACGAATGTGTCTCCCCCGATTGGTGCGGATACGCCGATTCAGACATGAGCGGAACCGTCGATATGGCTGACTTCGCGCACTTCGCGGAACCATGGTAACCTGCGGGCAAACAGAGCGACCCCTGAAAAACGGCCCTCCAGACCGCAGACCTATCGAGCTATGGAAGTAGCCGTGTATCGATGGTCTGTATATCCGTTAGCATCTTGCTGCGACGACGGTTGGGGTGGACTCATCGGGACTCCTGGAAATTGCAGGGGCTTGACAAATGGCAAACACAATGGAGGTTTCAATTGTTGCACTATTGCTCGCTGCCCCGAGTGCGCTCTGTCGAGGCAAAAGCTACCCATATCGCTGGGTCTATGTCGCAAGGTCGCTCACTGAAGATAGTGACGTGGGGGACATAAAGGGCATAGTCAAAACCGCATCCGAACACGGGTTAAACGGCATGGTCCTTGCAGCAGGATTTGATATACTCGATCTCCAAAGACCTACTTACTTCAGGAGGCTCGAGCAGGTAAAAAGAACGTGCAGGGAATACAATATCGAAATAATCCCACTGATTTTCTCTGTGGGGCGAGGCGGCGCCGCCCGCGGTCATGACAAAAACCTCGCCGCCGCGCTGCCGGTAACAGATGCGTCCTTCGTCGTCAGAGGCGCTAATGCCTACCTTGTCCCGGATCGAGAAGTTGAAATCAACAACGGCGGATTCGAGCAACACAATGGAAATCGCGTCACAGGAATTAGTCATGATAAACCCGGCGAAGTCTCATTCGTCGACAGGCGAGTCTTCAAAGGCGGAAACGCCTCTCTCAGGCTGGAGAACTTCGGCAAATACAGGTACGGACATGCAAGGGTGATGCAAACGGTTAAGGTCCGTCCGCGTCGCTCTTACAAATTGAGCTGCTGGGTCAAGACCGAGGCGCTTGAGCCCGTGAGCTCCTTGCGAGTGCTTGTGTTGGCTCCCGACGGCCGGACCCTGCTTTCCTGGCGGCCGAAAATTCTGTCCACAAACGGCTGGTATAATATCATTACAGGCTTTAATAGCCTACACTACAGCAGCGCCAAGCTGTACGTGGGCGTCTGGGGCGGCAAGTCCGGAAAGTTCTGGGTTGATGATTTTTGTATCAAAGAAGCCGGTCCCTTGAACGTTGTGAGACGGCCGGGGGCGCCCCTCACAGTGAAAGGACAGGAAAACGGAGTCATCTATGTGGAAGGCAGGGATTTTGCCCCGGTGAAGGACCCAAAACTCGATTTCAGATTCGACCACAATCCTCCGCCAATAAGGCTATTGCCGCAAGGCAGGATAAAGGAAGGTGAGCATCTCAGAGTCAGTTACTATCAGGGAATATCGGTACGCCCGGGACAAATCGGCATCTGTATGTCGGAGCCCAAGCTCTATGAGGTTTGGACTGAACAGGCAAAGCTCATTCATAAACACCTTGCCCCGGGCAAGTACTTCCTGAGCATGGACGAGATAAGGACTGGGGGGACATGCCAGGCCTGCAAAGAGCGAAACATGACGATGGCTCAGATACTCGGCGATTGCATAACTAAACAGACTCAGATAATCCGCGGCGTGAACCCGAAAGCGGAGGTGCTAATATGGTCCGACATGCTCGACCCGAACCACAACGCTCGCGACAAGTATTACCTTGTCGAAGGTGATTTTGCCGGTTCATGGAAATATATACCGAAAGACCTTATCATCGTGTGCTGGTACTACAACAAGCGCAATACCACTCTCAGGTTCTTTTCTTCTCTGGGCTTCAGAACTCTTGCAGGGGCCTATTACGACGGGAATACTCTTGAAAACCCCACAGGATGGCTTGAGTCGCTGGAGCGCACGCCCGGGGCGAGCGGCATAATGTACACGACCTGGAGAAACAAATATGATATGCTTGGCCCGTTTGGAGACCTCGTAGCAACCACAGGCCGTCGAGAATAGAGCACATCGGCGGATGACTTACCCGACGCTGTTTTGAACTGCCTGCTCGATAAGGCTCACGTACCGCCGATAGAGCACGCTGCGGTCGTAGGTGGTCTCAGCCAGACGGCGTGAATTGAGCTGCAGCGCCGCCAGCTCTTTACGGTCGCCCGCAATTTGCCGGATAGCCCCCGCGCAGCTATCCACATCGCCGGCTTGATAGTCCAGTCCGCAATGACCCTCGCGGACGATTCGGCTGCACTGGCCGCCGATGGTGTTCAGCACCGCAACCGAGCCGGCAAGGTAATAGAAAATTTTGTTCGGCAAGTAAATTTTTGCTTCCGGGAAGCTGGCGTTGAAGCCGGCGTCACACTGGTTCAGAAGGTAGGCCCAGCGGTCAAAATCGAGAAAGCCCGTCAGGGTGACATTTGTCAGGCCCTGTTGGCGGATAATCTCTTCCAGTTTCTCGCGCAGCTCGCCCCGCCCGGTGACGAAAAGTCGCGCGGGAGCAGGCAGCGTCTTGTGTATTTTGGCAAAGGCCCGCACCAGGGTCAGGCAGTCGTAGCTCCGGTTCAGGCTGCCGGTATACGCAAACCAGATTTCGTTCGCCGGCCTGGTGAACTGCTCACAACGACCTTCAGCGGCGGCGATATCGAAAGCGGCAAGATCGATACCAAGCGGAATAGTGCCGGTGATTGCCTTGGGGCCGCCCAGCTCTACTGCCCGGTCCACGTAGGCATCGGCGACACCGACAACGGCCTCGGCGCTTTTGTAAGCGTGACGCGCGGCCCTGTGCCAGAGCCAAAACAGGGCCGGCAGCAAAGGCCGCAGAACCCCGGGACCAAGACGGTAGAATGTCTCCGGCCAGAGGTCCTGAACGTCAACGATCATCTTTGCGCCGCATTCGGCCGCAAGGATTGCCGCCTGCCGGGCGAGCATGGGGGGCGGAACGCTCGCGAGGACTATATCCGGCCGGCTGGCTTCCGTGTGGGCCGCCTTGCTGAAGCGCCTGGCCAGAACGTAGTGATTCCAAAGCCGCGCGGGTCCGACGTTGCGATGGTAGGGCCCGACCGAAAGAAACCGAACGCCAATGCCGACCGCCTTGCAAGCCGCCGCTATGGCGGGCCGGTCCACCGGCTTCTTGAAGCGGTGGCTGAAACTGCTGGTCCACCAGGTCACGTCATGACCTCCGGAAACCAATAGTCTCGCCAGAGTCGCATAGCGCCCCTCCTGTTCGGGATCGCCGGGTAGCGGATCGAAAGGATTCACCAGCCAGATAACCATACGGAGCTTCCCTTTTGAAAGTCACCGAGACTATGCCGGATCTTCATACTGCCGTTTTCCTGCAATCTATCCTAATTCACCGGCTCGTGCAAGGACCCAGAGCCTCCGGGACAGAGAAGGTCCCCCTCTGTCACGCTCGCAGCAGCGGCAAGCCAGAGGACTCCGTCTGCCCGTCTGAGCCCGCGGTCGGGCCGGACCCAGTCCGGAATTCCCTTGCCAATTATGCGCCACAGGCTCGCTAAACAGGCCGAAATCGGCTGAATTTCCCAACGATAATCCAAGCAGACCAGCCTGCCCCGCTACTCTCGGCCCGCAGAAGGCCGAGAGCAGCTCGGGCACATTGGGAGTGTCACTAATGGCAAACGACAATCTTCCTTTGGTAAGTGTCGTAATACCCACCCGCAATGAGGCACATTTCATTGAGGATGCTCTCACGAAAATACTGGAAAACGACTATCCGTCCGACCTAATCGAGATTCTGGTTGTGGATGGCGGCTCCAACGATGGCACCATTGATATTGTGAAATCAATGGCCGCCGAACATCCAAACATAAGATTGCTGGGCGGCCCCGGCGTAAACTGCCCGGCGGGGATGAACATAGGAATACAGAATTCAAAGGGCGAAATTGTCTGCAAGGTGGATGCCCACGGATACATTGACCGACGGTTCATAAAGCTGGGCGTCGATCATATTCGATCCGATAAAGACATCAAATGCGCCGGGGGGCCTATAAGAGCCATGCCTAAAGGACTTGTTGAGGAAAGCAGTGTCCTGGCAAGGTGTTCCGTGTTCGGAGTCGGGGGCGGAATAAATACAATCGGAGAGGAGCCGCAGTTTGTCGACACAGTACAGTGCGGCATTTATGAAAAGAAAGTATTTGATGCAGTCGGGCTGTTTGATGAGTCCATGCAATTCGGAGAGGACGAGGAAATTAACTGGCGTATAATAAAGGCAGGGTATAAGATCTACTGCACGCCGGAAATCAAATTTCACTACTATCCCAGAAAATCTTTCAGAGCGTTCTACAGACAGTATTTCAACTACGGAAGGGCCAGGGTGAAAGTCTGTCGAAAACACCGCAACTTCTTGCGAATAAAACACGTTATTCCCTCGGCCTTTGTGCTTTCCCTCCTGGCAAGTGCAATACTGGCATTTTTTGTGCATGACTTGTTCATCTGGGTCTTCGTAGCGATCGTCGGCCTCTATTTGCTTGCATCGCTCTTCGTCTCGGCCTCAATCAGCGCCAGGTCGGGATGGCGCTATTTCGCTGCACTGCCCATCAGCTTCGCTTGTTTGCATTTTGGCTATGGTCTTGGCTTTCTCAGAGGTATATTGGATTTAGTGATGCCAAAGCGAAAGGCTGCGCGTTGAGGATTAAGAGAAATCGGCCCAACCGCGGCTCGGCATCGAGGCTGAATCGTATATTGACAAGACAACATGACAAACAAATCGAAACCTTCGTATGTTAAGGCGTACGGGCCCTGGTCCGTAATTCTCCTGGCCGATCCGCTTGCTATACCGCTTGCCCGCGTTCTTGCCATGCTGCGCGTCCACCCAAACGCCATAACTGCAGCGTCGCTTGTGGCAGGGCTCGCAACAGGAGTGTTCTTCGCCCTGGGCCACTGGCTCTGGGGCGCAGCGGCCTTCTATCTGTCTCACTTCTTTGACTGCATTGACGGCAACGTCGCCCGTTGTCGGAAAATGACATCGGAATTGGGCGCCAAACTTGATGCTATCGCCGACGGCACGCGGAAGCCCTCGAGCTTTATGGGTATCGGGATCTATTTCTACATGAACGCCCAAATGCAGCTTGCGATCCTGACAATCGCCGCCTTGGTTGTTCATGTCGCTGTCCACAAACTCTACCTCCTCATAGGCGTCCTGGAATACGACCTGGAATTTCCAAATTTTCACAGAAAAGTCGTACGCCTTGTTGCGCCAAGGTTGGTTGCACTCTATACTTTCTTCGAAGAGCAGCTCATAGAATTTTGTGTCTTCCCTGTGATTGCCGTGATTGTCGGTCTGCCCGAAGGCGCGGTGTGGTTCCTGTACGGCGCAGGTGTTGTAACGATGCTTAGCCTCGGTAAACTCTGTATCCTTTGGAATCACCGCCTCAAAGGCCGATACGAGCAGGTCCGCCAGGACTGGACGGCCACTAAAGGAAATTTGGATAAAGCGACTGAAGACCATTTATGAAATCCCACGATGACCATAACGAAGTCACGCGATACGAAGGCGAATTTGCCCGATGGTTCGATGCCGATGCCGGCTTTGCGTTTTGGAAAGGGCGTGTGGCTCTATACGCGATATTGAAGGCAATGGGCCTCGGCCCGGGCGATGAAGTCATCGTGCCCGGATATACCTGTGTGATGGATGTCAACCCAATCAAGTATCTCGGTGCAAGACCCGTCTACGTCGACATCGAGCCGGATACTTTCAACATCAATACCGATTTGCTTT
>CP070678.1:3856359-3868751 GCA_020352515.1 Phycisphaerales bacterium | reverse complement strand
TCGTGTCAATCTGCGCACCGTACGATGGAACAAGATGACCGGAGAGCTGCTGGCAGAGTGAACATCCTCTGCTACACGGGCGTTCCGGTTGTGTCTGAGTACTTCTTCCGAAGCCGTATCAGTTCGGCCGTCAGATCTTTGACGATTTTTGCGTAGCGGGGGTTGTTGTAGACGTTCCTCATCTCTCGGGAATCCTTCTGCAGGTCATACAGTTCCCACTCGTCGATATCGTGGTAGAAGTGTATCAGCTTGTACCGCTTGGTCCGTACGCCGTAGTGCCGCTTGACGCTGTGCACGGCCGGATACTCGTAGTAGTGATAGTATATCGACTTGCGCCAATCGGACGGCGTCCGGCCTTTCAACAGCCGCCTTATCGATTCGCCCTGCATATCGGCCGGTTTGGCCACCCCCGCAAAGTCCAGGAACGTCGGGGCAAAGTCAAGATTCTGCACGAGGTCCCGGTTCGTCCTGCCGGGCCTGATTTCTCTCGGATAACGGATCAGCAGCGGCATCCGCAATGATTCCTCGTACATGAAACGCTTATCGAACCAGCCGTGGTCGCCCAAATAGAAGCCCTGGTCCGACGTGTAAACGACCACCGTATCCTTCGCCAGGCCGGCCTCTTCGAGGTAATCCAGGACCCGGCCGACGTTGTCGTCCACAGAGGCAATGCACCGCAGATAATCCTTAATATACCGCTGATACTTCCACCGAATCAGGTCCTTGCCCTGGGGATTTGCCTTCTTAAAAGCCTCATTCTTGGGCCCGTAGGCCTCATCCCACAGCTTCTTCTGCTCCGGTGTGAGGTTCTTGGAAGGCGTAAGTTTCAGGTCCGACGGCGTCATTGTCTTGGCAATGCTCATGTCCTGCTCTTTCGCCGCCCGGCCGCGGTTGGAATAATCATCGAAGAGATTGTCGGGCTCCGGCATGGTCACGTCATCGTACATTGTCAGGTGTTTTGGGCCCGCCTGCCATCTGCGGTGCGGGGCCTTGTGGTGGTACATCAGGCAGAAGGGCTTGTCGCCGCTGAGGCCCTTGAGCCACTTGAGCGCGTGGTCGGTGATGATGTCTGTCACATATCCGGTGTAGTTCTTTCGCTCTCCCATCTCGATCATCACCGGGTTGTAATAGGCCCCCTGGCCCGGAAGGATGTTCCAGTAGTCGAAGCCGGTGGGGTCGGTTTTGAGGTGCCACTTGCCCACCATTGCCGTCTCATAGCCGGCCTGCTGCAGCAGCTTTGGAAACGTTTGCTGGCTTCCGTCGAACTCCAGCCGGTTGTCCGTCACCCCGTTAATGTGGCTGTGCTTGCCGGTTAGAACCACCGCCCGGCAGGGCGCGCAAATCGAATTCGTGCAGAATGAATTCTGGAAGAGCATACCCTCTCGGGCGATGCGGTCGAGATTCGGGGTCTTGTTGATTTTGCTGCCGTAGCAGCTCATCGCGTGTGACGCGTGATCGTCGGCCATAATGTACACGATATTCGGCCTCTTTGCGCCCTTGGCGCCTGTTTGACCGACAATTGCGCAGCTTGTCAGCATGGACATGGTTGCGGCCGAACCCGCCCAAAGACCGGCTTTCTTGATGAATTCTCTTCTTGTCACTCTTTCCATGTTCGCTCCTTTTCAGCTTCCTTATCAAGGCTGTTATTTCGTCCGACGTGGGCTCCTTTGCAGATTTTCAGTTCATTTCGAGCTAAGTCTCGGCCCGCCACGCATCGGCCCTGGGAATCCCGGCCGGCACGTCGAGCCGCCGCTCCCAGTCCTTGAGAAGCCTGCGGTGCCGGACCAATACATCGCCGTGCCTGGATGCGGCTGCCAGATTGTCTTTCTCGCCCGGATCGTTTGTCATGTCGAAAAGCTGCTCGACGGGGTCACCCGCGTAGCGGATATACTTGTATTGCCCCGTTCGGACCATTCTCCCGGCGTTCGCGCTGACCTCGGAAACGATGAATTCCCGCATCAGCCTGCCGTTTGCCTCCAGGGCGGGACGCAGGCTTGTGCCTCGCATATTCGGCGGCGCTTCTATGCCCGTGTAGTCACAGAGCGTGGGCATTACGTCAAGACTGGAGGCCGGATGAATCGGATCGGTTTTGTCCTGTGCGATGTGTCCGGGCCATGAGAAAATCAGGGGAACGCGTGACGCCTCGTCGTAAAAGCTGCTCTTGCGGACCATCTGGTGATGGCCCATGCCCTCGCCGTGGTCGGCGGTCAGGACAACCAGTGTGTCCTTGGCATGACCGCACTCGTCGAGGGCCTGGAGGATGCGCCCGATCTCGGCGTCGAGCTGCTCGATGTTTCGATAGTAGCTCCACCGGTAGTATCGCCATTGCTGTTTGTCCCACCTGGCCCTGCCCTTGAAGGGCTCGTTGCCCAGTCGCATTCTCGAGATGGTCTGCGGCTCGCGCCCGTCGAATTCGAAGTTGTCCGGCAGCTCCGGCAGTTGGCCGGCTAATTGCGGGTATCGAAGGCCCGCGGGATTCTCCATGTTCAGGCGGAGCCACTCGCAGATGTCGTGCGGCTGCAGGAACGATGCCACCAGCAGGAAGGGTCTTGAGCGCGAGCGGTTTCGCAGGAAACCTTCACACGCGCGTGAGACCATTGTGTCGCAGAGATAGCCGAAGCCGCCGATTCCCGTATTTATCACATTGAAGCCGGGTATGTTTGCCGAGTAAGAGCGAGGCAGGTGCCATTTGCCGGCGTAAAACGCCTCGAGGTCCGTGTGCTGCGATAGCCACTGGCCGATATTCGGGATTCCGTCACGTATGGGCCGTCCGTTTACGTGGACGCCGCATTCGCAGCTCGTTCGCCCGGTTAAAACGGCGCTTCTTGCCGGACTGCACAGAGGATTTGCGGTGTACGACTGCGCGAAGCTGATGCCGCCTCTCTTGAGGCGATCCAGGGCCGGAGTGCGAACATGCCGGCAGCCTCCCGCGGCGATGGTATCGATGTGCTGCTGGTCCGTATAAATCAGAACGATATTTCTGGGCCGCGGCTTGCCCGGCCGAGCGGAAGCCTTGCTGCGTCCGGCCCCGGTTGCCAGAATTGCCGCGGCGCCCGCGCCCAGCTTGACGAATTGTCGGCGATTCATCCGATTTGAAACTCCTGTCTTTCCACTGGCCATAATCCGTTTTCCTCAGCGTCTCTCTGCTATCTTCACAGCTTTCGGATGTTGCGCTCGACGACTTTCTGAGCGCTGTCATCAAGGATGTAGGCCTTGTTCATCGAGCATACGAACAGCACCCTGTGGGCCTCGTCCAGCCAGTAGTCGGTCGGCAGGACGCCCCGGCCGATTTGAGTAAACCGGTGCAGACGGACCCGTCTGCCTCCCAGGCCCGCCTGTTCTGAGCCGGCGTAGCTCAGACGCTGACCGGTCTTGAGCAGACTCAGACCCTCCAGCAGGTCAAATACAAGCTCTCGCCTCGCTTCAAAGCCGAGCCTTTGCACGGCCTCGAACAGGCACCAGTTGCATGTCAGCTTATCGGAAACGTTTCTGGTGAGCTTGCGTATGCCGCGAGTAACAGTCATCACGCCGCCGCTAATCTTGCCGCTCTCGACCGCGCCAAGCTCCGGTCGCACTTCTCCCCCGGGCCCGGTGAAGAGACTCGAAAGCCGCCATTCAATCGGCGATGCCGTTTGGTCGCGAAGGCACCTGATTGTCGCGGTTGTGGTGTGCACCAGGCCGTCCGTCTGCGAGACTTTTCTGTCAACTCTCAGTGCAAAAGAGCCTTCCCTGTCGTCGGCGGCGCGGTCGATTCGCAGGAATCCGACGCTCTGGTTGCCGCTTTCACGATAGCCGTGACAGGTCCATATCCTGTACTGCTGAACGCCGCCTCCCGGCCGAAAATCCTTCGGCGCGGGACAAAACCTGCCCGCGGCCCCCAGCTCGGCAAGCAGAGACGGTGTCAGCGGGACGCCGACTATTGTCCTTTTTGATTTCTTCTTGGCCATAACAGCTTCGGTCCTTATTCGAACAAAAAGCGCAGCCGTTCATGCCAACGTCAGGCTGCTGCTATCCGTAATCCCCGCCGGCGAGACTGTGACTGCAGGAAGCCCGCCATTTGTCCAGCTCTTTAGTCATGGCTTCGAGCACCTCGGGCTTTTCCTTGGCCAAATCCTTCATCTCCCCGGGATCCTCAATTAGGTCGTACAGGGCATACGTGCGGCCCTTGTTATTGCTGTAAATCTTGTAGCGGTTGTCAACCAGCGAGACCTGGCTGGCTGATTGGAAGGCGATCGGCATCGGTCGCTCGGCCATCCGGTCTTCGATAAGCGGCAGCAGGCTCACCCCGTCGATGGGCTCAGGCTGGCCCTGCATCTTGAAACCGAGCACGTCGAGCACCGTTGGAAAATAGTCCGACGTGCAGCAGGGCGCCTCCGTCACCCGGCCGGCTTTGATTCTCCCGGGCCACTCGAACACGCCCGGCACGCGAACTCCCCCCTCCAGCAGGCTGCGTTTGCGGCCCCGGAAAGGCCCGGCCGAACCGCGGAAGCGTCCTTTCCTGCCGTCTTTTCCCTCGGGACCGTTGTCGCTGCAGAAAAACAGCAGCGTGTTGTCGGCAATTCCTGTTTCTCGCAGCTCTCGGCGAAGCCTGCCCACTTGGTCGTCCAGAGCGGTAATGCAGCCGTAGTAATGCTGCTCGTCTTCGCTGTACTGCGAGTACATCTTCCGGTATGGCGGCCCCGCCACTACAGGCGCGTGCGGCGCGTGAAACCATACCACGGCGAAGAAGGGCCTGTTTTGCTTTGCCGCCTTTCGGACAAAGGGAACTACTCGGTCCATGATAATCTTCGAGTCGTCTCCCTCAAGCTTCTCGGTAACATTTGTGCCGTTGTGCCAGTAGAGCGCGCGCACGTCATACTTTTTGCCGTGGAAGACGGCCGGGTCGTACGGATCCCACGTGGCGACCGCGAATTCCGTGCTGAACCACTCGTCAAAGCCGCTCATTGCCGGTGTCATGTAATTGGCCTGGGGCTTGCGTCTCGGGCCCTTTCCCGAGTAATCCGGCGTGAGTGTTCCGAGGTGCCACTTGCCGAAGTGGCCGGTTGTATAGCCCTGCGTCTTGAGCGCCTCGGCAAGGGAAATCTCCTCGCTGCGCAGGTGCCCCACGTTGGCGGAGAATATCCCGTATCGATAAGGATGTCGCCCGGTCAGACAGCTTCCTCTTGTGGGCGAGCATACGGGCGCCGCGCTGTAAAACCGCTTGAGCCGCAGGCCCGCTGCGGCCATGGCGTCGAGGTTCGGGGTTTTGATGATCGAATTGCCGTTAAAGCCGGGATCGCCCCAGCCCATGTCGTCCGCCATGCACAGAATAATGTTGGGTTTGGCCGCCCGTCCGCCGTCCGAAAAACATTCTAACGGTGTGGCGAGCGCGGCCATGCCGCCCGCAATAGAGCGAAGGAATTCCCTTCTGGTAACCACCATACCCAGCCTCTCTTTACAGTTGCTGCATAATCTGAACACACGTCAGGCTGCTGCCGAGCCGACTACGCCGGCTATCATAGAGCGCTCGGCGGCATTTGTCCACTTCAATTGCTGCCGTATTCAGAACCGTCAAAAGGCCCCCAGATGCCCCATAAGGCCGGGTGCACGGAAAATACTTGACCTGTGCCGGTCCGGGTTTGCTAATATACTGCTCACACAATGCCGCTCTTATGTCCTTGGCTCTTGCAAATGCAGGGAGGTTCAGAATAGCTCAGCTCAGGAAACAGCTCGGCTCTCTCGATGTCTTTGCCGTTGCCGCCGGCGCAATGATAAGCTCCGGACTCTTCATCCTGCCAGCCATAGCCTACGTGAAAGCCGGGCCGGCGGTCATACTGTCCTACTTGTTTGCGTCTATTCTCATGGTGCCCAGCATGTTGAGCAAGGCCGAACTGGGCACGGCAATGCCGCGGGCCGGCGGAACGTACTTCTACGTCGAAAGGAGCCTGGGCTCGATCTGGGGCCTGTTCAGCGGACTGGCGAGTTGGTTCTCTCTGGCGCTGAAGAGCGCCTTTGCCGTAGTCGGGATAGCAGTGCTTCTGGAGGTTACGCTCCAGCAGCTTCTTCCGGTAAAGCTCGGAGTGTTCCATCTGAAGGTCATAGGGGTCGGGTGCTGCCTGTTTTTCACCGCCCTCAATACGGTAAGCGTCAAGCATACGAGCCGGTTTCAGGTCCTTTTGGTGGGGCTGCTGCTGGCGATACTGGGAGGTTTTATCTTTCTTGGGGCCGGTTCAGCACGGGCGGGCAGGTACGCGGGGTTTCTGGACAAGGGCTGGCTGGATGTTTTCGCCACCGCGGGGCTGGTATTCGTGAGCTTCGGTGGTTTGACCAAGGTGGCCAGCATTGCCGAGGAGGTCCGTCAGCCCGGTCGAAATCTGCCTCTGGGTATGATCCTTGCGTGGTTCGTTGTCGCGCTGTTCTATGTTGCTGTGATAGCGGTAACCGTGGGCCTGGTCGAAGGCGAGGAGCTGGCGGGCAGCCTGACGCCTATATCGCTGGCGGCGGACAAGTTAGCCGGACCTGCCGGCTTCGTCCTGCTAAGTATCGCCGCCATGGCCGCCTTCATAACAACCGCCAACGGCGGAATTCTCGCTGCCTCCCGGGCGCCCATGGCCATGAGCAGAGACCATCTGCTGCCGGCGTTTCTGGCCCGGGTCAGCGACCGCTTCAAAACACCTCACCTGAGCGTCATGCTCACCGGCGGATTCATGATTGCAGCCATCGTCTTTCTGGATATCGAGTCCCTCGTAAAGACGGCATCCACCCTCATGCTCATACTCTTCACTCTCGCAAACTTGAGCGTGATAATAATGCGAGAGAGCGGGATACAAAGCTATCGCCCCAGGTTCAAATCGCCCTTGTATCCCTACGCCCACGTATCGGCGATTATTGCCTACATCGCCCTGATCGTGGATATGGGCGCGGTGCCGCTGCTGATTACCGCCGGCTTCGTCGTCCTCAGCGTCGCCTGGTATAAACTATATGTCTCCCGCCGCGTCAGCAGGGCCTCGGCCGTTATGCACATAGTCGAGCGCATCACCGACAGAGCCCTCAAAACCGTTACTCTCGAAAACGAGCTGCGCGACATCCTCATCGAACGCGACGATATAATCGAGGACAGGTTCGACAGGCTCATCAGGGATTGCCGGGTCCTCGACATAACCGGCAGGAAAAACGCCGAGAATGTGTTTCGCAAAATCTCCTCTATACTTGCCGAAAGACTGGACACGGACGAATTCGTGCTGTTCGAGAAATTCCTCCATCGGGAAGCCGAAGGCGGAACCGTGGTCGAGCCCGGACTGGCAATACCCCACATAGTAGTCGATGGCGAGAATAAGTTCGAAATCCTGCTCGTCCGTGCCCGCGAGGGCATCACTTTCTCGCAGGCAAAAGACCCCGTGAAAATAATGTTTGCCCTCGCCGGCAGCAGGGACCAGAGGAACTACCACCTGCGCGCCCTGATGGCAATCGCGCAGATTACCCAGGAAAAGCAGTTCGAGCAGCGGTGGCTCGAGGCCAGAGATACAGGGGCCATCAGAAACTTGATCCTTCTGTCCACGCGAAAAAGAGACACCGGCGCATGATAACAGCGCCCGCTCGGCCGGCCCCTTCTCCGTCACCGGTCGGTGGTGAGTCTGTCGCGCCTCCATGCCGCGCCGGCATCTCGTCGTGACACAAGGCCGCATCCGTGCGACTTTTTCCTCGTTTGGTTCGTAGGGTAATAACCTCAAATCATGGAACCGCAATCGAGTCTTCCGTCTCCACGTTGCCGCCCGGCTCGTAGCTGTAGCCGCTGAGGGCGACGTCGGTCACCCGGAAAGTGAACGTATCGCCGGACTTGGCTTTCTCGGGGACCGAAGTAATTACCACGGATCCGGTCCCGTCGGTTATGCCTGTAGCCGCTGTCTGTATCAGGCTGCCCTTGAAGTACCAATCGCCGGTCACCGTTGCGCCCGCCAGAGGCGTCTCGCCATTATCATGAATGAGAATCGCAGCGGCGCCCTTGGTGTTCTTCCCGGTCGGCACCAGGGACATCTCGATACTCTCGACGTGCATAGTCGATCCCGCCTGAGTCACAGTGGAAATCTCCGACGCCGAGTCATTGGCGGCGTTGTCGTCCGCGAAGTCGTGGCTGGCGCTAACGGTGTGGGCCCCCGGACTCGCGGCGGTCGTGTCCCAGATGAAGGTCAGCGTCGCAGACGCGCCGGCGTTCAGGCCGGCGACTGTCTGCGGTCCGCTCACTGCGCCGGCGCTGCCGCCGGCGTCGGGCGTATCGGCAAGGCTTACCGTAATCACGCTGCCCACATCCTGGTTGCCCACGTTTGCCACCGTCACCTGCACTTCGACAATGCTGCCCTGGACGACGTTGGCCGGCACGCTTACAGTCGTGACGGCAATATCGGTAATTGGCCCCTGGACCGTCACCACCTTGCTCATGGAGTTATCCGTCGTGTTTGTCTCTTCCGCCACCGGTCCTGCCGTGGCCGTCAGTGTATGGTCTCCGAGGCTCGCGGCCGTCGTATCCCACGTAAAGCCTACCACGGTCGAGGCGCCGGGCGCCAGGCTCACCGTCCGGCTGTCGATTGGCGAGCCGCCGTCGGTCAGTTCAACGTCGAAAGTCTCGTCAAAAGTCCCCTGGTTCTCCACCGTCACGTCAACGGTCACCTGCTCGCCCGAAAGGACCGAGCCCGGCGCGTCGATTGCGGTAACTGCCACATCGTGGCCTTCAACCGGTTCGGCTGCGACGTGAGCAAACAGCAAATCGATGGTCAGAATATCCTTCTTCTCCTTCCTGACGGGGGCCGTGTCCGTAAATCGCACCCGGATATTGCCCTCGGCATCAATATAGTCGCCGGGATACGCCGCGGGTGTAAAGGACCCGTCGGCAATGTCGGCCGTAATGTCCTGCCAGGAGCCGCCGTCGAAAATCGAGACCACGAGGGGGTCGTCGGCGTCGTAACCGGTCCACGAAGCGCCTAAATACAGCGTCAGCTCGGTCACCTCGCCAGGCGCCGCCGGTGTATTGAGCACGTACTCGGCTTGAAGGCTCGCCATTCCGGCCGTCCCGTTCGGGGCCTCGGCTATTTCCTGGACGAGCCCGTCCCCGGCTTCGCTTGCCCCTTCAATGCCGCCCGTCAGCACCCCGTATGTCACCGTCGGATCCTGGACGACATAGGCATCGTAGTCGATTACCTGGTTGACCGTAATCGTGACCGTGGCCTCATTGGAGCTCGACGTTCCATCGTTGGCGGTATATGTGAAACCGTCGATTCCGTAGTAACCCGCGTTCGGCGTGTACGTGAACGACCCGTCATCATTGAGCACAAGCGTCCCGCTGCTGACATCTCCGGCAAGAATCGCCGTAAGAGGGCCGTTCTCCGGGTCCGTATCGTTATCGAGAACGCCAGGGGCGGGAACGCTCAGAACCGTGTCCTGGTCCATTGAGTATTGGTCATCTGCCGCCGTGGGCGGGTCGTCCACCTCGCTGATGGTGATGGTTACCGTCGCCACGTTCGAGGCAAGCAAACCGTCGCCGGCCTCATACTGGAACGTGTCTTGCCCCACATATCCCTGGGACGGGCTGTAGCTGAAGGACCCGTCCTGGTTGAGCACAAGAGAACCGTGGAGCACGTCGGCAACAAGCACGGCGACAATGGCATCGCCGTCCACGTCATTGTCGTTGCCGAGCACACCGGGAGCGGGCACAGAGAGGACCGTATCCTGGGTCATGTTGTACGCATCGTCACCGGCCGTGGGGGCGTCGTTGATTGGGTTTACAGTGACTGTCACCGTCGCCGCGCTCGCCGACTGGGAAGTGCCGTCACTTGCCTTGTACGTGAAAGTGTCTGTCCCGTGGAAGTCCGCATCCGGGGCGTAGGTGAATGTGCCGTCCGGATTGAGGCTCAAGGTCCCGCCGGCGACGTCGGTTTGCAGAATAGCCGTTAGCGGCTGGCCTTCGGCGTCTGTATCGTTCGCCAGCACACCCTCGGCCAAGGCATCCACCACCAGCAAGCCGTCCTCATCCACAATGTAGTACGGGTCGTCGACCGCCACAGGAGCCTCGTTCAGCGTGGTGAAGCTCCAGACCGCGCCGGTGTGAATGGTCGTTCCGTCGGCCTCAACCTCGTCGATCCGCCAGTAGTACGTCTGGTTGCCGACAAGACCGGCCGGCGCGAACGTCTCGCTGCCCAGGTCCTGCCTGCCCTGATAGATGCCCTGTGTCGAAATGTCGGCACCGGCGACGCCCGCCTGGTCCTCTCCGAAATACACGTCGTGCCAGGCGGCGCTCATCCCCGCCGTCCAGCTCAGGACCACATCACTGGCAACCTGGCCGGCGCCGTCCGCAGGATTGGGATTGCTGGCCTGCGTCGTTAGTCCGGTCGTAAAGCTCCAAACAGGCCCGACCGTCGTGCGGTCCGTCGGGTCGGTCACCTCCACAAACCATTCGTGAACGGTCTCCGTCGCCAGCTCGGACCACACAACCGAGGCGCTGCCTCCGTTGGCCACGTCCGCAACGGTCCCTATCAGCGAGTATGATCCCATCGGCAGCGACAGTGTGAACTGGCTGTTTCCGTCGGTTTCGTACTCGCCCAGCCACGGCGAGTATGTCTGCACGTAGACCGTGTCCTCGGCTGGCACGAAGCGCATGACCCGCAGCCAGCCGTCCCCGCCGTTGGCGCGGTTCTGGTAGTCGGCCAGAAGCTGGTGGACCTCCCGTCCGTTCACCGTATCCGTCCGCGCGTACTCACTCGAAGCGTGCCCGCACAGCACGAAGTGCACGTTGTCGTTTGTCAGAACGAGCCCGTCCCAGATGGCTGTTCCGCCCTCGCTCGTCCGATTGCCGCTTCCGTCCATGTACGAGTGCGTGACTATTATGCCGACGCGGTCCGGATTTGCCTTGAGCACCCCGTCGGCCCAGGTTATGGCTTCGCCGGAGGGATTGTAGCCAAGACTGATAATGATAAAGTCCACGCCTCCGGCCGAGATCAGACAGAAGTTGTTCTGGTTGCCCGCTGCCGGATAGTGCCCTCCATACCACGGCTCGCTTTCGTACCGCGTGTAGGGAAAATACTGATTGAAATACGTCAGCTCGTCGTGGTTGCCCGGCAGCACGGCATAAGGAACCACGCCGTCAAGCACCGACATGCTCGTATTCGCCCGAACCCACTCGACGTCGAGCCCCGAGTAGGTCTCTGTGATGTCGCCCTCGTGCACAACCATCACAATATTATTGGCCGCGGCGTTGTCCGCGATCCATTGGGTCTGGCTCGTGAAGATATCCGGGTTACCCGTGTCAAACACATATTTCTGGGTGTCCGGCAGTGCAACGATTGTGAATTCCTCGCCTCCTGAAGGTATCTGTCGGCCGAAGAAGTCCACATCCAGCACCTCTGCTCCATCCGGATCGCTCACCGTTACCTCGAGAACGGGGGATGTAGAGACGCCCGTGGCCCCGTCGGCGGGGCGAATCAGCGCGGGCTGATGCGGCTGATGCGGATCCGGCAGCGTCCCGGTCAGCTCCAGGTCGAACCCGAGGTCCGAGCTGGTGCTGTTGCATTGATGCGCCTCGGCCGACAGGATGTTCTCGCCCGCCACCAGTAAGGCCGGGCTTACGCTGAACTGCCAGTATGTTGTCTCGTCGGCCCCGCCCACAGTGCCGCTCGATAGCGTGCTGTACTCCACCGCCCCGGCCGGCATGTTCGAGCGCACCACCTCCGTCCCGTTAAGATACACAATGCAGCCGTCGTCGCGAAGCACCCGAATCGTCAAATCCAGGTAGCCCGAAGGATCCTCGACAATGAAATGATGGCGAAAATAGTGGCAGGGATACCGCGGACTTGCAATCGTCAGAGCCGTCACAATGTGCGGATCGCCAAAACCCAGAGGCGCCGCGCCCTGCTGCCAGCCGGAATCGTCGACACCCGGCCAGCCTACACTGTGCAAATCGTACGGCGGGTCAATGTACTTCCAGTCTGAACCCGCCGGCACAAGCGTCTGGCTCGCCTTCGCCTCCCCGACAACCGCAAAGCCAATTACCCCCACAAGAACCAGCATGGCCGCAAGGGCCTTTGTCCCGTGGTTCGTGTGAAACATTCCGACACGCTCCTTTCTCTGGAAAAGTCCGACCCCCGTCTCAGTCAATACGTTGCGGGCAAGGCACGTCAATGACCCTGTCAATGAGTCGTTCTTCTGACAGGTGGTGCGCTCTGCGGCCCACTTTGCCGCCGTCGGGCGTGGGACTGCTGCTGCAACGCGTACTTGGCCTTGGTACACCCTGTCTATTTATGACTCCTATCCGAGTTCGTGTGCCCTCACCCGACCCCGGAATACTACCGATTCACACAATTGCGCGATAAGGTGAGTTATATTCTCAACCGTGTCAATCGTGGTAACTACGGGATTTTAGCAATCCT
>CP070678.1:3813241-3856259 GCA_020352515.1 Phycisphaerales bacterium | reverse complement strand
TTAGACAGACACCAACGACGACAGTGCCAAAACCAAAAGAAGTTCATGACGTAAGCGCAAATGCGGAAAGTGAGGTGAAGCATGAACGCAAAGGGCCACTGTCTGATTGCCGCGGCTCTTGTCGCCGTCTTTTGTGCCGCCGGTTTGACCGATAGCGGAGTGTTCGAGCGGGAATCTCCTTTGCTTATCTCGCGGCCCAACCCCGCGCTGGCGGGCATAGACGAGCTTTACGTGGCAATGGGCTACACCGAGCCGAACAAGGACGGGCTCGTATGGAAGGACCTGCGCGACAAAATCGAGCAGAAGCTGATCAAGGCCGGTATCAGAATGTACTCCGGCAACCTCCGAACTTGGCCGGTCGCCAAGACCAGCGTTCTGACCGTCGAGACCAGAATGCTCAAGCTGCAGGATTCTCAGACGTGCGTTTTCGCCGTGCAGCTTTCCCTTGCAAGACCGGTTTACCTGGAGAAAGAGGGGGGGCTTTGCACGTGGGCCGACGTCTGGAAGAAATCCATGCGGATGCTGGCCGTACCGGCAGAAGAGATGCCCGCGGCCGTCACCGCCGCGGTTCTCGAAGACATAGAAACCTTCGTTCTCGCCCATCGCTCGGCCAATCCCCCGCAGCATCGTCCGACCCCGAACGACCAGAGCGTGACGAGTCCCGCGAGGCCCGTCGTCACTGATACGTCCCGGCCGGCCGGACCGGCGAATTATGTGGCCTCGAAGAACAGCGAGGTCTTTCATACACCCTCCTGCCGCTCGGCAAAGAGGATTGTTGCGGAAAACATCGTCACCTACGAGACCAGGCAGGCCGCGATCAATTCGGGCAAACGGCCGTGCAAGATATGCGCACCATAGGGGGCGGTGGTTTGGGCGATTGAGCTGATAGACGTAAATCGCCGCACAAAAACGGACGGGCGGGCTCGACAGGTCTGCGGATTACGGATATAATACCAGGCAATCGGCAAACGTGCGTTTGAAAGAAAGGCCAGCCATGTCCAACGATATAAACCGCCGCAGCTTCCTCAAGACATCCATAGCCGCCCCTGCCACCGCACTGGCTCTGGGCCTGGGCCAGGATGCGCGGTCCGCAAACACTCCGAGCCGTTCGACCACTTCGGCCGGTATGCCCGCCGGCAAAATCAAGAACCTTACCGTCGGCCGGCTCATATCAGGAGGCAACCTCATCAGCGGCTGGTCGCACGCCAGGGACCTCAAGTACGTCCACCATCTTATGAGACACTACAACACGGATGAAAAGGTGATGGAGACGCTCGAAATCTGCGAGGAAAACGGCATCAATACCATTATCGCCGACCCGAGCGAGAGACCTTTTCGCATCTTCCCGAAATACTGGAACGAGCGCGGCGGGAAGATCCAGTGGATTGCCGAGGGACACCCCACGCTCAACGACGTCAAGACCGACATAAAGCAATCCATCGACGCCGGGGCCTGCGCGATCTATATGCAGGGGGTAATCGGAGACCACTGGTATAACGCCGGGCGCATGGACCGGCTCGGCGATGCGCTCGAGTTCATCAAGGAGAACAATATCCCGGCCGGGATAGGGGCGCACAAGCTCGAGGTGGTGGTCGAATCCGAGAAGCGGGGATTCGACCCTGACTTTTACGTCAAGACCTTGCACCATCACAATTACTGGTCGGCCAAGAGGCCGGACCAGAACCGGGACGTTGTCAACAACCCCGACGACAACTACTGGTCCGTGACGCCGGAGAAGACCATAGAGTTTATGAAGGGCGTCAAGAAGCCCTGGATCGCGTTCAAGGTGCTGGCGGCCGGCGCCATCCACCCGAGCTCGGGCTTCAAGTACGCGTTCGAAGGCGGCGCCGATTTTGTCTGCGTCGGGATGTTCGACTTCCAGGTCCGAGAAGATGCGCTCATTGCAAAGGATATACTCTCGAAGATAAAGAGAGAGCGACCGTGGAGAGCGTGAATCAGGTCTCGGCGGGTGGCTCAGGCACCATCACTTGGTCCGGCAGGATATTGAGGCTTTGCTGAAGCGCCGGAGCGCGGCCCGGAGGCGGCCGGCATCAGCGGTTATCAGGAAAGGTCATCATGGCTGAGAAGGGAGATTACTGGGCTGTTCTCGTGTTGCCCTGGCGGCCCAGGTATATCTATATTTTCGGCTCGTGCCTGCTCGTGCTGACCTTTGTGCCCATGGCGGTGGCGTGGGGGATTGACCGTTTCCAGTCGGTTCGTGCTCCGGAGCTACCCGACTGGTGGCTGTTTGTTCCCATGGCCCTGACGCTGTTTATCATGCTTATCCTTTACGTCGTTAATATACTCGTGGAGAGAGCGGCGGCCCGGCTGCCTGACGGCGCGGTTCTGCGTTCGCACTGTATCGTGGTTAGCAGCCTTATCCAGAGCCCCGGTGTTGCGCAGATAGCCGACGAGACGCTCTTGATCCGGCCCCTTGTTGGAAAACAGATATCGATTCCGCTGGGCGAGATTTCGGCCGTAAGCGAAAGGCGCTGGTACAACGGCTCACTGTACCCCGGCAAGACCGCATTTTTCAAGCTTACCGTTGCTGAGAGCGTTTCCAAGAAATGGCGCCTCGGCTTTGGCGTTGCCGACGCCGAGCAATGGCGAAAGCTCCTGCCGAACTGCGCCAAGAAGGGATAAAGAAAATGTCCAGGCATGTCGCTGCTCTTGTCGTAGTCGGAGCAATTGCAGGCACCCTTGCCCCACATGCCGCACCCGCCGCCGAGCCGCCCTTCGACGAGCTTCCGCCCGGCTGGAAGGTCGTCGAGTCATTCGTGGCCCCGCGGAACCAGGCGGCAGCCATCGGCAAGAGGCTCGGCGGGACTATAAGCCGCCTGTCCAATACGATTCTGGCGACCGGCGAGAGCAGGATTCAGGTCAATATCATCGAATGTCCGACGGAAAAAGACGCAGTTGCGATACATAAGGCCATACTCAAGGTGAAGGGCCATCCGGCGTTCTGTCTGAAGATCGGCAAAAAGGTCGTCGAGTTCGTCGGCGACCAGACGGCCCTGGCCGTCAAGACGGCGTTCGAGCTGGGCTTTCGGCCAAAGCCCGAGCGGGCGACATACAGGATCACCTTCGAGGCGGCGCCGCTCGCAGGCGGCGACTATATGGCCTGGAACAAACTCTTCAATCTGTTTCTTGAAATCGAGCGCAATCCGAACGACGATGGCGTCCGCTCGCAGATAGCAGCACTGTCGCGAAGGTTCCGGTTCGGCGACAAGGTGGCGCTCAGGACACAAAGAAAGGTTTCGAAAGCAAAACCGGCCTATAGCTTCAAACCTCTCGCCTCTGGCGTGGAATTGCTCGATTCCGGCGAGATCGCCTGCTATTCGTTCAAGAGCCTGCCGGAAAAGATGGGCGTTCCCGTCCTGTCCATCGAGGCGACCGTTGTCACCCACGCGAATCCCGAAATGCCGGCGACGCTCGGCCGGGACGAGAGCCTTGTCAAACCGACCGAATTCTGGCCGAGCGACTACCCCGGCGTTGTTTCGCTGGCCGTGAGGATCACCCGCGGCTGCAGGAACGACCGGGAAAAAGTCGCGACACTGCTCAAATGGCTGCGGCCCGGGGTGAACATCCGGTTCGGCGGCCCCGTCACGGGCTCGAGGTACGGCGTGAAAGAGACCCTCCGGCAAAAGTACGGGCAGTGCTGGGATTTCTCCGATTGCTTTGTCACGTTCTGCCGGGCCCTGAAAATCCCGTGTCGACAGGTGGCCGGCTGGCTATACGGCGGGCCGGGTCATATCTGGGCTGAAGTCTTGCTCGACGGCAAAACCTGGATGCAGGTGGACCCGACCGGGGGCGGAATCGTCAACTGCGGGATATACCACATCCCCTACATCACCAGCGAAGACGGCAAGATGCCGATCCTGTACCTCTCGATGCCAAAGATCGAGCTGGTCGCTTCCCGCACACGTTCACCCGGCTGACAATAGAAGTTCTCTACTTTCGCGTGTATTCGGGATTTGGTTCCATGTTTTTCCGTCGAGGATTCGGCCGGTTTTCTTTTTGTTGGCTCCGCCCCACTGTTTGAAGAAGAACGGGACATTTGCCGCGATGCAGCGGTCTCGAATATCCAGGGCCCAGTCGGCTCGCATTGGCCTGGCGCCGGGGCCGGACTCTCCGCCCACTATCACCCAGTTAATCCGGGCAAGATCGATGGCGGGGATGGGGCCGAGCAGGGGCTCGAAGGAGATGAACTTCACCGCCGCCGCCGTTTTTCGCAGTTCATCCGCCCTGAAAAGACAGCGGGCATTCTCCACCGTCACCCCCATCCAGACGTTCTTCGGCCAGTCGAGCCGGGGGCTGAGCTTTAGCAGCCGGGCGGACCGCTTGGTCAGCACCTGGAACCGATGCCGGGTTGCCAGCCGCATCACGTGGAAGACCTGCTCTATGAATGTGAAGGGGACGGCCGCGTGAAACAAGTCGCTCATCGAATTAACGAATATCATCCTCGGCCGCTTCCATCGCAGCGGCGCCTCGAGCGTATGTGGATGGGTGGTCACCCGAAAGCCGTTGCGGTAGTTCGGCTGGCCCATCGCCGTGAGGCGCAGCGCGAGGCGCTCTGCATAGCAGTTCTTGCACCCGGCGCTGATCTTCGTGCAGCCGGTCACCGGGTTCCACGTCGCCCCGGTCCATTCGATCCTTGAAGTCTGAGCCATGCAACCTCCCACAAAAACGGTCACGTTAGATACAAAATACGGTCGCGGCGGGCAAATGCAAGGCAATTCCGCCGCATAGCGGACGGTGGAGGCGCGGCGGGGGCGGGGATGCGTTATTTTCCTGTTGGCATTTTAGCCTGCTTGGATTAGTATCCGCCGTCAAAGTCCGTAAAGAACAACGGCCGGACGAAATTCGTATCCGGACGGACAGCTTGTATTTTCAGGGTAGTTTGATGATACTCCAGTTTATCGTATGCAAGGTGATGCAGCGGGAGGCGTATCTGTGCGCGGCCCGCTCGAAGAATTTGGTCGATGTTGTGCTGATGGAGCAGGGTCTTCACGACGAGCCCGACAGGCTTCGCAGGCAGGTGCAGAAGGCCCTCGAGACAACGCACGACGTCCAGGGCCGGCCCTATGACGCTTCGCTTCTGGGCTACGGGCTGTGCAGCAACGGGATTGCGGGCCTCTCGGCGCAGATTCCGGTGGTCGTCGCGCGCGGGCACGACTGCATCACGCTTCTGCTCGGGTCAAAGGAAAGGTACAAGGAGTATTTCGATTCCCACCGCGGGGTTTACTGGTACAGCCCCGGCTGGATCGAATCCGGAAAGCAGCCGGGCCGGCAGAGGTACGAGGCGCTGCTGGCAGAGTACAGGCAGAAATACGGGGAGGACAACGCCAAATACCTGATGGAGGTCGAGCAGACCTGGATCAAGGAATACAACTGGGCGACGTATATCGACTGGGGCATGGCCGATTCCGAAAAATACAGGCAATTCACAAGGCAGTGCGCCGACTTCCTCGGCTGGAACTACGACGAGCTGAAAGGCGACCCGGGGCTGATGCAGAGGATGCTGGACGGGCAATGGGACGAAGAAGAGTTTCTGGTGGTAAAGCCGGGGCGGAAAATCGCCGAAGATGTCACTAACCAGGGTATAATGAAGGCCGACTGATACCGCATGAGCGTCGCCGAGACAACCAGGGTCCTGATTTTCTTCGCGTTTTTGGCGGCGGTCTGCCTCGCCGAGGTTTCCCTGGTGGTCGCCTTCACGCTCGACAGGCTCAACAAGAAAAAGACGAATATTCTCATCGGCCCGCCGGCAATTCTTGTCCATGCGCTGACGGCGGCGATCATCGCCTGTGTGCTCTGGGGGTACTTCGTCGAGCCGTACCGGCTGGAGGTCAACATCATTCCCGTCCGAACGGACAAGCTGACCGGCGTCACGTTCCGCATAGTCCAGATTTCCGACCTTCACTGCGACAGGAAGATTCGAAATGAAAAGAGGCTGGTGGAGGTGATAAACGCGCTTGAAGCGGACATCATCGTTTTCACCGGTGACGCCCTCAATTCGATCCGCGCAGAGCCGACCTTCAAGAAGACTCTGACGGACTTGAAGGCGTCCGTCGCGAAACTGGCCGTTCGCGGCAACTGTGACCTCGGGCATTGGGCACACCTGGATTTGTTCTTCGGCACCGGCTTCCAACTGGTGGAGGGCAAAACCGTCAGCTTAACGAAGGGGGGCGAGAGCGTCAGCATCACGGGGCTGGCCTGTCTGCACATGAGCCCTTTCAGGGGCCTGCTTGAAAAAGTCCCGCCCGACCAGGTGAGCGTGCTGCTCTGTCACTTCTCGGATCTCGTCGAGAGCCTCGGCGGGCTCAATGTTGATTTCTACCTGTCCGGGCACACGCACGGCGGGCAGGTTGCGCTGCCGATATACGGGGCATTGGTTACGCTGGCGAAATATGGTAAAAAGTACGAGTCCGGCCTGTACACGGTGGGCCGCACAAAGCTCTACGTCAATCGAGGGGTCGGGATGGAAGGCGGATTTGCGCCGAGGGTCAGATTCCTCGCAAGACCCGAGGTCGCCGTCTTCGATATCGGCCCCGCGAAATAGCCGGCGCCGTGAGGGCGACGAACCGAAGAGGATAGTGGATGCCCGTCATCACGATTATCGTCATAGCCGTGGGCCTGGCGATGGACGCCTTCGCCGTCTCAATCGTCAGCGGGGCGACGTTCAGAGAGCTAAAGATAAGACACGCCCTGAGAATAGCCCTTTTCTTCGGCGGATTTCAGGCCCTGATGCCCCTTGTCGGCTCTCTGGCGGGTTTGACTTTGAAACAGTACGTGGCCTCCTACGACCACTGGGTGGCCTTCATCCTCCTGGCCGCTGTCGGCGCAAAGATGATTTACGAGTCTTTCAAAATCGAACCTGCGGACAGAGTTCACGATCCATCCAACCTGCTTACGCTTCTGGTCCTCTCGGTTGCAACGAGCATCGACGCGCTGGCAATCGGTGTTACCCTCTCGCTGATCACGTCGTCGATCGCCGCGGCGGCCGGTATTATCGGTCTGGTCACGTTCGTTCTCTCCTATCTGGGCGTAGCGGTCGGGAAGAAATTCGGGCATTTTTTCGAAAAGAAGATCGAAATCGCGGGCGGCCTGGTTCTGATTGCGATCGGCGTGAAAATCCTTGTCGAGCACCTGCTCTTCTGAACGGTGCTTGCAGACGGAAATATAGAGTATATAATAACCCACACTGTTTGACCGGGCGCGGTCGTCCGGCAATCACGGAGCCGCAGGCTGATTGGAAACGGTGTCTTCATGGCATCCAAAGTCTACTTTATCAGGGCCTCAATCGACGACGGGGCGAGCACTATATCCGAGAAGGCCCGCAGATTGTTCAAGCTCGGCCGCTTCGAAAGCTGTTTCAGAGAAAACGATTTCACCGCGGTCAAGGTCCACGTCGGCGAGCACGGCAACAACACTTTCGTATCCGCGGCGTGTATCAAGGGGCTCGTCGAGGAGCTTCTCGCCCTCAAGACCAGGCCCTTCATTGCCGACACGAGCACCCTTTACACCGGGCGCAGGCATAACGCCGTGGACCACGCGATTCTCGCGGCCGAGCACGGATTCGACGTCCACGGCCTGGGGATACCATTTATCTCGCCGGACGGGCTTTTCGGAACGGCCGAGACCGCGGTTACCGTCAACGCCCAGTTGAACGACGACGTGTTTATCGCGTCGGACATAGTGAGGTGCCAGTCTATCCTGTCGGTTGCGCACTTGACCGGTCACGTGGCAACGGCTCTTGGGGCCAGCCTCAAGACGCTTGGAATGGGCTGCGCGAGCAGAAAAGGCAAGATGCGGCAGCATTCGGCGCTCAAACCTTCGGTGGGCGACGACTGCACGAGATGCGGGGATTGCCGCACGCACTGCCCGGCCGAGGCCATCACGCTCGACCACGTGAAGGCCCACATCGACCAGGAGAAGTGCATCGGCTGCGCCGAGTGCGTGGCGGTCTGCAGGTTCGGGGCCGTCGAGTACGACTGGGAGCAGGAGAACGAGATACTGCAGAGGTCGGTGGCCGAGCACGCGCTCGGGGCCCTTAAGGGGAAGGAAAACCGGTCTGTATTTTTTAATTTTCTTTTAACAGTTACCAAAGATTGTGATTGCTTCGACAGTGCGGACATGCCTAAAATAGTCGATGATATCGGAATTGCCGCATCCAACGACCCCGTGGCGGTGGATAAGGCGTCGCTCGACCTCGTCGAGAAAGCCGCCGGCAAGAAGCTTGGGAAGCTGCTGGCCAATGACAGGCTCGACCCACGTCATCAAATCAGACACGCCGAGCTTATCGGCCTCGGCCACAGCAGGTACGACCTTGTGCAGGTGGATTGGCAGCCTGCAGCAATTTGAGGTGCGCTGATGTCACTCGGACAAATAATAAGAAAAAAGCGTGAAGAGATGAGCTTGACCCTGGACGAGGTGAGCAATCGAGTCGGCTTTTCGAAACCGTATCTCTCGACGATCGAAACGGGGAAGGTTAAGAACCCGCCCGGCGACGAGCTGCTCAAGCGGCTGGAGGATGTGCTCAAGTTCAAGAAGGGCCTTCTGCTGAGAATGGCGCACATGGAGGCGATGCCTCCGGACATTCGGCGGGAATACGAGATCGCCGAGGCCGAGAACCTCAAGCTGCGGAGCCTGATAAAGGACCTCGTCGGCAGGAAGAGCAACGTATCGAAGATTGGGGCGATGGTTTCGAAGGGCAAGCTGAAAGTTAGCCGGCGGGGCGGGTCCCTGCCGCCGGGAAGACTCGTGCCGGTCATAAACAGGGTTTCGGCGGGCTATCCGGCCGACTTCAACGACCTGGACTACCCCGTGGGCGTCGCCGACGACTACGTCCGGTGCCCCGATCTGCACGACCCCAATGCTTTTGCCGTTCGCGTGGTGGGCGATAGCATGGAGCCGAGATTCCACCAGGGTGACATTGTGATCTTCTCGCCCGCCGCTGAGGTGCACAACGGCGACGACTGCTTTATCCGCTTCGGCTCGCCGCACGAGACGACGTTCAAGCGAGTTTTCTTCGAGGCCGGAAACAAAATCCGGCTCCAGCCGAGAAACGAGAACTACTCGCCGCTGGTCGTCAGCGGAAAACGCATAAACGGTCTCTACCGGGCCATCATGAAATACGAAAAGCTCTGACCAGCCGTCCGATTCGCAAGGAAACGCAGCCTCCGCGAGGCGGCCCGGTAGAAGCGGGAAAGAAATAGCGTTGCCTTTTGGGCGCTTGATCCGTCTTAGATGATAGCAGTGTGATAATTCTGCGCCGTTTTCGCCCGTTTTCCGCGGGGATTTAAGCTGCTTGATTGCTGATTGTGCCGGCCGAAGGAGATTCGAGATGAGAGCCGTGCTTTTGCTTTCCACAGTTGTTTTCTTGACAAGCGGCCCGGCCCCCGCGGAAACGCTGCCCACCAAAGGCACATTCGATGGCTTCTACCACCGGGACCGCTGGGGCGTGGGGCATTTCGGCTTTTTCATCGTCCGGCCGGATCTCCACGCCGCCCTCGGGCCATACGACGGCAAGCCCATCCGCCTCGAAGTGACCAAAGGAGTGCAACCGAAGAATCCGGGCCCGGCAATAATGCTCGAAATCGGTTCTATCGAGCCACTGTCCCCGGCGCCCCTGGATGTCGATATCAGCACAATCCCGTGCAATCTCGAACCGGGCGCCCCGTTCCAACTGATTCTCAATCTCACGAACACCACGGAGAAAACTCTGACAGTTCCCGTCTCAGGTGTCGTGGTCGTCCTCTACGGCCCTTCCGACTTGCCGGGCGGGGGCGAGCCCAACGCTCCGTCATGGCTCGTGCCCGAATACACCAAAGCGCAGATGAACGTCCGTTACCTGCGCCATATTCAACTGGGCCAGGTTATTGCCAAAACCGACCAACGCGAATACGCCAATCTCGCGCACGGAAGCTACATCCTGATCGACCCCAACGACAGATTCCCTTTGGTCATATTCTTTGACCGCGGCCTAGATGCGGGTGAATACGAGCTGCAAGCCACGGTAAACGGCCCCCGCCCCGGAGTGCCGGCGTACGGCGGGCAGAAGCTGGACATCCCAAAAACCGGGCGGCCTTCTTCCGCGGCCGAGCCGCTCCGTGTTCTCCACAGGAACATCGAGCGCACGGACGATTGGTATCTCTTCGAAATGACTGTTGCCCCGCCCAAAGGCCGCACGGTCCGGCGGGTCGCGTTCGAGATGCCCGAGCCGGCCGGCTTCGCCGGAAGAATCCGCGCGTTCGCCAAGGATGGAACGCCCATCGCCCTGAAAGCCGCCCGAATCTTCGCCGACGGCAGCTCGTCCGAATACGACCCGCCCGCCCGCGGGCGATACCGAATGAGCACGATGCCCGAAAAGGGCTTGAAAATCGTCGGCAAACTCCGGCCGGCGACCCCGCTGAGAAAACCCGTCCACAAAATCCTGCTCGACATTCTAACCGACCGCGGGGCCGAAACGCTGACCCTCATGCAAGAGGCCGATGATCTCGGCGCCTGCCCCGATCTGATGGGCAGTCGGAAAACCACGCCGGGCCGGCTATTCGATCACGACCTCCTGGACGCCGGCCGACCATCTGTCCTGTAGAACAATCTCCATCTTGACGGCGTTCGTCTTGACCGGCTCGAAGTCAACCTTGTTGAACCTGTCCTTCTCTATCGTGTAGGCGGTCTTATTCCTGACCGGTTTGAAGTCGCCTGCGGCGTCGCGATACAGCAGCGTCCAGGATTCCGGGAGGTGACATTCGCCCCTGCCCGTATCGTCGAACCAGTAGACCTTGACGCTGGATATTTCATGCTTGCTGTCCCACTCGAAGGCAATCCACTCGGTGGTTCCCTTGTGGGGCCAGAAGTCCAGTTGCAGGCCGGACGAATCGGCCGAGTCTGCCGGGAGTATCTGGTCCTTGATAGCATCGAGCGAGACGTGGACGAAGGAAGCGGTGGTCTTGCTTATGTACGTCAGGGTATCGGCCGGTTGAGGCCGGGCCGCCTGTGGCCGCCGGGCCGGCCAGACGGTCATCTGGCCGCGACCGCGGTGGGCCCAGGCGTAGTAGGGTATGGCCGTGAATTGCTTTTGGCCCGCTGGAACAACGCTGCCGTCCAGTGTCCGCTTGGCAAGCCGCGCATTGCCGGTAATCACCACGACGCCGTTTAAGAGGTCCGGCCGAAACTCGGTTTCGAGCCTCGCATCGTCCTCAATCGCCAGGTTTAATACCTGCCCGCCGTTGTCTTTCGACTCGAGACAGAAGACAACCGGCCCACGCTGAAGGGCGACCCTGTCGCGGTCCGCCGTTATGCTCGGATGCGCGATGATCCTCCGCACCGGCATCGGCAGCTCCAGCTCGATCGCGTCGCCCTTTCGCCATTCGCGCTCGATCCGCGCGTAGCCCCTTTCGATTTTGGGCGACACCGGGGCGCCGTTGACCTTCAGCACGACTTGGTCGTCAGCGTCTTCGAGGAATTTGTAGAGGTCGCTCGGGACCGCTTCGTTGCGGGCCCAGCCGGGAATCCGCACGTACACTGAGAAGCGCTCGCTTTTGTCCGGCTCGACGGAGATTCTAACCTGGCCCTTCCAGGGATACCCGGTCTTCTGCGAGAGCTTGATTCTGTTGCCGGCCGTTTCAATCACGGCCCGGCCGCCCATAAACAGGTTCACGTACACGTCGTTGCCCTTGAAGGCATACGCATAGCCGGGCACCGACGGAATGAACCTGGCGACATTCGAAGGACAGCACGCACAGCCGAACCACGGGCTTCGGGCATGCTGGCCGGTTGATTCGAGAGGATTCGGGTAGAAGAACCTGTCGCCCTCGAGGGAGATGCCCGAGAGGGCCCCGTTGTACAGGACCCGCTCGAGGACGTCGATGTACTTGGCGTCGGCGTGCATCAGGAACATGCGATGGTTCCAGAAGATATTCGCAATCGACGCACACGTCTCGCAGTAGGCGGTCATATTCGGCAGGTAGTAGGGTTCGCCGAATCCTTCGTGTCCGCCAGCGGCGCCGATGCCGCCGGTTATGTAGAGCTTGGTGTCCAGGACGTCTTTCCAGATGGCGTCTATGGCGCGGACATATTCCATGTTGCCCGTCAGCGCCGCGACGTCCGCCATCCCCGTATACATATAGGCCGCCCGAACCGAATGTCCGACGCCCTTTGTCTGCTCGGTGACAGGCACGTGGTCCTGACTGTAGGTTCCGTAGAGTCCCCTCCTGCCGTCGGGTCCGCGGTTGCCCTTGCGCCCGCGCTGGTCGAGGAAGAACTTCGCCTGCTCGAGGTACTTCGCGTCCCCGGTCACGCGATACAGCTTGCAGAGCCCTATCTCGATCTCCTGGTGTCCGGGCGGGTCGGTCCGCTTGTCCGGATTGAACGTCCTGCAGATCAGGTCCGCGTTTTTCGTTGCAATATCGAGAAACGACTTTTCCCCGGTCACCTGGTAGTGTGCGACTGCGCCCTCGTACATGTGACCGACGCAGTACTGCTCGTGAATCGACTGCACATTGGTCCAGAGCTTCTCCGGCTGCCTTTCAGGCACGGAGTAGAAGGTGAAGAGGTATCCGTCCTCCCACTGCGCCCGGGCCATGATTTTGACGAGCTTGTCGAGATACAGGCGCATCATGGTATCGGGCCGGACCTGGAGCGAATAGGCGGCGCCTTCCATGACCTTGTAGACGTCGGAATCATTGAAGTAAATCCCTTCGTGCGCGCCCTTCATAAGTCCGGCCGCCTTCTCGAAGTTCCTGATTCTCCCAGTTTCTTCGCATTTGGCGAAGGCGTAGGGGATTGTGACCTTTCGACTGGTCTCGAGCCGGGGCGTCCAGAAGTCGTCTTCCACCTCGACCCGGCTGAAGGGCACCGGCTTGACGTTGTAATCACGCTCCAGCGCCACTTTGCCTTGTTCTGCGGCGCACAATCCGGACGTCACAACCACCACAAGAACCGCCGCGAACATTTGTCTTTGATTCAGCATTCGAACCTCCCTTTACTTAGATACCACTGTTATCAACTTCGGCGTCCGATGATACCCTCCAATCGGCCCTTCTGCAACCGGCTTCTACCTGACTCATCCCCGGTTTCGATAGTTGTGTAATAGAAATGGACGGCTCTTTGGCGATGAAAGTTGGTTACCCTATGCTCAAGGTCCACCACCTTCTGAAGGCCCTGAGACACGATGTGCTACTACAAGACTGGGGATGTGTCAGATCCACCTGGCTTTGGAGTAGCATAGGCCGAGGGAGTCTGCGGCTGGACATAATAGCCTCGCTGCCGCTTAAAAGTGTCTCGCTTTCGGGGGAGCAGTACGCGGCGGTCAAGTGGTGCGAGTGTGGGAGCGTGGCGCGGCGTTTTGGGAATGGGGGTAGTTTAGTCGGACTTGTCGGACAGGTCAGACGGGTTGGTCAGCCTGGGCGGGTTGCACGGGTCGGACTTGTTGGGCGGGCGCGGGGTTGTTTGGTTAATCGAAGAATTCGTCGTTTCTGTCGAATGGGGGGATTACGACGATAAGGAGCTTCATTTTTCCGACGGCGCGATGTCGGCATTCGGGCTTTATGAGTATTGCGTTGAAGGGTCGGACCGGGATGTTGTCGCCGTCGAGCTGCATTTCTCCGCGGCCTTCGAGGATGAAGTATATCTCGGTGAGGTTCTTGTGGTAGTGGACTCGGGAATCCTGTGAGATTTCGGTAACGTGCATGGTGGCGGTGGGATTATCGGGGGCGAGGAAAGCCCGTCTTGCGAGTCCGCAGGGGCAGGGGACGGGGTCGATTTGGTCGAAGTCAGCAATCATGTAATTGGCCATATCATTCTCCCGAGAGCGGCCCGGCAGGGTCGGCCGGCGCCCAAATCAAAAAACTGTTGAAACAGCCACTTGAATCCTATATATTCCGGCGGACCAGGTGATTCAATCAGGAATTTGAGAAATGGACAATATCTTCGATGTAAAGGGCAGGGTAATCGTGATAACCGGGGCGGGGGGCGTTCTGTGCGGGGAGATGGCGCGGGCGCTGGCGAAGGCCGGCGCGAAGGTTGCGGTGCTGGACCTTGACGAGAGGGCGGCCGGGAAGGTGGCCGGGCAAATCGGCGGCGCGGGGGGGGCGGCTGTGGCCGTGAGGTGCGACGTGCTGGATAAGGGGAGCCTGAAGGCGGCGAGGGATAGGGTCGTGTCGGAATTCGGGAGGATCGACGCCTTGATAAACGGGGCCGGGGGCAACAAGAAAGAGGCGACGACGTCGCCGGAGATGTCGTTTTTCGATTTGCCGCCGGAAGCGGTTCGATTCGTGTTCGATTTGAACTTTCTGGGCACTCTTCTGCCGAGCCAGGTTTTCGGGAAGGTGATGGCGGAGTCGGGTTCGGGGGTGATATTGAACGTGTCGAGCATGAACGCGTTTCGGCCTCTGACGAAGATTGCGGCGTACTCGGCGGCGAAGGCGGCGGTGAGCAACTTTACGCAGTGGTTGGCGGTGCATGTCTGCCGGAACTGTTCGGCGGAGATTCGGGTGAATGCGATTGCGCCGGGATTTTTCCTGACCGAGCAGAACCGGTTCCTGTTGACGGACGAAGAGACGGGGGAATTGACGGCTCGCGGCAAGACGATCATCGAGCACACTCCGGCGGGTCGGTTCGGCGAGCCGGGTGACCTTGTTGGGACGGTGATATGGCTGTTGAGCGACGCGGCGAAGTTTGTGACGGGGGTGGTGGTTCCGGTTGACGGGGGCTTTTCGGCCTTTAGCGGGGTGTGAGTGTCGAGGCAGGTGAAGGATTAGGACTATCACGGAGAAGGCAAATGACGGCAGTGGATCCGGCGCAGGCTTTGAAGGATTTTGAAGCGAAGCACGAATTCTTTGTGGGGATAGACTCGGACGGCTGTGCGTTCGACACGATGGGCATCAAGCAGCGGGAGTGTTTTTGTCCGTGGCTGATCGGCTATTTCGGACTTCAGCCGGTGGCGAAGGCGGCGCGGGACTGCAAGGAATTTGCGGATTTGTTTTCCAAGACGCGCGGGGCAAACCGCCACAAGACGACCAAGCGGATAATCGCCGAGCTGCTGCCGGGGCATCCGATGACGAGGGCGAGGGGTTTCGAGGTTCCGCAGTACCCGCACTACTTTGCGTGGGTTGACGATCCGAAGAGCCTTTTGAGCAACGACGGGCTGAAGGAGGCGATCGAGGCGGCGGCAGATCCCGATGCGAGAGGGGAGCTCGAGCTTGCGCTGGCGTGGAGCGAGAAGGTGAACGAGTGCATCGCCCAGATTGTTAAGGGGATGCCGCCCTTTCCGTTCGTTCGCGAGAGCCTGGAGAAGATTCAGCCGTTAGCGGATGTTATCGTGGTCTCGGCGACGCCGAACGAGGCTCTGGCCCGCGAGTGGGAGGAGCACGATATCGCCAAATACGCGGAGGTGATTGCGGGGCAGGAGATGGGCACGAAGGCGCAGCACCTGGATTACGCAACGAAGGGGCGGTACGCAAAGGATCATGTGCTGATGGTCGGCGACGCGTTGGGTGACATGAAGGCGGCGCGAGCGAACGATGCGTTGTTCTACCCGGTTAATCCCGGGGACGAGGTTGCGTCGTGGAAGCGTTTTCACGACGAGGCGTTCGAGAGATTTTTGAACGGCGAATACGCCGGGGATTACGAGGCCGAGCTGATTGCGGAGTTTGACTCGTACCTGCCGGAGCTGCCGCCGTGGGAGACGAAGTAGACGTGCTTTTATACAGCCGCGGGGACAAAGAGGCCAGCCTTAGCGCGGAGGATTTGCAGGAGGGGCTGTTTGCGGCGCTGGAGAAACTGGGGCGGCGGGGCAAGGTTCTGGCGATACCGCCGGATTTTACGAGGTATCATTCGCGGGCGGGGGTGCTGACGCGGATGTGCGTGGACTACTACGGGCAGAAGCTCACGGACATTCTTCCTGCGACGGGCACTCATTTTCCGATGAGTGAGGGGCAGATAAAGAAGATGTTCGGGCGGGTTCCGGTTGGATTGTTTCGCGAGCACAACTGGCGGAGGGACCTTGAGACGTTAGGGCGTGTTCCGGCGGAGTACGTTCGGCGTGAGAGCGGGGGCAGGGTGGATTACGACTGGCCGGCACAGGTGAACGCACTTGTTGTCTCGGGGGGCTTCGACCTGATTGTGTCCATAGGGCAGGTGGTTCCGCACGAAGTTATCGGGATGGCGAACTACAACAAGAATATCTTCGTTGGCGCGGGGGGGGCGGAAGGTATCAACAAGAGTCACTATCTTGGGGCGGTGTGCGGGATAGAGCGAATCATGGGCAGGCCGGACAACCCGGTGCGGCGGGTGTTGAACTACGCGTCGGAGCATTTTGCGCGGGAGCTGCCGGTGGTGTACGTGCATACGGTCGTGGCGACGGAAGCGGACGGCGGGACGGCGGTTCGGGGGCTGTTTATCGGGGATGATATCGAGTGCTTCAATCGGGCGGCCGAATTGTCGCTGGAGGTGAACTTCCGGATGCTCGATGAGCCTCTCGATAAGGTGGTGGTTTATCTGGATCCCGGCGAATACAAGAGCACGTGGCTGGGGAACAAGAGCATCTACCGGACGCGGATGGCGATGGCGGACGGGGGCGAATTGATCGTGCTGGCGCCGGGGGTTGGGGAATTCGGAGAGGACGGCGAGATCGACCGGCTGATAAGGAAGTACGGGTATTTCGGGACGGAGCGGACGGTCGATCTGGTCTCAAGAAAGGAGGATTTGCGGGCGAACCTGAGCGCGGCGGCCCATCTTATCCACGGCTCTTCGGAGGGCCGGTTCGCAGTGACGTACTGTGCCGGGGGTTTGACGAGGGAGGAGATTGAATCGGTGGGGTTCGGATACGGCGAGCTGTCGGCGATGCTGGAGAAGTACAACCCGGAGAAGCTGCGTGACGGGCCGAACACGACGGGGGACGGGGAGGAGGTTTACTTTATCTCGAACCCGGCTTTGGGTCTGTGGTCGTCCAGGGACCGATTCGGCTCAAGCGGTGGAGCGGGTGGCCCCGGAGGCGGGGCGGGGAGTTGACGGAACAAAGGGCCGATGTAGTGCCGGGGCGATACAGAAAGGAGTCGTATAATGAGGTTGAGGTTTTTGTTTAAGCGTGTACTTGTGCTCGTTTCAATATCAGCAGTATTGGCCGGCCAGGGCTGCCGCACAGTAGATGGGGATGCAATGCAGAGAGCGAAAGAGCAAGAGAAGGGGGTTTGTCTCGAACACGTGGCGCTAAACGTGCCGGACCCTGTGGCGATGGCGGAGTGGTACTGTGAGAATCTGGGGATGAAGATTGTGAAAGAGGGTCCGCCGCCGGTGAATGGGCGGTTTATCGCGGATTCGGGCGGCAAGATGATGCTGGAAATCTACACGAATCCGCCCGATGCGATTCCGGATTACAGGTCGATGAACCCGCTATGCCTGCACATTGCGTTCATGGTTGAGGACGTTGAGGGTATGCAGGAGAAGCTGGTTGCGGCCGGTGCGGTTGTGGTGGAGGCGGCCTCGACGACTGCGGCGGGGGACCGGATTGCGATGCTCAGAGACCCGTGGGGTGTTCCCATTCAGTTCGTGAGGCGTGCCGAGCCAATGCTGCGCTGAGGGATGAGGGGTCATGAGGGGGGCCGCGGCGGCGCCGAGCGGGCGCTGGGCAGGCTCGGCCGGCTTTTTGGCGGCGGGGGGGCGAGATGCGCGGCGGGGCCGAGTATGGCGCCATTTGAGCCGGGAAACCGAGCGCGAGATGGTGGAAAACGTCCGAAATTCCGGGAAAAGGCGACTAATATGCCATATCGAGAGGCCGACGAGCGTCTAAGATAAATGTCGTATGTGATGTAGGGCGTCGGCGCAGCGGGCGCCTTGCAGAGAAGGTTGACGGTTCGGTGCGAGGACAGGACATCTTGCAGTTTCGGCGTAAAAGCGTTAAAATACAAGCTACCGGGGCCGGATCGCTCAGTCTAATTATTCTGGGGCAGGGAACCAGTCGAAGCAGGACAACCGAAGAGGGCATGATTGTTGTTATAAAGAGGTGAAGATTCATGGCAGCCGACAAAGCTCAAGATAGTCGCTCAAAACCTAGATCGGTGAAGATGGCCGTGATAGCGGTTGTGGCCGGGGCAGTCATTATCGCCGTTGTCTGGTTCAAGCTGGTCATGGGCGCCGAAGACCCGACCGCGCACCTTGCGACTTTCGTTGTCAAGAGGGGCCCGCTGACTATCAGCGTGCTGGAGTCGGGCACTATCACCTCGCGGGAGCGAATCACTCTGCGAAACGAGGTTGAGGGCAGGACGTCGATCGTCAGGCTCGTACCCGACGGAAGCATGGTAAAGAAGGGGGATCTGCTGGTCGAGCTGGACGCCAGCACCCTGAAAGACGCGATAGTTGACCAGGACATCCAGGTTCAGCGTGCGAATGCGGCACACATCGGGGCCGACGAGACGCTTGCGGTTACTGAGAACCAGGCGAAGAGCGATATCGAGAAGGCGGAGCTAACGCTGAGGTTCGCCAAGCAGGATTTGCAGCAGTACTTAGACGGGCTTTATCCGAATGAGCTAAAGACGGCGGAAGCTCAAATCACGCTTGCGCGAGAGGAGCTTGCGCGGGCGCAGGAGAAACTGCGGTCGTCGCAGAAGCTATACGACGCCCAATACCTGTCTGAGAGCGAGCTGAATGCGGACAAGCTGGCCGTGACCAAACGTGAGCTGGACCTTCAACTTGCCATAAGCAACCGGGATGTGCTGACGAAATTCACATACGAGAGAAACATTGCCCAGTACGAGAGCGATGTTAGCCAGGCGGAGTTTGCTCTGGAACGTACAAAGCGCAAGGCGAACGCCGACATTGTGCAGGCGAAGGCGGACCTGAGCGCAAAGAAGGCCGAGGCCGACCAGCAGCAGAGCAAGTTCAAGAAATTTCAGGATCAGCTCTCTAAGACGCGTATAATCGCGCCTGCGGACGGGATGGTTGTTTATGCAACGAGCAGCGGGCGGCGTAGCCCGTTCGACCGTCGTGAGCCACTTGACATAGGCGTCGAAGTTACCGAGCGCCAGGACCTGATATCTCTTCCGACTGCGGCGGCGATGATGGCGCAGATTGATATTCACGAGACGAGCCTTGAGAAGGTTCGTGTTGGTCTTCCTGTGGTGATTACGGTAGATGCTCTTGCGGGCAAGCAGTTTCTGGGCCGGGTAGCGATTATCGCGCCTCTTCCGGACGCCCGGAGCATGTGGATGAACCCGGACCTTAAGATATACCCGACGGACATATACCTTGAGGACAACGACCCGGCACTTCGTACGGGTAGGAGCTGCAAGGCGGAGATCATCGTGGCGCAGTACAAGGACGCGGTGCATGTGCCGGTCTCTGCGGTCTTGAGGGTTGGAGGAGAACCGACGGTGTACATTGTGAAAGACAGGAGGACCGAAGAGCGGAAGGTTGAGCTTGGTCTGGACGATGACCGGATGATCCATATTGTGAGCGGCCTTGAGGAAGGTGAACTTGTTCTTCTTACGCCCCCGCTGAAATCCGGGGCGATAGAGTCCGGCACGGGGCCGGGCGCAGATATGCCGGAAGACGAGGATGCCGAGAGGATGCAGGATAGGGTGAATCAAAAGCTGGAAGAGGCAAACGGCAACGGTCAAGTTATGCGTGGTCCGAGACCGGGGGGGGCGGATGGGGCCGGGGCGCCGTCCGGGGACCGGGCCGAGCAGATGCGCAGGCGTTTCGAGAACATGTCTGACGAAGAGCGTCAGAAAGAGATGGAGAGGATGAAGCAACGTTTCGAGAACATGTCGCCTGAGGAGCGAGAGAAGATGCGTGAGCGTTTTGGGGGGGGCGGCCCACGTCAGGGCAGGGGTTCCCGGCAGGGCGCGGGCGGTGGCCGGCCGGGTGGTCCACGAGGTCGCGAATCTGAAAGGAGCCGCTGAATGGCCGGGGCTGGGGCGTCGAGCAACGACCGGGAAATACTAAGGCTCGAAGATGCCTGCAAGATATACCAGATGGGGACCGAGCAGGTCAGGGCGCTCGCCGGTATCAGCGTCTCGTTCGAAAAGGGCAGCTTCTGGGCCATCATGGGTCCGAGCGGGTCCGGCAAGAGCACAATGATGAACATTTTGGGGTGTCTGGACCGTTTGACTTCGGGGTCTTATCATCTTGCGGGCCGGGACGTAAGCCAGCTCGACGACGATTCACTGAGCGAGTTTCGGCTCAGGTACCTCGGTTTCATATTCCAGAGTTTCAACCTTATACCGCAATTGACTGTTCAGCGGAACATCGAGCTGCCTCTTTATTATCTGGGCTGGGAAGCAAGGCAGAGCGCCGAGCGTGCGCGGGAGCTGGCGGAAGAGGTTGGGCTGGGAGACAGGGTCGGCCATCGGCCGACGGAGCTTTCGGGCGGCCAGATGCAGCGTGTAGCCATTGCCAGGGCTCTGGCAAACGATCCCCAGGTGATCTTTGCGGACGAACCGACGGGGAACCTGGATTCGGCGACGGGGGAACAGATTCTGGAGCTTCTGATAAAGCTCAACGAGGCGGGCAAGACGATAATCATTGTTACGCATGAGGCCAGCATAGCAAAGCACGCGCAAAAGCGGCTTCACATGCTGGACGGGCTGATCGACAGAATCGAAGGTAAAAGCGATGATGCAGACTAAGATAGCGCGGAATATATGGCTTGGCATCGAGAATCTTCTTCTTCACAAGCTACGTTCATTTCTGACGATGCTTGGCGTGGTTTTCGGGGTGGGCAGCGTTGTGGCGATGCTTTCGGTGGGCGAGGGGGCGAGCAAGGAGGCTCTGGAGCAGATACGCAAGCTCGGGAGCAACAATATCATCATTTCGTCGAAGAAGTCGGCCGAGGAGGAGGCAACGAGCACGCAACATTCTCACATGAGCATTTACGGGCTGACCTACGAGGACTACCACAGGGCGTCCGAGAGTTTCAAGGATATCGAGCACGCGGTTCCGGTGAAGCTGATGCGTAAGGATTCGCGTCTTCGTGAGCGTGCGATGGAGCTGCGTGTTGTCGGCACGACGCCGACGTGGTTCAGGCTCGTTCCGCGGGAGCTTATCGCGGGCAGGCGACTTCAGCAGTCGGATCTGGACAAACAGGCGCCGGTGGTGGTTCTGACGGAACACGGGGCGCGGAAGCTGCTGGCTACCGAGAGCACGATAGGCCAGACTGTTCGCATAGGCGGGAGCCAGTTCCGGGTAGTCGGCATCGTCAAGAGCGAGGGCGGCCAGGCGGGCAGCATTCAGATTCCGGACCAGGAGATTGATGCATACATTCCGATCGACGTGGCGCGGGTATATTTCGGTGACATTTTCACGAAACGGACCTCGGGCGGAGACGAGCGAGAGAAGGTGGAGCTTCACCAGATGATTGTGCAGGTGAACAACGAGAGCAAGGTCGAGGCGGTTGCGGAGGGGATCAGGCGGATGCTGGAGCAGTTTCACAAGAAAGAGGATTACAAGGTGAGCATTCCTCTGGCTTTGCGCAAGCAGAGGGAGGCGACGAAGCGGACATTCAACATTGTTCTGGGGTCGATTGCGGGGATCAGCCTTCTGGTCGGGGGGATCGGGATCATGAACATCATGCTGGCGTCGGTGACGGAGCGGACGCGTGAGATCGGCATCCGTCGGGCGATAGGGGCCAAGAGGAGGCAGATAGTGTACCAGTTTCTAATCGAGACGGTGGTTTTGTCGACGATTGGGGGCATTATCGGTCTCGGCGTTGGGGCGCTGATTCCGCTTTTGATAACGTATTTTTCCGGGATGGTCACAGTGATGACGTGGAAGGGGGTTCTTCTTCCTCTTCTTATCAGTATGACTATCGGGATTCTGTTCGGGCTTTATCCTGCGATAAACGCGGCGAAGGTTGACCCGATTGTGGCGCTGAGGCACGAATAGGGGGGCGGGTGAGCGTTCCGGGCAGGAAGGCGGAGCGGCCGTCGGGCTAATAGCGGCGGGTTTTGCGGGGGCTGTGTCTTGCGGACGGGGGGATTTGCAGTATCAGCGTGGGGTGTCCGGGCCATCTCGGATATTGCTTGCATTTGCGGAGTAAAGGGCCATAATGAGAACTCGATCCGGACCGCGCCGCGGATGAATTGTATCCTGTCGGGGGCGTGGAATCAGGGACACTGACTTTATTATTCTGGGCAAGGAGCCGGAAGGAAATGTCACAAGCGGATATTGGGCTGATAGGGCTGGCCGTAATGGGCGAGAACCTCATCTTGAATATGGAGAGCAAGGGCTTCACGGTGGCGTGTTTCAATCGCACGGTGTCAAAGGTGGACAATTTTGTCGGGGGGCGGGCGAAGGGCAAGAACATCGTGGGGTGTCACTCTATCGAGGAGCTTGTCGGCGCGCTGAACAAGCCCCGGAAGATAATGCTGATGGTGAAGGCTGGGGCGGCGGTCGACTCTTTTATCGAGATGCTTTTGCCGCACCTGGAAGACGGTGACATCATAATCGACGGGGGCAACTCTCACTTTCCCGACACGATTCGGCGCACGGAGCTTGTGGAGGGCAAGGGCAAGCTTTACATCGGCACGGGGGTTTCGGGCGGCGAGGAGGGGGCCCTGACGGGGCCGTCGATCATGCCGGGCGGCTCGCCTGCGGCGTGGGAGCACGTAAGGCCTATATTCCAGAAGATTGCGGCGCACACCGACGACGGGGCGCCGTGCTGCGAATGGGTCGGCGAGAACGGGGCGGGGCACTTCGTCAAGATGGTGCACAACGGGATCGAGTATGGTGACATGCAGATGATCTGCGAGACGTACCAGATGATGAAGCAGGGGGTTGGGATGACGAACGAGCAGATGCACGAGGTGTTTGCGGAGTGGTACGAGGGGGAGCTGAACTCGTATTTGATTGAAATCACGCGTGACATTCTGGCGTACAGGGATGAGGACGGCAACGCGGTTATCGATCTGATTCTGGACACGGCGGGGCAGAAGGGGACGGGCAAGTGGACTGCGATTGCGGCGCTGGATCTGGGGCAGCCGCTGACGCTTATCGGAGAGGCGGTCTTTGCTCGCTGCCTTTCGGCGCTGAAGGAGGAGCGGGTTGCGGCGTCGAAGGTGCTGCACGGGCCGAAGGCTAAATTCACCGGCGAGAGGAAAAGCTTCATCGACGACCTTCGGCGCGCGCTTTATGCCTCGAAGATCGTCAGCTACGCGCAGGGCTATCAGCTAATGCGTGCGGCGGCAGCGGAGTACGGGTGGAATCTGAACTACGGGGGCATCGCTCTGATGTGGCGCGGCGGGTGCATTATCCGGTCGGTTTTTCTGGGCAAGATAAAAGAGGCGTTCGACAGGAACAAGGAGCTGTCGAACCTGCTGGTTGATCCGTTCTTCAAGGATGCGGTGGAGGAGGCGCAGGGCTCGTGGCGTCGGGTGGTGACCAGGGCGGTGGAGCTTGGCATTCCGATTCCGGCGATGGGCTCGGCGCTGATGTTTTACGACGGGTATCGCAGCGGGCGGCTTCCTGCGAATCTGCTTCAGGCGCAGCGTGACTATTTCGGGGCTCACACTTACGAACGGGTGGACAGGCCGAGGGGGGAGTTTTTTCACACGAACTGGACGGGGCACGGCGGAACGACGGCGGCCTCGACGTACACTGTGTAAGGAGCGGATGCGGCCGGAGGTGTGCGCGCGGGTGCGCAGATGTTCGGCGCCTGCGAGGGGGAGCGGCCGTTCGGAGTATAATCGAGGGTCAGCACGGCGATGCGTGAGAGTCCTCGGATGCAATCAGTTCAGTCGCCGATTATTCCGGTGGTTGGCGAGCTTATCCGGGCGAATCCGGGCGCGGTGTTGATTTCCATGGCGCCATCGGCGGAACGGCCAGCGCGGGCGGCGAGTCCGCGGCCGTAGATGAACGGATAATTGGACAGCTTGCCGATTTTGCTCCAGGGCTCCGGGATGTAGTACGCAAGAGGGCCTTTGAAATTGGCGGCGCTGAGGAAGAGGGTCCAGCTCTGATCGCCGGTCGGCGGGCCTCCTCTTGATATTGACGTGGGACCACCGTCCCGTTTATAGTCGCTGCCCTTTCCTTTAATCACCCAGGCGGCGGCGTTTGCCCGAGGCGCCCTTCCCATCGAAGACGAGCATCAGGAGGAGTAAAACGGCGCTCGATACACGTGTGACCTGAGACTCGTTCACGCTCATTCTGCTTTCGATGTCTGTCTTCTATCGCCTGCGAGATCATACAGAGACGGGCCGAGCAAGGACGGTTTCCCGCCCGTCGAACAGCATGTCAAGGTTGTCTGTCACGGCCAACGTTGCGGGGATTTCACACTGTCCCCAAGCGATATCGATGCCATCCAGCGCCCCAGATCAGTGGGTGTTCAATTGCATCCAGACGGTTTTGAGCTCGGTGTACTGATAGTGCGCGAAGATCGACTTATCCCGCCCGAAGAAGCCGGACTGCCCGAAGCCCCCGAAAGGTGTCGTCGCGTCGCCCTCTGAGAAACAGTTGACCGACACCGTCCCGGCCCGGAGCGCGCGAGCGACCCGATGCGCGGTGCCGACGTTCTGCGTATAAACCGAAGCGGTCAGTCCGTACGTTGTGTCATTGGCCATGGCGATGGCTTGCTCCTCCGTGTCGAACGTGAAGACGGAGAGGACCGGACCGAAGATTTCCTCTCGGGCGATGCGCATGTCAGGCTGGACATCGTCGAAGATGGTGGCCGCCACGAAGTAGCCGCCGGTTTCGCGAAGGATGCGCTCCCCGCCCAGCACGAGCTTTGCACCTTGCTGCTTGCCGCTTTCGATGTAATCGAGCACCTTTTTCATATGAGCTTCTTCGATCAAGGGTCCGATCCGGGTGGCCGGATCGAGGGGATCACCCACGGTCCACTCGCCGGCGACGTTCACCATTCGGGCCAGCAGGGCGTCCTTTAGCTTGCGGTGCACGATCAAGCGCGAGCCGGAGCTGCAATTCTCTCCCATGTTCCAGAAAACGCAACTGACCGCCTCGGCGGCGACGTGGTCGAGATCGCCGGCACTCTCCAGTACTACCTGAGGATTCTTACCGCCCAGTTCCAGTAGTATCCGCTTGAGGTTCGATTGCGCCGAGTACTCCAGCAGTTGACGTCCCACCTCCGTCGACCCGGTGAAGGCCACTGCATCCACGTCCATGTGCTTGCACAGCGCGGCGCCGATAACCGAGCCGCTGCCCGGTATCACGTTAAAGACTCCTTCGGGAATGCCGGCTTCGGCGGCGAGTTCGGCCAGGCGCAATGCACTCAACGAGGTCTGGCGGGCCGGTTTGACCACGACGCTGTTGCCGGTCGCAAGAATCGGCCCCAGTTTCCATGCCGCCATTTGCATGGGAAAGTTCCAGGGCAAAATGGCCCCTACGACCCCCAGCGGTTCGCGCACAATCATCCCCACGTTCTCGGGGCCCGTTGGTGCGAGGCGTTCATATTCCTTGTCGATGGCTTCGGCGTGCCAGCGGAAACAGTCGATGGTGTCGGGAGCATCCAACGTCATGCAATCGTTGATGGGCTTGCCGGCGTCCAGGCAGTCCAGGAGAGCCAGCTCTGCCTGGTTTGCCTCCAGCAGATCGGCGAATTTGAGCAACACCGACTTGCGCTGTGCCCCCGAACATTTGGCCCAGAGCCCTTTATCGAACGCCCGGCGAGCGGCTTTGACCGCGGCATCTACGTCGGGGATGTCGCAGGAGGCCAGTTCCGTGAGAGGTTTGCCCGTGGCCGGATTGACGGATACGTAGGTCTTGCCCGAAGCCGCGTCGCAGAATCGGCCGTCAATGAAAGCCTGAGTCCGGAATTTCAACTGGCCTACGGCCTTATCGATGGCGGATCGCTCGAGTGGAGAAGATAAGGTCATGTGTTCACCTCATGTAGTGAAGTTGATGTTGTGTGGTTCGTTCATCTTACGTTGAGTGATTCGTGTTACAGCTTGGGGTCCAGTTCGGTCAAGAACTCAACGCGGATTCCGCCGGCGTCTTCAGGACCCTGATCTTGCACTGAAGACGTTGCGTTTCTTCGGCTGTTGGCGGCAATAGAGGTTTGCGGGGAGGCCCTATTGGATGCCCGACAGCCGCACAGCCCGCTTTGACGAACTGGGTGTACTTGCCGTCATCCTCCATCATGGAAAGCACGGGCAGCATGCGGTCGTAAAGCTGCTTGGCCGCCACGAAATCTTCGGCTTCGCAGGCCAGTTCGTACAACTGCACGTGTTCTTTCGGCAGCACGTTGACGACCCCTCCGACCCAGCCGACAGCTCCTTGTTGCATGCTCTCCAGGGCCAGCGTGTCGCATCCGCAGAACACGTCTATCTTATCGCCGGCCCGACGGATGATTTCACTGACTCGCTTGATGTCGCCGGTGCTCTCTTTCACATACCGGACGTTTTCCAACTCCGCCAGCCGCTCAATCAGTGCCGGCGTCATGTCGACGCCGGTGCGACCCGGGTAATTGTAAAGCATGATCGGGATGCTGACGGCCCGGTCAACCACCCGGAAATGCTCGAACAACTCCTCTGTCGTGGGCAGGGAATAGTAGGGTGCGGCCAACAGGAGGCCGTTTGCGCCCAAGGTTTCCGCCTGGCGGGCATATTCCGCCACTTCACGTGTGCTGCCGGCATTGGCTCCGACGAACACGGGCACTTTGCCCGCTGCCGCGTCGAGCGTTTCTTTGACCACGGCCTTGCGTTCGGTCGGAGTCAGAGCATAGTACTCGCCGGTACTGCCCAGCGGTGCCAGGCCGTGCACTCCTTCGGCGATCAACCAATCGGCGATCTCACCGAGCTTGTCAAGGTCGATTTCCTCATCGGCCGTCATCGGGGTTACCATCGCTGCAATGACACCTCTCATACTGCTCATTTGTTACTCTCCATTGTCATGTTTCCTGCGTTCGAGTGAGAACGACTCTGCTGCCGTGAGGTTTCGTGGATAGAAACGGGAACATGCATCCGGCCCCGCCGATTTGTCCCACAAAGCTCATCCGCACAGACTGTGTCTTCGTCGGTTGCCGCATCAGGATTCCCGGCCTCTTAAGAGTTATGCCGCTCTCGATGAGACGCAACGTCTCCGGGCCACACAACCGGTCGAACAGAACCACATACCCTCACGACAGCGAAGACCCACCCGCGATTTTCTTGCGGCAGCGCCACCGACCGCCGATGAGAAACGTGCGTCTGTCGACCAGGGATGGTACCAATTGATGATATTGTCTACAAGAGAATTTTTTGGCGTAGGGCGCATGAACTCATCCGCACCTTAGCCCAACTTCCTCAGTTGGTGGTACACAACCTCATTTTCCAGGCTGGAATAGCACACAGTTTTCACTACATTGCTTTGAGTGTCTTGTCAGTTAGCGGTGAATTTGCCGGCAGTCTCAGGCCGAGCCGTTGTAGTAATATGGTTTGTAAGCCGTCTTTTAGCCGGCGATGACCGTTGTTCTGCTGGGCGGGGCCCACCGCCAGCCAAAAGCTGTCAGCAATGCTGCCTTTCCTGTGTAAAAATATCGGTAATTGTAGCGGAGGAGTGGTTGGTGAATCGAGAAAAACGGTGGGGGTAGACAAAAAACGGGACCGGGTGGGGAGGCGGTCGGAGGAGAATGGTGTTTGACTGGGGGGGGAATTCGGGTATGGTGTTGGGGCGGATGGTTTGGGTGGATGCAGGATGTTGTGGGGTCGGCGCGTGTGAATGAAGGTGTCGAGCTGTAATGGTGTTTTTGGCGGATGGGAGGAAACGGAGGCTGCAAGAATGAGTGTTTTGAGAGACGTGAGGCGATGGGCGTTATTGTGGCTTGCGGGGCTGGTGGTGGTTTCGGGGGTATGGGCTGGGGAGCTGCCGTCTGCCAAGCCGGAAGCGGTGGGGCTTTCGGCGGCGAAACTGGCGGAGGCGGATGCGGGCGTGGAGAAGCTGGTGGAGGACGGCAAGGCAGCCGGTGCGGTGGTGATGGTGGCGAGGAAGGGCAAGATAGCGCATTTCGAGGTGTTCGGGCTGCGGGATATCGAGGCGAAGAAGCCGATGGAGCGCGATACGATTATGCGGTTCTATTCGATGAGCAAGCCGATAACGAGCGTGGCGGCGATGATATTGTACGAGGAGGGGAAATTCAAGCTGGACGACGCGGTGGGCAGGCATGTGCCGGAGCTGAAGGGGCTGAAGGTTTACAGGAGGCCGGCCGATGGAGAGACGGGGTACGCAGAGGCGAAACGGCAGCCGACGGTGCGGGATTTGATGCGGCATACGTCGGGCTTCACGTACGGCATATTCGGTGACACACCGGTTGACAGGATGTACCGGCAGAAGGCGATTTTCGGCAGCCGGGATTTGAAGCAGATGGCGGAGAAGCTTGGGGGTTTGCCGCTGATGTTTCAGCCGGGCGCGAGGTGGCATTACGGTGTCTCGACGGATATGCTGGGGTATCTTGTGGAGCGGGTGTCGGGGCAGAGGCTGGATGAGTTTTTCGAGGAGCGGATATTCAAGCCACTGGATATGAGAGACACGGGCTTTTACGTGCCGGCGGAGAAGGCGGGCAGGTTCTCGCGGTGCTACGGGCCGAACAAATCGGGCGGGCTTCGGGAGACCGTTGAGCTGGGTTCGGATCGTTTTCTGACGCCGCCGAGCCAGTTGAGCGGGGGTGGCGGGCTGGTTTCGACGGCGCGGGATTACATGCGGTTCTGCCAGATGCTGCTCAACAAGGGGCGGCTGGGGGGAGTGAGGATTCTGAAGGCCGAGACGGTTGAGATGATGACGCGCAACCAGCTTCCGGCGGATGTGTACTGGGCGGGGCGGAACGGGTTCGGGCTGGGCTTCTCGGTACAGTTGATGGAGGATCGGTCGGGCAGGAGCCATGTTGGCGAGTACGGCTGGGGCGGGGCGGCGAGCACGCACTTCTGGATTTCGCCGAAGGATGAACTGGCGGTGGTGGCGTTGTCACAATATATGCCTTTTTCGGGGCAGTTGCAGGGTGCGGTAAAGTCGCTGATCTATGCTGCGATCGAAGAGTGAGAGACATTGAACCGGCGGGCACAGGACGTTTTTTGCGCGGCGCCGCCAAGAAAAGTCTGCGGAGCTTTTCCCGGCCGTATCCACGAATACCAGCAATCTTGAGAGTATGCGGTTGCCGCGGGGGATGATTGCTGTTAAATAAAGCGGCTATGCCTAACAAGGACAGAACGTACAGGGTCTTCATGAGCGCGGCCGAACCGAGCGCGGACGCGCACTGCGCGGGGCTGATAAAGGCGCTGCGCGGGCGTGGGGGCGAGCGTATCGAGTTTGTGGGGATAGGGGGGCCGAAGATGGCGGAGGCGGGCTGCGAGCTTCTGGAAACGACGGTCGGCAAGGCGGTTATGATATACAAGGCTTTCAGCCGGATAGGGCACTACTACATGCTCATCAGGCGGGTGTCGAATTACCTGAGAGAGAATCCGGTTGATGTTGTGGTGGTTTGCGATTCGCCGAGTTTCAACTTTCACATTGCCAGGGCTGCGAGGAAGGCCGGTAGCAGGACGGTTTTTTATGTTGCGCCTCAGTTGTGGGCATGGGGGGCGTGGCGAATCGGCAAGCTCAAGAGGTTGTGCGACAAGCTGTGCTGCATCCTGCCTTTCGAGCGTGAGTGGTTCGGGCAGCGGGGCGTGGATGCGGTATTCGTGGGCAATCCGCTGTTCGATGAATTGGAGATCGAGGGGGCGCGGAGCTACGGGGATTTCGATGCGGGCGGGCTGAGGCTGGCGCTGATGCCGGGCTCGCGTGCGGCCGAGATAGAGTCGCTCTGGGTGCCTATGCAGGAGATTGCGCTGCGGCTGAAAGAGAAGTGGGGCGGTGCAAGGTTTGTCACGGTGGCGGTCGACGCCGGGCGCAGGGAGGCGCTCAAAAGGGCGGAGGTTTCGGGCTTCGAGTGCGAGTATGCAATAGGGTCGGTCAACGCGACGGCGGCGGGGGCGGATTTTGCGCTGGTTGCCAGCGGCAGCGCGACGCTTCAGGTGGCGGCGGCGGGATGCCCGATGGTCATCATGTACCAGTCGAGCAGGTTGCTGTGGCAGATGTTCGGGCGGTTTATCGTGAAGTCGAGGCACCTGTCTCTCGTGAATATTCTGGCCGGGAAAGAATTAGTGCCGGAATTCATGCCGTACTTTACGTCGATAGAGCCGATTGTCGAGGAGGTCGCGCGGCAGTTGGAGGACAGGGAGCATCTTGCGCGTGTGAGCGGGGAGCTGATTGAGCTGGTCAGGCCGCTTGCGGAGAAGAGGGCGGGCGAGGAGGTTGCGGGAATAATCCGGGAGATGGCAGGTTGAGCGCGGCCGGGCCGGGATGCCGGTCGAGGCGGTTTCGTGCAGCGGGAGCAAAGCTTTGTGAGTGAAGACAGAAGATACGGCGGGCTGGATGTGACGGCGACGCTTGCGTGCGGCGGGGCGCTTGTGTTCTGGTCGCTGGGGCCGATTTTCATAAAGTACCTTACGGGGCATATAGACTCGTGGACGCAGAACCTGCTGCGTTATTCGGTGGCGTGCGTTTTCTGGCTGCCGTTTCTTTTGGTTTCTGCGCGGAAGGGGCGCTTGGATCCGCGGACGTGGCGTCGGGCGATAGTCCCTGCGTGTGCGAATATCGTTATGCAGAGCCTTTGGGCGGCGGCGTTCTATTATATCGGGCCGGCGTTTATGGTTCTGCTGACCAAGACGAATATACTGTGGATAGCGGGGTTTTCGCTTTTGTGCTTTCCGGAGGAGCGGCCGCTGTTGAGGAGCCGGCGGTTCTGGGCGGGGCTGTCGTTAGCCGTTACGGGGGTGGTGGGCGTATTATATTTCAAGGTGGATGGGGGTGAGGCGAGGACGGCGGCGGGGGTCGTGATTGCGCTTGCGACGGCTTTCATGTGGGGGGTATACACGGTGTCGGTTCGGATTGCGTTTCGGCATATCGACTCTCGGGCGGGGTTTTCGGTGATAAGCATCTACACGGTGGCGGGGCTGTCTGCGGCGGCTGTTGTCTTCGGGGACGTTGGGCGGTGCGCAAGATTGGGGGCGGGGCAGTGGGCGGCGGTGGTGGTATCGGGGGTGCTGTCTATCGCGCTGGCACACGTGTTTTATTATGCGGCGATGCGGCGGATCGGGGCGACGATTCCGGGGCTGGTGATACTGGCGCAGCCGGGCGCCGTGCTGGCGATTTCACACGCGGTTTTCGGCGAGTCGATGAACCTTTGGCAGGTTCTGTTCGGTGTGCTCTTGCTGGCAGGGGCCGGCCTGGCAATCTGGGCCCAGCAGCATCTGCGGAGAGAATAGTGGATAGGCGTGGGCGGCCAGGCGTTGGCATTTGCGGCTATATGATTAGTACAGGCAGCAGCACCGGATGCTTGATGCCTGAGAAGAGTATCTTGATATCGACCGATTCGGGCTGCGCGCGGCGCGGGAGCTTATCGTGATTGAGGCTCAGCAGGATTTGGCCGAAAGAGCTGTTTGGCCGGTTGGGCGATTGGCTTACGTGGATGCAGGGCGGAGCTTCAATGGCGGATATAGTTAACGCTCCGCCAAGATAATGGCGGAACCGGACGCATATCCGCTCAGGCGTGTCACTGCTTAACGTGACAACTTCAGGAGTGACCTGGACAACCGGCAGAGAGTTTATTTCCAGAGGGATGGAAAGCTCGTGAGGGACCTCTGTATCGAAGGCGAGGCGAATGAGGCCCTTGTAGTGGGATTTTTGCCCCGTTCCCCTGACTCGGCCGGCAATTATTATCTTCGATCCATCCGCCACGGAGGCATTGATTGCTACGTGCTCAAGGGGCGGGGATAGCGCGACTTGCCTGACAACTACCTTAGTGACGTCGTACTGAATCGCAACGAGACATTCGAATGCACGGACTTCGTCCGGCCTTACGGCGTCGAGGCTGACTATGCTCGGCTGCCAGCACCACGGGGGCACGACGCGGCCGGTGATATGAACGATCTTCGGGGCCAAGGTGCGGTCGTTTGGGATCACGGCGACGCTCTGGCGAAAATCGCCCGACTTGCCGGCCAAATTCAAGTCTATGCGTATCTCTGTTGCCTTGTGGTCAAGAGCCGGTATCGTGCACGAGCAGTTTGTTTTGAAGTCGTTTATGTCCGCGGCTCTGAGGCCGAGATATTCGAGAGGAACCGAGATGTGAAAGGGGTCGACTTGCGAATATACTGTTTCCAGATCTACAAGGACGCCGTCGGGGACCTTTGATATCCGAGGGCCTTTGTGGAGTGCAAGATGGCGGCGTATGCCCCAGAATAGACCAGCAGCGAGAATCAGTATGATGAGCCCTGCCGCTGTTAGAATCCGGGTGTGTCTATTTGCTCTCATAGGCGGGGTGTTATTTGATTACAGTAATATAAAGGCGTAGGCGCCTGTAGAACAACTTACAACTCATTCCTAATCCGTCTTGCACGTAGTCCAATAGTCACATGTTGTAGTTCCGTAGTTGTGGCCGCAATTATAGGCATTGCATTTACATTGTTGGGCACTGGCGGATGCCGTGGTGCCCTTGTTGCATCCTCCGCCGTCTTTAACCGGATCGCCGCAGCCCCAGACATCGCCCGAAGGCGTGGTTTCTAATTCCTTCCCACAAAGAGTGCCGTTGTCGGCGCCCGTACAGTTGCCGGGGCACGCCTTCTTGCCATCGCAGTCATAGTTCTTCTTGCAGGTTGGCTTGCACTCTCCGCCACGTATCGCCTGCAAATCCGATCGGGCCAGCGTCTCCGGGAGTGACAGATACAGCATAGCAACGCAGAGCGTCGCATAGAGAATAGCCGTAAAAGACTTCTTCTTCATAGTACATCATCTCCTTTCATATCACAAGAAGCGCCTACGCCTTATTGTTCGGATGTTTGTTGGTTTTGAGGAAGAACCCGGCCGTAAAGGCCAGGGTCAATAGCACTGCTGCGGCGAGAATGAGACGCAGGGAGGGAAAGGCTGCGCCTTGCGTCGGGTTGTCCGCGAGGTTGGGTTGTCCGTTGGCATCAGATCGGGGGGCGGAATTATCATCGAGCAGTGCGTTGGCGTCGGCGGAATTCTGACCCGGGCTCTTGTGCGCGTTGGACCATACTGCCTCGAGGTCGGCCTCGGAGAAGGGGGCCGTCTTGTAGTAGTATTCAATGGGCGGGTCAAACGTCAGGTCTGCAATCAGAGTCCCGGCAGGTACCCCTAATCCTTCGAAGGTGAAATAGGACTCGTCGATCTTTCCTGTGTTCGCTTCATAAGAGGTCGTCTCGAAGAACTCCTGCGCCTCTATCCATTTGTCCTTATCGGTTTCCAATTGCCTGGCCTCTAATTTGCAGCCGACCACTCTCCAGGCGCCGGGCGCAACCTCGGCAAGCGAATAGTCTGTTTGGACCGAGAACCATAATCGCCCATCACGAAGATAGCTTTCCAATTTGGTTTTGACGACCTCGTATCCCCTTAAAGGGTCCACCGTCCATGTGCGTATGCCTTTTCCTCCGCGCATAGTTGTGCGTGTGATTTGAAGGACTTTTCTGGAGTTCAGCGTGATAGTCGAGACTTCGAAATTATCGAGGGCCGGATCGAAACGGTCGATTTCATATTGAATCTCCTCCATGTAGGTTCTGAAGCTGGGGCAGTACCCATCCTGTTGGAGAATGTGGGTGGCCAATTTGCCGTAGTCTTCGGGGACGCTGACGCTGCACAAGGTGGTTCCTTCGAGGTGACTGAGCGTCTTGTCTCCGGTAAAGACCCATTTTGAGACGTGCTCTTTGAGGAGGTCGTCAACTTTGGACTCCGGGAGGTGCTTGCTGTCGACGCGTTCCTTTTGGCCCAATTGGTAGTACTGGAGCTCGCGATGCAGGAATGTCTGCGTTTGGCCGTCGATGGTCGTCTTTTCCGTGAGTGTTGCCGACATTGTCATGTCCTTGATTTTGCTGCGGTTCTCAGCGTGCGCCTTTATGATGGCGTCGAGGAGTCTGCGGGTCTCGGGTGTAAGCTCTCCCGCCCGGCAAACGGCTGACAAGAACATGCAGGCGCAAAACGCGCAAGCGACATATCTTCCAAACGACAATTCTGGGGTCCGCTTCATGATTTTGGCCCTTTCGAAGGAGCACATATAGAACGATTCAAAGAAACCGTGCGAGCGACTCTGCCCAAGATAAAGCCGAGCAGAATAATCGGCAGGAACAGGACAATTCTGCCGGCCGCCAGTTTTGCATAAAACGCCCAACGGACGTTGGCCCCGGCGATTATCGCCGAACCTGAAAAGCGCTGCTTGAGGAGGGTTCCGACATTGTCGCCTATAACCTCAACGCCGTCGAAGGCGACAAGAGAGCCGTCCTTTCGCCTGTTGACGGTAAGAAAATGCGACTCTTTGTCCACGTGCAGAATAGCGGCGCGTTTTGCAGGTGCGAGTGAAGAGGTTATTGCGTCTAAACTCGCCGTCTTGACGGCCAGATACGGGACGTCCAGGGCCTTCAAATATGCACATATATCCGCCGCGTTCGAGCCGTCCTGCCCCACACGGATATTGCGGGCAATTTCCGAGAGGCTTGCGGATCTGCCAACCTCTCTCAAGAGGTAGTAGGTGGAGGTAACCGCGCATGCGCGAGTCTTGTCGTAGTATAGCCCCAGCTCCGCGTTCGCCAAAAATGGCTTATGCTCGGCTTCAAGCGCAAGCGAAGACCGAGGCGGCAGAAGCAAGACAAAGAAAAGGAATATGCATTTGCGTGGAGTCATTTGGAGGGCTTCCTGTCTTCGGCGGGACACGCGCCGATTGCGGCAGAGACGTTCCGCCAGGACAAACATTCCTGCACGGAAGCCGGTCTGGTTCTTGTTTTAGCGCTGAATCCAAACATTCTTGCACGCGGGTCGCCGGGCGGCTTGGGCGCCAGGGTATGGAGCGGTGAGGGGGCTGGTGCGGCGAATAGGCGGCGTACCCTCGGGCGCTTCGAGGATAAATATGTTGATCTTAGGCTTCGCATGGTCTCTACAGTGAGGCGAATCCCGCCTGCAATCTGACGACTCGCTTTTTTGGGCCCCGTTGAAGATTCCCCGTAGGTTACACACGACATAGGGGGCTGCCTATCTATATAGACACCAGAGCTTGATTAAAAGTAACGACTAAAAGAAAGAAAAACGACAGATCGCTGAAGATTTTTTCGATTTGGCTTCTAAGTTTTGTGTCAACAGGCACTTACAAGCGGTGGGTGGGGGAAAAAAATATAAGCGGAGAATAATACCGAAAAAAGTTGCACGCGGGGTATAAAGGTGGTAGTTTCACGGGCGAAGAGTTCGGCCGTGGGGCCGGGCCGTTGAATAGTGCAAGCAATAATAAGGAAACGGACAATGAATATTTATGTTGGTAATCTGTCGCCCGATACAACCGATGACGATTTGCGTCAGGCTTTCGAGTCGTTTGGCCAGGTGGATACAGCCAATGTTATCAAGGACAAGTACAGCGGGGAATCGCGAGGCTTCGGATTCGTGGAGATGCCCTCGAAGGAGGAAGCGCAGGCGGCAATCGATGATTTGAACGGCAAGGAGCTGAACGGGCGCAGCGTTACGGTGAACGAGGCCCGTCCGAGGCCGAGCCGCGGCGGCGGCGGTGGTGGCGGTCGCGGTCGTGGCGGTCGCGGCGGAGGCCGGGGTCGCAACAACAGGCGCGGTTATTAGACGGCCGGCGTATGCGTTAAGTGCTTGTGCCGTAAGGGTTTGCGGATGCGGGGCCCGCAGAGGCTTTTTCAGCCATTGGGGCTATGATCTCGATCCGGCGCTGTATGACTTTGGCTCCTTTATAACGGATGACTATCGTGCGATTCTGGCCGAGGTCGTGACAGCACTGATACCCGAGCCGGCGACAATAGCGCTGCTGGGGCTGGGCGGTCTTGCGATTCTGAGGAAACGGCGCTAACGCAAGCACACTTTAAGCGGAAATCAAGGGCTGTAGGCGCGGGCTTGCAGCCCTTTTTCCAGTCCTTCACTGCGTTGGGGCCAGGGAGGTTTGCGGCGAGCTTCCGGGTGGCAGTTGTGGGGCACGGAGGGGTCACAAATGCCATTGATCCGGGAGATTTGCGGGGTCCGGGACGGGTAATGGCAGGTTGGCGTCCGTTGGGCAACGTGCGAGGCTCTTATGGAGTCGAGAGCCTGACGACGGCGAGGATAACAAGCAGGCCGAGTACGAGAAATGCTGCGCGGAGTATTCGCGTAGAGCGGCTTGTCGGCTCGAAGAGCCGCCAGACCCAGACGCAGAACGCCACCACAACGGCTGCCCTCAACACGAATGACACCATACCTCCAGACATGCGTGTATTTTACCTATTTTAACAGGTCATGTCAAGTCCTTTTTGCGGCTGAGGGGCGGCATTGCGTGTTCCGGTGTGCGGCGGCTGGCCAGGAAAAGTCCAGAGGATCTGCGGAAAACGCAGCCGAAGAGCCTGATTTGAGGATTGGGCGGACGAGTCGCCGTTTTCAGTACTGATAATTCGGTTTTCGCGTTGCGACGGGGTAGCCGGCCGGGGCTCTGGAGGGGCTGGCGGGTGGTTATGTCCGAGAATTTCGGCGATAAATATTAAAGAAAGGACAAAAGGGCTGCCGAGTAAAGCGCGAAGAGTGAACCGACTGGTTGGTTTTTCGTACACACTGATTTAGGAGAGTCAAACATGCAGTACCTGCAAGAAATCAAGAAATGGCTGGGTGAGATCACGGAGATTTTTCTGCTGCTCTTAGCTCTGGCGGTCACGGCAGAAATCCTTTTTGGCAGCAAGGTTTCGTTCTTTGAGGGAACGGTCGCTAATCTCACCGCAACGATCAAGACCTTCGGAGACAACGGACTGGTTGGCTTGGTCGCTCTGGGTATCATTGTGTTCCTGTTCTACAGGAAGCGAGCCACCGCGTAGAGTTGCAGCATTTCGGCCGGCCTTGCGGCCGGCCCAGGCCGGCGCTCGTCGTGGGCGCCGGGATCGGGCGGTTGTTGGCACACAGGCCGCCTGTATAGGTGATATCTGCTCAACCGGCCAACTGGGCTACAGACTGGCCGGTTGAGCAGGTCTGAAGGGGTCGAGCCCCAGCTTATTGAGAATCCTCCCGGGGCAATTCCACCAGCCATATATTGCGGTACTGGACGGGATTGCCGTGGTCCTGGAGATAAATGCCTCCGGGCCGGGTGACGTTTCGGTCGGGAGCTGCGGCTGTGGGATTCGGGATTGGGACGTTTTCATGGATTTCGACCCCGTTGTGGACGACCGTCATTAGGGCCTTTTGGGTCCTGTTGCCGGCGGCGTCGAATCGTGGGGCCCGGAAGGTGATGTCGTAGGTCTGCCAGGCGAGCGGGGGGGCGCACATGTTCACCCACGGCGCGGCGACGCCGTAGATTCCCCCACACTCGTTGTTGCGACCTTCGAGTCCGTAGCTGTCGAGAATCTGGACTTCGTATCGACCCTGCATATAGACACCGCTGTTTCCGCGTCCCTGGCCGCGCGCATCGGGCTTAAATGGGGTCCGGAATTCGACGTGCAGCTTGAAATCGCTGAATTGCTGCCTGGTTATTATGGAACCCTTGCCTCGAGTGACTTCCATGGCTCCGGGCCGCAGTAGTTTCCACTCGACTTTGACGTTGTCTGGCTTGTTTGCATATTTCCAGGAGTCGAAGTTTTTGCCGTCGAACAAAACGACCGCGTCGGCGGGGGGTTTTGCGCCGAGGGTTTTGGAGGCACGGAAGAACTTTTCGAAGTCGATGACGCCGGTGATCTCGCGGCCGTCGGGATCATCGCCCTTGAAAGTGCCTTTGAATTGGTCAGGGGCAATTTTGGCATAGACTCCGACCCGAGCGCCCATGTATTCAACCGGTCCGGCAAGGCGTACCGAATCACCCTCAAGGGCTCCTTCCAGGACGCCGATTGGCGGGCCGGGCATATCGAACTGCTCTTGGATAACGGCGCGATACTGCCCCTTGCCGAGAGCGATTACGTGGGCGGCCAACTGTCCGTAGTCGGCGCCGCCGTCCGTGGTCCACTCTCCTCGCCAGTCTCCCATGAAGGGGTCAGCGGCGGCCATGGCTTTCTTGGAATTGTCTATTAGGCGTTGCCTTCTTCGGTCGTTCGAGGCGGCAAGGGCCGAGCAGACAAATATTGCCGCGGCCAGTGCCGAGACAAGACAGATTCGGGTCAACAAAGGGTTTTCAGTGCTGGTGGAGCCGGCTTTTTGCGTCATGACTTTTCCTCCTGTTTGAGACAGAAATTTCCGGGTCAATGAACAGGTCGGCCGCCTTTTGGGCTAGACCACCACAATCGGCTCCGTGCCGATCCGCCCGGTGTCGGTCGGGCCGGAGCATACTGGCAAAATTCGGCGCACCAGCATATCAAATCCGATGGGGCGACACAAGCGCGCAGGGGGCGAATTGTCTTTGTGAAACGGCAAGCCGGCACAGAGACCATAGGTGGCAGACTTGTGGTGCGAGAGCCGCGAGTTTTTTTTCGGGGTCGATTCGCAGTTATGATTGAAAGGAAGAAGATTAGGCGGGTGATATGAGGCTCAGGGCCGGAGGTGGCGTAGGGAGCCTGCGACTTTATCGACGAGCCGCCTTCTCGACGGCCGGGCGCTCGATGCATCCTTCGGAAGGGGTATCGCCCATTTGGGCGGCGGCGAGCTTGTAGGTATCTTTGGCGATAGCGACCTGCTCGTTTGTGGGTATGGCAAAGACGGTGATCGGGCTGTCGTTGGTGCTGATCACGGCCTCGCGCGCCACGGCGGCGGCATTCAAGTCGGGATCGAGGCGAACGCCTATCTGGATGAGGTCGGCACATATCCGCTCTCTCAGCATGGGCGCGTTTTCTCCGATTCCACCGGTGAAGACTATTGCATCGACGGTTGCCAGGACGGCGGCGTAGGCGCCGATGTATTTCCTGACCCTGTAGCAGAAGACGTCGATGGCGAGTGCAGCCTGCGAGTCGCCGGCCGCGGCGAGCTCCTGGAGATTTCTGACGTCGTTCGATAGCCTTGAAATTCCGAGCAGCCCGCTTTGCTCGTTGCAGATAGTCTTCAATTGGTTGATGCCGTAGCCCTTGTCGGCGAGATAGAAGAGTATTGCCGGGTCGAGGTCGCCGCAGCGCGTGCCCATGGGCACGCCCTCGAGAGGCGTGAATCCCATAGAGGTATCTATCGACCTGCCCTTCTTTACGGCGGTGAGGGAGCAGCCGTTTCCGAGGTGACAGGTGATTGCGTTGATGTCGTATTTTCCCTTGTGCATCAGCGCGGCGGCGCGGCGGGCGACGTAGCGGTGAGAGATGCCGTGGAAGCCGTAGCGGCGGATGTGGTGTTTTTCGTAGAGGTCGTATGGCAGGGCGTAGAGGTATGCGAAGCCGGGTATGGTTGCATGAAAGGCGGTGTCGAAACAGCCGACCTGAACAGCTTGCGGCAGGCGGCGCCGCGTGGTCCGGATGCCCGCGAGGTTGTGGGGATTATGGAGAGGGGCGAGGTCGGCGAATTTCCGGATGGATTCAATGACCGCGGCGTCGATAATTACCGAACCGGTGAACAGCTCTCCTCCGTGGACGACCCTGTGCCCGACGGCGCGGACCTCGGATAGCCGCTCAACGGCTCCGACGTCGGGATCAGCGAGGGTGTCGAGTATAAGCTCTATTCCCGTCTCCACGTCGCCGACTCTTTGCTTTCTCGTGTGGGTCCGGCCCATGCAGTAGTGGGAGAGTCTCGATGTCTCCTCCCCTATTTTCTCCACCAAGCCGTGTGCGAGGACCTCGGATTCGGGCATCCGGTACAGATAGTACTTGATGGACGAGCTGCCGGCGTTGATTACGAGGACTTTCATTTTCGGCGTTATCCTTTCCACAAGTTCGGTTTTCTTTAAGTTATGCAGTGCTCCTGCTGCTCGAGCAGTTGTCCGAGTGTCAGTATTACCGTCGAGACAACATCTTCGACCGTTGCGCCTCTGGATAGATCTGCGATCGGCTTGGCAAATCCCTGGAGGAAGGGCCCGATGGCGCGGGCGCCGGCCATGTATTGTGTGAGCTTGTAGGCTATATTTCCGGAGTTGAGGTCGGGGAAGACGATGACGTTGGCGTTTCCGGCGACGGTGCTGTCGCCCTTGACCTTTTTGGCGGCCACTGCCGGGACTATGGCGGAATCGGCCTGGAATTCGCCGTCGATGTCCAGCTCGGGCTCGCGTCGTCGTGCGATCTTGAGGGCCTCTCTTACCTTGTCCACGCTCGGACCGGCCCCGCTGCCCTTTGTCGAGAAGGACAGCAGGGCGACCCTGGGCTCGGTTTGTAGAAGTCTTCTTGCGCTGACGGCGGAGGCCAGCGCGATATCGGCAAGCTGGCCGGCGGTTGGATCGACGTTGAGGGCACAATCTGCGTATATGAATGGCGTGTCTTTTTCGCCGAGAAAGTTGGGGACAATCATGAGAAAATAGCTCGAAGGCGTTTGTATCCCCGGGCCGAGTCCGACGGTCAGGACACCGGCCTGAATCAGGGTCGCTGTTGCGCTGGCGACGCCCCCTACGGCGGTGTCGGCATCCCCGCAGGCGACCATCATGCCGCCGTAGAAAAGGGGCTTAACAACCACGTGCTTTGCCACTTCGGGGGAGATGCCGTTTCTCCTGCGGCTGTAGCAGTCGGCGTAGAATTGGAGTTTTTCGCTGTTCCGCGGGTCAATTATTTCGATACCGTCGAGGGTGACACCGGCTCTTTGCACAGCGGCGTCTATCTGCTCGGGCTTGCCGAGCACAACTGGGCGTGCGATATCCTGGTCCCTGAGTAGTCTGGCCGCAAGGATTACGCGTTCATCCCTGCCTTCGGGCAGGACAACGGATAGATTCCTGCCGGTTAGTCTTTCTCTGAAACTGCTTATTATGTCCATCCGTGGAACAGCCCCCACTGTCTCAAAAGCTAAAAAAGGCCCAATTTCCGTTTTGCAGGGCCTGTAAAATCGTCGGTTTTGCCGCACCTGAAGCTATTCAAGCCCTATTCCTTTTCCAGGTTACAGGATCAGGCGGCTTAATGCAACCATCGGACTGAGAATTCGAGAAAAAATGTCAAGATTTCATGTTCTGCGCTATTGAAAGTGCCCGTCCCTATGAGAGCGATGCGAGCGTGGTGATGATTTGTATGCTTGACTTGGGGGCGGCGATGGTTTTAATAGGGTTTTTTGGGCGGTCTGGCGCGTGCCGGCCGGATGAGATTCGGCCGGTCGCAATCAGGCGGCAACCTGGTCGAGTTAGTAACGGCAAACAGGGAGGCATTATGGAAGCGACTCAAACGAGAACGACACGCCGGGAGTTTCTCAAGGCGGCCGGCCTGGCCGGGGCTGCGGCTGTCGGGGGCTGTCGGACGCTTCATGGTTTGGGCGGCAGTCCTTACAGACCCAACGTGGTTGTTGTTTTCACGGACGACCAGCGATGGGACTGCGTTGGTATTGCGGCCAGGCCGCTGCTGGGGATCAAGACGCCGCATCTGGACCGTCTGGCGAGAGAGGGCGCGTATTTCGAGAACATGTTCGTTACGACGTCGCTGTGCTCGCCGAGCCGGGCGTCTTTCCTTTCGGGCCTCTACGCACACTCGCACGGGGTTATGGACAACTTCACGGATTATCCGGAGGATTTGGCGAGCTACCCTCGTCGGCTGCAGGAGGCCGGTTACGAGACGGCTTATATCGGCAAATGGCACATGGGCGAGCAGGACGACAAGAAGCGGCCGGGCTTCGACTACTGGATTAGCCACAAGGGCCAGGGCAAGTACTACGACACGACCTTCAACATTAACGGGACTCGTCAGGTGGTCAAGGGCTATTATACGCGGTGCGTGACCAAACTGGCGGCCGACTGGCTGAGCCAGGGGCGAGAGGGCGGCCGACCGTTTCTGTTGATACTGGGGCACAAGGCCCCTCACGGTCCGTTTGTTCCGGAAGAGAAATACAAGCACACTTACGACCAGGTCAAAATCCCGTACCCGGAGAGCGGTTTTTCACTTGAGACCAAGCCGAAGTGGGTGACCGAGCGACTGGACACATGGCACGGCATCTACGGGCCGCTGTACGGCTTTCGGAAGGTGTTCCCGGACAGGCGGCCGGAGGGTGTCGACCGCTTCGAGGACTTTGTCCGCAGCTACACCGGGACGATCAATTCGGTGGACGACAGCGTTGGGGATATTTACAGGACCCTGGAGGCGGTCGGGGAGCTTGACAACACGTTGTTTATCTTCACGAGCGACAACAGCTTCCTGCTCGGCGAGCACGGGATGATTGACAAACGGACGATGCACGAAGAGAGCATTCGGGTCCCGCTGATTGTCCGCTACCCGCGGCTGATAAGGCCGAAGACGGTCATTCGTGAACAGGTTCTCAACATCGATCTTGCCCCTTCGATAGTGGATATATGCGGCGCCGGGGCGCTCAGGAATATCCACGGAAAATCGTGGAAGCAGCTTCTGGGCGGCAACAGCCGCAACTGGAGAAAGTCGTGGCTTTACGAGTACAACTACGAGAAGCAGTTCCCGTACACGCCGAACGTTCGAGGGGTGCGGACCGAGACTTGGAAATACGTTCACTACCCTCATGGCGACGGCGGCCCGGACCGGCACAAGGCCGAGCTTTACAACCTGATGCTCGATCCGGGCGAAAGGAACAACCTGATTGACAAGGCAGAGTATGCGTCGGTCATCAAGCAACTGAAAGCGGAGCTGGCGAGGCTCATCAAGAAGACCGGCGCCGTTCCGGACAGGATGCCTCTGGACGCAGGCGTGAAGATGGAGCTTCCGGAAGAATCTATTCGATGAGACAACGGGTTGCGAGCGGCATGACGGAGGATGGTCCGGGCGCTCGCGGCAGGGTGATCAGGCCTGAAAGAGCCGTGGCGCGGCTCGGGCAATTGGAATTTTGGAGGTATTATTATGAAGAGTGTGTGCAGGAAGAGTCCGAGGCGTGATTTTTTGCGTGGTGCGACGGGAGCGGCGGCGGCGTTTACGATTGTTCCGCGTCACGTTCTTGGCCGGGGAGTGAAGCCGCCGAGCGAGAAGCTGAACATTGCGTGCATCGGCATCGGGGGCCGGGGCGGTGCGAGCGTTGACGGCACGCGGGGCGAGAATATAGTTGCGTT
>CP070678.1:3799539-3813141 GCA_020352515.1 Phycisphaerales bacterium | reverse complement strand
TATCAGACGTTCCTGGCGACGGGCACATCCGTGCGGGGCGTATCGTGGAGGATGGCCGGGTGGGGCCAGTACGGCGGCAAAGCCGGGCACATCACGATACTTGAAGATAACGGCAATTCTGACGTCCGCGCCTGGAAGACCCTGGGGACCAAGAGAGACACGCATATAGCCTCGGACTCCGACGAATGGGTCCGCTGGCCCTCCGGCAGCATCCCGCTCACGCCCGGCAAGGAGTATGCAATCAGGGTGCAGGTCGATGGGGGCTGCGCGATATACAAGCGAAACAAGGACGGCACAAGCTATCCTCACGGCAGGGCGTACGACGAAAACGGCAATCCACAGGGCTTTGATTTAAACATAACTGTTTTTGTGGACAAGAACGACCAGATGGTAACGCACACGCGCCTGGGCCCCGGACCGGGTGACTTCGACGGGTCGCTGAACGATACGACCTGGGCGCAGAGTTTTGTGGCCGCCGGAACGTCGCTGGCGGCGGTTGATTTATTTGCGGCCAGCGGCATGGCTGATACCGAGCTTACATGGCGCATCCGCGAGGGAGGCCCTTCCGGCCCACTCATTGGGCCCATGAAGACAACCACCGGCGCCTATTTCGCATCCTCGACCGACCTTATAGGCGTCAGCTACGACCCGGGCCAGGTGAGCCTGATACCGGGCCAAACGTACTGCATCGAAGCATCCAGCCCGTTCGGGTTCACGCCCTACCTTCAGCCGTCGTGGAATGCCTACCCCGACGGCAGGGCCTACCGCCGGGGTGGCGCGACAAATCGCGACCTGGCAATGACCATTGTCGAGTACACGCTGGAGCCGGAGAAGAAGCCGACGGACCTGAACGGGGACAAGCTCGTCAATTTCTTCGACTTCTGCGTGTTGTCCCGGGACTGGTCGCGCAAAGGGGACTCGCCGCCGACGGATCTGAATTGGGACAAAAGCGTGAACGCGGCAGATCTTGCAGATTTGACAGCCGACTGGCTCGTTTACAGCGGCATCCCGCCCCGCCGGTAGGAACAGCCCCGGCTTGGTTTGGCCGCGCACATCATCACGCGCGGGATTGGCAAATGCAGCTCATGCACAACAAGAAACACCTTACGCCCGTATGTCCGAGAACCGGCCGTCCGGTGCGCCGGCACCAGGCGAGCCGCGCGTTTTGGCTGCTGCCGCTTGCCGGCCTGGCGGCGCTTTTGTGGTTTCTGGTCCGCGTCATACCCAAGCCTTCGCGGGCCTCCTATCCCTGCCAGCGCGTCGCCCTTCCTCTGGCCTCAGGATTCGTGGTCTGGCTTATTGGCCTGGCCGGCTCTCTTGCGGCCTTTCGCAAGGCAAGGTCCTGCCTGCCTCGCGCCCGCTACGCGGCCGCCGCGCTCCTTTTCGGCGCAAGCGTTGCCTGCCTGTGGCTTGCCATGAGCATAAACAGCGACAAGCCCGCTTTGGCCGAGCCGCCGGTGCCCAATTCGCCCATCGGCTCAGCCCAAGGAGTTCATCCGGGTCGCGTCGTCTGGATTCACGAGCCGAACGCGACCGACTGGGCCGGCCATGGCTCCGGAGAGGATTGGTTCGACGACGAGCACACGGACCCCAATGTCGTCAACAGGATGTTATCGCGGGCAATCCGCGCGCTGGCCGGCTGTGACACGGACCAGGCCGCCTGGGGCGCGCTGTTTAGATACTTCAACCGCAGCCGCGGCAGAGGCGACGCCGGCTACAGTCCCGGCCAAAAGATTGCAGTCAAAATCAACCACACGCTCAGCTTCAACGCAAACTCGACCACCTTCGAGCAAAGCCCCGCCTACAGGGACCACATCGACAACTCGCCGCAGCTCACCATCGCCCTGCTGTGGCAGCTCGTGAACGTCGCCGGGGTGCAGGAAAGTGACATCACGATCGGCGACCCGGGCCGGATTACGCCGAATTTCTTCTACGACATGGTTCACGCAGAATTCCCGAACGTCCGCCACACGGCCGGCATCGGCGGCCTCGGCCGCATCCAGGCCGAGTTCTCCGATGTGGAATTCCACTGGAGCACTCCGGCCGCGAACGGCAAGAAGCAGGATTACATACCCCGCTCGTTCGCCGAGGCCGATTACCTTATCAACTTCGCCATTCTCAAGAGCCACAACAGCGGCGCCATAACCGTCTGCGGCAAGAACCACTACGGCTCGCTGCTGAGAAACCCCGACGGGACTCTCTGGGGGACCAGCTACAACTACTACAACATGCACGACACCCTGCCAAGCAGCATCCCTGGCGCCGGCCGCTATCGATGCCTTGTGGACTTGATGGGCCACCCGCAGCTCGGAGGCAAGACGCTGCTCTGCCTGGTGGACGGCCTCTTCGGCGGCCGAAACTGGGACTCGAGGCCCATCGAATGGAACATGCCCCCCTTCAACCGGGATTGGCCTTCAAGCGTTTTCGTCTCGCAGGACCAAGTCGCCATCGATTCGGTCTGCTTCGATTTCCTGTACGCCGAGTGGACGGATTATCCGCACCGCGCCGGCGCAGACGATTACCTCCACGAGGCCGCACTCGCAGACGACCCCCCTTCCGGGACGTTCTACGACCCCAACAACGACGGCCTCGGCCTGGCCGGCCTGGGCGCACACGAACACTGGAACAATCCCGAACAGAAACAGTACTCCCGCAACCTCGGCACGGGCGAAGGCATTGAGCTCACCCATCCGGTGGCGGCCGATTTCAACGGCGACGGAGCCGTGGACGCCTGGGATTTGAGCACCATGTCAACCCACTGGCTCCAGAGTGGCCAGGCACTCCCGGCAGACATCGCCCCCTCGCCCGCCGGCGACGGCGCCGTCGATATGGCCGACTTCGCCGCCCTCGCACGCTCCTGGCGCCTGTAAACACAGCCACCCTCAGTGCTCGCTTTGGGTCTTCTTTGGCCTGTAGAGGATGGCAAAAGCGAGGACGGCCAGCAGGACTATGGCCGAGGCATATTTGACCGGCCCGGGCAGCATCCAGCCGTGGTGCGCCATCGCCTTGAAGCTCACGCTCGCCGCTATATAATCCAGAACGATCCCGCTGGCCAGCGCGCAGCCGGCCACCGCCGCCAGGTAAGTCACCGCGGTCCGCCCGCCCAGTACCTTCCATATCGTGATAAACGAAGCCGCGTTGGTGGCCGGGCCCGTCATCAAAAACACAATCGCCGCCCCCGGCGTAAGGCCCTTGGCAATCAGCGCCGCCGCAACCGGAACCGACGCCGTCGCGCACACGTAAACCGGTATCCCCAGAAACATCATCACCACCATCGCAAGAAGTCCGGTGCCGAGCGTATCGGCGAAAAAGTCATCGGGTACCGCCGCCGAGATGACCGCCGCCACTGCCAGCCCGAGCAGCATCGCCCTGCCGATGTCACGCGGCAGAGTAACAAAGCCGTACTTGAGCCCCCTGACGATTCTGCCCCCTCCGCCACTGCAGCATTCGTCGGTACACTCGGCCGCTTCGGCCTGTCCCGCGGGCGTGTATGCCTCGAACAGATCCACAAGCCCGCCGCCCACCAGGCCCGTAATCAGCGCCGCTACGGGCCTGAATATCGCAAACAGAGGCCCTAAGAGACTGAGCGTCACTAAAATGCTGTCCACGCCCGTCTGCGGCGTCGAGAGAAGGAAAGCTATCGTCGAGCCCTTGCTCGCCCCGTGCTTGTGCAGTGACATCGAGACCGGTATCACGCCGCACGAGCAAAGCGGCAGCGGAACCCCAACGGCCGAGGCCTTGACGAGAGGCCAAAGCCCCCTGCCGCCCAGATGCCGCTGCACCAGAGTCTGCGAGACAACGACCGAAAGAAGACCCGCCACGAAGAAGCCGAAGAGCAGGTACGGCGACATCTCCGCCACCGTGTCCCAGAACTCCACCGACAGCGACTTGATAAAACCAGGCATCCACGCACCTGCACATTCTAATTTTAGCCGTCAGACCTCGACCGTTTCGGTCCTTTTCACATTGCCTCGCAGGTCGATAGTCACGTCCTCGAAAGACCTCTTCTGTCCGCCCCGCTGTATCGCCTGCTGCGCTATCCTCGTCAGGCCCGAGCAGCACGGCACCTCCATGTGAACCACCGTCAGGCTCTTTATTTCGTTAGCCTTCAGTATGCCGGCGAGCTTCTCAACATACAGCTCGGCGTCATCGAGCTTCGGACAGCCGACGGCGATGCTCCGGCCTTTCAGGCAACGGCCGTGAAAATCGCCCATCGCAAACGGCACGCAGTCGGCCACAAGCAGCAGGTCCGCTCCATCAAAATACGGAGCCGTCACCGGAACAAGCTTCAACTGCACCGGCCACTGTCCCAACTGCGACGGGGCCGCCGGCGCATCGCTCGCGTCGGCCCGGCGCTCTCTGCGCAGGTCCTGCGCCATCATGCCCGGACACACAAAGGCCGGCTGCACGGGCGCTTTATTGAGCCCGGCCAGATGCTTCTTCGTCGCCGCCTCGTCGAAGGCAACGGCCTCGCGCTTCTCTATCGTGATCGCGTCCTGCGGACAGTGCCCGATGCACACGCCAAGGCCGTCGCAGTACACCTCGCTGACCAGCCTGGCCTTGCCGTTGACTATCTCGATTGCGCCCTCGGCGCAGGCCTTTGCACAAATACCGCAGCCGTTGCACTTATCCTCGTCTATCTTGACAATGTTCCGTACAGCCATTGCTACCTCTAATTCCCGCCCTCTCTAAATTACGAGCCCAATATCTCGGCAAGGTCCTGCTCGGCGTTGCCCGTCGGCTTGATGTCGTAGTTTTCCACGAGCAGCCTCAAGACGTTCGGGCTCAAGAACGCCGGCAGGCTCGGCCCCAACCTTATATTCTTTACGCCGAGGTGCAGAAGCGTCAGCAGTATGGCCACCGCCTTCTGCTCGTACCACGAGACCACAAGCGAGAGCGGCAGGTCGTTGACCCCGCAGCCGAACGCATCGGCAAGCGCCAGGGCAATCTTGACCGCCGAATAGCAGTCGTTGCACTGCCCCGTATCGAGCAGCCGCGGAATGCCGTCAATGTCACCGTAATCGGCGCCGTTGAGCCGGTACTTGCCGCACGCCGCGGTCAATATCACGCAGTCATCCGGAACCTTCTCGGCAAACTCAGTAAAGTAGTTGCGGCCGGGTTTGGCGCCGTCGCAGCCGCCTATGAAGAAGAAGTGCCGAATCTTGCCCGCCTTGACCGCCTCGACAATCTTGCCGGCCAGAGCGAGAACCGCCTTATAATGGAAGCCCGTGCTCAGCGTCCCCTGCGGATTCTCCACAAGCGGTGGCTCGGACAGAGCCTTGTCTATAACCTCGCTAAAGTCCCTGCCCTCTATGTGCTTGACCCCGGCGGCCCCGGCCACCCCGCACGTGAACATCCTGTCCTTGTAGGAATCCTTCGGAATCATGATGCAGTTGGTGGTCGCCAGGATAGCGCCGCTGAACTGCTCGAACTCCTTCTTCTGATTCTGCCACGCCGTGCCGTAATTGCCCACCAAGTGCTTGAACTTCCTCAGTTCCGGATACCCGTGCGCCGGCAGCATCTCCCCGTGAGTGTAAACGTTGACGCCCTTGCCCTCGGTCTGCTTTAGCAGCTCATACAGATCGAGCAAATCGTGCCCGGTCACAACGATTCCCGGGCCCGCCTTCGTGCCTCTGGCGACCGTCGCCGGCGAGGGATTGCCGAAGGTCGATGTATGCGCGCTGTCGAGCATCTCCATCGCCCTGAGGTTCATTTCCCCGGCCTTCAGCACCAGTCCCACGTAACGCTCCAGGTCGAATTCGACATTCGTCAGCGTCGCGAACATCGCCTCGTGCATAAACGCATCGACCTGCTCGTCCTTCTGTCCCAGCTCGCGCGCATGATAGGCATAGGCCGCCACGCCCTTGAGGCCGAACGTAAGCGTATCCTGAAGACTCTGGATGTCCTGGTCTTTGCCGCAAACGCCCACCTTCGTACATCCTGTACCCCCTGCCGTCTGTTCACATTGGTAGCAAAACATAGTTCTTCCTTTCGTCTTTTTGATTTTCCTTTTTTACCCGGCGGCGTGAGCGTCATAACCCTGTTGCTCGAAATCTCTCTGATTCACGCCCGAATCATCGTCAGCAGCATCTTGAACCTGTCCTCGGCCGAAACCGAGTGCGGCAAGTTGCCGGGCATGATTATTATCTGCCCGGCCGAAACCTCCACCTCGTTTGCCCCTATGGTCAGACGCGCCCGCCCCTCGATAATCTGAACAACCGCATCGTAAGGCGACGTGTGCTCGCTAAGCTTCTGGCCTGCGTCAAATGCAAAAAGCGTAATCGTCCCGGCCGGCTTGTCCAATATCGTCTTGCTCACGACCGAATCATCCGAATATTCTATCAGGCCGCCGACGGACTGAGACTCCCCGACACAGGCTTTTAGCAAGGTCAACCCCTCGCTCTTTTCGGTCATCTTTTTCTCCTTCCGTAAACTCTTGTCCGGCGAGGCCGTTTTCCCGCCCGCGCCTCGGACAATGCCTTTAGGGTCACACCACGCAGATAGCCGTCTATATCATCCTGAAGCTCAGCAAGGCTGCCCCTAATCGTGCACACCGCCTGCTTCGGGCATTTGTTTGCGCCGAGAAGACACCTGTTGAGCGTTATAGGTCCCTGTATAGCCTCTACAACTTCGATAAGACTTATCTTCGCAGGGTCTTTGGCCAAAATGAATCCGCCTTTGGGACCCATGCAGCTCTTTACAAATCCGGCCTTGCCGAGCCTTTGCATCAGCTTGCATACGAGATGGTACGGAATATCCAGCTCGTCGGCCAAACGGTTATTCGATACGGGATCCCCCCCATAGTGCACTGCCATGTGCACCATCGCCCGCATCGAGTAATCGGTATTTCGCCTGATTACGTCCATATCCCAAGAACACTCGTTCTTCTTCAACAATGTAGGACTAACGTAGTCCTATACTGTGAACCTGCGGGGATGTTCGCGTCTCAAAGGCAGAAATCCAACTTTTCTCGAAAAACCCCTTGCCTAAGGCAGAAGCCCTATTCCAGCCCCTTCCACGAACGACTGGGCAACTTCCCATGCCTGTGCCCGCGTGGCAAGCTCGGGATAACGTGGCGAGGCCGAGACCCCTTTGGCAGCAAGTATTCGGGCCACCAGAATCCGCGCCTGCTGGGCCTGATTGACCGACTGGCCGAGAATCCTCATCGATTCCTGGGGCGAGTGGAAGCCCATCCCGTTGTTCGATGAAACGTAGTCCCATCGAAACTGTCCGTGCCGCAAAAGTCTTCGGGCCTCCGCAAGCTCTTCGGCCCCGGCCCCTGCCTGCACTGCGGCCGCAGTGTCAAAATGGGCAAGTACAAGGGCCTCTTCGGCCGCAAGCACCGCTGCCCTAACCTTCGTCTGTATCGACCCCGCGCGGTCACGGATCTCCTGCTCGCTCCAGCGATGACAGACGGCACAACTGCCGGATATGTTCAGAAGCGGGCTCTGAACATGATGGTCGGTGAACTTCAGCCCGCCTTCCGTCCGATACGGCATATGACAGTCCGCACACGAAACGCCCCGGTAGGCATGAATCCCGGTCAGGTACATCTCATAATCCGGGTGCTGGGCCTTGATGATGCGTGTCCCGGAAACCGGATGCACGTAGTCCGCGAAATCCAGGCCGTCGTAATAAGCGATCATATCCTCTACGCCGGTGCCCTTCTCCCACGGAAACACCAGGTAGTTCTTCAGGCCCTTCGACTCGTCGCCGGCAAAGTAGTACTCCACATGACATTGCGCGCAAACGAGTGACCGCATCTGCTGATGACCGGCTTCGCTGGTGTCGGCACCCATAGCGGCAAACGCTTCTTTTAGCGCCGGCCGCGTAATGCGAAGGTTCATCGTCTGCGGGTCGTGACAATCCTGGCACCCTATGGAATTCACAACCTCCTGCTTCAAATCGTGCCAGTTGGCGGCATAGAACTCCCTGACACCCATCTTGTTCATAAGCCGCGGCACATCCGTGCTCTTGCATGTCCAGCACGTGCCAGCGTTGAACGGGCGCTTGATGCGCTTCGTCTCGATTATGTCCTTGACCGCATGGTAATGGCCGCGCGCCTGGCGGTAGTCTTTCGAGAAACCATAGCCCGCATACAGGATTACCTTGTACGGATCCTCGTCGAGGTAGTCCCTCAGAACCGCCCCTCCGTACCTTGTCCGCGTATCGCCGATTCGCGTCTTCAGATATGTCTCGTACTCCCGAGGGTAGTTCTCGCCCCATCTGGCGTTGTTTGGCTCCCACTGAGCCAGCGGCCTGACAACAATGGCCGGCCGCTGAGCCTCCCATCGCCGCTCCATGATTGAAACCGCCAGCAGACCGAGCAGCACAACAACACCGGCGCTGAGCACAACAATCGCCGCCCCCGCCCAGAGAGGCAATCGCACCGTCTCGCGCCTTTCACGCGAGTCCCCTCTACTTGATTTGTTGGTCATGGTTTCTCTCCTTTGCCCGCCCCGCCGAATCCGGCTTGCGGAAGCCGCGGTCGCAGCACCCCGTCCGAAGAGGAAAGACTGCGGGCCCGGCCGTGTATGTTTGTGTGGCAGTCCCAGCACCTTCGCTCTGAAACCTCAGTCTGCCGCACCATAACAAGCCGGCGGCCGTGGCATCGCAGGCAGTTGCTCCGGACCACCGGTTCGGCCCCGTCGGAAAGCTCCAGCACCTGTGGTTCCTTCCGTAATGTGAACACGTAAGAGTGCTTCAAGCCATCACGGGCCTTGAAGACATATTTCGCCAGGGGATTTCCATGCGGCACGTGACAGTCATTGCATACGGCCGCACGCCCGTGGCTGCCGCGTATCCAGCTTGCGTAGGCATCCGTCATAACGTGGCAGTTGACACACGTTTGCGGCCTGTCGGATAGATATGAAGCGGCGTTGCCGATGCGGGCTACCAACAAGGCAAGCCCCACAACAGCCCCCCCCGCCGCGTAAACCGCCGCTTGCCACCGCTTCGGTAAGCCGGACAGCATCAGAATGCACTTCAGCCTCGCCAACATGGCTCTCTTACCTGAGTTTCGCCCCAAGGCCCGATCGCCTCTCGAAAACGCTGAATCGCCCGTCGCCCGAAATGCGCACCCGCTTTGTCAGGTTTTTTCTTGAGCCAAACACGTACTTTTGCGCCCCCGCCAGCAGCACATCAGCGCCCTCGACAATTATTTGAAGGGCCTCTTCAGGGTGTTTACTCCGAATAATATTGGCCAGCACAAACGCCTTCTCAAGCCCGTCGCCCGTCCCGTAGTTCACCACTTCATCCGGCTGGGCGAGCCTGCCACCATCGTAAATCGACCCCTCACCCATCCGCCGCAGCCACTCATAAGTCTCGTCCAGCGACATCGACCCGGCCATTCCGATGCAAACCGGATTCCGCTCGACCGCCGCCTTGACGAAAGGCGCCCAATCACAGCTCTCCATATCGCGATACGCATAAAACGCGAGGTCCGCGGTTATACTTTTTTTACGAATGGATTGCAGATAATCGACTATTTCCTCCCGCGAACCATCAACGGATATCTTTATCGGCTCGACGGCAACGTACTTCTTCTCAAGACCGGGCAGCCTGGCCGTGACATGGACGAAATCGGCCAATTCTTCAACGAACCTTTTCGATTCGGGCACAAACGGCGCGAGGAAAGCCGCCATCTCCGCTCTGGCCCCGGCGCTTCTCAAATCGGGCTTCTTCTCTTGAAGAAACTCATCCACTTGGTCGCACCGAATTCTGCCGGGCAATTCGTACCGGACGAAGTCCTCATCCGAAACTTCCGCAAGCAGTTTCTCAAACGTGCTGTCGGCGACCCTGTAATTGCTGCTGTGCTCGTAGTGAAACAGTGTCTCGGCCTTGGTAAACTGGCTCTGGCCGTGACAATCGCGGCAGACCTGGAAGTACTTTTGGTACGCATGGTTGGACCGAAGGAAATTTGCAAATATCAGAAGCGTCAAATCGGCCGAAAGGTACGCCCCGAGCCGCTCGGCAAGATGCGCGTAGGCGGTCCTGTCAATCGTCGCCTCCTCGTAGAGGCAGTGAACATATCCCGTCGAATGCGCCACGATTGTGACGTTCTCGTTGCGCAGCGCACGCTGGGCCTTGTCGGAAATGGCGGTTCCGTTGAACCACATCGCCTTGGTCACCAGCCTCCTGTTGTTGGTAAGCACACCGTCCTGCAGGTCGATGAAGTTCTGAGAATGAAGCGGGGTGAGCACCATGTATATGTCTTCCAGCGGTATGCCGCACACGATAAACGCCGCCGCCGCGTAAAGCGCCGAGAGCGATACGCACTCCCCCGCCGCGGTCCGGTAGCCCTCCTTCAGCCTGAAAGCCTCCATCGCCTCGACCGTCTCTGTCTTCCAGTACGGTATGATCTCATCGTCGTATGCATCCAGACCGAAGTGTTTTCTGATATCGACGTCGAAATAATACTTGTCACCCCCATAGCCGAACAGAGCGTTGCTTTTGGCGATCTGCTCCGGCGAAATCACGTGCTCGAAACGCTTCAGCTCCTTCGCCTTGGTCGTCAGGCCCCATGTCTCGAGGTCCAGGTTAAACTCGAACTCGTCCATTATATACTGCCTGAGCCGCATCAGTTTCCTATAGCTGCTCTTGCCCTGAAGCTTCTTGAAGCAGTCCTCCTGGCGCCACCGCCAGATAACCGGGCTCATAATGTTCGCCAGAACAAGGCTGTACATCAGCTCCGGAAACACAAACACTTCCATGTCGCTCAGAGTAATAGCCGACGAATACTTCTCCAGATCCTTCGAGTTCATCTTGACCGGTTCTCCCTTTTCAGACAAAACGCATAAAGTCCGCAAAGCTCACAGCCCTTGCGCAGTCGCCCCGTACAGTTATCCACTATTCCGACCCTGCTCAACGCAAAATCATACTTCACCGGATCTGCCGGCTCAATCTCACGAAAGCTCCCGGTGATCTCAAGCGCCGTCGCGAGAGAGACCACTTTGCGGTCGTGAAACGACAAAATCCTGCACAACCTGCCCATGTGTACGTCAACCGGCACGACAAGGGCGGCCTTGTCCACCGACTTCCACAGCCCCGCGTCAACGTCATCGCTACGCACCATCCATCGCAAAAACAGGTTCAGCCGCTTGCTCGCGCTGCCGCGTGAGGGGCTGGCCAGCAGGTACTTCAGCCCCCTGCTGACCCGGCCGCCGTGCCGCCTTGCGTGCATCGCGCTGAGACTGTCGCAGAATCGGCAAAGCGCCGGAACAATATTCTCATCATCCGGCCCGCAGCCTTCAAGAAAGAAACACTCCAGGCTGCCGTGTTTCTTCAAGACTATGCTAATTACGGTCAGCAGGTTCGAAATATCCCCCGCCGTCGTAAAACGGTGCTTAAACCCTCGCAGCCTGCGCCGCTCCTTGTTGCCAAAATCCGCCACGAACCCGTAGGGGCTCGCACCCATGCGCCCCAGCAGGTCGGCTGCGCTCTTCTCTATCTGCTCCACTCGGCCGTACGCAAGAGCAGCCGCCAGAAAACCCGCCATCTCCATGTCGCCCCGCTCGGAATACCCGTAGACGAACTGAAGCGGGTCCGGCCTGATAAGCTCGCGGCGGTTGTACTTGTCGTAGAGTCTTTCCAATACCTCCCTTATCTTGGCCCGCCGCCCGATCACCTCCCTTCCGTCGCCCTTGCTCATGTTCCTTCCCGTCAGAAAGCACCCTTGAATTTCTCTATCAGGCTTCCCAGCCGCTCCATGTCGACGTCCCTCTCATACAACGGGCGCTTATCTTCGCGATACGCTACCGTACTCTCTTCGAAGCTCTTCCTGCCCGGGTCGAGATAGAATACCCCAAGCGGCAGCTTACCCTCCTCCGTCGACCTTTTGAAAGCCTCATTCCGGTCGGACGCATCGTGTGCCTCTTCGAGATAGTAGCAGTTCTCCTTGAACCATTGATACGTGTTGAGCTTGTTGAACGACACGCAGGGCTGAAGGATGTCAACCAGTGCATATCCCTTATGCAGAACCGCCCTCTTGATTATCTCCTTCGTCTGCTCCGCGTCGCCGGAGAACGCCCTCGCCACGAAGCCCGCGTTCAGAGCAATCGCCACCGCAAGCGGATTAAACGGTTCGAGCAACACCCCCGCCACTTGAACCGGCGTCTTGAAACCAAGCCGGCTCGTCGGCGACGCCTGCCCCTTGGTCAGCCCGTAGACCATATTATCGTGCACTATGTTCGTAATATCCGGATTCCTGCGTATCGTATGGACAAGGTGATTGCCCCCCTCCCCGTACATGTCGCCGTCGCCGCTCTCTGCTATCACGGTAAGCGACGGATTGGCCGCCTTTATCGCCGTGGCGGCAGGCAGCCCCCGGCCGTGCAGCCCGTTAAAAACGTTCGCCCTCAGGTAATGCGGAATTTTGGCCGCCTGCCCGATCCCCGAAACGAGAACCAGCCGCCCAGGCTCAATCTCCAGCTCCGCCAACGCCGCCTTCAGAGCCTTTAGAATAGCAAAGTTGCCGCACCCCGGACACCACGCAATGTCAATATTACCCATCTCGAAAACCTGACCATTCATCTTTTTGCACTAAGCCAATAGGGCGCTTAGCCTCCCAACGACCTCTTCAACACTGAAATTGAGCCCGCTGTATTTCAAAATCGTCTCGTCCGGCCCGATCCCTGTTTGGAGCTTCAGCAGCCTGCCGAATTGCCCGGTGGCGTTGCCCTCGATTAGTATCCGTCTGCCTGCCCTCTCCAGGTAGGCCGCCGTCTCTTCGTGCAGCGGATACACCTGCTTGAAATGCAGCATCGCCGTATCATCCCGACCAAGCAGCCCAAGGGCCTCCCGGATAACATGGTACGTCGAGCCCCAGCATACAACGAGATTCTCGTAATCCTCCGGCCCGGCCGGCTCCGGAGGCTCGATGTCTTTGCCGATCGATTCGAGCCTCGCCAGCCTCTTGTCAACCATCTTCACCCGCAGGTCGAGGTCCTCGGTGATATGACCGGCCTCGTCGTGCTCGTCGCTGTCCACCACGACCAGACCATCTCCATATCCCGGAACACCCCGCGGCGAAACCCCATTCTCTGTCAGCCTATACCTTCGGTAGTCCTTGTCCGTCCTGACAATGTGCCTGTCCACAGTTGGGCCCGACACGTCAAGGGCCCCAACATTGTAGTAAGAATCCATGAAATACTGATCCGTCAGCACAAACACGGGCGCCTGATGCCTGGCCGCAAGGTCGAATGCCCTGCGAGTCAGGTCAAAGCCTTCTTCAATAGTGCCCGGGGCCAGGATAATCCGCGGAAACTCGCCGTGCCCCGCGTATAACGCCAGCTCCAGATCGCCCTGCTCGGTCCTGGTCGGCAGACCCGTCGCGGGCCCCGGCCGCTGCGCAAGGTGGATAACAACCGGACTCTCCAGCATCCCCGCCAGGCTCAGCCCCTCGGTCATGAGCGCAAAGCCGCCCCCGGAAGTCGTCACCATCGCCCTCGCCCCGGCATACCACGCCCCGACGGCCATGTTCATCGCGGCAATCTCGTCCTCGGCCTGCTCGGCAATGATGCCGAACTGCCCGCCGTGCCCGGCAAGAAAGGCCAGCACGCCCGTAGAAGGGGACATCGGGTACGCCGATATGAAATTACACCC
>CP070678.1:3762286-3799439 GCA_020352515.1 Phycisphaerales bacterium | reverse complement strand
GGCGGCGTCGAGCGACCAGATGAAAGCCCTGTGTGCGGCGGCGGCCTCTTCGGGTTCCGTAGCGCTTTTTCACGCCGTCGGCCTGACACCGGAGGCCGAAAGCATCGAGCAGGCCTTTCAGGGCCAGCAGCCGGATCGTGCTGTAGACATCCGCCCCGCGAACCTACGAAAGGCGTGGGCCGAGCTTTCGACCGCCGGGCAAGGTGACGAACTGGATTTGGTGGTTCTGGGCTGCCCGCACTTCTCCTTCGACGAGTTCAGGGAGCTTGCAAATCTGGTGCAAACGCGAGCCGCAAAACGTCAGAGACTACACGCCGGCGTCAAGTTCGTCGTTATCTCGTGCCAAACATCCTATGCCCTGCTGCAAAGGAGCGACATGCTTGGTGGATTGGAGAATTTCGGCATAGAGATCACGCTTGATACTTGTGTGTTTCACACGCCGATGGTCTCTGCGGATACGAGGGTGATAATGACCAATTCCGGCAAGTGTGCGTATTACGCCCCGGGAGAGCTTGGTGTGAAGGTTGCGTTCGGAAGCATGGCCGAGTGCGTTGACTCTGCCGTCACCGGGCGAGTGTGCCGAAAGGAGACACCGTGGACAGAATCCTGATCGGCAGACCGGTGGTGGCGGGCTCGGCCGAGGGGCCGGCGCTCGTCTCGAGAGAGCCCATCAGCCTCTGGGGAGGGTTGTCGCCCCACACTGGGGAGATCATCGACCGGCGGCATGAGCTGTCGGGTGCGGTAGCAACCGGCCGGGTGTTCGTATTGCCCCGAGGCAGAGGCTCAAGCACGTCCAGCGCGACTTTGCTGGAGTGCGTCAAGAGGGGCGTTGCGCCGGCGGCCATAATCAACCTGAAGGTTGATCCCATTCTGGCGCTGGGCAGCATAGTCTCGGACGAGCTGTACGGGCGAGCCCTGCCGATTGTTGTCTTGTCGGAAGAGGACTTTTTTTCCATCAAGCAGGACAACTACGTAACCATCCGGCCGGATGGGAGGGTGAAAATCAGCACGCGGTCGTGAAAGCGGCGGACCATACGCATGCCGTGTGACACGCAGAGACACGAAGGTGATAGAACATCAGCTCTGAGGGATAACGATGGTTGAAGACATACTTGGTTATTTTGTCCGTTCCGGCGCTGCGGTGATTCTGTTGCTAGGGCTCACAGGGCGGGGTGCGGCCGGGGAGACTTCGGACGCCTCGCTGCTGACCGTCGAACGGATCTTCGCAAACGAGGAATTCAAGACCGAGAAGTTCGGCCCGGCCCGGTGGCTGGACGACGGCTCGGCCTACACCACTCTCGAGGATTCACAGACCCTTGACGAAGGCGCCGACATTGTCCGATACGAGCCGCGAACCGGCCGGCGAGAGATCATGGTTTGCGCAGATCGCCTGGTGCCGAAGGGTGAATCCGGGCCGCTGAGTATCGACGATTACTCCTGGTCGGCGGACGGCGAGAGGGTTCTGATATTCACGAACGCCAAACGCGTCTGGCGAAGAAACACGCGGGGAGATTACTGGGTGCTCAACCTTGCGACCGGGAAGCTACAGAAGCTCGGCGGAAAGGCCGAGCCTTCGACATTAATGTTCGCCAAGTTTTCACCGGACGGTCGGCGCGTCGCCTATGTCCGCGAGAAGAACCTGTACGTCCAGGACCTGAGCAGCCTTCGAATCAGGCAGTTGACCGACAGCGGCTCGGATACGACCATCAACGGCACCTCCGACTGGGTGTATGAAGAGGAGTTCGGCCTGCGGGACGCTTTTCGCTGGAGCCCGAACGGCCGATTTATCGCCTACTGGCAATTCGACACGACGGGCGTGCCCACTTTCCATCTCATAAACAACACCGATTCTCTTTACCCTAAGCTCATCCCGATACAGTATCCGAAGGTGGGCCAGCAGAATCCCGCCTGCCGGATCGGCGTAATCAGCAGCCGTGGCGGCAAAACGCGATGGTTTGAGACTTGCGACGATCCCCGCAATCACTACATTCCGAAGATGCAGTGGGCGGCCAATTCGAAGACTATCGTCTTGCAACAGCTCAACCGTCTGCAGAACACTAACCAGGTGCTGCTGGGCAACGTACGCAAGGGAACAATCCGAGACATTCTGACCGAACGGGACGAGGCATGGCTTGACGTCACCGGTGACCTTGAGTGGCTTGCCGGCGGCCGGAGATTCACTTGGCTCAGTGAGCGTGACGGGTGGCGACATCTCTATTTGGCGCAGCGGTCGGGCGGCAAAGTGACCTGTTTGACACGGGGGCAGTTCGACGTGATTAGTGTTCAAGGCGTCGATGAAGAGGGCGGCTGGGTGTACTACGTCGCCTCTCCGCACAACCCGACGCAGCGTTACCTCTACCGGACCAGGCTTAAAGGCGACGCGACGATTGAGAAGGTCACGCCTCCCGAGCGGGAGGGAACGCACAGCTACCAGCTCTCGCCCGATTCCAAATGGGCGTTTCACACGTACTCGTCGTTTGGCGAGCCTCCAGTTATCGAGCTGATCAGTCTGCCCGATCACCAAACAGTCAGAGTGCTCTCAGACAATTCGGAGCTGCGCATGAAACTGGACGCGCTGAAAAAGTGCACGATGGAATTCTTCCGGGTCGATATCGGCGACGGGGTTCTTCTTGACGCCTGGTGCATCAAGCCGCCTGATTTTGACCCCGGCGAACGTTATCCGCTTTTCTTCTATGTCTATGGAGAGCCGGCCGGTCAGACGGTCCTGGACAAATGGGGAGGCGAAAAGTACCTGTGGCATACGATGCTTGCCCAGCAGGGATACGTGGTAATGAGCGTTGACAACCGGGGGACACCCGCTCCCCAGGGCCGACAATGGCGCAAGTGCGTTTACCGACAGATCGGCATTCTGGCCTCGGCCGACCAGGCGGCCGCGGCGCGAGCCATCATAAAAAGCCGCCCCTACATCGACCCTGACAGAGTCGGAATATGGGGCTGGAGCGGGGGCGGCTCGATGAGCCTGAATGCGATATTTCGCCATCCGGACCTGTACCATACGGCCATGGCTGTTGCCTTCATAAGCAACCAGCGCCTCTACGACACGATCTACCAGGAGCGGTACATGGGACTTCCGGAGGACAATGAGGAAGGCTACAAGAACGGCTCGCCCGTGACATTTGCGCATCAACTAAAGGGAAATCTCCTGATGGTGCACGGCACCGGCGATGACAACTGTCACTACCAGAGCTGCGAGGTGCTGATAAACGAATTGATCGAACACAACAAGCAGTTTTCCATGATGGCCTATCCGAACCGGACCCACAGCATCAAGGAGGGGCCGAATACCAAACGGCATCTTTTTGAACTGCTGACCCGGTATCTTAATGAACACCTGCGCCCGGGGCCCCGGGCCGCGTCCGGAGATTGAGCGGCCGAACCAGGAGCTTGCCGCTGCTACAGCGCGATTTCCTGTCCGAGGCCTTTTTCCAGCGCGTTATCGTAGATCAATTTGGATGCGCAGACGTCAAACAGCGCCATTCCTACGGATTTAAAAAGGGTGGTTTGCCGTCTCAGTTTTTCCTTTGGCCTGTCGCCCAGCAGGAATCGCCCGAAGGTCACGACCTGGTCCTTGGTGATCCATCCGTTCTGCAACGGGACTATGAGATCGCCCGATTCCTCGAGAGCATGATCCGTATCGACATAAACAGCGTCCAGCAGTCCGAACAGTGCCTTGGGAAACTCTCTCATATTCGGCTTGTACGATCCGATGCCGGCAAAATGCCTGCCCTCCAACAGCTCTTCTTTATCCGGCAGCACAGGGTCAGGCGAGGTGGTGGCCGTGATGATGACGGCGCTCTCTTTGAGCAGGCCTTCGACGGACTTGGCGCCGTGAAACTTCACATGGGGCAGTTCCTGCGGGAGCTTGTCTATGAGAGATGAAGTCTCTTCCGACACCAAGTCGAAAACAAAGACATGGGTGAACTTCCGGGCCGCGCAGGCAGCCTGAACCTGGTAGAATGCCTGGACCCCGGCGCCGATTATGCCCAGCGAACGTGCGCCTTCTGGGGCCAGGTGACGGATGCTCACAGCACTGACGGCGGCGGTCCTCAGGGCGGTCAGGACCGGGCCGTTCAACAGCGCCACCGGGACGCCCGTGCGGGCGTCATTGAGAACCATCACGCCGTTGAGCACGGGGACGCTTAGTTCCGGATTACGCGGGAAAAGGGTCACCAGCTTTGTTCCAAAGCAATCGGCCGTAAAGCAGGGCATGAGCAGTAGCGTGTTGCCGCCGTGATCAACGTGCAGCCGCTGGGGCATGTGGAATTCCCCCGTCTCGTAGAGGCGCATTGAAGCCTCAACCGCATCCAGCAATTCCTGCACGGAGACGGCTTTCAAAATGTCTTTTTCGGCCAAATACAGCACTTTTTCCACCTCCCAACAAGTTTCTTACACGGTCTCGGACCCCCGGTTATGGGCACGACGCATTGCGCGATTTCGGACCATTGGCAGCTCTGCTATTCAGAAGTCCGCCCAACCGGCAGACTATCGTATCCTTTAGCCTTTCGCGATTCAACAAAAGCCTGGAGAATGTTGACGCAGGCGGAAAAATCCCTCGGCCGACCTTCATGTGAATGAGAGGCGCTGGGCTCAAAACCGCCCCTGCAGGCGGCCCAGTATGGCGAGGATGGCCCCGGACGAGGGCAAGTTTCAATACGCTGAGCCCACGGAAGGCTCAAAAAGACTTGTTTTCTCGTCGAGAATTTGGTAAGCTAAAGGGGTCGCATGGCTGCAGGCGTTGCAGGGCGGTATTTGTGCGCGGTCGGTTGCCGTTTCGGGGCGAACGCGCTGGATAGCGTTCTTTTGGTTAAAAGCCCGCGGCATTTCAAATTGGTCATGTTGAAAAGAGGAGTTTTCGGGGAGGTGTGTTATGTATGGAAAAACCGGTTCTGTTGTCTTTTTCGTTTCCCTCTTGAGCTTTTGGGGCGAAGTCCGTGCAGATCTTGTGGGACGCTGGAGGTTTGATGAGGGCTCCGGTACAGTCGCCCGGGACAGCTCCGGCTACGAGCGCCACGGCACGCTGCAGGGCAACCCGCAGTGGGTATCCGGGATAGACGGCGGCGCGCTGGAGTTTGACGGTACGGCCGATTATGTCAACATAGACGGCTACAAGGGAATTCTCGGCGGCGCCGCCCGGACGATAGCCGCCTGGGTCAAGACCACCAGCAGCGGAACGAGTAATGACGGCTCTTCGACGATTGTCGAGTGGGGCTCAAACAGCGGCGGCCAGAGAATGTGCTTTCGGGTGTACGGCGGCAGGCTCAGGTGCGAGCATGGCAACGGTAATCTCCAGGCCGACACCAGCCTGGCCGATGACGAGTGGCACCACGTCGCTGTCGTCGTGACGGAGAATGCGACTATTTCGAATCCGGACGTGAAACTCTATCTGGATGGAGAGGATGATACGAGAGACACAACGGACGCAGACGTGTTCAACACTACGGCCGGCCCGGACGTCACTATCGGCATGCGACCGGTGACCAACACAAGGTTTTTTGATGGGTCGATTGACGACGTTCGCATATATGATACGGCGCTGACGGCCGAGCAGATTCAACAACTGGCTACGGCGACAAACGCGCACGATCCGCAGCCGGCCGACGGGGCACAGAACGTAGGCCGGTTCGACAATTCAGGCATGGTGACCTGGGAAGGGGCAGCCGATGCAGTGTGGCATAATGTGTACTACGGCACCGACTCGCCGCCACCGTTTGCGGCCAGACAGCCCTTGACCAGCACGTTCTACGCGGGCCCGCGCACGGCAAATACGACTTACTACTGGCGGGTCGACGAGGAAGAGGCAAACGGGACTATTCACGGCGGCGAGCAGTGGAGTTTCAAAACCGCCCCGGCAAAAGCCCACAGCCCCTCGCCGGCTGATGGACTGCAGTTTGTCGAACTCGACGCGGTCCTGACGTGGAGTCCTGGTTTCAGCGAGGTCTACTATGATGTTTACTTCGGCGCCGATGAGACTGCCGTGGCAAACGCGACGCACGAGTCGACCGAGTACAAGGGTACGTATTATGTTGCCTCTTACACTCCCGGCTCGCTGGCGCCTTACACGGTCTACTACTGGCGTGTCGATTGCGGGACCGAAAAGGGCAACGTTTGGAGTTTCAGAACGATGCCCGTGATACCCATCAGCGACCCCAATAATGTCTGTTGGTGGCCGTGCGATGAGGGCCAGGGGCCGACGGTTCTGGACTGGTCGGGCCACGGATATCACGGCAGCTTCGCGGGCGATCCTCAATGGGTACAATGGTATGACGGTTACGCCGTGGAACTGGACGGCATCGACGACGAGGTCGTTGCCTCGCTGGCTGCGGCCTCGGTCTGGCCGGAATTCACCGTGGCAGTATGGGTCAAGACCGATACGCCGGGGCAGGACCAGTACAGCAGTGTATTCAGCAGCCACACGCCAAACTCCGCCGGTTTCCAGCTTGACGTCGACGGCGCGAATCCCGGCAATTACCGAATCAACCCGGCAGGCATGGTATTTGGCAGCGTCAGCAGGGACTGGGTCCACCTCGCAATCACGTGCAGCGGGCCATCCGCCACGCTCTACTATAACGGCTCCTTGGCCTCATCCGGAACGCTGACGGATACGGACAAGACGTTCAACCAGTTTGCAGCGGGTCGAAACCGAAACGTCGACAACAAGTTCGCCGGCACGATTGACGATTTGCGCGTCTACGACCGGGCCCTGACCGGCGCTGAGGTCCAGCAGTTAACGAGGATTGATCCGATGCTCGCATGGAACCCGAGCCCGCTCAACGGGTCAAAAGTGGATGTTGCCGAGGCAATGTGGTTGAGCTGGCTGGCGGGAGATGCGGCGGCAGAGCACGACGTGTACCTTGGCACGGACCAAGCAGCAGTGAGCGAAGCCGGTACGAATTCACCCGAATACAGAGGCCGGCAGCCGGTGACAGCCTTCAATCCGATCGATCTGGAGCTTGGAAAGACATTCTTCTGGCGCATCGATGAGGTCAATGAGCTCCAGGTGTGGAAGGGAAGTATTTGGAGCTTCGAGCTGGCGGATTACGGTTTGGTGGATGATTTTGATTCGTATGTTGACACCAATGCCCTTTTGCTGGCCTGGGATGATGGCAGGGTCAACGGCAGCGGTGCGAGCATTTCTCTTGAGAGCGAGTTCGGCGGGAGCCTTATGGCCCTTGCCTATGACAACAGTGAGCCACCGTTCCATTCGCGGGCCGAGCTGATTTATGATACGACTCAGGATTGGACCGCCGGCGGCGCAACGGCTTTGGAGGTCTTGTTCCGAGCGGACGCCAATAACGCGCCCGAGCCCCTTTATATGGTCCTCGAAGACGGGGCCGGCAAAAAGGCAGCAGTAGTACATGCCGATGCGAACGCACTGCTGGAGGACCAGTGGCAGTCCTGGCGGACATGGGTTATCCCGCTCCAGGAGTTTGCCGATATAAACGGCGTGGATTTGACGGCCGTACAAGAGATTGCGGTCAGAATCGGTGATGGCCTCGACTCACCACAGGGCGACCGGGACGGCTGCCTGTATCTCGACTATGTCCGGCTCTATCCGCCCCGTTGTTTTCCCGAGCGTGTTCCGGCGAGCTTCAATGATGACTGTATCACGGATATAGGCGAGCTCGAGACAATTGCGGGGTACTGGCTGGCCAGCGATTACGACGTCGCGGCGGTCGAGCCCAACAGGGCTCATCTGCTGGTGCACTACAGGTTCGACGAGACATCCGGCGCCGTCGCACAGGATTCTTCCGGCAGGGGGCTGCACGCAGCGGTGGACGCCAACGGCGCGAATGCATGGGACCCGTGCGGCTACGACGCGGGATGCCTTGATTTCGACGGCACCTTCAGTGTGTCGATACCAGCCGCGGTCTTCAGCGATATCTCCGAGGAAGTGACTATCTCTGTATGGGTGCACGTTGATGCCAATGCCAATCCGAACGCCGTCGGACGCGCCGAATTTAGCGCCGGCCCCGCGGACTCCAACGAGCCGTGGGATCAACTGGCCTGGATACAGGACGAGGGCGAGGATTATACGGGTCGATGGAGTCACTATGCCTTTATCAAAGACGCCGGCAACGGCATGATGCGCATTTACCACAACGGGTTGCTCGTGGCCCAGAACACGGATGCTTTTCAGTCAATGGATGGAGCGTTGGCGGGCCAGTCGAAAATCGGCTCAAGCTCCGACGCAAGCGGGGGCTACTACAAGGGCAAACTCGATGATTTCCGCATATACGATTATGCCTTGTCCCATGCGGAAGTTCTGTACCTAGCGGCGGGCGCCGGCGGTGCGTTGCACCAACCCCTGCGGCCGGTTTTGTCGCCTGTCGACCCCTTCGAGGACGGCCGCGTGAGCTTTCTGGATTTTGCCGTACTGGCGGAGTGGTGGCTGAAGGAGGCCCTGTGGCCTTAGCCTGGCGCCGGGCTGGGGCAGGCTAAGGCCGGTGATGTTGGGAAAGCCGTAGCTTCGAGCGGTTGCTCTAGCTCGACTTCCGGCGCCATCCTGTTGCGACAGTGAGCGTTAGGCCGCGCGTGTCCGGCCTCGAGCAAGCCTAAGGCCTGTACAAGGAGAATGCAGTTGAATCGTCGTGACTTTCTTAAGAATTGTGTGGCGGTCGGGGCTGGCGGCTTTGTGCTCTCGAATCAGTCCGTGACGGTCCGCGTCGACACAAAGCGTCCTAACATCATCTTCATAATGATTGATGACATGGGCTGGAGAGACGTGGGCTTCATGGGCAGCCGGTACTACGAAACGCCCAACATCGACAGACTAGCCGCGAGTGGAATGGTGTTCACCGATGCCTATGCGAATGCCGCGAACTGTGCGCCCACGCGGGCCTGCTTTCTGACGGGCCAGTACAGCCCGCGTCACGGCGTCTATACGGTCGGCAGCTCGGCCCGGGGCAAATCGGCCGACCGAAGGCTCTTACCGATAGAGAACGACACGACGCTTGATTCACATCATATTACAATTGCCGAGGCCCTCAAACCGGCCGGCTATGTCAGCGCCAGCATCGGCAAGTGGCACATGGGAACAGACCCCGAGCTTGGACCCATAGCCCAGGGGTTCGACGTCAACGTCGGCGGTTTTTCGGCGGGCTCACCTCCCGGTGGCTACTTCAGCCCCTACAAAAATCCCGAGCTTCCCAGCGGGCCGGATGGCGAGTATCTGACCGACCGTTTGACCGACGAGGCCCTGAAATTCGTAGAGACCAATCGGGACAAGCCGTTCTTTCTGTATCTCACGCACTACGCCGTCCACACGCCACTCCAGGCGAAGGCCGAGCTGGTCGCCAAATACCGTGACAAACCGCCGAGCAACGGGCAGGACAATCCTACGTATGCGGCCATGATTGACAGCGTCGATCAGGGCGTCGGGCGGCTGATGGACAAGCTCGACGAGCTTGAGCTGAGCGACAATACGATAGTCTTTTTCTTCTCCGACAACGGCGGGTACGTCGGCGCCACGTCCAACCAGCCGCTGCGAGGCTTCAAGGGGACTTTCTATGAAGGGGGAATCCGAGAGCCGATGATCGTGCGCTGGCCAGGGGTGACAAAGTCCGGCACAACCTGCGATGTACCCGTGATCGGCACCGATTTCTTTCCGACAATACTGGAGATGGCCGGGGCGCCCCGACCTGCTGGAAAAACCCTCGACGGAGGTAGCATCGTTCCATTGATTAAGGGCGCCAAAGCACTCGAGCGAGGAGCTTTATTCTGGCATTTTCCGGCGTACCTTCAGGGTAACGTTGCGGGGGCAAGGGATTCGAAGTTCAGAACAAGGCCCGTAGGAGTCGTCCGCTCCGGCGAATGGAAGCTGATGCTATACTTCGAAGAGTGGGTGCTTGACGGGGGCCGCAGCAAGGTCGATACGAATAACTCGGTCGAGCTGTATAACCTCGAAAACGACATCAGCGAAACGAATAATCTCGCAAATGTCAACAAGAGCAAAAGGGATGAGCTGCTCGATCTGCTGCTTTTGTGGCAGAATTGGATCGGCGCTCCGATTCCTACAGAGCGGAATCCCGGGTATTCCGGATAACCCCTGCCAAAAACAAAAGTCTGATGAAGCATGGTTTCACAGAATTGGAAGCCACATGAATCGACGGGACTTTCTCAAGAAGTGTGCAATGACAGGAGCAGGGGGATTAGTGCTGTCGAATCGGGCGGTTAGTGTTCGTTTGGCCGGGAGGCGCCCGAACATCCTGTATATAATGGCCGACGACCACTCCGCGGCCGCAATAAAGTGCTACGGTGGCCGTCTGGCCCCTGTGATAAACACGCCGGCCATCGACCGGATCGCAGCCGAGGGCATACGGCTGAACAACTGCTTCTGCACGAATTCCATCTGCACGCCCAGCCGGGCGGCCATCCTGACCGGTCAGTACAGCCACATAAACGGTGTGAAGAACCTCGGGCAGGCGCTGGACCGGGATCGTCAGAACGTTGCCAGGCTCCTTCAGCAGGCCGGTTACCAGACTGCCATTGTCGGCAAGTGGCATCTGAAAACCGAGCCGAGCGGTTTTGACTATTACAACGTGCTGCCGGGCCAGGGCAACTACGGCGTGCGAAATATTGTCCGACTGAAAGAGAAGGGCAAGCCCTGGCAGGACGGCAACAAAGGCGGCGAGGAGTATGACGGCTATGCGACCGACATCATTACGGACGTTTGCCTCCGGTGGTTGAAGGGCCGTGACAAAGACAGGCCCTTCTTTTTGATGTGCCATCACAAGGCGCCGCACGGTCTGTGGGAATATAATCCGAAGTATGAGCACCTCTACGAGAACGTCGAATTCCCGGAGCCGGAGAGCCTCTGGGAGGACAAGGGCCACCGGTGCGAGGCCTCGAGGCAGGCCGGCAGAACGATCCTGCAGTTGTGCGGACGGATGGAAAGCTCCACATGGCCGACCGGAGCGCTCGATACCGGCGGAATGGACGACACGCAGAAGATCAAGGCCGCCTACCAGAAGTATCTACATGATTATATGCGATGCATCGCTTCGGTGGACGAAAGCGTCGGCCGGTTGCTCGATTACCTGGACAAAGAAAACCTTACCGGCGATACCGTGGTTGTCTATACATCGGACCAGGGGATGTTCCTCGGCGAGCACGAATACTACGACAAGCGCTGGATGTTCGAAGACTCGTTGCGCATGCCGTTTCTTGTTCGTTATCCCGGTGAGATTGGAGCGGGCTCGGTCAATGACGACATTGTCACCAACGTCGATTTCGCCCCCACGTTTCTTAACTATGCGGGCAGGCCGGTCCCGTCGGAGATGCAAGGCAGGAGCTTCCGCGCTAACCTGACGGGTAAAACCCCGCGCGACTGGCCGAAATCCATGTACTACCGCTACTGGATGGGCGCCAGCGGTGTGCCGGTCCACTACGGAGTCAGGACGAAACGCCACAAGCTTGTTTACTACTACGGTTCACCAAGAGGATGGGAATTATATGATCTTCAGAACGACCCGGCCGAGATCAACAACGTTTACGAGTCACCGGCCTACGCCACCGTGATCGGCCAAATGAAGGCCGAGCTGGCCAGGCTTAGAGAACACTTCGGCGACACAGAATAGGTGCGATTGTGCGACGTGTCAGCCGCCGGGCAAATGTGACGGGAGCATGATGAACAGACGCGATTTTCTGAGGCGATGCGCGGCGCTCGGAGCGGGAGGATTTGTCCTGTCGAATCGGCGCCTGCAGATTAACGTAGGCGCAAAGCGTCCCAACATCCTGCTGATTATGTCGGACGAGCATAATGCAGGGGTAACGGGCTGTTACGGCAACAGCGTTGTTCGTACGCCCAACCTTGACGGCCTGGCGAGACGTGGAGTGACTTTCGAGAGCTGCTACTGCAATTCACCGCTGTGCGTGCCGTCGCGGCTGTCGTTCACGGCGGGCAAATATATCTCCCGTGTTGGCGCATGGAATAATGACTGCTGGCTGCCCAGCGCAGACTACCCGTCGCTTGCGCACATACTCAACGCGGCCGGCTACGAGTCGTTTCTCTGCGGCAAGATTCACTACGACCGCACCCGCCGGTACGGATTCACCGAGATCGGCGGCAACATGAATAACAGCCTCAAAGAAGGAAAAGGTGGCCGGCGGGCGGCGGGCAACCTTGATCCAAAGGACGGAATCAGCGGCCGATTCGATGATTTTTACACTGCCGACGATTCCGGTGTGCTAAGGCACGACCGCGCGGTCACGGAGGGCACGACGGCGTTCATCGAGAATCGTAGGGCATCCGATAAGCCGTTCTTTCTGCTGGCAGGCTACCTCGCTCCGCATTTTCCGCTGATCGTGCCGGAGCAATACTGGCAGCCTTATGAGGGCAAGGTGCCGATGCCGGAGATTCCGGCCGGGCATCTCGAATCTCAGCCGCTGAACTACCAGCACCTGCGAATCGGCTTCAACGTCGAGGATGCGCCGGACGAGACGGTTCGCAAGGGCCGCGAACTCTATTACGGCCTGACCCAGTGGCTTGACGATGAAATAGGCGAAGTGTTGAAGGTCCTCGAGAACAGCGAAGTGGGTCGAGACACGGTTGTGATCTATACAACGGATCACGGCGAGAATATGGGTGAGCACGGTCTCTGGTGGAAGAACTGCATGTATCAGCACGCGGCCCGGGTGCCGCTCATATTTAGCTGGCCCGCACGCTGGAGAGGAGCACAGCGAAGGTCCAAAGCGTGCTCGCTTCTCGATGTTAACCGGACCATCGCGGAGCTGGCCGGGGCGGCCGTACCCGGCGACTGGAACGGCGATTCCATGGTCGGATGGCTCGACAGGCCGGAGCACCGGTGGAAAGACCGGGCCGTCAGCGAATACTACGCGCATAACATCGCATCCGGCTTTGCCATGCTCCGGTCGGGCACGTACAAATATGTGTACCATACCTCTCCCGACGCACAACACCCGGCCGAGCGAGAGCTGTATGACCTCGAGAGCGATCCGGGCGAGTTCAATAATCTGGCCGGTCTGCCTGAATACAGTGGCCGGGTGGCGGATATGCACGCGGCCCTTGTCGGCGAGCTCGGCGAAGAGCCGGATGAAATTGAGCAGCGCTGCCGGGCGGACTATGCCAGAGGATACGTGCGCGAGTGAGTGTATTGCGCAGACCGGTAAAGACAAATATGGACCAGACGAATAGACATGACACAGAGGCAGCAATCAATCGTCGCGATTTCCTTAAGCAGTCCTCCGTATTCGCAGCAGGAGGATTTCTGCTGGCCAACAAGACCCTGGAAGTGAGCGTCGCAGGCAAGCGTCCCAATTTCGTATTCTTTCTGGCCGATGACATGGGCTGGGCGGATGCCGGCTACCAGGGCGGGGATGTCTCGACGCCAAACATCAACCGTCTGGCTCGCGAGGGCGTCGAGTTGAATCAGTTCTACACGCAGCCCGTCTGCACCCCCACACGGGCCTGCCTGCTGACCGGTCGTTACGCCTTCAAGACAGGCACGGAAATACGTTTCGCCCCGACACACACCGGAGGCATGCTCATAGATGAGAGGACTCTGGCCGATGCCCTCAAGGACGCGGGCTACCGGACCGTAATGCTGGGCAAGTGGCACCTGGGCCAGTGGGAAAAGAAGTTTTTACCGAATCAGCGCGGCTTCGATCACCACTACGGCCAGTACGGCGGCGTCATCGACTATTACACGCATCTTCGCAACAACACCATCCTCGACTGGCATCGCAACGGCCGACCTGTGGTCGAGCAGGGCTATTCCACGTATCTGATAGCCGCCGAGGCCGAGAGGCTGATAGAGAGATGCGATAAGTCAGAGCCGTTTTTCTTCTACGTGCCTTTCAACGCACCGCACGGCCCACGCCAGGCGCCGCAGGAAGTCGTCGAAAAGTACGAGCAGCAGGGCCACAAGAATCCCGGCTATGCGGCCACGCTGGAGTGCATGGATACGGCAATCGGGCGAATCCTGAACGCACTTGACAAACGCGGCCTCCGCGAAAACACAGTGGTGATGTTCTCCAGTGACAACGGGGGGACGAAAAATCCCGGCAACGACCCCCTGACCGGGCACAAGAGCGCCTACCTCGAAGGAGGGGTTCGGGTGCCCGCCGTCATATCATGGCCGGGCAGGCTCAAGGCCGGCTCGGTCGTCAATGAGCCGCTGCACATAGTGGACGTGTATCCAACGTTTGTCAAGCTTGCCGGCGGCTCTCTCGCACAGCCGCTGCCGCTGGACGGAAAAGACGCATGGCCGACCATTGCCCAGGGCAAGCCCGGCCCACACGAGGAGATTGTGTACGGCCTGGGGGCGATACGCCGCGGCGACTGGAAACTGATTGAGGCCGATGTCGAGTATTACGGATGGAAAGCGGGGGTCACTCACCTGTACAACATCCGCCAGGACCCGTACGAGCAGAATAATCTGGCCGACCAGCTTCCGGAGAAGGTCAAGGAGCTTCAGGCCCGCCTTGCCTACCACGCGACACAGGCCCGGCCGTCGCCGGAGCGTCCGCCGATTCCCAACTACCCGCCCAGCGTGTTTGGCGAGGATGAGCAGGACATGTTATGATATGATTTGCCTACGCAGCTCGCGAACACATAACGCAAGGATAGCAGCGTCAGAATCAGAAGCCCTTGGAGCAGCCGACCGGCGAGTACTTGGGCTGGCAAGGAGAAAAGAAAATGAGCAAGACGTTTAGCCGACGTGATTTCTTGAAGACAGGTGCGGCGTTCGGGGCAGGGGGATTTCTCCTGGCCAATCAGACCTTGGAGGTTCGAGCGGGGGCCGGACGTCCGAACATAATTCTCATTATGGCCGACGATATAGGCTATGAATGCCTGGGCTGCTACGGCAGCGCATCGTATAAGACGCCCGTTCTCGATGAGCTGGCGCGGACCGGTGTGAAGTTCGAGCACTGTTACTCGCAGCCGCTCTGTACACCGTCGCGCGTCAAGATCATGACCGGCCGGTCCAATTCCCGCAACTATATCCGGTTCGGCAACTTCGACTTCAAGGAAAGGACATTCGCCCACGTGATGAAAGACGCCGGTTACAAAACGTGCATCTCCGGCAAGTGGCAGTTGATGGGGGCCGGCGCCGACGGCCCTTACAAGGCCGGCTTCGACGAATACTGCCTCTGGCACATGGAGGACGTCTATGCCCCGAAGGACTCCCGGTACCGCGATCCAAAGATCGTGCAGAACGGCAAACTGCTCGGCATCCTTGAGGGCAAGTACGGCCCGGACGTCTTCTGCGACTACATAACAGGCTTCATCGAACGCAACAAGGCCAAGCCGTTTCTCGTCTACTATCCGATGGCTCTGACCCACGGGCCTTTTGAACCGACGCCGGACAGCCCGGAATGGGGACAGAACACGGCGAACAAGAGGTTCTACGTGGATATGGTTGCGTATATGGATAAGGCCGTGGGGCGAATCGTCAAGAAGCTCGACGAGCTTGGCCTGCGGGATAACACGCTCATTCTCTTCACGGGCGACAACGGAACGCCGGCGGGAATCACCTCTCAAATGACGGACGGCGCCTCCATTAATGGGGGCAAGGGCCAGACCACCGACGCGGGCACACACGTCGCACTGATCGCAAACTGGAAAGGCGCGATTGGCGGCGGCAGGATATGCAGTGACATCGTCGACTTCAGCGACTTTCTTCCGACCCTCGCGGACGCCGCAGGCGCTCCGTTGCCGCGTGGCGTGACCATAGATGGTCGTAGTTTCCTGCCACAGCTTCGCGGCGAACCCGGCAAGCCGAGGGATTGGATTTATTGCTGGTATCAGAGGGATCCGGGCAGGACGCTGTATCGTTTTGCACGTGACAAGCGTTGGAAGCTCTATGACACCGGCGACCATGAGCGGGCCGGCAAGCTCTTTGACGTGTCGGCCGACCCCCTCGAAGGAGAACCCGTTGAGACCGGGCAGGGAAATGCCGAAGCCGACGAGGCCGCGAAGCGGCTGCAGGCTGCGCTGGACTCCATGAGATGAAACAGGAAAGAAAAGCTATGGGTAAAGGCGATTACACGCGACGTGATTTCTTGAAGCAGTCCCTGGCGGTCGGGGCAACAGCCTTCGTGCTTTCCAACCGGACATTGAAGGTCAAGGTCGGCCCGAAGCATCCAAACTTCATCGTCTTCCTCACGGACGACCAGGGCTACGGCGACCTCGGCTGCTACGGGCACCCACTTCTCAAGACGCCGAACATTGACCGCTTTGCCACTGAAGGCATGAAATTCACCGACTGCCACGCAGCGTGCCCCGTTTGCTCGCCTTCGCGCTCGGCCATTTTGACCGGCCGAACGCCCTATCGCAACGGCGTGTACACGTGGATTCCTGCAAACACGGACAAGCCCTATCTGAGGGAGTCGGAAATTACCGTAGCCCGACTGCTCAAGCAGAAAGGGTACGCAACCTGCCACGTCGGCAAATGGCACCTCAATGGAAAATTCAACTCGCCCGAACAGCCTCAGCCGGACGACCACGGTTACGACTGGTGGTTTGCCACACAGAACAACGCCAGCCCGAGCCACAAGAACCCCACAAATTTTGTCCGCAACGGCCGGCCGGTCGGACCGCTTGAGGGGTACTCGGCCCTGCTGACCGTGGACGAGGCAATCAGATGGCTGAGGAATCATCGCGATCCCGACAAGCCATTCTTCATCAGCGTCTGGACGCACGAGCCCCACAAGCCGATCGAGTCCGACCCGAGGTTTATGGAACTGTACTCGGAGCTTGACGATGCCGACCTCCGCCAGCACCACGGGAACATATCTCAGATCGACTTTGCATTCGGACAGATGTGCACCGCGCTCGACCAGATGCAAATGGCCGACAACACATTTATATTCTATACTTCCGACAACGGCCCTGAGGGGAACGGAACGACCGGAAGGACACGCGGATCGACGGGCGGCCTGCGAGGCCGAAAGAGGTCCGTCTACGAGGGCGGAATTCGTGTCCCCACAATCGTTCGCTGGCCCGGGTACATCAAACCGGGCTCGGTCTGCAATCAACCGGCTGTCGGCTCGGACGTCTTCACGACCATCTGCGACGTCGTGGGTATCCCCGTTCCCGCCGACCGGACCATCGACGGCGCCAGCCTGGCGCCAGCCTTCTCGGGAAAATCCATCGAGCGGAAGGTCCCGCTCTACTGGCGTTATCACGGTTCGCGCGACGGGGTGAATATCGCCATGCGGCAGGGAGATTGGAAGATTCTTGCGCCGACGGATTTGAGCCGCTTCGAGCTGTACAATCTCAAAGAGGACCTGGCCGAGTCGCAGAATCTTGCCGCCGATGAGCCGCAGCGCCTTGAGGAAATGAAGAAGACCCTGATCGAATTGAACGCTCAGATCGAGGCCGAAGGCCCGGATTGGTGGAAATAGTGAGGATTGAGGCATTGATAATTCGTAATAATACAAGCCGCGGTGCAGGTGTCGGTCACAACACCGAGATGCAGGCGACGGCCGGCAGGGAGACCATTGAATGAACCGTCGAGACTTTCTGAAGAGATGTGCAGGCGCCGCAGGCGGATTTGTCGCATCCGGATGCGGGCTGGCAGCGGGGGGGGTCCTGTTGTCCAACGAGGTTCTGGAATGTCGGATTAACGAGCGTGCTAAGCCGAACGTGATCTTTGTCTTGGCCGATGATTTTGGCTGGCGCGACGTGACCTACGACGTCGGCTACGGCTACAGCGGCAGCGGCTACTACGAGACACCGAACATCGACAGATTGGCCCGACAGGGTATGCGTTTCACCGACGGCTACGCGGCCTGCCCCGTGTGTTCACCGACCCGCGCATCCATAATGACGGGCAAGTACCCGGCCAGGCTGCACCTGACCGACTGGATCAACGGCCACAACCGCCCCGACGCAAAACTCAAGATTCCGGACTGGACGCATTACATGCGTTTGGAGGAGGTGACTATTGCAGAGGCCTTGAAGGCCGCCGGATACGTGACCTGCCACGTCGGAAAGTGGCACCTGGGCGATAACTCCATCTACTGGCCGGAGAACCAGGGCTTTGACATCAACCGGGGCGGCTGGAAAGCAGGCTCTCCCGGCGGCTCGGGAAGGTATTTCACGCCGTACGGCAATCCGAGGCTCGAAGACGGGCCGCCCGGCGAGTACCTGACGGACCGTGAGGGAATGGAGGCCGCTAAGTTCATTGAACAGAACGCCGATCATCCGTTCTTTCTCTATATGGCGCACTATGCGGTCCACACCCCGCTTATGGCCAAGCAGGAGATAATCGACAAGTACAAGGCCAAGCCGCCCACGCCCGAGCACAAGAACTCCACCTATGCAGCTATGATTCAAAGCATGGATGAATCGCTAGGACGCGTGCTGGACAAGCTGGAAGAGCTGAAGATAGCCGACAACACGATAGTGATGTTCATGTCGGACAACGGTGGCCTGCTCGGCAGCACGAGCAACGCGCCTCTGCGGGGCGGAAAGTCCCAGGCCTACGAAGGGGGCATCCGCGAACCGATGATCATAAAATGGCCGGGAGTTGTTGCACCGGGCAGCCTATGCAGTGAGCCGGTGATCAGTACCGACTTCTACCCGACCATACTGGAGATGCTCTCCCTACCGGCCAAAGCCGAGCAGCACGTCGACGGCCTTAGTCTCGTGCCGCTGCTAAAGCGAAGAGGCTCCCTGAATCGCGATGCAATCTACTGGCACTACCCACACTATCACCCCCGCAATCCGTACGGGCCGTTTGGCGCAATCCGCAAAGGCGACTGGAAGCTGGTCGAGTATTACGAGGGCATGAACGTCGAACTCTACAACCTCAGGGACGATCTCGGCGAGACTAACGATCTGGCTGCCGCCAACCCGGCAAAAGCCGGCGAGCTTCGCGACATGCTCCATGCCTGGCGGGCGTCGGTCGATGCCCAGATGCCCACCCCGAATCCCGCCTATGGCTAACGGCTGGTGATGCCGCTGTCAAAAAAGCACCAGCCGGCGCAAGCTCCGGCGAAAAACAACCATATCATAGTACAATTTCTATCTATAATGGGGCGCCTCAAATCCTGGGGCCGCCCTCCAAATCGATGCGCGTTCCGCGGGATCGAACGCCGTAACGCTGGGAACGCGGCTCCCACAGTTTGGAGCGGCTCCAACCGTTAGGCGCGAGTCCTTGATTAACAACATATATGCCCTATGAAATTCGTACATCAGTAATCTTCTCTTCGGCTTGATTGCTCCGGATGACGTGTGAAGTTCCTGCCTTGGCGCATCCCTGGCTACCGCAGTTTTTGTGTGGCGAAAACGGCGTATCTGACCTGCAGATGGTGGTTTGAGGGCCTGTCAGGTGGCGTGGAGCCCCTCAGTGAAATTCCACGACAATCGCCGGGGGTGATTACCACCTCGTGGCTGGTTCGACGTTAGCCCGTCCGTGTGGCATAGTCTGTGCACTGGTGAATGATTGGAGAAGCCGCCTTTAATTTCCTGTTGGTTGGCAGTCTTTTTGAACTTCCCTGTTTACTGCCTTTACCACGGCCGGCAATTGCCCGCCGGGTGCTTAAGAGATGCAAAAACAGACAGTAGGGCTTCAGAAGCAGTTGTCTGCGATTTTCGATGGCGCCCGGCTTCCACCCAAAGCAAGTCTGTCGCAGCCCTGAAAAGGCTACTGGGTATCCAAACTACCCGCCCGGCCGCCTCGATCCCGCCGCAAAAGGTGATAGCACGCTTTTGCGACCACAGAAAGAACAGGCCCCGCTGCCAAGGCAAACGGAGGACAGGCCCGGAAAATCGGGGTTCGGCCGTATCTTCAACTAATTCGGGCGAATCGCGCTGCGCTTGCACTTTTCAAAAGCTGCACGAGACCGCCTGCCGAGGTCCTATAATGAGGGCCAACTGGCCGGCCCGCATTGTTGATACGCATCCCGACCAAAAAGACTCTGCCAAAATGGTATTTCCGTGCCGGTCGGTCTACGGCCCCCCGCCTCCGAGGGCTCTGGAGGATGTGTTTGGCGGTCCTCGTAATAAAGCAACAAAAAAAAAATTATCCAGACTATTGCATTGCCCAATGGATTCAAGTATTCTCTTATCCTATAGGGCCGGCCCGGGCTCGACGGTATTGGCAAGCGGCGGTCAACCGCAGAAATCCGGGCGAGAGTGCCGGGGAGTTAAAACAGTTGAATAAGGTAAAGATTGTTGATGCCGACAAAACTCCTTTTTAAGGCAGCTCGTTATTCAATGTGCAGTCAGAGGCGATTTGATTGGGCCGCACTTCGCCCGCGGACCCTTTGCCGCAACCGGCGGGAGCTTTTGATTAGGGAGTAAGCAGTGATGGAAATGAAACGTCGTGAGTTTCTCGCCAGGTCCATTGCCGGTTTTGGCGGCTTGGCGTTCAGTTCGGCGATTCCGGCTGCCGAGCCGCGACGAATCGAAACGTTCGACCCTTATGAGCTTGTGATGCTCGGAAAGACAAAGATTAAGGTTTCACGGGTCGGTTTCGGCACGGGCATGCGCGGCGGAAACCGGCAGTCCAACCATACGCGCATGGGCAAGGAGAAGTTTGAGTCGCTGCTTCAGGCAGCATATCGGCGGGGGGTTCGCCTGTTTGACGTGGCCGACCTTTATGGCACGCATCCTTACCTGGCCAGGGCGCTAAAAAGAATGCCTCGTAAGGATTACGTAATCTCATCAAAGATATGGTGGCGGCGCGGCGGACTGCCTGAGAAGGAACGTCCCGATGCCGAAGTGGTCGTGGAGCGATTCCTTGGAGAGTTGAACACCGATTACATCGATCTGATACTGCTCCACTGTGTTAGCTCCGAAAAGTGGCCTGAGGAACTGGGCAAACAGATGGATACCTTGGCGAAGCTCAAGAAAAAGGGCGTCATCAGGGCCCATGGTGCCTCATGTCACTCGCTTGGAGCCCTTGAGGCCGCCGCCAATGAGCCCTGGGTTGATTCGGTCCACGCACGGATCAATCCGTTCGGTGTAAATATGGATGGTCCGGCGGAGAAAGTTGCACCCGTGTTAAAGAGAATGCACGTGGCGGGAAAAGGCGTCGTGGGAATGAAGCTGATCGGCGAGGGCAGCTTCCGCAACAGTGATGAAAAACGTGACGAGTCGGTTCGATACGTGCTCGGTCTGGGCTGCGTAGAGACGATGGTCGTGGGATTCGAGAAAGTTGAAGAAATAGACGACTTCGCGGCGCGTGTTCGAAAGGTGCCAGTCGTGGCGAAGTCAAACCAGCTACCTGCTTGCTGCCCGGCTCCGGCAGCGTGACGTAGGGAAGGAGGTACCAGTGAAACTCAATCAGGATTTTGGAATGGCGGTGGAAACAGTGCAGTTTCTTGGACAACGCAAGACTGCCGACTACATCCAGGCTGCAGAGATTGCGAAAACTCTGAAATTCTCTGTGGGCTACTTGCAGAAGGTCATCCAAACGCTAAGCAAGCACGGAGTGGTGGAGTGCAAGCGTGGAAGGATCGGCGGCGTCAGGATACGAGCAAAGACCGTGACGCTGCTCGACTTGTGGAAGGTGACGTGCGGCGAGTTGAACTATGCCGACCCGCCCCTTACCATAATGAAGGGCCCACTAAAGGCCTTTTCCGACGCGATGGGCAAGATCGTCATCCACAAAAAGAAGTAAAGAGGCGGCTGGGGGCCTTGTTGTTCCCGAAAGGGATTTACAGGCAGAAGTCTTTGGACCGGCGAAGGCCTCGCTACGGGAGTTGTGCGCCTTAGAGCATTGATGACGGCGGGTTGTCTGTAGCCCGCCTTTGCCGCCGAGCAACCTTCCGATTTGGTTAAAGAGCACGTTAGGTTGCCCGGCGGCTTTTTACTGATTTGGGAACCCTGTTCCCCGGATCGCGTATTAGGCCGTTGGCGACCATCGGGCAGTCTGGCTTGAAGTTCTCTTTGTCGGCTCGAACGAGGGCATTAGCGGCCTCTCCGGACAGACCTTCTATATCAAGCGTTGCGCCGGGTTGCAGGGAGCACATATCGTTGTTGACGTTCTTCGCCGAGCCCGTCACAATGTGGTTAGACGGTGGTTTATCTGCGCAAAGCCGGCGGCGACATGTCGAGCGGGCTGTTTAGACGGCTCTGCGGTTCGATGTTGGAGGCATCGACCATTTGATGATCGTCTTGTAGAATCGATTCCCGAGCGTCAGGTTCAATCCTGTAGTCTGAAATCTCTGGATTAACCGTGACGAAGACGTATAATTGCAATTACTCTTGGTTCGTTCGGCAAGTGTTGAGAAGCAGTTAAGGTTGCGTAAAGAGTCGTCACGTTTAGGTTCACAAAGTCTTTACGTGAATCATCCAATACGGGACGACGCGTCGAAAAGCGTCTATCTCTTGAAAGGAATGAGGATGGCAAGATGCTCCGCCCTCTGCCGAGTGCTAATACTCTGCCTTTTGGCGGTTTCAGGATGCAAAAAACCGGCAGAACCAAAGGTCGATGAGAACAGGCCGCTTGACGAGGTCAAGGCCGAAGCCGAAAAGATGAACGCCAAGCAGTTGCGGACGATGGCAATGAAGTACAAGGAAGCCGCGGCCGCTAAGACCAGCGAGGCCGACAAGATATTTCTCAAATTGAAAGACACTCCCGACGTTACCAGCCTCAAAGGCGAGATCGACAGCGTCAACAAATCTATTTCCGCTCTGACAGATCGTTACTTTATCTATTTTAATGAGTTGAAAAAGAAAGGCGGGGATTTGTCCGGCCTGGAGTTTTAGCTGGTCGACACGGTCCTGTCCGCCAAGCGGCTCAAGCTCTGTGGAAAGTCATGAGGCAGGTGGATACTGCCTGTGATTGTAAACCTCTTTCGGCGGTTTTTCGCCGATCACTGCGTGCTTCTGAATTTGATTGCACAAACCGGCTTCCCAGGCCGCCCGGCACCCCCACGAGATCGAACAGGTGCGGGCTTCACGCCCTCCCTGTACCTTAGAGCACGGGCCCGGACCAGGAATCACACTCCGGCCGCGTGCATTGGGCGACTTCTCCCGCTCCACGGGCGGGACGCGACCAAATTGTGTTGTTTTGTGCCTGGTCGGCATAAATCTTCTTGATTTTCCATTCGTGAAAAGGCTAACATGGTTTGAACACTCGAACGATGTTGTGATTCTTGGGAGACTCGGCATATATCTGCCACCCGATTCGTCTTAGACGTTGATTGTCAGGTCCGAGCAGGAATCTCGATTCAGGAGAGGTTGTCCGTGTTGTCCAATACGCAGAAAAGCATACTAACCGGCACATGCGTCTTCCTGGGCCTTTATGTAATGGGCCTTAAAAGTTATCCCCTTTTCCACACTTCTGTTGAGATGTTTGCCATTGTAGTGGCCTTCAGTATCTTCATGTTAATCTGGAACACCCGCACGTACGTGGACAATGCCTACCTGCTCTTCCTGGGAATTGCGTATTTCTTTATCGGTGGCATCGACATGGTCCATACGTTGGCGTACAAGGGGGTGAACATCTTCAAGAGGGACCCGGGCAACCTAGCCGCCCAACTGTGGATAAGCGCCCGCTATGTTGAAAGCCTTTCCATGCTGACCGCTCCATTGCTTCTTGGCAGAAAGGTCAATGTACGATTGGTGTTTGCAACCTTTGCCCTGATTAGTCTGCTTCTTCTTGCGTCTATTTTCTACTGGCAGTTCTTCCCCGTCTGTTTTACGGAAGAAGCGGGCTTGACGGTGTTCAAGAAGGCAAGCGAGTACGTCATCATCGCAACTCTTGCTGCTGCAATAGTGCTGCTGGCAAAGAAGCGCAGCAGCTTCGAGCCGCGGGTATTGAGATTACTGGTGGGTGCAATAATCCTGACGGGAGCCTCCGAATTGTCTTTCACGCTCTACGAAGACGTCTACGGCCCTGCAAACAAAGTCGGGCATTTCCTCAAGCTGGCCTCCTTCTATCTTGTGTACAAGGCCATTTTTCAAACGGGTGTTGTTCGGCCGTATGCCGACCTGACCGAGCAGGTCAAGGAGCGCAGGCATCTCGAGGAGGGCATTCTCGATATCAGCGAGCGCGTACAGAGGCGGATTGGACAGGAACTTCATGACAGTATCGGTCAGCTTCTTGCCGGAATTGGCTTGATGGTCAAGGTGCTCGAACAGAAAATCGCGGCCAGCCTGCCCGGCGAGGCCTCCTATGCGAGGAAGGTCGCAAATCTTGTTGACAAGACCGCCGAGCAGACACGGCGCCTGGCAAAGGGGCTTAGTCCCATGGATTTGGAAACCGGAGGTCTGGTCTCGGCCCTTCAGGAGCTGGCGACGAGCACGGAAGACTTCGGTGTCTGCTGCTCTTTTGAGTGTAGCAATGCTCCTGCACTAAACGACGTGGCGGTTGCAAAAAACGTTTATCGTATCGCTCAGGAGGCAATCGCCAACGCCATAAAGCACGGCAGCGCCAAGAGCATTCACATGGAGCTCACTTACCAAGAGGACAAGTTCAAATTGACGGTGAGCAACGACGGGACCGGTTTTCCCGAAGGACAAAACGAGCACGGCGGAATGGGACTAAAGACTATGGACTACCGCGCCCGACTGATTGACGGCTCGCTCGAAATTGGCAGGGGCGCAGACGGAGGGGCGAAGGTCACTTGCGTATTCCCGAACAGACTTAGAGGCGGTGGAAATTAGAGGTGACTGATGGTCAACAAAAGAACACGAAATCGTTCGGATGGGGCCAAGACAAGGATAGTCGTGGTGGACGATCATCCCGTCTTCAGGCAGGGCCTTGCAGATCTAATCAACGAGGAGCCGGATTTGACAGTGTGCGGCGAAGCGGACGACGCCAACCAGGCCGTGGGGGTCATTGAGCAGTTGAAACCGGATATGGCCATCGTTGACATTACCCTCAAGGAAACCAGCGGTTTGGAGCTGATAAAGGACATCAGGGTCCGCCACCCGAATCTACCCATTCTGACCCTTTCCATGCACGACGAGTCTCTCTACGCAGAGCGAGCGCTCCGGGCGGGCGCTAAGGGTTATATCATGAAACAGGAAGCTACCGACAAGGTAATCGCCGCAATCCGGAGGGTGCTCGGCGGTGAGACGTACGTGAGTGAGGCGATGGCCGGCAAGATGCTGAGTAAGCTTGTGGGCGCCGCACCCGGGTCGGAGTCCTCGGGCGTGGAGTGCCTCAGCGACCGCGAGTTCCAGGTTTTCAGCTTGATAGGACAGGGTTACGGAACCCACCAGATAGCGGAAAGACTGCACCTCAGCACAAAAACTATCGAAACATATCGGGCGAACGTCAAGGAGAAACTGAGGCTGTCAAATGCCGCCCAGTTGCGCCAATACGCCGTGCAGTGGGTTGCCAGCAAGGGCAGCGGGTAACAGGGTCCGGTTGCCTTTGGCTATCTGAAGACATTCTTTGCGGATGATCAAGACCGCAGTCCTTAGCAACTCGGATGGTCCAACGACACACCTGCCATAGGTCATTTCCCCTATGCAAACAAAAGAGATTACGCCTATGGCCAATAGAGTGTTTCCGCCGATTTACACAGGCAATGTTTTGGCTATTATTTCTAATTGTAAAGGACACGTGGTTGCAGAGCACCGCTGTTAGCGGCGGCCCCGCTGGACATCGGGCAGTCTCCATATCTCGTGTGGATCTATGCCTGTGGAAGTATTATGTGCCGGAACGATGCGGCTGATCGGAAAAGTCTGCGTAGAACAAGAATCCTAATCGTTGAGAATCACCCCGTCATACGCCAGGCATTGGTAGAGCTTGTCAACCAGCAGCCGGACCTGATGGTCTGTGCAGAGGCGGACAGCGCATCGGGCATTTCGGGTAACATAGACCAGCAGCAGATTGATATGGCGATAATCGATCTGTCTCTAAAGGGCTCTACCGGCGCCTGTCTTGTCGAGGAGTTGAGGGTCAAGTGGCCCAGCATGCCGATTCTGGTTCTATCCCTGGACGACCATTCGGCTTCTTGTGAACGCGCCTTCAAAGCGGGCGCGATGGGATATGTTGTGAAGCACGAGATCGCCTCAGCAATTGTGCCGGCAATACGGCAGGTTCTCGGGGGCAAGGTTTACATCAGTGAGAAAACTGCGGCCAGGCTGGCGCACGCGGGTGTCAACTGCGGGCGGTTTTCTCAGGTCTGAAGGATTCCAATGCCTGGCCCGGACGGGGCAAAGGCCTTTTCGTGGACTCGACTGCAGGTCAGTGCCGAAACGAACGGCTGCCGCCGCTAAGTTCCATAAGGCGCCGGGGAAGTTTGGAGGTGGCCCGTCTAACCTCCGAGGCAGACGTTCAGTCATGGCTGTAGAATAATGTGTCGGCGGAATTTGCATAACATTCTGCAATGCGAATAAGGAGAGATTGCTATGGAAGACATATTGAAACAGATATATGGATATCTTGCGGAATACGGCCTGGACATTATTGCCGCAATACTGATCTTTGTAATCGGGCGCTGGCTGGCGAAGGTGATTTCGAAGCTGGTTGCGAAGGTGATGACCAAAGCCAAAGTGGCGCCGATACTCGTGCGTTTTGCCCAGAATGCCCTGTATATTGCGATACTTGCGTTTGTCATTATTGCCGCACTTGAGAAGGCGGGCGTAAGGACCTCCTCGGCGGTGGTGGCGTTGGGCGCCGTAGGCCTGGCGATAGGCCTGGCCTGGCAGGGATCTTTGTCCAACTTCGCGGCCGGCATTCTGATGGTCATATTCAGGCCCGTAAGGGTCGGCGATTTCGTTGAGGTCGGTGGGGTCAAGGGAACCGTCAGGGAAGTGCAGATTCTCAACACCATTCTCGATTCGCCCGACAACGTGCGAATTATAGTTCCCAATTCACAGGTGACCGGCGGGAAAATAGAGAACTATACCGTAAACGGGACGCGGCGGGTAGATATGACAGTGGGGGTGTCCTATGAGGACGACCTGAGCAAGGCCCGAGAGATCATCGAAGGTGTCCTGGCGCAGGAAGATCGGATTCTGAAAGACCCTCCGCCGACCGTGGCCGTCTCTGAACTTGGTGACAGCAGCGTCAATTTCGTTGTTCGTCCATGGGTCAGGACCGCCGACTACTGGGCTGTTCGCTTCGCGGTTACCGAGAAAATCAAGGTGGCTCTGGACAATGGTGGCATCACTATACCGTTTCCCCAGCGCGATATCCACGTCAAGAATGGGCCCGCACCCGGTGCAAAGGCTGTCTAACTCAACCCCTGTGGATTAGAGCATGGTGAGGGCGCCGACGTCGTGCTCTTCACAGATTTGAAAGGACACACAAATGAAAGAGAAGACACTAACCACCGCCGCCGGCATTCCTGTCAGCGACAACCAGAACTCCCTTACCGCCGGCGAACGTGGTCCGACATTATTACAGGACCACTTTCTGCTTGAGAAGCTCGCACACTTCAACCGCGAGAGGATTCCCGAACGGGTAGTACATGCCAAGGCCGCCGGCGCCCACGGCGTCTTCACCGTAACAAACGACATCACAGAATATACCAAGGCCAGAATATTCTGCGAAGTGGGCAAGAAGACCGAGATGTTCGGCCGCTTTTCGACCGTGGCGGGCGAAAAGGGCTCGGCTGATACCGTGAGGGACGTCCGGGGCTTTGCGTTGAAATTCTACACGGAAGAAGGCAACTGGGACATGGTGGGCAACAATACCCCTGTATTCTTCATACGAGACGCCATGAAGTTTCCGGATTTCATCCACACCCAGAAACGGATGGCCCAGAGCAACTTGAGAAGCCACACGATGTGGTGGGATTTTTGGTCTCAAGTTCCGGAATCCTTGCATCAGGTGACGATCCTGTTCTCCGATCGTGGAATTCCTAAGGGCATCCCGTACATGAACGGTTACGGCAGCCACACTTACAGTTTCATCAACGGCAAAAACGAACGCTTCTGGGTTAAGTTCCACTTCAAGACCCAGCAGGGTATTCAGAACATGATGCAGCAGGAGGCTGACCGCATCGCCGGCGACGATCCGGATTATCACACAAGGCAGTTGTTTGAGGCGATAGAGCGCGGGGAATACCCCAAGTGGACATTCTACGTTCAGGTGATGCCGGAGGTCGACGCGGGGAATTACCGTTGGAATCCTTTTGACCTGACCAAGGTCTGGCCCCATGGGGATTATCCGCTTGTTGAAGTGGGCCGGATGGAATTGAACCGGAATCCTGAGAACTACTTCGCGGAAGTAGAGCAGTCCGCCTTTTCGCCCGCAAACGTTGTGCCCGGGATTTCGTTCTCTCCGTGCAAAATGCTGCAGGCTCGCGTCTTTTCCTATGCGGACGCCCATCGATACCGGCTGGGTGTCAATTACGAGAGCCTCCCGATCAACCGCCCGAAAGCGGCTGTGTGCAACTATCAGAGAGACGGCTATATGCGATTCGATGGAAATGGTGGGGCATCGGTGAATTATGAGCCGAACAGTCTCGGTGGGCCGAAGGCCGATCCCGCTTATGCCGAGCCGCCGCTGAAGATTTCCGGTGATGCGGATCGGTATGATCAGAAACGCGGGGTGGATGACGATTACGTTCAGCCCGGTAATCTGTTCCGGCTCCTGCCGCCGGACGAACAGAAGCGGCTGATCCTCAATATCACGAACAGCCTGAAGAAGGTCCCAAGACAATTGCAGGAAAAGATGGTGGCTCACTTCCGAAGGGCGGATCAAGACTATGGCGACGGAATTGCCGAAGGACTTGGTTTTTAGTACAAAGGGCCAAGCAGTGCAAATAGAGTGGCTGGGAGCATAGCGGCTCATCCGGCCGGTTCGGTTTTAAGACCCGTGAAAAGGGAAAGGAGATGGCATCATGACTCGATCAGTGCTGTTGATGTGTCTGACTTTGGCAGCATTCGCGTGCCCGGCTGATGCAGACGAGCTTCTGTTCAAAAACGGCGACCGCCTCACCGGCAAGATCGTGCAGCTTGTCGACGGCAAGCTGATCTTCGACTCGGTGTTGGCGGGCAAGGTGACCGTGGACATAAACGACGTACAAACCTTCAGCAGTGATGTCCCAATTCAAATCCACCTCGCCGATGGAACGGTCATAAACCAGAAGGTTTCGGCCACGACCGAACGGCGATTCGCTATTGAGACCGGTCCGGCGCTGAAAGCGCAGGAATTCGAAACCGGATCGGTACTTTCTATAAACCCGCCCGAGAAACCAAGACCGAAGTGGACCGGCAATCTCTCCGGTGCGTTTACGTCCACCCACGGCAACACCCAGACCGACTCCGTAAGTGCAAGCGCTAACCTCAGCAGACGCACGGAAAAGGACCGCACGACCCTTGGCGCCGACTACGCAAGGGGACGCCAGGTGGACCCCGACACCGGGGATAAGAAAACAACCGAAGACTGGTGGAGGACCAGAGGAAAATATGACTACTTCTTTACCAAGAGGCTCTACGGTTATTTGGACGGGCGCTACGAAAAGGACAGCATTGCCGACCTTGACCGGCGGGTAATCATCGGTGGTGGTGGCGGCTACCAGTGGGTCGAATCGGACGACATGAACTTCTCTACCGAGGCCGGTCTGGCTTCTGTCTATGAGAAATATGACGACCAGAGCGACGGCGACAGCAGACTCTCGGCCCAGCTTGGCTACCATTTTGACAAGAAACTGGTCAAAATCGTCAAGTTCATCCACGAGCTGACGTATTATCCGAGCACGGAGAAAATCTCCGACTATTATCTGACCTCGACGGCCGAACTTCGCACCAATCTTACCGAGAACATGTTCACGAACTTCAAGGTCATATTTGACTATGACGCCACACCGGCTCAGGGCTCGGGCAGCACCGATATTAAGTACCTGCTCGGCGTCGGCTGGAGCTTCTGACTATCGCCAGACGATTCGTATCTCGTGCGACGGTTTGATTCTGTTGCTTGACCGGTGAGTCGGTGGTAAAATGACGGGTTGGATTTGTAGCTTTACCAAGACGCCAACGAGAGAACTGATAAGAAGACAGGCCGGGCGCGTCACATCTGTCCCGTGCTGAGATTCGGAGTTATCGCAGTTGTCCCAAGCGCCGGTGACTCTTTCGCGAGACATCCGAGATGTTTGGCTGTCAAAAGCCGGATTTGATGGCAGAAATCATTGGAGATGCCTGGGATGCTCAGCGCGGCGGCGGCCGGTTCGAATCAGTGCCGCCGCAGCTTGCTTGCCGGGCCGCTGTGTTGCAGAGACAATTTGCGGATTTTTGAAAGGCGATAGCCATGAGAGCTGTAAAACCTGCAATCCTACCGGTCGTGCTGATCGCGTTTCTCGCCGCCGGCTGCGAGTCGATACAGGAGGTGCTGAACCTTCAAAAACCGGGCGCGCAGATGACCGGTCTCAAGTTCGTCGATGTCAAGCTGGACTCCGCCACGCTGCTGTTCGACGTGGAGGTTGAAAATCCGTATCCGGTTGTCCTGCCGCTGCTCAGTATGGGTTATGGCCTGTCGAGCGGCGCCAACCGGTTTCTCTCCGGCAGCGCCGACCTCCAGACAACGGTGCCGGCCAAGAGTACAAAGGCGGTTTCTCTGCCTGCAAGCATCAACTATTTGCAAATGCTCAAAGCCCTTGGCGGCATTAGGCCGGGCGTGCAGATCCCCTACCAGGCGAAGCTAACTCTGGCAGTTGACACGCCCGGTCTGGGGCGGATTACGCTGCCTTTGAAAAAGGATGGTCAAATCGTCCTACCGACCATATCCGACGTTGACGTCAAGGATATCTGGAATATGATAAAGTCAAATTGAGGCGGTGAAGACCGCCGTCGAAGATTTACAAAGAGGGTTTTGTTAGGAAAGGAGAGAACCCATGAAAAGGATTCTCAAGTCACTATTGATTGTCCTGTGCGGCCTTTTGATAATGCTGTCTTCCTGCTCGGAGGTGGCAATCACCGGCAGAAAGCAATTGAATCTGGTGCCTGACTCCACAATCAACTCCATGAGCTTCGAATCCTACAGCGAATTCCTTGCCGAGCATAAGCTCAGCACCGACGCGCCGAAAACGGAAATGGTCAAGCAGGTCGGCGCAAGAATCAGCAAGGCTGTCGAGCAGTACTGCTCGGAGAACAACCTATCCGATTTGCTCAAGGGGTACGCCTGGGAATTCAATCTTGTCGAGGATCCGGCCGTAAATGCCTGGGCGATGCCCGGCGGAAAGGTGGTTGTATACACGGGGCTGTTGCCAGTGGCCCGGGATGCAAAGGGCCTGGCCGTGGTCATGGGCCACGAAATCGCCCACGCCATCGCCAAACACGGCGCCGAGCGTATGACCCAGGGGCTAATCGTGGAAATGGGAGGCATCGCCCTGTCCGAAGCCATGGCCGAAAGTCCGGAGCAGACCCGCAACCTGTTTATGAAGTCCTACAGCATCGGGACGGAGATCGGAGTTCTCCTGCCCTACAGCAGAACCCATGAAAGCGAAGCCGACCACATGGGCCTTGTTTTCATGGCCATGGCCGGCTACGATCCGCAGGAGGCGGTCGGTTTCTGGCAGAGGATGGCGGCCGCAAAGGAGGGTAAGTCCGCGCCCCCTGAGTTCCTGAGCACCCACCCCGCGGACGAAAACAGGATCAAAGATATCAAGAAATTGATGCCGGAGGCAATGAAATACTACCGCCCCGCAGCCCCCGGACAGTAAGTCCGAGAACACCTTCGCCACAAGCCCTAAATGCGGTGACACGCTGCCCGCGCGTCGCACGCCCCGCTCGCGCCTTATGGCCTCACCCCTAATAAACGGCTCTTTATAGGGCTGCTGCCGGGGCCCGCCATGAGGGCCGCTTTGCCCTAAAGCCGTGCTCGCGTCAAGCCGAATCTAAAATGCTTGAACCACAGGCCAATTCGGTCGGCCGTCATGGAGAATGGGTAATCGTGGACAACAAAAAACGCCATGAAAGACTGCGCCTGCTTGTTAAGAAGCTGAACAGGGAACGCAAGCAGCAGGCCAAGAAGACCGACATACTCTGCAACGACTTCGTTGCGGCTCAGAGAGAATTTATCAGAAGATTGAACACCATAAGCTTCACCGCGGCGTTCTACGAGGCGATCCTCGGAGCGGCCGGCCTGAACGATCTGCTGTACACCGCCGCCGCACTTGTCAAAGAGGAAATCCCAGAGTCGAATGTCACCTTCTTCCTGCGCCAGCAAGACGGCTTTGAACTGCATATGTTTGAAAACAACCAGCCGATCTCACTCGATAAGCAGCACATCGAGAACTGCTTCACCCGGGAGTTGATGGAAAGCATCTGCAAATCAAACAAGGTCTGTATGCTTGAAGAGATGTTCGCAATGGGCCTGGAGGGCAACCTTGCCGACCTAAGCAGGGTCTCGGGCGCGACGGTGCCGCTCGGCGTGAACGGAGCATCCCTGGGCTTCATGCTGATCTATCGTCCGTCCCACAACAAGCTGACCCGGCAGACACTGACCGGAATCTGCGCTGCAACCTGCGGTCTTTCCCGCGCGATACGGTCCTGCCACGCTCCGGCGCGCCCCGCAAGCTGAGAACTGTGCCACCCCGGCTCATCGACCTCGAACCGACCTCCTCTAATTCAAAACCGCTCAAATACGCCGCCCGGAAATGGAGTAATCCTTTCGTGTACGTCTCACTCGGACGGGCGCCATGATTACCCTTATCATTTGCCGGAACCTCGCAGAATCTGCTCCAGTGCGGCGATATGTCCATGGAGGGCATCGTGTCCTTTCCCGGTCGCCCTCACGTACGTCCGTGGCTTGCGGGCGACGAATGTCTTCTCGATCTTTATGTAACCGGCGGCCTCGAGCCTGGCCAGGTGCGCGCCAAGATTGCCGTCGGTCAGCTTCAACAGCCTCCGCAAATATGTAAAGTCCACCTGCTCATCCTTATCAAGCGCCACGAGTGACGCCATTATTCGCAGGCGAACAGGCTGATGTATGACACCATTAAGCTCCGACACCGTCACCTCCATCTAATCCGCATGTGAATGCCTGTTGTCAGCATAGTCCCGCCGCCGGCCAAGGCTGCGAGCAGATAGAGCCAGGCTGGTGAGAGCAGGTAGCCGAGGACTATAGCAGCCGTTACCGTCAACCCCAGGACAACGACAAATGGGCTGTTGAACCAGAGCCCGAGCACACTGAATCCGAACATGGCGAGCGTGCACATGAATGCAAATACCTGCAGTGCGTCGAGCGGGGCCAGCAGCAGAATCCATGCGAAGGCGTATGGGTTCAGTATGACCCAGAACCAGAAGACCCGCCGGAACGTCTTTCTTGAGGCATCACTTCTTACGACAGCCTGTTTCGGACCCCTCCGCCATATCCACAACACGGTGGTGACAAGCGCTCCGGCCCCCAGGCCCGCAAGGATATACACAGCACGTTCACGGTGAAATTGGACAAGGGCAAGTCCGGCCAGCCAGATCAGCCCCCACAGAACCAGCAGGTCGCTTGAGTACCTTGCCTGAGCCGAGGCAACGCCCCTGTGCATCCGCTCGTTAGTCACTTGAACAACACTCAGTGATTCTTTTGCCTCTTCCGTGGATACGTTCATGGTGAGGATCTCCTTTCGCACTACAGACCTTTGCTATTTCCAGCGCAATCCGATGTACAAACCCGTTACCAGCAGCGGACCGCCCCCCGCAAGGGCCATCCAGAGACAGTAATAAGCCGGCGGGATCAAGTACAGCCCCGCAAGCGTCGACGCTGTGACCCCGAGTCCCAGAAATACCATAATCCAACTGTCGAACCACAGCCCGATCACTACGTACGCAAACATCACAGCCGTACAAAGGAACGCGTTCATTTGAATCCCGCTATGGGGCTCCATGATGCTCAGCCATACGAAGGCGTAGAGAAAGAACAAGGGCCAGAACAGTGATGTCCGCAGACCCATTCTCCGCTCGCCCGCAGTCTTGGTCGGAGCCCACACGCGGAATTGGCGCCAGCAGATCACCGCGGTTGCGGCGGCCCCGACCGTGCACAGAAACCCCCAAATCCAATTTACCCACTGCAGAAAAAAGTGTGTTCCAAGGAAACCCGATACCCAAACCACGCCCCAGACGATAAGAAACGGGCTCTCGTAGGTGGAAGCGATCGCCTTTCTGGTCCGTGAAATCGTATCCTCGACTGCCGCCAGCGATTCGGCTGCGTTTTCATTTGATATGCTCATAATCCTGCCCTTGTCACATCCAGAGTATTCACTTCGTTTTACAGAGTACTCTATATCACAGAGTCCACTCCGTCAAGCATTTTTTGCATTTCGCACAGGAGAATTCTTCGAAATCTTTGTTTTTGGCAGAAAAAAGCAGTTGACTGCTGAAGATTTTTTTTCATCCGGCAGCCAACAGGTGCATCTCAGTGTTGCGGACGGTCGGTTTTGTTCAGGCCCGCGGCCGTAGCGGCCGCGCGAAGATTATCGCCGGCAGGCCCGGGTGACTTGTTGAACAGAACGTCCAGAAGCCCCGGGTACTGCCGCAGCGCGGATAGCCCCGCCGCCCATTGCTCAGGATTCTTCTCGCGCAGGCTGGTCGCCATGCCCAGGCAGATCGCAAGATAAGCCGCACGGGCCCGATCCCTGACCGCAGAATCGCTGCCAAGATCGGCCTCTATCCGCCTGCCGAGGTCTGACTTCAGCTTGGCGACCTGTTGTCTCAAACGCGGCAGCCGTTCAATATTGGCTGGCGCCTGGATGAGAATGCGGTAGACATCCTGGCCATCCCGCGTTATCTTCCGGCCGCCGTTGCCGGCTATCACCCGGCCGGCCAGTTCGATTATGCGGTCACAGAAGCTCGTTATCGTCTCATCCTCCAGCATTCCCGGACGCGTCGTATTGCGATAGACGTCCTTGATATTCCACCGCTGTTCTCGCATCCAATCGTACCCCTTGATCACGCCGACGACGGCACCGGCTGTGGCTGCATTATTGTCCGCATCCCAGCCGAAATTGAAGGCGTGCCTCAGCGTTGCGACGAAATCGCCTTGGCCGTAAAGAATAGCGGCAACGGTCGCGGCCGTGCACAGCTCATAGCCATTCTGATTGCGCGTCCTGCTCTTGTGAAGCGTGTACTTGTCTCGAACGAGCCTGCGCGTCGTGCGCCAGTCTTTGGGATACTGCCCGTGCCACCTGCGCACGTCGCGGACGATTGAGTTTAGCTGGCTTCTCGGATCAATCGAGGCCAGCCCCGCTTCCAGAATGCCGTCAATATCGTCCGTGACGAAGGCCGTGGCGATCATTGCCGTGAACAACTGCGTTGCTTGAGCCGGCTCGCCGTCGATGCTCACGTGCGTATAGTGAAGCCCGATGCCGGCCGCGGTCTGCGGCATTCCGGGCGCGATCAGTCCAAACGTCTCACATACGAACTGACCGGATATGTTGAAATTCGCCCAGGGATTCAGCGCGAGGTTGCCCGTAAGCGGCGGGTCTATGCCCACATCCATAAGCTGGCGGACATAAAGGTTCGAACACCAGATATGCCGGTTGATATGCCTCTTCCAAAGCTGCGTTATCTGTTCCGGCGCCAGCATTATTGTCTCGTTCCGCTGCATCGCAACGACGTAAACCCATTCGATGTCCGTGTCGTCGTCCGTTCTGGCGCCGTCCGCGATCGATGGGACATACTCCTTGACGTGGCCGGGCTCATCGTAGTATCTGTTCTCGTGAGCCAGTCCGTTGAGGTTCCCCAGCATCTGGCCTACAAACCCCCCTCGAATCTTATCCTCGATGGTCTTGGCGGACAACTCAACAAATTCACCGGACACCTCGGCAGCGCTGCAACTTGAAATGTCAATTGACACTGCCGGCATGATGCGTATCAACCCCGCGAGCAAGACAAGACCCGGCCTTAAAAAGAAATCTTTATGCATAATTCTGATCCTCATGTAAAATAAACGCCGGCTTCGTCCAAACGCACGCCGCGCCGTGTATCTTACCATGCCCTCAGCCTTGCGCCGCAGATTACGTACAGCCGCGCCGGACAATTGTTGTCTCAGCCGACGGGCGATATAGGCTAAACTGAAGTGGTCCCGAATGTCAAACGCAAACGGCTTATTCGCCATTGAAGACCGGCCCTAATCAGAATTAGCAAGTCTTGGACACGGCCGCCCCGCACCTGGGCCTCGAACACTTGAAATCCACGCGAGCTTATTCTGGCGTGCGCAGAGAACCGGCCCGTTCGCGCCAGGCTGACGGCAGGGCCTGGACAATTCTCGAAAGAACCGACAAAAAAGCGGATCGCCGCCGAATTTTCTTGCAATGAGTCTGCTTGTCGTTAAGATTTTATCGCAGTAGCCGGCCAAGGGCAGGTAGCTCAGTTGGTAGAGCAACGGACTGAAAATCCGTGTGTCGGCGGTTCAAATCCGCCCCTGCCCATTCATAAGTCTTTAGCTGGCAGTTATTTATGGCTGCGAGTTTTTTTGCGTCGCCTCTGCGAGGGGCCGCGTACCAAAACGTACCAGTTTTTGACGCATGCCCTGGGCAGTGGCGACCCTTGCACGGTGGACCAGATCATCTGCAACGTCAAGATAGAACTTGTTGGTTGTAGTGAAACTTGAGTGGCCTGCAAGAACCATTACGTCGTACTCGCTCATGCCATTGGCAGGGCACATGCTTGTGGTTGTCCGGCGGATATCATGGAAGGTCCCTGCTTTGACGGCCGGCCTTCTGAGGATCTTGTCAAAATCGCTCTTGAAGTTGTTTAGCACCTTGAGCCGAGAGTCAGAGGGTGCAGTGATCATGTATAGGGCGGGATTGTTGGAAAATTTCGTTAGTGAGAGTATCCTTTTGGTTAATCTGTTGAAGTTGTGAAGAAGGAAAGAGAGTGAGAGATGGGGTCGAGATCGAAACTGAACGTATCGGAACGTCGTGAAGTCGTGCTCTCGCTGTTGCATCGGGGGGAAGGGGGTGTTGTTCCGGCCCGGGGGCCATGGGCTTTCGGGGGCGATTGTAGTAGTGAAAACGCGGTCTGGTCCGGTTTCAATAGGCTGGCCTTGTCGCCAGGCGGGTGGGTGAGTGATCGGGGCTGGAGGGATTCGGGGATTTGGATTGCTGCACGCGAGATTGACGGGCCGGCGCGGTGGTTTGGGTGAAGGCTGGGAGGGGCGGATGCGGCAGTGTGGGCAAGGTAGTTGTAGCGAGAGGCGGGGGTTTGGGTAAGTAAGAAGCGAATTCGAATTGGGTTCGTTTGGGTTCGTTCTTGCGCCCCTGCGGGGCCATTGCGGGGCGTAAGTTGTTGCAGGGCAACGGGTTAGGGGCGGTTTTG
>CP070678.1:3755684-3762186 GCA_020352515.1 Phycisphaerales bacterium | reverse complement strand
CGGTGACGGTGTGCGACGAGAGGGCCGAGTATGCCAACAAGGAGAGATTTCCGGAGGCCGATGATATTGTCGTGGAGAGTTTCGAGCGCGTTTTCGACAGGCTTCATATCGACGAGAACTCTTATATCGTTATAGTCACCAGGGGGCACAAGTGCGACGAGATTGTTCTGGAGCGGGCGGTAGGGACCGATGCGGGATATATCGGGATGATAGGCAGCAGGAGAAAGACGCGCACGATTATGGAGAGACTCCATCTCAAGGGGATCGCGCCTGAGGCACTGAAGAGGGTCTATTCTCCCATCGGTGTATCCATAGGGGCGGTGACTCCGGAGGAGATTTCTCTGAGCATAGTGTGCGAGCTGGTAAAGATACGCAGGCTGGGGCCCGTGTCCGAGGCGGGGCACATGACTTTGTCTTTTTGAAGAAGGTTTGGCGGAGAGGAATCATGATAAATGCTATTGTTCTGGCGGGCGGTGAGTCGAAGAGGATGGGCAGGCCGAAACCGCTGCTGCGCTTCGAAGATACGACGTTTCTGGGGCATATTGTTTCTGTGCTCGGCCATTGCGACGTTGAGGCAACCACCGTGGTGCTCGGGGCGGAGGCGGAGACCATTGGGGCATCGGTGGACCTGTCCGGCGTCAAGGTGGTAATCAACGAGGATTACAGGATGGGCCAGCTTTCCTCTCTGATCGCGGGGATGTCGGGAATGTCGCCGGAGACGGAGGCTATTGTCCTGTGTCTGGTGGACCATCCTTTTGTTACCGTGGAAGTTGTCAATCGGATAGTGAGCAAGTTCAGGGAAACCGGCAGCCGAATCATCGTTCCTGTTTTTCACGGGGAAAGGGGGCATCCGACTCTGTTTGCGCGGGCGCTGTTTGAGGAGCTTCTAAACGCGCCACAAGACGAGGGCGCAAGGCACGTGCTTTACTCAAATGAGCAAAGCGTCCTCGAGCTGGAAACATCCGAAAAGGGAATTCTGATCGGCATAGACACGCCCGATGACTATGAGCTTCACTTCGGGACGGCCCCTTGAAGGGTCACCGGCGGACGGCTGCTGTCCGGTGTTGGGCAGCCTGAGAATACCGGCGAGGCTTGGCCGGGCGTGAGCCTGATATTTGGAGAACGTATGGTATCGCTTGAGGAGGCCCTGGAGATTGTGCTGGGTTCTTCGCGGCGGGTTGGGGCCGAGGGTGTCGATGCGCAGCTTGCGCGGGGCCGGGTCCTTGCGGAAGATGTTGCGGCGGATGCAGATGTCCCGTCGTTCGAGAGGGCGGTTTTTGACGGTTACGCGTGTCGGCGTGCGGACCTTGGCAGTGAGCTGGCGGTGGTTGAGACGATACGGGCGGGAGTGCGGCCGGAAAAGACGGTCGGGCCGAGACAGTGCGCCAAAATCATGACCGGGGCGGCCGTTCCGCCGGGCGCCGATTGTGTCATCATGGTGGAACTGACGCGAGAGGTTGCTGCGAATCGAATAAGGTTTACGGGCAGCGCGACCGGCGACAATATCCGCCGCACGGGAGAGGATATCAAGGCGGGGCAGGTAGTGCTGCATGCGGGCAGCCTTATTAGGGCGCAGCATATTGCGGTTCTGTGCTCTTTCGGACACATACGGCCGCTGGTGGCGCGACGGCCGAGGGTGGCCGTCGTTGCGACGGGGGACGAGCTGGTCGAGCCGTCGGCCAAGCCGGGGCCCTTTCAGATACGAAACAGCAATGGCCGCCAGCTTGCCGCACAGATTGAGGCTGTGGGGGCGGTGGCGCGGGATTACGGCGCGTTCGCAGATGTGCCGGCGGAGATTGACGACGTTGTCAAGCAGGCCGCAAAGGATAATGACGTGGTTATCTTTTCCGGTGGGGTCTCAGCGGGAGATTTCGATTTCGTTCCGGAGATACTACGGCAAAACAAGGTGAGGCTGCTATTCGAGAAAATCGCGGTCAAACCCGGAAAACCGACAGTGTTCGGGGTGTCGCCGGATGCGTGCTTCTTCGGGCTGCCCGGCAATCCGGTATCGTCCTTCGTTGCGTTCGAGCTGCTCGTCAAGCCGTTTCTGTATGGAATGATGGGTCATGAGTATTCGCCCTGTTGCGTGCAGGTGCCGCTTGGTGAAACCGTGGAGAGGAAGGATGCAGAAAGGGAGGGCTGGGTCCCGGCAACGATAAGCGAGGCGGGCACGGCCGAGCCCGTTGAATACCATGGATCGGCACACATCCTGGCCTTGTGCAACGCCGGCGGATTGATTAGTATACCTGTGGGCGTGGCGAGGATAGAAAGTGGCGCCATGGTTTGCGTCAGGTTGATTTAGGGATAACGAGGTCGGGGTTCTGTGACCGATGGATGTTGACTACCTGAGAGTATCGGTGACGGACAGATGCAACCTGCGGTGTGTGTACTGCAACCCGCCGGGGGGGCACGCCGTGATGGAGCGTGGTGAGCTGCTGAGTTTCGAGGAGATACAGCGGCTGGTGAGACTCTGCGCCGAATGCGGCATCAGGAGGGTCCGCCTGACGGGCGGCGAGCCTTTGGTCCGGGAGGACATCGCGGACCTTGTTCGGGGGCTTGCGGGAATTCCGGGCATCGAGGAGGTATCCTTGACAACCAACGGGGTTTTGCTGGGGGGGATGGCCGGGCGGCTCAGGGAGGCGGGGCTGAGGCGGGTCAACATAAGCATCGACTCGGCGGAGCGGCGTTGCTACGAACGAATCACGGGCTCGGATTTGTTAGGGCAGGTGCTTGAGGGGATGCACCAGGCCATAGAGGCCGGCCTGAATCCGGTCAAGATCAACTGCGTTGTGATAAGAGAGGTGAATCTCGCCCAGGTTGCGGAGCTGGCGCGGATGGGAATGGAACTGGGGGTTCTGGTCAGGTTCATCGAGTATTGTCCGGTGGGCAAATATGTGGGGCCGGCGGGCCATTACGTTCCCAACAGCGAGGTGCGGAGGATAATCGAGGCGCGATTCGGGCGTCTTTCGAGTGTTGTGGCGGCGGACAGCCAGGGCCCGGCGGTGCATTTCAAGGCCCGTGGTTGGGCCGGGGCGATTGGTTTTATCAGCGGCCGGTCTTCGATATTCTGCCACCGGTGCAACCGGCTTCGGCTGAGAAGCGACGGGAAGATCAAGCCGTGTCTCCATTCGGCGCGCTGCTACGACCTGAGGAGACTTCTCAGACACGGCGCCTCCGACCAGGGGATACTGGAGCAGCTCAGGCGAATACTGCGGGAGAAGAGCCGGTACACAAAGTTGAGCGCGTCGGCCGGGGATTTATCCATGCAGAACATAGGGGGCTGAGATCGGATGGAAGAATCTGCGGGTATGGTTGATATAAGCGGCAAGGATGTCACGGCGCGACGCGCGCGTGCGGAGGGCCGTATCGTTCTCGGGCGGGAAGCCTTCGAGGTGCTCAAAGGGGGCTCGTGCGTCAAGGGCGATGTTCTGGCGACGGCGAAGATAGCGGCGATACAGGCCGTCAAGTCCACGCCGGCGATAATCCCAATGTGCCATCCGGTCCTTATCGAGGGGATCAAGGTAGGGTTTGAACGCGACGAGGCCGGCAGCGCGGTTAGCGTAACCGTTGTTGTCAACTCGTCGGGCAAGACCGGCGTCGAGATGGAAGCCATTTGCGGAGTTAGCGCGGCGTGCCTGACGATCTACGACATGCTCAAGTACACGGGCAAGGCGATGACTATCGAGCATATACGGCTCATTGAGAAGACGGGTGGAAAGAGTGGGGACTACAAGAGGGCGGATTAAGGCGATATCGGTTTCGAAGGAGAGAGGCACACAGAAGAGCAACGTGCACGAGGCCGAGCTGAGAGAGGGTTTTGGTATAGTGGGCGATGCGCACGCAGGCGACTGGCACAGGCAGGTGAGCCTTCTTGGCGTTGAGTCAGTGCGAAAGGCGGCTGCCGGGGATTCGAGCATCTCGCCCGGGGATTTTGCCGAGAACATCACGACCGAGGGCATTGATCTGTCGTTTTTGAAGGTCGGCAGCAGGCTGAGGATCGGCGGGGGAGCGGAGCTTGAAGTGACGCAGTTGGGCAAGAGGTGTGAGGGGCGGTGTCAGATATATGAGCGGCTGGGGGATTGTATCATGCCCCGTGATGGCATTTTTGCGAGGGTTACCAGGGGCGGCCGGATTCGCGTCGGGGATGCTGTGGAGGTGGTAGATGATTAAAGTGGGTATTCTGACGGTGAGCGACAGTTGCGCGCGGGGCGAGCGAGAGGACGCGAGCGGACAGGCCATCGAACAGATGCTCTCTGCGGGTAAATACGAGATTTGCCGAAAGAAGGTAGTGCCGGACGACGCGGACCTTATCGCCGAGGAGCTGATATGTTGCTCGGATGAGGCACGCCTGGATTTGGTATTGACCACAGGGGGCACGGGGCTTGGGCCGCGTGATGTCACACCGGAGGCCACAGTTTCGGTCTGCGAGCGGATGGCGCCAGGTTTCGGCGAGGCCATGAGAATGGAGGGCCTCAAGAAGACTCCCAACGCGATCCTTTCGCGTGGCGTGGCGGGCATTCGCGGGAGCACTCTCGTAGTCAATCTTCCGGGCAGTCCGAAGGCCGTTCGTGAATGTCTGGGGCTGATTGCGGATGTGCTGCCTCATGCCGTCGAGATGATGCTTGGCGGCGGGCACTGAAGGCTGTGGCAAAGCAGATGGCTTTGAGGCTTCTTCGGTTCGCATATATCCGCTACGAGGGAAGCCATATAGGGCCACGAGCCGGTGAGGCGGATTGCCACGGCCAATGCCGGCAATAAGAAGTTGGGTCTCCCAGAGGCCGGTCCATGGGAACGGGCTCCCTGGGATGCCGGATGCCCTGGCGCAGGGAGCTTTTCCATTGAGAACGACAGGGGTCGGGCTTGCCGAAGGTGCGGCCGGGCGCGAAATCAGGGCGAACATACCGGCTGATTCTTCATAGTAAGACATAAGCGCACGGCGGCCGCATGGCCGGAACCGCGTATGGACTGTCAGAGGACTCAAGGGCGTTTTTGGGATGATTCCGGTGGAAAGAATCAAGCTTCTAAACAACAAACCGGTGCGGGCCGGAAAGTACGTTCTGTACTGGATGCAGGCCGCCCAGCGTGCCGAGTATAACCACGCCCTGGAGTATGCCATCGAACAGGGCAACGAGCTTGGAAAGCCGGTTGTGGTGGTGTTCTGCCTGGTTGAGAGCTACCCTGAGGCGAATGAGCGCCACTACTATTTCATGCTGGGAGGACTGGCCGAGGTGCGGGCCTCACTTGAAGCCAAAGGCATCCGGATGGTTGTTCTGGTTGGAGAACCGGGGACGTGCGTGGCGGAGATGGCAAAGGACGCGGCCCTGGTGGTTGTTGACGGGGGGCAATTGAGAATCCAGAGAAAGTGGCGGAGAGCGGTTTCAAAGAGTATCGGCTGCACTCTGTGGGAGGTGGAAACGAATCTGATTGTTCCGGTGTGGGAGGCGTCGGCGAAGGAGGATTTTTCGGCCGGCACGTTTCGTCCGAGAATATCGAGGCGGCTGGACGGCTATCTCGTTCCCGTTAGGCACCGCAGGCCCCGCACAGACTCGCTGGGCTTGCGCTTTGACGGTCTGGACGTGGGGGATATTGACGGGGTCCTGTCGGGACTTCGTGTCGACCGGAGTGTCGGCAGGGTTGCGGCTTTCAGGGGAGGCGCCGAGCAGGCCAGGCGGCGATTAGCCGATTTTTTAAGGGAGAAACTGCGCGATTACGACGAGCTTCGAAACGACCCGAACACCGGATGCGTGTCGGGGATGAGCCCATACCTGCACTTCGGGCAGATTTCGCCACTATATATTGCGCTGGAGGTCCGCAAGAGATCGGGGCCCGGCAAAGATGCTTATCTTGAAGAGCTGATAGTGCGCAGGGAGCTGAGCCACAATTTCGTTTATTATAACGGGGATTACGACGGTTTTGGTTGTCTGCCGGCGTGGGCCAGGCGGACTCTCAATTTCCACCGCAGGGACAGGCGCGACTACGTGTACTGCTGCGAGGCCTTCGAGGCCGGAAGGACTCACGATCCCTACTGGAACGCCGCGCAGAAAGAGATGGTCGTCACCGGGAAGATGCACGGCTACATGAGGATGTACTGGGGAAAGAAGATTCTCGAGTGGAGCAGGAATCCACAGGCGGGATTCAAGATAGCATTGTACCTGAACAACAAATACGAGCTTGACGGCCGGGACCCAAACGGTTTTGCGGGCGTGGCCTGGTGTTTCGGCAAGCACGATCGGGCGTGGTCGGAGAGGCCGGTTTTCGGCAAGATTCGTTATATGAACGCCGCGGGGTTAAAGCGAAAATTCAATCCTGATGATTATGTCAGAAGAATCGAACAACTTGAGAGGTCCGAGCAGCGGAGGTGACATGCGTGTAATAGTGACCGGAGCGACGGGCTTTATAGGCAGCGCGCTGTGCAGGGAGCTTCAGGGTTCTTATGAAGTGGTTGCGTTGTCGCGCGATGCAGAAAAGGCTTTGAGGTCGGTCGGCGATTCGGCGAGGGTCG
>CP070678.1:3746893-3755584 GCA_020352515.1 Phycisphaerales bacterium | reverse complement strand
TTCGACCCGTACTCCGCAGACGCACCCGAATACCTTCACAAACAGAACTTCTTCCAGAAGGGCATCGAAGAGTGCCATATATGCGGCATGTATGTCAACATGGGTTTCTGGAAGGTCGTCAACCCCGCCCTCGAAGCCGAAATCGATGTCCCCGACATTGTCTGCCACTACATGACTCACGGCTCCTTCAGCTACTCCGGAGACATCCACGGAAAAGGCAGAATAGATGTACCCGCTCTGCTCAATGTTCTCGAAATGCCCCGTCGCTGCGGCCACCTCGGCGCCCTCTACCTGCCCGGAGATTACAACAAAGACTGCAAAGAAGACTTCAAAGACCTCGCCCATTTCGCCGATAAATGGCTCGACTCCACAGACCCAAACCAGCCTCCTGAGCCCGTCATCACATATCAGGTAACAGACTGCGACCCCGGCACATCCCAGGCCGTCCCTCCCCCGCTTCCGCTGAGAGGCAATGAGCCTCCGCCCCATTTCTCCGCAAGCGTCGAAGGCCAATATGTCCATTTTCAGGACATGGTCGCCGCAAACTGCTGCCCCGACGAGATCAAGCTCGAAATGACCCTTGAAGAGAGCCTCATCACGGTCTTTGAGAAGGAATACCTCACCTCGCCCTGCTACTGTAACTGCGAGTTTCCCGCAACCGCTACCCTCGGCCCGTTTGACGACGGAGCGTACACCCTCGAGGTCTATCTGCTAAACGGCATCGCCGACGGCGAGCCCTCAACCGTACACTTTATCGGGAGCATTAACCTGAACATCGGCTCTGGCCCCTGAGGCTTGTAGGCATTTCAAACAGGGCGGCTTGTTGTGTTTCTTGAGGGAGTAAAGAAAATGAGAAAGATCAGGTGAAACCAAAAACGACAGGCCAGAAGAAGCAGGTTCGCAAAGCGCACTCTCGCCGCCGGCGCAGCCGCCGCAATCACAATCGCCGCCGGGGCCGCCATGGAGAAGACCTTCGCCGGCATGCCGGACCCGCACCAGTTGCCGGTCAAGCAGGATGCCGACGGCGACCTGCTCGCCGACCGCGAAGAGTTCGCCATCGGATACGACCCCTTCAACCCCGACCAGAATCGAAACCTCCTCTTGGATGGCGCAGAGTTGGCAAATCGCTGTAAGGCCGGGATAGACCAGCTACCCACTCACAAACAGGCCGGGCCTAATGACATCTACAAGATGGAGTCTCCGGCCGTGGATGGGATGGAACGGTGTGACGTATGCGGCCAGTTGATTTATATGGGCGGCTGGTATATCATAAACCCCAGACTTGCCTTAAAATATCCCGAACCCAACGACCCAACTAACTGGGAATTTCTGCCGGACTTGGCTCTCCACTATATGCAGCACGGCTCCTTCGATTACGCCGGCGAAGTCCACAAAGGCAGGGTCGATATCCCGCGACTCTTAAGAACCCTCGAGCTGCGCTTCCCCTGCGACCCGAACGAACACCACCTCCCCCCCGACGGAAACGACCTTGACGGCGACCTCCTTGCGGACCTCGAAGAGCTTGCTGCCGGCTTCGATCTCTATGACCCCGACCAGGATGACAACCTAACACCCGACGGAATCGATCTGGCCGCACAGTGCGCCGCCGCAATAGAACTGCTGCCCGAGTATGATCCGAGAGAAGGCCGCGCCGAGCCCGACGAACCCTACAAGCTCAACCGCTTGCAGCGAGGCCTTGAATGGTGCGCTATCTGCGGCAAATCCGTAAATATGGGCTGGTGGACTTTCGTCAACCCGAAACGCAAACTCTCCTATGACGCCTACGACATCGTCCTGCACTACATGACGCACGGCTCTTTCGGCCACCAAGACCGCCAAGAGTCGAAAATCGGGCAGTTCCATATCTCAAGAGTCGATGTTCCTCTATTGGCCGAACTGCTCGAGATACCGAACGACTGTGGCCACCTCGGAACCCTCTACCTGCCCGGAGATTCCAACAAAGACTGCAAAGAAGACTTCAAAGACCTGGCCGATTTCGCCGATAAATGGCTCGACTCCACAGACCCAAACCGGCCCCCCGAGCCCGTCATCTCCTACAAGGTGGAGCCTTGTGACCCCGCCGAGCCCCCCACCTCGCAGACCATATTGACCGCTTCGCCCCCGCCGCTGGACCCGCCCTTCTCCCTAACCGTCCAGGATTCCTTCATCCTCTTCGAGCACATGATAACCGCCAATTGCTGCCCCCAGGACATTACCCTGCAAATGACCGTGGCCGATAACCTGATCACGGTCACCGAAACCGAGCTGCTAACCATGGCATGCCCCTGTATCTGTGATTATCCCACAACCGCCACACTCGGCCCGTTTGACCCCGGAACCTACAACCTGGAAGTCTACCGCCTAACCATCATACCCGGGGAGCCTTCGCCCCCCGTCTTCGTGGGAAGCGCCGTGATAACCATTGATCCGCCCCCGCAGTGACCCGAATGAAAGGACCTCGATTTGGAGCTCGACCGCCCCCTGCTCAGGCAATGTCTAAAGGACCTAAAGACAATCGATTTCGAGCTGGCATACCTCGCCGCTCTCACCGCCGAAGGAATTAAGCCCCTCAGCCGATGGGAAAAGCCGTTGACCGACCGGCCCATTCAACTGCTCGGCGACCTCGGACTGCTCACCAGGCAGATCACCAGAACCGTCAAAACCGGAAAACAGGTCCACGAAACCATATTCGCCGCCTCCGCCCCATATCTCGACTTCTACGAAAAGCGATTCGCCGGAAAACCCGTCGATAAGTCCGCCCAAACACAGCTCTTCGAGGGCTTCCTCTTCGGCTATCCCCCATGCTGCATCGCCCGCTATATACGCCGCCCCTACGCACCAAACAACCTCGACCCAAAAGACCAGAAAATCCTCTTTCACTGGGCCTGCCGCGACTGCAAAATCACCCCCTTCCTCCTGCCCGCCTACAAAAACGCACACGACCTGCTCGCCCGCTGCTAAAGCCGCACTCGGCCGCGGCCGTTACCCCCCCCATGGCAACGTCAATATGAGCACATCACTCAAAAAGCGACAAAAAACGCTTGCTCAACCTCCAGCTTCTGCGGTATAAAGAGTGGTTCTGGGCTTTGTCTGAAAACGTTGCCGTTGGCCCGAGAGCGAGCGGTTCGGCCGCTGGCAAGGACGTCGAAGCAGGCGTATCCCCAGAGATACGTCGATGGAGACGGACGCCGCCAGAGGTCAAACAAGCCGCTCGAAGCCAGGCACTGCGTTTTCAGACACAGCCTGGTATTACCCGAATGCAAACATCGATACGCCCTTTTTGGAGAACTTCAAAGTGGCCGCAACAAGTGAATTTCGCAACATTGTACTTCTCGGGCACGCCGGAAGTGGAAAAACTTCACTCGCCGAAGCTATGCTCCACAAAACCGGGGCCGTAAACCGCCTCGGAAGCGTCGATGACAAAACCAGCGTCTGTGATTACTACGACGAGGAAAAAGAGCACCAGCATTCAATTCAGTCCGCCATCGTCCACGTCGAACACGCCGGAAAGACCATCAACATCATCGATACACCAGGCTATCCCGACTTCGTCGGACCCGCAATCAAGTCCATACCCGCCGCCGAAACAGCCGTGATCGTCCTCAGCGCCGCCGCAGGTATCGAGACCAATACCCGAAAAATGTTCGAGCTTACCTCCAAAACCGGCATGCCCAGGATTATCGTCATAAACAAAATGGACGCTGAAAACGTCGATTTCCCCCTGCTCATCAAAAACATCCAGGAATCCTTCGGCACACAATGCCGGTGCGCAAACCTGCCCGCCGCCGACAGGGCCTCCGTCATCGACTGCATCGAAAACGAATCCGGCGATTCGCCCGTCATGCATGTCGCCGCCGCACACACCGAGCTGATCGAAAGTGTGATAGAGGCCGACGACCAGCTCATGGAAAGCTACCTCGCAGGAGAGCAGATACCCCCGGACAGAATCGCCGCCGTCTTCGTAACCGCCCTAAAAGCCGGAACACTAATCCCAATTGTCTTCACCAACGCACGCGCAGAGACCGGCATCGAAGAACTGCTCGACATCGTCGCAAAATACACGCCATCACCGCTGCAGGCCGCACCCGCAGGCCTCACCAAGGACGACCAGGTCGCCCAGCTCAACGCCGACCCCCAGGCGCCGCTCGCCGGCCTCGTCTTTCGAATCGCCTTCGACCCCCGATCCAACATGAAGTACTCCTCAATCCGAATCTTCAGCGGAACTATCAGCTCCGACGCCGGCATCTTCAGAAACGACGAAAAGAAAAGCATCCGCCCCGGACATATACTAAAATCACAGGGCCCCGAAAACAGGGAAATCAACGCCGGCGTCGCCGGTGACATTGTAACTCTCGCAAAAGTCGATGAGCTCAAAACCGGGGACCTCATCCACGACGGCCGCGTGGCCGGCGAGTTTCAAATGCCGCCCGCGCCCGAACCCATGTTCTCCCTCGCACTCGAGCCCGCCGCAAGGGGCGATGAGCAAAAAATAAGCTCCGCTATCGAAAAACTCTGCGAGGAAGACCCCTGCTTCAAGACAAGCCGTGATATGCAGACTAAAGAGCTCGTGGCAAGCGGACTCGGCGACCTCCACCTCCGAATAATGATCGAAAAAATGGAGAAAAGATATAAGCTCTCCGTCGTCACCAAAGAGCCCAAAATCCCCTACCGAGAAACCATCACGGCAAAAGCCGAGGGACATTACCGCCACAAAAAGCAGACCGGTGGCGCCGGACAGTTCGGAGAGGTCTACCTCCGAGTCGAGCCCGCCGAGCGAAACTCCGACCCGCCCCTGCAGTTTAGCTGGGACATCTTCGGCGCCTCGATACCGGGACAGTACGAGCCCGCCGTCCTAAAGGGAATCAACGACGTCATGCACTCCGGATTCGTCGCAGGCTTCCCAATCCAGGACGTCAGCGTCTCAATATATGACGGAAAGCACCACCCCGTCGACTCAAAAGAGGTCGCCTTCAGAGCCGCCGGAAAAGGTGCCTTCATCGACGCCCTCGAAAAGGCAAGACCCGTCCTCCTCGAACCCATAGTCAATATGGAGGTCACCGTCCCCGCCGACAACATGGGCGATATCGCCGGCGACCTCGCCGCCAAACGCGGCCGCGTCAGCGGACAGGAAGTGCTCCCGGGCAACTTCATCACAATCAAGGCCCAGGTCCCCCTCGCCGAAGTCACACAGTACAACAGCCAGCTAAAAAGCGTCACCGGGGGCCGCGGAAGCTACGCCATGTCGCTCAGCCACTACGAGCTCGTCCCCCCGAACGTCCAGCAGCAAATCGTCGCACAGTACGCAAAGAAAAAAGTGCAGCAGTAGCCCGCCCAAACGCCGAGCTGAACACCCAAAGGCCTCCGCACAAACCGGCAGGCCTTTTTTTCATGCGAACCTACCGGCAGGCCTCCGCCGGCTCGATGTTGCAGATGAGCCAGTTGGACGCCAACACCGCAAGGTCCGCAAAATCCACCACCCCGTCACCGCCCGCCGGCCAAATGTCCCCGCCGCTGCCCGAACCTCCGCGCCACTCACCACCGAACAACCCAAAGTCCCGCCAGTCCACCTTGCAGTCCCTGTTCAAATCCCCCGATATCGCATCCGTGCACTCAACATCGCCAACAGTGATGATTATCGCCTCGCTCGCCACGCTCTCCCCGTCGCTCACCTCGAAACGCACCGAATATATCCCCGCCTGTCCGGAAGCCGGCGTCCACGCAAATGACCCCCGGATGAGCCCCGCCTCGCTCTCCGTCACTGAAAAACTCGCGCCCGGCGCCGATCTGTCAAGCTCGGCCTGAAACGGACGCACAAAGCTCAGAATGTCACCATCCGAATCCGTCGCCTCCACCGCGAAAGACAAAGCCTCCTCCTCTCCCGCCTCCTTGTCGCCGATAGCCGCCAGAACCAGGCCCTCACTGACCGTCTCATCCCTGCCACCGGCAAAGTAAATGTCCACGTCACTGTCACGCCTGTCCTCCCACACAACACAAACCTTCTTCTGCCCGTCCACCGCCAGCGACGGATACGCCTCATACCTCATCTCCGAATAGTTGTCACTGACCTTCGAATTCGCCGAAAAGCTCGCTCCCCCGTCCGTGCTCCTCGCAAAGTAAATGTCCCACCTCTCGTTTCGATAATCGTCCCAGACCGCGTAAACGCCCCCCTCCGAATCGACCGCGATCTGCGTATGCATCTGGTTGTTGCCCTCCGCGTCGTCGTTGACAATTATGTTCTCGAGAAAGCTCACGCCCCCGTCCGTGCTCCTCGCAAAGTACGTGTCGTAAGTGTTGAAGCCCTCGTTCCGCCTGCTGTCCGTCCAGCCTACATAAACATCCCCATTCGCGCCCACCGCTATCGAAGGCTCCAGTTGACTGCTCGCAGCCGACCCCGTATCGTCGACACGAACGTTCGGCGCCACGAACGAAACGCCCCCGTCAACGCTCTTCGTAAAATAAATGTCACTGTCGCCCCTCCGATCGTCGGTCCACGCAATATAAATATTCCCCCCCGAATCCACCGCAATCGAAGGATAGCTCTGCGCGCTGCGATTCGGGTCGCTGTCGTCCACTCGCACATTGGCCCCGAACGTCTGCCCCCCGTCCGTGCTCCTGGCAAAATAAATGTCGTAGTTGTCGTACCCGTTCCGCGCATCCTGCCAGACCACGTATATGCTCCCCTCCGAATCCACGGCAACCGCCGGCCAGAACTTCGCAAAATGCTCCTCGTCGCTAACCTTAACGTTGGGCCTGCTGAAGCTCGCCCCGCCGTCCGTGCTCCTGCTGAAGTAAATGTCCCAGTTCCCGCTGCGGCTGTCCTGCCACACCACGTAAACCACGCCCGAACCATCTACCGTTATCCGCGGATTCAACTGTGTGCTCTTCGCCGGACCGTCGTCCACTCGCACGCTCTGGCCGAAACTGCCGCCGTCGTCCGTGCTCTTCGCAAAGTAAACGCGCCTCGCCGTGTTGTCTCTCGCATCGTTCCAGACGGCGTAGATCACCCCCGCCGAATCGACCGCAACAGACGGAATCTTCTGGCTGCCCGCCGAAACGTCATTCACCCGAACGCTCGGCTCGAACACAACCTCGGCAAAGGCCCCCGCTGCGAAGACAACATAAAAAGCCGCCGCCAAAACACCTATCGTCTTGTTCATCCACAACCTCCGGCCCAAACGCACCTCCCGCCCGATTCGGAATATATGCCCTCTGAGGTCTGACTCGCAAAAATGGCCCCTCACCGCCCAACAGACTCGCCTGCCCACACGAGTTCATCCTGAACCAACCCACGCGTTCGCCCGGCATACCTACAATACTATACCAATTTCCGACCCTCCTGTCAAGCTTCGTCCCCGCTAATCGTCCCGCCGATTGCCCCGGTCTCCTCAAACCCCGATAAGTCCTCCCTTTCACACGCTGCGCACAACAACCCCCTCCGCCAAAAATGCCCGACCAAGTAATCCCGGACAGTTCCAACCCCGACCTCAAACACACCCCACCTGTCCAACCCCTCCCTAAATCACCCCAAAATGCATGTTCGCCGACTCCTCTATCCGTACCACGCCACCCCCTTAACCCCTACTTCCGCAAATCCCCAAGCGCACGAAGCCCCCCGGCCCATCCTTGTACTTCCAAAGGCTCCACCCATCCACCGTCCTTCTGTCAACTATCGCCCCAGCCACCCTAATCGCCCTCGGCTGAGCCCCATCGGCTGGGCGACGGAATAGCTTCAGCTATCTTTTGGGCCAAACCCTTGCTATAGGGCACAAACCATCCGGTCGGGGCAAGGGGATACAACCTGCGTCCATGTTCCCGCTCTACACGGAGAAACACAATCCATTGTCTAGTCTCATCCGTTGGGGGCATGTCCATTCCGTTTATCTTGTCAAGCTGCTCAAAGGTGACATGCCCGCTTCACTTTAAGATTTGTTTGATTTCAAAGCGTTTGTCAATCTGCTGCTCCTTGATAGCTACAACTACAAGATCAGCCTCAGAAGCAAGCCAGGCCAATTGTCACTCCACCTTGCCTTGCCGGGATTGCATCCCGGTACTCGGCTCCGTAGCAGGCGCAGCCTGAATCTTCTCCAGAATTATCGCTGCCGCACCACTAAGCCACTCATCATCACTCTGCAAAGCGCCAGTCAGCGGGCCTATCGCTGGCTGGCCCATCTCCACCAAAGCCCATGCCACAGCATACTGACGAGGAGCTTTATAATCATCCTCTAATATCATTATAAGGTATGACAAATATGCTTCATCAGTTGGCTTCGGCCACGAGTTATCTAAACGCCGAGGCATAGGAATGGAAGGCCTTGTAACCTTTAAGGCGGTCATGAGAGGTTCTACAGCTCTTTCATCTTTGATTTTACCCAGAGCCTCTGCTGCCTTACCAAGTACTGAAGAATGTTGGGGTTCACGATTTAAACAGGCAATTAGCGGCTCAACAGCCCTTTTATCTCCTATCTCTCCGAGTGCCCATGCGGTATAATATGCCGCCCCACTATCTTTACTGTCTTTCAGCAAAGGAATAAGCGGTTCCACGGCTCTTTTGTCCCTGATCATCCCGAGACCCCGGGCGGCACAGCTTCGGATCGAAGAATATTTGTCCTGTAAAAAAGGAATAATGGGCTCTACAGCACGGTCATCTTCTATCTTACCCAGAGACAGAATCGCTCCTTTACGCACGCTTAT
>CP070678.1:3731886-3746793 GCA_020352515.1 Phycisphaerales bacterium | reverse complement strand
GCAAATCGCTATTCTAAACGGCAGTGTTGCTGTTGCATGCGGGCCCTACGGTTTCTGCAGCGTGCGCCTGCTGCCCTGAGCGCGGTTGAGCTGGGCTCCCGAGGCACAGAAGCAACCTTATAAACATGCCGACAAGGCCGTTGCAGGAAGAAGCAGCATATGTTATCATGGGTCCGGAGTGATCTTCCGGTTCTGAAACCGGGAACGTGGTCAGCTACTCACGGTGTGGGAGTTAATGATGCCAGGCAATAAAAGTGCAACAAAGTTCGCCCCTGCAGAGAGGGCGCCCAAAACCACCATAAGCAGGCAGGCAAGATTGTTTTACGACACGGCGCTGCTGCAGAAACTCTATGACTCGGTAACGGATATCGTGCTCATAGTGAACTGCGAGCGTCAGATCATCTTCTGCAACGAGAGCTTTGTGGGGTTTTTGGGAATTGCCGGCGCCGAGCAGGTGTATGGCCTGCGTCCGGGCGAGGCCTTCAAGTGCTCGCACGCCTTCAAGCACGATGGAGGCTGCGGGACGAGCGAGCACTGTTCGACCTGCGACGCGGTCAGGGCCGTGCTGAGCGCACAGTTGGGCAAACCGGACGCAAGGCAATGCAGGATTCTTCGAGAGGACGGCCTAGAGGCCCTCGATATTCTGGTTCGCACAACGCCGCTGAAACTGGCGCAGGAGCGTTTTGTTATTTGCGCGATTTCAGACATAAGCGACCAAAAACGGCGCCGGGCTCTCGAGCGCGTATTCTTCCACGATCTTCTAAATACGGCCGAGGGAATGAGATTGCTCTGCGAGAGCGACAAGAGCAGGCGAAAGCCCAAACAGGTTCTGGACAACATATTGAAGGTGACGCGGCAGTTGATCGAGGAGATAAGCGCCCAGAGGGACCTTGCAGCGGCCGAGAGCGGGGAGATGCAGGTTCATAAAACATCTGTCCGCTCGCGCAGTCTGCTAAAGGACCTGGCCGAGCAATATGAGCGGCATGCAAAGACAAAAGCGTGCCTTATAAAACTGGATCAAGAGACTGAAGAGCTGGCGCTTTTCACGGACGGGGTGATTCTGGGCAGGGTGCTGGCCAACATGATAAAGAATGCAGTCGAGGCCTGCAAGGGCGGCCAGACCGTGACAATCGGCTGTCGCAGAAGCAACGGCGACGCGGAGTTCTGGGTGCACAATCCCGGATGTATATCGAGGAGCCACCAACTGCAGATTTTCCAGCGTTCCTTTTCCACCAAGGGCGAGGGACGTGGGCTCGGTACCTACAGTATGAAACTGCTGACGCGCAAGTACCTTGGCGGCCTCGTGGATTTTACGACATCCGCGGATGACGGCACGGTCTTCAGGGCGATCATTCCAGTCGAGTCCAAGTAAGGCTCGCACGCGGAAGTCTCATGCGGCTGCGCCGCCAGATTATTTCACAAAGCCGAGCTTGTCGGGAATCCACAGGGAAATTTCGGGCACGAACGTGCAGATCAGCAGCGTTATTACCATCGCAACAAAAAACGGGAAGATGTGGCGCATTACCCTTGTGACGGTGGTCTCCGCTATGCCGCAGCCCAGGAAAAGGCACGTCCCCACCGGCGGCGTACACAGGCCGATGCACAGGTTCATAATCATGATGATGCCGAAATGCAGAGCGTGGAGCCCAAGCTTCTCGACAATCGGCAGAAATATCGGTGTAAATATCAGGATTGCCGGGGTCATATCCATGAAGGTCCCGACGACCAACAGTATGGCGTTGATCATCAGCAGAAGCAGAAACTTGTTCGAGGTAAGGCCGAGCAGCGACGCGCTGATGTCCTGCGGGACGTTCTCCGAGGCCAGCACCCATGACATTGCCATGCTCGTTCCTATAAGCAGGAATACGACAGACGTGGTGACACCGCACTGAAGCAGGATTTTGGGCAGGTCCCTGATCTTTACCTCCCGGTACACGATTACAGCGAGAAAAAGCGAATATAGGACGGCAACGGCCGAGGCCTCCGTAGGCGTGAACCAGCCCAGGAGGATTCCGCCGATTACTATGAGCACCAGCAGCATGGCCGGTATCGCGCGGAGCAAACGCACAAGCCCCTCTTTAAGCACGAAGGTCTCGCCCTTGCCGTAATTGTGGATTACCGATATGCAGGCGCTGACGAATATGAGCGCCAGGCCCACGAGCACGCCCGGCAGAAAGCCCGCCATGAAGATGGCCGCGATAGAGACGGCCCCTCCTGTCGCCAGCGAATAGACGATCATCACGTTGCTCGGCGGGATCAGCAGGCCGGTCGTGGCCGCCGTGATCGTCACCGAGGCGTTGAAGTCGCGGTGGTAGCCCATCCTGTTCATCAGCGGGATCATGAAGCCGCCTACCGAGGAGACGGCCGCCGTGGCCGAGCCCGATATCGCGCCGAAGAGCATGCACGTCAGGACGTTGACAAAGGCCAGGCCCCCGCGGAAACGCCCCACCAGGACATTGGCGAAGTCGATGAGGCGGCGGGCGATCCCGCCGTGGCCCATGAGCTGTCCCGAAAGAATGAAAAAGGGAATAGCCAGCAGGGCGAAGCTGTCGATGCCGGTGGCTATCTTGTGGGCGACCGCGACAAAGGCGGGCATATCCGGCATCGTCAGAAACGCCAGAACCGTCGCAATGCCCATGCAGAACGCCACCGGCACGTTCAATACGAGCAGAACAACGAAGCTGACAACCAAAACCAGGACTGCAAACTCCATCACAACGTCCTTCTAATAATCACACGAGCAGGACCGGCCCGCACATCCTGAATCCTTAATCAATACCCGCATCCGCCCGGGTGACGTGCCGCCTCTCATCGCGGGCGCCTTTGCGAAGCTCAGCGAGGCGCTCGGCGAATCCGATGACGGCGTAGAGCACTAAGAAGAAGCCGCTTATCGGTATCGCCAGGTAAACATAGCCGACCTTGATCCTTAGCGCGGGCGACTCCTGTCCCAGCTCAAGCGTGGCGGCGACGAGCTGAACGCCGCCGATTACCATTACGAGCAGCGAGAAAAGCCCGATGCAGGCAAAGACGAATACCTCCGTCATGAGCCTCTTGCGGGCCGGCAGCTTGCCCACGAAGTAGTCTATGCCCAGGTGGGCTCCCCGGTTGAGCGCAACGGCCGCGCCCAGGAGAGAGACCCATATCAGCATGAATACCGCCAGCTCCTCCGTCCAGGTGCTTGGGTCGTTGAGAATAAATCGCGTAAAGACCTGCCAGAGCACATCGAGCACGAGCACCGCAACCACCATTATCACGAGCACCTCGAGGCAAAGATCCAGCAGCTTCTTCGTTCTTGCAAACAGGGTCATTTGACCTCCTGTATCAGTTCCACAAGGTCGCCGATTTCGGTGCCGTCGAACTCGGCCCAGACGCTCTTGACGGATTCGCGAAAAGGCCCCTTGTCCGGGCGGATGATTTCGACGCCCGCCTTCTTCACGGTTTCTATGTCACTTTCCTCCGCCTCCGCCCATATCCTGCGCTGATACTCGACGGACTCGTCAATCGCCTCCTGGAGTATCCTCTGGAATTCCGGCGACAGGCCGTTCCAGATATCCGTGCCGATGACCAGTATATCGGGAAGGCGCGTATGCTCGTCGAGGATGTAGTAACGGCAGACCTCGTAGTGGCGAGACGTGCGGAACGAAGGCGGATTGTTCTCGGCGGCGTCCACCACGCCCTGGTCGAGCGAGGTATACAGCTCGCCCCAGGGCACGGGCGTCGGGGAGCCGCCCATGGCGGAAACCATTTTCATGGACATGATGGAGTTCTGGACGCGGACCTTAAGGCCCTTGAGGTCATCCGGGCTGTTGATTTGTCTCTTCGCGTAGAAACTTCTCGAGCCGGCGTCGTAGTAGCACAGGCCGCGTAGCCTCTTCGACTCACCGGCAACCAGCAGGTCCTTGCCGATCGGACCGTTGAGGACCTTCCAGAAGTGCTCGGCGTCCCTGAACAGGTATGGTATCCCGAATATCTGCATCTTCGGAACGAAGCCTTCCATGGGCGCCGACGAAGTCTTTGTCATCGCGAGGTAGCCGAGCTGCAGGGCCTCGATACATTCCTTTTCGTTGCCGAGCTGCTCGTTGGGGAATATCTCGACCCTCATCCGGCCGTCCGACTTCTCCGCGACCTTTTCGGCCATAAAAACCATCGCCTTGTGAACGGGGTGTATGATGTCCAGGCCGTGGCCGAGCTTCAGTGTCACCTGTGGCTCGGGACCTTTCTTTCGGCAGCCGCAAGACACGCAGAAAGCCACGCAAGCAAGGACCAAAACGACAAAAGCCTTCGCGCCATCCGCAGGTGCCTCTCGACGCGATTGGCGAAGATACGGTTCTTCAAGCTGAATCATTCGAAATCCTGTGTGGGTTTCTACCTCGTGATTTTGCACGCTATGTCACCGGCGAACGGAGGCGCCGATACACGCAACGGACCCTCTTTGAGAATCATCTGTCTTTCGGCGACAGTCCCGCCCTTTTGGGTGTCCCACCACCGGATGCGATAGCGCCTGGGGTCGAGGCCCGCTATTTCTATTTCGGCATCTTTGATTTCCGGGGGCTGTTTCTTGTCAACAACGATGCTGTGCCAGGTGGCCTCAGCGCTCGAGAGCCACAGAAACGCCCGGTCGGGTCCCTGGTAGCCCAGGATGCGAATCCGCGCGTCGGAGGGCTTGGCTCTGATGTCCGCCAGCCCCGAGAAGGAAACGTCTTTGAGAAACTCGGCCAGGGGGCGATAGTGGTGATAGGCATTTTGCCTGTCGAGCTGGTCCCACCACCAGAACATCGCCGTTCCGGAGGCGCCCGAGAAGGCCGAGGCCCAGAGCGAGCTGCGGAAGTGAACGCCGACCGCATCCTGTTTCATGTGCTCGCTGAGACCCCACTTCGGTGTGGCCAGACCGAACTCGCCTATGAGCACGGGCTTGTTCGGGGCGTGCTCTCGCAGGAAGCTCTTTCTGTCGAGAACGACTGCAACCTCGTCCTTGAAGTCTCCCTTCGTCCCGGGACGCATGTAGTGGTGCAACTGGCCTATATCCAGTTGAGGATGGCGAAGGTCCTTGGCGGACGGATGCCAGGTGCTTGTTGTTCGCAGGTGGCGGTAGATATCCGTCTGCTCGAAATAGCGGCCGAGCTCCGCATAGAAGCGGTCGGTCGGCAGGCCGGGATCGATCTCGTTGAAGTATTCCCAGGCGGCCACGTGGGTCGAATAGCCCCAGCGGGCCACGGCGTACCGCATAAGCTTCTTGACGTCGTCGATGGCCTTCTGATATTCGGGGCTCTTGTCGTCGGAGAGAAACTTCATGTAAAGGTCTCTTGTGATTACGCAAAGCATCAGATAGATGTCGTTGCGTTCGGCGGCCTCCACGAGCTTATCGAGAATGAAGCAATCAATCTGGTTGTAGAAGCCGCGCACAGGCCGGTTGACCTCGGCTTCCCAGAGCAGCTCCGGACCACCTGCGGCCTCCTTGAGAGACAATCGGTCCAGCCAGATGGTTCCGGAGCCCACGAGGCTCAAGGTCATTCTGCCGAGCCATAAATCTCTCTGGCCGGTGGCAAACTCGCGGCTGAATTCCTTACATTGGCCCTTTCGAGCGGCATCGAACGGCGTGCGGTCGCCGCGGCCGGTGTCCACACGCAGCCCACTGGGGCCGTCGGCCGTGAACCGGCCGCTAACCACGTACCGGGTACCCGGCTTCAGGGCGACCGCATGCGAGGGCGAAACGGCAATGGACGCCCCGTCGGCGCCTTCGATTTTGACACACTTGCGGCCGGCCGAAACGCCTTCGGCGCCCGGCATCGGGACAATCGGCGCGTTGCGGCCCCAGGAGCGATCCCACGCGCTCTTTCTGGCCTCGATCGCCATCGCCCAGTCCTGGCAGCACGTCCAGATTCGCAGGAAGTTGGCCCCGTTTGCCGAAAGCGTCGCGAATATTTCCTCCGCCCTGCTCAAGGTGACGTACTGCCCCTCGCCGACGAACGCGAGGTTCTGGCCGATCACGAAAAAGCCGGAGCCCTCGGAGAACTCGAGAAAGCGAGGGTCTTTTCGGCCCACCCGCAAGAAGCCCCTGCTCTGCGAGGGGTCACACTCGAACCTGACCGCCCGCGATTCAACGATTCCGCGGGCGTCCTTGAGCCGCGCTGTCGCAGAGTATGTGCCGGTTTGCATTGGCGCGAACCGGGCCCTCCATGTGCCGGCGCCGCTGGGGTAGAACCAGTTGGTCCTGCCGCGTCCGCCGCTGAGCCGTCTGCGTTCGTAATCCTGGCAGAAGAAGGCGGGAAGAATAATCCTGCCTCCGTCCGGGGCCTTGAAATGCACGGTCAAATCGACTTGGCCCGGATCGAAGGGATTCTCGTACGTGCCCTCCACTTCGATGACCAATTCGAGCTTTTCGTACCTGCCCACACGCGGGGCCAAAGCCTTCAACGCGACCCGCGCTTCGGCTTGGCAGTCCGGGCCCGATGAGGCAATAACAACCAGAGACAATAGAGCCTTCTCAAACATTGTCGCGACTTTTCCCATAACAGACTCCTTCACATACTTTGTGACAGGGAGCCGCCCTGCTGCACAGCATCCGGCGCGTGCGGATTTATATGGGGTGAATCGTAATGGCCCGCGAGCGAAAATGCAACATCTTATGCAAGTCTCTGGGCTAACGCTGCGGCAGGCTGACAGTGGCGGGGATTATTCCCGCATCTCGCTCTGACTGTAGATTTCAGCGATTTGGCGCAGCAGCGATTCGAGCCGCCCGTAATATTCGTCCTCGCTCAGCGCCTCTTTCGTATCGCGCAGCCGCATCACCTCAAGCTCAAGACTGTCCCTCCTGGCCCGCAGTTCGGGGGCCATTGCGGCCTCGGCCTCACTGCTGAGGATGTGAAGCTGGTGCGCGCGGTAGCCGTCGAGAGAGGCGTCATCCGCCGCTTTGCGCACGGGCCGGATTCCGCGAAACCAGTCGGCCGGCGTGCCGAGAGTGTCACCGTTGTCGTCGAGCAGCGCGTGCTCGGTGGCCAGGCGTCCGGCCGCCGAGTAGAATTCCTTGACGCCGGCCGAGGCCGTCAAAAATGCCTCGAGCAGGGAAGTCTGCCCATCCTTGTCGAGGTCCGCCCCCGGCTCTATTATGGCCCGGGCAAGGTATTGCCCGAACCGCGCGTAGTTGTGTTCGAAGCCGCTCTTTGTCGCGGTGACAACAACACGCCCGGGCCCGGAGAGCTTCTTGAGGAACGGCGCGCTCGAGGAGGCCGTGTTGATCACCGCGACCGGCCTGACAATGAGCTTTAGCCATTCGGCAAGCTCGTCCGCCGAGACATCGGGGCCCCGGAGATTGAACTTGGCGGTCCTGCCGTCGAAGGTCCCGTGTCCGATCAGGACCAGCCAGAGGGCGCTTGCGGTCTGTCCGGACTCGTCGCTCAGCGTCTTTTGGAGCCGAAGCCGGTCAGAGGGCTCCTGCTCCTCGTCGAGGCCGACGGCAATGAATCTCGCGCCGCCCTTGGCGCACGCCTCCCTCCAGAGGCCCGCCCACTCGCCGAATTGCGCCGCGTATTCCGGCGCGCCGGCAGCGCCGACAACAACTATGACCGTCTGACTCTGCGCCTCTTGCACCTTTGCCCCGCCCTTCGAAAAAACGGGCGTACCGAAAACAAATGCTCCGACCAACAGTGTTGTCACTATATTCACGGGATACCTTTCCAGCGGCGAAGCGCCCACTCGGCGCCGAGGCAGAACAGCAAAAACACAAAGATCACCGGCAGCAGGCCCGGCAAATCCCAGAGAGGTTTGACCCATACCGCCGTGATCGGGGCCTTTTTACCGGGCAGAGTCCGCACAAAGTCGTCCAGCTCGGCGAGCTCGATAACGCGGCCTCCGGTTTGCCCGGCGATCTTCTCGAGCAGCGGACGGTTGGTCTTCAATGATTGGAATTCCCGGGCTTCCATATCGACCGCCCATCCGGCCTCTGCGCTGCCCAGCTCGTTGCCTTCCGCATCGGTAATAACCGCACGCGCAAAGTAACCGCCGCTGACCCGGGGCAGGTAAGCAGCTTCGAACAGCCCGCTCTGACCGGCATCGGGCTCGGCCGTCAACCGCACATTCTGCCCCCCGGGCTCACGCACCTCTATCTTAACCGAGACATTGTCCAGAGGTTCGAAGTCTTTGCCGCGTGCGAGGGCCCGAAGCGCCACCGGCTGATTGGCCTGATCCGGGGCGTGTACGGCCTGGAGCGATATCCGCCCGGGCACGTCCGCAACCAGCCAGCGAAGGGCCTGCCTCCAGAATTTGTACATGTCGTCGCGCATGTCCGGATCTTTCAGACCCCATCGCCATATGTCACCTATAGTCAGTGCGGCCGAGCGCCCACTGCCGAACCGCTGCACGACCAGGGCCGGCAGTTGCTGCGTCCGCTCGCCGCCGATCGTCGCAATAACCCTGGCGCCGGGTTTGACCGCCCGCACGCGGTTTAGCACGCGAAACTCGGGCATCCGGGACAGACGCTCCTGTTCGGCCTGCTCGTTGTCGCGCAATCTGGCCCATGGCTGGAGCCAGCCCTCTCGCGTAAGACTCAGACTGACTCGGGTATCGCCCGGCACGTCAGGCAGGCGGTCCAGATAGACCGGGAGTATGTCGCCGACCGCCGTGTTCCGGTAGCCGCCCTTTTGGAAAGTCTCCATGCCGCCGAGCATCAGCAAACCGCCCCCCCGCTCGGCGACAAAACGCCTCAGCAGGTCCATCTGGTCCTGAGAAAAGAACCCCGCCTCAACGTCATCGAGGATGACTGCGTGGTAGCCGAACAGCTCTTCCGCTGTCTTGGGAAAACCGTCGACCAGCTCCGTTTCGTCCCGCGTGTTCAGACGCACAATTACGGGCTGATCATACTGCTCGGTCTGCTCGGGGTCGTCCGGGTCAAACCCGCGATACAGGGGATTGCTCTGCTCGCCGGCGTGCCCCCTCCAGTCGTATTTCGGCTCGCGCCTCGCAACGCGCAGCAGTCCGACCATCTGCACCTGCCTGTCTTCACTAATCGCCCGCTGGAGGAACTTGTACTCCCAGTTCGGCCTGCCCGCCACGTACAGAATCCTGTACGGCCCCTTTCCACGGTCCACGACAATTGTCCGTTCGTTGTTCGCCCGCGTCGCTTCCGGCGGCCCCTCGGGTCGGTCTCCAGAGTCGCCGCCCAAAACCATTTCCGCCGCGTTCAGACGGTAGTACAGCAAACCCTCGGCTTCCGGTCGCAGGCGGAAGCGAAACACCTGCTTCTCGTCGTTCCTGCGAACTTCCCACTGCTGTCGCTCAACCAGCACGCCGGAATCATCCAGCAGCTCAACCGCCACCGTGCGGCCGGAGTACCCGGACGCCTCGACGTCGGCCTGGATCGTCACGGGGGCATCCTCGAAGGATGTCTGGGTAACGGAGGCATTCACCAGGGCTATATCTTTCCGGGGCCGCTCCCCCCCGATGACTACAGGGTAAACCGGCGGCACGTTCGTAAAGTCGTAGGGCTTTTCGCCCATATCCGTTGCGTTGCCGTCCGTCATCAACAGCACACCGGCTAACGGCCTGCCCTGGTAGCGATCCACGATTGCCCGCAGGCTCGCGCCGATTGCAGTGGCCTTGCCGTCAAAAGTCAATGCCGAGAAATCCGTCAAACTACGCAGCTTCGAATCGAATATGTAACGGCGAACCTGGAAGTCGTCCGCCAGGGCGGCAAGCCATTCGGCGGCGCCGTTCTTAAATGCCTCGCGGAGAATCTCGCCGCGGCTGACCGATGCGCCCTGGTCGCGAATACTCATTCCGCCGCTGTTGTCGGCGGCCACCACAAAAAGGTTGGCCCCGGATTCGGCCCGCCTGCCGCTCCACAGCGGCTCGATGAGACAGAGCACGAGGGCCGATACGCCCAGTAGCTTCAGGCAGAATGCGATTTTATGAACCCTGCCTATCCGGGGCGCCCGGCGATAAGACCACAGCACCAGCAGCACCGCGACAATCAGCAGCGCCGCCGCGGGCCAGACCCACTGGCTGCCAGGGATAATGACTGTTCCGGCCGGCATCGTCATTCACCGCTCCCGAGGTTCTCAAAATACTTGCGGACCAGCTCCGAGAAACGGCCCGGCACGGGGTCCCGATCGATTGGCGCAACGGCCTGGTCGGACTCGAGGCGGGCCAGCTTGTTGCTGAGGTTTTTGCGCAGCTCGGTCAGCGGCTTTATAATCCTCTCTTCGACCAGGTCCCACTGCGGCTCTTTGCCGTGACGCTTGAACTCGGCCCGCATCGCCTGCGCCCGCTCCAGGACCCTTGCCGCCTCGCTGCGCAGGTCGCGCTCGGTGAGCATCTCCTCGACGTCGCGCAATCGCTCGGCCCACGGCCTGAAATCTTCTCCGGTCAGCGGACCCCGGATACCGGCGTCCTCCCACTGCCCGTTCGATCTCCGGCCGCCGCCCCAGCCCGTTGGGTCGTTCCGGCCCTCAATGTCAGCACCCGTGCGGTCGCCCCGTGCCTGTTGCCTGTCGCCCTGCGGTCCGCCCTGCCCGCCTCGGGGCTCATCGGCCGGCCTGTCTCCACGCTCAGGGTCACCGGCGGATGCCTGCCCCTGCTGTCGGCCCTGCTGTTGGCCCCGCTGCGCGGACCGGGCATCGGCGACGCGCGCCTGATTCGGATCGCCATCTGCCGGTTCGTTCGGATCGCCGGCCCGTCCCTGTCCCCGGCCGGCGGCCTCTTCATCTACCTGCCTGATCAGCTCATCCAGCTCACCTCGGGCCATGCGCAGCGCCTCGGCCTCGTCCCCGAGGACACTTTCGGCCGCCTCTTCCACGCCCTCCCTGAGCCGATCCACACCTTCCCCGGCACGTCTCTCAACGTCCCGCGCCTGCGGCAAAAAGTTGCGTCTGAGCAGCTCGCCGGTCACCTCAAGCGCCCTGTCGACGTTCTCGGTGCTCGTCCTTCGCAGCGTGTCGTAAAGTCTCTGCGAGAGCAGCGGCTCGGAAGTCTCGGCCTGCTCGCTCACGTCCTTCATCTGGTCGATCAGCTCCCGCATGCTCTCCCGCTGGCGTTCGGTTCGGTCGGCCAGCTCTCTGTTTATGCCCGAATCCGCGAGCCTCTTCTCCCTCGCGTCCACCTGGTTGTTTATCTCCTCGGCGATCTGCTCCTGCCGCTCCGCAAGCTCCCGCGCTTGCTGACGCATATCGCGCATCTGCTCGCCGAGCTGGCCCGACGTGTTGCGCCTGAACTCGTCACGCATCTGTTCGAGCTGTCGTTGGGCGCGCGTGGCGGAAGTGATTGCGCCGGAGAGCATTCCACGTTCAAGCTCCTCGGCCGATTGGCGGATTCTCGAGCGGCTATCGCCGAGCTGCTCTCTCGCATCGGCCATGCGGCTGCGGTTCTGCGGTCGTTCCATTCGCTCCTGCAGATCATCAACATCCCGCAGCGCCTCGAGCTGCTGGTCCCTCAGGCGCTTAAGCTCGCGGAGCGCCTCCTGCCTTTGCTGCTCGTTTTGGGCCTGTCGAAGCGCTGCCTGCGCCTCCCGCAGCTTCTCGCTCATCTGGTTCTGGCGTCTCGCAAGGTCGGCCAGCCGGTTTAGAACCTCAAGGTCCTCCCGCTGTGTCTGCTGCTGCCGGTTTTGGGCCATACGCTCCGTCTCATAACGATTCTCCCTCTGCGTTAGCTCAAGCTGCTGGAGCTGCTGCTGCGACCGCGCCGAGCTTGCCCTGCTGCTTCTGTCGGAGCTGCGCGCCTGCGCGATCTGGTGCTCGCGCTCTCTGAGCTTGAGCAGCTCCTGATAGGCTGACTGCTCTGCCCCGAGGGCGGGCGTGAGCTGGTCGGCAGAGAGTGATTCGGCCGCCTTCGTAAGGTGCTCGAGCGACGTTTCCATGTGTTTTGTCGCATCCTGCAGCGCCCTGATTGCGGGCGGGTCCTCGGCGCCGGCCAGGGCCGACTTCGCTTTCTCCGCGGCGTCGGCCTGCGACTGGCGAACGACGTCGATATCTTCCTTGTGGTCCTGGACGCCGCCCGAGCGCTCGGCCTGCTGCTTGATGTTCCAGGTCGCGTTGATGATTTGCTTCTGCAGGCGGGCGAGCTGCTCGCCCTGCCTGTCCTGTTGCTGGCCGTCCTGCTGTTCTCGTTCTCTTTCTCTCTGGCTGCGCTCGGCCTGGTCCTGGAACGACTCGCTCTCGCGGAATATCTCTTCGAAGTGTCGCACCTCGGCAAAATACATGTCGCTGTACGTTCTGCGTCTTCCCCCGTCCGGGCCGAAGTCGTCGGCCCAGAAGTAGTAAGTAAGCAACTGATCCGGCCGGGCGCCAAGCTCTTCGAGCGCCAGCAGGTACCGAATCTGCTGCTTTTCCTTGGAAGCTTCTCCCGGCCCCAACGTCACTTCGCTGCTTTGCCCCCCTGCCAGAGTGTAGCCCAGCCCGAAAGCCGCCAGGCCGAAATCGTCCGACGCCTCGGCCTCCAGACTCAGCTCTTCCAGAGCCGACGCCACAATATCACGATTGGGAAACAGGGGCCTCAAATCGGCCGGCACGTTCTTGTGGACATCGATGGTGAACCTCGACGGCATCTTGTTGGCGTGTCCCTCTGCATCGGTCAGGTGTAGCTCATATCGACGACTCTGCGTCGCGGTCATTGAAGCGGTATAAACGTTCGGGTACTCACCGTCGGCGCTCAGATCGAGCGCCGGCTGCTCGGCAGCCTCGAGACGGGCCGAGGCGACCGGCTTGTTGAGCGTGAACTTGACGGTCACCTGCGAACCCTCGATCACACTGACATGCCGGGTGTCCTTGACAGTCTTGTCCGGCAGGTTTGTGTATGAGGGGTAAACAATGTGCGCGTCGGCCGTCCGCAGCGACGGGTGCTCGTACGTCCTTATCTTGTAGTCCCTCGTGCTCGCCCCGGCGTATTCGATTCTGTAGAGCATGTCGGAGCCGACCTGCTGGATTATCCCGCCGAAAACAGGGTCCTCGAGATTCTTCGTGAGCGGAACTCTAACCTGCCCTTTGCCGGACTCGCTCGTAACGAGCGTTGCCTCCGCGGGCACGCGCCCCTCGAACCGGGCGAGTATAACCACCGGCGCCCCCCTCTCCACAGTGGTGTCCCCTGGGGTGACGGTGACATGATAGCCTTTCCTGGCCGGCCCGGCCCCGCCCGTCCGCCGGGAAGGCAACGTCGATACGAGCACACGCGACAGCACAACCGCGAGAAAAAGCAGTGCCGCGGCCCGCACCACGTTCGCCAATACGAGCCTGCCGGTCGGGACGCTCCGCAGCCAGTCATGGCCCTTGGCGTGCGAGAGAGCCTCGCCTATGACCTTCTCCTGGAGATATCCGAGCCGGCCGTCCGCGCCCCGCGGCTCCTGTTCTATCGCCGCCAGCAGCAGGGCCTTCAGGTCGGGATGCTTCTGCTCGATATTTCGCGCCACGGCCTTGTAGTCCGGCTGCATCCGCCGGCACGCGCGTAAGGCCAGAAGAGTTGCCAGAACGGCCGTTATGCAAAGCGCGGCGACAGCCGCCGGAGAACGCCATCCCCAGTACCAATCGGCGGCTAACAGAAAAACGCCAACGAGTCCCAATACGGACCAATAGACCGACAGCCGCCGCGCCAGGTAAAGACGCCTCCGGCGACTCACTACAGGCTCGAGACGTTCCCGAAGGGCTTTCTCAATCATGTTTGTCCTCCCTCAGATACTGCGGCCGGACGGGTCAGCCACCCCGCCAGCCAGGTTTCCGCCAACAAGAGGGCCAGCGCCGCGACCAGCACCCACCGCCAGAGCTTCTGGCGACCCTCTATTTCGACCACGCTGCCGTGCTGTTTCCTTCGCTCGCTGCGCTCGACCGCAGCGACGCCGGACCGCTCGAGCGAAATACCGAACCTTTCGATATCCTCCACCGGCATAGGCGCTGTTCTTGATTCTCTCGCGGGCACATTAACAGCAAAAAGCCGTCTTTCCTCGCCCGACTCTATCGTGTAGATGCCGGGCAGGTCGGTCCCGGTGAATATCCGCTGTCCGGCATCGAGCGTGGTCACGGAACCATCCGGCCCGCGGACCTGCATATCCGCCGAGCCCGGTGACATCCGCACCGGAACCGGTACCGCCTCGCCCACGAAATACTGCAGCTTCCGCTCCGCAAGGCCCCCGCCGTATTCGAGGATTGAGTAGAGCAGCGGCACGAATTTCGACGAAAGCGCAAGGTCGCTGTCCGACGGCCGCCAGCCGCAGGCAAATACGAACAACGATCCTTTGCCCACGGGAATCTCCACCCAGGCCGGGTCGTCGCTGTCGAACCACGCCAGAACCCGGGCATCCGGACAATCGGAGACGCTTATGCGCCGGTACCCCCAGAAATGGATGCGCGTGAAGTCCCCGAAGCGCGGCTCGGAAAAAGCCGACATAAGCGGATGCTTGAAATCAATCCGCCCGAGCATGGCGTACCGGTCAACCTGCGCCTGCTCGGATTGGAGATTGTCTATCGCCGCAATGCCCGCCACTGTTTCGACCGCGCCGGCGGAGTCGGCGACCAGAAGAAGCGTTCCGCCCGATTCAACGTATCGGCCGAGCCCGGCGAGATTCTCCCGGCCCACCGCCTCGCAGACTACAATCAGATGGGCAGCCTGAATCTCCGCAGCCGCGATGATCCCACCGCCCCGGCGCGCAACAACACGCGGATTCAATGCGCCGCCGGTTTCAAAGGCCATGCGCACATAATACAGCATCTGATCGGAATCGTTGGGCTCATCGCCGCCGATGTAAAGGATGGTCGTTTGTTGCTGCAAGGGCGGCGCCAGGTACACGATATTGTCGAAATCGTGGTCGTCACCGGCCAGCACAAGCCTGCCGGGCTCAGTGGTCTCTGCCCGGACCGGCGCGGGCGCCACGATGCTGTGGCCGGGCGGCACGTATATAGCAGCGGCCCGGCTGGATGTGTCTGAAGAAGTCTC
>CP070678.1:3719996-3731786 GCA_020352515.1 Phycisphaerales bacterium | reverse complement strand
GGGCGGGGCTGCCGGGTCATCTGCACGTTCATGTGGTGCCGCGGTGGAGCGGGGATACGAACTTCATGAGCGTGTGCAGTGACACGGATGTTATCAGCCAGGGGCTTAGTGAGCTTCTGGGCAAGCTGAGACAGGTTAGCGAAGAGCACAATCTTCCCGGTCTTTGACTATGTGCGAGCAGCTTAGCAGCTACGCGGTGACGGAGGCGGGGAGCCGGGGGCGAGTTTTTGCGGAAGAGCGTCACCCGTACCGGTCGGACTTCGAGCGGGACCGGGACCGGATCATTCACTGCTCGGCGTTCCGGCGGCTGGAGGGCAAGACTCAGGTTTTTTCGCCGGGGTTGGACGACTATTACCGCAGCCGGCTGACGCACAGCATCGAGGTGGCTCAAATCGGGAGGACGATTGCGGCGGCTCTGGGGCTGAACGAGGGGCTGACGGAGGCGATATGCCTGGCGCACGATGTTGGTCATTCGCCGTTCGGTCATGCGGGGGAGGCGGCGCTGAACGAGCTGATGCGGGAATTCGGGGGGTTCGAGCACAACCGGCAGGCGCTTCGAATCGTTGAGCTTTTGGAGCATCCGTATCCGGAGTTTGTGGGGCTGAACCTGATGTACGAGACGCGGTTAGGGCTGGCGCGGCACAGGAGCCCGTACGATGAGCCGGGGGAGGATGCGTTCGGCGAGGCGAACTGCTCGCTGGAGGGGCAGGCGGCGAACGTTGCGGACCGCATCGCGTACAACTGCCACGACGTGGAGGACGGGATGCGGGCAAGGGTGCTGGGGGAGGGGCGGCTCAGAGAGGTGCGGATATTCGCGGAGACGTGGGAGCGGATAGGGGCGGGGGCGATTGAGGATGCGACGATTCGGAGGACGCGGACGGCCAAGGGGATTATCAACAGGCTGGTGGGAGATTGCATCGAGGCGAGCAGGAAGAAACTGGCAGGGGCGGGGATCGCGACGGCGGCCGAGGTGCTTGGCGAGGGGGAGGATATGGTTGTGCTGTCGGAGGAGAGCGGGGCGGAGCTTGTTGAATTGGAGGGGTTCCTGATGCGGAACTTTTACGAGCACGAATCGCTGGCGGCGACGGCGGCGAAGGTGAAGGAGTCGCTCGGACGGCTCTTCGGAAGGCTCTGCGGGCGGCCGGAACTGATGCCGCGATACTTCCAAAGATTCATAGCCGAGCAGGGCCTGGAGCGAACCGTCTGCGACTACATCGCCGGAATGACCGACGGATTCTGCCTCCGAACGCTCGATCAACTTTAGTTGGCCTGATTGGTGCTGGAGGCCAGCCCGAAGGACACGAAGCCTGCCGAATCCTGCGGAACACTGGTACAGTGCTCAAGCAGTCGGCGCTCGTGAATGGGTGTCGCTTGCGTGGTTTTGAAGAAGCGACCGGCCAGCCTAATCGATCTTCACGGCACCTGCTGCTCCCGGGTCAAAACCTTCTGGCCAGATAGTGGTGCGGTTAAACCGGGCAAGGTTGAAGAGCGCGCCTTCGAGATTCGCCCCGCGCAGGTTCGCGCCGACCAGATTCGCGCCGACCAGATTCGCGGATTCAAGATTCGCGGTTTGAAGAATCGCCCCTCTGAGAGTCGCCCCTTCGAGATCCACCCCGGCCACTCGCGCTACAGTTGGCGATCGCCATACTCTTGTGACGGGGCCTCTTCCTCTTCGTGCCTAAGCGATTTGGCGAAGCTGGATAGGCGATGCTCTATCTCATCACATTCGACAATCCGGTCACAGTTCTCCCGCACGAATACCCTCCATGTCTCGTATGCGGTCGCGAGGTGGTCTTGAATATCGAGAAGGCGAGCCTTGCAGCCCTCGCACTTAATTCTCACAACCTTTTCGATGGTTCGGCGCTCACTCTCATTGAGTCCTGATATGAGATCCTGTAACTCATCGCATGTTGTTCTCCTCGTCTTCCGCAGGCGGTAGACCTGAGCCTGCATCACCTGAATCTGATTGCACGCGGTTTGGGCTCCCGGCAACCACTTTCGCGTGATATGCTGCTCCGAGGCGGCCTTGGTCAGTCGGTAGCCAATGAGGCCGGAGAGCAGGGCTGTGACGATCTGGAACAGTACTTGGGACAACGCGTTCCAGTTCGCCGGAAATCGGGAGACCAAATAGGGGGGCACGGTGATCAGGGAAATCACTATGACTGCCCACAATCCAAACTCTGCAAGGGTGATCACCTGTAATCCCGTGCGAGGGCAAATTCGTCGCAACCACGGCGTTGGCGTTTCCGTCTGCATGACTACTAATCCTCCGTTTTGGCATAAGAAGGCATTTTTGTCTCACTGTCAGGGGGCTGGCGGGGGGCCCGCCATGGTGATTAGGACAGGTGGCGCACGCCTCGCCTTATAACCGTATTGGCACGACTCTCGGCTGCCTTGTTCGGAGCGTTTCACAAGGATGCCTCTACAACGTTGCGAGCACACCTTCAGAACTTCTGATGTAAAGCGTTTTCGCATGCGATTTCAGCACTGGAAACGGCGGTTGCTTTCTTTTTGCCAGACGCTCTTGGAGTCTTCACCGCCCCTTCAAGGACAAGACAACCTCGGCATCATCCTGGGCGAAGTCGAAGGGGTCCGCCGAATTTCGGGTCTTTCGAGGTGAGGCGGTTGTGGCGGGGGGGATGTTGATGGGGAAATCGGCAAAAACTTGTGGGTTTCGGGCGTGTGTATCGATGGTGTGCGTTTAGATGGGCGAGCTGGTTGGATTTTGGGGGGATGGGTGGGGCGGGGGGTTAGGTTTGGCAGTAGTCTATTAGTCGGGCGATTTCGTTGCGGAGGTTTTTGCGGTGGACGATCATGTCGACGAAACCGTGCTCGAGCATGAACTCGGCTGTTTGGAAACCTTCGGGCAGCTCGACCTTTATGGTTTCGGCTATTGTGCGTGGGCCGGCGAAGCCTATGAGTGCGCCGGGCTCAGCGATGGTGCAATCGCCGAGCATGGCGAAGCTTGCGGTGACGCCGCCCGTTGTGGGGTCAGTCAGGACGGAGATGAAGAGTCCGCCGGCCTGGCCGAACCTGGCGACGGCGGCGGAGGTTTTTGCCATCTGAGCAAGCGAGACGACTCCCTCGTGCATTCTCGCGCCGCCGGAGCAGCTTACGACGACGAGGGGGAGCTTCTGCTCGGCGGCCATGTCAACGGCGGCACAGAGCTTTTCGCCGACGACGCAGCCCATCGAGCCCATTAGGAAGTTGGGCTCCATGACGGCGAGGATTATTCCCCTGCCCATTATGAAGGCCTTTCCGATGCGCATTGCCTCGGTGGCGCCGGATTTTTTTTCGTCGGCCTTCAGCCGCTGCTTGTATGTTGTGCCCCTGAACTTGAATCCGAGGGGGTCGTGGGTGGTCATGTCGGGGAGCGTTTCCTGGAAGGAGCCCTCGTCGACGAGGTAGTTGATTCTTGTTGCGGCTTCGATTCGGAAGTGGTGGCTGCACTCGGGGCAGACGTTGAGGTTTTTTTCGACCGCGCTCCTGTATAGCATGTGCTCGCACTTGGGGCATCTCATCCAGAGGCCTTCGGGCATCTCTTTTCTTGGCCTTAGTGAGAAGCCGTTCCATTTTGATTTTGTCTGTTCTGCCATAGTTATATTTTCCAGGCCATCGAGTGCAGGGTCAGATTATACCAGGAAGCGGCGGGGACGGCCACAAAAAGTTATTTGCAGGCGTCTCGGATGGCGTTTATGGCGGCGATACGGTCCTTTTTTCCGAAGACGGCGTTGCCGGCGACGATGGTATCGGCCCCATACGAGACGACGGTCGGGACGGTGGTCGGGTCGATTCCGCCGTCGACCTCGACGCGAATTGCGGGTCCGACGAGTTGCCTTACGGGGGCGACTTTTGCGGCGGCTTCGGGGATGAATTTCTGTGCGCCAAAGCCGGGGTTGACGGTCATTACGAGGACCATGTCACAAAGGGGGGCGGTTTGTCGTATGGAGTCGACGGGGGTATCGGGGTTGAGGCATATTCCGGCGGTGCAGCCGAGGTGGTGGAGTTTTTCGATGAGCTTTTCGGGCTGGCGGGCGGCCTCGACGTGGAAGGTGATGTGGTCGGCCCCGGCGTCGACGAATCTCTCGGCGTATTCGGCGGGCTCGCTTATCATGAGGTGGCAGTCGAATGCGAGGGTGCTGCAGCGGCGGAGCTTTGCGATGACGGGGGGGCCGATGGTGATGTTTGGGACGAAGTGGCCGTCCATGACGTCGAGATGTACGATATTGACGCCGGCGGATTCGACGACGGCAATCTCGTCGGCGAGCCTGGCGAAATCGGCGCTGAGTATGGAGGGTGCAATCTCAATTGTCCCTGGTTCGGGTAATCTCAAATGTGCCCTACCTTTCGAGCTTCAAGAGTCCGCGGGCCCGGCTCCGGGTGAAACGGGCGAGCGTGCAGCCCGGTTCGGCCGGCGATCATTTCTCGTCGAGGATTTCGAGGCAGACGAATTTTTTTCCTTCGAGGAATTCGAGCGAGGCTCCGCCGCCGGTTGAGATATGGCTGATCTTATCCTGTAGTCCGAGATTGGCGACGGCGCTGGCGCTATCGCCGCCTCCGATTATGCTGCTTGCGCCGTTGTCGGTTGCCTGTGCGACGGCGAGCGCGACGGCCTTTGTGCCTTCGTCGAAAGGCGGCATCTCGAAGACGCCCATCGGGCCGTTCCAGACGACGGTCTTGGCGGCGGCGAGTTTCTCGACGAAGAGCTTCCTGGTTTCGGGCCCGATGTCCATTCCCTGCCACTCGGGGTCGATATTTCCGCTGACGACCTTGTTTTTGGCGTTTGGTTTGAACTCTTTTGCGATGACGGTGTCAACGGGGAGGACTATCTCGCAGCCGGCGTCCTTTGCTCGTTCGAGAAGCGCCGTTGCCTTGTCGAGGAAATCGTCCTCGCAGAGGCTCTTTCCGACCTGCTGTCCGTTTGCCTTGAAGAAGGTATAGGCCATGGCTCCGCCGATGAGTATCCGGTCGACCTTTTCGATGAGGTTTTCTATTACTCCTATTTTGTCGGAGACTTTTGCGCCGCCGAGTATCGCGACGAAGGGCTTTTCGGGTTCTTTGAGGGTGTCGCCGAGGAACCTGAGCTCCTTTTCGATGAGGAAACCGATGACCCGTGGTTTTCCTTCCATCATTTTTGGGACGGTGTACATTGAGGCGTTGTCCCTGTGTGCGGTTCCGAAGGCGTCGTCGACGTAGATATCGGCGAGGGCGGCGAGCTGTTTTGCGAAATCATCCTTAGCCTGGCGGAGTTGTGCGTCCTCCTTTGCGGCCTTGTCCTTTATGGTCTCTTCCTTGTGGAAGCGGAGGTTTTCGAGGAGCATACATCGGCCGCTGTTGAGCGTGCGGGCTTTGGCCTGGGTTTCGGCTCCGACGCAGTCGTGGGCGAAGCTCACCTGCTGAGCGAGCAACTCTGAGAGCCTCTTTGCGACGGGGGCAAGGGAGAGCTTTTCGTCTTTCTGTCCTGCGGGGCGGCCGAGATGGCTCATGAGTATCAGGGCCCCGCCGCGATCGAGGATGTTCTTGATTGTTGGCAGGGCCTTGACGATTCGGTCGTCGCTGGTGATGTTGCACTGGTCGTCGAGGGGCACGTTGAAGTCGCAGCGCATGAGGACCTTTTTTCCCTGCACGTCGATATCGGCCACGGTTTTCTTAGCCATAATTCACCCGTTCAAGTAGGACCCGGTTGCAGTCGTAGAGCGACTTTCTCAAGCCTGTCAGAGTTTTGCCATTGCTTCCATGATCTGGACGCTTCGGTTGGAATATCCCCACTCGTTGTCGTACCAGCTTACGACCTTTACCATGTTGCCCTTTGCCATGGTGCAGAGGGAGTCGAAGATGCTGGAGGCGGGGTTGTTTACGATGTCGCTGCTGACGATGGGCTCATCGCAGTATTCGAGGATTCCCTTCATGGGTCCTTCGGCGGCGGCCTTCATGGCTGCGTTGACCTGTTCTGCGGAGGCCTCTTTCTTGACGTTTACGACGAGGTCCACGACCGAGCCGACGGGTACGGGGACTCGGATGGCGAAGCCGTCGAGTTTTCCGTCGAGTTCGGGGACTACCTTTCCGATAGCTTTTGCGGCGCCAGTTGTTGTGGGGATGATGTTGCAGGCGGCGGCTCTTGCTCGTCGGAGGTCCTTGTGTATCATGTCGGCGACTCGCTGGTCGTTGGTATAGGCGTGGATGGTGGTCATGAGGCCTTTTTCGATTCCGAAGGCGTCGTTTAGGACCTTGGCGATTGGGGCCAGGCAGTTTGTTGTGCAGCTCGCGTTGGAGACGCACTTGGTCTCGGCGGTGAGCTTCTCATCGTTGACGCCGAGTACGATTGTGGCGTCGATATCATCTTTTGCGGGGACGCTGAGCATGACGCTACTTGCCCCGGCCTTGAGGTGGTCGGCGTAGCCACCCTTGGGGGATTCGGCGGTTCGGAAGATACCGGTGGATTCGAGTACGACTTTCACCTGCATATCCTTCCAGGGCAGCTCGGCGGGATTTCTGACCGCGAGGACCTTTATGGGCTTGCCGTTAATGACGAGGCTGTCGCCCTTTACCTGGACGGTTCCGTTCCACTTGCCCATGACGGTATCGTATTTGAAGAGGTGGGCGAGGCTCTTTGCGTCGGAGAGGTCGTTTATAGCCACCAGCTCCAAATCTCCTTTTGCGGCCATGATAATCCTCGCGACGGCCCTTCCGATTCGCCCGAATCCGTTAATTGCGACCTTTGTTGCCATTTGTATTTCTCCTTATCACAGACATTCTGAACATGCATTTTTCAGGTTTAATCCCGCCCCCAGCCTCGGCTTTGGGGCCAACGAGTAGGCTACTTTATTGAGGTTGGTTGTTTGTGTCAAGCAATTATTGGTTTTGGGGGGGCGTTTTGGTTGCGGCAGGGCGATTTTTCGGGATTTTCGGGCGTTATCTTGTAACATAGGGCAGTGCGGCGCAATTATAGTGGCGCAATGGTTGGTGCTATGGCAAAAGCTGTCTCGCAGACGGATAACGACGCTTTGGTTGTCAGGGCTCGCACGGAGGCCGAGGCCCTTGGCCGGCTGTACGAGCAGTATTACGAGAAGATATTCCGTTTTTGCGTTCACCGGCTGTTCAGCAGGGAAGTGGCGGAAGATGTTACGTCGACGATATTCCTTGCGGTTGCGCGTACGATCGGCGGTTTCGAGGGCGGGACGGAGTACGAGTTTCGGAACTGGCTTTACGCGATAGCGATCAACCAGGTGAACGCGTACATAAGAAAGAGCTCCCGGCGGAAGCGTCTTTTGTCGGCGGCTGCGGCGGCGAGGTCGGCGACCCGCGGGAATCCTGACGAGGGGGCGGGACCGGACTGGCCGGCTGTGTACGAGGCGATACTGGGGCTTAAGCCGGAACACCAGACAATTTTGACGCTGAGGTTTTTTGAGAAGCTGCCTTTTGCGGAGATAGCGGCCATCTTAGGGGCGAGGGAGGGGAGCGTACGGGTGACGCTCCACCGGATTCTGGAGCAATTGAGAAACAGTCTGAAGCTTTTCAGCGACGGAGAATGATGAGATGTTCAAAGACGAAGCCGATTTCAACAAGATTGTCGGTCGGCTGAAGATTGACAGTGAGCCTGACGCGGCACACCGTGAGGGTCTGCGTCGGCGGATGCTTTTGGCTTTCAAGGAGTCGGCGGCGGCGGGCGGAGCGGCGGGGCTTTCGTGGAGAGTTCTGGTGCGGAGCCCGGTTGTGAAGCTGGCCGTTGCGGCGGTGATAATCGCGGGCGCGGCGGTCGGCGCTTATCGCGTGCTGGCGCCGAAAGAGGTCGAGGAGGCGCCTTTCCACGCTGCCGAGACCAACGGGACGGATCCTGTTTACACGGGGACACCTGAGCTGGCTCCGATAGAGATCAATCTTCCGAAGCCGGTTTTCAGAGGCACGCCGCAGGATGCGCGTGTGCAGAATCTGGAGAAGCCTCTGGGCAGGCCGCGGCCGCCTTTCCCGGCGCCTGTCGGGACGGCGAATGTGGCGCTTGACAAGCCGGTTTCGAGCAGTGACCGGCAGGTGGCGGCCCGCGAGCTTAGACTTATCACCGACGGCGACAACGAGGCGACCGAGCGCAGCAGCGTGGAGCTTGGCGCGGGGGCGCAGCATGTGACGGTGGATCTGAAGGGCAGGCATGAGATCTGGGCGGTTGTGGTGTGGCATTACCACAGGCGGCCGCGGGTATATTTTGACGTTGTGGTGCAGGTGGCCGACGATCCTGATTTCACGGGAGATGTCAGGACGCTGTTTAACAACGACATCGACAATTCGGCCGGGCTGGGGATGGGCATGGACAAGCACTATACCGAGACGTACGAGGGCAAGCTAATAGACGGCAGAGGGGTCCGGGCCCGTTACGTGCGTCTTTACAGCAACGGCAACACGGGGGACGACTTCAACCATTATACGGAGGTGGAGGTTTACGGAAGACCGGTCAGGTGAAAAACGCGCGGGCACATATCGGGCGGTCGAGAGCGACGGAGCTCGCATGACTGCCGCTTTTCCGTAGCCGGCGGCAGAGGCAAGGATTCGAGTCATCATATTGAAGTGAAATTTCAGGGCCTGCCGGGGCGATAGAGCCGGCGGCTAAAATACGTTATCTTGGGCGGCGCGGCGCGGAAGCGGCGGTGACGTCGATCGCCGGGGCCGCAGCGGCGTGTTTCGGGACCCTCAGCCAAAGCAGCCAACCATTGCGGATTGTGGGTCTTTGAAAACTCAGTTTGCGCGAGCATTTTCATCGAGGCAGCCAAAGGGCCCGCTGCGCGCGTTTGGGGATGGGGGGGACGCCTGCGCGGGCAGATGGCAGAGCAGACGATGTCGGCGGAAGACAATAAATTCAAGGCGCTGGTTGGGCGCTTGAAGATTGACCACGAGCCAGAGGGCAGGCACAGAAACAAGGTGCGGTGGCAGATGCTTTTGCGTTTCAACACGAACCGCTGGTGGGCGTTTGGGCCCGAGACCGGCATGGAAAGATCAAGGAGAATAGACATGAAGAGCGTTATGTTAAAGACACTTGTTGCGGCGATTATAGGCATCGGCGTGGTTTTGGGCCTGGCGCAGTTGAGGCGGGGGGCGGCGGAGGTTGAAGAAGGGGAGCGAGCGGCGCCGGTGGCGTCATCCACACCTGCCGGGGACAATGACGGGGGTATGATACGTATCGACTTCGAGCTTCCGAGGGCGATGTTCCAGGGCACGGAGAAGGACATCCGGGTTGCGAACCTGAGGAAGCTGGCGAAAGAGAGGCGGGCTCCGTTTTTTGCGCCGGTGGGGACGAAGAACGTGGCGCTGGGCAAGTCGGTTTCTGGGAGCGACGAGGAACCGGTTATCGGCGATTTGGGGATGATAACGGACGGCGACAAGGAGGCGGCGGACGGCAGCTACGTGGAGTTGGGCCCGCTGCTGCAGCATGTCACGATAGACCTGGAGGGTGAGCACGAAATATACGGCATTCTGGTGTGGCACTATCACAAGAATCCGGTGGTTTATTTCGACGTGGTGGTTCAGGTTGCCGGTGATGTGGATTTCACGGAGAACGTGCGGACGCTGTTCAACAACGACATCGACAACTCGGCCGGTTTAGGCGTCGGAGAGGACATGCATTACGTGGAGACGTACGAGGGCAACCTGATCGACGGCAGGGGGGCGCGGGGCCGGTACGTGCGTTTGTACAGCAACGGGAGCACAACGGACGACTTGAATCACTACGTCGAGGTTGAAGTTTACGGCAGAGCGGTGAGGTAGGGGCCGGGCCTTTACGGCGCCCGGGGGGCCACGACGGCGGGAAAAGGGGGGTCTTGCCGCGATAGCGGGGGTTTGGCGCGCAGGCCAGGGGGCGAGAAAAAAATTTTAAAAAATCTTTACTTTGTGCTTGCGTTCTTGACAGTTGTAGAGTAGTCTCTCGGTGGTTAGATATGAAAGGAGACTGCCATGGCAAAGAAGAAACGTGAGCTTACCGAAGGAGAATGGTCGATTATTCAGGCTGTCTGGGAGAACGAGCCGTGTGCTGCGCCGACAGTTCAGGAGGCGCTCGAGAAGCGGCGGCACTGGACGTACAGCACGGTCAAGACGATGATGGACCGGATGGTGGAGAAAGGTCTTTTGACGACCAAGCGGATTCGGAACCTGATTCTGTATCGCTCGACGATCAGCCGCAAGCAGGCGCGCAAGAACGAGATAATGCGGGTTTTGAAGCGGGCATTCGACGGGGCGTTTACCCCGATGATGGAGTTCATGCTGGACAACCAGAAACTTTCGCGTGCGCAGCTTGCCGAGCTTGAGGCGCTTGTGAAGAAGAAAAAGCGTGCGGGCAGGAAGAAGTAATTTTGTTGTGACAAAAACGCTGGAAAGAGCGTCCTATTAAGCGGAGGACCTGACATGGGCGTCATATTGGAGCAAGTAAACAGGGCCGGTGCGGCCTTTGTGAGATTCGCCGGTCCGATGCTGGTTCAGTCGGCCGTTCTTATTTTGATTTTGCTATTGGTCGACGTGTTTCTGCGCAAGCGGGTTCGGGCGGTTTTTCGTTACTGGATATGGGTTCTGGTGCTACTGAAGCTGGTCCTGCCGACATCCCTGTCGTCGCCGTTTAGCGTGGGTAGTTTCTTCGGTGAGCGGTTGGCGCGCGTTGAGATGAGCCGGCCCGGCGCCGAGGCGACGCGGGAGAGCGGGCGGGCGGTGGAATCCGGGGCGGCTACACTGCCTTTCCTGGATACTTCGGAAATTCGGGATTACGGATATGTTCCTGCGCGGGCTGCTGCATCCGAGGTAGAGCCGATTTTGACGGAGGCGGCCGTTTCGCCGGAGACCGGGACGGTACGGTTATCCTGGCAGGCGTTGGTGTTTTCGTTGTGGCTGGTTGTGGTTGTTGCGATGGGTCTGCTTCTGGTGCAGCGGGCGGTCTTTGTGCGTGGGCTGGTGCGTCAGGCGAGGGATGCGGATGTGGGTATGAAAGACGCACTGGAACGTTGCCGGGTCGCGATGGGGGTCAAGCGGCGGGTAGGTTTGAAGGTTTCGGTGAACGCGACGAGCCCGGCGGTTTGCGGCCTGCTCAGGCCGGTTATACTTATGCCTCACAACCTTGGGCGTGGTCTTGGGGCGGGTCAGCTTCGGCCGGTCTTTTTTCACGAGCTTGCTCACATAAGGCGGGGCGATCTGTGGGTGAATCTGGCGCAGACGGTTCTTCAGGTGGTGTATTTTTATAATCCGCTTTTGTGGGTTGCGAACTCGATGATTCGGCGGGTTCGGGAGGAGGCGGTGGACGAGGCGGTGCTGGTGGCGATGGGCGAGAGGGCGGGGCAATATCCGGAGGCTCTGGTTAGGGTTGCGAGGCTTGCTTTCGAGCGGCCGGCTCTGAGCCTGAGGCTGATAGGTGTTGTGGAGTCGAAGAGCGCGCTTTCCGGGCGCATCAAGCACATCCTTGGCCGGCCGATTCCCAAGTCCGCGAAGCTCGGGATTCTCGGTCTTCTGGTGATTCTAATGGCGGCGGCGATTCTCCTGCCGATGGTCAAGAGCGGCGGCGAGGGCGATAAATCCGACTGGACGAAACCGACGGAGAGGTGGAAAGCCAGGGCGGTCAAGAAGACTTCTCTGGAGTCTTCGTTCGGGGGCTGGCGGAACCTTCCGTTCGAGGTGAGCGCGGCGGAGGAGGAGGCGGTCAAGCAGTGCCGGAAGCTGCTGGTTTACTGGCCGAGGTCGGCAAACGACGGGACGAGCAAGAAGCTGCTTGGGGATATTCGCGGCGAGCTGGAGAGTATGGTTTGGGAGATGCCGGAGTTTTTCTACGGG
>CP070678.1:3713109-3719896 GCA_020352515.1 Phycisphaerales bacterium | reverse complement strand
GCATTGTTGCGGATCCCGCCAGAAGTCATGGGTTATGACGAATGCGGCGTTGCTTATCTGCCGGGCCCCTCGCTTCTGCGCCTCGCGAAAAGCCGCCATGTTGCCCCTCGCCTCAGGCCCGCCGTTGCCAAGCTCCCCAATAACTACCGGCAGGTTCGGAGAATTGAATTGGCGCCGAAGGTCTTTCACGAGGTTAACCAGATTCCGGTCATACTCCGGTATAGCCTTTGGGTCACACATATCGTTCCAGCCCTGCAACCAGACAAAGCCCGCAATCTCATATCCCCGGCCGGCCAGATCGCCGAACGTCTCTTCCATCGTATCCAGCGCCTTGCGAGTATCCTCCAGCATCTGAGTATAGTAGGGCCCCACGGTTCCGCCCGAGCTTGGTGGTCGGAAATCCTTGAAGAGACTCTTTCCGCCCCAGGCCGTCTTTATCAACAAGACGGGCTCCTCGAAGTAATCCCCGACAACATGGCCGAATTGAAGCTCGGGGCCGATATGGCTCGAGCCACCGTAGCCGGTATACCCGATGGTCAGTCCGCCGCTTCTACCCCTGAAACTGATCTTAACATCATCACGGACGACCCATTGTCCCTTGTCGTCTTTGAGGTGCCGCAGGAGCGGCCCTTTGTTAGGATCCTTCATCGTGTTGACCAGGTTGCCCCTGCCGCCGTTGTAGTAATCCGGATGGTCCATCGACACAACGCCCTGGCCCTCCATGTTCGACTGGCCGGCCAGCAGAAAGACCTTCACCGGCCCTCGGTCTGCCCGGGATACCGCGGCATCCGTTTCACGCAGCCAGATCGCCATCTTCCCGACCGACCGGTTGTTCCACGCATAATAGGGAATCGCCGTGATCTGTCGCTCTGAGTCATCCCCCGCCGGAACACGCCCGCGAAGCACAACCACGCCGCTCAGCAGCGCATCGCTGTATTCGGGCGTTAACCGCAAATCACGCGGCAGAGCCAGATCCAACACGTCGCCCTGGTGGTCCTGCTCCTCCACGCAGTAGACCAGCGGCCCGCGCATCAACGCCACGCGGCCGCGATTTGCCTCCACGTTGTGATGGGCGTAAACCCGCCGAACCGGCATTGGAATGACCAGCTCGATACGATCGCCGGCCTTCCACGTACGCTCGACCACGGCGTAGCCGTTTCGGAGTGGCGCATTCTTCTGAATCTTCCCGTTGACCTTCAACGACCACGAGCCCTTGGTTGCTTCGCCGAATCGGTACAGATCGCTCGGCAGCAGACGCCCCCGCGCCCATCCTGGGATTCTCAAATGGATCGCAAAACGAGCCTCGCTGCTCGGCTCGGCCGCTATCGCGACCCTGCCGTCCCATGGATACCGCGTGCTTTGCGTCAGCTTGACCGTCGTGGAGTCGATCTTTCGCTCACAATCGCCGGATATGTACAAATTGATATAAATGCCCCGTGAATCGGTGGCATAGGCGAATCTGCCGACCTGCGGAAGCAGACGCACCACGTTCGTCGGGCAGCAGGCCGGCACGTACCATGCCCTGCGCCGAACCTTCCCTCGACTGGCCAATGGATTTGTGTAGAAGAACCGGTCCCCGGAAAGCGATACGCCCGACAGGAAACCGTTATACAGGGTCAATTCCAGGAAATCCGCATACGACGAGTCCCCCTTTAGCAGGTTCATGCGCCAGTTCCAGAGGATGCTCGCGGCCGCCGCGCACGTTTCACAATACGCGCCTTGATTGGGCAGCCGGTACCCGTCGCCGAAACCCTCGTCGCGATACTGGGCCGTGCCCACGGCCCCGGTCAGATACAGCTTGCTCTTGATCACATCCCCCCAGATACTCGTGACTGCCTCGTCGTACCGCTCGTCGTTCTGCAGCATAGCGATATCCGCCATTGCCGCATAGACATACCCGGCCCGCACGGCGTGACCGACCGCCTGCCTCTGTTCGGCCAGCGGCATGTGATCCTGCATCCGGCCGTTGCGAATCAGGTGGCGCCTGGCTCTTTCAGGGACCAGCGAGGACAGTCTGTCGTACTGACTTGTATCGTTCGGGTCGAAAGGACGCCTGGCCGTTCCGTGCGCATGGCCACGCTCGTCCAGAAAGAACCGTGAGAGATTCAGGTACCGCTCGTTGCCCGTGACTTTATACAGCTTGACCAGCGCAAGCTCGATTTCCTCATGCCCCGGCACGTCGTACCGCTTGCCCGGACCGAAAATCGAATCGATATGATCCGCCAGCCTCGTGGCGACATCCAGAAACGCCCTCTTGCCCGTAGCTCGATAGTACTCAACCGCCCCCTCGAACAGGTGCCCCGCGCAGTATAGCTCGTGCCACATCCGCACGTTAACCCACCTCTTGTCCGCCTCCTTGACAATATACGCCGTCGACAAGTACCCGTCGTCCTGCTGGGCCGCGGCGATTCGAGCGATGATACTGTCCACGTATGCCTCCAGCTCCTCGTCCGGCCAAAGCTCCAGGCAGTATGCCGCCGCTTCAATCACCTTGTAAACGTTCGAATCATTGGCATGAGTTCCCTTGTGAGGGCCCTCCATAATTCCCGCGGCCTTGTCGAAGTTCGTCAGACCTCCCATCCGGTCGCACTGCTCGAATGCATGCCGCAGGCCCACACGCCGATTTACGTCGAGCCGCGGCCCCCAGAAACCGCCGCCGATGCTCACGTCGCAAACGTCCACCGGTTGTAGCCTGGCGCCGCCCCGGACCTCCGTGCCCGGCAGGCAAACAGTCCAGCCAATAAATAGCAGGGCCGAAAATACGCGTCTGACCGTCATCTGCTCTTGCTCCTACATAATGTCATGAAGCACTGCCGAATACCCCGAGCGGCCCTTATGCGGCCGCCCGTCGCGTAAACATGTCCATTCAACGCCGATTGCATAATAAGCCGGGCACCCGTGCCCGTCAACGCCGGCGCCCTTGAAACCGTGCCGACACACTCTACCGAAATGCCCCCGCGGTGATCAACCGCAACCGAAAATCTCCCCTTCGCCCCCTATATAGCATTATTCCTGCGCCTCTGTGTTGGACTCTTCAAACAATCTTCGGGGCGGCCAGAACAGATCGTCGTCCTCTTCGACGATAACCTCCAAAGAGTTGGGGTCTATTGCTGCGCTATATCGGCCGCCCTCGTCGATGCCGTTCTTGCCCTTGCTGTACAACTTGAACGTGCTGTCGAAGATGCTGCTGCGCCAGGTCTCGTAGACAAGCGACTCGCCATTTACAGGATCGATGAAGCTCTGGGGCGGTGCAAGCTCCCTGACCTCATCAAGACTCGCAGGCCAATGGCCACGTTTGTTTCTGTAGCGCGCAAGCGCGATAGTAATCTTAAATACACGCCGGTATAACAATACATTCCGAGACTCGTCCCTCTCACTTTCGAAATATTTTTCGAGCGGATAGCCTGCGACAAAGTCCTTCACGCGAGCGATAGCAGAACACCTTCCTCTGTAAAGAAGTCTTTCGACCCTCAGCATCTCCTCGGCCCTTTCACGCCAGTGGTCTCCTATTTCAACTGGAAGCTGTTCTATCGCGTCCAACTCACTATTATCCGGCTCGAGCAGGCCGATTAGTTCGATGAGTCGATTCAGCCCTACGGTTTCCATCCATCTGCCGTCGCTCCGCTCCAGAGTAAAAGGCTGCTGGCAAACATGGCGTCCCAACTGGACAATGCATCGATATTTGGCTATAGCGTCATCGATGCGGCCTTCTCCCAAGTCATTACCGGCCGCCAAGTCGAGCAGAATCCCCGCCCATCCCCTTATTGCTGCATTACGATTCATTCGCTCGACCTCGCTCTCCGCGCTCAAATCACCTATCGGGAATCGGCACCTCTCGAATTTTGCAGCTTCGAGTAACATCGCAATTGTCTGCTTATGGCCCCCGATCCATTCTGCGACCCTCGGGTATTCGCTCGTGCTCCAGGGACACGAGCCAATAATACTGCACGTGTCCTTGTCAAATAAATCCGCACACAGGGGAAGCTCTCCCACTTCTGCAAGCAGTTTGTCATAGATGACCGCGGCATTCTCGGAATCCGGTATTGCGCGGGCGGCCTCTATCGCGCGGAGCTGCTGTTCGACGCTTTGGCGCGGGAGCATAAGGCAGGCGGCAAGCGCAAGAACCGCGACAATCGCTGCCGCAACGCGAATGCGCCTGTTTTTCCGTTGGCTATCTTTCAAAGCACCGTTCTCCTGACCCTGCTCGCTCATATTCTGCCCGGCACATGCCTGCCTGCGCAAGAGTCCTTCCGGGTGCCCCGATAATACCGGCGCCGGCCCAAATCGTCAACTAAGACGCCTGCCCGGTGTCCTGCGCGTGCCGCATTTTTGGCGCTGCCGGAACGCGCCGGATGGTTTGAGCAGGGCCGCCGGGCTGTAGTGGTGGTCACCGATGCGGTGTTCTGCCACAACTGCATCACGGGGTTGTCGCGGCGCGGGGGTCTATCGGTCTATTCTTCCGAACCGGGACCAGTCTCTGGCGGGGAAATAGAGGTATTTGATCTTACCCTTGATATCGCCGAAGGCGACCGGGCCAAAGCTGCGGCTGTCTATGGAGTGATTTCTGTTGTCGCCGAGGACGAAGCAGTGGTTCTTGGGGACCGTCATCCTGGCGAAGTCCGCGGCGGATTCGGCGTCGGAGCCGGACGCGAGGATGATTCTATAGCGGGCCCCATTGTTAGTCTCTTCGAAGACATCCCCCTCGATAGTTTTTCCGTCCAGCTTAATCCTTATCCTGTCGAGCGCTCCGGTGGGGGCCTTTGTGCGCTCGAGCGGCTTGTCGTTGACGAAGACCACGTTGTCTCTAACCTCCACGGTATCTCCCGGCAGGGCGACGACCCTCTTGATATAATTGGTTCGCCTGTCGTCCGGGTTTAGAAAGACTATGACGTCGCCTCTTTTCGGCGCGGCGTTTTTATAGGTTGTTTTGTCGGCGAGTATCCTGTCACCGGGGATGATCCCCGGATACATAGAGGCCGCCGGCACCCTGAAGGCCTGGATATAGTTTGTCCTGGTGCTGAAGGCGGTCTGGATACTGCCGCCCGTTTGGACCAGGAGCAGCAGGACATATACATACCAGCGGTTGTACTCCTTTAGCTCGTAGTCCGGCCTGGTATGTTTGGCAATGCGGTAGGAATCACCAATTGCGATGATTGGTATCACAACAGTGCCGACCAGCGCGGCCGCTGTCACGACCCTGGCGTCGATTCCCGTGGCAAGGGCGACGTGCACGACCACCAGGGGGATGAAGCACAAGAAGGCGAGCAGCAGGCCCCTCACCAGCCTGCCGACATATATATGTCCCAGCCCTGCCATAACCAGCGACAGGACGACCGCCAGCCAGGGACGGCGCCTGTATTTCGTGTTTATCGTTGCTTCTGCCATTTCAAATCTCCCTTTGTCAGCAGCCGAAAAAGGCGTAAACCACAAGCCAGATGCGAGCGGCCCCCGTTAGCGCCGCGGCCGCAATCACGGCGGCCCTGGCCGGTCGGTGCCGGCTTATCCGCTCGATCAGCTCGTGCGCGTCGATAAGCGGCCGGCGCCGTCCCGATTCGTATCGGCGCACCCGCCTCATCACCTCATCAGTCAGACCGCTGCCGACCTCAATCTCACTCCTGCTCTTCTTCCAGGTCTCGTAAACCTCGTCACTTTTCATTACGTTTCCCCACTGAACTGCCTGATCGCGGACTTGAGCTTTTCTCTTGCCCTGCTTATCCTGGATTTGATCGTTCCGGTTTTCGTTCGTTCAATCTGCGCGATCTCTTCGTATGATAATCCCTCGAACTCGGCCAGCACGAAAGCCCGCCTCTGCCTGGCGGGCAGACGCCGGAGCCGGCTGTCCAGCTCGTCCAGCAGCTCCCTCTCGACCAGCTCATCCTGGGGCGCCCGCACCATACTCCTATCCGGCGGCGCGCCTCGCGGCACCGCCTTCTTCTTCCTCAGGGCGTTTATGCTCTTGTTCCTGGCGATGGTGAAAAGCCAGGTCGAGAAACTGCTGCGAGCGGGGTCGTAAGAGCTTAACTTGCGGTAGGCAGCGAGAAACACTTCCTGGGCTATGTCCTCGCAAGCCTGCCCGTCGAAGGTGATATTGCGCACCACCCGGACGACCGGGCGCTGGTACCTTTCGACTATCAGTCTGAAAGATTCCGTGTCGCCGGCAAGAATCCTGCGTACAACCTCTTTGTCTTGCATCATTGGCCCGACCCGATGTCAGTTTCAGGCTGCTTTCACCCTGTTATACAACCGGGCGCTGTCCGGGTTCCATACAATTCGGTGTTTCGTCGCTGCTTGACGGAGTGTCAAAGTCGCCGGCGTTTGGGGATATTCCTGGTAGTGGCGAGCCGCGAATGCGCCGGTGATGCAGGGGCAAGCCTGAATCCAGCTAAAGACACGAAAGCCCTGTTGGAATATAGCTCGTCCGCCCAAAAGGTCGAGACGCAGCCGATAGACAAGGACCTTGCGCTACAATCCGATGTTGCTCCCGGTGACAGCGGCTATTCTCACTTGGATTGGCCGTGGCCTTCGGTCTTTGGGGGACAGGGGTGACGGAAAGGCGGCTTTGCCACGGGCCAGTCGCCCTTGGCCTCGTGTTCAAGCTCGGCGTACTTCTTGGCCAGATCGATTACGGCATCGTCGCTCTTATCGACGTAAAGTTCCAGCCAGTGTCCCTCGACTCCCTTTTTGGCGATGCGTATGCCGGCGGCCAGGCGCCCGCGATGGTCGCCCCCGGCACAATCGCCGGCGATCAGCGCCGCCATAAGCCGGTCGGAAAGGCTACCGTGCGTCT
>CP070678.1:3679981-3713009 GCA_020352515.1 Phycisphaerales bacterium | reverse complement strand
CGAGGTTGGGCGTGCTGATCTCGCCGCCGTAGCAGCCGATGTCGGAGAAGCCCATGTCGTCGGCCATGATCAGGACGATATTCGGCCTGCGCCCCGGGCCGCGCCCGGCCTTTGACGGAGAGGGCAGAGAAAGGCCGGCAATCCCGAAGGCGGCGGCTTTGAGGAATTGGCGGCGATCAAGCAGTGAAGGATCTCGTCCGGGCATTATATGTCCTCCTCTTCGGGCTGCGGCCGATTCGGCCCCGGCCGGCGCAGAAACCGTCGCGAGGGAGGCGCTTTGCGGCAGCGGGGACGCACGGTGCGCATTCTATCGATTTACATTTTCATCAGGTAACAACGGCGATGCGATGGAGCCGGCAGAAAGCCTTGAGCTGCCGGGCGTGGTTGCCTAAGAATATGACCTGGTGCATCCCCTTGACGCGGCAGACGTCCTCCACCTCATTGATCGTCATCTGGATATTCGTGCGGCAGCCACCGGTCGCCGGAATGGGCGGGCAGCCGACGACTTTTCCGCTATAGACATACATCTGCGGCGTCTCGGCGGTGACATACTGCGCCAGTGTCACTTGCTCGCCCACCGGCCAGAGGACACGCGGCACACAACCCCAGCCGGCCTCTGCGTGACTCATCAATATGTACGGCTCAGGCGCAGCGTTCGTGCCCCTCAATTTGGACGGGCACGTGCAGTGTGCGCCGAAGTAGTGATTCGCCTCGGTCTCCATGGAGGCGTTCTGCTGGAACCCGGGCCGGTCGAAGAGCTGTTGAACGAGCATAAGGGTGAGCGTGGCTCTCAGGTCCGCCTGGCAGCCTGCCGGGATGCCCTCATCTCGCAGGCTCATAAAGCCCATGCATGGCGGGGGATGCTTGTGGGGCCTTTTGAGCCCGGGCAGGCAGTCCATCATTACCGCCTGGGCGTTCTCGGCCCTGATCATTTTCTTGAGCACGAAGTAAGTTTTTGCGGCGTCGAGGATGTCGGCTTTTGTTGGCTCGACGACCTGTTGTGCGTCTTTCATGTAGCTATCGGCGAGCTTCCTGACGGCGTCGTCGGTTTCGGTGCTGTTGAACTGCTCGATGAAGCTTGCTCCGGGCACGGTCCGGATGCGCGTGCCAAGGTGCGGGACGGTGGATTCTCTTTCTTGTGAGCCGGCGATGTTGAGGATTCGGCTGTCCTTCATCCAGCGTACGGTCCTTATCATGTTCATGCCGTCCTCGACGGCGTCGAGGTTGTCGAGCGAGTTGATAAGGTAAACGCCGGGGCGTTCGCGGACCTGGTTTATGTGGTCGACGAGCAGTATTCCGAGCGTGGCGAGTATAACCGTCGGCAGCTCGGTTTGTTCGATGATACGGAGCACGTGTGGCCAATGGCCCTTTTTGAAGAGCACCAGGAGCAGCCCGTCGGGCGGGGATTCTTTCACCTGTTCGATGAAGGCGGCCACGTCAGCGGCCTGATCGAGTACGGGGCCGTCGGTTAGTATCTTCATTCCCAGGCGCTGCTCAATCGTTCTCAGCCCGGCTTCATATTGTTTCTGGCGGCCCTCGGCGTCGAAGCTCGAGCCGGGCCAGCTATAGTAGCCGACTCTTGTGAGTGATTCGGTCGGGGGATAGAGAAACGCGCAGCGGACGGTCGCCGGCTTGCCGGGGGCTCCCTTGTTTTGTGGGGCGCCGGCGCTCAGGCGAGCCGAGCTGAGCGAGACGGCCGCGGCCGTTCCGCCGACGGCCTGCAGAAAACCTCTGCGCGACATGCTTGACGGCTTTTGAAGATCGGGTTGTCTCATTGTTGGTCCTTTCCCTTGTTTGGCGCGTTTTCGGCTAATTCCACAGGATGGCCCGGCCGGTCAATTTGACGTGACCACTCCTGCCGATTGTCTTTGTAAGCGGTTTTTCGAGCTTCATTATACTTGGCGGCCTGTCCAATGCAACAAGGTAGTGGTTGCCGTGGTCGCCAGAGGAGCGGGCAAAGCGGGGACATGGGCGGGACGTGCGGTTGACGGGCGGTGGACGCAATGTTACCCTGTGGCGGCAATTATGAAATCGGCCGAGCAGGAAGTTACTGTCCAACAATACCAGCAGCAGGAGGCAAGCAGGACCCATGAAAGTCAACATTCAGTTGAGAGCGGCCGCACAAGCCGTGATAGTCGCAATGTCTCTTCTTTCCGCGCGGGATGTTCCGGCCCAGGGCACGCGTTCCGATTATGAGCGGGCGAAGAATCTGCCCAGGGTTACGGCCAACAAGGTCTTCAAGCAGCGGGTTCGCGCCCGCTGGCTGAGCGACAACGTGCGTTTCTGGTATCGCAACGACCTGGCGGACGGGGTGCGCGAGTACATTTTCGTCAATGCCGGCTCCGGCGTGCGTCGCGCGGCGTTCGACCACGGGCGTCTTGCCGCGGCCCTGGCCGAAGCCACAGGCAAAGAGATGGATGCAAAGCGACTGGCGATAGACAGGCTTGATTTTGACGAGTCGGGCTCGGAGCTTCTGTTCAGTTTTGGGGGCAAACGCTGGAGATGCAATACGGCCGACTACGCTCTGGAGGAGCTTTCGGCAGATGAGCAGGCGGCCGGCTCGCTCGAGGCCGGCGTTCGGATCCGTCCGAGCGTCCGCACGGGCGCGGAGACCTGGATTACGTTTATAAACCGCACGAAGGGAAGCCTGGAGGTTTACTGGGTCGACTCTCAAAGGCAGCGTCGGCGCTACGTGACGCTTCAGGCCGGGGGGCGGCATCGGCAGCATACCTATGCCGGCCACGTCTGGCTGGTGACGGATGAGGACGGGGGGCGGGTTGCAGTTTTCGAGGCTACCGAAGAAGAAGGCCAGGCGCTGATAGAGGAAGAGACGCTTCGCGAGCAGGGCCGGGGGCGGGGAAGGGGGCGGCCAAGGGATGAGCGCCGTGGCGCATCGCCCGACGGCAAGTGGCTTGCCTTTATCAGGGACTACAACCTCTATGTGCGCCAGACCCCAGGCGACGAGGAGATCGCGTTGACTTCCGACGGCACCGAGGCAGATGCGTATTCACAGCGTCTCTACTGGTCGCCTGATTCGAGCAGGCTGGTGGCCGTGCGCGTAGCCAGGGGAGACGACAGGAAGGTGTACCTGATCGAGTCGTCGCCGGATGACCAGTTGCAGCCGAAACTGCACAACCTCTCTTACGCCAAGCCGGGCGACCAGATAGACATATCGAAGCCGCACTTGTTCGACGTCGCGAACAGGCGCCGGATTCCGATTTCCGACGAGCTTTTTCGCAATCCGTGGAGCATATCGGATATTCGCTGGCGGCCCGACTCGAGCCGGTTCACGTTTCTGTACAACCAGCGCGGCCACCAGATCCTGCGGGTGGTGGGTGTGGACGCCAAGAGTGGAGAGGCCTCGGCGGTTATCGAGGAGAAGAGCAAAACGTTCATAGACTACGCAGGCAAGCGATTCAGCCGCCACATCGACGCGACCAACGAGATAATATGGATGTCCGAGCGGGACGGATGGAATCACCTGTACCTGTACGATGCGGGAACCGGGCGCGTCAAGAACCAGATCACCAAAGGCCCGTGGGTGGTGCGCCGCGTGGAGCGTGTCGACGAGGACAAGAGGCAAATCTGGTTTCAGGCCGGGGGTATCCGGCCGGAGCAGGACCCCTATTATATCCATTTCTGCCGCGTGAATCTCGACGGTTCGGGTCTTACCGTGCTCACCGAAGGGGACGGCACCCACAGAGTCGAGTTTTCGCCGGATCGCCGATTCTTGATTGACGGTTGGTCGCGGGTGGACCAGCCGGGCGTGACCGAATTGCGAGACGCCAACGACGGGCAACTAATCTGCGAGCTGGAGCGGGCCGACTGGGGCGAACTGTTGAAGACGGGCTGGCAAACCCCCGAGCGGTTTGTGGCAAAGGGCCGCGACGGCAAGACGGACATCTACGGGATAATTATCCGCCCGAGCAATTTCGACCCCAATCGCAGGTACCCGGTGATAGAACAGATTTACGCCGGCCCCCAGGGGGCGTTTGTGCCGAAATCGTTCGGGCTTCAGGGTCGCCAGCACTCTATCGCCGAACTTGGTTTCATTGTTGTACAGATTGACGGCATGGGGACATCTTACCGCTCGAAGGCGTTTCACGACGTTTGCTGGAAGAATCTGGGCGACAGCGGTTTTCCCGACCGGATTCTGTGGATGAAGGCGGCGGCGGACAGGTATCCGTGCATGGACCTGAGCCGGGTGGGCATATACGGCGGATCCGCCGGCGGACAGAGCGCGCTGCGCGGGCTGCTGGCCCACGGGGAGTTCTACAAGGTCGGGGTAGCAGACTGCGGCTGCCACGACAACCGGATGGACAAGATTTGGTGGAACGAGCTGTGGATGGGCTGGCCTATCGGCCCTCACTACGAGCAGCAATCCAACGTCACGCAGGCCCACAGGCTCCAGGGCAAGCTTCTGCTGACGGTCGGAGAGCTTGACAGGAACGTGGACCCGGCCTCGACGATGCAGGTCGTGGATGCTCTTATCAAGGCGGACAAGGATTTCGATCTGCTGATAGTCCCGGGGCGAGGTCACGGTGTCGGTGAGACGCCGTATGCGAGGCGCAGGCGTATGGATTTTTTCGTGCGTCACCTGCTTGGCGTGGAGCCGCGCAGCCGGCCGTGAGTGAAAGGCGGGTAGCATGGGCGGCGTCGGGCGGACGCGAAGTTATCGGAATTGCGGTGGGGATTAGCCCCTACCGGGGTAAGCAGTGCTACTGAAACGCTTTTCTGTGGGGCCAGCCAAATTTCTCGAATCTGCCGAACTCTTTCTCGCTGTTGTCGGAGGCGTCCTCTTTTAGCGCCGAGCGGACTTTTTCGACGTGTGCATCGACGAACACGGCGTTGCAAGTGCCCACGTTCAAGTTGCCGCGTGGCGCGCCGTGGAAGGTGCCGAACCAGTCGCGGCCGTCCGGGCAGAGGGCGTTGTCGTTGAGCACCCAGTTGCAGCCTGGCCTGGTCCACATGTTCTCCTCGGCGAAGAAGAAAACCTCGCTCTTGCTTCTCGTTATCTCGGAAGCCTTTAGAACGCCACCGCCGGCGGCGCCCGACTTCGAGCCGAGATAGGCGTTCATACTGTAGCTGTAATAAGGGACTACGGGTATTGAGGCCACATGGCTGGGATGGTCCTGGCCCTCGAACTTGGCAAGGACTTTGAAAGAGGGGCACAGATGGACCCTTTCTGCCTTCAGGTACGGCCAGAATGGTCCGTCGGCCGGATATCTTGGGTCGTGCCATCGGCAGAACCGCTGGTAGCCCGCCACGGGAGACTCGGTCTTGACGAGGGACGTCCACGCGCGGGGGTATCTCGTGTCGAAATCGTCCAGATACATGGCCTGGGCCAGGCCGTACTGCCGGAGATTGGCCCTGCAGGTTATCTCCTGCGCCTGCTCTTTGACCCGCTGGAGCGCCGGCAGGAGTATCGCCATCAATATGGCGATGATTGCTATAACGACCAGAAGCTCTATCAAAGTGAATGCCTTTCTGTCGGACATGATATCGGCCCTCATATTGATGCCCTTGTTAAATCTTCCAGCGCTACGATGCATAAAGGCGCCTTTCTGTTCGCTCATTTTTACTTCTCTTCTAAGCTAATTCTACCATAACGCGTGAAATAGAGCAATACCGAGCTTGTCTGTAATCACTTTTTTTTGGTCGTGACTGTGGCTATTTGCCGCCGGATACGAGCAGTTATTGACCGGGTGCGCTCCGGAATGGTAGTCTAAAGTCGTGTTACGGTGGTTCTAAAACGATGCTTGGAGTCTGAAAGCGACGATGAAGGAGACTGCCAAACGACTACTGTATGAGCAAGCGGTCGGCAGGATCGGACGGCTGATTGCGCGCGAGACGGACATGATTGCGGTGATGGCGACGGTTGCGTGCGAGCTTCACCACGCGTTCAGTTATTTTGACTGGACGGGTTTTTACCGTGTTGCCGGGCCCGGGCTGCTCAAGGTGGGGCCGTATCAGGGGGGCCACGGCTGCCTGCAGATTCCGTTCGACAGGGGTGTCTGCGGGGCGGCGGCGAGCTCCGGCAGGACCCAGCTTGTGCCGGACGTGCGAGAATTCCCGGGCCACATTGCGTGCTCGGCATCAACGCGCTCGGAAATAGTGGTGCCCGTTGCCGATTCGCGTGGCAAGCTGATTGCGGTGCTCGATATCGACTCGGATCAGCCGGCTGCCTTCGACGAGATTGACCGGGCCAACCTCGAGGAGCTTTGCGGCATGATCGGGCGTCTTGCGTAGGCAGCGCGGCCTACGGGGCAGGTGGGGGTGGTGACGGCTCCGACTTGTCGGCCGGGACATCCACGAGGCCCTCGTTGGCTGCAACGGCGTAGGAGCATACAAGGTCGCCGGTGATGTTGTTCATGGTTTCGAACATGTCGAGGATGGGGTTGATTCCGAGGGCCAGCGCGACGATGACGGTGACCTGTTCGGGGCCGAGCCCCATGGTCTCGAGGATGATGAACAGCAGCATCAGGCTGCCGCCCGGAACGCCTCCGGCACCGATGGAGGAAAGCACGGTGGTGATTACGAGAACCACCAGAGAGGCACGCGTAAGCTGGATGCCGAAGATATTTGCGGCGAGCACGGCAAACATGGGCAGGTGCACGCACACCCCGTCCATGTTGATTGTTGCGCCAAGCGGCAGCGAGAAGCTGACCAGCTCGTCGTGAATTTTCAAATCCTCCTCGGCCGTCTTTATGGACACCGGCAGTGTTGCGGCGCTGCTGCGGGTGACGAAGGCCATGATCATCGGCTCTCTGATTCGCCTGAGAACGCGCAGGGGGTTTTGTCGGGTCACGACCCACAGCAGTGTGGGATAAACGGCGAAGACCATCACGACTATTCCGAGGACGACGCCTGCGGTGACACTGATATATGGCCCGACGATGGAAGGGCCGTAAAGCCCGAAGTTTACGATGGTAAGGGCCAGCACGCCGATGGGCGAATACTCGAGAATCCAGTCGACCAGCTTGAACATTGTGTCGCGGCAGGCCTCGAGGAGCCGGCCGAGCGTTTTCATCTGGGAGATTTGCTGCTGCTCGCCTGCTTCCGCCAGGACCCGCATGGCGAGTCCGAAGAGAATTGAGAAAACGATGATAGGCAGGAAATTTCCCGTGGCCAGGGCCTCGAAGGGGTTGCGAAAGAGGTTCAACAGCAGTTGAGCCAGTGTTCCTTCGGTCTCGGCCTGCCGGGTTAGCTCGTCGGCCTGTTCTTGATTGGCGCCTGCGAGGCTCTGCCAGCCGGCCAGGTCTGTCGCCGAGCCGGGACTGATTGCCAGCGCAATGAACGTGCCGAGCACGGCGGCGAGCATGCTGCAGAAGAGGTACCACCCGATGACCTTCACACCGATCCGCCCGAAACGCCTGATGGGCAGGCTCGAAGCGCCCACGACAAGCGAGAAGAAGATAATCGGCACGACAATCATCTTGAGCATGTGCACGAACACCTGGCCGAAGGGACGGATACAGGGAATGATCTTTGCCTCGACTGCAGTTGGATGCGTGGGCTCGGCAGCAGACGCTTGTTGTGAGATGTGCCACAGGAGCCCCCCGATTAGCGAGCCGACTGCAAAACAGACTATAATCCGCAGAACCAGCGGCCTCTCGAGATACCAGCGTAGAAGTCGTTTCATTTGACCCCAGTCCCTTTCTTTGCAGGCGGCGCACGGGGCGGAGTTTCATGAGCCCGGAAAGATACGTTTGCCGGTTTGCTTAATACACCGGGCTGTTTCTTGCCCGGGCCCGCATGCGAGCGCCGGAAAGTCCATTGCCGTGCGAATGTTGGGATGATTATAAGGCGGCGCGGGGCAGGCTTGCAAACGTTGCTTTGTGCTTATATAGGTTCGCCGGCGTGTTCGGGCCGGTGTCAACGGGACAGAAGCCGGCTTTGTGCGGCGGAACGGAAAAGTATTCGGGGCTCTTTCGCTGGGGCGTTTGAATTTCAGGCGTCCGGAGGATGCATTTGAACGGGCCGAATTATTCTGTTATGATGTTGGCGTGCATCCGGCCGAACCCGGGCAACAGATTATCTCGGGAAAGATATATGAAAAAGTTCTTCCTCCTGCTGCTGGTCCTCGCAATTGCCACCGTCGCGGGCTGGCAGCTATACGAGTGGTTAACGCAGTCCGAATCCGGTAAGGCAGGCCGCCGTGCGGGCCTCTCCGTAGCCGTTGAGACCAGGCCGATTTACAAGGACGTGATACGTGACATCGGTGTCTTCACCGGTTCGCTGGAGCCCAAGTCCCAGTTCGTAGTCGCACCCAAGGTTGCCGGATGGCTCAAGAAGCTCCTGGTCGACGTCGGCGACACCGTGCAGCGCAATCAGGTTATTGCGCTGCTGGACGATGAAGAATTTGCACAGCAGGTTGAGCAGGCCAGGGCCGAGCTCGAGGTCGCCAAGGCCAACGCCGCCAACTGCGCTAGCGACCTGGAAATCGCCAGGCGCGAGTATGAGAGGGCCAAGGTCCTGCGCGAGAAGAAGATCGCCTCTGTTTCGGAGCTGGACCTGTCGGAGGCGGCGTTCAATGCCTCGCAGACCAGACACAAGGTTTCGCTCGCCCAGGTGGCCCAGAAGGATGCGGCGCTCAAGACCGCGCAGGTGCGGCTTTCGTACACCAAGGTTCAGAGCTTCTGGGAGGAGGGCGATCCGACGAGGGTCGTCGGTGAGAGGTTTGTCGACGAGGGGGCGCTTCTACAGGTCAATGAGCCGGTCGTCTCGATTCTCGAGAACGATCCTCTCACCGCGGTTGTTCATGTTATCGAGAGGGACTATCCAAAGGTGAGCGTCGGCCAGGAGGCGGTTGTCACCAGTGACGCGTATCCCGGCAGGACCTTTGCCGGCAGGATTGCACGCATCGCGCCGCTGCTGAAGGAGAGCAGCCGGCAGGCAAGGGTGGAAGTGGACGTGCCCAATCCGGACTTTCTGCTGAAGCCCGGGATGTTTGTTCGGGCGCGCGTGGAGTTCGCCTCGCGTGAGCAGGCCACACTGATTCCGCTGCCGGCTCTGGTCAGGCGAGAGGGCAAAGAGGGAATCTTCATTGCCGATACGGACAAATCAAAGGCCCGTTTTGTGCCGGTCAGGACCGGCATCATAAGCGGCGAGGTCGTGGAGATTCTGGAGCCGGAGGTATCCGGCCTGGTTATCACCCTGGGCAACCATCTTCTGGAAGACGGCTCGGCAATAACGCTGCCGGACAAGGAGCTGCAGAAGGACAAGCAACCGGAGGATAAGGGCGCAGGCTCGCAGGGGGCCCCGGGAGATTTGCGATGAGGATCTCGCGTTTTGCTGTGCATCGACCGATTTTCACCATAATGGTGGTGCTGATGGTCCTTCTTCTGGGGACGATCTCGCTGTTGCGGCTTCCGATCGATCTTATGCCCGATATTTCGTACCCGACGCTAAGCATCTCGTGCTCATACGAAAACGCCGGTCCGGAGGAGATTGAGGAGCTAATCAGCCGGCCGATCGAGCAGGCCGTCAGCGCCGTGCCGGGCGTTGAGGAGCTGACGTCCGTCTCGGTGGAGGGCCAGGGCACCGTTCGCGTGACGTTCTCGTGGGGGACCGACCTGGATGCCGCCGCCAACGATATTCGGGACCGCCTCGACCGGATCATAGACCATCTGCCGGACGACGCCGAGCGCCCCACGCTAAGGAAGTTCGACCTGGCCAGTTTTCCAATCTTGATTCTCGGCGCCTCGAGCAACCTGGACCCCGTGCAGACGCGGCAGATTATTGAGGACCAGGTAAGATACCGCCTGGAGCGAGTCCCCGGGGTTGCGGCCGTCAACATCCGCGGAGGTCTCGAGCGCGAGATACACGTGAATCTCGACCCCGCCAAGATTAACGCGCTGGCGCTGCCCCTCGATTCTATTATCTCGCGTATTCGTGAGGGCAACGTAAACATTCCCGCAGGCACCATCGAGAAGGGCAACTTCGAAGTCACTATCAGGACACCCGGCGAATACACGGATTTGAGGCAGTTGGAGGATACCGTAATTGCGATTCGCCAGGGAGTCCCCATTCAATTGAAGGAAATCGCCGATGTCAACGATTCCTGGCAGAAAATTACACGCATAATACGGGTTAACGGTGTGCCGGGCACGTGGCTTTCGGTGAACAAGCAGTCGGGCAAAAACACTGTTGAGGTTGCCGACGGCGCGCTTGCCGAGCTTGAGCGTATCAACCGCGACATACCCCAGATAAAAATAATACCGATTATCGACACGTCGGATTACATCCGGCGCTCGATACGAAACGTGGGCTCTTCCGCCGTTTACGGAGGGCTTCTTGCGGTGATGGTGCTGCTCTTGTTTCTTCGCAACATGCGAAGCACGGTTGTCATCGCCACCGCGATTCCGGTTTCGATCATAGCGACTTTCGCGCTGCTGTACTTCGGTAAGTTCACGCTGAACATTATGACGCTCGGCGGGCTCGCGCTGGGCATCGGGATGCTCGTGGACAACTCTATTGTCGTTCTGGAGAACATTTTTCGGATGCGGGAATCCGGTGACGTCCTGGACCGTGCGGCGGTGAGGGGCACGGAAGAGGTAACCGCGGCGGTCATCGCGAGCACGCTGACGACGATGGTTGTTTTTCTGCCTCTGATTTTTGTAAGGGGCATGTCCGGCGTCATGTTCAAGCAGCTTTCGATCGTCGTCAGCTTCTCACTTCTGTGCTCACTGGCCGTGGCGCTGACGCTGGTTCCCATGCTCTCGGCCCGGATTCTCCCCTCGCGCACCCCCGATGCGAATCTGAAGCGGACATTTCGCGGCAGGGTCTTCGAGACGAGCGGGTTGTTTTTCCAGCACCTCGAGACGGGCTACAAGAGGCTGCTGCATTTTGCCCTGGAGAATCGTGTCTTTGTTGTGACCATCGCCGTTCTTTTGCTTGTGACGAGCCTGCTGCTGACGCGGCATATAGGAGTGGAGCTGATGCCGAGCGCCGATGAGGGCGAGGTCCGGGTCGAGGCGGAAATGCAGGTGGGCACACGGCTCGATCTTCTGGACGAGAAGATCGGGGTGATTGAGGGGATTGTGAACGAGTCGGTTACGGAGATCAAGAACGTGGTGACAAGCGTCGGGGGCTCGCGATGGCGGGGTCAGGCCGGCCATACCGGAAGCGTTCGGATCTCGCTGAAGCCCCAGCGGGAAAGGGCGCGATCGAGCGAGCAGATTGCGGCGGAACTCCGCGGCAGGATGAGCGGGATACCCGGAATGGTCGTTCGAACGCGGGCGGGCCAGGGGCTGTTCATTTTTCGACTGGGAACCAGCGGAGGCGACAGGGTCGAGGTTGAGGTTCGCGGGCATGACCTCGAGACGGCGGACGTCCTGGCCGCGAAGGTCAAGGACGTTGTCGAATCGGTCGATGGCATCACCGACGCACGAATCAGCCGAGAGTCGGGAAGCCCGGAGGAGCTTGTTCTGATAGACCGCCAGAAGGCCGCGGACATGAAGCTGACAGTTTCCCAGATAGCAAATGCGCTTCAGACGATTATCTCCGGCACCAGGGCGGGCTACTATCGCCAGAGCGGCGACGAATTTACGATTCTGGTCAAGCTCCGGGATGCCGAGAAGATGGACCTGCGCGACATACTTGATTTGACCATCGCCAACTCGGCCGGGCAGCCAGTTGTTCTCAGAAACGTCGTCAACGTCGGGCCGCGAAGCGGGCCGGTGATTATCGAGAGAAAGGACCAGGAGCGCGTGATCAGCGTCACCGCCGACATAAGCGGAAGGGACATGGGCTCGGTTCTTGCCGAGCTGCGCGATTTGATTCGCAACGTCCCGAGGCCGGCGGATTTCAGCATCACCTTCGGCGGCGATTACGAAGAGCAGCAGAAGTCGTTTCGCGAGCTGCTGTTGAGCTGCGTTCTGGCGCTTGTGCTTGTTTACATGGTGATGGCGTGTCAGTACGAGTCGCTCCGCGACCCGTTCGTGGTCATGTTCTCGGTTCCTCTGGCCGCCATAGGCGTGATAGTGATGCTCTATCTGACGGGCACGACGTTCAACATTCAGTCGTTCATAGGATGCATCATGCTCGAGGGCATTGTCGTCAACAACGCGATACTGCTTGTGGACCACACCAACCTTCTTCGTCGGCGTGACGGCCTGCCGCTGCGCCAGGCGATTGAGGAGGCCGGGCGAAGGCGCCTCCGGCCCATACTGATGACGGCAACGACCACCGTGATCGGTCTGATTCCTCTGGCTCTGGGGCTTGGAGAGGGCGGCGAAGCCCAGGCGCCGATGGCCAGAGCGGTGATCGGCGGGCTGCTGAGCTCGACGTTGATTACGCTGGTTTTTGTTCCGGTGGTGTATTCGATTTTCGAGCGCCTCAAGCCCGGGGCGACCTCAGGCAGCGAAATAGGCGTTCAGCAGAGCGGCCGGGAGCAGTAAGGGAAGAGAGGTTCACTATGGCGGGCAGGAAAACATTCATCATATTTGGCGGCATTATGTTGACGGCGGCGCTTATGCTGTGCTCATGCGTGACGGTGGACGAGGAACCTTACCGCGAGTATGTCGGACCCGAGATTAGAGGCGATTTGCCGCAGGGCGGGCGAAAGCCTGCCGTCGCCGACGCGGCCGACCCGAATAGCAGCGCCTCGGACGGGGGGCCCTTGAAGATAGGAATTCAAGAGGCGATTCTCCTGGCCGTCGAGAACAACCAGGGGCTTGTCGTCGAGAGGATGAATCCTCAGCTAAGCCGCACGTTCGAGCAGGAGGAGCTTGCCGTGTTCGAGCCGGTTCTCGGCGCCGAGGCGTCCAACAGAAGGTCCGTTGCCGACAGGCTCTCGCGCGCCGGATCGGGAACCGAAACCTCGACCGTGGACACCATAACCGGCTCCATATCCCTGGCGAAATTGTTTCCGAGCGGCACGGCCGTCGATGTCACGGCCGGCGCCGGCTATACCGACTCCTCGCTATATAGTGACGTTTTCACCTCCGGCCGCCTCGGACTCACGGTTACCCAGGCACTTATGCGAGGCCTGGACATCCGCGCAAACCTCGCGCGCCTGGACCAGGCGAGAATTGATACGCTGATATCGCAGTACGAGCTGAGGGGCTTTGCCGAAATCCTTGTCGAGCAGGTGGAGTCGAAGTTCTGGGATTACGCGCTGGCCAAGAGGCAGATCGAAATCTACACCGACTCGCTGACGCTTGCCCAAAAGCAGATGACCGAGGCCGAGGAGCGGATCAAGATAGGCGACTTGGCCGAGACCGAGCTTGCCGCGGCACAGGCCGAGGTCGCGCTCAGGCGGGAGAACCTTATAAACGCCCGCAGCAACCTGGCCAAGGAGCGCCTGGACCTGTTGCGGTTGCTCAACCCCTCGAGGGACGTCGACTGGGACAGGGACGTTATTCTCCAATACGACACTTCGCTGCCCGATGTCCAGCTTGACGATGTCGAGCAGCACGTGCTGGTGGCGATGCGGATGCGGCCGGACCTCAACCAGGCCCGGCTCCAAATACGGCGCGGCGATCTTGAGGTCGTGCGCACCACAAATGGGCTCCTGCCCAAAATGGATATGTTTATCGCGCTGGGCAAGACCGGCTATTCGGACACCTTTGGCGGAGCCCTCGACAACTTATGGGGCGACAGCTACGACGTGATATGGGGTCTGGCGTTCGAGCAGGCCCCCATCAACAGGAGTGCCCGCGCGAGATATACGCGCGCGGTGGTCGGAAGACGCCAAATGCAGGAGTCGCTCGAAAACCTCTCCCAGCTCGTGCAGGTGGATGTCCGCTCGGCCTACATCGAGCTGACGCGAGCCCGCGAGCAGATTACGGCTACAGCAGCCACGCGCAACTTCCAGGAGGAGAAGCTGCGCGCAGAGACAGAGAAATTCCGCGTCGGCAAATCTACGTCACTTCTTGTCGGCCAGGCCCAGCGGGACTTTGTGGGCGGGCAGATTGCCGAGATAGAGGCCGTTGCCAATTATCTCAAGGCCCTCGTATCCCTCTACCGCCTGGAGGGGTCGCTGCTGAATCGTCGCGGCATCTCGGCGCCGGGGGCCGAGCCGGTTGTGTTCAATCCGGAAAGCTAACATCAGCCCGGTCTGTCGGGCGGGCCGGTGTTTCGTAGAGCTTGCCGCCGCGGCGAATCGCCCGGCGATTGCGGGATTCGGCCTGCTGTCGCGCGGCATACATTTCCAGCCGCCGGCGGTCAAGGGGGCAGGGGACAAAGCCCGCCATGTCGGCGCGGGGACGCTCGTGGAGCATCCGGCCGCCTGCTTGAATGATGGCCAGCGCCTCCACGTAACGGACGTCGTTGCTGTCTTTTAGTTTTTGGATGCACGGACTCAATTCGGGGCGGTCGAAACTGATCTGAGGCCCGGCATTTGCCGAGTGACCGGCCAGGCGGGCAAATTGAACGCCTGTTAGTTCCGTGAGGCGACGAAGCTGGTTATCGTCAAGCGGGCTTCTGCCCGCCAGGTTGTCAGGGTAGGCGCTCTCATAGAACGGGTAGTAAGGCCCGTTGATGTCTATCCACGCTGCGATGGTCTGCAATTCTTCTTTGGATAGTTTGACCTCCTCGTGCCCGTCGAGCAGAATCCCGATGAGTCGGCTTTCGTGCGAGCCCCAGGAATAGGCCTGTTGTATCTCGTGCGGTCCGGCGCCGATGGGCTTGATGTACTTTTTTCTCCACAGCTCGTTGTAGGACGTGTTAAAAGTGTTCGTGCGGTCGCGCGCGAGCAGGAGCGTCTCTCCGGCCTCCTTCCCGTAATCGTGACAGCTCACACAGTGCCTGTCGAAGACCGGCTGGACCTCGTCGATGTAGCTGAACAATCGCGCCTCACCCCCCCCGCTCATCTGGGAGGGCGCCCGCATCATGGCCATCGGCATCTTTGTTCTCAACTGCGGCGGCGCCGCGCGACGATTGTCGTGGCAGCCCGTGCACCCGGTAAGCTCGCCCGACTGGACGATCGTCCCGCTCCGCATCGACTGGACCATCATTTTGTTCGCATCGAGAAGCTGAAAGTACACAAATCGGTCGGCCGGGACCTCGAAGTATGCCGAGCCGTCCTCCTCGACCGGCACCGTGCCGAGTATTCTCTTGTTCTCGAAGGCGTGCCAGTTCATCGCGGGACAGTGCACCCCTTGGCCGCTCCACGCCGGATGGGTCCATGAGCGCTTCTCCGGCGACTCAACCACGCGCAGGTACTTGACGGCCCCATGCCTGACACCCTCCATGTGGGTCCCCTCGTAAACATTGACGACATAGAACCGCCCGGAGCTGTTGCGGAAGTCGCGGCGCGACGGGACAACGGGCGGGCGCGGCCGCGGGCCGAGCGGCATCGGGTCAAAACAGCCGGGGCCCTCGACGTGCAGCAATATCTCGTTGCCAAACAAGTCGATAAGATATATCCCCATCTGCTCGCCCCTGCCGGTCATCCGCGAACAGAGAAAGTATCTTTCGCTCAGAGGATATGGGTCCTCGTACTTGGGTCTTACACCGGTGAAAGCGTCGAAGTTGCCCTTGCCGACCCGCTCGACTGCATTGGCCGGCCAGGTCCTGACAACAGGGCCGCGCCCGTCCAGGCCCAGCCGCCGGTCGATGATCGCCAGAACGCCCCACGGACGGTCGTGGCATGAGCTGAAGTTGCACAGAACCTGCTGCGTGCCGGGAATCACCCGGGCATCGAGCACGGCCCCCGGAGAGTTCGTGTTGTTGCCCCAGTAAACCGCGTGGCAGGTCCCGTCCGGGTTTACCGTCCAGAGCCCCTGGGCATCCCCGAAGTTGCGGTCCACGTATTCCCACCGGTCGTAAAGGATGCGTCCGTCGGGCATCAGCGCCCCGTGTCCCTCGTGCAGGGTGCTCTTTCCAATCTGATGGATGTTGGCCCCGTCGGCGTCCATCTTGAAGAGATTGCCCATAATGTGGCGGTTACACATGCAGTACTTCGGCTCTCTGGTGGAGGAGAAAACGATGCTCTCGTCGGGCAGGTACAGTGGGTCGAAATCGGCAACTCCTCTGGCGTATGTCAACTGCGTCAGACCCGTACCATCGGCGTTGATCCGGCATATATGGTAGTCGTCGTCTATGTCTCTGCGCATTGAGAAGACGACGCTGCGGCCGCTGAAGTGTACATCGGGGTCGCGGATCACGCCGTCTTTGAGCTCAAGGAGGACCGTGACTTGCCCGTCTTTGGCCAGGTCGATCGTCTTGAGGGCGCCGCCGCCCTGAAAACTATTTGTGTTAATCTCGCCGGTCTTGAACATCGTGGCGGTATTGTGGTGGTCGGGCTTGTACTGGTTTCGTACGACGAACAGGATGGGCCGGCCGCTCACGAGCGGATTGGCTGTCAACGCTTCTCTGCGCAGGGCGGCCAATTCGCCCCCCAATCCCGAGACGTCGTCCCGCCCTGACGCGTCAAGGCCGCGCTCGATCCTGTCCAGTCGCCCCAGATAGTCGGCGGCGTTTGAGTACCGCTCGCCGCAGGCTGCGGAAATATCTTCTATAGCCGACCGAAGGGCTGCTATTTCGAATTCAGCCGGCGCCGGCAGCGGATTTGCGGCCGGTTTTGCAACGATGGCCGACGTCGCACAGGCGTGCGCGGCCAGAATGAGGAGGGCTTGAGCGTTCGTTGACATTGTATTGATTCTATTTGTCCGCCTTGTTGATGTCAATATTGAAGACCCACGCGATCACCCGTTTTGGCGCCGGATGCCCTCCGGCAGTTCGCTCGACTACATCAGCGCAGACTGCCAAAACAGCCGTGCAACCATTGAAAAGCAGGTAATCGTAGGGGACTATCCCGCCCCCTCTTCACAATCATCCCCCACCCAACCGGCCCGTCGGCCCGATGTTGACCACACGCGCCAGTGCAAAGTCGCCCCCGTCCACTTTGCCGTTGCATCCTCTGCGCACAAGCCTTACAATTACACGAGAAGCGGCCGACGCCGTTCCCGGCAAAACACCGCCCATCGACCGGCAAGGGCTTTTCAGGAGTGAAAAATGAGCGACAGTCCACAGTCTCGGAACCGCAACGAACGCGACGGGCACGCACGCCCCGGCACGCGCCTTGCGATGATATGCTTTGCGGCCCTCTGTTTCTTCGGCCTGGGGGCAGATTCCCTCGCCGACACAATCGTGCTCAAGGACGGCCACACCCTCACCGGCGATATACTCCTGGAGAAAGAGAGCCGGTTGTACGTCGATATCGGAATAACCGTCCTGAGCATACCCAAGGAAAAGATACTCCAGTACGAGTATACGCGCGCCCAGGCCCCCGACGATTCCGACCCGAACGATGCCAACGACACGACCTCGCCGCCTGCTCAACGGTCCGAAAACCTCTACATGACCGCCGATTTGCCCAAAACAACCATAGAAAAATGCGTGGACGCCGTCTCAGAGGCCGTTGTAAAGGTCGCCAGCCCTGCCGGAAGCGGCTCGGGATTCTTCATAAACAACCAAGGATACCTCATAACAAACTACCACGTCATCGAGAAGGAAACACGGATCGAGGTCACCGTGTTTCAAAAGGCCAGAAACGGATTCGAGAAGAAGACCTTCAAAAAGGTCAAGATCGAGGCAATCAACGCCTTCGTCGATCTGGCCCTGCTGAAAATCGAGGACCTCGGCGAGACCCTCGTCAAACCCGTCTATCTCGGCGATAGCGACCGTCTTAAGGCCGGCGAGACGGTTTTTGCCATCGGAAATCCCCTCGGACTCGAGCGGACCGTTACAAATGGAGTCGTCAGCACCACCAGCCGGGCCTTCGAGGGCCTCGTCTACGTCCAGACAAACGCCGACATAAATCCCGGAAATTCCGGCGGCCCGCTCTTCAATCTCGCCGGAGAGGTTATCGGGGTCACCAACATGGGATATATCTTTTACGGCGGCCTGGGATTCGCCATACCCGTAAATTACGTCAGGCACTTTCTCGAAAACCGCCAGGCCTTTGTTTATGACAAGAACAACCCGAATACCGGCTATAGATACATCCAGCCGGACAAAAGACGAAACGCCAAAGAGCCGAAGTTTCTTAAAGGCTCAAGTCAGTAGGATATGCCCGTCGCCAAAAACCCACTAGCGCCGCGGGCCCCTAAAGGCGACAGGCGCCGCCGACCCGGAACGGATAATTAGATTAGGAAAGGCTCGAAAATGAAACCGGACGAGCGAAAAAACCGCAGATTCTCAACCACTCTTCTGTCCCTCCTGTTCTGCGTCATCATCTCGGCAATTGCCCCCGCCGCGGCACAGGCTCTCACCCTGCCCGATACGGCCAAACTACTGCCGCCTGAAACAGTCCTTCTTGTCGATATCGGCGACTTCACCCGACTTCGCGGCCAGTTCGAGAAAACCAGCCTCTTCGGGCTCTACAAGGACCCCGCACTGCAGCCGTTCCTGGACGACTTCAACGAAAAGGCACGTGAGAAAATACGCGAGTCGGATAACGAATTCCTCGCAATGCTGCTCGACGGCGAAACGCTCCCAAAGGGCAGACTCGCACTTGCCATCGTACTTAACGAGAAGACCAAGGACGCCAACGACCCGCCGTTTCTGCTCATAGCACAATGGGGCTCTGAGTTTCCCAAATTCAAGGACATTTGGGACAGGATGATGAAGAAATCCGTCGAGGATGGCGCCCGGCAGAAAACCGAGGACTATCGAGGTGTCAGTATCACAACGGTAATAGACGAGTCTTCATCGCCTGTGAGCGGCTGCTTCATTGAGGATTGCCTGATCGTATCTCCCGAACCGGACGTGCTCCGCTTTGCCATAGCCCACGTCAAAGGCGCCGGCAGCCCCGCCCTGGCCTCCGATTCCGATTATGTGGAGGCCCAACGCGCTACCGGACCCCACCATGACATCGATCTGTACGTCAACATCAAGCAGATAATAAAGATTGCCGCGGCCGAAGACGAGACCGGCGAGGCCAAGACCACACTCCAGAACCTCGGACTCGACAACGTGGCCGCTTTCAACTGTTCCGTCGCTTTGGCCAGGGACCCCGGCAATTGCTCCTCCGCCAAGGCCCTTCTCAAGATAAATGGGGCCAAGAAAGGAATCTGCAAAATCCTCGATTTCGAGCCCACCCGGTTTGCGCCCCCGGCCTTCGTTCCGGCTTCCGCATATTCCATGACTTTCATAAACGTGAACATCAAGAAGGCCTTCGATGAGCTTTCAAGCATCCTCTACAAGTTCAGTCCGCAGATGGCGGCCCTGCTGTTCATGCCGCTAGTGCCTCAGAGCCCCCAGGGAGAGCCCGCGATTCAGCTCAAGGCCGACATAATCGACCATATGGGCTCGCAGATTATTATCGCCCAGAGTCTTAACAAAAAGGTCTCCGAGGCGGACGCAGCCTCGCCGCCCGAATCGCTGTTTGCCTTGGCCGTGACCAACCGCAGCGCGCTCGAAAAATCTCTGGGGGCCGTGCACGCCAGGATGACACAGAACAACCAGAAGGCCAGGCGTGAGCTTCTCGGAAGAACAATCTATCTGGTGGACCTCTCGAGCCTCATGCCGGCTCTCGTGCCCGGCGCAAAAACCCCGATGCAGGCCGCCCCAGGCGCCCAGCCGCTGAACATACCCAAGATAGCGTTTACCTTCACCGACACACACTTGATCCTTGGCTCCGAAACCGCCGTTGAGCGCGCCGTCCGAACATCAGGCGCCAATGCCGGAGGCGCCGCCGGATGGTTCAGCAAGGCAAAATCGAGCATCCCCTCCGTTGTTGGGCTGGCCGGTTTGCAGGACAACGCCGTCTCAGGCGAGTTCCTCTGGAAGATGATGAAAGACAGTGCGGCCAAGAAAGACGCCGACTCCAGTCTCTCGCTGGGGCTCTCACTCAGCCCGAACCCGGGCCTCATGCTCTCACAGGCCGGAATTGACTTCGTCGACTTCAGCCTCCTGCCTGATTACGAAAAGGTCCGAAAGTACTTCGGTCTCTCCGCCTTCTACGGAATCAGCCGCCCGGACGGATTGTTCTTCGAGCTCAAGTATCTCAATCCCGATTAGAAAGCGACCGCACAAGCCGACGACCGCCGCACAGAATCAGTGAATGACCTTGTTCAGAGGGTAAGTGATTATACCCGACGCCCCCGCACGCTTCAACGCCGGAACAAGCGACCGTTCGACCTTGTCGTCGATGATTACTTCAATCGCAACGTAGTCGCTGTCCGCGAGATTCGACACAGTCGGGCTCTTCTCCGCTGGCAGTATCTCCAGTATCGACGCCAGCTCCTTCTTTCGAATGTTCATCTTCAGCCCGACCTTGCTCCGAGACTCGATGGCCGCATTCAGAAGTATCGCGATGTTCTCCATCTTCTCGCGCTTGAACTTGTCACCCCAGGCCCTCTTGTTTGCGATGAACCTCGTCGTCGACGTTATGATGGTGTCTATGATTCTCAGGTTGTTCGCGCGCAGCGAGCTTCCCGTCTCCGTCAGCTCGACTATGCCGTCCACGAGGCGCGCCTTCACCTCTGTCGCGCCCCAGCTAAACTCGACCGTCACGTCGATCTTCTTTTTGGCGAAGTATGCCTTCGTAACACCGACCAGCTCCGTGGCGACTATCCCCCCGGCAAGGTCCTCGGGTTTGTTTACCTTCGATTCGTTCGGCACCGCCAGGACCCAGCGTGCCGGGCTGCTCGTGTTCTTGCTGTATGGAAGCTCGCAAATATCGACCACGTCGCACCCGTTTTCAACGATCCAGTCGTGGCCCGTGATTCCCGCGTCCAGAACCCCGTCGGCAACGTAACGCCCCATCTCCTGGGCGCGAAGCAGCACCAGCCGAATCTGATCGTCGTCTATATGAGGCTCATAGCTCCTCTCGGATTCGGGTATGTTGAATCCCGCCTTGTCGAAAAGTGCGATTGTAGCCTTCTGAAGGCTCCCCGCCGGTATTCCCAATTTCAATATCTGTTCCGACATTGCAAATCCTGATGATACGTCGCGCTCACTTCTTTTGCTTCGCGGCCGCCTTCTTGCGCTTTCGAACGGCCTTCTTCGCTTTGATCTTTCTCTTGGGACTCTTCTTCCCCACCGTTTTCCCTCGCCTGCCGGCCCGCGCCGCCGCAAGCTCGCTGGCCTCCCTAAGCAGCACGTAGAACTCGTACGCGTTCCTTGCCGATATCTGCTTGGCAAGGAATCCTTCTATCTGCTTGTCGTCCGCCTCCGGATAAACCAGCTCGTTCTTCTTGAGATACGCCGTCATCGTGGCCGTCAGAGGTATCGCATGACCCTGCAGGGCCGTGAGCATAACGTAATCAACGGCAAATACGCTCGCACCCTCCATCTTCTCCAGAACATGACGCGCAGGACGTTTTCCCATCTTCTTCAGGTCTTCAAGGCTTACCCTGTGATATTCATTGAATATGTTCCTCAGCACCTTCGTCAGGGCCGAAGCGGTCTGTCTGGTGGCGCACGTGTCCTCTCCCAGCATCTCCAGAATCTCTTCTATCCGCGACACCCGCAAATCGTTGAGATCGACGAAGTAATCTCCGAACCTCTTCATTGCCGAGTTTGCAGACCTTTGTTTGATGTGCTCGCTGATAATGCCGTGCACGAGCGCCTCGGCCGGCTCCTCGTAAGAGATTCTCTCAACCTTTCCGTGCTTGCTTCTCAACGACCGATACAGTTTTTGAACTTTTTTGGAATATTCTTTGCTGTTTTTCATCCAGGCACCTGCTGCAACCACCCGACGGCTCACTCCGGCTGAGTCTGATCATTCGCCTCCTTCTGCTCCAGCTCTCGCGCCGCCTCGTCAATGAGTCTCATGGTTTCAAGAGTCTTCTTGAATTTGTCATCCTGCCGGAAGTGAAGAACAGGACAGAACTTGCTCTTGATTCTGGCCGCCAGGAGCGTCTGTATCCGTCTTTGCGCGTGTTTTATCGCCTCGAACGTTCTATTCTGAGCCGCCTCATTGCCCCCGAAGACGCTCACGAAGACATTGGCCATCCGCAAATCGGCCGACATGTCAACATGCGTGATACTGACAAACCCATCAATCCGGGGGTCGTTCAGGTGGTTCGTGATCACCTCGCTGACTTCTTCCTTCACCACCCGGGCCACTTTTTCCTGTCTTCGTGTCGCCATCTCAGTACCGGTTTGCTCCCTCTCTCTTGCCCCGCCCGGTCTCACTAAAGGCTTCTTGCCGTCTTGACAATTTCATAAAGCTCAAACACATCATCCACTTTGATGTCATCGAAACCGGATATCTTGATCCCGCACTCGAGGCCCGCCTTGACCTCCCGAACGTCTTCTTTGAAGTGCTTCAGCGAGTCGATGCTGAGCTTGTCTTTGAGAACAATGTTGTCACGAATGAGCCGGACCTTGGCGCTCTTGACCACGTTTCCGCTGCTGACGTAACAACCGGCCACTGTGCCGATACGCGAAATCTTGAAAGTCGTGCGCACAACCGCCCTGCCCACGGTCTTCTCCTGCTCCTCCGGCTCCAGAAGACCAACCATCGATTTCTCCAAATCCTCCGTTATGCGGTAGATAACGTTGTACAATCTTACCTCCACCCCCTTCGATTCGGCGATCTTCGCTGCGTGCTCCTCCGGAACAACGTTGAACCCGATTATGATCGCATTCGAAGCCTCCGCAAGCACAACGTCCCCCTCCGTAATGCCGCCCGGAGCCGCGTGAAGAATATTTATCTTAACCTCCGCAGTGCTCAGCTCTCCAAGGTATTTCTTCAAAACATCGACCGAACCCTGTACGTCCGCCCTGATAATCAGGTTGAGCGCCTCGGTCTTTCCCGCCTCAATCTGGCTGAACAGATTGTCCAGAGTCACCCGGCTACGCTCGGCAAGCGAGTCCTCACGCGAGCGAACCTGGTTCTCTTCCGCCGCCGACTTCGCCTTGTTTATGTCGTCCAGGCGGTAGAACCTGTCTCCCGCCTGCGGAACGTCGCTTAGACCCGTTATCTCCACCGGCATCGCGCTTGTCGCGCTCCTGATGCTCTTGCCGAGGCTGTTCTTCAACTGCTTGACTCGCCCGTACGCGCAGCCGGCCAGAACCACATCCCCCTTTCGAAGACAACCCTCCCTGATCAAAAGAGTCGCCACCGGACCACGCTTCGCCGACATCTTTGCCTCGATGACCCAACCGGTCGCCGCAATCGTGTCGTCCGCCTCAAGCTCCAGAAGCTCGGCAACGTAATCCAGTGATTCCAGAAGGTCGTCAATCCCCTTGCCCGTCGTCGCGCTGGTCTTGACAACCTCCGTCTCCCCGCCCCACTCCGAAGGCGTCAGGCCCTGCTCGGCGAGCTGTGAGTAGATTCGATTCACGTCACAGCCCGGCAGATCTATCTTGTTCAGCGCCACTATGATTGGGACCTCGGCAGCCTTGCTGTGCGCTATCGCCTCCACCGTCTGCGGCATTACTCCGTCGTCCGCCGCCACCACCAGAACAACAACGTCCGTCATGTTTGCGCCCCGCGAGCGCATCGCCGTGAAAGCCTCGTGCCCCGGCGTGTCCAGAAATGTCACGGTCTTGCTGTCCCACGTAACCTGCGACGCCCCGATGTGCTGAGTAATTCCACCCGCCTCTCCGGCCGCCACCTGTGTGGAGCGAATCTTGTCAAGAAGGCTCGTCTTGCCGTGATCGACGTGGCCAAGCATCGCCGCGACCACCGGACGCTTCGTTAGATGCGCCCGCCGGCGCCCCTCGAATTCGGCAAGTATCTGCTCCTCGACCGTCTTTGTCCTCTCGACGACCAGCTCAATGCCAAGCTCCAGTGCAATCAGCTCCGCTGCCTCTGTGCTCACCGTCTGATTAATCGTGACGGTAAGGCCCTGCTGAACCAGTTTTGAGATGATGTCTGACGACTTTACCGCCAGCGCCGCCGACAGGCTCTTAACGGTAATCGGCTCGCTGACCACGACCTTCGCCGGCCGCAACAAAGGCGTGCTCTCTCTCTCGGCCTTGCTGACAATCTTCCGCATCGGCCTCAAACGAAGCCCCTCACCGCCGGCCGCGTTCAGTCGCGCCTGTCTTTCCTCGATATCCCTTTGACGCCATCGCCCGCCGACTCTGGGCTTACGTAGAACCTCCCCCTCCTGGATATCCCGCCTGCGACCGTGCGTCCGCTCCTTCAGGCGCTTTGGCGGGCGCCTCTTTCCCGTACCGATAGCCGCAACGGCGCCGTCGCTTTCCTGACTGCTGTACATCAGCGGCTCGGTGATCGGCTCATCATATCTGGCTCGGGGCCTCGGCCGCCTGACGACCGGCTCGGGCGCCTCGATTCGCACCACCTGCGGGCCGCTGAGCTTTGCCGGCTTTGGCTTCTCCAGAATAGGCCCCGCGGGCACTACGGGCTCGGGCTCAGGCGGCTCCACCACCTTTACCACGGCCGGCGCCTTTTCAACCGGCTCCTTTGTCTCTTCGACGATGCCCGCCTCCGGCTGCGCCTCGGGAGCCTCCTCGGCCACGGCGACTGCCGGTTCAGGCTCGACCTCCGCCACTACCGGCTCCGCCGGCGCCTCGATAACCGGCTCTTCCACCTGGATACTCGGTGCCGGGGCCTCGGGCGCCGCCGGCTCGGGCGCTGGCTCGGGCGCCGCCGGCTCCGGCTCCGCTTTCGCAACTGCCTTTTTCGGCTTTGGCTTCCTGACCCGAGCCTTCTTAAGGTCTACTTTCTGGGCCGTCTCGATCGTGGTGACATTCTCGTCCTCGCTGAACCACTCGCGTATCGTCGCCGCCAGCCCGGCAGATATCACAGACATGTGGTTCTTGATTTCAAGCCCTTCGTCCTGGCACTTCTGCACTATCGCCGAACTCTTGACCCCAAGCTCCTTGGCCAAAATGTAAACTCTCGTCGAAGCCAAAAAAAATCTCCGGTATAATCCGTGTTGCTAATACGCTATCTCAAACCACATCTATAACTGTATATGGTCAAGCCGGCTTACTCCTTATCTCTCGATCCTTCTTCTTCCGCAACCTCTGTTTCCGCGGCCTCCTCTTCCACCACTTCTTCTTCCGAAACCTCCTCTTCCAGAACCTCTTGCTGCGAAACCTCTTGTTGCACCCCCTCTTGAGGCTTCTCTTCGCCGCTCTCGGCAGCCATGGCCTTGACCTCATCGGCCGCCGCCAAAACCAGCTCTTCCGCCACCTTTGCCTCGATCTTAAGCTCGTTCGTCAGGGGCTCGGCCCCAACATCATCCAAATCCAGAATCGAGATCACACCCAGAGCTATCAGCTTGTCCACTATCGTGTCGTCCGCCTGTTCAACGCTCTTGACGCAGCTTGTCAGCCGCTCAATCCCCTGGTTGTACTCCTCGGGCGTCAGTATATCTATGTCCCAACCCGTCAGCCTCGCCGCCAGCCGAACGTTCTGACCGTGCTTGCCTATCGCAAGGCTGAGCTGATCCTCATCCACTATCACCGTCGCCCGCCCAAGCTCGAAACAAAGAACAATCTCGCTGACTTTCGCCGGCATCAACGCGTTGGCCACAAGAACCTGCGACGACTCGTTCCAACGCACGATATCAATCTTCTCTCCACCCAGTTCGTCAACTATGTTCTTTATCCTGCTGCCGCGAACGCCGACACAAGCACCCACAGGATCAACCTTGTCGTCGAAAGACGCAACCGCAACCTTCGTCCGATACCCCGCTTCCCTCGCCAGCGCCCGGATTTCGATGATCTTCTCCGTAATCTCCGGCACCTCCAGCTCGAATAGCCGCCGGATAAAGTCCGGATGCGTCCGCGACAGGATTATTTTTACCTGGCTCGAAGTCTCCTTCACGTCCAGAATCAGACACCGAACCCGCTCCCCCGGCCGATGAGTCTGACCCATTATCTGCTCGCCCTTCGGCATAAAACCCTCCGTCCAGTGGTCTATGTTCACGATCAGAGTGCCACCCTCGTACCGAACCACCGTCCCGCTGATGATCTCCCCCTTCCGCTGCACAAACTCCGAATAGATGCTGTCTCGCTCGTCCGCACGAATCTTCTGGATCATCACCTGCTTGGCCGTCTGGGCCGGAATCCTCCCCAGCTGACGTATGTCGATCTGAACATCGTCCTTGAAAGCAGTGATCTGGCCCGTGTCCCGGTCAATATACACCACTATATTGCTATCAGGGTCGCCAAAATGCTTCCTTGCCGCTGAGACCATCGCCTCCTCGAGATCCGTGTATATCGACTCCTTGTCGATATTCTTGTCCCGGGCAATGTTTTCCACAATCCTTAGCAGTTCCTGATTCATATTCCTTTTCTCTAACTCTATCCGGCCAAACCGAACCAACTGCAAAAAAAAGTGGAAACCATCCGAGTTTCCACTTCAACAGCTCGCCCCGACAAAAAAAGGGGCCAAACCACGCCCAAAACGAACAGAGGTATATGGCCTTGCTTCCTACTACATCATCTGCCTCCGGTAGTAAATAACCTCGTTCGTTTCACGAGACTGAAGCAGAAACACTGAATTTACCAGCCACCACTCGCGCAAAGCACATTCGTACAGGTCAGTTGTTATCCGTCTAACGTGCACTGTTTGCCGATCCTGTCAAAAGCATCCTGCGTACCTTATCAGCTTGGACATTGTCCGTGGCGGCCGTCAATCCAGGTAGCCAAACATAAAATACTAATCGTCAAAGCCGCCCATGACAATAATTTTTTTGCCAAATTCCAATATTTTTCGCCCGCCCCGAGCCCCCCAGTACCTCAATTACCATCCCGCCAAGCCGGAAAACCGCCAGGGTCCGCTAAAAAACCCGCTTTCAGCCCTCTCGTGCCACTTTCGCCCAGCCTCCTCTCGCTCACGAACTCATCCGACACTCCTGTCCTCCTACGACGCCGGAACGAAGGAAAGCACCAGACGCCCCTTCTCCACCTCCACACGCTCCACCCGCACCCTGCTGTCGCCCGCACTGAACACCGGCAAAAACCCCTCATCGTTCAAAAGAGCCGCCGCAATCTTGCTCTGAAGCGCCTCGGCGTCTATCTCTATCTCCGCAAGCCTCTCCGCGTACATCCTCTTCGCTATCATCTTAGCCAATGGCGTCACGTTCATCGCCCCAACCTTGAAGCACGTCACATCCAGATCCAGCAGCCCATCCTCGTCCAGTCTCGGCTCGATCTCTATCGTAATTACGAACTTCACCCCCCTAAAGTCCGCCGTCCCCATCAGAACCGCCCTGCCAGGCACGAAAAGAGCCGCCGGAGAATAAAGCATCACCCCCTCAGACTCCTTCGGCCAGTCCCCCCGCGCGATTATGTCGTTTATCGCATCCTCCGTTACCACAAGCTCGAAAGCCTTGCGCTTCTGAGCTTCGTTGTAAAAACGCGGCGACAGCTCGTGCGTCAGGTAAGGGCTGACCTGCCCCTCCTTAAAGCCCACCGTGTTCAGCGGCCTGTAGCTCGCCGGCCGGTAAAAAAGCAGACCAAGAACGATGCTCGCAACCGCCAAATCTATAAGCAGCCATATCACCAGCCTCCGCCGACGCCTTTTCCTGAGATTTTCCAAATCTGCGCCGGCATCTTGGATTTCCGTCTTGCCCGAATTCATAAATACGATTATATTGGCGCTCGGCCCTGGTTAAAGAGCTTTTTCCCGCCCCGCGCGGCCGGGGCATGGTTTCGGTACATATTTTATTTACGCAGGGCTGTTCGGCGGCCGGACGAAAACCAGAAGCGCTTACCGAGCCCCCTGCGTAAGAAAGGAAGGTTTTTCAGAATATGTCAAGTCATTTTGCCGACCGCCTCTGCGACGCCGTCAAGGCGAAAAAGACCTCTTTGATCGTCGGGCTCGACCCCGTGTACAGCCGCCTGCCCGCTGCCATAAAGACGCACCGCGACATGAACGACGAGTTCGACGTCGATGCCGCGGTCGACGCCATCTTCGACTTCTGCACACAGACCATGCGCATCATCGCCCCGATGGTCCCAGCCGTCAAAATTAACATCGCATTCTTCGAAAAGTACCTCTGGGAGGGCGTCGAGACATACTACGCCCTGATCAGCGAGGCCGACGACCTCGGCCTCGAGGTCATCGGCGACGTCAAACGCGGCGACATCGGCCACACCGCAGAAATCTACGCCTCGGCCCATCTCCAGAATCCGGAGCTTTCCGGCCTCGAAGATACCCTCGCCCCCGATGCGATTACCATCAACGGCTACGCCGGAGAGGACGCCATCCGCCCCTTTGCCAATATGGCGACCGCCCAGGGCAAAGGCGTTTTCGTCCTCGTCCGAACAAGCAACCCGTCGGCCGCTGAGATTCAGGACTCCCCCGACGCCGACGGACGCCCCATGTATGAGAGGCTCGCAAAGCTCGTCGGCAGAATCGCCGATGAGCCCGCACAGATCGGAAAAAAAGGCTACAGCAACGTCGGCATGGTCGTCGGAGGCACCGCCCCCGAAACCACCGCCGCTCTCCGACGAGACTATGACAAGCTCTGGTTCCTCGTCCCCGGATACGGCTCACAGGGAGCCTCCGCCGTCGACTGCGTCAGGTTCTGCAAGCCCGACGGAACCGGCGCGCTGATCAACGCCTCTCGCTCCATCATCTACGCATACGAAAAGCCAAAATACAAACAGCAGTTCGGAGAGGACTGGAAAAGATGCGTCGAGCAGGCCGTAATAGACGCAAAAGTCGACCTCGCTACCGCTATGCAAAGCAAGCTCTAACCCCACACACCCCCCCGCCACGCAACACCCGCCCCCGTGGCCCTTCAATATCGCAGCTCATCCATTCCCCCGGAATCTCCCGTGATACGCTACAGTGCCGGATTCCTTCACCCCGCCCTCGATATCCCCGCAAATCTTTCCCATGGTAACCCCTTTACAGGCCGATATTTACGCTACGCTTGTGAAAATCTTTTAGACTCTCCCTTTTTCTTGACTTCCCCCTGCTCTTGCGTCAACATAAGCAAATTGGCTCGTTTGAGATTTACACCTATGCCGATTCACCGCAAGAGCCGAAAAACTGCCGAAGGCGGATAATGTAATTACAGGCCGGGTCGCCCTAACAGGCGAATGCAAACCTTCCGAGCAACCGACATTGTGCTCGGTCCGTATTCTGCTCCAGAGCCACCATGCAAAATCGTAAGCATAGACCACCACTTGCGGCCGCTCCGATGCCAGGTCGCATTCTAATTCTTGGGCCGCGAGCGTGCGCGGATGCAACCTCGCGGAAAAGCGCGCAAGTGGTGCTAAGCTCGCAACGTACCAAGTCGCTGAGGCCGCCGGCGCCTCCATCTTATGGAAAGGCTGTGTTATGAACAAGACCGTTTGTGCTGCAAACACCGTGATCCTCTCGACGCTTTTAGCGGTGCTCTTTTCAACTCGATCATTTTCCCAGGACGCCGATGGCCCGGACATCCTCAGCAAAATGCGGTCGTTTGATGAGGCCTTTCTGCAGTCTCATACAATTGTCCTGCGGATTCAAACTCCCGCAAAGAGGGACAACGAATACGAGCGCGGCCGGAAAATCACCAAAATCACCACCACATCACACGACGGCGCAATGGCGGTCGAACGTGAAATATCCTACACGGACACCCCGGCCTACCGCGAAAAAACCCCCGCAACCGAGATAGACTACCGCCCTGATGGGCGTCTCATTGTCTGGCGCCACACCCGCGAGCGCAGTCTGTTGGAACCCGACTTTCAAGGTCATTCGGACGAGTTGACATGTGTCCTCGTCAGCCCCGACGGACAAACGACCGAATTTCAAGCCGGCAACCCCTCATTTGACCTCTACCGACCATCCGACGCAAAAAGACACCTGTTCATGTGGATTCCCATTTGGTCCACCGGCCGCGGATTTACCCGCTCTCTAAGCAGCATCAATGAAGTCAGCCAATCCGAAGACGGCCTTATCACCTTTACCGCAAGCGGCGTACTCCACCCCCGGGTACAAGGCACATGGCGGATGGTCGTCGACCCCAAAGCCGGCTACCTCGTTCGCTCCGCCTCATTTGCCGCCGCCCGGGCCGCCGCACCCAGTTTCGTCTGTACGACCTCCGGAACTAAGTGGTTTGACTCCTGCGCACTTGCCGAGCGCGCAAACGTCAGTCGCGGTCTCGACCTCGTGGACCAAACCGTTAGAACCGCCACAATCGAAGACTACAAGCCCCAGGCCGATATGGCCCTTTTCGAGAAAACCAGAAAGATACTGCGCGGCCCGCTTCCCAAGGGCGCCAGGGTCTATGACTGGGTCATCAACCCCCAAAATGTGGTCGCATACATCGCCGGCGTGCATCCCTTGTCGGACGACGACCTGCTCGATACGGTAGCCGAGGCAAATCTCCCCGCCGAGTCCAATCAGGTATCCGACAAGCCCAACAGCGGTGCCGCTCCTCCCCACGACTCTAACGAGATAAAAAAGCCTTCACAACCTCCCGTTGACCGGAACGACTCTTCCGATCAAAACACACGTTCCCCCGCAGCCGGTGCCAACGCGCGTTCGCCATTCTTCTGGACCCTGGTGGCTCTCATAGCCTGTGCAATAGTGGCAATAGCAGCAATCCGTTATGCCAAATCCAAGAAGTAAACTGCTGATTTCACTTCTGCTCGTCCTGGCCGTCGGATGCCTTATCGCGACGATATTCCTCCTGAACCACTCCAAACGTGCGGCAAAAAAGGCTGACACCCAAGACCTTCCGCCCACTGAATTCTCGGAGGCCCAACTGTGCGGGCCTATCAGCCTGCACACGGCCGCTCGCATGCTTGGAATACAGATAGACCGTGCACAACTGCTCAAAGTATGCCCTCCTTCTGCTCAAGGTGTATCCATGGCGAAGCTTGCCGACGCCGCCCACAAGTTCGGACTCAACGCAAAAGGCTACAAAATGACATGGCAAGACCTGACCGAGCTGGACTCACCGGCCGTGCTCCATATCAATCCCAGCCATTTCGTCACCGTCTGCCCGTCACAATATGCCTCGGAAAAACATCCCGACGACATAAGGGTATTCGATTCCGCCAAGGCCCCCGAGTGGTGGTCTCAAGAGAAGCTCGAGAAGTCATGGTCCCGAGCCGCTCTCGTTATCGAGGCGCCCCCAAAAACCAAACACGCCCGAGGACCTCGCATCATGTTCGATTCCCTTATTCACGATCTCGGCGACGTCCGCGTGCCCCTCAACCAAAAGCTCAACCTCCAACTGCACTTCGAAAATGCGGGTAACGAAACCCTGACAATCGGCAACATCAAAACAAGCTGCGGCTGCACCAAAATTGCCGCGCCGCCCAAGACGCTCGAGACCGGCGCAAAAGCTACGATCGACGTAGCGGTAAATCTCGACGATGTCCGCGGCCCCTTCAATCATACGGTTGCCGTCCAGACGAACGACAAGCTGACGCCACTGACCGAAGTTGTCATCAGCGGCAGAACATACAACACGCTCATTACCACTCGCAGAGAACTACTTTTCAACGCCATTCCGAGAGCCGGCCACGCATCCAAATCAATGCTCCTCAAGGACCCCGGCGACGGTTCCCTCAAAGACTCCCTCACCACCGCATCTATCCTGCCCGAATCGCTCAGTGACGAGAAGCTCCCCATACACATGAAATCTCTAATCGCCTCTTACGACCCTAACAAGCATCCTCAATTTCAGGGCAAAGAAAATGACCTGGTCGTTGAGGTCCAGGTCGCTGTCTCTGACTCGGCCCCAATCGGCGACTTCGACGCAACCATCGAAATTGTCACCAAAGTACCCGGCAGTGAGCACGTCCGCATACCCATAAGAGGCGTGGTCGTCAGCAGTATATCCGTAAAGCCTGCCGCCTTGTTCTTTTCGTATGACACGGACAAACCTGTCTCAAAGACCGTCACCCTTGAAAGCCGCACAGGCCCCACCCTTGATCTGAACGCCGTCTCGGTTTCCAACGAGCTGCCCTTAAAAGTAGCCAAACAAAACACCTCCGGCAAGACGATTGAGCTAACTGTAACCTGCTCACCCTCGAGCCCGCCAAACAACACCGCCGCCGGTGACATCCTCTGCAGTTTCGCCGATGAAACTGTGGTAATACCCGTCATCATACACTCACAGCCGCAACAATAGTATCTCTGTACGCCCGCCCAACGAGCCGCCTATCCTGCCGGCCATGCCCACCCGATGCGGACCGCACGTTTCGGGCATCTTCCCTTCCGCCGCCACCCCTTCAGCCACGGCGCCGCCGTGGTAGTGGCGACGGACAAGGTCGATTCCTCCGGCTCTTAAAAATACGCCTTCCCCTGTTACGACGCCGCCGCCAACCAGCACCAGGACGCCCACTGCTCCCCTGAAAGCGGGACACTCCTAAGCGCCAGCGAGGGTATTATGCGCAGCCGCAAACTCGCTCGGCGTCTGCTAACCCAAAGCCGAGTAGATTCGTTGCTCGCCAATCACAAAAACCATTCCCTATCATCCGCCCCACCATTTCACCCCGGCAGTAATAGCGCCTGCCCTCCGGCCGTTGCCGCCTGCCCCTCCGGCCGCCCCACCTTTTCCTTGCCCCTTCTCCCTGCGCCCTCACCAGGCCCCGCCCGACCGGCCCTTCGCTATCACAGCCCATCAATTCCCCCCGGAAACCCCACCGATACCCCCGAACTGCCGCATTTTCACAACCTGTATGCCAAATTCCAAAAAATCTTCGAAGCGCATAAGTGCCTATCTACTATATACTTAGAACCAGGGTGCACACAGTAATGTGGAAGTGTTGCGTTTTTTTTTTAATTGTTGACTTTCACCAGCTTCTGCTCTCTATTTATACCAGTTGCCCTCAAGACGTGTGCAACCTATGGGGGTTCTACACGGGGGCAAAGTCGCGAGTAAATTTAGGAGAGTCGTCAGCCGTACCCGGCGGGCCAACCCCCGCGGAGAAACCATGCAATCGCAAAAACAAACATGCTCGTCCCCACCCCAATCGTCGATACGACCCCACATCCCCAAAAACTCCCATCACCCGCTCAACCCGCCCAGAGGTCGCTGGCATCACCCATCTGGCAAAAAACCACAAATCGCAAAGAAAGGGCTGTGCCTATGGTTCAACTAAGTACCTTTCGTCGTTCGCTATGGAAAAAGATGTTTTGAGACCCACATATATTATCCTTGTGGGGACAGGTAGCACCCCAGATAAGGAG
>CP070678.1:3670991-3679881 GCA_020352515.1 Phycisphaerales bacterium | reverse complement strand
GCACCTTCTTCTTCCGCTGGGGCGAGTTCGATTACATCATCGGTGGCTTCGTGGGACTCTGGTCGAAGGCGGCCGACGCGCCGGATTCGGCCTATGAAGACGTGGTCCGCAAAGGACTCGATTTCTACGATGGCTTAAGCGTTCCGTCGATAACGGAAATCCCCGGCAGCCGTTTTCTCATGGCCGGCTGGATTCCAATCCGCGGATGGGGCGGCAATCTTGTCATCCGCGAGCTGATTCAATTCCCCGACGGCAGGATCGGCTCGAAGTGGATGAGGGAAATCACCCCCGCAACGGAGAAGCCCCGTGCTCTGGCGGCGACGGTGGCCGAAACGGCGACATTCCCCACCGAGAGCAAATCGTTCATGCTGGTTCTCCGCGTTCAGCCGGCCAAGCCCAAGCAAGGCAGGTTCGGCATTTCATTCCTGCCTGAGAGCGGGGCGCAGCCTTCCTGCGAACTGCAGATTCGCCCGCAGGAGCGACGCGCGCAATTCGGCCCCGGCTCAGCGAACGGCTTCGCTGGCCCGCAAAAATCCCTGCGCGAGGGCGGCGCGCCGCATCACGTCGGCAACTACGCAATCGAAAACCTCATCGACGTTGATAAGCCCTTCACGGTTCGCGTGATTGTAAAGGGCTGTGATAAGATCGGCGGTTCTCTGGTCGATGCGGAAATCGCCGCGCAGCGCACGATGATCTCCTATCGTCCTGATTTAACCGTGAAGAAACTTGTCTTCCGCACCGACGGCGCAGAGCTCAACGATATTCAAATCGCCCCGCTCAAGGAGCAGTAGAATTACGCGGCAATCGGGATAGATGATTCAACCTATCAAGCCGAATTTCACGCGCGAGCAACCTTAAGGTTGCCGGCATAGAAGCGATAGTGAGGAAGGTCGCCGAACGGGCAGGGGTCAGCAAGCGGATACGCGTACATCCCCACATCTTCCGGCATGCGCGGGCCGGCTGGCTGAGCTGGGATGGAACGAGGCGATGTTGAGGCAATATTTCGGCTAATCGAAAACTAGCGCGATGCCGGCGACGTACATACACATGTCGCAATCCGGCATGAACAGGCGGAATTACCAGATGTACGGCAAAGCGAGCTCTGGAGAAGACAAACCAACGAATCTTGAAGAGCCCAAAACATGCGCCGAGTGCGGCGTGCAAAACCCCACCGGATGCCGGTTCTGTTTCCGCCGCAATGCCGCCCTTAACAAAGAAAAACAGGAGCTTGCTGAAAGCCGAAAGGATGTCAGGAATGCCCTGAATCTGATGGCAAAGGACCCCGGGCTCGCCGGGAAGTCCTCCCTCCTATACACAGCCTAATGGACGAGGCATTCGAGAAGCAGAAGCGCAAAACCGATGGGTAGCCCCCTGTGGAGGCCGTCCATTTCTACGAGCGCGCCATAGCCATCAGTTGGGCCGATAGCCGGAGCTTCAAGATAGCTACTGTGGTTACTGGGCAGTCAACTCGTCATCCACAAGTTCATCCATGCCGGTGTTAAGAACGCTGAAGAATACGGCTTCGCCACCGGGATCGGCAAACTCTGTGAGCACTAGGTTCAAGTCTGGGGGTGAGTCTGCAACGCATCCTGGGCTCCGTGCCTGCACGTGACAGGCCAGCCCCTCAGGACGAACTGTGGCATCTCCCACCGGGCCTTCCGGCGGATTCATCTCAAGACGGATTCCTTTGAGAAGTGCACCCACGGTCGGGTACATGGAAATTCGCCTCTTCAGGTCTCCTATTTCAGCGATTAGCCGGCCGCGTTGCTCGGCTATCTTATCATCCTTCTCTGTCCCTATGGAAGGTTCAGGCAGCAGCAGCGGATCGCCGAAAAAGATTTGGTCGTGCGAAATGTTTTTGTTCGCATCGGTCACTACGAGAGTAAGAAACCGCCTGTCTGAGCCGATGGGCAGGTCCAAAAACACGCCGGCACGCCTGATAGGAGTGCTGTTGACCAGCGGTTCCCCATCGACGTACACCGAAAAATCAACTGTAGGGTCGGCGGCGCCGCCATACCCAACCGACGTGCAGAATCTCAGGGCCTTGTAGCCTGTCGACTTGCGGATCGCATCAAGGTCGAACGTTATGAGCTTGTTCGCATGAATGGCAAGCATCGAACGACTCCCGCTGCGAAAATCGACATCGCCCACGTTGAAGAATTTCTGACTGTTTCCCGGCCCGTGTCTGAAGAAGTCCCACGTCTGCGTACACGTATCCGCTATTCCCGTAACCGTTATGCCGGTAGAGGTGATCTTAACAGGCGTCTTGCCATCCTTGCCCCCGTCAGGTATTACGACGCCATCGACGAACTCCGACTCAGCCGGGGCAAACACATTTGCCTCTCCCTGTAGGTAGCCGGCGCCCCCGGTTGTGTTGCCGCCGTTGCGTGGATCAACACCGCTCCCCAGCTTGCCGGAGCCGAAGCCGGCTCCACCGCCGACTATGTCAGCCAGATTTACCGGCGCGCCTTCCATACTGCCAAGGCTGACAATCGCCTTGCACAATTGCTCGTTGAGATCTGCTAGTTCAACTGCCCGCTGGCCGCGCTGCCCACCGAATATCGGGTACACCGCTTCCTGCCGTGCCGGATTGAGGCAAAATAACAATGGCCCGCGCATGACTGCCGCTCGGCCTTTTTGTATCTTCCGACCTCGCACCAGCCGCCACTCCATGGGCATCTCAAGTTCGACTCGGTCGCCGGCCTTCCACTGCCGATCAATACTTGAGAACCCTCCAATATTGACCGCCTCTTTGACTTCCTCCTTGTTGACTGTAATCTTTGCCTTTTTGCACCAGCGCGGAATTCGCAACTGCAGGGCAAAGTTCGTCGGTCGAGATGGATCGATGTAAACAACAACCTTCCCTGAGCTGGGATAATCGGTTTCCGTTCGTACCTTCAGCGATACATTATTCCCGAGCGTAACCACGGCAGTGGAGTAAGTGTATAGGTTGATCGCCAGGCCGTCGTCCGCGTGGTAGTAGACCATACCGGGCAGCTCCGCGGTGATTCGCCTGAAGTTGTTCGGGCAGCAATACGTGTCTCTTGGGTAGTAGAGTCGCCTTCCTTCGAATGGAGTGAAATATCTCAAACGGCGCCCGTCTGGCGACTGTGCCGCAAACAGGGCGTTGTAAATCGCACGCTCCATAATATCACCGTAGAACGCCTTGCCTTCTATTTGAAGCATGTTGTGCAGGAGTCGAATAAGGTACGCAGTGGCGCACGTTTCGCCCAAGTTGCCCCTGCCGTCCTGATTCGTGTGCCACCCCTCTTTCTGGCTGCACGTTCCGGCAATCACCAATCCATCATCTTTTGTAAGGAAATCCACTACTCGTCGGCTCTGACCAAGCAGGTCATCGTCTGGCCCGATGTTATATAAATCAAGCTGTGCTATGCATAGATTCATAAACGTATAAGCATGTCCCTGAACCGGTGAACGCCAGTTCCTCAGATCCATTCCGTCCACGCAGTAATCCAGGTATCTCTTCTCCCCCGTCGCCTCAGAAAGAGCAATGAACGCCCGCTCCGTGTTGAGCTTTCCCACGCTGCGAGGGGGAGCATTGCCGGGCCGGCGCTTCACTATATAATCGCCCAACCTTCGTGCTGCATCGAGAGACAGCCTGTTATCAAAGTACTTATAGTCGCTTAACAGGCCCTGGATAATGTAAACCATCTCGTGCAGGTCCCAATAAGTCGCTATGCGGCGATCGGGAACAAACACACCTATATACCCGTCGGACAATTGGGTCTTTATGGTTTCTCTGACAAGTCTGTTCTTGAAAGCTATCACCTCATCGTCATTCGTGTGGGCAGTGAATCGGACGGTCGCGTCGATCAGCTTGCCAAGACCAATATAGCCGCCCGCGGCCTTCTTTTCGCGGAACGGCCGGAGAAAATCTCTCTCAACGTCTAACGCAAGCAGATTCCGTTCAATTGTAATATTGATCCGCCGTCCGATCTCGCCCTCAACTTCCACATCACGCACACTGACCGGAGCCATACTGCTTGATTCGCAGGTTTGTGCAAAAGTCAATGAGATAATAGTCACAGCCAATGCCGCTACGCCTCCCTTGCGCACCCTTGTGGCTTGGACCAGAGTCTGCTGCGCCTTCATTGTTCGTATAACCTCACTTAGCCCGTCAAGTATCTACCTGTTCAATGCGTTTTGTCAGAGCTTCTCGTGCAGAAACTCTCAACATCAAATCGTATTCTATTGCCGTTCGTTGCTCAAGGACAGGCAATAACGTACTCTCTTGCCTTTCTGACGGGGCGTGTAGGGCTTTGTGGGCAAGATGACCGTGCAGTAATGCTCGCAAAACGATTGAATCTTGGGGCGCGCCTCGGGATCATCCCGGTCGGCATTCTTCACCGCGGCCCTGAGGTTGTCTATGACAACATCTCGGGAATGCCGCCGAAGTGCCGGAAGGCGTTCTCCAGGCAGCGTATAAAGCTCTCTGTGGTCTGGCGATAGACCACTTCGCTGTAGGCCTTGCGAGAGAAGCTCAGGACAATCCGAAAGACATAAGGGCGCTTGCGTTTGCCATCCCCGCCGATCACCTGGGCGCCTGGGCCAAAAATCACGACATCATAAAACTCTGGGACCAGCCGCCCGGAATAGACCTTATTCGCGCAACCACTTTGTTTGCCTACCCGGATACACCCTGGCGGTTCAAGAAGAAGAACAGACTATGGAAATACTGCGGCGTAGGACTCCAAAGACCAGCCGGCGGGACAGATATAAAAGGCAGACCCAAGCCTGCCGGACTGCAATTGCCATGGGCGGTCAACCGCGCCTTAAAGAACGCGGTATTGGGCGCCGCCATCAGTGCGATAAACAAAAACGCCAACGTCTTCAAGGATGATTACGAAAGGATGGTGCAAAATGGTACGATCACAAGTAATGCCCGTCACGCAGTAGCCCGAAAAATGCTTACCGTCATGTGGGGCATGTGCAAAACAGGCAGCCAGTTCGATGAAAAATTGCTCTGCCTGCCACCCGAGAGCAACAGACCAACAGCGTCGAGTTCGCCAACGTGATATTCATCACATCGAGGTCATTATCTCGGCTGCGAGTTCCTCTTGGCCCCTGGACCGGCTTTTTGCCGAATCCGCACTCTGTGAATGAACCCCGGCCGATTAGTTGCTATGCCTCAATAATCTGCATGGACTGTCATACGGTCAAGTCCCATATAGGTGGTTCGCAACGCCCATATATCGGAGATTGCCCCCGAACTCAATCAGAACATGGATGTCCTCTGAGATTACCGAGCACAACTGCCGACGCTTCAATATCCCGGCCCATCCATTCCTCGCTGATACTCCCCCGATGCGCCACAGTGCCCGATTCTAACACCCTCAAAACACGCATACTCCTCTTCTCCACAACTCAAAAGCAAATGCCAAATACTGGGCTCTGTCTTCAAAACGCTGCCGTAGGCCCGAGAGCGAGCGGTTCGGCCGCTGGCAAGGACGGCCAAGCAGGCGTATCCACCGACATACGTCGATGGAGACTTCACGCAGCCACAGGTCGACCAAGCCGCTCGAAGCCGGGTACTGCGTTTTCAGACACAGCCTAAAACCCGCTCCTCCCCGCCGGATTCCTTCACCCCGCCCTCAATATGCCCGGTTTCTGCAGAAAATCCGAAAAAATCCGGAAATTCTGAAAAAACCGCGTCACGTTTCGCGGAGTTGTTAAACATATAGGTATAAGCACGGTTAAATTCTGGAGGATACTGACGTGAAAAAGCTCATGGTCGCCCTCATATTCGTGCTGCCCGCCGTTGTCTGCGCGGCCCGCACGATCACCGTCGATAACGACGGACCCGCCGATTTCTCCACCATCCAGGCCGCCATCGACGACGCAAACGACGGCGATACCGTCGTCGTCAGCCCCGGCACCTACACCGGCGACGGAAACCGCGACATGGATTTCCTCGGCAAGGCAATCACCGTCCGCAGCACCGACCCGAACGACCCCGACGTCGTCGCCGCAACCGTCATCGACTGCCAGGGCTCCGAAGCAGACAACCACCGCGGATTCTACTTCCACACCGCCGAAGACGCCAACTCCGTCCTCGCCGGCTTAACCATCACAAACGCCTATGCCTACGGCGGCGGCGTCTTTTGCTACAAGAGCGGTCCAACCATCCGCGCATGCGTCATCATCGGCAACTACGGCACATCCTCGGGCGGCGGCATTGACCTGCGTCAACGGTCGAATGTGACCATCGACGCCTGCACTATTCAGGACAACCAGTCGTCGTTCATAGGAGGAGGTATCTGGGTATACGGCTACTCCACAGCAACCGTCACCAACTGCGTCATTGCGGGTAACTTGTCGCCCAAGGCTGGTGCAGGCGTCAACGTCTCCTCCAGCAGCCTAACAATGGTCAACTGCAGTATTGTGGACAATACGACCAGTGTCGGTGGCGCAGGTGGCATTGACTCATGCACGAGTTCTACGCTCATCCTCAGAAGTTGCATCATTGCGGGCAACTCATCCGCCCGTGGTAGTGGTGGAGGCATTCGCGCCTATGGTCAGAACAGCCAGATTATCAACTGCACTATTGTCAATAATAACGCCAATTATGGTGAGGGGGGCGGTGGCATCGCCGGCAACGCCGTAATCGCCAACTCCATTGTATGGGGTAATTATGCCTCCGGGCAAGGCGGCCAGGTATATGGCGCCACTGCGTCATACTGTGACATACAAGGGGGCTTCCAGGGAATAGGTAATATCGACGCCGAGCCGAAGTTCGTCAACGAAGCGGCGCGTGATTATCATCTATCGGTCGACTCGCCCTGCATCAACGCCGGTGACCCGGGCTACGTGCCCCCCTCGCAGGCAGCGGATATCGACGGTCAGGCCCGCGTCATGGGGCCGCGCGTCGATATAGGAGCAGATGAGTTCTTCACAACTGTCACACCTTTCATCGCACTGTCTCACGCAAAAATCACCTTCTACACCGACAAGGCCGGCGCCAATCCTTTTGCCCGCTCCATATACATCCGCAACACCGGAGCCGGCAGCCTCGACTGGCAAATTTCCGAAACCTGCCCCTGGCTCCACCATCAACCGCAGGCCGGCACCTCAACCGGCGAGCCTGACGAGGTCGCCCTGTACGCAAATACTGCCGGCCTCGCCGCAGGCAAATACAATTGCGACCTCACAGTCTCCGCCCCCGGTTGCTCGAACAGCCCGCAAATAGTGGCCGTCGAGCTGCGCATTCAGGAGCGGGATGAGCTTCTCGTCCCCTCTCAATACGCCACGATTCAGGCGGCCATACATGCAGCAGTCACAGGAGACCAAGTGATAATTGCCCCCGGCACCTACACCGGCGACGGCAACCGCGACATCGACTTTTTGGGCAAGGCAATCACCGTCCGCAGCATCGACCCGAACGACCCCGACGTCGTCGCCGCAACCATCATCGACTGCCAGGGCTCCGATGCCGACCGCCATCGCGGATTCCACTTCCGCCACGGAGAAAAAAGCGACTCGGTCCTCTCCGGCCTGACCATAACAAACGGATACGTCCGCGCCGACAAGGGCGGCGCAATCCTCTGCAGCGGCGCCTCCCCAACCATCGGCCGCTGCCGTATCACCGCCAACAAATCCGCCGGCTTCGAAACTGAGAACGTCTACGGCGGCGCGATCGCCTGCACCTCCGGCGGCAATCCCGCCATAAACGACTGCCTGATATTCGAAAACTGGGCCGGTGTACTGGGCCATGGGTGGCGCGGCCAGCAGGGAAGCGCCTACGGCGGAGGGATATATATCGACGGCGCCAGCCACCCCGTAATCAACCGCTGCACCATCAGCGGCAACCTTGCCGAAGGCGCAGATGCCGGCGATCATATTACTGACTATGAGTACCTTTGCGGCATCCCGGGCTCGGCCTTCGGGGGCGGGATATGTGGCAGGGCCACAATACGTAATTCCGTTATTCGGAACAATCTTGCTTTAGGCGGATACGCTGAATGTGGTGACCCGCGTCGCGGTGAAGGCGGCGGCATATACTGTCCTGACGGAGCGACCCTGATAAACTGCCTAATCATGCAGAACCAGGTTGCCAACGCGATCAATCGCCCCGGACACGGCTGTGGAATATTCGGCGCTGATATGACAATCAGCAATTGCACAATACTGAAAAACCAATCCTCTCACTCTATTGAATATAGCGACGGCATATACTGCCAGGGCCCCGCTACAATCACCAATTGCATCGTCTGGGACAACATAGACGACCTGGTCAACTGCTCGGCCACATATTCATGCATCGAGGATGACGACCCCGGCATCGGCAACATCCATTCCGACCCATGCTTCACCGACGATTACCACCTCCACGAGAGCTCCTACTGCGTCGACGCCGGCGACCCGGCCTACACCCCCATGCCCGGAGAAACCGACATCGACGGCGAGCCCAGAATCATGGGAGCACGCCTGGACATCGGCGCCGACGAGCTTACCGCCGAGCTCGCGCCCGCAATCGCAGTCTCCTCGTCATCATTCGAATTCCCCGCATACGAGAGCCGTCCAAACCCGCCCGACCAGGTCCTCACGGTCGGCAACGCAGGAGGCGGAACCCTCAACTGGACCATCCAGCACGACTGCGCCTGGCTTACCGTCGAGCCCTCCTCCGGCGCCTGCTCGGACCAATCGCAGCAGGTCATCCTCGCCGCCGACGCTGCAGGCCTCGGCCCGGGCGCCTATAACTGCTCTGTGACCATCTCCGACCCGCTCGCAGTCAACAGCCCGCGGACCATCAACGTCACCCTCAACGTCAGCGGACCCCTGATAGAGATTTCCCCGGACCAATTCCTATTCCACGCCGTCAAGGGCGAGCCGGACCCCGCCCCGCAGATATTGCAACTCCAAAACTCCGGTG
>CP070678.1:3649585-3670891 GCA_020352515.1 Phycisphaerales bacterium | reverse complement strand
AATCCTCGCATACAGCATCCCCGGCAGGCGAATGTCACCTGCGTACTTGGCCTTGCCGGTCACCTTTTCCACCGAGTCCCGTCGGAGAAACGGCTTGTTCATCACCTTGAACTCCGACGGCCTCTTCAGCGGCGGCTTCTCCGAAGCACGTCTGGCAATCGACTTTCCTTTTGCAAGCTCCCCGTAGGTAACACGCTTGTCCTTCTGCTGCTTGTCGAAAATCACACCCTTCTCGGCGACCAGCCTGTCCTGAGGCGCCTGGAGCTTTTCGGCCGCCAGCTCCAGCAGAACCCGCATCGCTTCTGCGCCGGCCGCCCGCAGCGGGGGGCCAAAGAAACGGGTGCTCATGGAGCCGAACGTTCCCATGTCCCAGGGGCAAAGCGATGTGTCGCCCATGACCATGTCGACCGTGTCCAGGCCGATATTGATCTCATCGGCCAGCATCTGGGCCAGCGACGTGATGACGCCCTGGCCCATCTCGATCTTGCCCGTAAAGCAGGTAACCCGCCCGTCCGGCCCGATGCGCAAATAGGCATTGAAATCCTCAGGGTAGCCCCGGCCGCGCCGCCCCTCAAGCACGGACGCATCCCCGACGAAGAAAAAGATGATGATCCCGCCGCCGAGGGCCTTGAGAAACTCACGCCGCGACAGGTGCGGGTCCGCAACAATATCGTGGAAATCGATTTCCATGAGTCGATCCTCGTTCATCGTCAATTCCCTCCCTTCATCTCGGTCGCGGCCGATGCAATCGCGTCGATAATACGCGTATGTGCCCCGCAGCGACACAGGTTGCCGTCCATGCCCGCGATAATCTCATCTCGCGTCGGCCTGGGGTTCTCCCGCAGCAGCGCATAGGCGGTGAGAATCATGCCCGGCGTGCAAAACCCGCATTGAAGCGCATCATGCGCAACGAACGCTTTCTGCAAAGGGTGCATATCCCCGTTGCGCGAGAGCCCCTCAATCGTCCGGACCTTCCGGCCCCTAACATTGCGCACCGGATAGACACACGAGCGAACCGCCTTGTCGTCCACCAGCACGGTACACGCCCCGCAGTGGGCCTGACCGCACCCGAATTTCGTGCCCGTCAGCCCCAAGTCCGTCCGAAGCACCCACAGCAGGGGACGCTGGCCGTCGGTCTTGATACTCACGGCCTTGTCGTTCAGTGTGAAGGAAATCGTCTCTGCCATATCGAGCTCCTTCTTAACCTTTGACAGCATCTTTTGTTGTGAAGCAAACACACCCGTTGCCGGAATCCCGCCTTCGGCCGCAAACACGCAACGTCTCGAAAGCGGCTTCCCTGCAATGCCCCTTGATTATACAATCGGCCCCGAGCAGGCGCATAGCAAAATATATCAACGATGCTGCGACAGCCGCCTGGCCGCTCGCTGTACTGTGCCAAGAGAGTGCAGGTCGCTGCTGTATCCCCCGTTTGCATACACGATACAATCGGCTCGAAGCCGGCGCCCTGCGCGGCATATATTCGATGAAGGCTGGTTGTGGAAAGCCTGCCCCAATGGTACTATATGCCGGCAACACAGGTGGCGTGCGCCGCCCAAAAACCAGGAAATCGAAGGTCCAATGGCAACCCCGCAGGCTAAAGCAAATGACCGCAATAAGCGCCGCAGCGCAAAGCACGCCTATGATACAGGCCGTGCAGGCTCGGCCCTCTTCCGTCCGCGCCCGCCTTTGACCCTGTTGGTCCTCGCCTTTGCCGTTCTCCTCCCCGTTCGCCCGGATGATGCGACCAGCGCCCTTGACGGGCAGGCCGTTCCCGCTTTTCCGGGAGCCGAAGGCGCCGGAGCATTCACCCCGGGAGGACGCGGCGGAAAAGTCCTCGAGGTGACGAATCTCAACGACGCCGGCCCCGGCAGCCTTCGCGACGCCGCCGGATCAGAGGGACCCCGCATCATAGTCTTCCGGACGTCCGGCATAATCACACTTGCCGCGCCTCTCGAGATATCCAATCCATACGTGACGATTGCCGGCCAGACCGCGCCGGGCGACGGCATCTGCATCCGCGGCCACACCACCGAGATCAACACCCACGATGTCGTCATACGCTACCTGCGCTTTCGCCGCGGCAACATAAAGGACCGTAACGATGCCCTCGGCGGCTACCCGCAGGGAAATATCATCGTGGACCATTGCTCCGCAAGCTGGGGGCTCGATGAAAACCTCTCTCTGTATCGCTACATGAAGAAGATGCCCGATGGCTCAAGCAAGAAAATGCCCACAGAGAACTTGACCATCCAGTGGTGCATATCCAGTGAGGCCCTCGACTTGAACAACCACGCATTCGGCGCCACCTGGGGCGGCAAAAACTGCTCCTTCCACCACAACCTTTTTGCCTGCAACACCGGAAGGAACCCCAGCATCGGATGGGGAGACCACTTCGACTTCCGCAACAACGTTCTGTTCAACTGGCGACATCGCACAGTCGACGGCGGCGACGCCAGCTCAATGGTCAATATCGTCGCCAATTACTACAAGCCCGGGCCCGCCGTAAACGAAGGCCCCGTACGCTATCGCATCTGCAGACCCCAGCATCTCGACATGCACAGCGAGGCGGAACGCGAAGGAAAATGGTACGTGGCGGATAACGTCGTCATCGGCTCTCCCGAAGTGACTGCGGATAACTGGGCCGGCGGTGTGCAATTCGACGACGCAGATACACAAAACCAAATCCGGGCCCTCATAAAGAGAGTGCGGGCTTATACCCCGTGTCTCGCTCCGCCCGTCACCCGGCAGAGAGCCGAGAAAGCCTATGAGCTGGTGCTGGCCGGCGCCGGCGCTGTTCTGCCGAGGCGAGATCCTGTGGATACGCGCATCATCAATATTGTCCGCACCGGCAAGCCCACCCACGGCGACGGCATCATCGACACCCCGCAGGATGTGGGCGGCTGGCCGGAGTATAAGTCTGCACCACCCCCCGCCGACGCCGACCACGATGGAATGCCGGACGCCTGGGAGAAAAGATTTAAACTGCGATGGGACAATCCCTCCGACGGTGTGAAGGACCCCGATCGTGATGGTTATACCAACGTCGAGGAGTGGCTCAACGGCACGAACCCCCGAGAGTATATAGACTACCGCAAGCCGGAAAACAACAAGAACACGCTATCCGGAGGAGCACATTGATGAGCTCGGCTGGACAATGACGCCGAAGAAAAGCCCACTCAGCGTAGGGAGGTTGTTTTGACCAAGAGGCAGGCTATACTGTTGACCGCTGTTCTCGTCGCCGGCGCAGCCGACGCCGCCCAGCGCCCACCGAACTCGACACATATCCTTGACGTGGCGGACTTCCAACATCACGTCGATTTCTTCAACGGCATGGAAACCGAAAACATCGTCAATCACGTCCCCAACGAACAGTCGTGGGAGTGGATCAGGACGAATGTCCCCTTCTTCGAGTGCCCCGACAAGAGTTTCGAGCAAATCTACTATTTCAGATGGTGGACCTTCCGAAAGCACCTCAAGAAGACGCCCGACGGATTTGTCTTCACCGAATTCCTCGACAACATCGGCCACAGCGGCAAATACAATACGATCAGTTGCGCGCTCGGCCACCACGTCTATGAAGGCGCCTGGTTGCGCGACGCCCGGTACATTGACCAGTACGCCCGGTTCTGGTACGCCGGTCACGAGGGCGGCCTCCAGCCCCATTTCCACAAGTACAGCAACTGGGGAACCTGGGCGCTGTACCGCAGGTACCTCGTAAATCAGGACAAGGAATTCGTGGTCGGGCTGCTCGACGCCTTCATTCGCGACCATCAAGCGTGGACAAAGGAGCAAGGCCTAAAGAACGGCTTGTTCTGGCAATACGACGGGCGGGACGGCATGGAGGAATCTATCAGCGGTTCGAGAAGGGACAAGAACGCCCGTCCACCCCTTAACAGCTACATGTACGCAAATGCCCTGGCAATATCGAAAGTGGCCCTGCTCGCAGGGAAAGAGACGCTTGCTCGAGAATACGCCCGGAAAGCAGCCAAGCTCAAGGCGCTCGTCCACCAGCTCACGTGGGACAAAAAGGCACAGTTCTTCAAAGTACGACGCCCCAACGGCGAGCTGGCCGCCGTACGTGAGGAACTCGGCTACATCCCGTGGTATTTCGACCTGCCCGAACCCGGACATGAGCAGGCTTGGCTGCAGTTGACCGACCCCGAAGGATTCAAGGCGCCCATGGGAATCACAACGGCCGAACGCAGGCATCCTGATTTCAGAAGTCACGGTGTCGGAACCTGCGAGTGGGATGGCGCCGTCTGGCCCTACGCAACAAGTCAAACACTTGTGGCGCTGGCAAACCTCCTCCGAAACTACGAGCAGAATTACGTGGGACGCCGGGACTACTTCGACGCCCTTATGACCTACGCCCGGTCTCACCGCTACAGAGGCAAGCCCTACATCGGGGAGTATCTCGACGAAAAAACCGGGGCCTGGTTGAAACCCGACGCCGACCGGAGTCGCTACTACAATCATTCGACCTTCTGTGACCTGGTGATCGCCGGTCTTGTGGGCCTTGTGCCGAGAGAAGACAACACTGTTATAGTCGATCCCCTGATACCCGCCGACGCCTGGGACTGGTTCTGTCTTGATAGTGTGCCTTATCATGGGCGAACGCTTACGATCCTGTGGGATCGCGACGGACGGAAATACGAAAAGGGAAAGGGTCTTCGCGTCCTTGCCGACGGTGCCGAGATAGCAACGTCCGACGGGCTGACGCGAGTGACGGGGAAACTTCCTTGATTTCGAGCCGGAGACAATATCATGAACAACAAACTCATTAACCCAATGCTCATTCTCATTGCCTCTGCGACAATCGGACTGTCCGCTCGGGCACAGAATTCCACGGTGAAAATCGATCTCAACGAAAGAGGTGCGCCCATCTCCAGGTACATCTATGGCCAGTTTATCGAACACCTCGGGCGCTGCATCTACGGCGGCCTGTGGGCCGAGATGCTCGAGGACCGCAAGTTCTACTACCCCGTCACCGGAGAGGCGCCCGCCTGGACCATGTACAAGCCGGGGCCCAGGTCCTGGGACGGGGAAGGACATCCCTATGAGTTGCTGACACGCTCGCCCTGGATGATTGTCGGGGACAAGCAATCCGTCTCGATGGTGACAGAAGACTCCTATGTGGGCCGGCACACCCCCAGGGTCGCTCTTTCCGGCAGGGGCGAGGCCCGCGGCCTTTTTCAGGAACGTCTCGGACTAATCGACTCAAGACAATACACGGGGCGTGTTGTCCTCGCAGGAGATCTACAGGCCGCTCCCATTGAGATCAGCCTTGTCTGGGGCGCAGGCGCCACCGACCGGGACACCGTCCTGATCGAGAAGATTACGGAAAGATACGCGAAATTCCCGCTGCGTTTTACCGCCCGCGGTTGCACAGACAACGGGCGCCTGGAGATAGTCAGCCGCGGCAAAGGATACTTCCTGATTGGCACGGCGTCCCTAATGCCGGCCGACAACATCCTCGGCTGGCGAGCCGACACTGTCGCCCTCCTCAAGCAGCTAAATGCGCCCGTCTATCGCTGGCCGGGAGGAAATTTCGTCAGTGGCTACAACTGGAAGGATGGAATTGGCGACCCCGACCGCCGACCTCCGCGAAAAAACCCCGCCTGGAAGGGAATCGAGCACAATGACGTCGGCATCCATGAATTCCTGGACCTCTGTCGCGAGATAAACGCCGAGGCCTTCATCGCCGTCAATACGGGATTGGGAGGCGCCGAAGCAGCCGCCGAGGAGATCGAGTACGTCAACGGCGGGCCCGACACGACCCTGGGCAGACTCCGGGCCCAAAACGGCCACCCAAGACCCTGGGGAGTCAAATGGTGGGCTATCGGCAATGAAATGTATGGCGATTGGCAGCTCGGGCACATGCCGCTCGAACAGTACGTCAAAAAACACAACCGCGTCGTCGATGCCATGCGCAAAGTCGACCCCGCCTTCAAGCCCATCGCTGTCGGAGCCAGGGGACCGTGGAGCGAGCAGATGCTCACAACATGCTCGGACCACATGACTTTGATAAGCGAGCATCTCTACTGGCAGGACAGAGACGACGTAGTCTCACACGTCCGCCAGATTGCAGCCCAGATCCGCCAGGTCGCCCAGGCACATCACGCCTACCGCAAGACGATAGCCGGGCTGGCCGGCAAAAACATCCGAATCGCCATGGACGAATGGAATTATTGGTACGGGCCGAACGAGTACGGCGAGCTGGGCGTCCGCTACTTTCTCCAGGATGCACTCGGAATAGCCGTTGGTCTCCACGAGTTCTTCCGCAACAGTGACATCTACTTCATGGCCAACTACGCCCAGACCGTCAATGTGATAGGCGCCATCAAAACGACAAAGACGATGGCCGAATTGGAGACGACCGGGCTCGTGCTCAAGCTCTACCGCCGGAGGTTCGGGCAAATCCCGGTTCGGACTGAAGGCGATTTCAGTCCGCTGGACATTACCGCCGCCCTGTCGTCCGACCAGACCCTTCTCACCGTCGCTGTCGTAAATCCGACGCAGCAGCAACACACCCTGTCTCTGCAGTTGAACGGCGGAGCCCTCACCGGCCGAGGACAAAAATGGACCATCACCGGCGAGAACAAATGGTCTCACAACGCGCCTGGAAAGCCGAGACAGGTGGACATAAGAACATCCTCGGTTTCGGACGGGATCGGCCAATTGCAGGCGGGCCCGCTGAGTGTCACCCTCTGCGAATGTTGCCTGCGATGACTCCGGGGCCTCCGGTAGGACTTCTTATGAATACGGCAACGGACGGCGAAGAGTGGGCCGGCCTTTGACGGTCTTAACTCGGGCGGGCTGTTCGCGGACCTGCCGCCGCAAACGCGTCGAAACCGTACATGCAAAGGCAGAGCAGAATATGGTATCATGCCGCCGATGAAGATATTCAACACGACCACCACAGCCGGAATATGCCTCCTGGGAATCCTCCTCGCCCGAGTGCCTTGTCACGGCGCGGCAGCCCACTCCCAACCGCAAATGCTGAGCCTGGCCGGCGACCTCCGCGTCCACGACCCCGCCATGATCCGCCAAGGCGACAGGTTTTACATCTTCTCCACGGGCGGTCGCCCGGGCAGGGGCGTCATCTATATAAGCTGCTCGCCGGACCTCCACAACTGGACCCGCTGCGGCTACGTATTCGACAGATTGCCCGACTGGTCGAGACGCGAGATACCCGCAGCCAGATCGGCTTGGGCTCCCGATATCTCATTCTTCAATGGTAAATACCACCTCTACTATTCCGTCTCAACCTTCGGAAGGAATGACTCCGCAATCGGCCTCGCGACCAACCTCACTCTCGATCCGAACAGCCCCGACTACAAATGGCGGGACCGGGGCATCGTCGTCCGCTCCGTTGCAGGACGTGACAACCACAATGCCATAGACGGCAATCTCGTGCTGGAGGATCCGGACAAGGCGTGGCTGTGCTGGGGCAGCTTCTGGAGTGGGATCAAAATGAGACGCATCGACAGGACCACCGGCAAACCCTCCACTGAAGACGCCGCGCTGTACTCCCTCGCTGCCCGCCCGCCCGAAGCCTCGGACCGAGAACCCGGGACCCCCAGAGCTGTTGAGGCGCCTTTCATAGTAAGGCACGGGGCTTTCTGGTATCTGTTTGTTTCATTTGATCTGTGCTGCCGCGGCGCCGACAGCACTTATAAAATCATGGTCGGCCGATCGAAAAATGTCACGGGCCCGTACACGGATCGACGGGGCAGACTCATGACCGAGGGCGGAGGCTCACTTGTCCTGGAGGCGACTACGCCGAACTGGAGGGGTCCGGGACATTGTGCGATTGTCCAAGACGTCACCGGAGACTATATGGTCTTTCACGCCTACCACGGCAAGACCGGACGCCCGGAGCTGAAGATATCCACCATCGTCTGGGAGCAGGGATGGCCACGCGTTGCCGCGCTGCCCTGAGCCGCCATCCAATAAGAGCCGCACGCAACGCGACCGCCCCAACGCCGGTGTGCGCCCTAAACCCGGCAATCCGGCCCGGGCCGCCTAATCCCCACAATCGACCTGAGGCCCCGGCGCACATTCCAGCCAGTGAAGAGCCATCACCGCAAAGTCGCCGAAGTCTACCCGGCAGTCCCTGTTGACATCCCCCGGTATCACATGGGCCTGACCCGGTGTGCACTCCAGCCCCTTTATTCTCAAAACCTGGCCCAGCCCCCCGAACGGCCCGAGGTTTGTGCCCGCCAGCACATACAATTCACCATCACCGCCCTGCCCGAAACCCTTCATAAACAGCCCGGGCTCGCGGTCGTCAAGCCCCAGAACCAGCTCCCGAATCTCCCCCGTACCAAGGTCCGCATACAGCAGCCGTCCTCCCGCAGTGAAAAACCCGCTCGAAAAATCCGCAAAGACGTACTGTCCGCTCAATGCGGGCAGCTTTGTGCCCCGATATACATACCCGCCGATTACCGTGATCCCCTCGTCGTGGTCGTACTGTGCCGCCGGGTCGATCAGACCGGAGGGCAGCCCTCTCAAATCGCCGCTGACCGTGCGCGTCGCCGGATCGAATCGGAATCCACCCTCTTTCAGATTCCAGCCGTAGTTGCCGCCCGCGGTGACTATGTCTATCTCCTCAACCATGTTCTGACCCACATCGCCCACAATCAGCTCGCCCGTATGGCTGTCGAAGCTGAAGCGGAAAGGATTCCTGAATCCGTACGCGTAGATCTCGTCAAGCCCCTTCGGGTCGCCAACGAACGGATTGTCGTCCGGGATGCCGTACCTGCCGTTTGGGCTGTTGTTGCCGTCAACGTCAATCCGCAGTATCGAACCCAGAACGTTGCCGGGATTTTGGCCGTTGCCGCTTGTGCCGTGGCCCGGCGCGGTGTCGTTGGCGCCGCCGCCGTCTCCGAGAGAAATATAGAGATAGCCGTCCGGCCCGAAGCACAACATGCCCCCGTTATGGTTGAACTGCGGCTGGTCGATACGCATGATCTCCCGCCGGCTCGAAACATCGGCCACGTTGCCGTCACTCACATCGACTACCCACTCTGCAATAACGCTCTGATGGTTGAACGCCACGCCATCCGGCATCGGCACCGTGAAATCGGCAGTTCCTTCCACCGGCTCGCTCGTGTACGTATAGAGCTTCCCATATCCGGACTTCTCCGAATTGCCGAAATCAGGATGGAAAGCAAGCCCCAGAAGTCCACGCTCGTCATAATCGTTCTCGTCAAACGTGCCGCGAATGCCGAGCCTGACCAGCCGGTCCGAGACATCAAGCAGCGGCCGGGCAACCAGCGTCCCGTTCCTGATGATGCGAATCTCCCCGCGCTGGTCCACTACGAAAAGCCGGTTCGTCCCGTCGCCCGCATCGGTAACGTGAACCGGAGCAGCCAGGCCCACGGCCACGCTCTCAAGCTCGACCCCGACCGGACCCTTCTCGATCTTCTGCGGAATCGGATCGGCCAGCGGACCGGAGACCGTCCCGAAAACACCCGCAAAGTTAGCCGGCGAGTTCTCGGCCGCCACAACCGCACCCGTGCCGGGATCGCGGTTCAGCGAGTGCACGCCGTCCGTCGCAAGCTCCCCGGGACCGAACGTCAGCGACCGGTATGGCTGAGTGCCCGACACAAATACGAGCGTGTCACCACCGGGATCGAAGAAGCGATCGGGGATAATGTAGTCCGGAGCAGGCGCGCCGCTAAGTGCGGCAAAGCCCGACGTGCCCATGAGCACCTTCTTGAACGCCGTATCGCCGGTCAGGTCGCCGGGGTAAATGTAAACCTGCGAATTGCTCGTGAACGTGCGCCCGCCCAAAAGCCCCTCGGCGACGGCCCCCGTGTTATTGACAAGCTCTATGAATTGCACGCTCCCGTCATCGTTCGAGAATACCTCGCTGATCTCCCACATCTCAAACCCATACGCCGCGCCCGACCCTGCTGCCGAAAACAGTACTGCAATCGCACCGGCCAATCGAAGGAAGAATCTTGCCGGATCCATATAAACCTCCATCCGAAAAGCGGCCCTGCCCACTAATACCGCGCCAAACATGCCGGGTCCACGGGCAGCCTCTCACAATCCACCAGCCAATTCGTCGCCAGAAAGGCAAGGTCGTGAAAGTCAACCGTGCAGTCATTGTTAACGTCGCCCGCCAGTTCGAACAGGCACGGGCCCGTGTATTCGACCGTGAGGGCCGGCTGGTTCGTCGGGCTCTCACGAGAATCGAAACGCTTGGCTGTCGGAGCAAACGACTCGTTGCCCCGGATAAGCCAGCCGAAGTTCACCGCCGGCTCGTCCAGCCACAACTGCACGTCACTCGTCATCTGCGCCGACTCCCAGCTATAACGCCCCGTCCCCGCCACCGCGCGGGCCGCGCTGGCCGTGCCGGAAAAGTCGCCGCCCGCGTTCTGCCAGAAAGCGCTGTTGAAAAACGTGTGCAGCCACGTTGAGTCGCCCGCCGCCGCCGGGGCCCCGCCCCCCTCCGAACCGGACGCGTTCGAGCTGCCCTCCCCCCAGTCTTTCAGAACGCGCCGCAGCTCAACGTTCTGGCTCCCTACTATCGTCTTCGACATGCTCAATTCAAGTCTGGCCGCCGTTATCGTGGCCCCGGCCGGTATCCCGCTGCCCGCAACGTCGAACATTATCAGCCCCCGCTTTATATCCCCGTTGTTGCTTCTGCCGCAAAACAGGTGCTGCCCCGACCCATTGCTCAGCGTTCCCGTCGCGCTCTGGAAGAGCGTATTGTCCTTCGTGGCCCGAATCACTATCTTGGCCGGCACGAGCTGACCGCGTATTTCCCCACCGGCAAACGCTGTCGTGTGAATGTTGAAGTACACGGCCCCGGCCAGCAGCTTCTTCTTGTCCGCCTCGCTAATCGTCACCGAGCCGGAAATCGGGCTTGTGCCTGCACCCGCAACGTTGCCCGGCGGCGAGATCACCACGCCGTCAACGCCCGCCGGCCCCGCGTGAAAGTGAGCCGCCGTGACGCTCCCGGCGCCGTTGGTGAGCTTCCCGTCCTCGAACGCGATGTTCCATGCCAGAGAATTGCTGCCGGTATCGAGCGTGACGGTGCCCGTGCCGGTCGCCGCCGAACCCGTTCCCGCTCCCGCCGCCGCCTGCGCCCCGTCGAGACTGATAGTAAATTCCGCCGTCGCGCCCAACGCCCCGGCGCACCAGCCAAAGACTGAGTACACTATAATGGTGATAACAAGATAGGATTTAGAAGTCATTTGCCCTGCTCCTTGTCTTCTGCCCCCACACCAAAAAAACCAGAGTCTAACGCAACTCTTCTACAACTCTTGTTGGTGCTTGTTCGCGCGCGCCGGAAAAATCCCCGGTGTAAGTATGACCCTCTCAAGGACTAAACAGCCGCTCCCCTATTGCCGCATCGACCTACCTGCAAAGGCGTTCCTCTCACGTCGCGCCGCCGGATAACCTTCCAGTACACCCTGCTTCGCCGTCCGGGCGGAAGTAGAACGAGCGGCGGCCGCAACATGCAGCCGTCGCTCGCATTTTCATTCACCACACTCCTGCCAGCTCGAAACACCCGCCCGTGCCGGGCCCGAATCTCTTGCAGGCAGCTACCCCTTACTTGCCGCCGGCCTTGTACTTCTCCCAGTAGTCCGGGAAGAACTCCTTCGCCTTGGCCTCCAGCTCCTGGTCGCTTATGGCCGTCAGCCGCCCCTCCTGGTCGTACTGATCGATGACCCAACGCGCCAGCTTGTGAACCCTGATCTTGTTGATCCGGTCGTCACCCTTCAGCCCGAAGAATTCGTTCACCCAGTGGGCCACCCCGTCCGCCCCGCTCTTGTCCGTAATCGCAACCCGCGGCGGCCGGCCAAGAAGCTTCTCCGTGTCGAATATGTTGTATATCCGCTCGTCCTGACGGAGCCCGCCCGCGTGAATCCCCGCTCGCGTCGTGTTGAACGCACGACCCGCAAACGGATAATTGTCCGGAATCGGCAGGCCTATCGAACGCATGTAATCGGCCAGCTCAGTTATTGCCAGCGTGTCAATCCCGAAAAGCCCCCCCTTCAGCGCAATGTACTCCATGATCGCCCCCTCCAGCGGCGGGTTGCCCGTACGCTCCCCGAAACCGAACAGCGTCGTATTCACAAAGTCACAACCGTAAAGCCATGCCGTACCGCCGTTCACGTGAACCTTGTGAAAATCATTGTGACCGTGCCACTCCAGCCTGTCGCTCGGAACCCCGCACTCGCGGTTCAGCTTGTAGATAAGCTTCGGTATGCTCCGAGGAAGCTCCGCCCCCGGATAGCTCACCCCGAAACCCATCGTATCGCAAAGCCGAATCTTCACCGAAAGCTCCTCCGGCGCCTGCCGGCTCATCTCCATCAGCCGGTCAACGAACGGCAGAACAAACCCATCGATGTCCGCACGCGTGATGTCCTCCATGTGGCACCGAGGCCGAACACCGGCCTCGAACGCCGCATCTACGACCTCGCAATAGCTGTCGATGCACTCCTTGCGGCTCCGAAATTTCAGCTTTTGAAATATATGGTAGTCCGAGCAGCTCGTCAGCATCCCCGTCTCTCGAAGCCCCGCCTCCCGCACTAACCGAAAGTCACCCTTCACCGCCCGTATCCAACCCGTGCACTCGGGATACTTGTGACCCAGTTCGCGGCACCGGTCCAGCGTCTCCCTGTCGTTCTTCGTATACAGGAAAAACTCCGTCTGCCGAACCACGCCCTTCGGTCCGCTCAACCGGCTCAGCAAATCGTAAATGTGAACCATCTGCTCTATCGTGTACGGCGGACGCGCCTGCTGGCCGTCACGAAAAGTCGTGTCCGTGATGCATATATCCCTGTCCTTGACCGCACCGAAATCAAACTCGACCGCCTTGCCGTCAATATACTCCACCATCGGCCCCCTCAGCCGGATGAGTGGCGGAAGATCGTGAGGAAAAATGTCCTCTATCAGGTTCGGCTCCCGCCTGTCCACAAGCCGGTGTGTCTTCGTTTCCTTGTTCATCTGCTTTCCTTTCGTCCGATCAGTCACGCTTTACTGCTCGACATCCACCCCCTGCTCCCGGCAGACCTTCGCTATAAACTCAACCGCATCGCCCACAGTCTGAACCGCCAGCGCCGCATCCTCGTCCATCTCGATACCGAACTCCTCCTCGAACATCGCCACCAGCTCGATCGACTGCACGCTCTCGGCCCCAAGGTCCTCCGTAAAACTATCCTCCATCTTGATCTCATCGGGGCTGACCTTCAAAACGTGAGCCGTTACCTCTTTCACGCGTTCTTCTACTGTCGCCATGTACTGTTCTCCTTTTTTTCTATCGCCCTAACATAGCCTTCCGGCCTCTCTTGACCGCCCTGTCACGACCGGCCGAGGTAATCTCAAAAATCCCGTCCCACATCGCCTGCTCCGCCGCCGACCACTCGCATCCACGTCGCCCCATCGCCGCACGAGCCGTATCATAAAGGCTCTTCCTCCCGAAACCCTTGGTCACTACCCCCTCCACGAACCACGCGAACGAAGGGATGAACTTCGGCAAAGGCTTGCCCGTCGCCATTATTATCGCCATCCCCCCCACATAAGAGCCCGTGTTAAAAAGCGTCCCGATCGATGTTTTCGTATGGTCCCCTATCAAGGACCCCACCTTCGTCGACCCCGTCTCCACCGAACGAACGCCGTCCAGCATCACCGAAACCGTCGAGTAATCGTTCTTCAAATCGCTGTTGGTCGTCAGCGCCCCCAGGTTCACCCACTCGCCCACGTACGCGTGCCCAAGGAAACCATCGTGGTACTTGTTCGAATACCCGTGTATGATCGACTCCTCAACCTCCCCGCCGACCCGGCAGTTCGGACCGATTGTGTTGCCCTCGCGGCACTTCGCCCCGAAGAGAATCGACCCCTTCCCGATATAGCACGGGCCCTCGATACGCGTGAAAGGATGTATCTCGGCCCCCTCGTCGATATGAACCGGCCCATGTTCGGCGTCGATCACAACCATCGGGTGCACCCTCGCCCCACGCGCCACGTAAATGTCCTTCTCGCTGCCCCGGATTGCCTTCGGCTCCTCCACAACCCCCTCGATCCCGCTTCGCCCCGCCGACGCAAAATCCGCCGTTATCTGCTCGGCGTTGGACAATATCAAGTCCCAGCTATACTTGTACCTCTTCAAATCGCACGCCGCCTTCGCAAGCTTCGCCTTCGCAGACTCCATAAAAGCCTCGATCCCGCTGCCGTCCAGCCTGCCGGCATCCCCCTTCGCAATCCGTGCATACACCACCTCCCCCTTCTCGTCAACCCCCACCTCGCTCGGCCCGGTTCCCGCAACATCGAAATCATCCGCCCGAATCCGCGGATCCACCACCAGCAGGTCATCCCCCCGCAGAGCCGAGACATCGTTCACAGCCCCCTCAACCCTCTCGCGATACGCATCGGCCATGTACCCGGGCACGAAATAAGCCGCCTCCCCGGCCCCCGCTACGGCCAAAAGCTTGTCCTTCAGCGTGCCCATCCCGCATCTCAGCTCCCAAATCGGCCGGCTGAGCGACAACGGATAAAAGCAGCTTCTGACCTGCTCGACCCTGTCAACCAGAACTAATCGCATAGGCAACAGCCCCTTCTCTGTCAAAAACAACCCGGCCTTGAAAGACCGTGCAGACACCTCCAGCCTCCGGCTCAAGCGGCCATCCCGGCCGAAAGACCCTTTTTCGAGGCTTCATGCGGCCTGCTGGACTCCGCAGTAATATCCCTGCAGAATCACGCCCCTCCCCTCCGGACGCCCGCAAATCACGGCGCCCCCGAAAGCCCGAAGATTCTACTAAAGCACCTCCAACCTGTCAAACCCTAAAAAACCAGCCCCTGCAACAACCACCCCCCGCTCGACTACCGCCGCCCCCTTCCGCCCCGATTACTGCCGCCTCCTTGGCCTGCCCCCCGGCCCGCCATTTATGAATAAGCCGTTAATCTTGCACCCTCCGCCGGCCACGCCCCCAAATCCGGGAAAACCTTGAAAAATCTTGTCCGCTCATGTACTTATAAAAAAGGCGCTTATGAGCCCATGCGAAGAAATTCTAAAAATCCAAGTCTTCTTCCCGTAGCCCTCCAGGTTTCGGCCAATTGCCTGGTGAAACAGTGATTCTTGGAAAGACCTGGGATGCAGGAGCAACAGGTTGAATCGGAAATGTCTTAGCTCGCGTTTGTTCCTGATATGTGCAGTTGCCCTCGGATTACAATACAGGCCTCGGCCAAACACAATGTTCTTCACAGATCGCCAATTGAAAGGGTTTGCAAAATGGATAAGACCAGCTTGACCAGGCGCGGCCTCCTCGCCGCCGCCTCGGCCGGCACGATCGCCGCCGTATCACACAGCATCCCCGCCTACGCCAATATCACCAAAAAGGCCTCCAAGCTCGCGGCTCTCGGCGGCCGGCCCGTCAGAAAAAACAAAAGCTGGCCCCGCTGGCCACACTGGGACCAGGAGGTCATCGACTCGGTCGTTAAGACCACAAAGAGCAGAATCTGGTGCCGAATCCAGTCCAGCTCCGGCACCGTCCCCACCTTCGAAAAGAAGTTCGCCGAGCTTACCGGCGCAAAATTCTGCGTCGCCACCGGCTCCGGAACCCAGGCGCTCCACACCTGCGTCGAGGCCCTCGGTATCGGCCCCGGAGATGAGGTAATTACCTCGCCCTACACCGACCCCGGCACGATCGCTTCTATCCTGGCCGCCAGGGCCCTGCCCGTCTTGGCCGACCTCGACCGGCAGTCCTACCAGCTCGACCCCGCCGACGTCGAAAAGAAAATCACCGAGAACACCAGGGCCATCATGCCCGTCCACATGATGGGCCAGCCCTGCAACATGCAGGAAATCTCTCAGATTGCCCGAAAGCACAATCTGAAAGTCATCGAGGATGCCTGCCAGGCCCACCTCGCCGAATACCAGGGCAAACAGCTCGGCACAATCGGCGACGTCGGCTGCTTCAGCTTCCAGTCGAGCAAGACCCTCGCCTGCGGCGAGGGCGGAGGCATAATCGGTGATGATGAGGAGCTTATGGACCGCTGCTACACCGTTCACAATCACGGCACGTCACGCCGGGGACGCACCGAGGTGGCCGGGCCCAAATACCGCATGAACGAGTTCGAGGCCGCCGTCCTGCTCGGCCAGTTGTCCGGCGTCCGCGAACGCTTCCTCCGCCGCAACAGGAACGCCGCCTACCTGACCTCCAGGCTAAAGGACATCCCCGGAATCGTCCCCCAGAAACTCTACGAGGGAACCACCAGCGGCTCCTTCTACCTCTACGCCACCTCCTACCTGAAGGAGCACTTCGACGGCGTCGAGCGAGCCAAGTTCCTCAAGGCCATGGCCGCCGAAGGAGTCAGCCTCAGCCCCTACATAAGGCAGGGACTGCACAGGGAGCCCTGGATAGACCACATCTTGAGTCAGAACGTGTACAAGAAGATGTTCTCTGAGCAAAGGCTGCGGAGCTACCGCGAGCAGTGCGTCTGTCCGAATTGCGACAGGGTCTGCCAAGAGATGGCCATGATCTGGGCCTCGGGCCCGCTGCTCGGAACCACCGAGGATATGGCGGACATTGCCGACGCAATCGAGAAAGTCTATGAAAACAGAGACCAGCTCCGCTCAATATAAAAACCCGCCCGCCGGCCCCTCATAAGCCTTGCAGGGCGACTGTTTCGTTCGCGTTCTAAGTGTCTCGAAGACGCGTGTTGTGATAATTATCTCAAAGAGGAATAAGGAGCCTCAGGATGCGCATGAACCCGCTGGAAGAGTTCCTCGACTGCTTTGAGCCGCTTCGCCAAGAGTGGGTGGAAGTCGAGGGCTGTATAGTCAGAGGACACAGGGCGCGACTTAAGCGGAGGGAGGTGAAGCGCGCGCTGAACAGCGGGATGAACCGGGAGGAGGTTGAGAAGAACTTCAATCACTGCCATATGTCTATGGAACTCGAGCAGTTTGGCCTCAAGAACAGCAAGGGGCTGAGAAAGCGTATCACGGAGTTGTTTGTTGCGGTTGTCGATCACAGGCTACGCAAGGAGTTTGCTGGGAACGAGTTCATTTTCGAAATCTGGCACGAGGCAGACGACACTATAGTGACGTACTACCAGAAGCGCAAGTGAGTGCGCGACCGGCTCAGCACTCTCCCGTGGCGCTATATGGCTTGCGTTCGGTGCAGAGAACAGATCGGATGCTGGATGAGGCGATTTCTTTGCCCGGCATCCGTCTCCGGGGCTTGTTTTGCCCGCAACAGGTGGCCACCACCCGGTGAATACGAGAATTTCGCGCGAAAAACCGCCTATCCGCCCCAATCAGAACTTTTATTCTTGACTACGCCGCAACGATGTATTACAAGAGGCGTATTGGGAAGGTCTGAGATCAAGAGGATATTGGCTAATTGTGCAGAATGTTTGGAGCTGCCTTTGGAGGTATCACATGGGCGGATGAAAAGGCTTGGGCTTCCCGGAATTCCCTTATTCGCGGTACGGCCCAAATTGCGCCCACGACCGATCGGGAGGGAGGGTCTTTATTGGAAAGGAGATGACCATGTGCTCACAAGTAAATGTTCACCAGCGGATTCGTCTCGCCACGTCCGCAATCCTCTTGCTGGTTGTTGCCCTCGGTGCGGTGCCGGTCCAGGCGCAGTGCCCCGAGCAGTGGCAGCCCGGCAACGAGATTCCGGGCCTCAATGGGCATGTCTATGCATGGACGATGTGGGATCCCGACGGCGGCGGCGGGCCGCTGCCTGAAGTGTTGGTAGCCGGCGGTAATTTCACGATTGCCGGCGCAGCTTCCGCCCGCCACATAGCTATCTGGGACGGCGATTCCTGGCAGGCCCTCGGCGGCGGTGTCAACAATACGGTCTACGCCTTGACCGTTTACAACGGCGACTTGATCGCAGGCGGCGCTTTCAGGGTTGCCGAGGCCGCTTCTGTCGCCGCCGGTGGCGTCGCAGCGGAGCGCATCGCCCGCTGGGATGGCACCCACTGGCATCCGCTGGACACTGGGATGAACAACCATGTGTATGCATTGGCTGTGCACGGTGGTCGACTGATCGCCGGCGGCGTGTTCACGACAGCCGGTGGAGCGGCGGCAAACCGTGTGGCCCGATGGGACGGTACAGCCTGGCAACAACTCGGCAGTGGCCTCAACAATTACGTCCACGCATTGATCGTTGACCAGGGAAAACTTGTGGTGGGCGGCACGTTCACCACCGCCGGAGGAGCCACAGCCAATCGAATCGCCCGCTGGAGCGGCTTTGACTGGGAGACTTTTGGCGACGGATTCAACAACGCTGTATACTCGCTCGCAATATACGGTGGCGAGCTTGTCGCCGGAGGTGCATTCACACAGGCTGAAGGTGTCACAATAAGGCGCATTGCCCGGTGGGATGGCTCAGCCTGGCAAACGGTCGGTACCGGAGGAAATACCAACAGCTATGTGTGGGCTCTGACAGTCATTGGCGACGACCTGATCGCCGGTGGAGACTTCACCCTCATTGACGGCATAAGCGCCCCCAAGGTCGCCCGGTGGAACGGCACTGCTTGGCAAGCCGTCGGATCCGGGGCAACCAACAATACGGTCCGCGCCTTGACGTCCTACGAAGGCCGGTTGATTGCCGGCGGATTCTTCACGGCAATTGACGACATACCCGTCAACTACGCCGCTGCGTGGACCGGCTCCGACTGGCAGGCACTCGGCTCCGGAATCCTCTACGAAGGCAGAAATGCGTATATCGATGCCTTCGTTGTCTTTGGCGGCGATTTGATCGCCGGGGGCGACTTCACCGCCTGGGGCTCGGACATCGCCCATTATGTGGCCCTGTGGGACGGCGCGCAGTGGCAACCCCTGGGCGGTGAGATCGACGGCAGGGTCCGTGCCCTGGCTGTTTATGACGGTGAGCTGATTGCCGGCGGTGATGGGACCGGCGGCATCCACCGCTGGGATGGCGCTGCCTGGCAGGTCCTCGGCGGCGGAGTACAGCCCGGCGGCACTGCTGTTCATGCGCTGGCCGTCTACAACGGCGAGCTGATTGCCGGCGGGACTTTCGCAGGCGCCGGCGGAGTGTTGGTTGACCAGATCGCTCGTTGGGACGGCTCGAGTTGGCAGCCCCTCGGATTCGGCACGAACAACGTGGTGCGGGCCTTGTGTGTCTATGACGGCGAATTGATCGCAGCCGGGGATTTCACCGCGGCCAGCGGCGTGCCGGTCGACTACATCGCCCGCTGGGACGGTTCCAATTGGCAGCCGGTGGGTGACGGCGTTAGCGGCAGGGCTAATGCGCTGACCGTGTTCGGTGGCGACCTTGTTGTCGGCGGGGAATTTACCGCGGCCGGGGACTCAACAGTCAACCATATCGCTCGGTGGGACGGCGAGTTCTGGTGGCCTATGCAGGGAGGTGTCAACAGTCATGTTTACGACCTGACCAGCCTCAATGGCCGGCTGGTTGCCGGCGGACGTTTCACCACCGCCGCCGGCTATACGGCATACTATGCCGCAGGATGGGATGGCTCGACCTGGCAACCACTGGGCAGCGGCCTGGAGTACCATGTTTATGCCCTGGATGTCTACGATGACCAGATTGTAGCCGGCGGAACATTCAATTCGGCCGGTGGTAAGCCCGCGGCTTACTGGGCTATCTATAGCACGGGCCAAGTCGGCGATTTGAACTGCGACCATTTCGTCAATTTCTTCGATTTTGCTATCATGGCCCAGCACTGGCTGGAGGGTCAATGATAGACAAAGAGGCCTCGACAGGCGGGGGCAGGCTTGGCCTGGCCCGTGATTTGTCTGCATGGTTTCGAATGGCTGCGGCAGACTGACGGGGCAAGAGTATTTTAGGTGGCGAAAAGCCAAGAACAAATGACCGCCGCCTGTTTACTGTCGGCCGGATTCGATGTGCCGCTTCCATGGCGGTCCATGAGTGGGCCTCTTTGAGAAACACGCTCGCGTTATTACCTGGTGGGCGTCTTGATGTCATAGGCCATCAGCGCATCGCCGTGGCGGATGTACAGCCGCCCGTTGGCGATCGTCGGATGGGCCCAGTGTTGAGCTTCGCCCTGGGTGACGGTGAACCTGCTGACCGGGGTGAAGGCCTCGCGGCTCGGTTTGACCAGGCGCACCGTGCCGTCTTCCCCATAGGTGTACAGCATATCGTCGGCACTGACCACGGCAGCCATTTTGACGGCCGGGGCGTTCCACAGCATCTTGCCCGTGTTCCAATCCAGACAGACAAGGCCCCTGTTGGCGCTTTGGGCGGTCCCGTATATGCAGCCGTCGACCAGGACGGTGCCGTGCATCTGGGGGTCGAGGTTCTTATCCGTCCATTTCTCTGTGACGCTCGCTCCGTCGTCGGCCAGGGCGAGCTGGATGCCGCCGGACCCACCGCCCGCGCAGAAATAGATGCTGCCGGCGGCATAGAGCGGCGGAGACGGCCTGACACCAAAGCGGTTCAGTTGCTCGTGTTGCCAGAGCACGTTTCCGGTCTCGGGGTCAAGGGCGACGATTCCCTTCTCGACCATGGTGACAACGAGGTGGCGGTTTCCGTGGCGGATGAGCCTGGCCGAGCAATAGGCGGACTGCTGGCTGAGCCCGTTGGTCTGCCATATTTTCTCACCGGTATCCTTATCCAGCGCCATAAGTGAGGCGTCGGGGCCACCGGGCGTGCAGATGACCTTCCTGCCGTCCACGAGGACGCACTCTGCAAAACCGAACTTTGCCTGTTTTGCGCCTGAGAGCTCCAGCAGGTCGATTGATTTTAGCACCTGTCCGGTTTTGGCCTCGATGAGGTACAGCTTTGCGAAGCCGCTCATAACAAAGATTTGCCCGTTGCTGAGGCATGGCGTGCCCCGCGTGCCGGCGACGGCCGGCCCGGTTCGGCCCATCTCCGGGCCGTAAGGCGTCCTCCATCTTGGAGAGCCATCGAGATCAAAGGCAAAGAGGTGCCCCTGGTTCTGATTGTCCATTCCGGTAACGTAGACGGCGCCGCCCGCCACAACCGCCGAGGAGAAACCCTGACCGAGGCCGGTTACGGACCAGGCGAGTTTCGGTCCCCCTTCGGGCCATTTCTTGAGCAGACCCGTTTCGGGGAAGATACCGTCACCGGCCGGACCGCGGAAGCGGGGGCTATCGGCGCCGTGTACGGGCGCTGGAGGGGCGATTATCGCCGCGAGCATTGATAAAAGCACTATCGTTCTCATGAATCGGCTCCCTTCAAGTTCCAATAAGCCTATCCGGCCAACAGTCCATAAATTACTTGCATACAGTCTAATGGTGCTCTCGATAATATTGCAGTCTTCGCTGAACGGCAAACGGAAAAAGCAAGAAGCTTCGGGGTCAGG
>CP070678.1:3609013-3649485 GCA_020352515.1 Phycisphaerales bacterium | reverse complement strand
TCCGACCGGCAAAAAAACGAACCCAATTGCCCAAAACCGCCCCTAACCCCTTACACTACAAGGACTTACACCCCCAAAATCCCACACTCCCGCAAAAAACGAACCCAAACGAACCCAATTCGATTTCGCTTCTTATTTACCCAAACCCCCGCGCCAGGCATATCATCCCAAATTGCCCACACTACCACTACCACCCGCCCTTGCCTTCACCCAAACCACCACTCGGGTCTATTCTCGTCTTCACCCAAACTACCATCCCGGAGCCCCGTCGTCTCCCACCCGGACCTCTCGCCTCCTCCGCCCCCCTTCACAGCAACTGGCCGCCCCCGCCGTCGAGATACACCATGAAATACCGCTCGCCAAGCCCCCACGCCCGCGCATCAGCGTTCTCTACCAGAACCTCCGCCGGCGGCGGGCCATACCCTGGACTGAATGAAGTAGGCCACTGCCCCGACCGCAAGGATGCAAACTGTCACAATCGCATTGGGCCTGTCGGTGACGATTACCGAGACGCCCATCACCCCGCACGCGACGATGAACAGCGCCGGCAGGACGGGGTAGCCCCACACGCGGAACGGCCGCTTGCGATCGGGCTCGCGACCCCTCAGAATAACAACCGCACCGGCCGAAAGCCCCGCAAAGAGCCAGTATGCCAGACCCGTGTAGAAGAGCAGCTTCAGCGGATTGCCGAAAACCAGTATCGCCGCGATCGTAAGAACAGCCTGGAAGCTCAGACTCCGGATGGGTGTCTTGGTCCGCGGGCTTGTACTCGCGAACCAGCGGAAAAGTGGCTGGTCCCGTCCCGTCGCGTACGCGATTCGGCCGCCGGTCAGCGCCAGGCCGTTTGCCGCCCCGAATGTCGAGATCATGAGCGCCAGAGTCAGCGCTTTGTTCGCGCCGCCTCCAACGGCACGCTCCATTGCCAGCGGCGCCGTCCTTATGCCGGAACCGGCCATCTCGGCCGGCGAAAGTATCGCCAGATATGCAGCGTTGACCAGCACAAAAAGCAGCGCCGCAATCCACAGGCCGCCCAATATCGACAGCGGCAGATTTCGCTCGGGATTTCGCACCTCCTCGGCGACGAAAGGCGACTCGTCCCAGCCGCCAAACGTCCACATGATCGCAATCAGCGCGGCACCGAACAATACGACAAACGAACCGGTCGGCGGCTCGGCCGGCTCCACCTCCACCGGATGAGCAGAGAGCACACCGACCGCAAAAGCTCCCGCAACCACGATAATGGCCATCAGACACAGAATCTTGACGGCCGTCAGAACATTCTGGACCACGGCGCCCGTGCGAACGCCGACAACGTTGATGCCGGTCAGGACCAGCACCGAGCCGATAGCTATTGCCCTTTCGACCCAGGGATTCGCTACGGAGCCAACGCCAATAAAAGCGGCACAAAACCCGGCAAAGGCGACCGCCATGATCCCCAGACTGCCCGGACGCATAATGAGGAACTTGGCCCACGAGTACATAAAGGCGACGGCGGGCCCGTACGACCGGCGGAGAAACACATATATTCCGCCGGTCTGCGGGTATGCGGCCGCCAGTTCGGCCAGGCACAGGGCGCCGCAGGAGGCGACCATTGCCCCGAGTGTCCAGGCGACAATGATCGCCGGTCGGCTCGGCAGGCGCCCGGCCACGCCGGAGACGAAAATGAATATGCCAGTTCCTATGATCGAGCCGGCAATCAGAGCCCCCGCGCTCCAGGGGCCAAGAACTCGGCGAAACTCCGTGCTGTCGGCTTGCTCCATTTTCATCCCTTCAAAAGCATCGTTTGGGCGCAATATGACCGAAAACGACATCCCTGTCAATGGCTATCAGCGCTTCTTGAGCGTGATGCTGACGCCGCCGCCCTGCTGATAGAGGACCGTCTCCAGGTCGGGATTGGTAGTGATAGCCTCGATGTATCGCGGATCGCTCCGCCCGGGACCGATATTGTGTGCGACAATCAGACCCCCGGGACGCACCAGCGGAAGCAGCTTCTGGAGGTAGTCGATGTATCCTTCCTTGTCGGCATCGAGGAACAGTATGTCTATCTGGTCCTTGAGCTTCTTGACCGTCTCGTGGGCGTCGCCTTCCACGAGCGTGACGAGCTTGTCGACGCCGGCGCGCTTGAAGTTCTCGCGGGCGAGCGAGGCCCTCCTGGCGTCGATTTCGTGTGTGGTAAGCCTGCCGCCGCTCTTCTGCAGTGCAAGGCAGAACCAGATTCCGGAATAGCCGTTGGATGTGCCGATCTCCACGACGTGCCTGGCCCCGAGTGTCTCGGCGAGCAGCCTCAGGAGCCTGCCGTCGGCCACGGGGACGTTCATCATCCCGCGGCGCTGGCTGCTGTTCATATCGTTGAGCACGCCCAGAATCTTCTTTTCGGCGTCGTTCTTGGCCAAAGGCGAGCTGTCAAGAGACGACTGTTCGCCGCCGCCTCGCGGGAACCTGCCCATACCTGGGGGCGGCCCGCCGCCGGGTCTGCCCGTGCCGGCCTGCATTCTCTCTATTCTCGGCTTCATCTCCGCGATAAGCCGGCCCATCTGCTCTCTGTCATTTTTCTCGTAGGCGGCGGAGATCTCATTGAACCACTCACCAAACTGCGGCCCCATGAATCGCCCCTGCCCGCCGGGACCGCCTCCGCCTCTGCGCATTCGGCCGCCCGGCCCCTCCTGGGCCACCAAGACCGCCACGCCCACCAGCGTGAACGCAACCAGAATCCAAAACGTAGTCTTCTTCAACATTCCAAGCTCCTTTCCACTGACGGTTTTCATTCATACTCCTCACGGCCCCCTGCACAAACACGCCATGCAGACGAGCCTGAACGACCATTATTGTCAAAAATCTTCGGTGAAAGCGGTTCTTGGGCCGAGCCCGGCCATGGGGACACGTCTGCCGGAAACTCATCCGTGCTCCAAAGAATGGGGCTGCAGACTCATTCTATGTTGACTGCCAGCCAAGCTGGTCCAAGCTGCCGCATATCGGCGTTATTGACGTTCTGCGCCAGAGCCCTTTACCCTGATAGTGGGCAAGATTCGACTTTGGTTACAGGCAAAAGCAGCGCTTTGCCTAATATCGCGAAACTGTATTGCCAGCAGGGAAGAACAAGGGTATAAACGACCTCTGAAGGACCTTGAGTTCATGGCTGTCGAATTGTTATTGACAGGGCTTCAGGTGGGTGGAAAGAGAAAGATCAAAGCAGGAGAATCGGTTCTTTCCGATGATGAGCTATGTCGTCTTGCGAGGCGACAGGGCGGTGTAGTGGACGCCCGCGTGGTCTCTCCGTCCGACGTGGAAACCGCGGCGTGGGTCCGGTTGAAATGCCGGTTCGGGTGTGATGGCTACGGCCAATGTCTTGTTTGTCCGCCGTTCACGCCCGAGCCGGAGCAGATGCGGAAGGTGCTCGACGGCTACCAAAGGGCGGTGCTGATACACTGTGACCGCCAGGCAGACGTCAAAGCGACAGTGGCGGACCTTGAGCGGAGCATCTTCCTTCGCGGTGCATGGAAGGCCTTCGGCCTCGGCGCCGGATCCTGCTACCTCTGCAAGAAGTGCCCCGTGGAGGAAGGACAGTGCCGGCACGCCGAGCGGGCCCGGCCGGCGATGGAGGCCTGCGGGATAGACGTATTCACGACGGCGAAAAAGGCAGGATTTCCGATAGAGGTGGTGAGAACGGAACGTCAGTGCCCGAACTACTACGGGCTGATATTGGTGGATTAGACCGTGCCCTCGGCGGTTGGCTTTCATGTTCACGACGCGGCTTGTCACGGCATAGTAGGGCTGCGCTGGCCCGAATTCTCGGAACCGCATTTGGCATGGCCCTGCAGCCGGAAAGGGCAAAGAGGCACCTGAAAGGAGACTGATGATGGGATTTAGGCGGCCAAAACAAGCGGCGTTGTCCGCAATCTTGATGACTTTCGCAGCATTGAGGCTCGCGGCCAGCGAGACATTGTATAACGGCATTACGCTGCCAGGGCAGTGGCCACCCGAGGTCAAGGAGCTGACGCGTGAGCCGATGCAGGCGCCTTATCTAAAAAATCCACCGCGAGTAATCCCTATCGATGTGGGCCGCCAACTATTCGTGGACGATTTCCTGATCGAGCAGACTACCCTTAATCGCAGCTACCACAGGCCGCAGTATCATGCGGACAATCCCATCCTGAAGCCGGACAGGCCCTGGGAACGGGGAGACAGCGCGCTGGCCGCGGCCCCATTCAGCGACGGCGTGTTTTACGACCCGAGAGACAAGCTGTTCAAGATGTGGTACATGGGCGGCTATATCGCCAGCACGTGCCTGGCGACGAGCAGGGACGGGATTCACTGGGACAAGCCTTCCTTGGACGTACGGCCGGGCACCAACGAAGTGTTAAGTCACCGGGACGTCGAGCCGACAGGTGACAGACGCTACCGTGATTCGAGCACTGTCTGGCTTGACCTTTTCGAGACGGATCCGCAGCGCCGGTACAAGATGTTTGTCACCACGCCCGTCCCGGAGAGGTGGAGCCTTGCTCTGCGCTGTTCGGCCGATGGGGTTCACTGGTCCGAACCGCTGGCTACGAGCGCCACCAGGATCGGCGACCGCACAACGGTTCACTACAACCCGTTCCGCAGGAAATGGGTTTTCGGCCTGCGTACGGGGCGGCCCGCGGTGGGCAGATCGCGGGCGTACGTCGAGCATTCCGATGCAATCGCCGGGGCCAGACAGGGGGCGGAGGGGTCTGTGCTGTGGCTGTGCGCCGACCGGCTGGACCCACACCATCCTGATTCCAAGTACAGCGGTATCGAGCCGCAGCTTTATAATCATGATGCGGTGGCCTATGAGAGCCTCATGCTCGGCTTGTTCTCGATCTGGCAGGGACCTCCCAACGGCGAGTGCGCCAGGTTGAAGATTCAGAAGCGCAACGAGGTGCTGGCAGGTTTCAGCCGGGACGGCTTCCACTATTACCGCCCCGACCGAGAGAGATTTCTCACCGTCAATCCGACTGAGGGCGCCTGGAATTGGGGCAACGTGCAGAGCGCGGGCGGCTGCTGCCTGATAGTGCGTGACAAGCTATACTTTTACGTCAGCGGCAGGGCGCTGGGCGACCGTTTCTGGGACGGCAACTGCAACACAGGCCTGGCGATAATGCGCCGCGACGGATTTGCCTCAATGGATGCGGGAGATGAACCCGGCGTTCTGACTACCACATGCGTGCGCTTCGCGGGCAAGCACCTGTTTGTCAACATCGATGCCCCGGCAGGCGAACTGCTGGTCGAGGTGCTCGATGCTGAAGGCAAGGTAATAAAGCCATTTGCGAAGTCCTCCTGCAGGCCAACCAGAGGCGATTCGACTTTGGAGGCGATTGCCTGGAACGGCGCCGACGATCTGTCGGCCATTGCGGGCAAACCGGTGCGGTTCCGCTTTCACTTGAAGAACGGCAGCCTTTATTCGTTCTGGGTCAGCAAGGACAAATCCGGGGCCAGCGGCGGCTTTGTGGCCGCCGGCGGGCCGGGCTTTGCCGGTCCGACCGACACCGTGGGCAGAGCGGCGTACGAGAACTGACGGGTTCGCGACGGATAGGAGCAAGAACGGCATGCGGCCAAGCGCGGAACGCGCCAAAGGTCCTGGGCTCCCGTTTTCTCCGTTCCAAGGGTAATTGGAGAGTCGGCTACTTTCTGATAGGATCAGCACAGAAGGCCCTTCCGACGGCCTTGTCAGGGGGGAGCGGTCGGTCCTCATCCAGGTCAAGGCAGCGCAGCAGATCAGGCTCGATGAGCCTATATGCGTAGCCGCTTTCCGGACAGACCATAATTCCATCCGAATCAGGCCGAGGCAGGCGAATGCCGTGACGGCTCACCCAGCCGTCCTGCCTTGCCGGCACCCCGACCATCAGCGCGTAATCGGGGACATCCCGGCCGACGACGGCGCCGGCGGCAATGAAGCAGTATCGGCCCAATTCGACGCCGCAGATTATCGTTGCATTTGCGCCGACAGTAGCGCCGCGACGGAGAACGGTCTTTTCGTAGAGAGCGTGCCTGTTTACCTGTGACCTTGGGTTTTTGATGTTGGTCAAAACACAGGAGGGGCCGAGGAACACGTCATCCTCGACAATCACGCCGGCGTAAAGCGAGACGTTGTTCTGGATTTTGACGTTATCGCCGATTACCACGCCGCCGGCAACATGCACGTTCTGGCCGAGTATGCAATTGCAGCCTATCTCCGCATCTTTCATCACATGTGAGAAGTGCCATATCTTCGTACCGCTGCCTATCCGACAGGGCCGGTCAACACAGGCGGATTCATGAACAAAATAGTCGGTTTCAGACATATATAGTTCTTTTCACAACAAACTGTGGCACATTCAATCACGCCTGCGCCCCGATCGCACCCGCAAAAGCCTCACGTCTCGACCGAAGCAGAAAAGGATGATAATCGCCCCTGAGTCCCACGGGCTTTGCGTGACGGATGCAATATGCAGCCTCGACAGCGGGCCGGGCCTCTTGGAGTCCGAAGCCCCGGCCGCTCAGTATGTGGGCGTAGCTGGAGGTGTGCAAATCGTCAAATCCATCGGAGAAGTCGACCTCATCCGGCCCGATTCTGATTGAGCGAAAAGTCTTCGACGGCTTGCCGGCGGGCCCGCCCGGCAGATCGGCCGGGTCAATTGAGAGGAACCAGCGGACTCTGGCATTCTGCAGCTCCATCAATCCGGCCGCCCGGGTCGGTTCGCAAAGATGAACGCAGGTATCCTGGACGGGGCCAAAAATCCAAATTAGCGTATCGAAGAAATGAATGCCGATGTTCGTTGCGATGCCGCCGGACTTGCAGACGTCACCCTTCCACGAGAAACGGTACCACCGGCCCCGAGCGGTAATGTAGCTCAAATCAATATCATACTTTTTCGTCCGGTTTGAGGATTCGACGTCTTGCTTGAGCGCGATAATTGCCGGATGAAGACGCAACTGGAGTATGTTATATACTTTTCGGCCGCTCTCTGACTCCATCGAGGCCAGGGCATCGACGTTCCACGGATTCAAGACCAGCGGCTTCTCGCAGACGGCGTCCGCGCCCACCCTCAGGGCGAAACGAATGTGGGCGTCGTGAAGGTAGTTAGGCGAGCAGATAGAGACATAGTCAATCCTGCGTCCGTCTTGGCGCTTGAGCTTCTCGATGTGACGGTCGAATCGCTCAAATTCGGTGAAGAAATCGGCCTCCGGGAAATAGGAATCGATGACACCGACCGAATCGCTCTTGTCCAGAGCGGCGACAAGCGTGTTGTTCGTCTGCTCTATTGCCCGCATGTGGCGTTTGGCAACGTATCCCGCGGCTCCAATCAACGCAAACCGTTTCACAGTCCGCTCTCCTTCCCACAGGGCCCACCGGTGCGAGGCGGGCGCCGACCCCGACACCATCGGCGCCACATCTGTCGATAAGCGGCTTCCACGTGACGAGCGAACCCCTTGGCGTAACAAAGCCCTGAGGCGGCTATTCTGGCCCTCATCGAGTCTCTAATTCGCCCGAGGGCCGCCCGGCTGGTCGCAAGCGAGACCGCCTTGGCAACATACTCTCCGGGCGTCGAGGCCGCAAAGAACTCCAGGCCGACGCGGTTCAGAATACTGAGCCCCACCCTGGAGGCGTGGCATTGCCCGATGAGAGTAATTACCGGCACGCCCATCCAGAGCGCCTCACAGGTGGTTGTGGTGCCGTTGTACGGATAGGTATCGAGGGCGATGTCGATCTGGCCGTACAGTTGCAGATGCTGATCGGGAGATTTCCACCCACAGAGACCGACCCTCGCGGGATCGACGCCCCACCGCTCAAAGCGACGTATATACCGGTCTCTCAACTGCAGGGCATCGCCTCCCTTGAGCTTCAACAACAGACGGGACCCGGGGACTGAGCCAAGCACTTCGGCCCATATTTTGCCTATGACCGGGTTTATCTTGCAATTGTTGTTGAACGTGCCAAAGGTAATGTAGCCCTTTTCACCGGCGGGCAGCGGCGCGACGGGCGGGGCGAAATCCGGCGGCCTGTAGCAGAGGAATCCCTCCGGCAGGAAGACCAGCTCCTCGGTGTGGAGTTTCTGTGCTTCGGGGCGGTCGGCGAGCATATCCGTCAGGCGGTAGTCGATGGCCTGCATGCCGGTTGTATCGGGGTAGCCGAGGTACGTGACCTGAATCGGGGCGGGCTTTCGCGCCAGGACGAGCAGGCGATTGTCTCCGACGTGTCCTGAGAGGTCCACGAGTATGTCTATGCTGTCCTGTCGAATCAAGGCGGCGGCCGCGTCGTCGTCCACATTGCGAATATCTCGGTAGAAATCGAACTTTTCCTTGAGGCGCTCGGTGACCTGGTCAGGGAACTCCACGCTGCCGTAGCCGTACAGTTCGACGGCCCTTCGGTTGTGACCGTCGAGCAGGGATTCGAAGAAATATGCCACCGAGTGCCTGCGAAAGTCCGGGGAGATGTAGCCGACCCTCAGTTTTCGGTCAACATCGTAGACATTATCATGTGACGGTGCCGCCATGGCCGGCGGAGCATGAATGCGGCCCCACTGCCTGTGCTCTGCAAAAAGTTTCTGAGGGTCAAGATTTTGCAGTTGGTGAAGGCGAAAGAGCAGGTTGGAGTGGGCCTGGGCGTTGCCGGGCATTGCCTTGAGGGCCTTTCGGAGCAGGTCGATTCCCTCCTGCAAATCGCCCGTTTCCATAAGTACTCTTGCGAGATTGGCCCAGAGTTCGGGCCTATCAGGTTCGGCCTCGACGGCCTGTCTCTGGCACTGCAAAGCCTCGTGTATTCGGCCCATGTACTGGTAAAGGCTGCCGAGCTTGTTGTACGCCGCAGCGTCCGGTCCGAGGGCGAGTATCTTTTCATAGCACTTCTCGGCTTGAGCCTCCTTTCCGGTCTTCCACAGTATCTCTGCAAGCTCGAACAGGAGGCTCTTTTGAGCGGGGTCCGGTGGGAGTGTATCCGAGATTATCGCGACAGTCCGATCATCGAGGAGGTCGGCGGCCTGCTGAAGTCGCCCGGACTGCAAGGCGACTCTTGCGGCGCTCAGGACTTGACAGAGCCTGTCCTTCGCACTGCTCAGGCCTACAGAAACAGCCTCCCGGACTTCCAAGTTGCGGCTCTCACTCACGCGGACCTCTCAGAACCTACCCTATTTCCGAAACCCCGGTATCGGACCGATTTGTTGCTTGTTCTTTGCGAAATCGCTGTGATATCGGTCTTTCACCGTATAGTATCGGCAAAAGCAGCGGTTCGAGGCTATATTTTCGAAGTGTGGTAGTCTGCCGGCGTTCACGCAGGCGCGTGTCCTGGGGGCAAAAAAGAGGTTCTTTTGGTAGGGGGGCAAGCCGGGACAAGCGGGATATACCTGTCTGCCGGCCTTATTACTGCAGTCGGGATTCTTTGAGCAATTAGCCTGTTATCGCTTTCCAGCCCTTGTTAAGCTCTTCCAGCAATGTGATTACCTCCTGAACCATCCGGGGGTCGCACTTTGTGTTGGCCTCGTTGAGGTGCCCGGTCATAAACGTGTATAGCTTGCGTAGATTGGCGGCCACCTCACCGCCGCCTTCCATATCGAGCACCATGTTGAGCTCGTTGATTATGTCGAGGGCCTTGTTTATGTACCGGCCTTTTGCCTCGTAGTTTTTCGCTTCCAATTCCTTGATTGCCAGTCTGAGGAATTTGATTGCCCCGTCGTAGAGGATGACTACAAGGCGCCCACTGCTCTGTGTGGTGACCGATGTGTCCTTGTATGTTGAGACTCCATTCATAATATTGCTCCGGCCTGCGTCTGGCATGTCCAAGGCCCGAACGCGACTTCCCAGACAGTGGGGCAGACGAGGTTCGAAGCCTTGTTATCAGGTTCTAAATCATGGGGAGATGGTGATCCTTTCGGTGCACCATCCCCCCTAATGCTGATCTCGTATGGATTTTCGCCGTTCTGCTCTTATGCGAGCAACTGCAGCGCCATCTGAGGCATCGTGTTTGCCTGTGCGAGCATGGCGATACCTGCTTGTGACAGAACCTGGTTTCTGGTCAGCGCCGCCATTTCGGTGGCTACGTCGACATCAGAAACACGCGACTCGGAAGCCATGAGGTTTTCGGACGTGACGCTGAGAACATTCACGGCGCTTTCGAGGCGGTTCATCTTATAACCGAACTTTGCGCGGGCCTCGTCCTTGATGCCGATGGCGGTATCGAGCTTTGCGATTGCCGACTGGGCGCCCCCAACCGTGTCTATTGCCAGACCCGTAACGTTCAGGCCGGCCGCGGCGCTGGTCATTATGCTGCCGGCAACGTCGATCTTGTCGTTGGTCAGCTCGCCGAACTGGATCGACACGGTGGTGCTATTGTCGAGCATGCTGATGCCGTTGAACTTGGTGGATGATGCGATACGGTCGATTTCCAAGCGCAGCTCGTCGAACTCCTGGTGCATGATGTATCGCTGCGCGGAAGAATACGAGCCGGTAGAGGCCTGCTCGGCGAGAGCCTGCATACGCACAAGGATGTCATCCACTGTGGCCAGCGCACCTTCCATTGTCTGGAGCATGCTGATCCCGTCGCGGGCGTTTCGTGTGCCCTGCTGCATGACTGCAATATCCGCCCGCATTAGCTCGCGAACGGCCAAGCCTGCCGCATCGTCCTTGGCGCCGTTGATCCGAAGGCCGGAAGAAAGTCTTTCGACGGATCTTGCCAGCATTTCGTACGTTCGCCCCAGCTGTCGAGCGGCGTTTACCGCCATAAGATTGTTCTTGATTGCTAACATGTCTTTCGCTCCTTAAAAATGACAAAACATTTCCCGGCCCTGTCAAGCCCAGTTTAAATCGAGCGCGGCATCAAGCAGCCGCCCTTAAAACACGTCTCCAATGGCCATTCTCGGTCAAGAAATGGAAAACTTAAGGGATTTTTTTTGGCCGAAATAGTGGCGGAATTGCCGGACCTGTAATGTTTTGGCTGCGGATACTGATAAGGGGGCGCAGAGGCAGCGAGGGCGAAAGAAAATGAAAAATTTGCGAAATCGGGCGGCAAGAACCGGACCCCGGCCCGGATCTGCGGTGGGCGGCGCCAAGCGGGGCGGCTGCACCGGGAAGGCGAGATATGGAGGAATAATGCTTGCCGATGCCTCTTAATGTGCGTATATTCCGGCCATGGAAATGCAGGAAACCGGAGAGCCAGCGGTCGAGCGAACCCTGATGGTATTCAACTGCCACGAAGCGTGGGTGTACCAGCTTGGGGTGCTGGGGTACGGCCTCGATGTCATCACGGGACTCAAAGGCCGATATAAACAAGCCTGGGACGAACAGATACGACCCGTACCGACCGGCTGCCAATTTGTGAGCTTATCCGAAGCGCTGGAATCCCGTAAGCGCTACTACTGCATTATCGGGCATAATATCGCCGATTTACTGGATGTGAAGCACCGCAGTGAGCCACGGCTTATTGTTATTCACTCTACGCTCGAAGGCCGGATGCTCGAAGAGAAGTCCGACGTTGAGCCGGCACAGATGAAGGAGCTGCTTCATAATTACCTGGATATGGTCGGGGGCCACGCCGTGGCGGTTTCGCAGCTTAAGGGCAGGTCCTGGGGCTTCACCGAGGATGTAGTCCCGTTCTTCGCTGATCCGGAGGATTATCTTCCTTACAGCGGGGAGAACGCATGCGGGCTTCGGATTTGTAATTTTGTTGAAAGTCGCAAGAGAATACTATTATGGGACCTTCACGATAGAGCGTTTGGCGGGCTGCCGATTCAGATTGTCGGTCACAACCCGGGCATGCCACAGGTTACGGCCGCCCGGAACTGGGAGGACCTCAAGAGGATGCTGCAAAGTCACCGTTTCTACATCCACACCGCCGACCCGAAGCTCGAAGACGGATACAACATGGCAACATTAGAGGCAATGGCGGCGGGGATGCCGGTTGTGGGCAACCGGCACCCGGGCTCTCCGGTCGAGCACGGGGTCAGCGGTTTTCTCAGCGACGAGCCCGACGAGCTGGGGCGATACGCCGAGAGACTGCTGAAAGACCGAGATTTAGCGGTGGCGATGGGCCGCCAGGCACGCAAGACCGTGAGCGAGCGTTTTTCCAAGGGCGGCTTCAGGGAAGCTTTCCTGAGATCCATTGAAACCGCGCGTCACAAATGGCACGGCAGAAAGGTCGATTTGTGATTGGCCCGGGAGAAGACGGGCCAGCAGTCCGAGAGAACCGCAGGGGCACAGGTTGCGCCGACACTATACGAGCACGTTGACCGATTCGTCCGTGAGGACAGGCTGGCCAAGTCCGGTAAACCCGGTGTTCAATTTACCAGAGGGCCGGTCGCCCGGAAAACCGTCAGGTTCCCAGTCGTATGAATTGGTCGGGGTTCCCTGTTCGTATGGAGCCCCGTGTTGCTCGGCCGCTGTGCGGTCCCCGGATGAGGACTGCTGCTGCTCGCTTTCCAGGGAGACTTCAATCCGCTTTATCTGAACACCCGAGTCCTCGAGAGTCCGGAGTATCTGAGGCAATGCCTGCTGTATCTCCGTTCTGGTCTGAGCCCTCGTGACTTCCAGGAGACCGGTAATCTGCTCCTTGTCCCTGTGAAACCTAATAAACACTTTTCCGAGCTCCGGCGGATTCAGGCGGACAGTGATCCGGCGATCGGCCTGTCGCAGGGCAGTGGCGACAGATTCCTGAATCTGCTCGCTGAGAGTGGCGGTATTACCTGGGGGCGCACCGGCGGGGGCCTTCGTAGCGTACGCAGGCTCAGGCTGCGGTCCGACAACGGCAGGCTGTTGACTATTCTCGTGGAAGACCGCCTGGGGTGGATTCACGTCGGCACTATGCGCAGAGGGCTGTCCATTGCGAGGCGGTTGTTGTTCGGCATTGACCCGCGTCCCGGCCGCCTGTGGGTCCTGTAGAATAGACTGTTTGCGTTCCCCCGCCACCCTCGGCCTGCCGGCCTCTGCGTTCAAGGTTGCCGCCCGTGCGTTACCCGGCGAGGGGGCGCTGGTTGCTTGACCATTTGTTCTTGCAACCTCAGCCGCCAAGCTGCGCGCGGCAATCTCGGTCGACCGCGGCTCCCGCTGTGGGAATTCGCCTTCCGGGACGGGGGTTGCGGCATCCAATGTACCCGGCGCACGGACAGGCCCGGCTTGATCCGCGATAGCCGGTTTTCCACCCTGCGATGACGGCTTTTCGGTACCGGCGGCGTTACCCGACGTCACATTCTTGGGGTTTCGCGTGCTCGAGAGGCCGTGCTGGTTGGCGGGCGTCCCACCGGGGCTGTGCTGATTTGGGATCAACGCGGCTTGCCGCAATCGAGGAGAGTCGGGGCTAATTGCCGGGCCAGGCGGGTTAGTGTGGGATTTTTCGGCCTGTACTGTCTCTTGGTTGGCCGCTGAGAGGGCAAGTCTCTTGTGCGGCAGCGGATTAGCGGGGTCAGGCCCGTATGTTCTTCCGGCGACCCGGACGGACGCCTGCGAAACGGGTTCTCCCTGGCCGTTCAGTCCGGAGAGGCGAGATATTGGTCGAGAGTGCTGAAGGACCCGAGAAGCGGCGCGAGCCCGTACTGATTGGCCCGAGAGCCTTGCGAGTGACTCCCGCCCGCGTCGCTCGTCGATTTGCGTTCCAACCGACTCAACCACCGCCGCTCCAGAGTTCGCAGGTCCGCCCTTGCCTACCAACGGCGATACCGGCTTGACCGTGGAGGCAACCGCGGTCAAGCTCTCAGGTTCGGACCTTCCCCTGCCAAGGCTTTTGACACGTTTTGTGGGCAGAACTTCCCTCTCTAAGGCCGCGCCGAAGTTTGCCCGACGGCCATCGGCGGGTCTCTCTTTAACACAATCGGGCGGATTATCGGCCCTTTGGGCTCCGGGATTAGCTTTGTCCTCGGGTCTGCGTGTGGAAATCCTAACGGACCGGCTTTGACCGGATGCCGATAGTCCGTGCGAAGCGACTCTCCCCTGGCCAACGCCGGGCGTCAACGTACATATCGAAGAACATACTTGCATACGAGTTCCATTTGCAATTCTTGTGCCACGATTTCGGGCAAGTTGCAGGTAAGTCTTAACTCGTTGCTGTTAATGGACTTACGCTTTGACAAAGTGTCGCGCAAATTTGCGGGAACCTCGGACCTTGGCAGCGAGGAGAGATATTCCGGCATTCTGGCAAAAAGTTCCGGTTTACGTGCGGCAGGGGGCGGTTTTCGCGCGACTGACTGCGGTTGTAAAGTTTACCGAACGGTTGTACAGAAAGCTGACGCTTGGAGGGTCTGCACACAGGCCGGTCACCCGAATTTTGAGCGTTTTTGGGACGAAATCGCGGTTCGGAGGCCGAAGACTGGCATATTCGGGCACCTGGCACGGTTATTGCAGATTGTCAACGAGCAGATGACGTTTGTTTAGAAATATCGGGGAACACAGATGTCCGGTACAGGCAACATAGAGGCTCTCCTTGAGGCCGGCATAAAGGCCGAGGGCCTAAGGCAGAGGGCCATAGCGAACAATATCGCAAATCTTGAAACACCGGGGTACCGCAGGGTTGACATTAAGTTCGAGGAGCTGCTCGCCAAAGTTTTGGCTGGCGGAGGGACTTTCGAACCGGACGAGATTGAGCCGGAGCTTTACCAGCCCAATGTGACGCCGGTGAAACCGAACGGCAACGACGTCAGTCTGGAGACGGAGGTGGGCCAAATGGTTAAGAATACGCTTCGGCACAAGGCGTTCATCCGGCTGCTTGACAAGAGATACAAGCAGATGGAGCTGGCAATGAGCGTGAAGTAGGCTGTGGACCTCGAGCATCCGACCTTGCAGCGTGAGACGATGACAAGGAGAAAGTGACAAAGCAGGTGAATCCAATGGAAGTCAGCAATCCGGGCCCGATAGACATAGCTATCTCAGGTCTGCGAGCGCAGGACAGGAACATGAAGGTGATTTCGTCCAATGTCGCGAACGCACGATCAACGGACGACGGGACGGGCAAGCCCTACCGCAGGCTGCAGACCATATTTGAGACCGAGGACGATGGTATCGGCGGCGTCAGCCTGGCGGAAATAGCGGCCGACATGAGCGAACTGCCCCGGATTCTCAAACCCGGCCATCCTCACGCCGATGCGCAGGGGTATGTGACCATGCCCAACGTGGACCTGCCGGTCGAAATGATCAGCCTGAACGTGGCGGCGCGCGCTTACCAGGCGAATGCGGCGGTTCTAAAACGTTACCAGCGGATGGTGGAGACCACGCTCGAATTACTACGCTGAAATGTAAATGGAGAAGCATGATCAATTTAGACGCGAACGTTAACTCACTGCTGTCCGGAAAGGTGTTTGAGACGACCGGAGCGGGCAAGGCAAGCGGTTCCGGTGGAGAGAAGTCCGGCTTTGCGAATACGATCAAGGCCATTGAGAAGTACGTATCGGAGGTTGACGGCCTCCAGCGGTCTTCGGAAGCCTCCATGACGGATTTGCTGTCGGGCAAGAGCGACGATATCACCACTGTGGTCTCAGCCGTGGCAAAGGCTGACATGAGTTTTAAGCTTCTTGTGGGTGTCCGGAACAAGTTGATTGAGGCCTATAAGCAAACGATGAACATGCCGTTATAAGCGGGCACTGGGTTTAGGCCGACAGAGTCTCGCGGCCGGCCAAGAACGCTTTCCCCGCGTGCTTTGAGTACGGGCAGACGGCAGGGGCAAGGATTCGATGGAACTCTTCCGGAAAATACAGGCAATCTGGCAAAACATCGGCCCGATTCAACGAGCCCTGCTGGTCGCTGTCGTTCTGGCGCTTGTCATCACGGGCGGTTTCCTGGCGCACTGGGCGAGACAGCCCGACATGAGAATGCTTTACCAGCAACTGGCCCCTGAAGAAGCTGCCAAGATCACCGAGAAAATCGGTGAAGAAGGGATAGCATACGAGTTGCGAAGCGGCGGCACAAGCATCTACGTTCCCAAAGAGAAAGTCTATCAACTCCGCCTGGACATGGCAAAAGAAGGGCTGCCGGTGGCGGAGCAGACCGGCTACAAGATATTCGACGATGAGAAGATCGGCGTGAGCCCCTTTGTTCAGAATGTCAACCTCAAGCGTGCGCTGCAGGACGAGCTTGCCAAGAGCATTCAAATGATAGACGGCGTGGTTCACGCACGTGTTCACATAGTAACCGCCGAACAAAGGCTCTTCGTCTCAGAAGCGGAGGAAACAAGCGCCTCGGTTGTTCTGCGGCTCAGAGCCGGCTACAAAGTCGGCGCCCTGAACATAGCGGCGATTACACATCTGGTCGCCGGAAGCGTTGAGGGGCTGAAGTCCGACAATGTCACCGTGGTTGACAGCCAGGGACGCCTTCTTTCCAGCGAATCGGATCAGAGTCTTGTCAACGGCGCCGGCACGGTCCAGGATTACAGGGAGAGGGTCGAACAGAACCTGTCTCAGAAGGTCGAGGACATGCTCACAGCGGTTCTGGGTCCCGGGCGGGCGGCGGTCAAGGTCAGCGCGGTTATCGACATGAACAGCGTCAATATACTCACGGAGACCCCACAGCCAAAAGGAGTGGCCTTAAAGGAGGAGATCACGAACGAGTCCGAAACCGGAACAGAGGGCACCTCGGCCGACGGCAAACAGAGCACGCCCGGCCGGACAAAGAAGGGAGAGACAATCACGACGGAGTACGAGGTCGGCAAGACGGTCAGACAGGAGGTGGTTCTGCCGGGCAAGATAACGTCGCTGAAAGTGGCGGCGTTTGTCGATCTGTCGGCCCCTGACGCGGATGCCAACGATACGGAGGCGGCGAAGATGCTGGAGGTCTCGGACGTTCAGGAGATTATCAAGAATGCTCTGGGTCTCGAGGACACTACGTCAATCAAAGTGGTTGACGTAAGATTCAAACGCCGACCTGAGCCTCCGGCCGACGAAGAGCCGTCGAATTGGCCCCGTTATATGGCAATTGCGCGCCAGGCGTCTATGGGGATAATGGCGGTTTGCGCGATGCTTGTGCTCAGGATATTCGGTACTGCAAAGAGAAAGACGGGCGCGAAGGCAAAGCGGGAGAAGCTGCCCGAGGCGTCCGAGGCCGCCGGTCTTCTGACACCAGGAGATGAGCCTGTCGAGCCTCTGGCGCTTCGCAAGCAGATTGCGACCGCTTTACAGGAAAATCCGGAACAGGTCAAACAGTTGTTCGCAAGCTGGCTTTCAGAAAAGGGAGAATGAGAGTGGGGAAATACGAGTCGTTGTGTTTTTCACACCGAATAAAAGTGGCAAACCGGTCGAGGCGGAAACACAAACCTCGCCGCTTGTTGGCTTGAATCACAGATTTTGGACCCGAACTTTAGGAAGCACGAGAAGGCACGATGGCGCTTACAGGCAGGCAGAAAGCCACACTGCTGTTGATGAACATGGACGCCCGAACAGCCACCGAACTGCTCAAGGGTTTTGATCCTGAAGTGGTTCAAGAAATCGCTGTTGAACTGGCGCGAATGGACGCTTCGGGTTATGTGGATGACAAAGAACAAGCGAGCATTGCCCGTGAGTTTTGCAGCTCACTGCAAAAAGGGCAAACATCGAGGCTCAACATAAGAAGGTTCATCAACGAGCAGTTGTTGAGCCTGCTTGACAAGGACAAGGCCGAGGAGATTCAGTCTCAGGTCAGAAAAGTGATCGACAGGAAGGACCCCTTTGCCGGTATCCGGTCGGCGGGCACGGACGACATCGCCCTTGCTCTGGAAGGCGCGCATCCGCAAACCGTTGCGGTAGTTCTTTCGGAACTGGGAACAAAGAAAGGCCAGGAGGTAATGTCGCTCTTGAGTGAAGAGACGTGCCTGAAGACGGTTCACAAGCTTACCAACCCGGAGCCTATCGGCGCGAAGGTCAGGGAGCGCATAGCGGCGACGGTGAACAAGCGGCTGGAGAGTCTCGAAGGGAAGACCGTTCCGAAGAGGCCGGAGCAGGCGCTTCGGAAACTGGCGATCATGCTGAGCGGTCTGGAGCAGGACCTTAGAAACCGGCTTCTTGACGAGATAGCCAAACAAGACCAGGAGACGTCTGTAACGGTCAGACGTCTGATGATAACGTGGCAGGATATTCCAAGAGTGGCGGACAGGTCTCTGCAGGAAGCGCTTCGGGCGGTGGACGCAGGCAAGCTGGCGATAGCCCTTTACGGCGCGGACGAAGAGATAGTGCAAAAAATACGTTCGAACATATCCGAGCGGCTTGTTGCTGCACTGGATGAGGAATCATCCCTGATGCAGGAGCCGCTCGAAAAAGAGATTCTCGACGCAAGAGAAGAAGTCGTCAAGCCTCTTCGGGAGGCCAACGAGGACGGCTCGCTGCGAATGCAGCGTTAGGTACAGCCCGGCAGGGAAGCGAACCGTGTTCGTGACAGAATCGTGAAATCAGCGGCCGGGGCAGGAAGACAGGTGGAATCGAAGTGGCGCTAACGGGCAAACAAAAAGCTGCGATGCTATTAACGAGTCTCGATGCGGCCACTGCGACCGAATTGCTCAAAGGCATTGATACGGAAGTGGTTCAGGAGCTGGCCGTGGAATTGGCACAGCTCAATGTTGCCGGCCACGCCGGTGACAGGCAGAGTCTGACGCTTGCCCGGCAGTTTCGAGATTCGCTTCATGACAACAAGGCATTTCATGTCGGAGGGTTTTTCAAAGAGTTGCTGAGCTGTACGGCGGGCGAGCGGAGATCCGTGGAAATCCAGTCCCAGGTACGGGCCCTTGCCCAAAGGGATGACCCCTTCGAGTCAATTCGCTCGGCGGATTCGGAATCGCTCGCCGCAGTTCTGGAAAATGAACGCCCTCTTGCCGCGGCGGTGGTGCTGTCGGAACTGCCCGCCCGGAAACACGTGGAGGTTCTCGGGCTCCTGGCCGAAGGCGTTAGGGTGAGCGTTGCCGGCAGAATACGCACGTGCGCGACGATGCCGCCGGACGCCAAAGAACGTATGGCACAAAGGGTTCTTGTGCAACTTCAGACCGTTGTCACACACGACAAGAACACGGGTGCGGGTAACTGCTATGAACAACCTGTTCGCAAGCTGGCCGTGACTCTGCGCGGGCTCGGCAAGGAGCTTAGAGACGGCTTGATTGGCGTCATGAAAAGACAGGACGACGACATGGGCGCAATGCTCGCCGAACTGACGATCGTATGGGAGGATATTCCGGATTTGGACGACAGGTCGCTCGAAGAAGCGCTCGGCGGGGCCGAGGTAAGCGAATTGGCGTTGGCCCTGACCGACTCCAAGGAAGAAATCTCAGCAAAGATACTGTCCAATATCGGCGCCGAGACAGCAGCGGCCTTGAAGGCGGCCGCAGCGGCGCGTTCGACGGCCGGGAAGAAAGATATCGCAAAGGCCAGAGCTAAGATCACTCAGCATCTGCAGGAGATGTATGAGCGGGGCGAGCTTACGTTCATAGAGGAGCAGTATGGCGCCGGACATGCTCAGGATTAACGTTGCAGAGCCGTTTGCCTCGGCAGAGATACTGGACGGCTACGGCGGGTCCGCTTCACACGACATGCGTGAGGCTCGGACGGGCGCTGCCGATGTCGAACGGTCGCGCGGTGAGGCGACAAGTCCAGACGCAGATCCCACAAACGCCGCGATGCGGGATATCGAGGCCCAGAAGGCCGAGCTATCCCGAACGCTGGAGGTGTCTAAAAACCTGATTGAGAGGCTCAGCGAGCTTTACAATACGGCATTCTCCAGACACCGTGAAGAAATTGCAAAGCTCTCGGTTGAGATTGCCAGAAAGATACTGGTGCAACAAGTTGATAAGGGGGGCTATCAGATAGAATCGATTGTCCGCGAAGCTCTTAAAAAGGCGCCTCGCTCCGGCGATATAGTCATTCATCTGAATCCCCAGGACCTTTCTTGCTGCCAAAAGGCGCAGAAAGACGGACCGCGTGACATATTGGCCGGGGCGAAGCTTGTCCCGGATGCGAATGTGGGGCGGGCGGAGTGTCTGATCGAGAGCCCGAAGGGAATAGTGGAGTCATTTATCAACGAACATCTTGAACTGATAGGCAAAGCACTTGTAAAGGCAAAGTAGCACATGACGGGCATTCAAGTTGAAAACGCAGACGAGCAGCGGGGTGCGCAGCAGGATCAGGACGGCGGGGCGATAGATTTTGAGAAATTGCACTCGGTTCTGCGAGACGTGAGCCTTTCGGATTGCCGGGGCTCTGTGGTGAGGGTCTCAGGTCTAAGGGTGGAGTCCAACGGTCCGGCGGTCGGGCTGGGCGAGCTTTGCGGGATTCACATCCGTGACGGTCGCCGTGTTCTTGCGGAGGTGGTGGGCTTCCACAACGAGCATCTGATTCTGCTGCCTCTGGAACGTATAGAAGGGATATCGCCGGGCGATGGCGTGACAGCACGGGTGACTCCCCGCCACATCAGGTTAAGCGAGGCCGTACTTGGCAGAGTCGTAAACGGGTCGGGAGAGCCCATCGATGGCAAGGGCCCTCTGGCAGGCAGCGAGGCGAGGGCATTGGACGCAAGCAGCCCTCCAGCGTTGAGCCGGGAAAAGATCACCAAGCCTCTGGCCCTGGGCATCAGGTCGATAGACGGTCTGCTGACCTGTGGCAGGGGACAGAGGGTAGGCATCTTTTCGGGCAGCGGTGTCGGTAAGAGTGTTCTTCTGGGTGATATTGCCAATTCAAGTGACGCATCGGTCAACGTGGTGGCGCTGATAGGTGAGCGGGGCAGGGAGGTTCGTGAGTTTCTGGAAGAGAACCTTGGGCCGCAGGGTCTTTCCCGCAGCGTGGTCGTGGTTGCGGCCTCGGATTCACCGCCCATTCAGAGGGTGAAGGCGGCGTTTGTGGCTGTTACCGTCGCCGAGTATTTCAGGGATAAAGGTCACGACGTCCTGTTCATGATGGATTCTCTCACGCGTTTTGCACAGGCTCAGCGAGAGATCGGGCTCACTGCCGGCGAACCCCCGGCGGCCAAAGGCTATTGCCCGAGTGTGTTCTCGCTTATGCCGCGGCTGATTGAACGTCTCGGGTGTGCCGAGAGGGGCAGCATAACCGGAATTCTGACGGTTCTGGTCGAGAGCGACGATCTTGCGGACCCGGTTGCCGACAGTTCAAGGAGCCTTCTGGACGGCCATATAGTTCTTTCAAGAAAGCTGGCCGACCGGGGACATTATCCGGCCGTGGACATTTTGGCGAGTGTGAGCAGACTGATGCCCGCGGTAGTGAGCGAGCAACAAAGGTCCGCCGCCCGTAAACTCAAAGAGATATACGCCACATACATCGACGCGGAAGACTTGATTAATATCGGCGTCTTTTCGCCCGGGAGCAATCGTCGGATCGATGGAGCAATCGCACTGATCGACAGGATAAGCGATTTTCTTGTTCAGCCCATTCGAGAACGAACGGATTTGGATGAGACCGTCAGGCGTTTGATTGCCATTACCGAATCCTGGGATGAACTTCTGAGCGTTAACGTAGAAGCGGTCGAAAATTAGAGGCCAAAATGAAACGGTTCGTGTGGCGATTACAACGTGTTCTTGATGTAGCAGCGAAACAGGAGCAGGTGAAGAAGGCAGAGTTGCTTGAGATAACTGAAATGCTTACACGGACGCGAAGTGAGCTGCTGTCACAAAAGAGAATCTTGGAGGATATAATGCGCGGTTTAGCCCGCGAGAATCCCCAAAAACGTCTGGGCGAACAAGAGCTATTCCTCAAATACTCGACAGTGAGCGACAAGACAATCAAGGAGCTTGAAGACAGGGCGGCGGAGATCGAGTCAAAACAAGCGGAAAAGATCGCCGAGGTCATGAAGGCCCGAAAGTTCAAGCAGGGTCTTGAGAAGCTGCAGGCTGAGGCGGAGGCAAAGTACATAAGGGAACAAGAAGCGCTTGAGCAAAAAGAGATGGACGAAAGGACTGTTCTCGGTTTTGCACGAAGGCACTCCTCCGCGTTTGAATGAAAGGCAAAGACAGGTTTGAATATTCTTGTTGGATCAATAATGCGAATATGGTTTCCTCGGGTTCGGGGGCAATTGCCGGAATTCGAGGGTTCAAGAGAACAGGCAGGAGATAAGCCGTGGGCAAGAAGATGATAATAATCACAGCAGCGGCTGGGCTGATAAGCTTCGGGGGCACATTCGGTGTTGCCTGGCTTACCGGCGCACCGCGACAGACAGGGACCCAGGGGGGAACCGAAGATGCTTTCGCCGGCGCGCATCATGAACCCAATTTGGCCGAATCAGGGGTATTTGGCTCGAGCCTCGATGAGGCAGCCGAAAGCCGGATGAAACGGGCCATGACGGAAAAACGGCTAAAGAGCCTTATCTGCGAGGTTCGTGAGAAGATCCAGGAGTACGAAAGCCGGATCGAGAGCCTCAGGACGCAACAGGAGAGATTGGAGATAGCGCGAGAATCAATACGTAACGATATCACGAATCTCGAAAACTTGCGTGTTGAGCTTGCCGCCGCTGTTGCAGGTCTTAAGGAGCAGCGTGACAAGCTGGATAAGAGCATGATCGAGATTGCCAAGACGGAGAGGGCGAATCTTGAGTCCCTTGCAGCCGCCTACGATAAGATGGACTCAGCGAGCGCGGGCAAGATACTGGCGAGCATGAGCCAGACACAAGGCAGCAACGGCGACGATGCCGTGAAGATTTTGCACTACATGACCGAGCGAACAAAGGCAAACCTATTGGCCGAACTGGCCGCCGCCGAGCCGGCGGTCGCCGCTAAGTTCTGTCAGAAACTAAAAAAGATAAAAGAAAAAGAATAGACTCATGGACATTGCAACAATAGTGGGGATACTTTTTGGCTTCGGCATTGTTTTCGGCGCCATTTTCGCGGGGACCGGGGGCTGGAAGATATTCGTCAATTTGCCGTCACTGGCAATAACCATAGGGGGGATGCTGTGCGCGACGCTGATACACTTCTCGCTGCCGCAATTCCTCGCCATATTTTCGATTGTCAAAAAAACGATTTTTACAAGAATACCAGCGCAGGCCGAGCTAATCCAGAAGATGGTCAATTACGCCGCAATAAACAGGCGTGACGGCGCTCTGGCTTTGGAGCAGGAGCTTACCAAGATAGACAACGCGTTCTTCGTCAAGGGCCTTCAGATGCTTGTGGACGGACAGGATGCCGAAGATATCCGGGATCTGCTGGACCTGGAGACACAGCGCCTTCAGGAACGACATTCAACCGGAAAGAAGATACTGGAGTTTATGGGCGCGGCGGCCCCGGCCTTCGGCATGATAGGCACTCTTATCGGGCTGGTTCAGATGCTTACAAACCTCACGGACCCGTCGGGGATCGGCACGGGAATGGCAACCGCCCTGATCACGACTTTCTACGGCGCGCTTGCCGCCAATTTGGTTTTTATACCTCTTGCGGGCAAGCTTGGTCTCCATTCCAAGGCGGAGGCAACCGTGATGGAAATGATTACCGAGGGTGTTTGCGCCATGGCGCGGGGCGACAATCCAACGGCGGTTCGTGAGAAGATGCAGGCATTTGTCTCACAGGGCCGACGGGAAGAGGTAAAGGCAACGATCTAAGATGAGACACCGCAACAGACAGCCGGAATTGCAGGAGCAACAAGGCGCGCCTGAATGGATGGTCACCTTTAGTGATTGCATGACACTCTTGCTGACTTTCTTTGTGCTGTTGCTGAGTTTTTCGTCCTTTGATGAAAAAGTCTTCTTTAAGGCGAAGGTGATTTTCACCGGCGCGATGCATTCGGTGAATCCGCCTGAAGTGAAAAATAAGGACACATTTCTGTCCCAGAGGCAGATCGAGCCGACCGAGGAACTGGACACGGGCAGCGAAAAGACAACCTTGAATAAAAACCTGAAGGAAGGCTCAAAAGAAGAAACAGAGCCCGTGGACTTCCGTAGCCAGCGGGTGTTGCTCATTTCATCGGCGAACATCTTTTGGGGTAAGGGGGCGGCTATTTCTTCGGAAGGTCGTACAACTCTTTCGGTTTTGGCTTCGTTTTTGAAAGAAGCTTCGCTGCCGGGCCGAGTGGTCATCAGCGAAAACGGTCCCGGAGGCGAGAGCAAGGTTAATGAGCTGGGGCTTGAGCGTGCCTGGGCGGTTGTGGAATACCTGGCCCGGCAAGGCACCGAGAAGAGCAAACTTGGCATCTCGATGGCAAGCAGTGTAAGTAAAGAGGACATAGAAGCCATCGAAGAGAACGGCGGGGCGGCGGGAGGGGGACGTACGCTAGAGATTGCCATACTTGATCGGAGCATCTGCAATTGAACGGCAAGCGTCAATCAGGTTGGAGCGGCGTTCCGAAGGTCCCTGCGTATATCGTCACGTTCTCGGACATGGTGACGCTGCTTTTGACCTTCTTCGTGATGCTGCTCAGCCTGTCAAGTGTCCAGGATCCCGAGCTTCTGAGCAAGGGGCGGGATTCTTTTCTGGAGTCCATCAAGAATCTGGGAATCGGCGTTTTAGTGGGCAAGAGACCGGCTCCTGATTTCGGCGCGGTCAAGATCAAGCACTCGGTGAAGGAGCCGGACCTGTCCGTCGAGACCAGGAGTATAGACGCACGCGAGGAGACGCTTCGTCGCATGTTCAGGAGACTTATGCGCTCGATGACAGAGACGCCCCTTCAAATAGCCGGGAAAACGACGGGCTTTTCGGCAACCGACATTCATTTTTCCAAGGGCGACGCAACGCTGAACGAAGCGGCCAAGAACTCTCTGGCTGAGTTCTGTCGTAATCTGCGGCAGGCACCGCGGGCCGATACGCTCAGGCTCCTTGTACTCGGCGTATCGAATGACGTTACAGGCGAAAGAGAGCGGTGGCTGCTCTCGGCCAGGCGGGCCCAGGCCGTTGCAGATTTCATTAGGCAGCAATTGTCCGCGCGGGCCAAATTGTCCGTCTATTCCTGGGGTGCCGGCGCCGGCGGCGATTGGGTGGGCAGGGGCAGCTCAATCTCAGACCAAGCCCAGATTTCCATAGCGGTGGTCGGAACGGGCGATTAAGCGGGACAGCCCTTTGTACCGTGGTAATTTCGGTGTGCTCGGCGCGCTGTCAAGTTATTCGACAACTTGTCCTATCCGCTGTCCTCTCCCGACCGGAAACGGGCCTTGATTGCCCTTAAACACGCATTTCCTCGTTCCGGCACGCGATTTGCTAACTACTACTTCCAGGTATCGTATACGGGTTCATTTTGAGCGTGGCAGCACAAAAGAAAAAAGTCGTTGTGTTTCTGGCGGCCGTCGTTCTGGGTGGCACGGCTTTGGTGCGGACAGTGCGATCGAGCGGGGAAGAGTCCAAGCCAAATAGTCCGGAATCCAAGAGCGTCTCACTGTCGACCGGCGATCCGAACTTCTCTGCGGGAGCGGATAAGGGCCCCGGCACGCCGGAACTGTTCTTCAAGATGATGTTAGTTGTCCTGCTGGTTGTAGTCCTCGGGGCGGCCGCGATTTACGCCTCGCGCCGGCTCATTCCAAAGATTGCCAACCTGCCCGGCAAACGTATCAGGGTGATCGAGACTGCCTACCTCGGGCCGCGCAAGGCGGTACACTTGTTGAAGATAGATGGGCAGCTTGTCCTTATAGGCAGTACAAGGGAACATATCGCGAAGCTGGCCGATATAGACGACGCTGTCGCGGATTCACCACCGGAATATGAGGCGGTTGACTGATGACGGGACGGCTAATCAATATCCTCATTCTGGCCCTTGCTGTTTGCGTCCCGGCCCAAAGCTCTCTTGGGCAGGCGGACAATGCGTCCGGGCGGCCGGAGCCCGCGGTCCGCAGTGACGATGACGCCGCACAGACCACTGAGAAACCGGGTATTCCCAGCATCGGTGATTTGATGACGGTCGTGGACAAGGCGACAAGCAGCGAGACCGAAGGCAAAGATTGGTCCACGCCGGTCAAACTCGTCATAATCTTCACGGGGCTTGCGATTCTGCCGAGCCTGCTGGTAATGATGACCTCTTTTACTCGGATAGTCATCGTGCTGTCTTTTGTCCGCAGGGCGCTGACCACGCAGACGATACCGCCGACCATCGCGATCATGGGCCTGGCGTTGTTTCTGACTCTCTACACTATGGCCCCGACGTTCAGCAAAATCAACGAGGTGGGTGTCCGGCCGTATCTTGCGGACGAGATCGACTTTGCCGCCGCCGGCCGGCGGGCGGGGGATTGTATGAAGGAGTTTATGCTTCGGCAGAGCCGCAAGGCGGACCTGGCGCTTTTCGTGCAGATGGCAAAAGCGGAGCCTCCCGCCAACGGCATGGAGCTCGGCATGCACATAGTCGTCCCGGCATTTGTCATAAGCGAATTCAGGACGGCGTTCGAAATAGGCTGCCTTTTGTTCATCCCCTTCCTGCTGATAGACATGGTTATTGCCAGCGTTCTGCTGAGCGCCGGAATGATGCTTCTGCCACCGGTGATGATTTCGCTGCCTTTCAAGCTAATACTGTTCGTACTTGTCGACGGCTGGGGCCTCTTGGCCAAGAGCCTCAGCATGGGCTTCAAATAATGGGATTCTGCCTGGAGAGCACTCAAGATGGACAACAGTTTTGTTCTATACCTGGGCCGCCATACGCTCGAGACGGCCTTGATTCTATCGGCTCCGATTCTCGTGACCTGCATGGTAGTCGGGGTGGTTGTTACTCTCTTTCAGGCAGTCACCTCCGTACGTGACATGACGCTAACCATAGTCCCCAAGCTCCTGGCGGTAGGCGCGGTAACGCTGCTTTTCGGCGGGTGGATGCTCCAGGTGATACTCGGATTCACGAACAGCATCTTCAGCCACATACAAAACATTGGGCGATGATTCATGGATCCGGTCGTTGCCAAGCTGCTGGGTTTTGGAATGGTTCTGACGAGGACCTCGGCATTCTTTCTGGTCCTGCCGGTCTTCGGCTGGAGAAGCATCCCGCGCAACATAAAAGTCGCGGCCACAGTCCTGACGTCGGTCTTTTTCTCGATTACGGTCCCCTTTTCCACAGGTCCCGAACCGATTTCAACATTCGAGGCAATACTGCTTCTTGGTATTGAAGCAGTTTACGGATTTACTCTCGGGCTTATCGCCGCTCTTGTATTCTATGCCGTCAGGTTGAGCGGCAATATAATCGAGCAGCAAATGGGTTTCACGATGGCCCAGATTCTGGACCCGCTGACCGGCGAGAGTGCTCAACCGCTTGGCATGTTCTTCGAGATGATATTCATAATCCTTTTTCTCAGCGCAAACGGTCATCACCTGTTCCTATTGGCGCTGAACCGGAGCTATCAGGCCTTTCCGGCGGGGAGCATGCCAACGGTTCCTGTTCTTGTTCAGGGTGTGGTCGAAGCGGGCTCGACACTGCTGGTGGCGGGCTTGAGATTGGCCGCACCACTGCTGGCCGCATTTCTTCTGCTGATGGTTGTGCTCGCTGTGCTGGCGCGCATAGCCCCGGAAATGAATATTCTGTTTATCAGCTTCCCGCTGCGCGTGGGCCTTGGATTGCTGCTGATCGGGATTCTGCTGCCGTTCATCAATGCCTTTGTCGCCGAATTCGCCGACTGGATGGGGGTGCTGCTGCCGCTTTAGGGACACGATGACAGACTGAAGCCGACAGAGGATGTAGAATGATTGCAAGGCTCCACAAGAGAATCATCCTGACGGGTACAAGCCATGCCAGATAACCCGGCCGCAGAGAGAACCGAACAGCCAACGCCGCGGAGGCTGGCCAAGGCAAGAGAAAAGGGGCAAACGCCTCAGAGCCAGGAATTACTGTCATTTGTGTCGATCCTCGTTCTGGTGGCAACCGTGTCGTTCCTTGCCCCGGACCTTATGCGGTGGTTCGTCGCACAAATGAAGCAGGGAATGTCACTGGACACTTCTGTCTTCAGGGACAACAAGGCTTTTATGAGTTTTATGAATTCAAAAATCATGGATTTGACGCTTGTGGTCTGTCCGTTCTTTGCGGCGCTCTCGGTCGGGGCGATCCTCGGCAGTATCGCCTTCAGCGGCCCGAATTTCGCCCCCGGAGCCGTCAGGCTCGATCTGAACTCGATCAACCCGGTCGTCGGAATGGGCAGACTGGTAAATGCGAGGTCCTTTGTGCGCCTGCTGGTTTCCATATTGAAGCTACTTTTCGTTTCGCTTATCGCCTGGTATTACCTCCAGGACAAGCTTGATATGCTCACAACGCTGCGATGGGCCTGGTCGCTGCAGATACTCCTCGTTATCGGAAAGATGATCTTGGGGCTTATGATACGGGTTTGCCTCGCGCTGCTCGTCATCGGCGCGGCGGATGCGACCTACCAGAAATGGAAGTATCGCAAAGAGCTGAGAATGACAAAGCAGGAAGTAAAGGAAGACCGCAGGCAGACAGAAGGCGCGCCGGAGGTCAAAAGTCGAATCCGAAAGATTCAGTACCAGGCGGCCCTGAAGCGCATGCTTCAGGAAGTACCCAAGGCGAGCGTGGTGCTTGTCAACCCGACCCACGTTGCAGTTGCTCTTCGCTACGACGCAAAGAGTATGGATGCGCCCGTGCTGGTTGCCAAAGGAGCGGACCACCTGGCGGAGAAGATCAGGGAGGTTGCGCGGGCATACGGCGTGCCCGTGGTGAGAAGGCCGGAGCTGGCCAGGACGATCTACTCTACGGTGCGGCTCGACGAGCCCATTCCCGATGCTCTCTATGTGGCGGTCGCAGAGGTGCTGGCCATGATCTATCGCCTGCGGCGCCGAAGGTACAGGCAGGGTTAAGCTCAGAACCCGGTCTATCAACTGCGCACAAGTGCGCAATCACGAGGGTCACACCACAATTATCCACCGCGAGGCCGCACCCCCGGCAATATGAAAGAGGCGAGTTGTAGGAAGGTCGTCCTCCGCAGACGCGTACTGCTATTGGCTTGAGACTTTAAGGCCCGCGGAGAATTCCCAGGAGAAACATCTGCTCCTCGTGTGATGATTCCGGAGCCTATCGTTGTATGTTAATGATCCCTGCGGCGGCCATCTGGCTTTGCAACAGGGCCAGCGTTGCTTCGAGGCGGGCAAAGCGACTGATCAATCTTGTCTCCCTCTGGGACAAGCGGGCTTCTTCAAGCTCGATTTTGTCCTCCAGCACCTTGATCTGATCGTTCACGTGTTCCTGATTGATTATCATTGAGCCCGTTGTAGCTCTGAGCATTCTGTCGAGCTGATCTTCCATTCTTCCTGTGAAGCCCTGCTTTACGCGCACAGTTGCCGTGTAGACGCCGTCCGTGCCCAGGTCAATGCTGACCTGCAGACCATTTTCAGCATAAACGGGGTCGCCGTTGTCGTCAAAGCTGCTGTCCCCGGTGACGATATTACCGCTGTACGTTGCGTCGCGGTAGGTTGACTCGCTTGCGAGCTTCATCTTGGCGCCGGTTATGACCCCACCGCTTATTGTCACCTGAACATCGTACTCGCCCGCGGTTGTATACTCGCTGCTGGCGCCGTAGAACTTGATTGTGTTGCTGTTGCTGCTGCCGGTCTTGTCGGCGCCGATGATCGCCAGCACACCCTGGTAGTCCTCGGCTATAGCCTTGTCAAATTCGCTCGTATCCAGGCTCAACACCCCGTCTCTGTCGAGCACAAGCCCTATATTTCCCGGCGTCAGAAACGTGTCGAGGTCGTCTATGAATCCGGCCGTCTGTTGCACGAGCGGCCCGCGAAATCCGTACTTTATTGTCGAAACAACGAAGTCCCCCATGAGGACGCCCGCAGTTTTTGTTATCTCGTCGTAGGCCGTTTTCTGTTTCACATATTCCACCGCGGCGTTATAGGCTTCGACCATGGTGTTCAGCTTGTCTTTGACCGATTGTATGTCCCTGGTCAGCGTTATTTGCTCGCCGCTCGCATCCGTGGTATCGTGCAAATGGAGCGTCACACCGTGAATTACGTTGTCGACCGTGTTGGAATTGCGGCCGATCCAGGCATCGACACCCTTGGTTTGCTCGGTTACTGTGTAATTGTCACTCAGGGCCGAGCAATCAATCAGAATTCCACTGACGTCACCCAGAGTGTCTGCAAACGTGAACGTAAGAGTTCCCGATACATTCAAGGGATCACCACCGACCGTTATATCTCCGGGATTAACGCTCGAAAGCGCATCGAGGGCCGCCTGGATTTCTGCAACGCCGGCATTATATGCGATGGGTGCGGTTGTCTGGCCGCCGTAGCTGAGGGCAAAAACTCCGCTGGTCGCCGCCTGCGTGTGGACCAGCTCCTGCACCTCTTCGACCGCCGTGACCGAAGGATAGCCGTCAACCTTGATCTTGGATTCCTGCGCGGTCTGGGTTAGAGTGAAATAGGATGCGGCAAATCCAGCCAGGTCGGCCGTAGTACTGCCGCCCTCTGCCGAAACAGCCATCGCGGGCAGCGTAAGCGTCGCAGAAGAGCCGTTGGCGTTGTAGGTCAAAGCCACCGTCAGACTGCTCGTGCCGGCGAAACCATCCGTCACGACAATCTTGCCGTTTTCGAGCGTGGCCTTTACGTTGCCGTCGAAGGCGTCGTTGATTTCGTCGACCAGATGGCTTAGCTTGGTGTTCTCTGTAATGCTCAGGTCCACCTGGGTAATGGCATTGCCGTAGCGGTCGGTCCCGGTTATTTCGATCACTTCTCCGCCCTCGAGAGTACCGCCGAACTGATCCAACTGTGTAATCTTCGTGGTCAATACCGCATCGTCGCTGCCGACCGTAAAAGCGCTGTCGGCCTCCCAGATTTCCGTGCTGCTTTGATTTATCGAGATTCTATAGTCGGAACCCGCTTCATTGCCGTTCAGAACAAGGTGAAAAGCATCGTTATAGTGAAGCAGACCTGCCGTAACGCCCGGATTATCCGCGTCGTTATTGATCAAGCCGACCAGCTCTTCGAGCGTAGTTGTCGCAGTGGTTGTGACGGTCACTTCCTTGTGATTGTAGGAATATATGAAGGTGCCTGCGCCGACATAATCCTCGGCATATTTTAGGCCGTCGGCATGAACCCATCGCTCGGCGGTGGCCAGTTGGTTGATTACGACCGTGTGATTACCCTCAAAAGCATCGTTTGACGCCTCGGCAGTGAGCTTGTCCTCATCACTGGAAGCGATCGTATAGGCGCGGAGCGTATCGGCGTCGGAGAGCGAGCGGGTCGCATTTCTCAAGTCGCGCAGCTTCGTTTCAAGCGTGCCGAGTGCTTCCTTTCGCTCTTCCCAGAGGCTTTTGCGCTGCTCCCAGACATTGAGTGTGCGCCGTTCAAGGGCCATCAACTGCTCTATAAGCGACGCTGTGTCTATGCCAGATTGAAGTCCTGGAAGACGTATGGTTGACATTTTGCCCGCCCTTCTTCTCTATGTAGCCTTTGCTCCAATTATGCGCACAGGCTGCGGCAAGTGAACGCTAACCCAACCTTCTTTATCGCCCAAAGGCTCCTTCACTTAATTGCCTGTCATATATTTACCCACAGGGCCGGACCGACGACAGGTGACCGGCCGACCGGCGCAGAACCTCCAAGGTCCTATAGTATTTTGCCGGATGGGCAGGCGGCGCCGCGGCCGTTCATACGGGAAGGTCCGGGTTTGTCATAATCTCCGTGCCATCGCCGGTGCTCGGCATACCGGACCATGTCGCATCGCGCACCACCTTCGGAAACGGTGGACGACCGTCCACCTATGTTATTTTGCTCTTGGAGAAACTCGAACAGCCTGTCGAACCGCAAGCTCACATTAGCCGCAAGCCAGAGAACGGCCTCCTCAATCTGCAATCTCGATATCTCAGCCGGCAGATTCAGACCGTCCAGCATCCCTCTCTTGTACAAATCCTTGAGTATCACAAGATACTGCGCGACATCCTCGTATTCTCTTTTGGCATTATCGACCGCCTCACGAAACAGCTCGTCGAAACTGCCCTCGGTCGCTTCAGCCAACGCGCTGCATCTTCTCCTGAGAGCGTTTATCCTCGCCTTGACTCTCGACATTATAGCGATGTTGATCTTGTCCTTCGAACGGCTCAGCGACGCAGGCGCCTGCCTGTACAGGTAGAGGCATTCATCGACGAATTTCAAACGCGTCACCTCCTCCATCTTGTAGACAATATCGATATCTTCGGCGTATAGAATGTTCTCGTCGTATCCGGAGGTTTTGAGATAGTCGCGGAGCTTGAAGGTCTTAAAATGGCTGACCACCCCTGCGTCAAGACTCGTTTTGCCGGCAGGTATCTCCCGGCAGAACCCGATTCTCGTTTCAGCCAGATTTTCATCACAATACACAAACTGTGAGTATACGAAACCGCAGTCGGGACGCTCAATGTGCCACCGGTACATCTTCTCGACGGCTTCCGTCTTGAGACAGTCGTCACTGTCAAGGATGCCGAAATCCTCCGAGCGAACGTTCGCAATGCCGGTTTTCAAAGCAGCGGTATACCCGCGGTTCTGCCCGTGCCGAACCAGCCGGATTCGATTGTCACTCAAATACGGTGATATCACATCCGCCGAATTGTCTGTGGAGCAATCCTCGACAATTATCAGCTCCCAATCCTCAAAGGTCTGTTTACAGACGGATTCTATGGCCTGTGCAACATAGCGGGCGTTATTGTAGTTCGCCATCACGATGGAGAATTTCGGCTCGGCGTCCTGCGGTCGACGGCTATTCTCGATGGGCGGACCCGCAGCAGCCGAGGTTGCCGCGGCGTTCGGCAATGAGTCAACAATCTGGAGAACAACCTCCTGGTGGCAGGAGTTGGGGACAAAACCGTTGTACCGGTCGACATCTATCCTGCCGCCTCTTTCAAAGATTTGGGCCAGGGTGTCGGCCGAATACTCGGAGTTCCGGCCTACCCTGTTGGGACAGACCGACTGGACCATGTTCACGGGGTTGCAGAACGTGACCGAGCGCTCGTAACACAGCAGGCTGCCCTTCGCGCGGGCGTATAGTCCGGCATTGGCCGCCATCGAAGCCTCGAGCGTATTGGGATTTTCGAACTCCAGCCGCGAAGACAACGCCATGACGTCGGTCGCGGCGTAGACGGAACTCGACACCTCCAGCGGATAGCCATAGTCGTTTTCCGCTCGTGTCCAGTTGTACTTGACAATCCCGTCACCGGCCTGCTCGAACTCGGGCGGCCTCTGGCAGGCGTCGAGGCTGTAGCAGTAATCCGTATTCGTGCCCAACCTCAGCGAGAAGCCAAGGGCGTCACTGTTACGCCGCAGAGCTTCCACGACGTCGGAAAGGCTAAAATCTCTGACGAATAGGTTGTCATCGACCATGAACATGACATATTCATACCGGCCCGCGACCGTCAGAACCTGTTCTTTGAACTGGGTTTCCTCAATGAAGTTTACGTTGCAGAACCGTTCTCTCAGCCGGCCGTACTGCCGCCGGTGCAGCTCGTTTGTGACCTTGTAGAGAACATACAAGTCCGCGTCATTGATGTCTCGGCAGCGCAGCATTAAGGACTTCAACGTGGCCTGAAGCTGCATGGCCCGGTTCTTGCTGAATATCAGGCCGACAAGACCACCCGCCGGGCCGGCCGCCGCCTTTTCCGTCAGACTTCGCACAGTTGCCGGCGCTCGCGGCGGGATCGCCGCCCGATTCTCTCCGTCATATTGTTCGACAGAATCGCCGGCTCTTGTGAAACCAGGCATCGGCTTCGACAGGTATCCGCCCGCCCACTGCGCCGTGACCTCGTCTCCGCCCATCTGCGATGCTTTGGCCAGGTACCGAAGCACCTGCCAGTGGTCACACCCTGATCTGAGCGCCTGAATGAATGCTCCCTGCGCCTCCTTGAAAAGACCATGTTGGAAACACGCCAGACCATGCCAGAAACTCTCAATGCTCGAATCCACTCTCTCCAACTGGTTCGGCAAATCAAGCGGTGCGAGAATACCCTCGTCCCAGATCAGGCGCCTCGGGTTCGGAATTTCCGGAGAGACAAGACGGCTCCACCGCCGCAGCAGCAATTCTATGTCACGGTTGCTGGCGGCCATGTTCGCCATTTTTTGGGCGTCCAAGACGTTGTTGTGAGTCACCAGGCACGCCGGCAAGGGGATAAGCTGGCGGCCGCGCTCATAGAGCTTGTAGCAGAAATCCGAATCCGCACAGTAGAACTCGTACGACTCGTCCAGCCCCCCTACCTCACGGAAACAATCGAGCCTGAACAGGCCGTAGTTCATCAGGAGCTTGCAGCCGTAGGTAAAATCGATACCGTATTTCTCCCAACCGGGATCTACGGCTCGGATGTTCCTGTAGAAGAAGATACCTCCCGCAACCGAATCCGCCTGTCCGTTCAGTGTTCTGACGGCTTGAGATACGGCCCCTTTGCCGAAAACGACATCGTCGCTCGCGTACATTGCGTACCGGCCTTTGGCTTTTCTGAATCCGAAGTTGTACAACCTCGGCCACGAGTGCCTGCCCTCGCCGAGACATTCGGCTTCACTGTAGATTCTCGTTACACCGTGCTTGTGCAAAACGCCCTGCGTGCCGTCGCCGGAGCCGCCTTCGACCGCAATAACTTCACAGCTTATACCCTTCGTCGCCTCCTTCAGACTGCCAAGCATCCGGTCGAGCAGACCGGCCCGGTCCTTGGTGCAGACTATTACACTGGCATCGTATTCTTCTGCGGACCCGTTCTGTTGAGCCGCCGACGGCCGGTTACTCTGCTGGGGCAAATCGTCCCTCTTGCCCGCCGCGGCAATTGTAGGGCGCCCGACAGGCAGGTCATCCCTGCCGTGATAGATTCTCTGCGTGTTGCTCGCCAGAAAATCAAGTACGCAACGGCACAGGGCGCCGCCCGATATCTTGTCGGTGTTTTTTCTGTGGCTCAGTCTGAGCTCCTCATCGTGATAAGCCGACATGAGCCGCCCCAATGAAGCCCAGAGGTTCGTATCGGGGTCCTCGTGAAAATTCCTGCTGATATTGCTCAGCAAATAATTGAGGAAACGCCAGCCAAGGTAGGTCCAGTGTTCTCCAGACCACTTTGCTCCATGCCTGAGATGGTAAGCGAATGGAGCAACAAATCTCTTCATCGGAACACCTTCCATGGTCATAATAAGCGGCAGCCAGTAGTCCCACCACGGCAGGCCGATACAAAAGTCCGATTCGGGAAGGTGCGGGATTATTGACCTGTCGAAGAAGAAGAAGTCGAATCCCTCGTGATAGACTCGACCATTCAATACCGCCAACGAATCGACATCCGTCCTCGAGCCGTACACGAGGGAGCCCGCGGCCTGCTCCTGAATAAAGCGGGTAACAGCCTCATCACCGACGACGAAGATATCTGAATTTATGATTCCGCAGAGCTGCGAGTCACACGCCCTAAGATAATCCATCACATCGTCGAAGTACACAAGAGGCCTGCCGAACTTCTCTCCGGCATCCCGGGCCGTCCGAACGAACTCAACGCCGGGAAACGATCTGTGCAGTGTCGCTATTTCCTTGGCACAATTGAGAGAGACAACGTGAAAGCCGAGCTTCTGCCAGGTTTGTATGGCCGCCGCCTGCCTTGCAATCCCTTTCGGCCCTATGCTCGTGGCAACGGTCGGCCCCACGTTTCGGCGTCCGGGAGAATCGGGCTTTGCCTGAGCGTCTTGCTCTTTCGGCGTCCCGGGCGTCAGGCTTTTCTTAAAGTCCTCAGCCTTTAGAAAGACATCGCTCAAAACAACCTCCGGGATTTCCCCAACAGGAAACAACCTGACCTTAAGCGGTTCCCGGGCGCGCTGGTGCAAACAGCTCTCGTACAGCCTCTGGTACCGGGCGGCAATTACTTTATGGTCGAATTCGGCCGTGGCTCGCAGGCGCGCGTTGCGACCACATTCAGCCCGCATATCCGGGTCAGCGGTGAGCCTCTTCAGAGCCGCCGTCACCGCAGCGACGTCCGTATAGGCTGTAACTAAACCATCCACGCCGTCCCGCACCAATTCCGGCACCCCGCCCGTGTCAAAAGTCACGATGGGAATCCCGCAGGACAACGCCTCGAGGACCACAAGCGGACAGTTATCCGCCACGGGAGTGTACAGGAAGATGTCAAGCGCCGAATATGCCTGAGCAAGCTCGTTTTCGTCGGTTATGAGCGGTATGTTCATGATTCGCGGATCGTCGGTGCGGCATTCGCCGCCTATGTTGACAAAGACAAAGTCGTCAAGCTTGTTCCGCAGAGCATTCAAGGCGGAGCGCGTGTAATTGCCCCCTTTCCACGAATTCTTCAACGCGCCGAAGTGGGCCACGGCCCCGATTACCAGCGCGTCGGCGGGCACCCCGAATTTCTCCCTGCTCCGTCTTTTGTCGTAAGGCTTGAAAACGTCGGTATCCACGCCGTTGTATATCAGCTCAACGGGATGATTTCTAAGAATGCTTCGCTCGACCTTGTCCTTGAGCCATCGCGAGGGGGTAACGATGGTTAGATATGAATTGTCGTAGATCTGTTGCTTGTCGCGGCAAAGCTGCTCGCTCGTATCGACACGGATATCAGGATAAATCCCGGGATACGGACACTGTCCGCAGCCATTTTCCCATCGCTGACAATCGAACGAATGCGCGCAGTGGCCCGTAATCGCCTGCATGTCGTGAAGGGTCCAAACCGTCGGCTTGAGATGTGAGAGGGCCGAAATCGAAAAAGGGTTGAAGTAGCCGCCGTGCAGATTGTGCAGGTGCACGATGTGGGCCGAACGCAGCAGCGGGTTGTAAATCAGCTTGTGACTGCCATGGTGCTCGTAGTAGAGCCGGCCCTCCCGCACACAGCGGCTTCGCAGCGACCTGTCCGTCTCGATCGGAAACGAAAAGGAGTGCGGCGAGTTGGTCGTCTTCTCGCCGACAACCATCTTCGAATCGTGCCCGGCACCGCGCTGAGCTTCTGCCAGCCGCCAGGCAACCTTCGCCGCGCCTCCCGCAAAATCGTGCGTGTTGACGTGCACTATCGACAGGCGCTTGCGCCCTGTCCTGTTGCCAGATTCGCACTCTTGACGGTCGGCGGCGGCCCCTCGAAGTACCTTTGCGCCCGGGCCCTGAACCACCTTCGCAGACTTCGCCGGCCCGCCGAAATAGCTGTTGTAGTTGCCTATCAGAGCCTTATTGAGAATAATTGTATCTGGAAATCTCCTGGGCTCGCGCGCGGGACATGGATTGTCAACGTGCCTTGCGGTGCCGCAATGCACGCCGGTCCCGTCCAGCCCGACATTCTGGATATGCGGAGTGGTGGGGTATACGTAGCATCCGCCCTTCAGGTATACAGACAGAACCCAGTTGAGCGTCCAGACGTCTTTGAGCTGCCCGCTCAGCAGCGCCCGTACGGCCGCGGGTATGTCCGCGCCGCCCTGCGTGATGTCAATGCCATTGGCTGTGACCTGATTGTAAAGTCTGGACAGGTCGGGATCGTAGTGTTTCCATGCCCTCTTCCAGGTCGCCCAGCCCCAGCTTCCGATTCGGGGGTAGAAATATACGTCATAGGGATAGTCTTTCAGCAGGCCCTCGGGAATCGGCACCGTATATCCGTTGATTCCGAAGACTTTTTCGCTATCCCGATACTTCGAGAGACACGCTTGCATGTAATCGAAGAAGTACTTTCCCGGAACGCAGTCGTCTTCAAGCAGTATCAGCCTGTCGTGCTTCTCGAACACGTAATTGGCGGCGCTCACGACGCTCCGCGCAAGACCCATATTCTCGGAGCGCTCGATGATTTCGGGCCTGGTCCACCTGACAGTCGCGAACAGCTTTCTAGTCGTCCGGACGCCGTCAATATCCCTGTCCGTTCTCGGCCCATCCGAGAAGATATACAGGTTCCGCACATCATGCTCCAACAGGGCCTTGAGAACTTGTGCGGTGTGCCAGGGCCGGTTGTAACATACAAGAATTACAGGGATATCATTCATTCATAAGCCTCTTGCTCTATTCGCTCGCGTGGAAATAGCAGGTCGTCCTCCCGGGATAGACGGTAGCCCACGTCCGAACATCGCCAAAGACGATCTTCAAAACACCCTCGAGGTCCCCTTGGCTGTCGAATTCCCTGTCGTGCTGCCGATTTCCACAACGTCCCTGCCGAGTTACCAGCGGGGTAGAACCTACCAGGCGCCCTCCGGAAGCCAGCGAGGAGCGGATCTTCTCCAAAACCTGTCCTATCTGTTGCTCTGAGAAATGCTCTATCCCCTCGAACCACGCAACGACATCGTAGTCCGTTGACGGCAGCGGCTGTGTCAGTATGTTCACCCGATGGTATGCGACCTTCGCATTCAAGTGCCTTTGCGCCGCGAAGCGCAAGGCATCTTCGTCGTTGTCACACGCGTCGATATGCCCCGCTATCGTCGAGAACCAGATATCGCTGAAATACCCGTCGCCGCAGCACAGGTCCAGGACTTTGCAGCCGGGTGACATAACGAGCCGCCCGAAGACCCCCCTCTCGATCCAGAATAGGTTCTTGGGCCACAAGTGATAGTCAATTTCGTGGTCAAACCAGACGGGCGCGCCAGCGCTCTGCCACACATTTCCAAGACGCGAGCAATAGTACGATTTGAGAGTCTGCTTGGCGGCCATCACATCACGAGGCTCGACGTCGACCAATCGCGCTTTCTCTGAGGGCAACGTTTCCAACATCTGACGACACTTTCCACCTGTGTTTTTGCCTGAGGAGTCTTGCTCTGTGGTCCGCCGGGCGCTTTGAAGGCTCGACGATGCCGGCCAGCACCGCGACGGAAGCAAGCCCAAAGGGCCATATTCCGAGTGTGCCTCTCGCTCGGCGCGCTCTGCCGGGGAACATATATATCCGGCTTCTACCTGCAAATCGGGTGACTGCTCCGGCTCTGCCACACCGCTGTGTATTTGGCGAGGCGGTCTGCCCGCGCCGCCGCGCTCATACTGCCCGGCAAATGCGGCTCCGCAGACCTCTGCGGCCAAGCTCGCGGCTCCGTGGCCGACACAGGCAGCGGTTCGCGCCCCATCCACGTGAGGTATTTGCGCGCGGGTCTGCGAGGCCCGGTCAAAAGCGCCCGACACTTGCCGGTCATTTCCCGGGCTCAAATTGTTTACACCTTTGTCAAATAATGCTTCGGTGGCGGTGTTGGCGCGAGAGTCGGGCCGCGTCGCAGTTATGAGCTTCGCACGGTCGATCTGGTGCAATTGGGACAACAAGCGCCTTAGATTCCCGTTCTTCGCGTTCAGACTAAGCAGGCTTTTTGCGGCGTCTGCAATTCTTTTCAACCTCTCGGGCCTTGTATAAGACACGTAGCTCTCATACTGCCTTCTGACAGTCTCGGGCGCCTGCTGAAATACTCCGGCCATACACATAAGGGCCGCGCCAAAGTCATTGTCTTCAAGAATTTCGCCCACGTGTCTTGCCACAACCCCATAAGGCGTCACTTTCCAGGCTGCGTGGGTCGTAAATCGCAAAGAATCGCTGCCGCCTGCCAACGTGAGATTGACGGTTTCCTCCTCGCGGCGCCGGCCGAAAGGAACGAATTTGTGGTTCTGATGAATCGCGGTCACCGCATCCGTTGCATCCACAACCGGCTTACCGTCGCCAATAGGCTTTCCAACGAGCCAGTTATCCCATACGGTGCGTCCGAGACCGAAGTCAGGAATGATAGGCCACAAGTACCGGGTAAACACGAAGTAGTCAATTCCCGTCGCAGCGTGCAGAAAAGCTTCCGTATGGATGAATCGCCGCAACCTGTCCTGCCAATCCCCGGCGTCGAAATCAATCGGTTCGGAAACGTCGGCGTCCCATCGCCGACCGACCATCAGAAACTCATCAAAATACTCCCCACATCGGTGGACCGCCGGCATGAAATCATTCAGCAGAATAATATCCGCGTTGACGTACACAAGAACGTCATGCGAGGCCGACACCTGAGCCTTTTCAAACAAATCACTGACCAAAGGTGTGCCATAGCCGTTCCGCCGGACGTCGGGCAGATGGCTCAGCCCGAATTCCGAAGCCACCTCGGCCACCCCCTCGTCATCACCACAAAGGATTATTTCCGGCTGGGGCTCCAGCAGCATCCAGCTCTTGATGGCATTGCGCTGCCTGACGGCGTCGTCACCCCGAAACGCTTTGGGTATCGAAAATAGAGTAATGTTCTGTTGCTTCGACCACCGTCGCGGCGTTTTGCCGGCCTTAATCTCAACAGCCCTGTTGAGCACGGCGAGCGGCTTCTCCACAAAGTGCTCCCTCAGCATCTTATCCTGCCAAACCAGGATTTCCTCCTGCAGCTCAACTGATGCAGCGATTCTCTTTAGCATCAAAGGAATGTCGTCTTTACTATCACAAAGACAGCACGGATGGCATATCATTCTGTGGAACGGCTTATTCCTCTCACCAAGACATATACATCCGAGAGACACTGCATCGCACAATCCCTGGCCGGGACCACTGCCTCTTCCCACACCTACATAGTACCTGCATTTGGCCATCGCCCGCAGATAGCGGGCGGCATCACCCCATGCAGGCGGGTCTGTAAAACCGTATGAAGAGCAACAGAACTGTCTAAAGGCTACGGGCATGCCCAATGCTTGCTCCAGATCCGCGGCGGCGACCTTGGCTTGCTCACTCCACAAATCCGTGCCTGCCAAGGCTGTCAGCGTTCGCCAATCCGCCCATACGCTGTTCTGCTTTTTTTCCCCGAAGACGGCACGCAC
>CP070678.1:3600448-3608913 GCA_020352515.1 Phycisphaerales bacterium | reverse complement strand
CGTTGATTCGGTGCGCCGTGCTTGCGGGCGCGTTATCGAGTCCGGCGTGGCAGGAATCGTCATTGCCGCCGGCGGCCCAGGCGCGCATCCAGATGTAGTGGGTCCCGCTTTTTACGAAGTTGATCTTGAAGTCGAGCCGAGGGCTCTCGGTTGCGTAGGTGTCCCGCCTGCTGACGCCGACGTTGGGCAGAGCCTGCATTCCTACTGCGCCGGTAAAGCCGGCCGTCGGGCCGACCTGCACCCAACCGTGCCCATCCGGGGCCGCAACATTTTGGTCGAAGTGCTCGGCCTCGACGGCGATGATTCCGTCCGGTCCTGGATGCTGGCGCAAGGGCTCGGCTGCAATCACGGCCGACCCGAGGCCCAGCAGCAGCATGGCATAAAAGCAAGTGTGTTTCCTGGACATATCTATACCCCTGCAAGAAAATCCGTCGATAAAAGGCGCCCCCACCGGCACTGCGCCGAGGTGCGTATTGCGTTTTGAAAGACCCTACACAGCCAACGAGCGCTGCTATTACTTTGTATAAAAGGCCAAACAACGTGCGCGGATCGCCTTAATAGCCTTTTCGGCTCCCATCTCGCAAGTTCGAGAGTCGTGGCAGTAAGGTCAATGGTGAATAGGGAACCTGATCCCGCCAAAATCTATACAGCCTGCTCCGGCGGGATTCAAGAAATATTTTTAATTTTTTTCCGGTTTGTCCGGCGGCCCCTCAAGCCCCGCCGGGCGGCGAAATCAGCCTGCAAAGGCAGACTCTATTTCGGCAACTGTCACACCGAGCACCGTCTTTGCGACTGGGTCGAGGTCTTCTTTCGAGCCCTGCAGGTGATAGGTGCGATGTACGTGGGTAAGAGTCCGGCCCTTATCAAGGGCGGCTGCCGGAGAAGAGGTCTCAAGCTCGTAGAAGGGGCCGAGTGGTTTTGCGCCAGGTTCGGGCGGGCCATCATTGTATGAATTGACGACATCGCCCTTGTAGGGGTGGTCCTGGAGCTCCCACATGGAGTTGACGTAGTCGGTGACGTCGTCGGGCTTGTTGTACTGGACGATTGTGAGCACCTTGTTGACGGCATCGTAGCTGCCGGCGACAGGCTTTGCCCGTTGCGGTGAAAGGCCAATCTTGCTGCGGTACTGCCCGTCTCCGCTGAAGAACATCACGTCATCGGAGATGAGCAGACGGTCGGCGGGGACCTTGCCGAAGTATGCGTCGTTGACAATCGGGCCAAGTCGCTCTTCCGGCCCGGGCTGGAAGGGGATTACGATCGTGGTCTTGGGCGACGGATTAAACATGCCGAGAATCCAGATCGAGAGCACACCGGTTTCCTTCCGCCAGGCGTTCTCACCTGTATTCGTGATACGGTTTGTCGATTCAAAGGCGACCATCTTGACGGTTTGCGGGGGCGTTACACCCAGCGCGCGGACGGCGTCCGGTTTTTCGAGCACGCGGACTTCTCTATCCACGCGGAGGCTAAACACGGCGTCGGAGTAGTTTTTAAGCTGCATATCCTTTCTGAAACGCGCGGTGTTTCCGGATTTGGAGACTAGATCGAAGGGCTCGGTGTCTATGGGCGCCGGGGTGAACCAGTGTTCGAGGTCGAAGGGAACTCCTTTTTCGAAGAAGATCGAAAACTGGCCCCCTTCGGGTCCGAGCCAGAAGCGGTCTTCTCCACCGAAGACGTTTATGTGCGGCGCGATCTTGCCGGAGGCAATGAGCTGACGGTTGATCCAGCCGAAGCTGAGCCCTCGCATTGCCTCGGCGGTGCTGGTGAGCACACGCCCCTGCATTTGAGGCGATACGGCAACCAGACTGTTGCCGGTGGTGTCCGAGAGAAGTATCACTTCGGTGTGTTTTTTGAGGAAGATAATGTCGTCGCCAAAAGTTCCCTCAGCCATTCTTGCGTCCCCTTGTAAACCTGCACAGCCCGTCAGCGCCGCGGCGCCGACCAGGACGACCAAAAGCTTCAACCCTTTCATTTTCTGCCTCCTTAATGTTGTCCGTTGGTTCACTCATAAGAATCTTGGTCTGCTGAGACTCCGTATGTTTCCACGTTGACTGTAGAATAATGAGGCGAGGGGATTTTGTCAAGCACAGGGCGCGGCCGCGGGGCTTTCAGCAATCAGCGTGCAGTTCGGAGAAGGTATGCGGCATGTGCAAGCCCCCGTTGAGGTTGCAATTAGGCCGGGGGCTGCCGGTCGTCACTTGCGGATACCCGGGGGAATGCTGCTTATTGGGTTTGCTAATTAGCCGCGTTATTTGCCGGTTTTTGCTTGACCGGTCATGGCTGTTTGAGTTAGATTTGCGGCTTTGCGAATATCAGGCGAACTGGTGTGGTGAATTTCTGCATGGCTGAGCAGGTTGTAAGAGTTGGGATTGTAGGTTTCGGCACCGTGGGCGCCGGGGTTGCCAGGCTGCTAATCGAAGAGTCCGATTCGATAGCGGCCAGGACGGGCCTGCGGCTGGAGCTTGCGTGCGTTGTGGATATCGACACGCAGTCCGACCGCCCGGTTAGACTTCCGGAAGGCGTTCTCACGACGGACCTCGAGAGGCTGCTGAACGACGACAGTATCCAGATAGGAGTGGAGACGGTCGGGGGAACGGAGGCTGCCAAAGAGGTCCAGCTCAAGATGCTGGCGGCGGGCAAGCACGTTGTGACGGCGAACAAGGCGCTTCTGGCGGAGTTCGGCAACGAGCTTTACCGTGCGGCACACAAGAATAATCGCTGCATAGCGTTCGAGGCGACCTGTGCGGGCGGCATACCTATCGTCTCGGCGATTCGCAGCGGGCTGACGGCGAACAATATCGAGGCGATGTACGGCATCGTGAACGGGACGTGCAACTACATTCTGTCGAGCATGACGGCCAAAGGCGAGAGCTTCGCGGATGCTCTGGCCGAAGCCCAGAGCAAGGGCTACGCCGAGGCCGACCCCACGCTCGATATCAGCGGCGTCGACAGCGCGCACAAGCTGGCGATACTTGCTTCGATCGCCTTCGGCTGCGAAATCGCGCTTGAGGATATTTTCGTGGAGGGGATAGATTCGATTTCGAAAGACGATATCCGTTACGGCGGGGAGATGGGCTACTGCCTGAAGCTGCTGGCGATAGGACACAAAGACGAGGTGGACAAGATATCGTTGCGGGTCCACCCTTCGTTCATCGGCAAGGACAGCTCTCTTGCGCGGGTGGATGGTCCGTTCAACGCGATAAGCATATTCGGCAGCGCGGTCGGCCAGGTGATGTTTTACGGGCGCGGGGCCGGAATGATGCCTACGGCCAGCGCGGTGGTAGCCGATATTATCGACGTGGCGCTGGGCAATTCGGCCACGACCTTCCGTCACCTTCACATGCGGCCGAGAAACGAGGCACAGGAGCTGATCGAGAAGATAGACGACTGCACGAGCAGGTTCTATATCAGGCTGATGGCCAAGGACGAGCCGGGCGTGGTCGCCAGCTACAGCAAGATACTGGGCGACCACATGATAAGCATATCAGGGGCGCTTCAGCACGAAGGGCGAGGCCCGGACAATACGGTTCCGGTGGTAATCGTGACCCACACGACGCAGCAGAAGAACATGACGGGGGCCCTGGAAGATCTGGCCAAGCTGGACGTTATCAGCGGCGAGCCGGTCTGCATAAGGATCGTTGATATTCCGGAGGACAAGGATTAGGCTACAGGAGGTGAATTTGGAGGGGGCCGGCGAAAGCCGGCATTTTGCTGCGGCGTTTATGTCTGAGGATTCATGTCGATGAGTAAATACGCCATAATAGTTCCTGACGGAGCGGCGGACGAGCCACTCGAGCAGTTCAACAACAAAAGCGTCATCGAGGCGGCGGATACTCCGAACATGGACAGGATCAGCAGGGAAGGCAGACAAGGCCTCGTAAGAACGGTCCCTCCCGACATGGAGGCGGGCAGCGACGTGGCCCAGATGAGTCTGCTTGGTTATGATCCTCGCCGATACTATTCGGGACGGGCGCCGGTAGAGGCAGCCGCGCGGAACATCAAGCTCTCGCCGGAGGACTGGGTATTCAGATGCAACCTTGTGACCATTGCGGACGGCAGGATGGAGGACCACAGCGCGGGTCATATCTCGACCGAGGAAGCGGCCAAGCTGATCGGGGAGCTGGGCGAGAATGTCGGAGGCGACCGGATTGTCTTTTACACAGGTGTCAGCTACAGGCATCTGGTGGTTTTCAAAGGTATGGCTTTTGACGTCAAGACTTACCCTCCGCACGATCATATAGGCACAGCGGTCGAGAAGATATTGCCTCGCGGCAAGGGGTCGGATTTACTTATCGAGCTGATGGCGCGTTCGCAGCAGCTCTTCGTCGGCCACGACATCAACAAGGTCCGAAGAGACCTCGGGGAGAATCAGGTCAGCTCGATCTGGCTTTGGGGCCAGGGCCGCAGGGCGCAGATGGAGCGTTTTGAAAAGCGCTTCGGCCTTCGCGGCGCGGCTATTACGGCGGTCGATCTGGTCAGGGGCCTGGCAAGACTGGTGGGTTTTGACCTGCTTGAAGTTGCGGGCGCGACCGGTTTTGTGGATACGAACTATGAGGGCAAGGCATCGGCGGCAATTGAGGCGCTGGCGAAGTACGATCTGGTTTTCGTGCATGTTGAAGGCCCGGACGAGGCCTCGCACGTCGGCAACGCGGAGATGAAGAAGCGGGCGATCGAGCAGATCGACAAGCACATTGTTGGGCCGGTGCTTTCGGCGCTTGAGGGTTATCCAAGCTGGCGGATACTGGTTATGCCGGATCATCCGACGCCGGTCGGCGAGCGCGCCCACTCTTCGGAGCCGGTTCCATTTGCAATGGCCGGCACGGATGTCAGTGGGATTCTGCAGGCGTCTTTCGGAGAGTCCAATGCGGCCAAGTCGGGATTCAGAATAGACAATGGTTTCGAGCTTATGGAGTATTTTCTCAAGAGTTGAAGTTGACTTCTTGAGAGAAATAGCACAGAAGTACAGTAGGTATTTGAGTTTGATGCAGGTTGGTTATGGCTATTATCGTTCAGAAATTCGGCGGCACGAGCGTTGCGAACGCCGAGAAGATTCAGCGGGCCGCCGGGCGTGCAATCAGGGCGGCCGAGTCGGGCAACCAGGTGGTAGTGGTGGCATCGGCCCGGGGCAAGCAAACGGACCAACTGATTGCAGATGCGCTTGAGCTGAACCCCAATCCACCAAAGCGAGAGATGGACCAGTTGATCAGCACCGGCGAGCAGCAGTCGGTTTCTCTTATGGCGATGGCGATCCATGCCATGGGGCACGACGCCATCAGCTTTACCGGCGGCCAGATACGAATGATGACCGACAGTGTCCACACAAAGGCGCACATAGTCAGTATCGATGCCGAGCGGATTCACAGGCAGCTTGAGCGGGGCAGGATCGTGATTGTTGCGGGCTTTCAGGGAATCGACGAGGATGAGAACATAACGACGCTGGGCCGCGGCGGCTCAGATACAACGGCGGTTGCACTTGCGGCGGCTCTGAAGGCCAAGGAGTGCGAGATATACACGGATGTTGACGGGATTTACACAACCGACCCCCGCATTTTCGAGGGAGCGGTGAAGCTGGACAAGATAAGCTACGACGAGATGCTGGAATTGGCGAGCCTGGGTGCGGGGGTGATGCACATTCGGGCGGTGGGATTCGGCAAGAAATACGACGTCGACATTCACGTTAGAAACAGCGGCAATGAGACCAAGGGCACACTGATTACTCATGAGGTACCACAGATGGAAGGTGTAGTAGTTTCCGGAGCAACCGTACAGAAGGACATGGCAAAGATAAGTCTTGTCGGGGTGGACAACGTCCCGGGCAACGCGGCGAACGTATTCTCGCATCTGGCGGCTGCGAAGGTGGTGGTGAACGACATCATACAAACGGAGGTGAGCGACCAGAAGGCGAACCTTTCTTTCATGGTTGCGATTTCGGATCTTGAGAGTGCCAAGTCTGCGGTCTCCGAAATCGAGGATGATCTGAACTGCGAGAGCGTTTTCGTTAGGGATGACATTGCGATGGTTTCGGCGGTGGGAGTTGGGATGCGGACTCATTACGGTGTGGCGGAGACGATGTTCAGCGCACTGGCCAAGGCGAAGATCAATATCGATTCGATTACGACCAGTGAGATTCGCATAAGCTGCGCGGTTGACAAGGACCAGGCGGAAGAGGCTCTCAGGGCGGTTTGTGTTGCTTTCGAGCTGGACAAGCCGGCGGCCGAGCGGACACAGACATAAACTGACGATCATTGGATTGGGCAAGAAGAGGAAAAGCAGGTTTGCGATGAGCCGGCGCCGTCGAACCGGCATAGTGATGGCTTGTGTGCTGGCGGTGGTCTTGTTCATCCGGCTGGACTATGGCCGGCTCGGGCGAGGGCGGCGGGGCCAAGCTGAGTCCGCGGAGCGGGCGGGAATTGAGGACTTCGAGAGATACCACGGCGGGAGCTTCGCTGTGATAAACGTGGTGGACGGAGATACGCTCGATATCGACGCGGCGGACGCGAATTCGCCGCACACAAGGATAAGGCTTTTGGGGATCGACGCTCCGGAGACAAGGAACGACAGAACGGGGGTGATGTATTGGGGGCCGGAGTCCTCGGAGTTCGCGAAGAAACTGACGCTGGGCAAGCAGGTCCGCGTGTATCTGGATACGGTGAACAATACGCGGGGCAGGTACGGAAGACTTCTGGCGTACGTTCAACTTCCGGGGGGCGAGTTCCTTAATGAAGTGCTGGTGGCCGACGGTTTTGTATACGCTGACCTTCGGTTCCGGCACAGCTTCTATAACCGTTACAAGCAATTGGAGGCGAGCGCCCGGGGGAGCAAGAAGGGTTTGTGGGAAAATGTGGGCCGGGAACAGCTTCCGGAATGGCTGCAGCGCAAGAGGCCGAGCTTGCTGCGTCGGAAATAGTGCAGTATATTGTTCGACGAAACGATACGTTTGTATTTCGGGGCCGTCCGCGTAATGGACAGGAGTGCGTGGCGTTCTGCAGGAGCGCGGAGAATCTTGCCGGGCCCCGGGGTGCCGAGCCGGCTTTGCGGGCGGGCTGGTATCGCGTTCCGGGCAAACGGTCTTTCTGAGGAAGTATTACCGAGGGGCGGGCTTGTCGGGCCGCTGGGCATTTTTGCGATGAAGCGTCTTTAGGGGATGGGGTGGGGAGTGTGATTTTATGGTGAGAACAAATATTATAGCGACGCTGGGGCCTTCGAGCAGCAACTACACGGTTTTGCGGAAGATGGTGGAGGCGGGGCTGGACGTCGTGCGGCTGAATTTTTCTCACGGCAGCCGGCAGCAGCACGCTGCGAATATCGAGCTTGTGCGGCAGATAAACAAGAAGTACCGGCGGCACATCCGGATCATGGGAGACCTGGAGGGATTTCGAATCCGTGTGGGCAGGTTCCCGGGCGCCAAGACGCGGGTGCTTCGGAATCGGAGCGTGGTGTGGCTGACGAACGATCCCGGGGCGAGCGGGGCGCGAACGATACCTTTCGATTATCATGGTGACCTGGGGCGGATACAGCCGGGGCAGCATATTTTTATCGACGACGGGCTGCTGGTGCTGCGGGTCAAGAGCACGTCGGCAAGCAGCATTAAGGCGGAGGTGGTTGAGGGGGGCGTTCTGAAGGAAAGGAAGGGGGTAAACATTCCGGGAGCGGAGCTTGAATTCGAGGCGATGACGGAGAAGGACAGGCAGGATATAGAATTCGGCATCGAGCACGGGGTGGACTTTATGGCGATGTCGTTCGTTCGGGATGCCGCGGATGTTCGGGCGGTTGCGGAGGTGGTCAGGCCGCGGCTGGCGGGCTGCAGGCTGGTGGCGAAGGTCGAGAGCCGGGAGGCGATAGAGAATATAGACGGGATTATCGAGGCGGCGGACGGGGTGATGATAGCGCGGGGGGATATGGGGATTGCGATACCGATATACGAGGTGCCGATGGTGCAGAAGGCGATTATACGGAAGTGCAACGCGGCGGGGAAATTCGTGATTACGGCGACGCAGATGCTGGAGCACATGACGGAGCACAGCCGGCCGACACGGGCGGAGGTGACGGATGTTGCGAATGCGATTATCGACGGGACGGATTTCGTGATGCTGTCGGCGGAGACGGCGGTGGGGAAATATCCGTATGAGTCGGTGCGGATGATGAACGATATTATCAAGTTCACGGAAAAGGCCATGGGAGGGTCGTGATTCTCGCCGCGTTGGTGTGAAGATGGGAGGTTTGGGTGGCTGGTGGGCGTGGGGGTTTGGGTAAATTGGAATTGGGTTCGTTTGGGTTCGTTCTTGCGCCACTGAGGGGGCATTGGGGAGCGTAAGTTATTGCAGCGTAAGGGGTTAGGGGCGGCTTTGGGCAATTGGGTTCGTTTTTACATCCCTGCGGGGGCATTGGGGGGCGTAAGTTATTGCAGGGCAAGGGGTTACAGCCGTTTTTCGGCGATTTTGCGATTGGGTTCGTTTGGCTTCGTTTGG
>CP070678.1:3569750-3600348 GCA_020352515.1 Phycisphaerales bacterium | reverse complement strand
TCCACGCCCATAAAGTCCGCCGGCGGGTTATAAGTCAACTCGTCACGCCCCCCCGGACCCGTCCCCGGCGAGAGGGTGACCGAGCCGCCCGCATCGGAAGCAGAATCGTAGCTGTCAAGTGCAACCGACTGTGCATTCAGGTCAAAATCGTTGCCCGCAACGTCAATTGTAACGCCACCCGAGCCGGAAATAATTTCTGCAAAATCCAATGCTGCGTAGGGAGGGAAGTTGTTGCCGGTGTAGGTGCCGAGATCGGTCAGATCAGACAGGCTGTTATCACGCCGACCGAAAATTGTCTCTACGGATGGTCCGCAATAGCGACCGTACTGATTACCGCACATCAGCGTGGGTCCCTCGGGACTGCCCGCGTGGTAATCACCACACGCCCAGCTATGGCCTATCTCATGACGCCAGACGGTGTCGAACGAGCCGTCGGAATTCATGCCGTTCACCGAATAGCGACCGGGCATATAGGCGACACCGCCCCCGATTGCCGGCGAAGCCAGCCCCACTTTCAGGCAATAAGCCAGCGCGTCGGCCTGATTGTTATTCCACTCCGCGGCAAGCAACGATAGAAGAGCCGTGCCTGTAGTGCCGTCATAAGGGCAGGTCGCCTGCGATGTCCGAATGATCACCCGCTCCAAAACAGGCTGAAGAAGGGTATCCTGCATGAAAATCGCCTTGAGCTGACAGGCGGAAAACTCGATCATCTCCAGGCCCTGCGAAACGCTCGATCCCCAGCGCTGGCTGAACGCGCGATAGTCCGAATCCACCCCGAGCCCATACCGATAGGTGGTCGTCCCGGCGTGCCCCGGCGCCACTGAGGGCTTCGTCGGCGGGCTGTAAACAGGGCTGCCAAGACCCCTGGTGCCCGTAACCGCATCGCCCAGTGTGAACCACGTGGCGCCCCGGTCGAAATAGACCCTGGCCTTCAGGGTCTCATCCGAAAGCAATATACCGGCCACCGCGGCCCCGGGATATTCATCAACGTAGCCAAGGTAAGTCCGAACCTCGCCGGCCGTGTACGCGTCATACCCACCAGAGCTGTTCTGCACGAGCACCTCGAAATTCGGACCCCGCACGCTTTCCCTGGTCATCTGGAGGGTAATTGTCTCGCTGTCGTAGGTAACGCTCTGAGTCAGATTATCCGGCGCCTGCCCAAATGCGGCGCCCGAAATCAGCATCCCAACCAACACCCAGCACCCCAATACGGCGCTTATACACCAATCTTTCCTGTCCATATTTTTCTCCCTTTTATGGAATTCGACGCCGCCCGTGACAAGTGTTCCGTCGGGACCGCCGGATTTGTAATTATCTCTATCCCGTTCACGCCCGGACCAGCTATGGCCCCCTGGCACAGCCGTCAAGGCCGTACCCGCCCAACAGGCACAAACCTCTCGGCGAACACCTGTTACGTCCTATTCTTTTGCCGTACCTCAGCGCGTGTCCCCCGTAAGGAAGCAGCGTTTACCGTGCGTCTCTTTCAACGGATTGGCCGAACATCCACCTCAAGCCCCAGACCCGTGCGGCAAAACCTGATCAGCCCGCCCCTCTTCGGCGGCCAATCATCTCTGCCTACAAGTTGAGCGCTGAAACCCAGCTCCGTGTTGATGGAAAAATCAGGAAAGACCAAAAAGGAGCGAAAAAAGCCGTCCGCCGGTACGCCCTCGGGCCAAATCGGCCCATAACCCTCAACCGATCGGCCCCACACCGGCCCGCCGGCGGCAAATCACGACACCGTCCGAGCCGTTACGAAATCAACTACTTCCTTTATCCGCTCAGCGGTCGAAATCAAGAAAAGCTCATCGCCTTCGTTGATTACCTGCCCGCCGCGGGGGATCGAAAAGGCCTCGCTCTGCTGGTTATAGACGGCCACGAAAATACAATCCGAGGGAAAATCCGAATTGCCCGTGATCTCGCTGATGCTCTTGCCCGCAACCTTGGCGTCATTCGGCACAACAACCATAAATATATTGGCCCTGCCCCCTCCGATCGTCGTGATCTTGCGCACCTCCGGGTGTTCTATTTCCACGAGCATCTGATTGATCATCAGGTCCGTAGTTCGGACTATCGCGTTGACCCCGGCAAGCTTGAAGGCCTCCTCGTAATTGGCATTTCGCATTCGCACGACAACCTGTGGCACGCCCACGCTCCTTGCCAGCATGGCGGCGACAAGATTGCTCGCGTCGTCCCCGGTGGCCGCCACAACGGCGTCGGCCTTCGCAAGGCCCGCCTCCTTCAAAACCTCGACGCGTGTGGCGCTGCCGTGTATCGCCACAACACCGGTCTCAGCATACATCTTGCTGCAAACCTCGGAACTGCTGTCCACCAACACAACGTCGTGCTTGCTCTCCATGAGCCGCCGCGCCAGCTCTCCGCCGACCATGCCGCCACCTGCAACCACAATGTACATTTCACAAACCTCCACTAACAGAGTAACCCGTAATGGCTCGGCCGCCACGGCCGCTAACGCCAGGCACGCCGCGAAAACAGCAGCAAGACCGGCAGTATCTCAAGCCTTCCGGCCAGCATACCAAAAATATACGTCAACTTCACAAACGCGTGCATCTCAATCATCTCCCGGCCCGAGATGTAGCACGGGCCGATATTGCCGAGCGCAGAGCACATCCCCGAGAAAGACGCCACAGCCCCTTGGCCGGAGAAGGCCGCGGTAATCGCGCCTCCGGCAACCAAAAGGCCAATCCAAGCAAAGAACAGCGCCCCGACCCTGTGTATTTCCTCATCGGGAACTTTCTTGCCGTCGATAATCAGCTCGGCCGAGGCCCTGCCCGATACCCTCAGCTTGAATAGCTCCCTGATGACCAGACGATTGAGTATGGCCACTCGCAGAACCTTCAGCCCTCCCGCCGTTGAGCCGACACACCCGCCTATAACCATCATCACCAGAAACAACTGCCTCGATACCGTGCCGAAGAAGTCCGAACCTATGTCCCTGGTTGCAAAACCGGTCGTCGTCAGGATTGAGACCACCTGAAAAATGCCGTACCGAAACGCCTGCTCTATCCGGCCGCCATCGATCCCCTCGCCCCTCACCAACGCGCCAAGCACGCCAGCCGTGCGAAGACGCTCGACCATCACAATCACCGTGAAGGCCGCAATCAATCGCCACCAATACCGAATCTCGATATTATCCCAAAGCGCCTTGATGTGCCCCGTCAGCACGCGGTAATGGACCAGAAAATTGATCCCGCCGAGCATCATCAACAACGTAACGGTGTACTCGAGCAGCCGATAATTAGAATGCCCCGCCGTCCGGTAGAAATCGATACTGCTGTCGTGAGGTGAAAAGCCCCCGGTCGAAAGGGCCGTAAGGGCGTGGCAGACCGCGTCGAACACCGGCATCCTCTCAACCACCAGGATTACAGCGCCCCCCGCGGTTAGCAGCGTGTATATGCCCCAGACCACCTTCAACGTGTGAGCCAGGCCCGGCACGGGCCTGCTGGAGGACATCTTGTGGCTCTCGGCACCGAAAATATGATGCGCTCCGCTGCCGCGAAACGTCACTATCAGAAAAAACGACAAAATCCCCACCCCGCCCAGCCACTGCGTAAGGGCCCGCCAGAAAAGGATGCTCCGCGGCATCTCGTCCAGCCCCGAATACACCGTAATGCCGGTCGTCGTAAAGCCGCTCATCGCTTCAAAATATGCATCCAGGTACCCCGAGCCGATCCCAATGACGAAGGGCAGCGCCCCCAACGCAGACGCGAAAAGCCAGCCCAACGCACAAAACAACATCGAGCCGGTCGCGTCAAGCTCTTCGGACCGACACACCCACCGCAGGAGCAGCCCGGCCACAAGTGAAACGCCCGCCGGAACAATAAAAGCGCCCACCGTCAACCAGCCGTCATCATAGCGCCCCCAATGGCTCAATACCACTATCAAAGGAAACAGCAGAACCAGCGCCAGCATCTGCAGCAGACCGCCCACACAATGCAGTACGCAATTGATCCGTTGAAGCCTGTTCCTCATCCGCACCCCCGGCGCCGCCTGCAAATAGCGCCGGCTCCTTAAAGAGACCTCGTTATTAAGCTTGGCCCACGCGAACTCCTACTTCGCCGGCTTCCTGTTCTCCCGGCAGAACTTGCCCATCAGCTCCATCGCCCGTGTCATTTTTTCGCTCGATCCGTCCATCTTCGCATACGCATCGACCAGCTCCAGAAGCTCCGGCGCCGGCTCCACCTGCCCGTAGTGATGGGCCACGTTTACGATGCCCGCATCGAGCCCGTACTCCATTGCCTTGGCAACGTATGCCCTGCACACCCCTATCCTCCGGCCCGGCAAATCGCGCACGCTGTTGCTCACCCCGAGCGAGCAGTGAGCACCCTTGAGCTTCGGATCAGCCTTAATCCTCTTTATGGTCTCGAACGCGCGGTATGTATAGCCGGCGACGTTCGGCTCCATCGGCATATCAATCGCCAGAGGAAACACCGTCGAATCGAAAAATATCTCGCACGGCTTGAAGCCGCATTGGCCCACCGCCTTGTCAAAAATCTGCCGCGCCAGAGAATAGAGCTCTTCAACCGAGTGCGAGCCGCCCGGACCGGTCGCTGCCTCCTCGCTCACCAGAAGCCCGATGAATGCGAAGTCGTAATCCTTTTTCAGCGGAAGGATCCGGTCCATCGTGTAAACCTTAACCGAGTTCAGCAGGGGCTGCTTGACCGGCCCGTCGGTGTTGTACCACTCCTTCAGACCGGCCGTCAACACATCGTCGTTGCTCGTGTCGACGCAAACCGGCACGCCGCCGCCCGACCTGCGAACGAGCCTCACATACTCGACCATCATATCAATGGCCGCCTGAGCATCCTCCTCGCCGAACGCATCCACATTGACCGCTATGTAGTCGGCGCCGTCGGAGGCCTGCGACTCGATAAGAGCCCGGATATAGTTGAGAGGCCCGCTCGGCCGCGAGTAGGCCTCAGGACCCAATTCCGCCAACTGCCTCATTATTTGCCCGGTCTTAGGGATCGAAGCATGAATCGATTCTCCTATGCTTATCAGTGCGTTCTTCATCGTGTGGTCCCTGCCAAACAGATAATTGATGATCGACGAAGTGTGCTCAAGAGCCGGATTCCTCGGCTTGTTTATGGTGGAACGCAGCTTGACAAGCCCCCCTTTCTCGGCCGCCGCCGCCTCGTATATCTGCTCGCCGATGCACACACGCTCCAGGTCGTTCCCACAGTACCCCTCGACGGTTGCATCGCCGCACGGCGCGTTGTCCATACCCTTCTCACACCCACCGATAGTGCACAGGCCGAAGTTCTCCGGCAGGTAGCAGTCGCCGCACTCCTCGCAGTCGAAAAGCAGATACTTAAACCCCTTCTCCGAGGCATTGAACAACCTGTAGACCGCCCCGCTGCCTTTGCCCGCGCCGAGCACAGCCATCGTCTTCTTGAATGCACGGAAGCCCACGTGCTCCGGGTCCAGGACCGCCCGGTGGAAGAAATTAAAGAACCGCCGTCTGAACTTCTTGCGCGGCTTCGAAAGCCGCACGCGCCGCCCCGCCTCGTCGTAAAGGTAGAAGCCGTTCCGAGCCGGCCAGAACAGGTTGTCCTTGAACTGCTCCCACTCGGGGCCGATCTCGGCCGCCCGCCCGAGTATCCTCGCAAACATCTCAAACCGCTCGACTCCGCCTATATCGACCCCGGCGGCCCCCATCGCCTTGTACATCGCAACCTGCTGGGCCGCACGCTCGATGTGCTCGTCGACCCCTTCCGACTGAACCCTGGCCAGCAGCTCATCGCTCACGAAACAGCCCGGCAGCTTCAAGTCGTGCATCAACCGCGGCGCAGGCGTAATACCGCTCAACAAATAAACGTTCCCTATCACCGGCACATCAATATCGTTCTCCCGCATGTAAACGAACAGCTCCAGGGACTTTCGCCAATCCCAGCCCATCTGCGTGATGAAGAACTCCGCACCGCTGGCGATCTTCTTCTCCATCTTGTAATACTGCTGCATCTGGGAGGCTTCCGTGTATTTGAAGGGTGATACGGCCGAACCCACAAAGAACTGCTGGACACCGCCTACGGCGCTGGCCGCGGCCCTGATGTAGGCCTCGTTGTTCATCCGCCGAATCAGTCGCAGCAGCCCGATCGAATCGAGTTCAAACACTCCCTCCGCCCCGATAGGCTTATCGCCCGTCATTGCAAGAACGCTTTCCACGCCGGCACTGCGATAGCCGACAAGGGAGCCGACAATGCCGGGTACGTTATGGTCCTTGCACGTAACATGCGGAAGGGCTGCTAGATCCCCAAGCAGGTCTTTTGCAGTCAGCAGGCTTATAATGTCAGCCGGCTGGATGTTCGCCCGCCCACTCGGATTCTGCGGCAGAGCGATCCCCACGAACTCGAATCCCTCCGGAATTGATGAACTCGTCGCGGTAGCGTATGACTCAAGAAACCTCTCTATCGGCGCGAAGCTAAAACCCGGTCCGCCCGTCAACTCTGCAAATACACTGAAACCCGACTCGCTCCCCAGACACCTGCGTATACTCTTGCGCTCCATCGCCGACGTTGCTCCTAAAACGTTCATGGTCCGAACTCAACGGACTTGGACGGACAAGGATAATAAATAATGCCCGCGCCCGCTATTGCGTTTACCACTTTTTTTCCCACACACTTGCAGAAGTCCGGCCGACCTCCGGTTCCTGGATGGCTCTACCATAGAGGCCTTTGAGAGCCCCCTTTCGTAAACAGGACTCGTTGTGGATAACCTGTTGATAACTTGGGCCCCGACCCCTATGAACCAATCGCTGAAAGCCGCCCGACGCCGAAAATACCTGCCGAACTCGCCCTCCAGGGTCCGGAGTATCCCCACTCCATTGCCTCCGCAACCCCTAACTCCTTTCTGGAAAACCACTTACAGCTTGAAACTCGACAGGTTTGCAGGCTCGCCCGGATACCGCCAACCCGGCGCGGGCCGCGCAGCCCTATACGGGGCAACAGCATTGTTGCCCCGCCCAAAAAGTATGTTCACGGTGGATAATCCCTTGAAAAGACTTCCCACGGGCACGCCGATTGATGGCGACAATCCATGCGGCCAATATCCCAAACCCCGGCGCAGTCAACCCTACCCCGCCTTTATGAACGCATCCCGCCGCTCACCTGCCCGCTCCGCCCACCGCAGCCCCCCAGGCCCGCCAAGTCCCTCGAATCGATGGCCTACGCAACTTTTTGCTCGCTTTTCCACCGCCTCGTATATAATTGGCAACCGGCACATAACTGTCGAAGGAACTGTAATGACGCCCTGCAAGAAACACGCATTCGCCATGCTCGCGGCACTGCTCGTCACGCCAGGCTGCAACAACCCACCGCGCCAGCGCGCCGATGACGTGACGCTCGCCGCCTGGGCCGAACCCGACTGGGGTGAGCAGATAGAAGGCCTTCAGTGCCGGCTGCGCCCGGCCAGACGCAACTGGCTGCCCGGCGAGCTGCCCATCTTCAGAGTCGACATACGAAATCAAGGCAAGCGCACCTTCGCCTTTCTGCCCGACCACGGCCAGCAGCTCTGTCACGTCCAATTCGACGGTACGTGGTATCGCTGGCCGACACCCGTTGCCGTCGACAGCCCCGTGTGGGAGCTTTCACCGGGTGCCCGGTTCGACGACATCACGGTCACACTGCACGAGCGGTTGAATATTGATGTCACTCCGGGCAGCCATATCATCCGTGTGGCTTTCATTTTCGAGGGCATCCCCGTCGTAAGCAACCCCATCGGAATAAGGGCGCTGCCGCCCGACATATCGGATCGGTGACACGGGCTCCCGGTGACATCCTCAAAGCCCGGCCGCTGCAATGCCCCTGCTACCCGCCCACGCGCGCACAGAGAAAATCAAAGACATCATACAACAGCGTCTCGGCATACGGCCCGCCAAGCAGGCCAAACCACACGTACAGAACGTGCCCCCCACCGGCCGCCTCAGACCAGGCCACCGCATCGCCCAGATACGCCCCGCCGCCGTTGCGCAACTCCAGCAACGAAGTATGCTCGAGCCCCCGGCGCGCAACAAACGGCCTCCAGCGCAGATCGCCCGACTTCGGGAACTCGAACCGCTCGGGGACATGTGACATGTACTTTTCCGGCTGGCTCAAATAAAGCTCGGCGCCTGCGGGCGGACTCTCCCAGGAACTGCGCAGAGTAAGACCCAGCCGTCCGCTGCGATTTACCGCGTTTCCATTTTCGTCATAGTAGAACGGCCACGGCAGAGAAGGCAGAAATGCGATTGTGCCGCCAGCCTTAAGATAGCCGGCCAAAGCCATTTCTACATCGCCCGCTTTCCTGACACTGCTGCGATAGCTCTCACCCCCGCAGTATAACAACACCGCGCACTTTTCCGGCGACAGCTTCTCCTCAACCACGTCCTCCCAACTGACCACATCAACCCCCACCCCCAAATCCAGAAGCCACCAGAACGCCGCCGAGTCCGCATCCGGCAAAGCGGCCATCCGAATCCGCCCCAGCTTTGCCCGAAGGCGCGCCTTCTCCGCCGCCGACAAGCCCGACCCGGCCAACGATTTGCGCGCTTTCCGTTCGCTGGCCTTGAACTCCCTCGCAAAGCCTGCGGTCAGCTCAAGATATTTCCGCCCGTACTCCGCAGAAGGCTCAACCTCGCTTCCCTCGTGCCACTCGTTGAAGCTGGTAATCAGCACCCAATGAGGGTCTGCTCTAATCGCCTCCTCCCACTGGATCCTGTACGATGCCCCCTCGTAGCGGTCGACCGCCAGCCCCGGCTTGCGAATCTTCGTGTCGTCGTAGCCGGGAATCACCGTCAGCGTGCTTATCTTGCCGGCACGGTCCGCCAGGTCCACCCACGAGCTGTAGGTCGCCGCCGCCCACTCGCGCACCCCGGCGCGATCCTTGCCCCGCAGCATCCCCGCTGTATTGTACGTGTGAACACCATCAAACACCCGCGCCGCCCCGTAACTGAACTGATCCCCAATCACAACCGCGCCGCCCTCGTATCGCTCGTTGATAATCCCAACCGCCTTGCGCCACTCGGTCAGCCCCATCTCCTGCAGCGCCCGCCCGTACACAAACACAACCGGTCTGCCCTTCACCTTCAGGTGCGCCGGATGCCCCCCGTACCTGCCCAGCACCCTCAAGATGTCGGCCGCCGCCGCAGGCGTCCGCGGCGCCGGCACCGTCTCGTAGTAAATACACGCCGACATACTGCTCCGTTCACAGCCGTCGAGAATGGCCGTCATCGCCCTGTCCGTGTAGTGGCCATGGCCCCACCAGCTCACGATGAACGTGTCAATGCCCCCCTCTTTTGCCCACCGGCAGTGCCGCTCGATTACCTTCGGGTCATGCGAGTCGTAGGCGCCGAGTTGCGGATAATGTGTGCTCGCCGCGATGTCCTTGGCGGCGGCATCAATCCGGCCCCAGTGCACCACCCTGCCGGCCCCGCCCGGCCCATCGGGCACGCCATACCAAGGGTAGTAGAACGCCATCACCCTCCGCCCGGCCGACTCAACACGCGACCGCTCCATCGCCCGAGCGCCGGCGGCCACGGCAGTCACGGACAGTAAAGCCGCGACCAATCCTTTCCCTGAATACGCCATAACCAACCTCCATTGCCCACAACTTTTTGCCGAACGAGTCCCCTCGCGCGCCATCCCGGCCGGCTAAGTCACTCGTACTCAATCACCACTAGAGTCCTCGGCGCTAGCTCACGAAACTCCACACTGTGCAACCCGAACGAAATCTCTACGTTCGCCTTCGGCGGCAAAACCAGCCTCTGCCTCGCCTTCACCGGCTCCGGCCACTTCAGCGACCCGAACACCGTCTCATCGCTGAAGTTCTCCACAACCACCAGATTCTCGCCGATCAGATACAGGCCCACCATCACCGGCCCGTCGAACATAAAGCCAAACGGCGCCAGCATCTTCCGCCTGATACGCCTCACCTCGGCTTGATCCACGGCCAACAGGCCGCGCGGATTCCCTCCGACCATCAACGTGATAAGGTTCTCATCCTCCAGATCCAAACCGCCTAATCGCTTCGCCAACCCGTCCGTCACAATCACCGGCTTCTTCGCGGCCAACATCGCCTTGAGCTTCCCTGAAAGGCCCGGGTCCTTATAAGCATGCACCGGCAGGAACGCCGCTTTCGCATCGGTGGCAAAGCTCGCCGTCGGCACCAGCGGCAACCCCAGCATCCCAACAAAGTCGTACACGTACTGCTCGTCACCGGCGTCACTGTTGGGCGGCTTCGGGGCGGCAATACCCCTGATCGATTCGCCTCGCACCATGGCCGCCAGCTCGAACAACCCCGGAAGCTCAGCGCGAAGCTTCGCCACATTCGCCGGACCCGTTTCACGCAAAAGCGACCCGTAGCAAAACAGCAGCATCTCCTTCGCGTCGGCCAGAACCGTCTGCCGCGCCTGCTCCACGTACGTGTCCTCCGTTGTTCCATACGGGTCGAACCAGCCCCCGCCCGTCTTGGCCCCGCCTATCTCCCCGAGCCAGCGCATTATGTAATACGCCTCGTACTGAACCTTCCCGCCCCACCGCGGATTGTCGAAGTCGCGCGTCTCGGTCCCCACCCATATCCTGTCGAAGTCCGCCGTCTGCCCCACCACCTCGTAGCCGCGATTCTGAAAGTTGTCATACCACTGCGGGTATTTGATTATCACCTTGACGTCAGCGTTGGCCGCCCGCGCCGGCTCTAGGATCCTCTCATTGCTCAATCGCCTCATCAAACTGCAACGGTACTCCGCCCAGCTCTGTGCGCCCCGGCCCCGCTTGCACTGCTCGCACTCACAATCCGTAAACAGAAAGTCGTCTATCATAATCTCGTCGAATATCGAAGCCGTATATTCGAAAATCTCCTGCAGCCTCTCCTGCGTCGGCTGGTCGGTGTAACAGGAAATCACGTTCCACCCCGTCGAGACCTTCCCCACCCTCGTCGTGGTCACACACGCGGAAACGTCGAATCCCTCCTCCTCGAACCTCCCCTTCGCCATCCGAAGAGTCCTCCGGTCCGCAGTGTATCCGTCCCGGAAAGTCTCTATAAAAACGTGCGTAACCCCGTTCTCCCTGCACCAGTCCATGGCGTTCACCCGCCCGTTGTCACCCGACAGATAATCGCGAACGTTCTGCGCCGTAAAGAGCGTGGATATCCGCAAAAGCTCCTTATTCTTACTCGCAAGCTCCCACAGAGATTCTCCCCGGCCCGTCCCGCTACCCGCCGCCACTATAAGCAACACCGCCGCGACCGCCCACACCGAACTTTTTGACCCGCTCATATTGCCTGTCCTCCTAAACCTTGCCGCCGTCACACAGCCGGCGCCTATTTTACGACTTCTACCCTCCTGACGGCAAGCTCCCGATCGCCGCCCATGATGACAATACGAAAGTCCGCGCCGTTGCATCGATTCATAAACCGGCATCGCGGCAGTTCGAACTCGGCAGTCCTCCACCCCTCGCTCTCCCCCACCGCAACGCCCCCAACACCACGAAACGCTCCCTCGAAAAGACCCTTGGTCGCGTCGGCACTGTCATACTCCAGCCGAAACGACGAGCATCCCGCGTCACGGTACGCTACCAACACACGCACCGTCCGCTCGAACAGCTCGTACGCAAACGCATCATCAACGTTGAAGTACAGGTACCGCCCCGCATGCGCGCTCGGCGCAGAGACCACCGCCCCAACCTCGCCGAATTTCCTCCGCTCCCACACGCCGTCGCCCCCGCTCGCAACAATCTCCACCCCCTTCGCCCGGCCCGGCTCCCAGTGTACACTATCGGCCTCGGCCAGGGAGCCCCCAAGCCTCAACCCCACCCCCGCGTGCCACATATCCGCAAAGAGCCGCGTCAAGACAATGTAGCTCCGCCCGTACTCGCGCGAATTAGCCACGTCCGTCCCCTCGTGCCACTCGTTCCACGTCTCCACGTGCACCATCCACGGCCGATGCTCCGGATTAAGCTGCAGGACCTTGAGCCACCGAGCAATGTACGTCGCGCCGTCGCGCCTATCGACCACCAGCGGCGCCCTGCCCGGCACGGCACTGTGATCGTACCCCGGCCCAAGCGCCACCACCCGCCGGTAAATCAGCGGCCCGCTCACCGCGCCGCCCCACGAATAAACCGCATCCGCCCGCCCCTGCCAGTCCGCCGATTTCACTATAAACGGCTCCACGCCGAAATCCTTCCTAAACCTGCCCCTAACGTACTCGAACTGCCCCGGATCCTGCCCCTTCGCGAACGACGCCGCGTACAGAAACACGACCGGCATCCCATCCACGCGCGCCCACTTCGACGGAGGAATCATGCTGAAAAAGTCGCGCATCGCCGTGTAGAACCAGTCCTTCCCCAAATCCGTCGTCAAGTCAACGTGGTAACTCCCGCCTTTCTCGCCGAAACCATTCCACTTCAAGATTGACGTATCGTAAAACAGCCCTATAGCCGGCGCCTCCACGCCCCGCTTCTGCAGCCGGCTGTGCGCCTCGACCAATGGCCCGAGCCCCACGAAACTCCACCCGTCGTACTTTCCAGGGACACCCCAGTAAACCGGCATCACAAAATCAACACCTCCCTCGACCATGTCCCCAAGCTGCCCCTCGTGCCAGGACGCCCGCTTATAGCTCACGCCGTTCATATCGGCCGGATGCGTCGTCATCGCGTCCGTTCCGTCCCTGTCAATGACGTGTTTGCCCGTCTCCACATCGTACCAGTAAAAATACGACACCCCGACCACCGGCCGGCCGCGCTCGAACGAATCCGCCCCTTCGTGATCCTCCGCCCTCAGCGGCCAAAACCTCCCCGGCGCCTTTTCCGGCAACGCGCACTCACCAAGAGGCCCCGCACCCCACAACAACAAGAAAGCCAACACCCAAACCTGCCAACGTCCACAAAGCGTGCCCATACTCGTGTCCTCAAAACAAAAGCGTTTCACCCTACCAACTACCACAAAACACGTCCTTCTCAAACATTTTTCTCCACCTTCGACACCCCTGCTCCCCATTCTCCCAGAACACCCGTTGCCTTTCGCCCTCCCGATACCTCCAAAGTACAGAGCAGCAACTGCGATGCCGCGATAGTGCGCACCTCGCACAGGCGGCCGACCGCCGCGCTTGGCCCCTCCGAACCTTGACGACGACGGGTCAAGCACGGACGATATCGCGGGCACCGCTTGCAAGTGCCGGCCTGACCGAATCAGGGTTCTGGAATGTCCTTACTCAAACAAGCTCTGCTGGTAACGCTTTACGCAAGCGCGGTCCTCGATCAGACTGCTCGCCTCTTTCCTTGCCAAACACCCAAACGCCCAAATCCTCCCCCCCGGCGCACAACAGCCCCTTCCATAGCGCACTACTCCGCTTGGAAGGCCGCGATTTTGGCCTTCAGGGCCCTGCACGCCGCCCGCGCGTCTCGAGCGCCCGTCACTGCAGAGCACACCGCCACCGCCTTGGCGCCCGCCCTCAGCACCCGACCAACATTCCCGCCCGTTATGCCCCCCACCGCCACGTGAGCAATGCCCGTCTTCCCCAGCTCCCCTGTTGCTTGGCGCACGTACGAAAGCCCGACCGGCGGCACACCTGGCTTCGTGCTCGTCTCGAACACCGGACCAAGGCTAACGTACGTCGGCATCTCCTCGAGCGCCAGCCGCAGCTCCTCCCGGCAGTGCGTGCTCTTGCCGATTACCAGCGGCCGTAACTCAAGCCCGCGCGCATGCTCAACAGGCAAATCGCGCTGCCCCAGATGAACGCCATCGGCCCCGCTGGCAACCGCGATGTCCACGCGGTCGTTGATCACGCTCACCACCCCGGCATCCCTGCATATCCGAACGAACTCGCTGGCAATCGCCGCATACTTGTCGTCAGCAATGTCCTTGGCCCGCAGTTGAATGCAGTCGGCGCCCCCCGCCGCGCACTTATGCGCCAGCGTCAAGATCTCCGCCGGCAGCCCGCTGCTGATCAGCACATAGAGCCCGACTTGCTCGAACTTCGCCGCCGGCTCGGCGAAAACCACAATGTCCTTCTCAAGGGAGTAACTCGCGTATCGCAACTGCTCAATCCGCCTCGCCACGGACGCATCCTCCGCCTGAATCACCTCAGCCAGCACCCGCAACGCCTCGCCCAGCCGCTTGCATGCCGCCGTAAGACAATCCCCAAGCCCCCTACGCGACAACTGCCCGTCCACGGTTATTCCGGTCCCAACGTCGCCCGCCGTGTCCCTGCCCGCAATCAGCCGCCCCTGGTCCAGCACCCCTACGGCCGCGCACAGATCATGGCGAAGCTGCTTGGCCCGCGCAGCCAGCCGCCCGCAATTCAGCGAAAACCTACAGAAATCCTCCACTACCCGTGCAGCCTCGCGCGCCCGGTTTAGGTTCGCATCCACAATTCTCCACGCTGCCCGTTCCATGGCAATCGCCATTATAGCAGACCCCGCCTCCTCGCGACCAGAACAAACTCCTCGACAAGCCCAGGCTCCCGGCTGCCTCACGACCTCTCAACCAGCCGTCCCATAACAAAGGAGCCGTCCCTCCTCCGGAACGGCTCCAACGTCTCTATAGCAACACCGGCAAAACCGAGTTTCCGCCGTGCGTCGCCACGTTATCACAAAAGAGGGCGGACACATCCTCCTCCAATTGGCGTTCTTTTAGGCCGTCCGCCCATGTACGCGCCAAGACGCGCAAAATTACACCCTCCGCAAAACCTATGCCACCGACCTCACTCATCTGCAGAACCACAGCGCTACCCATCCATAACGCGCCGCAAACCCAACATTCACGCCAATCACCCCGCCCTCCTGCGCTTCCTCACGCAGTGTCAGCCTTTGACAGCGTGTTGCTTTGCGTCAACGTCTGCAACCCCCGAGGGCTCCAATCTTGCGCCCTCACCCACGCACCGGCCGCGGTCTCCTCCCCTACGCCGCTCCGTTTACAGAAAACAACGCGACCGCCCCCACTTGCACAGGCCCACCCCGCAAACATAAGCAAACCTCTAATTACGGTCCGCCCTGCGGTAGCTGGCCCAAGCAGTCCGGTCGGCCCAGCGGCACAGCCACCCGCCAAAGAGCAACTCGCTGCCGGTCCGCGCCCGCCCAACAGTGAACACAGTCCCGGAGCGCCACCGGCTGATCTCCCTCCTGACCGCATCCCTTCGCTCGGGCTCAACGCCCAGCGCCGACAATTCGCCCGGATCCGCAGCAAGGTCGTACATACAGACCGCCCTCGCCGACGGGCTGTACACCACCTTAAGGTTTGCCTGCACGTACCCCGCGGGCCCCTCCTGCATCCAATCCGCAAAGTACACCCTCCGCTCCCCCGGTATCGGCCCCAGCGCATCGACCCCGTCAAAGTCGCCGCCACGCACGTCGAACCCAAGTACTGACAGCAGCGTCGGCGCAACGTCAATCGAACTAACCGCCCCCGCGACTCGCCGCGGGCCACCTGGTATGACGGGCGCTCGTATACAGAATGGCACATGCAATACTTCGTCGAAGCTTATCCGTGCATGCCCGTGCAGCCTGTGCTCGCCGAATCCTTCCCCGTGATCCCCCACAACGACAAATATCGTCTTGTCCACCACACCCATCTCCCTCAGCTTTCCGTAGACCGCCCCGATAAAGCGGTCCGTATACGCGATTGCCTGCTCGTATCGCTCCAGCGGCCCGCCTGCATCCTCCCCAAACCACTCGGGCACGACATACGGGTCGTGTGTCACCGAGCACAATATGATCATAAAGAACGGGTTTCGGGCTCCCCCGATCCAGTTCGCCACGCGCGGGAGCATCGCGAATTCATCCGCCCCCAGATACCCGATAAAGCTGTCAGGATCCACTAAATCGTCCCTCGCCCAAAATTCCTCAAAGCCAAGGTTGTGAACCAGCCCCGGCCTGCCCTCAAAGTCCCCTTTCGCAGACTGGAAGAACACGGTCCGGTACCCTGCCTCTCTCTTTAGGATGGTCGCCAAACTCGCGTACGGCCTCGCCAACGGCACCGCCTCAGCAATGTCATGCGACGCCGAGGGAAAACGCCCTGTCAGTATAGCAAACAGCGCCTTGGTCGTGTGCGGCAGCGATGACCGGAAGTTTACAAAGTCAACGCCCTCCGCCGCTATAGCCGCCAAACGCGGTGTCCGGCCGGACTCTGGATCGCCCAGCGACGTTCGACCCCACTGGACACCCTCGAGGACAAGTACCACAACGTTGTAATTAACAGCATCGGCTGAGCGCGCAAGCTCTACCTCATCAAACGCCGGCACCTCCCGACCCTGAGGCGCGCTGCCCTCGTCGCCACCCCATAGGAAACTCATCAGAGCCCACAACTGGCAGTTATGCCGCATGCCGACCAAATCCAGCCCCGCAGAACCCCGCCGCGCCATAGCCGGCCGGGCGCCGGCGGCCGCCAACACCAACACGACGCACACAAACACCCGCACCGCAAGAACCCGCCGATTGTACCCCGGAGGACGCGGGTGCGCCAGCACACACGCGCAGAAGACCAAGCCAATTAGACTCGGCCCGACCAGTAGCCCAGCCGCAACCGGCATCTGTAGCATGTTCGTCCCTATGATTCGCAGAATGTTCAGCGGATCCCGTACCAGCGGTAACAGAACAGATGGCAGAATCTGGGCGCCCGTCCGGATCAAACAAGCCGCGTTCATGAGCGACCACCCGCAAATGGCCGCGCCAACAACCGTCGCAACACGGATAACCAAGCGACCACCCCAATAGGCACAGACAAGCGCCAGTATCACCTCCACCCCCAGAAGAAAGGAGACGTCCGCAAGCACCCACCCCAGGTACTCATTCAAAAGACCTGTCCGCCAGGAATGAAACAGCTTGACCACCAGAGTACATATCAGCGCAAGAATAACAAGCACACTATACGCCCGGGGCGCAAGCAGCCCGTATAGCCACAACACTGCTTGTGCCAAGTATCCACGTTTCGTTTTCTCGACGCCCGTGACTTTCATAGTCCGCCAAGATACAAGAACGTCCCCCTCATGACAACATACTTATCAAAGCTACATCGCTTTTCCCTGCGCCCGCAGAACCTAGCCTTGTCTGCTCGGCGGTGTAGAAGGCTAATATATAATAGTCTTAACTATTAGTATTATATAACATGCCCTGTGGGATTGTGAGAATATTGTCTAAGCTCGCGTAAATCGTTAGGAGCCGCGGAGTTATGGAGGGCCGAGTGCATGGGTCGGTGTGGAAATAGTGTTGCGCAGCGCGCTTACTTGTGGGGTTGCGTGTACTTTGTAAGCTTGGCGTTGCGGAGTGCGCGCGCATGTTTTGCCTACGCTACCCTCTTTTTGGCGGGTTATCCACAGGCACACGATGGTGGCGCATCGTGGGTGATCGGCCTGTGAGCCGGTCGCTATGGGAAAAAGCTTGACTATACGGCCTGTATGGCAACAATAGGCACACTAACTGGTGACGAACCATGCCAATGGGATGGCAGGCTGACCCGGTGCCCGCAGACAATGACCGCTGAGGCGCGGCAGTGTCGCCATAGGAGGCACAGTTAAAGCAAACAGTATGATAGGCGAACGAGACAAGATTAGACAGGACTTGGATGACGGCCTTTTCGCCGGTTTTGACGTGGGCAGCAGTTTCGTGCACTGCGCCGTTCTTGCATCTGATGGCCGGGTCGTGTACTGTCCGGAACCGATAATGCACTTCGCTGATCCTATCGGCGCGCTGAGGGAGGCTTGGCACTGTGTCAGGACTAGGTTTGCGGGCCGGCGATTAGTGGGCACGGCGTTTACGGGTAGCGGCGCTGAACTGTTCCCGCGAATCATGGCTGGCGTCCCGTACGTGTATGATAGCGTGGCCATCCCGCTGGGCGCGCGTGCCCTGGAGCCGGGGGCACGCTATATATTTCACATTGGGGCCAAGGATACATACTTCTTCGGCATCGCGGACGTCAACGGGCGGATGGTTATACGCGACTGGAAGACCGGAACAAAGTGCGGTGGCGGCTCGGGCACGCTCATCGAGAAGCAGTGCAGAAGGCTGTTCGAGGGGGAGGTGGCGAACCCTCTTTTGGCGGATACCGGGTGCTTGAAAAGCCCGGCTGATAAGGAGGCCGCCGCCTGGGCTAACCGCGCGAAACTGCAGGCCCGCCTCGAGGAAATGTTCCGCAGGGCTCAGCGGGAGGCGCAAAGATCGCGCCAACCCAGCGACTTCCTCGCGAGGTGCGGCGTGGTCATCCAGTCGGACCTGATTCACAAGCAGAACGAGGGTGCCCGACGATGTGACAACCTCGCGGGCCTCTTCAGAACCGTCGCGCGAAACTTCAACGTCGACGTCCTCGGCGCCCGCCGCTTCGAAGCGTGCGACGAGGGCGAGGCAATCGCGACCGGCGGAGTAATGGCCAACGACGTAATCACGGACCATCTGGCCGAACTGCTCGGAATATCCGTAAGGAGGCCCCGCTATTACCACAGCGTGGCGGCTATCGGCGCCGCACTCAAAGGGCTCGAGGAAAACAACAGAGTGGTTTTCGACCCGGCCCAACTGGACAGACTCGCCCGGTACAGCCGCGAAAAACGGCAGTTCGCACCACCTCTCAGCGAGTCCCTCGCCCTCGTGCATGAAAGCACTGAGCAGCTTGCGACCCAAATAAGTCCCGGCACCGAGGTGGTAATCGGAATCGATGGGGGCAGCACCACTACCAAGGGCGCTATCGTCGAGCTAAGCACCGGCCGGTTGCTCGACAAGCTCTACATAAAGACCCATGGCGACCCGGAGGCGTCTCTCAAACGCGTCCTTGAGTACCTCGGCAGACACCGGGACAAAGTCGTCGTGCGGGGCGTCGGCGCGACCGGCTCGGCGCGAAAGCTCTACGAGAAGATATTGCTCAGCAAGAAGAAGCTTGACCTGATGGCCGAGAACGGAATTGCCGTTGCCGACAGGATTACCGACGAAATAACCTGTCACGCACTTGGCGTTAAGCACAACAATCCCCAGATCGACACCATATTCGAGGTTGGTGGCCAGGACATGAAGTTCACCAGCTTCACCAAAGACGGCAGCGTTAAAGAGGCCAAGATGAACTATAGCTGCCAGGCCGGCTCTGGTCAGACCCTCGAAAACATGGCCGACGTAATAAACCTCTCCGTCGAGACCTCACTCCAGGAGGCCGCACTGCGGGCGCCGAGGGTCCCGATAATCGACTCGACATGCGGCGTCTTCATGGAAATGGATGAGAACAGGCTCATCGCCGAAGGCTTCAGCAAGGACGAGATCGCCGCCGCGATAATACGGGGCACCGCCGCCAGCTACTACTTTAAGTTCGTAGGAGGCTCGCAGCACGTCGGCCGCAAGTGCTCCGCCCAGGGCGGACCCCCTCTCGGCCGCGCTTTCCTTGCCGCGCTGGCGCAGGTCACAAGCAGGCTGATTGAGGCCTATCCGCACAGGGAGATGTTCGGGGCGTGGGGCCAGGCCCTCGACATCATCGACAATATAAAACGCCTCGAGCGGGCCGGCAAAAACTCCGCCTCGGCCTTCAGGGGTTGGGCCGTCGTAGATATGCCCTTCCAGAAGCGACGACTCTCCTGCAGGGAAGTGTTCGCCGACAGAACCTGCGGTGTAAGAGACTGTCAGCTGGAGGTCTTCTCCATCAAGGATGACGAGATCATCACCGGGGGATTCTGCCCTCGTGGAAATTCCGAGGCGACCGGCAAACCCAGAACCGACTATGTCGAGACGTATCACAGGATCTACGAAAAACACTTCAAACGCTACGGAGCCCTGCTGCATGAGCTGGACACTGTGACCCTCCCGGATAGTGCCCTGGGTGCCGTCGGGGTAAAAAGGAGCACGGCAACGCTGGGAGAGAAGGGAATGTGGAGCGCCGCGGTCTTGAGCAGGCTCGGCTTCTGCCCTGTCGTCTCGCCGCAAACCACCAAAGAGATAGCCCAGATCGGCATCGACAACTCAAGAACCGAATTCTGTATCGCCCGCAAGCTCGCCACCGGACACGCCGCCGCGCTCGCCCGCAGCCAGCACGTCGAGTATATCTTCAACCCCAGTTTCATAGAGCACAAGAACCGGCGCCCCCCGAACCTCAAGTACTGCATATATACCGAGTCCGAGGGCTACGTCCTCAATGATGTCCTTTCCCTCGAGAAGGCAAAGCAGATAAACCCGATCCTCCACTTCGGTGATACACAACTGCTCGTCGAGGCCTTCAGCACGGAGTTGCGCAGACTGGGTCTGCGCATTCCGCAAAAGCGTATCAAGGAGGCCATCAGGTACGGATTCGAGGCCGAGCGGGCGTTTATGGCCGACCTCTACGCCGAGGGGGAAAAATTCCTCAAAAGAATACAGGCCGCTGGCGAGAAGGCGTATGTGGGCATCGGCAGGGACTATGTCCTGCTGGACCCTGAAGCAAGCTCGAACTCCGGCGCGATGTTTTCCCGAACGAGAGGCCTGAATTACATACCTCAAATCTTCCTGGAGCACAAGTTCGGCGGCATCTCGCTGGACGGTGTGGCCGAAAATGAGTTCTGGGTCGAGAGCGTCAAGATACTCAAGGCCCAAATATTCGTCGCCGGCCATCCGCAACTGTTCGCCATACGCATGATTAACTTTGCCTGCGGCCCGGACAGTCTTAAGATATACCAGGAGGAGAGAATCCAGCAGGCCGCTGGCAAGCCCATCCTGGTCCTCGTTACCGACGCCCAAACAAACAACGCGCCCTTCGTAACGCGAACCGAGGCTCATGAAAGGGTCGTCAACCAGAGCAAGCCTCAGGCCCTCAGGTTCGAAGCCCTCAGAACGACGCCCGGCGACAGCACCGGCCGGAGAATCTGGCTCGTCCCCTACATGGGCGACGCCAGCTACGTCGGTGCCGCTGGCCTCAGATGCTTCGGCGTAAACAGCAAGGTCCTCCCTACAAACACCGCCAGAGGCTACGAGCTCGCCCGGCGACATATCTATACCGAGGTCTGCCACCCCCTAAAGGGCGTCGTCGGGGACGCCTTCGCTTTTCTCCAAGAGCAGATCGAGCAGAAAGGCAGAAAGCACGTCGAAGACAACTACCTCGTCATGCTGCCCACGACCAGCGGGCCCTGCAGGTTCGGAAAATACACCGAGCTCGTCAGGCAGTTCATACGCGACGAGGGCCTCGGCAAAGTGCCCGTCGTAGGCCCCTCCGCCGAGAGCGACTACATCGACGTGCCCCTGCCCGACCACGTCGGCTTGGCCGGCCGAATCCGAATGCAGAAGGTCCTTTTCAAAGGCATAAAGGCCGCCGACCTCCTCCAGGACACGTTCCTCAGATTCCACCCCTACGCCGCCGACAAAAAACGCATAGAAAACCTCAAGAACCAGAGGCTCCGCGAGCTGGAGGGCATCGTCGAGAAAGGCGCCGAAATGCCTGACCTCATCGCTTGGGCCCGACAGACCGTCTCAATGTTCAAAGCCGCCGTGGGGCCGACCCCGGAGAGATTCCCCCTCGTCCTCTACATCGGCGAGATATACATGAGGCAGCACGACCCCTACACCGATTTCGTCGTCCACCAACTGGAGGATAAGGGCCTGGAAATCGTCAGGGACCCGGTGAGCGACTGGCTTGACTACGTGAACAAGATCAGCCAGAGGAATTCCAGGAGGGACCTGCGGCTCGGATTGCAGAATTTCGACGTCGCGCGGGCCTTGAAGTACGCCGGCAGGTACGGCAAGTCCCTGCTGAAGGGAAAATACATGGAGCGGGTCGAGCGAGCCCTCGCCGAGCCGTTCCACGAGGTACTACACGGAAGGCACGTCCTTCCCAAGCCCATGGAAATCATCGAAACCCTCGAGCGAAATCACGAGGGCCATGGCAGCATCGAGGGAGAGTCGCCCCTCAGCACCGGCATCGCCTACTATTTCATGAACGACCTCACGCAGCCTCAGGGCGGCGCCTACGTCTCCGGCATATTCCACGTCGGTCCCTTTACCTGTATGCAGGAAGGGGTTGCGACCGCCAAAATAGAGGCCATGGCCAAGGAGTTGAGGAAGCGCAAGCCCGATTTGGTCTTCCCGGTAATCCACGCCTTCTTCGGCGATTCGGCAAGCGCGAACCTCGATTCGGAAATAGCCGTCTTCACGGAGCAGTGCTACCAAAAGAAGGAAATGCTCAAGGCCAAATACGGATAACGCCGGGCGGGGACAAGCGCCGTCCCCCGCTGTCTGCGCGTTCATTCCGCTATGCCTCAGAGCATCTTTTTGAGCAGCTCTTTTCTCGCCTGAACGCGAACCTTTGCATTTTCGTACCGCCTTTTCTCGTGATCCGTTTGCGGCTTTAGAGGCGGGACCTCGGTCGGCTTCTTGTTCTCATCCAGAGCCACAAACGTCAGATGCGCCGTCGTCGCCGTCACCGCCTCGCCGCCATACGGATCTTCGCGCACAACCTGAACGCCAACCTCCATCGACGTCCGCCCAACGTAATTGACCGCAGCCTTGAGCACGACCTGATCCCCGATGCGGATCGGCTCTTTGAATATGAGCGAATCGATCCCCGCCGTAACCACCTCCCGCCCGCAGTGTCTCTGCGCCGCCATCGCCGCGACCATGTCGATCCACGCCACAATCGCCCCGCCGAACGCCGTGCCGTGCGGGTTGGCTTGCTGCGGCATCAGAAGATATCGCGTCTCCACCGCGCTGTCTTTCGGGCTCTTCGCCTTTGTCATCGTGCTACTCGTTCGGACCGCCCTTGAAATCCACTTTCGGAACTTCCGTTCTGGCCTGCTCGGTGGCCTCGAAGTACGCGACCGCCTCGACGCCCGCACGCCTGGAGAAAAACGACCCGAAGAATTGCCGGGTATAAGAATTCAACCTCTGGCCCGCCTCGTTGTAGCGCGTCCGCGCAACGTTGATCCGGTTCTCCGTGCCCTCGAGCTGCGTCTGAAGGGTGAGAAAATTCTCGTTGGCCTTCAATTGCGGATAGTTCTCCTGAAGCATCAACAACCTCGACAACAACCCGCTCAGTTCATTGGAGGCCGCGATCTTCTCGGCCCTGGTCCCACCCGGCTGAAAATACTTCTCCCTGGATTTCGCGATGTTCTCGAACAGCTCCTTCTCGTGCTCTGCGTAGCCGCGAACGGTCGCAACTAAGTTCGGAATCAAATCCAGCCGCCGCTGAAGCGCCGTGTCCACGTTCGACCAGGCCGTCTTGGCCCCCTCTTCCAGATTCACCGCCCTGTTGTAGCCGTTGATATACCACGCCACCGACACCACTCCCAGCACTACTACTGCGAGTATTATCCCGATCAAGACGCCTTTTACCTGTCCCGCGTGTTTCATTTCCGTCCCTTTCACTTACCAGCTTCCACTGGCGCCACCGCCGCCGAAACCGCCGCCCATGCCGCCGCCGAAACCGCCGAATCCGCCGCCGAAGCTGCCGCCCCCGAATGAGCCCGACCGCCCGTACCCGCCGTGCCCGCCGAATCCGCCCATTATGAACGGCAGAAATAGCCACATCCCCATTCCTCCTCTTCGGCCGCCGCCGCTGATTATCAACAGAAAAATTATCAGAGGCACTATCCCGATGCCGAGGCAAGGAGTGTACGTCCTGCGAGAAGGAAGCGGAGCCGGCGTCGGCATACCCGTAAGCGCAACGCCCGCCTCGCCGGCGATCCGCTGGATGACCCGCAGGTTAGCCTGATAAATACCCTGGCTGTATTGCCCCTTTCTCAGATAGGGTGCCAGCACTTCCCGCCCCACGCGCCCGCAGTACGCATCGGTTACATAGCCTTCGAGCCCGTAGCCAACCTCGAACCGCCAGCGCTTCTCCTTCAGGGCCAGCGTAAAAAGCATCCCGTTATCCGTGTCCTTGCGGCCCAGCTTCCACTTTTCGGCCAGGTCCATGGAGAACTGCTCAATGTCCAGTCCTCCGGTGCTCTTGACCGTCAATATGATGTACTGTGCACCGGTCTTCTGCGCCAGCTCCTGCAGTATCCCGTTGAGGCGCTGCTCGTAGGCTCTCTCTATTACGTTGGCGTGATCCTCCACGTACTGCTTGGGCAGCGGCAGATTCGCTTGCCCGCCCTTGGCGTCGAGCGCTATGCACGTTATCAGTACTGTAAGGGCAAGAACCGCTCGCTGCATTAGCCGACCTCAAGCTCGTCAACTGTCATCGCCAGCGTGTCCACCGCCGCGTAAACGGCCTCGAAAGTGCTCTGGATATCCGTCTCACCCGGCCGGGTCCTCTCATGCCGCCATCGGCTGGCGGTCAGAAGCCCGTCCGCATTGACTGAAAATGCCTCCGCCGCCTTGGCGAACGTGGCGTCCGTCAGCACCGGCCTCTCCGCATCCTTCAGCCAGAGCATACCTCGCAAAAGCGGCGCCATGCCCTTTGCCGTCGAAACCAGAATGTCACGAACCAGCCCGCGGTTGCCCGCCGCCGCAATATAACCCTGCCGCAGTCGAATCAAGGTCGCCTTCAACTCTCGCTCGCACTGCAGGCGGATATCTTTTTTCTCGAAGTTCAGCCCCGCAAACGGATCTTGCCCCAGAACCGTCTTGTGAGTCTGCTGAAAGTCCAGAAGCTCCACCCCGAAAACGTCGCGCGACCTCTCAATGTACGATTTCGTCATCAGCAGCGGCGCAGATATCCGCATCTTGTGCATCGGCTTCGCCAGCGCCGCAATCGCCCCCAAGGCCTCCAGCGGCCGCTCGCCAAGCACCAGCACCGTGTTCACATCACTTTTGCCCGGCCTGAATTCGCCCGTCAGGCTGCTTCCAACAACCGTGATGCTCTTCAGGTTCCCGCCCAGTTCCGCGATTAGCCGCTCGGCAAAGACCCGAACCGAATCGCGTATCGCCCCGGGCAGCGCTTCCAATGTCAATTCCCGTGCGCTCATTTTGTTCTCTACCCCTTTCCGGTGCGAAAGAATCTTCGCACTCTCGCCGTAGTCTACAACATCTGCGGCCGCACCGCAATCAGCCGACCAATTTGACAGAACATGTGCCAGATTGACAGCCCTCGAAAGCCCAAAAAGCGCGCCAAACTGCCCTTCCCCCGCTATTCCACGCGACCTCTGGTCCGTCTGACCTCTGGCACGCAGTTTGCACATTACCAGGGTAGAGTTGTAAATTGCAAAGTATAAGGGAACTTGAGCAAACAGTTTTGGAAATACCGAAAGGAGGTGTTGAATATGGCTCTGGTGCCTTTCAGAAAACCAAGACACGACCTGGCGGCTCTTCACAGTGAGATGGATGACTTGTTCGACAGCTTCTTCAGAGGTCTGGACAGACCTGTCTGGGGATACAAAGCCTGGCCCGCGATCGATGTGAGCGAAGAAAATGACGCTATCGTGGTCAGGGCTGAGGTCCCGGGCTGTAAGGCCGAAGACGTGGATATCTCCGTTTACAACAACACGTTGACAATCAGCGGAGAAAAGAAGCAGTCCGAAGAGAAAAAGGAGAAGAACTACTACCACCTCGAGAGCGCCTACGGCAGCTTCAGAAGGGAGTTGACCCTACCCGCCGACGTCGACGCAGACAAGGTCGAGGCGCATTGCAAGGACGGTGTCCTCTCGATCACCCTGCCGAAAGCCGAGAAGACCAAGGCCGTGAAGGTCAAGATCAAAGAGCACTAAAAGCTCTTTCTCCCGGGGCCTCGCCAAAAACCCGACCGATGAGACCCTTGGGAAAAACTGGTATCTCCCATTCCGCGATGGACCGCGGAATGGGAATCCTTCTCTCCCCTTGCTTCGACCCTGGAGTTCTACATCGCAAGAATGCGGTCTATCCGCCCGGAAAGGTCCTTGAGGTATGCTTCATCCCCACCGCGCAATTCCGGCGTCAGAAATCCCTTGTATCCCACCTCGTCGAGCGCCCGTCGAACCTGCCGCCAGTTTACATCGCCGTCAAGCAGATTCGTCCACTTGTAGCCGCTCCGCTTGAAATCCTTGAGGTGAATCTTCACCGTCCGCTTGCCAAGCGTCCGGATCCAATCCTGAGAAAACCCGAAAAGGATAACGTTGCCGACGTCAAAGTAAGCCTTCACCCACCGGCTCTCGAATTCGTCAACGTAGCGCGCAAACTCCAGCGGGCTCAGCAAAAACTTGTTCCATACGTTTTCAACCGTGATGACCACCCCCGTTTCCTCCGCCACGGGCAGCAGCTTGCGAATGTTCTCCTGCGAGCGCTTGTATGCATCCCCATAACTGACGGTCTCCGTCACCACCGCCGGTACCAGAAGTACCGCATCGGCCCCCATCGCCCTGGCGCACCTGAGCGCAGACTCCATCCCTGCCAGCCCTCTCTTGACCTTCTCTGGATTCGGGTCCGATAAAGGAGCACCCCAGCCGCCGTAGACAAGCGAATGGATGGGCACGCCCGCCTCCCTCGCAAGCCTGCCAAGCTCCGCCGCCTTCTTAAGGTCGCTCATCGGCGAAGCCTCGATGCCCTCATATCCGCATTTCTTCGCTAATTTGAATTTGCCCGCATCGCTCAGCCCGCGCGGAAGCATTCCAAATTGAAGCGCTTTCTTGATCCCCCCGCTGGCCTGGCTGCCCGCGCCAAGCGCTGAGCCACCCAAAACAGCCGCGCCCGCTGCATACTTCAGGAAACTTCGACGTTCCATTTGTCTGCCTCCATATCTTGTGCCGAAATGATAATGCACCATGCAAAGGCCCGTACAAAAGCCCCTTCTCTGCATAGTAAACGCACCACACTCTAACAGATTCGCCCTCCAACGCCAAGGCTAAAATACCCGCCTCGTCACGCCCGCTACCCCCCCTGGGCCCGGGACACACCCCGCCCTGCTCCGCTCTCAAAACACCACCAAGGACCTCTAATCCGCCGCGACCTTACTTATATTTGCCTTTTTTATCGGCCGGTCCCATAAAAAGATAAAGTCCTGCGTCTTTTCATGCCGAATAAACTAACAGGGTAATTGACCCTTCTCACAGTGCTGAGAAGCCCCTTGTCGGACCGTAATTATAAACGCTGGAGATAAATGATGAGAACCATAGCGATCGTAAATCAAAAAGGCGGTTGTGGAAAGACCACTGTATCCATAAACGTCGCGAGCGCCATCGCCGACGCCGGAAAAAGGGTCCTGCTCGTCGACATGGACCCACAGTCACACTGTGCCGTCGGCTTGGCCGTCCCGGAGCAGCAGATAGAGCAGAGCATCTACGACGTGCTCATTAGCCGCAGCAGAAACGAGCCGATTAAGCTCACAGAAATACTCTGGCAGATAAACGACAGGCTCGAATTGGCCCCCGCCAGCATCGACCTGTCCGCGTTCGAGCAGCAGATGGCCGGTGTCCCCGACCGCGAGCTCTGCCTCAAAGAGGCTCTCGGCGAAGTGAGGGCCGACTACGACTTCGCAATCGTTGATTGTCCGCCCGCCGTTGGCCTCCTGACCTTTAGCGCCCTGAGGGCCGCCACAGATGTCATCGTGCCGGTCGAAACCGGGTACTTCGCGCTGCACGGCCTCAGCAAACAGCTCGACACCCTGAGCATCCTCTGCAAAAGATGTAGCCAGCACGTGGAGGTCAGGGTCGTCGCCAGCATGTACGACATAAGAACGAAGATGGCTCGCGAGATACTTGCTGAGCTGCGAACCCACTTCGGCGATAGAATGTTCAAGACGGTCGTAAACTTCAACACCAAGATTAAGGAGGCATCGAGTTTCGGCCAGCCCGTCGGTGAGTACGACCCGACCAGCAAAGGCCGCAAGGACTTCAGCGCTCTGGCCGAGGAAATCCTCGGCTCGCACGAGACGCAGCAACGCCGCGATTTCGTCAACTCCCTCGCCGGCCAGCTCGAATCAATCAGCGTCACCGCCGATGAGCTGCTTCAGGCCACGAAGCCGGCCGCAAAGGCCCATCAGCCACCCAGAATCGAGGAGATAAAGCCGGCGCAGAGGCCGCACCAGCCCGCCGAAATCCAGGAGTCGGTCCCGGCCGCCCTCGGCGCAGATCAGCCCGCAGAGACCAGACAGCCGGAACCGGCGGAGCCCCCAGCCGAAAAAACCCCGCCGCAGACGACACCTGAAGGTCAGCCGCCCGCTCCGGATATCCGGGCGGTGGACCTGACCGGGGAACCGGGGGCCGCCGAAGAAACGACAACTGTTGAAGAAGCCACGCCTCTCGAAGAGCCGCAGCAGGTCGAGGCGACCGACCAATACAACCCCGTCGAGACCGCCGCAAAGCTCTCCGACTACTATGGCGTCAGCCAGATGAGGGATGCCGTCGTCTTCGTCACTCTGTATCCGCGTGCACAGAACGTCCAGATTGCCGGCGACTTCAACAACTGGCAGCCGGCCGCTACGCCAATGGAGAAGCTCGGTGACACAGGCGTCTGGCAGACAAAGATTAACCTGCCTCAGGGCCGATACCGTTATCGGCTGGTGGTCGATGGGCAGTGGCAGCAGGATCCGTACAACGAGCACACCGAACTCAATCCTTTCGGCGACTTTAACTCCGTCATCGAAGTTGGCTAACACGACCCGGTCATCGTGCGCATCGCAGGTCGATGCGATACCGTTTCAATAACTTCAACCCCCGGTTTCAACCGGGGGTTCCTTTTGCGCCTTGTCATCACGGTCTGCTGCGCCCGCTCCCGTGCCGGCGCGAGCGATGTTGCGAGGAGGCGCTAAGCCGCGGCCGGGGGTGCGAATTCTTTCGGTTTTGGCCGAGCCTTGCGCTCTGTTGCGCTGCAAGCGTCGAATTACCCGGCAGTTGCACGAGCCCGCTTTAGGCGGGCTCTTGTTGCTCCGGCCCATGGCGGTTATTGGAGGCCGGCGTCCTTTTCGAGGACTTTCTTTTCCTGGCGGCGTTTGAATTCTGTCAGTTTTTCGCGGAGGTCCCTGTTACTGAGGGCGAGTATCTGCACGGCGAATATAGCCGCGTTTTTCGCCCCGGCCTTGCCGATTGCCATTGTGGCGACCGGCACGCCCGGCGGCATCTGCACGGTGCTCAGGAGGGCGTCCAGCCCCTGCATTCCCTCGCCCGCGGCCAGGGGCACCCCGACAATCGGCAGTGTCGTGCGGCCGGCTAAAGAGCCGGCCAGGTGTGCGGCCATCCCCGCCGCCGCTATGATGACCTTAATCCCTTTTTCAACGGCCTTGTCGGCGAAATCCGCCGCCACCTGTGGCGTGCGGTGCGCCGATATTATCCGCACCAGCGGGTCGATGCCGAAGTACCGCAACTGCTCTATACAGCTCTGCATGACCGCCATGTCGCTGTCCGAGCCCATCACGACCGCCACGGGGGGTCTTTTCTCAGATACCATTTGTCTTCTCTTGCCAACCGGTTACAATGTTTCAAGTCGCCAGGTTCACGATGATAGTACCAGCCCATTGCGACAAATGCAAGGGGCAGGGGCGCGGTTTGAGAAAGCCGCGGCCTTTTTGGCAACGCGCCCTGTTGTGGCCCGGCCGAGCTGCACTTGCCGAGTCGGCGGGCCGATACGGGCCGGGTGATTGGGGACAGGCATAGGGAGGTGTTCAGATGCATACGAGAAATCCCGTTGTGGCAGGTCAGTTCTACCCCGGGGACCGGGCTTCGTGCGTTGCGGATCTGCAGGAGTGTCTGGCTGAGAGATCGCTGCCGGAATCGCTTCCGGCCGAGATAGTGGCCGGCATTGTTCCGCATGCCGGCTGGATATTTAGCGGGGCGCTGGCGGGGATGGTCTTCTCGGCCGTACGACAGCGGCACGAGCAGGTCGATACTTTTGTGCTTTTCGGGGCGGCGCACCGGTACTACGGCGGCGCGCCGGCGCTTTTCGACAGCGGGCTCTGGCGCACGCCGCTCGGCGAAGTCGCGATTGATGATGAGCTGGCCGGGGCCATATTGGCCACGCGGACGGCGGTCGCCGATTTGCGCGCGCACGGGCTGGAGCACAGTATCGAGGTGCAGGTGCCGTTCGTGCAGCATCTGTTCGGCGGCGCGGCGATCGTTCCGATTCTGGTTCCGCCGGGCGAGGAGGCGGTTCTGCTGGGTGAGGCCGTGGGGAAGCTTTTGCAGAAGGCGGATAAGAAGGTGGTTTGTATCGGCTCGACGGATTTGACGCACTATGGGCCGGGCTACGGCTTTGCGCCTATGGGCACGGGCCCGGACGCGCTGAGGTGGGCCGATACGGTGAACGATCAAGGCTTCATAGATTCGGCGCTGCGGCTGAGCGGCGAGTCGATTCTGGCCGGTGCGGTCGAGAGCTATAACGCCTGCGGTGCGGGTGCGGCGGCGGCGGCGGTCGAGGCGGCGCACACGCTCGGCAAGACGAAGGGGCTGCTGCTGGCGCATACGAGCAGCGGTGAGGTGATGAAGAGCAAGATGGGCAGGACGAGCACCGAGAGCGTGGGGTACGCGGCGATTGTGTTTTGAGGCGTGGCCTTCGCGGCGAGGGATTTTTGCGGGCGATTGTCGTACTGAAAACACGGTCCGGTCCGGTTTCGGGGAGATTGGCTTTATTGCCGGGCGGAGCGGGTGAGTGGTCGGGGCTGGAGGGAATCGCCGATTTAAGTCGCTCCAAGCGAGATTGGCAGACCAGCGGGGTAGTTTGGGTAAAGATCGGTATCGGAACGCGCGGGGGTTTGGGCAAATTCGAATTGGGTTCGTTTGGGTTCGTTTTTTGCGGGACTGGTGGATTTTGGGGGTGTAAGTCCTTGTAGTATAAGGGGTTAG
>CP070678.1:3548488-3569650 GCA_020352515.1 Phycisphaerales bacterium | reverse complement strand
GTTTATGACGAATTCTATGAGATTACGATTGATCCGATGACGGATTTGTCGAAGATGCGCGAACTGCTGGCGATTTGGGCGCACGACGACACCGTTGAGCCCGGCAAGACATATCGATACCGGATGCGTCTGGGTGTTTTCAACCCGACGGGCGGGGCGGACGTATCGGCTCAGGCGAATTCACCTTGGAGGAACAACGCAATCCTGTGGAGTGAATATTCGGCCGCTACGGAAGCGGTGGATATTCCGAGGATGATATACTTTTTTGCCAAAGGTGTGCAGGAGGCGGCCAAGACGGTTGACGTGCAGGTCTCGAAGTACGTGCTCGGCCACTGGTACAGCAAGGACTTTCCGGCGGTGGGCCGGGGTGAGGCCATAGGTGGCGTGGTGGAAAACGAGGTAGAGAAGAAGAAGCCCGTGTTTTCCTTTGGGGGGCGTCCGTTTACGCCCACGCAGAAGACGAACGAAGTCACCGAACCGGAGGTAATCGACTACAGAACCGGGGCGATTCTGGTGGATGCGGTTCTCGTTAATGAGTGGGCCGGGGCAAACAAGAACTACTACGACATGCTCTACAGTTATGACGGGGATACGATTGAGCACATGCCCGCCAAATCGACGTACTGGGAGGCGGGTTTGCGGAACGCATTCTTCCTGATCAACAGGCTGGAGAAAGAGCCGAAGGAGCCGTTTCGGGCCTGGAACAGCTCACCGAGGGGTTCTTTCCGGAGGGGGCTTGACTACATGGACGGCGGATACGACGACCTGATGGAGCAGGAGATGCTGATGATGATGGAGCAGAGAAGGGGGCGTTAAGAGGGTCAGGCTCCGGCCGGGCGTCACGGCCATCCGGCGCATTGCAGCCTTAGCAGCGATTCAGTCAAGCTCCGGCGCGGGTCACAGTCGATTGCAATCACTCGCGTCTCCGGGGGCACCAGGTCGACGAAATTGTCGCTGAGCTCCAGGTGAATTTCAGGGTCGTCGTACTGCACGCACACATCTTTTGCAACGGTTTTCGGGTGAAGTTTGAGCCGCCACCGTCGGTTGTTGAGAGAAGAAAGAGACGTCCCGATGTCAGGCTCGGGCCAGTCGACGTGCTTGTCCGGCAGATAGAGCAGGAGATTCTCGGCGACTATTCTTCCATCCTGCTCGAGCAGCATGTGCAAAGCGGATTTTTCGGGATATTGAGGAAATACAAAAGCCCTCGGAAGCTTCAGAGGGGTCGATGCGCCGAACGGGCCGATGGCAACGGGCACGGCGATCTCGTCGAGCGGGGCGCCGTACAAATCGATCAGGCGGCAGTAGAGTGTGGCGGTGAGGGGCTGTTCGGCGTCGTTTATTGCAATTACTCTCAAGGATCGCAATTGCGGTGACACCCCGTTCCGTGGCGGCGCCAATTCAGTCACGGCGGTGACAAGGAGCCTCGAGAAGAATCTCCTTGCGTAGTAGTAGAGGGCCTTGGGCTCTTTGGCGCAGTCTATTGCAGACCAGCTTATCGCCGGGCAACAGTCTCCGAGCTGCCAGAACAGAACGCCGCTGTTATCGCGGCGGTGAGCCCTGAGATGCTCGACGTGCATCTTGACTGCGCGAGCCTGTGTGAGTTGTGAGAGATATGCGAACCGCGAGATATCCTCGGTGGGACCGAACAGGTCGCCGACGTAGCGATAAAGTCGGGCGTTGCCGTCAACCTGATAGTTGTGCTTTTCGAGGGTTCGGCCTCCGACGCGCAGCTCGTGCGTGGGACAAAAGCTCTTTAACGTGGTGACAGATGGAAGTGACTGGAGGCCGAATTCGGTGACAAAGGATGGGATTTTTTCCGTTGGATAAAGGTAGTCGGTTGTGGGCCGATGGTTTGACCAGACATCCCATTGATGCGTGGTCAGGGCGCTTCCGGCGCGAAATTGGCCCCGGTGAGGCAGGGGGGTTGTCGGGATGTAGTCGGCGTCCGGCTGGAGCGCCGCAACGAGGTCGGGCAGGAGGCGATGGTAGATTGCCTTTCCGTAGAATTTTCTTCCGCTTCCGAGCCGGCCGGTGGAATGGAGCCAGTCAATTTCATTGTTGCCGCACCATAGAACGAGACAGGGGTGGTTACGGAGCCGCTTTATGACGGCGACGGCTTCCTTCTGGACCTCGTCGAGGAACCACCGGCGGTCCGGGTAATAGGCGCAGGCGAACATAAAATCCTGCCAGAGGAGTATTCCGAGCCGGTCGCAGAGTGCGTAGAAAGTCTCGGCTTCGTAGTACCCGCCGCCCCATACGCGAAGCATGTTCATGTTTGCGTCTTTGACGGCGTGAAGGAGCCGCTCATAGTCTTTTGCCACCACGGCGCCGGCGAAAATAGAAGCGGGTGCCCAATTGGCGCCTCTGACAAAGATGTGTCGGCCGTTCACTTCGAAGTGTAACCTTTGACCGGTCGAATCCGGAGCTTTTACGAGCCTTGCGGTCCTTATGCCGAGGGTCCTGCAAGCTGTATCCACGAGATCATCGTCCGCGAGCAGCCGGGCGTCAAGCCGGTAAAGGTGCTGAGGGCCGTGGCCGGAGGGCCACCAGAGGGCGGGATTTTCCACGTGAATCAAAGTGGATTGAGAATCTTCGCCCGGCTCGAAGAACACCCCGTGCTCCGAGCCGGGGCCGCTGCCGGACAGCGTCAGGCTGCAAGTGAGCTTTTCCGATGTCAAACGGTCGAGTTTAAGCGCAACCGTGATATCGGCGGAGCGGTCGCTGCAGTCCACAGTTCTGACGTGCAGGTCGGCGATGCGGGCTTTCCTTATTGCTTCGAGCCGAACGGGGCGCCAGATTCCGCAGCCGGGCAGCGGCGGGCAGAAATCCCATCCGAACTGGTACTGGGCCTTTCTGATGTATACTCGCGCCGGATTGCTGAAGCCGGTGTCGTCGAGGCGGCCGTAGCGGTTCATTAGCCTTTCGGCGTGTGCGACGGCGGGATCGAATTTGACGAGGAGCAGATTGTTTTGCGGGCGCAGCAGTTTTGTCGCGTCGAAACGGAAGGGGATGAACATGTTGTTCGTGCGGGCGATTAGCTTTTCGTTGAGCCAGACGGCGGCGATGGTGTCCAGGCCGTCAAAGACGAGGTCGATGCGGTCGCAGGCGAGCAGCTCGGCGGGGGCGTCGAAGGTCTTGCGGAATACCCACGGTTTTTCGCTGACCCAGGTGAAGTTTTCCGGGTTGGTGTCGATTTCGTTTTGGCTTATCAGGCCAGCTTCGATGAGGCTGGTGAATATTGAGGAAGGGATGGAAGTCGTGTGCCAGCCGGCGGCGTCGAGGTCGCGCATTCGGCGGACCGAGAGCGGGTATTCTTTGAACTGCCACCGGCCCGTCAAATCGAGCGATAGTCTGCCCACTGGTATAGGCTCCATTTAGGTTTCGTTTTGTAAAAGGTGTATCGTACCGCAGGAGGGCCGATCTTTCCATTTTAGATGTGAGCTTTTTTGGGCCTGAAACGAGACGGGGCGTGAAACAGGAGCTGAAGGCCGATTTTCTCCTTTTTTTTGAAAAAAAAGGTTGCAGACAAGGGCGGGGCGACTTTAATCTGGGTGCAGATTTCGCATTGTATAGAATAGGGCGTTAAGTGGCAAAGACAGGCGGCGCTTGGGCATGGTAAGGCCGTCAGTCCCGGTTGGGAGGTCTTATGATGCATCGCACTTCTTTTTTGATTTCACGTATCAGGCGGGCGATAACGGCATTTGGCATGGCCTTGGCGGTCTGCGGATGCAGCAACACGGCGGAGTACACGGGCGCGGGCATCGGCATAACCGCTTTTCTCGGGCACTGGCCGAACAACGAGATCGAGCAGATATACTACCTTGGCGTGTTCGACCCGGAGGAGCAGGTTCCGGGGGCGGTGTATCGGGTCCGGGTGCACGGCCAGTCGAGTTCGATCAGTCGCACGAGGTTCGCCAGCGGCTGGGTTCCGGCGGCGCTGGTCGATTCGCTCGGGACAAACATCGCGTTCAACAAGGAGTCCGGGGCCGTTGAGGTCACACGGGCCGAAGATGATCCGTCGGCCACACTGCAAAGCATTCGCAAGCTGATGGTGTTCGGGCCGGAGGGTTTCCGGGAGGCGCCCGAGGGCTACCGGCTGGTTATCGTGATGGCGTCGAACCCGGAGAAGTTCTTTCAGGCCATCGACGAGACGCTCGGGGCCGTCTCGGAGATGAAGGTTTACCAGGACAACTCGAAGCTCAAGGGACTGCTGTTCGAAGAGCTTACGAAAATAAGGAGCGAGCAGGAACTTCTCGGCGCGCTGGCCAAAGAGGTCGAGGCGGACATGCCGGAGAGAAAGGGGGTGGAGTAATGGGCGGGCGAAGAAGATTGGCGATGCTGCTTTCGGCGGAGGCGGTCGGCTTTTTGACCGGCTGCGCGGTTCTTACGGTGGACGTGGACGTTTACAAGGGCCCGCTGGCGAATCACAAGGACGTTCAGATCGAGCAGATGGCGGCGATGGCGATAGGGGCCAAGCCGCTGCTTGTCGAGCTTCGCGACACGCTTGAAGAGGGCGACCCCAACAGGGTGGTGGCGTGCTATGAAGCTGGCGGCTTCCGCAAGTGGGCGACCGCGCAATGCTGGTACGAGGCGGCCTATATTGGACCGGCGCCGGGCGGGACAAAGAGCCGGTTCATGAATCCGGATGCGGACCGCGTGAACAAGATTCTCTGCTTGTACGAGGATCGCTGGGACGAGCAGTATGCGCTATTGATCCGTCGAATGCGCGAGGCACTTCAAGATTACAGGCATGCCTACGAGATTTTGCGGCCTGAGTCGATGGACGCAGATAAGAATCTGTGGAAGAGACTCGCCCCGGACGACGGGACTCTGACTAGCATTGCAGAGAAGCTACCTGCCGGCTCGGACGTCAAAGCTTGTGACCTAAACGGCCTGCGAAAGGCTTACCGGGATTTCTATGAAGACGAGTACCGGGAGATAAAAGCGGTGTTCAAGGCCTGGCAGCCGATTCGTGAGAGGCTTGGCAAGTTGCAAAAGGCGCCGTCCGGGCTCGAGGCTTTGCTCAAACACCCCTTGCTCAAAGGCAAAGACCCTGAGCTGACGGATAGTTCAAACGCAGCCTTTCACGCCCTTGCCAAGACAAAGCTTGCAGATTTTCAGGCAGAGAACCTGTTCGGGCTGAAGGACGAGAAGAAGGAGGCTTTCGTCAAGCGAGTAAAAGATATCTCGGGGGCGTTTCTCGATGCGAGAGGCGCGCTCGAGGATCTGTGGCGGGCGGAGATGGAGGCGATAGTGTGGCTGGCTGCGGAAGGTCGGAAGGCATCGGTTGATTGGGAGCAGGATATAGTTGAAATGGCCAGGGCCTCATTGGAGGTGATTCAACCTCGGTACGTCGCGCTCTTTCTGGAGGTTAAGGCCGAAACCGGAGTGAAAATTCCCAATGAGGTTGGCTACCTGAAGAAGTTGGGGAATGCTCTGGAAGCTCGCAAGCTATCAGGGTCTGTGTCGTCCAAGGAATTTGATTTCGACAAGGCGAAAACGATAATGCTGGGCGCCTTTCGCGAGGAGCCGGCACAAACGGCCAAGGGATTACTGGCGGCGCACGAGTTCTGCAAGTGGAGATTTGACTCGAGCAAGCTGAGGGAGAATGTGCGCGATAGGATGTACCATCTCCAATACGAGAGCGGGTGGTTGTTCGGTCTCGTTCGCGCGCCATTCGAGCCCAACGGCGCAGGGGGCCTTGCGCCGAAATCGCTGCAGGAGAATACAGAGAAAGTGTTTCACGAGGGGGGCGAGTTTGCGGAGGGGCGGCTAAACGATGGTTTGGAGACGCTCATCGAGGATTACCTGCGCGAGGCCGAGAGGTGCGTGCCGAACGACGAGTCGCTTGGATGGGCGCGCAAGCGGCTTTCGGGCGCGCTGGTGCGCTTTGCCGAGAAGGTTCTCTTTGTGGCGAACAATAACAACCTGCTGTCGCCGCCGAAGGAGCCGGGCCTGATTCCCGGTGTGATTGACGTGTCTATTCGAGGCGTTTTCGGAGACAGAATCAGGGACATAATCCAGAAGTGGTGGGTCCTGGAGTGCAAGAAACACGCCATCGACTGGCCGCCCCCCGACGATGTTGCAGTGTACACGAGGGTACTTCAAGCGGTCGGCAACTCGATCCTGGTTCAGGTTGACGCCATCGACCAGGAAGAGGCGCATGAGAGGTTGCTCAAGCGGCGGCGAGACAGGGAAACCGACGTGCTTGAGTATGCCGTGTCGAAACTTGGCGGTGCTGTCTGTGCGAATGAGATTGTCGAGCGTGAATTTTCCGATATTAACGAGCCGACGGCCAAGGACGTACGGGACGTCTGGCTTACGCTGCTGAGGTACGAGCACGACCTTGCCCTGTACAGGGGTGAACCGAATCGGGTCCGAATGATTGAGACGGCGATCAAGGGGGCCGAGGAGAAACGGGCGCAGATGGTGTATATCCGCCCGGCGATGGCGTATCTTCGGACGAGCTTTCCGGCGACCTCTCTGCAGGACGATCCCGGCCTGAGCTGGGACAACATGCTGGGGGGTCACGCGATGCGGAGCATTCCGTTCGGTCCGCAGCTTCGCGATATCCTCGATCCGGACGCCAAACGAGACGCGATGATCAACGCCGAGATAGACAAGCAGTTCTGGCAGAACATCAACCGCGTGCGAGTTGCAGGCGGCGGGGAAACGAATTACGTGGTGGCCAAGGACGACATAGGCAACTGGTACGTCAAGCGGTATGTGGCAGATCCAAAGGATATCATCAAGTCGGCGCAGAGCTTGGCCATGTTCTCCATGAGCGCGCGCGCAGGGACTTCTGCGGCCGGGCAGCTCGCGGGCATCGAAGGCAAGAAGAAGGTTCAGCAGAAACCGGACGCTGAGGAATCCCCGATGTGGCCTGTGTTCAGCAAGTATCGGGAGACCTACCTGGAGCGGACGCAAAAAGACTGCGAGAAGCTAACGAATCTTCTCAAAGACGGGGTGATTGAGACGCGCATCAAAACGGCCTGGGATGAAAACGAGACACTAAGTGACTACAACGAGCCGCTCAAAGAAGCACTCGACGGTATGTCAAATGACTACCTCAAACCGGGCGCAAAGAAGAAAGCCAAGACAGGTGAGGAAATAGTCAGGGCACTCGGTAATATCGTGCGGTTTCATAACGTGCTGGCGGGCGCGGTTGCGGACGCTCTGACGGACGGTCCGGCCAATGAGTTGACGAAGGCTCAGAGGGACGCGGAAGCAGCGGAGGGCGAGGCCGAGGCGGAGGCTGAGAAAAATGTAAAGACGAAGCAAGAAGCTCTGGACAAGGCCAAGTACGCTGCGAACGTTGCCAGGCGTGACGTCACGCGGATAGTCCGTGAGGAGCTGACCGATATAATCAGGAGCCGCGAGAGTGCCCTGGAGGATTACGAAGCCGCAATCGCTTTTGTGGGCAAAGCAATGAAGTGACAGCCGCGCGGTCCGGGCAAGAGAGGGCCGGCGCGCCCGGCCTGACGGGCCCGGCAGTCAAACATGCGCCGGCGAGTGCGGGAAGCCTTGCGGCATCAGGTTTGCGGTTTGCGCTCGATCCGGTAGATGTGGGCGTCCCATTTGTCGAAGGGATCTTCGAAGGCGCCGTTTTGGGAGCGGATAGTCCGGTTTTCGCCGAGGACCTCAACGGCTCTTTCGCCGGCGAGGCCGGGTAGGGCAAAGGCGGCATTCGTCCGGCCGTCGCGCATCGCAACGGCAAAGAGGTACGTCGAGCCCTTGTGTTTCTTGACCGTGATTGCAATGGGGACATCTTTGTTGTCCGATGTCACGGTTGCCGCCTGCGGTATCGCAGGTGTGTTCAGCACCGGGGCGAGGGAGGCGATTTGCCTGTTCAGGGCGGTGACGGCGGAAAGCATCTCGGGGTCACTGAGGAGGGCGGACTCATTGAAGCTCGGCCGCCATTCGTGGACGAAGTAGATGAGCCCCATCGAGCCGTGTATTATGGCCATCCACACCTCGGAACGGACCTGCTTCGGCGTGGCCTTGGTTTTGGGGTTGTGTATTCTCGTGCATTCGATACAGTTCCAGACGATCTTCTTGCCCTCGGTCCAGGAGATAAGCCTCTCGACGCCGCGTGCGACGTACCAGAGTTTGCCGGCGACCTGCGGATTAGAGTGCACGGCGGGGTAGATGTCGAAGGAGGCGATGTCACAGCCCTTTACGTATTGCGGGTAGTCTTCGGGGTGGTTTGTTCTGACGCCGCGGCCGTGCCAGCCGTCCCAGGCGACGCCCTGGCCGAGGTTCAGGAGGATCGGGCGGGACGGGTCCGCCCGGCGAATCCTGTCATAATCGGCCACGATTTTCTGCGGCTGTATCGGCGGCCCGTATCCTTTACCGGCGCCGAGCGACTGGGCGTTGTCGGGCTCGTCGCCATGCATCCAGCCGATGATGACAGGGTCATCGACGTGCTTGAGGCCGATTTTGTTCTGATGGCATATAACCTTCATGCCGGCCGCGGCCAAATCGGCAAGCTGCTGCTCGGTCGGCCCCCTCCAGAGCCCCACGTAGGTATTGAAGCCGGCGGCCTTGTAGCGTGCGGCGTTGCGCGGATTCTGGAGCCAGACGGCGATGGGGAAGAAGCCGTCGTCATGCGACGGGCCGTTCGGCCATTTTGTGTAAGGACTGGTGGCTGCTGCAGTGCCGACGGTGACGGCACTTCTCGAATCCGCCGTTGCCGCCGCAGAACCCCCGGCGATGGGCGTAGCAAAGGTCAGCATCATCAGGCAGAGGGATAATCCCGGTTTTGTGCGCCTTGTTGCCATTTTGGACCTCACTTTCCAACGATAACGCTACCTGTTGTATTCGAGCAGCACGATTTCAAAGCGGTCGATCTCGCGTAGGTTGGTCTAAATCATTGTCATGGGCTTTTGAAGCCACCACTCGGTTTCTTTGCTCTGCGCGGCGCGGGTCTTCAAGCCGGCTTGGGCGGAGCAGGTGTGTGCGGCCGATTGTTCGTGGCAGCCCGCTGCCAAGAAAAGAAAGCAGAACTCGAAGATGTTTGCATTAGAAAGACTCGTTATGCGGCCGGGCTTCATTGCGACACCTTCCTTTCGAGGGGTCCCATGTTTCAGCCAGCCTACATCTTAGCAGATGGGGCAGCTCTGTGCAATCGGCTGTCAGGCGTTGTTTATCGGCCTTGCAGTCGGCCGGGAGACAGGATTTTCTGTGTTGCCCCACCGGACTCAATCCGACTTGCGCCTCCGGACTGGACGGGCTCAGTGCTTGCCGAAGGCTTGGGCCGATCCTTATGGGTTCGACCCCCAAGAACTCGGAGGAAATGAGTGTGGCATTTTGCACAAAAAGACCTTTACGGCGCTTATAGCCGGCAAGCCGCCTGCCAATGGGCATTTATGGGTTCATGGGGCAAAACCGCGGTTTGGGGCCGTACAGAGGGGCTACATCAGGCGGCGCGGGCGGGCGAAAGGCCAAAATAAGGTTTGCCAATTGAGCCCGGCGGAATTAGAATTTGGTCTCGCACATGCTTTTTTTTGAAAGGATTGATGAATGGAGTACGACGTAGCTGATTTGTCGCTGGCGGCCGGAGGTAAGAGGCGCATTCTCTGGGCCGACAACGACATGCCTGTTCTGGGGGCCATTCGGGAGAGGTTTGCAAAGACAAAGCCGCTCAAGGGCAAGAACGTCTCGGCGTGTCTGCACGTGACGGCGGAGACGGCGAACCTGGCCAGGACTCTCAAGGCGGGCGGGGCGAACGTCGCCTTGTGCGCGTCGAACCCGTTGAGTACACAGGATGACGTGGCCGCTTCGCTGGTGAAGGATTTCAAGATAGCGACGTTTGCGATATGCGGCGAGAATCGAGCGACGTATTACCGGCACATCCACGCGGCAATCGATCACAAACCGGTAATAACGTTCGACGACGGTGCCGATCTGGTAAACGAGCTTCACATGAGCAGAAAGAAAGACGCCGCGCGGGTGATCGCCAGCATGGAGGAGACGACGACGGGTGTGATTAGGCTGCGTGCGATGGCGAACGAGGGCAAGCTGAATTTCCCGGTTATTGCCGTGAACGATGCGGCCACCAAGCACCTGTTCGACAATCGGTACGGCACAGGTCAGTCAACGGTTGACGGCATTATTCGGGCAACAGATCATTTGATGGCCGGCAGCAGGGTCGTCGTTGCCGGCTACGGCTGGTGCGGGCGGGGCTTTGCGATGCGGGCCAGAGGGATGGGCGCCATCGTTATCGTCACGGAGGTCGACGCGGTCAAGGCGCTCGAGGCGGCGATGGACGGGTTCGAAGTTATGCCGATGGCCCGGGCGGCGAAAATCGGGGATTTGTTTGTAACGTTGACAGGCAACAAGCACGTGATACGGTCGGAGCATTTCCGGGCTATGAAGGATAGGGCGGTGGTCGCCAACAGCGGTCACTTCAACGTGGAGATAGACATACCCTCGCTCAAGAAGATGAGCAAGAGTGTAAGCCGCAACGTACGCAATCATGTGGACGAATATGTTTTGAAGAACAACCGGAGGATTCACCTTCTGGCCGAGGGGCGACTGATCAACCTGGCGGCGGCGGAGGGACATCCGGCCTGTGTTATGGACATGAGTTTTGCGACGCAGGCTCTCGAGGCCGAGCACGTTATAAAGAATCAGGGCAGGCTTGCCGTCGGCGTTCACGATGTTCCAAAGCAGGTGGAGGACCAAGTGAGCCGGCTGAAGCTCAAATCGATGTCGATTAGCATAGACAAACTGACAGCCGAACAGATCAAATACCTTGCCAGCAGCGGCGAGGGGACATAACAGTTGCGTATATCCGTTTTCTTACTGCGGCTCGTACGGGCCATGGTGGCGTACGGATTATGCGCCCAGGGTTGATCCATTAGTGAGGCTATGGATAACAAAGAAACGGACAAGCCGTCGATAGCGTCCTCGAAGTCCTTTCTGGCTGTCGGCCCGACGCTTCACTACAGCCACGAGAACGTACAGAGGTGCTGGCTGCTCGCGGTGGGGGCGTTTTGCCTTAGCTGTCTTTTCTGGTCGAAGATTGTCACGGGCAGGTTTTGGTCATTCGACCCGGAACTTGTCGGCACGGCCGACTTTTGGCGTATAGGCCGGTCACTGGTTACGGGAGTAAGTATTTTTGAATACCCGTGGCAGATTATCGTTCTGGGTCTGCTGATGGGGATACTGGCAAGCTCACCGATTTTGATATCGCAGCTTATGAGCTTCCAGCACAGTATTGTTTTCGTACTTGCGGTATTCTTCCTTGCGAATCTTCCGGGGTTTTCCGTTTGTCTTCTGTTGAGCTGTTTTGCGGCTGCGTGCCGTCCGCTACGTTTCCGCTCACGTTTTATTGCAATCGCTTTATGTACGGCCCCGCAGCTTTTCTACTGGGGTTTTTTCGGCGGGGCCAGGGATGTGGGCCCGATTGAATGGGGGTTTTCTTTTGCGCCGTGGATATGTGCGTGGCTGGACGCTCTGATCATAGCGGGCTTTGTTCTCGGGATTGGGCATTTCACACGTTACCGGCCGGGCCTGGTCTGGATTTTCACTGCGCTGACTCTCTTGGTCGCGGTCGTCCTGTTCGAAGTGAGGATCGGCTTTGACGAGCTGGATTATCAGCTTTACGTTGCGAAGAACAATCCGGAGCAGGTCGGTGAGTTTCACGATCGCTCGATAACCAAGGCGCTGGATGATACGCTGATGAATCCGGAGGTCAAGACGTACCTTGAAGGTTTCTTCTATCCCACGGAGCTGATCCCGCTACGAGCGGCGCTGAAGAGAGAGATTCAGAACGAGTTGAGCTACGACCGCTGGCCGAGCTGGTTTATTGTACCGGAGGAGCTGGATTACCGGGCCAAAAAGGACTGGCTTCTGAGGCAGTACGATTCTTTCATAAAGAAGCGTCCCAATAGTCGGAGAATGCCGATAGCACTTTATTTCAAGGCCATTCTGACGGAATACAGGCCTGATCCACGGGTTCTCGGAGCCAGGGAGATGCTTCGTTTCTACAGTGACTATCCTCACAGAGAATCTCTGGTGACATGGCACCGCCTGTATCAACACTTTCCGGAAAGAAGCGAGTCGCTGGAGGCGAGGTGGCGGATTGCGATGGACTGGGCGGGTCACGGCAAGTTCGAGCAGGCCGACAAGCTTCTGGCGCAGGCCGAGGAGATGCTGGCCAAGGAATTAAAGACGGTTGAGGCCGAGCAGGGTAAAGGCCAGAGCACGTCCTTGTTCGGGATGTTCCAACCGCCGGCCGATTCGGTAATAACGAAGTTCAAGCTAATCGACCTGCAGAGGCGGTCGAATCTGCTGCGGACTTTGATAGGAGCTGAGAATCGCACTGAAGACGCGCAATCATCGGAGCGTCTGGCAAGGTTCGTCATGCTAAACCGCCACGGTCTGGATTATCCCGACCATCTTGACCAGCTTTTGAGGCAGATAAGAAACGACGATCCCCTGCGTGATAACGTGCTTCTGGCTCAGGCCAAGCTCATTGCCGATGAGGAGCTTCGGGCGAAGAAGCTGAGCGAGCTTCACAAGGAGTTCCAGGAGGCGGACGGTGGGATGCTCGCCTTATACGAGCTGGGCTTGTTAAAGAAGCGTCGGCTGAGTCAGCAGGCCGATGCAAGCCCGGAGCAGAAGAAGAAGCTTCTCGGGGAGGCCCGGGCAACCCTGGAGGATTTTTTGCGTCTTTATCCCAATAGCTTCTGCACAGAGCAGGTTAAGAATACTCTCTACGGAATGCGCGCGGTTGATTGATCCAAGAGGCTTTGGCTTGAAAGGTTCGGCCGGGTAGAGCGGAGAATTTCTATTTGAGAACCGGCGGCCATCCGGAAAGAGGGCCGTCGCAAGGTTGAGGATATTGACGTGGGTCTTCGGGGGTCAGTGAATTGGGCTTGACTTTTCCGGATATAGCACTAATATACAATAAACACGGAGGCGGCTGCTTCGCTTTTTGGTACTTTTTGCCGAGCAACTATGAATAACCGCAAATCTTGCACGAAACCGGCCGCGTTTATAGTCGGCAGACCGTCCGATGAGCTCGTGCGTCATGCCATCGGGGCGCTTGGCAGATACAACGTGGAGTTCGTGCTTTGCGAAGACGTTTACGATGCCGTGAGCAAACTGGCCAGGCAGGAGGGCGGCAACATCCTGGTGATCGGGCGGCTCGGGGAGTTGAGCCGGGAGGAAGGGCGATTCTTCAGGATTGTCTGCGGAGGCGGCTTTTCCTGCTGCTGCCTTGCAGATGGTGACGTGGTTCGGCGACAAGATCGGATTCTTGGCGCGCTGGAGAACGGAGTTGTGATGATTCGGGAGCCGATGGAAATCGAAGGGGTCGTTGCGGCACTGCTGAGGGGCGCGGCGGGCCGGCCGCCGGGGAAGGAGCGGAAAAGCAAGACACGCAGAGGGATTGAAGGGGTGGTCTCAACACTGCTCGGCAGCCGGAGTATGCGCCGGGCCGGCGAGCAGAAAAGGGGAAGCGCCTTTTTGAAAGATGATTTTATGACCACGAAGGATGAGCGTGACGCCCTGCTCGGAGCTTAGGTAAATGGGAGCAGACAAGAGAACAGCCGGGGACGGAGCCGGCCGCGGTATCCTTGTGATAGGCGATATCAGAAGGGTCTTTCGGGATGCGCAGGAAGTCGCAGATAAAGGCTGCAAATTCTGTCCGACCGTGCTTGACGGCATTGACATGGCGGCAAAGCACAGCTTCACGGCGATCGCGGTGGTGATGGCGGGCACATCGGCCAGACTTGGCTCGGTTCTGAAAGTGCTGAGGGGCAACTGCGAGGGCAGGATAATTCTGCTGGCCCGGATGCACGAGGAGCCAAGGGCAATTCAACTGGTTGGCGAGAGTCTCAACGGCGCCTCTTCGGCCGACGGCTATCTGATTTGTCCGGTCAGTTTTTCCGAGCTGGTCTCAAGTGTCTCGCATCCTCGGGGAGGGGAGTTTGAGACAGGCGGAGGGGCCTTGGGTGCGGGTTATGGAGTGGCCGAGACCGTGTCGGCCGGTTCGACCCCGGCGGCAATGGAGAAGAAGATAAGGCTGTTGGAAAAGCTGGCAACCGAAGATGACCTTACGGGTCTTAAAAACCGAAGATATATCTGGGAATTCTCCCGGCAGGTTATAGATCGCGCCAAGGTGGAGAACGGACGGATGACGTTGCTTGTTTTCGATATTGACGACTTCAAGCACTACAACGATGTCTACGGCCATTGTGCGGGTGATAAGGTTTTGAAACAGGCCGCCGTTCTGATGCGGCGATGCTGCCGCCGGCAAGATGTTGTGGGCAGGGTGGGCGGCGATGAATTTGCGGTTGTATTCTGGGACGACCCGCGTCGACGCGCGGCGGGGGCCGAGCCGGAGAGACGTTTGGCGACGGCCGACCATCCCAGGCAGGCCATTATCATAGCCAAGCGGTTCGTCAGGGAGCTGGAGAAAGCGGAGTTCCACTTGTTGGGCCCCGGGGGCAAAGGGGTACTGACGATAAGCGGCGGCCTGGCAAGCTACCCCCGCGACGGCTCGACCATCGAGGAGCTGTTTGGGCAGGCGGACAAGGCTCTTCTGGAGGCAAAACGCAGCGGCAAGAACAGAATATACCTTGTAGGCGGGCCCCGAGGCGATATCGCCGATATCGAGTGATCGTGTGTCGGCCGGGCGGGCTGGTCCTCGGACAAAAGTCACGCCGGATCACCCAGTTGTTGTGGTGTGCCCGGCCTCGCGGGTGTTCCGAAGTATCTGAAGGGGCAGTCAGGCAGAGAACTTGCGGATGGGCAATAGACTGTTGACGAAATGGACAGGACCTGTAGAATCACATGCGAACAAGAAGTAACCTGCTGAATCCAACTTGCAATCGAGGGTTTCAATTATGCAGAGCGGCAAGCCAAAAACGGCGTTGCTTTCGGCGGCGGCTGCGACGGTAACAGCCGGCCCGGTTGGCGCCAAGCAGAAGAAGGATGTGGATGAGTTTATCGCAAGAATCAAGGACAAGAGTGAGGCGGTGCGCACGGAGGCCTGGCTCGGCGCCGGCGAGGTCGGGGCCCGGGGGATCAGGCCGCTGGCCAGGGTGATGAAAGACGATGATATGGAGGTGGCTCGTGCGGCCAAGCGTGCGCTGTGGCGGATAGTGCGTCATGCGGGTCGGCCGGGAGCAGCCAAGGAGAAGCAAGCGGTAGCCGCAAGGCTGACGCCGCTGTTGGGTGACAAGCAGCCGGCGGCGGTAAGGCGAGAGGTGCTCTGGATGCTTTCGGAGATCGGAGGTGTGAAACAGATTGACAAGATCGGAGCGCTGCTGTCCGATAAGGAGTTGCGAGAGGACGCGAGAATGGTTCTACAGCGGATTCCGGGCAAAAGCTCGCTCAAAGTGCTAAGGGCGGCCCTTGAGACAGCGCCGGAGAATTTCAAGCTCAATATTGCCCAGTCGCTGCGACAGCGCGGAGTCGAGGTCCCGGCTCCCGCGTGCGTAAAGCTGGCGCCGACAAAGAAGACGAACGTCAAGCCCATTGGTTGAACTGCGGGCAATAGAACAGAAAGGTGCGAGAAGCATGAAGAAGTCAAAGCACATCAACAGGCGAGAATTTCTGACGGCCGCGGGGGCAGCGGCGGGTTTGCCATACGTGATTGCATCCGGCGTTCTGGCTGCACGCGGCCGCGCCGGAGCCAATGAGAAGTTGACAGTAGCCCATATCGGCATCGGGGGAATGGGCGGCTATCACCTTAATGATATGAAGAGGTTTCGCGACCGGGGCGTCGTTAACATTGCGGCGGTTTGCGACGCGGACGAGAACCGGCTGGCAAACGCCGTCAAGTCGGCCGGAGCGGGGGTTCAGCCCTATCGCGACTACCGCTATGTTCTGGAGCGCAAGGATATCGACGCGGTAGTGATCGCCACGCCCGACCACTGGCACGCGGTTCAGATGGTTCATGCGGCCGAATGCGGCAAGCACGTTTACGTTGAGAAGCCCGCCTGCTGTACTATTGAAGAAGGCAAGGCGATGGTCGCGGCGGCGAAGAAGAACAAGGTGTCGGTCCAGGTTGGCTCGCAGGGGCGTTCCCAGCCGGAGGCCTACCTGGCGCACAGGTATCTGGTCAACGGCAATATCGGTCATATAAGCAAAGTGACGTGCTTCCACTACAACAGCCCGGAAGACAGCAATCCCGTGCCGGACAGCGACCCCCCGCCGGAGCTGGACTGGGATCTCTGGCTGGGACCGATGCGGTGGCGACCTTACAACAAGAGGTATTGTCACGGTGTTTTCCGCTGGATTATGGAGTCCGGAGGCGGGCAGATTCGCGATCGCGGCGCACACGTAATGAGCTGCGCGATGTGGTGGATGGGCGCGGACGGGACGGGGCCGGTCACGGTGGAGGCCACAGGCACCCCGCCCAAGAAGGGCCTGTGGGACAGCGCGGTGACGATGGACGTGACCTATACTTTCAAGAATCCCGATTGGGTTCTCACGTGGAATCAGCACACGGGCAACGCGGTTCCGGCCGAAGAAAGGACCGGGAAAGAGCCGGGCGGCAAGATAAGCCGGCCCGGTTACGGCGCGGTCTATCACGGGGACAAGGGCAAGTTCGTTCACTGGGGCGGGGACGGAGGCACCTGGGTCGAGAAGAAGGCCCGTGAATGGCAGCCTCCGTCGGGGGCAAAGGATGTATACAAGAGCCCGGGGCACAAGGAAGACTGGTTCAAGGGGATCAGGACGGGCGCCAAGACGATTATGAATATCGACGCGGCGGTCGGCGTTGCAAACCTGTGCGTACTTGGGAACCTCTCTTACATCCTTGGCCGCAAGCTGCAGTGGGACCAGGCCAAGCAGGAGATAGTCGGGGACGAGCAGGCGAGGCGTATGATGTCGCGGCCGCAACGTCACCCTTACCATCTATAGCATGGCCGGGGCCTTTGGGTTAGAGAACGACGGATGGCCGGCTCAGGAAGTCCGGCGCAATCGGGCAAATTCCCTCCGGGAGCGGGTCTGAGAAGCATCGAGCGCCTCATCCGGCTTCGGTACCCTCCACGATTGTCTCGGTAGGACCCAGCATTCTATAACGTATCCCCCGCCAGCGTATGGTCCTTCCAAAGGCCGAAGATACTACAAGAAGAAGAAGCAGGATCGACCACGCCCAGGAGCCGACGATATCAGCCGCTCTGGTGGCCTTCATTTTCGGCGCGTCCTCTTTTAGTAGCTTGCTTATCATGCTCTGTCGCAGAACGGCCCGCACCAACTGGCCGGCGAAAAACACAATGGGCACGGCGGCAAAAAAGGGCAGCCTCCCGTCCCCGAGGCTCCCCGCATAGACCGCCATGGCGGCTCCGCCCCAGATGCCCGAGACGGAATACAGGCTGGCGAATAGTCCGAACCACCAGGTCGCGGGCCTGCTGACTCGTGTAATCAAGAACTGCCGCCGCCCGAATTCAAGGAGTTGGCGCCACGTCATGGATTCGTACGATGCCACCAAACAGGCCGGAACAAACTCGATTTTCAGACCCGCCTTCTTCACAGCATAGGTCAGAGACAGATCGTCGCTGAGAGCCTTTGGCCAAATCTTGTCGAGTCCTACCCGGCGAAATGTCTCGACACCGATGGCCATCGAACCTCCCCATGCCTGATTGAAAACGGTATTGCCGAGCAACTGGGCGACCTTGCCATTGATCGACGACAGCGCCAGGCTTGCGATGTTCTTTTTGCCGGGTATAAACCAGCGATAGCCAGTGGTGGCTCCGACCCTCGGTCTTCGCAGACGCCAGACCAATTGGCTCAGCCAGTCCTGCCGAACACAGATGTCGGAATCGGCAAACGCCAGGACGTCTATATCACTGCCTATCCTGTGGTAGCAATAAAGCAGATTGTGAATCTTCTGGCTTCGTGATTCCGCGTGTCCGGCGACGAAGACCTGCACGTCTATGGCCTGTGACTTCTTTTGCAGGCCGTCCCTAAGGCCGCACAGCCGTTCGTAGGCGGGATCCGGCTCGGTCTCGACAACAAACCACAGCCGGTAGTTCTCATAATCCTGGTGGAAGAACGATGCGATATTCTGCTCAAAGGCGGCGTCCAGGCCTTTGCACGGCACTATCAGAGCAACTCGCAGCTCATGCCAGTTGCGTTCTCGATTGTATTTTCTCAGGGCATAGCGGTAGTTGTTGAACGTCTGGAGCAGAAACAGCAACTGGGAGAGAATTGCGGCCAAAGCTATGTAGAAGTACCAATCCATACAACCAGAATTCTTCCTGGGCGTCGTTCAGCCGGGCCAGGGCACATGCAAGGGTCAAGATGCACATGTGACGTTAAGGGCTTTTGCACTTATAACGCGGCGGGATATTGTTGTCAAGCTATCGAAGTGAGGGGGACGATCGAACCGGCCAGGCGCTCGATAGTGTAGGACTCATCCAGGTTAACCGGGAGCAGGCAGCCGTGATTGTGGTCCGAGGCGATTATTATCAGGTTGCCTCCGGCCCGCGACCAACCCTGTTCCTGTCGCTGGTGGCCGAGCACAAAACTATCGACGTCGAAGGCTTCGGCCATTTTATCAAGCAGACTCTGGCTGTGTCTTCTTCCCCAGGTAAGAAGGTAGGCCGAGCCGGGTCTGACGACGTCGTTTACTTTGAGGGGCCTGTCGATTACCCCGGGGTCGAATTTCTCGGCGGCGTGGTCGCTTGGAAGGGAATGTGAAACCCATATTCTGTTTTGACACCGGACGGCCAGAGGCTGTGAGAAGAGAAATTGCTTTATTTTGAGGATAATCTCGGCGCCGGCGCGGCCGAATTCGCGCTCCACGGCCGAGGACATCGCGCGATTCATCTCCTTGCCGCTTTTCATCACCTCGCTGCTGTTTATAAAGGCCGTATCGTGATTGCCCATGATGATATGAATCCGATCGGGGAATGCGAGTTTATAGCGGATGACGTCGAACAGAAGCTTGTAGGACAGGCATCCTCCTTCGGCATCTTCCGGGCCCCCGTGTATTATTTCCTGGAGCACCACATGCCTTTTTGGGTTTTGGTCCAGGTCGGCGAACGTGACTATTCTCTCGAAGTTTCTGCGGTGCCCGTGAATGTCACCGGTCAGGATTGCGCTTCCGTCGGCGGGCAGGGCGACAAGATTGCCCTTTCGAAACGCGTCCGCATTGTTGGCCTCAACTCCCTTCTTGAGCAGATCAACTATCATTTGAGGCACTCTTGTTTGTTCTTATCTTTCCACCGAAAATGCTGTGCACCTTTAGGTCGAGCCTGGATATGACGGCCATCATGTTTCGTGGTCGTTTGGCCGGATCGTCCTCGATGCAATCCATGACAAGCTTTGAGACCCCCGTGGGTATCTGGTCCTTGATCTCTTTGGGCGCCCTACGTGGCCGAGGGGCGACGGGCAGGCCGTAGCTGTTGGTCTTTGGTATCAAGGTGGGGACATGCTTTCCGGTCAGGGCCCAGTACATTGTGGCGCCGAGATTGAAGATATCTGTTTTCGGGCCGAGCGGATTTCGCCTGACCTGCTCGGGTGCAATGTAGTCGGGTGTGCCCTGGATTCTCGGTTTTACAGTTCCGATTTTGCAGCTCTGTCCCAGGTCTATAATCTTTATGGTGCCGGACCTGCTCAGGAGGATATTGTTGGGTTTTATATCGCAGTGGACGAACCCATGCTGATGCATTGCGTTAAGGCCGGTTGCGACCATTCTAAAGATGAGCAGCACGTCACCCAGGCTCAGGGTGGAGCAGTCTTCGAGGTTTTTGCCGTCGAAGTACTCCATGGAAAGCAGCATTTCCTTTACCTTGAGCATACTGCGAATCTTTCTAAGTTTGTAGCACTTGCGGACGTAAGGGTGGTCTACCCGTCGTGCGACCCTGTACTCGGTCTCTATTTGTTCGAAAATCCTTGAGTCTTCGGGCTTTTCAAATATGACCCTTTTGAGGGCGATCCTGTTGCCGTCCTGCTCGTCGGTAGCCTTGTAGATGGTGCTTCGGGCGCCGGTTCCTACGCGCCCGAGTATTGTAAAGCCGCCAATGTCCAGTATGTCTTTGCCCATACCAACCAGAAAAGCCCAAAATCAGCCAGTATGCCCACAGTTCAGGCCATGCAATTAAGATGCGCCAAGCCTCGGCCTTGTTCGGCGGTTTCCGCCCTCCTGACGCAGGAACCCGCATCCATATAGGACCGAAGAAAACACCGGGAATTTCATCTGTTCTTCCAAGAGTCCATGGAGAGCATACGAATATATCGAACCAAGGTGCGCGCCACTTAATCTACAGCAAAGCCGGAAGTATACAAAAGAATCCCGGACTTATCCAGCCCCATGCGGGATTTTCGGGCGATTCCGGCGGAAAAGAAGATGCGGCTTGACAAGGCCGCTCCGATCCGGATAATGTGCTTCGTTCGCCTGGACGAATACAGCTCTCGGAACACGATAGAATAGCCGGCAAGCCAGTCTTTCCCCGATAGCTCAACCGGTAGAGCGAGCGGCTGTTAACCGCTAGGTTGTAGGTTCGAGCCCTACTCGGGGAGGTGTGAACCACATTGGGTTCACACCCTGAATCCTTTGTGGTTCGGGGTTGGGGTCTGTTTTGGAGGTGCTACTGTCGTTGGCCATGCACTACGTCTATGTTCTGTTGAGCCTGGCGGATGGCAAGTTCTACATCGGTTTCACGGGCGACTTGAAACGGCGGCTGGCGGAACACCAGGCAGGCAAGAACGTCAGCACCAAGTGCAGATTGCCCCTCAGACTGGTCTACTATGAGGCCCATCTGTCCAAGGCCGACGCCATGAGACGGGAACGGTACTTCAAGACGAGCAAGGGCAAGGGGACACTACGGCAAATGCTCCGAGACTCGCTTCAAACGATGCCAAGCATCTGAAGCTCAGGCGGATTAACCGCTGGGTTGTTCGCCACGGGCGAATCGAGTCCTACTCGGGGAGTTGTGTAAGGCGTTGTAATTGAATAAGTTACAGCACCTGTCAAATTAATTCATGAATTAACGGTATTTTCTTGTACGCAGAATGTACGCAGAATGACCCTGTTGTTGTGTAGTTCGTGTCGAATTTCGAGGGACGAGAAGGGACTGAAAAGGACAAACTGCGTAGAGATTGGAGTGGGGGAGTAGGGAGAGTAGGGAGAGTAGGAGTAGGGAGAAACAGGGGCAGTAGGACTACTCCTCTTACCTACTATGAGTAGGTCAGAAT
>CP070678.1:3533539-3548388 GCA_020352515.1 Phycisphaerales bacterium | reverse complement strand
GCGACGGCACGTACGGAACGAAAGTTCCGTCGCGCAGCCGCACGGCCGCCGCCCGCGTCGCCGCCTCACGTGCCGCCGCCTCGATGTCACGACGGTACCTCTGGGCCTGCCCGGCGATCCTTTCGGCCTCCGGGTGATTGATATCCGCCAGGGCCTCCGAGGCACGCTTGCTCCCCAGGTAGAAATACGAGTTGGTCGCAAACCAGTACTGGTACTCCACCACGTCCTCCAGCGAGGACGCCGGGGAAAGCCCGTAAATCGGCGAGCCCTTTTCGCCCATCGTCGCCGCCCGCTCGCTGATCAGGAAATCGCACCCCTTCACCAGCTTCGCCGCGACGCGCTCCATGTACGCGCGGTCGCGCGTCACCAGGTAGTGCTCGGCAACACCCCACAGCACGAAGCCGTGATTCATCGCATATTCGCCGTGCGTGTAGGCGCCCGCCCCGTGAAAGGCGCCCTGCTTCGTCGAGAAGCGCCCCTTCAGGGCCTCGCTGCCCTGGTAGTGCAGCATCGGCTCCAGGTATCGCCGTGCCTCCTCGTGCTCGCCCCGCATGTCCATCGACCGGGCGACCATCACCGTCTCGTTGGCAAAAACCCGGTACCGCACCGTTGCCACGCCCTGGTTGTAGAGCAGGGTCTGCGGGTCGCGGTCGGTTGTTATCACGTTGTGCCAGAGGTTTGCCCTGTACAGGTTGTTAATCTCCCGGTCGGGCGTCTCTATGAGCATCCGGCGTGCCAGCCGGCTTCGCCAGTAGTCCAGCACCCGCGGCGCCTCGCGCTCGTAGCTGATTTCTTTCAGACGCTCCAGCTCGCCGTCTTCCAGAAGCTCCACGAAAGGCGCTTTGAAATAGACAAGCCGCTTCTGGTTTGGCGCCAGCTTTCGCCGCCACCGCAGAATCGCCGGCGACCTGGCGTCTTCTCCGGGCAGCACTTTCCAGCCGTCGATTCCGCCTCCGGCAGGCCTGTCGGTCGAAATCATTGTCCAAAGCGCGGCAGGCCCCTTCCTGTCGCCCGATTCCACCATGACGGCCCCGTCCTCGCTGAGGCTCAGCCTTGCCGGATTCGAGTACCGCAGATTCAAGACAGCCTCCTGCGGCCGGTCACTCGTATTGTCAATCTCCAGCCTGGTCAGCAGCACCACCGTCTCATCGCCCTTGCGTGCCGTGTCGTCGCCGTAGTCCCCCTGCAGGATGGTCGCTGTCAAGGCGTGATGATACCGAATTGGTCCGCTGCGCCACTCGACGTGAATCAGGGGCAGCCAGCCGTCCTCGAGCCAGCGGCGGGCGCCTTGTCTGTCCCCGCCGTCGAACTTAGGCTCGGCCCGCGTATCGAGCATCGCGTGGAATTCCTCGAACTGGCGCTCACTGCCGAAGTCTTTCTTGAACATCCACCGCTTTGCGTCCCGCCCGTTGTCCGTATTCAGGCTAAGCGCCGAAATCATCCAGTCGCCGTTGGGCCCGACGAAGAACTCCTGCCTGGCCGAGGGCACGCCAACCGGCACCCACCTGGGCGGCTGCAGCCGCGGAATGCCGGCCATCGCGGCCTGCCGCGTCATCTCGGGCCGCTCGGCAAGACGCGCCCGAACAGGCTTGTCCCAGTAATCGCCCGCCGCGCGGCCGTCACTGGCCGCCGTGACTTGCGCCGAGCCGGCGCGCACAACCGTATTGAAGCTCGGCAGCCGAATCATACCCTCTTTGAGCACGTCCTGCGGTACGAATGAAAAACCCGTCGCCCTCTGCGAGTCACCGAGACGCACAGTCACCCGTGTAAGGTCGTTGGAATTCAAATCTTCGTTCTCGGCGTACCGCAACCGGATTCGAATGCCTGTAGAGCCGCCCGCGACGGTCCGCCCGGCCCACGCGTTGCCCTCTGTCTTGACCGACCGCGGCTCCGGCAGACCCTCCATGCCTGTGAGCAGCCCGTTGATAACATCAATCCGGCCGGCCGACCGCCCATCCTGTTGCTGTCGGCTCTCGATATCAAAGCTCCCCTCCGCCCAGCTTGATTTCCCGAACACCTTCAGTGCTGCATTCTTCGATATTGTTGCGTTCTGACCGACGACGCGGACCTTCAGCGTCCTGCGGAATTGCGGGTCCCGTTTGCCCGGATACTGCTCGGGCTTTAGGGCCTTGTCCCACTCCTGCTTCGTCATCGCCGCAAGTTTGAAGACTATTTCCTCTTCGGCTCCTTTGGTGGCCTCGGCCTCCGCTCGTACCCACCGTCCGTTCCAGGGGTCGTCCAGGCGCATCCACCCGCCGCTGCCGTTTGCCGGCCATACGCTGCCCCACCATTCCACCCGCAGCGAACCCGCACTCAAACCATCGACCCCCTCAACCCGCACTTCGCACACGTCCCGGGGATTGTCCCACTCCACACCCGCAAAATCGTCGCCCGAAATCCTCCTGCCGAATTGCGCAATATCGACCCGCTCACCAATAACTGCTTGCGCAAGCCGCTCCGCGCCGCCCGCCGACGTAAAGACGAGAAGAACTACCGCCCACGCCCGCACGAGTTGACCCCCAAACACGGCAGCCACACAAAGACGTTCGCCCAGACGCCCACATCTGACCTTCGCCTTCATCCTGAACCCGTTTCCGTTACGACAGTAAAATCCAGATCATGATAAGAGATACTTGAGTAGCATGACTATTAAGCCGATAATGGCAATCCCAAACATCGCAATTAACATGATAATCGCCTCGCGTTGAAAGTCAATTCTCATGAGCAGCAAGCTTCCTACAGCTCCATCGTTGGCACACAGTGAAAGTCATTGGTGACAACGACCCCCTATTTCTCTTATTGATCTCGGCATCCAGGTCTGCCCTTCGCCACTCCACTTCTCTGGGGCTGTCATGCTTCGTATGTTCCTCCCGGCATTTGCCTTACAGGTCACCGGCAAGAGAGCAATATGTCACGGACAACTCTCCGTCGAGTATATCGCCCCTCCGCGCAGCCAACAAGCAGGGATTTGAGTAATCCGCCGGAGCTCTCCGAATCGGGTGGCAGACTCGTCCCCCGCATAGGGAAGTCCGGGCCAGGAATCAGCATGCCCCAAGCGGATGAAATATGCTTGACCATTGTGCGCAATTAGCGCACAATTGTGCGCATTATGAGAACAAAGAAGAACAATCCGATTGACTGGCTGTTTCCGGAAGCTCGCAAGAAGACGTTGGCGCTTCTGTTAGGGGATCCGGACAGACGGTGGTATCTGCGTGACATAGAGCGGCGAACCGGGCTTGCTATCGGCACGGTGCGCAGAGAGCTCACGGGTTTGGCCAAGGCGGAGATCATATCCAAGACGAAAGACGGCAACCGAACCTACTATCAAGCCAACAGAGGATGTCCGTTCTTCCCCGACCTTGCCGGGCTTCTAAGGAAAACTGCGGGGGTGGTTGAGGTGTTGTCAGAGTGTCTTGAGCCATTGGCAAGGAAGATAGAAGTTGCCTTCGTACACGGCAGCTTCGCCAAGGGGGCCGTCAAGGCCGGCAGCGACGTGGATTTGATAGTGATCGGTTCCTGCAGTTTTGGAGAAGCAGTTGATGCAATCGGCAAAGCTCAGGATAAGCTCGCTCGTGAGGTAAACCCCTCTGTATATCCGGTCGGTGAATTAAAAAACAAGGTTGCCGGCAAGCACCATTTCCTTACCACGGTATTGAATGAGCCAAAGATCTTTGTGGTCGGAGATGAGAATGACCTTAGAAGACTGGCTCAATGACGGGTGGCTGATAGGGCATGAAAGCAGTCGGCAGGAAATCAACGACCTGTTCGGTGTTGCCGACCGTGACTTGCTTGATTGTCAGACGGAGGGCTTGAGCGCCGATTGGAAGATGAATATTGCTTACAACGCCGGCTTGCAGTCCGCCACTGCCGCCTTGGCGGCTGCCGGTTATCGGGCAACTCGCGACGCTCACCACTATCGGGTTATCCAGTCTCTCGCATATACAATCGGCGCGGAAGCGAAGGTAATCGCCAAATTCAACGAGTTTCGCAAGAAACGAAATATCGGCGGTTATGAGCGGGCCGGGTTGGTGAGTGACCACGAGGCGAATGAAATGCTGGCATTGGCCCGGCAACTGCGAGGCTGGGTTGAACGCTGGATTCATGAAAGCCATCCCGAACTTCTGTAGAGAGCGATATGCCGAGGCACGATATAACTGACAGTAGGGTCGATAGGGTAATTGACCGCATCAAAGAGATATTCCCTGCTTCGCGTACGACTGTAGTGGCCGAGTGGCCGTTTTGAACCGAACGCAATATCGTGAGGATTCTTATGAACGGGAAATGCTGCATCTATCGCCCTTTGCTCCTCTTTGCATTTGTTCTTGGTCTGCCTGCGTTTGCGGCTCCCGACGCGCGAGCCCAAAGACATCCCGTTCCGAAGGAGCATCCCCGGCTTCTCGGCTCCCGCGAGCGTCTTCATAAGCTGGCCGCCGAGCGCCCGGATGCATACAAGCGGGTCGTCGGGGTCGCGCGGGAGGCCGAAGCGGACGACCACGCCAAGATGATCTCAATGGCCCTTGTCTGCGCGATTGAGGGGGACCGCGATCTCGGGCAGCGTGCCGTGCGGATGGCCGCGAAATACTTCAACGGCCCGATCAAGCGGGGCCACGTCCCCTTCGGCAGCGACCTGGCCCGATGTGCAATCGTCTACGACCTCTGCCACGAATACTGGACCGCCTCCGAGCGAGAGAAGTTCCACGAGTACGTGAACAAGACCGTCGACGCCAACGTCCGCTCGGAGACCCACGTCTTCCACAACGCCTGGTATGGCTACAAGCACTGGGGCTACGGCCTGGCTGCCTACGCCACGTACTACGAGAATCCCCGCGCCCCCGAAATCCTCCGGTCGCTCGAGGAAGACTACCGCAGGCGCGCCGCCCCCGCCCTCGAATTAGCCGGAGACGGAGGCGGCTGGGCCGAAGGGTACTACATCAACTACTGGCTCTACGAGTGGCTCTTTTTCTGCGAGGTCGCCCGCTTGTGCGAGGGCGTCGATTACTACGCAATGGCGCCGCACTTCTTCAACAACCGGGCGGTCGCCTCGATGTTCGAGGCGTACCCCGGCATCGGCATATACAACTCCCGCCGGTCCGTGCCGATGGGCGACGGCGGCGGCCGCGTCTTCGGCGGTGACCGCGACAAGACGCTGTCGGTCCGCCGGATCCTGGTCAACCGCCTCCGCGACGATGCCGCCCACCAGGCCGTCCACGCCTTCAACGAGACCACGCCTCGCTCGAGCGTCGGCGTCTATGCATACAAAGATTTCCTCTGGCGCGATACCAGCGTCCAGAAGGCCGACCTGAACAACTTCAAGCTCTCCCACATCAGCCCCGGCCCCGGCTATATTTACGCCAGAAGCTCCTGGGACGAGGACGCCACCTATTTCTTCTTCAAGTGCGGCGATCGATTCACCGCCCACCAGCACCTCGATGTGGGCAATTTCGTCATCTACAGGCACGCCGAGCTTATCGGCGACGGCGGACACTACGACGCGTTCGGCTCCGGACACGATGTCAACTACCACCTGCGCACCATCGCCCATAACACGATCCTCGTCCACGACCCCGGGGAAACATGGCCCGGCATCCGCGCCGGCACCGTCACTGCCAACGACGGCGGGCAGCACCACAACTGGCCCCACCACAACGGCGCTGTGGCCGATCCGGCCGACTGGCAAAAGGGCCGGTCCCTGTACGATATCGCAGATATCCTCGCCTTCGAGGACCGCGGCTCGTACCTCTATCTCGCCGCCGACTGTACCGGCGCTTACTCTGCGAAAAAGCTCGACTCCTTCATCCGCCAGATAGTCTTCATCCGCCCGGGAACGTTCGTCATCTTCGACCGCGTGGCTGTAAAGAACGCGTCCTTCAAAAAGACCTGCCTCCTCCAGGCTGCAAAGCCTCCTGCAAGAGTAGGCGGGCGTCTGGCCGTCACCAACGCAAAAGGCCGTCTCTTCATCCAGAGCCTGCTTCCCGAGAGTCCCTTGGTCGAGGTAATCTCCGGAAAAGACCTGTACAAATGCGACGGCAAGATCTATCCGCCCGCGCGCGACACCGGCCCGGCGCCCGAGGCCCGCATCGAAATATCCCCCCCAAAACAATCCGCTATTGACTACTTCTTGAACGTGTTGACCGCAACAGACACCGACACCGCCGCCCCTGACGCCGCTACCCTCCTCGTGCGAGATGCCGGTGTTACCGTCAGCCTGCCCGGCGCCCAAGTCATCTTCTCTGCCGGCCTGCCCGGCGGAAGCATAACCATTCTTGGACTTCAGAACCGGCTCACAGACCGTATCCAGACGGCTCGGCCCGACTGAATCGCCTGAAAAAGCTGTTGATTTTGCCGGTCTTTGTGGTATAATAAAAATGGCTCGTGGGCGCCAGCTCGGCCTGTATTTCGGCCCGTGGGGGCGTTTTTTACAATATTATGGCGAGTCAAGGTTTGGACGCCGCAAGAGGGTCGTCGCCCGAAGTGTACACGAGCACTATTGCCCGGCGACTTCCATTGCGTAGAGGAAGGAGATTGTAGATGCCTGCTTCCCTGAGAATCTCGTTTGCATCTCTGCTGTTGGCGGTATCCTGTGCCGGCGTTGTCATTGCCGCGTGCCCGGAGGCCGACCTCAATAGAGACTGCACTGTCGATCTGCTCGACGTTCAACTTCTGGCCGAGCAGTGGCTGGAGCCCCCCGAGCAGCCGGCCGACCTCGACAGCGACGACGAGGTGAACATGGATGATTTTGCCATTCTGGCGGGGCTCTGGTACGACGCGGGCATCCCCCTGGCAATCAACGAGTTCATGGCCTCGAACAGCAAGGGCATCACCGATCCCCAGGGCGAGTACGATGACTGGATCGAAATCCACAATTACGGCAGCTATGACATTGATACGGCCGGCATGTATCTGACCGATAACCTTGGTGCTCCAACCAAGTGGCGCATTCCCGCAGGCCGGCCCGAAGAGACCACCATCGGATCAGGCGGCTACCTGCTTATATGGGCCGACAACGACGTCGAAGACATCGGCCTCCATGCGGCCTTCGAGCTCGATGCCGGCGGCGAGGAGATCGGTCTGTTCGATGTCGACGGGCTGACGCTTATCGACAGCGTGGAATTCGGAGAGCAGACCGGCAACATCTCCTCGGGGCGCTATCCCGACGCCACCGAGAACTGGCAGCCCATGGTTATTTCCACCCCCAGTTGGGGCAATATCAGCATATACCAGGGAGTTGTCGATGAGGTGCAGCTCAGCCATGAGCGTGGTTTCTACGATGCCCCGTTTGCCGTTACCTTAGCCACCGAAACGCCGGATGCCGTTATATATTACACGCTCGACGGCAGCGAGCCTTTTGTCACGACCGGCGGCGGGCGATTCCCCAGAGGCATGGTCTATACCGCTGCCATAGCCGTCGAAAAGACAACCGTCCTGCGCGCGATGGCCATCAAGATGGGCTGGATGCCGTCCCCTGCCGAGACGCACACGTACATTTTTGTCGATGATGTCGTAGTGCAGTCGCCCAACGGCCAAGTCCCGGGTCCGGGATGGCCCACAGGGAGCGTCAATGGGCAGGTTATCGATTACGGAATGGACCCGGACGTCGTCAATAATTCCAGATACGCACCTTTAATGCACGATGCCCTGCTCGCCGTGCCTACTATCTCCCTTGTGACCGACCTGGCAAATCTCTTTGATTCGACCAAGGGGATATATGTAAATGCCAGACAGCAGGGCCGTGCCTGGGAAAGGCCGACCTCGGCCGAGCTGATATACCCGGACGGCGCCGAGGGATTCCAGATCGATGCGGGTCTGCGCATAAGAGGGGGCTTTAGCCGAAGCAACGGAAACCCGAAACACGCCTTCAGGCTCATGTTCCGCCCCGAATACGGCACGCCAAAGCTCAGGTATCCCCTCTTCGGCGAGGAGGGTGTCGAAGAATTCGAGAACGTGGATCTGAGAACCAGCCAGAACTACTCGTGGAGCTATCAGGGCGACAGCCGGAACACTATGCTTCGCGACATTTTCTCGAGGGACACCCAGCGGGAAATGGATCGGCCGTACACGAGAAGCCGATACTATCACCTCTATGTCAACGGTCACTATTGGGGACTCTTCCAGACCCAGGAGCGGTCCGAAGCGTCATTCGGGGAATCGTATTTCGGAGGCGATAAGGAAGACTACGACGTTGTCAAGGTCGAGCCCTACTACGTCACCGTCACCGACGGAAATCTCGACGCCTATCGGCACCTATGGGAGGCGGCCACCGCCGGATTCGACGACGACCAGAGGTACTACAGGGTCCAGGGCCTGAATCCCGACGGAACGCCCAACCCTGAATACGAAAAACTGCTCGACGTCGAGAACCTGATCGACTACATGGTCTGCACTTTCTACGTGGGTGACTTCGACGGGCCGATTTCCAACTTCCTCAGCAACAACAGGCCCAATAACTTCTACGGAATATACAATCGTGTTGCTCCGGACGGCTTCAAGTTTTTCAGGCACGACGCCGAGCATTCTCTGTTCCACCACAACTGGGGTATCGACCGAACGGGCCCCTTCACCAGCCCCGATCTTGCTCGCTTCACCTACTGCACCCCGCAATGGATCCATCAGCAGCTCGTCGCGCATCCCGAGTATCGCATGAAGTTCGCCGACCGTGCGCACAAACATCTTCTTAACGGCGGCGTACTTACCCGGGATTCTGCGTCGGAGCGACTGAACACTCGAGCCCAACAGATTGAGACTGCTATGATCGCAGAGTCGGCGCGATGGGGTGACGCAAAGAGATCTTCGCCTTTCACAAGGGACAACCATTGGCGTCCCGCGGCCGACTGGATACTGGATACGTTCGTCCCCGGCCGCACGAACACCGTGCTCGACCAGCTCCGTTCAAAGGGGTGGTATCCGTCGGTTGAAGCCCCCGCGTTCAACTATCAGGGCGGACCAGCGCCCTTCGGATTCACCCTGACAATGGCGGCGAGCGGCGAGACTATATACTACACGCTCGACGGCTCTGATCCCCGTCTGCCCAAGAAACCTCAGGGCGGAGGGGGGACACAGATCACGCTCGTGGCCGAAAACGCCGCCAAGAGGGTCCTTGTCCCCACCGGACCCGTCAGTGACAACTGGAAGGGCGGCGAGCCCTTCGACGATTCGGCGTGGACATATACCGTCGGTGGCCCCGGAGGCGTCGGCTATGAAAGAAGCTCCGGATATGGGCATCTGATCAGCTTGAATGTCGAGGACCAGATGTTCGAAAAGCAGACCGGTTGCTACGTGCGAATCCAGTTCTACATATCCGGGGATCCGAATGAATTGACCTTTATGACGCTGGGGGTTCGCTACGACGACGCTTTCGTTGCATACCTGAACGGCCGCAAAATTGAAGGCGCACTCTTCTCGGGCGAGCCCGAGTGGAATTCCCGCGCCGACGGAAACCACGAGTCCACGGGCCTCGAATCATTCTACGTCTCCGACCACATAAGCGACCTGCACCAGGGCTGGAACATCCTTGCTCTGCACGGGCTCAACGTCTCTGAAACCAGCTCTGATTTCATCATCTCCGCCGAGCTTGTGGCCGGCGCCAGCGACCCCGGCAGCGGCGGCGGCGTCTCCCCGACCGCAATCAAATACACCGGGCCTGTTACCCTGACAAAGACCGTTCGCGTCAAGGCGCGTACGCTCGCAGGCGCCGCCTGGAGCGCGCTTAACGAGGCCGTTTTTGTCGTTGGGCCGGTTGTCGAGAATCTCCGAATCACCGAGATGATGTACCATCCCTTCGACACCGGCGACCCCAACGACCCCAACGATCCGAACGAGGAGTTCGTTGAGCTGACCAACATAGGAAACGAGACCATTAACCTCAACCTTGTGCGTTTTGCCAACGGCATCGATTTCACGTTCGCCGATGTCAACCTCGTCCCCGGCCAGCATGTGGTTGTCGTCAGGGAGCCCAACACCTTCGCCGCCAAATACGGCCCCGCAACCGAAGTTCTCGGCCGATACGACGGCAGGCTGGACAATGGCGGAGAGAGGATAAGGCTCCAGGACGCGATAGGCCGGACGATTCTCGATTTCAAGTACAAGGACGGATGGCGGAGAATCACCGACGGCGACGGCTATTCACTGACGATTATAAATCCCGCCAACCCCGACCCGGGTAGCTGGGCCATGAAGGACTCCTGGCGGGCCAGCGCGTACGAGGGCGGCTCGCCCGGCCAGGACGACTCCGGAATTATCCCCAACCCCGGCAGCGTCGTCGTCAACGAGATACTTGCGCATTCACACGGAGGCGCCCCCGACTGGGTCGAGCTGTATAATACGACCGAGGCCGATATAGACATTGGCGGCTGGTACCTCAGCGACAGCGAGGCCGACCTTAAAAAATACCGCATCCCCGCCGGCACAAAGATCAAGTCGGACAGATACAAGGTCTTCTACGAGGACGAACACTTCGGCGAATTCAGCTCCGACGTCGGCAGTATCACGCCGTTTGCCTTCAGCGAAAACGGCGACCAGTTGTACCTTACCGCCGCAAAGGCCGGCGTCCTGCTCGGGTACCGCGAGGTCGAGGATTTCGGCGCATCCGAAACGAACGTCTCTTTCGGGAGATACCACAAGTCCAGCACCGACACCTACAACTTCGTGCCGATGGCCGACCAGACCCCCGGCTTCGAAAATGACGACCCCAAAGTCGGGCCCGTCGTCATCACCGAGATCATGTACCACCCCGACTGGCCCGAGGGAGGCTCCTACCCCAACAACCGCTACGAGTACATCGAGCTCAAAAACATAACCACCTCCTCGGTCACTCTGATGGTGCACGATATCGACATGGCGCTCGAGCTGCCCTGGAAGTTCACCGACGGAATCAACTTCACATTCCCCAACGACCCGTTTGTCACGATACCCCCCCATAGTTACATACTCGTCGTCAAAGACCCCAACGCTTTCGCCTGGCGATACCCCGACGTCGACCCGCAGATTGTCTTCGGACCGTACGAGGGCTGGCTCGACAACGGCGGCGAGCGATTGGAAATCGCCAAGCCGGGTGACATCGACAAGTTCGGCAGACGCTACTACATCCGCGTCGACAGGGTCGTTTACAGCGACGGCGCACACCCCGGCGATGAGCCCGGCGACGTGGACCTCTGGCCCACCGGGCCCGATGGCGGTGGGACGTCGCTGAACAAAATCGAGGAAGGCGACTACGGGAACGACCCCAACAACTGGGCCGCCGACGTACCCTCGCCCGGCCAATAGCCCTCACCCGGCGGTATATTAGCACTGCGCTTCTGACAGGCGCCGCGGGGCCACAGCACGCTCGTTGGTTCTCAAGCCATGCGCGCGGAGCCGGCCCAAAAAAGACTGCAATTTCCGCGCCCATTTGGCGTGCCGCCTCAAGTCTATAAGGGTAGAAGCCCTGGCAACAGAAGCTTCTGCGTGCGCCGGATAGTGACTCGTGGCGCTGTAGAAACCGAACGTCCGGGAGGCAATCGAAAATGAAAAGGGCCGCAATAATTACCGGTTGTGCAATGCTCGCTCTGGCACTACTGTCGCTTCTTGGCAATTCCTCCGCGGATAGCACGCCCGCGGCAGAAGAGCCTTCTTGCACGCCGTCTCCGCCGGGCGGTTTCTCAGGGGCTCAGTCCCCGGATGCCGTGGATATAAAGCCGTTGCAAAAACCGGTGACAAGCGATTCCTCTATCTCCAAAGAAGAATTCGAGCAGCTTTCACCCGAGGGCCGCCACGAGATAATGGAGCAATTCGTGGAGAGCTTCTGGGAATACGAATCGGGCGCATCGCCGCAGAGCGAGCCGCAGAGCCAATACTTGTCGCTCGATGTCTTCGGCCGGCCCTACATGCGCACGGTCACCGAAAGTGAGTTCTTCCAACTGTCCGCCGAGGACCGCGAAAAGGTTATGGCCGAGACCGTGGAGTCCTGCCGCCAGACGCGTATCTACATAAAGGATACTGTCGCCCGGGCCCGGCTCAGCATTGCCGACGGCGACTACCTCACCGGCGAGGCGCACCTGATAGCGGCGTTGGAAACCGGCAGGGACCTGAACCAGAACAAGGACGGAATGTTCGTCACCCGCCTGGTTGGCATAGCCTGCGAGAAGGCCGCCCTCAAGGAGATGACCCGGCTGTATGCCGTCACCGGCGAACAGCAAAAGCTGCAGACGGCTCAAACGCAACTGCACGGCCTCGACACGGAGGTCGAAGATATACGCGCCGCCGCACAGCAATACCCGCAGTAACGCGCTCCCGCCCCGCGATGGCGCCAAATCGCCCTTTATTTGGCCACAGCCTTAACCGGCCCGCAAGGCTTCTATAGGTTCTCGTTCTTGCTTTCAGATTTTGCATTTCTCTGCTTTTCCCCATCAACAACCCCCGTCTCACAAACGCCCCTCTATTCGCAGGGCGGGGCTCGTCCCGCCGTAACGAAAAAAACTGAAACCTGCCGGATTTTCACTTGAAACCCCCGACAAAAACGCTAAAATCGCAAATCAGCATTGATGAAGTATCCTTGAAAGAGCTGCTGAAGTAGCAGTTGTACATTGGGCCTTGCCCCAACACATTGTCAACGCAAACGATGGCGCGAAACGTCAGAGCGCACTTAAGACGCGCACCCTGTGGGGACAGAGCCCAAACATGTACTACGAAAGGAGCGCTTGGGCAGGCGGGGCGTTCGCCTAACGGATGAGGAAACGGGCATGGATCCGGAAATCTGTTATCTTTGCGGTCAATCGATCGAAGGAACAGCAAGTAGAGATCATGTGCCGCCAAGGCAATTCTTCACAAGAATGTTCCGCAAGACCAAATCACCAAATCTCCTTACACTGCCTACACATGCCGAATGCAACAAGTCATACCAGGACGACGAGGACTACTTCTTTGCCTCTCTTGCCCCTATTACCGAGCAAGCCTACATTCACGATTGGCTTATGGAAGAGGCTGGGAACAAGCTTTCGCGCCAGCATTCGCAGGGGCTGCGCGAAAAAGTGATGTCGGAGTTTAATTCTACTGTGGCAGGCCTGTACCTCCCCAGGCATCTGATAGCGAAAATTCCTGACTGGAACAGAGTAGGGAGAGTTGTTTGGAAGGTCGTGCGCGGGCTATGTTATCATCACTACTTGAAGTTCCTTCCGGAGGAGACTACCCACCGGATCAGATATTGCCAGACCAGCGATCCACCTCCTCCAATCTACACCAAGTATCTCTTAGAGGCTCCGCTTCTTGCATCACATCCTGAGGTTTTTGCTCACCGTTTTGCAGGAGTTAGTAATCCGGGCAGCCTGTCGGGGCTCTGGGCTTTGATCTTTTGGCAGTCACTTGTGGCCATCGTAGTAGTCTTGGTTGGCCATGGCGAGAGCCGAAGTGGGGCGTGTGCATCCAGTGCACAATGAGTTATGAATGCGCTCACCCATCTATCGACAGATGGCTGAGTCAATAGAAAATAGTGCCTGGGCATAGGAGTTGCCCAGCGAATGAGAGGGACCAACGATGTATGACAGTGCCAAACCCCAAGACATGAAAGACTTCCGTCAGTACGCTTGGGATTACTTTCACTATCATGCCAAGCAACGACTGACTACTTTCAATTTCTACATCATCATATGTTCCATCCTCGCAACAGGCTACTTCACAGCCCTAAGAGACTCGGCAACTACGGGTTTTGGCAGCATCGTGGGGGCGCTCCTCTCTTTTCTGTCGTTCATTTTCTGGAAACTAGACATCCGCAACAGGCAAATGATCGAGAATGTGGTAGAAGCGCTTAAACATATTGAAGCCGACGCTCCCCTCGATGACAACTCTGGCACCCCACACATCCTCAAACTCTTCTTATACGAGGAGGCCCAAACGAAAAGAGCCAAGGAGTCAAATGGCTTGTGGCCTTGGAATAGACACTACACTTATGGGCGCTGCTTCAACCTCGTGTTTCTTGTCTTTGGCATCCTGGGAATCTTAGGATGCCTGTATGGTGCGGCAACGTTTTGACACCTCTGAGACATCCACTATGTCGCCACTACTTTCGCTCATTGCATACCCTCCGGCATTGCACCATACGATAGCGTACATATTGCGCTTAACTATCCACGTCTCCTACCAGTCTTGATAGACCCTTCGTCCAGACCTTGTGCGCTCCGTTGCTGTGCATTTGTTCGACCCGTGAGATGACGGCGTTTGTCCGTCTCATGGGGGCTCGCGCTTCTGTCTTCTGGCTACTGTGCTGGCGAGGGGGTTTCGGCGGTCCAGTTGTTGGGGTCGTTTCCGTAGAGGGTCATGTTGATTCTCGCCAGCGACGAGCCGGCGCCGTCGGCCGCGACGGGCCAGAGGTCCAGCTCGCCGGGCGTGTCGCCGGGGTGTGAGCCGTCGCTGTAGGCCACCCGGTCCACGCGGATGTACTGCCTCTCGCCGAATTCATCCACGTCCCCCGGCCTGGCCAGCTCGACCTTCTCGCCGCCGTCGCTCAGCTTGCCGTCGTACGGCCCCAGAACCAACTCGCCCGGGACATTGGGATACCGCCACGCAAACGCCTCCGGATTCTTGGCGACCACAAGGTAGCCGCCGGCCGGTATTGTCACCGGTGACACACCGACAAACGTAAAATCGATCCCGTCCACAAGCTTCCACGGCTCGTTCTCGTCGAAGTCATACAGCGCTACCTCCGAGCCGCCGGCGTTGTGAAGCTCCACGTATTCGTACTGGTCGTTCACGTACGACCCGCCGTAAGGCCAGTCCGGATTGTACATGATCTCGCTGATGACCACAGGCCCGACCTGCGGATAAGCGTTCGGCACGCCTGGCGTGTTGTGGTCCATCGGCACGAAGTTGTAGTTGTCCGTGCT
>CP070678.1:3509315-3533439 GCA_020352515.1 Phycisphaerales bacterium | reverse complement strand
GGTCACAGACGCGGTCAACAGCCCGTCGCTTTTCGGATGCGTGCGCCCCAGGCTGCTTCTGCCGGCCGGAATGGTCGAGACGCTCGGCAGCGAGCAGTTGCGCCATGTCTTCCTGCATGAGCTGGCGCACCTGCGACACATGGACATACTCACCTCAAATCTCGCCAGCCTGCTCCAGATTCTGCATTGGTTCAACCCCCTGCTGTGGGTGGCGTTCTACCGCATGAGGACCGACCGCGAGCTGGCCTGCGACGAGCTGGTGCTTTCGAAGGCCGCGGCGGACGAGAGCAAGAAATACGGCCGGACCATCATAAGCCTCGTCGAGCAATTCGGGCGGGGCTCGTATCTGCCTATGACGGTGGGGATTATGGAAAATCGAAATCAATTCAAAAGGAGAATTACCATGATCGCGAGATTCAGAAAGCTGTCGCTCAGATGGTCGCTGGCGGCCCTGGCGATACTGGCCGTCGTTGCCGGAGTGGCCTTGACCAACGCAACCAACCCATCGGAGACTGCCGAAGGCAATCCGGCCGAGGAGAACACCGCGATGGGCTATGGGGGCTACGCCGCCAACGAAGACGGCCCCAAGGGCTTCGGTGGTTACGCCGAGAATCCGGGATCGACCGAAAGTGATGACAACCAGGCGCCCATGATGTATGCCACGCACGGCGAGCGCGGCGACGACGCCCCGAAGGGCTTCGGCGGCTACGGGGGCAGTGAAGACGCCCCCAGAGGTTTCGGCGCCTACGCCGGAGATCAAGGGTCGGCCGAAAGTGACGATAAGCAAACTCCCATGATATACGGCACGTACGGCGGGTCAGGCTCCGAAGAGGCCCCCAAGGGGTTTGGCGGGGGAGCCGCCTACTTCGCGGCCAGCCACGTAGAAGCCGAACCTAATGAACCGACCGAGCCGCGAGAATCCGAATGAAGAGGCTTAGGGGACGGCTCAGTGGCCGGTGCGGCCCAATCGGCACAACAATCACGGGGACCTCATTATGATATCCGGCCGCGGACAAAAGGCTCGTGCGATCTCGGCCTCTGTTTGCCGCCGGGCCGCGTAAACCATAGCCGGCCAAAGGGAGTGACATAGGCATGGCCATAAACCGCGTCACCAAGAAGATACTCTTGTATATTGTGGTTGCTTGGGCTCTCGGGCATATTTGCCCAAGCCGGGCCGCAGCCGGAGAAGCTCGAAGGCGGCCGCGTCTCTGGGATTTGCTCCGCGCATATCAACCGAAGGCCCCGGACGCCCGGCCGCCGGGTGAACCGCGCATAGTCCACTTTCCAAAAGACACGACCCTCGGAACCCTCAAGACCATCACGGACAACGGCGGCGATCCGACCATTCTAAACACCGGCTTCGACTATCGAACTTCCGGCTCCGCCGTCGGTGATGTCACCGTGCCTGCCGGCAGGAGGTTGTATCTCTATGTCGGCGAGAGACATCTGAAGAACCTGCCGGGGATTGTGTGCCTGCGGCCGGACGATCTTTACGGCCTCTACATCAGCGGCTCATACACAGGAGGCCCCAAAGCCGGCGACTCGTGTCTGCGGCATATCGGGAGGCTTACCGGCCTCAAGCAGCTCACCCTGGAAAGCACAAGCGTCACTGCGAGCGGCCTGAAGTACATCGCCCCGCTCAAGTCACTCAACTACCTCCACATAAGCTCGGACAGGCTTGGCGACAAGGACCTCGAGTGCCTGGCCGAATTCAAATCCGTCGAAACACTTGTGCTGGGCGGGCAAAGGGTCACCGACGAAGGACTAAAACACCTCGAAGGCCTGACCTCTGTCAGAGAGATGTACCTATGGGTGAACAACATCCGAGGCCCCGGACTGGCCCAGTTGGCCAAACTGCCCCGCCTCGAGTACCTGTTTCTCGGGGGTGACAACAGCAAGGGAAAATGCAGATTCCGCGACGACGCCTTTCAGTACCTCTCAGCCGCACCGTCGCTTCGAAGAATCCGAATCCACAGGAACCTGCCCCTAACCGATGCAGCCATGCCGCACCTCGCCAGGCTCACGCAGCTCGAGGGCCTGGACCTGTACGAAAAGCCCGTCACCGACGCCGGCCTCGGCCACCTTGCGACCTTGCGCTCGATGAAGGAGCTGGACCTGCGGGCAACCAAAGTCACGGCGGCCTCTCTTGCGATGCTGGCAGGGATGAAATCGTTGGAATCCGTCGCCCTGCCCTTCGAGGTAGCCGACTCGCACTTGGCTGCGCTGGCCCAACTGACTAATCTCAAATCCCTTGATATTCAAGGCCCCTTTACCGACTCCGGTCTCGAACACCTGACAGCACTCGAATCCCTCGAAGAGCTCAAAATCAGCAGCCCGAACGTCACCGATGAGGGCCTTGCCCACATCGGCAAACTGACCAGCCTCAGATTCCTTTCGCTCAGGACCGGCCGCATCACCAACCGGGCCCTCGCCCATCTGGCCGCCCTAAGGTCTCTGGAGAAGCTGTACATCTATGCCGGAGACATAAGCGTCACGGGCGTCTCAAGTCTAAACGCCCTGTCAAACCTGAAAGAGCTGGTGGTCAAAAGCATCACGCAGGACAACTCCCGCCTCAATATCTCCGGCCTAACAGCAATGCAGGACCTGACTTTGAGCTTCGAGCGCGAAGCGGAGCTCCACGACGAAGACCTCGCGTGCATGTCAAAGCTGACGCGTCTCAATCGCCTGCAACTACCGCACAAGGGCGTCAGCAACGCCGGGCTCAAATGCGTATCAGGGCTTCCTTACCTGTGGCTCCTCAGCATAGGCGGTGAAAGGATAACGGACAACGGCCTGGCGGAGCTGGCAAGGATGAAGAACCTGACGCATCTGACTATCAGCGGCGACTTCACCGACGCCGGCCTGGAGCACCTGGCCAAACTCAAGGGACTCTATATGCTCGACTTCTTCGGCGGCGCCAACTTCAGCGAGCCGGCCGTCGCACGATTCAAGAGAAATATGCCCAACCTGGCGATCGTGAGAAACTACGGACCCACCAAGACCTCACGCTCCGCAAGCAGAAGCCGCGGATCCAAGAGGTAGACCTCAGATGAACGCATCCCGTTCGACCCCGAAGACCTTTGTGGCAGCCACCATCAGCACGCTTGTCTATTCTGCCCTTGCACGAGTCTGCATGGGAACCGCCGCTCAGGAATCTCAGCACGACCGCGCCGCGGCTTTGCGCTTGTGGACAAATACGCCCGGACCCAGGACAGGCTCCAATCCCACATCATGAGGAGCGAAATGCACACCCGGTTCCGACACAACGTTTACGGAAAAAACAGAACGATGGACCGGCATTGTCAGATTCGTTATGACGGCGGGTATCCTCCGCGCAAATCGGGAAAACCACAAACGTCACAACAATCGGAAATATCCCCGTCTCGTCGGCAATTTACGTTTGAATAAGGCGGCGATTCATGGTATAATACCATGTCAAGTTGGAATACTGCCCCAGTCCCTGTTTGGCGTAAAGCTGTTTTCGCGGCGCTTATGCGCGGAATCGACGGCTCCGGCCGGGCCGTCAAAGGCGCCAAGGCTCTTGAACCAGGCCGAATATTGATTGTAAACAGGAATTGGGAGCAGCAGTATGGAACAGGCTACCGGGCACCAAATCAATAGCCGGCAAACCCGGCAATCCCTCGACGATACACACCTGATGGGCCGACTCCACAAAGGCTACGTCCAGCTAAAACAGCAGATTCACAATACAATCGTCGGCCAGGAAAAGGTCATCGATTCCATGCTCTGCTCGATGCTTGCCGGCGGGCACTGCATCGTCCAGGGAGTGCCCGGGCTGGCCAAGACGATGATGGTCCACGCAATAGCCGACGCCATGAAGCTCAAATTCAACCGCATTCAATTCACCCCGGACCTCATGCCCTCCGACATCACCGGCGCCGATATCATCCAAAGGGACCCACAGTCCAAGCAAAGACGATACGAGTTCATCAAGGGGCCCATCTTCGCCAACGTGGTCCTGGCCGACGAGATTAACCGCACGCCCCCCAAGACCCAGGCCGCCCTGCTCCAGGCCATGCAGGAACGCGAGGTAACGGTCGCCGGTAGAACATACGAGCTCGACCAGCCGTTCTTTGTGCTCGCCACCCAGAACCCTATTGAGCAGGAAGGCACCTATCCGCTGCCCGAAGCGGCGCTGGACAGGTTCATGTTCATGATTTATATCGATTACCCCACCGCCAAGGAAGAGCACCTCATAGTCAAACAAACCACGACCGGCAGAAAAAACGCCGTCCAGAGCGTCCTCGACAGGAGCGACATGGTGCTGTTTCAGGAAATCGTAAGAATGGCACCGGTCAGCGATACCGTCATAGCTTACTGCATCCGCCTGGCCCGCGCCACAAGACCGGACGACCCACTGGCCACACCGATGGTCAAAAAATATCTCAAGTGGGGCGCGGGCCCAAGGGCCGGCCAGTACATGACGCTCGGCGCAAAGGCAATGGCCCTGATAAACGGCCGGATTACACCAAGCTTCGAGGACGTAAGCGCCGTCTGCCCCCTCGTGCTCAGGCACCGGATAATCCCGAACTTCAACGCAGAAGCCGACGGCATAAGCATACAGGCTATTCTCGAAGACCTAATCGAGAACGTCTCGCCGCCGAAGTAGAAACGCAGATTCATACGCCCGCATGGCCTTATTTTGTAAGGCGGCATTGTGAAGGCAAGTCGCAAATATCTTGATCCGGTGTTTCTGAGCAAGCTTTCAAACATGGACCTTGTGGCCAGATGTGCCGTTGAGGGCTTCTTCTCCGGCCTCCACCCAAGCCCATTCCACGGCTTCAGCGTCGAGTACAGCGACCATAGGGAATATCACCCCGGCGACGAGCTCAAATTCGTGGACTGGAAAGTCTTCGGCCGCAGCGACAAGCTCTACATAAAGCAGTTCCAGCAGGAAACCAGCACGACGGTCTACATTCTGCTCGACAGCAGCAAAAGCATGTCGTTCGCCGGCGACGGCCGAGTCAGCAAGCTCGACTACGGCTCCTTCCTCGCCGCCGCACTGACCTACCTGATGCTCGGACAGGCCGACAGCGCCTCGCTCCTCTTGTTCGCAGACAAGGTGACCAAAAAGATTCCCCCCCGATCAAAACGCACTCACCTGAATACCATCCTTGCAGCCCTGCAGTACAACAGGGGCGCCGGGCGCACCAATCTTGCCGGTGTGCTCCATACGATTGCCGAAACCACCAAGCGCCGCGGCCTGGTAATCCTTATCTCCGACCTGCTCGACGACGAGGCCGACATCTACAAGGGCCTGGCGCACCTTAAATTCCTCAAGCACGATGTAATCGTGTTTCACACGATGGACCATCGGGAGCTGAACCTGGACTACGAGGGCCTGATTCAATTCGAAGACCTCGAGTCCAAGGAGCGAATGCAGACGTTCCCGCAGTCGCTGCGGGACGCCTATCGCGACCGCGTCCGCATGTTCCTGGATGATATGGAAAGGACCACGGGCAACAGCAACATAGACTACTGCCTCCTGGATACGTCCCGGCCGCTCGACCGGGCCCTGATGGCGTACCTTGCAAAGCGAAAGAGGATGATGTGACTTTTACAGAGTGGATATTCCTGCTGGGCGGCCTGGCCGTGGCCGGGCCGGTGATTGCCCATCTGCTGGCCAAGCCGCGGTACAGGCGGCTGCCCTTTACTATGCTGCGCTTTCTGCAGGCCGGCAAGGCCGAGAGCCGCTCCAGGAAGAAACTGCGCGACCTGCTGTTGCTGCTGCTGCGATGCGCAATAATCACCCTGATTGCGATGCTGTTCGCCCGGCCTCTGCTTCGCCGCAAGGCCGCCGGAGGACCCGCCGGCTCGGTGCATTACCTCGGCCTGGACAATTCCATGTCAATGGCCTACGACGACGGTTCGGGCAGCTACTTCGAGCGGATGATTGATAAGGCCATCGATTACATTCGCTCGTCGGATGACAAAGCGCTTTTCAACCTTTGCTCGCTGGCCTCGGGCGATTGGGCGAACGGCCTGACCAGGGACCAGGCCCTGGCCGAGGTTCAGGGCCTGAGGCTCGTCCCGCACCCGACCGATATCGATGGCTTTCTGTCGGTGGTGGGCGCCGATGCACGCGGGCAGCGGCCGGCCGGCTCGGTCTCGCTAATGATAATCAGCGATTTCACCCCCAAGACCCTCGCGCAATTCGCCGCCGTGCAGGAACCGGCTGTCGTTGACACTATCGATTATGCGCCGATCGTCTCATCCAGACCCATCAATAACGCCGCCATTGTGGATGCCCACGTGGTTGACATCGACGACGGCACCCTCACGTTGAATGTCACCATAGCCTGCTTCGGCCAAATCGGGCAGAAACGCCGCCTCACCGCATCCATTGACTCGGCCCAATCCAAGCCCGTCGAGATAAGCCTCGCTCCGAACCAGCGCAAGCTCTGCACGATCCGCATGGATATCGACGCGGCGGTACGGCGGCGGGCCTCGCTGCCTGTGCAGTTAAGCCTCTCTCCCGGTGACGGACTCGCCGCTGACGATACGTTTCGAATTGCCGTATCACCGCCGCAGCACAGGACTGTCAGGGTGCTGCTAGCAGACACGGACGGCGGCGAAACGTTCCTTCTCAAGACGGCCATTGATACACTGTCGCGCTCGGACTCGTGCGACAACTTCGAAACCGGCCGTGCTTCCCTTGACGCCCTGGCCTCCGCCGACCTCGAACGCGCTGACGTCGTTATCTGCTCGACAATAGCCGACGCCCTGCGCGGCGCCGTGGAGCAACTAAAAGATTTCGTCAACGCCGGAGGCAGGCTCGTGTTCTTCATAACGGGCGAGCCCTCGCCGGGGGCCGTGAACGAACTGTGGCGCGCCCAGCTTCTGCCGGCACTTCCGGGCAGATGCGTCTTCGAGCCCGTATATATAAAGCCCGCGCCCGAAGAGACCGGCTCGCTCGATGCACGCGGCCTCGCTGCAAAGGCGCTGTCAAACTACGGAATCGACAGGATAGTCTTGAGGGGCTCCTTCAAATGTCAGCAGCACCCCGACAGCCGGTGTGCATGGCGATTGCAGAACGGCCAGGGACTCGTGTACCTGCGCTCGTCCGGGCGCGGCAGCGTGGCCCTCGTCAACACCAGCGCCGACGATTCCCTCGGGTCGCTCTCGAAGTCCAATGCGGCGGTCGCCTTCTGCAGCTACATCCTCGGAGACGCCAATCGCTCGGCTGAGTATTGCTTCGCATGCGACGAAAAGGTGGTTCTCCCGCTTCCAGCAGGTCAGCCCCCCGGCCCGGCCGACCAGCTCTGGCTGCAAACGTGCGACGGACGCAAACACCGCGCCGCCGTGCAGCAGTCCGTCCTGCTTGTCCCCGAACCGGGAGGCATCGGGTGGGTCAAAACGCTGGGCCGGGACACTGTATGCGCGGGTATCAATCTGCCGAAGGGCGAAACCGATATGACCGCTCCGCCGGCCGCTGAACTCGCCGGAATCATAAACCGCGCGTTCTCGCTCCGCGAAAAAAGGGACATCGCTCCGGCACAGATTATCGACGAAGCAAAGTACCGCCCGATTTGGAAGACATTTGCATGGATACTCATAGCGCTGCTGCTGGCCGAGCCAGCGGTGGCCAACAGGCTCAAACGATAGGCGCAACCCCACTATGACCGGAAACGTGGATGAAAAACTGAATGCCCTTGTCGAAAGGGTGGGAAAAGTCAGGCGATGGCTCGTCGCCCTGGCGGTTCTGAGGGTCGCGGCGTTGTCCCTGGTCTTTGTCTCGGCCTATATCGCCCTCTACGCCCTGCTCGATCACCGGCTCAACTTCGACCAGGTCGCCAGGACCGTAGCGCTGCTCGTTTTGATTGCGGGCGTCGCGGGCCTGCTGTTCCTGCTGACAAGGTCCCTGCTCGGCCACGTCTCCTACAGCCGGGCCGCGAGCCACATCGAAAATAGAAAAGGCTTTCAGCAGCAGCTCGTCGCGGCCGTCGAATACTACGAGAAAAGGGACGACTACCCGTATTCGAAAGCCCTTGCCGAGCAGCTCGTCGCCCGGGTGACGCGAGACAGCGAAACATTCAACTTTGATTCGACCGTCCATAAGTGGCAGGGATACGTTCTTGCGGCCGTCATTCTCCTCGGCCTCTCCGCCGTCGGCTTCTACGTCCACGACAACTATGTGTATTTCCGTTCATATTTCAGCCGGCTGGCGCGCCCGCTCGCCGCGGTTGAGCCGCTCTCGTCGGCAAGCCTACGCTCTATAACCGGTGACATCGTGGCCGAGCCCAATTCCGTGGTGACATTCGCCGCCGAGATACGCGGGCCAGCACCCGAATCCGGCAGGCTCGTCGTCACGCCCATCGAGCCCAACAGCCCCGAGGACGGCCCGCAGCCGCCGCGCCTGGAGGCGCTCGTCCGGCCGGTACTTCAAGCCAATGGGCCGCCAAGACTCGAAACGTCCGAGTCCTTCTCCCAAATGGGCCGGTCCAAATACCGCTTCGAGGCCGGAACAATCTCGAGCGAGTGGCACACGCTCACCATCCGTCCGGCCCCCGCAATCAAACATCTGACCGCCCGCGTCACTGTGCCCAGAAGACCGCCCCGCAGAAAGTGGATCGAGCCCTACACCGAACAGATAGAAAACAACACGCTCAACGTCATTGCCTCCAGCAGCGTGACGCTCGCAGTCCAGGCCACGGAGAATCTGAAAGAGGCCGTGATAACCGGACCCGACGGCCGGTCCGTCACCCGCAGCCTGAACGGTGCCGATAAGTTCAGCTTCAGCTTCACCGCCGACAAAACAGGGACAGTAAAATTCCAGCTCGTCGGGGAGCACGGCCTGAATAACGACAACCCGCCGGAGCTGGAGGTGACGGTCAAGCAGGACGAGCCTCCGAAACTGCGGCTCATTTCACCGGCCGGCGATTACCTGGCGACAAACGTCGCAAGCGTGCCAATAGAATTCGAGATAACCGACGACTTCGGCCTCGACTCGGCGCACGTGTACTTCGAAAGGCCCGGCGGCAAGCCTGCCGAGGTTCAGGTCCCGATCTCCGAGGGTGCAAAGAAGGCCGAGTTCGCCCATGTCCTCGAGCTGGACGCCTACGACCTCAACGTGGGTGACAGCATACTCTTTTACGCACGCGCCACGGACGTCGACACCGGCTCGGCCCTGCCGCAGCGAACCGCCGGCAGCGACGTGTATTTCATCGAGATAAGACCGTACCGGCAGACCTGGCGCCCCGGACAAGAGGGCGGCAGCGGAAGCGGCGGCGGAGGCACTCCCGTGCCGGACCTGCTCAACATCCTCGAATACACGCGCGCAGTACTCAAGAAAACCTTCGCCATCGCCGAAAAAACGCAATTGACGGACCAGGACCGCTCCAGGCTCAAGGCCATTGCCGACGACGTCCGCTACTGTGCCGACCAGTTGACCACCATACGCGACGACCCGGAAATCGCCTTCAACAACGCTCAGAAAGCCGTGCTCAGCGAAGTGCTTCAGTACTACGCCCGGGCAGCCGCGCTGCTCGACAAGCACGACGCCGCCCCGGCCGTCGCGCCCGAAAAGGACGCCTATCGCGTCCTGCGAAAGTTCATCATCGAGCTTGAGCTCGAATACAAGCCCCCCGACAAGAGCCAGGGACAGCAGCCCACCATGCCCGACAGCGTCAAGCTGCAGGAATCGCCCGAGTTCGAGCAGTACGAAAAGGAACGCATCGACGAGGAGATCAAAAAGCTCCAGCGCAAGCTCCGCAAGCTGACCGATGAGCAGAAGCAGTTGAAGACATCCTTTGTAAACTTCCTCGAGCAGCGGCGTCGCACAAAGCAGCCCGGAAAGCGGGACGAAGACACCGGCAGAGATGGCCAAAGTGCGGCCAAGCAAACCCCCGGCAGCCAAACGCCAAGTCCCGGGGCCTCGAAGGCCGCAGGTGACTCGGCCGGCAAAAGCGCCGGTGACGGCCAGACGCAAGCCGATAGTCAAACCGCCTCCGGGCAGGGCAGCCCCGGGAAAGACCGGGGGTCGCCGACAGCCACGAGCCCCGATTCAGGCCGCAAAGACGACGGAACTATCGATGCCGCGCCGGATAAGGATGCGACCGACAAAGAGAGCCCCGGTGACACGCGGGAACAGAACGCCGGCCGCAAGGACACCGAAAGTCAGCAAGGCGCCAAGCCCGGCGATACTTCGAAGACCACCGCCCCAGGCGACACAGGTACCCCCGAAGCCGGCCAAGGCTCTGAAGGCCAAGGTCCCCGGCAGGGCCGCACCGCATCCGAAGGCAGCGAAGGCCGCGAAGGTCAAGGTCGGGGAACAGGTGGCGATTCGCAGGGCGCAGATAGGGCCCCCGGCAGCCCGGCAGACCGGCGCGGCCCCGGCCAAACCGAAAGCCATAGCAGACCGAACGCCGCCGGAGCCGACGCCAGGCTCAGTATGCTCCAGTCCAGACAAACCGCGCTCCAGCAGCAGGTCTCACAACTGAAGCGCGATCTGCAGCAGCTCTCGCAGATGTCAAAACAGGCCGGCTCCAGGACCTCGGAACAGGTCCGCCGGCACCTCGAAAATGCCGTCGAAAAGATGAACGACCTCCAGAAAAGCCTGGCCGAGGCCCGATACGAGCCGCAAATGAGCCGCCGGACCCTCGCCGAGGCGATCGACCTGATGGACCTCGCAAAGCGCGAGCTCGAAATGGCGGATGAAGGGCTCGACGGCATGTTCACGCTTGACGAAGCCGAAAAAACCGCCAAGAAGGCGCAGCAAATCGCCGAACAGCTCGCCGAGGATGCCGAAGCACTCGACGAATCTCTAACGCCCGTGCAGCGAGAGCAGATGCTCGCGCGTCTCGAGGCCGCAGAGAGGCTGCTCGAAAGCATGGCCCGGCCCCAGTGGACGACCGTCGGAAGCAGCCCCGGAGGGCAGGCCAACGCCCACGTCTTCACCACCGACAAAAACGCCACGCCCGCAGAGGCCGCAAGAGAGCTGGCCCGAAGATTCTGGTCCATCGCCCTAAGCGCCCGGAAACACCGGGGACAGATCATCGAGGACGAGCCCTCCGATGTGAGGTTCCATACGCTGGAGAAAGAGTTCTTCGAAAACGCCGCCAGGTTCGACGGCCAAGCGAAACAAAAATGATATTCGTTGACTATCCGGGACATCTCGTTGCACTACTGCTTGCCGCCTTCTTCGCCGCGATCACGGCCCTCGCCTTCCGCTCGGCTCAACGGGCCAAACCCAGCCTCAAACGCCGCATTCTTCTTCTTGCCGCCATTCAGTACCTCGCCGTGCTGACACTGCTCTTGATACTATGGAACCCGTCACGCCCCAGAGAGATGCAAATGCTCAGCAGAAACTCGGTGCTCGTGGCGTTCGATACGAGCGAGAGCATGTCCCTCGTCGAGGATGGAAAAACCACCCGGCTCGACAAAGCAATCGCCGCATTCAAAGACAAGCTCAGCCCCGGCGACCGCCGCGCACCCGACTACAAGATATTTGGATTCGACCGCGAGGCGTACCACAGCGGCTCGACCGATTTCCTCAGACGATGGGGCGGCCGGACGGACATGCACGGCCTCTCGGCCCTGCTCGCTCGCTACAGCTCATCAGCCCTTTCCGAGCCTTCCACCGAAAAGCAGAACACCAATCCCGGAGCCCCGGACAATCCCGGCGCCAATCCCCCCGCAAAGAAGCATCGCATCGCAGGCGCCGTGATCTTCACCGACGGAGGCGCCGACGACAAGAATGTTTCGGCCTACGCTCCCACCCCCGGAGACGCCTTTCCCATAGTCTTCGTCGGCGTCGGCTCGAAACAACCCCACTGTGACGTGGCCGTTAAGTCGTTAAGCGCCCCGTCGCGCGTAGCCGTCGATACGCCCTACCAGGCAAACGTGGCCGTCACGGCCGCAAACCTGCAGGGCCGGCCCGTAAGCATCGAACTACTCAGGGACGATTCTGTCATAGACTCCCGGCGCATCGCGGCCGAGACGTTTGCCGCAAAGAATCCCAAACGCCCTTACGGGCAACCGGCCGACGATGATCTCACAATCGAATTCACCCTCGCCGCCGACAGACTCGGAACACACACCATCCTCGCCCGCGCAAAAGTCGCCGAAGATGAAATAAACTCAGCCAACAACACACGCAGCGCCACCGTCGAGGTCGTGGAAGAGAACCGCCTCAAAGTCCTGCTCTATTCCCAGCGCGCCGACTTCAATATCGGAAAGGTCCGCCAGGCACTCGCCCGCGACAGCAGAATCCGGCTCGACCTCGGGCTCGACGTCATCAGGCGGCGGGCCCTGTCACGCGAGGCGTTCGAGACGCTGGGTTACGTCAGGCTGCCGAGAGACCGGGCGGATTTCTACGAATATGACATTATCGTACTGGGGCCGTGCGAGCCGGGCGGACTGACCGACGTGCAGATTGACGGCCTGTACAGCTTCGTCGCCGACCGGGGCGGCGGACTGGTGCTCCTGCCGGGACCCGCCGACGCAGGTCCGGCCGCTTGGCTCGACGAAAAAGCGAAAACCCTGATGCCCGCAATCCTCGATCGCCGAAAGCCCCTGCTCCTGCCGCCAAGCCCCGGCTCGATAGAGTTGACGCCCGAAGGTCTCGACAGCAAGGTCCTCGGCCCCGCCGACCTCAAAGACCTGGATCAACCCGCCGCTGCCCATTACCGCATTATCCAGACAAAGCCGGCCGCGACAACGCTCGCCGCCATCAACGACGCCCCCCTGATCGCCCTCCACAGGGTCGGCCGCGGACGCGTCTGCCTGCTCAATGCCTCAAGACTGTTCAACTGGTACCGCGAAGACCTTGAGGGCGGGCTGCTTTACAAGGTCCTCGCCGGGCTGACCGGTCACCTCGGCAGCCTTACCAGTCGTGCCTCGACCATCGAGCTGTTCGCCGAACGTCCGCAGGACCGCAAGTCCGCCGTCAGGTTCGACGCGTACGTATGCGACAGGTCGTTCCGCCCGGCTCCCGGCGCCAACGTGCTGCTCAACCTTCAGGACCTTGTCGTGAGCATGGACGATCTCGGCCGGGGCTATTACGTCACCCAAATCGACTGCCCCGCCGACAGGGCGATTGTCGCGACCGTCCAGGCCGAGCTCGACGGCGTGTTCCTCGGCGAAAAGAGCATCGCAGTCAATCTCTCCGACGCGCCGACGGAGATGGCCGAAGCCCGGATGGACCAGGAATTTCTCCTCGCTCTGGCCAAGAGGCTCAACGGCAAATACTCCCACGCCGAGGACATCGACCGCAACTTCGCCAACATGTTCGAGGCTCAAGCCAAAATGGGAACCTCAACGCGCATGGCAAGCGCCTGGCCGACGTGGCCGCTGCTGTTGGCTCTGTCTCTGCTCCTGAGCATCGGCTGGTTCCTCAGGAGAAACATCGGTCTTGCCTGAAAAACCGAAAGGCCCCTATGCCAAAACTGATAATCTCAACTCTGCCGATTCTGATAGGCGCCGCCCTGGCCGCTTCCCCCGATACGCATTCGGGCCGTGAGGTCGCGGAGACGAACACATTCGTCCTGATTGTTGGCGGCATACTCAAAGATCCAGCAGAGCAGCAGACTGCCGACAGGGCCGCCGCGGACCTGGGCCGATTCTTCCTCGAAACCAACGCCCTCGACCACCCCCGCCTCCGCATCTTGACCGGACCCAACTCCCGGATTCGACCGGGCCCGACAATATCAACATCGACCGCGGCCAACCTCAGGCAGGCGATAAAGACATTCGGCGCCTCGGCGCGCCCGCAGGACAGGTTCGTATTCTACTACGTCGGCCAGGCCAACATCGTCGGCGACCACCTGCGCTTCAATCTTCCCGGCCCGGACGTCACGCACCGACAACTGGCCGAATGGATAAACACAATACCGGCCGGCTCGAAGCTTATCGTACTGGATTGCCCCGGCGCCGGCTTGGCCGCCGGTACAATGGCCGCACGGGGCCGAATCATCGTATGCGCCTGCACCGCCGAGCAACCATACGCCACCCGGTTCAGCGAGTATTTTGTCCCCGCACTGCTCCAGACCGAAAGCGATACCGACAGCGACGGCAGGATATCACTGCTCGAAGCCTTCACCCGCGCAGCCAAACAGATCGACGACTGGTATCGAAGCCACGGCCTGCTCAAAACCGAGACCGCGGTGCTCGAAGACAACGGCGACGGAACCCCCAGCCCCCAGCCCTGGAGATACAGGCAGGAGAATGCCGACGGCCTGGCCGCATCCAAGTTCTTCCTTAAACCTCAATCGTCAAAGGCGCCAGCATCATGAGCCCACAAAACCTACAAATCAACAGAAGGCAGTTTCTAAAAGACGCAGGCGCAGCCATCGCCGGGGCCGCGGCCGCCGCCCTGGCCCTCCATGCCCCCTGCCTCGCCGCAAATGTCCCCAACGCCCAAGAGGACCTCGACCTCTATGACTTCCTCATGCCCCGCGTCAAGTTCACCGAGCAAGGCGAAAGGGGCAAAGGTCGCGGGCCCGACGTCTGGAACGTAAGGCCCGGCGGCGACGCAAATCTCCTGAGAGAGCTGGCCGCCGTGATACGCTGCAGAGTCAAGCCAATCACCGGCGCCGGCGACTGGGAGCCCCAGTACGCTGCAGCCGGCCAGCTAAACGGCGTCGTCACCTTCGAAGACCTCGACGAAATCGTCAAATACCCCTTCGTATTCATGACCGGCGAGAACTTCTACGAATTCGACGAGCAGCAAAGATACGGCCTCAAACAGTACGTCCAGCGCGGCGGCTTCGTGCTGATGGATGACTGCGTCGTCGCCTCCGGCGGTGACTTCTTCTACAAAAGCTCCTGCTCGCTCCTCCAGGAGGTCTTCGGCCCCTCGGCCCTCAAGCTGATACCACACGAGCACGAGATATTTCACAACGTGTACGACCTGGGTGACACCGGCCTTCCGGCAATGCAGTATGTCAACCGCCCATTTCGCCCGGGCCTGCCATACATGCACGGCCAGAACCACGGCGCCAGGGGCGTCTTCATCGACGACCGAATAGCAGTCTTGCTCAGCTCAAACGACATCCACTGCGGATGGTGCGACAGCAGGGGGCGCGAGTTCGGAAGGGCAAACTACGAAAAAGCCATTCAGATGGGAATCAACATCATAATGTACGCCATCTCACACTGACCTGACAGAACCCGTTTTCAGCAGAAAAATCCACATAATCCGCTTAACGCTTGCCTCTGAAGACCTTCATCGCATAAAATCACCCCCTTGATACCGGCTCACGGGCCGAAATAATTCAAAAAACTCTGAAACGTTTTGACTTTAAGCAGTCACTAATAATAGAAACTGACCAAAATCTTCAGCGTGCGTGCCGCCGGAGTGGGCCGCCCTTGACCCGGAAAGCTCGATTGTATATCCGTTCGCTGCCTGAACGCACCCTTGCAGGCGGGGCCGGGCCCTGTTTTAAGATTGAAGCAAATGCCGGCACGCGGCGTATATGTATGTATCAGCGCCCGAAAATGGGCCCCCGTATATGCCCTAAACTCTTTTCAGGAAAGGCCTTAGCGTGAAGAAGTCTCGCGTAGTCATCATCGCCGTTATCGTGATCATCGTCCTGGCCGCGATCGGGGCAATGTTCATGCGAAGGAAGCTCGCCCGCGGCCCCAAACCAACCATAGTCCGAATCGAGCACCCCAAACGAGACGAATTGGTCGAGTTCGTCAGCGCACCGGGCGAGATCGAGCCCAAAAAGCACGTCGCAATCAGTGCCAAAGTCTCCGCACGCATCATCGAATTGCCCTTCGAAGAAGGAGACCGCGTGACCGCCGGAGACCCAAACGCCGACCCGCCCGTACCTCCTTCGGTACTCGTACGCCTCGACGCCAAAGACCTCGAGAGCCAGTTGCGCTCGGCCACCGCCAGCCGCGAGGCACAGGCCGCGCAGATCAAGGTCGATAACGCCTCCATCACCGCACAGCAGGCAACTCTAACAGGCCTCCAGGCCTCCCTCAAGCAGGCCCAAAGAGACCTCGAACGCCAGAGAGAGCTACTTCAATCCCAGGATATCAGTCAAGCCGCCTTCGACCAGGCCAAGCTCAAGCTCGATGAGTTCAATTCACAATACCAGGCCGCAATTCACCGCCTCGAAGCCGCAAAGCTCAGCCTCGTCGTACTTCAGCACAACCTCGATGCCGCCGACGCCCGCATCGCCCAGGCAAACGAGGCACTCGGCTACACCACCATAACCGCACCAATCGACGGGACCGTCACCAGGATAAACGCCGAGGTCGGAGAGCTCGTCATGACCGGGACAATGAATAATCCCGGAACGGTCATTATTGCCGTCGGTGACCTCTCTGAAATGCTCGTTGTCGCCGAGGTCGACGAGTCCGACGTCGGAAAGCTCAAGGTCGGGCAGGCCGCCAGGGCCCATATCCAGGCCTGGCCCGACAAGGTCTTTCCCGGAACCGTGCAGGCGATCGCACTGAGCAACCTCAGAGGACTTCAGGGCTCCAAGTACTACGAGGCCGAGGTGCTGCTCGTGGACCCCAACGAGCAAATCTTCACCGGAATGACCGCCGACGTCGACATCGAAGTCGCCGAGCACAAGGACGTCCTGATCCTCCCCAGCCAGGCCGTCCTCGGCCGAAAAGTCGATGAGCTGCCGATTGATATCAGGGATAAGCTCTCAGAGGAGGAAAAGAAGAAAACCTTTGCCACAGTCGTCTTTCGCTACAACGACGGCAAGGCCATCATCACCCCTGTCAAGATCGGCCCGAGCAACCCGACCCACACCGTCATAGAGAGAGGCCTCACCGAGGATGACGGAATCGTCGTCGGACCCTATAAAGAGCTCGAAAAGCTCAGGCACGAGCAGTTGATAAAGGACGAGCGAGAGGCCAAGGCCGAGCAGGAGGCCAAAGAAAAAAAAGCGGACGCCAATGACGGAAACGACGTGACCGATGTCAACAAAACCCGATAGAATCATCATCAGGCTTGAAAAAGTCACACGCATCTATAAGGTCGGCGTCGAATCCATTCACGCGCTCGACGGCATCGACCTCCAACTGCGACGGAACGAGTACGTGGCCGTCATGGGACCATCCGGGTCCGGCAAAAGCACGCTCATGAACATACTCGGCTGTCTCGACCGCTGCACCGGCGGAACATACTTCCTCGACGGCCGTGACACCACACGTCTCGGAGCCGGAGGCCTCGCCCGAATCCGCAACACCCAAATCGGCTTCGTCTTCCAGTCCTTCGAATTGCTCGGACGCTCCAGCGCACTGAAAAACGTCGAGATGCCGCTGATATACTCCCGAGAGGGCTGGTGGTCACGCCGAAAACGCGCCAAGAAGATGCTCGAGCGGGTCGGCCTCGGCGACCGAATCAAACACCGACCAAACCAGCTCTCCGGCGGGGAAAAACAAAGGGTCGCCATCGCAAGGGCCATGGTCTGCGGGCCCAGCATACTGCTCGCCGATGAGCCCACCGGAAACCTCGACAGCAAAACCAGCGAAGGGATACTCGCCCTCTTCGACCAGCTCCACAGCGAGGGGCAGACCATCATCCTGGTCACCCACGAGGAGAGCGTCGCACGCCATGCAAGCCGAATCATTCGAATGACCGACGGCCGAATCTTCAGCGATATGTCATTCGAACAGGACCGCGCAAATCGGGCATCCTTAAATGGGCGCTTCGGGGAGATGTCCAAATGAAAGCAATCCTCGCCGCACCGCTGTTGTTCCTCCGCCTTCTATACCAGAGCGTCTATCTCGCCCTCGGCCAGATTTGGGCCAACAAAACACGCTCGGTCCTAACCACCATCGGCATCATCATCGGTGTCGCCTCAGTCACCTCCGTCATCGCCGCCCTCACCGGGCTGAAGGCAAAGGTCCTCAGCGATTTCGAATCACTCGGAACCAACAAGATATTCATTATCCCACACTGGCCCAGGACGGGACGCTTCAAGCACTTCTCCTGGCGGTTGTACCGCTTCCACCCGCAGCAGTTCGAAGGCCTGCTCGAGCGATGCCCTTCCGTATCGGATTACACCCTCATGACGGAACGGACCCGCACGATTCGGTATGGCGTCCGAAGCATCGACGGAGCAAGAGTGTACGGAATAAACCCCTCCTGGCACACCATCGAGAACAGGTCCGTCACCGTGGGCCGGCCTTTCAGCCTAAACGACGAGCAAAACGGATGGCAGGTCTGTCTGATTACACCAAGCGTCCGCGACCAGCTCAGGCTCGACAGAAACTGCACCGGAAAACGCATAGTCGTCGGTGAACGAAGTTTCAGAATCGTTGGCGTCGTTGATAAGCGGGTGGAGTCCGGAATGTTCGGACAAATGGGCGCCTCCGAAGAGGTCTTCATACCGTTTCCAACCGCCTGGAAGCTCTGGGACCCCTGGGTATATGCCATCGCATGCTGCCGCAAGCCCGGCCTGTCCGAGGAGGCGAAGGCCGAGCTGCGCTTCTTCCTCAGACAAACTCGCCGGCTCGAACCGGGCGACCCCGACACCTTCAGAATGGAGGTCATCGAGGAGTACCTCAAGACATTCAACAGGGTCGCCATGGGAATCACCGCCGTCGCCGGTGGCGTCGTCGGCATATCCCTGCTCGTCGGCGGCGTCGGTATCATGAACATCATGCTCGTCTCCGTCTCCGAACGCACCCGGGAGATCGGACTGCGAAAAGCCGTCGGGGCGCGCCCCTCCGCAATCCTGCTGCAGTTTCTCGTCGAGGCCGTCGTCCTGTGCCTCTTCGGCGGGCTCGTCGGCGCCGGCGTCGGACAAATGCTCACGACAATGATTGCAAAAATACCTCACGCCAACCTCCAAATGGCTCATATCCCGCTGTGGGCGCTGGGCATCTCCTTTGGCTTTGCCGCCGCAGTCGGCGTCTTCTTCGGTATGTTCCCGGCCGTCAAGGCCGCCAGACTCGACCCTATTGAGGCACTCAGACATGAGTAAACATTCCCGCTTCCAACGTTACGCGTTTGTTCTGCTGACAGCCTCGGCAATAGTTGTAATGTCCGGCTGCGAGCAATTCGGCGCCGACCTCCTTTACGAGACCACAGTTACCCCAGAGAAGCTCCGCCAAATAGATGCCCTTGAGCTTCAACCCGCCGAAGACGAGCAGAAAGAGCCGCCGGATGCCAACCGGCCCCCGCCCCCCCAAATGAGCCTCACACTCGAACAGGCGCGAGGGATGGCCCTCGAGAACAACCTGGATCTAAAAGTCCAGCTAATAAACCCCGCAATCGCCGCCGAACGCCTCACTGAGGAAGAGGCCCGCTTCGAGGCCGTCTTCTTCACAAATGTAAATTACGGCAGAACCGACACACCTTCCGTCTCGTATCTCGACGAGATCAGCGGCTCAAACGTCGAGTATCTCAGGACCGACCTCGGAGTCCAGGTGCCGCTGCGCACCGGAGGCGCCATCACCCTCGACCTCGTCGACCAGGAGGTCGAAACCGACGCCGAAGGAACACGCTTCAATCCCTACAACACGTCCGACCTCTCGCTGTCAATAAGCCAACCACTTCTGCGAAACGCCGGCCACCGGGCGAGCACCTACGCCATTCAACTCGCACAGTTCGAGCGACAGATAACAGACGCCAGAACCAAGCTCGAGGTGATAAGGGTAATTGCCGCTGTAGACCGTGTTTACTGGAGGCTCTATGCCGCCGGAAGAGAACTCGATGTCCGCAAGAAAGAGTATGAGCTTGCCAAAACACAGCTCGAGCAGGCCCGGCGATTTGTACGATCCGGAGAAAGGGCCCAGGTCGAAATCGTCAGGGCCGAGGCCGGGGTCGCACAACGCCTCGAGGCTATCATAATCGCCGAAAAAAACCTCCGCGACCGCGAGCGCGAGTTCAAGCGGGTCATCAACAAGGCCGGACTCGAAATGCAGGGCCCCACCGTCCTGACACCCGCAACGCTGCCCGACCCTGTGCGATACACACTCGAAACAGACAAGCTCGTCAAAACAAGCCTCGAAAACCGGATGGAAATGCTCGAGCTTGAACTGCAGATCGCCCAGGATGCCGGCACAATCGACTACATGCAAAACCAGGCACTACCCGTCGCGACGCTCGACTACACCTACAACATAAACGGCCTCGGCGAATCAAGACGAGACTCCTTCGACCTGCTGTTCGACAAGAGGTTTGAGGACCACCGCCTCGGCCTCCAGCTTCAAGTCCCACTCGGAAACCAGGCCGCCAGAAGCCGCCTGCGCCAGGCATTATACCGCCGCAGACAGCGCCTCGCCTCACGCGAGGCCCGCAAAGCCCTCATCGAGCTCGAGGTTCTCAACGCCATCGACCAGGTCGAGGCCAACTGGCAGAGAATTCTCGCCGGCCGCCAGAGAACCATCCTCGACGGCAGGCTCTACGAGGCCGAAAAACGACAGTTCGAAGTCGGCCTGAGAACCACCACCGACGTCCTCCAGGCACAAACCACCTTCGCCGATGCTCAGAGCGCCGAAATCCTCGCCCTAACCGAGTATCAAATCGCACTCGTGGACCTCGCCTACGCCACCGGCACACTGCTCGGCGCCGCAAAGGTCCAGTGGCAGCCAATTACGCCCTGAGCCGCCCCGTCTCCCGGAGATGTGTAGAGATAGAAACCGGGGCCGCGGTACAGTGCGCCCGGCCGGCGCCTGCTCCGCAAGCCAATACCACCACCGTAGCGGTGACACGCAGCCGCCATCCCGCCGGGTCCGGGAGTGGACATCCGCCCAAACAGCGGCGAAGCATCCAAAAACCCTGTTGGCCGTGCGGGGTCCAAATGCAGAGACAGAGACTGCTGCATCCGAATGTCACAGATCACCGTGGTGGTTCTTGCTTGCGAAATTCGCCGCCATGGTGTAGCCTCTTAACGTGACAGATGTGCTCACTCGCAGCCCGGAAACTTCAGGTCCGCCCGGAGGCGAAAGCCGCTCCGGAAAGGTTGGGACTTTATCTTGTATCAGTCACCCGTTGAAAGGACAGGCAGACTATGAACACGAAGACTCGACGACCTATTGAATATGGGTGTGCCAAACGACTTCTTGGCATCCTCACGCTCGCGTCCTTATTACTGTCGCCGCTAATTCCGTCAGCAGTCGGTGAAGATGCGGCTGAGCTGCTCGAGCTGGGTCAGGTCAAGGGGGGGCTGGTCGTACATTTGGGCTGCTCTGAAGGAGTCCGTACCGCCGGGCTGCGCATCGACGAGAGGTACATCGCGCACGGCCTTGACACGAATGCACGGCAAGTTGCCGTCGCCAGGGCCAGGCTTGTTGAGCAAGGCCTCTACGGCCCCGTATCTGTGGACCGCTGGGACGGACGCCACCTGCCATACGCCGACAATCTTGTGAATCTGATTGTGGCGGAGGAGCCGGAGAATGTCACGCGGGACGAATTGCTTCGTGTAATTGCCCCCAACGGAGTTGCTTTGGTCCGGCAGGATGGGCGATGGAAGAAAATCGTGAAACCGTGGCCCGAAAAAATGGATCAGTGGACACACTACCTCCATGGGGCCGACGGCAATCCGGTGGCAGATGATGACATTGTCGGCCCGCCGGAAAGGCTGCAGTGGGTGGGCGGACCCCAGTGGGCCCGCCACCACGACCACATGGCCAGCATGACCTCCCTGGTCTCGGCGGCCGGGCGTCTCTTCTACATCTTCGACGAAGGCCCGACCGCTTCGATTCAACTGCCGCCTCAATGGTCCCTGATTGCTCGCGATGCCTTCAACGGGGTCATCTTGTGGAAGCGCCGAATCGGACAGTGGAACACGCATCAGTACCCCCTCAAAAGCGGCCCGGCCCATCTGCTCAGGCGACTGGTGGCGGTGGGCGACCGTGTGTACGTTACCCTTGGAATAGATGCGCCTGTCACGGCGCTTGACGCCGCAACCGGAAGGACCATTTTGACATATCAGGGCAGCGAGCACACAAGAGAGATAATTGTCTCAAATGGTCTCGCCCTTTTCGTCGCCGATGAATCACGCTCTCGCCTGCCCGACTGGCGCCGCCAGGATACTTATGTCTGGGCGAATACCCGCAGGGCAAACCCTAACTGGGGCTGGAATGGGACCCCGCGAAACATACTGGCGTATGAAGCAGGCACAGGCCGCTCGCTGTGGCGGGCCAGCGACCCTGTTGCCCCGTGTTCTCTTGCAGCCGACGACAAGCGCATTGTCTTTCATGATGGAAATAAGCTCGTGTGTCTGGCCCGCCGGGACGGGGATGTACTTTGGGAAGGGGTCCCGGCGCCCACCGCGCTGCCTGTTCCAACAAGTACCGGGCCTCGAGTGTTGATATACAAGAACGCTGTGCTGCTGGCAGGCAACAACGGCAGGATGTCGGGTTGGGCGACCGAGGACGGCAAGAAGCTCTGGGAGCAGCAGCACCGGCCCAGCGGACACATGTCACTGAAAGACCTTTTCGTGGTTCAAGGCCTCCTCTGGACCGGCTCAATCGCCGGCAATAGCCAGGACGGCAAGTTTGCCGGCTACGACCCCATCAGCGGAAAGCTCGTTAGAGAGTTCCCGGCCGACGTAAAGGTGCACTGGTTCCACCATCGTTGTTACCCGTCCAAGGCCGCGGGAAAGTTCCTCCTGACGGCACGCAACGGAACCGAGTTCGTTGACCTGGAGGCCGAACACTGGAAGCCGCATCACTGGGTCCGCGGCGGCTGCATCTACGGTGTCATGCCGTGCAATGGAATGATGTACGCACCGATGAATTCCTGCGGGTGTCAGTTGGAGGCCAAGCTCATCGGCTTCAATGCCTTGGCGCCCGGGCCGGTCCCCGAACCTTCTAAGGCTGATCTTGCCGCCGAGGCCAGGCTTGAGACCGGTCCTGCGTACGGGAAAGTCAAAGGTCCATCTGCACACGCGGCTGACTGGCCCACCTACCGCCACGATGCCGCTCGCAGCGGCGCTACCGCCGCGGCCGTCTCGCCGGAACTCAAGCAGGTGTGGCAAACGAAACTCGGAGGCCGGCTCACCGCCCCTACTGTTGCCGCCGGCAACCTGTTCGTCGCGTCAACAGCCGCTCATACTCTGTACGCCCTGGACGTCGAGACGGGCAAAGTCCGCTGGTCCTACGTCGTCGGCGGACGCATAGACTCCCCGCCAACCTATTACAAAGGACTCGCCATATTCGGCTCGGCCGACGGCTACATCTACGCCCTTCGCGCCGGTGACGGCGTGCTGGCGTGGCGTTTTCGCGGCGCTCCGACCGACCGCCGCATGATGGCCTGGGAACAGCTCGAATCGGCTTGGCCCGTCCACGGCTCCGTACTAATCCACGACGGAATACTCTACTGCACCGCAGGCCGAAACATGTTCGTCGATGGGGGCATCCGTTTCATCCGCCTCGAGCCGACAACCGGAAGGCTTATCGGGGAAACTGTAATGAATGACAAAGACCCCGAGACCGGTCAGGATATCCACCTGGCTTACCTCAAGAGAACTCAGGGCAACAATATGCCGGTCGCGCATTCGGACATCCTGTCGTGTAACGGACGAAACATCTGGATGCGATCCCAGAAATTCACCTTTGACGGAAAGCGAACTGAGATCGGTCTTCTCAGCGTCAACGAGCAGGAGCCGAAAGATTTTCATGTTTTTTGTCAGAACGGCTTCCTGGACGATTCCTACTTCTTCCGCTCCTATTGGAGCTTTGGCCGGCGTGTCACCGGGGGATACGGCGGATGGTATCAGGCCGGACGCCTGGTGCCCTCCGGACGCATCCTCTGTGTTGACCGGGAAAGAGTCTATGGCTACGGCCGAAAGCCGGAATTCATGGTCAATGCCTCTGTGCTGGAGTACCAGCTTTTTGCAACCGATAAGGTGGTCACGAAGGAATCCATCGACCGGGTCGCCGGGTTGGAGAGAGACATAAATGCTCGCTCGACCGAGAGAAACGCCAACTCTTCCGACTGGCGGCTGCGTCACTTCTTCCCGCCGAAGGACCTCACTGCCGCAAAAATACAATGGACATTTAATCAGCCGGCGCTCATCGCCCGCAGCCTGACGGTCGCCGGCAATACCCTCTTCGTGGCCGGACCGCCCGACCTCATTGATGAAAGGCGGGCATTTCATAATCCCGACGACCCCGATGTCCGGGAAAAACTGAAACGTCAGGTCGAAGCGCTCGAGGGCAAGCACGGTGGACAGATATGGGCCCT
>CP070678.1:3500936-3509215 GCA_020352515.1 Phycisphaerales bacterium | reverse complement strand
TGCAAGTCTTCAGCCAAACTGCCAACCCCGTACGCCTCGCTCCGCAATTCCGGATCCCTCCGCCCCACCGTCCTTTCGGCTATCCTCACACCGTCGAGCCCCCGCCAAAAGACAAGCGGCTCGAACAATGCGCCCGCCCCTCCTCGTCCACCCGGAAATTCACCTCGACGACCCGCCCCCTGCCACACGCATACTCAAAGAGCGTTATCACAAACCGCACCCCCGACGCAACCCAAAGCACCGCCGATGCAACGCAAAGCCCACCCGACGCCCCGCACAGCCCACCCGACGCCCCGCACACCCCGCCCGACGCCCCGCACACCCCGCCCGACGCCCCGCAAAGCCTGCCCCTCTCGATTTTGCAATGGCCCGAAGGCCCCGTTTTCGGTAAGATATCCCGCATCCGGGCGTGCAACTTTTGTTTTATGCGAAGTATCGGGTTTGGCATGGGTAAGGGAGTAACTGCGATGATGGGAAGCAGGGCCCTGCAAGTCGAAATCGGCGGCTGTTGCCGGAGAATCTCAAATGTCATTTTAGTTGTGGTCTGTTTGTCGTGCCTGCCGGTCCCGGCGGCGACGGGGCCGGGCGCCCGTGCTTCGGATGGGCCCGGCCGAGAGCCCACGCCTTACATGATCATCGTGACCGGCAGCGAGCTGCTTGAGGGGGCATACGCGGACGGGCATACGTTCTTTTTGACGCGGACGCTGCGTCCGCTGGGTCTTCGCTGCGTCGGGTCGATGTGCGTCGGCGACAACCAGGCCGAGGTGACAGAGGCGCTTCGATTCGCCGGAGGCAGGGCGAAGCTGATCATTGTGACCGGAGGTCTGGGCCCGACGGAGAACGACATCACACGCGAGGCAATCTCGGCATTTACGGGAATCGCGCTGGCCGAGCACGCGGAGGTTCTGGCGGCGATGGCGCGGCGTTTCAACGTGGCGGCTTCAAAGCTGCGTGCGAACCTGCGGCGGCAGACACAGACGCCGGTCGGCGGGACGTATTTGAAGAACAGTAACGGCACGGCCGTAGGGCTTGTTTTCGAGGCGGCCGACGCCGTGATTGTCGCGCTGCCGGGGCCGCCGGGCGAGCTGCAGGGCATGGTGCGCGAAGAGCTTGTGCCGTACCTGAGCCGACGATTCGGGACGCGTCTGCCGGGGCTGTCGCTGAGGCTGCGGTTCGTGGGGCTCGGGCAGTCCCAGATTGACCAGACGCTCAAGGACCACGTGCGGTTGGGGCCGGATATCGAAACGTACTCGCAGTTCGAGGGCGGCCGGGTGGACTTCACGTTTTCGCTGCCGGGCAAGGGGCCCAAGGACAAGGCAAGGCTCGAAGAGCTGAAACGGCAAATCGTGAAGCACTTGGGTGAGTATATCTACGCGGACGACGAGAGGTCGCTGGAGCAGCACGTGGTGGATCTGCTGCGGGGTCGCGGACAGCGGCTGGCGCTCGCGGAAGCGAGCAGCGGGGGGAGTCTGGCGGCGGCGCTGAGCGGGGCGGAGGGGGCCGAGCGGGTTCTGGCGGGGGCCTATGTTGCGGCGAGTGTGGAGAGGCTGCGCGGGCTGCTTCGGGCGGGTGATGATAATGAGCGGAGCGGGGGTGCCTCGGATAGAAAGAGCACGTCGCTTCTGGCGCAGGCGGCTGCGGAGGCGACGGGGAGCGAATGGGCGATAGCCGTGAGTGAGCGGCACCGGGACGATGGCGGGCGCGCGTACGTGGAGGTGGCGTTGAGGCTGCCGGACGCCCGAGTGGAGAGCACGCGGGTCGCGGTTCGAGGCAGTGGTGAGATGGCCCGCGCCAGGCTCAGCACGCGGCTGCTGGACCAACTGAGGCGCAAGCTGCGGTAGGCGCCTGGGGCGCGGCGGGCAGTGGAGCTTGAAAAGTATCGGCCGGCAGATATTATGTAGGCGAGGCCCGGGCGTGGATTGTCCGGGACGCCGGGAGCGCATTGGCAACATTTTATCGGAGAGTTCAGAATGAATAGAAGAGAATGGCTTATTGCGATGGCGGCAGTTGTTGTGTGTGCAGGCGGATTGGCTGCGCGCGGCGGGCGGGCGGGCGAGTCCGGGGGGATGGTGACTGTGCGGCCGGAGGAGACGGACGAGCTGCTTGGCAATCCGGGGATGGGGTGGCAGACGTTTCATACGACTTGCGACAGGGACAAGAATCTTCCGGATTGGATTCCATCAACCGTCCACTATGCGCGGTGGGGATGGGGGACACTGGAGCCGGCGGCGGGCAGAGTTGATTATGCTTTTCTCGATAAGGTGCTGGCGGAGACGCGGCGGGCGGGTCAGCGATTGGCGTTTCGCGTTATGTGCTGCTCGACGACGCGCGGCCGTCCGTACCATCCGGCGTGGCTTGAGGATGCGGGGGGCAAGGTGCTGAGCTGCGACTACAGCGGCCGGGAAGGGCTTGCTATTCCGGACCTGGACGATCCGGTGGTTCTGGATTTGCACGTGGACTTTATCCGGAGGCTCGGCGAGCGTTACGACGGGCATCCGGACATCGACCACGTGGACCTGGGCTCGGTTGGCTGGTGGGGAGAGTGGCACATGAGCGGGTCGAAGACGGCGAAGATGCCGACGATGGCGAGCCGGACGCGGATTATCGACGCGTATTTTGCGGCGTTCAAGAAGACGCCGCTGCTGATGCTTATAGGGGGGCGGGAGTGCCTGACATACGCGGCCAAGCGAGGCGCAGGATGGCGGGCGGATTGCCTGGGTGACATGGGCGGATTTTCGAAGAGTTGGTGTCACATGCTGAATGCCTACCCGCAGCTTGTCACGGACTCGGGCGTCGGCGAGACGTGGAAGAGGGCGCCCGTGGCGTGGGAGAGCTGCTGGGAGATGCGGCGGTGGGTGAAGGACGAATGGCCGCTGCGATTCATATTCAACTATGCGCTTGCCCTCCACGGGTCGTATTTCAACAACAAGTCGGCGCCGCTTCCGGAGGGCAGGGAGGTGCGCGGGGAGATTGAGCGGTTCCTTCGGCGACTCGGCTATCGGCTGGTGCTAATAGAAGTGGCGCATCCTCGCAAGGCAAAGCGCGGGGGGGCGCTGGTGGTGGAGACGAAGTGGCGCAATGTCGGCTCGGCTCCATGCTACCGGCCCTACCGGGTGGCCTATCGACTTTCGCGCAAGGACGGATATGAGAGGGTGCTGGTGGGGAGGGTGACGGTGGAGAAGTGGATGCCCGGTTCCGTGGAGACGTTCACGGAGGATTTCTTCAAGGAGCCTGCAGATCTTCCGCCGGGCGAGCTTGTGACGGCCGTGGACAGGGTTGTCGTGCCGGCTGATATGGCGGGCGGGACTTATTCGCTGGCGGTCGGCATCGTGGGAGAGGAGACTGTCGAGCCGGTGGTGCGTCTGGGCATCAGGGGGCGTGATGCGGATGGGTGGTATCCGTTGAGCAAGATCGAGGTCTCAGAGTGACTCATCGGTCTGCGTTCACCGCGTTTTGATCATGGCTTGTGCGCGGGCGCGTGCGTTTTTGTTTTTCATTGATGCCAGTCGGCCGTGAACGGTTCGTAGAACCGCTTCCACTCGCGGTTGTACCATACGGGGGCGGATGGCATGCCTTCCTGGCCCAGCGCGTCCACGGCCACGACGTAGTAGCGGCGCGAGCCCTTTCCCGCGGACGGGTCGGCGAATTGCAGATCGGCGATGGGGTCGTCCATCATTCTCGAGATTGGGTCCTTGTCCCATCGGCCGTCGAGACGGTAGACGCGGTAGCCTTTGAGATTCTTTTCGGGATTGGCGGCCCATTTGAGGCGACACGTGGCGCCGTCTTCCTTCGCGGCGAGCCATCGGGGCGCGGAGGGGATTGTCAGGAAGTAGGGTGACGGCCCGCTTTCAACGCCGAGGGCGTTGACGGCGATGATGCGGTATGCAAACACGCCGAAGGCGTAGGGCTTGCCGTTCGGGTCCAGGTGTTCGTCGTAGAGGTGTTTGGAGAACAGCGCTTCGCCTTCAATTGCGACGGGGGCCGCGAGGTCTACCGTGTCCTCGAACGAGCGGCCGGCAATCGGCTCGGCGGTGATTCTCTTGAAAGGGCCGATCCTGCGGATCGCACCGACCGATGGCTCGGGCAGAGGGCGCACGCGCGACTTGAGGCGCTTTAGCTGGTCTTCGGTCCAGACTTCGACGGCGGCGCGCTCGAGATGGTATGCGATGATGTCACCACCGTCGGGCTCGGTCCATGCCAGATGGACCCGGCGCCGTGAGAGCACGGAGATGACCGCATCCTCGACGAAGGGCGGCTGGGTTCTGACTTTGAGGCCCGGCTCGCTCAAGCGTTCATCCGTGGCGGCGCGCAGGGCGTAGTAATAGACCGTCCCCCGCTGCAATTGCTTGTCATGATACTCGGACTGGGCGGACCGGAGGCGGGCGATCCGTCGATAGTCGAGCAGCCACGGCGGCGCGCCGATTGCCCGGTAGAGGACCAAGTGACTTGCACCTTTAGACGAGCCGGGGTCCCACGAAAGCGTGGCGTTGTCCCTGCCCGTTGTGACCTTGAGGCCTTTGGGCGGTGCAAGAGTCGCGGGGCCGGTCTTGGGCCGGTCGAAACAGTAGGTCCATATCTGCTGCTCGGGGGGCCCCGGCCGTGAACGGGTGCGATTCTCGAGGATGCTGAGGCCAAGCTCGGGAGCATATACGAGCACCCGCGAGCGGTTGCCGGTGCTATCGGGCTCGCGGGGCGGGTTCATCTTCATCCAGGCGTTTTTTGCGGTGCTGTAGGCCCATGTTTCGAGTCGGTGCTTTGCCTGTTCGTCTTTTCCCTCGGTGATCTTGACGACGGCGACGACGACGTTGTTGAGCGAGTCGTAGGCGAGGACGGCGTCGTTCTCGTTTGTGTGGGGCAGTTGGGGCGGGCGGAGGTCGCGCCACCGGTTCTTTCGCAGGTCGTAGGCCCATGTGTGCGGGTCGTCGGTGAACTGGGAGCCGAAGAGGATGTGCAGCTTGTTGGCTGCGTCGTAGACCATGTTTCCGGCGCTGCGGAAGGGGGGCTCGTCCGGGGGCCTCATGCGGGTCCAGGTGTTGGTGTGAGGGTCATAGACGACGGTGCCTTCGCGGTTTCCCTCGCCACCGAAGAGGACGATGACCTGGGCATCAGAATCCCAGGATGCGCAGCGAAGCGGCGAGACGGCCGGTGCGGGGACGGGGCAGAGGTTGTGCCACCGGTTCGAATCGGGGTCATATACCCAAATGGTCGAATCGTTGAGGTAAATCTCGCGAAACCACTGCCAGCCGTGGCTGCCGCTGAAGGCGGGAAAGCGCACGTACCGGCGGCGAACGGGGTCGTATATGTGCTGCTGGGCACAGCAGAGGCCCGGGGGCGAGGTGTCCGGCTCTTTCAAGGTCCATTTGGCGGTGAGCGGGTCGAAGGTCCAGACTTCGGAATACTGCGCGCCGCCGCCGCCCTGGTTGTGGCCACCGTAGCGAATGAACAGGCCTCGCGAGCCGTCCCAGACGCAGGCGCCCTCATAGCCGAGCCTGGGAGAGGCGGGCGAGTCGGGAAGGGGGCTGAGCTTGAGCCACGTGTTGACCAAGCGGCCGGGTCGTGCGGCGCCGGCGAGACCTGGGAGAAACAAAATTGCAGCGGCTGTAATGCTGAACATTCGTTTTGCGTTCATTTCGTAAACCTCCCGCGGCCGGAATCCTGTCCGGCCTGCATGATACGTGTTCGGATGCACTGCATCCTGTCAGCATCGGGCGTATAGCTTTAGTCGGCCTTAACGACGTTGCTCATGGCGCTACGATTGCCGCTGTCATCGAAGCTGCGAACGGCAAAGAAAAGCGGCCCTTGAGTCGCCTGCGGAACATTGGTCACTACAAAGTCCTCCCTTTCGCCGGCGGCTTTCGGGGCCGGCTCTGCATCGCAGTTGCCCGCCTTCCACCAGTTGCGTTTCAGGCCGCTGTCACGAGGGTATTGCCACTGCTCATAGGGCACGATGGGCAATGTGGCAACCTTAACCTGGTATCTTGCGACCCTGCCGGCGCGGTCGGCCGGGGCGGTAAAGCTGATGCTCGCGCTGCCGTCGCCGAGCAGCTTTGCCTCCAGATCCCGGATCGGCCCCGGGGGCTCGACGTCTTTCCTGGGTCGTGAACATTCGCGGAAGAGTCTGACGGTTGAAAGCACGGAATCGTCTTTTGGGGGGACGTGCGTTGCGAAGTTGTGCGTGGGTGTCAATTTCTGGGTCTGGTAGCGCCGGCGGTTGCCGTAGGACCAGAACTCTTTTGCCTTATCGAGCAGGGGGCGCTCGCCGGTCCAACTGTAAGCTCGGGCGCAGCAGTCGGGGAAGAAGCGAGTGTACCACCCGGATGCCTTCGGGCCCTCCCCGAATTCGTTGCGGACCTGTCCGTCGTATTTCCATTCGTCCCAAATATCGCCTTTGGCCGGGATGTCGAGGGCCGTGTAATACCAGGTCTGTTTGGCGGCGGGGCTGAGCATGAATCGAGCGGTGAAGTGCCCGGCGGCGATGGCGTAGTCCATCATGTCCTCGTCTCCGGTCTGCTCGGCCAGTAGATTGCAGGCCCCCTGGATGTATGAGATCATCCACGTGCCGCCGATATCCTTCCAATTCCAGTTTTCTGCGCCGCGGTGGAACGTGCCGTCTTTGTCCACAGTGATTCCGTTTTCGGCCATGATTTTTTTTATTCCGTCGGTGAGGTATCTTTCGGGATATTTGCGCGTCACCGGGGCGTAGACGCCGCGTTCGTCGAGATACTCTTCGGGAAGATTGACGAAGGTTTGCCGGCAGAGATCGACGAGCCTGGAAAGAATCTGATTTTTCGGGCGGACCATCCATGTTCGCACGGCGACGTAGAAGCCGCGTCCGAATCCGCGGGTGCTGCCGAGGCCGCTCTTGCCGGGAATGAAATTGCGATAGTGCGTGAATTCATCGAGCTTTGTTTCGCAGTTGTCAATCGCCGCTTGCAGCGCCTCGATATCGCCGGTCAAACAGAACCAGTCGACAAGCCCGGCCCCGTAGAAATGGCAGTAGCAGCCCTTTGCCATTGCGGAGCGCCAGAGGGTTCTATCGGAATCGCCGCCCTTGTTCCAGTGTTCGAACTCGATGTTGGGCTTGTCCCTGACGGGGCGGTTTCCGGGCGGTCCGCCCTGCGGCCACCATATACCGCCGTCCTTCCACGCCCATCCCTCGGTGCGCCATGCCTGGACGTCGGTATGATAGCGGACCCAGGCCTCGGCCTCATCGAAGAAGCCGCGTTTGCCCGTCCTGAGAAACATCAGCAGCAGCCCTTCGGCCGAGTCGGCCTCGCTTTCGTAGTGGTTGTCCTCGTAGCCCACGAAGGTGCGCGGGCTTGTTCGCGGCTCGGGCTCTCTGCCGGCGGTCCAGCCCCACAGTGCGTGACAGGCCTTCTCGTCGGGCAGCGTGCCGAATTTACCGACGGCAAGGACCCGGCAGTCGCTGTACCATTGTCCGGGGGCGAATGCCCAGATTCGGGCCGCGGCGGCGCGGGCCTTCTGCTCCATTGCGGGGCCGTCGCCGACGGCATTGAAGTCGATACGGTATTCGCTGGAGTGATGGGAACAATCGTAGAGCCAGCGGTAGTCATCCTGGCAGGCATAGGGGCGGCCCTGGATGTTCTGATTGGTCTTTCGTCCCTCGAACAGGCGGGCGGCGGCATCCAGAAGCACTGTGCCATCGGGTGACATTGTCAGGCGTCTGGGCGGGTCGGCGGCAAAGAGCCTGTCGGCGGCCCAAAGTCGGCCTGATGCAATCCAACCGGCTGCGCCTCGACCCTGCCAGAGCGACTTGCCGTCTTGGGAAAGCCTGGCGGCGGGCAATCCTTCGTTGCGGTCCTCGGTGAGTCCCTGGTGCAAAGAAATCTCCTCTGCGCCGGTGAGCATCACGGGCTTATCGGCGCCGGCGTAGATGGTCTTTCCCGGCTTGGCGGGCATTAGCTCGATGCGGGAGCTTTCTATTTTGGCGAGGTATCTGCGGTCTTCGCGGCTGTTTATGAGGCTGTGCCTGACGAGGATGTCACTTCGGCCGGCCCACGCGGTAATATAAGTGCAGTAGCCAAGGCGGGCGGCCTGGTCGTCCTTGAAGGCGCCGCGGACCTCTATCGTAACGCGCAGCGGGCCGGCGTAGTGCAGCTTCACAATCCTTGGGACATCGGCGTGGTACTCTTTGTGTTCGAGGCCGTCGGCATAGACGATGCGGCCTCCCGTAACGACAGCTTTGCCTGCGACGGTGACGTTTTCGACCAGGCCGAAGGGTCTTTTCCTGCTTACTGTGAAGGCCATCGGCCCGGTGT
>CP070678.1:3472920-3500836 GCA_020352515.1 Phycisphaerales bacterium | reverse complement strand
ATGACCACGGTATCGCCGGGCCGAATCCCCATGGACGAGAGGTGCCCGGCCAGCATCCCGGCCGGCTGAAGCAACGAGCCTACCCCGCCGAGGATGGTCCTGAGGTTCTCAACGTTGAGGGCCAGAGAGTTGCGAATATGGCTCGTGTTGTACTCAGGCTGCGGGCGGACGTCGAGTACCCTGATATCGGCGCGATCAAGCTGCTTGTCCAGCCAATCGGCATCAACCAGCGGACTGCCCGCAAGGGCCTGGTCCAGCCCGGCCGATGGCTCGCCCTGCGCCCCCACACCGAGAAAGAAACTCCTCCAGGTCCTGATCTTGTCCGCAGTTTGCGCCGGGAGAATCTCATCGCGCAAAGAGACCGGCGTCAGACACCGTTCGATAAACCCGTTCAGGCCGTCGGTGAGTATGTAGGCGTTGGTATATCCGCTGCGATAGAGGGAGTCTCTCGCCTGCACCGGATGCGTCATTCCATTGGAATACAGAACGATGGTCCCCGCGTTCTTGTACGGCGCCAGGGCCTCGTGCAGGTCCTTCATAGCTATATTCAGGGCGTTCGGCAGGTGATACTCCATGTACTCGACAGCTGGGCGAATATCGACGACCACAAGGCCGGCCTGGCCGCTGACCATCCTGTCGGCCAGCTCTTCGGGCTCGATGTGGTCTTCTGCCATATCGACGGCCTCGAGAAGCTGCGATTCCGACCGGACTACGCCGCCTGCCTGCCCCGTGTGCAGTTGGGCCGCCGGCAGGCCTGAACCGGCCGCAAGCAGCCCAACGGCAACTGTCAGCACCACCACCGAGACGGTCTTCAGAATCGCCCCGTTCTGCCAGAGCGATTGCCCCGTCTTTCGCCTCTCAATCCACTCGCACCCCCAGAACATCACAACGGCCGCGATGCTCAGCAGGACGTTAAACGCCGCCTTGCTCACCCCGAGCGTGTCGTAGACGAATACCACCCCGCTCTGGCCCCACTCATAGAGCGGCTTGATCAGAGCGAACATCTCGTTGAAAAGGACCGAGCCGATCACCGCCCCGGCCAGGAATATCAGGGCATCCAGCTTGCCGCTCGCCACGCCGGCCGCCGCCGTGCCGGGGCACCAGCCCCCCATCACGAAGCCTGCACCGAATATCAGGCCCCCGACTATGTACGCTCCGTACACGGTGGGCATGAGATAGACGCCGTCCATGGACACCCAGCCGAGCACAACACAGCAGGCCAGCCCCAGCGCCGCCGTAATCACGGCCGTGAACATCACCTTGATAACGGCCATGTCTTTGAAATAGAACACGCCCGTCAGCTTCCTGCTCGACCCGAAGCCCGCCCGCTCAAGGAAGAAGCCGAAGGCCACGCCAATCAATAACGAGGCAAGGAACGCCTTTGCCGAGCCAAGCGCATCCAGTTGATACATTGTGCTAATCATTCCACTGCCTCCTGAAAAACCGCGCCGTGGCGTAGCCTCCCGCGAATATGCAGATCAGAAACACGAAGCTGCCCGTCAGCAGCAGGGCCGTCCCCGAAAGGGCTTGGCCGCTGGTGCACCCCTGCGCAAGCCGGCTCGCAAAGCCGACCAGAACGCCCCCAACCAATGCGAAACCAACCCTGAGACGAACGGAACTCTGTTTGCCTCGTTCGACCTGCAGCTTCACCCGATTGGCGAGCAGGGCCGAACATAAGCCGCCGATGAAGGTCCCGGCCAGCATGAATACGAGGTAATACCGCATCGGATTCGGGCCCCATTTGCCGAAGTATTCGCCGGAGAGCGTGCGGGCCCTGGCGACGCACAGCTCCGTGCAGGCGGCTATCCGGGCAAGACCCGAAGACGCCCCCAGGCCCGCTCCAAGCACGAGGAAGGAGGCCAGCAGAGCCAACCCCAGCCCTATCCCGGCCAGATACGGATTCATGTATTTGTTTGTTGTGATGTCCTGCTTTTTCATATCAGCACCCCGCACTTTTCTTCCTGGTTATCGGTTGGGTCCCGGAGGGGGCCGCGGGCGAAGGACTCACTGCCGGAGGTGTGGTGCGAATCTGGGGGGTCGTTACCTGCGGCGTCGAAACCCCGCTGAAATCGGACTCCATCCAGTAGGATTCCAGACCCTCATAAAGCACCTTAATCGGACGCTGGGTCTTCTGCGACAATATCCCCCCCAGCGCCATCGCGTAAGAGCCGTCCCGATCCACGATAATCAGCGGGGTCATCCCCACAAGGAAAGCCGGATTCGAGGCCAGCTCGGCTATATCCACATTCTGCGAGTTCGGCAGGCTGTAATCGGCGAACATCTCGGCGGGCCGAATATCCACGATGTGAAATGTCCCCGGCAGGTCCATCATCAGTCGCTTTAGCTCCCTGGCGCAGATACGCTCCGGCAGAGGAATCATCCTGCGGATTTGGGTCGAAGCTGCCGCCGTTGTGCCTTTCTCGGCTCCATACACGGGCAGGCCCGCCTCAATCCACGCCTCACTGCCTCCCTCAAGGCTCGTGGCGTTCTTGAAGCCCTTTCTCTCCAGGATGCCGATTGCCATGCTGGAGCGGTAGGCCGAGTTGCAGACTGCCACGACCGGCTGGGACACGTCCAGTTTCGAGGACAGCTCCGACAGCTTATTGAGAGGCAGGTTCAGCACCGTTCCGATCCGCAACCCCATCCATTCGTTGGGCAGCCGAACATCGACAATCATCGGGCTTGTATTCGACTGCATCCGGGCGTATAGCTCTTTCGGGGACACCAGTGTGTTCTTGAGCAGCGGCATGGCTGCTTTGGTCCAGTCTTCGAAGTTCAGGCCCCTGGTGGTATACCCGATCCGGTGCAGCCGGTGAGCCGCTTCTATCAATTCGTCGGCGCTCCCGCAAACGACCATGTTCGATCCCCATGGCGCCATAATCCCCGTCCATGTCTCGAAGCGACCCCGCAAGCCGATATTCACCGAATTGGGAACGTGTCCCGCTGCAAACGACTTGCTGTCTCTCAGATCAACCACGTAGTATTTCGAGGCATCTGTCAACTCGGCTTGGGCAGCGACCTTTGAAACAGCCTCCTGCCAATCCACCAGTGGCGGCCCATCTCGATTCATCGCTGCATTATGCCCGAAATACTGCGGCGGCTCCTGCAATTCAGACAATACCGCAGTAATGAATTCGCTTCTGTTCTTGTGCTGGAGTGTCGGGTTCGAGGTTCTCTCCTCGCCTATCGTTGAAAACGGCTGGTCCTTGAGATGGGCCCCGCACAGCGAACCGGCCCCGTGAGCCGGAAAGACCTTCACCGAATCGGGCAGCTTCGAGACTTTCGCAGCCCACGTGTCGTAGAGCATCCCCGCCAGTGCCGACGATGTTGTGCCCGTGACCAGGTCCGGTCTGCCCACGCCACCGACGAACAGGAAATCGCCCGTCAAAATCAACTCCGGCGAATCCTTGGTCGGACCAACCGTGGCGCTGGTTCCGTCGAGGACGTGCCCGGGGGTGTCCAGGAATTCCACGACGGCCTTGCCCACCTGCAGGGTGACGCCGTCTGCAATCGCCTCAATCTTGTATTTAGCCCCGCTCTTGGCGCTCTGGTAGATCGGGCAGCCAAAAAGCTTGACCATCTCCGTATGGCCCGCCACAAAGTCGGCGTGGCTGTGCGTCAGGAATATCCCGGCCACCGACAGGCCCTTCTCCTTGATCAGGTCCACATAGAACTGCACGTCTCTGCCCGGATCAACAACCAGCGTCTTTCCCTCGCTGATCAGAAAGTAGGAGTAATGGGATAGAACCGGCAGATTGACCTGCACCAGCTCGTACCCTGTGAACTTGTACGTCTCGACGACCTGATACTGCGATGCGTCGGCGCCGTGGCTGGCCGACTCGGCATCCTTAATCCCAGCCATGCCGGGGCGCGTAACCACTACCAATGACATTGCAGCCACCAACGCCAGACACCCGATCTTGCATTTGCTTTCCATTTTGTTTCCCCTTGCAATAAAGATCCCGAAAACACAATCGGATAAACTCCACCTTGCTTGCCCTGCGAACCAGGATTCTTCAGAAGCGCCGTCGATAGCGCGTCGCATTCGCCTTCCACTGCAGGAATGCACGGACAAATGGCCGACCTCGCACCCATCCCCCCGCGATTCCCGGACCTCGCAAGCCTTGCCATGCTCCTTATCCTCACCGGCTGCGTATCTGCTGAACAGCCGCCACGTACTCCGTCTCAACGAAGCTGCTCTCAATGAGCCTTCAGAATGTATATGGCGTGCGCCCGTGTCTGTTCGGTCCGTTGAATAGAAAAATCAAAAATGGCAACGGCATAGGTAGGGCAAGCCCGGCTCCGCCGACCGCTGCAAAACCCTGGTGGCTGAAGAATTCGCCTGAAATAATGAGCCACACCTGAAGCCGTCGCAGGGTTGAAATAAATCCTTGAGATTAGGGCTGATGCTGGTAAGATGGTGCGTCATCCGGTGGCAGTAGTGTGTTTTAGCAACATAAATGCGGGCAACGTATTGCCCGGCAAATTATTCGATAACGCGAAGGAGGTGCTTTATGCGAAGTGTTCGAGTGTTGGCCCTTGCAGTATTGCTGGCATTGATCTGTTGTGCGGGCTCGCCACTGGCGGCCCGGTCGGGCGGGCAAAGGGCTATCCGCGCCCTGTTGATTACGGGTGACGACGTCTCGGCCCATCCGTGGCGCGAGATTTCCGAGACGACCCGCGAGATTCTCGTCAAGTCCGGCAGGTTCGACGTGCGCGTGTGCGAGGACCCGCTGATTCTCGAGTCCGAGACCGCATTGGATTATTACGACGTGATCGTCTTTACGATTTTCAGCCGCCGGGTTGCGATGCTGCCGGGGCAGGCTCAGGAGAACCTGCTCAACTACGTCAAGGGCGGCAAGGGCTTCTTCGTCCAGCACCTGGCAACCGCCTCGTTCCCCAAGTGGGAGGCATTCGGCAAGCTGTGCGGCCGCAAATGGGTCATGGGCACTTCCGGCCACGGCCCGCGCGGCGTCTTCGAGGCCAACGTCGTAAACGACGAGCACCCCATCACCGCGGGCATGAGGAATTTCAAGACAGACGATGAGCTGTACGGCAAGCTCCAGGGGACCGGCGAGATCAACGTGCTGGTCTCCGCTTATTCAGACTGGAGCAAAAAGACCGAGCCACTGGTCTTCACGTTGAACTACGGCAAGGGCCGGACCGTCCACAACGCCTTCGGCCACGACCGCAAGGCCCTGATGACCCCCGCCGTCCAGAAGATAATCGTCCGCGGCGCCGAATGGGCCGCGAGAGGCAAGGTCGCCGACTGAGAAGCCTGAACCCACGAAGCGAATCCGGTTGAAGAGGTGCCGGGCACGGGACCCCGCATCGCAGTTGCCGAATCGTCCTCTATTTGTGGGCGCATCTCCCGGTGCCGGGCCTCTAACCACGAACGCAAGAATCAAAAAGGGCCGCCAATAGACTGGCGGCCCTTTTGAGTCAGTCCGCATATCGGGTACTATTGCGGCGTTGTGAGCCAGTTGTCGGCGAACACCGCCACGTCGCCCATGTCGATCACATCGTCGGGCGTAGCGCTCATGTCATACTTCGAATCCCACGCCGGGTCACTCGGTATGGCGTGCCACGCGCTTGTCAGAGCCTCGTAATCGGTGAAGTCCACATAGGCGCTCTGGTCGAAATCGGCGGGGCTCAGCGGCGGCCCTTCGTAATCGTACCACGCTCGAATAAACTGCTGCCCGGGGGCTTGGCAACTGACGTTGACCGTAAGCGTCGGCAGATCTGTGATTGTCTGACCGGACTCATTGGTCCATCTGTCGAATCTCCAGCAGCCGTAATTCTCTGTTGCTGTAACCAGCACCGTCCCGCCCTTTTGGCAGTCATAAACCCTGCGGAAGTTGCCTTCACCGTCCCCCGGCTCGTGTTTTTGCAGAGGCTGTTCTCGCGAGGCCTCATTGGATGTTGAGCCGACAATGATTCGGGAATGGCCGATCCCCTCTCAACGCCTGTTCGACTATTCCCGCAAGCTCCAAAAACCACTAAGTGCTCTCCTCACATAGCACTGTACGCCGTGGAATATGCAGCGGCCGGTCGGTCAGCTCCGCTGGTTTGCCCAAAGGCGACCAGCGGTCGAATCGGGCGCGCGTACTTCCCTAATCGCCCGATTCACAATCAGTCTGCGCCAAACTCGCCCGCCATGTCAAGGACATAATCCAGACAGTGCCCTTTGCCCGCCGCCTCGAACCCGGCCGCAAACTCTGCGAGCCGCAGGCTTGGGCCTGAAGTATGACTCTAAGGGCGCCAAATGACCTTAGCGATTAGGTCCCCGGTGACAGGCGCCTCTTCGGCGTGCATCACAAACAGTCACCCCACAACTGCTTGCGGAGATCGGGGCGACAGGACTTGAACCTGCGACCTCTTGACCCCCAGTCAAGCGCGCTAGCCAAACTGCGCCACGCCCCGCACGTAACGATCATAGCATATTACACAACTGAACATAGCACAAATCTTTTTTCTGGCACCGGACACAAAATAGATCTCTGCCGGACGTTGGGGCTCGGGGGTCCGGCAGCTCTTACCCGCCTTCCTAACCCGCATCCGCGGGCGGCTTGTATTGCTATTCAAATGAAATTTCAAAGAACTTCTTGACAAAGTTAGGCGTACCTAACAATAATATAGGAAAAGTCCGGACCTCAAGACAAACAGCCATGACAGAGTCCAATGCCGCCAACCTGAGTGCATCTCTGGAGGATTACCTCGAAGCCATATTCAATATTTCCGCCGAATCCGGGTCGGTCCGCAGCAAGGACATAGCAAGATCCCTCGGCGTCTCCATGCCCTCGGTCACCGGGGCGCTGCGACTGTTGAAGCAAAAGGAGCTTGCAAACTATCGGCCGTACGGCTGCGTCAGTCTGACCGGCTCCGGCCGGGCCGCAGCCGCCCGGATTGCACGCAAACACGGCGTTCTCAAGGCGTTCTTCGTAGATGTCCTCGGCGTGGACAAAGATTTGGCCCAGAAGGCCGCCTGCAAGGCCGAGCACTCGCTCGGACCCGAGATTATCACGAGGCTTTTGTATTTCATAGAGTTTGTAACTACGAGCGGCAGTGACGGCCGGGACCTTGCCGGCCGGTTTGAACTGTTCTGCAAAAACAAGCTGCCCGCGCCCAAAGCCCGAAAACGAGACAGATGAGGCGTTAACCTATGGACCCAGACCAGACCAGGCCCCTCTCGGCCGTCAAGCCCGGCCAGACTGTAAAACTTGTTGCAATAGACGCCGGACGCGGCCTCAACAGCCGCCTTGCTTCGATGGGACTTGTCCCCGACGTTGAAATAACCGTCCTCAGCAACAACCATCCCGGGCCGTTCATGATTACCGTAAAGAATTCCAGGGTCATGCTCGGCAGGGGAATGGCCCAGAAGATACTGGTCACCTGACGGCGATATGGCCCAAACGAACAAACAAATCACCGTCGCGCTTGCCGGCAATCCAAACAGCGGAAAAACAACCATCTTCAACATGCTCACCGGCGCCCGGCAGCACGTCGCTAACTACCCCGGAGTAACCGTCGAAAAGAAGCAGGGACGCTGCAAATACGGTGGATACGAGATCACCTTCGTAGACCTGCCCGGAACATACAGTCTGACAGCATATTCGGTGGAGGAGCTTGTCGCTCGAAATTTCATTATCGACGAGCATCCGGACGTGGTCGTTGACATCGTCGATTCCACCAACCTCGAGAGAAACCTCTACCTGGCCACACAGCTTATCGAGATGAATGCCCCCCTCGTTCTGGCTTTCAATATGAGCGACCTCGCCGCCCAGAGAGGCCTGTCGTTCGATACCGACCAGTTGTCCCGTCTGCTCGAGGCCCCGATAGTGCAGACCGCCGGAAACAAGGGCCGCGGCAGAACCGAGCTGCTTGAAGCCATCATCCGGACCGCCGGCGCGGAACGCGGACCCAGAACGCACAGGGTGACCTACGGCAGCGAGATCGAGGACGAGCTCGGCAGAATCGAAGCGCTTCTCGTTGCCGATGAGCCCGCTCTGGCCGACAAATACGGCGCCCGGTGGCTGGCCCTCAAGCTGCTCGAGCAGGACAGTGACATTGCCGCCAGGATTCTCAGCCGCAGGGTGCTCGATGCGGTGGACGCCGGCGCACGCCACCTCAAGACCATCTTCCGCGACGAGCCCGAGATTGTCATAGCCGACCGCCGGTACGGTTTCATATCCGGCGCCTGCCAGGAGACAACCAGAAGCACCGTGGAATCGCGCCACAGCGCAAGCGACATGATAGACGTCATCGTGACGCACCGAATTCTCGGACTGCCGATCTTTCTGGCGATGATGTATCTTGTCTTTCAGTTGACCTTCACCATCGGCAGCCACCCCATGGGCTGGCTCGAGCATTTCTTCGACTGGGCCGGCAAAGCGGTAGGGGGGTTGTGGCCCGCCGGCTCCGACAGCGCCATCAGGTCTTTGCTGGTCGACGGCGTGATAGGGGGGGTGGGCGGCGTCATCGTGTTCCTGCCCAACATACTGCTGCTGTTTATGGCCATAGCCCTGCTTGAAGATTCCGGCTACATGGCAAGGGCCGCATTCGTCATGGACCGAATCATGCACAAAATAGGCCTCCACGGAAAGAGCTTCATTCCCATGCTCATCGGATTCGGCTGTTCGGTCCCCGCCATCATGGGAACGCGAATACTCGAAAACAGGCGAACACGACTCACCACGATAATGGTAATACCATTGATGAGCTGCGGTGCCAGATTCACCATTTACGCATTGATAATACCCGCCTTCTTTCCCCGGTGGCAGGGGCCCGTAACCTGGCTCGTGTACCTGATCGGAATTGTGCTGGCCGTCATACTTATAAAGGTCCTGCGCCTGACACTCTTCAGGGGCGAGACCACCCCCTTCGTAATGGAGCTGCCGCCTTACCGCGTTCCGACACTAAAATCCGTCCTGATTCACATGTGGCAGAGAGGCTGGATGTACCTGCGAAAGGCCGGAACCATCATCCTCGGAATCTCCATAATACTCTGGGCGGCAATGAGCTACCCGAAACCGGAACAGGAATCTATCGAGGGGCTTACGCCGCGCGAGGCCCGCCGGGTCGCGCTAGCTGATTCCCTCGTCGGCCGCGTCGGCAGGGCGATTGAGCCCGCAATAAAGCCCCTCGGCTTCGACTGGAAAATCGGGACCGCTCTCATCGGAGCTACCGCCGCAAAAGAGGTCTTCGTTTCGCAGCTCGCAATAGTCCACGCCGTCGCAAGCCCCCACGAGCAGTCTCAGACCTTCCGCGAAGAATTGCGCGCCAACTACACACCGCTGACCGGCTTCTGCGTGCTGCTCTTCTGCCTCATCAGCGCCCCGTGCGTTGCCACCATCGCCATGACAAAGCAGGAAGCCGGCTCTTGGCGATGGGCCCTTTTCCAGTTCTTCGGCCTCACTGTCCTGGCCTACGTAATAACGCTGGCCGTCTACCAGGTCGGCAGTGTCTTTCTGGCCTGACCTGCGTCTGCTCAACGACTGACGATAGCCATTCTTGTCGCGCGCGGGGCCGCCCGCAAATTCGCTACGGCCTTTAGTATCCCTCTTCCGGTTCCAGCCAGTTGTTGGAGAACTCGACCATATCTCGCCAGTCGATATCGCCGTCCGGCTCCGAGTCGGCCCCCGCGCACCAGTCCGGATAACGGCACTCCCTGCTGCCCCAGTAGTGGCCGAAGACCACAAGGTCGCTCATATCCACCAGGTCGTCGCCGGTCAGGTCGCCCGGCCGAACCGCCGGAATCCTCTGCTTTATCCATCCGGCATAAGAGCTGATGCGCACCGCGTCAAGATAGTCCGGCCGAGCCGCCCCGGGATTGCCCCGATCCCGGAACCACGCCTGCCAAAGGGAATAGTTCGGATCATTCTCATGGCCTTGCTCGAAGTGAACATCGATCGCCCGCGAAAGCCCGGCAAGCCGCCAGTCGCCCGCAGTCTTGACAAACCAGCCCCCGCCCGAATCGTGCCCTCCGACGGTGCACTCGTAAACGGTCGATTTGCCCTCACCGAGGCCGTCGAAATCCGCGATCACCACGTCCGAGACAAGCTCTTCGAGACTCTTGTTGTCCTCGGTCCGCTCAATCCTGTTCGTGCCCCACCGCAGTTTCGCCGGCGAGGAGCTGTCCCAGTCGTAGCCGTAAACCACGCCGTGGTTTTCGAGCAGCGCTCCGCTGGCCGCCCCAAAGCCGCCAATAACCACCTGCCTGCCTGCCTCGAAGCGTCCTTCGAACAGTTCTACGAAATCCGTCAGATTCGCCCCGTAGAGTCTGGCTAACCGCAGGTCCGCCGTCTCGTGCTCCCATATATCGCTGACGCTGTACCTGCCGCCCGCAATCTCGACCTGTGTATTTAGGCTGCCGGCCTGATGCCTCGTCGTCACCACGCAGTTCCGCGATACCGCAACGCAGCACGCAGTATGTCCCCAGCGCCCGACTACGTTGTCACTGGGCCTGTCCGTCCACGTCGCCAGGTTCGGCTCACCCCCGGGATGCAGAACCAATCCACGCGCCGACCCAGCGATGCAAAACAGCAGGGCTGCAGCAAGCAGCACTATGTATGACTGGCGTTGTGTATAGACCATAGCCTGAGAATGCGTCCGTGAGAAAACCCGGCGGCCGCCGCCGTGCGAATCACCCATCCACTGCAGGTAAGATTACCCGGTTCGGGTGACCCCATTATACCATATTCTACCGCCGCTCTGATGAAAAAAACGCCGCGCAATCTCCCGCTTACCTCGTCCCGGTTTCCTCAGCCGGCGTACCTGGCCGCTGATCGTCTGCCCTGAGCCAGCGGACGAAGGTGGCCAGGCCCTCCTCGATGCTCGTGGTCGGGTTGTAGCCCAAATCGCTTGAGGCCTTGCTTACGTCCGCGTAAGTGCGTTTGACATCGCCCGGCTGGAGCGGCAGGTGCTCTCTGGCCGCCTTCTTGCCGAGCGCCTTCTCCAGTTCGTCAACAAGCTCGTTCACGCTTATAGGACTCGAATGCCCGAGGTTGTAGATATTAAAGCCCCGGCACTTGCCGATTGCCGGCAATATGCCCGCGATTATGTCGTCTATATACGTAAAGTCGCGCTCCATCGTCCCGTCCCCGTATATTGGAACCGGTTTTCCCTGCTCGATAAGCCTGGCAAACTTGTGGATCGCCAGGTCCGGCCTCTGACGCGGACCATAGACCGTGAAAAAACGCAGGCACGTTATCGACATATCATAGAGATGGTGATACGTGTGACATATCAGCTCGCCCGCCTTTTTCGTCGCCGCGTACGGCGATATTGGAAAGTCCACGTTGTCGCTCTCGGCAAAGGGCGCCTTCTCATTGTCGCCGTAAACGCTCGAGCTCGAGCCGAAAATGAATCTCTTCACGCCGTGTTCCCTTGCCGCCTCCAGCAGCGTCACTGTTCCATTGACGTTAACATCCGCGTACAGCTCCGGCTGCTCTATCGAGGGACGCACCCCGGCCCTCGCCGCTAAATGAATAATCAGCTCCACATCGTCGCCCACCGCTTCGTCCATCGCCCCGGCGTCGCGGATGTCCGCCTCGATCAGTTGGAATTCCGGGTTCTCAAGGCAGCCGGCAATATTTCGGCGCTTGACCGCGGGGTCGTAAAAATCATCGAAATTGTCCACCGCCGCGACCGTCCAGCCATCCCTCAGCAGACGCTCGGCCAGGTGCGAGCCGATAAAGCCCGCCGCGCCCGTCACCAGTACCTTCATCCCTGCTGCCCTCTCCAAGCGCCGGCCGGGAGTTGTACCGGCCCGACGCCTCTTGTCGCAATTGCCATCATGCGTTCTCACTTCCTGCCGATGCTGTAGTACTCAATCCCCGCGCCTCGAACCACCTACGGGTCGTACAGGTTCCTGCCGTCGAAGATAACGGCCTTGCTGAGCTTCGACGCAATCATCTCGAAATCCGGATTGCGGAATTCCTGCCAGTCCGTGAAGATCGCCAGCGCGTCGGCCCCGTCGAGCGCGTCGTAGCCATGCTCGAACACCTCTATCCCTCCGCCCAGAGCATCCAGCGCCGTCGCCCCCGCCTCCGGATCGTACGCCCGTATCTTGATCCCGGCGCCCAGCAGCCTCCTTATGCAGTAGATTGCCGGCGACTCCCTCACGTCGTCCGTCTTGGCCTTGAACGCAAGGCCCCACACCGCCAGAACCGCGCCCTCTCGCCCGCTGAAATACGCCGCTATACGCTCGGCAAATCGCTCCCGGGCCGCCGTGTTCGCCTCCAGAACCGATTTGGCTATCCTCATCTCAACCCCGTGAGCGCCGCCCGTGTGAACCAGCGCCCGAACGTCCTTCGGCAGACAGCTCCCCCCGAATCCCACACCCGGAAATAGAAACGCCGAACCTATCCGCGAGTCGCTGCCGAGCCCCTGCCTCACCTGCTCGACGTCGGCCCCGAGCTTCTCGCAAAGCTCTGATATCTCGTTTATAAAAGATATTCTCGTCGCTAACATCGCGTTTGCCGCATACTTTGTCATCTCCGCCGAGGCCGGGTCCATAACGAGCAGCCGGCGGCTCTTGCGCATGAAAGGACTGTACAACTGCTTCATTATCTGTTGTACCTCGCGGCTCGTCGTGCCCACGATTATCCTGTCCGGACTCATAAAATCCTCTACCGCCGAGCCCTCCTTCAGGAATTCGGGACTGCTTACGTAGTCGAAAGGCGCCTCGGTCCTGGATTTTATCAGCTCTGTCACCGTCTCGTGCGTTCCCACTGGCACGGTGCTCTTGCCCACGATTATCCGGTAGTCCCGCAGATTCTCTGCGATCTCTTCGGCCGCCGCGAGCACCGCCGACGTGTCCGGCGACCCGTCCTCCGTAGCCGGTGTGCCAACCGCAATGAAGATTATCAGCGAATTGTCCACCCCGTATTTCAGGTCCGTCGTAAACCCGAGCCGCCCAAGCCGGACATTATGCTCTACCATCTCGCCCAGCCCCGGCTCATATATAGGGATTGTCCCGGCCTTCAAATCCGCTATCTTCTTTTCGTCACTGTCGACGCACACCACGCTGTTGCCGGCCTCCGCCAGGCACGTCGCAGTTACAAGACCGACATAGCCCGCACCTATCACGCAAACCTTCATCTGCTCAATACCTCCGCCTGACTGATTCAATTCTCATGGGCTTTACGTCCCGTCTAACCGCACAGTCACTTACACAGCGAACTCTCGTGCCCGCACCCGCCGGCACGGCCCGATGCGCGGTCACGACTGGTCCAGCACCTCTATCATGTCAACCGAAATCTCCACGCTCGCAGCCTGGCCCAGCATGTCAACCTGAAGCACCAGGCGCGTCGAGCCCTTGGTCTGCACCACGACCCCCTGGAGGTCGATAAGGGGTCCTGCCGTTACCCGGCAACGCTGGCCCGCCTTGATGTATTTGTGCGGGGTCAGCGGCGCCCCGGCCTTCAACGCCTGCTCTATCTGCACCAGCTCCTCAACCAGTTTCTCCTGGTCCACAACCTCGATCAGATTGGCCACCCTGTTCGTTCGCAGCAAATCCATCCGATTTTCCTCCCGGCCGCAGAAGAACAAATAGCCGCTAAAAAGGGGCAGAAGCGATCGCACTGTCCGCCGGCTCTGACGACGGACCTTCCAGATCATCGGAAGAAAATATTGGATATTCTTGTTCACAAGGTCGTGGGCAAGCGCCTTCTCATTCCTGCTCCTCGTATGCGCGACCCACCACTGACCGCCAAACTCGCGAATCGATCCGGCCTCGGGCCAAACCATCGGCGGATTTTCACTTACTTTCAGCAATTCTGTGCTCCGGGTGCGCTATCCCTGCCGAATCCTCGAATAACGCTTCTCAACTCGATCCATAAAACTCCAGCACCATCCGCGCAACGTATTCGACCTGTGGCTCGCTAAGCTCGGGGTAGATCGGCAGCGATAGAACCTCGCCGCACAACCGCTCGGCGACCGGCAAATCGCCCTCGCTGTAACCCAGCTTGCCAAAACAATCCTGCAGATGCAGCGGCTTCGGGTAGAAGACCGCCGAACCCACCTTGTTCTCGCTTAGGCGGCGCTGCAGGCCGTCCCTGTCGGGCGCCCTGATGGTGTACTGGTGGTAAACACTAACGTTGTTGGAATCTATCTTCGGCGTCTTTACGGGCGAGCCGGCCAGCAGCCTGTCGTATAGCGCCGCGTGCCGCCTCCGCTGCCCGTTCCATTTCTCCAGGTATCCGAGCTTCACGCCAAGAACCGCACCCTGGATGCCGTCCAGCCGGAAATTGCCCCCGATAACGCCGTAAAAATACTGCGGATTCTGGCCGTGGTTTCGGAGAATCCGGATACGCTCGGCCAGCTTCTCGTCGTTGGTCACCACCAGCCCGCCGTCCCCGAATGCGCTGAGGTTCTTGCTCGGATAGAATGAAAAGCACCCGCAGTCTCCCAAGTTGCCGCACATCACCCCGTCCTGGGTCGCGCCGATCGACTGGGCTGCATCCTCGACTACCGCCAGATTGTGACGTGCCGCAATCTCCATAATAGGCTTCATTGCCGCCACCTGCCCGAAGAGATGCACCGGGATGATCGCACGCGTCCTTGACGTGACCTTCTCCTCGATAAGATTCGCATCGATGTTGTAGGAATCGCCGTCCACATCCACAAAGACCGGCCTGGCGCCCAGCCTCGCCACACAGCCCGCCGTCGCAAAAAATGTGAAAGGCGTCGTTATGACCTCGTCGCCCGCCGATACCCCCAGCGCCATCAGGCTCACAAGAAGAGCATCGGTCCCGCTTGAAACACCGATCGCACACTTGCACCCGCAATACTCCGCTATCTTCTCCTCGAACTCCGCCACCGCCGGGCCCAGCGCAAACGCCTGGCTCTCGCAGACCTTCCCTATCGCCCGCATCACCTCCTCTTTATACGAATCAAACTGAGCCTTCAAGTCCAGAATCGGAACCTGCATCGCTGCCTTTCAAAACTTCTAAGCCTTGACCACTTTCTTGCCCGCGCCGCGAACGCCCGCCGTCGCATTGCGCGTGTCCACAACCAGCCTGGCGTGCCTGACAATCCACCCGTAGTCGTAGTCGCTGTGGTCGGTCGATATAATCACCGCGTCGTAGCCCGCCAGCATCTTTGCCGATAGCTTCCTGCTGGCCATCCTCAGATCGTGCTGGCGCTGCTTGTGGGTCCTCGGTATGTAAGGATCGTTGTAGTCAACCTTTGCCCCTTTCTCCCGAAGCAGCTCGATAAGCTCTATCGAAGGCGACTCGCGCAGGTCGTCGATGTCCCTCTTGTAGGCCAGGCCCAGCACCAGAACCTTCGAGCCTTTGAGGCTTTTCCTCCGCTCGTTCAGCGCGTCCATCGTTCTGGCAATCACGTAATGCGGCATGTTTGTGTTGATTTCGCCCGCCAGCTCGATAAACCGCGTCGGCATTCCGTACTGCCGCGCCTTCCACGTCAGGTAGAACGGGTCGATTGGGATACAATGGCCCCCCAGGCCCGGGCCCGGATAGAACGCCTTGAAGCCGAACGGCTTGGTGCTCGCCGCCTTTATGACCTCCCAAACGTCGACCCCCATCTTGTCGAACACCATCTTCAGCTCGTTCACCAGTGCAATGTTTATGCAGCGATAAACGTTTTCCAGTATCTTGGCCGCCTCCGCCGCCTCAATGCTCGAAACCGGAATCGTTGTCTCAATCGCCAGCCCGTACACCCCACAGGCTATCTCTCTGCACCTGCTCGTCAGCCCCCCGATAACCTTCGGGATTGTCCTGGTCGTAAATTCCTTGTTTCCCGGGTCTTCACGCTCCGGCGAGTAGGCAACGTGGAAATCCCTGCCCGCCTTCAGCCCGCTGCTCTCCAGTATCGGAATCATCAGCTCGGCCGTGGTGCCCGGATACGTCGTGCTCTCCAGAACGACAAGCTGCCCCCGCTGCAGGTACGTCGAGATCATCGCGCTGCTCTTGACCACGAACTGCATGTCCGGCTCGCGGTTCTCCGTCAGCGGGGTGGGAACGCATATCAATATCGCGTCCACCTTCTTCATCCGCGGCATGTTGACAGTTGCCTCGAAACAGCCGCTTTTCACCATCTGCCCGACCTGTGAGTGAGGAACGTGCTTTATGATGCTCCGGCCGGAATTGAGGGTCTTGACCTTGCTCTCGTCGATGTCGAACCCGACCACCTTGACACCCGCCGAAGCGAATTCCCTTGCCAGCGGCAGCCCAACGTACCCGAGTCCCAAAACACCTACGATAATGTCCCTCTCCCGGAGTTTTCGCTTCCAGTCTGTCATAGTTGCCGTCCCTGCAATGCTGCGTTTTCTTCAAGAAGTCTATGCGGCAGTTGACCGGACTGCCGCGGCTTTCCGGCCCAAGGCGGTTAATCGGCCCCCGGTTCCTGCCGATTACTTATACCGGGTCCGTCAGTTTAGACCTAACCGGCCGGATTGTCAAAAGAATTGAAGGCCGTTTTAGCCGTGCGGACCGAAATCAAAATTTGCTGTTGACTATTACGGTGTTTTTGACTAAAACTCGACTGCCATATCGGACCGACAGCCGAGTATGACGCCTGACTATTGGACGGACACGGGAAAATAGAAAAGACAACTGCAAAAACCCGGACTGATGTGACTATTCTGTTTACCTGTGTCGGCAGAAGAGTCTCCCTGCTCGGCTCCTTTCGTCGCGCAGCCCGGCGGCTCGGCATTAAGGCGCGCTTGCTCGGAACCGACACCACAAAGCTCAGCAGCGCCCTCCAATCATGCGACGAGGGCTTTATTGTCAGGCCGACGACCGACCCTCGCTACATCGGCCAGATTCTCTCAATCGTAAGGGCCAACCGCGTCTCCCTGCTGGTCCCGACCGTTGACCTGGACCTCAAAATCCTCGCCGATAACAAGCCCGCTCTTGCCGCGCTCGGCTGCCGGGTGCTCGTCTCCGGCCCGCAGGTCGTCCAGATATGCCAGGACAAGAGAAAGACCTACCGCTTTCTCGTCGACAACGGATTCGATACCCCGGTTACGACAAGCGTCCGCGAGGCGATGGCCAAAGCCCGCATCAAGTGGCCCTGCTTCCTAAAGCCCTGGGACGGCTACGCCAGCAGAGGAAACGCCAAAGTCAATAACCGCGACGAGCTGGCCTTCCACGCCAAACGAATACCAAACGTGATATGCCAGCAGTTCGTACACGGAACCGAGCACACCTGCGACGTGTATGTCGATTTCAATATGAAAGTGCGGTGCGTCGTTCCCAGAAAACGAATCGAGGTCAGGGCCGGAGAGGTCAGCAAGGGCCAGGTCGTCAAGAACGCTCCGATCACGAAACAAGCCGCAAGGCTCGTCGAAACCCTCGGCGCCGGGCCCGGGATCGTAACCCTCCAGTTGTTCCTCACCCCCGACAAGCACGTTAAATTCATAGAGATAAACCCGCGATTCGGAGGAGGTGTCCCCCTCTCGATCAAGGCCGGGGCGGACTTCCCTAAATGGATTCTCCAGGAGCTGCTCGGAAGAAAACCCCGAATCCGATTCGACGCCTTCCAGGACAAGCTCATCATGCTGCGCTACGACGCCGAAGTCTGGCTGTAGCGGCCGCGCCGAAAGTACATGCTGCTACCTCCGGTGCCGTAATGCCTCTTTGGGCAGAAACACTCGAAGTTCTCTTCGAACGCGCCGCGCCAGTCTTACGGACTGCCGCGCCTCGGCCAGTGAGATAGGCTCATATGCGCCAGGATACCGCGTCATAGTCGCATAGCCCGTGAGCCTTCGTTGTTCTTCTATGCTCAGATTCAAACAAATATCCTTCGGCAGCAATGCCACCAGCCTTTCGATCTCGTGGGTTCTCGTAAAGTCGATTCCCTTGTACACGAGGAAGGCCTTAAGGTATTTCTCTGCACATTGCTGAGCATGGAACCCGACCGTGTCGGTTGGACATGCTTTGCCCAGTTTGAGTGTGTGCGCAGCGTTCTTGAGGTCATTCTCCGCCTTGGTGACCCACTCACCAGCGACTATAATCGTCGGGCTATTGGCGTGCATAGAGCAATGTCCCCTCGCGCGACGCAGGACGTTCGATGGTGCCTACCACCTCTTTGCGCCACTCGAAATCCTCGGGAGTAACGACCAGGATGTCTTTGGCGATGGGAATGTCGTGCAGCGCCACCCCGATATCAAGGGCCTTCTGACGTTTGGATCCGCGCACATTCATAACTACGAGCAGGTCCACATCACTGTCCGGGCTGCCCGCTCCGGACGCGTGTGAGCCGAAAAGGATGACCTTCTCGGGGTCGAACTGCGCAACAATGCGACCAACCATTCCGTCTATGTGCTGTTTTACGGAATTTCGTGCTTTGACCATGATAGCCCTTCATTGCAGTCTTTCTCAGTGGTCGTATTATACGTCTGGTAATGGCTGCTGGCAAGCAATTTCGCGCAGCGTTGGCCCCTGCACGTGCGCATCAAGCTGCAAATTCACCGCATATTCCGGCCTGGTCGGCCGGGTCTGTAGTCTGCAAAGAGTCTGCCCCAGGGGCTGTTTGCCAGCCAGTCCTTCACGACCTTCCTGCCCGCGAAGGGATACCAGATTCTGTCGTGGTAGATGGCCGAGGCAAAGATAAACGCATACACAATCGGCGTGTGGAACATCAGCCGCTCCAGCCATTTCAACGGCCCGAACCAGAACAGCTTGCCAACGCTCGACGCCGCATTGTCACCCGTGGTAAAACCCCATCTCTCATCAGCCCCCTCCGCGTCGCCCACTATCTCTATCTCGTCGAACTTTCCCGTCCCCAGTCCCCGCTCCTGGGCCAGTCGGATGAACTTGTGGTCCATCGGCTCGAAACCCATCAGCTTGGCGCAGACCGCATCGACTGCAACAGAGTCCGAGGATGCAAGAAGAACGTTCTTCGCCACCGGAATCATCGTCCTCGGCCCCGGCCCGTTGCCCGCCGTCGTGCCGTCGGTGACCACGAAAATCCCGCGATGTATCTCCTGCTGAATCGCCAGCAGGTCAACCAGAGCCTCGTCTATCCGCGAGTGACAATAGTGCCGCCTGTTGTCCAGAAGCCCGCCGAAGGCGTTTTTCATCGCCCCCGTGAAATTCGTGTATATGTGACACTTCATCGTGGGCAGGTGAACCACGTTCTTGCCGTGAAAATAGTCCGGTATGTAAATGCCCTGCGGGAAGATTTCGTTCAGAACCAGCATCTCCGCCTTTGGCTCATAGCGCTCCCACCTCATGTCCGACGCCTTGAAGTTATACATCACCGGAACTTTGTAATGGTCGCATACACCCCTGTGCTTGTTCAGCAGCTCGCCCTTCTCGGCGCTCGTGACAACCGTCTGGTTCTCCACGCAAACAAGCTCCTCGAATCCCGCCTTCCGCAGCCCCAGTATCGCGCCTTCCAACTGCCACGGCGTCGTGTTCGCCGCCGGGTACATCAGGTGCCACGACAGGTTGCTCTTGAGAATCGTCGTCGCCCCCTCCTCCAGCGAATCTCTCACGCCCGCCAGCTCCATTACCCTCACGATGTCCTCGATAACGCTATCGGGCGACGTTCTTACAACAGCCACTTTGCTCATTCGTCTTCCTTCTAATGTTACCCGCCGCTTTGATGCTTGCGTGAAATGTGCTCCTGCTTGGCGGCAACGCAGAATAGATTCGCCGATTCGAACAGCTTCGCATCGAGATTCTCCAGCGTCGACAGGGCTCTGCGAATGACTCCGATTCCTCGAAACGGATAGCCTGCGAAAAAAGTCACCCGCCAAAAAAAACCGCTGCCGTCGAAATCAATTACTTTGAATCCAGCCTCTGTGAGGAGGCCGCCGAGCTTGTGCCGGCTGAAGTGCTCGTGCCAGAGCTTTTTGGCCGAAATGTCCCCCACCAGGCCCTCGGGGTTCGCCACGTAGCGATCTTCGTACTCCTGCCGGGAATGCCTCCGGCAGTAGTGCCAGCGGTGAAGCCTCGGAAATCTAAACTTAAAGTTCCCCATATCCAGAAACGAGAACAGGTGCCGCCCCGGAACCGTTACTACCAGCCTGCCCCCGTCATTCAACACCCTGTTGAGCTCGCCCAGAAGCTCTCTCTGCTCGTATACGTGTTCGAGCACGTCGAGAATGGTCATTGATTCGAAGGCGCGGTCCGCAAACGGCAGCGCGCCCGCATCGGATATCCTCACCAGCTCCAGGTCCGGAAATGCCCGCCGGCCCCGCTCGATCGCGCTGCCTGATACGTCCGCACCGACCAGACGGCCAATCCGCTTGTGCCTCAACGTATCAAGGAATTTCCCGTCGTTGCACCCGAAGTCAAGATGCGCCGCCCCTTCGGCAGGCACATGCTCCCACGCGAAGCCCCACCTGTCGTGTCCGTGCGGATTATCCTTGTTTATCTTCGTGTGCATGCAGGCGCTACCCAGTCCTCTTTTCGATGACGCGCCAGAGAAGACCCTCAGCCTCGAAGTCGTACCCGTCGAGCAGGAAGTCCGGGCAATACCCCCGGATCGGCGAGACCACGTAAACCGCCCGCTCGGCCAGCACCGCGTCAATCGTCTGCTCGTCAACATTCGGCGCCCCTTCGCTCTGTCCAAATTCAGCTATGATCTTGACATCCGGCCGCCTGCCCTTAATCTGCTGCACATATAGAAGCGGCGGCGCCGTCGTCCCGTCCAAGCTGCAAACAATTATCGCGCCCTGCTCAACGCCCGCCAGCACCTCTTCAGCGAATCTCTCGGCGCCCCGGTAACCCGTCTTCCACGGCCGAAGGAAATACCGATAATCGTCACGGTACGGGATATCCCGCGCCCGCCCGCTCACGCCGGCCTTCTCCGCAATCGCCGGCGCCGCGGCGTATGCCGGAATGCTCAAAAGGCTCAGCGCCAGCATCGCCGGACCGGTGACCTTCCACCTCTGAACGATTTCGTACGCGCCCACCCCAATCACAACCGAGCCCATGCAGTAGAACGGCGTGAAAAACGCGTACCTATCCGGAACCGTGTATCGAAACGCGAAAACCAGGTACGCCGCCAGAAGTGCAAGAACCATGTTGCCCAGCCACTTCTCATGCGAAACCTTTCGAACACTCCAAAGACCGACAAACAGCAGCAGGATATTTGGCGTCGGGTAGTTCAACGAAATCCACATGAGGTTCTCTTTCACAATCCGTCCGGACAACGAAGTATTGAGAACAGTACCCCGCCACCTCACCCCGAACATCGCCGACGATAGCGTGCCCCACAGGTCCCCCGTCCGGACGACGCTCTTTGCAATCAGGTATTCGTAAGGAAGCGCGCCCGCCGCCCACAGGAGAGCCATCGCCCCGAGCTGCCCGATCGTGATTCGCCTCCTGCCCGCCAAAATCAACAACAGCACCACGTAGCACACAGAGGCAATCGACGCCAGCATGTGATTGGCGACCGCCAGCCCGTTTATCAGCGCCAGAGCGTAGAGATAGCGGACCCGCCCCGTATGCGCAAACCGAACCAGCATTATAAGCTCCGCCAGGAGAAGCGCGGTCGCCAGGTTGTATGTCTCCGGCGTAGTCGCGTGCCACCAGAAAGTATGGGAAAGACACAGCGTAACCGACCCGACCAGCGCCGGCAGCGACCGCTTCAGCCATAGCCGAAGAAGCAGAAACATGTTCGCCACCGCAAACGCCGAAATAAGCGCCGTCACCACGTTAACCCGCCGCCCAAACTCGCCGGGAATGGTGTGCTTGCCCGCAATCGCGAACAGATAATACAACGGATGTGCAAGAGCAAGCCCCAGCCGTCCCTCGATATCGTTATGCCAGACCCTGTACTGTATCAGCCCGCCGTCCTGCCAAACCGACCCGGGCGCACAGGTCACAACATAAAGCGCCGCCGCAGCCAGGAATACCGCCGCGTAGGCCCGTCGGATGTTGCCCTGTGAAATTGAGCTGCCGATTGTCTTGACCATTCACCGTTCTGCTGTTAATTCTTCCTTGCCCGGGCCTGCCGCCGAACAGCTCACCGGGCGCCACTCAAATCGTTATCGTCAGGTACTGCGTGTCCTGAGCGAAACGCACCACCCCCTCATAGGCCGCCGGGAAAAGCAGCGTCTCGCCCGCCCGGAACTCGACCGTCTCGCCTTCCGTTCCAAAGGCCGTTCCACCGCCTGTAATAGCAACCAGCGTCTTCATCTTTCCGCCCGAAACAAGCACCTCGCAGTTCGGCGCCTGATGACCCTTGTCCACCCTGAAGTATTCACTATCCACCAGCCGACCCATCGTCTTGACCGTAAGAGCATCCCGCGATGCGTCGAAGTGTATGCTCTCGAGCGCCTGCTCGATGTGCAGGTCTCTTGCCCGTCCGTCCGAGTCCACCCTGTTCCAGTCGAACACACGGTAGGTCGTGTCCGACGGCGTCTGAATCTCGGCTATCAGAAGCCCGGCGCCTATGCTGTGGGCCGTCCCCGCCGGCAGAATATGGCACTCTCCCGCCGCCACGGGCACTTTTTCAAGCAGTTCCGCCACCGCGCCTTCCGCTACCGCCGCCGCGAATTGCTCCCTCGTTACGCCCTGCCTCAGCCCCTTGTAAATCACCGCCCCCGGCGCCGCCGATATGATGTACCAGCACTCGGTCTTCGGCTCCCCCTCGCCCAGTCGCCGGCACGTCGCCTCGTCCGGGTGAACCTGCACGCTCAGAATATCCTCGGCGTCCAGGAACTTGATGAGCAGTCCGAACGCCGGCCCGAAGTCCGGCCTGCCCGTAATCTGCTCCGGGTATTCCTCAATTAGCTCTCTGATATTCCTGCCCGCAAACTCCCCGTTTGCCACCTCGGACTTGTCCAGCGGCAAATCCGCCAGCTCCCAGCTCTCGCCGATCTTTTCGCCCGGCGGCAAATCCTTGCCGAAAAAATCTTCCAGCTTGCGCCCTCCCCAGATCCTCTGCTTGTAAATCGGCCGGAATTTCAACGGGTACGGTATCATGTCGGCTATTTTAACCCCATAGTGCTCGGACGTCTACAAAACGTGCTGCCGTTTTCGCCTGCGCCGCCCGGCGACGCCGATGCGCCTGAACATGCAATGCCCCGCTGTCATGGGATTGCACCCACCACCGATTTGGCGATGCCATCCGCAATCGCCTGCGCGAGGCGATTCTGGAACGAGACGCTCCGCAGCAGCCTCTCATCTTGAGGATTCGACAGATAGCCCAGTTCTATGAGAACCGCCGGCCCCTGCGTCTGCACCAGAACCCGGTAATCCGCCCGCTGGACCCCGTTATTCGCCAGGCCCGTCTCGGCCATTGCCCGCGATATAAGCGACGCCGCCCGGCGCGCCGCCCAGGATGCCGCACGCGCCACGTATATCGTAAAACCTCGCGCCGACCTTCGCGGGGCCGAGTCCGCGTGGATGCTCACAAATAGTCGCGCATTGTATCTGTTCGATATCGCCGCCCGATCCTCCAGCTCCACGAATTGATCCCCCCCTCGCGTCATCACCACCACCAGGCCTTTGCCCCTCAGAAGACTCGCCACCTTTCGCGCCACAGCAAGGTTCACCGTCTTCTCGTAAAAGCCGCTAACGCTCACCGCCCCCGGGTCGTGGCCCCCGTGACCGGCATCTATCACAATGGTCCCGGAAGACCTGGTGGGGGGTCTGTAAGGCCGCGCGCTCGGCCGGTCCATGGCCGCCTTGATCCGCCCGGCCAGCGATTCGCCGACATGCAGCCTGCCGTTGATTATCTCTATCTTGCCGACTTGGCCCGCCGGCCTGGCATTCACGTAAACCCTGCCGTCACTCGTTGTAAAGAGCAATACCGTATTGGTGCGGTCCCTCAGGACAACGTGTGTCCTGGCAACATCCGCGACCCTCATGCCCAGCAGCCCCGCGAGCTGCTGGATGCTGATCATCCTCTCCTCCGGGACCACCACCTCGCCCGGCGCCGTTAGCCCGCCCGGCTGGCAGCCTGCAATCGTCGCCAACGCCGAAACTAATAGAATTCTCAAGCCTAATCGAATACGCATTGGTTAATCCCTATTCGGCCAAAACGTGCAGATTACATTAAATTCGCCCGATACGCCAGCGGTTCCCGCCCAATTTCGCTTCTCCCCGTTAACCCGTACCCGCAGCTCAACGCTCAGGCGCAAGACGGGCACAGACCCTCCAGACGAACCTGCTGCCGTTGTATCCTGAAGCCCTTGGGCGCGTGTTCTGCCATCGGAATCGATATCCCCGTAAAGCAGTGCGTCTCTCCGCACCCGGTGCAGGTGAAATGAGGATGGCACTGCCGCTCCGTGCAGTTGTCGCTCAGCTCGAAATGCCAGGCACGCTCCTGCACAAACGCCTTGTGAACCAGCCCCGCATTCACCAGGCTCTCCAGCGTCCGGTAGATGGTCACCTTGTCGTATTGCCCACCCCCAAGCTTCCGCGCAATCTGCACCTGCGACAGCGGCCCGCCCGACCTGCCCAGCAGCTTCAATATTGCCACTCGGCACCGTGTACAGTAGAGCTTCGCCGCCCTCAGATTTGCACGCGCCTCATTGTCCAGGCTGCCTTTCATAACACCTCGCAGAAGATTCAATCACCCGCATGGGCCGAACAGCACCCGGGCTTGCCCGCAAAAAGAAGCGGAAAGACAATATCACTGATGCAGCACGGCAGCCAAACCGCCAAAAACAAAAACGCGAAACTGACCATCGCCTCGACCAGGTTAAGCTGCCCGCCCATCGCCATGATAATATGAAACGAGGACGCCCACGTGCTGAGAAGAACGTGACCGGCGTGGGGAATCTTGGTCCTTGGCTTCAAATAACCCACCAGTGAGCCGATTACAGCCGCCGGAATGACAACGTACCAGCCCTCGATAAAACCTATGTGCGCCTCGTGCGCAAAATCCGCATGCTCGTGCCCGTGAACCTCAATCCGCATCCCCAAAAGCCACTCGCCGATATACGGAATAATCGAATCGCTCAGAGTCGCAACACCGACCGACCCCACAATCCCCACCAGCAGCACCAGCGCCGGATTCGCCCTGCTCGAATGAAGCTTGAATATCGCCGCTGTCACCACCGCACTCAAAACCACGTGAGCCGGGTGAAATACGTAGAATATCACCTCGCTCGTCCCGTGCGGCAGGTTCTTGAACGCCAGCATGCACAAAATCCCCGTAAACGCCCCGAACAGCGTAAACGGGGCATGGGTCCTCAATTCCGTCGCGATTGCCCCGATTCTCTTGCCCATATCCCTTTTGTTCCCATCTAATGAGTGCGTCGCCCGGCCGTCACCCCGCTCAAGGCCCATGGCCCCGACCGGCAAAAACCGACTCGCACGCCGAACACGGCCTGGGACGCTTGCCCGCCGGCCCGACGACTTAATACATACGCCTGATTCTACACCCCGGTTCTAAAATATGCAACTAAGTTGCAGATTTTACCCTCGCGATTGCTGCTCTGCCGCCCTTTGCCCCCTGCCGGAAAGAGAATCCTCATTCTTGGCCGAAAAGCGCCGGTAAGCTCCATGCCACGGGAAAGCACGCCCGGGCCGACGCGTTAAGAGTCGCGCGAAATCCGGTAGTTACCACGATTGACGTCGGCGACGCGCGGGCAGTCGAAATTCGCCACGAATTTTGTTTGATAGGCACCAAGAAGTGGAGTACAATAACGGCCGTTGCAGCATGTGGGAAACGCTGAAAAAAGGAGTACGTATGCGGGGCGTTTCGTTGGTATCTCAGGCTGGCTGCGTTCAAACCGAAAGGGAGGAGCCAACATAGGACAAAGACCAAACCTGGATGGTCGAACCACAATCTGTCTACTCGGCCGCTAAACGGCAAATCCCGGTTAGTGATTCACTTGACAGGCTCCTGAGGCGCAAGCTCAGGGCAGGCGTTCCGGCGAGGTTAAACAAGTACCCTGCCACAGGTGGCGTACCTTACGAACCACTGGGGTAGCAAACAAACCTCCAACCAGACGGGAGCATCGTCGGCTTTTTAAGTAATGTGCTGAAATCACGTTTCTGAAAGTAAGTGGCAAATCTGAATTAGTCGCTGAAATAGCGATGTCGGTTAAGAACCATGCAAGAAGGAGGTGGATCATGAGGCGGTCAGGCATTCACAAGGTATTGCTTTGTGTTGTGTGTTTCGTTTGTATTCGAACCGGTTACGCGGCGTCAGGGCCGGACCTGGTGATTACCGATCTTTGGCTTGATGGCAGCCGTATTCATTATCAGATTCAGAATATCGGCACCAAAAGCAGCGGGTATCCCCATGCGACGACTCTGCTAATTGACGGCGCGTACCGCACAAAAGACGTGATAACCGAATCGCTGAAACCGGGTCAGCGGCTGAACCATTATTTCTTGAAGGAGGACTTTACCTGTGTGGGAATCAAGCATGATGTGCAGGCGGTTGCGGATGGAGATGGGGATATCGGCGAACTCAATGAGTTGAATAACAGTCGCGAGGAAACCTGGGTTTGCGACCAGACGCCGCCGGAGATTACGGAAGGCCCCATCGTCACCGAAGTTCAGCAGGGCGTCTGTATGATTAGCTGGAAGACGAATAAAGACACCGACAGCGAAGTGCTGTACGGATACAGGACGGGCATGTTTACGATGGTTTCAAAAACAGGTCAGGATAAGGATCATGTGGTCTATCTCAAGGGATTGGCGGATGCGACCGCTTACGGCTATAAAGTCTGCTCCACAGATATGTCCGGCAATACGGTTGAAAGCGATCTTCGATATTTTGCCACTTCTCCACCGGATGACACACAAGCCCCCAAAGCCTCCCGGCCGAAGATGCGACGGACGGATCAGCCGCTGTTTCCGCTTCGCTTTGATATCGATGCCAGTGATAATACCGGGTTGGACAGGGTTGTATTTTCTTTTGACGGCACCCAATTTATGACCGACTTTGATCCGCCGTATACCTGTTATGTCCTTCCGGAGGATCTTGGGATTGTGCATGACACGTACTTTGGGGCGGACCACACGGTTTTCGCGGAAGTGTATGACCTCAGCAGCAATGTGTCAACGATGACGACGGCATGGGCGGAGAGGCATCGGTGCCCGGAGATGGACCTGCAGATTGACCTGGGTACTTCTACCCGGGTGTATAGTCCTGGAGAACACATCGATGATTATACAGGTGAAATACAGATTCTTGCACGGAAAAATGCCGGCATGTTGCTTGGCGTTCCCGAAGGGCCCCATCCCAGTCCCACGGGGGTGCGCTGGGATCCGGTGGATGAGGTGCGGGTTTATTATGATGATTCCCTGATTTCAACCCTTACGCCGGGGCTGGAAGAAACGAATCTGACTTGTCCGTTGAATATTTCAGACATAGACGTGCCGAGCACCCATGAGATCAAGGCCGAAATTCGGTGCGGAGTGTGCCTTATGGTTCGCCGGGCAACGATGCACGTGATTCAGCAAGTTACGGAGCTTTCCATTGAGCGTACGGTGAGCCGAAGCGGGACGGGATTTGAAGTTGAAATCACCCTTACCAACGACGGCACCGCCGCGGCGTATCTGGATACGCTCACCGATGAGGCGCACGGTTTCCAGCTTACATGTCCAACCAGCAGCCTGTACGACGCTGTGATCACCTACAATCCGACCTCACGCCGATCGGTTATTGAATATGAGTTTCACTGCCGTGTCGACGATGGAAGTTCCCGCACCTTCCGTTATACGGCCGTTCCAATTCTATCTGAAAGCGCAGACGACTACCGGCTGGGCGAAAACAATACTTTGGAGTATCACGATAGCTTTGGTCGTGACTATTCGGAGCCCACCTTGTCGGCAGTCAGCCGGGTGGACGGTCAGCACATCGATGATGCCGTCGATGCCGCCTGCGAGGAAAGCGACTACCTGATAGTCACCAATCCGGGTGCCCTGTTTGGGATCTTCAATCCCGATTTGGTCAATCAACTGCTGGCAAAAATCGCGGAACTGGCCGATGTTCGCAATGGCGTGCTGGCTTACTACCTTGGGGCCGG
>CP070678.1:3441784-3472820 GCA_020352515.1 Phycisphaerales bacterium | reverse complement strand
AAGAACATCGCCGCATAGAAGCTCGTCCCCCCTATCGCAAAAGACTCGTCCACATCCAGGCTCGTGCCCGCGACATCGTCAACGATGCCCACCGTAAAGCCGTTCTTCGGCTCGGCCGCATCCAGATTGTCGAACGCCGCCTTCACCATCGCCGGCGTGAATTCCTTTGAACCCAGCCCGTACCGGCCCCCAACGATCAACGGGTAATCCTTGAACGCCGCCTCCCCGCGGGCCATCGCCTCCCCTATCGCCGCACGAACATCCAGATACAGCGGCTCGCCAAGAGCCCCAGGCTCTTTCGTGCGGTCCAGAACCGCTATCTTCTTAACGCTCTTCGGCAGCGCCTCCAGCAGGTGACGAGTGCTGAACGGCCGGAACAACCGAACCTTCACAACGCCGACCTTCTCGCCCTGCGACCCCATGTACTCAACCGTCTCGTGGGCCGTGTCGGCGCCGGAACCCATCAGGATAATCACCTTCTCCGCATCCGCCGCACCAACATAATCGAACAGCTTGTACTGCCGCCCCACAACAGCCGCCAGCTTGTTCATCGTCTCCTCGACAATCTCTGGCACGGCCGCATAAAACTTGTTCACCGTCTCCCTCCCCTGGAAATAAACGTCCGGGTTCTGTGCCGTACCGCCAATCAGAGGATGGTCCGGCGAGAGAGCCCGCGCCCGGTGAGCCCGCACAAGCTCGTCGTCGATAACCGCTCGCATGTCGTCGAGAGCCAGCTCCTCGACCTTCTGAACCTCGTGACTCGTCCTGAAACCGTCGAAAAAGTGAAGAAATGCCACACGCGACGCCAGGGTCGCCTGCTGCGCAACCAACCCAAAATCCATTATCTCCTGTACGTTGCACGAGCACATCATCGCAAAGCCCGTCTGACGACACGCCATAACGTCCGAGTGGTCCCCGAATATTGACAACGCCTGGCACGCCAGAGACCGCGCCGATATATGAAAAACCGTCGGAAGAAGCTCTCCCGAAATCTTGTACATGCTCGGTATCATCAATAGAAGCCCCTGCGAGGCCGTAAACGTCGTCGTCAGCGCCCCCGCCGCCAGCGCGCCGTGAACCGCGCCCGCGGCCCCGCCCTCCGACTGCATCTCAGTCACCGATGGAACCGTCCCCCAGATGTTGCTCTCCCCCTTGGCCGTCTTCGCATCCGCGTGCTCACCCATCGGAGAGCTCGGAGTAATCGGATAGATCGCAATAACCTCGTTTGTCGCGTGCGCCACGTGCGCCGCCGCCTCGTTGCCGTCAATCGTAACCACTCTTCGCTTCATAATTTCTCCACACTTTCCTGAAACAAAAAACCGTAAATCCCCCGCCCCGATATTACGCCGGCATCACCACCGTACCGGCCCGACCCATCCTGAACCTTCAGCCGGACGCGACTATGCCGCCACAGTAAATGCTCTGCCCGTTGCCGGTCTTGGGGCGCAGCGGAAAACCGCCTTATACAACTTTCCGCGACGCTACGCAAGACAAAATTTCCTCGCAATTGGACCCCGCTTCCCAACGAAACAAGCACGCACGCCGCAAAACGCCCCATGCGCCGCGAACCCGCCCCAAATGGAAAAACACCGCCCTCGCCGCGCCCGGAAATGCCCCCGTCGCATCACAGCGGACGCTTCAACCCTCCCCCCATCCTGCCCCCACAAATCCTCTGACTGTCCCTAAAACGCTCCCCAGGCCTGCTTGCCCGGAACGTAGTAGCTCGGACAAACAAACCGGAACATCTTGGCAACCTTCCGCGTCTTCTCGAGCTTCGCTCTGTTCTCCTCCTCCATCGCCGCAAAGTCCGCCGCAAAAAGATCAGAGAAATACTTATCCGCCGCCTCGTGACGCTCCTGCTCCGACTCGAACAGGCTCCGTATCTTCCCCAGTTCCCCCGCGTCCAGCCAGAAGCCGCCGCACCCCGGACACTCGTCAACCTCAACCTCGTGCTTGACGCTGAAAAAGTGCCGCATCATCACAATCCCATCGCACTTCGGGCAGTCCAGTCTCTTGGAGCGGTCAACACTTACCCCCTCGTCTCGCTCCACCTCAAGCAGTCCCTCGCCCGCAGATTCGTGGGGCTCGTCAACCTTCTGAAGCTCGAACCAGTCGAACCATATCCCCCCGCACCCGCCTTCGCACACATCCACCGTTATACCCTCAACCGTCACTTCCTTCAGGCTGTTTCCACATGCAGGACATTCCATGATAGGCGATCCTCCAAAAAAAGTGTCACCTGTATAATAAAATCACAACAATAGCTATCGGCATTTCGAAGCGCCGCCCTAACCAACATTCTCCGCACCCAAACCCACGTCCCCTGCCCCCCACCTCAATCTTCAAGACCGAACATCTCCAGCCAGCGTTCCGTTTCACTTTCACTTAGCCCCTCCCGCTTCGCCGGCGGCTCCTTCCTCGGAGCCTCCCTGTTCAGCCGCTTCTGAACGCTCTGCCAGAAAACCTCCGATTTTATCGCACCCGCCCTCTTCGCACGAGCCGCCTTCCGAAGCCGCCGGTCGCTGCTCACAACCGTCAGCCTCGGCCCCGATGTGTCCGCCTTTATCTTGTCCTCTATTACCCCATCGGCATCCCCGCCGAGCCCCGCAAAGAAAACTTCAACGCCCTCTATGTTATCGAACGCACTTTTATCGGGCGGACCACCCCCGTCAAAAACAACCTGCCCCTTCTCCCCGACCGCCCTCACGTACCGACCGATAATCCGGCACATACCAATATCCCCGATCCCTTCCGAGCCCGCCGCCGACTCCTGCACCGCACACAACAAATTGTTGCCGTCAATAATTATCATAACGCGTCTATACCGCAGCTCCGAACATCCCACCGACAAAACCGCCCGGCCGCCAATCCGCTCGAACGCCGCGCGTTGTGCCACGCGCCCCAGCCCTGGCGCCCGGCCTGCAAACACGCCTCAAAGCTCGAACCTCACCTCGCCTCCCACGATCGTCTTCTCGACCCTGCCTTTGACCGCCCACCCGTGATACGGACAGTTCCTGCTCTTCGACCGAAACGTCCCCGCATCGATCTGGTATTCCGCCCCGGCATCTATAATCGTGATGTCCGCCTGCCCGCCCACACCCAGCGTCCCCTTGTCAATTCCGATCACCCCCGCCGGCCCGCTCGTCATCAGCCGTATCAGACCCGGCCAGTCCACAATGCCCGGCTCCAAAAGCGCCTTCACGTACAAACCTAGCGCACACTCCAGGCTCGCTATCCCGAACGGAGCCGCCAGAAACTCCAGCTCTTTCTCGCTCTGAAGGTGAGGGGCATGGTCCGTCGCCAGCGCATCCACAAGACCCTCCGCAATCGCCTCCTTCAGCGCCTCCACATCCTCCGCACGCCGCAGCGGCGGATTAACCTTGTAGTTCGTATCGTACTCCGTGCAGCATTCTTCCGTCAGAAGCAGATGGTGCGGCGTCACCTCGCAGGTGATCGGCAGGGAATCCTTCTTGGCCTGCCGTATAAGACCCACTGACCCCGACGTCGATATGTGCTGGGCGTGATACCGAACATTGGTCTTCTTGACAAGCTGAATGTCACGCCACAGCATCGCCTCCTCCGCCAGCGGGTCGATACCCGGCAGACCGAGTATTGTCGAGTAATACCCCGCGTTCATCACCCCCTTGCCCCCAATCGAATCGTCCTGGCAGTGCTGCGCTATAACCACGTCGAACATCCCCGCATACTTCAACGCACGAAGCATCACCGCCGGATCCTGAACCCCCCTGCCGTCGTCCGTAAAACCCAGCGCTCCGGCGTCCGCCATAAAACCCATCTCCGCCAGCTCCACCCCCTCACGACCCTTCGTAACCGCCCCCATCGTGTAAACGTGCGTCTTGCGAGTCTGCCTGCCCTTGCGGTGGATAAACTCCACGTCCGTCTCGTTCTCGATCGCCGGCTTCGTGTTCGGCATGCAAACAACCGACGTAAAACCCGCCGCAACCGCCGCCCCGGAACCGCTCGCTATCGTCTCCTCCTCCTCGTCCCCGGGCTCGCGAAAATGAACGTGAATGTCGATAAGCCCCGGCGCCACTATCTTGCCCCTCGCATCTATCACACGCTCGGCCGCACCCTCTGCCGACGACGCGATCTCACCCACCTGCGACACCTTCCCGTCAATCACCAGAACGTCGCACTCCCTGTCCACCCCGTTGGCCGGGTCTATCACACGCCCGCCTCTTATCAACAGTCCGCTGCCCATAGCTCTGCCGCAAATAACGCCCCTAAACTTTCATCGCCGCCGCCTGGTTCACCAAAAACAATACCGCCATCCGAACCGCCAGACCGTTCGTCACCTGCTCCAGTATCACGCTGTTGCTACCGTCCGCAACCTCGCTCTCCATCTCCAGCCCCCTGTTGATCGGACCCGGATGCATCACCAGAATGTCACTCTTGGCCTTCTTCATCCGCTCCACCGTCAGCCCGAAATAATGCGAGTACTCCCGTATCGAAGGGAAGGGATTGCCACCCAGCCGCTCGAACTGAATGCGAAGCATGTTTATCACGTCAACCTGCTCGATAACCTCGTCCAGAGAGTAGCTCACCTGCACCGGCAGACGCCCCACCTCCCCAGGCATAAGAGTCGGCGGACCAACCAGAATCACCTCCGCCCCCAGCTTCGTCATCGCCCACATGTCGCTCCGCGCAACGCGCGAATGAGCAATATCCCCAACAATACCTATCTTCAGGCCGTCAAGCGAGCCCTTTATCTTCCGAATGGTATACACATCCAGAAGCCCCTGCGTCGGATGCTCGCAGTACCCGTCCCCAGCGTTTACCACGCACGCCTTGATGTTCCTGCTCAAAAACTTCGGCACGCCGCCCGCCTCGTGGCGTATCACCACAATATCGATACCCATCGCCTCCAGATTCCGCGCCGTATCCAGCAGAGTCTCGCCCTTGCTCACCGAGCTGCTCTTCTTCGTAAACTCGATGATGTCCGCGCTCAGCCGGTTCGCAGCCAGCGCAAAGCTGTTCCGAGTCCGCGTGCTGTCCTCGAAAAACAGGTTCACCACAACCTTGCCACGCAACGGAGGCGCCTTCTTCACAGACCGCGTGCTTATCTGTTCGAAACCCTCCGCAGTATCAAGAATATATGTTATCTCCTCCCTGCTCAGCTCCCGCAGGCCAAGCAGATGTTTGTGTCCCCACTTTGTCTGCCTGCCCTTTCTCTTCAGTGCCGCCACGTCTGTCAAACCCTGCTAATCGATAACAACCTCGTCCTTGCCGTCCGACTCCACCAGATTCACCTGCACCAGCTTGCCCGGCCCAGCATCGGTCTTGTAGCCCGCAAAATCCGCCTGTATCGGAAACTCCCGCCCCGCCCTGTCAACCAGGACCGCAAGTCTTATTGCCCGCGGCCGCCCAAGGTCTATCAACGCATCAAGCGCCGCACGGGTCGACCGCCCCGTGTACAGAACATCATCTACCAGAATGATGATCTTGTCGTCTATATCGAAACCTATGTCCGTCGTCCTCACCTGCGGCTGTGCATGCCCCTGAGGCGAGTTCAAATCGTCCCGGTAGAGCGTTATATCCAGTGTCCCGCAAGGAACATCCCTCTTTAGCGCCTCCGAAAGCCTCCCCGAAAGCCGCTGCGCAAGAACCTCCCCCCGGCTCCTGATACCGATCGCCGCAATCTCTACCCCACGCTCGCTCGCACCAATAATCTGCGCAGTCAGCTCCCCGAGGATTCGATCAATCTGTCCGGCATCCAAAACTACAGCCATAGGAAACAAGCCTTCCACTTCACAAAACAACAAGGCCGAAGGAGTATAACAGCACCCGCCGATAAAGGCAACAACTCACCGCAACTTTTCCCCCCACCCCATTTCAACGCTGAAAAACACTTTTTTTCCAGAACCACCCCGATAATTTGCTTGAAAATCCGCCAACTCTATGCTATCATGGGGCTGTGAACCTGGGCGCAAGTAACCAGAATTAGGGAGGTCGGCCACCCGGGGGGCAACACCGTTGCTTTATGTGCTCGCGCCGCCTCCGGGAATACGCAATGGCAAGAAAGGTTCAGCAGACGCTCATCCTGGCCCTGGCAGCCTGGGCGGCGGCACTTGTGCCGCCCGCCGGTGCCCCTGCGCTGGCCGAGCCTCTCGACCCCCCCACCATACTCCACCCCCAGGCCCTCGATTTCTGCGGTATCTACGCCCTCAGGCAAATCGACCCCAATCTCACCGGGGCCGGCGCCGCCCTCGCCGTCGTCTGTCGCAGCTTCACATACATCGACAACGCGATCCCGGGCAACGACTACCGACCCAACATCGCCCACAACTGCTTCAAAAACACAACCTTCACATTCTACGACCAGGACCCATCCTCCGCAGGAATCTCCCCCCACTCGACCGCTATCTGCTCCCTGCTCTTCGGCCACGACCCTGCGGCCTCCAGCAGCGACCCCGAACTCGACCTCGGACAATTCCGCTACCAGGGCATCGCACCACAGGCCCGCCCGGAAGTCTACGAGTTCTGGCATTTCTTGATAAACAACGTCCTGACGCAAACACCGCCCGAAGCCACGGTTGTCACCGCCAGCTTCGGCCAGGAGTTCGAGGGCTGGTGGACAAGAGGCATCGAAGCCCTCGCCGAGCATCACGGCCTTATCGTCGTCGCCGCCATCGGTAACGGCTTCGACACTTATTCCCCCCCCCTCTATCCCGGCGCCTCGGCCAACGTAATCGGCGTCGGCGTCGTTGACTCCGTCAAAGCCGCCGACCCCGCAACCGCCCTCGCTAACTTCGCCCTGGCATACCCCGAACACTCAAGCTCCGGACCCGCGGGCGCAGGACACTCCAAACCCGACATCGTCGCGCCCGGCAATTGCCTCGCAGCAGATGTAAACGACCCGAACGACTATAACCCCACAGGCAGCTTCTCCAGCTTCTCAACGCCGCTGGTCGCAGGAGCCGTGGGACTGCTCGTGCAAAAGGCAAAACAGGACCCCGCCTTGAGTGCCGCCGTCTCGCCGGCCGGCGGAAACTGCGTCATAAAGGCCATCCTCCTGAACGCCGCCGCAAAGCTGCCATACTGGCACAAGGGAAGACTCGACACCGACGACGACCACACCGCGCCCCTCGACCACGTCCAGGGCGCCGGGATGTTGGACGCTCTCGCCGCTTACAACCAGTTGACCGCCGGACAGGCCGCGCCAGGCAGAGTCCCTGCAACCGGCTGGGACAGCAACGTACTCAGAAAACCCGACAAGACCGCAGAGATATACAGAATCACTGTCCCACAACCCGACGGCGCGTTCATCACCGTCACCGCCGTCTGGAACCGCCATTACAGCAATCTCTTCCCCTTCAAGCCCTTGCCCGACGCCGACGCAAACCTCCGCCTCGAGCTCCGGGCCGTCGATCCCAACAACCCCGACAACGACTACTGCCTTGACCACAGCGACAGCGCCATCGACAACGTCGAGCACATATACGTCCGCGCCGACGCCAACTATACCGACTACGAAATCGTGCTCTCATTCAGTGATGCCGACAATCCCGAAGAACCCCAAACCGTTCAACCCTACGCCCTGGCGTGGAACACCGGCCGCCCGGAGAATTCAGACAGCATCCTATTGTACGACCTGAACGCCGACGGTATAGTCGAAGCCGAAGATGTCGCCATCTTTGTAAACAACTGGCTCGAGGCCCGCCAAACAGCGGAAGCTTATGTCCTCGGCGATATAAATGGAGACGGCCAAATCAACGACCTCGACGCCGATAAGCTACTCGACCGCGTCAACCTCACGGCCGATTGGCGAATCGAATGAACACCCCCCCTAACACCCGGGCGCGCGGCAAGGAGAATCTCACAATAACACTTGTCCTCGCCGCCCTCCTGCTTACCCCCTTCGTTGCCTCCTCTGTCGCAAAGGCACAGTGGAAGTTCATCGTAACCTCCGACAGCCGTGGCATCGACGACGGCGTAAACAGGACCGCCCTCGCCGAGCTCGCCTCCGAAACATGTAGCCACAACGTCGATTTCCTCCTCTTCCTCGGAGACCTCGTCTACGGCACGAGCCGGCTCAGCCCCGAGCAATTCCACGCACAGTTGTCGACCTGGGTCGACGTCATGAAGCCCGTCTACGACGCACAAATACCCGTCTATGTCTGCCGCGGAAACCACGAGATAGCCGACAACTGGGGCGGCTCACCACTGCCCCACGACCTGCCGGACAGCCACGCCGTGCGATGGCTCCGCGTCTTCGGAAATGATGCCTACCCCCTCCAGATGCTCCCGCCCAACGGACCCCCAACCGAGCAGTACATGACATACGCCGTCGCCCACAAAAACGCACTCATAATCGTCCTCGACCAGTACGACGGAATCGGGCACGCCCCCGTACACAGAATCAACCTCCCCTGGCTTCAAGCACAGTTGGCCGCCAATACCAAGCCCCACATCTTCGTCGGCGGCCACGAGCAGGCGTTCAGAGCCCTGCATCCCGATTGCCTCGACGACCATCCCGCCGAACGGGACGCAATGTGGTCCGCAATCAAGAACGCCGGAGGACGAACATATTTCTGCGGCCACGACCACTTCTACGACCACGCACGAATCAATGACGGCGACGCCGACCCCAACAACGACATCCACCAGTACATAATCGGAACCTCAGGCGCCGTATTCTACAGGTGGTCCCCCCCCTACTCCGGCGCCAACAGCCACTATACGCCCCAGCAGCAGCATCACGCCCGCAAATACGGCTATGTCCTCGTCGAGGTCAACGACCTCGACGTCTCCTTGGTCTGGACCGAGCGAGACTCCAACGACCTCACCACCCCCGGAACCTACAGCCCCGCCGAGACCTGGCGATACACCGTAGCCCCCAAGCCCATCCTGCTCTGGCCCAACGGCCCCGAGCTGCTCGTCGCCGGACAAACCCGCACAATCACCTGGAAAACCATCGACGGCGCACAAACCCAGTACGTCGTCATCGACTTCTCCCATGACGGCGGCGCAAGCTGGCAGCGAATCGCCACATGCCGAAACACCGGCGCCTGGCAGTGGCTCGTCCCCCCCGTTGACTCCGACCGCTGCCTTCTGCGAATCGCCGACCTCGAAAACCACGCCCTCTACGATATCACCGACGACACGTTCACGGTATTCCGCTGTCAAATCCCCCTCGAAGCCGACGTAAACCACGACTGTTATGTCGACTTCACCGACTACGCCGTCCTGCTCGATGAGTGGCTAAAATGCGGAAACCCCTTCGACCCCGCCTGCCGCCCGCAATAGCCGCCCCCTCGACCCCGAAACGCACCGCCGCCCGTCCCGCACCCGCCCGCGCGCCCCACAATCCGCCCGCAGCATCCGGCCCCGCCAATAACCTCAAAAGCCGATTACCCAACCGGCATAACGCCGTCCGACTTGACATTCGCCCCCGAATCAGCTATACTATTTGTTGAAATATAAACATGGCCCGGCCTATTCTCTACGCTTCGGGCGCGTCGCCCCGCACCAATCGGCCGGCTGGCTCATTTGAGTATGCTAAGGAGGAGGAACTATTAGAAAGTCCGCTCTCTCGACCACACCGATTCTCACCCTCCTCGTTCTGCTCTGCTGGCCCGCCCGCACCCTCTTCGCAACCTTCATAGTCGAAGACATCGTCGCCCGAGTCAGCCAGGCAAGCTACGCCGACTACCTCGACAACACACTCTACACCCATCTCGGCGACAACAGGGGCTCAGGCCCCGAACATGATCTCGCCCGGAACAACATATACGCCGAATTCCAGAACTTCGGACTGAACACCACCCTCGACCCCTTCGACTGCGACAGAGGCCGGTGCAATTACAACGTCGTCGCCGTCCTCCCCGGCTCACTCTACTCCGACCGAATATACCTCGTCGGCGCACACTACGATTCCGTCGGCAACCCCGGCGCCGACGACAACGCCAGCGGAGTAGCCGGCATATTGGAAGCCGCTCGCATCCTCTCCCGGTACCAGTTCGAAAACACCATCGTCTTCGCCGCCTTCGACAGGGAGGAAACCAGCCTCGCAGGCAGCAGGGCCTACGTCTACGACCACCTCAACGACAACATCCTCGCCATGATCTCAATGGACATGATCGCATACAACGCCAGCGCCTCCAACAGGGCCAGAATCTACGGCAACGACTTCGCCCAGCCCCTCAAAGACTCCCTCGCCTCCGCAATCGCACTCTACGGAAACGGACTCTCGGCCGTTGACTCCGGGCCCATGGGCCGAAGCGACCACGAACCATTTCAAACCAACGGCTTCCAGGCCTGCCTGCTCATCGAATACGACGTCTGGGATAACCCCCACTACCACCGCTACACCGACTCCGTCGACACCCCCGGCTACATCGACTACGCATACGCCACCAACATGGTGCGCGGCGTAGTCGGTTTCCTCGCCGATTCCGCAGTCCCCATCCCCGAGCCCGCCTCGCTCGTACTGCTCGGATTCGCAGCCCTCGCCCTGCTCGCAAAACACCGTCCGCAAAAGCATTAGACCCCCAACATACACATGCCCGCGCTCCCGGCGCCTCGCTCTTCCGCCCGAACCCGAATAACCCGCATCAACCCGGAATCTTCTTCCAATCCGCCGCAGATTCTGGTACAAGTGTCCTCCGCATTATATGAAACTGATCGCAAAAAAATCTCGGCTTAAGGGCACGGTCGCAATGCCGGCCTCCAAATCCCACACCATCCGCGCCGTCGCAATCGCCTCTCTCGCTCCCGGCCGAAGCGCCATACGAAATCCCCTCGACTCCGCCGACACCCGCGCCGCCGTAAGCTGCTACCGCGCGCTCGGCGCACAAATCGACACCGCCGACCCCAACCTCTGGATAGTCTCAGGCAACGCCGGACAAATCACCACCCCCACCGAAACAATAGATGTCGCCAACTCCGGCACGACCCTCCGAATCGCATTGGGTTCGGCCGCACTGGCCAAGCCTGGCCAAGCAACAACATTCACCGGCGATGAGCAAATCCGCGCCCGCCCCGTCGCCCCCCTGCTCGAAGCCCTCCAAAACCTCGGAGCCCGTTGCCGAAGCCTCAACGACAACGGCAGGGCCCCCGTCGAAATCGGCGGACAGCTCGCCGGAGGCGCCACACAAATCGCCGCAACAACAAGCCAGTACCTCTCCAGCCTCCTCCTTTGCACGCCTCTCGCCGCCCGCGACACCGACATCAACGTCACGCTCCTCAACGAGCCCGGCTACGTCCAAATGACCCTCGACTGGCTCGACAGGCAAAACATAAACTACCAAAACGACCGCATGAGAAAATTCAAAATCAAGGGCCGCCAAAAATACTCGCCCTTCGACCTGCCCATCCCCGCCGACTTCTCCAGCGCAACCTTCTTTCTCTGCGCCGCCGCAATCCTCGCCGACGAGGTGACGCTCCTCGGCCTCGACTTCTCTGACAGCCAGCCCGACAAGGCCGTCGTCGATTACCTCCGCGCAATGGGCGCCGACATCCGCATCGCCGCCGATTCCATAACCGTAAAGGCCGCCCCCCTCAAGGGCGTCGAGATCGACATGAACGCAACCCCAGACGCCCTGCCCGCAATGGCCGTCACCGCCTGCTTCGCTGAGGGCAAAACCGCCCTCCTCAATGTCCCCCAGGCCCGAACCAAGGAAACCGACCGCATCAAGTGCATGGCCGAAGAGCTTGCAAAAATGGGCGTCCGCGCCGAAGAGCTGCCCGACGGCCTCATCATCCACCCCGGCCGCCCCCGACCGGCAAACCTCCACGGCCGAAGCGACCACCGAATCGTCATGGCCCTCGCAATCGCAGCCCTCGCCCTCGACGAGCCCTCCACAATCGAAACCGCCGAGGCCGTCAGCGTCACCTTCCCCAACTACACCCGCCTGATGACAACCCTCGGCGCAAACATCAAATCAACAAAATAACCACCACCCAGCGACGGAAAAACCAGCGATCTGGACACACCCGTGCTGCCCCCCTCAAATCGCCACACCCTCAAGCGCCATCGACCCTATCACCCCCACCCCCAAACTCACCCTCCGCCCAATAACTCCGACCCGTCCCACAAGTCCTACCCGTCCGACCTCTCCCACAAGTCCGACCTGTCCGACCTCTCCCACAAGTCCGACCTGTCCGACAAGTTCAACCCGCCCACCCCTCCGCCTCGCCTCCTCGGTAACTCCCGACCACCGGCGTATCACGCTCGCAACCACCGTGCTTCGAATGGCCCCACTAACCGCCCCCTCACCTCCCACACGACCCTCCCGGCCGCCCCGCCCTGCAGTGGAAACCCCCGCAGATTACCGCCGGCTTCTTCCTCTATGAGGACAAGCTCCACGCCATGAGTTTCTCCCGGCCCAAATAGGGCTATCGGACCGAGTTCTAACAGGCCGGGCTCACAGAGGCTCGGCCTTTTTGTCTCCCGCCAGCGCATACGATCATCCGAACCGCGACGTACAGCGTTCTACCTCGGGCCACATTTTTTTGGCCACTCACATGAAGAATTTAGACTAAAATAGGCCCTCGGATCGTTCCATCAGTAAGAAACGAGCGTTTCCTTGGTCAGGCAGGCATACTGCATGGTGCAGGACAGGATCTTGGTCTGGAAATTCAACCGCGGTAGCAAGGACGCCCTGCGCCGGATCTATGAGAGATACAAAGACGACCTTCTCGGTCTCGCGGTCATGCTTCTCAGGGATCGGAGTCTGGCCGAGGACGTCGTGCACAGCGTATTTGTGACGTTTGCCCAAAGCGTCGGAACGTTTTATCTTACGGGCACCCTGAAGGGCTACCTGGCGACCTGTGTCGCGAACCGCGCCCGGGATGTCAACCGCCTCAAGCGGGGTAAAAGCCTTGAGACGGCTGTCGCCGAAGAAGCCTGCTCCAAACAGGATGCACCGGTGAACCGCGCTATGAGCAGCGAGAATTCGCAGCGCTTGGCAGAGTTGCTTCGTGCACTTGTGGACGACCAGCGCGAAGTCATCATTCTGCACCTGCACCACGGAATGAGGTTTCGCGAAATCGCCAAGGCCCGCAACGTTTCTGTCAACACGATCCAGAGCCGGTACCGCTACGGATTGGAAAAGCTTCGGGCAATGTTAAACAGTGAGATGGAAAATGACATCGGAACATAGAGTGGAAGAATTTGTGCGGCGTGCAAAACCTCGTGTAACTACGACCGTCGAGATGGACAAGCGGATTCTCGACGGCTCCTTCGCCGCGGTGGACCGTGCCACGCGCCGGGGCTCGGCGGATGCCGGCCCCAATATATGGAGATCGATCATGAAAGACAAACGATACAAACTGGCCGCCGCCGCCGTTATCACAGGTGCAATTCTGGTCGGCTCACTGCTGTTGTTCGACCACGGTGGGCCCCGGGCATTCGGCCAAGTCATCGAGAAAGTTCGAAGCGCCGACTCCGTTAGTTTCCTCAGCAGACAGAAAATCGGTAATCAACCCGTGCTCGTATTCAGGATGTACCTGCAGGGAGATAAGGTGCGTTGCGACCTCGTGGAAATGAAAGGCCAGGCAGAAGAGTTTGAGCAGTCCAGGGCTGAAATGGAAAAGGGAAAGATCGATGCCTTCGAGACCTTTGTCGCGGACTTCACACGGAAACAGGTACTCGAGCTTGACCATGTCCGCAAGAACTTCAAGAAATTTGAACTCAGCAGTGAGGTGGCAGCCGCATTCGCTGGCGTCAATCTACTGGAGCAGTTCCGCCAAGTCAAGCCGGACGACGCAAAGTGGATCGAGGAGCAGTCGCAGGATGGACGCAGAATCGATGTTTACCTCATTACGCCGGCCGATTTCATTGGCATCAAAGCCATCTTGTCAGGAGTCGAGGCACAGCGGATGACCCTCTGGGTCGACCGACCTACCGGCCTGCCGGTGAAAATCCTGATTGAGGCCTCGCTCCACGTTGATGGACAGAGAACGGACTGGTTCAACTTCTCGGACTTCGCCTGGAACGAACCGCTCGATCCGAAAATGCTCGAACTCGAACCTCCAGGTGGCTACACACCAAAGCAGGAATAGCCCCACCCTTAGTCAGACCCAAGCCTGCGCATGCCGCCGCACTTTGGTGCGCGCCTGACCCGAGTTCAATTGGAACTGACAAATCGCCTTTCATTTAGCGGCTGCTTTGCCCGGCCCGCCCTATAGCCCAGCCAAGGCCCTGAGCCTGAGCGCGGTGAGCATGTCGAATCCGTCGAAGGGCGACAAACCTGAGCAAGGTCCTGAGCTCGCCAAAGGCGAGGCCCCGCTTTTTGCGCCGCGTCGAAGGGCCGCTCCCCCGCATTCCACAACCCCCAAAAACCCTTTTTCCCCTTCTTCCCTTTTCACTTCTACCTTCGGCCCCTCCGGCCCCGCCACCCGCGCCCCACCCCAACGCCACAAAATCCTCAAAATATCCCGCCTGTCGCAGATTTTCCCAAAAACCCTCGTCCAAGCCCCCGAATCTGCTATAATACCCCAATGTGGCCAATGTGCTCCCGGCGTCTTCTCTCGCCCGGAAAACCGTCGCAATAACGGCCAGCTTCCAGGAGCTCATATGAACACAACTCCAGTCGTTATTGAAATCCTCATAATCGGCTTTCAGGCCCTCGTCTGGATACTCTTGGCCATTTTCAGTATACTCGGTCACGAATGGATCGACCTGTCAACCTTGAAGGCCTTTGCCCTCCCGCTGTCGCTCGCCGGCGTCGCCGTTTGCTACACGCTCGGCACCATCTTCGACTTGGTCGGCCACCACCTCTTCAACCCGGCCGACACGTGGTTGGCCGACCTGCACTACCCCAATCTCGTCCGCTCCCGCCAACGTGCTCAAGACCACTTCTGGAAAATCTGGATAGACCTGATGGCCAAGGCCAATGAACCCTTCAGGCGAGCCGAAAGAAAGAACTACAAGCAGAGGGTATTGCGCGCAACCACATTCAATATCGCCCTCACCGGCGTGTTCTCCTCATCGTGGTATCTAAAATACCACTTCTCGTACCAAGCACTAGCGCTCTGTGTAGTCCTCGTCTCAGGAGCCACCGCTGGCGTTTTTCTATCCTGGATCGCCGCATTATTCAGCTTCTACGATCACCTCACTCGCTTCGACGATACAAAACTCCCCACCCGCCCACACAAGAGCACCCGCAAGAAACGCCGCAACAATCGCAAGAACCCCTGAAGCCTTCGCCTCAACTACTCCCGCCCTATAATGAATCCCCACGCTTCCAATTCCCAAGGCCTTCTCCTTTCTTGCTTTTCCTTTAAGCCCTCCTAGCCCAGCCAAGGTCCTGAGCTCGCCAAAGGCGAGTCCTGCCTTCGCGACGCGTCGAAGGGCCGACCCATTTTCCCTTCCAAATCCATACCCTACCTCCCAAAAACCAAACCCAAGCCATAACCTTTGCGTGCTCTGCGGCCTTTGCGGGCCAAGAACCCCTATTTCCCAAGGAAGGTCCTGAGCAAGTCCTGCCTCAGCAGGACGCGTCGAACGGAATTCTCTTGACACCCAACCTCCCGTCTTGTATAATACCCACCTAACAAGTCAATACTGAGTGTTCTACCCTGAAAGGCCCCATCATAACCCCCGCCACCCCCGAAACTCGCCCAACAAGGCTGCCCATCTTTCGGCGAGGCCCAGTTCCGCCTGGTTGATCCTTGGCTACTTCTCAAGTAGTCTGAAATCTGAGATTTGAAATATGCCATCTTCCCCAAATCCCCCAACTTGCCTATTTCCTCGCCAATTTGCTTTACAACTGCCAAGCCACCTCTACAAATTCACCCTTTTCTGCAAAACGAACCCAATTCCCGCCTCTGAGCCCCCGGATCCCCGTTTTTGGGCCAAAATCGCCGGCTGCCCCTCACCGAACTGCCCAAAACCCGTCAAAACCCGTTCGAAGCACGTCAAAAAGCGCGCATTTCCGCACAAAACCGCCCAAATCCGCAAATCCCCAGAATTCGCCCTAACCCCTTACCCTGCAACGCTTTACGCACATCAATGCCCCCGCAGGCATACAAAAACGAACCCAAACGAACCCAAACGAACCCAATCGCAAAAACCACCCAAAAATGGCTCTAACCCCTTACGCTGCAACACCTTACGACACATTCCACCCCTCCGACCGGCAAAAAAACGAACCCAATTGCCCAAAACCGCCTCTAACCCCTTTTACTGCAAGCACTTACGCCCCCAAAACCTCCCCTCCCGAAAAAAAACGAACCCAAACGAACCCAATCCCAAATTACCCAAACGCCCGCCTCTCGCTGCGGCCAAGCTGCCCAGTCCGCCGCCTCCGCCCCTCCCAGTCTTTGCCCAGACTACCATACCCATCCAGCATTTGCACATCGGCTGCCCAATATACGCCACGAACCCACCTTTCCATCCCCGCCGCTGGCAGGAAGAAAAAACTTGCGGATGTGGCGGCGTTGCGGCAGACTCTCGAAAGGTTTGCTGCAAGGAGATCGAAACGATGAACGAAAGGAGATTCCTGTTTGCCGGCGGAGGCACCGGTGGCCATATATATCCCGCCATCGCCGTTGCAGAGCAGATAAAAAGCCTCGACGCGGGGGCGCGGATAGAGTTCTTTTGCAGCCGCAGGCAGATCGATTCGAGGATTCTTTCGAACGCCGGGCACAAATTTACTGCGCTTACGGCCAGGGGTTTTTCCCTTCGCCCGCGGGCTCTCATTGAATTCGTTAAGGGTTTTCGCGAAAGCTCTCGAATCGCCTCGCACGCCATAAGCACGGGCGAGAAGCCCGTCGTGGTCGGCGTGGGCGGATTTGTTGCCGCCCCGGTCTGCTGGGCGGCCCATCGGCTGAAAGTACCGCTGATGCTCTTGAATGTTGACATCGTTCCGGGGCGAGCGAACAGGCTGATCGGGCGATGGGCCGATGAGATTTTCGTGCAGTTCGAGGATACGCGAGCGTCTTTTGCCAAAGCCGGGGCGAAGATTCACGTTCTCGGCTGCCCGCTGCGGAGCGGATTTGAGAATCCGCAGCCGCAGAAGGTCGTCGAGCAGCTTGCGCTGGATACCTCCAAGAAGATTCTGCTTATCACCGGGGCCTCGAGCGGTTCGGCCAACATCAACGATGCGGTCTGCTCGCTGCTCGGAAAGCTCGAAGGCTTTGCCCAAAGCTGGCAGATAGTGCACCTGACCGGCACGGCCAACTTCGACAGCGTGAAAACGAGATACCGCGACGCGAAGATTGCGCACAGGGTTCTGGCTTACCACGACGAGATGGCGGACCTGCTGGCCGCAGCCGATCTTGTAATAGGAAGAAGCGGCGCCGTCAGCGTTGCCGAGTACGCCGCGGCGGGCGTGCCGAGCATTTGCATGCCGTACCCGTATCACAAGGATAGGCACCAGTATCTCAACGCCGGCAAGCTGGTCGAGGTCGGGGCGGGGATTATCGTTGACGACGTGCCGGACGCCGTGGACCGCTCCGAATGGCTGTGGGAGGAGCTGAAGGAGCTGATCAAAGACGACGCCGCGCGGGCCCGGATGAAGGCCAACTGCAAGCTTGTGGCGCGGAGGGACGCGAGCGTGACAATCGCCCGGCGTCTGCTTGCAAGCAAAGTATGAGACCGGGCCGGGCGGAGATTTCTCTTAGCGGCCGGATTCGTCAGCTCGTTCGGACTGACCGGGTGATGGCCTGCGGCGCCTGCGGTCAACCGCCCGAGCCGCCCGCCGAAGCAGGATTTGCTCGCTTGCGCCGTCCCCCAGGCGCGCATGTTTATCGCCGCGTCGTTCGCAAGCAGCGCTGTATTTGCGAACATTTAGCTCTCGCCGCTGTAGACTTTAAATGAAGGACCTGACTTCGATTCGTGCGCCGGGTGACGGGCCCGGCGCCCCGGAGTCCCAAGCCGATTGAGACTCTTTTGTAAGACCCGGCGCGGGAACGGACCTTCAGGCCGCAGCAGCAGTAGGGCGGCTGTCTTATAGCCGCACGGTGTCCGATTAGCAAAAACGGTTTACGGCCAATCGGATGAGGGTTGAAGGGATGCAGGGTAAGCCGGTTTTGTGGAGGAGGGTGGTTTCTATTTTTGCAGAAAGCATTTGCAGATGGTGACGCAAGAGCATCTGCGGAATGCTTTGCCGGCGAGAGCCAGGCCAATCGGAAATACCTGGCGTTTGCCAGGCAGGCCGAGAGCGAGGGTAATCGGCAGGTTGCGAAGGTTTTCCTCGCGGCAGCGGCGGCCGAGGCCGTTCACGCGCACGCGCACATGAGGGCGATTGGGGCAGTCAAATCGACGAAGGAGAATCTCCAGGAAGCGATTAACGGGGAGAGCTTCGAGTTTCAGCAGATGTATCCGGGTTATATTTCGGAGGCTCACCGGGAGGGCCACAAGGCGGCGCTGGTTTCTTTTCAGAACGCGATGGCCGTGGAGCAGGTTCACCACAGTCTTTACATCGAGGCGTTGAACGTGCTCGGGAGTGGTCGGGATATGCGAAAACGGGCCCGGGTAGGACCGCCGGACAATCCGGCCAGGCCCTCCGAACAATTACCGGGGAGAATCACTTGACAATGGCGAAAAAAGTCTTATAATACCGGCACCATGTGGAGATGTGAGCTGATAGTCGTGGGAAGTGGTTCGGGAGGGATCCCGTGTTGGTTGTGAGATTCCCTCTTTAGATTCGTGGGCGTGCCGGGGGCCGGACAAGAGAAGAGGATTCGGCAGGACTGGACGACGTGAGGAGAGTTCGAACGGGGCGATGTAAGAAAGGAGGAGTCATGTTTGTGAGAGCGTGTTTTTCAGCAGTGCTAATTCTGGGCTGCGTGGCGAATTCGAGTGCGCTTGGCGAGATTTGCCGGTGGGTTGACCACGGTCAGACACATCGATGGAACGACCCGGCAAACTGGCAAAACGGCCACATTCCGGGCAGCGACGACAGGTTCGTATCGACGCCTTACTACGCGATGCGTCCGGACTGGGGGCTTTATCGCGTTTTGATAGACTCGACGGTGTGGGCCGAGTGCAACAACGCCAAAAACATGAACCAGTTGGTGATGGATATAGTGGGCGGGAGCCTCACGGTATACAACGAGTGGAAGATCGGGCAGGACAACGGGCAAGGCGCCGTGATAAACATGAGCGGGGGCAGTGTTTACGTGGGAGGGTATGTCGACCTCGGGGGCTGGGCCGAAGGGCAGAGCATGGGAACACTGAACATGACCGGAGGAACATTTACGATCGGCGGCGCGCTGAAGATGGGCTGCTGGGATACGACCAGGAGCTATCTGAACCTTGACGGGGGAACGGTCGGTGTGGGAAGTCTGCAATTCGGCGGCGCTCCGGCGGTGATAGATATCACCGAGGGGGTGCTGGCGCTTGCGGGTGACCAGAGGGGCTCGGTGGAGTACTACGTCAACAGCGGCCACATAAGGGCGTACGGCGGCGGGGTGGGCGTTATGTATGATTACGGCGAAACGAAGCCCGGTTGGACGACGGTGAGGGCGATTCCGGAGCCGGCGACGGCGGTGCTGCTTGGGCTGGGGGTGCTTTTGGTCAGGAAGAGGAAGAGGTCTTGAATTGGTCGTCGCTGATGGTCTGGCGACCCGCCTCAAGGATTCTCGGCGTGCGGTTTTTGCGCCGGCCGGAATATCTGAAGGGCGGGTCGGCGGCAAAAACGTTGATGTGGCGGCAGGGACTGCGGTTACGTTTTGACGGGCCAGTTGGGAGACTCGGTTCGGGCCCTTTGCAGGTATAGCTCTATTCGGGCGGCGACGTCGAGGCGCTTATCGGCGATATCATTTTTTTCGGCGACGTCATTGTCGAGGTCATACAGCTCGAGCGGCTGATCGAGGCCGCGGCGGACGGCCTTGAAGTTTCTCCATCTGACGGCCTGCTTGAATCCGCCCTCGAAGAACTCCCAATAGAGGTATCGGTCGTCGGTCGTTTGCTTTTTGCCGAGGAGCGTGGGCAGGATGCTAATGCCGTCTATTCTGCGGGGCGGTTTTTCTCCGACAAGCTCGGCGAAGGTGGGCAGGACGTCGGCGAAGTACCAGACGGCCGGGCTTTTCTTTCCAGCGGGGATACGGCCGGGCCATCGCGCGATCATGGGTGTGCGGATGCCGCCTTCATACATGTCGCGTTTTCGCCCGCGGAGGGGCCCGGAGGAATCGAAGATTCCTTCCCAGCGTTGTGCGGCGCCGTTATCAGAGCAGAAGAAGACGAGGGTTTCGTCGTCGACTTCCAATTCTTGAAGCAGCGCCATGATTCGGCCTATGTCACGGTCCATGCGGGTAATCATAGCAGCGTGGACCTTTGCATCGGCGGGCCAGGGCTTTTGGCTATAGGGCTCGGTCGATGGGATTTCGTACGCGGCGTGGGGGATTGTATAGGGCAGGTAGAGGAAGAACGGCCTGTCCTTGTTGGCGCGGAGGAAATCGAAGGCGAATTCGGTGAACAGGTCGTGCGAGTATGTTTCTCGGCGGCCGTTGCGGTTACCTTCCAGGTTCTGCTGTCGCTCGTTTCTCCAGAGATACGGTGGATAGTAGCTGTGGGCCTTGTTCTGGTTGAGGTAGCCGAACCACTGATCGAATCCCTGGCGGCTTGGCACTCCGCTGGTATCTGGCTCTCCGAGGCCCCACTTTCCGGTGATGCCGGTGACATAGCCGGCGTTTTTAAGGATTTCGGCGACGGTGACGTCTTCGGCTTCGAGGGGGACACGTTTTTCGGGGCCGACGCCGCCCACCCTTCCCTTATTGCCGCGGACACGGGTGTGGCCGGTGTGCTGGCCGGTCATCAGCACGCTTCGTGATGGTGCGCAGACGGTCGAGCCGGCGTAGCACTGGGTGAAGAGGGTTCCTTCGGCGGCGAGGCGGTCGATGTTTGGGGTCTTGATGTGTTTCTGGCCGTAGCATCCGAGGTCACCGTAGCCGAGGTCGTCGGCCATTATGAAGATGATATTGGGTTTGCCGGAGGCGGCGGCACGGGCTCGCAGCGTCAGGGAGGCGGCCGCGGCGCCGCCCAGCGTCAGGTTCAGGAATTGGCGTCTATTGAGAATGTTCATCATGTCGTCCTCTTCAAGAAGTCTATGTGTGTTGCGCGGAGAATATCATACAGGAGGTCGGCACCGGGTCCAAGAGGTATTGCGGGACTTTTCGGAGAAGATATGCAGGAGCTTGCGAGGCGCCGGAGATTCGCAGGTGTAAGGACCACTTGCGGGGACGGCACGGTTTGCGGTAGAATCGCGGCGTTATGAACGGTCTATGCGTGTGTAAAGCTGAAGGTGACATGCCGAGTGCGAGCAACCATGCGGGGCTGAGTCGCGTCTTTCGTCCCGGCCGGCGGCGGGAGATTTGCGGTGCGGGGTGCTGGGTGATTCTCTTGCTCTTTGCGGGGCCTGCGTTTTCGGATTCTGCGGAGGGGCTTATTGCCTCGCCGGAGCCGGACTGGCCACAGTGGCGAGGACCGCGCCGGGACGGCATCTCGGATGAAAAAGGCCTGCTTTCCAACTGGCCCGAAGGGGGGCCTAAGCTGCTCTGGAAGGTCGAGGGCCTAGGCAGGGGATGGTCGTCTCCGGTCATTGTGGGCGGGCGGCTCTACATTACCGGTGACGTGGGCGAGGATCTGATGGTCCGGGCCTTCGACCGCAAAGGGACCCCGCTCTGGCGGACGAAGAACGGGAGGGCTTGGAAAGGCTCTTATCCGGGAGCGAGGGCGTGCTGTGTTTTCTCGGAGGGCAGATTGTACCACATGAACGCTCACGGTCGCGTGGCGGCTCTGGATGCGGGCTCGGGCGAGGAAATCTGGTCGGTTGACGTACTGGAGCGGTTCGGCGGGAAGAACATCACATGGGCGTTGAGCGAATGCCTGCTGGTGGACGGAGCGCGGGTCATCGTCACTGGCGGCGGGAGCAGGGCTTTGATGGCGGCTCTTGACAAGAGCGACGGCCGAACGCTGTGGATGACACAGACTCTCGGCGACGACAGTGCGTCGCACTGTTCGCCGATTCTTTTTCGATACGCCGGACGCAGGCTGATTTCCAATTGCTCGTCGGCGCACGGCTTCGGCGTGGACGCCGATACCGGCGAGCTTCTCTGGACGGTCCCGCTTCGAAATCCGCACGGAGTGAACGTCAGCACGCCGGTTTACGGGTCCGGGTGCGTGTATTACGTCACGCCCTACGCCGAGCACGGCAGATGCTACCGCTTGCGAGCGGACGGGGAAGGCATCCGTGCCAAGCATATCTGGACCTCGCCGCTCGATACGGTTACGGGCGGGGCGGTTCTGGTGGATGGGATTCTCTATTCGGCCGGCTACCGGAGGTCCAAATGGTGGTTCGGGGTGGACTGGCGGACGGGGCAGACGAAGTGCGAGTTGAAGGACTTCACGACGGGAGCGTCGGTCTATGCGGATGGACGGCTTTACTGCCTGGACGAGCAAGGTAAGGTGGGGCTGTTGAAGCCGGGGGAGGACGGCTTAGAGGTCATGGGACGTTTCCGGCTGGTTGCGGATCGGGTCCGCGACGCCTGGGCTCATCCGGTGGTGCTCGACGGACGACTTTATCTGCGCTATCACGAGACGCTCTGGTGCTATGACATAAAGCAGCCCTGAGCGCCCGCCCGCAGCCGAGGGCGGCACCGGCGCACGTTTGATGTCACCCTGCTGTCAACAGGTCTATGCATTTCGCAGACGATCACGCCAGAGAATTATAGACATCGCGGATCGAGTCGACAATGTAGTCGTTTATTCGCTGCGTGTATTTTGCGCCGATGCGGATTTGTACGAAGCGGTCGAAGATATCGAGGGTCTGGCGGCAGCAGTCGGCGCCATATTTGATTTCCCTGCCGTGCGGGGTATTGAATGACGGCCAGTCGGGGTGCCTGGCGCGTTTGTTGATGACCGATTCCTCTATCGGCAGCAGGACCGAGCCGGTAAGGGTGGACGCGGGCACCTTTCGATTTCTCAGCTCCCTGATGCAGCGGTTGCGCGTATCCTTGCTCCCGGTTTCGAAATAGACGGCATAACCGATGTCACCGGCCGGGTCCGGGCGACGGCGCAGGCGGATGCCGGGCAGGTTCCTGATGCCGTCGTAGATGGCCTCGGCGTTGCGGCTCAGTTGGGCGATCATGGAATCGAGCTTTGTCAACTGGGCCCCGAGGACGGCCCCGGTGAACTCACTCATCCTGAAGTTCTCGCCGGCAAAGGTCTTGACGGTGCTGGGGCCGAGACGATCCAGAAACACGCTGCGTATCGTGCCCATATCGTGAAAACGCGCGGCCCGCTCGTAAATGGCCGGGTCGCTCGTTACAACGGCGCCGCCTTCGCCCGAGGTGATCATCTTGTTGACCTGGAAGCTGTATATTCCCACGTCGCCGATGCCACCCAGCTTTCTGCCGCGATGGGAGCCGCCGACGCATTGGGCGCAGTCCTCGAGGACCATCACGCCGCGTTTACGTGCGGTTTCCATGATTGGGTCCATGTCGCAGGGTCCGCCGAGCAGGTGCACGGCGATGACGGCCTTAGTGCGGGGGGTGATCTTGCGCTCGAAGTCCTGCGGGTCGAGATTGAAGGTTGTATCGATGTCGGCAAAGACCGGCAGGGCGCCGGCGTGGACGACGCAGGTATAATCCGACCACCACGTATAAGCCGGGACGATCACTTCGTCGCCCGGACCGATGCCGAGGCCCGCCACGGCGCAATCGAGAGCAGCCGTGCCGGAGGTAACGGCGAGCGCGAAGCGGGCGCCCATATACTTTGCGAAGCTCTCTTCGAATCGCAGCACCTTTGTCGGGCGGCGCGGCCCCCAGTAACGGAAGGGAGAGCGGGATTCGAGCACTTCCAGCAGCGCCTGCTCTTCGCGCTCATCGAAGAATTGAGGTCCGACATATCCCGGGTCTATGTTCGGCATATCGGGTGGTTTCGGGCTTTCCGAAGCCAAGAGCCTCCCGGCTCGCGAGCCGACCGCGGCGCCGGAGAGAGCGATACAACCTGTGGCCAAGAACTTCCTGCGTGTAAGACTGTGGTTGCGTGCATTTGTGGTGACGTTTCGGGTTGTCATTTCGGGCCTCCTTTTTCGATTTTATCCGGCAGGCAGCCGGCTTGGCAACTTGTACCTCCGCCGTAGGGTTCAGGGTCCGGCGGCCAAACTCGAACATATTCTACTATATGTCGGCGCCTGTGGGGCTACTATTTCTTGTGCGGCCATCCGGGCGCCTGTGTTCAGCCGCCGGTAGTGGGTCAGTTTGAAATATAGCGGTTCTTTGACAAGTCAAGATGGTCGCTGTTCTTCTTTCGGCTTGACAACCTTCGACAAGTAAGATATTCCGAGGGTACGCAAAAGCGGTCAAGCAAGAAGAAGATGGATATGAACGAGCTTGCCAAGTCTATAGTAGATTCGGCGGCGGATATGGAAGCCCCGAAACAGCCTGATGGAGACAAGAAGAATCCTGCGGCAGTTATGCTTGGAAGGCTCGGTGGCCTCAAAGGCGGGAAAGCTCGCGCTGCTAAATTGAGCAAAGCGCAACGCTCTGCAATCGCCCGAAAAGCTGCAAGGAAAAGGTGGGGTTACGAGGATTGACCCTACTCTGGTTTCCGATTGGGGTATTCCTGCGGCATATCAAGTTCGTGCAAATCATCCGTGAAATCGGACGTCATTTGTATCTCCGCTCCATGTGCATTGTTGTCGTTATAGCTGTCAAGGTCTGTCTTGACTTGCTTACAATCACCAACAATGTACATTCTTCGCTGCTGTAGCGATAGGCGCATATAGTCCGGTGGTGCAGTCTCTGTGTCTGCCCACAAGGCCATTTGGTTTTGGCGGGCAGCGTGTTTCTTGCGTACTCTTCGGCCCTGGGGGTCTGTGTAATATTCGTCCCTTGCAGCCCTTGCGAGTTCATGGGCGCATTGTTTGACTGCGTTGGACGCGGCAGGCTCCCAGCGGCCTTCACGCAAGGCCCACGCAGCTACTTCATGCATGTCAACTTGCGTTGCCCCTGTTGTTGCAAGATAATCATGGATGAACCTTCATTATGCCGTGGCACTGCATTTCATGCACTACAACTTCTGTCGCATCCGCAACAGCTTAAGAGTTACCCCGGCAATGGCGGCAGGAGTGAGCGACCATCTTTGGGAAATCGAAGATATTGTGCGATTGCTTGAAGAAAATGAAGATTCAAACTAATCCACTACCCAGCCGCCTTTTGCTATTTCGGCGAGGCGGTTGCAACGGGTGCGCAGGGCATCGAGGGTTTTCTTGTGTTCTTTGTCGGGGGCGAGGTTATTGGTTTCGAGCGGGTCGTTTTTGAGGTCGTAGAGCTCCTCGTAGCCGTAGTCGGTGTAGAGGGCATATTTATAGCGCGGAGTGCGCAGGGCGATGCTCTTCGCGATGGTCTTGTGCGGGAAGGGGTGCTCGTAGAAGAACTCTGTTCTCCATTTCGGCTTTCGGCCGGCCAGGAGCGGCAGGAGGCTTGCGCCCTGCATGACGGCCGGTACATCGAGGCCGGCTAGCTGGAGAATCGTGGGCGCGATATCGACGTTGAGGGCATACCGCTCGAGCGTGCGGCCGCGGAGCTGTTTGGGTGCCCTGGGGTCGTAGACGAGCAGGGGGACACGGATGGATTCCTCGTGCGGGAACCACTTCCCGGCCAGGCCGTGCTCGCCGAGATAGAAGCCGTTGTCGCCCATCAGCATGATGACGGTGTTGTCGGCGAGGTTGAGACCGGCCAGGTCGTGGCGGATTCGGCCGATTACGTTATCGACACCGGTGATGAGGCGGTAGTAGCTCTTGACGGATTCCTGGAATTTTTCGGGCGTGGGGAAACGGATGCTCCAGCGGCGGCGGGCCTCGGATTTCTGCAGGAATTCAGGGAGGGCCTCGAAGTACTTCGGATCGGCGGTTTTCGGTGTGGGGATGGTGACATCCTTGTAGAGGCCGGCGTAGGCGCGGTCGTAGATGAACTGGCGGGGGTCGCCGTCCTGAACGTGCGGGGCCTTGAAGCTGATCGAGAGACAAAAGGGCGTATCCGGCGAGCAGCCCTGGAGGAAGTCGGCGGCCTGGTCGCCCATGATTGAAGTGAGGTGTTTGTAGTTTCCATCCTCGTCCTTGTTTTCGTATCGGCCCTGGCCCGCGAAGCCGCGCCAGTAGTCGTATTTGTCGGTCGGCAGCTCACGTTTTGGGCCGACGCCGTATTTTCCAATGAAGCCGGTTCGGTATCCGGCGGCGCGGAGGAGCATGGGGTAGGTGAGGGCGAGGTCGTCGTCGGAGAAGTTCAAAGCGAAATTGATGATTCCGTGCCGGGCGGTCCATTGGCCGGAAAAGACGCTTGCGCGGCTGGAGGCGCAGATGCTGGTGGTGACAAAGGCGTTGGTGAAGCGGACGCCGTTTCGGGCCATGTCGTCCATGTTCGGCGTGCTTACTATGGGATTCCCGGCGCAGCCCATTGCATCGGCCCGATGGTCGTCGGTCAGGAGAAAGATAATGTTGGGCCGCTTCTTGGATGCTGTATAGTCTATTCCGGTTTGTCCTGCGCATCCGCATACGGGCAGAAGCGCTGCGGCCGAGCCGCCCGCTGCAAGAGAAAGGAATTGACGTCGATTCAGATTTGCCATAGCAGTCGTCCTTCATCAGATTCAAGAAAGGCATCTTTCCAACCACCTGCCAAGCACTCTGGCAGGGACGAGACCGAGCCGGCGGAAAATCCCGGCACAATCGGTCGCGGCCGCACATCCGAGCATACGAACATAAGAATCGGGCTTCAAGGAAAAACACTACTTCAGACGAAGGGAACTTGTCGAGGACGCTGCTGCCGGCGCGGAAGGGACTATCCGGGCGACGGGTGGAGGACCAAAGGCGCCGGTCAGGCTTTCTTTACCAGGTTATTGATGTCTTCGGGTTTTCCGCTGACGAGGATTGTGTCGCCGGCGCGGAATTCGTATGAGGGGCCGGGTGTGACGAACCGGGGCTCACCGTCGTCCTGAATTTCCTTTGCGAGGAAGACTGAGATGCCGTAGTTGGAGCGGAGCTGGATGTCGCCGACGGTTTTGCCGACCATCCAGTGTGGGACGTCGATCTCGGCTATTGAGGTGTGCTCGCCGATATTCAGGGTGTGGGAGGGGTCCTGGGCGGCGATACGTGCGCCGAGCTCTATTGAGATATTCCGGTTGACGACCTCCTGGCTGTACTGTCGCATGATGTCACTCATGACAATTGAGCCGGCGAGCCTGCCCCGGTCATCGGTGACGGGCAGCCGGTCGATGCCGGTCTGGGCGAAGCGGTCAACGACGGTGTCGAGGGCCCGGTTGTACGCAACGAGCTGGATTTCCTGTTTGAAGTCGGTGACAATCAGCTCGAGGGCGAAGAGGGTCCCGGCCATCGGCGCGTTGAAGGTGGCGGCTATACCGGCGGCGGCGCCGCATCCGACGAGGGTTTTCAACTGTTGCGGGCGGCCCAGAAAAGGTACTGGAGCGAAAAGATCAGCTTCTTGAACAGCAGCACGCCGAAGCCTCCGAGGATGCCCACGAGAACGGCAAAGAGAAGCATCTGCGTTGCCGGGGTCAGCTTGAAGTAGTCGGGGAGCAAACGGCGTGTTGGATTTCTGTCCATCGGCGTCTTGATATCCTGCTGGACACAGATGGAACGGCTCGCTAAGGGTTCGGGCCCTCTGACGGGCCCGGGTCGTACGGGCGGTCTCCAAGCAGGTCGGGTCGATGTTTTTTTGTTCTTTCGAGGGCCTGCTGTCTTCGCCACTGTGCGATTCTGGCGTGGTCGCCGCTGAGCAGGACGTCGGGGACTTTCATTTGACGAAAGACCTCGGGGCGTGTGTACTGAGGGTATTCGAGCAGGCCGTCGCTGAAGGAGTCGTCTTTGGCGGAGTCCCGGTCGCCGAGCGCTCCGGCGAGCAATCTAACGACGGCGTCGATCACGACCATTGCGGGCAATTCGCCGCCGCTGAGGACGTAGTCTCCGATGGAGAGTTGCTCGGCGCCGAGTCCGATGCGTATTCGCTCGTCGAATCCTTCGTAGCGGCCTGCTATGAGGATAAGTCGTTTTTCCATGCTCAGTTCTCGGGCCTTTGCCTGGTCGAACGGCTTTCCCTGTGGTGTAAGCAGGATGGTGCGGGGCTTTTGGGGCGAGAGTGCTATTACGTGCTCGTAGCAGTCGAAGACGGGGCCGGGCATCATGACCATTCCCGGGCCGCCGCCGTAGGGCTTATCATCGACTTTGTTGTAGGAATCGGCGGCGAAGTCCCTGATATTGGTCAGGGTGATTTCGACAATGCCGGCATCGAGGGCTCTTTTGACTATCGAGGAGCCCATGGGAGAGGCAAACATCTCGGGAAAGAGGGTGAGGACGTCGATTCTCATCGCTGCTTTTAGCCACTTGGGAATTGAAGGCTCGTTTGTGCTCACTCGGCCTTCGTTTCGGCATCGTTCTGGGGAGCGGCTTGTTCGGCCGCAGTCCCGGTCTGAGCCTCTGTGTGTTCTTCGGCCTTCTCTGCAGGCTTGGCTTGTGCCTCTTCTTCAGGCTTCTCTGCGGCCGCGGCCTGCGTTGTGGCTTTGGTCTTCTCTTCGGTCTGCTCGGCGGCTCCTGCCTTTTCTTCGGGCTTCTCCGCGGGCTCGGCTTCTACTTTTTCTTCAGCCTTGGCCTCTGCTTTAGCTTGGCCCTTCTCTTCGGCCTTTTGGGCAACTTCTGCCGGTTCTTCGGCCTTCCCTGCAGGCTTGGCTTTTGCCTTTTTTTCAGGCTTCTCTGCGGCCTCGGCTTTGGCTTTTGCCTTTTTTTCAGGCTTCTCTGCGGCCTCGGTTTTGGCTTTTGCCTTTTCTTCCAGCTTCTCTGGGGCCTCGGCTTTGGCTTTTGCCTTTTCTTCCGGCTTCTCCACGACCTCGGCCTTGGCTTTCGCCTTCTCTTCGGCCTTTGCCTTGGCTTTTGCCTCTTTTTCGGCCTTTTTGGCCGCTTCTGTTTCCGCCTTTTCCTGTTGGTCGGCCTTAGACTTCTCTTCGACTTTTTTTGCAGCCTCTGCCTGGGCTTTGGCCTTTTCGTCGGCTTTGGCCTTGGTCTGCTCCGCTGCAGCTTCTGCCTGCTTTTGGGCGGCCACTCTCTGGGCGGTATTGAAGAGCCTGCCTTTTGCCTTTGCTATGGCTCTGGCCTTTTCGCGTCGCCCGGCGACTTGTTCGACATATTTATGCAGGATGCCTTTTCGAAGCAGGATTTGGGAAACGGTGTCGCTGGGCACGGCGCCCTTATCGAGCCAGTACTGGACGCGCTCGGTCTTTAGCACAATCTGCCTGGCCGGGTCTTTTTCGAGGGGGTCGTAGTGGCCGAGCTTTTCGAGGATTCTGCCGTCGCGGGGCGCGCGAGACTCGATGGCGTTAATTCTGAAGAACGGCCTGTGCCGCCTGCCCATTCTGGTCATTCTGATTTTTACTGCCATTATCTGCTCCTTTTCAATTGCGTATAATCAATTCCCGCGGCATTTACCGTAGTTGCCGCGAGACTCGTTTGCAGAACGGAATCGGGGATTCTACCAGAATGCGACAGAAAAGCAAGGCGATTCGGGGCAATATTTTCGAGGGATTTGGGCGTTGGCAAAGAATTTCATTGCGGGGGCCGGCACAAAGTGAGCCTCAGCTTCCATCGTCGGGATAATATCCGTCCGTTGGACGTTGCGAGCGTTGTTTGCAGTGGAGGACGTAGCCGTTTATGAAGATGGCCAGGTTGCCCGGGTCGATGCGGGCGTCGGCGGCGATTCTGTGGATTTGCTCGTCGGAGAGCGAGCCGGGCGCTTGCTTTTCGGCGGGGGTCATTATGGCGACGGCTCTCCTGAACTGGTCCAGCTCGGCGGCGGTCGGTGCGGCCAGCATCGCCAACTCGCTGGCGCCGTGAATGTCCCGGAACTGCTTTCGAACGAGCCTGCCGTACTCGTGGTCGGAGAAGGTTGCCACCTTTTCGAGGTACTGCTCAATTGAAATCTCTTCAGGCTTGGCCATTTTTCCCCTTGGGATTCGGTGCTGCCGCCTCGATTCTATTGCGCCCCCAGCAGCAGGGGTTTGGGGCTTACGGCCCAGCCGGCGGGCCTTTGGTGCAGACCTTTTCGATCGAGGTCGCCAAGGTCCTCGCGGGCCTTCTCGGCCAGCGCCAGAAGCCGCTTGACGACCTCGGGGTGCTTGTCGGCTACGTTGTTCTTTTCAGCGACGTCGGCCCCCAGGTCGTACAGAGCGAGCGGGCCCTGTGGCTCGGGCTTTCCCCAGTTTCTCTTTTTTGGCTTGAGCGGCAGGTGGAGCTTCCACTTTCCGGAGCGTACGGCCTGGAGCTGGTCCATCTGGTAGTAGTAGAAAGCCTCGTGCGGGGACGTTGCGTCCTTTTTGCCGGCAACCATCGGCCAGATGTCCCTGCCGTCGATGACTCGGTCTGCGGGGACTGCGGCGCCGGCGAGCCTCGCGAAGGTGGGCAGCAGGTCCATGGTGCAGGCGATCTGTTGGCAGGTTTTGCCGGCAGGGATTCGGCCGGGCCATCGCATGACGCAGGGCTCGCGCATGCCGCCCTCCCAGGTGCTTCCCTTGAAACCCCTGAGCGGGGCGTTGGAGCCGCCGAAGCGGTTCGAGGCGCCGTTGTCGGAGGTGAAGACCACGAGTGTCCGGTTGTCGATGTCGAGGTCCTTGAGGGTCTTGAGGATTTGGCCGGTGGACCAGTCGATCTCCTCGACTGCGTCGCCGTATCGGCCGTTGGCGGATTTTCCGCGGAAGCTGTCGGATGCGTGAACGGGGTTGTGCGGCATGGTATGCGGCAGGTAGATAAAGAAGGGGCGGTCCTTATTGGCGGCGATAAACCTGACGGCCTCCTCGGTATAGCGTTTTGTGAGCGTATTCTGGTTTGCCGGAGCCTCGATAACCTCTTCGTTGCGCAAAAGGGGCAGCGGCGGTCGTCCGCTCCCCTGAGGCTTGCCCATGTCGTTGCTGTACGGGATTCCGTAGTAGTAATCGAAGCCCTGGCGTGTTGGCAGGAAATCGGGCTGGTCGCCGAGGTGCCACTTGCCGATGCAGGCGGTTGCGTAGCCCCGGGTCTTGAGGACTTCGGCGATGGTTATCTCGTCGGGATTAAGGCCCTTTTTGTTG
>CP070678.1:3434971-3441684 GCA_020352515.1 Phycisphaerales bacterium | reverse complement strand
TTTCGACCAGTACGGCATGTTTCACGCCGGCGCCGACCTCCAGGTCAACCCGGAGACCCCGCCCGGCAGAACCTACGAGGAATATCTGCTTTCGATCACCGAGCCCGGCTCTTTGAACACCTGGCTGATCGAGGAGGTGGAGTGGGCCACGCGTTATTGCAACAGCCTGCCACGGCTCGAGGCCTGTCCTTCGGCCCCGGGCGGCATCAACCGCGAGAACAACATGGTCGACCTCGAGAGATGGGACAAGTGGATGACGCTGCTTGATTTTGTGTGGCAGCACGGCCTGCCCATGACGATGGGCGACTACGCACTCGCCATGGGTTTTGACAACGCCCCCACCGTGGCGAATCCACAGCAGGAGGACTCGGACCACGACGGCATCGGGGACGTCATCGACGGTGCGGTCCTCGAAGCGAACGATGTCACCTTGTTGTGGGATTCCGGCACCGCGGCCGGGAGCCTTCAGGCGAGGCTTTCGAACCAGGGTGTGGGGATTGTGGACCAGAAAATTGTCTTCTATTTCGACTCCGACGGAGACGGCAGCGACGAAACATTCACCTCGCAGACGGACTCCACGGGGACGGCTGTGGTTTTAGTCGAATCAACTCTGCCGCCCGGGACTGCGACAACTTACAGCGCTTCGTGGGACGGCGTGGTCCTGACGGCATCGGATGAGGCTGCGGTTTCAATACAGGGCGATTGTCCCCTGACGGCCGACCTGACGGGCGACTGCCGCGTGGATTTCGAGGACCTGGATGTATTCACGTCGCAGTGGCTTTCCTCCGGGAACCCGGCCGACTGTGCGCTGACCGCCGAGCTCAGCGGCGATGACTGCAAGATAGACATCGCCGACTACGCTGTTCTTGCCGACCAGTGGAACGACTGAGCGGAGGCCCGCGCGGCTCACGAGCCACCGTCTGACCGCGCCTCGGCGAGCGGTTGAATCCTCCGAGTAGCCTCCGTGACGGCGTAGAACGCGCCGCGGCGCGGTATATCAACCGTTATCTGTCCGAAACCGGGCAAATCTATCGTGACATCCCGTCGCTCTTCGAGCGGCGAATGGCCGTACAGCAGCCATCGGCGCCTGGGGCTTTCGCCCAGGACCAGTGCCATGCTGAAGACGGGCAGATTTGTATGCAGTTGCCAGGGTCGGGGCGGGTCAAGGCTGGTGTCGAGCAGGAACCATCGCTCGACCCCGCGGTATTTCGCCGGGATGTCGTGCTGATAGGGGTGCTCGTGCGCGACGTTCGGAACGAGCCTGCCGCGCCGCCAAAACTCTTGCAGGGTGGGATTGTCGTAGATGCGGTCGACGGCCAAGAGCAGGCGTTCGAAGAAGGGACGCCATGGTTCCAGCGGGGTGGTGCTGCCGCGGAACTCGCGGACCGCTCGCGGCCGCAGCAGCCACAGGCCGAATTGCACCCATCCAAGGTAACGCTCCGGCGTATATGTCTGGCCGTCCCGGATATACTGGCACGCCTTGGACTTCTTGAGCATCTGCTCCGGGCACGCCGCGCCGGCCGTCCAGTCGGAGCCGTTGCCGTCCCAGATGGAGATTTCCCACCAGAAGCCGGGCTTGATGCTCCATGCCTCGTTGAGCTGGAAAATCCAGTTCATCGACTGCACCTGTGTGGACCACACCCTGTGGTCCCGGTTGTCGTTCCAGTTGTGCGTATAGTACGACGGGCTGCCGCCGTCCCAGATGTGCCAGTCGGGGCTCACCCACTCCTCGGTGATCAGTGAATATTCTTTCCATCCGGGCCATCGCCCCAAGTGCGACGGGCCGAAAGCACCGTAGCCGACGAACCGGACGTTCTTTTTCCAGACGTCGCTCACCAGCGCCTCCCGCATCGCGCCGAACATAACCGGGTATCGCTCCATCCAGCCGCGGGCGACAACCTCTCGCTTGAAGCTGTCCGGACGTCCCGCGCCGTACTTCTCGAGATAGCGTCCCGATTGCTCGACCTGGTGCCAGCGAAGGTCGGGCGCCTCGTTGTTCGAGACAAACAGCACCAGAGGAGGGTCCGGATAGATTTGCTGGAGCTTTCTCATGGCGGGCGTGTCCACGTATTCGGCTGCCGGATCGCGCCACGGGCCAACAGGCCCAAACGGGCTGAGTTTCGCAATTACCTTCCCTTCGGGCGTGACGACGGCGGGACATTTTTCGGCGGGCAGCTCACGGTACTTTCTTCCAACCAGCATCGCCTCCCACTGGGTGCCTCGGAAACAAATTGGCAGGCGCAGCTTTCTGCAGTAATCGAGCAGCAGGCCATAGTAGGCGTTGAAGCGTGCCGCGTTTTGTTCTTTGGCGTCGGGGTCGCCCCGCGGCCAGGCGAGCCACGGCAGTATGTGGTGGCCGCCGTCGAGCAATTGCACCTGGTATTGCGGCGTCCAGCCGTTCGGGCGATTGCCCATGTTCCAATGGCTGACGACCGGAAGCGGCCGCCCCGCCGGGCCGTTGGGTGGCAGCAACGTTTCGCCCCGGATTTCGGCGGCCATCTTCCGGGCGGCGCCGCCGGGCTCTGCAGCCAAAGCGCCGGCCTGCGCGGACCATCGCCCGGAGATCGGAGCTGCGCCAAGGCAGATAAATGCGCAGAGAAATGTCATCAATCGCATGCTCATCGGCAAAAAACGCCGCGGACGCGCAGGGCCCCCGCGGGGCTAATCCTCCTCGCCGGGGGCCGGCTTTTCTGTTGTTCTCTTCAGCGGGGTCGTCCAGAAGTATATCCTGTGCGACTCCTCGTTGTCTCCGGAAGTTACCCGGACAACCTTGTCCGGTTTTACGCCCTTCATGTTGAAGTCATGCGAGACGATCCTTGAGCCGGGCTTGAGCTTCTCCAACTGCGGGATGAGCCTGACATTCAGTCGCGGCAGCAGGTACAGAGTTATCACGCTCGCCTCGCTGAGATCCAGTGTAAAGATGTCCTTCTGCTCGATTCTGACCAGGTGCCCGACGTTGTTTTCCTTAACGTTAAGCAGCGACTCCTTGATTCGCCGGGGATCAATGTCGTAACCGACGGCCCTGCAGCCGTACCTGCCCGCCGCCGTGACCACAATGCGCCCGTCCCCGCAGCCGAGATCGTACAGCAGGTCGTCCTTCTTTACCTGAGCGATCTCGAGCATCTTGTCCACGACCTCCTGCGGCGTCGGAACAAAGACGACGTCGGGGGTGCGGGCGGGGGCGACGTTGTTGTCGGCCGGTTGCTGTAGCTCGATGGAATTTGGCGCTGCCTGATTGGCCGTTGGGGCAGCGTTCTCTTCGGGCTTCAAATGGGCGCTCTTGCTATCGGCTTTCCTGTCTGTGCAGCCTGCAAGCACGAACGCAAGGGCCAGCAGGGCGGTAGTGACTTTTCTCATTCTTGTCTCCTCAAAAGGACCTTGTAGAATCAGATTTTGCATGCCGGCGCCCGCGCAGGTGCGCCTATACCACCGGTTTCGAACCTTTCAGTAGGCCGGCGATATCGACAATGCCCACGCCGGGGCCATCCGGGACGGATATTGCTCCGTTGCTGATTCTCAAGGGCGGGTCAAAAAGTCCGGCGTACTTTTCGGCGCCCTTTTTGTATTCCTGATAGCGGCCTATATCGGGCGTACACGAGGCGAAGTGCAACATGTAGACAAATCCGAAGCCGCCTGATATGTGGACGGTGGTTGGAATCTTCGCCACCGCGGCCATACGGGCCACGCGGGTCGAGCGAATCAGCCCGCCGTAATACTGGAGGTCCGGCTGGACAATATCCAGCCCGCGGTTGTGAATGGCCCATCGGAACCGCCGCACGCTGTATTCCTGCTCGCCCCCGGCAACCGGTATCGTCAGCGCGTCGGCCACCCGCTTGGTGTCTTCGAGATGATCGAACGGGCAGGGCTCCTCGAAATAGACCGCGCCAATATCTTCCAGCATCCTTCCGACCTCGATCGCTTTGGGCGGGTCGTAGGAGCTGTTCGCGTCGGCGTGTATCGCGACCTCGTCGCCGAGCTTTTTGCGGGCCAGTGGAATGAGCGCCTCGGTTCTTCCCGGGATCGAATCGGCGTTCCTGCTCATCCGGCCGCCCACCCTGAACTTGACTGCCCGCGCACCCGTCTCCCGGATCAGCCCTGCCAGATACTCCGTTTCCTGCTCAGCCGTCGTGTCGCGTCGTCCGCTGGCCACGTAGAAGGGGACCTCGCGGCGAACGACACCGCCGAGCAGATGGCCGATGGGTCTTCCGGCGATCCTGCCGATCATATCCAGAACGGCAAACTCGACCCAGGCAACCGGGCACCACAGCGCCAGCCCTTGCAGCTTGTAATTGCTCCGATACCTGTACACTTCGAACAGGTGTTTTTCCAGGTCGCGGGCGTCCTTTCCGATGAAGTACGGCTTGACTAAGCGGTTGAAAATGGGGTGGAGGTATTCGGCCCTCGAATTGGTGACTGCGACTCCTTCGGCCCCGTCTTTCGACCTGACGCGTACGAAGAATTCATTTTTGACTCGCAGCAATTCGAGTGATCGAATGACAATGGGCCGGTCGAGGCCGTCGAGGTTCAACACCGGTCGGGCCGCAGTTCTTTCCAGCTCTTCCAGACTGACCCTACCGCTCTCCGAGACGTCGGGTGTTTTCGCCGGAGCGGACCGGCAGCCCCGCACGATAGAAACGGCTCCGGCCGCGGCGGTCAGCCCAAGAAGACTGCGACGATTGAGGACCATGATAAAGCTCCTATTGTTGTAACGGACGGATTCGCTGTCACTCTGCCGACAGCCGCGGCGATCCCGACATTCGAGGCGGCGCCGGACAAATAATACCACCACGGCCCTCCGGCGTACAGCGCGAGTTTCGCCGGCGTCTGACAGATGTGCCGTGCCTGGGGCCAAGACGCCGATGGGCGGGCCGAGCGCCGCGCCCGCGGGGTTGTGACACGGGCCGCAAGAGAAGCCGGCGCCGGACCGCCGTTTACGGACGGTTGCAATTTGCGGGCGTTCTGGTATTGTAGCCGGGCCGGCGCTGCAGGAGGCGCCAAAGGTGGGCAAGGCAATGTCGGTTTGGTGGCCAAGTCCTGTTTTTCGTTGTTGTTTTTTTAAGGAGGTTGTTATGAGGTGTTGGAGACCGGTGACCGTTGTTGTGTGTGTCGGCGTTGTTGGCTTCGGCGTTCTACTGGCGTATTGTTCGGAGCAGGACAAGACCGGCGATGAGTTTCGCAGGGAGTTTGTCAAGAACTTTCGGCGGACCGGGCTGAACACTACGGCCGGTGACGCCATGATGCTTCGAATCCTGGTGGAGAGTTCGGGCGCAAAACGCGGCGTGGAAGTTGGCTCGGCCACCGGCTTCGGCGCGATCAATATGGGTATTGCCTTCGAGCGCACCGGAGGGCATCTTTATACCCTTGAGATAGACCCGAGAATGGTTCGCGCCTGCCGCCGGAATCTTGAGCAGGTCGGCCTGGAGAAAACCGTCACGTGCATCGAAGGCGACGCGCTAAAAACGCTTGCCGAGCTGAAAGGTAAGTTTGATTTTGTCTTCATCGATGCCCGCAAGCAGGATTATCTGAAGTACCTCAAGCTGATTGAGCCTAAGCTCGAGCCCGGCTCCGTGGTCGTGGCCGACAACGTCATACGCTCGGCCAATTCAATGAGGGATTTTCTGGACTACATACAGGGCAGTCCCGACTATGACACCGTTATAATACGGGCGTCAATGGAGAAGAATGACGGGATGTCGGTGAGCTATAAGATCAGGTAGAGGGATTCGCCTGACATAGCCGGCCGGACCGCGGCGGCGCAAATGAGTGCGGCCCGGCGAGGCGTTGGGAGCGGCAGGTGCGTCGCCGACCGCGAAAGAGGCGGACTGTCACTTCTTACGGCTGTTAAGCTTTCGATTCAGGAGCCGCCCCGCTCTGAACCTCACCAGACGTTTGGGCGGAACGTTCACCGTCTCGTTCGTTCTGGGGTTCTTCGCTTCTCGGGCGGCCCTGGTTTTCGTTTCGAAGACTCCGAAGTCGCGGAATTCGAGACGGTTGCCCTTTACAAGCTCCGAGGTAATTTCATCAAGGAACTGCTGGATTACGGATTTCACCAGCATGTGTGTGGTATTGGTTTCTTCGACGATTCTGTTTGCGAGTTCCTTCTTTGTTATCGTAGCCATCAGCCACTCCCAAATTCTCTGATAAAGATACCATACCTCAGGGACAGCAACCAAACGTAGTCTAACGCATTTCGACATCGACGGCAAACAATTTTGTGCTCAGGTTCAGAGAGTTTTCATGAGGGCTGTGGCGTGGTATAATGCGGCGCCGGGCGTGAAGCCCGACATGTCGGTTTTCCGTTTGGGCCGCCTCGCGGCAGAAGACGCGGCTTTTGCGAACGCGGCCACACGGTTGTATCCGGGCATGGTTTTTGCTGCTGGACAGTGTTGGTGGAGAGATATTATGAGAGGCGAAGTAATTGGCAGGCGTGGTTTCATGAAGAAGGCCGCCGCAGCGGCCGGTGGCCTGCTTGGTGTTCCTCACGTTATAGCGCCCCGGGCGGCGGCAGGGGAGGGCCGGCCGGCCGCGAGCGAGCGAATAACGATGGGATTTATCGGCGTGGGGGGCATGGGCACCAACAACATGAGGGGGTTTTTGGGTCGTGATGACGTTCAGGTTGTTGCGGTGTGTGATGTTGTGGAGGCCATCGACGAGTACGGTCACTGGTACAAGAAGGGCTGGCAGGGGCCGTGGTTCGGGCGGGAATCGGCCCG
>CP070678.1:3414544-3434871 GCA_020352515.1 Phycisphaerales bacterium | reverse complement strand
ACATGGAGCAGTTGTGCCGGATCGCGAGGCAGTTGGGCTGCAAGAGCATCGAGCTGGTCGGCCCGAGCGAGTTTGCGACGCTCAAGAAGCACGGTCTGGTCTGTGCGCTGGCGCCGAACGGCACGCCCGACCCGCCGTTCGTAAAGGGCTTCAACAATCCCGCCTACCACGACATGATCATCACCGCGACCCGCGAGACCATCGATGCCTGCGCGGAATATAATTTCCCCAGCGTCATCGCCTTCACCGGATTTCGCGAAGACATCCCTGACGACGTGGGAATGAGAAACTGCGTCGCCGGGCTCAAGAAGATCGTCGGCTATGCCGAGAAGAAGAAGGTCAATCTGTGCCTGGAGATTCTTAACAGCCGGGTGGATGTCGAGATGAAGGGCCATCCCGGCTATCAGGGCGACCACACGGACTATTGCATTGAGATTATCAGGCAGGTCGGCTCGCCGCGGATGAAGCTGCTGTTCGACATTTACCATGTGCAGATTATGGATGGCGACGTCATATCCCGCATCCGCCAATACAAAGACTACATCGGCCACTACCATACGGCCGGAAACCCCGGGCGCAACGAGCTGGACGACACGCAGGAGATCAACTACCGGGCGATTATGAAAGAGGTTGCCAAAACGGACTACAAGGGCTACGTCGGCCACGAGTTCATCCCCACGCGCGACCCCCTGCAGGGCTTGAAGCAGGCTATATGCGTCTGTGACGCCTGATGTCCCCCGCGCTGAAACGTGCCACGGCCGTTGAAAGCACCCAGTCAAAGGGCGGCTCTCAACGGCCGTTTCAATTTACAACGTGTCTCGCGGGCGTTGTGTCAAACAACACATCAACGTCCCGGCCGAGCACAGCTATTCAATTGTCAGATCAGGATTCTCCGGCCCGAAGTGCTTGAGCAGGACGATCGGATCGGTCTTCGAGGGGTTGGTGATGGTGACGCCGTCTTTTGCGGCGGTCTCGGTGACGAAGAATTCGTCGGAGCTAAGCTGCCCGTACCGTATCAAGGCGGGCGTCTCTATGTCCCAGACGCCGAGCCTGCCGTGCCCCTGCATCGTAATAAAGCCGTAGCAGCCGCTGTCCTTGATGGTGACGGTCTTGCCGGGCAGGACAGTCAGCTCTTTGGCGCTGAAGGCTGGAGACTTGTAGCAAATCCAGTTTTCAATATAGCCCTCCGCCTCCATCTGCTTTCGGGGCCGAACCGGCTTGGGCGCCATGAAGCGGTTCTGGGCGAAGTTCGGATCGACGTTGAGATCCCAATCGATGACCTCCAGAAGCCAGTCCACATCCCCGGCCTTGTCCTCCGGCGTATCCTTCCACAGCAGCTCCTTGGGAACGACCTGGTCGTGCGTGATGTTCTCGTACATTGCAAACACGTCCGAGGCCTTCTGCGGCTCGTACGTGCAGAGGCTGCCCGGAGCATGCAGGACGCCCGGAGGCACGTCCCAGCCCGTCCCGACCTCCAGGCGGTAAGCAGCGGCCAGGCTTGTGATCGCATTGTCCCTGCCCTCGGCCGCATCCTGAAGCGCCTTGCGGACCTGCTCCTTCGTCACGCCGGGATTGAGGCCGAAGAAGGTGTACGGAAAATCGCCGCCGTGGTTGTTTGCCTGCGGCGGAAAATAGTAGGCCTCGGGCTTTCCCAACTGCCCGGTAAGCGCGGCATGCTCGTCGCGATGATGAATATGATGCGGCAGGGCGCCCTTGTTGTCGAAGAACTTCGAGTACATCGGCCACCGCTTGTGCTTGTTCCACAGCCTCTGGCCAATGATCTCGCCTTTGAGCTGCTCGATCGCATCTTTCAGCAGGACCTTCTCCACCTTGGCGTTGTCCTCGAAGACAATGAAGCTTAGTCCCTCGTTCGGGGCCGTCAGCGGGCCGTTATCCGCAGGCGTGGTCGAAGCAAACCAGCGCTCGTCGATGCCCCCCCGCTCTCCGCCGAGAGCATAATAATCATCCGGATGCAGCTTGATGCGCCGGCCGGGCACACAAAAAGAGCGGGGCACCCAGTTCGGGGCCAATCTGACGATACCCTTGCCCTGTTCCAGCGCCTTGCTCGCAATAGAGTTGGCTGACATAAGACCTCCTTGGCTCAAGACTAATACGTGAGTAATTCAAGGAAACGCACGACGCCGGCCGCCGCCGCTCCCATTCCAGACAGTTTACGGCTTTGTGACAGTCTCCCACTTCTTGCTTTTGGCCGAGGCGAGCACGGCGTCGCAGACGTACTGTGTGGCGAGGGCCTCGCGGAACGTGGGCGAAGTCGGCTTGCCCGCGGCCAGGCCTTCCATGAAGTCGGCTATCTGATGGACGAACGTGTGCTCGTATCCGATCTGGAGCCCCGGCACCCACCACTTGTCCATGTATGGCATGTCGCTGTCCGTGACGTGCACGGACCGCCATCCGCGCACTATCGACTCATCTCTGTGATCGAAGTAGCTGAGCCGGTGCAAATCGTGCAGGTCCCAGGCGATGGATGCGTGCTCGCCGTTTATTTCGAACGTGTAAAGGGCCTTGTGCCCGCGGGCGTAGCGGGTGGACTCGAAGTTTCCGAGAGAGTCGTTGTCGAAGCGGCAGAAGAAGGTACACGCGTCGTCGATGCCCACCGGCTCGACCTTGCCGGTCTCGGCGTGCATCCTCTGCTTGATGAAAGTCTCGGTCATGGCGCACACGGAGCTTATAGGCCCGTTGTGCCACATGGCCGTGTCGATGCAGTGGGCAAGCAGGTCGCCGGTCACGCCGGAACCGGCCGCCTTGACATCCAGCCGCCAGGTCGCCATGCCCCCCTGCGGGACCTTTGCCGAAATCGTCCAGTCCTGCAGGAAGTTCGCGCGATAGTGGAAGATGCGCCCCAGGCGGCCCTCGTCTATGAGCTGCTTGGCCAGTGTGACGGCCGGCACACGCCGGTAGTTGAAAGACACAAGGTTCGCCACGCCCGCCTTCTCCACCGCATCGACCATAGTCTTGGCCTGCTCGGCATTCAACGCCAGAGGCTTCTCGCACAGGATGGCCTTGCCCGCCTTCGCAGCGGCGATGGCAATCTCCGCGTGCACGTTGTTGGGCACACAGATGTCCACGAGGTCGATCTGGTCGTCCTCGACCACCTTGTGCCAGTCTGTCGTGTGGGACTGATAGCCCCACTTATCGGCAAATGCCTTTGCCACGTCCTTCTCCAGCCCGCACACGACCTTTAGAGCCGGCTCGTAGGGCACGTCAAAGAAATGATTGACCTTGCAGTAGGCGTTGGAGTGCGTGCGGCCCATAAAGCCATAGCCGATGAGCCCGACATTAAGTTTTTTAGCCATTGTAGTGATTCCTTATTCAATTTCCTCTGCTATCAGAAACATTTATCGAACACCAATTCCGCCTTGGCCACTAAGCCGTCCAACCGTGCGCGGCTTGCACTTTGAGCATAACATCGAGGATCTTGTTCCATGTTTCGGGCGATTCGAGCATAGCATTGGGGAACATGCAGCCGTCCCAACAGATGTGGCGGATGCCGCGGGCCGGCGCGTCCTTGAGCCAATAGCCGGCGCAGCGAACGATATCGAGCTTTCCGTTGGGGTCGTCAGCCGGGCAGTGCTTACCGGTCTTGTCGTGCGACCCAGAGCCGTGCACCTCGCCGTCGTTCTGCGCCACATGGAAATCTATCGTCCACGGCCGCAGCTTGTCCGTCATCGTTTCATAGGCGGCGTAGAATTCCTCGTCTGAATACCCGTCCTTCAGCAGCGCGTGTTCCGGCGCATTGTAGCCCATCAGGAACAGGTACGTGTGGGCCATATCGGCCTGGAAGCCGAGCGTCTCGGGCATTCCGACGGCTTCCAGAAGATCGAGCGTGTCCTTCCAACTATGATGGCCTGCCCAGCAGATCTCGCCCTCGACGGCCAGTCGCTCGCCGTGATCGGCGGCGATCTTCGCCGCCTCGCGGAACGTCTCGGCGATTTTTGCGGTGTTGGCCTTTGGGTCTTGCCGCCATTTTTCGACCCCGAACTCCGCTGAATCGATGCGGATCGCGCCGTACTTGCGGACGCCGTGCTCGTTGAACACGCCGGCGATGCGGCATCCCACGCGCACGGCGCTGAGAAATTTCTCCCGGGCCTCTGCATCTCCCATCGCGGAATCGCCTACGGTGCCGTTCCAAACGGGGGCGACAAGCGAGCCGACGCTAAAACCGTACGCCTGAATCATGTCGGCGATGTTTTTGAGCTCGTCGTCGCCGGCGTTGGGGTCGGTGTGCGGCAGGAAAAGGAAGTAGTCAATCCCATCGAACTTCCGGCCGTTCACCTCCGCGCCGGCTGTCAATTCGAGCATCCGTTCAAGACTAATCGGCGGCTCCTGGCCCGGTTCATTTCCTTTGCCGACCAGCCCGGGCCACATGGCGTTGTGAAGTCTGGGGAGAGTATCCGGACTCATCTTAAGCTCCTTTCCGCTTCGGTAGAATTCATGATAACTATTGCCTTGCGTTCTCGTAGGCCGGTTCGACCGGGTCGTCCACATACGGACCGATTGCATGTGCCCGGGAACGAATTGATATCTTCACAGCCTACTCCTTTATCTTCGAGTTGATATCCTTACAAGACTCCTTTTATGGCCCGCCGGGATTCGCACGGAAGTACCCCTGCACGGGCCCGGGCGGGCAGAGCAAGCTACATTTTGCAGGTTTTGTCGGAGAAGACAAGAAGTTTTTCGCAGATTTACCGATACCGCCAACAGCGTCACAGGACCGCCCGGATTTGGCGGGTCTCCGGCAGGCTGGGGCGGCCACGTTAGACTTGGCTTACTTGGAAAAAGCCGTGCCCCCGGGGCCGGGCCGCAGGTCAGAACGCTCGCCATTGATCCTGCATCCGGATACAGGCAAACCGGGCCACAACGGCGTTAGTCCAGGATGATTTCGTCGAGGGGCCGTTTCGGTACGTGGTGCACGCCTTCGCCGTCGCGCCAGTACTTGATATCGCCGTTGGCGTCGAGAGTCTCGATGACGATTCTTTCCTTTGGCTTGCCGAGCGCGAGAACCAGGAGGATCTCGTAGCGGTTCGGAATATTAAGGGTCTTGCGAAGGCCCTGGTGGTCCACCAGCCCGATCATACATCCGCCCAGCCCCCTGTCGGTCGCCCCCAGAAGGATGCTCTGGGCGGCGATGCCGTGGTCGCAGCCGAAAGAAGGGCTGATTTCCGTGTCACCGAGTACGATTATATAGGCCGCCGGCCGTTCGCCGTCCGCCGGGCCGGGCCAATCCTCCAGATAGCCGGCCCAGGCAAGACGCGCAAATATCAGGGCGTTCTTTTCAGGCTCGCACGAAAGGATGTATTTCAAGGGCTGCAGATTGGCTGCCGAGGCGGAGCACCTGCCAAGATCGACAAGCTCCCGAAGAGTCTCCAACGCTATCGGCACTTCCTGGTGAAACCGACGGCAGCTCCTGTTCTTCAGTATCAAATCTCTTATCATCGCGCTTCGCTGTCTTAGAGTGCGTTAGGCCTGCTGGTCCGCTATGGCGCCCTCCACTGGTTACTACGCCCACTTGCCCGGCATGGTCACCTCGCACCAGGCCCGCGCGAAATCGCTACCTTTAGAGTCTGGTTCTCGGTGAGCATGAGCTTGTTCTTCAACGTGATATGCACACGGCCGTTCTCCAGGCTGTGGCTTGCTTGCAGCGGCCTGCCGGCGAACTCGACTCCAACCACCGCCGGCCGTATGTTCTGCCCAACCGCAAAGGCAAGAGTCTTCAAGCCCAGCCGCCCCCATCGCACGTCGATCTCTTCAAGCTGACCTCTTCCATTGGCCTTCTGGGTGAACGTGCCCCAGCCTTCGGCGGCAGTAAAGGCGGCCTTGAAGTCCTCGGGGGATATCTTAGGGCCAAAGCCGATATGACCGGCCGGCCCGTCGTACTCAAAACCTGCAAGAGCCGTATATACGCCCCAGCTTGCAAGGGCGCGGGCATAATGGTCGCCGCACTCAACCTCATTGAAGGGATTGTGCCTGGCGGGGTGGTATCGCTTCTCGATGCCGTGACAGATGGCCAGCGCCTCATCAACCATCCCCTCCCAGACCATGTGTCCGGCCGCCTGGTACTCGATGCCGGTCCAGACCTCATTCTTGTAACGAACGCCGGCGGGCAGATACGGGCTCTTTGGCCAGGTGCATGTGAACAGCCCGGGCTCCCCGCTCCGGGCAAACCACCGCTCCGGCTTGTGCTCGACATTGTACGGGCCTATATCCGGGGCCCAGTTGTACGTCCAGACCGACTCCAGCGCCTTTACGACCTTCTCGCGAGGATAGATGTACCCGAGCCCAAGCTGATGGGCCCAGCCCTGGCCGAACAACTGGTCCGAGAGGCAGCCGTGGGCGTACTGGTGCTTCGGATACTTCTCGAGATCCACCTCCTCGATGAAGTATTGCCCGTTCCAGAGCCTCTCAAGGGTCAGCCGGCTGCCCGATTCGTATATCCTGCGACAGCGGCCGGCAAACTCGCTATCGGCCATGAGCCCGGCCATCTGCTCTCCCGCATGCAGGGCCGCAAGATACAGAGAGCCGACGAAGGTGTTGGCGCCCTCGAAGTTGATGTCGAACGTGTTGTGCTGGCTGTTTTCGATAAGCCCGTCGTCGTTGCCGTCCTGGGCGATGGAGAATTCAAGGGTTTTCTTAATGCGCGGCCAGTTGCGTTTTAGAAAGGCGCCATCGGCCGAGATGAGATGCTCACGGTAGGCCTTCAGGACGGTCCCGCACTGTCCGTCGGCAGCGTAAGCGCGGTTGCTGCGAAAGCCGACCAGGCCGCTGTTCTTGTCGAAGCCCTCCCCGAAATCCTGCATTTCGCGGGCACTGCGCTCGAGCTCGGGGAAGAGCCTGGCCGCGGCGTGGGCGTAGTTCCAAACGTGCGTGCAGGTCCCCTGGCAGCAGCCGACGCCTTCCCATCCCCAGAATCGCCCGTTCTTCCACCACTGACAGGTTCCCGTGGCAAGGTTGCAAACGGTCGAATGAAGGCGGAAGAGCAGCCATCTGGGCAGGGTGCTGTCCTCGTAGAAGCACTTGTGCCACTTTCTTGTGTCACCGGCCAGCCGGTCGTGGTTGTCCAGGACATAGTGGGCCACGTCGCGGGCCCGGCCGAACCGGTTGGCGTACTCGCGGCCGTTCGGATGGTTCGGAAAGAACCAGGCCAGGACAAAGGTGAAGGTGCGTTTTTGACCGGGTGAAAGCCGTACCCTGGCGGTGGAAACAGCCGTGCTCCGTTTCTCTGTTGCCGGGTACGCAACATCGTCATCGGCCCCTATACGCGCGCCCCGCTCACCAAGCGATTCAAGCTCCTTGCCGAGCGACCTCGCTTCGCCTGCCTGCCCGCCAAGCGCCAGAACCATCGAGCCGTAGTCAGGCAGTTGCTCTACAGGGCCGCTGCCGGCCGACCGCGGCCGGTCGTCCAGCTCGATCTGGTCGATATTGATGTGCCCCCATCCCCCGCTTGCCCGGTCGACTATTTCGATTCGCGCCGATTTGCCCTCGAACTGCCCCACGTTCCAGAAGTGCCATTCGAGCTTCTCATTATTCTTGCCGACCGCGGTCCGAACGACCTTGCCGTCCACCAGCAGGTTTATGCAAGTCTGGCCCTGATGGTTGCCTCCGCCGATGAGAAAGTTGATGAATTTGCGGGAGATTTCAAGAGGCGGCGAGGTAAGAGTTCCGTGGGGGCGGTCGCCGTCGAGGAACGTGTTCACCAGACCCTTGCCGAGAAACCCGCTGACCGGATTCTGGGTCGCCAGCGTCCCGCCGGCCGGCTTCTTGCCGAATGCCTCGCCGGTAGTTTTCCAGTCGCCGTAGTCGGGTCCCTCAAAATCGGCCAGGACAATCTTCTTGCGCGGTTCGGCGCCGGGAACAGGGGGCGGGGCCTTCTCGGCGGTGTGCACAACGATCCTACGGCCCTTCTCGGTGACGATGCGACTGCGGCGAAGGGCATGAACGGCCGCAGCCGAGTCATGCAGAACCGCGTTTTCGAGCCAGCCCAGCAGGCCCGCGCGAAGCTCTTTGTCGGATTTATTCTCCAGCGTTATGTGAAAGAGTGTGGCCGGCAGGGCCGAATCCCCGGCGTTGAGCGGAATAAACGGCGAGAATGCCTCCATCTCAACCCTGACCGGGAAGGCCGCGTTGCTGTAGCGTACGAGGCCGATGGGGTATTCCCCGCCGAACTCGACGTCGCCGAAATCGGCGTTCAGCGGCCTGGCCGCCAGCCCGTCGTCCTTCTGTATCATTACGGCAAAGCCGGAATCCACGGACGTATCGGGCCTGTAAGTCCGGTAGCAGGTGGCGCCGTAACCTGTGAAGATATGCTTGTTGAATATCCACCATCGTCCGAGCGTCCCGTCGCCCCGAAGATATAGCTGGCCTGCGGCGATACCACCGACCGGCATCCCGATTGTCTCGAGGTCTTTGGCGCGATAAACGGCGCGGCGGCCGCGGTCGTAAAGACCGCGGATGTAATCGCCGGATAGCTTCTTGTCGGTCGGTATCACGTGTCCGGGGCGAATCTTGAACACCGTCGCCGCACACGCAATGACGGCAATAGAGACCAGGACCCCACACACAACTTCGACTGCCCGCGAACCTTTCATTGCTCTGTCCCTCTTTCTTTGCTGCTAGACTATACAATCCGATGATCGCATCTAACGCTTCGGCATCTCCTCAAGACCGACAACCAGCAGGGTCGGCTCGACGATATGAAGGTTGTTCAACAGCGGCTCGGTGTACTTGATGTCGCCGTACTCGGCCCCGTCGAAATGATGCTGCTTGCCCACGTGGTTGTTCCAGTCAACGCCCTCGGTCAAAAAGCCCATCTCGCCGTGATGGTGCTTGGCGATTGCCCGCAGGATGGTCAGACCGTCGCGGAGGTATTGCTCTTTGCCGGTGTCGATATAGGCTTCGAAATAAGCCAGCGCCGCCTCGGCGTTCTCCCACAAATAGGCCGTGTCCCAGCTCTTCTCCATCCAGAGCAGCCCTTTGGTCTGCACGCCGTTCCTGTCCTCGGTCATCTTGAACTGGTCGAGCCCACCCAGACACTCGGCGTACGCGAAGTCGCGAATTCGCTCTTCTGAAAGCAGCTTCGCCGCCTCGCGCAGCACGCGGAAGGCCACCGCATAGGCCACGTCCTCGTGATGGTCGTACGTGTCGTGATTGATGCTGCCGAAAATGCCGCCAAGCTCCATAAAGCGATGGCATTTTTCCCTGATCTTGTCTCTGTAAGCGCCCAGGTTCCTCTTGGCCAGCCCGATCTGCAACTGAATTATGAAAAGGCCGTCCGCGCTCTTTTCGAAGAGGATGTCACCGTCACCGTAGGCATTCTGCGGGTAGTGCTCTCCGTTCGGCTTGCAGCGGCGGGGGAACCAGCCGTTTGCCGTGGGCTTGACATTGGCGTCGATCCAGGCCGCCGTCCTGGCGGCGGCGGCGTGCATCTTGCTCTTTCTCCCCGGGCCGAGCAGGTCCCCGAATATGAGCAATTGATACGCGATTTTCGCCATTGAGCCCGGGCAGAACCAGTTGTTCTTATGCTGATAGTTGAGGCAGAAGCTGTTGTCGGTTGTCAGGCGATAGCCGGTGATAAAGCCGGTCTCGTAGTTGATGAAACCGTCCTCGAGAACGTGGTCGAGCAACAGAAGCGCCTTCTGCGCGAGTTCTTCGTTGTTGTCATACTTCGCGAAGCGGTAGAGCTCATACGCCCCGCCGACGGCGTTGGCCGCCCAGCCGGGCCCCTCCAGGTTGCCGAAATCGTGCCAGCCCATCACGTTACCCGCCTGGTCCACAAAGCTGGATTTGCAGGCCAGGCGGCCGTCAAAAGGGACCAGCGTGCTCTCCGCAAATCGCACCGAATCACGCATGGAGTCCACAATCGTATAGGAAGGATTCTCCGGCAGATAGAAACCGGATTTGACCTCGTCGAGTTTGAGGTAGTCGATGCCGAACATGTACTTCTTGACGGCCTTCTCGTTCGCCCCGACGATTTCGACCTTCAGTATGTGCTGCCCCTCGTCAAGCTTGTGCGCGCCCATATCGAGCACCCCCGTGGCCACCACGCCGTTATTATAAAGGTCGATCGGCCCGCCCAGCTTCTTGCCGTCCAGGTAGAGCTGCACTATCCCGTAGTCGATGGCCTTGGTGAGCTGCATCTTCAGACTGTAGAGGGCGCTCTTGCTTACCGGCACGGCCAGCTCGAGTGTGTCACCCGGCTTTGCCTCGATCCACCAGAGGTGCGACTCGCCGCTCCAAACGCTTCCGAATCCGCTCAAATCCTGAGGGTGAGGATTTCCCGCGCTCTTCTTGAGAATCTTCAGCTTCTCACCCTCCAGTGCGCCTTTGACCCTGAATACCTTGATTGGGCTCCAGTAGCCCTTTCGCTCGGTGACAGGCGCAGGCTTGTAGGGGTCATCCTGTCCGGCCGCCTGGTACCAGTACGCGGTGGCCGCATATAGTGTCGGCTTGCCGTTGGGGTAGTATTTCTCAATCGCGGCTTCGAAAGATTTCTGGAACGGGATATTGTCGGTGATGTGCCACCGATTGACCGAGACATGGCCCTTGTTATTCATGCTGATTGTCTGGTTGTGGTAACAGTTTTCGAACAGCGTGGGATTGCACCAGGCATAGCCGAAATAGTCCTCCGAGCCGGTCCCGATGGTTGATGGGAACTTCTCGCCGTCCACGAAGAACTTCTCGTCACCTTCGCCCCACCAGCCGCCCCTCGGATTCCAGACGTGCAGCATCACGCCGCAGAAACGGCCGCGACCGGCTGTCTTTAGCATCGTCCAGTCCGTGCACTGTGCGGTCATACGCTCCGGCTGCTCGGGCAAAAACGCGTCCCGGTGCCATTTGGCGTGGAATCGGCCGAGCGACTCGAGCGGCCTGGTCACCGGAGCATGGACTATCGTGAAGTTGACCTCACGGGTCTTCTCGCCGTTGTTGGTCAACTCCAGCAAAGCGCCCTTCTCGAACGGCATATACCAGTGGCAATAGAAACCGTCGTCGGTCATGCCGAGCGGCAGCGATCTGTACTTGTTGACCCCGGGGGCCGTGCCAAAGAAGTCACCCAGAGCCGACCACACGGCGGGCTCGGCCCGTCCGTCCCACTTGATGCTCAGGGCCAGCTCGCGCAATATATCATAGGCGGCCGGCTCCTCGGGCAGGTCGATACGAACCTTGAGACCCGTTATAGCGCGGGGCCCGTTCAACTCGGCAATAACGGCCTTGCGGCCGGGGGCGACTCTCAAGGTCCTTCGGATTGTGCGCTGGCCTTCCCGGCTTCCGGCCGGGTCCGACCCGCAGTTCGAAAGCATGTCGTTGGCCCTGCTGAGGGCCTTCGATTCTTCCGCCGCGAGCTTTCGCGTGAATGTCGGCACGGTCGTTCCCTCCGGGTGCTTGGTGTAAGTGAAGTGGAAATACCTGCCCCAATCGCCCTCACCTGTTATCCTGCAGGATTTCTGAAAGCCGATAGGGACATAGCAATTCTGTCCGCGTGCGGTCTGATGGACCAGCGCCGGGTGCGTGAAGGGCTCGTTCGTGCGGTCGAAATACCCGATGAAGGGCAGGTCGACCGCCGGCTCGGCGGCGCCGTCCAGGTATATCTTCACGTGGCCCTGGTTGGCCAGGGCCGACCAGATGCGCCAGATCACCCCGGGGCCCTCGATCTCGGCAAAGACCGACACGCCGTTGTCCTTCCGTATGATCCCGTCGCCGTCGCCGTTGGCGAACCAGCCCACATACTTGCCGGATGCCTCGTCGTACCTGCTGCGGCGGTCATAGCTGGACCACTGGGCGCATACTTCGCCCGGGGCCGGCAGCACCGCAAGCTGCTCCAGGTCCGTGAGGCGGTTGACAAGGTCAACGTAGGTGAACGTTTCTGCCGTCTCGGCCTGTGCAGACCGGGCAAATCGCGGCGGAAGAACCCAGCCCAACTCGAAAACACAGCAGATAACGGCCGTCGTCAATATCACGCGGGACTTGCTCATGGCTTGCTTCCTTTCTCCTGAAACGGGTTTGTCCGGACGAATCCGACGATTCGTCCGTTTCTCTAATCCGGTTCCTCACGAGCCCATTATGTTAATGTAAAGAGCCCGCCTCCGCCAATGTGTTTGGGCAAAAAATTCACACCGCCAAAGGCCGGCTCGTGTTCGCCCGACTTTCATTTGTGATAGGTCGAACGACCTGCGCACCAACTGTAGGTGTTTTGCCGGGGCCGTCTCGCCCCTGCAAGCATCGACCTTCCTATTTAGCGTATTTCACGGAGCAGCCGTAAGGCTTGGTCTTGGGAATCCTGACTGCCCTTCCGCCGGTCAAATCGGCCAGGGCATTGTCAACGTAATTCACCAGCTCCTGGCCGGCGGGAGTCTTGCCATTCGGCGAATTATCGATTGCACCTTCGTAGGCAATCATGCCGTTGGTGTCTATTACAAAAACGTGCGGCGTAGTCTCCGCCCGGTAGGCGCGACCCACCCTGCCCGACCTGTCGTCCAGTATGGGAAACGGAAGCTTCCGCTGCCTGGAAAAGCCCGTGTTTTCATCCGGCTTCGTGAAGTTTGTGCTGTTGACCGCAAGCCACTGGACGTTCTTCGCCTTGTACCTGGCGGCAAGATCAACCATTGTGGGCTTGGTTTTGTAGTGATACATCGAGAACGGGCAGCCCAGGTTTATCCACTCGAGCACGACAATCTTGCCTTTGTAGTCCGCCAGGGCGACCTTCTTGCCGTCGAAGCTGCTGAGCGTAAAATCCGGCGCCTTCCTCCGGCGCACCTCCGGCGCATCGGGCCTTTTGTCCGAACGCCCTTTCTGGATTCGCTCAAGTCGCTGCCGTCTTTGCTCGAGGGCCTGCAATCTCTGGCGGAAAGTCCTCTGGCGGCCGGCAATCAGTTTCTCGATCCGCCGGGCTGTCTCCTTGGCGTTCTCCTTGAGAGCCAGGTCGCGAATCTCCTTCAGCTCGTCCATGTACTGTTTCTGGTCGGCCTTGATTTGGTTGATCTGCTCATCGACGGCTTTCAACTGGGCCTCGAATCCAGGAGCCCGCGCCCCGGCCGTAAGTCGCTCGCGTATCTGGGCCCTGAATTTCTTTCTCTCCTCCTCGGACATGCTTTGCCACCTGTCCCTGATGGCGGCTCTCTCTTCGGCAGAGAGTCCCTGTAAGGCCGCTGCGCCCTGTCGTGACGCCCGGGGTCTGGCCGGTTCCCTGTCCTGGCCCCGGACCGCCGAAATAATCACCAATGTCAATGCGATTGAAATGAAGCGCCTTTTCATGATGCTTACCTCCAAAAAACCTGATTCTCAAACTCAACGTGATACCTTGGACACTCTTGGCCCGGGCGCCCGCCCAATTCAATGCCGGCGATTCAGACACCCGGCTCACCGTTGCCCCTGCACGTCGAATATACGTCGATTAGGATACTAACCGGGCCGGTTCAAGTCGAGCAAGAAATTACCCGCGCCGATCCATACAGTGCTTGCCCGGCAATCGGCAGCCTGCATGGATGGTCCTTGGTCAACAGCCTTAGCTTTGTTTTTTACCCCCTTGGATGGGCCGCATTGCCAATTGCGGCCTTCACCTCCGTCAAGAATGTTGAAATATCGGCAAGCATTTTCTCTTCATCGTTCAGGTTATTCTCGATCAGGCTCACTATCTTGGAGCCGATTATCACCCCGTCGGCCCCCGCTTCTGCGACAGCCGCCGCGTGCTCCGGCTTGCTGATTCCAAAACCCACGCATACGGGTACATCGGTAAGCTGCTTCAGCCGCCCAACAAGACCTTCGACCGCATCGGAAAGGCTCTCCCTGCTGCCCGTAACACCCAGAACCGACACCGTGTAGATGAATCCGGTCGTCCTGGAAGCTATGAGCCCGATCCTGTCGGCCGCAGTGTTGGGCGTAACCATGAAGACAGTGTCCAGCCCTGCCGAGGCCGCCGGGGCGACAATCTCATCCGCGTCGTCAATGCTAAGGTCGGCAACCAGAACACTATTGACCCCCGCCTGGTGAAAATCGCTGAAAAACCTCGACGCGCCGTACCGGCTGACCAGGTTGTAATACATCAGAAGCCCTATCGGAATGTCCCTGTATGCCTTGACCTTCCTTATGAACTCCAGCGCCCGCCCGACGTTCATCCCCGCATTCATCGCGCGAATGTCGGCCCTCTGGATTGTGGGGCCGTCCGCTATCGGATCCGAAAAAGGTATGCCAAGCTCGAGAACGTCCGCCCCCGCGTCGATAGCCGTTTCAACGACCGCCAGACTGACGTCGAAATCGGGATCCCCGATTACAAAGAAGGGTATCATCGCGGCCCTTTTCTGACTTCTGAGCCCGGAAAAAACCTCGCTGTATGTCTTCATTGCTCCTTTGCCTCATCCATCGTCGGTTTCTACTGTTGCACAGGTCGGTGCGATTCCACAATCGACACGTCCTTGTCACCCCGCCCGGAGAGATTCACCACCACTACCTGCTCCGGCCCCAGTTTTCCCTTTAGGCTGCATATATACGCCAGCGCGTGCGAGCTCTCAAGCGCCGGCAGTATGCCCTCCGTCCGGGTCAGCAGCTCAAATGCGTCGAGCACGTCCTCGTCGTCGGCGGCAGCATACTCTGCCCGGCCCGTATCCTTCAGCCAGCAGTGCTCCGGCCCGACGCCGGGATAATCCAGCCCGGCGCTGATGGACTCCGTGTCGCAGACCTGCCCATGCTCGTCCTGGAGAAGATAAACCTTCGCGCCGTGCAATATCCCAACCTGCCCGGCGACAAGCGTCGCCGCGTGTCTTCCGGTGCTCAGGCCCTCCCCGCCGGCCTCAACACCCACGAGCCTGACGTCCCTGTCGTCCATAAAGCCCGAGAAGATACCTATCGCATTGCTGCCCCCGCCGACACATGCCACCACCATATCCGGCAGCCTGCCGATCTGGTCCAGACACTGCCGCCGCGCCTCTGTTCCGATACAGCTTTGGAAGTGCTTTACGATTACCGGATAAGGGTGGGGCCCACCGGCCGTGCCGAATAGGTAGAACGTATCCCCGACGTGCGCCGTCCAGTAGCGAAGAGCATCGTTTATGGCGTCCTTCAAAGTCCCCGTGCCCCCCTCCACCCCGATCACTTCGGCCCCGCAGAGCCTCATTTTGTGAACGTTTACACTCTGCCTCTCGACATCGGTGACGCCCATGAAGATTTTCGTCTGCATCCCGAAAAGCGCTCCGATCATCGCCGTCGCCAGCCCGTGCTGGCCGGCCCCGGTCTCCGCGATGAGCCTGGTCTTGCCCATATGCCTGGCCAGAAGCCCCTGGCCAAGCGTATTATTCACCTTGTGCGCGCCGCCGTGCAGCAGGTCCTCCCGCTTGAGGTACACCTTGAAGCCGACGTGCTCGCTGAACCTCTTTGCATGGTAAAGCGGGCTGGGCCGGCCGGCATAGTCTCTAAAGAGCTGCGCCAGCTCGGCCACGAAGCCTTCGTCCTCGTGGAAGCGGTAGAACGCCTCCTCCAATTCCTCCAAAGCCGGTATCAGCACCTCCGGCACGTAGAAACCGCCATAGTCCCCGAATCTGCCCTTGTATTTCATATCCGATTTCCCATATCCCGACCGCCGGCTCGAATGAGACGCCCGAGACAACCGCCGAGGTCATTGCTCCCGTGTCCGGTCTCTTCGGTCTTCTTCAGGCTCTGACCTGTCCGATATTCTCAAAAAGCAGTCTCATCTTCTTATGGTCCTTCTTGCCCGGCTCGGACTCGATGCCGCTGCAAACGTCAACCCCGTAAACGCCGAGCCCGACGGCCCCGACCACGTTGTCGGGATTTATGCCGCCGGCCAGAAACACCCGCTTGCCCATGTGACCTATTATGTTCCAATCGAAGGTCAGTCCGGTGCCGCCGTACTTGTCCGGCCGGAACGCATCCAGCAGAATCGCATCGGTAAAATAACTCTCTGCTCTTTTGATCGAATCCTGGTCCCTTACCCGTATCGCCTTCATGGTCTTGACGTTGACCGATTGAAACGACCGGCAGAACCCGGGCGACTCATCGCCGTGGAGCTGAATCCAGCTCAACTGGCACCGATCTATGGTCTCCCGGATCTCGTCGAACGGGCTGTTGACGAAAACGCCCGCGACCTCCATGAAAGCCGGCAGTCTGCAGATTATCTCCGTCGCCTGCTCGGGGGTCACGAAACGCGGGCTCGGCGGATAGAAATTGAAACCCAGAATGTCCGCGCCCATCTCCAGTGCCGCCGCGGCGTCTTCATAGCTGGTAATACCGCAAATTTTAACCTTCACGATCAGCATATATCTGTCTTACAGCCGTCCCTAAGAATCGCCCGGAATACTCAACCCGCCCGGTTGCTTACCTCGATCAGCTTCTCCAGAGACGCCAGCGCCTTGCCGTCCGCCACTGAAGCCTCAGCCATGCCGATTGCCGCGCCGAAATCGTCGGCAAGGCCCGCCACGATGATTCCCGCCGCCGCATTCAAAACGACTATGTCCTTTCGGCCCCCTTTCTCCCTGCCGGTCAGAATGTCCCGAATTATGGCCGCATTCGCTATGGCGTCACCCGTTTGAAGCTCGTCGATGGACGGGTTGGAAAAGCCGAACTCGGCCGGGTCCAGCTCCAGCGACGTCACATTCCCGTCGGCCAACCGCCGTATCTGTGTTACGCCCAGCGTGCTTATCTCGTCCATGCCCTGGCCGTGAACCACCATTGCCCTTTCGGCGCCCAGCATCCTGAGCGTCTCGCATATCCTGTCCAGCAGCGCCGCCTCCGCCACGCCCATCACCTGTGCGGTGACACCGGCCGGATTCGCCAGCGGCCCCAGAATGTTAAAGGCCGTTCTAAAATCGAGACTCTTGCGAATGGGCTGCACGAATCGCATTGCGGGATGGAATTTGGGCGCGAACATAAACCCGATGTGGGCCTCCCTGATACATTCGGCGACCGCATCGGGACCGGGGTCGATCTTGACCCCAAGCTCCTCGAGAACGTCGGCCGAACCGCACCTGCTCGTGATGCCGCGGTTGCCGTGCTTGGCCACGTAGGCCCCTGCGCCGGCCGCCACGATCGCCGCGGCAGTGGAGATATTGAAGGTTTTCACCGCCGCACCGCCCGTGCCGCAAGTATCGATCAGATTCTCGATTCCAGCCCTGACCGGAACCGCGTGGTCCCTGAGAGACCGCGCCAGGCCCGCTATCTCAGACGAACTCGCCCGCTTCATTCGCATCGCCGCCAGAAAGGCCGCAATCTGAACCTCGGTCACCTCACCCTCAAAAATGATGTCCTGAAGCTCCTTGGCCTGCTCGAACGTCAAATCGCCCCCGTCCAGAATTATCTCGAGGTATTTGGTTATCTTCGCCATCGTATCCTCCCTATCAGCCTTTTTGTGATACTGCAATCGACAGAACGTTTTCGATGATCCTTCCCCCCGCCGGCGTCAGAATGCTCTCCGGGTGAAACTGGACGCCGAATATCGGAAGCTCCCTGTGCCTGACGCCCATCACAATTTCCTCGAACCGCGCGGTTACTTCCAGGCAATCGGGCACCTCGACGACGCAAAGGCTGTGATACCGGCCGGCCTGCAGCGGATTCTCAACTCCCGCGAAAAGCCCTTTTCCATCGTGTGTCACCCGCGACGGCTTGCCGTGCATCGGCTCGGGCGCATGGCCTATCCTGCCGCCGAAATACTGCCAAATCACCTGGTGCCCCAGGCACACCCCGAATATGGGCAGCCTCTCCTTGAAATAATCAACCGCCGACAGCGAGACACCCGCCGAATCCGGTGTCCCGGGTCCCGGCGATATCACCAGCAGGTCCGGGCCGAACTCGTCGGCGAACGCCGCAAGCTCCTCGAGCCGGGTATCGGCCCGATATACCTTCGCCTCGCAGTGGCGCTTGCAAAAATCATCGACCAGATTATAGGTAAACGAATCGAAGTTGTCGATGAACAGGACTTTTCTCTTGGTGTTTTCCATTTTTCTCAGGCTCTTTCCTTACATCTGTCGGCTTGGACTATACGCCTCGAATCGCACGCAGGCAGGAGCCGGCCTTGTGCCCGGTCTCCTCGAATTCCGTCTTCGGCACGCTGTCGTGAACGATCCCCGCGCCGACCCGAATATAGGCCGTATGGTCCTTGACCTGAAGGCTCCTTATCGTGATGCAGCTATCGAACTGCCCGTCCACCGTCAGGTACATCACGGCACCGCCGTAATAGCCGCGCTTGGTCTTTTCCAGCAGCCGTATCAGCTTCATCGCCTCAATCTTCGGCGCGCCGGTCAGCGTCCCCATGTTCATCGTGGCAAGATACGCGCTCAGCGCGTCGAGCCCCTCGGCGAGCTTCCCCTTGACGTTGCTCACCAGATGCTGGACGGATTCGTATTTCTCCACGGTCAGCAATTGCGTAACAACCCGGCTGCCCGGCTCGGCCACCCGCGCAATGTCGTTCCGCGCCAAATCCACGAGCATGATGTGCTCGGTAAGCTCCTTGCGGTCCAGCTTCAGCTCGGCCTCGTAGCGGAAATCCGTATCCGCGTCAACCTCTCCGCCGATTCGGCCTCTGGGCTTGGTGCCCGCGATTGGCCGTATCTCGACGTTCCGCCTCTCGGTGCCGCTGACCCTCAGGTTCAACTCCGGGCTCGAGCCCATCAGCACCGTGTTGGGCGTATTGAGATAGAACATATACGGCGATGGATTCAACTCCCGCAAGCGCCTGTAAACATCCAGCGGCTCATCCGGACAAGGCTCGGTTATCGTCCTGCTCAAAACGACCTGAAGAATATCACCGTCAATAATGTGCTGCTTGGCGTCAAGGACCATCTGCTCGTATTCCGGCTGCTCCGTGTCGGTCGAGGCGGGCGCAAGCGGGCCGCTGTATCTCTGCCCCTCGGGAGCGTCGAACCGGGCTATGTTAAAATAGTAATCGAAATAGCCCTGGGCCTCCGTGATCGCGGCCTCGCGGTCGCCATTGGTGATGATACAGTTCACAATCACGTAGCCCTTTTCGTGCTCGTGGTCCATAAGGAAGATATTGTCGGCGAAATAAGCCTCGTAGTCGGGATTGCCCAACGGGTCCGTCTTGCTGGCCGGAAGCTTTTCGAACTGGTCGATGAAATCGTAGCTGATAGCCCCGAACAGGCCGCAGTTTATTCGAAAAGGCTTGCTGGCCATGCGAAACGCAAAAGCCACCGCCCGCAATACGTCCATCTGGTTGGTTGTTTGAAGCCGCTTCTGCTCGTCCACCACCTCTTCGACCTTCCGTACGCGCCCGCTTATCGCCTCCTCGCCGAATTCCACGCGCTCGCAGAAGCCGAACCTCTCCTTCTGGCCCGCCAGATAGACCAGTATCCGCCGACCCGTCTTGCTCAGCGCCCTAATCGTGAAATCGGACCCCGTTCCCGTGAGATACAACGCCGGCCGCGCGGTGCCGAAGCTCAGGGCCCCGCTGCCCGTCAAATACTCCTTCGACTCGAACAAACAGCAGTTCTGCGCCCGACCGTAGTCGCTGAGCCTCGCAAAAAAGCCCATCGGGTCGTCCATGTCGATCTGCTTGACGATCGGCACGATCTGGCCCGGCTTGGCGCTCTGGATTATCTGCCTGTAATCATCCATTTGGCGAACCTCTTATCGAACTTTCTATTCGCTAACCGCCCGAAACACAAACAAAAAAAGCGGCCTGCTGATTTCCAGCAGGCCGCGCTCCAATAAACCCTTACAAACTATCTACAGCAAATCACCGCTTGCCCGCCGGAATTATCCTGCAGGCCACCACCAATAACCAAAGCTCTTGCGGTCAATCTGCTGCATAGTGCACATATTAAACCAGACGGGCTTGACCCTGTCAAGCGAAATCTCCACCAAAAATCAGGGACGCCGCCCCGCTGTGCCCTCCGCGTCGGCATCGAGCCGCACCGGGCGAATTTTGACCTCGTTACGCTCAATAATGACGGCACGCCTTGGCTGACCTATATTGCCAAGCTCACCCTCTATACTCGCTCGTCTTTTTTTATGCTTCGCCAGGTCTGCTTGCAGTTTGGCGCGCCGTTCCCCCGCTTCTGTCCACCTCTCATACAAGTCGTAGAGATTCTCCTGGGCCCTCTTGCGCTCGACTATCGCCCGATGGCGGGTTTCGGCGCCAATCAGCTCCACGCTCTCCTGGATCGCCATTTCCTTCAGTTTCGCCGCCAGAGGCGGGCTGTTCCGAACGTCAGGCTGCCTTGAGTAGCGCTCTATCTCCGATATCTTTGCCCTGAGCCCGGCGATTTCGACCTCCACGACGTCAATCATCTTGTCCATCTCGAATATCGTCTTCCTGATCTCCTTATCGGCTTCGTCAGCCGGGTACAGTGAATAGG
>CP070678.1:3388352-3414444 GCA_020352515.1 Phycisphaerales bacterium | reverse complement strand
CGTCAAAAATACGGCCACGTGGCCCAGATAATAACCTTCGGGACAATGAAGGCGCGGGCGGTTATCCGTGACATTTGCAGGGTGCTGGGCGTTCCGTTAATTGAGGCGGACAGGCTGGCCAAGCTGGTGCCGTTCTCGCTGGATATGACGCTCGACAAGGCGCTGGCGACCGAGCCGGAGCTGAAAAGGGCCTACGGCGAGAACGAGCAGACCCGCAGGGTGATCGACATCGGCAAGAAGCTCGAGGGGCTGACGCGGCACGCGTCGGTGCACGCGGCGGGGGTGGTGATCGCCGATGAGCCGCTCAGCAATTTTGTCCCGCTGTACAAGGCGCCGGGCTCGGACGATGTCATAACGCAGTTCGAGGGGCCGATGGTGGAGAAGGTCGGCCTGCTGAAGATGGATTTTCTGGGCCTAAAGACGCTGAGCGTGCTCGAGCGGTCGTGCCAGTTAGTCAACGCGATTCACGGGGTCGAGATAGACCTGGAGAGGCTCGATATCAACGACGCCAAGGTTTTCGAGCTGTTCGGCGACGGCAGGACCAAAGGCGTCTTCCAGTTCGAATCGGGGGGGATGCAGAACCTGCTGATAAAGATGAAGCCGGACCGGATAGAGGACCTGATAGCTGCCAACGCGTTGTATCGACCGGGGCCCATGATACTTATTCCCGACTACATCGACCGAAAGCACGGGGCGGGGTGGCGCCTGCCGCATCCGATTATGACCGAGATTCTGGATGAGACCTACGGGATAATGACATACCAGGAGCAGGTGATGCGGATATGCAACCGCCTCGGTGACATACCGCTGCGCGAGGCCTACGCCCTGATAAAGGCAATCAGCAAGAAGAAGGCCAGAATCATAGCCAAGGAGCGCGAGAGGTTCATCGAGGGCTGCTCGAACAAGGGGCTTAAGAGCCATCAGGCGGCGGATATCTTCGAGCTGATCGAGCGATTTGCCGGGTACGGCTTCAACAAGAGCCATTCGACGCGTTACGCGTTTATCGCGTACCAGACGGCGTACATGAAGGCGCACTGGCCGGTCGAGTTCATAGCGGCGCTTCTGACCTACGAGATGGACAGCACCGAGAAGATTGTCGATTACATCGCCGAGTGCCGGGGGATGGGCATCGAGGTGCTCCCGCCGGACATCAATGAAAGCGGTGTGGATTTTACGCCCCTTTACGCGGACGATGGCGCCGGCCGAAAGAAAAGCGGCGTCATCCGCTTCGGCCTTGCCGCGGTCAAGGGGGTCGGCGAGAAGGCGGTCGAGCAAATCATAGCGGCACGCGAGGCGGTCGGGAAGTTCGAGAGCCTCTTCCACTTCTGCGAGAACGTGGACCTCAGGGCAGCCAACAAGCAGGTGCTCGAAGCCCTGATAAAGGCCGGCGCATTCGACAGGCTCGGTGGGAACCGGGCACAGATGATGGCCGGGCTCGAGAGGGCGATGGAAAACGGGGCCAGCCTCCAGGCGGACAGGCAGTGCGGACAGATGACCTTTTTCGGCCAGCCCGGACGCGTCGACTACTCTCAAGACCACAACCGCCTGCCGGACGTCGCGCCTTGGCCGGAGCCACAGATGCTGGCGTTTGAAAAACAGGTTCTCGGCTTTTATGTCACCAGCAATCCGCTGAGCCGGCACGCCGAGGTCATAGACGTTTACTCGACGCACAACAGTTCCGAGCTGGCCGAGGCCAACGGCGAAAAGCAGGTCGTGATAGGCGGTATGGTGGCCAAGATAAGGTATAACCTGACCAAGAGCGGGCGAAACGCCGGGGCCAAGATGGCGGTCTTCAGCCTCGAAGACCTGCAGGGCCAGGTCGAGGTCGTGATGTTCCCGGAGGTGCTCAAGGAATTCGCCGCCGAGCTTGCCGAGGACCGGGTGGTTTTTGTCAAGGGCAAGCTTGACTACAGAAGGGAAAGGCCGAACATACTGGCCTCGGAGCTGATAGCCATCGACCAGGTTCGAGAGAAGCTGGCCGCCAAGGCCAAGGTCAGGCTGAGGCTCGATGCAAAGGACGTTAGCAAAGAGAAGGTTTTAATGATAAAGAGCATCTGCCGGCATCACAAGGGCAGGAGCCCGGTGTATGTGGACGTACAGACCGACAAAGGCAGGGTCCACGCGGTCGCGGACAAGGAGCTGAGCGTCAATCCCGACGTGGACTTCTGCCGGACGATGAAGCAGCTTGTCGGCGAAGAGAACTTTCGGCTGGCAAGGTAACGGCCCCGGCGGCCGGCGTGTACCGTGATAGATGGATTGGAGATGACAAATGCCTGGTGTGCCCTCTGATACGAGCCCGGAGGCCGAGCGCAGGCAGATTGAGATTCTGCGCGGGCTCGGTATCGCTGAACGCGCCCGCATTACGTTCGAATTGAACGATAACCTCGACGCCATCGTCGAGGCCGGCGTAAGGAGCCGACATCCGGAGTGGGATCAGCAGCAGGTTATGCAAGAGGTCCTGCGGCTGGTTGTGGGCGACCATTTGTTCCAACAGATCTTCGGCGATGATAGGACGAGATAATAAAAGAGCGAAAGGCGTTCTTTCAAGAACTCTTTCAGGACTTCGGTGATGGCGGAAAGCAGAAGACAACCAGATAGGAAATCACGTTTGCATAAGACGGATCTCGAGTACAAATTCGTGGGGAAATTTATCGTCCTTGATGGTCCCGACGGCTGCGGCAAGAGCACGCAGGCGAGGCTTTTCGCCGAGTGGCTGGACAGGCAGGGCATTGCGACCCTTCAGCTTCGCGACCCCGGCGATACGGTTATCGGCGAACAGATAAGGGGTATTCTTTTGCGTCCGGAACACGTGGTTATGGACACGCGGACCGAATTGCTGCTCTACATGGCGGCCCGCGCCCAGCTCTGGGCCGAGAAGATGGGCCCTGCGCTTGCCGATGGCAAGTGCGTGGTTCTCGACCGGTGGCTTTCGAGCACGTGCGCCTATCAGGGTTACGCCGGCGAGTTCGGCATGGACAAGGTCATAAGGATCGCCGAGGATTGCCTTGAAAGGGTCTGGCCGGACCTGACCATTATTCTCGATGTGAACCTCGAAACGGCCTCTCGCCGGCTGAAGCGGGAGCTTGACCGGATGGAACAGAAGGGGGATGGCTACCACGAGAAGGTCCGCCAGGGCTTTCTCGAGCTGGCGCGGCTAAGAGAGGGATTCTTCGTGGTCGATGCCTCCGGGGATATTGAAACGGTTCACAAGAGGGTTTTGGACGTGATAGTGCAGTGGGGCTCTGCGTAAATGTCGCTGAAGGATGTTTTTTGTCAGGACAAAGCGATCTCGCTTTTGCAGCGCGCGTACGCGGCGCAGAGGATGTCTCACGCCTACATTTTTGCCGGACCCGAAGGCGTCGGCAAGTTCAAGGTGGCCGGCGAACTGGCAAGGCTGCTGCTCTGTGAAAGTCCGGAATTGGAGAAAACCTGCGGCGGCGATTTTGCCGACAGTTGCGGGCGGTGCAATTCATGCCGGCTGTTCGACGCCGGCTCGCATCCCGACTTCAATCACGTGTACAAGGAGCTGCGCAAATTCACCAGGGACGGCAAAGGAAAGCCTCCGCCGGTCGATCTGCCCATAGACGTTGTTCGGGAGTTTCTGATAGAGAAGGCGCCCATGCGGCCGACTCTGTCAAAGAGAAAGGTCTTTGTGGTTAGTGAGGCCGAGAGGCTGAATGCTTCTTCTCAGAACTGTCTGCTGAAGGTCCTGGAAGAGCCACCGGAATACTGTTGTATCATACTGCTTTGCACGCGGCTCGACAGGCTTCTGGCCACCACAAGGTCGAGGTGTCAGACGATCCGTTTCTCCACAATAGACGACGACAGAATAATAGCGCACCTGAAAGAGATGGACCTCGACGGGACCAAAGCCGGATATTTTGCACTCCTGGCGCAGGGCAGCCTTGGCCGGGCCTGCGAATGGGCTCGGCTCGAGCTGGCCGGGGCAGAGCTTTACCGGACAAAGAAGGAGCTGATCGGGTCGATAGCCGATTGCCGCCTCGGCGGGGTTACCGAACTGGCCGAGAAGTTGGTGGGCGAGAGCGCAAGAATCGCCTCGGTCTGGACCGATCTCGATGAGTCAACGAGCAGGAGCGATATTGTTCGAAGGTCGCAAAGGACCCTTATTGAGATGGTGATATCAGGCTTTCACGACGCAATGACACTTAATATCACACCGGAAAAAGGGGCTGTTAACTTCGAGCAGGCGGGCGAAATCAAAAAGCTGGCCCGGCGATTCGACCCGGAGAGTGCGGCCGAGAGGATAGCAGACTGCTACCGGATGCAGGGCTGGATCGAGGTGGGGGTCAACGGAAAGCTTATTTTCGAGCAGCTGTTGCTTAACATTGCAGATTCTGGTAAACTCCAGGTTTAGCTTTAATTACGCCTCAGTGTTTATTTGCAGGTATTGTAGATGGCCGAGACGCCCGTGCAAAGGTCCAAGCAGACAAAGAACAAGAAGTACATGCTCGTTCGCTACGGCCGAATGAGCCTGCTCGGTTTCTTCGAGCACTCCGAGAGCAGAATCCCCAAAGTGAACACGCGGGTCGTCGTTAAGACCGACAAGGGTCTCGAGCTTGGCCGGATGGTCGGCCAGCTCACCAGCTACAGGGGCGGGCAGTTCCGGCTGACCGAGGATCAGATAAAGCAGTACTTCGGCGGCGGCGATGCCGAATTCTCTTTGGAAAAGGGGGGCAAGTTCGTGCGCTTCGCCACGGCCGCCGACGTCAGCGAGGATGAGCACTTGAAAAGAATCGCAGGAGCCGAGGTCGAGTGCTGCAAGCGATTCGTAAAGGAGCTGAATCTGCAGATGAAGATTGTTGATGCCGAGCACATACTCGGCGGAGAGCGTATCGTTTTCTACTTCATGGCTGACGGCAGGGTGGATTTCCGGGAGCTGGTCAAGAAGCTTGCCCACGAGTACCAAACGAGGATTGAGATGCGTCAGATCGGCTCGCGAGACGAGGCCAGACTGCTGGGGGATGTCGAAAGCTGCGGTCAGGAATGCTGCTGCAAGAGGTTTCTCAAGCTGCTCAAGCCCGTGAATATGCGGATGGCAAAGATGCAGAAGGCGACCCTGGACCCCTCCAAGATATCGGGCTTTTGCGGCAGACTCAAGTGCTGCCTCCGCTACGAGGACAAGACATATACCGAGTTGAAGAAGCGGCTGCCCAAGAAGAACACACGCGTCAAGACGGACAGGGGTGAAGGAAAGGTTGTGGACACGCAGATACTCACCCAGCTTGTCGTCGTCTCGTACGAGGGCGGCGAAAGGGCGGCCATTCCCGTCGATGAGGTCCAGATAGTGGCTGCGCCTCAAAGCCCCAAGAAGAAGAGAGCAAACAACACAAACGGTAGTACACGGAATGCAGAGGAGCAGAAAAGGCGGTAGTCGCCAAAGGGAGCAACATGCCTCGCAGGATTGTAGTAACCTCAGCTTTGCCCTACGCCAATGGCCCGATACATATGGGTCATCTGGTGGAGTACTTGCAGACGGATATCTGGGTCCGGTTTCAAAAGATGTGCGGCAACGAGTGTCTGTACTTCTGCGCCGACGACACACACGGCACGCCTGTTATGCTCAGCTCTCGCGCCGCGGGCATAAGCCCGGAGCTTCTGATAGAGCGCATGGAGAAGGAGCACCGGGCCGATTTCGACAGCTTCCATGTGGAATTCGACAACTACTACTCGACGCACTCGCCGGAGAACAGGAATTTCAGCGAGCTTATTTTCACCCGTCTCAAGGAGGCCGGCTCGATTGTAACGCGGGACGTGGAGCAGTGCTATTGCCAGAAGTGCCGGATACCGCTGCCCGACCGGTACGTTCGGGGCGTCTGTCCGCGCTGCAAGGCTGAGGACCAGTACGGCGATTCGTGCGAGCTCTGCAGCGCGACATATCGTTCCACCGATCTGGTCAACCCCTACTGCGCCACCTGTCGGTCCACGCCGGTGCTGAAAACCTCGAAGCACTATTTCTTCAAGCTCAGCGACTACGAGCAGCGGCTCAAAGACCTTATCGCCAGCGGGCATACCCAAAGGTCCGTGGCAAACAAGCTCGACGAGTGGTTCGGCGCGGGACTAAAGGACTGGGATATATCTCGTGACGGCCCTTATTTCGGGTTCAAGATACCGGGCGAAGAGAACAAGTTCTTTTACGTTTGGCTGGATGCACCCATCGGATACATGGCCTCGGCGAAGAATTACTGCGACCGAAACGGGCTGGATTTTGAAACGCTCTGGAACAGCGGCCAATACGAGCTATACCACTTCATCGGCAAGGACATCATGTATTTTCACGCGTTGTTCTGGCCGGCGATGCTGATGGGCGCGGGTTTCAAGACAGCCACCAACCTCTTCGTCCACGGCTTTCTGACGGTCAACGGCGAGAAGATGAGCAAATCCCGCGGAACGTTCATCAAGGCCGCCACGTACGCCAGGCACCTTTTGCCGGAGTATCTGCGATACTATTACGCGAGCAAGCTGACCGACACTATCGACGATATAGACCTCAGTATAAAGGACTTCATCGGCAGGACGAATTCCGACCTGGTCGGTAAATATGCGAACCTCGCGTCCAGGTCCGGCCAGATGCTCACCAAACGGCTCAATGGGATGCTCGGCCGGATGGACGAGCAGGGCCGGCAGTTGATCGATAAGATGGCCGCTGAGAAGGCGGGCGTCATCGAGAGCTACGAGGGCCTCAACTTCGCGGCGGTTGTCAGAACGATAGTTTCTTTGGCCGACGAGGCGAACCGGTATGTCGAGCGGAATCAGCCTTGGGTGACCATAAAAACGGACCCCGAGCAGACGCGTACGGTTCTGACGGCCGTCATAAACGCTGTGCGCGTGCTGACCATTTACCTTAAGCCGATCCTGCCGAAATATGCCGAGAAGGTGGAAAAACTTCTTAACGTCGGTGGGTTGAGCTTTGCGGATGTTGAAACGGTGCTGGAGAACCACAGAATAGGTGAATTCGAACGACTATTTGAAAGAATTGACGAAGGGCAGGTGAATGCGATGGTGGAAGAGAGCAGAGCCTCTCAAGGCGCTGAGGCGCCCGCGTCATCGAGCGCGCAGCCGGGCGTGGGCGGGCCTTTCAAGCCGGAGTGCACGATTGAAGATTTTGCAAAGGTAGACTTGCGCATCGCAAAGGTGGCAAGCGCCGAACCGGTTGAAGGGGCCGACAGGCTGCTGCGTCTGCGACTGGACGTAGGGGGTCCGGAGAGAACGGTTCTTGCCGGGATAGCCACGGCCTACAAGCCGGAGGATCTGGTCGGCAAGATCGTGATCTATTTTGCGAACCTCAAACCCAGACAGATGAGATTCGGGCTTTCTGAAGGAATGATTCTGGCGGCCGGCACGGGAGGCAAAGACATTTTTATGCTCTCGGCCGACACGGGCGCTGTCCCCGGCCAGCAGGTGCTTTAGTTTTTTGTGATGGACGGAGGGTCTCAGGAATCCACCGCAGGGAGTCTCGGCCATCCCTTGTAGACGGTTGTGGTTGATAGTGGGGCGTACGTATTGTGAACTGGTCCGGTTGGCCAGGCCGTCCACGAGCCGGCGCAGCGGCCTGTCTCGCCGTTACCGAGATCGAACGAGGCATGAAAAAGAACCTTGAACGAATTGCCAGAGAGGACGGCCGCTTCAGTCCCAAAGCGGTCAAGTTCGTATACGAGGGGCTGGGGTACACGGCAAGAAATGTTGCCGAGGAGCCCAGGCACGTGAGCGGCCAAACACTCTGCGACGGGCTCATGAAGCTGGCCGTCGAAAAATGGGGCAGGCTCGCCCTCGTCGTTCTCGATAGCTGGGGTGTCAAATCCACCCGAGATTTCGGCGAAATTGTTTTCCTTATGATAAAACACAAGTGGATGAGCGCACAGCCGACTGATTCGATAGAGGACTTTGACGAAGTTTACGATTTCGAAGCCGTTTTCAAGGACGAGTTCGAGTTTTAAGTTCTTTCCATACGAGCGCGTGCGGGCTGTGGCCGAGGGGATACCCCTGGATCCCTCGAGCCTCGGCTATCAGCCCGGGCCGATCGGGCTGGACGTGGGCCGGCAGCCTATTTGAGCTCGAGCCGGTATGCGCGGTCGCATCTGCTCGAGATGTGCTCGGGCTCATACTGCCTGAAGCCGTAGCTTTCGTACAGGTCGATTGCCTCCTTCAAGACAGAAGCTGTTTCGAGGACCACTGTTGTGAATTCCATCCGCCTTGCCCTGGCCAGGGCCTCTTCAAGCATGAATCTGCCCAACCCTTTGCCCCTGTGGGCGCGCACCAGGTACATTTTGCGCAGCTCGCAGGCTTGGTGTCCGAGTGGATAAAGCCCGTAACAGCCTATTGCCGCCCCGTCTGACTCCTCGAGGACGTAAAAAACGCCGCCCCGTTTGAAGTAGGCACTGTCGATATCGTTAATATCGGCATCGGTGGCGTCCGGGTCCGGCATCAAGCCGTATTCCTCGAGCACCTCGTAAACGAGTTTCTTTATTGCCCGGCGGTCTTTGTTGTTGGCAGGCCTCAACGTCGGCCGACGGTCTTCTTTGGCCATATCCTCTCTTAGTTTCTCCTGTTGCCGCCGGCCAAAAAACGCCGGCCGGATACCAGCAGGCACGCACAAATAGTCACTGCCCAAGCCGCAACTCCATGAATACGGCGCCTTCTATGGGGTTATATCGGTAAGGACTTATCCGCCGAAACCCGAGCGAAGCGTACAGAGCCTTTGCAATCTGCATTGACGGAACCGTATCCAGGAGCATTGCGGTGTAGCCCATACCGCGGGTTTTCTCAATGAGGGTTTCTACCAGCGCCCTGCCTATTCCCAGGCCCCGCAATTGAGGCTTTACGTACAATCGTTTCATCTCACAGGTACGCTCATCCAGCTTCCTGAGTCCGACGCACCCGGCGGCCTCCCCGTCGGATATTGCGAGCAGCAAGACCCCCTCTGGCGGCGAATAATCGCCTGGAAGACGGGCTATCTCCTCATCAAAGTCCTGAAAGCTCAAGTCGAACTCGAGCGACCCGGAATACTCACCCAGCATCGCTCGGATGCATTGCAGCTCTTTGCCTGTCTGAACCTGACGAATCTCAACCATAACCGTGTATTCCGGGGGCCTTGCATTTGAAGCTGCCGGTCAGCCCATTGTCTAAATTATATTCTGCCCACGGGCGGTCTCTAAATCACGGAATGATCCGGTTGACACAACACAAAGCCCGCCCGGGGCTCAAAGCGCGGGAAAACCTGACGCGGAAGTGAGAATTCCTTTTCACTGCTGCTCTCTTTCGTCCGGGGCGTGGAACTCGCCGGTTTGCCGGATGATTACGGGATAGCCCTCGATGTTTGACAGAATCCTGGCCCGGAGCCGCTCTGGTTTTGAAGCGAGTATCTTGATACACGGCTTACCCCAGGACATGCCCATTGCCTCTTTAAAGACCGAGGCAGTCTCAAGCCTCACTCTCTACAATCCCATCCGCCGCGCCCGCATCGGAGCACTGTCCTGCAGGAGTTTGCTCCATCCCTTGTCCCTGAAGGAAGCGCGCAGATAAATCTTGCGAAGCTCGCACGTTGTCTTATCAATCTTGGATACAGTCTTCGCTCGTTTAGACGACCCTATGGGGCCCCGTAAAGCTCCTGGATGCCCGTCTTATCCGCCTGGTCAAGCGTCCTCTTCTTCGTCTCCCCGTTTTGCGAGTATCCGTACATTGTCACTTCCGTACAGGTGCTCTCGTACAAATCGCTCAGGCCAAGGCCGTGCCCTACCTCGTGAGTGGCGATGTTCCAGAGGTCCATTACGGTCGTGTCGCCGAGTTCGGTCTCATTGGTTTCGCCTGCATCGCCCCAATTAAAGTCTGTGTCAAACAGTATGTCGAACTCGATAATTCTCCGGTTGCTGGGCCTTCCGGTGAAATAGCCCCAGATGATGGTAACGGCGATTACCCCGGGATCATCGTAGTCCGCGAATACCATTTCATTTCTTCCATCCGGTGTCGCAGTATCCCAGCTTCCATCTTCGACGACTTGCGTTGACCCAAAAAGGCCGGCCGCTGTCCAAGAATCCCATTCCGTCGCCCCTGCAGATATTGCAGCAACAACGTCACCGTCTGTCAATCCCGAAAACTCCGGATCGATCGTCAGGTCGGCGGGCAGATCCTTCCACTTTGCCGCCATCAGTTCGTAGCATTGCACGTCCTTCGGCGGTTTGGGGGGCTTGACGGGCTTGTCCGGGCGCGCGCGAGGCGCTTCTCGCGGCTTCGGGCGGTGTATAAAGACGATCCGCTCCAAACCCGATGGCATCAAGACCCAATGGTCGTCTATCTTCTCTATCACGGGGGCGTTGTCCGCCCTTCCCCTTTCCTTGGCCTTGTCGTTTGCCGGAATCAGTCCCGCCCAGACTGCCGAGACGACAAGGCAGCAAACGAAGACGACAATGAGGATTCGAGTTTTCATAATATTTGTCCTTCCATCTATTAGGTTAATAAAGAGTACGTCGGTTTATATGAAGCCCTTTCGGCAGTAGCCAAAACCACGACATCGGAATATCGACCTAATAGTCTTATCGAAATCCCGGCTCAATCACATTATGATAATCGCTATATTTCCCCGGAACGCCCGTGCCTGCTGGAATCACGGAGACATGCCGCTCCTTGCCGTGGCCACCAGGTGGCTTCCGACTGTATCCTCTAATCTTGCAGGCGTCGGGCTTAACCACCCCTCGTCTGCACAAATCCTTCCAGGCTAAGAATTTACCATGGCGGGCCGTAAAAGTCAAGCAATTTCTTTCTCGCGAGGCCCGAAACGGCCCGGTCCGCCAATCAGCTCAGGAGTCTGAAAATGACCTTCTTGTAGTACTCGGCGGCTTTTTTGAGGTCGGCGATTTCGATATATTCATCGCGCTTGTGGCAGATATCCGGCTTTCCGGGCCCGAAAATCACCACCGGCGCCCCCAGAGCCGCCAAATGGGGCCCGTCTGTGGTAAAACCGACGGCTTTGGTGCCTTGGATTCCGACCGCCTCACAGAAATCCCTGACGAAGGCAGAGCCGCTGTCGGTCTCCAAAGGCCCCACTTCTCGAATGGTTGAAACTGCGGCGTCAAATCGGGCATCGGCGGATTTCAGCCTGTCAAGGATTCTCTGAAAACCGACTATAATCCCGCTGTGGCTCTGCCCCGGCAGGGTGCGAATGTCGATTCCGACCGTGCACCTGTCCGGCACGACGTTCAGCGTCTTGCCGCCCGAAATCGTATTAACGCTCACGGAGCACCGCCCCAGCAGCTTGTGCGGCTCGAATGGAATTTCGTACGTGGCCAGCTCGTCGAGAAACGCCCGCATCGAGCTTATCGCGTTTATCCCCAATTCCGGTGTTGAGCCGTGAGCGGCCGTGCCCCTGGTGGTAACATCAAGCCATAGCATACCCCGGTGAGCCGTGACAATCTCGAAATCCGTCGGTTCGGGGATTACCACCCCCCTAAGCGGGGACATTTGCCCGTGATCGCGAACGAATCTCTTGGCCCCGCAACTGTCGGTCTCCTCGCCGGCAAGGGCGGCAAAGATTATGTCTCCGTTGAGCTTGACGCCCGAGGCCACTACCTCACAGATCGCGCCGGCGATTGCGGCCATCCCGCCCTTCATATCCGTCGAGCCCCTTCCGTGGATTCTGCCGTCGCTTTCATGGCCGGAAAAAGGCGGGTATCTCCACTCGCCCTCTCCCGGGCCCACCACGTCAAGATGGCAGGCAAATAGAAGTGCAGCCCCTGGGCTGCTCGAATTGGTTCGAGCAACAACATTCCCGCGGTTTTCGTCCCACGTCTCTATTCGCGATTCTATGCCGAATCGGGAGAAATGATCGGAGATTATGCGGGCCGCCCCCAGCTCACCCGACTGAGCCGTTGTATTGGCCCGAACAAGTTCTTTCAACAGCTCTTTCACGATGCGACCATTATACAAAACCGTGGCCCACGCGAAAAAACATAAAGTTTTTCATTGCGGCCTTCCAGCCGGGGGGCGATAATGCTGAGTTTGACAATTTTACAGCCCGCACGAAGGAGCATAAATGGGACCTGTATTGAATGGGTTGATGAAGCTTCAAAGTGTTGAGAACCGGCTTCGGGCCGGAAAAGCAAAACTCGCGAGGTGCAGGAGAAATGTGGTTATCCAGGAGAATCAGGTCAGGAGTCTCCAGAACGCACTCGAAGCCAAGAAAGAAGAAATCCAGCTCACGAAGGTTCAGTACGACCGTCTCAACCTGGAATTGAAGGCTCGTGACGAGGAGATAGCTAGGCTCAGAGCCGCCCTCAATAGCGCCAAGACGAACAAGGAATACGCCGCCGTTCTGACACATCTGAACACCACCAAGGCCGACAATTCCAAGATTGAATCGGAGATTCTTGACCTGTTAAAGGACATCGAGGCTGACGAAGCCGAGTGCAAGGAAATCCAGAATCACGTGGAAGAGCAAAAAAAACAGCTCGAGGAGCTTCGCAAGGAGTCCGCGACCATGGCCAACAAATACCAGGCCGAGGTCGATGAGATTCAGGTCCAATGGGATGAGGTTGCAAGGACGATTCCTCCGGGGCCGCTGGAGATATTCAATCGCGTGGCCGAGACTTACGACGGCCAGGCGGTCGTTACGGTCGAGCAGCAGGAGGGCAGGAAAGGGGCGTATAGCTGCGGGGGCTGTTTCATGGGCATTACCGCCGAGAACGTCAATTTGCTTATGACCAAAGACGACATTATCCGCTGCCCGAACTGTACCCGAATTATTGTCCTCGGCGGCTCACAGACAGATACTCTATAGCCTCTTAGCGCCGAGCGAGACGGGGGGGCGGCTGCAAGCGGCCTGAAAAAGACGGGAGAAGAACAGTTGCTGCGTAACGTCCACCGAAGATAAGGAAGAGTGTTTCGCAAAAGCGATATGGCGAACGATGTCTTCCGGGAGATGATAGGTTGCCGGACAAGATTATTGCCTACACCGACGGCGCCAGCAGAGGTAACCCGGGCCCGGCCGCTGCAGGGTTCGTACTGAAAAACGCCCGGGGAGCCACGGTTCGAGCCAAAGCCTTCTTCATCGGCAGGGCCACGAATAACATCGCAGAATACACGGCACTGGTGAAAGCCATCGAGGCGGCACAGGCGGTGGGGACCAGGGAGTTCATCGTTCGCAGTGACAGCGAGCTGCTGGTGCGCCAGATTAACGGCAGATACAAGATAAAGAGCGAGCAAATCAGACCCCTGCTCGTGAGCGCAACGAATCTTCTCGACAAGTTCGAAAGCTGGAAAGTCGAGCATGTTCCGCGGGAAATGAACACGGAGGCCGACAGGCTTGTTAACGAGGCGTTGAATCTGGGGCGTGACGTCGAAGAGGAGCCGGCCGGCCGCGGGCCCGGAGGCAAAACGCTTCGCCTGGGTGTGCTCATCAGCGGAGGCGGCACGACCTTGCTCAATATTCTCGACCATATCAAAGAGGGTCGCCTCAACGCCACCGTGGCCGTCGTGATAAGCTCGCGTTCCACGGTTGCCGGCGTTGAGAGGGCCAGGAACGCCGGTCTGGACGTTAAGATCATTCGCAAGAAGGATTACCCGGACATCGACGAGTTCAGCAAACGCCTCGCCGAAGAGCTTGCAGCGGCAAATGTCGATCTTGTGATCCAGGGCGGTTGGCTGTGCCTCTGGAAGATTCCTGTGAGATACCACAATCGCGTAATGAATATACACCCGGCGCTGCTGCCCAGCTTCGGCGGCAAGGGCATGTGGGGCCATCACGTTCATGAGGCCGTGCTGAATGCGGGATGCAAGGTAAGCGGATGCACCGTCCACTTCTGCACGGACGAGTACGACAACGGGCCGATAATCGTGCAGAGAACCTGCCCGGTCGAAGAGCGAGATACCGCCGAGACTCTCGGAGCCAGGGTGTTCGAGCAGGAGTGTATCGCATATCCTCGGGCCATAAGTCTTTTTTCTGAGGGCAGACTCCTTGTTGAGCAGGGCACGGTAAGAATAAAGTCGTGAGATGTGGAAATCAGGCCGGTTCGCGAATCGGCGGACGCCATTTATGAACAAACGCCAAAAAGCAATAACGGTGAAGTTTCTGACCTGGATGGCCATCTGGCTGCTGTTGGTTGTCGGCATGGTGAACTTCAAGGATTGGGTCAACCGCCGGGAGGCGGTGCGGGCGATGGAGCAGCTCGGCCAAATGATCCTGGCATACCGCAAAGACACAGGTGAGGTGCCACCGGAATCCTATGTCACCAGGATTAAGGAGGATGTAAGCGGTGCGGTCAGACTGGGTAACCTCATTTATAGAGCCCTCTGGATCGAGCCCGGAGCCGCCAATGATACAATTCTCGCCTATACGATGAAGACCTACCGCTCGTCACTGCTCACCGACGGATACATTGTTCTTTTTCTCAATGGCACGGTCAAATGGATGGGGCCCAAAGAATTCGAAAGTCTTCTGGCGGGCCAGCAGAGCCAAAGCGAGATTGAAATGCTGCGTCAAAAGGCTCGCATCAAAAAATAGCTGCAATCTGCTTGGGCACGTCGTGACAAAGCATGATGCCGTCGATGCTTGGGCATCCCTTGGCTACTGTGATTGCGTAATTCCCACTTTCCTGGACTCGCTGTCGTCCGGCTCATCGGACTCGACGCCTTCGAGCTTGAGGTGCTCTTCATCCTGAACGTCGATCTTGATGGTGTTTTTGCCCTTGAATTTGCCCGCAAGCACGGCCTCTGAGAGCGGGTCCTCGATGTAGTGCTCGATGGCCCTTCGCAGCGGCCTGGCGCCGAATTCGGGATTGTAGCCCTTGTCGATAAGAAACTCCTTGGCCTGCTCGGTCAGGTCCAGTTTCAGCCCGTGCTCGGTGAGCCTCTTGAAAACCTTGGCCAGCTCGTAGTCGACTATCGTCTGGAGGTCCACCCTGGTCAGCGCCTTGAAGACAATCGTGTCGTCGACCCGATTGAGGAATTCCGGCCGGAAGTGGCGCTCTACTTCTTTCTGCAGGACGTCCTTCATTTTCTCGTAATTCGATTCGGGGGTCTTTTTGCCGAACCCGAATCCGGACTGATTCTTTATCAGGTCGGCGCCGATGTTGCTGGTCATGATGAGGATTACATTCTTGAAATCGACGCTTCTTCCGAAGCTGTCGGTTAGTCTGCCTTCGTCCATAATCTGCAGTAGCATGTTGTACACGTCGGGGTGCGCCTTTTCGATCTCATCCAGCAGAAGGACGGCGTAAGGCCGGCGCCGTATCCTCTCGGTCAACTGGCCCCCTTCCTCATATCCAACGTATCCGGGAGGCGCGCCAACCAGCCGGCTCACGTTGTGTTTTTCCATAAACTCGCTCATATCCAGTTGAATCAGTGCGTTCCTGTCGCTGAACATGAACTCAGCGAGCGCCTGAGCCAGCAGCGTTTTGCCAACACCGCTCGGGCCCAGGAATATGAAGCACCCCATCGGGCGGTTCGGGTCTTTCATTCCGCTCCTGCTGCGTCGCACGGCCTTGGCCACCGCATTTATCGCCTCATCCTGAGAGACAACCGTCCTGTGAAGCTCGCTTTCCAGCTCCAGCAGTCTTTGAGTCTCCTTCTTCTCCAGTTTTGTAAGCGGAACACCCGTTATGTTGCTGACAACCTCCGCAATGATCTCATTGTCAACCGTGCCGGTAGCCTCTTTGTTCTGCTCGTACCATTTCTTGTGCAGCTTGGTCTTTTCGTCCAGCAACTGTTGTGCCTCGTCTCTCAATGCCGCCGCACGCTCGTAGTCGGCATTCCGGACGGCCTCGTCCTTTTCCCTCTGGAGTTTCTCAATCTTGGACTCTATTTCCGTCAGATCGGGCGGAGGGGTCATGTTCTTCAGTCGAACTCTGGCCCCCGCCTCGTCCACCACGTCAATAGCCTTGTCCGGAAGGCATCTGCCCGTTATATACCTTGTTGACAATTCCACCGCCTGGAACAGGGCCTCATCCGTGAACCGCACCCTGTGGTGGGCTTCGTAGCGGTCGCGCAGGCCCCTGAGTATGTCCAGCGTCTCGTCTTTGGACGGCGGCTCGACGATTATCGTTTGGAATCGTCTTTCAAGCGCGCCGTCTTTCTCGATATGTTTTCTGTACTCGTCAAGGGTCGTGGCGCCTATGCATTGGACCTCTCCTCTTGCAAGTGCGGGCTTCAGGACGTTTGAAGCATCTATTGCGCCCTCGGCGCCACCGGCTCCCACGAGCGTATGAAGCTCATCTACGAACAGCACGACGTTACGGGCCCGCCTCACTTCATTTATGACGGCCTTTATTCGCTCCTCGAATTGTCCCCGGTACTTTGTGCCGGCGACCATCATTGCCAGGTCCAGGACAACGATTCGTTTGTCCTTGAGCAGCTCCGGAACCTGCTTATTTACGATCTGCTGGCTGAGTCCCTCGACTATGGCCGTCTTTCCCACACCCGCTTCGCCGAGAAGAACGGGATTGTTCTTTGTTCGTCGGCACAATATCTGTATCAGCCTTTCGATCTCTCTCTTGCGACCGATCACGGGATCCAGCTCGCCCCCGGTGGCAAGCTCGGTAAGGTCTCTTCCGAAGCTGTCCAGCGCCGGCGTCTTGCTCTTGGTTTTTCTTCCCACCGTCGGGCTCATCTTCATTCCCAGAGCTGCCGGGCCGTCGTCGACGCCGGCGCCCAGAAGGTTCAGCACTTCCTGGCGCACCTCTTCGAGTTTCAGCCCTAAGCTGAGCAGCACCTGCGCCGCCACGCCTTCGGTTTCCCGTAGCAGGCCCAGCAGGATGTGCTCGGTGCCGACGTAATTGTGATTCAGCGACCGGGCCTCTTCTATCGCATACTCGATAACCTTCTTGGCCCGCGGTGTTTGCGGTAGCTTTCCCATTGTCACCATGTCGGGTCCGCTTTTTACCTGCTTCTCGACTTCGAGCCGCAGCTTCTTTATGTCGACCTCGAGGTTCTTGAGAACCGTTGCTCCCACACCGCTGCCTTCTTTGACGAGGCCGAGAAGTATATGTTCGGTGCCTATAAATTCATGGTTGAAACGCTGTGCCTCCTGGTTTGCCAGCGCCATAACCTTACGTGCCCGATCTGTAAACCGCTCAAACATGTTCTACCTCAAAAGCAATTGCAAAAAGCACAATCTGCTCTTTCTGCCCTCAGCTTAGTCGCTCTTTCACAGCCGGCCGCTCTTGTCAACATCGATGCGCCGAACCGTGATTATATCACGTGCGGCTCAACTGTCAAACCGTCAAAAAATTTTGACTTCGGCCTTTAGACTGTCAAACAGCCAATATAGGTATATGCTTGGGGCGAAGCCGATGTTCATTTGACGGACTTGGCTTTTTCACCAGTCTGATTTTTATCGACAAAAACAGCCGTGAACTTTTCCATAACCCGAATAAAAATCAGGACTTAGGATGCTGAAGGAACCCGCTGCGCTGCAAAGTCCGCTATTAGAGCGCTTGCATCCGCTTGTGGGGGACGGAACAGTCCGCGCTTCGACCATTCCTGTTGCCGGACCGTGGGCGCGTTTCGGACCCGATCATCGCATGATCGAATGTGGGGTCCGGATGGATGGGCACCCCTCTCATTTCGGCCCGGGTTTGACTTGAAATACGGCCGGTGATGAGCGTGCCCGAGTGGATATACAAAACCGCTGAATTGTGTGCCGTTTAGGCCCCGCCGAGACTCAGCCGGTTCCCCCCCCGGCTGAACAGGCGGGATCGACCGGCACGTCCGGCGTAATCCGCCTTGAGCAGATCCGGCGGGTTTCAACACCGCCCGCGAGCGACCGACACATTTGCGTCAGGCGGCCGCAGGTTCGCGGGCGGTGCAAAAGCCGGAAATACAAAGGTTGCGAGAGAGACTACTTTTTGCCGTTCTGCGTCAATTGAGCTTCATCGACGACCTGGACCACGTCCGTTCCCATGAACATGGAGCCGTCGACCAACGTGCCCGTGACCGTCACCTGCACCTCGCTGCCGACGTCGAGGACGCCGCGCAGCCGCGAGCGGCTGAATCTGGCTTTGGCAGAGCCCGACTGCCCGAGCCAGACCTTCTCCGCGGCAATCTCGCCCTGAAGCCGGATCGTCTCGGGAAGAATGTCGCTGGCATTGTAGCCGCTGGCAAGCTCGATGGCGCACATCAGCCAGGGGGCCTTGGCGGCCAGATCAACAATATCCTGCTTGATATCAATGGTCGCCGCGATGGTCTTACGCGGACAGCGGCGGTGGTAGCCCATATCAACGATCCCGGCGTCGGGATTGCCTTCCTTGCTCGTGGTAAACTGATCGAGACCGAGTGCTGCCGCTGTGGCGCTTCCCGCGTCGATACAGTAGCTTGTCTGAGCAAGGTAATAGCCGCCGAGCGGCCCGGACTCAAACACTGGGTCTGTATTGATGTTGGAATAGCCCCAGCTCAGAATACAGCCCTGCTCGACAACGACCGCCTGCTTGCCTCCCTGAACATCACAGAAGGACACAACCATCATCGAGATGCCACCGGATTTGCTGACGAAAAGTTCCGGGCCAGGCGTGTCGGCCCAGAGGATGCTGTCCTTGATGGTGACGTCGGCCTGGTTCGAGCTGTATATCCCGCTGGAATTGGCGCTGAAAGTGCAGCTGTTGACTGTGCAACTGCTCACCGTGCAATATACCCCTCCGCCGGTGTTGGCCGTGTTACCGACCAGAAGGCAGTTGGATATGCTCGGGCTGCTGGCGTTGCTGTAGATTGCACCGCCCATGAACGCAGAGTTGCCGCTCATAGTGCAGTTTACTATAGTCGGAGCGCTGCCCCCGCCGCATGCAAGGGCGCCGCCTCCGAGGTTTGCCGCGCACTTTGTAATCACGCACTCCTCAATCGTGGGGCTTGTGCTGATCTGGCAGTATATGCCGCCCCCGAGAAACGCCTTTCCGTTGGTGATGGTCAGTCCTGCGATCTTGGAATCGGCGCCTTCACCTGTGCGCAAAACAAAGGCGCCTGCCAGGCCCTCACAGTCGATGATGGTTGTGGCGACGGTTTGGGGATCGGCAGGATTGTTGCTCTGCACTGTGATGGCTTTGCCCTTCAAGTCGATGTTCCGGTTGCCGGGGCCCGTGTAGGTGCCCGGCGCGACCAGAACGACATCGCCCTCGTTGCTGGCGTCGATTGCGGCCTGGATGTTCTCGTAGACAAGGGGAACGAGCCGCTCTGCGGAGAACGCTGGGGCCGCAAACAGCCCGATCAATGTAAACGTGGTCAAGATGCGATTCTTCATTTTGTCCTCCTTATCGAAGGTCTTCTCTACTCTTCGATTTCTCGGCCTGGGGCCCAGGTCTTACCTTCGGGGTGGGATCCGGACAAAATCAGGTTTCTTCAGTCGACACTCTTCCGTCTTCGCCGTTCGTAAAACCTCTCACACATCTTCGTCAGACCTTGTTTGAGAATTCGTTGACGCTCGGTATTGCCGAGCCGGGTTTTGCCCCGGACGGCCGTTAAACTCGCCAAAACGGGATTCGGCCGTACATCGCGGCGGCTATAAGCGCCAGTATGACCATGACGACGGCCAGCTTGACGAGACGAATGTCACTTGCCCTGTTATCGGCCCTCAACTGCTTCTTGAGCTGCCTGATCTGCTGTGTTATCTCTTTACGGCTCATGGTGCAGCACTCCTTGCCGGGTGCGTAAGAATGCGTTGAAGTGTACAGCCGGTGGAGCGCAAAGCGCATCTGATAAGTAAAGGCGTGACAGTCTTGTCGGCTGGACCGCCTCGGTTCGGTGCGATGGCCGCGCTTCGGTTTCCCCCGGAAAATCAGTACACCTGAGACAGTATGCCAACTTCTAAAAGCCATATAAAGTATAAGCGAAAATCAGCCAAAGTGCAACAATCCCAGCCCCGCCCGGAAGGCCATCAAATCCGCACACTATCCCCATGCCCCATAAGAACAGCCCAATCCGGACCGAACCGCCGCCGTGTATCAGAGAAAAGTGGGCGGGTCCCTTGCAGGCGCGTTCTGTTTGTGGTCTATTATCGCCGATGGAAAGCAACCTTTTTGATTTATCGGGCAGAACGGCGCTGGTTACCGGCGGCGGCAGGGGCATCGGCTTTGCCATAGCCAAAGGGTTGGCCCAACAAGGAGCAGCCGTGGCGATTCTCGCTCGAACCGCCCATCAGCTTGAGAAGGCCGCCGGGCGGATTGGCCAGGCCAATTCCGGGCGCGTCTGGACATTCCAGGCCGACCTCGAAAAGACCGAAGCAGTTGGACCGCTCTTCGAAACGGTGGTATCCGAGACCGGCGGCATTGATATTCTTGTCAACTGTGCCGGCACAACAATCCGCGGGCCGGCGGAGGATTTCTCGCTGGAGGACTGGGAGAAGGTGCATCGCGTCAATCTGACCTCTGCTTTCGAAATGTCAAAGGCATTTTGCCGGCACCGCAGGCAGGCCGGGGCGGGCGGCAGTATCATAAACATCGGCTCGCTGACCTGCCACGGCGCAAGGCCCACCACCGCTGCTTATGCAAGCAGCAAAGGCGGGATGCTGATGCTCACAAAGACCCTGGCGGTGGAATGGGCAAAGTATAATATCAACGTCAACGCCATCGGGCCCGGGTATATAGCAACCGAGCTGACCTCGCCGCTGCAGGCGGACAAAAGCTTCACCGATTGGGTCCTTGCAAAGACGCCGCTGGGAAGATGGGGCCGGCCGGATGATCTCGTGGGCACGGCGCTGCTGCTTGCCTCAAAGGCCGGCGAGTTTATTACCGGGCAGATCATTTACGTGGATGGTGGCTGGCTGGCGCTGCTGTAGCAGGACCGGCGAGAAAATAAAGAGGCCCGCGTCGCTTTTGACGTCGCCCCCGTCGAAGAGCTTTTCAAGACGTATGCATCTGGCGTGCACACACACGAGGCTGGCTCGGCGTGCTTAGCTCGCTGAACGAGAAGTGGTGGCTCCAGCACAAAGAGCTGGATGGTTTTCTGAAGGCTCCGCGGAAACAGGGCGACCCGGGACACGGCTCGTGCCGACTTGTGACGGTGGAAGAATCTTGTAACCAGGATATGTGCGAAGGAGAAGAAGATGATTAAGACGACGAAACTGTTCGGCGCAATCGGCCTTGTCGCTTTGGCGGTCGCGGGTGTCGGCCTGATTGCAGGCCAGCCGGAGTCCGTGGCCCGCAACAGTGACATGAAGATAGACCCGACCGCCGACATCCATCCCTCGGTCATACTCGAAGGCAGGGTGACGGTCGGCGCCTATACGAAAATCGACGCCGGCACCATCATCACCGGCAACGTGACCATCGGCCACCATACGCTGATTCGATGCAATGTCACGATAAGGGGCACCAACAAAATCGGCAGCTATACACACATCTACGACAACGTCTGCATCGAGGGCGGCCGGCCCGCCAAGGTCGGCTCGTCGCGCGCACAGGTCCCCGACAGGTCAACCATCGGCGACGGATGCTGGATAAACCACGGCGCCACCATGCATGGGACGCAGATAGGCGACGGCGGGGCCGTCGGCCTCAACGCCTGTTGCGACTATAACACGAGGATCGGCGCCGGGGCCGTGCTTGCCAACGGCAGCGCCACGCACGTCGATCAGGTGATCCCGGACAACAGCTTTGCCGAGGGTGTTCCTGCCGCGGTCAAAAAGGAGAATATCACCGAGCAGGACCGCCTGGATTATTTTGGCTTGCTGCCGTCGGGCTGGACCCGCTATGAAGCGGCAAACATCGAGGCGGCCATTCGAAGGAAAAAGGGTCTGTAGGTGCGTTTCCACAGGCGGCGGCCGAGACGATTGAGTTTCCGCCCCGAATCTGCTATCCTGGCGCGGTCGCGCCCCGGAGTGTACTGAGCCCTTGCCCTTCGGTTGCAGCAGAACTCTGAACTTCCGTATGGAGTTATTTTCATGAGTCAGCTCAAAACCACTATCCTGTACTTCTTGTTGGCGTCGGTTTTGCCGTTAAGCAGCTTCCTTTCCACTGCCGCTGCCGGCGCGGATCAGAACACAATTACTCTCAGCGCCCGCAGCCGGGCCGAGGTGGCCGACAGAGGCGGGCGGTTCACTGTTATCTATAAGACGCTAACATGGGAGCCTTCTCAAACGGCGGTCATTATCTGCGATATGTGGGATAGGCACTGGTGCAAAGGCGCCACCGAGCGCGTCGCCGAGATGGCCCCGGTGATGAACGAGGTTATCGCCAAGGCGCGCGACAGAGGAGCGCTCATCATCCACGCCCCAAGCGGCACGATCGGCCACTACCAGGACCATCCCGCGCGCAAGCGCGCCGCTGGGGCGCCGAAAGCGGCAAACCTACCGGCGGATATCGGCCGGTGGTGCACGGTCAAGACCAACCAGGAAAAGAGATTCGAGTACCCGATTGACCAGTCGGACGGCGGCTGCGACTGCGAGCCGAAGTGCAAAACCGCCTCGCCCTGGCGAAAGCAGATTGAGACAATCGAGATTTCCGACAAGGATGCAATCAGCGACTCCGGCGCGGAAATCTGGAACCTGCTCGAGAGCCGCCGCGCAAAAAACGTTATACTGATGGGCGTGCATACAAATATGTGCGTGCTGGGCCGGCCGTTCGGACTCCGGAACATGGCCAGGTTCGGCAGGAACGTCGCGCTCATGCGCGACATGACCGACACGATGTATAATTCGCGGATGCGCCCCCAAGTAAGCCATTTCACCGGCACCGACCTGATAGTCGAGCACATCGAGAAGTTTGTCTGCCCGACGGTCACCTCCACGGCCTTTACGGGGCGGCCCAGGTTCTTTTTCAAAGGCGATAAGCGACCTCGTGTCGTCTTTCTTTCAGCCGAGAGTGAATACGGCTCTGCCGAGTCCTTGCCTGGATTCGCGCACGAGTTGCAAATGAAATCCGGCCTGCACTGCGACATACTCCAGGGCAGCACGGACAGGACCTCTAGGGATCGCCACAACATCCCGGAGATGCACGACCTTGCCGGGGCTGACCTGGCGGTTGTATTTGTCCGCAGGCGGGCCCTGCCGCCCGATCAGATGAAGTGCCTGCGTGACTATCTCGCCCGCGGAAAGCCGCTGATTGGTCTGCGGACCGCCAGCCACGCCTTTGACGCAAGGGGCGACGGCCCCGCCGGCTATGCTGAGTGGCCCGAGTTCGACCCGGAAGTATTGGGCGGAAATTATCACGGCCATTACGGCAGCGGCCCGAACACGACTGTTACCGCCGCGCCGGGGGCAAAAGAACACCCCGTGCTCGCCGGCATACACCTTCCATTCACGAGTAATGCCTCGCTTTACAAGGCCGGACCCTTGAGCGGCTCGGCCGAAGAACTGCTGCTCGGCGCTATCCCGGATCAGGCCCCCGAGCCCGCGGCCTGGACCAACACGTACTGGGAATCCCGCATATTCTACACATCGCTCGGCCACCGCGACGACTTCGCAAACCCGCAGTTCCGCAGGCTGCTTGTCAATGCCGTGTTCTGGGCGATGGATAAGGCCGTGCCAAAGTAGAAGCCGACGGGCCGCACCGTCCGTCGCCTCGCAAAGGACGACCGCCCTTTAGGCCGTATATTGAGGAGTTGAAAAATGAATTGCCTGAACAGACGAGAATTTCTAAGCCGCTCGCTTCGCCGCGCCTCCGGGATAACGGCCGGGGCTGTGGCTCTGGCTGGCGTCTCTCGTAGTGTGCTTGGCGCGAATGAGCGCGTGAATTTCGCCCTGATCGGATGTGGCGGCCGCGGAAGGATGGTCACCCGCAACTTCTTGCAGTGCGGCGCCAGGCTTGCCTACGTATGTGACTTGCACGACGAGCGCCGCCGGCAGACCCTTGAGGAAATGGCAGAGGTCCAGGGCCGCAAGCCAAAAGAGGCGCGGTCTATCCGGCAGGTGCTCGACTCAAAGGACGTGGACGCCGTCCTGGTAGCCACCCCCGACCACTGGCACGGGCCTGCGAGTGTGCTGGCCTGCCAGGCGGGAAAGCATGTCTATGTCGAAAAGCCCCACGCGCACAATATCTGGGAGAGCCGCAAGATGATCGAGGCCGCCCGCAAGTACAATCGCGCCCTCCAGGTCGGGACGCAGAATCGAAGCGCCCCGTATAATCTGGCCGCGCTCGAATACGTAAAGAGCGGCAGGCTGGGCGGCGTCCACTTGGTTAAAGTGTACAATCTCAAGCCCGGCGGGGCTTTCCATCTGGGCGATCCGGGCAGGCCGCCCGCCGGTTTTGACTGGGATGCATGGCTAGGGCCCGCACCTGAACGCCCCTATCACCAGCGCATCTTTCACGGCGGCTGGCACAAGTTCTGGGATTTCAGCGGCGGCGACATGGCCGATGACGGCATACATCAGCTCGACCTGGCAATGATGCTCATGGGCGACCCTGGCATACCGACCGCGGTCTCCTGTTCCGGTGGACGACTGGCGCACAGGGGCGACGATTCCGAGGTCCCCGATCTGCAGGTGGTTACGTACGATTTCGACGATTTCGTGCTGACCTTTGAGCTTTCCGGCTATCCTCGCTACATGCAGAAGACGACCGGCACAATCCGCCGCAACGACGAATTCCCCTATTGGACGCAGAACGCCACCAGGATCGAACTGTACGGCTCGGAATTGATGATGACCATCGGACGCCACGGCGGCGGCTGGATAGTGACAACCTCCGGTGGAAAGATCGTCGAGAAAATGTACGGCCGCCCGCCGGACGTCAATCACGTTCAAAACTTCCTCGACTGCGTCAAAAGCCGCAGAAATCCCAACGCCGATGTCGAAATCCTCCACAAGAGCGTCGCGCTCGTGCACTTGGGCAACATCGCTCACCGGGTGGGAAACTGCAAGCTACGGTTTGACCCGAAAGCCGAGCGCTTTATTGGCAGCGTCGAAGCGAACAACCTTGTCAAGCGCCGGTACCGGAAGAAATACGAGATACCGCAACAGGTTTGACAGGCCCGGACCTGCCGATATTGACCTTGCTCGACCAGCTCTGACTTTGCTGCATTCGGCGTAGTTGCAGCCGCCGGGCGATACTTGACCGGCCGCTGCCGGAAAGGGGTAAAAATGATGCGAGCCTGGGTTTGGTCTGCAGCATTGCTGCTCGTGCCGGCGCTTCCGGCCTGCAGCGCCCTCGGCAAAGATACAACTACAAGGCTCTACCCCGCCGAGCCGGGCGCAGAGTTCGATGACCGGTTCGAGCTGAGCGTGCAGGGCAGGCCAACGAGATTGCAGTTTTACAGAAATTCCACGCCCGGGAAAAGACACTTCATGGATACCGCCCGCGTCCGCTTTGCCGCCGATGGTCCGGTGGATATCGAACTGCTCACCCGAAAAGCAGCCCCCGCCAGGGCGTTCTTGAGGACTCTGGGCAGAGACCTGCAATTCGAACGCGATGGTTCGACGATGAAATTCCGGCTGCCCGGCCCCGGACACTACTACTTGCAACTTCCTGACCTGGCCGGGCCCGACGGGACATTTACCGTGCTGTTCTGGATCGATGACCTCGAAGAATTCGAAAGGACGCAAATCGACCCGAATAATTCGGATGTCAAGGATGTGACCGCAAGAGGCGTTAAGTCCGATCCTTCGAAAGACCAGACCCGCGCCATACAGGCCGTTCTGGACGAAGGGGGCGTAATCTACGTGCCGGCCGGTGTCTATCGCGCCGGGACCCTGCGCATCGGCTCAAACACTACGCTCTACATGGCCCCCGGCTCGCTGCTCAAAGCCGTCGATAGCGACTCGGCCGTCGCTGCCGAATTCATCGCCATAAAAGACGCGCAAAACGTCAACATACTCGGCTGCGGCACAATCGACGCAAACGGCAAGGTCGGCTTTGACCACAACGTCCACAACGTCAACATCATCAGCAGAAGCAACGTGCTCTTCAGGGATGTCCTCTTCCAGAACTCGAATTCCTGGGCGATCCATATTCGCACGTCCGAACGTTTCACCGGCCGAAATCTCAAAGTCTTCAGCGGCAAGGACGGCCTCGACCCGGATTCCTCGCGTGACGTGCTTCTCGACGGCATCTTCGTCGTCTCGATTGACGATGCGGTGGCCATCAAGAACCGCTACCCGGATGAGCCGGACGGCAAAACCACCGAACGCGTTACGATTCGCAATGCTATCGTCAGCAGCACCAAATCCGCG
>CP070678.1:3352803-3388252 GCA_020352515.1 Phycisphaerales bacterium | reverse complement strand
ACTCTGAAAGGGAAGCGCGAGGGACGCGGCGTAGGGGTCCTGGGCAGCGAAGCAGGGAGACGAGTGTTATGGAGAAGGTGATGCGCCGGGGGGGATAGTTGGGGAAAATTGGCTTGCGGGCGGGGGTGAGGTATATACTGCCGCCATGAAATGGCGGGCGCAAAGACCGAGTTTGAGGTAGTTTTGTCGGACGCGTTGGACGGGTCGGACTTGTCGGACAGATTCAGAGGGGCAGGAAAGGTCGGGCGAGTTTGCGGCTGCGCATAATACGCTCGCCGGCGCTTAGAAGTGTCTTGCTTTGAGGGGAGCAGTATCGTCCGAGAGTCGGGGGTGATAGTTGAATGATCTTGACCAAATCGACGTCAGGAACAAGAATCTGAAAAGATTTTGACCTGCGGGCAATTTACCTTGACGGGCAGGGACAAATTTGAGAGAATAGTCTGTGATTAAATGGTCAGGACAGGCAACGAAGCTTGGTTTTTTTTTGCTTTGTATATGTTTACGTAAACGTACCTTGAGCATGATTAGGGTTTTTCTGAGTGGGCGTTGAGAGTCCTGGTTTTCATGCGGGGCTTTCAGGACAAAGAGAAGGAGGTGTATTATGAACAAGAGATCACTTAGCTTAGCTGCACTGACATTGGTTTTGTGCATTTCCGGCAGGGCTTCGGCCGAGCTGCTCGCGCGGTGGACGTTTGACGAGGGTGCGGGCACTGTCGCGCACGATTCCATGGGCAATCAGCATGACGGTGCCACCGTTGGCGACGTCGTATGGGTCGGCGGCAAATTGGGCGGGGCAATCAACTTCAACGGCGCCGGGTGCGTGGAGATACCGACCGATTGGGCGTCGTATATTACCGATGAAGTTACAATAGCCTTCTGGATTTATGGCGGGCCGGAGCAACCTAAGGTAGACAGGTGCTTTGAGACGGCCAGGCCGGGCAATGAAGAATGGTTCAACTGTACGGTTCCCTACAAGAACGGGGCTGTGACCTTTGATGCGCCGTACCCTGACAGGATCACCACTTATCCGGATGAGAGCGAATACAAAGGCCGGTGGAACCACTATGCATTCACGAAGAACCGCACGACAGGCGAGATGCGCATATACATAAACGGCGCAGAGGTTGAGCGCAGAGTCGGCAGGACTCTGCAAATGGTTCCTGCAGAAGGGTTTACCCAGGGCACAATAGGGTCCGGCGCGGACGGGGACGGCGGCTACGAGAGGCTTTACTACGGCGTCATGGATGACGTCCGCATTTACAACCATGAGCTGTCCGCCCCGGAGATATGGAACCTGCTTATCGGCTTTGCCTGGAATCCCAATCCCTATGACGGGGCCGAGGGTGTGAGTTTAGGCACAGTGGTTTCGTGGTCAGAGGGACTCGGCGCGAATTCGCATGATGTTTATTTCGGCACGGATTTGGAGGACGTGAAGAATGCCGACAGCTCATGGCCTGTGGGCACAAGCGTGTACAAAGGCAACCAGTCTGTTGATGCTAATAATTACGATCCCGGCAGTCTTAGTTTAGGGCAGACTTACTATTGGCGTGTGGACGAAAACGACGGGGATTCCTGCTGGACGGGCGACGTCTGGAGGTTCACGGTCGATTTCGGCGTTGCGGATAATCCGAGCCCGGGCAATGGGGCAACGGGCGAGTGGATACAAACAACTCTCGCCTGGACGCCAGGAAATTACGCCAGCTCGCACGATGTATATTTCGGCACGAGTTTCGAGGATGTTAACAGCGCGGGCGACCCCTGCACGCCGCCCGGCAGAGGGCGCCAGGACGCCAACAGCTATGACCCGGGCATGCTTGAACTGGGTAAGACTTATTACTGGCGGATTGATGAGGTTGCCGAGGGCGAGACTTCCATAATCCGAGGGGAGGTCTGGAATTTCACAACCAGTGACTTCTTGGTGGTAGACGATATGGACTCCTACACGCCATGGCACGCAACGGGCGACCACATATACGAAACGTGGACGGATGGGATCGGAGACTGTGCGCTCATAAGCGGCAACGGGACCGGCGCGATCGTATCACTCGACACAGATATCGGCGACTCCAATGCAATGAAATACTCCTATGACAACGACGGCATGGTTTTAAGTCCGTGTTTCGGGACCGAAGAACCCAGAGCGTTCTACTCACAGGCGACCGCGCATCCTCTTGATTTACATTTGGGCAGCGGCAATTTCACCGAACATAACATCAGAGCATTGTCCTTATCGTTCTATGGGGACCCATGTAACGTAATTGAGCCGATGTGGGTTAAGCTGGCAGACGGCGCCGACGCTAATGCGGTGGTCACGTACGGCGATAAGGTCAGTGAGGACATCGACAATTTGAAGGATTCATCCTGGCACCACTGGAGTATCGACCTGGGAGAATTCGCTGATGTTAACCTGGCTGATGTGCGCAGCATATCCATCGGCTTTGGCGACCCCTTGAGCACTTCTGGCGGCGGCACGGGTGCGGTCTACTTTGACAATATCCGACTATATCCTCAGAGATGTGTTCCTGAGTTTGCAGTTGGTGATTTCACCGGCGATTGCATAGCGGGCCATGAAGATCTTGGGATAATGGCGCTCGACTGGCTGGAGAGCGCGTCTCACACGCCCGGTGCGGAAGGCACATTAGCCGGCTTTTCAGGGGATGATTCGCAGTGGGTAACAGGTAGAATCGGCGGAGCTCTCAACTTCAATGGTGTGGGGAGCGTGGACATACCCACCGATTGGGCATCGTCCATCACCGATGAGGTGACGATCACCTTCTGGATTTTCGGGGGACCCGAGCAACCCAAGGTGGACAGGTGTTTTGAGACAAGCAGGCCCGGCAGCGAAGTGTGGTTCAATTGTACGGTTCCCTACAAGACCGGGGCGGTCAATTTCGATGCTCCCTACCCGGACCGGGTCACTTATTATGCGGTTGCGGAAAACTACAAGGGCCAATGGAACCACTACGCGTTCACGAAGAACAGGGCTACGGGTGAGATGTATATATATCTCAACGGGGTACAGGTCGCCAGCAAGAGCGGCAAGAGTCTGCCGATGACTCCGGCGGAAGGATTTACACAAGGCACTATAGGCTCCGGCGGCGACGGCGCCGGGGGGCACGGGAGGTTTTACTATGGGATCATAGATGACTTTCGCATCTACAACTATGAAGTGCCGTATACTGAAATTTGGAACATAGCGCATCAGATTGGAGAACCCGTTCCGGGTCCGGTGGTCTGGTACAAGTTTGACGAGACGACGGGCCTTACGGCCGCGGATTCGGCGGGAGGGTATGATGTGCCTTTGCCCAGGCCGGAGCTTGACCTGCATAAAGACGGGAAGGTCAACTTCAAGGATTTTGTTCTATTCGCAGGCAGATGGCTTGAGGAGCAGCTTTGGCCGTAATGCGCGGCGTCACGGCTTTTTCGATGCGCGGCAGTTTCGGAGAGTCTTTCGAATGCGCATAGTGAATCTCTCTGCGACATCTGCTGACGAGATCATCCTGGCTCGATACAGGCGTTTTCTGAAGCCGGGGCCTCAAGACAGCCGTGCAAGAAGGCATAGACCAATCCGGACGACAGGTGTGGATTGAAGGGGGCCCGCGCCGGTGATTTGGCGCGGGCCCGCGCGGCTGTAATAGCATATTTACGGATTTGGCGCCGACGCCGGGTGAACACAAACTGTTCAAAGCTTTTTCTCAGTGTGTTTTTGACTTAGTCGGGGCATAGAGTAGTGATAACGAAGGAGCCGAGAATTGAGTAAGTCATCGCAACCACTTTCTACAGACTTGCCGGCGCACAACAGGCGGCCGAGCAGAAGTGGCCGTGCAGACGGAGCAAAGCCGGAAATGAGCGCCGCTGTAAGCTCGCGTCGCAAGTTCCTTGGGACAATAGGACTCGGAGCAGTATCGCTGGCCGTGCCAGGGTTTTGGATGAGCGATCTTGTCGGGCGAACAGCACGAAGGTCTAATGAGAAGCTCAACTTTCTGTTCATTCTCATGGATGATATGGGCTGGTCGGATTTGGGGTGTTACGGCAACAAGTTCCACGAGACCCCTAATATCGACCGGCTGTCACGCGAAGGGATGCGTTTTACCGATGCATACGCAGCGTGCCCCGTTTGCTCACCTACTCGCGCCAGCATACTTACGGGGCAGTATCCGGCGCGAGTCGGGATGACCGACTTTATCCCGGGGTGGTACAGGCCCTGGGCGAAACTAACCGTCCCGGAGAATCGTCTGGAACTGCCTGCTGAAGCCGCGACCTTTGCAGAAATGCTCAAAGAAGACGGCTACGCCACGGGTTACGTCGGCAAATGGGATGTCGGCAAATCGCCGGAATTTGGGCCGCAAAAGCAGGGATTCGATGCGGTCGCCGAAGCGGTGCCGAGGGGTCGCGACAAGTGGGTGACAAGTTTCACGGACGCCACGCTCGAATTCATCGCAGCCAACAGAGACAGGCCTTTTATGTTCTATCTGTCACATCACACAGTGCATATTCCGTTGCTGGCGCCGCCAACATTGGTTGACAAGTATAAGAGCAAACCCAAACCCAAAAGCGGGGTCAACAACCCTGTTTATGCCGCCATGATCGAACACCTCGACAACAGCATCGGCCAGATTCTCGGGAAGCTGGACGAATGGGAGCTTGCCGGGCGAACGGTTGTCATATTCTTCTCCGACAACGGGGGCCTTCGGAGGCGATTTGACGGAAGGGGGGAGATCGTCACAACAAACGCGCCGCTTCGCAGCGAAAAGGGCACGTTGTACGAAGGGGGAATCCGCGTGCCTCTAATTGTTCGTTGCCCCGGGGTCGTCAAGTCCGGCGCCATCTGCAGTGCGCCTGTTTCGAGTGTAGACTTCTACCCCACTTTGTTGGAGCTTGCCGGAGTCAAAGACGATTCGCAGCATGTGTTGGACGGGCGGAGTCTTGTACCACTGTTGACGGGAACCGGCAAATTTGAACGCGATGCACTATTCTGGCACTATCCACACTATCACCATTCGACGCCGGCAGGTGCAGTACGTCAGGGCGACTGGAAGCTGATGGAATTCTATGAAGACGGGCGCCTCGAGCTATACAACCTCCGGCGGGATGTCGGAGAGGCGGTCAACCTTGCAGGGAGGATGCCCGAAAAGGCCGCCGGCCTGCGCCGGAAACTGGCGGCTTGGCGCAAATCTGTCGGCGCCAAGATGCCGAGACCGAACCCTGAACATGATCCGGCCAGGGCTAACAAGTGGGGCGGGCCGATACGACGAAGCGGGGGTCAATGAAGCGCCTATTGATTATATTCAACACTTGTTTTTACTTTGAAGGTTGTATTTGAAATGTCACGAAAAACAAAACAAGGCCCAGGTCATATTCGCACCTTGGGACCGGCAAGCGCTTTCACACTGGTGGAGCTTTTGGTGGTTATCGCCATCATTGCGCTATTGATGGCCCTTCTGATGCCATCCCTGAACCGGGCGAGGAGTCAGGCAAAGTCAGTAGTCTGCAGGTCGAATCTGAAACAATGGGGTCTGCTGTTTTCGATGTACGCCAACGATCATAACGGCTACCTGCACACAGGCTGGACCGGCTCGGCAGAATCGCGCCGGCATTACTGGATGAACACGCTCCGAGCATATTACTCTGACATAGCCAAGCTGCGTTGCTGTCCGAAGGCCACAAAAGTGATGTTTGACAAGTACGGCAAACCTACAGGGATTAGCGGTAAGTTTGCTGCCTGGGGCATGCTTACTTCGGCCGGTTGTTGGGGTGACTATGGCAGCTATGGGGTGAACGGGTGGGTCTGCAATCCGCCAAGAGCAATGAGTGTCGTAGGGGGCGCATATCCGACCGCAAACAACTGGAGAAGGATTGACGTCAAGGGAGCCAATAACACACCGCTGCTAACCGACTGCATGGCAGCATCAAGCAGGCCGAGCCATACCGATTCGCCTCCCGAATACGACGGCGAGCCACCCGTTTCGGCGGTTGCAGACAGGATGAAGAAGAACTGCATTAACCGCCACGAGGGCTGCGTAAACGGCGTCTTTCTCGATTTCACCGTCAGAAGGATAGGACTGAAGGAATTGTGGAGGTTGAAGTGGCATAGAAATTTCGATGTTAGTGGCGGACCGGTGGACTGGCCCGAATGGCTGAAACACTTCAAAGACTATGACTAACAAGGACTGTGACGACGCCCTCCACAGCCTGTTGAAATACTGAACGATGGCTTCGTGTACGGGTTCTCATTAAACACGGGGGCTTTTGCGCGGCCTGTGCGGCATTCGAGCAATGGCCCTCAATTGAGGTAAATTCATGATTCGCTTTAGAGCAACTATGCCACTTGTAGTACTGTGTTTCATCTGTTTTCTTAGCATATCGTCCGGAGCCGAAGACCATCCTGCGATTCCGGACCGGCTGGTTGTGTTGACGTTTGACGACGGGTGCAAGTCTCACTCCACTTTTGTCGCGCCACTGCTGAAGCGCTATGGATTCGGCGCGACGTTTTTCATCAGCGAGGCCTTCATGGCCAACAAACAGGACTATATGAGCTGGGAAGATGTTCGCGGGCTGCACGAAGCCGGTTTCGAAATAGGGAACCACGCACGCCGGCACTTAAACTTCAGCGTTCGCTCCAGGAGAGAATTCCTGGCGGATGTGGAATATATGGAGCGCCGCTGCAAAGAACACGGTATTGCGGCGCCCAAGACGTTCTGTTATCCCGGCTATCATGTCAACGGGGACATTTCAGAGGCCCTTTCGGAAAAGGGCTACCTTTGCGCCAGGCGTGGCTGCGAATCCCTGAGCGCTTTTAGTGGTTATCAGGAGGGCGGGAGGGGACCCGCCTATGATCCGGCACGTCACCACAAGCTGCTTATCCCGACCACCGGGGCGGCCGGCCCGAAGTGGACGTTTGAGGATTTTTTATGGGCGGTGAAGCAGGCGAGAGATGGAAAAATCGCCGTTCTGACCTTTCACGGCGTTCCGGACCGGCACCGGCATTGTTCGACAGAGCCCGAGCTGTTCGAAAAGTGCATGGGTTACCTTCACGACAATGATTACACCGTCGTGGCCATGCGCGAGCTGGCCAGGTATGCGGATTTGACCGGGAATTCGGCCGATCTTCTCGACCAGAGCCGGAAGATTGAACAAAGCCAGATGGGCGCCGGGGTGACGCCGGCGGACCTGAGGTGTGAATATTCCATCAACCCTCTGGGAATTGATGTGGCGCAGCCGAGGCTTAGCTGGATACTCAGATCAGGCGCCCGCGGGCAAATGCAATCCGCCTACCAGATACTGGTTGCCGGCAGCAGAGAAAACTTGAGACAGAACAAAGGAGAGCTGTGGGACAGCGGCAAGGTGAAGTCGGACCGGTCGGTGAACGTGGCCTATAAAGGCAGGGCGTTAAAGAGCGCCCAGAGATGCTACTGGAAGGTGAGATGTTGGGATAAGGATGATAATCCGAGCCGGTGGAGCTATGCCGCGGCCTTCGAGATGGGTTTGCTGAAGGAAGCAGACTGGCAGGGCAAGTGGGTAGGGGCTGACTGGTCAATTTCGGCACCCTTGCTACGCAAAGAGTTTGAGATTGGTAGGAAGATCAAGAGCGCGAGAGTATACATTTCGGGTCTGGGCTGGTACGAATTCTATATAAATGATCAGAGGGTAGGTGACCATGTTCTGGACCCTGCTACGACCAACTACCACAAACGGATATTATACGTAACGTATGACGTCACAAGTCTTCTGAAAGATGGAACCAATGCTATAGGTGTCATGCTTGGGAACGGGTGGTATAGCGAGCGTTCCATCTATAAACACAGGTTTCTCCGTTTAGGGAAAAGGACCGAGAGAAAGAGGCCGGAATGCTGTCTTAAGTACGGTGATTCACCCAGAGTCCTACTCCAGATGAATGTGGAGTTTATGGACGGCAAGACTATGAGCGTGAAAACTAACAGTGATTGGAAGGTTTCTAGTGGTCCCATTACCCGCAACGACCTATACGGCGGCGAAACGTATGACGCGCGGCTGGAGAAGCCGGGCTGGACTCGTGGCGGGTATAATGACGCCGGCTGGCAGACTGCGGAGCTGAAAAACAGCCCCGGAGGTCGGCTTGTCTCTCAGACAATGCCACCCATAAAGGTCCAAAAAACCATTGTGCCGGTGTCGTGCAAGAATCCCAAACCGGGCGTATATGTCTATGATATGGGGCAACTATTCGGAGGTTGGACCAGGCTTTTTGCGACGGGCGCCAAAGGCACGAAGATAACGATCAAATATTCGGCCCATATTTCTGATGAGACGGGCCTGGTTGACAAGAGGCATTACCCGGAGCCGGAAGAAACAGACTATTACTTTTTGAGGGGTGATGCGGAGGGGGAAGTCTACGAGCCAAGGTTTACTTATCATCCGGTGCGGTACGTTCAAATAGAGGGCTACCCCGGAGAGCCGACCATAAATGATCTTCAAGGCAGGGTTGTTTACTCGGCTGTGGAACTTGCCGGCAACTTCCATTGCTCCAACACTCTGATTAATCGCGTCCACCGAAATGTCCTTTGGACTCTAACAAATGAACTTATGGGGATACCTTTGGACTGCCTGCACGCAGAGCATTGGGCATGGACTGACCCTGCCACCGTCACGGGGACGCTATACACCAGAAAACACATGCCGATGTTCTGGACAAAGTGGCTGAACGACATAAAGGACGAGCAGCATGAAAACGGCGCAATTCCGGAAATTGCGCCAAGCTACGCGCATAGCCAGGTGACCCCTTCGTTCGGCGGGAATTATCCTATACTCGTTTGGTATATCCATCAATGTTACGATGACTATCGGATATTGGAAGAACACTATCCGGCGATGAAGAAGTGGGTCGATTATCTGACTTATTCAGCATCTGATAATTATATAGTCACCAAGGGACGGTGGGGCGATCATATGCTGCCGGGCGAAGCGCCAGGCAAAGAGCAGGTTAGACCTACAGAGACACCTCCGGAGCTGCTGTGGACGGGATATTACTACCGTAATGCTTCAATCGCCTCGCAGGCCGCGGCGCTGCTCGGCAAACCTGATGACGCCGAGTACTATTCTTCGCTGGCGGAGAACATTAAGGATGCCCTCAACAGAAAGTGGCTGGACCCAAATACCAGCCAATACGCCGCGGGCACTCAGACCGCCAATCTTCTACCTCTGGCTCTTGGCATAGTCCCAGCGACCAGCAAAGAACGTGTCGAGGAGAATATAGTAGAAAACATAATGACGAAGTACGGCGGTCATCTGCACACGGGCAACACGGGCACCGGCGCGATGATCGAAGCACTGGGAGAGCACGGGTATGCAGATATCATGTACAAAGTCGCCACGACTACAACCTACCCCGGCTGGGGTTATATGATCAAGCAGGGAGCAACGGTCATTTGGCAAGGTTGGGGAAAAGACAAGGAGCTCAGCATGATAATGTGGTGCACGATAGCCGAGTTCTTTTACAGCGATTTGGCCGGGCTTAAAGCCCCCGATTACTACGGGCCAAGCTACATGGCGCCAGGCTATCGCCGGATAACCATCAAACCACAAGTTGTCGGGGATTTGAAGCATACAAAGGCTTCGGTCAAGACCGTGAGGGGCCTGGTGGGGGTTGATTGGAGAAAGGACGAGAACTCCTTCGAGATGAAAGTGACGATCCCAGTCAACAGCAAAGCTCGAGTGCACGTTCCCAAGATAGGATTTGAAGACGTTGTTATTACAGAAGGAAGCAGAACCGTGTGGAAAGCCGGCAGGTTTATCAAAAGCGTCGAAGGTATTAGCGACGCTACCGGGACATCCAATTATGTAGCCTTCGACGTCGGTTCGGGCAATTATTCTTTTTTGCTCAGTTTACCCCGGAGCTCGCAGGCAGTGCGCAACAAATGAACCGTATTCTGATAGTTTAGGAGTTATGGAGGCCACTGAAGCCGGTTTCAGCCATTCTATACGGGAACACCGAACCGGTGAAACACGCAAGGACGCTCTGAGACTCGATTTTGGCCGCAGATTCAAGCTCGAATTGCCGCATCGAACCGCCCGCGTTTGCAAGAAGGCGCATCCATGAACGGAACCCACAGAACAAGACGCAGATTTCTGCAGCACATTGGCCTTGGAATCCTCTCAGCGCCGGCTGGAATCTCACTTGGGGCCTCAGTGGCCTCGTCAATCGCCAAGCGTCCCAACATTCTCCTTATCATCACCGATCAGCAGTCGGCGTCAATGCTGAGTTGCGCCGGCAACCGCTGGCTCAAGACCCCGGCCATGGATTCAGTGATGAAACGCGGCATGCGATTCGAGCGGGCCTATGCCACGAATCCGGTCTGCATCCCCTCGCGCTTCAGCCTCATGACCGGTCACTACCCTTCGGCAGTGCGCATCCGGAAGAACCGCAACTCCAATCTGGCCGCCCGCTTTCTCCCCACGACGCTTGGTCGGGTCTTCAAGGGCGCCGGGTACGACACTGTCTACGGCGGCAAGGTCCATCTGCCCAGTCCCATGCGAAGAGTAACCGATTGTGGCTTCCGCCTGCTCACCTCCGACGAGCGTGACATCCTGGCCGATGAATGCGTCCGCTTCCTGCTGTCCACTCAAGTCAGGCCTTTCTTTCTGGTCGCTTCCTTCATCAACCCACATGACATCTGCTACCAGGCTATCCGGGCCTGTGATGGCCGGCGGAAAATGAATAGCCGCGCCATCCGCGCCATCGAGGTCATGCGCGAGGCGGAGAAGACGCCACGGAGCGTCTCGGAAGACGAATTCTACGCCAAACACTGCCCGCCCCTACCCGACAACCATGAACCTACTGAGCCTGAGCCCAAGGCAATAACCGAATTCATTGATCGGGATCCAGTCAAACGCTACGTTCGGGAGAACTGGACCGGCCGCGACTGGCGACTTCATCGCTGGACCTATGCACGCCTCACCGAGCGTGTTGACGACCAGATCGGCAGAGTCCTCGGCGCTGTTCGCAAAGCAGGCTTAGAAGACAACACCGTCGTCATCATCACCTCCGACCACGGCGAGATGGACGGCGCTCATCGCATCGAACAAAAGTCCCTGGCCTACGAACAAAGCGCGAACGTCCCGCTGCTCGTGCAGTACCCGCCCCTGACAGAGCCAGGCCTCGTTGACCGCGAGCACGTCGTCAGCAACGGACTCGACATCTTTCCAACCCTGTGTGACATCGCCGGTATCGCTGGGCCCCCGGATTTGCCCGGTCGTTCGTTCAAGGCTCTGCTCGGCTCCGCTCGCAAGGCGCCCTGGCGCGAGTACCTCATGATCGAAACGGAACCGGCCTACGCCCTCACCGACGGCCGATTCAAGTACACGCTCTTCGACTTCGCAGGTCCCGAGGAGATGCTCTGTGACCTCAAGAGAGATCCCGGCGAAATGAAGAACCTCGTCGCAGACCCGCACAATGGTGGCACTCTGAGCCGAATGCGTGCAGGTCTTACGGCAGAGGCTAAGAAGCAAGGCCACAAAATTCAATTCCCCATTCACGATGTTGGTGGTTATTGAGTGGAGACTGGAATTCGAATAACCCGAAGTGCAGAGCTCGACGGGCCCGGCTGTTGGCGTCTACATCTGTCGGATGAGGCAGCGGGCGTCCGGAAACCAGCTTGCAAGGCGACCGGCGGTCGGGCGTTGCGTTTTAGTAATTACAAGATTGCGGTACAGGAGAATCTTTTATGTGGAAACCGACAATTGTATCGAGAGCGGCCGTGATAATAATATCAACGTCTCTCCTTTGTTTTCTCAGTGTGGCGTCCAGGGCCGGAGACTTGCCTGCGATTCCCGACCGGCTTGTTGTGTTGACATTCGATGACGGATCCAAGTCGGACGTAAATTTTGTTGCGCCACTGCTGAAGCGTTATGGTTTTGGGGCGACGTTTTTCGTCTGTCGAGATACGCTGGCTAAAAACAAAAATGCCATGGTTTGGGAAGAGGTTTGTAAGCTGAACGAGGCGGGTTTTGAAATTGGAAATCATGCGTGCCGACACTTGAACTGCGGCAGACTATCCAGACAAGAGTTCTTGGCAAACCTTGAGTGTATGGAGCTACTCTTGAAGGAACATGGTATTCCTATGCCTAAGACGTTTTGCTATCCCGGCTACCATACAAGTCAGGATGCTGCGGAGGTTCTTTCGGACAAGGGTTACCTTTTTGCCAGACGCGGCTGCGAGCCGGTTAGCCCCTTTGGCGGCTACCAAAAGGGGGGACGAGGTCCTGCCTACGATCCCCAATACCACCATCCGTTGCTTGTCCCCACTACCGGAGCTTCCGGCCCGAAGTGGACATTCGACGATTTTGTCTGGGCGGTGAACCAGGCCAGGGATGGAAGGGTGGGGGTTTTGACTTTCCACGGCGTACCCGACCGCCGCTACAGGCACTGTTCTACAGAACCGGCAATGTTTGAAAGGTGCATGAATTACCTTCGTGACAACGGTTATACTGTTATCGGCCTTCGCGACCTTGCCAAATACATTGATCCGATCAGCAGCCTGGCTGAGCCATTTGAACATGAACAGACCCATCCTCGTGATGGGGTAAGGCCGTCGGAACTAACGTGTGAATATGCCATCAACCCTCTGGGCATTGATGTGGCTCAACCGCGGCTTAGCTGGATACTCAAATCAAATACCCGTGGGCAAATGCAATCCGCCTACCAGATCTTAGTTGCCCGCAATGAGGAAGAACTGACACAGAACAAGGGGGATCTGTGGGATAGCGGCAAGGTAATATCGGATCGGTCCGTAAACGTCGCCTATAAAGGCAAGGCGTTGAAGAGCGCTCAAAAGTGCTACTGGAAGGTTCGATGTTGGGAGAAGTACAATAATCCTGGTCCGTGGAGTGATACAGGGACGTTTGAGACGGGTCTGCTCCGGGAAGTCGACTGGCAAGGCAAGTGGATTGGCGCGGACAAATCCATTTCGGCACCTCTTTTGCGCAAGGAATTTGGGATCGATAAGGAAGTCGAGCGAGCAAGCGTCTATGTCTGCGGCTTGGGGTTTTACGAAGTGTACATAAACGGGGAGAAGGTGGGCGACCATGTTCTCGATCCCGCCACGACATATTACAACAACGACATACCGTTGGAACTCAATGATCGCGTACTATACGTTAGCTACGATGTGACAAATCATTTGAAAACCGGCCGAAACGGCATCGGTGTGATGCTGGGCAACGGTTGGTATAGCGCCGAAGCAGATATTCCGGGTCCGCCGTCGCACAGGGCGCCGTATGGGGACAGACCGGTATTGATACTACAGATGTGCATAGAGTTCACAGATGGTGAATTTATGAGCATTGCTACAGATGATACATGGAAGGCGTCCAGCGGGCCGATTACTTACAATGACTACTGCAACGGAGAGGCTTATGATGCCCGGTTGGAAAAGCCTGGTTGGAGCAGCCCCGGCTATGATGATTCCGACTGGCGGACAGCCGTGTTTGTGGAAGCTCCTGGTGGAGTGCCAACCAGTCAAATGCTGCCTCCCACCAAGGTGGTAAAGACCATCAAGCCTGTGCGGATTACAGAGCCCAAGGCGGGTGTCTATGTTTATGATTTCGGCCAACATTTTTCCGGCTGGACGAAGCTTCACGTAAGTGGGCAGAGAGGCGCCCAGGTTACTCTTAGACATGCGGGGAGGGTTCATGATGACGGCACATTAGACGCAAGAAACAATCTGCACCCCAAACATATTGCTCGTCAGACTGACACCTACATTCTGAAGGGAGAAGGCAGGGAGGTATGGGAACCCAGGTTTACACTTCACGGGTTTCGCTATGCTGAGGTGAGTGGATTTCCCGGCAAGCCAACACTGGAAAACTTAGAGGGTCGGTTTGTACATTCTGCGGTTGAAACTACCGGCAGTTTCACCTGCTCCAATTCTTTGATCAACCAAATTCACCGAAACGTTTGCTGGACGTTTCTGAGTAGTCTTCAAGGCATACCACAAGATGCAGCCGATCGGGCTGAGCGGCTATCGTGGCTTGGCGACGTCGGTTTTGTGGGGGAAGATTATATCTACAATTTTGACATGGCCGGCTTTTGGTCCAAGTGGGTACGTGATATTAAGGATTCTCAAAAACCCAATGGGGACGTCCCTGTTGTCTGTCCACTTCATTGGAGAAGTAAAAATCCGCCATACGGTTTGTTGCCTGCATGGAAAAGCACTTACCCAATTCTCATTTGGTACGTGCACTGGTACTACGGGGATCAGCGCATCCTTGAAGAGCATTATGACGGCATGAAGAGACTTCTTGATTTTCTTGGCAGCAAGGCCCGGGGGCATATCTTGCGTGCCGGCCTTGGCGACCATATGGAGCCCCAGCCCAACGGCTCTTGTAGTTCTCGACCGAGACACACGCCACGGTCTCTCAGCTCAACTGCGTATTACTACTACGACGCGTGGATTTTGTCACAAGCCGCGAATATTCTGGGCAAGGCCGAGGAGGCCAGGCGGTATTCCAGGTTAGCCGGAGACATAAGAAATGCTTTTAACAAAGAATTCCTGGACGGGGAGACTAATCAGTACGGAACGGGCAGCCAAACCTCAAATGCACTGCCGCTTTATCTCGGCATGGTTCCGCACGGTAAAGAGAAAGCGGTGACAGAGAATTTGTATAGGGACATTATGGTCAAGCATAGCGGGCGCCTTTCGACCGGAATACTCGGGACTAACGCCCTGGAACAGGCTCTGCCGGAATACGGGTTGGCCGACGTTATGTACACAATTGCCACCCAGACTACTTTTCCGAGCTGGGGGCACCAGATTCAAAAAGGCGCTACGACCATATGGGAGACGTGGAACTACAGTAACGTATATAGCCTCAATATGAAGATGTTCGGGAGCACAGAAAAGTTCTTCTACAAAGATTTGGCAGGGATCAGCCCGGCCGGTTCCGGTTACAGACATATTGTTGTCAAGCCGAGAGTCGTGGGCGATTTGAAATATGCAAAGGCTTCGATCAAGACCGTGAGGGGTCTGGCGGCGGTTGGCTGGAGGAAGGGCGAGAAGTCTTTTGAGATGCAAGTGACGATTCCAGTCAACAGCAGGGCTGAAGTGCACGTTCCTAAAATGGGATTTGATGATGTCGTTATTGCCGAAGGACAGGGAACCGTATGGCAGGCCGGCAAATTCGTCAAGGGTGTGGACGGCATCAGCGGTGGCGGGGAGACAACGGATTATGTAACGTTGGATGTTGGCTCGGGGGATTATGCCTTCGTGCTTCGGGCACAATAGGGGCGCTACGCACGTGTCGAGCGTAAACGGGATCGCCGTGACATGTGAATATACGATATTGCACCACAAGCATTCAGATATCCCAAGGCGGTGTTACGAGGCCACCCGGACGGCCGTCAGAAAATCATCCCGCCGGCGATACAGGGTATTCTCCGAAATACTGTACCGCCCGGAAACGGCGGGCGGTTCTTCCCGAGGCAACAGCGAGAGCACGACTTCACGGCGTTCGGATACGCTCAAGTTCGATATCGATCGTGTCTTTTAGTTTTTTTCGATTTCCACAACTTCAAGAGATTAGCCAAAGGGATACACTCACTCACGAAATCTCCCAACAACCCCGTGTATGCAAGACACCCACAAGTTTTGCCCGGCCGTGGGCGGCGGTTTGGGGGAGCGGGCGAGGGCCGCAATCGAACAGAGTCAAAGCCGGGTTTTGTTGCGCGCTTGCTGCGCGCGGCGGTTTTGGGTAGAAAGGTCTTGACGAGGCGTTGTTTGAGGTACTATACTGCCGCGGCTTAGCGATTGCCGGGAGTGTAGCTCAGTTGGTAGAGCAACGGCCTTTTAAGCCGTAGGTCCTGGGTTCGAGTCCCAGCACTCTCATTGGGCGGGGTCAGTAGTCGACGTAATTGACGCCGTCAGAGTCTGCGCCTGTCCAGTTGAGTCGGAACTCGGCGGTCTCTTTCTTATAGAGCCAGCCGCTGGAGGCGCCGTCGGCCGCGGTGGAGAAATCCGTGGCGAGGGCCACGTAAGCGATGTTGGTCAGGCCGTTATAGGGGTTCTCGGGCAGCTTCTTGATGTAGGGGCCATATTTGTAGTCGCCGGCAGGTATGGTTGATGCGACAGCTTCGCCGTTTAGCTTGCTTGTGCCGGTGAACTGCAAATGTAGAACCGCAACGAGAGCCTGGCCGCCGTTGACGTAGCCGGGCGGCGTTCCGTCATGCTGGATTTTGTAGAGTTCGATCTGGCTTCGCATGGTCCTGAGGACGTCCTTGGCGGCCGATTCGCGGGCGGCGGCCGACTGGGTCGTGAATTGGGGCACGACGATAGCCGCGAGGATGCCGAGGATTGCCACGACCAGAATCAGCTCGACGAGTGAGAATGCTCTTTTTGTCATTGCACCTTCCCCAAATAATCAGACAGAAAAAGGGTTTACTGGCCGGATATCGGCATTTGTCCCGCGTGACTTTGGGCCAAATTGCCTATTTACCCACAAGGTCCTCTTAAAAAATTGCTCCTTTTAACAAAAACTGCTTGAAATGGCGGTCACAGACCGATAAAATAAGGGGTGCTCCTGCCGTGGGGGCCAGAGATACATATTTTTGGTTTATTTAAGAAGGAGTAAAATGATGGAAAAGAACAAAGGTTTTGTGAGGGTGGGATTTTCAACTATTTTATGGGGCGTACTGACAATTTTACTTTGTGCGGGACCGCCTGCAATCGCTCTGGACGTTTACGGGACTCTGGACATCGAGGGTCCGATTGGCGAGAGTGTGCATGTTTATTCAGGCGGTACGGTCAATCTGCTGTCCGGAGGGAGCATCGCTGATACTCTGTGGGCGTGGTCGGGCAGCACGGTGAACATCAAGGCCGGGACTATCGGAGGGCTGGGGGTTGCGGTGAGCACAGGCGCGACGGTTACCGTAACGGGGACCGATTTTGCGGTAACCAATGGGATTATCGATGAGTCGGGTACGAAGTTCACGATCATCGATATTTACAGTCCGGCGGTTCTGACGGGCCTTTATGAGGGCGGTGTTGAGGCGATTAACCTTTCATTCTACAGCGATCCTGGCGTTGAGATATTCCTGGCGGCGCCAACGGGGCAACCCGGCGAGAACACGCCTCCCGTTGCCGATGCCGGGGCGGACCTGACGGTATTCACCAAAGACATAGCCTCTACAGTGATCGCGGGTTCCGCAACTGATGCCGATGAAGGAGATTCACTTTTGTACCGGTGGGTTGAGGGTGAGGTTGAGTTCACTCTCTGGGCGCCGGTGGGCGCGAACGGAGAGGCGCCTCTGGATTTGGGTACGATTCTGCCGGAATTCCTGGGCGTTGGAGTGCACACGCTGACGTTGGAGGTAACGGACAACAAGGACACTGTCTCGGACGAGGTGGTCCTGACAATCGAGATTGCGCCTGTGAGCATCGACATCAAGCCGGGCAGCTACCCGAACACGGTCAACCTGGGCTCTTTCGGTGTGGTTCCGGTTGCGATTCTGTCGACAGCGGAGTTCGATGCCACGGTTCTGCCGCCGGAGAACGTCTATCTTGCCGGAGCGGGCGTGGCGGTGCGAGGCAAGGGCAACAAGTGCCTGGCCACTGAGGAGGACGTTAATGGAGACGGGCTGATTGACCTTGTGGTGAAGGTGGAAACAGAGAACCTGGATCCCGGCGAATTCCAGGACGGCTGGGCGGTTCTAAGAATCTACGAGACGTCGGACCAGACGAGCCCGGTGCTGTATGAAGGCTCGGACGAGATTACGATTGTCCCACCGGAGGGGTAATTGAGCTATCAGGTCCCGGATATCGGCTGACGGCCGGGGCCGTCGTTTGAGGTCAGTCGTTATGTGTTTTCAGGGCTGCGAGTTTTGTGCTCGCGGCCCTTTCTTTGTGGGCCGGCGGCGGGCGTTTGACGGTATTCTCGCCGTTTAGCTTGCCGGTTGGGGCGCCCTTTGTGTGGGAGATGCAGGGGGTGGTCCGTGGGAGCGGGGCGGCCCAAAGACTGCGATTAGGCGGGGAATTCGCCCACAATTGCCCACTATGCCCGGGGTTCCCGGGTTTTTGGGGATTTTTGCAATAAGTGGCGGGTCCGGCACGTCCTAATATTTACCATCGATAACTGTAGAGCCGATTGGTTGAGGTCGGCTTTCCGGGTTTAATTGTCAATCGAGTTTGGAGGTTAGCACAATGAAGAGGTACGTGGTATTGGTTGTGGCGGGTCTGCTTCTGGTGGCGGTTGTCGTGCCGCTGTTGGGTGATTCCGGAGAGGAGCGGCCCCGGGGCCAGCGCGAGGGCGGACGGCGATTCGGCGACCTCTCGCCGGAACAGAGGGAGCAGATGCGGCAGAGATTCGAGAACATGTCGGAGGAGGAGCGGGCGAAATTCCGGGAGCAGATGCGGCAGAGATTCGGAGCCGGGCGTGAGGACCAGCTCAAGGCGATCGCGGCCATTGAGGGCCAATTAGCGGCGCTCAAGAAGGCGATTGAAGCGGGTTCGCAACGTCCTACGAACTATCGAGAGATGTCCGAGGAGGAGAGGGCCAAGTTCAGAGAGCGGATGACGGCGTCTTTCCGGCAGCGTCGGGAGGCGGTGACGACAATCGACGAGCAAATGGCCGTACTGAGGCGGGGCCGCGGGTTTGGCGGCGCCGCGCAAAGCCCTGAGCAGATGCTCGCGAGCATGAGGGCAAGGCAGCGGGCGTCCATCGGCCGGTTGAAAGAGCTGCAGGCACTGGCCGTCAAGGAGAAGGCCACGCAGACAGCCAAGGGGCTGGAGCAGCTCATCGCGCAGCAGGAGCGGCAGCTCGAGAGGCTTACCGCGCCGCGTCCGGAAGGTGATCGGGGGCCCAGAGAGCGTCCCGCACGCGATCAGCAGCGACCCAGGACCCGGCGGAGCGACCAGACCACGAGAGACGAAACAGCCACTGACAGTCAAAGGTGACAGGCTCACCGCGACCGTGGCTTTGAGCCTGGTCGTGGGAAATGAGGCCGATTGGCGGTTGTGCGTCCGATGCGCACGGATTGGCGCAAGTTAGGCGTGGCAGTTAGAGGGGTTGCGGCGGAAAGTCGCAGCGTCCGTTTGGAAGCACTTTTTGTGGGGGCCGGTTCGCATAGAGCTGGTCCCTGCCCTATTTTGGAGCGAGGGGGGCGATTTGCAGCTATTGCACGCCGTGGCGCTTGACCGCGGCCGGACCGGCACTATACTGCTGAGAGCCGGAGTGTCGGTCCAAGTGCGGACAGGCCGCATGGGGCTGCGGCGAAGGAATCTGCTGTATGCGTGGTTTCTTTTACAATCTGGGCAGGAAGGCGGGTCCGAGGTTCCGCAAGGCCAAGTGGTTCTGGCAGTCGCTGACCGGGACCGAGGCCGATGCGATCAAGGTCGAGAACGACGTCGGCCGGGACCTGGCGCACGAGGTCCGGGCGCAGTTGCGGCCAGAGCCGCAGCCGCTTATCGACCGTATGCTCGGAGAAATCGGCTCGCGTCTGGCGGCTTGTGTGGCGAACAGGTTTCGCACGTTCAGCTTCGAGGCCGTACAGGGGCCCGAGCCGAACGCGTTCGCGCTGCCCGGGGGCTTCATTTTCCTGACCGACTCGATCGTGGAGTTGTGCGAACGGAGCGCCGACGAGCTTGCGTTTATCTTGGGCCACGAGATGGCCCACGTAATCCGTGGCCACGCAATGCATCGGATAATGGCCAACTCGGCCATCGCGGTGGCGTCGCGCGGGGCCCCGGTGAGCGGGGTCCTTTCAGGATGGCTGCAGAGCGTTGGCATACAGTTTTTGGAGACGGCTTATTCGCGTGACCTGGAATCGGAGGCCGACCGGCTTGGCGTTCGCTTGGTGGCTGCGGCCCGGTACGAGGCGCGAGCATCGATAAAGCTTCTTTCGCGGCTGCAGCAAATCAGCCAGCCTGCCGGCAAATTCGACCTCGGGAGCTACTTTTCCACACACCCGGCATTCGAGAACCGGATACGGCAGATCGATCTTACGCTTCGAAAGCTCAAGAGATGAGGCAGCAGGACGCGGCGGATGTGCCGGCCAACGCCGGGGCCCTGTCCATCGCAAAGGCGGGTGATTATTCGAGAGTGAGTTTTGGCGCCGTCAGTACCCGATTGCACAGCCGTCCTTTCGCGGGTCGGAGCCACCGAAGTAACGGCGCGGGTCGGCCTGGGCCCATATACCCTGGTAGCCGCCGAAAGAACCGGTCCCCGGTCGGACTCTGTGGCCCATCTCGGCGAGCTTCAGCCTTACCTGCTCGGAGATTCCCCGCTCGAATCCGACGCTGCCGCCGGCAACCATCTTGCGGCCGGTGGGAGTCGAGCTTTCGGAGTGCTGCACGCGGGGCTGCTCTCCGGCCTGCTGGACGGACATGCCGAAATCGATGAGGTTCATAAGGACCTGGGCGTGTCCCTGGGGCTGGAAATCGCCACCCATGACGCCGAAGGAGAAGACGGGCAGGCCGTTCTTGGTCATGAAGGCCGGGATGATTGTGTGGAAAGGCCGCTTGTGAGGCTCGAGCCTGTTGAGGTCTTTCGGATTGAGCGAGAAGAGCTGACCCCTGTTCTGGAGGGCAAAGCCGAGACCATCCGGCACCATCTGCGAGCCGAAACCATAGTAGGTGCTCTGGATCAGCGAGACCATGTTGCCGTCTTTGTCGGCGGTGGTGAGATAGATGGTGTCGGATGAGCCTTTAAGCCTTCCGGCGGCAACATTTTTCGCGGCGCGCCTGCGGTCTATCAGCTTGACCCGCTCGGCGGCGTACTCTTTGGAGATTAGCTGCCTGAGTGGGACATCGGCAAAGTCCATATCCGCGTAATAAACGGCGCGGTCCTCGAAGGCGAGCTTCTTTGCCTCTATAAAGAGGTGCAGGTGCTCGGCCGAGTTCGGCTTCAGCGAGGCGATGTCGAAGTGCTCGAGCAGGTTCAGTATCTGCAGCGCCGCAATGCCCTGGCCGTTGGGCGGAAGCTCCCAGACGTCGTGGCCGCGATACTGGGTGCTGACGGGCTCGACCCAGTCGGCCCTGTGGTCCTGAAAATCCCGCATGGAGAATCGTCCACCGGTCGCTTTGGAGAACTCAACAATTCTCTCGGCTATTGAGCCCTTGTAGAAAGCGTCCGCACCGCCCCGGGCAATTGCTTCGAAGAAATCCGCCATATCGGGATTTTTGAAGATGTCACCGTAGCGTGGTATTCTGCCGCCGGGGGCGAAAGTCTTTCCCAGGGTCGGATGCTTTTCGGCATTTACCGAGCGCCAATAGCCGGCGATTATGGGCGAGACGGGGAAACCTTCCCTTGCATAGTGGATGGCCGGTTCGAGGACCCCGGCGAGCTCGAGGCTTCCCATGCGGTCGAGCAGAGCCGCCCAGCCGCTCACGCAGCCGGGGATGCTCCAGGACAGCGGCCCGGAAATCGGAATCTCTTTTAGTCCGAGCTTGCGGGCCTGCTCGATGCTCCAACCGTAGGGTGAGCGGCCGCTGGCGTTGAGGCCGTAGAGTTTGCGGTCCTTTTCGAGCCAGACGATTGCGAAAAGGTCGCCGCCGGGACCGCAGCTCATCGGCTCGACGACGCCGAGCATCGCGTTGGCGCAAACGGCGGCGTCGATGGCGTTTCCGCCGGCCTTGAGAATATCGAGGCCCGCGGCGCTTGCGAGCGACTGGCTCGTACAGACGATCCCGTTTTGGCAGACCACCGTCGAGCGATTCCGGTTCCTGCTTCGCAGCATTTCACTGTCGATGGATGCTCGATTCTCTGCTGAACGGCTCGTCCGGCCGCGGGCGGATGGCGTATTCCAGGCGAGGGCCGCCGAGCCGACCGCCCCACCGACAAGTCTTAGAAATGAACGCCTTTGCATAGTCTGCCTTCCTCTCTTGTAATTCGGCACAATGAGTTTTTCAGGCGAGCCCGGCCCGGCTGGCAGGGCCTGCGCCGGCTAATTATAACCGGACGACACAGCCAATCAAGATTCCTGCCGGCGGCCGATGTGCCCGAACGGCGACGAGGCGCCTGCCGTAATGCAATGCAGTGGACATTGCGGGCCCGCGCGGGTATAAAGGTCAGAGCGAAAGACTGCCGCCGAATTCGGCGGGCGTGTCCGGCTTTTGTGACAGGGTGACACATTGGACTTTACGAAAGGGCCGGTTATGAGAAGAACTCTCATCGGTTTTGCCCTGCTTTTTGTCGCAGCGTGTAGTTTTTCGGCGCGCGGCAGCGGTTTCTACAGGCAGTACTGGGCCGAGCCGGACCCGAATGTCAGCAACTGCCGGCGGTGGCTCCGCGTCAACGACACCGAGCTGAGCCTTCACGAGACGTTCGGCAGGAGGGACGAGGCCAGGGCCAACGGGCTGATGCTGCTTGCAATCGACGAGGATTTGTTCGGGCTTGAGCGTGCGGAGCTTTACCTGGAAATGTGGGGCGGGCACCCCGGGACGGCCAACGCCCGATTTCTTCCCAACGGCAAGCAGCTCTACCAAATCCCGGAGGTCGGCGCTGAGAGCGGCAACTGCACTTACAGCTATCCGGCGGTGGCCATAAAGGTTCAGCACCTTGTCCGCGGGGTCAACGCATTCCAGTTCGCGTGCGACCGCGGGGAATCATTCTGGGGTCACTTCATAATAGACAACGCCGCCGTTCGCTGTCACCTCAAGGCGGACCATCCGGACGTGGCGCGGGCCGGGCTGAAAGGGTTTGCCGCCGAGCTTCGCCCCCCGGCCGACGAGACGCCGGGTGATATTACGGAGGTCTCGCTTTCATATCCCGCGCGGTTCGAGCAAGAGATTCTCAGTGTTGACTACTTGGGGCGGTATCACGGCTTCGACGACAACGGCAACGGCCTGGACGATGACTGGCACGGCTTCACCTACAAGAGGCAATGGCGCAACCACGTGGGCTCGGCGACGTCGCCGCCGTTTTCCGTTAAATGGGACACGAGCATGATTCCGTCGCAGGCCAGGCCGATGGCCTTGCGTGCGGTTGTGAATCTCAAAGGGGGATTGCACTACGCGACCGGGGTTCTCGAGGGACTGACGTTCCCGCGCCGAAGAAACAGGGTCAAGATGTACAAGTGCTCGTCGATGCCGGTTCCGTTCTGGTCGCGGGCGTCGCGGCTGAAGAAGGCGACCATCGTGCTGCCGGCGGATGTATCGTTGCTTGAAAGGGTGCGGCTTCTGGTAAAGATATGGGACGGCGGCGAGGGTGGCGTGAAGGAGCCGTTCAAAATCAACGGTCATCCCTACTCGATTACTTCGCGCAGGGCCGTGCATGACGTTGTCTTTACAGTGGCGGACGTGCAGCCGGGCCATCTGCGGGCCGGCGAAAATGAGATTACGCTGCTGTCGGATACGGAGCACCACGGGATAGAAGTGCTGCTGCCCGGTCCAGTCCTGGTGGCTCGCTACCGCGCAGAGTAGATGAAGGGGCACAGGCCCCGGAGGAAAGGAGTTTTTCATGAACAAGAATATGCTGAAGTCAGGTCTGATATTGTCGATGTTATTCTTTCATTTCGCCGCGGCCGCTGAGAATTCCACGAGCCCGGCGGCAAAAGCCAGGAGCGGAACGAGCCCGGAGAGCCGCTGGATTCCTCGGGCGGGCAGGTCGATGGAAGAGCACGGCTGGCGGCTGGGCACGTTCCGAAGCCGAACGGTCGGCGGGCAGGTGGGCTACTATTACTATCTGCCGCCGAATTACGACGCGGACAGCAGCAAGCGCTACCCGGTGATCTACTGGCTGCACGGCCTGAACGGCTCACCGGCATCCGCCAACCCTATCGTCGACCGCCTCGATAAGGCGATCAGAGGCGGCACTGCGCCGGAGATGATTCTGATAAGCTGCACCGACCCGACCAAACGGAGCATGTGGACCGATTCGAAGGACGGCAAGGTCCCGGTTGAAACGGTCATTGTAAAGGAGCTTGTCGAACACGTTGATTCGACGTTTCGAGCGATCGCCGAGCGGCGGGGGCGGGCAATCGAAGGATACTCGATGGGCGGCTACGGCGCGGCCTTCCTCGGATTCAAATATCCGGAGAGGTTCGGCGTGATTTCCATCCTTTCCGGGGCGCTGCACTCACCGGAGAGCCTGAAGGAATCGAGGGGCGAGATATTCGGCGCCGTCTTCGGCGGTGACGCCGAGTACGCGGCCGCCAATTCGCCGTGGAGCCTGGTCAAGGCCAATGCCGGCCGCATCCGGGGCAGGACGTTCGTGCGAATCCACGTGGGCGAGAGGGACAGACTCAAGGAGAGAAACGAAAACCTCCACAAGCTTCTCCAAGAGCTTCGAATCGAGCATGAATGGTTCGTAATCGGCGGCAGCTCGCACAACCCGACGGAGGTCTTCAGTAACTGGCCGGGCAGCATGTTCGATTTCTATGCAAAGGCCTTCGCGAACCTCGAAACCGGCACAGCCGGGCAGACCCGTGAGGGCGAGAAGGTCGAGCAATACGTTTATAAGAAGACGACGCAGGGCGAACTCGTGATTCACGTGCACTTTCCGGAGGGCTGGAGGGCCGGGGACAAGCGGCCGTGCGCGGTCTTCTTTTTCGGTGGAGGCTGGCAGGGAGGCAGGGTACAGCAGTTTGCGCCGCAGGCGGAGTATTTCTGCCAGCGCGGCATGGTGACCGCGCGCGCGGACTACCGGGTTAGAAGCCGGCACGGCACCAGTCCGGACAAATGCGTCGAGGACGGCAAGAGCGCCGTCCGCTGGCTCCGTGGCCGCGCCGCAAAGCTGGGCATCGACCCGAATCACATTGTCGCTTCCGGCGGATCAGCGGGAGGGCACGTGGCCGCCTGCACCTTTACGACGAAGGGACTGGAGGCCGAGGGTGAAGACGTCTCGATTTCATCGAGGCCGAACCTGCTGGTGCTGTTCAATCCGGTGATGAACTGCCTGCCGATGGCCGGGCGAATCGGCTCGGAGGAAATGGCCAGAAGGATTTCGCCGAACCATAACCTAACAGCCGATGTCCCGCCGACTATCGTGTTCTTCGGCACGGAGGACCGATTCTTAGCCGGCGGGAAGGAATTCATCGAGAAGGCCGCCAAGCTCAACATACCGGCGGAGCTTTATGTGGCTGAAGGGCAGCGACACGGGTTCTTCAACCGCCCGCCCTGGCTGGAGAGAACCATGTATCTGGCCGACAGGTTTCTCGCCCGATACGGCTGCGTGGAGGGCGAGCCCACCGTCAAATTGGCGGAAGGAAGGGTCGAGATGAAGAAGCTCAGCCCCGGAGAGTGAACGATGGTCGTTGAGAGCAGGGAGGAATCATGAGGGCAATCAGGAGTTACAAGCTTGTGTGGGGCATACTGTTGATCGCTGCGGCGTTTGCAGCGGGGCTGTCCGTTTCGCCCTCCCCGCCCGATAACGCCGCCGTCCTCTATTACCAAGCCGGCTCGTTATACAACGGTGACAGCAAGATTGAACGCACGGTGGCGGATTTTGCAGAGGGCAAAACGAAATCAAGCAAGACTATAGAGGACGCGCTCGAGAAGAATCGCAGGGCAATCTGGCTCGTGCTCGATGCCAGTGAGGTAGAGAACTGCGATTGGGGGCTGGATTATTCGCAGGGCTCCGAGATGCGCGCCCCTTCTTATCATCCGTTGCGACAACTGGCAATTCTCATTGTGGCTGACGCGCGGATTCTGGCCCAGAAAGGCGATTACAGAACCGCACTGACGCGTTGCATAAGCCTTTACAGAACCGCCAGGCACGTAAACGACCGCATCCTCATAAGCCATTTAGTCGCCGTCGCGCTGGAAGCTCTTGCAAACGACTGTGTTATCGGAATTGTCTCTGAGATGCCCGAGGACGAGGAATTGCTAAGGTGGCTGAAGGCTGAGCTGGCGAAGATTGACGCAGTGCCTTTATCGCTGGGCCAGGTGCTCCGGGGCGAGCGCCAAGCGAACCTGATATCCATGTCTCCGGAGAGACTCACCAAAGCACTCGATACAAGCACCGACAAACGCTTCAAGGACGTGATTGCCAAAAGTATCCGCGACAAGAACGAAGAGTTTTTCCGGAAGAACCGGCAGTACTGGAAGAACTACATTGGACGGGTAACAGACGCTTTCGACCTGCCGTACGCCAAAGCCCATTCACAACTGAACAGACTGGCCGAAGAGCTTCCGAAGGACCCGGAGGAGAATCCCGACGCGGTCCTTACGGCACTTCTTTTCGGTCCGCCCATGAAAAGAATCTGCACGCTGTCGGTCCGGTCCAAAACACACTATAACGCGGTAAAAGCGGGTGTAGAGGTTTACATTGTAAGGGCGCGGACGGGCAGGCTCCCGGACGCTTTGCCGAGCGGTCTGCCGGGCGATTTGTTCAGCGGCAAGGCCTTCAAATACGAGAAGGCCGGCAAAGGCTTTATATTGCACTGCCAGGGCAAGGACCTGGACAACGACACGACCTACAGCTACGGATTTGGAACAAGTGCGATTTTCAACAAGGTGATCCAGCAAATCCTCAACGCCCGTACTGCAACTCTTGATATCATAACCCAAGGCCCGCGCATCCACGAAACGGTTGTGGGCAAGAGAATCAGAAGGACTTTCTCGAACACGGCCGCATTCATGGTCATCGACCCTGAGAACGCCAGAATCCTGGCACTGAACCCGGCAAGCAAGACCGCCACATACATTGATATAGAGGGCCCTTCTGCAGAAGCACCCAAGAGTTGCTTCGGGCTTGTTCGAGATATTTTAACCAAATTCAAGAACAACAGCGACCGGCCGGTTCAGGAACTCGGACAGGGGCTCATTGACAGCGTCAAAGTGGTCGGATTCAGAGTCGAGGGCCAGGATGTGCAACTTACGATCTGGGCCGATCCGGAGACGACGCTGCCAATGCACATCGAAGTAGTCCGGGGAAAATCGGGACTTGTCCTCGAGAACTTTGTTTTCGACGCGCCCGTGGAAAGCTCGCAGGTCAGCATGGATGTACCCGCAGGATTCACGCTCAAAGCCATGGACACGACCGATTGACCGGCGCCTCACGGAACAGCTCGCCCGGCGGGCCGACTAAAGCGATTTTACAGAGTGGACAAGCCTGGACAAGAGCTTTCGATAGGCGCGTGACTAATGAGGTTTGGATCTTGCCCTTGCGTTCTGGTGCGGTCTATTATCTGCTCGCACTGCGCCGTGATTAGCTCGGCATGCAATTCAAGCGAGTAAGAGCTGCACCAAGACAATCAGCTTGTCTTTTTGCAGGCATCCCACCATTTTTGCCACATTTCGGCCATTTGGCGGGTTTTGTCGGGGTGTTTTTGGGCGATATCGTGCAGCTCGGTTCTGTCTTGGGCGAGGTCGTAGAGCTGCCAGTCGGCGCGGCCGTACTTGACGAGCTTGAAGCTGCCCTGCCGGACGGCCTTTGCACTTCCGTACTGCCAGTAGAGAACATCGTGGCCTTCTCTGGGGCGGCCCTTGAAGATGGGCAGGAGCGACTTTCCGGCGGGCTTTTTTAGCTTTCGTCCGTCGATACTGTCGGGGTAGGCGGCGCCGGCTATCTCCATGAACGTCGGGGCGATGTCGATGATGTGACCCACCTGGTCGGTTATCTGTCCGGGCTTGATGACGCCGGGCCAGCGGGCGATAAAGGGCGTGCAGTTGCCGCCCTCGTAGTCGGTCGATTTGTACTTACGATACGGCGTGTTGCTCGCGTTGGCCCAGGGCGGGCCCAGGGCGCGGTAGCTCTCGACCGGTCCGGGCGGTATGTTGGGCGTGGTGTCGGGCGTTTCGGCGCAGCCGCCGTTGTCGGATAGAAAGAGCACGACGGTGTTTTGCCATCGGCCGATTTGTTTGAGCTTTGCAAAGACGCGGCCTATGGCGCGATCCATGGACTCGATCATGGCGGCATAGACGGCCATCTTGAGGTCCTCTTCGTCCTTTTGCTTGTCCGTGAGCGAATCCCAGCTTTTGACGCGCTCGTCGCGCGGCGAGCAGGCGAATTTCGGGTCGATGATACCCATCTCGATCTGGCGTTTGTACCGGCGGCTGCGGATTTCGTCCCAGCCGATCCTGTACTTGCCGCGATACTTGTCGATGTCTGCGGGCCGGGCGTGCAGCGGGTAATGCGGGGCGGTAAAGGGCATATAGAGCAGGATGGGTTTGTCCTGGTCCTTGTATTGTTCGAGCCTTTCAACGGCGTAGTCGGCGAAGGCGTCGGTGGTGTAGAAGTCCTTGCCCTGCGGGACGTAGCCCATTATGGCCCGCCCTTCGATTGCCCAGCGGCGCGGGGCGCGTCTCTTTCTGCCGGGGGCGCCCTCTCCGGGCCTGGCGGCGGTGCCGGGGTTGAAGTAGTTGCAGCAGCCGTCGGCGAGGCCGAAATACCTGTCGAATCCTCGCGTGGTGGGCAGCGGCCTCTGGTGCCATTTGCCGGAGACTATTGTCCTGTAGCCGGCGGCCCGCAGGATCTCGCCGAAGGTGGCGCCGTGCTCCATGTTGGCGGTTCCGACGGCCTGGTCGTACTGGCCGGTGAGCAGGGTGGCGCGTGTCGGCGCGCACTTGGCACAGTTGTAGAACTGCGTGAAGCGAAGTCCCTCGGCGGCCAGGGCGTCGAGGTTGGGCGTGCTGATCTCTGAACCGTAGCAGCCGAGGTCGGAATAGCCCATGTCGTCGGCCATTATCAGCAGGATGTTGGGGCGGGTCCGGCGCCTGGAGGCCCGCAGCAGGGACGGCAGCGGCGCCAATGTCAGGATTCCGGCGGAGGCGGCTTTCAGGAATTCTCGTCTGTTCATAGCGGCAATATCCTCATCAAGACTGATTTTCAAAGATGCAGGGGGCAGCGTCCCCGCGCAACGCGCATTATACCGGATTGGCAATCTCGATGTAAGCAGGGACCGGTTCTTTGGCCAAAGCGCGTTCTTTGTCGCAGGGCATCAGCAGGAAGAGCCGAATCGTGGAGTTTTCGGCTATTTTCCTGTTTTTTCACCAACACTCGGCTATGATATATCGTTTAACAGGGTAGATACGAGAGGACAACGTGATAATGGCCTCGAAGATACGCCAATGGCATTTGCTCAAAGGTTTTCGGGAAGGAGACCCCAAGGCGTGTGTGACGATAGTGCGAACCGTTTACCGCTTTCTTTTGCATCTTACCGGGGACGCGGGCGCGGCCGAGGACCTTTCGCAGGAAACGCTTCTGGCGGCGCTGAAGAAACTGGACGACTTTCGGGGAGGCGCTTTCTTCATGACATGGCTGCATAGAATCGCCTACGGCAAATTCATCGACTCGCAGCGCAGAGGGTATCGTGAGAGGGTCAGCCGTGATGCGCTGCCGAACACAAGCGGTGATTCTGCGGGCATGCCCGGGGGGCCGGTGGCATCGGCAGTGGCCGGTGAGCGCTGCCGTCTTCTGTATGAAGCTCTGGACGAGCTGGAGAGGCCCGACCGGACAGCCGTTATACTGCATTACTTTCAGAAGCTCAGTTACTCACAGATGAGCCGCGTTCTCGGCGAGCCGGTCGGGACGGTCAAGTGGCGCACGAGCGAGGCTCTCAGGAAGCTCAAATCATCTCTGGACGGGAGGATATAGGCATGGCCGGGCACAGTGGCAAAGGTGACAAGGATTGGAGCAGGGACCTGGAGAGGGAGCTTAGGCAGATTGAGCAGCCGGAGGTTCCGCCGGAAGTGGAACAGAGGCTTCTGTCGGTGGTTTCGGCGCGGCGGCGCAAGCCGGTGCGGTTCTTGAGACTATACGGCAATCGCAGGGTGGCGGCAGTGGCGGCCTGCCTGGCGGTGGGCCTGGCCTGCATTGTATGGTGGGCCGCAGCAACGTTCACCACGCGCGGCAAAGGCAGGACCGAACTGTCCAGCCGGGAGATAGCCATCATGATACAGCGAGAGGTAGATTCCGCCAGGCTCTGCGCCTCGGCGCAGGTGCTTTCGGAGCAGCCCGGCGGCCGGGAGTTTGCGGAAGATATTCTTCGGTATGTTGCGGAAACTTATCCTGATACGCTTGCGGCAAGGAAGCAATAACCTTCTAACCGGGAGGAACACGCCATGATTAACACAAGAAATTCCGTTTTGAAGCTGCACATTATTGCAGTGGTTCTGCCAGCAATCGTCTCGGCGGGCGCATTGGCGGCACAAGAACAGGTCAAGGTCAAACTGCTGGACACTCCATACTCTATTGAGGGGTCCCGGCAGGATGCTCTGTTGATGGAAAGCCAGTACATCGGCATCGTCCGCGGCTACGGCCCCATGTGGCCAACCAGCGATCATGGTACGAGTCCTTTGGTCAGGCCGGTCGTCCTGCGCCGGACTCTGTCCGGTATGGTTGAAACAACACCCCAAGAGTATTTGCCGTCGGAAGATGTTCGGCGCTTTCTCTCCACGCAGGGCGGGCGGGCAATCCGCTACCGCGTGATTGAGCCGGGATCGGATGGTAAAGGGGACGCGCAAGAGCTTGGCGAAGGCGAGGCCGGTCCCGCCGGCATGGAGTACGAGGGTCAAATGATTGACGAGATGATGTATATGGGGCCCGGGATGGGAGGCGGAAAACAGCCGCCAAAGACACCCGTGCTGCATGAATTTCAGATTCTCGCTTCGACACCACAGCGCGTGGAAGAGATAGCCCGGGCCCTGATTCTTGTCTATAACACGCAAGCGGACCAGTACAAGGAGGGATCGATCGCGGAGAGCAAAAGAGAAACGGCACGCCTCGCCGGATTAGAGGCGGCGCTTCAGCAGGCCCGCGAACGTTTCTCGAAAATCGAAGCCAGGTACGAGGCGACCGAGGAGGTCGGGGCCGAATCATACCGGGCGCTCGAGACGCAGAAGTGGCTGATAAGGGTTGATTTGGCGGGCGTTGAGGCGAGAAAGAAGGCGGTTGAAGGCTTGATGGAGAAATCTCCGACTCTTGCCGAGGGCGCGCGCGGGAAGCTCGAAGAGATCAGGATAGCCGCATACGTCGAGCTTGCCGAGCTTCTCTCAAAACAGGCGAAGGTGAACGAGATATTGCAGAACAAGAAGGCTCGAGATGGGTTGGAGCAGGAATATCTCAACGCCAAAGGCAAGCTGGAGGGTAGCAAGGCCAGCGTCGATCAATGCCGGACAAGAGCCAGGGAACTCATGGAGAGCGCCGAGAGCGGCTTGTATGCACATTTGAAGGTCGAAAACGACACAATAACTATCCAGCCGATCCAGTGGCGGTAGAAACCAGAGACCGCCGGCAGTGGGCGGTTCGCAGTAGGCCACTCAAAGCGAAAGCAACTGTCTTAACGAGCCAGGCGGCTGATGTACATTCAAGGGGCGGTTGACGGGGAAGCAGCAAAGGCAATATACTTGCTGGTGGCGGCCGGTGAAGAGCGCCGGCCGGTGACATGAGCGCAGGTTTGCCAAGTTTAAGGAGAGCACCGATGCAAGTTAGTCGCCGTCAGTTCCTCAAATCCGCCGCTGCGGGCGTGTGCTTAGCAGCGACAGGGAGTCTTCCCGCGCGGGGGGCGGGCCCGTCGAAGAAACCCAATATTATACTCTGCATGGCCGACGACCAGGGCTGGGGTGACATGGCCTACAACGGGCATCCGGTGCTCAAGACGCCGAATTTCGACGCGATGGCGGCCGAGGCCCTTCGTTTCGACCGCTTCTACGCGGCGGCGCCGGTCTGCTCGCCGACCCGGGGCAGCGTGATGACCGGCCGCCACCCCAATCGCTTCGGGTGCTTCAAGTGGGGCCACTCGATTCGCCCGCAGGAGATTACGGTGGCCGAGGCCCTCAAGAAGGCCGGCTATATCACCGGGCATTTCGGCAAATGGCACCTTGGGTCGGTCTGCAAGGGCAGTCCCGTGAACCCCGGGGCGAGCGGTTTCGACGAATGGTTTTCTTCGCCGAACTTTTTCGACAACGACCCGATTCTCAGCCGAGAGGGTATCGCCGTGGCGACCAAGGGCGAAAGCTCGACGGTCACCGTGGACGCGGCGATCGAATTCATCCGTAAGCACGCCGAATCGCCGGAGCCGTTTCTGGCGGTCGTCTGGTTCGGCTCACCGCACGGGCCGCACGAGGCCATTGAGCGGGACCGCGCGCTATATGAGGGCCGGAGCAAAAAGCTGCAGAACTTCTACGGTGAGATTACCGGCATGGACCGGGCGTTCGGGAAGCTCCGCAAGGAGCTGCGCACGCTCGGTATCCACGAGAACACTATCCTGTGGTATTGCAGCGACAACGGCGGGCTTCCCGGAGTTGGCACGACCGGGGGCCGGGCCAACAAGGGCAGGGTTTATGAAGGCGGTCTGCGGGTGCCGGCCATCATCGAGTGGCCCGCGCGCATCGGCCGGCCGCGAACGACGGATGTCCCCTGCAACACTTCGGACATCTACCCGACGTTGCTGGATATTGTTGGGGTGCGGATGGAGGGCCAGCCGCCTTTGGACGGAGTGAGCCTTGTCCCGCTGCTGGACGGCAAGATGAAATCGAGGCCGAGGCCGATGGGCTTCTGGGATCACCCGACCGGCGGCATTCGGACGCCGAGCAAGGAGTGGATGGCGCAGCTTCTGGAGGCGCAAAAAGCGGGCAGGGACGTTTACGACGAGTCGCGGCTGCGGCTCGACGCAGCAAAGATCACAAGACAGTATCCGCTGGATTCCTTCGGCGGTCATGCAGCGTGGCTCGACTGGCCGTGGAAGCTTCACCGGATAGAGGGCAGGAAAGGCGTAAGGTGGGAGCTGTATAACCTCGCCGAAGATCCGTTGGAGAAGAAGGACCTGAGCAGCGGGCGGGCCAAGCGGACGGAGGCGATGAAGGCCGAGCTTCATGCGTGGCTCAAGTCCGTCGTCCGCAGCCTCAACGGCGACGATTACCGCTAATGCGACGAAGGAGGTCAGCGCGAAATGAAAGCCCTGTACAAGGGACTGGCGGTCATGGTAGTGTTTACCCTTGCCACGTCGGTCCGGGCGAGTGAACCGTCCGCCCGCGCTCTTTACAGGGCCCTCCTTCCGAACAATGCACACGCAAAGATGGTCGAGTCGGTCGAGATAGCGGTGGCGCCGGAACCGGGGAGGCCGGGTCTTTGCTGGCACCGGTTGACTTGCACGAAGGTGGGCGGCGAGAAGGTGGGCATCTGGTTTCTGGCCGACGACAATCCAATGGTCGGCGATGCAAACAGGCCGATTGATTTCGTGCGATACATCCTGGCCGAACCCAACCGCCCGCCTATCGAATACGTGGAGCGGCGTTCGGGCAAGGCGCTGTTGCCGGTGTTCGACTTCAGGTCGGAGCTTCTCCCGCGAGCGGCCGGTCCGGCGGATGAGTTCCCGTTCGAGAGAGGTACATTTCTGGGGCATCCGCTGATTCGCCAGGAGGTTCTGGCTCCGGAGCCGATTGGGGCGCCCGAGAATATCGAGCGGCAGGTGTTCGATCCCGAGCTGCTTGTCGGGACCAGCCGGAACTTCAAGGATGACGGCAAGGGGCGAAAGACCAGCAAGGACAATTACAACTACGTGGCCTTCACCCGGGAAAACTACGATGAGATGATTGCGACGGGTATCAACTACTTCACGGCCAAAGGCGAGCAAGTGGACTGGATATGCCGCAGGCCGGTCTTCTATGAGGGTTACAGCCCACAAATCGCTTTTCCTGAAGAGCTTTTCCGGTCGAACTTCCTCGGTCTGCGGCAGTTTATCGATGAGCCGGCGTGCAGGCTGGCGGGCAAATACGCCCGTGATGCGACGCCGAAAGAGGCGGTAGAGATGATCCAGCGGCACATTCGGGAAAGGCTCAACAATACGGGCTATCGCAATGTGCTTGCCGGCGCGGGCATCGACCTTGGCACGTTGAAGCTCGCAGAGCCGGGCGTTCCGATATGGGAGACGTACGTGGGCACGAGCTACTATCAGCTCGAGGCCAATCCGTCGGGATTTATCCAGGAATGCCGCTGGTGCATAGAGTCGGACAGGTCCGACCGGGGCAAGATGCTCCAGCGAATCAACGCCGAGTTCGGCACGAACATCCCGGTGACGCCGAAGAACCTCTTTCTGTGGTACTACTCGCAGATGATCGGCCCGGCGAGGGCTTTCGGGGCCCGATGGGGGATGTCGATATACGGGCAAAGCGAGCCGGAGCTCAGGATTGCCTCGATGGAATTGGCGTACGAGCTTGGTGCGTCGTATATCTGGTTCTGGACGTCGGACCACGACCACCACGTGCCATATACCGAGCAGCTTCGATTGGCGAGGGCCATCACTGAGTACGCGAAGAAGCATCCGCGGCGGCCGCTGGAGCAGATATTGCGGCGGGCCGGAACGGCGATAGTGCTGCCGTACGGTTATACGCTGCCGAGCTGCTGGGAGCTGGATATGTTCGGCTCGTATATATTCACCATCAAGCGCAAAAACGAGTTCGGGCTGACGTACAAGGAGGTTCTGGCGCCGGCCGTAAGGGAAGTCGAGCGATGCCTGCGGAACGACATCGCGTATGACGTGGTTGTGGCCGGAGAGGATTTCGATGCCTCAGGTTATGACGAGATTATCAGGGTCGAGCGAGACGGCAGCGTTTGGAGATCTAAGAGACGCTGATTGCGTGGGCGGTGAGGCCTGTTGAGGCGAAAGGGACGACGGAAGTCGGAGGTATTTGCGAGGTTTCTCCTGCCGCTATTGGTGTGAAAGGGGCTGGTAAAGTGACGATTCGTTGGAAGAATCGAGAGGAACCGACGTGCCTGAGCGTAGAGTGAGCCGGTTTCAATTGCGGCCGCTTTGCTCTGCATTCTCCCGACCTAATCGGTAACCGCACGGCCGAGCACCCTTGCGACGCTATGAAAGATATGTGTAAATCATTTCTCCGCAATCAGCTCCCAGCGAAGGCGGGGATAGCCCCGGCCTTCTATAATCGACCAGATACCCTCGGCGCCGTTTGCGGCCTCATCCACGAAGTCCCAGCCGGCATCTGTAAAGGTACTTTGCTTTTGCATTTCGGCCGTCGTCTTGCCCGTTCCACAGGCACCGGCCGCTTGGCCGCTGGTTTGAATATCCCAGAGAGAGTCCTTGCACGTACCCAGGAAATTGCGCCCCAACAGTCCGCCGACAGGATCGCCACCCGACACGCCGCCGACCGAATAACACCTGGTGATTGCGCCACGATAACTATATCCCACCAGCCCGCCCAAATAATCTGATCCCTTAACGCCAACACTGCAATAGCAGTTGGTGATATTTCCGTTATCCAGCCAGCCCACCAATCCACCAACACATTTATTGCCCGAAACGCTGCCGCGGCGTGCATAGCAGCCGGTGATGGTGCCGTAATGAAGCCGCCCTATGAGCGAGCCGACGTAGTGCACTGTTTCGGCATCGACTTTAGGATCGATCAATCCCAAGTTTTTAATCCGGGTGTCTTTTCCCGGTGTGCCAACGTGGCTGAAGAGGCCGTAGTACCCTGGCTCTGCGGCAGTGTATCTGAAGTTGGAGATTGTATGCCCGTTTCCATCGAAAACGCCGGTGAAGGGCCTCCAATCGCCGATGATATTGAATGGCTTTGCGTTGAAGCCGCTCAGA
>CP070678.1:3344559-3352703 GCA_020352515.1 Phycisphaerales bacterium | reverse complement strand
GCGGGTGCGCGCGTTCGCAGCGGATTGCCCCCCCGCGGTCGGCCAGGCCGCTGGTAATCGTAAAGCCGATCACCGCAGTCTGCCGCGTCTCCCCGTAGTGGAAATAGAAACCACGATCCGAACTCCCGCAGTCTATCGTCGCAGCCCCCGCGGCGCGAAGGATCACCGCCTTGCCGCCGAAATCGATGCCCCTGTTGCCCTCCCCCGTATAGGAGCCGGCCGCCGCCAGAATCGTGTCACCCGATCCGGCCGCGTCAACCGCCGCGGCAATGGTCTTCTTGGGACCCGCTCCATTGCCTTGCGGCGTTTGCGCGCGCCCGTCGTAGTCGTCGTCACCGGCCGACGCATCCACGTAGTAGGGCCCTGCATTCGGGTCGCTGCCGTATCGCTCGTACTCGTCGGCGTTGCTCAAACCGTCCCCGTCGCTGTCAATCGCCGCAATCGCAGCACCCGGACCGCCGAAATGGTCCTGCTCCCAGTAGTCCGGCAGGCCGTCCTCATCGGTATCAATGAATTCGTCAGCGCCGATATCAACGGCCGTCCCGTAGGGCCGCCCGTCCCCGTCTCGATCCACACCGGGCGCGCCGGAAAGTGTCCCGCCGTCGATGCAGGGTGAAGACTTTGACAAATGTCCGTCCGCGGTCAAAAGCGGAGCGACATCGATATTCCCGTCGCCCCATATCAGCTCGCAGCCCGAACCCACGTGTACCGCCGCCGAGCCTCCCTCAACGTCACTGTGACTGATGCTTATCGAAGCGGACTCCTGCGAAGCGCCGACATAAACCTGCGCCCCCTCCGGCGCCAGGTTGCCCCACAAGATGCAGTTGCTCACTTGAACAGCCGAAGAAGTCAGGCAAAATACCGCCCCGCCGCCCCGGTTGCCGCAGTTCAAGCTGAACGTGCAGTTGGTCACCGTCGGTGAGCTGTTGTTCGTGGCATCGAGAGCCCCGCCGTGCAGGGCTGCAAAGTTGCCCGTGAACGTGCAGTTTTCAACCGACGGACTGCTCTTCCAGTTGTGTATCGCGCCGCCGAAGCCCGCGGAATTGCTGCGAAATACACAACCGCTCACCACAGGCTTGATGATGTTATTGAACATCGCCCCGCCGTTGTACGACCCCGAGTTGCGCACGAAAGTGCAGTTCATCAATTGAGGCGGCTGGTACCCCGGTGTGTAGCTGCCGATACTGTACATCCCCCCGCCCTCGTAGGCCTTGTTGCGGCTGAACATACAGCCGTTGTATATGGCGCTGCTGCCGTAGTTTTTCACCCCGCCGCCATCCGCCGCGGCCGAATTGTTGCGGAATTCGCAGTCGGTGAATGTCGGCGTGCTGCTCTCACGGTTGAAAACTGCGCCGCCGTTATCGGCGCGGTTGTCCTCGAACGTGCAGTCTCTAAAGTGTGGGTTGCACCAGTGGCCGGTTGTCAGCGCGCCTCCGCTGGCGGCCTTGTTGCCCGAAAAGCGGCACTCGCTGACCTGCCCGGCGCAGATATAATCCAGGTACATCCCTCCGGCGAACTGCCGGGCCCAATTGCCCTTGAACGCACATTGCCGGATTGCCGGACTGGCAAGGTAGCAGTAAATCCCTCCGCCCTTATCCCATCGCCCGGAGGTGCCGTTCGCGTTCCCACCGCTTATGGAAAGACCCTCTAATACGGTCATAGGGCTTGTTCCTTCGGCCATAACCACGTGATAGCTATTGTCGCCGTTGTTGGCAAAGTCCGCCCCGTCGTCGCCGTTAAGATCCCCGCTCAAGACCGTCTGGTATTCCTCGATCCGCCGCTCGTCGGGATTCGACGCGAGAAGGCCTCCGTATCCCCCTTTGATGGCGACCGCATTTTTGAGCTGGAAACTCTGCGTCCGGTCGCCGGGCGAGATACCTGCTCCCAGGTCGGGCCTGTATATGCCCTGGGCAACGCGAATTTCGTCTCCTTGACCGGCTGCCGCCAACGCATCGCGCAGATGCCGGTAGGCATCCGTCCATGTCTGGCCGTTGTTCGCCCCCGTTGCCGCGGCGTCCACGTATATGATTCCCGCCGGAACGCGAGGTGCTGCACACAAAACGCAGATGCCGGCTGCAATCATCCGAACAAGTTGCAGGTTCATTGCCCGCATCATCACTTCTCCTCCAACGCCGCCGGCCGAATACTCCGGTCGGCTCGTTCAAGCCTGCTTTCCGCCCTCCCTGGCCCGGTATGGCAAGTCAGTCCTTCCATAGCTGTCACTACTCATTCTATCTCTTCCTGCAACTCCATAACCTGGCTGTCCAGCGCGCCGAACGGCTGCACGCGATAATCCCCCGCCAAATAAAGACCCTTCCGTATTCTCAGAAGTCTCACATGACCGTCCAGAAAGGCAAGGTTGTAGCGGTCGGCCCGGCCGTGCCACCCATCGCTCACATACGCCGGCGGAACAAGAGGGTCCCACCTGCCGACCCAGTTATGGTCACCAACCAGCAGAAGCCGGGATGGTTCGGCAACACGCTCCCTTGTAAGATCGTACAGACGCTCATTAACCTTCGTGTTGATTGTGCGCCACGGCTCGCCAACACCACCGTGCACGGGAAGCTGGTTTGGGCCGACCAATAGATGATTCATCTCGAAGCTGTTGCCGAATCGATTGTAGGCCTTGCCCGTATAGTCCAGCCCTCCCGCGTCAGTGGGGCAGCGAAACACGCTGGCGTTCTCTCCGTTGTCCATCTCTGTCTGCAGCCCGAGGTATTTGTTGAGGGGGCGAGTCAGCGCTCCGGTCCCAAAGCCCTTCCAACCCCCGAAGTCGTAATTGTGGTTGACGCCCTGGTAGAACCGGCCTTCGTGGTCGTCGAGATAATTGTGCCACGCCAGCGCAATCTGCCTGAGGTTGCTCTGGCAGACCAGCCGTTTGGCAAGCAGCCGGGCTTGCTGCAGCGCCGGAAGAAGAATCGCCATTAGCAGCGAAATAATCGCAATCACAACCAGCAGCTCTATGAGTGTGAAACCCGCCGCCCGCCCCCGGGCGCTCCGCCCTTTTGAGTTTCTGCTTCTCATCGTTCTGCTCCTAATCGTTCGCCGTCGTCGAGCGTCCCCGCCCGCCGACCACTGCCAGCTCGTATAACCGGCTTCTGGCCTTGTCCATCAGCCACAGGTCCGACTCGTCGCCCCGCCCCCTCGCTAAGCACCGCCGATAGGCGTCTACCGCTTCCGTCAAATCGCCGTTCTTCAGGTGGTGCTCGGCAATAACGAACTCCGAGAAGCTGGAATCCGCCTCTTTCATCCGGCCCTTGAACCGCGCAGCTTTCTCGTACATCGGCCGCTCCTCGAGCAGGAAAGCCGCAGCGTAAGCCTCGCGGGACCCCTCCGTAAAATAGCGCCCCACGAACGCCGCCTCTTTGTCGTCCCCGCCGTGCCAGGCCGGGAGAAAGTAACTCACGAAAATCACCTGCGGCGCAACCATCGCAAACTCCCTCGTCTGATTATCCAGCGATGTATTCGCAAGCTCCAGGCGCGCCCCGCTCGCACGCAGCTGCCGGTAAAGATGATAGTAAGTGCCGGAGAAGCCCAGGACAATCAGCACCAAAAGCAGCACCACCGTGGTCGTGTAGCGGTGCCGTGAAATGACCTTGCGAAGCAAATAGAGAGAGCTGACGGACCTTGCCACAATCGGCAGCCCGTCAAGCCAGCACCGGACATCGTGCCACAACTGGGCCGCCGATTGATACCTGTCCGCCGGGTCCTTCTCCAGAGCCCTGAGCATAATGGCCTCCAGGTCCGAGTTGAATCGGCTTATAATCTGCCTCGGCCTCACAGGTTCGACGTGCTGAATGTTGTCCAGTATCCGGACGTCCGAGCCCGAAACGTCATAGGGGAATTTGCCCGTGCACATGCGGTAAAGAATGATGCCGAGCGAATATACGTCCGTTCTCACGTCAACCAGGTCGGAGCGCCCCGCCGCCTGCTCCGGTGACATGTACGCCGCCGTCCCCTTTATCTGACCCGTCATGGAGGGCATCAGCGTCGTCTCCGAAACGGCGTTCAGGCTCCCCGCGGATTTGGCCAGCCCGAAATCCACTATGTGGGGCTCGCCCCTCTCGTCCACCAGAATGTTCGAGGGCTTCAAATCTCGGTGGATGACGCCTCGCTGATGGGCGTGCGTCATCGCGTCGCATATCTTGCCGAACAGGATTATCTTGTTTCGCAGCGAAAGCGTGTGCGCGCGAAGGTGCTCATCGAGTGACATCCCGTGGATGTATTCCATCGAGAAGTAATACTGCCCGTACACTATTCCGCTGTCGTGAATTGCGACTATGTTCGGGTGGTTAAGACTGGCGGCCAGCTCCACCTCTCGCCGAAAGTAATGCCGCGCGCGCGGAGAGGCGCTGAGCCCCGGCGGAAGCACCTTCAACGCCACCTTCATCTTCGTGGCCTTTTGAACCGCCTTGTAAACCACCGCCTGCCCGCCCCGGGGCAGCTCGTCCAGTATCTGATAACCTGCAAAAGTTATATCAGAGACGCCCTCGCCGCCGCTCTTGCGCCTCCGGCCTGCGGGCAAAGTCGCAGATTCGCCGTCCCCTGAACCGACGCGACCCGACCCTCCGACACCCGCCGCGACACCATGCTCCCAACCGCCCCCCTCCTCGGGGCCCGCGAGTGTCGGCCGACCGGATTGCACCCGCCGCCGGCACCTGTCGCACTCGCAAAGATGGGCGTCAACCACACGCGCCTCGTCCTCCGAGCAGCGCCCCGACACGTAACGCTCGACCAGATCCTGACTAAAACATGCGGTCATGTCACCGTATCCTCTCGATAATTGGCCCGACAAAGAGCCGTCCGGCTTGCCTTTGGCATGACTAACACATAATGAAAGCTGTTCAATGCCTCTCGCCGTCGAGGCCAGACTCCAGGGTCGCCCTTTCGCTCATTGAGCCTGCGGACAGTACCTGTGCGAAGCAGGTCTTCCGTGACAGAAATGTCATTATATCCCAATCGGTGGGCCCGCGGCAAGAAAAATCCGCCCCGTGACTTCAATCCGCCGAATACCCGCTCTCCCGGCGACCGACTTTCCTCTATCTGCACCGCCCAAAACCTTTGGCGTCTGCCCACACACACAAACGGCTCCGGCCCCCCGCACGACATTGTCTCTGCTTCCAAAATCATCTCGACCGCCTCCGGCACAAATCCCTGGCCTTGCCGAACAGACCAAACAGCTCCTCGGGCACGCAAGGCCTGTTCAGGAGCTTTTCGTACGACACGCAGAGCGATTCGTAAGAGTATGTGGTTATCTTGACTTCGTGGAACACCAGCGCATTGGCAATCGCCCCAAAGTAGACAGCGAAAGCAAGCGTACGCTCGGGCTCGCCCGCCCGCGACGCGACATCCTTCGCGTAACGCCTGATTCGCTTTATCGTGCCCAGATCCGACTGCGAATCGGTCAAGACCCCCAGCAGCGCTTCCCGGTCTCTGCTCGCCCCCGCACCCAGGTTCACCTTCTCCAACGAACCGCCACTTTTATCGGACGCCCCGTCAAGTCCCAACGCCTCCCGCCAGCCGCTCCACATCAGCTCAAAGGAGCCGCAAGCGCCTTCAGCCTTGTCTTTCTCACCATCACGCCCGATGCTCACGCCCAGAAGCCGGGCGATTCTCTCCGGGCTCAGACCCATGGTCGAATCCTTGCTCATATCATCTTCCCTACTATTCCTTCAGTACGTCAAAACTCGGTTCAGCCGGCGCGACGCCACCTGAGCCGCTCAACCTGTTATACAGGAAACTCTCCGTCATCCTGCGCCGCCCTTTGAGAGAATCTCCATTAAATCCACTATCTCTCCATGAACATCCTCCTCGCACCCCGCATAACGTCCGATTCGACGCACCATGGCCGCCTTGAACCGCCGCTTCACCGTTACCACCATATTCGAGGCCCTCCCCTCCCCGTCGATGCCCAGACGCACGCACAGGCTCGCCAGAGGCTCGGGCTCGCCCCCCTCCATGATCGGCCGCAACACCCGCGCATCAAAAACGACCCAATGCACGCCCTTGCCCTCGCGCCGGCAGCCCCTCCGAACCTCCGCCAGAACCTCGTCCAGAACAGCAGTCGCCCAGGCATACGCAAATGCAGCCTCGGGCCGCATCTCGTCCGCCGGAAGACGCACGTGCGCCTCGTCCAGCTCCCCAAGGCTAATCACACCTTCTTTGGGCCTGCGCTTCTGAGCCCCCTCCGCTTCACGCACATTGCTCACGTAGTGATCCAGGGCCGTCAACAGCAACGTCCGGAACCGCCCCCTGCCGCGTTCGGCACGCTCAACCAGCCCGCGCCCTATCACCACCTCCTGGAAGAAACCCTGCGTGATGTCCTTGGCCCGCTCGTTGTCGTATCCCTTGCGCCGCAGATAGCAGTAGATGGGCTTCCAGTACGAGCCCACAATATCACCCGTCAGAGCCCGCCGCTCGGCCTCGCCCGCGGACTTGATCTGCTCGATGACCGTCCACCGCGTAGGTTCGAACGCCCTGCCGCTGCCCCCCATGTCCGTCTGATCGCCGCCTCTGTCTTTCATCCGAGCCCCGGCCGTGCTTCTGCCCCCCCGGTGCCTCCAAAACATACCGACTCTTCACCCTCCCCGCAGCACTCGCCCGCACAAAATGCTCAAAGCATGTCCGGCCGTCTCTGCCGCCCTCCCGCCGACCCGCACAGTACAACCAGAGACGCATCCTCCCGCACAACTGCCTCAACAAACATCATGATGCCGGAGCCGCACAATGTCAAGCCCTATGTGCCGCACCCCCGCGACACGGCAAAACCCTCCAATCCGGCTCCGACATCGAACAGGCCCGGCCGCCACCCGCAGAAAACCGGATTCGAGCCCTGGTATTTGACAAAAGCATCAGTTTCCGACATCATACTAATGGACTATTTACCTGCAACACCTGGAGCAAGAAAATGAAGCAACTGCACGCACATTATATCGTAGCCGCCCTTGTCTGCCTCCTCGCCTGCCGGTCGGCACGAGCCCAAAGCCACGTATGGACCCTAACCTCCACCCGCCGTGTCCTCCGCGAAGAGCCCCCGGGCGCCGAAAAAAGCGTAAGTATCTCCGCAGCGCAAAATGAGTGGGAGAGCTTCCAGATACTCATGCGCTCCGACGTTGCCGTCGAAGGGATCACGATTGAGCCCGGCGATCTCAAAGGGCCCGAAGGAGCCGTCCTGCACGCCGGGGACGCCCGACTCTACCGGCAGCATCAATTGAAGCTGACGGCCGGGACGCACCGCAACGACCGCTTCAAGCCCGGCTGGTATCCCGATCCCCTCATTCCATTCGAACATCCCATCACAGGCGCCTCTTTGCCCGCCGCGAGATTCTCCGCCGTCCCCTTCGATCTGCCCGCCGGGCAGACCCACGGCTTCTGGGTCGATATTTACGTCCCGCCCAACTCCGCGCCGGGCCGGTACCGCGGCGCGTATCGCGTTTCGTCCGACAGTGGCGAGCCGGTCGATATCCCCGTCACGCTCACCGTGTGGAACTTCACACTGCCGCGCGTCTCAACGCTCAAGACCGCCCTCGGCTCGCCGGCCGCTCGAATGAGAGCCTACTACGCTCAGCGCGCCCGCGAGGGCAAGGAGAAAGAGCCATCAGACTACGCTGCGGTCGAAGCCCAATGCGCCGAGATGCTCACACGCCATCGCATCAATGCAACGCCGCCCGCCCTTACGCCCGTAGCCCGCCAGGACGGCTCCTACCGCATCGCCACGGACCAGATAACCAGGCTGCGCGAATTCGTCGACCGCTATCATGTAAACGCCATCGCCGTTCCACGCCCCACAAGCATCGTCAAAGACCCCGACAACCAGCGCGACAAGCTCGAGGCCTGGCTCAAGAGCTGGAGCGACGCCGCCGCAAAGCTGAATCGCCCCTACGTGACCTTCTACATCTACCTCAAGGATGAGCCGAACGACGAAGAAGCCTACAGGTTTGTGCAAAAATGGGGCCGGGCAATACGCCGCGCCGAATCCGTCGTAAAGGTCATGGTCGTCGAGCAGACATGGACCGAGAAAGGCAACTCGGGCGCTGATTCTCAATGGGGCGAACTCCACGGCGCCGTCGATATATGGGGCCCGTTGTTCTGCCTCTTCAGGCCGCAAAGCGCCGCCGCACGACAGGCCCTCGGCGAGACCATCT
>CP070678.1:3332995-3344459 GCA_020352515.1 Phycisphaerales bacterium | reverse complement strand
GCTCATCCGAAGGCTCAACGTCTATGGGGGAAATCTCCTCGAACCAGTAGCCCACCGGCCGCTTTCCCTGGTGATAGTCGATGCCGTACTTGAACTTTCCCGGCACCGGTATCTCGCAGGCAGCCCGCCCGTCCTCGATATCAAGCCACTTCGGAGTCATGCCCAGTCTTCGACCGCGGTTAACCTCGGAAATGTAATCAACCCTGACGCACCCCTGAACGCCGGGAGAACCTTCAGGGACACCGAACCTGAGAACGACCTGCCGCATGTCCTGACGCGCCTGGACTGGACGCAGGTCAATGACGACGTCATCCAGCGGGTCTTTCTCAACGTCCACAGAGAACCGTTCTCGGTCCACCCATATATTAACGCCCTGGCCCCAACAATCGTCGATCTCGAAATAGCCGGTGCCGTCCCGGATTTCTACGGGGCAGGTTGCCCAGGCAGAGGAGTTGGAATGGTCTTCGAAGCCGAACTTGTTGAGATACCGCAAAACCGGAGCCCCGGAGGCCGTTTCAAGGCGATCAAGGTCGCCTATCACCCTTCCCTTGATCCGCTTCTTCTCGCCAAGCAGGACTTCCAGGCCGCTCTGTCCGGCCCGCAGGTTGGTGAGGAACCTGTTGCCGAATCCCGGCGCACCGACCATTGCGAGGTACCTGCTCTCACTTCGGAGGGTATTTAGCTCGAACCGGCCCGACTCATCGGCCACGGCGTCGGGCGGCCCGTCCGGTTGACCGCCGCTGAAGAAGGTCCCTGTGGGGCCTTTTGAGATCAGCAGGCGAATCTCGGCGTCGGCAACCGGCTCTCCGGTCTTCCCGGAACGCACCACCCCGGTGGTCGCTATAGCCTTTGCGAGGCGCAAGATCGTGATCTGGTCGGGGCGCAGCTTTATCCGGTTGATTCGCTCGAACTCGAAGCCGTCGGCACTGATTTGAAAGGCGAGATCCCATGAGGCGGCATGTTCGATTGCCGCCAGGCCGGTCTCGTCGGTGGTGAGCTTTATGTTGTGATGCCAGGAGCCGCCCGGGTAAACGTAGCCGCCCGTGAGCCTGGCGCCGGCGACCGGATTGTCCCGGTCGTCAACCACCTTGATTCGGCCTTCGAAGCCGTCGGTAAGCACTATTTCAATGTCGCTTACGGCGCCGCCCGGCTCGGCCTCGAACGGGCCTGCAAATGCCGGGGCATACCCTTCGGCCGATGCAAGCAAGATAATGCTGCCGTATTCGGCCCGGTAGCTGAACGCGCCGCTCTCGTCAAACCGGTCCCAGGGGCCCACCCCTATCTCCGCGCTGCCGCTGTGTCGCGGGCGCTCCCAGTGCACCTTTATGCTCGCATTTTTCGTCAGGGGTCGCCCGTCGTGCGTCCTGACAACGCCTGAGAGCAGGATTTTGTCCTCGTCGCCGTACTGCCTGTCGACCATGCCGTGGGTTTTGTTGATTTCGGCTATCATCTCAATCCGCTCCTGCGGCGTCAGCAGCCTGCCGGCAAAGGCCACGGTGAGTTTCGTTCCCCGCCAAAGGCCGACAAGCACGGCCAAGCAGAGCACCATCATTGCCGCGGCCACGTACCATGAGACGCGCAGCCTCGGCCTGTGCCCGGCAACGACAATCCTCTTTACGCGGTCGAGCACGGTGCCGCTTTGTCCGTCTTCCACGAATCCCACTATAGCCGCGGCGGCCACACCGATATCGGCGCGTTTGACCATTCTTGCCCAACGGGCGAGGACCTCGGCATATCGAGTGCTCCGGCCGGTCACCGCAACGGCGGCCCGGTCGCAGCAGGCCTCCCGCTCGATGCGTATCTGTCGGCTTATCCACCAGACGGCCGGGTTGAAGAACAGCACCGCCTCAGCCACCATCTGGCAGAAGTTGACCAGGTAGTCGAACCTTCGGATGTGCGCCAGCTCGTGCGCCAGAACGGCCCGCAGATCGTCGACAGCGACTCCGCTTAGCATCGAGACCGGCAGAAGCAGGGTCGGACGGACAAACCCTATCACTCCGGGGACCAGGATGCGCTCGGCGACGACCACGCGAATTCGCCGGGCGATGCGCATGCCCGCCCGCAGTCGGTCGATCACAGCCAGCACGGCCTCATCTTCCAGCGGCCTGCATGCAAGCCGAAGCCGGCCGAGGCCAACCATAACCAGAAGCGCGCGCAGCAGCATGACAGCCGCCCCGGCCAGCCAGCCGCCCATCGCCCACAGGCGCCAGTTGAATCGTCTTGATGCGGGCGCCGCTTCGGCCCGTTCGGAATCAGCCGGACCGGCGAACTCGGCGGTGGCGCGCTCCGTGCCGCCATCCGGTGAGACCTTCGCTTGATCCGGCGAATAGGCAACGGATGCTTGCCCGGGCGCCGGAGGCTCGTAATCGATGATCCCCCACGTGACAAATCCGGCAATAACAATCGCCCCGAGAGCAACGAGAGAGACGAGATACCGCTTGTGTGCCTGCTCTGCCGGTCTGCCCCGCAGGAAGAGGTACAGGGCGGCCGCGACCAAGGCCCCCTGCCAGAGAGTGTGCAACAGGGCCGTTGTCAGGTGCGCACAGAACTCGCTTTCGAAAAGCATAATCAGCCCGTTCATTTCAATTCCCCTTTCCCGCTGCGCTTCGGGTCGCCGGCCGCATCCAGCACCCTGCGTATCTCGGCCAGCTCGCTCTCGCTGACCTGTGTCCCGGTTAGTAATGCCTGCATCATCGCAGCCGGCCGCCCGCCAAAGACCTCGTTGACGACCCTTCGCAGGAAGGGCTGTATGACCCTGCCCTTGTCCACAGCGGGGCTGTAAACGTGGGCCAGACCGCGATTCTTGTGTTTCAGGAAGCCCTTTTTCTCCATGACCTGCATCACCGAGAGGACCGAGGTATAGGCCCGCTCCTTGCCGTCGGGCATGGCCTCCAGGACCTCTCTGGCCGTGCTGGGGCCCCTCTCCCAAAGAAGCGACAGTATCTGCATCTCCAGATCGGATGGTTTGACCTTTTTCATTTGAGCGTCTCCTAACTGAAACAATAGTACTGTAAGCACAGTATCTACTATAATTACAGTAGGGTCAACAAAAAAATTCGAAAATTTTTAAAAATTTTTTCTCCTCGATTCAACGCCACCGCCGCCGGGCGAAAACAGCCGGCCTGATATTTGCTTGCTTTTTCGGGTCGCGCGCTGCGATAATCTTGCGCAGATGTGTTTCTTTCAAACGAAAGTCGCCCACTACCGGGGCGGATAACGGGATACAAAGACAATGACGCTTGCAACCTTCTTCTTCATGGGCCCGAAAGAAGTGCTCGTGATAGCGATTATCGTCGCTGTCATCGTGTTCGTTCTCGCGCGCCGCACGCGAAAACAGTGAGCATCCCGAAAACCGCTCTAATCCGCGAAATCCGGCCGGTTCCTCTTCGCCCGCTCCTTTTTGAGCAGGCTTCTTCGCTTCTTTTCTCTAAGCCGCCTTTCGGCAGCCGCCCGGGGGATGCGGGTCTTTTTTCGAATCGGCCGCCTCCTCAGCGCCTCGTCGAGGAGCCGGGCAAGCTTCTCGACGGCCGCCCGGCGATTGGCCTTCTGCGTTCTGTATTTCTGTGAGACGACCCTTATGATGCCCTTGGTGTCGGCACGTGTTGACAGGCGCGACAATACCGTCTGTTTCTGAACGTCGGAAAGACCGGAGCAGCCCGCGACGTCGAAGAGCAGCGTGATGCGCGTGTTGACCTTGTTGACGTTCTGTCCACCCGGCCCGCTGCTGCGGGACGCCTTGAACACAAGCTCGCCGGCGCCAATAGTTATTCCGTCTGCAATTTCGATCACAGCATCTGTCCCCTGAAATCAAAGGCCACCGGGGCCACAGTCTATCAGGTGCGGCAGAATAATCAACAGACTCCCGGCCGCGAGCGCGGCTTTGCGCCTCTGTTTTGCCTTGAACGGCCGGGAGAACACCTTATAGTATTGCGATGTTGGTGACCCGGTCTTTTCGCAATAACACTTCAATAGGAGACAGACAAATGCGTACAACGAGAGCAAATACACGGCTTCCGGTATTCCTGCTGGCACTGGTCTCGCTTCTGACGGTTTCGCTGTTCGTCATTGCCGCCGGCCCGGCGGCGGCCAGGCAGAAGAGCGGATCAGAGGCCGACGAGCTTAGGGCAGGCAAGAACTTCATTGAGACAAAGGTGTACACGGCCGAAGAGGACCGGCAGATTCTCAAGCTCTTCGACGGCCTGCGCGTGGCCGACGTTTCGGACGGCATGGACAAGGTCGGACTGACCAATACGGGCCTGATGTCGCCGGAAATACACGCGGCATGGAAGGACACCGTCCACTACGCGCATCGCTTTATCGGCGTCGCGGTAACCGCCCGCTACGTTCCGACCAACAGGCCGCCGGCGCCCGCTATGGAGACCAAGCCGTTCGATGCGTGGGTGGGCAAGTGGTACAGCGAGCTGTCAAGCGAGCCGTTCACCGCGCTGATACGCGAGGGGACCGCTCTGGTCATTGACGATGCGCCCGATTCCGACGTCGGAAGCATCGGCTCGAACAACATCATGGGCTGGAAGCTGCGAGGCTGTGTCGGTGTGGTCACGAGCGCCACGGCGCGTGACACCGATGAGATAGCCACGGAGAGGGTCCCGCTGTATTTTCGCCGACCGGGTCGAGGGATTCGGCCGGGTCGGAACGAGATCGAGTCGGTCAATCGCCCGATCGTATGCGGCGGCGTGCTGGTTATGCCGGGCGACGTGATCGTGGCCGACGGCGACGGCGTGATAGTCGTGCCGCGGGCACAGGCCAGGGAGGTGGCCGAATACGCCCAGGCCATTATCGCAGGCGACAAGGCCGGCCGACGCCAGTTATACAAGAAGCTCGGCCTGCCCGAAGACGACTCGGTCAGGTAGGACATTTGGGCAATCTCGACGAACCGGTGCTGCGGCCTGGGCCACACCAACCGCAGGACCCTACCGCCGAATTCCACCGAGGGCTTTTCGGGCCCTCTGCCTGGTTCGATTGTTCCTTGATTTTTCAGCGACCGTTTGCAGGACTTCCCGGCGTCGGTCCCTGGAGACGCCTTTGATATCCTGGGCGGCAATTTTGACCATGGCCGAATAGGCTTCTTCGGCCACCGCGGGATCCTCAGCGAGGGTCGTCAATAACTCAAGGGCGCTGGCGCTGGGTGCATCCGCGAGAACGGCGATTGCCTGGCGTTCCTCTTCGGGGCGCTTGATTTGGGGCCGGACGTTCTTGACGGCGGCCACCTTTTGTTCTTTGCTGAGCTTGCTGTTGGCGCGTATGTACTGGAGGTAACCTCGCAGAGCCAGCACCTTATGGGTCATCTTCTGTGCCGACGTGGCCAACGTCAAGAGGGCCCGGCCTGCGTCGGTGTCCTCCGGCCAGTTGTTCGGCCAGGTTGACAAGATTCGCACAGCCTCGTCTTGCACGGGGGCCTCAGCGTTTTCGATGGCGGATTCAACAGCCGCCAGTGCGTCGGGCCCTCCGACGACGGCCAATGCGTGCAGGCCGATCATGTGGAGCTCGTTGTCCCGGCTTTTCGTCAGGGGTAGCAGGTGGGGGATGCACTTGACGCCGCCGCGGCCGCTGACGGCCAGCAGGGCCTTTCTGATGTCCGCCCGCTGCCCTGAGTCGCTGGTCTCTTGAAGCAGCTTGACCAGATCGGCAGCCTGCTGCTCCCGGCCGATGATGCTTATTGTCCGTACGGCCGCGCCGCGGATCCCGGCATCGGCGTCTTGCAGGCTCGGCACGACCGCAGCGAGGGCCCGGCCTATTTGCCTCTGCCCGGCAAGCTCGATGAGAATCCGCCGCAGCTTGCCTCGCGCTTTCGGCAGGCGGGCGAGCAGGTCGGCATCCACGTCTTCGCCGGGCAGTCTGACCAGTGTTTCCATGGCCGCCTGCTCCAGCTCGGCATCTTCCTGCGTCGCGGCCTCCAGCAAGATCGGCACGCAAGAGACATCGCCCAGGCGGATGAGGATTCTGATGGCCGTGATGCGCAGGTTGTTCGGGCCGCTCTGAGCCGCCCTGCGAACGGTCGGAAGCACGGCGGAGTCGCTGCGGTCGGCCAGGGCCAACAGGAGCAAGGGGCGCCGGCCCGGACTCAGGCGGGCCAGCTCGGCCGCCAGCGCCTCGGTTACGTCACGGCCGGGCAGCTCGCGTGCCGTACGCAATCCGACGCCGAGTCTCTTTTTGTCTTGAGCCCGCAACTGCTCGATCAACAGGGGGATGCCGGCGGACCGGCGGGCCAGAATAGCGCCGCGGATTGCTTCCAGATGTCTCTGGTCGGGCACGTTCGCCTTGCGGACCGTGTCGTAGAGCTTGACGGCTTCGGCAGTCCTGTCGTTCACCAGGAGGCGCTCGGCGCATATAATACAGCCTTCGGCAACCGCCGACCGGACTGCGGCCGGCGCATCGGCCAGCGACTGGGTCAGTGCCCCGGCCGCACTTTCGCCGCCGATATGTCCCAACGCCACGGCGGCGGCCGAGGCGATGTCGGCATTGGCGTCGTCGAGTTTCTGCACGAGGGCGTCGACGGCGCGGACATCACGGCGCACGCCGATTGAATTGATTGTCCCGACGAGCAGCCGGCCCTCCAGCTTGCCCAGCGCGCTGCGTAGAGCGGCGTCCGCGGCGGGTCCCGGGATCGCTTCCAGCGCGATCCGAGCCCATGACGCAAGCTCCTTGTCCGCCAGCAGCGGGGCGAGCACAGGCACCGATTGCCCGGTGCCATAGATGGCCAGTCGCTTGCAGGTGATGGCTTTCTCAGCCTTGGGGGCATCTGACTGCAGCACGGCGATCAACTCGCGCTGTTTGGCGTCCGCGGCCGACGGTTCTCCGGCGACAATCCCGGCCGACGCCGCCACTATGGTAAAAATAACGCACCAGGAGAAATACCTTTTCCTTTTGATTATCATGATTGTCCTCGGAATCTGGGTGGTTTCTTTCGAAAGATCGGACGCTATATCCGCCAGGGCTCCCGCAGGGCCTCGGAGCGCAGCCGGTTGGCCTGCTCGTCGCCAATAAATTCATTGCGCTTCGGGTCATACTTGACCTTCCGGTTAAGGAACAGCGCGATGTTGGCCGCGTGGCAGGCAATATGAGCCCAGCACGCCGCGTCTGCGTTGGCCCGGGTCAGGGCCCGCGTCTTGACACAGTCGAGGAAGTCACGCACGTGAAAGTCGGCGGGGTAGCCCGGTATCTTGGCTCCTCTGCGGAGCAGCAGCGATTGGGAGCTCGCGGCGAACTCCGCATTGTCGCCTGTCTCGACCCAGCCGGTTTCGCCTTCGAAGCGGACCGGACACGAGCCCATCGGCAGCCATCCGTCGTTTCGCATGACCAGTTTAACGCCGTTGGCATAGCGGGCGTGCAACCGGCCTTTGACCGGCTCGTACTCAACGGGCGCCGTGTCGTCGGCGTCGTTGGCCCACTGGCACAGATCGACGCAGTGAGAGCCCCATTCGAGGCACCCCCCTCCGACCATTCCGCCGCCTTTTTCGAAGTGGAAGGCGTTCATGAGCCTTCGGGTGTAGGGCCGCCAGGCGGCAGGCCCGAGGTACATGTCCCAGTCCACCTGCTCTCGGGGCGGTTCGGGCTCAGCCGGCAGCCAGCCGCTCATATTGGTCCCCAGCCCGCCGGGGTGAGCGTGCAGAGTCCGGAGGGCGCCGAGCTTTCCGGTCCGGGCCAGTTCGACCGCATAGGCGAAGTTGGGCAGGCTGCGCCGTTGCGTACCAGCCTGGAACACGCGCGCCGTTCGGCGAAAGACGTCTGCCAGCGCCAGGCTCTGGGCTATGTTCTTGGTGCAGGGCTTCTCGCAGTAGACGTCTTTGCCAGCCTTGGCTGCCATCGTGGCCGCCGTCGCGTGCCAGTTCGGACCGGTGGCGATGAGCACGGCGTCGATATCGTCGCGGGCGAGCAGCTCTCGCATGTCGATGTAGGGCGTACAGTCCTTGTCGGCGTTGTGGGAATCGACCATGTCCTTGGCGCGCCGGCGGTTGTCAGCCCGCACGTCACAGACGGCCACGCACCGCAAATCAGGCTCGCGCAGGAAGCAGCCGAGGACGTACCGGCCGCGGTTGCCGATCCCAATGGCGCCCAGTATGATTCGTTCGCTGGGAGCCACACTTCCGTTCCTGCCTAACGCCGTGCCCGGGATCACCTGTGGCGCCGCGAGGCAGACACCGGCCTGCACCGCGGTCTTGAGGAACCCACGCCGGTTCAGACGAACTCTTTCTTTTCTCATACTTGACCTCCCACTGAGCCAAAAGACCTGCCAACCATGGTCACCATACTTTTGTTGGGCCACTTTTCCCATATTCCGGCACGGACGTTCTGAGGCTTCAATCCATGCCTGCGCCGGTCGAGCGTGTTTATCACGCCCGGCATCTTCAGCCGAGGTTGGCTTTTATAACCAATATCACCGGCCGAACCTGCGGCAAGTATACCTGGGTATCCTGTCCCGTGCAAAAGGATTCTCCGGCCACTGATGACACTTCGCCGGGCAATTATGGTACATGTGGGGCGACGTATTCTTTCCATCGCGGCAGGTAACAGGTATTGACTGCCGGTTGGCGGAGGTTGTTGCAAGATTACCGATGCCGGGTGCGAATAACCCGCATCTGTCCTGTGCGTCTTTCAAGTGCGCTGCCGCTGGCCGGGGAGCGTCCCGAACTGGCGCGCGTAGCGGGCGTTGTCGCCGATTTGGTCGCCGTATCGCGGATACATACCTACAATGACGCCATCGGTGGATTTGATATGCTCGAAGGCGAACTTGAATGCCGCCTCAACTTTGCGATCGCCGGCGCACAAGCGACCTGCTCCCAGTATCTTGAAGCCCAGGCAAGGCTGATCGACCTGCCGGATCACGGTGGTCATGGTGGCAGGGTCAGAGGCAAAGAATGGATAACCGATCTGGAGCGTGACAACCGGCGGCATTTTTGCGAGCTCTTCCGCGGGGCGGGTGAGGTAGTAGAAGCAGGTCATGAAGAAATCGACCCGCCAGCCCTCGTCTGCGATGCGCTTGATACAATCGGGGTTGTGGGCCGAGACGCCGGCCAGCACTCCGCCATCGTGCACGCGCTTCACGAAATCGTGGACATCGCGGCTTTTGCCTTGGCGAAACAACCTGTCCGTGACGCCGCCGTGATGGACGATTGCAATCGGCCGCGTGCTCTGAATTACTTCCTTGATGGAAGCATATTGCGAGCCGTCGGCATGGAGACAGATGAACTTCATCTTGGAGCCCCCATCCCGCAGCCTTTGGAAGACGCCGGCCATTTGGTCCGGGCGGCTGAACTGGTGGGCGTTGATGCCCTGCCGCTCGCAGTTACGAAGGAACTCGAACGTCCGCTCGGGGGTGAAATACTCCCGCATGTGCCGGTCAAGCGCAGGACCCATGTAGGAATATCCGGAGATGGGATTGCTGCCGGCGATCAGCCGGGTGACGTGGTGCTCGCCGAGGCGTATCGTCGGCAGCAGCGCCGCCGGTGAACCGGTGTCGTCCGACGTAGTATCGGCTCCGCGGGCCTTGTTGCCTAACACCAGCGCCGAACCTGCCGCAACCGCTGGGAGCCGGGATAAGAACTCTCTCCGTGCGACCACTCGTGCCTTAGATTTGCCCGAATCCATTTTAGCCTCCTGCAGTCTCCAATAGGGTACGCGGCTTCAAATAACCTGTTCAGCTTGTCAGGGCGGGCAGGACGTACGGTTCACGGTAGAAGCCATCCACCAGGCGGCCGGCCTCCTCGGACCCCGCGACAGACTCATTCTTCACGTCAATATCCAACCACCTGCCGAGGGTGACCGTGGGAGAATCGACGTTTATATTGTGGGCGACCAGGTGCCTGGTGAATCGCTCGAACATCTCGTGGAAAGCGGGAACTTCGCGGATTCGGCCCGATATCTCTTTCGCGGGCGCCCTTTCGCCGAGGCGGATGGAGATATTGCCCGTGTGACAGACGGCGGTGGACAGGTGGCCCTCCAGAACGTCGGCGTTGAGCTTCTTTCGGTCGTGGCTTCTGACTGCTGCAATGAAATTCTGGAAGTGGTCGCCGCCGCCGGAGAACTGCCGGACCTGCCTGCCGTCGTTGTCCCGGGCGATGCCGCGATACAGGCTGACCGACCCGCCTTCACAATCGACAATCACGCCAACGGCCTCGCCGCGGAACGCGGGCATCTCGGTAGAACCTGCAGCTTTTGTGAGATTGTGCACCTCGTAAAGGACGGGTGCGGTCGGGAATTCATAGTAGGCGATCTGTGCGTTGGGCGTATTGCAGGCATCGTTGAAGACGAAACGTCCGCCGATGCTGATCACGCGGCGTGGAAGGAGGCTCTCGCCGAGACACCATCGGGCGACGTCGACTTCGTGGACGCCCTGGTTGCACGATTCTCCGTCGCCGGTGTTCCAGTCGAAGCTGCAATCGTACTGCAGGCGATTTCGGTAGATGGGCAGCTTTTTCGCCGGCCCGCACCAGAGGTCATAATCGACGGTGTCGCCGATTTCCAGCGGGGTGGCGCGCTTACCGCATGAAGAGCGCCGCTTGTTGGCGAATGCGGTGATGAGCTTGATCCCGCCGAGGTGGCCTTCTTGTATCCACTGAATTGCGCGGGCTACCCGAGCCTCGGAGCGATGCTGCGTGCCGCACTGGACGATGCGGTTGTATCTCCTGGCCGCATTGACCATCCGGCGGCCTTCGCGGATATAATGCGAGAGCGGCTTTTCGACGTAGACGTGTTTGCCCGCCTGGCAGGCCCATATTGTGCTGAGGCCGTGCCAGTAGTTTTGGGTGGCGTTTGCAATCACGTCCACGTCTTTGCGGTCGAAGATGCCCCGCATGTCCGCGTACCGGTCGACCTTTCGTCCGTATCTGGATTCAACCATTTTGGCCGCCGCCGCCATCCGCTCACTATCCGGGTCGCATACGGCCACCACGGTGACACCATCTTGTTTTTCGAATGATGGTATGTGCGCTCCTGTGCCGCGCCCTCCGAGCCCGACCACGCCCACGCGGATAGAGTCGTTGGCCGCCCGGACTCGAGAGAAGGGCATTACCGCGGCGATTCCCGAAACGATTGAACCGCGGAGGAACTGCCGACGCCGCATCGTCTTCATTCTTTATTCTCCTTCCAGCGAATCGAGTAACACGTGGTTGACCAGGTGTACTTTTTCGCTCAGGCCCGCCAGCTCGTCGGCGGATTTTGCCGACCGGACGCAGCGGAGAATCTCCGCCAATTGGCTCGCCCCGTTGATTTTGCCGAGGCCGTTATTCTCCATCGTTGTGAGCACCTGCTCAATCCTCTTTGCAAGTCGCCTGCGAAAGAATTCGAGCTGCTCGCCCTTGAGAGCGCCCGCTCTCCAGGCGGGCTCGAATTCATGAAAGGCGGTGCACGCCTTCTGGATATAGAGCAGCACCATTGCCCTGGCGGGATTCGGCGAGGTGAGAATCCGGACCCACTGGTACTCTTCTTCTCTCCAGTGCTCGTCCGT
>CP070678.1:3309698-3332895 GCA_020352515.1 Phycisphaerales bacterium | reverse complement strand
GCGGTGATGAACGTGGTCAAATTCGCATCAAAAATAGTGCTGAACGCCCGCTGGTATCCGTTGGCTATCGCGATCCGTAAAGAGGAGCCTCTTTCCTGCTCTTCGCGAATCCTTTCGTAGATTAGAACGTTGGCATCGACGCTCATGCCGATTGTGAGTATGATTCCCGCGATGCCCGGCAGCGTGAAGGTTGCCCTTAAACCGGCCATTATCGCCAGCACAAACAGGATGTTCATCAGCAGCGCCACGTCGGCAATTGAGCCCAGGAAAATATAATACACCGCCATGACCACCATGACCGTCACCAGGCCGATAAGCCCCGCTCTTACTCCCTTGTTTCGATTGTCGGCCCCGATTGAAGGTCCGATCGTATTCTCAGAAATTGGCTGCTCTATCAATTTGCGCGGCAGTGAGCCGGCGTTCAGCTTGTTGACCATGTCCTTGACATCTGTCTCGCTGAATCTACCCGTTATGATGCCGTCTCTGCGAATTCTATCCTGAATATGCGGCGCCGATAATGCAAACCCGTCCAGCAGAATACACAAGGGCCTGCCGATGTTCCTTCCCGTGACGTTTGAAAAAAGTCTTCCCCCCCGCTCATCGAGGAAGAAACCAATAGCCCTTCGCCCCTCCCTGTCGCTTGTGGGCTCGGCCTTCACCAGCTTCCACTCACGTCCCTCGGATCCGCGCAGTATGCGCTCGTTTTCCCGATTGCTTGCCAGCACGTATTTCTTGCCACCGAACTCTCCTATAGTCGGGAGGGCACCCTGTACGTCGCTGCCCCGAAAGCCTTCAGCATCCTCTATCTCGCACCAGACATACTCCTTGTCTGAGGCCTGTGAAGGGCCTTTCTCCTTAAGGTCCTGCCTATAGGCGTCTATCCGAGCCGCGTCCAGGCCCCACTGCCCCATGGTAGGCAGGATTCTGAATTCGAGTATACCGGCGCCCTTTAGCATTCTCTTGAGGTCCTGTGGGTCGTCCAGTCTGCCTCTGAAGGGGCGGTACGCATCGAAAGCGTCGACCACTTTGTCGATCTTGGCTGCCCGATCCGGGAACCTCTGCTTCAGTGCTGCGATGGCTTTCTTGCGCCGCGATGACTTGGCGGGAAGCTCGAGGCAGTAATTCAATTGTTCCTGAGTGAGGTTTAGCTGGTCGATGGTTCTTAGTGCAACGGTGTATTGAATGTTCTTGCCGCTCACCTCGTCGGTCAGTTGGTTCACCACCTCGAACCACTCTGCGAAGGTCTTTGCGTATTCGCTGAGGAGTTCGAGATTGTCTTGCGAGTCTTTCAGAAACTCCTTAAGCGCATCGGCGAGCTTCTGCTCGTCGAGTTTCGCCCATTCGGCTTGCCTGGCCTTGACCTGCTCAATATCGACCCCGGCTGCCGAGAGCTTGTTCTCCGAGTCCTTCAGCTTGCCGACCAGTTGGTCGCGTTTGTTCTGAAGCTCCCCTCGTTCGTCGTAGACTTTGGCGAGGTCTTCGAGAATCTTTAACTTATTGGGATCGCTCTGGGCGAAACCGGCGAAATCCTTAGACCGCTCGTCCGGTGTTTTCTTCAGAGACCGCACGACCGCAGGACGCCCTATGTTCTCAGCCAGGAGATTTTTCTCGGCAGTGTCGTAGGCGTCTCGCTTATCGCGGGCTTCCTGACTTGCGAGCGGCATCTGTATCTCGAATCGCGTGTTTCCCTGGGGCCGCCATATCAGGTTCTGGATGTTCGCCGGGTCTATACGCCGCCGCAGAACCGTTATCATCCGCTGCGAAAGGTTCTTCTTCTCGGCCTCCTTCAAACCCTGCGTGTCGATTTGATAGATTATGCTGGTCCCGCCGGCCAGGTCTATCCCCGGCTTGAGTGTCTTGTGAGGCGGGTACAAAGTCCAGCTCGCCAAGAGCGTCAAGAATACTGTCAATACGACCTTCCATATCAGTTTTCTGTTCATGGCTTTTTCCTGATTCGGCAGCTAATAAACGGCATTCGGTTGGTTCTTTGCGGCTCTTTCCAGTCCGGGCACGGGGCAAACGGGCTCGCATGACGGCCATAGACTACTGTAGAGGCCTTCAATCATTATCTTTCGACATGTTCTTTCCGATTGCTGAAGACACCAGCCTTATTTTCGTGTTGTTCGACTCGTCCACCTTCAGCGTTATCTCGTCACCCTTAATGTCCACGACAGTTCCTATAATCCCGCCGATCGTTCTGACCTTGTCGTTCTTTTGAAGCGACTGCACCATCTGTCTGTGCTGCTGCTGTCTCTTTCTGGGTCCCCTGAAAAGGATCAGGTACATAACCCCGAAGATCATGACTATCCAGATGAGCTGCATATACCCGCCGCCCCCGCCGCCGCGGTCCTTTGGGTACTGCTGGCCGGCCGTGTTCGGATCCGATTGGACCTTTGTGGTCGTCTCAGTCTGCTCGTTGGTGATCGGCGTGGACTTGACAGACGAACCGGTGGTATTGGCCTCGCTTGCCGCCAGTATTCTGTAATAACTCATTTTTCGCCATCCTTTCATAATCAGCGGCCGGTGCCGCACGACCTGCAACCAAAATAGTGGATTTTCCCGTTTCGGTGGGTCATTGTCAATGTAAAACCGGGAATGTTTGGGCCCGGCTAAGCACTCGCGTACTTTCTGAGTTGCACACGCGCCCACTCGGTGAAAGTATTTGACTTCAGATTTTCCCTTATACGGCCCATCAGTCGCTGGTAGAACCGCAAGTTGTGGATCGATACAAGTATCGGCCCGAGCATTTCTTGCGAGTTAAAGAAATGCCGGATGGCCCCCCGGCTGAAGTTGCGGCAACAGATGCAGTCACAGCCGGCCTCGATCGGCTCTCTACAATCCGCATGAACGCTGTTTCGGAGTCTTACCGGACCATTCTCGGCAAAAGCGAAGGCATTTCGTCCGTTTCGCGTCGGCAAAACGCAGTCGAACATGTCCACGCCTGCCATTACGGCCGTAATTATGTCCGCAGGCGTCCCGACCCCCATGAGGTATCGCGGCCTGTCGGCCGGCAAAGACCGCACCGTCTCCGAAACCGTTCTCGCCATGTCCTCACGCGCTTCGCCGACGCTCAGTCCCCCTATCGCATAGCCGTCAAAATCCACCTTGACAAGCTCCGACGCACACCGCCGCCGAATATCCATGTCCGTGCCGCCCTGCACGATTCCAAAAAGCAGTTGATTGTCGTTCGCATGCGCCTTCTTCGAGCGCTCCGCCCATCTTATGGTCCTGTCAGCTGACTTCTCGAGATCGACCCTGCTCACCGCGGAGGCAGGGCACTGGTCGAAACACATTATCACGTCCGCCCCGAGCCGGTTCTGGGCCTCCGTTGCAATCTCCGCATTCAGGTATACCCTGGCGCCGTCCACATGGCTGGCAAATTCCACCCCGTCGTCGGTGACCTTCGTCAGTTGACTCAACGAGAAAACCTGGTAGCCCCCGCTGTCGGTCAGTATCGGTCGGTCCCAGGCCATAAATTTGTGAAGCCCGCCGAGCTTTTCGACGGCCTCGAGGCCGGGCCGCAGAAGCAAATGATATGTGTTTGCAAGAACGATACCCACCCCGGCCTCTTTGAGCTGCTGCGGCGTTATCCCCTTGACGGCGCCGCCGGTGCCCACGGGCATAAATGCCGGTGTCTCGACCGGCCCGTGCGCTGTTCTCAGCAGCCCCGTCCGGGCCGGCAGGCCCGCGTCTTCATGAAAAACTTCAAAAGCACTCATTTCAGTAAACGCTCACAATCCTGGAGCCCGGATAGTAATAGGCAAGTATCTGCTCGGCCTTCTTGCCCTGTCGCGCCAGCGCCTGAGCCCCGCACTGGCACATCCCCACGCCGTGCCCGTAACCCCGTCCACCCGAAAACGCCCAGTTGTTGCCTAATTTCATGATCTCGAAGATCGTGCTCTTCAACCTCCGCCCGGTCGGATCGATTGTGAGCCTCAAATCCTCGGCCCTCAGAAAATCACTCCTGCCTGTGGAGCCGGACAGCTTTATCCTCGTCAACCGGGTGAAACCCTCGTACTCGCTCTTTCCGGTCGGTGTCATCTCGACGATCTCGCCAATCTCCTTTAGCTTCGGGTATTGTTGCGCCAGTTTCTTCGTCACCTCGACCGTGCCGAATTGAACCATGGGCCAGAAGAAGAACTTCGGCCTGGCCACGCGCTCGCAGTAAGGACAGGCGACCCCTGAAAGGGGCACGAACGAATCGCCGAACACGTTCTCGCTGCTCTCGGTGTGGCCTCCACATGTTGAACTGTAGTATGCAGGAAAGATGTCCTCGGATTTGTCCGTCTGTCTGCAGGTCATTACCTTGGCGCGCGTATTGTCAACGGCGTTCCAGATTTGGGCTGATTCTGCGGCCAGCCCCCGGTATACCTGGTGTGCCTGGGTCTTTTTAATGTCCCAGCTACGACCGCCGCCGAAGCGCCTCTTGATATAGAGGCAGTATGTTCTTGCCGCTATTGTCTGAGCCTTGAGCGCCTCCGGTTCCCAGTAATCCGGCATTTCTGCCCCGATCACACCGGCCAGATACGGCTCCAGCGGAATCATGTTGATCGCGTCGAAAGAGGTCCTGCCCGGATTGACCACTATCCTTAGTTTGCCACGGTATTCCTTGCCGTTCAACGCAAAGATGTGCGGCCTGTCCGGGCATACTGTCAACTCGTCACCCGGGAATCTGCGGCCTCCAACTGTAATGCTCCCTCTTGAGATTGTCACATCCATCTCCGCCTTGCTGTCTCCAAACCGCATTGCTTCGGACGTCTCCTCTGAATCGGCCCGGCCCCCGATTACGTTTAGCGCCGAGCGTCCCTTGAGCTTGCAGGCCGACACATCGTCGGCTATGAGCACCCTCACCAGGAACTCCGCCGCTACGTCCATCTGCGGTGTGATGGCAGCCGGACGTCTGGCCTTGCACCCGCCGCAGACTGTCAGAAGAAGCGCCGTGATTGCGACCCTGCTGCCGAGGGTAAACTTCTCTGCCGCGCCCTTATTACCACGTGTGCATCGTTGCCGGGCAACAGATGCACGAACCGCCCGACAGCTTCTGATACGTCCGTTCAGTCTCCTATGGGCGGCCTTGGACAATGCCACTTCCCCTAAAAACCTGCCGCACCCCAAGAGCAACTGCGCAGCCAAATCCGAGGCCACCGACCCCTGTTCGGCGGGCTCGCTCGACGAAGGGCGAAAAGGAACCTGAGAGTTGTGCTCAAAAACGTGCAATTTCCTGGCCGTTAATCCAGGCTTCGCAGGGTCAGTCCGAGGCTTCCCACAGCTTTCTTGATTTCGTTCAGACTCGTCACGCCGAAGTTCTTGCATCCCAGCAGCTCGGCCTCCGTGGTCCGCGTCAATTGACCTATAGTGTGAATCTCAAGCTTCGTGAGGCACTTGCGCGAACGAACGGAAAGATTCAGGTCATCCACCGATTTGTTCGCCAGCCCCTCGTCTTCAACCGACGTGATCCCATCAACTCCTTCTTCAAGAGCAGCCAACTGCTTCTCTTCAATGGCCATCCCCAGCCGAAGGTTCTTCGTATCGAGTATGGCCTTTATCTCTCGAAGGGAAGTCTCGCCGAAGTTCTTGTAGGAGAGCAGCTCCTGCTCCGTGATGTTAAGAAGGTCGCCTATTGTCTGGATGTTCATTTTCTTGAGGCAGTTCCTGCTCCGCACCGACAGTTCAAAGTCCGAAATCGGCGTCTCCAGAATCTGGTTCTTCCGTGTTTTCTTCTTCTCCTTCTCCTCGTCGTAGAACATCGTCTTTGAGCTTTCGATGTCTTTCTTAAAGAGTATTGCCCTCCGGTGGTTCGGATGGCACTCTAGGACGAGATCTACGTACTGTAAGGCTTTGTCAAACTGCCCGGCGTCTTCGTAAAGCACCGCCAGGTTCATAAGGGCGCTGACGTACACCGGAGACCTTGAAGCAATCTGCTGGTAGTAGTCGATCGCGGCGTTTTCATCGCCGGCCATGTCGCACCTATAGGCCAAGTGGAAAATAGCTCTGTTGTGGTCCGGCGACAATTCCATAGCTGTTTGATAGTTCTCTGTTGCCGCTTCGTAAAGGCCCTGCATTTCCTGCACACGCCCGAGCTGATAGTGATACTCGGCGCTGACGTTCTTATAATTTGCACAGCCTTCCAGCTCCTTTTGACAGGCTTCGTAATCCTTCGCTTGACGGTGCGTCGCGGCCTTCTCCAGAGTAATGCTCAAGGGGTCCGCTCCCAAACCGGCGCTCTTTTGCAGGCTGCCGATTGCCCTGCTGAATTCGGCCAATCGGCGATATGCGTATCCGAGATACAAGAACTTCTCTTTACAGTTCGCCGCCTTTTCAAGCCTTTCCACCGCCTCGGCGTTTCGCCCAAGGATATAAAGGCCAATTCCGGTCGCAAGAAGAGCTTGTGGTGGTGTATCGGCCAAGTGCGGCTCGACTTGTTTGCCAAAGGCCAGCAAGTTGCTTTCGCTGCTGTGAACGATCTCAGAGAGCCTTCTGATTTCTTCAATCGATGGCAATTTCTCGGCAAACAAATCGGCTGCTGGCTCCACACTTACATTCATAGGAATCGACTCCGGCAAATTCTGTATTGCTAAACTCTGACCAAAGGATTTCGAACAAACCCTGCATTATATCGAGGCAGGCACGCTTTGCAACAGTTTTTTTGATGCCCGATTTTATGCGTGCTTATCGGGCCTTCATCCGGGCCCCGGGGCTCTTTCGAAAGATCCAAATTGGCGCCCCGGTACCACCATGCTACTCTGGCTGCAGGCGGCCCACGAGCACCTGAAAAGGCTGTAAAGTCAGCTCGACGGCATAACTGCCCCGTACTTGACAGCCTCGATTCGTACGATCACGCGCCTCCGAAAAGGCTCACCGCCCCAAAGGCAACAAGCTCCGTCTTACCAACACCGCCCAGTCCTTCTGCGGCTCTTCCGGCGGCAGACCGAGGCCGACCTTGCCGGGGCCCTCCACAAACTTCACACGCCCGACGCGAAGTCCTCCTCCCGTCCGGGGGTTGTACCACCGCACGAAAAACCTGCCTTGATTCTCGCTCAAGTCGAGTTCAGTCGTCCCGCCGGACGGCAGATAAATCGCGTAGGTCTCGCCCGGCCTGGCAAAGCAGTAGTCGTCCCTGCTCGCCGTCAGCTCGTCGCACTGTTCCATCTGCGTGAAGGGCAGATACTTGTGGAAGAACTCCAGCGCGCAGCGGGTCATATCCCACATGTGGTCGCGGCTCCGCCAGTCCTCACAGTTCAAATCGTTGTGCGCCCACTTGTAGCCGAAGTACCATTCCACCCCGGCCCCGCCGGCCATGAGGTTGGCCCAGAGATGCCTGCTTCGGACCTCGTCGTGCCAGTAGTCGTCTTTGTCCGGCTTGACGCCGGTATGTGCCGGCCCTATCTCGTCGAGGCACACGAACCACTGCCGGCCGGCCGCCGCCGAGGCGTCGATCCATTTTGTTGTCTGCTTATGTGTGTCATTGGTCTGCAGCGAAGGTCCGTCGAAGTGCTCGTACCCGAGCAGCGGCCTGTAGACCTCGTCGTACTTGCCGGGAAACGTATGGCAAACAATCGGATGGTCATAGGGATCCAGCTCCTTTATGTACCTGGAAAAAGCTTTACGCTGGGCATCGGTGTTCGTATTCTCTTCGCCGAGATTCCACACGAGCGCCGGATGATGCCCGAACCGCGCAATCAGCTCGCGGTAGTAGAGCCTCCGCTGCGGCCCCAATTCTCCACCGTTCAGCCCCTGGTCGTTCTCCGTCTCCTGGGTGATAATGTGCATCATCAGACCCATCCTGTCCATGTGCGAGAACACAATCTCCCACTGGTCCAGCTTGCTACAGTCGAAACGGCTCTTGGCGGTTGGGCTTACCCACGGCCAGACGTCTTTCCCGTCGCCTCCGTCGATGTTGTAAGGTATGAAATAGACGCTGTTCATCCCCTTGGAAGACAGGTAGTTCAGCGCCCCGATCATCCCCTTGCCCTTGCCGTCTTTCCACGTCGGGTCGCCCGGTTTCCAATCTTGCATGTGCGGCTCGTAGCGATGGATGAATACGTCCCCCTTTGCCTCGCCGTCGCGATTGAGCGCCGCCGAGTCGAATGTTCCGTCAAAATCGGCATACCCGAGAAAGTTCTCCGGACTGTCGGCCCCGCCCTTTATGAAATACTCGCCCGTCTGGGCAAACTGCAGATACCGCTTGCCGACGTATCTGAGCAGCCCTTTACCGCGGAAGTCGCGCCCGCTCTTGTCTGTCGGGGCTACGGCAAACGTGCCTTGTGCCCCGTCGAAGCCCGTCGGCCTTCCCGCGGTCGGCTCGCTGCTAAGCGAAATGTCCGGCCCCGCACGAAACGACACTGTATAGGACCACACGCCCTGCTCGTCCGGAACGAAGTGAGTCCGCCACTTGTTGCCCTCTCGGGCGCCGCTATTGGCCGCATCGCCGTCGGCCGCATAGTACCCCGGCACGGTGATCCTCCTGCCGCCTTTTTCAAAAGTAACGTTCAGACGATAGTTTAGAAACGGATTCGGCTCCGCCCCCTCGCTCGTATCCGGCCCTGCGAAAGTCAGCGTTACATTGTGCCACTTCTTCAGTTCGCCCGAAATCTCAGCACCAAGGACTGCGCCGGCAGCCGGCATAACTGTAAGAAGTGTGAGAGTGACTATCCGTGACTGTTTCATATTCTTGCTCCTCGATAGCCTGTTTGCAGGGTCGTTTGTGGAATGTTACATGCTTCGAATGGCTATGTGCAACTGCTTTTTTGCGCAGCGCCGGCGCATAAAGAAGGCGGGGCAAAATCATCCCCGCCTGTGCAATCGCAAACGCGTGGTGGCGCTGGTCGTTCGTCTGGTGCCGGATATCCTCAAACAGCCGCGTCGAATTGCGCGAGGAATACCCGTGATGCTGACGTATTATAGGCCACGATCCTATATAACCCCCAAGAATAGCCCTCACTGCCCCTTCCCGCCCACACGGGTGACTTCACGCCACCGGCAGTTCTCAGTAATCTCTGAATCCTCTCATCCATTCGGGCCATTTGTCCGGCGTGCAGCCACCGGCCCTCGTCCATGGCCCCGCCGTATTAAACTCCCTATGCCATTTCAGTGTCCACAACTCCTTCAGGCCGACCTTCCGGGTGGACCAGTCCATAAAGAGCATCTGGATAAATGCGCCGTGCCTACCGATGCAGAAGTGCTTCATTTCATCCGAGCTGCCCGGGCTACCCGCGCCGCCGAACTCACCGTCGAAAACCGGAGGATTGTCTCCCGGCCAGGGCCAGGCGTCGTTCCACGTGCCATCCCCAAACACCGGGATGTAGTTGGCGTTCTTTACCCCCTGGGTGTTTTTCCAGAACCACTCCTTCTTCCGCGTGCCCGCAGAGCTGCCGCGGTCCTTCGTCATGTAGTTTGTCCACGAATTGATCGTGTAGCTGCTGACCACGAGCATTGACCCACCGCCTGGCACGTCGATATCGCGGTCCCAGGATGCGTACGGACCCAGGCCATGCCTCGACAACAGCTTGGTCGCCATTGGACACAGCAGAATCTTCTCGTTGTCCTTGTAATACGGGCGAAGCGAATTCGGCCACAGACCAACCTCGCCAACGTCCCAGCCTTTGTTGAAGTACCCGTCGTGGTCGTCCGTATACATCGCGAAAATAAGCGCGAATTGCCTCAAATGCGCAATGCACACCGCTCCCCTGGCCTGCTTCCTCACCTTGCTCAGGACCGGCATCAGGATCGCCATAAGCACGGCAATTATTGCGATTACAACAAGCAGCTCTATAAGGGTGAACCCGTTTTTCCTACGCATCAGTCTGTTCCTTTCACGGCCGGGAGAGCAGACCCATTATTACACCCATTTTTCTCTGGTATTATAGCACAAGAACAACTGACAATCAAGGCCCAAACTCAACACCATCACGATTTTCCTCTGACCCATAATAAGTGCACGTCCGAGGGCGGTTTGTTGCAGTCTTTAACTCTCAGGAGCCGTTGTTCGCCGCCGGTTTCACATCTTTGGCGGGGCGGTTGAGGGGCCTCACCCCGTCACGCTGAAACCCACCGGCTGGATCCCTCTTCGCCTCGAAGGCCCGGCACAGGCCGGATTCGGCCCTAATTATGTTTGGCCGGGCCATTGTTATATGGTACTATATAACTCCGGCTGTCACGCCGGCGTGAATGGTCTTTGACAGAGTAGGGCAATCGAACAGGACACGGAGATGCCGAAGCCAAATATCGTATTTGTCCACGCCGATCAGTTGCATCACAAGGCCGTCTCGGCATACGGCTGCAAGCACGTCAACACCCCCGGCCTCGACTGCATAGTCAGTGAGGGCTATTCCTTCACCGAATCCTATACCGCCATGCCCCAGTGCTGCCCTGCCCGGGCGAGCTGGTTTACCGGGCGAATGTCCAAGGAGCATGGGGTCGTGGTCAACAGTTACCCCATAGACCCGAAGATTCCGGACCTTGGCCAGTGGCTTCGAAATGCCGGCTATGAGACCGTCTATACAGGCAAGTGGCACGTAAGCGGGCGGGACGTCGCAAAGAGCTTCCAGGTCCTCCATCGAGGCTCCGGACACGGTGAGCTCGGAGATTCGACGGTCGCACGCTCGGCCGTCGCATATCTCCAGAATCGCACCTCCGGCAAGCCCTTCTTCCTCTCCGTAGGCCTGCTCAACCCGCACGACTGCTGCTTTCCGGCCACCAGCCACGGCGGACCCGGAAAATACGCCTTCGCGCCAAAGATCAAAGACAAGCTGCCGCCGGTGCCGCCCAACTTCAACCACAATTACAGGACCGCCGGAAACCCCCGGATTGCAAACTGGACGCTTCAGGACTGGCGCTACTACATTTACTCCTACCATCGCATGGTTGAAATGGTTGATCGCGAAATCGGACGCATCTACGATGCACTCCGGCAGAGCCGCTACGCCGAAAACACCCTTTTCATTTTCACATCCGACCATGGCGACGGCGCCGGCTTCCACTCAAATGTCACCAAAGGCTATCTCGAAGAAGAGGCGTCACGGGTCCCTGCTGTTGTCTGCTGGCCGGGCAAAATCAGAGCAGGTTTTCGCGACACCAATCACTTGGTCTCCGGCGTCGATATCGCCGCTACCGTCTGCGACTACGCCGGGGCGCCGCCTCTGCCGAAAACGACGATCGCTCGAAGCTGGAAACCGCTGCTGGAAGGCAAAGATGTTCCATGGCGAGACTACGTCTTTTGTGAAACCTCCATCGGCCCGCTCTCGATCTCCGTTCGAGACATCCGTTTCAAGAGCATCATTTACGAAAACCGAACAAAGCTCTACGACATCGCCAGCGATCCTCTCGAGACAAAGGACCTCGCCGACGATCCGTCATTCGCGCCCATCAAAAAGAGACACCGCGAGCGGTTTCGGCGCTACATCTCACAGATAGAAGTCCACCGGGGGCCGCCCGATATTGACGAGCAAATCAGGGGCGCGCGGATACGTGCCGGCAGGAAACGCCCCGCCCGGACTCGTTTTGCCCGGGGCAACCTTTACCGCGCATACGTCAACTGGTATGAGAAAGTCAAAGCCGAGGCCGCTGATGATTAGCCGCAAAATAGACAGAAGACAATTCCTTGAAAGCGGCCTCGCGGCCGCGGCGCTTGCAGCCGCCGGGCGCCTCCCGCTGCTCGCCGCGGACACTGAAAGCGGCTCCGGCATCGACGCATCCGCCGGCCCGCACGCGGTCAAGCCCGTTCGCAGCCTGCTCCCCCGATTCTCTCCGGCAGATCCGCGGACCGAACAAGGACACTACGCCCTGACCTACAATATCATCCACTGGAGCGGCGCGACCTCCGCCGTCGCATTACCGCCAAACCCCGTCATCGGAAGCATAACAATCAAGCGCACGCCCGCGCGAGACTCCGTGTTGTATGAAGTCAATCAGCAGACCCGTATCGGCGGCGTCCACAACATGATCGAGGCTCAAATCACGTGCCGGACTGATGATCTGAACTCGCTAAAATCCTGGAACGTGCGCTTCTACCACGACAATCAAGCACGGCAAACCGACCCCCTCTCGCTAATCCAAGAAAAGGGTACGTGCAGAAACGGCAAAATATCGGTTGGAAGCCGCGATTCCAAGTACGGTTTTGCCGCCAAACGTCCGGTTCTTACACAGTGGACTCTGCTGAATTACCTGATCCACAGAGCCACGCCCGCGACAAGGGTGGACTTCGACCTCTTGCAGGACCTGTCCCTGTTCAAACCCGCTCAGAACCTTTTCTACGACGGCCCGGTCTGCCTGAAGCTCAAGGGTGACGAAACCGTAACCCTACACAGTTACGCCCAGATCGGAGAGGGCATTCTGCCCATACACTACCTTCTGGACGACCACCGGCGGCCTCAGCTCGTAACCGCAGGTCTAATCTCCTGGGCTCTTGCCGGCTGAGCGCACCACTGCTGCGGCCCAGGCAAAGCCGCCAAACCTCGGCGCAGAGAGGATCGATCTATGCCCCATCCCGCCCCTCTGCTCCAGCCGCATCGGACATCGCCCCCCCTCCGTCCTCTTGGTCAGGGGTGCCGTTTCTCTATAACCTTATCACTTCTTGGCCCGTTTTTGCCGATAGTTGTTCCCATGAACCGGTACTGGGCTCCTGGAAGTCCTTTGGTAAGTCTGGCAAAATGGCCTTGCATTGATTATGATGAGTGCGGGTGTCCCATAAGAATCTTGCCGGCACCGAAAGCTTGGCAGAAGGCATACATTGGGCGTTTGAAATGGAACGAGGGCAGCCAAGCCGAAATAGTCCTGCAAAAAGGCCTACGACGAGAGAAACGAGAACCTGCGTTTGGCGAAAGGCCTTTTCGGGGTTCGTGCTTCGCACAGAAGTGCTGATTCTGTTGGCCGGACTTTCCTGCACGGTCTTTGCCAAGTTCATGGTCCTCAGGCGACATGGGGTCTCCAACCTGTTCGCCGGCACGCTCAAAGTGGCTTATCCTGATTTCTTGTTCTTTTTCGCGGTGTTCCTGCTGATTTCCTGTTTGTACCTTGTCGCCGCTAAGGCCGTCGCCTCTCGATGTGCTCTGGTCGTTTCTGCTATCGTATCGGTCTGGTCGATACTCGATGCCGGATGGCTAATCAAGTGCGGAGCACAGCTTCAGCCGGGAGTGGTGGCTTTGCTTGTTCACAGCTTCGGCGAACTGTGGCCGCTGGTTCAAAACAATCTTCGACTACGTCCGATACTTGCAGCTCTGCTGCTGATGCTTCTGCTTGTCGTCTCCGGCCTCTTTCTATGGCGGTTATTTCGGCCCGGCAAGGCGGCTTTTCCCAAACGCGTCCACGGTATGTGTATGCTGACGAGCGGCCTGCTCGTTGCCGGTATGCTTGCGGCCCGACCCGTCCTGTCACCGAGATTGGGCCTGGGTCTCATTGGAGAAGTATTATGTTCCAGCAGTCACTTCTACGCCCTGGCGAGTCTTACAGGTGTCAGAGCCAAAGGCGCCCCTGCTGAAATAGAGGCCCGCACCATACCCAGGGCCGGCCAACGAAAGATCACTGCGCCGCGGAACCGGACCGAGCGCCTGCCGAACGTCGTCATAATAATGATGGAGACAATCTCACACTCGGTTTCATTGCTCACCGGGCCAAACGGCCGAATCATGCCCAATCTTGCCCGCATGGCCGAGCAAGGTGTTGAGTTTCGCCATACCAGAATACCAACCGCCAGATCGAACAAGGCAATTTGGGCCATGCTGACATCCTGCAACCCGTCCATGCAGTACAACTACGTCGAGGCGGTCGTTGTTGACCCGCCCTATGAGAGCCTCCCCACAATCCTCGGCCGAGCCGGCTATCGCAGCGCACATTTCGAGATGGCCAGGGGCAACTTCGAAAGTGCGCCCGCCTTCTATCACAATCTCGGATTTGACTGGGCCTGGTTCAGGGATAATCTGGAGGACGAGTCAGCACACCTCGGGTACTTCGCGGGTGACGATTGTCGAATGATCCAGCCGGTTTTTGAGTGGATATCACAGTCATCCGAGCCCTTCTTTTTGCTGCTGAACACCTCGGTCGCTCACGGCCCCGGGGCGTACGAATTGCCCGAATGGTTCGCCCAAGAAGCAAATACCCAGTTTGAAAAGTACGTTCAAGCCGTCAGGTACACCGATTATTTCCTCGGCGAGTTCCTTTCCGAGCTGAAGAAGCGGCATCTGGAGAAGCAGACTCTCGTAGGTGTCCTTGGCGACCACGGCGGCAGCTTCAGAAACGGGGCGGATAACGAGCGATGGATACCATACGAGGAGGTAATGCGCGTCCCTTGGATTATGCAATGGCCCGGTCACATAGAAGCCGGACAGATCGTCGATTCGCCCTGCTCGCAACTGGACGTGACCCCAACCGTCTTGAACTTGATCGGCTTCGATACTTCAGAGGCACGTTTTGAGGGAAGGGACGCTTTTGAGCATTCGGACCCGAACCGAAGGCTATATTTCGCATCCTGGTTCTTCGACAGCCCGACCGGCTTCGTCGAGCGCAGCCGGAAGGTCGTTTACTGGCCCAATCTGGACAGGGGCTTTGAATACGATCTCCAGGACGATCCGCAGGAGGAACGACCGAGAGCCATGAAACAGGACGAGATGGAGCAGGCGAGAAAAGACATTCTGCTCTGGCAGCGTAAGACAAGCATTGCTGTCGGCCACAGGCACTATGGAAAACGTTTGTTGTTTTCGCACTGGTGGACGTACAGCGCAGGCGAGAAGGTCTGGGCCTACTACGTGCCCTGACGAACCGCGGCGAATCGGCGCCGGGAGGCAATTACTGTGTCGAAAGCAGACCAACAAAGTCAAAACCCAACTTCTTACGCGATAGTGAAGCTCGGCCTGCTTCTGGCGTTGTTCGTCTGGATGTTCCGGCCAGAGCTTCGGAAGATAACATCCGGCGCCCTCGGATCTGCAGAACGCGTCCACGCCCTGGTCGTCCCCGTGATGATTCTGCTGTTGGTCTGGCACCGACGCCACGCCTTAACAGAGCGTATCGGGAAGGGCTCCGCATTCGGTCCCGTCCTCGTGATCGTGGGATTGCTTCTGTATGCCGCTGCGACCTGGCCGTTCAGTTACGGGTACGCCCGTGATATTGCGATGGTTCCCGTGCTGGCCGGTGTTGTTCTGGCGGCCTGCAGTCGGCGGTCATTGAAACCCTGCCTGCCCATGCTGTTGCTCTATATCCTTGCAATACCCATCGGCGGCCGCATCTACGCGCGTCTGATCATCCGCCCCGAGACGTACACCATAAAGCTTACCGCCGCAGCAGTCGGAAAGCTGCCCGGCGTCGATACGACCCTCAAAGGCGCCGATGTGTTTTTCGAGTCCCGGTCCACCTCGGGCGTTGTCGCCCTGGGCCGGTCCAACAGGGGCGCAAGACTCCTGTCGGCTTTCGCAGCGCTCGGAACATTCGTCGTTTTCTCGAAGATCAGGTCGGCATGGCGTCTCCTTGTTATTGCAGTTGCGGCTGTGCCCATAGTCTTAATCTGCAATCTCTTCCGCTTTCTCTGTTGGGCCATGCTCGACGTCTACGCGGCCGCCGACCCGGCGGCCTTGATGCCCCAGAATCTCTCAAGCGTTCTGTCTCTGCTCCTGGCATACGCCCTGTTTGCAATCATCTCTTCGCTCAGAGTGGACCTCTTTGTCGAAGCCGACGAAAATGCCGCCCGCGAGGATCATCATGGGTAACGAAAAGAGCCAACTCCTACAGACACGAAACTGGCTGTCGGCGTCCTTTCTCTCGGCCGCCTTGATCCTGATCGCCGCCGCGGCCGGCCTGCGCCCTGCTATGACCGCCCTGTCCGTCCGCTTCGCAAAACAGTCTATCCCGATTCGAAAGCCTCTGAGCCAATTCGATATATCACGCCTGCCCTCTTTTTCGACCGGATGGCTCACCTCAAACGTGCCTCCGGAGGACATCGAGACCGACGAATTCGCCATCATCCGTTTCAACAGACGCACCTTCGGGGCCGAACCCAAAGAAGTCGTCCTCTTTGTCACCTATTACAGTGACCCCCAGAGCAATGTCCCACATACGCCCGACGTATGTTATCGCCAAGGGGGCGCAGTCGTGAGAAAGATGAGCAACATCACCATTGACCTGCCCGAATCGGCCCCGTGCCCGAAGATCAAAGCCCGCCTGCTCCTAATGCGCCAGCAAGAGTACAACCAGGCCATAATCTTCTGTTTCTACGTCGACGGCAGCTTCAGGCACAGCCGGGAGCAGGTCCGATGGATGATACGAAAACCAGGAAACCGCTACGTCTACTTCAGCAAGATCGAAACCGTCGCCATGTATCCTTTGGACGGCGAGCCAACCGAGGCAATCGAACTGTCCAAGCGTCTCTTCGCCGAGGCGGTCGGCGAACTGATCTCCGAACACTTCCCAACCAGAGAGCAACTCAGACCCTGACCGGGGATTTGTGCGCTCGACGTTTTCTCAATGCCAGAAAAACGCTGTGGCCCACTACAATAAACAGAATAGCCGCGGCCACGATAAGGACATGGCTGCTCGGCTCGCCGACAGGGACCAGCACGTCCTCCAACAGGGCAGCCTCGCCGGATTCGGCTATCAGCTTAACCGTTCCGCGGCCGAGCACCGCCCCCTCGCTGCTGACCCGCATGGAGAACCGGCCGGTCCGGCCCGGCTGGATTCCCGCAGGAGGGGCGTCGGCGGTCGCCTTGAACAAGTGCTTGGAAATATCTATTTGCCAGCCCTCAGGCGCCTTGAAGTTGTAGGCGGCATGCTGGGTCACCTCGAATCCTGTTATCTCCGACTCGCCCAAGTTGGTGACGTCATAAGTATAGATATTCGATTGAATGCTGACAACGATGCGGGCCCTGTCGTTCTCGAACTCCGCCTGGTTGGCCGCAAGCTCGGATTCGGCCTCAGCTTCCGGCGCACCGATGCCCGCGGCGCCGCATACCAACACCAGAGCTGTCACAATCAGCCCGTTCATTAGCCCTATTCCTCGTTTGCCCGTGAACCGGCTTTCCGGCCGCGGCATCATCGGTAAAAAACAGCCTCCCGGCCATCCGGTCAAAGGCTGCTGAATTGCATCAATCCTTAAGCTCGCGGATCCAGATGTTTCTGTACTGCACCGGATTGCCGTGGTCCTGCAGCATAATCGGCCCTTTGTCCCCGTGCAGCTCGTATTGCGAAATGGCGTGGGGCCCCTGCCAGCCGGTCCCGCCTTCGAGAATCACGTGGTCCTGCACCAATACGCCGTTGTGCAATACGGTAAAAGTAGCCTTGCGGTCCACCTTTCCGTCCTTGAAGGTGGGCCGATGATAAATGATGTCGTAGCTCTGCCACTGGCCCGGTTTGCCGCTGGCGTTCACCAGAGGAACGGCTCTGCCGTACAGCGCCGCGCACTGGCCGTCCGGATACGTCTTGTTTTTGTATGAATCCAGCACCTGGACCTCGTATTGGCCCTGCAGGAAGACGCCGCTGTTGCCCCTGCCCTGGCCTCTCCCGGTCACCTTCTCGGGCGTCGCAAACTCCACGTGAAGCTGGCACGACCCGAACTTCTGTTTCGTCTGGACAGGCCCGGACCCTTTTACAGACTCCATGTACCCGTCACCCAGAACCCATTTTGCCCTGTTGCCTTTCCTGTCGGCCCACTTCGAAAGGTCGCTGCCATCGAAGAGAACGATTGAATCCGCGGGCGCGTCGCCGCAGGCTTTACCCGGCGTTACGACAGGCGGCGCCGGCCGGTTTATGTCATGTATCATCCACCGACCACTCTCGGTCTCCACGTACATAATCTTCGGCTGCTTGCCTGGCTTCTCCACTCTCGCCGTCGGGGCAACCTTCGGCGAGTCCTGAGTCTCAGCCGTCTGCTCGCTCGCACACCCGCCCAACAACATCGCCAGGCAGATAATGCCAATTAAGACAACCCTGTTCATAATCGCTCCTTTCACAGTATGCACTCAAGTATTGCCGGCAATACATTAAGCGCCGGCAATGTTGCTGCCGCCGGTCCCGAGGTTATACTCCCTTTCCCCATTTGCGCCAACAGCTCACTTGCCCCTTAACCGCCGGCCGAGCTGCTGAGAGCCCCTGAGGCCCTGGTGCCCGTTGGCCCTGCCTTTTTCCTTGACACCCACGGCAAATACCCTAAATTCTCCCGAAGTAACACTTTGGTGTGAGTATGAGCGAAGAACTCAAGCATGTTGTCATCTACACGGACGGGGCCTGTGAGCCCAATCCGGGCGGCCCCGGCGGCTACGGCGTTGTGTTGATCTACGGGGCCAGCCGCAAGGAGCTGTCCGGCGGCTTTGGCTCAACCACCAACAACCGCATGGAGATATATGCCGCCATAAAAGGCCTCGAGGCACTTAAAATCCCCTGTAGTGTGGAACTGTACAGCGATTCGGAATACCTGGTCAATGCAATGATGCAGGGATGGGCCAAACGCTGGAAAGAAAAGAACTGGTGGCGCAACAAAAAGGAGAAAGCGGCCAATACGGATTTGTGGGACAGGTTGCTTGCCCTGTGCGAAAGACATCGGGTGAATTTTGTGTGGGTCAGGGGTCATGCAGGTCGGCGGGAAAATGAGCGGTGTGACCAGTTGGCGTTTAACGCGCTGCGAAGAGCCGGCTTGCCCGCAGACAAAGCGTACGAGCAACGCCCTGAGACCAAAGAAGCCGGCAAGATAACCCGAGCAGGCCAGCCTTGCAGAAAATGTGGGACTCCCGTGGTCAGGAAGACGCCGGAAACAAAGAGCAGAGGCCGCCGTTCCCACTATTTCGAGTACTATCTATATTGTCCGGAATGTCGCACGATGTACATGGTGGAAGAAGCGAAAAGGTCCTTTAATGAACCGAGCATGTTCTGACCGTGGCAGGCCGGCCTGCATCCGGCTGACGCCGACGGTCTTGCCCTTGTCTCGACCTGAATAGCAGGAGAAAGAACAGCATGAAGAGTTCAGTAGCAATTTCAATAGCGATCTGGGCCGGCATTGCCGGCGCAATCTTGTCCCTCTTATTGCTTGTGGCGAGCGGGTCGGGCGACGACCCGGGCGCGTATCAAACGTACCTGCTCGCCTCGGCCATCGTGCTCGGCTTTGGCGTTCTGGCTGCGGCGGTCTCGAACCGCGACCGCGGATGAGCATGCCCCCTGCTGGATTGGGGGCATTCAATCACCTCACTGCTCGGGTTGTTACTTCTTGGCCCTCTTGACCGCTTCTTCGAGAGGGCCGTAGCCTGCGGTGTGCTCGTTGAGTCTTGTGACGTTCTTCTTCTTCGCGATCTCTACGAATCTCTCGAAGGTTTTCCGGGCAGATTCGTGCATCGGCCAGTCGGCGCCTGCCGCTTTAGCGTTCCGGCGCATCTGGTCCCAGCGCATGATGAACGTGTACATCACCGGTAGTTGGGCCACCTGCACGCGAAAGCGCAGGTCGGGATCGTTCTCAACAGCCGCCTCGGCCGCGAGAAGGTGTTTCCACCCCCGGCTCAGCGTCTCGAAGGAGAGGAACTTGGCCGTGTGCGCCGAAAAGCAGCCCAGCCAGTCGCCGCCGGCCTCGACAGCATCGTGTGTCACCTTGAGATATTCCTTGATGTGTGGCCCGGCCGCTCCGTAATAGCCGTCGATAAACTCGTCGATCAGCTTTTCACCATCCCGGTTCGGGTCCCAGAGCAGCTTCGCCAGCACCCATGCACGAAGCTCGGCCATCTCGGCCCCGTTGGTCGTGTATGCTCCCTGCTCGAATATCCCCTTTACGTTGTGCTCGGCAAAGAACTTCACGTTCGGCCCCAGCACACGAAGGTTCGGATGCGGCATGATGTGATGTCGAAAGTTTGTCGTGTAGTCCCAGATATACAGCCGGTTGCACATCTTCGACCAGCCCACGATGTCGTCGCGAAAAGCCTTGTTACGCTCGTCGGCCAGCGGCTTGCTGAAAGAGCACTCGATGCTGCACAGCCGCACTATGACATTGTGCCGCGGCCGGACGTGCTTCGGAGGCTTGCGCGTATATTGATAAGCCAGAGTGCTTATCGCCACGTTGGGAAATTCCTGCTCGATGTCCTCGGCCACCGCATTTACGAAACGAATCATCAATCCGGCCGGACTTCCCTCGGCCTTCTCGACCGCCGCACAACTGCTGCACTGACAATTCCGGCGCCAGTCATTCTGCGAAACCGAGGCAATCGTCGCCGCCGGATTGGCCCGCAGCCGCTCCTTGAGGTTCTTCACCAATTCTTTCCGCATTTGCTCGTTCGTCAGGCACAGTTGCGCGTGGTCCGTCGTCCGCTTGCCGCCTATCTCACTGAACCACTCCGGATGGTCTTTGAAGTATTCGCCGGGCGGTATCAGCGGATAGAATGTGTGCACGAAGCCCTGGTATACGTGCTTGCCGCCGCGCTTCTTATCCAGCCTCTCGCTGTTGCCGTTGCTCTTGTTTCGAACCGCCCAGTCGCCGTCGAAGGCGTCGAACCAGAACGACTCGCGATACTCGAGCACGGGCACATACCGAACGTCGAGCTTGCCCACCTTCACCGTCTCTTTGCTCGGTATCGTGCTGGCGTCCGACGCCCACCACCGGCATCCAAGCTCATCCTCCAGAAACGTGTACACTGCGTAAAGTGTCCCCCTGGGCCGTCCCCCCGCCAAAATCAAATCTCTGCCGGCCTTGCGAATGACGATACCGTCCGATCCGAGGCCTTCCGTCGAAAAGTCGCTCTCCGCCAGTTTGGCCGCACCCGGCCCGACCAGCAGCCGGATCGTCGCGCCGCCGGCAGGGGGGCTTGCCGTCTCGAACTTCGCCCCTGTAATCTGCTCCAGAAAGCTTGCCAGTTCCGCGGCCGCATGTCGCTCGGCTTCGGTTGCATCCGCCCCTACCACAACCACCGCCTTCGCCTCGCCTTTGCGAGCGATTGTAAGCGCGTTCGCTGGCGATCCGGCCCAAACCGCAACAGCAATTATCAAACGTAAAATCCCGAATCCTCGCATCGTCAGATCTCCTTGTCACTAAGTATCTCAGACCGTACTACCGTGCCATCCGCCGGCCAGTATCAATCACCTTTATCCCATTGCTCGGCCAACCGTTCAAGACGCCGCACCACACGTTGATACTCCGTCCTGGCGTAGAGATTAACCTTCTCATCAGCGTCCTTCTTAAGGTCATAAAGGGCGCCGTCTTTGTCCGTCACTCGCTCGTCCATAAAATATACCAGCTTCCATCGCTTTGTCCGCACCATTACCCGCCTACCCCCGCCTCTCCGCAGCTCCTCGTACATCGAACCGCTGTGGTCGATCTCCGAAAAACACGCCTGCCTCCAACTTTTCACCTCCCCGCGCACCAGCGGACAAAGGCTCCTGCCCCTGATATCCCCCGGTCTCTCAAAACCCGAAAGCTCCATCAGCGTCGGCACGAAATCGACCATCTCCACCGGTTCGGAAATCACCCTGCCCCGCGGCAGCAGACCCGGACAGCGCAAAATGAGCGGAACGCACACGTTCTGCTCGTAGAAGACTCGTTTCTTCCACAGCCCATGCTCGCCGAGCTGAAAGCCCTGATCCGAGTTGATTGCGATAATGGTATCATCCAGCACCCCGGCCTCTTTCAGACACTGCACCAGCCGGCCGACCTGCGTATCGACCAGCCACACCATGCCGTAATATGTCCCCCTCGCGATTCCGATCTGCTCTTTCGTCAAATCCGGACAGCCCGAGTAAATCTGCAGGTTCTCCCTTTCGAATCGCGGCTTGCTCGCCAGCTCTTCCTCTGTCGGCAGCGGCAGTTCAATTGTTGCCGGCTCAATGAAGTAAGAATCCGGCACCCGGCACGCGACGTGAGGCGCGTGAAACGACACCCTCAAAAAGAACGGCCCGCCCCCGGCGATTAGCTCCTTGAGCGTCTTTACAGCAAGGTCACCCAGCCGAGACGTGCTCATCTCCTCCGGCTCCATCGGAAGCCGGCCGCCAATAGCCCATCCGTGCGTCTTAGTAACCACCTCTGGATACTGCCTCCCTGCGCTCTTGAGTCTTTCCTGCAGGTCTTTGCGGTTGGTTCTCCCGACGACATTAAAGGCTGGCGGCACATCGCCCTTGTTCACCCAATCCTTTTGGTACGCGTGGGTCTTTCCCACGTTGACCGGCCGAATCCCTGCCTGCTTCCATGCGTTCAGAAGGTTCGGCAGGTTCGGCTTTATACGCTTCATATAGGCAGGTGTCACCTCCGGTCGCTTGCCCATCGCGGTGGTCCCGAACGTGTGCGGATAATGTCCCGACTTCATCGATTTGCGTGACGGCACGCACACCGGATTCTGCACAATCGCACTCTCAAACCGGACCCCGTCCGCCGCGATCCGGTCCATATTCGGTGTCCTCGCCCAGGATTTGCCGTAGCAGCCCAGCGCATCGGCCCGCCCGTCATCCATCATAATCCATAATATGTTCGGGCGTCTCTCTCCGCGAGCGCTGCCGGCAAAGAGCCGGCCAACTGGGACGTGGCCCGCCAGAGCCGCCCCGACGCCGGCGTTAATGAACTCCCGTCGATTCATTCGTCCCATGGTAGCAAAGACTTCTCCTGAAATTGTTTTTGCTCATCTTCGTGAAGTTACAACGTCGTATTATAACCGACACTCTGCAAAGTAGGCGGTGAAAAAACACCGGCTCTCACGGGTCGGATCGAAACGGCGGCTTGTCAGTTCGCCCCGCAAGGTACTCACTCGTCGTACAGAAGCGGAAAATATGGGGAATACGTGTGCGCGTCGTCCATTAGCTGCTCGATCTGTGAGACGATGGCCGGATTGGCCGCCGCTATATTTGTAGTCTCGCCTATGTCCTCATCCAGATCGTAAAGCTCCAGCGACGGGCTCGGATCGTTGCGGACGTTCAAACGCACACCCTTCCACCGGCCCATCCTCAGGCCCTGCTTGCCCCCCCGGCTCTTAAATTCGAAGTAGATGTATTCATGCTGTTCCTGCCGCTCAGATTCCGAAAGCAGCGTCGGGACAAAGGAAATGCCATCGGTTCTCTGCGGTATCTCCGCGCCCGCCAGCTCGCAGCACGTCGCAAGCTGGTCCCAGAAGCCCGAGATATGATCCGTGACGGACCCCGGTCGAATCCTGCCCGGCCAGCGGGCAATCAGCGGGACTCGTACGCCGCCCTCATATAAGTCCCGTTTGATCCCGCGCAGCGGCCCGTTTCCATCGAAGAGCGACAGGGTGTCACCCAACCCGTGCGG
>CP070678.1:3293758-3309598 GCA_020352515.1 Phycisphaerales bacterium | reverse complement strand
GATTTTTGCGGGGCCCGGGCGCTGGTGGCGAGGAAGAAATGTAGCAAAGGAGGTGCATTATGTCAAAGCGAGTTCTATTAGTGAGTATACTTACCGCGGCATTGGCGGCGGGCGCTCTGCTTGCATCGGGGGGGCAGGTTCAGCAGGGCGGGCCCGAGCAGCCGGTTCGACCGCATCCGGTGCCGATGCTCAAGTATGTTATGGCCTCGCCGCGGGCATGTCTGATAGGGCGGCCGTTGTGGAGCACGAACGCATTTTATCTTCCGAGCGCGGACGCTGAGAATTTCCCGCGCAAGAGCGGGGCCCTTCGTGTGCGGGTGGGGACGAGGGTTGTTTTCAGCCTCAGCCGGGAGCTGGAGGGTGTGTGGTACACGGGCACGTACGGGCTGCTCGGGACATGCCTGGAGATGCAGTGGTGCAGGCTGTGCAAGTGCGAAGCCGACAACTGGAAGCAGTGCGTGTGCGCCCAGTGCGTTTGCGAGCGGTGTAAATGCCTGGCCTGCAAATGCGAGCAGTGTTTGTGCGCGGCGGGCGACTGCCCGGAGTGCAATTGTGGGGACTGCAAGTGTGTGGACTGCAAATGCCCGGAGCCGGACAGCACGAATGCGTGTCTGTGCCGGTGGGTGACTATCGGCAGGGACGGGGCGAGAGACGTTCGCAAAGGTCCGAGCGTTGGCAGGGCGAGGGTTGGTGTTCCGGTTCGGTTCAACAGGCCGGGCATATATTATCTGCGCGGGATCATCCGCACGGTTGCTCAGCCGTACTATCCGCGGCCTCTGGAGTACTGGCAGGAGCGTCTTGTCGATCCGGACGCAACCGACAAGACGCTGCCCCGTATATGGCCGGCGGTGGACAAGGACATAGTGTACGTACGGGTCCGGGTGATTGAGCTTTCGGCCGAGGAGGTGGAGCCGCAGGAGCCCATAGCCGAGGATCCGGACGTTGCGAATATCAAGCCGATGCCCAAGGATGTCGATGCAAATGACATCGAGCCGCTGAGCGGAGATTTGAACGGTGACGAGATGGTCAATCTTGTCGACCTCGCGATTTTCTCACAGCAGTGGGGCAGAGAGTACGAGATGCCGCTTGTGGACGACGAGTGAGCGTCGCATTTTGTATTTGACGGGCAGGAAGGCCGGCCGGGGCAAAAACATGAGAATGCCGGGCCCCGGCCGGTCTTACGCAGCGTGGCCCGATAAGTGCAGGAAAGGATAAGAAAGATGATTCGGACAGTGCTAACAGCCCTGAGCATTGTTGTTCTGGCGGGCGGTGCGGGCGCCTTCGGCGAAACCAGCCTCTATACGTTCGTGCCGGGGCAGAGCACCGTCACGGAGACAAGGCTCTCCGGCGGGATTGAGAAGACCTACCTCATTACGGGACGGTTCCAGTTAAAGGTGGATTTCGAGAAGGGCAGGGCGTGGTTCGACTGGGTGGACGCCGCGTTGAGCGAAGGGGCGGGACTGGATACGCGGGATTTGGGGGAGCTGTTCTACATGAGTGTGCTGCACGGCAGCGTGGTTGACGATCATACGATAAGCTTTGTAACGCCGTGGCTTGCCCCGTGTCCGTTTGTGCGGATCACGGTGACCATCGAGAACGGTTCGGCCCGCCTGACGGGTTGGAATTACGAGTGTCCGCCCAGTGGATTCTCATACGAGCTGGACGCGGTTGCGATTGAGACGGCGGCGGGCTGGACATACCATTATTCGGACGATTTCACGACGGACAAGGCCGAGGAAGACAGCTACTCGCATTCTGTCTTCTGGCCGCGGGAGGCCTTCCCGCCGCCCGAGCCTTACCTCTACTACTCCAGCGTTGGCGGCGACCGAGGGCTGGTATTCGCCGGATACGGCGGAGAGCCGGCGCACTTGGCGTATTGTTTTCCGCTGGGCCCGGGCCAGAGTACAAGGCCGGTAAGGGGAAGGCTCGAGATCGACGTGCGATTTCCTTCGAACGCCGAGATATCACAGTCGCCGCGAGGGTATCTGCTCTTTTCGACCTCGGACGATGGTATAGAGTGGACAACTCCGAAGATGATGACGCCGGGCCAGAACAGGATTCCGCTCGAATCTGTGAAGGGGTCGTGTTATGTGATATTCCTGGGAACAAGGGTTCTTATCGACGATCTGGATGTGTACCTGGTCTCGCCCCCGGCGACGATTCACGTGCCCAAAGATTTCAGCACGATACAGGGTGCGATAGATTTTGCGGCCGATGGTGACATTGTGGAGGTAGCTCCGGGCGTTTACGACGGGCCGGGTAACTTCAACATAGAATTCCGCGGCAAGGCCATCACGGTTCGGAGCTCGCACGGCCCGGAGCAAACGGTCATAGACTGCAGCGTCTCGCCGGGGGGCGGCGGTGGTGGAGCGGGCAAGGCGAGCAGGGGATTCTATTTCCACGAGTCGGAGAAGTCGAACTCCATCGTTAGCGGATTCACCATTCGGGCCGGGAGGGTGCCGGGTTCGGAGATACCGGCAGACGATATGCGGTGGAATCTCAATCCTGCGCACCCGATAGGTGCGGGGATATACTGCGAGTACAGCAGCCCTACGATAGTCAACTGCGTCGTGACCGGCTGCGGCACGGAGGTCGGGGGGGGCATAGGTGTCGTTGGCGGCGCGCCGACGATTGTGGACTGCCTGGTCGAGAACTGCACGGCCGGGGGCTTCGGGGCCGCGAAATCCGGAGGTCGCGGCGGGGGTATCGGCCTGATAAGAGGTGCGAACGCGAGAGTCATCGATTGCGTAGTAAGAAGCAACGCCGGCTACTTCAACAGCTTCGGCGGCGGCATCTACTGCAGGCGGAGCAGCGCGTTGATAAGCAACTGCGAGATTTCTTTCAACAATCCTGTTACCGAGAACGCCGGGATGCTGGGAGGCGGTGTATATTGTGCCGGGCCTTCAACGAGGGCGACGCTGAGGAACTGCGTCATTTCGTATAACGGCGCGAATTATGGGGCCGGAATATACACCGACCGGGGTGTGGATATTCCCGGCTGTTCGCCGGGCGACTGCCCCGTCTGCAACGTGCGCGTGACGAACTGCACGGTTGCACACAACAGGATGCTCGGAGCCCTGGGGGGGCCTTTCCCGCGTGGGGCCATTCACTCGATAGGCACGGACATAGTCGTCAAGAACAGCATCGTCTGGTACAACGAAGGCGCCCAGATTGTGTTGACCGACCCGGCGAGCAACAGCCCCGTGCTGTACTGCGACGTGGAGGGGGGCTACTTGGGTCAGGGTAATATCGACGAGCAGCCGCTGTTTGCCCCAGTGGCGATGCCGGACTATCATTTGCAGTCGAGGTACGGGCGGTACAGTCCCCAGACCGGCGAATGGGTGATCGATGCTTACCACAGCCCGTGTATTGACGCCGGCGACCCCAAAGACCCCGTTGGTGGCGAGCCGATGCCCAACGGCGGGCGCATCAACATGGGCGCATACGGCGGCACGCGGCAGGCAAGCAAAGGGGTCGCCCGCATAGTCTATCACGTTGACGGTGTGAACGGCAACGATTCGAACAGCGGCCTGAGCAGGCAGAGGGCCTTTGCAACGATCCAGAGAGGGATCAATGCGACCAAACATGGTGACGTTGTGATGGTCTGGCCGGCCGTTTACGTGGAAGAGGTCGACTTCGGCGGCAAAGCGGTGACCGTGCAAAGCGCCTCTCAGGCGGCCGCGGTGGTGGCCCCGAGCGGCTACGCATTCTCGTTCTTCAAGGGCGAGGGGCCGGGCAGCGTTCTGAGGAATTTCATCATACGAGACAGCGAATACGCAATCTTCTGCAGCGGCTCCAAGCCGACGATTTCGAATTTGACCGTGGTCAACAACGAGTTCGGGATAGCGGCCTACGACGGCGCGGACCCGAAGATCGTGAACTGCATCTTCTGGAACAACGCAAGCGGCGGGCTGTTCCAGTGCGAGACGGTTAGCTACAGCCGTATTCAGCCCGAGGACCCGAACGAGGGCGAGGGCAATATTACCGACGAGCCGCTGTTTGTGGAGCCCAATAACGCAGACTACCACCTCCGTTCGGAGCACGGCCGGCACTGGCCCGAGCACGACGTGTGGGTGATCGACAGGCTTACCAGTCCCTGTATCGACGCCGGCAACCCGGCGGTTTATCCGCGAAGAGAGCGCACGCCGAACGGCGGGCGGCTCAATATGGGGGCATACGGCGGGACGGCCTATGCGAGCATGAGCGAGTGGACGCTGCGGGCGGACCTGAATCGCGACGGGCTGATCAATATGAAGGATTTGGCCATCCTGGCGGATAGCTGGCTGGATTCTCTGCCGTGGGCGCCTCTCGAGATGGTACCCGTGGAAGTCGTCGGCCCCCTTGACGGCGTGGTTATTCCGGCCCATTTTCGGCAGCATGGATACTGAGGCCCGCCGGCGTGCGGGCGAATAGGCGCGGATGGATTGCGGCAGGACAATAAAATAGTGGTCCGCCGAGCGGCATTATGCTTGCACGGCAGACGAAAAACCTGTAGAATAAAGGTCAGCAGGTCAAAGACAGGCCGGACCGACTAAATGGAGCATTCCATTCGGAGGACAGGCTGATTGGCTTAAAGTCTAAAGTCTTTACAATCCGAGGCCGCCAAGAGGCGTTTACGCTGGTCGAGCTTCTCGTGGCGATATCCATAATCTCGCTTTTGATGGGTGTTCTTCTGCCGGCGGTGGGGTCGGTGCGCCGAAAGGCGAGGGCGATGCTCGGGATGAACAACCAAAAGCAGATCGCAGCAGCGCTGAATCTCTTTGCACTGGACAACGACGACCGCTACCCCGACTCGGTGGCAACTGTGGGTTTCGGCAGCAACTGGAACTGGTCGGATCCCACGAAGCTGACGGGCAACCGCAAGAGAAGTCCGCGGCTTTACCGGTCGATGAGCGCGTACCTGCGCAGCTACATCCAGGACGCGGAGACGATGTTCTGCCCCAACGCGCCGCGAAAGTACAAGTACCTCCAGCAGTCGTGGGATGCGGGGGACGAGTGGGACAATCCCGAGACGGCGTTTCCGTCGGATCCTGTAGGGGGCACGTATTGCTTCTACTGGAGCTACAAGGGTTATCTCGGCGACGGCAGGAGTATTATTGTGGGCCCGCGTGGGCCTGCGGGCGGGCGATCCGAGAGCAAGCTGCTTTTGACGGATTATTTCGGGTACGATCACTGGAGAAGTCCCGGTGCGTATGGTAGCTGCGAGCGAATCAAGGGGGGCGAAGTCGTGCCGGAGACGATGCTTCTGTCGGCCTACTGGTCCCGGCCTGGCGAGGTCGATTCGGACAGGCCCGATATACAATTGCGGGCCGGCTATACGGACGGCCACGTGGAGAGCTACAGCTCGAACGACGTGATCGGAATGCGGGTTTCTATCACGAGCGACGGGACCGTTCCCTATACCGACGGCGTCGGCCCCGGTATCTTTTATCTGCCCGCAAGCGCGCTTTATTGAACGTTACGAGAGTCGGGCTGTTGGGCCATAGAGGGCGGGTGTTCCAATCCGAAGTCACGGTCCTGCCTAAAGAAGGGGTATTGCGCGCCTGCAGGGCTCCAACGAGGGCCGGACGGCCCACCTTGCGGGGTCGATTGAGGCATAGCTGAGGCGCCGCCGGTTCGGCGGTCCACCGCAGACGACCTTGAGGCGCCCGGGCCTGCTGACTTGTTTGGGCATCGGGCATTGACTCGGCGGACCCAATCTGGTAAAATGGAATGGGTTATGATACCGGACTGTCCGGCCCTCGGATATATGGGCCCAGGCCGCTTTACGGACGCAGGATCTCACTTTTCACGGAGCTGGAAGATGGTGACTTTCATAAGAGTAGTATTTCTGTCCCTTTGCCTGGTTGTCTGCGGTGGGGTGTCGGCTCACGGGGGGCAGTATGCGGCGGGGGATTTGAACGGCGACCGCGATGTGGACTTCGAGGACGTCTTGGTTCTTGCGGGAAGCTGGCTGAATCCCAACTGTCTCGACCCCGGCTGCGAGGCCGACCTCGACGGGGCCGACGGTGTTAACATGGCGGATTTTGCCATCCTTGCCGCGGACTGGGGCCTGAGAGCGAACACGGTGGTGATTACCGAGTTCATGGCGAGCAACGGCAGCAAGCCGCCGCTCGATCCGGGCGAGGTTCTGGACGAAAACGGCGATTCCTCGGACTGGATCGAGCTTCACAACCCGACGCCGGAGACCGTCGCTCTCGGCGGCTGGCACCTTACCGATAACGCCAACGACCTGACCAAGTGGGAGTTCCCGACGGGTGTAGAGCTTGAGTCGGGTGAGTTTAAACTCGTTTTTGCGTCGGGCAAGGATCGGCGTGCGGCCGATGGAGTACTGCATACGAACTTCGCGCTCGATATCGAGGGCGGGTATCTTGCGCTGGTCAAAGGCGACGGCGTAACGGTGGCTCACGAGTACGCGCCTTATCCCGGACAGTTGACGGATGTTTCCTACGGCCTGGCCCAGCGATCCGAGGCGCTGGTTCCATCGGGTGTCACGGCTTCTTATCGCGTTCCGACCGAGGGCGATGCAGGCGTCAACTGGCCCGCGGCCGGCTTCGACGACACGCTTTGGGATACGGCCAAGACCGGTCTGGGATTCGCGGGCTCCTCGAGCGAGGCCGGGGCCGATATAGGCGATACGACAATCCCCGGTTTTCACGCGACAAGCGGGGAGATATACACGGTCCTTGGCGACGGCGAGGATATATGGAGCAGCGCCGATTCTTTCTATTATGTTTACAGGCCGCTCGCAGGTGACGGCGAGCTTTCGGCCCGGGTAATCAACATCACAAACACCCACGAGTGGGCGAAGGCTGGCGTGATGATACGTGAGACCCTGGACCCCGGCTCCAAGAACGCGGCGGAGGTGCTTACCCCGGGCCGCGGGACGGGCTTTCAGCGGCGCGTAAGCACCAACGGACTGTCCACGATCAACAGCGGGGGGACGGCCTCGACGCCTTACTGGGTCCGTCTCACCCGCGTGGGGGATACCTTCACCGGTTATTACTCGTCCGACGGGGTCGTCTGGATACCTCAGGGCAGCGAGGACATCCAGATGGCGCAGCAGGCGTACATCGGCCTGTGCGTGACATCCCACTCGAGCGGCGTCCTTTGCCTGGCGGTGTTCGACAGCGTATCGGGCGGGGGCGAAATCACCGGCGACCTGACGGAAAAGATGCTGAATGTCAACGCCTCGCTGTGGACCAGGATCGGGTTTCCCGCCGAGTCGCTCGATTTGTTCGATTCGCTCGTTCTGCGAGTGAGGTACGACGACGCCTTCGTTGCGTATCTGAACGGAATCGAGGTGGCCAGGGACAACGTAACCGGGGCTCCGGCATGGAATTCGGCCGCCGACGGCAACCGCCCCAACGATTTGTCCGAGGGCTTCAGCAACTTCGATATCTCAGGAAGGCTCGACCTTCTGAATGAGGGCGATAATGTTCTGGCTATTCACGCGCTGAACGATGACAAGTCGGACGAGCATTTTCTGATTCTTCCGGAGCTGGCGGCTTCGAGCAGCGGGATGGCGCCGCAGTATTTTCCTCAGGCGACGCCCGGAAACTCCAACTATCCCGGCTCGGTGAACGTGGTCGGTGACACGAAGTTCAGCCACGATCGGGGCTTTTACGACGCGCCCATATCGGTGACAATCAGCACCGAGACGCCCGGCGCGACGATACACTACACGACGGACGGCAGCGCACCGAGCGAGGCGCACGGCCAGAAATACCTGAACCCGGTTAGCATAAGCAAGACGACGTGTCTTCGGGCGATGGCTTTCAGGCCCGGCTGGCTGAGCACGAACGTGGATACCCACACGTACATATTCCTTGGCCAGGTGGTCCGGCAGCCGGCCGCTCCGCAGGGATTTCCGGCTTCCTGGGGCGGGACGGCGGCCGATTACGAAATGGACCCGGACGTGGTCGACAATCCGAGTTATAGCGGCCTGATGAGGCAGTCGCTGCTGTAGATTCCCACGATGTCGATTGTGACCGATGTAGACAGCCTGTTCGGCGGCAACGGAGTCTACCCCAACTCCACGCAGAGCGGTGTCAACTGGGAGCGTGCGGCGTCGGTCGAGCTGATTTATCCGGACGGCTCCACGGGATTCCAGGTGGATGCCGGGCTGAGAATCTACGGCGGCGCGTTTCGGAGGATGAATCTTACGCGGAAGAAGTCATTCCGGCTGCTGTTCAAGCGTGACTACGGGCCGACGAAGCTGAGATACCGGCTGTTCGAGGCCGAAGATGCCGTGGCGAGCTTCGACACAATCATTCTGCGGGGCGGGGCCAACGACGCGTGGAACAACTGGGGCGGGTCGAACACACAGTACATTGTTGACGAGTTCATGAGGCGCACGCAGCTTGCGCTTGGGCGGCCTTCGGCGCACGGGACGTTCGTTCACCTGTATCTCAACGGACTGTACTGGGGTCTTTATAACCCAACCGAGCGCCCCGTGGAATCCTTCTGCGCCAGCTATTTCGGGGGCGACAAGACCGAGTGGGACGCCCTCAATTCGGGCGCGCCCAAAGGTGACAGCAACACGACGACGTGGAACGCGATGCTCAGCCAGGCGAGGGCGGGGCTTTCCGATCTGGCGTCGTACCAGAAGATACAGGGCAACAATCCGGACGGCACGGACAATCCGGGCTACGACGACCTGCTGGACGTTGAGAGCTATGTCGATTACATGTTCAGCAATTTCTGGGGCGGCACCGGGGACTGGCCCTGGCACAACTGGTACGCCGGCTGTCGCAGGCCGCCGAACGCGGGGGGATTCAAGTTCTTCAACTGGGATTCGGAAGGGGCGATAATTGTCTGGTCCAATCTCAACGCAAATGTCACCGGGGTAAAGGACGGCGCGGCCGTGCCCTACGTGTCGCTGAGGCAGAACGGCGAATTCTGCCTGCTTTTCGGCGACCAGGCGCATCGCCATCTTTTCAACGGGGGCGTCGCGACCGGGCAGCCGTCGTATGACCGGTACAAGGAGCTTGCCGACGAGGTTGAGCTGGCCATCATTGCGGAGTCGGCCCGTTGGGGTGACCAGGCCCGCAGTACGCCGTACACGCTGGCCGACTGGAAAGTGAAGCGCGACTATATTCTCAACACGTATATGCCCCAGCGGCCGGCGGTTGTCCTGGAGCAGTTGCGCAACGCCGGGCTCTATCCGAATGTTGAGGCGCCGGTCTTTTACGTGAACGGCTCGTACAGGCACGGCGGGCAGGTGTCTGCGACCGACCTGCTGGGGATGACCGCCGCAAAGGGAACGATATACTATACGACGGACGGCAGCGACCCGCGGCTTCCGCTGGCGGTCTCGTCCCCGGGCGACCTGCTCACGCTCGTACCCGAGGATGCGCCCAAGCGTGTGCTCGTGCCCAGCGTCGCCAACGGCGGGGACAAGCTGAGCAACACACCGGCCGACTTCCAGGTGACATTCTACAAGGCCAATATCACCGTGGGCAGTCTCGAGGCCGCCGAGTCGGTTGTGACCAACCCGGCGTACCGGACCACCATTGTGACGGAGCAGTCCCGGATTATCAACTTTTTCAATACGGGCAACCCGGGCCACTTTGACAACGACCTGCCATTCCCCGGCACCACGATTGGCTCGAACGTGGAGGATTTTGTCATCCTGGCCACGGCCAAGATCATCATTCCCGAGGCCGGCTCCTGGACGTTCGGGGTCAACAGCGACGACGGGTTCCAGCTCGACCTGACCAACGGCGTGCAGGACTTCGCGTGCTCGTATCCGAGCCCCCGCAGCCCCGGTGACACTCTGGCGACCTTCAACATACCGCAGGCCGGTCCGTACTTCCTGCGGCTGCTGTTCTATGAGCGAGGCGGCGGCTCGGAGCTTGAGCTGTTTGCGGCAAAGGGCTCTTACGCCACCTTTAACCAGAACAGCTTTCATCTTGTCGGTGATCTCGCCGCCGGCGGCATCCAGGTTGGCGAGGACGATGTCTGGTTCGCCAACTACTTCGACGACTCGACGTGGGCCGCCGGGACGGGCGGTGTGGGCTACGAGGCAGGGTCGGGCAACTACGGCGACTATTTCAACATCGACGTGCAATCCGAGATGCACAACATCAACACGACCTGCTACATACGCATTCCGTTTATGCTGGACGGCGGCGAATTCAATAACATGATATTGAAAGTGCGGTACGACGACGGGTTCATCGCGTATCTGAACGGCGCGAGGGTCGCGTCGCGCAATTTCAGCGGCGAGCCCGAGTGGAACAGCACGGCGTCGGCGGGACATAGCGATTCGGCGGCCGTCAATTTCGAGACCATCGACATCTCCGATTACACGGGTGCTTTGTGGGAGGGCCAAAACCTGCTGGCGATACACGGTCTGAACATCTCGACGGGCAGCACCGATTTTCTTATCTCGGTCGAGCTTGTGGCCGGCGAGATCAGCCAGGGCGATGTTTCTCCGACGGCGATCGAATACACCGGGCCGTTCACGCTCGATAAGAGCGCGCTGATCAAGTCGCGTGCTTTTCCGAACAGGTGGAGCGCCCTGAACGAGGCGACGTTCTCGGTCGGGCCGGTCGCAGAAAAGCTGCGGGTCACCGAGATCATGTATCACCCGCCGGATACCGGCGATGCCAACGACCCGAACAAGGAGTTCATCGAGCTGAAAAACACAGGCTCGGAAACGCTGAATCTGAACCTGGTTCGCTTTGTGGACGGGATAGACTTCACCTTCCCGGACCTCGATCTTGGAGCGGGTCAATTCGTGGTTGTCGTCAAAGACCTGGAGGCCTTTGAGGCCGCCTACGGGGCCGGGGTCTATGTGGCGGGCCAATACTCGGGCAGTCTGGACAACGCCGGCGAGAGGGTGGGCCTGGCGGACGCCGCCGGGCGGACGATTCTGGACTTCAAGTTCAAAGACGGTTGGCGACCGCTGAGCGACGGGAGGGGCTTTTCGCTGACCATAGTCGAGCCGACCAATCCGGACCCGAATAGCTGGGGCGTGAAGGCATCGTGGCGGGCGAGCGCATTTGCTGGCGGCTCGCCGGGCGAGGACGACAGCGGGATTCTCCCGAACCCGGGTGACGTGGTAGCCAATGAGGTGCTGGCGCACTCGCACGACTATGCTCCCGACTGGATCGAGCTGCACAACACGACGGGGCAGGCCATCGACATAGGGGGCTGGTATCTGAGCGACAGCGACGCCGAGCCGGACAAGTATCGCATCGCCGATGGGACGAGGATTGAGCCCTATTCGTACAAAGTGTTCTACGAGGACGCCAACTTCGGCGACTTTAGCGGCGACCTCGGGCGCATCGTGCCCTTCGGCCTGAGCGAGAACGGCGAGGAGGTTGTCCTGACGTCTTCGCTGGGCGATGTGTTGACCGGCTACCAGGAGATACAGAAGTTCGGCGCCTCCGAGACGGGCATAGCGTTCGGGCGCTACACGACGAGCACGGGCAAGGTTCACTTTGTCCCGATGAGCGAAGAGAGACCGGGCCTGCCGAACGCCTATCCGCTGGTCGGCCCGATAGTCATAACGGAGATAATGTACAATCCGAGCTTCGACAGGGACGCCGAATTTGTCGAGCTGTACAACGTCGGCGAAGAGGCGGTGACATTATACGATTACGAGATTTCGGAGCCGTGGAAGTTCGTTGACGATCCCGACAATCCGGGCGTTGAGCTGGTCTTTCCGTACGATCCACCGCTGACGATGGATGCAGGCCAGTACGTAGTGCTGGTCAGGAACCTGGCCGTGTTCAACAGGTATTTCACGGTGCCCGGCGGCACGGAAGTGTTTGAATGGGTTGACGGCCGGCTGGACAACGGCGGGGAGGAGATACAGGTGGCCTTGCCGGGCGACGTTGATTCTACGGGCACACGTCATTACATCGCTGTTGACCTCGTCGATTACGATGACGTCGCTCCGTGGCCGACGCAGGCGGATGGTCTCGGCGCCTCGCTGGCAAGGCAGTTTGCACAGTATTACGGCGACGACCCCAACAACTGGACGGCGGGGACACCTTCTCCCGGCGTCCAAAACCCGTAAAGGGTCCCGCTGATCGCGGCTGCGCGAGACGGGGGAGTTGCCGGCGTCATCGCTGCCGGCCGCGGGCGGGTTTGCGCGCCGGGGAAGCCGGTACAACCTGCCGGCGCTCTTGGTGATAGCCGGGCGTATCGCCGCGTTTTGGGCCGCAAACACGGCCGTCCGAAGAAAATACGCCGATTGCGAGAAAAGCGCGTTACACTTGGTCGGTGACGACGGTCTATCTTTATGGTTACTCAATCAGAATATGGGCAATGAGGACAATTACATCGACCTGGTCAAAAGGGCCCGGCTTGGCGAGCAGGAATGCTTGAACCGCCTGGCAGGGCTGGCGGCGGAGCGTTTGCGCCCGTATATCCGCCGCCTGACTCTGGATGATGATATGACAGAAGACATTCTGCAGGAGAGTATGTTGGAAATGTGCAAATTTCTTGGCAAGCTTGAAAAGGCCGAGCGTTTCTGGCCCTGGCTGTTCAGGATCGCGACCCGCAACTTTCGAGACCACCACCAACGGCGGCAGCGGCGGGCAAGAATCTCGCAGGCCGAGGCCGCGCGGCGGCTTCTCAAAAACGGCGGGCGCGAGGGCCTGGAGAGTCTGATTGGCGAGGAGCTGAAAGAGGCGGTTTCGGCCTCGATGATGCAATTGAAGCCGCAGTACAGAACGGTGCTGGCGCTGCGCTGCTACGAGGAGATGCCGTATTGCGAGATTTCCGAGGTGGTCGGCTGCAGCGAGTTTGGTGCGCGAATGCGTTTTCTTCGCGCCAAGAGGGAGTTGATCAGGCAGCTCTCGCGGCGGGGCCTGGGCAAGAAATCATTGCTGATGGCGTTGATTGTGTTCGGAAAGATGACGGCCACGAGCGAGGCTGGCGCCGCGGGCATATCAGTGACGGCCGGGGCGCTGAGAGCCGGGGCCGCGGCCTCTCTGGCTTCGGCGGTGACGGGCAAGACGGCGGCGGTGATTGTGGCGGCAGGTGTTACAGCGGCCGGGGCGATGGCCGTATCGGCCGGGCGGGAAAAGTCCGCGCCGGGGCCGCGCGCCGCCGTGGGCGGGAGCTTCTTTACGGCGCAGGCGGATACGCACGCGGGCCAATCCGGCGAGCAATGCTGGTACTATTATCCGCCGAATGGAGAAGGTGCGGTGATGATGTGGGTCAAATCGGGCGCCGACGGTCGCGAGTCTTATTGCCAGTGGCTCCAGAACGACCAGGCCAACTACTACAGGAGCGGGCGGTCCATCCATGTGAATAACCACCGCATGTGGAACGAGGATTTGTCGGTGCGGCGGCTGCCGACCGATGGGCCGGAGCTGACGGAATTCCTCTCGGAGGTGGAGGGCCGAGCCGGCGAGATGGAATATGTTGCGCCGCGCGCGGACGGCCTGCTGGTGGTTGCCGGGCGGGACGAAAAGGGCAACTATTCCCAGCTCGCCCACCCTTATGACGTTTCCGACGAGGAGTACTTCCGGTACAACCGGCCGCCCGGTGCGATAATACATGACAACAGGGACCCCATGCACGTGAGGGGCTGGACGTACTTCCGCATTCGCGGAACCGTCGGGCCGGATGATGTCTCCGGGCTCGGGCGCGTGCCTTTCGTGTACGCCCGGAGCAGGCTCAACCACGCATGGCTGAAGCTGCGGATCGGAAAAGCGCTCGAGGTCGTGGACAACGCGCGGGAGGCCTGCGTTTACGACAATAGTGGGCGACTGTTGGCCCGGCACCCGGGGGGTGCGTTCTTCAAGGGTCTTGGCCGGCCGTGGATGGGACTGCACACCATAGACACGGTGCGACGGGACGCAGCCGCGAAGCGGATATGGTTCCTTACTGAGATGCCGGCCGGCGGCGAGAAGGCCCGGGTGACGCTCACACAAGGCGCCGTCAAGCTCGTATATACCATCGCAATGAAAGCCGACGTCGTCGAAAGAATAGAATTGTTCCAAGACGCTCGAAAACTCGGCGAGTTGGCGTTTTTCTACCAGCAGGAGATCGACGAATCGGCGGGCCGATTCGCCGCCCCCGCACTACAAGCGTCGGGGAGAATGAGGCCCATGAGCGGCCTCTGGCTCGTTCACCTGGCCGAGGGCAGCCTGCTGCAAAGTAACTGAGCTGTTGTCAATATGTGTTTATCTGAGGGAGTAAAGCCATGAAGAGCAGGATAATCAGAACAATCGCCGCGGCCGCAGTGGTTTGCGCGCACGCTCTTTGTCTCGGATTGCCCGGCGCCTTCGGGGCGGTTTATGAGTTTATCCCCGACCAGAGCACCGTGACGCAGACCAACTTTTTTGGCGGCATCGACGAGACATACTCCGTAACAGGACATTTTGGGTTAGCCGTCGACTTCGAGGCGGGCACCGCCCGGCTCGGAACGGTTGATGCAATGCTCAGCGACGGTCCGTATCTGGAGACCCGCGACCTTGCCGAGATATTCCGCATGGACGAGCTGGTCGCGACTTCTGTGGGCGGCGCGACCGTGACGTTCGAGCTGCCGCAGCCCCCCGACCCCAACTCGCATGAGGATATCATCGCCATAAGCTTCGTCTTCGACGGCGATTCGGTCCACATAACCGGCGGACGCCAAATAGCCGCGCTGGGTTCGTCCTATTTCGAGCTGGACGCGGCGGCCGTGATACTCCACAAGGTATGTTATGTCGATGACGATGCGGCGGGCGCCAATGACGGCTCGAGCTGGACCGACGCCTACAGGCACCTCCAGGACGCCCTTCTGAACGCCTCAGCCGGCACGGAAATTCGCCTGGCCCGGGGTGTGTATAAACCTCACCTCAACAGCTACAGCGCTGCGCCGCCGAGCCGCACGGATACGTTCGAGCTCAAGAGCGGCGTGAGCCTCAAGGGCGGCTATGCCGGCGTCACCGGGGCCGACCCGGACGCGAGGGACGTTGCGCTGTACAGGACAGTCCTCAGCGGGGACCTGGACGGCAACGACGGCGCCGGCGTCGATCACGATGACCCCCGAAGGCAGGATAACGCCTATCACGTCGTGGTGGGAATCAACACGGACCGAACAACTCTGATCGAAGGGCTGACGATTACCGCCGGCAGTGCCAACGGCGGCTACAGGCACGGCTACGCAAGCGACGACTACGGAGGCGGCATGTACCTCGACCGGGGCGGCCCGGTGATAAGAGAATGCACATTCAGCGCCTGCAGCGCATACGCCGACGAGGGAGCCGGAGGGGCCGGCATGTATAACGAGGACGGCAGCCCCATGCTCGTAGACTGCCTCTTCAAAGGCAACACCGCAGATACGGGCATACCCGATCATGGGGGCGGAAACGGGGCCGGCTTGCTCAATCGACACGGCGAGCCCACCCTAATTCGGTGTACATTCACAGAAAACAGCGCCGCGGGCAACGACGGCGGCGGATTCTTCAATTCGGGCGGCAGGGCCACGCTGACCGACTGTACTTTCATTGAGAACTCGGCGCGCAGCGCCGGAGGCGGACTCTGCAACTGGTGGGCCGAAGAGCTGGCGCTGACCAATTGTCGCTTCATAAGAAACGAGGTTCTGGTCGGCGAGGGCGGGGGGATGTTCAACCGTGCCATGGTTGCGGCATTGACCGGCTGCGAGTTCATCGGCAATCACACCGCAAGGCACGGCGGCGCGATGCAGACGCGCGGCGTCGAGGTGACGTTGACGAGCTGCCTTTTCAGCGGCAATCGCGCCGATGGGATGGGCGGCGGGCTGTTCCTGACCAACACCAACGTTAAAATGGCCAACTGCACGTTCTCGGCCAACTCCGGCCCGAAGGCAAACGCCATAGTCCTCTATTCGTACAAGAACCCGGAGCCGAG
>CP070678.1:3273447-3293658 GCA_020352515.1 Phycisphaerales bacterium | reverse complement strand
CCTTGAGTAGCGCTCTATCTCCGATATCTTTGCCCTGAGCCCGGCGATTTCGACCTCCACGACGTCAATCATCTTGTCCATCTCGAATATCGTCTTCCTGATCTCCTTATCGGCTTCGTCAATCGGGTACAGTGAATAGGCCGACCTCTTCAGCGCCACGCTGTACCGACTATAGGCTTGATCAAGCGCCTTCTTCTGGAAGTCCTCTATTCGTTGCTCAACATCGAGTATGTTCTCCTCAAGCTCTCTCTGGGCCTCAAGCAGCCCGTTGATATGCTTGTCCATCAGCGGCTGGCCGTGGGATTCGGCCTTTTTGAACAAGTCCTCAACCAGCGCCAGCGCCATCTTCCTGGCGTCTTTCTCGCTGACGCCAAAGACTTGATAGACCCTTCTGCTACTGGTGAATACCTCGCCCCAAAACGACCCAAAACGGCTGGTTTGCGCGCTGACGATCCGGATGAAAGCTCGCGGGTTCTTGATGAACTGCTTCTGGAGTTCGGACATGGACCCGCCCGCTTCCGTATCCAGCAGGTCGCAAGCTTCAGGCACGTTTGGCTCGACGAACCACCACCGGATCTGTACCTCGGCCATGTGTGATGGACGAATCATGGGAGTATCGCCCGTGCGGTCTCCCATCTTCCAGGCTACCTTATCCGGGAAGAACCGGAACGTAAGCCCTAAGTTGGGGTCGTTGGGCTCGGCCGGCCAGGCTGTTGCCGAAGCCACCGCAAGAACCAGCGTACAGAGTGTTTGTCGCTTTTTAATAACGTTCATCTTGTAATCTCCTTATCCGGGCGCTTATTGCATACGCCGTTTTGCCTCGGCGGCCGCGGCCGTATTTGGGTATTCTTCGATTATATGCTGGTACTGCCTTTTCACCAGCGCCCTGGCATCGGCGTATCGAGCCAGGCGCTCGGTCACGGCCAGCAGTCGGGCGGCGCCGCCGGCCTCGACAATACTGCGCTCAATTTCATCAAAGCTAATCTCCGGCTTCGGCCCCTTCTTCCCGGCCGGCCAAAAAATAGAAGCCCCAAATATGACGATGATCCCCGCTGCCGCCGCGACATACCGAAGCCACAGGCGACCTCCGCCTTTACGCCTTGTTATAGAGACGCCGTGCGTCTCCGCCAGCCCGTCCCGCCAGATTACACCGGCAAGCTCCAGCGAACGCCCGAGCGCTTCGAGCATGGCCCGGCACCGCTCACAACCGGCTAAGTGCTCTGCAACCTGTCGTGACTCGCCGGCCGAAAGCTCCCCGTCGGCATAATCGACGAGCATCCGCTCAATGTATTCACACGACGTTTCCATTACCGTTTAATCCCTCGTTCTATCAGGCGCCTGGCAAGAATCATCCGCCCCTCCCGCAAGCGGCTTCGCACCGTAGATGCCTTCATGTCAAGGACCCGGCCGACCTCCTGCGAGCCCAGGTCGCAAAAATACGTCAGAACCAGCGGCGCCAGCAGCCTGGCGTCGAGCTGTCGGAGAGCCTGCCGCACTATTTCCAGCTCTTCAGCCCCGGCCACTTTCTGCTCTGCGCCGGACGGATTCGCAACTGCCAGCGAGCGCTGTCTCAGAATATCACGGGCGTGCTTTCGAAAAGTCCGTCTGCGCCTGTGCTCTGAAAGGCACCTGTTCACCGTAACCTTTATCAGCCACCGAACGGCGCCCTGCCTGGTGCGGCATTTGGCGAGGTGTTTCAGGGCCTGAATGGACACGTCCTGCACCACGTCCTCGGCGTCGGCGCCACGGAGACCCATTCCGGCCGCAATCCTCTTGAGCCGTCCAAGCTCACTCTGCATTATTTTCAAAGAGCTTCCCGGCGACGACCGGTCACAGACGGTCCGCTCCAATTCTTCCCCAATATCCGCTTTTGTGTCATTCACAATCGGCTTCAATCTCCGGTCGTCGTCCGTTCGTCTATAAATACAATGCTCGAGCGCACCGGACTGTTGAAACAAAAATCAGGTTTTTTCCGCAAAGCCAAAGAACCCCGCGCCGAAAGCCGGCTGCCCGGACGAATCTCGACGTCCGCCGCGAGCGCCGGATAAGGACTACCCCGGGCCGGCCAATTCGAACCGTCGCCCGCCTTTTGCAGTCAGCCACGCACCGTCAGTCCGCCCGGCGATGCCGCAGCCGGTCCAGCGCAACGGCTACCACTATAATAACACCGGTTATTATCTCCTGAACCCAGTTGGGCAAGCCCATCTGGGTGCAGCCCGATGCTATCACGGTCATAATCAGCGCCCCGACTATCGAGCCCAGAATCGACCCCTCCCCGCCCGCAAGGCTCCCGCCGCCGATCACAACCGCCGCTATCACATCCAGCTCCAGGCCCACCGCAACCGTCGGGTCCCCGACCGTCAGCCGCGAAAACTGCATCAGTCCCCCCAGGCCGGCAAACAGCCCGCCCAAGGCAAACACAATCACCTTGACGCGCTCGACCCCAACGCCACACAGCCGAGCCGTCTCCTCGTTTGAACCGATAGCGAAAATGTGCCGCCCCAAACGTGTATAACGCAGCATAAGCGCCACCCCAATCGCCAGAACAAGCAGCAGCCATACGCCGATCGGAACCAGCATCCAGTGTCCTTTAGGCACCGAGGCCAGCAGCTCATCCAGCCATCGCAGCCGGTCGACCTCCACGTTGATCTTCTGCTCCCGCCCGATCCCCTTGGCCGCTCCCCGCACCACCAGCATCATCCCAAGGGTCACTATAAACGGCACCACGCGCAGCCGCGTAATCAGCACCCCGCTCAGAAAGCCGAAAAATGCCGCCGCCGCGACACCCCCAAGAGCCGCGGTCAGCGGACCGAGGCCCCCGTCCTGAAGCAGCCACGCAATCACCACGGTGCTCAACGCCACCACGGACCCCACAGAGAGATCGATCCCACCGGAGATTATGACCAGCGTCATCCCCAGGGCCGCCATCCCCACAATCGTCGTCTGCCTGGCAATCGTCTCCAGGTTCCGCCGGCCCAGAAACCGATTCGAGGCAAACCAGCCGTTCAACCAGGCGTCCTCCAGCCGGCTGTCCTTTGCCCGCTCGGCCTCAGGAACTCCCTCCTCGGCCAGCTCGGCCAGTATCCGCTGGTTGGCCGCACGCGTCTTGACGCCGTGCTGTATACCGATAGCCACAACAAAGAAAAAGAATATTCCGACAAGGGCCATGACCAGCTTGATGCTTGAGCCCTGCAGCCATGCCTTCAGCGGCGTGCGCTCGCTCGTGATACTCTCAATTTGCTCGCTGGTCAAGATCGCACCTCCTGTCCGGTTGCTTCGAGCATGAGCTTGTGCTCGTCCACCTCTTCGACACGGTGCATAGGCCCGAGTCTGCCCCGGCACATCACCGCCACACGGTCGCAGACGCCCATCAGCTCCGGCAGATAGCTGCTTACAATCAAGACCGCCTTCGGCTTGCGCCCCTCGGCCGGCGAGCCCGTAGCCAGATCGTCGATCAGCCTGTAGATAAGCGCCTTGGCGGCAACGTCTATGCCGCGCGTGGGCTCGTCCAGCAGAAAGACATCAACGTCGTGCTGAAGCAGCCGCGCAAGCGCCACCCGCTGCTGGTTGCCGCCGGAGAGAGACTGCACCGGCTGCCTCGGACCCCGGCAGCGAATTCCAAGCTTCTCTATCCAGCGATATGCGGCCCTATCCTGTCTGCCCGGCAGGACCACACCGAGAGGCCCGAAACCGCTTAGCTTCGATAGGGTTATATTCTCGGCTACACTCAGTGACAGTGCCAGGCCTTCGGCCTTTCGGTCCTCGCTCAGGAGACCGGCGCCCTGCAGCCACCGTCTGACGGGCGAAGCCGGCCCTGTATAGACGCCCAGCCGAATCTTCCCGCTGCGAACCGGCGCCAGCCCGAACAGGCTCCTCAGCAGCTCAGTCCTGCCCGCACCTACCAATCCGCCGATGCCGAGCACCTCCCCGCGGTGAAGCTCGAGACTGGCGCAAATCGGCTTCTCGGCGCCCGCCAAATCTTCAATCTCCAGAACCACCTCGCCCGCCCGGCGGGACGAGCGCGGATAAAGCTCATCCACCTGTCGCCCGACCATCATTGCCACTATCTGGTCGGTGCTTATTGCCTGTATCTCGCTGGTACCGACCACTCTGCCGTCCCGAAGGACCGTCACCCGGTCGGCGACGCGCTTGACCTCCTCGATAAAGTGCGAAATGTACACGATGGCCTTGCCCTGCTTTTTGAGCCGCCCGATGATTTCAAACAAACGGTCAACGTCCTGCTGCGTCAGACTGCTTGTAGGCTCGTCGAGAACCAGCACCCGGCAGCCGATGGCCAGCGCCCGCGCGATCTCAACCAACTGTTGCGAGCCGACCGAGAGCGTGCTGACTTGCGCATCGGGTCTGAGCTCCGGATTGTCAAACTCCCTGACGGCGTCGACGGCGCGCCGGCGGACCTCCTTCCAGCGCACCACCCCCAGGGTGGCCGGCTCCATTCCGAGCATGATGTTTTCCTGAACGCTCAAGTGCGGCGTCAAAGAAAGCTCCTGGTAAATCATCGCAACGCCGGCCCGACGCGCCTCAAGCGGATTGGCAGGCCGGTACGACACCCCATCCAGCCACATAAGCCCCTTGTCCGCCTTGATGGCCCCGGAAAGAACCTTCATCAACGTGCTTTTGCCGGCCCCGTTCTCCCCAACCAGCGCCAGAACCTCTCCCGACGAAACCCGGATTCCCACCTCGTCAAGCGCTATCGTCGCACCGAAACGCTTGCAGACACCCTGCATCTCCAATCTTGCCGAGTGATCCGAATCTACTCGTTCAGCCATTTCTTGTAGTCCGGGTTCAACAGTTTGGAGATCTCAGGATCGTTCATGTTTTCGGGAGTGGCAACGGCCGAGCCCGTATCGATACGCTTGTCCACCTGCTCGCCCCGCAGGTGGGTCATCATCGTTTTGACGCCCAGGTAGCCCATGTTGATGGGGTCCTGAAGCACCAGCCCGTGAATAAACCCGTTCTCCAGACCCTTGACCAGGCGGTCGGAACTGTCGAAGCCGACGTATTTGACTTTGCCTGCGAGGCCGCTGTCCTCCAGAACCCGAAGCATGGCAAAGGCCGTGGACTCGTTCGGGCAGAATATCCCGTCTATCGTCAGGCCGCTGCCGTCCGGCGTCCGCAACGGGGCCAGGAGATTCTCACCGGCCTGCATCGCGCTTTCGGTCGTCGCGCCCCCGTACTGATTCGCGCTGACAACCTCAATGTCCGGGTATTTCTCCTTGAGAACGTCGAGGAAGCCCTGCTCGCGGTTCATCGTGCTCGCCGAGCCCTCCTGATAGCGGAGCATCACAACCTTGCCTTTGCCGCCCAGTATCTCCGCCAGGCGCTCGCCACCCTTGCGCCCGCCGATGTAGTTGTCCGTTGCAACAAAGCTGGCGTACTTGTCGCTCTGCAGGCCGCTGTCGATTATCACCACAGGAATGTCGTTCCGAACGGCGTCCCGCACCGGATTGCGAAGAGCCGAATCGTCAAGGGGCGCCAGCACTATCCCGGTCACCCCGCTCGTTATGAAATCCTCCACCACCCGTATCTGCGATTCGCGGTCGTCCTCTTTGAGCGGGCCCTTCCAGATAACCTCCACGTCGATACCCTGCCCCTTCAATTCCTGCTCGGCCTTTATCGCACCGGCGTGAATCGACTTCCAGAATACGTGCGTCGTCCCCTTCGGAATCACCGCGATCCGGTATTTCCTCACCCCGCCGGCGCCCTGCTTCTGCTTGCAGCCGACCAAAAGCAGTAAGCCAGCCACGCTGACAAGAACGATCAGCCCGATAAACTTTCTCATTTTTCTCACTCCCTGAATTCTGCCTTTGACCTCTCGAAGCCGCTTGGCGCCACTTCCTTTTTCCACAAAGTGCCAATGGCTGCCCTGCACAAAAGCCTGCCACGGATTCATCCTACTTTCAAACAACAGACGAACCTAAAGTATAGCCGCCGCGACGAGGATTACAAGCCGACTTTTGAAAATCAGACGCGAACGCCGATCTTGCAGCCAAACACCGGGACACCCGCACTCTCCCGGCAGCCACCCCCCGGACCACAGAGCAACTCTCACTCACGCGCCGCCGCCGTCAGCTCCTGAATTTCAGGATCGTCAAGGTTCTCTCTCGTAACCACCACCACCCTGACGTCTATACGGCCCGCAATCTCCTCTCCCTTGATCGCCGCAATCAAAGCCCCGACCGCCTCACGCCCCATCACGCATCCGTTGTGGACCACAAGCGAATCTATGGCGCCCGAGCCAACAGCCTCGACAAGCACCTTCTGAGCACCAAAGCCCACGACCTTTATCCTGCCCGCCCGCGGGTCCTTCTCCAGCGCCCGCAGAGCACCAAGCGACGCCGTCTGGTCACATGCAAAAAGACCGGCGATATCAGGGTTCTCTTTCAGTAATCGCTGGGCAGCCAAAAAAGCCCCTTCAACATCATCCGGCCCGTGCTTTGTCTCAACAAGCTGGATGCCCTTGAACTCGTTTCTGATTGTATGAACAAAACCGTTCTCGCGCCTGCCCGTCAAGCCCGATTCCTGCCCGCAATTCAAGACCGCCAAACGCTCCTTGTCGCCCAGAATCTCAGCCATTCTCCTTGCCGCGATCAGGCCGCTGATATACTCGTCGGGCCCGACACAGCATCGTGCTCGATAAGGCTGCTTGTAGGCCTCTTCGCGTGTCCCCACAACAACACAGGGCATCCGTGCCTCAAGAACCTCCTCGGCCAGAGCCTCAGGCAGCCCCCCCTCCAGTCCGGCCAGAATAACACCGCATACCCCCTGTGTATGAAGAGCCCCGCTTAGGCGATCCTGCAATCGCCGCTGGTCCCGGCCGCCGGACTCAATCATGCGAAGCTTGAAGCCCATGGCCTCACATGCCCCGCTCGCCCCGCGGCGGAAAGACTCACAGAAGCAGCTACCGGTCCTTGGAAGCACTATCGCTATAATCCGTCGATTGTCCCTCTCTCCCTTGTTGACGATCCCGGTCGCCACAAAAACTACAATAATCACCGCCAGAATTAGAATGATAACGGGTAGGGCTTTTTTCATGATCCGCACTCCCAAATTATAGGTACGTGCCAACCACCATCTGCCCTCAAGTATATCACAAGCCCGGCCGGTCACAAGAGGGTATTTAAGATTGGCTGTCCGCCTATCACAGCGGCAAGGCGTACACCGCGACGCCCCGGATCGCAAACGCAACAGGACCCCTGTCAATAGAAGCCGGTCAGCCCGCCCCGGCCGGCACGGCCCGAAGCGTGCAATATTGGGCAGGATCAGCGCCGGGCGAGCCCGTGAAGGCCAAGATCCAGCGCTTTTGCGTGGAAGGACACTTGTACTCGGACAGCAGCCCCGTCGAATCCATACGAACCAGCTCCAGGTGATCTTCGGCGTAGCGCCGCGCCTCAGGTCCCTCCAGCAAATTCTTCAGATCACACATACATCGAAGCTGCGGTTGAATCTCGCCGTCGGCTTCCTCCTTGCGGACGAGCCCCTCGACAACCTCACGTTGAATCTCTGCCGGCAATGTACTGACCCGCTTCAGCTTTTCGACCAGCTCGGGCTGATCGGCCAGATCGACGACCCGGCCGTTCTCCAGCTCCAGCCGTCCGCCACGAGCAGTCCACATGATTTTGAATCCCGCGTGGAAGTCGGTATGCGAAGACTCGCTCTCGTACTCGTAGCCGTGCTTGCGCAGAACGTGCATGACCACATCGGCGCCAGTCTTGGCAATCAGGAAAACTGGCACCAGGAATTCGTGTCCCAGCCCGGACTCGTGAAGCCGCAAGCCTATGAATATCGTTACGTGTATGGGGATCACGTGAGCATACAGAAATACGGCGGACTTTCGAACGTTCAGCCTCTTGCCGCGGTCGGCTTTCAAGTCTTTCTTGAAAGAGATATATTGCTCGACAACAAAGACCACCGCCAGCAGAACCACCATCTTCATGGGCAGTACCTCGATCAACCGGCCCGGCGACTTCTCTGATATCGCCGCGAGGGCCCCCACAAGAAGGAAATGGAACATGGTGTAGTGGAAAAGAAAGAAGGCCGCTGTGCGGACCGGGTTTCGCAAGGCGACATCGGAAGGCTCTGCCTGCCGGGCCGTGACCGGCCGAATGGGAGGGCCAATATTGGAGACGATCCGACAGAGCCAGAAAACACCCATTATGACGCTTTGACCCCAGTATATCCACACGACAATAGCCAGGGACCAGCGTTCAACCATCGCCCAGATGATGACGATTAAATTGGCGAGGAGCAGGCCCAGGACCGAGCCGCTGAAGAACTCACCCGGGCTCAGAGCATTCTCATAAGTATTCGGCGCGTTCTCTGACGTATCCATTACGTATATCTCTCTCTGCCGCCGCTCACCGCGGTCGACATCCGGCAGTATATCAAATACAACATGCCGTTGAAAGCGAAAAGCGGATTTCGGGCGTCCGACGACGCTCGTTCCGGCGAATCTGCGGCCTTCCGCGGAAGAAGATGTTTGGTTTGTTGACAACCAAAAGCCCTTCTCGTACGATAAGCGCCCGGTTGGAATCTCGACCCCGCAAAGTCGCTCCGGCGTCGGATTGCCCTGATCATGTGCCGCTTGCCCGGCGAAATGACGCCGGTGTGAAGGTTTGGACGACGGTGAAGATCGTAGCATGTATACCTGCTCGTTACGGCTCGACCAGATTCGGCGGCAAGGTTCTCGCTAAAGATACGGGCAAATATCTTATCCAGCATACGTACGAGCGGGCATGCCTTGCGCGTTCGATTGACAGGGTGATCATCGCGACCGACGACAAGCGCGTGGTCGAGGCGGCCCGCAGCTTCGAGGCCGAGTGTGTGCTCACCTCCGCCGAGCACCAGAGCGGCACGGACCGTATCGCCGAGGCCGTGGCGAACGTGGATGCCGATATAGTCGTGAACCTGCAGGCCGACGAGCCGGAAATCGACCCTGCGAACATCGACTATCTGGCCGGGCTCCTCGCGGACGACCCCGACTGCCCGATGGCCACTCTGGCCGCGCCGTTCGATAACGCAGCGCAGGTCGCCGACCCAAACATCGTCAAGGTCGTTGTCGGCGCGAACGGGCGGGCGATTTATTTTTCGAGGGCGGCGATTCCTTATGACAGAGAGAAAGCCGGTGTCGGCAGCCTCGGCCAATATCTCAGACACATCGGAATCTACGCCTACCGAAAGGGATTCCTGCTGCAGATTACCCGCCTGCCCCAGACGACCCTTGAAAGAACCGAAAAGCTCGAGCAGCTCCGCGCCATCGAAAACGGATTTCCAATACTGGTCGGACGGGTCGAGCACACCTGCGACGGAATAGACACGCCGCAGCAATACGCCGAGTTCGTAAAAAGGCACACGATGGAGTCCGGCCGGCCATGAGAGCAGCCCTCGCAATCGGATGCTGTTTTGTTGTTGCCGGCGGGTGCAGCTCAAACGGTTCAAACCAGCCGGCGGAATGGACGTTTCACACAACCCCGGACAAATGGAGCGAGCCAAGGATATTCCAGACCCCGGGCGAGGAAGACTGGTCGCATATCGTCTCGCTGGAGAGAAACACGGGCCAGGCCGCGGCCGCCGAGAGAGTCTATGCTCCGAACAAGGCTTACTGGTTCAGCGTGAGCGATGCCGACGCCCCGGCGGGCCGACACTGTGCCGGTTCTGTCACGATCTACACCGAACGCCAATATCTTCTGGAGATGAAGATCGCCCCTATGCGATGTCACTTTCAGCCGGACGCCCGGTGGATCAACGAGAAACTGGTTTACGTGCGGGCGTGGTTGGGGCGTGTCTTGGCCGTGGACTTGATTGTCGACGTCGAAGAGGAACGCATCCTGTACAAAGAGATGAGCCATTGGGGACAAATTGCGTTTCAGCAATGGAAACAAGCGGCCGCCGGGAGACCTTTGGCGAAGACTCCGGCTATGACCGATTTTCTGATACGAGAAGGCTGATCCATGGGCAAAAATATTGATTTACTCGCATCGCTAAGCGATGCTTCGACGGACAGCGAGTTTTTTTCGCCGATGCCGGACGGGTACAAGAAGGGAAAGACACGCTACTGCTTTGTCGCGGGAACCGTTATGAGCGGCCTGGGCAAGGGGATATTCTCCTCCTGTCTGGCGCTGCTGATGCAGGACAAGGGCCTAAAGGTGGCGCCAATCAAGCTCGAGGGGTATCTGAACATAGATTCGGGCACGCTCAATCCGTTTCGCCACGGCGAGGTGTTCGTCCTGGACGACGGCATGGAAACAGATATGGACCTCGGCACGTACGAGAGGATGCTGAACCAGGAGCTGAGCAGGGCGAATTTTGCGACGAGCGGGCAGATATTCAGCTCGATCCTGTACAAGGAGCGACACGGCGATTACTTAGGCCGTGACGTCCAGATGATTCCCCACGTGACCGGCGAGGTCAAGCTAAAGCTCCGGAATCTGGCCGCCGAAAGCAACGCCGACATAGTGTTCGTCGAAATAGGCGGCACCGTGGGCGACCTGGAAAATGCGTATTACATCGAGGCGATGCGGGAGCTGGCCTACGAAGAGGGCCCAAACAGCAGTTGCTTCGTCGCGCTCACATACATACTCGAGCCCAAGACGCTCGGCGAGCAAAAATCCAAGGCGGCCCAGCTCGGAATCAAACAGCTCATGCAGTGCGGCATCCAGCCGCACATAATCGCCTGCCGGGCGGGCGCACCAGTCACGGAGACCGTCCGCCAGAAAATCAGCGTCTATAGCAACGTCCCGCTAACAAGGGTCATCAGTCTGCCGGATTCGGCGAGCATCTACATGATACCGGCCATGCTAAGGGAGGTCGGCCTGGATTTCGAGGTCGCCAGACTGCTCAAAATCGAGGACAGAATAAAGCTCGAGCACGAACGCACGGCCTGGGCGCGATGGTGCGACTTTACCGACAAGATCGGCTCCGCCACCCGCCGGGTGACCATCGGCATACCCGGAAAATACACGTCAGTCCGTGACAGCTACGCCTCAATTATCAATGCACTCGAGCACGCCGGCATAGCACTTGGCGCCGACGTCCAAATAAAATGGATTGAAACCACCGACATCACCGGCAAAAATGCCGCAAGGAACCTCGCCGACGTCGACGGCATCATCGTGCCGGGCGGGTTCGGAATCCGCGGCGCCGAGGGAAAGATCGCCTGCGCAAAACACGCCAGAGAAACCGGATTGCCGTATCTCGGAATATGCTTCGGCTTCCAGATGGCCGTAATAGAATTTGCACGGAACATCTGCAGAATCGCCGGGGCCAACAGCACCGAGATTAAGCCCGGCTGCACAGAGCCCGTTATTGACGTGCTGCCGGAGCAGAAGAAGATAGAGGGCCTCGGCGGAAACATGCGGCTCGGCGGAAGGGACATAGAGATAAAGTCGAAAACTGTGGCCTGGAGACTCTTCGGGCGCAAGAAAACGGTCAGGATGCGTTTCAGGCACCGCTACGAGGTCGACCCCCGTTACATTGAGCGGCTGGAAAAGGGCGGTCTGGTCTTCTCGGGCAAAGCGCCGAACCAGCCGATTATGCAAATACTGGAAATACCTTCACATCCGTTCTTCATGGCCACACAGGCCCATCCGTGCCTGACGTCACGCCCGCGGGCGCCCCAGCCCATGTTCGTCGCGCTCGTCGCGGCCGCGATGCAAAGGCGATACCCCGATGAAAAGTTGCCGGACTGCATAAAGGCCGCCCGCAAAATATGCAGCCCCCCAAAGTAGCGGCCGACAGCAGGAGGTCTCCATGCTCTCTGCGCGGAGGGCCCTGCCGGGATTATTCGGTCTTCTTTAGCTCGGCTTCGAGTTGCTCCACCCGCGCCTTGAGCTTCTCGTTTTCCGCTCTCATTGCGGCGCTTTCCTCCATCACAGCCTGCAGGACTTCCTGGACTTCCTTTCGCGTCCCCTGCTCCAGTTTATCCCTCAAGACCTTCTGTTCTTCCTTGCACTCGCCAAGCTGACTCTGTTGGAGCGTCATTTGCTCGTTGTGGAGCTCTTTGAGCATTTCGATTTCGTCGGCGCGCTGACCCAATTGCTTTCTGAGCCTGATGTTCTCAGCGGCTATGAGCCTGCTTTGCTTCTCGCTCGGAAGTTGCTGCTCCTGGCAGCCCGCAATCAGCAGAAGCAACGCCCCGACACCTAAAACGAATCCCTTCTTGAATGCTCTCTTCATTTTGTCATCCTTTCGATTCAACGTTTCCGTAGAAAGCGACGGCTTCCTGCGCATACTATACATCGGCCCGGCACACTGTCAAGACCGCCGGTCGAACGTGCCTGGCCGGTCATTTGTGGGCGTCATAGACTCCGTATTCATGGGCGGTCCCGTACATGGCCAGGACGTTTTCGGTCGGGACGTCGGTCTGCAGGACGTGACACGGCGCCAGGATGAAACCGCCGGCCGGACCCAGGATATCGATCATCCTGCGGACGTTCTCGGCAACCCCCTGCGGCGAGCCCAGCGGGAGCACGTATTGGGTGTCAATCGATCCGTGCAGGCAGATACGCGAGCCGTAGTCGGACTTGATGCGGACCGGGTCCATCTCGGCGGCGCTGACCTGAATCGGATCGAGTATGTCCACTCCGAGCTCGATAAGCCCGTCTATGAAAGGTATCACGCTGCCGCAGCTATGAAACATCACTCTTGCGCCGTGGCTGTGCGCCAGATCGGTCAGCTTCTTCAATCGCGGCGCAACAAATTCCCTGAACATCGCCGGGCTGATCAACTGCCCTTTCTGCATGCCCAGATCGTCACCGATACGAAACAGGTCGATCTGTCCGTGCGCCGCGGTTAGCATCCTGTCATAGTAGCTCGTGTAGAAATCCGTGAACTTGTCGAACACGCAACACGCCAGCTCGGGCTGCAGAGCCATGTCCATGAAAATCTTGTCCATACCGCACAGCAGCGTCGGATGCTGGAGCACGCTCGCTCCGGACGCCATCACGGCGAACTCCTTCCACGCGCGCAACGCCCCCGCAAAGCCGCTAAAATCGAACCAGTCCGCGCTCGGCCACGGGTGGGCCTCAATCGCCTCCAGGCTCTCGGCCCCGGCGAGGGCGAAGTCAACATAGCAGTCCTCCGGCCCCGTTGCGGTCTGCATCAGCCTGCGACGTATGCCCCAGTAATCCTCTCGAGCACCGCCATCCAGCAGGCGCTCTTTAGGGACGGGCCCGCGATAGACCGGATCAACGACGCCGCGGATGTCGATGATATCCACGTGCAAGCACCGAAGCAATTCCTTGAGCGAGCCGGCGCCGAGGTCCGCCATGAGCCGCTTGCCCGTGGCGGGATTGGCGCTGAAGTCCACCGGCACTCGATCCGGCCGGCCCAGCTCCACTGCCGTCAAAACGCGTTCTTTTGAGGTCACGTCACTCTGTCCTCTGCAATCCTCGCTGGGCGTCCTATTTGGCGGGCAGGGCCGGAAGAAGCCGATAGCCACATTTATCTGGCCGCGATTCTGACGCCCGCGCGATTCGGCCTGAAAACGTAGTCCGGCCACAACGGGCAGTTCAAGTCCGTCCAGCATTTTACACTACGGGCCTCTCTATCAGTCAGGCGAACGTCGTAGTGTCCGCCATCAAGAATCTCCCACAACCTGCTCCTTACCGTGCCGAAGCTCAGCGGCTCAGCCTTCGAGTGTTCCCGGCCCCAGGTATAGTCGAAATAGTGAACCCAGCCCCTGGTGATAATCGTCCTATACGAAGCTGGAATCCCATCGGCATCGAGGACACTTGTCAGGTTAATCCCCTGTTCATCCTTGGCATTATGACAGCCGATGCACTTGGCGTCCCAGACCGGTTGCACGACTTTTTCATAGGAGAAGGGGCCGGCCCCCCAGGGGGGATTCTGCAATGTGCTCGCCGCCCGTCGCATTGCCGTTGGGATAGTCTTGGCCGAAAGAGGGGCCGACATGCGACTCTCGTGGCAGCCGATGCAGCCTCGCTTTTCCCCTGCCTGCAACTGCACGACGCTGCGCATCCGCTGTATCTCGTTGAACTCCGCGTCAAGCACCTGAAAATACAACACCCTGCCGGCCGGAGCATAGAAACTGGCAGAGCCGTCCCGCTCGACCGGCGCGATGCCGAGATTGCCCTTGGCGACATAGCTGGGCCAGCCGGCGGGCCCGGTTACTTTGTGAGTCGGGGTCGCATACCAGTCCTGGAAGGGCTCATGATCCGCCTGGTATTGGCCGTCGGGAAGCCGGATTAGCTCGGCGCGGATTTCCTCACAGACGCGAATATACTTCACGGTTCCCCTTTTAACGGCCGGCCCGAGCCCCTCATAGACGTCGGCCACGAAGAACTGCCCTTTCGATGGCCGGTCCTCTGCAGGCTCATCGCTTCCGCCTAACACCGGCGGCGCCGCAACCGCCCGCAACAGCGTGGGAGACATGCTTCCGATCTCCGGGTCAAGATAAAGAAGCTCGCGGTTGCCGTGGCGGTCTATCACGTAGAGGCCGAATTTGTCGAATGGGGCATGACTGCACAGTATATAGTCCCGGCCGATCGGAACCGGATCTCGAAAGCACTGTTGCCTGGCCCAGCTCATGTGGTAGTGAGGTTTCACGTCGGGGGTGATATTGGTGATGGCCTGAGGATTGAATCTGCCCTTGGCGACGTCGATCAGTGCAATCGGGCCGTTCAAATCACCCCCGTGGGATACGAGGGTGCACAGTATTTCCCCGGTGCCCGGCACCTCGCGGCCGTTTGCATAACAGTTCAGCGTATTATTGCCGAAGATCAGCTCCGGGTGCGCCCCGTCCGGGCGAATGGCCCAGAGCGTATGGCCGAAATCCGCGCCCTTGTCCAGATACTCTGATCGCATCCAGATGATTCTGCCGTCGTTCATAACCGACGGCGTCCACTCGCTCAGATTGGCGTGCGAAAGCGCCCGAATATTGCCGCCACCGGCGTCCATGCGAAACAGCACGAAAGCCTGTGGCCGCCAGCACAAGAACCTCGCCTTGCATCTTGTGCTGATGAACGCCAGCCCGCCGTCGGGCAGCGGACAGGGAAAGTAGTCATGAAACGGCCCGCCCGTAATCTGCGCCGGATCGCTTCCGTCGGCGTTCATCCGATACAGATGGTAGTAGTCGTCCTTTGAGCGACGGTAGCCGAAATAGATTTTGTCCGCGGCAAAATCGGCCACAGGATCGCGGGCTATACCGTTCCCCGCATCAAAAAGCGTCTTAACGCTTGCCCGATCCGGGTCGAGAACACCGTCCCGCCGCGGTATTTCCAGCACGCAAATGCCGCCGCCCGGACCACCTGCCGCATCGAGGATTACGCTGTAGTTATGCGAAGGCTCGAAGGGATGCCTCTTGACGAACAATATCCTATCGAGCTTCGCCAGCTCGGGCGCGCGGAAGAACAGGCGGCGCTTCGCCATACGAGCCTCGAAAAAGTGCTGCTGCCTCTCTGCCGCCATCGGCCGCGACCCTTGAAGACGGCGCTGACGGCGGCGAAATTCTGCCGCCTCGCGGCGCTCCGCAGATACGTCAAGCCCCTGCGCCGAGAATCGCTCCAGAATCCCTTCCATTTGCCGGAGGACTCGATCTACGGGATCGCCGGGCTGGAACTTGCCCCATGTAAGGTCCTCACACTCGAACGCATAACGAAGAAGATCGACTTGCCGCACTTGCCCCTCCGGCAGCATTGGAAACAGACTGCTGCGGGCGACCGTCTTCCAGCTTGTCCCGTCGGTGGAGACGCGTATCTCGATCGAGGCCGGCAGCCGGTCCCGGTAGCGCCCCTCGCGGTCGCGAGAGAAAACCACACCGGCCACACGCACTGCTCCCGGAAACTCGATCTGCGCCCACTCGTTCCGCGTCCCCGCGGCAATCCAACTGTGACTGTTGCCGTAAAGGCCGTCATTTAGATGGGCCACCTGGTGAATGGAGTAGCCGAGAAGGCAGGAAGAGGCGGTGGCTTTCGCCCCTGCGCCGGCCAGCGCCAGGTTCTCGCCCCCCTCAGGACCGTAAACCTCCAGCTCGTCTATACAGGGCTGGCTCTGCAGACTATCACGTATCACCAGCCGGACGAATCGGGCCTCAATCGGCGCGAAGGCAACCCGATTGGGCTTGTCCGGCTCAAAAAAATCGGCAGCGCACAGAGGCAATGTCAATATCGCAAGTGCGCCGATTATAATCACACATACCTTCATTGCTCCACGTGCCTTCTCCCAACGATAAAACAGCGCCAAAACCCTGTTATGGCTGATGTGTCCACACCGGTACACTGACGATACAATATAATATCACGATTCCACGCGATGGCAAGGATTCGGACGGGCATCACCGCACGCTGCAGAACGGCGATGAGCCCCTTTGCTTCGACGCTGCTGCAGATAGTGGATTGCGGAACCACTTACTCCAACCTTGTTTGGCTTTGCTTCAAGCTAACCCTCGAAGGCTATAAATGTAAGGAGAATCATGCGACGATTGCGCGTCGTTGCCGCCCTCGGCAGAACGCCCGGTTAAACCATTTAACGAATGTACAGACTTGTTGTTTGCCCGAAACAGAGAGATCGGGGTTTAGGTCTTGTACCAAAGTGAAACGGGCCCCGTTTTTGGCGGAGCCCGATGGGGTTCTACGGTATGTTGCTCAGGCTTAGGCGGGAGTCACGTTGGTCGCACATGGGCGGTCTTTTTGGCCCTGTCCCATGTCAAATTCGACCTTCTGGCCTTCGGTAAGACCGGCGTAGCCGCTCATCTTGACCTCCGAGTGATGAACGAAGACGTCCTCGCCGCCGGTATCGGGTGTGATAAATCCAAAGCCCTTTTTCTCGTTGAACCATTTTACTGTACCTGTACTCACTTGTCTACTCCTTTTGGCCTGCTGATGGCCACAAATCCTGTCTCTCTCGATTATTGTAGGGGAGATATTCCTGAGAGACGAAAGAATACGCCTGACTGCAAGTCATTATACCACAATAGTAGACCGGGCGTTCAATATAAATAGAGAAATAATTATCAGCCCCTCCAACCCCGGCCCTCGACAGCCGGGAGACGGTTCGTGTAGGTGACCCGAAGCGTTGCCACCTATCACAGAGTTTTGTAGAAGTTGACAAGACGGTCTACCCCGGCTACTCTTGCCGCTCATCATCGTCATCTCGCTCATTCTCCGAAGGCCGCTGAATCTCTTCAATGATCTGCCTGGCCCGTTCGACATCATGCTCGGGGACGAGCACACACGGAACCATGCCGTCAAGACAATAGGCGCCTTGAAGGTTCTCGTTTGCAATCTGAACGGGAATGCCTGCACTTTCGAGATTCGCCTTCATCAGATAGGCAAATGTAATATCGCTCGCTGTAAAGACCTCGACATACTTGTCCATGTGACCACCTTCTTGTCTTTCTGACGGACGACCGGCTTGTCGCCCAACGTCGCTAATCCTTCTCCACCCGCCGGAACATCCGTTCAGACTCCCGACTCTTCAATATTTCACCTGTCCCTCGTACGACAGCCGCTTTGCATTCTGCCGTTATCGCCCCGTGCGCCGGCGACTTTGCCGGGTCCCCAGCCTGCTGGTTGCGACATTGTTCAAATGTCTTCTGAGCCTATTCGCGGTCGGCGGGACCCATGCAGGTCAACGCAGGGTTTGCACGCGCACGTTGTGATGCGCTGCATGACCAGGGCCCGCAACCGGCCTCTTTCTCAATTGACTGTCGAGGCTTCCGGCAACACGGAAGATGACCCTGATTACCCCTGCGTGAACAAGAGTCTGTGTCAATGGGCGGTACCGGACTTGAACCATTGACCTCCCGCGTGTCGAGCACACACGACAAAATGCTGTAATCCCATAAATCATGCTAAGAGCGGCACTTGCTGAAATCTCCAAACACAACAGAAACCGTTAAATGCCCTCAAACACAGCCGCAAAAGTGTAGTCCCAAGAGTTCCTTTCTCAGCCTGTATCACACGCGCCACGGCGACCGCATTGCTCGCGACAAGAACCGATTGGCTTCTTCGTCGTCCATAAAGCGTTCCGCCTTGGCATTCCATCTCACTTTTCGACCCAAGCGGGCAGAAATCTCCGCCAAGTTACACGTTGTGGTGGCGTTGTGACCGACCTGGGCAGATGCCGCCGCCGGCCGGCGTGTCCTGATGCAATCCAGGAAATTACGATGGTGCTCGGGGCTGGCATAAAGGTGTATCTCGCTCGGGCCTATGACAGACTTCAAGACATCTGTGGGACTGGCGCTAAGTACCCCACCACCGGTAACGTGAATCCATCCTTCTGTCCCCACGAAACGGATGCCATCAGGGTGTGGGTTGCCCTCGCTACTGTAACTCATGCGTACTCCATTACTGTAGATCACTTCTGAACGCCAAGCAATGGCATCATCAACCAGTCCATCGATGGGAATCTCCGCACATGAAGTATGCACCTCCACAGGTCTTACCTCGTCGCCTATGCCCCATTGGGCGATATCAACGAAGTGGACGCCGTTACTGCTAATGAATCCGACTGTATAGTCGGAAATATAGTACCAGTAGCACAACTCGTTGCCGCGGGCAACACGCTGTGGACTGAAGGGTGTTGTCAGGGCCGGTCCCAACCACAGGTCATAGTCAAAGCCTTCCGGCACCGGAGTCGGTGGAAAATGCAGCCCCACCTGAATTCCCTGATTGACACCGATGATCCCGACCTCAACCGCTTTCAGTTGCCCGATTCGACCATTACGCACCAACTCGCAGGAATGGCGAAATGCCCCAATAGACCGGCGCTGCAGGCCGGTCTGAAGAATGCGTCCATATCTCGCAGCGACTTGGACTACGCGCCTGCCCTCCGCAACCGTATGCGTGAGGGGTTTTTCCACATAGACATCCTTACCTGCCTGCATGGCGGCGACCGCCTGAACAGCATGCCAATGGTCGGGTGTGGCGATACAAACAGCGTCGATGTCGGCGCGAGCCAGAAGATCGCGAAAATCCTTGTAATCGACACACACAGTACCTCCGTATGCCTGGTTGATGCGATTGCGATATGCTTGGCGTCTGGATACCACCGGGTCACAAACCGCAATAATGCGGGCATCCTTCTCGGCCAGAAATGCCTCCCGGTGGTGGCCGTTTATGTTGCCCGCGCCAATCAGGCCTATAGTGATGCGATCACTTGGCACAACCTCTCCATCACCCCCGCGTGCAGAAGATGGGACAATGTATGGAAAGGCCAAAGTTCCCCCCACCCCGAGCACCGTGGTCTTCATGAAATTGCGTCGTGTTACTCTGCTGAAACCCATACTTTGCCTGTGCAGGAGTACCGTCTTAGTCTGTGCAAATGCACATTTCTTGGGATGTTATACCTTGCTGGCGCACTGCCCGCAATAGCTTGCCCTGTTCAGCAGAACATGGTCGCAAGCGGGGCACCTTCGGATCAGTGGCCTGCTCCCTGAAAACTGATCGAGTCTTCATGAGAGGATAACCGATAATAGATGTATGTTTTTTCAAGTTTTATCTTATGAAGAAGAAACACACCGGGCCCCAGATTGCGGCCAAGCTCAGGCAGGCTGATGTTCTCATCGGCCGGGGCAAGAGCGTCCCCGAAGTCTGCAAGGAAATCGAGGTCAGCGAACACACATACTATCGTTGGCGGCGGAAATACGGCGGCATGAGCCACGATATGATCAAACAGTTAAAGGCTTTGCAGAAGGAGAACGCCCGCCTTCGCAAGCTCGTGGCCGACCAGGCTCCGGATGTGGCTACACACACTCGAATTGCCGGAAAAATGCCCGGAGGGAATGCGGAACTGAGAATGGCGGTATCTCTGGCTACAGGCAATATTCGCACCTTACGGCGTTGAAATCGAGCCCCTATTGTGGTATCATGATAACCAGGACGCATAGGAGTACCAATTATGACGTTAAATGGCAAATCCCAGGTTAATGTTACAAAAATTTCGTTGCTTGTTTCAACGCTGATCATACTATTGGCGGGCCCTGCCCCGGCGGATAACCTGGCGGGGGATCTGAACTCCAGCGGCGAAGTGAATATGGAGGATATGGAAATTCTGGCCGGACAATGGCTGGACGACCCAGGCTGCGTTGGTCACCCTGACGATTGCGCAGATATGGTCGGCGATGACGGAGTCAACATGGCAGATTTCAGCATAATGGGCAAAAACTGGCTGAAACATGGTATCCCGCCTGCGCCCGGTCTGAGCTTGCCGGCAAACGGATTGAACACCAGCGGG
>CP070678.1:3211283-3273347 GCA_020352515.1 Phycisphaerales bacterium | reverse complement strand
GTGTTGCATCGCCACCGCCAAACGCACCAGGGCGGTCATCGCTCGACAATGAAGGTTACATCCCAGGGCTTTGACCTATCCTGCCTCCTGCGAGGCCGCTCCGTGCCGCCATCGTCCTTGCCGTCTTCGCCGACACTATACACGATAAAACCAGCTTCGAGCGGCCTGTATCGCAGGTCATTGCCGTCGAACGGGTCTTTGGGAACAGCGTCAAGATATGTCGGCACAAGCTCGGCCAGCATCTGCGGCAACTCGGCGGTAGCCAGCCGGTAGCGTTCTACCGCGATGGCCGCATGAGCCGTGCGAAGCGCGGCCATTTCCCTAACGTCGATAGTCACCACACGGGAAAACGCCGGTACAATCGCTCTTACGAGCGCATGGATTTTCGGTGTCTCCTTCAAACGCCCGTCGATCGCGCCGGCGACTTCTTGGCGCTGCTGCGGGGCAAGTTTGGTGGCGTCAATATATGCATCGATGAAGTCAATGTAGGCCATCGCACCGACATCGGCCAGACCAACCGCCCTATAGAGGTTAAATAAGGCGGCAGGTGGTGCATTGTAGCTGCCGAACATCGAGCTTGCCAACCTTGGATCTTTGAATAAGGGAAGCGCGCAACACCGCTCGCCGGCAAACGCCCGCGCCATCGCCGAATCGTCGCGGGCGGCGGAGAAGCAGCTTCCGAGGCTCGCCAACTGCTCATCTGTGAACTCGACCCTGTTAATCGCTCGCTTAAGCGCAGAGACGGCCAGTGCATTGCAGGAAAGACGAAAAAGCTGGGATGCGATTATGGGCTCTTTGGCCAAGGACCTTCCTACGCCAAGGGCCGACCTTAGCGATTCCACGCACCGGGCGCTGTCGGCCTGTTCGGCGTGCAGGACGGCCTCCAGGGCCAGCAGCCTGGCACCGTGGCGTATGTCCACATGAGAAGGCCATGTGGCGGCAAAGCCAGCGCTCAGGTCAATAGGGTAGCGGCCGTGCTGCATCCCGGCCACCCCGTGCAGAAGCTCGAGGGCCTTTTTGTTGGCGGCGAGGTGCCGAGCGATAAGGGTCCTTGTCTGATCGTCGAGCGCTTCTGTTCGCGGGGGAAGCTCCGCCCGGCCCACTATCGGCAGCAGCTCTATATTGGGCTCCTGCGGCTTGGACTGATGCGAGATTGCCTCGAGAATAACGTCGGCGGCGTTCTCGGCGTTTGGCGGGATTGCGTACCAGTCGTCAAGCTCGGCCGGGGTAGCGGGGTATCCGGCCGCACGGATGGCATCCATTCGCCTGTCCAGCCGGGATTTGACAATGAGTCTGAAGAACACCATGGCCGCCACAATCGCAACCACCAGTGCTATTACAATGTGAGCCGCTGTAATTCTCCGCCGCTTTGCGGGCTGTGCTTCATTCTCAGCCATTAGGGCTCTCCCATCGGCAACCAGACCACGCGCCCCACCTCCGACAACCGCCAATCATCATACACCATAATCGGGCTCTTTCAAAGCGAAATCGGTTCTTTCGGCCATTTCTGAGGGGTATTGTGGCTGCCTGGGCAGGGCTCGGTGAGAGTGGAAGATCCGGTCAGGGTTCTTCACGAGGCCGAAAAAAGTACGGTTTTCGTGCAAATTCGCGTTACCCCGGGCGTATGGGACGCCTTCTATGGTTAGGAATGGACCTTGGTTTATTATGCTACCTTTGACAAACGTATCAGGACCGACCATGATAACGATTATGGACATCGCCGATGGGCATGGATTTTGGTTCGCTGCAAGCGAGATTCTGCCGAACGGCGTGCCTGATAGCCGGCAGGTTGGGTTGCGGCCGGATTTCATTGCGACTCGGCCCGGTGAGCTTGCCGGAGAAAGGAGAACTATCATGTCAACGCCGAAAAAGCGAAAGAATGCGGGAATCGTCATTGCAGCACTGCTTCTGGCCTTCATGCTGCTCTCAGAGCCCGTTTTGGCGAGGAGCAGCCGCAGGAGCAGCGGCTCCAGCAGAAGCTCGTCGAGCCAAGCGTCGAGGTCGGCTCCGAGTCGGGCCCCCGCTGCCAGGTCAACGCCATCTCCGTCCCGCAGCTCGTCCAGCATTTCAAGGCCCTCAAGCAGCTTTAGCCGGAGCCCGTCGCGACCCACATCCTCGCGAATTTCAAGGCCTTCGACAAGTCGTTCGAGAAGCATGCCGGCACCGAGCTTCAGCAGGCCAAGCACTCGAACATCTTCGTCCCGAACATCCTCGTCTCGAACGTCATCGTCTCGAACATCCGGGGCGACTACCCGCAGCTACGGTACTTCTTCATCTTCGAGATATTCAGGGATTCGCCGGCCGTCGAGTATTTCGGTAAATACTCGGACCCGGACCTCGTCGGCTGCTCCGAAAGCGCCGGTCACAAGCACACGGCGGAGCATAACCGTCAGCCGAAGCAGCCGTATAGGTAGTCCGATCACCAGCCGCTCCTCGATTACCTCCACTTCGAGGTCCGCGCCTACCACGAGCACGCGCAGTAGCATAACCGTCAGCAGGAGCGGACGCATCGGCAGCACGATCAGCGGCCGGTCTTCAACTGCCTCCACTTCCAGGTCTGCACCCACTGCCAGCGCAAGCAGAAGTACAATCGCCGGCAGAAGCAGCCGCATCGGCAGCGCGATCAGCAGCCGGTCCTCGACCGCCTCCACTTCCAGGTCCGCACCCACTGCCAGCGCAAGCAGAAGTACAATCGCCGGCAGAAGCAGCCGCATCGGCAGCGCGATCAGCAGCCGGTCCTCGACCGCCTCCACGCCCGGATCGGCGCCCACCGTGGGCACACGCAGAAGCACGACCATCAGCAGGAGCGGGCGTATCGGCAGCGCAATCGCCGGCCGGTCGTCAACTCTCTCGAAAACCCCACGCTCGCCGATCACAAGCACGAGAAGGAGCATAACGGAAAGCCAGAGCGGCCGCGTCGGGGGCGGACTTACTGAGTCCACGAGCAGAAAAATGCTGGATTCATGGAGAAGCCAAAACGTTGGTGACAGAAGGTCGAGGAGCGGGCCCGACAGAAAGACCCCGGACATCGGCCAGAAAGCTCTCAAGACGCCGGATGTCGCCCGCATCCACAGGGACACGGTCGAAAGGACCCTTAGAAAGGTTCCTGAAGGGCTGGTTCCAAGAGCAATCCGGTCGCAGGCCGAAGCCCCAATAAGAAGGGACAGAGCCCTAAGCAGCGTCAAGACATTTGACAGGAGAGACCTGCGGGATCGGTTCGTCGAAAGGTCTTCGCATGTAAGATACCATGACCGTCCCGATCTGGTGAGACACAGCTACCACCGCGTACACGAGTATCTGGATCGCCACCACCGGCTGCGTCACCGCGTGGTTTGGCCCACGCATAGCTTGTTGCTGCACTACGGATGGGGCCTACACCACACTTTCACGCACTTCTATCCGTACTATCACCGCAAGTACGTCTTTGTTAGCCTTGGGGGCTGGTGGCCGTTGCGATGCAGGTATGTGCGGTATTATTGGTACGGCTACCACCCTTACTCATGGCACGGCTACTATCCGGTAGCGAGGGAAGTCCAATCTGACACGTACAACTACTATACGTACAACTACTACAGCAACGAAGGGACGGTAGCAACCGACTACATACCTCCGGCAGACCACACGACGTTTGCCGATGTTCGCGAGAAGCTCGCCCAGCAGGCCGCCGAGCCCGACCAGCCGACCCTGGCCGACACCTATTTCGAAGCGGCGATCAAGGCATTCGAGGCCGCACAGTATGAAACCGCGGCCGAGAAATTCGCCAGGGCGATGCAGCTCGCCCCCGAAGACATTATACTCCCCTTCGCCTATGCCCAGGCGCTGTTCGCCAACGGGAAATATGCGGAGGCGGCCGCAGTCCTCCGGAAAGTGCTGGAGAAAATAGCACCGGAAAAGGAAGGCGTCTTCTACCCGCGTGGTCTTTATGCGGACGACGATACGCTTCTTCAGCAGCTCGACTGCCTCTTCGAGCAGGCCGACCTGCACAGTTCCGATCCGAACCTCCAACTGCTCCTGGGCTATCAGTTGCTTGGCATCGGTGAGACCGATGCGGCGATCGCGCACCTGCTGAGCGCCGCCCAGGACGAGGAGAACACGCTCGCTGCCGCAGTGCTGCTGCAGCTTGCAGAGAAGGTCAAAGCCGAACAGGACAAGAGCCAGCAGGACAAGACGGCGGACGTCAAGACCGAGCCGGCCAAGCAATGACCGCGACAGATGAGACCACAGGTATGAAGATTTCGGCGCCACTACTGATTTGCGGACTTCTTTGGGCAGGACCGTCCGCAAGGCCCGCAACGGCCGGAAGCCGGCAGGAATTTGCGGTCTGGCCCTCGACCGATGATCAGGAGACACCCGATATCTTCGGGACAATCATCGTCTGGCAGCAATTTGTCAACGAGTACGGCGACTACGACATCTACATTGCGGATTTGAACGAGCCGGTTGATCCGCTGGTTCTGATAGTCGGCGACGCAAATGATCAGATGAGTCCGGCCGTCTTCGAGAGCACGGTCGTCTGGCAGGACTACATCCGCTGGCAGGACTCAGAGGACTGGGACATCTGGATGGCGGATTTGAGCAACCCGGCCGAGCCCAATTTCTACCCGGTTTCGGATATAGTGGATGACGACGAGCAGAAGCCGGCTATCAGCGGCAATATTGTGGTATGGCAGAGCGGCGAGGAGGGAGCGTTCCAAATCTGGGGCGCCGACATAACGGAACCCGATTGGGTAACGCGATTTCCCATAGCAAATTTCGAAGGCAGCCAGCGGGACCCGGGCCTTGATAGAACAACGGTCGTCTGGCAGGACGACTCTTACGGAGACTGGGATGTTTTCGCTTCCGATATCTGGCGTAGAAACAGGCCAAGGGACTTTTCGGTCGCGGCTATCGAGAAAAGCGGCCAGCAGAAGCCGGCCGTCTGGGGTGACACCGTGGTTTGGGAGGACGATTACTACGGGGACTGGGACATTTACATCGCGGATATTTCCGACACCAGCCGCCCGGTTGAGCGGCCTGTTACTCCGATCGCGGGCGACCAGGCAAACCCCGATATAGATGCCGGGGTAGTCGTCTGGCAGGATAATCGCAACAGCCACTGGGACATATACGGCTATAACATTACAACGCGCCGCGAATTCCGGATAACAGACGACCCGTACGACCAGATAAATCCGGCGATAAGCGGGAATATTGTCACCTGGCAGGACAACCGCGGCGGAAGCTGGAACGTATACGCCGTCGTTCTTGACCCCACCGAGGTTGCACGGTGCGGCTCAAACCTGGAAGGTGACGCCGACGGCAACTGCAGAATCGACTTTGCCGACTTTGCGATAATGGCCTCGCAGTGGCTCGAGTGCAGACTAAAGCCGGCGGATTCCTGCCCGTACTGAAGCCGCAGGTCGGTATCTTTGGGACCGCTTCGGGACAAAGAATTGATGGCAACTGGTTTGACGTTAAGAACTGAATAGGTTCACCGAGGTGTGCAATGAACAGGCGTCTTTTGACAATCTGGATAGTGGCGGGGGCGGGGCTGGCTCCGATATTGTTAGGCGGCTGCCAGAGTGACGCCCAAACGGGGGCGTTGATCGGCACGCTTGTCGGGGCGGGCATCGGGCAGATGGCTGGCGGTCACGCTGAATCGACCCTTGTCGGGGCGGCTGTCGGCGGCGGCATCGGCTACATTATCGGCAACGAGAGCGACAAGCAAAGGACCGAGGCCGAGCGACATTACGTGCGCGAGCAAATGAATTACGTCACCGTAAACATGACAAACAGCAACGGCTCTATCAGCCGGGTGCGGCTCAGAAAGCATGGCGTAGGCTACGTCGGAACAAGAGGCGAGTTCTACGACCGCTTGCCGACCGAGGACCAATTGAGGCCCATATACGGCTTTTAGCTGCCGGATTTGACAAGTTAAGAGCGTTTTGACCCTTTCAGCCTTTTGGAAATTTGATAGTTGAAGGATTCCCCCGCGCAGGTATAATTTGCGTTACCAGTTACAGAACTGGCGCCTTATATTAATAGGCTGGATTTCCCCGTGTATGGCCGGATCGGCGACATTACCGGGATATGGATACAGGGGGCAGGCCAAGGTGAGAGGCTTGTTATGGATAGACGGCTGCGAAAGGCCCTGAAAGGCCTTATGGACCCGGACGTGGAACGCAGGCGCCGCGCGATGGAGCCTTTTGTGCGGGCTACGTTCGACATCTTCATCAGGCACCTGTACAGGTACCTGGGAAATGAGGTCGAGTGTGAGGACGTGCTCGAGGACGTCTATGCCGACATATGGGAAAACCCCGAGCGGCTGCGCAACGTGACGAACCATAAGGAGCTTCTCAGAACCGTTTATCTGTACTACATGCGAAAACGCTTGAGAGAAGTATACAGGAGAATAAACCGTCACTTGTATTTATCCCAGAGAGATCTGGACAACCTTATAGGCCCCGAATTGGGAGTCCTCGAGATGATGTCCCAGTCGGAGCTGCGACAGGCCCTGCACCGAACGCTGGGCAGACTCAAGGCGCGAGAGCGCAGGGCCATTGAGCTTTGGATGGAAGGCATGTCGAATCGGGCCATAGCCAACGAGCTTAAGACAACGGTAGGTGCGGTCAAGATGCTGAAATATCGAACGATACTGAAGCTCAAGAAGATGTTGAACGATTGCTGCTTGGAAAGCTAATCACGTATTCTGCAAAGGAGCTAAGACAATGCTCGACAAAAACCGAAAAACTGAGGAATTGCTTGCTGACTACGCGGGGGCTCTGCGTGATGGCTCTATACCGGTTTTTCTCAAATCCCTTGGCCGAGAGGAAGCACGAACGATAGGCTCCTCGCGGGATTTCTCGGATGCCACGGAGGTTGTTCGGGTCCTCAACGCCGTGGGTTTTGCGGACAAGGCCGCGACGCCTGACGTCGGGCTCTTCATATCGCGTGTCGATGCGAAGATTGTGTCGCGATTGAAGGAAGCCAAGGCATCATCGCGCGGCCGGCGCGGTGCTCACAGAAGGCCCGCAAGTAGAACGGGGAAAACCGAGAAGTCAATATGATTCTGGACTGTTACCAGTGTTCCTCCTGCTATTTTGAAGACAGGGAACCTTCATCGAGAATAGACCCTTCAACGATCTCACCGGCTCAGCCACGGGTGACTTTCAACGACGCACTGGTGGTATTCGTCTGCGTGGAGCTTTATGACGGCAGGCAGGAGCTGGAGCAGGCCGCCGAGGAATTCACCGCCCTTGCAAACCTCATGGGCAAGCGCCCGATAGTACTCTGCCCCAACGTGCATCTTTCCATCGACAGGGCCCCGGAGAGACAGGCCGTCTGGGTAATGGGCCAGCTTGAGAAAATGCTCCTTGAAAAGGGCCACGAAGTTCATCGTCTCTCCTTCGGCCACCACAAGCGCTATGGCATGGAATGCAACGGCAACGTCGGCAGCATCGTCGGCAGGCGGTTTTACGGCTCTGAAGAAAAGCAGTTTCTGCGTCTCCTGACGCGGCTTGGCGTTTGCCCACCGCAGTCTCTACCCGAGGACATGCCGTCCTGGGCAAGGCCGCTGACCGAGCGGCTGCTAAAGGTGCTCGGCAGCCGACGGGAGACCTACAACGTTGCCAGGAAGATGCTGCAGGACCAGCTTGACGCGACCGGCCACAGCGAACTCTGGACGTGCATGCTGTTTGAGGGCGAGCGAAAGCCAACGGAGGATTATCTCAGCGCACTGAGCCAAATCGTCGAAAACTACCACGACGTGAGGGTGCACCGGGCGTTTAATCTAAGCGTGCCCGGCTTCTCGAACGAGGCCCGCTATTTCTTTCGCAAGCACCCGGAAGCGATAGAATCGGGCAGACTCAGAATCTACAACAGCAAGGTCTCGGACATAGAGTTTCTCCTGACCAGAAACGCCGTTTTGCTCGCCTTCCCTCAGATACCCAAGAAGGCTGGGTCGCACGCGGGAGAGATATCATTCGGAATCTACTGCAAGGATGAGGATTTTGCCAAGAACTTGATTCAGTGGTACCAGACTTTTCTTGTTGACTCGCGGTTCGGCTGGATCTGCACGGAGTCCGAGCTGGATGCGGCAATTAACGAGCTGGAAGAGGAGAAGTTTCAAGACAGAAGCGATTAGACTTCAGGTCTTGGCGCTTGGACCGGCCTCTCGCGCAAGGCACAGGATGCCAGATTAGGATAGAAGTCGTGAATAACGTCGTGCCAGTGGCCGTTGTTTCGGTGTACGCCGTCCTGCTCACGTACGTGGCGGTGCGCGCACGCGCGGCGCGCGAGTTTGCGGAGTTCTCGTTGGCAAAAAGGGCGCTTCCACTGGCGCTCGTCTTTGGCAGTCTGGCGGCGACCTACGTCGGACCCGTCTTTTCAATAGGTCTGGTCGGCAAGGGTTTCACAAGCGGCTTCCTCTTCTGCGCGATAGGACTGGCTTACGCGCTTCAGAACGTCCTGGTGGGCCTGCTTGTGGCGCCAAGACTGCGGGCGCTCGAGAACTGCCATACACTCGGGGACGCAATAGGACAGAAATACGACCGCAAATGCCAGATCGTCGCAGGGGTCATCTCCGTGGGACTATGTGCCGGTTTTGCTGCAGTGATGGCAAGGGCCGGTGGTGTGGTCCTCACGGACATATCCAGGCTGCCCAACTGGTCTTCCGTCGTCATAGTGGTTGGCGTAACCGCACTTTACACGACTTTTGGAGGGCTGCGTGCGAGTGTAATAACGGATGCTTTTCAATTCACCGCGTTCGCACTATTGCTGCCGGCAGTGCTGGTGTGGCTGTTTCTGTTTCATCTGCCCGGCGGGGGCGCCGCTTTTGTACGCGAGGCCTCGGCCGCCACCGGCGCGGGCTTCGGCTCCACCTCGCCGCTTGCGATAGCCGGTCTTGTGGCGGCTTTTCTGCTGGGCGAAACGCTCATACCTCCATACGCAAACCGCGCGTTGGCATCCAGAACGACCGTTGTCTCAAGGAACGGTTTTGTCCTGGCGGGTCTTTTCAGCGTCGCCTGGTTCACGGTAATGATCAGCCTCGGCGTTGTCGCCCGAACGCTCATTGCGGAAGGCACAAATGAGGACTACGTTCTACTGAACCTCGTCAGGAAGACGGTGCCGACGGGTGGCTACGCGCTCCTGCTGGTGGTGCTGGTCTCAGTGATAATGTCGAGCCTGGATTCACTGCTCAACGCCGGAGCGGTGGCCTTCACACAGGATATAGTCAAACCGTTCTCGGCGCTAAGCGATAGTGCGGCCCTGAGCACGGGCAGAGCGGCCACGATCGTCATTGCCGGCGTCGCCGCGGCCTGTGGTATCGCTGTCCACCGGATAGTCGATGGACTGCTGACATGCTACGCGATCTGGGCGCCGGCCATCCTCCCGGCGCTGATAATCGGACTCTGGGTCAAGCGCCCGAGGCCGTTGGCCGGAATCCTATCCATGGGTGTCGGCGCCGCCGTGGCCGTCACGCTCTGGATAATTTTCAAGTTCATCTTTGATTGGCCCATCGAAGTCTGCGTATATCGCATTATTATTCCGGGCCTGGCGCTCGCCCTGCTGGCCTATCTGCTTGGACATTGGATGGCAAGAGCCAAAACCGAGGCATAGGGATGGGAATACTCGTCATCGTTATTGTGGTGCTGGGAGCTATGCTGGTCATCGCCAGCGGTCTCTGGGTCGCGGTAGCACTTGCGAGAGCCATTTCGGGACGCGATATTGGAGGCGACGACGAGCAGACGGCCGAAGAAACCGGCGATGACAAACCACCGGTTTGAGGGGGCGCACATTCCAAGTGTGAAAGACCACCCTGTTCACGTGGAACCTAAAGCAGGCTATCGGGCAACTGACGTTTCTGAATCCTGCAGGTCGTGCAGTATTTTTACTGCGCGTTTTACGACCATATCGGCCGCCTTAGGCCCGAACGGGCTGCTCCTTATCTCGTAGCCCCCTTCCACGTAGAGATGCTCCGGGGCAAGATAGCCGGCCGCACCGTTGCAGTGCGTAATCACGAGAGTATGCTCGTATGGCGAAGCGGATTTTATCGCCATTCCGATTTCGGTCAGCACCTCGGCCCCCATGCCGACAAATGCAATATTACCCACCCGGGCGACCGTAAGGGCAAGCGAAGCCGACTGAGGCGGCTTGTCCGCAGCAGCCCCGTCGGTGGGTTTGCCCGGCAGGTTGAGCATCTCAAAGGCACTTCGGATTCGGCCGCTGGTTGAGACTGCCTTTATGCCGCGGAACACGTGCACCACCTCTTCGCCCAACACCGTGCCGAGAAGCACCGGTTCGGGTATCCAACCCGGCTCCTCGTTGAATCCCGGCAGAACCCTGAACCACGGGTCGATGTTGCCCGAGGCGCCTGCAAAGGCCGGCGCAATTGAACCGCCGCCTATTATCTTTTCGACAAACTGCTCGGCGAGCCCGATGACATCGCCGCTTATGGTCACGTTGCCGCCGCCGAGGCAGGTGCCATGCGTGGCGTAGTCAAACATCACCGCAACCGTTGTCCCGTCGCGTTTGGCCAGCTTTACGACCTGGACCTGCTTGTCGGTCGGGCCGTAGGGACTGCGCCCGAGCACTATTGAGCCGTTCGGTGATCTGTCGAACCTCAGCTCGCGTCGATTGGCGCCTATTGGGCAGTAGCCTGTGCCGGCTCCCATAGAGACGGGGGCCATAGCGTCTGACGCGCTGCGTATTGCCCGGATCAACCTGTCCTTGAGTGTCCCGGTATACTCGAGGTTGTTCTTGTGCCCCTTCTGCTTGTCGATAGTCAGGCTCGGCCCGCTGTGAGTATGGATGGCGGTCAGAAGCAGCTCCGAGGGCTGGAGCTTGACCTCTTCGAGAATGGCCTTTCGCAGGTATTCGGCGGTGCCGCCGTAGAAACCGATCAGGTCGGTCGAGACGACGACAAGTCGCCTGTCACCGTCTTCAAAGAAGACGACACGGGCCGAGAGCGGATCATGAACACCGTTTGAGAGTCCTTTTCGGCCGGCATAGCCGGCCATCGTCACCGGCTTTTCCGGTGTTATGTCAACCCTGGCGACCCCCGCCCGAAGGCCCGTACCGTCTTGCTTTTGCCGCCCCGACGCAGTTGTGCAGCAGGGCAGCGCAGCGATGGTCACCGCAATAAGAGCAATACGCCTGTTGGAGAATACGGCCCGCCCATTCATACAATTCCTCCTTCATGCAGCCTTCACCCGATACCACCCGCTGGTCAAAGAGCACCGGGCCGTGGCCTAATAACGCTTCTCAGCCCGCTGTTCGAGTATGTACTGCCCGACGGCCTGAACGGTATCGATCCAGAGCCCGTTGCCGGGGTCCAGCGCATACTGGCACAGCTCATCGAGGGCCAAAGCGCCCGTGGTCTGGTATTCAGCCGCTCCAATATCATGGCCGAAGAAGACAAGCCATCTGCCCTCCTCTATGGCGTTATCGACAAGCTCGATGATCTGTCCATAATTCAATCCGTCCATTTGAATGCCCGCCAAGTGGGCCAAGTCGCAAAAGGCAGGATCGTTGCCGACCTCGTCGAAGGCGCCCCGCCCGACGACGAATCTCTCGGCCACGAGCGGCACGTAGCTCCTGACGTTCGCGCCCCTGCCGACAAACTTTTGCCCGCAAGGATAGGCAAAGGTCGTCGGCCTGACCTTGAGCATCTGGAAGATGGATGCGTTGGCCTCTTCAAGCTCATAAGCCATCGCCTCAAGCGTATAGCCCTCCAGGGCCTTCTCTCGAGACCACATAAAATTGCCCGTGCAGGGATGTGACATCGTATGATTGCCTATTTCGTGCCCATTGGCCACGGCCTTTCTCCAGCCGTCCAATCGCTCCGTGACGTTGCGCGGCGAAACATAAAAGGTGGCCTTGACACCGTGAGAATCGAGAACAGGAATCCCGAGATCCACCTGGGTGAGGCGAGCATCGTCGAAGGTCAGACTTATTGCCGCACGTTTGCCCTCCGGCCACCTAAATCGTTTTTGCCACGACTCATAAACCCGGTCCGCTTGGGGGGCCGGTGTCACCGTCGGCCCCTGCCGCTCGCGTGGAACACAACCCCACACCGGCAGAAGGGCCGTCAGACAGAAGATGGATAATATGAAATGACTAAGTTTCAGCGGCGAATAAACGATTGAAACAAAGGTCTTTGTCTCTTTCATTTGTGTCACTCCCAACTGGTACGGCAAACAACGAACCTGCGCGCAATCGCGAGGCCAAAGGCCAGTATACAGTCTTGCGCCGGCATTTCAAGAACACCGCGTCGAAGCTCGGACCCAGCCGTTTCTGCAGTCAAATGCGCACGCGCCTTCTCTACCCCGCCGGCGGCCCGGCCCGGCGGCACAACAGGGGCGGCGAGGTGACGGGAAATTGTGGATTTTGCATTGCACGGCTGTATAATGGTGTCCGTCTGCCGATGTCTCCAACGAGAGCAGAGGTCCAGTATGGGTATTTATAACCTCGTCAGTTTTTTAGGGCTGTTTGTGCTGATGCTTTTGGCGTGGCTGCTCTCGGCCCACAGGAAGCTCTTGAACGTCCGCTGCGTCGCCTGGGGCGTCGGCCTGCAACTGCTGCTCGGCCTGCTCGTTTTTCACGCGCCCGGCAGCACGGAGCTTTTCTGCCGGCTTAACGATCTTGTCGTCAAGGCGCTGGGGGCAGCCACAGCCGGGCAGAAGTTTCTCTTCGGACCCCTGGCGACGCCGGCGGGCGAAACCGGCCCCGACGGGCAGGCGTCAATAGGTTTCATTCTGGCCATCCAGGCGCTGCCGGTAATCATTTTCTTCGCGGCCTTTATGGGCCTGCTCTACTACTATGGCGTGATGCAGATCGTCATTCGCGCTTTTGCCCGGGTCTTCACGAGGCTTATGCGGATAAGCGGGGCCGAGAGCCTTTGCGCAGCCAGCAATATCTTCGTCGGAATCGAGTCGACTACAGCGGTTCGCCCGTATCTGGAGAAGATGACGCGCTCGGAGTTTTGCACGGTTTTGACGGCCGGGATGGCGACCGTCGCATCGAGCACGATGGGTGTGTACGTGCTGTTTCTCAAAGATGTCTTTCCGACGATAGCCGGACACCTGATTAGCGCTTCCATTCTCTCTGCGCCCGCGGCAATAGTGATGTCCAAGATACTCGTGCCCGAGGATGGAGAGCCTCTCACGCTCGGACGCAGCATAAAGCTGCATTACGAAAAAGAGTCGGGCGTCATCGAAGCCGTAATCAGCGGGGCGATGGCCGGCGTCAAGCTTGTCGTCGGAATATGTGCCCTGTTGATAGCCTTCTTGGGCCTTCTGGCGATGGCAGACCTCGTGCTCGGCTGGGTCGGGGGAGCCACCGGGCTGATAGACCCCGAAAAGCTTCAATCCCCCCTGGCGACCATAATGGGCTACGTCATGGCGCCGCTGGCGGTCGTAATAGGGATTCCTCCGCAGGACGCCGTGACCGCGGGCGGCATGCTCGGGCAGCGTCTTATCGCAACCGAGATACCGGCGTACATGCAGTTGGCCGAGACAATGAAGGAAGGGGCCTTCGTCAACCCCCGCAGCCCCGTCATTATCGCTTACGCCCTGTGCGGTTTTGCCCACGTCGCGTCGCTGGCGATTTTTGTGGGCGGCATCTCGGCGCTTGTTCCGGAGCGCCGGGGTGATCTTGCGAAAGTGGCCGGACGGGCCCTGCTCGCGGCAACCCTCGCATGCCTTATGGTCGGCGCAGTTGCAGGAACCTTTTATCACGCCGGCGCGGTCACCTTGCAGGCGACGCCTCCCTCGCCCTGAGGTTAACTCGTCCGCCTGCTGCCGTCGAACCAAGAGGCGCTTGTCTGGGGGTGGTCTATTTCGTAGAATGCACGAAGGCGGCTTTGGAGCGGCTCTGGCCGTTCGCAGTGGCTGCTCTTGATATCCGGCAGTGCAGACAAAGTGAGACTATGAGATTACCGGCAGCAGTTCTCCTGGCAGGCATTGTGCTGGGCACGGCAGTTCACAGCCCCCCGATACAGGCCGGACCCGAATCGCCCGCTATCTGGCCCCAACAGATTGAGGCCGACTGGCTTCGTCAGGACGAGCTTCGCAATGCCGCGATTTCAACAGGGGCCTCCGTTACGCCGGAGCAGGATGCCGTCGGCGGCTGCGATGGAGTAAAGAACGGCAAGTGGGGCTTTCACACCGAAAACGAAGACGAACCCTGGTGGCAGATTGACCTGGCCGAATCCACCTCCATCGGGCGCCTCGTGCTCTACAATCGTTGTGACTTTGCCGACCGAACGTCACGAATAATCGTATTTATCTCGAATGACGGGAGGAGCTTCACACGAGCATACCAGCACAACGGCGCGGCTTTCTACGGCCACACCGACGGCAAGCCGCTCGTCGTGCAATTGGACGGGGTAAGCGCTCGATACGTGCGGCTCAAACTGCCCGGCACGAGCTACTTCCATCTGGACGAGGTGGAAATCTATGCCCCCGGCTCAAACGACAATATAGCCCTCGGCAAAGCGGCAACTCAAAGCAGCACAAGCCAGTGGTCCGTCCGGCATGCAGCGCGTGGGCGATACGAAATCACGCCAATACTCGAACGGGGCTTCAAGCTGGCGGCCGATCTCAGAGAACTGGGAGCACAGATTGACCAGCAGGCCACGGAGTTGAAACTCGTCGCCGAGCAAGTTCGCAGGCTCGCTGCGCGCGCCACCGAACAGACTCGGCGCGAGCTGTATATGCGGGCCCGGCGGGCGGTGCGAAAAATGGCCTTCGCCAACCCCCTGCTCGATTTTGACAGGATACTCTTTGCCAAGCGTGCGCCGGGGACCCTGCCTCACATATCCGACCAGTATTACGGCTGGTGGTCGCGGCCCGGCGGAGGCATCTACATTGTGGAGGGATTCAAGGGTCAGGAGCCGCCGGTGCGCTGCCTGACGAGCGGCTGGCCGGCGGGGGCGTTCCTTCGGCCGGACCTGCACTACGACGGCGGGAAAGTCCTCTTTGCATACTGCCGATACTACCCACACGTGGCCCGAATGGACAAGGTCGACAAGGAAAAACTGCCCGAGGACGCCTTCTACCATATCTTCGAGATGAACATCGACGGAACCGGTGTCCGCCAACTGACGCATGGTCGGTACGACGACTTCGACGCCCGATACCTGCCGGACGACCAAATCGTGTTCCTCTCCACACGCAAGGGACAATTCATTCAATGCACAAAAGCCAACACCGCCGCCACCACCAAGGCCACGCTGCCGGACAGCTACGTCCGCTGCGGAGGCGACAGCAAACGCCCTGTTGCGGTCTTCACCCTTCATGTGATGAACGCCGACGGCGGTGATATCCGCCCAATCTCTGCGTTCGAAAACTTCGAATGGACACCCTTTCTGGCCGCCGACGGGCGGATTCTCTACGCCAGGTGGGACTATATCGACCGCTTCAACGGGCATTTCATGAGCCTTTGGTCGACAAACCAGAACGGCAACAATGCGCAACTGGTCTATGGCAACTACACCACCTCGCCGCAGTGTATTTTTGAAGCCCGGCCTGTTCCCAACTCTCACAAGCTCGTCTTCACCGCCACCGCTCACCACTCAATCACAGGCGGCTCGTTGGTCCTGCTCGACCGCACCGCCGGAGCCGAAGGACACAAGCCGTTGACGCGGCTGACACCGGAGGTCTGTTTTCCCGAAGCCGAAGGCTGGCCCGAAGCATACTATTCCAACCCGTATCCCCTCTCGGAAACATACTATCTGGCGTCCTGGAGCGACCGTCGGCTTCCCCCGCACGCCGGCAGCGGCCAGGTCACCGACGACCGCAATCCCGTCAACGCCATGGGTATCTACCTATACGATTCCTTCGGGAACCTCGAGCTTATTCACCGCGATCCGAACATATCAAGCATGTACCCCATCCCCGTCCGCCCCCGCAAAAGACCCCCCGTGCATCCCGAGAATAACGACTGGAACGGACCCCAGGAGGGAAGCTTTATCGTGCAGGATGTGCACCACGGCCTGCCGGGTATTGACAGGGGGGCGGTCAAACGCATCCGCATAATCGGCGTTCCACCCAAAACCCAGCCATATATGAACTCGCCGAACCTCGGCGTCTCAAGCGAGGACCCGGGCAAATTCGTCATCGGAACGGTCCCCGTCGAAGTGGACGGCTCGGCCTATTTCACGGTGCCGTCCGGGGTCTCGCTTTTCTTCCAGGCCCTTGACGAAAAAGGGCTGGCGGTTCAGACAATGCGAAGCCTCACTTATGTCCAGCCCGGGCAGACTCTTTCCTGCATCGGCTGCCACGAATCAAGGGAGACTACGCCGGCCGTCCGAACCTTGCCGCTGGCGGCCGGACGCGGGCCTTCGAAAATCACGCCCGGGCCTCCAGGCTCCTGGCCGCTTCGCTTCGACAGGCTCGTCCAGCCCGTGCTGGACAAATCGTGCGTATCCTGCCACAGACCCGGTGGCGAGAGCCCGAAAGCCGCCGCCCTCGACCTGACAGCACCAACCGCGTACAGGACACTTATCTCGTTTGCGGAAAAGGATTTGGAGAAGCTCGCCTTCGAACGGGACAGGTCCGTTGTCGGCCAGTGCACCGCCGCAAAGAGCAGGCTGCTCTCAATCCTGACCGCCGACGGCGGTCACGAAGGCGTAACACTGGATTCCGAGAATCTCGACCGGCTCGTGACCTGGATGGACTGCTATGCCCAAAGGCTGGGGTCCTTCAGCAACCGCCAGGAAGAGCTGATAGTCGAGCTTCGCCGAAGAACGGCATCCCTGCTCGCACAGTAGCAAACCATGCCCCGCATGGCCGCCGGGAAACATCTTGAGCAGCGGGGCGGCATTTGGTAGATTAATCCCGGTAATTAACCGTCGAATGTAACGTAGGTGATACTTGATTTTGAAAGGATGGAGATATGAACATGCTCAAGCACGCAACAATGCTGGTGATTCTTCCGGCGGCAGGGCTGATATGTATGGCGACGAAGCCCGCTGGCGCCGACCCGTGGGTTGTTTACGAGGGCCGCAAAGGTCCGGGCGCCGGCAAGCACATCGTCTTTGTCACCGGTGACGAGGAATACCGCGGTGAAGACTCCATGCCGATGATGGCGAAAATCCTCGCCAGACGCCACGGCTTCAAGTGTACGGTCCTTTTTGCAATCAACAAGGAGACCGGCGAGATCGACCCCCAGACGGTTGACAACATCCCGGGCCTGGAGGCGCTCGAGACAGCCGATTTGATGATAATGTTCCTGCGCTTCCGCGAGCTTCCCGACGAACAGATGAAGTACATCATCGACTACACGAACTCGGGCAAGCCGATAATGGGCTTGAGGACATCCACGCATCCGTTCAATTACAGAAAACGCAAAGACAGCCCCTACGCCAAGTACAGCTTCAACAACAGGGAATTCAGCGGTGGCTACGGGCGGCAGGTCCTCGGCGAGACCTGGATCAACCACTATGGGGCACACCAGAGAGAAAGCACTCGCGGTGTAGTCGCTGAAGGCATGAAGAACCATCCGATAGTCAAAGGCATAGATGATATCTGGGGCGAATCCGACGTTTACGGGATTACCAAGCTGACCGGCGACAGCAAGCCCTTGATTATGGGCGTCGTGCTCGAAGGCATGAGCCCCACCGATAAACCAAATGCGAAGAAGGAGCCTGTCCCTGTGGCCTGGACCAAGACGTACAAGGGCGAAAAGGGCAAGACCGCCCGCGTCTTCACGACCACGATGGGCCACTCATTCGACTTCAACAGCGAAGGTTTCCGGCGCCTCATCGTGAATGCCGCCTATTGGTGCCTGGGGATGGAGGACCAAATCCCCGACAAGAGCAACGTGGATTTCGTCGGAAAGTACAATCCAAATCGTATTGGTTTCGGCAAGCACCAGAAGGGCCTGAAGCCCTCCGACCACGCGCTGCCGGCCAGACGCGGACGAAGATAATTTGAACGGGGCACGCTCTAACTCGATGTCGAAGGCTGCTGGAAGGGCTCTTGCCTCTATGCTCGTTGCCGTCCTGCAGGTCAATCCTGCCTTCTCAGCCGAGAGGCCCGTCGCATCCGTCGTTGTTGAGCCGCAGGAAAAGAGCGCACGGCTCGTCCTCACCTTCGCGCATCCGTTCAAGAAGGGCGACGTCCCCGAGACACTGATCTTAAGGGCCGCGGGCAGGGAACTGCCGAGCCAGGTAAACGTCAAACGCCGCCACGCCGACGGCTCCGTCAAACACGCCATTGTATCGACTTGCGTGGCCGACGCAGACCCGGCCCGGCCGCTAACGCTAAGTATATGCCCGGCTTCGCACGCCCCGCCCACAAATTCGGCTCAGCACGGCCTGCCGCGAGGATTCTCTGCAGAGGTTATTTTCCGCTTTCCCGACGGCAGCGAGAGACGTGCCGACGTTGGCGATTTCTACCGGAAGACCTCCTTGGGGACCGAGCGTTTCACCATGACCAAATGGCTCGAAGGTCCGGTCGTAACCGAGCTGCAATTGCTCGGCCCGCCATCAGGTCCGAAGGGTGATCTGGACCCCGACCTGCTGGTCCTGTTCGGGCTGCGGATGCTGGAGGCAGGCAAATCAGTTCGACTGGAGGTGGTCGTCGAATCCCCCTGGCCGGACGTGCCGGGAAATATCCCGTACGACGTCACTGTATCTGTGGGCGGCAGGGAAGTTATGGCGCAGGAAGACGTAGGATACTGGCGACACAGAATGCCCTACTGGCTCAAGGAGAAGGACAGAAACCTGGGCCATTTTGCCCATGCCCGCTGGAGAAAGGTTTACTGGTGGGGCGAGACGCCGCCCGGGACACATTTATTATACGAGCCGGCTTATCTGATTTCTACCGGGCTGCTCCCCCCCTACGATACTAGTCTTGCCGTCTCGAGCGAGCGCCTCAATCGATCTGTAGAAAGGTGGCACAAGTCACCGCGGGGTATTCTCGAAAACAGCATCATCATGGCGTACTTCCCAACAACCGGCGGCAGAGAAGACCTCGGCCCCTATCCGACATGGACCACGAGATACCTCCTGGGCCGGGACAGGCGCGCCTGGCAAATGGTTCTTAACACTGGTGAGCTTGCCGGCAGCTTCCCCGTTCACCTGCGCGACAGGAAAAGCGGACGAATTGTTTCCATCGATGAACACCCGGGATATTCGCTCAATCCTCGCGGGACCCTGGAGAAGATTGCTCCGCGCCCTGCCGACGACCGTCCCTACGTCCTTGCTGCAACGAGCCCGTACGCGGTCGACAACGCACACCAGCCTTCGCTGGCGTTTATCCCCTATCTGCTTACGGGCGAATACTATTATCTTGAGGAGATGTACTTCTGGGCGAACTGGTGCATGTTGATTCAAAACGCCGCCTATAGACAAAAGGACAAGGGCTTGATTGCGCCCGATCAGGTCCGCGGCCAGGCATGGGCGCTGAGGCAACTCGTCGACGCCGCCAAGATAGCACCCGATGACCACCCGGAGAAGGCCTACTTCGATTCCAAAGTAAGAAACAACCTGGAGCACTACAGCCGCTTTGTCAACGGGCCGGATGCGACGCCGCTCGGGACTTACACCCACGGTGCCTCCGACGCCTACGTTCGAGGACGCTCGCAAGAGCAGCGCCGCAAGTGGCTTACCCTCGCGCCCTGGCAGCAGAACTTCCTCGCTTGGTCGCTTGACCATGCCTTTCGTGCAGGATATGCAGAGGCCGCCGCCGCACGTGACTACTTCACCCGTTTTCAGGTGGGCGCACTAACCAATCACAGCGACTACGACCCCGGGTTTGCCGCACCGTATTTCATCGTGGTTGGCGAACGCTTGGAAGATGAAACACGGTATTACACAACGTGGAAGGAGCTATTCGAGAAGACATTCCGCGTGGTTGCCCCTGATACCAAGGGCGGCATTGACGGGCTCGACTACGGCAGCTCTTATGCCTACATCGCGCGGGCTGTTCTGATTAACGGTGTGGGAAATGGAGTTCCGCAAGCGGCGCAGGCTCTCCGTGTCCTTGAGTCTCGCCTGCCGCAGCGTGCAAACGTGCTCGCCGAAGACCCGACGTGGGCATTTGCCCTGAGCCGGGCAGCAGATGATCGCCGCCGAACAAACACTGATGCAGACCATGAAGGTGACGGGCCCAAGTGAATCGCTTCGGCTCCAACGCAGAGAGTTTTCGATATTGTCCGAAGTGCAGTTCCGCCCGTGTCAGGATGCACGGCGCAAAAGTCCTCAAATGCGCCGACTGCGGGTTCGAATACTATTTCAATCCGGCCGCAGCGGTCGCAGCGTTGATAACCGACGACGAGGGCAGGCTGCTGATCACGGTGCGGGGCGAAGAGCCGGCCAAAGGCGCGTGGGACCTGCCCGGAGGATTCGTCGATCCCGGAGAATCCGCCGAAGAGGCGCTCAGGCGAGAAGTCAGGGAAGAGATGGGCATAGAAATCGCTTCGATGAAATACGTGGATTCCGCAGCTAACGTTTACGAATACAAGCAGGTCAGCTACACGACTGTGGATATCGTTTTTCTCTGCGACGTCCGGGACGTATCCGAAGCCAAGGCCCTCGATGGCCTGGAATCGCTGCTATTCAAGGCCTCGGCTGATATCGACCCGACCAGATTCGGCCTTTCGTCGATAAGAAAAATCGTCTCACGGTATCTCGCCGAACTCTCCAAGAGAGCCTGAAACTACGGTTCTGACGCCTAAAAGGCTCTGATCAAGGCCTGTATGGTCCAAGCAGCACGAGAATTCGACTATCGGCGCCCAACACCTCGGCTCCGCATCTGTCCTTCCGCTATTACTCCCCGCAGAGAATCGACCCCCCCTGGGGCACCACAATCGGCCCCTTGGTCGCCGCTCTTTCGTAAATGTGCGCACTATCCCGCTCCTGTCACTTGCGCGTGCCCCACACCTTCCCGCCTCGACAGAAATTCTTCGTAATGTGCTCACAGAACGCATTTTGTTCTTGCCATGCAGCCGGTTCCTGCCTATAATTGCTGTGTTTTCGGTGAAATCAGAGGGCCGAAAGCAATCAGGGGCTTTGAATACCCTGCCGCAGATTCTGCGACCCTCGCGGCACGCGGTGGGGAATCACGTAGAACGCTGGAGAAGGGTTTGTATCTACAGAGACACGTGACAAGGTGGTCACTGGTTATCGGTGCCGCCACTGTGCTTGCCTGCTGGCATAGGTGCGCCTGGGGGGCCGGGTATGAGTTCGCCGTATGCACGGAGGCCGGACACCAGGGCAAACCGGACATCTGGAATGACTGGGTGGTGTGGCACGACAACAGAATGTCCGGGGGCTATGACATCTACGCGAAGAATCTTGCCACAGGCCAGGAGAAGCGGATCACTCGTTCGGGAAGGGCCTGCAACCCGAGCATCGATAACGGCATAATTGTGTGGCAGGACGCACGCGAGCGAGACTGTGACATCTACTGCTACGACCTCTCGACGAAGACCGAGAAACCCGTCTATATCGGATACGGCCATCAGGTTGACCCGTCGATACAGGGTGACCTTGTTGTATGGAGAACGGGCGCCTACCCATCCTGGCCCGAAATCTGGGCCTATTCGTTCACGCAGCACAGAGCCTTTTGTGTGTCGGACTCGCCCGGCAACAAATGGTGTCCCAAGGTCTTTGGAGATACAATCGTATGGGCCGATCATCGCAACGGCAACTGGGACATTTACGGCTACGATCTCCGAATAAATCATGAATTCCCCATAGCGACGGGGCCGGACTACCAGAGAGAGGTTGCCATATACGGTGCCACTGTCGCGTACGAGAACACGGTTCTCTCAGGACAAACGTCCAGCATTGGGCTTTACGATCTTGCCACGGGCCGGCGCACGTATATTCCCACAGGCAACATTGCCGGCTGCCTCGACATGTTCGGTCAGACCGTTGTATGGGGCGACCATCGCAAAACCCACGGAAAGGACAACGGTGGCCCGGATGCTTTCGCAACCGATATCTACCTGTACAAAATCGACATCAATAAGGAATTGCTTGTCTGCGACGACGAAGACTGGCAGCACTCTCCGGCCGTATACGCAGACAAGGTCGTGTGGACCAACGGCGCCGACGCATTCAAACTGCGTGACATATACGGCAGCCCCGTTCCCACACGAATATACGTGGACGCCGATGCATCCGGAAAGAACACCGGCCGGTCGTGGTCGGACGCCTTTACAAGACTTCAGGACGCTTTGGCTGTCGCCTCGGCGGCAGACGACATACTTGTGGCGGCCGGACTGTATACACCCGACAGGCAGACCGGCCAGCCCACCGGGGACCCAAACGCAACATTCAAGCTTGCCGCCGACATATCCATCTATGGCGGCTTTCCGCCACGCGGAGGCCCGTGGGAAACACGAGACCCCTACATCTACCATACGATTCTCAGCGGCGACCTCCTCGAAAATGATGCAGTTCTCTCTTCGCCCGCAGACCTGGCAAACGAGCCAACCCGCGACGACAACTGCTACCACGTCGTCACCGCTGTCGCGTGCGATAGAACCGCAGTTCTTGATGGAGTCAAGATAGTCGGCGGAAACGCAGGTGGCTCGTCTCCGGACGACTTCGGCGGCGCTATCCTATGTCAATCCGCCTCCCCTACATTTGTCAACTGCACATTCAGTGACAATTCCGCGTTCTTCGGCGGTGCCGTTGGATGCTATGACGACTCCAGTCCGACCTTTCAGAACTGCCTCTTCATCAACAATGTCGCGTCCTCCGGGGCGGCCGTGGGCAACCACTGCAGCAGTCCGGAAATCCTCAATTGTCATTTTACGCGCAATTTGGCGGTCCTCGGCGGCGCCGTATGCAACGATACCGGCTCGAATCCGACGTTGACCGGCTGCACCTTCAGCGAGAACTCGGCCGAGAGTGGCGGAGCAATTTACAACCACCCGGCCAGCAGTCCCACAATTGCAAACTGCATTCTCAGCGGCAACTCGGCCCAAAATGGCGGCGCCGTGTATCTGTGCGCCGGAACCATCATAAACTGTACGCTAGCAGGCAACAGAGCCGCATCTACTGGGGGAGGGCTTTATCAATGTGCCGGCCCTGTCCAGAACTGTATCCTCTGGGGCAACACCGCCGGCCTCGACGGCCTGCAACTCTACAACTGCCAGGCTGTCACATACAGTTGTGTCGAAGGCGGAGCCGCAGGACTAGGTTGCATCAACCGGGACCCGGGGTTCGTGAGTCCGGGATACTGGGACCTGAACGGCACACCTTCCAGGACCGACGACGATATCTGGCTCGAAGGTGATTACCATCTGAGAAGTCAGGGCTGGCGATGGCATCCGCAAATTGAAGCCTGGGTCTCGGATCACCTGACCAGCAGATGCATCGATGCCGGCAACCCGGCTATGGCCATCGCAGCCGAGCCGACCTCCATCCCCGAAGACCCCCATAACATCCACTGCCGGAACATCCGGTCTAATATGGGAGCATACGGCGGCACCGCTGAGGCGAGTATGCCGCCCCACGGCTGGGCCTTCTCGGGTGACTTAAACAATGACGGGATAGTCACCAGTGCCGACTTCATGCAGTGGTCCTACAACTGGCTGACTCCCCTCCTACAATGCCCCGGAGATTTGGACAAGAGCGGTGTGGTTGACATGGTCGATTTCACCTTCCTCGCCCTCGACTGGGGAGCCTCGACACCCTGGTCCGGCCATGGCTCAGCCCCCTGATCCGGGTCACCGCAACACGCGATTACCCGTTTCTCAGTGGTTGGAGTTGTGTTTTTCCGAGTCTGAGTCGGTGTAGTCGAGCGAATTCCTGTAATCCGTCGAGGAGTCGGTAGTAAAGGAATTCCGTTTTCTTGCGGAATTGACTGGTGAACTGAAACAGGGCTTTTGTCAACAATCGCGTCCGCAGTAGTATCCATGTCAAGAAGCCCATCGCGAGCATTGCCAAGACCATCAGCCGCTGGATCGCCTCGTAGTGACGAATGCGAAACCGTTCGAGGCCAACGCGGCTTTTGAGGAATTGGCCGACTTCTTCGCACGCCCAACGCTGCCTGTAATACCACACGATTTGCTTTGCCTGCTCGATGTCTTCGACAACCATCGTGGTCAGAAGGATCAAAGGCATTTCTGCACCGGGGAGCCATGAAGCCACCACATAGAGTTGTTTGGGATGATCCGGCAACGTGACCTTGGCCCAGACAATATCCGTTCGCAGATGCCGACGCGCATTGCTCTGGCGGATGTGTTCGACCAGATCGGATAGCACCACATGGATGCCGTTGGACGTGACGATATGACGGTCGCCGCGTTGACGCACCACGAAGTTGCAGTTCGTTGAAAACCACGTTTCATAGCTGTTTAGGCCATCGAAACCACGATCGGCCACCCAGACGCCTTTGCCGTCGATGGCCTTGTCGACCGCTTTGACGGTCCTGTCTATCTGCAGGTTCTGGCTGCCGACAGCCGGGTCGTCCACGCTGAAGGCCTCCAGGGCCAACGGCAGGACCCGTTTGCCCTTGAGATGGGCGTAGACTTCGACACACCAATATCCCGGCACCAGCTTGTGCTCGCTGGCGTCTCGCACATAGGCAAGATACTTCATCTTTCTTGCCCTGGGTTTGGCCAGGTCGGTCAGGTCGATGATGATCGGCGTATCGTGTTGAACATACTTGGCAACGGAGGTGCGATAGGCCTGGACCACGCCTGTGAGGTCGCCGCGGGCACTGACCAGATGATTGAGCAGCCGCTTGACTGTGTAGAAGCGATCCGAGCAGTCATCACGTATCCACCGGGCGAATTCGGTTACGATGAGCGACCCGGCCAGAAGGATGGCGCCAACGGCTTGGCGTATAAATTTCTTCCTTGGCTTGTCGGCGTCTTCAACAATTGGACCTACGAATTCATGGAGTAGACATCTTGTCTTGTTGAGGATAAAATCGTTGCTCGGCATTTTTGGGCCTCCTTGAGTTCTGTTCGAAAAAACGCTCAAAACACACTCAGGGAGGCTCTATGCACATCCCGTGCCAAAACGGGTAATCGCGTGTGAAATAGAAGTTGAATAATCGAAAGGCTTGTGTTATAATATTGTCACAATCGCTCGGCCTGAGTCGTGCGGGACAGGTCCGAGACAAGCGCGCAATCACGGTTGAGAGGATACGAGATATGAAACGAGCAATTCCTGTCATTCTAACAGCGCTGCTGGTCTGCCCGGCCTTCGTAAAACCGTCGGGCGGGGCCTGGTCTGATTCCGGGCCGTACGATTATCAAGCTGCGTCGGATTCGCTTTCCATCAACGCCGGTGATGCAATCTACCCGCCCCTCGGGATAAACGCTCCGGATGGCGATCTTACTTTTATGGGCGATGGTCTCTCCCTCGATGCCAACGACGTCGTCCCCACCATAACCGTCGAAAAACCCGCCGCCGGATACGTCTGGGCCGCCGGCAGCAAGCGGCAGATTGTATGGTCGAGCATCGGATACGAGGGCAACGTCAGTATCCTCCTGACCGCCGGCGCTTCCTGGCAGGTTATCCAAAGCTCAATCTTGAATACCGGCAGCTACTTCTGTCAGCTACCCCAGCAGTTGAACAGCAGCGAGTGCCAAATCGCCGTAGTCCCGAGCCCCGCGGATTTCACCGTCTTCTGCGAGCAAAGCGGCCCCTTTACGATTCACCCGGACTCCCAGGGTCCTGAGGTGGCCTCGGCGTGGCCGTCGTTGGGCGGAGATTTCGACCGGACCGGACTCAGCGCACAGAGCGGGCCGCAGTTCGGCTGCATCAAGTGGAAATTCGAGCCCGCCGGCGCCGTGCCGACCAGCGTAACCATCGGCGCCGAGGGTCGAACACACATCGCCTGCGAGGACGGCAGATTGTATACGCTCGGCGCCGCCGGCATCCTGTTCTGGATATTCAATGCGAATTCGCCTCTGACAAGCTCGCCCACCGTCGGCCCGGACGGCAGCCTGTATGTCGGCGCCGAAAACGGCCGCCTCTACGTCATCGACCCCAACGGCGCCATCCGCTGGACGCATACTACGAACGCTCCGATCTACTCATCACCAGCCGTCTCCGCTGACGGCAGCGTATTCGTCGGCTCGCAGGAGGGCAGGCTCTACGCGCTCGCACCCGATGGCGGCGAAAAATGGAGCATCGCTACAAAGGGCCCGGGTCTGGTCCCTGAAGGCGCCATCCTCGCTTCCCCCGCGATAGGCGCCGACGGAACCGTCTATATCGGCGGGCTCTACGACCCCAATCTCTACGCACTCGACCCCAACGACGGAACCTTGAACTGGAAGTGCAGCTTCACGCCGGCCGCCGGTGAGTCCGAAGAAGCCGGCTGGCCATTCGCCTCGCCCGTGGTCGCACCCGACGGCACCATATACCAGACCCTCCTCTACGACAGCAACCTCTACGCAATAGACCCCAACGACGGTGACATCCTCTGGTCAACAGACCTTGCCGACCCCGGCAGCGACTGGCTCGACCCCAACTATTCCGAAGACTACCCCAACCCGGGAGGCTGGTCCGAGCCGGCGCTCGGTCCCGACGGCACAGTCTACGTCAGCTTCGACGACCCGTATCTCCGCGCCGTGGAGCCCAATGGCGCAATCAAATGGATGGCCCGCCTCGGGGCGGTCGGCGGATTCACGCTGACCGTCGGCAACGACGGGCTCATCTACGCCGCCTCTGACGACGGCTACCTGTACGTGGTCGATGCCGCCGGCTGGCAGGTATCGCGATTCGCCACCGGCCAATGGCTAAATCACCCCGTCATAGCAGACGAACATCTGATCATAGTCAGTGACGGCCAGGATTACTCGCCTCTGATAACCACAGAGAAGAACGCCGTCTGGGCAATCTCTCGCAGCGCCTCCACGGGACAACACTGTGACCTCTGCCTCATCGAGGACCTCAACACCGATGGCAACATCAACTTCCTCGATTTCGCCCTGCTGCTCGACGACTGGCTCGAATGCACCGCCCCCGGCCATCCCTGCCACTACGAGGCAGAGCCCGCTTATCTGACCGGCGATATCGATATGGATGGATACGTCTTCCTCTCCGACCTGATATCCCTGGCCGACCGCTGGCTCAACAGCGAGCGCCCGGCCCGGCCGCCGAGGCTCCCAGGACCTCCGGGCCCGCCGCCCGGATGGCCGACTCCACCCGACGAGCCGCCACCGAAGCCAAGGGCGTGCTTCCCCGCCGACACGCCCGTCTGGATAGAAGGCTCGCTCACGAACATATCAAATGTCACCGCCGGGCAAAAGGTCGGCAAGTCGAATTGCCTGGCCGCCTCGGGCTCTCTGAAGGCAATTGAGCGCTTTGAAGAGCATGAAGGCTCCTTCGACTGCCGCGATCTCCTGCTCGAAACGGGCGAGCGCATCAGCGTGGTGGATTCGCACTGCTTCATGCTGGAATCCGGCCGCTGGGCCCCGGTACAGGACCTCAAGGCCGGATCGAAGCTCAAGTCCATGAACGGCTCTGTCGCCGTCAAAAGTATCGCCAGAAGGCAGACCGCGTTCGTCGGCAGGGTTTATAACCTCAAGATAAAAGGCTCGGACCGCTACTTCGTGGGCAAGCTCTGCCTGATCGTCCGCGACTATTAAGCGACAGTCCACCGGGGATTTAGCGAAAGGTAGCCGACAGTGAAATCAAAAGGCGCATTAACGAAAGCAGATGTGGCCGCAGCCTCAGCTGTCGCGGCATTCTTGCTGCTAACGACCGCATTCATCGGCGGCGCCGGCCGAGAACGGGCAAAGCGGGTCGTCTGTCTGGCTAACCTGAGGCAACTGACCGCCGCCTGGAATCTCTACGCGGACGACAACGACGACAAAATCGTAAACGGCAACACGAGCACGGGCGGCCACAACAAGGACGGGACCTGCTGGGTTTACTGGCCCGGCCACGGCGCAACAAAACAGCAGAAGATAGACGACGTCAAGAGGGGAATGCTGTACTCGTACTGCCCGGATATAAAGCTCTACAAGTGCCCCACCGGCATCCGCGACGAGGTCGTCACGTACGCCATCGTGGACGCCATGAACGGCTACGACGCCATACCCGGCGCCGCAGGTCACATCATCAAGAACAGGATGAAGATTGGAAGGCCCGGCGAAAGGGTCGTATTCCTCGACGAGGGACGCCTGAGCCCGGCAAGCTGGACCGTCCACTACGACCAGGAGAGGTGGTGGGACCAGATCACCGCGCGGCACGGGGACGGAACCAACTTCTCCTTCGCCGACGGGCGGGCCGAGTACTTCAAGTGGAAGGACCCGCGGACGCTGGAGGTCGCCAACATGGACTACAACGACTGGCAGAGCAGCGGCCGGTTCGGAAACCTCGCCAACGGCAACGGAAACGAGGACCTCTACCGCGTCCAGAGAGCCGTCTGGGGAAAGCTCGGATACACCCCCACAAATTAGCAGCCCGCCTCCAAATGTCCCCGCCTGTCACCCCGGCCCGGCTCTGAGTGCCCCTCCGGGCTTGAAAAACACCTCTAAGTGCCCCCCAAGGCTTAAAAAACGCCCCTGGGCAGACCGCGAAAAAAAAGACTTTTTTCTTATCAACATCCACCCATCCACTTGCGCCCTGTATTACGAGATAGCGCGGCGCGCTTAAACTGACCGATGGCTGCGAGCCCTTGTTGTGTGCGCACAAGGACCCGCGCGCGAGGTCGCAGGTGAGATGTGGCGGCGTATGAAGAGGGTGATGACCGGCGCTGATAGTCTGCGCCGCCACAACACCTGATTTGGAAGAATCTATGTAAATCAAAACAGTTCGATTACGAAAGGAGGCAAAAACAAACAGGAAGGTGCGAATTGCCGGCTGCGGCAACGCGATAGTGCCGCACGTCGCGGCGGTGTTTGTTAGGGTATTTATGGACTCTTTTTAAGGAGACTCAAAATGAAACGGATTGTAATATTTTCGGTGGTCGCCTTGTTGGCGACGGCGGCCGGGGCGGGGGTCGAGCCGCTGAGGCACTACTGCTTTACACTCTCTCCTACGGATGGAGAAGAGGATGAGAATAATGTATTTCCACTGGCGCAGGTTCGTTGGGTTGCTGGTGATCCTCCGACCTATACGCCCGTAGCGACTGTAAAGAACCAGCTCGATGCACAACCGGCGGGACGAAAGGCGCTGTATTTTGCGGCCGAGCAAATGGGCATCGGCGAAGATACGGTCTATGAATGGGTTATGGATACATTCGACGATTGCGTAGTAACCGGTGAAGACCCAGAATGCATTTTCAGCCCGTGGTTTGTGAATTGGGCGGAGAAGGATACAGTGAATGCAGCATACTTCTCGGATCTGCATGATCTCGGCGCAGACGTGGACATATTGGTAGTGGACTGCGAAGAGAGCATTCGATGGGTGACTCTGAGGACCACATATTACTATTCGAAATACGACTACTACGATGATTGGCTGGTTGCCGATGGCAACTGGGCGGCTACATCGGCAGCGCTTTATGACTTGGCCATCACGGCGGGGTACAATCCGAATGACTTCGATCTGGACTTTAATGATATCAACGGGAGTTCAGGCGCAACATGGTGGGGGTGGTGGTCGACCGGCGATTACAACTATGCGCAATTCATCTGGAATCAGAATGCCTATAACAGGACAACGGCCGTCCTCAACTCGACCGTTTTTGAGCCCGCTGCGCTATTCTGGCCCGATGCGGAGATGAGCAACTATCAATATTTTACGCTCGGCGGAGGCGAGGCATGGTCGGTTGGATATGGCTACAACCAGCAGATGTCCCTCTCATTTAGTTTCTTGGCGGAAAGTCCTCTGCACCGCAACGACGATTGTGGCACATGCAATGCCAAGTCTCTCTACGGCATAGAACGCTACGCGAACGAGGCGACGCTGTCTGAGTGGAATCCGCCGTCTGGGGACGCAAATTACGTCGAGCACGGGTTCAATAACTACAATATTCTGGTTGGCTATGTGCGGTATTTCCGAAACTTCAATTATGCTGATTCTACGCGCCACCTGCATCCGTGGATTTGCGGAAGTGATTACGACGAAAACTACTGGACGAATACAGAGGACGGCAACGACCCGAACTACTGGAAAGAGGTTATGATCCATGCGGGATGTCACGGGGCCGATACGTTCTTCTGGTGGAACGGGTATAACAGTGAAGCAGACGGGGATGTCAACACGGGTCGGGGACGTGCTTAGCGAGCTCGATGATATGATCGGCTGGGACGACAGGTTCCTGATCACGTTTGACGCACTGGATTGGGATGACGCCGGCATTCTCTCCGGCATGCGAATTCCAAGCCAGGGCAAAGAGATCTACCGATACACGCCGAGCAATAAGAGCAGCCCCATAAGCAACAGCCCGGCAACATGGTATATCGCCGACCAGAACGTAACTCCCGTTGCCAACGGCAGTATATATACCCCCAGTGGCGGCAGCATATCCGATGCCGGCTCGTGGATAGTAGTGCAATTTGTCTTTTCGGTCCAGGACAATTCAGGGCTAACCGTCGCGTATTTCGACGATTCCGGGAATGTCGTCTTGAAGGGCGATTTGGAGGAAGGCGAGGGGAGCGGGCCCTCCGGCACATACGGAGCCGGCCTCAAAGTCAAGGACTCAACGAACGACCTGATGATAATCGATGCAACCACGGGCAATATGTTCATCAGGGGGCAACTGTACGAAGAGCAGTCGTCCCTCAGCCCGTCGCAACAGGTCGACGAGTTCATCATGAAAGACGGCGATGGCACCGTCGTCGCATATCTGGATCCCTCAGGGAATCTCTACCTGAGCGGCGTGCTTTACGAAGATATGAATCCTTAGCATGAGCAACTAACCCATGAAGCAAATAGCAGGGAATTCCACAGCATCAAACAAAAACAGTAACGAAAGGAGCTTAAAATGAACACGACACTGAAATACAGGTTAGCAGCGATCCTCCTGGTTCTGACCGTAGTCGCGATCGGGAGTCTAATAGGAGGAGACGTCATCGTCAAACAAGGAACTGTCGAAGGGGATAACTTCAAGTCGACCGGCTGCACGGCAAGCGGCACCAAAAGCGTTGCCCTCGGCACCAACACCACGGCGTCCAACACCAATTCATTCGCTATCGGAAACGGCATCACCAACAGCACGGCCGAAAGCCTCGTCGTTGGCTTCAATAGCAGTGCAGACCTCACAGTCACCGACACCCTCGTTACTATTGATGACTTGGATATCACGGGAGGAGTCGCGATGGACTACCTCTACCTGCCGCTCAAGACGACCACGGGCGATCAGAGCGAACGTACCTGTGGCGAGGGCCAACTGTACGTCAACAAAGCCGACAAGGTACTCCGCATCTTCATCGATGGTGCCTCGCGCACGATATGGTCGTGGGAGTAGAACATTATCGCTGCCCTTCTGGAGCGGACACGCGACAGGCATGTGAAAGTCGGGGGCCGGTTTCGCTATGAGGCCGGCCCTCTTTTCCTTGGACAACGGGTGTTAGTGTTTTTCGACGGCTAAGGTGAAGATTTGGCGGCTGTGTTTGAGGTATTTTCGCTCGAAGTTGGTCCCGACCCACTCGCCCGCATCGGCCCCGGCGGTCGGCAGAAAGTCGATCTCGGCAAGCCTGTCGCCCGCGGCGGCGATGACCCGGCGAATCTGCTCGAAATACTCGGCGTGGTCGGTGGCGATCCGTATCCGCCCGCCGGCCCTCAAGCACCGCAGCAACTGCCCGAGGTTGCCCTGCTGTATAAACCGCCTCTTGTGGTGCCGCTTCTTCGGCCACGGGTCGGGAAAGTAGATATGAAAGCAATCCACCGAGCCGTCCGCAACGTGCTCGCCGATGAATACGCCTGCATCCGCCCGGATAATCCGAACATTGGCCAGACCCCACCGGCCGATCCTGTCCACCGCCCACCGGTAGTAGCGCCTCGCCCACTCGATACCCAGAAAGTTCACCTCCGGCGCGGCCTTCGCCTGGTTAACCAGAAACGTTCCCTTGCCCGAGCCGATCTCGATATGAACCGGCCCCGCACGTCCGAAAACCTGCACAAAATCGATTTTCCCCGCCAAATCTTCCGCCTCAAGCGAAACCGACGGATAGTCCTTCAGAATCCTGGCCATCTGTTAATCCGGGCAACAAGGCACGTATCGAAACAGTTAAATTCGTCAAGCTCGTGTATTATACAAAACCCTTCCCCGCCGGGCGAGCGCCAGGCCGTGTCACGTTGTCCGTTGCAGCTAAAGTCAACCCCTCCGCCATTCGATAAAAGCCTCCGAACCCGCTGTCCGAACATGCGTAGTAGTTATAGGACAGGCGCTTCAATGCTGCCGAGGAAGGACATAGAAGATGATTCTCCAACTCGTCAAGGCGCGACGCAGACAGGTTCTGCTCGACGTTGACACTCAGCGGGACTTCCTACTGGCCAGAGGCAATGCCTGCATCAGAAATCACCGCAGGGTCCTGGCCCACATCCGCCGGGTGCTGGCCTGGGCCCGACGCAGGGACATACCCATAATCTCGACCGCCATAGTCTACCCCGACAACAACGGAGAGACCCAGATCAACTACTGCATCGACGGCACCGAGGGACAGAAAAAGGTCAACTACACCCTGGTCAACAACCGGATAAGCTTCGCCGCCGATGGAAACACCGACCTGCCCAGGGACCTGCTCCGCCAGTACAAGCAGATTGTCCTGCACAAGCGGTGCGTTGACCCCTTCGATGAGCCCCGGATCGACAGGCTGCTCAGCGAGCTCCGCGCCAACGAGTTCATCGTCGTCGGCGCAGGCGCCGAAGGGGCCGTAAAGGCCACCGCGCTGGGGCTGCTCCAGCGGGGCAAGAGCGTCGTGGTCGTCTCTGACGCCGTGGGCTCGAGCAACAAGAGAGAGGCCAGGCTCGCGCTTCGCAAGATGGAGGCCAAAGGCGCCAGGCTCATCGAGACAAAACGCCTGGCCGGCGCCTCGCATCTCAGGCGTGTCGGTGCGTGTGACTGCGAGAGCTGCCGCGGCCTCAAGACAAAGGAGTCGGTTGTCGCCCGGCAGCAGGACGATTAGCACTTTGGCTTTCGGCCGAGCCCCTTCCCCCGGCCGGGTCACCGTTTCTTTACAGCTCCCTTCAACCCTCAACCGACGCCCCCGCTCAAACCGTCTCCCGCATATCCGCCCTGCAGGTCCTTTGCCGTTGACACCCTAACTACCTCGCAATATACTCGCTCTCCGAAGTTCGTACGCACAAACTCAGTGCAGACTCCGTTAATGCCTTTTAGAGGGTAAGCAATCATGAAACCGTGCGTCAGGCTGTGGGGGATACTTGGGCTTTGGGCTTTGATGATCAACAGCGGCTGCGGCAGGGCCGCCAACCTGGCCGATACACCACGCCAGCCGGGCCAGACTCCGGAGGCCAAAAGCCCGATTGCAATCGACGCAAACTTCCCCGGTGGCAACATCATCCTCGAGCGAATCGAGGGCGACACCGTCTATCTCCGCCAGGACCTCCGCGATACCCAGGGCTGGTGGTTCTACTGGAGCTTCCGCGTCACCAACGCCGCCGGACGAAAACTCACCTTCAACTTCACGCACGGCAACCCTATCGGAGTACTCGGCCCCGCCGTCAGCACCGACGGCGGCCGCCAATGGGCCTGGCTCGGCGCCGCCGCCGCCACGGACCAGTCATTCACCTACGCCTTTGACCGCGATTCCGGAGAGGTCCGCTTCTGTTTTGCGATTCCCTATCAGCAGGCAGACCTCAAGAACTTCCTCGCCCGGCACGCCGACAATCCCTCCTTGAAGTCCGGACAACTCTGCAAGAGCCGCAAAGGCCGCCCGGTCGAGCTGCTCCGAGCAGGCAGGCTCGACGGCGACCCGCCGTACAGGGTCCTGCTGACCGCGAGACACCATGCCTGCGAATCAATGGCCGACTATGCGCTCGAGGGAATCCTCCATGCCGCCCTCGCCGACGACGAGGGTGGACGCTGGTTTAGGCGCAACGTTGAACTAATGGCCGTTCCATTTATGGATAAGGACGGCGTCGAGGACGGTGACCAGGGAAAGAACCGCCGGCCCCACGACCATAACCGCGATTACCTCGGCAAGAGCATCTACCCATCCGTCGCCGCCCTCCGCGAGCTGGTGCCGAACTGGGCCGACGGACGACTAAAAATAGCCCTCGACCTCCATTGTCCCTATATTCGCGGGAGTTATAACGAGGTCATCTACATAGTGGGTAGCGAGAACGAGCGGATCTGGCGCGAGCAGCTCGAATTCGGCCGGATTCTCGAAGACATTCAAACCGGCCCGCTGACCTATAAGAACGATGACATCCTGCCCTTCGGCAAGGGTTGGAACACGGGCGCAGCTTACGGGGCCCGCAAGAGCTGCAGCCGCTGGGCGGGCGAGCTTGACGGGATATGGCTTTCGGCCGGCCTCGAGATTCCCTATGCCAACGCCGGCGGCCAGCCCGTCACCGCCGAAAGCGCCAGGAGTTTCGGTCGCGACCTGGCCTATGCGATTCGTCGGTACATCGAACAGACGGACCGCCGGCACGACGCCAACCGCGCCGCCGAGCCTCGCCCGCTCGCCGTCAACAGCGTTTTCCCGCAACTGACCGTTATGGCCAAGGGAACCGGAAGTGATTCAGAGGCGGGAATCGGGGCGCTGATCCCGTGGGCCGAGAAACTCTGGGCCATCGGCTACGTCGCCCACATCCGCGGCCGGGGTCTCGGCCTCTACGAAATAAGCGACGACATGACCATGCGCAGACACCCCGCCTCGGTCCACGGCACCTTCGCCAACCGCTTCCCCCACTGGCCGAGCGGCCAGGCCTTCATAGGACCCCACGCAATCGACGCCGACGGCAGCGTCCGGACCATCGATGCACTGAAAGGCTATCGCCTCACCGCCACCATGTCACACCTGACCGACCCCAAGAACAAGGTATATTTCCTCGGCATGGAAGGACGTTTCTGGGAGGTCGATGTGCACAATCTCCAGGCCACCCAGCTCTTCAATCTGGTCAAGGAGCTGAACATCAAAAACGCCAAGGAGCACTTCAAAGGCGCTACCTGCGCCGCCGGCCGGGTCGTAGTGGCCAACAATACCTACGACGAGGCCGAGCATCTTGGAACACGCTCCGCCGGCCGCCTCGCCGAATGGGACGGCAAGACCTGGAAGATCATCGAGCAAAACCCGTTTGTCGGCGTCGGCCGCACCGGCAGCGCCGGCTACGGCGGCCCCACCATATTCGCAACCGGATGGAACAGGTCCTCGGTCATCCTCCGCGTGTACAACAGGGGCTCATGGTCACGCTACCTGCTGCCAAAGGGCAGCCACAGCTTCGACCACGCCTGGAACACCGAGTGGCTCCGAATCCGCCACGCCGTGACCGAACGCCTGCTCATGGACGCTCATGGCCTGTTTTACGAGCTGCCGCCTTTCGCATACGAGGGCAAAATCTGGGGAATCAAGCCCATCTGCTCGCACCTGCGCGTCGTCCCCGATTTCTGCCACTGGCGCGGACTTTTCGTGATGGCCTCAGACCAGATAGACCACGACGAGGGACAGCCCCAGTCCGGTCTGTGGTTCGGCAATATCGACGATTTGTGGCGCCTGGGCAAGCCGACCGGCTGGGGCGGCCCGTGGTGGGAGACACCCGTCAAGGCCGGCCGGCCCTCCGACCCATTCCTTATGACCGGATTCGACAAGAAGGTCCTGCACCTCGCACACGACAGCAACAAATCCATCAAATTCAATCTCGAAGTGGACTTCCTCGGCAACGGCTCATGGAAGCCCTACGAGACCTTCGAAGTCGGCCCCCGCGGATACGCACACCACGAGTTTCCACAGGGCTTTTCAGCACACTGGGTGCGCCTCAGAGCCGAAAAGGACTGCAAGGCAACCGCCTATTTTATGTACAATTAGCGCGCCAAATGCACGGCTGCAAACGCCTCTTGTCCAAAAAGAAGAAATGAGTTGACAACCGGCCGGGCCAGTGGTATCTGAACTCCATCGATTGTGTTCATGTCCTGTTGGAGTAGAATGTGCCTGTTCGCGTTCTTGTTTGCGAGGCGGCAAACAGCGCGGCACAAAATAGCAGAGGAGTATTCGATATGAGGCGTAAAACTCGAAATCTCACCTTTATACTGTATGGTTTGGTCTCTTTCACGCTTGCCACCCTGCCCGCTGCCGGACCCGCATCGGCCCAGGACCTCGCCGAATTCGAGGAGCGCATGACCGAATTCACACTCGACAACGGGCTCAAATTCCTCGTTCTCGAGCGACACGAAGCCCCCGTTGTTTCCTTCAACACCCACGCAGACGTCGGCGCCGTTGACGAGGTCAAGGGCATCACCGGCCTGGCCCATATCTTCGAGCACATGGCCTTCAAGGGAAGCAGGACTATCGGAACCACCGATTACAACGCCGAGGCACGCGCCATGGCGCAGGTTGACGAGGCGTTCATCGCCCTCAAGGCCGAAAAGAGAAAAGCAGAACGGGCAGACAAGGCCAGGCTCGAAGAATTGGAGAAAAGGTTCAAGGACGCCCAGCAAGAGGCCCAGCAATATCTCGTGCACGACGAGTTCGAGGAGATAATAACCCGCGAAGGAAGCGCGGGCCTCAACGCCGGGACAGGCTACGATGCGACAATGTATGTCGTCAGCCTCCCGGCAAACAAGGTCGAGCTGTGGATGCTTATGGAGTCCGAGCGATTCCTTGCCCCCGTCCTCCGGGAGTTCTACAAGGAAAAAGACGTCGTGATGGAGGAGCGCCGGCTGCGAACCGAAAGTCAGCCCGTCGGCCGCCTGCTCGAAGAATTCCTGGCCGTAGCATACAAGGCACACCCCTACGGAGAGCCCGTGGTCGGACACATGAGCGACCTCGAAACACTCACCAGAGCCGAGGCCGAGGCATTCTTCCGGAAATACTACTCGCCCGGCAACCTCACCGTCGCCATAGTCGGCGACGTCCAGCCGACCCGCATAAAACAGCTTGCCGAGCAGTACTTTGGACGGATTCCGAGCGGCCCGAAACCGGACCCGGTAGAAACGGTCGAGCCGCCGCAGCTCGGCGAGAGGCGGGTCACCGTGGAGGACCCCGCCCAGCCTTTCGTCCTGATCGGCTATCACAAGCCAGGCATTAATCACGCCGATAACGCCGTCTTCGACGCCATTACCGATGTCGTCGGCACCGGCCGGACCTCAAGACTCTATAAGAGCCTCGTAAAGGAAAAGAAGGTAGCCATCGTAGCCACCGGCTTTCCGGGACTGCCCGGCAACAAATATCCCGGCCTGTTCCTGTTCTATGCCGTGCCGGCACGTGGCAGAACCAACCAGGAGTGCGAGGACGCCATCTACGAGGAAATAGAGAAGCTAAAGAACGAGCCCGTACTGCCCGAAGAGCTCCAGAAGGCCAAGACAAGGGCGCGAGCCTCGCTAATCCGGCAGCTCGATTCCAATTCCGGACTGGCCTCGCAACTGGCATATTACCAGGTTATCACCGGCGACTGGAGAAACCTTTTCAAAGACCTTGAAAGAATCGAAGAAGTCACCGCCGAGGATATCCAGCGGGTCGCCGCTCAATATTTCACCGTCAAGAACAGAACGGTCGGCGTTATCGAGACAACCGTAACCGATAAGTGATTTGAGTCAGGAGCGGAAAAATGAAATTCAGAAGACTGTCCGCCGCAGGCATTGCCGTCTCTTTTGGTCTGTTGCTGTCCCTTGCACTGTTCGGCTGCGCACGGCAGCAGGTCTCAGAATACAAAAAACTCAAGTACCCAAAACTTGGCGACATCGAAGTTCCCCGGGCGGAGCGCTTCATCGTGGCCAACGGCATGCAGTTGTTCGTGCTCGAAGACCACGAGCTGCCTCTTGTCAACATCTCGGCCCTTATTCGCACCGGCTCGGTATATGAGCCGCCCAACAAGATCGGGCTGGCGAGCATCACCGGCACCGTCATGAGAACGGGCGGAACAACAAGCATGACCGGCGACGAGATCGACGAACAGCTCGAGAGCATCGCCGCGTCCGTAAGGACCGGCATCGGCCTTAATTCCGGCTCGGCGTCAATGTCGGTCCTCAAAGAGGATATCGACACCGGTCTGGCAATCCTCGCCGACGTGCTGATGAATCCCGTATTCTCCGAAGACAAAATCATGCTCGAAAAGATCAGGCACCGCAGCTCGATCGCGCGCCGAAATGATTCCCCCCAGCAGATAGCAGGACGCGAATTCGACAAGCTGATCTACGGCCCCGAAAGCGTGTATGCCCGCCAAACCGAGTATGAAACCATCGACAATATCACCCGCGACGACCTGATCGCCTTTCACAAGAAGTTCTTCGCGCCCGGCAACGTAATGCTCGCTGTTTGCGGCGATTTCAACACGAGGGAAATGGTCACAAAGATCGAGGAAGTCTTCAAGAAATGGGAAAGACGCGAGGTCCTCGTGCCGGCCGTTCCGGAGGTGCGCTACGAATTCCGGCCCACCGTGAATGTCGTTCGAAAGGACGATATCAACCAGTCCAACATCTACCTCGGACACATCGGCGGGCTCATGAGCGACCCCGATTATTTTGCTCTGGTGATCATGAACCGAATTCTTGGCGCCGGCTTCACAAGCCGCCTGTTCAAGAATATCCGCTCACGAGAGGGCCTCGCCTATTCGGTGTTCGGCAACTATTCGGCGAACTTCGACCATCCCGGCCTCTTCTACGTCGGATGCCAGACAAAATCCGGCGCGACCGTCCGCGCCATCCGCGCTATGACCGACGAGGTCCGAAAGATAACAGAGACCGAAGTCACCGATGAGGAGCTCGATCTGGCGAAAGACAGCTACCTCAATTCCTTTGTCTTCAACTTCGATACCAGGCGTGAGATTGTCAATCGGCTGATGACCTACGCCTACTTCGGCTATCCGCCGGATTTTCTGCAACGGACCAAGTCAAATGTCGAGAAGGTTACCAAGGCCGATGTCCTCCGCGCCGCCCGCAAGCACCTCGTGCCAGACAAGATGCAGGTCCTTGCCGTCGGCAGGCCCGACGACTTCGACGAGCCCCTCTCGGTGCTGGGCTCCGTCAACGAAATCGACATCACAATACCGCCGCCCAAACAGCAGTGAGCCCCATAGGTCTGCTCGGATCAGGTATCGACCGGAGCGCTAATCACGCGCCGAAGGATGGGCGCCGCGCCGCTGAAGTCGCCGCTGCTCACACAGCTTGCGCCAGAGGCGAGACGTTCGTCAGGCGGCGGGCCGCCGCCACAGCCACCTTATCGCCGCCACAGGCAGCGCCAGAGATGCCGCCGCGAGCACCAGTGTAACAGTGAGTGGAGAGCCTGTGCACCATGCCGCCACGCAGCAGACAGACGCCAGTATGCCCAAAAGCACAAGCCAGCCTCTCTTGAGCTCAAGCCACCAAGGCACGGAATAGCAGACAGGGTAGCCTATCGCTATATCTGAATAGTACCACAGCGACTGGACCGTCGTCCCTCTGAAAAGATGGTAAAGCCATGCGCCACACCAGAAGCACACTACCGCCGCCGCGAACTTGCCCCAGCGCAGACGCTGCCACCGTCGCAGAAGAGGTGATTGCGTGTCCTTCAATTTCCTTGAGATAACCAGACAGCAGTACGCAAAACCCCACGCGGTAGTCAGGCCGGCAAACAGGAAAAAGCAGCGCAAGATGGATCTCGCACCGGCCGCTGATTCCAGACCAAGCGTGGTTACATACATCAGCCACCACGCTATAAACGGTATCCCAAAGCTCAGCGAGCTTAGCAACATGCCGCCGAAACCCGATCCCAGAAACGCCAGAGGATTCACCACGCCCGGGACTACCAGAAGTCTCGTGATGGCCCTTGTCGTGTTCTTCTCATCGACAAGGTGCGCCAGGTGGGATATTGTCAAGGCATGCGCCGTGAACATCAGATAGACCATGGTATATATAGCCAGACTAACGCTGTATGCAGCCGCCTTGTCCATCGCCACCCCGAAAATCTTGACCTTGTTCTCATCCTCGCTGCCGGGCAGAGCACCCAGGCCGACGACCGCCGCCACCAGCAGGCCCCAGGTCAACGTCCTGCCGAACGCGGCCACATGCTTGTCCAATGATTCGGAAATCGCCCGACTGTCCAGCCCGGCTGCCTTAGGGAAGTTCTGCCGAGTCGGACGAACGGGCCCGCCCATATCCCCCTGGAAATGCTCGCCTTTCATACTCTCGCCCTCAACACGTCAAGACCCGACTTGACGCCTGTCCATCTGCAAAAGGGCCGGGGTGTGGGAAGGAGGATTCCAGACTCCCCCGACCCTTCCGTCTTGGTGCAGACTACTTACACGCCCGGCCCGCCTGCACCGCGGGCCGGTTCTATCCGGCTACAGACCCCCCCGAAGTGTCTGCAGTCCGGTCTCATTTTCTTGTTTATAGCGAAGCTGCGCTACCTCATGTTGATACGTGGTAACTACGGGATTTGACCCAAACCACGTTTTTTTTCACCAGCGGTGCCAGATCCTGTCACTCAAGTGGGTGGTTTGTAGCCGAAAACGGTTTCTTGCCGGTTTATTGTCAAGTCCGCCGGTGCACTGCCGATAGAATATACGAAGGTGGTACGGCTTTGCCGGTATCTATAGAGGAGCTGAATATGGGGATGCACGATTACAGCGAGAATTGCATTGTCGTGGAAATCGCCGCTGAACCCGGCATTACCGAGGAGCTCAAACTCCTGGTCGAAAAGGCCCGCAGCAAAGCAGGCTGCGATGTCGTCGCTGACTTCTCGATGGTTGATATTGTAACTTCTTCGGCGCTTGCTGCACTGCTGCGGCTGTTCAAGGTCGTCAAGGACGGCGGCGGCAAGCTCATACTCTGCAGCGTAGCCGACCTGACGGTGGGCATATTTGCGGTGACCGGGCTTGAGAACGTCTTCGAATTTGCCGGAGACAAGAAAGAGGCTCTGGACCGCCTCCGGAGTCTGGATTCACCGAACGCGACCACGTAGGGCAACGGCCCCTGCTCCTGGACCCGGGATCGCCGCGTCAAATCCGCAAACCTCCGCCCCACCTGTGGCCTGCTCCATTTCCAAACAAAAAGCTCGACGCCCAAATGCACACCTTTACTACACTGCTCAACCCGCCGCGGAATCTTTTGCGATTGACCCGGCTGGCGAATACTAAAACGCCGAGTGATGAATAACCGCAGGGCACAGATTCCTCGCACGCTCACGATCTATGCAAGTATAGAGCCCCTGCGAAGCGGAGGGAGAGGAAAAAGCGAGATTTACGCAGGGGCTTGTAGGCAAACCTTCACTTACTTGATTTTATGTTCTATTTGCCGGAAGGTCAAGCCATTAAGCGCCGATTATCAAATTTTTTTTTCCACACGCCCGGGCGGTCTCAGGCCGCCGCGAGGCCACCGGACCCGAAGAAAGGTCCGAAGACACCGCCAACGCGGGCCTTTCAGGGCAAATACAGCCCCTATGCCGTGCTAAACACCCATTCCGGCAAATCGCGGACAACTGCCGGATATTGAGAATCCTCCCCGCAAAACAGACCTGTCCCCCCACACACAAGCAAAGAAGGCCGCAAGCGCGAGCTTGCGGCCCATCCGGGTTTACCGTGCTCGGCGGTAAAATGCAACCCTGAAAAGAAGCCCGTAAGACTGCCGCCGGCAAAACCTCTAAGAAACGACAGCAACAAAGCTATCCTCAACCATTTCTTCCAATAGCTCGACGAATCGCTCGGCAATCTTCAGAGTGGACCATGTTTTGTGGTCGCGAACCTGGTTCTCATCAGCCCATATCAACGCCAGAGGCATCATTATCGCCTCCACATTCCTGCCCTGCAGCTCCGCCACCAGACGGGCAAGAACCTCCGACATCCGCACCGGCACCTCGACCTTCGCGGCATCCTCGGATTCACCCTTGCACGCCGCCGCGGAGCCGTCTATGAAGTACTCCCTGCAGCACAGGGGCCTCTGACCGTATATCGAACAGATGCCGCCATCAAGAAAAGGACAATACAGCTCCAGTGATCTGTACCACTCGGAAACGGTATCTATCTCCTCATTGCTCGGCAGAAACTCCTGTAAGGACTCGCCGGTGAACAGGTCCGGAATAGGGGACTCCAGGATGCGCCTGGCGGCCAGAAGACACGATTGCTCTGCGCGTTGGCCTTCGGATGCCGGCATCGCGCCGACCTCGCGTCTGAGGCGAAATGCTTCCGGAACAGACAGGGGGACAAGATAACAGCAGCAAGACGAACAGCCCTTTTTACAAGCGATGTGCCCGCCATTCCTCCGCCGGATGTGCACCGCCCTGGCGGTAACACTATCGCAGACCGTTCGAGCCCATGGCACGATATCGGCCAGTTTCATCTGCTCCTGTTCAGCCGAAATGCTGAACTGCATTTGTTCGCCCAAAACATCAAGTCCAAACTGTACCACCGGCGCACTCCTGGAAGCCCCCGGAAATTTCACTGCTGCTCTGCAATCCCGGAACAACCGAACACTACGGTTCTGTCTTCTATCGCCCTATTCTCGGACTCCCGAAGAACCGCGACGTCTTCTCATCCAGGGCGATAAATCGGCCAAAAGTACACTTCCCCTACATCGTGGTAATTACGGGATTTTGCGTTGCCGCCGTTTTAAGAGGCAACAAGCCGGGCGCCGCAGGAAAATTCCCCACGTCTTTTTGGCTGTTTCCGGTCTCCGCTCTTTATAAGGACGTTGGACTTTAAGACAATGACGCGCGGCGGCAACTGCGAGGCGGCCCGCCCTTTTTGGCCCCATTACCTCCGGGGATTGCGGGATAACAGGATCATGCCGCACTCGGCACAGTCAAACCACGACGATCAAGGCCGTGAGCCTTTGGCCGCGGATAATACACTCTCCCTGCGACGCTCCAGCTCGCCATATACGGCAGAATCCGGCGGGGTCAGCTTAAGCGCCTCCTCCACCGCAGTCAGGGCTGCTTCGTAGCGCTTCTGAATCAGGTGGACCTGCGCCAGCTTGTCGTAAAGCAGAACCTTGTACGGCGCACGGCTAAGCGGCAGCGCCTTCTCGAGGTTGGCCACCGCCTGCGAAAGATTGCCCAGTTCGATGTGCACAAGGGCCAGGTTGAAATATGCCGACAGCAGATTCTGATCGCACTCGATCGAGCGTTCGAAAGCCAAAACCGCCATTTCCAGACGATCCAGCTTCTTGTAGCAAATGCCCAAATTGTTCCAAGCCGCCGCGCTGCCGGGCGCCAGGCCGACATAAGCCTGGAACCGCTCGGCGGCACGCTCATAGTCCTTGAGCAGGAGGTACCTTTTGGCTAAGCGAGACTGCAGGTCGGGACTGTGCGGGGTCCGCTCAACTGCCCTGACCAGTGCGGCCAGCTCCGTCTTGATCTCATCAAGGCAGCTCTGTACGTCACGGTCCAGAGGGTTGGCTTCAAGAGCCCTCTCAAAACCGCTGTTCATTATCTCCGGGTCACCCTGAAGAATCCCGAGCAGCCCACGCAGCGCAAATCCCGTGCCCGTGAAGTACTGCCGGAGGGTGCGGCTGACCTCCTGCGATTCGGCTGGCGTCGAGCCGAGATTGACGACGTACCGCGATACGGGGCAATGATTCTCCAGAAGCAGGGTCAATGCCCCCATAAGGCATCCATCCTCGTCACGCTTTATCGCGGCCCCGAATTCCAGAGAAGGTTTGTCGTCGGTGTTCAACGGCCCGTCACCTGCTATCACTCTGATCCCCTGCTCGTCGATAACAAAGCAATCAAGCAGGTCGTAGACCGAATGTATGTTGATCAGTGCAAGATCTGCGGCGATATCCGGACGTTCGACAATCTTCGCGGCGCGCTGAAAATCAATCCTCATTTTGTCGATCGTCCCTACCAGAACGGCGTGCTTGTTGAGGCAGTTGTTCGCCATCCACAGCGAACAATTCGGCATCGCAGCTTGGAAGCTTCTCAGTATCAACCGCAAGTCCTCCACCCTGAGATCCAGCGGCAGCCAGCAGGACAGAACGCCCCCGCCGGCAAGACGCTTGCGGCATTGCAGAAAGTGGTCGTACGTGTACAGCGCCGAGCTGCCCGTCGTGCCCGGATACGTCGAGTCATTCATAACAATGTCGAACTTCTCATCGGTCAGCTTCGCAAAGTTCTTGCCGTCCATGATTATCTTGGTGAGCCGAGGATTCTTGTAAGAGCCCCGGTTGATTTCCTCGAAGAATCTCCCTGCCTCGAAGACGCCGGGACAGACCTCGACAATCCTGTAATCTTCAACGCCGAAAGCCAGCCCAACACCCGACGTCTCCCCGCTGCCGAAGCCGATCTGAATCACCTTGCGGGCTCCCCCGTGAACCAGAAGCGGAACATAACCCTGGAGCTTCTGCGTGGTCCTCAGCATCAAATCCATCCCCGCCACGTTGACCCCGTCCACCGCGATCAGTCTGTCCCCGTCGGGCAAATCGTGCACGGTTACGGTCCCGGTGGCGTCGTCTTTCATGTACACTATGCGGCTCGGGTAATGATACGTGTTAATCGTCTGTAGAAAGACGTCCGCCGGAAGCAGCACGCCGGTGATCGCGACCGCCGCCGAAAGCCCCAGAGCCGCCGCGCGGACGCCCGGACCGCGCTTCTCCGAGAAGAATAACAGCATGACCGCCAGCAAAAGCTGGATCATTATAATCAGCAGAAAGCTGTTCCGCACGCCAAGGAAAGGAATGGCCACAAAGCCGGCCGTAAACGAGCCCAATACACAGCCCAACGTGTTGCCGGCATAAACTTCGCCCACACCCCGGCCGACGGCACCCCAACCACATGCATAGGCCTCAATCGCAATCGGAAAAACGAAACCCATTAGCACGGTCGGCAAAAGCAGCACCACCGCTGCGTCAACAAAGTGGATCGCCGTCGCTCTCCAGAACTCCGATACCGGCAGGCTGCGGGTCATCAGGTAGTCTATCTGCCACAACATGCCGAGCACGCGAACCGACGCGACCGCAAAAGCGGCCACAAGGAAACCCACAACACCCATTGCCAGAATCGGCCTTCGAATTCTCGGCAGCAGAAGCCGGCTGCACAGAAAGCTGCCAACCGCAAGGCCGAAAATAAAGGTCGTCAACATGCACGCGAAAGCATACGCCGAGGTCCCGAGAACAAAGATGAGAACCCGCGTCCACAGCACCTCCAGGCCAAGCGCGCAAAAGCCCGATAGCCCAACGGCCGCGAGCACTATCAGTCGCTTGCTCGAAGGCTTTCCGGCCCTTTCTATTTCGAGCGGGACCGCAGCGGCCGGCGCCGCCTGACGTTTGGGGCGACGGCGGTTCTTTCCGACCGCACGCCGCGAACGCCTCGAAGCCGCGCCCACACGCACCGCGCTCCGGCCGCGCCGGAGGTACAAAGAAAGCATCAACGCCAGAAAACCGATGACAAGGTTGGCCGCCGCCGCCAGGTAAATTGTGTTGTTGACACCCAGGGCCTTTATTAGCACGTAGCCGGCGAGAAAACTGCCGCCCACCGCGCCGAAAGTGTTGATCGCATACAGCAGACCTACGCTCCGGCCAACCTTGGAATCCGACGGGCCCTCTCCCGCCGGGCCCGCCCAAAGCCTGCTCAGGACCGGCAATGTCCCGCCCATCAGCATCGTCGGAACAAGCAGCATGGCAACGGAAAGCGCAAAACGAAAAAGGCTCAGCGGATAGAAGCCGGCCTCAAGGCTGCGGAAAAACCAGCTATATGCAACGTCCGTGAGCTTCAAAAGCTGAGGGAAAACCAAAGCGTACACCCCAACGGCCGCCTCGAGCAAGGCGTACAGCGCCAGAGGCCGCCGGCTTGCATCGGCAATACGCCCGAAGAGCCAGCTCCCGAGCGCCAGGCCCAGCATAAAAACCGTCAGAACCGTGCTGACCGCAAAGACCGTGTTGCCGAACACGACCCCGAAAGACCGTGTCCATGTCACTTCGTAGACTAATCCCGCAGCCCCCGATGCGACAAAAAGCGGCAGAGTCGCCTTCCTGACCATCGAAATTCGAGGTCCCGTCTGCACGATGGCCCTCACCTTTCGGTGCTCATACCCTCAACGAATCAATTCATGTCCCTCGGCGCGGCTCAACAAGCCGCAGCCGCAATGCAAATCACAGAGACCTGTGCTCCGGCATGCTCTGCTATGAATTTATCCGAGATTCTAAGGCTCTAATCTCAAAAAACACACTTGCCGTCATCAATATATCGGCTTTCCAAAGCTGCCGCGTTATTTTTCAAATCTCCAGTCCTCGACGCTCATCTTCTCGGCGGCCATCCATTCGACGTGCCAGTCGAGGTAAAGACAGTTTGTCCCCAGCCGGTGCCGTTGTCTCGCAACGCGCCGGCCCCTTGTCACGTCCTGACTCTCCGAGGTCGGCAGATGGCCGGGATTCCACACATCGCAGCGGTTTATACCCGGATCGTTCTCGCTCTTTATAATGTGCCGCCAGGGACCGTCCTCGTTGTCAACAAGGTACAGCGTGTAAGGCCGCCTCCGGCACTCGCTCAGGCTTGTAGGCGTCAATATCTCGCGCCCGACAGTGTCGTTCTTGTCTCTAAAATCCCACCCGTTAACAACATAGCAGACCGTCTGCTCCTTATTGGGATAGCTCGGGCAGCGGTATATCTCCACGTTGCGGTAGTCACCGCCAATCGGCCTCTGCGCCAGAAAAGGCATGAAAAGAACGTACCACGCCACATTGCCCGCCGCGCCCCGGGGGACAAAGAGATCCCATTCCTCGGCATACAATTGCGCACCAAGACCTATCTGACGCATGTTGCTCCTGCAGACAACCTCCTTGCCCTGCTTGCGGGCCCTCTGCAGCGCCGGAACCAGTATTCCCATCAACAGCGCAATGATGGCGATAACCACCAGAAGCTCTATCAGGGTAAAGGCCCTTCGTTCGTTCACCATCATACTCCGGTTCCCCCCGGGCAGACTTCCGAGAACACAATTCATATTATATTCTGTACCGACGGCAAAAGTCAATCCATTTCGCGCATACAGTCGACGCCGGCCGTGCCGACCGCAGAGCCATCGAGCGTCCTGAGTCGCGCGCAGAACAGCCAGCTCTCACCGTTCCGCGCGAGCTTTACAAGCAGGTAATTCCACCCCTTCTGCAGGGACAGGTCAACTCTGTCCGAGCCGGGCTCGAAGCTGCGGGTGACAGTGTTTGCATGGACGAGCGCCCCGTTGAGCCAGACCTTCACGCCGTCGTCGCTTCCAATCTCGAGACGCACCTGCTGTTGTGTCTCGGAATTGACCCACGTCCGCAGATAGGCGACCCGCTGCTCGCCGCCAAAGATGCTCGACACATCAAGCACCCACGGTCTGGCAAGGTCTCGCCCGGCCGGCATAAGACGCCAGTTCAAAGGCCCTGCCCCCGGCTTCTCCGGCCCAAAAGCGGTATCGAACAACTGCTGGTAGTCCCCGGCTTGTCCCCCGAACGGACCGCAGACCTGCCAGGCCGTCATGTAGTCCCCGAATCCTGCGATGATCTTGATTATCTCCTCCGCTCGCTCGCTCGCCAAATCGCCCGCCGCCAGGGTAAGCACCCGCCGCGCGACTGCCTTTGCCTTATCCGGATGGCTCCCGCAAACGCCGCGGGCGATTCTTATCGCAGCCAGAACCGCCTCCGCTCTTACCCCATCGTCGTAATTAACATAAGCGGCGGCAATCTCCAAAGCCTCCGGATGCGCGACATTCGCCAGCCCGGCCAGAAAGAGTTTCTTCTCTTCGGGCAGCTCAACATGCGCCACCGCCGCCTTGTACATATCGAGCTTCTTTTGCACCGCAAGATCTTGCGAGGGCAGGTTCAACAGACGCACGAATCCGCGCAGTGACAGAATCCGGTGCGTCCGGCTCTTAGCGTCGCCGAATACCCCGGCCAGGGCCGGCGCAGCGTCGGCATTCGGCCAGTTCGCCAGCTCGCGAACCGCCGTATCATAAATCGTCGGGTCGGGATCTTTAAGGCTCGCCTCGAGCGCATACAAAGACTCGACGTCCGCAATGCCGCCGAGCACCCTCAGCAGAGAACATCTGACGCCCGTGCTTTTCCTGGCCTGCAGAACGCGAAGCACCGGGTCGGTGCGACCCATTCGGCCGGCGCCCTTGCGGGCAACAGCTACCACCGCCCTTTCAGCCTCTCTGCGCCCCTGGTCTTCCGGAAGGTTAACGAGCAGCGTCAGAAGCAGTGACAGGTCTCTTGGCTCGGCAAGCCTGCCGAGAGCTCTGAACGCCGCTTTGCGGACACCCGCCTCCGGTCCGGCCGCTTCCTTCAGCAGCTCCGGAACGGCCCCCGCCGCATTTCGATTGCTGAGCACCCCTATGAGCCGGGCTCGCACGGACGGCTCCGATGCGAGCATGCTCTCGACTATCGCATCGTCCACCCCCTCGCCCCCAAGCAGCTCCAGACTTCTCCGAGCTGCAAGCATCTCCACCGAACCGGCATCACCGCCAACCGCCTTCACCAGAAGCGGCACCGAAGATACGTCGCCGAGCTTGCCGACCGCCTGCAACGCCGCCTTTCGGACCTCAACATCCCCGTCCTCTGCAAACGCCATAACCGCGCCAAGAGCCGCCGGGTCACCGCGGTCCGCAAGGGCCCCCAGCAGCCCGATACGCTCGGCGCCGGATATCTTTGCAAGCTCGGCCGCAAACCTCTCCGTGACACCCTCCCCCTCCATCGTACGAACGCAGCCCCTGGCCGTGGTCCTGACCATCCGGTCGCTGTCCTGAAGCGCCGCCACCACGATGCCAACGGCATCCGGACCACCGGTATCCGCCAAGCCCTTCACAGCCGCGCTGCGAACAAACGGCTCCTCCTCTTCGCCGGTCAATTCCCTGTAGATCGCGGCCGATTCACCCTTCCGCCCTGCTGCGGCAAGGTCCTCGGCGCACCGCAGATATGCGTCCGTGGCCGCCAGTTTCAAGTCGGAGCCACCTTCGGCACGGGCGCGCCCCAGCATCGCAATAGCCTCGCCGCCGCCGATCTTTCCGAGCGCCGCAACCACCGCCTCGGAGACCTGCTCGTCGGCCCCGAATACCAGCGGCGCCATAGCGTCAACCGCCTGCCGGTCCCGGCGGTCGCCGAGAAGATTAATGATGCGCACCTGAACGCCCGGCGAAACCTTCCCCAGCGCCTCGCGAAGCGCCTCTCCGGCCTCCTCGCTCTCGTTCTGCCCGATCGCATAGCAAGCCATATCCGCCGTCTGCTCATCCAGCAGAAGCTTCGCCACCGCGGGCACCGAATCGGCCGTGCCGATAAACCAGAGCTGCCTGCAGATAAAGAGTTTCGCATCGAGGGAGATGTCCGATTCGAGCATCCCGGCAAGCCGAAGTTCGATGTGCTTTCGCCGCTCCGCAATGCCCTGCGATTCACGGATCAGCTTCTCAACGGCAGCCAGCGCCTCGGTGCCCGTCCCGCCTTTGTAGTCGGCGACCGGCGCCAGTATCCTGTCGATCTCGGATTCATCCGCCGCAGCCCTGCAGGCCGCCGCCGAGGCGGCAAGACAGCACAGGGCAAGCATCGCGCCGAGCCGCTTTCTCGCCGCTGTCATCTCTGCTTCCCTTGAATGCCCACCGGCGAGCGCTTCGACCTGTTCTCAAAGTAAACGGGGCCGCCCCACTTGCCGGTCACGACAATATCAAGGTCGCCGTCCCCGTCCATATCCACCACCGGGATATTCAACCCCGCACCGACACCCTCCCCGTAGGAAATCACGTGTTTCTTCCAACGCACGCCTCGCCCGCGATTAAGCTCGTACCAGTAGAGCCCGAGCGGATCGTTTCCGCCCGGATCGCCGCCGTTGTGGGCGTAGAACCGCTTCCCGGTAACGATATCGAGGTCGCCGTCGGTATCGAGGTCGGCCAAGGTCACGCTGTGGACCTGTGACCATGACTTGTCGATCACGTGCCGAGCGAACGAGGCCCCCGAAGCCGTCTTCTCCTGGCGATACCAGAAAAGCCCGTACGCATGCGCCGCCCCCGTTATTATGTCGTTGAGCCCGTCGCCGTCAACGTCATAGACCCATATCTGCGGCGTATCGGCCGCCTCTTTCTCGCTCGGGCCGCCCAGGGCAAGAGCGTGCTCTTTCCATTGGCCGGCTCTCGGATCGGCGGGCGCCTCGTACCACGCATCCGGCCGCAATATGTCCGGACGACCGTCACCGTTGACGTCACCCACTCCCCCGCCCCAGAGCCTCTTCTCCTTTGACACCACCCGCCCTACAAGAGATTGTGTCCCGTCGGCGCCCTTGGCAATCTCGTACCAGATCGTCGCCCGGCTGTGCGGCAGTATCTCCGCCTCGCGCCCGTCGCCGTCTATGTCCCACACGTCTCCCGCCTCGAAGTTGCCGTTCTCCACCACCACGCTCATCGGCCACGGGCTCCCGCCCACTCCCGTATTGCGATACCAGTCGATCCGCTTGCTGAACCACGAACACGTCACCACGTCCAGCCGCCCGTCGCCGTCCACATCGAGCGGCAGATTCATAAAGTCGTCGAAATAACCCTTCCCGTCCTCGCCGACGACGTGCCGGTTGCCGCCCGCATCCACCTTGTCCTCGAGCGACCTGAACTTGTGTGCCTTGAAATCGGGCGCTTCGTACCAGTATGAGCCCGCGATAACATCCAGCCTGCCGTCGTTGTTGAAATCGCCCACCCCGCACGCCTCGCTCCGATACCTTCCGATGCGATGTGCAACAAACTCGACCGGCCCCGGAGCACGACGCGCCGGCGGCTGCCGTCTGGGAGCCTTCTGGCCCTCCGCACAGGCCCCCGAACCGAACAAGCCCGTTAGGACGAGAATCAGAGCGGCATAAATCCGGCGATGAGAAGTAGTGTGAGATTGTCCGTTCATACTTGACCCCGGCCTTTCAAAGTCGACGTAGTATCATCCGGCGCCGGGCGAGCCCCCGCACGAACATCACTAACGCCGCACACCCTAAGTCCCCGCCCCAACCGAATTCGGCTCCGGCGCTGCCGGCGCATTCGGCTCGACGGCCTTCGTCGCATTCGGATCATCCTTCTCGCCCGCACCCGGCTCAACTGCCTCGACGGCCTCGACGACAACAGACTTCTCGACCGCCGTCGGGTCCCGTTCGACCGTCTTGGCAGTGTTCGGGTCCTCGACCTTCTCCTCTTCGGGCTTCTTCTCGTCCTCCAGCAGGTCGCTGAGCTTCTTCGTCAGGTTGTTCGCCTTCCAGTCCGGAATCTCGTAGACCCACCCACGGTGCCTGACGGTGTACTTGCCCGCGTTCTCCTTCGCCAGCAGCTTGGCCTCCTTCTTCTTGAGCTCCTCTTGCGATTCCACCTGCCCCCCCTGCGACAGCGGCTTCTTCTCGACCGCGTTGGCATCCGTGAATTCCGCACTACACGTAACGTAAGTCTTCTCGTCTCTCTTCGCTATCTCGAGAGTGTAAACCGTCGAATCCTTCAGTCTGCAAACAAACTTGTCCTCGAACGTAAGATCGTTCCCGTCCTTTTTCACGTCGTCGAACCTCGCGTCCTTCTTCACGTCGTCGAACCTAATGCTTGTCACACTGCTCAAAACCGTTCGCGCGTCGCTGCTCTTGAGCTTCTTGCCTGCCGGAACGTTCTCCAGCGTGACACTGTCGGCGTCCCCCGCCCTCAACGTATACTCGCCGTCTTTCGAAGCAACCGTCACCGACACGATGTCGTCGCGCTTGACCGAGAGAATCTCCTGATCCACGTAGTCCACCGCCCTGCTCCTGATCCACGGCGACTGCATCGTCACGTAAACCTTGTCCCCCGGCAGCAGCCGCACGTACGAGCCTTCGCCCGTTTCCCTGTTCTTGCCGATTGCGACCCCGGCTATCAGCGCGTCGTCGGACTTGAGGAACTTCACAAGGGACCGAGCCTTCCCCTCCGTCACCTCGAGCACCTCGTGGTTCGAGGCATCGTCGGTGTATAGCTCCACCGTCTGTATCCCAATGCAATCCGAGATCAGGCTGTTTACACGCTCCATCTCGGCCGGATAATCGTCCTTGTCCGCCGCCACGAACGCTCTGCCTCGGCGCTTGAGGGTCACCTTCTCCTCCCCGGCTCCCACCACTATGCCTTGGATGCTGTCCGTGTCGAGCCCCTGGATAAGAAGGTAATTAATCTTATCCGGCCGGGCACCCGGACCACTGGAAACGCTCGATTGAATAACAGCCCATATCACCATAACAAGGGCGACAACGCCCAAAGTCAGCAGTGTCTTGTTGCTCATTGTAAAAACTCCTCTGGTCAACTACGTCACGTTAACCAAACCATAAACCGCCACACATGAATCAGGCATCGCTCGCATGGCTGATATAATGCCTCTTTCTTGCGCTCCGGCGAAGGCTCAGCAGAACGGCAATCAAAAGAATGACGGCCGGAGCGGTCAACATGTTTGCGTTTTGCAGCGTCTTGCCGAGGCCGTCTATTCGCTCGCGCCTTGTCATATTCACACGACGTTTCTCACGTTCGGCCTGGTGTATCTTCAGCTCAAGGTCCCGTTTCTTATCCATTATCGAACTGCCAACAACCTCCTCCTGCCCCTCCTTGGCCGTAGCCAGAATGTTCTGCAGCTCCTTGTTGAAGCCGGCGATCTCCATGTTGATCTTGGCCACTTCCGCCGCCGTCTCCGCCTCGGCCTGCCTTTCAATTTTGTCAACCACCGTGAAAGGCCTCCTGAAGTTGCCGCGCGAACGGATGGATATCAGGTCGCTCGAACCGCTCAGATCCTCGACCGTGTTCAGCATCAAAGCGCTGTTGTCCCCGCGAACAATCTTTCCGAAAAAGGTAGGCTGATAGGCAATCTGGTCGCTTATGAAATCGACGTCCGCGAATACGACCACCGCGCAATCCTGCTCGGCCCGAACCAGCCCGGTCACGCGCTTCTTGACCATCTTTGGACTGTCATTGGGGTCGTTTGGGTCGTCCGAGGATTCGTCCTCGACCTCGATCTCGATGCCCTCCGGAAAGCTGCTCTTGAAACGCCCCGTTACCTGGTAGCCCATCACCACGGGTTTGTCGCCGTCAATGAACCCCTGCATCAGCCTCGATGCGTCCAGCATCATCAGTTCGTATGGGCTGCTGATCGTAAAGGAGTTGCCCCTGTTGGTCGTCATCACCAGCGGCGTCCGCTCGAACTCCACCTTCGGCTCGTCGGCCGTCTTCGAATTCGGGTCATCATCGCCGCTCCCCTCCGACGGATCGAACTCTCTGAGAATCCCCGAGAAAAGCACCTGGACGTCGTTCAACTGCGTGGTGATGACGCTGTTCTCGTTGAAGCAGTCCGGCCTAAGAGCAAGGTAGCCTATGATCCTCTCGGGCCTTTGCTTCGGACGGGTCGGGGTCTCAATCGCAAGGCTCCTGTCTCCCGCGAACGTACTCGCCGGCATCTCCAGACCCCAGTTCTTCAGCAGCTTGTTCAGGTCGGAATTTTGCGTCGGGGGCCGCCCCATCTGCATGGCCATCCGATCCGGCCTGTCCATAAAGCAGTGGGGGTCCACGCACACAATCGCCCTGCCCCCCTTCAGCACGTACTGGTCTATCGCGAACAGCGTCCGCTCCGGCAGATCCTTCGGGTGAATCACCAGCAGAATATCAACATCATTTATGTCGTTTACGTCCGCCTCGACCTTCGTCACCTCGAACTTCCTGCGCAACTGCTCGACGATCGTCCAGGCCGGCTGCGGCTGCTGGCCCTGCCTTCTCATCATCTCCTCCATGTACCCCGTCACGTCGTCGCCCATCACCGCAAGAGAGCTCAGCACCCCGATCTTCCTCTTCTGACGTGTGATCGCCGTGTCGATAAGATAGCTTATGTCGTACTCGATGAAATTCTGCCGGTCGGGCGAAAAGAACGGTATCACCTTCTCAACACCGAACTGCGTCTGAACCACAAGGCCGAAGAAGAAGTTCTCTTCGGGGGTAATCGGAAATCGCTGAAGACCGTAGCGAAGCGCCTGCTCCTCCTCGTCCGAGAAGGGCCTCGGGTCTATCACCTCCAGCTCAACCATCCCCCTGCCCACCGCAACGTACTCCTCGAGCAGCGCCTTGACGAACTCGTAGTAGTTGTTGAAAAACCGAATCTGATCCGGACCCTTCAGAGCCGCCGTCTTCGCATAGTACAGCCTGGCCTTGATAGGCTGGTTCAGCTTGCCCAGAATCGCCTTCGTGCCCTTGCTAAGCGTGTACAGCCGCTGCTCCGTAACATCCACCTTCAGCCTTTTCCCCACCGTCTGGCAAATGCTGATGGCCGAAAAAGCAATCACCAAGATAAGAATCGCACCAATAGTAGCCCGTATCGTTCGGTTCATTATTTGGCCTTCCTTTCATCCAGAATAACCGTGCAGGCCGCAATCCAACCGACCATCAGAAACACAAAATAAGAAAGGTCCTGGAACTTCAGCACGCCCCTCTGGATCGATTCGAAATGTGTCTGGAAACTCATCCCCTCAATGGCGCCCACCAGGCCGCCCGGCAGAAAACCCGACAGATAGTTCAACGTCGTCGGCATCCCCGCAAAAACAAGAACCGCACATGCTACAACCGATAGCACGAAACTGATGACCTGGTTCTTGCTCACCGCAGAGAAAAAACAGCCGATGGCAAGAAATCCGCCCGCCATCAGCATGCTGCCGATGTACCCCGTGACTATCAGCCCCACGTCTGGGTCGCCGAGGTAGCTGACCGTAATAACCATCGGAAAAGTCAACGCCAGCGCAATACCAAGGAAAAGCCACGCAGCAAAAAACTTGCCCAGAACCGCCTGAGTTATCGTCACCGGAAGAGTGAACAGCAGCTCGATCGACCCGACCTTGCGCTCCTCCGCCCAAAGACGCATCGCCGTCGAGGGAACCATGAAAACAAAAAGCAGCGGAAGGTTCATGAAAAACGTCTGCATGTCCGCCTGACGCATCTCGTAAAAACGCTGCCTGAATGTCAGATAACCAGAAAAGAACAAGAATATCACAAGAAAAACGTACGCAAGAGGGGTCGTGAAGTAACCCTTCAGCTCCCTTTTGAATACCGCCAAAAAACTATTCATTGCCGCACTCCTGTAAGAACCATGCAACCAACATTCGAAAAGTCCCTCTCAGGCAACCTTGGTCCGCGTGATCTTGCGGAAAACCGCATCCAGACTGCACTTGTGCTTTTCCTTCAGCTCCTGAGGAGTCGAATCCACCAGAATCCGCCCCCTGGCGATGATTATCGTCCTCGAACAGACCGCCTCAACCTCCTCCAGAATGTGCGTCGAGACTATAATGCACTTGTCTTTGGACATCCTGCTTATCAGCTTCCTGACCTCGTGCTTCTGGTTCGGGTCAAGACCGTCTGTCGGCTCGTCAAGTATCAGCACATCCGGATCGTGAATCAACGCCTGCGCCAGGCCGACCCTGCGCCTGTACCCCTTCGAGAGCGTCTCTATCGTCTGATGGTACACCGATTCAATCGAGCACATCGGAACTACCCTGTCCAGGGCCTTTTTCCGGTCCCCCCCCTTGATTTGCCGCACGTCGCAGATAAAGCTCAGGAATCCACCCACGGTCATCTCATTGTACGCCGGCACGTTCTCGGCGAGATAGCCGAGGCAGCGCCGCACCTGAATGGGCTCCCGCTGGATATCGTGCCCGCAAATGCCGGCAGTCCCGCTGTCAGGCCGCAAAAAACACGCCAGCATACGCATGGCCGTGCTCTTGCCGGCGCCGTTCGGACCCAGAAGGCCCAGAACCTCGCCCTTGGCAACATCGAACGATATGCCGTCAACAGCGATTACCGGGCCGAAGCTCCGCCGAAGCTCTTTAGCACTTATCATGTCTATCTCCACAAAACCAAAACCAAAGTTCCGCCCCGCAAATTGACCCTTTACTAACGGGGTCCGTACAAATTTACTCAAAATTTCTTGACAGTCAAGAGGCGCCGGCACATTTTTTTGGGCGAATCAGCATCCTGGTGATTGTCTGAAGCCTATGAGCCGTGTAGCAAAAGTAAAATTCGTCAACTACCAAGACTCCATCCACAGGGCCCTCGACCTGGTCGACGCTCCCGCACAACTGCCCCGGAAGGGCCTAATCATCATTAAACCCAATCTCACAAACTCCTCCCCGCCCCCCGTCACAACCGACGTGGCCGCCGCCGAGGCCGTTTATCAGTACTGCAAGGCCCATTCCGAGGCCGAAATCATTATCGGTGAAGGTTGCGGAAGCGGCAGAACCGAAGATGTATTCGCATCGCTCGGATACACGGACCTGGCCGCCAGATACGGATTGAAACTCGTTGATTTCAACGAGTCCGAATCCGTTACGCTCAAAAATGAAAATGCAATGAGTCTCAAGAGTTTCCACATGCCCGCCATCGTCCCAGGCGCCTTCGTGATCTCCCTGCCCGTCCTCAAGGACCACAGTTTCACGCGGACCACGGTCGCACTGAAGAACATGTTCGGCATCGCACCCGCCAAATTTTATCGCGGCTCGTGGAACAAATCCAGACTCCACAGCCCCTCGACCCACAAGCACGTCGTCGACGTCTGCCTCTACAAAAGGCCGGACCTCTCCGTCGTCGATGCCTCCGTCGCTCTCGCCGGCATGCACCTGGCAGGAACACACACCAACATCGGCCTGATACTCGCCGGCTTCGACCCCGTCGCCGTCGACGCGGCCGCAAGCGAGCTGCTCGGCCACAACCCTCGCAGAATCGAATACCTCAAGCTCGCCAACGGACTGCTCGGAACTATGGAAAACACCCAAACGCTTCACGCCTGAGACCACGCCATTGTCCCGCACGCGCCCTCAAATCGCAGTCGCCCTCTCAGTCGAGCTGCAAAAACACTCCTCGAGAAATTCGCCCCCCTTCGGCTCCATAGACCAGCTCCCGAAATCCACAAGCCCTTGCGAAAGCTCCAAAGAGAAGGCGACGCCACAATCCCGAAAACGACCGGAGACCGACACCCGAAAACTCCTCGCTGATCCTTGTGAGATCGTGGCCGTCTTGGAGGCACACTTTGCGATTTCGGGCCTCTGCAGAACGTAGAATCGACAATATCCCCTTCTTTCGCGATATTGGCCCAAAAACGGAGGACTGGGCGCCGAAGATCCTGACAAAACGGGGCTCACCTAATGTTGCCGTTCCACTTGGAACGCCCACTTCCCTCGGTGCTTGCCCGCCGGGTCGCCCGATTTGTCCAATCCCTGACTCAGACGCCTACAGCCGCACCGTTGGCGTCCCCACATCCTCACGCGAAGAAAATCTGAGACTTTTTTTGCGTATTGGGCACGATTCTGTTATTGTAGCCAAATTGACGAACCGGTGGTTCAGTCACGTGTTCAATACAAGATATTCAAACTAAGACAGGTATCGCTATGAGACTTAACCTTGATTTCATTATGGCAGTTCGGGCAGTTCAGTTCCTTCAGAAAAGAAAGACAAACGACTATGTGCAGGCTGAAGAAATCGCAGGGGAGCTCGGTTTCTGCACCGGCTATTTGCAGAGAGTCATGCAAACACTCTCCAAGCACGGCATGGTTGAATCCAAGAGGGGGATAACCGGGGGAACCAGGCTCGGAAAGAAAAAGATCACTCTCCTCGATCTGTGGACCTTCACCTGTGGTCGGATAGACCTTGCCGACCCGCCTGTTCCGGAGTTGAAAAAACCTATGAAGGCCTTGGCGGATGCAATGAGCAAGGTAGTCATGTGGGAGTAAATTCGGCCGTTCATATCTGCCCGGACGCATGGCGGGGACCTGGTCGTGATAAGACTATCACAGCCTTTTCTTAAAGTGCCCCGGACAATTCATCACCTCCCGGTCCGCTCCCGGTGCTTGCCCCTCAGACGACCATCGGATTGTCGCCCCCAGGCTCCTTCAGCTTCAAGCAACGGTCACTCCAGCCTACCGTGGACCGGCCGGAACGTGTTCCATAAGATACCGCGCCATAAGCATTCGCAGGTGTATCGCCGTGCCCCGACCTTCCCGCAGCCCATGGTCACGATTGGGATACGCCATGTAATCGAACCGCTTTCCAAGTTCGACGAGCCGATCCACCAGCCCTTCGGTAATCTGGATGTGCGTGTTGGTCTCGCCCGTGCCGTGGACTATCAGGAGGTTTCCCTTCAAGCCCTCGGCGAAGTTGATGGGGGCCGACCGTCGGTATCCATCCGGATTCGTCTCAGGCGTCTCCATGTAGATCTCCTGGAACCACGCATTGTAAAGATGCGGCTGCGGCTTTGGCGCAACGGCTATTCCCACCTTGTAGACATCGGGTTTTCGGAACATCGCGTTAAGCGTGTTCGAGCCGCCGCCGCTCCAACCCCAGATGCCGACCCGTGACAAGTCGACGTACGGTCGGGCGCGGCCGAGCTCCTTCAAAGCGGCTGCCTGGTCCTCGGTTGATAGTGGGCCAAGGCTGCCGAACACGGCCCGCCGCCACGCCGCCCCTTTGGGCGCCGGCGTGCCCCGGTTGTCGATGGAAACCACCAGATAGCCGAGATCGGCGATCACGCGATGGTAGTCGGCCTGGGCAAATCCCCAGGCGTCGCACACGGTCTGCCCGTGGGGTTCTCCGTACACATATACGAAGACGGGGTATTTCTTCGATGGATCGAAGCCGCCCGGCTTGAGCATCCACGCATCCATAACAACGCCCCCGCCGATTTTTAGCTGGAAGAACTCCGTTGGGTGAGAGATCAGTGATTCCATCTTCTTGTGTAGTTTTTTATTGTCTTCGAGCATGCGCACGACGCGATGGTCGGGCAATTGTACAAGTTCGGTGATGGGGGGAGTGTCAAAAGTCGAGTAGGTATGGAACGCCCACTTGGCGTCCGGGGAAAAATCGTAGTCATGAGTGCCGGGCCGGCCCATCGGGGTCACCCGTTTTGGCTCTCCACTACCATCCAGACGTACACGGTAGAGGTATTTCTGGGTCGCATTATCAGGTGACGCGTAGTAGTAAAACCATCCTCCCCCCTCGTCCACCACGGCCCGCTCGATAATGTCGAACTCACCGGCTGTCAGGCAATACTGCTCCTTGCCGTCGCGCGAATAGACATAGGCGTGCCGCCAACCATCTTTTTCGCTCAAAACAATGAATGCCCGGCCGTCGCGAATCCACGTCAGCCCCGCATTCTTCCCATAGCTGGCGATAACCCACGCCGGATCGGATTCGTGAAAGATACGCCTGATCGCGCCGCTGCGGACGTCGGCCATGAGAAATTCTCGCTCGTCTCGAAATCGGCTCCGCTTCTCCACCAGCAGCTCATTCGAATTTCCGGCCCACTCGACCCGTCCCAGGTAGAAACCCTCTGCCGGAACCGGTATGGAGAGCCAGCGAGTCTCGCGCCCCCTCGCGTCGATAACACCGACACGCAACGTCGGTATGGTCCCGCCCACCCTGGCAAATCGGACTTCTTTCAATTTCGGATACGTCGGATCGCCCGGAACCAGGACCGACCTCAGCTTCACTTCGGAGGCGTCCGATTGCACAAAGGCGATCCACCTGCCGTCCGGGCTCCACACTGCCCGGCTGTTCGAAACCGGGCCGTCGCCCGCACTCTTCGTCAGTGCAATCTTCCCCCCGCCGCTCACATCCCGCACGTACAGATTACCCTCCGCCGAATATACAACACTCCGGCCGTCAGGGGAAATATTGCCCGTTCTGCCGGTATCTTCTCTCTTAGCTGAATCCAGCACCGTGCGTTTTCCGCTGGCCGCATCATACCGCACCAGCACCCGTCCTTTCCCATCGGGAGCCGACTCCAGTACCGTGTAGCCCGAACTGTCGGAAAGCCACTGGCCGCGAAATCTCTTGGCGCGGAACTCCCCTCGATCGTAGATTGCCCGAAATCGTGACTCCGCCTCTTTGAGAACAAGCTGCCGGGAAGTCTGAGCACGAATATCAGACACGCTGATGCTGCCGAAGATGCCGATTAACAAGAAATATGAAAAAGGCTTACTCGCTATCATTCAATTACTCCTTTTCTTCTTTCAGACCCCGCCACGTATATCGTGTAGGCTGTACGGGCCCTCTGTTCCATACCACACCCCGCCGAGTCCTAAACCAACATCGCCGGATATCAGCTCATCACTTCACAAGGCCTGTGATCCGCTGACCACTGCGATCGATCTTCAGTCCAGGCGTTCACGGGCGCTGAGCCCCGGCCACTGGCCGCATCTGCATGGTGACGTCCAGCGGGCGCTTCAAACTACCTCGGCGTGCCCCGCTCGAGTACGCTTAACGGTTATAACCCATAGGCCGAAGACCTGCAACATATCTCGCCCGATAAATATGTGAAGCCCCCGCCTGAGCAGCTCATCTATTGGTTTGCCTCCGAATGATTCAACATAGCCATTCTCCCGGGGACGGCCCGGAGCTACAAACATGCGGCTTCTTATGTCTGCTGTGTATTCTCGATCCTGGGGGGCGCCAAAGCCTGTAAACTCGCTTGAAGTCTATCCGCCGGCCCTTTTCTCTGAGCTTTATCGTGATTCTGCGACAGCCGTGCCGCGTATGGTTCACGTTCAAGTCGAGTAAATCGCTGATTGCAGGCGTGTCCCTCCCGGGCAGTTTAGGCCCATACCTCTGGGCGCTAATAAGAGACGAGGCTTGCCATTTGCTTGTAGAGATGTTAACTTATACTCGGTGTGGGGTTCGTCTGACGGCGGGCTTTGGGTCGTTGGTACACGCCGAAGGCCATAGTGAGCAGGAAGAGAAATTGGGCCATTGAGTCACGGCTCATTGCAGGGCTTTGGCCGAGCAATTTGAATGCAGTGCGCATGGGACAAGCCGGAAATCCGGGAGTATGCGCCTGCGGAACTCGCAAGAACAGGAGCAGATCATGACTACAAGAAACCCAGTCAAGACAGTATTGACCCTCATCGCCACAACGGTGGCAATCCTCGTGCTGCCGGCCGCTGCCAAGCAGATTCCGGCTCAGTTACCCGATCCGGACGGGAAGGCGCCTGACACCGGCAAGCCGGTCCGGGTTTACATCCTGGCAGGTCAATCCAACATGGTGGGGATGGGCAATATCAGTGGCGCAAGGTGCCGCTACGCAGGAATCTACCTGACCGCCGATCCTGCCGCGCCCAAGGGCCCCATGTATATCTACCCGGTGGGGAACTACAAGATCAGCCCCCACGGCGTCTACGTGTCGGCCGATCCGAAAGCTGAAAAAGGGGCGACAGCTGCAATCTACAAGGGTGACTATAACCCGGACACGGAGTATGACAAGGCGAAACCGGCAAAGATCGTGAAAGTGGCGCTTGGGGTCGCGCAGGGCAAGCTCCCGACCATTTCCGGCCCGCATACAGTGGTGGTTAGGGGCTTCGTTGATGTCCCTGAGTCCGGCAGCTACACCATCAACCCGGGCTATGGTGACAGCACATATAACGTCATGGAGCTTGATGGAAATGTAGTTTACCGCAAAAATGTGGGCGGGCAAGCCGTAAAGCAGAAGGTCGCACTCGAAGCGGCCAAACGCTACGCCTTCAAGGTTACCTACTTCAAGGGCGGATCTACCGCGTTCTGGACGAGCCAGGAGGACCTGCTTGGCAAAGGTGACCTCGAAATCGTGACCAGGCGGGACAAGAAGTTCCCGCACCTGGTCGACGACAAGGGCGAATGGACCGTTCGCAATGACGTCTATTTTCAGGAGGCCCGCATCAATTTCAAGGGCAGCCCCCTCAGCCCGACCTCAAATGGACGGGCTATCGGCCCGGAGCTTGGTTTCGGTCACGTGATGGGCACGTACCACGACGAGCAGGTACTGCTGATCAAGACCGCAATGGGCAACCGCGCACTCGGCTTTGATTTCCGCCCGCCCTCGAGCGGCCGAACGGACCCCGAAAACAAGTGGGAGTCCCTCGAGTATAAGCTCATGGTCGAGGGCGTAAGAAAAACCCTGGATCAGATTGACCGGATCGTGCCCGGGTACAAGGGCCAGGGTCATGAGATTGCCGGCTTCGTCTGGTGGCAGGGCCACAAGGACAGTTTCACGCCCAAGCTCATCGACGAGTACGAGAAGAACCTGGTCAACCTGATCAACGATGTTCGCAGGGAATTCAAGACGCCCAGGATGCCTGCCGTTATCGCGACCGTCGGTTTCGGCGGACACAACATGGCTGATAAGTTCCTGAAAATCCTGAATGCGCAGATGGCCG
>CP070678.1:3158753-3211183 GCA_020352515.1 Phycisphaerales bacterium | reverse complement strand
AAGGTCTTGCAGAATTTTTATGACATTTGCCGGGCGGAGGGGCGTAGATGCTGACCAGGAGAATAATTCCGTGTCTCGATGTGAAGGACAACCGGGTTGTCAAGGGGGTGAACTTCCTGAATCTGAGGGATGCCGGCGATCCGGTTGAATTGGGCGCCAGGTACAGCGAGAGCGGGGCGGACGAGCTGGTCTTTCTCGATATTACGGCGACGATCCGCTCGCGTGAGACAATCGTGGAGCTTGTAGAGAGGGTGGCGGAGAATGTTTTTATTCCGTTTACGGTGGGCGGTGGGATACAGACGGTAGAGCAGATGGACGCGCTTTTGCGCAGCGGAGCGGAAAAGGTGTCGGTGAATACTGCGGCGGTGGAGAATCCCGGGCTGCTGAGCGAGGCGTCAAGGCGATTCGGGCGGCAGTGCGTGGTTCTCGCGATTGATGCTCGGCGGTCGAAGGAGCGGCCTGGCAGGTGGCAGGTTTGCGTGAAGGCGGGGTCTGAGCCGACAGAGCTTGACGTTGTGGAGTGGGCGGCCAAGGGGGAAGAATTGGGGGCCGGGGAGATATTGCTTACGAGCATGGACGCGGACGGGACGAAAGCGGGCTACGACAACGCGTTGAACAAGGCGGTGACGGATGCGGTGAATATTCCGGTGATAGCGTCGGGGGGTGCGGGGACATTGGAGCACCTCTATGATGCGATTGTCGAGGGCGGGGCGGATGCGGTGCTGATGGCGTCGATCACGCACTTCGAGAATTATTCTATAACGCAGATCAAGGAATATCTGGCGGGCCGTGGGATTCCGATGAATCTCTGATAACGCAGAACGGGCGGGGGAGTGCCAAAGCGCACTTTGAGGTTCAGCCCTGAGAAGGTGATATGCGGCGGCGGGAGATCAATGTGGGTTATCTTGCCTGTCGTGTTTCGGCCGGGCGGACAATCAGTCGCAACGGCTTGTCCGGCTCGGCATGGACGGGCAGTCCCTCGCTGAGCAGCTTTCCGGTGACAATTTGCGTGGAGCCGGCGTCGGCATCTTCGACTGTGTAATGGTGGGAATCGTCCGGCTCGACCGTGAACCATTCGGGCACGGCGTTCATTCGCGGCCAATCCTGCGTGAAGCCCATGTAGAGTCGGTGTCTTGGAATGTCGAAGTGGAGGCGGCCTTCGTAGGGCCTTTCGGACTTGATGTAGATGCAGATTCCGTCGCCGCACGGGGCGGCGCCGAGCTGGAGGTCCCTGCGCCAGGGACGGACGAGGGTGTTGCGGGTGTGGAGCATTGCGTGTATTAGGACGGTTCGGACGGTGTTCGCCTCGAGCTTGTGCACTCCCCAGAGGCGATTGGGGTCGGTGTGGTCCACGAGGACGGTTGCGATCTCGCGGTCGGCCCAGATGAACGCTTCGGTGACGGGTATGCGGCGGAGCAAGTAGAGTCCGCCTTCGACGGAGTCTGCGATGTTGTCACGGGAGCTACTGTCCCAGTTGAATTTCTTGTAGCGTGGTTTGAGCAGGTTCGTCATTGCTCGGCGTATTGGCGCGTGATACCGGCGGGAGCCGAGGGCGAGGTCGTAGTCGAGGAAACCGATGAAGTCGTATCCCCAGCCGTCGCGTATTGTGACGTTGTCGTGTGGGCCCTCTGTTTTCTGGAGGGCGCCGATGATGATTCCGTCCGAGTTGATCCCGCGGCGGAGGATTTGGTCGAACATGTATTGCATGTATGGTTCGTATTGTCGGCACTTTTTGGGGCGGGCGGAGGCGTCAACGGCAAAGAGCAAGCCGAGGCCGCCGATGATCTCGCAGCCGTGGTCTGAGAGACGCGAGGGGACGAAGTTTCCGGGCAGGAGGTAGTGGTCGGCGAGACGGTGGGCCCAATCGAGGTACTTCAGTTGTCCGGTCATGCGGTACAACCGCGGGAGGACCTGGAGCAGCTCACCGTTTACCTCTATATTGTTCGAGGGGATTTTGCCGTAGGGGGTGTCAATCGGGGCGTGCTTGAATATGTCGTCGACCAGGCCCTTCATGCGGTCGAACCAGGGGTATTCGGGGCCGGTGATTTCGACTATGGGGACGAGGCCGTCCTTGACGTATTCGCTGGCGCCGAAGATCGTCGCGTCGAAGGAGGTGACGACTTTTCGGCCTGCGTCCATGTCATAGTCAACTGGCAGTCTGTCGAGGTGGTTGCAGAGGCGCTGCTCGGCTTTGAGGGCGTCGACCATGACGGTATTTAGGACTTCGAGGTTGGTGTACCAGGCGGCCCAGACGTAGAAGGGGTAGCAGTCGGCGGCGGTGTCGCGGTAGTTCCAGCAAGCGCCCGTGGGGCGGAAGAGCCCGCTTCGCTCGTCGCGGGCGGCGAGGCACTGCTCGTGCAGCCACCGCTGGACTTTGGTGAGGGCGATACCGGCGTAGCGCGCCGAGCGCCGGGCGCGGGGCCAGTCGCGCTGTGCGGGTGAAGGGTTATAGAGAGCCCGTGCCCGGTCACTCATTTCGAAGCCGGGAATATCCGCCCATTGGGCGGAATGTGCGCCGGAGGACGAAGGCGCCGTTCGGATTGGCTTGACTTTCGGGGGCGCGGTGGATTTGCCGCCGATGCGGATGCCCGCGAGGAAGGCGACGTTCACGCGGCCTTTGCCGTAGAGGACGATTTTTTTCCCGGCTGAGAGCCTGTCCAGAGGAAGGGCAATCCACTCGAACGGCTCGGCGCCGCGATACAGGAGGGAGGCTTGTTTGCCGTCGTAGTCAAAGTATAGGGTCCGTTTGCTATCGCCTTTGGAGCCGAAGAGGACGTCGAGCGTGTCAGCGGCGGCGATGTCGGCGGGGAGCGTGACTTCGAGCCTCCATTCGGCGAGCCAGTAGTATTTTCGAGATGCGAATTCCTGGGGGCCGGAGGTAAACAGCACCTCGCCGGCACAAGCGATTGATGAAGCTGCCAGAACAAAGAGCAGGGCGTGGCGCGAATTCATTGTAAATCTCCTCGTAAGACCGCTGTGGCAAGTCGTTGTTGTGGGCTCCGGGACACCGGTGTCACCGTCGCCGGCGACCACGAATTCATTCGTTCGGCGGTTCTGTGGGTTTTAACCATTCGTAGAGCTCGTAGTGGTCCTTGTTCATGCCGAGCTTTTCATATATGCGCTGGGCGGATTTGTTGTTCTTTTCGACGTAGAGGCGCAGACCGACGAGGGCGGGGGATTTTTCGACGCGGTCTTTGAGGCTCGTGTAGAGCTTTTTGAATATTCCGCGTCTGCGGGCTTCGGGCAGGACGTAGAGTGAGTGGATCCAGAGGACGGTGCCGTTTCGCCAGTCGCTCCATTCGGGGATGGTCAGCAGGACGCCGAGGATATCACCGCGTTCCTCGGCGATCCAGTATTGGCCGCGGTTCGGGTTGCTGAGGACGCCTGTGACGCCGCTTGTTACCTTTTTCCGGTCGAGCAGGAGGTTCTCTGTTTCACGGGCCATTTCCATCTGCAGTTGGACGATGCGTTCGATGTCGCCGACTCTTGCCTGTCGTATCTCAATCATGCTGTTTGCCTTTGTAAGGGTCGTCCGAATCCGCTTGTCCTGTTGTGCCGATTACGAAGCACTTCTTCCTTTTCTATGGCGATGACTTTGCAGGCTGCGCTGCCTTATAGCGGCGCACACCGCCTGTTCAAGAGAGCGCCCACGGCGCTGTCGTTCGTGGCGGATGTCTATTACTGGGGCTCATCCGCCGACCAGAGCAACTCGACGAGATGCCGTTTTTCAACGCTGGCGTCCATCGGCAGGTATTCGGTGCTCCAGTGCTCTGCTATTTCTACATCATAGGACCGGGTGGCAGCAAGGTGCTCGGCCAATTCCTTCCCCTCGTCGGTCAGGTGTATGACGATGTCCGTGAGGTCGATATCCGGGGCTCCAAGGTACTGCTCTCTTTCTTCTGGGCTGTCGAGGAAATGCCGCCAATCGCCCGAGGTGGCAACGCGGTTGAAAAGGGGCGAATCGAAGTCGATATCGCGGGCAAAACCGTCACCTTTCGCCATTAGTGCGACAAACCATCGAGGTCCAAGGTCACCGAGGATCTGCCCGGTGGAGAACCATTTTTCCTGAGGTATTCCCTGGCGGCTGAGCTTGACGGCCTGCTGCGGCCCGAGCGCTCCATCCCAATTGTTCAGAGCAACCAGCAGCTCCTGGAGGTCCCGGGCAACGGCGTCCGCCCGCGCCTCCAGGACCAAATCTTTGGAGGCCTGCGCGACATGTTGCCGCACGATATAGCCGCCTATGAGGGCTGCAATCAGTGGTATCAGAAATGCGGTCCAGAGTTTGGACTCGAGAATGCTTTGCAGGGGTCTGTCCGTATCGGGCGAAGCCGAGGGCGCAGCAGGCGGGGTCTTGACGGCAGGAGCCTTAGCCTGCTGCTTTGGCGGCTTGGCTTTGGATTTGCTTGTGGAGCTTTTAGCGGTTTTTTTTACAGTTGTCTTCTTTGCAGACTTCTTGGCCATCCTGGGCACCTCCAGCGTGGTTGTCAATCGTTTGAGAAATCACCATAACGCGGGATTGTACAGATGTTTCAGCCGGAAAGCAAGGGCGGGCCCCGGTTGAAGGATGTTTAGTTTCCCGGTGGGGCAGGCCCCGCGATGCGTATTCGGCAAAGGTCGCGCTGGCCGGCATGTTGACGGGGGACGAGTCCTGTGCCCGAAGGCATTAGAAGATGTCGAGGTAGGTTTCGATCTCCCAGTTGGTGACCTGCGTTTTGAACCGGTCCCATTCATTGGTTTTTATGTCTATGTATCTTTCGAAGAGGTGTTGACCGAGGACATCGCAGAGCAGGGGGTCTTTCTTTAGCTCGGCGAGCGCTTCGGCCAACGAGGTCGGCAGCAGGTCGATGTTTTTGCTGATTCGGCTTTCGTCGTCGAGCGTGTAGATGTTCTCTTCGACGGGTTCCGGGGGCGTGAGGTCGTTTTCGACTCCTTCCATTCCGGCGGCGAGCATAATGGCGAAGGCCAGATAGGGGTTGCAGGCAGGGTCGGGGCAGCGTAGCTCGATTCTGGCGGCCTGGCTTTTTGCCTTGAACCATTTTGGGATTCTCAGCAGGGCCGAGCGGTTCATTGCGGCCCAGGTGATGTAAACGGGGGCCTCAAATCCGGAGACGAGTCTTTTGTAGGAGTTGACGGTGGGGCAGATGATGGCACACATAGCGTGGATGTGTTTTATCTGGCCGGCGATGAAGCTTCGGGCGGTTTTAGAGAGGTTGTATTTTTGGTGTTCATCGTAAAAGGCGTTGCTCTTCGAGGCGACGTTGAAGAGGCTTTGATGGACGTGCATGCCGGAGCCCGGGGCGCCCATGATCGGCTTCGGCATGAAGGTGGCGTGGAGGTCGCGCATTTGTGCGATTTTTTTTGCGCAGTATTTCAGGGTGACGACTTTGTCTGCGATATCGAGGCAGGGCCCGTAGCGGAAGTCGATTTCATACTGGCCGAGTCCGACCTCGTGGTGTGAAGTCTCGACGTCTATGCCGAAGTTTTCGAGAGCGGCGATAATTTTCTTTATGGCCTTGAAGCCTTCGTGTGATGAGAGGTCGAAGTATCCGCCAAAATCGATTGGGGACGTTCTGCTTTGGCCATCGGCTCTGAAGAGGTAGAATTCGGGCTCCGGGCCGACGTTGTATTCAAAGCCTGATTCGCGGGCCTTAAGTGCAGCTTTTTTGAGGATGAAGCGCGGGTCGCCTTCGAACGGGGTGCCGTCGGAGCGGTAGATGTCGCATATAAGCCTCGCGGTCTTTCCCTCTTCGGTGAGCCAGGGGACGATGGCGTAGGTTGAGGGGTCCGGCTTCAGGAAGAGGTCGCTTTCCTGAATTCTGGCGAAGCCCTCGACGGAAGAGCCGTCGAACCACAGCCCGTCGCGGCAGGCCCCTTCGAGATGGTTGACACCGATTACGACCTCTTTTATCAGGCCGAGCAGGTCGGTGAACTGGAGCGTGACGAACTTGATTTTGTCTTTTTCAGCCTGTTGCAGCACTTTTTGAATATCCATCCAGATTTCCCTTTATAACACGACTCTTGCGGTCGGGTCTTGCCGGCCCGAGCGATCGTGACGACGAAGTCTATTCTGGTCGTGATGGCGGAAAAGGCAAGATAAATCCGGAGAATCCGGCAGGGCTCTTGTCGGATTCACGGATGTTCTTTGAAGTAGGCGGAGAGGGCGTTCACGACGATTTCATGACCGACTGGGGTCCAGTGCTGATCGTAGGTGAAGTACGCCTGTTTACCCTGGGCTATTGCCTCGCGTAACGGAGCGGTGAGGCTAAGGAATTCTATGGACTCGGCGCGGCAGAAGTCCTCGAAGGTGGATTCCTGGACTTCGAGGCGCTCGGCGAGGACGCCCATGAGCTTTTCGACGGGGGGAAGATTCTTTTCTCTGAGGGCCATAAAGGCGCGGAGCTGCTCCGGCGTTACTATGCCGTTTAGCAGGGGCACGATGGTGTGTGGTTTATCGGGGGCGTAGAGGACGATGAGCCGGGCGTTGTTCCGTCGGCATGTTTCGTTGATTCGGGCAAGCGACTGGCATGTCTTTTTACAGCCCTTTGATTTTCTGAAGGACTCGCGGGTGACATAATGGTCGAGAAGCCGTTTGACTTTGAAGGTGTAGTATCTGGAGCCGGGTCCTTCGGGAATGCCGACGGGTAGCCACGAGAGGGGGCCGTCGGCGGTCTTGTCCGTTGCGGGGGACTTTGCCTGGTCTTCTCGGTCGGCTTCGGCCTGCGAATCACCTTTCGGCCGAGCGCCCGGGTTCGAAGCCAGGGACCGCACCAGGAACTGCTTGAGGGCGTTGCGGACGGGTGAGCTGTCGGCGTAACGGTTGAGGTGCTCGCGGAAGCTGTTTTTGTTGCGGAAGTTAGCGTCTCTGAAATCGTTTCCCTCGTAGAGCATGCAGAGTACGATTCTGGGCGAGAGCTGCAGGCCGAATTTGCTCAGTGTTTCGAGGTAGCTTGCGGGGTTTCCGGCGGACATGCCGAGGTTGTAAACGGTCAGTTGGGTCTTCTGTGCGAGAAGAGCGGGCCAGCTCTGGTTGTCGGCGATGTTGGAGCCTTCGGTGAAGGAGTCGCCGATTGCTATCAGGTCGTATTCTTCGAGGTCGGTTTGATTTCTAAAGCCCCTTTTGTCGGTAGTGAGGGTGTATTCGATGTCCGGGTAGGCGGGGGGGGTAGTGGCGTAGAGAAAGGCCTTCTCGGGGACGTCCTGGTAGAGGCCGGTGTATTTAGCGTTCGGCGTGCGGTGCAGGTAGCTCTGTCGGACGATGTATCTTTTGGGCTGGGCGAGGCGCAGGCCGGTATCGACGATGAGAAGACAGATCAGAACGGAAATTGCCACCGCCATGACCTTGAACTGGCGTTCCTTCTTCTTCTGCGCGGGGGACCACGTGAGGTAAAGGCTGGCGATGCTTATGGGTACGATCACGAGGATTGCGACGAGGCGCTCGAGGCTGTATCGGCCGAGCAGGACATCTCTGTTCTGGGCGATAAGATAGGGAACGTTGCTCGGAATGATCCAGAGAGCCGCATTGATAAGGATCGTTATAGTAGTGTTGATCCACTTTCCGAGATTGGCTCTTGAGAGGGCGGCCATGGTTTCGAGGCTTTCCTTTCACCAGCTTCGAGACTTCTTCGAATATCTCCGAGAGCTTATTATGCCGAAGCTGTCACGGCAGTTCAATCAGAAGTACGACAAATAGACCCGGCACGGTACGGCTAATGCGCTCGGGGCCCGGCGCCAGACGGTGCAAGCTCGGCGATTCTGTCGTCCTCGGTAATAATCAGCTCATTTCCCCTGTTGTCATCCATGCGCAGGTAGAGTCCCCAGCCGCCGCCCGCTTGTGAGACTTCTGCGATTAGTACATTGCGGCCTTGCTTTATGGCGGCGGTGTTGGATTCGGAGTCGATCTGAGCGGGTCGTAGTGCCAGGACCTCGGTCACAAGTTTGCCGTTGAGCCAGAGCCGTAAGGCATCGTCGCTGCCGGTGTGGACGCGGATGTCCCTGGGTTTGTCACTCGTGAAGGCTCGGACGGCGTACGCGGCCGTATTCTGCCGCTTTCCGGGTGGAAAATGGGGGAGAAAATCGACATACGGCGTTTCGGAGCGCGCGAGTTTGACCGATGCGGCCGCGGCTGCGACCGCTTCGAGCCAGTTGGCGTCCACCGGCACGAATGCCTGCGGGTCGCTCCACAGTGCGGTGATAGGGGAAAACCGCCAGGACCGCACGAAAGAGCGGACCACAAGCTCGCGGGTGTTCACGACCTTGGAGAGTCCCTGGGTGTCGAGCACCCGGATCATCAAGCGGTCCTCGCCGGAGTACCCAGCCAATTCGGTGCCGGGAATGCGCAGTTCTTGCGGCGGGGGCATGTTGTGGTCGATCGGGATGTTCACAGCGGAATCGCCACCGGGTGCGATGACGACGGCGCCAATGCCGTTGTCCGACCGGACGGTGATGTCACCTGATGGTTGATCGGCTGTTATACGTGTTGTGTTTTGCCGGCTGAAGTCCTTGCGGTCGAGAGCCAGCCATCTTGTGAACTTCAGCCATGCGGCGCTTGGTGGCGCCCAGAAAGCGACCTCATCGTCTCCGAATTCATAAGTCTTGTTGCGGCGAGCGTGTGGCGGCTCGACAAGGGTGAAGGCTCGGTTGAAACGGTCGAAGCCTCTGGTCATTATGTCGTGTGGGTCTCGGCTGTGGGGCAGGCCGAGCGTGTGGCCGAGCTCGTGCAGGGCGGCCCCGATGGTTGTGGAGGCGGTTGCCCAGAACGTGTGCCTTCCGACCGAATCGCTGAAGAAGCTTTTGGTGTCGATGATGGTAGTATCCATGAAGGTCTTTTGTGCTTCGGTGATTGAAGCGGGCCACGTGAAGAGGTTGCCTCCGCCGAAGAGGGCGAGCGAGCCGCCGCCGAGTGCGGTGTGCGCGTATGCCTTGGCGGTATTGGGGTCGAAGCGTGTGAAGGCCGGAATGACGAGATTCTTTGCGGTTCGGTGGGGCATTTTCCTGCCGATGAGCCGGCCGGCATAGGACCAGAGCTCCAGACCGTCCATTTTGTGGTAGAATTCTGCGGGCTCGTCGGCCCGGAGCGTACGGACTATTACGCGTCCGTCGGCGTCGAATTCGAGGTTGAAGGTGACACGGCCGAAGCCGAGGTCGTACATTCGCTCGGCGGTGAAGGTCTGCATCAATTTGGCCGCGGTGTCCAGCCGGCCGCGATAGTCCTGCGGGTCGTTCTCGATGGGGGTCTGGTATTCGGTGCTTCCCGATTTGTCGGTCAGGTAGAACACGCGCACGACGTAGGGATTGGTCTGCGGCCGGTAGTTGATTGTGAGGGCAAGCTCATTATTGCCGGCGCGGATGACGAGCCTGTTTTCGCCGGGGACAAGCTCGGTCAGGGCCTTGAAGCAGCCTTCACGGGTTAGGCCCGCCATTAGGCGGGTATCGCGGTTCGATGACGTGTTGACTACCACGACGGACGTGATGTTAGCGTCGGCGAGTCTGCCGCAGATGAGCGGCACGGGGAAGCGAATTGTGATATCGGGGGCGTAGTTTGTCAGGGTGATCGGTGCTTTGTGCAAGAGGCGTGATTCAGCCGGTGCTTTTGCCGAGAGGACTGTGTTATGCCAGGCAAGCGCGGTGGTAAGAGCGACCAGAGGGAATAAGTATTTCATTTTGACTAACCAAAAATCGTGCTCGAGCCCCGCGGCTGCGGCGCGTCAACGAGGCCGGCACAACGGCAACAGGTGTAGCACTTCTTGGGCAGTATGATAGCGGCCGGATTGTAGCAAATCAAGGGCCGCCACATTGTCCTGCCCGTGCAGGGCTGCCACCTTTCGGGCCGGAGGCGGGAGGCGGTGCTCATGCCTTTTCGAAGGTGAATTTGTGCGCGTTGGCGTCGACTCTTATTGAGTCACCGTCGGTGAATTTCCCGGCAAGCAGCTCGGTTGCGAGGGGGTTTTCGAGGCGTTGCTGGATGGTTCTCTTCAAGGGTCGTGCTCCGAAAGCGGGGTCGTAGCCCTCATCCATGATCTGTTTGCGGGCGGTGTCGGTGAATTCGAGCTCGATCTTGCGGCCCCGGAGGCGGTCGGCCAGATAACCGAGCTGGATGTCGACGATTGTTTCGAGGTGTTGTTTTGTCAGCATGTGGAAGACGATTATTTCGTCGATTCGGTTCAAGAACTCCGGCTTAAATATCTGTTTCAGGGCGTCCTTGACGTGGGCCTCGATTTCCCAGTCGGCGCCGGATTCCTCGGTGAGCTGCTGTATTTGCTGGCTGGCGATGTTGCTGGTCATGATGATGACGGTGTTCTGGAAGGCTACGGTCCTGCCTTTTCCGTCGGTGAGGCGGCCGTCGTCAAAGACCTGCAGCAGGACGTTGAAGACGTCGGGGTGGGCCTTTTCGATTTCGTCGAGGAGGATGACCGAGTAGGGCTTTCGGCGGACGGCTTCGGTGAGCCTGCCGCCCTCTTCGTATCCGACGTATCCCGGAGGCGCTCCGATGAGGCGGGCGACGGAGTGCTGTTCCATGAACTCCGACATGTCGATTCGGACCATTGCGTGGGGGTCGTTGAAAAGGAAGTCGGCGAGGGCCTTGGACAGCTCGGTTTTGCCGACGCCGGTGGGTCCGAGGAATAGAAACGTCCCTATCGGGCGGTTGGGGTCGGACAGTCCGGAGCGGCTCCTGCGGACGGCGTTGCAGAGTGCGGCGACGGCTTCGTCCTGACCGACTACACGCTGTTGGATGCTGTCTTCCATTTTCATGAGGCGTTCGCGCTCGCCGCTGAGCAGGCGGGCGACGGGGATTCCGGTCCACTTTGAGACGACGCCGGCAATATGTTCTTCCGTGACCTCGTCTCGGATTATCTTATGCTTTTCTGCGTTGACGAGCCGATCTTCTTTTTGCGCAAGCTCCTTTTTAAGGTTGGCTATGGTTTCGTACTTTAACCTTGCGGCGTCCTCCAGCCGGCCCTGTCGCTGGGCGTCTTCGAAGCGGTTATTGGCATCTTCGATTTGCTCTCTTAGCTGCTTAATCTGGTCGATGTCGCCTTTTTCGGCCTCCCACTGTGCGGTCAGGCTCGCGTCCTGCTCCCGGAGGTCGGCCAACTGTTTTTCGGTTCTTTTAAGGTGTTCTTTGCTTGCGTCGTCGCTTTCCTTTTTGAGCGCCTCGCGTTCGATTTGCAGTTGTACGATTTTTCTTCTTATCGAGTCGAGCTCGGCGGGCAGCGAGTCGTTTTCGATGCGGAGCTTTGAAGCGGCCTCGTCGATGAGGTCTATGGCCTTGTCGGGCAGCCATCGGTCGGTGATGTAGCGGTTCGACAGCGTTGCTGCGGCAACGAGGGCGGCGTCGATGATTCTGACTCCGTGATGGGTGTCGTATCGGCTCTTGAGGCCCCTGAGTATTGCGATGGTCTCTTCGACGGTGGGGGGATTGATCATAATCGGTTGAAAGCGTCTTTCGAGGGCTGCGTCTTTTTCGATGTACTTTCGGTATTCGTCAATCGTGGTTGCGCCGATGCAACGGAGCTCGCCTCGTGCGAGGGAGGGCTTTAGGAGATTGCCGGCGTCGACGGAGCCCTCGGTCTTGCCGGCGCCCACGACGGTGTGCAGCTCGTCGATGAAGAGTATTATCTGGCCCTGGGCGGCGACGACCTCCTTGAGGACAGCCTTTAGCCGGTCCTCGAATTCGCCCCTGAATTTTGTTCCGGCAATCAGGGCGCCCATATCGAGGGCGACAACTCTCTTGTTTTTGAGGCCTGCAGGGACGTCACCGGCCACGATTCTCTGGGCGAGCCCTTCGACGATAGCGGTTTTTCCGACGCCCGGCTCACCTATGAGGACGGGGTTGTTCTTGGTTCGGCGGTTCAGGACCTGCATGCAGCGGCGGACCTCTTCGTCTCTGCCGATGACGGGGTCGAGTTTTCCCTTGCGGGCCATATCGAGCAGGTCGATGCCGTATCGCTCGAGGGCCTTGTATTTGCCCTCCGGGCTCTGGTCGGTAATCTTCTCGGGGCCGCGGATTTCCTCAAGGGCCTTTGTGATGTCTTCGGGCGTGACGGAATTGAGCTGCAGGATTTCCCTGGCGTCGCTTTCGACGGACGCGAGGGAGATGAGCAGATGCTCGACGCTGAGGTATTCGTCCCCCATGGCGTCGGCCCTGTTCTGGGCGTCGAGGACGACCTGTCCGAGGGTAGGGTCGGGCATTATCTGGGCGTTAGCCTTTCCCTGAGGCAGGCGGCCGAGCTCGCTGTCGGTCAGTTCGGTGATTCGGGAGACGTTGGCGCCGATCTTTTTGAGGAGCATGGCGGCGATGCCGTCGCTGTCGGTTAGAAGGGCGCTGAGCAGGTGCAGGGGCGTGAGCAGGGTATGTGATTTGGCCATGACGATCTGCTGTGCGGTCGCCAGGGCCTCCTGGGCCTTCAATGTGAATTTATCGAATTTCATCGGCTTATTCCTGTTATTCGCGCAAAAATAGTATATTCGAAACGCTATCCGATAGGGTATCGCAAACGGCGTGCCGGAAGGGGCGTCTAAATCATAAGTGCTTTTTGGGCAAGTAGTTATGGATTTCGTTGCGCCGCGGCGCCGTGCCAATTTGGCAGGTGAGCCCGGTCGCAACGTCAGGTCCCGGTGGACTTGGGCAGGGCTCGCGGGCGGATAGAGGTGATTGCCGGGGCTAAAGCCGGGTGGCTTCGATCCGATGCAGCCGACCATAACAAATGGAAGTTGGCGGTTACAAACCGGCTTGAAGAGGCCCGGGGTAGTGGTTAGGCGTTGGTTCCGTCCTTGATGTTGAGCAGCTCCTTCATGACGTTGGCGAGTTTTCCGGACCACTGGTTTGTTCCAAAGGCGTCATGTAGCTGCTTATAGAGCAGGTATAGCTGGCGGTAGACCCGGTGGTTCGCGGCAACGGGCTTGTAGGTTGTTTGTTTTATGCCGCACATTGCTTTCTGGGCGTCCGCGAAATCGTCGTAGCCGCCGGCCTGTTTGCCGGCCACGACGGCGCCGGTAATAGCGGCGCCAAGGGCACAACTCTGGGCAGAGCGTGATATCTTCATTTCTCGGCCGGTGACATCGGCGTAAATCTGCATGAGCAGGGGATTCTTTTCGGCGATGCCGCCACAGTTAACGACCTCGGCGACCTCGACGCCGTACTGCTCGAACCGGTTGATGATGGTAAGGGCTCCGAAGGCGGTAGCCTCGATCAGGGCCCGATAGATTTCTTCGGGTCTGGTGTGGAGTGTCTGTCCGATGAGCAGGCCGGTCAGCCTTTGGTCGACGAGGACGGTTCTGTTTCCGTTGTTCCAGTCGAGGGCGAGCAGGCCGGACTGGCCGGGCTTGAGATTGGTGGCCTTTTCTGTCAGGGTCTCGTGTGAGCCGGCCTCCAGTCCGCCGGGCTGGATGTGGTTGACAAACCAGTTGAAGATGTCGCCCACAGCGGATTGGCCGGCTTCCAGCCCGAAGAAGCCCGGGAGGATGGAGCCGTCGACTATGCCGCATATTCCGGGGATGTCGGCGAGGTCGCGGCTCGATTCCGAGACGAGCATATCGCAGGTGCTGGTGCCGATTATCTTGACGAGCTTGCCGGGGGCGATTCCGGAGCCGACGGCGCCCAAATGTGCGTCGAAAGCGCCGACCGCGACCGGGATGCCGGCGGGTAATCCGAGATCGCCGGCCCACTTTTGGGTCAGCTTGCCCGCCCGGGTCTGGACAGTATAAGTTTTCTCGTACAAGCGGTCTCTAAGCGCGCCGAGTTCGGGGTGGAGCTTAGCGAGGAACTTTTTGGCGGGCAGGCCCGCCCACTGGTTGTTGAACATAGCCTTGTGGCCGGCCGCACAGCGGCTGCGCTTTATCATTTCAGGGGCGGTTGCGCCGGTCAGGAGGGCGGGTATGTAGTCGCAGCACTCGACCCAGCTACGGGCCGCCTTGAAGACTTCGGGGTCGGTTCGCAGGCAGTGGAGTATTTTGCTGAAGAACCATTCGGAGGAATATATGCCGCCGCACTTGGCGAGGTACTCGGGATGCTTGTCGGAGGCGAGTGCGGTTATTTCGGCGGCTTCGGCGTGGCCGGTATGGTCCTTCCAGAGCCAGGCATGGGCGTTTGGGTTGTCCTTGAATTCTTCGAGCATGCTCAAAGGCGTCCCGTCTTTATTAACGGGGATCGGCGTGGAGCCGGTTGTGTCGATGCCTATTCCTATGACCTCGTTTGGGTCGAAGGTCTTGTCGGCCTCTTTGGCCAAGGAGATTGCCTCGTTGACGGTTACTTTAACGCCCTTGATATAATCGGCGGGATTTTGCCGAGCGAGGTTGTGGTCGGCGGGGTCGATAATAATGCCGGCCTGCCCTGTTTCATATTCATAAACGGCGGTTCCCGGTTCGGCACCGGTGGCGACGTCAACAATAAGGCACCTGACGGAGTTGGTTCCGTAGTCCAAGCCTATTGTGTAAGCCATTTCAATCCCTCCCGAACGAGAAGTCTCCAAATGTATGTCAAAAGTCCTCTAAGAAAACGGCGCTGGTTCTCAGCCTTTGAAGCCTCTGAAATACAGGTAGGCGGCCGCGATAATTGCCAGAACGACTCCGGAGAAGACCAGGTCGGCATACGTCCAGCTCGCCCGCGACTGCTTTCGGTCGTCGGTGGTAAGCGTGCCGTAGGTAAGGCCCTGGATTTTCTCGTAGGAAGGCTCTTCGGTGAGATAACTGACCACTATCATCACAACAACGCAGACCAGGAAGATCAGCAGACTGTAGTACTGGAAGAAGATATGGTTCATGACCCACAGGAAGGAGCCTTCGGCGTATGAGAAGTCCTTGAGCAGCTTTACGGGGGTGTCGATTCCAAGCCGTATCAGGCCCATGGCGAAGCCGACAATGAGAGCGGCCAGACATCCTTTGGCGTTCAGGCGTTTCATAAATACGCCGAGGAAGAAGACGACGAAGATTGGCGGGGCGAGATACGCCTGGACTCCCTGGAGGTAGTCGTAGAGTCCCTTGCCTCCGCGTATGACGGGTATCCAGCAGAGCCCGATTATGACCATTACGGTCGTTGCTATTCGTCCGACCCATACGAGCTTGTGCTGGGAGGCGCCAGGTCGGATTTTGCTGTAGAAATCCATGGTGAACAGGGTTGCGGATGCGTTGAAGACGCCCGCCAGCGAGCTCATCAGGGCGGCCAGGAGTCCTGCGACGACGATTCCCCGGACACCGGCGGGAAGAACGGTAGTCACAAGCAGCGGGAAGGCGGCCTGTGATTCGTCGCGGAGCAGTTGGCCGTTCTGGTCGAAGAGGGTCTGCTGGATTTCGGCGACCTTGCCGCTCTTGGCCAGGGCGAAGCAGATCATGCCGGGTATTATGAAGATGAATACGGGCAGCAGTTTCAGGAAGGCGGCGCAGATAGAGCCTCTCCTGGCCTCGCGCTCGTTGGGTCCGCCGAGGACTCGCTGGACGATGTACTGGTCGGTACACCAGTACCACAGGCCGATAATCGGTGCGCAGAAGAGCATCCCGAGCCAGGGGTAGTTGTCGTTGAAATACCATGCCTGGCGAACGGTTTCGCCTGCGGCATCCTTGACGAGCACGGGGTCCCAGGTTCCCTCGACGCCCGAAGGTACGAGCGGTTTCCAGAGGTTGAACATGTCGGAGCCGCAGACCTGGCGCAACTGCTCCCAGCCCCCAAGGGCGTTTAGGCCGAAGATGGTCACGAGGACCGAGCCCAGCACGAGGATGATAGTCTGGACGGCTTCGGTGTAGGCGACGGCCCGGAGGCCGCCGAGGACCGTGTAGACGCCGGTGAGTATAATGACGAGTATGGAGCCGATCCAGAAGCTGTCCAGAACGAGGAAGCCGAGATTGAGCCGCAGCTCCGGCAGCAGGGCCCCGAAGACTATTCCTCCGGCGAATATGCCCACGGCGATCTTTGTCAGGACGTAAGCGACCAGGGAGATAACGGACAGCACCCTCCGGCTGGATTCAGAAAATCGTCTTTCGAGAAACTCGGGCATTGTGAAGACCTTCGACCGCATGTAGAACGGCACGAAGACCCACGCCAGGATGAGCAGGCACCACGCGTGCAGCTCGTAGTGGGCCATAGCGACGCCGTCGGTGCAGCCGGATCCTGCCAAGCCAACGATGTGCTCAGAGCCGATATTGGAGGCGAAGATGGAGGCGCCGATGATAAACCATCCCAGGTTTCGTCCGGCAAGGAAATAGTCGTCGGCCGTATCCCTGCTCTTGCGGATAACCCACCAGGCAATCCCAAACAATATGGCAAAGTAAATGCCAATCATCAACCAGTCCAGCATTTCAAAACTCATTTTTTTCCCTTCCGGAAACGGTTAAATCGAGAGTTTTGGCGTCAAGATAAACATACACAATCGGCAAAGCAACAGACTCGGGAACATGTCCGGCAGTTTTGTTCAAATCTTTCCCTTGCTTCTACTCTACGGCTTTGGGTGGCCTCCTTGGCGAAGCTCTTCTACATTTCTGCGGCCGAAATCGGACGAGTTCGCCCCTCGACCGGGACTGTCGAGCCCAGTTTGCATGATTTTACAGTGACGCGGTCTGCTTTCAAGCGAGATTTGCCTTGGATGGCAAGTTTTATCAATGGTACTAAGGGGCAGTATGTTATGTGGCGGCCTATTGGCTCGTTCGGTCTCGTCGGCAGGCAGGGAGGGGTGATTTTGTGTCCGAAGCGAAGCCGGGGCAATATTGTCAATTGTCTCGAACGAATACGCGCCAATGTCGATAGTCCGGCCGTCCTTTAGCCGATAGTGTGAATATTGTTTTGCGAGCCTTAAATCGGCAAGCTTAAATAATGGAAAGGAGGTGGTCCTATAATGAAAAAGAACTTGTTGACCATTACAGCGAGCTTGGCTGTCTGCGGAATCGTACTCTGGCTTTCCGGGCTAATTCACGGCAGGGAAAGGACTTATAGGGTCAGGCCCGAGATCACGCTTCCGGAGTACAGGACGGACGCGGCCCGGGCGATAGACGCCTATGAGCGGATGATGAGCCGGTATATGATATTGACCGACAGGAATCTGAGCGGTGTGAATACGGACGTCAAGGCTGTGCTGGAGAAGCTGGATTCTATCGAGCGGAAGCTGAGCGGGCTTTCGGGGCGGATGGCGAGAATCGAGAGGGCCCTTGGCATAGAAGAACCGAGGAAGGGGGAGGAACGAACCGCCAGGCCACAGGTTAGAAAAAGGCCGGTTGGCGAGGGTGCGGAGCCGCCTGCCAGATAGGCGTCCAAACGAGAGCAGGGGTAGGCATAGCGGCTGTGAAGGGCGCCTGCGGTTACATTTTGATATAGAAGGCTGCCGGTTGGCTGGCCTGGGTTTCGGATTATCCGTAGGTTCTTCCGTCTTCATCCACGTGGATAGTGGTTCTAGCCTGCTTTATTGTGCTGGTTGCCTTGGGGATTTCGTCCAGGCTGGGAACCTTGAAGAGCCTATTGCACCGCCTGCACCTTATTCTTCTGTCGGTGGCTGCGGCGTCGAGCAGCCGGCTCATACCACATCTCGGGCACTTGGCGATAACGTCCATTGACGGCCCTTTTCCCAAAAGCCAAACATCATACCGAACGGCAAATCCTTGATTATTCTAACGCGAAAATCAGGTCCTATCCATGACAAATTTTGCGCTTCCGTTCCGATAAAGTCCGGTATCTGTCTTCCCTGCTTGCCTTGTCAGAGGAATTCCCCAATCCAGGTGCCGCGATTGGGTGAATCTTCTTGATTTTCGGGGGCGAATCTGCTACGATGACGGAAACTGGAGCGTGATGAAGTGGTAAAGAAAATTCCATGCAGAGTTGTCGGGTCGGTTACCTATAGCGGGGCACATCCCCCAAGAAGGAATGTTACCCGCTCAGATTCCGGTCTTCACCATGTTGGCCGGTTCGGCAACGACCGGGCGAATGCCGCGGCTGATTGGGTAACTTACACACGCCGCCCGGGCGTCTCGCGCACATCTTCTGATTCAAGTCGTGCGGGGCGCGTGCTGGATTGTTACGCGTAAATTCCGTGGGTAAAAAAAACGGCGAGGGTGTTAACTGGTGGGGGCCAGTCCTAAACATTTCCTCGCCGAGTTTATAAATCCTTTCAGGCCGTATTGTCGACCTTCCGTGGTCAGCCTTTCGATCTTGTAGTCTCTTTCCTCAGGTCGCTATATGCCTCCATCAATGATCCTCTCGGCGGCGCAGCGAATATTTTGCGGGGTATCGAGCCGGCCGGAAAGCAGTAGCTCTTTGGCCCTTTGAACCGCTTTTGTGTCAGTTTCGCAGACAGCTTTCGCCTTCTCAATCAGGCAAGCATAGTTTGCCTGGAGCAATGCGTCTGTCCTCGAATCGACGGACACTTTTGCCGTGTCGGGTTGTTTGGCGGAGCTTCTGTCCAAAATGTCTTGAACCTGATTGCCGAGTATTTTTTCTATCATCTTATTGTTGTTCTTTCACTATTGCTTCATCTACAGTCTTTTTCGCTCGGATTTCCGTAAACTTAACAATTTTTTGCGAAGTTCTGCTTTTTTCCTAAAGTTTATATTGCTCTTTGACGATAAGCGCAGCTTGGATTTATTGTCCGCGCCTTAGCGTTTCGGCCACCTCATAGGCCACGAATTTCATGAAGTGGATCGGACTGACGGCAACCAACTGCTCGGGAACAGGCGCGTGCCCCGAGCGTATCTGGTCATGAAAGTACCTTCCTATCCTTTTCTCGGTTGCTTTATCGGCCGTATCCCAGATTTGCTCCATCGCCCACAATAGCTGTCCGTCGGCAAGGTCCACGAGTCTGAGTCTTAAACCGATGCTCATGTGGGGGTAGGGTTGGTAGGAGGTAATTTTGCCGACCAGCACCGCGTTGCAGTTCAGTGTCTGGCGCATAGCGTGGAGCTGTCGCAGCGTATACGCGGAATCCGGGGCTATCTGCAGGTCTCGCCAGGCCAGGTCATTCTGTCGAACGACCCTTACGGCGAAGAGTTGCCTCTTTTGAACGGCCTGAAACAGCGATTCGGTTAGTTCGGCCGACATTTGGGGATAGACCGAGTTGTTATTCGGTTCGAGGAGGGCCACGCTGCCGATGTTCGAGAGATTCTTGTAGGGATTGAGATAATAGTGGTCTTGCGAGGTACAGCCGGTTTCGTCAAACATACAGCCGGCAAGAAAGGAAATGGAAAGCAGGGCGACTGAATAGAGACCGACCGGTCTGAACGTGGCCGATTGCAAGACGGTTGACGACCCGGTGATTCTATTAGCTGTTGAGATTGTCCTTTGCAGCATGGGTTTCTCTCAAGTCTGATTTGGCTCGTTTTGCGCTTCGTTAGTTGAGCCGGTATCGTTTATCTGGGGCGGTTCTGCAGGTACTTCTCCGCCGAGGGCTTCAAGCACTTTGAGCAGTGCCTCAATTTGCGCCTTGTTGGCCTCTCGCATTTCGTCACGAAATCCGAGTATATCGGCCTTCCAGTTGTTAAGTTCGATGCGCATGTCTATCAAGAGCTCGTTAGACTCAGCCAACTCCTTCTGAGCCTGTGCGAGCTGTGCCCTGCAGGGGACCAATTCATCCTTGAGCCGCTGGTTCTCGGCGGCGAGCCCCTGGTTCTGCTCCCGCAGGGCGGCCATATGATCGGCCAGTTTGGCATATTTTTCCGACAGTTCTATGGCGGACTCCACAGCGGTCGGACCCGTTGTGGATTCCTGGAATCTGTTCGACGACTCGGTCCGGGCAACGTTCCGGCCGGCGGAGTCCGAGGGGATGACCTGAACCGATTCTCTCACGGCCGAGCAGCCAGCGAGCAGGAGTATGGCGACCGAGCATGTTAAAAGCACGTTTTTCTTATCAGCTTGCATTTTGGTTTTCCCCAACAGTTTCTTGTCCATCGGGCCGACGGTCGTCGGTGTGGACGGTTGCATACTCACACTTTACATAGGACTTTCTGCCGCAGGCGCAGGTGATCTCGAGAACGACGAATTCAGGATGGTTCTCAACGATACGGGCCTCAGGGATGCCCGGAGCAGGGAGCTTCTCTGATTGTGAGCTCGGAGGTAGGGCCTGGATTTCGAGTAGAAAACGGCCTGTCATCTCAACGTCGGTGCTCTTTAGTATGTTGCCGCCTGTTCTTACCATGTCGTGATCCGAGCCATCAGTGTTTTTATCTCAAGTTTCTAAAGTTCAAGCGCAATAGTCGATCGAGTGCTCGTTCGGCTCTTCTGACGTAGTCTGTTTTTCGGACATTTCGTCGGAGGCATCGTTCGGTTCTTGCTTGCGCTTTTTCTGATTTTGCCCACGGAAGTCCTGCCTGTTCTTCTTCTCTTTACCCTGCTTGACAGGTGTCAGAGCCCCGATGTTCTGCAGGCTTTCCACCGGTTTTACCAGGTTGAAATCGTCAGTCGCCATCTTTCCATTGCCTCAATTTCACAGAAAGGTTAAAGAGGGCCTTCGCGTGCAACTGGCTGACGCGGGGTTCGGTGATATTAAAGACTTGCGCTATCTGTTTCATCGTGAGCTCCTGCAGGTAATACAGGAGGATAATCTGGCGTTGCCTAACGTCGAGCTGTTGGATGGCGGCCGAGAGTCTGTCTATCAGCTCGCTTCGCTGGAGACGTTCGTCAGGGGCGGCAACTTTGGCCTCGCATAGGAAATCTCCCGGCGGCAGTGAGTCTTCCGCAGCACGGTCGATGGAAATGAAATGCTTGGCGCGGGCGCTTTCGAATATTTCGTAAAGCTTGTCAACGGATATTTCGAGTCTTTCGGCCAGCTCGGTATCGGAGGGGGCCGAGCCGGTATGGTCGGCTATTTCCAGGCTGAGCTGAAGGGTTTTACGAATTTGTTTGTCCACGTTTGCGGGCACGAAAGACCAGCTTCTAAGCTCGTCGAGGACTGCTCCGCGTATTCTGATGTAGGCGTAGGTTTTGAATTCAGCTTCGCGTGAGGCGTTGTAATCTCGGGCCGCCTTGACCAGCCCCACGGTTCCGGCAGAGATGAGGTCTTCGTAGGATAACGGGGGCTTTAGATACGTTACGACCCGCTGGACTATCTTGCCGACCATGGGCAGCAGCTCGGTGATCTGCTCGTTGTCGATGGGTCGGTCCTGCTGATCGCAGTACGCTCGCCGCGCAGCCGTCTTCAGATGCTCTTGGCCGTCTTCGGTGAGCCGGGGTTCGGACATGTTCTTAGCTGTTACTGTCACCGGCTTCTTCCTTTCGCTGTTTCATCTGGCTGCTCGCCATTGCGCTGATCACAATAGCGTTCACGGCCTTTACAGTGAGAATGCCTGCTGCGCCGGCGAACATGGCTGCGATTACGGCTCTTCTGCAGCAGGTAAACGGTGAAAGACCGCTGAACCAGCTGATGAAGCCGACCCCAAAGAAGCATATAACGGCCATAGTCACTGCGACTGATCTTGTGTTGAACGGCATGGTCGAGCTGTCCTTTCCACCGTGTTCAGTTCATTCGTCCTACAATCGATAGTTAAAACGTTCTGGCAAGCTCCCGGTTGCTGTTGGCCCTATCTTGAGTTTGTTGCAATGCTATGACTTCGATCGGCTCGATTTCCGTTCCGAGCGTGATTTCATCGTAGGCGACGACGGGCAGGGGCGGTACCGTTCGCGCAAGCATCATCGCCAACGGCGAGCGCAACCTCGAGTCACAGAGCAACACAATTCTTTCCCTTCCCTTGCTCATTGCGGCCTTCCACGCCCCGGCTATCCTTCTGCTGATGTCCATTGCCGTTTCAACCGGCAGGTCCAGCCTCAACTGATCGGATTCCTGTCGCAGACTGGAGCTCATCTTGTGCTCGAGCACGGGGCCGAGCGTGATTGCCGAGATTTTGCCGGTTTCATCCTTGTATTGTTCGGTAATGGCTCTATTAAGGGATTTTCGAACCATTTCAGTAAGAGTGTCGGTGTTCTTGGTTCGTTGTGCGTGCTCGGCGAGCGACTCTAGTATGACCGTTAGCTCTCGAACGGGTATTTGGCTGGCCAGGAGATTCTTGAGCACTCTCTGAAGCACACCGACGGGCACGAGCTCACCCACCACCTCGCCGACCAGGGATGGCTGGGTTTTGCGAAGTCGATCGACCAGAAGCTGGACGTCTTCTCTGGTGAGCAATTCATCCGCGTGCTTTTTGAGGGTTTCGGAAAGGTGTGTAATGAACACCGATTCCGGGTCGATTACGGTATATCCGCTCAACTCGGCTTTTTCCTTGTCCGTCGGTGCAATCCACAGGGCGGGCAGGCCATAGACAGGTTCGCAGGTCTCAATTCCACCGACCTTTTGCTCGACGCTTCCGGCGTCCATGGCGAGGAACATATTAGGCTCGAGCCGGCCCTTTGCCACGACATGGTCAAAGATTCTTATCTCGTATGTAGTTGGGTCGAGGTTGATGTTGTCACGGAGACGCACCAGAGGCATGATTATGCCAAGCTCCCGGGCGAATTTTCGGCGCAGGGCTCCGATGCGGTCGAAGATGGTGCTTCCTTTTCGCGGGTCCACCAAACCGATCAATCTGACGCCGACCTGGACGGAAATTCTGTCAACATCCAGCAGGCCTTCGACGGGCTGGCTGTCGGGCTTTTCCTGCTGTGCAGGCGTTTGGGTCTCTTTGCCGCGAGCGGTTTCGGCTTTCGGCACGGCCCGTCCAATAAGACCTGTGCCGGTGGCCAGCAGGAGAAACGGAAGTGGCGGCAGACCCGGCACAAGCGCCATTGCCCCGATGATGAACGCCGCAACGGTGAGCGGCTCGCGGGATTTGAAGAACTGCCTGCCGAGATCCTGACCGACGCTGTGGCGGGAGGAGATTTTGGCCACGAGAAAGCCCGAGCTTATCGATATTATCACCGATGGTATCTGGCTGACGAGGCCGTCGCCTATGGAGAGGATGGAGTAGGTTTTTATCGCGTCGCCGACGCCCATGCCTCGTGAATAGCCCATCGCTATGCCGCCGATGATGTTGACGGCGGTGATTACGATTCCCGCCTTGGCGTCGCCTCGAATGAACTTGCTGGCTCCGTCCATGGCGCCGTAGAACTCGCTCTCCTTGACGATCTTGGCCCTGCGTTCGTTTGCCTGGGCCTCCGTAATTGCGCCGGCGTTGAGGTCGGCGTCGATGGCCATCTGTTTGCCGGGCATTGCGTCCAGTGTGAAGCGCGCCGAGACCTCGCTTATTCTCTCGGCGCCTTTTGTGATTACGACGAACTGTATTACAACGAGGATCAGAAAGATCACGAGCCCCACGACGAAACTGCCGCCCGTGACGAAATTCCCGAATGTCTGGATGATTCTTCCGGCGTCACCCTGCAGGAGTATAAGTCTTGTTGAAGCAACATTGAGCGAGAGACGGAAGAGCGTGACGAACAGCAGAAGCGAGGGAAACGCGGATAATTCAAGTGCCTCTCTGGAGGACAAGGTTACAATCAGAACGGCCACAGCGAGCGATATGCTGCAGGCCAGAAGCATGTCCAGCAGCGGCGTCGGCAGGGGGATCAGCAGAGTGGCAAGGATGGTCACCAGGCCGACGGCGAGTATGATATCGGTATGTGATCCGAGAGACATACCGAGCGACGGTGCTGCTGAGGTTCGAGATTTTTTGGAAGCTGCCATTGCGATAGCTACTCGGCGGCCGTGCTGACTATGATCCCGCACTACGTGCCGGAAACGTCCTGAACGGCCTTATCAATGCCAATTATCTGCTTTATTCTTACGGCGAAGCGGTCATCGACGACCACGACGGTTCCGGTGGCGAACCTCGTTTGCTTCATGTACAAATCAACCGGTGCGTCGATCGTTTTGTCGAGCTTTAGCACCGAGCCGGGTCCGAGCTGCAGAAGCCTCCTGACAGGCATTTCCACTCTGCCGATGGCAACCGTAACGGGAATATCCATGTCCAGCAGGATGTCGATACTCGCGCCGGCTGCTTTAGTTTCGGTTTCGTTGACTTCGGAGAATTCGACAGATTGTGCCTGCTTTTTGGCACTCTGGTGCGACGTGTCTTCCTGCTTGCCCTTTTTCTGCTTGGCGACTTCTTTTGTTGCTTGAGCTGTTTTTGCCATATTCTCGGTTTCCTTTAATCGCGGCTTTCGGCGCCGGGGTATTTGTATTCAACCTGCTCTTTGTGAAGGTGTTGTTGCGACTGCCACGGCGTACCTGCCGGTTGATTTTGCAGGCCAGCCGCCAAGCAGTTCAAGCCCTTCCACCAATAAGTCGATCGGCTCATCGACCCTTCTGTCAAGCAGCAGTACGTCGTATGGCTGAAGGTCCGCTATTTCTTCGAAGGCCAGAGTAACGGAACCCAACCGGGCCTCGAGACACACCTGCGTTTCCTGCAGGTGGGCGAGAACAGCTTTTGACGTTTCTTCGGCTGAGAGTCTCTCCTCGGCTCGGGCTCTTTTTCCTATGATGGGCTCCAGTTTTTCGCACAATACTGAGAGCTGGATTTCGGTTGTGGTTTGTGAATTTGCTCTTTTGACATTAAGAACAATTCTGCACAGCTCTTGTGTGCCCTGGAGTTCGAGCGGCAGCCAGCCTCTTACGACAGTGTCGGCCGGATGAAAAGAGTGTTCGTCGTGAGATTCTGACAGTGCCTCAACGAAGGCTGACGCGGCGTCCAGCAGAAGCGACTCTTCGAGCTTCGTAAACTTTACGTTCGATTCCTCCCTCGACTCAGGGTCGCTGAGCAATTGTGCGACCCAGTCAACCGCTGTCTTGACTGGTATGGTGAACAGACCACACGCTATTTCGTTCTCTGATCCGAATGCGAGGTAGTAGTGGCCTTGTTGGCTTTCCGATGCTTCCTGGACGAGCTCGCTGACAAAGTGTTGGGTGATCGAACCGGTCTCTATAGTGAAATCGTTCTGGCAAAGGGCGGTGAACTTTTCGGCAGCGAGCAAAGCAACCCTCTTAATGAAATCCTCGAGTTTCTTGAGCTGCTCTCTGGTGAAGTAGTGTGACTGACGCCAGTTGTACTCGACCGCGTCGACGTCGGCAGTCTCGTCCGGCGTATTGGTGCGAGCGGCCGCAAGTATCTGCTTCATCTTGTCTTTGCCAACGTTATTGTCCGGTGAATCACTCATTGCACTGCAAATTCCTTGAAAAGAATGTGCTTGATCTGCGGCTTTGCGTCGGGGAAGAGCGTCTCGTTGAGGATGTCGAGAATCTGTGTTTGGATACGTTTTAGGTTTTTGTCTCCTCTGATATCCTCGAGCGTCAGGCTTGCCAGGTATATGGTAAGGGCGTTTGTGATAGAGGGTTTCTTCTCATCCAGGAAGGGGACGCCCTTCTTGCCGCTTATCCGGCCGCTCACCTCGAGGGTCAATGTCACGCGGACATATCGGGTCACCCCGGGCTCGTCGAGGTTGGCGACAATAGGACTCAGCTCGTAGTACCACGATTTCGAATCTGCTGTGGGACCGCCTGTCTTACCGTCAACTCGGTGGACTGGGGCGTTCTGCCCGGCAGGGTCCATCTGGTTGGATTTGGCGGGCCCGCCGAATATTCTGCCGAGGAAAAATCCTGAGCCGGCGCAGAGAAGAACTGCAGCGGAGACTATGAGCCACGGCCAGATGCGGCCCCTGGATGTCTTTTGGGGCTTTGAACCATCTTCCTGAGTTTTCTTTTCTGTATCCTGGTCAGCCATCTCTTTACCTCAATCAAATTTCCATCCGCGACAGTCAGACCGACGGCAGACATTCCTGCTGTCGGTATCGGCGCATCCTGTCTCGCAAGGTTCGGTCGCTAATCCCCAAGACTCTCGCCGCTTCGGTTCTGTTGCCGTCCGTCCGGCGGAGGGTGTCCAGAATCGCACGTTTCTCTATCTGCACAAGCGGGAGTCCTCCGAGGTCCGAAGCCGCTAAATCGTCATTCTCAATAGTCGGCCCGGACTTCTGCCGGGGCGGCTCGGATTCATCGAGAAGCCACGAGACATTTGCCAGTGAAAGGGTTGGGCCGACCCCGAGAATCATCGATGTCAGCACGACGTTTCTCAACTGACGGACGTTACCGGGCCAGCGGTATTCGGCAAACGTGTCCATCATGGCTGGGTCAAGTCTGGTGATGTGCCGCTGCACCTGTGGAGCGTACAGATTGACAAAGTGCCACACGAGATCCGGCAAATCCTCCGTGCGTTCTCTAAGCGGTGCAATCATCAACCGCACCGCGCTGAGGCGGTAGTACAGGTCCTGGCGGAAGCGGCCCCCGGAGGTCTCTTCAGATAGGTTCTTGTTTGTCGTGCTTATTATTCGCACATCCACCTCTATGTTATCTGTCCCTCCGACACGCTCGAAATCCTGCTGTTCGAGCACTCGAAGCAGTTTGGCCTGGAATCGCGGCGGCGTTTCGGTGATTTCGTCTAGGAGCAGGGTGCCGCCGTGTGCCATTTCGAACCGGCCTTTTCGTTGTGTGTAGGCGCCGGTGAAGGCCCCTTTTTCATGGCCGAAAAGCTCGCTTTCAAGCAGAGACTCGCTCAGCGCGGCACAGTTTACTTCGACATAGGGGCCCTGGGCTCTTCTGCTGTCGTGGTGAATGAGGCATGAGATCAACTCTTTGCCCGTTCCGCTCTCGCCGCTTATTAGAACCGGCGCCGAGGTAGGCGCCACCCTCTTGGCAAGTCTGACGGTCTGTAGCAGTTTCTCACTTTTCCCGACTATTGTGTAGAGGTTATATATGCCCTGTTCGGCCGCATCGCAGGTCCGAACGGCGCGGTTGGGCAGCAGCGTGTCCAGCAGGTCTTCCGTCTTACGTTGGTCGGGCGGCTTCAACAGAAGGTCGTAACATCCGGAGCGGACGGCCCGGACCGCCGCATCGGCAACTTCCTGGGGGTTTGGAGTACTGCCGCGTGAGGGCTCGGCCATCATGATCAGGGGCATCTCGGGCAGGTTTTCTCTGATTCGCCGAATCAGCTCAGAGGCCCCGTTGGCCCGGCGGGGCACTCCGGCCCTCTCCGGTATTGCGTTGTTGATGAAAACAACGTCGTACTTGCCCCTGTCGAGCAGATCAGTGGCGGCTCGGCTGCAGTCGGCGACAATTCCGCGAATACCTCTTTGGGCAAGAATCTCAAGCATGAATCGGGCCAGTTGAGGGTCATCGTCAACTATAAGGACATTCACAATCCGGTTCTTCTGTGGAGCCTTTTCGTTGTTCGCTACCGTCCTGTCCACCTTTTGTCTACTCCGTTTCTTATTATTGTCTGGTTGTCGGTATCTGATTTACTGGCCGGGCCACAGGGTCGTCATTGGGGTCGATCAACGCCCTCGGTTGGGCTTGCTGATACCATGCGACCAGGCTGCTCCGGGCTTTTGCCGGACCTGTCCAGATGGATTCGGGATATTCTTCCACCAGTCTTGTGTATGTGTCGATCGCCTTCGTCGGATCCTGTTCTGTCAGGCAGTCGCCCAATTGGAAGAGTATCCAGGCTATATCATCGGCCGAGCCGGGCTCATTTGGGTCAATGCGTTCGAGGGCCTCCCGGTAGCAGATGGCTGCCTGCTGCCGGTAGCCTGTCCGAAACAGTATTTCCGCCAGTTGCAGGGGATTTGCAAGCTGTTCGGGGTTTTGCAGCCGGGCCTGGAGTATTTCGAGAGTCTCTTCGGATATTGGCCCGGAGTCGGATTGGATTCTCTCCGGTGCCGGCGCGCCTTGTGAAGGTCCGTTCGGTTCTGTTTTGAGGACGGATTCGACCATAATTGTACCGGGAGTCTTCTCCTGCTTTTTGAGTTTAACGGCGCGGATTTGCCCGATCACATGCTGCAACCGGCTCTTGCTGTGGCTGTCCACCGGCTCTTTATAGGCACTTATCACCGTGCGCCAGAGTTGTCTTCCGAGGTCGGTTGTCGGGCTTTTGGCCGCAGGCAGCCCGTCGTCCAGAGTTTTCTGACCTTGCTCAGAGGCGTCTTCTGCGCCGGCGGCACTGACTATTAGCGGCGGGTCCGGCTTTCTGGGCGCTACTGCGACTTTGGAGGCGGCATCAGGCATATTTGTGTCCTGGGGGGCCGCCAAAGGTGTCGTAGAATCGTGCCTCTGAGGTTTTCTTGGTGGGGCTTGACCACCCTCAAGGACGGTGGCCGTGCAGAATTGAACGAACGCGCAAATGAGAATGCACGGGTAAAGTCCGCAACTTGAGGTCACAGACCTTTGAGACTTTGATCGACGGCTCGCGGCCTTCGGCCGATTGCTTTTTCTCATTTCCATTGCCCTAGGAGAGCTAAGGTCGCTCTGTCATATTGATTCTTTCGTTCATAGGCCGCCGCCAGAACTTTCAGCGTTTCTTGCCTCAGCTCGCTGGACAGGTCGGAATCGAGGAGCTTGAGGCAAATTGAGACGGCTTGTGATTCCCTGGCGATTTTCAAACAGACGTCGGCAAGCCTGAGGCCGACCTGGTGGGCCAAAGGTCCCGGTTCGACGTCGGCGAGGATTTGTGTTAGTTTCTTGTGGGCCGACTCCAAATTGCCTTCTTCCATGTCATAACAGGCGAGCTCGAAGGCCAATCTTGCTTTCAACTGTGGGTCGCGAGCGGATTCGGCATGAGCCCCAAGAGCCGCAACGGCCTTGTCGGCCAGCCCAATGGCCCGCAGAACACTGCTTCTGAGCAGCAACATCTTCGCCGATTGTGCCTGTGAGAGTTGCATGGCGTTCACAGCTTCCAACAAGTCAAGTGCGGGAACGAATCTTCGCTGCTGCATGTAAACTTCGACCAGCGCCGAGACGGCCTCTAAATGTTGTTCTGTGGAGAGCTGCCCTGCGAGTGCGTACCGGAAGGCCTCGCAGGCCCGGTCAGACTTTCCCAAAGCGAGGTTCGCCTTGCCGAGCAGGAAGCAGGCCGAATACAGTTTTTCGCTCTTGTTGTCCCCGGCAAGGTTGATGTAGCGGGTCAGCCACGTTGCCGCGGATTCGTAGTCTTGCGTGTCGTAGAAGCACGTACCGGCTCCCAGAGCGGCGGCACTCTGTGATTCCCAGGACAGGGAGAGGTTATACACTTTGCGATAGAGCCGTGCGGCTTCCGTTTTCAGGCCCGCTTGGACTGTTGTGTCGGCAAGGCACAAGTAAGCGTTGTTTGTAACCGGGCTGTCGGAATGTTGCTCTATCAGGTGCTTTAGATCCTGACGGGCGCCGACATAGTCGCGCAGGGCTGTTTTCAGTCTGCTTGCGTACAGCAGAGCGTGGCAGGCCAAAGGTGTTTGACTGTATCTGTTGGCCAGCAGCTTGTATTCTGCGACCGCTGCGATTGCTCTGCCTTGCCGCGCATGTAATAAGGCCAGCGCAAAACGGGCACTCGACGCACGTTCGTCGTCTTGGGATGCCATCAGGAATCTCTGCCACAGCGAGACGGCTTCGCGGGCCAGAAAGTCTATGTGTTCGGACAGGTTGGAATAGCCGGTCGGGTCAAAGATATCTACGCTCTTCTCGTTACCGAACGTCGCCATCAGGCCGGCGCTACCCGTAGCTACGGTGATGAATTGCTGTGGGGCGGCTTCGGTCATACAGAGCGTCACAGGCCGCTTGCGAACTGCATCATCCGTCTGCTCCGGAGTCCGCGCGCTCCTAAAAGTCCAGGAGATATCAAGGTCGGCATTTGCGGCAAATCTGGAAAGAAGCTCTTCAAGCGGCGCCCTGTTGGCAACAACTGACCAAAGGCCTGAATAGCCCTGTTGTTCTGCCTTGTGGACCTGCGGGCCGAGCAGCGCTTCGCCCAAGCGGTCCGAGCCGGAACTCAGAAGAGCCTGCAACTGTGTCTGGCTGAGATTTGCGAAAGGATCGGGAGCAGGCGGAACAGCCCACAGCTCGGGCGGCAGGTTTGCGTCCGAATCGGAAAGGGAAAGGACTTTCCTGGTTAGTGATTCGGCAACGCGGAAGTGGCAATTCCGCTTCAAAGACGAGGCCAAATCATTGTCGAGATCAATGGCCTGAATTAAGGCGATTGCCCGATAGGCCCGGATTCTCGCGTTCAGGTACTGCTTTTTCCGGATATCGAGCGTAGCGAGATTGCAATTTGCGATTACCCGGACCACCGGTGAGGGGCTTCGGGAAGCTACCTCCAGCAGTTCGTTTGCCCGGCTGATGTCACCGGCGCCATCTGCACACCTGGCCATCTGCAAGCGGAGAAAGTCTTCTTCGCTCTTAGCACCGGCCGGAAGATTCTGAGAAAGCCGACTGTATATGGCATATGCCTTTCCGTAGTTTTGATCAAGGTATAATTCTTCGGCAAGCTTAAGCGACAGGGATCGGCGCGACGAAAACTCAATTCCTGTCTCTTCGATCACTTTCGGCGCCGCCTGCTCGGCTCCGCCGATGCCTGATTTGCGGTAGATTGTCTGCCGGTCTCCGGGCTCCGTCTGATTGAGGTATGTCCCAGTCCCGCCGGTGACGGACTGCGGCGGCTTGAACAGTACATACAGCATCATTGCCACGATGGCGAGAATGCCCCCGATGAGGGCCTTCTGAATGGTCGATAGGCGCTTCGGGCGGTTATGTGTCTGACGGTGTCTGCGGTCTTTTTCAGTACCAGGCGGATCGGTGGTGGCTGGCGGACGCCTGTCGGCGTCGGCCGGAGAGTCTTTGCTCGCGACCTCAGCCCGCTTTGGTGGGGTTTTCTCCCGGGTGTTGTCTGTAGACGAACCGGCGTCTTCCGGAGGCCCGAGAGAATCGCGGTTGTGTGAGTTTTCCTTATCTTTTGTTGCCATAGCTTACGGCATTGCCACCCGTTGTTTAACACAGCGTTTGCAGCATTCGCATAGAGGTAATGCAATATTTATGCCAGAGTGCGGCACGGTATCCGAACGCCGGGTATTTTGGGCCTGCCGTGCAGAAAACGCCCCTTTGGCAGACGTTTGCGCCCCTTGGAGTCGAGATCGAGTGTCAGGATTCTATACGAACACGGAGTATACCTGACAAATATGCGGACACGTCAAAGACCGGCCGAGGTGGTTGCTACGTCTTGGCGTCCGCCGGCTCGGGTGTGGGCAAGGGTGACGTCCGGCTGTCGGTTGACCTTGCAATGTACGAGCCTTTTTCGATATTATATTGCTTGACCTTGGCGTACAGGGTTGTCCGTGTTATCCCCAGAAGTGCCGCGGCCCGTGATTTTTGCCAGCCGGTTTCCTGCAGGGCCCTTGAAATCAGCTCACGTTCGGCTTTTTCCAGCGAAAAGCTGCCGACGCTGCTGGCGCCGGATCCGTCCGATGTCTCGTCGCTGTCGGGCAGGTTGATCACGATGTTGTTCAGCCCGATTTTATCGGTTGTTTCGAGCAGAATCGCTCTTTCGATTACGTTGCGCAGCTCACGAACATTTCCGGGCCAATCATGTTTATGCAGGGTTTCCAAGGCCAGTCGTGTTATCCCGCTTATCTTGTTGAGCCTGTTGGGGCAGATCGTTGATGTTCCAAGAAAATATTGGGCCAAAAGTTCAATGTCGTCCCGTCGCCACTTTGACCTTAGGGGAGCCATCGTGATAGGGCTTACGCTGAGTCTGTAGTAGAGGTCGCGTCTGAATCGCCCGGTTTGGGCCTCCTTCTGCAGATTGCGGTTACTCGAAGCTATTATGGTCGCGTTACAGGCGATGTCCTTGATGCCGCCCACTTTTCGGAAGACTCTTTCCTGGAGTATCCGCAACAGCTTTGGCTGTAGCTCAGCCGGCATTTCACTTATCTCATCGAGGAAGATAGTGCCGCAGCCGGCGACTTCCAACAGCCCGGTCTTTTCACGGTTAGCTCCGGTAAAAGAGCCCTTTGCATGGCCGAAAAGCTCGCTTTCAAGCAAGTTTGCTGTAAGCGCCGCGCAGTTTACGGCGACAAACGGCTCTGTCGGGTGTCTGAGATAGTGTATGGCTTTTGCGGCAAGCTCCTTGCCTGTTCCGGTCTCTCCAAGTACGAGGGCCGGGTTGCAGCGACTGTGGGCGACCAGCTTAATCATCTTGAGAGTGTTAAGCATTGCGCGGCTTTTTCCGACCATGGAGACGGCGGCGGCAAAGTCTTCCGCAAAGAAGTCATCGTGCGGCTTTGCCCTGCTGTCGGTCGGCAGTTTGGAGCCCTGTCGATCTGAGGCTCTTGCCCCAGGGGCGGGATCATTCTGCTCGTTCATGTTCACGCCCGCATTGGAGCTTAGAGGCTCTTTTAGCGGCTTACCATGACCCGTGCGATGGCCACCGACCACAGCCACAGGGACGCCGGCGACCGACATGTCACCATCCAGGAGCGGGCGGATGTGGTCCGAGTTGAAACAGTGGTCGAGCAGAATCAAATCCGGCTTGGTCGTCCCGGCAATATCCAGTGCTTCGGCCAGGCTGTCGGCGACGAATACTTCACGGGCAATCCGATCAGCCAATTCGCGGATGTTGCTATTGGCGGTTAGAGCGACGATTCTGCCCAATGTCATGCTATTTCTCTACCCCTGATATTCTGCCCGCAGATAGTATCGCCGTACGGGCAAGACTATGGCGATGCTTAAAAAGGATTGTCCAGTTAATCGTCAGATGGCTTTTGGCGACTTTAATTTTTATGGGACTGGCCGGCAATGTCACCGGGTTGCGCGGCCCCGGACCAAGCGGTGTGAAAGGTCCCTTTATCGGACACTTGAACCCGGGGCAGAAAGCGAGACGGCAAGCGCGGAGTTACAATCGAAAAGAGTCGCTTCTTATAGGACTTGTGGATGTCACTGAATTGAGACTAAATCGGATGATTTGCTGTCGGGCGAGGCGCGGATGCGGGACCGGCGGAATTTTCCGGTGGGCCGGAAGAATTGTCTTGGGCAGCAGGGCTTTTCGACATTGCGTGCGCGCGGCCGTGCGCAGCTTAATACTTTCCCGCCGCTCGTAACTTCCTCTTTTGCAACAGCTTACGTGCTTAATGGCTTGACCGGCTTGTGCGTGGCACGCCAATTGCACATGTTCTTGGCGGTCGTCATACCGTGACGGATTTTGAAGTTGCTTGAAGCAAGTTTCGTTGGCTGGTGAGGTTGAAAGAAATTATGAGTGAAGCATCGGGCATAAACACGGCAAGCAGCATCCAGGCGGACTATATGAAGCTGCTTATATCGCAACTGCAAAACCAAGATCCGCTTGAACCGTTGGACAACAACGAAATGGCCTCTCAACTGGCTCAGTTCTCACAACTTCAGCAGATTGAGTCGATGAACACCAACTTCGCGCAGGTTCTCGTCAGTATGGAGCGCAGTTATGCGAGTTCCCTGATAGGCAAGGAAGTGTCATTCCTGGCGGAAAGCGAATCCGGCATGCAAGAGATCACCGGAGGGGTTGTGGAGGAGGTTTACTACGACGTGGACGGCGAGATTCTGCTGGTGGCAGGGGATCGCACGGTCAACTTGAAAGATGTGATTTCGGTAAAGAGTTGAACAGAAACCGACAGTCAGCAAGTGAAAAGGAGATAAAAGATGAGCTTCGCATTGTCCGCCGGCGTCACGGGTTTACAAGCCCACCAGAAGATGCTGGATGTGGCGGGTAATAACCTTGCCAACGTGAATACGACGGCCTACAAGGCCAGCCGAATAACTTTTGCAGAACTGCTTAGCCAGACCATTAGAAGGGCGTCACAACCAACGAGCACCATCGGTGGGACAAACCCCCAGCAAATGGGCAGCGGCGTCGGAGTGAACGGCATATCTCCGAATTTATCGCAGGGCAACATAATAAACACAGGCAACCCTCTGGATCTCGCGATAGAAGGGGAAGGCTATTTTGTGTTAAGCGACGGCTCGCAGAACGTATACACTCGCGCGGGCGCATTTGCGGTTGATGCAGCTTCAAATCTCGTTGATCCGGCAACCGGGTACAAAGTCCAGCGAGTCGGCTCCATCGGCGAAGCCGACGCGTTCCAGGTTGCCGGCGACAGCGATGTGCGCGTTCCATACGACGTGGCGCTGGCTGCAAATGCAACCTCTGAGGTCGTAGTAGCGGGCAACCTGAGTGCGGATTCCAGGCTGGCCTCACCGCAGACCAATGTTCTTAGCTCAAACATTGCGTACACGACCAATAATGGCACGACCGCCTCGGGTGGGACTCTGCTGACCGATCTCGACCAATACACCGCGGGAACACTTGTAGGGGCCACGATTGAGGTCACGGGCTTTGATCACGACGGTGGCGCTTTGACGGACGTCGCCCCGCTGAGCGTTACCGCCGCCACGACGCTGGACGACCTTGTCACTCATATAAACGGCGTCCTTGGCGCCGGCAACGCGACGGCGTCACTCGTAAATGGCCAGATCCAAGTAACCGACGTCGAAAGCGGGTACAGCAAATCGGATATCAAGCTGGATTTCTCAAACGGCGGCGATGCCCAGCTAACCATGCCGGGATACTTTGAGGTATCCACGGTTGGCGGAGAAGAGATCAAAGGCGTTAACATTACGGTCTACGATTCTCTCGGCGGCAAACATGTTCTCTCGGGTGCTTTTGTACGGACAAATGTTACGAACGCCTGGGATATGATTCTGACTTCGGTGACGGGCGACGTGAATGAGATAACTTTTGACAATCGGCGGATCGAGGGGATAAGTTTTGACGCGAGCAGCGGGTGCTATTCGGGCCTGAGCGGTGCGGATCAACCTCAGTTTGTAGTAACGTTTGCTCATGACACGCTGAATCCGCAGATAATTGGCATGTCGCTGGGGACCTCCGGGCAGTTGGACGGGCTGACACAGTTCGCGGGGAACTCCACGGCGGTTGCGCGAGAGCAGGACGGCTACGCATCGGGCCGGCTCAAGTCGGTCTCGGTGAGCAATGAGGGCATAGTGGTAGGCGCCTTCTCCAACGGCATCAAAAAGGACATCGCCGCGCTTCAGATGGCGCTGTTCCAGAACGCGGCGGGGCTGGAGAGTGTCGGCGGCGGCTACTTCACCACTTCGGCAAACTCCGGACCGGCTGTATCGACGCATGCTCTGACCGGCGGCGCCGGCGCAGTGCATGGAGCGGCGCTGGAGAAGTCCAACGCGGACGTGGCCAACGAGTTTGTCAACATGATTCAGGCCCAGAACGGCTTCCAGGCAAACGCAAGGACCATCAAGATCGCCAACGACATACTGAGGGAGCTCAGCACCCTGATAAGATAACAAGACTCGCCCGGCTCCGAACAGCGAGGTCAGCATAGTCTTTGAGAAGAAATCATGGCCGAATTAGCAGTCGCCAATATCTTGAGTTCTTACACTTTGGCACTGAGCCCGCCGGAAAAGTGGGAGGCAGCGCGAAGATTCGGCAGCAATGTTGTGACCGAACGCTGGTTGATTCTGATCGGGCTGCTCGGAATACTTGTGTTGACGGTGCTGCTTCTATTGGATACGTTCACTCGCAAAAGAGAGAACAAAGCCGAGGCCAAGTCGTTCACGGATCATGCGAACGAGCGAGGCCTGAGCTATCGTGAGCGTCAAATACTCCTGGACATTGCGGCCAAGGCCGGTCTAAAGAGCAGTGAGTCGGTATTCACGATGGCTTCCGCTTTTGATCACGGGGCGGTCAAGATGGTGCAGGCCAGCAGCAAGGGAAATTCAATCGCGGGGGACAGCCGTGAATTGAGGACAGAACTGTCTTTCCTGCGTGAAAAGCTCGGGTATCCGAGGCGACTTCATGCTCTGGGCGGTGCTTCCGCAAGGCCGAGGAGGCTCGATACCAAGCAGATCCCGGTGGGCCAAGGACTCTCCATAACGCGGCGGCGAAGCCGCGACGGAGGCGATATCGAGGCGACTGTCGTGGAGAACGGGCAAGCCGGGCTTTCGGTCGAGCTGGCGGCGCCGGTGAAGGTTACGTTTGGTGAGATGTGGTGCGTTCGGTACCATTCCGGCACATCGGTCTGGGAGTTTGACACGTCCGTGGCAAGTTATGACGGCTCGGTTCTGGTTCTGGATCACAGCGACAGTGTCAGGTTTATCAATCGCCGGCGTTTTCTTCGGGTGCCAGTTGGCAGACGGGCCTTCATTGCCCACTTTCCGTTCACGAGGGTGCTTTGCGAGTCTGAGAACGGAGCGACGGATTTCGGTGATTCGGGCAAAGGTCATAGCAAAGCGCCGGCCGAAACGCCGGAATTTGTTCCTGCGGTGATCACCGAGCTGGCCGGCCCGGGCCTCCGTATCGAGTCGAAACTTGAAGTGGAGGTGGGAGAGAGAATTCTGGTTGTATTCAGGCTTAGCGACGAGGGCGAACCGGGTCCAAGTGGGAACCGGCGCGGTGACAAATCGGGAACTTACAAGGTAGTGGAAGATTTGGGTGAGGTCCGGCACGTCCAGACGATAGAGCACGGTTTTTCGATCGCTGTCGAGTTGACCGGTTTGAAAGAATCTGACGTCGATGAGTTGGTTCGTGAGACCAACGCTGCCCTATTGCAGGTTAGCGGCGGAAACGGCGATGCGTTTGCATCGGCGAGTGAGCAGAGATCTGTACATGAACCTACTGTTGCGGAGGGACACTGAGATGGCTGCGAATGTCTCTCAAGTCGATTCAGCAATCCTTGGGCTAAAACGTGAATTTGAAGTTATCGCCCACAATCTGGCCAATGTCGGCACGGCAGGCTACAAGCGGAGATGCAATGCGTTTGCCCGGTGTCTTGCCGGGCTGAGCGCCGAGGCGGATGTGGAATCCGGGAGAGCGATAGATTTGCTCACGGATTTTGATTTCTCTCAGGGCAGCATCATTGAGACCGGGCGTTCCCTGGATTTCGCACTGTCCGGCAGAGGTTTCTTTGTGATAGAGACGCCCGATGGGCCGCTCTATACGCGCAACGGTACGTTTCATCTGGATCGAAACGGCCACATAGTGGATTCGGCGGGGAGGATGGTGGCCGGAGAGTCCGGCCCGATCACGATACCGCCCGACGTCGGACTCTCGCAGATAAGCGTTTCGGACGACGGGCAGATTAGGGCCGGCAACACACTCATAGGCAGATTCGAGCTTGTGGATTTCGGGGAAGACGAGATGAAGCTGCTTGCCGCCGGGTCGAGTTGCTTCAGTGCGCCGCAGAATCTAAGGTCCCGGCCCGTCGAGAATTTGATCGTCAAACAGGGCTTCAAGGAGGCCTCAAACGTTAAACCGGTAGAGGAGTTGGTGGACATGATGATGGTGTCCAGGCTGTATGAAGCCAATATGCAGCTCGTGTCGGTCGGGAAGGATAATTCCAAGAGCATCCTCAATGTCGCCATGAGTTAGCCCGTCCGGTTCAAAATACAAAGCCGGATTCGACCGGATAATTAGGAGATAAAAGAACCATGTTCAGAGCGTTTTCAACTTCGGCTACGGGCATGCACGCCCAGGAGATGATGGTTGATACGATTGCCAACAACCTTGCGAACATTAACACCACGGGCTTCAAGCGGAGCCAGATGGATTTTCAGGATTTGCTCTATGTGAAGATGAAAGAGTTCGGGGCGGAAGTGACCGCGGGCATGAAGTCTCCGAGCGGCACGGAGATCGGCAGCGGCGTTCGAGTTGGCTCCACGGTGAAGATATTCAGCCCTGGTGAGCTTATGAGCACGGGCAGGCCGTTGGATATTGCCATCACCGGCGAGGGCTTCATCCAGGTGAGTATGCCGGATGGGACCACGAGATATACGCGGGATGGCGCTCTGCAAACCGGTCCGAACGGCGAGCTGGTCACCGCGAACGGTTTTCTCATTGAGCCGGCGATCACGATTCCGACAGACGCCGTTGCCATGGATATCGGCAAAGACGGCAGTGTGAACGTCACGGATTCATCGGGATCTCTATCGGTTGTAGGAACGCTCCAACTTGCGAGATTTCCAAACCCGGCCGGGCTTTCAAGTGAAGGAGACAACCTGCTGGCCATGACCGACGCAAGCGGAACGGCGACGCAGGGGACCCCGGGCGAGAACGGCCTGGGCTTTATCCAGTCGGGATTTCTGGAGAAATCAAACGTGCAGATGGTGACCGAGCTTGTGAACCTCATAACGGCCCAGCGAGCTTACGAGATAAACTCACAAGCGATAAAAGCGGCCGACGAGATGCTGCGACAGGCGATCAGGATAGCAGGCTAAGGAGAGAATCATGAAACGCAATGGACTTGTTCTGATTATGTTTGCCTGTGCTCTGACGTCCGTCAACAGTATGGGCAGCGGCCCCAAGGAAGACTCGGCACTGAGAATTCACCTGCTAAGAGAGGTTGCCGTGGAGAGTGCCGTGCCGCGGCTCGGACAGGTCAGCATAATTCGCGGCTCCGAGTCCATCGCAGCAAGGGCGGGCAATATAGTGCTGGGGCGGATTTCGGTCCCGGGTCAGAAGATCATTGTTGACCGATTGGTGCTGCTTGGCAGGCTGGCGAGCAATGGGATATCGGCTTCAGAAGTGAAGCTGACAGGCGCGCAACAGACGGCTATAAGTCGAAAACACCAGACGGTCAAAGGAGCCCAGCTCGTTGATTTGGCACGGTCGTACGTACTCAAGAACTCCGCCGCCGGCTCGGCCTGCCGGTTGGACGTGTTGAAGACGCCTCAAGACTTGGTGCTTGACCGGACGAACGACCGTGTGCAGCTGGTGCCCCGCCGGATCAAGACCAGTACGCCAAACCAGGCCAGTGTAGCCATTGCGGTCTTTGCAGGGGGCAGGGAAGTGGGTACCCGTGAAGTGAGCTTCCGCTTTAAGTACAAGTCTCGCCGGGCTGTGGCCCTGGTTGCCATTCCCGCCGGGGGCGTGATCAGCCCTGATAATGTGAAGATGGAAGATGCTATTTCCAGCTATCCGGAATCGCCTGATCGCGTCGTGACTTACGGCATGGTTGCCAAGCGCGCCATTGCTGCAAATACAGTGCTTCGTCGCACTCTGGTCGGCCCTGTCGAGCCGCCGGTCGCGCTCAAGCGCAATCAAAACGTCCTCATTCGTATCGAGACGCTCGGGCTTCTTGTTACGGCCGCCGGCAAGACCTTGCAGGAGGGGCGAACCGGCGAATGCATCCGGGTGCGAAATATCGATTCACAAAGGATAATCATGGCAAAAATCAAAAACGACGGAACCGTTGAGCCTGTTTACTGACAAGGAGAAAAAATGAATAAGCGGATAATCTCGGTTATTGTTTTGCTCGCTTCTGTGCTATCGGCGGCACGCAGCACACGAGCCGGCTCTATATGGGCCAAAAGAGACAAGAACATGAGAGCTGTGTACGCCGACGACGTTGCCCGCCGAATAGGCGATGTCCTAACGGTGAAAATAACCGAGGACAGCAAGGTCGACAACAAGGCAAAGAGGGACCTCAAGAAGGAAACCGATAGGTCGACGGTGTTTGACGGCAAGCTTAATATCGACCATATCCTGCCCAGCATACCCGGGTTTACCATGCAGGCCGAATCCAACAACGAGCTAAAGAGCAAGGCCGACTTTAAGGACCAGCGCAGCTTTGTCGACCGCATTACGGTAGTTGTTGTGGACATTCTGCCCAACAAAAATCTCGTGATAGTGGGTACGCGCAACAGAGACATAGCCGGGGACATCCAGACCATCGAGGTCAGCGGGATAGTGCGGCCAAGTGACATTGCCTTTGACAATACCATCAGGAGTGAACAGATCGGCAACTTTCGCATAGTCAGCAGAAACTCCGGGGTTTCGGAGCCGTACAACAGACCCGGCTGGCTGGGGACCATATTCGACATACTCTGGCCTTTCTAGGTTTATCCGTCATGTAAAGTCTGAGAGCGTTTTGGAAAGTGCAGCTTCATGAAATCGCGCCTGATAACATCGATTGTATTGCTTTTCGGCCTGGCCGAGGTCGGTCAGTGCGAGAGGATAAAGGACATAGTTGACATACAGGGAGTTCGCGGCAACCCACTTGCCGGCTTGGGCCTGGTCATAGGCCTGGCGGGTACGGGCGATACGACCCTGGCGTCGCAGCAAATACTCACGAACATACTGAGAGACTCCGGATTGGTGCTGTCGCCCACTGATTTGACCGGGGGCAATATCGCGATTGTGATGGTGACGGCGGAGCTGGGTCCTTTCGCCCGCGAGGGCTCGCGTATAGACGTTGACGTTTCTTCCATAGGAGACGCCAAGACGCTTCAGGGCGGAATGCTTATGCCCACGCCGTTAAAAGGTCTTGACGGCCAAGTTTACGCCGAAGCGCATGGGGCGGTTTTCGTGGGCGGCTGGGCGGCAACCGGACAACAGGCGTCCATTACGAAAAACCATCCGACGGTCGGGCGAATACCCGGCGGGGCAATAGTCGAAAGAGAGGAGATTGCCACCTTCGTAGAGGCTCTGGGAGGCCGGCGATTCATTACGCTTAACCTGCGAAATAATGATTTCTCAACGGCAGAGCGCGTCGGCAAGGCTATCGATCGGATATATCCGGAAAGTGCGGTGTGTGTAGATGCCGGGACAATCAGAGTGACCGTGCCCGAAGAGATTGGCCAGGCACAGATGGCGCGCTTTATTGACGAGATCACGATGCTCGACGTGAAGGTCGACGCTCCCGCGGTGGTAGTTATTAACGAGCGGACCGGCACGATCGTGGTCGGGGAGAACGTGGGCATCTCCGCCGTCGCGATATCCCAGGGCAGTCTGGTTGTGAAGATAAAGGAAACGGAGTTCGTATCGCAGCCGGTCGCGCCCTTCTCCAATGCCGGCACGACCGAAAGGGTCCCGGACACCATGATGGGCATCGAAGAGAAAGAGGGATATCTGATTCCGATGCCACGGGTGATTACGGTTTCTGATCTGGCCAAGGCCCTCAATGCGATAGGGGCGACGCCGAGAGATCTCATAGCGATATTCAATGCTTTGAAAAAGGCAGGGGCTCTTCAGGCCAGGCTTGAAATAATGTAGGAGCGATCGCATGAACGCTGCAAAGCTTATATTGACCGAGGCGGTATCGCCGCCAAGCCCTCTGCGGGATTCGTCGAGGGTTGGGTCGTCGGCGGAGGAAAGAAAAAAGCGGGCCGCAAAAGAATTCGAGTCGGTCTTGATCGGAAAGCTTCTGGACCAGATGAAAAACACCATTGGCGACTGGGGCTTCGAAAAGGAGGGGAGCGCCAAACAGGTGCAGGGGATATTCTGGATGTATCTGGCGAATGACATTGCCGGCAACGGCGGCCTGGGGATGTGGAAGGACATATACGAGTTCTTCGCGAACTCGGACCGTACGGGCGCGACCGTGGATGCAACCGGGTAGCCGCTTATGAAAGCCGTTACAGCTCAGATAGAAGAGAAGGTCGATGGGCTGCTGATAATCCTCGACCAGGACATCAGGAACCTGGAGGAGAATCTGCAGAGGCTGGACGAGCTGCGCGGACTCGTCGTGAAACGGGACGAGGAGGCTCTGGTCGGCCTGCTTGAAGTCATTCAGAGGCAATCCTCAGGTCAATCTGAGAACGAATCAAGGCGAAAAAGAGTCTGTGAGGAACTTGCGGCGGCTCTTGGCTGGCCCGTTGGGCATGTGACTCTTTCACGGCTTGAAGCCGTTGTGACGCAGGACAGCAGGGCTGGGATATCGGGTCGCAGGGAGGCTTTGAAATTGCTGGCCGAAAGGCTCAAGACCGAATACGTCGGCACGGCAATGCTTCTGGCGGATTGTGCAAGATTCAACAGTATGCTCTTGAGGAGCGTGCTGGATTTCGGCGGGGCAGAGACACTGACTTACGGTCCGACGGGCTCCGCAAAGCGCCACGGTGGGACGGCGTTTGTGAATTTTCAGTATTGAAGGACCGAGCACGGCTCGGAAAGACGGATGTCGAATTACTCGATAGGTATAAGTGGTCTTCGTGCGGCGCAAAGGGCGCTGGACATAATCGGCAACAACATCGCCAATGCCGCCACCGAAGGCTACCACCGTCAGAGAATAGAGCTGGCTCCCGCCTATGCGCATCAACAGGGCGAGATGTTGATCGGCGGCGGCGTGAAAGTCGAAGGCGTGACGCGGCTGATCGACCACTTTCTGGAGCAGGAAATGCTTCGGCAGACATCGCTGCTAGAGCAGGTCGGCTCGGAGCTCGGAGTGCTGCAGAGCGTGGAGAACACGCTCGGGGAGTTCTCAAGCGAGGAGGGCGGGCTAAACGAGGCGATCGACAAGTTCTTTGGCTCGTTGAAGGCCTTGAGCCTACATCCTGACGGCGCAATATGGCAAAACCAGGTTGTAAGCGATGCGGAGTCCATGGTCAGCCGCTTCAGGATCCTTGGGGAATTCCTGGTTGGTCTGGAAACGCAGATTCGACTGGAGGCGGATAATGTCACTGAGTCGATAAACACCCTTTGCGGGCGGATCGCCGAGCTCAACGGTGACATACAGCGGGTGGAGATAGGCGGCGGCAGCGCCAACAACCTGCGGGACCAAAGGGATCAGTTGATAGCGGATTTGTCGGAGCTGGTGGGCGTACAAGTCCAGAGCAGGGAATACGGCGTGAGCGACGTAACGGCAGCCGAAATACCCGTGGTAGCGGACACATCGGCCACGGAACTTGAGGTGGGCTTTACTCTGGAAGGGCTGATGGGCATATCTGTCGCCGGTTCTTCCAACTACATTACGGCCGTGCAGGGGGGGAAATTGGGCGCGCTTCTGTCGCTAAGGAACGAGCTAATTGCCGATCTTCATGGTTCTTTAGACTCTCTGGCGAGCGCTCTGGTCGAGCAAATCAATGAGTATCATCTTCAGGGTGTCGGCTCGGAGGGCTCTTTTACAGGGCTGACCGGCTGGGCGATAGCGTGGGATGATCTTGCGGATTTTGACCCGCCTGTGTCCGATGGGAAGATATATGTGAGGGTCACCAATACCTCTACCGGAGAGATAACTCGCCATGAGATCGATGTTGACGCGTCCACTGGTTCCTTGACCGGGATTGCGGCGGATATTTCGCTGATAGACGGGTTGACAGCTTCGGTAGTCTCGTCCAAGTTAAGTATCTGGAGCGATCCCGACTACGAGTTTGATTTTCTCCCGTGTGTGCTTCCGACCCCAACGGCCAGCAATCTCACGGGGGCCTCCCCGCCGTCCGTAGCCGTTTCGGGAATCTATGAGGGTGCGGACAATCAAACCTTCACGTTCAGCGTTTCGGGCACGGGCGCGGTGGGCAACGGCACGCTGCAGTTGTCCGTGACCAACGCAGGTGCCGAAGTCGTGTCCGTACTGGATATCGGCTTCGGCTATGCTGCTGGTGACTTTCTTGAAGTGGGCAACGGCATAACGGTGTCCCTTGGCCTCGGGGACGTTGTTGATGGCGATACATTCGAGGTGGATGCTTTCGGGGATACGGATACTTCGGGCGTTCTGTCCGCTGTGGGGATCAATACTCTCTTTTCCGGCAAAACGGCCAGCGACATTGCGGTCTGCCCGGAAATAGTCGCCGCGCCTTCCAGAGTTGCGACCTCTCTCGGTCCCGAAATGACCGACAATGCCAATGTGATTAGAATGGGTGCTTTGCAGGACGTGGCCCTGAGCGGTTTGAACTCACTGAGCTGCGGGGAGTTCTATCGCAGGCTCGTGACCGACGTGGGCCAGCAGATTTCGCTCAGGAAGATGCGGCAGGAGAACGTTGAAGCAATGGTCCAGAACCTCCTGACCCAGCGCAGCGAGAGAAGCGGCGTCGACATTAACGAGCAGGCGGCCGAGCTGCTGGTGTTCGAGCAAATGTTTCAGGCAACGGCCAAATATATAGGCACCTTGCAGTCATCCTTGGCGAGTCTCATGCAAATAATCTGAAGTTGATTGATATTCCGGAGATGTGAATGAGTGGGGCGCTTAACAATGTTCACAGCAACGTGGTCTATGCATTACACCTGCATTCGAGCGAGATGCTGCGGCTGCAGGAGCAGGCGTCAACAGGGTCCCGGATAAACCGCTCTTCAGATGACCCTTCGACCGGTTACAGGGTGTTGGAACTGACCTCGCAGAGGCGATCCTTGGGAACGTATTTTGATGCAATCTCGCAGAGCGCCAGCACCTTGGAGATTGCAACAACCGTTCTGGACAACATGGTCTCGGCCATTGAGGCTACAAAGGTTGATTTGACTCAGATCATAAATGGCATATACAAACCGGAAGGCAGGGAAAGAATGGCGGCCGCGGCCGATAATATGCTGGAGCAGATGGTCTCGCTGGGCAATACACAGCGTACCGGCGAGTACCTCTTCGGCGGCGCCAGGACCGACACGCCGCCCTACGCCGTCGAGCGCACGAATGGTATGATCACTCACGTTACATACCAGGGCAGCTCCGAGCCGAGGGACGCGGAAGTGGCCCCCGGGGTCAAATCGTCGATTTTTTACGCAGGTGAGGACATTTTCCGCTCCGACGACCGGGGCACGCCGGTCTTCTTTGGCGATACGGGCGCCAAGGCCGGCACCGGGACTTCAAACGTCAGTGGAGCCGTGTGGCTCACTGTGACCCACGACGGCAGCAACTACAAGCTGTCGATTGACGATGGGGCCACGGAGGTGACTGTCCCGGCTGTCGGGGATATAACGAACATCGCGGTTACCAACTCAAGGTCGGAGGTCTTGTACGTTGACGCAACGGACATAAGCAGCACCGGAGTTGATATGGTAAGCGTGCCGGGGACGTATGACATATTCAGCGTGCTTATCAGCGTCCGGGACATTTTGAGAAACAATAGGGGGCTGTCCGAGGCTAGGCTCGTGGAGCTGCGAAACAATGCCGTGGCCTGCTTGGAAGAGGTAAGAAGCGGTTTGGTGGGAAGATCCGTGGTCGTTGGCTCCAGGATCGGTTTTCTTGAGGATCTCAAGGGCACTCTTGAAAGTATGAAATTCGACGCCGAGGACGAGACCGCGCTGCTGCAGCAAGCAGACATAGCACAGGTGGCGATAGACCTCTCGCGTCGTGAGGTTCTCTATGAGATGTCGCTTTCGGTGGCCGGCAGACTCATGTCGGTGTCGCTTTTGGACTTCATTGATTAGACGAATTGGAATCGCAGAGGTCATTTGGAGCAGCGGTCCGGCAGTAACCGGTCGCACGCTCGGTAACCGTTCGGACGACACAAGTGTTTGATATTTGTACATATTCGTCAGGTGGGCCGGCTAAATCGCAAATAAATGCCTGTCAGCGCTGATGGCACGGAATTTGTGGCTTGCTTTGAGGCCTCTGGATCGTGAGGTTTCAGACACAATTTCATTGTGCCGCGATAATGCTAATCACACAGGGAGCAGCTAATATGGGAAATGAGACGAATTTGAATCATCACGAGAAATGCAAGAACCTGGCCGAAGCCGGCAGGTATCAGGAAGCCCTCGAGTGTATGCAGGAGCAGCTTCGTGTGACGCCGGGTGATCCGGAGGTTCTGAACGATGTGGGGACAGTTCTTCATTGCCTGGGCCGGTCCGACGAGGCCATAAGTCACTTGCTTAAGGCCAGGAGCCTCCGCAAAGACAGCGGCCAGATACTGTGGAATCTGGCCGAGATATACCTTGCCTCCGGCAAAGCCGAGCAGGCCGTGCAGCTCTTCGACGATATGGAGCGGACGGGGGTCTTCAATGTGGACGTTCTCAACAGGGCTTGCGATGTCTTTATCAACCAAAACGACAAGGCAAACGCAACCGAAATGCTGCTTCGTTCCCTCGAGATGGTACCGGAGCAGCGAGTGCTCGAACCCATGATAGAGGTGATCCGTTCCAAGAGGCCGAAAATAGCCTTTTTTTGCGGGTGGGACGGGATGACTTTTCTCAGTGAGATCGTCGATTTTGCGAAGCAGCGTTTCGAGGTCCGGCTTTTCGAGGGCAAGACCGAAGATGATATGTGTGAGCTGATGGAGTGGAGCGATATTTCGTGGTTCGAGTGGTGCGCGCAACTGGCGGTGGCCGCCTCGAACGTCCCAAAAATGTGCAAAAATGTCATCAGGCTGCACCGTTACGAGGCTTACCTTCAATGGCCGGAACAGGTTAACTGGGGCAATATAGACGTCCTTGTAACCGTCGGCAACAAAGTCACGGTGGATCATCTGCTCGGCAGACTTCCCGAGCTTGAAAGCACTACGACACTGCTGAGTATTCCAAACGGTGTAAACCTGGACAAGTTCAGGTTTGTTGATCGGCGGCCGGGCAAGAACCTGGCCTTCCTCGCCAATCTAAGGATGGTGAAGAACCCCGTATTTGTATTGCAGTGCATGCAGAAGCTGCATTACCTTGATCCCGACTATCGCCTCTTCTTCGGCGGCAAATTCCAGGATCAGGTTCTCGAGCAATACATGAGGCAAATGGTCGAAGCCCTCGATCTGGGCGAGGTTGTGTTCTTCGACGGCTGGCAGGAAGACGTAGGCTCGTGGCTGCACGACAAGCACTTCATTGTCTCTACGTCGATTTGCGAGGGCCACCCCGTCGGCATACTTGAGGGCATGGCGTGCGGCCTGAAGCCGGTAATACACAATTTTCTGGGCGCCAAACAGGTCTTCCCGCCGGAATTCCTGTTCAACATCTCCGAGGAATTCTGCGAGCAGATTCTCTCCGGGCCGTATGAGCCGCGCAGATACCGCGAATTCGTCGAGGAGAGATACTCCCTTAAAGAGCACGTGGGCAAGATAAACGAAATCTTCATACGGTTCGAGGCCGAGATAGACCAGATGTCCGGGCAAAATGCGACATATACGGGGCTGCCTGCGGAGTTGTCCGCCCCGGTGTTTGGCAGAGACTAACCGCGTGCAATGATTCTTACAGTACGGTCTTTTGGATTATCTTATGCCGACGAGAGGCTACGGAGAAAAATTTGGTCCGCTTGTGAGCGTGCTTGTTCCGACGTATAACCGGCCCCAGTACCTGCAGGCCGCACTTGCGAGCGTCGTGCGCCAAGACTACGGAAATCTCGAAATCTTCGTAATCAGGGACGGAGGAAAGAAGGTCCGTGATGTTGTCGAATCGTTCAACGATCCGAGGGTTATCTTCATCGACAGGGATGATAATCGGGGCATCCCCTTTTCGCTGAACGAAGCGCTTGCCGGGGCCAGGGGCGAATACGTCTGCTATCTCGGCGATGACGATCTGTACTACAGCAGTCACGTTAGCACCCTGCTGAGGGTCCTGGAGGGTCCCACAGACTGCCAGGCGGCCTACAGTGATTTGTACAGGACATACTGCACGATTGGGCCGGGCGGGGGCCGCCTGGTCCTGAGCAAGATTGTGGAAGTCAGCCGGGATTTTGACCGCTTTCTCATGCTCTGTTTCAACCATGTGCTGCACGTCAGTCTGATGCACCGGCGGGACCTGATAGAGAAAACGGGGCCCTATAATGAGGAGCTGACTGTCCTGATAGACTGGGATTTGACGCGAAAGCTGTCCTTTTTTACTGACTTCCAGCACGTCCCTGAGATCACAGGGGAGTTTTACAGCCCCGTGGGTGATTCCGACAGGGTGTCGGTCCGGCAGCGCAAAGACAAGAGTGAGTATCTGCGAAACGTAATAACGATAAGAACCACCAGACCACCCAAGCCCTGGTCAAAGATACAGGATCTTTCCATCATTCTTGTCACCGCGGGGCTGGATGACCAAACGGGCAGCACCCTGAGCTCAATATGGCGGCATACCTTCTACCCCTACGAGGTTTACCTGCCGCTGCCGGGCGAGGATTTCCGCAGGCTGAACGCCGACATGCCAAACATAGTCCTCTTGCCGGTCGAGCGCGGGTCGTCCGATGCCCGACGGGTGGACGCGGCCTTAGCCCGGTGTGGCGGCGCTTATGTGGCGATAGTCCCAAGCGGTTTTCCGATACGCGGGTTCTGGCTGGAGGACTCTCTTTATGCATTGATCAACAGTCCAGCCGGAAACGAGGCTCTTGAACTGGAAGGTTCGACCGACCGGTGCCGGGCATTCGTGCTAAAGAGCGATGATCTCAGGCGTGCCCGCGGGCGGTTCGCGAATTTGGGCCTCCGCGAATCTCTGGATGCGGCCGGTATCTTGACCAGACGGGTGCTGCCGGATGAGATTCCTTTTCAGTTCGACGAGGTGCTCGGCCGTGCAAAGCTCGCGGAAGAGGATGGAGACTGGGCAAGGGCGGCCCGGCTCTATGAATACGCCGGCGACCACTATCAGAACCGAATCTGGATGAAATCACAGGCGGCAAAGGCCTTGTTCAGGGCCGGTGACCATAGGGGGGCTGCCCGTCTGTTTTCTCAGTTAAACCGGCAGAGGCCGACCGTTGAGACGCTTCTCTCGGAGGCTAAGCTGAGCCGCAGAAGCGAGGATTTCAAATCGGCAATCGAATTGCTCGAAAGAGCGGACCAGGTGCTTGAAGGAAAAGAAATGCCATGGATATGACACAGGATCATGCCGGTGGGCCGCAAAGGACGACCCAGCGTTATGAGGTGTTGCAGGAACTTGGCGACTGCCACGCCTCTGTCGGCGATTATGCCGAGGCGCAGGAGTGCTACGAAAAGGCGGCCTCGGTGGACCCCGATGCGGCGGCTCCCTACATCGGGTTGGGCGTGGTGGCCATGCAGAAGAATCTGCTTGAAGATGCTGAGATTGCCTTTCGAGTTGCCTGTCGGCTGGAAGCAGACTGCTCCAAGGCGTACGCCGGTCTGGCCATGATCGCACAGCAGCAAAGCGACTACGAGAAGGCTTTCAACTTGTATCTCAAGTGCCTGGAGTTGGATGCCGACAATCTGACGGCTCTTTTGGGTCTCTTTCAGACCTCATGTCAAATGGGAACGTTCGAGCAGATCATTCGTTATCTCGAGGCGTATCTTGAGATGCACCCCGGTGACACCTCCGTCATGTTCTCTTTGGCCTCGCTTTACGTTAGGGAGGGGCGATTCGAAGAGTCGAAGAGGCTCCTTTCGGACATTCTTGCGCTGGAGCCGTCGAACAAGGATGCGGCCGACCTTCTGGAAGAGGCGGAACACGGTCTGGCTCGCCAGGAACAGCCGGGGGCGTCCACGGTATGAGTGATGAGACGGACAAACGTCTGTTGGATGAGATGAAGGGTCTTTTGACCGAGCAGATCATGCTGGCCCGTCAAGACAGACTTGGAGATGTGGAGATGGGCTGCCGGAAGCTCGGCGCTCTTCTGGAGAAGATCGCCCCGGCTGGGGCTCTTGGGAGGGCTCGGTTTGCGGCCGAGCGCGAGCGTTTGACCGGCCTGTACTCGGAATTGTGTTTGATTCTTGCCAGCCGGAAGGCGGCTCTTGGTGAAGAGCTGGCCGTAGTCCGCAGGGGCAAAAGGATCATCGAGATCTACGGCAGTTGCATGTAAGCCGCTGGCCCAATGATACGAAATAACAACATAGAATCTCGAGAATATCGGACCATACGGGAATGAGGCTGTCGGGTAGATGGCCGGATATTAGAAAGGAAGATTCTGGACGACGGTATGGTGTGTGAGAGCGTCGGGACTTTTACGAGAGGTGAACTATGGAAATCTCGGTAGTGGGTCTGGGAAAGTTGGGTCTTTGCACCGCCGCGTATTTTGCCTCCAAGGGACATGTCGTTGTCGGGGTTGAAAAGAATGACCATGTTGTGGGCGAACTGGAGAGAAAGCGCTGCCCCGTAAAAGAAACGGGCTTGGCCGAGCTTCTGGAAAGTTCGTGGGCCAACCTGGCGTTCACCACCGACCTGCAGGACGCCGTATCGCGTTCTTGTGTTACGCTGATCATCGTTCCGACACAGAGCGGACCCGATGGGACATTTTCAAATGAGCACGTTGAGGCCGTGTTATGCGGAATCGGCCCGGCCCTTGGGGGCAAAAATGCGTTTCATGTCGTGGATGTTGTCTCGACCGTCATGCCGGGATCTTGCGAGGCCGTCTTCAAACCGTTGCTGGAAGATATTAGCGGTAAGCATTGCGGAGAGGATTTTGGCCTCGTGTATAACCCCGAGTTCATAGCTTTGGGCTCGGTAATCGAGAACTTTGCACGACCTGATATGGTGCTTATAGGGGCGTCCGACGAGAAATCCGCGCGTATAGTCAAGGAGCTCTACCTCGATTCTTGTGAGAATCAGCCGCACGTCGCCCTAATGTCGTTGTTGAATGCTGAGATTACCAAGCTCGGTTTGAACTGTTTTGTTACGATGAAGATAAGTTTTGCAAACGAGTTGACCAGTATATGTGAAAGGCTCCCCGGCGCCGATGTCGACGAGATTACACAAGCGATAGGCCATGACAGCCGGGTGGGGTGCAAGTACCTCCGCGGAGGGCTTGGTTTCGGCGGCACGTGTTTTCCCCGCGACAATCTTGCCTTCCAGGTGTTTGCCAGGCGTTTGGGATACGAGGCACAATTAAGTCGGGCGACGGTTGCTGTTAACGAAGAGGTGCTCGATAGGTTGTTCGACCTTGTCTGTAAGAACCGCTGGGACGCCGAGCGTGTGGCGTTGTTAGGTCTGTCCTTTAAACAGGGCACACACATAATAGAACAATCGCAATCGATCGGGCTCGCCCGCAGGCTTGTTGGCGCCGGCTGCACCGTAAGTGTGCACGATCCACAGGCTTTGGACGGCGCCAAGGATGTGCTGGGAGATACGGTGGCGTACTTTAGTGATCCTTACGAGTGTGTGTGCGATGCGGACTCCATCGTCCTTCTGACAAGGTGGCCGGAGTTTCGAGAGCTCGACTGGGAACGAATTGACAGCAACGCCAAAGAGGGTGCCGTGCTGCTGGACTGCTGGCGCGAGCTGAAGGACCGGCAGTTCACCAAGCTTGAGTACATTGCTTTGGGATTGGGAGTGGACGTAGGATGCCCATCGGCCGTATAGAGGATTTCCTTGATGTTCCAATTGGACGAGTCCGGGAGTTCTGGGACGCCAGACCCTGCAACATTCGCCATTCTCGACGTGATGTGGGCAGCCGGGAGTATTTCGATGAGGTGGAGGAGAGGAAATACTTTGTTGAGCCGCATATACACACCTTCGCGCAGTTCGAGAAATGGAGAGATAAGAAGGTTCTCGAGGTTGGATGCGGCATAGGAACCGATACCGTGAATTTTGCGAGGGCCGGAGCAAAAGTGACGGCAGTGGATTTTTCCCCTAAGTCCTTGGACATTGCTAAAAGACGGGCAGAGGTTTACGGACTGGAAATCGACTTTTACGAGGCTAGCGCCGAAAAGCTCTCCGATATCGTACCGGTGGAAGAGTATGATCTGATCTACTCATTCGGCGTGCTGCATCATACGCCGCGCCCAGCGAGGGCGATTTCTGAAATGCGCAAATACATGGGGCCGGACAGTCTATTGAAGATAATGGTCTACCATCGGCATTCATGGAAGGTCCTCTGGATTCTGACGACTTACGGCAAGGGGGCGTTTTGGAAGTCGCGTGACTTGATTGCGCGGCATTCTGAGGCCCAAACCGGCTGCCCCGTGACGTACAGCTTTACGAAAAAGACGATTCGCCGCCTTCTTGCGGGCTTCATTATTCAGGACGTGACAATCGATCACATATTCCCCTACAAGATACGGGAATACAGGAACCATGAATATGTCAGAGAATGGTACTTTCGCTATCTTCCCCGCAGACTCTTTCACTGGATGGAAAAAAGGTGGGGATGGCACCTGTGCGTTACGGCACGGATTTGAGCGCCGGACACGTAGGGCACAGGTTCCCCGGCTCAAAGGGACATGATCAAATACAATGGTTTACGTTATTCAGAAACGAATTTCTCCGGAGTCGTTGGCAGTAAAGAGTGTGACTTTGGATTGATGGGAGAATAGGACAAACCGTAAAAGGCAGGAACCTATGCAGGCATATTTGTTGGATAATTCTAAGGTTGAGATTGACCCGATGTCCGCGGAGATAGGGGGTAGCTGGCAGGCGCCGCGTCGTGACGGGATACCGGATGTCTGGGGGGCCGATGAGTTGAGGTTCTTCTATAAGCGGACGCTGGAGCGCCGGCGGCCCGTTGTTATCGATGTCGGCGCCAATACCGGTTCGTACTCCCTTCTTGCGGCGATAAATCGGGACATGGCCAGCTATGCATTTGAACCGGCCCCGATAACGTACGCGGTTTTGAACAAGAACATATCGCTGAACAATCTTGAGGCAAGAGTAAAGGCTTTTAACATGGCGCTGGCCGACAGGAATGGCAAAGGCGTCTTGAAGTATCCCGAATCGGGCAAGGAATCCGGGCTTGCGTGCATCGGGCGGCCTCTTCGGTTTGACAGGTGGATTGAGTACGAGGTCGATCTGTGGCGGCTCGACGATTTTGCGGCTCAAAACGGCATCGAAAAGGCGGATTTGATAAAGCTCGACACAGAAGGTAGCGAGCTTCTTGTTCTAAAAGGCGCCGAGGAGTTTGTAAGGCGCTGCCGTCCGAACATTTTCTGTGAATACCATGAAGTTAATGCGGGGCAATTCGGATATCACCCCCGCCAAATAGTGGAACTGTTGCATTCCTGGGGTTATCGACATGCAAGAGTCGGCCACGAGGACGTCTATTTCTACATCCCCAAAGGCACGGGCGTTGTAATGCCCGGCTTCAAGAAGGGCGACGCCTGCGACAGGCCTGCGGTTGACCACAGCGTGCCGGCGGTTTGTGCCGAACGGGGGCGGCGTTTGCCGAAAGTGGCCATCGTGAAACAGGTTCTTGACGTGTTCGGACCGTG
>CP070678.1:3137345-3158653 GCA_020352515.1 Phycisphaerales bacterium | reverse complement strand
CCGAACGCGTCAAAAAACGCGCATTTTTGCTCAAAACCGCCCAAATCCGCAAAACCCCGAAGTCAGCGCCTAACTCCTTTCCCTGCAACAACTTACGCCCAAAATACCCCTCAGCCCCCGCAGGGAGCCAAAGCCAAACGAACCCAAACGAACCCAATCCCGAAAAGCACCCAAAAATGGCTCTAACCCCTTGTACTGCAACACCTTACGACAGATTCCACCCCTCCGACCGGCAAAAAAACGAACCCAAACGAACCCAATCGCCAAAACCACCCAAAAACGGCTGTAAACCCTTACCCTGCAACACTTTACGCCTATCAATGCCCCCGCAGGGGCGCAAGAACGAACCCAAACAAACCCAATTCGAATTCGCTTCTTACTTACCCAATCCCCCGTATTCCCACGCTGCCAAACTACCCAAACTGCCAGTTCGGCAAGGCCCGCTCACTCACCCCGCAAGCATCCCTTCCCCTTCTTTTCACTGCAAGCACAACACCCCCGCCAGAATGGAATCCCCCAACCTTGCCTACCGGCCGAAAACGCCCGAACCCTTCTCCGCACCCCAGCTCCTCCCAGAGCCCCCTGATTACCCAGTTTTACACAAGTGCCCTGTGGGCGCAGAACCACAAACCCACGAACTTGCCTCGTTTTCCCGATTTAACGCCGGATTTTCTGCTGCCCGCCGCTGCCAAAAGCCGAAAATAAACCTAAAAAGGCCCTTCGGCCGACACGCTCAATACAGCCCTCGGCCACCTAAGTCTTTCGTATACAAGTGGTTACAGCTCCAAGGGACAATCTGCTCGCCGAGCTTATTGCCATGGTCATCGTCCTGCTCATGGCAATCGGAACGGTTTTCGTCTTCTCCGCCAGCGCCAACGTCGGCCAGGAGCTCGACCTCCACAAATTCTACGACTACCCCAGCCTCCGCCAAATCCTCTTTTTCCCCCTCGCCTGCTTCGTCCTCTACCTCGCCTCCGCCTTCGACTACCGCCGCCTCAGCTTCGAAAAAGGCCTCTCGAGGTCCCCCACAACCGCCCTCTTAATCTTTAGCACAGCGCTACTTATGCTCGTCCTGATCCCGCGTTTCGGCACGGAGGTAAATTACGCCCGCCGCTGGCTCCGAATCCCACTCGGCTCGGCCCACATCAGCTTCCAGCCTTCCGAAATGGCAAAATGGGCGATCGTCTTCTTCCTCGCCGCCTTCTGCCACAAGTTCGGCTCACAAATGAAGCTGTTTCGCAAGAGGTTCGTTCCCGTCTGCTGCATCGTTGGCTTCATCGTCCTGCTGATACTCATCGAGGACCTCGGCACCGCCGCTTTTGTGGCCCTTCTGGCCTTCCTGATGCTCATCGTCGGCGGCGCCAGCCTCTGGCATCTTCTGGCCCCTCTGCCGCTCGGTGCGGCGGCCTTCTTGTTCGTCCTGGTCCGCTCCCCCGGCCGCATGCAGCGAATCGCCGCCTTTCTGCACCCCGAGCAGTGGACCGATTCGGCCGGCTACCAGGCCAGCCAGTCGCTCATCGCGCTCGGCTCCGGCGGATTGTGGGGCAAGGGACTCGGAAGAGGAATCTGCAAGTACGGCCACCTGCCGGAGGATACCACCGACTTTATCTTCGCCATCATAGGCGAGGAGCTCGGCTTTGCCGGCAACGCGGTCGTAATAGCACTGTTCATTGCTTTTGTTGTGCTCGGAATGCTCGTTGTGCTGAGGTGCCAGGACGAATTCGGCCGCCTTCTCGCAGGCGGCATCGTCTTTGCCGTCGCAATACAGGCGGCGCTAAACATCGGCGTGGTGACCGTCGTCCTGCCCACAAAGGGCATTCCCCTTCCCTTTGTAAGCGCAGGCGGAACGAGCATGCTGCTCTCGTCGGCCGCGGTCGGCCTGCTGCTCAATATCGCCAGGCAAACCGTCCCCGAGCCGGTCCGCAAAACTGCAAGGGCAAAGTCGCGTCTGCTCTTGCCCGAAACCGCCTGACTGCTTGCCCTGAGGCGAACTGGGAGCGCGCACAGCGAGCAATGTGGGCTTGCCAAACGGGACGTTTGGGACTGTCGCGGGAAGTTCAGGGCAAAAGAATGAGATTGTGGTAATATGTTCTTTGTTGTCAATGTGGCAAAGAGGCGGAGGCGGAATTGCGAGAACATTTCAAAGACATTTTTTTGGAACGGCAATGCCTATCAACCTTGATTCTCTGCACTCCGTGTATAGCGTTAAATGCCCTCGCAGTATGGCTGTCGAATCAAACCGGTAGATTGAAGGTTGAAGTGTAAAGGTATCGCGGTATTCTTAGAATGGAAAGTGTGCCGGCGCGTCTGTTCGTGATCCGGCTTTCGCCTCAGTCCGGCAAGGCAAGATGTCAAATCTCACTGCAGTTAACGCCAAATACCCGCCCAGAGGTCAGAATCCCAAAGCCAGGGATTAATGTCCTCATCCCTGTCGGACGGATTGACCACACTTAGATCGACCATCAAAACATTATAGTGATACAGCGACTGTCTGATACCAAGGTTTTGTGCCGAAACCCCGATCGGACTGTTTCGTATAACGCGCCAGCAATGATCTGTCATGTCCATCATCATCACGCCGCTGGACACCTCGTTAACCAACTGAATATCGCCCCGTATTTCTTTTTTATAAAGCCAAACATAAGAACTCCAGAAGGCCGGGCGTTTGCCATCCTCCAAAAGCTCTCGTGTATCGTGTGGCGGCGGGGCGGAACTGCCGCCGGTCATCTCGGTGATGTCATAATTCTTATCGTGGGCCAGATTCAGGATAGAGGGGCAAAAGAACATCTTGTGGTCCTTCAGAAGCCCGGCCGCCATTACGCTGGACTTCATCCGGTTGAGTTCATGAGCATAATCGGCAGTCCCGTTTACCCAGACCCAGGTTTTGTTGTAAGGAGGTCTGGCATTTCGATAGTTGAACTCGAATTCAGCCTCGTAAGTAGCCATCACGATACCTATCTGGCGGAAGTTGCTTCTGAAAATGGTCTTTTTGGCCATCTCCTTGGCTCTTCTTAACGCGGGTGTGATTATGGCCATGAGAAGTGCGATGATCGCTATGACCACCAGAAGCTCGATAAGTGTAAACGCTCTTGTAGTTTTTATACTGTCCACAACAATTAACTCCCGTAACACTCACAGTATTTGGCAACCTGACCCTTTCTATATAGTCCCAGGCTTCCTGTTTGATTACATGAACAACATTGTTGCAGACTGTGACACCTGTTTTAGACTGCTTCTACAAAACTTACGCGCTATAATACCATGACTATATCGCAGTTTCAACAGATTTTTTGGAAATCCGGAATCCTGTACAGGATTGAACACAAAGAAGCTGCGTACTTGCGTGACGGATCGGCCTTTTGCCGGTGTGTTGGAATGCAGCCACCGCTGACCTCTATTCCGGGCCCTGATTGTGAGTAATTTGATTTTTCGCTTGCGTCGCTTGGTAGTTTTTGCTACTTTGTTCTTTGCTTGAGGCGCCTTTTTGTATCTGGCTGCCGCTTTCGGCGCCGTTCTTCAAAAAGGCATCATACGCATCCATAGAAGTCACGCTTGTACAGGGTCTGGTTTAGGAGATGCAAGGGCAATGAAGGCCAAACCGATTACGACAAGACGCGAGACGGCGGGGTTTACGTTAATCGAACTGCTGGTAGTCATAGCCATAATTGCAATTCTGCTGGCGCTTCTTATGCCTTCGCTGCAGTTGGCGAAGAAACAGGCCCGGGCTGCGGTTTGCAAGTCGAACCTGAAGCAGTGGGGGACCGCCACGATAGCCTACGGAACGGACTGGGACGACAAAGTCTGGCCGGGGACCTACTCCCTCGGCCAGGATGCGATACCGGGTGACTGGATGGCGATGCTTAGGCCGTACTACGGCGACATCAACGACCTTCGCTGCTGTCCGTCGGCGACCAGGCCATGTCAGGACCCCGACGGCGAGAAACGCGGCAGCGTCGATACGGTCTGGGGGGACCCCAGCCTCTTGACCGAGGGCTGGCGAGAGGGGTACTGGGGCAGCTACGGAATCAACAGCTTCATCGGCTGTATCGGCAGGCCCAAGTATCCGGATGACTGGTACTGGAAGACTATCTCCATGAGAGGAGCCCATGAGGCGCCGGTCTTCGCGGACAGCACCTTCTCACACACGTGGCCCAGGCACGACAACCCAATTCCGGGCCAGCCATTTCTTGTGTACGATGATATTCCCACCAACAGCGGCAATATATGGCGCTTCTGCATCGACCGGCACAGCGGGGGAATCCAGAGCAGCTATCTCGACGGTTCGGTGAGGAAGATACTGATACCCGATTTGTGGAATCAGAAGTGGCATCGGCAGTTCGTACGACAGAACTACACGGCTGCTGATATCCACTGGTACAGAAGATAGGGCCGCGCAACACGGCCGGAGAATGCCGCTCGCGGACACGAATCAATCGCACCCTCTTCCACCTGAATCTTCTATAAGGTCAAATCAACATCGTCCACGACAGGTCGTTGCGAACGGCCCGCCAAACAACCGGGGCGAAAACCTCTGCCTCCTGACCTCTCTGGTGCGCTCAGCCTTCGGCCCAACCTTCGATGTTGTTGCTGTGTATTGTGTTCTCGTGCTCTGAAGTCTGTCTCCGCACGGCGTGTCCTCGCAAACAGAAATCTCCGGGGGCTCTTGAAGCATGGGGTGCGCAAAAAGCCGGGGCCCGCGCCAATTTTTTCGCGGGCCCCGGAGGACTACAGAATCTGTTTTCGGCCGAAGCCGTCGTCTTACCATTCCGGCCAGAGCTGCTCTTGGAGCCACTCGTCGGCCAGGACGGCAAAATCCTTGAAGTTGACGATGTCGGGATTGGCCGGATTGTAAACGCCCGGATCGCCCACCTTTGGCACGAGATTGGCGGGCGAATTGAGCGGTACGTATAACACGCCGTCGGCCGGCGTATCATCCGCAATGTACGCAATCTCGGCAGCCGGCAGGGCCGTGGCAAAGAACCGGATATCGTCGAGCATCCCGTCGAAGTAATGATCCACCTGCGCGCTCGCCTGATCGGCCGCATGGTCGTTCTCCTGCAGCTTGGCGCCAATGTACAGCGGCTCGCCCAGCGAGTCGAGACTCTGGGCGGTATTGTCCGTTCCCGTGTTCGCCTGCGCGCCGTTGCAGTAGATGCGCAGCTCGTTGACGTCCGTGTCCCTGACCACCGTGGCGTGTACCCACTCGCCGGTGGCGAAGTTGCTGCTGGCGGCGTTCAACGTTGTCTTGGTCACGTCGTCATCGAGCAGCAACTGAAAGTTGCTGCCCTCGAGTTTGACCACATACCTCTTGCCCGTCGAGCGTCCGCCGGGCCCGTTGCCGCCGCCGTCGAACTCGCTGCCGTTGGTGCCGTTGCAGATGATAAACTGCTTGGCCGAGCCCGCGACGAAGCTGCTCTTGAGCCAGAAGGACAACGTGAAGGAGCCGGTTCCAAACTCCGTGCCGACGGTATCCGGCATTATCAGGTAGTCATTGGAACCGTCAAACACCATTGCGTCGCTGGCCTTGCCGGCGGCGTAGAGGGGTGTGCCGTATGCTGTCCCGTGACTGGCGCCGGCGCTGTCAAGCGGGGTGCTGTCCAGCTTCCACCAGGCTGCCGGGGCGGTCGTAGGCGACTGTGTGGCGATGGCCGCATCGCTTTCGAGCCACTCGTCGGCCATTATCTCAACGTCGGGATAGGAAACGAGCCCGTCGTTGTTCAGGTCGCCGGCGAGCGGTGTTCCCTTGCCCGGGATGTATCTGGCCCCGTACAGGCGGATATCGTCAAAGTAAGCCACGCCCGAGCCACCGGCCTGAGGCGCGCTTCTGTTGCCGAATCCGATGGCGACGACCCCGACGTTCGACAGGGTGACGCCCTGGTCCTGGAATTCCTTCAAGTCGATATTCCACTCGGTCCAGGTTCCCGTCTGCGCGGCGTTCGGGTCCTCGTGATAGACAACTCCGGTTGTCGCGCCGCTGGTCAGGGCGACGTACATCGGCTCCGGGTCGTTGGCCAGTATTCCTATATCCTGACTGTTCCAGACGGCGCCGACGGAACCTGTGGTCTGGACGTTGGAGAATACGGCCTCGCACGTCGCGTTGACATTGTGGCTGGTGACGGCCAGTCCTATGTACACGGGGCTGCCGGTGCTAACCAGCACGTAGTTGCCCAACTGAGTCCAGCTCGTTCCATCGACGGAGTACCAGGCCCCGATGTATCCGGCGGCGTCACGCTCGAGCTTCACCCAGTACGGCGCAGTCAGCCCGCCCTGGACCGTGCTCGTGGTTTCTTCGCCGGCCTCCACACGTCCCTGGAACGTGATCCCGTTGCTGGGGGTAACCGCGACCAGGCCGTTAATAGAATTCGGGTCCAGGGTGTCGCGAAGCATAACGCCGGCCTTCGCCCAGCCGTTCGTATTCTGAACACTCTCCACCTTGGCGACTATCGAGCCTGTGCCGGTGAGGGTCTTGTACACAAAGTGAAACTCGTCATGGAATCCCTCGTGGCTGGGGACGTTCCAGATGTCGGCGCCGGAGCCTCGTACCGTAAACGTGCCCGCGACCTGGCTATATCCTCCGGACGAGGCGGGATAGCCTCTGAACCAGAGGGATAGGGCCTTCACGCCTCCCTGGGTCCAGTCTCTCGGGTAGGTGAGGTTTTTGGTGGACTCGGAATACTGTGCCATTCCCGGCAGATTGTTGTTGTAGAAATACGGCATGGCCTGGTCGCCGCCGTGCACGATTGCGGTTTCGGCGAAGGGCGCAGTTGCGTAGCCCACGATAGAGCCCGTTCCGTTTCCGGGATAGTAGGGTCCGGGCAGGGGTGGGGGCGAGCCGTAGCCGAAGCCGTCGAGCCAGGACTCGAAGATTCTATCGGGGCTGTAGTCGTTGTAGTCTTCGAAGTTATCGACGAGGATGAAGTCGGTGACGGTGAAGCTCCAGATCATTCCCTTGGTGACGCTGGCGTCGTTGTTGCGTTCATCGATTCGCCAGTAGTAGGTCTGGCCGAACACCGGCGTTTCGGGGGGAGTGTAGGTTTCGGTTCCGACGTTGAGCGTGGTGCGGTATACGCCGACGGTTGAAGTATCGGCATTGGCCACAGCGTCCCGGCTGATGCCGAAGTACACGTCGTGCTTTGTGGCGGCATCGCCCTTCGCCCACGTCAGGGGTGAGGCGTTTCCAATATCAACGCTTGCTCCATTTGCGGGCTTCGGGTCCCAGGCCAGCTTCGGGTCTCCTCTCATGGCGGCCTTGACCTGCTCGGCCGTCATGGCCTTGTCGTAGATTCGGACGTCATCGATGAGCCCGTCCCATGAGCTGCTGGCGCCGTCTTTGTTGCCCTGTCCGATGATGACATTCGTATTGCCGACGAGTGTGCCGGTTACGGCGTCATCGTTGGACGTTGGCACGTCGAGGATGCCATCGATATACAACTGGAGCTGCTGTCCGCTGGCCCAGACCAGGGCGATATGCTGCCAGTCGGTGGTCTGGCGGTTTTCAGAGCTTTCCATTTGTAGCTCCTCGTTTCCACCTGTGGTAGCGATGGTCAAGCCCATTTTCAGGACGTCGTCGCCGTCAGCGGTTGCGCCTGTATTGTCGTAACGGATGTTTCTGCTGTCGCTTCCGCTCGGCTCCTCGAGGATTATGAAGCCCTTGTCGGTTCCGATGACGTCGGACTTGATCCAGGCCATGATGGTAATGGCGCTCAAGCCGTTCAGCGAATCGGCAAGTGAAGAGGCGGTAACGCGGTCGCCGTTGCCCTGGAAGTCGAGCGCGCCGCCGATGAGTCCCGGCGTCCAGGTCGGGGTCGGAACGGTGAGTGTCCCATGGGCGTTGTGGCCGGAGGAGTCGAGAGCGACTATCCCGGAACCCTCGTCGAGTTTCCACCAGCCGAGCAGGTTGGGATCGGTGATGGGAATATAAGGTATTGTAGAGAAGCTCCACACGATGCCCTTCACGGTGGTCGGGCCGACTTCGTCGATTCGCCAGTAGTAGTCGGCGCCGTACTGCAGCGTGCCCGGTGTGAACGAAGCGGGCACGACATTGCCCTTGAATTCACCTGAAGACTTTGTTGCGTTGGCGACGTTGTCGGCGTTTGTGCCGAAATATACGTCGTGCGTGGTGGCGTCAAAGCCGGCACTCCAGGTCAGCTCGGGGTCGAGCCCGACAAGAACGGCTCCGTCGGCGGGGCTCGGATTGCTTGCCGTGGAGGGGGCGGTTGTGAACGTCCAGACGTCACCGTGGAATACCTCGGCGAAGTTGTCCTCCTCGTCGACTCGCCAGTAATAAGTGGTGCCCGCCGAGCGTGTGGGCATATAGAAGGTATTCATGGAGGGCAGTCTGCCCTTGAACTCGTCGGAATCGGCGGTCGCCTCGTTTACGTCGTCGAAGTTTGTTCCGAAGTAGACGTGGTGCCATGCTGCGCCGGGGGCGGCGGTCCAGGAGAGCATTCCGAAGTTCTCGATGCTGCTGACGTTCTCGGCGCCGTCGGCGGGCTTCGGCTCGCGGGCCTTGAGAACGCCGCCGGCGGGGATGATAATTCCGGGCTTATAGCCGTAGAAGTCAATGTCAATGGCGCCGGTCTGGCCCGTAGAGCCACAGCCCATGCCGATATAGCTGTCGCCGTAGTCGTTTCCGTTGCCCGCGGTGACATGGAACTCAACGGGGTTTGCGTCGCCGTCGAGGTAAATGGAGACTCGGTGTGTTCCGCCGCCGGCGGTGTCGCCCTGGATGGTAATCCAGAACTCGTGCCATTGGGTGGGGTCGAGCTCAAGGAGGTTTGTCGTTCCGCCCTCGCCCGTATCCACGCTGCCCGAGGGCGAAGTGCCGTTGAGGTTGTTCATGGTCAGTCCGTCGGCCGAAATAGCAGCGTGATCGGATGCGAGCACAAGCGCGAAGGAGATGAGCTTGTCGCCGGACGACTGTCGGAAATTGAAATTATCCTTTCCGCCATCGTGCACGAGGTAGCCGTCGCCGCCCGCAGGCCATGGAGTAGTCGCGCCGCCGCCGTCGGGATGAACGTCATCGAGGGGTGCTCCGGTGGAGATTCTTGCACGGAAGTTGATGGTTACACCGTCGTCAAGGATGGTGGCGGCGGGGGTCGGGACGTCGTTCGTAACACTGTGCCCGAACAATACCTTGCGGTTGCTCCCGGGATCACCCTGTCCGTGGTCGCGCGGGTCGCCGGTATCCTGAATTCGCAGGAAATTCACACCGCCGTCCGAGAGGGCGACGGCGCCGCCGGGCCGTCCGGCGCCGATTGCGGAGCCATCCCACTGGTCCGAGCCGTTGTCGTGGTCCCACGTGCCGTCGAGCGAGTCGAAGTTGCCCGTCGGACCCGCTACGGCCGCATCGCCTGTATAGATGTACGTCCATCCGCCGGCCGGGTCGGGGTAAACGATACCCGCGAGCGCCGCGCCGGAGCACAGGGTGAGCAGCGTTATTAGAGCGACGATTCTCTTATACATAGTATTTCTCCTTCAATATAATTATTGAACAGCATCTTGTCGCCAGCAGGGCTGAGCATAATACGTCGATCAAATATTGGTGGTATCCACGTCTTGCGGCGCCGCCGGCAACGTACCGGCGGGGCCCCGCACGAAGACTTTATCGGGTCTTCGGGGCCGTGAATTTAGCATCTTGTAAAACATGCGGTGGCAAGTGGCCGTGTACTCCGAAAACCAGCAAACCAAATACGGTGAAAGTCGATTGGGGTGAACAGCCGGACCGGTAATATACCGATTATCGCTTTTGGGTCCGGCCTTTGCATTGGAACTCCTCCTGTGCAAAAGAACCCTTGGAATACGTGCAAAACAAAAACGCATCACCTATCATCCTTATAACACATCTTTGCAGCCGGTGTCAACCGGAATCTGCCGGGAGAGCACGTTTTACTGGACTTTTCGGTGACTTAGGCGGTTGGTCCTTGGGTGCGAGCCGGGGCGCCGGCAGGCCGAAACGCATCGTGCGACAGCGGCGCGGACCGCATCTATGCGGAGCGAGAGGCAAAAATGCGGGGGGCGCTATGACGGAACGCCGGGGCAGCATTGGATCACGGTCAGAGGGGCGCGGCGCTGCGCCGGGGAAAAGGGGGGGCAATACAGGGCTGAAAATGGGTCTTTCGGCGGCGGGCGACTCGAGTATCCTCCTGGAGGCGTGTTTGTAAGTGTTTTCCGGGATTGAGGTTAGGAATGAGGAGTGCAGTTTTTCCGTAAAAAACTTCGTTTGACGGAGATTTCTCTTGACAGCGGCCAAGATGATTTGCTATAAAAAGCTAAACGGCCATGTGCGCAGTTTTGCTATTCCGGCGCCTCAACGGATTGCAGGGGAGGATTTCTGGCGTCGGGCAGGAGTGGTTGATGAGTGAATGAGAACAGGAGGAGACAGGCTTACGCACAAAGTGAGGAGGATACTATCAAACCTCGGGGAGTTCCTTTCTTGGGATATTCCTTTGCGGTGATTGATTGAACAGAAAAACGACCGGTTGGCGGCCGCATGTGTTGGAATTTGTTGATGCGACCGTGCAGCCGAGTATTGGCACTTTTTATTTCCATGAGGAGGACTGTTATGAGCAAGTATCTGTTAGTATTTGTATTGGCGGTGGGCGTTGTATGCGCCGGCGCCCGGGCAGGGGTAGTTTATCCCGACCCCGTTGGCGGCTGGACGTACACGTACACCGGGGACGCGGCGACGGCGGGTCCGACGGACGACTTCGACTCGCTGGACGGCACGTGGGACCACGACAACGGCTCGGACCAGTGGGACGGCACCATTATAGGCGCCGGCAGACCGGGCGGCGCGTCGAGCATCGACGGGTACCTGCGGCTGCAGGAAACCGGCGACCCGCGGGACTATGGTATGGGCGATCCGGGCAGCAACCGTAAGCTCTACTTCGGCCACAGCATCACGAACGATCTGGGCGACCCGGCGGCGACGATACTGCAAGGCGTGACCCTCTCGTTCCGTGCCCGCATTGCAACGACCCCTCCGCTGGATGATCTCCATCCGGACGGCGGCGGCGGGGTTGTCCCGTGGCCTGCCGGCGGCGACGGCTACCTGATTCACGACGGCGGCAAGGGCGGCATCGGCATCCGTCAGAGCGAGGGCGACAAGATTATTTCGCTTGCTCTGGTTCTGGGCACGGATACCGATGGGGCGGCCGAGGGGCTGATCATGAACAACCTCAACGGCACTTCACCGACCGGCAGCGTGGATACGGGCGAGGGCGGAACGACGAACGTGCTGGCCCTCAATCCGGCTGTGTGGCATGAGTACTGGGTCACTATTGCGGCCGGCGGAACGGGCACGCACGTGGTCAGCGTATACGTGGACGGCTCACTGGTGCCCACCGTGTTTGACGTGACCGCGGGCAACGGTAACGACTACGACGACAGCTACCTGGCGCTTGGTCAGGGTTCGACCGGTCAGAGCGGTGCGATGGATGTCGACTTTGTGTCCTACGTGCCGGGTGTTGTCGCCCCGATTCCTGAGCCGGCGACGATAGCCCTGCTCGGTCTCGGTGGTCTTGTTGCTCTGCGGCGTCGCAGGAAGTAATCACGCCGATTTGAATCGGCAAGGTTGGGAAAGAAAGAGAAGAAAGACCTTAGCGTCTTATATCAAGGAGTATGTATTCCAAGTGTAGGGATGGAGTTTTATTACTTTCGTTGTGAGGAGGAGTGATTATGAAGAAGCTGTTTCTATTGTTTGTAGTGGTTGGCGTTGTCGTCAGCGTATGCAACGTCGCGCCGGCGGCGCTGATCACCAACGTTGTCCGGTCGAACGGCACTTCGGGCGATAGGGACCCGATCGGCTCGTTTACCGGCAACACCCAGTGTTTGGCGACCGAGGCGGGCGGTCTGAAGGACGGCAACATTGTGTTCTCGGATCGCACGTATCCCTGGGCCGGTGTGCCCGCGGAGCTTATCGGGGCTGAGTACGTCCGGACGTTCAACACGGACAAGGGCGGCACGGGCTCCGATACGGTGACGTACGATGTGACGATTTCGGCGCCGGCGATGGTGGCGGTGACAGTGGACGACCGCTGGCTGGACGACGACGGGATTGCCCTCCAGACCAAGGCGGACGAGATAGTGGCGGCCTTTGCCGCGGCGGGGACTTTCACGGACACCGGCCTGGATCTGTTCATCCGCGAGAGATCGGACGGCAGCAGGGATCGGCCGATGAGCGTGTTCGCGGCCCAACTGGGTCCGGGGACGTATACGTTCGGTCCGCTGCAGTCGAACAAGAACTTCTACAGCATCGGGGCCGTTCCGGAGCCTGCAACGATAGCTCTGCTCGGCCTTGGCGGTCTTGTTGCGCTGCGGCGTCGTCGCAGATAGTGCATTTTGTGTGTGGTCAAAGAAGGAGCGGCTGCATAGTTAAGGGCTTCGCCCCGATTCAGTGTCACTCTTTTGAAGACTGCAATGGATTTGGCGCTTTACCTGTTGTCGGTAAAGCGTGGTAAAGACTATTCTCCCTTGGAAATATATCGAAGGGCGCAGGGGTGTGTAATCTCTGCGCCCTTTTGTATTTGTCGGAGCGGAAATTGTACTTGCCTTTGGAGGGGAATTCCAATAGAAGAGACAGCGGTGGTCTCGTGCGCCTAACGCGCGTCAAGCTGTATGAGGCCGGGGATATGCTACCTTACGGGCAGTCGAAAAGAAAGGAGGCGGCAATGCCGAGCGAAATGAACAGGAGAGAGCTTCTGCGGCTGGCGGCGGCGGGCGGGGCGGTTTATCTTGCCCAGGACATTCGGGCATGGGCAGGGCAAGAGGCGAGGTCCAGGCTGATTAGTCCGGGCTGCAGGCGATCCAGGGTGAAGGTCGCGAAGATTTATCTCGGCATCGGCCAGAGCCACTACCCGAATCCGGAGCTTGACCTGCAAAAGGAGGTGCGGTTTTACGAAGCGGAGTTTGCAAAGCGCAAGGCCGAGCTTGCGGACGTGGATTTTGTTGTCAGCGAGCTGGTTGGCTCGGTGGAGCAGCTAAATCAATTGAAGGGCCGGTTGCAGGATGTTGACGGGGTCCTCGTGATTCATCTTACGCTCTGGGTGATGTCGATTCTAAATGAAATTCTCCGGCTCGGGCGACCCACGGTGGTCTTCTCGGCCCCGTATTCGGGTCACGAATGGCACACTCTCAGCGCCATTCACAAGCAGAAGTCCGGACAGAACCTCGTGTGCATCTTGAGCAGCGACTACGGGCAGTTGGCGTCGGCAATAAGGCCTTTTCGGGCGATTCATCATCTGCGCGAGGCCAAGATTCTGAACCTGACGACCAGGTCGTTTGCCAAGTACGCCGGCCAGGTCAGAGACAAGTTCGGTACGGAAATCAAGCAGATTTCTCTGGAGCGCGTCCTTGATGCCTACAACGGTGTCGGCGAGAGCGAGGCCAAAGCGGAAGCGGCCAAGTGGATCAAGGGCGCCGAGGCGGTTGTGGAGCCGTCGCAGGCCGAGATTGTCAAGTCGTGCAGGCTTGCACTGGCTTTCGAGAAGCTTCTGGATGAGGAGGAAGCGACGGTCATGGCGGTGGACTGCTACGGGAGCATGTACGGTCCGCTGTGCCGCGCGCACGCGTTTCCGTGTATCGGGTTCACGCGGCTAAACGACATGGGGCTGGGGGGCATCTGCCAGTCGGACCTGCCCTGCGCGATGATGCACGTGCTGTTTCAGGGCCTTTCGGGCAGGCCCGGTTTTGTGAGCAATCCCGGGTTTGATTTCTCGCGCAACAGCGCGGTCCTTATTCACTGCCTTGGCACCACAAAGATGGATGGTCCCGCCGGTCCGGCCGCGCCGTACAAGCTGCGCAGCATCATGGAGCGGCGCCAGGGGGCCGTTCCGCAGGTCGCCATGCGCGTGGGCCAGAAAGTGACCCAGGCGGTACTGGAGGGGACATCGAAGCTGCTCTACTTCACCGGGCGGATTATCGAGGCCCCGGATACGGACAGGGGATGCCGCAGCAAGATTATCGTCGAGGTGGACGGGGACGCCGAGAGACTGTGGAAGAGCTGGTCGGGCGGAATACACCGCGTGACATGCTACGGCGACCTGACCGAAGAGCTGGAGCGGTTCTGCAGGTTCCAACAGATTGAGATGGTAAACGAGGCGGTGTGAGTGTCACTCGCGCGGGCGCCCCGTCCGTCGGCGTGGTTGGAACGGATTGGCGAATATGAGTGAGCCAAGGATTGATCGGCGTCGGTTCTGCAAGTATCTGGCCGCCCATGCCGCGGCCGCGGGCATTGCAGCAGCGGCCCCGGATGAGAGACAGGCGGGCTTCGGGCTGCGGTACGTGGTCGCCTCGAGCATGTACGGGCGCATGAAGCTGAGCGTGATTCTCCCGGAGGTCCGGCTCACCGGCGCAGAGATCATTGACATTTGGCCGGAGCACCACGCGAACCAGCGCGAGCAGGTCGAGACGATGGGTCACGAGCGGTTCGCCGAGATGCTCCGGCGGCACAAGCTTCGCCTTGGTGTCATCACGCGTTTCGACCTCGGGCCTTTTGGGCTCGGCGACGAGCTGAAAGTCGCACGCAAGCTCGGCTGTCCGATGATTGTCTGCGGCTCGCGAGGTCCGGCCAAGCTGACCGGCGGGGCCCTCAAGGCGGCGGTAAGGGAATTCGCTGAGAAAATGAGGCCTCATACTGAACGAGCCCGCGAAGCGCGGGTGACAATTGCGATAGAGAACCACCAGAATAGTCTGCTCGAATCGCCCGACTCCATTCGATGGCTGGCCGAATTCTCACGCTCGGAGAATCTGGGCATAGCCCTGGCCCCGTACCACCTGCCGCAGGACGCCTCTCTGGTGGCCGGGCTGATACGCGATCTCGGCGAAAAACTGGCGCACTTCTACGCCTGGCAGTTTGGTAGGGGCTGCATGGAGAAACTGCCTACGCACGAGCAGCTTCTGCAGATGCCCGGCCGCGGAACGCTGGACTTTGCGCCGATTGTTGCGGCCCTGAAGGATATTGACTACCGCGGACTGACCGAGATTTTCATGCATCCTGTTCCGCGCGGAATTCCGATCCTGCCGACCGCAGCGGAAGTCACGGCGGAAATCAACCGTTCGCGGCGATACCTCGAAGTGTGCCTGGGCAAAGTCCGGCATGGCGCTTAGGGCAGCCGGCCGCAGGCAAAGAAAGGGAACAAGCTATGAACAAGGTGCTCATAATCGTGGGTGATGCGACCGAGACCGTGGACACGCTCTACCCATACTATCGACTTCAGGAGGACGGCTTCGAGCCGGTCGTGGCCGGGCCGCAGAAGAGGCGTTACCACATGGTGATGCACGAGGTTCCGCCGGACTGGGACGGCCAGGTGACGCGCGAGTTCGAGGGCTACACGATTCAAGCCGACATCGCATTCAAAGATGTCAATCCTGAGGAGTATCTCGGCATCTTCTTTTCGGGAGGCCGCGCCCCGGAATACACTCGATACGACGAGGACCTCGTTCGCATCACGCGGCATTTTTTCGAGACGAACAAGCCCGTCGCGAGCGTCTGTCACGGTGTGGAGATACCCGCGTACGCCGGCTGCGTGAAGGGGCGGCGGATGGCCACCGTCCCCAAGTGCAAATTCGACCTGGAGGTGTGCGGGGGCGTCTTTGTCGATGCGCCGTGCGTGGTGGACGGCAATCTCGTCAGCGGCCGGACGTACCACGACCACTGGCAGTATGTGGGCAAGTGGATGAAGATGCTGGTAGAGGCCCGGGCGGCGGCCGAATCGAAGTAGCTGCCGGGGCCACTATGAGATAGAGGATTTGATATGACAAAAGACAAGCCAAATATCTCTCGCCGCGACTTTCTGAGCCGCGCAGCCGCGATTGTTGTCGTGCCGTATCTTGTCCGGTCGTCGGCTGTTGGCGGCGCAGTGGCGAGCAACCGGCTGACGATGGGCCTTATCGGGCTGGGAAGCATGGGAATGCGTCACGTCAAGGGCTTCCTTCAGGAGACGGACTGCCGCATTGTCGCCGTGTGCGACGTGGACTCGCTTCGCCGACAGGCCGCGGTGGCGGAAATCAACGAGCACTATGGGAACAAGGACTGCCGCCAGTACCGGGACTTTCGCGAGCTGATTGCACGGGCCGATATCGACACGCTCTGCATCTCGGTTCCCGACCACTGGCACTCGATCATATCTATCGAAGCCCTTGCGGCCGGCAGGGACGTCTACGGCGAGAAGCCTCTCGCCCTGACCATACCGGAAGGCAGGGCGATAGTGGAGGCGGTGGCGCGTTACGGCCGCGTATGGCAGACCGGAAGCTGGCAGCGCTCCACGGAGCATTTTCGGTTCGGCTGCGAGCTGGTTCGCAACGGACGCATAGGCCGGCTTGCGAGGGTGGAGGTCGGCATCGGGCGGGGCTTCAAGCCGCAGGCGGCCCCGGAGACGGTCTTCGAGATTCCCCCGCAGCCGACGATGCCTGTCCCCCAAGGGTTCGATTACGAAACGTGGCTCGGCCCGGCGCCTTGGGCGCCGTACACTGAGAAGCGATGTCACTGGAACTTCCGCTGGATACTGGACTACAGCGGGGGGCAGGTCACCGACTGGGGCGCACACCACATCGATATCGCCCATTGGGGGATGGATGCGGACTCGACGGGGCCGGTCGAGATTTGGGGCAAGGGCGTTTTTCCGAAGGATGGGCTGTGGGATGCGGCCGTGGATTACGACTTCGAATGCAAATACGATAACGGCGTCACGATGCTCGTGGGCAGCAACAATCACTACAAACAGGGCGTGAGGTTCATCGGCGAGACCGGCTGGGTGCACATTACGCGTGCGGGTCTGGATGCGAATCCCAAGACTCTGCTCAGGGACAAAATCGGCCCCGAGGAAATCCACCTGGCCAGGCCCTCCGGCAATCACCGGGAGGGGCACCGGCGCAACTTCCTGGATTGTGTGAAGACGCGCGGCGCGACGATCTCGCCGGTGGAGGTGGGCCACCGCTCAGCCGTCCCGGCGCACCTCGGCAACATCGCGATGATACTCGGGCGAAAGATTCGCTGGGACCCTGCAAAGGAGCAGGTCATTGGTGACAAGGCGGCCGGCCGGACGGTAGGCCGCGCGATGCGTTCGCCGTGGCGAATTTGACGCGCGCTTCGGCGGCCGTTGACGACGCAGCAGCAGCCGGCGATGGGACAGTTGGCAAGTTCTGCCGTGATCCGGACTCGCAAAAAAGGAGATAGCTTCTATTGAGGTGATCGGATGAATCGAGAGCACTCGTTAAGCAGACGTGTAACGCAGAAGTCTTCGATATGCGGGTTGTTGGTCCTGCTTACTGTTGCTACCGGGCCGGCGGCGCAGGCGGCAGCAGCTCTGGACGTCGGCGGCCGAAGGCAGGTATTCATCGACGGGCGATTTATCGAGCGATCCAGTGGTGTTGACATTGTCGTTCACCGGCCGAGAAAGACGGGCGATATCGTGCTGAAATGCGAGCACCCGTGGGAACAGCGCTTCGGGCAGTATCACTCGGTTCTATACGATTCCGGCGTATATCACCTCTGGTACACGGTTTACGGCAGGGCCGAAGGCGAAAAGCCGCCCGTCAGGAGCATTGCCTACGCGAAATCGAAGGACGGCATTCACTGGGAAAAGCCCTGGCTCGGCCTCGTCGAGATCTACGGCACGCGCGAGAACAACATTGTCCTCGGTCACGGCTTCGGCGGCGTCAAGGGGGCGACGCACGGCTGCATGGTGTTTCTCGATCCGAAGGCCCCGCCGGACCGGCGATTCCGCCTCGTCTCCAACCCCGCGGAGTTTGGCAAGTACCTGCATATATTCTCCTCGCCGGACGGGATACACTGGAAGCTGACACACCGTGACATCATGAAGTTCCGCAGCGAGCGGCATCACCTCGACAGCCAGAACGTGATATTCCTGGACGAGCGAATCGGCAGGTACGTTGCGTACGTGCGGCGCAATATGCGCCCGCCCGGCTCGCAGGGCCGCAGTGTCGCGAGGGCCGAATCGGATGACCTGTCGCATTTTCCGGACGTGGAGGATTGCCCGGTCGTGATCGGATTCGACGAGAAGGACCCGACCAGCGACATTTCAGGCAGGGGCGGAATCCAGGTCGTCGATTTCTACACAAACGGGACGGTCAAGTATCCCTGGGCCGAGGATGCATACTACATGTTCCCTTCGGAGTATTTTCATTACGGCACGTTCCTGAGTGACTTTCGCAAGGGCCAGCCCGTCAACGCCGGCTCGCTCGACGCCCGTTTTGCGGCCGGCCGCGACGGCGTCCGCTGGGAGCGGTACGACCGAAGGGCGTTCGTCGATCTGGGGATGTCCGGTGACTGGGATTCGCGAAGCATCTACATGGCCTACGGCCTGGCGCCCGGCGGCAGCGAGAACGAAATGTTCATGTACTACTGCGGCAGCAACATGGCGCACGGCTGGGACAGGGACGACCAGCACAGGGAGCGGAACAAGCGGTTGCTTCGGCGGGCGGGCGGCGCGCCTGAGATCGAGAGGGACGGCATCGGACGTCTTGTCATCAGGCGGGATGGCTTTTTATCGGTTCGGGCCGGATACACCGGCGGCGAGTTCACCACGCCACTGCTGACCTTTGCCGGGGACGAGCTGGCCGTCAACGTCGATACCTCGGCGGCCGGGCAACTGCAGGTGGAGATTCTGGACGGAGATAACAAGCCGCTCGACGGCTACACGCTCGCCGACTGCGACCAGATATACACGGCAAATGAAATCGCCCGCACCGTCACCTGGAACGGCGAAAGCGGCCTCGGCCCCCTGGCGGGCAAGCCAATCCGCCTGCGATTCGTCATGCGCGACACCGACCTCTACGCCTTCGAATTCAGAACCTCTGCAAAGAATCGCTGAAGACCAACTCGTATCTGTCGTGTCGCCGAATATTTATAATTGTGTATTGCCTGACGGCATAATACAGCGCGCCAACGTTGCGCGAGGCGATTTGAGGCTCGGCGCGTGTTTGTACGGGGGCGCTCAGGCTTTGGAGGGCGGGGTGGCCGGCAGGGTGGATTGCCAGAGGTCGGGACCGGCGGGGGCCTTGGCCGGCTTTTTCTTTCTTTCGGAGGGCCTGCCGACCTCGGCGATCCTCACCGGGGGTTTCCGGCGGGCAGCCTTGGGGCATTCGCCCGTCCAGCAATACAGGCACAGGTTATCTCTCGGCCGGCCGATGGCCTTGATCATGTCGTCGGCGGTCTGGTACCTCAGGGTTGTGACATCGAGGTCCTTTGCAATCCAGTCCACCATCCGGGCGTACTTCTGCGAATTGTGGTCCATGTACTCTGAGACGTCGTTTGTGTCGTGCCCTTCGAGGCTTCGAATCGCCCGCCGGGCCGCAAGCTCGCTTATCGAGCGCGTCGAAAGATTGAATCTGCACGGAAACATAAGAGGCGGGCAGGCTACCCTCGCGTGTATCTGCTTGGCGCCGCAGTCCCACAGCTTCTTTATCGTGAAGTTCTTGAGCTGGGTCCCCCTGACGATGGAATCCTCGCAGACCACGATGCTGTTGCCTTCGATCACCTCCCTGATCGGGATCAGCTTCATTCTCGCAACCAGGTCGCGCGTCTGTTGCGAAGGCGGCGTGTAGCTCCTGCCGTATCCGGGCGTGTACTTGACCAGCGGCCGCCTGAAGGGCTTGCCCGACTCCATTGCGTATCCGAGGCCGTGCGCGAACCCAGAGTCCGGGACGCCGCAGACCAGGTCGATATCTATATCGCCGTCGCGCTTCGCCAGGTATCGCCCGCATCTTTCCCTGACTATCTCGGCGTTTATGCCCTCGTAGTCGGACGCCGGAAAGCCCGTGTATATCCACAGGAAAGCGCAGACCTGTGTCACGTTCGTTCGCCCCGGCCTCCTCTGGACAATGCCGTCCTCGCTCAGCAGGACTATCTCTCCCGGCTCGATGTACTTTGCGACCTCGAAATCGTTGTTGGGAAATGCGCTGGTCTCGCTGGTGACGGCCCATGCGTCCTTGCGCCTCCCGATGATCAAGGGGGTGTAGCCGAATCTGTCCCTTGCGGCGTATATTCCAGCCCTGTTGAGTAGCAGCAGCGAGCATGAGCCCTCAATGGCGGCGAAGATCTTCTCGATGCCGTCTATCAGGTCGTTTCCCTGGCCGATGAGCTTGGCGACCAGCTCGGTGGTATTGACGGCCCTCTTGCTCACCTCGCTGAAGGATATTCCCTTTCGCAGCAGCTTTGCAGCGAGCTCTTCGGCGTTCTCTATGATTCCGTTGGTGGCTATGCAGAAAGGCCCGAATTTCGAGTTCAGGTAGATCGGCTGCTCCTCGAATGCGCTGATCACCCCGATTCCCTTGTTGCCGCTCATCGACTTGTGGTCGTCGTAGAACTTGGACTTGAACTGGCTCTGGCTTACGTCGTGTATCTGGCGCGTGAAGTCCTCGCCGAGCACGGCCATTCCGCCATACTCGGTCCCCAGATGGGAGTGATAGTCCGTGCCGTAGAAAAGGGTCTGGACACAGTTGCCTTTCGATACAACTCCGAAAATGCCACTCATCTTCTGCCTCCTTGAGTCACGCCCCTGGGGTCACCCGGACGCACTCCAGCGTGATCAACATTCGTTATCATACTGCGAACCACTCCAAAACGCAAGTGCGGATCGCGTGTTTCTGTTGTGGGCGCAGGATTTTCGTGGTAAACTTGAACACCGAGTTGGTCAGAGAGTCTCTCAAGGGCCCCTGCAATGTGCACGCCGGTATCTGAAAAGCGGCCGGCCGACAGGAGCAAACGGCCAGGAAACTTGAAACGCAAAGGACACACCCATGAAGAAAAACGGTCGACTTATTCTCACTTTTGCAATCGTGCTGGCGGCGTCATCAATTTGTGCGGTGGCAACGGGCAGGCAAACAAGCCGCGAGCAGGAGGCCCGTAATATCCTGGAAGATGCCGGCGTCAAAGGGGGCCTGATCGTTCACCTCGGCTGCGGCGACGGTCGTTTAACCGCGGCGCTGCGGGCGGGCGACAGCTATACGGTTCACGGGCTGGAAGTGGATGGCGCCAAGGTTGCCGCCGCGAGAGAGTACATTCAGGCACGCAGAATGTACGGGGATGTTTCCGTCGAGCAGTATGCCCGTGCGGTTCTTCCCTATGCGGATAACCTGGTGAACCTGGTTGTTGTAGAACCCAGGGGCCGGGTTGCGATGAACGAGTTGATGCGTGTGGTTGCACCGGGAGGGGCCGTCTGTTTCAACAACGGGGGCAAGTGGGAAAAGAGGGTCAAGCCCTGGCCGGGCGATATCGACCAGTGGACGCATTTCCTCCACGACGCGGGCAACAACGCGGTGGCGGCAGATTCGGTCGTAGGCCCGCC
>CP070678.1:3094529-3137245 GCA_020352515.1 Phycisphaerales bacterium | reverse complement strand
AATGACTGAGCCGAACCTGCATGGGCAGGGTCAACGTCAGCCTGTCATTCGGCCGGAAGCTGCGCTCGACCGTAACAAACCTGCCGGCCGGAGCCGGAACCTGCAACTCTTTGCCGTTATATGCTATCCGCGCGCCCTCACACCATCCCGGTATCCGCAGTGTAAAGGGAAAACGCACGGCGCCTCTGCTCTTTATATGAAACGATATCTCTTCGCAGAACGGATAATCGGTCTGCTGCACAATCGTGACCGGCCTTCCGCCCGGACCAAGCTTTGCCGTGACGCGCGACGGGCCGTAGTTCGCCGCCGCGATCCCCCCCTTGCCGTCGCTCAGCCACATCCGGGCGATGTAATTCGGCATAAAGCGGCTGACGTTGCCCGTGCAGCACTGCACGTTGTGCGAGCAGCTATACGCATTTCTCCCGCTCTTGACCCACCAGGAATCGCGATCCTCGTATAGGCCGTCTCGGACGTGGAGCCATGAAGAGCGGGTGGCAATCACCTGATTGGGACTGGTGAAATACTGATGCGCCTTGAAGCCCTTGGTCACCGCCCCGATGCCCGCATTGAAACAGGCCTTTTCAATCATGTCCGCCCATTTGACGTCACCCGTAATCTGCAGCAGGTAGCCGAGCGTCCATGTGTAAGCACTCACGTTACACGTCTCGTTGCTGACGTAGAACTCCCTGCCGGACAGATCCTCCATCGAGCTCGGAACGCCGTTGATCAGGCCGTGATGTCTTTCGAGCTTTTTCAAGCCGTTGATCGCAGCTTCGAGATATTGCCTCCTGCCGGTATACTTGTACAGCAGCGCAGGCGACTTGAGGGTCTCGATGAAGACAACGCCGTGCTCACGCGGGACCTTACGCGAGAGCAGGCTCTGGTGGGACGACGCCTTCGAGGGCAATATGCTCCGGTAGGCCTTCTCGGCGATTCTCAGCAATCTCCTGTCGCCGGTCTTCTCGTACAGCCAGCACAGGATTTCAATGCTCACGGTATTGAGAACGGCAAAACTCCGGCCCCTCGGCTCACCCATCATGCACTTTTCGGCGTTGGCAAGATAATGCCCCGCCATCGAGCGAGCCAGTTCCGTGTCGGACGTGGCCGAGAATTCGGCCATCCAGACCCGGAAAAAGGCCGCAAAGGGCCACATGAAATGGAGCCACGGCGGTCCGAGCGAGCCGTCGGCCCCCGGATGGGCGAGCACATAGTCTATCCGTTTGCGCGCCAGCCGCACCATCTCAGGATCCCCCAGAAGGTACCCGCAACGGATCGCGCCGTCCAGCCAGTATCCGCTCTGCTCATAGCCCCACCAGCGCTGATCTGCTCCGGCCCCGGTGACCGGCCCCCCCGCCGGGCTGTTCCACATCCGTTCCGTCAGCCAGTATCGCTCGTTAAAAGGCCGCGTATTATACTCGTGGACGTGCCCGGTGATTCCCTCTCGCTGATTCTCCAGCCACCGCCTGAGCCAGCCTTCCGGCCGAATGGCCGTAAGAGGCAGCTCCTCGAACACGCAATTATGAGCCGCGTGACCGTCATTAGCAACCGCGCCGGATGAGAGCATATAGACCGCCGTTCAGAATACCTTACTCAATGTTGCCGTCTCGTTGTCCCCGATGACTTTGCGCGCACGATTGTATCAATGCCAGCCCCCACTGTAAATCTAACCGCGCTTGTTGCTGACAACTTCGGCCGCTTTCAGACTCTCTCGGGCACGACGAAGGGTTTCCGGTATTTGCGCGAGACCAGTTCGTTGGCCTCTTCAGCGAACGGGCCAACAAATCTTTCGGCATGGGGGTCGAAACGAAGCATCGCGCCCAGTGTGGCCGGCGTCTTGGCGAGATCCACTCCGTTGGCATCCAGGTGCGCAAGCAGCCGGTCGAACGAGCTTCCAAACTCCCTGTCGCCCCGAATGATGTCCCGGATTTGACCGCTTGGGGCTCTCCCGCCGGTGCGATATGAAATGTTCGCCATGTGAAGCAGGCCGCACGAAAGATGTCCCTCGAGGGCATCCGTGTAAAGCTCGCCCGTCTTTCTGCTTCGCATAACGTCAATGAAGTTCTGCTTGGAATCGACCCTGTCCGATTCGAACTTTTCAATCAAGTCGCCCTCCGTGTCGTAAGCGGCGCCGTCCAGCACATACCCGTTCTCGCAGTGCACGACCGCCCCGTACTGCACCCCGTAATACTCATCCATGTTCCCGCCCCAGTCCTTATCGTGAAAGGACCTGTTTTTCGGCAGTCCGCGAACCTCGAAGATTATCGGGGCAGGCTCATAATCGAGCATCGTGATCAGGGTGTTGGGTGTTTGGCCGTCATCATCGTAGCCGAAACGCCCCCCGATGCTCATCACACGCTCGGGCAGCTCGGTCTTGTTCAGGGCCCAGCGGCAGGAATCCAAAAAGTGAATGCCCATGTTGCCCAGGTCCCCGTTGCCCGTCGACCAGTCCCAATGCCAGTCGTAATGCAGATACTCTCTCATCAGCGGCTTCTTCGGGGCCGGCCCGCACCACAAATCATAGTCGCAGCTCTCCGGAACAGGCCGGGGCCCGGCAACCCTGCCGATGCTCATTCGGGGCTTGTAGTTGACGCCGTGAACGTATCTGACCCTGCCCAGCTTGCCCCGCCGCACGTATTCGAATGATTTCTCCAGCGCCCCGTTGGACCGCGGGCCGTGAACCGCCTGCACGACGCGCCCGTATTTGCGGGCGGCCTCGACCATCCTGCGGCCCTCGAAGATGTTGTGCGAGGCGGGCTTCTGCACGAACACGTCCTTGCCCGCCTGGCAGGCCCATATCGTGATTAGAGAGTGCCAGTGATTCGGCGTCGTGATGCTCACGGCATCTATCTCCCTGTCGTCCAGAAGCTCTCTGACGTCCTTGTACACCTTGACCCTCTCGCCCGCCTCCTTGCATTCTTTAAGCACCGGCGCGACGTGGTTCGCATCGCAATCGCATATAGCAGCGATTCGAACGCCGGCAATCTCCCGAAACGCCCGAAGGTCCTGCCGGCCTTTGCCGCCGATCTTCACGAACGAGCCGAGCCCCACGACAGCTATGCGGATATCGTCATTGGCCCCCAGCACCCGCGAGCGGGCCATCACAGCCGCCGCGCCGGCATAAAGAGACCCTCTGATAAAATCCCTGCGTGATACCGTCTTCATCTTTCGTTGCTCCCATGCGTAAGAATAGAAACACACCTGACCGGCACCGTGCGCATTCCCGCACCGTTGCCGGCAGTATACACGCGGCTGTAGCGTTTTTCAACTTCTTCTGCCGCCGCGCAGGTTCGAGGACCGGCGCAGTCTTAACGCGAGCGGACATTTTTTACAGTGTTTTTACACCAAGCCGCTCCAGGCATCGCTATAATACTATGTGCAAGAAGTCCGATGGACCAAACAGCAAAGGAGCAATCATGAACGGCCTGAAGAAAACCGCTATGTGCATGACGATGCTCGCGCCGGTCTTCGTAGGCTTCGTCGTCGTTGCGGCCCCGAGTAGTGAGCGGTGCGGAAGTTCTGTTGATGCGAACACGATCAAGAAGAAGGATTACGAGGCGGCAAGGGCGACGCCGCAGCCAATTGACTTGTGGAAGATCGAGGGTGACAGATTTCGCGCCAACAAGCGCACGTCGGCCGAGCTAAGAAAGATGAAGACCTACGGCTATCCGATTGAGCTGGTATGCCCGATGATCCAAGGCGCGGCAAAGTACGTAGTCGAAATCAAGGGCGTGCGCGGCTGCGGCGAGATGCTGACGGTTGAGGGCGAGGGCAACTGCTTCGTTTTTGACGAGAAGGCGCTTCCACCGGGCAGGTATCAGTGGGCTGCAGCGGCCTATACGAAAGAGGGCCAATGTCTCGGAGACGTTGAGGTCATCGAGCCGGTAATGGTATTCCGGGTGACCGGTTCAGAGCCGCCGGTCCGGACCGGCAAGCAGGCCCTGCTCGACCTGAGGCATAGTAACGGATTCATTCGGGGCTGGGGTTACTATACTTACGGCCAGTACATGATGAAGGACCTGCTGGAGAGGGCGGGATTCGAGGTATATGTAAACGAGCGGGATATGCTGACAGCCCAGATGCTCAAAGGCATCGATCTGATGATTGTGAACTATTACTGGACGGGGTGGACGGACTTTCGCAGCTATGCCGAATCAGAACTGTCGGCCATCGCAGACTTCGTCTCCGGCGGCGGATCCTTGTTGGTTGCGGGCTGTGACAAGCCGGGCGGAGGAAAGATGATACAGGCGGGCAACCGGTTGGTCGAGCAATTCGGTCTGCGTTTCATGCTGCTTGATTCGGCGAAATATCCGGTGAAAGTCGAGAACGTGGACGATTTGGGCGTTATCGCGTTCGACAATCCGCTGCTCTTACAGTTGCCCGTGGCGGTCGAGGGCCGGGGATATCCGCTTCTAGCCTTTGAAGATACTCCCGTAGCCGCGGCCGTACAATACGGAAACGGCCGGATTATTGTCGCCGGTGTGGGCATGTCCTTTCTCGACTGCTATCTCGGCGACTGCCAGAGCCGCGAGCCGTTCCACATGCTGCTATTCTACGATTTCATACGTTATCTCACCGGCGTTGACTGGACCATGCACTGTGAGGAGCAGTCTGTCAGGCAGGTCGTGCAGCGTTGCCCGAGCCTACGTCTGCGAGAATACGGCGACACTTGACGGCATCAAGAGCCAAACCTGCCAGCGCAAGCAAGTGAGCGAAGCGCACGCTCACGGGAAGTCACCGCGGATTCGCCGGGGCGGTCTTTTCGACGGTGAAGCTCTTGAGGGCTGAGGCGTAGTCGAAGCAGACCCTCAGGTCGAGCGGCTCAAACGGCCTCTTGTACGCCTCCTCACGACCCCTGGCGTAAGCGAAGTACATCTTCAAATCCGTCGCATCGTACACAACTGCAAAGAGGTTGCCCCCTTTTATGGGAATCGCCTTTGTAAGCTCGACTACCTTCTCGGCCGTGTATTTGCCGTAGTTGGCCCGGATGTGATTGAAGGCCACAGGAGCACGGCTTTCAGCGTTGATGACAATGTGCCTGAAAACGTTCGGCGCCGATTCATCATCGGGATCGCTGTCGGTCCATATCTCAAGGTTGGGTGCGTGGGCCCTGATCTTGACCCCCCTTTTCTCGGCGCCGCAGCCTATCACGTAGTGATACTTCTTGATGCGCTTTGCCTGCCGTATGGTATCGAGGGCCGCGTCGAGGCCCTGGGCCTTGTAAAGAATGGCGCTGAACATAGTGAAGAACGGCACGCCGTCAAGCTCGAACGGATAATCGCGGCCCGGCGAATCGCCCATTTCGGTCAGGGCCAGGCCTCGGGCATTCATACCCGTCTGGACGCCGATGAAGCCGGCAAAGGTCGGATTGACGTGCGCCAGCCCGTCATCAGGCAAATAAACAACAACAACCGGCACTTCCTGCATGCCCATGCTCAGCGAATAATCGAGATTCCGAAAGACGTACATTTTGCCGTCCACGGTCGCATCGCCCCAGATGGCGGCACCGCTGCACGAATAATCGCCGACCACGGGGATCATGTGTGCCCGGATAAGTCGGCTCAGCGGAATTCCGCTGCCGTCGGCCAGGCCGCGAAGCTGCCGCTTCCAGTTGGGGCTTATGTGCGGCGAGACGGCCTTCCACGCCGCGTCGAGATTCGCCTCGCTGTAACGCGAATCGCCGCCCCCTTCGGCAGAGCCGAGGAGTGCGGAGATGAGCTTCTGCACCTCTTCGCTCATCAGGCTGCCCAGAGCCCGGCCCATTTCGTACGAATCGCCGCTCACAATTACCAGCGCCGTCTTGTCCGCCCCGATGCTTGTGCGAAAGCCTTTCCCCCGGCACGGCGGCGCAGCGGCGAAAATGATGCACAACAACAATACCTTTGTTCTACTCATCGATCTGCCCGATCTGTATTCGCGTTCAATTGCATTCCTATTGGCAGCGCATCGTATCACGCTAACACACGCATGGTCAACCATTGTGGGTGTGCGGACGCCGGAGCCGGTGCCGTGCGGCAGCCGGGGTCTCCCTCATCATATTCCACGGTATCCGCCCTATACGGCCTTGTAGATATTGGCGTGTTTTCCGGGCAGCCTCGCGTAAAGGCAGCCATGTTCGAGCGTGGCGGTATCCTCGGGATTGAGCTGGTCCTGCAAGGTCCTGTCGCGCAGGTGCTCCTTTATGCGCAGCGGGATGTTTGCGTTTCGCTCGACAGGTATGGCAAGCGGCGACGGCATTTCCTCCAGGCCGTTATTGATGACCACGATGATCGTGTTGCCCTTGAACTCTCGCATGTATGAATAGACGAAATTATCCGAATATAAGGTGAACAGGTACCCACACCGAATGGCCTCATTATCCTGCCTGATCCGCACCAGCCTCTTCGTGTGGTCGAAGACTTGCCTCTGCTGCTCGTAGCCGTCCAGAGGAGTGTCGTCGGGCCCGAACATCTCCCAGGGCATGTCACGCCGGTTATCGGGATCGGCGTATCCCTCCATCCCTATCTCGGTCCCGTAGTAAAGCTGAGGTATGCCGCGCGTGGTAAAGAGAAACGACAGGGCCAGCTTCTGTATTCTTGTCGCCCGCATGCGGTCCCAGTGGCCCCAGCGGTCCAGCGTCTCGGTCATGAATCTTTTGTCGAGGTCGTGGTTGTCCAGCAGGGTCACTAAGCGGTTGGCGTTCGTGTATTTCTTGTCCCTGTCGAGGACACCTTGCGGCTCGTTCAGCGCCAGCCGCGGCCGGGCCAGCGTCGTCATGGGCGCGTCGTAGATGAACGCCTTCTTGATTCCCTCGCGGAGCGGAAAGTCGAAGACCATGTCGAAATCGTGCTCGATCTGGTACCTGGAAATAACGTCGATGTCCGTATGGAGCACCTCCCCGATAACCGTTATGTCGCGAAACTTGCCCTTTACGTACGCCTTGAACTGGTACCAGAAGGCGTCCTCCACGTTCTTGACCGTGTCCATGCGGATGCCGTCGATCTTGGTCTGCTCGATCCAGTCGATGATGTTGTTTACGAAGTAATCGACAACGTCGGGGTCGCTGTGGTTCAGGTCAGGCAGCCCGTGCAGCGAGCCCTTCACCTGGTCGTCGGAATTTGTGTTGTTGAACCAGTCCTCTTTGATATCTTTGTCGGGGTACTCCCTGTAAGTCTGGTTGTGGTAGCCGGTGTGGTTTACCACCATGTCGAGGATGAGCTTTATGCCGTTCTCGTGGAGCGCGGCCGAGAGCCTCTCCAGATATGCCTTGCTGCCGTCGGCCAGCGCAGGATCCGCCGAATAGAGGTGTGGATCGACCCTGTTGAAATCGAGCGCCCAATAGCCGTGATAGCCGTCGGCGTCGCCGCAACGGCCGACGCTCAGATATACCGGGCTTATCCATAACGCCGTGATCCCGAGGTTCTTCAGGTACGGAATCTTCCGTATTATCCCGGCGAAATCGCCGCCGTGATACTTCTTGGGGTCCGCCTTATCAACCTGCAAGTTGTTGGCATGGTCCCCGTCGCAAAAGCGGTCGGTAAGAATGAAGTAAATCACATCGTCCTGTGTTATCATTTCTGGCCACCTGTTCCGGCAAACAAAGTACGTTCGAAAAGCAAGCACACAAGCATATTTTACTTTGACGTTTACTATTCGTCGTCAAGCATTTACTATTGTTTATCGGCGAATTTTCAGGATTTATGACAGTGAAAATGAACCAGGCAGAGTATAGAAGACTGATTTCCGGCGACAGTCGCGGCCCCGCTGCCGCGATCCTGCGCCTGCTCTTGACTCTCGCATCGGTTTTTTACCGGGCCGCCGTCGCCGTACGCAATTTCCTGTACGACAAGAACCTGCTAAAGACTCACCGCGCCAACGCCGTGGTTATCAGCGTCGGCAATATCACCGCCGGGGGCACGGGCAAGACGCCGCTCGTTATATGGCTGGCCAACCGGCTGAGGGCCAGGAATATTGTCTGCGCGATATTAACGCGGGGCTACAGGGCCGGCAAAGCCTCCCTATCCGATGAGCCGGCTGTCCTGGCCGAGGGCTGCGGGGGCGTCAGGGTGATGGTGAACCCCGACCGCGTGGCCGGGGCGGCCGAGGACGTGGTCGGGTGCGGGGCCGGCGTGCTGATAATGGACGACGGTTTCCAGCACAGGCGCCTAGCCAGAGACCTCGACATCGTGACAATTGACGCGACCTGTCCCTTCGGGTACGGCAGGATGCTCCCGGCCGGGCTGCTCAGGGAGCCCGTCAAGTCATTGAAAAGGGCCCATGCTGCCATTATCACCAGGTCCGACCAGGTCGACGCGGCCGAGATGGCCCGAATCCAGGACCAACTGCGCCGGGTCAACCCGAACTTGACAATTGTCCCATCGATACACGCGCCCGTCTGTGCAATGGCGGTAGAAGGCGATGATACGATAAGCCTCGAACAGATCAAAGGCAGGCGGGTATTCGCATTCTGCGCCATAGGCAACCCTGAAGGTTTTGTACGGACCGTCAGGGCTATCGGCGCCGACATTGTCGGCCGGCGGCTCTACGACGACCACCACGACTACACTCAGCAGGATATCGCCGACATTTGCCGCGAGGCTGAGGATTCGAAGGCGGATTTGATACTGACGACGCAGAAGGACAAAACCAGGGTGGCCCGGCTTGAAACAGGCAAGCCCGCCCTGCCAATGGCGTATCTGCTGGTTGAGATGAAGTTCCCGGCCGGCCAAGATGAATTAACAGGCTTGATTGACCGGGCCCTGGCCGGTAAAATGCCCGCCTATCAGCAGGAATCTAATCCTGAAGCTGCGACCGCAGAGGATTTGTGATGTGTGAGAACCTCATTAGTGTTGTTACCGCTCTGGGCTCGCCCAAGATCATCGTCGCGGGCGATTTCATGCTCGATGTCTACGTCTACGGCGACGCGCTGAGAATAAGCCCGGAGGCCCCCGTGCCGGTGCTCAGGGTCACCGAAACCGAATACCGATGCGGCGGCGCCGGCTCGGTCGCGGTGGACCTGGCCGCACTCGGGGCGGCGCCGATATGCATCGGCGTCACAGGCGACGACCAGAACGGAAAGATACTGAGAGAGAAACTTGCCGACGCCGGAGCTGATATCGACGGCTTGCTCGGCGCCGCGGACCGCCCCACCGTCAGTAAGCAAAGACTGATAGGACTGGCCCAGCACCGCCACCGCCAGCAGTTAATGAGAATCGACCGGGAATTTGCCGGCCCCCTGCCTCAGCAGTTGTGCGACAGAATTCTGGCCACCTACAAACAGCGGCTCGCCGAATCTGACGCGGTCTGTCTGCAGGATTACGACAAGGGTCTGCTGGACGGGGACATCTGCAGAAATATGGTTGAACAGGCCGGACGGCTGCAAAAGAAGGTCCTGATAGACCCGTCCCTGACTGCCGACTATTCGAAGTACACCGGCGCCACGCTTATCACGCCCAACCGCAGGGAGGCTTCGGCAGCCGCGGGTATCGAGATAAAGGACCCCGACACGGCCGAAAAGGCCGCAGACAAGCTCATGAAGCAGTGCGCCCTCGACGCCGTGGTCATCACCCTCGACAAAGAGGGCGCATACCTCAAGACCGCAGACGAGGGCCAAATGATTGCCACCAGGGCCAGAAGCGTTTACGATGTCACCGGGGCCGGTGACATGGTTCTGGCCACGCTCGCTGCGGCGCTGGCCGCCGGGTGCGATTATGGCACGGCCGTCAGACTGTCAAACATAACCGGAGGAATCGAGGTGGAAAAATTCGGCACCGCCTCCGTAAGCGTACAGGACGTCGTCAACGAGATTCTCAGCCACAACAGAGGCAGGCACGGTAAACTCAGGCCCGTCGAGCTGCTGCTCAGCGAGCTGGCGTGGCGCCGCACTCAGAACCGCACAATCGTCTTCACCAACGGTTGTTTCGACGTCCTCCACAGGGGCCACGTCGAGTACCTCAAGTTCTGCAAGTCACAGGGTGACATCGTGGTAGTCGGCCTCAACAGCGACAACTCGGTCCGCACCATCAAGGGACCCGGCAGGCCGGTAAACAACCAGCAGGATCGGGCCGAGGTGCTCGGGGCGCTCGAAAGCGTCGACTATATCGTCATCTTCGATGACCCAACCCCCCAGAAGCTGATAGAGACCGTAAGACCGGACGTGCTGGTCAAGGGAGAGGACTGGGCACAAAAAGGCGTCGTCGGCCGCGAGTTCGTCGAATCCTGTGGCGGTCGCGTCGTCCTGGCGCCGCTGGTCGAGGGAAAAAGCTCTACGGCGACAATCAAGAGAATAAACTCACTTGGAACAAAATCCTGATGGATCAAGACACGAGAAAACAGATAGCACAGGCCGTGGAATCGCACAATGCGATGGTGGCCGCCCTTTCCGAGAGCGGCGCCGAGACGATAGCCGCCGTGGCCGACGCCATAACCGCTGCGATTCGGCGCAACGGCGCCGTCTATCTCTGTGGCAACGGAGGCTCCGCCGCCGACGCCCAGCACATAGCCGGAGAGCTGGTGGGCAGATTCAGACGGCAGCGTAAGCCAATACCCGCGGTCGCCCTCTCAACGGATACCTCGGTGATAACCTCGATTGCCAACGACTACTCTTACGAGGACGTTTTCGCCCGCCAGGTTGAGGCGTTTGTCAGAAAAGGGGACATACTTTGGGCCTTCTCCACGAGCGGCGCCTCGCCGAACGTAGTGGCCGCCGCACGACTGGCAAAAGAAAGAGGGGCTTTCGTCCTGACCTTTACCGGCAAGACCGGCAGCACGCTCGAGCGCATTGCCGATATCTGCCTGTGCGCCGATTCCGAATCCACCGCCAGGAGCCAGGAAATCCATCAGCTTGCCTATCACATAATCTGCGACCTCGTGGAGCAGAGTCTCTGCGACCAGAAGGCCGTGGAGGAAAGTTGAGCGACATGTCGGACAAAGCCATATTCCTTGACCGTGACGACACCCTCATCGAAGACCCCGGGTACATAAATAATCCGGACCAGGTCAAGCTGATGGACGGCGCCGCCGAGGCGCTTATCGAGCTGCGAAACATGGGATACAAGCTCGTAGTCGTCACCAACCAGTCCGGCGTCGCCAGGGGAATTGTCACCGAGCAGGTCCTCGCGGAAATTCACAACCGCCTCAAGCAGCTTCTGGCCGAGAAGGGCGCGTTTCTGGACCAGATATACTACTGCCCCTACCATCCCGAAGGGGTCGTGGCGAAATACCGCAGGGAAAGCGAGCTAAGAAAGCCAAATCCCGGGATGCTGCTGGCCGCGGCCGAGGAAATGGATATCGACTTGGCCGCTTCCTGGGCCATTGGAAACGGCGCCCGCGACGTGGAGGCCGGGCTCCGCGCCGGCTGCAAAACCATCCTTATAGAGCACTCCCACGAACACAGGCGTCCGAGACCGGGCGAGCCCGTGCCCCACTATAGGAGCGTAAACATAAAGGAGGCGGTAAACATAATAAAGAAACATATCCGCTCATCCCGCGACGGGCAGATCGAAGCCGGCCCTGTATCTCAGAAGCAAATGACGCCGACAGGCGAAGCCGCCAAACCGGCAGGCGCGTTCGAGCGGCCCGTCGGCCCGCCCGCCGAACCGCCCGTCCCCGCCAAGCCCGAGCCGTTAGACCAGCCGCCTAAGCCTGAGAACGCCGAGCCTCAAACGAAGCAGCCAGCCCTCCAGACTTCGGCCGACAGACACGAAGAGTTGCTCGGCGCGATACTCGAGCAGCTCAGAAGCATACACCGGACCGAGATGTTCGGGGAATTCTCCACCATGAGGTTTCTCGCCGGTTTGGTGCAGGTCCTCGTTCTGTTCTGCCTGCTGGTGACGGTGTGGCTGCTGACCAAACCCGAAAGACAGGACAGCGCCGTCCTGATCGCTCTCGGCTTCGCGGCGGTCCTCCAGCTTATGTCACTAACCTTCTTCATAATGCACGGACGTAGATAGTCGTCCCCGAAGCGTATCTCTCCGAGCGGGATACGAGATGCCAAATGCAGAACACCGAACACGAGATTCTTCTATGGCTTCCATCTCCCCTGGGTGACGCGATTCTGTGCACGCCCGCCCTGCGGGCCGTCCGGAGGCGCTTCGCGTCCGCGAAAATCTCGTTCCTGGCCGACGCAGTCGTGCGGGATGCGCTCAGCCCCTGCCCGTTTAACGACGCATGGTTGTCTCCGGCCGGTAAGAATCCCGTCGCGATTGCGGGCCGCTTAAGGAAACACAGGTTCACGCACGCAATACTCCTCAAGAACTCGTTCGGCTCGGCTCTGGCGGTATTTCTCGCGCGCATACCCGAGCGGATTGGCTACGCCCGGCAGGGCCGTTATCCCTTTTTGACCGAGAGACTTTATCCCCCGAAGCTCCCGGGCGGCAGGTTCAAGCCCGGCTCCATGGTGGACTATTATCTTGCGATTGCGTCCCGGCTGGGGGCCGATACGACCGACAGAACCCTCGAGCTGGCTGTCGAACCCGGGCACGACAGGACCCTGGCGGGCACGCTGCCGGAAGTTCTCGAGACGCCGGGCCCGCTCGTGATCCTTGTCCCGGGCGGCGCGTTCGGCAGAAGCAAGTGCTGGCCGAGCGAGAGGTTCTCAAGAACAGCCGATTGGCTTATAGACAATTACAAGGCCACCGTCGTCATATCGGTCGCGCCGAACGCCCTCGAAAGGAAAATCGCCGCGCAAATCTCTGCGTCGAGCACGCATGTTCTTATCAGCCTGGCCGATAAACCTCTGGACCTCGGCGAACTCAAATCCCTTTTTGCCAGAGCCGACCTGGTCATCACCAACGACACCGGACCGCGACACATAGCAATAGCTCTGCGCCGCAAGGTGGTGACACTATTTGGCCCGAACGACCCTGCCTGGACGGATACCGGCTATCAGAACGAGATACAGATAGTCGGCAACGTCCCGTGCGCGCCATGCGCCAGGCCGCGATGCCGCCGGCCCGACCATATCTGCATGAGATCAATCACGGTCGAGATGGTCTGCCGGGCCGCGGCCGAACTGCTGGAGAACGACCGCACAAAGGCCGTAATAAAGGTCGGCCGGGAGCTTGTGGAAACGTCGGAGTCTTTCTTTGTGGACCCGGATCACCAAGCGGCGCTGCGCGAATCAGGATTGACCTCTCTCGATTCCGTCTTTTCCTTCAACGCCGGAAGGGACTTGACCAAGAGCAATCTGGCGCGGTTTCGCGACCGTGTGCAATTCGACGCCGGCACACCGCCGACAACGTTTTTCCTGAAGCGCTACGACAGGCCGCCATTCCGGCTTCAGGTCAAGAGCTGGCTCGCGCACGGTCGCAGGAAAAGCTGCGCCTCCTTCGAGGTCGAGGCCGCCGCCGAGCTTGCGGCCACAGGGATAAACACGCCTAAAGTAATTTGCCGCGGCCGGCAGTGGGGCCGCCTCTTCGAACGCAGGAGCTTTCTAATCACAGAGAGAATTCCCGACGCAGAGTCGCTCGAAATGAGACTGCCCGATTGTTTTGATGGCCCGCCAACGGTTGCGAAGCTACGAGCCCGCCGAGAGTTTATCTCGCACCTGGCCGCGTTCGTGCGGCGGTTCCACGACACCGGCTTTCGCCATCGAGACCTCTACCTCTGCCACATATTCCACTCGCCGACGGGACAGTTTTGCCTGATAGACCTGGCAAGGGCCTTCAGGCCGAGGCTCCGCCAAAAGCGATTTGCGATAAAGGACATCGCACAGCTTCACTACTCGGCCCCGGCAACTGACTTCTCGCGGACCGACCGACTGCGCTTCTACATCGGCTACGCCGGGCGAACGAAGCTAACGCAGGATGACAAGCGATTCATTCGCCGCGTCACCGCCAGGGCCGCAACAATGGCCCGCCGCGACGCCAAGCACGGACGAACCGCCCCTTTTCAACGCTGACCAAATTCGGTTATAATCGGGAAATGGATGGAAACGTCGCCATAATAATGGAGCGGGCGGACATAGCCCTTGGCGGCGCCGAGCGTTCGGTGCTCGAGCTGGCCACCTCGCTCTCGGCACGCGGCCTGAAGGTGGACGTTTTTGCAGCGACCGGACGCCTGAACACCAGGAGTATTCACGTCGTATGCCCCGAGGCGCCGCGCAAGCGAGTCTCTCTGCGAACCTTCGCAAAGGCCCTCCGCCCGCGCCTCGCCGAAAAGCACTACGACATAGTCCACAGCGTTCTGCCCTTCGACTTTGCGGACATCTACCACCCGCGAGGCGGGACGTATGCCGAGTCCGTTCTTCGCAGCGCGGCCAGCTACCGCAACGGCCTGATAAGGTCTTACAAGAGGCTCACGGCTTTCGCCAACCGACGACGCAGCGCCCTGCTCGGCGCAGAGCGGAGGCTCTGCCGAAACATCGACGGGCCCGTAATCGTCGCGCTTTCAAAGTACGTCGCCGCCCAGCTCAAGCAACACTACGCAACCGCCGCAGAGCGCATTGTCGTAATACCGAATGGCGTGCGAACCGACAAGCGAATCAACACGCACGAAGCCGACAGCCTCCGCACACAGATTCTGACACATTTGAATCTCAAAGAGGCCGACGACCCCGTGCTTCTGCTTTTCGTTGCAAACAATTTCCGCCTGAAGGGCCTTGGCCCGCTGATAGAGGCGATGTCCCTTGCCGTGCGTCGCCCGGGCGAGCGACCCGCCTATCTGGTCGCCGTCGGCGCCGGCCGGACCGGTATATACCGCCGGCTCGCCGCCCGATTGGGAATCCAAGACAGAATACTGTTTCTCGGACCAGTCCCCCACATCCAGAACGCCCTCTCCGTCACCGACGTCGCCGTGCTGCCCACCTACCACGACCCGTCGAGACGGTACGTCCTCGAAGCCATCGCTGCCGGTAAGCCGGTCATAACAACGAGCTTCAACGGCGCCGCCGACCTCTTCGTCCATACCCGCCACGGCATGGTCGTGGACTCGCCGGATAACATCCCGGAGCTGGCACAGGCAATAGTCCATTTCTCCAGCACCGACAATATCCGCACGGCGTCAGGGGCAATCGCCGACGATAATCTCAAGGAACGTGTCTCGGTCGCCCGGGTCGCCGACCGGCTCGTATCCCTGTACGAATCCATTTTGGAAAAGAAAGGCCGAAGATAATGTCCCCAACCGCCGCAATCCTTATCATCGGCGCGTACCTGCTCGGCTCGATACCCTTCGGGTTGCTGATAGGCATCGCCCACGGCACGGACCTGCGAAAAATAGGCTCGGGCAACATTGGGGCGACGAACGTCGCGCGGGCGCTGGGCAGAGAATGGGCCTACGCGTGCTTCGCTCTCGACGTGCTCAAGGGAATGCTGCCGATGCTCGCAGCCATGCGCCTCCTGTCCCCGGGCGATGCCGAGCTGCGAAGCGACAGGATAGTCTTGCTCTGGCTCTGGCTTGCGGTCGGCTGCGCAGCCGTACTGGGCCACGTCTTCCCCATATACCTGAAGTTCAAAGGCGGCAAAGGCGTCTCAACCAGCTTCGGCGTGGCCCTCGGACTGTGGCCCTATTTCACGCTGCCCGCTGCCGCCGCCCTCCTCGTCTGGGTCGCCACGGTCCTCCTGTGGCGATATGTCTCGCTGGCCTCGATGATAGCCTCGGTAGCCTTTCCCCTCGTTCTCCTCGCGGCGATAGTATTCGTGCCCCCCTGGAGCCTCGCCGAGCTCTGGCCCCTCCTTCTCGTCGCAACCGCGATACCTATAATGGTCATATTCCGCCACCGCGAAAACATAAAGCGGCTCGCCGCCCGAACCGAGAGCAGAATATCCCGAAAATCAACGCCAAAAACCTGACCGTGGCAACGCCCGCTTCAATAGATGACTATGGAGACCAGCATGAGAGTATCCGCCGTCAAGAACAAAGCCCTGCTCAACCCCACAGCACTCTTTCTAACATTTCTATCCATCCTCCTGACGGCCGCCCCTCCCCTCCCCTCGGCCCGGGACCCGCTCGCCGCTGCAATCAAAGAGGCCGGCAATACAGACAGTGACAGTGAGCGCCTGGAAATACTCAAGACACTCCGCAAAGACAGCAGCCTGTCTGTCCCCATCAAGGCCGACCTTGACCGCCTCATTCCCCCTATCGAACGCTGGGTCAACGACAAGCACCTCCCCTGGTTCGGAAGAGATGTCAGCCGGAACGTGGACTTCGATTTCGGCATAGCCGAAGATTCTCCGCTCCAGCCCCTGACCTGGCTGTATCGCGGACGCATGGTCCTCTGGTACGCAATAGAATCAGGAAGCGTTTCGGCAAATCCCCGCCGAAGAAAGCAATTTTCCGACACCGCACGCACATTCTTCCGGAAATACGCCGAAGCCTTCCCCGAAAACAACATCGCCGCGATGTACCTGGGCCGAAACATCCCCCCCCGAAAAAACTATCAAGCTCCCCCAAGCGCACCCAAATGGGCCTGCGACCAGCGCGAATCTCTTGAGCGACTCGCCGACATAATCGAATGGTGGATCGACAACCGCATGCAGAGCGACGGACAATACGGCGGCGGATGGGGCGACGACTGCGAAATGTGGCGATGGTGGGTCCCCGTCCTGATCGGCTTCGAGAGCCCCAGGATAACCGCCGCCCAGGCCAGGTTCTCAGAGGCCCTGATGTCACAGCCCCACATGGCCGCCGGCTACACAAACCGCATGACCGATGTCGAGCATACCGCCGAAGACTCCGCCGACGTCATCACCCCGATGATGCACCTCGAGCCCGACAACCCCCGCTGGCTCGGCCGCGCAACCAAGCTCGCCGATTTCATGCAAAACCTGTGGACCGCTCGAAACCGCCGGGGAATGCTCCAGTTCAAGAGCACATACTTCACCGCCCAAACGGTCGACACAAACCCACAGCGGGCCTGCGACACCGTATACCACCCGCGCGCACTGCAGCCGACCCTCCTCTATTGGCAGCGAACGGCCGACAGAAAGCTCACACGCCTGTTCACCGCATGGATGGATACCTGGGTCGACGCAGCCGCCAGAGCCGAGCGAGGCAAGCCCGCCGGGATCATTCCCAGCGCGATCCACTGGCCCGACGGCTCAGTCGGCGGCGCCGGCCCAGATTGGTGGGACCCGAGAAACCACAGCGAGAGCACGCTCTACCTGTGGCCCAGCGCAATGTCAATGATGACCGACACCCTCCTGCTGACATACCACATGACCGGTGACAAAAAATACCTCGAACCCATCCGCTCAATGGCCGAAATCAGGCTAAAATACCTCAGCTCCGCCGCCGGGCGGGAGCCCGCCCCCGGCTCCGAATCATGGTGCGCCGCAAAACTGGGCCTCCTCGCCGGAACAATTGCAAAGTACCGGTTCCTCACGGGCGACTCCGAATTCGACGAGCTCCTCGCCCGCGGAATGTCGCCATACATGAAATTCCGGCTGGCCAATGATCGCAGCAGTCTCGCCGCGGCGCTAAGCAGCACCGCCGAGGCCCTGCGGGTCAACTTCCCGGCCTACACCTCCGAGGTCCGCTACACCGACCGCGTGCTGCGCCTGCCCTCCAGAGTACCGGTTGAGGGCGCTTCTATCCCAACACGAACCCCCAACACCTCGCTGCTCTATTCTTCGCTAACCGGCGACCCTGGCTCAGCAGGCTATTTCCCTCTCAATGCCGTGCGCTGGCTAACCGGCCCGCGAAATATCGCCGCCCTGGTCACCGATTCCGGAACCGACCGCTTCGCCGCCGAAATTTTCACATTCGATACGGCGCCACGAAAAATCGCCGCCGAGCTCTATCTGCTCGAAAAAGGAAAATACAACCTCAGATTGGCCGACACGGCAATCATACGCACCGACACCATAACCGTGCAGGGCCCTCGCACCAGAATAAATCTCCAGTTGCCCCCGCAGAAGCTCTGCAACCTGAGAATAACCCAACAGAAATAGAGAAAATCCGTCTGGAGAGTCCGCCCTCAATACTCTCCACCGGAAAAGCCCTTTCCCCACCGCAGGCAGCCGGTTTTGTAACGCAGGGATACTTGTGATGCTTGAGCATCTCACAAGCCGTGCGGTACTCAATCCCGTATCAAAGCATCGAATCTACCACTGAGAATTGTCGCCCGCTTGCTAAGATTAAGACGCGCCTACTGGGTAGTCATGCGGACTTTGTCATCCTGGATCAGCTTGCCCGTCGTTTTGTCCCACCTGCGCGTGCGATACCCGAGTCGGTGCTCTCCGTGGCAGTTGGTGCATACCTTCTCATTCGCGGCAATAGCCGCCAGGAAGGGCCTGTGCTCGTCAACCTCGATCTTCTCCTTCGTATGGCAGCCCATGCACGCCGGATTGATCTTCTCGACCGGGTACATCGTATCGGGCGGGGTAACGTTGTCCTCGTCGCCGCAGTGAGCGTACGACGGGCCGTGGCAATCTTCGCACCCGACTTCCGCCCGCGCGTGCGTAACGGCCAGCTTCTCTTCGGCATAGTTTATGTGGCAGACGTGGCAACGGCTGTTGTCGGCAAGCGGTCCCGTCCACTCGCCAAGCGCGTTACTGTCGCCCTCATCGAGCAGAAGAAGTGGCTCTTCGTCGGCTGCCGGACTCGCCTGTTCCTGCCGGCACGACACAACCACCGCCCCCGCCGCCGTGAAGACGAACAGCAGAAGAAAGACTCTGCGGTATCTCACTCGATTCTCCTTTGCATCCTATTGGATTATCCCCCCGGACCACTCCGGCCCGAGGAAACCTCAGGCGCCTTAGCTTCTCAGACGTATTCCCAATTCTTGAGCCACTGGTAGTTCGCCGGAAGCCTGGCCCACGTCCGCTCCATCAAATCCTCCAGCTCCGCCGCCTCGGCCACGTCGAGCTGCCGGCGCTCCATCACCGCCTTGGCCACGTTATCCACCTGCGGGATGCTGATAAGACCCGGGATCGGAATTATCCGCGGGTTGCAGAGTATGTAGCGAATCGCCAGACGGGCCCGCCGGTTGTCCTCCGCGGCGTTAGGATCATCCGGGGCGCTGGAGCCCCTGAAGAGCGAATTGCTCGCGAACGGCTTGATGCCGAATGCGCCAACATCGCACTTCTTCAACGCATCAAACACGCTGTCTTTCGGCATCTCTTTGCTCTTGGCCGTGTACGGGAACAGCACAACATCGATCTGTGGGAAATACTCGATCATGAACTTGATCCATCGGCGGTCGTGCGAGGAGAAACCCGCGAAGCGCGCCTTGCCCTGCTTCTTGGCCTTCTCCAGGGCCTCCGCTATCGCACACGACGTATCGAAGGTGTGCCTGCCGCCCGGCTCGTAGCACGTGATCCGCCAAAGGTCCGTATACTCCTGGTTCGAATCCCGCAACAGCTCATCGAGACTTCCGAGCAGTTTCTTTGCCGTGCGATAGTTTTGGTTGCGCGGCTCCTTGGCCCCGTGCGAGAGCGCCAGATACATCTTGTCGCGCCGCCCCTTGAGGGCCCTGCTGTAAGCCTTGACCTCGCTGTCCCAGCACGCATCGAGGTAGTTGATTCCGACCTCTATGCACCGGCTCACTACTTGGCGGCGGTTCTCGTCAAAGTCCTGTTTCATTACATTCACGCGCTTCCAGTGCCCACCCAGGCAGACCGCCGAAATCATCAAATTCGTCTTTCCCAGCCGTCGATACTCCATATCGGCGTTGTAATTGAGAATCTTTGACGTATCCGGTTTTTCAGCGCCCCCGCTCGCAACACCTGCGCCCCCGGCCGCACCCGCGGCTATCGCCCCGGCGGCTAGAAGAGAAGTGTTGCGGATGAAAGTCCTGCGGGATACTCTGTCCTCGTTCATTTGCTTCCTTCCTTTCAGTTTCGTCTAATTCCAATCTTTATCCGGCATCCGGCCGGTTTCTTCTTCTCGGCCGATTACAATACCGGACAGGCGTATACTAATACGCAACGGCGGCATTGTCAATCGAATTTCCCCGGAGTCTGCCGCGCTCCCGCTAGCCTCGTCACGCCGTATTGAAGAAAAACAAGCATGTCGCAGCAGGCCTGCCAGCCCTTGCGACGCCCACCATTGCCCCGTCAGGCTCGATTGCCAGCGCAAACGCAAGGCTGGTCCCCCCCGGAACCAGACCTTACGATTGTCTATTTACTTTCCCTCTGCCCCATAAAGCCCATCCGAAAATCCGAATCCCGCACTGTTATACGACCCCTATCATCGGAAGTGCGAAAACAGGCACGTAGGATAATCCTATATCCTCGCTTCCCAAAGACTACGTGCCCACGCGATGTGCCCGCCCCCCAACGCACCGCAGCCTTATCGCTCGACCGAGATAAGCCCCCCTTGAATGCCTTTTATCACAAGCTCGGGGATGCTATGCACCTCGAGTTTCTCCATCATCTTCCGCCGGTTTGCCTCAATCGCCTTCGTGCTCACGTGAAGAGCCATCGCAATCTGTTTCGTGTTCTTTCCTTCCCCTATGAGCTGCAGAACCTCGCGCTCCCTGTCCGTGAGCAGCTCGATCGGCGACTCAACCGTCCTCGACAAACGCTCCACGTAGTCGTCCATCACCACCCCCGTTATTCCGGGGCTCAGATACCATCCGCCCCCCACAACCGTTCGCACGGCCTCGATAAGCTCCCCAAACAGGCTCTCTTTCAAAATATAACCCGACGCCCCCGCCTTGAACATATTCGCCACAAACATCTTGTTCGAATGCATGGAAAGGGCGATTACCTTGACCCCCGGCAGCTCCCGTACTATGCGACGCGTGGCGTCAACCCCGTTGAGGCTCGGCATCGTAACATCCATCACTACCACGTCCGGAGTCAATTCGCGAGCAAGCCGCACCGCTGTTCGCCCGTCCTCGGCCTCGCCCACCACCTTCATGTCCGGCTGTTTGTCAAGCAGAGAATGCAGACCCTCACGCACAACCCCGTGGTCATCGGCCAATAGAACTCGTGTGCTCATGTTCGGCCCTCGTCGCTGACACTCTCATGTTTCAACGGCGCCGTCATGGTTATCCGGCAGCCACGCCCCCGTCCGGTCTCAATCTCAAGCTGCCCGCCGAGCTTTTCCAATCGCTGACGAATGCTGAAAAGCCCGAATGCGTCCTTCTTTGCCGATGCTGAAGCAGCTTGAACAGGGTCGAACCCAACGCCGTCATCTTCAACGACAACGCGTATGTGGTCGTCGGGGCGGCTGATTCTAACATCAACCCTGTCCGCGCTCGCGTGTTTGACAACGTTAATCAAAAGCTCCCGAACATTCCGGAACAAAAGCACCCGAATATCCTCGTCCAGAGGCTTCGACTGCCCGTCATCTTCAAAAGTCGCCTTGATGCCGTGCTTCTTCTCGATACGTTCCGTAAGCCACTCCGCCACCGCCGACTCAAAGCCAAGCTCGTACAATATCGGAGAGCTCAGATCGAACGTCAGAGTCCGCGTGTTTGCGATCGTCTGTCCGAGCGAGCCGCTAACCTCGTCCAAATCCTTCTTTATCTTCGCACCAGACACCGATTGGCGAAGCTCGTCCAGCTTGATCTTGGCGATAACAAGCGACTGACTGATCTGGTCGTGAAGCTCCGAGGCCAAACGACGCCTCTCTCGCTCTTCAACCAGTGACAACTGCGAGGCCAGAGACTTGAGCTGCGCACCATCCTCCATAAGCTTCCGCTCGACCATCTTGCGCTCGGAGATGTCCCTCGCAAAAGCGCAATTGTACTCCTTGCCCTCGAATTCCACGTAGTTTACGGCAATCTCCACCGGGAACATGCGTCCGTCACGCGTCCTGTGATGCGATTCCAGGCTGAACGAGCCCCTCTCCTTGACTTGCCTCCAGTGCTCGGGCCAGACCTCCGGTGGGAAATCCGGGTCGATATCATGGACGCTCATCGAGAGCAGTTGCTCGCGGGAGTAATTTAGTGAGCGGCAGGCGGCCTCGTTAACATAAACAAAGCGCGCATCCGGCGTCATCCAGAACGCAGCGTCCGAGCTGTGGTCGATCGAAAACTGCATAAGCCTCAGCATCTCTTCGGCACGCTTGCGCTCCGTCACATCCTCCACCGTGCCCTCGTAGTAGAGAGTCTCTCCATGCTCATCCCGAATCGCCCTCGCACTCTCACGGACGAACAACGTGCTCCCGTCACGCTTTCTCCAGGCTGACTCCATACCCATCACCTGGCCGTCACGCTCTATCCGATCTTTGAAGGTGGAACGTTTCTGCCCCTCGGAGAAGCTGTCTTCTGCATTAAGCTGTGAAAGCTCTTCGAACGACGGATAGCCCATCATCCGGACCAACGCGGGATTGGCCATCAGAATCCGCCCGTCCGGCGTCGTCCTATAGAGCCCGACCAGCGTGTTCTCAAAAACACCCCTGAAACGCTCCTCCGAGCGGCGAAGCGCCTTCTCGGCCTTCTTTCGCTCGGTGACATCTCTGAAACTCCAGACACGGCCCCACACTTTGCCCGCTCGAATCAACGCCCTTGAGTACCGTTCAAAGAATCGCCCGTCCTTGAACCGCAGTATCTCATAGTCCTCTTCGGCGGTCCCGTACAAACGGCGCACCTTCGACAGAAATGGCCCTGGGTCCTCCAACTGGTCCCGCACATAGTCCACAAGCTTCCAGTCGTCCCTCATTTCCAGCAACGCATCCGGTATGTGCCACAATTCAGTGAACCGGCAATTCGTGCGAACAACGTGCCCCGCATTGTCCGTCACAAGGATGCCGTCGGCCGTTGAATCCAGGATCGTCTCAAGAAGGTCCTGATCACCCCAGGGCACACGATCCGTCTCGTTGCTGACGCTCGCCCCTCTGGTCAAACGGCCCGGCCGCCTGTCACCCATCTCAGAGGCATCAGTCTCTCTCGGGCCTCGGCTCTCGCCTTTTTTCAGGTCCCACATCGCTCCGTCTCCCGGAGCCGCAAAAAAAACGGCGCCCGCCTCTAAACTCTTGACGCTCCAGAACGGACACGCTCTGAATTTTTACCCTGTCACCGGGATACAACCAATGCGTCTATTTTCGCCGGAATCCCCATCGGAGTCAAATGAATTCTCGAGCAAACATCTCAAAACGCCCTGTGCGGCCCCTCGGCCGCCACTCCATGACCGATTCGCCGCCGGCTTTTAACCCTCCGATATGGGCACGATGCACAGGAACCTCAGCACTGAGTCACCGCAGTTCCTGAACCGGTGTTCCGTATCCGGCGGCACAAAGATCACGTGCTCCGGACCGAATTCGTGCTCGGCCCCCTCGAAAACAAGCACGCCTTTGCCTTCGAGCACGAATACCTCGTGCTCCTGCCCGTGCCTGTGCAGGGGCGTGTGCCCGCCCGGCTGCAGCTCGAACATCCGCATCGCAAAATTCGCGGCGCCGTCATCACCGGAAATCAGCCACCTGATCTCAACGTCTTTGGCCCCCTCCATCTCAACAGGAGATTTCCTTACATCCACACTCTTGACGATCTTCATCTAACGTTCCTTCCCTGTAAGCTCCTTGCCGGCTTGCCGGTCCTCATCCACCGCCGAGCTTGGCGGCGAGTATTTGAGAGACCACCTTCGGATTCGCTTGTCCCCTCGTCTTCTGCATAACCTGACCCAGCAGAAAGCCCATGGCCTTCTTGCTCTTCTTGCCCCCGGCCGTCACGTCCTCGACCGCCTGTCGGTTCTCCGCCAGCACCTGCTCCACCACCGCCTCCAGCTCTCCCGCGTCGCTCTTCTGCAACAAGCTCAGCTCTTCAGCCAGAACTCTCGGCTCTTTGCCGGTCTCGACCATCGCCTCGAGTATCTGTGCCGATGCCGTCGCGCTCACATCGCCCGCCTCGACCATCGCCGCCAGCTCCGCTACACCCTTCGGCGAAAAGCCGAGATCGCCAATCCCGCAGCCCCTCTCGTTTGCAATCTTGAGCCCCGTTTGTGTCAGCAGGTTGCACACCCGCTTGGCCTCCCCGCCGCTCTCGACCGCCCGGTCAAAAAACTCCGCAGTTGCGCGCTCCCCGGTCAGAACCCCCGCGTCATACTCGCTCAGCCCGAACTCCTTAACGTAGCGAACCTGTCTGCTTATGGGCAGCTCGCACAGCCGCGACGCTATCTCGTTGAGTCGACCCTCAGCCAGCTCTACCGGGACCAGGTCCGGCTCCGGAAAATACCTGTAATCGTGCGCCTCCTCCTTCTCCCTCTGAAGCACCGTCATCTGACGCTCGTCGTCCCAGCCCCGCGTTGTCTTGTTGCCCGATTCCATCACTTGCCCGGTTTCCAGAAACTCGTCGAGCTGCCTCTGCTCTTCGTAGTCGATGCCCCGTTCCAGCGCGCGGAAACTGTTGAGGTTTTTTATTTCGACTATGGGCGTTCTGTATTCGGTGCCGTCCCTCGTGACAATCAGGTTTATATTGGGCTCGAAGCGCATGTGGCCTTTCTGCATGTCGCCCTCGGAGACGCCCAGATAACGCACAATCCGCTGCAGCTCGACCGCCAGGGCCTTTGCCTCGGCCCCGCTGTTGATGTCCGGCTCCGTGACAATCTCCAGCAGCGGCGTGCCCGTCCGGTTCAGGTCCACCTGAGAAAAGCCGCCCGTCGAGTGCACGTTCTTCCCGGCGTCCTCCTCCAGATGCGCCCTTATGATGCGAATCCTCTTGGTCCCTCCCCCGCCGACGGGTATTTCAATAAAACCGTTCGCGCTCAGAGGCATGTCGTACTGGCTTATCTGATAGTTCTTCGGCAGGTCCGGATAATAGTAGCCCTTCCTGTCCCACTTCGTGAATCGAGCTATCTCGCAATTAAGCGCCAGAGCCGCCAGTACCGCATACTCGAAGGCCTGCCTGTTCATAACCGGCAAAACTCCCGGCATACCCAGGCATACCGGGCAAACCCGGCTGTTGGGCTCGGCGCCGAACTCCACCGCGCAGCCGCAGAACATCTTGCTCCGCGTACAAAGCTGCACGTGAATCTCCAGCCCGACTATCACCTTGTGCTCCACCGGCCCACCCATCTAATGTCCCCCCGAGACCGTCGGCTCCGCCTTGTGCCAGTCGGTTTGCCTCTCGAACATCCTCGCAATGGCCAGCAGCCTGTCTTCAGTGAAAGCCGGCGAGATTATCTGCAGTCCTATCGGCAGCCTGTTCCCGTCGAATCCGCACGGTATGCTTATAGCCGGGACGCCCGCAAGATTGGCTGCTATCGTGTAAATGTCCGAAAGATACATCGTAAGCGGGTCGTCAACCTTCTCGCCGATCCCAAAAGCCGTCGTCGGTGCCACCGGCATCATAATGCAGTCGCATTTCCTGAATGCCTCCGTGAAGTCCCCACGTATCAGGTTCCTGACCTTAAGCGCCTTGAGGTAATATGCATCGTAGTAGCCGCTCGAAAGCGCGTACGTCCCGAGCATTATGCGGCGCTTTACCTCCTTGCCCAACGCCTCGGCCCTCGATTTCGTGTACACCTTCACGTAGTCCCGCGCCCTCTCGCTGCGGTGGCCGTAATGCACGCCATCGTACCGCGCCAGGTTGCTCGACGCCTCCGCTGTCGCTATCACGTAATAGGCCGCAATAGCGTAGTCCAGCCGCGGCATCCCTATCTCTACCACCTCGGCGCCAAGCCCCTCATACACCCCTATCGCCTCGCCAAGCGCCTCGCGCACCGGTTCATCCGCCCCCGCGTTAAACTCCGACACAACGCCTATCTTCAGCCCCTCCACCGGGATAGCGAGCTTCTCCAGATAATCACAAACCGGGGCGATAGTCTCATCGACGCTCGTGCTGTCAGCCGCATCGCGGCCCGCTATCACGTTCATCATCAGCGCAGCGTCCGCGACGCTCCGCGTAATCGGGCCAATCTGGTCCAGGCTCGACCCGTATGCTACAAGCCCGAACCGCGACACCCTGCCGTACGTCGGCTTGAGACCTACCACCCCGCAGAAGCTCGCAGGTTGACGGATTGACCCGCCCGTGTCAGACCCGAGCGCCGCATAACACAAACGTGAGGCGACCGCCGCAGCCGACCCGCCGCTGCTGCCGCCCGGAACGCGCGCGCCGTCCCACGGGTTTACGGTCCGCCTGAGGGCCGAGTTCTCCGTGCTCGAACCCATCGCGAACTCGTCCATGTTCGTCTTGCCCACTATCACGGCATCGGCCGCCAGAAGCTTCTCCACCACCGTCGCATTATACGGCGAGTGGAAATCCTTGAGTATCGCCGAGGCACACGTCGTCGCGCCGAAAGTCGTGCACATGTTGTCCTTCACGGCAACTGGCACGCCCGCCAGTTCGCCGACCGGCTCGCCGGCCTTTACCCGCCGGTCAACATCGGCCGCCCTCTCCATAGCCATCTCCCTGTGCGTGCTTATGTAAGCCCCAAGCGCCGGATCCACATCCTCTATGCGCGAGAGAATCGCCTCTGTCGCCTCGACGCTGCTCGTTTCGCCGGCCGCTATCCTGTCGCGAAGTGCTTTTGCGGAAAGCTGCTCCATCGCCCAAACCAAACACTACTTCTTCTGCTTCTTGCGGTGCGAAAGAAGCCAGTCGTAAAGCTGCTCATTGTTGTAGGTGGCCGTCCATGAGTCGTGACCTGCATCCGGGTAAACCGTCAATCGCGCGTCGCCGCCGCTGCGCTTTACCGCCTCCACCATCTGCTCGGACTCCTGCACCGGCACCAAGTTGTCCTTGGCTCCGTGAAAAGCCCACGTCGGCACGTCCCTCAGCCGGCGGGCAAGAAAAGGCTTGCCGCCGCCGCAGATCGGCGCAATCGCCGCAAAACGCTCCGGGTATGCGCTCGCCAGAGCCCACGTGCCGTAGCCGCCCATGCTCAGACCCGTCAGATAAGTCCTTTCCGCATCCACGTCGTAGCTCGACTGTATCTCGTCAAGCAGGTTTATCAGAACGTCGATCTTCTCCGTCCACCACTGCTCGGCCGGGCACTGAGGAGAGACAACAACAAAAGGAAAGTCCTTCCGCCGCCCGACTATCTTCGCAGGCCCGTGCTTCTTGACCAGCTCCAGATTCTCGCCTCGCTCCCCCGCCCCGTGCAGAAACAGCATCAGCGGCCATTTCTGCTCCTCCTTGCCGTATCCCTCCGGAAGAAACAGCAGGTACTTACAGCTCAAATTGAGAACCACCGTCTTCTCGAACCCTCGCGCGTAATGGCCCGCCGATGGCAGTAAATCAGGTTTCATTGCACTCTCCTTTTCTGTGCACCCGCTGATAAGGACACAAATCATCGCACAGAGCACTACATAACCGCTCTTCATTTCCGAACGCCTCCAAATGGATCCACAATTAGCCTCTATGCCCCGGACCCGCCGTCCAGTATCTTGGGCACCCTGAAGAACTCCCCGTCCTGCTGAGGCGCGTTTGCCAGCGCCCTTTCGGTACCCAGCGACTCTTCGACAATATCTTCGCGGAACACGTTGCTAACAGCCAGACAGTGGGCCAGAGGCTCGACACCGTCCGTGTTCAGCTCGTTCATCTTCTCCACGTACTCAAGAATCGCCCCCAACTGACCGGTGAATTCCTCGACCTCCGCCTCCGTCAGCTCCAGCCGCGACAGCCTGGCAACCTTCCTTACCTGTTCCTGGTCGATCTTCTTGTCCATAAATAGAAAGCGAGGCAGAAACCCGCCTCGCCACACAATCCTTCGATCTCAAGAATGCCTGCTCAGGCGGTCGCCTGGTCGGACGGTTTATAATTGCGTTTCGGAGGCTTTTCCACCAGCCCCAACCGTATGGCCTTTGCCGAGACCCTTATCCTGCAGACCTTTCCGTCCACAACGGCCCGCACCTTTTGCACGTTCGGCTTGAACTTTCTCTTGGTGATGCCGGTCACCTTTCGACCGACCCCGCCCAGGTACTTCGCCTTGCCTCGCCGAGAGATACTCCTGCCCGCAACCGTCTTCTTTCCCGTAAAATAGCACACTCTGGACATTCACTACGCTCCTGTTTTCTGTTCAGCTTGAGTTCCAACCAAAGTCAAAACCCTACATATTACGCTTCGCCGGAATAATTGCAAGCACAAACCACCTCCCCCCGTAAAAAAACCGCCCGCGGTCGTAAAAACGGCCCGCTTTCACTTCCTGCCCGTGCCGCCGCCCGCAGCCTTCTTCAGATACGCAACCTCGCCCCCGCTCAGTGGCCTGAATCTGCCGACCCCCAACCCTTTGCCGTCGAGTCTGCCGATATTCGTCCTCTTCAGCGACCTCACCGATAGTCCGACCGCCGCCAGCATCCTCCGAATCTGCCGGTTGAGCCCCTGCCGAATCGTGATCTCAATCAGGGACTCCTTGCGTCCCCGTTTTAGTATCTTTACCGACGCCCTGCCCGTCTTGCCCTCCGCAAGCCAAACGCCCTTCTTCAGTTTCTCCGCCGTCGCCCCGTCGATATTGCCCCCGACCCTTACGACGTACGTCTTAGGCAGCCCGTACCTCGGATGCGTCAGCCTGTTCACCAGCTCGCTGTCGTTTGTGAGGATAATTATCCCAGTCGTATCCGCATCGAGCCTTCCCGCGCAGAATATGCGCTGAGGCACAGGAACAAGATCGACCGCCTTTGGCCTGCCCTGCGGGTCCTTGTTGCTGCAGATCACGCCCCTGGGCTTGTTGAGAAGGTAATACACCTTCTCGACCGCGCGGATCCTCCGGCCGTTAACCGTTATAGTGTCTTCCCGCGGGTCCGCGAACGCCGGAAGACTATCGACAACCTGCCCGTTTACGCGGACCACCCCGTCGAGTATCAACTGCTCGCAATTCCTCCGCGAATCCACACCCGCCGCCGCCAGAACCTTCTGCAATCTCTGCTGCGCCATCAACGCCGCCCCATTCCGCGAAAACCTCAGCTAAGACACCCGTTACAATCAACCAAACCATCAAGACCACTAATAAGCCAGAACGTCCCCGAAGCTGAAGCCCAGGCTCTTTGCATATATAATCCCCGCACAGCACAGCACCCAGAGAACCACGCCAATCTGGAACGGACGGTCTCGAAGAATAATCTCCGTCGGCCCCCCAAAAGCGCCGTTCTGAACCAGAGCACTGAAACGAAATATGCAGTAAAGCACCAACGGCGTCGTATAAACCAGGTTGTTCGTCCCGAAAACCGTAAGCGTCCTTGCGTCCATCGTGTACAGAAGAAAGCAAACCACCGCCAGCCCGCTGGTTACATCCAGCATATGTGCCAGCAGCTCGGGACTATACGCCCCCAAGGTCTCACGAAACGACTGGCTGTTCTCCCGAAGCCGGGCAAGCTCCGCACGACGTTTCCCGAACGCCAGAAAAAGGCAAAGGGCAAATGTGCAGATGATAAGCCACGGCGAGATGAACACCCCGATCACAACGGCGCCGGCCACCGCTCGCAGGCAGAACCCCGTAGATATTACAATGCAATCGACAATCATAACCCGTTTTAGTAAAAGCGAATACAGGACCATCAGCAGGACATAGGCCGCGATGATTACCGTCAGGCTCCAGGTGAGAACTAAAGCCCCGATGATTGCCGCCGCGGCGCACAAGCCGGAAAGCACGGCCGCCGAGCCCATGCTCACCGCGCCGGCCGCTATCGGGCGTTTACTCTTCTCCGGGTGAAGACTGTCGGCTCCGCGGTCAATTATGTCGTTGAAAATGTAGATGGCCGAGGATGCCACACAAAAGCAGACAAAACCACCGGCGGCGCTCGCGACCGCAACAAAAGCCTCGCCCGCCGGACCCGAAAGCTTCTTGCCGAACACCAGAGCGGCAAAGACGAACACGTTCTTGGTCCAGTGCGACGGACGCATTAGCTGCAGCAATCGCATAAGCCCACCTTTCTGTCTCTGCTCTCGACGCCGGCATCCCCGACAGCCCGCACGCCAAAGCAGTCCTCTTAAAACATCGACATTTCAGCCGACAGCGGGTAAGATTATACCCCGGCTGAAGACTCGTGTATAGGATATTGCCTCAGCTTTATGCCGCACCCGGGGACATCGGGCAAAACAAGCCGGAGACGCCGGACTATGATAAAAGCCGTCATTTTCGACCTCGACGACACGCTGTACGACGAGATGGAATACTGTAAAAGCGGATTCAACGCCGTGGCCCGCTTTCTCGCCGGCCTTCCGGACGCCCCGCCGGCCGCATCTGTCTTCGACGCCCTCTGGAGACAGTTCAACGCCGGCAACCGAACAAGAACCTTCAATGCCGCCCTCGATCAAATCGGATTCAGTTACGACAGTGCCCTCGTGGGAAGGCTCGTACAGGTCTATCGCGGCCATGAGCCCGACATCACGCTCCCGACCGAAAGCCGCGATGTCCTCGACACGTTGGCCGACAAATATCCTCTCGGACTCCTTACCGACGGCTTCCTCCCCGCGCAGGAGCTTAAAGTCCGCAGACTCCGAATCGAGCATTACTTCCAGCACATCCTGTACACCGAACGGCTCGGAAGACAGTTCTGGAAGCCCTCGCCTGCAGGATTCGAGAAACTCATAAGCCTCTTCGGCGCCGACCCGCCCACCATGGCATACGTGGCCGATAACGAGAAGAAGGACTTCATCGCGCCCAACCGGCTCGGATTCGTTACTGTCCGCATAATTCGTCCAAAACGCATACACACCGAATCCTCCACACAGCCCGCCGACAGGGCGCGCCACACAATACGCCGAATTGGCCGATTACCGGCCCTTTTGGCCGCGCTGTAACGCCTCGTTTAAGCCGCCAAGCCCTGTGTTTCGTTCAATCTACCATCCTATGAGCTTCACACCGCACGCAAAAACCCCGGCAGACAGGTTTTTTCGTTGACTTTTGGTGCCTTTCAGGCGATAATATACTGTCCAAACAGCCTAAAAGGGTGATTCTTCATTATTTCGAAGGAGTTAGTTGTTATGCCGCCACGCAAGAGACAGCAAAGCAGTGCAATGCTCGTCGCACTGGTAACTTTTGTAATACTTTTTATCGCCGCAACCATTGCCGCCGTTGTTTTCTACGTAAAAGCCGAGGATTACAGGACCGCCGAAGCCGCTCTACAGACCCAAATCGATGACCTCGCTTCCGCCGTCGAACGGCAGAAACTCGGTGCGACCGTCGGAACAAAACCCCCAAGAACATCATGGCTGGCAACAATGCTCGATAATATGGACCGCGCCGTAACCCTCGTTCTCGGCGGAGTCGCGCCCGATACGTCCGCAGAGGTCAAGCTGAAAACCGCCGCCGCCGAGGTCGCCAGGGCCCTGACCGCCGCGGGCCGGTATGTCGATCTCGCCAACGCCGAGCCGAATAATGTCGGACTCACAAGGATCATTCATGAAGTCTCCGCAGAGCTCGGCAGGACCATCGACCAGAGGACTGCACTCGAGGCGCAGATCCAGCAGTTGCGCGACCGCTTCGACGACGCCCTCGCCGCCAGTGCAGAAGCGGAAAAGGTCGTTCAAGAGGAAAAAGACCAGCTCGAACAGAGGGTCAACGAGATTACCGATGAATACAATAAGCTCAAAATACTGCTCGAAAAGACCTCCGACCAGCGGGCTCAGGCCATCCTGACACAGTTGGACCAGGCAAAAAACGATCTCAACAATCTTAACCAGGAGCTGCTGAAGACACAGGCCGAGCTTGAGCTTGTCACCGGCATGATGAGACGCGCACAGGAGCAGGTTGCCATGATAAAGCCTCCGCCGGACAGCAACGTCGCCGCGCACCGGCCCGACGGAGAGATCATATTGATCAACGAACAGGCCGACGTCGTCCACATCAGCATCGGTAGCAATGACCGCGTCTACCGCGGCCTCACTTTCACCGTCTACGACAGGAACGGACCAATACCAAAGGACGGAAAGGGAAAGGCTGAGATCGAGGTCTTCGATATCGCACCCAACTATTCCGCCGCAAGAATTGTAACCGCCGACGAGAAAGCTCCCGTGCTCCTCGGCGACGCCGTCGCCAATGTAATCTGGGAAAGCGACAGAACAAACGTCTTTGTCGTCACCGGAGATTTCGACCTCAACAACGACGGCGCCGTTGATCCCGGCGCCTCCACAAAGATAGTCCAGCTAATAGAAAAATGGGGCGGCAGGGTCCAACAGAGCATGTCCGTCGATACCGACTTCCTCGTCCTCGGAAGCCCCCCGCAGTTGCTCCCAAAGCCCACACTCGAAGACCTCGACCTGGACCCCCGCGCCACCGATAGATATGAGGCTGCCCTGGCAAGGGCGAGTCAATACAGGCAAATACTCGACAGCGCTGAGGCGCTTTGGATACCCGTCCTCAACTATGACAGGTTCCTCTACCTGATCGGATACAAGGGTCAGATCGGCAGGGCCGGCGCCTTCTGACGCTCCCGCCTTCTATAGACTTCGGGCGGACATGTAAGCCCCGTGCTAAACCTTCTGATGCGGTTCCACGCCGATGGACGCCACGAACACCTCGCCCGTATAGTCGCCCGCAGCCGCAAAACCCTTCTTCGCGGCGACGAAAGTCACGGTGCGGTCCGCCCTGACCGCCGCACCGAGCGCCTCGCCCGTGTCGCAGTCCAGCCCCGAAGGAATATCCACCGCCGTCACGCCGGCGCCCAGGCCGTTTATGCCCTCGATAAGTTCCCGATAAGGTTCGCTCAATTCCCCCCTCAGGCCTGTGCCGAATAGGGCGTCCACGACCATATCGGCCCCGCCGGCCAGAGACTCGATCCTCGCGCGGATATCTGCCGCCGCCGGGTCCAGTGTCTCAACACGCTGGCCCAGCGTTTCCAGTATGTCCAGGTTGATCTTTGCGTCGCCCTTTACCCTGTCTCGGTCGCCGCATATAACCACGCGCGTCCCGAACCCGCTGTTCAACAGGTGCCTGGCGATAACGTACCCGTCACCGCCGTTGTTGCCCGTACCGCAGAATATGCAGACACCGCCCCCGCCGGCCCCCCCCAGCTTCTCTGCGATCAGCTCCGCACAACTGCGCCCGGCGTTCTCCATCAGAACCACCCCCGGAATCCCAACCGTCTCTATCGCCCACCGGTCGAACGCACGAACCTCATCCCTGCTCATCACAACGCTCTTGCCCTCGCCTCGGTACTTTCTCATAATTGGCCCCTTCACACTACCGAGTTCCGCCGGCCAAGACTCCGGCCCCATTCGCCTCCCCTTGCTTACGCCGATTTCCCGGCGATGGCCTTGCCCCTGCCTGCCGTGCTGGCCACGCCCCCGGAAAGGATAAAAGCCATCGTAGAAGAGCTGTCAAGGCCGAGCGGCTTGACACGCTCTTTGGCAAACAGAAACAGCGAGCCCGCGAAATTGTAAGACTGCGGAAGGTACACGGCCACCTCCTCCGAAAGGCCAAGGTCCCGCAGGTCGTCCCGTGTAACAAATCCGACTGCCTTTGGCCCGTTCTCCAGAATCTCAACGATCACCGGACGGTCGAAGCTCTTCCTATCACCCGCAAAAGCCTCGACAAAATCCTTCACCGACGAATAAAGCAGCCTGATCAGCGGCACCCGCTTGAGAAGTCCGTCCACCCATTTGAACAATGCCCCACCGATGAAGTTGGAGGCAAAAGCGCCGATCGCCGTGATCAGCCCGAGCGTCGCCGCCAGCCCCAGCGCCAGCCCGAGGCCCGGCTGCTCCAGCCTGAACAGGCCCCGAAAAATGCTGTCCAGCTTCGTAAACGTCCAGACAATCGCAAAAATCGTCAACGCCGCCGGCACAAAAACCAGCAGCCCCTTCATGAAATAGCCTATCACACGCTTCATTATCTGCTCTCCAAATCGCCAAAACCGGGATTTCCGGCCGGTACGGGCCCGCCCGCGCCGCCGAACCTCATCGCCGACAGACTATCATATCCTCGCCAACATGTCGAGTTTCGACCCGCTTGCCCCCGAAAAACGCCCCGATTGACAGCCCCCCGGCTGGCATGTATACTTGCCGCCGGTTTGTAGTGAGCAAGGAGTCCGGTCGCCCCGGAGCTCCCGGCCGGTGACATCGAACGGAACCGAATATATGCGAATACTTCTGACAAACGATGACGGAATCTTCTCGCCGGGCCTCGCAGCCATCCACAGGCTGCTGGCCGGTATCGGCCAGGTCACCGTGGTTGCCCCCGATACCAGCCGCTCCGGCTCCAGCCACTCCATCACTTTCAACCGCCCCGTCACCTGTGACACCGTCAACGTCGATGGCCGCTTCAAAGGCTTCAGCGTACAGGGCTCACCCGCCGACTGCGTCAAGCTCGCCTGTCTCCAGTTTCACCAGGAGCCAATAGACCTCATGGTCGCAGGCATCAACAACGGCGCAAACGCCGGCATAAACATCCACTACTCCGGCACCGTCGCCGCCGCGATGGAGGCGTCCATCTTCGGAATACCCGCTGTCGCCATGAGCCTCGCCGTCGAGGATTCCGGCCAGCACGGTGACTTCGACCGCGCCGCCGTCTACTGCATGGATGTCCTCGAACAGCTCATGCCCGTACCGAACGGCGGCGTGATAAACGTCAACATCCCCCAGCTATCCAGAGGCGCGCCCAGGGGCGTCAGGGTCGTGCCCCAGTGCAACAGGGCATTCGACGAGTACTATATAGCAATCAAGGATGAGCTCGGCCGCGATACGTTCCAGCTTGCCGGCGGGCCCCGCCCCAATGAAGGCCCCCCCACCGATATCAGCTCCCTGCTCGAAGGCTTCATAACCGTAACCGCACTCGGCCCCGGCAGGACCGACCATCGAAGAACCGAACAGCTCGCCAGGATAAAATGGCGGGCCACCGGCGATTCGAACGACAAATAGCATGAGTTGGCCGAACCGAAACAACCGCTCGCTAAACTGTTCGACTGAAAGTCACCGCCCATGAAGGCACTGATTAAAGAGAGCCCACGCCCCGGACTCTGGCTCGATGACGTCCCCGAACCAGATGTCGGCCCGAACGATGTCCTGATCAAAATCCGGAAGACCTCCATCTGTGGAACCGACCTGCACATCTACAACTGGGACGAATGGGCGCAAAAGACAATACGCACACCCATTGTCATAGGCCACGAATTCGTCGGCTCGGTCGAGCGCTTCGGCAGGAACGTCCACGACGTCGAATTGGGCGAGCTGGTCAGCGGCGAGGGCCACGTCGTCTGCGGACGATGCCGAAACTGCCTCGCCGGAAGAAGGCACCTCTGCAAGGACCCGAGCTGCATCGGAGTCGACCGAAACGGCGCATTCGCAGAGTATCTTGGAATCCCTGTATCCAACATCTGGCACTGTGACCCCAAAATATCGCCCGAGGTCCTTAGCTGCTTCGACCCCCTCGGAAACGCCACCCACACCACCCTCTCGTTCGACCTGGTCGGAGAGGATGTGCTGATAACAGGCGCCGGGCCCATCGGAAGCATGGCTATAGCCGTCGCAAAGCACGCCGGGGCGCGCCACGTCGTCGTTACCGACGTCAATCCATACCGCCTCGAACTCGCCAAAAAGATGGGCGCCACAATGGCCATCGACGTCAGGACCGACAAAATCCACGACGCCTTCGACCACCTCGGCATGAAAGAGGGATTCGACGTCGGCCTCGAGATGTCCGGAAGCCCCGACGCCTTCAAAAGCATGCTCGAAAACATGTGCCACGGCGGAAAAATAGCGATGCTCGGCATCCTCCCCCACACCGCCATAGACTGGGACCGCGTCGTATTCAACGGCCTGACCATAAAAGGAATATACGGCCGCGAGATGTTCGAAACCTGGTACAAAATGACAATGCTCATACAAAAAGGACTCGACATAACGCCCCTAATAACCCACAGGTTCCCCGCCGAAGAATTCGAAAAGGGCTTCGAGGTTATGAGATCAGGCAATTCCGGAAAGGTCATTCTCGACTGGACCCCACAATAGCGAGGCTTTCAATATGTTCGGCAAAATGAAATCTCACATATCGCAGCAGCTCCAGCAGATAACCGCCGACGGGCTCTACAAGGCCGAGCGCATCATAAGCAGCCCCCAACGGGCCGCCATCACCGTCCAGGGCGGCCAAAAAGTACTAAACATGTGCGCAAACAACTACCTCGGCCTCGCCGACCATCCCGAAGTCATCAGAGCCGCCTGCGAAAGCTACGAAAAATGGGGCTACGGCCTCGCCTCCGTACGATTCATCTGCGGAACACAGCAGATACACAAGCAGCTCGAACAGAAAATCTCCGAATTCCTCGGTACCGAAGACACGATACTGTATAGCTGCTGCTTCGACGCCAACACAGGACTCTTCGAGACCCTCCTGACCGATCAGGACGCCATCCTCAGCGACCGCCTCAACCACGCCAGCATCATCGACGGAATACGCCTCTGCAAGGCCCGCCGGCTCCGGTTCGAAAACTCCGACATGGCGGACCTCGAACAAAAGCTCCAGGAAGCCGCCTCGGCCCGCTTCCGAATGATTGCAACCGACGGCGTCTTCTCCATGGACGGAACCATCGCCAACCTCGGCGGAATATGCGACCTGGCCGAAAAACACGACGCCCTCGTCATGATCGACGACTCCCACGCCGTGGGCGTCCTCGGCCGGCGCGGCCGCGGAACACACGAGCACTGCCGCGTCATGGACCGAATCGATATCATAACCGGTACTCTCGGAAAGGCCCTCGGAGGGGCCAGCGGCGGCTATACCTCCGGCAGAAAAGAGATCATCGAGCTCCTTCGCCAGAGGTCCCGACCCTATCTCTTCAGCAACACCCTCGCCCCCGCCATCGTCGCCACCAGCCTAAAGGTCCTCGAACTGCTTTCCGCCTCCACCGAACTGCGCGACAGGCTCATGGATAATACCCGCTGTTTTCGCCGCCAAATAGCACAACTCGGCCTCAGCGTCCTGCCCGGAGAGCATCCCATCGTACCCATCATGCTCGGCGACGCCGTCCTCGCCCAGAAAATGGCCGCCCTGCTGCTCGAAATGGGAATATACGTCATAGGCTTTTCCTACCCCGTCGTCCCAAAAGGCGCCGCAAGAATCCGAACGCAAATCTCCGCCGCCCACACCAAAGAAGACCTCGACTTTGCCGTCGAAAAGATACAGCAGGCCAAACGCCGGCTCGCGGTATAGCCCCGCCGAACAACCCCGCCATAGCCGCCAACGCCGAGCCCACCCCTGTCTCGCGCGTACGCGCGAAAAAATTCGCCATTGTTGACCCCGCCGGCCCCTTATGGTACAATGATTGTGTGAAGAAAGTCCCAATTTTATGCAGATTCTGGCAAGTGGCCGAACACAGACCCGTTCTGGCGCATCCTGTTTACGGTCTTCGGGAATCGGACGCGACCGCCCGACGACCATAAATGAATTCTTGAATGTCTGTTCCAGCCTGCGGTCGGCCCGGCCCAACCGGAAAGGACAGTTCGATAATGAGACAAAAGGCATTCACCTTGATAGAGCTGCTCGTCGTAATCGCAATCATCGCCATACTCATGGCCATCCTCATGCCCGCCCTCCGCAAAGCCAAGGACCAGGCTCGCGCAGTACATTGCGTCAGCAACGTCAAAACCCTCTCACTTGCCTGGTTCATGTACACCGATGAAAACGACGACAAGCTCGTGCCCGGTCACGTGGCCGACAATCCAATTCAGTGGGTCGGACGCCCCGCAAGTAATGCAACGGTCGACGAGAAGAAGGCCGCCATCAGGCGAGGTCTCCTGTTTCCATACGCCGGCAAGGAGATAGATGTATACCGTTGCCCCTCCGACCGCAGGATAAAGGACCCCTCACAGTTTGCCTTTAGAAGCTTCTCAATAGCAGGCGGCGCAAACGGGGAAGGCTGGGGAGGCTCCGTTCGGGCCCAAAAGTACAGCGATATAAAGAACCCTGGAACCAAATACGTCTTTCTCGAAGACATCGACCCGAGGGGTTTTAATACCGGCTCATGGGTCATGAACTTCAATCCACCCCGCTGGGTAGACCCCTTGGCCATGTGGCATGGCAAAAGAAGCACCTTCGGTTTTGCCGACGGCCACTCGGAGATGCACAGGTGGCACGATAAGAGTTTCATCGATTGGTGCGAAACAGCCATGTTTGAGCCGGGAAGTTTCAGTTTCTATTTGACACCCCCGGCCGACGAGCAGGAAGATATCCTCTTTATGGCAAATGGCTATCCCTGCAAGTCGCATGATTGAACAGCACCAGTAAGTAGCTTCAAAACCGGAAGAAAGCTCTCTCGCAAACCGCTCTTTTCCCGAAAAGACGCCAAAGTGCTTGATTTTCAGCGAGCTACCGCGTTTCGGGGCCTTTCTCCAAGGAGTATCGCCCACGTTTGTGACCAAACGCCTTGAAATCGAGGCTCCGATGCCGGTATTATTAATCGTGTCGTGCACAGCAGTACTGATTATCAGGTTAACCTGCAAGTCCTGGCAGCGTATGAGGACGAGACAATGTGTTCTGTTATCGGCAAGCGGATAACGTTGACGGCGGCCGAAACGACAGTCCCGAATCGACAAATCAAAACGCCCTACAGAGCCTTCACCCTGATAGAGCTTCTCGTCGTAATTGCAACCATCGCCATTCTCATGGCAATACTAATGCCGGCGCTGCAGAAAGCAAGGGATATGGCCAGACGAATCAGTTGCGGCAGTCGGCTCAGACAATGGGGAACAGCCATACAGATGTACTCCAATGACAACGACGGCCGGCTCATGGCGATGGTAAACAAGTGGGCAGGGCATGTGTATCCACATTATATTAATAATGCCCCGAAGAAAATCAAAGACACGGTGATGTGGAACATGGAGAGTATCAACCCTTACATCAAGGTGTTCGGCCCTGACTACAAGAATACCGGAAACGTAAGTCCCATGGTCACCTGCCCCTGTTGCAGCGGCCAGTTCATGCAGGAATGGGTCAAAGTGGTCAATTGGCCAAACCACGATTTCGCAGAGATTGCATACAGCTACTATGGAAGGGTGGATTTGCTTGATGACAATGAGTGCGGCGCCAATGCAAAGAGGGACCTCGTCGCCAGAACCCTCAGCGCCGATAGACTGCTGATGTCGGAAATCCTCAATCTGGACGGAAGCGACAGAATTTACCGCTATAACCACGGCAGGGGAGGCTGGTCCTGGAACGAGGGAAGGATTCACAACCCAAGCATCGCCGCCCCATTCGGCCAGGCCGCCGCCACGGGCAGAAGCCAGCTTTTTGGCGACAATCATGTCCGCTGGCGAGTGATAGATGTCAAGCCGAATCTTCCCGACATGAGCCCTCCGCCTCGCAACAACATGGAGCAGTGGAACGGCCCAGCCAGCGGGTGGCTGGGAGGAGGATCCGACCCCGACTTGTATTGAGGAAAATCCGACTACACCGCCCAAGAACAATATATACTTATATGGATCTTGCAAAAGCTAAAACACTACACGGGCCCTGCTTTCCACGGGCCTCATGTATCCTTTGGCACACGGGCGCCCTTTGCCTGTTTCAACGGAAAGGAAACTGAAAGATGAAGAAGCAAGGCTTCACTCTAATTGAGCTGCTCGTCGTTATTGCAATCATCGCCATCCTCATGGCAATCCTCATGCCCGCACTACAGGCGGCCAAGGACCAGGCCAGGAGAGTCCACTGCGTAAGCAACGTCAAGCAGATCGCCCTCGCCTATTACATATACAAGGACGATAATGACGACAAGCTCGTCGGCAGCCATGTCCCGGGACAGGCGGATTTCAAGACCAACGCCGGCCTCAATCAGCTTCGCCCATTCTGGGTCGAGCCTCCCCAGGATACAAGCCTCAACTACGCAGGGCGGCCGGCCACTCGGGACCAGGAGTGGCGCGGCATACAAAGAGGAGCGTTATGGCCCTATCTCAAGAACCTCGACGTCTATCGCTGCCCGTCCGACCCGAGAAAGAAAAGCCCCGCGCAGGACGCCTGGCGCACCTTCTCTATGGCCGGCGGCGCCCGCGGAGAATCGGGAGGCGGCTACCCCAGAGTAATGAAATACAGTGAAATAAAGAGGCCCGCCGAAACCTACATATTGCTCGAAGAAATGGACGGCAGAGGCTGGAACATAGGCTCCTGGATCATGCACGTCGACACCCAGAGATGGATAGACCCGCTTTCAATCCTGCACAGCAAGTCCATGAGCACGCTCGGCTATGTGGATGGGCACGCAGGGTTGCACCAGTGGGTTGACAACAGCACAAAGGAAATGTCGCGCCTCGGAATGGAAGGAAGCGGCCAGGCATTCAACTACCCAATACCCGCAGGTGAGGGCGAGGACGTAAGATTCATGGCAAGAGGCTATCCCTGCAAACGCTAAACCTCCCCCCGCTGCCGAATATCGCCCGCCCCCGTTCGGTCGACCCGTTGCCGGCCGCCTCCGACGCGCTTCTCTGCCCGACAACTCGCACATGCCCCCGCCGACCCGGGCCGATCCATCAGCCCCCCGACTTTGGTCCAGCCATGCGGCCCTGCTGCGCGGAGGCCTCCCAAAAACCTGCTTGCCCCTTGACCGAATTTGTCCACGATTGTAAAATCTTCCCAGGTAGCTTAAGAACGAAGAGGACCTTGCAGATATGCTGAATGTATTCGAACAGCCCTGGACACTTGTCGGCGCCGCCGTTCTCGTCCTGTTCGGCCTGCTCACTTTCCGCAGCTTCATGCCTGAGAAGCGCCGCCCTTGGCAGTGGCTCCTGCCCCTCGCCGTTGCGGCCCTCGGCTTCGGCCTCGATGCGCTGGTCCAGACCGACATCGAGAGAATCGACGCCCTGATCAAGACCGGAGCCGACGCCGTACGACGCGCCGATTTCACCGCAATCGCATCCATCATCGCCGAAGACTACTCCGACTCGGTCAACGCCGGCAAGGCCGATTTGATCCGCCGCGTCCGCGGACGGCTGGCCCGCCCAATAGTCGAGAAAATCCGGCGCACCGGCCGCCTCGTCGAACTGTCATCCCCCGCCGCAAAGGTCACCCTCTTCGCAAAAGTCACCTTCACCGACGACAGCTTCGTCGCACGCGACTACAAAAAATGGATACTCGTGAAGCTCCGCCTCTATCTGCGAAAAGACCCCGCCCGCGGCTGGCTCATAAATCGCGTGGAAATACTCGAAATCGACAAACAGCCCGTCAACTGGCGCGCTATCTAAAACCGCCCCGCCCGCTGCCCGTAGCGGACAACGCCCGAACTCTCAACTCTTCAGGACCCTCAGGGCGTCCTTTATCTTCTTCTTGTCCCCGCGCTTGAGAACCTTGCTCAGCTTCTTCTCCCTGCTCAGCCGCTCAAGAATCGCTATAAGCTCCTTCGGCAGCCCCATGCGGTCCTGCCCAAGAGTGTTCAAAAGCCACCGGCCGCACTCGTGAACCTTCTTCGGCGGCAGGATTATCGCCCCGGCAACCTCTTCCTTGTCGGTCAAATCTATCTTCACCCCCTGGTTACCAAGGTCCGTCGCGGAGAACTTGTACCCGTTCTCGAAATGAAACGCCGACAGCGCACTGTACCTCTGGCGCACATGCCTCGCCCCGTCGCTTTCAATCGCAAACCCCTGCTTTCCGATACCGGAATCCATTACAATACCCCGTTAATTACTGTAATAGCTCATCTAACCACCCCCGACCGCCGCGAAAAAACCGCCAAAATGCGGCTTCAAAAAAATAGCAACGCGTCATGTTATAAGACGTGTCCGCAGCCCGAAATATTGCAGGAAAGGTCCTTTTTCACCGCCCAACGCAACGCTCCGAAACCGCCCCTAACCGCCGAAAACCCGCCCAATCGTCCAATAAGCCCGTTTTTCGCACCTCATACCCCGGGCGCTTTTTCGCCTCAAATTCAAGCCTCCAAATCGCCGCCCCACCGTGCGCTTCCAACGGACGCAGACAAAAATCGCCCTATATCCCATAGTGTTTTGCTTTATTTGGGATATGCAATATTTGGTCCTTACTGCCGCTCGTCCAGACCCCCGCCGCAACGGCATCGCTTGGGCCAGAGCCCCCCGAATATGCCTCAGTCCTGAGCCTCGAGCACCACCCGAAACCCCACGTGGCTGCCCCGGTTGGCCGGCGGCCCCCAGCCGCGAAGAGCGCTCCGGCAAAGGGCCGGCCCGCACTGCCACGAGCCGCCGCGAAGAATCCGGTGCTCCCCCGACGCCGGACCCTCCGGATCGACCGCCTGGCTACTGCCGTAATAGTCCTTCCCGTACCAGTCCGCGCACCACTCCCAAACGTTCCCGTGCATGTCGTGGAGCCCGAAAGCGTTTGACTTCTTCTGCCCAACCACGTGCGACTTGTTCTGGCTGATATCGAAGTGCCAGCCGTGCTCCGAAAGCTGCGAATAGCTCAGCCCGAACGAAAACGCCAGACTCGACCCCCCACGACACGCGTACTCCCACTCCGCCTCCGTCGGCAGCCTGTAGCGCCGTCCCTCCTTCTGGCTCAGGCTCTCGCAGAAACGAACCGCGTCGTCCCACGAGACACTGTCCACCGGAAGGTCGTTGCCGTCGAAATGGCTCGGCCTCTCTCCCGTCACCGCCTCATACTGAGCCTGTGTCACCTCGAACTTGCCCATGTAGAAAGGCTTGCTTATCCACACGCGGTGCATAGCGCCCTCGTCGACCTCCCGCCCGGGCTCACCGGCCGGAGAGCCCATGAAAAACTGCCCCGCCGCTATACGGACCAGCTCCAGCTTCACACCGCCCCCAAGATCCACCGCCATTTCCGCAGGCCCCGCGCTCGGCTTCGCACCCGTCTCCACCCGCGTCTCGGCAATGGCCGCATCACCGCCCGACCCCGCTGCCTGTGAAGCGGCAGGCTTCTCCACCTCTGCCCGGTCGCCTGAGTTTACATCCCCTTCAGATTCCGGCGCCTCACTCGACTCATTGGGTTCGGCCGCCTCCTCCGGTGCCGTTAAGTCCACGGACTCGGGCTCGTCCGGTTCGATCACCGTCGCCTGCACAACAACATCCG
>CP070678.1:3077584-3094429 GCA_020352515.1 Phycisphaerales bacterium | reverse complement strand
AAGATACAGGCACGATTACGTTACGATTTTCGATGTGATAATGCTCAACCGCGGCGAGGTGCTGCTGGATGACCTCGAGCTGATCATCGGCGCCAACCGCCTGAGCAACAATGGCTTCGAGAGCGGCGACTCGAACTGGCGTTTCCTCGGCAATCACATTCGCTCGTTCGTCACCACCGAGGACCGACGCTCCGGCAGCCGGGCGCTGCACGTAATTTCAACCGGCCACGGCGACCCCGGGGCCAATCGCATCAACCAGTCGATCTCCGGCGTAAACGCAGGAACCGTGACATTCCGCGGCTGGGCCAAGTGGCTCCGCGGAACCCAGTACCTGCTCCTGCGGGCGTCCCGGGAGCGGTCGCCCGTCCAGCCCCCGCGGCCGGCTCACGCGTTTGAGCTCGACATGCCGCTGAACCTGGGCACCCCCGGCCTGCCCAACACGGCCCTCGTCACCAATCGCGGGCCCGACATCCTCGAAGTGCGGCACGACCCGGTCCTGCCCGCCTCCGGGCAGGTAATTACCGTGACAGCCCGCGTGACCGACAACGACGGCGTCGCATCGGTAAGGCTCTACTACCGGTCCGAGGGCAGCGCAGGATTTACAGACACCGCCATGCTCGACAACGGCGCGGCCGGCGACTTGGTCGGCGGCGACGGCATCTTCACAGGCACGATACCGGGTGCCGGCGGCGGGACCATGCGGGCCTTCTACATCGTGGCCTCCGACGGCTCGGCATCCACCCGTTTCCCAACGCCCCTGGAGCCCTCGGCCGACGTGCCCGACCGAACCTGCCTGGTGCGCGTCGGCGATGCGCTGCTAACCACCAAGTTCGCAACGTACCGAATCTGGATGTCCGACGGCGTTATAAACACCTTTAGGTCCCGCCCGAATCTCTCGAACGAGCTGCTGGATTGCACGTTCGTCTACAACGACAGCGGCGTTTTCTACAACGCCGGTATCCGCTACCGGGGCAGCCCGTTCATACGAAGCGGCAGCAACCGCGATCCCCGCGACCGCTACGCCTACCGGATAGACTTCAATCCGGACCGGAAATTCCGCGACCGCGAGGAGATCAATCTCGACAACACCGAGGGCGGCAACCGCGGGCCGCTCCAGGAACGCGCTTCCTACTGGTTCTACGACCGGATGGGATTACAGTTCTCCAGGCAGGAGTATGTGCGCCCCATCATAAACGGCAGGAGCCATTCGGCCTACGAGGATGTTCAGAAGATTGACGGCGACTACATCGACAAGTGGTTCCCCGAAGACACGAACGGATACATCCACAAGGTCGACGACTACTTCGAATACACCGCCGACGGAACGGGATTCTCCAACCTCGACGAAGGCCTAAAGTACGACTCCAGCCACCCCCTGCTGAAGGAAACATATCGCTGGGGATTTGAGAAACGCGGGCATCGAGAGGACGACAACTGGGGTCATCTGTTCAATTTTGCCGTTGCGATGAACACGTCAGCGAGCAGCCCGATGTACACTCAGACCATCGAGTCGGTCATCGACCCCGCACACTTCGCCCGGGTCCTGGCAATTCGCCACGCCGTCGGAGACTGGGACAGCTACGGCTATAGAAGGGGCAAGAACAACTACTTCTACTATGCCGCACAGGAGGGCAGGTGGTACCTGCTGCCGTGGGACATCGATTTTACGCTCGGCTCCGGCGACGCATATTATGCCGACCTGTTCGACACCGTGGAGCCCGGCAGGTTCCCGGAGGTCGCGCAGTTTGTGAATCACCCCAACTATCGGCGACTCTACCTGCAGGCCTTCGCCGAGCTGGTCAACGGCCCGTGGAAGACAGCGTACGGAACAGCCAATCCGCCGACGGAATTCGACCGCTTTCTCGACGACGCAGCCAACGCACTGATCGCCGACGGCGCAGGCGACGGCAGAAGGGACGGCATCAAGCGGTTCGTCCGTGATCGCCGGGCCTACATCATGACACAAATCCCATCCATGGTCTTCGAGATAACCACCAACAGCGGCCAGCAATTCTGTACCTCAGCTTCAACCGTAATCATCAAGGGCGTCGCGCCGCTCTTCGTGTCGGGAATTTCGGTCAACGGCACTACCGTACCGTCCGAATTCTCGGGCACGGTGTTCGAAGCCACGGTCGAAATACCCATAGGCTCCAACCTTCTGATCCTTCAGGGCCTTGACATGTGGAATAATCCCGTGCCGGGAGCCACCGACTCCATCACGGTCATCCGCGTCCCGGCCTGCAGCATTGACTCGGTCTCGCCCAACCCGGTATGCGGTGGTGACACCGCCGACCTGACCATACACGGCGGCGGTTTTGAGCCGGGGTCGACTACCGCGGTGGCCATTACCAATCCGTCACAGGAGATAGGCTTTGACGCCCTCTACGTCCAGGGTGACAGGGCCTTCGACCGCATCGACGAGGCCACGCTTCTGCTCGACGACCCGGAACGCGGCCTCGGAGATCCTATATATGCCGTTCATCCGTGGATCAACCTCTGGAACTGGAGATCAGACGACAGCGGACACGGGGCGTTCCTGGAAAACGAACGGTTCTTTACCGCCCCATTCCACAGAACCGCCGACCTGTTCGCCGTCCGCTTTACCGGGTATATCTACGCCCCGTCGCCCGGCGTGCGCTACTTCGGCGTCAACAGCGATGACGGCTTCAGCCTCTGGATCGACGGTGAGCTTGTCGGGGAATACGCCGACAGCCGTATGCCGTCAACGACCAACGTCGTACAGCCGGGAACCGCCGGCACAATGACTTTCGACTTCCCGGCTGCGGGCAGGTACCGCATGGTTCTCGATTATTTCGATAACGGTGGAGGAGAGGAGGTCGAGTTCTTTCAGACAAACTCCACCGGCGCCGACGCACGACTGATTAACGTGGACGCCGAGCTGGTCGTCTTCCGGGACAACGCCACGAGAATCGAAGCCACCAACGTTGTGGTAACCGACCAGAACACGATTGCCTGTCAGGTCGATCTGACGGATGCTCAAACTGGTCTCTGGAGCGTGGTGGTGACACCGGAGTGCGGCCAGGCCGCGGTGTGTCGTTTGGATGAGGCCCTCCAGATAATCGGCCCGCCGATGGTCTCGCCGGAGGAGCCCGTCGAATTCGCCGGACCGCCCGGCGGACCGTTTGCACCGGTCGAGCATGAGTTTGTCATCTCCAACACCGGACCTGACGCAATCGACTGGTCCTTGTCGAAGCAGGCGCCCGCCGGCTGGCTTGACCTGCCCGCCTCAGTGTCGGGCACGATCGCGGCTGGCGGCGAAACGGCGGTTACCGTGACACTCAATGCCGCCGCTGAGTTGACACCGCCTGGAATGTACTCGTGCGCACTTATCTTCTCGGTTGAGTGCGGCACGATTGGGCAGTGGGCAATTGAGCGGCAGGTCCAGCTCGTTGTCAAAGACAGGTCCGACTTCAATAGTGACTGGCGGGTCGATTTCGTTGACTGGTCGCAACTGGCCGGCAAATGGCTTGAAGCCTGTTCGGCGCCCGACTGGTGTGATGGAGTGGATCTCGACGGCAGCACACGCGTCGATTTCGACGATGTGGCGATATTTGCACAGGAGTGGCTGGGCGGCATATAACCTCCCGCCAACACCGTCAGTCCGGACAATAGCCGCGCGTACGCCCGCACACGGGGCGTGACCGGCTCACCGAGCCGGGCGTATTATGTCCAAATACTTGCCTTCGAACTGCCGCAATTGTGCCGCGGCTTGCGGCCGACGGCCGGTTTGCTCAGCCGTTCAGCGTCCAGCCGGGACGGTACTGCCGGCGCAGCAGAGCGTTCGCCTCGGAGCTGTTGGTGACGCGGCCGGTGGCGCCGTCGTAATTTAGCTTCTTGCCGACGCGGTACGCCACAAGGCCCAGCAGCATCTGCTCGATCGCCGTGCCGCCGTAGTCGAAATCACAATGCGTCTTCAGGTCGCCCTTGCACGCGTCGACCCACTCCCTCTGGAAATGGCCCAGCGGCGGAATCACTTGGTCCTTTGTCCGCCGCTTGTGATAAGTCAGGTCCGCGTCGTTGCCCCACGGCAGCAGTATCCGCGAATCGTAATCGCAGATCACGTATCCCTTGCTGCCCTTAAACATCGCCCCGTGACCGATCTTGTTCAGATCGACGTAGTTTCTCGGCGACCGCGGCATCGCTCCACCCTGGCACCAGGTCACCTTGATCGGCCCGCGCCAGTCGTTGGCCGGGTGCTCGAACGTCATCTTCAGCTCGACCGGCGTCACCTCCGGATCGAACGGGTCGCCCTCGCCCGTGGCCGTCGTCGGAAGGCCCGCATCCACCGCGTTCCACACCAGGTCGATTGTATGGCTGCCCATGTCGCCGACCTGCCCGCTGCCGAAGTCCCAGTACATGTTCCACGACAGACAGTTCATCCCGGGCCCGCCCCTGAAGTACTCGGGATTGTACGGATGGAACGGTGACGGCCCGATCCAGAGGTCGTAGTGAAGGTGCTTGGGCGGCTGGCCTTTGGCCGGCGGATAGCCGGACCGCCGAATCTGCCGGTCGCCCCAGGCATAAGTATCCGTAACCTCCCCTATCGCACCGTCTCTGATCAGCTCGCGCACACGCTCGAAGTTCGGCTTGGCGTGACGCTGCGTGCCGACCTGCGTCGCCAGCTTGTGCTTGTTCTTAAGATAGTTCGCACGAACCACCCGCGCCTCCTCCACGCTGTTGCCGAGCGGCTTCTCGCAGTAAACGTGCAGGCCCCGATTCATCGCCCAGTTGGCGATGAACGCGTGCGTGTGGTCCGTCGTGCAGCAGATTACCGCGTCAATGTCCTTCTGCTCGAGGCACTTGCGCCAGTCTATGTACGTTTTGGCCCTCGGGAACCTCTTCGCCCCATGCGCTAGGTGATTCTCGTCAACGTCGCACAGGGCCACCACGTTCTCGCTCGAAATCGCGCCGAAGTGCGCATCGGCCCGGCCCCACGTGCCTATCATGGCGACATTGAGCTTGTTGCTCGGGGCGTTCGCGCCCGAAAGTGTCCCGCTGGGCAGAATCACCAATCCGATTCCCGCGGCCGCGCCGGATTTGAGAAACTGACGTCGATTGACCTTCTTTGTTTTCATCATTTCATCCCCTTAACTGAGGTTTCACTTGCTTTTCTGCAAAGCCTAAAGCATCTAATTTACGCATTCAGACAATCCTGCACAAGGGAAAAACCGACAACCTACCCCGGTGCCTTCAAGCCCCGTTGAATCCATTATCGCAAACCCCCCACGATACAAAGGTTTAGGAGCGGTTGTCTGAACCGTTCACTTGTTTTGAAAGTACAACAGGCGTATAATCGCGGCGACCGTACAGGAAGATACTTATAGACTTGCCGGAGATCTGGATGTCGGCGAAACGCCAGAAATACGTGCTCACCGTGGACATAGGGACATCAAGCACCAAGTCGGCACTCCTCTCCACCGACGGGGAGATTGTCGATACGCAGTCACAGGAAAATCGGCTCATTCTCTGCGGTGACGGAGGGGCCGAGCAGGATCCGGACGGGTGGTGGAGAGCCACGCTTGGCACATTTAAGAGACTCCTGGCCGCCAAACATGTCTCCACTGATGATATCGCGGCAGTCTCCTGTACGGGCCAGTGGTCGGGAACGGTCGCGGTTGGAAAAGATGGGCGCCATTTGATGAACGCCTTGATATGGATGGACTCCCGCGGGCGCAAGTACATCAACGATGTTATCGACGGGTGGTTCAGAATCCGAGGTTACGGAGCACTGAAACTGCAAAGATGGCTTCGACTGACCGGCGGGGCGCCGGGCCGCTCCGGCAAGGATTCCCTCGCCCACATACTCTACATCAAGAATGAGCACCCGCAGATATATGAGAAGACATACAAGTTCCTCGAGCCGAAAGACTACATCAACTTGAGGTTCACTGGCCGCTTTGCGGCTTCTTTTGATTCTATAGCCCTGCACTGGCTCACCGACAATCGGAGAATATCGGATGTCGTTTACGACCGGCGATTGCTGGAGATATCCAAGCTTGATCGGGCTAAACTACCTGAGCTCAAGCGTGCCGTTGATGTCCTGGGCCCGATCAAGCCGGAAGTCGCCGCAGAGCTTGGCCTGAACCAGGATGTGCCTGTCATTGTGGGGACGCCGGATTTGCAGTCGGCGGCAGTTGGCTCCGGAGCGGTCCGGGACTTCGCCCCGCACCTTTGCCTGGGAACCTCGAGCTGGCTGACCTGTCATGTGCCGTTCAAGAAGACAGACCTGTCGGCCAACCTCGCAGCCCTGCCCTCGGCAATACCTATGAGGTATTTTGTCGCCAACGAGCAGGCAACCGCCGGCGCATGCCTGACGTTCCTCAAGAACAACATATACTGTGCGGACCGGCACTCCGCAGAGACCGGACACGCCGATATATGGGCGGCTCTCGACGAAATTGTTGACAAGGCCCCGCCCGGCAGCAACAGGGTCATTTTCACGCCCTGGCTGTACGGCGAACGTACGCCCGTCGAAGATTCTTCCGTAAGAGCGAGCTTCTTCAATCAGTCCCTGCAGACTACCCGCCGGGATATGATTCGCGCGGTCTATGAGGGCGTCGCATACAACTCACGGTGGCTGCTGGAATCTCTGGAGCGTTTCGTCAAGAAGCGCCTGGACGAAATCCGGATGATCGGAGGCGGAGCCAGGTCCTCAATCTGGTGTCAAATCTACGCCGACGTCCTGGACCGCACCATAATGCAGGTCAAAGACCCCCTGCATGCGAACGTGCGAGGCGCAGCCTTCCTCGCATCCGTTGCCCTGGGCCGTCTGAAATTCAGTGATGTCCCTGAACGCGTCGAGATAGCGGCCGTTTTCAAGCCGTCTGTGCAGAACCGCAGGATATATGACGAGCTGTTTGCACGATTCAAGGAGGTCTACGCGAGCAACAAGGCCATTTATGCCAGGCTCAACAGGGTCTCGTGACCCAACGTCCCTGAAGGGACTCTCGCTATGATGGGCCGCCGAGGCCGTGTTCTTGAAACAGGATGGGCATTGGGAGCCCGGAGATGAATATGAGAAAATACCTTAATTGGCTGCCGCCCCGAATTGCGTCAAAGCTGTTCGGCTTTCTAAGCGCAACGCCGCAAATGAGAAAAAAGATTGACCGCCGGTACGATGGAATCCTGGCCGCGCTCCAGGACAGGCTCAAGCCTTACAGGGATTCACATACCAAGCACTCGAGCATCCCTGAAACCGGGCGGGGCAGACAAGAGATTCTCGATGAGATGCGGCAGATTGTGGCCGCCGAGACTTCGGCATGGAAGAAGGGATTTGTCTCAGGCGCAGTATACAGCGGTGACGATGAACACATTAGTTTCCTCAACGAGGTCTATGCGATCCAATCGCAGAGCAATCCGCTCCATCCTGATGTCTGGCCGAGCAGCACGAAATATGAGGCCGAAATCGTCGCCATGACTGCCGAAATGCTCGGAGCCCGGACCGCCTCTGAGAGCACCGGCGCCGATAAGGAAATATGCGGTGTTGTCACATCCGGCGGCACCGAGAGCATCCTGCTTGCCGTCAAGGCCTATCGGGACAGGGCGCGCGCCGTCAGGGGCGTCAAGAAGCCTGAGATCATTGTCCCTTCCACAGCGCATGCGGCCTTTGACAAAGCCGCTCAGTACCTCAATGTAAAGATAATCCACGTCCCGGTCGGTGACGATTTCGCAGCGGACGTCGAAGCAACGGCAAAGGCTGTCACCGCCAGCACGATAGCCATCGCCGGCTCGGCGCCCTCATTTCCTCATGGCGCTATTGATCCCATTGCGCGGCTGTCTGAGCTGGCCGCTCGCAGAAAAGTCGGTTTTCACACCGATGCCTGTCTCGGCGGATTTGTTCTGCCGTGGGCAAAGAAGCTCGGCTATGATGTTCCGCCTTTCGACTTTGAGCTTCCAGGCGTTACATCCATCTCAGCCGACACGCACAAATACGGCTACGCGCCAAAGGGCACGTCTGTGCTGCTCTACAAGGACTCGGACCTTCGCCATTATCAGTACTTCAAGGCGGCGGACTGGCCGGGCGGCCTGTATTATTCGCCGACCCTTGCCGGCAGCAGGCCCGGCGCCTTGAGTGCCGCCTGTTGGGCGGCCATGGTGGCCATCGGCAAGACCGGCTATATGCAGGCCACGCAAAAAATTATGCAGACCGCCTCTGCGATAAAGAATGAAATCAAGAAGATGTCCGACCTGTTCCTGCTCGGCGAGCCCCTGTGGGTCATAGCATTTGGCTCGAAAACGCTGGATATATACAGGGTAATGGACTGTATGACCACGAAGGGCTGGAGTCTGAACGCGCTTCACAAGCCGCCGTGCCTTCATCTTTGCGTAACGCTCAGACACACGCAGCCCGGCGTGGCGGAAAGGTTCGTCCGGGACCTGAACGAGGCGATAGAACATGTGAAAGCCAACCCGCAGGCTGAAGGCGGAATGGCGCCGATATACGGCATGGCCGCTACACTGCCGGTCCGCACCGTCGTGGAGGATTTGCTGGACCGCTACATCGACATGCTGTACAGAGTGTAGAATGAAAAGTTGTCGAACATTCGGCAGGATTTGAACCCTGCTGATTGGGCCCGTGCACTATGGAGAAGATTCTCGACAAACAGCGGAAATTCTTCGCGGCCGGAGAAACGAAATCTGCCGCCTATCGCATCAGAATGCTCAAAACCCTGCGCGAGGCAATTCTCGCCTTCGAACAGGACATTCTTGACGCGCTGTATCGGGACTTGAAAAAGCCGAAACTCGAAGCCTACGCCATGGAAATCGGCCACTGCCTTGCTGAAACCACCTTTGTGCTCAAGCATCTGAAAAGATGGATGAAGCCACGCAGGGTCGGTGGATCAAGACTTTTACCTTTGTCCAGCGGCTGGGTTGTCCCTGAACCACTCGGAATATCTCTTATTCTGTCGACTTGGAATTATCCCTTCGAGCTTGCTGTCTCACCCCTCATCGCCTCTCTGGCCGCTGGCAACTGCGTCATTCTGAAACCCTCGGAAATCGCGAGAAACACCGAACGTGTCATCGCTAAAATGGTAGCGGAACATTTTGATGAAAGATTCGTTTCCGTCGTCTGCGGCGGTCCCGACACAGCACAAAAGCTCCTTGATTACAGATTCGACCACATCTTCTTCACCGGCAGCGAGGCGGTCGGCAAAATAGTCATGAAAGCCGCATCCCGGCACGCTACCCCGGTTACGCTCGAACTCGGCGGCAAGAGTCCTTGTGTTGTCGATGAAGGATGCAATCTGGAAAGGGCCGCCAAGAGAATCGCGTGGGGCAAGTTCCTCAACGCCGGCCAGACCTGCGTGGCCCCGGACTACCTGCTGGTCCACAAAAACGCAAAAGCCCGGTTGATTAAAGAGATGCGAGAAAAAGTCGTGGCCTTTTACGGCGAAAAACCTTCGCTAAGCCCCGACTACGGAAGAATCATCAACCACCATCACTTCGACCGTCTGGCCGGACTCTTGAAAGAGGGAGACATAATCTTCGGCGGGCAGACGGATCGCGAAGAGCTCTACATATCTCCGACTTTCATAGATCACGTTTCCGATAACGCGCCCCTGCTGAATAACGAGATATTCGGACCCATTCTGCCAATCGTCGAGTTTGATGACGTCTCTCAAGCCGTCAACTTCATTAACAATAAGCCTAAGCCGCTGGCCCTGTACATCTTCAGCCGCGACAGGGCCTTTCAGCAGCGCATCGTTGCCGAAACTTCATCCGGCAGTATATGCCTAAACGACACCATCGTTCACCTGGGCTCTCCAAATCTTCCGTTCGGAGGGGTCGGCGACAGCGGTTTTGGAAGGTATCACGGAAAGGCGGGATTCGACACGTTCTCCAATCCCAAGAGTGTCCTTCGCCAGACGATGCTGTTCGATTTACCCAAGAGGTTTCCGCCGGCGGACGAGCTCGGCTTCAAACTGTTCCGACGCCTTTTGAAATGAGCATTCACCCCAAGTTCACAAAGCACGAGGAACTATAAGGATGGATTACTCCGCAGCAGAATACCAGGACCCGAAGCCGGTCTATGAGAGGCTCGATAAGCTGTTGAGCCTGCCGCCCGTCGCCATCAAGACCGAGGCCATGGAGAGGTGCCTGGAGTACTTCGAAAGCCGGTGCGCAAAATCCAGGGCAATGACTGCCGAGGCGCAGCATTACATTCCCGGCGGTGTCCAGCATAACCTCGCATTCAATTATCCCTTCCCGCTCGTCTTCGACAGGGCCGAAGGCGCATATCTGTATGATATTGACGGCAATCGCTACATCGACTTTCTCCAGGCCGGAGGCCCCACCATCCTTGGCTCAAATTGTCCCGAGGTCCGCAGCCGGGTAATCGAATTACTCAGTCATTGTGGTCCGGTCACGGGCCTCTTTCATGAATATGAGCTGAAAATCGCCAGGGAAATCAACAGGCACATGCCGTCGGTCGAGATGTTCCGTATGCTCAACAGCGGGACCGAAGCCGTCATGGCCGCGATACGGGTGGCGCGCCTGGTTACTGGCAAGAAGAACATCATCAAGATCGGCGGCGCTTATCACGGCTGGTCCGACCAGATGGTTTACAGCACCAAAGTGCCGAACACCAAGCGCTTCGAGGCTCACGGCATCCCAGGGGCTTGCGTGAAATACACGCACGAAGCCCGCCCCAATGACCTGGTCTCACTTGAGCGCGTGCTGCGAAGATGCAAATTCCTGGGCGGCACGGCGGCTGTAATACTCGAACCCATCGGTCCGGAAAGCGGAACCAGGCCCGTGGACAAAGAGTACAACGCCGGTGTTAGAGAGCTTTGTGACAAACACCGCGCCCTGCTCATCTTTGACGAGGTTGTCACCGGCTTCCGTCTCGGCCTCGGCGGCGCCCAGGGGTATTTCAATGTAAGGCCCGATATGACCGTCTTCGGCAAAATAGTCGCCGGCGGCTATCCTTCCGCCGGTGGTCTCGGCGGCAGCAGGCAATGTATGAGCCGCATGGCCGCCGGCTTGGAGAGCGGCCAAAAGAAGATCTACTGCGGAGGCACGCTCGCCGCAAATCCGCTCAGCGCCGCCGCCGGGTATTTCACCATCAAGGAAATCGAACGCACCGGCGCTTGTGAAAAGGCCTGGGCCGCCGGCGACCGCCTCACGCGGGCTCTCCAAAAAGCCATCGACAAGCACGCACTGCCCTTTGTTGCCTACAACCAGGGATCCATTTGCCACCTGGAGACGGTCGGCGCGATGTTTGTAAAGATAGACCTCTGGAAGCCCTGGACGATTCGGGCCGCCATCAGGCAGGCAAAGGCCAGAAAAAAGAAGATGGAGGAATACGGCGCGGCGTACATGGCCGAAGGCCTGGTGACGCTGGCTGGCAGCCGTCTTTACACAAGCGCCGCTGATACGGACGAAATCATTGACGACGCCCTCGTACGCTTCGAACGCGTCTTCCGCAATGTTGACAGGGCCGATCTGAGCCCGGAGGCAGGCTGATGGATATTGCCGCACAAAAACAACTCGTCTGCGATGCCGGACGCAGGCTGCTCGACCTGGGACTGGTGGCTGGTACCTGGGGCAATGTCAGCATCAAGGTTACCAAAGAGCTGATGCTCATCACGCCGAGCGGCGGCGAATATAGAACCATGACTGCCGCCGACATCGTCGAAGTTAGCCTAAAAGACGGCTCGTATGCCGGCCGAAAACCATCCAGCGAGAGAAAACTTCACATCGAGATATATAATACCCGCAAAGGCGCCGGAGCCATCATCCACAACCACGCCTCGCACTCATCAACCGTCGCAGCGGCTCGCAGGGAAGTGCCCCCGATTCTGGACGACCTCGCCCAGATAATCGGCCCGAGCGTCCGCGTCGCCGACTATGCCCTGCCGGGAACCCGAAAACTCGTTCGCAAAACCATAAAGGCCCTAAGCGGGCGTAATGCCGCTCTGCTGGCCAACCATGGCGCCATTTGCATCGGACGCGACATCGAGCAGGCTATCCTCTGCTGCCAGGTCCTCGAGAAGGCCTGCAAGTCACTCATCGAAGCCGAATTCCTCGGCGGTGCCAGGGGAATCAACAAATTCGAAGCCTGGATTATGCACCAGTACTACCTCAGGAAATACTCCAAGCAGAAATAATCCGTCCAATCGCCTGATAAGCTCCCCGGTTGATTTCTATACGTCAGCCACCCGATGCCTTCATGGCCTGGCCGCCGCACCCCCCCAACGGGTGGGACGCTGCAGTTCGGGCCGCGATATGGGATCGCGTATCTAAAGCCCGGGCGTCTCGCTTCAACATCGCTCGGATACACTGGAATCAGACGCCACATCATAGTATCATACGGTTTCGATCTACGCAGCAGCCCTTTCATGAGGACAAATGCAAAATGCGTGCTGATATGTGATCAAACAAAGACTGGCGCAAAGGAGAGAACGATGACGAGGTTTATGCAAACACTCTGGATACTGGCATTCGCCGTCATGGCCCCGGGCCTTGAGTCGCGGCTGCACGCCCGCGATAAACAGGCGAAGGTCTTTATTCTGCCCGGACAGTCCAACATGGAAGGCCGTGGTCAGGTTCGCAGCCTCGATTGGCTGGGCCGCCGTCCGAAATACGGGCGCCTGCTCCGCAAAATCAAGGATACGCGCGATAACGTGCTGCCGGCCAAGGAGCTCAGCGACGAATACTGGCGGCGCGGCGGCCACTGGTACGGCCGCTACAACGGCTCGGCCGCAGACTATTCACTCATCGGCTACGCCGTGGCCGAAGCTCCCGGTGCCGGCTCGCACCTCGCCATGACACCGCCGATGGGATGGAATAGCTGGAACGCATTCGAAAAAGATATCGACGAAGACAAGATCAAGGCGATCGCCGACGCGATGGTGACTTCCGGTATGCGCGACGCGGGCTACACCTACCTCGTCCTCGACGACGCATGGATGGCAAAGGAGCGCGACAAGGATGGGCGCCTCGTGGCCGAACCTCAGAAGTTCCCCGGCGGAATGAAGGCCATCGGCGATTACATCCACAGCAAGGGTCTGAAGTTCGGGCTCTACGAGGACAGGGGCAAGTGGACCTGCCAGCAGTTGCCGGGTAGCTTTGGCCACGAGCGCATCGACATGGAAACGTTTGCCGGGTGGGGCGTGGACTACATCAAGATGGATAGCTGCTTTGCCGAGAGCAACGGGAGAATGAGCTCGGAAGATCATGCTATTTATCGCAAGTGGATCAAGGCCACAGGCCGGCCGATTGTTTTGAGCATCTCGGATTTCGGTAATGCCGCCTGGGCGTGGGGAGGCAAGGAATCGGCCCAGCTCTGGCGCACCTCAAATGACATCTACCCCTGGATGGGTTCGATCTACGGCTGTGCGGAAACTTCGGCCGGAGACCGGCGCATTCACCCGGCCTTCAATGGGCTCTGGCAGTTTGCCGGACCCGGTCATTGGAACGATCCGGACATGCTGCAGGTTGGCAACCTCAAGCGCATGGACGAAGGCAGCAGGGAAATTGCCGACCGGGCCCACTTCAGCCTGTGGTGTATTCTTGCCGCCCCCCTGATGGCCGGTAACGACCTGCGGACAATGACCGACAAAGTGCGCAACGTCCTGACCGCGCCCGAGCTTATCGCCGTTAACCAGGACAAACGCGGCCTCCAGGGCTACAAGATTCTAAATCAAGGCGGCTGCGAGGTTTACAACAAGCCGCTCGCCGACGGCACCACCGCCGTTCTGCTCCTGAACAAAACAGCCAAAAAGGCCGACATTACCGTGCACTGGGACAAGATAGGCCTGTCGGGCAACCAGCCCGTGCGCGATCTTTGGGCGCGCAAAGAGCTCGGCCGATTCAAGGATTCCTTCACCGCCGGTAACCTTGGCCCGCATGAGCACAGAATGATCAAAGTGGGCAGGCCCGGACCTCCTCTGCCGGCCCCCACGAAGATGCCCCTTGAGAAATACACCGTCACTCGCAAAGGCACTACCTACCTGAGCGACCTCTACTACATCTGGAAAGCCGGGAACGCACCGGCCTACGATGCCGCATTCAGCGGCGACCCTATAAGGGCCGCCGGTCAGGCATTCGATAAAGGGCTCGGCTGCAAGGCCAAATGCGCCGTGATGTTCAAGGTCAATGGCCGTGCTGAGCGCTTCCGCGCTGTTGTGGCGATGGGCAAATCCTCCGCGCCGGACGCCAAGGGCCGATTTCGTGTTTATAACGAAGACTTTTTCGCAAATAGAGTCTTGTGGGACAGTGGCCAAATGACCGCGGACTCGCCCCCAAAGGAAATCGACATCGAGCTAAAGGACGTCCAGTGCCTGATGCTCGTCTTCGACGGAAAAGGCGCTGCCGGCGACTGGGCCGATGCACGCGTGATTAACGAAAGCCACTGACGACCGGACGCCCCGCTCTCACCCATTGGAAAAGGAGAATATTATGAAGAACTCGCTGCTCATTATCCTCGCATTTACGACCCTGCTGGGGACATGCGAAGGCAAAGAAGAAACAGCCGGTAGAGAGAGCAAAACAGCAGGGGTCGTCACGCCACATTCTCGCGGCCTGCACGGGTACATCGGCTACAGTGCATCCCGGCCCCCGGAAAGGGCCGCCTACAGTGCGGGCATGGGCTTCTATTCTGCTGTCTGGCCGCTTATCGACAGACCCATTGCAAACTTTCAGATCGGCCTGCCCAGCGCATGGATAACACCGGACAACTCCGACAACAAGGATACCCCCCTCGCGCCGGTTGGCACGCTCGCCAGGGACAACTGGCCGGCGCGCGGGCCCACCTGGGCAAGCGTCTTTCAAACCGTCGAGGGAGGCCTCGGCTATTGGGCGCGAAACCGATTCCGGTACGGCCCGCCGAAATTCAGCATGAATGCCACACCCCAGTGCTACGACTATGAGGTCGGCTCGCCCGGTTGGTCGTTCTTCTATAGCAGCAAGGCCCTGCCGGACAATCGCCTGGGAATCGCCCAGCTCAGCAACCGCCTCCTTATCCCCCCCGATGCGCTGCCCTTCGAGGGCAATCCAAACGGAAAATTCCTGGGCTACGCCTACATGGCACTTCCCTTTACCGACCCGACCACAGGCGACCCGCCCACAGGCGATCAGGCCTGGACCTGTTTTCTCAGTGCCGCCAACTTCAAAGGCCCGATTGCATATTATATCCCAGAGACCTGGAGCAAGATCGGCAAGCTGTTCAACTATCCCTTTATCTACGGACGCGGGCTCGACGCCCGCCCGGGAAATATGGGCGGCGGTGCCATGGAAATTAACACCGTGCCACGTTTCGACGCCGAAGACGCACGAGGTGTCGTCTATTCCAAGCTCCCCAAGCTGCAGTTCCCGGTGGACGAACAGGGAAGGAGCCTTCTCGTGCAGGACGTGACATACTACTCCAAGGCCGCACTTTACGACGCCTTTAAGGCGTGGCGGGACGGCGGGCCGGCCTGCTCCGGAAAGTTCGATGAAAAGGGAGCCTGGAAGTCAACCTTGAAGACCCGCACCCCCCGATTCGACCAGGCCGGTAAACAGATTACCGGCGTCGAAAAGGTCTTTGACACCAGGGTATTCGAGTCCAATGTCTGGGGGCTGCAGTGGTTCGACAGCGATATCAGCCCCACCGGCTGTTTCCCCCAATACTCCAAACACGTCGGCGACAGGCGCGTGGCGGTATCTGCCGCCGAGGTGCCCCCCGAGACGCAGCTCCTGACCAGGCGGTTCAAGCTGGCCGGCCGAGGCGCACCCTACACCTCACCGACTACCGGTGCATGGGGCAATCCCGGCCCCGTCCGGGGACCGTTCACGGTCATCCTTGCCGACGGCTCTTTGGTCACCTATTGCTGGTACCGTTTTGTCGATCAGCCGTCTTTCCAGCAATATGCCTGGAGCCGGGAGAAAAAGGAGAAATTACAGTCGTTTGTCGAAAAAATCCATGCCAACTGGCCGATCGACAGGGACTACATGGCGCCGCCGGGCACAGGAACGCTCGCGAGACTCGATCCGGCCCTGCTCGTGCGGCCGCCGGACGGCCTGGAGCTTGGATACGTGCCGATCGTGACACGGCAGGAAGATGCCGCCCGGTAATCTAAGATATGCCCAATTGGCCCCTGCAGTCCGCGGCCCGGCGTCCTGACCACGCGCCCCCTGATCCATTGACCCTGATAGCATGATCGGGGATGTGATGCTCAGGTCGTTGGCATCGCCTGTTTGTATGACAGTCGCGACCTGGGAGCCTGTTTCAAGCTTGCCATACCGCCTGTTTCCCGCAGCCGGCGGCCCGGTCGCAATCCAAAAAATGCAGGGCCAACCCGCGGCAAAAAAACAACAAATCCCCTTGTGCAGCCACCGGGAAAACGTCACAATGAACGTATTGATTCTTGCAGATCGGGGGCCGCAAAGGAGTTGCACAATGCAATATAAAAGACGACAGTTTCTGCAAAAGCTCCTCGGCGGGGCTGCCCTGGCATATACCGGGCGGCTCGCCCTCGGCCGGAATTCGGACCGCCCCAACATCCTATTCATCATGTCGGACGACCACTGCGCCCAGGCGATCGGTGCCTACGGCGGTCGGCTCGCAAAGCTCAATCCCACCCCCACCATAGACCGCCTGGCCAAGGAGGGAATGCTTTTCGAAAACGCCTTCTGCACCAACTCCATCTGTGTCCCCAGCCGGGCCTGTATCATGACCGGACAATACGCCCACACCAACGGCGCCTACGACCTCGGCGGACGGCTCGAACCCAAACGCCACTATCTGGCCATCGAGATGAAAAAGGCAGGCTATCACACCGCAATGATCGGTAAATGGCACCTAAAGCAGGAGCCCGCCGCTTTCGACTACTATTGCGTGCT
>CP070678.1:3065164-3077484 GCA_020352515.1 Phycisphaerales bacterium | reverse complement strand
GGAGCAGGGAGCTGCCGGGGCGAGGCTCATCGACGCCGATTATCTCGAACGGGCGGGTGTTTCTGACATCGCAGCAGGCGGGCACGGACAACCACCTTGCGATTTGCCTTGCCGAGAAGACGGGCGAGATTTTGTGGAGCAAGGTTATCGGCTCGGACAATCGGGAGGTTCCGAGAAACATCATGGCCACGCCGTCGCCTGTGGCGAACGGCGGGAGCGTGTTTTTCCTGTTCGGCAACGGGGACTTAGTTGCGACGGACTTCGACGGCAATATTCGATGGCGGCGCAACCTCGAGAGCAAGTACGATGTGCTGGGGCTTAAGTACGGTTACAGCTCGAGCCCGCTGCTGCACGAGGGGCGGCTGTATATTTGCGTGATTCGGCGCGACAGGGCCTATCGCTCGCCGATGAACAAGACGCCCAACGATTCGTTTCTGCTGTGCGTAAACTGCTCGGACGGCGAGACCATTTTCAAGCATTTGCGCAAGACCGACGCGAGGGACGAGAGCCAGGACGCTTACAGCAGCCCGATCCTTTTCGAGAACAACGGGCGCAGCGAGGTTCTTCTTATCGGGGCGGACTACGTCACCAGCCACGACGCGGCGAGCGGGCGGGAGTTCTGGCGGTACGAATACGCGCGGCAGAAGAGCACGCGCGGGAGGCACATTCCGTCGGTCGTTACGGGCGGGGGGCTGGTGTTTGGCGTTCGCAGCCGGGGCTCGGGGCTGTTTGCGATTCGTCCGGGGGGCTCCGGAAGGCTGACGGAGGAACACGTTGCATGGACTTTCGACGGTCCCACGCCGGACAGTCCGACGCCGCTGTATTACGAAGGGCTTTTGTACGTCAGCGACGGGCGGCGCTATGTAAGCTGCCTTGACGCCAGGACGGGCGAGCAGAAATGGCAGGGCAGGATTGACGCGCGTGCGCCGTTCTATGCGTCGCTGACCGGGGCGGACGGCAAACTTTACACGATCAGCGAGGCGGGCGAATTTGTCTGTATGGCGGCGGGGGACAAGCAATTCAGAATTCTGGGCTTGGTGGAGCTGGATGAGAAGCCCACGATTTCGTCGATTCCCGCGGCGAACGGGAGGCTGTTTGTCCGGACGGCAAAGAAGCTGTACTGCATTGGGCGGCGATAGCGCATCACACGGCAGGGGGGAAGACGGCAGTGGTGTTGCCGCGGCGGGTCGGGGTGTGTGCGGTTCTCTACGTCAGACGGGCGAGCGCGAGCACGATGATGTTGGTGGTGCACGTTGTGGAGGCGTATACGGCCGCCAGCAAGGCCAGCTTATAGAAAAGCGGCTTTTTCATTCGCACAACAAGCACGATCGTCACTATCATCACGGCTGCGATGGCGGACAGTTGAACGACCTGAACCACATGCCCGCTGGTAAATGCCAAAATGCCCGCAAGCGGCACGAAGAACCACATGGCAAGGAATATCGGAAGCAACAACCACCCCCACGGCTCCCATGTGAGGTGGGCCAGGATATGCAAGCAACAGTCTGGGGCCATGGTGCTTTTCCTGCTGCGTTTCTGTCATAGGCAATTCGTATGCATTGTTCTGCGGAGGAACGCGGATGAAGCCGGCGCGAATCCGAGGCCGCAATTCATGCGTCGCCACATCCTGGCGCTCTGTGCGTTCTGAACCAGTCAGTTTAGCAGTCCCAAGCTCCGCTGTCCACGGGGGAGATATAGCTTTTTTTTGGGCCGCTAAAATAGAAAGCTGGCGTTTTCGGGGGAGGTCTGCTAATCTACCGCGATTGTTTCTCGGCAGCCGGACGCGGCAAAGAAGTCTGTGAGATCGGCATTATGCGTGTTCGGGGCTGAGATTGAAGAACAACTGAAGCAAGCAATCGTAGCAATCAGGAAGATGCTTGCTGAATGAATGTCAGGGTTTGGCCTGACAAAGGACGCAAATGAAAATCTGCCAGCGGCAACCTGTTTATTCCGGAGACTGATTTTATGGGGCATATCGCACAGGGCAAAGACGTATTTGAGGAACTCGGACACAAGATAGACGGCCTTGGCACGCGTGCCCCGTTTAACGACACCTTCTACGAGATACTGAAAGAGCTGTACACACCCGAAGAGGCCGAGCTTGTCGTGGGGATGCCGTATGGTCTATCGACCATTGCAGAGATTTCCAAAGCGACAAAAATCAACGGGGACAGACTCCGGGGGCTGCTTGAGGGGTTGTGCAACAAGGGCCTGGTGATGGACCTGTGGTTGAATGACGAATATCGCTACTCGGTGTCACCCATGGTGATCGGGATATTCGAGTTTACGATGATGAGGGTGGGTGAGCCGGCGAATTCGAAGCGATGGGCGAAGCTGTTCGAGCGTTACTTGTCTGAAAGCGACGCCTTTTACGCGGCGAATTTCGGTCACGGCGAGCAGGTTTCGGTGATGCGGACGGTGCCTCACGAGGAGACACTGCGCGAGGAGGCGTATCTGGAGATACTTGATTTTGAGCAGGCCGAGGCGATCATCAGGGGTTCGGAGAAATGTGCGATAGGGCTGTGTTCGTGCAGACATGAGAAGCGGCACAACGGGACTCAGGCATGTGATACGCCTCTGGAGATGTGCTCGACGTTCAACTACGGCGCCGACTACATGATCAGGCGGAATCTGGCAAAAGAGGTTTCGACGGAACGGATGCTCGCGAACCTGGCGGAGGCGAGGGATCGGGGCCTGGTTCTCAATGCGGACAACGTCCAGAAGAACGTCACTTTCATGTGTTTGTGCTGCAAGTGCTGCTGCAACGCTCTGGCGGGGATAAGCAAACACGGGTATTCGAACGCGGTTGTGACATCGAATTATATTGCCGAGCCGGCCTGCGAGAGCTGCACGGGTTGCGGCAAGTGTGCGCGGCTGTGTCCGGTTGACGCCATTGAGATGGTCTCGGTGTCCTCGGCCGGGGCGAAGATGAAGAAGCGGCCGCAGGTTGACGAGTCTCTGTGCCTTGGCTGCGGTGTCTGCTCGCTGAAGTGCCCGGCGGGGAGCATGAAGCTTGTTCGGCGCCGGAAGCGTGTGATTGTTCCGGAGACGACTTTTTGCAAGATTATCCTCGCGGGCCTTGAGCGCGGCACTCTTCAGAATCAGCTTTTCTCGGATCCGCAGCGTCTTAGTCAAAAGTTTCTGAGAGCGTTTGTGGGGGGATTTCTGAGACTTCCGCCGGTGAAGAGGGCGCTTATGAGCGATACGGTTCGGTCGCGTTTTTTGAGCTTCTTGGAGAAGGGGGCGCGAAAGCAGGGCAAGGGCTGGGCCGTGGATCTATAGGCTTGGCGGCGGCGCCGGTGCGTTGTGGTTGTGGGCGGGGCGTCGTTGTCCGTCGGGGGGCGTTGCGGTTCGTGAGCGATTGTCAGCGGCGCCAGCGCGGGATTCCAAGTGACATTCGGGCGGTTTCGGAAGTGGCACTTGACACCGCGGGGCGGATTCCGGTATCATTTGTTTGTCACTCGGTTCGGTGTTTGTCGGAGCGGGGCAGGGCTCACGATGCCGGGGATCACCGGGATTCCGAGACGTATTTGTGGATGGGCCCTTGTTGTCAAGGCACAGCAGGAGTCAGAGAGGAGGATGATTATGAGGGGTAGGGTTGTCGTTGCCGCCGTTTGGGTTTTGTTTCTTGCCGGTGTCGCCCCGTGTCGCGGGGGTTTGGTCAACATTTCGCTTGCACCGGCCGAGTGGATCGTCAACGACGCTCACGGCTGGGACGATTGGACGGCCGACTACATAAAGGAGGTGACGCGAGAAGGATACCTGCGGATAACACGTACGGTCGCGAATCCGGGCACGGGCTGGTGCGCGAACCTTCGAACTGCGGGCAGGTACGCCTTCACGGCGGCGGGGATGGAGTATTCGGTGTTTCGGTACCAGTGGCGGGTTAACGGGCGCGGCACGTATTGCCAGACGTCCGGGGGGCCACAGCCGACAGCCGACGGAGAGTCCGATCCGTGGTTCTGGGGTCCTACGGGCGAGATTACAACCGCGTGGTCGTTCGAGGGGAGCAAAGTGGTGGCGGACAACACATGGCTGTTTACGGAGCTGGTTATTCAGGGTGACAGTGCGTGGAGTGCAACGACGCGCTACAACGGCTATGGGTCGGGCGGGCTAATCTCGCAGTTCAGCGGTACGCTGACTCAGTCGGAGTACGACGAGATGGGCGATATGTATCTGCACCACGCATTCGGTGACAACTACGCGGCGAATCAGTATGTGGAGCTTGCGCAGGCGACGATTGAGATAATCCCGGAGCCTGCGACGTTTGTTCTTCTTGGTCTGGGCGGACTGTTGCTTAGAAGGCGGCATGCGGTTGCGAGGGACAGGGGCTAACGAAAAGACCGGACACGGTCTGTGGCAGGTGGCGACAGCCTGTAAAGGCCTGGAGGGGTTCCGGTGGGCGGAGCGTTCAGAGGCCTTGTATGCAGACGGGTAGTGCGGAGGCGCATTTATCGTTGAGAGCAGTGTGGCGGAAGTGGTATGATAAGCGGGATGTTGCAGCAAGCGACCCGCCGGATTCGGCACATGGGGGCCGACCGGCGTGAGGCGGTTCGAGCTGTTGAACTCTGTTTGACTGTGGGCCTATGGCGCAGCTTAGGGGAAGTAAGAAAGAGGAGAAAGACGAGGGCGGCGGCAAAACATCTGCCGGGAAGGAGGAAAGGACCTCGCCGACGGTCGCGCTGTTCATCGAGACGTCGCGGGAGTTCGGGCGCGGGCTGCTGTACGGAATTGCGAGGTACTCGCGTCTGCACGGGCCGTGGAAGGTTTATCGAAGGCCCGCTGCGCTGGACTCTTCGCTTCCCGACTGGCAGGGCTCGAGAATCGACGGGGCGATAGTCCGCGACGTAAAGATGTTCGACGACCTGACGCGTGCAGGCTTTCCGGTTATTTTTGCACAGCACCACAGGGAGAGCTGCGCGCCTTTTCCCTCGATTACGACGGACAGCGCGACAATCGGTCGTATGGGGGCCGAGCATCTTCTTGACCGGGGTTTTCAGAACTTTGCGTATTGCGGTCTGGATGATTTCATCTGGTCGAGGCTGCGGTGTCAGTACTTCGCGGAGCGGATTGGTCAGGAGGGTCTGCGGGTTGAAGCTTATGGGCAGCCGAGGTCTCGGTCAAAGCGTTCGTGGAAGACGGAGCAATACGGTGTTGCGGATTGGCTGAGGAAGTTGCCCAAGCCTGTGGGGCTGATGTGCTGCAACGACGACCGGGCTCTTCAGGTTCTGGAGGCCTGCAAGCTGGCGGAACTTTATGTGCCGGACGATGTTGCAGTTCTGGGTGTGGACAACGATGTACTGGTTTGCGATCTTTCTGATCCGCCGCTATCGAGCATTGCGTTGAACACTGAGGCGGCCGGTTATGAGGCGGCCAGACTGCTGGGCGAGCTTATGGGGGGGTGTCGGATGAACAGCCAGCAGATTGTGGTGACGGCGACTCACATTGCGACGAGGATGTCAACTGATATCATGGCGGTCAGTGACGCCGAGATTTCGGCGGCGGTCCGTTTTATCCGTAACAATGCCGGGCGCTTCATACAGGTCGATGACGTTGTTCGGGCCACGGCTCTATCGAGAAGGGTCCTGGAGAAGCGGTTTCGGGGCGTTCTCAGGCGTTCAATACACCGGGAGATAAGGCGGGTCCGAGTGAATTACATTGTCCAGTTGCTGGTTGCAACCGATATGAGCGTGACCGAGATAGCGCAGAAGTCGGGATTCGACGGCATAGAGCACATATCGAGATACTTCCGTAAAGAGACGGGGATGAGTCTGCAGGGGTATCGCAAGCGTTATTCAAGGAGGTAGGCGGAAAAGGCCGACGGCGGCTTGTTCTGCGGGCCTTTTGGCGGTCCGTTGGTGATGCGGAAGTTTCTGAAAAAAGCTGCTTTGGCACATTGAGGACGGGTTCGCATAATGGTTAATTTTTGACGCAATTTGGCGTTTCGGTCGAGGCTGGGAGGGCGATATACTAAATGTTTTGGAAAACTAGTGGTTGGTTGCGGCGAAGGCCGCGGATACACGGCATATGCGGCTCGGTGTGCGGCGTGCGCAAGATGTATATGGCCGGTAGCTAGGGGTCCCGGTTTATGAACAGACGTAAGGCCTTTACTCTTATCGAGCTGCTGGTGGTTATCGCGATCATCGCGATCCTGATGGCGATACTGCTGCCGGCGCTGCAGCGGGCCAAAGAGCAGGGAAAAAAGGTTCTCTGTTCAAACAACCTCAAACAGATAGGCCTTAGCCTGAATATGTACGGCAATGACTATGACGGTCGATTGCCTTTGAACGAAAGCGGATATTGGCTCTGGGATATCGCGTACAGCACGAGCGATTACATCATGGCGACGGGCGGTGACAGGAGGACATTCTATTGCCCGTGCGATCCGACCAAGAAGCCGGATATGGCGATTCTGTGGCAGTATACGCAGAACCCTCCGCTTGGCTCGACTCCGGATACGGTTGTAGAACCCATGCAGAACCGCAACCAGCAGTATCGCGTCACAAGTTACTTCTGGCTGATGGATACTGTGAGCAGGCGGGCGAATCCTCCGCAGGGCGATCCCCCGAGGGAGTGGGTCAGGACTCTAAACGACAAACAGCCGGCCACCACCGAGCTTATCGTTGACGCGACGCTGAGCACCGGGGACGATCCGGCGACGGCCAGCTTTGTGGAGGTGCCGGGAGGGCTGTATGCAAGATGGCAGCTCTACGACCGCACGAACCACCTGAGGCGGGGTAACAAGCCGGAGGGGGCGAACATGCTGTTTGTTGACGGGCATCTTCAGTGGCGGAATTTCGCCCGGATGCAGGTTCGTTATACTGCAGGTCCGTATCATTGGTGGTGAGAGTCGCTTATAGGACGAAACGCCGCTATTTGAGCGGGCGGCGATATAGAGAAGGAGATGGTGAAAGGCTGCTGCCGATAGGCAGCAGAGGGGCTGTTGCACGGCCCGTGGTAAAGACGAGGAAGTGACGGATACAAACTAATCCTGGTGGTTTTTTTCAGCAAAGGAGGACGGATATGTGCAAGAAAGAGAATTACCTAATTTCCATTTTTCTGGCGTTATTGATGGCTGGCGCCGGTCAGGCCGCGATAATCGTGGCCGGGAACCTGCTCGTCGACCTGGATGCCAGTTCTCTGCCGACGGGTCCACTGGCGACTTGGACCAATGCCGGCGCGCTGGGCAACTTCTCGGCGCAGGGCGCGCCGGTTGTCGAGGATGTGGACGGTATGAGGACCGTAACGTTCGACGGCACCTGCTGGTTCGATGGGCCGACGTCGGTGCCGAGTATCGAGGGGGCCGACGACCGCTCGATCGAGATCTGGGCCTACAACCCTTCCAGTCCGCCGATTCCTGGGGAGGAGTCGACGGTTTCCTGGGCGCACCGCGGCGGCCCGAACGGCACGAACATGTCGTTCAACTACGGCAACCACAACTTGTGGGGTGCGGTGGGGCATTGGGGCGGCGACACGCACGACATGGGCTGGTGGGGGACGCACTCGCCGGCGCCGGCGTCGGACGAGTGGTGGCACCTGACGTACACGTATGACGGGATCAGCGCGCGCGTATATGTAAACGGCGTCGAGGAAAGCGTCAGGACTATTCCCCTGAACACATACGGCGGCAACATCATCAGGGTAGGCGCCCAGGCCAACGGGGACGGGGGCTGGGCGGATACGGCCTTCAATTTCACCGGCTCGATAGCTCAAGTGCGAATTCACGACGGGGCGCTGTCGGCGGCCGATGTGATGAACAACTTCAAGGCAAGCGGACCGAAGAAGGCCAGGAAGCCGAACCCGGCCAACGGGGCTCAGAATGTCGGCAGGTTCGACAACTTCGGCCTGGTGAGCTGGAAGAGCGGAACCGGGGCCCTCTGGCACCACGTATATTTCGGGACCAATCCGACACCCGGGGCGGGTGAGTTTCGGGCCCGGCAGCCTGGGGCCAACGTGTATTATATGCACCCGACGCGCGACCCGGCCACGACGTATTACTGGAGGATCGACGAAGAGGTGGCCAGCGGCACGAAGTACACGGGCGACGTGTGGAGCTTCACGACGGCGCCGATGCAGGCGCACAGCCCGGAGCCGGGCGATGATGCGGAATTTGTCGATCCGAACGTGGACCTGGCCTGGGGCACGGGTTTCGACGGGATGTCGCATGATGTGTATTTCGGCACGGACAAGAGCGCGGTTGAGAGCGCCGGTAAAACGTCGGATGAGTTCAAGGGCAACACTGCCGATACGACGTTCGCTCTGGATACGCTCGGTGCGGGGGTGGATTATTACTGGCGAATCGACGAGAACAACAGCGACGCGAGCGTAACGGAGGGCGAGGTGTGGCATTTCTACACAAGACCGGAAATACCCATTTCGGACCCGAACCTGGTTGGCTGGTGGAAGCTGGATCGCACCGGGGGGGCGGGCACAGCCATAGACTGGTCCGGCTACGAGCGGCACGGCACGATCAGGGGCAATCCGGAATGGGAGCCGGGAATATGCGGCGAGGCGCTGAAGTTTGACGGGTACAACGATTACGTTGATCTTCCGATCGGCTCTTTGATCAGCACTCTGAACAGCGCGACGGTGACGACGTGGGTGGACTTTGCCAACGCCGGCGGCGCCTGGCAGCGGATTTTCGATTTCGGCAGCGGCACGGGCGTCTATATGTTCCTTTGCCCGCGAATCGGGACCGGCGGTGTGATGCGTTTTGCGATCACGACCGGCGGGGGCGGCGGCGAGAACATAATCAACACGGCCTCCACGCTTATGAGCGGATGGCATCACGTGGCCGTGACCATAAACGGAGACACACGGAATCTCATAGTCTATCTCGACGGCAGCGTGGTCGGGACAAATACGTCGTCGACGGTCACGGTCAGCGACCTCGGGGTGACGACGAATAACTGGCTGGGCAGGTCGCAGTATGCGGCGGACGGGTATTTCATGGGCTCGCTGAGCGATTTCCGCATATATGATTTTGCGATGAGTCAGGCTCAGCTACCGGAGACGATGAGGTGCGATCCTCTGCAGGCCTGGAATCCGAGTCCGGCTGACGGCTCTACGCCGGATGTGGACCAGGCGGCCGTTCTGACGTGGTCTCCGGGCGACAATGCGACCGGGCACCACGTGTATCTCGGCACGGACCGTGCGGCCGTTGCGAGCGCCGACACCTCGACGCCGGGCATATATCGCGGCCTGGAGTCGAGCGCCAGCTACGTTCCGCCCGAGGGTGTCGAGTGGGGCGCGAGCTACTACTGGCGGATCGACGAGCTCAACACGGATTCGAGCGTTACCAAGGGCAGAGTGTGGAGTTTCACCGTTGCGGACTACCTGATTGTGGATGATTTCGAAGACTACAACGACTACACACCGGACAGGATATTCGAGGCGTGGAAGGACGGCTTCGGCTACGGCTCAGAGACCAGCCCGCCATATTACGCCGGCAACGGGACGGGCTCGATAGTAGGCTATGCGCAGCCGCCTTTTGCTGAGACGAGCATAGTGTACAGCGGCTCTCAGGCGATGCCCTATTTCTTTGACAACGACATGCCGGGCATCTTGTACAAGTATTCGGAGGCGACGAAGACTTTGAGCACGCGGAGAGACTGGACGGGTCACGGCGTCAGGGCGCTTTCGATGCGGTTCAGGGGCTATCCGGCATCGACGGGGAGCTTCAACTATGACCAGGGGACTCAGACGTACACGCTCACGGGCTCTGGGGCGGACATCTGGGATGTTGGCCCGACCGGCGGGCCGTATCACGACGAATTCCACTTTGCCTTCAAGACTCTGAGCGGCCCCGGGACGATTATAGCGAGGGTCGAGAGTGTTCAGAACACTGACGGCTGGGCGAAGGCGGGCGTGATGATTCGCGATACGCTCGATCCGAATTCGGCTCACTCGATGGTAGTCGTGACGCCGAGCAACGGGGTAGCGTGGCAATACCGGGTGACGGCCGGCGGGCCCAGCGCGAGCGCGGGACAGACGACCGGTATTACGGCGCCGCACTGGGTAAAGCTGGAGCGCGACAGTGCGGGGATGGTGACGGGCTCCCATTCGACGGACGGGACCACGTGGGAGGTTATGGGCACGTCGGTGAGTATTCCGATGAACACGCCTATGTACATCGGTCTGTGCCTGACCAGTCACAGCGCCTATGTGACGTGCGAGGCGGTGTTCAGCAACGTGAGCTTCCCGAACACGACGCCGGGTGCGACCTGGGGCAACCAGGATATCGGCATCCAGAGCAACAATCCGGAGCCGATGTACGTTGCGGTTGCCAACAGCAACGGCACGACGGCGGTTGTAACAAATCCCGACCCCAACGCCGCGCTTAACGATACGTGGACCGAGTGGAACGTTCCGCTGGTCGAATTCAGCAACCAGGGGGTGCTCCTGGGCGATGTGAATTCGGTCTCTCTCGGTTTCGGGACCCGCGGGAACGCGACGACTCCCGGCGGCGCGGGCCTGGTTTACTTCGACGACATCCGGTTGTATCGCGGCAGGTGCTTCCCGAGCATCGCGAGGCCGGCGGCTGATTTCAGCAACAACTGCGTTGTTGACATGCCGGACGTCGAGATAATGGTTGATAACTGGCTGATGAGCGACTACGAGGTGACGCCGACGGCGCCGGGCACTTCGGGTTTGGTGGCCTATTACCAGCTCGAGAACAATACTCTCGACATCTCCCCCGGCGGTCACAACGGCGATCCGTGCGGCGCCCCGACGTATGTTGCGGGCAATGTTGGCTCATGGGCCATGCACTTCGACGGGACGGTGGTCGGCAACTACGTGGATACTGGCACGTGGAATCCGTCTGAAGCGAGCGGTCATTTGAGCATTTCGCTGTGGGCCAAATGGGACGGGCTGAGCGGCTATTACCAGGGCCTGATAGCGAAGCGCGACACGTGGAACGGCGCGGATATGATGTGGCAGCTCGAGGCGAACATCACCACGGGCGCGGTCGGGTTCTTCCGAGAAGGGAGCTATCCGTTCAGCGGCAATCCTGTATTGCCAATCGGGGTATGGACTCACGTTGGCGTCTCCTTTGACGGGACGACGTCGCGGTTCTACATTAACGGCGAGCTGACCGGCTCGGGCGGATTCAGCTTCGGTTCTGATACGGGGTCGCGGCTGGTGTTCGGCGCCTGCGAGGGCGGCGGCGGCAATCCGTTCAACGGCGCTCTGGACGAGATACGTCTTTATAACCGTCCGCTGTCGCAGGGCGAGATTGCCCACCTTGCGGGCCGGACGGGGACGTTCACGCAGCCTCTGTATCTGCTTATGGCGCCGCAGGATGCGGCCATCGACATGAACGGCGACGGGACGATTGACTTCAAGGATTATGCAGCTCTGGCCGACATCTGGCTGGACGTTCTGTTGTGGCCGTAGCAGGTTCGATACGGCGAGGAGCCGAAATTGGGCGTTGAACCGGGGCCCGTACGAGAGCGTGCGGGCCCCGGCTGTTTGTGGGGGCGGTGCGTTCTTCGGCGAAAGCTGCCCTTGCATCGGGCGAGTGACGCGGCTATAATACACAGCAGGTACGAAGACCCGACGGGGGGATGAGGTGTCAGGAGCCGGAAAAACAAGCGATGTACGGGAGGCAGCTATGAGAAGTCTGTATGTTTTCCTGCTGGCGGGGGTCGGTCTGGTTGCAAACGGTTGCGGTATGGTGCCCATATCGGCGAGGTACGTTCCAACGGGCAGGGTGCGGCCGATTGTAAGGGGCGACGCGAAGCTCAAGCTTCAGGTAGCCGACGTGCGGGAAAAGAAGGTTTTCTTCCGGACGGCGCTCGGCGACACGGAGGACCGCGGCGGCGGCGCGCTGCTGCGGCTGGAGCGGCCGACGGTTGAGATATACGACGAGGGGTTTACCGAGGCCCTTCAGGCGGCGGGGTGCCGGCTGGATGATGACGGGCAGTTTTCGTACTCGGTGGGCATAAAGCGGTTCTTGGCGAGCGACAAGCAGGTGGAGAAGGGGGTTATAGAGACGGACATACTGCTGGAGATTGAGATTCAGCGGTCGGGCAGCGTCCTGGCCAGGAAGGCCATATTCGAAAGAGACGCCGAGAAGATCGGCTTTGCACAAGCGTGGCAGTATGTTCTTCCGGATCTTTTGAGCCGGTCGCTCAGCAGGGCGATAGAATCGGCGGTGCTGGACCCTGAATTGATTGCGACTATAGAGCGTGCCGGTGGGCTGGCCAGCAGCGTGGAGGAGGTGCGTTCGCGGCTGGCGGCTCTGCCGGCGGCGGCCAAGCCTGCTGCGGGCAGCGGTCTGCACGCCGACCAGCCTGCCGGACAGCGGACCAAGGCGG
>CP070678.1:3061332-3065064 GCA_020352515.1 Phycisphaerales bacterium | reverse complement strand
CATCGGCGGGAAACCATACCAGTACTCCGGCCAGCCCGGCAGACCCATGTTCTGCTGGTGTGACCCACGCAAAAACTGAATCTTGCCCAGCTTGCCGGATTCCAAAAGCTCCTTAGCATACAGATACTCACGCGTGTACACCGCAGTCTCCATCTTCATGTACACCTTGCGCGACTTGGCCCTCGCCTGGGCAATCGCAACGCAGTCCTCCTTCGTCGTCGCCATCGGCACCGTGCTGGCCGTGTGCTTGCCCGCATTCAGCGAGGCCAGCGTCATCCATGCATGGTCCGCTATCGGCGAAACAACGTGGATCGCGTCCAGCTCCTCGATGCCCAGAAGGTCCTCGAACTTCGTGAACCGCCTTTCAATCCCGAACTGATCCCCGATCTCGTTGAGGTGTTTCTCGCTTCTCTGGCAGATGGCGTAACACTCCGCATCCGGGTGTCTTTGATAGATTGGTATGAACTCGGCGCCAAACCCGAGCCCCACCACCGCGACCTTGACCTTTTGCATCGGCTCTTTCTCCTTTCTGGCCCAACCGGACGAACCGGCGTCTCACGCCGGACAATGCAAGACATACATCCGAGACTCAGCAGAAACCGACACAGCCTGTGTCTCCGAAGCGGCAGGCGGTCTTCATCGCGCCGTCCGGCGCTTGACGGCCACGAGCGGGCACTCACACAAAATTCGACCCGTACCGCCGTTAATGCAACATCTGAGTTCGGATCACCAGATAAGTATGGATAATTGCGACCAATGCAAAAATCAGAGCCGTATAGCGGTGTGCCGCCAAAAGCAGCTCCTGCCAGTCGGTCCCAAAGATGGGGAACATGCTCAATATGATGGACAATATCAGAGGAAGGGCCAGAAAAACAAGCAGCCAGAATCCTATCTTCTGCCCCAATAGGCCGCTTCTGGCCGTATCCGGACGAGGCGTCCTGCTCTGGGTCAGCCGCCGGACGATACGCTCAAAAAACGGCCAATCGCTCTCAGCCAGCCGGTTGTTGCGCGCCCACATCACCGCCAGAACAGCCAAGCAGATTGCAAAAACAGGAGCGAAAGTCGCATGTATCATCATCAGGTAGCCGCTTATGTGCTCGTCCAGCACAAGCAGAGGATAAAAGCCCGTGATCGCCAGAACTACAAAGCACAGAATCGCCAGAAGATACACCAGCTTCTTGACGATCCCGACAAGGCTCAGCTTCTGCTCCAGGAAAAACAGGGTAAACAAATGAACGAGCTTCCTCAGGATACCCAGCGGACACCAACGCCGCTCCCCGCCGCACGGAAAAGCCAGGCTGTGCAGGGCAATGCCGATGAAAGTGGCTACAAAGGCTGCTATAGAAATCGTCCGAAACATAATACTCACATATCAGAAAGGTCTGTTAGTTCTCCTCGGCCAGGACCTTTACCACGCCGGCCAGAGCCTTAAGTGCATACAGCAGCAGAACGACCGCCAATACGGCGCAAGAGCCGAGAGCGACGATCTTCAGCCACGGACGAAAGACGAATGAGAACGCAAACGCCCACGCATACGTCGCGTCGATATCCTGGAAATCCGCCATCTTCCTCGCCCTTTGACGCTCGGCCGCGAGCGGAGAATCAACCGGCACCGACCCGAAGAAAAAAGGAGCATCCGTCCCGTGGCAGTCCGTGCAGTACCGAACCCCAAGTGACTGCGCCGCAGGCCTCACCTCGTGACCCAAAGCCCACAAATACGGCTCAGCCGCCGGGTGCCCATCCTCCTCCACCAGCTTGCCCTCGTCGTCGAGGCTGTAGAGCTTGCCCGCGCTCACGTAAACCGCCTTGCCCTCCACTGAGCCGGCCGATGAAAGAGCCGTCAGGCCCTGCACTATATGCTCCGTCGTCAAATCGGGCCAGTCCCCCGATAGCGGCAGCCTCTCCTTGGCAAACGCGCCCTTGATGACCTTCGTCACCGTCTCCAGCGCGACAGGCTCGACGTTCGCATCGTTCAGAACGCCCCAGAAAGCCGGCCAAACCAGCTTGTGAGGCGCGATTTTGCCGTCCGCCTGCTTCGCGAATACCGGAGAAGCAATGTGCGGCAGCATCTCACGCGTTTTGGTCACGTTCGGGGTCCCCAACCGGTGCGCCATTGATGTCTTGGTGACGTGAGGCTCGGACGCGGGCCATGGACCTGAGTGACACGCCGTGCACGTAAGCCTCTCGAAGTGAACCGGCGGAAGCCCCTTGTGCTCCGGCACCGGGGCGCCAAGACGCCCGGCACTGGGCCCCGCCGAAGAATCCTGACCGAGATGACAGCCCGCACAGGAGAAACCGGCCGCCGTCGGATTCGACGAAACATCCTCCTCGCCCTCGTACCCCCGGATAATGTTGTGGTCTATCCCGTTGCGGTGACAATCGACACACGTCAGACCGGCCTTCAGATGAATATCCTCATCGGACGACCACTTCTCCGCCTTCTCGCTGCCCATATAGACATTGGAATGGCAGTAATAGCATCGCTGCGCGGGAACCTCGCGCAGGATGTTGAATAGAACCTGATTGGCCTCGTCGAACGCGCTCTTTTTGTAGGTAACGCCCGGCGGAGTTTTCCTCCCGGATGCGGCCGTCTCGACTTCGAACGGGTCAAACGGATCGTACGTATCGGCCATATCGTTGGCCGAGCCCTTCACCGACGCAAACCCGCACGATGCCGCCGTCGCCCATCGAAGGTTCCCGCGCGATATCTGCACGGCGTAACCCGTGACGCCCCCCTGGTCCTGGCCGTGATCGCCGTTGTGGCAGCTCAGGCAGTTGATCTCCAGCTTGCCCGATATGTACTGCCGCACCGCTTCGGCCGGCTCCTCACTTTCACGCTCACCCACGCCGCCGCCGGGCGTCTGTCTGGCGAATATCCTCACAAACTGCCTGTCCGTCAGGCCGAACTGCTCCGGCCTGAAGACGCCCGGCCAGGGGCGATATGAAAGCGGTATCTGAGTCCCCGTTTCAGCGTCGAAGTATATCCAAGGCTGCCCGCCCCTGCCGTGAACAACGTTCGGCTCGGCGGCGTTGAAATGCCAGCCCTTCCCGATAAGACCGTAGCTGTGGCAGCTCCCGCAGGTCCACTTCGCCGAGAAAGGCTGGATAATCTCCTCGCTCGGATCGACACTTGGGTCTATCTTGCCGCCCTTCTTGCCCTCCTCATCTTCCCCGAACAGCGGTAGCAGGTGGGTCGGATGAGCCCGGCTTCCATCACTTTCGTCACCAATCAGTTTCTGCGGGCCCTCCTCGGCCGCCCTCAACGGCGCCGCGAGCAGAAAAAACGCCCCTGCCAATATCAGTAGATTTCTCAATGTACCGCCAATCCTTTTCAATCAGAGAACGTTAGCATCCACCGAAGTCATCCGTCAAGGCGGCCCTCGTCCGGCCCGGGCTCAGACCTCAAAGTCTTCCGCCTTGTACTCCAGCCTCTTGCCGGCCGCCACCGCCTCGTTAACCTTCAAAACCGTCACGGCCGTCTCGTAACCGGCTTCCGCCGGGCAGTTCAGCTCGCACTTGCCACGAACTGCATCGAAAAAGTTCTCCAGATGAGGCTGGTGATAGGGCTTGTCACCCATAGTCACCGGTATATCATAGCTCGGTGGCTTCGGCGACTCGCGGATATCGAGCACCGCTCCCCCTGCAGACGCTTCCGCAGGTTCCTCCTTTATGGGCGCGTTCACATATCCCATCTTGACCCACTTCTCCCAGTCCTCCGGGGGAACCCAGCTT
>CP070678.1:3046072-3061232 GCA_020352515.1 Phycisphaerales bacterium | reverse complement strand
TAAAAGAACCCACGACAGCACATAATCACCCGTTTTTGTAGAGCGCTGATATATTCGCTACCACTACAACCATTTTGTCGTGTAATTGATTGTGCGGGCGGGGGCGGGTCATCGGATGCTTCTGACGTTTCGCGCGTATGACGAGGGCGCGGCCTTTTGCTACACGCTGCCGCGGCAGCAGGGGCTCGATCGCGTGGTTATTTCTTCCGAGCAGACGCATTTTCGCTTCATGGCCGACCACGCAGCATGGGCGGCGTATTCGGCGCAGGGCCAGTACAGCAGGGTCCCGCTAAGCAAGCTGAAGGACAACTGCGAGAGGCCGCTCACTATCGAGATCGGAGGCGGGCCCTTTGTTGCGGTTGCGGAGGCGAGGCTGGTCGATTACGCGCGGATGCGGCTTTCGCCCGCGGCGGGACAATCGCACACCCTGGTAAGCTCCCTGGGCGGCAAGGTTGAGGGCCGCACCCCGCTTGTGACCCCATGGCGTGTCATAATGCCGGCGGACAGCCCCGGCGGGCTGCTCGAGCGCAATTACCTGATGCTGAATCTGAACGAGCCCTGCGCGATTGAGGATACGTCGTGGATCAAGCCGGGCAAGGTGATTCGCGAGGTGACATTGAGCACGCGAGGAGGCAAGGCGTGCGTGGATTTTGCGGTCAAACACAACCTGCAGTACGTCGAGTACGACGCCGGATGGTACGGGCCGGAGAACAGCGATGCTTCGGACGCGACCACAGTGACGCTCGATCCCGCGCGGTCAAAGGGCCCGCTGGACCTGCACGAGGTTATCGCCTACGCCGGGCAGCGCGGTGTGGGCATAATTTTGTACGTCAATCACAAGGCGCTGGAGCGGCAGCTCGATGGGATTCTGCCGCTCTATGAGAAGTGGGGCGTCAAGGGAGTTAAGTACGGCTTCGTGAACGTGGGCTCGCAGAGATGGACGGCGTGGCTTCACCATGCGGTCCGCAGGGCCGCCGAGCATCACCTGATGGTTGATATTCACGACGAATACCGCCCGACCGGCTACAGCCGGACATATCCCAACCTGATGACGCAGGAGGGCATCCGCGGCGACGAAACGAAACCTTCCAACAGCCTCACCCTCGCCATCCTGTTCACGCGGATGCTCGCCGGGGCGGGCGACAACACCATTTGCTACTACGACGCAAGGGTGGACAGGAACGCCTCTCACGCCTACCAACTGGCCAAGGCGGTCTGCATCTACAGCCCCTGGCAGTTCCTTTACTGGTACGACCGGCCCGGAGATTCTCCTCGCAGGCTCGGCGGCGCAGGCGGCAGCCAAAACACGATAGGCGACGAGCCCGAGCTTGAATTCTTCGACCATGTCCCGACCGTCTGGGATGATACCAAGGTGATACACGGCAAAATCGGCGAGTATGCGGTGATCGCCCGCCGGTCGGGCGAGGAGTGGTTCATCGGGTGCATGAACAGCAAAGAAGCACGTAAGCTCGACGTTCCCCTCGACTTTCTTAAGAGGGGCCGCAAGTACGTCGCGCACATTTATTCCGACGACCCGGCAATCCAAACGCGAACGCACGTCCGGATGGATCGTTTCCTCGTGGATTCCGGGACCACGTTAAAGGCCGCGATGACGGCCCGGGGCGGACAGGCAATCAGGCTCGTCCCGGCGACGCGAGAAGAGGCGCTTCGATATCCCAAATACTGAAATTCGAATCGGTCATTTCCTGCGTGGCGCCGAAGTTGGGCGGCTCAGCCGGGCCAGACGGATGAACTGCTTGGGGTTTATTATTCTGCTGCCATCTCTTCTTTTGTAGGCGGAGTCGAAAAGGAGCTGTCGGGCCTGTTGAGGCGTCATATCCGGGTTTACCTGCCAGCCGAGCGCCAGCACGCCGGCGCAATAAGGAATCGCCCAGCTCAACCCGCCCCGTCCGCAGTATTGATAAGAATGCTCGTCCTTGTCGTACTGCTCGGCGACCGTCCTTGGCGCCGTGGGCACGAAGACGCGGTCTGAGGGCATCCGGCGTGCAGGCCTGCCGAGAAAGCCCGGGGTGCACTTAGCCGGGTTTGCGCGGTCGGAAGAATCGAGCCAGCAGGGGCCTATGAATCCGTGGTGGGTGGTACAGTCGAGAACAAGTATGCCATCGGCTTCGGCCCTGGCGCAGGCGGCGTCCCACATCCGTTGATTTTTCTTAAAAGGAGAGCCCGGTCCTGAAGGCGCGGCCGATACCGAGACGACGCAGATATTCTCTCGCGCCGGGAGTCTCTTGTTCAGTTCGACGATCCAGTCGAGGGCTTTGGCCTGATAGGCTGTATCTAACGTCCAGGAAGGTGCGGCGACGTGGTACAGACGGGCTTGGGGAGCAGTTCCGCAGTTTTTACCGACGAGGAGGCTCGCCACGGCCGGTCCGTGCATGCTGCTTTCGCTGTCGCAGCCGACATCGTGGTAGGCGGCAATCCTGCCGGCAAATTCGGGGTGGTTTTGGTAAAGGGGCTGGTCGATGATGGCCACGTTGACGCCTTTGCCGGTTACGCCGCGGGCGTGCAGCGCACGAACTCCCAGGCCCGGGTCCATTGCGTCGGCAAGCAGCTTGTTCGGGTCGAAACCGGCGGGCATCTTGGCCGATTCGGGCCACACCGTTCTCTGATTGAATCTAAGAGTGGAAATCAGATTCTTCCTGTCGGTGAGGTCGAGCTTGCTCATGTCTTTCCTGCGGACATCGTCGAACCGGGCCACTGATCCGACCGGCCGGACGGTCCCCGGCGAATAGCCTTTGCCCCCGCCCGATTCTCCGGCGGTCAGGTATATCGCGGCGACCCCGTAATCCTGGAAGAAGAACCGGACGCCTTGATCGTTGCGGAGGTAGTAGCAGTATCCCTTCTTACCGTCGATGTCCTTGTAGAGTATCCCGTCCTGCCAGCCGCAGGGCTTTGCCTCTATTGTCTCGACCGGCGGTCCTACGACCTCGATGACCCGCTCGAGCGGGCAGCCGATCTTGATTTTACCTTGATAGGAGTATTGTGCGGCCGGTCCCCGGAAACGCAGCTCATGGACACTGCCCATGCTTACGACGACGCTGAAATCCTTGGGATAGAGCGCAATGTAGATCGCCGGGAGCTTGTCCTTTGTGAAGGTCCGGCCACCCCAGATGTACTTTTGGGGCTCGCCAAAAATGCGGATGAGGTCGTCGGCAGTTGCCCGGCCTGGTTTGAGCTGTGCTATCTTTGCGTTGATATCCGATGCGGATTCGGACACAGCAGGGCCTGCAGGCATCAGGGCGCTCGTGCCGGCCAGCAAAATGAGAAACGCGTGCAACCTCATTATTCTCTCCTTCGGCAAGGCCGCCTGCGCCGCGCCTCACGACATATTATCCGCGGTCAGCGAACGACCCGGCGGGGTTACCCATCTCGGCTGCAACTATAGCATGGGTGCGGTTAGCTGACAAGTCTCTTTCTGAGTCTTTTGATTGCGAACCAGCCCACGACGACGGTGAAGGCCGCTATGTAGAGCACATCGAGCAGCAGGTGTCCCCGGTATCCGCCGGTGCACACCGCCCTGACGAGGCGGACCGCATGTGTCAGGGGGACGAACTCGGCCACGGGCCTGACGTAGGGCGGCAGGTTGCTCACCGGGAACACGACGCCCGAGAAAAAGAACATCGGTGATATGAAGCCGGTGAAGTAGAAATTGAAGTGGTTGATGTTCTTGACAAACGAGGTGACAAGCAGCGACAGCGAAGAGAACATCACCGCGGTGATGAATCCCACCAGCGGCGCCAGCAGGCCCCGTGGCAGCGAGACTATGCCGAAGGCCGAGAGGATGCAGAGCACGGAAAAGGAGAAGAACAAGCCCTTGGTGCCGGCCCAGATCATCTCACCTATGATAAGGTTGTTCACGGTCACCGGCGCGGCCAGCATTCCATCGTAGACCTTCTGGAACTCGAGGCGGACGAAGGTGCCGAAGCTGCACTCGAAGGCGGAGGTGAACATAGCCGTTGTCACCATCAGGCCCATTCCGAGAAACTCGATGTACCTGAGCCCCTCCATGGACTCGGTGATGTACTTTCCGAGCCCGAGGCCGACGCCGGCCAGAAAGATAATCGGCTCCAGAAACGGGGGCAGGCCGTTGCTGAAGAGGTTCTTCGTGTACACGCGCATGTGCCGATACCATACGCTGTAGAGCCTCTGGTAAAGGGGCGGATATATTCGCGGTTTACTGCTTGTCATTGAGCGCCCTTCCCGTGGCCCTTAGAAAGACATCCTCGAGGTTGGCCTGTCTCAGGAAGAAGTGTCCGCCCTCAAGAGCGGCCGCAAGCGTCTTGAGGTGCTCCACGTTGTCCGAGTAGAGGCGCGCTATCTCCTGCGAGCTGTCCATCCTGACGTGCTCGAGAAGGTTGTGCCCCGAGAGGCTCTTGACCGAATCGGGGTCGAACAGCTCGAGGACGTATTCTTCGGTGTTCTTTTCGAGCAGGTTGCGCGGATTGTCCTGCAGGACCTTCCGGCCCTTGTGCATAATCAGCACGACGTCGCATATCTGGAAGGCCTCGTCCATGTAGTGGGTGGTGAGCAGGACCGTTGTGCCCTGCTTCTTCAACTGTCGCAGTTTGTCCCAGATGAGGTGTCGCACCTGGGGGTCGAGGCCGGTGGTGGGCTCGTCGAGAATCAACAGGCGTGGGTTGTTCAGCAGCGCGCGGGCGATAACGAGTCTTCTCTTCATCCCGCCGGACAGCTCCCTGATTTTCGACCTAGCTTTTTCCGAAAGCTCGAGAAAGTCCAGCAGTTGCGCGATCCGCTCTCTGGCCGCCTTGAGAGGCATCTGGTAGAACCTTGCGTATATCATCAGGTTCTGGATTACGTTGAGTTCTTCGTCGAGGTTGTTTTCCTGCGGCACCACACCGGAGAGGTACTTAATGGCAAGCTCGTTGCGCATCGGGTCGTAGCCGAAGATATCCATTCGGCCGGGGCTCTTTCTGTCCCTGGTGCAGCGGCCGTAGAGCATCTTCATCATGGTTGTCTTGCCCGCGCCGTTGGGGCCGAGGAATCCGAAGCACGTGTTGGCCCTTACCTCGAAGCTCAAATCACGCACGGCCCGGACACTGCCGAAGCTCTTGTTTATATTCTCAACTGCTATAACGTTCTCTGCCATATCTGAATCCGGACCGGGTATACTACCATACGTGCAGGGCTGATGGAAGTTTGAACGGCCGGCGGGGCGGAAGTCACCGGCTGACCGCACTTGAGGGCTTCTTTCGCCCGCAAGGCGGGCGTCCGCTGCGAAAGAGACCCGCGGGCTTCGACGGTTTTTCAGGTGCTGCTGCGAGGCGTCAGTTTCCCAGTCAAGGCCGTGTTCTGTGAAATCTGTCGGCGATTGGTCTTCGGGAACACGCCAACGCAGATGCCGTCCTTGCGGCCCAGATGCTTGAATACGTGAGGCAGGGCGATCTCGGGCTTGATGCGGCCCGCCGCCAGAACCTTGTACGCGACCACGGGCTTTTCGAGTTTCCTGATCGTGGCAATCGCCTTGTCCAGGCACTCCCATCCATAGTCCTCCGGCTGATAGAGGCACTGGTGGTAGAAATCCGTGGGCAGGTGTTGTTGTTCGGCTACCAGGTGCGTCCAGGGCCGATGCGAGGCAATGCCCGCCGGCAGGCCGAAGCCCTTGATCAGCTCAAGCCAACTGCGTACCAGGTCGTAACGCTGCTTGGCGAACGCCCGGTCGACGCACTCGCCCTGTATGCAAATCGCCGTGCCTCCGTTCCGCGCACAGTCGCTGATGTGCTCGGCCATTGCGTCGAAGCTGTCGGGCTGGCCTATCCAGTTCTTCAGTTTGCCGCCCTTGTCGCGGTACTCGTTCCAGAGACGTATCCAGTGCGGGTAGCATGGCGTCCAGACGGCATTGACGCCATGTTCGGCGGCCTCGTCCATAACGGCCATAATCCGCTCGTTGGTGTACCACTGACGCATCTGGTCTTCGGAGGCCTGGGGATTGCCGTGTGCAAAGCCGAAGAACGGGTTGCTGCCCAGAATCATGCGTGAGACCTTCAGCCCGCCCAGGCTGATGCCGGGCAGTTTCTCCCAGCCTGCCCCCATGCCGCCGGCACTATCGGCCGCTCGGGCGGCGGGAGCGCCGGCAGCGATGAAGGCCATCTCTCCGAGGAAAGTCCTTCTGGTTATGTTCCTTTTCATTGCGGTCTCCAGTAGGACAGAGGTGCAATTTCGCCCTGTTTGGTTTTGCGAATAGTGCCTGCGCCAGAGGCCAGCCGCTTTGTATTACGTTCAAAGACGACCTGCGTAGCGCGCACCGAGCCGTCCTTACCTGCCGAGAAGCCTGATGCTCGCCCAGTATCCGGCTTCAATTGTTTCAGCAACAGTCTGCTTTACCTAAGGTCATAGCCGACAAGCTCGATGCGTGCCCAGTATCCGGCCTCATAGCTCCAGCCGCTCGGCTGGTTCAGCAGCTCGAGCTTGACCTCCTTGCCTCCGTATTTCGACAGGTCAACTTCGGCCTCCATCCAGCCGTCCTTTGCCGTCTCTTTGCCGACCGTCGTGTTGAGAAGCTCTTTATCGTCCGCCTTTACAATCAGGGTCCAGTCGCCCTCCGGATGGTGGCCGACTACCAGACGAAGGAGTGTCTTGTCGGCGCGCATAACCTTGACCTTGTTCGACAGGACGCAGGCCGTGTCACGGTCGAGCGGATGAGTCACGAGCACGTTCTTTTTGCCGTTCATCTCGGCATACAGCCCCGGGTCCATGTCGAAGCCGCACGCGGCCGCCTTCCAGCCATGCGCAAATTTCTCGACGGCGCTGTTGATGTCCTTTCCGGCCAGCGCCGTAATCTGCGCCATCTCAGCCTCGGTGAATTTGCTATTTGCTATAGGACCGGGCTCCCAGCACTGCTCCAGCTTGCTCGGCCTGGGCCTTCGAGCCGGGATGACAAAGACCTCTTGGCCGACGTCGTTCTTCTCGATCCGCCCCCCGGCCCTGACTACCGAATCTCGAACCAGTTTCTCACACACACTAACCAGCTTAGGGAAGTTATACGGTGTGTGGCTGAACTTGCCTTCCGGATTCAAGGCCGATTTGAACCTGTCGGGCAGAGCGGCAAAGCCGATGGTCGTAAACAGCACTCCTCCTGAATTAGAGGGGTTGCAGTCGGAATCCTGCCCGCATCGGGTCGAGATGATAATCGTCTGGTCCGGGTCGCCCTTGCCGTAAAGCAGGCCCATCACTATGTAGGCGCCGTTGATCTTGGCGTCGATGTTGAAGTCACCCTTGTTGCAGGAGAAACGCCGGTAGTCGGAATCATCCTGGTATTTGGCCTCGATGAACTCCCACGTCTTTTTCCAATCGTCCGGAAACTTCTTATACCAATCCAGCACATCCCTGATGCATTCGGCATACTGGCTCTCCTGCGGTATGCATCTGAGGCCGGCCCGGACTATTCTCTCGGTGTCTTTTTCGAAGAATGCCTCGGCATACATTCCACCGACAAACTGACCGCCGTAGAGCCCGTCTCCGTAGTTCATCAGGCGGCCGAACTTCTCGCCAAGCTCAATGGCCACATTCGGCATCCCTGGGGCAATCAGACCAGCATAGTCGGCCTCGATCTGGTAGTCGATGTCGTCGGCGTGCTTGTTGAACCGGGGGTGGCCCGAATCCGGGGGCGCGACGCCTTTTCGCAGAAGGCTTCGCCCGGCGTTGTTGGCGTGCCAGAGCGGATAGCCGCTGTTTGCAAAGTCGATGCCAGCCTGGCGAATAGAGACGTCCATCCCGTACAGCTCCAGCGTCCGCAGAAAGGTCATCTCGACGTAGATATCGTCCTGTTGGAACTGGTTGATGAGCTCCGGTCGCCACTGCGGCATCTTGTCGGCGGCCATGATTACGCCTCTGTAGCGGAACTCGGTGGGGCCGCCCCAGCCGACACCCGCCATCTGGCCTATCCAGCCGCCCTTCATTTTGTCCACGTACTCGGCTACGGGCAGCCGGCGCAGCCTCCTCTGGCGCGGCCTGCGCGACTGCGCCTCGGCATTGCCCGGCCAAACTGTTGATAGAAAACAAACGGCCGCAATAATCAGTACCATTGACCTGCGCATGATTCCACTCCTTCCCGGCAAAGTACAGTGATCGCGCGGCCCGCCGGACCAACAGGCCCGGCGGCCACATTACGGTAAGACTAATATCATAGGGGCTGATCCACCGAACGGGCGTTCGCTCAACGGTTCCATTCTTCGATCAGTTTCTCGATCCTGCCGCGGTTGTAGTTGTTCGGCTTCGGATAGTCCTGATTTGCCTCCAGCTCCTCGATGGACGGTCTGCGCGACGGCACGCCGTCCGGGGGGACATCCGTACCCGTTATCCACACAAGGGCGTTGAGGATTACCTTGCGGAAGTCGTCGCTTGCCCAGCTCCAGTGCCAGTGCCCGCCGGTAAAGCCGAACCCGCGGCCCCCGTCCGGACGCTCGCAGGCCCACGCCACGTGCTCGGGCATCCCCTTGCGCGCCCGGACGTGCGGATTGGCGCCGTGTGCGTTGTTGCCCTCTCTGCGCGTGCTGTCCGGAGGAACGGCCGTAAGGATCGGCGTAACGCCTTGCATGTTCTCGCGGAACCGCATGTGGTAATACCACTCGTCGTCCATGAAGAAGGGCTTGACACCTCTTGTGATGGAGTGGTCCGGGAAGCTCTTGAACTCGGCGCGCCAGTGCGGATTAACGGACCAGAACGTCTCGAAATATCCGCCCACCCAGTCGAGGGCGTAGTCGCCGGGCTTGCCCTTGGGCAGCTCGACGCCATAGTGGAGAAACGCGATGCCGATACCCTTCTTGGCGAGCTTGTCCATCTCCTCGAGGTGCCGCATTACGACGTGCCCGCCGCCGCCGTCGCAGAATATGCAGATTGCGTCGGCGTTGTCGAATGCGGTGGGGTCTTTCGGCCAGCCGTTCGTGTACACGGTCCCGTGCATGTTGGGCATGCTCTCGTTGAGCAGCTTTGCAAGCAGAAGGCACCCTGCGTTGTGCTCGTGGCTGGCGTACCCGTGGCTTCGACGCCCGGCGACGAGGACCACTTTCTTTCTGTCTTCCATTTTAAGTCGCTTAAGCTGGATGTCCTTGAACTGGACCTTCATGGGCGGCCCGGCGTGAAGCTGAAGGGCCAGCACGCCCGAGAGGTCCTTGTCGGCCCTGTCGTTGTCGATGACCTCGGCGGTGACCTTGCCGTTGATGCTCAGTATAATGTGCGGGCCGCGGGCGGTGATGTGATACTCGTTCCAGTCATCCTTCTTGATGTTTGCGAAAAGCTCGGCGGCATTGCCGAAGGACGCGCTGCTCCTCTTGCCCTCGGCGCTGATGGTCGTCTTCCTTCCGCGCTCGGCGAGCATGCCCCTGCCTCGTTCGTCATAGAGGGCCCCGGTATATCTGCCGCCCCTGTCGATATCGGCCTGGTAGCCGGCCACATGGCCGTCGGCGGGCACGCGGCTGCGAATCTGGACGCCGGAGTTCGCCGAGTCCGTCCCGCCGATGCGGTACTTGAGCTTCAACTGAAAATCGTCCAGCTCGCCGAGCTGCCAGACGAGGAACTGATTGGACTTCACGGGATTCTGCCGCGTGGATTCGCCCGTGATTGCGCCCTGCTCGACGGACCAGTAGCTCATTTGGGGGGCCTTCCAGCCGTTGAGTGTCCTGCCGTCGAAGATGGGCTTGAAGTCTTCGGCGCCGGCCGCCGCGGAAAACAAGACTGCCAACAACAGAATCAAGACACACCTGCAATAAATCATACGCATCGTATTCCTCCATTTCTTTCACTGACCGGGCCCCGTCCGCCGCACCGGCGAAAGGACCGGCCCTATTCGGTTTTCGGTTTCAGGATGCGGCTTGCCACTGATCCCTGACGAATTTCACTCCTTCGGTATAAACGCTTTCGCGGCTGGGGAAAAAGTCTCTCCAGACGCGGGTGGCGGCGGCCAGGTCGGGAAGGGCCCGGCCGAACGCCTCTATAACGAGCCACTTGTCGTAGCCGCCCGAACGAAGGGCCTTGAAGGTCCCGGCCCAGTCAACGTGCCCCTTGCCCGGCGTGCCGCGGTCGTTCTCACTTACGTGGAAGTGATTGATCGAATCGACGTTCGCGCTGATGGCGCCCACCGGGTCCTGCTCCTCGATGTTGGCGTGGAAGGTGTCGAACAGCACGCCGACGCTGGGGTGATTGACGCGCTTGACGTATTCGGCGGCGTCTTTCATGGTATTGAGGAAGTAGCACTCGAACCGGTTGAGAAACTCCACGCCGAGATCGACGTTCGCCTTTGCCGCAAACTCGGCGGCTTGGCGGTGCACCTCTGCGGCGCGGCTTTTCTCCTGCTCGGTGGGACCCTGTCCGGTGAACACGCCGAGCGGCTGATAGATCGGTCCGCACAAACAGTCGCTATCCAGCGCCTCCGAGCAGTCGATGGCCCACTTGAGGTAATCGACGGCCCCCTTGCGATGCGCCGCGTCGGGGCTGACGGGGTTGTGGTCCTCATCCGGAATCACGGTCACGGTCGTACAGCCAAGGCCGTTATCCTTGAGCGCCCGGCCGATCTTCTTGAAGTGCTCGACCTGCCCTTCGAATACCGGAATCTCAACGCCGTCGAAGCCGACTTTCTTGATCGACTCGAGATTGGGCAGGTCCGCGTCCGTGACGTGGGTTGTCCAGAGTAGCATATTGAATCCAACCTTCATTACATGATCTCCTTAATTAGCGGCTAATGTTGGCATTACACGGAAATCGGACGGGGGCATTTGCCGCCCCGCCGCTGCTAATCTTCAACAGGAATCTTCAATCGTGCAAGCGTCTTTCGCACCCATTGCAGCGATTTTTCTATCATCGGCCCGGCCTGCCCCTCGCACTCCATGCTCAGCACGCCCTTGTACCCGTGGTCCCGAAGCAGCTTAAGGCATCGGCCGATATTGTCCGCGTTCACCCCCTCGCCGAGCGCGCAGTGGCTGACGGCGATGCCCGTCTGGTCGCCCCGAACCGATGCCGCCAGCGACTCGGATACATCCTTAACGTGTACGTGGCTGACACGGTTGATAAAGCGCTTGAGGAAGGCCACCGGGTCCTGGCCCGCGATAAACGTGTTGCCGGTGTCCATGTTCAGCCGGAGATACGGGCTGTCGCAGAAATCCAGCATTTTCTCCATCATGTCGGGCCTGGTGGTGAAATATCCGTGCGGCTCTATGTTCACGGTGATCTTGTGGGCCTCGGCAACCTCGATGATCTGCTCGTAGCTGCCCTTCATCATGTCCATCGCGGCGGTGTCCGTCAGGCCCTCGGGCTTGTGCATGCCGTCGGTTGTATCGACGCAGGGACAGCCTATGAGGTTTGCCCATTGTATGGCTTTCATGACGTACGGAACGCCGCGAAGGGGCCCGTCCCTTTGCGAGAGCGGATACGCCGCATCCACCTGCGAGAACCGCACGCCGTAGCCGGACATCTTCTTTCGCAGAAGCAGCGGGTCCTCGTACAGGGCGACGTGCGGCTGGTAGCCCAGCCCGTGTATCCAGCTCACCCCGTCAATCAAGCCGCACTCGATATAGTGAACGCCGTTCCGCCTGGCCCACTGAAGGCAGGCCTCGAAGCTGAAATACGCGCTGTTGAAGGCGTCCGTGTGAAATCCTATCTTCATGGCCGCTGTATCCTAATATCAGGTTGAGAAAGTCCTCGTAAAGCCGTTGACCTTCACTTCTCCAGGGGCACGGGCGGCAGCCCCGCGGCCCACGCGCAGCCACGCCGAAAAAGCTCGGCCACCGGCGGATTGGTTATCGCCTTGACGTCGTGACCGAGGGCGTTGTGATACACGCGTCCTTTGCCGTAGTTGAACACGAACGCCATCGGGTAGTCCTTGCCGTCCACCTTCGAGCGGGCCGTGGCCAGCATCTGAACCGGGCGACGGCCGGCAAGGCACGTGTATAGCTCGTCGTTTGTTTCGAAGGACTCCATCCCCCGAGTGATCGGGTGCTCCGCATCGGTTATGGTCACGCCGAAAGGTCCTCTCGGATCATGGGCTCTGAGCTTCGGATCCCACGCTCGCCCGGCCAGATTCACGAACTCCGGCCAGTCCTGAAACGCGCCGCAGGCGAAATGAACGACGAACAATCCCTTGCCGTCGTTCACGAACTGCCGGAGGTTCTCGCGGGCCTTCGGGCCGGGGTCGGGCCGCTCCCAGTCCATAAAGTGCAACACGATGACATCATAGTCTTTCAGTTGCGGCGAGTCCAGAAACCGCGGCTCTTCGACAACGTTGACATCGAGCCGCCGGTCCCTGCGCAACACATCGGCCAGAGCCGGCGCCGTCTGTCGCCAGTTGTGGGCCGGGTGGTCTATGCCCGTGACCACGAGCACTTTCTTGTGCGCCCGTCCCGTCTTGCCGTTGCCCAAGGGGCAGGTCTCTCCACACTGTGAGCAGCAGCCAGCCGTGAAAACAAGCAGTGCGATGAAACCGGCCAAGTATCTCATAGTATTCCCTCAAAAACCACCTAAGCTGGTCGGCAAACGTATACAGGCACCCCAGGCCCTGGTGACTCGCCAAGCCGAGACCGGGCGGGGTACCCCTTCCTTGCCGGTGCAATATAACACCGCCCGGCCGGGCCTGTCAAACCCTATTTCAGCGGGCCCGGCCGGCCGATATTTCGGCTTGAGCCCGTGCTAATTACCCGGCCCGGTTGGGTCGATAACAGTCTCAGGCCGCTTAGAACCGGGCCCCGCTGAAAAGGGCTTTGGGGCGGCAAAAGTTGTGGACAAAACCCAACCGACATGGTAGAATTCGATGAAAGTGTGTTTGCGTTGGACAATACGAGGTCGGGCCGAGAGAATAGGGTCGCCGAGCCGGCCGGACACGTGCTTTCAAGCCAACAGCATACGGATAAATAAGTCGCGCAAAGGAAGATAGAAATGGTCGAATCCAACAACCCCAGCGATCCTTCAGAGCAAAACATCGAACAATCACAACCGCCCTCCGAGACGCTTTCGGCCGGCGGTGGGGGACAGAATTGGAAGACGGCCCTGTTCGTGGTCGTCGTCCTGGTCGCCGGCGCGGTAGCGGGACATTCGCTGCTCAAGAACAACCGGCCCGCTTCAAAGGGAGGCTCTTGCGGCGGCGATCCCGCCTGTGCCGCATGCCCGTTCAGCAAGCGCGCCGCGGCCGAGGATGCCGGTCAGAGCGCCCTGCAAAGCGCAGCAGGGCAAACGGCCAACCAGCAGATGCCCTGCTGCCAGCAACAGGCGTGCCCCTCGAACGACAAGACCTGCTGCCCGGATTCCGTCTGCCCCGCCAGCGACGAGTCGTCGAGAGCCCAGCCGGCGCCGGATTCGTGTGCAGGCTGTCCTTTTGCGGCCGGGGGCTGCGGGGCGAAATCGGACCCCAATTGAGAGTATGCGCCGCATCGCCCGGGTTCCGGGCCGGCCGTCTGCAATGCCGTGACAGAAGGCTAAGCGGGAGCGTTCGAAAATCGCCGCCGACCGATTATCCCGTTGCAGGCTTCCCGGCTTCTCCAGGTGGCGACCCCGTGACAGCAGGCTTGTTGACATGAATCGAAACACGTTCAACTTCTGGATCGACGTGGCCTCGTTTGTTGTGCTCTTCGCCCTCGTCCTGACGGGCCTGCTAATCTACTACGTACTGCCGCCCTGCGGCAACTGCGACGGCACCGGCTGCGCTGAAACCGGTGCGTTGAGCTTGTGGGGGCTCGGCCGCCATGACTACGGGAGGATTCATTTCCATCTTGCCCTCGCCGCGGTGGCCTTGATAGTGGTGCACCTGTCTCTTCACTGGCGCTGGGTGTGCAGCACTTGCTGCAGCGTGTTCGGCCTCAAGGCCGTCCCATCCGACCGGCGCAGCATCTACGGCGCGCTGCTGCTGATTCTGCTGATAGCACTGATGATAGTGCTGCTTTGCTGGGCCAGAGCGCAGGTTCGTTAGAGCAACCGCCTGCCAGCCGCGGTCCCGCTTCTTAATGAACGTGCGGACCGGGAGAATTCCCTGTCACCACATGCGGCTACGGGCCATCCGTATCGGCCCAGATCTGGAAATATCAGCTTTGGGCGCCTTGTGCAGCGATACAACGAGCAGTGAACCGGGACCCGGGCGCGCCGTAGGGCTGCCCTTGACCGCATATATCGTAATACTCATGTTATCCGACCACTTCGGCAATCTATGCTGGTCCAAGAGCCTGTTTATGGATTGAGGCCTTTCCCGTAGCAGGCTCCGAACGTCCAGGTTGTCAAAAAGAACCACGTTCAGATGGCCGCTGGACCGATCCGGCCAGGTTACGGTCAGCACGGTCAATCCGAAATCGGCATTTGGATTTTCGGTCAGTCCCATTTCGTCTCCAGTGAATACCAGTGGTTCTTTCGTGGCCCAATACTCTAGCCGCCGCGTTCTGAACTATGGCCGGGTCAATTCAGTGCCCTCAAAGGCCATCGGCACCGAAAAAAGCAAGAATTCCGGCCAAAAAACAAATTCAGTGACTATAGCGTAGCTGCGCTTGCAAATGTTGATTAGTGGTAACTACGGGATTTGAGGAAAAAACACAAAAAAAGTCAGCCGGCACGAATCAGGCCCAATCGAAGCGCTGTTCAGGCCAAAAAAGCGTCCATATACCCATGGACAGCTCTCTCGGCTCCGCGGTTTTTTTTGTTGCCAGCCGGGTTTTTGACGGCTCGCTGGCAAATCAGAAATCCCAATCTCACAAATAGGCTGTGAGTGAACGTCTCACAGCCGATGATTCGAACACATGCAGGGCCCTCGGGCCAAACGGCCCGAGCCTTCAACGGCTTGCCGCCATCTTCCGCGGCGCCAGATGCGGAAAAACGTGTTTCTTGACCAAAGGAACTGCTACATGAGGAATATCCCGCGGATTGGAAAGTTGCGTTTGGGGCCGTCCACACCGATCGAGACCGTAAAACTGCCCTTTTCCGGATACACCGACGCCTTGATTAGCTCGCCCTTACGGGGGTGTTTGGCGTTTGCGATGAATTCGGGGGAGGTATTCCCCGCCTCGCCGTACTGCGTGTTGTAGTGAATCTGGTAGATGGCCCGCACGCTCGGCAGCTCCTTCAAGGCCTTGACCGTATTGAGCCCAATCCCCTTTCTCGGGCCGTTCATCGCCACGCAAACGGTCGGGTTCAGGGCCTTCAGCAGCACCGGGTTGTTGCT
>CP070678.1:3030697-3045972 GCA_020352515.1 Phycisphaerales bacterium | reverse complement strand
CGAGGATCGCGACGTCGTCGGCGCTTCGCTCGCCGCCGCCCTGGTACCAGGCGGCGAGGAGTTCGCCGTTGGACAGCTCGACGATTGCGGGCGAGTGGACGTGGTCGGAGACGAGGGGGAATACCTCCATGGATTGATAGAGGGCCGCCGGCTCGGCCTGCCCGGCCACCACTGCGGCAGGCCCCACATACATTATGCAGAGAAGCGATACTGAAAGTGCAGCGCGGCATAGGGTTCTTGGCGGGATGTGTTTCATTATTATTGCCTCAACTGATGCAGGGTCTTGAGAGCTACGAAATCATGTCAAATGGGACTGCGCAAGAGGATAGCAGAGGTGCAGGTGTAATACAAGGCCGCGACTACCAGGCGGCGCAGAATCAGACTTGCGCGTGGTAGTTGAAGGACGTCCGGGTCGGATTGGCTGTGGCGAGGTTGTGGCCGGCGCGGTATAATCTTCGGCCGTCGGCGGAGCCTGGCAGCCGCCAACCGACAGCAAATCGAAACCTGGAAAACACAGATAGTTTCTTTGAAGGATTCAGAACGATGAGCAGGAACGGGTTTACCTCATGTCTCGGTGTTTGGCTGATGGTTTTGTCTTTGTCCGCATTGGCGATATCGGCGGGCGATGCCCCGCTCGACTGGGAGAACCCGGAGATGATAGGGCAGAATAAGGAGCCGGCGCACGCGACGCTGATGCCCTACGGGGACGTCGAGACGGCGCTTCGGGGGGACAGGAAGGCCTCGGAGTATTGCAGGTCGCTGAACGGCTTGTGGAAGTTCAACTGGGCGGCGAAGCCGGCCGAGAGGCCCGTGGATTTCTACAAGAGCGACTTCGACGACGGAAGCTGGAAGGAGATTGCGGTTCCATCGAACTGGCAGTTGCAGGGCTACGGCATTCCCATCTACGTGAACGTGCGTTACCCGTTCCGTGCCCGGCCGCCTTACATTCCGCATGACAACAACCCGGTTGGCTCTTATCGCCGCACGTTCAGCGTGCCGGAGAACTGGAGCGGGCGGCAGGTGTTCATCCATTTCGACGGGGTGGAGTCGGCGTTCTATATATGGGTGAACGGGAAGAAGGTGGGCTACAGCCAGGGCAGCCGGACGCCGGCGGAATTCAATCTGACGCCGTACCTTAGACCCGGCGAAAACCTTCTGGCCGTTGAGGTGTACCGCTGGTGCGACGGGTCGTATCTGGAGGACCAGGATTTCTGGAGGCTGAGCGGGATTTTTCGGAATGTTTATCTTTTCTCGACGCCGAGCCTGCACCTTCGCGATTTTTCCGTGTCGGCGGACCTGGACAAGGACTGCCGCGACGGAATTCTGAAGGTGACATGCAAGGTGAAGAACTACGGCGATTCGGCCGCCAAGGCGCCTACGGTGGAGGTGACGCTGTGGGACAAGGGGGCGAAAGTTGCGGCTGTTCCGCCTCTTTCGATGAAGGGCGAGGGCGCGATAGCGGCGGGCGAGGAGAGAACGGTCGAGTTAGCGGCAACGGTGAAAGAGCCGCGGAAATGGTCTTCCGAGGACCCGTATCTTTATACGGTGCTGCTGGAGCTGAAAGACGACGCTGATAAGAGGACCGAGCTTATCTCGTGCAAAACTGGGTTTCGAAGGATCGAGATCAGGGACAGCCGGCTCTGGATCAACGGGGTGGCCGTTTATCTCAAAGGGGTCAACCGGCACGAGCACGATCCGGACACCGGGCACTACGTCAGCGTGGAATCGATGATAAGGGACATCAAGCTGATGAAGCGGTTCAACCTCAACACGGTGCGGACCTGTCATTACCCGGACGATCCGGTCTGGTACGAATTGTGCGACGAGTACGGGCTGTATCTCGTGGATGAGGCGAATATCGAATCTCACGGGATGGGGTACGACCTTCGGCGGACGCTTGGGAACAAGCCGATATGGGAAAAGGCTCACGTGGACCGGATGTTGCGTATGATGGAGCGGGACAAGAACCATCCGTCGGTGATTATCTGGTCGATGGGGAACGAGGCGGGGGGCGGGTGCAACTTTGTCGCGACGGCCAAGGCGGCCAGATCGCTTGATTTGTCGCGGCCCATCCATTACGAGCGACAGAACAGCCTGGCGGATATTGACAGCACGATGTATCCTCACGTCAACTGGCTCATCAGCCGGGGCAAGGCCGACAACGGCAAGCCGTTTTTCATGTGCGAATATGCGCACGCGATGGGCAACGCGGTCGGCAATTTGCAGGAATACTGGGACGCCATCGAGACACACAAGCCTTTGATCGGCGGCTGTATCTGGGACTGGGTGGACCAGGGGCTTCGCAAGAAGGATGCGAGCGGGCGGGAATTCTGGGCCTACGGGGGCGACTTCGGCCCTCGCGGAACGCCATCGGACGGCAACTTTTGTATGAACGGGCTGGTGCATCCCGACCGCAGGGTTCCGCCGAAGCTGTGGGAGGTAAAGAAGGTTTATCAGTACGCGGCCTTCGAGCCGGTGGACCTGGCGGCCGGCAGGGTGAGGATTCGGAACAAGTATTTCTTCACGAACCTCGATCGGTTCGAGCTGCGGTGGACGCTATCGGAGGACGGCAAGGTCATCGACAGGGGCTCGGCGCCCTGTCCGAGCATCGAGCCCGGCGCCGGTGAAACCGTCACGTTGCCTGTGAAAGAGCCACGGCTCGCGGCGGCAGCGGAGTACCGGCTGAGGCTGAGCCTGCACCTGAAAGGGAAAACGTCATACGCCGATGCCGGTCACGAGGTTGCCTGGCAACAATTGGAGATGCCGTGGGCTTCGCCGGCGCGGCCGGTCATGCGGCTGGCCGACATGCCGTCTCTCACGGTGGCTGAAAATGGCAACAGGCCGATGGTGACATCGCCGGGGTTCGCCGTCACCTTCGACCGCAGAAGCGGGACGATAAGCTCGCTGGTTTACGGCGGCAAGGCAATCATTGCCGAAGGTGTGAATGCGGCCAATGGGCCGAGGCTGAGTGTGGAGCGCGGCTTTACGGACAACGACGGGTGGCTGCGCAGGAGTTTCCGTAATGCGGGTCTGGCGGGGCTGCAATATGAGACGAAGGATTTTTCGATGGAGATGGTCGGCCCCAAAGTCGTTCGAGTCTCTGTCACGACGCGCTGCATGGGAACGGGCAGCGCCGGCTTCGAGCACCGATGCGTATACACGGTTTTCGGCAACGGCTGTATCGCGGTCGGCAACCAGGTAGTGCCGATCGGGTCGGTGGGCGCGTTGCCGAGGCTCGGCGTGAGGATGAGGCTGCCGGCCGACTACGAGCAGCTCGTCTGGTACGGGCGGGGGCCGCACGAGAACTACGTTGACAGAAAAACAAGCGCCGATGTGGGCCTTTATCGCAGCACGGTCACCGAGCAGTACGAGCCCTACGCCTTTCCGCAGGAGACAGGCAACAAGGAGGACGTCCGGTGGGCAGCCCTGCTGAACCGCGAGTCGAGCGCCGGGCTGTTGGTGGTTGCGGATGAGACGGTTTCGGTCTCGGCGCTGCATTATACCGCGGAAGATTTGAATGCGGCACGGCACATAAACGAGCTGACGCCGCGGAAGGAGGTTATACTCTGCGTCGATTACGGCCAGAGCGGTCTTGGCAACGGCAGTTGCGGTCCCGGCCCTCTGGAGCAGTACAAGCTGAAGCCTGCGACGTATACGTACGGCTTTAGCCTGCGGCCGTACGATTCGGGCATGGGCGAGCCGGCAGGCGTTGCGCGACGGGCGGTAGCGCTGGTGGCGGACCCGCGGATAATTAGGGACAGCGACGGGATGGTCACCATCGCGTGCAGGACGCCAAACGCCGATATTTACTACACTACCGACGGCTCTGAGCCGACGAGGTCGTCCAGGGTCTTCTGCGAGCCGTTCGCCCTTATAAACGGTGGGACCATAAAAGCAAAGGCCTTTTGCGACGACATGCTGGACAGCTCGGTTGCGACGGCTGAGTTCGGTTTGCTTGTCTCCAGAGAGAAGTGGAAAGTCGTGCACGCGGACAGCTTCGAGCCGGGCGAGGGTTATCCGCGTCACGCCATCGACGGGAACCCCGGCACGTTCTGGCACACGAACTGGAGCAGCTCGAAGGAGCCTCAGCCGCACGAGATACGGATCGACCTGGGCCTGAGGTTCGAGATATCGGGCTTTACGTACCTCGGAAGGCAAAACCAAGTGAACGGCAGAATCAGGGACTATGAGTTCTACGTCAGCACGGACGGCAAGGATTGGGGCGAGCCTATCGTCAAGGGGAGGTTCAGGAATAGTACGTCTCTGCAGCGGGTCTCGTTCGAGAGGCCCTTGGTTTGCCGGTACGTTCGGCTGGTTTCTCTGTCGGAGGTAACGGGGGCTTACTATACGTCGCTGGCCGAACTCGACATCATTGCGACGAGGCGTCTGTCGGACTGAGTCGAGGGTTCAGCGGCCGCATGTGGAGATGCCGGGACGCAACGAGCTGCGTGAGTGCGGGCGGTCCGGCCTTACTTTTCCGGCATTAAGTTGCTCTCGATTAGCGAGCTGGTAAGGCGGTCGCGCAGGATCTTCTCCTGGCCGACGATGTCCGTCAGGACATTGCCAGCAAAGACGACCCGCGCACTTGGGCGGCCCTCCGCTGCAAGGGCATAGGGCCGAAGACCTGAAAACAGATTGCCCACGACGGTGACGTCACTGGTACCGTCGAGAACCACGCCGGCGGCCGCTCGGTCATCGGTGCCGCGCCTTACCATGCCGGCGCCGATATAGCTGTCGCAGAATGTGTTGCCCGTAACGGTAATCCGTCCGCTTTGGGGTCCTATCCTCAGGGCGTTTGCCTTGACGATGGTAAAGACGTTTGCGCTTACCGAACAGCCGTGTGCGTCCCGCAAATCGACGCCGCCAGCCTGCTCATGGGCGATGACGTTGGCGCTCAGCGCTATCCCGTAGCAATCCTTGTCCAGGACAATTGCCGTTCCCCTGCATTCCTCGATCATGTTGCCGGCGACTACAGAGCCGTAGGTATTGGCGATCACAACGCCGTCTCCGAGATGGTCGTCCAGGTTGTTGCCGGTCATGCAGAGGTTGAACCCGTCGATGCACCGCAGCGCGTCCTGATTCTCCTCGAATTGATTCGAGGCCACGACAATATCGTGACATCCGATGAGATTGAGCCCGGTCTTTTTGTTGTAGGTTATCAGCGAGTCGCAAATCCTGGGGTCCTCGTAGCAGTAGTGCAGGCGGATTCCGTCGCCGCCGTGGCTGCTTACCGTGACAGATTCGATGAATATCTCGTTAATACGTCTTGCCTCGATGCCGTGCCCGCTCTTCTCGCTGCCTGTGATCCTGAAATTGGCCAGTCGAATTCGCCAGAGCTCGGCCCCTCGATTTTCATCGCCGCTCGGGTGTCGGAGGATCAGCGTGCTCTTTCCTTCAGTGTTGACGTTTTTTATGTGCGTAGCAGTCCCTGCGCCCTCGATCGTAACGTCAGAAGTGCTCACGACGAGGGGCTCGCCAATCTCAAAGGTTCCCGGCGGGAGGCGCACGAGGCCTCCGGCTTTCGGGAGGGCGTCTATGGCAGCCTGTATGCTCTTGTAATAACCGGCATCAATGACGGGCCGGGCTCCCGGCAGCCTGACATCTTTGCTGGGCTCCTTTTCGGCGGCGCCACAAGTGAGTCCCGCGGCCACGGCCATCATTAGAAACACCACGCATCTCGGTCTCATCGCTCATGCCCTTTCAAATCGACAAGTCTCTAATAAGCGCCAGGAGAGTTCGTGTTTCTCTCCGTTGCACGTTGTATGGTCGTGAATTCCGGAGTATCTGCCGCAAAGCAATTTGAGAAGTCCGCCTGAGTCATTGAGGAGCGGATTTCGACCACATGCGGCGTCTCCGAGAACGTCCGAGCATGATACCATTTTCGGCGTGAGCCGGACAAGGGCAACTTTACAAGGGGGAGGGCGGATTCATCGGCGGAGGTAAACGAGCTTTTCGGGCAGGGGCACGTTGTTGCCGAAATTGTCCTCGCCGTATCCGCATTCGGCCAGGAGCCTGATGTCTGCCAGAACACGCAGGTCTCCGCGAAAGGAAGCGTTCAGCTTTGCGTCGATATCGATCTTGCCCATGGCCAGAAGTCGTGACATTTCGTCGATCACCTTCTCCAGGGTTGTTCCTTCTTTTCCGGCCGGTTCCTCCGGGATTTGAACGGGCTGCTCGTAGAGTATGATTTTGCCCTGCTCGGCCAGGGCGAGAATAAGGGCTCGTACGACGGATTTTATGTCGGGGTCGTCGGCCTGTTCGTTGATGATCTGCTGGGCGGCGATCTCGGCGGCAAGCCACCTTCTTTTCCTTGCGTTTATTTTCTCGTTTGCGCGAAACAGCTCGAGAGGGGAGGCGGCGTCGTAAACGTCGTCATCCATTCGCATCTTGACTTCGCTTCCGTAGTGCAGGACGAGCTTGGCGATAAGCGTGCACGGGCGGACGTGGAAACCGCGGTACCTTGGGATCGAGACCTCAATTTCGCCAACCTCGGCGTAGCGTTTTAGCATCTCCTGACATAGGCGCTCGGCGCAGCCGATATAGAGGCCGATGTGTGCTATTGCGTATTTCATCAGCATCCCCAGCAGCTTCTCGGGCTCTACAAGCCGGCTCATTCTGGCGGGCGATTCGCATCGCTGCTTCTGGACGTGGCGCTCATAGTAGTGGGCGAGCAGTGTAGCGGTCTTTAGCAGATGTAGAACGACGCTTATGTGTCCCCTCAGAACGAGCAGGTCGGGGTCCATGCCCTCGGTTTCACTTCCTGAAACGTGAGTGTCGTATAGAGACTGCAGGTTGTGGAAACGAAGCTGGAGGTTTCGCAGCTTCTCCTCGCTGACCGATCCGGATGTGTAGGATTCGTATTCCTGCGGCCTGGCGCCGCTGGCGGCGCGTACGTCCTGGCTCTCGGCGGCGAGGTTGAGGAAGGCTGTGGACAGAAGGGCGACCGTTTCTGAGCCTTTCTTTGTTCTTCGGGTACCGCAGTCATGTGGCAGGCGGCCGGAGGGCAGCTCTTCCTGATAGCTCTCCTTGATCTGGTCGCCCGATGGGATTGGCAGGCCGAGCTGGCGGCTGCGGGTCAACATCTGATCGGCGGCTCGGACGAGCACTTGCCCGGCAAAAGTGAGCGCATCCTCGGTCGATTCCACAAAGTCGTGCTCGATAGGCAAAAGGCGGTACGCCGGCAGTGCGTGCTGGATATGCAGGAGCTCGTAGCTCACATCGGAGAAGAGCTTGATCGCGGCGGTCAGAGACCTGAAGGAGCACCACTGGCAGTTGTTGCGTGCGTCATAGGCGTCCAGCAGCTCCTCAATCTGCATCGATTGGGAAAGAAGCTCCCCGAGAAACGGGCGCACCATAAGGTCCTTGCGTGACTTGCACGTCGATAAACGGCTGGCAAGATACAGCAAATGCTGGGCTCGTTTGGCGACGAGATCGTGAAAATCCCTGTCACTGACCGTAAACTGAACCATCTGGTTTATGTCCGTTCCACTTATTGACCGCCGCTGAGAAAGCTCCAAACAGGCGACGGCTGTCACCGGCCCTTCTTCTTGAGCGGGACAATTTCCGGCTCGCCAAAACCCTTTGGAATCTCGAAATCGAAAATCGCGGGGTCTATCGGCTTGTTGATCCTGGGCCGCACCAGCTTTATCTCGTAAATATCCTCCTCCGTGGAAACCGCGAGCACCCTGGCGGGCAGCCCCAGTTTCCTGTCGATCCAGAAATCAACGCTGACGTACCTGTCCCTGTGGACCGAATCGGGCTTGACCTTCAGATGCAGTTGAATGAAATTGTTCGGCTCGTGGGTTGCCTGCCGGATGAGCTCTATCTCGAACTGCTTTTTCAGGTCCTCGACTTTGCTGAAGCCTACGATGGGCAGATTCCTGCTGGCCAGGTCGAAGGCATCCGTCGGTTCGTTCGGCTCTGCCAGTTGATAGCGTTTGGCGGCCTTTATCTGGTAGTCGATCTGTGTCAGCCAGGTGCCGTCGAATATGAAGTGTTCGACGTACTTCTGCTCTTTTTCGTCATCGTGTCTCAGCGTTTGGAAGTTTATCCTCATCCTGGACTTGGTGCCGAACTTTGCATAGTAGAGCACGCCTTTGCGAAGGGCCGTGGACTCGAGCAGAGGTTGGGTAAGTTTATACTCAATTGTTCCCTGGTAGGATTTCAGCTCGGATGTTTTGTTGTTCAGGTTCCTGAGTATTGTCTCGACCGTGTCGGTTCCTTCATCCTGGCGGGCGGAGGGGAGGTTCTGCGACTGCCCGCACGATTTTTCGCAGGGGGAATTATTCGGGTCCTTTTCCTGCGCGCAGAGCCCGGCCGCCAATAATTCAAGAATAACGGCCGCTGCTGTGACTATCCTCGTATTCATGTCACGAATTCCTTCCTGCTCTAATCTGTCCGCTGCCTGTTCTGCTCAATAATTTGAAGTATCTGCGATATGTTTTCAATACAAAAATCGGCGTGCTCTGCAAATTGTTGACCTTTACCGTCGTTGTTGAGCAGGACGGCCAGTGCGCCGCCGGCTTTGGCGCACTGGAGGTCGAACAGATAATCGCCGACGACCATGCTTTGGCGTGGCTCAACGCCGAACAACCGGCAGAGATGCAGTACTCCGAAGGCGTCGGGCTTTACGGGGCCGTCCTCTCTGCCGACGATTGCGTCGAACTTTAGACCGTGCTTTTTCTCGATGGCAATTGCGTTGGTACGTCTGTTTCGTGTCAGGATTCCGATACGAATGCCGGCTTCGCGAAGCTTACGGAGCGTTCGCCGAGCGCCCGGGTTTAGCCTCGAGTCGGTGACGGCTTTTTGTTCGTGGTAATTCAGTATTGTTTCGGCCATCCGGTACTGCTCCGGGTCCATCTTGTCCATCAGCTCGAGAAGGGGCCCGGCCTCTCTGTCGAGTCCTATCTGTTGCCGAATTGAATCGAAGTCAAAATACGGCCGAGTTATGGTGCCGTCCAGATCAAATATTACGGCCTTGATTGTCATATAAGCCCGATAGTAAATATCCTTGTCGGCCACGGATTGTTCAGTGGCCGTTCTATTTTCCTTTCTTGCGCAGCAACTCTATGAAATATCGGCCGGCCTGCCCGAAGATTTTATTCTTACGAACGATAATACCGGTCGGTCTGACAAAATTCTCGTTTGCAAAGGTAACAGCCTTTATTGTCCCACCGGCGACTTCCTGTAGTATGGCGGTCTGAGGAAGTATACTAACACCTGAGTTTATTTCCACCGCTCTTTTGATCGTTTCGATGTTGTCGAATTCCATAACGGGCTGAATAATTATGTTGTAGCGCTCGAAGATACTGTCGATCCAGGTTCGTGTTGGTACGTCCTTGTCAAAGCCGATAAACCTCTCGAACTGCAGGCGGTGAATGTCCAGTTGGGCGTCGTTTGACAGCGGGTGCCTCGGGCTGCAGGCCAGAACGAGCGGCTCACTTTCGAAGTCGTACACGGTGAGCCTCTTGTCCTTTTTGGGCACGGCCACAAGTCCTATATCGATATCGCCGGCGAGGACCATTTCGTAGATTCGGGCGGCGCCGAAGTACTCTACGTGGACGTTCACATTCGGATAGCCGACCATGAACTTCTTTACGTAGTCCGGCAGCGTGTGCATGCCGATGCTGAAGATTGCGGCAACGTTGATTCTGGTCCCTGCCGACGATTTTAACGTGTTCAGCTCACTTTTCAACTGCTCGTAGCGCTCGAGAATGTCTTTGGATGCCTGATAGAGCAGTTGCCCTGCGCTAGTCAGCTCGATGGGGCGCTTCTTTCGGTTGACAAGCTGGCATTTGTAGGCGATCTCGAGCTGTGCGAGCTGTTGTGAAACTGCCGACTGACTCAGAAGGTGTTTCTCAGCGGTCTTGGAGAAACTCCGCAAGTTGGCCAAGTCACAGAATACCTTAAGCGTTTCTATATGCATTATAAGCCATCCTGATATATGATATTATTATTTAGGCCATTGTTTCACAGGGTCGAGTTACGTATTCTAAATGTAGCTGTACTAAACGTGATTGTGTAATCTTGTCATTAGCTTAACTTATTATGGCCCAGAGGTAAATGAGAAATATCAATATTTCATGGAGGTTACCAAGTGTCAGCAGAAACGATTATCCAGGCTGTTTACGAGCAGGTGCTCAAACGGAACCCCAGTGAGCCCGAGTTCCATCAGGCGGTCAAAGAAGTCCTTGACAGCCTGGGGCTCGTCCTTGAGAGGAACCCCGAGTACGTCAGCGCCGGGATTCTCGAGCGTATGGTTGAGCCTGAGAGGCAGTTGATTTTCCGGGTTCCGTGGCAGGACGACAAGGGCAATTTTCGTGTCAACCGGGGTTTTCGGGTAGAATTCAACAGTGCTCTGGGGCCGTACAAGGGAGGCATCCGTTTCCACCCGACGGTTTACCTTGGCATAATCAAGTTCCTTGGGTTCGAACAGATTCTGAAGAATTCGCTGACCGGTTTGATGATGGGGGGAGGCAAGGGCGGTTCAGATTTCGACCCGAAGGGCAAGAGCAAGTCGGAGGTTATGCGTTTCTGCCAGAGCTTTATGACGGAGCTGTGCCGCCATATCGGCCCGGATACCGACGTTCCGGCCGGGGATATTGGTGTCGGTGGACGGGAGGTGGGCTTTATGTTCGGGCAGTACAAGCGGATCCGAAATGAGTTTACCGGTGTGCTCACGGGCAAAGGCCTGGAATGGGGCGGGTCGCTCGTCAGGACCGAGGCGACCGGCTACGGTCTGGTTTATATCGTGAACGAGGCGCTGAAGGCGGCCGGAAAGGACCTGGAGGGAATGACCGTAAGTGTTTCGGGAGCCGGGAACGTGGCCATCTACGCGACTGAGAAAGTCCAGCAGCTCGGCGGTAAGGTGGTTACTCTCAGCGATTCGAACGGGTTCGTGCATGATCCCGACGGCATCAAGCTCGATACGGTCAAGCAGATCAAGGAAGTTGAGCGCAAGCGCATCAAGGAGTACGTCTCGATTCACAAGAAGGCCCGGTACACGGAGGGGTGCAGCGATATATGGAGCGTCCCATGCGATATTGCTCTTCCGTGTGCGACGCAGAACGAGCTTGACGAGGCCGCGGCGAAGGTGCTGGTCAAGAACGGTTGCAAGGTGGTCGGCGAGGGGGCGAACATGCCGTGCACGCCTGAGGCGGCAGACGTTTTCATCAAGAACGACGTTATATTTCTGCCGGGCAAGGCCGCAAATGCGGGCGGGGTCGCCGTCTCCGGTCTGGAAATGGCCCAGAACAGCCAGCGGATACCGTGGACTTTCGAGAAGGCGGACTCCGAGCTGAAGAACATAATGGTTTCAATCTACAAGAACGCCAGCGAGGCAGCGGCAGAATACGATTGCGCGGGCAATTTCGTGGTCGGGGCGAACATTGCGGGATTCGTGAAGGTTGCCAACGCCATGCTGGCCCAGGGGCTCGTATAGAGCGCGCCATAGGAACTCTAAAGGGCGGCTGTTTGCGACAGTCGCCCTTTTTTATTGCCGAGCGTCGAAACCGGCCTTACAATTGTGGGCGATGGCAAAAGACGTTGACATTGGCAAGGTTGTTCGCCAGCACCTTGAAATGGAGCAGCTCTTCGGGGGCTTCGCTCCGAAGGAGCCGTCGGTGGATGCCGGGGCGGAGCTGGAGAAGGTCGCCGACGAGGTGCGGTGTTGCCGAAAGTGCGAGCTGGGCTCGAGTCGCACGAACGCCGTGCCCGGCGAGGGCAATCCCAGGGCTCGCATTATGTTCGTCGGAGAGGCCCCCGGGGCTGACGAAGATGCCCAGGGAAGGCCTTTTGTAGGCAGGGCCGGGCAGTTGCTGGATAAGGTTATTGCTGCAATGGGCCTGAGGCGGAGCGATGTGTTTATTGGCAACGTGCTGAAGTGCCGGCCTCCGGAGAACCGCGATCCGAGAGCAGAAGAGATAATAAGCTGCCTGCCCTACCTCCAAGGCCAGATCGAGTTGATTAACCCGGAGATCATCGTGGCGCTCGGCGCCCATGCCGCCAGAACACTTCTTAACAGCACCAAGAGTATCGGTCAGCTTCGGGGCCAATTCCACGAATACCACCTTGGTATAGGCAGGCCCCCAATAAAGCTGCTGGCAACTTATCACACCGCGTATCTGCTCCGCAACTATTCGCCGGAGAACCGCAGGAGGGTCTGGGAGGACATGAAGAAGGTTCTGGCGGAGCTTGGGCTGCCGTTGCCGGAACACTCCAGTCGCTGATTTTGGCGTGTTTTGGCCGGTTCCCTGCGGCTGAAAGGAGCCGGCGCCACGCGCCCTGGATAGACCTGCCGCCGTCAGTTGCGGTTTTTCCCCGGTGATTTGAGAAGAAAAAATTGGCGAGTGTTGTAACTAAAGCCTCCGGCGGGCGTCATATAGTTTGGATGACGTAGCTATCACAGCTTCGAAGAACTAAGGGCATTATGGCGAAGCTTTCGGAATTCCTTGCAAAAGGAGTGGTGTTGCTGTATAAATACCATGTATGGCCTGTCAGGAGGCGGGTAAATCACGCACGTAGGGAAATCCGGTTTCTGTGTGGCATTGTGCGCCTGCCGGGCGGCGTCGGTTATTTGGGGAAGTAAGATCAGGTTTTTCGGAAATCGTGTGAAATGCCGGAAAGGACAGAACGATGAAGCGAGCGATTCTATTTAGTCTTGGTTTTGCGCTGCTTACCGGAGCATCGGCCCGGGCGGCCACGAGGCGCGTCCCCTCGCAGTATAGCAGGATTCAGAGCGCGATCTCCGATTGCAATGACGGGGACGTTGTCGTGGTTGAGCCCGACAGGTACTACGAGCTGATAAACTTCCTCGGCAAGAACATCGTCGTCACGAGCACCGACCCCAATGATCCGGAGATAGTGGCCGAAACGGTCATCGACGGCGACGGGGAGGGCTCGGTAGTGACGTTCGAGAACGGGGAGAGCCATGAGGCGGTCCTGACCGGTTTCACCATCACGGGCGGTTACGGGACAGTGGCGGCCGACCTGACGGGGGAATATATAATCTGGGGAACCGGCATCTACTGCAGAGAGGCTTCACCCACCATCACGAAGAACGTCATCCGTGACAACCAGGGTCCCGTGGTAGTGCAAAACGAGGAACCAGTGGCGCTTAGCTACGGGGCGGGCATCGGCTGCTTGCTCTCGGACGCAATAGTGACCGGGAACACGATAAGGGGAAACACGGGATACGCCGGTGCGGGAATAATGTCATACGTGGGCAGTGCAAGAATCAGCAACAATTTCATATATCACAACTCGGCGGCTATTGGCGGAGGAGTTATCATCATTGCGGGGGGCTGGTTGACCAACAACACGATTGTGGGCAACGACGCGGGCGTACAGGTTCCCGGCGGCGAGAGCGGGCTGGTCGGGAATGTGTACGTCACCGGTGTTGCCGAACTTGGCATCCAGCCGCTGATATCGAACAATATCATTGCCGAGGCCGTCTCGGGCGGCGGAATCTTTACTCTGGATATTCCGGACGAGGGCATTCGATACAACAACGTCTGGAACAATAGTCCGGGCAATTATCTTACGCAGGCCCCTGGCACCGGAGAGATAATTTTCGACGGCGAGGCCGATAGAACGGGTATCAACGGCAACATATCCGAGGACCCCCGCTTCTTCGACCCGCCCGATGACTATCACCTGGAAAGCGGCTCGCCCTGCATAAGCAAAGGGGACCCGGCTTTCTTGCCCGAACCGGGGGAGACCGACATCGACGGCGAGGCGCGGGTCTTTGCCGTGAGGGTCGATATCGGCGCCGACGAGTTCGTGGGATATGTCAAGCCCGTTGCCTTTGCAGGGCCCGACCAGCACGTGGCGGCGCCCGGGCTGATCACGCTCGACGGCTCCGGCAGCCACTTCGACGAATCCGTTGAGCAGAGAGACTTTATCTGGAGTCAGGAAGACGGCTCCCCCGTGGAATTGAGTGATCCTGAGGCGATGAGCCCGACGTTTACGCCGGAGTTTGAGGGGCTGTATCTTTTCGAGCTTGTTGTCGGGGACGGCACGAACGTCAGCGAGGCGGACGAGGTGATTGTCCTGGTCGGCAACAAGCCTCCTGTGGCGAATGCCGGAACCAACAGGATATGCAAGGTCCCTGAGCGGATATCGCTCGACGGCAGCGCATCCTATGACCCGGATGATATCGACGATCTTACGTATTCGTGGAGGCAGGTCGAAGGTCCGTCCGTCGTGCTTCACGATGCGGAAACGCCGGAGCCTTTCTTCGACTGCAGCGAGGAAGGGGCATACGTTTTCGAGCTGATTGTTAACGACGGTTTCGTGGACAGCCAGCCCAGCCTCGTGAAGGTGACCTCCGTCGTTTTCACCCTGAACCAGCAGGCTGTTGACGCCGGCTACCAGGCGGACGGGTATTTTCACTACGTTGATGTGTCCGGGGCCAAGGTGGTTTACGCCGTGGGCATGATATCAGACGACAGTTGGGATATTAAGTGCAAAGACCTCGAAACGGATGAGGTCGAGTCGTTCTCCGGCGGCGGAATCGACACGCAGCCGAAGATCGACGGAGACATAGTGGTATGGTCCGGAGGTCCGTTCATCTCGGGCGCGCGAGATACAGAATGCACGAGCGTTTTTGTCCGGAACGTCGGCACGGGTCAGCAGCGGACGCTCAGGCAGCACAGCGATACGGCTTCCTACAGCCATCCGGCGGTTTCAGGCAACAAGGTCGTGTGGCTCCAGCATATCAACATAGACAAGAATTCTCCGGACGACTGGTCAAACATGCCCTACGATATATGCGGCGCCGACATAACCGACATCAACAATCCCGTGTACTTCACCGTTGCCGAAAGAGTGGACAACCGCGATCCTTACCCTGTTGATTCCTACGCCGAAGACTTTGACAGGGTCATAGACTTATCGGGCGATATCGTTGTTTGGGTGGCGGAGGGCGATATTTACGGCGCGGACATTTCGGATCTCGCCGAGATCCGTAGTTTTCAAATATGCATCGACGGGGCCAGGCAGTATGATCCGGCAGTCTCAGGCAACGTGGTCGTTTGGACGGACGAGCGCAACGATGAGGGCGACATCTACGGCGCGGACATATCCGATATCGACAACATCACCGAATTCCGGATTGCAGGCGGCGGCCAAAGCCAGTTGCAGCCCGCGACAGACGGATGTCTGGTAGTCTATGTCCAGGGCAGCATCTACGGTGGGTTGATAAAGGCCGCCTGCCTGACCAGAGAAAACAGCGTGATGGATGTCGAGCTTTTGAACAGCCCGGTGGGTACAGGGCC
>CP070678.1:3000487-3030597 GCA_020352515.1 Phycisphaerales bacterium | reverse complement strand
GGTCAACGCCATAGGCGGATACGGCCCCCGGCGCAGAGGGCGCTGTGGCCGGCGGCCGGGCATCTCGTGCCGAATCAGGAAATATCCTTGCGTGCGGCCGGGCGGCCGGTAACATAATGTCTTTCAGATTGCCTGTGGACATCTTTATAAGGGGTCTGCTCCCATGGAAACACCGGGGATTTCGAACATTGGTGTGCATCTCGAAACCAAACCTGAACCTCCACCGCCACCACCGGCGCCTCCGGGCGGTCAGGGCACCAGCGTATCCATAGGGCAGCCTCGCGGCGGACCCCGCGGGCGGGTGATGTCGATCGATGCGCTGCGGGGCTTCGACATGTTCTGGATCATCGGCGGCCACGCCATATTCACGAGCCTGCACGACATATTCAACCACCCGGCGACCGCTTGGATAAAGACGCAGCTCACGCACGTAAAGTGGGAGGGATTTCGCTCCGAGGATTTGATCATGCCGCTGTTTCTCTTCATCGTCGGCGTGGTCATGCCGTTTTCGTTCGACAAGCGCTTCCGCCGGGGACACACGCGGGGCCGGCTCTACCTGCATATAGTTGTCCGGTCGCTGATTCTTTTCGTGCTGGGGATGGCGGCCCAGGGACACCTGCTGATGTACGACCTTTCGAAGATTCACTTCTACTGCAATACGCTTCAGGCGATTGCGGCCGGCTATTTGATTGCGTCGCTGATTCTGCTGAACTTCAAGCCTGTGGGCCAGGCGCTGGTGACGGCCGCTCTGCTGCTGGTCTTCTGGGCGCTGATGGTCTGGGTCCCCGTGCCCGGCCACGGGGCGGGGGTTCTGACGCCCGACGGCAACCTGGCGATGTATATCGACGTGCAGGTTCTGGGCGATTATCGGGACGGGACGACGTACACGTGGATTCTGAGCAGCATCACGTTCGCCTGCACCGTGATGCTGGGCACGATGGCGGGGCATCTGCTGCACTCCGAACGGACGGGGGCGGCCAAGGTGCTGTGGCTTATGGCTGTCGGGATTGCGTGCCTTGTGCTCGGGATGATGTGGGGCGGCTGGTTTCCGTATATCAAGGACGTCTGGCGCGGCGAATTTCCAATCATCAAGCATCTCTGGACCAGCTCTTTCGTGCTCTTTGCGGGCGGCGTATCCTACCTGCTGCTGGCGGTGTTTTACTTAGTTATCGACGTGTGGCGGTTTCGCAGGTGGGCGTTTCCATTGGTCGTGATTGGGATGAACGCCATCGCGGTTTACATGGCGACACAGCTTTTTAATTTCGGCCAGATTGCAAACATCTTCCTGGGCGGGCTGGACAGGTTCATGGGGCCGTGGACGGGGTTTGTCCATGCGGTGGGGGCGTTCGCGGTCGTCTGGCTGATACTGTGGTGGATGTATCGCAAGAGGACGTTTATCAAGATTTGAGGCGGGGGCGAGTGTAAAGGGGCAGCGGATGCCGAAAGACGAGCAACGGATTGCGGGGGCAGGGGGGCGGGTTCTGTCGATTGATGCGCTTCGCGGATTCGACATGTTCTGGATAATCGGGGGTGGGGCGACTCTCGACAAGCTGGCGCGCGTGCACAGCAACCCGGTGACGATATGGCTGGAGCACCAGCTCGAGCACGTCGCGTGGGAGGGCTTTCATTTTGAGGACCTGATATATCCGCTGTTCCTTTTCATCGTCGGGGTTGTGATGCCCTTTTCGTTCTCGCGGCGGCTGGAAAAGGGCCAGAGCCGCGGGGGGCTGCTCGTTCACATTTTCAAGCGCTCGGCGATCATTATTTTGCTCGGGCTGATATACAACGGGCTGATGGATTTCGACTGGCAGCAGATGCGGTGGCCGGGTGTGCTGCAGCGGATCGGGTTGTGCTACCTGCTGGCGGCCCTGATCTTCGTGCACACGAGATGGCGGACTCAGGCGATTACCATCGGGGCGATACTGCTTGCGTACTGGGCGGCGCTGATGCTCGTTCCGGTTCCGGGCCATGGCGCGGGCGTGATCGAGCCGGAGGGCTGCCTGGCCGGCTACATCGACAGGACGCTGATTCCGGGGACATTCTGCTGCTACGAATACGGGGACAACGAGGGAATCATCTCCACTTTCCCGGCGGTCTGCACGGTTCTTCTCGGCGCGCTGGCGGGGCAATGGCTGCGTTCGAGCCGAACGGGCAACCGGAAGGCGGCGGGGCTGGCGCTGGCCGGCGTCGCTTCGCTGGCGGTCGGGTGGGTTTGGGGCCTTGTGTTTCCCATCATCAAGGTAATCTGGACGAGCAGCTACACGCTTTTCTCGGCGGGCTGGTGCCTGCTGCTTCTGGCGGCGTTCTACTGGGTGATCGATGTCAAGGGCTACAAGCGCTGGACCTTCTTCTTCGTCGTCATCGGGCTCAACCCCATCACCATATACTTCACTCAGCAGTTCGTCAGCTTCGGGGGCATATCGAGGTTTTTCCTGTCGGGAGTGGCGAAAAACGCCGGCGCGCTGAGCCCGCTGGTCGTGCCCTTCGGCGCCCTGATGGCTAGCTGGCTGTTCCTGTGGTTCCTCCATCGCCACAAAATCTTCTTCAAGATATGACCTCTCGGTTTGCTTATTAGTGCCGGGGCTCGGCCGAATCGGCCGGGGCCTGGCTGTGCGCCGGGGGGCTCTGAGATTCGTAAAATCGCGGCCTTGTGCGCACGGGGCGGGCGGGTTAGACTAAATGCGCGTGATGTTCAGGCGTTGAGTGCACGGTGCGTTCCGCCGCAGGTCGCTGAGGCGGCCGGGCGAGCTGTCGATTGTTGCGAAACTCAATAGGGAGGCGAAAATGAAAACTGCGAGAAGGACTACAATGCTTGTTGTGATTTGCGTGCTGTCGGTGCCGGCTGCCGGCAGGGACGTGCTTGTAGAAAGTCCCGAGGGCAAGACGGCGGCGACCGTATCGACATACGCATCCGGGCGGCTGTGGTACGAGGTCAAGCGGCAAGGGCGGGCTGTTGTCGAATCCTCGCCGCTCGGCGTCACGGTCGATGGCGTTGACCTGGGCGCGGGCGTATCGCTCGACGAGCCTGCACGCACCAGCGTCGATGAGTCGTATCGCTGGAGGGGCGTTCATTTGGTGGCGGTCAGCCGCTACAACTGTGCAAAGATACCCGTGACGCACTCGGGCAGCGGTACGAAGTACACGCTCGAGGTGCGCGTATTCGACGACGGGGCGGCTTTGCGGTACATCATTGGCGGCGACGGGGCCCGCAGCGTATCCGGCGAGGCGACCGCCTTCAGGCTCCCGGCCGGGTGCACCGTCTGGTTCCAGACGAACACCAACAACTACGAGGCCCAATACCAGAGCAGCCCCATAGAGCAGGTCCCCACCGAGAAGCACTTCGGTCCTCCTGTTGTTGCGGAGATGGCCGGCGGCGCGGGCTTTGCCGCAATCACTGAGGCGGCGCTTTTCAACTATTCCGGCATGACGCTTCGGGCCGAGGGCGGCGCGTCGCGGCTGCTGCACGCGGCGTTCCAGGACGACAAGAGCTGGCAGTTAGACGGCACGATCAAGACGCCCTGGCGGGTGGTTATAGCGACGGCGGACCTTAACGGGCTGGTCAATTCGGACATCATTCACAACCTCAACGATCCGGCGCCGCGCGAGCTTGCGCGGGCGCGGTGGATTCGGCCGGGGCGCGGGCTGTGGCACTGGTGGTCCGGGAAGATCGGCAACTGGGACAGCGTCGCCTTCGACCGTCAGTTTGCCTGGGTCGATAGTGCGGCCGAGCTGGGATTCGAATATTACCTGGTCGATGCGGGGTGGGAATTGACCTGGCAAAAGCCGGGTAGGGACAAATGGGCGCTGCTGAAGGAGCTGACGGACTACGCGGCCAAGAAGAACGTCGGCATACTCGTGTGGAAACGGTGGAACACGGGCAGGACCGAGGGCTTCGAGATGACGGGCATAGACGAGCGCGCCGGGCGTCGCGATTTCTTTGAGCGGTGCCGCAAGGCGGGCGCTGCAGGGGTCAAGGTCGATTACATGGACTCCGAATCGAAGAAGATGGTCGACTTCTACACGAACGTGCTCAAGGACGCGGCGGAATTCGAGCTTATGGTGAACTTCCACGGGGCGAACAAGCCGACCGGCGAGTCGCGAACGTGGCCGAACGAGGTGACTCGCGAGGGCATCAAGGGGCTGGAGTACAACAAGTGGTCGGCGCTGCCGCCGGAGCACTACGCGTCGCTGCCGTTCACGCGGCTGATGGCGGGCCACGGCGACTTCACGCCGTGCACTTTCAACCCCGAAATGCTCAAAGGCACGACGTTCGCACTTCAGCTTGCCTCTGCGATATGTTTCACGTCGCCGGTTATGCACTACGCCGACAAGCCGGAGCTGTACATCAACAGCCCCGCAGTGGACGTTATCAAGGCAATCCCCTCGACCTGGGGCAAGACGCTCGTATTGCCCGGCTCGAAGATCGGGGACTTGGCGGCTTTCGCCCGGCTGAGGAGCCGCAGCTTCTGGTTTGTCGGCATCATAAACGGCGGCGCGGAGCGGACTTACGAACTGGACCTTTCCTTCCTCGGCGACGGGCATTACCGCTGCGTGCAGTTGTCGGACAACCCCGACAGGCCGGACGATCTGGTGCGGTCGGTGACGACGGTCACGCCGGACCAGAAGATACAGGTGCGGATGAACGCCGGCGGGGGATTCGTCGCAATGCTCAGGACGACCAGATAGGGTACGGCCGGGCGCGCCGGGGCGGATGATACAGAAGCGGGCGTCGAGAGTCCCTGCTTGGTTTGAAGAAACGCCCTGCGAGAATGACCGTTCAACTGAAATTCATTTGGGGCTGCTTTCCGCATACGGCTGACTATGGTTCGCGAGTACGGGCCTGTGTCCGGGGGGGCGACGAATTAAAAAGAGCTGCTGGCGTAAGATGCGCGGGCTGCGGTATTTGCCGGCAGGCTTCTGGTTTTACAGTAGGCCGAGGCGTTCGGCCTCTTCGTAGAGCCCGTGGAGCTTCATCTTCTTGAACAGTGTGGTGCGGTTAATATTGAGGGCCTTGGCCGTTTCCTGGCGGCTCCAGTTGTGTGCTTCGAGGGCCCGGCGGATGATGTCCTTTTCGGGGGCGGCCAGCGCCTCTTTGAGGCTCTTCGGCTCGAACTGTGCGGGGCGTCCGCTCTGCTCCTGCCTGACGACGTTCGGCAGGTCCTGCGGGGCGATGAACTTGCCCTTGCTCAGGAGCGTCGCCCGCTCTACGACGTTCTCCAGCTCGCGGACGTTGCCCGGCCAGGGGTAACGTTCGAGACACTGCATCGCCTCATCGGTGAAACCGAGCTTCAGCCTTCCGTGCTGTGCCGAGTAGAGGCGCAAGAAGTGCCTGGCGAGGGGCTGGACGTCACCCACCCTTTCGCACAAAGGGGGCAGATCTATCGTCACCACGTTTATCCTGTAGTATAGGTCCTCCCTGAATCTGTCCTTTGCGACCTCCTGCTTTAGGTCTTTGTTTGAGGCGAGGATTATTCGGGTATCGACGGTGTATGTTCTGTTGCTGCCGACGGGCTCGAATCTCCTGTCCTCGAGTACTCGCAGGAGCTTTGCCTGCAGTGCGGGCGATGCGTTGGAAATCTCGTCGAGGAAGATTGTTCCTCCGTTTGCGGCGAGGAACTTGCCCTCCTTGTTACTTACGGCCCCGGTGAACGCGCCCTTGACGTGCCCGAACAGCTCGCTTTCGAGGAGCGTCTCCGGCAGTGCCCCGCAGCTTACCTCGACAAAGGGTTTTTTCCGTCTTCCGGAGAGATGGTGTACGGCCTTTGCCAGGATGCTCTTTCCCGTTCCGGAGGGCCCGGTCATCAATATAGTGGTTTTTGTGTCGGCGACGGCGGCAACGAGGTCGAAGATTCTTGCCATCTTGTAGTTTTGGCTGATTATGTTCTCGAGGCTGTATTTGCGTTCGAGCTGGAGTCGGAGGCTCTCATTTTCAGTCATTAGCGATTGTTGCTTCAGGGCTCTTTCGACGGCCATCCGGAGCTCGTCGTCGACGATCGGCTTTGTCAGGTAGTCGTAGGCACCTCTTTTGATGGCGGTGACGGCGCTTTCGATGGTCCCGTAGCCTGTTATGACAATAACGACGGTCTGGGGATACTCTGTGCGAATCCTGTCGAGCAGCTCGAGGCCATCCCCGTCGGGGAGGTTCACATCGGTAATGACCAGACGGTAGGCGGCCTGCTCGAGGTCGGCCAAAGCGCCCTTGACCGTCTCTGTGCCGTCCGTCTGGAATCCCTCGATCCTGAGAAATTCCACGAGCGAGTCGAGAATGATTTTGTCGTCGTCTATGACAAGAACGGCTTTTTCTTTCATATTATGGCCCGGTTAGGTCATCTGCATCTATCTGTTGTTCATCTTCCGACCGGCAGGCAGACGGTGAACGCGCATCCTCCGTTCGGACAGTTATCGGCCGTTATCCGTCCGTGGTAGCCCTCGATTATGTCCCTGCATATTGCCAGTCCGAGTCCGGTTCCCTTGCCGGTTTGCTTTGTTGTGAAGAAGGGCTGGAATATTGCCTCGGCGTCGGCCGGCTCGAAGCCGGGGCCCGTGTCGCGGAATTCGACAACGGCTGTGCTGTCACCTTCGAGTCGAGTTGTGATTCTCAGCTCGCCGCCGCCGGGCATCGCATCCAGGGCATTCTTTGCCAGATTCATAAACACCTGGAAGAGGCTGCCGCTTCTGACCTCAGGGATATTGGGGGCGTAATCACGCACTATGCGGATGTTCATCGCCTCGGCCCTTGGCTCCATCGTCTTGACGGCATCCTCGATAATCTGCTCTATCGGCGCGCGTTCGCAGGAGGCGTAGGTGCTACGAGAGAACTCGAGAAGCTCGCTGACAATCTGCACCATTCTCATGAGCCCCTGCCTGCACTGGGCAAGATATTGTTTTGGCTTTTCGAGCTTCTTGTGCTCCATCGTTCGAATCGCGAGATTGATGTAGCGCAGTATGCCGTCCATCGGGTTATTCAGCTCGTGGGCCACTTTGGAGGCGAGCCTGCCGACAGCGGCAAGTCTTTCGGCTTCGGCCAGCCGATTGTGGATATTGAGCCTTTCCGTCATGTCTTCGATCATGGCCGCGCCCCCAAGAATAGCGGTGCCTGCGGGATCTCGCAGCGGGGCACAGACGATACGCAGCAGTCTCTTCTGTTCGTGCAGCCTGTAGTTTAGGTTTTCGAATGTGGCTGTCTTGCCCGTCGTAACCACGGCTCTGAGCTGGTCGGTCCAGGCCGTTTGGGTCGCCTCGTCCGTACCCTTTGCCAGCGATGTGTCGATGCGATCGGCCGGCTCAACCATGCCTGCCGCCCGACTGTTCGCTTCTATGACCCTGAGCTCGGGGTCGAAGATCACCACCCCAATCGGCAGAGACTGCAGGACGGGCCCGCCGAGCAGCCCGAATATGGAGCTGCTTTCCTGCTTGAGCCCCTGGCAAGCTGCCTTGGGGCGCTCTGGTGATGACCGTGTGTCTCCTGGCATAGTCCGATAAGTGTATGGGTGATCCGCCAAGTTGTCAAGGCTCCGTGTTGCCCAAAATCAACACGCATGTTACTTTTCGGAATTAAGGAGAGGCGCATTTAGTAAAAAGAGCGAGGTTTGGTAAAATGGAGGGCGGTGATGAGCGGCGTTAAGCGGGTTTCGCGTGCGATCCGCCAGCTATTCGTGCGCGGCGTTGTTATTCGTAAACGTCAGGTGCTCTCAACGCCCCGCAGGCCGGCTTCCCGACACCGGTGACTGCCTGTAAGTCTCTGTCCTGCAAGGGCTTGCAAAAGTGAAAATGGGGTATTTGTGAACTGACGCGGCTGGAACGTGGTTTGCTGGTCGATATCTGAGTATCCGGGTCTTTGTTTCTCGGACGGGAAGTACCCGGCTATGCATGGAGGCGTGACATGGACGGACCTGAGAAGCGCAGATACAGGCGTTTGGCGGTGAGTTTTGGCCTTTCGTGGTGCAAGACCGGCCGCGGTAAAGGAGAATCGTACACGGGGCGGACGGTTAATGTGAGTCCGGGGGGGCTGTATTTCGAGACTTCAGCGGAGACATTGAAACCGGGCAATGTGCTGGACGTGAGACTGTCGGTCCCGCCCACGACGGGGCAACTCGAATTGGGGGGCAGGCTTTCGGGTTTCGGCAGGGTTTTGCGAGTTGAGGAGCGGCCGGTTGGCGACCGGGGCCGGGATTCTTCGGGCATGCTCTACGGGGTGGCCCTGGAGTTTTTTCAAGCTCCGAGGCTTCGCACGTGATCATCAGGCGTGGGGCCAGAGGCCCTCGAAGACTTCGACGGCGGGGCCCGTCGTGTATACGCAGTGGTCCTCTTCACACCAGTTGAGGTATAGGGGGCCACCGGGCAGGTGTGCGGTGCTGAGGCGTTCTGCCCGGCCTGTCAGGACGGCCGCGACGCAGCAGGCGCAGGCGCCGGTGCCGCAGGCCAGAGTGGCGCCACTGCCCCTCTCCCAGGTGCGGACGGCGAATTCGGCAGGCTTTTCGACCTGTACGAAGTGGACGTTTGTACGATTGGGGAAAAGGTCGTGGTTCTCTATAGCCGGTCCCAGCTCTTTTAGGTTGATCAGGGTCAAGTCGTCGCAGAAGAACACGGCGTGGGGGTTGCCCATTGAAACACAGGTCACCGGCATCTGGCGGCCGAGGACCTGAATCGGCTGGTCAAGCACAACCGGGCCGGGCAGGTTTACGGGTATGTCCGCCGGCGAGAGGACGGGCTGGCCCATATTGACGCACACGTTGCGGACCAGGTCACCATCATCCATTTCCAGCCCGACGGTCAATACACCATTGCCTGTCTCTATGGTCATGGAGGCTGGAAAGACCTGCTGGCCGGGGACGGAAAAGGCGCCTCCGGGTTCTGCGAGCCCGTGTTCGCAGGCGTACTTTGCCACGCACCGGATGCCGTTGCCGCACATTTCGGCCTCCGATCCGTCGGCGTTGAACATTCGCATGCGCACATCGCCGAGCTCGGAGGGCTCGATCAGGATCAGGCCGTCGGCTCCGATACCGGTGTGCCTGTCGCTGACGGCCCTGGCCACTTCCGGGGGATTGGCGATGGCCTGCTCAAAGCAATTGACATAGACGTAGTCGTTGCCCAGTCCCTGCATTTTCGTAAATCGCATACAGATTCTCCTGGCAAAAGAACGGCGTTAGCATACGCTATTGCTACGCCGGGGTCAACGGTTTCGTTCGATGTTAAAAGCTCTTGGGGCAGGAGCAGCGTTGCAGAGCCCCGGGCTAATGAATTGGGTCTCTGGTTTGCAGCGGCCTGTTGGGCTGGGGCGCCGATGCAGGAGGGGCCGCCACAATATTGCGGCGGCGGCGGGCGCAGAGACCATCACTCTACGGCGAACTCCTTCTTTCGGGTGTTCATCTGGGCCTTGAGGCGGGCTATTATTGATGAGTGCATTTGAGAGACGCGGGATTCCGAAAGGTCCAGTGTGGCGCCGATTTCCTTCATGGTCATCTCTTCGTAGTAGTATAGGACGATGATGAGGCGTTCGGCTCGTGTGAGGCCCTTGGTGAGCAGGTTCTTGAGGTCGCGTTTTTGAGCCTCGACGAGCGGATTCTCGCTCTTTTCGTCCTTGATGACGTCTATCTCTCGCATGTCCTTTTCGGCATCGCCTTCGCTGTACTTGGTGTTCAGGGAGACCTGGCTGGCGGCACTGGCGTCGCGTAGAAGCCTGGCGAAGTCCTCCATGCTCATTTGGAGCTCCTCTGCGATCTCCTTCTCGGTGGGCTTGCGTCCGAGGTGGATCTCGAGGGAGTGCGTGGCCTTTGCGAGCTGGTGGGCGCGTGCGCGAACGAGTCGCGGGACCCAGTCCATGCTTCGGAGTTCGTCGAGAATGGAGCCCTTGACTCGCGGGGAACAGTACGTCTCGAACTTTACTCCTCTGGAGGGGTCGAATGCGTCAATGGCATCCATGAGTCCGAAAATGCCTGCGCTAATAAGGTCGTCGAGCTCGACCTTGTCGGGCAGCTTGCTGTGGAGTCGCTCGGCCGCGTACTTCACCAGGTCCCGGTAGTACTCCATCAGCAGGTTCCGGTAGTGGTCGTCGCGAGTCTTGTGGAACTGCTCCCACACTTCGTTGATATCAAGCTCCTGGTTGGCCTTCACAGCATTCCTCCGTGACATTTTCACCATACGAACCGCCCGGTATGAGTCCTATAAATAACAGCGATAACCCTTTCATTGGCACAGCGACGCGTGTCGGCACAACGAGACCGCGCAGATGCCTGTTTTCCTTATCGGCGCTCTGGCCGATAACTTTAGAAGAACCAGTCCACCACTTTCCTGAAAAAGCTCTGCTCGCGTGGCTGAGCCTGCATGCCGTTACTGAGCCTGGCGGCGAGCTCGAGCAGTGAGGTTGCTATCATCGATTTCGGATAGGCCAGGACAACGGGCTTGCGCATTCTGACGGCCTGAGTCAAGCGTTCGTCTCTAAGCAGGACCCCTGCGCCGTACACGTTGGCGCCGAGAAAGTGCGTTGCGGCGTTCGCTATCTGCCTGTAAACGTTTCTGCCCTCGGCCATCGTCTCGGCCATGTTCACCACGACGCTGATGCGTCCAGCAAATGCGTTCTTGGCGAGCAGCTTAATCATTGCGTAGGCGTCGGTTATGGCGGCCGCTTCCGGGGTTGCGACCACAAGCACATGGTCCGCCGAGAGGCAGAAGCCCGCGACGGCCTTTGAGATTCCGGCAGCAGTGTCAATGACAATCATGTCATTTTCGGTCTGCAGTCTCGAGAGCTCGCTAAGGAGGCGTTCTCTCTGGAAATCACCGATGTCCGCGAGCTCTGCAAGCCCCGATGCCCCGCAGATTACTTCGAGGCCGGCGGGGCCGGTGCAGGTAATCTCTTCTATGCTCCTGCGACCGGAGAGCAGATGTGAGACGTTATACCTGCTGTTGAGATCCATGAGAATATCCACGTTGCCCAAAGACATATCGGCGTCGAAAAGCAGAACCTTCTTGTTTGACGCGGCCATACAGACCGCCAGGTTTACCGCAATGCTGGTTTTGCCCACACCGCCTTTGCCGCTGGTCACGACCAGCGTGCCCGCGCGGGATTTGTAATTCTCCATCATCTGCTGCAGATAGAACGCTTCGTTCTGCATGTTTGCTCTTTCCGGCTGGCCGGGTTATGTGGTCCGGTGAAGACTCGAGGCGGCCTCTTTCCTCTGTCTGAGCAGTGCCGCCGCCAGCCTCTGGTTTATTGAATTCTCCCTGAGCTTGTTTACCTGGAATTCGAGAAAGCTGTCCGGCCCGGCCTCAAGAAACTCTCTGGCTGATTCGTCGGGTACAGGTCTGGTTTCGAGTGCACCGGCCATGCCAAGCTTTATGTTGTCACTGTCACAAAGCACAAGACGCCTGTTGCGGACGTGCTCTTCTATGGCCGTATTCATCATCTGCGAGAACTCGTCCACCGCGAGGTCCACCGGCACGAATCCGGGCGCGTGCATGTTCTTTATGTTCTGCGTGAGCACCTTCTGGCGCAGTTGGGTGAATTCCACTATTTTCACGAGCAATTCGGTAATGTTGTCCGTGACAAGCGAGAGTAGATTCATGGCTAATCCTCAGTATTGAGCCTTGCTTTCGAGGGCCGGGTGATCAAGGGGGCGGTCCAGGGGCGGGGTGAGGCCGCGGGTCTGCCCGGATTTTTGCGAGGCACGTGTTCTACCCGCAGTTGGCGGCACTATGCGGGCCGGGCAGTGCGCCTGCTCTTTCAGAGAGCATACGGGCCTTGAACCTGCGTCAAAATGACTTGCATGGTCGGCTTCGCATATCACGGCTCCGGGGATGCTGCCGGAGCGCGAGAAACGAGTGAAAGCACCGTTCGATAGGAAAATCTGGCTTCTCATCCTTGATTCTTCCGTTCCTTTCCCTGCCGGCTGCCGTGACGCAACAACCGGGACTTTGCTGTTCGAAGTTTTTCGTTCTACGGGCTTTTCTGCTTGCGTCTCTTTGTCATGCTTTCAGTTTTCTCCTGCTCCGGCGATTTCAGGAGATTCTTGGGTCAAGCCCTTCGCTGCGTCTTCTTTCCTTAGAATCTGTCTTATCTCCGAGAGGGTTCGAGTTTTTTTGAGCCGGATTATTGTCGATAGCCTCTCGAACACCGACTCATCGTAGAGCCGGTGGCCGCCTTGGGTCCAGGTTGCCTCGCGAATCAATCCCATTATAGTATAGTTATGTATTGTTTGTCTTGAAAACGGCGTATAGCTAACGAGCTCGCCAATGCGGTAAAGCTTTTCCGGCACTCGAATCAGGCTGTTATCCGTGTGTTGGCGCATTTCAGTCGACAGGGTCCCTAAAAAGGCTCAGTATCAATCCGTTTTCCAAGGTTTCTCCATTTGTGCATATTTGGGTGCATTTGCCCCCATCCGGCCCCCGTGGCGCCTTTGTCTTTGCGTGCGCGTGCCTTTTTTTCGCTATAATCTTCATATTTTCATGGCATTGGCGTCGCCGCGGCAACGGGCGCAGCATACAGGCTGCCGTTTGCTATTATCTTGCCGTTCGGGCACACCTCAAATTCTCCTGAACCGGCTCGTGTTTCCACGAATCTTGCTGCTGCAGCGTGCAATGCTCAGCCCTCTTTCGAAGCCGTCGTCATGCGTAATGAATCGCAGGGGCGGCGCAATGTACTTTACGTTTTGCAAAATGTAAAATACATTCTGCCCCGTGTCAAATTTTTTTTCGATTTTTTTGAGAATTGTCTTTATGCGTGGTTGCCCGGCTGCTCTGTCATGTCGCGCGGGCGCCGCAGGGCGTTGTGTGAATATTTTTTTGAAGTCCGCTGAGACTTTCGCCGACTGTCCTTATGCAGGCGTTTGACGTTCGCCGCCGCACTTTGTTGCGCACACTATTGCGGCCCGCTGCCGGACCGGGAGTAATGCAAGGTCCGATATATCAGGCGAATGCAGCGCAGCACTCTGTAGGTTACAGTTACGCCGATGGCATTGCAGTCCCGGAAGTGTGCAGCACGCCAATATGACCGGTGAACAACATAGCAACGGTTCTGAAAACGGGGTATCCCTTCTGGAGCAGGTTACTCCGCTGGCCAGGCAAATAAACTGCCTCGATATCGAGCGGATAGCGGAAGTATGTATCGACCGCATTCCTGCGCTGGTCGGGGTGAGGTTCGCGTCGCTGTACGTGCTTGATGAGAGCAACAATATTCTGCACCTTTGCAGGCACAGCCATCCGTTTCTAATCAACAAGATTGTCTCATTGAATCAGACCCCGGCATCTCCGATGATCATGGCGGTCAGAAGCAAGGAGCTTATGCTGGTTGGGGATATTGACAGGCACAGAAGACCGGTAATAAGGAGGTCTCAGCGGGCGTTTGCGGGCAATTATGAGACCAAGAATTGTGCAATCGTTCCTCTTGTCTGCCAGGACAGGGTTGTTGGGGTGCTGAACCTTGCGGACAAGAAGGACGCGGAGAGCTTCGGCGGGGAGGACATCGCCCTGATAGAGCTTTTCAGCCAGCTTGTTGGAGCGTCGATAGGCAACATAAAACTTTTCGAGCGGATTCAAAAACAGGCGACCACGGACGGACTAACGGGGCTGGTGAACCATAAGGCGTTCTACGAGATTCTGGAGAAGGAGCTGTGGCGTTCTCGGCGGTACGGTGGTCAGATATCTCTGATTATGGTTGATATTGACGGTCTGAAGGAGATAAACGACACGTATGGCCACCGTGCGGGCGACAAGGTGATCAAGGAGATAAGCAGGAGGCTTCGTGAGTGCATCCGCCAGATCGATACAGCGGCCCGCTACGGCGGTGATGAATTCGCGGTTATTCTGCCGAACACTTCCCTTAATGATGCAACCGTGGTTGCCCAGCGGATGGTGGATGCCGTAGGAAGCTGTCCGACGACGTGGAACAAGGAGCAGATCGTCATGTCGATCAGCGTCGGCCTGGGGCAGTACGATGCGGACACCAACCCTGAGGACATCACAAGCCGGTCTGATGAGGCGCTCTACACAGCCAAGCAGGCGGGAAAGAACACTTTGAGAGTGTTCCAGCCGGGTAAGAAGGCCCAGTAACGCAAGGCCCATACCTTAATCCTTCGAAAATCCCCTCCTTGCACTATCGGCATGAACGGCTCGGCTCAGGGGAACCGCAGCTTGAGAACCCACTTCCGCCAGTCTTTCTGGAATTGCTTCAGATCATCTGCCCCCAGTATTCTTCTTAACGTCTCGTAGCCCGATGGATCCTTTTTAAAGCTCCGCCTATAGGCATTGTAGAACCGCACCAGCAGATTCTTCTCTTGAAGATAGTAGCACAGGTAGCGCGCCTGCGCGTAGTTGTCGCCCTTGGCCGTGTTGTAGAATTGATGGGTCGTTGTCGAGAGCAGGTCCTTGAAGGACAACAGAGTGCCGGCGCGGATCTCCTTCTGTAGCCCGGCCAGCCGCCAGTTTGTAAATCCGACCAGGCGGCCGTTCCTCGAACCGCACTGTTCGTACAGAGACGCAAGACCCTCATTGAACCAGGCCGGACAGGCGGGGAAATTCGAGGCGATGAAGGCGTGTACAATCTCGTGACAGAGTGTCCCGCCGCCCGTATCAATGTTCATGATCAGGGCTCGATGGCTGTCCGAACAGTAACCGAAAGGAGTATGCGGATTATCGTTGAACAGCTCCTTGGCATGTTTCCGATAACTCTTGTCATCCTTGAACAGCCAGATGTCGTAAACAGCAGGAGGATCCTTGTCAAAATACAGATCCCGTATGTGGTCAACAAACCACCTGACGGTCTGTTTGGCCCGGCGTTCGACCATCGTGGGCGTCTCATCTCCAACTACAACAAACGGCTTCTCCAGGACAATGGTGAAACCTCCGGGCACTCTCGGCTTCAACTCCATGAGATGCCGGGCATAGTCCGCGTTGCTGAACCCGATCCCGGCGGTATTCGGAAGAGATATTCTACCGGCCTTCAAGGTCATGCGAACGGCCAGCCACTCGCTCTTCGAGTGCTTCAGCGGCCACAATTCAAGGAATCGTATGCGTTCCATCCTGCGATACGCGCCGTTGCTCTCTGCCGGCTCATGGTAGATCACCTCGTCAGAATTCGGGTCGTATCCCAGCACCAGGCGGAAGTGTTCCGAGGATTTGGCCCCATCACCATAGCGCGTGCAGACGATAGACGGAAGGCCGTTGGATAGATCGGAAAGCAGGAGATCCCACTGCATTTCCAATTGTGTTCGCGATTTGTTAGGATCAATCTTATGCCAGACCCGGCCCGGCTTAAAACCCACCTGCCTTAGAACACGCTCCATGTCGCGAGCAACGCATCCGCGGCATAGTGCTGGGTCCACACCCGAGAGATTGAAAATATCGTCCTGGGATATCTTGTGCCCCAGCTTCTGCAGATACATCGCAATACACGCCTCCCCGCAGAAATCGGGTTTCTGCCTGATGTGGGGAACGTGCTCGATCAATATGATTTTCGCATCTTGCGATCCAGCGTCAACGTGTGACGGAAGTAGGCAATCCAGTAACGTCAGAAGAAGGAGTAAACAAGACAATCCACATCGTGTGGTAATACTCTTTGCCATTTCACAACCGATATTCACTGTGGACTTTCAATAACGCTACACCGAAGCACAGGACGGTCAATACGTGGATTGTAATGCAAATTCGGGCTGAAAGCTCAAGTCAAGACGACTGAGCCGCCTCTTTTTACAAGAGTTTTACACAGTCTTGCATTGAGTCCCTGGAGAATCCCTCCCAAGAAGCAGAAAACCGTAACACCCCCGCCGAACACTCTCGCCGGGCCGAGACTAGACTTCTGCCCTGCTCTTGAGATTCTGCAGAAACGCTCTTCATTCGAAGCGACCGGTTTGGGCCGGATACCCGGCGGACGCCGGGCCCCCGAAAGAAGTGGGCCGATGGATTGCGGATCGGGTGTGAAGGGGGCATAATTGTGTGTTTGACAAAGGGCTCGGCGGACAATAGACTGTTTGAGGCGCCTTGAAGGTAGGCTGGCTTGATTACTCTGGAGAAGCAACTATGGATGAAAGCATGAAGAAGCCGATCATGGTGGTGGTTATAGTGGTGTGCCTGGTTTTGGCGGCTGTAATCACGTGGCGAACGCGGCGCGGAGGCGGGGGCGGACTGAACAGTATTCCCGCCGACGCAAAAGTGCTCGTCAAGTGTGGTAACAGTGAATGCGGGGCCGAGTATGAGGTGAGCGAGCGGGAATATTACGCGTTCCTGAAGAAGAACATCAATCCTCTTTTGAACTCCACCCCGCCGATGACGTGCAATGAGTGCGGCAAGCCAAGCATCTATCCGGCGGTGAAGTGCGAGAAATGCGGGAACGTGTTTTTCAAGAATGCCGGTAAACCCGGGGACTTTCCGGATCGGTGCCCGAAGTGCGAGTACAGCAAGATGGAAGATGAGAGGAAGCGTGGCTCCGGGCGATGATGATGTGCGGCGCCGCACGGGGTGTTGAACGGCGGCGTGTCGTCGAAGGTGACTTTTTTCGGCGTGGTGTGTCTTGTGCGGCAGAGTGAGTACAGAGTATCGGACAGGTTTGGCCCGGTGTCTGTGTCGGGCCATTCTTTTGCGCCGACGGGTTGGTCCGGTTTTTTTGGGGCGTCGAGGCGCAAGGGGTTTGCGAGGGGCCGGGGCATTTGTCGCGAGGGCGGGTATGCCCGAGATAACGATGCTCGGCACAGAAGAAATTATGGAAGATTTGCAGCGAATCGCATATAAATTCCGATTTATTTTACAAGGTGGTTGAAATCATGGCCCGGCAACAGTTCTGTCAGGACTGCAGTCAGAAAGAAACCTGTCAGACAATCTACGAGAAGTTGGGAAAAAGACCCGGACCCTCGGTTGTTCTGGAAGTCCTTTTTGCTTTTGTGGCGCCGGTAGTAGTTTTTATTGCTTTTCTAACGGCTTTTGAGAATATCGTGGGGCGGACGCCCGATGGAGATGCCTGGGCAAGTGTTCCGGGTTTTTTGACGGCACTGGCGGGTACTTTTGCGTTCGCGCTGATCGCGAGGGCGGCAAGAAGGAAGCTTGTGGCCAAGAAGGGTTGACAGAGTTCTGCGTATGAGACTTGGTATCGTCAGGAGCCGTTCGTTCAGGGGGGGCACGCATGCGGCACAGAAGAAGGAGCTTACGCGGGAGAAGCCTATAGAGCCCGGTCCTGCAGTGGGTGAAGTAGCGGTTATGCTCAGCCAGCATATAGGCTCGACCTGCCGGCCGGTTGTCAAAAAGCAAGACAAGGTGAGTGCGGGTCAGGCGGTGGGCGAGTGTGACGCCTTTGTCTGTGCGCCGGTTCATTCGCCGGTGAACGGCGTTGTCAGGGAAGTAGCGCTGCGCTCACATGCCGTTTTGGGCCGCAGCATGGCCGTCGTCATTCAGCCCGATCCGCAAGAGAACCCCCCAAAACTACCGGCCGCCGAAATGTTTGCCCCGGATTTCGATGAAGAGGCCTACTCGCCCGAGCAGATATGCGATGCCGTGCTCCGCGCGGGAATAGTAGGCATGGGCGGGGCGGGTTTCCCGACCAGGGTCAAAATCGAGCCCGACCCGAGATTTCCGAAGGATACGATGATTATCAACGGCTGTGAGTGCGAGCCGTATATCACCTGTGATTACCGGATCATGCTCGAGTGGACCGGCCGAATCGCCGCGGGTATCAAGCTTGCGAAAAGGGCCGCCGGCTGCTCGCGCGTTCTGGTGGGCATCGAGGACAACAAGCCCGACGCGATAGACGCTTTGAGGGCCGCTCTCGAGGCCGGCGGCATCCGCAACGGCATTGAAGTGCTGGCCGTCAGGACGAAATATCCCCAGGGCGGCGAGCGCCAGTTGATCAAGGCGATTCTGGGCAAGAACGTTCCAGCCGGTGGAATTCCGCCGATGATAGGAGTGGTCGTTCTCAACGTCGCGACCGCCGCCGCAATTGCCGAGGCTGTTGTATGCGGCCGCCCTCTTACCCACAGAGTGGTGACAGTCACGGGCGAGGCGATTGCCCGGCCCGGGAATTACTATGTTGCTATAGGGACGTCCGTCAGGGAGCTTATCGAGTTTTGCGGCTCGGTCACGGAAAAATCGGCAAAGGTCGTCCTGGGCGGGCCCATGATGGGGATAGCGGTCGCGGATTTGGAGACGCCCATAACCAAGACCACCGGCGCGATAACGGTGCTCACGGCCGAGCAAATCGGAAAGGCCAAGTTCGAGAGACGCCGCACGGCGTGCATTCGCTGCGGCCGATGCCTGCAAGTATGCCCGGAAAGTCTCAACCCAACGCGAATCGCCCACGCCGTCAAGAGCAATCTCATTGACGAGGCCGAGAGAAATTATATGGCTGCGTGCATCGAGTGCGGCTGCTGCAGCTATGTGTGCCCGGCCAACATAGAATTGACCGGGTACATCAAGACGGGCAAAATATTTCTTGCCAGGCAAAAGAAACGTATGCCCCAATAGCGATGATTCGAAGCCGGCGCCGGACAGGTGACGGCAGGAAGAAGCCTTCAGGGGCCGACGGTTGTAACAGGGAAAACTTGGATGCTCAGTGACATAAAGGTTTCGTGTTCGCCGCACATCAGCGGGCCGCTTTCGACGCGGCGCGTGATGGTGGACGTCATAGTGGCCCTGCTTTTTCCGATGGCGGCCGCCGGCTACTACTTCCGCATACATGCGGTGATCCTTATCGGCACATGCGTCGTCTCCTGCGCCGCCGCCGAATGGCTCTGCTGCGCCATTCGCAGAAAGCCAAGCACCCTCGACGATTTCAGCGCGGTTGTCACGGGTATTCTGCTTGCGCTGTCACTTCCGCCCCGCATACCCGCATGGGCCGCCGTCGTGGGCAGCGTTTTTGCAATCGCCATAGGCAAGATGGTCTTCGGGGGATTGGGGGCCAATGTCTTCAACCCGGCGATGGTTGGCAGGGCGTTCCTGACGGCCTCTTTCGGAATGCTGATGACGACGTGGACCACGCCGGCTACGCTGGACCCGAATATGTCCAGGATCGACCGGGGCAACATAATAGCAGCAAGGGAACACGTGATACGCGGCAGGACGCAGGCTACGCCGCTGGCCTGGAGCAAGATGGCCATAAAGAGGAGACTGGGGGGCGAGACCTACGACGACCAGTTCTTTGCGGCCACGGTCACCGGAGAAGTGGGGGGGTGCCTGGGAGAGACCAGCGCTATAGCCCTGCTGATGGGCGGAGCATATCTGCTGATACGCAGGACGATAGGCTTTCACATCCCTCTGGCAGTGCTGCTCTCGGCGTTTGTGTTCGCCGGGGCGGCCTACCTGAAAGACTCCTGGACTTATGTCCACCCGTTCTTCCACCTGACCAGCGGGGGCCTGCTTTTGGGCGCTTTTTTCATAGCTACCGACCCGGTCACCGCGCCGCTTACCCGCAGGGGGATGTGGATATTCGGGCTTGGCGTGGGGACACTGACGATGCTGATAAGAATTGTCGGGGAGTATCCGGAAGGGGTAATGTATGCGGTTCTTCTGATGAATGCGGTGACGCCTTTGATAGACAGGCTTTTCCGCAGCGTCCCTGTGGGGGGTAAGCCGAATGTTTAGGCTCAAACACTTCCTGGAGCAGAGCTGGCTGCTGATTGTCTCGTCGTTTCTGTTCGGGCTGCTGATAGCGGTCACCAACGCGGCGCTTTCTCCCCGGATCGAGCAGAACAGGATAAACAAGCTCAACGACCGGGCCAGAGCTTTGCTGCCGGGCGTGGAGCGTTTCATGCCGGTCGAGGCGGAGATCGTGATCAAGTCCGGCGGCAGGGCCGAGCGGATAGACGTTTACAAGGCCGAATCGAAGCCGGGCGAGTGCGTGGGCTGGACGTTTAGCGCCTCGGGACCCGGTTTCATAGACAAGATCGAGCTGGTGGTGGCGGTTGACGGCAACTTCGAGAAGCTGGCGGGCTTCGACGTGTTGGCCAGCAGCGAGACGGCCAGGGTCGGGGACCAGATCAAAGAGCCGTTCTTTCGAGAGCAGTTTGTCGGGGCGCCGGTCGGCGACCTGATAGCCGTCAGAAGCGGTGATACGAGCGCGAAGGACGAAAAGATAGTCACTATCAGCGGGGCGACGATAACCAGCGAGGCGGTGGTTGAGATAATAAGCAGCTCCGCCAAGCAGATAAAGAAAGAGCTGCAAAAGAAGGGGCTGATCGGCGATGGCGAAAACCGGTAAAGACAAAGCGGGCATCTACAGGCAAACGCTGCTGGACGGGTTGTGGCGTGAGAATCCTGTCTTCAGGCTGCTGCTGGGGATGTGCCCGACGCTCGCGGTGACCGCGGCGGTCAGGCCGGCCCTGACGATGGGCGCCTGCGTGATATTCGTGCTGCTCTGCAGCAATATCGTAATTACGCTCATGCGCGACCTTCTTAAGCCGCACCTGCGAATTCTCATGTTCACGCTGACGATAGCGACGTTTGTGACGATAGCGGATTTGTTCTTGAAGGCGTTTCAGCCGGAGATGAGCGAGAAACTCGGGCCCTACGTCCCGCTGATTATCGTCAACTGCATCATTATCTGCCGGGCGGAGGTGTGCGCCAGCAAGAACGCCATCGCGGTGAGCGTTATTGATGCTCTGGCGATGGGCGTGGGCTTTACGGTGACGCTCTGCGTGCTCGCGGCGGTCCGGGAGCTGCTGGGGTCGGGCACGATACTCGACGCAAGAGTTATGCCCCGTGCGTTCGTGCCCTGGGCGGCGATGGGAATGCCGGTGGGCGCCTTCCTGACCCTCGGGCTTTTGCTGGGCATGGTAAACTATCTGACGGGAAGGAAGGCATAGGGATTGAGCTTATGGATACATTGCAGACGCTGACCGTCGGCTTTATCGCAATCGTGGTGGTGAAGAATCTCGTGTTCACGAAGTTTCTCGGCATCTGCCCGTACCTGGGCGTATCCGGAAGGATTGACATGGCCTTCGGGATGGGCCTGGCGGTGACATTTGTGATAACGCTGAGCGGCACGATGACATGGCTGATCGACCATTTGCTTCTGATTGGCACGCCGCTTGAAGTGACGCGGTACGTCTGCTTCATACTCGTGGTTGCCGGGGCCGTGCAGCTCGTAGAAATGTACCTGCGCAAGTTCTTCCCGTCGCTTTACGAGAGCTTCGGAATATTCCTGCCCCTGATTACCACCAACTGTGCGATTCTGGGTTTGTGTCTGTTCTTGAATCTCTGGCGGGTCAACAGCCTGTTGGAGGCGGTGGTCTTGAGCTTTGGCGCCGGGATCGGCTTTACGATGGCGATATGCGTAATGGCGGGAATTCGTGAGAACCTCAAATTGGCGGATGTGCCGGCGTGCCTGAAAGGGGCGCCGATCACGCTGATTACCGCCGGAATACTGGCCATGGCGTTTATGGGCTTTTCGGGAATGATAAGATGATTTTAGCTGATGTGCTGGACTTGTGGAGCAGCGCCTGGCCGGCGGGGGTGATGATGCTCTCGCTGGGCGGCGGCTTTGCGCTGGTGCTCCTGTTCGCCAGCGAGAAGCTCAGGGTGGAGGTTGACCCGAAGGTGGAGCAGATTCACCGGGCCCTTCCGAACCTCGATTGCGGCGCCTGCGGGTTTGCTGGCTGCGCCCAATACGCCAAAGCGGTTCTGGCCGATCCTGAGCTGCTGGGCGGTTGCGCGCCGGGGGGAGCGGCGACATCGGCGGTGATTGCGGGAGTATTGAGCCTTCAGGTCAGCGATTCGGGCCCGGCCAGGAAGCCCATCGTGCACTGCAGCGCCCACACCGGGGACAAGACGCTCTACGCGAGATACGAGGGGATACAAAGCTGCACGGCCGCCAACGCACTGGCGAACGTTCAGGCGTGCAAGTTCGGCTGTCTGGGCTTCGGCGATTGCGTGCGGGCGTGCAGGTTTGGCGCACTTTCCAAGCCCGACGGGCTGGCGACTGTGGATTATGACAAATGCACCGGATGCACGGCCTGCTCGAAGGCCTGCCCGCGAAACCTGATAGAGATGGTCCCCTTCAAGCACGACCGGATGATGACGGTTGCCTGCAGGAGCATCGAGACGCCCAAGGTGACGAGGTCGATGTGCAAGGTCGGCTGCATCGGCTGTGGGCTCTGCGCGAAGCAGAGCGAGCTGTTCAGCGTGGCCGAGAATCTGGCCAGGCTCGATTACCGACGCTATGAGCCGAGCGAGCAGACGGAGGCTGCGATGAGTAAATGTCCGACGAAGGTCATTGTGTGGCGTGGTCCCGGGGCTGTCGAGCCGGCGCGATCGGGTGACGAGCGGGTGGTTGAGTCAGGCGGGGCCGAAGATGGTTGAGGGGCTGATTAACTTCGGTTCCTGATTCTATGGCCGCATAATGACAACGCAGGCCGTGTGGTGCGCATTGTCAACTGAACATTCGCCGGAGATTCCGCGGGATTAAAAGTGGAGTCCGGCACGCGGGGATTGAAGAGATGGATAGGAGAGCTTCGAACGGTCGAATTGACAGGCGCGAATTCCTGTCCGGCGCCTTGGGGACGGCCCTGGCCTGGGGATTTGACGGCCGGCTTTGGGGGGTGCCTGTGGGCGCGGGCCGTGCTTTTGAGACGGAGCGCCGCGTGATCTTTGAGAGCAGCTTCGAAAAGGGGCAGCCGACCCTCCCGGCCGGGCAGCACACTCTTGTAGAAGGCGTCGCCAGAACCGGTAACTGCTCTATGATGGGCCGCGTGACCGGGCCCAACCGGGCGTGCTTCCTTGAGGTGCCATTCGAGTCCGGAGCCGGCAGCGTGGTGCACGTATCCTTCTGGGTCCGCAGCGACTCGAGGTCTGCGTGCGCGGTGTTCGTGCGGGTGGGAAACAAGAGGACCGGCATCGCGCGGAGGATTGATAATGTCCCTGTGGGCCGCTGGACGCCCGTCGAGGCCCGGTACGAGGTGGCCGAGGAGACCAAAGGTTTCATCCAGATTGTCGCGCCCTCTTCGCACAATGCTCCTGCGGGCAGGGCATGGGTGGATGATGTGTGTGTGTGGCAGACCGTCAGCGAGTGCGACTGGCCGGACCGCGTGCAGGATTTTCCCGCCGTGGCGTATGACGGCTCGGGCCGGCTGTGGATGGCGGTTCTGGAGCGCCGGGCGCTTGCCGCGTCGGTCGGTGTGTATCGCATAGAGGGCCGGCGGCGCCGCCAGGTTTGCGCTCTGGCCCCGCCGGGGCTGACCGGTATCGGCGCCCCGGCGATTGCAGCTCTGCCGAGTGGCTTTGTCGTGGCGTTTGCGGTTGAGCAAAGGGACAATTGGAGGATTGCCTATGCCTTCGTCGAAGGAGAAGCTGCGGCCGGCGAGCCTGCATACAGGTTCATCGATTGCGAGGGCTCGGCGAATATATCGCCTGCCGTGGCGGTGGCCGGCGAGAAGGCGTTCGTTCTGTGGGAGTCCAACGCGGGCGGCGCTCGCGGGATTTATTCGTGCCGGGTGGATCGCAAAGGCTGCGGCAGTATCGAGCGTATCTCTTCCGGCGCGGCCAACAGCTATAATCCGGCGGTGGTGGCGCTCGATGACGGGTCACTGGTGGCCGCGTGGGATTCGGTGCGGGGCAGAAGCGCCGATATATACAGCAGATGGTTTCGCGAAGGGCGATGGCGCAAAGAACGGCGCATCACCTCCGACGCCCGGATCGAGAGACATCCGTCGCTGGCCGTGCGGGAACGCGAAGTATGGATGGCCTGGCAGATGCAGAGCTACAATTCAATCAGGCTCAACAGTCTCACCGAGCAACGGATTGCGGTGGCCAGGATTGACGACGACTCTCTGCACGCCCCGGTCCGCTTGTTCGACGATGTCTCGACGGCAAAGCGCATGTTGATGCGGCCGAGGATCGTCTTTGACTCGTCGGGCCGGCTCTGGCTTGCGGCAAGGGAGAGCATCGGGCAAAACAGCGGCTGGCGCCCGGTAATCTGGTCGTACGAGGGCGGGCGGTGGTCGGACCGCATGATTGTGATGGATCAGCAGGGCAGGTGGCGGCCGGTGAGCCTGGCAAGCTCGGCGGCTTCCGTCACGGCCGTCTGTCAGTACGACGACCTGGCGCGCGGATGGGACCGCACAAGGGGCAAGTTTCGCAACTGGAGGTCGGGGATTTTCGTAAGGACCGTGCCTTCAGAACGCGGAGGTTCGGCTGCCGCGATCCGGACCGAGCCGCTTGAGACGCCGAAAACGGATTTCTCCCTGAGCCATAAGACCGAGCTTTGTGCGGCCGACCTGCCGAGACAGAGCATCGAGCATAACGGGCGCAGGCTAACGCTGTTCTGGGGAGACTTCCACGACCACACCGATATATCCGTGTGCAATCGCCGGGGCAATCCGCCGGGCCACGACCTGTTTGCCAATCTGCGGGATATTGAGAAGCTCGATTTCTGCGCGCTCACCGATCACGGCTACAATTTCGACGAGCCGCAATGGGCGTTCAACGCCGAGCAGACCAGGAACAACCATGACCCCGGCAGGTTCGTCACTTTCTTAGCCGAGGAATGGACATCCAGCAGGAATCCGCCGGCCGAGGGCGGCATCATGAATCGCTACGGACATCACAACCTAATCTTCCTCAATCCGTACCATAGCAAGTTCTACGATTCGTTCGACGGCGACATATCGCCCGCCGAGCTTTGGAAGCAATTGAAAGGGCATGAGTTTATCTGCATCCCCCACCAACTGGCCGACTGGAAGGGAAAGGGAAAAGGCAATCCCCCGAAGGACTGGAGCTATGTGAATGAAAGGCTCCAGCCCGTGGCCGAGATATTTCAGGCCAGGCAGTCCTACGAGTATCTGGGCTGCCCCAGACAATCGCCCACCGGCGCGCCTTTCAAGGGCAATTACCTCCAGGACGCCTGGGCCGCCGGGATAATAATCGGCGTTATCGCCAGCCCCGACCATGGGGGTGGCAGCGGAAAGGTGGGCCTCTGGGCCGAGCAACTCACGCGCCGCAGCATCTTCGACGCCGTGCGGGCGCGGCACACGTTCGGAACATCGGGAGCGAAGATGAGCCTGTTCTTCGGCGCCGGCGCGGCGATGATGGGCGACAAGGTCAAACGCCCCGATGGCCCTATTGGCTTTAGGGTCAAAGCGCTGGCGCTTCGCCCCGTCAAAGAGCTGGTCATCTTTCGCAACAACCAAATCGTCCACAGGGTCGAGCCGAATAGAAAAGGATTCGAGCTGAGCTGGACGGACAGCGACCCGCTCAGGGTCGACCTGGTCTGGTACTACGCCAGAATCCGCGCCGAGGACGACGAGCTGGCGTGGTCGAGCCCGATATGGTTCACGGCGTAGCGGCGCACGAAGCCCTGCCTTTTCGCACGGAGGGCCTACTTGATATACGCCTCTGCGCCGGCTGTCTTTACAAGGGTCTCCACTTCGTCCGAAGGTATCAGGATTGCCTCGGTCTGCGGGAGTTTCTCGACCAGCTCCAGGCCCTTTTCCGCACCGAGCACGGAGACGGCCGTTGCGAGTGCGTCGGCCGTGACTGCGTCGGGCGCAATGATGGTGACGCTTGTCAGCCTCTCGCTGCTTTGGCCTGTTCTCGTGTCGATTATATGGCTGTGCCTCTTGCCCTCCACCAGCGCAAATCTCCTGTAGCCCCCGCTTGTGGCCACCGCGGTGTTTTTCAGTTTGAGCACGAGCAGCGGTTTTCCGGGGCCGATCTCGTCGCGCGCGTACTTCGGGTCCTGCAGGCCGATTCGCCAGTGGTCTCTTCCGGCGGCCGGACTGCCGAAGCAGCGGATGTCCCCGCCTATATCGACCATCCCGCCGGTCGCCCCGTTTTCAATCATGGCCTCGGCCGCCCTGTCGATTGCATAGCCCTTCGCTATGCCGCCCAGGTCCAGACGCATCTTCTCGACCAGGAAACGGACGCTCAGGTTGTTGGCGTCGAGGATCAGCTTGTCCGAGCCCACCCTGCCGCGGGCGGCAAGCAGCTCGGCCTCGGTAGGGGGGCGATTGGCCTCGCCAGCCGCCCGCCAGAGGTCGACCAGCGGCCCGATGGTTATATCGAAAGCGCCCCCGGATAGTCTGCTGAACTCGACGGCTCTTCGAAGAACTTCGAACGTCGGGCGGCTGACCGCAACCGCCCGGCCGAACGCTTCCCTGTTGACGATGCTTATCTCCGAATCGTCCTTGTAGTCGCTCATCAGGCCGTCCACCTTGTGGATTTCCGCCAGGGCCGCTTTGATGCATGTCTCGGCGGCGTTTGCATCGGGCGCCGCGCAAACAACCCGCGCGAACGTCCCCATCGCCAGACGAAAGCCGCTGTCGGCCTCCACCGGCGCCGGACGAATGCAGAAGTACAGCACGCCCACCAGCACTACTGCAACCACTGCAACTGCGGTTTGACGCCTATTTGCGTTCATAAACCTCCTTTCGAACCTCCAAAACTCATAACGGATAACGGCACGATAATCAATAGTCAACACCCGACCGCCTTCTTATAATGCCACCATGGACAAAAATCAGCCGTCAATATTGGCCGGGCGCATAGAGCAGGAGTTTTTGCCGTTCGTGCGAAAGCCCGCAAGATACATCGGTGGCGAGATAAACCAGGTCAAAAAGGACCTTGCTCGCTGCGAGCTGAAAGTGGCGCTCTGCTTTCCGGATATTTACGAAGTGGGGATGTCGCACACGGGCCTTTCAATCATCTATGACCGTCTAAACAGGATGCCCTCAGTGGCGGCCGAGCGCGTCTTTGCGCCGTGGATAGACGCCGAGAAGGTGCTGCGCGACAGGCGGATACCTCTATTTAGCCTCGAATCCAAGGCCTCGCTGTCCAGCTTTGACATTGTCGGTTTTAGCCTCACAAACGAGCTTTGCTATACCAATGTCCTGAACATGCTGGACATGGGCGGCGTTCCGGTCCGCAGCGCCCAGCGCCGCGAGCAGGACCCGTTGGTGCTCGGCGGGGGCGGCATGTCCAACTGCTGCGAGCCGATGGCCGGTTTCTTCGATATGTTTCTGCTCGGAGAGGCCGAGAACGCGGTCGTGGAGCTTGCCGAGTTCGTGATGGCTCAAAAGAAAGCCGGGACCTCACCCCGCGATATGCTGTTGTCCGCGGCCGGCAAATTCAACTGGGCCTACGTCCCGGCACTTTACCGCTTCGAGTACGACGGGCAGGAGGTCAAATCGTTCGCGGCCGAATCGCCGGGTCTGCCGCTGCGCATTCAGAACGCCGTGGTCGAGGATTTCGACAGCGCCCCGGCGCCCCTGCGCCCGATAGTCCCGTTCGTGCAGGCGGTTCACGAGCGCGTGAGCGTCGAGATTATGCGCGGCTGTCCCGGAAGGTGCCGCTTCTGCCAGGCGAGTTTCTGCAGGAGGCCCGTCCGCTATCGAACAGCCGAGAGAATTCTCGAAATCGCCAAAGCCTCCTATCATTCCACCGGATTCGACACGGTCAGCCTCCTGAGCCTCTCCAGCGCCGACTACCCCGATATCGAAAAGCTGACCGCCTCTCTCCACGATTTCTTCCGCGACAGGCACGTCGGGCTGTCGCTGCCGAGCCTGCGGGTCGACCAGCAGTTGAGCCTGCTGCCGCAGATGCTGACAAGCGTCCGGAAGGGCAGCATCACCATAGCGGTGGAGGCAGCCGGCGAGAGGGTCAGGCGCATCATAAACAAGCCGCTCAAGGACGAGGATCTATTCGCAGCCGTCGAGGCCGCATACAGGGCCGGCTGGCAAAAGCTCAAGCTCTATTTCATGGTGGGCCTGCCCGGCGAGACAACCGACGATGTAAAGAGAATCGTGGAGCTGTCCTATCAACTCGCCAGGCTACGAAAGGCCGTGGACGGCAAAACCGGCCAGATCAATGCCGCCGTAAGCTGGTTCGTGCCCAAGCCCCACACGCCCTTCGCGTGGCTGCCGCAAAAGCCCAAGGAATACTTTGAACGGGCAAGGAACATGATAATCGACGAGAAAATGAAGCGCCGCGCAAAGTTCCTCCAATTCAAATTCCACGATATCGACCGGAGTATCCTGGAGTCCGCCATAGGCCGCGGTGACAGGCGACTCGGGGCTGTAATCGAGGCGGCCTGGAGGGCGGGGGCGAAGTTCGACCTCTGGAACGAGTGCTTCGACCACTCGCTCTGGAACGCGGCTTTCCGGCAGTTCGGGCTGGATGTGAACGCGCTCGCCCAGCGGTCCTTCGATCGCCGGGAGATTCTGCCCTGGGAGCATCTGGGAGGACCCGACAAGAAATACCTTCTGCGCCATCTCGACGAAGCGGCCGAAGAGCTGAAAAATCAGGGCCTCCCGCAATAGTCTCTGCCGGTCGCGTATTTGCACTGCCGCGGCATCGCCGCACCAGGCCTGTCACTCTTCTTCTTCGGTTATTCTGCGCTGAACCTTGGCCAGATATTCGTCCAGCTCCTCGGTGTCGCCGAAGACATTCAGCGAGGGAAGAAGGCTCATTATCTCGAAGACCTTCTTGACCTGGGGCTGCGCGTTTGTTATCGCCAGGTCCGCGCCGGCCTTTTTAAGCTCGGCCTTTGCCTTTGCAATTGCCCCCACGCCCCGGCTTGAGATAAACTTCACCCCACCCAAATCGAGCACGAGCATCCGGATCGGCTCGCCGAGCAATCCTGATATTTGCCTTTCGAGGGCCGATGAGGTCTCGTTGCTGATCGGTCCGGCGGGAAGAAGGGTCACGACTCCCGCTTTGCCGTGTCGAATCTTGAGCTTGAGGTCCATAATATTTCCCTATTCAGCTTCCGGGCGTCGCGCGGGCGTTGGCCGCATTCGCGTCCGCACGGCGGATCTGTTCTTACAGAAACACAGTATAACCAGGCCGGGGACAGATGCAAGAATCTCACACGCATATCTTGTGAAAGATGCGTCTTTGGCCCCTGCGGTTGGGCCGGCGAAAAGATTTATTGCAATGGCGGGCCAAAGTCGTTGAAAACCGAATGCCGTTCTGGTATCATTGAAATTGCAGGGTCCGGATTATCCCGGCGCAGCGGCCGTGAAGATGTCGTGCATTGCAGGGCTCAACGGCGACCCGGCAGGTCGAATTCAGTTGGTGTGAATCGAGCGTGTTGTTGGATTGCCGGCTGCGAAAGCGCGTGGGCAGTTAAAAAGGATAGTGGTTGGGACGCATACATTACCGCATAAAATCAGAGGTGGAGAAATGGTAAAGTTCCCGGCGAGATCGGCAAGACACAGGCCGAAAGCCTTCACGTTGATAGAGCTACTGGTTGTAATCGCCATTATAGCCATCCTTATGGCAATCCTCATTCCGGCTCTGCAGAGGGTCAAGGAGCAGGCGAGGGAGGTCATATGCAGGTCGAACCTCAGGCAGGTGGGCCTGGTTATCGCGCTCTATCTCCAGGACAACGAATTTGCGATGGCCAACTGCCATCAATACTCCCCGCACAGCGACAGCAAGTGCAATGAGTACTTCTGGCGGCACGCGGACGGGTCTTTCTACCGCCACGACGAGGACGACTCGTACTGGGCCGTGGCCTATAGCGACTACGTGGATGAAACCAATATCTTCGGCTGTCCGAGTTTCAGGAGCGCCGCCGAGCTGGTCGCCAGCGACAAGCTGTATCAGTATGACGTGAAGCTGTTTTACGACTCTGCCTACGCCTTGAACGGCTGGCTGGACAGGGAGAAGGTCAACATGATAAAAAGCCAGGCCGAGGTCATCCTCGTCCAGGACCACATCGAGCCGAGAATCGAAAACGGCGTTCGCGACATGCTTTTCAACAACGGGCCGGGGACCATGAATCTGACACACTACCGCACGGGCAGCCGGCGGGACTGGTACAGGGCGATCTTCAGGCACAGCACGACGTCCGCCAAGGACGACATGACCGGGGGAAGGCTTAATATCCTTTGGCTCGACAACCACGTCTCCGTAATGAGGGAAACGACCGGAGACGACGTGCCGAAGAGATTCTACGACCCCCGCGGAAGAAACTGATCCGTGGCTCGGTTGGGAGCGAAGAATCGGACTCGGCATATTGTGGGTTTTCATCTCAAGGCCCGGCATATATAGCCATGCGGAATCGTTCGGGGCGTTTGTTCCTGGGTGGTAGTCTGGGTAAAATGTGGGCGGGTGCGTGCGGCGGTTTAGGTAATTTGGAATTGGGTTCGTTTGGGTTCGTTTTCTGCGGGAGTGGGGGATTTTGGGGGTGTAAGTGCTTGCAG
>CP070678.1:2973477-3000387 GCA_020352515.1 Phycisphaerales bacterium | reverse complement strand
CGTACGTGACGGGTCAGAGCTATGATCTGGTGACTGTTGCGTGCGGGCCGTCGCTCGGGGTCTTCATCGACGAGCAGCTTATATTCTGGACGAGCGACTGGAGCTTCGAGGCTGGCAGCGTCGGGCTTTATAGCTGGGGCAACGCGGGGGCGCACTTCGACGATGTTGTCGTCGAGGAATTTCCGGCGGCTTACGGGGCGGAGAACTTCGCGGACGGCAGCTACGAGGGCTGGGCGATAGTCGATGAAGGGGGCTCTTATGCTCCTTCGTCGTGGTCGGCGGCGACGGGGGAGATGGTTCAGAGCTCGAACATTTTCGGTGGCGACGGCGTTTCGCCGGCCATGCCGGGGACGTACGCGCTCTATGAGGACGGCTTTGCGTGGGACGATTACACGGTCACGGTGAATTTGAGCTCGGACGACGACGATGCGATAGGTGTGATGTTTCACTACATCGACAACGACAACTACTACCGGTTTAGCTGGGACAAGCAGCGCAGCTACAGGCGGTTGGTCAAGAGGGAGAACGGCGTTTTTACGGTGCTGGCGCAGGACAATGTGCCGTATGTGACGGGCCAGAGCTACGAAGTTCAGATCGTCACCTTCTGGCCGACGATTCAGGTTTATGTCGATGGGCAGATGATATTCTGGACGAGCGACTGGAGCTTTATGACGGGCAGCATCGCGCTTTACTGCTGGGGCAATGCGGGCGGCCACTTCGACAATATTGTCGTGCAGGGGGTCGTTTCTTCTCCCGGGTCGGACGATTTCAGCGACAACAACTACGACGGCTGGAGGATCGTCAATAACGGCACCCTTTATGGTCCTTCAGTGTGGTCGGCGGCGACGGGCGAGCTGGTCCAGAGCTCGAACGTGTTCGGGGGAGATGGCGTGTCGGTGGACATGCCGGGGACGTACGCGGTGCGCGAGGATGGCTATGCCTGGGAGGATTATGCGGTCAGCCTTACGATGAGCTCTGACGACGACGACGGGATTGGGGTAATGTTCCGCTACGTGGACGACGACAACTACTACCGGTTTAGCTGGGACAAGCAGCGGAGCTACCGGCGGTTGGTTAAGAAGGAGAACGGGGTCTTTACTCTTCTGGCACAGGACAATGTGCCCTACGTGACCGGCCAGAGCTACGCGGTTGACATTGCCATCGAGGGTCCTTCCATAGGCGTGCTGGTCGATAATGAGGTGGTGTTCCTGTCGAGCGACTACAGCTTCGAGTCGGGCAGCGTCGGTTTGTATAGCTGGGGCAATGCGGGGGCTCACTTCGATGATGTTGTGGTTCAGGGGCTCGAATCTTATCCGGCGTCGGATGATTTCGGCGACGGGGATTATTCGGGCTGGACGATAGTTGATGAGGGCGGCTCTTACGCCCCCTCGTCGTGGTCGGCGGCGACCGGCACGCTCGTTCAGAGCTCCAACATCTTCGGAGGCGACAGCGTCTCGCCGGACATGCCGGGGACATACGCGGTGTACGAGGATGGTTTCGGGTGGGAGGATTGCCTGGTTAGCCTGACTCTGAGGTCGGACGACGATGATGCGATAGGCGTGATGTTCCGGTATATCGACAACGACAACTACTACCGGTTTAGCTGGGACAAGCAGCGGAGCTACCGGCGGTTAGTGAAGAAGGAGAACGGCGTCTTCACGGTGCTCGCCCAGGAGAACGTGGCGTACGTGACGGGTCAGAGCTACCAGTTGAACATAGTGCTTGCCTGGCCTGTGGTCGGTGTGCTTATTGATGATGAGGTTGTATTCTGGACGACGGATTCGACGTTCGCATCTGGCAGTATTGGGTTGTACAGTTGGGGCAACGCGGGCAGCCGGTTCGACGATATCGTGGTTTCTGAGCTGAGTGCGTCGGATGCGAGCGACGATTTCGACGACGGCAACTATGACGGCTGGGCACTTGTGGATGAAGGCACGTCCTATACACCGTCGTCTTGGTCGGCGGCGACGGGCCAGATGGTGCAGAGCTCGAACATATTCGGCGGGGACGGCCTTTCGCCCGCCATGCCGGGGACGTACGCACTGTACGACAATGGCTTCGGCTGGCGGGACTATGCGGTTGACGTTACGCTGAGCAGCGATGACGACGATGCGATAGGCGTGATGTTCCGGTATCAGGACAATGACAACTACTACCGCTTTAGCTGGGACAAGCAGCGGAGCTACCGGCGGCTGGTGAAGAAGGAAGGCGGCGTCTTTACGGTGCTCGCCCAGGACAACGTCCCGTACGTTACCGGCCAGGCCTACCAGCTCGAGATAGTCGCCGACGGCCCGGTCCTGCAGGTCTTCATTGACGACCAGGTCATATTCTGGGCCGGCGATTACAGCCTGGAATCCGGCACTGTTGCGCTTTATAGCTGGGGCAACGCGGGCGCTCGTTTCGACGGCGTGGGCGTCGAGGTGTGGGAGGGGGACGACGACTGACCGGGTATGGGAGCTGAAAATCCAGTACACAGGCGCATTTGAGGCTGGTGCAAGCCGGCGCGGGGTGGGCGTTGAGAGAAGGCGGGTGTTTTGCGCCGCCGCGCAGCGGCAGGCAGGGGGGGCGGTCTTAGGGCACGGAGTTTACGGGCGCGCGGCGCAGTGAGCTGCAAGGCGTCGTCGTATGGAAGTTCACCCGGCCGTATTGCAATACGGCCGGGCGTTTTTTTGCTAAAGCAACGGGGTCGAAAGCTCGATTGTATTAGGCTGTGTCTGAAAACGCAGTGCCTGGCTTCGAGCGGCTTGTTCGACCTCCGGCGGCGTGAAGTCTCCATCGACGTATCTCCGGGGATACGCCTGCTTCGACGTCCTTGCCAGCGGCCGAACCGCTCGCTCTCGGGCCGACGGCAGCGTTTTCAGACAAAGCCTTGCTGAGTTTGGAATGTTCGGACATGGCAAAAGCGGCAGAACACAAGGCGTCGGATCACCGGGAGCGTAATGGGGGGGAGTTCTCGGTGAGCGGTCGGATAGCGAGCGTCAAGTTCGCGGTGCGTGGCATCAGGCTGATGCTCAGGTCTCAGCACAACGCGTGGCTGCATGCGGTGGCTTCGGCGGGGGTGATAGCTGCGGGCGGACTTTTCGGTATCTCTTCGAGCGAGTGGTGCTGGCTGGTTCTTGCGATTATGGCGGTCTGGACGGCTGAGGCATTGAACACGGCGTTGGAATTTCTCGCGGACGTAGCGTCTCCGGAGTTTCATCCGATGGTTGGGCGGGCGAAGGACATAGCGGCCGGGGCGGTGCTGATTTCGGCCGTAGGCTCGGTTGTTATAGGGCTGCTCGTTCTGGGGCCGTACGCGTGGAGCAGCATCAGGTCCATAATGTAAGGGGCAGAGGAAGGATTTTTCAGAGGTGCAGAGGAAGAACGGCTTTCGCGTGCGTGGGCAGACGGGCGGGCGCGCGCGGGGGCAGGTAGATTCATTGGGAGGGGGTGGCGAGGTTGATGGTTCGCGGTTTCTGGTCTCGATAAACGGTCAGTGCGATCTGCCGGCCCGGTTTTAAGGCGGCATAGGCGGAGAGAAACGTGTCGGCCGAGTCGGTTCTCGTGTTGCCAAGGCGGAGGATTACATCCCCTTGTCTTATCCCGATCTTTGCGGCGTTGCTGTCATTTGGGAGCTTTGCGACGAGCACGCCGACTTCGCCAGGCAGGCCGGAGGCTGAGACCTCGCCGATGCCCGCGACGTCCTTTATCTTTGCACCGAGCCAGTCGTGGAGCGTATTGCCCCGGCCGGGCGCCCGGGATGCTGCGGGCTTGGCATCGACTTTGGGAAAGCGTGGTGTGCGGGCGAGGATCTTTAGCTGGGGCTTTCGGACGCCGAAGCGGTCGATAGGGAAGTTGTTGAATCCGAGTTTGAGGGCCGGGGAGTTTTGGTCGACGCGATAGTCACCCTGGGCGGGGTTGACGAACAAGGCGTCGGCGGTGATTGAATTAGCGTCAAGGCCGCTTTGCTGCTGCAGTCTGGCGGCGGGCGCGGGTTCGGCCGGGCCGGGTTTGTGCAGTAGATTAAAATCACATTCCGTGCCCCAGGGTGCAGGGGCGCGTATAGGGCGGTAATCGGTAAAGACGATGTTGCGTCGGAAGATATCTCGGCTGTTTTCGTACCACACGTGCGGGTGGAAGGAGTTGTTTACCATGATGTTGTTCTGACAGGTGCGGTGGAATCCCTCCCTGAGCTTTATGCCGCCGTTGAGGCAGAGGTTGTTGGAGATTTGGTAGTTCGAGGAGCCGTCGTCGAGGTCGATGTCCCAGCCGTGGTCGCATCGCCAGCGGTTGTTGCGAATGATGATGGGGTCGACGGTGTCGAGCAGGGGGAGGTCTTTAAGCTCGCCGAGCGTTACGGTGTTGAGGTCGACGTCTTCGAGACCCCAGTATCGGTCGCGTCCCCAGGAGTTGAAGGAGCCGTGGTCACCGGTTTCTTTGACCGTGTCGAAGACGTCGCAGAACTCGATGAGGTGCCCGCCCCAGCAGCCGTCGCCGATGTTAATTCCGGCTCTTGGGACGTCGTAGATGCTGCAATGGCGGACGGTGATAGCTCGAGACATGGCGATCTGTACCGGTGCGGTCTGCTTTTCGACGCGGCCGGTCAGGTAGATCAGGCAGTCCTCCACGACACAGTTGACGGGGTAGTTGTCTGTTTTTGGTCCGGGTGTTCTGTCGATATCCTTGAGCTTCTGGGTGCTGCTGCATTCGAACAGCGGGCTTCGCACGGCGTTAGGGTCGCCGACGAAGGCCACACCGTTGCCGCCTGCGCGGGCGATGTGGCAGGCGCGAATGGCGACGCGTCGGTTGAACATGCTGAGAAAGACGGCGTTGCCTCCGAGCTGGTCGAGAAAGCAGTCTTCCAGGGTGCAGTCCTCTGCGCCGCTGAAGAGCACGGCGCCGCCGCGGTAGATTGTCCAGTCGCTGCGCAGGAGGGGCTCTTTGTTGTCCATGAAGGTTCGTGCGGCGTGGCGGAAGGTTAGGCCCTTTATGGTAATAAACCTTACGGGCTGTCGGGGGCTGCCATTGAACTCGACGAGGTGGGTCAGGCGTACTCCTTCGATTATTGCCGTTTTGAGGTCGAGGCCTTCGGGCGGGTACAGGTAGAGCCTGTTAGCCTTGTTGTCGAGGAACCACTCACCGGGGCAGTCGAGCTCTTCGAAGATATTTTCGACGAACCTGAATTGGTTATGCATTCCGTTTCTGCGGTTGTTCTGCCAGCCGCCCACGTAGGTGATATTGCCTTTTTGGTCCTTGCCGGTTATGAGGTAGTGGAAATCTCCCCACATGTTTCTGTGCATGGCGTGTATGAATCCGCCTTTGGGGTCGGCCCAGCGTGCGGCCCGCCCGGGGCTGAAGCAGTCCTTGTCGTAACCGTTGAAGATTCTCTGGCGGGGGTCGAAGTTTGGGTGGCGCGCCATGTGCAGGCGTTGGCCGTTTGCGAAGAGCTGGTCGGTCTTTGTGCCGGGGGGGACATTGGCCTGCATGATGCCGTTCTTCCATGGTTTCCATTGTAGTTCGAGCTTCATCCCGCCGCTGATGACGGCCTTTTCGGTTTTTGGGGTGGTATAGACGACCGGGGCATCCATGGCGCCGGAATCTTCGGAGGTAAAGACAAGGGTGCGGGGCAGGTAATATGTTCCGGTGCGAAGATAAACAGTCACGGGCTCGGCGGCGGCTTTCCTGGCGGCTCTTGCGGCCTTTTGGGCGCGGGCGATTGTTGCAAAGGGCCTGTCGAGCGTTCCGAGGTCGCTATCGCTGCCGGTCGGGGCGACGTAGAACTCGGCAGCATTGGCGGCCATCGCGACGAGCAGAGTGAGCGTCAAGGCCCACAGAGTCTTTGCCTGTTGCGCGGTATGGCCCATCTTATTCTCCAGTTTGCATATTGCCCTTGGTTATAGTTGCGGGGCAACTTCGGCCTCCATCGGCTGCTATGATACCACGGCCCGTGTGAAACTGCAAGCGCGAGCGGATCGGCTTGCGGTGTTGCGGGATTCCGGTGCTATGCTACAGGGCCGTAGCGCGGGCCGAGGGTCTCTGCGAGCTTTTTGCCGGATTCGAGCAGGGAGGCCCTCTGCTGCTCGTTTAGAGGCTTGTACCTGCGGGCGAACCGGACATTCTGTATTGCCTGCTCGATGGTGTAGGGCCCAACCACGGCGACGCTGACCTGTTGGAGGTCGAGCGCGTAGGCGAGGGCGTGCGGGAGCAGGTCGGCGGTTGTGGCGCAGCCGACGTAGCCCTTTCGGTGATTGGGGAAGCCACCCTTTATTCCGGCGTAGACCTTCATGGCGACGCAGGCGACGTTTCTCTTTTTTGCTTCGGGCAGGACCTTGGCCTCAAAATCGTAGATGTTTCTGTCGGCGTAGTTCATGACGCACATTAGGACGTCGATCTGGTCGGTCTGGAGCATTTTGACGAAGTTGGGGGGTCGATTGTGGCCGGAGATTCCGATGAAGCGGATTTTGCCTTTGTCTTTTTGATCGAGGAGGTACTGTAGGGCGCCGTCGGCGGCCAGGACGCGTTCGAGCCTCTTGCTGCCGATACTGTGTATGTGGACGAGGTCGAGGTGGTCGGTTTTGAGCATTCGTAGGGATTGGCTCAGGGATCGCTCGGCTTCTGCGGCGGTGTGTGTTGAGACCTTTGTTACGAGAAAGAGGTTGTCGCGTCGTTTTGGGATGACGTGTCCGAGTATTTCTTCGGCGTTTCCGTATATTCTGGCGGTGTCGACATAGTTGACGCCGCGGTCGATGACCTCGCTGAAGATTTTTATTCCCTCTTGCAGTCCGACGGGCCCTTCGCCGACGGGCGCGGTTCCGAGGCCGAGAATTGAGACCTTCTGTTTTGTCCGGCCGAGCAGACGTTCTGGCAAGTCCCGGGCTGTCTCTGCGGATTCGGGCAAAGCTGGGTGGGCCGCATAGAGGGCGAGAGCGGCACCGGAGGCGGCCGTCCTCTTGATAAAGTCGCGACGGCCGAAGGTGGGCGGCCGGCAATTGCGCGCGCGGCTCACAGGGTCGGAGCTGGGCGTGTTTGTCGTGTTGTCTTTCATGGCACTTTCTCCTTCAGGCTATTGCTCAACTGAACGAGCTTCTGCATACAGCGTCATGTCTCTATGTTGGCGCGGGCATACGAGATTCCATACTGACGCGTATTATACACAGTCCGGCGTGTGTTTGCGAGGGACAAAGCGGCGAGTGTGAAATCACGCGTCCGTCTGGCAAGCCGAGGGTGCTTTGGAGGGGGGAAGGACGGCAACGGCAGCGGTGCTCGTCCGAAGAGTGCGGCAGGGTTTGCGGATTCGATTTGGAATTGGAGCAAGTTATCTTGCAGGGTTGCGGGGTATCGTGTATGCTTTGGGGGCCGATGGAGACTACGGTCATAAAACTGAATGCCGCCGATATTGATTTGTCGAAGGTTAAGGAAGCGGCGTTGCTTGTTGACGGGGGGGCGCTGGCGGCTTTTCCCACTGAAACAGTTTACGGGATTGCCTGTCGTGTGGAGGGCGATTCTCTCAAGCGGCTCAGCAAGCTAAAAGGCCGGGACGCGGGCAAGTACTACACGCTGCATATCGGGCAGAGGGGCGAGGTTGACAGATATGTCCCGGCTATCGGGCTGAGGGCTCGGAAGCTGATCGAGAAGGTCTGGCCGGGTCCTTTGACGATAGTGTTTGAATTGAGCACGGAGCAGATGGAGCGGCAGCGGGGGGCGCTCGGGGCAGCGCTGTTCGAGAACCTGTACAGTGATAATTCAATAGGGATCCGCTGTCCGGACGATGCGATAGCTCTGGCGCTTCTGGGACAGACGAGCCGTCCTGTGGTTGCGCCCAGCGCGAACTTAAGCGGCCAAGGGCCGGCGGTTGACGGGGAAGAGGTTCTCAGGCGGTTCGGTGGTAAGATAGAGCTTCTGCTGGATGGAGGGCCGTGCAGGTACAAGCAGAGCAGCACGGTTGTGAAGATAGGCAAAGGCGCGTTGCAGATTTTGAGGGAGGGCGTGTATTCGCGTGGGGAGCTTGCGGCGTTGTCGGAGGTTCATATTCTTTTTGTGTGCACGGGGAATTCTTGCCGGAGCCCGATGGCCGAGGGAATATTTCGGAAATATTTGGCGGAAAAGTTAGGGTGCGCGGTTGACCGTCTGGGAGAAATGGGTTATAAGGTGATTTCCGCCGGCACTTTGCGTGTGACCGGCCTTCCGCCCAGCGCCGGGGCGTTGGCGGCGTGCGCCGCAAAGGGTATTGATATAAGGGCTCACAAGAGCAGGGCTTTGTCGAAGCAGGTTATCGACGGAAGTGACCTTATATTCACTATGGATCGTGCGCACCGGAGGAGCGTTCTTGGCCTTTGCCCGGAGGCAGCGAGCAAGTGCGAGCTGCTGGCCGGGTCGGAGGACATCGGCGACCCCATGGGTCAGCCGCGAGCGGTGTACGATAACTGTGCCGATATTATAGAAACGGCCGTGCAGAAAAGGATTGGTGAGCTTGCAGTATGAAAGTGGTAGTGGGAAGCGACCATCGCGGCTATGAAGCCAAGGAACAAATCAAGGCGATAATTGCCGAGCTGGACCATGAGTGCATGGATGTGGGTACCGACAGCAGTATGCCGGTAGATTACCCCGACATGGCTTACGCTGCTGCAATGGCGGTCTCGAGGAGGGAGGCGGACAGGGCGATTCTTTCTTGCGCGACGGGGCTGGGTATGAGCATAGCTGCGAACAAGATCAAGGGGGTGAGGGCGGCGTTGTGCCATGACGAGCTGAGCGCTCAGATATCGCGTGACCACAACGATTCGAACGTTCTGTGCCTTTCCGGAGACCAGATAGGCGGGGTTTTGCTGAGGAAGATAGTTGAGGTATGGCTGAATACGGATTTCAGCGGGGGCAGGCACCAGAGGAGGGTGAACAAGATAAAGGTTATCGAAGAAGGAGGAGATCCGCGGGAGATGAGCAACGGATAGGAGGGTATCTGCCGGGTCTCGATGGATTTCGGCGGATCAAGGTGGTTGGTGGTGGCCCTGTGGAAGACGGGCGTGGTGGTTTGCTCACATTTAATCGGTGAGTGTTTCGGAGTATTCTTGTCTTAGCGTTTATTTTGCAGGCGATGTCGTCAGAGTACGGCAACATTGGTCGGCGGGGAGGGGCGGAGAGTAGTTGAGTTTATGCGGGGTGGGCACGGAGGCCCGCTCCGCAGCTTTATTTGGGCACTTCGTGCGGGAATTTGGAGCGTTGCTGAGGGCGTGTCGACTTTTTTACGGGCGCCGGTTTCGCGGGGCGGTTCGGCGTGGTTGTGCGCGTATCGAGACGGCGGCAGGGCCACGTTGCTTTGGCGGCTGCATGTTGTGAAGATAGATTGCGTCCCGTCGGTCTTCCGTCAAGTCAGTAAACGGGCAGAGTTTATCAGCTTCGTGCCGGGCGGGCGTTTGTGCAGAGACGGCGGCCTGCTATACGGCCGGCTGCGAAGCGGCCGGGGTCGGGTTGGTGTCGGCGGCGACATCAGTGAGGGTTGTTGCCGGGCCGTCGGTGCGACCTTCTATTTCGAAGGGCTGGCCCGGTCCGCAACCGGCTACGAAGCAGAGGAGCAGCGCGACTACTATCAGCGATATGACTGTTCTCATAATCCTTCCTTTCAAAGGCATCCAACATTCATCCCTGGTCTCTGTCGTTGGGTCAGACAGCGGCGCGGACGACCGATAGGGCAGTTTACTAAATGTTGGCGGGTTTTTGCAAGCCGGTTCCGGCGGAACTTCGGTAAATTGATACAGCGGCGGCGGGGCGGGCTTCCGGGATTCAGAGGCCCTTGACTTCAACGTTGTCGAAGCAGGCGGCCGTGTTGCCCCAGCTATACAATGCTATAGTGCCCATGTCCACGCTGTAGTCGGTGATCGAGAAGACGACTTCGTCATCGACGAAGATCGTGATGACGGGCCCGGAGGCGATTATCTCGAGGTGGTATGCCCGGCCGGGGATATAGGGGACATCGTCTTCGGCAAGGACGGTAGATGTGGCGTCTTCCTTCTTGACAATGCGCCGGTAGCGGCGCTGGGCGTCCCAACTGAAGCGGTAGTAGTGGCGGTCGTCTTTGTAGCGGAACATCACTCCGATTGCATCGTCGTCGTTCGAGGTCATATCGAGATTGATTCGGCAATCCGCCAGGGCGAAGCCGTCCTCGTAAAAGGCATACGTGCCCGGCATATCGGGCGAGATGGAGTCGCCGCCGAAGATGTTGGAGCTTTGAACCATTGCGCCGCCCGCAGCCGACCAGGATGACGGCGCTTCTGTAGATCCCTCGTCCACGACGGTCCATCCGAGAAGGTCCCCGTCGTCGAAGGTGTCGCTAAAGCTGGGCGGGGGCAACTGCTCGACCACGATGTCGTCGAAGCAACTGCCCATGTTGCCCCAGCTATAGAGGGCGATCGTGCCTGATCCAAACGGAGGTTCGAAATAGCGGTCCATGACGGAGAATATCACTTCTCCGTCGATGGACACTTCAATGGCCGGGCCGAGCGCCGATATCGCAAGGCGATAGTTTTGACCGGTGACATAGGGAACGTTGTCTTCAGCCAGGACGCGCTCAAAGGGAGCAAGGGGCTCGACCTTGGAGAGTTGGCGATAGTCTCTCTCTTTGTCCCAGCGGAACTGGTAGTAGTGGCTATTGTCGCTATAGCGAAACATTACTCCGATGGCGTCATCGTCGTCGGAGCTGATGGTGAGGGTCACGCGGTAGTTGGTCCATAGATTTCCATCATTGAAAAACGCATAGGTGCCAGGTATGCCCGGCCGCAAGAGACTCTTTCTGCCGAAGATATTGGAGCTCTGTACCATCCGGCCCGTGGCGGCGGACCACTCTGAGGGGGCATCGACAGTCCCGTCATCGACGACGGTCCAGGGGGAAAGGTCTGCTGCGTTGAAATCCTCGTGCAGGAGCAGGGGCGATATGTCGAATGCGACATCGGTGGTGCTGTAGGCACCGACGTTCACGTCAATGTGGTCGGCGTTCGAGTAGTGGTACCGATTCTGGAAAGAGAGGCATCCGCGCCACCGCCCGTGCATGAGCATGGTTTCCTGTGCGGTTGTTGCGTTTGGTTCGAGCCGGCAGGACATGTCGTTTTCGGCCGCCTCGTTGGTCAGTGTGAGCAGAAGCGACGTGGTGTTGGGGTCCGCGCAGGGCGGCCAGGTGAATTCGGGCGAAACCTGCACGGTTGCGTTCTGCAGCGGGTGTGTGAATGAGGGCAGAGAGACGGGCTCGGGGATAAACTCGTTTGTGTCCGGCACGCCGAACCAAACCGTGGTCTGGTCCTGTCCGCCACCTTCGTAGGTTACGGTGACGGCGTAGCTGCCCTGGCCGTAATCGGCGAGGGCGCTGCGGTCGGTAGAGGTTGCCCGGTACTCCCAGCGGTAAGTGCCGCGGCCCCAGGGCTGCGGCGGCACGAAGTATCGGCGGGTCTCGACATTGCCCGACCACGCGTACGGTTCTTTCGAGATTTCAAAGGTGCGGCCGGAAGGCGTCAGAAACTCGACCAGCTCGACCGGTTCACAGGTTTTTAGTCCGAGGAAGAACTCGTATCGCAAGGCGTGGTCACCGAGCCAGTAGTCTGTGAAGACGGCCAGGTCTCGCATGTCCACGGTGCCGTCCGGGGCGTCGGGGGCGATGTCCACCGAGGGGATGCCCGGAGGTTGACGCCACTGGCCGGCGAGGTCGGCAAAATCGGCAAAATCCACGAGATGGTCGGCGTTGAAGTCTCCCGGCACGTTGATAGTTGAGCAGTTGAGACCTTGGCGTACTTCAATCGTATGTACTTCACTGGCCATGAGCGGCCTTCCCGACAGGGAGATCTCGACGGGGCTGTTGTCTGCCCCGACTGACTCCACGAGGAGCCTGCCGCTGACGGTGCATCCGGGGGGAACGTCGGTTCGATTGAAATGGAGGCGGTGTGTTTTCGGGTCGGCGGGTCCGCAAGAGTCTCCGTGGGCGGGATTCACACTGAAATACTCGGCGCCCTCGGTGACCGAGATGTTGTAGTCGAGCGTGCGCATGCCCTGGTTCCACACAGTAAATGTCTGGTCGGAGGAATCATCAGCGTTTATCTGCAGCGTGTCGGTGGCTATTGACGGTCCGACATTGGTGTAGGTGAGCTCCATCGTGGAAGTTATTTCGGTCTTCTCCTGTTTGGCCGCGTCCCATATCCACTGGTAGATGTGAAGTTTTACCGGCAGGCCGATGTTGCTGAACCAGATTGTCTGCTCGGTGTATCCACCCGAATTGACGCCGGAGCTTATCGGGTCGTGGCGTGTGATTTTGACCAGTACGGCTATGCAATCGAAGGTTCCGGCCGGGACGGTGATTTGCTCGTGCCCGAGAAAGGTAACGTAGCTTTTCATGTATCCGGTCCACTGGTCGTATGGCGGCATTTTGCCGGCGGCCTGGTAGGCGCCGTAGCCGAAGTACCGCTGGTGGTCGGATTCATCCACGTAGGCCTGCAGCAGCTCCCACGGGTCGTCGTCTGTCACGGTCAGGATCTCACTGTCGGTCTCGCGGCGGACTTCGAGCAGACCGTTCGGGTCGAAAAACTGGTTGGAGCCGACCAAGTAGCTATAGAGGGGCGCCTGCGGAGCGCACGATGTGAGTGTGAAGAGCTGATTGACGTCGACGGTGTTGTAGCCGGCGATTTCTTCCAGTGCCTCTGCGCGCCAGCTTGCGGTTCCGATGCAGTCGGCCTGTTCGATTCCCTGTACTGCTGTTGTGATGGCCAGGTCATAGTCGAGTCTATCGCCGAGCTGGAACAGGCGGGTGCCGAGTATATGATGCTGTTGGGCGGCTGCCGGGCTTAGGGCAGCGAAGACGAACAGGCTCGCGACCATGATAACTCGGGCGGTCTTCATGGACATTCTCCTCCTCAAGTCTATCAGTGCGGTGGTCCGGGTTGGCAAAACCAGGTTATCTGAGGTTTTGCGACCACCATTCCATTGGGACTTGACGACCTCCTCTTGCCGGATCTCCGAGAACCACCATATTCTATTATACCTATTAACGGTTGGAAATCAAGAGCGGTGAAGCAAAAACTGTTGCTGTGGGTAAAGATTTTACGTTAGCATCGGAGCGTGGGGGGGCGCAAGGGGCGTATTGGGCATTTCGGGCCTACGCTCTTGGGGCGACAAGAAGGCGATTTTCGGGTGCGAGAGGGGTTTTTTCAGTCGGTTAGCGTTTTCAAAGGGGGGAAGCGAGGGCGTCGGGGAAAAGGGCATTGGGGGCGTGCCCGGGCGGTTTGCGGGGTTTGAGCAGGCCGCAAGACAACGAAGTTTTTTGCGGGCGCATGACGCAGATTCACTCCGGCGGGGTGAGGCGGCCGGGGGAGTACGGGTCGCGGATCGGGTCAGAAGCCGAGTTTCTGCTGAAGCTCTTTGATGGCCGTCTGAACGCTCTGCAACTGGTTCTGAAGCTCTGCAACTTTCTGCTTTTCGGTGGCGAGCTGCGCGGTCAGGTCATCGATCCTGGTCTTAGCGTCCCGGCTTTCGGCGACGGCGGCATCACGCGATTCGGTCAGGCCGGCGACATCATTCTGCAACTGTTTGCGGGATGCGGTCAGCGCCTCGACCTGTCCCTGCAAGTCTTTGACTTTTGTCTGCAGCTCGTCTCGCGAAGTGGTTAACTCGGCGACCTGTGCCTGGAGCACATCCCGGGCTTCGGCAACGGCGTTCATTTTTGACTTGAGGTTGTCTCTCTCGCCTTCTGTTTTTGCCAGAGCGGCCTTGAGGTCTGCGAGCTCATTCTGGGCTGCGGAATCGTTGCAGCCCGAGATAATGAACGGCAAAGTGAGTACGGCAGCCAGGATTATGACAATTGTGCGTTTGCTCATTTCTTCTCCTTTCCCTTTTTTTGAACGGATTGTGCAAACCATCACCGGGTTCGACTGCGATAATCGACAGAGACAGTATACACAAAAGGCGCAAATGCGCCAAGCGTATTTTGGCGTTTTGCGGCGGCTGCGGTTTTAAGGGCGAAGCGCGGGACCCGGCGGGCTCGCGCGGCTTTCATTGGCAGCGAGGCCTACGCGCGAATAGGCGGTATCTGTATCTTGAGGTGATTTTGAAGCGTGGCCCTCATTCTCTCGGCTACTTTGGGGAACTGGGCGATGACGTTTTTGTTTTGGCCGGGGTCGTCTTTCAAGTTATAGAGGCAGGGCCCTTTGCCGGGATCGCTGCCCCTGATGTTCTGGAAGTAGTGCCATTCGAGGCTGTGGACGGCACCGAATCTGCCGAAGACGGTGTAGACGTTCTCGTGGATTTGGGGTTTTGCGTCGGTGACGAGGTCCCACATGTTGCGGCCGTCGGTATTTTTGTAATCTTTGATTCCGAGCATTGCGAGGAAGGTGGGCATGAAATCGACCGCGCCGACGAGGCCGTGCACGCGCCTGCCGGCGAATGTTTTGTCGGGGTGTTTTATAATCAGGGGGATGTGGGTGACGCAGGCGTTGAGCAGTGCGGGTGTTTTCTGTACGCAGCCCTGCTCTCCGAGGTGCGTGCCGTGGTCGGTGGTAAAGACGATGATGGTGTCGTCGGCGAGTCCGAGCCGGCGGACCTTTTCGAGGAGCCGGCCGATGCATCGGTCGCTGAAGGTGACCTCGGCGGCGTAGAGGTCTCTGATGACGGGGAGGTCTTCGGGGCGAATGTCCTGGTTTCTTACGCCGTAGCCGAAGAGGTATCTTTCGAAGGGATATTCATCGCGGTAGATTTTCTGGAATTCCGGGGGCGCATCCCAGGGCTCGTGCGGGTCGAACATGTCTATCCAGAGCATGAAGGGTTTATTGCGTGCGTTTTTTTCGAGCCAGTCGGCGGCGGCTCTGCATGAGCGGGCGCAGAAATAGTCTTGCGGGCCTTTTCTGTCCTGCGTGTTCATGAGGTACTGTCGCATGTTGTTGTCGTACCGCTGGTTCCAGAGATGTGCGGGCATGTGTTTTTTGGGGTCGAACATTTCTTTTGGCCCGCTCTTCCAGCGGTCGGTTTCCTGGCCTCGGACCCACTGCCAGGAGTGAAAGCCGCGGTGGAAATTGTATCCGGGCTTGAAGTGGTGGTAGGTGTCGACGATGAAGGCGGTTGTGAATCCTCGTCTGCTGAGGATTTGGGCGAAGGTGACGTCGTCGTCGTCGAGGGGCTGCCAGCGTGCTTCGGGAAGGACGCTTTTGCCGGTGTGGTAGACCCTTCGGCATGGGATTGTTGGCAGTCCTTCGGCGGAGGCGTTGGCGAAGAGGACGGCGTCTTTTGCGAAGTCGTCGAGGAAGGGGGTCTTTATGCGTTTGGCGCCGTAGCATCCGAGGTGGTCGGCGCGCCAGGTATCGGCGATAATTACGATGATGTTGAGGCCGTTTGGCTTCGACCTGACGCCGGTCCGCGGTGTCTTGGCGGCGGGCGTCTTGAGGTCCCCGCTCCAGACGGGCATTTTTCTTTCATCGTCCTTTTTCTCGGCGGCTTGGGCGGTCAGGGCGGCGGCGCCGATCCCGGCGGCGCCTGCGAGGAATGCTCTTCGAGTAAAGCTGTCAGTATTTTTCCGGTTTCGTGACGGCTTTGCCCGTTCGGGTTTCTCTGGTTCGTTCTGCATGGTTGCGCTCCTCTTTGCGTCGGGGGATGCCGGCGCGTTTTGGACTTTGGGTTTGCCGAACTACGAGGGCCCTGGTCCGCGTGTTCTCAGACCTTGGCCGGTATCTTTTTTGTTTTAGAAGTCACGGCTTCGACGGCGGCCTTTATTCGTTCTCTGCCCGCCTGGGTTCTGCGGCGGAGTTTTTCAGTGGGGCTTGAGCCTATCAGCCGCAATTTCCGGTATCGGTTTTCGAGCAGGTTCTCGATTTTGGTTCGCTTGAGGTCCCGCAGGGTTCGCACGATGTATTTTTCGACGTTGTAGACGGTGTCGTGTATGTTGCGGTGCGCACCTCCGAGCGGCTCCGGTATGACGGCGTCGATGAGCTCGAGCTTTAGCAAGTGCCTTGCGGTGAGCTTGAGCGCCTCAGCGGCGGCGGGGGCCTGCGAGCCGTCGCGCCAGAGTATGGCAGCGCAGCCTTCGGGCGATATTACGGAGTAGTAGGCGAATTCGAGCACTGCGAGCCTGTCGCCGACTCCTATACCGAGCGCGCCTCCGGAGCCGCCCTCGCCGATGACGACGCATACTATCGGGACTCTGAGGAGCGACATCCGGGCGAGGTTTGCGGCGATTGCCTGTGCCTGTCCCCGCTCCTCGGCGCCGATGCCCGGGTGTGCGCCTGGGGTGTCGATGAGGGTTACTACCGGGATTTTAAACTTTTCGGCGAACTTCATCTTGGCGAGCGCCTTTCGGTAGCCTTCGGGGTTCGGGCATCCGAAATTGCATGTTACTTTTTCCTTTGTGTTTCTGCCCTTGTTCTGGCCGACGACGAGGACCTTTTCTCTTCCTATGTGTCCGAGTCCGGTGACTATTGCGCGGTCGTCTCCATGACATTTGTCACCGTGCAGCTCTCGAAAGTCCTTGACCATGAGGTTGAGGTAGTCCGAGAGGATGGGGCGTTTGGGATGGCGTGCGACCTGTACGGTCTGCCAGGCGGCGAGATTCGAATAGATTCGTTTGAGCTCGGCAACCTGTTTCTGTCGGAGCTTTCGAATCTCGGCGGAGTAGTCAATGCCCTTGGTTGAGCTGAGTTTGCGGAGCTCGCCCATCTGGCGGTCGAGGTCGGCGATCTTTTCCTCGAATTCGAGATGGTCGCCGCTGTTTATATTATTATGGCCGTCAGGCATTTTAGCTATGATTATATCCCGGTTCGCCACATGGGCGGAAGGATAATGTTTACAAAACAATCGCCCACGTATAGCGGGCGTACTTTGCTCGGTTACCGCGTTCTTTACTTTTTTCTGTTGCTCATCGGCTGTTTCTTTTCAAGGGCACGATGTTAACATTTTGCCGGCATAAATCAAAGAAAAAAATTGACATAGCTGTTTGCGTAAAGTACCTTCTATGCGATTCTATTCGTTCACACTTTTTTCTAAGGTCTTTGTGGTGCAGGACTTAAGACAGGTAAGCGTTGTGGGGCTGGGTCTTTTGGGCGGCTCGATTGCGTTGTCGGTTTTGCGTTCTTTTACGGGGGTTAAGGTTGTCGGATACAGCCACCGGGGCGTAACGCGTCGCAAGGCCCGCGAGCTTGGCGTTGCGACGGAGGTCGCCGATGATCTCGGCGGGAGCGTGTCGGAGGCGGACCTCGTGATTCTGGCGACGCCGATAAGGACGTTCGAGGGTGTTTTCGAGCGGATAGCGGGGGCGCTGCGGGACGGTTGTATCGTGACGGATGTCGGCTCGACGAAGGTGCTGGCGCACCGCTGGGCGGCGGCGAAGCTGCCGAAGAGCGTGCGATACGTTGGGTCTCATCCTATCGCGGGGTCGGAGCAGAGGGGGGTGGAATATGCGAGGGACGATCTGTTCGAGCGTGCGATGTGCATACTGACGGCGACGAAGAGGACGGATGCCGGGGCGGCGCGGAGGCTGGGGGAATTCTGGTCGCAACTGGGGTGCTTTGTCAAATCAATGACGCCTCGGGAGCACGACAGGGTGTTTGCGAATGTGAGTCACCTTCCTCATATAACCGCGGCGGCGTTGATAAATGCAAACGACGGGGACGATTTGAAGTTTGCGGGCAAGGGCTTCATAGATACTTCACGGGTGGCATCGGGACCGGCGAATATCTGGGCGGACGTGCTGATGACCAATTCCGAGAACGCAGTGCGGGGCATCGACAGGATCATGTCGGAGCTTTCGAAGATCAGGAGGGCGATCGAGAGCAAGAACGGCAGGCAAATCGAGGGCCTTCTGGAGAAGGCGAGGGACAAGCGTCGCAGGCTGATAGACTACAAGATTGAGAAGCGGGAGCTTATACAGTGAGGCAGTGGCGTTTCGAGGTTTTTAACCGGCGTGGATTTGCGGACGTTCACGGCAAGAGCGTTCTGGATGATATCCGGGAGCTTGGGATCACGTCGGTGGAGGCGGTTCAGTCGGCGAGGGTATTTTTGATCGAGGCGGATTTTGAGGAGGCTTTTGCCAGGCGTCTGGCTCGAGAGCTTTTGACGGATCCGGTTTGCGAGGAGTACTATTGCGGCAGGAGCGGTGCTCCGGCCGGTCTGGCGAGGGCTACTCTTATTGAGGTGCACCTCAAGAGCGGTGTTACCGACCCGGTGGCCGAATCGGTGATGGCGGCGGTTGCGGACATGGGGGTCCGGGCGGGCAACGTGCGGACGGCGCGGAAATACGTTCTTCTGGGCCAGCTTGCGAAAGGCCAGACCGAGACAATTGCAAAGAAGATTCTGGCGAACGATTGCATCGAGGACGTAATCGTGGGCAACGAGGCGGAGCCGCCGAGCCCGCACCTGAAGCCCTATGAGCTGCAGGTTGTGCAGTGGCCCGTTCGCGAGCTGAGCGATGAAGATCTGCTGGCCCTGAGCAAGGGCAAAGACCTGTTCTTAAACCTGGTTGAGATGCAGACGATCCAGGCGCACTACGGGGAGCTTGGGCGGGAGCCGACGGATGTCGAGCTTGAGTCGATAGCGCAGACCTGGAGCGAGCACTGCGTGCACAAGACGCTCAAGAGCTCGGTGGATATGTCGGTCGACGGCGAGCAGGCGCATTTTGACAACCTTTTGAAGGAGACGGTTTTCAGGGCGACGAAGGAGCTTGACAAGGGATGGTGCATCTCTGTTTTTGCCGACAACGCGGGCGTGGTGGAGTTCGACGAGGATTCGGCGGTCTGCTTCAAGGTGGAGACGCACAATCATCCCTCGGCACTCGATCCTTACGGCGGGGCGGCCACCGGCATCGGGGGCGTGATTCGCGATCCGATGGGGACCGGGATGGGGGCCAGGCCCATCGCGAATACGGACATTTTCTGCTTCGGCGAACCCGACAAGAAACTGGATGAGGTGCCGAAGGGGGTGCTGCATCCGAGAAGGATTATGCGGGGCGTTGTTGCGGGCGTTCGGGACTACGGCAACAGGATGGGTATTCCGACTGTCAACGGCGCGATATACTTCGACGACAGGTACATGGCGAACCCACTGGTTTACTGCGGCAACATCGGGCTGATGGACAAGCGGAAGTGCTTCAAGAATCCTCAGAGCGGCAACCTGATAGTCGTGGTAGGGGGCAGGACGGGCAGGGACGGGATACACGGCGCGACTTTTTCGAGCGGCCAGATGACGCACGAGCACGAGACGATTTTCTCACACGCCGTGCAGATAGGCAACCCGATAACAGAGAAGAAGATGCTGGATGTCCTGGTGCAGGCCAACGAGGCGGGCTTGTACGAGGCGATTACGGATTGCGGGGCTGGGGGGCTGAGCAGTGCGGTGGGGGAGATGGGGCGGAATCTCGGGGCCGAGGTTGACCTTGAGAGGGCGCCGCTGAAGTACGCGGGGCTCAGCTACACGGAGATATGGATCAGCGAGGCGCAGGAGCGGATGGTAGTGGCGGTGAAGCCGGAGAACTTGGAGGCAATAACGAAGATTTTCGACGGCGAGAACGTCCAGTCAACCGTGGTGGGCAGGTTCACCGACGATAAGAAACTCAGGCTTCGCTATAACGGGCAGCAGGTGGGCGAGCTGGATATGGATTTCCTTCATGACGGGGTTCCGAAGTACTCGCGGAAGGCCGTGTGGGAGAGGCCCGAGCTGAGCGAGCCGAGCCTGGGGGAGAAGGACAACTACAACGACGAGCTTGTTGCGATTCTGTCATCATACAACGTGGCGAGCAAGGAATGGGTCATCCGCCAGTACGACCACGAGGTTCAGGGCGGCTCGGTTGTCAAGCCGCTCACGGGGGCGGCCAACGACGGGCCGAGCGACGCGGCGGTGATACAGCCGAAGCTGGACTCGGACAGGGGGCTTGCCATTAGCTGCGGGATGAATCCCGTATACGGTGACATAGACCCGTACCGGATGGCCTTGGCGGGAATCGACGAGGCGGTGAGGAACATTGTGTGCGTCGGGGCGAGGGTTGACAGGATCGCTTTGCTGGACAATTTCTGCTGGGGCGACTGTACGCGGCCCCGGACTTTCGGGGCCCTGGTTCGGGCGGCGCAGGCGTGCTACGACGGGGCGATGGCCTTCGAGGCGCCCTTCATCTCGGGCAAGGATTCCCTGAACAACGAGTTTGCGTGCGAGGACGGGAGGACAATCAGCATACCTGCGACGCTTCTGATAAGCGCCATTTCATTGGTGGACGACATCAACAAGTGCGTGACAATGGACGCCAAGAGGGCGTCGAACCTGCTTTTTATTGTCGGGGAGACGAAGAACGAGCTTGGCGGCTCGCATTACTACAAGATCAAGGGCCATCTCGGTGCGAATGCGCCGGGGGTAGACCTTGAGCTTGCGCCTCGGATTGCGGCGAGTGTATCGAGGGCGATAGGGGAAGGTCTCGTGGAGAGCTGTCACGACTGCTCCGAGGGGGGGCTGGCGGTTGGGCTGGCGGAGATGGGTTTTGCCGGCGGGCTGGGGATACGTGCGGACCTGCGCGGGCTTCCGCGGAGCAAGGACTGCTGCGGCGTCGATTCGCAGTTATTTAGCGAGTCGAACAGCCGCTATATCGTTGAGGTTGAGCCGGAGAAATATGACGCGTTTGCAAAGCTGATGCTGAATCTGCCGTTCGGGCAGATCGGCAGCGTGACCGAGGACGGCAGGCTTGTTGTCAGGGCCGAGGACGGCAGGGCGGTTATTGATGCGGACCTTGTCGCATTGAAGAGGGCCTGGCAGGCACCGTTCGACTGGTGATAAGGATGGGAAAGCGGGGCAGGTAGAGTACAGGAGATGGCAGAAGTCAGAGCAATAGTCATGCGGGCGGCGGGCATCAATTGTGATATGGAGACCGAGTACGCGCTCGAGCTGGCAGGCGCCAAGGCCGAGCGGGTACATATAAACAGAGTAATTGAGAGCAAGGAGCTGCTGGACCAATACCAGATCATGGTTTTCCCGGGTGGTTTTAGCTACGGGGACGACGTTGCCGCGGGCAAGATTCTGGCGAACCAGGTTGTGCATCATCTTTCCGAGCCCGTGGCCAAGTTTATCGGCGACGGCAAACTGGTGCTCGGGATATGCAACGGCTTCCAGGTGCTGGTGAAGGCGGGGGTGCTTCCAGGCGGCGATTCTGCGATGCGGCAGGAGCAGGTGACGATAACCAACAACGACAGCGGCAAATTCGAGGACAGGTGGGTGTACCTGTCGCCTCAGACGGACAGGTGCGTATTTATCGAGGCGGGCAGGCGGATTTACCTGCCGGTGGCCCATGCCGAAGGCAAGGTTGTGACGAAGGATTCGGGGGTGCTGGAGACGCTCAGGTCGGAGGGGCGAATCGCGTTCAAGTATGTGGATGAGGATGGGCGTGAGGGGGATTACCCGGTCAACCCGAACGGGTCGGTCGATTCGATAGCCGGGCTGACCGACGCGACGGGGCGGGTCCTCGGGCTGATGCCGCACCCAGAGAGATTTGTGCGGCGTACGCAGCATCCTCGCTGGTCGCGAATGCAGGATGGCAGGGGCGGCGACGGCATGACAATCTTCAACAATGCCGTCCGCTATGCCCGGGAGAACGTTTAAGCAGGCTCGTGCCGGCCTGCATCAGGGGTAATGGCGAGGCGAATCGAATTCGGGGCGGCAGGATCGGCGCGCCCTGCCGCGAACGGTTCTGACTCCGCGAGCCTATTCGTCTGCACGGGCTTGCGGATCGGTCATTTCGAATGTTGTAACTGTGCTGCTCCTGCCTGTTTCCGCCAGGAACTCCTGAGATGTTTTGCTGCGCAGTATCCGGCCCGTGGCTTCGTCTATCACGATTCGTCCGTGCGAGCGGGCCGAGTACGGGAATTCCGGGACGTGCGTCGGGGGTTTTTCGAACGTTATGATCGTATCGACTTCAATCGTGGCTGCGCCGTCTTTGCGATCCTTCAATGTCCATGTATGCTCATGCTGCTGGTGGGCCAGTTCGTCGGTGCGAGTCCAGGAGTCGCCGGGGGCGACGGCGCGTTCGGGGTAGATTTCAAGCGGGCTAAGGAACGGCAAACGGCGCACAAAGTACTCCTTGAAATCATTGACGTCCTGTAGGGCCAAATCCTTTCTGCCCAGCTTCTTGGCCATGTTGTTGCGAATGTTCTTCAATCCTCTTATCTCCTGTACGCGGCCGCGAGGCGTAATTTTGAGGGTGAACTTCTCATGCAGAAGCGCGCGCACGAACCTTGCATACCAGAAGGCTATATCGCCCAGGGGGTCTCCCGGGCCCTTGATCCGCGGGATTGTCTGTTTATTTTCATCGGATGAGTCGTAATCCACGTCCTGGTTCGCTGGTGTTCCCCCGGTGACCTTCTGCTTGTATCTGACCCAGTTCACGGTGCAATCGACCAGGGCGTTTGCCTGATCATCGACCGAGTTAACATCGAACGTGTATCCCAGGCCGGTGGACCTTTGGGCGGAGAGCTTCCGCTTATCCGCTTGGGCGATGATGTCCTCGTCGAAGGCGACTCTCACGTAGTAAGACCGGCCCTCGGCGAGCTTGAGTGCGTATTGCACCTTTGCGGCGGCCGGCGTAGTATTGGCGTCCGGGTCTCTCCCGGATTCGAAACACCCCCCGGCCGACAAGGCAAGAAGAATTGCCGCGGTGGCCGGTATCGCCGAGCGTGTGCATAGTTGTCTAACGTGCATCATGACGCTCCTTTCTCAGGCAAGTTCCACCCGCTACCAATGACTCACTCGAGAAGAACCTGCAACCATTGCCCTGCTATTATTGACTCGGGAGTGGGCGGGACGCGTTATCCCGGTTTTCCCGGATGGCTCGTACAATACAGGCAGTCTGGACGGCCCGAATGTCACACGGAGAGCCGCGTTCGGGTTACAGCTCGTTGGGTCTGTCGTCGGGTTTGGGAGGGATATCGACGCCCTTGGGGTTGTACCTGACGACTATGAAGATGAGGGGCTCTTCGGCGGTGTTGGTCAGGCCGTGATACACCCAGGGCTCGACGTACAGGATGTCGCCTCGCTGAGCGGGAAATTCCTTGCCGGCCAGCGACCAGGTTCCGGAGCCGGCTGCTATAATCAGGTATTCCTCGTGGCTGTGGCGGTGTGAGCGGTGCAGGGCCTTGCCGGGCTCGACGAGGGCGACGGCGGTGAGTACGTCTTTGGTGCCGGGGGTTTGGCCGCGGAAGTAGGTGCGCATCTGGCCCCAATCGGCCTCGTGCAGGGCTGCGGTGTTCCAGGTGACGACGCCGGACTTGAGCAGCTTTGGTTTGGCGTCGGCGGCGCCGGTGACGCGGCCGGTGATTAAAGCGGCGGCGAAACCCGCGGCACACAATAGAATGGCTGAAATCATTTTTCGCGATACGCTTGACATAGATACCTCCAGATGCGTTCGAGAGTTCGGACGGCCGGAGCTTCCGGGGCGTCCGGCCGAATCAACGGCTCTATAGTAGCCCCTTGTGTCGCGACGGTCAACGACTTTGCCTGCTGTGCGAGAACACTTGTGCCGGATATGATTCTCCCAACCGTACAGCTTTGGGGGCCGAGTTGCTAAACGGCCTGCCAGTCCCGAAGCCAGAGGTATTCGGGCGGAAGCTGTGCCCATCGCTCATCAGTCATTTGCTCGAGCCAGGCCTTATCCGCGGCGGTTTGCCCGAGCAGGCGGGTGTAAGAGGCCCTCGCGGCGTTATCGACTTCATATATTGTCGAGAGACCGGGGATCACACATGTGATCGCGTCGCTGAGGTTTAGTATGCATTGAAGCGTGAGCCTGACCAGGTCGTTGTCTTCCTTGCTGCCGACGCCGAGTTTCGGCTTGTCGTAGGTTTTGAGGAGGCTTCCGCCGAAGAACGGCTTGATTGTCACCAGTCCGACATCGTGCTTGCGCAGGGAGTCGAAGATCGTCTTGTGCTCCGGGCCGTAGCGGTTTTCGACCTCTTCGATGTTTTCGGGTGTGGGCGGCTTGTCCTTCTGTTTTGTCTTAGCCGTGCACGGAAAGATGAACATTTCGACCTGGGGGTATTTCTCGATGACGTGCTGGGCCCAGGGACGGGAATGGGATGAGACGCCGAGGTGGAGGGCCTTGCCGTCCTTGTTGAGCTTTTCGAAGGCCTCTATTACGACCTCGACGTCGGCGTCGGTGTTGGCGCCGTCCATCTTTGCCTGTACCCTCCAGATATCGAGGTAGTCGGTGCCGAAGTGGCGGAGGCACTGTTCGACATTGTGGATTTGTGCCTTGACGTTGCAGAATTCATCGTGCCTGGGGCAGAGCTTGGAGTCGTCGGCTCCGACGATCATTTTGCCCCGTCGGCCCTTCATCGCGGCGCCGTAGCAGAGGCACTCTTCGGCGCCCGTGATGTCCAGGTAGTTCATGCCGGAGTCTATGGCCTTTGAGACGACTTCAGTGCGATTTCGAGCGACGTCGTCGGGGACCTTGCCCTCGGAGAATTTTCCCCACCACCAGCCTCCGCTGCGGTCCCTCCAGGGCGCCCGCCAGTGTCCGCCGAGGCTGACTTCTGAGATTATAAGGTTGGTCTTGCCGAGCCTCCGGTAGCCCATCTTGGGGTTGTAGTTCAGTATTTTGGAGGTATCTGGGCGTTGTTTTTTGTCGGCGGCTGAAGTTCCTGCTGCGGGCGCCAGGGCTCCGGTGATTGTTCCGGCGGCGACAAGTGAGCCGTCACGCATGAAGGTCCGTCGGGTAAGTCGGTTTGTATTCATGGTTCTTCTCCTTCGCAAAATCCGCCCGGCGCGGGGCATAAATCTTCGCAGTTGGCACCTCCCGGCTTCCTGTAAAGGCACGGCAGGAAGCCGACAGAACAGAGTACTGCCGTCAACACTTATAATATACGGGCTCGGGGCGGCTGCTTCCAGTGCTATTTTGTGGGTGTTGCTGTCAGATGTGGTTGATGGGCGTGTCCTTCGGCGGGGGCCTGCGGGAAGGGGCGGTTGTGTTTCGGGTTGGCGCAACAGCCTGGAGGATGGTACGGCAGGGGGATTGCAGGTATAGCAGCCTGTGCGAGAGAGTCGGGCGGCAAGTCGTGCGCGAGCGGGTGGCGCCGGTAGAGCGATTTGTCTGCGACGGGGGATGTCAGGTGGGGCTCTTTGCGCCGGCACGGGCTCGGACGGTCGAGATGGCGGCGGGTTTGTCGTCGGCAAACTCGAATAAGTCCCTGATGCCGGCGACCGTAAAGATGCACTTTGTGACGGTGCGGACGCTGGAGAGAACGAGCTGACGTCCTCGCTTAGAGAGCAGGTCGTGTAGTATCAGCAGATTGCTGATGTTTGAGGATGTTATGACCTCGACCTTGAAGAAGTCGATTATGACATCGCAGTTGTCCCTGGTGTTTATAATGTCGTTGAGCGCGTTAAGCTCCTCGGCGATACGGAGCGTGTTGTGCGGCAATTCAACGAGCACGAGATCGTCGGAAAGATCTTGAATTCCCATTTTCTGCTCCACTTTTGTTTTCGGTAGTGCGCAATCTCACGGGCTTAGTTGGGTCTATCGGAATAATTTGCGGACGGGTTAAGCAGAAAAAGCGGTTTCAGGGTGACGACCCTGTGGTGGGAATTGGCGTGGGCGGGCGGCCGGGGCGGCGGGCCCGGCGGTGGGGCGAAGCGGCCGGGCGACGGGGCAAGCACCGATAAAAAGTGGCGGCGTGCGACGGGCGCGGGGGTGTTTGCAATATGGCAAAAGGCTTCGTAAACTTTACTTTAGGCACGCTTAGTTTCTGCACATACGAACAGAAAAGGGCACAAAGTGAAAACGAGAAGCGCCTTTACATTGGTGGAGATACTGGTTGTAGTGGTGATACTGGGGATTCTTGCGATCATCGTGATTCCTCAGTTCACCCCGGCGGCCACCCAGGCCAAGACGTCGAGGCTGTGTTCGGACCTTCAGGTGATGAGGGTGGCAATCCAGATGTACAAGGTTCAGCACAGTGACGATTTGCCGGGGATTGCCCCCGGTGTGAGCATCGGTCAGGCTTTGACGGAGAAGACCGATCAGGACGGCACGCTGAACGCAAGCGGGCGCTACGGTCCGTACGTTCAGAAGATTCCGACGAACCCGTTTAACGATCTTGACACGATCGAAGTTGACGGGACGCTCGGCGGCTCAAGCCACGGGTGGCACTACAGCACAACGACCGGCGGCTTCCACGCGGACTCAGACGGCCAGGTTGGTCTATAGCGGCGCGAGGGCCGGCCAACCGGGCGCATCGGGGCGGGCTACAGGCCGTCACCCAGGGACGCCGGAATAATCGGGCGGGCGGTTGGATGGCCCGGGTGGGGAAGGTCTTCTCTGCACGACATGTCATGTGCCAGTCTTACCCGGTTTTAGAATTCGCTGCCGGGATTTCATCGTCGTGTTTGGCGGCGGCCAGTCCATCCTGCAAATACTCGTAGGCCGTTGTACACGTCCGGCCGTCACCTTCCTTCGGAGCGTCGGCATCAACGTAGATGATTTCTGCCGCGGCCGCTGATACTGCGGGCAGCAGAAATGATCACATAGCGAGGGACGTTTTTAGATTCGTCTTCATCCGCATTTCTGGTCCTACCGAGAAGAACGTACCAGTTCCAAAATTCTCTTGATGAAAGCCGTCTTGGTTGGATGCTAATGGCCGAGTTGGGGGTCAACCGTTGGCGGGCTCCAAATTCTCGTCACTGTGGCCCGGTGTATTCCATCCAGTGCGCGGCCCAAACCGCAAAGTCGTAGAAGTCAAGGAAGCAGTCTCGCACTCCATCAGGGCCGCTCACGTCACCGGGGGGATATGGGTAGGCCTGGCTGCCGCAGAACTCGTGTCTCTCATACGCGCCGATCTCCACAATCTCCGGATAATCTGCTGCCGGAACTCCAGTATCTTCAGCGAGCGGGTCGTCTGTAAAACGTGCATTGCCTGCCAAATCCAGCGGCGTCCGCTCAGTCGTATCGCCATCGCCGTCGAGGTC
>CP070678.1:2967717-2973377 GCA_020352515.1 Phycisphaerales bacterium | reverse complement strand
GGCGTCACCGAAATCACCAGCGACAGGAAGCTCCAGATAAGAAACCCGCCCAAAAAGCCCAGGATACCGCTGCCGAGGTTGTCGAATATCTTCGGAAAAGCGACGCTGAATTGGCCGGTCAGAAACGTGTACGTAAATACATGCAGGACCAGGAAAGCCCCGACCGCCATGGCCGCGAGGGTCAGCGCGTTGCCGAGGGTCGTGTCCCCGGCCGCGGGAACGGCCTCGGCGATCACCGGTGTCAGGAACACGGCCAGATAGACCGCTATCAGGACGTTGAACAGCGTCGCCCACGTTTCGTAGAAGCCCATCCTCAACGCAAACCACGCACAAACGGCCGCCGCCAATATGCCAATCCAGAATACCATAGCTCTATCCTATCACCCTCTTGAGCTCTTCAAGACTCGTCACTCCAAGTGAAACCCGTTTGAGGCCCTCCTTGCGCAGGTTTGTCCTGTCCTTTCTCTTGCCTTCCGTGCGCAGGTACTCTATCAGCGATTCGGCGCCTGCGATATCGGCCTTCAACTGGTCGCTCACCGGCATGATGTCGCATATGGCCATTCTGCCGGAGTAGCCGGTGCCTTCGCACCGCCGGCAGCCGGCCGCCTCCAGCATGCCGGACGGATCTATCCCCTTATCCCGGAACTCTCGAATCAGGCCCTCGGTGAGCCTGGCCGGCCTCTTGCACCGCTTGCACAGTTTCCGCACGAGCCTTTGCGATACGAGAAGCCTCAGCCCCGACGACAGCAGAATCGGAGAGACGCCCAGATCAAGAAGGCGAATCAGCGCCCCGGAGTTGCTGTCGCAGTGCACGGTCGCCAGGACCAGATGGCCCGTCTGCGACGCCCGCAGCGCGATTTCCGCCGTCTCCTCGTCGCGTATCTCGCCCACGCAGATTACGTCTGGATCCTGCCGCAGTACGCTGCGCAGTGTCTTCGCGAACGTGATATCCGCCTTGGGGTTTATTTCTATCTGGCTGGCCTCCGACACCACCGCCTCGATGGGGTCCTCGACGGTGATGACGTTCCGCGTGTAGCGGTCGATCTCGTTTAGCATCGCATAGAGAGTCGTCGTCTTGCCGCTCCCAGTGGGCCCGCACATAAGCACCATGCCGGATGGTTTCTTCAGGGTCTCCTGGATAGTCGACTGCTGCCTCCTGGATAGTCCAAGATCGGCAAGTGTCAGGACGCCCGCCACTTGGCTTAGCACCCTTATCGAAAGCTTTTCGCCGTTTAGCACGCCGGCGCTGGCCACCCGAAAGGAGGCCGTGTTCCGGCCCCTCTTGGCTATGAAGGCCCCGTCCTGCGGTCTTCTTCTCTCGGCAATATCCATGCTCGATACGGCCTTTATGCTGTTGACGATGGCCTTACACGTTTCGGCCTTAAGCTCTTTGACCTTCCGCAGGACCCCGTCGATTCGCAGCCTGATCGTGTAAGTGGCCTCGTCTTTTGGGTCTATGAGGATGTCGCTTGCCTTGCGTTCGAGGGCCTGCGCAATGAGCTTCTCGGTCAGGTCGAGTATTCGTGTATCTCGCCGCTTGCCCTCGCCGTGGCCGTATATCTCGTCGATGCTCCTGCCGGCCGAATCAAGCAAGACGAGGATTGAGCGTTGCTCTTTCCGCACGAGCGCCGAAGATCTAACACTGACAAAAGCCGCCTTGAACTGCTGCCTTATCATCTCGAGCGCACCCTGATCGCCCTCGGCCCACTTCTTCGCGACTTCTATCACGAACAGCACGAGCAGAAGCAGAGGGCCGGTCAGCAGGCTGACCAGGCTGGCGGCCGTTTTGTATTTCTTCGAAACCAGAGGACTGAACTGAACAAGCTGAACGCAGTACAGGCACAGGTACACCCAGACCGTCAGCGCCGCAAGCCTGATCAGGCTGAAAGGCAAAATCGTTGCGGCTATAGCCCGCTCGGTCGCCCAGGGCGGCACGGGGGCAATCCCCGCAAGAATGTCCTCGAGAGAACACGCTGTTTGCATACAATTTCTCGTACAATAATAATGCCGCAAGACAAAAAACCCGCACGTCACCGGAGAGTATATCACTTCAACCGTCCCCGGCCAAGCTATTTTTAGCGGTCGCCACCGGGCAATCCCGGCAGACAACCACCACCGCACTCTTTAACTGACTCCCGGCATCGCCGCCGAAGAATCACTCTCAGACTTCGTCCAGGTCGAACGGGAGGGAGTCGGAGTCGTCGAACTCCGGGAAAGCATCCAGATCGGCGTTGGGCTTCATCTCTGCGACAGGCTCCTTCTTCGCGGCCGCCTTTGGCGCCCTGGCTCCGGGAGGGACAATCTGCTGTGGCTCGTTGTCGATACGCAGCAGGAATGTCAGAGGGCCTACCTTGAGGTAATCCCCGGCCTTGATCATTGCGTCGTCTACACGCTTGCCGTTCAGGTAAGTGCCGTTGCGCGAGCCGAGGTCGCGAATCCTCAATTTGTCGTCGTTGCTGTACAACTGGCAGTGTCTTCTCGATACGGCTTTGAGGGGAATACAAAGGTCGCAGTCATGGCGCCGCCCCATCACCGTGATGTTGTTCTGCAAAGCGAATGTCTTTCGTGAGCCGTTCTTCTTGAACAGCACCAAATCCACGTTCATCCTGCCCTCCCGACAGCTAACTTCTTGACTTCAACGCTATTATACCAGCTAAAGCTGCCCATGGCAAGGCAAATTGCAGGACAAATCATATTGACAATGTCGCGCAAAGCGGTTAAAGTCTCGGTAAATGCGTCGCAAGTGGCAGGTTACCGTCTGTTCTTCCCTGCAGAGGGGATGCTTTTGGGGCGGCCGTCTTGTGCTGTACGGGTCAGCTTTCTCTGACCTCGGTCCGCCGAGTGAGCGTGGTGTCTCTGGGACGGTGCGGTAATCTGGCTTAGTCTGAGAGGTTTGCAGTATCGGATGCACGAATGGTAGAGGTTACACTTCCCGACGGCAGCACGCTGGAGATTGTCGAAGGCACTACTGCCGCAGAATTGGCTGATCGGATTGGGGCGGGCCTTGCCGCCGCGGCGGTGGCGGCAAGGGTGAACGCCGAAGTCGTGGATTTGTCGGCGCCGATTAAGGACAACGCCTCTGTTGAAATCCTTACACCCGACAATGAACAAGGCCTTGAAGTGATGCGGCATAGCTGCGCGCACGTGATGGCCGAGGCGATATGCAGTATCTGGCCCGAGACAAAGCTCGTTTACGGGCCGACCGTCGAGGACGGGTTCTACTACGATATCGACCTCGACGAGCCGATTCGCCCCGACGATTTCGAACGCATAGAGCAGAGGATGCGCCGGATCGTCGAGGCCGACAGGCCGTTCGTGCGGTATGGGATGAGCCGCCAAGAGGCCTTGGCCAAACTGGCCGGTGACAAGTACAAGACCGACAACATCAACCGAGCCGATGGCGAAGTTATAACCTTCTACTCGCACGGTGACGGCTTTGAGGACCTCTGCCGCGGCCCCCACGTGCCCAGCACCGGCAAAGTGGGGAGTTTCAAGATTATGTCCGTAGCCGGCGCATACTGGCACGGCGACCCGACCCAGAAAATGCTACAGCGCGTCTACGGCACCGCTTGGCCGAATAGAAAGGCCCTCGAAGAGCACCTCCGGATGCTGGAGGAGGCGAAGAAGCGCGACCATCGCGCGCTGGGAAGACAGCTCGGCCTGTTTAGCTTCAACGAGGCCGGCCCCGGTTTTGCCTTCATGCACGCAAAGGGCATGGTCATCTGGAACGCAATTGTGGAGTTCTGGCGGGGCGTCCACAGGAGATACGGCTACCAGGAGATTCGGACCCCGATAATCCTCAACGAGCAGCTCTGGCACAAGAGCGGACACTGGGACAATTACAAAGAGAACATGTACTTCACCAGTTTCGATGATGCAGGCTACGCCATAAAGCCGATGAACTGTCCCGGCGGGTGTCTCGTTTATAAGACCAGGCAGCATTCGTATCGCGAGTTCCCGCTGAGGGTGGCCGAGCTGGGCCTGGTCCACAGGCACGAGGCCAGCGGGGTGATGCACGGGCTCTTCCGGGTCAGGCAGTTTACACAGGATGACGCGCACATCTTCTGTATGCCGGATCAAATCGAGGCCGAGATAATCGGGGTAATCGAGCTTACCTTCGAGATATACGGGGCCTTCGGTTTCCAGGATGTCCATATCGAGCTGTCCACCAAGCCCGAGAAGCACATTGGCTCCGACGAAATCTGGGAAACCGCCACAGACGCGCTCAGGGACGCGCTGGCGCACAAGTCGATCGACTACAAGATAAACGAGGGGGACGGGGCCTTCTACGGCCCGAAAATCGACTTTCACATAAGGGACTGCCTCAAGAGGTCCTGGCAGCTCGGCACGATACAACTGGATTTCTCCATGCCGCAGCGCTTCGGGCTAGTCTATACGGCCAAGGACAACACTGAGAAAACTCCCGTGATGATCCACAGGGCCGTGCTGGGCTCGTTTGAGAGGTTCATCGGGATCATAATTGAGCACTACGGCGGCAGTTTCCCGCTCTGGCTTTCGCCGGAGCAGGTGAGAGTTCTGCCCATAAGCGAGAAAAGCAACGAATACGCGTCGAGGGTCTCGAAGATGCTCGAGCAAGCCCGGTTTAGGTGCACCTGCGATTGCTCCGACGAGAAGGTCGGCGCCAAAATCGCCAGGGCCCATGCCGAAAAGCTGCCGTACATGCTCGTTATCGGCCCTCGCGAGGCCCAGTCCGAGACCGTCAACGTGAGGGTCCGCGGCGTCAAAGAGCACAAGACTGTTGCGGTCGCCGAGTTTATCGAAAAGGCGGCAGCCAAAGTCGCCGAAAAGGAAATACACTTGGATTTCTGATTGTATGGCTTATAATCTCACGCGGGGACCGTTATAGGCGTTAGAGAAAACAGGTTGCTGTGCTTTATTTGTTTCATTAAGAAAGGCAAGGTGGTAAAAAATAAGTAATAGAGGCTTAAGGATAAACGGAGGGATTAAGGCCGAGGTGGTTCGGCTGATCGACGATGCCAACAACCAGGTGGGGATCGTGGACATTCGCGATGCCTTAGCAAGAGCGCGAGAGGCGCAACTGGACCTCGTGGAGGTCGCGCCGACCAGCGATCCTCCTGTTTGTCGGATAATGGATTACGGCAAGTGGCTCTACCAGCAGAAGCGAAAGAGCCGTGAGGCGCACAAAAAAAGCGTCCGTCACGCCGGCACGCTTAAGGAGATCAGGCTCAGACCTGAGACCGACAAGCACGACCTCGAAGTAAAGGTGAACCACGCCCGCGAATTCCTGAATAAGGGCCACAAGGTGCAGTTCACGATGTTCTTCAAAGGACGTCAGATGCTCCACCGCGATATGGGCCACGCGGTGCTCGAAGAGATTGCCAAGTCGCTGGAAGACGTGGCCAAGGTCGAGCGAATAAGCAGGCTGACCGGTAGGCGGATGCCACTGTTGCTCGTGCCGAAATGAACGGTCGCAGGGTTCTGCAGGCCGGCCGCTCCGCATGTCGGATTTGAGCTGCAGTTTGCCGGGGCAGCGGTTGCCCGTCCACACGGCCCGGCTGGTGCTGAGTCGCCTTCGTACGGGGCAGCAGGCTGGTTGTTTCAGTGCCTCGCTGCACGCCGCCGTGAAGACGCCCGAGATTGGTTGCTCCAGTTATGCCTGATAACTGGCCTAAAGGGGG
>CP070678.1:2963792-2967617 GCA_020352515.1 Phycisphaerales bacterium | reverse complement strand
TGGTCGAGATCGAAAAGCTCCTCCGCGTCGAGCGAATCACACCCGTCCAGGAGCATCTGGCCACAAGAATAAACCGCACAATCGTTGACCAGCTCCAGAACAAGCTCCCTCGCCGGCCCAACAAGAGCAAGAAGATTGTCATATCCTGTGCCCCGGCCGAGATACCCGAGCTTGGAGCCCAGATTATCACGGATTTGTTCGAGAGCGACGGCTGGGAAGTGCGTTTCCTCGGCGGCGGCCTCACAAACGACGATATTCTCGCATTCGTACACGAATACGCGCCCGACATCCTTCTCATTTACGGCACCACCCCGAAACAGGCGCCCGGCGTGCGACGCCTTATTGACACCATAAGGGCCGTAAACGCCTGGCCTGATATGCGGATAATGGTCTCCGGCGGGCTCTTCAATCGCGCCGAGGGGCTCTGGGAGGAAATGGAGGCCGACCTCTTCGCCGCCACCGCACCGGAGGCCCTGCACGCCGCTTCCAGCGACGAGCCAACCCCGCAAAAACAGGGCAGAACAATCAATCGCCGAAAGAAAAAACGCCAACTGGTCCCGCTCCCGCAGCACCAGCCGGAACCGGCCACTGCCGGCGTTCCAGCCTGATTAAAACGAGAAACACCGAGGCCCGTGGCTCGCGGTCAAGAAAGGTCAAGACCAGAGCTTGCAACCGGGGAAAACGGCCCAAAAGCCACCCCATCCAGAGCTCTGAGTCTTGGCCTTTCGTCTCTTAACCCCGCAAAATACCCCGCCAAGTCTCTCAACCCCAGCGGTGCCCCCTGCCCGCCAACAACCGCCAGAGCCACAAGCACCAACGCAGCCCCAATCGCCAATGCCCGCTGTCCCCGCCTCGCGTTCTGACTTCCACATGTAAAAGGGCCGCCAATCACTTCGGGTCCTCTTCCACCATACGAAGAACGTCATGGTGAATGAATACGTCGGTTGAGTTGCTCTTTCTGCCGATTTGCGTACATACGCTCAGAAGAGCCTGCCCGGTTATGAATTCGACGGGAATACTCTGCGTGCCCATACCGGCGGAAGACTCGCCGCTGATATGCAATTCAATGCAATCCGCACGCAACGTCCCCTGCAGCGTTAGTTGACGTTCCACATCCTCGAGAAGCGGTGATCTGTCCTCACGCACCGCGCTTACGGGAAATGGAACATCGTAGACCTCGCCCTCGATGTAGAAGTGAGGGCTTGCCGCAGCATATCCCGTCTCCATCCAGAAGACTGCTAATGTCAGGCCCGTATCAGGTGCTTGAGCAGGGTAAAGCGATGCGCTAACGACGTAGGGCACATCAATCGACTTGCGGCCCTCGAGGAAACGTGCTGCGGCTTCCATTTTTGGCACCAGATGATAAGTTATCGGCGCGGTCGGCCAATACTTGCTGTACCGACCTGTCTCAAATAGTAGAGACTGGCGCATTGCCGCTATTGGATCTTTGCTCGAATTACTTTTCTTCGAACACGAAGGAACGAAGGCACCCCCAATAGCTGCGATAATAAGTAAGATCGTATACGCATTCAAAGAATTCAAGACTCTCACTGTTCTAATCCTCAGTTAATTGACCTCGTCCAATCGCCACCGCCCCCACCCGAGCAACCCACCTCAATCCATCGATAATACATACCGCACTCCCGCACCTGCTTCTCTTACCAACTGTACCATCTACCTCCCTTCTCGCCGGCCCGGACCCCTATCGGCGGATTTGCTCTACCACCAAACTACCCCCGCATTCTCGCAAATGCGACCCAAAAAAAACAATCCCCACCAAGAACTTTCCATTTCTCCCTGCCCTCCTGACCCCACCAACCTCCCGAGCAAGCCTAAGCGCCGGTCCTGACCCCGTCGAAGGGCCCCCCTCATCCCGCCCCCAGCCCTTTTTACCTTCTCCCTTTTTCCCTTTTCCTCCGGTCTCATGGGCCGCCTACCAGACGCCCTCCAGACAATCGTCTCCCCCCTTGTTAAACCGAGGGCCGCCACAAGGCTGATGCCAGGTCGCCTTTCACCTGGCGACAGCGTTGTTCGGCCCGGCAGCAGCGAGACTATTTGCCCTTATACCTACCAAGCAATCTTTCTCCTTCGAAAGTAATGAGGGGAAAGATTGCGCCCTCCCGAATAGGATGGCCCCCCATCTCCAAAAGCCGGGCTCGTCGCCGATCACCCTGGCCAGCCACTCACCGTCGACAGGTAGTATCTTTCCAAAGGTATTCGCCATATTGTTCGTGTACGTCTTTGTTGCCTGGCATTATGATGTTACAGCATTGAAGCCGCCAATTGAAGGACAAAACCACGCTGGTAGCCGCGTGGGTACGGGAACAGAGGCAATCTACAGCCCGATGAGCATGATGCCGCCAATATCCTCGCGGGTCAATTTCTCCGTTAGTACGTATTTTTCCGCACCTTGTGCGGGCCCGGTGGAAAATTCCGCGGCGATTGCCGGAAATGCTGTCAGGTTTTCGGCCTCTTGCCCGTCAGTATATTGGAAATCACGATAAGGAACCACTCTTGGACAGTGAACTGGAAAAACAGATGGTTATATCTTGTCGTAGCGGTGACAAGTCGGCCTGCACCGCCCTGGTTAAGGCGTATGCGGAGCGCGTGTTCGCCGTGTGCCTCGGCATGCTCGGGCACAGGCAGGATGCAGAAGACACGGCCCAGCAGGCATTAATCAAGGCGCTGACAAACATGGGTCAGCTCCGAGACGCGAGGCGGTTCGGGCCGTGGATGGGCAGAATCGCAAAGAATATGTGTACGGACCTGCAAAGACGCAGGAGCATTGAGAGGCGAGCCGAAGGCTGGGCCGGCCCGGCCGCACAGGAAGGGCCGCGGGAGTATCCGCAGTTGCAGGCGGCCTTGGCCAGGCTCGGCGAGGAGCACAGGATTGCGTTAATTCTTTACTATTTCGACGGGCGAAGCACCAGGAGCATCGCCCAGGCACTTATGATCAGCGAGACCGCTGCGCAGGCCAGGCTCAGCAGGGCCAGAAAGAAGCTGCGGCAGCTTATGGAAGCCGAGAGGGGCAAATAATGGATAATGAATGCGACAGAGCGCGGGAGCAAATGGCGGACCTGCTTTCGCGGGATTTGACCGATGAGCAGGCCGGCGAATTGCGGCGACACACGGACACCTGCGGGGCTTGTAGGGACTATCTTGAAGGTTTGCAGGCGGACGACAAATTGCTGGCGGAATTTGCCGGGGCCATGCGGGCAAGTGTGGAGCGGATTGAGAGAAAGGTGGCCGAGGCCCTCGAACACGGCGGGCCGGGAGAGCCGCTGCGCCGGATTTCTACGTGGCGTGTAGTGTTGAAGAATCCGCTTGTCAAACTGGCCGCTGCAGCGGTCGTAGTCGCGGCAGTCGCGGTCGCCGTCACTATCCTGCGCAATTCCAAGAGCGAATCGAGTCAAATCGTCAAGCGGCAGGACCTGCCGGAAAAGAAGAACATCGTCGAACCTCGCCAGGATCCGGAACCGGCCCTGCAAGAGCTGCTTGAAAGAGAGCTGGGACAAATTCGGCGGATGGTTGCGGCTGTGGACATTGATGGCCTGGTCGAGATGCTCGATAAGGGCCGGCCGGCCAGTAGGCTGGCGGCGGCGAACTACCTGGCGAGAATTGGCGACCTGCGCGCAATCGAGGCCCTCGGAAGATTAGGCTCCCGATGGAACCCGGAGGACGGAGACAATCCTTTCCTGCGGGCCATCTCTGAGATTCGCGCGAGAGTCGACGGGCAAGAGGATGGCACGGAGCCCAATGAGCCGGCCCGGGTCGAAGTCTTCTCGCCGCTCAAAGAGACCTCTCCGGCGGCCGGGCGGCAGGCTG
>CP070678.1:2958289-2963692 GCA_020352515.1 Phycisphaerales bacterium | reverse complement strand
GCGGTCGGGCTGGTGTGTCGGGTACGTCCGCGGCGGCACCTGCCGGGCGCGATTTGATGTGCGCCCGACGGGGACAGGGTGTGCCCAGAGGGGTCTGAAAAGCCCTTTTTCAGGCGAAAAACGGCACGTTCGGCAGTTGGGGGGCGTTCAAGGTTTTCTTATTGTCTGAGTGTTATGGCAGCGACAGGCGTATTACAAGGAGGTTTTCCGGCTTTAAACCGTTTCCGCGTGGTGGCTATGTTTGTATGGGGGCCGATGGCGGTAGTCCTGCCGGGCGTGAATAGTGGCAGGCGGGCCGTCAGCCGCGGCGGTTGTCGAATATCATGCGAGTGGCAGCCGGCTTGTGGGCGTACGAAACCCGCGTTCACGGCGGCCTATCGGCTGGTGGAAGACCCTCTTTTTTCCTCCTCCTTCCCCACCGCCTCCGCCATTGCCCCCTTTGCCACCACGGGATTCGAAGCGGCGCGGTTTTGATTAGGGGCGTCTGGGAGCCGGTTTGCTCACGGTGTTGGGGCGCCGGGGGCGCGTCGATTAGAGCTTCAGGGAGCCGGAGGTAATGCGGGCTGCAGATTTGAGCACAAGTGATTGGCGTTTTTTTTACTTTTTTGACTGGACGCGGGTGTGTGCATAGAGTATAGTTGACGCATAGAGTACGCGAGGTGAGCTATCGCGAGGAATGTGATGTTTGCGGGAGCGGCCCGACAAAAAGTCAGTTCCCGGGCGTTGAGGTCCGGGACGAAGGGGGAGTTGAGGGAGGGCTTCACGCTTATAGAGCTTCTTGTGGTGATGTCCATAATTTCAGTTTTGGCGGGGGTTCTGATGCCTGCTCTTGGTAGGGTCAGGCGGAAGGCCCGTACTATAGCGGGGATGAGCAATCAGCGTCAAATAGGCAGGATTTTGCATTTCTACGCTCTTGACAACGACGAACTGTATCCGGATTCGGTAGCCACGATAGGCACGACAGGACAGCCGGACTCATTTACCTGGAGCGAGCCGACGATGCTGACGGGCTACATGAAGCGCAGTCCGAAGCTTCACCGTTCGATTAGTGCTTACTTGCGAAGCTACATAGCTGATGCGAGCATCCTATTCTGTCCGAGCGCCCCGAAGAAGTATAAATATCTTCAGGAGTCCTGGGACGCCGGGGACGATTGGGATAATCCTGATACAGGGCCCGTGCCGGACCCGGTTTTTGGCACTTACTGCTTCTACTGGAACTACATAGGGCACCTTGGCGGCGGCATGCTGTCGCGTGGTCCGACAGGTTTGGCGGAAAGGCCGGGTTACGGCCGCGTGCTGGTGAGTGATTACTTTGGCTACGACCATTGGCGCAGCCGGCTCTGTTTTGGAAGCTGTGAGAAGTTCAGGGGTGCGGGTGTGGCCGAGGGGACGTCGGCATCCTCGGCGTTTTGGACCCGTCCGGGCAACGGCGAGAGGGCTGAGCTGGAGCAGCTCAAGATCGGGCTGTCGGCGTGCTACACGGACGGTCACGTGGAGCGTTACAGGCCGTCGGATACAACGCCGATAAGAGTAATAGTGACTCCGGGTGGAAGTGTTCCGTGGCCGTCCGGCACGATCCCCGGGGATTTCTATCTTCCGAGCAACGGGGTCCGTTGAAGTCAGTGGCGGTGGGCTGCCGGCCCCCGGTTGTCGGGCAGCCGAGGTTTGGGAGTTTTTCTGTTTGCCTGTTCGAAGCACTTCCGCAGTATTTTCAGCAGACCGGAGAGTTGTAATCTCTGGTAATATGCGGCGAGGCGCAGCTTTGCATCACGGGTGTTTTGGCGATAGGCGGCTTTGCCCGATTTGCGGGCCTCGAAGGTAACAGGGAGTCAGTGTGAGCGGGTCGGCGAATTTCTTTTGGAGCGCAATCTTCCAGCCGAGCAGGTGAACGTTCTTTGCCTGGGGGCTCCAGTATCGCTGTTCGAGCAGTTGGATTCCGCGGGCGTTAAACTTGTCGGCGTGGTACAGCAGGCCGTCGCCGAGCAGATGGATTTGGGGGCCAGCAGTTGCGAACCGGTCGAGAAACTGCGAGGCGGTCATGAGACAATCAGGCACTATTTTTAGGTAATGTTCGTGCGTTATTTTTTCCGTCCGGTGGCGCGTCTGGTCGGAGAGCCCGTAAACGGCGATGAAGAACCGGCCGCGTTTTCCGTCGAGAACCGTGGCGATTCTCTCGACCGCAGTTTGCGGGGATGAATGGATGTAGTCTGTGACATTGGAGGCGATTACGTCGAGCGTGTCCACCGCGACGATTTTTGCGGCTGCGGCCAGGTGCATCATCTTTGCGGTGGTTACGGCGATGCGCAATCCGGTGAAGCTGCCGGGTCCCGCCGAGATAAAGACTTGGTCGATTTGGCGTGGCTTTCGGCCGAATCTCGCCAGCATCTCGGCTACCGCGCCGAACAGCTCGGCGCTGTGCTTCATGGGACCGGAAAATGGGGTTTGAGCCAGCAGGTCGGGTCCGATTGCGAGGGCGATCGAGCCGATCCTGCTGGAGGTTTCCACGGCTAATATTAGTGGTTTGGCTGTCACTGGCTTTTCTTCGGCTGCCGCCTGGATTTGGCGGCGGCGGAAAGCCGCGGTCCGGTTGTCCGGCGGCCCGTTTTTTGGGGGGGCGTTTTGGCCCTGTGGCCCCTTGGCTTCGAGTTTGCTATAGTGTAACCTTAAATATTATGGGCCGAAGCGTTGTAAATCAAATTTTTGCCTTGCAAAAACGGCGATTTTTTAATAGACTGGATTATCATAAGTCTGCTTGGTCTCCGAACTGGAGGTTGAAAACAGGGTTGATTTGTTGACAGTTTCCTCACGAGGGTGGTCCTTCACGAGGGAGTTCTATACGAGGGTGGTTCTTTTGGCAGGAGGTTAGTTTTGAACAGGCCAAGTTCTTACATCAAGCGTTTTGGTGGAAGGTCTCTACCGATTTTCTTGGCATTGGTTTTCACGTTGGTTTTAGCCGGGTCGGGGGTGGCGCCATCGAACGATATCGGGGGCAGCGACAAACAAGACACGACACGTCAGGTCGTTCGCAATTTAATCCAGGTCGGCAGGAGTCAATACGAGGGGCGTCTTTACGACCAGGCGGAGAAGATGCTGACGATTGCGCAGAGCTACCAGGAGTATCTCAGTGCGGCCGAGCGTGACTATCTGAACGAGCTTCTGGGCAAGGCCCGGGTTGCGGCGGCGAAGCGCAAGCGGGTTGATGAGTCATTTTCAAAAGCCAAAGAGCTGATCGACGAGGGCCGGTTGTCGGAGGCCCGCAGCGAGCTTCTGCGGGTCAGGGGCAACGAGACGTTGAGCCCGGAAGAGCAGCAGCAGCTTGTGGACGCCCTGAAGATGCTGGACGAGCAGATAAGCCAGCAGGAGAAGGGCACTCCAAAGGCTACCGTCGAGAGGACCGTGCCGCCCGACGGCCAGCGCGTTAAGCCGGCGCCGGTGAGACCGAGCGGCCCGGTTAGCGTTGAGGCCAACAAGGTTGCGGAACTGTATCATCGGAGCATGGGCTACTATTACGCAGGTGAGCTGGAGAAGGCTCGCGAAGGTTTTATAGAAGTGATCGCGAGCGGGCTGATTCCGTCTCCGATGGTTAAGACGCTGCAGGGGTATCTTCTTCGAATAGACGCTCGTTTGGCGGAGGAGGCGAAGTTGCCGACGACGGAGGAGCCGGCAACCGACGAGACCAAGGCGATGGAGGACCTTTATAACAAGTCGGTGGAGCTTTACATCAGCGGGGAGTTCGAGAAGGCCCGGGAGGGCTTTATCAAGGTTGCGGCCAGCGGCTTATACAGCGGGCCGGAGGGCAGAGGACCAACGGATTATCTGGCTCTGATAGAGAGTCTGATGGGAGAGATGGTGGGGCCCAAGCCTTTCCCTAAAGAAACACCCGACCTGGCGGAGCTGTTGAAGCTTGCCGAGCCTGAAAGGGGGATTTCGGAGGTCATTGAGCCGAACGTTGTCGGGGAGGTCATTGAGCCGAACGTTGTCGGGGAGGTCATTGAGCCGAACGTTGTTGGGGAAGTCATTGAGCCGAATGTTGTCGGGGAGGTCATCGAGCCGAACGTTGTCGGTGAGGTCATCGAGCCGAATATGTTTGTGGAGGCCATCGAGCCGAATGTTGTTGGGGCGGATGTTAATGAGCCGGAAGCGGCCGAGGAGGAGGCGAAAGGCGGGTACATCGAGGTTATTCTTCAGAAGAGGAATATACTTCGGAGCCATACAAAAGCGGTTGTCAGGGATGCCGCCGACAGGGCGCGAAGCCACGTGAGCGCCGGTGAGTTCGACAAGGCAAGGGGTCTTGTCGAATCGGCGCTGCTGACGGTGAACGAGAACAAGTTCTACCTCGGTGATGATCTGTACAAAGAGTACATAGGCAGGCTGGCAGAGGTTGGAGATGAGATAGTTGCCAAGGAGGCCGAGGAGGAGCTAAACAAACAAGAACAGGCGCGACAGGCAGCGATACGGGCGCAGCGCGAGTTTAGAATGAAGAACGAACAGGAGCGGCGAGAAAGAATAGCGGAATTGATGCGAAATGCCAAGACCTACCAGAGGCAGCAGCGTTATGAGGCGGCACTGGGGCAGTTGGAGAGCCTGATTGAACTGGAGCCGCAGAATGACGATGCTTTGACACTGAGAGACACTCTCGCGGACATGGTTTATATGCGCAAGCAGCTTCAGGTCCAGAAGGAAGGCGACAAGCAGAGGGCGGATATTCTTTTGAAGACGGATGAGTCCGGCATTCCTTACGCGGAGGAGATTACCTATCCGAAGAATTGGCGTGAGATAATCGAGAAGCCGACTCGCAAACCTGAGCCGCCGATCGGGCTGGACCCAGCGGACTCTGCGGTGTACGAACAACTGAACCAGATTGTTGACCTGTCGGAGCTGACCCAGGACACGCCTTTTAACGAAGCAATAGAGGTGCTGAAGGAGGCGGTGGATCCTCCGCTGAAGATAGTTGTGATCTGGCGGGATCTATATGAGAACGCAGATATAGAGCCGACGCGTCCCATTAACATGGACGGTCTTTCGGCCGTGCAGCTTGGCACGGGGCTGGAGAATCTGCTCAAGGCGGTTGCGGGGGGCGTTACGGGCACTCTTTCGGATCTTGGCTACGTTGTTGAGAGGGGGATAATTACTGTGGCGACGGTTGACTCGCTTCCGAGCAAGATGGAGACCCGCGTCTATGACATCACAGACCTGGTGGGCGAGCCGGCCAACTTCCGCGGCATGGGCGGCGGGATGATGGGCATGGGCGGGATGGGCGGCTATGGCATGGGCGGCTATGGCATGGGCGGCATGGGTGGCTACGGCATGGGCGGCTATGGCATGGGCGGCATGGGCGGCTACGGCATGGGCGGCTATGGCGGCGGCATGGGCGGCTATGGCGGCGGCATGGGCGGCTACGGT
>CP070678.1:2955288-2958189 GCA_020352515.1 Phycisphaerales bacterium | reverse complement strand
GCTCGTGGGAATATGGGGACCCCGCATGTACAGAATTCTGCTCAAGCCAAAGTCACCAACTAGAACCGCCACCCGGACTCTGCGATTTTCGAAATAAAGGACAGTGACATGAAGAAATCCTATCAAACCGGGCGCGATCTTCTGAAGGCTATCGGAACCGCCGTTCTGGTCGGCATGGTGTCCACCGGCGCTGCCTTTGCCCAGCGCGACGACCGCCCGAATGTCGTTGTGATATTGGCCGACGACCTTGGGTACGGCGATCTAAGCTGCTACGGGGCGACCAAAGTCCACACGCCGAACATCGACAGGCTGGCCGAAGAGGGACTTCGTTTCACAGATGCTCATTCGCCCGCGTCGGTTTGCACGCCTACCCGCTATAATCTGCTGACCGGGCGCTACGCATGGCGCACCTGGGCCTCCTCGTCCTGTGTCTGGTCGAACGATCCGCTGCTGATCGATCCGGACCGGTTCACTCTGCCTGATCTATTCAAGAGCCACCGGTATCGCACGGCATGTATTGGAAAATGGCACCTCGGATTCGGAGAGCCGGGGATGCCCGGCTGGAACGATGTCCTGGGGCCGGACTACAATCGCGAGCTTCGACCCGGTCCGTGCGAAGTCGGCTTCGATTATTTCTGGGGAATTCCACACGTGGGCCAGCTGCCTCATGTCATAATCGAGAATCATCGCGTCCTCGGACTGTCGCCCGACGATCCGATGAGAATGCTGCCCGACAAGCGGCCGGGCTTTGAGAAGAACTACCTCGAACGGCCCCGGCTTGGGCTCGCCACGGCTCTGGGTGTCGAGGGCGGTCGCAGCGCGCGCTACGAGCACGAGGAACTCGCAATAATGATGACCGAAAGAGCCGTCGAGTGGATTCATGAGCAATCGGCCGATCAGCCGTTCTTCCTCTATTTCGCGCACCGCAACATCCACGGACCGATCCGTCCGAACAAGCGATTCAGGGACAAGAGCTCTATCGGCGCTTATGGCGATTTTCTTATGGAGCTGGACTGGTCCGTCGGCGAGCTGCTTGGCGCGCTCGAAGCGAAAGGACTCACAGATAACACGCTGGTAATGTTTTCCAGTGACAACGGTGCTATACAAACCTATCGTGAGGTGGTCCGATCGGCAACGATAAGAGGCCACAAGCTCAACGGCCCGCTCCGCGGCCAGAAGACCGACGTGTATGAAGGCGGCACGCGCATCCCGCTTATCGCCCGCTGGCCGGGCAGAATCCGCGCGGGCTCGCGGAGCGGCGCGATCGTGGCCCTGACCGATCTTCTGGCAACGTTTGCCGATTTCTTCGGAGTCGATCTGCCCGCCGATGCCGGAGAGGACAGCTTCAGCTTTCTTGGTGCTCTCCTGGACACCAGACCCAGGCAGGTGGTGCGCCAGGCCCTTGTGAGCGACAGCTTCTGGAATACATACGCAATCCGCCGAGGCGACTGGAAACTCATCCTGAGCCAGACAAGCGGGGGCGTCGCATCGGAGAGGATCCCTTACGACCCGGACAAGCCGCCCGGACAGCTCTACCATCTCGGCCGCGACATCTCGGAATCCGTTAACGAATACAGCAACCACCCCAAGATCGTTGCGTCGCTGGCCGAGCTTCTCAAGACCTACCAGGAGTCCGGGCGCAGCGCGCCGGCAAACAGGGGCATACGCAAAGCTGACTAACCGTGAAAGATGATGACATGAACGATACCAATCAAACAAGGCGCGATTTCCTGAAAACTGCCGGTGCAGCCCTTCTTGTCGGTGCGGTTCTCGGCCACAGTTGCCTTGGCCGAAGTGTTCGACGTCCCAATGTCATCTTCATCATGACAGACGATCAGGGTACGCTCGACGCCAATTGTTTCGGCTCAACAGATCTGCACACGCCCGCGATTGATAAGATCGCCGCTAATGGCGTACGCTTCACCCAGGCTTATGCACACACCGTTTGTTGTCCCGCACGAGCAATGCTTATGACGGGCCGGCATCCCCAGCGGTCGAACGTGAACTCGTGGATGCAGGGCAAGATGCTCGCAACCAAAGGGCTGAATATGTTCCGCAGCGAGGTCACAATCGCCGAGACTCTTCAAGCAGCCGGCTATCGAACGGGGCTCTTCGGAAAGTGGCATCTGGGCGCCCACTCGGACCACGGACCGACCGAACAGGGCTTCGACGAATTCTTCGGCATTCGTGACGGCTTCATCGACAACTACGTCCACTACCAACTGCACGGCACGGGATATCACGACCTCTACGAGGGAACCGAAGAGGTGTTCCGTCGAGGTGACTACTTCCCCGATCTGATCACCGACCGCGCGTTGTCTTTCATCGAGCGCAATCAGGACGTGCCGTTCTTTCTCTATTTCGCTCTCAACATCCCTCACTATCCCGAGCAGTCGCTGGCCCGCCACGGCAGGCGATACGCGCACCTGCCCGAGCCCCGGCGCTCCTACGCAGCGATGATTTCGACCACCGACGATTACATCGGCCGCGTGCTGACGCAACTGGAAGCCCTCAAGCTGCTGGACGATACGATCATCGTATTCATGAGTGATAACGGGCACTCCGAGGAGGACTATCAGATAAAGGTAGATCACCACACGAGCGGGTATCCGCGGGGTCACAACTACGGCGCCAACGGCGGCGGAGGTAACACCGGCCCCTGGATCGGCTCAAAAGGCACATTCCTCGAAGGGGGCATCCGCGTCCCGGCGATTCTGAGCTATCCCAGGAAGCTACCGAAAGGTATCGCCCGCGACCAGACTATCACCGCGATGGACTGGTATCCCACGGCTCTCGAGCTTTGCGACGTTGAGATTCCCGCTGGCGTCGAACTCGACGGCCGCAGCGTCCTGCCGCTAGTCCGGGACGCGAGCGCGCCGAGTCGATATGCCGTCATGCACT
>CP070678.1:2952201-2955188 GCA_020352515.1 Phycisphaerales bacterium | reverse complement strand
GACTTGTTCTGGCTGATATCGAAGTGCCAGCCGTGCTCCGAAAGCTGCGAATAGCTCGGCCCGAACGAAAATGCCAAACTCGACCCCGCTCGACACGCGTACTCCCACTCCGCCTCCGTCGGCAGCCTGTAGCGCCGCCCCTCCTTCTGGCCCAGGATCTCGCAGAAGCGAACCGCGTCGTCCCACGAGACACTGTCCACCGGCAGCTCACTACCCTCGAAATGGCTCGGCTTCTGTCCAGTCACCGCCGCATATTGAGCCTGTGTCACCTCGAACTTTCCCATGTAGAAAGGCTTGCTTATCCACACGCGATGCATAACGCCCTCGTCGACCTCCCGCCCGGGCTCACCGGCAGGCGAGCCCATGAAGAACTGCCCCGCCGGTATCCGCACCAGCTCCAGCTTCACACCGCCCCCAAGATCCACGGCAATTTCCGCAGGCCCCTCGCTCGGCTTCGCACTGTTCTCCAGCCGCGTCTCGGCAATGGCCGCATCACCGCCCGACCCCGCTGCCTGTGAAGCGGCAGGCTTCTCCGCCTCCGCCCGGTCGCCTGAGTCTACATCCCTTTCAGATTCCGGCGCCTCACTCGACTCATTGGGTTCGGCTGCCTCCTCCGGTGCCGTTAAGTCCACGGACCCAGGCTCGTCCGGTTCGATCACCGTCGCCTGCACAACGACATCCGATGCATTCGGCTCCTCCGCCTTTTCCTCCGTCACCGCCGGCCCCGTCACCACTACCTCCGTCACCGCTGCCCCCTTCACCTCCTCGGCTCTCGCCTCGCCCACCCGCTCCCACAGCGATTCTATCTCTTCCGCCAGCGATTCGTCAGTGTACTCCTCGGCCTTCCGGTAGAACCCTATCGCAGCCATAAGGTCCCCCTGCTGTTCGGCCGCCTTCGCCTCGCCGGCCAGCCTCTCGAACTCCGCCTCTCGCGCGGCGCCCGTAAGTTCTTTTCGGACGACCGGCCGCGCAGGCTTCTCAACCACCCGTGTGCTCTCCACATCTGCCGATACCTTTGTATCCGGCGTGTAGGCGCCCATCTCTGTCGCGCTGGTGACCTCGTCCGTCCTCAACAAAGGCTGCATCTCCGGTGTCTCTTCCCTGACAACCTGCAATTCTTCTCCGGGTGCCTCGGCGCGTTCCTCCTGGGCGCAGCCCGCTGCCAACAGGATGGCCGCCGTCACAGTCCGGCAGAAAACTGCAAGCAAACGGCCCGGCCCACGAGGCGCGCGCGAGGCCGCCACCTCACAACCAATCGGCCTGATTGCAGCCGGAATCATGACTTTCGAAAACAATTGGGAACTTCTGTGGGGAATGCTTGTGTGTTCCATCACATTCACCTCCTTGTCAAAATCCTACATCTATCCTGTGTGCCCGCTTGAAAGATGCCACTCTCCAGTCGCCAGCCGCGTGACAATGTTCCTCCTTGAACCGGCCCGAATCTTCCAGCCCGGCAAAACCAACAACAGCTTATAACACCTCCCCACGCATAAATCAAGAGAAATCCAACAAAAATGTTACCCCCTGCAAAAAGGGCCTTACCTCTATGGTGGGCCCTTCAAGCAGGCCCTCCGACCCCGCCCGACCGGCCGCACCTCTGAAAAACGGGCAAGCTGACGGAAGCTACATGATAAGCCTCTAAGATTCTGCCCCAACACCCACAACGCCACTCAAAGGCAATAACGCAAACTGGCCGATTGAAGCAATCTATCGCCCAGGCGTTGGTGCGGACGCCGTCCAATTCGAGTGGTCCCTGCCGTAACTGTGCATATTGACACGGTGCAGCGAATCTCCTCCGCCATCAGCACTCTTCGGCCACGGAGCCTCGTCGTCGTAGTCGATCTCCTCAATCGGAATCCAATAACGCCCCTTGCCGTATTCCCTATCCCCCGGAATCTGAATTTCAAGTTCCTCCCCCCCGTTGTCCAGCTTGCCGTCGTACGGGCCCAAAGCGTAACTGTAATGTGACGGGTTCTTCGCGACCACAATATAGCTGTGAGCGGGAATGGTCGTATTGTCCGGAAACTCGAATCCTGTCCCCTCAAGACGCCACGCCAACCACTCGGTCACAAAGTTGGTTTCAGAAGTATAGGTTTTAACCTCCGTCATCAATGTTACGTCACGTCCTGAACGGTTATACAACTCTACAAACTCATAATCGGTTCCGTCCCATGGGTGGTAATATATTTCTGTGATCACAATCTCAGGTATCAGCGGCGAGCTCTCGGTGTTAGCTCTGCCCTGTGTTGGATCGGTCATGCGGACAAAATCGTAACCGCCCGACAATTCCTCCTTTTCGTAACGGCCGAAGGTAACGCCGGTTTCTGAGGCACTGAACTTCTGTTGTGTCTGGTATAAGCCGGTTACTTCTCCGCCCTGCCCTGAATACAGATACACGGTCTCACCCCCTTCGCTCAGACCAAACGGTATATTGTTGCCGGTCGGATTTGGATCCCCAAAGGAATCATCTTCCACGAATACAAGATAGTCCCCGCCCAAGATCGTTGTATCGGCGGGTATCTCGTATTTCCGTATCATATTGGGATCAGAGTCGTCGTCGCTGAGGAACCACCCGCCTATATTAATCTCCTCGTCCGTCGCATTATACAGTTCGATCCAATCCGGTTCAGAACCGTGTGAGTGAGCCAACAACTCATTGATCAGAATGCTGTCGGCCGCTAACGCCGTCTCCGGCGCCTGGCCCGGCGTGCCGCCTGCGTAAAGGCTCGAACGCCACCCGAACTTCCTCTCCCAATCGTTCGGATCGCCGCTTGTCGGGTCAACCATGGTCAGAGAAAAACCAGGTCCATCGGTCAGCTCGTACCAGTTGTCTTCGTATTTGAAGCTCTGAATCACTGTCCCGAAAGCGTCTTGGAATTCGATACGCTCCCCTTTGTTATCCAGTCTCCCGACGTATTGGCCCGCAATATTAAGACTCGTGCCGTATCGGGCCTCGAAGAATGCCCGATCCTGGACAATAACAGTGT
>CP070678.1:2937953-2952101 GCA_020352515.1 Phycisphaerales bacterium | reverse complement strand
ATACTTGAAGCTGAAGATGAACTCGATGTCTTTGTGGTCTATCAGCGGGGCGAATCTTCGGGCGATGTCCCCGGCGCCGGTCTGGTGCTGGCGGTGGATGAGCTTGAACTTGCGCCCGGGCTGCTCTGCCGCCGCGTCCAGCAAGCCCTGTCCGTAGGTCTTGAACGCCCAGTCCTCTTTCTTACGAAAGTTCGCCCCGGGCATGTTCTCGCCGGTTGTCAGTCCGATGCCCGCCAGGTCGGGATACGTCAGAAACATCTGCCGGACGCTCTTGCGGAACTAGTCGATAGTCGTCGGATTGTCGATGTCGTCGGTGATGCCGTACTTGCCGTCGGTCCCGTTGACGAAGATGTTCCAGGTGACGAAATAGAAATCGACATTGCGATCCCTGCCGTAGCGCATCACCCTGCGCCAGAAGGCAATCTTCTCGTCGATGGTCATCTTCTTGAGCGTTTCAACGTCGTTAAGGATCTCCGGCGCGTCGAAACCCGTCCCGTTGCCCGGATAGTATTCTGCCCACTGAACGGTCGAGCGCTTGACGTCGTCGAGCGCCACGTCGGGATAATCCGGCACCCTGACCAACGAAGGGAACGGATGAAGCGACCAGAGCGAGATATAGTTGTAGCGGTGGCGGGCAAGATTGTCGATGTACTCGGTCCAGAAGTCGAAGCTCCACATCTCGATGATGTTGTTCTGCGCTGCGTCGCTGACGTCGCTGTAGCTGGGCGTGCGGACGTCCAGCGGGCAGTTGAACTTGGTGCCGCGCATCGCCATGTAGGGATTCTGGTCCACATCTTTGATTGCCGCGAATCCGTCGGTTCGGATGACTTCGGCCAGCTCCAATCCGCCGTACATGACCCCGGCCGTATCGCCGCCAATGGCCCAGAAGGCGCTTCGCCCCGCCCCGGACGTGACACGAATGCTGTAGCCCTCGCTCTTCAAGGCGCCCGGCGCCCGGCCTCCTTCGGATTTCATTTGACCCGTGGCGCCCGAATCCGAGGCCGGGCAGAGCACGATCCGAACACCCTCGGTGACACCCTGAAGCTGCTCCAGGTCGGACTGTGCAATACTATGCCCTCTTGCCTTTAAGGCCGCTTGAATCTCTTTGCAGGCGAACGCGGCCTGGGGACTCTCCCGGTCGAACAGAATGGTTACCGTTGCGCCCCGCAGCCCGGAAACAGACACCAAAACGCACACGAGCATGACGCTGCAGATACGGGCGCTGATTCGCGCCGATGCCCCCGATTCTTTTCTGTTCATGGCATCTCCATCAATCGTCGAGTCAAGTGCCAAATTCCGGTTCGCGCAATAAGCCCTGTGACAATAGCCGGAATATACCCCGTCCAAAAACACTGTCACAGGCCCATGTTATCAAATTCCACTGATAACGACGAGGCCTCACGGAAAATTCCCGGCCAACATCTTCAAGAATCCGCCCGTTTTCGTTATACTGCGGGCTCGCCCCGGTCCGGCGACCGGCATTTGTGCGACACTTGTCGCGCGGCGAAATCCGCATTGAACCTGTTTGAATGGAGGCAGAATGTGGCAAACCTGAACGCCGTTGACTATTGTGTAATCGGAGTCTACTTCTCCATCCTGGTCGGTTTGGGCCTTTATCTCAAAGGCAGGGCCTCGGCGAGTCTCGAAGACTACTTCCTGGGCGGCCGTCGCATGCCCTGGTGGGCCCTCGGGATATCCGGCATGGCCTCGTTCCTGGACATCACCGGAACAATGCTGGTCATCTCGTTCCTTTACATGCTCGGCCCGCGCGGCCTGTACATCGCCTTTCGCGGAGGCGCGGTCCTTGTCCTGGCCGTGATGCTCCTCTGGATCGGCAAATGGCACCGCCGCTCCGGCTGCATGACCGGCGCCGAGTGGATGAGCTATCGCTTCGGCGAGGACTTCTGGGGCCGGGCCGCCCGAATCCTCAAGGCAATAGCCGAGATTATATGGACGATCGGGATGATAATATACATGGGCAAGGGCGTGGGCCTGTTTCTATCCATGTTTCTGCCTTTTTCGCCCTTCACCTGCGCCCTGATAATGCTATCGGTGGCGGTCGTTTATACGATGCTCTCCGGCTTCTACGGCGTTGTCTTCACGGACATCTTCCAATCAGTTATCATCCTGATTGCCGTAATAAGCATATCGACCCTGGCCGTCCTGAAACTCACCGGCCACGGGGACCTTGCCGCCCTCGCCCAAACCGTCACGGGCAACAGCGACTGGGTCACCTCCAAACTCCAATGGAAAACCACTATGCCGAAAGGCTACGAGCTGTACAACAGTCTCGGCATGTTCGCCCTTTTCTATGTGCTTCGCAACATCTTTCACGGCATGGGCTACGGCGACGACCCCAAGTTCTTCGGCGCCCGCAACGACCGCGAATGCGGCACGCTGACTTTCCTGTGGACCTGGCTGATGATGGTCCGCTGGCCCATGATGATCGGCTTTGCCGTCCTCGGCCTCTTCCTGGTCCAGCGCAATTTTCCGGACCAGGGTGTCCTCATGCAGGCCGCCGCCTCAATCAAAGAGTACGTCGGCCCCATCGATCAAGCACGCTGGGAGCAGGTCATCGCCGGGATTATGAATAAGCCGTCGAGCTACCCGGCCGAATTAATCACACGGCTCACGGAGCTGCTCGGCTCGGACTTCTCCAACAAGCTTCCGCTGCTCGGCTACGAAGGCACGGTCAATCCCGAACGAATCCTGCCGGCAGTGATTCTCTTTTATATCCCGGCCGGTCTGAGGGGAATGTTGCTCGTAGCCCTTATCGCCGCGTCCATGTCAACCTTCGACTCCAACGTCAACAGGGGAACAGCCTTCTTCACGCGCGACCTGTACCAGCGATTCTTCCGGCCGAAAGCCGCCCAGCGCGAGCTCATTTACGCAAGCTGGGTCTTCATTGTCGCCGTCGCCGCCGTCGGACTTGTCGCCGGAAACTACATCAAGAACATCAACGATATATGGGGCTGGATCATCATGGGCCTCGGCGGCGGAACACTCGTCCCGTTCTTCCTGCGGTTTTACTGGTGGCGATTTAACGGCTCCGGCTTCGCCGTCGGAATGGCGCTCGGCCTTACCGGCGCGGTCGCAATGAAAATCGCGACCCCGTATCTTATCGCCTGCTCCGAATTCTGGAGGATACTCGAGGACGAGCGATGGCAGTTCGTGATTGCCCTTTCCATCGGCCTGGTCAGCAGCTTCGCCGGAACCTACCTGACGAAGCCGACCGGCCGCAAAGTCCTCGAGCATTTCTACCGGACAACCCGGCCTTTCGGCTTCTGGGGCCCGCTAAAGGGCGTGCTGAGCCCGGAGCTGCGCGCCGCCACACAACGAGAGCACCGCAACGACCTGCTGGCCCTGCCGTTTAACCTCGGCTGGCAGATAACGCTGTTCCTGCTGCCCATGCAGCTTGTAATCGGCTCGTTCAGGGCCTTCTGGATGACGCTGCCGATATTTGTTGTATCTCTGGCGGGGATGTATGTCTTCTGGTACCGAAACCTGCCGCCGGCCGGTCCCGCCGCGAACTACGCTGCCGATTCCGGTCAGGGCTACAAAGGGAGTTCCTAAATCATGTATGCCGGGAATCGACGTTCTCATGGTCTTGTGCGTGTTCTGCTGTTACTGGCGACCGTGCTATGCGCGACATCGGCGAGAGCCGGCGGCGACGACCCAGGAAGCGGACCGGTATGGCTGGTCGTCACAAGAGATGTATTTCTTGAGGCCGTCAAGCCGCTCGCCGCGAAAAGAGCCGAGGACGGCTTTAACACCGTTGTCTCGACCCGACCTCCGGCCGAGGCACTGGCCGGCCTCAAACGCCCACCCGCATTTCTGCTGCTCATCGGCGACGAACAGCCCGGCCGCCAAGAACAACCCTGGTATATCCCGACCAACAGGCGCAAGCTCTATAGGTGGAGAACCGTTCAGAAACCGGATTTCGCCTCTGACGCACTGTGGGGCGATTTCGACGGGGATCTCGCGCCCGATATCCCCGTGGGCCGAATCCCCGCCCGAACACCCGAACAACTAAAGCTCATCGTCGATAAGATTCTGAAATTCGAAGCAAGAGTGCCGACACCCGAGGACCTCTGCCTGCCTATATGGGTCGGCGCCGCAGGCTATAATCCCGCCCTCGACAGCATGACCACGATGCTGCTGCTCAACATCATCCAGACGAACGCCCCATCCTGGGCGCGGCCCTGGATAATCTCCGGGGACCCTCCGCACCCGCTGTGCGGATGGCCGGAGGACCAGCCGGCGATTTTCAGCAGCCGATTACAGCAGGGAGGTTTCATGGCCGTGCTCATGGGCCATGCAACCGCCCGCAGCTTTCATTCCATGAGGTTTTATATCAGGAGCTTCGATGACGCAGTTCCCCGTCCCGTATCAATAGTTTATTCGGTCGCAGACGTCGAAACCCGGCTGTTGGGCGACAAGCCCGGCCCGCCAACGGTCATTCTTGCCTGCAGCGCCGGCAGCTTCACGGAAGGCCAGAGCTGCCTGGCCGAGTCGCTCCTGCTGCAACCCGCCGGACCCGTGGCGGCCATTGGCGCGACCACCGAATCTCATCCACTGACCAACTACTTTTCCGGCCTGTGCCTGCTCCAGCAAACCGGCCGCGGGCACGAAACGCTTGGAAGTATCTGGCTGACTGCTCAGCGCGCGGCGGCCGTCGCTCGAGATTTTGTTATGGAGCCGATGCTCGTAAACGTCGAAGGCAAGCCCGAAGAAAAGATGAATGTCGCCGCCCTCCGCCGGGACCAGGCGCTGATGTACGCGCTGCTCGGCGACCCCGCGACGCGATTGTTTCTGCCCCGCGAACTTGACGCCACAGTCGAGCACAGCAAAGGCACGTGGCGCTGGGAGGCCCGGAAACCCAAGGGCGCAACCCGGCTCTATGTCGGCCTGCGGGCCGCCGGGCTAACTCTGCCGACCGGGGGCGCCAGGACCAACAAGAATACCGCCCGTAAGCTCTTCGAGCAGGCAAACGACACCTTTGCCTTCAGCCGGCTCGCAGAGTTCGGCGCTGATAAAGCCTGGAAAGGTGTTGTTGACAAGGAAGGAACACTCCGTTTGGTCGCCACGGCCCCGGGTCGAATCTACGCCGCCGCCTTCGTCCTCAAGCCGCCGGGCTCAGCCGGGTCTCGTTGAAAGACTGTTGACAGGACGACTCGGCCGGCCCGCGATGAATCGTCCCCGCGAATCCGACGTGCGCTGCGCGCAAACAGCAATCCCTCAAAGCAGTATTCATTAAGGTGCTTGAATCACAGGCTGCTTTGGAGTATACCACCGCCATGGCAAAGAGAATCAAAACACTGCATCTTATATGTAACGCCCACCTGGATCCGGTGTGGCTGTGGCACTGGCAGGAAGGCGCAGGCGAGGCGCTATCGACGTTTCGCACGGCGGCCGATATCTGCGAGGCCGACGAGAATTTCATCTTCAACCACAACGAGGTAATCCTGTACGAGTGGGTGCGGCAATACGAGCCGGAGCTTTTCAGGCGAATCCGGAGGCTCGTCAAGGCCGGCCGCTGGCACATCATGGGCGGCTGGTACGTCCAGCCCGACTGCAACATACCCTCCGGCGAATCGTTCGTCCGGCAGATTCTGCTCGGCAGGGCATACTTCAAGAAGCACTTCGGCGTCATGCCCGCGACCGCCATCAACTTCGACCCCTTCGGCCACACGCGAGGCCTGGTTCAGATACTCGCCAAGTCCGGCTACGATTCCTATCTCTTCGGCCGGCCCCAGCCGAACGACCTGACGCTGCCGGCCGAGACCTTTCTCTGGCTCGGCTATGACGGCTCTCAGATAATGACGCATCGCTTCAGATTCCCATATCTCTCGCGTCTCGGCGCCGCCGGCCGGAAACTCCGCCAATGGCTCGATGAGAATCCAGATACCCAGCTCGACATCCTCCTTTGGGGCGTCGGCAATCACGGCGGTGGACCGTCAAGGCGGGATTTGTGCGATGTCAACGTGATTGTGGCAAAAACGAAAAGCCATAGAATTCGCCACTCCACCCCCGAAGCCTACTTCAGACAGGCCGCGCGAGCCAAAGCCGCCATGCCCAAACACTGCGGTGACCTCAACCCCTGGGCAATCGGCTGCTACACCTCGCAAATCCGCATCAAGCAGAAGCACCGCCGCCTCGAAAACGAAATCTACAGCCTCGAAAAGATGGCCTCGGCGGCCGCCGTCAACGGGCTGCTGAAATACCCGTACGAACAGATTCAAGAGGCCCTCCGCGACCTGATGACCGGCGAGTTCCACGACATTCTTCCAGGCTCCTCGATTCAAAGCGTCGAAGAGGCCTCCCTCAGAATGCTGGACCACGGCCTGGAGATCGCTTCCAGAGAAAAGACCCGCGCCTTCTTCGCACTGGCCGCCGGCCAGCCGAAGGCCACAAAGGGCCGAATCCCAATTCTCGTCTACAATCCTCATCCTTTCCCGGTCAGGACCGTCATCGACTGCGAGTTTCAACTGCCCGACATCTCGGATCAGCTCACCAATATCACGGTATACCGCGGCGGCAAGGCGCTGCCCTCCCAGACCGAGCAGCCTCGCAGCAACCTGCATGTGGACTGGCGAAAGCGGGCGGTCTTCACCGCCGAGCTTAAGCCGGGTCAAATGAATCGCTTTGACTGCCTGGCCGAGGTCATCGCCCGCAAACCCGCCCCCGCGCTGAAGGCAAAGAAAGGCAAAATCGTATTTCGGACCGACCAACTGACGGTCGTCGTCAACACAAGAACCGGGCTTATCGACGCCTACAGGGTCCGTGGCAGGGACTGCCTCGGCAAAAGAGCCTTCCAGCCGCTCGTCCTCAGGGACATCGAGGACTCCTGGGTCATGGAGGGCAGGGCCTTCGGCGGTGTAGTCGGCAGGTTCAGGCTGATGAGCAAAGCCGCAGGCTCTGCGTTCTCCGGCCTGCGAGCCAACGCCCCCGGCGGCCAGATCGATTCGGTCCGCGTAATTGAAGACGGACCGGTCAGGAGCGTGGTGGAGGCCGTCCTGGCATACGGCGATTCGGCAATCTGCCAGCGCTACGTCCTGCCCAAATTCGGAACCGAAATCGAAATCCGGACTCGCGTCTTCTGGAACGAAAAGACCCGAATGCTCAAGCTCTCTATCCCCACCCTCGGCGAGGACAGCGAGTACCTTGGCCAAGTGGCTTACGGGGCCGCGCAGCTTCCTTCCAACGGTGACGAGGCGGTTTCGCAGAAGTGGGTGGCCGTCGTTTCCCGCAAAAGCGATCTGGCCCTGACCTGCATCAACGACGGCACATACGGCTCGGACTTTTCGCGAGCAACCCTGCGATTGACGCTGCTTCGCTCGGCCGCCTATTCCTCCGAGAAATGGCCGTGCGTCCCGGCCGATCGCTTCAGCCCGAGAATGGACCAGGGCGAGAGGTTATACCGGTTCTGGCTAAACGCCGGCAAAGTCACGCAACGGCTTGATAGCATAAACCGCGAGGCCCAGGTGAAGAACGAAGAGCCATTCGCACTCTCATTCTTCCCCTCCGGCCGCGGCAACCTGCCAAAATCCGTGGCCGTCTTAAGCGATAATGTCGTTCGGATAGCCGCCGTCAAGCGAGCCGAAAAAGGCGCCGACCTGATTGTCAGGCTCTTCGAACCGACAGGAAAGGCCAGGACAACCGTCCTGTCTCTGCCGTTCATGAAAAAGAAGATGAAGCTTCGACTCGCGCCCTTTGAGATAAAGACCCTGAGGATCAACCTCAGAACTGCGAAATTCACCTGCACTGACCTTCTCGAAAGGCCGCTATGAGACTGCCCTGCCCACACCGGCCGCCCCGATAACGTCAATGCCGCCCCGGCACTGCGCCAGTCCCATTTCAGGCGGATCCCGCGGCCATCCACTGCCGAGTTCACCGGTACACCGACCTGTATTCTTTGGTTGGATCAAGCTTATCTTCGTAGGCTCCGGCAATAAAAGCCAGGCAAGCCATTATATCCGGCCGCTTTGCCTGGGGATCCAAACGGCCACGGACAAGCCAACCGATGAACGCCCTGAGATGCGCCACCGACGCCTCGCTGTGCTCGCCCGTCCAGTAGTCCTCCTGGTACTCCCTGTTTAGCCCGAGGATGGACGCGCCGAACCGCCTGTCGTCCATACTCGCGAGCCGTTGATTCCAGAAACGCGTGTCCCCCCTGTGATTGCCCCCCCATTCGCCCACAGCCTCCAGCACTGCCGGTACACTCGGGCTGCCGCTGTAAATGGGAATCTGCCGATACCCCACCTTGTCCTTGTCCCGCACCCTTTTGTTCCTGCCCTTCTCGTAGGCCTCTATAATGGCAACGTGCGCGCGGAAATCAGTGGTCGAGCCGACGTTTATGCTCCCGAAGGAGCGCTGTGCGAAGATATCCCCGAACGTCATTTGAGGCTGACCGTCCATGCTGCTTCTATGCGTATGGCCGGACAGCCAGAAATTTGCACTGCCCTGCTTGTGGAGCTTGTCAAGATGCTGGGCGGCAAAAGTGGAGCCCAACACGCCTCCAACCAGCTCAATAGCGCCATGAACAAGACTCAGTTCCGGCAAAATCCGGTCCAGATGGTCCGGCGGGTAATGCGATGCCATGAACCTGAACGGCGCTGATGAGTTCTCACCAAGCTCCCTCAAGCAATCGCCCTGCGGGGGATTCTTTTTGCCCACAAAAGATATCGAGCCCTTGCTCCCGTAGAAATCCCACGTTCTCAAAACCAGGTTGGATTTTGCAAATTCCGGCTCGAACTCCGAGTCCTGGTAGTCCGAAGTGTCGGCCAGCAGTATCTCAACAACCTCCCCGCCGTCGTCCGAGTAAGCCACGCGACCGGCAAGGTACAACCCGCTCTTGTGATTCAGCCCACAGTCGAGCTGTTGCGGAAGATCCGAATACTTGAAGCTCCCGGCCCCATGCGCTCCGGCACTGCCCTGATTGAAACCCCGTATCTTTTGCAGCACCTCACACTTCGAAAGAGGCCGCTCGTACGGGTCCCCAAAAGGCGCATCCTTCCCCGGCCGGGAACGGTTGAGCAAAAGCACCCTTTCAACAAAATCCTCCGTATTGCCCGCCCCCAGATAGTCGTGATTTCCTATTACCACAAAAACGGGAACGTGATACTCCTCCCTGAATTCTTCGAGAATCGTGAACAAATCGTTCACCTCGCCGGCCCCACCGTTGTTTGCCCCGTCTCCAAGATACAGGACCACATCAACGCCCGCATTAGGCTCAACCAACCTCTGGAGAGCGGTCTCCAGCGTACCCGCTGCAAGGTACGCCAGGGCCGGCGGACGAATGGCCGTCTCGATCTGCTTGTCCAATTCCTTATTCTTGTACTGGCAGGTGGGTGTATAATCCAGCGAGGTGATTTGTGAGTCGGCAAGCACCCCTATCCTTATCGGCAGCTTGGCCTCGTCTGCAACCCGGCTCCCGCCGCACCCACAGAGACCACAAACAGCCGCCAATAACGCAAAAATCGTCCTGCGCATCTTCCGCCCCTTAATGTTCACTGCCATGTTCATTCAGTTCCACCAACGCCCATGCGGTCCCATCCAGCCTCCCAAAAGGCTTCGTAATCCCCTTGGACGACGCCCGCATCTACACCGGGACTGTTGCTTTCCGACCGTTCGGACACCTGCCATCCGCCCGGCCCCTTGGCACCGGTGAGCATAGACTACGCCGGTTTCCCTGTCAAAGCCAATCCTCCACCACCGCGCCGCAGCACGCCTGATAGTGGCCCTTTTTTCTTGCAGTACGCCCTCCGGGGCGATAAAATCACGTTTGAGTCGCCAAATCGGCACTTGACACCGCCGCAATAGGCTGATACAATGATGGAAAATGCGAAGGAAGGACGTGGCTGGTCAGGCCCTACTGGACGCGTAATCAAAGCCGCCGCCGAACAATCCCCCAAGGGGTGTTGTTTTTGAAATTTGATGAAACAGATGATCAAATCAACCCATACCGGAGGAGAGGAAAGGGGAACCTGTCGTTATGAGTAAACCGAAGGCATTCACGCTGATAGAGCTTCTTGTCGTTATCGCTATTATAGCAATCCTGATGGCAATCCTGTTTCCGGCGCTGCAAAAAGCCAAGGAAAGTGCACGCGAGGTTATCTGCAGAAGCAACTTGAAGAACGTCGGGCTTGGCATCAACATCTATTTGCAGGACAACGATTACATAGTCTTCAGAACTGCAAACGCAAACAGATACAGTTGGTACGACGCAGGCCGTAATTTCAGGACCATTCAGGACAGGGAAGCCTACTGGGGCCTCGTGCTAAAGGACTATGTGAAAGACCCCGACGTATTCGGCTGTCCCAGCTTCAGAAAAATTGCAGCCGTGATAGCCGAGACCGAATTACTGTACGGCACCGATCCCAGACTGATCCGTCAGTCGGCATACTGTCTCAGCAGGAGGGTCGAAGGCGCAAATGCCAACCGCGTGCCGCACCCCGCCGAGCTGATCGTATCCCATGACCACGTTGAGCCAAGAATCGAGAACAGCGCCGCCGACATGCTCCACAACACCGGCCCCGGCACAAATAACCTGACCCATTATCGCCAGGGAGGAGGGCGGGCCGCCTGGTACCGCGGGATATTCAGACACAGTATCAGGTCCGGTCAGCCGTTCATGACCGGAGGCAGACTCAATATACTCTGGCTCGACGGCCATGCCACCAAGCTCAATGAGACCACCGGCGATGATGTGCCCGAAAGCTGGTACGACCGCGTCGAATAGCCTATCACCGTCCAACGCCCGAGGAAATCTCTCTGGGTCCGCTTCGCGGTGCCGATTGCTTCTTCGCACGCCGCTCTGCCGGGTTTTATTCGAATTCAGGACAACCGCATCGAGACACAGCCGGACCGGCTTTTCTGCGCCCTGCTGCCCGCGTCGTCAGGGAATCCGCTTGTCCGTAAGCTTGCTCGGCTGATCCAGCAGCAGCAGCCTGTCTATATCGGCCATGATCTCCTGCCGGTTGATCCGCAGTATGCGACGGTGCCTCCGGGAGCCCTCGGCCCTTGTCTCCCCAAGCTGATCCATCGAGCAGCCCGCAGGCAGCCACACAACAACAAACAAAACAGCCGCAAGAACAACCTTACAAACAAATCCGGAGACCCTTTTCATCATTCCACCTTTTCCCAGGTCCGACGAGCCGCCTGACTCTAACAAAGCCCTGCACTCTATCGGCCGGTTGACATCTTCTGCGCTCTGGCGTCCAAAAACCAAACCCCAGCACCAACTTATTGTACCACCCGCCTGTCCCTTTGTCAACCTCAAAACGCACGCGACTGGGACCGGCCCTCACTAATGCCGCATCTTGGACCCTATAAAACCCCGCCCTTCTTACAAGCAAGCTGCCAACAAGGTGCCCGCAGGGCTCCCCCTCCTGACACAGACGCAACCCAGCCCACTGACATTCTTTCCCCCACGAATGTTTGCATTGCGCCGGCCCAGGGGTTCTAATAGCAGCCGTTCGCCAGGAAACCGCCGGGTGTCCGAGAAACGCCTGTTTGCAGCACGTCGGATGCCCGCAGAAACAAGGATATCACCATGGCACAAACGCGCGATTCAGAACCCTTTGCCCAGGACCGCCCGCTGGACGCAAAGACATTCAAAAAGACCCTGGCCGATGCCGGCTACTCACAGGAAGCGCTCGCCGAAACCCTGGCCATCTGCTGCCCGCACGAGCACCAGGACGTCGAAGTCGTGTACCGCCGGGTCAAAGACCAGACGCCCTACAACGTCCTTGTACGTCTCTTCTGGCTCGGCCGCGACGTGCCCGAATCCGCCGTTGCCGCTACGCTGCCCGGACTGAACGTCGAGCAGCTCTGCAACGTGGGGCTGCTCCGGCGGCGGGACGGGGCGGTCAGCTCAAATGCCAAGCTCGCGCCGTACCACCATTTGATTATGGCCAGTGATTTTGGGCCGGAGATACATCATGACCTCCCGGCCGACCACGTGCTCGGAGTAGGCGCCGCGTCCATGACGCTGGCCAGCGTGACGGTCCGGCGCAAGGTCAAAACCGCTCTCGACCTCGGCGCAGGAGCCGGCATACAGAGCTTTCTGGCGGCCAGTCACGCCGAACGCGTCGTCGGAACCGACACCAATCCCCGAGCAGTGAGCTTCGCCCGCTTCAACGCAAGGCTCAACGACATACAAGGAATCGAATGGCGCCAGGGGAGCCTCTACGAGCCGGTCGCGGACGAGAAGTTCGACCTGATTGTCGCCAATCCCCCCTTCGTGATTTCCCCGGAGTCGCGGTTTGTCTTTAGGGACGGTGGTATGCCCGGCGACACCATCTCCGAGCAGGTTATCCGCGGCGCAGGGCAGCACCTCAGCGAAGGCGCCTACGCCTGCATACTCTTCAACTGGAGCCACAAGGATCAGGCGGACTGGCAGGACCGGCCGCGAAGCTGGGTGTCGGACTCGGGCTGTGACGGCTGGCTGATATCGTTCAGGTGCGCCGAGCCGCTGGCATACGCCGCCGACTGGCTGGGAACCACGGTGGGACGAAATGACCCCGAATACGGACGATTTCTGGACGAGTGGATGGCGTACTACCAACAGATGGACATCCGCCGCATTAGCGCAGGAGCGATGATTCTCCGCAGGCGTAAGGCCAGGGCCAACTGGTTCCGCGGGCACGTCCTCGACAAGGGCAGATGCCTCGGCTCGGCCGGAGAGCAGATAGAGCGGATATTCGCCGCCGAGGACCTGCTCGAATCGCTCGATGACGAGAGGCAACTGCTCGATCATCGCCTCCTCTTCGACAGCCACCACCTTCTCAAACACGAGCTGAAGGTCGAGGGACACGGCTGGGCGGTGCAGAATGAGCAGCTTGTCACCTCGCAAGGCATTCCGTTTGCCGGCCATGTCGACGCGTACGTCGCGAACCTACTGGCCGGCTGCGACGGCCGGACAACCCTGGGCCGGCTCGTCGAGAAGATGGCCGGGCAGCTCAAAACCGAGCCGGAAAAGATCACACCCGGCTGCCTCGCCGTCATCCAAAAGCTACTCCGCTCCGGCTTCCTCAACCCGGCCAAGACGCTCAACGCCACTGATACTCAGCGGCCCTGACCCCTCGAACAAACCGCACGCCTCTGCTGTATGATAACCGGTACCGCAAAGGAAGACCATATATGACCGTTATTACAGACTACCCGGTGCTTTCGGAAATCTCTATGGGGATGAGGCCGGAGCTGCACACTCGGTTCAAGGCGCTTGCCGAGGGCATATCGGAGTTCACGTTTGCCAACATCTACCTCTTTCGCCGCGCACACAACTACAGAATTTCCCGGCTAAACGGCGAACTGTTCGTGATAACCGGCAGAGACGCCGAGCCCTTCTTTATGCTCCCTTTCGGCCTGCCCGACGAGGGGACCCTAAAGCAGCTTTTCGCAAATCACGGCTTAATGAAGTGCGCCTCCGAATCCCAGGGGCTGCTGCTTGCGAAGATAGGCTACAATGTGGAGCAGGACCGGGACAACTTCGACTACCTCTACCGCCGCGAAGACCTGGCCGCCCTGACAGGCCGCAAGCTGCACAGAAAGAAGAACCTCGTCAATTTCTTCATCAGGAACAATTCCTGTCAGGCAAAACCCCTGCTGGATGAGTATCTCGGTGACGCAATGCGGATACTGGAGAGCTGGAAGAACGCCCAGGCACAGCCCGGTGACTACGCCGCCGCCAGAGAAGCCCTCGAAAAAACAGAAGAGCTGCAACTGTGCGGAGGCATCTTCTACGTCGATGCCGAGCCGGTTGCGTACTGCCTCGGCGAGGAGCTGGCACTCGGCACGACTTACGCCATCCACTTCGAAAAAGCCGTCATCACGGACAGATACAAAGGCGTTTACCAGTTCATCAATCAATCCTTCGCCTCCGTTCTGCCGGAGAAATACGAATTGATAAACCGCGAGCAGGACCTGGGTGACATCGGCCTGCGGCAGGCAAAGGAAAGCTACCGGCCCGCCGGATTTGTCAAAAAACTCGGAGTCACCGCCTGACAGCCGGCACAGCAACGACCCGGCGTCACTCGGGTTGGGTCAAAGGCCGGCGACGACCTGCCGCGCCCACGACTAATACTCCGTTCTCCGCAGTCCTGCGGCCGCCCTCCAACGTGGCCGGGCCGTCCACGCACGGTCTCT
>CP070678.1:2915628-2937853 GCA_020352515.1 Phycisphaerales bacterium | reverse complement strand
TCGAGCCGGAGAAGCTCGTGGCCACCAGGTATCGGGGATCCTATTTCGTGAACGGCGAAATCCACGTCAACATCTACGGGACCCCGGAGGGCAAGCCCCTGACGAGGGGACACCAGGACTTCAAGCCCTCCTGGTCGAAGACCGGCGACATGCTGGTCTTCTTCCGCCGGTTGAAAAACGATCCGGTCGTCACCAATTGGAAGACCGCAATCTGTATCATCAACGTGGACGGCACGGGCTTCCACCGACTGACCGACGGCACACACACGGATTTCAATCAGACCTGGACGCGCGACGGGACCAACACGCCCATCTGGAACCGGAAAAACCCGGCCACGGGCAGCTTTTACGTGATGAAGAGCAGGGCGGGGGCCAAACCGGGAGAGGAGGCCGCACTGACCGACAAAGGCTACCACACCTGGGCATACACTTGCCTCATCGACGGTAGAATCCTCGTGCAGTGCGCCCATCCGAAACAGGGCTGGGGCTATTTCCTGATGACGCCCAATCCAGGCGGCGAGCCCCGCTTCGAGCGCATCGATTGCGAACTGGCCAGGAAGGGACTGCTGGATCGTGTCAGCGTCTCACCGAGCGAGAAAAGGGTTTGCTTCGAGCACCAGAGCGGATTCAGATACAAAGACGCCGGACGCACGCTTTACATCGCGGACTTCGATGCAAAGAAACCGAGCATTACCAACGCCATGCCGTTCGCCAACGAGAAGGGGGCGAATCGCTGGTTCGCCTACCCTCGATGGACCAGGGACGAGACGGCGATTGTGTACCACGCCAGCCCGTCACTCTACCTGTACACGCTGAAGGACGGGTCCACCGTGAAAGTGTCGACGAACGATAGCGCCGACTACCGGTATCCTCACTGCGAGGCGGCGCCGAAGTAGGCGGGCGGGAACGTCGGAAACGGCGCCCGAGAGAAGCTGTCTTTGATACGCAGTTGTTAAGAGAACATAGAGGACAGGCATAATGACTAAAATGGACCATGAACTGGGACGGCGGGATTTTTTAAGAAGGGCGACGCGGACCGCCGCCGTTGCCGCGTTTTCCACGGCCGTTGCCTCCGCAGCCGTGCCGAAAGACAAGATGATTCCTTTAACCGACACGATTCCCACCCGTGTGCTGGGCGGGACGGGGGTGAAACTTCCGATGCTCGGGTTCGGCGGCGCCGCGCTTCCCCGGATTTGGGGCAATTTCCTTTCGGTCGAGGATCGTGTTAAGCTGGTTCGCCACGCCTATGATCGAGGCGTGCGCTACTTCGATACGGCGGGCAACTATATGGAGAGCCAGTCAATTCTCGGCGAGGCGCTCAAGGATGTGCGCGACAAGGTCTTTCTGACGTCGAAGGTCGAGGTGGTGCGGGCCGAGGGGACAAGGCGAGCGTTTGAAAAAGTTCTCAGTGAAACGAAGACGGACTACCTCGATGCGGTTATGATCCACGGCACGCCGGGCCTTGAGCAAATGAGCGTCGCCGAAGCCATGAAGGTTCGCGGCGAGCTGGCCAAACTCCGCGACGAAGGGGCCGTTCGCTTTATCGGCTTCTCTGCCCACTCTTATTTCGACAAGGCCCTGGCCTTGATCGAGTCCGGCGGATTCGACCTGTGCATGTTGTCATACGGATACATTCCCCGCGGGCACAACCAAATATGGACCGCCAGGATGACCGAGCTGCGCAACGCCTGCGTCGCCAGGGCCCACGAACAGGACATGGGTATCGTTGCCATGAAGGTCCTCGGGGCAGGTTTTCTCGGCGCATGGTCGGGATACATCGTGCCGGATTTCGACAAGAATCGCCTCAGAGGGCTGCCCGCCGCAGCCATCCGGTTCGTGCGCCAGGATGAACGGATTCATCTGCTGAACATCGGCATGCGCGCAAATGCAGAAGTCGATGCCAACATTAAGACGCTCTCAGGTGAGGCAAAGTACACAACAGAGGACCGGTCGCTCCTTGCGGAGTTCTCTGCAAGAGCGTTCGAGAGCATGGTGATCAAGAGTATGAGGATTGACTGATCCGGTTGAATGAAAGGAGGATTGATGGGGCCAAGCGGGACATCTCGGCTGATAGCTCTCGTCTTTGTCTTTTCTGTAAACTCGACTCCGGCGTCTGCCAATTGGCCGGATTGGCGCGGTCCGACCGGTGACGGCCGAAGCGATGCAACCGGCCTGCCGCTGAGCTGGTCGGAAGCGGAGAATATCGTCTGGAAGACGGCCATACATGACCTTGGCCATTCGACGCCGGTGGTCTGGGGCGACCAGGTCTGGCTCACCACGGCCAAGAAGAACGGCCGGACTCTCTACGCTGTCTGCATCGATTTGAATACGGGCCGGGTCGCCCATGACATCGAGGTCTTCCACCCGGACAAGCCGCAGCGAATTCATCGGAACAACTCTTATGCGACGCCCTCGGCCGTGGTGGAGGCCGGTCGCGTTTACGTGCATTTCGGCACATTCGGGACTGCCGCTCTCGATTCGAAAACGGGCGACGTGCTGTGGGAGCGGACCGACTTGAATTGCGAACACATGCAGGGCCCGGTATCTTCGCCGGTGCTGTTCGGCGATGTGCTCATCTTACACTTCGAGGGTACGGACGTGCAGTATATTGTTGGTCTGGACAAGAACAGCGGCGATACTGTTTGGCGGTACGAGCGACCCGAGGAGCTTTACAGGGATGTCGAGCCGCTGTTTGTGAAGGCCTATCACACGCCGGTTCTTGTAAACGTGGACGGCCGGACACAGTTGGTCAGCAACGGCGCCATGCTCGTAACAGGCCATGACCCGCAAACCGGCAGGGAGTTGTGGCGGGTTCGATACCGAGACGACAACACCATCTCCCGAATCGTTAGCGGTCTGGGGCTTTTCTTTGTCAATTGCGGCGGGCCCCCGAATGCCACCCACTTGTGGGCCGTGCGTCAGGGCGGCGCCGGAGATGTGACCGATACGCACGTCGTCTGGAAGATGACCGAAGATGTGCCGTTCGAGAGCTCGCCCGTGCTTGTCGGTGACCTGCTTTAGACCCTGAGCGACAGGGGTGTGCTGATATGCAAGCAAGCGACGACCGGAGAGACGATATGGACCGAGCGCCTTTCCGGCCAGTACGGCGCGTCGCTGCTGTATGCCGACAACCGGATTTACGTTTCCAGCAAGCAGGGCAAGACGACTGTGATAGAACCCGGGCGGACGTTTCGTAGACTGGCGGTAAACCAGCTCGACGGGGAGCTTTGGGCATCGCCTGCGGTGGCCGGTAGGTCGCTGCTGCTCCGCACCAAAACACACTTGTATCGTGTTCGAAGCAAGTAGTCGGAGTACAGGCCGAAAAGCGGGCTGTACGATAGAACCCAAGGAGGCTTTGGGTCACCGGATGGGGCAACAAGGAATAGGAGCCCGGATGGGTTCGAGCCGCGGCGAAACTCGAGAGAATAGTATAAGTTGGAAGTATCCGTTCAATATTCATTCAGGCCAAGGAGAAAGACTATGCCACACTCGATAAAGAAACTTGTTCCGGTAGTTGTTGCGGTCGTAATGATGGGAGCGCCCTGCATTGCTCAAGACGCCGAGCCGCCTTTCACGTGGGAGGGAAAAGGTGCCGCGTCGTTCATCACCGAGGGTGGAACTCAAGAGATCGATTTTCAGTTCGAACTGTCCGTTGATGAACAGGGGATGGTTGACGGACAGACAAGCAATGAAGACGGAACCTCGAAGATAAAGCATGTCTTCTATAGCGAACCAAAGCAATACGCTCTCCCCGGTTTCTTCACAAGGAATATCGTCATTGTCTTCATGTTGAACGAAAATAGCGACAATCCTATGTTGAACGTTTTGAATGGGCGTATCCTGGTGGACAGGTTTCTCTATGGTGAACTGATGCTCACGAGGTATGAGCCAGGCAGTGATACGGCAAGACTGCTTGGCGTTGGGAATCCCGAGGCGACGTTGATGGAAGAAGATGAGCTGCCGAACAGCCTAAAATCGGCGTTGAAGAAATGCCTGCCAATTGGTATCGCTGGAATCGAAGGCTATTACAGAGAGAAAGAAGCGACCGCTGCCGCGGGCGGTGACTCCGAGACGGCCGGGTCGCCGGACGGTGACGCCATCGCCCTGTTCAGCAAGAAGAACCTCGAGAACTGGCATATATACCTGGAGGATGCAGGTGTGGATCCGAAGAGCGTGTGGAAGGTGCAGGACGGCGCGATCTGGTGTACGGGCAAACCGACGGGCTTTCTGCGGACGAAGGAAGAATATAGTGATTTCAAGCTCGTCCTTGAGTGGCGATGGCCGGACAAGCCGGGCAACAGCGGCGTCCTGCTGCACATGAGCGGCCAAGAGAAGACCTGGCCGCTGTGCATGGAGGCCCAGCTTATGCACACACGCGCGGGCGATTTCGTCGGCATGGGCTGCAGCTTCAATGAGAACAAAGCCAAAAAAGGCGGGCCCATCAGCTATACGCCGCGCATGAATGACTCCAGTGAGAAGGAGCTCGGCCGCTGGAATAGGTACGAGATAACCTGCAAAGGCGACACCATAGAGGCGACCGTGAACGGCCGACTCCAGAACAGGGCGACCGGGGTGACCATTCGGAAGGGCTACATCGGTTTGCAGAGTGAAGGCGTGCCCATCATGTTCAGGAACATTGAGCTGACCCCTCTCCGCTGAACTCAGTTGAGGCCCCTTCAATGCCAATTACACCACGAATAATCCACATGAAGGAAAGGTCGAAATGTCATGAGATGCAGCATTGGTTTGGCGGGGTTGCGGTCGTGCTTGGGGCCGGTCGGTTTGCCCTGACGACGGTCATCGTCAATGACGGCGCCTGGGCATGATCAAGGCCGCCCACGTCGGCACGTCAAGGCGACAACGGTTACGAAAAACTCGGAAGATGAAATGGGCAGGATGAAACGAATGGGACTGATTCTAACGGCGTGTGTGCTTTCTGGTCCGGGCGATTACGCCGTTGCTTCATTGTTCGCGGGCACCGGCAGACAAATCGCGACCACAGATGAGGCGTACAACGTCAATCCAGCACCACCGACCGACGGGCGGGTCGGCGCCAACTACACCCCCGCCTACGCTGTTAACCAGGTACAATTCTGGCACGATTTTCGGCCGGAGGTCGCGGAAATAGAGCTGGCGGCGGCACGTAAGTATTTCGGAATATCGACGTTGCGCGTGTACCTGCACAACATTAACTTCGACGAGGAAAAGGATGTTTTCATGGCCAATCTGGAGAAGTTCCTGGCAATCTGCGACAAACACGCGATCAAGCCGGGCTTCGTATTCTTCGATGATTGTCACCGGGATGAGGGCATCTTCCTCGATAAACCGACCATACCTGTAAAGGGATTCCACAATGGCCGATGGGCGCAGTGTCCGCAGAAGCGGCATCGTGATCCGGCGAACCTGCAGAAGTTCAAGCCATACGTGCAAGAGATAATTCGCGTTCACCGCACGGACAGGCGGGTTCTCTTTTGGGAAATCTTCAACGAGCCGGCGCCGGGGTCGAAATACAGCAGACGACTGAGCGCGGCAGGATACGCGTGGGCCAAAGAGGTCAAGCCCGTACAGCCCGTGCTCAATTGCCACAGGAGCAAGAGCGGCTGGGGAGACACCGACGTGACGGACATCGTCGACGCCCATATTTACCACTGGAGCACGTCCGCCTGGGACAGACTGGCCGACGCAAACGCAAAGAAGGGGACCGTCTTCACGGAAGCGGGCGCTCGCTGGTACGCGCCGAGACCGAGCAACGGCGAGCCTTGCGAGGTGCTGAGCTGGCTTCAAAGCCGCCGTGCATCCGCGAGATCCACGCCCGGCGTCTGTCTGTGCTGGGAATTGATGGTGGGCAACTCCAACTGCCGATGGTACTGGGGAACCAAGCCGGACTCACCCGAGCCAACCGTGCCGTGGTGCGGCCTGATGTGGCCGGACGCCACGCCCGTTTCGTTGGCCGAGGCCGAGGCCATTCGCCGCTACGTGACCGGCCGGCCGCAGGCCATGTTCTTTGACGACTTCCAGAACACTCCACCGCCGGCGACTCGTCCCGGCTGGACGACCTATGGGGGCGCCGGCCACGGCGAGAGCGGCTACCTTGCACTGGGGCCCGTTATGAAGATGGTCGCCGGCGATGCGAAGTGGACCGACTACGTGCTCGAAGGCCGGGTCATGCTCAAGTACGAGCAGAGGGGCAACGCCGGCCTGATCTTTCGCGTCAATGATGCCGGATCCGGCTACGACCAGATGCGCGGTTACTACGTCGGCCTCGACACCCGCAAGCTCTACCTCGGCAAAATGGAAAACAACTGGCAGCCGCTGGCCGAGTTCGACCTTGGCAAACTCGACTGCAAGGTCGTGCCGGACGTGTGGAACCTGATCCGCATAGCGGCCGAGGGCCCTCGCATTCGCGTGTGGCTCAACCGAATGCACCCCTCGTCCGATCCGGATCACGGCCTGCGGATCGATTTCACCGATGAGAAAGAGCCGATCCTCTCCGGGGCTGTCGGTGTTCGGGCGCACCGCGTTGAGGCCTGGTTCGACAACATCGTCGTGCTGCCTCCGGACGTGTTGCTCCAGCACCGTTTGGCAAAGGATGCGGGCGCTGTGGTCCGCGTCGACCGGACTCAGAGTTACGACGCGGGCTGCGATTGAAAGGAGAACCGACATGAAGGTGTTGAAAAACTTGAGTTGGAAATGTATGACGGCCCTTTTGACCGCTCTTGCGATTCTGTCGGGCGTCTTTGTCTCTGCTGCCGCAACGGCGCAAGAAGAGAAGGCGGTCGAGAAGTTCCCCACCGTTCTCCAACGCGAAATAACCATCTGGAGTGACGGCACACGGTTGTCGGGCGTGTTATTCTACCCCAAGGATCGCCAAGAGAACAAAAAGCTTCCGGCAATCGTGCTGTGCAATGGGTGGGGCGGCACCAAGGCTTTCTTGATGCAATCCGGCATCGCACCGCGTTTCGCCGCAGCCGGCTATGTGGTCATCAACTATGACTACCGCGGCTGGGGCGACAGTGACAGCCGGCTCGTGGTTCGAGGCGAGATGCCCGCGCCCGACAAAGATGGCTGCGTGACCGTCAAGGCACAGGCCATCCGCGAAGTGGTCGACCCGTTCGACCAGCAGCAAGATATCGATGCCGCGGTCTCGTATGTCTACGCCGAGCCCATGGTGGACAAGCAGCGCATCGGCATCTGGGGCACGAGTTTCGGCGGCGGCCACGTGATTTACCGGGCCGCGCACGATCGTCGCATCTCATGTGTGGTCGCGCAGGTCGGGTCCATGCCGGATGATTGGACGAAGCGATTCCCCGCCGGGCTCAAAGCCGTCTACGGGCAGAAATCCGACCGTGCGCGCGGTCTGTCCGACCCGGCGCCTCAAGGGGGAGGTTCGCCCGGAGTCCTCAAGGGCACCCCTTATTCCGAGCGTATCGCTCTATTCAACCCGGGTCAGTATGCCGACCGGGTCAGAGTGCCGACCCTTCTGATTGATGCCGAAAAGGAGCATTACTTCAAAATCAAAGAGAATTCGGGACGCGTACATGAGATTCTCAAGAAGAACGGTGTGCCGACCGAGTATCATGTGCTGAAAGGGAAGAAACACTACGATGTTTATAGCGGACAACCCCTGGATGAGGTAATGAAACTCGAGGTGTCTTGGTTCGACAAGTACTTGAAGGGAGCCGGGTAGGGTGATCCTTCAACTTGTCCGGGGCCTCTCGGTCCACGGGAGACGCAAAGCGAGTCATTATTGCTGAACTGCCGTCTTGCCGTTCGTGCATCAGTTTACCAGTCCACTTGCTTAATAAGGAGTCCTGTCATGAGATATCGAACAGCCTGTTTAGTTGTGCTTTTGCTGACCATTTCTTCGACGTCGAGCGCGCAGTTCCCCTGGCAGAAACCGGTGCCACGGAGCAGGAAGGCGGTGGAGAAGATCATGGGTCCGACTACCGCAAAAGAGCCGTCGCGCGACCTTAACATTGTCTGGGTCTGGGGCATTGACAAGCTCCACGAAAAAGGGACCCACGAATATGCCTGGGTCATGGACGACTACGTGAACTCGCTTCTGCCTCAGGTCCCGCGCGTCACGGCCACTGCCTCCATGTATTTCCCCAGGAAGGAGTTGTGGGATAGAGCCGACCTGGTCGTTTTCTATTTGTGGCCCCGCGAGCAATGGGATTACGACCTCATCGACGCCTATCAGAAGCGCGGCGGCGGATTGATATTTATTCACATGGCCCTGATGCAGGGTTCGGGACAGGAGTTGTCGAAGCGCATCGGGATGGCATGGGACACCAGAAATGGCGCCACCAAATGGGGCGTGTTGCCCACGCCGGTAAGCCTCACTGATGCCGCCCTGAAATCTCCCATCTTCAAGGGCTTTCCGGCAAAGTTCGACCTGGCGGACGAGTTCTACTGGCATTTGAGGGGAGATTCCGCAGGTATCGCCACCCTTGTGACCTCGCCCGCCGGCCCGGCCATAGCAAACAAGGCATTGGACGGTCCTCCGAGGATCGAAGATCTGGACGGCAAGCAGTGGCCGGTCATGTGGACAAGCCAGGTAGGCTCTGGCAGAGTCTTCGTTACGGGCGCCGGGCACAACTACTTCACGTTCAACGACCCCTATTTCCGGATGATTCTATTGCGGGCAATGGCATGGGCGATGAACGAGTCGTTTGACCCGTTCAAGCCTCTGGTCACCAAAGGCGTCAAGATGATGCCTTAGTCTTTTGTTCGCTTGCCGGTCTCTGCAACAGAGCTTCGGCCTCATCGAGGTCCTGGAAGGCGGCCCCTGGCAACGATAACCGCCAATTCGACCCCAAGAGATGTCCCATACGGAAACTCCGGTAAAACGCAAATCTCTGAAGGACATTCATTCCCACAGGCTTCGTGTCATACGAAGCCCGGAGGACGCCCCGGTGATAGCTGGAGGTTTGTTGGCTGTTCCTTTCAAAACCGCTTGGCTTGAATGTCCTTGCGGCTGTCAAGCTTTTGCCGTTGTGCCCCGCAGCGTAACCGTGCTTGTCAGGCGACGGGGAATACCTCAGCAGAATTCCACCACAATCGATATGACGATTACCATAGAACAGAGACTTGCTCCTGCCGGCCTATCCTGGTATCCTCGTGTAGCACATAAACAGTATTGAATTAGAAAAGGATATTACCGATGACTATAGAATTTCGCAAGGACTGTGCCTATTCCATGGTCGTCCCGACCAGCATGGGTGTTCGCATCACCCCCGTCAACGGCCAGCCTGTTTATTGCAGCAACACGTTCATCCTGCAGGCTACCAGTGCAGAGTCGAACGTGGCCAGTGTATCCAGCTATTTGGGCCTTTCCGTCAAGGTGCTTACAACCTTTGTCAAGGGCAGCCCCATCGCCCAGTTCATTAAGAACGATCTTGCCGGACGCCACATGGAATATGAGGCCAAGGAAGTGGACCAGGGCGGACCGTGGGGTTATCGACACCAGTTCAATATCGCCGACAGCGGCTGCGGCTCCCGGGGGCCGCGGGTCCATAACGACCGTGCGGGCGAGGTGGGAGGGACCCTCAACGTCAAAGATTTTGATCTGGATCGGCTCTTCGGCCGCCAGGGCGTACGCATCGTTCACCTGTCAGGTCTTATCGCCGCCCTTTCGCCCGAGACAGGCACGTTTTGCCTTGAGCTGGCCAGGGCCGCAAAGAAGCATAAGACCCGTATTTCATTCGACCTGAACCATCGCGCCTCTTTCTGGAAAGGCCGCGAGGCTGAGCTGCACGAAATATTCACGCAAATCGCCGGGCTTTCCGACGTGCTCGTCGGCAACGAAGAGGACTTCCAGCTCTGCCTGGGGATTGAGGGGCCGGAGGCGGGCGGCGAGGACCTCGCTAACAAAATCGACAGCTTCAAGGCCATGATCACCAAGGCCAGGGATGCCTTCCCCAATGCCGCGGTTTTTGCAACCACGCTCCGCCAGGTCGTCAGCGCCAACTGTCACCTCTGGGGTGCGATAATGTCGGAGGGCGAGAACTGGCACGTTGTCGAGCCGAGGGAGATAACGGTGCTCGACCGGATTGGAGGGGGCGATGGCTTTGTGGGTGGCATGCTCTATGCCATCCTGAGGGGGTGGGAGCCGGAAAAGTATATCCAGTTCGGCTGGGCGACGGGAGCATTGGTCACGACCCTGTTGACCGATTACGCCCAGCCTGCCGACGAAGAGCAGATATGGAGCATCTGGCGGGGCAACGCCCGGGTAAGGCGCTGAGCGGGGATGGGCGAGTGATTGCGATAGTGTTGTAGGTCTGTTGTGTCGGCTGCGTGGTCGCACGCAGGCCCGATGCAGGGCCCGCCGGCAACGGATGCGGCCGGCATAAACAACCATAGCAGCAAAGCCGGGCGGATGGGGGCTCTTTGTCTTTTCGGCGCGGCAGCGTATGCCATAGGGGAGCAGTTCGACGAGTTTGTCGAGCGGGTCGAGGGGAGCCAGGCGAGCGTGATGGGGCTGGCGCGTTTGCGACGGGGCCTTTTGGGGATGAGGGGCCTTATTATTCGGGAGGGCGCAATTCTTCTCCTGATTACTTTCGAAGGAGAAAAATTGCCTGGTATGGGGGCAAATTCTCTCGCTGCGGCCGGGCCGAACAACGCTGTCGCCAGGTGGAAGGCGACCTGGCATCAGCCTTGTAACGGCCCTTCGTGCGACGAGGTACGGGGGGTTGTTTTGGGGGCCGGCCCTTCGACAAGCTCAGGACTGTGAGGCTCGGGAGCTTTGCGTGCTGCGCGTGGGGGCTGCGAACGGCAATATAGTTGGCTCGATTGTCAATTTCACCTATCATCCCGCGTGCGTTTATCCCTCCATGCCGACTATGATATCGGCCGATTACCCGGTGGATGCCACGGAGCTGGTGGAGCGGACCGAAGGAGGCATCTGCCCGCCGCCAAAGGGGCCGGAGTGTGCGCCCGCATTCGTCGCCAATAGACGAACGAAAATCGCTGCTCTGCAGCCGCCCGTCTTACAGAATCTCAGTGTCCGACTCCATCTAATCCCGTTGACATTTGATCTGCACTGTTTGGAACAGCTTTGTTTCCGTTAGTCCCGCGCCGACTTGATTTCTTTGGGCAGTGCCTCGAGCAGTTCATCCAGATACTCAGCCGATGCGGTCTTTCGGGCAAAAAGCTCGAACGCTTCGAGCATGGCCTGTGCCTGCTTTACGGAAGAAGGCACAAAAGGTCCCTTCCCCCCTACCGTTACGTACACCGGGCTGGTATGGGCGAAGCGCAATCGGCAGGGCTCTTCCGGCAGCGAGCCGCCTTTGCTGTAGCGGCCAAGCTGCTCATCAGACAGCAATTGATCCTCCTCCGTGCATCGCGCGGCCACCCACGTCCCCTCATCGACCACCAGCGACGCAGTGACTTTCGCCCCATACTGTTTGTCCGCGATGTCGGCCTCGCGCACCACTCTGCCGTTGGCCACAATCTCCAAAGACCGCAACGGCTGTTCGGACATTGCCGTTGCCTCAAACGACACTGCCCCACCTTTTGACGGCAAGGCAATGGTATCTCCCGGCCGTTGATTCTTTCCGGTTCGCAGAAAGAGCATCGGCCCGTTCGTCACGAAATTCCGACCCCTGCGCCAGGCTTCGAGGAACTCCGAAAGCGTTGGATTGGCCCCTGCCCGAACGTATGCGCGGTTGTACCCCACGGGGGTCGTCTTTGCGCCGGTTGCGGAGCCGGCGCCGGCGGCGAGCCGCAGGCCGCAATTGAGCAGACGATAGTACGTCCGCCAGTTCATCTCCAGCATTCCTTGCGGCGTGTTCGGATACTCGGGGAATCCCTGAACATTGAGGAGGTTGGAGTACCGCCGGCGCGGCTGGTATTTGTGGCGGTGAAAGTTGTTGTTGCACACGTTGACCACGTCCACATATCCGAGCAGCGCATCTGTCAATACTTCACGGGACCATCCGGCCTGATAGCACACCAGCGCCTTCTGGTCGTGGGCGATTCTCACAAAGGGCAGATTCGATCTTCGGCCGTCCGACGCGATACGTATCGGCGCCCGTAAACCGATCAGATACACCGCTCCCCAACTGTGCTCGACCTCGGCGTCACACACGGAGCATGATATCGCCCGATTGCCGTGTTTCAGCCCATATATACAGCCTCGCTCGCCGGAAATCTCCATCTTCGGACCGTTCCACCACGACAGCGATGTCCCGAAATCCAAATCCTCCGCCGCGAGCATGGCGGATAACTCGTCGGCGGGCACATGCAGATGATTCTCCCCGCTCGCGTAACCGCGTTCGGACATGTCGATCCACCGTTCGATTTTGACTTCGCACCCAACCGTCTTGCTCGGTTCTATATCTATGTTTTGAATTAGCGGCCGGTACTCCGTGCCTCGTTCGACTCGGACCGACGCGGGCCCCGCCGGGATTTCCATGCGTACTCGGCCCGAGCACGCAAACCAACGATCGTTTGCAATCGGCACGGGGGCCGAGCCGGGGGGAACGTGGTCTTTACCAAAGCGGTCGCGAATTCGTACGCGGGCCGGAATCTCAAGACCGGTGGCAGTGTCGCTTATTGTGAGCTCCAGAATCCCGGTCTTGGCGTCAGCCGCATTTGCTCCGGTCGATAAGCAGGATATAAGAGCCATTGCTGCAATAGTGTTCCTGGCATAAGTCATAGGTATCTCCGTTGAGGCTCCGTGCCTGTCAAACGCGGTTGTTCCGACAGCGTAACTCGCCGCATCGCATTACCTCCCGAAACGGGGGGCGAGCGTACGAGGATTGGCGGCGCCGCGGGGACTTCAATGCCGCGCATATACGTCATCAATACATCTACGGCTGCAGAATCTTCGGCAGCGCGTCAACGCCCGCCTGAGCGATCATGCCGTCCTGCTGCGCCGTGACACCGCTGATTCCGACCGCGCCGATCACCTGGCCCTCTACGCTGATGGGGACCCCGCCTTCGAAAGGCATCCCACCCGGAAGTGACACCAGTACGGTGCGCCCCTCGGCCACGGCTTGTTCGAAGAGCCTGGTCGGGCGCTTGAAGGCGGCCGCGGCCTTGGCCTTGCGAATCGCCACTTCAACGCTTCCGGTTTGAACGCCGTCCATGCGCTCGAAGTAGACCAGGTGACCGCCGTCGTCCACGATCGCGATGACCACGTTCCACTTGTTGTTCCGGGCATGCTCGCTCGACGCCGCTGCGATCTGCTTTGCAACCTCCAGGGTCAGCGCCTTTTTAGTGGCCAGCTTGGTCGCCGGCTTTGCCTGACAGACCAAAAGGGCCGTCAGGACTACTGCACAGCACACGTATCTCGTTGTTCTGGTCATTCTCGTCTCCTTGTTACAGGCTGAAATAGAACGTTCTCGGAGGACTACTATATCCGACTCTGAATATCGCACACACACAGTATCTGCCCCAGACCGACCCACCGCCCTGCTTTGATCTCAAAGACCTTCTGTCCATTATATCCATGATGCGATATCAGAATATACTACCTCCCAAATATAGGCACTGGAAATCCGTACAGGCCGGGCCGAAACAACCGTGCCATGGGTAGATGCTCATTCAATCTGCGTCCTTGAGGAACCAGCCCTTGGCGTTCACATCGGTCTTAAAGAATTTTAGCAGCATTTCAGCAACTTTCCGGCGTCCCGATTGGCTTGGATGCGTGCCGTCCCCGGCGAGATCCTCGCGTTTCCATACAAGTCCGTCGCTCTTGCGTGGTTTCACGCCATCACCCCACAAGTAAGGCCCCCACAAAAGCAGCGGCGATTCAACTTTGCCTTTATTCGCGTCGCAATTGAGTTCCGGCTTGCCTGCTATCTGTTCCTCAATCAACCATCTAACGGAGAATGCGGACTCGTACGCATACGGTTCGGGATTGAGCGGGCCGCCTGCATAACCGGCATAGATGCGGCTGGATAGATAGGCAATTCGCAGGTTCGGGAATTTGTCCTTGAGTTTCCGGAGTATTACGGCGATATTCTCCTGCAACACACGCGCGTGCTTGGGAAATTCGCCCAAATTCGCCGGCCCCATCTCAGCCTGCTTTATCCATACAAGCTGCACCTGTCCGGGAGTCACACCTGCATTCTTAATGCGATCATCCATCACCACCCACGGCGACGGCCTTTGTCTTCCAGTCCTCCGATCTGTTCTTTTGTACTTCTCTGGATAGGCCCATTGTGCAGCGGCCTGGCCGCCTTGAGCGCAATCGACTATAACAACACTGCCCGACTTGTTGGGGTCTGCATCGGCCATTCTCTTGAACTGCGAAAATTCCTGGGTAGTGTTGGACATTCCGAGTGAGAGCAGAACGATTCTGCCATCCCTTGACGGCTTGCCGTCGGCGTCGAGGGGACGGATTTCGCCCAGTACTTTCTTAGCTGCAGCCTGGTGCGAAGCAGGCGGCGTATTCCGGCCTTTCCCGTACAGTCCGCCTCTCTGGCCCATGTATGCTCCGTCAACAAGCTCGGTGAGAGGAATCATCCCCGTTGTTTCTTTGCCTTTCAGAGTCTGGGGGCGTTGCGTGCGTCCTTCTCCTTGGGGGCGGGCACGCCCCGGGCGACCTGCCGCCCGCTCTTTTTTTGCACGCTCCAGATAGGCCTTTTCTTCGTCGGTCAGCGACTGACCCTGGCGCTGCTTTCGCAGCAACTCTCTGGCTTTTTCCCAGTCAATCCGGCCGTCATCGGCAGCCAATACCGCAAAGGCACAAATTAGCAGCGCCAGGGATGAAACAACGGTTAGAAATGGGATTCTGCGGATTCGGTTTTCGGATCGCATTGCAACACTCCTTTCCTGCCTTGTGGTTCCACAGACATACCTGATTGAAGAGTTATATTTATCTTCATAAGCATTGCCCGTCACACTACACCACACCATCCTACCTGAAAAGTCTGTTGCATTTCAATGCCCTTTAGCCACTTGCACGTCGGGGCCGACACCGAGCAGTATATCGTGGCTCACAGACCACTTGGCGGGTATAATCGGAGGGACCGCAGACAGACGCACAGACTTATAAGACACAGGAAATCTCAGGAGATGATAATGGCTCACAGGAGAATAAGAGCAAGCAGGTTTACGGCAATTTCTTCGGTCGCGATTGTCATCGCGGTACTGTCATCGGCTCAAGCGCATGCTTCGTCCGCACTGAAAGAGTCGGGACGCACCCGGGTCTCTATCAAGGGTACCCGCTGGTATCTCGACGGGCGTCTGACATATCCCGGAACTGAGGCTGAGGGATTGCTGATGAATGTTCGGATGGTCAACGCCGTCTTTGAGGATCGCAAGCGGCCCGACTTCGACGCCGAGAGGAATACGGATGGATTCATCGCTGCGATTCCGGACTATGCAGCCCACGGTGTTCGTGCTTTCACACTGAATCTGCAAGGTGGATTCCCCGGCTACGAGGGCGCGGTCAATTCTGCGTTCAATCCGGACGGCTCGTTGAGAAAGGGCTATCTGGAGCGGGTCAAGCGGGTGATCGATACGTGCGACCGCAACGGTTTCGTTGTGATTCTTGGCTGCTACTACCAGCGCCAGGACCAGATATTGAAAGACGCCGGGGCCGTACGGGCTGGGGTCGTCAATGCAGTTCGATGGGTTACAGAGTCGGGCTTTTCCAACGTCGTCCTGGAGATTGCCAACGAATTCAATCATTCCGGCTTCGACCACCCCATCCTCAAGACGCCGCAAGGCCAGGTCGAACTAATTCGGCTGGCTAAGAAGACCTCCCCCGACCTGCTGGTTTCTACGAGCGGATTGGGCAACGGCAGGCTGCCGGATAACGTGGCTCGAGCAAGCGATTTCCTGCTGATTCACTTCAACAGCACCAAACTGGACGATATTCCGAGAAGGATTCAGGCCCTGAAGAAGTACGGCAAGCCCATTGTCTGCAACGAGGACGACAAGCATGGCCAAGAGGCGGCCGCAGCGGCACGGTTGAGCGTCGAAAACCGTGCATCGTGGGGATTCATGCACAAAGAGACCAATCAGTATTATCCTTTCCAATTCCTGGGAACTGAAGACGATCCCGCCGTGTATGGAATGCTCAAAACGCTCACAACACCAAAGAAGGCCTCGCTGTATTTCCCACCGCCGGAATCAAAAGGCGGCTGGCGCAAGCTCGACGAACCCGATGATATTCGCCGGCTCGGCGCAATGGGCCCGTCAAAGCTGGGCGAATTGAAACAGTGGCTGCTAAAGAGTGACAAGCGGGGCTTTGCCGCGGTCGTCATCCGCAACGGCTACATCGTTCTGGAAGTCGAGCGCGGCAACAGCAGCAAGACCGATTCGCGTCGTGTCGCATCGGTCTCCAAGGCTATCTGTGCGACTGTGCTGGCCATTGCATCCGAGCGAAGCCAAGAAGGCAAGACGCCGAGAACGATGTCATTCGACGATCCGGCTTTTGATTTCATTCCTTGGGCCAAGCCGCTCAGCGATCCGCGCAAAGCGAAGATCACCGTCAGGCAATTGCTAAACCATACCTCAGGCATCTGCCCTGAGGCGACCGGCGCTCGCAACGACGGCGCATGGGAATATATCCTCGGCCACAGCGGGGACGAGCGAACGGCAAGGCTGGCATTTGATCCGGGCACGGCCTGCGGTTACTCGACGCATGCGCTGGCTCATGCGGCTCTGGTTTGTGAGTACGTCACGGGCAAGGCCTACGACAAGTTTGCCGTTGAAGCATTGTTCAAGCCAATCGGATGCGAGCGTTGGTGGTTCCAGCACTACGACGGCGGCAAGGAAATCGGCAGGCATCCATCCCACGGAATGGGCATGCCGGCCCGCGACCTGGCGCGTATTGCATACTGCATGATGCGAAACGGCACGTGGAACAACAAACAAGTAATTCCGAAGTGGTTCGTCGAGCAGACATCCCGGCCGAGCCACGATGTGACGACGCCGGAGATGCGTTTTAAGATACCTGCACAGACGTTTTCTTTAGGGTGGGAACTGCCGGCGCTGCTGACCGGCGAAGGCGGCACCCCCAGCGGCAAGGGCATTCCGGCAGACGCCCGCTATAAACCCGGCTCGGGTGGCCAGTTGGTCGCTTTCGTTCCGAGCCTCAACTTGGTTGTGACCCGTCAGACAGGCAGCAGCGGACAATGGGAATACGCCGAGTACCTGCGGCAGGCCTGTGCCGCTGCGCTTCCAGAGTAAATCACGATGAGAAGATATCTACCAATGATACTGCTGATGGATTTGTGCCTTTGGCTTTCGGCCTCGCAAGCCGAGCTACCTTATCCGCCAAGCCAGGTGATCAAGAAGATCACCTGGCATCGGGACACATTGGTTTCGGCGGCTCCCGGAAGCGATCTATGGCCGGTCACCTGGGGACCGGACGGGCACATCTACACATCATGGGGCGACGGCGGCGGCTTCGGCGGGACAAATTCGGACGGACGCGTGAGCATGGGTTTTGCACGTATCGAAGGAGGCCCCGAAGATTACGTCGCTATTAATGTAAATGGGGGCAAGAACTGTCAACATCCCGCATCGTTTCCGAGTAAAGGTAAGACGGGCGGCATTGTCTTTGTTGATGGAGTGCTCTATGCCTGGTTGAATCGGCAGGATGGAACCTGGCCGAACGTGAATCAACTGCTGATCTGGTCGAACGATTCTGCGGCTTCATGGAAGCAGGCGCCCTGGATGTGGCCGAAAGGAGAGGGAAACTTCAAGCCAAACACGTTCCTCCAATTCGGCAAAGACTACGCCGGCGCGCGGGACGATTACATCTATTTCTACGGTCGCAATGAGACCGCCTGGGCGCGAGGAACGCACGGCTACCTCGGACGAGTCCACCGGACGAAGCTTAAGACAAGAAAGGCCTATGAGTTCTTTGCCGGCCTGGGCGAGGGTAACACGCCAATTTGGTCATCCGACGCAAACAACAGAAAACCGCATTTCACCGACAAAGCCGGTGTGGAGGGAATTCAAGTCGCCTATAATGCGGCGATCAAGCGTTACCTGTTGACGGCTCATCGGGGCGACCAGGGAACTCTGGGTATTTTCGATGGCCCCGAGCCGTGGGGGCCCTGGACAACGGTCGCGTATTATGACAACTGGCTGGATTTGAAGGGAACCGGCATCAAACGCGAGATGCTGTTCATCAACATCCCGACCAAATGGATCTCCGCCGACGGCAAAACGCTCCGGGTAATCTTCACCGGCGGTCTGGATCGCTTCAATATGATCCGGGCTTCCCTGAGTTTGGAGTAATTGTGTGGATAAACGCCCATGCAAGGGGGCACATGTGAAGACTCTGCCAATCTCCACAAGCAACTGCCATGACGATTATTGCAGGTCCTCATGCTTGAAGCAGCCGTAGAAGGCTTCGGCCAGTTCGGCGCCGAAAAGCTTCCAGTTTGCAGCGGTCGGATAATCGTCGAGGCCCGCGATCCGGTTCGCATGAAGCTCCAGCACGCAGGCGGTTATACCGAATCTTTCGAGCAGGCCCTCGCCGAACGAGCCGGGATTGCGAAAATTGCCGCCGGTGCTGCCTTCGGTGAACCACGTATGCTTGCGGAGCATCGCTTCCAATCGCTTCATGGCGGCAAGATATTGCCCGAGGTCGATGTCGGGCCGGCTGATATGCAGATTGCCGCCGCTGTCGTTGTGCAGATCGATCGCAAGATCCGGACGTAGGCCGGCGGTAATCATGGATGTAAGCCATCGTTCGAGGGCGTGGTTTTCCGGGGAGAGGCTCGGATCGGGCGCAGCATCCCATTTACGATTGAGGTCCATGCCGTGAAGATTGAAGCGATGACCGCCTCGGGCCACTCCGTCCTTATTGGCCATGGGCATTACATACAGGCAGTAGGTGTCGAGCCACTTCTGAGCGTCAGAATCGCCTTCAAGCAGTCGTTCTATGAGGCCCTGGATGACCCAGTTTCCTCCGGCTTCCCATGGATGGGCCCGGGCCCTGAGCAAAACTCGATGGGGGGCGTCGATTCGGCCTACGCGAATGATCTCGAGTTCACGGCCCTGGACGGTTCGGCCGATGGTCTTGACAGCCACCTCTTTATGCGTGCTGATTCTTCGTTTGAGCGTTTCCAGGTCGGAAAGGCGATAAGGCTCGACGCGGGCGACGTAGAGGCTGCCGGTTCTGAGCTTGAGCTTCAATCGGAAGCGGTTGCCCGCAATCTTTTCGCCTCGCACAACTTTCCAGCGCCGACCGTCTTCGGATATGTGGCTGATTGTGTTGTCCTTAATGGGCGAGCCGGGGCGACCGTTCCAGATGTTATCGAAGTTGTTCAGGACAACGGTGACCTCGGCGCCCTTTCGTCCTTCAAGGCGGAAATGCCAGTGCAGCGTTGCACGGTTGACTGAAGCACGCTCCTGCTCGTAATTCAAATAGATATGAACCACGCCATTCGGGTCCGTCTCCCAGTATAAGGGCGAGGCGTTCTCGAAGCTCGTATCGATATAGTCGATGCCGCTGTCGACGCCCGCGGCCAGGCAGAAGGTATGCAACAGGCACACGGTTGCAACGAACGTCTGCTTCAGAATCGACGCGAGGCTCGTGCTGTGTAGTCCGGCCATACTCTGTGACTCCACGGATGCAGTGATCCGAATTGCGCCTCAAAACACAAGACAACCAACCGACAGAATTATAGACGGTTGCCCGGCGAGCGCTCAAGCACTTTGGCGAGTTTCTGAGTATTCCGGCGCTTCGCCCAATTCCGGCCAAACTCGTCGAGCGCACAATCTGATTTAACCGGTTCACTTCTCCGATGAATAATGAAACCAGTTCGGAACGGCCAGGATTGTCCCGGCATCGCCGACGGACAACTCGACCTGTCCGGGGCGACTGAGTCGTACGGCGACTTCCGGCGGGGCTACGGCATTTTGGTCGGTCGCGGTTAGCACGTGCAGAAATACCGTTCGGCCCGTCGGATCGCCGGGGTCGATTTGCACCACGTTGGCGCCGAAGTCTCGGTGGTAAGGATTGCTTTGACGGACTCCCAGGCGACGGCCGTCTGACTGGAAAGCCTCGGTCTTGCCGTCTGCGTGCAGCAGGAGCGTGTAATCACGTGGAAGCAACGTTTGGCAGAAGAGCTTGGCTTCTTCGGACTTCGGCTTCAATATTGGGTCGGCCCAAGACCTCTGGGGCGGCCGGTTGCTGACAGTTATCTGGTGGTCCCCTACCTCCGGTAGCGTGGGGCAATGGAGCTGCCACCGCGACTTGATCGCGGCCGAGGCCCTCTCGACAATATCCAGCACGACTAAGTGCTTGTCGCCCAGCCACACGAACTCCCGAATCCACATCTTGCATTTGCTCTTCGGATTAGTCGCGGTCAGGTCAGCTCGGCAACGAGCTTCCCCATCGGCGGCTTTCCAGTCGAGTATACGGGCCACGTCCAGCCCGCAGCGCTCGCGTATGGCCAGCCAATCGCCCCAGGTCTTGTGGTCTTGTTTCAATCCGCATCGGGAATTCTGGTCGCCCCGATCTTCAGGGTCGTTTGCGTCGGTGAAGAGGACAACGTTGGCGGAAATGCAATTGCGATGATACTGGTCCGCCGGAGAATCGTAGGAACTATAGCGACCGCTGCGTGCCGCCAATGGGGCGTATCTGAATATCTGGAATTCCCCTGCCGCAACGCCGCCATGCACATCCATAGGGTCGCCGCAACGAAAAAAAACGTGCGTGGCGTCGTCCGGTTTGCCCGGGGAAGGCCAGTGGCTGCGGAAAAACCCGTACCCGCAACTATCGCGGCCGAACAGCTCCGCCCGAGGTAGATTCCCGAGCGGCCCGGCGTTCAGAGTCGCATCCCGAAAGATGAAATTGTGGGCATACTCCGTGTGGTAGAGGGCCGAACCAAAACGCCCCATCCATCGTTGAGACCAGGCGCGCCCGGAGCCGCTTCGGGTGACGTAGGCGGCTATGTCGAGCCCCTGGCAGAACTGATCGTGCGAACTCCAAATGTTTCGATACTGGTCGTTAATATCGGTGAAGGCAAACCCCGGCCGCATATACCACAGGTAGAACCGCACAATACTGTCTATCCATCCATCCTGCTTGACGCGAATCCAAAGCACTGGATTGTTGCCGGTGGCGGACCACCAGGCCGCGCAGATTTGGGGCAAGTCAACGAAGGTATAATCGAAAGTGTAGTTGCCGCCGGTGGCCGCCCCTTGGACCCACTGATAAGCTTGAAAGTACTCGTAGACTGCGAACCGGCGAAAGACATCGAGATAGCCGTCCGCCTTGCTGCTGACACCGTGAAGGGCAATCCCGGATATAACCAAACCAGCCAATGCCCCGGGTGTTCTTGTGTAGAAGAAAGGAGCACGGCCCGCCGTAATGTGCTCAACGGCATCGTCCGCCGCTCGCTCGATCCGTGCGATGATTTCGGCTCGCGTCGGCTGATCGAGCTGGTCATATAGCCAGTCGAAGAGCGTTGCCAGATTAACAAGTGCTGCGCCTTTGTAGGTCCAGGAACTTCCGCCGACCTGCATCTTCTTCAAGCCGTCAATCGCTGCATCCATACTTTCGCGGTTCCCGGTAATCATCCACTCAAGCGCCTGGCCCAACGGCCTTCGTTTCCACTTCGCCCGGATTGTCGCGAACTCCTGTTGTTCGACCGCATCGCGAAGCTTGGCAACCGTTAGTCCCTCGAAGCCATCCCGACGGATGAACACCCGCGGCCTGACATCAAGAATCGGAACTTCGAATGGATTGTCCTGCAACTCGCCCGCCCGGGCTGTCGGAGTATTCAACACCGTTGTCAGGAGTACGGTGACAATTATTTGACAAATTGTCAGGTTCATAGTCGGCGCCTCCCAGGATGGAAAGACCTCAGGTGCAAATACACATGCCGAAGAGCGACGTCGTATTGTCCTGCCCAATAGTGGAAAATATCGACCCATTCATGCCCGTTTGGCTTTTGGCCGTGCTCTGTAGATCACACCAGTTCATTCTAACAGCAATAGACGTAGCCCGTCCACCGATTCGGTCAGGATTATGCTCTCGTTTGTTCGCAGAAGAGGAAAGCCCTGATGCTTTGCATGTTTGGAGGGTTTGATTTCCTTCGTAAGACCGGTTCAGATCATCAGAATATTGAAATCATCGGCGAATCATAGTAGCATTGAAACGCTTGAACCGAGCCTTTTTTCGCACGAGAAATAGAATGAAACGACGTGATTTCTTGAAGGCTGTGGGAATCGGGGCCGTGTCGTCGGGATTGCGCATTTGCCCGGCACGTGCAAAGTCGCCGGATTTGCCCAATGTCGTGCT
>CP070678.1:2902398-2915528 GCA_020352515.1 Phycisphaerales bacterium | reverse complement strand
AGCACATGCAGCTCGTTTATTTGCGGATCAAGCTCCTTGGCCTGCCTGAATTCATGCATCGCCTCTTCGTAACGGCCGGACTTCGAATAGGCCAGGCCGAGAGACAGATACGCTCCTGCCGAGCGCGGCTCTATCGCCACGGCCTTTTCGAACAACTTTATGGCGTCGTCGAGCCGGCCGAGCGCGGAGTAGGTTTCGCCGAGGCCGAAGTGGGCGTCGAAGCTGTTCGGGTCGAGCTTTATGGCCCGGCTGAAGCTGCCTATCGCCTCTTGAGAACGTCCGGCCTCGCAGTAGGCACTGCCGAGCAGGGCGTGCGAGGAGGCATCGTCGGGCCTGACGGCAACGAGCTTCTCACAGATTCTTACGGCCTCTTTTGACCGGCCGGCAGAGTTGTGAGTTTCGCTGATATAGGCACATGCAACCGCCTTGTTTGGATAGAGTCGTGCCGCGCCACCCAGGACGGCCGTTTTCGCGGTGTCCAGACTGATCAGCTCGACCTGGTCGGCCCAAATCAGGGCCGGCAGGAGCAGTCCTGCGAGGGCGATTAGGGCCCGCCGACGTGCCTTCAACCAGGTGCGACGTCTTGGCGGGGCCTGCGCCTCGGGGTGGCGGCTTTGCCTCAGAGGACTCCTTTCGGAAGCAGTGTAACGTTGCTGTCTCATAAAGGCTCAATTCTTTCGGTACCGTTCAATCGGGCTGCCGTCATCTTCGTTACCGGACCCGGCCAAAAGCCCATTATCGGCGGCCGGCAACGCCCGAATTCCGGCACGGCGGCGAGGCGCCGGTCGGCGACGCTTCGCCATTTAAAATATACAAAACAATAGCGCGGCGGTAAAATTGGGGACGGCCGGTTCGGATGTGGTAAATTGGGTTCCTGCGGATAATGCGCAGGTATATTCAACGAATCGCAAGAGCGAGCTAACTCGTTATGGGTGCCTGGCCTCCAGACTAATGCTGCGGCTGCCCCAATTCGGTCGTCTGCGGAGAGGCTTTCTCTGCGGATAACTCCCGCACCCTGACCTGCGGCGGTCGGCCGCCAGTCAATAGCATGAAACTGCTGTCCTCCCAGGGCGCGATTGCTCGTTATCTTGAAGAGGCGGCGTCTTCGACGAGCATGTTGCGCAGGTAGAAGTGGAGGTCACCGGCCCAGGGCTTGGAGCAAATGTCGATGTCACCATCTCGGTCGACGTCGGCGGCCTTGGCCTCGTGACAGCGCCTGCCCGCAAGGATCAGGTGCTGTTTCCACTGCCGGCCTTCGGCGTCGAGGTTCTCCCAGATGAAGCATTCATGCCGACTCTGGGAGAGGGGGCCGCCTCCGGAGAAGACGTCGAGGTCGCCGTCGTTGTCGAAGTCGGCGACGGCGAGGGAGTGGAAGTCCTGCCGGGTGTGCTCGGCGGAGATTAGGCGGCAGCGCCAGGATTCGGCATTGTCAATGTTCTCGAACCAGAGAACGCGTGCGTCCGTGCAATCGGCCTCTGCGATTACGATGTCGCTGTCGCCGTCGTCATCGAGGTCGCAGGTCCAGACTTTGAGGGCGAGTCCGAACCGGTCGGGCCGGCTTCCTCCGGGCGGCGTGAGCACGGCGTGCTCTTTCCACTGCAGTCCTTTGCCATCGACGTTCTCGAACCAGACGTCTCCGCGGACGACGTCGTTGTCGCCGTCGTTGTCGAGGTCGGCGACGCCTTTGGGCCCGACACCGCCGTGAATCCCCTTACCGATTTTATGCTCGGTCCATTTCTCCCTGACGTTGGGTCCGATTTTGTACCAGGCGGTAATAACATGTCGCTTGTCGTTGCTGCAGGCCACGACGTCGAGCTTCCCATCCCCGTCGATGTCGGCCGCCACGTTGTCGTGGCAACTGATTGCGCCGTTGTCGTATCGCTCGAAAATTTCGGTGCGGGGCTTTGCAGTGTTGCGGTACCAGGCGGTGCCGGATACCTGGTCGATCCAGCCGTCGCCGTCGATATCGAAGGCGCAGCCTCCGACGTCCGTTCTTGCCCCTTCGCCCATATCGTGCTGAATCCACTTGTCGGGGCCGATGTATTCGAACCACCACATTTTCCCGGCTTGGCCGACGACCCAGTCCAGGTCGCCGTCCCTGTCGATATCCACCAGCGACGTCTGGCCCATCCTCTGTCCGGTGCGGGCTATCTCGTGGTACTCGAAGCGCGGCATGCCGGCAGGCTGCTGCCTGCTGCACAGCTTCTTCATTGCGAGGCCCATTGCGTTGCCGATCAGGAAATATGTTTCGGCATTGGTGTTCCAGTGGTATGCCTGGCCGGAGGGTGAGGCCTCTTTTGGCCGGTAGAAATCCTTCGTTCCCACAAAGGCGACGTTATCCTTGAATTCGTCGTATTCGGCGACGGCGGCCTGCGCCCTCATCAGCGAGAGAGCCCTCGGGTGTTTTTCGGCGTGTCCGCTCATGCCGGTCTCGGCGATGACAAAGGGCAGGCCCGCGGCGTCAGACTCCTTTCGGATGTCGCGGATGAAGTTGGCGAGGTTCTTTTCATACTCATCGTTAAAGGCCTGATTGACGCGGTCGTTCCAGCCCTGATGCCAGCCGATGCCGGTAATCTCGTAGCCGCGGCCGTCATAGTCGGGAAAGTGCTTCTTGAGGTTTGCAAGGACGTCCCTGACGTGCTTGAGCATCTCGGTGTAGTATGGTCCGACCTGGCCGGCGGAGCTGGGCGGGCGGAAGTCTTTCGCGAGGCTCTTGCCGCCCCAGGCCGCCTTTATCAGAAGAACCTGGTTCTCGAAATGGTCTGCCATGACGTGGCCGAACTGAAGCTCCGGGCCTATCCTGTCGGGCCCCGCGCCGTAGCCGACCGTGAGGGGGCCTTTGCGGCCGAGGTACCAGATCCAAACGTCCTGACGCTCGAGCCAGTTGCCCTGATTATCTACAAGGTGGCTGAAGGCGCCTGAGGTGGCGGGGTTCTTTACCAGATACTCGAGTGTCCCCTTTCCTCCGTTTCTCTTCGGGTCGCTGGGGACAATGCCTTGTCCCTCCATGTTGGACTGGCCTGCGAGGATGAATACCTTTACGGGGCTTCTTCCCGGCCGTGCGGCGCGGCCAATGTTGGCGAGGGTCAGGCTGATCAGAGCCGCAAGCAGCATGCAGCACGTCGTGTGTTTGTTGTTAACCGTCATTCGGACCTCCTTTGATATTGGCGGCGCATACAACAAGGTAGAGTCTCTTGCTTATGGCCACAGTTGGGCGCCGCCGTGCCGGCTGATTATACTGGGTGGGCGTTTATGGGACAATGCGCTGTACTGAGAGATTCCCCGGCGGCGGCGGATGCGAAATCTATGCCCGTCCATTTTGGATTGTGGTTTTTTAGTAAAATTATGGGGTCAGGGCGGTGTTTTCGCACAAAAAAGGGGGTTTTGAGCAGCGTGTCGCACAAAAGGGGTTCGCGGCCGACTTTTTCGTTGACAGCGGGCACAGGAAACTTGTAAAATAAGCGTACATAGTGTTGCAAGAGGAGGCTTGTCTTTGCGCAGGCCGTGAAACGTCCTGGCCCCCGAGGAGAGTGGAGTCAGAGCTGCAATGAGTTTGGCGCTGCTTTTGCGGCGCTCGGCGAAGGCCTCCATGCTTGTGGACGGTGGTGAAAATGAAACTCTTGAAGGAGGAGTGTCATGTACAGGAAAGCGGCGTTTCTGATTTCCTTTGTCTCGCTGGTGGTGTTGGTCTGTAGTCTGCCCGCTCTTGCGGCGACTCGAACCTGGGAGAACGAGGCTGGTGACAATCGCTGGGACAATGCGGTAAACTGGAGCAAGGACAAGATTCCGGGGCTGGATGACGTCGCGCGCATCGTGCTCTCGGGCGGCGACGAGTGCCTTATCGATGACGCTGTTGATGCGTCGGTCAAGAAGCTGCAGGTCGGCTACAACGACGGGACGACCGCGTTCTCGGGCGACCTTCGCATGACGGGCGGCTCCCTGTTCCTCAAGAACGCATCGCCGGTGGGCCCGAAGGCGGAGGGCAGATTCTACTTAGAGGGCGGGACGGTAACGGCGAACAATGTCCCTTCGTTCGGAGACGGGCTGGATGGGATAGGTTACCTGTTCATGTCCGGCGGCGTGTTTAATGTTGGCAGCGCCGAAAGGAAGCGGGCGCTCAGAATAGGTGACGACGGAGGCAAGGGCTTCGCGACTATATCAGACGGCGTGGTGAATGCATACGGGAACCTGGTGATCGGCCGCGAGGCCGGGGACGGGCCCGAGGGACTAATCGGCTCCGAGGGTCTGCTTAGCTTATTGGGCGGCATCATAAACGTCGGCAGCGAGGCCAGCGCCAGCGACCTTTCGATCGGCAAGCAGTACGGCACCGGGACCCTTGACATATCCGGCGGCCGGATCAACCTGATTGGGGACCTGAGGGTCGGCGAGACGACGATTAAGATTATCCAAGAACCGTACGAAGAGATTCCTCGTCCCGGCACGGGATTTTTGAAAATGACCGGCGGCATTCTGAGCGTGGCCGATTCGAACAACATCAAGATCGGCGCGGACCTTGGGACAGGGCACGTTGACCTCTGGGGCGGCACGCTTATGGGCGGGACCCTGGAGATCGGCGAGCCGGGCAGCGGCGGCAGCCTTGACATCCGGGGCGGCACGCTGATTCTTGAGGGCAACCAGATGGCGAATGTTCTCGGCTATATAGGCGATGGGCGGATGACGGCATACGGAGGCTGGAGCGGAGCCGAGTGGCAATACGATTTCAACGTTCGCAACGCAGGCAAGACGACGGTGACGGCGATTCCGGAGCCGGCCACCCTGCTTCTGCTCGGGCTGGGCGGAGTAGGTTTGCTGCGGCGGAAGCGAGCGTAATCGAGAGATTTTGGGTTGGGCAAGGGCTGCGAGCGGGGGTTTGCGGCCCTTTTTTAATGCGCCGCCCCGTCGGGCTTGCCCCGGCTCTTCGCTGCCTTTTACCCCGCGTTTTCGGCCAATGGCAGGCGTTTTTTCCCGGGCGAAAGCAGAAAGGGCTGCAAGCAGCGCTCGCAGCCCAAGGTTCTCCGAATAACATGTTGTTAAAGGTCTTGATTTCTACTGTCGCTATTTAACGATGAGAGATCGACCCTCTGATCTCAAATTCGGCGGCCGGCACTGGTAAGGGTCTGAAGTCGATGGTGCCGTGAGCAGTAAGGTGGCCGCTTACACCTTCATAGACCCCCGTCCCCGACACGATTTTCATGTTTGCATTAAGAGTGTAAAGACCCGGGGTATCGGTGGGCTCGGCAATCTCCTTATCAGATGTAGAGATACTTCCGACGGCAAACGTAAAGGTATGGGTAGCAACCACATGCTGGACTCCATCGTCGCGAATTCTGGGCGGATCTAGCAGAGTGACCAATAGCCCCTCGGGCGAGTCTAATGTTGATTTTTCCACGTCTCGAATGACGAGCGTTGCGGACCCCGCAAACTGGTATTCGTTAATAGCGCTGGAAGACCCTGAACCAACTACCGGGTCACGGGCAGGACCTGCCAAGGCTGTGCTTAGGACGACCAACAAGGCCAGCGCAAGTGCAGGCACAATCCAGGCCAAAGTCAGTTTCTTTGATTTTGTCTTCATACAATCTGCCTCCTATCAAATTTGAATTGTTGCACGGTGTGCTCTTGCACAAGTGCAAGATATTGCTCCTGAGACTTCCGCCAAGGGACAACATTTACGTCTTTGTCCACCACCTCCTTTCCGACAGACCATCAATTCCCTCAGCCAGAATTCCCGTTCACCTTTATGACCGGCGTTTATGACTACCTGGCCACCCCTCGGGACATATTGAAAGGCAATATTAACAAGGTGCGGCTGCCCTTGTCTATCGTGGTAACTACGGGATTTGTGAAAAGAAATACGGCGCTTTCCTGGCAGGGGCCCAAGGGCGTGCGGCCCCATCGCTTGTAGGGCTACCTTTTTTCGGTTCGCAGGGGGCTTGGTTGTTGCAGCAGGGGGCACGTTGTGGTACTCTCGGCCGGAGCAGTCGACCGGAGACTGAGACAAGGATGAGCTAACCTTTTTGCAGGGGACATATTTATGAGCAGGTCAGGCAAAATATCCAGACGCGATTTTGTGCGAACGACAATCGGCACGGGCGTTGCCCTAAGCGCGCCTGCGGTCCTGGGGACGCGGGCCAGGGCCCAGGGCAGGACGTTCAAGGTGGGGCTTATAGGCTGCGGGGGCCGCGGGCGCGGGGCGGCGGCGGGCTCGCTGGAGGCGGGCAAGATTCTCGGCTTCGACGTGCGGGTGACGGCGACGGCCGACTACTTCAAGGACCGCGCCGTTCGGGCGGGCAAGCAGTTCGGCGTTCCGCCGGAGCGATGCTTCGGCGGCCCCGAGTGTTATAAGGCGCTGCTGGAGACGGACGTCGAGATAGTCCTGATGGCGACGGCGCCGCTGTTTCGGCCGCTGCACCTGGAGGCGGCGGTCAGGGCGGGCAAGAATGTCTTTATCGAGAAGCCCGTCGCGGTCGATCCGCCGGGCTGCCGGCGCGTTATTGCGGCCGGGGAGCTGGCCGAGAAGAAGGGGCTGGTTGTCACCGCCGGGACCGAGATGCGGCACGACTGGAACTACCGCAAGACACACCAGGCGGTTGTGGTCGAGAAGGCCCTGGGCAGACTCTATGCGGGCCGCGTTGCTTTTTGCATCGGGCACATGTTCTGGACCAGGCCCATCAATCCGAAGACCGCGGACGACCTGGTTCGCTCGTGGCAGAACTGGATTACGCTGTCGGGCGACCACCTGGTGGAGCAGCACGTTCACAACATTGACATCGCCAACTGGTTCTGCGACGGCCCGCCGGTCAGCGCGGTCGGCTTCGGGGGCCGCGGGCGGAGGCCGGCCGGTGACATGTACGACTTCTTCAGCGTCGACTACGACTACGGCGACGGCGTCCACATTCATTCGATGTGCCGGCAGATCAACGGCTGCTGGAACTGGACGGGGCACGATTTTGTCTTTGAGAAGGGGCGGACCAACGGGGGCAACCACGCGGACTGCCGCAACTCCCCGATTCCCGCCGACCTGCCGCGGGCCCCATCAAGCCACATTCAGGAGCAAGTGGACATGCTGTATTACGTCAACAAGGGCGGGCCGGTGAACCAGGCGAGGGCGGTCGCCGAATCGACGGCCACGGCGGTAATGGGGCGGATGTCAGCCTATACCGGCCGCCAGGTGACCTGGAAGGAAATCATGACCGATCCCGCTGCTAAACCGGACAGCTACAACCTGACCCTCCGCCCGACCGCCGAGGACTTCGAGAAAGGAACCGTGCAAATTCCACCCGAAAACGTCATCCCGCTGCCCGGCCTCTCCGCCGCCCGATGAGTCCCCCGCGCCTCCTCTAAGCGTGCACAGGCCGGTGCGGACACTCTTGCTGCAGGGCGGGATATAGAACCTCCATAGAGGATCACCGAAGAAGCCTGAGAATCTACGTCAGAGGCGCGGTTTACGGCGTCCGACGCCAGACAGTGGTTGGGGAATCATTCCAATACGAGTGACTGCCCTAATATCTCGCAGACAATGCATGACGAAAGCTCAGTCTTGAGTAAACGGGAAACGTCCGGCATCTTTCTGATCCCGCAACCAGCCTTTGAAACCCGTAGTATGCCAGTCCAGGCCTGCGCCGAACAGCGACCGGAATCGCTGACCTGTCGGGTGCTCCTCGATGGGCGTTCTTTTCTCTGCAGGCTTGTCCTCCTCGTCCCGGATGTACTCCACCACTGTGATGCTATCCCGAGGCAGGTGATCCAGCCCCCGTTTGAAGAGCATTGCGACCTCCACGTCGTCCGTCGGTAGACTGTATCCAATAATCGTCGCTCTATCAGCCTCTTTCATTGCGGCCTCCGCCTCGGCCCACACACGCTCAATGTGTGGATTCTCATAATCTTTGACGTAGGTCGGCGTGATGAGCACGGGGCTTACGAATCCATCACAGTTCGGCCTGTTTCGACATGGGGTGCCCCTGCAACTGTACGCATCATCGAACGGTACGGAATTGTAAAGTTCGTCCAGTGCCTTTCCTGTCCGCATTCCCTCTGAGACAAACAGATCAAGGCGCCCGCAGCGCTCACAGTAGAGCCAGTTGAGGGAGCCGTGAATCTTGAGCAGTTGACCGAAGGTTCCGCCTGTGCAGAAATCCGTGTAGCGCTCCGTTGCAATCTGGACCCGGTAATCCGGCGGCTGCATTCCTTGAAATTGCTCAGAGAGGTAAAACATTGCGTTATCGACGATTACATCATAATTCAACGATAAAACCGTGGGTTCGACATTGCGCGAATAGATGGGCTGGAGTAGCTTGCGATGGAACTGATGGTCCGAGGGAATTCGTCGCAGCGCCGCCTCAATTACGGCGAAGACGGCGTACTCTATCGCCCGCTTAGCCTTAACGAGGCGATCCCCCTGCCACGCCCCAATGGGCATACCCGCAGCAGCCGACCGCCGGAGCATGCTCAAGACCATCGGTAATGAAGGGCAGTTCTTCTTTGTTGCCTTCTCGCGGCCCAGCGGTACGTTGAAACAGTCCTGTAAGAAATCGCTTGCAAGAGCCAGCAACTCCTCGCGGTCTTCAACCAGGGTGGTGCGGTCGTCATGAGCCATTTCGCCATTAAGTGCTGCGGGCAATATCTCATCGGTCAACGGACCGCCGCATGCCTTGGTTGCGCCGGCTCCCAAGACTATAATTGGCTTCTCATCCATTTGTCGCCTCCCGAATAGAACAGATACTGCTGTGTGAGTATTTCTTATATGGTCTCCGCATAAGCCTTTTCACCCGACAAATCAGCCGTATGGCGCAGAATTGCCGAGTACGGCATACTAAAAAGGATATAGCGAAGAATAGTAAGGCGTCAATGGGGTTTTGCGATTTTTGGCAATAAACTTCTTACGGGCTGGTTGTCAGTATTTTGGCGATTTGGTCGGGCGTGGGGGGGTGGTTGAGGATGCCGTTGGCGGCTTTTGGCGAGCCGCCGCCTTTTCCGCCGAGGGTCCCTTGAATCTTTCTGAGAAGCTCTCCGGCGTGCGCGTTCTTGGAGCTGATCGCGATGTGCAGGCCGTTGACGACAATGCCCGCTCCGCCGGTTTGCTCTGCAATCATGGCGGCCAGTTTGCCGGTCAGGTTCGCTGGCAGCTCGGCGACGCAGATGCCCACCTTTGCGGCCCCGGCCTGCACCACCTGCGAGGCGGCGGCCAGCGCGGGAAGCTGCGCTGACCATAACTTCTCTATTTCCTTGGCAAGGCTCTTGGAACGGTCGAGCGTTTTGCGAAGACTCTCCGGCAGCTCGACGGTGGAGCATCCGGCCGTTTTTCTGAGCTCGGCGAGGATAGCGGTCTCGGACTGTGACATTTCGAGAGCCCTGCTTCCCGCCAAAAAATATACTCTCGTCCCCTGCTTTTTGCTCTCGGTCTCGAAGATGCGAATCAGGCCGATGCGGCCGGTCGCGGCAACGTGCGCCCCGCAGCAGGCCGAGCTGTCATAGTCGCCGATCCTTACCACGCGGACCACTTCGGGCGTGATTTGCTTCGAATCGCTCCTTATGCGGACGTCCGTATCATCGAAAACGGTCTCGACGGGGACATTAAGGGCGACGACCTGCATCGCTTCCCGCTCAATCGCTCTGAGGGTTTGCCAGTCGGTCTTGCGGTCGAAATCGACGGTGCATCTTTCCAGGCCGATATGGACGCCGGTCGTATGCAGGCCGAACCGGCTCTCGGCGATTCCGGATATGATGTGCTGGGCGGTGTGGTGGGCGGCCGTGTAGAGTCGGTGCTCGGCGTCCAGGCGGGCGGTGTATGTCCCGTCGGCGAGCGGCCTGTCGAGGGTGTGAACGATTTGCCCTTCGGTAATCTCGATTCTACAGATAGTCGCCGGGCCTATGGAGCCCTTGTCGGCGGGCTGGCCGCCCTCGTCTGGGTGGAACATGTTCGGGTCGATGGTGACCTTGCAGTCGCCCAGAGTCCTCACCTCGACCTCGGCTTCGAAAACGTCCGGCTTCGTCCAGTATGCCCTTTTCATGGCCGCATTATAGCCGGTCGCCGGTCTATCGTTCAAGCGTTATCACGCGCGGTCGCTGTCATCGGCATCACGCTCTTTCGGGCAGGTCGGCGGGGCAAGGCGCCGTCCGGCCGTTGAATAGAACGTACAGGGTCGGCAGTATTATCAGGGTCAGCGCAAGTGAGCTGATGAGCCCCCCGAAGATGACGGCCACGAGCGGCTTTTGAATCTCCGAGCCCGAGCCGGTGGCGTAGAGCATGGGCAGAAGTCCCATCAGCGTTGTCAGCGTGGTCATCATCAACGGGCGGACTCGCAGCCTGCAGGCTTCGATGACGGCCTCGCGGGGCGCGACCCCGCGCTTGCGCAACTGGTCGAAGAAGGTGACAAGGACCAGACCGTTTTCGACCGCCACCCCGAAAAGGGCGATAAAGCCGATGGAGGCGGCGACACTCAGACGCAGCTCGAGCAGGTAGATGGCGAGGATTCCTCCCACGAGGGCAAACGGCAGATTGAAGAAAATCAGCAGGGCGCTCTTGAATGAATGCAGCGAGCCAAAGAGCATGACGAAGATGAGCAGCAGGGCTACGGGCACCACAATTCGCAGACGACCCATCGCCCGCTGCTGGTTCTCGAACTGCCCGCCCCAGGCGAGCCTGTAGCCCTCCGGCAGGGCCTCTTCAATCGGCGCGAGCCTGCGTTTGGCCTGCGCGATGAAGCCGCCGATGTCCCTGCCCCTGACGTTGCACTCGACGATGAGCCTTCGCCTGAAGTCATCCCTGCTTACCTGGGCCGGGACTTCCACCTCGGCGATTGCGGCCAGCTCTGAGAGCGGGACGTTGTAACCGGCGGGCGAGCCGACGAGGAGCTTCTTTATGGCTTCCACGTCGGCGCGGTGCTCTTTTGGGAAACGAACCTGAACGTCGAACCTTCTCTGGCCCTCGAAGAGGGAGCCGGCGACTTTCCCACCGACGGCGGCTTCAACCAGGAGATTTATGTCCCGGATGTTTATCTTGTGGCGCGCCAGGGCGCGGCGGTCCGGCCGTATCTCGATCTGAGAGAAGCCGGAAACCTGTTCTATTTTGACGTCCTCGGCGCCGCCGATTGCGGCGAGGACCGGCGCGATTCTTTCGGCGGCGCCGACCAGCACGTCGATGTCGTCGCCGAATATCTTTATGGCCACGTCGGACTTGATGCCGCTGATTAGCTCGTTGACGCGAAGGGCGATGGGTTGTGAGAAGGCGGGGCGTATGCCGGGGAATGCCTCGACTTCGCGGCCGACCGCCTCCACAAGCTGCGGCTTATCGCGCCCCGAGATCGATTCGTAGCCGGGCTTGAGCATAATCAGCAGGTCGCTCTGCTCGGGCCCCATGGGGTCCTCGGCAATCTCTGCCCGCCCGGTCTTGGATACGACCGTCTCTATCTCAGGGAACTTGTCGAGCAGTGTGCGCTCCATCGCCGAGGCCTGCCTGGCCGAGCCTTCCGTACCGGCGGTCGGCAGCCGGACCACGTTTATTGCCAGAGCCCCTTCGTCCAGCGGCGGCAGGAACTCGGTCCCAAGTCCCGGCGCCAGCGAGAAGGCCCCGGCCATCACGGCTGCGGCCACGGCAATCGTTATCCATCGCCCGCGGATCGCCAGCAGCAGGACGGGCGTGTAAACGGCCTGGATGGCTCTTACCAGGAAATCCCGGCGCGATGAGCCTTCGCGGCGTCCGATTACCAGGGACCCGAGGACGGGCACGATGGTCATCGAGACCACAAGGGAGCCGACAAGAGCAAAGCAGACGGTCAGGGCCAGAGGCTTGAACATCTTGCCCTCCATGGACTCGAGCGTAAAGAGCGGCAGGAAGACGACGACTATTATCAGGATTGCGAATATGACGGGGCGTGCGACCTCGACGACCGCCTGGAAGGCGACGGTGGTTCGCGGCTTGTCGCGGTTGGCCGGCTCGCGCATGTGCCGCGCGACGTTCTCGGTGACGACGATGGCGCCGTCCACAATCATGCCCACGGCAATGACAAGACCGCCCAGGCTCATCAGGTTCGCCGTGACAGCCTGCCAGCCCATCAGCAGCAGGGCCACCGCTGCCGTAACGGGCAGCGAGACGGCGACGGTGAGGGCGGCGCGGATATCCCACAGGACGATAAAGAGGACTATCACGACGAATATGACGCCCTGGCCCAGGGCGGTCGAGACGGTCCTTACGCAGGCCTGAATGAGGCTGGTGCGGTCGTAGAAGGGTGAGATTCTCACGCCCGCCGGAAGGGACTTTTGTATCTGCGGGATTTCGGAGCGGACCCTGTCGACGACGTGTTTTGAGTTGGAGCCCTTTAGCATGATGACCATTCCGCAGACGACCTCTCCGCGGCCGTCCTTGGTGACAACGCCGTTCCTTGTCTGATGGCCGATCTCTATCTCGGCAACGTCACTGAGGTACACCGGTGTACCTTGCTCGGCCTTGAGCACTATTGTCCCCAGATCATCGGCGGCCTGCGCCAGGCCCTTGGAGACGACGTTGATTTGTTCCCAGTCGCGGACAAGGAAGCCGCCGGATGCATTCGAGTTGTTCGCCTCAAGCGCTTCGAGGATGTCTTCGAGCGAGACGCCGTATTTCAGCAGCAGCGCCGGCTCGGGAATCACGTGGTACTGTTTGACGAAGCCGCCGAAGCTGTTGACCTCGTTGACGCCGGCCAACCGGCGCAGTTGCGGGCTGACCACCCAGTCCTGGAGCGTTCGCAGGTCCATGAGGGAATATTGGCTTTTGGCAAGGCGAACGCCGCATTGGGGGCAGTCTCCGGCCTCCGCGGACCAAAGCTGCCTGTGCTGCGGGCAGTAGTAGCCGGCCTCGAGCACATACTGGTATATCTCTCCGAGCCCCGTTGAAATGGGTCCCAGCTCCGGTTCGGCGTTCTCGGGCAGCTTCTCCGCCACCTGTGCAAGACGCTCGAAGACAACCTGCCGGGCGAAGTACGTATCGACATTGTCCTCGAAAATGACGACCACGTGTGAAAGCCCCGTCTTGGAGAGGGAGCGAACCTGCCTGACGTCCGGCAGGCCGCCCATTTCGATCTCGATGGGAAACGTCACCTGCCGCTCAACCTCCTCGGGAGTCAGGCCGGGAGCATTGGTCAGAATCATCACCTGCT
>CP070678.1:2893586-2902298 GCA_020352515.1 Phycisphaerales bacterium | reverse complement strand
TCCCGATGACCGAAGATCAGTTATCCAACGCCGCCAAGGCCGCATTGCACGAGCGGGTGAAGGAGCTTACCTGTCTCTATGGTATTGCGCAGATAGCGGGACGGCCGGGTACATCGCTGGAGGAGGTCCTGCAGGAGATTGTGGAGCATCTTCCGGATGCCTGGCAATACCCGGAAATCGCCTCTGCGAGGATCATATTCGACGGGGTTTCATACTCGGCAGAGGGTTTTCTTGACTCCGGGCCGAAGCAGGCGGCGGATATTTCGGTCAGGGGGGCGGCAAGGGGAACGGTCGAGATTGTTTATCTGGAGCAAAGGCCGGAACTGGATGAAGGGCCCTTCCTGAAGGAAGAGCGTGACCTGATTGATGAAGTGGCCCGGCAAATAGGCCTGATTATAGAGCGCCGCCAAGCCGAGCAGGACAGGCTGAGGCTCCAGGACCAACTCAGGCACGCGGACCGGCTGGCGACGATCGGGATGCTGGCGGCCGGTGTCGCCCACGAGCTGAACGAGCCCCTCGGCAACATACTTGGCTTCGCACAACTATCCAAGAAATGCGCCGACGTACCCGCCGCGGTAATGGCCGACATCGAAAAGATAGAGCTGGCGTCCTTGAACGCCAGGGAGATCACCCGCAAGCTGCTGGTGTTTGCCCGACAGAGCCCCCCGAACAAGCAGCCGGTCAGTCTCAACCGCATTGTCGAGGACGGGCTCGGTTTCTTCGAAACGCGGTGTGCCAGGCAGGGGATAGAGGTCGTTCGCGTGCTCGCGCCGGGGCTGCCCGATATCACGGCCGACCCGTCGCAGTTGAACCAGGTTCTTGTGAACCTCGTCGTCAATGCGCTCCAGGCGATGCCGGCCGGCGGAAGGCTTACGGTTCGAACCGAGACGACGGACGACCACGTGCTCCTTATAGTCGAGGATACCGGGTCCGGTATGAGCGAGGATGTCGTCGAGCAGATATTCCTGCCGTTCTTTACTACCAAGGACGTCGGCCAGGGGACGGGTTTGGGACTTCCGGTCGTTCACGGAATCATCGCCTCGCATGGGGGCTCTATAGAGGTCAAGAGCAGGGTCAGCCGCGGGACACGGTTTGAGATCAGGATGCCGATAAGGGGGCCGCAAGAAAGTGAGGAAGGGGCCTGAGATGCCAGTTGAGCCGGCTAAAGAGACTATTCTGATAGCGGATGATTCCGCGGCCACGCTTGAGGTGCTTCAGCGGAACCTGGCCGCCGCGGGGTACCGGGTTTTTACGGCGCCGGGAGCGGCCGAGGCGATTGACGTGCTCGAAGCGACTCCGCTGGACCTCGTGATTACGGATTTGAAGATGCCCAAGGTCAGCGGGCTGGACCTTGTTCGGCACGTTCGCGAGAATTTCAGGGATACCGCCGTGATGATGATTACCGGATATCCCTCAATCGAAGGGGCGGTCAGCGCGGTCAAGAACGGAGCGGAGGAATTTCTGGCAAAGCCCTTCACGGATAAGGAGCTTCTCGGCGCTGTTGCTCGTGTTCTGAACAGACTTCGCGCCAGGAGGTCCGGACAGGCCGTCCCGGAGCAAGAGATTCCGAGCTGTGGGGGGCTGATCGGGGCTTCGGAAGTAATGGAGAAGGTATTTGTCGCCATAGGCAAGGCGGCAAAGAGCGCCGCGACGGTGCTGATAAGCGGCGAGAGCGGCACGGGCAAGGAGCTTGCGGCCAGGGCGATTCACTACAGCAGCGGCCGCTCTGCAGCCCAGTTCGTCCCGGTCAACTGCGGGGGCATTCCTGAGGGGCTGCTCGAAAGCGAGCTTTTCGGGCACGTCAAAGGCGCTTTTACCGGGGCGGTGGAGTCTCGCGCCGGTTTCTTCCACGCCGCCGACGGGGGAACGATATTCCTGGACGAGGTGAGCGAGATGAGCCTGGCTATGCAGGTAAAGCTGCTTCGCGTTCTGCAGGACAAGCAGGTTTGCATGGTGGGATCCAGCCGGACCCGCGAGGTGGACGTGCGAATTCTTGCCGCGACAAACAAAGACCTGCACGCCCTGGTGAAAAAGGGCGCCTTTCGGGAGGATTTGTTCTACCGGCTGAACGTCATCAATATCGTCATCCCGCCCTTGCGCCAGAGGGGCGATGACATACTCCTTCTGGCGCGGCACTTTGCGGACAAGTTTGCGGCCGAAGCCGGCAGAGCGCCGCTGAGTTTTTCCGACGAGGCGCTCCAGGGCCTTGCCAATTACAACTGGCCGGGCAACGTCAGAGAACTGGAGAACGTAATTCAGAGGCTGGTCGTGATGACCGACGGTGACGTTATCGACGTATCCGACCTGCCGTCACTGATGCGTTTTTCGGCGCTGCGCCGTACGGGTTTCACGAGGACGCTTGCCGAGGTGGAGGCCGAGTACATCCACAACGTGCTGGAAAGCGCGGCCGGCAACAAGACACGGGCCGCCGAGATTCTCGGAATAGACCGCAAGACGCTGCGAGAGAAACTCAGGAAGACTTCAGAGCACCCGGACTGACTGTCTGTGACCGGGTAGATTCTCTCCGGTGGTTCGAACCTCCCCGCGCCGCACGTTCGCTCTGAGACGACACGACAAACACAATCAGGCCGCATATCAAGAAAATCCCCGAACCTAAATTAGGCGATTCTATTTGACAAAAGGCCGCGAGCGTCACTTCGCCTCAAATAAACCGGCCGCCGCTGGCGGGCAGATGGTCGTGTCACCGGGTCTCTGGCACGGCACTTGCTAAGCAGAGAGTAAGCAGCCGTTAAACAAGAAATGAGGGTGCCGACATGGCAGAAGACGCCGAAAATCGCGGTCTGTGCTCGACCTGTATGAACAGTTCGACCTGCACAATTAAGAGAGAACCGGGCGAGACAGTCCTTTTTTGTGAGCATTTCGAGGTTGAGAGCCCCCCTGCCGCAGAGATCGCCGCCGAGGACCTGCCGCTGTTTGCCGAATTGAGAGCTGCCGAGCAGCGGGATTCGGAGGGCTTCATCGGTCTTTGCAGCGATTGCCAGGGACGGTTGACGTGCCGTTTTCCCAGACCCGAAGGGGGCGTATGGCATTGTGAGGAGTACGAATAGGATGGGACAGGGCAATATTGCCGCACACGAGGAAAATGTTGACGTCGAAGAAATAGAGCCGGGAGATATTCTCAAAATCCTGAAAGCCCATCAAGGTGACGTGGGCGGACTTATCTCGATTCTCCAGGAGATACAATCCACGTACGGCTACCTGCCGGCCGAGGCGCTGCGGATAGTGGGCCGCCAGACGGGACGCTCGATGGTGGACATATACGGGGTCGCCACCTTCTATCGCTCGTTCAGTCTCAAGCCGAGAGGCAGGCACCTCATCTGCGCGTGTCTCGGGACTGCCTGTCACGTCCGCGGGGCGCCCAGAGTCGTCGACGAGCTGGAGCAGCAGCTCGGCATAAAGGCGGGCCAGACAACCGAGGACAAGGAGTTCACACTGGAGACATTGAATTGTCTGGGCGCCTGCGCGCTGGGTCCGGTGGTTGTTATCGACGGGCACTACTTCTCCAAGGTGACCAGGGCAAGGATTCGCCCGCTGCTGGACAAAGCGCTGGAGGGATTCGACACGACCGAGCTGGGCAAGGATTCAAGGATCTTCCCGATAGAGGTAAGCTGTCCGCACTGCGGCCACAGCCTTATGGACGACGGTAGCACGATAGACGGCCACCCGTCAATCAAGGTCACCATATCGATGGATCACAGGGACGGCTGGCTGAGACTCTCATCTCTTTACGGAAGCTACAACTTCTCCAGCGAGTTTGAGGTCCCGCATAATACGGTTGTGAGATTCCTCTGCCCGAGCTGTCGCGAAGAGCTTCCAAGCACGTCCGACTGTTCGACATGCGGGGCACCCATGGTGCCGATGCTCGTGAACGGCGGGGGAATTGTAAAAGTCTGCTCGCGCCGAGGGTGCAGGAACCACATGCTGGATTTGATTTGACCGCAGCGAGAGGGAGAGAAGGTGACTATTTGAAACAGACGTTCAATGAAGGAGCGAGATGCTTAGATTATCTTCGATAGAGGAGCTCAAAAAACTGCACCGGGCTCTTGTTGACGGCCTCGACAGGGCCAGGCCGTGCATAGTGATTCCCACCGGAACATGCGGGCAGGCGGGCGGAGCGGGTGACCTTGTAAGGATCGCCAAACGCGTGATCCTGACCCAGGGGCTGACTGAGAAGGTCGGCCTGCGCGTGACCGGCTGTCACGGCTTCTGCCAGATGGAGCCCTCCGTGCTGGTCGAGCCCAGGCGCGTGTTCTATCCCCGTGTCGGCCTCGGAGACATGGAGCGCATCGTTCAGGCCACGGCGCGCGGCGAGGTGCTCAAGGATATGCTCTTCGCTGATCCCGAGACCGGAAAGACAATCGAGAAGCAGGACGACATACCCTTTTTCAGCAGGCAGGTTCGCAGCATTCTCTCCTGGAACGAGAAGGTGGACCCGATTCGAATCTACGATTACATCCAGGCCGGCGGATACGCGGTCCTGGTCGAAGTGCTCTCACGCGCCGATTCCGCCTGGGTGCTCGACGAGGTCAAACGTTCGGGTCTTCGCGGGCGCGGGGGCGGCGGCTTTCCCACCGGTTTGAAGTGGGCCCTGCTGGCCGACCAGCCGGCCAACCGCGGCAAGTTTCTCGTGTGCAACGCCGACGAGGGTGACCCCGGGGCGTACATGGACCGCAGCGTTCTTGAGGGTAACCCACACAGCATCATCGAGGGGATGCTCGTCGGCGCCTACGCTACCGGCGCGACAGAGGGCATAGTCTACGTTCGAAACGAGTATCCGCTTGCCATCAAACACCTGGCCATAGCACTCGGACAGGCGCGCGACCTGGGACTCCTGGGGGAAAATATTCTGGGCAGCGGCTTTTCCTTCGACATCGAGCTTGTCAAGGGGGCCGGGGCGTTTGTCTGCGGGGAGGAAACGGCACTTATACACTCGATCGAGGGCAAGATGGGCGAGCCGAGGCAGCGGCCCCCGTTTCCCATCCGCAAAGGCATCAACGGCAGGCCCACAGCGATAAACAACGTCGAAACGTGGGCGAATATTCCTCTGATTCTCAGACTCGGAGCCGAAGAATTCGCCGCAACTGGAACGAAGAACAATTCGGGAACCAAGATATTCAGCCTTGTCGGCAAGATCAGGAACACCGGGCTCGTAGAGGTGCCGATGGGCATTAGCATAAAGGACATAGTCTACGAGATCGGCGGCGGGCCGGCCGGAAAGAGCAGGATAAAGGCGGTCCAGACCGGCGGGCCTTCCGGGGGGTGCATTCCGGCGGAAATGTTCGACCTGCGCATCGATTACGACAGCTTGAAGAGCGCCGGCTCCATAATGGGCTCCGGCGGAATGATAGTAATGGACGACAACACGTGCATGGTCGATGTGGCCAGGTACTTTATGAATTTCTTGAAGGACGAATCCTGCGGAAAGTGCTTCACCTGCCGCAAGGGCACGCAGCGGATGTACGAGATACTCGATGACATCTCAAAGGGCAAGGGGACAGGCGAGCATATCGGCCTGCTCGAGGAGCTTGCCCTGGTCGTCAAGGACACGACGATGTGCGGCCTCGGGCAGACGGCGTCGAATCCCGTTCTAAGCACCCTGCGGTACTTCCGGCCCGAATACGAGCGACACGTATCGCAGAAGAAGTGTGACGCATTTGTCTGCAGCGAAATGGTGGGGGCTGCATGCCAGAGCGCCTGCCCGCTCGGCACCGAGGCGTGGCGATACGTTGCCCTGCTCGAGCGGGGCGAATACGAGCAGGCGTACAGGGTCATCAGGCAGGCCAACCCGTTCCCGTCGGTCTGTGCGCGTGTTTGCGACCGCAAGTGCGAAACAAGATGCAACCTTGCGGCCAGCGGGGGCGAGGCCATTGCCATTCGCGCGTTGAAGAGATTTGTGACCGACCGTGTGAATCCCTCTGTTTACAAGCCGCCGAAGCCCGCGGGCAACGGGAGGGCTGCAAAGAGGGTCGCGGTGGTCGGCTCGGGCCCGGCGGGCCTTGCGGCGGCACACTATCTTTCGCTCCTCGGTCACAAGGTGACGCTGATCGAAGCCGAAGACGAGCCCGGCGGGATGCTGACAAGCTGCATTCCGGCCTATCGGCTCCCGCGGGAGGTCCTCGCCAAGGAAATACAGTCGCTCCTGGACGATAGCATCAGCGTCAGATGCCAAACCAGGCTGGGGCGTGACATAACGATAGACGAGCTTTTCAAGGACGGCTTCAAGGCGGTCTTTCTCGCGATGGGCGCAGACAAGAGCTGGCGGTTGAATCTCGACGGGGAGGATACCAAAGGGGTCTATCCCTCGATGCAGTTCCTCAAGGCGTTCAACCTGGCCGGCACGGAGCTCGCCCGAGGTCACGTAGGCATAATCGGAGGGGGCAACTCGGCCGTTGACGCCGCCAGGGTGGCTATTCGCCAAAAGAAGGTGGAGAGCGTCACCCTGCTCTACCGGCGCACCCACCGTGAGATGCCGGCCTACGCCGAAGAGGTCGAGGCCGCACTCGAAGAGGGAATAAGGTTGGAGACCCTGGTTTCCCCCGTCAAGATTCGTTACATCGAGGCGGCAGAGGCCGAGGGGGTGAAAGTACAAACGTTTGTCACACCTATAAAGATTGATTCGCGCCACGGGAATCTCGTGGACATAAAGTGCATCAGGAACAAGCTCGGCGAGTTCGATTCGAGCGGCCGACGCAGGCCGATTCCGCTGCCGGGAACCGAGTTCACTCTGCCGCTCGATACCATGATAGTGGCCATCGGTGAGCGGCCCGACAGCGACTGCCTGGCGGCAATGGGCCTGGAGCCCGGCAAGAGCGGACTTGTTCACGTCGATCCGGAGACGCTTTGCACGGGCAGAGAAGGTGTCTTCGCCGGCGGCGACCTGGTTACCGGCCCGAACACGGTTGTGGATGCGATTGCGGCCGGGAGAAAGGCCGCCTCGATCATTGACCGCTACCTGCGAGGCAAAGAGCTGCGCCGGCCTCCGAAGCCGACCCTGCCGGCGGTATTCATTCCCGCCGCCGCGGTCAGTGACGAGGAGCTCGAGGGCGCCCGCAGGGCCGAGCCGGCAACAATCTCGGCCGAATCGAGAAACAAGAGCTTTGCAGAGGTGGAGATGACTCTATCGGAGCAAGAGGCCGCCCGCGAGGCCCGAAGGTGCCTCAGGTGCGACCTGAAGTTCACGCAGAGTGAAAACGAGCAAGTCAGTTGTGTCAAAGCACAGGAAGAGTCGGAATGATTACATTGAAAATCAACGGTTTGGATGTCACGGTCGAAAAGGGCTCAACGGTGCTGGAGGCCGCCAACTTCATAGGCTTTCCAATCCCGACGCTATGTCACATGGACGGCCTGACCCCGTACGGCGCGTGCAGGCTGTGCGTCGTGGAAATCGGCGAAGGCCCGGGCGCCAAGCTCGTCTCATCCTGCACGTATCCGGCCGAAGAGGGCCTTGTCGTTCGAACGGCCTCGTCGCGAGTCCTTGAGGCGCGCAGAATGGTGCTCGAACTGCTGCTGGCCTCGTGCCCCCAGTCCAAAACGATTCAGGACCTGGCCTCGGCCCACGGCATACGGCGGCAGCGCTTCAGGCAGGAGTATGAAGACTGCATCCTCTGCGGGCTGTGCGTTCGGATGTGCGCCGAGCAGATGATGGCCGGCGCAATCGGCTTTCGAAACCGCGGCGAGAACAGAAGCATAGGCACGCCGTTCGACATCAAGAGCGAAGAATGCCGCCTGTGCGGGGGCTGCATGTACGTCTGCCCCGCCTGCCAGCTCCGTTGCACATACACCGAGCCCGAGAAGGCCGTCTGCGGAGGGTGCGCCAACCTGACCCCGCCATGCGTCGAGAAGGAACAGTTCAAGGACATGATGTGCTACATGAATCCGTGTGTGGCCTGCGAAATAAAGAAAGACTAACAAACTTAAAGGAGCCAACCACAATGTCAATTACGCTCTCAAGGATAAACGCCTCGGCTGCAACGCTCACCAAAAACAGAACGGAGCATTCGGTTGTCCCGGCCTCCGGAATGTGCGTGACCTGCGTGGACGGGTGCATAGGAATGTGCGAGATCGGAAAGTCGGCGTACCGGGGCCACGAGGTTATATACCCGCAGCCCTTCGGCGTCGTTACCACCGCGGCCGAAAAGACATACCCCGTGGACTACTCGCACTTTAACGTCATGGGCACGGCGGTAGGCGCGCACGGAATCGAGGCCGATAGTGACAAGGCCGTCTTCCCCGCCGTGGACCTCGAGGTGACTTTCGGGCATGACAACGGGATAAAGTTTCGCTATCCCTGGCAAATCCCGGGCATAGGCTCTACCAACGTCGCCAAGAACAACTGGGAGGGCCTTGCAATTGGCTCGGCCCTGGCGGGGACGGGCCTGACCATCGGGGAGAACGTCGTCGGTATGGACCCGGAGGCGGTGATCAAGAACGGCCGCGTCGTCGATACCGCCGACCTCAAGCGCCGGGTAAAGCTCTACAAAGACCATCAGCGCGACGGCTACGGCGCGATCACCGTTCAGGCAAACATCGAGGACACAAGACTTGGCGCACAGGAATACGCCGTCGAAAAGCTCGGCGTCCAGTGCGTCGAGCTCAAGTGGGGCCAGGGCGCAAAGGATATCGGCGGAGAGGTCAAAATCAGGGACCTCAAGAAGGCCCAGCTTCTGTATGAGCGAGGGTACATCGTCCTGC
>CP070678.1:2889487-2893486 GCA_020352515.1 Phycisphaerales bacterium | reverse complement strand
CCCGGCGCACACAGCCTCGTTCGATAGAGCGTTGCGCGGCCGCAGATGTTGATTGTGTAGTGGTATTTTACCACGGAAAACAGCTCCGTCCATCGTGGTAACTACCGGATTTCCCGCCGAATCTGACCGCCCCATCCCCCACTGTCACCGGGTCACACTATTGCCCCGTTTTGCCGCCGGCCGCAACGCACAGCTTACCAGCACCGGCGCGGCCGCGCCGACCGGCCTCGGATCGGATATCGATTTCCGTGGAAATGGCCCTTGACGCGAAAACACTGGGCAGGTATATTATTAGCATATGCCAATAATCCGGAGTGAACCTATGCCAAGACCGTTCAAGTGCAGACGCGTGGACAGCAAGCCGCCGGTCTGCTGTTTCAAGCCGCAAGGCGTGCCGGCCCGCTTTCTCCAACAGGTCACTCTGACCGTCGATGAGTTCGAAGCCCTGCGACTCGCGGATTTCCGGCAAATGTATCAAGAGCAGGCCGCCCGGTTGATGGGGGTCTCCCGCCAGACCTTCGGCAACATAATAAACTCCGCACACGGCAAGATCGCCGAGGCGCTCGTAAACGGAAGCGCCCTCAACATTGAAGGAGGTGTTTATACAATTACAAACATGAGACAGTTCACATGCCACGATTGCAGCCACGAGTGGGAAATCCCCTACGGGACGGGCCGCCTGGAAAAATGTCCCCAATGCAGCAGCCGGAACATACACCGCTCCGCAGGGGACACCGGATACGCACGAACCGGTGGCCGCGGCCGAAGAAACAGAGCATGCCGGAGGACCGGACCGTGAGAATATGTATACCAACCACGAGCGACAGAGGACCCGACTCGAACGTGCACAAGCACTTCGGCAGCGCCCCGTACTTCACCATCTGCGACACCGAGACAGCGACCTTCGAGACGATTGAGAACACCAACGGCCGGCACGTTCACGGCGCCTGCCGCCCGATGGCTCGCCTGGCCGGTTCCGGCATCGATGCGGTCGTATGCCGGGCAATGGGACGCAGGGCCCTGCAACAGCTCAATCGAAATGGCCTCAAGGCCTACAGGGCCGACGCGTCAACCGTTTCGCAGATTGTAAAGATGTGCGCCGACGGCGCCATTGAAGAGATGACCGCCGAGAGCGCCTGCACCAACCACCGGTGCGAGTGACCTGACTCGCTATCGTTGCCGGCCCCGTCATACACCGTCGCCGCCGCGCCTTCGGATGACCGTTCGGCACTCATGCGCCGGTCCGGCCCGCTGCGCCCTGACCGGCCCTCTCGCCGCCGATTATCGATGGACCTTGCGCCCTATCCGTTGAGCACCCATCCCGGCCGGTATGTCTTTCGGATATACTGATCGGCCGCCGGGCAGTTCGTCGCCTTGAGGCTGCCCGCATCCCACTCGAGCTTCTCGCCCGCACGGTACGCAACCAGCGCCAGAAGGTTATGCTCGATAAGCGCACCGGAATAGTCGAAATTGCACAGCGTCGGCTTGCCCGTCTTGCACCCGATGATCCATTCCCGGTGATGACCCGGCGAATCCGCAATCAGCTCATCGGCCCCGGGCGTCTTGTAGTGCGTCATGTCGCCCCTGAGCATCAGTATCCGGTAGTCGTAGTCCGCCAGCAGCCAGCCCTGGTCGCCGGTAAATAGAAGGCCCTTGAACAGCTTGTCCCTGTTGAAAGCGGGGCTCGGCATCCCCGGTTTCTTTCCGCCGTCGTACCACGAGAGCTTCAATGCCGGACGCCGGTCGTTGGCCGGATGATCCCACTCGGCAGTCAGCCACTGCGGACACGTATCCGAATTCACCTCCGTCCCTTCGGCCTTGCAAGTGGTCGGAAACCTAAGATCCAGCGCCCAGTACGCCAGGTCTATCATGTGACTGCCCATATCGCCGATCTGCCCGCTGCCGAAGTCCCAGAAGCGGTTCCACGCCAAACACCCGCCGAAATACCCCCGGTTATAAGGATGGAACGGCGACGGCCCGATCCACAGGTCCCAGTCGATATGCTCCGGCACCGGCTTCTGCTCCGGCAGGTAGCTGCCACCCGCCGGCGTTCGGCTGCACCAGACCTTGCAGTCCTTGACGGTCCCGATTGCACCGTCCCGAATCAGCTCAACCACACGCCGCGGATTTCTCTCGGCGTGAATCTGAGTGCCCATCTGAGTTGCGATCCTACCCTTGTTCTTCAGGTACGTCTCACGCACCACCCTCGCCTCGTGCACCGAGTTGGCAAGCGGCTTTTCGCAGTAAACGTGCTTGCCGCGGTTCATCGCCCATACGTTCACAAACGCGTGCGTGTGGTCGGTCGTCGAGCAGACCACCGCATCGATATCCTTCTGATCCAGGCACCTGCGCCAGTCCCTGTACGTCTTGGCCCGCGGAAAGCGTTTGGCCGCCCCCGCGAGATTATTGGCGTTCACATCACATAACGCGACAATGTTCTCGCTCCTGACACCGTTTAGATTCGAGCCGCCCCGTCCGCCAACGCCGATAACCGCGATATTCAGCTTCCCATTCGGCGACTGCCCCGCACGCAGAACCCCCGAGTTGACCACATAGAATCCCGCGCCCGCCACGGCGCTTCCCTTTAGAAACGTGCGACGATTCACCTTGCTGCTCATTAGTCTTCTCCTTTAGTTCCAGCCGCAGAACCCCGGCGTCCGCCCCCTAGTGACAGATAAACTCGACGCCTCGGCGCCGACCGGGTGCGCGGCAGGTGATGATTGATGTATTTCATCAACTTGAATCCTGTATTGCTTGAACGCATGAGCACTATTATAGGGGACACCAACCGCACAGGCAACCGCCAATAACCGAACAGTCGCACACTTTTGCCTGTCTATTTCAGACCCCGGACTTGTCCCCTGGTCCCGGGCAAATCCGCCTCAAGGGCCTCGACCTCGGCACAAATTGTATTACAGCGTCCAGCCCTCTCTATAAGGCGGGCTGATCAGCCTGTTCGCCTCGTCGCTGTTGACAAATCGCATATTAGGACCGTCCCACTCAAGCTTCTGTCCCAGAAGCTGAATCGCGATTATGCCCAGCATAGCCAGCTCGCTGAGCGGGCCGCCATAATCGAAATGAGAGCCCGCCTGCCTGTTCTCCTTGATCGCATCCAGCCAGTCCCGGTGGTGTCCACCTACCCTCCGCAGCGTCTTCGGAGGCTGCTTGTAAGCCCTCATCTTGCTCTCGGGGATGATACGCACCCCATCGGCTCCGTGCGAGCCGTACATGATCTTGCCCTTGTCCCCGATCACAACCGCTCCCGTCCCGGGCAGCCTTCTTCCCTCCTCCAGCTCCGCCGGACGAGGGATCACCGCTCTGCCGCTGTGCCAGAGCAGTCTCACCGGACCACGCCTGCCCTTCGCTCCGAACTCGAACGTAACGACCGAGCCGTGCGGGAATGTGTCACCATGCCTTTTCGGTTCGTAACCGTCCGCCTGCGCCCGAATCGTTTTGGGCCAGCCGAGGTCAAGAGCCCAGAACACCGGGTCGACCACGTGACAGACAGAATCGCCTATCGTCCCCGTGCCGAAAGGCATCCAGCCCCGCCAGCTTCCCGGCAGGTACATCGGATTGTACCGCCTCCACTTGGCCGGGCCCAGCCACAAATCCCAGTCCAGCCCCGCCGGAATATCGTGCTTCTCGTCCCTCCTCGACAGTTGATCGATCTTGCAGTGGTCGGCGCCGCAGCCGGCGTGAACCTCGTGAACGTTGCCGATCGCCCCGTCCCAGATCCACTCGCAGAACAGCCGGATATGATCGAACGAATGGCCCTGGTTGCCGAGCTGGGTCACAACCTTGTGCTCCCGCGCCGCTTTCATCAACTCCCGAATCTCGTATATCGAATGCGCCAGAGGCTTCTCGCAAAAAACGTGCTTGCCTCTCTTGATGGCCGCCATCGCCGCCACAGCGTGAGTGTGGTCCGGCGTCGCCACCGTCACCGCGTCTATCTTGTCCTCCATCGCGTCGAACATCTTGCGAAAGTCACGGAACCGCCTG
>CP070678.1:2884295-2889387 GCA_020352515.1 Phycisphaerales bacterium | reverse complement strand
GATACGACAGCAGCACTGAACCGACCCACCCGGGCGCATTTAGACATCCCAGTCGAGCTTTTCCTGACACTTCCAGTAGAACCTGCCCAGGAGGTGGCCGGTCACCATGGCCGTGTAGAACAAGACGAGTTTGGCGATGTGCCAAAGGCTCCAGCCGAGGCTGTCGTACAGTCCGTGTAGAAAAGCAGTGAACTCATCCGGTACAAATTGGAGCAGGGCGATGACAAGCCAGCTCGGCGCCCCGAGAAACAGCACCAGAGCGAAGTAATGAAACAAGCTGCTCCGCACCGAGCCAACAAGCAAGACCGGATTGAGGGCGCGGAACGAATCGAACATCGCGATGCCCAAAAAGGCCATCGGGAAGAAGAACAGCGAGGATGTGTAAAGTAGCCAGAAGATCGCATCAACGCTCTGGGTCCGGCGCACGTACAGAACACAAGGAGCCGTGAAGAGCAGCACGCAGATAAAGGTCCTTAGCAACTGCCAGAACAACTCGACCAGACCGGGGGTGTTGCTCACCGTCTCGGGCGCCCGGATCCCGCCGTCCGCGCTGTCTTTGATGCACTCAAACCAGTACCACAACACGTAGAGTGTCAGCAGCACTTCGAGCGTCAGGCGCACAATCCAGAAAATCATTAGAAACACGAACATGGGCGTAAACACGAGCGTCCAGATGGCAAGCAGCTTGACTATGAGATTCGCGATCAGCGGCGCGCCGACGCAAATGGTGAGAAGCAGCAGGCCGGGTCTATTGACGGGGTAGAAAAAGATGTCGATAATCCACGGCAGCCTGCGCCGGGGCGGCGGCTCGGGTCCGTCGGTCTGGCGCCCCGCGATCAGGGCGAACTGCTCGCCCGGAGGCATAGCGTCAGCGGCGCGGTCGGCCGGCGGCGGGGGCATCAGCTCAATTTCAGGTCCGGCCGGGGGGGCTTTCGATTGCTCGCTGTGGTTCCGGGCGGCATCAGACCCGGCCGGCCGCGGGACGCGGATAGTCTCTTTGCACTTAGGGCATCTGCCCTTTTTGCCGGCTGTTGCGGCCGGGACCTTGAACCTTTGACCACAGTTTCTGCACCGAAAAATAATCATAAAATCAACTGCTTTGAAGGCCAATATATCGATTCTGCGGCCGGCGTCAACAATTACCTTCCTTGATGACCAACCGCGGTATCGCAGACTACAAATCCCACTCGAGCTTGTCCTTGTGCAGCCAGTAGAACCTGCCGAGCATGTGAGCCGCCACAAGCAGCAGATAAAGAGCCGCCGCACTCCACAGGACGCGGAACAACAGGGAACGGCCGAGAGTCCACACCGCCAGTCCGATCAGGCCCCCAAACGCGCAGAACGACAGAATCAGGCCGCAATAAGATACAAACGTTCTGACTATCGAGCCTATTATGAGTACCGGGTTCAGGGCGCCCGATGTGTCAAACAGGACTACCGCCAAGAGGGTCATCGGGAGGAAGAAGGCGCCAAGGCCACAGAGCAGCCAGAAAGGCAGGTCAATGCGCCGCGTGAAGCCGTAGTAAATGCCAACGTGCAGGAAGCATAGGGTAACGCTCGCGATTATGAGCGCCAACTGCGAAAACAGCGCCCCCATGTCGGGCGCATGAGGAGCCCAGATATCCCGCGCGCGCTTGCCGCCCCTGGAGCTATCAAAGATACAATAACCGAAATAGTAGGCTACGTATCCGGCCAGCACAAGATAGACAATCAGAGCGAGCAGAGCGCCAAGCCGTCCTAAAACATGAACAAATCGGATGATAACTCCAACAATACCATAAAGGAACAGGCAGATTCCGATCTGGATTATGCCGTTCAGACTGACTGGGTAGAGCAGCACGTCGATGAACCCCGGCAGCCCGGACTCGTTGTTTGACAGAGGTTCCTCTTCCAGTGTTTTCACTCTGTCGGCCTCCGGCGATTGCAGCCATGAGCCATGCTCAGGCTTTGTTGAGTTTCTCTTTTATGAATTCGGCGGCGCGGGCAACGGCTTCGTCGATTCCGGCGGGATTCTTTCCACCGGCCTGGGCCATCTGTGGCCGCCCGCCGCCACCGCCGTCAACGAGGGGCGCTATCTGGCGAACGATGTCACCCGCCTTGAGGCCCTTCTTGACAAGGTCGTCGGTCACACCGGCCAGGAGAGTTACCTTGCCGCCGTCTTCGAAGGCCAGAACAACGGCGGCCGATTGCGCCTTCTTCTTGAGCATGTCGATGGCCTCGCGCGCCTGCTCGGCCGAAGTCGTCGAGACCCGACCGGCAACAAGGCGGCAAGAGCCGATCCGCTCACACCTGGCCAGAAGCTCTCTTGCCTCGGTCATGACATCGGCGCCCGATGCGCGGGCCGCGGTCCTGAGCTCTTTGGCAAGTCTTTTGTTTTCATCCAGCAGCCTGCCGACCCTGTCGGCCAGCGCATCGGATGAGACCTTAAGCATCGCCGAGAGGGTATCGACCGTGTCACTGAGCTTCTCGAAATACGCACTCAAGGCCGAGCCCGTCAGAGCGGTGATCCTGCGGACGCCCGCCGAGACACTCTCCTCCTTTATAATCTTGAGTCCGCCGATGGAGCCGAGTCTGTCCACGTGCGTACCGCCGCAAAACTCCCGGCTAAAGGCGCTGTCTATCTGCTCGGGGGCGCCGGCTCCGATACAAACCACCCTGACCTCGTCCCCGTATTTTTCTCCGAAGAGGGCCATTGCCCCGAGCTTTTGGGCCTCATCCCGCGGCATTACTGTCCAGGTCACTGGCAGGTCGGCGTCAATCCTTTCCCGGACCAGACGCTCCACCTCCCTTAGCTGCTCGACGGTCGGCGCCTTGGGATAGGTGAAGTCGAACCTCAGATAGTCGGGCCCGACGAAGCTGCCCTGCTGGGCGACCGACTTGCCGAGCACCTGTTGCAGAGCCCACTGAAGCAGATGGGTGGCGGTGTGATTCTTCTTTATCGCGTTTCTGTCCTTGCTGACCTCGGCCCTGACCTGCCGGCCGACCGCAAGGGAGCCTTCGGCAAGCTTGCCCTGGTGAATTACGCAGTTGGCGACTTTGGAGGTGCTTTCAACGATGAAGTTTGCGCCGTCAGCTTCTATGAGGCCACAATCCCCGACCTGGCCGCCGGCCTCGGCGTAGAAGCAGGTCCTGTCGAGAACAAGCGCCGCCTCGACTCCCGGATCGAGACGGCCGCTTTGCTTAAAGCCCTCGCTGTCGATCCAGCCGAGTATTCGGGCGTCACAACTGTCGCCGTGATACTTGTGCACGTCCTCGGTGACCGGCAGCTCAGTATCGGCCAGGCCGGCCATGACAGAGTCAGTCTTCTGGGCCGCCCGCGCGCGCCGGCGTTGGGCGTCCATCAGCTCGTCGAACTTGGCGGTATCGACTTTCAGGCCTCGCTCGGCGGCCATAAGCTGGGTCAAATCGAGCGGGAAGCCGTAGGTGTCGTACAGTTGAAATGCGTCGTCGCCGGTGATCGTCTTTTCCGGGGCTTTGGCGGCGCGCTTTGCGGCCAATGAGAATATCTCGATGCCCCGGTCAAGTGTCCTGCCGAAGCCGGTTTCCTCGGCCTCGATGACCGCCGATACGTAGTCGGCCCTTTCCCTTATCTCGCCGAAGGCGTCGCCCAGGCAGTCAGCAACGACCGACACGAGCCTGTAAATGAACGGCTCGCGCATGCCGAGCTCGCGGCCGAAGCGCGAGGCCCTGCGGAGGATGCGCCTGATGACGTAGCCGCGGCCCTCGTTCGAGGGCGAAGCGCCGTCGGTTATCGCAAAGGTGAGCGAGCGAACGTGGTCGGCTATGACCCTGAAGGCATTGTCGGTCGGATTGCCGAGTGCGGCGGTGTACCTGCGGCCGGTTATGTCACTTACCCCGTCAATAATCGGCATGAACAGGTCCGTATCGTAGTTGCTCGATCTGTTCTGCAGCACGGCCACGATCCTCTCGAGGCCAGCGCCGGTATCGACGTGCTTTGCCGAGAGCGGCAGGAGCCTTCCGCCGGGCTGGCGATTGAACTGGATGAACACCAGATTCCACAACTCGATGTACCGGGCGCAACCGGCATTGACGCCGCACCTGTGCGCGGGAACATCCCTCATGTCACACCGGTCGGGGCCCAGATCGATGTGTATCTCGCTGCACGGGCCACACGGGCCGATCTCGCCCATCTCCCAGAAGTTGTCCTTTCTGCCGAAGGCAAGGACACGCTCGCCGGGTATCGGGGTGACCTTCGTCCAGAGGTCGGCGGCCTCGTCATCGCGCGGCATCCCGTCAGTTTCGTCACCGGCAAAAACGGTGGCCCAGAGACGATCTGGCTCGATGCCCCAGACATCGGTCAGAAGCTCCCAGGCCCACTTGATGGCCTCGGCCTTGAAGTAATCGCCGAACGACCAGTTGCCCAGCATCTCGAAGAAAGTATGGTGGTAAGTGTCTTTGCCGACCTCCTCAAGGTCGTTGTGCTTGCCGCTTACACGAAGACACTTCTGGCTGTTGACGGCCCGGGGATGCCCCGGTGAGACAAGGCCGAGGAAGATATCCTTGAACTGGTTCATGCCGGCATTGGCAAAGAGCAGCGTCTCGTCGCCGACGGGCACGATGGGCGAGCTGGGGACAAACTTGTGGCCCCTGTCCTTGAAGAAATCTATGAAGCCGCTTCTTATTTGCTTTGCGCTCAGCATCTTGCATCTCTCAACAGCCAATTCACCCCGCGCACGGGTCGGTCAAAGCTCACCCGGTCATACCTTTGGCGACGAGTACTTTGTCTCTTATCTCTTCGGAGAGGTCTTCGTTTTCAGCCAGGAACTGCTTTGCGTTCTCCCTGCCCTGCCCGAGCCGGACATTGCCGCAGTTAAGCCACGCCCCGCTCCTTTCGACCACACCGCATGCCAGGCCCAGGTCAATCAGGTCGCCCTCGTAGCTGATTCCGCTGTCGAACATCATATCGAACTCGCTGTCGCGGAAGGGCGGGGCGATTTTGTTCTTTACCACGCGGGCCCTGACGCGGGAGCCTATCGCGCCCTTGTTGTCCTTGATGGTGGTTATTCTCCTGAGGTCGATTCGGACGGAGCTGTAGAACTTCAGGGCCCTTCCTCCCGGCGTGGTTTCGGGG
>CP070678.1:2874898-2884195 GCA_020352515.1 Phycisphaerales bacterium | reverse complement strand
CTGGGAGTGCCTCGACAGACCCTGCAAAGATGGTGTCGAAGATATGGAGTGAATGTCAAAAGGTGTCCGGATTGGGTGTATGAATGGGCGGAAAATAGAGCTCTGAGACGGGGATATTAGCAAAAGAGAAAAGAAACGGAAAACCTTGTGGAAAATATCCCTGAGCGACTGAAAAACCCAAAGGAGAATTACCGAGCGAGATAATTTCGCCACAATATCCGCACTAAAAAAGACGACCTTGACTGACTGAGCGGGGTAATTTCCACGGGATAACAGGCAAGAAGCTGAATTAGGGTGATTCAATGAATGGGGTAATTTCGGCACAACGTTGCCACTTAAAAAAAGGGGAAAGGAAGAAACCGGCATATTCGCTCAGAAACGCGGAAAAGGGCGCGCAGAGAGGGGGTTTTTCGGCAATAAAACGCGCCAAAACACGCGGAAAACGCGCCGAAACGTGCAAATTCCGGGTTTTTTTCGAATTAAATCGCGCAGTGCGCGCGTGAAAACGGCGGTGAAACACCGCTGATGCTGTTGCGCGGGTAATTTCTCCAAGAAAATCGCCTAAAAAAAGGGCGGGGGCTGGACGGCGGATAATTTCGCCCGATCCCCGGCATAAAGAAAGGCGGGGGTGGGGAAGCGTTCACGAAGCCGGCGGGTTCTAAAGTTGGATCCGTGGCAATAATAGAAAGGGCCGGGAGTTTCGTGCCTCCGGCCCGTGCAAGTCAGCCCGGTAAGGGTCCTCTGCTATTGCGGCGTTGTGAGCCAGTTGTCGGCGAACGCCGCCACGTCGCGCATGTCAATCACATTGTCGGGTGTGTCGCTGATGTCGTAGTCGTCGTTCCACCGCGGGTCTCCGGGTATGGCTTGCCACGCGCTTGTCAGAGCCTCGTAATCGCTGAAGTCCACATAGGCGCTCTGGTCGAAGTCGGCGGGGCTCAGCGGCGGTCCTTCGTAGTCGTAGCGGGCGAGGATGGCCAGACGGTCTGGGGCCGTATCGCAATCGAAGCTGACCGTCATCGTCGGGTTGCTTGATGTTGCCGGCTGCCCCGCTCCCGTGGTCCATGCCCACTCCGCAAACCTCCAGCAGCCATGGACTTCGGGCGCAGTGACCTTGGCGGAGTCCACGCCCCGGCAGTCATACGTCCTGCGGAAACTCCCGATGCCGTCCTGCCGTCCGTGCTCGTCGGCCTTCTCGACAAGGAAATAGGGCATCAGCCCCCAATCCGGGCCGTTCGGCTCGGCAGCCACAAGAAGTATTTTCAGATTCTTGTCCCGCAGCTTGTAATCGTATTTGACTCCGAGCTTAAGCTCCCTGATTCTGACGTTGCTGCAATCGCCGAGCTGGGTGACGCTCTTGGCGATGGTCAGATCGGCCCATGCCGCGGGCCTCGAGTAGAACATTATCTTGTCGGGATCCAGGCCGAGAAGGACACTCAGCAAAGAGTCCTGTGCGTCGCTCGTTCGCGGCGGGTCGATACGGCCGCTGACGTAGCAATCGCTGTCCCAGTAGATGTTCTCCGCCGGATGCGTGAACTGGTACGTCTGCCCGGCAACCTGCACGTTCGAAAGACCCGAGTGGCTCACGTAGCATGTGATGTACGCGTCCGGGCACTGGGCGCCGTCCGGCTCAGGCGCCAGATTAACGGACAGGACGTTGACATCGAGGATTCGCAGGCCCTCACGCCTCGCCTCGAACATATCTCTTTCGAATAGATTGACCGTGACCTCCTGTCCGCGATTCAATGCTTCGATCTCGGCCGTCCGCAGGCTCGTCTGACCGACCTTGCTGTTCTCTTTCTCCTGGCCCCACGTGTATTTCTCCAGTATCGCGTCGGTTACAATCCTGAGCTCATCTTCATACAGGACCTTCAACGCCTCGTAGTCGTCCTCACTGAGATCGCCGTTGGAGGAGGCAATCTGTTCGATCTTCTCAAACATCGTGTGGAGGTTCAGATCACCTTCATAGGGCTCCAGCAGCCGATACTCATAGGCCTTGGCCATGTAGTAGTGGTATTTCAAGAGGCGCTCGAGGGCTCGTTTTTCCATATCCTTGATATACATCAGCGCACGGGGGTCAAGAACACGATTGGCGTGGCTTTCGTCGCGGTTCATGGCGTCGATGGCCAGCAGATTGTTGGTGATCCCGTTGGACAGCACCGTGACCTTCTGCATTGCCGCGCCGAGCTGGCGGTTGAAGAGCTCCTTCTGGACCATCAGCTCCATGACCTCGTCGACAAACTTGTTGAACTCTGGGTCCTTGGCCTTAATCTTCTTAAGCTCGGCCTCGACCTCTTCGTTGTTCAAGGACGTTGTCATAAGGGCGTCCCTTACGCCGCCCATGCCCGAGGCCATCTGGGCCGCGCTGTCCTTGAGGTTTTCGAGGTATTTGTTGGCGCCGTCTGTTTCGATATCTTCAAGCCTTATCTCGGCGCCAAACTCCTGGAGCCAGCCAGCCGTGGCGTCGTCGAACTTTGCGTTATTGAACTGCTCGACCACCTCGCTCTGGCTGCTTATCTGCGGCCAGGGCTCGTATATCATGCCAGGCAGCTCGTAGAGAGTCGCGCCGAGGGCAGCGAAGCTGCCCTCCCAAACCTTACCGGGCTTGCCATAGTTCTCGGCCATGGTCACCTGCTTAAGAACGGCGCCGGACAGTCGCATTGCCTTCTTCCACCACGGCAGCTTGTTTCGCTCATGCACGTTCTTCCTGGCGCGTTCGATGAGCTCGGCCTCCTTCCTTTTCAAATCGCGCAGCAGGCCGGAATTCTCATCGCCAATCTTCAAGGCGATTTCGGCCGCTGTCTTCTCCAGGGAGGGGATTATCTTTCGAGATCCTTCGTAATCGGTGCGGAATTGCCCGGTTTGCTCCCAGAGCCTCAGCCGACCGGTCTGCAGGGCGTCGGCCTTCTTCCGAATCGAATCGGCCTTCTTCTCTATCCATCTGACCAGGTAAAGCACGTGAATCGCATGGTTGACCTCGTCTCCGTAGGCCTCTCTGAGAACCTCGAAGCTCAGCATCGGAGACCAATTTGGCGGGTTGCCGAAGTAGTCCAGGTCGCTCTCGATACGATGCAGAATGGTGACGATCTCCTGGTGCATCTGCTCGAATTCGAACCTCCACTGCTCCGGAAGGCCCTCCCACTGCGGCAGACCCATGTAGCTTCCGAGCAGCTCATCATATTCCTCGAGGATATCCCTGGTCTCGGCGGTGTAGCCGTAGAGATAGGCGTCCTTGGCGTGCGCCAGGACCATCTTCAAAGCATAAGGGGAGAGCCAGCAAAGGGCCGACGGCCTGTAAAGGCTGCGGCCTTCGAGACCCTGGGCAACGTCCGCCGCCGGCGCTGGCGCGCTCGCGGCAGCCCTGGCGCTATACACGAGGGTGATCTTGCCCTGCTGGTGGGCCGGCACGGTAGGACGCCCGCAATTGTACCAATGCCAGAGATTCTCGTCGCAGCCGTGGTGATGGACGATGGCATGATAAGCCGGATTTGGGGTTCCGTCTGCACCGCCGAGGTAGTCATTGCCGCCGTTTGCGGCCTCGGCCGATTGGCCTCCGATGCTCTCAACGTAGGCCGAGAGGTCCAATGCGGATACCAAGTCTCCACCATCGCCGCCGCTGCCCGGTTTGCCCGCCGGCACGGCGTCCGTGCCGGGAGTTGGAAAAAGCGCAGAATTGCCGCGATAATACGTGTCTGTCACGCAACGCCCCAACCAGTCCTTCGAGTACCTGTAATACACAAGGTATATGACATTGCCGGGGTAACTTCCATACGTGGTCCCCACCTCAGCAACCGAGCTGCCCGCTTCGCCGGCATGGCCGGGCTCGGGTCCCTGGCCTTTACCGCCGTTCATTACGAACCGCGGCCCGGGGCTTTGCCCCGGGTCGAAGGACTCGATGTAGAGGGTGATATCACCGCCCTTGTGGCCGTCATTGCCGTCAACAGGGCCGTCGCTATCGTCGTAGAGGTTCTTTGCAGGGGTACTATAGTCCAGCGGGGTCGTGTCGATGAGGCCCCCCTCCTGAAATTGCAGGTCACGGGCGTAGATGGTCACGTCCGTCTGGGGCAGGTGCAGCGGGCTGGCGATAATGAGGGTTTCGGCGCAGATGGTCATGTCATGTATGTCTGCAACGAGTTTGCCGTAATCGTAAGGGCCGTACTTGCCGTTAAACAAACCCGCCTCGAAGATAACGGTCTTGCCCGCGATGGTGACCGAGCGTGTCGGCCTCATTTCGCAGTTGAACAGGACCTTTTCGCCGGAGGCCTGGAGCTCTATTGCACTTTCGAACACGTAGTCCGGGCTGTTGGGATCCGGATACGGCTGAACCGGCCGGCTGACTATGGTCTGCTCCGGGGGCAGATCGGGGATGGGGGTGATTTCCACCATCTGCTCGTTCACGTCGGCGCCGGATGTTGCGCTGAATGTGACAAATAGCGGTCTGCGGTCAGGATCGTTGGGCTCGTAGGTGAACAGGCCTGATTCGTGGTCAAAGTACATCGGGCCATCCGGCAGGTGGTCGGCGACGGCCTCCAGAGATGCGCCCGGGCCGAGCTGTTCGGAGTACACGTAGAACGCGAGCCTGCCCCCGTGGTCCACGTCCCGAGGCGGTATCTGGCCTATGTCGAAGGCAGGCACGAGCCTGTAGTCGGCCTGCGCGTCGACCCGGAGGTCGGAGCTTACCCGAACAGAGAGATTGTCCGGCGTCGTCCAACCCGGGGTCTCTTTTAGCTCGAGCTCGTAATATCCGCCGGGCAGATCGTAAACAGCGCTGCCTGACTCGCGCCACTGGCCCTCACCGGCAACCCTCCATTTGGCGCCGGCATCCACCGCATCCTGCGGGGCAATGGTAACGGTAAGTCTGCTTGAGATGTCCAGCTCCCAGGGGCCCATGTCAACCGTTCCGAACACGATTCGGGGTCTGCCGTCAAAATCCTTGTCCGCAATTGCCCCGGCGGTGTTATTGCCGGCGTTGAAGCAGGGTGAGTCTTTGTGCAGGCTAAAATCGCCGCCGGACGCATTCGCGAACATCGGGTCGGCGTCGATATTGTTGCCGGCCCCGCTGTACCCGCCCTGCACGTCGCAGTAGCTCACCACAGGCGCGCCGCCTTCGTTGTGGATTTCGGCGGGACTATCCGCCCACAGTACGCAGTTGGTCACCTTTGGCGCTGATGAGCCGTCGCAGTAAAGCGCGCCGCCGGCGGTGGTAGCGGAATTCCGGGTGATCGTGCAGTTGGTGACCGTCGGCGAGGAGTCGATGCAGGAGATTGCCGCGCCGGAGGCCGCTGAATTGCCGTAAATCACGCAGTTAACCAGGGTGGGGCTACCGCCGCCGCAGTATATCCCGCCCCCGCTTGTCACGGCTGAGTTGCCCGTCAGAGTGCAATCGGAGATGGTTGGCGACGAACCGTTGCAGTATATCCCGCCGCCGGCGCTGCTGCTTCCGCCGGTAATAGTGAATCCTTCGAACACGGTGTTTGCTCCCTCCCCGGAAGCACAGGTCACGGCCGGCGCCCCCAGGCCGGTCGCGTCGATGATAGTCACTTGCGGCCCGTCGCTGCTCCGCAGCGTGACCGCCTTGCCATGGAAGTTGACGGTCTCGTTGTAAGTGCCGGGGCCGATCAGGATTTCGGTTCCGGGACGTGCCGAGTCGATTGCATTCTGGATTGTGGCGAAGGCCTGTGGAACTTTGGCCGTCGCGCAGTCTGCCTCAAATGTCCCCATGTCCACGACGGCCGAGCCGTCTCCGTCGCCATCGATAATTCGGGGTTTGCCGTCGAGGTCGGCTCCCCCGGCGTACGTGTTGGTGCCGACATCAACGCACGGTGAGCCCACACCAAGGCGCAAATCCCCTCCAGCCGCACCGAGGAACAATGGGTCGGCGTCGACGTTGAATGCTCCCGGCCAGCTGCCCTGAACGTTGCTGTAAACAGCAGTGGTTGAACTGCCTGTTGCCGTGTTGTCGACAATCTCATCGGGCGTGTCCCCCCAGAAAATGCAGTTGCTCACAAAGGGCCGGCTGTCGGTAGTCGTGTACATGCCGCCGCCGCTTGACGCGATATTGCCGCTGAACGTACAGTTAACCAGCGTTGGGCTGCTGTTTATGCGGTTGCAGATAGCGCCCCCCTCCGTGCCGGCCGAATTGCCCACAAACATGGAGTTGACCAGATTGGGAAGGCTGCCCTCGTTGTATACGGCGCCGCCTTGCGTGCCGCCCGAGTTTTCGCTGAACTTGCAGTTGACAATGTTGGGGTCGCAATACCAGTTGCCCATGGCTCCGCCGACCCCGTTGGAACTGTTGCCGCTGAAAGTGCAGTTGGTCACATCGGGGTTGCTCCAGTTGTTGAACTTCCCGTCGCTGCTGTTATACGTGGTGTAGGCAGTATTGCACATCGCCCCGCCCCAAGTACCAGCGTGATTATTTGTGAACCTGCAGCCCGCCACGGCCGGGCTGCTGCCGTAGGCATTCCACATGGCTCCTCCATGGTGTAAGGCCTGGTTGCCTTCGAAAATGCACTCGGAGACTTGCCCGCTACACTGCTCCCACGCGGCGATCGCCCCGCCATATGCGCCCGAATTGTCGCTGAAAATGCAGTTGGCTATCACCGAGTTGTCGTAGGTCCGGCAGTAGACAGCGCCTCCTTTGTCGGAGGTCTTGTTGCCCGTGAAGACGCAGTCGAGAATCTCCGAGCTGCCATGGTCGTAACTGAATACCGCCCCTGCATCGTCGTCCGATACGTTGCCGATGAACCGGCAGCGTGTCAGCTTCTGGCTGCTCTGTATGTTGTATATTGCCCCACCACCGCTGGTGCTTGAATTATCCACGAAGTTGCAGTCGGTTAGTGTCGGGTGGCTGCTTTCAAGATTATACATGGCCCCGCCACCCCCTTTGGACGAATTGCCCCTAAAGGCACATCCGGAAACGTTGGGCTCGCTGGCGACGTTGCACATCCCGCCACCGCCCCACGTTGAGCCGGTCACCTGGTTGTCGGTGAAGTTGCAGTCATTGACCGCCAGATTGCTGTTGTTGTAGTTGTACATGGCGCCGCCGGCGCTGCCAGCCGAGTTGCTGGTGAACGTGCAGTTGGTCAGCATCGGGCTGCTATTGATCTGGTTGTACATCCCCCCGCCGTCCAAGCTGGCCGTATTGCTGCTAAAAGCGCAGTCTTTCACCGTCGGGCTGCTGCTATAGTTGGCCATCCCGCCGCCGTAGTCCGCCGAGTTGCCCGTGAACGTGCATTTGGTCACAGTCGGGCTGCTGTCTTGATTGTACATGCCGGCGCCACAATCATCGGGGAACGAGCCACAGGCGTAGCCGCCGGTCACGGTGAAGCCATCGAGGATGGTATCCGGGCCTTCGCCGCTCACGCACTGAACTGCGTGACCAGCTACACTAACACGCACATTGTCAAAGTAAGATCCGCTATTACCACAACTATATAAGGCAATGGAGCCTTTGTCAAAGTCCGAGTCGCTGGCCTCCAGTTTCAGCTCGCCGTTAATGAAGAGCTTGAGGTTAGGGCCCGACGCGACGATTTTGATGTCGTACCAAGTATCCGCAGCATATGCAATGGCACTTCCTAGGGCCAGCGGCGTAGCGCTATCCTCTTTGTGCTTCGTCAGGCAGTAACCGGGGGTTTGCCTGTTCCAATAGAAGCGGTAATAGTTGTCGTCATCCTGGTAACGGAACATGACGCCTATAACGTCGTTATCCGTTGATTTCATCTTGAGATCGATCGTATAGTCCGTCCAGTCTTTCCCGCCCTGCCACCAGGCGTAGGTTCCTCGCTTGGCATAGCCCGCGTACGAGCCACAATAACCACCTGCGGTTTCCTGCATGACACCATTTACGACGGCCCAATCTCCTTTTCCCGGCGCGCACATTTCCACCTTCCAGCCGTTATAGTCGCCATCATCGAAATCCTCGTTGAGGTACGTAGGGTCGATAATCGTTTTCGCGACGACAGTGGGGTCGTTGGGGTCAAAGCTGCGCAGCGTGATGGCCTTTCCGCTGAAATCAATGGCTTCAACGTAAGTTCCGATCTCCACTATGATTTCGTCACCGTCGTTTGCATCGTCGATTGCCGCCTGGATGCTCTTAAACTCTGCAGCTCCGTCATCGTCCACCGTGATTGTTCGCCCCGTAGCCGCGGCCGGAGCGCACAGCGCCCAAACCAGCATGGCCGCGAAGACCACGGCCAGAGTATTCGAGTCATGTCTAACAGTCATCGTACAATCCTCCGTAAGGTGTGTTTGGTTTGTATCGACAGCGACCGAAAGCCGGCTATTGAACGGACATACCCAGTGGCTCGTACGATTGCAGACGGGGTTTTCGCGAGGTTTCGCTGAACGTCGGGCTGGATATGATTCGGGAATGTCCGCTCCCCTCTGAACGCCCCTTCGACCCTGCACGCATCCTCCGAGCATAAGAGGGCACTCCCCTGCCACAGTGTGCCGGTGGTGAGAACGCAACCGCCGGTAAGCCGAAGACGTTTGTCTGCCTCAAAAACGACCGGAAACCGGACGTTTCCTCAGCCTGTAGGAGAATACGGGGCTTTCCGGTCGACGTCAAGTAAAAAATATCACGCGGATTACCCGCTTTACCCGCTTTGGCACGGGATGTGCTAAAGGCCTCTCGGGGCGCGTTTCGAGTTGTGTTCTCCCAGTCATGAGATCTTTTGATACTCTGACCCTCCGTCCATCTGGCACTCTGGCAAAAAATTCTTTGGGAATGATTGTGGATAATAGGAGTCCTCTCATCTGGGCATCACAAGGCGGGGGACAAATCAGGCGGTGGTAAGCTGGACAAGGGCAACGGCTGTTTTTGCCTGGGCCGGATGTTCTCTGTCTCATGCGAGCAAAAGCAACCTCACCACGTTCTGTAGCGTGCCGCTTATCGGCACAATAGCGGTCAAACAGGCTCGAAGCGTTGCGCAGTCGAATTATGGCCCGCCGTGCAACGAACGGTGATAACTCGGCCGTAATTGGGCCTTTAAGGCCGGGCTGTCGTTTGTGTCGGGCTCGGTACGGCCGAAAGCAAAGTCCTGGCGCGGTTAAAACGAGCCGTGTGCGCCTCACACCATTGCCGAGAAGGGGCCTGGCTTGCCCTGTAGTGATTTTGTGAGTGTAATTCGGGAAAATTTACCCGTTCATTCATTCAACACCCCGTTTTGGGGGCAAAATCGTCAAGAAGGGGCCTGAGAGGCCGTAGAATCGACGAAGTCTGTTTTTTCCGCGATATTGGCCCAGAAACGGGGGTCTGCGCGGATATCAAAAATCGGCCGAATTGCCGGGTGTTTCGGT
>CP070678.1:2869679-2874798 GCA_020352515.1 Phycisphaerales bacterium | reverse complement strand
GCATTGAGGTTCGTGTGGAGGTTCCCGCGGAGCTTGAGGTCTGCTGTGTGCGGGTCCAGATCGAGCAGGTCCTGATGAACCTGATTCTCAACGCCCGCGACGCGATGCTCGGGCGCGGGGGCCTGCTGAGTATCGGCGCGCGCGACCTGGACGATATGATTGAAATTGAAGTGACAGACACGGGCGAGGGAATCGCCCGCGAGAACCTGGAGAACATCTTCGAGATGTTCTTCACGACAAGAACGCGGGAAGATGTGCCATCCGAGAATTCCGGCGCGGGGCTGGGACTGGCCTTTTGCAAAGAAATAGCAGATGCACATAACGGTACAATTCTGGTGGAGTCAGAACCTGGGAGGGGCAGCACACTCAGGGTAACCCTGCCTAACGCGCATCCGGGTACGAGCTGATGTGGGCGCAGATTTACCAAAACGCCGGCCATTTGATCCTCATGTTTTTTCTGCTTTGCGGCTCGGCTTTTTTTTCGGCCTCTGAGACGGCGTTTTTCAATCTGTCGCGCCGTCAGGTAAGGCTTTTTCAGGAATCCGGGCACCGGCTGCAGAATCTTGCGGGCGGTCTTCTGAGGAGGCCGGGTCGTCTTCTGAACAGTCTTTTGTTCGGCAACATGACGGTGAACGTTCTGTTCTACGCGACGGCGAGCGTTTTTACGGTTCGGATGAAAGCGGCGAGCGGGCTTACGGCCGCGGCGGTCGTTGCGTTCGTGACCTTCGCGTGCCTTGTGATGTTCGGGGAGATACTACCCAAATCGCTTGCGTTCGCCAACTCGCGATACGTGAGCATGATTTCGGCGCTGCCGGCCTTTGTGGTGGTAAAGGCTTTCGTGCCGCTGCATTATGCGTTCAAGTACATGATACTGGAGCCGGTCCTTCGGATTTCATTGGGCCCGAGACGTGCGCCGAAGTCGATAACCGTGGGCGAGTTCAAGTCGTTGATTGACGCAAGCCGCAAAAAGGGGCTGATTACCGCCGATGAGGACAAGCTTCTGACCGAGGTCATAGAGCTGGGCTTTCTGAAGGTGCGGCACGTTATGCGTCCGCGTGTGGACATGATCGCGTGCCCGGTAAGTGCCTCGGCAAAGACGGCCAGCGAGATGATGCAGAAGCACGGCCTGACGAAGCTTCCGGTGTACGTTCGGACGATAGACAATATAGTCGGGCTCGTGCACCTGCGGCAGTTGCTGCTGCGGAGCGGAGTGTCGCTCGACAAGGTGGTCCAGCGGGTTTATTTCGTGCCGGAGCAAAAGACGGTTGAATCGCTTCTGGAGTTTTTCCGCAAGAGCGGCACGGACGTGGCTGTGGTGGTTGACGAGTACGGGCAGATAGCGGGTTACGTTCGGCTTGAAGATATCGCGGAGGAGCTTTTCGGTCAGATAGAGATAAGCGAGGGGATCGAGCCGGTCGAGCAGATCGGGCCTTTCGAGTACCGGCTGGCGGGCAACCTTGCGATTCACGACTGGGCCGAGGTGTTCGGGATCGACCTGGCCGAGACCAGGCTGGCCACGATGGGCGGGCTTGTCACGGCACTTCTGGGCAGGATACCGAAGAGTGGGGACGTTACGTATTTGAAGGGCCTGAAGTTCACGGTGGAGAAGGTGCGCAGGCGTAGAATAGAGACGTTGATACTGAGTTTGAAAGTTTTGGGCGCCGATGATAAGTAGTGCGGCATGGTTGTGCGGCTTCGCGTTCTTTGTCTTTTTGGCCGGTCTGTTCGGCGGCTCTGAGACGGGTATGTACCAGTTGAGCCGCGTTCGGCTGCGCCTCGGCATCGAGAAGCGGCGCATGACGTTCGTGCTGCTTGGAAGGGTGATGCACGACAGCTCCGGTCTGCTGCTCTCGCTGCTGATAGGAACCAATCTCGCCCAGTACGCCGGGACGAGTATTATGACGAATCTGCTGCTGGCCAGGGTCGGGGGCGAGCACACCGCCCAGATATTCACGACCGTCTTGACCGCCCCGATTCTATTTGTCTGTTCGGAGATGATTCCCAAAAATGTCTTTTTCTACCGTGCCGATTATCTGATGCCCCGTCTTGCCCTGGTTCTTTACGGCGCTCACAAGGTATTTGTCTGGTGCGGGGCGGTGCCGGTGCTTCGGCTCATCTCGGTTTTTTTCGGGCGGCTCGTGGGGTTGACCGCATCGTCGAGGACGGTGATAACATCCGCGCAGCGGCATCACGTAAGGGTCATCCTCCAGGAGACCCGGGAAGAGGGTATTCTCAGCTCCGTTCAGGCCGAGATCATCGACCGGATCGCCACCGTTCCGACGATACAGATAAAGTCGGTCATGATTGCGTTGAGCAAGGTCCGGACGGCGGACGTGAATTCGGACGGGTCCGCCCTGCTGGAGAAGCTGAGAGAACATGCATTTACGCGGCTCCCTGTCTTCGAGGGGCGGCCAGCAAATATCATCGGATTCGTGAACATATACGAGGCGTTGAGCCTGCCGGAGCAGTTGACGGACCTGCGAGGTGTATTGCAGCCCATACGACGGCTCGCAGCGAATACGACGGTAATAGAGGCGATAGAATTCATGCAGAAGGAGAACGAGAAGATTGTGCTGGTCACGACCGGCGGCGCCCGGACAGAGCGGGAGACTGCGCTGGGCATTGTGACGATGAAGGACCTTGTAGAGGAGTTGCTGGGCGAGCTGGCCGAGTGGTAGGATAATCCCGGCGAGCTTGTCCGTATTGGACCTGCTAATGTCACCGAAAGCCATAAACTTCGTTGTTGTCTTGAGCCTGGCGATTCTGTCTCTTGCGATTCTGGGCAACAGCATGACCAAGCCGATCGGGCGCGACGAGCAGATGTACTGCACGGGCGGCGTGCTGCTGTCCCGGGGGTATGTGATTTACAGGGACTTTTCGTACGCGGCTCAGATGCCCTTGCATCCGCTGCTGTACGCGGCGGTCTTCAAGATAACGGGGACGAGTCACTACCTGCTGGCCGGCAGGATGGTATCGGTGCTGTGCGACGTCGGCGTGCTGCTGTGCATCGTGGGCATATATCGGCGGGTCTTCGGCGCGTACCGGACGGCCGGGGCGCTGCTCGGTGTGGCGGGAGCGGTTCTATATGCGTTCAATCCCGTGGTCGATTATGCCAACGGGTACGCGTGGAATCATGATGTTGTTATCTTCTGCGTGATGTTGTCGGTCTGGCTGTTCATCAGTGGCGACAGGCGATGGCGGCACGACTATCTGCGAACCGCGGGTATGGGCGTGCTGCTGACTCTGGCGACCTGTATGCGGATAACGACGGCTCTGGTTGAGGTGCTGTTCTTCGTGATGCTGGCGGCCCGGCCGGCGGGGTCACTCAAGGCAAGGGTCAAGGGCGTGCTGCCCTTTGTGATTGGCGCGGCGGCCGTGTCGGTCTGGCCGGTCTGGGTGATAGCCGGTGCGTGGCCGGCGTTTGTGCTGAACCTGTTCAAGATACCGGCACTGTACGGCCGATGGCTGCATGAAATCGGGATGACATTCAATAAGCTCGACCTCACCTGCACCAGCCTTGCCAGGCCGGGCTACCTGGCGCTTCTCGTAATAGCCGTATATCTTTGCCTGATGCTCGTGCTGCTGCGGCGCAGATTGAGGGTGACAGATGGTGCGAATCTGCTGCTCTGTGCGCTGCTGCCGCTCGTGTTCTTCGTGATCGCACTAATCCCGCCGACGATGTGGCTGCAGTATATGGCGGTGCCGGTTCCGTTTCTTGTGGTCGCGTTTGCTTATCCGCTGCTTTACCTGTGGCGGCTGCCCGGGGTCAAGGGCAAACTCAACAGGCACGTCAAGGCGGCGGCGGTGCTGGTGGCGGTGTGCGTTCTGGTCGCTGTCTGCGGTAACCCGGTCGTGCTAACCAGAACGATATTTGCGCTTGTTCCGGAGAGCTGGACGCCGGTGGAGCTTCACAGGATTTCGGCCGATATCGCATCGAAGGCCAACGAGCCGAAACTGGCGCTTACCCTCGGGCCGCTGTTTGCGCTGGAGGGGGGCTGCGAGATATACCCGGAGCTTTCGGCCGGGGCGATCATTTACAGAATCGCGGACCGGCTGAGCCCCGAGCAGCGCGCGATAACGCAGACGGTCGGGCCGAAGACGCTCGGCGAGATGACGGCAAAGTCGCCGCCCTCGGCCGTGATAGTCCGCGTCGAGCAAATGGAGGCCCTGGAGGCGCCTCTTTACGAGGCCGCGGTCGGGGACGACTGGCAAAGAGAGAATTACGAGAACGGACCCGTAGTCTATTTCAAGCGCTGAGGGTCCCGGCCGAGGCGGGTGGGTCGGATTGCGCGGCGGCTACCGGGCATCCGGCTCGTCGCTCGTGAAGTTGTCGACGATTGCCTCGGCTATGCTGTTGATGACGGTCCGGGTGTCACCTCTTGCGTTGTTGGCGAGGATCGAGAAGATGTAGTCGCCGTCACCAGTGACGCAGATTCCCGATAAGGACCTGACGCCCCTGATATAACCGGTTTTCCCGAGTATTTTGCCCTCGTATTTCTCTTGATTGAAGTACCTGGCGATTGTGCCGTCCACCCCCCCTACCGCCAGGGAATTCCTGTAGATTTCCCAATTCTCGCCCTTGTACATATCGAGCAGGACGGTTGTCACTGCGTATGCGGTCAGCTCGTTTTGCCTGCTCAGGCCGCTTCCGTCGTCGATGTAGAACTGGCTCTTGTCGAGTCCGAGGCCGAGCAGGTACCAGGCGACGACCTCCTGTCCGCGGGTCCAGGAGCCGTTCTTGCGGTCGGGTTTGCTGTGTGCGGCGATTGTCTTGAACAGGGCCTCGGCGGCCAGGCCGAGGCTGTTCTTGTTGCATCGGCCGAGGCAGTCGGCGATTGGAGTCTTGTACTCGGCGAGCAGCTTAAAGCTGGCCTCGTCCTCGAATCTCTTTTCGATAACGTGGCCTCTGGTCTTGATGCCGGCGCCGGCGAGCCTCTCGGCCAGTAAAAAGCCAAAGAACCCGGCGGGCCGCTCGATGGCCACGTAGAACGGTCCGACGGCCCGGCGGCATTTGCCCTTGAAGATAATCTTGTTGGGCTCGCGGGTCCTGTAGGCGCCTACGGCGCTGTCTTTGGCGGAGCTTGTCGGGACGATTCTGTTGGTGGCCTTGATGAAGGCG
>CP070678.1:2863159-2869579 GCA_020352515.1 Phycisphaerales bacterium | reverse complement strand
TCCGGCCGCCGCACCGGGATGCGTGCCCGCGCCGAAGGCGTGCATCATCATCATGGGCCAGCCGAACTGGCGGTTGCCGAGCAGGTACCCTTCCTGGCTGCGACTTCCGTGTCTGCTCCACCAGCCGAGAAGGAGCATTCCCAGAAAATACAGTGCCAGCACCACCCATATCTCGTATGGCAATCCGAGAAATTCCATAGGACTCCTTTAGCAAGCCGGTCGAGCGGCGTCAAGCCGCCGGTCAAAAGGTCTTCACCGCGACCTCGGCGCCGGACTTTTCGGCCGAGACGTAGGCGCTGTAGATGGTCGAGATCGCATCAGCAGCGAGCCTGCTGTCGCTTTCTGGCCGCTCGCCATAGGCGAGGGTGCGGTAGAATGCCTCCATCTCCTGGGGATAGCCGGTAAACCAATCCTCATCCGGCGAGGGCATCGACCAGCCCTGCTTGGTGCCCGTCTTCTCGACCACGTAGATGTCCTTGAAGTACTCTTCGGCGGGGTTGTAGGTCCGCATGGCCGTATTCGGATTGATGTTGCAGATGGTGCGATGGTTGTTGGCCGCGACCTCGAGCCAGTTGTGTATGCCGCCTAAAATAATGTCGGAGGCGAAGATGTCGGCGATTGTGCCGTCTTCGAAGACGACGTGCATCAGGGAGAAATCGTCAATGTCGTGATAGTCGCACCGGATATGGCCCTTGTCCTGGAAGTTGTCGAGGCGCGTGATGGCGTGCGTGCGGGCAGAGACCGACTTGGGGCGGATTGGCCCGGCGTTCCGGGCGTTACCCTCGACGCGCTTCAGGTAAAGCGCAGCGGTCAGCGGATGGCAGCCCTTGCCAATCATGACCCCGCCTCCTGAGAACTTCCAGAAGGCGTAGGTGTGGGCGTGCGAGCCGGAATGTGCCTCTTCGCCATGTATCCAGAGTATCTGTGCGCCGGTCTTCTCGATGATCTCTCGCTCCTTCTGAATGGAAGGCGCATAGACCCAGTTTTCGGCGTAAAGTATTCGCGCCTTGCTCTTTTTTTCGGCCGCGAGCATCCGCTCGATACTGGCCAGCGAGTGGTTGAGTGCATCGGCCTTTGGGAAGGTCTCGCCATTGAAATCTTCGGAGCCGTCGCCGAAGTAGCCGGTGAGGGGCTTTTCCACGATAGCGAATTTGTCGCGCTCGAGAGCGGCAAGGGCGATGGGCTCATGGGCCACCGGCGGCGTACAGACGTGGACTACGTCCACTTTTTCGATCAGCTCCTCAAGGCTCTTGCAGGCTTCTATGCCGCGCTGTTTGGAGTAGCCGGCGGCCTGGGCTGTGTCGGTGGCAAATACGCCTTCGACCTCGACGTTCGTGCCGTGGACTTTCTGCAGGCAGTTAAAGTGGAACGTGGCGGCAAAGCCTGCGCCCACAATGCCGGTTCTGATTGTCTTCTTACCCATTCGATACCCCTTGCTTGTTTTTTCGATCATTTCTTATGCGCGGCCGCCTACATCGATTTGACCAGTTTCACTCGGCCCCTCGAATTCGGCGCCGCCCGCTTCGGCTCCTTACATACCGATGGCGGCCGGAAGAGCGGCGCCGGCCGATCCCAGCAGCCGGCGTCTGTTTCTGCTGAGGGCACATTTCGTTGCCGGTATCTTTCATTTCTCAGTTTCACCGTCCACGCGTTCGTCCTAACTTACATGACTTGCACCACATCTTTCAACAATTTTCCGCGAGTATTCGGGGCTATGCCGTCCGAGCCTTCAGGTCGGGCCGCCACGCGATGTCACAATCCTACCGCCCTTCCATACAATTCCACCAACTGCCCGTATACGTACGGCTTGCCGTTCTTGCTGCGGGCACGTCTTGCCGGAGATATAGAGGAACCCTTTTCGATTAGCGGCAATGATGACTGGAATCTCGCCATGTTTCGTCCGGGTGGGTATGCACTGCAACCCGTCCAAAACGACAACACTCACCCAATTGCCTCTGATTGCTTCGAATCAACTGTATTCTCTCGAACAACGCCAAGCCGCTTCAAACCGCCGAGCCCGGGCCGATGGTCCACGAAAAGTGCGGGCAAAAAGCGTCCAAACAGGCCGGTTCTTCTTGACTTTTCGGGCTCGACGGGGTAGCCTTGACGCTTTAGGAAATCAAGGGATCCTGCCTTTGCTACGGATTGCAAAAAGGAAGCCCCATCCTTGAGGATATCAGAGAGAGTATGAAGAAGGAAGTAGAGAAGCCACAGGAGCAATTCGAGAAGATGCGAATTCTCGATGAGCTGAAGAATTCTTACCTCAATTACGCCATGAGCGTGATTGTCTCCCGTGCGCTGCCGGACGTTCGCGACGGACTCAAGCCCTCGCAGAGGCGGATACTGGTGGCCATGAACGATCTTAACCTGGGCCCCCGAAGCAAGCACCGCAAATGTGCAAAGATCGTCGGTGATACGAGCGGCAACTACCACCCCCACGGCGACCAGGCCACGTACGGGACCCTGGTCCGTCTGGGTCAGGAATGGAACATGCGGTACCCGCTGGTGGACCCTCAGGGGAATTTCGGCAGCATCGATTCGGACCCGCCGGCGGCAATGCGATACACCGAGGCCAGGATGGCCACCCCGGCGATGGACATGCTGGATGACATCAACTGCGATACGGTTGATTTGGTCGCCAACTACGACGAGACGCGAACCGAGCCGACGGTTCTGCCGTCCAAATTCCCGAACCTTCTTGTCAACGGCTCCACAGGCATTGCGGTCGGGATGGCGACGAATATCGCACCGCATAACATCAAAGAGGTCTGCGACGCCTTGCTGCTGGTAATCAATGACCCGCAATGCGGCTTCAAGGACATCATGAAGGTTCTGCCCGGGCCGGATTTTCCCACCGGCGGAATAATCTGCGGCAGGAAGGGGATTCTGGATGCATACACAAGCGGCCGCGGGCATTTGACCGTCCGGGGCAAGGCCGAGGTTGAGCTCGACAGGAGAGGCCGGGAGAAGATTGTAATAACGGAAATCCCCTACATGGTCGTCAAGACCACGATCGTCTCGAAGATCGCCGAGTGCGTGCACAACAATGTGATATCGGAAGTCTCGGACGTCAGGGACGAGTCGGACCGGCACGGGCTGCGCATAGTGGTAGACCTTAAGAGAGACGTGGATTCGGAGATTGTCCTGAACAAGCTGTACCGTTATACGCAGTTGCAGAGCACCTTTGCGATTGCGAATATCGCGCTGGTTAACAGCCGGCCGGAAACGCTCAATATCAGGGAGATGCTCGATCTGTTCATCGAGCATCGCAAGGTGGTTATCCGCCGGCGCAGCAGGTTCCTGCTCAAGAGATGCCGAAACAGGGCCCACATCCTCGAAGGTCTCATCCTGGCCGTCAGTGACATCGACGAGATCATCGAGCTGATAAAGAACTCACCGGATGCCCCGGCGGCGAAGCTCAGCCTCATGGAAAAGCCGTTGCGGCTGGCGGAAGTGGCCACGCTCAAAAAGATTCTGCCGAAGGCTTTCATCAAGGAAAAGAGCAAGGGAAAGCACTTCCTCACCGGGCCGCAGGCCGACGCCATTTTGACAATGCAGCTTCAGCGGCTGACGGGCCTGGAGATAGAGAAGCTGGCAAAAGAGTACGCAAATCTCTGCGAGCAGATAGAGGGCTACGAGGCGATACTGGCGAGCGAGGCGGTTCTTCTGGATATAATACGCGAGGACATCCACGAGATAAAGGACAAGTACGGCGATGCCAGACGCACGCAGATTACGGCCAAGGCCGAGCAGTTCGATGTGGAGGACCTGATCGCCGAAGAGGAGGTCATCGTCACAGTCAGCCACAGTGGGTACGTCAAGCGGACCGCCATCGACACATATCGCAAACAGGCCAGAGGCGGGCGGGGAATAATCGGCTCCGACACAAAGGAGGGCGATTTCATAAAGCACCTGTTCGTGGCTTCGACGCATGATTATCTGCTCATATTCACCAACCGCGGCAAGTGTTACTGGCTCAAAGTGTACGATGTGCCCAGCATGTCGCGGCAGAGCAAAGGCAGGCACATCGTAAATCTCCTGAACCTCGGCAGTCAGCAGGTTGCCTCGATAATCAACGTCAGCAGTTTCGAAGACGAGAAGGACAAGCCGCAGCTTCAACTGGTTATGGCCACCAGGAACGGCATGGTGAAAAAGACCAGGCTTTCGGCCTACGGCAATCCGAGATCGACGGGTGTGATTGCCATCAATCTCGATCCCAACGACGACTTGATTAGTGTTGCACTGACCACAGGCAGCGACCATATCGTGCTGGGAACGCGGGATGGTATGACGATACGCTTCGACGAACAGCAAGTGCGGTCGATGGGGCGCGCATCCAGGGGTGTCAGAGGGATCAAGCTGCGGGGCGGAGACAGCGTGGTCGGGATGGTTATCGTCGAGGAAAAGGCGGCGCTGTTCACCGTGTGCGAGAACGGCTACGGCAAGCGGACGGGGATAGAGAACTACCGCCCGCAGTCGCGAGGCGGGGTGGGCCTCAAGAACATAAAAACCTCTGCGAGAAACGGCAAGGTGGTGGCGCTCGAGGCGGTCCAGAGCAACGACGATTTGATGCTCATAACGGCCAACGGAATGATTATTCGCACGGGGCTGGATCAGATTCGCTCGATAGGCAGAAACACCCAGGGCGTTCGATTGATCAAGCTCAAGCCCGAGGACAAGCTCGTTGCGGCCGAGAAGATACCCGCGGAAGATTCGGGCGATGCAAAGGGCGGCTCAGACGATAAAAAAAAAAGCGACTGAGCAGGACCAAGACCGGGTCGAAGAGCAAAACGAAGGCGAAACAAAAGAAGAAGACCAGGTCGAAGTCACGGGCGAAGGCAAAGCCCGGCAGAAGGAGCAAACCGGCACCGAAGGCCAAGACTAAGGCTAAGGCTAGGCCGAAATCCAAACGAAAAACAAAGGCAAAGACCAAAGGCAAAGCCAGGGTAAAGAAGAAGACCGCCAAGAAGAAACGAAGATCAAGGTAAGGCTTCTGCATTTGCCTGTGTGATAAGGGATGGCTAAGAGCGGACCTGAACCAAAGAAGGAAACGGCGTTGATCTACGTGATCCTCGGGAAAGCGGAATCGCTTGTCGGCGCCAGGTGCCGGCAGCTGGTGGATCAGTTGCTGGAGCCGTCGGAGAGGATAACGGGTTTTTTCGACGCGGATCCTGCGCAGGTTTCGCTGCAGGAGGTCCTGGATGAGCTGCGGACCCTTCCGTTTTTGACCCGGAGGCGGGTGGTGTTGATAAGGGCCGCGGACGATTTCGTGTCGAATAACCGCGAGCTGCTCGAGAAGTACTTCGACCGCCCCTGCCCCACGGGGGTGCTGATTCTGACTGTGAGCGGTTGGCCGAGCAACACGAAGCTGGCGAGGAAGCTGCGAAAGGTCGGCGAGCTGATCAGCGTGACCGAGCCGAAGTCGTGGCAACTGCCGGGCCGGCTGATTGAATATGCACGCGAGGTGCACGAAAAAAAGCTCTCAAAGCAAACCGCGGAAATCCTCGTTGAGCTGGCCGGTGACGACCTGGGGCGTCTGTACGGTGAGATAGACAAGCTGGCGCTGTTTGCGGACAAGGACAAGGCCATCACTCTGGGGCATGTGGAGTCGCTAATCGGGCACAATCGAATATTCGGCGCGTTCCAGGTGATCGACGCCGTTATGGCCGGGGACGTGGCCGCTGCGGTTGAGCGCCTCAGAAAGATGTTTGCAGAGGACAGGTCCGCCGAGTACACGGTGGTCGGCGCCTTTGCCTTTCACGTACGCAAAATGTTTGGGGCAAAGGCCATGCTCGAAAAGGGCGAACGCACCGATGAGATCGCCAGGCGGATGCGGATATGGAGTAACAAGGACAAGTTCTTCGCGCGGCTCCGGCGGATCGGCCTCAGACAGATCGGCGGTTATCTTCAGCAATTAGGTGAGACCGACTATGCGATAAAGCGCGGCCAGGCCACCCCGCAGGTCGCGATGGAGCAACTGGTGCTATCACTCGCGGGCAGCGGGGGCGGGGCAAACAGCATGTAGCGCCGGGCTGACGCAGCGAGAGGCGACGCGAGGCTTATCGGTATATTTCGATGTTGCCGCGGAAGATGATTAGGACCAAGACAATGTCCAGAACCGCGTGCCCGGCATAGAAGTAGTACTGGAAATCCTGGAGGTATATGGTCCCGAGCAGCAGTGCGGCCCAGATGGCGACGGAGATAATGATGCCCTTGAGCCCAAGCTCCTCTCGGCCGTAGCATATCAATACCCAAAACAGAATGAACACGAATATGAACATCGTGTGCTCCTGCAATTCGCGGCTCGAGTGACAGGCTCCGCCCTTCTCTTAGCCGCAGACTCCAAGCCTGTGAGGGCTGCCCCCATCCTAACTGCAATGCCCGCACACGGCAAGGATTAATAAGGTAATCGGTGGCCCT
>CP070678.1:2854833-2863059 GCA_020352515.1 Phycisphaerales bacterium | reverse complement strand
GCCGTCGATTTAACATGCTCGCGCATCATGTTGACGCCGTAATTCATCATCTCGACGGCGTCGAGGGCGCTGCGCCCGTTCCAGGGATCGGCCGAACTGTGCGCGGCCTGGCCGAAGAACTCGACCTCAAAACTGTTCATCGCTCGACCGGGCTGGTTGCGCACCTCGTTGGTCTCACCGGGATGCCATTCCAGGACCGCGTCGAGGCCGTTGAAGACTCCAGCTTTGGCCATGTACACCTTGCCGACAACGGTCTCTTCGGCGGGCGTGCCGAAGAGTTTGACTGTACCCTTCAAACCCTCTGCTTCCATTAACTGCTTGAGCGCGATCGCCGCGCCCACGCTGGCGGCGCCGAAGAGGTTGTGTCCGCAGCCGTGACCGGAAGTGATCCCGTCGGCCCGGGGCTTTTTCTCGGCCACTGCCAGATTGCCGACGCCGGGAAGGGCGTCGTATTCGGCGAGAATGCCGACTACGGGAGATCCCGATCCAAACGTCGCCACAAAGGCCGTGGGCATATCCGCAACGTTTGTCTCGATCTCGAAACCGGCCTCATCGAGCTTGCGGGCCAGCAGATCGGCCGAACGCGTCTCGGCCAGAGCCAGCTCCGCGTAATCCCACAGCTTGATCGCCATCTCCTCAATCAAAGGCTCGATCGAGTCCACCTGAGCGATAACGTTCCGCTTCCATAGTTCGGGATTCTGAGCAGATGCGCGTTGTAAGTTGAACACTAATGTCGTCGCGAGAAGCACTAGTCGTGGAAGCGAGATTGCGACACTGGTTTTGTTCGAGTTTGTTTTCTTGGGCTCATTGGTGGTGTTCATTTTCATAATACCTTGTCCAAGAGGAATTTGCCGCTGATTAGTACTGATGGGTGCGCATTGTAGTCTCGTAGGTTGTGCAATGCACAACCATCATTCTACTATCGGAGAATGTCGATGCCGGGGACGATCGTCAATCACAGGATGTCTGCCAAGACGGCTGCTGCTTCTTCTGAATCTGACAGGGACAGAACGTTGTCTATCTGCTTGATGCAAGCCTTTTCTTGAGGACTGACCTTAGGTCCTGTCCCAAGCAATCCTTCGCCGGATGCCTCTGCCGCGGCCACAACCATCCGCGCGACCGCGATGCGGAGCTTCTCTGCCAGTGGGGCTGTTACCTCTGCCAGGGCCTGCTTCAAAGTCTCAAGCGCGTATTCATAGATTACTAGATCGGAGGGCTTCGCATTGCTGACAAGCGTGCCAAGAATGCGTCGGTGTTCCTTGCTGATTTCAAACTTGCCCTCTTGTTTGCCCAGTGCCAGAGCTTCCCGAATGTGTTCGGAGCCTGGCAAATCCAGTATGGGTACACGCCACTGCCTGTCGCTCGTCCAAGCGTCCACGTTGGCCACCATGTACATGGGAAAACACGACAGAGCTGCCAAGGCGGAAGTAAGCTGGTCTTTCGGCATGTCTCTGCATTCCAGGCCTAGCTTACAGCAACGATCTACCACCGCAGATTGAGAAGACGTCATTTTCGTAACCTCCAAAAACGTGTCCGCTTTGTTAGGGAAAGTCGCCGCCTTCTGTACACTCGTCTCACCATCAATGGACGCCGTTCCCCTTTCATTTCTGTAATATCTCTGAACTTTATCTCGTTTTACCCTGCTTGTCAACCGGAAGAGACTGTTTCGTTTTCTTTCTTTGCACGACTCCCGCGGCAAAATAGAAGTATGCCGATTGAGACAGCTGCCGCCGCTACGCATATGAGCTGTGTGAGAGCGATTGGGCCGATGTAGATGTAGCGGTCGGTGTCGCCTCTGAATAAGTGGGTTGATGCCCGGCCGATGCCGTAGATGCCGACGAGCCAGAGCAGCATTGTTCCTCGCCACCGCTCGCCTCGGAGCAACGTGAAGAGAAATATAAGTAGTCCCATGATGATAATTTCGTAGATCTGTGTCGGGTGAATTGGAATCCCGGCCGGTGCTGTGCTGGCAGCTTCCGGGAAGGTAATAGCCCACGGTAGTGAGCAGGATTTTCCGTGACAACATCCGTTGAGCAAACAGCCCAGTTTGGCCATGGCCCACGGGATAGGTACCGAGACGGCAACGAGGTCAAATCCGGCCTTCCTTTTTCTCGCCAGTAATAGCGTCGCCGCAATTGCCGGGGGAATATAGGCGAGCAGTCCGCCCCACATTCCACCCTGGATGTAGTGCTTGGCGCTGAAGACGACCATCGGATCGAAATCGAGCTGGCGAGCGTGGTACAGCAACTTTGCTCCGGCCGTCATTGCCACCACATAACAGACACTTGTCGCTATCCAAACTCGACGCCTGAGACCGAGCCGATGTGCGGCGCGGCGACTGATTAGAAAGTGTGTCACGATTCCCAGCAGGTACAGGACGCCGTAGGTTGCAACCGGCCCTATTCTTGGCCACATTAGTGCGATCTCCTCACAATAACATCCACTTGCTTATTTGAAGAAATCCTTCTTGAACCTTTTGAGGCAGTCCTCTTTCGAACCCTTGAGCAGATAAATCCTGCCGCGGATCACTTTGCTCTGGCCCTTCTTCAGCGGGCCGACGCGAATGGAAAGGTGCATGCATTTCCACGGGTTGTGTCCCTGGGCGGAGATGAACGATTCCCATGCGATACCCATTGTCCATTTCTTGTCCTCCGATTCACGAACCAGCAGGCCCGCATATGCATCGCGGCTGGAAGTGGGCCATTTTTCCGAGAAGACAAACGTGCCATATTTTCTCTCCTTCTGCCAGGCCATGATCGCCGGGCGGTGTTCGTGATTGAAATGGATCTCGCGCGGGTATTGTCCCTTGATGAGGTCGAGACCATCGGCGCCGAGAAAATATGTGTGTTCGTGGTCTTCGTCCAGGAAGATGCGGTTCTGCTCTTGTGGTTTCCTGGGATTTCCCGGATTGAAGCACGGGATGATCGCCGCGATTTCAGGCCAGTCGTGATCCGTTGTGTTTGTAATCTCAAGAGTCATAATGGCCCCATCTTCGGCGGCCCTGACTTTCATCTTCAACCACTCGGCATTCATCTGCGCCAGCGTGCCCTTGGCGTTGACGTTCCATTTCCAGTTGTGCGATCCGTGAGTATGCTCGCCCTTAGTGATGGCATCGAACAAATGCCACTCATAAAACCAGAAATAGGCAAACCCCGCCTTGTCCGTCCGGGATTCCACCTTGAGGCCCCGCTCCCATTTTGTCAGTTTCATAAGCGTTTCTGCATTTGCTCCTCGCCCCACACACGTGGACGACAGGGCAAACTGAACAAATATCATTGCGGAAATAAGTCTTTGTCTGTTCATGCTAAGGCCTCCCTGGTGGTCACAGCATTGGTAATGCGTAGGGCCGCTTCAAAGATGGTGCCAAATCGTCTTCTATTTGGCAACAGATTTGACCGGCCCGGCACGCGCGAACCCTTTGCGTCTTAGAGCAAGCAATCTCCCTCCCTCGAAAGAGGGTGGGGAGGAGATTGCGGTCGTACGGTTGAGTCAGATGTTCATAGGCTAAGGGCGGATTCGCTCGGGCAGCAGATCTTGACACGAGCATGTCTGTGACGAGATTCATAGCCGTCTCTTGAAATAGTAGACTGTCTTGGTCGTTGTGCCGGCTTCTATATGGTTCTCGACGCCGATGAGTTCCCATCCGTCCTTTCCCAGTTTCGTAATGGTCTTTCCCGCTTCCGCTGTGGGCGAATCAGATTCGATCTTGCTCTTGAATGCAAGGTATTGCCACTTGTCGGGTGAGGCACCACCTCCATCAGCTACTGCCAACGCTCTCGCCGCCAGCATCGCAAATATGCAAAGCACGCCGCCGATCAGTAACACACCCATTTTCTTGCTTCTTGATCGTTCCATTTGCGTCATCTCCTTCCAATTCCGATCACATCGCTTCGTCGAATTCATTCCTATATCGGGCGACTCCCGAAACTCCCTCCATGCGTGCCTTGTCGAGCATCAGAACCATGAATGCCTCATCGGAGACGGTCTCCCACTGGCTTTTCAAGCCATACATCGAGGCAAGCTCGAAGCCGAAACGTGGATAGTATCCCGGGTGGCCGAGAACGATCACGAACGGACAGCAGCGCTCGCGCAGGATCTTGAGTCCGTGTTCGACTAGGGCCGATCCGATACGTTGCCGCTGGCGTTCCGGCAAAACCGCCATCGGCGCTAAGCCCATCCCTTCGATTATGCCACTGCCACTGTCAATTGTCGCCGGAGTGAAGAAGATATGGCCGACCAACCGGCTTTCATCCTCGGCAACAAGAGAAAGGGCCTCCAGACAGCTCAACCGTAACTTGTCCACTATGTCCGCCTCTGCAGGTTGCTCGAACGCCCGTTCATTGATGACGCGAACAAAAGGAATATCTTCCGGCTTTTCAGGTCTTATGCGAATCACGCGGTGGCCTCTGCGGAGCTGTCGCCGCCGAACTCGTCGGGCGGGTTGATCTCTACCTCGGGCATGGGGTCGAAATTGGATTCGTCGAAAGGCGGCATATCAGGCTCAGGAGCTTCGAGGTCCCTCAGATGCTCTCTGGCCCGCTCAAGCCCCCAGTGATACGCAAACGGCGGGCCGTCGCACCAGGCTAATTCGAAGGCATTCGTCGCCGCCTCAACGGCCGCCTCGTGATTACCCCCGTCGCGCTCGATCTGGGCCAGCACGTTGAGCCCATCGGCGTGAGACATTGGATAGGGCCCTCTCTCGGCCGGGTACCACATGTCCTCCAACAACTCCCGTGCCTTGTCGGGCTCTCCGCGCCGTCGGTGCAGCTCTGCCAGCGCGATCAGCGCGGGTAGCTCCTCTTCAACAAGGTTGCAGGCCCGCGCGCGGGTCAGGGCGTGGTGCAGACGCTCGTGGGCGATGTCGAGGTCGCTGGGCTCGCCGGCAAACAATGCTGCGGTTCCCTGGAGCCGAGCGGCCTGGATGGCACCCCGTTCGTAACCATGGTCCGTGGTGAGCTTCCACGCCCGGTCCGCCCAGGGGCGTCCAGCGGACGGATCGCCCTTCCGCACAGTGGTCTCGGCCAAGTGAGCGCTGATGTAACCCTCGCCCAGGCGAAACTTCCGTGACGACGCGATCCGCAGAGACCGGCGCAATGCTGCGTCCGAGTCGTCCATCATACACCGTGCGGCCAGTGCCATTCCCACACACCTCAGGCTCGACCTTTCCCGCTTTGGGTCGTCTCGCTTGCGGGCAATGATCAGTGCCTCCCGTGCCGAGGTCTCGGCCGAGCGCACGTGGCCCGAGATAAGCAGAGTGTCCGAGACGTTCTCTGAGTCGACGCCCAGATTGGCTTGGTCGCCCTGACGCCTGTCGATGGCGGCTGCCATGCGAAAGACCGCCACGGCGGCCCCCGGTTGGCCGGTGAGCTTGTACGCGACCGCCAGCGAGTTGAGTGCCCAACTCTGGTCGCGGGCACTGCTCAACCGCGGCAGCGAGTCCGTTCCGTCCGGGAAGAGCCGCTCGAGCGACTCGACCAGCTGGCGACTGGCGTTCAAACGATACAGTGCGACTTCGGCCAGCCGATCGCGAAAGATGGCGAGGGCATCGTCGTATCGCTGAAGACCGATCACCTTGTCGTAGAATTCGATGGCGGGGGTCAGGTCTTCGAGGCTCTCGACCTGGTGCCAATCTTTGACCATCGGCATGGCCCTGAAGTGAACCTCAAGAGCGCCGTAGATGGCCTGTCGGGCCTCATCGGGTACGCCGCTCCAGGTGACGCCTCGGACGATAGGGTGCAGGTCGTAGCGGTTGACGCCGGGGCGGTTGTCCCAGCCCAGCAAGCCCCGGTCCCCCAGGTCGGCGAGCGCGGTGACCAGCCCCGCCTGATCATCATATTGGCGCGGCTCGTCGCCGATCAGCAGCGCGCAGAGCGTGTCGTACCCAGCCGGCAGGCGGAAGGCAGCGATCACGTGCAAAGCGTAAGCCTCCCGGTCAGAGAGGCCCGTCATAGCCGTCTCGAGGATGTGGGTCTTGACGTGGGTCATATCCAGCGAGAAGGGATTGAATCGCGGATTGGCGGCCCGCCAGGCGTCGAAGTCGCGAGGGTGTTGCCGGTCATGGGCCACCTTGGCAGCCAAGGCCTGGATCAAGAGCGGATGGTTCTCGAACGTGTGAAACAGGCGCAGCATTTCGTCCCGCGTACCGGTGACCTCGAAGGATCGCCACAGTGTCAGAGCATCGTCATCGCTCAGGCCCGGCAGATCGCAGCGGCAGACGCCGTGGATCGGTTGGTCGCCGGGCCCTTCCAGCACGGCGGGGAACAACCGAGTGCTGATGAGCACCCGGGAGGCCTGGATGGCGCTGAGTTGCCGCAGGAACCGCCCTGCGCGGGGGTCGATTGTCTGGCGCAGGCGCCTCTCCTGCTCGGCCTTGCTCGCCTCCTCGTCTTGGACGTAGGCCGCGCCCATGCCTGCGTAGGCCACCAGTATCCGCTCCAGCCCATCCAAAACGACCAGGAACGGCCGCTGGTCCAGCGCCGCGAGCAGATCGTACTCGCACTCGGACAGCGGTTTTTTGCGCATCTCGTCGGGCGAGACGCCGGTCACATAGGCGGCGGCGCGGATGACGAAATTCTCGTAGGTGGCGTCGGACTCGTAGAAGCTCCACCAGATGCTCCCTTCGACGGCCTGTGGGCCGGTCAGTTCTTTAGGCGCGATGTGCTTGAACCAATGCCAGCAGAGTGCGGACTTGCCCTGCCCGCCGATGGCCACCAGAGCCAGGACCCGCGCGTGGCCGACCGTCTGAGGCCGGGCGATCCACTCGGTCAGCAGATTCAGCTCCTCGCGCCGGCCGATCAGCCCGGTGCGGGTTCGCAGTAGCGAGAACTGGTGGGCAATGTAGGGCTCCGGCGCGGCCGGGATAGCGACCGACGGATGCAAGCTCCGGGCCGCCTCGATGGCGTCAACGGGTCTCTCACCTTTTATCTGTTTTTGTAGCTCAACCAGGCTCTGTGTCAAAAGGGCACGGAAGTTGTCGGGTGTGGTGAAGGATGCGGCGACGCGGTCGACGCATTCCTTCAGTTGTCGGAGTTTCTCGGCGCCCGGCCCGGTCTCGACACGGGACGGCGGGAAGGGATGCTCTGGATCCATGAAGAAGACCAGGCGGGGAATGCCAAGTTCGACGGCCCGGTCGTATTCGATCTGCGTATAGGATCTCTGCTCTCCGCTGGGAACCGAGCCGTATCTGTGAGCGAGGATGCACATGTAGATGTCGGCCTCCTCGACCATGTCCAGCGACGCCTTGATCGCGTCGGCATCGAGTGCCGGGAGGTGTTCCATCATCTTGGGCCACATATCGAGCCGCAGACAGACGTCCATAGCGACTTGGCGATACTCTGGCAGGTCGCGGGCTGTGCTGCTGATCATGATGACCAGTGTTTCTTTCCGTCCTGTTTTTCTCATGACTTAATTCCCGATCATTAGGGATAGTCACTATCTCCCATCCATTTCAGTTGCGGTCGCGTTCAACAGCGCGGCGAGTTCCTGCATGCGCTTAAGGTGCATGCCAGAGATCAAACCCTGTCTGTCCGGGGGGACATTGAGTAGATAGTTGGCGTTTCGTTCGTTGCAGAGCTTGAGCATTCTAATGATATACCGCGTGTCTTTGAGATGTTCAGGGCCGTCTGTTGTGTTCCAGAACCAGGTTCTTGAGATTTTGTCGCAGACCTCCGCCGGTATCGTGTTTCCCTCCGGCGGCATACCGCTGGAATCCCACGGAAATTCACAACTATATACGTCGGACTCCCTGAGGCTGTGAGCGTTGTTGCCGATGACCAGGCACTGCGGCTGCAGCGATCTGATGTGCGCTCGGACCTCCTGCCAACGCGACCGGGTGTATTTATTGCTATACTGATCGATCCAGAGCAGGTCGATGGGTCCGTATTCTGTAAGCAGCTCGCTCAGTTGCTTCTTGATGAATCCCACGTAATCTCCCGCCGCCTCCGGAGGCAGTCCGTGAAGATCCGGCTTGCCTTCAGGAATCCTACTGCCGTGTCTGGGATTCGAGAAATCGCCGGGGAAGCAATAGTAGAATCCAACCTTCAGCCCACGAGTACGAAAGGCATCGACAAATTCACGGACGATGTCTCCCTTGCCGCTATTGTAGTTGACAAAGCGGGCAATGTCGTGCGTCGTATGGTCACTATCCCAGAGGCACCAGCCGCCGGTATGTTTGACCGTGAGAACGCCATATTTCATCCCAGCGTCACGGGCCACCTCGGCCCATTG
>CP070678.1:2846413-2854733 GCA_020352515.1 Phycisphaerales bacterium | reverse complement strand
GCCGTCCTCCAGCCAGTAGGCCGCCATGATCGCAAAGTCCAGCATATCCACCACGCGATCATCGTTCAAATCGCCCGGAGGCCATGTCTCGCTCATGCTCGCGTACGCCGTCCCGCCGTACGCCCCCATGTTAATCCGCCCGCCGTTCGGCTCAGGCTCACGCGAGTAGTCCGACGCCGGGTCCCCGGCGTCGATGCACGGGCTGCTCACCCTGTCGAGAAGCCATTCGTCCGTCGTCGCACGGTATCGCCCACGCTCGCTGAGAAGATGGTAGTCCCCGTTCGCCGGATCGACAAACATCGGATCGCCGCCTATATTTCCTTCGCCTGCCACGCCCTCGCCCACACAACTGTAGCGTACCGGGCATCCCCACCAGAAGCCCCCCTGAAGAATACTGTTGCTAACGTCCGGCTCGGCCTCCAGAGCCACAACCGAATGATTGTTACCCACAACAGTCACGTTCCTTATGGTCGGGCTGCTGCCCGCGGCAAAAATGCCGGCAAAGCTGTCCCTTACCACGACATTCTTCAAAACGCTCCCGGCCCCTTCGCCCCGCCAGAATAAAACCGCAAAATCGTCCGGATTCTCCAGAACCGCCGCGTCAGTCGCGCTGGTCACCGTTATCGCCTTGCCCATAAAATCCACCTCTCCCCTGTAAACGCCCCGATGAATCATCACCACCTGCCCCTCCGAAGCCGCATCCACCGCCTCCTGAACCGAATCGAACGGGTGCAGGGCCGTCCCGTCCTCCTCCGGGTCGCTGACGTTCGGGTCACCCGGACCGGGGTCGCCGGGCGCATCGTCGTCCACCAGCACGTGCACGGGACCCTGGAATTCATAAGCCCCGATATCGACTCGACCGTTGACCACCCGCGGCTCCCCCTCGATGTCGGTGGCGCCGGGCTCCGCCACGAAATCCGGGTCGCCTGCGTCGGTGCAGGGCGAGTAAACCGGCAGATGATAATCCCCCCAGGCCGGATCAACAAACAATGGGTCCGCCTCGATATTGCCCGGACCCCAGATAAGCTCGCTGCCCTCCTCCACCCTGGTCCCGGCCAGGCCGCCCTCTACGTCGCTGTACGAAACCGTCAGTGTGCAGGGACGCCCCGGATCATAGACCAGAACAATCTCATTCATTTCGCGCTCATCGGCCAGCCGGTTATTCCATACGATGCAGTTGCGAACCGTCGCGTTGCTGCCAAACCAGCCGTAGATTCCACCGCCTCTGCGCGACGCCCAGTTCCCCGTGATTATGCAATTGGTGATTGCGCTGCTCGAGGCCGTAATGTCGATGCCGCCGCCGCTCGCAGTCGCCGCCATGTTGCCGATGATAAGACAGTTATCGATCGGACCCGTACACCGGGCCACCCCGGCCCCGTCCTCGTAGCCCTGGTTGTTCGAGATGACGCAGTTGACTATCGCGCCCGAACATTCCCATAGCCCGTGGTCGGTGTTGCCCTCAATAGTGCATCCTGTTATCAGCCCTCCCGCACTCATTACTCCTCCCCCCCCGCCGTTGTTCCGTATCACGCAGTCTCTGACGGTCGGCTCGCCGCCGGTGATTCCGCAATACGTATTGCCGCTTATCACGCAGCCGACGACTGTCGGAGCACTTCTGCTGCAAAAGATTCCGCCGCCGCGCTGGCTGCCGGTGATCCTGTTGTTCGCAATCCTGCAATTGATAATCGACGGGTTGCTGTCCCAATAACAGCAGACCCCGCCCCCGTTGCCGGTCGGCCAGTTGTCGCTGATCGTGCAGTCCTCGATAGTCGGACTGCTGCCGGTGCAGTAGATGCCCCCGCCTTCCGTCCACCTGTTGGTCGTATTATCGACTATCACGCAATTGGTGATTGTCGGACTGCTGTCGGCGCAGTAGATTCCTCCGCCGTATTCACCCTGGCCGCCGGTAATCGTAAAGCCGTCCAGAACGCAGCTCGAACCCTCCCCACTGTCGAAGGTCACCACCGAGCCGCTCCTGCCGCCGTCGACAATGGTGTCACTCACCACGTCGGCATCGCTCGGGTCCTTGCTCCTCAGGATAATTCCCCTGCCGCCGAAGTTGATATTCTCAACATACCTGCCCGGCGCGACAATAACCACATCACCCTCGGCGCACGCATCTATCCCCTCCTGTATTGTCGCGTATCCGTCCGGCACCAGACGTGTTGCCGCCGTGCCCGGCGCCGCCGCAGTCAGCAGGATTATGCCGCTCAGGACAACTCTCGCTTTCATTCCCGACCCCTTTCCAAAAGAACTCCCAACAGCTTCGTTACGTCGTTATCGTGCACCGGCCGTCCCGATCCGATCGAGTGGCCGGAGCCCACCTATTTCGGCCCGTGCACGTAAATCTCCACGCTCTTCGAGACCGCCCTCAGGCCCTCATCGTCGATGGCCTCCGCCGTCAGCGTGTACCTGCCCTCGGGGTAGTGCCCCGAGCTGTGCCACCAGAGCCACGTTGTCTGCCAGCCGTCGCTTCCGTCGTCGTCCTGCCCGGCGCTAAGCGTCCCGCAGCAGACCTCGCATCCGTTTACAAAAAACTCAACCCGCGCCACCGAGCCGTCCGCATCGCTCGCCTCGGCCTCAATCTCTATGGGCGTGCCCTGCTCATAAATGCCAATGGTCTCGCCCGCCTCCGGCCTGATGATACTCACCTGCGGCCGCATGTTCCGACGGATTCGGCCCGACCGCAGCCAGTTGGCGGCCATAAGACTGAAGTCCGTCGCGTTCACCCTGCAGTCCCCGTTGATGTCCCCGGCGACAATCGTCTCGCATGTCGGCTCGCCGAAGTAGCTCTTGCTCGCCTCGGCTGTCCCCCCGTAGGCGCCCATGTTGACTATGCCACCGTTGGGAAACGGCTCGTGCCCCACGGGCGTGGTCATGTCCCCGGCATCGATGCACGGACTCGTCGCCTCATCTCGCACCCACATACCCAGACTCGGATCCCAGCGCCCGGCCTGGGATTTCAGATGACAATCTCCCCCCGTCCAGAAATCGTCCCACGGATAGGTCGGCGTCCCGTTGTCGTCCCAATAGCCCGCCTGGGCAAAACACGGGTCAACGTCGATGTTGCCTTCTCCCTCGAAACCGCCCTGAACATTGCTGAAGCTCACCTCTATCTGCGACCACGAACCGGCCGGCGCGTTGCTCAGGTTGTCCCGGAAGATGCAGTTGGCCGCCTCGAGCGTGGTTGTCGTCTGCCAGTTGTCGCCGTAAACTGTGTTCTCGTTGCCCGCAAACGTGCAGTTTGCAAGGCGCAGCCGGCCGCCCGAAAAGAATATCACCCCGGAATTGCCCGCAAGAAGGCACCGGTTCAGGCTCACCATGCTGTTCTGCTCGCTATGCAGCGTGCCGCCGGGTGAGCAGTGGTCCGTGAAGGAGCAGTCGCTCATCTCAAGCCTGCTTTTCAAGTTCGAGATCGCCCCGCCGCAATAATCGCTGTCGTACCCGGTTGCCTCGTTGCCGCGGAAAACGCACCCCTCAACCACCACATCACTGTTGATACTGTGCATCGCCCCGCCGGCGCTGCTGACATTGGCTCCGTATACAAGGTTCTCGATAAAACGGCAGCCCCGCAACGAAAGACTGCTGTTGAGGTTGAACACCCCGCCGCCGTACGCGCCGTATGCGCCCGCGGCCACGTTGCGCCGGAATGTGCAGTTGACGACCGTCGGATTGCCCCACTCGTTGTACATCCCCGCCCCGCAGCCCTGCCGGTAGTCGTAATCCGGACACTGCCCCGACCTCTCTCCATTGGCGTGACCGCCCGTTATCGTAAAGCCGTCCAGCACCGCACTGTCGTCGGTGCCGCTGCCGGTCACAACCGTGTAGCAGTTGTCGTCCCAGCGCGTGTTCGCCATGAGCCAGTACAGAGTCTCCAGATCGACGTCCTCCACTTCGATGTCGTCACCCGCCAAATCCCCGCTCAGGACCGTTTCATAAAGCTCGATGTCCCTCGCATCGGGGTCGGATTCCCCGAAGCCGGCATAGCCGCCCCTGATTGTAACCCCGCTCTTGAGGCCAAACGTCTCCCTTCGCCCCATATTCGGCCTCCTGCTCAACACGAAGTCATCCGGCCTGTATACGCCCTCGGCCACCCGGATCTCGTCATCACCCAGCGCCACCATCAGCGCATCCTGCAAGTACAGCAAGGCATCGGCCCAGCTCGACCCGTTGTTCGCCCCGGCCGCATCGCCGTCAACGTAAATAATGCTCGAACGCTCGACAGCCCTGCCGTCCAGGTCGAAGCAGAATCCGTCGCAATACGGCTCGCAGAAGCCCCCCACAAGACGCACCCCATCCTCCGCGAACAGCACATCCAGCACAATGCTCGCACGCGGAAAACCCGGCGCCTCGCGCTTCAGCTCGAAGTGAATCGCGCTTTCGTTCACGTCCGTGCAGACCAGCTTGCCCATCTCAAACACAACGCCCAGCGAAAAACCGTCCCCGAATGTGGCGCTAACATTCCCGAACGACGCCGTCTTCGCAGCAAAGTCAACGTTCAGCTCGAAGCCCCCTTTAGCCTGCCAGACCCAGTGCCCGCCCACAAAACCACCGGTCTGCACCACCGTGCTTTCGTCCGCGATAAAGTAATATGTCCTCGCGCCGCCCGCGGCCGTCGAAACCAGCACAGCCGCCAGAAATGCCCTCAAAAACATGCCCCTTCTCATTGTTGCTCTCCTTTCGGCCGCAAATCGGCGGATATCCCCTAAAACGTATTATACCAAAACTCCCAGATATATTCCAACAAAACTCCCCGTCAAATGCCCCTTGCCCCTGATACTCAGCCGTTCTCCTCCAGCCAGTGAATTGCCATTATACGGAAGTCCAGAAAGTCAACCACGCAGTCGCCGTTAATGTCCCCGGCAACGATAGCCTCGCATTCCGGCTCGCCGAAATATGACTTGCTCGCCTCGACAGTCCCCCCATATACGCCCATGTTGATGACCCCTCCGTTCGGGAAAGGCTCCGGCCCAATCAGGCTCATCGGATCCCCGGCGTCGATGCACGGACTGCTCAGCTCATCGCCCACCCAGCTTTGACTGCTCGCATCCCACCGGCCCGCCTCGGACCTCAGATGATAGTCGCCGTTGACCCATATATCATCGTTCACATCATCCGGCGTCCCATTGTCCTGCCAATATCCGATCTCTGCAAAGCATGGGTCCGCGTCGATGTTGCCGGCACCGCCCAATGAGCCGGTCCAGTCCTGGATGCAGCAGTACTCGATGGGCGGAGAGTACCAGAAGTAGCTGATAACCTGGGCTGATTCGCCGCCGGAGGCGTCCGTGTTGCCCCAGAAGATACAGTTTCTGAAATCCAGCCCGCCACCGTATTGCCTGGCCCCGCCGCACTCGACCGACGCCCTGTTGCCGACGAATGTGCAGTTGGTCATGTCCGGATAGCTCTCGATATCGTAAAACGCACCGCCGTAAGCCGAAAAGTTCCCCGCGAACAGGCAGTTTGTTATCTCCCCGCCGCTCTCCCCGTCGAGCGCCAGTCCTCCACCTTTGGCGCCGGAGCTGTTACCTATGAAGCGGCAGCCCTCTATCGTCGAGCCGCACCCGCCCGAGCCGGCGCCGTGCATTCCACCGCCGGCGTAGTCGGCCCGGTTGTGAATGATTGTGCAGTTTCTAATCGTGGCCCGGCAGTCGCCGATTGAAATCCCGCCGCCGTGCTTTTCCACCCACCAATCCGCGCCGTTGGAGTTGCCCCCCGTAATCGTAAACCCATCGAGCGCTATCCGGTCCAAAGGCCTCCATGAGCTGGAGCCGCGTACGACGTTATAGCTGTTCTCACTGTAGTTGGCAAAGCCCGGACCATCATCGCCGGCGAGATCCCCGCTGAGAATGCTCTCGTACCGCCCGATGTCGCGCAAGTCAGGCTGAGCGTGCCCGAAGCCCGCGTAGCCGCCCCGAACCGCAACACCGCCCACAAGAACAAACGACGCCCCGCGGTCCCCCTCGGTGACCCCGGCGCCGAGGTCCGGTCTGTAAAGACCCTGGGCGACGCGAATCTCCAGAGGTCTGTATGAAACCCGCGCATCGGCCAGGGCATCCTGGAGATGCCGGTATGCATTAGCCCAGCTCGAGCCGTCGTTGTCACCGGAAGCGTCTGCGTCAACGTAAATCACGTCGAACTCGCTCGCATTGAACTCATAGGCGCCCATGTCAACCTGCCCGCCGACTATACGCCTACGCCTGTCCAGATCCTTGCCCCCGGCCGAACCGTTGTCACCGGCATCGATGCACGGAGAATTGGCATTCAGATGAAAATCACCGCCCGCCGCGTCCACAAAGCGCGGATCGGAGTTAATATTGCCGGAGCCGCCCCAGCCGCCCTCTACATCGCTGAAACTCACCTCCCCAACACTATCCTCGAACACCGCTATCGCATCCGGAACATCGCCCCAGAGGATGCAGTTGACGATTATCGCCTCGGCCTCGTTTCTCATGCACGCCGAGCCGCCGCTGCCCCCGGCCGCGTTGCCCCTGAACGTGCAGTTGACAACCTTCACCTGCGAAGTATCCGAGCCGTGAACGCCGCCGCCGTTCTCCTGTGCCGAGTTTGAGACCAATAGGCCGTTGCGAATCTCGCTAACGCTGTCGTCGCCGTTGTAAAGGCCCCCGCCGTTCGCCGCCGTATTGCCGCTGGCTATGCAATTGGCAACCTTCACTTCGGTCTCTTCGCCGTTGCACATCGCCCCCCCGTACAAACCTGCCGAATTCCCTTCGAACCGGCAGTACAGAAGCTCCGCATCCGACCGTATGCTGTACATCCCCCCGCCGGAGCTGTCTGCCGAGTTGCCCCGCAAAACGCACCCGCTCAACTGCACCTCGCTGCCGTCCTCGCTGTAAATCCCCCCGCCGTAGTCCGCACTATTGCCCGAAAAATTACAGTCGGAAATGACAGGATTGCTGTTGCTGTTGCCCAGGCCGCCCCCCCCGCCGTGCTCGGCCACATTATCCTCGAACACGCACCCCGTCAGCGACGACTCCGAAATGTCGCAGTCGATATTCCACATACCGCCCCCACGCTGCGCCGAGTTTCCTTTGAACGTGCAGCCGGCCAGCTTGTATCCGCCCCCGTCATACCATATCCCGCCGCCCTGGCCCTCGCTCGCACGATTGCCACTGAACCGGCAGTCGCTCCCGTCAACCTGCGTCTGCTGAACCATCAGCCCTCCCCCGCCGTGCCTCGATGAATTGCCCTCGAACCGGCATGATGACAAAGTCGCGCTCTCACCCCAGAGATACATCGCGCCACCCGAGCCTCCGCTGGCGTTCTTCTCGAATTTGCAACTGCTGAAAACCGGCTCGCCGCCGCAGTAAACCGCCCCGCCTGCGCCGGCGCTGTTCGCCCTGAAAGTGCACGTGACGACCCGCGGACCGCCGTGCACGGCAAGAAGCCCGCCGCCGTGGCTGTCCGCCGGAATTCCGTTCGCATTGCCGCCGGTCACAACTACCCCCTCAAGCACCGCCGTGTGCACGGCTCCCTCGGCCGTAACCACGTGATAAGAGTTCTCGCTCCGCCTCGAATCCCCCGCCAAATCACACGGATCGTCCACCTCGACGTCATCTGAGGCAAGGTCCCCGCTCAGGATAGTCTTGTAAACCCTGTAATCCCAGTGATGGGGCCACGACTGCCCGTAGCCCATATAGCCGCCCCGTATCGTTACCCCGTTGATAAGCCCGAACGACGCGCTCCGGTCCCCCGCCGCAATGCCGGCGCCATGGTCCGGCCTGTAAGTGCCCTCCGCTACCGCGATCAGAACCGCCCCAGTATGAGAGCCCGCCTCCCCCAGAGCGTCCTGCAAGTGGTTGTACGCGTCCTCCCAGCTCGTCCCGTCATTCGCGCCCGGTGCATCAACGTCCACGTAGATCGTCCTAGCGACGCCTGCGGATACGATCAAAAACGACAGAAGCACCGCTAACCGATGAAATCCCATACCTCGCTTGCAGAAGACCATTTTCTTTCCCCTTGATAAATCCCGAATGAGCAACCGCGCACAAGTTAATACTAACCCCTCTCCGGCGTCTCGTCCACGTTTTTATCCCAATATCCTTGCCCCGTTGCCCAAAAAACGCCACCGAACGGTTTTTTCCGGCCATCAAAGGCCGCCCGACGACTCCCAGAAAAACAAAAAAACGGCGTTTCCCGAAAATCACTCTTGCTCTTATGCCCTTGAACGCTATAATACTTGGTTCTTTACAGGCCGCGCTGGTAACGCCAAAAAGCCCGTTTTTGCCGTTTTTCCAGAGGCCGCGTCGAAATTGATGCTGTCAGGAGATACATCAGTGAAAACTGAGCTGTTGAACGCCGT
>CP070678.1:2843519-2846313 GCA_020352515.1 Phycisphaerales bacterium | reverse complement strand
AGAGCATTGTGGAGGGGCGCTTGGCGGCGGTTGTGCGGGGTGATTGAGAAGACGGCATTGATCTACGAAGTGTGTGTTTTTTCAGGTGTGTCAATATGCTTGCTTCATCCGATAAGAGGCGCAGGCTGCGGGTAATTATTCCCGCGTATCCGGCGTTCAACATCTACTCGGGGATCGCCCGGCGGACGACGGCGCTCGGGCCGGTGTGCGTGGCCAGCGCCGTAAATGAAATGGCAGGCTGGGACGTCGAGGTTATCGACGAGAACAACCTCCGCAGACACGGGCCAAGGAGCGATTCGGGCGGGGCGGACCACGAGTTTCTGCAGAGGCAGAGGCCGGCCGACGTTGTCGGATTATACGGCGGGCTGACGAGCACGATACCGAGGCTCTACGAGATAGCGAGATTCTACAAGGGCAAGGGCGTGCCGACGGTTGGCGGGGGCCAGCACTTCGTGGACGAGAACATTGGCGAGGCGCTGTCGTCCGGGATTGACTACGTGGTGATCGGCGAGGGCGAGCAGACCATAAGAGAGCTGCTGGAGACGCTCGAGGGCAAAGGGAGGCTCAGCGCGGTCAAAGGAATTGCCTATCTGAAAGAAGGGGCTGTTGTCTGCACCGCGCCGAGGGAGCCGCTGACTGATTTCGACAAGCTTCCGCTGCCGGATTTTTCGCTGGTTCGGTATGCGAAGATAAAGCTGTATCCGGTCGAGCGGATACGCGGCTGCGGCATGAGCTGCGAGTTCTGCACTGTCAAGAGCAGGCCGCGGCACGCCGAGGCCGAAAGACTGCTGGAGCATATCAGTTTTCTCGTGGAGACGAGGGGCGCGAGGCGTTTCTTCATCGTGGACGATTTGTTCGGACAGCATAGAGACGGGACGATAGCGTTCTGCACCATGCTGCGGGACTATCAGCGGAGGATACGCAAGAGACTGTCGGTAACAGTGCAGATAAGGCTGGACAAGGCCAGGGACGCGGAGCTGCTTTCAGCCATGCGGCAGGCGGGCATCGGCACGGTGGCCATCGGGTTCGAATCGCCGATTGAGGAGGAGCTGAAGGCGATGCATAAGCTTGTCCGCGCCGAGGACATGCTGTCGCTGACCAAGATATATCACAAATCCGGATTCATGGTGCACGGGATGTTCATATTCGGCTATCCGATGGCTGAAGGCGTGGTGTTCAGGATGGGTGCGGCCGAGCGTGTAAAGCGTTTCAAGCGCTTCATCAGGAAGGCACGGCTGGATACGGTTCAGGTGCTTCTGCCGGTTCCGCTGCCGGGGACGGGGCTAAGGAGAAGGCTCGAAGGCCAGGGCAGGGTTTATCCCGGCTCGGACGTGGGCTGGGAGTACTACGACGGCAATTTTCCGCTTTTTGAGCCGGACGAGCCCATGACCGCCGAGCAGATGCAGCACTCGGGCAAAAATATCATGGGCAAGTTCTACAGGTTCAGATACATGTTCATGGTCGTCCTGAATATATTCTCCTTTCCGGCCTTGGTGTTTTTCCTGCACAATCTGAAATCGGGCTGGAGCAGGTGGTACCGGCCGTGGCGCAACTACCTGATGCGGTTCGGCGGCTGGGTCACCATGAGAAAATGGAGCAGCGAATTCAGGAAAGACGACTTCTCGCAAAAGCTGCGGCGGGCGAAAGAACATGTTGGAGGACATTATGCGCGAGAATCTGCAACCGGGCCGTGATATGCTCGCCCGGGTGGGAATACGGGGGCGATTGCGTCAAGGGGATGCAAGAGAGAGAAATCTTTTGGTGTGAGGGACTTCGAGGGGGCGCTGCAAGTGTCGTGAGAATGCAGTCACCCGGATAATCGGCAGACATTCTTGGCGTTTCACAAGAGCGGGAAAAATCTTTCGGTGGCGAGAGGCCCAAATCGGCCGGACGAGGCGAGAAATACGTAGAAAAGCGGCAGTTCGGCCTTAAGATGGGGTGGCGGGCGAACAACTCCGGTGTGCCGTCGTATCCATCGACACGACCATTGACCGTTATAACAGCGTTGGCAACCGGGAGGCTGAAGGAGAACAAGAATGGGCTTCACCTTTAATCTGTGTGAGATATTCGAGATGGCCGAGAAGATAGAGCACAACGGCGCGGAGTTCTACCGGAGGGTTGCGGAGCAGTTCGAGGACGCGGAGACCCGCAAGACTCTGCTTCAATTGGCCGAGTGGGAGCAGCAGCACGCCGACGGTTTTGCTTCGGTCCGCAGGGAGATCACCGAGGGCGAGTGCCCGGCGTCGACGATCGACCCCGACCATCAGGACGCATTGTACTTGAAGGCGATGGCCGACGAGCATATCTTCAACACGCGGGAGGATCCGCGGCAGATGCTGACCGGCCGGGAGAGCCGGGAGGATATCCTGAGAATGGCGATAGATCTGGATAAGGAGGCGATGGCGTTCTACGTGGGCCTGAAGGAGGCGGTTCGCAGGGCTTCGGACAAGGAGATGGTAGACATAGTCATCAAGGCGAAGATGCGGCACATAGGCATTTTGAGCCAGGAGCTTGGGGCTTTGCAGTAGTCTGCGGCCGGCGATTGGGGGGCTGCTCGTGAGCGGGGCCGGGGGCATAACGATAACAAATCCGGCACGCGCGTGCAAGCGTTGCGGAGTGTGCGCGGCGGGTTCAAAGCGGGATTATTCGGCGAGTTTTGTTTTGGGCAGTCCAGGCAGGGGCGGCGAGATTTCAAATGTCTGCTTATCGAGGTCGATGGTGACGGCAGTCCCGTCGGCGAAGATGGTTCGTTGCCTGCGGCGGGATTTGTCGAGGAACTCGTGCTTCGTCATTT
>CP070678.1:2839641-2843419 GCA_020352515.1 Phycisphaerales bacterium | reverse complement strand
TGACGGGCGAAACTATCCTGAGAGCTTTAAGGATCCGTTGCATGCCGGAACGGAGTTCGATCTGCTTGAGCGCCGGCCCGGGTGGCTTCACGTGAGACTCTCTGACAACAGTGACGGCTGGATACCGGACAATTCCGCCGACCTTATTTGAACTCATGACGGTCGATTGTCACCGACTTAAAGCTTATGGCCCATCCTTATTGACAGGCGACTTACGCCGAGCAGGTTGAATCCTTCCAAGTGCCGAAGTGAAGTATCTTGTCTTTCTCGACTTCCCGCTTGTTCATTATCACCATTGCCCGTGTATCGGGATGGTCGGAGCAATACTTCCGGATTTCCTCGGGAGCCATAATCATAAAAGCCGTCGACAGAGCGTCGGCGGTTGCTGCGTCGGGCGCGCCGGACCATGCGGCAAGCTTACCCGAGGTCGGACGGCCCGTACGAGGGCTGATGATGTGACCGCCCTTCTGTACCCCGGACCCGCTCAACGCTGCTCGGCACAGGTGAGGTCGCGCCAATATCTGGCCGCGGTTAGCTGGGTGGCTCAGCGTCAGGGGCCAGCCATCGCTGCCGGACGGGGCTTCGAGGGCCAGAACCGAACTGTATCCGCCTGAAATCAGAGCAATTTTGATACTCCACTCGCGCAGCAGTTGGGCAACTCGATCGACGGCGAATCCTTTGCCTATGCCGCCGAGATCAACCTGCACGGGGCTTACCGACAGCTCGACCGTGTGTTCGGTCTCGTCCAATTGCAGAAGATGTGTACCGGTGCGCTGGCGTGCAAGCTCCAGGTCCTCGGCCGAGGGCGTTCGCGGTGTCCCGTCGTCTTTGCGCCAACACTGCAATAGCGAACCAATCGTGATATCGAAAGCCCCATCGGTCTCGGCATAAATACGGGCACTTATCTTCAGGCACTCGAAAGTATCCAGACCAAGCAGCAAAGGCTCGCCCGCGGGCAGGCTGTTGATCCGCGCGACATCGCTGTTTTCGATGTATCGACTCAGTTCGCTTTCGAGCCTATCCACCTCAGCAAATGCCGCCGCAGCCGCCTGTCGGGCATAGCGCTCATCCTCATGCACGATAAGTATCTCGAAGGTAGTCGCCATTGCATCGTGCGAAAAACGCTTCATGCCGGGTATGGGACTGGGGTCACTCCGTACATAACAGGTCTCGTTCTGCCGTTGCTCGGTCATTTCCTGCCCTCCACCTGAGCCGGCCCTGGTGCTACCGAGTTGATCCAGGCGGTCCACAGGTCTTTTCGAACGAAGCCTCGCAATTTGACCTGCGGACGCAGCCATACATAGTACGGCTTCTCGAAAACATAGAGGTACATTTGACGTTCTTCAGGCGGCGTCAACGTGTATAACTTGTGCACCAGAGCCGTCTCGATATCGTCGGAAGCCGAGGCGATAATAAGCGGCGCCGAAGGATCTTCATTGACAACCCTGTCACGCCAGGACAGATTTGAGAAACGCCGCAGGTACCAGGGCAGAGGCCAATAGTCCGCCCCGGTACAGATGATCTGAACAGGCATGTTGTAGCCGCCTGGATGAACACTCGCATATTCCTCTATCTTTTCCACCACCGTCAAGACCTCGGGCGTCGGATGAGCGTAGACATAAGGATTGCGACTGTCCGCTTCATATTCGTAATTGCACTGATAGGCCTGCCAGGTAAGGTGAATCGAGCCCTCGACAAGCAGGCCGAGAACGAGCAATCGCGGCACGACATTCGGCGCCAGCTTCACCAGCACGACGGCGCCGACACCGGCCAACAGAATCATGCCGTGTAGAAAGCCTAGAAGACACCAGGGAGTCTTGTACGGAATCGCCGAGTACACGACCGTCATGATAAGCGTGTAGAAAGCGATGAATTGGAGTAGGGTCCGGTCGGCACCGGGCCAGCTTTTCCTGATCATGACGGCCACGAAGCCGATCACCGCGAGCAGGACTATGGGAGCTTCGGTCCAGATAGGGCCGCCGCCGAATCGGAAATAGAGCAGCATATTCAGATAGTAGTGCCACGGGTGGAGATGCACGCTACCGCCTGCGCGGCTGATATAGGTCGTATAGGTTCGAATCGAATCTACGATCCCGCCGGGATTGGACAGAAACGACGAGAAGAAAAGAGCCGAGACAACTGCCCCGGCTGCGATGCCTGCGATAAGATGGGATGGCTTGATCATCCTGGCCAAATCCGCGATTGATCGGTTACGGCGTTGCATAAGAAGCAAAAGCACCAGGGCCAGAAACATCGAGCCGAACGCGATGACACACGTTTCCTTGGAGGCGTGCATGAGCCCGAGCATGGCGCCCGTGCACAAGGCCCAGGCGATTTTCCTGCTCCGAGCGTATCGGTAGCCCGACACTATCGCCCCGAAAGTGAAGCAGACCAGGAGCATTTCCTGGACGTAGTACCGGCTGTAGTAAACCATCGCCGGCGAGATGGCGGTCAGGATAGCTGCACATGCCGCCGCTGCGCCGCCCAGGCCACGAATCATCGGAAGAAGCAGCAGAATCAGACACGTCCCCATTACAACCGGGACAATACGCAGGGCGCACTCATCTACCTCGACCAAGGTCCCGGCCCCCGTGAGCCAGGCCGGGATCAATGTCAGGTAGTTTAGCGTGGGCCCGTGGTAGTCGTGGACGTCGTACTTGTAGTAGCGCTCCTCTAACAGTCTGCCGAACTTGTCGGCATGGACGGCTTCGTCGCCGTGCATGGGACGCTGCTGGAGTCGCGGCAAGCGCAGCGCGAGCGCAACAATTGTCGCGGCCAAAATGAGGACGCAACATTTCCTGAACATTTTAGCTTGCCGGTTTACCGAATACCGCAACCTCAATGTAGTGGTTCAGATCGTTGCTCGTATTGCCGCTGCTGTACAGACGGACGTAACGAGCCTTGACGCCCTTGTTGAGTACATCTATCAGTTTGCCCTCGTTGGTCTCGCTGTAGTGCATATCAGTGCCCACACCGTGCCCCGCCGAGTTGTCGATGTCGTTATTGAACAAGGTTTTGACATTCTCGATGAAGTCCTGATCATCGGCCACCTTCACCACAACGTCAAAGTAGACGCGAGCCTCTTTGTGATAATGCCAGAACACAATCGCATAGATATCATGCACGGCTTCAAGGTCGATGGTAACGTGTTGCTGAAACGGGCCCAACTCAACGTAACTGCCGTCTGCGGCTTCCATGTCGCCGTCGGTGATGTAGTCGATTTCGCCGATGATCGGCTCCTCGTCGCTGGCTGAGACGGGTTTGCCCAATGCGACATTCTTCGTTCCCGGAGGCGCTAGAAATGGCGGGCGGGCGTGGCCCAGCGGTTTTTCGAGATTGGGTACCTTGGTATCCTGAGGTGTTCCCACGAACATCGGTTTGGGCAACTCGAGTTCGATCGGCACCAGGCCGCCTGCGTTTGCAGTGGGAGCGGGCGCCGAGGCCGGTGCGGGCGCCGGCGGTGGAGTCGTGGTGGTCACAGGAGTATCAGAATCCGTCGGCTCCGGGGCGGGCGCGGGTTCCTCTGATTTCTTGCAGGACCCAGGAAGGCACAACGACAACACAGACAGCATACACAAAGCGACTTTCACGACTTCTTTCTTCGTCATTTTCTCTTTACCTCAAATCTACAAGTTGTGTTCAAGCCACAAGACAGATGGTTCTCAGCGAACGACCGCACGCATGGAGAACCAGAGCGAGCATAGTATCCTATTTGTATGACGCTGTCAAGCCGCCCAGACGTATAATTTTTTTCGTTTCAAAGAGCATTAGTGGGGAG
>CP070678.1:2835003-2839541 GCA_020352515.1 Phycisphaerales bacterium | reverse complement strand
CGGCAACATCGGAAACCGCGGCATGAGCGACGGCGAAATCGACTACTACTTCAGGGTCGCCAAAGCGCTCGGCGCAAAAGGAATCACCCGCGAGCTTTCCGAAGAAGCCGCAAAGAGACTCGGCCCAATCGCCGACCGACACAAAATCATGATCGGCTTCCACAACCACACACAGCTCAAGCCCACAACATACGACGGGCCCATACTCTCCCACGGCAAATACCTCGGCCTCAACTTCGACATAGGCCACTACGTCGCCGGCTCCAATCACTCCCCCATCCCCCTGATAGAAAAGCACCGCGACCGCATCCTCAGCCTCCACCTAAAGGACCGCAAAGTCAACAACGGCCCGAATATGCCCTTCGGCGAAGGAGACACTCCCGTCGCACTTGTCCTCCAGTACATGAAAAGAAACAAGCTGACCTTCTCCGCCGACATCGAGCTCGAATACAAAATCCCCCAGGGCTCCGACGCAGTCAAAGAAGTAACAAAATGCGTCCAGTTCTGCAAACAGGCCCTTGGCTAAACCTATATAATGTTGATATTCTCACCGGCTTGCGAACCGCCCCCGCACGACGGCGTCTTCGTTGTGTTCGACAGGGCACATCTTGCCCCGCCGCCTTTACTACCAGGCAATCTCCCTTCCTCGTAAGATACTGGGAAGGTCCATTGCGCCCCCCGGACAATCCGGCCCCCTGTAACCGAAACCCGCTCTCGTCGCCGCGTCAGCCCTTTTCCCTTCTCTGTACCCTCCATCCCTTCTGCGGCTAACCCCCCAGTGCCTTCAGCAGCGTAGCTGCACATCCGCTGGCCTTGCAGATAGCTTCTTGCCGGAGATGTTATTCGATTCGTTCATCTATTTGTCCCAGCGCCGCCAGCAGTTCGGTCAGCCCCACGGTGGCGCCGTAGGCGGCAAGCTTGTCCGGTTGCTCAAGCTTGTTCAGCAATTCACGCGCGCATTTCAGGGCTTGTGGATCTTGCGCTTGGTCGGCAAGCAGTCTCACGGACAGAAATACCCATGTTTGGATGTCCCACGTATCTAGGTGTCCGGGATTCTGCACGAGGTACGCGTTCATCGCAGAAAGTGCGCCGCTGGCGACCTGCTTACGCACCTCGGGGCTCGCCTCTTGCAGGAACCCGTACAGGGCTCGACGGACAGGCCGGACATGGATGCCAGAGGCAAATTCCTTTTCGGCCAAGGTCATGAGGTCTTTGTCGGCCCGTACGAACGCAATCGCCTCCCTGTACGTGTCAATCGAGCTGTCAATATACATCCATTGCGGTTTTGAAGTGGTACCATGTCCAAAGTCATAGGTGGTACGCCTCTGTCGACTGATCCACCGGTTGAATTGCCCCACGGACCACGTTTGCTCGTCCGCGCCGAGACCGCGTCCGAAAACCCACGGCCTATACGGCTGTCGGTCGTATGCGACGCCGGTCATAGTCTTCCACTCGGCGTCAGTCAGTTGTTCTGTGGGGCTGCGTTTGAATTCGTAATATGAATAGACCGCCCCGGTCGCGCAGCACAGCGAATCGCCCCAGGGTACGATCACGGCGATCAGCATGGGTCTGCCCGTGCCGGCATAAACGTACAAATCCGGTATATAGCCTCTGACGACCGGCACGATGCAGCTCATCGGTTCAGACGAGTGATCGGAAGAGCCCCGCTTGAAAGAAAGGTTCTTGAGCGTTTTGCCGAAGGTCTTGAGGGTCCGCTGTTCCGACTCGGTGAATGGTTCGTTTGCCAGTTGTTTTTCGCTCATCGTCTTGAGCGTTACGAGCAGTTCTTCAAGAGTTGTGTAGTCCACGGCGGTAGGGGGCATTCTACTTCGCGAGCGAATTGCCCTGAAAACGTCAAGGGCCTCGAGAATTGTTCGGGTCCGATGGACCAATGCCGCCAGATCGGCATAGAAGTGCGGCACCGGTTCGACGTATCCCCCGAAGTCCGGCGGAGGAAAGCTAACGCCGCCTCCCACAGCGTTGTCTTTGGCGTAAAGATACACATCGTGTTCGATTTCACTCCACGCCGCCATCTGCGTATTGGCTGTCTTGAGGTCCCAGTGCTCGCTGTTCATGAAGGACGGGTAGCCCGGGCCCCCTGCATCACTGAGGCGTGAAAGAACGACCAGCGAACTTGTGTGTAAGTCGAGTCCTCGGCCGTAATCCTTCCGCGCCGATCTTAGCATCTGTATGGATTCGCCCAGAAGCTCCTGGATCCTCCCAGGAGGACTCATCGCTTTGTTGCCCAGCAGCCAGGCGATGTGCCGCCCGGATGCTGGTGAAGCGGTTGCCTCATGGATTCTCTGGAACGCCTGGGCCCGGATCGTCACGCCCGGAGGCAGGACGCGCAAACCGAAACCGAGCATCGGGTCAGCGCCGAGGCGTATCTGTGGCTGATCGGCGACCGCCGGTTTGGGCAGTGCACGGAGCGACTGCCTCAGCGCATCCACCCTTTCGGCAACGGTCAGTGCCTGAAGGCGTATGTCCCTTCCGAGAACACTGCGCGTCACTTGCATAATCTGCTGTGCGGTGATATCCTCCGACGAGCCCGAGAGAAACTCTGTCAGCAGGGCCAGTTGAGCCCAGCCTTCCGAGCTGGCGGGGTCCCTGTGGAGTGCCAGGGCAACCAGGATTGAGGCCTGGATATCCACGTCGTCCTCAAAACGGATGGGCATCAGCGTCAGGTAGCGGTGCGCCTTGAAGTAGCGCCTCAGTTTCTCATCAGCTTCGTAACCGGCGACGGGTTTGAAGACCGTGTAGTCGCGCTTGTGTTTCTCGCCCTCGAGAAAGCCAATGAACTGAGCCTTGTCGATGCGTTCCAGTTCCCTGTCGAGATCATCGGATATGGCCGTCTCAACACGGCAGGCGCTATCCAGAAGTTTGTGCGGTACGGCCAGGTGCAGCAGCGCCTTGCGCGCCGCCGGGCGAAGGAGCAGCGGCGATTCATTGTAGATGCGCTGCATATGTTCGTGGGCGGAGGCGACACACGCCAACAGCACGTCGAAGAAACGCGTGTGTTCGGCGTTGCGCAACGTGTCGGCCAGTAACAGATGGAAGGTGTGAAACATACAATCCGAGGTGATGAACGGGGCAGGGTTGGCCGCGTACAACTCGTACATGTCCCGATTGCCCCTCGGCACGATGACGAAGCCGTTGTCCGCCAGTATCCTTCGCTGTGAATCCGACAAGAACCCCACGGCGCCGAGACCGTACACGTCCTTGAGATTGGGGTCGATTGTGTAAGGCTTGACCTGAGGCTGGACCCTGACTTCATATTGCGGCATTTGTCCCATCATGACGTGATTCAAGCCGCTCGCCTCATGTACGCCCCCTGAAAGAATCCCGAGCAACGTTAGCACCACTGCCACCAGCCCCGCCAAGATACCCAGACATATCACGCCCGTCCACGGGCCGACGAGCACTTTGCCCGGTCCCATCCTTCGCCCATCCTGTTGTTTGTCATCGCCCATGGCTTCCCCTTTCAAACCTCGCATTCCAAGAACGATCGTCCTGCACGCACCACGCTCGATGGTGCCGCAACACTCGGTCACATTTCAACTTCTATGCCCGTCGGTCAGGTCGTATCCGACTCCGGCAAGAGTCCACGCAACCACTACCTCTACAAACAGTCCGCCCGCCGAAGCGTACCCAAGTACCGGCAACAAAGGCAATAGCACTGTGTATCCAACCAGCATCGGCGGCACACTGATTGGGCTCAGAACGAAGGCACACTGGTACCCCGTACGCCTGTTATCCACAATGTCCGCACGGCCACATCCCACATCGATTCTCACGGTTCTTCACATCTTCGATCCCACTCTACCCCCTCCCGGCACCCGCGTCAATAAAAACCACCTTTTCTACCCTCCCATTTCATCAAAATCCCGCCCGCACCCAAGGTTTTCAAGAAGAGCATGTAACCTAAAACAAAACATACGACTATTTCCTTGACAGAGGTCGTTCCATATCAGGGTGGCCCTTGCCCCACCGCCTGCACTACTTGCCCCCATACCAGGCAATCTTCCTCCCTCGAAGGAAATGCCGACGATTGCTCCGCACCCACAATAGTCCCTATTGGCCGGAGAATCTTTGACAGTCTATCCGATTTCTTGTAGAATTCTCTGCATCGAACGGAGAAATCATTGCTCTTAGGAGTGTAAATGGGAATCTAGGGCCGCATGAAGATATCGCGCCCATAGAATAGAACACTCACGAGCTCAAATGCAATACTTCTCATCTTGGCCGCGATGATTTATGGTCCGCAAGACCATTTGCAAAGAACTTAAAGGCACACTTTCAGCGAAAGGACACAAAATGAAAGCGACACTAATGGTCATTACAATTCCGGCATTGGTTTTGGGAGGCTGTGCGACAACCGGCATGAGCACTGCCTTCGATAAAGACGGCCTGCCGAAGCAGCAGTATTATGTCGGGGGAGGGCTCCAAATCCACTATCAAGCACCGGGGGTCCCTGGTAATATCTACGTTGTTGAAGAAAACTCACGCACACTGCTTATAACTGCAACCCTCGATAAACT
>CP070678.1:2818413-2834903 GCA_020352515.1 Phycisphaerales bacterium | reverse complement strand
AGGCACTGTATTCATATTCCTGCCGGCCGTATCTGATCCCTTGCTCTGACAAACCGACATCCGTTCCCACGGGTCGCACGCGCGGGTACCAGAAGCATGCGCCCAACTGAGATTACTCGTCCGGCCGGGAGGGCCTGCGTCACCCCGCCTTGTGCCCACCGGGATTTGCCATTTGGCCTCATAATCGGTACTTCTACACGCGACACAGTCAATAATACCAAGATCGGGGCCTCAATTTCAAGGCCTCCGGTCACCAACATGGCCGACAGTCTTCCCAGAAAGGCCCCCAACCACACCAATTCGCCGAAAATCCAGCAATCCTGCATCACTGGTTGCGTTCGTTCCATGAAATTCAAGCTTCAACCTGCGGTCAAAATCGAGCCTCAGAGCGTCCTTGCGTGCTTCACCCATTGGGTTCTCCCGTAAAAAACGGTTCAAACCGGCTTGACTGGTCTCTACAGGCTTTGTACTATCAAAACACTGTTAATTCCTCACGCACTACTTGGGAAATCCGAAATAAAAGAAGGCGTACTGGGGCAAGTAAGTTTCATCATCATGTAAGGATGCGGTCGATAATCTTTTGAGGGCGTTTGGCCCTGCGGCAGGGCACGGTTTTTGGGCTTCAACTGCCTTGGGGACGGCGTATAATGGCCGTTTATACTGAACATGTGGCAGAACATGAGAAAATTAAGGGGTAAGACATGAGGCGGAAACAGTCCGGGGTTTTGCTTTGTCTTTTGTTTTGGAGTGTTTTGGGCCTTTCCGGCTGCTACGAGCCTTTGCCGCCGCCCCAAATGGTCGATACGACGCCCAGCTCGTTGCTGATTCTGCCGGGTCAGTACGTGATTTCGGGCAGGTCGGTCCGGAACCGGCCGATTGTCTCGCAGGTATTCGGCAGCGGGCAGGATGTGACGTTTATTCTGGCGACGATTCACGGCAATGAGCCGGCGGGCAGACGGCTTGTGCGCCGCCTGGGCAGGCAGCTCGACCGGCAGCCGGAGCTACTGGCGGGGCGGACGGTGGTTCTGCTGAGCACGGCCAACCCGGATGGTCTGGTCGATCAGATTCGCTATAATGCCCGGGGGGTTGACATAAACCGCAACTTTGCGACGGCCAATCGCAGGGACGGCGAAGGCGGTGGGCCAAGGGCGCTTTCCGAGCCGGAGGCCCGCATAATCGAGCAGCTTGTACGACAGTATGAGCCGGACCGCATCGTCAGCGTCCACCAGCCACTTGCCTGCGTTGACTACGACGGACCGGCAGAGTCGCTGGCGGCACACATGGCAAACCACTGCCGGCTGCCCGTGCGCAAGCTCGGGGCAAAGCCGGGGTCGCTCGGCTCATACGCGGGAGAGACGCTCGACATCCCAATCGTGACTTTGGAATTGCCGGCAGACGCATCTGTGCAGGGGACCGAAAGATTGTGGCGCCAATACGGCAGGGCGCTGCTTGCGGCGATTGTTTATCCGGATGGGGCGCCATGAGAACCGCGGCGCTATCGGCGGTGCTCGTTTTCTTGCTTGGCGCCGGGGTCCGGGCTTCGAGGATAAGTGTCGTCGAGCACGGCGCGAAAGGCGATGACGGCAGTGACGACCTGGGCGCAATAACCGGGGCGGTTGCGTCGGCCGGGGCGGGCGACACCGTGTTTCTGCCGGCGGGAAGCTACCTGATATCAGACTCGATTCGGCTCAAGCCGAACATCAAGCTGGCGGGCGCGGGGCCGGATGCGACGGTTATCAAGTACGCCGGCGGGCAGGGGCGGGCGATGATAGAGCTTTCCGGGGCCTCCGACGTTGAGATAGCGAACCTGGCGCTGGACGGCGGCGGCAATCCCAGCGCACACCAGGGCATAGGGGCGTCATCGTGCCGGGGGCTGCTGCTGCATCACCTGGCGATAAAGGGGTTGGTGAAGACGGCGGGCTTCGGGCCCCACGGCATCTATTTTTCGAGGGCGGTGACGGATTCGGAGATTTCGGACAATAGGTTCGAGAATATCGGCACGGCCAGCCGGTGGGGCGCTGCGATGCGGATATCGACCGGCTCGGCGCGCAATAAGGTTCTGCGCAACAAAATCAGCGCAACGGGGCGCGGGGGCATCCTCTGCGACAGGGATTCGACGGACCTTGTCATACGCGAAAACAAGGTCGAGAAATCGGGCGGCGAGGGATTAGGGATCGAGATATGGCATGGCTGTCACAGGTCGGTTATCGAGGATAACGTCATCGACCACTGGCTGAGCGTAGACGGGTCGAATTTGGTGGCGGTTCGGCGCAACGTGGTCAGCGACAAGAGCGGGATATACAAGGGCTACGGGCTGGAGCTGGTGAATTCCTGCGACTGCATTTTCACGGGCAATAGGGTTGACGACGGCGCCCACATCGGCCTGTCGGTTTCCAACAAGGCGCCCAAGGAGCGCATCTACTGGGCCCGCAACACAATCCGGCGTGCGACGACGTGGGGCGCGCAGATTCAGGGCGAAGAGGGCGGGGCGTCCTACCAGTACTTCTTCGCCAACAGGTTTATCGAGACATGGAAGAGCCACCCGAAGGCCCTCTATAGCGGGCAAGGCTACGGTTTTCGTTTCAACGGCAACTGTCACTACATTACGCTCGACGGCAATGAGATACGGGGCAACGGATGCGGCGGGATTCAGTTCACCGGAGCCGGTATCGACCAGCTCAGCTTCGTCGGCAATTCAATCACGTCGAACGGCGGCCCGTCCGTAAACTCGGATCCGGGAGAAGAGCTTCAATGGGAGAATAACAGGGTCATCGGCAACGGGCGCGACGTACAGCTCTCATCACGCGGCTTTTCGAACCGTGGACCGGCCGCATCTTTCGAGCAGACCACGCGGGGCCGGGCCGGCCTCAAGGTCGCCTTCGAGAACACGTCCTCGGACCCGGACGGCACAATCGCCCGCGTGCTCTGGGATTTCGACGACGGCATACCATCGACGCAGGCCCGTGGCGAGCACACCTATGACAGGCCGGGGCAGTATCGTGTCGCGCTGATAGTCTGGGACAATAAGGGCCGGGCAGGGAGGGCCGAGAGGATAGTCAAAATCGCCGGAGGCGGCTCCGGGCCGTCGAATTAGGCCGGCGCCGGGGCAAGCACCGGACGGGCGGGAACGCTGAGGCAAAAGCCGAGGGAAAACGAGGCCCTGCGGCGTTTGCGGGCATGTCGCGGGCAAAAAGGCCGTGAAATTAAGCGGGCAATCGGCTAAGATAATTAGTTTGTATGGGCATATTCAAGCTGAACAACCAGTTCAAGCCGGCGGGCGACCAGCCGCAGGCGATAGAGCGGCTGGTGGACGGACTTGCCGCAGGCAGGAAGTTTCAGACGCTGATGGGCGTCACCGGCAGCGGCAAGACCTTTACGATGGCCAACGTTATCGCCAGGTTCGACATGCCGGTGCTTGTAATATCGCACAACAAGACTCTGGCGGCGCAGCTCTACGAGGAGTTCAAGGAGCTTTTCCCGGAGAACGCCGTCGAGTACTTCGTAAGCTACTACGATTACTACCAGCCCGAGGCCTATATTCCGCAGCGCGACATATACATAGAGAAGGACGCATCGAAGAACAGCGACCTGGACAGGCTGCGGCTTTCGACCACTACGAGCCTCTCGACGCGCAGCGACTGCATCGTGGTGGCGTCGGTCTCCTGCATTTTCGGGCTGGGCTCCCCGGAGGATTACAAGGCGAGCGTCGTGGCGGTTCGAACAGGCGAGCAGGTGGAGAGGAACGAGCTGCTGGGCAGGCTGGCGGACATCCAGTACACGAGAAACGACATCGACTTCCAGCGGGGGACTTTCAGGGTGCGCGGCGACGTGGTCGAGCTGTATCCGTCGTACGAATCGTTTGCGGTTCGAATCGAGTTTTTCGGGGATGAGATAGAGCAGATAAGCTATATAAACCCCGTTTCGGCCGAGACCCTTGCGGTGGAGCGTCAGCTATTCGTGTATCCGGCGCAGCACTACATAATGCCGGGTGAGAGGATCGCATCGGCGGTGGAGGGCATAAAGGCCGAGCTGGAGCAGCGGCTGGGCGAATTGCGGGGCCAGGGCAAGCTGCTGGAGGCGCAGAGGCTTCAGGCCCGGACGATGTACGATATTGAGATGATGCAGGAGGTGGGCTACTGCAGCGGCATCGAGAACTATGCGCGTCACCTGGCGGGTCTTGAGGCCGGGGCCAGACCGTACACGCTCATCGACTATTTTCCGAGCAATTTTCTTCTTTTGATAGACGAATCACACGTGACGATTCCACAGCTTCGGGCGATGTGGGCGGGTGACAGGAGCAGGAAGGACGTTCTGATCGAGCACGGTTTCCGGCTGCCGAGCGCGCTGGACAACCGGCCTCTTCGGTTCGAGGAATTTCAGGAGTCGTGGGACAAGGTGGTTTTCGTCTCGGCGACGCCTGCGCAATTCGAGATGGACAGATGCGACAACGAGGTTGTCGAGCAGGTCATACGGCCGACGGGTCTGCTGGACCCGCAGATTTACGTGCACCCGGCGGCGGACCAGGTTCGTCATCTGCTCGGCGAAATCGACAAGCGGGTGAAGGCCAAAGAGCGGATGCTCGTTACCACCCTGACGAAGAGGATGGCGGAGAATCTGTCGGATTACATCGGGAAGAAGGGGTACAAATGCCGCTACCTTCACAGCGAGATCGAAACGCTGGAGAGGATCGAGCTTCTGCGGGACCTGCGAAACGGCAATTTCGACGTGCTGGTCGGAGTGAACCTGTTGCGCGAGGGGCTGGATTTGCCGGAGGTTTCCGCGGTGGCGATCATGGACGCGGACAAGGAGGGGTTCCTTCGGAGCCAGACTTCGCTGATCCAGACGATAGGGCGAACGGCGCGAAACATCAACGCGACCGTCTTCCTTTACGCAGATACTGTTACGCCGTCCATGCAGAATGCTATTGACGAGACCAACAGAAGGCGTAAAATTCAATTGAAATACAACCGGGACCACAAAGTTACCCCCGAGACAATAAAGAAAGCAATCCGCAGGAGCCTGGGCGAGCAGATAAGGGCAAGACAGGTTGCCCGCGAGGCGGTTCGTTTCGGTGATTCCGAATACGACAAAGTCGAGCTGGCCGGCCAGATCGAGAAGGAGATGCTGCGGGCGGCGGAGTGGCTTGACTTCGAACGGGCGGCGTTTCTCCGGGACCAGTTGCGGGAGCTCAAGGAGCTGCCGGAGCTGGTGCTGATGGATTCGCGAAAGAGGAAGCGTGAGTTTTTGACGGCCAGGAAGGAGAAGATACGCCGGGCACGGAACGGTCCAGAGGACAAGTGAAAGCTCAGGGACAGGAGAATCATGAGAAAACTCAACATCAAGAAAGTACGTCCGCTGATTACGATGGCGGTTGAGGAGGATTTGGGCGGCGGCGACGTGACCAGCGAGCTTCTGTTCAAAGGCGACACGGTCGTAAAGGCTCACATAGTCTCGCGTGAGGAAATAATCGTATGCGGCATGATTGTGGCCGAAGAGATTTTGAAGCGGTACGACCAACGGCTGACCCTCAAGGTCCAGATTGGCGACGGGCGGTCGGCCCATGTCGGCAGCAGGCTGGGAACGATAGAGGGTCCTCTTCGACCGATGCTCAGCGCCGAGCGCGTGCTGCTGAATTTCCTGCAGAGGCTCAGCGGGATTGCCACGACCACGGGCAAGTACGTCAGGGCGATCCAGGGCACGAAGGCCAAGATTTTCGATACGAGAAAGACGCTGCCGGGCTGGCGCATCCTCGAGAAGTACGCGGTTCGGTGCGGCGGCGGCTACAATCACCGGCTGGGGCTTTACGACGGTATCCTGATAAAGGACAATCATCTGGCGGAGCTGGGGACGAATTTTCAGCCGAAGCTCAGGAGGATAGTGAGTGAGGCCAAGAATGTACAGGGGGCCAAGTTCGTCGCGGTTGAAGTGGACCACGTGGACGACCAGCTCAACTACGTTCTTGAGATTCCCGGCATCGACATAGTGCTGCTGGACAACATGGGTCAGTGGCAGCTCAAACACGCGGTGGAGATGCGGGACAGGATGTGCGGCAAGAACAAGCGGCCGCTGCTCGAGGCGTCGGGGAACATCAGCCTGAGCAACGTCTCGGCGATAGCCCAGTGCGGGGTCGACCGGATCGCCGTAGGGGCGATTACTCATTCGGCCACGGCGGTCGACATCGGGCTGGACAGGTAGGCCGGCCATGGCTGAGAAGGACTCTCTGGACCCCGAGAAGATAAAGGCGAACGTGAAAACCAGGCGGATCGGCAGGGAGGTCCTGGTTTACAGGCGCACTTCGAGCACCAACGACCTTGCGGGCGAGTACGCGAAAGGCAAGGGCTCGGACGGGCTGGCGGTCTTCGCCGAGGAGCAGACCGCCGGCAGGGGCAGGGGCGGGACAAAGTGGCGGAGCGGACGGGCGGACAGCCTGCTTTGTTCGGTCGTCCTTATCGAGAGCGGATTGGCCGCCGACCTGCTCTCGCTGACGTGTGCTGTGGCGGTTGCGGAGGCCATCGGCAAGCCCGCGAGATGGGATGCGAGAATAAAGTGGCCGAACGATATTATGATTAACGGGAGGAAGGTGGCGGGCATCCTGCTCGAATCGAGGACCTACGCGCACGGCAAGGCGTATATCATCGGCATAGGAATAAACTGTCACCAGGGGGGCGACTGTTTTGGGCCGGAGCTGCGGGGGACGGCAACAAGCATTGACATCGAGGCCGGGACATTCTGCGACCGCCTTTCGCTGGCCAGAAGGCTCCTGGCTTCTCTGGAGCACTGGCTCGAGATTGCGGTCGGGGACAGCGCGGCGGTGATCGAGCGATGGCGCAAGCTGAGCATCCAGCTTGGCCAGAGGGTCACGCTAATTTACGACGGGAGAGAGTTTACGGGGAACTGCATCGGCGTGGACCCGGAGAAGGGGCTTATCCTTCAGCTCGACCGGGGCGGGGTGAGAATGTTCGACGCGGCCCACACGACCATAGCAAAACGAAACTGAAGCACAGAAGCGGCCGCCACCGGCAAACCGGAGGGGTCGCCTACTCAATCCATCCTATCGCCCGGGTGGGCAGATACGGCCCCTCGGCCACCTTAAGCGGTTCGTCTCTGCTCGCGAACTTCGCGTACAGGGTCGCATGAAGCGACGGGCCCCTCTCTCGCAGGGCGTAGGCGAAGCTTCTACCGGAGGCCGAGGCCAATTGGCCGACGCAATGGGCGGCCCCCGTGTATAGCACGCGCTGCCCGCAAAGGATATCCGTCGTGCGCGAGGGGTAGTCACAAACGACGGCGAACGGCAGATTCTTCGGCGTCAGGAGCACTCTCTGCAGATCGAGGACGAGCCGGCCGTTGTAGATTAGTCTGCCGGTGAGCGGATCGATTCGCAGGGAGCCTCCGTCGAGCGTCAGCCGCAGCGATTTTCTGAAGAGTTCTTTGGACTGCCCGCTCTCGGTGTCTGCTACCTTGAAAATGCTCACCCGGTTGGCATCAAAGCCAACGACCTCAGCGGGGCCGGCCGGCGCGGCCGAGCAGTAGATGACTTCTTTTTCGTTGATCCATTCGAAGGGCGGCCTGCCGCATGAGAAGGACGAGAGCATGGAAATCTCCACTGCCACGTTGGGATCGAGCGTTTGAACCTCCATTGTCGCCAGGTCAAGGAGTCTCAGTTCGTATCCGCTGCGGCGTTCCACCTTGAGAGGGCCTCTTTTGTGGACATAGGCGATGCGGGTAAAATCGGGCGAGATTCGCACCTTGGGCCCGAAGAATTTGAAATCGTCGCCGAGAAGGTCGCTTGAGAGTCGGTGCCGCTCTGTAACGTTGAGACCGGCGAAATCCAGCTCAAGCAGCCGGATGAGTCCGGCCCCGAGATTTGCATCCATGAGCAAAGCGGCTCTGCGGCCGGGCTCTGACCTGATACAGTGTGTGCGTGTGCCGTCGGCGACGAATTTCAAGACGCCGGCCCCCAGGTCGGCTGCATATACCCGCCTGTCGGTATTGCCGTCGGCGACCGAGAGCAGAAACAGCACGTTATCGAGCTGCGTGACCTCGATGTATCTGGCCGAGATGATCTTCTCTCTGCGCAGGGCCCCGCCTTCAAGCCAGGCGACGTAGAGGTTGCTCTGGTTGACCGGACCTTCAACGAAGACCAGCGCCGGACGTCTTTCCTCGGCGACGGCCGGGCATCTCAGGCGCTCGGCCGCGGTCACACGGCCTCCAACGACGGCAGCGACCGCGAAGACGACAATTTGCTTTGAGTACCCGCTGAGGCGCTTCATCTCATCTGCTCCTTTCGATTCCAAGGTTTCCCCAAGCGATAGTATACGTGAGGGAATTGGTAAACGGATGTAAATAATCTGTAAAAAACTGTGCGTGGTCGGTCAAGAAAAAATACGTCTTCCATTCCACAGCCGCGGCCGTTCTGCTATATTGCTGTTTTGGGTAAATCATACGGTGCGAAATGAAAGGGTAATGACCATGGCGGCAAAAGGATGGACGGCAAGGCTGGTTGTTGTTTGTGTGGCGGCGGTGTGTCTTGGCGCGTTTTTCGGTTTCGGGCGGGCAGACGGCGGCGCCGAAGAAGACAAGGCTTATCTCAAGGCGGGCGAGCGGGACGTCCAGCGGTGGCGCCAAATGAAGTTCGGGTTGTTTATACACTGGGGTCCGGTCAGCCTCAAGGGCACCGAGATAGGGTGGTCTCGCGGCGGCGAGCGCCGCGGGCGCAGCGGCAGGGGGTCGATACCTGCCGAGGAGTACGACAACCTGTACAAGCGGTTCGACCCGGTGAAATTCAACGCCGACGAATGGATTCAGCTCGCCAAGGATGCCGGGATGAAGTACCTGGTCTTTACGAGCAAGCACCACGACGGCTTTTCGATGTTCGACAGCAAGCTGACCGAATACAAAATCACCAACTCGCCTTTCAAGCGCGACGTGGTGAAGGAGCTTGCGGACGCCTGTCACAAGGCGGGCATCAAGCTCGGCTACTATTACTCGCCGGTGGACTGGTATCACCCGGACTACCGGACGGCGAATCACGCTCGCTACATAGAATTCCTGCACGGGCAGCTCCGCGAGATATGCAGCAACTACGGCAGGATCGACATTGTCTGGTTCGACGGGCTGGGCGGCAGCGCGAAGGACTGGGACTCGGAGCGGCTTTTCAAGATGATCCGGGGCCTTCAGCCTCACGTGATTATCAACAACCGCGCGGGCCTTCCGGCCGACCACGACACGCCGGAGCAGCGAATCGGCAAGTTCCAGAACGACCGGCCGTGGGAGACGTGCATGACAATCTGCCGGCAGTGGGCGTGGAAGCCGAACGACCAGATGAAGTCACTCAAGCAGTGCATCGACACGCTCGTGCGGGTCGTGGGCGGCGACGGCAACCTGCTGTTCAACGTCGGGCCGATGCCGGACGGCAGAATCGAGCCCCGGCAGGTGGAGCGGCTGCGGGAGATGGGGGCATGGCTGGAAGAATACGGCAAGAGCATTTACGGCACGCGGGGCGGACCGTTCATGCCCGGTGCATGGGGCGCCAGCACGCACTACTGCAATGTTGTCTATGTCCACGTTCTCAAGTGGCCGGGCGAGACGCTCAGGCTGCCTCCAATAACCAAGAAGATAACCGAAAGCCGGGTTCTCACAGGCGGCCAGGTAAAGGTGACTCAGACGGACGAGGGGATCGAGGTATCGGTTCCGCAGGCCGACCGGCAAGAGCTTGACACGATAATCGCGCTGCGTGTCCTGGGTCCGGCAGGGGAGATCCCTCCGTGCTCTCTACCTTCGGATTCGCTGACGGCCGGCAAGCGGGCGAGGGCGTCGAACGTATTCGAGAACAACAGGGGATACGCCGCGGGCAAGGCGGTTGACGACGACGATACGACCAGGTGGGCGACGGACTACGGAGTCCGGCAGGTGTGGCTGGAGGTCGACTTGGGCGGGCAGTTGACATTTGACCGGGTGAGGATAAGCGAGGCCTACGACCGCGTGCGGAAATTCGAAGTGCAGTACAAAGACGCCGAGCAGTGGCGGGCCTGCGTGCGGGGCACGAGAATAGGAGCGGACTACTCCAGGCGGTTCGAGGCGGTGACGGCGCGGCACGTGCGTCTGAACATCCTGGATGCCTCGGACGGCCCGACTATATGGGAGTTTCAACTGTTCGCCCCGAAGAAGTGACGAGCATCCTGTTCTGTGCTGAGAGAGAAACAGATGAATAATATATCACTACTTGGCCCGGCCTTTCGAGCGGCATATTCGTGTGTGGTGCTGCTGAGTTTTGTGCCGGTCGTCAGTTCGGCGGCAGAGCCGTCGGCCGTGCCGACCTTCCACTGCATCGGGTTGTACTGGAATGCGGAAGGGGGCTCGGCTTCGAGAGAGTGCCGGGTCCGGTACCGGGCGAAAGGCTCCGGGCGCTGGCGGGAAGCGCTGCCGTTGTGGTTCGACGAGCGGGGGCCGGAGGCCTTCGTGCGCATTTTCAGGTCAGGCCGCGACGAGGGTCCGGCCGCTGAGCGGCTGCAGCAGTATTCACGGCAGTACCGGGGCAGCATCGTTGGTCTGCGGCCGGGGACGAATTATGAAATCGAGCTGCAGCTTGCGCAAACCGAACGCAGCGAGCGACTGGAGGCAGAGACCTGGAGCGAAGATATCCCGATAGCCGAGACCGTCTCACTGCCGGCCGAGAGCGGCAGGACGTTCGTCGTTGACAAATCGGGCTCGGCCGAGGGCTACGTGCTCTATACGCATCCGCCGGACGCCGGGGCGAGCACAATCGATGTCGCCGACAGGCGGGACTACTGCCTGGAGGTGCGGGCCGGCTTCGTCGTCATACGCGGCGTGACACTCAAAGGGGCTCGCGTCCACGCCATCCGGATATTCGGCGGCTCACACGACGTCGTTATAGAGGACTGCGACATCAGCGGCTGGGGAAGGCCCGATGAGCTGGAGGGCAAGAAATGGGGCCGCAACATGGATTCGGCCGTTTACGCGAGCGAGGGTGAACCGCTGCGGCCGAAGATAGCGCGAATCGTTGTTCAGCGGTGCCGCATTCACCATCCGCGCTATGATACCAATAGCTGGTCCGAATACCGCCAACGGATGGATCCGAAGAAGGTGGCCAAGAGCTGGCACCCGATGGGACCACAGGCTATAAGCCTGTTCAACACGGCGGGCAACCACGTTATCCGCTACAACGATATGTGGTCCGACGCGGATCATTACTACAACGACATCTTCGGGGGCGGGTCGAACTTCTCGGGCGCCGGCTCGCCCAACCGTGATACCGATATTTACGGCAACCGGCTGCGCCACTGCTGGGACGACGGCATCGAGGCCGAGGGCGCCAACCGCAACGTCCGCATCTGGGGCAACTACATAAGTGAAACAATGGTCGCGGTGGCCACGGCGGCGACGCACGTCGGTCCTCTTTACATCTGGCGGAACGTCTACGGCGTTTCCCGCCGCGGACCGGACAAGCCCTCGGGCGGGCCCTTTCTAAAGGCCGGTCTCAATTCCGGCTTCGGGGGCGGACGCACCTATGTCTTTCACAATACGCTCCTTCAGCCCGGGCCCGACGAGCAGGGGCCGGCATGGCGGGGAGCGGGCCTCGGCCTGTCGGAGTGGGGCGGCGGGCTGCTCAACCACCTATCGCGAAACAACATCTGGCACGTGTTGAGCGAGAGGGATTACAGCATCCAGGAACGCGGCAAGGTCGCGAGGGACAACGATTACGACTACGACATGTTCAACGGGCGGGTGGTGACACGAAAGCCGCAGGAGAAGCGCGGCCTAAAGGCCTCGCCACTGTACGACGCCGGCAACAAGGCCGCGCAGTTCTTCCTGTCGCCGGGCAGCCCCGGCCACGACGCCGGGGTCGTTATCCCGAACTTCAACGACGACTATCGCGGCGAGGGACCCGACATCGGGGCGTTCGAGGCGGCAGCGCCGCCGCTTGAATTCGGGTGCCAGGCCTATCGCAGTACAGATGATTGAACCAGCAGCGCCTCCGCGCCGCAGACCCCAGGCGGATGCTATGACGGACTACTTGGATTGAGGGAAAGCCGATGAGCGAAATGTTCAAGGCACGCTATCATACGGGAAGGAGAGATTTTCTCCGCAGCGCCGGTTTGGGGGCGGCTTCGCTTTTAGTTGGCGCCGGGGCAGGCGAGGTTCGCGGCCGGGGCGGGCGCAAGCAGATGCCTCCGGGCCGGTCCGCAGGCGAAACGGCCGGGCAGGCGGGGCGCAGGCGCCCGAATGTGCTTATCATTATGACCGACCAGCACCGGGCGGACCTGATGACGTGCGCTGGCAGAGACCTGGTGGCCACGCCGAACATCGACCGGATCGCCGAACGCGGCGTTCGATTTACGAATGCCTATTGCCCGTACCCGGTTTGCGTGGCCTCGCGGATGGCGCTGCTGACCGGCTTGTACGCGCATTCGACCGGGGCGATTACGAACAGGGACCGGCTCGACTGGCGATACCGCACGATTGCAAACCACTTCTCAGAGCACGTCTACCTTACGGCTCTTTTCGGCAAGATGCTCTTTGTAGACGCGCATAGCCACGGCTTCGAATATTACATGTCGATAAACGACTGGCTGATGTACCTGGGCCCCAAGGTCCAACACTACGCCAACGAGATCGCGAATCATCCTCTGGGCCCGCGGTTCTTCAAGACGGTAAACGACGGCGGGGCGGGCCTTCCGGATGTGGACGGGCTGTGGGACGGCGCCAGCCCGTGGGTCGGCCATGTCGAGCGGCGCGACTTCTCGGACATGTCCTCCAATCTCGATGCGGAGGACCACCTCGACATGTTCCTGGCGCGCGAGGCCGCAAAATTCATCAGGCGCTACCGGGATCAGCCCTTCTTTCTGGTGACCAGCTTCATGAAACCACATTCTCCGTTCTATCCGCCGAGGCAGTGGGCCGAAAGATACCCGGTGGACAAGATGGAGCTGCCGCAAGTCGGTGACATATCCGGCTACCCCGCGCATATACAGCGGCGTTCGAAACACATCCAGTCTCTGGGGCCGCAGCGTCTGCGGGCGCACAGGGCCGGCTATCTGGGCAACCTCGCTTTCGTCGATACGTGTGTCGGCCGCGTTTACAGGGAGCTAGATGATGCGGGGCTGCTGGAGAACACCATCGTCGTGTACACGTCGGACCACGGCGAGATGGACGGCGACCACGGGCTGTATCAGAAATTCTGTTTGTTCGAGCCTTCGGTCAAGGTCCCGCTCATCGTTAGTTTTCCCGGCGTGATTGGCCGCAACAAGGTCGCCGGCGCGCTGACGGAGTATTTTGGCCTCTACCCGACACTGGCGCATCTGGCGGGCCTGCCCATGCCTGAGAGCACAACGCTGCAGGAGGTACCCGGCGCGGCAGCGCGGATGGACGCTTCGAGCTTTGCGGATATTTTGCGGCGGCCCGATATCGACGGCCCGGAGGCTGTTTTCAGCGAGTTCAACCTGCGAGGGCGCCCGGCCCAGTACATGGTCAGAAGCAGGCGTTACAAGTACGTTTTCAACCATGGCTCGACACACGAGCTTTATGATCTTCAAGCCGATCCGGGGGAATCGGTCAATCGCGTAAACGAGCCCGGTCTCAAAAAGGAGTGCAGCCGGTTGCAGGACCGGCTGTTTGCGTGGTATAATCCCCGGCAGAATCCGTATCATCCCGCATAGGGCTGCTATTTAGAGGGGATTTCGACGAAGCCTGCGGCAGCAAGACAAGGAGTTTCAATGATGGCGGAAAGTTTTGATGTGGTTGTAGTAGGCGCCGGCCCGGGCGGCTTCCGGGCGGCAAGAAGATGCGCACAGAACGGCGCGTCGGTGGCGGTTGTCGAGCAGGAGTACGTCGGGGGGACATGCCTGAACTGGGGGTGTATTCCTTCGAAGGTCCTGCTTGCCTCGGCGCATGTGCTGTTGTGCGCCAGGAACGCGGCCGAGATTGGGATCGACATTCCGTCGGCCGAGCCCAACTGGGCAAAGATACAGCAGCGCAAGGAGGCTGTTGTGGCGGGGTTTCGCAAGGGCATGACGGCCACGGCCCAGGCGCACAAGATGCGGATGATTCAGGGCCGCGGCGTTGTCACCTCGCCCAATCGGGTTGTGGTGGATACGGACGGGCAGTCAATCGAGATAGAAGCCGGCAAGCTAATCATCGCAACCGGCTCGAAGACGATCGAGCTTGCGAACATACCTTTCGACGGCAGGGCGGTAATCAACAGCAAGGATGCACTGTCTCTTGAGGAGATACCGAAATCCATGGTCGTGATCGGCGGCGGAGTGATCGGGTGCGAGATGGCGTGCGTTTACGCGGCGATGGGAACAAAGGTGACAATAACCGAGGCCCTCGAGCATGTGCTTCCGATGGAGGACCAGTGGGTCGCGCGACAGTTGGAGCGCGAGTTCAAGAAGATCGGGATCGACGTGATTGCGGGGCACGAGGTCGCGTCGGTCGACAGGAGCGGCAGTCCGGCCAGGGTGCTTCTCGATGACGGCCGGGCCATCGAGGCCGAGAAGGTCCTGGTTTCGGTCGGGAGAAAGGCATTCGTGGGCGCCGAGACCGTCGAGGCGCTCGGTCTTGAGATGGACGGGGCCAGGATTGTGGTGAACGCCAGGCTTGAAACGAATGTTCCCGGGGTGTACGCACTGGGTGACGTGGTCGGCACGACGTACCTGGCGCACGGGGCGTTTGCCGAGGGCGAGGTTGCCGCGGTCAACGTCATGGGCGGTGACATGAAGATGAAGGACTACGCGCTTGTTCCGAGGGTCATCTTCACTTTTCCGGAGGTCGCCTCGGTGGGCAAATCGGAAGAGCAGTGCAAGTCGGAGGGACTTGAGGTAACGGTCGGGAAGGGCTTTTTCAAGGCTAACGGTCGGAGCGTGGCGCACAACCAGACGGCCGGGCAGGTGCGGGTGGTTCGTGAGAACAAGACGAACAGGATTCTCGGGGTTACGATTGTTGGTGACATAGCAACCGAGCTTATCGCCTTTGCGGCCGATCTGATCGGGCGTACGGCCGCCGTCAACGATATAACATTCCCGCACCCCACGGTTTCGGAGACTTTCGACGAAGCCGTGGAAGATGCGTTCGGGGCCGATTGGCTGCCGCATTAAGGAGCATTGTCTCGACCGTTTGCATTGATACTGTGTGCCCGAATCGGAGTAACTTTATGAGCACGAAGACCAAGGAGGCGGGCGAATTATTCAGGCGAGGTCATTCCTGCTCGCAGGCGGTTTTTTCCGCCTTTGCGCCGGATTACGGCATAGACTGCGCGAGCGCGTTGAAGCTGGCCGGCGGATTCGGCGGCGGCATGGGGCGGCTGGGCGAGGTCTGCGGGGCGGTTTCTGGGGCCCTGATGGTGATCGGTTTGAGGCACGGTGCGGTCGAACCCGCAGACAAGAAAGCCAAGGAGCACAATTACGAAATGGTCAGGCGGTTCGTCGAGAAATTCAAGGGACGCAACGGTTCGATAATCTGCAGGGAGCTGCTTGGTTTCGATATGAGCACACCGGAGGGCAAGGCGGCGGCCGGCAGGCCGGGCAGCTTCGACCGGTGTCCGGACCTGGTCAAAGACGCCGTCGAAATACTCGAACAGATGGCCGAAACGGACAAATCCTCTCGAAGACAAGGTGACTGAAATAGAGACAGAGGCCGCGCCAATTGAAGAGACTGCAAAGCTCCCTCTAAACATCTGTGATTGTGGGCTCGCCGACTACCATGAGGTTCTGGAGCGGCAGCTCGGGTTGTGGGAGCGAAGATACCGTGGGGACATACCGAACACCGTGCTTATTGTCGAGCACCCGCCCGTCATAACGCTCGGGGCCAGGCAAAGCGCCAACAGGCTTCTGGCCGGCCGGGAAGAGCTGGCGCGGCGGGGAATCGACGTGGTCGAGATTCGAAGGGGCGGAGGCACAACCGCGCACAATCCCGGCCAGCTTGTCTTTTATCCGATTCTGCATCTACAGCAGCTTAACCTGGGTATCAGCGAGTATATGCGGGAGCTGGAGGCTGTGGGAACGGAATTGCTCGGGCAGCTCGGAGTCTCCGCCCGCAGACGCAGGGGGCTGCCGGGGCTGTGGGTGGGCGAGGAGAAGATCGCCTCGGTCGGCGTGCGCGTCTCTAAATTCGTGACACGTCACGGTATGGCGATAAACATTCGAAACGACCTGGGTATTTTCGACCTGCTGGTCCCGTGCGGTCTCGAAGAGGTCCCGATGACTTCGGTTCTGAATGAGACCGGCAGGCGTCACGCAATGGGCCCGGTCAAGCGAAAGCTCGGCGGCCTGCTTGCCGCGCGGTTTTCAAAGTATTCTCTTACCAGCTATGAGACGTGCTCGTAAATTACCGCCCTGGCTGCGCCGTCCGCTGTCGGTCGACAAGACGTTCGCCCATACCGAGCAGGTCCTCGGCTCGCTGGGACTCTAGACGATATGCACGAACGCAAATTGCCCCAATCGCGGAGAGTGCTGGTCGAGGGGGACGGGGACGGT
>CP070678.1:2815338-2818313 GCA_020352515.1 Phycisphaerales bacterium | reverse complement strand
ATCCGGGGAAAGACAGTTCGAAGGTACTTGGCGTCGTACCGGCAGCTATCCTCCACGCCCAAAGGCATCTTCGTGCCTTCCATCACAATCCAGCCGCGATAGCCTATATCGTCCATCGCCCGGCGAACCTCCGGAAAGGCAATTGTCCCCATGCCGTAGAGGTTGGCGTAATCCTTCGCGTGAAATTCACAGATGCGCTTGCCCAGCAGGCGAATCTCGCTGTAAATGTCGTAGCCGGCCTGATTCGAGTTGGCAACGTCGTAATAGACCTTCACCGCGGCAGAGCCCACACGCTCTAAGATCTCGATATGCTGCTCGGCGCTCAGGTATGATTCGATACCGAGGGTCACACCGGCGTCCTCGGCCTTTGGGGCCACCTTTTTCAGCCGCTCCACCACAACATCAATGCCCTTCGGGTCCTTCTGCAAATCTCCTTTGCCGAAAAATGCCAAGAGAACCACCTTGACCTTCATGGCGAGGCAGACGTCGACGCACTGCTCGACCCATCGCTCGGCGCGCGGGTCGCTCTTATACGGGATGCTGTTTAGTGTGCCCATCGCAAGCGAGGCTATCTGCATCTGCTGCTTCTCGGCCTCTTCGAGAAATCTCTTCTGCAACGCCGGATCGAAAAGCTGCAGCTCTTTTTCCCCGCCGCCGAAGTCGACCTGCACGCCGTCGAGGCCGATCCTCTTGGCTAAGGCCAGCGATTCGGGATTGGTCCTTTTTCTTATCGTCCAGTCGCAGACAGCCAATTTGAACCCAGGCTGAAGCACCCTCGGGGCCGGCTCTTGCTTAGCCTCGGCCGCCGGGCCTTTTTGCGCCTCGTCGGTAGTTCGGCACGAGCCCGTCAACGCAAGGGCCGCTGCAGCCGCCGCGCTTCGAGCCAGCATCGCCCGACGATCGAATTTGCCTTCCATATTGATGCCTCCATAAAACCTCTATGCTAATCCAGGCCGCTCTCGATGTCAACACATCTGCCCGGTGAGCTGAGCAGCAGGGATCTGGTAAATCGTCAGTTTCGCCTCATAAAAGCCTTCACTGAGGGCGGGCAGAGATAAGTCTCTACTTCGAAGCCGAAATCTTTGCCGGGAACGAGCGAGACGTTTTTGAAGGCTACGGATTCACGCCCGTGATCGCCGTTTCCAAATATCCACCTCATGGTCGTTTTCTGCGTTGACTGCTTGAACACATATCTGCGTTGTCGGCCTCGAAACGGGCTGTCGTCTCCGAACCGGTCCTCCAATCCGCCGCCTGCGTGTTGTCTCACGCATTCACTCAATGCAGGTGAGCCTCCGCGTTGAGGCATGCCATTCGGCCATGTCACGTTATATGCGATCTCGTAGACGCTTTCGTCGGGCTCACGGCGAATGGTGTAAGCGTAGTAGTAGGGTACATAATCAAGAGCGGCGCCATCGGGGCCCCACCACTCTCGGCCATCACTCGGATTCATGCAGATTCCTATCAGCTCCACTGATATTCCATTCTCCAGGGTCACTCTCCACGGTGATGGTCGCTCCATGCCGGTCTTGGCGGCCAGCCGCCCTTTCTCGAGCCACTCCTTGCGCTTCTTGCCCGATAATCTGCCCTTAGCCCCAACAAGGAATTCGAGATCAAGGTACTTGTCTGTCAACCGGCGTCGTCGATCTGGGTCCGAGACGACATACCAGAGACCGTCTCCAAGATAGTCAATCTTAAGATCGACCGAGCAACTCTTCCAATCAGTCCTTCGGCCCCTATATATCTTGTCGAGCCAGCCGAGTTTGCGGCCTTCTGCCATAGCTATAGCGGCAGTCATGGCCGGACCTTCATCCACCGCGATGTGGGTGAGGTCATATCCACGATCCGACAATTGCCGCTCTATCTCAAGATACAGCTTCTTCTCAATGGCAAGCCATCGAGCCTCATTTTGCGCAACTATCGGCGGGATATGTCCGCTTGCCTGCGTTTGTGGCGTACCTGTCGCAGGCTGCCTCCGGGCGAGACCCAGATTGCGCTCGTACTCATCTTCACCCACTACAACCGAACGGACCTGCTCCTGTGGCTCGTCCTCCCATGCATAGCTTCTCGGCATCACAAATGCCCACGGCTTGAAACCGCACTGCGAAGACGTGCCAGGACCAAACATAATACCAAGATAGCGCTCCGTTCCCTCAGTACCCACAAGATAGAATTGCTCCGAGACAAGTCGCCGTGCGTCTTTGAACCGTAGTCTTGTCAGGCCTGAGAGCACGTTGTCGCCATTGGGCGTGCGATGATACAGGCGCCATTTCATGCTACGCGGCAACTTCATGCGGGCATCTTCGCGAATGCGTCCCCAGTCTTCTATCCAAATGGCCGGTTCGTTGGTATCAATCACGAGGTACGTGTGATATGAATCGCTTATGCGCCCTCGCACCAACGGCGTCGTTTTGACCGATTCCTGCCACTGTTGAACGACTCTTCTGATCTGACGGCCGCGGTAAAACCATTCAGCGGTGTTCCGGCTGTTTTTGTCTTCAACCGCTGGACCGGACCATACGCACACATAGACAAGCGTAGCTGCTGCAATGCCGCCCACACACAGGAGAATGTTTGTGCGGGAACCTGTTAGGTTAAATTTTCGCTGCTGCTTGTCCATGCCACTTAGTCTCCGCCAAGAGTCCCGGCAGCGAAATAAGGAGGCGTGTAGCCGGGCCCCCGAACCAATGGCGGCTACTACCGCACTCTGTCTTTCACCGGCCGTGGCGCAAATGGATCCACAGTATGCCGGGAAGCAAGAAAACACAGGGCTCAGAAGGCAACTTCCTCACGGCCCTTTTTTCTGGCCAGGCTCACCTGCTTTTCCTTTCCCTGGCATTGAACGGAGTACTTGCCGTAGAAGGCGCGGAGGCGAAACGTGCCGGCCGAATCCGCCGTGCCCGTTGCTCGCGTCCACCACTTGTTAAAGACAAGGTCGCGATAGGCTTGCGCGGCGGGAGTTTCGCTCCAGTCGCGCT
>CP070678.1:2787644-2815238 GCA_020352515.1 Phycisphaerales bacterium | reverse complement strand
TCGCCTCCAGAATAAAAAAATACAGGTTCGTATTCGTCCCCGATTTCGAAGGGCCAAACCTCTCCGGCGACCTCTCCCACAACCTCCGCTACGCACCCCCAGACAAGATAAAATACATCGGCATCCTCTCGCACCTGAAAAAACGCGACGTCGATGAGGATATCGACTACTTCATCTCGCTCTCCGGCCCCGAACCTCAGAGAACCATACTGGAGAAAAAAACCATCGCCAGAATAGACCAGCTCGAGGGAAAAATCGTCATAGCCGGCGGAAATCCAGCCGAAAAAACGCAAAAAGTCGCGCCAAACGCCGAGTTCCACAGCTTCCTCAACACCGAACAGCAACAGAACATCGCCAACCGAGCAAAGTTCATAATAACACGCTCCGGGTACAGCACCATTATGGACCTCGTCGAGCTCGACAAGAAAAACGCCCTGCTCCTGCCGACACCGGGACAGACCGAGCAGGAATACCTCGCCGACTATTACGAGAAAAAGCGATACTTCCACCACGTCAGCCAGTATCGGCTCAAGCTCAAAAGGGACATCGAAAGATCCGGAAGCTTCAAAGGATTTACACCCCCCTGGAGAACCCGCGAATCCGTCCAAAGATTCATCCAGCTAATCGATTCCTGAATACACCTTAGACACAGCCTAATACGTCGGATCGAGCTTCTTCAGCAAAAACCGCCCCATCTTGTGAGAGCAATACGTTATGAAGTAAGCCGAAAAAACGTCTATGCTGTAATGAAGATGCATCGCCAGAACCGTCACCCCCATGCAGATTGACCCGGCCAGAAAGAAATACTTCACCTTGCTGTCCGAAAACAGGAAAAATCCCAGAAGCGGTACCGCCGTGTGACCCGAAAAGAACATGTCGTTCTCAAAGCTCAGCCCCTCGAATATCCATGGAAAACTAACCTCTATCGCATCCGGAGGAGTCTGGAGGTGCGTGAAAATAATGAAAATCGACCTCAGCATCACCAGAAGGCTGAACTGGCTCACAACTATGTGAAACATCCGTATATGAAGGAACAGAGGATAAAGAAACAGGGCGATGATGAGCGCCAGATAACCGTACACAAACAGGAACCCCAGATTCACGGGCGGCTTGATGTGGTCCAGAATCAAATCCGGAACGTGCGCCGTCTGTGCCTCCGTCGAAACGTACACTCCCGAAAAGTAATCCAGGAAGGTCGCCACCGCCACGATCACGCCCGACAGCACAATCAGGTACTTGTACTCGAACAGCTCCCTCTTCCAGTCCTCAAATCCCTTCTTGTAGTACTCTCTGGTCAGCATGTCCTTCGCGGGCCTCCGGGCCGATCGGTAATTTGCCGCTATTCTACAGCCTCCCGCCAATTACTCAATACATACTTTGCCGTTTTCGGCCGACGGTGAAGAAGCTCCGTCAGGTGAGCTATCAGCACCCCTTCCACCTCCCGCAGTTCGCTCTGGCCCGACCGCCCCAGCAGCTTCAGCTCCGCCAGGCACGCCCCCGCTTTAGCCGACATCCGGATTCTATCCGGAAAGCTCCCCTCGCAGTCGCGACAAATCAGCCCGTTCGCCGAGCTGCTAAAGTACCCCTCACACCGGCCCGCCCCCAAAGCGCTCTTGCAGTTCGCGCAGACGCCGATCACCGGCCCCAGCCCCGCCTCCTTCAGCACCGACAGCTCGAACAATATCAGCAAAGCCAGCAGCTCGGCCTTGCTCTTGCTGCCCTCGGCGTCCTTTAGAAACTGCACCAGGCTCTCGAAAAGCCGCGGGTGAGGGTCGAATTCATCCGTCAGGCCGCCTACCAGCTCGGCGCCCAAAAGACAGCAGTTCAGCGCGAAGAGATTCTTTCGAAGCCCCATAAAACCGGCCTGCTGCTCGAATTCCGTCAGTGTGGCGAGCCTCGCCCTGCCCGAGTCGCTAAAGACAATCCGCCCGTGCGAGAACACCTCTATCGGTCCGTCGAACGCCGACTTCGGCCTCTTCGAGCCCTTCGCGATTGCGCCGACCTTGCCGCTGTCCCTCGCAAAGAACGTCACAACCTGTGACGTCTCGGAATAGTCCACCGCCCGTATGCAGACGCCCACGTCCTTGACTAACATACCTGCCGCCGCTCAAAACAACCAATCTCTCAAAACCCGACCAAAACCGCACACAACCACAAAACCCTCTACCTCCTCTCCCCTCCGTCGCGCCGCACCCCGAACCAAGCCAAAGCGGGCGCGCCGCCATCAAGCCCGAAGCCCACCAGCAGCCGCCCCACATTCTACCCCACCACCCACACCCCCCACAACCCACTTCGCCCCTCCGGAACCCCAAACAGCCTAACAGCACATGCTCGCGACGCTGCGCCGCGGCCGGCAGCGGCATAATAGTCTTTGACTTGGGCCCCGCCGTCGGTTACTGTCCAGCGCCTATGAAGAGAATGTTAACATCCTGTTTCGGTCTCGGCCGCCTGCCCCTCGCCCCCGGCTCCTGGGGCTCACTGCCCCCGGCCGCCATCTTCGCCCTCATGTGGCAGTTTCACGCCCCGCCCATCGCCACATCGCTCGTAATGGCCGCCCTCGCCCTGGCCGCCTCAATCGTCTGCGTCAAGCTCGCCCCGGCCGCAATCGAGGCCACGCGAAAGGACGACCCCGGCGAGGTCGTCGCCGACGAAGTCGCCGGCCAGGCCCTGACCTTCCTCCCCGTGCCCCTGCTCGCCGCGCCCCCATCCTCCCCAAAAGAAGCCTGGCTCGCCGCCGCCGCCGGTTTCTTCTTCTTCCGCGCCTTCGACGCCGTCAAGCCCTGGCCAATACACAGGCTCGAAAAACTGCCCAAGGGCTGGGGCATACTGGCCGATGACTTGTTGGCGGGCGTTTTTGCCGCCGTCGTTACGGTGATTTCCGTAAAGTACTGGATTGCCGGGTGATACGAGCGCCCGGCCGTTTTTGACACGTTAATAAGCAAGAATGTCGATGGAATATTCCGTTGAGCTCTGCAAGGAGCTGGAGCAGAGATTTCATGGCGCCAAGCTTTATCGGCCGATGCGAATCGCCCGATTCGACGCCGGCGACGAGCTGACCTGCCAGGTCACCGGCGTCGCCCAGCCCAACACGGCGAGCGTCCGCCTGCGCATCGACAAATTCGTGGGCGGCGGATTCGCAGGCCAGGTCTACCGTGTCAAAGCCCTCGCAATCGACCCGGACGCCGGCACGATAGACGGCCTGGCCGAAGGCCGACTCTACGCCATGAAAATACTCATCCCCCCCACAGGCTTCTCACGCCTCTTCCGCAATCTGCTTTACTGGATCGGCTTCCAGGGACCCTTCCAGCTCCAGGTCAACCCCGATGCCGCAAGGGCCGGAGCACTCTGGCAGAAGTTCATCCGCCGCGGCGCCAAGATTCGCTTCGGCGACGAAAACGCCGTCGTCGATATCCACGCCACCTTCGTCGACGAAAAGCTCGGAAGCTGCGGCGAGCTCAGCGAGTGGATCGACGGCAGGACCTGGCGCCTCGAGGTCGACGACCGCGTCGATCTCCTCAAGGCCCACCTTCGCGGCAGGCCGGTGGACCCGCAGAATCTCGGCTCCCCCGAATACCTCGCAAAGCGCACATTCATGCGGCAGTTCGTCGAGCTGCTCTACGATATGGGAGCCTTTGAATTCGCCCGGCAGTACGAGTGGTCCACCTGCAAGAGCCAGCCGAACTGCCTGAAGCGCGAGGGCGCCGACGGCGACCCCTCGGCCGGCCTCGTGGCCGTTGACTTTCGCGCCGGCCTCGCACTGCTGCCATTCCTGCCCATGAGCCCCGGCGACTTCAAATTGATCCTAAAGGGTCTTGCCCGCGGCTCGCTCGTACAGTTCGACCGCGGCAGCCTCCACCGCCTCGAAACCTTCGTCAACGCCCACCACAGTGACTTCGTGGACATGTGCCCCATGCTCGACGAGCTCAAAAAGGCCGAGCAGGTCTACCGCAATTCTATCCCGGATATCACGCACAACCACGTCAGGCTGCTCTACAGCCCCCGGCTCTGGTCAACCATGCTCGCAAGCGCCGTCACCGGCTGGAAGGTCCGCAACATCCTCGACGACCAGCACGAGCAGAAATTCCGACGCAGCAAAATATCGATCCTCCTGTTCCTCATCCTCGGACTCGTGCCGCTGCTCGGTACATTCTTCCGCCGCCTCTGGGGCCGCGCCGACTGGCACCGACACTATCGCGCAATGGCCACAAGCGCACGCTACCTCCGCCGCGCTGTCCTCGCACGCGCCGCCGAAAAGACCATAACCTGGCACCGCGCCGGACGCCTCGAAGCCGCCAGGGCGCTGAAAGTGGCCCAAAGCCTCCCCCGCTTCCTCGGCCACCTCTGCCTGTCAATTCTGCCCGCGGGACTCCACAGATTCCTAACCGACCACACATTCAGAAAGGAAAAGCTCGCCTACATATTCGTCCGCCCCTTCAAACTCTATTTCAACGCGACGCTGCGCGAGCAGTGGCTCCGTGACATGGTCCAAGAGGGCAGAAACAAGCACGTCCTTACGGATGACGACGCCGAAACAATACTGGCCCACCTCAAGGAGCCTTACGTCCAGCGATACCTCGTCAGCCTTGTCGTGCACCTGCTCACACTGCCACTGACTCAAATAGTATCGGTCATCGTCAGCTTCATCTATTGGAAAAGGACCGGTGACGAACTCGGCGCAGGCGGCATACTCGTCCTCTTCCAGGTCATCCCCGTCTCCCCCGGCTCAATCGCAAGAGGCCTCTACGCCGTGGGCATCGCAATCTACGACCGAAGCTTCAAAGACTACAACATCGCCGTATTTCTAAGCTTCTTCAAATACATCGGCTACCTCGCCTTCCCCATCCAGATGACCTACCGCTATCCCGTCCTCGCCCGATTCATGGCCGCGCATTGGGCCACCGAAGCAGTCCACGTCGTCCCCGTCTTCGGCGAGCGGGGCGCCCTGCTCGAGCACTGGGTATACACCCTCTTCTACAACTGGCCCCTGACCGTCCGCCGGCGAATGCGAAAAAGGGCCGCGCTGCGCGCAGAGGCCCGGCCACGATACTGGCACGTTGCACTGTGCGCCGCTGCCGCCGCCTCCATATTCGCTCTCGCCGATCTTGCATACGCCGCAAGCGCCGGCGAGCCGCCGGGCCTCGGGGATATATGGTATCTTGCAGCCCTCCTGCCCATGGCATGCGGCGCCGTGGTCACCGGAGGCTGCGCCGGCGCAACGCTGTGGAAACGGATTGCAGCCGCCGCCGTCTGCGGCGCCGCCACCGCCCTCCTGTACACCGTAATTACCGCAACCCTTGTGTCCGGCGGCCCGGCAATCCCGCACGCACAGCTCGCAAAAATGTGCGCTTGGCGAGTCTTTGTCTTCTCGATCTTCTGCCCCCTCGGAGCCATGCTGGCCGAGCTCAGACTGCCCGACCCGGACGTCCCTTAGCAAACCCCCCAACCTCCCGCCAACACCAATCTCGAGGCCGTAAAGCACCCCTCTGCCCCTTTTAACCCCACGCCCGCCGTCATGGTTTTTCGCGTTTATTTGTTGCGGACCGACAGCCAGTATGAGATAATCCCTGGCGGGTCGGGTGTTCTTTAACAAATCATCTAAGTGGTTTTGGTATGGAAGATGGGAGTAAAACAAATGAAACCGGAACTCATATCCTCGACACTAAAACAGATGGTAAAGCACAGGCACTTGCGAAAGCTGCTGGCCAAGAGAATCGACGACTATATCAGAAAAAGCATCGTAAACAATGAATCCCAGGACTTGAAGGAAGTGCAGATAAGAAGATACCAGTTCCTCTCGGCCATGCTGCACTGCATGATCAGAAACATGGACAAGGGCTACGTCTCAGGCCGGATCATCGAAAGAATCGTCGAAGTCTTTGTCCAAAACAACCTCATTCGCGGCGATGGAGGCTACATCCGCGCCGTCGAGAAATACCAGGAAAAGTACGGGGAGCCGCCACCCACGTTCATAGTCTTCTCTCCCACCCAAAGATGCAATCTGAGATGCACCGGCTGTTACGCCGCCTCAGGAGTGGATACTCCCGCTACCGTGCCCTTTCAATTTGTCGAAAGGGTCGTCGCTGAGGTCCACGACATCTTCGGAGGAAGATTCATAACCATTAGCGGCGGCGAGCCCTTCATGTACAAAAGCGACGGAAAAACCCTCCTCGATGTCTTCGAAAAGTACACCGATATGTTCTTCATGGTCTACACCAACGGAACCGTCATCAACCAGGACATTGTCCGCCGGCTCGCAGAAACAGCAAACGTCACCCCCGCCGTTTCCGTGGAAGGATTCGAGAAGGAGACAGACCTCAGGAGAGGACCCGGCGCATTCAAAAAAATCCTCGCTACCCTCGACCGCCTCAGAAACGCCGGAGTGCCGTTCGGAATCTCCGCAACCGCAACCAGCAGAAACATGGACGCCCTGCTCAGCGACGAGTTCTACGAATTCTATTTCCAGAAGCAGGGCGCCTGCTATATGTGGCAGTTCCAGATGATGCCCATAGGCCGCGGAAAAGACGAGCTCGACCTCATGGTTAACCCTGAAAACAGGCTGAAACTCTTCAGAAAATGGGAACAAATGCTCGTCGAGAAGAAATACTGCCTGGCCGATTTCTGGAACAGCGGCGTGCTCGCAAGAGGGTGCATCGCCTACGGGCGAAGCGGTGGATACGCCTACGTCGACTGGCACGGAAACGTAACCCCATGTGCCTTCATCCCCTACTACGTCGACAATATTTACGACCTCTACGAACGCGGAAAAACACTCGCCGACGCCATGTTCTCGGATTTCATGATCAAAGGCCGGAAATGGCAGAGGGAATACGGACTTGACGACTGCAAGAGGCCGAAAAACTGGCTCATGCCCTGCTCCATAAGAGACCACTACGAGATTTTCAGAAAAGCCGTCCTGCCCGAGAACGCCAGGCCCGAAGACAAAAACGCCGGGGAGGCCCTCAAATCCGAAGAATATTTCGACCTGCTCAAGAGCTACGACAAAGAACTTCAGGGTTTGACAGAAAGAATTTGGGAAAACGAATACTTGAGTGTATAATTGCCCGTCGGCCTGGCCGGCCGTTTGTGCTTAAACCTTGGTAACGAGGTATCGGCTAACTATCGCCGATGCCCTCATGGAGGCCTATTTCGCAATGACGTTGGATAGCTATAGTTCGCTCTGCGACGACTTCTATGTCGACATGCACGTTAACACCGAGCTGGACCTGCCCGCCAGCCGCGACACCATCCTCGCTTTCTTCGAGCGCATACAGAAGCATTTTCCCTCGATGAGTAACTTCTACCGCCGCGAGACCAGCGAGTATTGCCTCGAGGAAGACCGAAGACACGGTCAATATCGATGGGTCACCCTCGAAACAGACCGGATAGGCTCCGGCGTCGTAAACCCCGCGGACCTCGAAATCGCCTATGCACAGGACAGGCTCGTACTCGAGCTCATACCATATATGCTCAGCGTCAACCATCTCGATATAGACTCGCTGGACGTCTCGTTCGCAATGGATTTCGACTGCTCCGGCAGCCACGACGAGGTCATTGCAGAAGCCCTCTTCGGATCCACCGCATTCAACTCCCTCCTGGATCTGCCCGAAGCAAAGCCCATCGGCTTCTCACCGGCCGTCGTCGTCGCCCTCTCGAACGACTGCCACACACAGGCTCGCTGCAGCGTCGAGTCAAAGACCAGCGTCTTTGAGCCCGGCAGAGCTGAGCACGCTGAAGATGAGGCCATAAGCCTCTCCTTTACTATAAGGCAGTATCCCGGAGGAACCGGGAAGTTTGACGTGCTCAAATCCTTCCAGCGACAGTGCAGCCTGGTCCAGGACCTCATGGCTGAAAAGATAATACCAAATTTCGTCCAGCCCCTAATCGAGACAATCGCACAAAAAAGGTTGACATAGCTTTTTGGGAAGGACCTTGAATGGCTATTGAAGCGCCCGTCAGCAAGTTCAAAAAGACCAATCTCAAGATCTATATCGCCATACTTATAGCCTTGGCCCTCATTTTTGCCTACGACGGCTACCTCAGCAAATATAAGTGGTCGATGCGATATGGTTTCTACAAAAAACATGTGCTCGAGAACGACGGCAAGCCAACCTCCACAATGCAGTTCAACAGAAAGTCGCCCCCGTTCTTTGCCGGCGCCGGCGCGCTGTTGCTCGTATACCTGCTTGCAATAGGCGGCAAGAAGATTACCGCCGATGAAAACGAACTTGCACTGAGCCGGAAAGTGAGGATCGATTACGACTCCATTCAGAAGATAGACAAGACACACTTTGATACCAGGGGTTTCTTTGTAATAACCTACAAGGACAAGAACGGCGGCGAGGTCAACCGCAGGCTCAGCAAAAGAGCCCACGATAATCTCGAAGCCGTCCTGGACCACCTGGTCGCGAAAATCAGTTGAATTCTTGTGCGATCGAATTTAGAATCCGATGAATTGACCGCAACAGCTCGCCTCGACAGGCCGTTGCGGTTTATCTTTGGGCTTTCCATAAGCGCGTTTTAGGATAGCAACGAAAAATGAATGCGTGTGTAATCGGGCTCCAGTGGGGCGATGAAGGCAAAGGAAAAGTCGTCGATATACTTGCCGAACGCAGCGATATCGTCGTTCGATACAACGGCGGCGCAAATGCCGGCCACACCGTAATCGTCGGAGACAACAGGTTCGCCCTCCACCTGCTCCCCAGCGGCTCGGTCCGCCCGGATACCATCTGTGTGATTGCAAACGCCGTCGCCGTCGACCCCGAAGTCCTGACCGGCGGAATCGAAATGCTCGAAAGCAAAGGCATCTCGCTCGACGGACGCCTGCTTGTAAGCCAAAACGCCCACGTCGTCCTCGACTATCACAAAAAGGAAGACCACCTGCGCGAAGAATCGCTCGGCACAAACAAGCTCGGAACCACCGTAAGAGGCATCGGCCCGTGTTATGCCGACAAGGTGGGAAGAAGTTATGCCGTACGAATGGCCGACTTCAGAGACCTGGATGCACTAAGGGCAAAGCTCGAAAAAATCGTCGAATACAAGAACAGGATCTTTGCAGCGCTCTACAACTCCGAACCCATAAACGCCGACGACATATTCGACAAATGCACTGTCTATGCCGAACGCCTCTCGCCCTTCATTGCCGATACCACCGAATTTCTCCACAGGTCCGTCGCACAGGGCAAATCAATCCTCTTTGAAGGCGCACAGGGAACACTTCTGGATATAGATCACGGCACTTTTCCCTACGTGACAAGCTCGAATTCCAGCTCGCTGGGCATGCCGGCCGGCTGCGGCGTCCCGGCAAAGATGGTCCATACGTTCATAGGTGTCGTCAAAGCATATACCACAAGGGTCGGTTCCGGCCCCTTCCCCACCGAGCAGGATAACGAAACCGGCCGGTACATCCGCGACAAGGGAAACGAGTACGGCACCACCACCGGCAGGCCGCGCCGATGCGGATGGTTCGACGCCGTCGCCGTCTCCTATGCCGCCACTATCGGAGCCATAGACTCAATCGCGCTGATGCACCTCGACACCCTCGCTGGCCTTGAAACGCTCCACGTGTGCCGGGCCTACAAAATCGACCAAAAAGAGACAACTTTTTTCCCTTCCGACGCGACAAAACTCCGCAGCGCCGAGTGCGTCTACCAGGCCGTTGCCGGCTGGGACCAGGATATTACCGACATAAAGGACTTCGATGATTTGCCCGAGGCGGCAAGGGATTATGTCCGCCTCATCGAAGAATTGACCCGAAGGCCCGTCACCATGGTCGGAGTTGGCCCCAAACGAGACCAGATAATATTCAGGCAATAGCACACACGGGATTGAGAGTATACCCCGGACAATTGGCCCGCCATGAATGGCGAAAAAGAAAAACTCGAAAAAACCGCAAAACGTCTCGGTCTCAGGCCCGACCAGATGCCCCGAAGTATAGCCATTATCATGGATGGCAACGGACGGTGGGCCCAGCAGAGAAACCTCCCCCGCGTCGAAGGCCACCGACAGGGAGGCAAAACCGTCGAGATAATCGCGCAGAGCTGCGTGGACTTCGGCATCCGGTCTTTGACACTCTACTCCTTCAGTATAGAAAACTGGAAAAGACCAAAGGCCGAAGTCAGCTCCCTCATGCACCTTTACACCCGATACCTCATCGAAATCCGCTCGACCCTCATGAAGAACAACGTCAAGCTCTGCCATCTCGGCCGAATGAACGGACTGCCTGCAGCCGTGCAAAAAGAGCTCAAACAAACGATGGAAACGACCGGCCGAAACACCGGAATGATACTCGCGCTCGCCCTCAATTACGGCGGCAGGATCGAAATACTCGACGCAACAAGGAAAATCGCACAAGATTACAAACAGGGAAAAGTCAGCCTCGAGCAAATAGACGAGCGATGCATAAGTGATAACCTCTACACCGCGAAACTGCCCGACCCGGACCTCCTGATACGCACCGCAAACGAAATGAGGGTCAGCAACTTCCTGCTCTGGCAAATCTCATACAGCGAATTCTACGTCACCGATACGTTGTGGCCCGATTTCCGTCAGCCGTCGCTCGAAAAGGCCATACTCGAATACGCCCGACGCAACCGCCGATTTGGGAATATCAGCACCGTGAACAAAAACGATTAACACCGCCCGAATCTTCGCTGCAGGAGCCGCCGCGAAAAGGCTATGCTTAAATACAGACTCTTTTTCGGAATTCTGATGATCGTATCATTCGCGGTCGTCGCCGCCGTCGACGCATGGATAACCAACCTGCTCGCTACCGCCGGAATCGACGGAGGACCCGTCCGGGGAACCGCTATTTGCATCCTTGTCGCCGCCCTGATCGTCCCCGCGCAGCTCGAATTGGCCAGAATTGCCGCCGCAAAAAACCTCGATATCTTTCTCCCGGTCACCCTCGCCGCCTCCATAATCCTCGGAACGTTCTCGTACTGGCCCCAAATCCTCCCTCTCTCTCCCGCCATCACACTCATGCTGCTCGCCGCCCTCGTCCTCTCTGCTCTGTTCCTCTGTCAGTACCTCCGACATGGAACATCCTCTGTCCTGGCAAATTGCGGGGCCGGCTGTCTCTCTATCTGTTACGTCGGACTCCTCATCGGCTTTGTGCCCGCAATCAGAATCGATTTCGGACTGAAGCCAATGCTCATGTTTGTCTTTGTCGTAAAGGGTGCTGACATAGGAGCTTACGCCATCGGCAAGACATTTGGAAAACACAAGTTCTCACCAAGAATAAGCCCCCGAAAAACCTGGGAAGGACTCGCCGGAGCCATGGCCGCCGCAGCGATTGTGGCTGTTTTCTTCACCCGACTCTTTGGTATAATGTCCTGGTGGCTGGCCGTGCTCTACGGGGTCTGTTTTGCGTTCATCGGACAGATAAGCGACCTCGCCGAGTCACTGATGAAACGTGACGCCGAACAGAAGGACTCGGCAAACAAGCTCCCGGGATTCGGCGGCATACTCGATATAATCGACTCGCCGATCGGGGCCGCGCCCTTTGCATACGTGTTCTTCTTGTTCGCAAATTGATCGAGCAGAGCCTTGGAAGAGACCATAAAACTAAACCCGGCTTACAAACAGCTTGAACTGTTCGGCGCCGCCGACAGCCACCTGCGGCTGCTCCGAAAATCGCTCGGCGTTCAGATAACCGCGCGTAAATCCGTCCTGACAATAAGAGGCAGCCAAAAAGACGTAAAAAGGGCCGCAGATGTAATCGCAGGGATGCAGGGCCAGCTCGACAGGCACAACCGCCTTGACCACGCCGATGTCGCCGCCTTGATCCGAGGGGCGGCTCCGAACGAGAAAATCGCCGACGCCGACGCCGTCAGCATCTATGGCCACAAGAAAGTCATAAAACCTTCAACCTCCGGACAGTTGAAGTACATCCAGACAATGCTCGCAAACGACCTGACGTTCTGCACGGGGCCCGCCGGAACGGGCAAGACATACCTCGCCGTCGCAATCGCCGTCTCAATGCTCAAGAACAAGCAGATCAGGAGAATCGTGCTTGCCAGGCCCGCAGTCGAGGCCGGTGAAAAACTCGGCTTCCTGCCCGGTGACCTCCAGGCAAAGGTCAACCCCTATCTTCGCCCCCTCTTCGATGCGCTCGAAGATATGATGGACTTCTCACAGATGAGAAAGTTCATGGAGCTCGATATTATAGAGATCATCCCCCTCGCTTTCATGCGCGGACGAACCCTCAACGAAGCCGCAATAATCTGCGACGAGGCCCAGAACACACTGCCCCTACAGATGCTCATGGTGTTGACAAGGCTCGGACAAGGCTCCAAAATGATTATAACCGGAGACGTCACCCAGATCGACCTGCCCTCCGGACAGAAAAGCGGAATGGTGGACGCAATCGAAACGCTGAAGAGAATCAGGGGCATAGGAATTGTCGAATTGACTCAGAAGGATATAGTGCGACATCGGCTCGTTCAGAATATCGTGCGGGCCTACAAAAAGAAAAAGAAAACCGATTAGTCGCGCTCGGCCAAACACACCCCGGCCGGATCGCCAAAACACGACGTTGGGCAACGACTGATCGTCAAGGTTGAACGAATGGCGCTCTTAAGAAAGCCAAGTCTCCGAAGAACGAAGGTCAGAAAAGACGCTGCATACGCGAGCATCTGGAATATACGACGGCTCGCCGAAACGGACCTCATTGTCTCCCTGCTGATCTGGGTGGTCTTCCTGCTCCTCTGCTTCTTCATCTTGTCCGTAGACCTGATCCGAAGGGCCCTGTACATCGAGATGCTCCCCGTGGGCGCTGTCGTCCTGTTCACCAGTGTTGCCGCAGCCTTCTACATACATCACTATCAGGGTAGAATAATCAGAAACCATGCCAGGGCAACCGCCCTGGCGGGCCTGGCTGTCTTCCTGCTGGCCGCCGCAAAGCTCGTCTCACTAATCTCCGGATACACCTGCGCCGCCACCGCCGGAGCCGTTGCCGCCGCAATTATCCTGTCCATCTCTTACGACCAGCGATTTGCCATCGGAATCAGCGTATTCTACTGCCTCCTCGCCTCCTTCGCAGCCGCCCCCATGTCCGCCGCCATAGACCCCGTCGCAGAACATCAACTGGCGGGAATCAATCTGTTCGTGACCGCCTCCGCCGGCGCACTAACCTGCTGTTTGAGCCTCAGGGAAATTCGAACCAGAATGAAGCTCCTCAAAGTCAGCGCCGCCGCCGCCGCCATCGTCTTCATAATGGCGCTGTCACTCGACTATCTCGCCGAAAGGTCACGCCCAATCTACGTCTTCAGTAACGCCGCACAGCACGCCGCCGCCGCTTTCCTCGTCGGACTGCTCATCCAGAGCCTCCTGCCCCTGATTGAGAAAACCTTCAGAATTGCCACCAGCATGACACTGCTGGACTATAGCGACGCAAACCAGCCCCTCCTCAAGAGACTTGCCATGGAGGCCCCGGGAACGTTCAGCCACAGCCTGCTCATAGGATCTGTCGCAGAGGCCGCGGCCACCGCAATCGGCCGCAACGGCCTGCTCTGCAGGGTCGGCGCTTATTACCACGACATCGGAAAAATCAACAAGGCCGGATACTTCGTCGAGAACGAAATGGGCTCGGCAAGCCGACACAAAGAGCTCTCACCCGCAATGAGTCAGCTCGTAATCGTCGGACACGTCAAGGACGGTATTGAAATGGCAAGAGAATACGCTCTGCCAACCGTCCTTCGACAATTCATAGAAACCCATCACGGAACAACGCTCATCGAGCACTTCTACAACGAAGCAAAAAAGCTCAAATCGAAAGACGCAAAGGCAAGACCTGCCGATATGCCCTCCGAAAGTGAATTCAGGTACCCCGGCCCAAAGCCGCGAACAAAAGAAGCCGCTATCGTAATGCTCGCAGACACCGTCGAAGGGGCCGTCAGAAGCCTACCTGAAGTCACTCCAACAAAAATCGAAGCCGTCGTCCATAATATGTCGATGAGACGCCTCCAGGACGGGCAGTTCGACGAATGCGACCTCTCCCTCAGAGAGCTCAGCCGGATTGAAGCAAGCATATCAAAGACTCTCGCCGCACACTACCACGGACGAATAGCTTACCCACAACCCCCCGACATCCCCCCAGGCCAGCCTCACAATGACAAGCCGGAGCAAAAAAAGAATTCGTGATCATGCACCTTCCCGCACAAGACGAAGACGAAGATATAGTGGTTCAGATAGCCAGAGACTTTAAACAGATACGTATCCGCCAGGCCGGGCTACGAGACCTGGTCAGACGTATCTGTCGGCGTTACAAGCTCAAAAGGGCCGTCGTCGGTATCGCCATCGTCGGCGACGCCCGAATCCGCAAATTGAACCGGCGCTTCCTGGCCCGCAGCTCCACCTCGGACTGCCTGAGCTTCGACCTGTCCGATAACAAAGGGCCGCGAGCCTGGAGATGCTTCGAGCTGGTCGTTAACGGCGCCATGGCCGTCAGACAGGCAAGGGCCAGAGGGCATTCCGGCCAAGCCGAGCTGGCGCTTTATGTAACGCACGCGCTGCTGCACAATCTTGGATTCGACGATTCCACGAAAAGGCGGGCCCGGCGGATGCATGATATCGAGGACCAGATTCTACAGGAAGCCGGCTATGGCTCGGTATATAATACCGGACGCGGGTAGAACAGGCCCGAAACCAAAAGCACAACGCCGCTGCCCGCCTCTTGCCATCGGCTAGTACTGAAAGGGAATAAAAAAGTGGGCTACATTGGCTGGGCCGTCTTGCTGACCTGCCTGCTCTGCGGCGGGACGCTCTTCTTCTCCGTAAACGCCATCGCCCTGCGAGGCTTTTCACGAGTCAAGCTCCAGGAAGCATTCAAAACCGCCGGAAAGCAAGACTTCGAGGCCGTTACCGATAGACTCGTGGATAACTCCGAAAAGCTCATGCTCACCTGCTCTCTCTATCGCCTCATACTCAATATGTGCGTCCTGCTCCTTCTCGTGAGTATTGTCGCCGCAGCTCGCCGGCGCGTACCCACAACCGGCGACTACCTGCTCACCTTTGCAATCGCCACCGTGACCTTCTCAATCTTCAGTCTCGCCATACCTCACGCCTGGGCAAAGTATGCTGGCGAAAAGACCCTGAGCCGAACGTACGGGCTGCTCATGGTTCTGGCCGCCGCTGCTTCTCCCGGCCTATACGTCCTCAAGCTCTACGACGGATTCGTCCGCCGGCTCGCCGGCGTCGTCGAAACAACGCCAGAAGAGCAGCAGGAGGAAAAACAGGAGGAGTTCCTCACCGGCCTCGAACAGCACAGGATCGAAGGCGCCGTCGACGAAGAAGAGCAGGAAATGATCGAAAACGTCCTCGAGCTCAGTGAAACCACCGCCCACGAAATCATGACCCCCAGGACGGATATTGTCGCCGTCGAGGTCAACAGCGACCTGCAAACCGTCCTCCAGACCGTAATCCGCGCCGGCCATTCAAGGGTCCCCGTTTATGAACAGACAATAGACAACATAGTGGGCCTCATCTATGCAAAGGACCTCCTCCGCGAAATAGGCGAAGACCCCGCCAATTTCAGGCTCAGAGACAAAATGAGGGAGGTGTACTTCGTCCCCGAAAGCAAGTCGCTAAGAGCCCTGCTCCACGAGTTCCAGAACCAGAAGCTACATATTGCAGTCGTCCTCGACGAATACGGCGGAACCGCCGGCATAACCACCCTCGAGGATATACTCGAAGAGCTTGTCGGCGAGATAACCGACGAGTACGAAACCGCACCCCCGGAGCCCGTCAGGAGAATAGACCGAACAACTATCGAGGTAGACGCCAGAACATACGTCGACGACATCAACGACCAGTTCGGCGCGAACCTCCCCGAAGACGAGGATTACGACACGATCGGCGGCTTCGTCTTCTCACGCCTCGGCTACATACCAAAGACCGGAGAAACCTTCGAGCACCAGGACTTGAAGTTCACCATCACCCTGGCCGAGCCCAGGAGAATAAAGCGAATCAAAATCCAGAAGTCAACCTAAAACCCCAACCCCGCCCCGCTGAATCTATAAAGGAACCCTTTGGCCCGGCCGTCATCCTGTGAGAAATAAAAATAGCCCGGACAATCGCTTGTTGCCTGGGCCATTCAAAATCGAATGCCTGCCGTTCTAATCAGTTTTGACGCAGCCTCTCGCACACGTCGAAGGCCTCCTCTATTTGTGAATGATCTATCTGCTCGCGGTCATAGAAGACCTTCTTGTGCTTCCTGAAAAGCTTGGCGATCTCGCCACGTCTTGCCTGCGGGTACCATGTCGTTCGAACAAAATCGACCGACGCCACCAGCTCCAGCCTCTTCGGATCCCCCAAAACACCACCTAAAACCTGTCTGAACCTATCAAGCCATTGCTTGGTATTATCGCTGAAACGCCACTCAATTGTGCTTTTCTCGTACTCGTCCTTCTCCATGGTCATCACCCTATATGCATCGTAAACCAGCTCTTGCGAGTACGGCCCATATATATACCAGCCAAAACCATACCCTAACGGCAGCCCCCAGGCCTGCAGCAGATAGATCGTCTTCTGGAGCTTCAACCGATCCACCATCGAGTCGCGCCCGAGCCCGAACTCTCTAGCCAGCTTGTAGAGAATATCCTTCGTACCCACTTCCATAACACATTCCTCCTATGCTCTTCTGTATCGACCCATAACCCTCCAATTCTTTAGACTAATAGCCGGCTCCCCCAGAATCAAGCCCAAAATCCTTCCCCATGCACACTTTCTCCCTCAGTGCTGCTCGCCTCTTGCCTACCTACACGTGCTCAGGCCTTCTTTTTAGCTTCCGCCGACAGTGCCCGATTGGTGCGTTCGCTCTTCTGGCTCCGTCCCATCTGCATAGAATGCCTTATTGACAATGCCGTTAAACGCCTCCCTTATGGCCCCTTCTATCGTATCAACCTCTGCCTCACTCTCAGCCTTGCACCGAACATAGTACACGTTGAATAAAAGTAGAGCCTTGTTGCTCAGGTCCTTAAGCAGTGTAGCGTTCGACTCTGCAGCATATATGCACTTGTCGCTCTCGCCGGGTTTCTTGAACATGATTGTAACAGCTTCCCGGTTAGCATCTTCTTCGTCGGGCCTGTATTTCATCACCTCTTGGCGGACTACATTCGTCTTCACCCGCTTACGCCAGACGCCGAGCTTCCGTGCCACATCTTTCGCTACGTCTTCCGCCTCTTTCTCCAACATTGCCGTGCGATCTTCGACTCTCCCCAGGTCCACTACCTTCTGGCATGTGTGAAAAACTGGCTCGGGAACCTCCCCATCCATGATCGTCTTGATACAGTCATTTATGTACAACTCTTCCTCACTCGCCGTGGTCCTGCTCTGTTTCTCATCGAGTTCTTCGTGCAACCTCCGCATCTTCATATAGACCTCTGCGTCGGTATATGAGTACAGGCGATGCAAATGCTCCCTCCTATCTTCTCCCTTGCATCCCTCGATGCAATCGCGAAACTGCGTCAGGTTCATGAGCTCGCAGCCGTCGGGCGCCTTACCCTCGACCATGTATGTCATCACGTCTTCAAACAGCAGGTCCATGAACCTCACCTTCCTGTTATAGATTATCAGCGTCTGCAAGAAGAACCGCCCAAGTATATAGTGCTCGACGGTATGCAGACCCTTTCCTTCCACGCAGAGCCTCCGCCCAATCAATTCGCTCCCTGGCAACACCCTCAGCCTCGAAATAATGTAATCCAGCTCAATCTTTCCATACCCGACGCCCGTGAAGAACGAATCCCGCAACAGGTAATCCAACCGATCCGCATCCAGTTCCGAGTGAAGCAGCAGCGTTGGTATGTCCGTGCTGTCCTGGCCAACAATTATTCTGGCAATCCTCTTCTTGGCCTGCTCTCTTCTTTTCTTCTGGGGCCAAACATCTCTCAACAGCTCGTCGATTTTACGGCTACGGAGCACTATGTGTGCCGAAAGACGCTCATGTAGCTTTGTAGACCCACCTTTGTATTCAGGTTCGGGAAATAGCCCCCACCAGGTCAACTTATCCTCATCCTCAAGTTCCACCGCCTTATCTTCGCTTTGGTGTCTCCTCTTTGCGCTGTCTTTCAACACCTTCTCGCCCACGTGCGATAATGGAACATGCCCGATGTCGTGCAAAAGCGCCGCAAACCTCAGAATCTGATCTTCCTTGCTGTCGAACTTGTATCCGTACTTATGGGGTCTCACTTTCTTCAGGTGTTCTATCATCTTCTTCACGATGTAGAACACTCCTATCGTATGGGAGAATCTCGAGTGCTGAGCGCTTGGGAATACTGTGTGCAGCGGCCCAAGCTGCTTGATCCAGTGCAGCCGCTGGAATAGAGGCGAGGTCACCAATTTGAACTCCGTCTCGCTCAGTTCAACATACCCGTATACCGGGTCATAGATCCTCCCGGCCTTATTTACTTCCGCCATTTTCTTTGCTCCACAAAATCTACTCTCCATTCTAATCCTTTGGCTGTATCCTCCCCGCGGGCCGGTCGCATCGGCTCGTCTCTTGTCCCAACTGCCGGACCACCATGCTTGGCCCCAACAGAAAACGCCCCAAGAAGCATCCGTCTCTTCGCTTCCTTCGATCCACCTGAACTACAAGCAATCCGCCTGCACAAATAGTATCGCCTTTAAGCGGAAGGGGATCGCTGATTGGGATTGCCCCGGTTAAATTTCTACATTATTCTGCATCGTGCGAGGTTGGTCACCTCACTGTGCGTGAAAAAGATAACCACAATATATAGAAAAATGACCGGAAGTCGGGCCAGATATAGTGCTACAGGCCACCTAAAATAGTGCCAGATATTAGAACATGTGCATGCGACTTGTCAAGCAGAAAATCCCACATTTCTTCCCGAAAAGTTACAAATCCCGCTAAATCAAAGCCTTATGGCTGAAAAAAAGTTGCCGCCCCCTTGCCACTTCATACACTCTCGCCTGTTACCTGCTCATGCTCCCCCCGCTTTCTTAATTCAATATGCAAACTACACCATATCCCCCGCCGTTCGTCAAGCATTCTCGCAGGGCTTGCGTCTGTCTTTCGGGCTGTTCCGTGCACTGCGCAAGGTCGCTCGCCGCTGATTCGCCCGCCCCCGCCTCGGAGCTAATTTGGATCGTTCTCCAAAAGCCCGATCTGATCGATTGGAATTCTCTCGAAGCCGAGCTTATAGGCGGGCGAATCGTCTCTAAGCTGGAAGTTCTTGCCGCCCGCATCGACAAAATAAGCATCACCCTCGGTCAGATTATCCTCCATTGTAACGAGCTTGGCGTCCACGCCCTGCAGGTCCATCCACCTTCCACCCACCCGGATATTCCGCCGGACAACGTTGCCCTCCGGAACGGCCGGATCCCCTTCCAGAATCCTCGCCAGCTTCGGGTATCGCGTGCTGTAAGGTGGCTTGTCGAAATTCACCGCCGCCAGCTTGTCGTACATCTGCCAGCCACCTCCCCTCACGGCGTATTTCTTCGCCCAGCCAAGCCCCCGCGCATCGATATGAACCGCCGGCTCGCACTCCACGAAAATGTTGTTCTCCACGACATTGTCACGCCCCCCACCGATAAACGCCGCCCGGCTCGCCTTGTAAAACACGTTCCCGTATATCGTCGTCCCGCTCGCCGCATCGTCCAGGTAAACCGACATCGCCCCGTGCGTGTACGGGCCGCGGATATCATGAAAATAGTTGTGCCGGATAACCGTCCCACGCGTCGTCCAGTCGCGCCCCGTGTAAAAAGCCCCGACGTCCCCCGTCTCGCGGCAGACATCGTGAATCTCGTTGAATTCAAGCAGATGGTCGTTGCCGCCGAACAGAATCCCCGTATGCGGCGCGTCGTGAATCAGGTTATGCGCAACGTGGTTGCCAACGCCGCTTGCCCTTATCGCCGCCCGATAGGTCCGAACCCACCGGCTGTAGTCGTGGATGTGATTGTTCCGCGCATAATTACCCGCCGGCGTCAGAGTCTTTCTGTCGCCCCCCACCAGCGCGATGCCTCCATCGCCCGTCTCGTGGATTACACAACCCTCCACCCCGTTCCGTTTCCCGCCGTTTATGTTGACCGCCGTGTTGCCTATATTCCGCAGCGTACAGCCCGCAACGCAATTGTCACTGCCCCCTCTGATCTCCACCCCCGGGCCCCTCGTGCACTCGAAGATAAGCCCCTCCATCCTCACATGCGAAACCTCCCGCATCGAAACCATCGGCCCTTCCAATATCGACACAAATACCCTGCCCTTCTCGACCGCCGAAGGAGGCCAGAAGTACAGCATCCCGCTCTTTCTATCGAGATACCACTCGCCCGCCTCATCAAGCTCCTCGAGAATATTCAGCGCGTAATACCGCTGCCCCGCCTTGTAGCCGTACACCCCGTGTGGCTCGTGCGTGGCGATCTCCCGGCTCTTGAAATCTATCGATTTGACCTTCTCGTACGAATCCGCCCAGTCCTGCGTCCAGTACCCATGAAGCCAGATATCCTCGCCCGCACCCCAGCGCTTGGGCCTGTCGCCCTCGTACGTGAACTTCCCGCCCTTGGCCCCCGCTGGCACCGCCGCAATCTTCGCCCAGCCCCCGTTCGGCCAGCGCGCCGGCCGCATCGGCCTATCATTAAAGAATAACTCGAGCCCGGCCGCCTGGGTCCGTCGCCCAAACCCGCGCGGCGTCATCTCTCCAAAGTCCTTAACGCCCTGCTTTTGCAAATCGACCTGCACTATCTTGTCCCTGTACTGCCCGGCAATCCTGCCCTTAGCCGCTGCCTCACCAACCGGCCCAAACCCACCGATTTGCCTGCCGCCCACCAGCCGAACCTCTTCATTCCCGTAGGCCCTGTACACAACCGCCCTGCCCTCGGCGCCGCCGTCCTCGGCCCCAAGCTCGAAGGTCTCTGCTATGGTATACAGGCCCCCGCGAAGATAGACACTCACACCCCCGGCCGGCAAACCGCCGCCGCGCTTCAGAGAACGCACCGCATCCCGCGCCCGCTCCAGACTCCTGAAAGGACCGTCGCTGCGTTGCCGATTCGGCCGGGCCAACTTCCCCGACCACGAGTCATTACCTGAAGGCGAAACATAAAAACTCGCCCCCGCCACCTCCTTGCCGCCCGCCAGCAGCCCGTGGAAATAGTCCCACGTCCAGGCCTTCGAGCCGTCCGGCCTTATCAGCCAGAAACCCCGCACGCCGTCGTTGCTCTTGACCGGCACCCGCTTCTCCTTGCCGCTCAGCTCGTTGCAATAAAGCTGCCAATAGACTATGTAAGGGCATCCCCAATCCAGCGCCGTCCGAACCGCGCCCGGAATCGCCTTCCGAATCTTCTCGCCCGAAAAGTTGTTCTCCGGCATCCCGAACTCCCCCACGTAAACGTTCCGACCACCGAAATCACGGCTGTCCGCAACGTTCGCCGCGATGAAATCCAGCGCCTCTCGAAGGACATTTGGGTCCTCGAAATGCTCGGTCGCCGCATCCCACGCCGAGTACGAAACCAAATCCACATTAGTATGTGGCAGAACCCTGTTCACCATATTCGGTCGCCCCGTCCGCATCGAATCCACCACGCGATTTACCTCGGCCGCGTGATATACCCGCACACCGGCCTGGCCAACCTCTTCCCGCGCCCGGCTCACTCCCGCCTGCCGGGCATTCAGCCACCCTATCATACCCTTGATGGCTGCCGGCGATGGATCGGCCTTCGCGTCGTAATTGCCCCGTATCAGCCAGTCACCCTCCCAGTGCTGCAGTACAAAAGTCTTGCCCGTCCCGTTGTACGTCGTCAGAAGGTGCTTGGCCAGCTCGTAAAACTGCCGCTCCTCCCCCCGCTTCTGCTCCTCCGTAATGCCGCCCTTCCAGTAGCCACCGCCCCGACCGACCGAAAAGCACATCATGATGTAAGTGCTGAATGGCTTCTCGAAAAGCCTCCTGAAATACGGCGACTTCGCTATATCCACCAGACTGCCCATTCGGGGCCAATCCGAATTAAACGGATACGACCCCTTCACATCCGCAAACCAGATCTTGATTACCCGCGAGCCTAACTCCAGAATCGCATCGGCCCCCTCGTTCAGAAAATCCCCCTCCGTCAAATGGTACTTGCCCGCGACGTGTGTAACACCAATGATATCCCGAAGCTCCCCCGTCCGCTGGCCCGCTCCAGCCGCAGCCGCGCCCTTCGTACTGCCACCCTGACAGCATAGAATCAATGCCGCCGAAACCAGAACCGCACCCGAAAACTTGCTCATCGACCGCTCCCTTTCATAAAAAAAAACACCCGGCCATTCCAATAAAGCCTGCATCACTGCCCCCGGCTCGGCCCCGCCGGAGCCCGGCGCCGCCACCCGAAGGCCGAAAAGCCCTAATAATATCACCGAACACGACCGGACTCCCTTGCTGTTCACATCCACAATCATAAGGTTGTCGCCCGGAAAGTCCAATCCTTTCGCACGGGCCCGTACCTATCCATTCCACCGATACGCTATTTTTCTTGCAAATCCACCCCCCTGACATATACTGGCTCTTTTTGAGACTTGCTATTCAACACAGGTTCGGAGCACTTGTATGAGTTTGGTTAAATGGTTTCGCAAAAATAACAAGAAGCTCATGGCCGTCGTCGTCATCGTCCTTATGTTCGGCTTTATAGGCGGCTCGTCACTTACATACCTCAGCCAGAGAACCACCGGCGAACACAGAACCGTCGCCTACTTCCTCGAAAATAGGAAAATAACCAGCCGACAGTTGATGATCGCACAGCAGGACCTCGAAATACTCAAAATGCTCCGGGCCGACCGCCTGCTCCAGAACCAGCCACTCACCGGAATACTCTTGGGAGAGCTGCTCTTCTCAGAGCAGAGAATTTCTCCAGCCCTCATCAACCACATCAGGAGAACCATAGGAACAAGCGGATACAGAATCAGTGAAAAGCAAATCGCCGACATCTATAGACGCCCCATGCAGGGCAACGTATACTGGCTCCTGCTCACCGCCGAGGCCCGCCTCGCCGGAATCAGGGTATCCACCGACGATGTCGGAAGGCTCCTCACAAGAATGGCCCCACAGCTCTTCGACGGCGCAACCTACACCCAGGTAATGAGAACACTCATAACCAGAAACGCCGTCTCCGAAGACAGAATCCTGACAACTTTCGCCAGGCTGCTCGCTGTCCTTCAGTACGCAAACCTGATTTGCTCGGCCGAAGATACTACAGCCTCACAGATAATACACGCCGCCACTCGCGAAAACGAGACTATCGACGTCGAATTCGTCAAATTCGATTCCGCCCTCTTCGCCAAAGATCAACCTCAGCCCCAAGACGACCGGATGCTTGAGCATTTCGACAAGCACAGGACGTTCCTCGCCGGAGCCGTCACCGAGGAAAACCCCCACGGCTTCGGCTACAGGCTGCCCGACAGAATCCGGCTCCAGTATCTCGCCTTGAAACTCGCAGACGTCGCACCCACTGTCACCCCCCCAACCGCCGAGGAGACCGAAGAATACTATCAAAGAAACAGGCAGCTTTTCACCGAGTACGAGCGCTCGGACCCCAACGACCCAAACGCCCAGCCCGTTAAGCGAACAAAAACATACCCGGAGGTCGCTGCAGAGATATCCGAAAAGCTGCTGAACGAAAAAATTGACGCCCAGGCCGACAGGATACTACAGGATGCCAAAACACTCACCGAAGGCCCCCTGGCCGATATGAACGACGCAAGCCCGGACCTAACCCCCGAGCAGTTCGCACAAATGGAGGCCAACTACCAAACCGCCGCCGAGCGACTCGGCAAACAATACAAAGTAAAATTATACACCGGCCGAACCGGACTGCTCAGTGCCTTGGATATGCAAACCGACGAGCAACTGGCAAACATGTATGTGCAGGGCTACGCGGACTATCCCGTCAGACTCGCAAAGGTCCTCTTTGCCGTTGACCAGATCCAGGCAAGCGAGCTCGGACCCTTCGACGCGCCAAAACCTAGAATCTATCAAAGTATAGGCCCCCTTAGGAACATCCGCCCGCAAACCCAGATAGACATCTCCGACCGCATAATGGCAATCGTCCGAATTGTAGCCGCCGAAAAGTCCGTCGAACCCGAAACTATAGACCTGACCTTCAGCACAAAAACGCTCGCCTTTGACCCGAACGCCGCCAAACCCGATGAAAACATCTACTCGGTAAAGGAGAAAGTAACCGAGGACCTGAAAAAGCTCGCCGCAATGCAAACCGCCGGCGCCGAGGCGCGCCGGTTCGTCGAGGAAGCGGCAAAGGACGGCTGGGAAGATACCCTGCAAGAATTCAATCAGCTCTACACAAGCCGGGATAAAGAAGACCCTAACGACCCCAATGACCCCAATGACCCCAACGCCTTCAAGCTCGACAGCATCACCGGCCTGAGAAGAATCTCTAAAGCCGTGCTCGAAATGCTCGCCGCCCAGAGCAAAGGAAACCCCACCGCGCCCCTGCTGATTAACGAGTTCGAAACGAACAGAATGTTCGCCGACCGCTTGTACGACCTTGCCCCCCCCGACGCCAACAACCTCGATGCCCTGCCCACCGTCTTGGAGTTTAAGCCCGCAATGAGTTTCTACTGCATAAAGGAACTCTCCATCAGACCATTCTGGAAGGAGGACTTCGACAGGGTCAAAAACATGCAGCTCTACAGGCAGGATGATGTCCAGTCACAGAGCCTGGCCCCCGTGTTCCTAAATCCCGAAAACATTGTAAAACGACTGAACTTCAGGCCCGCAAAGAAAACAAAAGAAGAGGCGCCCGAAGAAAACGACAGGGCGACATGATGGCCCGTAACTCTACGGAAAAACAACTCCTGCTGCTACTCGTCGTCGGACTGCTCGCATGGCTCGTCCCGGGAGCCGGACACCTCGCCCTCAGGCAAAAGGCAAGAGCCGCCATCATATTCGTCACAATACTCCTGACCTTCACCATCGGACTCTATGTCGGCTCCATCGGCGTCATCAATCCCGTCGGAGCAAAACCCTGGTACGTCGCACAAATCATGAATTCACCCGCCGTCGCAATACTCGGACACATCACCTCCGGCGGAGACTACCCCGTCTACGGCAGACCCGCTGAAATCGGACAAATCTACACCAGCATCGCCGGTCTGCTTAACCTCCTCTGTATAGTAAACGCCGTCTACATGGCCCACATGCGAGAGCTCGAGGCCCCCGGAGAATTGAAATGTCAGGACTGACCGACCTCGTCCTCGCCGGATTCACAACGCCTGAAAAAATCGGCGTCACCCCCCAGTCTATGCTCTGGCTGCTCCCCCTGGCCGCTTCAATAGCCGTCGTTTACAAGGCAACAAAGCTCGCCGTAATAAAACCCTACCACTTCTTCAGAGAAGTCGCCCTCCTCTTCGGCTCAATCGCCGTCTTCATGCTCGTCACCGCCGTCGTCCTGTACCTCTTGGCCTGGCTGGTCACCTGAGACCCCGGAATCACGCTCCCGGTAAACTGACCGGCCCGCCGACCGCACAAGCGCGCCCAGACCCACCAGCGCGTTGAATGCCGCCTTCTGCTCCGCTTCCTTCTTGTTCGTGCCCCACGCGCTCGGAAAGTGACGCTCCTCGATGAATACCGCCAGCTCGAAGCACTTGTTGTGGTCCGGACCCTTCTCGTCAAGTAGAACGTAAACCGGAGCCGTGCCGAAATGCTCCTGAGCGTACTGCTGAAGAAGAGACTTGTAATTGCCCTGTGTCTGCTCCGAATCAGCCTCCGTAATCAAAGAGCCGAACGTCCTCAGTATGAAATCACGAGCCGCCTCGAAGCCCCCGTCAACGTATATCGCCGCAATCAGAGCCTCCAGAAGACCAGCCGCAAGCGACCCCGACAGGGCCTTGCTCGAAACCATACCCTTCCCGACCTTCAAATACTGCGACAGGCTCAGACGCTTGGCTACCTTCGAGCATACACCACGAGAAACCAGCATGCTCTTTATCTTCGTCAAATCCCCCTCAAGGTAATCCCTGAAACGCTCGAAAAGACTCTGGCACACAACCAAAGACAAAATCGCATCGCCCAGAAACTCAAGACGCTCGTTGCTTTCAAGACGGTTGTCAACCGAGGAGGAATGGGTAAGTGCCTGCTTCAGAAAACTCCTGTCGGAGAATTCGTAACCTATGACCTGCTCGACTTGATGCAGAAGCTCTTCGTCCATTCAATCGTGCCCCGACTCGGCTCTGCGAGCAGATTACGAATACCGCTATGATCAGCGATCTTCGTAGCCGGCTCTACGGAGACAGCTTGGTAATACCCTGTGCGACGAATATACCTGCGCCAAGGCCCTCAAATTCGGCCTCGGCGATTAACCGACCATCTGCAAGCTTGCCAGCGCAACAAACTTGTCGTCCGCCAGCTCGAATATCCCATCGAGCCCCGTCACCGTAAATATCCCCTTCGTCGCCGCCGCAACGTTGCAGAATACGAGACGATGCCCGCAGTCCCCAACCATCTTGCGAAGCTTCAGAAGCTTCGAAAGGCTCGAAGAAGTCACGATGTCGACGCTCGAAAAATCAACCACAACGTCACAGTCCCCCCGGTCACGAACCATCCCGGTCGCCGTCTTCAGCTCATCGCTCATTTCCGGCTCCGGGGGCAAGTCCACAAGAATTACATCTTCAGACCAGTTTTGAATCCCCATTATAATCTCCTTCTTTCAATTCGTCAAAAAGGATTCGCTATCTTTCAACTGTTTTATCGGCAGGCTCTGGACGCATGTTAACCAAAAAAGCACCCCGCCAACTCCTCGCCCGTCACAACCAATGGTCCTATAAAAACAGCCTTCCCAGAACCGAAAACCCCCTATAGACGCAAAAACCCCGCCAAATTGCATCCACCCGCTGTCCCCCCCTCCGCTTCGCAGCCGCTCCCCCTGCCCCCCGCCACGGGCCCCGCCTGGCATCAACTGCCCGACCGCCGGTACCGCATCGCCTCCAAAAACAGCATCAGGTCGCCTCCACTGGCCGCTGCTTGACGCCCGGTCTTCGCAGGTTTCTTCATCCGGTATCTGCCGGTCAACCGCCAGTTTCTAAGGCTCGGCGGCATCAACAGCGCCGTGACAACCATCACGAAGAACGACAGTTCGAACGTCCAGACGTCGTTCAACCCTATCGCCCGGCAGGCGCCCACCGTCACCACGCAGAAAACGACAATGCAAATCGGCCCGACCAAAACCTTGTCGTACCCCGGTATCACCCACCGAAACGTAAACAACCGCCCGAAAAAACCAATCGGCGGTAGATAACCCGGATAGAGGTACACCAGCAGCCTGACAAAGATCAGCCCCAGCATGATAAGCCACAGAAAGCCGCCGCTGTAAGGCTTATCGACAAGCCACCGAATAACGTGAAGCCACCACGTCACGAGAATGCCCGCGCCGACGGCAAGAACAGAAACCTCCGAACGCGTGCCAAGCGGCGCACTGTCGCGCCTCAGCGCCCGCAACGGCCAGCCGGCCAGACCCGCCGCTATCGCCTGTTTCCGAAGCTCTGCCACCGGATCACGCTTCCAATACCGCGTATTCCAAGGAAACCCCCTCAGCTCACGACGAAAGCCGACATGCAGCAGAACATATAACCCAATGAGTATTCCCAGACCCGCCGCAGGGCTCCGG
>CP070678.1:2771018-2787544 GCA_020352515.1 Phycisphaerales bacterium | reverse complement strand
GGGTCGGGATTGGCCGCGTCGATTATGGTAAGTGAATATCCGTAGCCGTCGGCAATCCTCCGCCAGCCGTCCTTGTACTTGAAATCAAGGATAGTCCCGCCGATGGCATCCTCCAGCCTTATCCTCTCGCCGCCGTTATTTAGCCTGCCGGCGTACTGTCCCGCTATCGCTGCGCCCGTGCCGTACCTCGCCTCGAATGCGTCCCGGTCCTGCACGACCAGGACGTACTGTCCCGGCCCAAGCTCCACGGGCGGGAAGACGAAGTCTATGCCGTTTGTAAACCGCACTAAGTTCAGGTTGATGCTCTCGGCCCCGATGTTCGTCAGCTCGATGTACTCCTCGTTCGGGTCATTGGGGTCGTTCGCATCGTACGGATGATACATCATCTCGCTGATACGAAGACTCTCCGCGACCAGCCCAACCGAATACACCGCCTCATTCAACGCACTCCACTCGCCGCCCCGGCTCTTGACCCGCGCCTTTACCTGCATGGTACCGAAGATATTGATGGCACTGCGGTAGACAATCGCGCTGCTCGTATTCACAAGGCCGCCGTGCAGACGAGGGTCGCTCCCGTCCAGAGTGTAGTAGATTGTGCCGTGTGGGCTGTACATCGCAAGATTGAAACTTCCGTCAACGCGACCTCCCGGATGACTAAGGGACGGCGGAGCAGGCGCGAATTCCGCTGCAATCCGCCCATCCATCCAGTTGAGCCGGCTCTCAAGCCACCCCTTCATCCAGTTAATCTCCTCTTGATAACTATCGGCGATGAACCAATTCGGCCAAACATAGGAGCCCAGAACAGGCCACCGAACGAAGTTACGGGCCTGAGCTTCATCCAGCAGCTCGGCCGTGCGGTCGACCTTCTCAAGCAGCCGGGCCGTCGCAAACAGAACCCTGCGCAGCCCAAACCATCGATCCGCGTAACGCAGCCGGAATTCAGGGTCTTCGAAAAGTTTCCGCCACCAGGGGTAGTCGTGGTTGCCGAGCTGACTGTAGTACCAGCCCGTGGGGTCCCATCCGCGAAGATAGTCTGCGTTTCCGAGTGACAGGTTGTAGTCCCAGACAGGCCCCATGTTGAGCGTGCCGAGCCGGTCCTTGAACATGTATGTGCTCAGGCGGAAGCCGTCGATGTTCTTGGCCAGCTCCACGATGATATGATGATCGATGAAGGAATTGACATCGATATACCTGGCGTAACCGTAGAGCGGGTCGGCAGACTTCGGTCCGGATAATACCGACTCGAACTCGTTTAGATACCCTTTTATCCAGTTAATCTGCTGGTGTGTGATCTCCGGCGGCCTGGGCTCAACGGGAATCAGGACCAGACCGGTGCTTGTAGTGAACGTCATCTCGCCCGGGTCCAGCTTGTCCTTCTTGATAATGTACCCGCCGGAGATATCCGGCTCGCTAATGTCACCGGGACCAAGTTTTGCGATGTCAACCCGGTCCGCGTTCCGCTTGATCTTTTCCATCAACACGTAAACGCCGACGTAGTCGGACATCGATATTCTGCCCCCGCCGGTGTTCAGGAACATTTCTACAAAACGAGTTCGAGGCGCATACCGGCCTATGTCGTTGCTCCACTGGTACGCCAGGGCATTTCGCATCAGTGACTTGTCCGAGTAGGGACCTTGGAGCACCCAGTCCGACTCGGGCGGAAGACCGAGGATTGAAACATCCATGTCATTGTCAAACTCGTCCCAGGTCTCCAAGTGATACTGCTTTTTCGGAAAACCGGTCGAGCTCTTCCCGCGGATGTTAATGGCGGCTCTTCCGCAGAAGGAGGCGGTGGCCGTCAACTTTGCCCTGCCGTTGCCGTCCGTATCGACGAAACCGGCAAAGCCCGGCGTCTGGGTGGTTTGATGAACAGACCCACCGAACGTATCTACTACAACAAGAGGCAGGTTGGAGCTGAAATCACGAACGTCCGGACCGAGAAAGATGTAGGCCCGGGTGGCGACTCCAGAGGGTTTCCAGCCGAACTTGACGGCCTTTGCGCGAAGGCACGTGGTGCTGCTTATGGTGACAGGATTCGTATATACCGTACCTCTCGGAAACCGGCCGGACATCTCGTACGGCTCACTGCCGTCGGTCGTGTACCATATATCCACTCCCTCGGTCTCCGTGGCCATCGCAACCGAGAACGATTCGGCGTAGAAGCCTCCCTCACGGCTGAACCGGACGTCATCGACAAATCCCTGATATATGCCTATGTTTATAAGTCCGGGGCTCGGATAACCGAAGAATCGCCAGGTTCGGCCGCCGTCCGGGTAACGGCCGAAGGAGATATCCGAGCCCTGGTCACCGAATTCAACACTATCGATCAGCGTTCTTGCGTCTCTGTCGAACAGACCGATCTCCTCGCCGTCGGCGTCAAGCTCAAATGCAGCGTGCAGCCCGGGGTGGTTTATGTCGTTGTCGGCCCAGATCAGCAGGTATTCGCCGTGGCCGATGGTCGTTAGCTCGGCCCTGCCGGCGGGAATGCGCCACTTCGTCGGCTCATCGAGGTCGTCTGTCAGGTACATCCCGGCCGTGTCGATGGGCTCGCTGCCGGCGTTGTATATCTCGATCCAGTCGTCATACTCGCCCTGAGGGTCGGCTTTGGAGCTGCTGTTGGAGGCCATGAATTCGTTTATCGCCAGCGGCATGCCAGTGTGCCCCCATGCGCCGGCCAGCAGCGCAAAGTCGCGCTGCTCGACGCCGTTGAGACCATCCAGGTCCGCCGGGCTGCCCGGAGGCAGAAGCCACTGCTCGGCAAGGGCCCGCACGTCGTCAAAATCAATCGTGCAATCGCCGTCCAAGTCCGCCTCGGGGCAGAGCGCCAGCGCGTGACCACCGCCTGCCGAAATTGCGCAGAGGATCAAAAACGCAATCTTGTGAGACTTGAACACCTTCTAATCTCCTTCCTCACGAACATCACGAATCGCAGCAAGCCGCCATCCGCCCGGCCAGGCTGATAGAGCCAAACGAGCCAGTCATATCTTAGCATAATCAGGACGTTTTCGTCAATGGCATTTGCGGACGAATCGGCCACTATGGCGGCGGTCCTACTGTTCAAAACAGCTTGCGGGCCAGGGAAGAATTCCATGCGCCAAGCGGCAGGATTGATGGTCCGGGCAGCCGCACCGGTCGTTGACGAATTCGCGCGGTTCCGTCGATGCTCGCAACGGGTTTGTTGCCGTAAGTAGTGCTGCTTGACAAATGGCCAACCAGGGGATCCTTGCCGTTCACGAGCCGATTCCGGAAAAAGCTGCAATTCGCTTGCTACCGCCGCCCGGCCTAATCATCCTTCCAATTGCTGCCGCGAGCAGCTAAAATGCTCGCTCGCAGGCAACTGCCCTTGCGACACAAAGAAAGGCCCGATATGAAGCTCGTAACTTACTCGAATGACAAGGCTGTTTCTTGTGGCATCCTGACCGGCTCGGCCATACTGGACATCCCGTCGGCCTGGCGGGCCCCGAACGCGCCCCAAAGCGTAATCGAAATCCTCCAGCGCGGGGCCGACTGCCTTGCAAAGCTCGCCGGGCTGCCCACCTCTGCCACTGAATTGATCCCCCTCGATTCGATCAGGCTGCTGGCCCCCGTTCAGCGACCCGGCAAGGTTCTGGCTCTGGCCGGAAACTACGCCGAGCACATAAAGGAGGCGGGTATGAAGCTCGGCCTGTCGGCGTCCCCGCGTTTGACGACCGTGCCCCGGCCGTTCTTGATGCCGCCCACCGCCGTCGCGGGGCCCGGCGACATAATTCCCTGGCCGTCCTACAGCCGAACCATCGATTACGAACTCGAGCTTGCCGTGGTCATCGGCCGGGCCGCAAAGTGCATCCGCCCCGGCGACGCCCTCGCTTACGTAGCCGGCTACACCATCGCCAACGACGTCTCGGCCCGAACCGTAACCTTCGCCGAAAATCGCGCAAAACGTCCCTGGGATGAATTCTACGACTGGCTCAACGGCAAATGGGCCGACGCCTTCTGCCCGATGGGTCCGTACCTGCTCACAGCCGACGAAATCGGCGACCCGCAGAATCTAGAGATGGCCCTGGCCGTCAACGGCCGAACCCGCCAGAAAGCCAATTCCTCTCAGATGATCCACCCCGTCTGCGACGTCGTCTCGTTCCTCAGCCACCTGATGACCCTCGAACCCGGTGACATCATCGCGACCGGCACCCCCAGCGGCGTGGGAATGGCGACGGGCGACTTCCTCAACGCCGGCGACAGAATCGACGCCTCAATCCAGCGCCTCGGGACGCTCTCCAACACCCTCGGCCCTAAACCGCAGGAGTTCTACGCCCCCCTCGCATAGAGAATGTCACCGCCGAGCCGCACTCAAGAGCCGCCTTTCTTCTTCGCCCCGGAAGCCTGCCTCCTCTGCCTCTTGTACTCCAATGTAGCCAGCGCCTCGTCCGAAAGCTCGCCGTTGCTCTCTATCTGATAGTAGCCCACCTTGATCGTGTTCCTGTCGACCTTCGTGTGGGTAATACCCATCTTCCGCTTCCGGCCGTCCGGCCCGGAATACTCGAGAGTCGTTACAGCCTCCTCGCCGTCGGCATCCCACAGCCCCTTTACGCTCCCGCCGCGGTTGTCCGCTCCGACCTGAACCACCCGGCCGTCCACCGGCGAATAATATATCATCGCGAGCCCCTCCATATCGCCGCCCTTGAAACCGATCGAGACCATGTGGCCGCCGAGACCCCACCTGTAGAAGCTCTCCATCTGCCCTCTGTCCGTGGTCGTAACCCAGCGACCGGCGATCCATCCGAAACCGGCCTCTTGCACGATAGCCTTCAGGCTCTCCGGAGCCGCCGCCGCGTCCGCCGGCTTCTTGCCCTTCCGCGCCTGCCTCTTTTGACGCTCGAAATTCAGTGCGCCCCGGGGCTCGGCCGCAAGCTTTCCGGCGCCGTCAATGCCGTAAAGCTCCACCTTGATCGTCTTGCGGTCCACCTTCGAGTAAAAGATCGCGATATTATGCTTAGTTCCATCCGCCTCCACACGCTCGCTCTTCGAAACCACCCGCTCTCCGTCCGGCTCCCATGTCCCCTTGGCCATCCCGCCTCGGTTGTCCACGCCCACCTCCACGACTTTCTCCTCTGCCGAAATGTAGAAGATCATCCCCCGGTACTCGTACTCGCCCATCTTCAGGCCGACGGTAACCACGTGCTTGTCCAGGGCCCATCTGTAATCCAGCTCTATCACATCGCCGCCGTCCGTCGTCGCCTTCCAGCGTCCGATGACCCAATCGAAACCGTACTCGCTCACAAGATCGCCGAGTTTCTCCTGGGCCGGCACCGAACACACACACAGCAAAACCACGCTGGCCAATACCACCAGGCTCCCGCCGCACTTCACACTCGAGATTCTTCCACAACTCATTGCCCTGCTCCTTTCTTGAATGAACCTGCATTACAGGCCTGCGGCCAATGCCGGGCCGCTCCGGCCCCGACACAGTAGCATATCTCCATGGACAACGCAAGCTGCTCTCGACGCCGCATCCTGCCGGCGTGACGCCATCGAGCACGTGTAAAGGGCGGCCCTCTCCGGCCTGTCAAACCGCCGGGCCAACAAATAAAAAAAAGGCGGAGATATCGTCCGCCGAAAAGTACACTTCGCCCGGCGCCCGCAGAGGGCGGGGCCGGGAGCCTCGTGGTTATCAATACCCCAGAGGAATTCCCCAGCAGCCCCGCTGCACGAACTTGAGGTCTTCAAGTGCGTCCGGGTCGTTCGAGGGCGGCGTGCGCATTGCGTTGTCATGCACCGTGTCTTGAGACCTGCCATACTCGACGGTCCAGCCGGACCTCCACTTATAGAAATCCGCGTGCCCGTCCGCGTAGCCGAAGTCGGTTCCGTCACCGTGCCGCACTGTCGGATCGTCCCACCATTCTGCTCTGTTATAATGAACGGCGAAACTATCCGGGGTCACCCAGCCTTCATCGATGTAAACCATCCTGTTTGCGTGGGCGCCCTTGATCTCGTTTCTCTTTTTCAGATGGACGCCGCGTTTGTCGGTGCCGGTCCTTCTGAGGCCGTTGACGCCGTCCATCGCGGCATAGGTGACAAGATCCCCGCGCTTGCCGGTCGGACACTTAAAGGTGCCATAGGTCTTTACATAACCGCCGCCCCAGAAAGCCCCAAGCCTGATTGCCTGTTGCTGCTGCCACTCGGGCAGTTTTTCGCCGTTTGCGTAATTGCCGTGAAAGGCCCTGCCTATCCAGGGGATTTCGTTGGCATGTATGCCGGTTCCGGGGTCGGCCTGGCCGGCCGTACCGAGCGGCGCGCCGTTGACGATCCTGTCGTCGTTGTCGTCGCAGTAGAGCATCCAGGCAAGGGTCAGTTGTTTCATGTTGTTCAGGCAGACGGCGCGCTTTCCCAGCTCCTTTGCCCTTTTGAGCGCGGGCATGAGTATCGCCATCAATATCGCGATGATAGCGATCACGACCAGGAGCTCTATCAGGGTGAAAGCTCTCTTTTTACGCATCATACTACTCCTTATTTTCTTCGATTATCTTTTTGGGCTGATAGCCTATTGTTACTTCAGTCCACGTTTTAAGGAACGTCTTATAATAACATTTTCAGCAAATATCCTGCAAGCGGTTCTCAGTAATCTTTGTAGTGTCTCATCCATTCGGGCCACTTTTCCGGGGTGGCGCCGCCGGCTTTGGTCCAGGGTCCGGCCTGGTTGTACGTTCTGTGCCATTTGAGAGTCCAGAGCTCCTTTAGCCCGACCTTTCTGACGGTCCAGTCGGCGAATACGCTGTTGACGAACCCGTCGTGGCGGTCCACGCAGACGCGGTTCATTTCGTTTGTGCCCGGGGTATCTCCAGGTCCGGCGGCATTCGGCGGGGGCTGATCATTCTCCAGAGGCCAGGAATCGACCCACCAACTGCCGGTGAAGACAGGGATGTAGTTTGCATTCTTGTGATTCGGTGTATACCAGTGCCTTATCCTTCCCTGGGCATCCCTGTCGGCGCGGCCCCAGCCGCTGCTTCTGCCCCTTCCCTGGTTGGCGGCGGGCAGATTGAGGATCCAGCCGTTCAGCCCGTAGCTTCCCACATCGCCGGCCGTTTCCCATGCCACGTAGGACCACTGCCCCTGGGGGATGCCGCCGGTGAAAGTCTTGGTGGCCTGGGGGCAGAGCCACATCTTCTTGTCCTTGGAGTACGGCCTCATTGTCTCCCTCCAGAACTCGCCGGACCCCATGCCAGCCTGCGTGCCGTTGAAGTCGCCGCTGAAGAAATGGCCGTTGTTGTCGTCGCAGTACAGCGCGAACATCAGCGCCCACTGCTTGAGGTGGGTCTTGCAAACCACCGCCCTGGCCTGCTTCTTCACACGCTGCAACGCGGGCATGAGTATTGCCATCAGTACTGCTATGATCGCGATAACGACCAGAAGCTCTATCAACGTAAAGGCCGTTGTGCGTCTATGCATCACAATCTCCGTTACTGCATCTTTCTATTTCTTTTTATGGCTCTCTTTTGGCCCCGCGGGCCTATCACTGCTGCTGCCGCAACCCTTTCTACCGAAAGACCGGGTTCAATAATCCTTGAAGCTCTGCATCCAAGCGGGCCATTGGGGCGCCGGGTAGCTGACATCGTAGGCCTTGTGCCACTTGAACTTCCACAACTCTTTGAGGCCCGCCCTTTTGACGGACCAGTCGAGAAATGCGACGTTTATGGCCCCGTCGTGGCGGTTGATGCAAATTCGTCTCATGTGCTCCATGCCCGCCCATGCCATATCCTCGTAGGGAGGGGGGCTGTCGGTGTGTCTGGGGAAGACATTGAAGCGGAGGGCGTCCATCAGTAGCGGGATATAACCGGCCTGGGCCACGTTGGGGCCCCTCCAATTGTTGATCGTCTCAAAGTCCTCGTACACGGTTTTGTAGTTGGGCGGCGGGTTCTCGACCCAGCCGTTAATGCCGTAACTGCCCCAATCGCCCTCTTTGGCATATCCGGCGCCGTTCCTCGCCAGGGTAAACTTGCCCCAGGCGCTGAATACGTTCCACTGGCCTGTTCTGTCGCCGTTCACATCCAGCAACGGCTTCACGGCTGTGGGACAGCAGACGAAATCGTGGTCGTTGCTGTAGTATGGCCGCAGCACGTTGAACCAGTGATAGGTGTGCCCGCTGCCCACTCCGGCATGGAACTTACCGTCGTGGTCTTCGGCGTACATGGCGAAGTAGAGCCCCCATTGTCTCATTCTCGCCTGGCACGAAACGCTCTTGGCCTGGTTCTTCACCCTTGTCAGCGCGGGCATAAGTATCGCCATAAGCAGTGCTATGATGGCGATAACGACCAGGAGCTCAATGAGCGTGAAGGCTCTTTTGCCTCTAACCATCAAAACCTCTCGTATCCACTTTCTATTTCTTTACCCTGTTTTGTCCGGCCGACCGTTTATCACCATAACCGCCGGTTCTTATTTCGATCGAGTTCTGCCACTCAGTAATCCTTGAGGCTCTGCATCCACGCGGGCCATTGAGGCGCCGGGTAGCTAACATCGAATTTCTTGTGCCACTTCAGCCTCCACAACTCTTTGAGGCCGACCGCGCGCGCGTGGTAGTCGAGGAAGAGCGCGTCGGTAAAGCCGTCGTGCCGGTCCATGCAGAATCGCATCATGTGGCCCAGGCTGTTATCCCAGTAGTCACCGTCGTTTGCAGGCGGCTTGTCGATCTCCTGGGGCCAGCCATTGTATCGTTGGCCCCCCACGAGCACGGGCACGTACGCCGCCCCCTGTACGCGCGGAGTCCGCCAGTGGTACTCGGGATGCTGCCGAGGCAAGCCACTGTGACCCCTGCCGCGATCGGGGTTCTTGACCCAACCGTTTATACAAAAGCTGCCTTTCACCGGGCGCAGCCAGTCTCCCTGGTCGTAGTAGCCCCAGGCGGTTGTCGAAGCGCGGAATGAGTCGGCAAGGCCGTTATCGTTGCCCAACTCGTCATACCAGGGCTTTGTGGCTTCCGGGCAGCAGGTCAGCTTGCTGTCCCAATTGTAGTAGCTGCCCATCGCCTTGATCCACCTGTTGTTGCCGCCTCCGGCAACGCCGCTGAAGCCCTGCATGAACATGCCGTCGTGGTCGTCGGTATACATGGCGAAAAACAGCCCCCACTGTCTGAGCAGAGCCAGGCAGGCGCTCCTTCTGGCCTGTTTCTTGACGCGTTGCAGAGCGGGCATAAGTATGGCCATCAGCACTGCTATGATGGCGATAACGACCAGCAACTCAATCAGCGTGAATGCTTGCCGGCGGTTCGAAGCTGTGCGCCTGCGTTTGTACATACCAATACCCCTTGTAAAGACTGCTTTGGCTGTCCACCTTTACGATGCGCTAAGCCGTCAATGTGTTTCGTCGATTCCGCATTTCTGCGGAATCCACAGGAAGCCGTCCTGTTTGATATTATACCTCAAGGGCCGGGCCCGTGCAACTGTTAAAAGTGAGAATCACGCTGGTCGTGGCATGGGCGCCGCAGCTCCGGGCAAGGCACAAAAAAAGGCTGGAAACATTAGCATTTCCAGCCTTTTGCGAGACAGCATTTCATTAAAGAATATAGAACAAACGTATTCGAATCTACTGCCTCACCAAAACCAAGATATAGAAGAAAAGAACAGCTATAACTACAACGCTAATTATACAGCGGGGCGTGCCCCGGTTGCAAGCATTTTTTTTGCGGATTTCCGATTTTTTTCAAAAAATCTCGGTTTCGGGCGTTTGGGGTAGCCTGGCCCGGCCGGATGGGCCGTTTTTGGGCCGTGAGGGCCGTTTTTTTGCGTTGGCGGCAACTGAGCGCAATGGCGAGGTGGCCCATTTTGCCGGCAACCTGTTGTTGGCAGGTGGTTCTCGATGTCCCGACTTGTCGGCCTTGATGAGACTGCCCCAATGGTTGGGCAAATCACCCTGTGGTGGCGTTTTTCGATGCTCCGGCGGGGCGGGTCCGGCCGGCCCGGTCCGTCGAGCGGGCAAAGCGGTCTGCGGATGATTGAGCAGCGGATCATCTTGCCGGGCCTGGTGCGGGGGCGACGCAATAGATGTAGATGAGGGGCTCGTTTCCCGTGTTCTTTACGTCGTGGGTCGTGTTGGGGGGTATATAGGAGACCTTTCCGCGGCCGACCTTGAAGGACCGGGTCTCTTCGATGATCAGTTCGCCGCTGCCGGCGAGAAAGACGAGCAGCTCTTCATGGTCTTTTGTGCTGTGTGTTCCACAGGCCTTTGCGGGCGCGAGGTAGACGCGGCCGGAGCGTATTGCGAGACTGTGGTTTTCCCCGTCCAGGAGCCGTTGATATTCGGGGCTGTCGTTGAGGTCTATGACAAGGACGTTCTTTTGCGACACGTTGAGATCTCCTTGAATTCGGATATTCGTGATTCGACGGACGTTTTAATGAAGGGGCTTTTGGATGTCAATCATTTTCTTGACTTGAGGGCGGCGAGCGCCTACTGTGTGTGCCGGCCCGGATAGCGGGTGATTTTTCTGGAATCGGCTTCGGAGGTTGTCTTGTCTTCTGATCTGCGACTTTTGCTTTTGATGGCGGCGTGGCTCGGTTTCTTTCATACGGTGATCGGGCCGGACCATTACCTTCCCTTCGTGATGATTTCGTGGGCGCGGAAGTGGTCGGCGGCCAAGACGGCGGTGATAACGTTCTTGTGCGGGGTGGGGCACATAGGCAGCTCGGTGGTTCTGGGGCTTGTGGGGGTTACGATTGGTGTGGCGGTGAACAAGCTGGAGCCGGCCGAGTCGTTCCGGGGCAACCTGGCGGCGTGGATGCTGATGGTGTTCGGGCTGGCGTATTTTTTGTGGGGGCTTCGGCGTGCGTGGCTGAACCGGCCCCACGCACACAGGCACATCCACGTGGGCGCCGGCGAGCACGAGCATCCGCACAACCATCTGGGGGAGCACACTCACGTTCACGGCAGCCAGGCACCGGCGAGCATTGCGCCCTGGACGTTGTTCGTGATATTTGTCTTCGGGCCGTGCGAGGTGCTGATTCCTGTTTTGATGTATCCGGCGATGCATGAGAGCGGGCTGTGGGCGGTGGTGCTGGTGAGCGTGGTTTTCGGGGCGGCGACGATCGGGACGATGATCGTGCTGGTTCTTCTGGGTCGAGCGGGGGTGCGTTTTCTGCCGGTTGCGGGGCTTCAGCGTTACGTTCACGCGATTGCGGGTGCGACGATACTGCTTTGCGGGGCGGCCATTGAATTCCTGGGGCTTTAGAGCAGGGGCGGGCGGAATCGTGGTTTGGACAAAGGTGGGGATGGGCAGTCGCGGCGGTTTGGGTGAAGGCAGGGACAGGCGAAGGTGGCAGTGTAGGCAAGGTGAGGGCAGCGGCGAGCGGGGGATTGGGTAAGTAAGAAGCGAATTTGAATTGGGTTCGTTTGGGTTCGTTTTTTGCGGGACCGAGAGGTTTTGAGGGTGTAAGTTGTTGCAGGGTAAGGGGTTAGGGGCGGTCTTGGGCAATTGGGTTCGTTTTTGTACCCCTGCGGGGGCATTGATGTGCGTAAGTCGTTGCGGGGCAAGGGGTTGCGGGGATTTCGGGGGATTTGCGAATTGGGTTCGTTTTGCAGAAAAGGGTGAAATTGTAGAGGTGGCTTGACAAGTGTAGTGCGATTTGGCGAGGAAATAGGCAAGTTGGGGGGTTTGGGAAAGATGGCATATTTGATATCTCGGATTTGAGAAGAAGTGTAGCTGAGCTTTCAGTATTTACTTGTTAGGTGGGTATTATACAAGACGGGGCGTTGGGTGTCAAGATAATTCTGTTGGAAACAGGGCTGGTGTAGCCACAGAGGGCGGAAGTGGTGAGGGCGGTGGGTGTCAGAAACTCGGGATATGCATACAAGCACCGAGGTTATCCCTGGAGCGTGAGGCTCGGAGAGGCGTCGGCTACGGGCGGACAAACAGAGTAATGGGCAGGCTTATCGCTTCAAGAGCTGATATGCCTTTGGGGTGGATAGTGATCCGGCCCTTATTGAGTCCGAGGGGCATGTCCCTGATTTTTTCGGGGGGAAGGGTAATGGTCATCATATAGGCGCCGGGGGAGACGACGTCGGTCTTTGCCCGGAGCGAGAATGGGAGGGGATATTCAAGAGGGATTTGCGTCGGGGGCGGGTCGATGAGGAATTGTAGTTTGACTTTTCTGAGGACTGGTTTTGTGGATGATTTAGAGACAATAGCAAAGACGGTTTCGGGCGTGAGGGTGAACTTGTCGACTCCGATTTGAGCGATGACTTTTAGAGGGATGTGCCTTTGGCCGGTTGTAGTGTTGAGTACGAAAACAGCCTTGCCCCGAACGAGTTTGGAAGACTCGGGCTTCGGACCCGCCTCGTAGATGAGAGGAATGTCAAACACGTAAGTACACGTCTCGCCTTTGGTTTGTTTTCGGCTGTCTGCTTGTCCGAAGCTGAGATTGGGGCTGCTTGAGTTGACTGTCTCGAAGGTAACAACGTCACGCACGGAGGTAAAATAGCTTATCTTTACCGGGTATTCGACGCTACCGCCGTTGGGGGCCTGGATGTATGCAATTTCAGGGCTTATGCGGAAAGAGTCGTTGCCATAGGCGCGTACGGCGTAGCGCTTTATTATTCCCGCAGGCTCAAGCAAGACTACGGCGTGAGCCTCTTGCCAGGCGGGTTTGTCGACGTGCAATTGGAGAGTAATCGTGGGGCATCCGGCGGTGTCGGCGCCAAGCGAAGCGGAAAGGCAGGAACAGCTTTTCTGCACTATTTTGGGCTTATATCGCGGCTCGGGCTTTTTGGAGATGGTAAAGGTGTGCTCCAGTCTGGAGCCGCTGTCTACAGGGCCGAAGTTTTTGATTTCGTCGTATTTTGGGGGGGCTGTTTTTCCGGGGGACGGGTCGATGATATCAGGATTCTTCGGCAGGGGCTTGCTGCCGGGCGGCGCCGATATTATCAGGGCATAGCCGTTCCAGTAGGGGCCGAGGTCGGAGGCTGCGATGGCCTGGGGGGCAAGGGTCGCGGCGTTGATAACGACAAGGTAGTCTTTAGTGACGCGTTTGACGAGTACGAAGTGCAGGGGCTTATCAGGCGTTCCGGGGGCATTGCCGACGGGAATTATTGCGTAGCCATCGGTCTTTGCGAGGCGGCTGAGGGTGAGCTTGTAGGCCTTTGCGGAAAAGCCCAACTTGAGGGCGGCATCCTTGAGGTCCTTGAGACTGGTTGAGGCCAAGAGGGGCTTGCCAATGATGGCGTAGATGCATTCAAGACCGCAATCGGGTTTGGCGCGGCCGGTAATTTGCATCAGGGCCCAAAGGCTCCGGGGGCCACATGCCTTGTCGGGCTTGAGCTGCTGCGGCGAGATGACATCTATAGGTTCGGTTGCGGTCGATAGGCCACAACAGACGGTCAGCGCGAATAGCAGCAAGATGCAGGTCAGGCGTGAGTGGCGGGCAGTGGTGAGGGGGCATTTTTGGCGGGCACGACGGGAGCTTTGCGTGGCAAAGAGCGTGATTCTACAGTTTATTGTACTTCTGGCGGTCAAGGCGGACTCCGGCTGTGCGGTCATTTTTGTCAGAGGCGATGTTTTGTGACGAATCGGCCAGCAAAGAAGAGAAAGAGACACGCGGCCGCCAGCGCCAGGAGGAGGATGAGTGTCCTGAATGCGGCACCATGGGGGGATTCTGCGGCGACGGGGTGCGGGTGATGTTGTGTGTTTGGGTCGGGGTTGCTGTCGGTGTTATCCGGCGTTTTGGCGTCGCCTATGGGCGGTGGTGTGACAGGGGTTTTGTCCGGCGGGTTTTGGAGCATTTGGGCCCGGGTCGGCTTTCCCGTGCCCGGGCCGAATTCATAGACGCCTTTGACGCTGCCGTCGGGGCCGGCGCCTGCGACGTGGTATTGGAGGCCCGAGACGCTGTCGGCGACATGGGTTCCCGGCGGGAAGTCAAAGCGGAAGGTGTCGTCGTTGACTTCAATGTTCGGGACGAATTCGCGGGTTGTAAGCTTGTGTGTAATCGTGCCGAGCTCTTTTGTGTTTGTCGTGCGGCGCGCCTTTGCAGGGTACCAGATGCTGGTGGTATCGGTTTTTGCCTCGGCGATCTCGTCAACGACAATCTGCTCGACCATGACGTTGTCGCGATGCTCCTCGTACTTTAGCAGGCACATTCCCTTCTCATGGGCGAGCCAAAACACTCCCCTGGCCGTCTCTTTTCCCTGTTTGTTCATTGAGAAGAGCTCGAGAACATGGCACAACTGGCCGGCAACCGACTCCAGCTCGGGACGCACAACAGCAGTATCAGAGAGCTGTTTGAAAAGTGCCGCGAACATCGGCAATCCGTCAGGATACTTGTCCTTCAAGTTCCGCGAGACAGGCTGAACGTTCAGATGCATGTATACTGCAACCAAGTTCGAATTCGGGCCGCCCTTGTTCATCAACCCAGGGACAATAGATCCCGAGCGACTATTGGCAAAGTATTCTCTTGAGACCTTTCCGTCGAAGGCTTGCTCGTCGAAGGCCTCGGGGCGCTCGAAGGCATCGTTACCCCAGCAAGTGCGGAGATGATACCGCCTTCCTTCTTCTACCCTTTGCACATTCAGCGTCATTCCTATGGTCGTTCCCTCGAGGATTCCGGGGTTGTCGGGTGACTCCCTGTAATCCTCAAGGGTGCTGGAATAGGAGACGCGCATGGTTCTTATGCCGCCGTAGGTGCTCTCCCATCCGGCGAAGATCGCCTCGGCATCCAGAAATGATTTTTGCTCGCCCGCATTAGCCGGCAGTCCAATTCCGGCGGCAATTGTTGCTATCATAGAGACAACAAGCAGGACTGTTGTTGGCGTCCAATTTGTGTTCATTCTTTGGCGTTCCTTTGGGGGCAGCGAAATTGACTCGTGTTTGTGAACACGGTCAGTGTAAGCCGCTGTTACAAAGTCTTTAGACAAGGAAAGGCTCGGATTGGGTATACGCCGCCCTCTGAGGCGGACATTGAGCTTCTGATTGTCTACGAACTCAGTCAGGGCGGCTTGGCGTTTTTGAGGGCCATTGTATTCCCTGAGGATCCCGGTATCGGGAATTCGTCCAAGTGTCGCTTCCGTGTGTTTACAAAAAATGACAGCGGCTTTTCAGTAGCACCATTTTTTGGTCTCGGTGGTGCCGCACGACATAGTGCAGATTAGATCAGCATAGCAAATCGGGCCGTGCACGGGGTGGTCCCAGGGAACACATTTGTAGTAGTTGCGGTCACCCTCACATTTTTTTTGATACTCCTGGCACGGGAGGAAATCGACATCAGAGCAGAACTTGATGTGTTGCCTGCAAGACTCTCTGTAGAGGCCGTCACACTGCTCGTAGCTTTGGTCCTCGCACTTTGTCCCAGTGGAGTCCGGACAGGCTTGGTCGACGTCGTAGATACACGGTCCGCACCCGCCATATACAGCGGCGATCTCGGAATCCGGTATGGCCGTCGCGGGGGGGACGGCATACGCGACCAATAGAAGGGTCAGCGATGCGATCCCTGACAACAACAGGCAGCAAAGAATCCCGGGTCTTTGAATTTTCATTTCGAATCTCCTTTCTTTCTAAAAGCAATCAAGCTTCAGTGAAAGAAGCTCTCGTGTTGACGAGCCTCTGCACGTATCCTCCGACACGTGCGTTATTGATTTCAGCTTCTTCGGTTCCGGCAGGTTGGTATGGGTCCGAGCCGGCGTTTCGGAACGTTGCGTCAGACGAATTGGTGACAGGGTGGCAAAACAGGGTGCGGCCGGTGGGTCGGCGAAAGGACGGGGTATATCCGGTGGGATTGGGGACGGATATGTTGGCATTTGCTTTTGCACATTCTCTCCGCGGGGGTTGGCCCGCCGGGTACGGCTGACGACTCTCCTGAATTTACTCGCGCCCTTGCCCCCGAGCAGAAACCCCATGGGTTGCGTGCGTCTTTGAGGGCAACTGATATAAATACAGACGAGAGAGACCCCCTGAAAGTTGACAGAAAAAACGAAGATTTCAAAAACTTTTCAAAAGCGCGACGTAAGTATCGCTCGGTAAAGGGGTTAGAATAGGAAAAATTTGCGGGGATATCGAGAAGGGCGGGGGGCTGCTGATAGGACTTATCGAGGAGGGGCAGAGGCAGCATATAGCATCGTTCCTCGAGACGGCGGGACACCGCTGCGCGTTTGCGGGGCAATTGGGGGGCCGCGAGGCGGCGGCGGAATGGGCGAACCGGGGGATGCGGTGGCTGGCGGAGGAGATAGAGGGGGGCAGGGGGCACGAGGTGCTATTGAAGGCGGCGGCCGGATTTGTGGAGGACGTTGAGGGCACTCGCAAGGCGCTTGTGGAGGCGGGGCTGGACGAGGGGCTATTGGAGAAGGTGAAAGAGAGGTTGAAAGGGAAGGGCTGACGGCATTTGCGGGGGGGGGCCGAAGGTAAAAGGGAGAAGGGAGAAGGTAAAAAGGGGCTGGCGGGCGGATGGGGGCGGGATTTGGTTACAGGGGGCCTTAGGCTCTGTCTGAAAACGCAGTACCTGGCTTCGACCGGCTTGTTCGACCTCTGGCTGCGTCCGTCTCCATCGACGTATCTCCGGGGATACGCCTGCTTCGACGTCCTT
>CP070678.1:2767658-2770918 GCA_020352515.1 Phycisphaerales bacterium | reverse complement strand
CGGCGCGACCGGGCCCGGCGGCGACCCCGGTGAGGGTAACGCCGGCCCAGCACAACAGGAAAGCCAGAGCCAGCAGGCGCCATATGCGACGGCTCGATGTAAAATGTTGTGACTGTAGGATCATGTCGATTCTCCTTTCAATTGTCTTGGGGTTGGTGGCCATGCTGCAGGGAGCGTACGCAAACCGTCGACGACCCACGGGCTGAGCCAGATGGAGCAGACACCGTGCATACTCCGCGGCGGTGAGCTTTCCCTGACGCAGGGCCCACTCATCACAGGCAAACTCACGCGCCGCGTCGAGACGACGGTTAACCCAGGCAACAACCGGCCAGAAGAAAAAGAGGACTCCGGCGATCCACTCGATATATCGCACCAAGATATCGCCTCGCCGGAGATGGGCGACCTCGTGCACGATTACCGTCTCCAGCTCGTCCGGCCGAACGAGCAGATGACGGGATATTATGAGCAAAGGATTGATACATCCGATCACAAACGGCGGGTTTTGGTCACTGATCTTCACCGTCGGTACCCGGCGTACGCCGAGTCGCAGGCACACATTGCGCAGTATGTCAAGCGTTTCTTGGTCGGCTTCGGGAAGCGCCCGGCAGCCGGCAATAAGGGCGCGATAGCTGCGGACGCGCCAGGCCGACAAAGTGAGCACAAGAAATAGATATGGCATGCCAATCAAAGTACTCCAATGCCATCGTGGCCGGGTGGAGTCTTCAGTGATGGGGGAGCGTGTGGGTACCGTCAGGGCTGCCGGGGCCGTACTGGGAGCAAGCGAATCAACTTCAGCCGGGTAGAATTGTCCTACTTCCAGAGCAACCGGATCAGTTGGCGGTATTCTGTGAACGGGTGAGGATTGGAATAGCTGCCGGCAGAAGCTGCCCAGCGAGAACGTCCAGGACGGTCCGACCGGTACGAGAAACTTGACAAGCACAATCACCCACAGGCCGGTTTCCAGCGCCGAGCCGATTCGCAGTCTCATCAGTCGGGTGAGAATGTAGGTAAGGCCGGCAGAAAGAGTCCCCAGCAGCAAAGATTGCCAGACCAAACAAAGCATTGCGGATGATATGGCATTGCTAAAGGTGGCTATGTGGGCCGCGACCATGTTATCTCCTTAGTTCATCAGCTTCATTCCACGGGCTAAGGCCGCTTATTTGTTCTTTTCACGTCTTCTGATCTTCGCTTCCATACGTCTGATGTCCGCGGCTGAGAGGTCGGACTCCTCGACGAGATGTAGCACGAGGTCTTCGGCACGACCGTCGAATACAGTCTGCAGGAATTGAGACACTCGCTGGCGGAGGACCTGATCGCGCCGTACGGCGGCCGTGTAGACGAACGGCTGTCGATCACAATCGACGTCGAGAGCGCCTTTCTCCGCAAGTTGTTTCATCATGGTCATGATGGTTGTATAGGCTGGCAGGGAACCTTCATCTTTCGGCAAAGCATCGAGCGTCTGGCGCACCGTGCATGACCCAAGCTGCCAGACGACCTTCATGATCTTCAGCTCCGCCGCCGTAATATGAGGTGTTTCTTTGCTCATTGCGGAATCTCCATCACTGAGATCAGTATTACTAATTCTATAGTAGGCCTACTATATATATCGTAATTCGTCAAGTGGCAAGATTAATTTTTCCGATTTTTTTCTTTTTTTTCGACGTGAGAGAGAAAATTGGAGAGTCAGCGGGGCTCTTGCGAGCGCCCGAGAGCCATTCTACCGTCTTCAACAGCCGCGAAGTCCCTTCTGAAAGGCTGTGTCCCGGCTCATTGCTAAGCTCAATCCTGTCGAGGTATTCTTTGCGATCGAACGAGACCGTCACCGCGGCGGCCGAGCGCGTTCACCATGGAAGTGGCTGCGATGTGCCCATCCCCGGACCCAACAGTACGGCATTGAGGAACAGCCTTTGCGCGCCGGGCATCCACATTCGATAGGTCGGGTCGGTCGCAAACAAAATTATCTGACCACGTCCGACGGACTCAGCCGTGGCGTAAGCCGTCTGTGCGAGGCGCTGCCTGGCTTCCGGCCAGAGCAGGCCGCTTAGGCGCAACTCATCCGCATCGGCCAGGCGAACCGCGGTCTTAACCGGATGCTTCGACATAAACGCCCTGCTGCCCCGGAACATGACAGGCAGCTTCTCGCCCAGGCCGTATCCGAGCCAGTGTTCCGGATCAATCACGCCGGCCAGGAAAGCGCCCGCCGGGCTGAGAATGCGTTGCCATTCGTCGCTGCGCTTGAGCTTTTCGACATCGGGCTTTTTGACCTCGTCCTTCTCGTCTTTCGACTCGACTTTTTTCTTCTCTGCCTTTTCGGTCCCCCATATCTTCGCCGGATCGATATCGATTCGGCGAGCGCTTTTTTCGCGTTCGACCGCCTCATCATACTCGGCAAGTCTGTCAAGCACGTCTCGCTTCAGACGAACCGACGATAATTCCCGATCTTTGCCGGCGACAAACGCCGCCGAACTGCCCAGCGCTATCAGAGTCCCGCCGCTCTCGACCCATTTCTTGAGCTTCTCGACGGCCTTCTTATCGACCACGGGACCGAGGTCGCCACTATCGGGCAGGATCAGAACGTTGTACTTTCGCAGGTCGATGCCGCCGATACTCTGGACGTTGATTGGCGAACTTCGGAGTCGAAGCTCGTTATCCAGAAGGTACCATACCGATCCGAATGACGTCGAGTACACGGGCCATTGCGACGCTATCGCCACCCTCGGCGCCGTCAGCAACTCGAACTTGCGGCTGCCAAGGTCCGGACCATCCTCGACCAGAGCGCTATCCACCTCGTGGACACCCACTCCAAAATCAGACTCGATCCTCCGCAAAACGCCCCACAAGCCGTCGGGGTTCTCATGTGCGCGAAGCAGAACCGTCCCGGGCTGGTACTCACGCCCCTCTGTCTTGAGCGGTTTGACGGCAATTCTGGGATGGCACCCGTTCTCAAACAGCCGAACGAGTGCCGAATACGCGCCTGAGTCTGCGAAATCAATCAGGTAGCCGTAGCCGCTTTTTTCGCTGAGCTTCGGCGCCGGAGCCGAAGCAGCTCGCGGTGGCTCTGTGCCGAGTTGAACTTCGGAGACACTGCCGGCCCAATAGGCCTCCAGACCGAACGCCATCGGCAGATTCCACGCCGTGACGTCATAGAGCAACGTCTCTCTGCGGTTTTCAAGTTCCCTGCGCTCTTTCACGAGGAAACCCTCGGTCAGATGCGGATCGAAGTTACACAGCGTTCGGAGCATCCTGCGGCGCGGCTGTCT
>CP070678.1:2758820-2767558 GCA_020352515.1 Phycisphaerales bacterium | reverse complement strand
GGAGACGGACGCCGCCAGAGGTCGAACAAGCCGCTCGAAGCCAGGCACTGCGTTTTCAGACACAGCCTATAACTCCGCCGACTCACCCGGCGAAAGAACTTTCACCTCGCAACCCGCCCCCTTCGCAAACGCATCCGCGTCACTACGCCCCCCCACAATGTCGCCCCAATGGTACGGTATCGCATATTTCGGCCCTATCTGCCTCGCCGCCTCCGCCGCTTCCTCCCCGGTCATCGTGTACTTGCCACCCACCGGAAGAAGCGCTATATCGATATCCTCAAGCCCCTTCATATCATCCGTAAAATCGCTGTCCCCCGCATAGTAGATGCGATTCGAGCCAACCTCTACCACGAACCCCACCCAGTTCTTCAACCTCGGATGAAACTCCTTGCTCGGATTATACGCCGCTACTCCGGTCACCGACACGCCGTCAAGCACAATCCTCAGCCCCGGCAGAAGCGCCTCCCCGCGCCTCTCCTTGGCTATAACGTCCACCGTGGATATCAGCTTCGTATCCGCCCCGCTAACCTTCTCAATATCATCCGGCGAGTAATGATCGCTGTGACTGTGGCTCACAAGCACCTCCGTCGCATCGTGCGCCGACTCCTTCAATTTCCAGGGGTCTATGTATATAACCTCCTTGCCCTCCGTAATCCTGAAACTCGCATGTCCCAGCCATTGAATAGTAATCCCCATACCGGCCTCCTTTCCGGGCTCGATCTTTACTGTCGCATCCGGTGTCTGCTCGTTTGCTTCCCTCTTCACCGTCGCGTCTTTCCCTGTTGTCGTCCCTGGCCCCTTATTTGGCTCCGCCGGACCCTTCGATTTCCTGCAACCGAAAACCGCAAAAACGAGAGCCGCCGTCACCGTCAGTAATTTCGCTGCACGCATCCGTAATTCTCCTTAATACCAAGACCCCAATATATTACCCCGGTTCTCCCCGCAAAATAACCCAAACCCGAACCCACGTCAACCACAAACACCCCTGGCAATCATACAAACGATTTTGACGAAACCTGTCCGCCCCATGCCCCGTCGCCCCAAAAGCCCTCAGACGACCCCCCGAAGGCCGAATCCGCCGTTTCCACCACAATCGCCGGCACGATTACCCGATCCCCCGGGTCGTTGAATGGCGCCCCCTGTTATGCTATCATACCCGCCGTAGCGCCCCAGAGTGCAGTTAATGAAATTGAATGCCAAATCCCGCTCAGCTCAATTAGGCACGGCAATCATGACACGCAAGCTATCCACGGCAATCCTCGCCACCGCCCTGATCGCACTGGCCCCCTCGACTCCCCCGCCGCCGGCCCACTCACAACCCGGCGCCCCCCCGATGCCCGCCCATTACGCCGTCGCCGCCGATCCGGCCAAATCGCCCGTCGCCCCGAAGCGGAAGCCGCCGGCCGACAAATCTAACACCCCTGCTCCCGATTTCCGCATCCGCCTCGACACCGTACGCTCCGGATTCGACAAGAAGACCTGTTGGGTCCACGCCAGGGCCGCAGTCATCCCGGGACCGACCCCGAACGTCGTCATGACCCTCCAGAAACTCCTCTTGACCGGAAGCGATGTCTTTTACGCTATAAACGAAATGCGAACCGACGATCTCGGAACGACCTGGTCCGAACCCACAGCCCACGAGCAGACCCTGGGACGCCGGGACGAACCCGCCGGTGTGGTGGTGGCCGCCTGTGATTGGACGCCTAAGTGGCACGCCGCCTCCCGCACCCTTCTCGGCATCGGACAAACCGTCCGCTACCGGAACAACCGCGTCATGACTGTTCGCAATCGCGAGACCGCCTACGCAGTCTACGATCAGAACGAACACAAATGGAGCCCCTGGACAACCTTGAAAATGCCCGATGAGCAAAGGTTCAAAAACGCCGGCGCCGGTTCCGTCCAGCGCTACGACCTCCCAAACGGCGACATCCTTCTGCCCATCTATTTCAAGCAGCCGAAGGACAAACAGTACAGCGTCACCGTCCTGCGCTGCTCCTTTGACGGCCGGATTCTCCGCTATCTCCTCCACGGAAGCGAGCACTCCGTTCCCATCGACCGCGGGCTCTGTGAGCCATCGCTGACCCGGTTCAAGAACCGATACTACCTCACCCTCCGAAACGACCGCGCCGGATACGTCACCTCGTCAGACGACGGACTCAACTACGTCGAGCCCCGCAAGTGGCGCTTCGACGATGGGCAGGACCTGGGCAACTACAACACCCAGCAGCACTGGGTCACCCACAGCGACGCTCTTTTCCTCGTCTACACCCGCAAAGCCAGGGGCAACGACCACGTCTTCCGCCATCGCGCCCCGCTCTTCATAGCCCGCATCGACACCGAAAGGCTTTGCGTCATCCGCGATACCGAGCGAATCCTCGTTCCCGAGCGAGGGGCCCGCCTCGGAAACTTCGGCGTCACACCCGTTAACCCCCGGGAAACCTGGGTCACCGTCACCGAGTGGATGCAGACCAAAGGCCCGAATCCCTACGACTACCGCATCCCAATGAAGTACGGATCCGACAACGCCGTCTTCGCCGCCAGAATACTCTGGAATACCCCCAACCGGCTCGCCCCCTCAAACTGAATCTCGCACATAACCCTCCTGAATCCCCCACGCACAAACCGCCCGACCGGGCAAATCAGAACCCGCGCCACCTGCCCCCTATAAGCCGAACCCCTTGGCGGTAAAGTGGGATCGAACCGTTCAGACCCGGCAGCCCCGCTAAAAACCCAATGAACACTCCCCACCTGAACCGCGCGCCAGAACATAACCGGCTAATCGGACAGCACAGTAAGAAATCCTGCTGTCATAAGCCTATGGTGCTTGTCATCATGGACAAGGATCCCCCCACTTAGGCCGCGGCAGGGTCCATTTAACGGCGCGTAAATCGAAGTCAGTCGGCTTATGACGAATCTTTTCGACGCACCATCCTGACAGATCCTGGTTGAACCAGGACGCATTGATGAACATATAAACCATTTCGGTGACGCTGGACGTATCCCAGTCACGAATATTCTGGTTGAATTTCGACGCTCCTGCGAACATCGAACTCATGGCGGTAACTTTCGATGTATCCCAACGCCCGATATCCCGGTTGAACGCCGACGCATTACGGAACGTCACGTTCATGTTAGTCACTTCTGAGGTATTCCAGTTGCCGATGGGCTGGTCAAACGATGATGCACCATCGAACATCCCGGCTATGGTGGTGACGCTGGACGTATCCCAGCTGCCGATGGGCTGGTTGAACAATGTCGCATGCCAGAACATCGAGCTCATATCTCTTACGCTGGAGGTATCCCAGGCGCTGATGTCACAATTGAACTTCGATGCGCCGAGAAACATCATGTGCATATTGGCTACGCCTTCCAGCCCATCTGTGGTATTCGGCACTGAAACAAGATTGACACAGTAATGGAACGCAGAATCCATGCTGGTAAAACCGACATGACCCCAGCTATCTACGCTTACCAGCTTTGCTCGCTCGGATTGTGCGCCGCCGTTGTAATGGCTGTTGTAAGCCGTTACGTTGCCGGTAACTGAAACGGTATAGATTCCGTCCTTGGCGTAGGTGTGCTTCGGAGCGGCTATTGTCACATCGTCGATTTTCCCGTCCCCCCAGTCGACAGTAGCATCGACGTCACCGGCCAGGGCCAGGGTAACCGTCGCGCCGGCCCCGTGATTCGTATTCCAGGTCGTTACGAAAGCAGCCGATGGACAGTTTCCCCAGTCGGGCCGCGGCTCCGTCCAGAGGGGTGTGACATTATCGAAGTAAGGTGGCTTGGAATCGATCAGTTCAACGCACCATTTGGACAGGTCCTGGTTGAATGACTTTGCCCCGTGGAACATACTTGTCATGTTGGTAACGCTCGAGGTATCCCAGCTTCCAATGTCCTGGTTGAATAACAACGCTGCGTTGAACATATAGCTCATATCGGTGACATTGGAGGTATCCCAGTCACCAATGTACTGATTGAATGACGACGCACTGCCGAACAAAGAGCCCATATCCGTAACACTCGAGGTATCCCAATCTCCTATGGGCTGGTCGAACGCTTTTGCAAAGGCGAACAAATGGTCCATGTTGGTGACTTTCGAGGTAGTCCAGCCGCCAACGGGCTGGTTGAACAGGGAAGCCTGATAGAACATCCAGCCCATGTCGGTGACGCTGGAGGTGTCCCAGACGCCGATAGGCTGGTTGAAGGCCGACGCACCCCAGAACATCCTGCTCATGTCGGTAACGTTAGAGGTATCCCAGCCGCTGATGTCCTGGTCGAAGGAATAGGCATTTAGGAACATATAGCTCATATTTTTGACACCGGAGGTGCCCCAGCGGCCGATAGGCTGATCGAACGATTGCGCACCGCAGAACATATATTGCATTGTATTGACGCTCCAGGTATCCCAGTCGCCGATGGGCTGGTTGAACGAAGCCGCACCGTGGAACATGTAGCTCATGCTGGTGACGTTGGAGGTATCCCAGCCGCTAATGTCCCGGTTGAATGAAACCGCGCCCCTGAACATAGTGCTCATGCTGGTGACGCTGGAGGTATCCCAGCCGCCGATGGGCTGGTTGAACGAGCCCGCATCCCGGAACATTCCGTACATGCTGGTGACGCTGGAGGTGTCCCAGTTCCCGATGGGCTGGTCGAATGAAGACGCACCCCTGAACATACTGCCCATGTTGGTAACGCCGGAGGTGTCCCAGCCGCTGATGTCCTGGTCGAATGAAGACGCATTATAGAACATGCTGCTTATACTGGTGACGGCTTCAAGACCGTCGGTGGTATTCGGTACTGAAACAAGGTTGTTGCAATCACGGAACGCCTCGTACATGCTGGCAAAGCCCAGTTGCCCCCATTGATCGACACTCACCAGCTTTGCACACTCGGAAGCCCCGCCGCCGTAGTTATCGCTACTGTAACCTATCGCGCTGCCCATAACCGAAACGGTATAGACTCCTTCTTCGTCGTACGTGTGCTGGGGGCCGTCAGTGGTTACATGTTCGATGTTGCCGTCACCCCAGTCGATATCAGCATCCACATTACCCCACAACGCCAGCGTAACCGTCGCGCCGGCGCCCAGAGTCGTGTCCCAGGTCGTCACAAAAGAGTCCCACAGAGGACATCGTCCCCAGACGGGCCGGGGCAATGTCCAATCATCTGTCCAATGATCAAAGTGATAAGGCGCAGCACTAATCTCTCTCACACACCATCCGGATAAGTCCTGGTTGAAGGACTGGGCATAAGCGAACATCTCAGACATGAACCTTACGCTGGAGGTGTCCCAGTCGCCAATGTCCTGGTTGAATACGACTGCAGCGAAGAACATACAACTCATGCTCTTGACGCCGGAGACATCCCAGCCGCCAATATTGTGATTGAATGAATGTGCCTGTTCGAACATCGACCTCATGTACAAAACGCCTTCAATCCCCTCCGAAGTCGTCGGTACTGCGACGAGGTTCGTGCAGAAATTGAACGCGTGTGTCATGTCGGTGAATCCAAGGTGACCCCAGTTGTCGACACTCACAAGCTTTGCCCGCTCGGAATTACTGCCGCCATGGTCGGCACTGTTGTATGCCGTAACCCTGCCAGTGACTGAAACAGTATAGATTCCATCGACGCCATAGTCGTGCACGTGCGGACCCGGTTTGTTTACATCCGTCACGGCGCCGTCGCCCCAGTAGATAGTAGCATCCACCTCACCGGCCAGCGCCAGCGTAACCGTCGTACCGGTACCATTACTCGTATCCCAGGTCGTCACGAAGTCCTCCGCAGGGCAGGTTCCCCAGACCGGCCGCGGCAGTTCCCAGTTCGTTGCCCACGAGTCGAAGGAAACCGGCTCAAAAGGAATATTCTTTACGCACCATCCGGACAGGTCCTGGTTGAACGACCTCGCATTGATGAACATACCGTCCATGCTGGTGACGCTGGAGGTGTCCCAGCCCCCGATATCCTGGTTGAAAGCCGACGCGCCGCTGAACATCGAGTACATCGATCTGACCTTCGAAGTATTCCAGCCGCTGATATCCTGGTTGAATGACTTCGCAGACAGAAAAGTCCTGGTCATGCCGCTGACGTTCGATGTATCCCAGTCGCCTATCGGCTGGTTGAATGACTTGGCATCCTTGAATATCCCGCTCATGCTATAGACGTTCGAGGTATTCCAGTTGCCTATCGGCTGGTTGAATGACGATGCCATGTTGAACATAAAGCTCATGTCCCCGACATTTGAGGTGTCCCAACCGGTGATGTCGCAGTTGAAGGAAGATGCCCTGAAAAACATCATGTGCATGATTGTCACCGATTCAAGCCCCTCTGTGGTATTCGGCACCGAAACAAGGTTGACGCAATAACTGAACGCATATCTCATGCTCGTAAATCCCAGTTGTCCCCACGAATCCACACTCACCAGCTTTGCGCACTCGGAGGCCTCCCCGCCGTTGTCATAACCGTTATACGCCGTCACACTGCCGTCGACCGCAACGGTATAGACTCCGTCGACGCCGTAGTCGTGCACGTGCGGACCGGGCTTGTTTACGTCTGTGATTGTGCCGTCGCCCCAGTATATAGTAGCGTCCACCTCACCTGCCAGGCCCAGCGTAACCGTCGTGCCGTCGCCGAGACTCGTGTCCCAGGTCGTCACGAAGCAATAATCTCTCAGCCAGTCGCCTGTTAAGATTGAAAGATCCCCCGCATCGACCTTACCCGAAAAGTCAAAATCCGCCCAATCACAAAAACTATTGGAGTACGCGCAGTTTTCCATCCACCATCCGGCCAAAAAGGCGTAATCACGAAAATCGACAAAAGAATCGCCCGTTAAATCAACACAGATCGCCCTATGTCCGGTCAGGACATTGAGCGTCTGCGCAAACACGTTCAGATAGCCCTCTCTAAGGAAGTCAGTGAAATCCGCTTCCCGGTCATAGGGCAGGCCCAAGTAAACATCGTAGCCCCAGGTGGCCAGCATCACTCGCCGCCCGCCCGCAATGCCATACGGACCACCTGTATTACCGACATCGAAGTCGGCCCCGGCAGGAATGTCTATCAGGATGGGCATATTATCAAACGTGCCGATGACGGTAGCTCCCGCCACAACTGGAGAATCTGGCAGGTAAACCGATTTCGGGGCCTCGCCCGGAGTCGGTGCCGAAGACCAGTCAAAAGCCGTCACAGGACTTGTGAAGCCCGCAACGAAAGGATGCCCCATCTGGCCGGGCTCAATGACAATCTGGGTCTCCGCAAGGGCTGCATCAGCGCTGCCGCCTGTGGTCCATCCCCAGCGGTTATCGCTGCCCCCACGCGTAAGATACCCGCTCATCAGAAGCAGCGGCTTTTCGAGTTCGTTCCACTTTTGTCTGTCATTGTCATAGTCCCCGCTGGTGGTATGGCGGCTGACAAGGATCAGGTCGGCGGCATCGAGGGCCGCCGCTTTCACCCAGTTGTTGAAAGGATTCTGGTTCTCCCGGAATGACTTGTTCATTCCGCTGGTATCGACTGTGTAGCCCAGCTCTTCCAAAAACAGAACCAGACTATTGTCCCGCTCGGGCACATCGTCTGGCGGCGTTCCTGTGTACGTTCCCGGGGCAGAGCAATCGCTCACCACCAGAATCGTAGGACTCTTTCCGTAAGCGACAGATGCCAATACAAGCGCTAAGTAACAACATATTTGAAGCTTCTTCTGACTCGGCATTTAGTTTCCTCACTCTGAGATTTGCCATTTGATGTCATAATCGGCGCTCATGCACACGACACAGTCAATCATACCAAAATAATCGTATGTCTCGTCGCCTGTAGCACGTCTCTACTCTTAAGTGCGAGAAATACGGACGCAAAGCACCGCAGAAAATGGGAAAAATCCTGAGAATGTGTAGACTCTTATCACCCCCCGCTTTCCTCCCGCTCCTGCCCATCACATCCACCTGCTCTCACCCCCCATAACAACACCCGGCCGGAGCACTCATCCTGTCCCACCGGGTCGGTTCCAATACACTATATTGCCCTTTTACAAGCAGCCATATCGTCCCCCTGCGCCAGGCTTTGTCTGAAAACGCTGCCGTAGGCCCGAGAGCGAGCGGTTCGGCCGCTGGCAAGGACGTCGAAGCAGGCGTATCCACCGAGATACGTCGATGGAGACGGACGCCGCCAGAGGTCGAACAAGCCGCTCGAAGCCAGGCACCGAGTTTTCAGACACAGCCTAATACAACGCTATCAAACTACACGGGTATCTGTCAAGTGAAAAGTCGCCTCCTAATCGTCCCACCGACTCTGGTCGAATTCTGCCGGGGCATTCGCGGTCGCCCCTTAAGCCCTCAAATCACTGCGGAAAAAACTAATGACTTTGAGCCGGGGCTTCTATGCCGATTGGTTCGGCAAAGGCCCCCTGCTCGTCTTTGCGGCAGCGATAGATACCTGTATCTATCGGCGCACAGGCAACTTGAAACGGGAGCATCTCTACCCCGGCAAAATAAGACGCCGACCGGACCATAGACCGAAATTCAGGGAAACACGCTTCTGCTCGTGACAAAAGCGAGCACGATGCCTCTGGCTTCCCGCGAATTCTCAAATTCTTGTTGAAATCAACGCGCATGATGCTGTAAAATCTAGTTGTTGCTTTTTCGCACATTTCTGTTTCCCGATGTGCGGGTTCTTTGCAATTTCTCGTGGAAGGAGGTTGCGCCAAATCCTGAATAGCCGCGAGCAAGTTCAGACCTGGGTAAAGGTGCTGACTCTTG
>CP070678.1:2752834-2758720 GCA_020352515.1 Phycisphaerales bacterium | reverse complement strand
TTCACCAACAAGGCCGCCGATGAAATGAGACAGAGGGCCGCCGCTCTCGGCGCCTCCGCGGGCGCACACATCAGCACCTTCCACTCCCTCTGCGTCAGGATACTCCGCCGCTATGCCGACAGCGCCGGCGTAAGACCCGCCTTCACCATCTACGACCAGGCCGACCAGACAAGGTGCATCAAGCGCGCCGTAAAGGACTGCGACCTTGACCCCGCAAACTTCCCGCCCGCCCGAATGCTCGACGCACTCTCTGCCCTCAAAAACAAGCTCGTCGATGCCGACGCCTTCGCAGCCCGAACCGACGACTTCTTCTCCAGAATGCTCTCCCGAGTCTACCTGCGATACCAGCAGATACTCGCCGGCCTCAACGCCCTCGACTTCGACGACCTCCTGCTCAAAACAGCATTTCTGCTCGAAGGCTGCCCTGATGTCCGCCGCGAGCTGTCCGACCGCTTCCGCTTCCTCCTCATCGACGAATATCAGGATACGAACCACGCACAGTACAGGATCGCAAGGGCCCTCGCCTCCGAGCACGCAAATATCTGCGCCACCGGAGACCCCGACCAATCCATCTACCGCTGGCGAGGCGCCGACATCCGAAATATCCTCGCCTTCGAAACCGACTGGCCCGACGCCACGATTGTAAAGCTCGAAGAAAACTTCCGAAGCACCCCCAACATCCTCGCCGTCGCCGACAGCCTGATTGCCTTCAACAAGAATCGAAAGCCCAAAAAGCTTATCGCCACCAGGCCCGCCGACGACGACGTCCTCGTCGATGCCTTCGACGACGAAATGGCCGAGGCCGAGGCCGTCGCCCGCCGTGTCCGCACGCTCATCGACGAAGGTTCCTCCTGCAGGGACACCGCCGTCTTCTACCGCGTAAACGCCATGAGCAGGCTCCTCGAAGAGGCCTTCGTCCGCAACAGGATACCCTACCAGATAGTCCGCGGCGTCGAATTCTACAACCGCAGCGAAATTCGCGACCTCCTCGCATACCTCAAAGTGCTCGTCAACCCCGACGACGAGATCTCACTGGCCCGCATAATCAATACCCCCGCGCGCGGAATAGGAAAGATTACAATCGACAGGGTCCGCAGCTTCGCGGTCAGGAACGGCATTACCCTCTACGCCGCCCTAAAGAAGGCCGAGGCCGTCGAGTCCCTCTCCGGCAAGGTCAAAGACAGGTTGACGGGCTTCGTAAAAATGCTCGAAGATTTCAAAGACTACATCACAGGCCCAGTCGCCCCGCTCGCCGAGCGAATCTTCCAGGAGTCGGGCCTCGCCCAATCGCTCGCCGCCGGAGCCGGCAAGGACGACAGCGCACTCGAAAACGTCAACGAGCTGATTAACGCAGCCGCCCAGTACGACCTAAACACCGAAGAGCCCTCCGCCCTCGATTACCTCCAGCAGATATCCCTCTTCAGCGACGCCGACGCCTACGACCCCGCCGGCGACCGCGTGGCCCTCATGACGCTCCACGCTGCAAAGGGCCTCGAGTTCGAAAACGTCTTTATCGTCGGCGCCGAAGAGGGCCTGCTCCCGCATGAAAAAAGCAACGGCCGCGAGGACGAGGACGAGCTCGAAGAGGAGCGCCGGCTCCTCTTTGTCGGCATAACACGTGCAAAGACCCGCCTGCAAATAAGTCACGCAAAATATCGAACCGTCCGCGGCCAGACCCTCAGGACAATTCCATCCCAGTTCCTCTTCGAGCTCGGCTCCGGGTTCTCCGAATCGCCCGAAGAAGACGACTACCCCGACCAAGCCGACGAGCCTCCGCGCCCCATCCCCGCCTTTGTTGCCGGCCAAATCGTCCGCCACAAAACCTTCGGACTCGGCCGCGTAAAAAAGTTCGTCGATATGGGCCAAAACAGCATCGTCGTCGTCACCTTTAACACGGGACAGACAAAATCACTTATGGTAAAATACGCCGGTCTTTCGAAAGTCCAGAATACTTAGGAGACCTCAAATGACCGGCTCCAAACGCTCCACCCGCCTCCTTGAGCCTTTGCTCGTCCTGCCGATTCTTCTTGCTACGACCGCCATCCGTCCCGCAGCCGCCGTGAGCATCCGAACCGAGCCGCTCAAAATACCAACCTACACAGTCGGCGAGCCGGACCCCAACCCAAGGTTCTTCACCGGCAGGGCATATCAGGGCGCGCAGGGACGCGTCTATCCCTACCCAATGCTCGACACCCTCACCGACAACCGCGTCGAAAAAACCTACAACGCCGTCTATCTTGAAAACGAGTACATCAAGCTCTGCGTCCTGCCCGAAATAGGCGGCCGCGTCTTCTCTGCACTCGACAAGACCAACAATTACGATTTCCTCTACCGCCAGCACGTCATAAAACCCGCACTAATTGGAATGCTCGGTGCCTGGATATCCGGTGGCATCGAATGGTGCATCCCGCACCACCACAGGGCCACAACCTTCATGCCTGTTGACTACACGCTGACAGAAAATCCGGACGGCGGCAAAACCGTATGGGTCGGCGAGATAGAGCTCCGCCACCGCACAAAATGGGCCATAGGACTTACCCTCTATCCCGGCAAATCCTACATGGAAGCCACCATCAAGATTATCAACCGCACACCCTTCGTAAATTCCATCCTCTGCTGGGCCAATGTTGCCGTCCACGCCAACGAAAACTACCAGGTCATCTTCCCACCGAGCACCGAATACGCCACCTACCACGGCAAGAACCAGTTCGCCCGATGGCCCGTCTCCCGCGAGTTCTATTCCGGCGTCGACTACTCCAAGGGCGTGGACCTCTCCTGGTGGAAGAACCATCCCTCCCCGATCTCCTTCTTTGCCTGGAACTACCGCGACGATTTCTTCGCCGGCTACGACCACGGGAGAAACGCCGGAACCGCATACGTCGCAAACCATCACATCGCTCCCGGAAAAAAGCTCTGGGAGTGGGGACCCGGCCCGAGAGGACAAATGTGGGACAAAATCCTCACCGAGACCGACGGACCGTACATCGAAATAATGGCCGGCGCCTACTCCGACAACCAGCCCGATTATAGCTGGCTCCAGCCCTACGAAGTCAAAATCATAAAGCAGTACTGGTACCCAATCCGCAATATCCCCGGCGTCAAAAACGCCAACCTCAACGGTGCCGTCGATCTCGACCTCACCGACCCCAAACTCGCAAGGATAGCCTTCAACACCACATCCCTCCGCAAGAATGCCCGTGTGATCCTCAAGGCCGCCGAAACCGTGTTGTTCGAACGAAGGATAGACATAAGCCCCGAAAGGCCCTTCTCCGCGCAAGTCGCCATTCCCGAAAAGGTCGCGCAAAACGACCTCCGCCTCTCCCTGCTCTCCTCTGAAAACGAGGAATTGATCTCGTACGCCCCGGGTGAAAAGCAGGGGGCCCCAATGCCCGAGCCCGTCAAGCGCCCGCCGGCACCAAAGGACATCAACTCCGTCGAAGAGCTGTATCTTACCGGCCTGCGACTCGACCAGTTCCACCATGCAACCCTCTCTCCCTACCCCTATTATGAAGAGGCCCTTGCCAGAGACCCCAACAACTTCCAGGTCAACACCGAGCTCGGCATCCTCTACTCCAAGCGCGGCATGTTCGACCGCGCCCGCCAAAAACTCAACCGCGCCATCGACCGGGTCACGAAAAACTACACCAGCCCAAAAGACGGACGCGCCCACTACTACCTCGGCATAGCCCTAAAGTTCGAGGGCCGCTATGACGCCGCCTACGACGCCCTCTACAAGGCCACCTGGACCCACGCATGTCACGCCGCCGCTTACTACAATCTCGCCGAAATCGACTGCATAAGGGGCGACTTCCACAAAGCCCTCGAGCACCTCGACCGCTCCATCGCAACCAACGCGTGGAATACCAGGGCCCTCAACCTAAAAGCCGCCGTCCTCAGACGCCTCGGAGAATCCAAACAGCCCGCCTCCCTGGCAGCAAAAATCCTAACCTTCGACCCACTCGACTTCTGGGCGCAAAACGAGCTGTACCTCGCCAAGTCCGCCGCGGGTGCCAAAAGACAGGCGGCAAGAGCCCTCAGGGCGTCACAGTTCAAGACCGCAGACCGCGTGCAGTCCTCCCTCGAGCTGGCCCTCGACTACGGCAACTGCGGCCTCCTGGATGAGGCTCTTGAATGTCTCGCCCGATTGGCAAAACCCGCAAAAGGCCGACCCACCGGCCACCCAATGGTCTACTACTACCTTGGCTTCTTCTCAGAAAAGAAGGGCGACACGAACAAAGCCAAAAGATACTATCGTGCCGCCGCAAAAATGCCCCCCGATTACTGTTTCCCCTTCCGCCTCGAATCTATCGCCGCCCTAAACCGCGCAATTGTACTGAACCCCGCGGACGCCCGCGCTCATTACTATCTCGGCAACCTGCTGTACGACAACCAGCCCCGCGCCGCAATCGAGCATTGGGAAAAGTCCGCACTGCTTGACCCAACTTTCGCCACCGTCCACCGAAATCTCGGCTTCGCCTATGCCTACGCAAACAACGACACGCCCGCCGCAGTCGCCGCTATGGAAAAGGCCGTCGCCTGCGACAGCCGCGACCCGAGGCTCTACTACGAGCTCGACCTGCTCTACGAGGCAGGGGGGGTAAGCCCCCAAAAAAGGCTCGACCTCCTCCAGCAGAACCACGAGACAGTAACCGCCCGCGACGACGCGCTCGCCCGCGAAATCGCCCTCCTCGTGCAAACCGGAAACTATGACAGGGCCATCGAGTTGTTGAAAGACCGGCACTTCCATACATGGGAGGGCGGCGGCCGAATCCATCGCGTCTATGCCGACGCGCATCTGCTCAGGGGCCTGAAAAACTTCAAAAACGAAAAATACCGCCGGGCCCTCGAAGATTATGCCGCCGCAATGCAATACCCCGAAAACCTCGAAGTCGGCAGGCCCAAACGCGACCTGCGCCTCTGCCAGATACATTTTCTCATCGGCCGGGCCCACGAAGCCCTCGGCGACACCCAAAAGGCACGCGAAAACTTCGAAAAAGCCGCCTCCGCCCAAGTCCGCCGATCCGAATACGCCTACTACAAGGGACTCGCCCTTGCTAAGCTCGGCTCAAAAGCCGAGGCCCTCCAAGTCTTCGACCGAATGGCCGCCTCCGCCACCCCACAACCCGAAGTCGAGTTCTTCGCCAAGTTCGGCCAAAAGCAGGCCCACAACCTCAAGCTCGCCGACACCCACTAACTCCTCGGATTGGCGCATCTCGGCAAAGGCGACAAAGAAAAAGCCAGGGCCGAATTCAACAAAACGCTCGAGCTCAACATCAACCACCTCTGGGCCCCCGTCCGGCTTTCAGAGTCGAATTAGCCTCGCCCGTCCGCCTGCTGCCTCTCGCCCGGATTTAGGGTTGGCCGCTCGCCGCCGCCCGTGGTAGAATACGCCCGTCTTGGCCCTTCAGGCAAAGCAGGCCTCTGCGAGCGGACCCGCCCGTGCAGCGGCTTCGCGCTATACTCGGCTTGGAAAAACGTTGGAGAGAAAAAACACAGTACAAGGAGACCGCGATGAAAAATAAAATCGACCGAAGAGAATTCATTCAGCTCGCCACCGCCGGCGGCGCAGTGTGCCTCGCCTCACCCGGCATTTTTGCACTCTCAGCCGACACCCGCCGCTCGACCCTCGTCAGCCCCGGCTGCAGGAGATCGAAGGTCAAGGTCGCCAGGCTATACATGGGAACCTCGCACGGCCTCTGGCCAAAGCCGAACCTCGACCTCGAAAACGAAGTCCGCTTCTACCAATCCAAGTTCGCCGAGATGAAGGACCACCTCGCCGACGTCGATTTCGTCGTCGACCGGCTCGTCACCGCCCCCGCTCAGGTCGCCCAGCTAAAGGACAAGCTCGCGCAGGTCGACGGAATCCTCGCGATACACTTCAATATC
>CP070678.1:2747432-2752734 GCA_020352515.1 Phycisphaerales bacterium | reverse complement strand
CCATCGACATAAACCTGAATCGTCGGCCAGAAGGTGACGATCTGAACCTGGTAGCTGTGGCCGGTCACGTAGGGGATGTTGTCCTGCGCGAGCACGGTAAAGACGCCGTTCTCTCTCTTGACCAGACGCCGGTAGCTTCGCTGCTTGTCCCAGCTTAAGCGATAGTAATTGTCGTTGTCGATGTAGTGGAACATCACGCCTATCGCGTCGTCGTCATCCGAGCTTAAGGTAAGAGTCACGGTGTAATCGTCCAGGGCGAATCCCTGTTCGTATAGCGCGTACGTGCCCGGCATATTGACCGAGACACCGTCCCCGCCGAAGATGTTGGAGCCCTGCACCAATTCGCCGGTCGCCGCCGACCACGACGAAGGACCGAAAGAGCCCCCTTCATCGACAATCGTCCATCCTTCGTAGCCGCCGTCGGAGAAATCCTCCGTGCCGTACTCGACGGGGAACTCTTCGACGACAACATCGTCGAAGTGCGCCCCCGCGTTGCCCCAGCTATAAAGCCCCACGCTGCCGGTCTCGAAGCTCCAGTCGCTCGTCCAGAATATAAGCTGCTGGTCGATGAAGACCCCCAGCGACGGGCCGCACGCGATAATCTCCAGCTCATAGCTCTGGCCGGTCACGTACGCCGCGCTGTCCTGGGCAAGGATGGTAAAGACGCCGTCCTCCTTCTTGACTAACCGCCGGTATTTTCGCTGCTTGTCCCAGCTAAAGCGATAGTAGTTGTCGCTATCCACATAGCGGAACATCACGCCTATCGCGTCATCGTCGTCGGAGCTGACGGTGACACTCATAATATAGTCGTCCCAGCCCACGCCGTCCTCGTACACCGCGTACGTACCCGGCATGTCGGGCGAGACGCCGTCACCGCCGAATATGTTCGAGCCCTGAATCAATTCCCCCGTCGCCGCCGACCACGACGAAGGCCCGTAGCTCGTACCGTCATCCATAACCGCCCAACCCGAATAGTCCCCATCCGAAAAAGTCTCCGCAAGCAGATAGTACCCTTCCGAGCCATGAAATTCGTATGCCCCCATGTCAACCGTGGCCGTGGTGTCTCCGTCGCCGTCGAATATCCGCGTGTTGCCCGCATAATCGTTGAGTGGAATTCCGGGAGCCGAGTTGTCGCCCGTGTCGATACAGGCCGAACCTTCCGTCAGCCGGAAGTCCTCGGCCGCCGGATTAAGGAAGTTCGGGTCCACGTCGATGTTGTTAACGCCGCTGTATCCGCCTTCGATATCGCAGTAGTTCGCCACCGCCGGCGACGCCGGGTAGGAATTATTGATTTCCGGATTCGCCGGGGCGCTGTTGCCACGGATAATACAATTCGTGAAAAGAGGAACCGCCCACGTGTTGTGAACCGCCCCGCCGTTGCTCCCTGCCGTGTTGCCGTAAATCGTGCAGTTCGTCACATTCGGCTCGCCGTTGTCGTCGACATAGATCGCCCCGCCGTAGAAGGCGGAGCCGTTGCCGCTCATAATGCAGTTGATAACATCTCCCTTGCTTATGTAAAGGGCGCCGCCCGCCCAGCCAACCTGGTTGCCCTCGAACAGGCAACTCTCGATAACCAGAGAATCCCCCCCGCCGTAGATGCCGCCCCCCTTGTTGCTCGCCGAGTTGCAGTCGCTGAAAGTGCAGTTGCCTATATAACCCCCGCTCGTGTAAACCCCGGCCCCGTTCGTCGCGCGGTTGCCCGTAAACGTACACCCCGTAATCGTAGGCGTGCACGTATGATTGTAAATCGCCCCGCCGCTCGTCGATGAGCCCGGCAGCCCCTGGTTGTTCGTGAACGTGCAGCCCGTAATAGTCAGCTCCGATTGGTAGTTCGTCATCGCCCCACCGTAGCTGCCCGCTGCATTTCCCGTAAACGTGCAGTTGCTGAACGTCCCGTTTGAGAACTGCGCATACACCCCGCCGCCGCGATACTCGGCGTGATTGTTCCGGAACGTACAGTGGGCGATATTCGGGTCGCACAAATCTATGTACATCCCCCCGCCCTCGTCGTTCGGAATGGTGCCGACCGAGTTGCCGTCCTGAATCACAAGACCGTCAAAATCCGCATCTCCCGTCAGCCGCACGCAGTGGATGGTCGTCCCGCCCCCGTCGATTATCGTCTGGTTGTTTACCCAGTTTCGCTGGTCCCTACCGGTCTCCCCGCCTGCAAAGCCCCCGTAGATTCCAACCGCCTTGTTGACATTTATGGTCGAGCTTATCGAATACGTACCCGCCTTGACCCATATTTCATCCCCGGCCGACGCCGCCGTAATAGCCTCCGGTATCGTCTTGAACGCCTCGGGCCAGCTTGCCCCGTCACCGGAGGCTGACTGGGCGCCATCCACGTACCAGATGGTATGATCCGTGGTCGTGGAAATCACGGTAAGGCCGGTCCACGTTCCGGGATTGGTGAGGACTATGTAGCTGCTGAACGACGCCGGCAGCTCATAAAGCCCCGTCAGAGTATAGAGCTGGTCCGGGGCCCCGTTGATGTTGCCCGGGTCCAGGACGTTGCCCGTCGCGCCTCCCCCGAGGTAATAGGTGCCGTTCGAGCCCCGAATCGCATCCACCCCAACATGCCGCTGCCGAACCGCTATCACGTAGTAATCGTAATCACCGCTGAACGTGGCCGAGCCGCCCCGCGATTCCCCAATCTTCACATAGTCCTGCTGATCGATGTTGTAATAGCGCTCCCAGAAGTTCGGCTCGGAAGTGTAATCCGTCGTGCCGGCCCACAGCTCGTACGCCGCCCAGGCCTTCCCCACCGCAAACCAGTACTCGCTCGCGACGGACTTCACGGCCCCGTAGTCAATCCCGTCACCGTTGATCTGCCACCAGTATGCCTGGTCGAACCATATACTCGCCTTCCAGAAGCCGTTGGAGAGCGAAACCGACGGCCAGTTCGTGTCTTCCGGCGCAAACTCCATCTCATCGTAGGTGTCCTTGCTCTCCAGCTCCACCCACAGGCCCCTGACGTTCGGGTCCGTGCAGTCCTCCCAGACCACCGTCACCGGCGAGGTCGCGCTAGAGTAGTAGCCGGGAGACGTCATAATCGGCCGCTGCGTCGGCCAGGGCAAAGGGTCGCTCGTGCTCGGCACCCCGAACCAGAAGCTCGTCGTGTCCTGCCCCCCGCTCTCGTAGTGCACCGTGACCGTATAGGTTCCGTCCCCGTAGTCGTCGTAGACCGCCGGGTCAACCGACCATTCGGAATAGTCCCATATCCAAACGTTCGGATCCGAGTCGTATTCGTGCGTCGTCCAGACGCCCCCGTTTGCGTCGCCGGTCCAGCTATCCGCAATATCGGGTATCTCGAACGTGATGCCTTCCGGCGTCAGAACCTCCACGAAATTCACATCCGCATCCGTCTCGATCTCAATAAAGAACTCGTGTTGCACGTCCGTCTCATCGATGGCATTTTTGTAGATCGTCTCATGGGCTATGTCCACCAAGAAGACGTGGTCGGAAACCGCCGCATTCGCCGCCGCGCCCCCGAACGCCCAAAACACCGCCGAAAATACTACAATCCCCCTGAGCACTCCCGCTGACTTTTTCATTTCTCATTCTCCTGCAAAGACGACCCCGTCATATTCGAAAGCACCGATGAGAATCCTCCTCGCCGCAGCGTGCACCGACTGCCGCGGCCTTCAACCTGTCCCGGAGGCTCAACCCGCCCCGGGGGATACCCATCACTCAGAACACATAATAAACATTATACACCCCCCTCAGCCCCCTTGCAATCCCCCCCGCTTTTTTTGCTTCATCCGGTTAATGACTGGAACTCATTTCATAACCTCAAAAAACGGCGTTTTTCACACTGATAAGGCTGCCTCCTGAGGTTATGAAGTGGCTTGTAAGTGCCCGTTGCAGGCCGGGCTTTGGAGTGGTCTTCAGAGTCGCAAAATACACCTATCCATTATTCGGATGAACCTCTTTTTCGCGCCTCTCCCCCGCGCCGCCGCGTCACCTTCTCTATAACACGCGTCTTCCTGCTCCGTTGCCCCGGCCCCTGGGCCGCGCCCTTTCCGCCGCCCCTTCAGAGTACCGGATGGACAGAGGGTCAGAGTATCAAAAGATTTTATGACTGGGAGAAAACTACGCGAAAACCGAAGACGTCGTCGCGGCCGTCGGGATTGAGGACGCTACGGAACGAGCAACGCAGATAGTGATCGTCGAAGAGCCACGAGCCGCCACGCAAACAACGGTATGTGCCGGAGGCATGTCCCCGCGGATTCTCTGCAGCCGCTTTTGAATAGTCGCCAAACCAGTCGCTGCACCATTCCCAGACATTTCCCGCCATATCCATTAGCCCCTCCGCCGTCGCGCCCCGCGGATAGATCCCGACCGGCGTCGGCGCGCCCACCTTGGCGCCATCGTAGTTGGCCAGCAGCGCATCAGGTGCGCTATCTCCCCAGGGATAACTTCGTCCTTCGGGACCGCGAGCCGCCCGCTCCCACTCTGCCTCCGTAGGCAGCCGGCAGCCCCTCCACCTCGCGTATGCAGCCGCCTCGAACCAGCTCACGCCCACCACAGGCCGGTTAAGATGTGCGAACTGCTCGTCCCAATCCTCCGGGCTCGTCCACTCGCCGAATCCGCCGGCCTCCCAGAGTTCCCTGTCCCCGTAGCCCCCGGCCTCCACGAACCGCAGATACTCCCCCACCGTCACCGGGTATCGCCCTATCCGAAAACCATCCAGCCTCACCTCGTGAACGGGAGACTCGTCATCGTATGCTTCGCCATCGTAGTTCGGCTTCGAAGGGTCCTTCGCTTGCGCGCCCATCAGAAACCGCCCCGCCGGGATATCAACCCAGTTATCCTTCAGCGCGTCCTCGGCAAAACGAGGGTCCCCCGCCTGCCCCAGGGCCTCCGCCGCCGCAATGATGTCCTTGATATCAATCGCCACCGACCGCTTCGGATCGAAGATGGACATCACCCGGTCCAGCAGCTCCTCGTAGCGCACATCGCCCGGCCGGTAATTCGCCGCACTAAGGTCCCGCACCATAGCACCCAAAAGCCCGGCACACCTCGCCTCAGCCGCCGGCATCCCTGCCGCCTCAGCCTTATCCAGAACAGCCGAAATGAAACTATCGACCTTGCGATGCCCCTGCTTGTGCAAAACGCCCCCTAACAGCAGAACCGCCTCCCGCCAGTCCGGCAGGTACAGCCGCGCCTCACCCGCCGGGGTCAGTAGTATCTCATTCTGCTCCTGATCCGAACGGGCCGCGATTGCACGCGCAGCCAGATACTCCTGGAACGTCAGGTGCCAGAAGCGGACATCGTCGCCCCGCCCCACCACGATCCCGCT
>CP070678.1:2744337-2747332 GCA_020352515.1 Phycisphaerales bacterium | reverse complement strand
ACGTTAAAGGTCATAGTGTTAGTGGCCACAATCATACTGGGCGTCATCGCAATCCTGTATGTTCTTGACGTTTTTGCGGACGAATATATCAGAGCCCTGGTCTTGAAGACGATGGCGATAATTGGGATTCTGACGGGAGTTTCGCTGGTGGCGGTATTGCTTGCAGGCGGCCAGACAAAGCAATAGGCGGGCCTACCAGTAGATAACAACCATCCGAGAGCAGGGAATTTGTGCGGCGATTGAGAAGGGCCGCTGCTGCGGCGGCCGAAGTCTTTGACTCCGGGGGCTCCAAGGAGACGTTATGAAAGCACTTCAGTACATAGGGTCACTGGCATTTGTGCTGGGGCTGTTCGTTGTGGTCTTTGCCGGCGTGCCGTGGCACGTGATTGTTGCCGATGACCCGCCGGTTCCTCCGTGGCTTCAGGCGGCGGTTTTCTGCCTCTTGGGCGGAATCCTCGTGGTGCTGGTGACACTGGGGCTCGAACAATGGATGCGCAAGCCGCCGTCACAGGGCCCGGCGCCCGCCGAGCGCGACTCCGGGGTGGTTTTGATCAACTCGACGGACGTGCCCGGCCGGCAGGCGCGCGAGGTTCTGGGCCTGGTTCAGGGACATACGGTATTTGCCATCTGGATCGGCAAGGATTTGTCCGCGATTGTGAGGCTTATCCTCGGCGGCGAACTGACCGAGTACACCGAGATGATGGGGCGCGCCCGCAGCACCGCGACCAACAGGATGATTGCGGAGGCTGTGGCGATGGGCGCCGACGCGATAATCAACGTTCGCTATATGACCACGAGCGTTGTGGGCAGCGCGGCAGAGCTTCTGGTCTACGGCACTGCGGTCAAGCTGGCGGGATAGGGCGCGCTACGGGCGGATATTGATGCCGACATGGCTTGCAGGGGCGGCGAGTCTTGACAAGAGGTGGACTTGCGATGCCGCCGGGGCGCTGCCAGGCATTGGCGGCAGGCAATCCGGCGCGTGTTGTCAAGAAACGGTTCGACAAGGAGACTATCGAGCGTTTGTTGAAAGTGCAACCGTGGAAACAAGAGGCCGCCTGTATAGCGAAGGTTCTTCCGATGCTTTTGAATAATGAAATAGGGGGTTTTCTACAAGCGCCGGGCAACAATGAGATATGAAGCAGCCGGTCAATCAGGGAGGTTGTCATGAGAGAATTGAGAGTATTTGCGGTTGTAGCAGCAATTGGGATTATGGTTTGGGCGTGCGGGTGCGGGAAGAAAGACGACAAGAGCGAAACCGAGGGCGGCAGCGCGGATTCAAACAGCAGCCAGAGCGCAGAGGCGTCCGGGCCTGAAGTCGGTGACATCAAGCTCAGCACCGTGCTGGCGGCATGGCGCAAGGGCGACAGGTACGGTTCGGTCGAGAAGTTTCTGGCGATACAGTGGGAGGATTCGGCGGCGTGGGCGGATACGCGGGCTATGAAGATGTCGGAGGAGGAGCTTGCGTCGCTGCCGGCGACCGAGAGGCCGGCAATCGTCCAGGAGGCCCTCGACCTGACCAAGACATTGAGAGATGTGGTCAGACAAACCCTGCTGTTGGGCGACGAGACGCTCAAGGGCGGGGACAAAGAGACGGCCAAGGCGTACTTCGAGGCGGTGGAGCGATGCGGGCAGGCTCTTTCCGGGCCGGAACGACTGGTGGTTATTCAGATGGCGGGCAAGGCGATGGTCACGGCCGGACAGGACAAGCTGAGCCGCATGAAGTAGGCGTATGCGCGTGACGGCGGCGGGCAAGGCCGTTTACTTAATTCACCTACAATGTCTCCGGGCTATGCTTCTTCGACCACGGAGAGACCCATAAGCGTGGCCAGGTCAGTGATGCTTTCAGTGCGGTCGCCGTAGAAGACGACGCGGTGCAGCAGGGTCATCATATCGCCGTCGAGTACGCCGGCTCCCCAGTTGCGGACCATTTTTCGTGCGTCGGCGACCGTGGTGGTAATCTGCGTTCTGCAGCCGCGGTCGTAGAAGTCGGTCAGCTCGGCGATCGTGCCGGTGGAGATAAGCATGGTATCGAGGTTGACCAGCTTGGCGCAGGTGATCGGCTGAGCGACGCGCATCCGGACTTCGAGCGAGACGCCCTGGTTGGTGTCGCACTGGGTGCGAATAAGGAAGGGCGCCCTGGATCCGGCCGGACCGTCGAGCCTGGTGGCCGACGTGCAGTGGGCGTGGATGACGGCGTTCTTGGAGGTGTCGAAGAGCGGGTCGCTGATGAAACCGGGAACACCGAAGGCGTAGGCGAAGATGAGCATAGTGAGCGTCGAGTCCATGTCACCCTCGCAGGCGCCGACGAGGCCGAGGTCGTTGAGCTTGCTGAAGGCCAGGCAGCCCTTTGCGGGGGCGCCCATGCAGTGTGAGCTTGTGACGGCCTGTGCGCGTTCGGCAATCATGATGTCTTTAATTGCGAGGTAGAGACGGGCGGAATTTATGATATCCGCCCTCGAGGGCTCGACGATTTTCTGTGCCTGTTTGATCCAGTAGTTCATGGCCTCGGCCTCTGCGGCCGTAGGGTCCACGGCCTTGTGGGCGGCGATGATTCTCTGTGCGTCTATGGGGACTATTTCGGGGCCGAGGCGCTTCTTTAGCTGCTCGGCCGAGCACGCCGGGCCGGTTCCACGGGGATTGCCGACGACGAGGATGCGCGATTTGCGCATCCGGACGGGGACGCACAGGAGAGCGGCGGCCCGATCCATTTCGGAGTAATCGCTGGAGGTCAGCAGGATGACCTTCCTGCCGGCCTTCTGCCAACGGGGGACGTACATCCAGTCGTGGCCGCTGAAGGGCTGGGAGAAGATGGCAGTGGGCAATCCGGCATCGACGAGCTTGAGCAGGGGCTCGCCACTTCCGAAACTAAGGTGCACGGCCAGAAGCGCGTCGGCATCGTTCAGTTTCGAGGCGACTTCGGCGGCGGCCGGCACATTATTGCCGATGAGCTGCCCGCCGACGAACTTCACGTCACCGAGGCGGTTCTCCACCGTTT
>CP070678.1:2740680-2744237 GCA_020352515.1 Phycisphaerales bacterium | reverse complement strand
GCCCTGTGTCGCATCTACGGCAAGTACGAGAACTACCTGCTGACATTGGCGACCGGGCTATTGGGCGACGTCCATGCGGCCGAGGATGTCGTGCATGACGTGTTCTGCTCTTTCATAGAGTCACGAGCGAGAATCAAAATGAAGGGGAAACTGAAGAGCTACCTGAGGACGTGCGTCGCCAATCGCGCACGTGACCGGATACGGGCCCTGAGACATCAGGCCGGGGTGAAGGAGGCGGCAGGGTGTGCCATGCTGGACAGCAGCGAACCCAGCCGGGCGGCTATATGGTCCGAGGAATCGCGCAGGCTGAGCTCTGCTGTGGCGCGGCTTCCCTATGAGCAGCGCGAGGCGATCGTGCTGCACTTGCGCGGCGGGATGAGATTTCGAGAGATTGCAGCTATGGAGGGCATCTCCATCAACAGTATTAAGAGCCGATACCGCTACGGGCTGGAGAGACTGAGGTCCGTTTTGAATAGTGAGGAAGACGAGAAATGAAATCGTTGCGAGAGATAAAGAAGTGGGTCAGGAGACTGAATGTATCAGCCGGGGTCGAGAGCCATGACAGGGTTGTTGCCGATTTGTTGCAACGGATGGAAGAATCGAAGAAAAGGGAGCCGGCTTCAATTCGGGCGAATGTGTTCAGAGCAGTCAGCAGAAGCACAGTCGTCAGAGTTGCTGCTGCGGTTGTGGCGGCATGTTTGATCGGGCTGGCGTATTGGGCGCCGTGGGGTGAGAAGCTGCAAAGAGTCCCGGAGAAGGAAGCGATAGAGGTACCGGCGGAATTGGCCGCAATGCCGGTTGAGGAGCTGCTGGAGCTACACTTCGGCGAGCGCGAGAGCGTTTTCGACAGCGAATTGGTGAGGGCGGCGGCCGAGCGCGCAATGAGCGGGCTTTCGGGGTTGGAGATTTTCTCGCTGGCAAAGAGACCGGGACGCCGAGCGGAAGATGACAGGGTGGCTGCCCGAACTATGGGCACGAGGCGGCCGCCCCCGGCGGCGCCGGGTCCGATGCTAATCACGGGGACGGTGACCGCCGCGGACGTGATCGTTCAGGCGCGAGTCGACCGGATAGATGTTGACGCCGATGATGCAAGGGCCGCAATCCTGGAAAAGCGCGGGGCGTGGGTAGAGGTCCGCGGGGTGGAGGAGTTCGTGGTGAGAGTCAAGGGGAGTGTGAAGTTAGATGTGTTCGCTTCGTATCCGGCGTCGGCGGCCGAGGTCGGCAAGCCGCTTGTTGTCGAGAAGATTTTCTGTTCGACAGAGCGTGCCGGTCGCGTTGAGCAGGACCAGGAGTATTTGCTGGCGCTGAGGCAGGAAGGGGGGGTAACGTCGATGTTGCCCGACCGCGGAGAACTTTACACGCGCCAGGACGGGGTCTTCGTGGTGGACAGCAATAGTGAAACGGTCGCCGGCTCGCGATACGGTTGGATGCCGTTAGACCACACGTGGCGGTTCATCATGGATCTTTATGACGTCACCCGCGAACGAGTGCTCCCGGCGGGCGAGACGCTGGACTACTGGCTGGCTAAGCTGGGCAGCGACGACTTTTACGAGAGCTGGGGTGCGCTGGAGTATTTCGACGTGTTAGTGCGGTATTGCTGGCTGTCGAAACTGAAGGGCTTTGAGATTGTCGATGGCTTGACGGCGCTGGGGTATCTCGAGACTTCGGTGCAGCCGCCGGTCGATCCGGAGGCCGTTGCCGCGGCGATTGTCCGCCAGAAGAAGATGCCGATCAAGGAGGATCGGCGGGACTCGCGGCCGTTCAGTGCCGAGGTGTATAGGCGACTCGATTTCATGCGTGAGGCCATCGATCTGCTTATCAAACTTGGAGACGCCAATACGAATTCAGGGATTGTGGAGCTCTACACGCGAGAATCGGGCGTGGATGGCAGCTTCTTTGATATGAGTGCCGGGGGGAACTATCTGAGCCTTGTCCAGAGGATCGAAAGGCTGATTTCGTCGAAGAGCCCGGAAGCCGAGAAGACCTTGCGAGCGGTGGTGACGGCGATCAATGGCCTTGTGACAGCGGACGACGGCGAACTGACTTCATTCCTGGCGGAAATATTGGCGCGTCATTCGGAAGTACCTCGGCTGATCACCACTCAAATGCCCGATGCGTGTTTTATTCCGATCCTCAGTAAAGCCATTGCGAATGACTATAGTGGGGATCTGGCATGGGCGCTACATGCGTGCGGCCGCGAAGAAGAAGCGGTGGAGATTGCATGTGAGCGGGTCCGTAATTATGTGAACGATCCAAACGCTCAAGAGCTTAGTCCGGCTCAGCGCTACAGTATGTGGCGAACAATCAGGCTGCTTGGGACGTCGGATTCCGAAGCGGCAAGCGATCTTCTCGAAGTGCTCACATACCCCGATGTGTTCAGCGGTCTGCGGGCCGAGCACCTGCATCCCAGCGTCCAAGAGTACACAGGTCCGTGGGCCGAACGCCTGCAGTCCACGGCGATAACGACATTTGCACGCGTGGCCGGAGCCGGAGCGACCGAGCGATTGAGAGAAGTGTATGCAACAACGGATAGCTGCTATGTTCGCATAGCAACTGCGCTGTCGTTGTATTATCTCGGCGACGACAGCGGCTATGATCTTCTGGAGCATTTCATCAAGCACGGCGAGCGAAGCGTACCGGAGATTGAGAAGCTTTGGCAGGCGCACATAAGCTGGGGCAGGCCGTTTCATGAGACGCTTTTGTACCTCAGGTGCCCCCGAATCGAGGAGCTATTCCTGGAGAGGCTGCGAAATGGTGTCAGAGAGGTTGACCTGCAGGTCCTGGCGATAGCGAGTGCGCGTGAGCATGAAGTACTGCCGATTCTGGTTGAGCACTTGAACAGCGGCAGTCGAGTAACCCGTAACGACGCAAACGAGATGCTTAAGCGGCTAACGGGCCAGGATTTTGAATTCAGTCCGTGGAGATATCCGTTGGCCGGCAAGCAGATCGAGGCGTTTGAGTGTTGGCGGGCCTATGTTGACGAGTATCTCGGCGAGAAGAAATGATCTGCTATTGCAATCGCATAGGTGATGATGCTCCGGCGTAGTCGGGCCGCAAATTCCGTAGACCCGGATTTCCCAAGTAGTTCGTGAAACATCGATAGGATTTTGATAGTATAGCGCCTGCGGAGACCATTCAAGCCGGTTTTGACCATCTGTTGCGGGAGAACCCGATGGTTGAAGCACGCAAGGACGCTCTGAGGCCCGGTTTTGACCGCAGATTGAAGCTCGAATTCCACGGAACCAAGGTGACGAGCGACGGAGGCTTACTTGCATATCGCGAGCTTGATGAGGCCCTCGGCCTGACCTCAGCGATTGAGTTAGATCTGCGTGAGACTCGAACGGGCAAGCACACCCAGCACGGCCTTGCTGCTTTGCTGAGGCAATCGATATACAGCAGGGTTGCAGGTTATGATGATACGAATGGCGCCGAACGTCCGGCTGTCGATCCCGCCATGCGTCATGTTGCCGGAGGGCGAGCAATAGAACATTCGGCTGCCTCAACCAGTGTCATGAGCAGATTTGAAACGGAGATACTGGCTCAACCGAAGAACCTTT
>CP070678.1:2734925-2740580 GCA_020352515.1 Phycisphaerales bacterium | reverse complement strand
TCGTACTCCTCGACGAGGAAGTTTACGAAGAATATGGCGAACCAGAGGCCGCCGACCGTTCTGGGGTTGATCGAGGCGAGTATCCACCAGTTCGACTGATGCATGAACATGAGGATGCAGGCGATCAGCGAGGCGGCCATGGTCGGGACGTAGAGAACTTTTTGTGTCCAGTTGAAAATGATGAGCCAGTCGCTGATGTCGGGGTCGTCTCTGACGGCCTTTTTCATTTTGAGTCTTGTTCTGAGGGTTTTCCTGATGACGAAAGCTGCGGCGGCGGCCAGGAGGGCCAGCGCGAGTGCGATGTAAAGCGCGATCATTTTGTTGGATGTCCACATTATGGCGCCCTTTCGGATTATCAATCAAAAGCGGCCGCGGGTCACGCTGATTTCGTATTCGGGTCGAAACCGACGCGCCCATTGGCGTATTCATCGCCGGCAGTCGGGGACTTCTAAAAGGCGGGGCGGCCTTGGTCTTCTCAGGCGGCCTTAGTCTTCTGCAAATCGCCGGCAGACGGCAGGTCTATTATCCACCGGTGTGGGGAGGTGTCAAGCGAAGCGGCAGAAAATCGGGCCGGGCCGGGGCAGTGGGCGAACCCGCGGGCTTCTTTGGAGTACTAATTCGGTAAGTTGGAAACTGAACGGACTTTCGGGAAACGGACGGCAGGTAATTGGGGCGGAATTGTCGGACGGGTTTAGAGGTGACGGTCATGAAGCATACGGTTATTTGCAGAATGTTCTGGGGCGTGGCGGGGCTTTTTTTGATGTGCTCGTGCGGTTGCGGTCACGAGGATGTTTCGGTGGAGGGGGCAAAGGGGCTGATTGATTCGATTGAGGGGCTGGTTGTTGTGGATGTTCGGGAGGAGTCGGAGTATTGCGACGCGGGCGGCCACATTCCGGGCGCGGCCAATTACCCATGGACTACGGGTGTTTTGCAGGCGAGGTACAGGGAGCTTGATCCGAATTCGGAGATTCTGGTGGTCTGCCGGAGCGGCAACCGGAGCAACCAGGCGGCGAGCTTCCTTGACTGGCACGGGTACGCCAAGGTCTATGACATGACCGGGGGGATGACGGAGTGGCAGTGGGAGAGGACGGGGTGCGTTGACTCTGATGAGGACGGCGTTAACGACGACCTGGACAATTGCGGGCAGACTTACAATCCTTCGCAGGCCGATTCGGACGGCGACGGGGTGGGTGACGTCTGTGACGGGGACTGCCCCGAGCTTGGCGGGTCGGAATGGATTGACTTTGCCGATTTTTCGGTTCTGGCGGATAAATGGGGGTCTGCCGGAGGCGGGGTCGCAGGGGACCTGAACGGGGACGGAGCGGTGGATACGGGGGATCTGGCGGTTCTGGCCGCGTACTGGCTTGGCAGTTGCCGCGAAGAGCAGTTGGCGGCTCTTTGATGTGCGGCAGTTGCGGCACGGGGGCGGACGATTCGGCCCGGAACTGCCCGGGCTGCGGCGTGGCGTAGTTGAGAATAGGCGGGCTTTTCCGGAAAAAGTTGCAATAAAGGGCCCGTGCGTGTTCGTCTTGCTATACGAGGTGTGCGTTTGTATTAATAAGAAACGTGCCGTTTAGCAGTGGAAGAGGTGTCAAAGTGAGGTTAGGGGAATATGCGGTTCGGTTCGAGGATAAATGGGGCTGCGGGGGCCACGTTATTATGGAGGTTTTTCGAGCGAATCTTTGCGTTTGAGTGCCAGAGTCTGCCGGCGCGTGCCGTGCGGCATGGCAGGACAGAAAAAGTATAGTGAGTCTTTGGAAAGGAGCCGGTAATGTTGAGAAGATGTGTGTTTTTGGTAGCGGCCGCTGCGCTGTCGGCTGGCCCGGTCGGCGCGGTGGCCGGGGCGGATGCGCCCCGTAACATCGTTATGTTCGGATGGGACGGCGCGCAGCGGGAGCACGTTCAGCAGTGCCTGGGCAGGGGTGAGCTGCCGACGCTGGCGAAGCTGATCGGTGAGGGCAAGATGGTCGATATCGACATCGAGGGAACGACCGACACGAAGGCGGGCTGGTCCCAGATACTGACGGGTTACTACCCGGAGGTTACGGGCGTGTACAGCAATGGCAGGTATCAGCCGATTCCGGTTGGTCTGAGCATTTTCGAGCGGCTGGAGAAGCATTTCGGGGCGGACAAGTTTGTTACGGTTGCGGTCATCGGCAAGAAGGGTCACGTTGGGGAGATCAATCCACCGAGGAAGGTGCGTGTGAATGCGGGGGCGGCCGGAAGGAAGCAGGCGGCCCAGGCCAAGAAGAAGGCCGCCCAGGCCAAGAAGAAGGCGGCCCAGCCTGGTTTTAGAAATCCGAGGGGCAAGATTATCGAGGAGGACGGGGTGAAGTACCGGTTAATTCCGGGCTCGCCGTACGTGAATATGTACAAGGCTCTGGACGTTTGGGAGTTCGGGTTGATGCAGGACGAAAAGGTCGGCTCGCGGGCGATTGAGCTTCTGGATAAGTACAAGGACAAGCCGTTCTTCTTCTTCGTTCACTTTGCCGAGGTTGACCACGACGGGCACAAGAACGGGGAGAACTCGGAGGCTTATAACGACGCGCTGATTTCGAACGATGTATGGACGGGCAAAGTCATAGAGAAGCTGAAGTCGCTGGGGCTATACGACAAGACCCTTATTTACGTGACGGCCGATCACGGCTTCAACGAGGACGGGAAGGGTCACAGCTTCGCTCCTTACGTTTTCCTGGGGACCAATGACACGAAGGTTAACCGCAACGGGCGTCGCCAGGATGTTCCGGCGACGATTCTGGCGCGTTTCGGGCTGGATTTGAGCAAGCTGGAGCCGCGGCTGGACGGCATTCCATTGGACAAGCCGGATAATCGTCCGCCGGCCAAGATTGCGCCAAGGCAGAAGGCGGCGAAGCAGGCAGCGAAGAAAAAGGCCCCTGCGAGAGGCGGCGGACAGCGCGCCAACAGGAAGAAGAAACAACAGTAGGCTTAATATACGGGCCCGCGTGCGAGCGTCGGCGACATGCGGGCGGCAATGGTTTTTTGTTGTGCGACTGCGTCAGCTTTTTTCGAAGTCCGACGTGGTATTTCGGCCTGCTCCCCGGTGGCGGCTTAGTATTAGGGGAGCAGGCCCGTTTTATGCGCGTGGTGAATCTGACGCGTACGTTGTAATGCTGCGGCCGGTACTGCAAGCAGCAGCGCGAGGCCTTTATGCGGGCGAGAGGCGAGCGCAGCGGAGAGGGGCGGCGGGATATTAACCGGCGAAGGAAGTTGAGCGCCGGCTGCGGCCCTTCGGCGTGGTGGCGGCCGGGCGAGATTCGGAGGGGATTTTAGTTGATAGTCGTCGGCGACCGGGTATATCAGGAGATACATCGTTTTACACGGGAACGTTCGAATATCGTGATTGGACATATTGTAAAGAGGCGGTCACAGGGCGTCTTTGGGGTCCTGCTGAAAACCGGCTGGCTGGTTTTGCTGCCGGCGTTGAGCGGTGCGGGCGCGGGCTCGGCGGGTCGTCTGGAAATCTGCCCCGAGCACCCTTATTACTTTCGGGACGGGGACCGGCACGTTGTTCTGGTGGGTGTTTCGGACCGCGCGCTGTTCAGCGTCTGGCGCAACGACAAAGGCTTCTCGTGGCGGAATTACCTGGACGACATCGCGGCCCACCGGCTGAACTACGTGCGGCAGGACGTTTTTAGCTGGGGCAAGCTTCGGGAGTTGTCGGAATATCCTGCGCAGTTCTCGAACGTAGCGCGTCCGTTCGTCCGGGCTGGGCCGGGCACGGCGGTGGACGGCAAGGCGAAGTTTGACCTGACGAAATTCAACCAGTCGTATTTCGACGAGCGTCTGAAGCCCTTCCTGCGTGAGGCGGCAGAGCGGGGTATTTACGTTGAGCTGACGCTGTTCGAAGGCTTCAGGTCGCGCCGGGATTTCGAGCAAAGTCTGTACGCGGCGGCGAACAACGTTAACAAGCTGGGTCTGCGGCCTGGTGCAGTCACTTCGGACGCTGCGCTGGCTAATCGGGAGTTGACGGCCATCCAGGAGCGTTACGTTGACAAGGTTCTTGGCGAGACGGCGGGATTCGGGAACGTGATCTATGAAATAGCGAATGAGGCGGGGGGGAAGCTCTGGGTGTCGCACTTCATTGAGTACATACACAGTCATCCGGAGCACCGCGGCCGTCTGGTATCGGCCGGTGAGCAGGGCAGCAGCTTTGACCCCCGCAGCGGCGCGAACGATATCGTCGTCAAGCATCGTGGGAAGGCAGGTCTTTATGCGACCGATGCGGACGTGCGGAACCATCACGCGTCGCTGGTCGGTTACCGGGCGGGCAAGCCGGTAAGCCACAACGAGTACTTTCTATACGCCAACCGGAGCACGGACGATGTGAACTTCCCTCGAAAGATGATGTGGGCGGACTTTACGGCGGGTGGGCACTCGAATTTCTTCGACTTCTCCTTCTGGCGCGGCACCGGGCGTACGATTGACGACGGCCGCGCGTCGTGCTCTCCTCCGGAGGCGGTCCTCGGCGCCGGGCGAGGCCTGGTGGATTTCCTTTCGCGCAACGGGGTCGAATTCTGGTCGATGGCCCCGCATGACGAGCTGGCGGGCGTTGAGGCAGGGAAGGAGGCATACGTCTTAACGATTGCGCGGCCGGGGCGGGAGTACGTTTGTTATGTTCTGGGCGACGGGCCGGTGACCGTCACGGTGGATCTGAATGGCGGGCGTTTTATTGCCCGGTGGTACGACCCGAAGAACGGTCGTTTTCTGACCGAGGCGGCGCGAGTGGGCAGTGAGGGGCGGTGCGAGCTTGTGTCCCCGCCCTTCGCAGAGGACATCGTACTGTATATTTTCAGATCGGAATCCTGACCTTTTCTCGGCGCTTGATTTGTTTGTGTCGGGGGCTACGGCAGGACATATTCTACGGGGACGTCGAATTCATAGTAACTGAGGCGCCATATTTCTCCGTCGCGCAGAGGTATGAATTTGAACTTTCCCAGGTCATCCTGCACGACGGCGACCTCGACAAGGTCGGCGTTGCGGAGCACTGCCTTGAATCTCCCGGCGCACGGGCGGGACCGCAGTCTGCATTTGGAGTGACATCCACGGCGGGGGGGTTCGAATGTTGAAACCGGGGCGGTGCTCCGGTATCATGGCGGCCCGGGCTGTTGGACCCGGATTTCCCAAGTAGTTCGTGACAAATCGAGCCTATTGCGATAGTATAGAGCCTATGGAGAGGAGTAAAGTGAGTTTCAGCCGTTCTTTACGGGGGAACCCAATGTTCACAGTGCGGATGATCGGGAACGGGGCGAAGATCTGGAGAGTTGATGAGATATCGCCGGTTAAGGTACGTCGAAAGACTGTCCAAATGCCGGATTTTCGGTGACTTGACGTGCTTTTTGGCTTCTCCGGCAGTAATTGGCCTGGTTGACGATCAGAGGCGTTGAAATCCAACCGCATATTGTGCTATGATGGAGGTTCTGGTGCGCAGGAGGATTGTTTATGGTGTCATGTGGGAAATGTCGGGTAAGTGTTAATCCGGCGTATGTGTCGCGGTCAACGTTATTCGAGACAGTCCGGAGGAATGTACCATGAAAAGACGTCACTTAGTGTTGATTGTGTTGTTGGGTATCGGCATGGCAGCCAATGCCGAGCTTATTAATGTGAACTTCGATTGGGAGGAAAGGACAGAAAGTG
>CP070678.1:2732246-2734825 GCA_020352515.1 Phycisphaerales bacterium | reverse complement strand
GGCCCGGAGGCTTCGAAAGCGGAATTGAAACTGGCCGGAATGAAGGACCTGGAGCAGATAAAGGAGAGCGTTATGGAGAGGATGCGCGGCAGCCGAGCGCCGTTGCAGTCGGTCGCTGCCGCGCCAAAGACGGCTGAATCAGCGGACCCGTCGCAGGTCCTGGAGCGGATGCTTGAGGAGCTTGAGGCGATTCGGGGGCTGCTCGAGAAGAGACGCAGTTGAACTCTTAAGAGACCGCGGGAACTTCCCAGATACAGGTGGAATGATGTTAGAGAATATGAATCGGCGAAGCATGTTGAAGAAATCGGCGGCCGCATCTGCGGGCGCTATACTCGGCCTGAGCCTCGAAGAGAAGGCGCTGCTGGCGAGCGCCACCCAAAGGCGGGCCGACAATGAGGCCGGCGCCGAAGCCAAGGCTCTGTCAAAGGGCCGGATCGGCAAGATCAAGGTAAGCCGGATCTTTGCCGGCGGCAACCTGATCAGCGGCTTTGCGCACAGCCGGGACCTGACCTATGTCTCGGCCCTGCTGAGGAGCTATTTCACCGACGAGAAGGTGATGGAGACGTTCGAGATATGCGAGGAGATGGGCATTAACACGGCCATCCTGCGGCTCGATGAGCACTGCATCCGCATTATTAACAAGTACTGGAACAACCGGGGCGGCAATTTGCAGTGGATTGCACAGGTCAAGATAAAAGAAAGGGATGTCGAGACCGAGGCGAAGCAGGCGATAGATAACGGGGCAATCGGGGCATACGTGCACGGCGGGGTGGGGGACCAATTCGTGGCGGCCGGAAGGGTGGACCTGCTGGCAAAGGCCGTCGAGCATATCAAGAAGCGCGGGGCGATTGCGGGGTTAGCGGGGCACAGCATCGAGGTGCCGATGGCGTGCGAGAAGGCGGGGATCGACGTCGATTTCTATATGAAGACGCTGCACAGCCACAATTACTGGAGTGCCGAGCGGCAGCCGGAGCACGACAATATCTGGTCGAAGACGCCGGAAAAGACCATTGAGTTTATGAGGGGCGTCAAGAAGCCATGGATTGCGTATAAGGTGATGGCGGCCGGGGCCATCCATCCGCGCGATGCGTTCAAATACGCATACGAGGGCGGCGCCGATTTCATCTGCGCCGGGATGTTCGACTTTCAGGTGCGAGAGGACGTGATCCTCGCCAGAGATATCCTCGCGGGCAGCTTAAACCGCCAACGCTCCTGGCGGGCCTGAGTCAGGGCGTGCTCTCTTGCAGCCAGCGACGGGCAATAAATACAAAGTCCGCAAAGTCAATCAGACAATCTCCGTTGATGTCGCCGGCGACGACAGTCTCGCACGGCGGCGTGCCAAAATATGACCTGCTCGCCTGGGCCGTGCCGCCGTAAGCGCCCACGTTGATTATTCCGCCGTTGGGGAAGGACTCGAGCCCAATCGGGCCGGCCGGGTCTCCAGCATCAACACACGGACTTGTCACGGCGTCTGTCGCCCATCCTCCCTCGTTCGCATCCCATCTGCCGCCCTGCGACTTCAAATGATAATCACCGTGAACCCAAATAGCATCTACGTCATTCGGATCGGCGCAAACGAGGTAATCTTCCGGGCTGGCCCAGTAGCCGGGTTCGGCAAAACATGGATCCTGGTGGATACTGTCACAGGGGCCCGAAAAACCGCCGGCAGGATAGGCGTTGTCAGCCAATACGAATTCGGATGACTCATGGGAACCTGGGGAGTAAGCATCGTCCGACGTGCCTGCGTCATCACCCGGATAGTTCTCCCAAATAATGCAGTCCACACAGCTCACACAGCCCCACATTTCGTAAAATCCGCCCCCGCGATCGAAGGCCCTGTTATGGCTCACCGTGCAGTTGATGAAAGTCGGCAGACACTCATTGGCGAAGACTGCGCCGCCCCATACCCGAGCCGTGTTACCCACAATCAGACACTGGTGGAACTCCGGCTTGCAATCTCCGGATGACTCGCATCCATTGGCGTAGACGCCGGCCCCATAGTTGGCTTCGTTGCCAATAAATGAACATCGCACAAATCTTGGACTGGAACCATAAAAGTACACACCACCGCCGGTGTTGCTGCTAATCATACAGTCAGTTAACTCAATGTCCTCGGCGTCCCACCAACCCCCTGACATTTTAACGCCCCTGCCATGGTTGCGGTCGATTACACAGTTGATTACTTTGCGAGGTGACTCGACGCCTCCGGAGCTGTTGCCGCTAATCGTGCTATCCCTGACTATCCCACCATAATCGTCATCGAAATGTATTGCACACCCGGAGCCAGAATTAGCAACGACCGTACATCGGCTGATTGTCGGCTCGCCTCTGTACAACGCCCCCCCAACCTGGGTTTCGGACGTTGAGCCGTTGGCGTTGCCGCCGGTAATCGTGAAGCCGTCTATGATGGCAGTTTTGTCGCAGTCCTTGGCTGTGACTACATGGTAGCTGTTCTCTGCTCTTGTCGGCTCGCCAAGCAGCTCCCAGGGATACACAACCTCGACATCGTTGCCGGCGAGGTCGCCGCTCAGAATGGTTTCGTATTTCTCGATGTCGCGGGCATTTGGATCGGATCCGGC
>CP070678.1:2726578-2732146 GCA_020352515.1 Phycisphaerales bacterium | reverse complement strand
TGTCGCAGGGGTCTCTGGCGACGGCGCTGGACGACTACATCGCCGCCCCGGATGACAGCTACAAGTTCGAGCTTGTGAACACGGTAAGCGGCCCGCGCTACACCGCTTATATTCTGGACATGACCTCGCAGACGTGGCGAAAGCCCCAGGAGGTCGACCGGACCAAGTGGCGGCATTGGCTGACGATTGTCCGGCCGCAGGGCGAACTCGCCAATACGGCGCTGCTGTGGATCACAGGGGGCTCCAACGGCGGCAAGCCGCCTCGCTCGGTCGAGGGGATGCTGGTGCAGGTGGCTTTGGCCAGCAAGTCGGTGGTTGCGGAACTGCGGATGGTTCCGAACCAGCCCCTGATTTTTCCCGACGACGGCCGCCGGCGATACGAGGATGCGATAATCGCCTATACCTATGATAAGTACATGAAGACGGGCGACGCGAACTGGCCGCTGCTGCTGCCCATGGTAAAAAGTGCCGTCCGGGCGATGGATACGGTGCAGAGCTGGCTCAAGACGCTGAAAAAGGATGCGGTCGATATTCAGAAGTTCGTGGTTTCGGGGGCGTCCAAGCGTGGGTGGACGACGTGGCTAACGGCGGCGGTCGACAAGCGGATCACCGCGATTGTGCCGGCGGTTATCAACGTGCTGAATATGGACGAGCAGATGAAACACCACTACAGCGCGTACGGTTTTTTTGCCCCGGCGATCCACGACTACGAGGAGATGAAGATATTCGAGCGACTCGGAACGAAAGAGGGTGACGAGCTTTTGAAGATTGTGGATCCGTATGAGTACCGGCAGCGTTACACGATGCCGAAATATACGATCAACTCACCGGGCGACCAGTTCTTTTTGCCCGATTCGGACCAGTTCTACTTCAAGGACCTTCCCGGGCAGAAGTACCTTCGTTACGTTCCCAATACCGAGCACGGGCTGGACGGGTCTGACGCGCTGCAGAGCCTGCTGGTATTCTATCAGTCGATTCTGGCCGGGGGGCAGCGCCCGGAGTTTACATGGACGGTGGCTGAGGACGGGTCGATCGAGGTGCAGACGAAGACGGCTCCGGCGGCGGTGAATCTGTGGCAGGCGACGAACAGCAAGGCGCGTGATTTTCGGCTGATGACGATAGGCAAGGTGTGGAAGAGCATGGCGCTTTCGCCGGAGGGGCCGGGCAAGTACGTGGTGAAGATGGCCGAGCCGGAGGAGGGATGGACGGCGTTCTTCATCGAGCTTACGTTCGAGAGCGGGCTTGGCATTCCGTACAAGTTCACGACGGAGTGCTCGGTGGTTCCGAAGCGCCTGCCGTTTGCACACAAGGTTGGGTTCGACAACGACGGCGATGTGCATTTTGAGGACGTGGCGGCTGTGGGAGCGTCGTAACTGACGCATCATGCTGTCGTTGATGTCGAAAGGAATCGAACCATCAACCTTCGGATCGACTTCCCTTGATTCCGCTTGTACATGCTCTATTTGCAGCTACTTACAACGCCATTCTGGGGTAATAACGAGCGTGACACGAGTCTAACAAGTGAGTGCCTGATGAATCCGGGGCAGGTATAAACCGGCGACTGAGGCAAAAGTGCGCAAGTGAGAGTACTCGGATTGACCTTTGCAGTTCCGTTTCCTTTTGGCGGTAATCGGTTCGAGTTGTGTGGTTTGGGGCGGCAATTTGAGCGTCCAAAAACCCACCGCGAATCCCTCAGCAAAATCTCACCCCAATCCATGGACGATTACCAGTGCTGGTTGAGATCGCCGCTGTTTCTGGTAGAATTGGGATGCCAACGAATCCCTTGGAGTAGGCAGCCCGGTGCTGGAAAGGAGTAATAGGCAATGAAGTCTTTCGGGAAAATGATACGGATTTCCATAGTCCTGTGCAGTGCCTTCACCCTTCGTGTCAGTGCAGGAGACAATGCGATTGACAAGATGATTCGACAGAACCGCATGGGCGAGCTGACCATCAAAGCCAAACCCGGGGTCGCTGTCCGTGTGGAACAGACCAGACACGAATTCTGGTTCGGCGCGGCGATATCGTCGTCGGTCTTTGGTGGAAGAACGAATCCCGAAGACGAACGCCGATACAAGGAAGTATTCCTGTCGAACTTCAATGCCGCGGTTACTGAAAATGCTTTGAAATGGCACGCGATGGAGCCACGCAGGGGACGGGTGAATTATGCAATTGTCGACGCTATTCTTGAATGGACCGAAGAAAACGACATCCCTCTGCGGGGTCACAATATTTTCTGGGGCACGCCGGGACGGGTCCAAAACTGGGTCAAGCAACTGGATGACAACGAGCTGCTTGAGACGCTCAGGAACCGGGCAACGACCGTCGCTCGTCGCTACCGGGGCCGGTTTGCAGAATACGACCTCAATAATGAGATGATCCACGGCAACTACTACGCCGACCGTCTTGGACCGGGTATCACAAAACAGATGGCTCTCTGGGTAAAAAAGGCGGATCCCCAAGCACGTCTGTATCTGAATGACTACGACATTCTCACGGGCAAGCGGCTTAATGACTACGTCAGACACATCCGCGGCCTTCTCAATGAACAAGCTCCTATTGACGGTGTCGGTGTGCAAGGACATCTTCACGGGGACTCATTCGACCCCGTCAAACTCCGGCAAGCACTCGACACACTTGCCAAAGAAGGTCTGCCCGTCTGCGTCACCGAGTTCAACTTTCCGGGCCAGCGTTCCGGTGTTTATCGACGCCGGGATGTTAAACTCACCCCCGAACAGGAGCAGGCCAAGGCAAAAGAACTGACAGAGTACTATCGTATCTGTTTCGCCCATCCCGCCGTCAAGGGTATCCTTATGTGGGGTTTCTGGGAACGCGCCAACTGGATTCCTCAGTCTTCACTCTATCTGCGTGACTGGACACCCACTCCCGCCGCTCGCGCCTATCGTGAACTTGTATTCAATAAGTGGTGGACGCGGTGGGAAGGCAGGGCGGATAAAGCCGGTTATTGTCGTGTCCCTGCGTTTTACGGCAAGCATCGTCTGATTGTCGACGGTAGTGAGAAGACTGTGTATCTCAAGAAATCGGCGGGGACGCAGACGGTTTTATTCAGGTAGCCAATCGCCATAACTTCGGTGCTCCTATGCCGGCGCTGCGCTTGAACAATTACGTGCGCAGTACCCCTCAAGGAGCCTAAAACAACATGCTAAGATGCAGTTTCTTTGTTTTGGAATTGTAAATGCCCGGCTGGACGACAAGCAGGAGAGCAGAAAAAATGAGAACAAGTGGAATACTATCAGTAGTGGTGTTGGTGTTGTCTGTGGCCCCCATGCCCACGTCCGGAAACGACGCCAAAGGCATAAGGGTGGCTGCTGCCGCGGCCGTAATCGTAGGCGATGATGCAATGGATATCGCCGGAGGCTTATCTCCCGGGCATGTTTCGGGCCAGGAAGGCAAGCTCAGGGCTTCCGCGATAATTGTTGAAGGAAACAACAAGATTTGCATTGTTTCATGCGATGTCTTGGTTTTGCAGCGCGATATTCTTGATGATGTCTGCAGAAAAATCGAAGCCGAAGAAAATATTCCTTTTGGAAATACTCTTATCACGGCCACGCACACGCATCATGCCCCAACGACAGTCACCGTACATGGGTATAAACGAAACGAAATCTTTTGCGGGCGTGTTAAGGCTGCCATTGTATCCGCCGTCCACAAGGCCAATGGGAAGCTCAAAAGAGCGCCATCAGCTACGATGAGTTTTTGGCTGGGTCAGGAATGCACGGTCGGTCAGAACAGTCGTCTATTGCTCAAAGACGGCACAATCTACTGGGTCGGATCGAGACAAGATGCCCTGAGGCCTACGGGGCCCTTTGATCCTGAGCTGCCGGTGCTCGCTTTCAAGCGACCCGATGGGACCTTGGAGGCTCTGTTGTTCAACCACTCCTCCCACAACATCGGAGTTCGTGGCAGCGGGCGATCTCCCAGCTTCTACGGATTGGCGAGCCAGGAGTTGGAGCAGGAGCTTGGTGGGACGACAATCTTCGCACCGGGGGCGTTTGGCTCTACTCATGTTCTTGCGCTTCCTGTGGAAGAGAGGATATTCAGAATCAAAACGTCCGTTAAGCAAGCTTTTTCCAGGGCTCAGAAAAGGCAAATTCCGCACATCAGGGCGGTCAAGAAACAGTTCAATTACCGGGTCAGGGAATTTGATGAGAATGAGCAGGAGAATGCCGTCTCTTACTACTGCCGAAAGAGGCTTGGAGGCAACCCTGAAGATATCATAGGGGTATTTAGGAAGATGCGGCGGGACTTGGCGGCCCACCAGGGCGAAGTGCGTAGTAGTTGGCTGCAAGTTATCCTCATCGGTGATATCGCGTTTGTCGGTGTGCCGGGCGAACTCTTTGGACAGCTTGGTATCGAAATAAAGCGGCGGTCTCCCTTCCGATACACTTACGTCATCGGCCTGGCCAACGACTATATCGGCTACATCCCTGATAAAGAGGCCTATGATCTGGGCGGCTATCAAACCTGGATGGGCCTCCACAGCTTCGTGGCCCGGGACACGGGCGAGGCAATCGTAAATGAGGCTATAGGTCTGTTGGGAGGGCTCAGAGAGAAAAAATGATGTGGCGCCGCAGAAAGAAAGGACTGCAAACCGCAGTCTCCCGGAGGTACAATTAAGATGGGTCTCCGGCGGCGAATCCGGCGGCACGCTGATTTTGCCACATTGTTGCTTTTCGAAAAGATTTGTCCGTATGTGCGAGGAAAACTGATGAAACGCCACACACTCACAATGCTGGTCCACCTCTCTATCCTTCTTTTGCTTCCTTCGAATCTGGCCGCGGGCGACGGCCGGAGCCCGGGCATTCAAGAGTTGTACCGGCTTGACCGCCTGCCAGAGCTTAGAGAGTCGGTCGAAGTCGCATCGCTGTCGAGCTACGACCGCACAGGCGGGAATAACGACGGCTTCGGCGGAGAGTATTCTTTCGTGCGAAAGGAAGAGAACGGCCTGGTCCTGGCCGATTTGAAGGGGCCCGGGATAATCTACCGAATCTGGACGCCCACGCCCACCGATGATGTTATGGAGTTCTATTTTGACGGGAATCGCGAGCCGGCGATAAAGGTCAAGTTTCGTGATCTCTTTATGGGCAGGCATCCGGCGTTCGTCCGTCCGCTGGTGGGCTACGGGGCAGGCGGCTTCTACAGCTATGTCCCGCTGCCTTACAGCAAGTCCTGCAAAGTCCTGATCCGCGCCAAGCGGATTCAGTTCTACCAAATCAACTACGCAACGTATCCGCAAGGGACGCCGATAAAGAGTCACTCCCCGAACCCGGACGATGATTATCTCAAAGACCTTGAAGCAGCCAGGACCCTGTTTGGCTCGGCGGGTTCGGATATGAGTTCCTATGCCGTGCCTCCCGGCGGAATAATCGAACGGTTCAATTCAAGGGTCAGGCTCCGAGCGGGTACGCGCCAGAAGATTTTCGAGGTCAGCAGGCCCGGCAGGATTGTCGGGCTTCGTCTCGGACCTGCTGAAGCCTTTGCCAACAAGCGCCGTGATATCGTGCTTCGAGCCTATTGGGACGGCGACAAAGAGCCTGCGATCCTGAGTCC
>CP070678.1:2722200-2726478 GCA_020352515.1 Phycisphaerales bacterium | reverse complement strand
CTTGCTCCGCTGGACGGCGAGTGGCATCACCTTGCCGCGACTTATGACGGCGTGACCATCAAGGGTTACGGCGACGGTCATTTGGGCACGAGCGAGGCGCGCGCCCTCAATACCAATGACAATGTCCAGATGGGCAAGCGTGACGACAACGACAACCGGTTCCCCGGGCTCATTGACGAGGTTCGCATCTACAGCCGCGTTCTGAGCCAGGAGGAGATCGCCAGTCTGGCCGGCAAGACTGTAACTTACACGCAGGATTTGTACCGGCTGCTTACGCCGCCTGATCCGGCCATCGATATGAACAGCGATGGCAAGATCGACTTCAAGGATTATTCCATCCTGGCGGACATGTGGCTGGATGAGCTGCTGTGGCCGTAGAGTCCGAGGTAACAGCAAGTCGTTAGTTCAGTGTAAGACCGGGGCCTGCACTCAGAGGTGCGGGCCCCGGTACTTTTTTGCGCACGGCGGACGCGCACAGGGCGGCTCACTGACGGACTGTGGATATCGGCGCGCCCGGGCAAACGCGGCGGACAATCATCCAAACGGCACTTGCGTGACGGGACTGGCCCGCACTGCGGCCTGCTTTATCGGCTTGTGGGCTATACGTCACAGGCCTTGACGGCCTGTACGAGGGACTCGACGGGGTCTCGCAGGGGGCTGTACTCGTGTGAGACATAGCCGTCATAGCCTGTCTCGACGATTGCCCTCATCACGGCCGGATAGTATATCTCCTGATTCTCGTCGAGCTCGTGGCGTCCGGGGACACCGGCGGTGTGAAAGTGGCCGATGTGCTTGATGTTCTTCCGGATCGTGGCTATCAGGTCGCCTTCCATAATCTGCATGTGGTAGATGTCATAGAGCAGCTTGAACCTCGGCGAGCCGACGCGGCGACAGAGCTCGAAGCCCCAGTCGGATTTGTCGCACATGTAGCCGGGGTGATTTACCTTGCTGTTAAGCAGCTCCATGCATATAGTCACGCCGTGATCCTCGGCAATCTTGACGGCTTCTTTGAGAACGATGCGGCAGTTTTCCATTCCCTCGCTGTCGCTGATTCCCTTGCGATCGCCGGCCATGCAGATTACGTTAGGCCATTTGTGCTCGGCTGCGGCCTTGATGTTGGTCCTAAAATCATCGAGAAACTTTGCGTGCATCGATTTGTCGTTGAGGCCCCTTCTGATGGATCCGGCCCCGGCGACCATCGTTGCCACCAGGCGGTGCTTTTTGAGTATGGGCCAGTCGTTTCTGCGGACGAAATCCATTCCGGCCAGGCCCATTTTCGCCAGCAACGAGGCGGTATCCTCCATGCCCATGCGCGCCTTTCGCAGGCATCCTCCGCATATACCCTGCTTGATTCGTCTTTTCGTGACGACTTCTTCTCTACCGGCCCGCGCGACCCCGGGCAATGCGACCATTGCCGACGAGGCGCCGAGTGCCGCAGCGGCGGTGGCGAGCACTTGGCGGCGGGAGAGAGAGGTTCGGCCGGATGTCTTGGCGGCGTCGGAATGATTGTCAGCGTGTGTCATTTGATGTTCCTTTCCACAAACAGCCTTCTCGAAAACGAACGACTTGTCCAATCTCCTGCAGGAACCGGCGCGGCGCAGCCCGTTTAGGCTTGCCCGATGCGGTGGACCGGCGGGAGAACCTTCGAGGATAATATCATCATCGGGGGCCGGCGGCAAGAGGGCTTCACAGGGGCACCTTTTGGGCCGTCGCGAGATGCAGCAAGGATTATCTCGACCGGCCCTTTTTTGCGGCCAGATACTCGTGGGAAATCCTAATTGCCTGTTGGCGGTCGCTGTCGCTGTAATCCCAGAACTTTTTTATGATTTCTTCGACCTGCGGGTAGTCTTCGCCGGTGTCGCCTATGCGTTTGCGCAGGGCGGCCAGCCGGTCCTTGAGCTTTGCAACGACCCCGGCGGATTCGGGGTTGTCGTACTGGTTGACGACTTCGCGGGGGTCTTTTTTGAGGTCGTAGAGCTCCCATCCGGGGGGGGTTCGGTTCTGGCCCTTGTAGTTGCAGCCGTAGTAGAATATCAGCTTGTAATCCTTGGTGCGGATACCGAGGTTGGCGGGATTGTCGTGGTGGGCCATGTGCATCCAATAGCGGTAATACGCCTGTTTTTTCCATCCGGGGGGCTCGGCGCCGGTGAGGCAGACCTCACGGAAGCTGCGGCCCTGCATGTAGGCGGGGGTCGGGACCCCGGCAAAGTCGAGCATGGTTGGCGCGTAATCGACGTTTTCGACGATGGCATCGGTTCGCGAGCCAGCGGGAACGGCCCTGGGATAGCGGACGATAAACGGCATGCGCATCGATTCCTCGTACATCCATCGCTTGTCCATGTAGTCGTGCTCGCCGAGCATGAATCCCTGGTCGCCGGTGTAGATGATGAGGGTGTTGTCCATCTGACCGATCTTCTCGAGGTATGCGAAGAGGCGTTCGAGATTGTCGTCGACGCCTTTGACGCATCGCAGGTAGTGTTTCATATAGACATTGTAGGCTGCGCGTTTGGCGTCGGCGTCGTTGAGGATTTGGTCTATCTTGTAGTGCTTGACGTAATTGCGGCGTGGATTGCGTCGGCCGATGGATGTTCCGATGTAGGGGAGCAGCTCGTCGTCGTGGCCCCGCGTGGCGATGGAGCCGAATCGGGGCTGCTTCCAGAGGTTTTCGGGCTCGGGGATTTGCACGTCGGCCAGATAGCTCTCGTAGCGCGGCGCGTACTGGAAGAAATCGTGGGGCGCCTTGTAGTGATGCATTAGGAAGAAGGGCCTGGTGCGGTCCCAGCCTTGTTGGAGCCACTTCAAGGTTAGCCGGGTGATTGCGTCGGAGGAGTGGCTGCCGTCGACGGTGATGGTGTCTTTGGGCCATCCGTCTTTGCCCCTGACGCGAAACTGCGGATTGAAGTACCTTCCCTGGCCGGGGAGCACGCAATAGTAGTCGAAAGCGGCGGGCTCCTGCTTTAGGTGCCATTTACCGATCATTGCGGTGTGATAGCCGGCCTTTTTCATCTCGATCGCCAGATAGTGCCGTTTGGGTTCGAGCCGTCCGCCGAGGTCGTAGGCGCCGTTTGTGTGAGCGTATTGTCCGGTCATGATACAGGCCCGGCTAGGGACGCAGATGGAGTTAGTGCAGAAAGCGTTTTCGAAAAGCATTCCATCCTTCGCAAGGCGGTCTATGGTCGGGGTGGGATTGAGCTTTGCGAGCCGCCCGCCGTAGGCGCCGATCGCCTGGGCACAGTGGTCGTCCGACATGATGAATAGAATGTTCGGGCGTTCCGGATTACTGCTGCAGGCATCTTTTCGGGTATATGCGAGAGCAGCTCCGCCGACGAGCCCCTGCAGGAATTTTCGTCTTGTACAATCCATTCTAAGGCTCCTTTTCGGGGGTCCTTAATCTGTGACAAATGACACGTTGATCTTGAGCCTGTATTAGGCTGTGTCTGAAAACGCAGTACCTGGCTTCGACCGGCTTGTTCGACCTCCGGCTATGTGAAGTCTCCATCGACGTATCTCCGGGGATACGCCTGCTTGGCCGTCCTTGCCAGAGGCCGAACCGCTCGCTCTCGGGCCTGCGGTAGCGTTTTCAGACAAAGCCTAGTATGGCGGAGACGAAATGTCAACACTTTAAGCTGGCCGGCCCGCGGGCGGAATTGAGTCTCATAGGGTGCTTGCACTAGGTCATGTTCGTTGTAAAATGCGTGGCAGAGACGGGAAGTGACCGAGCGCAAGGGCATGGTCCTGGAAAAAGGAGACTGGGCGGATGGGGTGCTCTGTGGCCTGGAGGGATGGATGAGTGAATGGGACAATCTGATTAGGAGCTATCCTGGGATGAATGGACGGACGAGTCGTCGGCGGTTTCTGAGAGATGCGAGCATAGGGGTACTGGGGATTCCGTATGTAATTGCCTCTTCGGTGCTGGGCGGGGCCGGTCGCGTCGCGCCGAGCAGCCGGATTACGATGGGATGCATCGGCGTGGGAGGCAAGAGGCCGGGCGGGCAGGGGACGGTCGATTTGCAGGGATTTCTCGGCAGGAATGAGGTTCAGGTTGTGGCAGTCTGCGACGTAGATACCGTGCATCGCAACCGCGCCCGGGATATTGTCAACGCAAAATACGGGAGCCGGGACTGCGCAACCTACAGTGATCTTAGTGATCTGCTTGCCCGCGATGATATTGACGCCGTTTCAAATGTGCTTCCGGATCACTGGCATGCAATCGCAGCGGTCACGGCCGCCCGGGCCGGAAAGGACATATTCTCTCAGAAACCTCTTGCATATACGATT
>CP070678.1:2718614-2722100 GCA_020352515.1 Phycisphaerales bacterium | reverse complement strand
ATGCCCCCGAGAATTTCATCCCACTAATCTGGAGTGATTACGACGAGGGTATGGTCAAGCTCTACAAAGTTCCCGTTCCCCTGACCATGCAAGAAAAGGAATAGAGTCTCTACAAAACATCTCACTGCTCTGAAGCTTCTATCTGCGGCAGTTTTGCTCGCCATTGGCCGGATTCTTCTGGCCTTTTCCAGGCTTCGTAAAGTTCGACAAGATTATTCCAAGACTCCAAGGTGTGAGGGTGCGTGTCACCGAGTTTAAGGCGCCAGCCCTTGAATGCTGTGAATAACAATATCTCTCTGCCATCGTACCGATTCGGCAATCTGTATAATAGTGGACCTTTGAGGTTTAGGTGGGATTTGTGTATTGTATGGCGTTACCCAAGATGTGAGACTTTTGCCTCAGCTCTTGTGCCCAAATGAACAACGCGATGATTTTGCCAATATCACGAGTGATAACTCCGGATTAAGGGCTTTCAATATGAAGCGAAGCGAACTGAAGCCGAAACCTCAAACAAAAGGAGACCTACGATGGACACGCCCAGATGGATTGGTGGTGTACTGAGCGCGGTGTTGCTCGCCTTGGCAGCAACGGCATGGGCGCAAGGAAGCAGGAGCTGGGATGGCGGCAACGTCCCAGGAGCATATTCCTACCAATTCGGGGGTAATCATGGCGCAAAGATCGATCTACTGACGCGTGTATGGCTTTTCAACCCGTCACGGCCCGCCCGGAGCACCCTGACCGCGCAGAGCCCGCGGGCTGAGTTCGCGGCGCCGGCGGATACAACAGACGGCTTCACGGTCAAGATCACGGTGGACTTGAAGACGTTCGACGGCGTGAAAAGCATTCTCGAAATAGAGAACGTGCTCAGTGTTCGACTTCGTCAGCATGATCCCCTCGACCGCAGGCGTCAGAATTATCCGGCGTTCAAGATGCCCGACGGTTCGGTGCCTGTTCTGGAGGCGAACGTCGTACTCCATTCAATCGAGCATCCCGATTGGAAGAATCTGACCATCGGCATCCCGCTGGCCCTGCTGAAAAAGCCCGAAGGCGAGCACGAAGTCGTCCTCAACTTCTTAGGGGCCAGCTGGACCATGTATGTTAACGGCGAACTGCTCGATAACGACTTCCCGTTTGGCTATCCGCAGTGGGCCGAGAAGACCACGTGGGCGCTGGATGCGGAGCACGTAAAGAAGGCGGCGATCTATCTTCCAGCAATCAAGCCCGAAAAGAAAGAAGCCGGGAGGCCCGGGATCTCGCCCGGCATTCAATACTGGCTGCCTCGCGGCCACAATAACTGGGTCGGCGACGTTGCGACATTGTTCTACAGGGGACGCTATCACGTGTTCTATTTGTACGACCGCCGCCACAGCCAAAACAAGTTCGGGTGCGGCGCGCATTACTTCGAACACATTTCCACGGAAGACTTCAAGAGATGGACCGAACACGAGGCCGCCACGCCTCTCGATGAACAATGGGAGTGCATCGGCACGGGCGTGCCGTTTGTCTTCAATGATACGCTCTACCTCAGCTACGGTCTGCACACCACGCGTATTTATCCGTCGGAAAAGACGACGCTCCCCGTGCAATGGGACTACCTGAAGAAAAACGGGCGTACGGGCCGGTTCAAACGGGACGCAACACCCGGTATCCCGGCGGGCTCGACCTACGCGGTCAGCGCCGACGGCGTCTCTCGATTCGAGAAGTCGAATATCATGTTCCACCCCTGCGAAAACCCAAGCGTCTATATAGACCCGGACGGCAGGCTGCGTATGCTGGCGAATTATCGTTCGAAAGGTACTTGGGAATCGGAATCGGTTGACGGCGGCTGGCGATGCATCAGTCCGGATTTCCCGCCTGGAGGCGACTGCACCTTCTTCTTCCGCTGGGGCGAGTTCGATTACATCATCGGCGGCTTCGTTGGACTTTGGTCGAAGACGGCCGACGCGCCGGACTCGGCCTATGAAGACGTGGTCCGCAAAGGACTCGACTTCTACGACGGCTTAAACGTTCCGTCGATAACGGAAATCGCCGACGGCCGTTTTCTGATGGCAGGGTGGATTCCAATCCGTGGCTGGGGCGGCAATCTGGTCATCCGCGAGCTGATTCAATTCCCCGACGGCAGGATCGGCTCGAAGTGGATGAGGGAAATCACCCCCGCAGCGGAGAAGCCCCGTACCCTGACGGCGACAGTGGCTGAAACAGCGGCATTCCCGACCGAGAGCAGATCGTTCATGCTGGTTTTCCACGTTCAGCCTGCCGAGGGCAAGCCAGGCAGGCTTGGCATTTCGTTGCTGCCCAAGAGCGGCGGGCAGGCTTGCTGCGAACTGCAGATTTGCCCAGAGGATCGGCGCGCGCAATTCGGCCCCGGCTCAGCGAACGGCTTCGCGGGCCCGGAGAAATCCCTGCGCGCCGGCGGCGCGCCACACCACGTCGGCAACTACGCGATCCAGAACCTCATCGGCGTTGACAAACCCTTCACGGTTCGCGTTATTGTCAAGGGCTGTGATAAGATCGGAGGATCTCTGGTGGATGCGGAAATCGCCGGGCAGCGCACGATGATCTCCTATCGTCCTGATTTGACCGTGAAGAGGCTTGTCTTTCGCGTCGAAGGCGTCGAACTCAACAATGTTCAGATCGCGCCGCTCAAGGAGCAGCAGCCTTAAATGGCAAGCTGGACAAGGCAGAAGGCAAGGTTGCTTGTGATGATCTCTGTGTCCAGGACTTGATTGTCCTTGCAGAGCGTCTGTTCGAGGAAATCCCACCGGCTGAACCAGGCGAGTAGTCACACAGGGGAAGGATTATGCGCAGCAGTTGACTATAGACTGCGTGCGAAAGAAACCGAACACCCAATATAGCTGTGGGGGCCGGCAAATTGTGGATCTGCTGGTTCCTGTCGTCATCGGATGTCACGCGCCCTTTTTCGCAGCGTCCATTGAAACAACCAAGAGTTTTTGTGCCGCGAAGCCGGCACAAAGGCTTTGTTGGACTAAACCGGCGACGGATCCTTGGGGTTCTAGCGGGGCAACTATTTGTGTCCGATACGTGGGCAGCCGCAAAGGTAATCCGACACTATGTCGTAAGACGAGTGGGAAAAAGTTTCGCAGGGCGTGCAAGGAGATGAATTTATGGCTTCGTGAAGTACGCTCCAGAGCGAAACTCAAACAGTGGTGGCCCATATTATTGGGAAAGTTTCATCGAGTATTTGAAGCATTACCCACTGCCTGAGCCTCGCATTGTTCATCATCTGTATTCACTGTCGTACGGTTCGTGAGTCTTACTGAAGAGCCGTGTGCGGGAAATCCGCACGCACGGTTCCGTGAGGGACGTTGATGTTCTTTCACATGGCAGAATATTGTGACACTTCTCAATCGAAAGAGGAGAGCAACTGGGAACACAAAGCAAGCCTAAATGAAGGATATATTACGTCTACTCGACCATTGCGTATCAAGCAAATCTGACGTGTCGTCGATCAGAAATCTAGACCGT
>CP070678.1:2714445-2718514 GCA_020352515.1 Phycisphaerales bacterium | reverse complement strand
TCAGGGAAATCAGGCCTTGATTGGATCGGAAATGCCTACTCGATAGGACTTTCGGACACAAGTAACGATTGCCCACTTGGAAGTAATGGGTTCTTCTCAAGCGCTTTTTATACGGCACACGTGGAGGATGGTTACGCAACATTCAATAAAAGGCCTGGGCGATCAGGCCTTTTTTTCTTCTTGTTATGTACATCAACCGAGATATCGGACTGCCAAAATCTGTAAAACTCGCATTTCACTGCATTTTCTGCGGTTTCCGTGATTAAGAGCAGCGACGGATTTGTCGATTATCAGTGCATAGAGGGTAATCGTGGGCGTCGTCCAGGCTCACGGCGCCAAATCTTTTAGATAGTAATTTTTGGAGGCCCAGAGATGCCGACTGTGCGAAGTTTCACAGTTCTACCAGCATTGCCCGATCAACTGAAGGACCTCGATTTCATCGCGAGGAACATGTATTGGTCATGGAATTGCGAACTGCTGGAATTGTTCAGACGTATCGACAGCAATCTATGGTCCGCTTGTGGCCATAATCCGGTCAAGCTCCTGGGGAGCGTTTCACAGGAAAAGCTGGAAGATTTGGCGAAGAATCAGGGCTTCCTGGGGCAGCTACAGGGCTCTGCGGAACAGCTCAGATCATACCTGGAGCAGCAGACCTGGTATGAGAAGGTCTGCTCGAAATCCGATGAGCCCAGCATCGCGTATTTCAGCGCAGAATTCGGCGTTCATGAGTGCCTCCCAATATATGCTGGTGGTCTGGGAATCCTCGCCGGCGATCATCTCAAGAGCGCCTCCGACCTCGGCATTCCGCTGGTGGGGGTAGGCCTGCTGTATCAGAAAGGCTATTTTCGCCAGTACCTGAATGTAGACGGCTGGCAACAGGAAATATACGTCGAGAACGACGTCCACAATATGCCGATAGAGCTGGTTCGCACCGAAGACGGCCGACCACTCATGATCAGCGTCGAATATCCGGGCAGATCCGTTCTCGCCCAGATATGGTGCATCTACGTCGGCCGGGTAAAGCTGTATCTGCTCGACACGAACGTCGACGAGAACTCGCCCATGGACCGCATGATTACCAGCAGTCTCTACGGCGGCGACCGCGAGCTGCGAATCCGCCAGGAGATTATGCTCGGCATCGGCGGTCTGAGGGCTCTTTACGCGATGGGTATCCATCCGAAGGTTTGTCACATGAACGAAGGCCACGCCGGCTTCATGGCGCTGGAGCGAATAAGGGGCCTGCGCGACGAACAGAACATGACCTTCGACGAAGCGGTCGAGGCAACCCGCGCCGGCAATGTCTTTACGATACATACGCCCGTCAAAGCAGGGCTTGACGAATTCCGAGTCGAGCTCATGGACAAGTACTTCGGGGGCTATTTCCCCAAGCTCGGCATCAATAGAGAGCGATTCCTGACACTGGGCCGAATTCTTCCTGATGACGAAAGCGAGCCCTTCAAGATGCCGGTCCTGGCACTGAAGCTGAGCAGCTTCTCGAACGGAGTCAGCAAGCTGCACGGCGAGATATCGCGGGGCATATGGGGCAACCTTTGGCCCGGGGTGCCCGTTGACGAGGTGCCCATCACCTCAGTGACGAACGGTATCCATCTCAAGGGCTGGGTCTCGGACGAACTCGACGGCCTTTATAAGCGATACCTCGGCCCGGCTTACGCCGAAAACACCACGGACAAGTCCGTCTGGGACGCGGTCGACCAGATTCCCGACGAGGAATTCTGGCGGATACACCAACGCTGCAAAGATCAGTTGATCGTCTTCGCCCGCAATCGGCTCAAAGCCCAGATGACGCGTCGCGGCACCTATCATGCCGAGTTGAGCAGGGCCGAAGAGGTTCTCGATCCAGAGTCTCTGACAATCGGTTTTGCCAGAAGGTTCGCTAGCTACAAGCGGGGCAACCTGTTGTTCAAGAATCCTCGTCGGATCATGAAGCTTCTCATGGCCAAGGACAAGCCCGTTCAGTTTATCTTTGCCGGTAAGGCCCACCCGAAGGACACCGAGGGCAAGGAGATAATCCGTCAGATCATCCACTTCGCCCACCAGGAAGGAGCCCGTCGGCGTATCGTGTTCCTGGAGGATTATGATATCGATATCGCCAGATTCCTGGTCCGCGGCGTCGATGTCTGGCTCAACAATCCGCGCCGGCCCATGGAAGCCAGCGGCACCAGCGGTATGAAGGCAGCCATCAACGGCGTGCTGAACATGAGCACCTTCGACGGCTGGTGGTGCGAGGGCTACACCAAGGACGGCGGCTGGGTCATCGGCGACAGCGAGCCCTATGACGACTGTGATTATCAGGATCTGGTCGAATCGCAGGCCATGTACAATATGTTGGAGAACGAGGTTATCCCACTGTTCTACAGCCGCACGGCCGACAATCTGCCGCGGGCCTGGATACGCAGGGTCAAGCATTCCATCAGATGGATTGCCCCGAGGTTCAACACGCACGGCATGGTAGCTGAGTACACCCGCCGCTTTTACGAGCCTTCCGCAGCCAAGTGGCGTTACATGACCGCCGAGGCCTGCGCCCGTGCCAGGGCCTTCTCGAGTTGGAAGTCCGGCGTCAAGCAGGCCTGGCCAGAGATTGTCGTCAAGGATGTGATCATCGAGGCCTCGAACGGCGACGGCTATCAACGGCTCAACCATACAACGCAGCTAAAGGTGGGCTCGCAGTTGTGCGTCCGAGCCCTCGTCAGGCTCGGCAGCATCGACAGCAACGACGTAGCCGTCGAGTTCTATCACGGCCCGGTCGACACCTGGCAGAACATCAAGAACGGCTCGGCCATCCGGATGGAATATGACCATCCTGCCGATCAGGATGGCGAGCACTGGTTCGTCGGCTCGATGCCCTGTACGCAGACCGGTAAGCACGGCGTGTCCGTCAGAGTCCTGCCCAAACACGGCGATTTGGTCGATCCCTACGACATGGGCCTGATCATCTGGGAAACAACGACGTAGTTCGTGTCGCGGGCGTCTCTCCCGCGCGTCTCGAGGGCATCTTGCCCTCGACAAGAGATAACATCCATCATATAAGCATCACTTGGCAAAGAGTGCGGCAGGATGTCACCACACGCGGTTATTGACCTTCCTGCTGGCTCAACAACTCATTCACCGCTTCCAGCGATTCGGCCTGTTCGAGTTGTCGCCGGAACTGCTCGTTCAGCATGAGCTTGCTTATCGCGGCCAGCGCTTGTATGTGCGGCCCGGTCTGATCCACCGGCGAGACTAACAGGAAAAGGATCGTTACGGGCCGGCCGTCGACGCTCTCGAACTCGATCGGCTCGCGTGCGATCCCGATCGCCATTACGACCTCCTTGACGGCGGTGCATTTGCCGTGAGGGATAGCGATCCCGGCTCCGGTTCCCGTGCTCTGGATCCGTTCGCGGGTCAGGACGGCGTCCAGAGCGACGTCTCTGTCCATCAACGCCCCGCTGGCGTCCAGCAGGTCGATCAACTCGGTTATCACAGCCTCCTTATCCCGCCCCTCGACCGGGACCTTTATGCAGTTTGGCTGCAATATTTGCGTTAGAGTCATTTAGATTCACGTCCAACAACTTCAAGTCTCAATATTCGCATGAGCCGCGAAGTTTATCCAATTTTGCCCCAGATTACAATACTCGACCCGAAAATACCTATTCTTGAGTTGATTGATTAACCGCCGAGCCCGCGGAGCACGCAGAGAAGAGAGCTTTGTGCACGTTTCCTTCTGGATAACCGCGGGGATTTGTTCTTTGATTGTGCTGGCGTCGTCCGCTCGGTCCCGCCCACCTGTGCAGCAACTTGCGTCTTGCGATCCTTCGTGGAAACCACGCCCGAGGTTTTGGGCCGTCCTGCTGCTGGTTCCGGCATTAATCATCTTTCTGACGGGGCTCACCGTCTCGACACACGAAAAACCTCTGCCCGGGAGCCACCTTCGTTTCACCGCGAATGCCGAGCCCTGATCACGTAGATGGGAATCATTTGGCTGCTACCTCTGTTTGCGTCAACTCGTATGTATCGTTGGCGATTGCTGCCTGCTCGTTCGTTGGAATGACAAAAACCGACACTCTGCTCC
>CP070678.1:2710391-2714345 GCA_020352515.1 Phycisphaerales bacterium | reverse complement strand
CTCGTGTTTCGACACCTCCTCGATGTGGGAGGCGCATCCGGAACCTGGACAATCGCGCTACTTAGGGCCGTCCCCGATGCGAAGGCCACCTTGTTCGACCTCCCAAGCGTTATACCTATGGCCCGCCGCCGCCTCGTCGCCGCAGAACTCGCCGACCGCGTCACTCTCGCCGCGGGCGACTATTTTACCGATGACCTGCCGACAGGAGCCGATTTCGCCCTGCTCAGCGCCGTCGCACACCAGAACGCCAGAGAGCAGAACCAAACGCTCTTCGCCAAAATCTACGCCGCGCTCGATCCGGGCGGCGCCCTCGTCCTCCGTGATGTCGTAATGGATCCGTCCCGCACTGAACCTGCCCCGGGAGCTATGTTCGCCGTCAACATGCTCGTCGCAACCGAAGGCGGCCGAACCTATACCTTCGATGAGTTCTGCGAGGACCTCACAGCCGCAGGCTTCCACTGCGTGACGCTCCTGCACCAAGACCAGTGGATGAACTCTCTCATCCGCGCCGAGAAAACGAAAGACTAGTACTACAACGCTACAAGCAGCTCCAGTGACATTTTCTTACGCCCTTTAGTTTTATGCCTATCGCGTGTAATCGCTTGATTGTCCGGCGTCGATGGCTGCGAGCGACCTTGCTGTTTCGCCGTTGCGTTAACGCCAATTGCGCAACTATCAGCTCGGCGCACTTGCGGGAACAGCGCACGCCGCGAAACCAGATCGGACAAAGCCGCGCGGCGGCCGTGCGAACCTGACATACGATCATCTGCCGGCTTTTTTCCCCGATATTTCAGACAGAACTCACTGAGGAAAAGATGGCTGAGGCAGCTAAGGATCAGATGCCGCTGTATCGAGCAGAACTTGCGCACCTCGAAGTGGTCCATGCCCAGCTCATTCTTGCCGTCTTCGAACGCCCGCTCGATGATCCACCGCGTAAAGGCGACCCGCAACAAGATCTCCGTCGAGGTCCCTGGCGGGGCGTTACTGATAAAGTATTTGACCTGCTCGTGGTCCAGCGCACTGCGGGCCACAAGCAGATGGTACGGCCGGCCCGGCAGACCATGCTCATCGGCCAGATAGACCGTGATATGCTTGACCTGCCAGACCATCGGCCCTTTACTGCCGTCCTTGACGTAATAATCGTGCCATTTGAGGCGACGCATCGCCGGCGAATAACGCAGGATATTCTTTACCTCCACACGCGGATTGTTCTTGACCTTCAGACGCGGATACCTCTTTCTTCGGCCCGTTCTTTTGTCTGTTTGATGGCGGCGGTAGAGCACCTGGGGCCGGCGTGTCCAGGCCATAAAGTTGACAGGTACTTCGGCCACGTAGTCTTGCCCCAGAGGGTCCAATTCCCGCAGGAAATGCCCGTTTCGGCCATAATACTCGTCAAAGGTCAGCCAGGCGAAACGGACGCCGTTGCCGACAGCCCGGTGATACTGCTCCAGAGCTATCCGCCACTTGGGGCGATAGACGACATCGTCACCAATGCCTGCCTCGCGACATCGCTGCCGATCCTCGTGCCATGTTTCCTCGGGCAGATACAGTTCTCCGTCCAGAAGCGTGTAAAACTCCGGCGTGGCATAGCCAAGGTGGACGCTCACGACGCAGTTTTCGAGCTTGCCCACGGCCCCGCAGTGTTGACGCTGGACACAGGCGGTTTTCTCGCCTTTCTTGAGGAAGCTGGTCTCATCGAACACCCCGACGCTGTGGGGCTGTGAATGACGCCGGGCAACGTGCTGCTGTGCCCGGTCCCGAACATCCTGTTCATCCCAGCGGAACAGGCTGAGGAACTGCTGCAGGTTTCGCGGCGGTTCGCCTACGGCGTCGGCCATCGGTCCGATGCTCTTTCTGGGCAGATCGCTCAGTTGCCCCTCGACGTAGAGGTCGAGATACCGCCGGCCTTGCCCCTCCGACAGACCGCCGCCAAATCCCCAAGAAACTCTCGCCGGCATCCTCCACCATTGTCTGTATGCCGACCCCGCAACCTGTTACGGACCGACGTTGCTCACCGGCCTCAGACTCCAAACGCACTACTCGTTATTCCCCCTTGAAAAACACACCCCGCCCACAAGAATCAACCCTGCCCGTGTCAGATCAACGCAAATCATCCCCTCGCACCAGCACCTTTTCGAAGTTCAGTACCTTCGGCGGCTTCTTGCCCTTGCCGCCCGTGATCTTGTGCCCCTCTTCCTTAAGGCGCGCCGCCTGCGCCTCAAACCCGCCCGGGAACTTCGGGTTCAGACTGCCGTCACCCTTCAGCACCCGCCAGTAGGGCGTTACCCGCTTCTTGCCGGCCTCCCTGTCCTCCTCCGCCGCCTCGGCCGCTATGCGAACGAAAATCCCGGTAGTCAGTGGGCACGTCGAATCGGCCTCAAAATCCCCGGCCAGCCGCTCCCTTATCTGGTTAACCGTGATCAGCTTTCTCTTCCCCACCTTGCGGATCACCCCGTCAACAAGCAGCGGCGTCGGAACCAGCACCCGCCTGCCCCCGAATCGCTTCTCCCATGTCTCTGGGCCGCTGACCACTTTGGGCAACCCGGGCGGGTGATTCTCCAGCTTCTCACGCCAGCTCTTGCGAGACTTGAACTTATCGCTCATAGCGTCACCTCCGCCAAACAGAAGCTGCCTCCGGCCGCTGGTATGCGATACCACGAAAACTCAACTGGGCCAGAACGACCGCAGGTGCTCGATGCTCTTGTGGGCAATCGTCTCGGCATCCGGGTCGTACTTGAAAACCTCAACGCTCAGCCACTCGTCCCAGCCGATATCCCTTATGGCCTCCGCGATAGGGCCATAGTCAACCTCACCCATCCCCGGACCGTACAGATTCGCGTCATTTACGTGAAAATGCCCGACGTCCTCGGCCCGCACAGAACGGATAATCTCGGTCACCGGCGTCGGCTCCGAGCACATCGCCTTGACATCAAGGTGAATCTTTAGGTTCGGATGGTTTATCTGCCGAACCATCTCCATCCCCTCGGACACCGTATTGATGAAATCCGTCTCCGCCGGTGACAGCGGCTCAAGACAAATCGTCACGCCAAGCTCGCCCGCCCTGTCCAGAACAGAACTCAGCATCTCGACCGCATTCTTCCACGCCTCGTCCTTGCTCTGTCCTTCCACGAGACTCCGCTGCTTCGGTGAGCCCAAAACCATTACCCTGCCGCCCAGATCCTTGCACAAATCCAGCAACACCGAAAGGTAATCCCTCGTCCTCTGCCGGACCGCCTCATCAGGCGTAGTCATGTGAAGGCCGGAAGGCCCGGCAAACAACCAGTGCAGCCCGACTGTCTCCAGCCCGCTATCCACGATTGCCTGCCGGACCTCCTTCCTCTGCGCGGCGCTAACCTCGTCAGCCGAAGCCGCCAGTGTAAACGGCGCTATCTCGATCCCGTCGTACCCCAGCCGCCGCGATATGGCGCAAACCTCCGCCATCGGACGGCCTTCGAACATCTCATTGCAGAAGGCAAACTTCATCAGACCTTGTCCGGAACAACGAACGGCTCGCGGTAGTTGCGCTTCAGGTACATGTTCGCCCACTCGCTGTATTCGCCCACGAACCGCTCCGTCACCGGATCCATCGTCAGCATCGGGCCCATCGTGATAGGCTCTTTATCCAAATCCACCTCGTTGGCCCGCAGATGTTTCACCATCCTATCGAATGAGTCCATCAGGTCCGCATTGTCGATGGAATTCCTGATCTCCTCTACCGACATCTTCTTGCCCAATCGATAAGAGACGTTGCCCATGTGACAAAGGGCGCTGGAAAGATGTCCCTTCTCTATGTCCGCGTTCAGATCGCTGACCTTCCGGCTGCGAACGGCCTTGATGAAGTTGGCATGGTGCCCGGCGCCGGCCTGGCCCTTGAACTGCCTCAGCTTCTTGCCGGCGTTGTCGTAAGTCCACCCGCCGCCACCGCCGCCGACGAAATACCCACGCTCACACTGG
>CP070678.1:2702289-2710291 GCA_020352515.1 Phycisphaerales bacterium | reverse complement strand
TACGAGCCCACAAAGCTCGCCAGAACCAGCGAATTTATCGACGGCGCATCCCACCCTTCTCCAAGGAGCGACTTGGTCCCCACCAGCACCGTCACTCCCCCGCGCCCGAACAGCCGCGTAATCAGCCGCACCATTTTCTGCCTGTCGGCCCCGCTTATCCCGACCTCCACAAAAGAATCGTCGTGGGCCAGCGGAGTATACCTGATGTCACTTGCCTCGATTGACATGCCCGCCGCAATCTCCTCCAGAAGCCTTCTCGATACGGACGGTATCACAACCAGCGTCCCGCTGAGAATCCCGAGCTTGATGTCCCCCACGCTGCTCCTGCGTATCTGCTCGAATATCGGGACCACGCCGATACGCTTCAGCGCCTTGATGTCACCGACGTTGCTCGGCAGGTCCGGCCGCCGAATAAAGTCGGTCAGAATCACCATCCTCAGCTCCCCCGAAAGCAAACCGCTCTCCAGCTCGACAATCCGCTCGACGCTCTCCAGCTTCGAAACGCTCGACGCCAGCAGCTTCGTGATTCGGCTCGTGCTCTCCAGCCGCACCTTGCGCCTCTCAATCGCCCCGATGCGCTTCAGGTCCCGCCCGATCCTGGCGAAAACCTCCCGGCCGTCTCCGAAACTCTCCCTGTGAGAATAAAGGCACCCCGTCAGAAGCTCTTCAACCCACTGCGAATTCCTTTTTGGGCACGCACGCGGTGATATCCCGATCAGCCGCAGCAGGTCCTTCGGCGCCCGGCCCGTGACATGGTTCAGAAAGAAAGCCATGCTCGAGTAAAACCCCGGATCCGCCAGTATCTCCTCCACGTGCGCCTTCGGCCGCCGCACGCACCGGTGGCTCGCAAGCAATTCCGCAAATTGCCCGTCCGCAAATATCCCCTCCACAAGCTTCCCCACCTCGCTTCTGAACTCATCGATCTCCGCCTTCTCCGTACGCAGCGGCCTCGACAGGAATACGTAGTCCTGGTGCGGACACAGGTTCCTCTCCAGAACAAGCTCCGGCACCGATATCTCCGAATCAACCGGCCCGCACAAATCCGTGTAACGCCGCCATTCGTACTCCGTCACGTCAAAGGGCGGCGTCGCCGTAAGGGCCACAACCGTCGGCCCCTCCAGAGCCTCCTTCACCCCAATCAGGCACTTCCACCACTCGTTCCGAAGATGGTGCGCCTCGTCCAGAACAAGCGTGCCGACCCCGGCCTCTCGCAGCTTCTGCAAAAGCCGCTCGCGCCCCAGCCCCTTCTCGCCCCCCGCGCCGCTCCCACGCGCCGCTTCGGATTCCGCCTCCTCCTCTTCGCCGTCCTCTTCAGCCTCAGCCCTCCCCAGCCACGCGCTGTGAAGCCCCTGGTACGTGGAGACCGTAAGATGCCCCGGCTTGTTGATATCCTTCGATATCCAATCCGGCACGCCACGACCCGGCTCGCTGAAAAGCCCAACCAGACGCTCTACCCACTGGTCCCGTATCGCAATCGTCGGGGAAAAAATCAGCGTCGCGCGCTTGAGCCTCCGGGCAACCTCGAGCCCCAGAACCGTCTTGCCCGAGCCGGGAGCAGCGATAACGTGCAGATGATTGTCGTCAAGGTAGCGCTCCAGCTCGCTCAGAACCCGCGCCTGATACGTCCGCCAAGTCTTGCGAAACGCTATGTCGGCCGGGAACGAATCCATCTATCCGGAGCTCACAAAGTATTTTCAGCAGCCGACCGCCGGAACGGCCTCACACCACTATCATCGCAAAGACCGGCTTTAACTGCAACGTCTTTGTCTTGCGCCGCCACACCGAAATACGCGCAGACCATCAAGAGCACCCCCCTTGGCCCGCCGGCAGTCCGGCCCCGACGTCGCTCCAGGCGAATCCTACAGGCTCCTGTACACGTACGTCGCCTCCAGCGCCTTCTCAATCTGCAGATGCGCATCCTTCAAGTGCGCCAGGGTATAAGGATCGAGCTTATCGTGCTCCGCCTCAGCCTCCACCAGTTGCTTTAGCCTGACCTTGAGCTGCCTCAATTCCTCCAGAACCAGGTTCGAAATCGGCTTGCTCGCCGCAGTGCTGCCGTAGTCGGTCCTTATCAGCTCGATCAGAAATTCCAGGTGTGAGCGCTGGAGGTTCCGCCGCAGACTCGAAACCAGCGGCTTGCGCGCCGTGTACTTCTTCTCGGGATCGTCCTTCAGCTCGCTCCATATCTCCTTGCGAATCGTCTCAAGCAGCTCCGGCATCGTCAGAGCATCCTTGTCCGCAGGAACCAGAAACTCGTTGTCGTAAATCCTGCGAAGCGTCGTCGGGTACAGCAGCCGCGCGAGGGTCACAACCTGAACGCCCATTATGCGGTCGTGAATCGGCCACGTCGAATCTTCCGTAATCGTCGAAGAATCGTCCCACCACTTGTCAACCGTCATCCGGTTCAAAAGGTCCTCCGTCAAACCGAAAGCCTTGTCACGGAACGTGTGCTCGATAACGAAAGCCAGCGCCTCGCGCTGCCGCTCGACCGGCACAACCTCTATCGGAAGACGCCCGTTCTTGTCGCCCTTCTTGTCCCGGTGTACAAAGGCGCCGCCCAGCCAGTTCGACATCATGCTCGTCGCACGAAGCTGCATTGCAAGCGTCATCTCGTACGCCCGCCGGGTCTTGGCCCAACTGTCGCCGTCTTTGACGAGCTTCTCGATAATGCGGCCCCGGTTGTGCTCGGCAATCTTTATCTGGTTCCGCGCATAGTCAATAGGGTCCTTGCTGAAATCGTATCGGCGGGCCAGAGGGTCTGATCCGTAAGTGTCCTCGTCCGTCGCATACGCAAGCTCCGGCTCGGCAACACGGTTCAGTATCCCCTTGATCGCCTTTTCGTCCTGCGTGTAGCCGTACTCGATCGCCCATATATCGTACGGACCAACGCCGATCATCGTGTAGTCGCCCTGCACCTCGCCGTCCTTCATGTTCATGTTCACCGGCAGATAATCCATCACCGAGCCGGTGTGCGGAATCTTGCCCTTGAACTTCTTGCTGTTGATCTCCGCCATCGTGTAAACGCTCGACGACTTGAAATTGTGCCGCAGCCCCAGCGTATGCCCGACCTCGTGACACGCAAGCTCCGCCATCAGCGGACCGATAAAAGATTCCGGTATCCCGTCTATCTCGGGCTCCTTCTCCTTCTTCGGCTCCTTCTCTTTCTCCTTCTCCTTCTCTTCTTTCTTCTCCTTGTCTTTGTCCTCGCCCTCCGTTTCCTCGCCCATCATCGCCATCTGCATCCGGAACATCGCGACGTCGAAAGCCATCCCCTGCGACAGCGTGCACATCCCGTTCACCTGGCACGTCCGCCCGGCCAGCCCGTCGTACTCGTCGTCGCCGATAAGATCAGGATTTGCCGTAGTGATCGGGTGCCCGCCGTACGGAAGACCACGGCTCTGCAAAATCTCCTCCCGGATATGCTCTCGCTCGCCCGGAGGCGCAAGCCGTATCCGGGGATCCCAGTTCGGATGATCGGTAAGCCACGCCAGCGTCTCCGGATTCATGCCCTCCATCACCAGCTCCGGCATGACCTCGTGATACGTCGTCCAGTAGTGACGAATCCATCCGTCAGTCAGAATCACGTCCGCATCCAGAATCTGCCCCGTCTCCGGATGAACACGGCTCGGCCCGATCGCGGTCCCCTGGTTGTTGCTCAGCCATCGAATGAAGTTGTAGCGAACATCCTCCGGATCCTTCTCCATGTGGGCCCCGGACCTCGCATCCTGGTAATAAACCTCAACCGCGTTGGAGATGCCAACCTTCTCGAACGCCTCGTTCCAGTAGAACAGACCCTCACGAATCCAGCGCCGGTATCGCACGGGGGTCGTGTGCTCGATATAGAAAACAATTGGCTCCTTCGGCGGGCTAACCTGAAGTGACGGATCCGCCTTCTCCAGACGCCACCTGTTTATGTAGCGAACCCGGGTCTCCGGGTCCGTGAACTGCCCGTAGTCCCTGTAGCTCGTCGTAAAATACCCCACGCGTTCGTCCGCCTTGCGCGGCCGGTAGCCCGTGCTGCCCGGTATCACGCTGATCGAATAATGAAGGGTCTGAAGCCGGCCGCTCGACGTCGGAACCTCGAATGCCAGCTCCACGTTCTTCGGAAAAGCCTTTGCCTTCTTTATCCTTCTCAGCGACGCATTGCTGATGCGAACACGCGAGCCGAAAAACTTGCTCGACTGTCCCACCAGAAGGTTGTCCATGTCGATAACCGGCGAGCTGCCCGACATCGTCACAATCGGAACGTCCAGAATCACCCGGTCCGTAAACAGCCGCTTGATCGAACTCTTCGATTCCGCGTCGCCGCTTGACTTGATCCGGATATTCGGCTCTATAAGAGCCAGCCGCTTGTCGTACCGCCGCCAGTAAACGTACATGTCACCCGCCTGAAGACCCGCAAAAGTCTCCCCGCTCGAAACCGTCAGAGCAATGAAGAATCGCATCCTCTCATACCCCGACGGCAGGGCCGCCAGCATCTGCCCGTCCTTCGCACGAGTCCAGATCGTATAGAGACTCGCCGCCCCGTCAGCCGTCGAAACCACTTTAGTGTAGTCCTTCAAAACTTCGTTCAACGGTGGAAATTCCGGCTTCTTCGCGGGCGCGGGCCTCGCCGCCCCGAGTACTGCGGACGATAGGCAGACCGCTATCGCTCCGGCAACAAGCACCATCCTAATTGGTTTTGAATTTGTACCTTTCATTTTGCGACCTCCTGAAAGAAAGCCATGATTTGTGGTTCGTCCATTTCCAACTGTAATTCCGAAATCCTTTTGCATGAGGAACGTTTCATAGTACGCCCTTTTGCTTTTGCTGTCAATTGCCCCCGCCGCGCGGTTCGTGTGCACTAACGCTTGCAATCGCACAACTCCGCCTGCTCCACGCCACCCGAAATGTCTGCTAACGAATTGCCAGGATTATCGCCCCCGTTATTATGGGACTGCGTGCGGCAGGCCTGCTCAAACCCAAGCCGCCTCGCCGCCCCCCAAAAAATCTTCTCGTTTTTCTTGCACCCCCGCCGACCGGGCGCAAGCTTGGACAAGCGAACACACACAATCCGCCTCGCCGCAACACCCCCCACATCAGGGTTTCTTCAGTCGCGCTTCCTGAACACGCCCCCTTCCCGCTCTACTTCTTCTCGACCGTAATGCCCGGCCAGTCGTCCGTGCGGAACGGGCTCGCCGGCAGACCTTCCCTATTGTACAGATTGCACACCGGGTTGTTCGCCCACGCATAGCGCACCGCCACCGGCCTGCCCACCTTCTCGCTGCGAACCACAACCGTCTCGCCCTCGATCCGCGCGTCCGCCCAGACGAATTTCCTGTCTTCGCCTGCAACGGCGAAGCCTTTCAGCGCACCGCCGCGTCCGACAAGCCCCCCGCCCGCATGATCGAAATGCAAAACGACCTCACCACTACGAACCTCCATCGACTTGTAAATCGGCCCCGAGTATACAACGTCCTTCCCGTAAGACCCGGCCAAAGCCCATAGGGCCAGTCGCCTACCTACATCCTGCTTGTTCTTAGGATGAATGTTGTTCGCCTCCCCTATGTCTATGATTACCGCCATTCCCGTATTCGCCAGCCCCAGCGCCATCGACTGAGCCTCGCGAAGCTCCGCCCACGCGCTTTCGCCCGGCTCGGGCGCGACCGCCATGTAGTTCGCCAACTGAACGAAAAGAAACGCAAAATCCCCCTGTCCCCAATCCTGACGCCAATTCCGAATCATCGCACCGAACAGCTTGCGGTACTGGTAAGCCCGGCCTGCATTCGCCTCCCCCTGGTACCATATCGCGCCTTTGATCGAATAGGGTATAAGAGGCGCGATCATAGCGTTGTAAAGCCCCCCCGGCGTCCGCGAGCTGCCCGGACCGGAAGGCGTCCTCGGTCTGCCCGGAGCCTTCTTTCCTTCCGCCCGTGCCTTCTTGGCGGCCTGTTTCCACTGTTCCAGCCTCCGCTCGTATTGCCTCTTGGCCTCCGGGTATCTCGCAATCATCTCGTCGTGCCGTTCCAAGATTGGCGCAAAGTCCTCCTCACCTTCGAGCACCTCTCTTCTGGTCCACGACTCCGCCGGAGTCCCCCCCCACGACGTGTGAATCAGCCCTACAGGAACATCAAGCTCCTTGTGAAGCTCCCGCCCGAAGAAATACGCCACGGCCGAAAAGCCCCCAGCCGTTGCCGAACTGCACTCCGCCCACTGCCCCGTACAGTCCGACTGCGGGCTGTCTGCAACCTTTCGCTGAACCGTGAACAGCCGAATTTTCGGATAATCCGCCGCCGCAATCTCCTGCGCGGAATTCGCAGCCCGCTGAACCGGCCACTGCATGTTCGACTGGCCCGAACATACCCAAACCTCACCGACCAGGATGTTCCTCACCGTTATCGTATTCTTGCCACGGATGGTCATCTCGTACGGGCCGCCCGCATCCGGCACGTCAATCTTCAACATCCACCTGCCGTCCTCCCCGGCACGCACCGTCCGCGCCTTCGCCCCCGCTCCGATGCGAACCGTCACAAGCTCCTTGGGCTCCGCCCACCCCCAGATCGGAGCCTTGCCTCCACCCTGAAGAACCATGTTGTCGCCTATCACCGCCGGAAGCCTCACGTCCGCAAAGGCCCCGCCGGCGCTCACCAGCAGCAAAGCAATCCCGAACAACCGCGCAAACACCTGCCTCAAATTCCACCCTGTCTTACTCATTTGTTACCTCCCTGAAAATTCCAAAACCAACACGAAACATTCAAACATATCTTCTCCCCGCCTCACAGCATAGCAACCAGCTTCATGTTTCCGTCATCCTTCGCTCGGGACCACAGTTGTCCTGATCAATTCCAAAATGGACTACGTGTCGTAGTGAAGGTGTTCCAAAAATGTGGGCCCATACCGAACGAATCAGTATAGGCCCACAAGCTTATGCACAATCATAAACCTACTAATGAGCCTTGTATCAAGGCACTGCGATTAGGGCCAGGGTTGCTCATCGAGCCACCACAGGGCCAGTTTAGCGAAGTCCTTGAAGTCGATTTTCTTATCCTCGTACAGGTCGACCCGCCGCCCGGCGAGCCGGAGTATCTGGGTTGGTAACGGTTCAGGAGTATGGAAGAGGGTTACGTTGTCGAAGCGGGTCTGTGTGCCTGTAGCCTGCCGGCCGACGCCCAAGCGAATTGTCAGAGGCTCACCAATGAAGCCGGCAAGGCTTGCAGAGTCATACGTCCTGGAGAATTCCTGAAAGTCACCGGTCAAATCCGGACTCACGGATGAAGCAGGCGTCAGTGCTACTCCGCCGGCCAGCAGCTCGAGCACGACGGGAGTCGCAGCGCCAGTGGCCATCATCGAGAGCGTATAGGTGCCGTCGGTGACGTTGCCCAGAGGGGCGTCGGAAACGATCAGCCCACCGGCCGGATTGCCCCAATCCCCGCCGTTGGCCAGGTAGCAATAGGAACCGTCCACGCCACTGGCCTGGATAGAACCCTGGCGGTTTGGGAAATTAACGTCCCGCTCGTATGTGCCTCCACCAGCGACCCACCCTTCGGGGTCGGCTCCAATCCACCCGGGGATATCCACCCAGTCGCCGGCCGTGCCGTCGGAATAGTTCGCTGTCCCGCTATCCATCAGCGTATCCGGTCCCACGCCCTGCGTCCAGCCGCTGAAATCGGCGGTGATCGCAACAGAGCCCGGCTTGTATATCTCCTCAAAATCGCCGTTGAGCACGGTGCCGGGAGGTGCCGGCGCAGCCAGCCAGTTCTCCGCCATTACTTCAAGCTCTTTATAGTCAATCACGCAATCCTGCACATAATCAACCGTGGTGAAGTCGGGCGAACGATTCGAAAGAACACATTTGGAGGGATACAACCTGATTTCGTCGAAGTAGACCGTACCCGAACCGCCGGGCGTGGCGCTGCCCTCGTTGCCGAAGCCTATGGAGATTTGTGTGACATTTGCCAGGTTGATGCCAAAGCCGGCCAGGTCAATAAGCCACTCATGCCAGCCCGCCTCGGTTATATCGGCC
>CP070678.1:2697664-2702189 GCA_020352515.1 Phycisphaerales bacterium | reverse complement strand
CACAATCCCGTCACCGTCGCTGTCCTTGATGTTGGTCAAAAGCGCGTGAAGGTCGCCTTCGTAATTTCCGAATAGGATGTCGGCGTATGAGTCCACCGTCGGGTTGAGCTGGCCGACGGCCAGACCTCGCGCGTCGTTGCCGGCGCCGCCGACGATTCCGGCGTTCAGAAACGCCGGCTTATCGGCGCCGCCCAGGTTCAGCCACAAATCGACCTTGCCTTCCCAGAGGCCGTCGCTGCCCCCGGTGACAAAGTCAACCAGTCCGTCGCCGTTCAAATCCCCGGTGGCAATCGGCATCTCGGTTGTGAACGTCTCGTGCAGGCGGTCGTAGGCGTAAGGCCGTGTGCCCACCCGGTCATAGCGAATCGCCTGGAACGTGCCGTGCGCGATATTCTCGTATATGTAGAGATAGCTTGCGCGGTCGGCAACCAGCAGGTCGGGGTCGCCGTCGGCGTCGATGTCGCCGAAGGCAAGCCCGTAGGCGGATAGATAGGCCACCGGAGGCCAGTAGGGCGGCTTCTCCGGATCGACCGGAACATCCGCGGCCGAAACAAGCACTTCCGCCTTCCACGTGGGCTCGCCGCTCGGCGGCCGGTTGCCCATGTTGCGAAAGAGCGTGATGTCCGCCCTGCCGTTGTCCGACTGCGCCACGTCTCCGGCTACAATATCCAGGTCCCCGTCCGCATCGACGTCGGCCGCGGCGAGGCTCATCACGTCGGTCCCCGCGTCGCCCACGAGCAGGCCGAGCTGCGGGAAACCCGTCGACTGGAACGTACCGTCCCCGTTGCCGAGGTACAGATAAAGCTCGCCGTCGGCCATTGCCGTCTCGTAATCGACCGTCAGCGACAGCACGAAGTCGTTGGCGTCGTCGCCGTTGAAGTCACCCGCCACCAGACCGTAGGCATTGTGATAGGGCATGTTGATCACGATGCCGCGGTCGGTAAAGGTTCCGTCCCCCACACCGGTAAGCAGATGCACGTCGCCGAACGTATCGCCGGATACAATATCGGCTATGCCGTCCCCGTTGAAGTCGGCCGCGGCAATGCCCCAGGCCCGCGTTCGCCCCAGATTATGCAGCAGGTGCTGCTCGAAGCCCGGCTGGACGGGACCGTCGCACCAGCCCCGCGAGCACACCACAAGGCAAAGCCCGAACAGACAAATTAGCAAACTAACTGCGCCCCTTCGAACGGAGGCGTCTGTCATGCACATCCCCGTCGGCTTCTGCGACGAGGCCTTCTCCGAACACATAATACTATCTCCAACAACGCTTCAATATGTCGTACAATTTTGCGCCGGCGAGCACGTGAGCGTGGCCGACTATCCGGAACATGACAATCGTGCCGGGGTCTGTCTGCAAAGCCGCACGCCCGGCACAGCGGCCGCGCAGCAACAGCGACCCCGTCACCGTCTGTGAACGTGAGAGCTTTCTCTCGGTCCGGGGGCCGCGGCGGGCGCGTACATTTCAAGTCGAGGCCGCCCCGCGGCCGCGCGGGGGGGTCGCCGACCGCCGTTATTCTAAGAGCTTCGTCTGCGCCGCAGGAAGACCAGACCGAGGCCGAGCAGGCCTATCGTGCACGGCTCCGGCACCGCTTCCCACATGACGCCGTGGCCGCGCAGCGAAACGTACGCGTCGCTGTTCGCTGTCTGGGTTACCGTGTACGTGTTGCCGGCCGTCAACTGAACATTCTCTGCGATGAGCAGCCAGGCGTCGTTGGCGCCGGGAGCGCCCGTGCCCCCAGTGTTCATGTCCAAACCCTCGAGGACAATGTCCGCCCCGTCGCTGGTGACCACGATGTCACAGCCCGAAGGGTCCACATTGGTCGAGGCCGGCCAGGTGATGTACACGTTGTACAAGCCCGTGCCACCTCCGGCCAGACCGCTGGCCAGATTGCCGTTGCCCAAATCCGTACCGGCCGCCAGCGGGACATTGTCGGCGTCGGTCCCCAGCAGATACGAGAATTCATAGACGTCCGGCGGGTCCGCGGTGCTGCCGAAACCGCTGCCGAAGGTCGTGCATCCGACAGCCAAGCTCGCCTTGGCATACGCGCTATAGCGCGGCGAGCCGCTGAAATTCGCGAAGGCCCAGCCGTCCGGATGCAATTCGACAACGAACGCCCCGTGCACGTCGGCCGCGAAAATCAACCCCGCCATGCATACCGCCCCAATCAATATGACAGATCTCTTCATAACACCACCTCCAAAACCAACTATAAGCTGTTATCTTTTTGCCGGTATTTCTTAATACACACCAAAAAAACGCCTCCCTACCACCACTAAAATACTACCCGAATCCCATTCGGATTTCAATAGTCTTGCCCCAAATTTGCCCGTCGATTGCCTGGCAAGCCGGCCAAAACCCCGAATCCGAACCGTAACCCGCCCCCTTCGGTCCTCCCGAAGCGCACGCACCACGATTTTCCATCGCCGGGCTTGCCGTTTCGGCCGCCGTAAACGGCGTCCCGGAACTGTGTGCGGCGATTTGAGGGGCTTAACGAGCGGCGGAGCCGCAGGGCAAGATTCCACGCCAATCGCTGGGGCGATTAGTGATCGCCGCGGGCGTTGAAATTGAACCTCCTGTTGTGGTAGTATTGAGATCGGCGCGTACGGAAGCGCCGATTACGAAGTGAAATGGGAAAAATCGGCTTAGTTTAACGAATTAAAGACGATAGCGTTTGGCGCTACAACTACAGAGGTTCCCATGAGTTTACTGAGGTCTGCAAAATGCGGCAGGACTTTGCTTGTCCTGAAAGCCGTGTCCGTGCTTTTCGCTGCCTTTGTTTTGGCCGGTTGTGCCGCCTGCCCGCCGCTAATTCACCCGTCTGTCAACTCGGCGGATACGGCATACGTCAAGATGAATCTGGATTTGTCCAGAAGGATATTGAAATGCGTCCTTCGCGACAGCGGCACAACAATCGACGACAGACACGCCGCCATACAACGGCTGGCGATCCAAGACTGGAAGTTCTACAAGGATTATGATTCGGCCAGAGCGCGGCTTGAAGACGCCTTTCGGCTTGCTATCAGGCAGTCTGAGACGTGGCAGACATTGAGCCGCATCGAGAGGGAAAGCGGCCGTTACGGGCCGGCCTGTTCTGCCGCAAGGAGGGGGGTCGAAACCGCCGAAAGTGAATCGGAAAAAAATGCGTCGCGCCTGCTCTTTGCCCAAGCGATTCATGACCAGCTTATCGAGGATTTCAGGAGAAAGAAACAGCTCGACGACAGACTCCTCGACGAAGGACACAGGATGTTGACCGAGGTCCTCGCGGCAGAACCGGGTCAGCCGGACGCCTCAATGTTTCTGCTGGGGATATCGCTTCTGCGTCGAGACGGGCCCGCGGCCCTTAAGGCCTGGCGTTTCTACTTTCATATTCCATCAGACCAATCCGCAACCGGCGTTCTGGAAGGGCCGGGGAAAGTGCTTGACCATCTGCTTGCGCGATGGGATGGAGATAACCTGTCACGGGACGAGCTCACACGCGTGGCCATTGCTTTGGGCCGGTCCCGGATGTACGAGTACGCTGCTCTGGTTGCCGCCGGTGCACGGGCGGGGCCGGACTGCGACTGCGATCCGGGGATTCAAGAAATCCTGGCATACGATGACTTCATCCGTTACATGAAATCCGTCACAGAGGAGTACTATCGTCAGCTCGCGGTCGGCACAGCGAAGGGGAGTCTCTTGTGGGGCTTCGAGCGGTCGAGCAAAGAGAAGGCGTACGAGAGGACTCTCATGCGCGAGGCTGAACAGCTCTGGGAGCGGCTGCCTTTTTCCGATGAAAGGCCTGAATTTCACTTTAACGGATTTCAAGATGAGGTTCGCAAGCGCTTTGGCGCGGAGGTGCTCGCCGGCTGGTCGGGAAACTACAGGGGCTACGTTCTGCAAATGGGGCATTGCGTGGTTGATGAATCCATGACGGTCGAACAATACGGCTACGAGGCGGATTTGCGTTTTGTTTTGCTCGACACTATGGTTTCAAACGGCTATTCAAGCTGGTTCTGGGACGGCGAGCTGATGATCGGAGGCTGGGCTATCGGATCTACAATTGCCCAGGTCCGTCGCGGAGGGCTCGTACAAGCGTTCGACTTCTTGAGGAAAATGACCGACCAGCGGGAACAAGACAGGGAGAAGGAGCTGATTGAAAAAGAGACGGCTTTGGATGAATTACTGGCCGAAGAGAACCCTTATGCCTTTCTTCCCGGCCTGGCGCGCCGTCTACGCTTTAACGCGGCCGGAAGAATCTACGATTCGGTAAAAGCACAGGGGTATGAAGGCGATGACCTGTGTGTTGCGTTCGTGGCCGAGTGTGTGCGGCTGCATACGGAAAGCACGATCGACCACGAGGGAAGGCACGCGATCGACCGGCTGCATTTCCCGGAGGAGTCCAAACGGCGGAGCCCGGCCGAGAAGGAATTTCGGGCGAAGCTCTCGCAGGTGGTCTTTGCCTCCGATCCGGGCTTTGCCCTGCTTAGCATATTCAGCAGGTACATCGGGCACTCCATTAGCCACGGGCAAGCGGACGAGCGCATT
>CP070678.1:2693212-2697564 GCA_020352515.1 Phycisphaerales bacterium | reverse complement strand
GCCCCCGTCCGGCTCTGTTATCGGACCTTAGGTCCGACGTTCAATCGCTCCCACGCCAGCCGTTCCAACCGTCCGCGGCTGACAGTGTCCCATTGGGGCGCAACACCGAGGTAACCGCACGCGCCACTTTGAGGCAGGGTGACCACGAAGCACTGTGTTCGCGGCAAATGCAACGTTTGGCAGCGCCACGCGAAACGGGAGGAGGACCGCCCAAGGCCGGCGCCCGCACGGCAGACGGGTGAGCCAATGCCGCCTGTGTGCGACGTCGGCTTGTAGGTGGGTGAGCAGGCACGTGGGCGGGCTGCAGAATTACACCTGATACAACGTCTCATAATGTACGTTATGTTTCATTCGGTCGGGTTTCCGGCGCGTGAGGGCACTTTGGGTGGTCCGGCTGCTCGCGCGGTGCTCACAGGTCGTACGCTCGCATGATCCCCGCGGCCCTGGCCGCCGTGTCCGACAGATTCTCCCACATCAGGGTCACGCGGTCGAGCAGCCCGAGGTTCTGCAGAACGACAGAAACGTTTACGGCTGCCTCGGGAGCGGCGAAGTTCTCCTCAAGGTGTCTTTCAAGATTGAGCAGCGAGCCGGCGAACTTTACTTTGTCACAGTAGAGCAGCGCCGTCTTGTAGTGCAGCTCGAGGGTGTCTTTGTCGAGCTTGTCGGGGACGGTGAGCCTTTCGAGTGCAATCTTGGGTCGGCCGGTGTCGAAGAGACAGACGGCCAGCTTGGTTGCGGCCCTGTGGTATGCGGGGTTTATTTCGAGTGCGGCTTCGAAGCACGAGATTGCGGCGGCAAGCTTGCCGATTCCGGCCAGCAGGATGCCGAGGCGGTAGTGAATGTCGGGGTTCTGCGGATTCTGGCTCGCCTGCCTGCGGTGGGCTTCGATGACCGTCTCGATTAGCTTTGCGGAGTCATGTTCGGGCAGCCGGGGCGGCAGGCTGTCAGTGAGGCTCGCGCGGAACTGGAGCATTGCGGTCTCGGCGAAAAGCATCGAGGTGTTCGGCGCGATTGCGGCGGCGAGTGACAGTGTGCCGACGGCTTCAGAGAAATCGCCGGCGAGAGCCTGGGCCTTTGCCAGGCCGATATAGGCCTCGACTATGTTGTCGTTTATCTCGACGGCGGCGTTGAAGTACTGTGCGGCGAGGCGGTCGCGGCCGGCCTGGAGGTGCTTTGTGCCCAGCTTTATGGTGGCTTCGAGGAAGTCCGGGCAGAGGGCGAGAGCCTGTTCGTAGGAGTCAATGCACTCGTCGGTTGCGCCGAGCATTGCGAGAACATCGGCCCTTTTCATGAGCAAGTCGGCCCTTTCGGGCTGCTCCTGTGACAGGTCTTCGATCCTTTCGAGGGCCTCGTGGAGCTGGCCGTCGCTTATTAGCTGGTCCACGTCATCGTCGTCTGAGGCGAAGTTGTCGGGATGTATGAGTATGGCCGTGTTGAAGGTCTCGACGGCCTCGGGGTGGCGCGCGGTTGCAGCATACAGGTAGCCGAGCGTTACGAGCGTTGATATGTCGCCCGGGTATTCGGTTTTGAGCAGCTCGTACTGCTGGATCGTCTTTTCGAACTGTGCGTTTTTGAGGTAGATGGCGGCGAGCCTCTGGGCGGGAAGCTGGAGGTAATTCTTGAATTTGAGGCAGTCCTGGTAGAATTCGAGTGCCTGAGACTCGGCCCCGAGCCGCTCATAACAGTGCCCGAGGGCGTAGAGGGCCATGGTGTTTCCGGGCTGTCGCAGATAGACGGAGTTGAGCTCGGAGATTGCCTCCTTGGGCTGGTTTTCGTGGAGGCAGAATGCGGCGGCGGCCATACGGCCGCGTATGCAGGTGGGCTTTTCGAACAGATACAGGGTCAACTGCCGGCGGGCGGCCTCTTGCTTCATCTCGCCCATCAGCTCGATTACGCCGGCAAGCTGCTGATCCTGTTGTGATTCGGCCGCATCGGCCGGAGGCGGCAAGGCGTTAAGCCAGTGCCATATCAGCTCGGCGGTATCGACGGTTATCGCCCTGCCGAAGATTTCCAGTAGTCTGCTCATCATCCTCTCGCCGTTAAGTCTTGCGGTTGCAACCAGCCGGCCGGAGTATGGATTCCGCCCGGCCGGGATTCGTCCGGGGCCAGCTCCTTCTGCGCAATAGGGATATCGACAATCCGGATACGCGTGTTAATGTGGCACGTGTCAATTAACCACGGCGGATTGCTGAATTGGGCTGCGTGTGTGGCGATTGTGTGTGCTGTAGGGATTGTCTGGATTGGCAAAAGGATTATCGGGTTTTTTTGCAGCCGGGGCAAGCGACCGCCGGAGGCAGAGCCCCCCTGCCGAACTCGACGCGCGCGAAACCGTTCGCTCCGACATCCGCCGGGACGTCCCGGCGCCCGGGGACAGGACGAGTGTTCTCGAAATCTAACCGGAGCCGGCGCCGCGGGCCTGTTTCTCTATCTCGCTGAGGTAGGCCAGGGTGCGCTCGAGCCTGTCGCTGAGGTGCTTGAGCTTTAGCATGGTCTTTACGCGTGTGAGCAGCTCGAGCTTGTTGACGGGCTTGCTGATAAAGTCGTCGGTGCCGGAGTCGATTCCGCGCTCGATATCACGGAATTCGTTGAGCGCGGTGACCATTATTACCGGTATGTCCGAGGTCTGTGGGTCGGCCTTTACTCTCTTGCAGACCTCGAAGCCGCTCATTTTCGGCATCATGACATCCAGGAGGATGAGGTCGGGCCTGTGCCTGGCGACGGCGGCAAGGGCCTCGATGCCGTCTCGTGCGGAGACGGTGCGGCAGTCGGTGTCCTCGAGGTAGGCCTGGAGGAGTTCGAGATTCTGCTGGTTGTCGTCGACTACGAGGATGACGGGGGTTGAATCCTGCTGATCATTGAATTTTATCTTCGGCATAGGGTTACCCCGGGTGCTCTATGGTGCGGTCTGAAGGGCGTTCAGGACGGCCTTGCAGAATGCGGGCAGGTCGTCCGGCTTTCGGGAAGTAATCAGATTGCCGTCCACGACACATTCGGCGTCCAGGTACTCGGCGCCGGCGTTGATTATATCATCCTTGATGGCCATAAAGCAGGTGGCCTTCTTGCCCTTGAGGGCGGTCGTGCTGCAGAGCAGCCAGGGGCCGTGGCATATAGCGGCGATGACTTTGCGTGCGTTTACCATGTCGTTGGCGAATTTAATAACGTCGGGGCTCCTTCGCATGAAATCGGGCGCGAATCCGCCGGGCACAATCACGCAGTCATAGTCGTCGGCGTCTGCCTTTGCGGCGGCGACATCCGAGATACATGGATAGCCTTCCTTGGAATGATACTCTTTATCAGCCTCGGCCGCCACCAAATTCACCTCGAAGCCGGCTTCCTTGAGGCGGTAGTAGGGATACCAGATTTCGGTGACCTGGTACATCTGGTCCACCATGAGGGCAATTCTTCCGGTTGGCATGTTCAGGACTCCTTTTTCTATTGCGGGATTGCGGGCTGCTGGAGGCCGGGGGAGGCGAATTCCTTGAGCCAGGCGAGGTTGAATACGTAGTGCTGTTTGCTTGTGATCAGGTGGATGAGGCGGTCGGGTGTCTGGGTTGAGGCGAGGTAGCCCCTGGGCTCGGCGTGGGTGTCGTCCATTGTATAGCGGCCGGTGTTGCCGCCGCCGTCGATTTCGCGTGCCGGCCCCCCTGCCGTTATCAGCCGTTTTACCGGCCAGGACTTGCCTTCGTCGAAAGACAGCGCGGCAAACATGCCGTAGCAGGTGTTCGACTTGCCCGTTGCATCGGCGAGATTCATGCCTTTCCTGCGGTCGGTGAAACTGATGAAGAGGATCGGCCCTTCCATCAGGCGTCTGAGGACCAGGCGCTGGCCGCCTCCTATCGGGGGGAACTCGCCGGCCTGATAGGTCCAGGTTTGGCCCATGTCGCGCGAGATGCTCATGGGCATTCGGCCGTCAATGTTGTTGCCTCGCCCGAAGGCCATGAGTGTGCCGTCGAGAAGCTGGACGACGCCGGCGTGGATGCCGGCGATCCATGCGCCGGTTTTGCCGGCGGCGAAGTCGGGTGCCTCGCGGCCGGCGCCGGGGTCGTTCCATGTTTTGCCGGCGTCGCGGCTGATGTGTATTGCGGTGCCGCCGCTGCCGCCCGTGACGCCGTCACAGGGCAGGATGATAAAGCCCTCGCGGCTTCGGAATACGGACTCCACGGGCATGTGGCGCAGGCCGTGCTCGGGGTTTATCAGGCGGGCTTCGGACCAGGTTCCGCCGCTGTCGGTCGAGGTTCTCATTATCGTAGCGAGGCTTCCCCATGTTCCGGCGGCGGAAAGGCCGTTGAAATGGTAGATAGTGGTTTTGCCGTCGAACCAGAGGGCCGGGGCGTGGTCGTTTCGGTCTGGCG
>CP070678.1:2686365-2693112 GCA_020352515.1 Phycisphaerales bacterium | reverse complement strand
GTAAACCGCACTAAGTTCAGGTTGATGCTCTCGGCCCCGATGTTCGTCAGCTCGATGTACTCCTCGTTCGGGTCGTTCGGGTCGTTCGCATCATACGGATGATACATCATCTCGCTGATGCGAACATTCTCCGCCACCGCCCCAACCGAATACACCGCCTCATTCAACGCACTCCACGTACTACCGCTCTTAACCCTTGCTTTGACACGGGCGCTTGCGGCCAACGTGACAGGCCCACCATATAGAATTGCACCGGATGGAGTACTACCTCCGCCGTTTGAGCCGCCCTTGACCGCCAGTAGCTCGGCCCAGATGATGAAGTCGGAACTGCTGCTGGAGCTGTTCATCCCGTGTATGGCGAGGATATTGGTGCCTTGCTTGAGTGAGCCGATATGGTCAGAGACATCGAAAGGCTCGGCCATTGAGGCCTCACGGCTGGTGTCTGAGTGCGAGTTCCAAAGCGGCTCCCCGGTAAAAAGACTGCGCTCGATTTCGTCGCCGTTCAAATATGCGACGAATGCATCGTCGTACCAAATCCTGAGCGTCATCGATGTAAACTCGCCGGCATCTGCGCTCAGGCCAAACGGTATGCGGATATAGCAGCCGCTGGACTTGCCGTACATCTGATCATGGACGTTAAGGGTAATCAGGCCTTCGTATCCGGTATTTCTTTCGTAGCCTACACCGCCGGGCGGGGTCGTGCTGAGACTCCAGGTCCAGTCGTCGAAACCCGGGTCGCTTTGCCAAGCGGGAGGGACCGGCCCTGCGGGAACAAGCGCACGTTTGGCGGCGTCACCTGTTACAAGTGTGACGCTCGTGCCGGGCTGGGGCAGGGTCTCGGCTCGCGGGTCGGACCCGTCGAGCGTGTAGTATGTGGCGCCTGCCGGAGCACTCATGGAAAGAAGGTCGGTCGAGGTAATATATCCGCCATGCCGGTATGAGCCGTTAACGTAGAAGACGGGCGCGGCGACGGCGGGGTACAGGCCGGCGTCACGGAAGTGCTGCAGGACGATGCCGGAGCGTCTGGGGAAGTAGTTGTTGATCAGATTAATCAGCTCGTTGCGCCATTCGAGCTCGCGCGTATAGGGCTGCCAGCGGTGCTGGTCGCCCCAGCGGGCCGATTCAGGCACAATCGGGCGCTCGATTTTCTGTATAATCTCCATATAACGGGCGGCGGGCACGTTTCGCTCGGGGCGCGTGGGGTTCCATGCGGTATTGGCCGGGTCAACATAAAGCGGACCACCGTTGAAGAAAGCCTTGTGAACGTGGTCGCCGAAGCGGGTGCGGAATTCCTCACAGGACCTGAGCCTCTGAAACGGTGCGGCGACGCCGGAGCCGTTGCCGATCTGGTTCGTGTTGACATTGCAGCGAAGGTTAAGCGTCCACTCGGCGTCCCATGAGAAGAACTTGAAGCCAGCGCTGTCGGGTCGGTTTTCCCTGCCGACGTAGAAGTTCTTGTGGGGCCAGTCGGTGTTTCCCCCGTAGTAATTGGCGATCAGATAGCCGATGTACTGGTCGGCGTCGAGGTAGCTTTCCCACTGGGGGTTGTCTGTTCCATCGGGATTCTTGCCCTGTAGCTTCTGGTAGGCTGCGTTTCGGGCCTGTTCGTTTGGGGCGCTTGAAACGGCTCCGGCCAGGGACAACATCGTGTTCCAGGCTTCGACAGTGCGGGCATAACGCTCGTAGTCGCCATCGGCATTTACCGGGGTGCCCGAGTTCGTTCCGTCCCATTGATCCCTTTCGGAATCAGTGTATGAGGCGCCGAATCCGGCGTCGGGCCTTTCGACGACGTTGTACAGGCCCCAGTAAAGTCCGTCGACGTAGAGGTGGACGTGGCCGCCGTGTGGCGCGACCGAGCCGAGGGCCAACTGGGTTCGGCGGATGAACTCGTCCCTGGCGTACTGCGGCTGACCGCCCGCGGAGTCCCACTGCCATCCATCGTTGAATTCGCTGCGAAGGATGATGGTGTCAAACTCGTCGACGGCATCGGGGCCGAAAAGCGGATATCGGAGCTTGGAGGCCCCGTATATTCCCTTGAAAAGGAAGCGAAACGTTTTCTTTTTTTCGCGTCGTCCCACGCCGCCGTATATGCGGACGCCGCAGTTGATCTGGAAGCCCTCGGAGCCGTCCGGGTATATCAACTCGAGGGATGCCGGCCGCTCCCACAGGGGGCCTTCCGACCAGGGATTGGCGTAGATGCCGGTAGCGGCGTCAAAGAGGTTCTCCCTCATCGTCACGAGTGACATAGAAGGAATCGACTTGAGATCGTCCTTGATGGCGGCGGCGTACAGCGGGTCGTTTACGATTTCGGCATCCATCTCGTAATCGGCCGAGGTCGAGCCCCAAACGGGCGGAAAGCCGGCCGGTCCGTTCGACTGATCAATCACGTTGTCGAGGAAGATATACGTCTGGGTATCCGTATCGGAAGGCTTCCAGCCCATTTTGATTGCCTTGGCGCGAAGGCACGTGGTCTTGTTGATAAGGACCGGAGCGGTGTAAACCACTCCCCTGGGGAACCGACCTGACATCTCGTACGGCTGGCTTCCGTCGAGTGTATAGTATATGACGGCGCCCGGCGTGTCGGTCGCGAGCGTCACGGCGAACGGCTCATCATAAAAGCCGCGGTCGATGCTGAATTTGACGTCGTCGACGAGACCCTGGTAGGCCCCGATATTGCCCCAGCCGGGGCTCGGGAAGGCGAAGAACTGCCAGAGGTCATTGCCGTCGGGAAATCGGCCGTGCGAAACATCGATGCTCTGGCGGGCGAATTCAACGCTGTCGATCAAGATATTGGGGTCCGAGTCGAACAGGCCGATCTCTTCGCGGTCGGAATTCAATTCAAACGCCGCGTGCAGCCCGGGATCGGCGGTATCGTTGTCGGCCCAAATCAAGATATAGCCGCCCCGGTCCAGCGTCGTGATTCCGGGCATTCCCGCCGGAATTCGCCACTTGGTCGGCTCACCGAGGTCGTCGGTCAGGTACATGCCGGCCAAGTCGATGGGCTCGCTGCCGGCATTGTATATCTCGATCCAGTCATCATACTCGCCCTGCGGATCGGCCTTAACACTGCTGTTGGAGGCCATGAACTCGTTTATAACCAGTGGAATGCCTTTTCGAGCCCAGTTTCCGGCCAGTAGTGCAAAGTCCCGGGCCTCGACGCCGTTTAGACCGTCAAGGTCGGCCGGGCTGCCGGGGGGCAGCAGCCACTGGTCGGCGAGGGCCCGGACGTCTTCAAAACCGACCGTGCAGTCGCCGTTCAGGTCGCCCGGGGGACATTGCGCGCGCGCCACCTGCAACATCGAGCCACCCAAGACAAGGATGAGCAGCGAAGAGCATATACGCACGTGCATCTTCTACCTCCTTCCTCGACTACTCTTTGCCGATATAGCGCCGCCGCCTCAGATAGGCGGAATCGCACAAATCAGCCACCTGATTTTAACATAACAACAACCGCAAAGTCAATACGCAACGATTCGGGTAATTGTCCCAGCGATTGCGGTGGTTTCTTCAAAGCCCCAGAAGTCGTGGTTTTCGCAAGTGGCAGACAACAACTTCTTGTGGCCACAACGGCAGTTGTCCTGCCTGCGGAGGGAATGTCTACCATTTGTGTCTGCCTATCATTACTCCGGCCGCCAAAAGGACGCAGGCCAATGTAAGAGCCGCCGCTATGATAGGCCAGCGTCTTTTAGCTGGCGGGGTTTCAGCCAAGACGTTCGGACCGGATGTCGCGGCCGGCCCCGGCCGGGTATCCGGCACAAGTGGTTGGGCGGGCTTAGGTATCGGGCCGCTGTTATTTGGGCCGGCGCCCGGGGCTCCGCGCGCCTGCATTTCGGATATATAGTCCTGCGGGTCGGTTCGAACGAACTCGGCGTATCCATTCTCATCGGCCACATACACGCCTTCGCCGACAACATAGCCTGTCTTGAGTATCTCATCATATACCCGCACGCCTTCAGGAAACTCTATCTGGAAGATGTCATCAGAAAGCTCAACTCCAACCTCGTAGTCTGTCACAGAAAACCTCGTGTAAAACTCCCTCGCGCGAGGATTCTTGTGGCGAGGACCATGAAATCTCAATACCGCGTCGGCTACAACCCATACGCCGTCTTTCTGTTCGAGACGAACATCGGTCATTCTCTCAACGATGTTGATTCCATCCTCGAATGTGAGTGTCAAATCAATCTGAATCGGGGCAAAATCGCGGGTCGGATCGAGCCAAACCTTTAATATGAAGTTTCCAAGCCCTATGCTGTCAATACGGTACGTTGTGTACTCGCCAATCGTCTCGGGGCCCGAGAGTCTCCATTGGGCTTTGTCAAGAATCTCAACCAGAGGAGCACGTATATCCAGTACCGCCTGTTCGAGCGGCGTTAACCAGTAGGACGCCAGGAACTGGCCGCCCATTCTCGGTTTGACGCTTCCGGTCGGCTTCATATCCGGATTCCATGGCGGCGACACGTATCCGGTTGTCTTCTTGCCGTCCCACGCGAAAATATCCAGGTGGTGCAGGTAGGTCCCGGCGCCTTCGAAGCCGTGTATTCTCTCTTCGACCCGCATCTTCCTCCAGAGACGCTTGATGTCAACGTCCCTGGATCTGACGAGGGGCAGGTTGCTAAAGGAGGGTCTGCGGGGATCGACCGAATGATTGGCGTAAACCTGGTACTTGAAGACAACGTGCGTGCTGTTGAGCAATTCGTCGCGCATGCGTATCCCGGCGAGTACATCTTCAACCGACAGAGAGGACGTCCGAGCTGCCCGAGCGACAGTCCCTCCCATGGGGACAATACAAGCTAAGCAGAAGAGATTCGCAAGGGTTCCTATTCGCATTGAAATCACTCCGTCGCTCTAAGAAATCCCCCGGCAAAACGCCACCCGGAGGGCTCTCAGGTTGTATGACAGACCATCAATCCTAAAACTAATCTACATGTACCTTTCTGCTTGCCGGCTACGCAGCGCAGTATGCCGGCTTACACCTCGTTTTGTGCTCGTTGTCTGTATCGTGATATTGCATTTGCGTGAACGGCCCGTGTCCAGATTCGGCGCGCGGCACACGAGGGCTTCGGGTATAGTGTTAAGGTCATTTTGATTCGCATCTTTATGCATGAACACCACCTTGGCTATTGCCCAGCCCGACCGACGCACGGGCTAAGAGTCTTCCACAAGGATGCTGTAATCAGAGTCGCTACACATATATAGACGTTGCGGAGGGGCTAAAAATCAATACAAAGACTCACGGTTTGTCTCAGATTCCTTTGCTCGCGTTCCTAAGTGTGCTGTTGACAGGCATTTGTGAGCAGCGGAGGCTTTTGCGCATTGGGGCCGGCAGCGCACGAGATGCGGCCGGATCAAGGCGGATTTCAGTCGATAACAGGTGGTCTTTATTGAGCCGACGTTGGGGGCTGGGGTCCGCTCCGGTTCTACGGTTTGGGTTTTGGGGGGATGTCGGCGCGCCAGTTGTGTTCGACCCGGTCGGGGGGGGAATATTCTTGCGACGAGTCGCTCGCGCAGCTCGCGGCAGGTTTTGCGATGCTGCGCGGTAAGAGCTATCACCGGGCGGGTTTGCAGGTTATATTTCTTGATAGTTCACGATGTATCGCGTAAGATTGTCGGCGGCGTGCACAGAGAGTTGTGAACTGTGCGACCGTGTAGATGAGGAATGTCCGATTGAGGAGGTTTCAATTCGAATCGATACGACTTGAAGTGATTATCCATGGGGCGCAAGGAAAGGATCAGTACGTGGCAAAGCAAAAGAGCAAACCAGCGAAGGACCGGGGCATGTCCCCCGGTCGAAGGACATTTCTAAAAGCGACGGCGGCATCGGTGGCGCTGCCGTACCTGATTCCGGCGTCGGCGATTGGCAAAGACGGGAGCACAGCGCCAAGCAACCGCATAGTGATGGGGGGCATCGGCATCGGCAATATGGGTCGGGGCGACCTGGGCGCGTTCCTGGGCCGGGACGATGTGCAGTACGTTGCGGTCTGCGACGTGAAAAGGGGCGCTCGCGAGGGCGCAATGAACAGGGTGAACGAGAAGTACGGCAACAAGGACTGCAAGACTTACAACGACTTCCGCGAAGTTATGGTGCGTGATGATATCGACGCGCTGCATTGTGCGACGCCGGATCACTGGCATGCGATTATAGTGATCGAGGCATGCCGGAACGGAAAGGACATCTACTGCCAGAAGCCGGAGACCAAGACGCTGCGAGAAGGCAAGCTTATGATCGACGCGGCCCGGCGTTACAGTCGCGTGGTATCGGGCGGCAGCCAGCGTGTGCTTCAGGATTACAGGGAGACGGTCGATGCGTGCTGGAGCGGGAGCAAGGGCATAATCAAGTCGATCAACGTTAACGTTGGCCCGCTTCCGAAGGACTGCAACAAGGCAGGTGAACCCGTGCCGGACGGCTTCGACTGGGACATGTGGCTTGGTCCGGCCCCGTGGGCGCCGTACCATCCGCACCGGTGCAGCGGCAGTTACAGCATCGACGGGAGAAGCTGGCGGTCGTTCAAGGATTACTCCGGTGGCGGGATGACGGACTGGGGCGCCCACCATTTCGGGGGCGCGACCTTCGCGATCGACGTGCGGGAGCTGGAGCCGGAGGAGGTGATCTGGCACAACGAGAACGGCAGGAAGTTCGCGAGCTGCCGCTATCCGAACGGCAAGCTGATACACCACAATTATCCGGAACGAGGCAACCTGGAAGTGGAAGGCACCGAGGAGCAAGGGCCGTCGAAGCCGGTTCCCGGG
>CP070678.1:2682987-2686265 GCA_020352515.1 Phycisphaerales bacterium | reverse complement strand
TACAGCGATGTGCAGGGCGGCTGGTCGGGTGAGGGCAACCTCGACGCCGACCCGCTGTTCATGAACGCCGACGGCCCCGACGGCGTCGCCGGCACCGAGGATGACGATCTGAGCCTGTCTATCACATCGCCCTGCATCGATGCCGGCAGCAACGACGCGGTTGAGCCCGGAGCAACGGACCTGGACGGCAACCCGCGCATCGTGGGCGGCATTGTCGATATGGGCGCGTACGAGTTCCAGGGTACGCATCTTATATATGTTGATGCCGATGCCTCCGGAGCAAATAACGGTCAAAGTTGGGCCGATGCTTACACAAGCCTCGCCGTTGTCTTGGTGGATGCCACATATCCCGATGAGATTCGCGTGGCACAGGGGACATACCGGCCTAACGATGGTTTCGTTACAACTGGTGATGAGCGGGAATTGACGTTTCAGCTAAAGAACGGTGTCATTGTCAAAGGCGGCTACGCCGGCTTTGGCGAACCTGATCCTGATAAGCGGAATGTTGAGTTGTATGAGACTATCCTGAGCGGTGATTTGAACGGCGATGATGGGCCTGATTTTGCGAATAATGGCGATAACAGCTATCATGTTGTGACCGGCAGCGGGACGAATGAAACGGCTGTGCTGGATGGATTCACCATAACCGCTGGAAACGCCAACGGGCAAGGTTATCCACTCGACCAAAACTGTGGTGGTGGAATGTACAATTCCGGTTATTCTGACCCTAACCACAACAGCCCAACACTGAAAAACTGTACCTTTAGGGAAAACTTTGCGATATCGTCTGGCGGGGGGATATGCAACCATTGGCAAAGCAGTCCGAGGCTAACTGACTGCATTTTCATCGGCAATTCGGCGAACCAAGGTGGCGGGATGAGCAGTAGTCACGGCAGCCACTCAACATTGGTCAACTGTATCTTCATTGGCAACTCGGCAACAAGTGACACATCTGGCGGTGGAGGGCTGTTTGTGTACGATTCCGGTCAGACTCTGATCAACTGTTTGTTTTTGGGCAATTCAGCCCCCTATGGAGGTGGACTGGATTTTTCAGATATCAGTGAAATGAACCTGATTAATTGTGTTTTTAGTGGCAACTCGGCAAATTATGGCGGTGGTATGCATAGCTGGTATTTCTGCCAAGACGTACATCTATACAATTGCAGCTTCAGTAAAAACTCAGCCAACTACTTCGGTGGCGCGATCTGTTGTGACGAAGAATACGGAACAACACAAGAAATGGATCTGATCAACTGTATTTTGTGGGGGAATAACGACAGCAGCAGTTTAGGCGAATTCTCACAGATATATCCGAGTGCTTATGAACTATCCGTCAGTTACTGCGATATACAGGGCGGGTGGCAAGGTCTGGGCAACGTTGATACTGATCCGTTGTTTGTTGACCCAAGCGGGGCAGATGGCATTGCCGGTACGCAAGACGATGATTTGCGGTTGTCGGCGAATTCACCCTGTATTGATGCCGGCAGCAACGATGCGGTTGAGCCCGGAGCGACCGATCTGGGCGGCAACCGGCGCATCGTGGGTGGCATTGTAGATATGGGCGCGTACGAGTTCCAGGGCCTGTTATACGTCGACGATGACGCCCCCGGCGATCCGGGGCCGGGCGATCCTCAAATCAGCGATCCGTGTGAAGACGGATCGAAGGGGCACCCGTTCGACACGATCCAGGAGGCCGTTAGCCGGGCGAAGGACGAGTATACGGTGATGGTAATGCCGGGCGGGTACCTGGAGCCGGCGAGCGGCCAGAGCGTCAGCTTCGGCGGAAAGAACATCACCGTCACGGGTATCAACCCGGCGGACCCCGACGTCGTTCGCGATACCGTTATACGAGGATTTGTCGAGTTCGACGGCTCTGAAGACGCGAACTGCACGCTCGCCGGTTTTCGCATATACGACCTCATGTACGGCGCCATTTACGGCAACCATACGAGGGCGACCATAAGTCACTGCATAATAAGCGGCAACGGCTCGTGCGGGGCGACGGTGCTGAAGGACTGCGACGGGACCATCGCCAACTGTCTGATAGCGGACAATCTGACCGTGGCCGTCTGCGGCGTCTATCCCTGCATCTTCGGCTGTAACGGGGTCATTAAGAATTGCACGATCGCCAATAACGTTTCGGGAATCAGCGTCGGCGATGCGAGGATAGAGAATTGCATCATCTACGGCAACTTCGGTTCGCAGATCGGCGTGGAGAACGGGGGGACGGCGGAGATATCCTACTGCAATATCCAGGGCGGACTTGCCGGCGTGTCCGGGCAGGGCGATGTGGTCTGGGGCCCGGGCAACATCGACGCCGACCCCTGCTTTGTCAGCGTCGGAGCATGGGCGGTCGAGCCCTTTGCCTGGACCGAAGGGGACTATCACCTCAAGAGCGAGGGCTGGCGATGGAGCGAGCGCCTCGTGCATGGTTCACACTGGGTCTATGATTACACGACAAGTCCGTGCGTCGATGCGGGAAATCCGGGCTCGCCTCTGGGCGATGAGCCAATTAGTGTGCCCGGCGACCCCGACAACCAGTGGGGCATAAATCTGCGTGTGAATATGGGGGCGTACGGCGGCACCCGTCAGGCGAGCATGGCGCCGCACGACTGGGCGCTTCTGGCGGATTTGGACAACAACGGGGCCGTGAATGCGGCAGACCTCGCCCTTCAGGTCCATGACTGGCTCGCCGAAGCCCCCGAGCGCCCGGGGGACCTCAATCGCGACAGCCTGGTCGATATGAAGGATTTCTCCTATCTTGCCGACGAATGGCTGGAGGGCGTCGAGCCGGTGCAGGTGGTTGACCTCAAGGACTACTGGCCCTTTGCCGTCGGCAACAGGTGGGAATCCGTTGTGATTCCGGATTACGGGCTCTCCTTCGAGATTACCGATAGCTGGCTGACCGGCCATTACAATTATGTATGGCGCTTCACTGAGACCTACATAACAATTGCCGGCCCGATCGTACAGACGGCCTACTACACGTATGCGGACGGATACCTCTGCAGGACCACCAACGAGTTCGACCTCGACCGCCTGCCCGAAATCACCGGCGACTTCGTCCGGCTATACCCCGAAACGGTCCGAATCGGCGTTCCCGTCTATATCCCGTGGCTCGGGGGAGAAGCCATCCCCATGCAAGGGCCCCTGAGCAGCGTGCTGGCCAACACCGGGCTGGAAGTGGCGGACTTCCCGCTCGGCGACCGCGACGATGTTCTGGCATTTGTCCGCCGGGTGCCCGCCCCGGTGGACTGGATGGTGCACGTTTTTGCGCG
>CP070678.1:2673039-2682887 GCA_020352515.1 Phycisphaerales bacterium | reverse complement strand
TGCCTGATCGAGCTGATCATAGGCCCGGCCAAAAGCAAGAATACGAACAAGCCGCACTTCAACGGCAAGCATGAGAAGGATTATCTGTTTTACCTTGACAAGGGATTTCGCCTTGGGGCCTCGGCGGGCCAGGATAATCACAAGGACAACTGGGGGACCTCGACGGCGGCGAGGGTGGGGGTATGGCTGGAGAAGCTAAGCAAGCGGGACCTGCTCGAAGCGCTGAGCAAGCGCAGATGTTACGCTTCGGAAGACGAAAACATGGAGGTCAAGTTCACGATAGGCGACAAATGGATGGGCGACAGTGTCGAGCTGGGAGCGGACGAGAAGGCGGAGATAGAGGTTGCGATAAGCGACCCCGATGAGAGCAAGGCGGAGTATACGGTGAAGCTGTACTACGACGAGGCGACAGGGGACGACAAGCTTGCAAAGGTGGTCGAACAGGAGAAAGTCAAGGGCGACCAGGACAGTATTAGCTTCACGCACCAGCCGAAGGCGGGCGGATATTACTTTGTGAAAGTTACCCAGAAATCGCCCGGCAAGTCGTACAGAGACGATGTTTGGACGAGCCCGATCTGGATTGAATAGGGCTGAAGGCCGGCGCGCCGGACAGGACGCTCGGCGCCGGGAGTATTGGCGGCCTCGAGCGGAATAGGCGCATGAGTTACAGGTGTATACTGCTTGCGGCAGGCTGATAGCAAGAGGCTATTGTCAGAAAGGCGGGGGCCGCGCCTGCGCTTTCCCAGACGTGGATTCTATTTGCGGCCAAGTGCGAAATCGCAGAAATTCCGCAGGGGGCGGTCTATTTGCACGAATCGTCTTGATTCACGGTGTATGGAAGGTTTACAATTAGCGGCGTGTTCGGTCTCTCGGGTCATCCATTGGAGGATGCGAAAAAAAAATGAGACTCCGTCCCGTTTCTCTTCTTGTGCTGGCGCTCTCGGGGCTGCCGTTTGCGGAGGCGTCGGGCAAATTGCCCGATATATATGCGTGGGTGTCGTACAAGAGTTCGATTCCAGGTGAGCTTCGTCCGGGGCAGACGCTTAGCCTGAAGTGGTGGGTCTCCAACAACTCCACGATGTGCATTCCGGAGGTCCCATGTTACGAGGAATTCGGCCCTGCTTACGGCCCATGGGATAATGCGGCCTTCCTTTCGAAAGATGCGGTCCCCGATGAGGGAGATATTCTTCTCGGGATTGCCACTTACGGGCATCGCCTTGGGCCGGGCGACTCGCAGGGGATTGAGATGCAGGTTGTGATTCCGGCCGATTGCCCCGCGGGGGAATACCGCGTGGTTGTGTATGCGGACTACGTCGCCGGGCAGGCGTCCGGAAGCGTGACCGAGACCAACGAGGGCAACAACTGGGACGCATGGAAGCAGAAGCTGGCTATTATCAGGGACCCGAAGACATTCTACGTGGATGACGACGGTCCGAGCGATCCGAGGCCCGGTGACCCGCACACGAGCGACCCGGCCGAGGACGGCAGCACAGAGCATCCGTTCGATATGATCGGCGAGGCGATTGAGGCCTCGATGGACGGGGATACTGTGGTTGTCAATCGCGGCTCGTACAAAGAGCGAGTTTATCCGGCGGGCAAGAACATCGTTCTTAGAGGCACCGAGCCTCATAATTCGACGGTGGTTCGGGGCACGATTATCGAAGGCGACGTGGTCTTTGCCGGCACCGAGGAGGCAGGGTGTGTGCTTGCCGGGTTTACGATTGACGGGACCATCGCCGGCTTCGACCAGCGGATCGACCCTGAAGGTCAGAACCATACGCACGCCACCATCAGTCACTGCGTGCTGGAGGGCATTACCACGGGCTGCGGCGGGGTGATCCGGAATTGCGACGGCGTTATCAGCAACTGCATCGTGGCCGATACGAGCTATATGTGCCTTCGGCCGCCGCCGGTGCCGGCGATTTCCGGCTGCCACGGATTGATCACGAACTGCACGTTCGTGAGAATGCGCGACGGGATTGAAGTGTTTGCGGGCCGAACATGCACAATAGAGAACTGCATCTCTTATGAGAGTCAGCCAATTGTTGTAATGGCTGGGGCGACGGCGAACGTCTCCTACTGCGCGGTCCAGCGGGGGCTTGGCCACGTTTTCGGCAGCGGCACGGTGAACTGGGGGCCCGGCAATATCGAGGGGGACCCATGCTTTGCCGAACCAGGGGGCGGGGCGGTCCGGGGCGACTATCATTTGAAGTCGCAGGCCGGGCGATGGAATCCGCAGAGCAAGAGCTGGGTCCGGGATGATGTCACGAGCCCGTGCATCGATGCGGCAAATCCGGGCAGCGCGGTCGGCGCGGAGGCATTTGCGAACGGGGGCATTGTAAACATGGGCGCCTACGGCGGCACGGCCGAGGCGAGCAAATCGTACTTTGGCGGTCCGGTATGTGAGACTATTGTGGCCGGGGATGTGAACGGGGACTGCCGGATTGACTTTGCGGATTTTGCCTTTATCGTATATAACTGGCTAAAAGACATAGACGGGCAGGCCGGGCCGTGACGTCCGCATTCGGCTTCCGACGAGACAATTGAGAGCACTGAGAGCATTGTGGAGGGGCGCTTGGCGGCGGTTGTGCGGGGTGATTGAGAAGACGGCATTGATCTACGAAGTGTGTGTTTTTTCAGGTGTGTCAATATGCTTGCTTTATCCGAGAAGAGGCGCAGGCTGCGGGTAATCATTCCCGCGTATCCGGCGTTCAACATTTATTCGCGGATCGCCCGGATGACGACGGCGCTGGGGCCGGTGTGCGTGGCCAGCGCCGTGAATGAAATGGCCGGCTGGGACGTCGAGGTTATCGACGAGAACAACCTACGCAGATACGGGCCGAGGAGCGATTCGGTGGGTGCGGACCACGAGCTTCTGCAGAGGCAGAGGCCGGCCGACGTTGTCGGATTGTACGGTGGGCTGACGAGCACTATACCGAGGCTCTACGAGATAGCGAGATTCTACAAGGGCAAGGGCGTGCCGACCATTGCCGGGGGTCAGCACTTTGTGGACGAGAATATTGGCGAAGCCCTGTCGTCCGCGGTTGACTACGTGGTGATCGGGGAGGGCGAGCAGACCATAAGAGAGCTGCTGGAGACGCTGGAGGGCAAGGGGCCGCTGAGCGAGGTCAAGGGAATTGCCTACCTGAAAGAAGGGGCTGTTGTCCGCACTGCGCCAAGGGAGCAGCTGACCGATTTTGACAAGCTGCCGCTGCCGGATTTTTCGCTGGTCCGCTATGCCAGGATAACAATCTACCCGGTCGAGAGAATACGTGGCTGCGGTATGAGCTGCGAATTCTGCACTGTCAAGAGCAGGCCACGGCACGCCAACCCCGAAAGACTGCTGGAGCATATCAGCTTTCTCGTGGAGACGAGGGGCGCGAGGAGCTTCTTTATCGTGGACGATTTGTTCGGGCAGCATAGAGAGGGGACGATAGCATTCTGCAACATGCTGCGGGATTACCAAAGGAGGATACGCAAGAGACTGTCGGTGACGGTTCAGATAAGGCTGGACAAGGCCAGGGATGCGGAGCTGCTTTCGGCGATGCGGCAGGCCGGCATCGAGACGGTGGCCATCGGGTTCGAATCGCCGATTGAAGAGGAGCTGAAGGCGATGAACAAGCTTGTCCGCGCCGAGGACATGCTGTCGCTGACCAGAATATATCACAAATCCGGATTCATGGTGCACGGGATGTTCATATTCGGCTATCCGATGGCCGAAGGCGTGGCGTTCAGGATGGGTGCGGCCGAGCGCGTCAAGCGTTTCAAGCGTTTCATCAGGAAGGCAAGGCTCGATACGGTTCAGGTGCTGCTGCCGGTTCCGCTGCCGGGGACGGGGCTTCGGAGGAGGCTCGAAGGCCAGGGCAGGGTGTATCCCGGTTCGTATGTCGGCTGGGAGTACTACGACGGCAATTTTCCGCTGTTCGAGCCGGATGAGCCCATGACCGCCGAGCAGATGCAGCGCTCGGGCAAAAAAATCATGGGCAAGTTCTACAGGTTCCGATACATGTTCATGGTTGTGCTGAACATATTTTCCTTTCCGGCTTTGGTGTTCTTCCTTCACAACCTTAGATCGGGCTGGAGCCGGTGGTACCGGCCGTGGCGAAACTACCTGATGCGCTTCGGGGGCTGGCTCACCATCAGGAAATGGGCCGGCGAGTTCAGGAAAGACGACTTCTCGCAAAAACTGCGGCAGGCAAAAGAACACGTTAGAGGAAATTGTGCGCGAGAATCTGCGAGCGGGCCGTAATATGCTCGCCCGGCTCCCAACACATCCTGTTTCCTGAGATCGCTCTATTGCGCGGGGGCAAAAGCGGCCTCAGCCGCATCTGTCTTCATCTATGAAGCTCGCTCAAAGACCTTCTGTCGAAGCTTAGCCGTCGCGACTCGAACCCGCTGCTTGCTGTCACCGATAATCGCTCCGGCTCGCGCGGTGTTTACCGCTTCTATCACCTCGGCAATACAATCCTCAAAATCCTTCTTCGACAATTCCTTCAGCTTCTGGGTTCCGGCAACGTGCGCGGAATCGAATATGAGCGGGGCCAACGAAGCTGTCAGGCTTGCCGGGCGGGCTTTGGTGGTGACAAACCGCAAGAATCCGAGTATGCTCGATACACTGGCCACAGCCTACGCCGCCGCAGGCCGGTTCAACCTCGCCATAGCCGTAGAAGAAGATGCCGCCGCATTAGCCTCGGCGTTGCGCGCCGACGCTCTGGCCGACGAGATTCGCGGCAGGCTGGAGCTTTTCAGGCAAGGCAGGCCCTATCGGCAAGACACTCTTAAACAGAAGCGAAATGAGGCCTGGGGGGGCGATTAGTAGCGCAGCCGACCACCCTGAAAAAATCGGGCAGGATAAGCTGGCGGGTCGATGATTATTCGGCCGGGCGGAACAGCCCCGCTTCAATACAAGGCCGCATGCGGCAGATAAAAAACGCCCGGCCCTGTCTGCGGCGGATAATACGGCTCGTTCGTCTCGGCGTTCATAATTGCCTCCATCTGCACGACGTCCGAAGACGAATAGCTCTCCACGTGTCCGTCCGTATAGGCGGCACGGGGCTTGATTTCAATGGTGTCCGGAGTGTCATCGGGGTCGCCGCCCGACCAATACCCGGAAGCCATCCAGGTTTCCTCGGTCACCTCGGCGCCGCCGAATTTTTCGCAACTGCCGTACAAGGTCCGGCTCCGCCAGTGGTTGTACCCGAAATAGCAGCTTACAACCATCTTGCTCTGTCCGCGGCGCCCCATCGGCCCCGACGGGCCATTGAATACAACCTGCTCTTGAGTCAGGTAGCCGGTGTAGTTCCAATAGAAGCAGTAGGTGCCATACAGGCGGCCCTTTAAGATCGGCATATCAGGATTGCACCAGTCCTCCCCCGCATCCCACGCTTGCTGGAGATACCTGTGTTTGGCCGGAGCGCTGGGGCAGGCGAATACATCGGCATCCGAGATGTAGCTGCGAAGGTAGGCGCTCATCGACCGATGCACCTCCGGCCTCCGCTTTTGATCGCCGGTAAGCATCATCGGCTCCTGCCAGCTAAACTGCGGCCACAATGCTATCGTGGCGACAGAGACCGGATAGCTATCGTCGTTCTCCGCGGCGTAACAGTTCACCGCCGCAACGATTTGACGCTGATTACTCATCCCGATTATCGCCCTGGCCTGTCGCCTTACCGCCCCAAGTGCCGGAAGCAGTATCCCCATAAGGACAGAGACTATCCCAATCACCACGAGCAACTCCACGAGAGTGAACGCTGTCCGCGGCCCACCACCCGCTTGAAGCTCATGTGTCCGGGGACTTGACAAACGCTGCTTCGTGCCTGCACACATAGCTGCCAAAAGACCTCTTCACTTGCAACTAATAACAATTATACAACCTGGGCGTCAACTAATCAACAATTACCCGGGAAATTTATGCCCCCCAGCGGGTCTTATCGGAACGTGTCGGCAAAGCGGGCCGGCTGACAGAAGACGTGAACTTTCGCCCCAAATCGGGGTTTTGCCGGCAAAAACGACCTTCAGGGCGGCGCCGGGTGGGCTATACGCGGGAGAGCTTACTTATACCACTGAGCCTGTTCAAGCCAATTCTCGGCCACGATCGCAAAATCCGCAAGACTGACCACGCCGTCGCGGTTAATATCACCCTCGATCCGCCATTCACTCATGCTTCCGTAGGCCGTCCCTCCGTAGGCCCCCATGTTCAGCCTGGCGCCGTTGGGCATCCGTTCGCCTGCGGGCTTGACCTTTGGGTCCGCCGAATCAACGCAGGGGCTTGTTACCTCGTCGAGAATCCATTCGTCCGTGCTCGGCCTGTACCTGCCCCGCTCTGAAAGGAGATGAAAATCCCCGGCGGCAGGATCGGCGAAAAGCGGGTCAGTGCTGATGTTGCCCTCTCCCTCACTCGGCCGTTCGATACAACTGTAAGTGGCCTGGCACTGGAACAGATCGGCTCCGCTGTTGTACCAGAATATGGAGTTTCTTATGTCGGGCTTTCCCCATGTGTATGCGGCCACCCCGTACTGATTCTGAACGAAGGTGACATTCGTAATCTTTGGCGAGGCCCCGGAGACAAATATCCCCAAGGCGCTGTTTCGTATAACGAAGTTGCTCAGAATGCTGCCCGACCCTTCGGCGCTGTAGAACGACACCGCGTAATCCCCCGGGGTTTCGAGCACGGCAGCGTCCTCGGCGCTGGTGACCTCTATGGCCTTGCCCCTGAAATCGATGGGCTCTCTATAGACGCCGGGATAAACAAGAACTTTGTAGCCGTTGCCCGCCGAGTTTATCCCCTTCTGGATCGTGGCAAACGCATTCGCGCGGCTGAGACCGTCGTTGTTGTCGCTGCCGTTTGTCCCGTCAACGTACCAGTTGAGCATCCCCACGAACTCGTAGGCCCCCATGTCAACGAGGTCATGAATCACACGCGGGCTTCCATCCAAATCAACCGAAACCAGGACAATAACCACAGCGTTGTCACCTGTGTTAATACAGGGGGAGCCGGCGGAGAGACGAAGGTCGTCGTCTTTCGTGCCGGCCGTATTGTCAGGACCGTCCGCATCCTCGAACAAGGGGTCCGCGTCTATATTGCCTTCTCCCACGTGCCCGCCCCGGATGTTGCTGTTGGTCACCGTGATCGTCGAGCCGTCGCGGTTGCGTATCTCGCCGCCGCCATCCCATAGAATGCAGTTGGCAACGAAAACGCTGCTCGGCTCTCCGATCGAATCGCACGCCAGCGCCTTTCCGCCCGGCGCCAGGTTTGCGGAGAAACTACAGTTGACAAGCCTGGTACGGCTGCCCCGGCTCCAGAGCCCGCCGCCCTTGCTCTGCGCAGTATTTCCGCTCAGTACACAGTTGACCAGCAGCGTGCCGCCGCTGCTGTAGAGCCCACCGCCGCCGTCGTTGTCGGTGGCCCCCAGGCTCGAATTGCCCACGAAGACGCAGTTGAATAGCCTGGCATAGCCGGTGTTGGATATCCCCGCGCCCCTGCCGCCGGCATTGCTGGCGAAAACGCAGTCGGTCAATGTGGCCCGCCCGGAACTGTACATGCCGCCGCCGGTGCCGGAGTTCTCGCTGAAAGTGCAGCGCAGCAGCCTGGGATTGCCCCCGCTGTTGAATAAACCGCCCCCGATTGATGCCGTGTTATCGCTCAACGTGCAGTCCAGCAGCGTCGGACTGGCGCTTAGAATGTACATTCCGGCGCCCCTATCATGCGGAGCGCCCGCATTGGCGTTGCCTCCGCTTATCGTTACCCCGTCGAGCACGGCGGTGGCGCCGATCCCGTCGGCCGTTACCACGTGATAACTGTTCTCCGCTCTGCCGGCCGAGTAAGGCCCGTCGTTCCCGTTTAGATCACCGCTCAGGACAGTCACGTATTGATGGACGTCGCGGGCCCCCGGATTAGCCTGGCCGAGACCGGCGTAGCCACCCTTGATCGCCAACCCGTCCATGAGGGCGAACGTGGCCTGGCGGTCCCAGCGCGTGACGTGGGCCCCCTCATCCGGCCTGTATATTCCGTCGGCCACGCGAATCTCACCGCTCACAGGCGCGCTATAAAGTGCGTCCTGCAGGTACCTGAATGCGTCAGCCCAGCTCGAGCCGTTGTTTGCTCCGGTGGCGTGGGCGTCGACATATATCGGAGCCTGCCTGTAGAGCCGGTACACCTCGAAAGCGCTCAGCGCCTGACTGTAAATCCGCACGTCATCAATCGCACCTTCCCAATGGCGTTCCGGCCTCTCCGCGTTCTCGCCGATATAGACTGCGTAGCTGCTTGTGCCTATGCCGCCCGAATACGCGACCGGACTTCCGGCATCTTCGGCGCCGTCAACGTACAAACGCATATACTGCCCGTCGTATGTTCCGCAGACGTGGTGCCATTCGTATGCGGCCACCTCCGTCTGGCCGTTGACGTAAATCCACGGGGGGCCGCCCGTCACCGAAAAATGGAATTTCCTCTCGTCATTCGCGGTCGAAAGTCTCCATGCCGAGTCGCCCTTTGTTACAATCGCCTGCCAGTCCTTACTCACCGTGTCGATTCTAACCCATGCTGAGACCGTGATCTTCTCGGCGATATCGAAAGCGCCGCCGCTGCCGCAGTCCACGTAGTCGTCGCCGTCGAAGGCGAGCGCCCCGTCCACGCGTCCGCCGGCCGGCAGCCATTGGGGGTCGCCCTGGAGCGTGCCTGGGTTCGTGCCCGCGGAGTCTTCGGCCTTGTCACCGGCCAGCTCGTCCAGCTTCCAGTGCGCCACGAGCGATGATTCGGCCGCCAGCGGCGTCATCAGGAAGGCGTGCATCCGTCCGCTCTTGGTATAGCCGGACCCTACAATCTGACCGTGGTTGTTGATCGAATTCGCCTGGTAGAGAACGCTCCAGGTGGAATTGTCGGTGAGGAATTGATTGAGGTCGATCCTCCCGCTGATGGCATCCCACAAGAAGGCGTGCAGGTCGTCGTCGCTGGTATACTCGAACCAGCCTGCGATCTGGCCGGCGTCATTGATCGAGCGAGGCGTGCTTTTCTTGTCGAGACCGAGGTCCACCATCCCGCTGAAGCTGTCCCATATAAACGCGTAGCCGCCGGAAGAGGTCCCAACGACCTGGCCCATTTCGTTTATCCCGTATGCGCCGCTCACGCCACTCTGGATGAGCCCCAGGTTGAGCATTTCGCCGGGGTCCGACAGTCCGTTGCCGTTCAAGTCTTCCCAGAGGAAGGCCCGCTCGTCGGCTGCCCCCACGATGCGGCCGGAAGCGCTGATATCGAAGGCCGCGCTGAACCGGTTGCCTGTCCCTTCCGGAAGCACGCCGAGGTCGGTCATCACCGCGTCCTGCCAGACGAACGCACGCTGCCACGAATAGTCGCTTTTGTCCGTCCGCGATTCCCCCACCACCTGCCCGGCGTCGTTGATGGCTCTCGCCTCGCTGGCCAGTCCGCCGCCGAGTGTGCCAAGGTCGGTCATCATCCCGCTTTCCCACAAGAAGGCGTGAAGACGCCCGGCGGAAGTGCCCGATGAGCCGACAACCTGCCCGAGGCCGTTGAGCCCGTACGCAACGCTCTCGCTGCCGCCGAGTGTGCCCAGATCCGACATGCCGTTCGCCGCGTCCCAGATAAAAGCGTGCTTGTGGCCGGCACTTGTCCTGGAGACCCCCACGATCTGTCCGGCCTCGTTGATCCCGTGGGCCTCGCTGTACCCGCCGCCCAGCGTGCCAAGGTCGATGATTTCGTAACGCGGAAGACTGACAGGCCCGACAAATTCGTACGCTCCAATGTCCACCATTCCGTTTACAATCCGCGGATTGCCGTCAATATCCTCGGTCACACCGGACGGCACCGCCGAATTCAACCCGGCGTTTGCGCACGG
>CP070678.1:2666743-2672939 GCA_020352515.1 Phycisphaerales bacterium | reverse complement strand
GGGCAGGTTGGTGTTGGGACGGGGAATCTGTGCGAGTGTCGGTTCGGCAATGTCGGCGGTGGAATGCTGAAGGTCACGGGGGTGAAGGCAACGTGCGGGTGCACGGTAGTGCAGTTGGACAAGAGAGAGTACGCGGCCGCCGAATGCCGCAATAGGGCCTATCACGCTCAAAAGCCGTTACTTGAGAAGTAACCAAGGACCATGCGAGGCGGGCGGGAGAATCAATTCGTTGGCCGGTTCCTTCGACTCGGCCTGCGGCCTCGCTTAGGATGGCGGCACGCGGCCGATGCAGGATTCGCAGCGGCAAGATTGCCTGCTGGGCCGGAAGTTCTCCATCCCGGGCTTTGAATCGGTCAACGACGACGATGTCACTTGAGCCCTCTGCCGGCAATCCGCCCTTTTCAATTGACATGTCCCCCCTAATTCGATATGATGTGGTAGTATCAAGAGGGGGCATCAGCGCATGGTTTTCATGGCGTAGAGACAATAATATTACGAGGAGGTAAGAAATGAACAGGCAAATCACCATTATCGCGGTAATAGCATCAACGCTGCTAATCGGGGGCAATCCGGCTGCGGTGGCGGCGACCTTCTGGGACTGGAACGATGCGGAAGAAGGGCTCATGGGATGGATGGAGAACTGCCCCGGATGTACATTCGTAAGGGACAGCAACGGATACGTCAGCTTCAGCGCGATCTACGATTCGGAAGTGGCGATGTACCGCATGGGAAACGATTTCGATATGGACGAGCCGCCTGCAGCGCTGACGCTGGATGTGCGGAGCGACAGCGGCTCACAGGCGAACCATATCCAGCTCTTCCTGCGCGGGGACGGCAAGGAGGTCTACTATGTGGATTCAAACCCGGCCGGCGTCGATATCGGAGACGGCTGGAGGCGTTATACAGTTGCCAAGAGTGGCGAGACGGGGTGGCCGCATGGAGGTTCATTGAGGGTGGAACTGTTTTTCTTCGGGGGGATGCTGCAGACCGTCGATGTGGACAACTTCGGGGATGTGAGGAAGGATGCGCTGGGTACGGCATTTACGTACCAGGGCAGGCTCGTCGAGGAGGGGCGTGCGGCGGATGGGGAGTATGATTTCAGGTTCAGGCTGTTCGACGGGGCGAAGGGCGACCAGGTGGGCGGGATGCTGGAGCGCGAGAACGTGACGGTTGAGGACGGGTACTTCACGCAGTCGCTTGATTTCGGGATGGCTTTCGCGGGTCGTCGGCGATGGCTCGAGATTGCGGTTCGGCCGGGGGATTCTGCGGGTGCTTATACGGAGCTTTCGCCGCGACAGGAGATTCGGCCGAGCCCGTATGCGATTTATGCGGCGAGCGGGCCATACACGGGGACCGATCCGGTGGCGATCACAAAGCACTACAAGATCGAGCTCAAGCCGGCGGAAGACCCGGGAAGCATGATTGTGTGGGACGGTCAGAAGTGGGGGCACAAGCGGTATTTCGAGACGCCATCGAACAACATGCAGCCGTACGTGGGGGTGGGCTATATTATCGCGTACAAATACGGCAGCCCCAACGTCCGCTTCCTCGGCGAGATAACCATGTTCGCGGGCAATTCCCCTCCGGAGGGATGGGCCTTCTGCGACGGGCAACTGCTGCCGATCAATCAGAATCTGATGCTCTTCAGTTATCTCGGGACAACCTACGGCGGCGACGGCAGAACCAACTTCGCGCTGCCCGATCTGAGAGGGAGAGTCCCCCTCCATAAGGGCCAGGGCTTCGGCCTTACAAAGCGAACCCTTGGCGAGAAGGGAGGCAGCGAGGAGATTCCGAGGCAATAGCGGGCATTTCCCACAATCGCCGGCAAATATGAGCTGCTCAACAGGCTGCCCGCAAAACGCTCGCGCCGCTCTTCTTCGCCATTATCCGCCAAGACAGGTATGCAGCAACAGTAACAACCGCTGCCCCCGCCCGCCCAACAGCCGGCTCCCTTCTACCGGTTCTTTTAACACGCACCATCCTCTACGCCCTTGAAGGCTTTTTCCTGTCAGCACCGCAGACTTCGTGCCGCCCACAAATTCCCCCCCACCTGCAACGGACGGACAACTGGAGATTTTGCATTGTCATCCACGTCCCGGATGGGTTACCATTGCTTACCGTCAACCGGACGTGGTGGCATTGCAGACCGCCCTTCATAAGGAGAATAATATGAGACTTCGAAGCATTCTTGTCGTGGCGGCGTTCGCTACCATAATGTTGGCCGCGGCCTCGCAGGCCGAGGTCAAGGTCACCGCCGAACGCAACGAATCGGCCGGTCCTGACTTCAAGTTCAAGAACGCCCCGTCGCCCTCGCGCAGCGACGCCGCGGGCAAGGCAAAGCTCACTATCGCCGACGGCAGAAGGGACCGAAACGGCGGCGACCTCGACAAGCTCAACGACGGCAAAATCCCCACCGAGGACGACCAGCCGGCCGAAAACTTCTTCTTCGCCGCCGGCAGCGAAGGCGGCCGACTGCTGCTCGACCTCGGCGCACCGACTGAGATAAAGCAGGTCAACACCTATTCCTGGCATCCGAACACCCGCGGACCGCAGCTCTACAAGCTCTACGCCGCCGACGCAAAGGCCGACTCCTTCAAGCCCCGCCCTGCCCCGGGCGCCGACCCGGCGACATCCGGCTACACCCTGATCGCCGCCGTCGATACACGCCCGAAGCAGGGCGCCGCCGGCGGACAGTACGCCGTCAGCATCGCCGATTCCGACGGCATCATCGGCAAGTATCAATACCTGCTCTTCGACGTCTCCCGCACCGAAGCCGACGACCCCTTCGGCAACACCTTCTTCAGCGAAATCGACGTCGTCGCGCCCGGCGACCCCGTCGTCGCCGCCGCACCCGCCATCGAGCCGCCAGGAGAAATCCGCAGGGACATCGTCGAGGCCGACGGCGGAAAGTACCGCATCACCATCGAAACAACCGAGGCCCCCGATCTGACCGAATGGGTCCGCAAAGAGCTTGCCCCCGTCGTAAAGCAGTGGTACCCCAAAATCGTCGAGATGCTGCCCGGCGATGGATACGAGGCTCCCACCAGGGTCACCATAACCTTCAGCGCCTCCATGCGAGGCGTCGCCGCCACCGGCGGAACCCGCATCCGCTGCGCCGCCCGATGGTTCAGGGGCCAGCTCCAGGGCGAGGCAAAGGGCGCAGTCGTCCACGAGCTCATCCACGTCGTCCAGAACTACGGCCGCGCACGCCGCACAAATCCCAACGCCACCCGAACGCCCGGCTGGCTCGTCGAGGGAATCGCCGATTACATCCGATGGTTCCTCTACGAGCCACATACCCGCGGCGCCGAGATCACACAGAGAAATATCGCCCGCGCCCGATACGACGGCAACTATCGAATAAGCGGCAACTTCATCAACTGGGTCGTCGAGACGCGCGACCGTGACATCGTGCGAAAGCTCAACGCCGCCGCACGCGAGGGCAGATATAACGAGGGGATGTGGAAGGAGTATGCCGGCGATGGTCTTGAGCAGCTCAATACCGCCTGGAAGGCGGACCTGCAAAAGAAGATTGCCGCCGAGGCCGCGGCCGCCGAGACGCTCAACAGGCTCACCGAGGCCGAGCAGAAGGCCGGCTGGAAGCTGCTCTTTACAGGGACCCTGGACGGCTGGCACAACTTCGGACGCGATGACATCCGCCCCGGCTGGCAGACAAAGGACGGCATCCTTATCTGCGCCGACCCGCGAAACGCCGGCGACCTGTGCACCAACGAAAAGTACGACTGGTTCGAGCTCAAAATCGACTACAACATCTCCGCCGGCGGCAACAGCGGCATCATGTATCACGTCACCGACGAGGCCCGAGCCGCCTGGGCGACCGGCCCGGAATTCCAGCTCGAGGACAACAAGGAGGCCGCTGACCCCGTTCGATGCGGCTGGCTCTACGCACTCTACCAGCCGCCGACCGACGCCAACACAGGCAAGCCGCTCGACGCCACCAAACCCGCCGGGCAGTGGAATCACATCCGGCTGCTCATCAGCCCCGAAAAGTGCGAGCACTGGATCAACGGCGTAAAGTACTTCGACTACGTCCTCGGCAGCGACGACTTCAACGACCGCGTCGCAAAGAGCAAGTTCCGCCGAATGCCCCTCTTTGCCAAATCGAACCTCGGCTACATCGCGCTACAGGGCGACCACGGCCGCGTCTCCTTCCGAAATATCAAAATCCGCCTCATCAAGACCACGAAGCCCTCGGCAAAGAGGGAAGGCTGGGAGCTGCTCTGGAGCGATGAATTCGACACGGACGGGCTCGTAGATGAGACCAAGTGGAGCTACGAGCAGGGATTCATACGCAATCGCGAGAAGCAATACTACACCCGTGCCCGCGCCGAGAATGCACGCGTCGAAAACGGCATGCTCATCATCGAATCTCGCAAGGAAAAATACGAAAACGCCGACTACACCTCCGCCAGCATCCGAACGCGCCGCAAGGCCGAGTGGCTCTACGGGCGAATCGAGGTCCGCGCCAAGCTGCCGACGGGCAGGGGAATGTGGCCCGCAATATGGATGCTCGGCAACAACCCCGGCCGCCGCTGGCCCGCCTGCGGGGAAATCGACATCATGGAGAACGTCGGCTTCGACCCGAACCTCATCCACGCAAACATCCACACCGAGGCGTACAACCACGTCAAGGGTACCAACAAAGGCTCCCGCATAACAATCGAACGCCCTTGGGACGATTTCCACATCTACGCCATCGAGTGGTATCCCGACCACATCGACTTCTTCGTGGATGAGCAAAAGTACTTCACGTTCGAGAATGAAGGCGCCGGCAACGCCGTCTGGCCCTTCGACAAGCCCCACTACCTCATCCTCAACGCCGCCATCGGAGGCTCCTGGGGCGGCCAGAAAGGAATCGACGATTCAATCTTCCCGCAGAAATACTACATCGACTACGCCAGGGTCTACAAAAAACGCTGATGCCCCCGCCCCGCAAAGGCCCCGAAGCCCTTGACAGTCCCCAACTACGCCGACTATACTGCCTTGGTACCGCTCACCAGCTGCCCCGCGCATTGCGCCACGCGGTTGAGCGGCGTGCAGAAAGCCATACGGGAGCACGGCAATGAAATCAGCAAGCCATGGAAGAAACACTTCGAAAGCTGAGACCACCAACATCTCGCAGCCCGGCTTCTGGATCCTGCCGAACGCCAATAACAGTTGAATGAAAGGCAGCGCTATGAGTGACATACTCGGTCGCCGTGACTTTATCAGGATGCTCGGATTGGGGGCCGTGTCGCTGGCCGTTCCGAGCTGCGCGGGCCAGCCACAGAACGCGCCCACCGCAAAAGCCAAGAACCTCAACTTCGTATTCTTCCTCGTTGACGACATGGGCTGGACCGACGCCGCGTGCCTGGGCAGCAACTTCTACGACACGCCCAACCTCGACAGGCTCTCGCGCCGCGCGCTCCGCTTCACCGACGGCTACGCCGCCTGCCCCGTCTGCTCGCCCACGCGAGCAAGCATCATGAGCGGCAAGTACCCGGCCAGAATCAACCTCACCGACTACCTCAAGGGCCGCCGCCGAGGCAAGCTCAATCCACCCGACTACGCCGACCAGATGGCCCTCGAAGAGGTCACTATCGCCGAGGCCCTCAAGCAGGCCGGCTACGCAACCTTCTTCGCCGGAAAATGGCACCTGGGAAAAGAAGGCTTCTGGCCCGAAGACCAGGGCTTCGACGTCAACAAGGGCGGCTGCGACCGGGGCGGGCCCTACGGCGGCAAAAGGTACTTCTCCCCCTACGGCAACCCGCGCCTCGAAGACGGACCCGACGGCGAGCACCTCCCCGACCGCCTCGCAACCGAGACCGTCCGCTTTATCGACCACAACCGCGAGAGGCCCTTCTTCACCTATCTGTCCTTCTACTCCGTGCACACGCCGCTCATGGCCCGCGAAGACCTCAGAAAAAAATACGAGCAGAAGGCAAAGACCCTGCCGCCCACCGACCCGGCCTGGGGACAGGAGCGCGCCCGCAAGGTCCGCCTCGTCCAGGACCACGCCGTCTATGCCGGAATGATCGAGGCCATGGACCAGGCCGTCGGCAAGGTCCTCGACGCCCTCGAACGCCTCAATCTCGCCGGCGATACCGCCGTCTTCTTCATGTCCGACAACGGCGGACTCAGCACCTCCGAGGGACACCCAACCTCCAACCTCCCGCTCCGCGCAGGAAAAGGATGG
>CP070678.1:2661967-2666643 GCA_020352515.1 Phycisphaerales bacterium | reverse complement strand
GCCCAAATCCGCAAATCCCCAAAATCCGCCACAAACCCTTGCTTTGCAACGACTTACGCAAATATATGCCCCCACAGGGATGGAAAAACGAACCCAAACGAACCCAAAACGAACCCAATCGCAAAATCGCCCCTAACTCTTTACACCACAACACCTTACGCCACTTCAGCCCCCTTATTCCGCAAAAGAACGAACCCAAACGAACCCAATCCAAAGCCAATCCCAAAATCGCCCCTAACCCCTTACCCTGCAACGCTTTACGCACATCAATGCCCCCGCAGGGCTACAAAAACGAACCCAAACGAACCCAATTTCAATTTACCCAAATTTTCACTCCCGCATACTCGCAACTTTACCCAGACTACCAAAACGCTCGCTTTTTCAACTGTTCCACTCCGTGGTTCATGGCCAATGCCCTTGACTTTTCCCAAACAAAATGCTCTGATATACCGTAAAACTACGGGGCGCCCGCCGGCCCGCCCCAACCCCGAGTCGCCCGTCGTGCCGCGGGGCCACTATCAGAACCAAGGAAACCGGCTAATGCAAATGAACCGACGCCGAAGACTTTTAAGCTCGCTTATCTGCCTCCTGCTGCTGCTTAACGCATCCAGGGGCGTCGTTCTCTGTGTCGGCTCGGCCGGCCACGTCGCACTCGAATCCGCCCTTCACAACCACCACGGCAACTGCCCCCACGACGCCCAATTCCCCCTCGACACCCCCTCCAGCAGCCCCAGTACCCGCCCGAATGACCACCCATCCGCCCCCTATACCTGCTCCCACAACACCCAAATCGCCCCCGACCCCCCTGCCGACCACCACGACAGTTCCCGAGAGGACCTGTCATCCGCCGCTAATGCCCACGATACCTGCAACCACGACCAGCCATCCTTCCCCAACGCTGCCCCCGCCGCGCACGATAGCCCTAATGACGACGGCCGAATCGCCGTCCACCCCGATCCCTATTTTCAGCCCACGGAATGCACACCGTGCGTCGATATCCCCTTATGGTTCGCCCTGCCCGACGGCCATCTCGGCGCCGCGAAAGCCAAGCTTGTCTCCCAGACCGCCCTTTCCCCCGCTGCGCCCCAAGCCTCTCTTTCAACCGCCCTGGCGCCGTTTACTAATTCGCCCGCCGACCCTCTAACCACTTCCTTCTTCCAGCCCCTCAAGACGATAATCCTAATCGCGTGATCCTCTCAACCTCCCGCTTCGCCCTCCCGGCGAGGCAATCTCTGTAGCCAACTGATACGCACCCGCACGGCCCGGCCAAGATTCTTCGCCCCCGGACCTGCAACACGAGGATCACCGCGTATGCTCTTAAAATATTTCACAGCCTTCACCGCCCTAATTCTCTTCTGCGGCTGCACCACCACCAGCCCCCCCACCAAACCTGCGCCTGCGCACGCAGAGACAACCTCTCTTGCCCAACTGCCGGATGCCAGCCGGCCGGACACGGCAAATATCGGCGAGCCACGCGGGACTATCACCCTCAAGGATTCCCTCGCGTTCGCCCTGGTTAACAGCCCCGAGCTCAAGGCCTTCTCGCACGAGTTGCGAGCCGCCGAAGCAAGGCAACTGCAGGCCGCCCTACCGCCGAACCCGGAGCTTGATATCGAAATCGAGGACTTCGCCGGAACAGGTGAGCTAAGGAGCTTCGACTCGTCCGAGACCACGATAGGGTTCGGCCAGTCGATAGAGCTGGCGGACAAGCGCGCCAAGCGGACGCGCGTTGCAGCCATCGAGCGGGACTTAGCCGAGTGGAGCTATCGCTCGGCGCGGCTGGACGTGATGAGCCGCGTGGCCGACGCATTCACCGACGTGCTGGCGGCGCAGGAAAAGCTCGACCTCGCGGAAGATCTGGCCGCCCTCTCCGAGCGGGCCCGCAGGGCGGTTGCCGAAAAGGTAAACGCCGGAAAGAGCTCTCCGGTCGACCTGACCAGAGCCGAGGTCGCACACTCTGGGGCTCTGATAGATCTTGAGCGGGCGGCCCGCAGACTCACCTCCGCACGTCAGTGGCTTGCGGCGGCCTGGGGCTCTCGTGCTCCGGCCTTCGAAAAGGCTGCCGGCGATCTCTATCAGGTAACCCCGGCGCCAGCGTTCGACCGGCTGGTCGAACTGGCGTCGGAAAATCCCGATATAGCCCGCTGGGCCGCCGAAAGGCAAAAGCGGCGCGCGGCGCTCGAGCTCGAGCGGGCCAGGGCCGCTCCGGACGTCGAAATCAGCGGCGGCTTGAAGTACTTCGAGGAGAGCAGCGACACCGCTTTTGTAATGGGCCTTTCCATCCCGGTGCCTCTATTTGACAGGAACCAGGGCTCAATCCGTGAGGCATTGGAGCTAGTCGCCGCTGCAAAACACGAACAGACAGCGGTGCAGATGCAACTCCGTTCGTCGCTTGCCGATGCCTACGAAAGGCTTTCGACGGCGTTCGAGGAGACGGCCGTTCTGAAAAACGACATAGTGCCCGGCGCCCGAAGCGCGTTCGATGCGGTCGCCGAGGGCTACCGCCAGGGCAAGTTCGGGTACCTGGACCTGCTGGAGGCCCGCAGGACACTTTTCTACGCAAGGGCAAGGCAGATAGAGGCCGTATCCACCTACCATAAGGCGCGCACCGAACTTGAGAGGCTGACAGGCCAAAGTCTTGACGCCACAAGTAACCTCACCGAGACAGAAGTCGATAAGTAGACAGGAGGAAACCACAATGGCCGACAAAACACATCAAACTACCGGCTCAATCCTTCAGAAGCTCAATCACGCGGGGATGGCGCTGTTCATGTTTGTCGTGGTTGCCGGGGCAATCATGCTGCTCACGGGCAACCTGCATTTCGGCCCGGCCGTCGCCGCGCAATCCGGGTCGGATGGCGCCAGATCGGGCCGTGATGTTCACGAGCACGAAGAAGACGCCGGCGACCACAGCCGCGGCGATGTAAATGGGCCCGACCTCGCCGGACTGGAGAGTCAAACGTGTGAGCACGCGACCCGCACCGTCGAGTGCGACCGCTGCCGATTCGAATTGGGCGTGGTCAAGCTCCGCCCATCCGTTGCCGGCGCGCTGGTCGAGACCGAGCCGGTTCGCGCCGTTCAGGGCGCCAGGGTCCTCAAGCTCACCGGCCAAGTGCAACTGGATGAAACGAGAGTTGTCGAAGTCGTGCCAACCGGCGCGGGCCGCGTCAAGCGGGTGGAAAAGTCGTTGGGCCAGGACGCCTCGCAAGGGGAAGTACTGGCCGTCATTCAGTCTGCCGACCTGGGGCAGGCGAAGGCCGGCTATATCGAGGCCCGCGCCAGACTGGAACTGGCCAAATCGACGTTCGACCGTGAAAAGGACCTCCACGAGAAGAAGGTGAGCAGCAAGGCGGATTATCTCAGCGCCCTCAGCGAACTCGACGCAGCGACGGCATATCATTCGGCTGCCGAAAAGAGGCTCCGTCTCTTCGGGCTGGATACCGCGCAGATTCAGGCGACCGCCGAAGATAAGAACGGCGAGCGCTTTGCCGAGCTTGTGCTCCGCGCGCCGCAGGCAGGCACGATAATCGCCCAGAGCGTCTCCGCAGGCGCGATTGTTGAAACGACCGAAACCCTCTACACAATCGCCGATCTTTCGAACCTCTGGGTCTGGTGCGACCTGTACGAGAAGGATCTGGCCGCCCTGCATGAGTTGCTAGCGTCCGGCGCATCAATCGACGCAGAGGTACGCGTCAACGCCTTCGGCCCGGAGGTCTTCGGCGGGAGAGTAGACCTGATCGGCAGCGAGATGGACGAGCACACGCGCACAATCAAGGTTCGCATCCAGGTCAAAAACGAGAAGCGCAGGTTAAGGCCGGGAATGTTCGCAGAGGCCCGAATAACCGTGCCGCTCGAGGGCGCCGCCACGGCCGTTCCGTCCACGGCCGTGATGTCCGACGAGGGTTTGGACTTTGTCTTTTGCCGCTGGAAGGACGACCTCTGGGTCCGGCGAAACGTGCGTCTCGGCCGGTCGCTCGGCGACCTGGTCGAGGTGCTGGACGGGGTGCATGAAGGAGATGTGGTCGTCTCCCGCGGTGGATTCATGCTCAAGAGCGATATTCTGAAAGAGAAGATGGGCGCCGGCTGCGCCGACTGATGAAAGGATCAAGCCGGATGTTGAATAAGCTGACACACTTCGTCCTGCACCAGAGGCTTCTGGTGATTCTTGGCACGGCCGTTTTGCTGGCGGCGGGAGTCATCGCCTGGAGACGCCTGCCGATTGACGCCTTTCCCGATGTCACGAACCAGCAGGTGATGATTCTGACCAATGCTCCCGGCCTGACTCCTGAGGAGGTTGAGCGGCAGGTGACGTTTCCCATCGAGATCGAAATGGGCGGCCTGCCGGGCGTGAGGCAGGTTCGCTCCCTCTCAAAGACGGGGCTTTCACAGGTTGTCGTCATTTTCGAGGACGATGTCGATACGTACTTCGCCCGGCAGGTTGTCTTCGAGCGTCTTGCACAGGTGGCCGAGAAGCTGCCCGAGAACGCCGAGCCGGAGCTGGGACCAATTTCAACCGGGCTCGGAGAAATATACCAGTATGTCCTCGAGGCCGGCTACTATTGCCCGGGCCACAAGGGCCTCTGGTCCGCAGCGGCCGGAGACTGCCCCCAATGCGGCGCCTGCCTTGTCAAGAGCCAATATTCCCTCATGGACCTGCGAACGCTCCAGGACTGGGT
>CP070678.1:2651862-2661867 GCA_020352515.1 Phycisphaerales bacterium | reverse complement strand
GGGCATACCAGCCATCACGGGGTCTATGATGAGCTGATACATATCCCGCTGGTGGTCTCGATTCCGCGGATGCAGGCGGGGACAAAGGTGGTCGATGCTCTGGTGAGCCAGTTGGACATCCTGCCGACCATACTGGACTATCTTGAGATACCGATTCCCGAGAGATGCAGGGGCAGGAGTTTCAGGCCCCTGATTGAAGGTACGGCCGAGACGGTCAACGACTTCGTGTTTACGGAGTACACGGGCGGGGCGGCGCCAGATACGTACGCCCTGCGGTCCACCCGCTACAAATACTGCCGTCAGGCCCGGTCAGAGCCGTTCGCCTACGACCTCGCAAAAGACCCCGGCGAGCAGCACAAGATATTTGCAGAGGTCTTCACGCCGGAGATAATCGCGCTGCAGAAAGCCCTGCGGACAATATTGGAGCAAGACAAGTCGGCGAAGTGACCGACGTTATTGGTGCGCGATGGAAGAAGAGCCGTCATGTTCGTAAAACAAAGGGGAAGTCAGGCCGGTTAACTCGGGGGGCAGCCTCCGACATAAGAACAAAACAAGAAAGGAGGTAAGTCATGAGATAACTACTTGTCAAGGTTATCACTGTATTAACGGTGTTGTTGATCCTGGGTTGGATCGCCGGCACGCAAAAGTCTATCGGCGAAAGTGAGCCCGAGCCGGTGAAATGCCATTGTGGGGCGTGGGAGAAGTGTCCCGACTTCGACCCCAACAATCCGACGTGGGGCGGGCACTGCTTAGATGCGCCTGATGACAGTTACTCGTCCGCATGCATAATGGACTTTCCGTGCGGAACAGACGAACGTAAAGACGCATATTGCAGCCCCAAAGGGGATGAATGCCCACAGGGATGGATGGGCTACAACTGGGAAGACAAGGAGTAGCGGTTTCAGGGTCTGACTTCCCCCGAGGTTCGAACAAACGCTCGATGTTGTTGCGGGCTTTCGGATGACATTTGTTTGGAGACTGCGCCCGCTGCCGGGATGCGGCCTTGCGGGTCAGTTCGCCTTTTGGAGACAATCGGGCACAGGGGGCACAAAGATGACAAGGACACGACAATATGCCTGCAAGATTGGAAGTTCTCTTATCATGTTTGGGCTTTTGGCGGCCGGCAGCGCGATTGCGGCAACTTCCGGTTTGACAGCTCTGGCCGAGGAAAACTCCGACAAGCTTCTGGCCGGAGTATTGGATGCGGCAAGGAGTGTTCAGCAGGATATTCCACCGCTGGCATACGAGGTTGAGACTTCCCGGCATAAGCGCACGCCGGCGGGAACATGGCACGACAAGCCACACGAAAAACTGCTTCACTATTACAGAAGAATGGGCGAGCTTATCGACAACAGGACGGTCCGCTATAATCGTGACATAAGCGGAAAGTTTGTGCCAACATTCGATCGCAGGTCTTTATGGAACGGCCAGGGCTTCTTTCATCGGCAAGGGAGCAAGAACCTTCTCGCGACCTTTTCCAAGCGGAACAGGGCCGGCAAGACGATTCTGTTCACGCAGGAAACAGGAGCTTTCCTCGACGGACGATTCAAGCACAACACGTATGCGGGAGACTGGATAACGATACTCGAAAACGCGCAAGGTGCTTCTATACAAGAGCAAAAGCAGGCAGCGGGCGAGCACCCGTGTTACAGAATTGCCGCGGAAACACGTCACGGGGACTATGACCTGTTGATTGATCCTGCCCAGGGCTACAATATCATGCGAGCACATATTGTCGCCAGCGGTGAAGACCTCGCCTGGGGCAGGCCTGTTTCAGAGGTGTCGCGAGGCAGGGGCAGGAAAACCCTCTCTCGCATAGAGATGCAGGTAGCCGATGTCGAGGTCGGACGGTTCGGCGACCGCTATTTTCCGGTGGCCGGCAGGCTTACGACCAAGCTGACATTCAGCGACGGTTCGGTGGAAGAATCCATGCAGGTTGTGCGGCGCGGGAAGATACAATTCGACCCCGATTTTGGAGCGATGGGAGCATTCGTCATGGACCTGCCGGAGGGAACGGAGATACGTCACGAGGACGTGCCTGGAATTCGACACCGATGGCTGGGAGGGAAGGTTGTGCCCGACGTTGACGAACTTGTAATGAAGGAGCTTGAAAGAACAGTCGTCAATGGAGTCTCCGATGGAAACAAGCCTGAATCCGGCTCGGGACAGAAGAACGGTTCAACGACCTCTTCAAACGGTAGCGGAGAGCCGCCTGAGGCGACCTCCACTTCGGCAGACTCGGACATGCCCGCAGGGGAAAGAAAGGGACTTTTGCGGCTCTTTTCCGAATTCGGGCCGCTTCTGATCTTGATTGCCGGCGGGGTGGCGTATTTTGCGCTTCGGAAATTCAGGGCCTGACCAGCCACAGTGATGCCCCTACAAGGTCTCAGCGTCTTGCCGGCCTCCCAAGACCATAAGCAGGCGGTAAAGCGCGTTTTCTTGTCTTTCCGCCGGCCTGTCACTTTTAGCATATCAACAAACGCGTCGTCAGGTTCGCTTACAATACTGGATTGTGTGCCCATAATGGGCAGCCCAGGTGACGGCAGGAGTTATGAGTTGTTATGGGACGAACATGAAGACCGGGATTTTGGAGACAGGGGGCCTGGCGGGCTCGGAGGTCAGGATTTGCAGGTTGGCCGCCCCGCTGGATGCGAAAACAGCATGGAAGGTGGAGTCGCTGCTTGTGAGAATCTTCGAGCGTGGCGACTACAGCTTCCGCTCGGCCCTGTCGGGGAAATACAGCGGCACCTTGAACTGCACCGTTTTTCTTGCTGAACTGAGGGGCCGGGTCGTAGGAGCGGCGATCTGCCTTTATGCCAACAGGAACCCCGCCATCGGTCTTGTCGGACCGGTCGGGGTCGCTCACGAGCGCCGCGGCAGGGGCATCGGCAAAAGGTTGATGACCTCGCTGATTGACTATGCCGCGGCAAAGGGCTGCGCGGCGCTGTACCTCGGGATCTCGGGCAACGGCGCCGCGCAGAGGCTGTACAGGTCGCTCGGCTTCCAACAATACAAGGGAATTGTAATGCGGCGACTTATGCGGCCGGAACAGCAGTTCGACGCCCAGTATTTCGCCAAAAACCCGGACGTGCGGGTCAGAAAGGCTGTTTGGGGGGATTTTGCGCCGGTGCAGGCCCTGCTCAGTTGCCCTTGCGACATGTACACATTTGACGGCCGGCGAGGCGTCTTTTCGAGCAAATACGTCGAGCCGACGAGATTTCTTTCCGTGTTCCCCGAGATGATGAGCAAGTCTGCAGAATACGGGGGCCTGATAAATGTCCTGGCGGCCGGCGCCGGAGAGAATGTTGTAGGTTACGCCGCCGTGTGCGTCTCACTCACAAGCGCCGCCCGGCACGTAGCCGAGCTCGATTTTTTCGTGCATGACAATTTCGTCGAGCAGGCCGAGCGCCTCGTCCGTACCACGCTGGCCGACGGCGTAGCCCCAAATGTCGAAATCGTGAACTGCCGCTGTCTGGGCTGCGACAGCTTGAAGCAGAACGTCATCGAGGCTCTTGGCGGCCGGCAGGTTGCGGCTTTGCCCCGGAATGTCAAGCTGGGTGACACCTACGAGGACCTGCTGGTCTATCAACTGGAGGGGAGCAAGTAATGCGGCTTTTCAAACAGGCGGCCGTGGCGCGTGTTACTGCGTGGGCCGTTGTCCCGGTGCTGCTCTGGTCTGTCACGGCCCCAAGCACAGCAGCGCGCAACACGCGGTTCGCCAGGCGCAAGCTGAGTGCGACTCTGGCCGGCCGCAACCTGAATATGACCTTCAAGAGCAAGATCGACGGGAGCCTCCAGCCCCTGCTCATCAAGGTCCCCAACGCTTACACGCCCGAGAAGAAGTGGCCGCTGCTCGTTACGCTGCACGGGCTCGGCGCCCCGCCCCTTCTGGCGAACGACGTGACATCGATGGTGCAGATCGCCCCTTACGGCAGGGGCCCCGTCTGGTATACGGGGATAGGCGCACAGGACGTCTTCGAGGCTGTGGACGCGGCCAAAGAGCTGTTTCCCATCGACGAGGAGAAAATGTACCTGTGCGGGTTTTCGATGGGCGGCGCCGGCACATTCGACCTGGGGCTGAAATATCCTGATATGTGGGCGGCCTGCGTGCCCGTCTGCGGGCGATGCAACGACGTGAACCTGGTCCAAAACGCCAAGCACCTTGCGTTCTGGATACACACAGGCGGACAAGATGACATCTTGCCTCCGGTCTATTCCGAAGAGGCATACAAAAGGTCGCGGACGCTCGGATTCGAACGATGGAGGTACTCGGAGCACGAGAAGATGGCCCACAGCTTCGAAATCGACTGGAAGAAGGTCGAACAGTGGCTTTCGACCCAAAGCAGGGTGGCCAACCCGAAGCGTGTTTCGTTCACTTTGAAGGATTTGAAGGCGAACACCGCGTACTGGGTGGAGGTGACAGGGCTCAACAGGTACGGCTCGTACGGAAGGATAGACGCCGGCATCGCAGGCCGGACTATCAAAGTCAAAACGAATAACATATCGGCCTACACACTCAGGCTCAACAACGAGCTTGTCGACCTCGCCAGACAAGTAGAGATTCGTGAGAACGACAGTACGGTGTTCAAGGGCCTGCTGGACGGCGGCCGTTTCGACGGGGGCGGCAAAGGCAAAGGCGGACCGGTCAAGCGTCCCGGCCTTTGCGGGCCGCTCTGGGAGATATACAGCAGTCCGTCCATACTTGTTTACGGAACCGGCGGCGGGAACGATTCGCTCGTGAAAGCCGCAAAGAGCTGCGCAGAAGCGTTCAAGGACCCGCAGTGGATGGCCAAGGTAAGCTTCAAGATCATCCCCGACACGGCGCTGAAAGGCGAGGAGATTGCGAACAACAATCTCGTGCTGTTCGGCAATGCCGGCACAAACAAGATTCTGGCGAGAATATCCGACAGGCTGCCGGTTCGAATCAGGGCAAACACCGTGGTCGCAGGCGACAAAAAGTATTCCGGGCGGAATATTGGATATGTCCTTATCTATCCCAATCCCCTGAACCGCGATAGGTACGCCGCCGTATTTGCCGGCAACACAAGCGACGCAATCAACTGCTTCAACAGGATTTGGCCTCAATTGACCGCCACGCCCAACGGAATAGACGCGGGCGTCTTCGAGATATCCGAAGACGATTCTGTCAGGTGGCGGATGGCAGAGATATTTGGAACGAACTGGGACTGGCAGTATTAGAAGCCTGCATCGATGGCCGGATTGGACTGGTTTATTGTCGGGATTTACCTGCTGGCGGCAGTAGCCGTCGGCGTGTATTTCACCAGAAAAGCCGCACGCAGCACCGCAGACTATTTTGTCGCCGGAAGGTCCCTGCCCTGGTTCATCGCCGGAACGTCAATACTCGCCACCACATTTTCCTCGGACACCCCTCTCGCGGTGGCCCGCATTTCGCGCGAAAGCGGCATCCACGGCCACTGGTTCTGGCTGTCCGCCGCAATAGGACAGACCGCCACCATATTCTTCTTCGCCCGGCTCTGGCGGAGAACCGGAATAATGACGGATATCGAATTCGTCGTCACCCGGTACAAGCCGTCAAAAGTCACCTCGGCGCTCAGGATGTTCAAGGTCCTCTTCGACGGGGTCCTGATAAACTGCACCGTCATGGCCTCGGTGACGCTGGCAATGGCGAAAATCCTAAAGGTCCTGCTGGAGCTGCCGGAGACTCCCCTGTTCAGCGTCCCTCTGTTCGGTCAGGTGACCTGGACCGCGGTATTACTGCTCGTCCTCGCGGGAGTCGCCATCTTGTACTCGGCACTCTCAGGACTGTACGGCGTCGTTTACACCGACCTTATCCAGTTCGCCCTCGCAATGATCGGTTCCATAGGGCTGGCCGTTATCGTCTATATCGACGCCTCAAAGGGCGAGGGGATGCTCGAGAGGCTCTCCTCGGCCCCCGGATTCAAGGGCAATTTTCTGAACTTCTTTCCCGACCTGAGCTTTTCGTCTCTGATGACGTTCACATTCTTCGTGTACGTATTCGTCACCTGGTGGTATCGCGCCCCGGGCAACGGATACTACGTGCAGCGACTCCTGGCGACGCGCTCCGAGAAAGACTCGTTCCTGGCCTTTCTATGGTTCAACGTCTGCCAGTACATCATTCGCCCCTGGCCGTGGATACTCGTGGGGTTGCTTTCGCTGTCGTATCTGCCGGACCTCGGGGACCCGGAACACTCGTTTCCGGCAATGATCAACCGGTTCCTTCCCACCGGCCTCAAAGGCATAATGGTCGCCTCGCTGCTTGCGGCGTTCATGAGCACCATCGACACGCACCTGAACTGGGGGACGTCGTACCTGGTCAACGACCTGTACCAGCCCTTCATAAGACCGGGCAGGAGCCCCCGGCACTACGTCGTCGTCTCGCGCATCGGCATGCTCGCTTTTACCGCCGCGGCGCTCATCGTCACCACGAAGCTGACCAGCGTGCTTGGGGCCTACAAGTACATCGGAGTGATGTACGGCGGTGTCGGAACGGTCATGATCGCAAGGTGGTACTGGTGGCGCGTCAACGCCTATTCGGAGATAGCGGCCATCGTCGCAAGCCTTCTCGTCGGCAATCTGGCCCAGGTCCTGCTCGCAAGCACGCCGGGAAGAGACCTCTACGCGGTCCGCGTGGTAGTCACAATCTCCGTTGTGACCCCCGTGTGGGTGTTGGTGACGCTGCTGACCACTCGCAAGAGGCCCGACGGCCACACAATCAGCTTCTACTCGAAGATGAAGATACCCGGTGCCGGCTGGCGAAAGGTCAGGGACTTTGCCGGCATACAGGCCCGGCCGGGTGAGTTCACGGAGAACCTTCTCGCCTGGCTGACGAGCCTCGTCTTTCTATACTCGCTAACGCTCGGTATCGGAAAGCTGCTCTTTCACGAATGGACGGCCGGAGCAGCCTGCCTTTGTCTTGCAATCGTCAGCGGACGCGTGCTCAGCAGGCTTATGGGGAAGATGCGGTTCGTCTGAGGGAACCGGATTCAGAAGGGCTCCGGCAGAGCAGACTACCGCGGCTTGTAGTGCGATACGACGAGCTTGCTCTTGCCGCTGGCGGCCGGGGCAATCTTCTCCACCGCCTCCACCTCTATTGCCACCGAAGGGCCCAGCAGCTTTCTATACCGCTCCAGCAATAAGGTCTCCATTTGTGAGGTATCCGCACCGCCGTCGGGGACATATCTGACGTTAAGACTTCCATCAACCGTCTGGACGAGCTGAAACTGGCGAATTTGCGGATGATTCATCTGGCTCTTCAACTGATTCCACGGCATGACTTTACCACCCGGCAGGAAGATATCCTCGCCCGTCCTTCCCGCGATCTCGGCGATCATCGGGAGCCTGCATCCGCACGGGCAGAATTCACTGGTCAGTTTCGCCAGGTCACCGTTCTTGTAACGTATTATCGGCATTGCATAGCGGTTGAGATTGGTTATCACGACCTCTCCGATTTCTCCCTCGCCGGCAGGCTCGTCGTTGCGCAGCACCTCCACTATCACGTTGTCGGCGTTTATGTGATAGCCGGCGCCCTCAAGGCACTGCCAAGCCACGTCACCTGCCTCGTTGCAGGCGTAAATGTCGGCCACGGGCGCCGCGAAGGTGGAGACGAGCAGCTCCCGCACGTCCGGCGCCAGGCTCTCGCCCGTCGTCAGGACCGCACACGCCTTGATGGCCGGGAAAACGCCGTCCCTGACCTTGTACGCCAGCGTCCTGACGGCCGGCGTGATCCCTATGACGGCGGGCCTTTTGAGGCCGTTGAGAAGCCCGCCTGCGTAGTCTGTGTTCTCGGCCGAGTCAACATACGGGTTGACGTAGTACGTCTTGTGGATACCCTGCAGAAACGTCCAGTGCGCTTTCTTCACGGATGGCTCCTGCGCGGTCTTCAGCGGTGTGAGTATCGGCCTGCCGGCAAAGCCTACGCCGAGCGACCGGCGATACCTGATCACCCCGGCAGAATTGAACATCCGGGAATTGGCGTCCGAGAGAATGCAGATCGGAACACCAGTGCTTCCCGAGGTCCGGCTGAGGCGACAGGCCGGCAGCTCGCGAGGCAGAAAGTCCCAGAACCTCGCACGAAACTGCTCTCTGGTAAGCACGGGGATTTTGCACAAGTCCCGTGCGGACTGTATCTGCCGCGCATCAATTCCGGCGTTCTCGCAAAGCTCCCGATAGTATTTTATGCTCTCGAAACTGTAGCGGATCAGACGCCCCAGTTTTTGATTCTGTATTGCGATGATGGCCTCGGGGCGGAATTGCCGCTTGACGGCGGCCCGGGCCCGCCGGTACGTCGCCAGGCAAAGCCGGATTTTGTCAAGAATGTGACTCATCGTGATGTCCCGCTCCGCATCTTTTCAAGCCATTGTTCGGCCATGGCACAAACCTGGTCTTTCCATCTGTAATGGAAGAAGCTGTGGTTTGCCCCGGGAACAAAGCGGCAATCACACGACAAGCCGTTCTGCTGGTATTTTGCCGTGTAGTACTGGCTGGATTCGGCCCGTATGTGGTCCTTTCCCCCGTAAACCAGGAGTATCGGGCACCTGGACGCAAACCCCTCCTTCTGGGGGGGCTTGTACCGCCGCCCGAGCTTCAACGCGGTCGCCAGCGTCCGCCAGATATGCCGAATGTTCGCCCGGCCGCTTAGCAGCTTCCAAAGCAGCTTAGGGTCCCTGAGTTTGCAAAAATACTCCCGAAGCCTGCCCCCGAAGGACTTGAGCGCCGTCCGGCCGCTCGATATCGGCGCCGACAGCAGGATCATTCCGCCCAGCGGCAGCTCGTGCTGCAACATCGCGCTGTGACAGACGAAGGACCCCCTGCTTATGCCCAGAAGAATCACCTCTTTCAGGCCTGTCTTAGCGGTGAAGAACCGAATCGCATCGAGAACGTCGGCGACCTCGGCGGCTATGTCACCGTCGGAGGCGCCGCCGGTGCTGTCACCACAGCCCCGCAGGTCGAACCGCAGTGTGGGGTATCCGAGGCGATTGAAGCGTCTGGCCATCTCGACAAACATTCTGTGCGGCCCGAGCCTGTTGCCGTCGGCGGCGTGCACAAATATGACACCGGGCCTGCCGCTGTTCGGCGGAATAACGCACGAGTAGGAAAGCTCGTTATCCCCGCTACTGAAACAGCCGACCTCAGACGCAGCAGAACTGTAATACTTTTCGTGTGAGCTCACCGTAGTCCGCATTCGGAATACGCTCCCAGAACATGGGCATTTCCAGATTCTCAACAACAACACGTTTTGCCGGGCCTTTCAGCGATTCGGCCAAAGCGGTGATTGTCGGCTCGGCCCCGGAGCGATTGGATATCCGCACAATAAGAAAGGAATTCCCCAACGTATATTCTCCGGCCATCCGGGTCAAATTCAGGCCCTTGAGCTGCTCGATGAATTTGACGCCGGTCTTGTACCCTTCGAGGTTATCATAACCTTCGTCCCGCAGCGCGGCAAGGGATTCGCCGGTCATCACATCCTTAATCCGCTGTTTCCGGTAGAGATGGTCCACGTACTCGGCGCCGTCAATCACCGGCGCCAGCAGAACCAGAGCCTTCACCGGCGCAGCCAAACGCACACAATAGTCGAAGGCCAGAGACGCGCCGAACCGAAGCCCGACGATGCAAAGCTCATCCCCCGCCGCCCTGCTTTCCAAATCCCGACGCAGTGACTCAAGCGAGACATCTGCAAATTCGCCCTCGGCCTCGCCCGTGCCGCGGTAGTCGAACCTCTCAAGGGTCAGACCGGCCGATTCAAATGTGTTCTTCAACTGAAACGAAAAGCGATGGGCGCATTTTCTTTCATCGAACAACGGGTGACAATACAGATACCTCATCGCCGTTCCTCAACAGAAGCACAGGCCAGGTCGTTCGCCATCTTCTCGAGCGCACGCCGGTCTATTTTGGACGTGCCGAGCCTCGGTAGCTTCTCCACAAACTCCGTACACCGGGGGATTTTATAGCTGCTCAGCCTGCCTTTGCAGTGCTCTATTATGTCAATGGGCCTGAGGTTCTCGG
>CP070678.1:2644813-2651762 GCA_020352515.1 Phycisphaerales bacterium | reverse complement strand
GTACGACAGATTATCAAGCCAAATGGCAAGTCTCAGGTAGAGGCAACTGTGATTCGTCAGTAGTCAAGAGGCAAGATGATCGTTGGGGCCAAGAATGGTATCACGGGATTCAGCAGCGATCGCTGCGACAAGCAGCCTGATTTCATGACTTGGCTGTTTTCGCTATCACTGGAAAAGAGAAGAAAGAAGAAAGCAGAGCGATGTGGCAAGACAGAAGGCGACCCTGCTGTTACTGGGCGTCTCAGCAGTCAAGCTGGTTGCGGTTGGACTCCCTCGGCTGTCCAAGAATCTTAATCCCGCAGAACACACATCACATCTCCGGGCGTCGTAAATTTAATTGGCAGAGCTGGCTTGGGCATAATTGAACCATTGAATGATACATCTTCCTTGTTGAGGCGGCCGTGATTACTTGGGCTTCGCGTTCATTGGAGGCAAGACAATGAGACATGTATCAAAAGCTAAAACCGTTATGGTGCTCACAATCATCTTCACAGCTTCACGTTTTCTGTCTTGCGCCGTCGCGGTGATTTCACTGAATTCTTGCGCCGTTGCCGGCCCCTTGAGCTTGAAAGCTCCTTCGGTCCGGACCGCGAAGGACTACCAGGGCGACGTCACCGATGTGCGGGTCGTCCGGCGCGTGGAATCACACCCGGATGCGTGGCGGTTGTGGCAGCCCGTTATCGCCCGGTGGAAGGGCAAACATCTGGTGGTGGCGTTCGGCGCCATGATCCACGGCAAGAAGGACATGGGCGATATCCTCGTTAGTGTGTCCAGGGACGACGGGGATACGTGGGGCGAGCCCATGGCCGTCTTCGACCATAACCGACGGCAGGGAGCGATCCGGTTCGCCTATGCCAATCCGGTGCTGTTCAAACCGGCGAACCAGGACGTGCTATGGTGTTTCGCCATGCGCTGCCCGGTCGTATACAAGAACAGCGAGGATTCGCAACTCGCCGGCGCCTTCAGCGCGGACGGCGGGTACACGTGGACGTCGGTGGAACTGGCGGTGCACTATGCGGGCCCGCTAATCCTCAACGGAGGCCTCCAGCCCACCGAGATACAGGGTCGGCCGTGTTTTCTGCTGCCCGCGCACCGCAACTCCCTGCAGAAAGATACGCTCGGTTCGCGCGACCATTTCGTCCTGAGCAGCACCAGTCTATTGGAGTGGAAACTGGAGGCATTCATCCCCCAACCTGAAAGCGGCAGGGTCTTCCTCCACGAGGGCAATATCGCCCCCTGGGGTGCACGGGGCGAACTGAAGATCGTGATGCGCACCGCCAACTACGAGAACACCGATTTGACCACGGACCCGCCGCGAGCTTATTCCAGCATCAGCCGCGACGGCGGCCGCACCTGGACGCCTGCGCAGCCGGAACCCGCGCTGCATAACGCGAAGTCCAAGGGTTTCTTCGGGCGAGCGGAGAACGGCACGCACATTTATGTGTATAATGACGGCCCGGCCCAGCGGGATACAGCGCCGGGATTCCCCCATGGCGGCAGGACGTCCCTGCGTTATAAGATCAGACCGGCCGGCGGCGCGTGGAGCGAGGAAAAGACCTTCTTCCATGCACGAATCAAGAATTCCTACCCCACGCTCATTGAGGTGGCCCCCGGAGACTTTCGTGCCGTATGGGACAGCGGCACAGCCGAACGCCCCAGAACACAAATTCATTTCGGAAAACTGAGGATCAAACCATGACACCAAACAAGCTTTGCCAATCTCTACGCTCGGGGGACACGGTCTTCGGTACCCTCATTGTCTCCCCTTCGCCTCGCTGGCCCGAGGCGGTGCGCGACTGCGGGCTGGACTTTGTGTTCATCGACACCGAGCACATTGCCATAGATCGCGCGGAGTTGAGCTGGATGTGCCAGACCTACGCCGCGATTGGCTTGCCCCCGCTGGTGCGCATTCCGTCATTCGATCCTTACGCGGCCGGCATGGTTCTTGACGGAGGCGCGGCAGGAGTCATCGTCCCTTATATTGAGACAAAACAAGAGGTTCAGGCCATGCGCGGCGCGGTGAAAATGCGGCCCATCAAGGGACAAAAACTTCAACAAATGCTTGACGGCGCTCGGGCGGAACCGGAACTCGAATCCTATCTGAATGACGGTGCGCAAAACCGCCTGCTCATCGTCAATATCGAGAGCGTTCCCGCCGTCAAGGCACTCGATGAAATCCTTGAGGTGCCCGGTCTCGATGCCGTGCTAATCGGTCCGCACGACCTCTCGTGCAGTCTCGGCCTGCCGGAACGTTACGACCATCCCGATTTCCTTTCCGCGTGTGAAGGCATATTTAGAAAGGCTCGCGCGGCGGGCGTGGGCGCCGGTATTCACTTCTGGGGTGGGCCCGAGCAACAGGTTCGCTTCCTCAAGGCAGGCGCCAACCTCCTTATTCATAGTGCGGATATCCTTCTGTTCAAGAAACAGTTGCGCATTGAACTGGAGTCTATTAAACAAACCGCTGGTCTGAACGGTGCAACCGGTTCTCTCCGGAAAAACATCAACATATAGCAGACTTTGAGATGGAAAAGAGGTGGCAGGCGGGCGACATGAAGATATCGAATAGGGGATTGATAATATGCGCATAGTCGTACTTGACGGATACACATTGAATCCCGGAGACTTGAGCTGGGATGGATTGCACGCTATAGGACAATGTGCAGTTTACGACCGAACGACGCCGAGCAATATCATCGCGCAATCGCAGGACGCTGAGATCGTGTTTACCAACAAAACCGTGCTGGATCGCGCCACTCTGCTGTCGCTTCCGAAGCTGCGCTATATCGGCGTTCTGGCCACCGGCTACAACATTGTCGATGTTCGGACCGCCCGCGAGCGTAACATTGTCGTGACGAACATCCCAGCCTACGGCACGCGCTCGGTGGCACAGCATGCCTTTGCGTTGCTGTTGGAGCTGGTCCAGCGCGTCGGTCATCACGCTGAGACAGTCCGCGACGGCCGTTGGTCGGCCTGCCCGGATTTCTGCTACTGGGATTATCCGCTGATCGAACTCGAAGGCCTGACAATGGGAATCGTGGGCGTGGGCCGTATCGGCCGGGCGGTCGCCAAACTGGCCGATGCGTTCGGAATGAATATTCTCGCCCACGACATTCAAACACCGTCGATACCGCCGCCCTGTACGAAGCTGGTCGATCTTGACACGCTCTTCACTCAGAGCGACGTGGTCAGTCTGCACTGCCCGCTTACCCCGGAAAACCACGAATTCGTCAACGCCTCCCGACTCGCTGTGATGAAGAGGTCGGCTTTCTTGATCAACACCAGCCGCGGCCAGCTCATCAACGAAGAAGATCTTGCCGCAGCCCTGAACGCCGGAGAAATCGCCGGCGCGGGACTCGACGTCCTCGCCGTTGAGCCGCCGCGCACCGACAACCCCCTGCTAAGGGCGAAGAACTGCTGCATCACTCCGCACCTCGCCTGGGCAACACGCGCCGCGCGGACGCGCCTGATGCAAATCGCGGTTGAAAACCTGCGTGCCTTCCTCAATGGCCGGTCACTTAATGTGGTAAGCTGAGCGAAATATACATGGAGAATGGAAAAGTGAAAGGATCAAGCCGTTTCAGAAGTAGAATAAACGGATCCCCCGTCCATGGGAATGGCTTACAGGTCTTTATTCCACTGGCGTTACTCCTTGCTGCTCAGGCCGCCCTATGTCACCAAAACCCTGATATGGACAGAGAAACGCCGGTTGTCCAGTGGACCGCTGCACGCGACGCAATGAACTTTCGGTACGAGTTCCTCGAAAACCTCAAGACGATCACCTTGTTTACTGCGGCGCCGGAAACGGGGACGTGGAACCATCATCCCTACGTTACGTATTTCAAAGGTGTCCTCTTCGTCAACTGGGACACCCATGCGAGAGATGAAAACGCCTCGGGACAGCACGGTCTGTTCCGCCGATCAACCGACGGCGGAAAGACCTGGTCTCCGGTCGAGGTTCTCTTTCCGCCCTTGTCCGCAAACATTCCCGCCGCCCAAACTTCGCAATCCACGCGATTCCAGACCTCTTATGGTTTTGTCGTGGTGGAGGACTCCCTTTATGCGGTGACTGATGTTGCCGAATGGCAAAGGCCGGATGCCCAAAAAATAAAACCCCGCATCAAGATTGGCCTGCTGTGCCGGGCGGTGCATCCTGACGGCACGCTGGGGAACATCTTCTGGTTGAGCGACGAAGCGCCTGCTCCCGTGCCGGGTTTCCCCGCCTATCCCGCGGGCGAGCCGTCGCTCGTTGCCAAAATCAACGCATACTTTCGACAGCCCGCCCATGCGCCGCAGCAGCTTTCGATTGGGCTATCCATCTTGGCAGCGGGTGTTCAACGTTGGATTCAGGGTGGCAGTAATCGATGGAAATATTGTACCTAATGTTGCAGAGGCAGACGAGAATTGAAGCCGATAGAACAATTTGCGCGAGACCATATATGAAATTTACCCGACGATGCCTTTTACAGGCCGGCGTTGCCTCGGTGGCTGCTTTGTATTCTTCGCCCTTATTGGCTGGGGCTTCACCCGGCAAGGATCGCCGCATGCTCACTGAGCCGATTGCCGAAGAATCTAAACCGAATCTGATCTTTATCCTGGTGGATGATCAGGGTTACTACGATCTTGGTTGTTACGGCGGAAAACAATTCGATACACCTCGAATTGACCGAATGGCACAGGAGGGGATAAGATTCACCGATTATTATGCCGCCGCTCCGATCTGCAGTCCGTCGCGTGCGGGCCTGTTGACCGGCTGCTATCCTCGCAGAATCGGTTTGGCAACATGGGTCCAGCGGGCGGACTCGCGTAAAGGGATTCATCCTGACGAATTGACCTTGGCCGAACTGCTCAAATCCTCCGGCTACGGAACGGCGTGCATAGGCAAGTGGCATCTCGGATTTCTCCCTCCATTCCTGCCGAGACAGCAGGGATTCGATCATTACTTTGGATTGCTCCATAACCTCGACCCTGTCGAGGCCGTCTATTTCAAGGATGAAGGCGGCGTGCCGTTAATGCGTAACGAGACAATAGTCAAACGACCCGCCGATCCTGCGGAGCTGACCGCGGCCTATACCGACGAGGCGATTCGCTTTATCCGGAAAAACAAGGATCGTCCGTTCTTCTTGTACCTGCCTCACACAATGGCCCATAATCCGTTGGGTGTAACAGATGACTTTAAGGGAAAATCACGTTTTGGCCTCTACGGCGATGTTATTCAGTGCCTGGACCATCATGTTGGACGATTGTTCGATGCTTTGGAAGAGCTGGGCATTGACGATCGGACATTGGTTGTCTATACATCTGACAATGGTCGCGGGCCGGGAAGAACAGCCGACCAGCCCATACGCGGCAACAAGCTTACGACATTGGAGGGCGGCATCCGGGTGCCTTGCATCGCATGGGGGCCGGGCCTTGGGGTCAAGGCGGGCCAAACCTCCTCGCAGCTCATCCATGCGATGGACTGGTATCCCACCTTCGCCACTTTTGCAGGCCTAAGGGTTCCTAAGGGACGGGTAATTGATGGACGTGACATCGGCCCTTTGCTTAAAGGGAGATGCAAGACGGTTCCTTCCACGACAGCAGGGCTGTCACTCAACGCATCAGTCCCCTTGCGTCGCCCGTGGAATCCTCCGGGCGAATGGGAAGGAGTAGTCTCGCAGGATGAATACCATCGGGCCTTTTTCTATCATGGTAGCCTGGGATCCCTTGCCGCTGTTCGATGGGAGAATTGGAAACTGCAGCTCAACCCCGACTTCCGGCTTTTCGATTTGGAAAAGGACCCCGGCGAAACCAAGCCGGTTCGCAGTCCTGAGTTGACCAAGAAACTCCGTGGAATGGCCGTCCTCTTCCATGAAGAAATGCGCACTGGAGCTCGGCCGGCAGGCGAGGTGCCACTGTCAAAGTAGAGACTAAAAAATAATCCCCAAATCTCTCTATGCCTCGTTAACCGAAATCGACTACAACCACTACAACCCAAAGACCCGTTATCTCCAAACCCGGGAAAAATACTGATTCCCTAAGTGCTGTATTGACAAGTACTTGGTTGCGCACAGAAAATTTGCAACATCTTCAATGCATAGCGCTACAAGTCACACCTGATAGTTTTCTCTGCTTCTCGAGGGGTCAATTTGCTATCATCAGAACGTTGTAGTGCAGAAGTTGCATCCAATTCAGTTGTAGACAACAACTTGCCCTATATCAAGGTCAGGGGATGGTATGAACCAGGTTACTCGTATCATAAATGCTATCGAAGATGGGGACAATGGGTCCCCCGCCGAATTGTTATCACCGGTCTCCGGGGAGTTGCTAGACACAGCCTAGCTCTCGCGGCCCACAGGATGGCTCAAGAGAAAATTGTACAAATGCTCCGGGCAATGGCGCTTGCGTATGAGGCACATTCCTTGCCAATATAATGAGTGCGAATCCCGGATTATGGACTTACAATATGAAGGGAACCGAAGTCGAAACTCCAAACAAAAGGAGCCTAACGATGAATACGCCCGGATGGATTGGTGGCCTACTGAGCGCAGCGCTGCTGCCCCTGACAGCAGCGGCATGGGCCCAGGAAAGCAGGATCTGGGACGGCGAGCGCGACGCCATCAAACCGACCGTCGGCATCCGCCGGCGCAACGTCCCGGCAGCAGATTCCGGTCAACTCAGAAATAATCATGAGGCAAAGGTATATCTGCTGACGCGCGTATGGCTTTTCAACACATCACAGCCCGCCCGCAGCACCCTCACCGTACAGAGCCCGCAGGACCAGTTCGCGGCCCCGGCGGATGCAACAAACGGCTTCACGGTCAAGCTCACGGTGGACTTGAAGAAGCCCGACGGCGGGAAGAGTATTCTCGAAATACCGAATGTGCTCAACGTTCGACTTCGTCGGCATGATCCGCTCGACCGTACACGTCAGAATTACCCGGCGTTCAAAATGCCCGACGGTTCCGTGCCT
>CP070678.1:2640254-2644713 GCA_020352515.1 Phycisphaerales bacterium | reverse complement strand
TGGCCCGCCATCTTCTCCAGGTCCTCCGAATCCTCCTGCTCGTCCTGGACAACCTCGACCTCCGTCATGTCGCTGATAAGCCCGTCAAGGTCGTACTCCACCTTGTCGTCATCAAGCGCCTCACAGGCCCGCTCTATGTCGTTGTCCAGACAAACAACCGTCTCGAGGTTCATGTGCGTCTGTCTTTTGACGTCCTCGATAATGAAGAGGTCGGCGGGGCTGCTCGTCGCCACGACGAGCGTCTCGTCGTGAACCGCTATCGGCATGATGTGGTTGTTCTTTATGTAGTCAAGGTCCAGTCTGCCGAACGCTGCCCTGTCAATCTGCTCGGGCTCAATCCGACGAAACTCGAACCCGTACAGGTTTGCGCGGGCCGTCGCGATCGCTGTTTCATCCGCCAGCTCCAGTGCCCCGATTATCTCGGCGATGTCCGCGCCGGGCCTCTTCTTCTGTTCACGCCTGATCTCTGAAAGCTGCTCGGCAGAGATCTTCTGTGTTTCGGAAAGGACATCGGCGATATCGCGGACATGAAAGGAGGCATCCTCCTCCGGGGAATAGAGGTTGGACAGGCCGCTGATCTCCTCCAGACAGCCGTTGTCCAAGTTGCTGTTATTGTGACTCCCGCCGGACCGCTGCTCTTTGAGTTTGAATCCAAATACACGTGCCATGACTTCCTATATGCCCTCAACACAACCAGTTAATACTCCCGCATACAGCCTGTGCAGATATGGGGACTTTCGTTCTCCTATCTTAGTGACGCGGCGCCGAAAAAGTGAAAAATGCCGCTCAAAACCGTTCCAGGGCGCACAAACATCGCAACGAACGGTCAAATAAAATATAAGTAATAATTCGAACGCAATCAAACCACCCGAAGGCGGCAAATAGCCGGCCTTTATTGCGTCCGATACAATTTCTCCTGCCGCCGGGACGCGGGCCGGCTGCCTATCGCGACTTATCGGAATTCGCCTGGCGCAGAAGCGGGCGGCGAAAACCACATCCGTTAAATCGGCACGCAGCCAAACCTTATTTATCCGTATTCCGGCCCGTAGCTCCCGGCGGGCATATCCCGTTATCCGGCGATCTGCTGTGTGAACCGCAAGAAGCGGCTCGGAACAACCTGAAATGTCAAGAATAGGTCAGTAATCCGTCTCCCTGGCCATAATTATGCGTGCAAGTCAGGGTCGGAACAGGACACTCTTTACAGCGGCAGACAAGCACGATAAAGGGCCGTTCTTCCAGGATATCGGACCGCGCCGCCGGCATCGGGCAAACGGGCGCCGGTAAGATACTCGCAGTTCAGCAGGCCCAAGAGGGGCTGGGGAATTTGACTGTCAGCCACAAGCTTTGAGATGGGTGACCACAAAGACGTTCTTCTGTAAAGGCTCGGCCACAAAGGCAGAGGCTAACATGTGTAAATCCATACTGTAGCCAAAGCCGAGCAAACACTTGCGAACAACCGTATGGCCGCCCTATAGGTTATGGTCGGAGAAGCCAGGGTACAGTTTGAGCCAAACCGGCAGATTGGCAGGCCAGCCGGCCGGAGATTCATTGCACGTCCCAGTCTATTTCGCTACCATAGGACGTGACGGGTCGTCCGGCGGGGTAACGTGCCCGGCCGGGCTGAGAAATGATCCGCTACGAGCCACTGCTATATTGCAGCCCGTATGCTAAACCAGAAAAGAGCCTATATCTACGCCGGCGTAGCGGTCCTGTTCTGGTCCACTTCCGCCTCCGCCTTTAAGATTTGCCTTTCGGAGGATGGTCTGAATGTCGGTGTTTTGCCGCTTCTTTTTTTCGCCTCGGTCGTCTCGACAGCCACATTCTTCATATACCTATCGTGCTCTCGCAAGCTCGCCCTTGTCCGGGCCCTCTCGAGGAAACAAATCATGCACTCGGCCCTGCTGGGCTTTCTCAATCCCTTCCTCTACTACACAGTGCTGCTAAAGGCATACTCGGTTCTGCCGGCCCAGCAGGCCCAGCCGCTTAATTTCCTCTGGCCCGTAATGCTCGTCTTGCTGTCGATACCGCTGCTCGGCCAGAAGGTAAGGGCAAAGGACATCCTCGCCATAATCGTAAGCTTTCTCGGCGTTATCATCATCTCAACGGAAGGCGATGTCCTGGGATTGAGGTTCACAAATCCCCTCGGCGCACTGCTGGCGACCGGCAGCTCTCTGGTCTGGGCCCTGTTCTGGATATACAATACAAAGGACAAGCTCGATGAGGCCGTCCGGCTGTTTGTGAACTTCGCCTTCGGGTCCGTCTATGTGTTCGTGGCCATGGTGCTGCTCGGCGCCGCTGCAATCCCGAACTGGAAAGGGCTGATAGGCGCCGCTTATGTCGGGCTTTTCGAAACGGGCATCACCTTCCTGCTCTGGCTGCGAACGCTCAGGCTCTCGGCGTCAACGGCACGCGTCGCAAACCTGATCTTTCTGGTCCCCGTCGGCTCACTGGTGGTAATATACTTCGTGCTCGGCGAGAGGATACTGCCCGCGACAGTATTGGGATTGCTATTCATATTGGGCGGTATTGCAGTCCAGAGAGTCTCACTGCCCCGGCCCGGATGACTTTACGCTCGCAGAAAGACTACAGCGGCAAAGTCGAGCGGGTTCGGGCGATGCATTGGAGCATTTTCACTCGGCCGGGGGATGAGCCGAGACAGCTCAAAGAGGCATGTGGGGGCATCCCTTCCCCCACAGCCAAATTTGAAAAAACCCTCCGGCCAAGGTCGAAACTCACCGGCATCCCTGCCCGATTGCGACGGTTCGGCCGGCCGCAGAATACATGTTATTCGTTTTTCTCACACCCGCTCGGGCACGACAAACGGCTCACGGTACGCCCGACTCAGCATCACGTCGGCGGCCGGGTTGTCCACAAACTTCTCAGCCTCGGGATCAAACCGCAATTTCGGCCCGAGTCGGTAGGTCGCCCCAGCCGGGTCTACGCCTATCGCCTTTGTATTCTCCAGAACGGTCATAGCGCTGTCGCTGATTACGTCGCTGTCGCCCAGGGCCTTGGGCTCGGTGTTAAAAGGCACCTCCCAGCCCATTCGGTAGGAAATGTTGCCCAGATGGCACAACGCGCTGGACAAATGCGCGTCGAGTATCTCGCCGTTAACCTCCTCGCGCTTGCGGCTTCGCACGCACCTGATAAAGCTGCCAAACGAGCCGCCCCCCGTAACGTGGATATCCTCGGGCTCCACATTGTACGTCTTGCCGCCCTGCCTGGCCTCGAATTTCCCGCCCCTTATCACCCCCTCGGTCGTGTAGAACTCGTTGGTGACCTTACTCGGAAACTCATCTATCTTGCCTACCAGGCCGCGTGTCTCGAATACCAGGAGAGTCTGGCCGTAATCGAAGATTGACAGCTCCATGTTGGGAGTCTGTCCCTGGTCCTTGAAATTGGGGCCGTTCACCCAGCGACCGCCCATGCTGACGATGCTCCTGGGCAGCGTAGAGTCCTTGATGGCCCAGCGGGCGACATCCATTTCGTGGACGCCCTGGTTGCCCATGTCACCGTTTCCGAAATCCCAGAACCAGTGCCAGTTATAGTGCACGAGGTTGGCGTGGTAGGGCTGATCCGGCGCCGGGCCCAGCCAGATATTGAAATCGAGATGTTCCGGCGGGTCCTGATAAGGCTTGAAGCCGATGCTCCATCGCGGCTTGCAGCAGTATCCTTTGGAGACCAGCAGCCTGCCGTACTTGCCGCTCCAGATGGCGGCCATCTGGGCGGCCCGGCCGCGGCTCGACCGCTGCTGTGTGCCGTGCTGCACAATCCGATTGTACTTGCGGGCCGCTTCGACGCACTTGCGACCCTCGAAGACGTTATGGCTGCACGGCTTCTCCACGTACACATCCTTGCCGGCCTGGCAGGCCCAGATGGTAACCAGCGAATGCCAGTGGTTGGTTGTTGCCACCGAAACCACGTCGAGGCTCTTGTCTTCAAGCATCTTGCGGACGTCAACGTAAGTATCGATGCGCTCGTTGCGACCCCTGAACGGCTTTGCCCGCTTTTCCAGCACGTTCTTATCCACGTCGCACAGCGCCACCACCCTCACGCCGTCCATTTTGTGGAATTCGCTGATGTGCGATCCGCCCCGGCCGTTGATGCCCACAACACCCACGCGAATGTCGTCGTTGGCGCCACGCACTCGGGAAAGCGGACCGCTCAGTGCAAGGCCCGCACCGGCTGCAAGTGAACTTTTCATAAAACTCCGGCGTGTAAATCGCTTCATACAAGACCTCCTTCAATGTACCCCTGTCGGTAGATACACCCAACTCTACTCCCAGCCAGGTGACCGTGCCCGTCAGGATTCAGCCGAGTGACTCCACAATGCACCCGGCGGACACCAAACCATCAGCACCAAGCGTAACACCCAACGGCCGCGATGACAAGCAATCAATTTAAAAAAATGAAAATTCCGGGTAGCCCTGTGAAATATCCGCTCTAAGCACAGCGCCAG
>CP070678.1:2635558-2640154 GCA_020352515.1 Phycisphaerales bacterium | reverse complement strand
GGCTATCCCGTTCAAAGGCCGTCTCCACAGGAAATTCGGCTCCACCGGCACCGTGCCCGGCACATATTGACTGATGCCGTCACGATTCGGGCCGCGCCAGTCGGTCCACTCTACGACCGAGGCTGCTGGATAAGACAGGGCGGCTTCGCCCGGCTGCCCCGAGATTCCTACGAAGCCGGCCCGAGACTCCATGTCAACCAGCAACTGCCTGTCGTCCTTGACGGCCAGCAGGGCATTCAAGATCGCTTGTTCCTCCTCGACGGTTACCTTGTCGGTGACGAAGACGGTTACGAAGGGCACCACGGCCGTTCGGCCTACAACGCGCAGAGCGCCTTTTTCCACGGTGCCGCACCCCTCCAGAAGCGGCACCGCATAGCTGGAAATCACTGCAGCGTCTGCCTCGTTTTCGACAACGGCGATTGCCGCGGTGCTGCACGCGGGACTCGTGAGAATCTGTTTTGGAAGGGGCACACCCTTGGACTGCAGGGCGGCTATCGCGGCCGTGCTCCTCTCAACTTCATCGGTCGGGCCGAAAAGAATTCGGCGCCCCTTGAGGTCCTCTATCGTGCGGGCCGGGTCGTCCCGGCGAACGACGAAAAGACCCGTCACGGTGGCGCGGCCGTTCTTGTCGGTAAGGCCGGCGACGGCACGAACGTTTATCTCGGCCCTGGCCGCGTCAAAGACGACTATGGATTTCTTGCCGATAATCAAATCGACCCCGCCGGGATTCAGTCCAAGCGCCTCGCCCAGATTTTCCCCGTACGTGACGCGCGCGGGCCGGCCGAGCTGCTTCTCGAGAAATGTGGCGAGTCTGTCATACCCTCTCTGCGCATAGCCCTCCACGCAGTCGCATGCGAGCTGCGCGCAGAGCGGATCCATGACCACCATTCGCAGAGACGTTCCATTGGCATCGGGTGTGGCCTCTTCTTCGCCGATGTTGTCGGAGGTTGTTCGGGTGCGGGAAACGTTGACGTCACAGGGCTCTTTTGCAGTGACGGGCAGATTAACCTCGCCGGGCGGTTCGTCGGGGGCGCGTGCCGGGGCCAGGTATCGCAGGGCCAGCCATCCCATGACCGCAACGGCGGCGAGCAGGAAGATGCCGGCGGTTATTCTGTGAGCCAACTTTGGATCCATGCCGTGACAACCTATCGAGCGTCCAACCGGGTGTCCGGACCGGCCGATCTGGCCAGCACCCTTATTATGTTGTTCTTGAAGTCAAGGACGTATATGCGCGAGGCATCCTTGTTGACGGCCAGGGCGATATTGCTGCATGACGCCGCCAGACGGCCGGCCGTGTTGAAACGCTCCACGCCCACGTAGCCGACAAGGCCCAGGAACCTGCCGTCGGGCGTGTAGCGCTTGATTCGGCCGAGACCGGATTCGGCTGTGTAAAGCTCGCCCTCGGGGCCGAAGCACAGATTCATCGGATTGCAGCAGCTTCCGAAGCCCGCGATGTCTGTGCGGTGGCGACGTCCCCACTTTGCGAGGACCCGGCCCTCGCGGTCGCACTTGAGGACGCGATAGCGCGAATTCTCGGCAACGTACAGTTGCTCGTCTTTTGAGACGATGTCAAGCCGCTGACAGCAGCCTCGCAGATTTTCTACGATGGTGGCCGGACTGCCGAGGTCGCGGTCGAAGCGGGCGATTGACGAGACCGACCGAAGCGACCAGCCGAAGCCGACATTCAGAAACACGTCCTTGTCCGTGGCGGTGATGCCGGAAGGTCTGCCGTCCGGGAAGTTTCCGCCGTCGGATTCGACCTTCTTGAGCACCTTGCCGGAGGCGTCGAGCTTGGCCACAACCGCTGGGCCGGCGACGTAAACAATGCCCTCCGGACAGGCGTGGATTGCCCACGGGGCAAAGTCGAGCTTCCACGTGGCCAGTCTTTTTCCGTCCGGATCGAGTTTCACTATTCTACTTGCCCCGGCATCGCAGGCGAGCAGATTGCCGTCCCTGTCCATGCAGAACGTGACAAGATTCTCGAATTTGGCTTGGGGCGCCGTGCCTATCGGCTCGACCTCCACGTGCGTGGGCGCGAGGCTCGCTCTGATCTGTGCCGCGAAACAGGCTGCCGACAACCCGAGGATAACGGCCGCAATAATTGAGGCCGGCCGAAGAGCTTTGTTCATTGGTCCTGCCTTTCTCAAGAGAAGGTTACACGTACGCTTATCACCATTTGACGCAAGGAGCATAGCACAGCCGCCCTCGGCGGACAAGGCAATTAACGCGCTGCCAACCACGCGGGCATTAGCCTCGGGCGCCGGGCTGTCCGAACACCGGCCTTATTGGCGACCGGGTGATCCGATGCCGCGCGTAAGTCGGCCCTGCGACACCTTCACAAGTCGCGTAAAGAAGCTGGATTCGCCGGCGGGGATGGTGGAGATATACTGCCACGTCCTGGACCGAATTTAACGCCTGATCCGGACGGGCTGACGGATTACTCAAATCCCTACTTGTTTACCGGCCGGAGAGTCGATATATTAGATAACAGCTCTTTGAAAATCCAATACAACTTCAAACCGATACTACGACCAATACACCGGAAGATGGACTACGCAAGACCCGCTGGGAATTACGCCGCATGCGCAATGGCCAAACCGCTTCGAGAGCACGCTTCAATACAGAAATCGTGCCAGTCTTTATGTGTACGGTGGAAGAAATCCCATCGACGGTCGTGATCCGTACGGCCTGTGGACATGGCCGCAAGCTTATCCTCCGCAAGAGAAAAGCAAGTGTTGCGACGAATGCGTTCGGGGCTCGAAAGACTTTGATGTGGTCGACGTAGAGATTCTAGAGCACGATGTAAGCAGCGAGGAAAAAGAGGCACTCCGCGTGCCACCTATATCGTTGTAGATAGTCACGTTTCCGCGCCCTCGGCGCCCATATTTCGATCCGTGGTGGCCAGCAAGTTCGGCGATACAAAACTGTTAGAATCGGACAATTTTTTCGCTTTATGGGAGCTGCGCGGGCTATGATATGTATTTGGAAATACAGGAAAGGAAACGCGTTAAAAAAAGATGTGGTATTTTTTCCTTTCGCAAGGGATACAGGTGGGCTGAGAGCGGAAAACGCTATCGCCACAAATGCCAGATCGGGGACATGTGGATAGGGGATAGGTACTACACGCTGGATGACGCCAAAGCGGCGAAAGGTGCGTGCATGAAGGATTTTAAAGCTAATTTTGACTACGGGCGGCCTGCTCCCATAGATAGTTTTCTCTTTATCTTTGGTTGTTGTCAGAAGTAAGTCTCAACAAGGGCTGTGTCGTTATCGTAGATGAGGTTACGTACATGTCGAATGGTTGAGACAGTCTGTGGAGCGCAAGTCGGAAGATGCTCGTGTCACAGCCTGACTTTGTGGAAACGATGACCGGTTGTCGGTACTTGAGGTGTGGAATGTGCTTACCTGATTGGCGAAGAGAATATAGCATGGTTGGAAGTGCTATACTGGTGTTGTTCACGACAGTCCTTGGTGGATGCCGGAAGTCTGGGCCGCGGAACCTCGACGAAAGAACCATTGAACGGATAAGCATATCCTTTTGTCAGGATGTCATGAAGGACCCGGCGTGTTCAGAACGCGCCAGGTCTGTTGCCCAACAAGTCTTGAAGCAACGCCTGAATGACACGGTGGACCCGAAACCGGTGCTCGTTGATGTCCACTTCAGAGAACCGAGAGGCGGGCATTTGGTCCTTCTGGCCGTCGGAGTTTCTGATGAAGATGGGGACTTAGGAGGGCTAGTGGTCAGAGAGCGCCATAAGGATCAAAATGGGCAGACGGCTATCATCGAGGAGGTGTATCCTGTTTTTGCACATATCCCTTTCAATGCGGCTATGTATTTCTTCTGGCGTGTGAAGCTCCGGGAAGCGGGCGAACGAAAGAACGAGGAACAATGGCAGGCGTATATAGATGCTGGGATCGCGGATATAGAAGCAATGCCACCCGTTTGCGTTTCTGTACCACAGCCGGGCAAAATAGACGTTGAGGTGTGGGTTTACGACAATGCGGGGCACAACACCGAGGCGGTGGCTGTCGCAAACAGGCTGAGCGGCGTGGGCACAGAATGATGGCGGAGAGGTGAGCGAGTAGTCTCAGATCGCCGAGGCTGTTAAGACTGGCTAGAATAGGAAGCGACGCGACTTGGCAGGGTGGAATCGTCAGACAGGGGTCGTACAACTTGGGCAAATGCAAATCATGACCGTTGAGAGGTTAGTCAGGACTACCAGGAGCGAGGCTATCGTCTGCGCCGCATTGTGTGTGTTTCTTTTCTCCTCAACAATATACTCTTCAGGACTGGCAGGGTTCCATGTGCATACAGAAGCACTCGCTCAAGGAATCCTCAAGGCAAGACAGGTTCGGGAGAAATCGAGACCGATGCAAGGTGAGGGGCCGTCTATTCTGTTTGAGCAGGTTGTCTGTGATTTGGGGCAGGTTGGTGTTGGGACGGGGAATTTGTGTGAGTTTCGGTTTGGCAATGGCGCAGGTTACTTGAGAAGTAACCAGGGATCATGCGAGGCGAGCGGGAGAATCAATTCGTTGGCCGGATCCTTCGACTCGGCCTGCGGCCTCGCTCAGGACGAAAGCGCGCGGCCGACGGAG
>CP070678.1:2593670-2635458 GCA_020352515.1 Phycisphaerales bacterium | reverse complement strand
TTGTCCGCCGGTTCCAAGAACGGAGGAAGCCTTGGCTTCTATATGGCGGTGTGCCCGACCGCCCGTCTCGAACTCAATTGTCCTGCTCAACCCTGCGTTTTCATGTCCCTTCGAGAACAAACCTTCAATGTGCCGGGTCAAAACTGCCGGAAAATCAGCAAGCGAATCACCATTCTTGTTTGGCGCGTCATTCTTCCTCCATAACTTGGCGGCAGGATTGCATATGGTAACCGCGCCGTCGCTCGCGACAAATATCAGACCCTCGGACATCGCCCTGATTACCGCATCGAGCAGATCGCTGTTTCTCGCCGCCTCTAACTCCTTGGCAGCCATTCGGGCTATCACGATACGCGTCAGATACTGGGCCAGCACGACGGTGCAGACAAACGCCACAAAGCTGCCGAGCACATATACCGGGTTTCTCCAAAGCCCGCCCCCCGCTGAGAACCGCAGTGGATAATACCCCAACCATGAGCCCCCGTGTAATTCACAGACCGCCAGCAGGCCGAAAAACAATATGGCCGTCAGCCCCACGGCAAAAGACAGATTCCTCGGCAGTATTATCGTTGCTATGATGATATGGAAAACGTAAAACATGAAAAACGGATTGACGATTCCACCCGAAAAGTAAAGAACTGCTGTGAGAATCACCAAATCCGCTTCCACTTGAACGATCCCTACGATGATGTCCTTTGGCCCGGCCCTGGCGGGCTCCTTTGTCGCCACGAGGAAGTAAACGAGGTTACACAGCAAAAGGACCCCCGCACAAATATAGACCGGCACAGCGCTTGTGAGAACCGGGAATACATGGCTGGCTATCAACGCGGCGGCCACGATGCTTCCTACAGCTACCCATCGGAGCCTTATGAGCCACAGAATCTGCTCAACGAGCGCTTCACGAGTAAACCGGCTCGGCCTTTCCGCCTGATCAGGGATTATGGTAGTCGTTGGAACCATGAATCTTCTTTCTGCTCCGAATGCCCTGCGTCGAAAGAGCGGGACAACGTCATTCGTAGGTCCTCACAAGCATTTGCCAGGGAACCTATACATATTCTACAGGGCGCGAAGGTCAGAACAAAGCAAGAATTCCCATCTTTAAGAATATCAGAGACATGCACAGTCCAGTCACTTTTGGCATATCCGTCCAGCTAAGAAGAGCGCCTCCGGCACAAATACGGTCCGGACGGGAGATTCGCCCAGTCCGAAGATATCCTCTTAGGCATCGTTGGAGCGGCGATCCCAGGTAGTTACGAGCTATCTTGGCATCTTGAAAAGCTCCCCGCAGGGTCGTAGGCAGTCCTGTTTCTCTGCATCCAGGCCAATTTCGGCATCCGTCAAATAGCAGGCAGGATCGGGCGCCCAAGGCGTTCCAAAATGAAGGTCGGCGCGAACTCGCAGGCTGCCCCCACAAGCATCAAAGAACTTGCACAGCCGGCACCGCCCTTTCACATGTGTCCTGCGGCTACGAAGGCCCTTCAGCAGGGGTTCATCCGTATCGGTCCATATGGCGCTGAAAGGCTTTTCGTGCACATCGCCCAAGGTGTAGTGCCCCCAGAACTGGTTCGGATGGACCAAGCCGTTAGAATCAATACACCCGATTCCTACCCCGCTACTATACATTCCACCGCCGTTCCATGTGAGCAGCTTCCAGACGTCCGCGGCCCTTCCGGCATCCTCCTTGAGCAGTTTGAGGTACAAATACACCCCGTCGACATGATTATCAACCGTTAATATGTCGGTCTTTCTACCTCCCTGTTCAAGCAGCCTGACCTTCGCCAGTATTTTCTCTATTGCCTCTCTGCTTTGAGCGTGAGTGAGGTCTTCGTCAGCGATAGTTCGCCCCCTGCCGCTTGGCACAAGGTGGTAGAAGCATGCGCGGCCGATCTTCTCTGTCTCAAAGAAGTCAAACAAACATTCCAGGTCCCGGAGATTTCTCTGCGTTAGAGTCAGTCTCAGGCCCACACGCACACCGGCGTCCTGGCAATTCCGGATGCCGCGTACAGCTCTGTCAAACGCGCCGTCCACACCTCTGAATTCGTCATTGATCGGACCTATCCCGTCAAGACTGATTCCGACATAAGATACTCCCCGACCCTTCATCATATCGGCCACATCGGGCGTAACAAGGGTCCCGTTGGTGGAAATGACCGTCCGCAGGCCCAACTGGCCTGCATATCCGATCAACTCGAACAAGTCGGGTCGCATCAGCGGCTCCCCGCCGGAAAACAACGCCGAAGGTACACCGAACGCCGCCAAGTCGTTCAGGACATTCTTTGCCTCGTCAGTTGATAGGTCATTGGACGTTTTGCCGGCTCCGCTATCGTTGTAGCAGTGGACGCACTTGAGATTACACGTCCTGGTGATGTTCCAGACGACAATGGGCCTTCTTTCGGACGCCTGCCGTGGGACAACCTCGCCAGCCCGCTCGCCGCAACCCGCCTTGCCGTAGCGAAGCCAGTCACCCGGTGTAACCTGACCACAATACAATCTGCTGATATTAATCATATCTTACGCTGTGGCGCCCCACGTTATCATAAACAGACACCAGCCGCCCCGGGTGGAATGTATGCACAAAAGGGCTCTGCCGCCATGTAGTCGCCGGTGGCGGCATACGCTCTGCCGCGGCAGCCTCCGCAAACCTGCCTGTAGCTGCAGAGGCCGCACTTGCCCCGGAGGTCGCTGCCGTCACGCATTCTCGCGAGATCACGACTCTCCCGCCAAATCGCTCCAAGTTCTTCTTCGAGCACGTTGCCGCATTTGACCGGCAAGTATCCGCATGGAAATACATCTCCCTGATGGCCGACAAAAACTACTCCCAGCCCGGCAAGACATCCGCGCGAGCCGCTGCCGTGCCCGGTTCTCCCTGGAATCGAGCCGGCGCGCCGGGATATGCCTTTGCGAGACCCATGTAACCCCTGCTCTCTGACCACACGCTCGTAGTGCGGACCGCAGGTAACTTTCATCTGCAACTCTCCGCGGCTATCCAGCCTGCAGATATCAACCATCTTTTGCTCATATTGCTCCGGCGCGAGCATATCCGTTTCCGCGAGGGCCTGCCCGCACCCCACCGGGACAAGCATGAATACATGCACTGCCACGGCGCCAAGAGACTTGGCAAGCCTGTAAACCTCCTCCAACTGTTCTGCGTTGCTCCTGGTTAAAGTGATGTTGATCTGGAAGGACACGTTCTTGTCACGCAAGTGACGGATTCCCGTAACTGCGCTTTCGAACGCCCCTTCCAATTGCCGCAACCTGTCATGGATCTCGGCGGTCGCGCCGTCCAGACTCACTGCAACGCGGACGACTCCGCTCTCATTTATGCGGGCCGCAACCGTTGAGTTTATCAAAGTGGCGTTGGTTGCAAGGGCCGGCGCAATATCCAGAGACCTTGCGTATTCGACCAGATCAAACAGGTCGCCGCGGCAAAGAGGTTCCCCGCCCGAGAACACAAGAACAGGCATAGAAGCCTGCCTTGTCCCCAATTCGGCCAACTGCTTTATCAAGCTCTTAGCCTGTTCCGTCGACAAGTCGCTGGAGGCCGCGTCATCGGATTCCAGCCGCCGGCAGTGAGCACAAGCCAGATTGCACTTGATCGTTGTCTCCCAAAACAGAAGCCTCAGAACTTGCTTTGTCTGCGAATATTCTCTCAATGCCCTGCATCCTTCTTGTTACATCTCGTTTCCATCCGTATCTCATCGGCTTGGCGCACAATACTGTCGACCAGCCTGGCGGCTTCGCTGGCGCCGTTCTCCTTTGCCACAACGTTGACGTTCTTTATCACACAGTGCAACAGCTTATTGACAACACGGTTCAGCATAATCTCCATCATCTCTCTGCAAGAAGCTTCCTGTCTTGCTCCAACAAAGAAATGCTGTAGCTCGTTATGGCTAATTTGGCTAAATTTTTCTTTCATCTGGCCAATCAGGGGCCCTATATCCCTGGCCCGGAACCAGTCCATGAAATCGGCAACACTTTCGTGGATGATTCCCATGCTTTTGGCAACGTCCTCACACCGGGCCTTCCGGTTTTGCTCGACTACATCGGATAGATCATCGACGCTGTACAGGTATACGCAGTCTATCTCATTGACCGAAGGGTCGAAGTTCCGCGGCACCGCAATATCGATGACAAGCAGGGAACCTGCACGCCGGCGATCCATCATTTTCTGGAATGAATCCTTTTTGAAGAGATAGTCCTGCACCGCCGCTGAGCCTATAACAATGTTTGCGCGGGCCAGTTGTCCCCAGAGTTCCTCCCATGTCCGAGCGCCGATTCCGTATCTGGAGGCCATACTCAGGGCGCGATCATAGGACCTGTTAATTACAGTAATGTCCTTGCCTCCGACCTTCAGAAGATGCTGCACGAGCAGCTCACCCATCTCGCCGGCCCCTATCACCACAATTTTCGCCAACGAGATATTCGCAAAGAGCTGCATGGCCAGTTCAATGGCAACGCCTGCAACGCTTACTCGTCCGGTTGAGATCGAGGTTGTGGTGTAGACCCGCTTACTCGTGGCAAAGGCGCAGTGGAACAGCCGATTTAGAATCTTGCCCGTACTCTTTGCAGCACACGCGAGCCGGTAGCTTTCCTTTACCTGCGCTATTATCTGAGCCTCGCCGACCACCATACTGTCCAGGCTGGACGCGACCGTCAGCAGGTGCCTGACCGCATCGGCGTCGTTGTGAACGTACAGAAACGGCCGAAATTCACACAGAGGAACACCCTTGAAGTCCGACAGAAAGCCGGCCAGGTCCTCGTCCGCGGCCCCCCCTACACGACTACAGGCGCAATACAGCTCAAGACGATTGCACGTCGAGAGTAGTACAAACTCGGCTTCGCAGAACATCCTCTTGAGACAGGCCAGAGCCCTGCCGATTTCTTCCGTACTGCATGCCAGCTTCTCCCTTATGGCTACAGGGGCGCTCTTGTGGTTGAGTCCTATCACCAGAATCTTCATGTTCACACGTACCGGAAAACTTCATGCGCGCCGGGCGTGCCGGACGAAAAATCATGTCGGGTTGCGCCTAATATAGTCGCGCCCAGAATCGCGAATAAGACAAGCAGGAATGTTGCTATGGTTATATACGCGCGGACCCGGGCTCTGAGCAAAGACACTTGATGGAATAAGAGTATCAGTCCTAAAAGAAGCCAGGCGGCAATGATCGAGACGACCTTCCCATCGGTCACCCATACGGAGAAACCGGCCTCCAGAAACCAAACAAGCCCGAGTCCGCTTAGAAGCCCCATGGTGATCAGCACAAAAGCGGCCTTGAGGCCCCAAAGCGTCATTCTCTCGAGCATCTCAATGTTCGGGACCCTTCCGAGAACGTGCAGCGTCTTTTTCCGCTTTAACCTGTTGACGCCTACCAAATACAAACAAGCGCTGGCGGTCGCAAAAGTTATCGACGCACCACCCAAAACCATTGCGATGCCATGCGCAATGGCCCATGGAGTGGCGGCCGCTGCGTGCGGCTCCGCGGCCGGTGTCGCAACAATGCCTGCGATCAAAACCATGCCGCATACTACCCATACCATCACAGACCCGAACCACACCTGCCGTATTGCCACACTGAAAAGCAGGTGACTTAGCCCAAAAACGATGGTCAGAAAGATCATTGATTCAAACAATCCCGTCAGCGGAAACGCCCTTATCTCCGCGCCCCTCAATACGAGCAGAACGCACTCCAGGACCAGTGCTGCTCCCACAATCGGCACAAGCAAGCGCTTGTATCTATCCCCCCCCTTGCCCAACTGAAGAACTCCGACTATTGCCGCAACAATGTATGCCAACGCCACGAATGTGAAGGTGACGATTTCCTGTATCGGCAGTTCTGATATCTTAAACATTCTGTTGCCCAAAGGCGCTTGGTCATTCCGCGTTGCCCGGATATTTTGGCGGCACCTTCTTGAGCTCCTCTATCGTTGATAAGACACGGTAGTCTGAGATTCCGGATATCCTGCTCATACGTCCAACAACCAGTCCGACATCTTTGTCGGATCTGCCGTGGACCATCGTGTAAAGGCTGTAAGGCCAGTCGGCGGTGGCGCCTCGCTCATATACGTGGCTGACCTGCTCAAAATCAGCAAATAGGGCCCCCGCGCGCTCCACGTGCTCGGCCTTCACCCGCCAGACTACCATCGCACCGGCCGGCAATCCGGCCTTGAAGTGACTGACTATCGCGCCTATGCGTCGAAGCCGTCCGTCTTTCTTCCAAGCCCGAAGTACAGCCAGCACATTGCCGACTTCGGCGCCGACCCCGGCGGCCAGGTCCCTGAATGGGGTGATGCTCTCACCCAACCCGTGTTGAATGGCGGCCAGAATCTTCCGCTCAAAAGTAGGCATTCGGTCAGTCATTACGTCTCCAAGTTCTCTTCCTCGCTGGGTACAGCGAGTCCAAGTATCTGCCCCATTCTTCCCACATCCGGCAAAAAGCGTGGGAACCAACACGACTATTTTGCCAGAAAGTGGCCAAGAATGCAAGCTGCTTTTTGGGTTTCAGGCAAAAAAAGGTGTTCGCCGAATCTGAAGAAGGGCCTTAATGCTTGCAACTACCCCAACTTATGTGTTAGAGTTCGACCAACTGCCCCAGATTTTTCACGAAAGGCCGATATGCGACCAGTCAGAATTGCAAGTCGAGGAAGTAAACTGGCCCTGTGCCAAGCCAATATTGTGCTTGAATCTCTCCGAAGGCTGCGTTCTGAGCTTAAGATGTCCGTTCTGACAGTCTCGACGAAAGGCGACACGGACAAACGTGATTTCCTTCATAAGTCCGACAGCCAGGGCCTGTTCACAAGCGAGGTTGAATCCGCTGTGCTGGACGGCCGGGCCGATATTGCCGTACACAGTCTGAAGGATATGCCAACTGCCGCAACCCCGGGCCTTGTTGTTGCCGCCATACCCGTCAGGGAGAGCCCAGCAGACGCCCTGGTCGCGTCGGGCCAATTTGGGTCCATTGCGGAACTGCCCAGCGGGGCAAAGGTTGGGACATCGAGCCTTCGGCGCATTGCGCAGCTACGTCACTTGAGAAACGACCTGGAGTGCGTTCCACTCCGGGGGAATGTTGAGACGCGGGTCTCGAAGGTTGCCTCGGGCGCCGTTGACGTGGCTGTCATCGCGTGCGCAGGGCTTAACCGACTCGCTCTGTCGGACAGGATTTCGGCGATTCTCCCTCCGGAGCAGTTCGTTCCAGCCCCCGCACAGGGTGCATTGGCGGTACAGATCCGTTGTGATGACCGAGAACTGGCCCGGCTTGTCTCGCAGTTGGACCATGAACCTTCCCGGATTGCCGTCGAGACTGAGCGTTACATACTGGCTTCCATGCAGGGGGGATGCAGCATACCGCTGGGCGTTTACGCTCAGATTCAGGGCGATTCAATTGCCATTCGCGCGGTTATCTGTGACCTTGAGGGGCGCAAATATGTCAAGCTGTCAAGACGGGCTGCAGTGGGCGAGGCGCGGCCCTGCGCCGAGGACCTGACCAGGGACATGCTGACTGCCGGGGGGCGGGAAATACTTGAGCGAATCCGTTCGACCTGATCCGGGCCTACTAATCCGGCCCTCGCGAGAGGATAACCGACAAGAAGACGGTATGCTTACCCACCGATACGCAGATAGGGCTATGAATATCACGGTCATTTGGCGCAGTGTTTTGATTCATTGGACCCCGCGTTCATCTGACCCCTGGTTTGCCGGGCCCGGACAACCAATGCTCCCAACTACTTCTGGCCGCCATACGGTTCACACGTTGAGTGCTGCTTGTAAGCCAGAGACCCCCGACGGGAATGTTACCGGCCTACAGGTACCTCCTCGTAGCGGTGCCGCATTTCACCTGGTGTTCGGGACGCAACGAGGATCTCGTAAAAAAACGCGCACCTGTCGTCCTCGCTCCTGCAAAATCAAAAAAATCCGAGAATTCTCACAACTGAGAAAACGCGTCAATTAACCAACGCGGACAACTCAAGGATACGGCGCTTGCCCAAGCAGTTCTTCGCTGCCTTTCGGTTCATCATATTTTGCTAATCGCAATAATACAGTGGAAAATGCTCGGAAGCGAAGGTGCTGCCTCCGCGGGCGGAATCACTCAATTGCATGGCCACGTTTTCTTTATGCTAAAGTGCCCGAGCACGAACGATTTCCATAATTGAGAATAGTGAGGTTCGGCACCCGGGGACGAGGGCGCGGCACTTGACACACACTACATCAAACGGTTTCATGTGACAACAAATTTCGGGTTCTGGATTAAGTTACTATTTTCCTATGTAGAGCAGTTGGTAAGTCATCAAGAGCTTTTCCCACCAAAGCCCTGCAAATGGCAGCGGGTTTGACGTCGCATGGCGCTGGTGCTCACGCAGTTTGCTATATAAGATGAAACACTCGTATCTTCGGGTCCTGCACGTTGTTGATCATCTCGGTCGCTATTCCGCTTCCGGGTCGCTCTTGGTTCCACGTTGGTGGCGTGCGGCTATTGACAGAGGGGCCGGCCGATGAGGTTCAGAGGCGGCTATGATATACTGCTTCAGGGCAGGCCGGAGGGTCTGGTCAGGCCCATGCCCGAGCCCGCAACGCTCTACCTTCCTTTGCGCAGTCCACGTTTCACGTTCACCGAAATCTGCGTTCGGCACGGACAAGATGTGAAGGCCGGAGATCCACTTGCCAGAGATCGGAGAAATCACGGGGTCCCACTGCTAGCGCCGCGCTCGGGGCGTGTAAACTTGGAAAGCGCCGAGAACCACACAGTGCTCGAACAGGCGGTGAAGCTTCAGCAGCCTTCGGACCCAGCCAGGAAGCAGATGTCCCATATCGAGCGGGAATCAGGAGCCGCGGTCATGAGGCAGCGTCAATTACTGGCGCTTGGGGCGTGGCAGTTCTTTTACGATGCCCACACGGGAGCCTTGCCCGACCCAACGGGAAGTCCACAGGCGATCATTGTCTGCACCTTGGGTCTTGAGCCATTCGTCACAAGAGGAGACGTGCAGCTCCGCAGCCGTCTTTTGAATTTCACCAGAGGTCTGGAACACCTGCAGTCTCTTTTGGAGTACCAGCCCATTTTCCTGGCGATACCTGACATCAGATCCGACTTTGCCGATATAATCCGGAACCGCATACGTGGATATGCGTCGGTGAAGATTCTGGCGGTTCCGCTCACTTACCCCTACGACAATTTTCGTATTCTTGCCCGCCGTCTCGGTCTCAAGCGGAGTAACGGGCCTGTTTGGGCGCTTAGAACCGAGGGCATTTTGGCTGTCGATAGGGCATTGACCCTAACCAAGCCCTGCCTGGTCAGGATAGTCTCGATCGGCGGAGCAGGCGTGGTCCCGGCCACTCATATCAAGGTTATGCCCGGATATCCTCTTAAGATGATAAAAGAGAAATATGTTTTTGAGCCGGTCGCGCGAATAATTAACGGTGGTATTCTCACAGGTGAAACTCTGGGCGAACAAACACTCGGCCTTGACGCCGAGTGCAGGGGATTGACAGTTCTCCCTGAGCAGGAGGGCAGGGAGTTTCTGGGCTTTACCAGACCGGGCTGGGGCCGAAGCGCTTACGCGCCGTGCTTTCTAAGCTCGCTGCGGCAAAGGTTCCGTGAGCGGTTTTCCACAGGGATGCGGGGTGAAGGTCGGCCTTGCATCTCCTGCAACTACTGCGAAGACGTATGTCCCGCTGGCATTGCGCCCCACCTTATTCATAAGTATTTGTACCGTGGTTTGATTGACGGAGCCGAACGCGCGCGCGTGGACCTTTGCGTTGAGTGTGGTTTGTGCTCATTTGTCTGCCCCTCAAAGATCGACCTCAGAAGGCAATTCTTTGAGGTGAAGCAGCTTATCCATGATGAAAAGCAAGCAATATGCGAGGAGAAAGCCCGCTTGGAAGCGGTGCGGGAGGCAGGCAAGTGAAATCCGTGCTGCGATTGTTTGAGAAAGCCCGGCCCGTCTTTCAGAAAGGCGGCAGACTCGCGGTACTCAAGCCGATTTATGAGGCTCTTGAGAATTTCTTGTTCGCCCCCTCGACAGCCACGACCACAGCTCCTCACGTGCGTGACCCGCTGGACTTGAAGCGTTTCATGTCCATGGTCATTTTGGCACTTATCCCGTGCATAGTCGCGGCGTTTTACTTTTTCGGTTTGCGTCTGGCAGCGATGATAGCGGTTTCCTATATGGCGGGAGGCACGGTCGAAGTGCTCTTTGCCGTTATTCGCAAAGAGGACATTAACGAAGGTTTTCTGGTTACGGGGATGTTGTTCCCATTGATCATGCCGCCGACAGTTCCACTTTGGATGGTGGCGGTCGGTGTGGCATTCGGCGTGTTTGTCGGCAAGGAGTTGTTTGGTGGAACCGGGCGCAATCTTTTCAACCCGGCTCTTGTGGGCCGCTGTTTTCTGGCCCTTGCGTATCCTGAGACAATGTCGGCCGGTTGGCTTGAGCCCAGCTCCGAGCTGGTCGGCCGCTTCTTCAAGTATGTTGACGCTTCAAGTGTAGACGCCATAAGCTCCGCCACGCCTCTGGCGCTGGCCAAGCAAGGCGAGATGTGCTCACTCTCGCACCTTTTGCTCGGCAGCGTCCCGGGCAGCGCGGGGGAGACGTCGGCCATCGCCATAATCCTCGGCGGCGTCTTTCTGCTCGTTACCCGTGTGGCCAATTGGCGTACGGTCGTGGGCATCCTCGGCTCATTTACTTTCCTTGCCGGCATCCTTCACCACGCACAGTCCGCAAGGTTCGGTCCGGCGTCATGGCACGTGTTCGCCGGAGGCCTGCTTTTCGGCGCGTTTTTCATGGCCACCGACCCCGTCACAAGTCCTACAAGCAATGCCGGCAAATGGCTGTACGGCGCAATAATAGGCTCGACAACGGTGCTAATACGCAATTTCACGGGATACGTGGAGGGTGTGACATTTGCCATATTGCTTGGCAACATCGTTGCGCCGGTTCTTGATGAAATGGTCTTCACGGTCAGGTTCTGGAGGTTGAAAAGTGAAGAATAACCTCTACACCCTTTGTTATGCCGCGATTCTCGGCATGGCTTGTTCGGTGCTGCTGACCGCCACCAAGAACTTCACCGAGCCCTACAGGGCCGCAAACGCCAGAGCCGATGAGATCAGGCATATTCTCGCAGCGCTGAAGGTCCCCTTGAAGGCCGACCAGCCGTCCAAACGGCTGTTGGATATATTCAACCGTGTCGTGGTTAAGAGAGAGCTGGGTGATATGGTAACGTATGAGTATGTGCCATCGGGGACTCAAGGCAGGGTCGAAGCGATCGCCTTGCGCTTCTCCGGCCCGGGCTTGTGGGGCCCGATCAAGGGGCTGTTGGCCCTGGAGTCGGATGCCGAGACTATTCGCGGCGTAACCTTCTATGAGCATGAAGAAACCCCGGGACTCGGCGGCAAAATCAGTTCGGCGTCATTTCGCGAACAGTTTGAGGGCAAATCCATAGTGAATGAAACCGGCAAGTTCGGGATTGTAATAAGAAAAGGAGACTCACAACTGGCTCGAAATTCAGTGCACGGCATAACGGGGGCGACCATGACGTGCAACAAAGTCGAGGCGATGCTCAACACGGCGATACAAGCGTTCATCGAGGCAAAGGACATTCATGGCCAATGAAAAGCAACCTGTTTGTGTTTCGTGCGGAGCAAAAGGACCATGTGGCGGCAAAGGCCTTCCGACCCTAAAGGAGGGCCTTTGGACAAGTAATCCGCTCGCGATTCAGGTTTTGGGTATATGCTCGGCGCTGGCGGTCACCAATCGGCTCGAGAACTCACTTGTAATGGGCATTGCCCTCATCTTCGTCTGTGTCGGTTCAAACCTGTTTGTCTCCCTGTTGCGCAATGTCACACCACATCGCATTCGCATGATCGCGGAAGTTGCGATAATAGCCACCTTCGTCATACTCTTTGACCAGTTCCTCAAGGCCTTTTACTGGGACATGTCAAAACAGCTTGGCCCTTATGTCGGCCTGATAATAACCAACTGCATTGTCATGGGCCGCGCCGAGGCATTCGCGCTGCAAAACCCGCCGCTGTTGTCCATGGTTGACGGAGCCGCGAATGGTCTCGGCTACGCTTGCGTTCTGGCGGTCGTTGGTTTCTTCCGAGAGCTGTTGGGGACCGGCAAGGTACTGGATATGACGGTCCTGGACGGCAAATGGTACAAGCCAAACCAGTTGATGATTCTGGCTCCCGGGGCGTTCTTTGCACTTGGGATTATCATTGCCGTTCTTAATGCGCTTAAGGGCCCCGAAGCCGAGGAGAAGAAGCAATGAGCCAAACATCGGCCCTAGTGATACTGATTGCAGCGATATTCACGAACAACATACTGTTGACAAACTTCCTCGGTATGTGCTCTTTCATTGCCTGCTCGAGGCAAATCGGCACGGCTGTCGGTCTGGGCACGGCCGTGACATTCGTGATGACAATGACTACTGTGCTCAATTACGCGATATACCACTTCGTGCTAATGCCGCACAGGCTTGCCCACATGACCTTTATCGTCTTCATAGCCGTCATAGCAGCCTTCGTTCAATTCGTGGAAATGTTCGTGGAGCGGTTCAGTCCGAGGCTCTATTTCGCACTGGGAATATTCCTGCCTCTGATCACAGTCAACTGCGCCATTCTTGGAGCATCTCTGTTCATGATCATACGCCAGTACAATTTCGTCCAGTCCGTGGGATTCGGCTTTGGCGCCGGCCTGGGCTGGGCGGTGGCCATTCTTCTGATGGCGGGATTAAGGCAGAAAATGAGGTACAGCAACATCCCTGAGCCGTTCCAGGGTGTGCCGATAGCAATGGTCGTTACCGGTGTGCTCGCAATGGCGTTTATGGGATTTGCGGGCATGGTATCGATCCAGTAGGAGTGAGCAACAAAAGTGAATTGCCTGTGCATGGGAATAGTCTTCGGCGAATATCTCTTGTCCATTCTTTCTTTTGGCGGCCTGACAGTGTCTTTGGCCGCGATTCTGATTGTTGCCGAGCGATTGCTGGTAAACTACGGCACGTGCAAGCTCGACATCAACGCCGGCCAGAAGCCGCTTGAAGTTCCCGGGGGTCAAACGTTGCTTGCCAGTCTATACGCCAGCCAGATATTCATACCGTCCGCCTGCGGCGGCAAGGGCTCCTGTGGACACTGCAAGATTACTGTGACAGCAGGCGGTGGCCCGGTGCTGCCGACCGAAACGGCGTATCTGTCCCGCAAAGAGATGCGCTCAAACGTGCGACTTGCCTGTCAGGTCAAGATCCGCGAGGACATATACGTTCGCATACCCGAAGACATGCTCAACGTCAGGATGTTTACATCCACGTTGGAAAGCATCAAGGACCTCACACACGATATCAAGCAGATTCGTCTTGCGTTGAATGACCCTGCCGAGATTTCTCACAGACCCGGCCAGTACGTCCAGGTTCAGGCGCCTTCGTCCGACGGGCCCGTCTTTCGGGCCTATTCAATCAGTTCGCCCACATATGAGTCAAATGTTGTCGAGCTTGTGGTAAGACTGGTTCCGGGGGGCATTGGTTCAACATACCTGCACAACCTGCAGGTCGGCCAGGCCGTCAGCTTCACCGGCCCGTACGGCGAATTTGTTCTCAACGACGATCCGTCCGTCGAAATTGTATGTGTGGGCGGAGGATGCGGAATGGCCCCAATGAAGAACATCATATACACACTTTATCACCGATGGCCCGAGCGTTCATGCTGGTTGTTCTTCGGATGTAGAACGGTGCGTGATGTGTTTTACCTCGGACAATTCCAGGAGCTGGCCGGGAAGCACTCCAACTTTCACGTGGTTTATGCCCTATCCGACAAGCTCGGCGAGGACGAGGACTGGGATGGTGAGACCGGATTCATTCATTTGGCGGCTGACAAGCACCTGGAGCCCAACGTCAGAAGGCAGGCGTTTCTTTGCGGGCCCCCGCCGATGATCGAAGCGGTCACGCGTGTTCTTGAGGAAAAGGGCATAGGATCGCAGGACATCTTCTACGATGAATTCTAAAGGCTATGACGAGCCGTGGTGAGCCGCTGAGCGAGAAAAGTTTAGTCGTGCTCTGAGGAGCAACAGTTGTCTGTGAGTGGCCAACGCCTATATCGCCGGTTCCTTCGAGCTCAAAAATGCAATCCGAATTGCTATTGAAGTTACTCTTTGTGGTTGGTTAAAGAAAACGGGCGGCGACACCACCCTTAGGTCAACATCGCAGATATCGACCTTGTAGTCAGCGCTTCTCCTATTGGCGAAGATTGCTGTCGATAACAGGATTGACAGCCATGGCAAGATGCCCAGGGCAAGATCGGAGGTTCTGGAGACCTGAAGACATCTTCGAGGTCAAGTGCCCCCGCTGCAAAGCCTCAGTGGAATTTTGGAAAGACGAGCCCAATCGCAAGTGTAGTAAATGCGAAAACCTGATTGTCAATCCGCGCCTGGATCCGGGCTGTGCCAAGTGGTGCAAGTATGCCGAGGAATGTCTCGGCCCCGGCGATGCGCAAAAAATGTGAATAGAAACAAATTGACAGCCCATCTCCGGCGAGGTAAATAGGCCGGCAGTGTCACTGGCCTGCTCGCAGCCGAAGCAGACCGCCTCACTCGTTTGGGAAATCACCAAAGCGAATCTCAGTTGGGGCCGTATATGAATCGCCAACCAACTCAAATTGCTGGGCATCTTCCTGGCGGCCTCCACGGTGCGAAACATTCTGCAGAGGCCGAAACCTCGATATACTCCCACATCCGCAGCCACCTCTGATAAAATGGAAGAGAAACCAGAAGCCCGCTCTATTTCAGCTTGGTATCCTACCCGACAACATCGAACGTCACATCTTCCGAGAAACACGGCTCACGGTCTGTCGCCTCAAGAAGGCGGCGTAGTCTCTGCTATATGGCTTCATCTGTCCAAACACATGGGAAGTCTGCCGGCGTTTCCGGCACCGACCTCCACTCCTTTCATATTAAGGAGCCAAAGACTGTTCAGACCACTTACGCCCTGCCCCCCGTCTCGCACGCGCCATCTTCTGAAACGGATTTCGCACCGAATTCAGCCACCGCCCAGCGGCCCCAACGCCGCTTGATAGGCACGCTTAGGCCGACCGCTACAGACAGGGCACAACCGGACTTGGGTTCATCTGAGCAGTTTCTTGACGGTTTCAGGAACGTGCTTGGCTGCGAGAACGCGCGATTTGGCGGCGAGCCCAGGATTCCTGCCGTTGCCGCCTCCCACAAGGAGGCGATAGCCGCGGGCAGTTTTGCCGTTGTCCTTTAACGTCGTACCTACAAGACCAATGTCAGCCACCGCGCTGTGCGCGCAGTTATTCGGGCAGCCGGAGATACTTATTCGCGATTCGGAGCACTCTTTCGCGGCCAAGGCTGTCCGTATTCTCTCTGCGGTCTCCCAGCAGTCGGCCAGGCCGTGAGGGCACGTCCTGCAGCCCGGGCAAGCGATGATTACGGGATTGTCGGCCCAGGCCGCCAGTTCCTGCGGCAGTTGGACGGGCCGGTCGCCGTAGAGCTCAAGCCCGTGTTCAAGGTTGATTCGGAGCACCGCGCCTTCGGGTTCGGCCGCATCGGCAAGAGCGGTTGCCTGTTTCGGAGAAATGTTGCCGTTGGGCAGATTGAGCCTGTGCAGCATGGTCATATTCCCGGCGGCGCGCGCGGGCAACAAGTTCGGCCGGGGTCGGCGCAACCTTACCTCGGCAAGGCGCTCGTGCAGTTGCGTCCGAAAGGCCTGGTCGCCAAGCCTCTGCCTCACGTGGCGAAACCTGGCCCGCCGCCGGTTATGGCGGTCGCCATGCTCGGCGAAGAATTCCACCGCGGCAACGCACAAAGGCAGGACGTCCCCGGGCGGCAGATCTCTGTAGAGCTCGATACCGAGTGCGGGACGCGGGCCGAGGGAGCCGGCGCCGATTACAGTGAACAGTCCGTCCGACTGGGCGATGAACCCGAGGTCGCTCAGCCACGGCCTGGCGCAGGCCTCCCGGCAGCCGGAGAAGCTTATCTTGAACTTACGCGGCAGGTTGAATATGACCGGCTGCCCGTGGAGGTGCTGTTGGACAAGCCGGGCCAGAGGCTGCAGGTCAAAACCGCCCTCATGCAGGTCGGACCCGGGGCAAACGGTGATGTTTCGGACCGAATCGCCGCAGGCGGCAAAGGTGGTGAGGGCGACCTCGGCAAGGCCCTGCTGGACCGCCAGTATGTCCTCGATGTTGATGTTGTGCAGCTCGACGTCTTGGCGGGTGGTTATGTGCAGCGGAAAGCACGGCGTGTAGACCGTGGCGAGTTCGGCTACCCTGCGCCACTGCGGCCAGCTTAGCCTGCCGCCAAAGATGTTTATCCGCTGCATGTACAGCGTCTTTTGCTTCTGGGGATATACGCCCAGAAGGCGGCTTGCGGCCGCGTCGATGCCGTTTATTTCGGCGGGAGCTTGCCGGGTCCCTGCGGTCATTTGGGTGCTCCGGCGGCGGCTTTGAGTGGGCGCGTATGGATGCCGCACTCGCCGCCGCACTTGCTTGTGCCTATCCACCTGCCGGCCCGCTCGTCGGCCCCCAGAGCAATCTTGGTGCAGGGACCGCAGCCGAGCGACCTGTAGCCCTTTGCGTAGAGCGGGTTGACCGGGACATCGTTGAGCGCCAGATACTGCCACACCTCGCGTTCGTGCCATATAAGAATCGGGTTTAGCTTTATCAGGCCGGCGTCGCGCTGCTCGACTTCCTTGAAGTCGGTGCGCGTTCGGCCCTCCGTGCAGCGAAGGCCTGTCACCCAGCACGAGACGTTCATTTCCTCGATCGCCCGCCGCGTCGGCTGGACCTTGAGAATATCGCAGCACCGGTCGGGGTCGGACAGATACAGCTTGGCCGGTATCTCGGCATCGTTGCGGAAGACCTGCAGCTCGGGGTAACGCGCGACCTGCTCGTTCATGAACTCGATGGTCTCGGGCGGCTTGTAGCGGGTCGTGACGATGAAACCCCTGATCTTCGGGTTTACCCTTTTGGCGAGGTGCCAGACCGCGACCGAATCCTTTCCGAGGCTGTTGGCCACCACGAGGGCGTCACCGTATTCTGCGTGCGCCCGGCCAATCAGCTCGAGCGAGCGGTCCACCTTCTGTGCGAAGTTCAGACCGTCCACGAGCTGTGTTACATTCTCAGTGGCTGAATCTTTGAACATCATACCAATCTCCTAAAAGTCCCCGTTGACAACACTTCATTTGATAACCTCAAACAAGGCCGCGTTCTCGATGCTGATAGGAGCGGCTAATCAGGTTATGAAATGGTTCGAAGCTCATATCTGGTACTCCGGCGGCTTCATCTTTCCGAAGTTTGACCTGTTCCAGAGGCGTTCGTGCACGTAGAACGCCGCAATCTTGATGACCGTGTCGAGGATTCCGATCTTGGCGGACATATCGAGGCTGCCTGTCAGCAGCAGGGCCACCAGGCACGTGACGACGGTGCCGCCGGTGCGCCAGGTTACGGCCTTGAATATGCTCCGGGCGTGTGTTTCCATATTTGTGCGAGTGACTTATTATTCCTATCGGTTTACTATACATCCTGATCAAAAAAATCTGAGGCCTCTACTATATGGCGTAGTTCGGGACATAGGCGGTTCGGCGGGCCACTTCCTGTTCGACGAGGCCGGCGAAGGTTGTCTTGTCGTAAACACTTGACACGGCGTGATTTACGGCCTCCCACATGCCGGAAAACGCGTAGGCGCCCATCAGGTCCGGCCGGGCCTCGGCCCTTTTAGGCCCGCCGTGGAGAAAGCCGATGACCTGTCCGACGGTCAGCTCGCGGGGCTCCCGGGCGAGGACGTAGCCGCCATCCTTGCCTCGCCGCGATTCCACGAAGCCGCCGTGCTTCAACTCGGCCAGGATCACCTCCAGAAAGCGCGGCGGTATCGCCTGGGCCGCGGCGATATCCTGGACCTTGACGGCCTCGGTGGTGTCGCGGAGGGCCAGCTCAAAGATGGCCCGCAGGGCGTATCGGCACTTGCGTGATATTGTGGTCGTGGGGTGCATCGTGCTAACACGCCGTTGCGCTCTTGACTATTCTCATTACCTCAATCGACATAGTTAGATTATACACAAAGAGCATGCGAAGGTTCAAGGCTTTTTCAGGAAATTCAGCTTTTTCTTCGGGATGCCGGCGTGCCTGAGGCCCGAACCGGCCACTTGCTCAGAGGCCCACAGCACGACCAGGGCGATGGCGTCGACCACACCAGCCATGAGTAGACCCCAAGGTTGTCTTTTAGGATCGGCATGGCAAGCCTCGCTGACGTGTGACAAGATAGGCAACTGCGGATGCGATCAAACCTGAGATCAGGCCAAAAGCTGCGTAGGAGGCCAGCTCAAACGGCAGATCGGCGGACCCAAAAATCGAATGAGGAGCGAGACCGTCGGGAAGGAAGGATCTCTTGATGAATAACAGGATGCCCGCAACCATGGCAGTAATGCCAATGGCCGGGATGCCGATGAAGGCGGGGGCACTTTTATCCTCAAGCAATTTTACAACCGTGTCCTGGATAACGGCACCAAGGCCGGCGAGGGGAAGGCCGAGGACTCCACCGGCAAGGTTTCCACCCGATGCGAGACAGGCAAAGCCTGCGGAGAGTGTACCGACGGTACATCCCGCCGGGCAACGGCCGAGTAGACGCGCGATTATGATCGGCGTCATCCAGAGTAGTATTTTGTGCCCGGGCAGACCGAGGTGCAGTCTCAGGTTGGCTGCGAGCACGCCACCGATCACGCCGGCTGAGATTGTAGAGGCCAGCACTCTTACTGGGCCGGTCCGTGCGGTTCTATTCGAGAGGACGGTCCTTCTTCCTGTCAACGGGAATCCACGCATCTGTCTGTTCGCTCCATTCTACTGTCAAAACAGGTCTGCCATTCACGAGGTTGGGTCGCACCCAGTTCATTGTGTCATAGAGGTCTGTCGGCAAGGGGGGCCTGTCGTCGATTCTGTGTTTGATCGCGATGGCCAGGTTCGTAAAGTCTGCCGCATTGACCCTGCCGGACAACTCCCTGAGGCCGGGCAGGTCAATGAATCTACCGCTGGCGCCTTCGGCACGGAGGCCTACGGCCGCCAGAGCGCCTATCACGCCGCTACACAAGCCGCCGAGGCCGTGCAGTCTGATGGAAGAAGCAAGGGCAAGGCTAAAAGCGTCCTTCATCTGCAAGACGCGCAGGACAGCGGCATTGGCGAATTGGATAACCGCTGGCGAGACAGCCTCAGTCTGCGCAATGCAGAGACCGGGATCTGAGCCGGGAGCAGAGCGGCGGGCCACGAATTCGAAAGCGAACGACAGGGCGTCAATACCCTGGTCAGTTTCGACGGCGATACAGGCGCCGCTGTTGTGAGAAGTGTACGCGATTGCGGGGTCGAGGAGAAACTGGTGTCTTGTGATGCCGGCCGGTGTCATTCCATGTTTCTGGAATTCCGTGCATAGGCTCCGGGCCAAGCTGCCTGTTCCCGGGCTTGTCTGGTTGTCGGTATCGTCAAGTCCTATCAGGATGGTCGGCATAGGGCTCCTTTATCTGAAATCCGCGCGCGGGCTTTGTTTTACCATTCGGACCGAGCCGTCGAGAACAACGTAGTTTACGCCCTTTTTATAACCGCGATGGGCTTCAGGGGCTCCCATGGTTTTTCCGCTAAACCACAGGTCACTGGCCACCCAATTTGCGGAGTGCATTACGGATCGCAGGCGGCGAGGATATGTGATTGGGCCGTCTTGTTTGGGATTGCGAAGGAAGTTTGCGAGGCTGCCGTTGGTGGAAGGCTGTTTTTGCACGGAGAAATAGAAATAGCCGATGTTCCCGGCTTCGAAATTGTCCTGGGAATAGCTATAGAGAGGGTGCTTCCAGGCCGGGCAGAAGTAGCTCTCGGACTCCGGCACGTAACCGAGCAGTTCTTCTATCATTTGAGTGTGCGGGTTATCGATCCACAGCCCCGTATCACTGCTATTATGGGGGGGGCCGAGCATTGCCCGACTATATGGAAGATACGAATCGTTGTCGTCAGAGTACATAAGGGCGCCGAGGCAGATGCTGTGAAGACGGGTCCTGCAGACGACGAGCTTCGCCTGACCACGAGCCCGCGTGCAGGCGGGCATCAACATCGAAAGCAGCAGCGCTGTTACTGCGATTACAACGAGCAACTCTACGAGCGTAAAAGCACCATTTGTGTTGCGGATGCAGGTTCCATACAAATTCATGTCACTTCCACGGGTCAACTTCTTCTGTTTGTGATACATTCTTCTTTTCCTGGCATGCATATATTCTCTCCGGATGGGTATAAATGTTGGCTCTTTGGGATCTTACAAAACCGCACAAGGTTATGTTCCACCGATGGGCCGCTTCAATGGCAAACGACGAAGGCGCGGAAACTGCGACAATCGCCTCGAGTCCGGCCCTGGCAGCCTTGGCCACCATCTCGAAGCTGGCCCGACCGGACAGGACAGCTCCGCAGCCTCGCATGGATTTACGGCTCAAAAGGCATTTGCCTATCGCCTTGTCAAGTGCGGAATGTCGGCCGATATCTTCCCCGAATGTGATAATCTCGCCGTCGGCATTGAAGAGCCCGGCGGCATGAGAGCCCCCGGTTGCCCGAAATGCCGGCTGCATGGATCTCAGCTCCCGGGCAAGTCGAATAACCGAGTCGCCGGATATCTCCAAAGAACGAGGCGACGGGGGGATATCCGTGAGCATCTTGTCGATATTGCGCACCCCGCACATACCACAGGAACTGGCGACAATAAGATTTCGCCTGATCGCTATTCGCGAGGGGTCATATATTTGAATGCCGACGACGTTGGGCAACTGCTTCTTCGTTGTGAGGGCAAGAACGTCGTCGATTCCATCTATCATACCCTCCGAAAAGACGAAGCCGACCGCAAGGGCTTCAATATCTGAGGGAGTACACATAATGGTGAAGCTGCCTACTCTGTCCACCATCACTGTCAAGGCCTGCTCGACAATCAACCGGTCCGACACGTTCTCCGCAAGCGCATTAGAGGATATGCGGGACACTCTCGTCGAGCATATCGATTTCTCCGGTGGGTCGGCCCATACTTTGCTGTACTCATGCATTCTCTTCATGTCCATAAATAGGTTTCCGGTCAGTGTGCTATGCAGATGACACGTTTCAGGACCTTCAGCGTTTTTGCCATGTATTTCTTGACAGGCCGGACGCTGCCGGCAATCGCATATATCCGGTTGGTTCCGGGCATTCCGACGATGTCGCGGCCGAGCGATATGAAGGGTCCCCGATCTGCAAGTCTTATGCGTACGTTTACCACGGCGCTCCGGGCTGTTTCTCGAGAGACTTTCTCCACCTTCATCCTCCGATCCTGTACATCCACTGGTGGGCGCACGGACCCCCGGCTTGAGGTTTCTTTGCGACCGCCAAGCGGATACTCTTGCTTGGTCCAAGCCTTCGAACGCTTAGGAATACATCAGAGAAGAGACAGGGGCGTATGCTTCCGTCGCTTGATAGACGCAGACGGTTGCAGCGCCGGCAGTCGCCCCCTCTGCCACCTTCCACAACGGAAAAGACACCTCTTTCGAAATGCATCATGCGTATTATCCGGACCTGCAATCCGTTAGTCCGTCCGAATTCTTTCACGGAAAGGGCATCTGACCCTGCCAAGAGGCCGCCGACCACACAGTTGAGCTTTATCGGGTGCAGTCGGGCGGCCTGTGCCGCCCTTATGCCGGCTAAAACCGCTCGAATATCGCCACATCGGGTCATTTGGCGATAGAGATGGGGATCAGTCGTGTCGAGGCTGATGTTGACCCGTTGTAATCCGGCGTCGGCAACAGAGCGTGCGTGTTCGGCCAGGAGGGTGCCATTGGTGGTCATGGCAAGATCGACGAGCCCATCAATGGACGCGAGCTTCTCGACGAGATGCACCACCCCGCGTCGAACAAGCGGCTCGCCTCCCGTTAGTCTTATCTTGGTGATTCCCATACCCACTGCTGCTCTGGCTACGTCGAGAATTTCCTCAAACGAGAGAATGTCCGTGTTCCTCAAGAGTTTCACACCAGAAGCCGGCATGCAATATCGACACCGCAGATTGCATCGGTCGGTTACCGAGATCCTCAACTGGTCAATTATGCGACCGAACCTGTCTGTCATTCGAAACCGCCCCTGATGCTGATAAAGTCAACCTTCCGGCCGGCTGGCAGTTCTGTTACACCGCTGGGAACGACGAACAGTCCGTCGCACCCCAGCAGTGCCTGCAGATGAGCGGTGCCGTGATATTCGGTAGGCTCGATTGTCCCGTTCCGGGTCAACCGACAGGGAAGGTACGCGATACGTTCAGCGCTGCGGCGACGATAATCACGCCCAAGTGGCAGCGTTACAAGGCGAACATGGTTCTTTTGCCCGGTGATTCGTCGGGCTGCGCGCAAAACGAATAGACAGAACATAAGATATACGGCGACGGGATTTCCAGGCAAGCCGAACGCCGCCTTGCCGCAGGATGAGGCAAATGTCATTGGCCTGCCGGGTTTGACGGCGACTTTGCTGAAGTGCATTTTAAGGCCGGCTTCGGCCATCGCCCCGGGCACAAAGTCAAAATCTCCGACCGAAACACCGCCGGAAAGAAGAACAAGGTCCGACTTTGCCAAAGCTGTTCTAATCGCCGACAAGGTTGCCGCAAACTCGTCCGCCACCGTTGAGTTATCCACCACTTCAAGGCCACATCTGTTGCACAGTGCGGACAAGAGAGGACCGTTGGAGTTCATTATCTTCCCGGGAGCAAGGCGGTCGGGCGAGTCGACAATCTCGTCACCGGTTGAGATGATGCTGACACGGACAGGCCTGAAGACTTTTACTTCTGTGATTCCCGCAGAGATTAGAACCGCTATTTCAAGCGGACCGAGTCTTGTCCCAACGCTCAGGATAACCTGGCCCCGGCGGACATCTTCACCTTTGCCACAGATATTGGCTGCTTTCGAAGGCGAGAGAATACGGACCTTCCCTTCGATCCGGCGCGTCTGTTCGACCATCACTACTTTTCCCGTTCCCTTCGGGACCGGTGCGCCTGTCATGACCTTCGCGGCGGTGCCGGCCGCAAGAACCTCTGTGGGAACACAGCCAGCGGGGACGGTTTCCAGCACGTCATACTCCGGTCCATCATCGCCGGCGGGGACGGCATAACCGTCCACTGCCGATTTGTCAAAAGGAGGAAGATCCAGACGAGACACCTGGTTTTCGGCGATGGTTCGCCCGGGAGCCTTTCGTACGGGCAGGAGCTCACTCGAAAGGGATATTCCCGCAATTTCTCGATCTACAATTGCAAAGGCCTTCGAGAGCGAAATCATTGCGGCTTTAGTCATTATTTTTCTCCATTGCGCTGAGTTCTGAGAATCGCTGCTTTGCAAAAGCGGCCACATCTCTATTGAGCCGCCTGAATACATCCAGCAGCTGCTTTCCATGCTCGGCCAGCGACGAGCATCCACCGCCGGCGCCTCCAGCCTGTCTGACGATAAGCGTCTTGCCGAGACGCTTTTCGGCAGCCCGGACCAAATCCCAGGCGTGCCTATAGCTCATTTTCGAAGCCTTGGCAGCTTCGCGCAGCGTGCCCAGATGAACCACTTCATCCAGAAGCCGGGCCAATCCCAAGCCAAACACGCGTGAGCCGGATGTCTCAAACCACACCTTCGTGCGAACCATCGGTCCGGCGCCAAACAGGTAGCGGTGTTGTGCCGCGAGGCAGCCACAAACCGCATCGCGGAGAGCCTTTTGGCCGATAATCCCTGCAAGTGTCCGTTTCCAGTCTGCAAAGACGACGTCACGACATATCTGTATATCAGCGGCAGCCCGAAGGAGCTTGCTGTCTTTGCGAAAATGCGTTTTGCCCTCGACGCCGTCTATGAATATCACTAAGCCACCTGCGGCCGAACGGGCGAGTGCGTTTGCCTCAACGACGATATGCTCACGCGAAGGTCGACAAGTCTCGATGAAGGATTCGAGCGGGGTGATGCTGCGAAAGAAGTTTGCGGATTTGCCCACCTTCGTTTCTCCGTGGCCAAACTTGGCATATACGGCGGCCGGCAGCACCTTGCAGAGATTTCCCGCCAGCGTTGTCTTGCCGACGCCGCGTCCTGCTCCGCAAATTATCCAAACGATACTCATTGAAAGCACCCCAGGCTGCACCTGCGTACCTTAATATTCAGGTGGTCGAGAAGCTTGCCCATCTGAGAGAATGATATGCCCAGGTTTCGTGCGGCAGCGCGGGCCGTTTCGCAGGTAATCCAGCCACCGGGATAGAGGGTATTCAAGTCACACTCTCGACGGTCCGTGCAGGGGACCACGTTCAGGCCACATGATCGGTCAACAACCATTTCGATTCCGATGGCCTCAGTTGCCAGGAACTCGCGAAGCCTCACGGCTATGGAAGGCCGAGCGCCCATTTTGCCATTCATGTTCCACCTCTTCGCATCTTGTCCCAGCCGTCCATATCGGCAGGACTGTTTATATTGAAGAATATGCTGTGTTCCGCGAATTCAACGCCGACCGCATCAAGCAGGCGCCAGATGTCCCTGACCTTTCGCTTCCCACCATCGATGGCCACCGAGATATCGGTTGCCAAAGCGTTATGCACGACCGCACATAACGGGTGCCAAAAGAAATCGGCTGTCCGGGCAAACACGACGGGCGTCTCGGCCGGACGGAAAGCCTGTTTCAAGGCTCGAAACTCATCGGCGGTGATTTGCGGCAGGTCACAAGGAACAAACAGCACGGCATCGGATCGCCCGGTGAAGTGCACAAGGGCGGTTTCGATGCCGGCCAGAGGGCCGATGCCCGTCCTGATATCAGGGATTACAGGCACACCACAACGTGCATAAGGCCCCCGATCGTTGGCGATTATAGCGATGTCATTTATGTCGGCGCGGCCCAATTCGAGAATGAGGCGTTCGGCCACGGAAATACCATCGCAAGTTTCGAGCATCCCTTTGGGGATGCCGCCCATCCTCCGGGCGTCGCCTCCGGCCAGTATGGCGCCTGCTATAAAAGGTCGTTTGATTTCTGTTGTCATACCGAACCGTATTTGGAAACCATTTCCCTGCAGACGGCCTTGACCCCTATTCCGGTAGGGCAGGCATCATCACATCGCCCGCAGAGCATGCATGTCAACTGTCCCCACCTCTTTGGGTCTGCAGCAAGCTTGTGGTGAATACGACGGCGGGTCCGCTGATGCTCGAGACCCATCGGATTATGACCACTGGCCTCCCGCATGAAACCATCGAGCTGGCAGGAGTCCCACGTCCGCCAGCGCTGAACCTTGCCGTCAACTACTCGGTCGAAGACGTCGAAGCACGTGCAGGTGGGGCATACAAGATTGCACGATGTGCATGCGATGCAGCGATCGGAGACGCTCCGCCAGAACTCCTCCGGGACTTTCTCTTCAAGGAGGAGTCTCGATGCCGCTTGAAGCAGTCTGCTATCCTCGCGCGCAAGCGAGTCGGATTCCTTTTGTAGCTCTGTGAGGGTTGCGGTCCCGGCCGGCTGCCTTGCAGCGAGTTTTTCAGTTAGGGCTTTTCCGACGGGGCTGTAACCTAAGACGAGGTAGCTCTGCCCGTCGCAGATGAACTCCATGTCGCATTTGCCCCCGGCGATCTCAAGGAAGCGACCCTGGGGACCGCATCTGCCTGAGACGCAGACAATTACCGCACCGTCTCGTCTGTTAAAGTACACATCGTCGCGGTAGTTCTCGGCGTAGAATCTATCGATGAACTCGAGGCATTCCGCATCCTGAGCGGTGAAGCCGACGACCAGCAGGGGTCTGAGCACAGGTTTCGGAATGTCAGGGCCATCCGGCCCGGCGGTGAGCAGCCTGTCCATCTGGGGAAAGAAGACGTTGGTCATCTTTGCCGGGATAGCGCCGCCTGCGAGCGCCAGCCTGCCGTCGTCGAGCCTGCCGAGCGTTCTGGTTCCGTCCCGAAGCGCGACCGGGACGCGGACGTCATAATCGGTTTCGGCCGATCTTAGAAAAGCTTCGAGCTGCCGCTCCGTCAACAGCCTCATGGTGCGCTCCGTATCTTTGCGGCACATACCTTGTACTCCGGGATTTTGGCTACGGGGTCGAGGGCGTTATTGGTCAGAAGGTTTGCAGGACCTTCCTCGAAATGAAAGGGCATAAAGAGCACACCTTTGCCGACCACGTCGGTGACATGAGCCATCGCCTTCACCTCAGCGCGCCGGGTGGCGACATATACCCAGTTCCGGTTTTGGATGCGCAGTTCAGCCGCGTCGGCCGGGTTAACCTCGACGAAGGGGAACGGCTCCTCGCGATCGAGCAGACGCGAGCGTCGCGTCATCGTGCCCGTGTGAAAATGGAAATAACACCGGCCGGTGGAGAGCAGGAAGGGGTAGCGGCTATCCGGCAACTCGGCCGACGGGCGATAGCGGGCTGGGCTGAACATGCCAAGGCCCCTCGCGAACTTACCCGCGTGCATGACGGCGGTACCCGAGTGGTTCTTATCCGGACAGGGCCACTGAAGGCCGACCCGGTCGATACGGTCGTATGAAATGCCGCCGTAGATCGGCGTCAGCGCGGCGATCTCATCCATGACGTCCTCGGGCGAGCTGTATTTCATTCCGCCGTAGCCGCATTTGACGGCAACATCACAGAGGATTTGCCAATCCGACCTGCTCTGACCGACCGGCTCAATCGCCTTTCGTACGCGCTGAACCCGTCTCTCGGTGGATGTGAATGTGCCGTCCTTTTCTGCATAGGAACCGGCAGGCAGTATTATATCGGCGTACCGGGTCGTCGGCGTCGGAAAAATATCTTGGACGACGACAAACTCAAGCCTCTCAATCGCCTTGCGAACGTGGTTCTGATCGGGGTCGGACATCATGGGATTCTCACCCATAATGTAGAGGGCTTTTAGCCTGCCTTCGGCGGCGGCGTCGATTGCGGTGGTTACCGCGTGGCCGGCGCCGTCGGGGAGATATTTGACAGCCCAGGCCTTCTTGAACTTTGCTCTTATGGCAGGCTCGGCAACCTTCTGGTATCCGCTGTAGACGTCTGGAAGGGCTCCCATGTCACAGGCGCCCTGTACGTTGTTCTGGCCGCGAAGCGGATTGACACCCGTTCCGGGTCGCCCGATGTTGCCGGTAAGCATCGCAAGGTTCGCACAGGTCTTGACGTTGTCGACGCCGTGCGTGTGCTGCGTGATGCCCATAGCGTATACTATCATGGCCCGCTCGGCTGCGGCGAAGATGCGAGAAACCTGGACGATCTCGCGAGGTGTAATGCCGCATATTTCGGCAGCTCTTTCAGGAGGATAGTCTGCGACCGTTCTCTTCAGCTGCTCGTAGTTTTCCGTGCGGTCTCTCACGAATTCGGTGTCTTCGAGACCCTCAGCAATAATGACGTTCATCACGCTGTTGAGAAAAGCGACGTCGGTGCCGTTCTTCCACCGGACGTGGATATCAGCAAGACGTGAGAGGCGAATTTTCCGATTGTCGGCAACGATGAGCCTGGCGCCGTTGTTGACAACATTGTTGATGATTCGGGAGCCTATGAGCGGATGCTGCTCGGTCGTATTGGAGCCGGTCACGAGGTAGCAATCTGCTTGCTCCACGCAAGAGATTGAGTTGGTCATCGCGCCGGAGCCAAAAGCGGCGGCCAGGCCGATGACGGTTGAAGAGTGACACAGCCTTGCGCAATGATCAACGTTGTTGGTTTTGAAGACAGCCCGGGCCAGCTTCATCATCAGGTAGTTTTCTTCGTTGGTGGTCTTGGCGGACGAGAAGAACGCCACGGAATCACTGCCATTGGCTGCCTGAATTTCCTTGAGCCTGGTTGCAACAAGATCGAGCGCCTCATCCCAGCAGGTGGATTCGAGCTGTCCGTTTCGGCGAATCATCGGTAGCGTCAGTCTGTCGGGGTGGTTGACGAAGTGGTGCGCATTCCAGCCTTTTACACAGAGCTGTCCTTTCGAGACGACGTGCTGTGTGCTCGGTTCAACGCCGACAAGAATGCCGTCACCGTCGACAAGAAGGTAGAACATGCATCCGATCCCGCAATAAGGACAGGTTGTAAGGACCCTCTTCATATCGCACCTTTGAGGTTGGCAACCTGATCCAGCCTGAAGACGGGACCGTCGATGCAACAATACAGGTGGTCTATTGTGCAGTGTCCGCACTTGCCGACCCCGCATTTCATGTGCCGCTCGAGGGAAACGACAATATTCCCGGCGTTCAGACCTTTGGCGCACAACTCTTCGATCACAAACTTGTACATGATCGGCGGACCGACAATCACGGCCGTTGTATCGTCTGGACGGATCTGCAAAGGAGGAATGAGCTTTGTAATCATGCCGACATTGGCATCCCAACATGTGCCGCCCGGGACCCTGTCAACCGTAACCTGACATTCGAAGATTTTTGAATTCCGCCATCCCCTCAACTCGTCCTTGTACAGTACGTCATCGGGGGATTTGGCGCCGTACAGTATCGTTACTTTCCGGAAATCACCCCGCCGGTCTTCGACATATTGAATCAGCGCGCGCATCGGTGCCAGGCCGCAGCCCCCGGATATCAGCAGAAGATCTCGGCCTTTCATTTCATCGGTGGGGAAGTGTGTTCCAAACGGACCTCGCAGCCCGATCTCATCTCCCGGTTTCAATCTGTGCAATGCACTTGTCAAAGTTCCGGCCGCGCGGACTCCAAGCTCCAGGTAGTCGCCGCGCGTCGGTGACGAGGAAACCGAAATCGGCGCCTCTCCAATGCCCAGTACGGACACCTGCATGAACTGGCCCGGCCTGTGGCCGAAAGGCCCGCCTTCCAGCTTTGCCAGTCGAAACATCTTCTCCGAAGGTGTCAAATCTCTAACGGATCGGAGCGTGCAGTTGAACGGACGGTAAAGGGTATGTTTGTCGATCACGCCTAATCGCTCGGCAAACCTGTCAGCAGCGCGATCTATTGAATTGTCCATGGGCTGAAGTCCTTTCTACACTGAAACCGTCGGCAGAGACGACAGCTCGCGAAGCGCGGCAACGTCGAAGCCTGATGAGCCTGTCAGCCTGCGACGCCTACAGGACACGGCCGAGGTTTCTTTGTGCCTCCGCAGAACCCGGCCATCACGGTTTCAGCTTTCTCGGCCTTGCCAGGTGAGCCATCCATCTTCGCGTACGCATCGATGAGCTCGAGCAATCCCTTATCCGCAGGGCTTTCGCCAAAATGGTGGCCGGCATCGACAAAAGCCGAATCCAGGCCGTATTCCATTGCCTTTTCCACAAAGGCTCTGCAAACGCCGATTCTTCGCGCACGCAGCCCGTGAGCTGATTCGGTGATTCGCAGACAACAGTGCACCCCTTTCATTGCCCGATCGCCCTTGATCTTCTTTATGGTTTCAAACGCCAGGTAGGTACAACCTGGAACACCCGGCTCATCAGGAGTATCCTCCGAGAGAGGCAGCGCGGGAGGCTCAAAAAAGATGGCCTCGGGCTTGAAGCCATATTGGCGGACCGATTTGTCATAGATCTGCCGGGCGAGGCTGTGCAAGCAATCAGGCGACCGCGGCCGACCGGTATCCGGCGGCGCACCATCGCTTGTCAGCAGCGCGACGAAGGCGAAGTCATAGTTGCGTTTCAGCGGCAGCATCGTATCTGCCGTGTTGGCTCTGATGGAGCTGATTAGAGGAGGCGCGACATCCTGGTCGGTGTTATACCATTCTCTCAGACCGGCGGTTAGCACGGTGTCACTGCTACTATCGAGACATATTGGAACACCTTTGCCCCACCGGCGGACCAGCTTGACGTACTCTACTATCAACCGAGCGGCCAACAGCGCGTCATATTGAGCGGCGGCATCAACATTCACCGCTACATACGCGGCGCCTTCTTCGACCTGATTCTGGATCAAAGCCCTGATGTAGTCGAGCACGCCGCCTTCCTGCGAGTATGCTTGCTCGCCACTTTCGTGCAGTTTCTGAATCACCGTTTTGGTATCCGGCTTTGATGCAAGCACCGCTTCGCCAATTGGAACCAGCGGGCACCTTCTCGTGTGGTCCTTTCCAAACAGGTAGTTGAGGATGCTCGAAGTGTATCGCAGGGCGGGATTGCGGGGCGCGTTTACCCTTTCCACCAGGCTCTTGGTGCCTCGCGGCTCGGCCACAGCCGCCTTGTAAACCAGATCTCCGACACAGAAACGATCAAGATTGTTTCCACAAAGCCCGTCAACGGTCGAGTCGCCGCAGGGAGGATTGTCAAGCCCTTTTTCACAGGCTCCGAGCGTGCAGTAGCCAAAGTTCTCAGGCAGGTAGCAATCGCCGCACTCCCGGCAGTTGAACAGTATGTACTTGAAAAGTCTCTCGCTTGTGTTGAAACATTTATAAGCAATTCCCCGGCCGTTCATTGCCTTCGTGCACCCCATGAGTCGCCTGAATACCTTGAACCCGGCATGGTCCGGGTCCAGAATCGCGCGGTGCATCAAATTGAAACACCTTTTCCTGAGTTTCTTCCGAGGTTTGGATAGAGCTACCCTTGTCCCTTTACTGTCGTAGAGGTAAAAGCCCTTATCGCCCGGCCAGTAAACGTTCTGTTTGTGTTTTTCCCAGTCGCTTCCGATCTGGCTGGCAGAATGCAGGATATTTATGAATGTTTCGTAATCGCGGACTCCACCGACATCAACACCGGCGGCCCCGATGGCCCTGTACATAGCGACCTGTTGGGCGGCCCGCTCAATGTGCTGCTCTACGGTTTCGCTGCGCAGCTTGTCAAAGAAGGCGTCGCTAACGAAGCAGCCGGGAAGCTTACCCTGATACATCAGACGGGGCGCTGGCGTTGCCGTGCTGAGCAGATAAACGTTTCCGATGACAGGGACCGTTATCCTGTTTTCCTCCAAATACCGCATCAATTCTATGGACTTTCTCCAATCCCAACCCACCTGCGTTACAAGAAATGTTGCCCCACATCTAATCTTTTTAAGCATTTTGTAGTACTGCTGCATCAGTGAAGCTTCGTTGTACTTAAAAGGGGAAACCACGGCGCCTGGGAAGAGCGGGCGTACCTCTTCCAGCCGACCGGAGCCGGCTTTGAGGTATGATTCCCGGTTCATGCGCGCTACAAGCTGCAGCAGCCCAATTGAGTCGAGCTCAAAAACTCCGTGTGCGCTCACGGGCTTGTCGCCTGTTAAGGCAAGGACGGATTCCACGTTACGGGCCCTAAAGCCGGCCAGAGAGCTTCTGATTGCATCGCTATTGTGATCCTTGCAACTGATATGAGGGATGAAATCCAGGGGTCCGAGCAAGGCGGCGGCTGAGACTTTGGCCAGGACGTCTGTCGGCGCTATATTTGCCACGCCGCCCGGGTTCTGAGGGACTGTGACTCCGACGAAGTCAAAGCCCGCCGGAATGCTCCTTGGTCCGGCCTCTCGCGCCGCCGAGAGAAACTTCTCAATAGGACCGAAGTTGTATCCTGGCCCGCCGGTGAGCTCTGCAACCACAACGAAGTCTGATTTGTCCAGCAAAACACTCTTAAGTCTTTTGCCCGGCATAGATAAATCTCCAATTATACGATACGCGGACGAGCCCGGGCGGTCCAGGCTCCAGTACAGGCGCTTTTGAGTTGGTCGAAAGGGGCAAACTTCTTCCGTTCGCCAGGTGTAATGCCGAGGATATCCTTGGAATCGATGGTTTTCGGGGCCCGCAGCGGGAGGTTCGGCCAGCCACCTGCCGAACGCCTGGAATACTCATGCTTGAACACCCTTGCGGGTAAATGTCCCCGTAAGTGGATATACTTATTTGACCCCAAGAGGATTCCAAGCGGCGGACTCTGACGAGATACAGAAGTATGCAATTGACCGGATTACAAAACAACACCCTATCTCTCCGGCTTCTGCTACGTACAAATTCAACACACCGGGACGTCAATTGAAATAGAGTAAAACAAAGCGGCGGGAGCCAAGCATTGTGGAAACTACGTATTTCTCGCGCACCCGTCCGGATGTTCTAAAACAGCCGTCGTCTGATGTGGTCCGTGCGATTCCGGAGACGAGCAGCTCTTCAGCGATCTGCGTGATGTCCGCAACATAACGACGGTCGCTGGTCCTGTCGGGGAATTTGCGAACATCTCCGACTATCGAGAGTTGAGCGTGACAGTATATATTTGGCCGGAGCGCCGCGAGTTGACTCTTAGAGATTAAACCTGCAGGTATACAAATGCATGAAAGACTGGGGCAGCAGCTTGAAAGACTGGATCGTCTGGAGACCGCTGAAAGGGCGAAGTGTCGATATTTGGCCGGTGACGACCGCTTTTTAGTTCTGCTGCTGAACACCGAATACGTCGTGGATATTCCCAACCGGCAGATTATCCCTGCGGAGGACGACTACGAGCGAGTAGCCCATTTTTGCGAACAGCTTTGCATTCTGGGTTATCTTACAAACGCTACAACTGTGCCGCCGGCGAAAGAGCTGGTCAGTGCAGAACGGCTGGATGCGGGCCAGTTCTTCTTTCGTGGAACCCACACTACGCCGACCCGAAAGCTGGAGGAAGCATTTGGGCGAGCGCCTGCCCTGCTGTACGGCGCATGCCGGGATCTGAACGCCGGCCGCTGTTCATACGGCGACGCTAGCGTGGAGTTTTCAATCCTTCCGCGTATTCCATTGACGCTCGTGATCTGGGGCGCCGACATAGAATTCCCCGCCCGAGCATCGATTATTCTCGACAGAAGCGCTCCCGCGCACTTGCCCCTCGATGTTCTGTGGGCGGCCTTAGGCCTGGCCGTAGATAAGGTAGTGTCTGCAGCCCATGACAATGAAGAGACTCGCCCAGCGAATTGATAGTATCAGCCACGGGGCATTCACATTTGTGCGAAGTGTCGTGTTCAGATTTTCCTGAACCACGTGTGACTCAAAAATACGTAGTTTCCACAATATTTCTCGTATTGTGGCATCGCTTATTGTTCATGTTGTTTGTTTGGTAAGTACGGTTCTAAGTGGAATCCCTTAACTTTGCTGAATACTAAGACAAGAGTTGACATCAAGGCCAGGTCTACGGTTTGGAGCATAGTCCCCGAGGCTTGACGATAATGTAAGTAAACCGGAAGAGCACTCCGGTATAGAAGATGTGGAACCTACGGCAGAATTTTCGTTCTATCCGGGGGCTTTTCGCATTCCATATGGTCTTCGGCAAACGTTGAAGGAGTGTTTGATTTGCAGTCCGGTATTAGAATTGCTGTGGGAGGCAAAGGAGGCGTAGGCAAGACTACTGTCTGCGCAATTCTTGCCCAGTTGCTGGTTGAGGCCGGCTATGATGTTCTTGCAGTAGATGCCGACCCAGACACAAACCTGTGCTCCGCTTTTGGCATTGGCCCCGAAGAGAGCCCGGAACCACTGATCCGAATGAAGCAGTTGATTGCCGAGAGAACAGCCGCAGACCAAGACAACATGGGAGCATATTTTAGATTGAACCCGCGTGTTGGTGATCTGCCCCAGCGGTACTGGTATCGGATTAGGGGGCTGAAGCTGCTGGTTCTCGGAGGCATTACAAGGGCGGGAACGGGCTGTGCCTGTGCGGAAGGAGCCTTTCTCCGGGCTATGCTGAATCACACGATACTGGGGCGCAACGAAGCGGTGCTGGTTGATCTGGACGCGGGCTTGGAGTGTATGGGCAGGTCAAGCATACAGGGTATCGACGTGCTTGTAATTGTCGTTGAGCCGGGCGGCAGGAGCATCGAGACGGCGTTGAAAATAGCGAAAATGGCCCGAGAACTGGGAACCAAGCGGGTCTTGGCCATCGTGAATAAGATAACCGAGAGCTCACAAGCGGCAACGGTTGGGCGACGACTTGCGGAGATTCCCGTCCTGGCCAATATCAGGTACGATTACGCCGTTCAGCAGGCGGATTTGAAACGAAGCAATGTATTTTATGCCGGTACACAGATAGTAGATGAATTGCGGTGTACATTGAGTGCTTTGACAGACCCTGCTGTTGCCAACAAGGAACGGTGATGTTAGCAGGAAAGAACCAGAATGAACACAGAATGCGCTCTTCTGACGAGCTGTTGTGCCGGAGATAAAGATGGCTGAGACTATCATAGTGGAAGTCCGAAAGTGCCTGGCGTGCCGCAGTTGTGAGGTGGCTTGTGCCCTGGTGCATTCCCGGTCTAAGGTTTTGAGCGAAGCCGTATCAGAGTCGCCGAAGCCGCAGCGGATGCTGACAGTGGAGGCATCAGGCCAGTTCGCTGTCCCCATGCAGTGTCGGCATTGCGAAGATGCTCCGTGCATCAAGGTTTGTCCCACTTCGGCACTCTACAGACACGGGCCAAACGCCCCCGTGTTGATATGCAGAGAAAAGTGCATAGGCTGCAAATACTGTCTTCTGACCTGTCCTTTCGGGGTTATCGATATTACGCGCGACGGCAGAGCAGTCGCCAAGTGCGATCTCTGCCTGGAGCGGACGAAAGTCGGCGAGGAGCCCGCGTGCGTTGCAGCCTGTCCCACGGGGGCAATGCAGTTCGTTGAACTGACAGAGGCCCTTGCTGAGCGCAGACGTATGGCGGCACGGCAGGCCGGCGCCACAGCGGCGGAGAAATCAGTCGTTTATGGAGAATGAAGTTGGACCTGAAAAGCGTTGATCAAATCATTGGTAAATACGACGGCGAGGACTCGTGGCTGGTGATGATACTGCAGGATGTCCAAGACAAGTACAACTATCTGCCGGAATGTGCCCTTGGCAGGGTGGCCGAGAGTCTCAAAATTCCGCTGAGCCGGGTTCACAGTGTTGCAACATTCTACAGTTCCTTCAGTCTGGCCGAGCGTGGCAGACATCTGATCAGGGTTTGTGACGGTACGGCTTGCCACCTGCGGGGATTTACGCACATCAAGGAGGAGATTAGCCGTCACCTGGGCATCAGCGAGGGGCAGACAACGAAGGACAAGGTCTTTACGCTCGATGTGGTTGCGTGTCTTGGCGCGTGCGCCCTGGCGCCGGTTATGGCCGTGGACGGCAGGTGTTATGGAAATATGAACGCTGAAAAAGTGAGGGTGGTTCTTGATCTCTACCGCAGGGAAAAAAGACACTGAAAGAATCAAATCGGTCCAAGAATTTCAAGGCAAGCAAGCTTATTCGCGTTCGAAATTCTATTCTGACAAGGTCAGGGTCAGCGTCGGGGCAGGCACTTGCGGCCTGGCCAACGGGGCCGCGGATGTTCTTGCGGGGCTCAGAGATGAGGTCGGTACAAGCGGACTTGACTTTTTGGTACGCCAAACTGGCTGTATCGGCTACTGCCAGGTGGAGCCTGTAGTGGATGTGCTGGCGCCGGGCCTGCCCCGGGTCTTCTACCATTACATGTCTGCTGGGAAAGCGAGGCAGTTGGTACGGGCGATAGCGGAAGGTGATTTTCACCCTGACTGGGCACTGGGACGTCTCAGCCGGGACCAACTGCTCGTGAGAAGTGAAAGAGACTTTTCCAGTAAGCCAAACGGTTTGTCCACGGTTCCAAAACTCGAGGAACTGCCGTTCTACAAGGCCCAGTTGAAGATCGCCCTGCGAAACTGTGGTTTCATAGACCCTCACGATATCGAGGAGTATATAGCCACGGGGGGCTATAGCGCTCTTGCCCAGGTTCTGGCGTCGATTGACCCGGAAGATATTATTGATTTGGTGGAAAAGTCAGGGCTCCGAGGACGCGGAGGAGGCGGATTCTTGACGGCCAGGAAGTGGCGGGCATGCCGCCAGGCACACGGATATCCGAAATACGTGCTTTGCAATGGTGATGAGGGCGACCCGGGCGCGTTCATGGATCGCAGCATAATGGAAGGCAATCCGCACGCGATCCTGGAAGGTATGACAATCGGTGCATACGCCATAGGGTCCGACAGCGGATACGTTTACGTGCGTCTCGAGTATCCGCTGGCAGTTGAAAACCTGCAGATCGCAATAGAGCAGGCCAGAGCATACGGTCTGCTGGGCCCGAACATTTTGGGCACCGATTTCAGCTTTGACGTGGAGATAAGCCGCGGCGCCGGGGCTTTCGTGTGCGGAGAATCCACGGCACTGATGGCGTCAATCGAGGGTTATTCCGGAGAGCCGAGAGCCAAGCATATTCACACAAGTGAGAAGGGGCTTTTCGGGCAGCCCACCAACCTCAACAACGTGGAGACTTGGGCCAATGTGCCGGTAATCGTCAATGAGGGCGCGCAGTGGTTCGCGAGGATCGGTGGTGAGCACAGCAAGGGGACGAAGGTTTTCTCAGTGGTTGGGAAAGTCAAAAACACCGGATTGGTCGAGGTTCCGATGGGAGTGACTCTGCGGGATATTATATATGACATCTGTGGCGGCGTTCCCGACGGGCGTGCGTTTAAGGGCGTCCAGACGGGCGGGCCGTCAGGGGGATGTCTGCCGGAAAGCCTTCTGGATTTGCCGGTGGATTTCGAGCGCCTTGTCGAAGCGGGCTCAATGATGGGCTCGGGCGGCATGATTGTTATGGACGACCATAGCTGCGTCGTTGAGCTTGCGAGGTACTTCACGGAGTTTCTCACCCGGGAATCCTGCGGCAAATGCACGGCTTGTCGTGAGGGAATCGTGAGGATGCTGGAAATCCTTGAGCAGATAACCTGCGGCAAAGCGGTGCGGGAGGACATGGACCTTCTCGACGAGCTGTGCTGCTATGTCAAGGACAACAGCATTTGCGGGCTGGGAAAAAGTGCCGCGAATCCGACGCTGAGCACAGTGAAGTACTACAGAGACGAGTACCTGGCCCACATTGAGCAGAGAAGATGCCCTGCCGGAGTGTGCAGGGAGCTGACGAAGTTCGTGGTTATTCCGGATAGATGCAAGGCCTGCGGCAGGTGTGTTAAGACCTGTCCGGTGAAGGCCGTCAGAGGCCGAGAGAAAGTTGCACACACAATCGATCAGGACAAATGTGTCAGGTGCGGCGCATGTAGAGAAGTGTGCCCCTTTGACAGCATAGCGGTCGCATGATAGCGGTTTTTGAGAGTAAGAAGATGCCTCTGGTGAAAACGGTAGTCAACGGAAAACACATTGAGGTCGAGCGGGACCGCTGGGCCCTCGATGTCTTACTCGAGATGGGCGTTGCGGTCCCTACGCTTTGTCATCATCCGGCGGTGGAGCCGTATGGCGCTTGTCGTCTGTGCGTGGTTGAGGCGAGAAAGGGCAAGTGGACATGGCTGACTACTTCCTGCGACCTGCAGATACGGGAGGGGCTGAATATCGAAACAGATACGCCCTCTGTCATCCGAAGTCGCAGAATGAGCATGGAACTTATCCTGTCGAGGGCGCCGCACGTTGAGTCGCTCCAACGTCTCGCTGCAGACCTGGGAGTCGGCAGGCCGCGTTTCGGTCCGCACTATGACATCGGCAAGTGTATTCTTTGTGGTTTGTGCGTCCGTGTGTGTGACAGGCTGATAGGCGCCTCGGCGATAAGTTTCGTGGGTCGTGGGCGCCGTCGCAGCGTGACGACACCATTTGGCGCGGCCTCGGAGAGCTGCACGGGATGCGGCGCTTGCATTGCCGTCTGCCCGACCGGTCACATTCGAAGTTTCGTCGAAGAATCCGCACTGAACATTGAGACCTGGAACACCAGGCTCGAGATGATCGATTGTAAGGTTTGCGGCACGCCATTCACAGCCGCAAAATTGCTTGAAAGTGTCCAGGGTAGACTCGGCAAGGGCGGGTCGCTGGAAAGAGTATGTTCCAAGTGTCGCCGATTGCAGATGTGTAAGAGACTCGGGGAAGCTTTCCACCAAGTATGATTTCTCAGCCCCTCAAACCACATGGTCGTCATGTAGGCGCCCGCCCGGCAGGGGACAGGACGAAATAGAGGTCGAACACAGGATCGCCGGATTCGGCAAGTTATGAGGGTAGTCATGGATCCCACTAAACGTAGCAGCGACAAGGCGGCACAGGATATTATAAGCCATATGGGCCGGCTCGGTCAGGAAAACGCCTGGGACAGGCTGGACAGGCAACAGCCCCAATGCGGTTTCGGCAGGCTGGGCGTCTGTTGTCGTATATGTACGATGGGGCCCTGTCGAGTTGACCCGTTTGGGGATGGACCCCAGGTGGGCGTCTGCGGTGCGGACGTCGACACGATTGTCGCTCGTAACTTTTTGAGAGCTGTTGCGGCCGGGACCAGCGCGCACAGTGATCACGCGCGGTCTGTCGCAGAAGTTTTCGTTGCCGCCGCGAAGGGGCACGCCCCTGATTACGGCATCAAAGACCCGGCGAAACTGAAAAAACTTGCCGATGAGCTGGGAGTCGAGACAGAGAATCGGACCAGCGCCGAGATTGCACTGGAAGTCGGGCAAATTGCCCTCTCTGAGTTTGGCAAAAGCGAGGGTGAGCAGCTTATGACCAGACGGGCGCCTGCGCCGAGGCGGGCGATATGGAGGAAAAGAGGCGTCACTCCAAGAGCCATCGACCGGGAAGTCGTGGAGGCTTTGCACCGCAGCACGATGGGCGTGGACCAGGATTACGGGAGCCTTCTGACCCATGCCAGCAGAACTGCTCTTGCGGATGGATGGGGCGGCGCCATGCTCGCCTCCGAGCTGCAGGATATATTGTTCGGGGCCCCGACCCCGGGCAGGGGAGACGTCAATCTTGGAGTGCTGAAATCCGATGAGGTCAACATCATTGTCCACGGCCACGAGCCGATTCTGTCGGAGATGGTGGTGGCTGCCGCCGAAGATCCCGAGTTGCTGGCCCGGGCAAAAAGAACGGGAGCAAAAGGAATAAACGTAGCGGGGATCTGCTGCACGGCAAATGAGTTGATGTCACGTCATGGAGTACCGATTGCCGGAAACTTCCTGTGTCAGGAGTTGGCGATTGCCACCGGCGCTGTTGAAATGATGGCTGTGGATGTGCAGTGCGTTATGCAGGGACTTGCCCAAATTGCCTCCTGCTACCATACGAAGCTGTTCACGACTACGGCAAAGTCAAGAATCCCCGGGGTAGAGCACGTTCCAATGTCGGAAGGAACGGCGATGAAAACGGCCAAAGAGCTGGTTGGCCGGGCCGTGGAGAACTACAAGAATCGTGGGCCGGTCAACATTCCCCCGAGCAAAGAGACGGCGGTCATCGGATTCACGAACGAATCCATCAAATACATGCTCGGCGGGAAATTCAGAGCAAGCTATCGTCCCCTGAACGACAATATAATGAACGGACGAATTCGCGGTTTGGCCGCCATTGTGGGCTGTTCGAACCCGAAAGTCGAATTGGACTATACACACACAACCCTTGCGAGAGAGTTGATCAGAAGAGATGTTCTGGTTCTTACGACCGGTTGTGCGACTATTGCCTGTGGGAAGCAGGCATTGTTGAACCCGCGAGAGGCATTGGAATTGGCCGGTTCCGGCTTGCGGGAAGTCTGCGAAGCGGTAGGCATTGCTCCGGTCTTGGCATGCGGCAGTTGTGTGGACAACACCAGGATGCTTGTGGCGGGGTCTGAGATTGTTGCCGAAGGCGGTCTCGGAGAGGACTTGAGCGACTTGCCGCTGGCCGGAGCATGTCTGGAATCTATTTCTGAAAAGGCGCTTGCCATCGGCCAGTATTTCGTGGCAAGCGGGGTGCTCGTGGTCTTCTCCAAGGAACTCTTCCCGTATCTTGGAAGTGAGAAAGTCAGAGAATATCTTTTTGCGGGGATCGAGGAGGATTTTGGCGGGCGCTGGGCGGTCGAATCCGACCCTGTTCGTGCCGCGGAGATAATGCTCGCCCATATTGAGAGAAAACGTGACGCACTTGGAATAAACGAACGAAGGGAACGCAAGCTCTACAGCATGGAGGAGCGCCGCGTACTGGAAGTCTCTTAAGTGGCGAAAACCGGAACAAAGGAGATTTGCGCATGTCGAGAATTATAGCTTCAGCAGCCATCCGTGGTGCTCACAAGATGGCCGGGGTAGCTGAGCAGACACTGATGAATACCATCGAACGGCATGGAAGAGACCGTAACGTGGAGTTCCCAAACACTGCTTATTATTTGCCAATAATCCATTCGATGCTGGGGCTGACCCCGCGGAACCTTGGCGATCTTGAGGAGGTGGTTACCCGGATAAAGACCCTGCTGCCGGAGCAGGTGGATGCCGACATATGGCTGCCATATCTTGGGCCGGTTCTGGACGCGGGCATGGCAACGCTCTTTGCAGAGGAGATTATTGAGGCCTGCAAGTACCTGGACGGGCCAGCGCCCGTCAGAGATATCTGGCTTGGAGCGGCTGATGATGTCATTCTCCGGGAAAGAGGCATCCAGTTTGTGGATGGTTCGGCGCCCGGCTTTGCGGCAATTGTTGGGGCGGCGCCTGACGTCAAGACCGCAGTTGACATTGCCCTGAAGTGCCAGCAACGGCGTCTGTATGTCTTTATGTGCGGTCACAACAACGGGACCAGCTTTGCCCAACAGCTTGTCGAGGGGGGCGTACAGTTGGGCTGGGAATGTCGGTTGGTCCCTTTTGGCCCGGAGATTACCGCTGCGGTATATGCCTTAGGGTTTGCAAGCCGGGCGGCACTAAGCTTTGGGGGGGTGCAGCCCGGCGATTTCACCCGCAACCTCTTATACAACAAGAACCGGGTTTTCGCATTTGTAATGGCGCTGGGGCAAGTAACCGATGAGTGGTACGCTACTGCCGCCGGCGCCATCAACTACGGATTTCCCGTAATTTCCGACTCTGATATTCCGGAGATTCTTCCCACCGGGGTCTGCACATACGAGCACGTGGTCTCCAAAGTGCCACATGACCAGATAGTGGAAAAGGCCATAGAAGTGCGAGGTCTCAAGGTAAAGGTCACGGATATTCCGATTCCCGTGCCGCACAGTCCCGCATTCGAGGGCGAGCGTATCCGCAAAGAAGACATGCACTGTGAGTTTGGCGGAAACAGGACGCCGGCGTTTGAGTGGCTTAGAATGCAGGATAGCTCCGAGGTCGAAGACGGCAGGATCGAAGTTGTGGGGCCCGATGTTGACGATATCGAGCGCGGGGGCAAACTGCCGCTGGGCATGTTGGTGGAGGTGTCGGGCCGGAAGATGCAGCCTGATTTCGAACCTGTTCTCGAGAGACAGATCCACAGCTTTCTGAACGAAGCCCAGGGAATATGGCACATGGGGCAGCGACATATTATATGGGTTCGAATCGGTATCGGCGCAGCGGAGGCGGGATTCAAACTCAGTCACCTCGGCAGTATTATGCACGCGATGTTCCACGAGCAGTATTCGAGCATAATAGATAAGGTCCAAATCAAGATTTACTCCGACGAGAAACTCGTCCTGAAGCTCCGTGAAGAAGCAGTGAGGGTGTACGAGCAGCGCGATGCCCGCCTTGCGAACATGACCGACGAGAGCGTTGATACCTTTTATTCCTGCACGCTTTGCCAGAGCTTCGCCCCGGACCATGTTTGTGTGATTACGCCCGAGCGCAGCGGTTTGTGCGGCGCCTATAGCTGGCTCGACGGTCGTGCCGCGTACGAGATTACCCCTTCCGGGCCAAACCAGCCCATTCCCAAAGGGAAGGTTGTGGACGAGAAGCTCGGGCAGTGGGAAAGAATCAATGACTTCATAAAGTCGAGTTCGCATGGTGCGGTTGAGAGAATGAGCGCCTATTCGATGATAGTCGACCCAATGACAAGTTGCGGTTGTTTCGAGTGCATCTCGGCGGTGCTGCCTTCAACAAACGGCGTAATGATTGTCAGCCGGGAGTTCCCGCATATGACGCCCTGCGGGATGAAGTTCTCCACCCTTGCCGGAACGGTGGGCGGCGGCAATCAGGTCCCCGGTTTCGTGGGACATTCAAAGCACTATATTACTTCAAGGAAATTTATCTCTGCCGAAGGCGGCATAAAGCGCATCGTGTGGATGCC
>CP070678.1:2580704-2593570 GCA_020352515.1 Phycisphaerales bacterium | reverse complement strand
GGGCGCCAGTAGGAAGGCGAGCCCTCCCAATGGTCCGGGCCGGTGAGTATAAGCCGGATGCCGGCATTGCCCGCGATAGACACAAGCTTGTCGAGCTTCTTGAGCGCTTCGACCTCGACGGCGTCGGGGCTTGGCTGGAAACTCCCCGCGGTGAGGAACACCCGCGCACAGTTTACTCCGAGGCCGCGCATCACGTCGAAGTGCCGCCTCACCTTTTCTTCATCGAAGCGCCGCCACAGCTTCGGCGCCCAGCCGGTATTGGGGTCATAGTAGTTCGTCCCGAAAACCACGTAAGGGCGCCCCGAGTCCCGCTCCACAAATCCCCCGCCGTTCGGGGCGACTTCTATCAACTGCAGCTTGCCTTCCGCTGTCGCCGCGACCGGAACGGCAAAACCTACGACAGCGAGAGTCAATGTCACTATGAGCATCCGTCCTGCGAAAGATTCCGACGCTCGTTTCGAAGGAGTTTTAAGCGTTTGTTCTCCCATACAGGCTCCTCATACGCCCCCTTCTATGCAGATTTGCCCCGACTGGATGGCGGCCGACGGCCGCCGCAAGATACCGTGTTGCACGCGAACGAAAACCTAAAACGCACTCCAAAGATACATTACCTCGGGCGTGCCGAGCTCGTACAAAGTCCGCCTGTCCAGGTTGAGAATCTTGCCCTGGCGGTAGCCCAAGAAATTCATCAGAGAGAAGGGCTTGCGGTACTGAACGACCTGGGCGTCCTGAATGCCCGCCATCGATTTGACCAGGGCTATTGCGTCTTCGAGATACCCGATGTCATCGATGAGCTTCTCTTCAACCGCTTCCTTCGCTCCGAAAATGCCGCCGTCGGCAAGAGGGCGAATCTGCCCGGCGGTAAGCGACCCTTTCCTGCCCTCGGCCACAACCTCCAGGAATCGCGCAAAGGCCGGCTTAATCAACCGGTCCTCTATGTATTTCAACTGCACATCGTTCGGCTCGCGGAATGGACTGAGCCAGTCCTTCTTCTCGCCGGATTTGACCGTCACCGGGACAATTCCAAGCTTGTTTTGAAGCAATTCCTGCACGACAAAATACGAGCTTATAACACCGATGGAACCTGTTATAGCGGTGGGCTCGGCCACTATCTTCTCACATGCGACCGAAGCATAGTACCCGCCGGAGGCGGCGATGCCCTGCATGAATGCGACCACCGGCATTTTCTCTTCGCGACGATACCTGCGAATCTCCTGGTAGATTTGGTCGCTGGCCGAGATAGTGCCGCCGGGCGAGCTTACGCGCACAATAACAGCCTTTACCTTGCCGTCCTTGCGGGCCGCCTTTAGCTGCCTGTAGACACTCTGAGCCAGGTCACCGTAGATCACGCCCTGAACATTCACAACCACAATCTTGGCCGCAGGGTCGCCCTGCCGAATGACCTCCTCGGTGAGGATGCCTCCGGTGCCGGTGGCGAACATGGCGGCCAGACCCACCAGCATGGTAAACAATACGATATTCGCCAGGATCGAGAAGACCAGCACTATCACGAGCAGGACCCTCCAGATAGTCCTTCTCCTCGGCCTTTGCGCTCTCGGGTGGCCCACCGGCGCCGTCGGAATCGGACCCGAAGGTTCGGGCGGAAATCCTCCCGGCCCCTGTGTTGGTGGTCCGGACAGATTATTGTTCTGATCGAATTCCATGATTACCCCTTTCAAAAATGCACTGGGTGATTGTAATCCACCGTACCTAAGCCGTCAACACGTAAAGGCCGGAGAATCTGCGCGACAGAGACCTAAGAGACCGACTCCTTCAGGCGGTCTTTTCCATCAAGGACGAGGCCGGCAAGCTCCGGCGCAAATCTGCACGTCCGCCCTTTCCAAAGCCAGTCCAGCAGCCTGTGCACAGAGTCCTTATCGAGCCCGCGCCAGTCGCCAAGACGCAAATCCGCCGGCATACGATTCTGTTCGGGGTCTTCAAGCAGCACCGCCAACCCGGCGGCCGCCCCGACAGACATGTTCGTCGGCTCGATGCCATATTCCAGGGCCAGTTGCATCGTCCCGAATATCCGGTCGTCCATACCGAGCTTGCGAACCGTGTCACGCGTCGCCCTGGCGACCGTATCGGCCAGAAACGGATTGGTTATTCGCTCAAGCAAGTCCTCTGCGTACTCGTTAAAACCGGCATCTGTAAAGAGCTGATCGCCGAGATCCCGGTATTTCTTGACAAGCGCCCCGCCGCATTCGACGAGAAACGCCTCTCGGCCCGTCCGCATCAGGGCCGGCTTCTGCTTGAGTTCGGTCATCTTGGCGCAGCCCGCGACCGCGCCTAGGAATCCGAGCAGCGAATGTACGGCGTTGTGGCCGTACAATTTGGCCTCCTCAAAGGCGAGCAGGTCGTCCTTCTCAATAAAGACCTCGATGCCCGGCCTGAAACCGGCAATTGTAGAACGAGTGACAAGAATCCGGTTGAACTGCTCGACCAAAAAGGCCCGCTCGATTCCGGGGGCAATGGTTCTTAGGCCCAGCTCGGCAATCTCGTCCGGGTCATTAACGACCCTGCTCATCTTGCCGATTACGGTGTTGAGGAACTGCACATTCGAGCCCGGAGGGCCACCGGTTTTCTCCGTAACGGCCTTCGCGAGAATCTCGGCCGCACGGTTGTTGTTCTCAGCAGTATAGACTATGGTCGCAGCGGCGCTGCTGTTCTTCAAACCGGCGCCTATCATCGAGGCAACACTGTCCGCTCCACCGCACTCATAGAAATTCACCGAAGGCAGAGACGTGGTCATCTCAGTCGAACAGGCCAGAGCTTCGAGAAGCACCTGCTTGTCGCCGTCAACCGTGGGATTGAGCAATTGGACGCGCTCAATCTGCAGGGTCTCTATCCCGTGCCTGCCGGCGACGTTGACATGGTAGCATCCGTTGTTCGCCCGGACCGCATCCACCAGGTTGCTGTCTATTTCCGCGACGACAATCCGGGCGAAATTGCCGCTTTCAAACGCCTCTTTGGCAAACAGACCCGCCTGAATGGGCCCGAATCCAAAGCCGGTTAGGATGTGCCCGGCCATTGTCACTGACCCGCCGCCTGAAGAAATTCCCTGATTTGGGCCTTGTCGGTCAGGATCGACATTTCCAGCTCGTAAGTTCTGCTCTTTCCGGGGGCGATCTGAATGAGCTGCTTGCGTTCTCTGGCTGCGGCCTGCCCTATCGGCGGATTGGTCCCCGGCTCCAGAGCAGTGACATACTCGCCCGGGCCCCAGTGCTGCCAGTTGCTCAGCCACGGAAGCCGGCTTTTATTGTACCTGAGCCTGAGCGCCAGTGCGAGCTTTCGATTGTAGAGTCCGACTGTGCACATGCCCTTTTTGTCGGCGGCGACATCGATGAAGCCGCAGGCCTCGCCGCCGCCCCGGTGGCTGTCCCGCGGCTTTAGGCACTTTCGAAAGTCGTGTTTGCTGTTGAATATAGCGTTATCCATATCCATGCCGCGGGACGCGCACTTGCCCTTCCACACTATTTGCGCTCCTTCGTCGACGAGCGGCCAGCCGTAGTTGCAGTGATAGAGGATCATGTGGGGCGCCGGCGTGTTGCCGAGATTTGTCACCACATCGTGTATTCGCACGACCGGCTCGCCGAGGACGCCGGATATGGTGCGCCTGAGCTCGAAGCAGGGGCCGAACACGCGCGACTGCCTGACAACGGCCGTTATGCTCATGGTCGGCCTGGCGTTATTCAAGTCCGGCTGCACAATCGATTCGATCTCTGCCGGGACGTTGCTGATTCGGCTGTGAAGTCCCCGCTCGCCGAACTCGTCGCTCTCCGGGCCGCCCACGTGGTCCAGGCCGCACGTAGTCAATAAGCCGCCGGCAAAAGAGTAAAGCCACTCGATGCCCCGGTTGGCATCTGGCCGGGGCGCCGTGACGCCGGCGCAGCTCAGCCACGCCAGGCTGTAACGGTCATAAAAGGCGTCAACGATATCCAGCCCCCTGTCGATAACCACCTTGTACCTGAGGCCGCCGCCCGTGTTCACCCAGGCGATCCGGACACCGCGACCCAGACCGTTATCAAGGACCGAGGTCTCGATACCGCCAACCTGGGCATGGTTGCCGACTTTGTCAGACCAGTTCAATGCGGCCTTCTTCTTTGCCATCATCGTATCCTTTCACCTTCCGCTGTCAGCCGAGGGCCCTTCGCAGCTCGTCAAAACTCGAATAGCCCGCGTCGCTCCGCAGCACTTCAAGCATCCTTTCATACCGTCTTATGTTGCCGTACCTGTCGTCGAGCGGCGCCTTGATGTAAAGCGATGCAAAAAGATTGCCCATCTGCACGGCCTCACCGAAGTCCACCGAGCCGCTCTTGAATCCATCGAGGTTGTTGGCGATATACGTAATCAGCCCGGCCCTGAAGGAATCGCCCGCCCCGACCAGGTCCACCACTTCGCCGGCCATGAAACGCGACCTTATCCTGGTCACCCTGCCAACTCTTCCGTCGGCGGTCATGTGCCGTTCGTAGGCCCCATCGCCGACCGTCACGCCGAACAGTCTGGTCCTGGCGTCTTTGGGCCAGAATCGCGTTGTGAGCCAATCGAGAAAGTGCACGTTGTTGTCGTGCTCATCGAACTTCTCCCAGGCCCGTCGGCCGGCGAGCGTGTTTTCGATCAGCTTTGCCTCGTCGCACGAAGTGAAGAACAAATCGACCTCGCCCAGCAAAGGCTCCAGAAGCCGGTATTCTTCGACGGGCGTGCCGGTCTTTATCAAATCGTGTGGGGCGCCGGTCAGCGTATGGCTGTCCACAATCGTAATCGCGCCGCGGCCCCGGCACCACTTCGTGAACTCCGCCAGGTCCCTGCCACCGTTCGCATCGCCCCTGTCCGACAGCCCCGAATACATGTAATAGACTATCCTGGGTTCGAGCCGCTCGACGGCCTGTTTGAATATGTCGAAATCAAAATCGTTGTTGGCGTTCGGGAAATAGGCGATCCCGCCCCTGTCGCCGCCGGAGGTGCTGTGAATAAAGGTTGTCCCCGTATGGAGATGGGGGTGCCTGTAGGTCTGTGACATGTCGATGTCGTTGGAAACCATCACGTCGTAAAAGAACCTGCCCTGTGCATCGAGGCCGTCGTAGTCCCCGCTGCCGAGATTGGCGCCGACGGCGACCCGCAGGCCCGTCCTTGCTATCAGCGGGGCCGTATTGCCGGGCCCCCCCGCGGTCGCGCAGCCCTGGTCTATCCAGGCCTTCAACTGTTCCTGAGAGTAGGCCGGCATGTCTTCGGTCCGGCACTTGGCCAATCCGCCCTTTCCCACCAATTCGTCCGCAAAGTCAAAATCGGGCCTTCTCAGGTCCGCCACAGCCGTGTTCAAAATAAGAATGTCCGTAGCCATCAATCACTTTCCCCGAAAGCGCTGTCCCGATATTGCGTCAATGCATCTCGGCCTCGCACGTTCCTATGGCGGGCCTGTAGAAATTGAATAGAACATTGGGATGGTCCGCCAGAAGGGACATCGGCACCGCGCTGTCGGCAGTCTTCTGGCCTATCATGAGGGTTGTCAATCTCATCCCGCAGGGATTATCGTGCGGTCCCGCCTGCCAAATCGAGACCTTCTCCGCCTTCCACGTCTCCACCGGTCCGACGGTAATGGCTTTGGTCGGCACTCCTGTCACCACCCCCCCGCCGCTCGTTCGGGCATTCTGCATCACGGTGACCGGATGCAAATCGACGACCCGCGCGGTTAGCCGGCGAAATTCCTCCGGCGTCGGCGGCTCGTCCGCGTACTTGCCCTGGCGCCTGACAGGATCGTTGAACGCCCAGTGCTTTATGTCACCCTGCCCACCCTGCATGACCGCGCAGCGGACGCCGTCCCAGCTCCTGATATACTCTGTTGTATCGGCCCTGGGAAAATGGATGTTGGCCTCGGGCATCCTTAGCCGCGCGTCGATCCTGTCGAAGCAAAGCTCCATATCCGCTCTCGCAAACGACAGGGGATGCGACCGCGGGGCCTCCCTGTCCCCCAGGTGCCACTCGTCCATGCCCCAGAAATGGGCGTTCTTGAGGTCGAGCCCCAGCTCATTCACGATGCGCGCAACGAGCGGAAGCTGCTCGGTCGGACCTATCGGCCCGCAGATACCCACGGGATTATCGGCGGTGGCCTGCCTCCAGGCCGTGACATACTCGAGGGCCTCGGCCAGGTAGAAATCCTCGAGGGTGTCGTAGAAGAGCACCTTAAAACCGTCCCTGCTCAAGCCGGCCATATCCTCGGCCGTCAGCCTCGCAGCGTCATTGAGAATCTCGTCGTCGAGGGTGGTATAATCCCACCAGCCCGGCGCGAGAATGCTGGTCTTCCTTCCCATCATTGTTCTCCTTGGACAATGTGAACGAGGTCGCCAAGCTCGGACTTCAGGATATTATCCTGGGGATACGCGTGGCCCAAATGCTGCCTGAAGCCCTCGGCAAACGCACAGCCTATTTGGCCGCCCCTTGTCCGGCCGAGCGACTTCATGGCAATGACGTAGTTGTCAATGCCGTGGTGCTTCAAAAGCCAGTTGCGCTGGCTCTCATGGCAGCAGAGCATCCTTTCCTTTGTCTCCATAACGCCCGAAACGTCAACCACGGTGCTCGCCTTTATCTCGGCGCCGAACTTGTCCTTTCCTTCAATAGCGTCCATATAGTAAAGGTGCGGCACCGGCTCGAACGGCTCGGCGCCGGGGGTCTTGATATTCACCACGCCGCAGGCGAAGCAGGCCGTCTGGGCGAGCAGAGCGGCCGTCTCGTGATCGATCATATAGTCCGACGGGCTAAGGGTAAAGACGATGGTCGGCCGCACCTGCCGCACCAGCCTGATGGCCTTCATCAGGGTCGGCCTGTCGTACATAATGAATATGTCGTCGCGCTCGATACAGTGATACCGCCCATCCAGTACGGCCGCGGACTTGGCCGCCTCGGCCCTGCGAATCCTGCTGATCTCGGCCCGGCTGTATTCGACCGTCCCGCAGTCGCCCGGGGTCATCGTGGCGATATGAACCCGCCAGCCTTTCTCACGAAGCAGGGCCAGTGTCCCTGCACACATAAACTCGGCATCGTCCGGGTGTGCTCCCAGACTCAGAACAGTCCTGCCCGACGCCTCAGCCATACTCTTGATAACTCCCTCCTCTGCTACTTGCCCATCAGATGGTCAACGATCAGCATGTCCAGTTCCTCGTAGTCCCGGTCCGCTATTAACTGGTTGACCGTCTTGTTGTCGATGCTTCGAGCGACCTTGACCAGCCGAAGGAAAATCTCCCGGCTGTTGGCCAGGTGCTTGGTCGCAACCGATTGCTTCTGCGTCCGCATCGCCTTGACGTCCAGGCCCACAAACTCGCCCGCCGCGCCGTAGTCGTACCGGTCAAGAATCCGCACCTGGTTGAAGGCCCTTCGCAGGTCGACGGCGCCGAAGCTCTTGTCCTCGTCGAATTTCAAGCCGTTCTGGTCGTTAAGATGCACGGTAAACAGCTTGTTGTACGCCAGGGCAAAACCCATTTCATCCGACGGATCGAGCCCGGCCAGTATTGCGTGGGCGCTCTCGATGTTGACCCCGACGCGCTGCGGCGCATCGGTCATGAAGCTGACGGCGATCGCGTGGCCCGTTGTCGGAATGTACGCCTGGTCCATCGGCTCGTTCGGCTTGGGCTCTATCGCAATCCTGATATCCGGGTTATAGGCCAGCATACCATTTATGGCCTCGACGATCTGCTCAACGGCGACGCTGCTGTCCTTCGCCTCGCGGATGTATGTCCCTTCGCGGGCAAGCCAGAGGACGATAAGCCTTGTCTCAAGGGCGGCGGCGATGTCGATAGTCCGCCGGCTGCGGTCCTTCGCGTACTCCCTGCAGGCCGGGTCGTTCGCCGTGTATGCCCCGTCAATCGTGCGCGCATCCTCCCACAAGCGCGGCGCGACGAATTCTGCGGCAAGGCCCTCACCGTCCAGCATTGCCCGCACCTCTTTTGCCTTCTTGACTATCTCCTGGGCGCTCAGGTTGTCCATGTCGGGCACTGCATCGTCGTCGTGAAACTGCACGCCGTCAAATCCCAGATTCTTGTACATCTTCAGCTTTTTTGCGAACTCGATGCCGTCCCTGACGGTCGGTCCGAACGGGTCCGCTCCCTCGTGAATGTTCCAGGGGCCGAATGAAAAACGATACTTTCCTGACATTTTGCCTCTCCTTAAATAGTTTATGAAGGATTCAATAATACATGTTGTTCATCCGGCCCCCTTCCTGCGGGCCGGCACTTCTGCAACCAGGCAACATCATTAATGACCAAAAACACGCCATCGTCAGCCCTGTGCGTTCAGTTTCTGAGAATCGCACGGGCGTGACGCGCGTAATGGGCGCGCAGGTCGCGCTCATACTTCTTCAGTATCTCCCTGCCAAGGCCGTCGTAATCGCCGCAGCGGTATAAGGCCCTGGCCAGCACCAACTCCTTGAGGGAGGCGTTCCTTGTGCTCGTGTCGGTGCCGCTGTTCGGCGTCCCGTCCATTGCCTCTGCGATATCCGTAAACGCATGGCCCATCATCCGGGGCTTTCGCAGCAAGCCGGCCAGAGGCGCGGCGGCACGGGGATCGGCAAGGGCCTCCAGCGCCATTGCGGCCGCCCTGTGGTGCGAGAACTCGCTGGAGGAATTTAGCTGCTCGACCTTCTCGACAATAGGCTCCAGCGCGCGTTTGTCACCGGTCCGCCCCAGCGCGATAATCATGCTGTCCAACGGGCTGACGCTGGCTCCATACTGGCCCATTCCGGTATAATTCCAGCCCTTGTCCCACCGGCCGGATTTGACCGCCTCCAACAACGTATCAGCGCCCGTTGCATCACCCAGCATCCCGACTATGTGGGCGTACGCGAGCTTCGCCTTTTCGTCCCCGGTCTTCTTGTAAGCCTCTTTGAGAAGCGGCATTGAATCGGCCGGCTGGGCCAGGACGACCTCCAGCCCCTCGAAATCATCGACCACTTTTCGCACGGCTTCGACAACTCTCTCTTTCGGCAGCGGCATCGAATCGATGTCGGTCAGCACACGTTCCGGCAGGTTGCCTTTGTCAACCAGATGCTTCTGGAGCAGCTTGAGGTCGATGTTTCGCAGGCTCTTTCCCGACTCGGCGGCCATCGCCGCGGCAACACCGGCCGCATAACCCTGGTTCTGTATGTCGGGCTGCATCCGAATGACCGGCATCGCGTCACGATGGGCGCTTACGCCAAGACCGGTGACGAGAATGCCCTCAAGCCCTTTTGGCAGCAGGCAGCGATAGGGAACGTTCACGAGAATCGCTTTCCTGTCGGGCGGGCGGAGCATGAAAATCTCGTGCACCGCAAAACCGTGCGAATCGAAATTGCTCCTGGCTATCACAATCGTATCCGGATACGTCCTGCCGAGCGAAATATCCATCGGTGACATCACGAAGTCGCCGACTATCCGGCGCCGCTCGCGGGTATCGAGAAGCTGTCCCAGATCGTATGCGCCCTTGAACTTCTTCTTTGCGGTGACGAAGGAGCGCCAGGCGTCGAGCACGTCACCGTCGTCGATGAAGGTCCAGTCGGTGTTGGTGTACCCGGCCCCGAGCTTTCGCGGCGGCAGCCCCGAACCCTGGACGGCCACGCCGGTGCCGTTGGTGTAAACACAGGCAGCGCCGGCCGCCGCGGCAATATCCGCGTTGCCCGTCGAGTCGATAACCACCTTGGCAAGCACCACTCCGCGCCCTTCCGGCGTCGCAACGACAACGCCCTTGACGCACCCCTTATCGACAAAAGCACCGCACCCCAGAACGCCGAACCAGATATCGGCGCCGGCCTTGCGGAGCTCCCTGCGGTACCACTCCTGCTTCAATTCGACGCTCCAGGCGCTGCCCACCTGGCCGCCCGGGCCCAGGCCGCCGACGCCCTGGTCGATCTCTTTGGTGAATCCCTTGATGTAACCGTAATAGTACTTGCTGATAAGCCCCACAGTCCCCACTCCGCCGAGGTTATGCAGGTACTCCACGACGAGCGTTCTCGCCCCCTGCCGGGCCGCCGATATGCCCGCGGGCGCCCCACCCGTGCCGCCCCCGACCACGACGACGTCGTATTCTGCGAGAACCGGAACACTCCTGCTTCGCGGCTGACGGCTGCCGTGCAGGACCCCCATTGAACGTATCCCGCTCAAGTCCTCGCGTATGTCGCCCGGATAAGCCGGGGCCTTCAGCAGACCGCGCAGCTCTATATGCCGCGCTTTGCTTATATTCGCGGCCTCGGAAGCGGCCGCTTTTCCGACCCGGCCGCCGACCGCCATAAGCTCGGCCGGCCGAAGCAGCTTCTCAGCAGCACCGCGGGACACGTCCGCGCAGCCTCCAACCACAAAAAGGCGTTCTACGCCGGCCGGCCGAAACACGTCCACACCAACCTTCTCCGCCCCGGGCCACGGGCCCCGATGAGCCTCTGAGCCCTTCATCGGATCGGGCGGAACCTGGAACAGCACCTCCGAAGAATCGTTCTGGCCCGGATGCCACGTCTTGTCCCGCGCGACCTGCTCGGCCCGGGCAAACGACGCAAACGAACCATCGGTCATGGGGATATCCACGCTGTACTCAATCGCATTGAACTCTGAGCCGGGTGGCGCCGGCACCTTGCTCGCAGATATGCCGTCGCCGGTGACAACTTCGGCGCCCGCGACCACCCGCCTGAACCTCTGCACGCCCGCCGGATACGCCTCGAAGGTCGCCCCCGCCATTCTGGCCACCGCGGCCCTGGGCGTTGCGTCAATCACGACCTTGGCCCTGATCCGCTGCCGTCCGGAACGGTTGGCCATGACAATCCCGGCAACGTTTCCGCCGTCATCCCAGAGCACGTCCGTCGCATAACAGCCGTACAGAAATTCAACGCCCGCATCGAGCAGCGCCTCATCCAGCACGCGCTTCACCTGCATCGGTGTCACCGCAATCGCCTTGCGGGCCGGCGCGGGCCGCTCCGAGGCTTGCTTATCCTCTATTATTATCTCGCCGATGAGCACCCTTTCGACGTCCTTGCTCTTCTTGACGGCCAATTTCACGTACCTGGCTGGCCCGCTCACCGCCGCCGACAGCTCCACCGGACCCCACGGCTCGCTGAGGGCCTGCCCCGCGATGGCATTGCGGGCGACCGCAGCCTGCGTCCAGTCGTCCCCGTCACCGCTCAGCGAAACCGCGACGCTCTCGACCTCGAAGTCACTGCCGAGCCCCGGGTTGCGTCTCTGATAGGCCATCAGGTACACGCAGCGCAGCTCCCGTTCTTTTCCCAAATCCGCCGTGATGATCACGTCGCCGTCGTACTGCACGCTCTGCGTGGCCGCATTGTGCCACTTGCCGTCTGTCAGCAGGGACGGCGTCCTCGTATCTCTATGGATGGCCGCAGACGGTTTGTCCGCCGAATAGGTGAACGCTGCCCCCCTAACCGACGGCCCGGAGCGGGGCATCTCCGCAAAGACCTTCTTCGCCAAAGGCGAGGTCGCAATCTCATCCGGCTCAAGCCACAACCGGTACGTGCCGCAGATATCCTCGCCGAGATACGGCCGCTGAGCTGTAAGAAACACGCTGGCGCCCTTCTCGGCCGCCCCAACCGCCGCCGCCACGCCCCCGGAAGAGCCGCCCACGACAAGCACATCTACATCGTAGGCCACCGGAATAAACCTGGCCGATTCGCCGACCGCCTTCTCGTACGCGCCCCCGGTTACTCGGCTGGTTGTGCCCGCATCTCTCTCGGGCGGCTCAGGACAGCCCGCTCCGAGAAGCAGCAGAGCAGCCAGCCCTGCCGATAATGCAAAGTCACAGGCTTTCCTCATCTGTCTATCCTCTTTTGAGTAACTTCCGTCTTATGCTGCGGGCCTCCCGCTCTTCGGCGAGCCGGTCCGATGACCCGGCATAACGCCATTATCCAGATTGCCGCCGCCTTTGCAACAGCAATCAGCCTTCCCCCAAAGAAACTCTCAATGTTCGTTGCCCCCCGCTACCCAAAGGCACGATCCGCCCCCCCTGCCCGGACAATTTGCACACTCAAACACGAGTATATTCTTGACATTGTGGGCGATCTACCGACAATACTATTGGAAATCGATTCATCCACCGGCTCTTTGAAAAACAAATACATCACCGGCCAATACCTCGATTCCGAAAGCCGGGAATACTTCCTCCGAGCCCGACAGTACAACCCCCACATCGCCAGATTCACCTCCCGAGACCCCGTTACCGGCAGCCTCAGAGAGCCCTTAACGCTCCACAAGTACCTCTACTGCCTCGCCGCCCCGTCAGGAATAATCGCACGCGACTTGAGGCTCTCGTGAGGCCGCCTTTGGGGCCGACGCTGCGCCGGGCTCGCCGTGCACGTAGCAGAGCGGCTTGACAGGAACTCTCCGGGCTCTAAAATCGGCGGCTATGGCCGAGTCCTTACGCCGAAAGAAAAAGAAGAAGAGAAAACGTAACCTGCTCGTGGATTACCTGCAGTATCTCGCGCTGCGCGTGCTTGTCGCCTTTCTTTACCTGCTCGGCATCAAGAGAAGCTTGGGGCTCGCCCGCTTTCTCGGCCGGCTGATGTGGGACCACTACCATCGGGGCCGCCAACGCGCCCTCCACAACCTGCACGCCAGCTTCCCCGACAAAGACGAACAATGGATACAGCGGACCGGCCGAAGAAGCTTCGAGCACATCGTCATGCTCGCCGTCGACGTTCTCTTCACACCCCGCCTGGTCAGGAAGGAGAACTGGCGGGATTACTCCCGCTACAGAAACACCGAGCAGACGAAGTGGCTCATGCAGGAAGGCGGCGGCCTGCTGCTGGTCACCGGCCACTACGGCAACTTCGAAATCATCGGCTACCTCATGGGCCTGTTCGGATTCAACATCTACAGCATCGCCCGGCCCCTCGACAACAGGTTCAT
>CP070678.1:2564952-2580604 GCA_020352515.1 Phycisphaerales bacterium | reverse complement strand
CAAAGGAAAAGACCGGTGTATTCACGGGGGCTTCGGCGATAAACCCGGTCAATGATGGGAAGATTCCCATCTGGATTAGCGACTACGTTCTGATAAGCTACGGCACTGGGGCGATTATGGCGGTGCCGGCTCACGACGAGCGAGACTTCGAGTTTGCCCGGAAGTACAGCCTTCCCATAATCGGGGTTGTCGAGCCGCCCGATGCCGAGCAGGCAGGGCCGGTCAGTAGGGGCGAGCTGTGCTTTGTCGGCGAAGGACGAGCGATCAACAGCGGCTCGTTCGACGGGCTGCCGACGCTCGAATTCAAAGAGAAGATCACCGACTGGCTACAGGGCCGCGGCAGGGGGGCAAAGGCGGTGAACTACAAGCTGCGCGACTGGCTTTTCAGCAGGCAGCGCTACTGGGGCGAGCCTTTCCCGATTCTCCATGCCGATGACGGGCGTGTGATGGGTCTTTCCGCCGACGAGCTGCCTCTGGAGCTGCCGCATGTGCAGGATTACAAGCCGACAGGCACGGGAGAGCCGCCGCTGGCCAATGCCGTCGATTGGGTGAACGTTACTCTGCCCGACGGTACAAAGGCAAGACGCGAAACCAACACCATGCCGCAGTGGGCGGGTAGCTGCTGGTACTATCTGCGTTACCTGGACCCGGAAAACGACTCGCGGTTTTGCGAACCGGAAAAGGAAAAGTACTGGATGCCGGTTGACTTGTATATCGGCGGGGCCGAGCATGCGGTGCTCCATCTTCTGTACTCGCGGTTCTGGCACAAGTTCCTCTACGACCTGGGCTGCGTGAGCACGAGGGAACCTTTCAAGAAGCTTGTGAACCAGGGGATGATCCTTGGCGAGGACGGCCAGAAAATGAGCAAGTCACGCGGCAACGTTATCAATCCCGACAAGGTCGTGGCCCACTACGGCGCCGATTCGATGCGGCTCTATGAGATGTTCATGGGGCCTCTGGAGGCGATTAAGCCGTGGAGCATGCAGGGGGTGGAGGGGGTGTACCGCTTCCTTCAGAGGGCCTGGCGGATGGTTGTCGACGAGCAGAGCGGGCAGCTTGACCAGGCCGTTCAAGAGGACGAGGCGGACGAGCAGACGCTCAGGCTGCTGCACCGCACTGTCAAGAAGGTGGGAGAAGATATCGAGACTTTCGGTTTCAACACGGCCATAAGCGCGATGATGATCTTCGTGAATCACCTGGGCAGGCAGCCGGTTAGACCGAAGTCGGTGGTTGAGAAATTCGTCCTGATCCTGGCCCCCTTCGCACCACATATTGCCGAGGAGCTCTGGGACAAGCTTGGGCACTCGGAGAGCCTGGCGTGGGAGCCGTGGCCGCAGTACGACAGCGAGCTGATCAAGGAGCAGGAAATCGAGCTGGCCGTGCAGGTCAACGGCAAGATAAAGACCAGGATAGTCGTCCCCGCTGATACCGACGAGGAGCAGATCAAGGACCGGGCCTTGGGCGCCGAGAAGGTGGCTGCCGCCATGGGGGGAAGAACTCCTCGCAAGGTCATAGTCGTCAAGTCGCGTTTGGTGAACATAGTCGTTTAGCCATATCGGTAGGCTGATGTGCGTCGAAATCGAAGCCAAGCTGAGGGTCGATTCACTCCGACAGACGGAGCACAGGCTGACTGAAATTGGCGCCGAGTTTCTGGCCGAGCAGCTCCAGACGGACTATCATTTCGATGATTCGGACGCCTCGCTGGAGAGGAGCGACGCATGTCTGAGGCTTCGGCGACAGATGGTCGGCGCCGCAAAGGTCTTTTTCCTGACATATAAAGGGCCCAGGCAGGAGAGCAGCTTAAAGAGGCGGCGTGAAATAGAAGTCGAAATCAAGGATGCCGATTCGACGCGGAAGCTGCTCGGCGCGCTGGGGTATTCACAGGTATTTGTGGTTGAGAAGGAACGTCGGCTCTGGCGGTTTGGCGGCTGTCTTGTGGCACTGGACCGGCTGCCGCTTCTGGGCGACTTTGTGGAGATAGAAGGTCCAGGCGAGCAGGTCATAGCCGAGGTTCAGTCGCGTCTGGGCCTGTCCGATGTCGCACATATCCCAGGCAGTTACGCATCCCTGATGAAGGCCGAGCTTGGCCGGCGCGGTGGCATAAAAGACCGCATTGATTCTGAGTAGCCGGGGGTTTTGGCTGTGAAACCTGATGACGGTTATATTGCCTATATTGTGAACCCCAAATCCGGAGCTTCAAGCAGCAAGTTCGTCGGGAGGGCCTTTCAGGAATACCTGCTCAAAAGAGGGTTTGAGGTCAGGATCAGCCTGACGGCCTCTCTGGCTCATGCCTGTGAGTTAGCGACCGATGCGGCCGTGGATTACGATTGTGGCACGGTTGTGGTTGTGGGAGGGGACGGCACGGTCCGCGAGGTCGCCCACGGGCTGGAGGGCAGTGATAAGCCCCTGCTTATCGTGCCCTGCGGGACCGAGAATCTGCTGGCGAACGAGCTGGGCTTCGATGAGGGGGTCAAGACTGTCATAAGGACGTTCGAAGGCGGTCAGATTCGTCCCCTTGACCTGGGTCGCGCGAATGGGAAGTGTTTTACCTCGATAGCTGGGTTTGGGTTTGACGGCCAGGTTGTTCGGCGCGTCAGCGAGCGGCGGCGGGGGCACATAAACCACTTTGACTACTTCTGGCCGCTGTGGCGCACGTTCTGGAGCTACAGGTTCGGCCCGATGACGGTCGAAGTCGATGGTGAGCAGCTTCTCGACGGCCCGGCCTTGGTTTTTGTCGGGAACATATCCAGATACGCCGTGGGGCTGCAGGTGCTGCATCATGCCGACTACGGAGACGGCCTGCTGGATATTTGCATATACAGGTGCGCTTCCCGGCCTCACCTCGTCAAGCATGCGATGATGACCGTTTTGAAAAGACATGCGGCAAGCCGTGACGTCGTGTATCGTCAGGGCAAGAGAATCACCGTCGCCTCCGAAGCGGGCCGAATATTGACCGAGATCGATGGCGACCCGGGGCCTGCTCTGCCCGTGCACATCGAGGTGATACCGCAGGCGGTAAAAGTCTTGGTGCCGGTGCATGCAAGGCCGGCCGGGATAAGAACAAGAATTGTCAGGGCGATCGGATAGGCGCGCCGGGGCTTTTCAGATTGGCCTGTTGCGCGCGAATGCCGGTTGAATTCAGGATGGAAGACATGGAGAATGACGGTTTCAGGATTGGTGATGTTGAGGTTGGTTTGCATGGCCCCTTGTTCTTGATGGCGGGTCCATGTGTTATCGAAAGCGCCGATATCTGCCTTGAGATAGCGGAAAGGCTTGTGGATATCGGTCGCAGGACGGAGACGGGAATAATCTTCAAGGCCAGTTTCGACAAGGCCAATCGCAGCAGCATATCCGGTTTTCGCGGCCCCGGCCTGGAAAAGGGCCTGGATATTCTTGCCAGCGTCCGCCGGCAGAGCGGCCTTGCAGTCATGACCGACGTTCACGAACCCGGCCAGGCCGCCGCGGCCGGCCAAGTCGTTGACTGCCTCCAGGTCCCCGCTTTCCTGTGCAGGCAGACCGACCTGCTGTGCGCGTGCGCGCGAACCGGCAAGCCTGTGAACGTAAAGAAAGGCCAGTTCCTCTCACCGGCGGAGATGAAAAACGTCGTTGCGAAACTTCGTGCCTGCGACAACGAGAAGACGATACTAACCGAGCGAGGCACGTTTTTCGGCTATAACAGGCTGGTAAACGATATGACGGCGATTGAGAATATGAAGGGGCTCGGCGTGCCCGTTGTTTTCGATGCGACGCACAGCACCCAGCAGCCCGGCGGTCTTGGGGACGCGAGTGCCGGGCGGCGGGAAATGGCCCCGATACTGGCCAGGGCGGCGGTTGCAGCCGGGGCAAACGGCCTATTTGCCGAGGTTCATACGGAGCCTCAGAAGGCAAAATCAGACGCAGCCTGCATTATGCCAATAGACTGGCTTGAAGATTTGCTGGATAAATGCAAAAAGATTTTTCAAATCCTGCGGCCCTGAGGCGTTGGGGACCTGTTCGCGGCCAGGGCCACACTGTTGCTCGATGCGCGCCGATGCATCGGATTGGCCGGCCGGTGGGGTCGCATAACGTTCGAATGGAAGGTCGATGACGGAAAAAATGTATTATCTCTATGGCCCTGTATCTTCACGCAGGCTCGGTCGCAGCCTCGGTGTGGACATCATGCCGCACAAAATATGCACGCTGGATTGCATTTACTGCCAGCTTGGCCGAAGCACGCAGAAAAGCATCGAACGCAGAGAGTATGTCCCTGTTGCGGCTGTTTTGGCGGCAATAAAGCAGAAGGTGAAAGAGGGTTTGGATGCCGATTTCATCACTATCGGCGGCTCTGGAGAGCCGACGCTCAATTCGGGCCTCGGTCGCCTTATCGGCGGTATCAAGGGCCTCAGCAACATTCCTGTCGCGCTTCTCACCAATGGGACCCTGCTGTTCCGGAAAGACGTGCGGGATGACTGCGCCAAAGCCGACGTGCTGCTGCCATCGCTGGATGCCGGTGACGAGGAGACTTTCCAGAGGATGAACCGCCCGCATCAGGATATCAGCATTGAGAAGCTGGTCGCGGGACTGTGCGCCTTCAGGGCGGGATTTGCGGGCAAGATATGGCTTGAAGTATTTTTGGTCGAGGGCTTGAACACGGATGACGAGCAAATTGGAAGAATCGCTCGTCTGATAGAGCGCATTCGGCCCGATAAGATACACTTGAATACGGCCGTCCGGCCCACGGCCGAGGCCCACGTGGCAAGACCGGGTTCCAATAAGCTCCGCCATATAGCCGCCCGGCTGGGCCCGAAATGTGAGGTTATTGCCGATTTCTCTCCCAAACAGCACGGTGCGCGTTTTGTAGGGGGGGCCGCAGACGTATTGTCAATGTTGAAACGCAGGCCCTGCTCGCTGGAGCAGATATGCTCGGGTTTGCGGATTCGGCAGGACGAGGCGCTGCAATACATCAACATTCTCAGGAAACGGGGGGCCGTGGAATCCACGAAAAAGGACGGAAAAACGTTTTTCAAGGCGAGCTCGAAGAGGGGTCGGCCCGGTGGGGGCGGCCGATAGTCCTCTATAAATTTGCCTTCAGTCTGCCCACATTTGCACTCAATTTGTAAAGACAGAGCCCTTATTGGCCGATAAAAGCCTTGTGCAGTTTTCGACAGCGCGGATTTTATCACCTGCGCTTGAGAAAAAATGAACTTTTGACTTCAGTAGGTTGCGTTTAGGCCGATAAACAGTATGTGGGCGTTTACCGGAAGTATCCGGGAAAAAAGTATACGGCGCCCGGCTCTTGGGCAATAGTCAGAGGCAATGAAGAAAGTCAAACGACAGCTCGTTCTGAACAAGGGCAGAGAAAGGTTCATATTCCGCTACGAAACCGGCTGTGAGGACGAGCTGCTTGACGCTCTAATCGAACAGGCCAAGCATCGCTCAACGAATTTCGATTGGTTCGATGCGGCCGTGCTTAGTTTCAAACTGACCCAGTCACTTATCGGCCAGGCCGATGAGCTTTTAGGCGAGAGCACGGATAAGCAGATGCACGCGAATTAATCCGGGAAGAAGTGGCGGGACGCAAATGAAATTGACTTGGTACCTTGGAAAGTCGAGCAAAATATCTCAATAGAATGGTAGATGGGTAGGTTATGGAAGAGAGCACAATTATCCAAAAGTTCTTAGATTATCTGAAATTCGAGAAGCGCTTCAGCGAGCACACGGCAAAGTGCTACGGCGCCGATCTCAGCCAGTTCGGCAGTTTTCTGCTGGCTGGCTCGGGCGGCGGGGCACCGGGCGGCGAGCCGGTGTCACTTGCTCAGCAGCACGGCGGATCGGCTACGGCCGTGGCAACCGAGACCGGCCTTGAAGTCGACCAGATGCTTGCCTCGGTCGACGTAAACGCCGTGAGGGCATATCTGGCCTTCCTCAGCGAGAAGCACTACTCCAAGGCGACTGTCGCCCGCAAGCTGGCCACGTTGCGGAGTTTCTACAAGTTCCTTGTCAAAAGGAACATAATCGGCTCCAATCCCGTGCTGCCGATCAGGACGCCCAAGCAGGAGAAGAAGCTGCCCCGTTTTCTCGAATATGAAGAAGTGAAAAGACTGCTCGAGACGCCACCGACGGATAGCTGGCTGGGAGCAAGGGACCGGGCCATCCTGGAGACCCTCTACAGCACAGGCATCCGGGTAAGCGAGCTTGTCGCGCTCAACATGGACGATATAGACTTCCTGGGCGAGGTCGTTCACGTCCGGGGAAAGGGCAAAAAGGAGAGAATCGCTCCGATCAGCTCGTCGGCCCTGCAGGTGATTCAGCACTATATGGAGTTCAGGAACAAGCGCGCCCAGAGCAACACCAACTTCGACTCGAAGGTTCTGTTCGTGAACAAGCATGGGCGGCGGCTGAGCACCCGCAGCGTTCGCCGGAAGATGGACAAGTATCTCAAGATGGCGGGATTGGATCCTGCTATAAGCCCACATACCCTGCGTCACAGCTTTGCAACTCATATGCTCAACAACGGGGCCGACCTCAGAAGTGTCCAGGAATTGCTTGGTCATCAGTCCCTCTCGACGACCCAGATATACACGCATTTGAGCACTAAAAGACTGAAGGAGGTTTACGAAAGCGCTCACCCGCGGGAGGGGACGGAACCCCAGGATTAAGATGGGGGTGTATGTCGATCAGAAAGCCGCTCGCAGGAGCGGCTTTTTTACTGCCCCTGATCCGAAGCGGTTTCGCACCGAGGCTGTTCTCCGGCGACCCGGAGGTTCTTGCCTCCCGTGTATTCCGGCACAAGCTGCTTAATCTTGCGGACTATCTCCACGTAGTCCTGATTTTCGGCTATGCCGACCAGCTCATCTATGCCCGCCCGCAGCTTGTCTCGGTCCATCGGTATATTCCTCCATATACTGATCTTGGGATGCCTCGTCCGCTGCATGTCCTCGCCCTCTATCGACAGCTCTTCGAAGAGCTTCTCGCCGGGTCTGGGGTTGGTGAACACCATCTCTATGTCTTCGCCGGGCCGGAAGCCGCTCAGGGTTATAAGCTCCCTTGCAAGGTCCACAATCTTTACCGGCTCGCCCATGTCCAGCACGAATATCTCCCCGCCCTTGCCCATGGTCGCGGCCTGCAGGACGAGCTGGCTTGCCTCCGGTATCGTCATGAAATAGCGCTTCATTTCAGGATGTGTCACGGTCACCGGGCCGCCTTCGGCTATCTGCCTCTTGAAAATGGGGACCACCGAGCCGTCGGAGCCGAGGACGTTGCCGAATCGCACCGTCACGAAGTGTGTCTTGCTTGTTCTGTTGAGGTCCTGAATATACATCTCCGCGATTCGCTTGGACGAGCCCATGATGCTCGTCGGATTGACCGCCTTGTCCGTGCTGATCATCACGAAGTTTTCCGCCTCGTGCTTCGAGGCAGCGTCCGCGACGTTGCGAGTGCCCACCACGTTGTTCTTGATCGCCTCGCCGCTGTTGAGCTCCATCAGAGGGACGTGCTTGTGGGCGGCCGCGTGAATGACGATCTGGGGCCTGTAGCGCTCGAACGTGCCCTCGACACGGTTTCTGTCCGTTATGTTGCAAACGACCGCCTCGATAGACACATCTGGAAAGTCTCTTCGAAGCTCGCGTTCGATATAGAACAGCGGGTTCTCGGCCTGTTCGATAAGCAGAAGGAGCTTCGGCTTGAAGTTGCACAATTGGCGGCACATTTCCGAGCCTATGGAGCCACCGGCGCCGCTTACGAGGATCGTCTTGTCTCTGGCGAAGGTCTCTATCACGTCCAGGTCCAGCTGCACGGCCTCGCGTCCGAGAAGGTCGTTGATATCAACGTCGCGAATCTGGGAGACCCGGAATCTGCCTGAGGCGATATCGGTCAGAGATGGAACGGTGCGAAATCGTATCTTGGCGCCCTCGCATACCTGAATCACCCGTCGTAGCTGCTGGTGGGTCGCCGAAGGCATTGCTATGGCAATCTCCTCGACGTCGTGGTCCTCGCATATCTTCGGGAGGTGCTCGACCGTTCCCAGGACAGGTATACCGTGAATGTCCATGTGCTGCTTTGTCGGGTCGTCGTCAATGAACCCGATGACTTCGTACTGGAGCACGGGCATGCGGTGGATCTCGCGCAAGAGGGTTTCGCCGGTATTTCCGGCCCCGACGATGACAAACCTTTTCAGCCCGCCGCTTTCGACGGTACGGAACTCCTCGTAGTACAGTCTTGTCATCATTCGCAAACCGGCCAGCAGCAGGAAAGTCCCGAACAAATCGGCCATGAAGACTCCCTGGCTCACCTGTGCAAGACCGCGAAAGCTCCTTTGGACAACGTCCGGGCCGTGCAGGATGACAGCGAACCAGAACAGCACAATAATCACGGTGCTCACAACCGAGGCCCGCACTATCTCAAGCAGATCGGATATGCCCACGTAGCGCCACCATCCGCGGTATTGCTTGTACCGGGCAAACACTCCCAGTTTAATGATGCCGGAGAACAACAGCAGGCTGGGGTACTGCTCGACAAGCCATTGCCGTTTGAACTGCATGTTGTTTGCCAGAAGAAACGACACAAACAGAGAGGTGGCAAAGGCGATCATGTGGGCGAGCACTATCAGGACTTTACGGAAACGAAGCAGAGCGGCAGGAGGCGATGGGAATTCCAGCGGGTTTGGAACAGCATTAGGTGGTTGCGGATTTGCGTTTGAGTCAGGCATATCTTCTCGACGCTACACTTACTCCTGATAATTACACGGCGGCAAGAGCATAGCAGCGCCGAAGCCAAGTGTCAAGAAACCCTCACTAAATAGCCGCAATTACCCGTCAACGTGCGCTCCGCCGCCGGATCGCGCCACGTGGACCGGGGCTCACTGCTGTGACTGCATGTCGTCAGCCTTGACCTCGGCCGCCTTCACTGCAACTTGCGTCTGATCAACATCGGCACAAACGTTGTCAAGAGCGATGTTGTCGACCTTGTTGCGCATTAGCGCGTAGATTATAGTATTGGCCGAAAAATAGAAACTCATTCCATAGGAGACGAGCAACCCCACTACCACCAGCAGCAATAGACGCACTGCAGAGGCGGCAAACGCCATCGACTGGCCGGTAGCCGTCACGGGCTCTGCCGCCCCGAGCAGGTTGGGAAACGTAGGTTCCGGCCAGATCGCCGCCAGCTTGTTCACGCCTTCGTCGGTTTGGGCCCATACAGCAGACCGCATGAGCCAGTGGGTGACCCAGAGCATAAGAAATGCAAAAAGGCGCACGAATACGTAACAAACCGAGCCGTAAGCGGTGGCTATGATACTGTAAAAGCCCATCCGCCACGGCCTGTGGCAAACGTAATGAAAGGACGTGCTTATCGCATCGGGGCAGTCCAGACCGTCGTACGCAACAGCCGGGAACATCAGATTAAAACCGGCGCCTGTTCCTATCAGGGCTATCGCCACCACCGCGCCCAGAATCAAGGCGGGCAACATTAGAACAGACACTATCAGTTCGCCCGCCCAATCAATGTTGCCGGGCAGGCCCAGAAGCGCTATCACCATTCCAATGAGCGCGATAACGGCCACAGGCGCCAATGGTATGGTCAGGAGAGTTCTCGACTTTCTCAGGCTGAAACTCAGCGCCTCGGTAAGGCCTGGTTTCTCTCCGCAGGCAAACTGCAGCGCGGCTATTCTGCAGATAGCCCCGCCGACTATTGAAATCACGGACAGTGTGATTAACAAAAACACAGCGAAGTAAACCGGGTGATACTTGAGCGTCCATTCAATCGCCTTCAGGTAGTCATAGATATTTGCCGCGAAACCCTTCGTGTCCAGCGCGAAGAGCGATTTCAGAGTCTCGTGGAACTTTGCCGACGAGAAGCGCCACAGGGTCGAGAACACACCCGCGCGGCCCCCTCTTTCACGAAACGTGTCGATATATGAGTCCAGGCTATCCGGCGAGCTCAAGTAAGTCTGCAGTTCCGTAACTGTCCCGCGAGTGCCGGGAGTGGCGACGACGGTCCGGCTGACGTCCATAAGGCGGCCTGCAATGCATATAACGGTCAGACCCAGGAATGCAATGACAAGCTTGCTCGCCTGACGGGCCATGACAAACGCTTGAAAGATATTGGTAAAAAGCAGGCCACCGAATACCTGCGACTGTTGTTCTTCGCCGGCCATATCTTTTCCTTTCCAAAAGTGCGCTGGCGCCGTTCCTTTTTACATTCAAAGGCCCTTACTGAATATAGCACGGTTTCGCTCGATTTCGACAGCTTTTGTGATATTCTCTCCACTGACTATGGCTGTTCAGTCTCTGCCCGAGGGTGGCGGTAGGGTTGCATCCGGCGGCTCTTCGATCTCCTGTGACTCCGGGCTGGAGATGATTCTATAGGAACTGTCCAGCCACCCGCCCAGGTCCAGGAGTTTGCAGCGCTTCGAGCAGAAAGGGAAGAATTTCGCCGCTTCGGAAGGAGCCCGCAGTGTTGCCTCAAAGACTCTACGACAGACGGGACATCTGCGTTTCATGTCTGAACATCAACAGATTGATTCTTTCTACTGTTCGGCCAGACGGCCCTTCTCCAGCATCCGGGCGTATTCGATGCAGTATCTGGCCCAGGGCTGGGCCTCGAGCCGAGCTTTAGGTATTTGGCTTCCGGTGCCTTCGCAGACACCGTACTTGCGCTGCTCAATGCGTACCAGCGCGTCGTCAATCTCTCTGAGGAGTCTCCTTTCGCTGTCCAGCAGTCCTAAGGCGAACTCCTGTTCGTAGTTGTCCGTGCCCAAGTCGGCCATGTGGATGGGCATGCTCGAAAGGTCACCCGTGGCGTCAAGCCTGGATTTGCCCAGTGCTTCGTCTTCGAACTCGTTCACACTTGTCAGGATTTCCTTGCGCTTTTCCAGGAGCATTTGCTCGAACCGCGTGATCTCAGCTTTGGTCAGCTTCTTGTTCTTGGTTCGTTTCGGCGCGGACTTTTTCTTTTTGACTACTTTCTTTGCTTTTCGCGGCACAGGCTGTCGGCCTTTCCAAATCAACACGGGCTTTTATAGAGAACCATGTAAACCCGTATTTTAACATCTTGGGACCCGGATGTACAGCATTACTTTTTTGTGAGGTCGCGGTAATTACTGTTCGGGGGGACGGCGGCCCAGCTTGTCCGGTCATTGAAACAATACCGCCTATGGTTTGTAAGTGCTTGCCGGCCAAGAACTTAAGTCTTTTTTGCGCGGGGGTGGAGGGGCCGCTATACCGGGCCCGAACTGCCGCCGGTCCGGCCGCGATTTCCCTCGAAATTGCCTTTTGGAATGAAAAATTCCCGCTCTCCGATCCTGCCTACGGCGACCTCAACTGCGAACGCGCCGGCTATTTCGTCGGCCCGGAGAATGTTGTGCGTTCGGCCGTACCGAGAGCCGCCGTCCGTCTTGAGCAACAGGATTCGGTCGCAATACTGCGCCGCCAGGTTGATATCGTGCGTCACTGCGATAACGGTTCTGCCCTTTTCAAACTGGGCGGCCTTGAGCAGATCATAGATGCGGACCTGATTCTTCATGTCGAGCAAGCTTGTGGGCTCGTCCAGGAGCAGGATTTCGCTGTTCTGCGCGAGCGCCCGCGCAATGAATACGAGCTGCCGCTCACCTCCGCTGAGGCTTTGCAGCGGCCTGAGGGCGAACGCAGCCATGCCCGTCGCTTGCAAAGCTTCGGCGACTATCTCTCTGTCGGAACTGCTTTCGAAGCCCAGAGCACCGTAGTAGGGCGTTCTGGCCATCATAACGATTTCGATGACCGAGAACCCGAACACCGGGACGAATTCCTGGCGTACGACCGCCACCTTCCTGGCAAGCAGCTCGCGGCTGTATGATTCCACCGCCATAGTGTCAATCTTTATTGCCCCGGATTTAGAGGCGAGCCTGCCGCACAGCAGATTGAGCAGCGTGCTCTTGCCGGCTCCGTTCGGCCCCACTATACCGACGAATTCCCCGCCGGCAACATCAAAGCTGATGTCTTTTAAGACCATTCTCTCAGAGGTGTAGCCGAAACTCAGATGTGTGACTTCAACGGCGTTGCTCATTTTGACCAACCGACTTTTCTGCTGTATTTGACGAGCAGGAACAGGAAGAAGGGCCCGCCTACAACGGCTGTTACGACCCCGGCGGGCAGTTGTGCCGGGGCGACGATAACCCGCCCCACCGTATCTGCGACCACGAGGAATATTGCCCCGGCGATGCCGCTCAGCGGCAGCAACTGGCGATGGTCGGGCCCGAAGACGAGTCTGACGCCGTGCGGAACAATAAGCCCGGCAAATCCGACCAGCCCGCTAAGACTCACCGCAACAGCCGTAATGAAGGCCGCCACGCCAAACGAGAGTGTGCGCGTTCTGGCAGTATTTACGCCCATGCTTGAGGCGTCATCTTCGCTCAGGCTCATGGCGTTCAACTGCGGACTCATCAAAAACAGCGCAAATATCCCCGCGATGACACAGCCGGAACCCATCCAGAGAACGCCAAAGCTCTCCTCGGTCATATTGCCCATGAGCCAGAATATCGTCGCGTGTACGTCCTGACTCTTTGCCACCGATGTCAGGAACATTATCAGCGCAGAGAAGAAGGCGTTAACAACCACCCCGGCAAGCAGCAACCCCGTTATGTGAAACTTGCCCGCGAGGCTGCCGATGAACCAGACCAGCCAGACGGTCCCCAGTGCGCCCGCAAATGCAAAAACCGCTATCGGTGAGCGCCCCCAGAGCGTCCAGTTTAGCCCGCTGATTACCGCGATAATCGCACCCAGGCCCGCCCCGCTCGATATACCCAGGATGTATGGGTCTGCAAGGGGGTTGCGCAAGAGGGCCTGGAAGACCGCCCCCGAGCAGGCCAGCGCCGAACCGACAATCGCGGCCAGCAGTATCCGCGGAAGCCTGACGTGCACGAATATTTCATAATCCGGATTCACCGCCCCGTCTGTCGTCCAGGCCTCAAATGCCCTTCGCAGGGATACTCTCTGAGAGCCGATAAGAGAGCAGGCAACCATTACGAAGGCCAGCAGCAACAGTGCCGCTGCTACCCTTGTGAGCAGCTTTCGCGGTGTCAGAAGTCCCTTTTCCATCGTCAGTTGATTCTAAGCTCCGGCTCTATGCATCGAGCGATGGCCTCTACGGCCTCATAAAGTCGCGGGCCGAGCCGCGAGACCAAATCTCCATGTATCACGTATACCCGCTTGCCTGCGACGGCCGGCAGATTCTCGAACCTGTTCCAGTATTCAAGGGCCGTGTCCCGTTGTGGGCCCAGCTCCGTCTGTGCCATCGCCGGCTCGATTATGACCTCCGGTGAGCAGGCGATAACTTGCTCGGCCCCGATAGGCGGGTACTGGTGGAACGTCGGCCCAATGGCGTTGCGCCCGCCGGCCATTTCAATCATCTCGTCGATGAAGGTTTCTCTGCCGGCCACACGCAGAGGCTCTCGCTGAACGACCCAGAGGACTCGGACCTTCTCGCCTTTGTTGGCAATCTCGGACAGCCTTTCGAGCCTGGCCCTGATGTTCGCAACAAGCGCCTCCGCCTGCTGCCCGGTGCCGGTGGCGGCGCCGATTTCTTCGATTGCCCCATACAGCTCGGGCACTTTCTCGATCTTTAGGGTCAGACAGTTGTAGCCCATCCGTTGCAGCCGGTCGGCGATGGTTCTCTGCTGCTCGAAGCCGAGCGTGATTACCAGGTCCGGCCGGGCCGCTATCACCGATTCGATATCCGGCTGCCAGAAGGTCCCAACCTTGGCTCTCTCGTTCGCCTCCGGCGGGTAGTCGCTTTCAAGCGAGACGCCCACGACCCTGTCGCCGAGGCCCAGTGCAAAGGCTATCTCCGTAAGATTCGGGGCCATGCAGACGATTCTGCCCGTCTGCTCCGGCGCCGGAGCCTCTACGAGTACCCGGTCCTGCCGCAGGCCTGTTATCGCCACTCCGGCGCCGACCCACAGGACAATTGCCGACAAAAGGCACCACCATTTGTTCATAACGCTGTCTCCGGCGGCCCGCCGGGCCATTTTCTCCAAACGATGTGCCGCAAACCGCCGCCCTAAGTCCTCTTGAATTGCTTCTCAAGGTCACTTACCGAGAAGCTTATCGTCGTAGGCCTGCCGTGCGGGCAGCGGCTCGAACAGTCGGTTTCTTCCTTGTCTGCGAGAAGTTGCTCTATTTCGGCGTCGCTGAGCTTCTGCCCCGCCTTAATCGCCGCCTTGCAGGCCGCCATGTTCAAAACTTCATCGACCATCCTCTCGGCGTCGGTCCCTGCATCGTCGTGCTCGAGCAGATCGACCATGTCACGGACGAAGTCGACCGGATCGGCTTTCGAAAGTAACGTCGGAAACGCCTGTATCGCCATGGTCCCGGGGCCGAACGGCACAAGCTCTATTCCAAGTTTTTCTATGAGCCCGGAATTGGTCTGGAGCACCTCGGCCCGGCTCTCTGGAAACTCGAAGCTCTCGGGTATCAGCAGTCTCTGCGATTCGAGCCTGCCTTTTTCCAGCCTTTTTCGGAGGCACTCATACATTATTCTCTCGTGCAGCGCATGCTGGTCGATTATAACAAACCCGTCTTCGGTTTGTGCGACGATGAAACTGTCGTGTATCTGCAGGAAGCTTCGCCGTCCCAGTGCGGCGCCCGGCCCTCGTTGTCCGACGGCGTGCTCGCCAGCCGGCCCGGGACCCTTGCCGTCAACGGCTGTGCCTCTATCGGGCGCCGAGTCGAAGTGCCTTTGCGGGGCGGCGGGCCTGTGCTTTCTAAGGAATTCAGCCATCGCGTCGGCGATGGTAAGACTCCTGCGGCCTCCAGCCGGCATCCTCACGGACCCGGGCGAGCCCGACACTACGGGTATTCTGGCCTGAATCTCGAGATTCGTGCCGAGCAGTCTCTCTCGAAGGCAGCCGAGCACCTGGGAATGCACGAGATTCGTGTTGAAAAAGCGGACCTCGGTCTTGGTCGGGTGCACGTTGACGTCGTAATCGGCGTACGGCATTTGGATGAACAGGAAAGTAACAGGGAACCTGTTGGGTTCCAGCAGGCCCCGGTAGGCCTCTCGGATCGCGTGAGAGATGAACTTGTCGCGTATGAACCGCCCGTTGAGGAAGGTGTACTGGACTTTGTTGCTCGTCCTGGAAATGCACGGCTTGCCCATGAGGGCAAAGACGTGCATCCCTCTTTCCTCATTTTCCGATTCGATGAAATCCGCCTCGCCGGCGCTCGAGAGCGTCGCAAACAGCTCGGCCACGCGCCGGCGCAGGTCGTAGCTCGCGGCAAGACGGTAAACCTCTCTGCCGTTATTTTCCAGCGTCAGGTCCAGATTATTGGCTGGCGGCTCCTCGAATTGCCGTGTGCCGCGGCAGCCCGAAGAAGGCCTGGGGCAGTAGCTCAGGGCGATGCGGGTGAACTGCTCCGTTACGTGGCCCATCTCGGTGTTGGCGGTCCGCAGGAACTTGCGCCTGGCCGGGAGCTTGTAGACTATGTCTCTGACCTGAATTGCAGTCCCGTAGTCGCCGCTGCACGGGCCGACCGGCCCCTTGTTGCCGCAGTCAATTTCGACGCAGTTTGCCCCCGGCGAGTCCTTGGTTCTGCTGGCCGCCCGAACCTGTCCCACAGAGGCAATGCTCGCCAGCGCTTCGCCTCTGAAGCCGAGCGTCGATATGCCTAACAGGTCCGAGCTGGTCCTGACCTTGCTCGTG
>CP070678.1:2560577-2564852 GCA_020352515.1 Phycisphaerales bacterium | reverse complement strand
GCGATTCGACCGCTTTTACGCCGCGGCGCCGGTGTGCTCGCCCACGCGGGGCAGCGTCATGACGGGGCGTCACCCGAACCGGTTCGGATGTTTCAAGTGGGGATATTCGCTTCGCCCCCAGGAGATATCGATTGCCGAGGCCCTCAAACGGGGAGGCTACGTCACGGGTCATTTCGGCAAGTGGCACCTGGGTTCGGTCATGAAGGCAAGCCCGGTAAGTCCCAGCGGCGCTGGGTTCGACGAGTGGTTCTCTGCTCCGAACTTCTTCGATAACGACCCGATTCTCAGCCGTGAAGGCACCGCCATCCAGACCAGAGGTGAAAGCTCGATGGTGACGGTAGAGGCCGCTATCGAATTCATCCGCAAGCACGCCAAAACGCCTCAGCCGTTTTTAGCGGTGGTGTGGTTCGGTTCTCCGCACGGACCTCATCAGGCGATTGAGCGGGACCGCAAGCTCTATGCTGATCAGCAGAAGAAATTACAGCACTTCTACGGTGAGATCACCGGTATGGACCGCGCGTTCGGCAAGCTTCGAAAAGAGCTTCGCACCCTCGGCATCGCCGACAACACAATCCTGTGGTATTGCAGCGACAACGGCGGCCTGCCCAACGTCGGCACAACGGGCGGACGCGCAAACAAGGGCAGGGTCTACGAAGGCGGTCTGCGCGTGCCGGCGATACTCGAGTGGCCCGCGCGCATCTCCGGCCACCGGGTAACCAGTGTCCCCTGCAACACGTCGGATATTTATCCGACGCTACTTGATATTGTTGGTGTGCGGGTGGAGAACCAGCCGCCGCTGGATGGAATCAGTTTGACGCCGCTGATCGCCGGGGCGATGAAGGCCCGGCCAAAGCCGATGGGATTCTGGGATTTTGCCGCCGGCGGCAAGAGCGTGCCGAGTCACAAATGGATGACTGAGCTGCTCGAAGCGCAGAAAGCTGGCCGAACAGGCGACCCGGCGCGAATGCGCCTGGACGCCGGCGATATCACCAAACAGTATCCCGAGGATACTTTCCCCGGGCACGCGGCCTGGCTCGACTGGCCCTGGAAGCTCCATCGAATCCAGGACAAGAAGGCAAATGTCAGGTGGGAGCTGTACAATCTCGCCGACGATCCTGCTGAGCAGAACAACCTGCTCGCCCAACATGGTGACAGGGTAAGATCCATGAAGTTCCAGCTCGAAGCTTGGCTGAGATCAGTGCTCCGTAGCCTCAACGGCAAAGATTATCACTGAGCCTATGGAGGGACTTGAGATCCGAAATGATTTTTTGCCCGAGCTGCAAAAAGACGCTGAGTTAGAGAACGAGCAGGCTCGGATTCTTCTGGGTTTGCCGTTCGTGTCATGGCCGGGCTATCACCGTAGAAGTCCTGCGAAAAGTTGTGCCCAGAGCCTTGCTCAACAGGCTGTGGCAGATGGCTCGATCGGGTCGTTACGGCGGAGACAGACAGTGCCCATCGTGTCTGCGTTCAATGAAAGAGATTCCGCTTGGCGTCGGAGTGCCAAGCCGCCTGATCGACGTTTGCACGAGTTGTCACTTTGTCTGGTTTGACCGGGGTGAATTCGAGGCCCTGCCGAAGCTAGACGCGAGAAAGCCGCCGGGCATAAAATTCTCACCTGAAGAAATAGAGGCTCTCGCTTTAGAGCGTTTGGCGAAGGTCAAGGATAAGCAATATGACGACGAGACCAGTCCGGACCATTGGTGGGAAATCCTTCCGGCTTTGTTCGGCGTTCCCATTGAATACAACCGTACCCCGCTGAAGCACAGGCCGGTAGCGACCTGGCTGCTGGCGGCCGTGATTGTGGCAGTGAGTATCGCGACGTTCAGGAACCTGACTGTTGTTGTGAAAGGCTGGGGATTGGTCCCGGCCGAGTTCGGCCGGCATTTCGGCCTGACATTCGTCACGTCTTTCTTTCTGCACGGCGGACTTATCCATCTGTTTGGAAATCTCTATTATCTCATAGTCTTCGGCGACAATACTGAAGACGTTCTCGGCAAGGCCCGCTATCTGTTTCTTATCTCGCTTGCATCGATTGCCGGAGACTTTGCCCACATCCTGAGCAATCTCGGATCAACCACTCCATGCGTCGGCGCAAGCGGCGGCATCTCCGGTGTCCTGGCATACTACTGCCTGCGGTTCCCGCACGCCAGAGTCGGCATAATCTTCTGGTTCCGGTGGTTCCGCATCCCGGTGGGAGGCATGTTTGCCCTCTGGATCCTGCTTCAGATCATAACGGCAATACAGCAATCGGCGGGTTTTGGCAGAGTAGCCGTCTTAGCGCACCTCGGGGGCGCGGCCGTAGGAGTCCTCTTCTGGCTGTTCACCCGGCAGAGTTTTTCTGAAGCCGAAGAACGCGACGTCTCGGCGCCGAAGTAGCGATCGTCACGACAACCGCCACTAGAAGAACTATCCAAACACGTGCCTGTTTTCTTCTTGAAAATCCCTATCGCTGGTTGTAGCTTCGCTGTTGGTTATGGCGCCATTTGCGCCTGAAAAGCGGGTGAACAGAGCAGGTGGCACTGCGAATGAACTAAGGAGTGAGCATGGACGAATTTCAAAACAACGTTGCAGATATGGATAGCAGCGGCCGAGAACAGCACCCCGATGGATTCAAGCCGATGACGACTTTTGACAAAGCGTGTGCAGTCCTGGCGATTCCCATCGGCGTAATTTTCATGGTGCTCGGGGCAATCGGCCTGTTCACCGGAGCCAAGGCTCACTTTGCCCTGCCTCCGATTCTCGGGGGTCTTCCCTTCTTTCTGGGTTGGGCAATGTCGATCCCGTTGATAAGATACTGGAGGATAAGCAATAAGCGCCGGATGAGCTAGAGCGCATCTGCAAATGAGGATGCTGGAATTAGCATTAACAGCATGGGCAAACCTGTTGCCCATCCTACGGATGAGGATCATGGGATTGGCAAAACATAGGGCTGCTTCAAAGCTGGTGACAAATCGTCTTTCATTTGGCGGCAGATTTGATCAGCCCGGCCCAGTCGCAATCCTTTCTGGTAACAAAAAAAGCAATCTCCCTCCCTCGAAGGAGGGTGGGCAGGGAGATTGCGGTCGTGCCGATAAGATGGCTCCTTCGGAGCAAAAGGTGTCGTCGGCAAAGCGTCAGCCTTTTATCAAACCCTCTTGTGTCCGGCTCGGCCGGGTCGGGCGTGTGTGCAGACGTAAAGGAGGTCATTCAATATGAGTAAAAAAACAGAAAAATCAAACAGTGCCGGGCGGGCGATTATTACTTTTGCTCGCGGCTGGCAGACACTGGTCGCTACTCGCAGTCTCGGTCGGCGGGGCGTGGAAGTTATCACGGGCGATGAATACGCTATGACCGCGGCTTCCTTCTCGAAGTACAGTATTGCGGACTTTCGCTATCCCAATCCGGCGAAAGAACCCGACGCCTTCCTCGATACGCTGGAAAAAGTGGTGATCGAGCACAAGCCTGAGGACAAGACTACGCCGTACGTGCTGATGCCGATTCACAAGGAGACGTACCTTATCGCACGCCACCGCGAGCGTTTCGAGCCGCACATCCGCGTTCCCGTGCCACAGATCGAGCATATCCGACGGGTGCACAACAAGGGGACGCTGGCCGCATATGCGATGGAGCGCGGGCTGCCTACTCCGAAAACTTGGATCCCGGATGATATGGCGCATTTCGAGTCAATTGCTTCGGATGTTCAATTGCCTGGCTTTGTAAAGCTGCGCGAGTCCGCCTCGGGTGTCGGCATACGAAAGGTCAAGACGCTCGATGAATTGAAATCCACTTTCAAAGAGTTCGTCGAGCACTTCAAGCTCAAGGAGAAAGATTATCCGATCATTCAACAGGCGGTCGGCGGCGACGACTACTGCGTCACAACGCTTTTCGACCATGGAAAGATGGTGGCTTCGATGACGTATCGCGGGCTGCGCGCCTTCCCTGCCGAGCGCGGCGCTACCGTCATGCGAGAGACCGTCGAGGCCCCGGAGATGGAGAAGGTCGCCGCCGAGCTGATGGGCTCGATCGGCTGGCACGGTGTGGCGGAGTTGGACTTCCGCTGGGAGGGCACGCCCGAAGCGCAGCCGCACCTTATCGAGGTCAATCCGCGATTCTTCGGAGGGCTTATCCAGTCGGTCGAATCGGGATGGGATTATCCCTGGCTGCTGTTTCAGCTCGCCGTCAAGGGGCAGATCGATCCGGTCGTCGAAACTCGCAAGGATGTTCGCACCGAGACGCCGATCCTGGCGTTCCTTGCGACTTTGCAGGAGATCGCCGACAACGAACGCGGCATGAAGG
>CP070678.1:2552369-2560477 GCA_020352515.1 Phycisphaerales bacterium | reverse complement strand
GTGCGCAAAACCCTTGCAGAAATACAGGCCGAGATAAACTCGCGCCTTGTTTTCGGGATCGGCTGTGTCCCGATGATACTGATAGGAATAGGCCGGGGGATTATTAAGAAGGGCGGGCATTTGCTAAGCGCTTTCGGCGCGAGCTGTGTCCCGGCCGCGGTGCTCATCGTCTGCATTATCAGCGGCAAGCACGTCACCGAGAACCTGGGCGCACAAAGCCTCTCGGGCACGGCGCTGATATGGCTGGGACTGGCGCTGCTGTCTATGTTGACGGCCGTGATATACCGGAAATTGCTTAAAGGCTGAATTCGCCGGCACCCGGGCGCCGGCGGCGAGCGGGTGACGGAACCAGGACAAGAGACAGAGATGAAAATACTCGACAGATACGTTGTCAGGAACTTTTTGGTGGGCTACGCCATTGCCTTCGGCGTCCTGATGGGCCTGCGTATTATCATCGATCTGTTCGTCGGCCTTGACGAATTCACGGAGCGCGCCGACCGCGGCACGATGGCCGTTCTCATGCATATAGCGACCTATTACGGGCTCAACGCCACGCTATACTTCCGGGATTTCGCGGGCATGATCACCGTTGTTGCCGCGGCCTTCTCGCTCGGCAAGATGGTCCGGCTCAACGAGCTGGTTGCGGTGATGGCCTCCGGGGTCAGCTTGAAGCGCGTTATTGTGCCGATAGTCTTTCTTGCCCTGCTGCTGACGGGTGTTCTCGTGATCGACCAGGAGCTTGTCATACCGCGACTTGCGGACAAGCTCGTGCGCAGCAAGGACGAGGTCCCCGGTGAGGAGTCCTACGATATATGGTTCATCGCCGATGGAAAGGGCTCGCTGATCTGCTCCACGAGATTCGACGTGGAAACATCGACCCTGTACCGGCCCACCATCATCAAACGAAGAAGGATAGGGGATTCGATCAGGTGGCAGTTCAGCGGCTGGCTCTCGGCGAAAAAGGCGACCTACAACGCGCAGACAAGGCTGTGGGACTTAGCCGAAGGGCAGCTCATCGAAAAGGATTCCATGAAGGGAATCGAGCCTGTCGATTCTTATGACTCCGGCGATCTGGTTCCAAAGGATATTCCCGTCAGGCGTCAGGCGAGGCACAAGACGCTTCTAAGCTCGCGGCAGCTCAGTGCGCTGGCGATGCAGAAGACAAAGATAAAGGACCTTGCGCAGCTTTACAGCGAGCGGCATTTTCGAATCACCGATCCAATCATCAACCTGATAATGCTCATGATAAGCCTTCCGATCCTGGTTTGCCGGGACCCGAAGGCGATGAAGTCGTCGGTTGCGGTGAGTTTCGGCCTGACGGCGGCGTGTTTTATCACCACGTTCGTATGCAAGATATTTGCCACGGAAGTGGTCTTTTACAGGGTCATGCCGGAGTTGTGGGCGTGGCTGCCGGTCGGGATATTCCTGCCGATAGCATTCCTGGAGCTTGATTCGATGAAGACGTGATGCCGGCGTCGGGCCTGTCCGCGGATTGCCCTGCTCGAGCCTCAAGGCCCAGATACTTGGGGGGCGAAGTCCGCGGTCCGGCCGCAGGGCTCAATCCTTCAGCTCGTTGAGCCTTTTGAGTGTCTCCAGGCATGCCCGAGCGTTGTGATAGGGCGCCTTCCATTCTGAGATTTTCATTGCCGCCGGGTCGGCCCGCCCGGTCATGGGGGCGGTCGAGAGCCACTCGCCGTTCTTGCGGTCGACCAGGTGATTCTCGATGAATCCCCAGCATCGGCGGGCGGCTTCGAGGAAGTGCTCCTGCCTGTTGATTTGATATGCATTGAGAAAACCGACTACGGTCTCGGCCTGTGGCCACCACTGTTTTGAGCGGTTGGTGATTCTGCCGCGCTCGCCCTCGTAGAAGAGCCCGCCGTCGCTGTCAAAACCGTGGTCATAAACGGCCCTTGCCATCTTCACGGCCAGCGGCCGAATCTCTCGAATCAGCTCTTCGTCGCCCAGGACGTCAGCCGCTTCAGACAGCAGCCAGCTTCCCTCGATGTCGTGGCCGTAGGAGACGACGTCTTTGGTCGAGCGCCAGCCGGCATCGAAGAAGAGCTTGAAGTGATAGGTCTGCGGGTCGATGATGTGGTCCCGAAAGACCTCGATAAGCTCCCGCAGGCGGCGTTTGACCTTCGGGGCCTTCCAGACGCGGTACAGTCCGGCGTAGGCTTCGAGCAGGTGGAGGTGCGTGTTCATCGTCTTATGCTCGACGGCGTCACCGGATGCCAGGCGGGCCTTCTCGGCGCGAGACCAGTCACGGGCGAAGGTTTCGTAGTAGCCGCCGTTTGCGCCGTCGTGGCAGTGCTTCTCGATGAGCCGGAAAAGCTCTTTGGCCTTCTTCAGGGCCGCTACGGAACCGGTCGCCTGGAAGTACTCGCAGAGCGAGTATATGACGAACGACTGGCCGTAAAGCTCCTTGCTCGTATCGGTCGGCCTGCCCTTGTTATCGAGCACCCAGAAGGCGCCGCCGTGCTCCTTATCGAGGAAATGCTCCATGAGATAATCGTAAGCGCGCTCGGCGGTTTTGAGGTATTCGGGCCTTTTGTCGAAGCGATAGGCGGCCGAGAAGGTCCAGAGGATTCGCGTATTGAGGACCAGGCCCTTGGGGGCGTTCCTTTGAATCGTATTGTCGTTCGACATCCTGCCGATGAACCCGCCGTGCTCTGTGTCAAGGGAGTGTTTCAGCCAGAAGGCCAGGATGTTTTCATCGAGCTCTTTGCGCACCCGTGCTGCAAAGTCATCGATGTTCCGGCAATCCCAGAGGCTGTCACCGGAGGGGGCGCCAGTTTTCCCGGCCCCCGACGCGCAGGCGCCGTTGAGAAGTAGGGACACGGTGACAATCATTATGGCCGCTATATGCTTTTTCATGTGTCGGACCTCCCAGAGTCTATAGAAGCATTTCTCGATGCCGGCGTCTGCGACCTGCGGGCCTTGCAGGCGGGGCTCATCGGGATATCAAACGCAGCCAGCAAGTCCAAGCATTCGGCATTCGATTCCGGCAGATTCTTGCCGGAGCCTTTCGGCCGGCGGCACGCGCTAACAGGCCGCCTTGGCCTTGCGTCCCATCCACGGGCAGCTTCCCTTCTGCGGACACTCGCTGCAGCCATGCTTGGAAGAGAACAGCGGAAGAACAACGAACGCGTCCAGTGCAAAGACAACCAGCAGCACCAGCAGCAACCAGGAGAAATCGCGGATGATCAGCGGGACACCCGCCAGAACCGGTATGAACCAAAGCGGCACGATGACCGGTATGTGCTTCTTGAATTTCTCGCTGAAGCAGTCCGGGGCCTTCTTCTCCCGGAGCCTCGCGGCAATCTTGCCGTATCCGCAGGGACACGAATTGTTGTCATAGTAGCGGCAGTACGGACAGACGAATACCATGATCCAGACGGCCCCGCCGAGGCCGTAAGCCGCGTAGGCAATCGCAGCAAGCCAGCCCGGCAGCAGACCCCCAAAGCCCGTCACGAAGACGGCCGCTCCGAGAAGGGTCATTGCAATATAGGGGACGTTATTGATGAACACCTGAACGGTGGAGTATTCTCGCATTGAGCGTGTGGTCTGTGGTGACATCTCGTCGCTTTGCACTAAATCGTTTTCCATCGGCTCCCTTCCCGTATCATGAGCGACACAATCAGTATCCGGCCCGGGCAATCCCCCGGCCCGGACTCTCCCGCGGACATGCTCGGCCCTCATTACGGCGCCTGCCAGAGCCAGTTGTCCGTGAATATCAGGACGTCATTGTAGTCGACGAATCCCGAGCGGTCAAGGTCGGGCGAGAGGAGGACCTGGCGTATAAACCAACTGGCGGCAAGGTCGGCGAAGTCACGATTGTCGGCCCGGTCGTCGTGGTTGAGGTCGGCCGGATTGCCCGCCGGCGAGAGCGACATGCTGGCCTCCGGCGTTGCGCCGTAGGCCCCGATGTTCGCGCGTTTGCCGTGCGGCCACAGCTCGGCCGTGTAGTCGGAGGCGGGATTGGCGGCATCGATGCAGAGGCTGGTCACCGCATCGCGGACCCACCGCCTAAGTCCGGGGTCCCAACGGCCGGCCTCGGATTTGAGATGATAGTCGCCCCCGGCCGGATCGGCGAAGCACGGGTCGGCCTCGATGTTTGAATCGCCGGGCCATGAGCCCTCGACATTGCAGGAGGTAACGGTGCAGGAGCCTCCGGATATCTGGGCGGACGCCGAACCGTCGCCGTTGCCGTACACGATGGAATTGGCAATCGTGGGGACCGGGCTCGTGACGCCGGACTGTTGGTTCCCGGCAACGGTGCAGTTGGTGATTGTCGGGATGCCGCCGAAGATACCGTGCATTTGATTGTCGGATATGACGCAGTTGGTGATTGTGGGACGGTTGTAGTAGGTGATGCGGCCGACTTGTTTGGGCCACATCTCGACGCCGCTGCCCGCGTTGCCGCTGACGGTGCACGATATAATCGAGGGCCGGCTGGCGTAGTGAAGCTCGATTGCCGCGCCTTTGTTGGCCGTGATCCGGCAGTTGACGATTCTGGGCGAGGCGGCGTAGCAGTAAATCGCGCCGTCGGCGCCGGTGATTGTGAGCCCCGCCAGGACGCAGTTGGCGTCCTCCCCGCCGGCAAATATCACCGCGGTTGCAGTACCTTCTACGATGGTGGCCGCCACCACGGCCGGATCGGCCGGATCGCTCGACCTGACGGTCAGGTTCTTGCCGTTGAAGCTGATGCTCTCGCGATAAACGCCGGGCGCGACCACTATTTCGGCACCGTCGTCGGCATCACTGACGGCGTGGCGGATGTAGTTGTATCTGGCGCCTGAGGCCAGGTTGGCGACCGGTCCCTCGTCGCTGGTCAAGGAGGGAACGAACAGCTCGATTCCATCGCCGGTTCCGAGGTTGCGGGAGTACTGCCTGTCGGTTGAGTTGTTCCAGTGCTCGTGGACGCCGAGACTTGCCAGTCTCGATCCGTCGCCTTCCGGGTCGTAAAATGTCCCCGACGGGGGATTATCGGCCATCGCGGCCTCATGCAGATAGTTGTCCGCCGTGCCCTGAACCTGCGTGCACCTTGGCTCGTTGCGGAGGAAATCCAGCCCGACAGAATCGATAGCCATGGGGTCCTGCGAAGCAAATATGCTCGAGCACCAGTCGTCGCCGAATGACAAGAACCTTATCACGTCGGCACCCTGGTGTTCCGCCGGGTAAAGTGCGTCGATCATGTAGAGCAGGGTTTTTCCTCCGAGGTGCCTGTGGCCGTTGAGATTGACAAGGCAGTTGTACGAGCCCATCGGATTTCCTCTGTTGCCGTAGTTGTGCATTGGCGACGGTGTCCAGCCTCCGCCGGAGGGAAAATACGTGGAGCCAAAGTGATTCTTCGCGCACAGCGTGATGCCGAAGAGGGTATGGGGCCTGAGCAGGGCCATGTTGATCAGGTATTTCGCCTGCGTGACAGACTGCGGCAGGTATGCGGTTCCGCCCTTGGTGTAGAGGGGATTGGCCGTATCCCGCGCGGCCCCGATTCGCCCGTTGCCGGCCCTGTTCGCTTTGACCACAAACCTGACGCTCTGAAAATTCGGGTCGGGGTTGCTTCTTATCTTGTTGTAGATGGGGTCGCCGATATAGCGCGAGGCGTCGTAAACCGTTATCGCCGAGCCGGGCACGCCCACGACGTTTATCAACTGGTCGAGCAGGGCGTAGATGACGTGGGGGCTGGGAACGCCTTTGCCGGGCGTCCAGGAGACGCGGTCGTCCTGGTTCTTGTTTATCTTGACGGCCACTTTCTCGGGCGCCTTGTAGCCTGTATCGCCGGGGCCCCTTGCCTGGTTGAAATGCCTGAAAAGCGCATCCCAGGCATTTGCGTCGGTTGATTGGCCCGTCAGGCCCCTGATGCTTGCCGAGACCATGTAGCTCACCGTGTCCTGGTTGGTGTTGTCGTCGTCCCACCAGCTTCCCGACGCACCGTCCCAGCTTGTTGCGGCCGGGTCGTGTACCCATACCACTCGCCCCGGATAGATGCCCTTTGCCTGGCCCATCGGGCTGTTGGGAGGATCGGTCGGCGAAAACGGCGCCGCGTCCGCTGGTTTCTGAGCGGTTACACTGAGCGATACCCAGAGAGTCGCGACCGCCAAGGCCGTACATAAGAACCCAAGAACGTAGCGAGAGCTGCTCAAGAATGCTCTGGCCTTACGGTAGATGAGCGTCGAGCCCAGCAGGGCCGTGAGCCAGACCACGAAACCGCTTGCCAGGGGCGCGGCCAAACGCTGGCACGGATACGCGGCGCGTGAGGGCTTTGGCACAACGCGGATGAGAAACCACACAAGCGCAAAGAGCCCGGATATCGGAGCCAGCCATATCAGCCACGGACGCTTGCGCCCGGCCCTAAGGGGTTTGCCGGTTTTTGGACATACGAACGGAGTTCGGTCTCTTTCTGCAGGTGACATTTTCACACCCTCGGGCGCCCGGTTTGTTTTATCCGAGCCCATTATCTAATCGCCTAATTTGAGCGTTTTTTGCCAGTTGTCTATGAAGGCGCGGCTAACCGGCCTTAACGTCGTAAACGAACAGCACGTCGGCGTGGCGGACATACAACCTCCCGTCAACGATAACCATGTGGGCCCAGCCGGGGCCGCTCATCCCGTCGCGTTTTGGCATCCGGAACGTGCTGATAAGATTGTATGCCTTCGGACTGGCCTCTATAAGCGCCAGCTTGTTGTCGTCGTAGCGGAAATACAGGCGCCCGTCGGCATACAGCACGGCCGCCGAACCGCCGCCCGGCTGGTCCGCCTGCCACATTATTTTGCCCGTCTTGAATTCCACGCAGGTTGGCTTGCCCTTGTTCTGGTCGTGTCCGGCGTAGATATAGTCGCCGACCTTGACGCAGTTGCCGTGATGGTTTTGGAACGTGCGCGAGTCGAGGAAGTAAACCTCCTCGGCCGCTACTTTACCCTGCTCGGCGCTGAGCTTGAGCAGCGCGCTGCCCGTATTATACGCGGTCGAGCCGAACACGTAGGGGTCGTCTACTATCGGGGTCGTGATATTGGCCACCCCGTTGGCGACCTTGTTGTAGCCCCACAAGAAGGCCCCGTCATTTGCGGCCACGCCGATCAGTCCTTTGTTGGTGAGCTGAACGTACTGCTTGACCCCGGCTATTCGGGCCGGGACTATGGAGGAATAGCCCGCCTCGTCCTTGCCCTTTGGGCCGATATCCGGCATCGAGCACTTCCAGATAAGCTGGCCGCTCTTTTTGTTCAGGGCAACCATGACGGCCTTGCGGCCGCCCGGTGTGCACAGCAGCTTTTCGCCATCCACGAGCGGCGATTCGCTGAACCTCCAACCGGGGTTGTTCCCTCCGCCCAGGTCTGTCCGCAAGTTTTTCTGCCAGAGGAGCCTGCCCGTTGCAGCCTCCACGCACGAAACGTTGCCGTCGGTGCTCACTGTATACACAAGCCCGTCGTCGATGGTGGGTGTGCAGCGGGGCCCGCCGTCTCTGTGGACGGAGCCCACCTTCGTCGCCCATAGTATCTTCCCGGCGGCGAGGTCGGCGGCGATGACACATTGGGCCTTTGTCGAACCGCCCTGTGGATTCGTGGCCGAGCGGTCGCCCATCGTATAGAGTATGCCGTCAACAATGGCAACGCTCGAATAGCCCGGGCCAAAACCGGTCATTTCGTACAGCAGCTTCGGCCCGCCCTGCGGCCATGACTTGAGCAGACCGGTCTCCGTTGATACTGCATCGTAGTTAGGCCCGCGCCACCTGGGCCAGTCTGCCGCACCCACAACGCTACAGCATAGAACAATCAGACAGGTCAGCGGGGCGAGAACCCCGGCGCACAGTTTCCCTTTGCCAATCTCAATCATTTCTGCAAACCCCTGTAATTAACCTCGATATCTTGGCGCAAAAGCACCGTATCGGCGTAAAAATCCCCTCAGGCCAATTTCACGCAACCCTAAGGTCTATCACCCTTTGCCGCTCACATCGACGCAGACGAACTGCCCGTTTGCGTTTCTTGCATATATTCTTCCGTTGGCGAGCACGGGAACGGTCCAGCATTTGCCGCTCAAGACCTGGGCCGAGGCAAGCTCCTCGAACCCGTCGGGCCAGGCACGTGCAATCACCAGCTTGCCTCGCTCGC
>CP070678.1:2541653-2552269 GCA_020352515.1 Phycisphaerales bacterium | reverse complement strand
TCAGTGGAACGGCGAGTACTGGAAGCGCTTCGAGAATTTGCTGAGGTGGACGAACGAGCGGGATATCATCGTTCAGATAGAGGTCTGGGCCACTTTCGACTATTACCGCGACAACTGGGCGGCCAATCCGTTCAATCCGAAGAACAACGTAAACTACGGCGCGGAAGAGACGGGGTTGCCGGTGGAGGTCAACAGCCATCCCACCCGTTGTGAGAACAATTTCTTTTGGTCTGTTCCGGCCGAGAGAAATCAGAAGACCGTCCTGAAGTACCAGCAGAAGTACGTGGACAAGATGCTTTCATATTCGCTCAAGTTCGGCAACGTGCTCTACTGCATGGACAACGAGACGTCGGTCACGGCCGAGTGGGGAGAGTACTGGTCGCAGTACATCAAGGCCGCGGCAAAGGCCGCAAACCTCGACGTCCACACCACCGAGATGTGGGACGCGTGGGACCTGGCGCACAAGATGCACAACGCCACGTTTGACCACCCCGAGACATACTCGTTCGTGGACATCTCTCAGAACAACCACCAGAAGGGGCAAAAGCACTGGGATAATGCGCAGCGGCAGCGCAGGCGGATCGCCGGCAACGTTAGGCCGCTCAACAACGTGAAGATCTACGGGGCGGACACGGGCCGGTTCGGAAACGACCGCGACGGCATGGAGCGATTCTGGCGGAACATATTCGGCGGCCTGGCTTCGGCCCGATTCCACCGGCCGGATTCCGGCCTGGGCCTCGGCGACAAGGCGCGGGCAAACATCCGGAGCATGAGGATGCTCACGGACCGAATGGATATCTTCACATGCCGGCCCCGCAACGGCCTGCTCGGCGACAGGGGTCCCAATGAGGCATACTGCATCGCGAATCCCGGCGTCGAATATGCCGTGTACTTTCCGGATGGCGGCGAGGTGACGCTGAATATCGGCGCATCGGAGAAACGCCCTACAGCAAGGTGGCTGGATATATTGAACAGCCAATGGTCCGAGCCGCAGCAACTCGCGGATGGGCCGAAGCCGACGCTGAGATGCCCGTCCAGAGGTTACTGGGCCGTTCTAATCAAATAGTCAGGCAGGTGCTATGGAGCCGAGGGTAAAGATATACACGGTCGGGCAGGTTAACTCGCTGGTCAAGGCAGCGATCGAGGAGCAGCTGCCGCCTCGGCTAACCGTGCGCGGCGAGATAAGCGACTGGAAACACCATTCCAGCGGTCACTGCTATTTTCTGCTTAAAGACAAAACCGGCGTCCTTCCGTGCGTTATGTGGGCCAGCCGCTTCAAAAGCGTCAAGTTCGCCCCGGAGGATGGTATCGCCGTGCTTGCCACCGGATACGTGGATGTCTACACGATAGGGGGCAAGTACCAGCTTTACCTCGACAAGCTCGAACCCGAGGGCATCGGAGCCCTGCAACTGGCCTTCGAGCAAATGCTAAAGCGCCTGGCCGCGCAGGGACTTTTCGACGAGCAGCACAAGAAACCGTTGCCTCAGTATCCGATGCGTATCGGCATACTGACCAGCGAATCAGGGGCGGCGCTGCACGATATCACCGAGAGCATCCGTCACCGCTGGCATTGTGCGAAGCTGCTGTTCTATCCGGTGCCGGTTCAGGGAGAAGGGGCGGCCGCCGAAATCGCCGAGGCGCTGCGAGAGGTGAACAGGCGAAACCGCAAGCTGCGGCTCGACGTTCTGATAGTTGGAAGAGGCGGCGGCTCGCTGGAGGACCTGTGGGCCTTCAACGAAGAGGTTCTGGCCAGAGCGATCTTCGATTCGGAAATACCGGTAATTAGCGCCGTCGGCCACGAGGTCGATACGACGATAGCGGACCTGGTTGCGGATGCGAGGGCATCGACACCGACCAGGGCGGGAGTGGTGGCGGTCCCCGACATGCAAGAGGTACTCTCACAACTGGCCGGGGCCGAGCGCAGGCTTACCGGCCAGACCGTAGCAAGGCTCAAACACGCACGCCAGGATTTGACGATTGTCCTGGCTGGCGCGCTTTTCAGAAATCCCCTCTGGCTCGTTCAAAATGGGCGACAGCAACTCGATGATGCCCAGGCCCAACTCGCCGAGGCGCTGCGCGCGAAGCTGGATAGTGCAAGACGTCTACTTTCCGCAGGCTATGAGCAGGTTGTCAGGATTGAGCCGCACCGCCTGTTGGGGGCCAGGACGGTCGATCTGAACAACCTGGCAAATCGCGCCGGCGGGGCGATCTCGGCAATCGTCAACCGCTGCCGGATGAACCTCACCGCCCGCGAGAACCGCCTGGAGGGCCTCAATCCGAAATCCGTGCTGCGCCGGGGATACAGCATCACATCCAGCAGGAGGACGGGTGCCGTGGTAAAAGATCCGGCCGACGTGGCAATTGGAGACTTGCTCGTTACCGAGCTTGCCGGCGAGAATTTGATTGAAAGCGAGGTAACCAATAAGTTAAAAAGACAGCAGACCGACAACGTCGGCCGGGACAACTAAAATGGCAGACAAAAAACAGGAGAACGACATCGGCAGGCTCAGCTTCGAAGAGGCCATCAAGCAGCTTACCGGCATAGTCGCCAGGATAGAACAGGGCGAAATCGCGCTGCAGGACAGCCTCGAGCAGTACGAGAGGGGCATGGCGCTGATAAAGCACTGCCGGACAATACTCAACAAGGCCGAAGAGCGAATAGAAAAGATATCCAAAGAGGAAACGCCCCAAGACAAACAACAGCAGTAATACAATCGCGAGCGTGGCGGAACTGGCAGACGCGCCAGGTTTAGGTCCTGGTGTCCAATACGGACGTGTAGGTTCGACTCCTATCGCTCGCATTTCCTTACTGACAAGGACTTACGACGATTCTACCCCTCAGGACTACCCCTGTCTCTACAGCCCTCCGGTGAGAGAATTGTCTCACTTCTAATCCTGCCCACCGTTTTTCAGAAGAATTTGCAAAGTGAAAAACACTCTGGTATTTTCAAAATAATACCACCTCACCAGCAGCTTCGAAGTATAGAATCTTCAGAAGCAAGAAGAATACAGACTGATCTCTTACTCCACGACTCCCCACTCCTACCTCCCCACACATTCCCCACTTCTTACTCAAGCACTATCGATACCTTGCTCGTGCAGGCATTCTACAGACCCACAGTTCTTGGCTAACTTGCAACTAACCTATGCCAGATTCCGACGTTGTCAAGCAGGACAAGGTACTTGCTCCTGTTGGCAATTAAGGTCATTATATAATGTAGAATTTCGCATAGAAGCCATGTTCTTTATTCCCGGAGACTTGAATATGGACTACAAAAAAATAAACGAACATGAGATTGAAATCATTCCGGAAAAGACCCCGGTGGCCAAGATACTTGAGACTATGGCAAGGGTATCATATGAATCAGCCAAACCACCTGGTTCAACTTTTTCCGGACTCCTCGACAAGGAATCCAAAGAGATAGACTTCTCTGAGTTTGTTAACCTCAAAAGCTCTGAAGTTCTTGATCTAGACTATGTTGGTGAGAGGCAATGCAAAACGAAGGTTAGGAGAACTGATGATGGCAAGTATATCTTCGATGCTTGGTTGTATGAGATCAATAGGGGTAAGCCAGAGACATTGTTGAAACAAGTGAAGTCTACATTAGATGAGGATGTTGCAGACTCTGTAGTGTCTGTGAGATCGGACAAGTCTAAAAGAGAGAGGCGAAAGAGGCACGGTATAGCCGCTTTGGTAGATATCTTTGAGCTTATCTTAGATCTCTTTACTTGATACTTTGTTGGAATTCGTCATACAGAGCGCAAGACGAATAACGTCCCTATTCCCTCCTCCCCCTGTCGAGTATATCGACGCCTTGCTCGAGTAAGGATTTCCTGGTATTCCTGTTGAGTTAGGAACGTTTTTGATACAGGTGCGAATTGACTACGGCAAGAAAGACTACCGGCAAGGCGCTGCGTGGACTTTCACGGAGACGGATTGGTTACCGTATTGTCCAGCCAGCTCTCGGAGAAGATAGCCAGATCCTTGAAGTCGACGTAGCAATCCTTGTTAAAATCCTGCGGCAGGAACTCGACGCATAACGGCCCCGTATAATCCTCGCCCGGCGGATACGGAAGACGCTTGTCCCAATCAAGCACCACCTCATAAGGCTTATCGGCAACAAGCTCCACCTTTTGGGCCACCGTGGTCATCCAGTCCTTGAACTTCCACAGCTCCTGCTCATCGGGCATCCCGTAGCTGTGTCCGAAGCGGAAGTTCTGCGCCCAGAAACGCGTCTTGCCGTTGTCGCCGCCCAGCAGGACGAAGCGGTGGAACTCCGGGTCCCTGTTGAAATCATACTCGCTGGCAAACCGATAATACCCGACCCTCTTGCCGGACTCGTCGGTCAGCTCAAACGTTCCAATCAAGTACCCGCCACAGACGTTATCCACACCCTTAACGCTGATTGTCGGGGTCGCGTGAGTCCACGCAAGAGCCGCAATCGCCGGCCCGATTTGCGGATAGGTAAAGTACACATCGCGATGGGCCATGCTGTTCTGGGCCGCCATCACGAATTCCGAGTTTATGGTCACCCACTCAAGAGGTGACACCGGATGCGCCTCGAGATCCCAGTCCACCGTAATCTCGTGCGCCGGCGTCTGATCTTCAACAATCTTCGGCGGCTTCTCCGCGTCCCAGTCGATCATCGTTCGGTACGTCAAGATTGGATCTTCGAAGTAGGTCCCGACCTTATAGTGCAGGTCGGTTGCCTCCCGGAAGTCGGAACTCTGATAGACTCGATAGGAGCCGACAACCTTATGTGTCATCGCCTGCCCGCCGGAGGGCCAGTCCGCAAACGTCACCGAGGGGCACAAAGTGACAATATGCTTGATATACCAGTGATTGGAAGGCCAATAATCGAAATACCACCCGTCTCCCTCGTTGGACCCTCCGGGATTCGGATTGGTGTAATCGTCAAACGTGTACGTCTGCACATCGCCGCCGTCGTCCGAATCCGAATCCGTCACGTATATCAACGTTGGATTCTCACTGTTGAACTGCAACTGAGGGCCGTCGTCGCCCCAGCAGGTAATCGCGTGCCCCCCTTCACCGACCTCCACCCACGGGGTGGGCCGGCTGATGCTTAACCCGACGAACTGCCCGCGGCGAAGCTCATTTCCAATAAACATTGCGCCGTTCGGATTCGCCCACGGGTACTTTGGGATCTTGTTGCCGTAGACCGTCACCACATTATAGGGATTCGTATCGGCCCACTGATTGTGCACGGAGTTGAGCCACCACGTCAACGCCGTATCTGTCCACCCGCCGTTTGCTGTTCCATAATGAACGACCAGGTCATTGTAGATGTCGTCCGCGCGCTGCTGAACACTCTTGCCGACGCCGTAGCCCGCGCCGGCCAGCATGTTTGCCGCTGTCGCAAGCCAGCATGAAAGCGTGCCGGTATGTCCCCATGTCGCCTTGTCAACATCCGGCGGAGGAAACATCTTGATGTAGTTTGCTGAGGCGTTAGCACAGAGCAATATGACAAGCAGAAGAAAAATCGACCCCCAATACTTACACTTTGAGCTGGATATTAACCTTGAAATAATCACACCTTCCTTTCCGTGCCAAGTGGAACCAGATCATTCCACGTCGCCTTCGCCCCCATAGGCAGCGACCGGCCAACAGACAAAAACACAGGCGGTAACCGACACCTCCAAGAATGACCGCCAAAGCCAAGCGAGGCATACCCGGGCCGGACCTTGTTCCGTATTATACGGGATGCTGTGACAGAATGCAAGCCGGGCGGGAACAATTCGCCGGCACAAGCCGACGAGAACGTGTCCGTCAAGGGAGAGGCAAGGGACCGTCGGAGCTTTACATCAGGCTTTGGTTGCGGTGTTGCCAGGGAGGTGATGATCCACATCTCCCCGGCGGCAGACCTTTGCCGGCAAGGACTTACGACATTTTTGACCGGTGACGACAGTCATGTTCGCGCACTTTTCCGGTTCAAATTCCGGTGATAGAATACGGAAGCCTTGATGTCGGGAATTCACTTGCAGAATTCGAGTACAATTTTTTGCGTTGCTCCGACAGGCTAAGGGCCAATGATTGCCGTCTGTCGACGATTATTTCGAAGAGATGGAACTATCTGCACCGGCCGTACGACCTTTGTTTAGAAGCACATGCAGAATCGACAGGAACAACTGCGCACCGAGCTGCTGGTTATAGAGTGCCAGCGGGGCGACGCCAATGCGTTTGGCGAGCTTGTCGGCATTTGGCAGAAGCGTTTGTGGGGGTATGCCTATCGAGTGACCTGTTGTGAGGCTGCGGCTTGGGACATTGTTCAGGAAACTTGGTGTAGTGCTATCAGGCAATTGGGTAAGCTTAAAGACGTGAGTGCTTTTCCATGCTGGTTGTTCAGGATAGCCAATAACAAATGTGTGGACTGGGTGCGACAGCAGCATCGGCAGTCACGACTGGATCAGAATCTTCAAGCGAATCCGCAGAGACGGGCGACGCAGCCGCCCCAAGAACAGGCGGATGCTCTGCAAAGGGCCATTGCAAGGCTTGAGCCCGAACGCAGGGCCCTGATTATGCTGCGGTATTCGGAGGGCTTCAATATGCGTCAGATAGCCAGCATCCTCGACATTCCGGAAGGAACCGTCAAATCAAGATTGCATCGAACTGTAACCGAACTTCGTCAGTCAGTGGAGCGAGACTCAAATGAATGACTTTCACAAAAAACTAAAAAACTATACCAGCGTTGGAGATTTCGATCTCGATAAAGGCGATACCGTAGCTCAAGAAGTCAGAAGCCTCTACGAAGCCAAGATGAAGAAAGCCAGAGTGCAATACTGGTGGAGGTTCGCGGTCGCCGTGGCTGTCACAGTCTATGGTGCGCTTGGGATAAAGTACAATACGGGCTACTATGTGCAGTGGGCCCTGTTCACCGCCCTTGTCGGCGTCAATCTCGCATTTGCGATTATCCTGTGGTACTGGCAGCTCGATACCAAACTCGGCATCCTAAAGGAGGTCAAGCAGCTCCGAATAGAAATAGACGCCCTGACCAAGAGCAAAGAGCAGCCCGGAGAGCAGACGATTTGAAAGCTTGAGTGCCCGGCGTTCGCAGCCGCTTGCCGACAGAGATTTGCAAAAGTATTGCTCATTGAGGATGGCCGCGTCTCCGCACTATTGTGGTCGGGCTTCGTCGGACAATCGTCCGGGTCTAACGAAGCGTCCCGCGATGGATTTTTCCTGTTGACCTCGGTCTCCAGGGGTAGTAAGTTGATACTGCGTAATTAGTACGTGTACGTAAGGTTTGCTGGAAAGGCATTATGGCGACGGGGCACGATATTGCGATGGCCCTGCGAGCGGCGTACCTGTTGATGCACCGCCAGACCAACCTGCACCTGTCCGCGTGTGGGATGACGGCGGACCAATTCGTGCTTCTGGCCCTGCTGACCGAGCAGGATGGAATCACCCAGCAGGAGCTTGTCCGCCGGGCCTCGTCCGACCCGAACACGATTCGGGCCATGCTCATTCTGCTGGAGAACCGCGGCCTTGTTGCGAGGGGGCGGCATCCGAGCGACGGACGGGCACGCAGGGTCATTCTCACACCCAAGGGCCGGCAGGCCTATGAAAGACTGCTGGCAATGATCAAATCCCTGCAGGAGAGATTGTCCGGCCTGTTTGAGGCCGGTGAAGCCGAGAGGCTGCTTGTATTTCTTAACCGCATTTCCGCGGTGATGGCGCAGTTGGGGTCTCGTCGCGGCAGGGGGCGGTCCGTGCCGTCGCCCGCCGCCGACACTTAGAGGCAAACACGTTCTGGAAGGAGATTTATGGTGAACAGCCGAAAAGCAAGCATTTCAGTCACGGCCGCAACGGTACTGACGGCGATGGTGCTCAACGCCACAGTCGCGGCACAATCAGAGCCCGAACGACCGCGGTTCAGCGGCCCCAGGGGCCCCCGCGTGGTCTCCCCGGAAGTCTCCGCCGATCGACGCGTGACGTTCCGCCTGCTGGCGCCGAAGGCTGAGGCGGTAAGGCTTGTCGCCAGCGACATACCGGGCAATTTCCGAGGCGCGGAGATGGCCAAGGACCCGAACGGCGTCTGGGAAGTGACCCTCGGCCCGCTTGACGGCGGCGCCTATCGCTACAACTTCAATGTGGACGACGTATCGGTAATCGATCCTCGCAATTCTTCCACGAGTGAATCCAACATGAACACGTGGAGTCTCGTATACGTTCCCGGATCGGACTTTTCGGACACCAGGGACGTGCCGCACGGTGCGGTTGCGGAGGTAACGTATTACTCGAAGTCGCTGAAGCGTTTTCGCCGAATGCACGTTTACACGCCTCCGGGTTACGAGTCGGGCAAGGGTAGATACCCGATATTCTACCTGCTGCACGGGGCGTTCGACTGCGACGATTCGTGGACGTCGGTCGGCCGCGCAGGCTTCATCCTGGACAACATGATCGCCGCCGGCAAAGCCAAACCGATGGTCGTGGCCATGCCGGCCGGCCGTACCGGGCCATTTACGTTCGGCCGGCGCCGAGGGGGCGCCGCAAGGCCCCCCGTCGATGAGTTTACACAGGACTTCCGGAACGACCTCCAGCCGTACGTGGAGAAAAACTACCGCGTTTACAGGGACCGCCAGCACCGCGCGATGGCCGGGCTTTCCATGGGCGGCGCACAGACGCTCAACATCGCATTTGGCAACCTGGACGAATTCGCATATATCGGCGTGTTCAGCTCCGGAATCTTCGGAATCACGGGCGGCGGTCCGGGCGCAGCGCCGGGTCCAAGCTGGGAGGAGCGAAACAAGGAAATCCTCGACAACGCCGAATTGAAGAAAGGGCTCAAGCTGCTGTGGTTCGCTACGGGCAGGGAGGACTTCCTTGTCGGAACGTCGCGGGCCACGGTTGACATGCTCAAGAAGCACAAGTTCGACGTTGTCTACAAGGAGACCGACGGGGCCCACACGTGGATCAACTGGCGCAGCTATCTCAACGAGTTCCCACCGCAACTGTTCAAATAGAAGACTACAGCCATCGAAGACCGGATCAGGGAGGCAACCATGGCAACAACAATGAGTATCAAAACAAGGTGTACAGTGGCGGTCGCCCTCGCACTGGCGGCCGTCGGCGCCGTGCGAGCGGCCGATGTCACCGGGACGTGGAAGGCCGAGTTCGACACGCAGGTCGGCCCGCAGAGTTATACCTACACGCTCGAACAGGATGGCGACAGGGTCACCGGCAAGGCCTACTCCGATATCGCCGGACAGAGACGCCGGGTCGAGCTCGAGAACGTCAAGCTGGACGCAGACACGATTACGTTTTTCGAGACGTTCGAGTTCCAGGGCAACGAGGTCCGGATTGACTACGAGGGGAAAATCTCCGGCGACCAGATCAGTTTCACCCGCAAGGTGGGCAATTTCGCAACGGAGAAGCTCGTGGCCAGGCGCGTTTCGCGCCGGATCACCCCGCCTGCGCCCGACAGCGCGCCTCGTCGGCCGAGGCGCGGATTCGGCGCACCTGTGGAGCTTGGGCCCGACGACAAACCGGCGTTCCCACCTGCACCCACCGGCTTCGATGCCCGCCGGGATGGCATCAAACGAGGTAAGGTGGAGACCGTTGAATACGACTCCACGACCGTCGGCATTAAGCGGAGAATGGTGGTTTATACGCCCCCTGGCTATTCGAAAGACAAGAAGTATCCCGTGCTGTACCTCCTGCACGGTATCGGCGACAACGAGAACGGATGGATCAGGAAGGGATCGGCGGATGTCATTCTGGACAACCTCTATGCCGACAAGAAACTCGTCCCAATGATCGTGGTCATGCCGAATGGCCGGGCCAGTGCCGAGCCGCCCCCGGCAAATCCCTTTCAGGGCAACCCATTTGAGGCCTATGCGGCTTTTGAAAAGGATCTGCTCAAGGATGTGATTCCTTATATCGAGTCGCACTACTCCGCCGCGGCGGGCCCCAAGGGCCGGGCATTAGCGGGATTGTCGATGGGAGGGGGGCAGTCTTTGAACTTCGGTTTGAGCAACCTGGACACATTTGCCTGGGTGGGTGGATTCTCGTCGGCTCCGAACACGCGGGGGGCTCGGTCGTTGGTTGGCGACCCTGCGGCGGCCAGAGCGAAACTGAGATTGCTGTGGGTCTCGTGCGGCGACCGGGACGGGCTGATGAATATAAGCAAGTCGTTCCACCAAGACCTGGGGGAGTTGAAAGTGCCCCATATCTGGCATGTCGATTCGGGCGGCCATAGCTGGCCCGTCTGGAAAAACGATCTCCACCTGATATGCCGTCTTCTGTTCAGGGACAAGAAGGACAGGCCGACAGCGTCGGGGCCGGGACAATCCGACCGGGCGGCCGAGCCGGTGCCAAGACCGTGACCACGGACCGGCGGCATGTAGGCTACGGGAAATGTAAAAATGGGCAATCTTGATGGACGGGGATCGCGGGGGTTTGGGTAATTTGGAATTGGGTTCGTTTGGGTTCGTTTTTTGTGGGAGTGGCGGATTTTGGGGGCGTAAGTCGTTGCAGGGCAAGGGTTTAGGGGCGGTTTTGGGCAATTGGGTTCGTTTTTCTGCTGGTCGAAGGGGTGGAATCGGTCGTAAGGTGTTGCGGGGTAAGGGGTTACAGCCGTTTTTGGGTGCTTTTTGGG
>CP070678.1:2530097-2541553 GCA_020352515.1 Phycisphaerales bacterium | reverse complement strand
CTTTTGCTGACCAAGGGCTACGCCCAGAAGAGCTCGCTCAAGCTCGTGGGTGACAGGTTCTCGCTGACCGAAAGGCAAAGGCTGGCGATAATGCGAAGCGCGTGCTCAGATTTGCAGCTTGAATCGCGGAAGCGGCGCGAGGCGCCAATTGACAAGCTTGCCGGAGAGCCTCTGGCAATCGACGGATATAATGTGCTGATAACGGTGGAGGCGGCGATGAGCGGGGGGCTGATTTTCAAGGGTCGCGACGGCTGCTTTCGCGACTTGGCGAGCATACACGGCACGTACCGAAAAGTCACCGAGACGGCGCCCGCGGTCGAGCTGATCGGCGGTTTTCTGGAGGCGGTCGGCGCGGGTCCGGTTCGGTGGTTTCTGGACAGCCCCGTCTCAAACAGCGGCCGTCTCAAAACGCTCATTGGGGAACTTGCGGGCCGCAAGAACTGGGACTGGGATATCGAGCTTGTTCTGAGCCCGGATGCTGTCCTGATAAAAGGCGATCTTGTCGCGGCCAGCAGCGACAGCGTCGTGCTCGACGGCTGCAGTGGCTGGGTCAACCTGGCGGCCGAGATAATAACAAACAGGCTGCCGTCAGCCAAGATTATAGACCTGACCGGTCAGGCCTGATTTCAAGAAGGAGACTTCCCAAATGAGCGGCTGCCTGTCGTCTATGCTGGTTGTGCTCGTTTCGGTCCTGCCCGGGGCCGTCGACGATGTCAAAGTTCCGGCAAAGGAACGCTCCATAGCCGAGCGCATTTCGGCCCGCGGCTTTCCCTCGGTGTTCCAGGCCTGGAGCCCTGCCGACAATATACCGAACCAGGATCGATTCGCTGTGGCGGCGCGGCACGACTTGATGTGGCACGGCGTCGGGTGGTACGGACTGCGATGGAGTACAGGGCCATCGGGGCTGGCGGAACGGCTTGAGCCCGAGAGCATCAAGAACGCCCTCGCGGGCAGGCGGGCTCTTTTACGGTTGAATCCGAACATGATTCTGCTTGCCGAGATTCGGTACCGTGATGCACATTCGCGGTTTCTGCCGGCCGGGCACGAGTGGTGGGCTCGCGACAACCAGGGCAACCGGGTCAAAGGATGGGAGGAGGGCGGATTCTACTGCATGGACTTTTCCAATCCGCAGTTCCGCCGGCACGTGGCGCAGCGTGCGCGGGCGGTCGTCGAATCGGGTGTCGTCGACGGGGTGATGCTCGACTGGTGGTCCGACGACGAGCATCGCCTCGAACTGGTCAAGGCCGTCAGAGAGGCCGTGGGCGAGAGACATCTGATAATCGCCAACGCGAACGACCGCACAACGCCCAAGACCGCGGCCTACATAAACGGGTATTTCATGGAGTGCTACCGAAGCAGGACACCCGAGCACTGGCGCAGGATTGCCGAGACCCTCAAGTGGGCCGAGGCCAACCTTCGCCCGCCGCGAGTCAACTGTGTCGAGACGTGGTACCACAACTCGCGAAATGACCTGAACCTGATGCGCGCCGTGACCACGCTGACCCTGACGCATTCGAACGGCTACTGCCTGTTCTCAGACCCCAACCCGCTGCCCTCGGCGGACCACCGGCATAACTGGTATCCGTTCTGGGACAAGAGCCTGGGCAGACCGAGGGGCGCCTGCAAGCAGCGGCCCGACGGCGCGTTCATGCGCGAATTCGAAAACGGCACGGTCATACACAATCCGATGGGCAACAAAGAGGTCACGCTGGAATTGGACGAAGCCCGGACAAGTCGAGCAACAGGCAAGATCGCCAAGAGACATACGGTTGGCAGTTGTGATGGTGACATTTTTCTCAGAGCACCTTAAAGCCAGACCACCCGACCCGTACCGGTAACGAATCAATCTGTCCGATGATTGTGTCGAGGGTGATTTCCTCGATGGAACCGCAGAGGCGGTCGGCCTCGGAGAGGTTCTCGACGGCTGTCGTTTTGGAGGACGGCAAACGGCGGGCCAACCTTGGCGCCGAGGTCATAGCGTAGCACGCAGACCAAGGTGACCGTGGCGGCACATTAGCCCGTATCCTTAATCATGTTCTCGTACTCGTCGTGTGTTCCGATCCAGATCCAAATAAAGTCTGGGCCGTCCTCAATCGCAAGCGCCCTATGGTTGATGCCGACTCGGACCGACCAGAATTTTCCCACCCTCTTGAAGTGAAGCGATGGATGCGAGGGATTGGTTTTCAGCAGTTCAAAGTTCTTCCCTGCCGTCCTTTGAATGCGATCCGCAAGTCTCCCAAGGCACTTCCGGAAGCGATCCGTCGTCCGGTGCATTATATATCCCTGAGTTTTCCTTTTGCTTTTTCGTCGAGGGCTTCATCGAGGAGGAAGTCCAGTTTGCCCGACTCTGAGTCGGACGCAATCTGCGTATCCCACTGTTCCCAATCCCTCTCGCAGAACCAGCGTCTCAACTGGCTGTACTCTTCTTCGGGAAGATCCTCAATGGCTGCCTTTATTTTGTTCACTTCTGACATTCGTGTCTCTTTTCGTACGTTCCCTACAGGGCGTTGACGCTAAACGCGCTTTACTCGGATCGTGTGTCCGAAGCACTATCAACGTGCGTGTTTGCTTTGGCACCAATATAATGATAACAAGGCAGGAACAGAAAGTCAACAGTGCCGGCGCCAAGATTCGTCCCCCCTCGAATGATGAGTTACGCCTCAATCAGCCTTGTGATAGTATCGAGCGTGATTCTCTCGAGGGAGTCGCAGATAAGGTCGGCCTCCTTAAGCTTCTCTGCGGTTGTGGAATTTGTGACTGCGATGCAGCGGGCGCCGGCTCTTTTTGCGGCTTCCACGCCGTTGGGTGCATCTTCTATCACAACACAACGGGCTGGGGCGATGCCCATCCGCTCGGCGGCAAGGAGGAACAACTCGGGGTGGGGCTTCTTGTTTTTGACTATGCTGCCGTTTATATAGACCATTTGCCTGTACGAAATCTTTGCCGATTCCAGGACGGCACGGGATTTTTCGAGCGTACCCGAGGTCGCAATCGCCACCGCGAAGCGCCCGTCGTTCATGGCCTTTTCCATCAGCTCCAGCACGCCGGGAAAGGCCGGCAGCGGCTCCTCGGCCAGCGTCTTGAGGAAGTACTCCTGCCGCAGCTCGGTGGCCCGCCGCACCTGTTCATCCGTCAGCTCCAGCCCGTGCACCCTTGCGGCCGCCTTGACGTATTCCTCTGCGCCGCGACCGAGCCCGGCCTCGAAGTCCTTCCGAACGACGCCCTCGACCGCGAACAAGTCCGCAAAGACCCGAATAGAGGCCTTCGAATTGGCCTCTTCCGTATCGGCTATCACCCCGTCAACGTCGAATATCAAACCGTACAGCCTGCCCATAGTCACCATCCCGAAGTCCGGATTCTTCGAAAGCCGTATAATACCATTTTCTGTTTTTTCCGCCACGTTTTTGTCCGGCGCGCATTTATAATTGTGATGATGACTGGCACGAGTGAACCGGAGAGACTCATCGGCGTGGATAGCCAGGCGAATGCGGCCGACGGCGTCCGGGTGAGGTCCCCAGCCCGGCTCAATCCGGAAGAGTTCGTCCGGTTGTACCGCAGGCATTACGACACCGTGTTTCGCTATTGCGCGCATCGGCTGTTTGAGAGGCAGTCTGCCGAGGATGCGACTGCAGAGGTCTTTCTCAAAGTCGTCGAAAATCTCGCCGGTTTCAAAGGTGACGAACAGCGGTTTCGCTGCTGGCTTTACAGGATTGCATCCAACGTCGCCAACGAGCACCTCAGGCGGGGCGTCCGTCGCCGCAAGTTGTATGAAAACGCTTCTCGGCGCGCAGAGACGGGAATCGTAGATTGTCCCGCGGATAGAGCCCCGGCCCCAGACAAGCTGACCCTGTTGAAGGCTGCTGTGCGCAGCTTGAAGCCGAGGTACCAGACTATCATCACGTTGCGTTTCTTTGAGAACATGAAATTGACCGAAATCGCCCAAGTCCTGGACCGCAGTCCGGGTACAGTCCGCAGCCGGTTGGCGCGGGCGTTAGCGAAGCTGCGAAAGGTCTTGGACGCCGGGTACACAGAGAGCTTGAAGGTGAATCAAGATGAAAAGTGACGAAATAGAATTTGCGACTTTTGTTCACGGGGTGGAGTTCGACGATACTCCCGGCGTCAGTCATCGGGACAGGCTCGAACATGAACTGCTCGCCGCCTTGGCAAGCCAAACGCCTCGCCCGTCAAGGGTCTGGGCTATTGTCAAGAGCCCCTTGACAAGACTCGCTGCCGCGGCTGCGATAGTGGCTGCCCTGCTTGCAATTGGCCTCTGGATAAGGACGACACCGCCCGCGTACGCACTGGAGCAGACGATTGAGGCCGGGCGCAGACTGCGGCGGCTTTACCTTGAATTGCACACGGGCGAACATCTGCACAGGCAGGCTTGGCTTGAGTACGGCGACGCGGGCAAAGTCAGAAACGTGCGCGTGGACTTCCATTGGACCAAGGACAGGACCACTGTGACCGTCTGGAAAGACGGCAAAACATGGAACTGGGACAAAACCGCCAACAGGCTGCTCATTTTCGAAGACGAGCCCTATACGGCCAAAATGCTCTCGTTTGTTGAAAGGCATGATCCGACCCGGGCCATCGAGTACATCCGCAAGCTCGAGAAGAAAGGAGATGTCAAGATCAAGATCGACCAGCCCGCCGACAAGGCCAGGCCCGTGGTCATAACCGCGGACTATTTGCCAAATACGTACTTAATCGAGGCCGAAATGCCCGCTATGCGCGAAATCCTTCTTGTCGATCAGACCACCAAACTTGTGAGGTCCACAGAGATACGCTCTCTCGTAGACGGAGAATACAAGCCGAGCGGCATCTGGAGGTACGACAAGTACGACAAGCCCTTCGATTCGGGCATCTTCGACATCGAAGACGAGCTGCCCGAAGATGTCAGACGCATCGACATGAACACGGTCGATTTCGGCCTGGAGCAGGGTGAGCTTATCAAAGAGCAAATCGTCACCAAGGTCGTTCGGGCGTTTTTCGAGGCCCTGATTGCAAAGAATTACGATGCGGCTCTGGATATCTACGGATCTCCCTACGCCGACGCCGAGGAAAGGACGGCGACACGCAAAAAGCTCGAAAAGATCCGCGTTGTGCGAATAGTCTCGGTTGGAGAGCCCGTGTCACCCGCGCCCAGAGGCCAGGTCGCCTCAGTGTCGGTGCCCTGCACGGTGGAGGTTGAGCAGAACGGCCAGGTGCACGAGCGCCGGCTGGACGGTCTGAGCGTTCGGCGCGTGCTCGGCCATTCCGACCGCTGGCGCTTGGAGGGCAGTCTTCGCACCCGGTAGGACATTTCCGACATACAAACCGCTGCCGGCTCCAGCCGGGAGGAGGCGGTTGACCGGTGCCTCTTCCCAGGCTCGGTCCCTCGGGGCAATTTCCGACCATTGCGGTTCCGAACTCAATTTGGTATTGTGGCTGAAGTTCGCGCCATCGAGCGGTAGCACCGTGCGAATCAGAATACCAGTGGCAGTGTCAGAAGGAGAGCAAAGATGGACAAGCCGATTGTCAAAAGCATTCTGTTATGGATTGTTACAGTTTGTGTCCTGGCCCCTGCGGCGCCGTGCCAGACGGCCGCTAAACGCACGCCGCGCCGGAAGCAGGCGGACCTGCTGGTGATCCCGGAAGTATCGAGGGACAAGGTGATATGCTTTGCGCTATACACGGTCCACAACAACATCCTCAAGCTCACGGCCCAGCTCTATCCGCTGAAGGAAGGCGAGGACAGAAAAGTCCGGCTGGAGATTAGGCGCAGAGGCGGATGGAGACAGATAGCCGAGGCCGATGTCATCGAGCGGGGCTGGACGGCGACCTTCCGCGTCGAGGGCTGGGACTCGACGAGGGGCGCCCTTTACCGCGTCGCGCACGGCAAAAACGCCTACTATACGGGCAGAATTCCGAAAGATCCGGTTGATAAGGACGTCATTGTCGTGGCTGCATTTACCGGCAATTCCATCTATCCGGGCCATGGCGGTGACATACCCAAAACCGATATCGTCGCCAATATCAAGAAGATCAAGCCCGATCTGCTGTTCTTCTCCGGCGACCAGGTCTACGACCACAACAGGCATTATGCCTACTGGCTCAAGTTCGGCAGGGATTTCGGAGACATTATCCGTGACATCCCGACTATCACCATCCCCGACGACCATGACGTGGGCCACCCCAATCTCTGGGGCGCCGGTGGCAAGAAATCCAACGTCGCCGCGGGTCACGACGGTGGATATTTCAAACCTGTCGAATACGTCAAGGAGGTCGAGCGGGCACAGACGAGCCATCTTCCCGACCCCTACGACCCCACCCCGATACAGCAGGGTATCGGCGTCTATTACACCTCGCTAAATGTCGGCGGGGTGAGTTTCGCCATCATCGAGGACCGAAAGTTCAAGTCCGGCCCGCAGGGCCTGGTCCCGCGACAGGGGCCGCGCCCGGACCATATCCTCAACCCGAACTACGATCCCAAGAGCGTGGATGTGCCAGGCGCGACGCTTCTGGGCGAGCGTCAGTTGAAATTCCTGCGCGCCTGGGGCGCCGACTGGCGCGGCGCGAAGATGAAGGCCGTCCTCTCGCAGACCATCTTCTGCGGTGGAGCGCACATTCACGGCGGGATAAAGAACCGCCTTCACGCGGACCTGGATTCGAACGGCTGGCCGCAGACGGGACGGAACAAGGCGCTGGCCGAGATAAGAAGGGCCTTTGCAATCCACATCGCTGGCGACCAGCATCTTGCCACCATCTTTCACCACGGCATCGACGACTGGAACGACGCCTGCTACTCCTTCTGTGTGCCTTCCATTGCCAACCTCTATCTCCGCTGGTGGCGCCCGCTGGAGGCGGGCAGGAATCGCGAGCCCGGCGCGCCGGAATACACGGGCGAATTCTTGGACGGCTTTGGGAACAAGCTGACCTGTCTGGCCGTTGCCAACCCAAGCCCGGAACGCAACGGCGGGGACAAGCTGACCACCAGGGCGGCCGGCTTCGGGGTGGTGAGCTTCAACAAGAAGACCAGGGAAATCAAGATCGGATGTTGGCCGAGGAACGTGGACGTTGCAAACCCGCAGGCCAGGCAGTATCCGGGCTGGCCGAGGACTATCAGGCAGGAGGACAACTACGGTCGAAAGGCTGTTGCCTGCCTGCCAACCGTAAACGTGACCGGGATGACCGACCCCGTGATCCAGGTGATACACCAGACCAACGACGAAGTAGTGTACACGCTTCGAATCAGGGGAAAATCATGGCGCCCGAAGGTTTTCAAGGCCGGCGCCTATAAGCTTAAGGTTGGCGATCCGGACACGGGCAAATGGAAGGTATTGAAGGACGTAGAGTCGGTGGCTTGCGACGACGCCAAGACCGTGGAAGTGGCCTTTTGAAACCGCCACCGCGGTAGATTAGCGGCACTATTGGAAAGGCCGTGGGAACCCGGCAACCCACGGCCCGCCAATGTTGCATACGCACTCGTTGTCACTGATATTTTCCGGCCGTGCCGGTCGTCGGCACGGCGTCGATCAGGCGGTGCTAAAACGAAGGCCCATAATTGCTGCTCAGCCGTCTGTCTTTCCCTGCTGTTCGTCGATCTTTTCCTTGAGCGCTTTGGCCACGCGGCAGGCGGCATCCTTGCCGAAATCGATGCATTTGTGCATGCCGCTGTTGAAGGATTTTGCGAACTCGTTGGATTTGAAGGCCGAATCCAGGAGGCTTCCTCCGGAGCCGTTGCCGCGGTGATTATCGGGCGCGGGCGCCAGGGTGTAGATCGCGGTCGCAAAACCGGCAAAATAGACGATAAGCAGAGATACGAGTTTTATTCTCCATCCCCTCATCATGTTCTCCCATCCGGAAAACAACGTTAGTTTGGCCCCCCCAGTCCATTATGTCTGTGTCTACTATATATTTACTATAAAAAAACCCTGCTGCCAAATGTGAAAACGGTGAATATTTTGATTTATCTGCCGTGGGGCGTGGTGCAGGAGAGTGGGCTCTTTTCGCGGGAGTCGGTGATGGGCCCGCGTTGGCCGGCTTGCGGGGTCGGGCGCCGTGGGTGGGGCTTCGACGGGCGGCGCCGAGGCGGGGCCCGGCGGGGGAAAAGAGTTTGTTTGGAACGGGCAATTGGGGATTGACAGGGCGGGCGCTTGGGCGGATAATTCGCTGACTGCGGCCAGGGCCCCCGGCCCGGCTGCTCGCCCGGGTGGCGGAATTTGGCAGACGCGCTAGCTTGAGGGGCTAGTGACCTTAGGGTCGTGCTGGTTCGACTCCAGTCCCGGGCACGTGCCATTGCGTATTGGCGAATATAGTCCCCGGCGATTCCTTGGGGTCGCCGGTGTATAATTCTCGCCAGTGATCTGTTGACGGTCGCTGGCTTTTTCGATGTAGAGGCAAGGCTGATGGGCGTTTCGGATGAGTTTATTGAGTATGTAATCGATCAGCTTTCGGGGTGGGGGCAGGTTTCGGCGCGGAGGATGTTCGGTGGGGCGGGGCTGTATCGCGATGGCAGGATGTTCGCCCTGATAGCGGACGATGCGGCGTATTTGAAGGTGGACGATTCGAACCGGGCGGATTTCGTGGAGGCGGGGTCGGCTGCGTTCCGGCCGTATCCGGAGAAGGGAAAGACGGCCGTTATGTCCTATTACGAAATCCCCGCCGACGTCCTCGAAAACCGCGACCTGCTCGCCCAATGGGCTCAAAAAGCCCTCGACGTCGCAAAAAAGAAAAAATAACCGGCCTCACCAGACGCAATCGTCGAATCCTTCACCGAGGGGAGGATATGGTTCTTGCCGTAAGCCTGTCGGCTTCAGCCAAGCCAAGAGGCTCTTATTTTGCCCTCAGGGCCTCTATTTTGCTTGAACAATCTGATTCGCTCATGTATTCTACTGTGGATTCACCTGATCGAGTTGTGGTGATGGGTTTTATGTGAACGCACAAACAGATTTGCGCTGCTCTTTTGAAACGCCATAAACGATGGTTGGAAAGAAAGAATGGATGTTCGGACGTTCATAGTCGAGATCGTGGGAAAAATAGCATGGCCTGTAACGGTTTTCGTCCTTGCCCTCTATTTTAAGGATTCACTTAAGAGGGTGGTCGGTCGTATAATAAGGTTTCAACACCAGGACACAGTAATAGAGTTTCAAAAAGGAGTGGAGGAAATTCTAAATGTGGCTCAAGGCAATTCGCAACTCGAGAGTGTAACTTGTCATGACGCGCGGTTCAACTACATTCTTGAGTTACGAAATCTTCCCTCACGTTCGGCAATTATTGAAGCTTGGCTTATATTGGAGGCAGAAATTGACAAGATCTATTACAAACATTTTCCAGATGCAAAGGGAGTACCACCTGTAAGAAAGCTCATTTCATTACACAAGAAGAATGCATTGAACGATACAGGATTCGAAATCATAGATATGCTGGGGCGGCTTCGCAATAAAGCAGTTCATGAGGCCGAGTTCGATATCCCACGGGCCACATTAGACGCTTATCTCGAAACCGTGTATAAGATTGTCGCAACAGTGAATGGCTAACGTCTCGCTTGAGTTGGATGCGCTGGGAGTAATTGCCGAGTTTATTGTTTGGTGGGGAAGAAAATATGATCTCCGATTGCAGAAAGCTAAAGAAATCTTCCCTTTATGTCAGAGAATGGATAAAACTACAGCCACCGGTTAAAGAGGAGTCTGTCACGGATTGGCTCTTGTTCAATGTTTCAAGGAATATCAAGGGAATAACATATAGGGCATTTAGTCGGCATGAGGAAGCCCGTAAGACAGGAGCGGACTGGGAATGGTGGTTCCTGTTTCCCACATTCTCAGCCAAAATGAGGATTCAGGCCAAGAAGCTTATTCCCAATAAGGATAATTATCCATCTATAGCATATACAAACATATATGGCCTACAAATCGAGAAGCTTCTTCGGGATTCAGGAGATAAGAATTTCATGCCATTCTATGCATTCTACACGTCTATTCGCGGAGACGTAATGTGTGGAAGAGGGATCAATGATGAAGGAGTTTACCTGTCTGGTGGTAATTATATATATCAAGAGTTCATCCAAAACGGAAAGCGTGAAGTGCTACCAGATGATATCTTGAGAATATCTGTGCCATTGTCTTGTTTTCTATGTTGTCCATGGTGTTATCAAGGAGGTGAGGGATTTGTTCGTTTCCTATCAAGTTACTTCTCTCTTGAGATTGAATATCCCCCTGATCGAGAGCGCCCTGGCGCTGAAAGTGAGGACTTGCGAGGTATTTATAGGGAAGTGCCAAGTTATGTCTCCTCCTTTATTGAGATTGGGCGCGAGGCGCTTCCTGAAGGGTGGGAAAGGGAATTCAGACACTATTTGGAAGGGGTTAACTCAATGGTAGTATATGATGCAATGGATATAGACTTGAACCGAGCCTCTGAGGGGGCTCTCTAAGATGCTGATCGCTCAGTCTTTGCTCAAGCCTTAGGCAAGGGTACGGCATCTATCCGTTTTGGGCGGCACTGCACTACGTCAATGCTTTTGGCTTGCGCTTTTCCGCAGACTTCGTTAAATTAGTTGTTGACTGGCGTGATTAGCCTATTCTGTGGCAAATTGCGCAAACATGAGGTGTCAGGGGGTTTTGGGTTAGGGGGCTTGGATTTTGTAGAGGTGCGTTTTTGTTCGGAGGATGAGGGCGTTTTTTGAGGTTGCGGGGGAGGCCATGAAGCCGGAAGCGAGCTTGTTTGTGGCGAGGAGTTTGTAGTTTCGAGCGGCGGCGAGGACGGTTGTTCTTCCGTCGTTGCTGAAGCAGTAGATTCTTCCGTCGGCGTAGATTGGGGATGCGGCGTAGTCGCCGCGGATATTCTCTCTCCAGAACTGCGAGCCGGTCGCGGCGTCCATGCACGTAGCGACGCCGCTGTCGCTGATGGTAAAGAGCAGGTCGTCCACGAGCAGGGGCGACGGCATTCGGGGGACGCTTTGCCTGGTGCTCCATGCGATATGGCTGTCGTTGAGCTGGCCGCGGGCGCCCAGGCGAATGGCCAGCAGCTCGGACCTGCTAAAGCCCGTCATGATATACGCCAGCCCGCGGCCGAAGACGGGGCGGGCCGAGCTGGAATGGTCCCTGTGGCTGAGCCTCCAGATTTCTCGTCCGCCGGCGGGGTCGTAGCCGTACACCGCCTTGGCCCCGGCGCTTATCATCTGCTTTGTGCCGTTGACGTCGATAATCAGCGGTGTGGAGAACGCCTTTCGGAAGTCGCCTTCGCGCGTCGGCTTGCCGTCGCTGTCGAGGTCGTCCCAATCGGCGGAGCGGTCGGTCTTCCAGACGGTCTGCCCCGTCTTCTTGTCGAGCGCGACGAGGTATTGAAGGTCCACGCCGTCCATCGTGAGGATGAGCAGCCCCTCGAAGAGGATGACCGAGGAGCCGGGCCCGCGGTAATGGCGGCAGGGCAGGTCGCTCCGGCGCCAGAGGACCTCGTGCGTCGCGGTGTCCAGGCAGGCG
>CP070678.1:2520157-2529997 GCA_020352515.1 Phycisphaerales bacterium | reverse complement strand
CTTTGTGGCGGTGGTGTTGCTTCTTTCGTCACTGGCCGTGACCCGGATTTCGTATCGGCCGTCTTCGACGGTTTTGCCGTCCCAATCGAAGGTTGCCGCCTCGTTCTCGTCCTTGAGCTTGATCCAGCCGGTTCTGCCGGTCTTCCTGAAGTCTATCCGGTAAATCAGCTTGTCTTTATTGTCGTCTTCGGCCTTGTAGGTGATTTTGAAGGTGCCCTGCTTGCCGGGCCCGGAGACGCGCGCCACGCTTACAGCCTCGACCCGCGGCGCGAGATTGGGTACGGTGCCGGCGACGGCTATCTCTCTGACGACGGGGCTTTTTGCGCCGCTGCTTTTGAGGGTGAGCCTGTATTGACAGAACCTGCCGAGCGGACAGCTCAACTGCACGGGCTCGGTGACTTGTACGGGGTCGGTCCAGTCCGAGAACGTGGGGTCGTTGACGTCTTTGACGTTTCCGCTTCGGCAGGCGGCCAGGACGCTGCAGCCTTCGGGAATATCCGCTTCGATCTGGAGCTTTCCCCATCGTGCCGGCTGGCCGGCGTCGATGAGTGCGGAAGTGTATGTGCCGGAGGAGGCGAAGCCGACGCCGAGCTTGATCAGCTTGGCGGGATTCGCGGCGCCGGCGTACACGTCGTCACCGGATACGGCTATCGCCGTTATCTGGGAAGATTCCTCATCCTCGTATATGACGGCCTGCTGCTCGGAGGCGGGGTCCACCTGGAAAAGGCGGCCGTCGTTGCCGGTCCCGACGAAGAGGCCGGCCTGACGTTTGGCCAGGCAGAAGAAGACGGCGTTCTCGCCGAACAAATCCGTCACGAATCCGTCCGGCGTTATCTTGTAGATGTGGCTGGCCTCGGCGGGCTTGGCGCCCTTGCGGGCCTGGGGCGGCACGGCCGAAGACTTGCCCGAGCCGGCTTTGGCCGTATTGGGAATCTTGAGCTTCATTCCTCCATCATTCTCGCCGGTGCTCTTGGCCTTTTCGTCTTTGGCCTCCGGGCGGCCGGCGCGAGGCAGTTGTGCGGCAAACTGCGTCTGGGTCTGAACGACCTTTGCAGTCGTGGCGGCGGCGTACAGGTTGCCGGCCTCTTCGAACAGCAGCGCGGTGACCTCGGGCTGATCGCTGTCATACAAGACGGTGGCCTTTTCGTTCTCGGGGTCTATTTTGTAAACAAGGCCGCGCGTGTCGGCACCGGCGAAGACAAATCCTTCGGGCGTGGTGGCGAGCGAGAGAATGTTCTTGTCGGGGCTGTCGTAGATGACCTTTCCCTCCCTACCGAACGGGTCCGTGCGATAGAGTTTTCCTTCGGGTCCGGTGGCCAGGTAGATATTACCGCCGTTGTCGATGGCTATTGCAAAGATGTACTTTGCGTCGTTGGGCTCGAAGATGACCTCCATTTTCTCGCCCTCGAATCGGCAGAGTCTGCATTTTCTGCCGCTTATTCCGGCCAGAAGCCGGCCGCTGACATCGGTGGCCATTGCGAAGATATGCTCGTTCGAGAGATACTCATCGGCCTCGACGGTGTTGGCGTCGGATGATTGGGGCGGTTCTTCCGGTTCTTCCTCTGATTCGGCGGGGTACATTTTTGTGAGCTTTCCGAGGCTGTACTTGTAGATGCCGCCGTTCGGGCTTGTACCCACGTAGACCGTGCCCCCGCTGACAACGACGCTGTTGATGGACCAGACGTCTTCGAACTGCTCGGCGAGCACTTCCGACGACCGGCCGAGGGTGATGGTCCCGCGGGAGCCGACCACAACGTGTTTGGCCTCGCCCTTGAGCAGATCGGCACTGCCGGCGTGGCGCGTAATTTTGCTGGTAACCGCCGGGCAGGCCGAGCTGAAAACAAACCAACAGAGCGACACCGCCAAAAGCACGGCGCCGCGCGGCCCGATCCGTTCACCGTCAAGGATGTTTCTCATGGCAACTCCTAAAATGACGAAAGCGAAAGTTCAAAATTGATATTTGCACGAAGCATGACTCAGGACAGTTGCGTCTCAGCGTTTGACCGTGATGACCGCTGTCTTCTTGTCGATGACGATAGTGTTTGTATCCACGCTCTTTTCGAGCCAATGCTGATACGGCTGGCTGCGTATCATCCTTTTGGCGTCCTGGAGAACGAGCGCCTTGGTGGGCGGCAGGTCCGGGAGCTCCGATTTTTCGACCGCAATTCCTCCCGGGGGCAGAACCAGCAGACAGTACAATCCGGCCCTTTTGATCTGCAGGGTTTTATTCAACGTGGCAACAAGGTCGGGCAGGCTTTGAGCGACAAACCTGTAGGGAGCGGCCTTGAGCAGGAACTGCTCGTAATCTCGCGAGCCGCAGAGCATAAGCTGGTACTTTCCGGGCTTGAGGTTTTCGGGGATTGGGAGCGTTATTGAGTATTTCCTTTTTTGGGTCCGGACGGATTCGAGAACCACGCTTAGGTGGATCCGCCCCCCCGGCTTTACCGTGTCATCGGAGAGGTCGGCCGACCAGATGTGCGAGATGATGCTCTTCGGCTGTATTCGAATTTCATAATCGACGAATTCTATCTCGGCCTCCTGGAAGGGGTTGTCCATCAGCAGTCCAATCGCGGCTGAGGCCTCCGCGGCGATCTCCATGACGCCGAGGCTCGTGGAGACGTTTCGGAACTGAATAGGCTCGAAGCCCTCGACGCCGATAGTGGCTTTGTACTCGACCACATGATCCGGCGGCAGGTCGCCGTGGACGAGAGCGGCTCCACCGACGACCGACCGAACAGCGGGCGGGGTTAGTATTCTGTTGTGAGCGACGCGGCATTTATAGGCGCGTCTTTCGGGATCGTTGTAGCGTTCGATACTAATTGACAGGGGGAAAGTCTTGGCCTTTTGTCCGACTTGCCCGATAACGGCGGCCCCCTCGTCGATGGTGAGCGCCCCGACAACATCGGCGATGCTGCACAATTTGGAGGATCGGACGATGCTCGTGAGTACCGTGTGCACCTTGGCCGTGGCCATCGGCAGGTCCACGGGCCCGTAGCCGAGAAAGCTGTGTCCGAAACCATAGACGCTGTCGCCGCGGACTTCGGTGACGGTGCCGTAGGCACCCATCGTTATGTCGCCGCTCACTACCGGTACGGCCAGGCAGGCCCCCGGTACGAGCTTTCGTTCGTCTCCGGCCGCCATGTTTGTAGCATCGGCGAGCGCGCCGCCTATACCGGGGACGACCATAAAGCCGAGAGGCTCGAGCGAATCGGCTATTTGGCGACAGGCGGCAGGCGGCAGGCCGGATACCATAAGCGGGCAAGGCAGAGCCTCCATTCCTGCGCGGCTGCTGTTGCTTGAAACCAGGCGCTCGCTTATTTGCCTGTCAATCTCCGCGAAATCGAGGGGCATCGAGAAGTCGAATGCAAACCTGGTTTGCCGGCCGCGGGGCAGGGTCTCCTTTCCACCCGGTTTTCGGCCCACCCGCAACATTTCTTCAATTGGAGTTACGCCGTAAATGGGGTCCTTGCTGTACGACCAGGCGAAAGCCAGCGCCCCGGCCAGGCGTCCGTCGATATAAACGGGCGAGCCGCTGCACCCGCCCACCGGGCCGGTATGTATGAAACGCTCGTCGGTTCCTACTACGAGGATGGCATCCCTGCCGGGCTCGATGCCGCGAACCACGTCTATGACCTCCAGGCCGAAACGCTCTATGCCAGCGGCCCCATACTCGGTGAGGCAGTAGGCCTCAGAGCCGGCCCTTACCTCGTCAAGACTGATATACCTGGATGCATCCCACACGCCCTCCGTTCCGGCGGGCGCGTTTGTGGAAGCGGCGGTGCGCGTCTCTGCAATCGAGCGGGCGGGAGCAGGCCGCCCGGCCAAAACCGGCTTCGAATCGGGGGCGACGCCCGCGATGCAGGCCGAGGGCGCCGGGACTACCGAAGCGCAAAAGGCAAGAAGCAATATCATGTGCCCTTTGCCCGGCGCCGTGTTCTTTTTCACGAGTGCCTGGAGATAGAACATTCATACCCTTTCGACTAATTTTCGGCTAAAATTCTACCAATGCACGTGGTCATTGCAAGCGAAAAGAAATTTTGATAGAATGGGTGTTTGCATTGTAAACAAAGCCCTGTAAACTGGGTCCGATAGTCTTCTAAATCAGGAAACGGAGCAGTATATGAAATCTGAACATCGGCATGAGCTGAAGACCAACGAATTGGCGGAGTGGCTGACCCACCTGCCGCAATGGACGAAAGATAACCTGCTGACGGTGATAATCGTGCTGGTTGTTATTGCGGCTGCGACGGCCTTCTATCTCTGGAGGGCGCTGAACGAGAGGATGCTGGCCCGGAAACAGTTCAGGCTCACAACCCTTGTTAGCCAGCTCGGGCAGAGCAAGATGCAGATTCTGAATCAGGGGACACAGGGGCGGGACCTGTCGTACATACTCCTCGAGCCGGCCGGTGCGCTTAAAGGCTTTGCGGATGAAGCAGGTGACGGGGCGATGGCGGCTCTGGCGCTGATCAAGAGGGCCGAGGCGCTGAGGATGGAGCTGCACTACCGCAAGGGGGCTATAAGCAGGGATGATTTGGAAAGTCAGACAAATCAGGCCAAGGAGAGCTACGCGGCGGCTGTTGAGAAGGCGTCGTCAAGTCCGTCGCTGAAGGCGAAGGCGAGGTTCGGCCTCGGACTTTGCGAGGAGGAGCTTGGCAACCTGGCCGAGGCGCGGCGCATATACGGTGATATCGCGGGGGACTCGAGTTTCGATGGGACCGTGGCGGCGGCGCAGGCCAGGCATAGACTCAAGACGATGGCGGAGTACAGCCAGAAGATCGCTCTGAAACCGGCGCCTCGCCCGAAACCTATCGACCTAACGAAGCTTCTGAAACAGGATCAGACGGGGGAGCCCAACATGCCATTCGACGCCAACGCCGCGACAGTAGTCAGGCCGCCCGTTGACGCGAACGTGCCCGTCGAGGCAAACGTCCCGACAGCAATAAAGCGGCCCGTTGATGCAAATGCGCCTGTGGACGCCAACGTCCCGCGCGTTCTTAAGCCGCCCGTTGACGCCAACGCGTCCGCTCCGGCCGTTGAGCCCGTTGTGGTTAGTCCGCCCGCGGACGCCAATCAACAGCCCGCACCGGTAAATGTCCCGGCGCCCGCCGAGGCCAATCAGGCCGGCCAAACGCCGGGCGCGGCAAAGGTCACGGACGTAGATGTGCCGGGAGAATGATTCACAAGGCCCGCTCGGCGGCATTCCTGAGGAGCAAGGCGAGCCGCTGACCCTGCGAGTGGGAAACTCGATACAAGAGCGGAGGCTCGATAAATATCTCCACGGGCGCTTCAGCAACTTCAGCCGGCGCTTTATCCAGGAAACCATCAAGGCGGGGGGCGCGAGCGTAAACGGCAAGACCGTCAGGCAGAGCCACAGACTCTGCCCCGGGGACGTAATCGAGCTGGTGCTCGTGGAGCCGCCCAAGAAGGAAATTCGCCCGGAAGACATACCGATAAATGTCATTTACGAGGACTCCGACATTATCATCCTCAACAAGCAGGCCGGCATACTCGTGCACCCCGCACGGGGCAACACGCACGGCACTCTCGTCAACGCGCTGGCGTTCTACTCTGACCGGCTCTCAAGCGGCCTCGGCGAATTCCGCCCCGGCATCGTTCACCGGCTCGACAGGGAGACGACCGGGGTTATGGTGGTTGCGAAACACGACGGCGCACAGTGGAAGATCGCCAAACAGTTCGAGCAGCGTCTGGTCAACAAGGCATATCTGGCAATCGTCCACGGGGTTCCGGATTTGACGCGCGACCGCATAAGCGCGCCTCTGGGCGTCCACCCGCAGGTCAGAGAGAAGTACGCGATACGCCCGGAAATCGGAAAAGAGGCAATCACGTTCTACGAGGTTATCGAGGCGTTCGGCGGCTTTTCCCTTGTGAAGCTCACGCCGAAAACGGGCAGGACTCATCAAATACGCGTGCACCTGTCATACATGAAACACCCGGTGGTGGCGGACGAGATGTACGGCGGAAAGCTCGTGTATCCCTGGCAGCTCATAGACGGCGAGCCCGTCGTGGAAGAGCCGATCATCAGCCGCGTCGCCCTGCACGCCTGGACAATCGAATTCAAGCACCCCGGGACCGGGCAGATGGTGAAGTTCAAGGCCCCCCTCCACGACGATATGCAAAAACTGCTCGATATGCTGCGGGAATACCGAAAACTTTGAGAGCAACCTGGTCCCGCTTGGCCGCGATGTCTGTCTGTAGAGGCGCCTCTATGGCATTTCCGGCGAACCGCCGAGATGCTCCAATCACTGTTGCCTCGCGCACTGCCCGAATCCGGAATTTTCCAACACAGTTGTTTGTGGATGGTTGTCAATACTCGCTGTTCTGCCCTCAAATCATGGAGGGCGGGGCGGTGTTCTGCTTGAGCGCTATTCCTGGGGCAGCTTGGCCAGGTCGGCGTCGGAGCCGGCGAGCATGAGGATATCATCCTGATAGATGACCGTATTGGGCATGGGGACGTTTATGATGCCGTCCTTCTCGCTCTTTTTGGCCTTGGTGTTTTCGCCGCGTTTGATAAGGACGAGGTTGACGTTGTATTTCTGCCGAAGCTGCAGATCCATAACGGTCTTAGCATCGAAGCTCGCGGGCGCCTTTATCCTCGCGAGGCTGTAGCCGGGAGCAAAGTCTATCTTCTCGCCTATCTGGGGGGCTATTAGCTTGTAGGCCCATCTCTGGGCGGATTCTATCTCGGGGTAGATTACCTCGGTGGCCCCCACCTTCGAGAACACCTCGCCCGCGATCAAATCCTCGGCCCTTGCGTATATCTGCTTGACTCCCATCTGCCTGAGATTGACGACCGTCAGAATGGCGGATTCGAAACCGCGTCCGGTTCCCTGGCCTATGCCGATTATGGCGACGTCGACCTTGTCGATTCCCTGGGCCTTGAGGGCCTCTTCGTCGGTGCTGTCGAGCCTGACGGCCAGGCTGACCTGGTCGCGGATGAGCTCTATCTCGTCCCTGTTCTTATCGACCGCAATTACCTCGGCGCCGCTCATTGCCAGCGCGATGGCGAGCTTCTGGCCAAATCGGCCCAGCCCTATTACTGCAAATCGCTTCATTCTGTCAGCTCCCGAGAACACTGAAGCGGAAAACCAGAAGCCCGGAGCCTGAAGTCCGGCGGGCTTTGATTTTTGAACTGTCTTTCCCGGTTTTCAGCTTTCAGTTACTGGTTTTCTTATCCGACAATCACCGCCTCTTCCGGATAGTTATATCTGGCCGGCTTCAAATTGAAAGTAAGCGCGGCCAGCAGCGTTAACGGCCCGAGCCTGCCGATAAGCATCGTGGCTATGATAATCAATTTACCGGGCGTCGTCAACGGCGTCGCAGGACCGGTTACGCCAGTTGAGAGCCCCACGGTGCCGAGAGCCGAGGCCGATTCGAAAATAATCTGATCCATGGTAAAACCGTTCGAGTTCTCGGTGATGCTAAGGGCCAGCGTGCTGGCGAACAGGACGGCAACGAAAAGAAGCGTCACAGTAATGGCGCGCCCGACGATTACAACGCGGACCGAGCGTCGAAACAGCTCCACCTCTCCGCGTCTTCGGAGTGTGGCAATGACCGTCATGACCACGACCGCGAGTGTCACCGTCTTGATTCCGCCGGCCGTCGAGCCGGGCGAGCCCCCGATGAACATAAGTAGGATCAGGACGAATTTGCTGGAGGCAGACATTGCGGCTATATCGACGGTGTTAAATCCGGCGGTTCTGGCCGTGACCGACTGGAAGATCGCGCCCGGCACATCGGAGGGGCCGACGGCGCCCGGGCTCGCATAGCGCTCGAACAGAAGTATGGTCATCGCCCCGAGCACTATCAGCAGGGCGCTGACGGCCAGCACTATCTTGGTCTGAAGCTGTATGCGCTTGGGCGTCTGCATCGAGAGTCTCGATTTTCTGTCGAAGCGTCTCTTGAGGAATCTCTTGGTCCTGTCGACGGCGACGTTGGCAAGGTCGTAGAGGACGCCGAATCCGAGACCTCCCAATATTATCAGGGGGCAGACCACTGTGTAGAGGCCCCAGCTTCGGCTGTAGCCGACGAAGCTGTCATTGAAAAGGCTGAAGCCGGCGTTGCAGAACGCGCTGATGGAATGGAAGACGCTGCAGAACCACTTATGGTGCAGACCGGCCACTCTGCCGGGCACGTCATCCCACATACCCATAAGGCCGAGCGCGCCGAGGGCCTCGATGCAGACGGTTCCGACAAAGATGAATGCAATTATGTTGCCCATTCGACTGAGCGTCCGGGCGCTGAGGAGGTCCTGCATGGCGACGGTTTCGCGGAGTGTCAGGGCTTGGCCGAGCAGCAGGGCGAAGACTGCCCCAAAGACTACTATTCCGAGGCCGCCGAGCTGTATGAGGCCGAGAATCACGACCTGTCCCATGAGGGTAAAATCCTGTCCGGTGTCCTTTACTATGAGGCCGGTCACGCAGGTGGCGCTGGTTGAGGTGAAGAGGGCGTCGACGAAGCTGAGGTTTTGGCCACTTGCGGCCCTGGGGAGCATGAGGAGGCCGGCCCCACAGAATATCAGCACCAGGAAGCTTGCTATTAGGGTCTGGGTGGGGTTTCTTCCTGATGCGGCGAGGTCTACGCTGGTTCTGCAGAGTTTTGTGACGACCTGTATTACGAGATAGACTCCGACGGCGAGATGTCTGACGGCGGTGGCCTCGGCTTTGCCGGCGGCAAACCAGTGGCCTGCGCCGACGAGGGCGACGAGCAGCGCGAACAGCAGTGGGGCCTCGAACCAGTTATTTCGGAGGAATTCGGCTTTTGAGAGGGAGTTGGAGAGGCGGATCGCCTTCTCGGCGATAAAGGCGAGCAGGAGCAGCACCTGTAGTGCGTAGAGGATACGTTCGGCGAGCAGTGGGCCGGCGAGGCCGAAGAGTGTTGGCTTGTCAAAGCCGAAAAGCAGCGCAAAGGTTGCGGCGACCACCGCGGAGATGAGTGCGTTGGCGACGATGAGGACATTTTCCAGCCGCTTGTTTTTGTACGTAATCTGCATAATTGGCGTGCGGGTAGTGTACAGCAGTTGCGTGGTGCAATCCAGAAATTATTGGAGTCGGCGGGGCTGAGGGGCCCTGAAGACGTCGAGAATGCCTGCCGAGGAAATTGACGCGGCCGGCGTGTGTGTCGTCGGCAGGTGGGGGGCTGTCGCATGGCCCGGCGCAAAGTAAAGATAGGCGATTTGATTGGTTTGCAGTCGCGGTGGATTGGGTAAGTAAGGAGTGAATGCGAATTGGGTTCGTTTGGGTTCGTTTTTTGCCGGAGTGGGCGATTTTGGGCGCGTAAGTTGTTGCAGGGTAAGGGTTTAGGGGCGGTTTTGGGCGATTGGGTTCGTTTTTTTGCCGGTCGGAGGGGCGGAATCTGTCGTAAGGTGTTGCAGTACAAGGGGTTACAGCCGTTTTTGGGTGCTTTTTGCGATTGGGTTCGTTTGGGTTCGTTTGGCTTCGTTTTTGTACGGCCGGAGAGGTCATTTTTTGCGTAACTCGTTGCGGGGCAAGGGGTTGCGGGGATTTTGGCGGATTTGCGAATTGGGTTCGTTTTGCAAAAAAGGGTGAATTTGTAGAGGCGGCTCGACGTTTGTAAAGCGCTTTGGCGGGGAAATAGGCAAGTTGGGGGATTTAGGGAAGGTGGCATATTCAGTATCTCAGATTTGATCCGTTCGACGCGGCCCAATAATGGGGCCTTGCTCAGGATTCGGCCTTCGACGCGTCGCGAAGGCAGGACTCGCCTTTGGCGAGTTCAGGACTTTGCTCAGGACCTTCCTTCGGAAATAGGGGTTCTTGGCCCGCAGAGGACGCAGAGGACGCAAAGGCTATACTTCGACGGATT
>CP070678.1:2495302-2520057 GCA_020352515.1 Phycisphaerales bacterium | reverse complement strand
CTCGCAGGCCGGCGTCGCGGCAAAGGGTGGCAAAGCTGGCGGCATCTAACATGCTCTGACGCTCTGCGGCGAGGCCGGCACCTTTATAGCAATGCATCATAACAAAATTTACCCCCATGCGCTTCAATCTCGCGACCATCTGCGGGGCGTGCTCCTTGAGATAGTCGGCCCGTTGCTCGGCCGTGGGCGTATAGCCGTCCCGGCCGTCCCGGCGGACCCGGAATAGCAACGGCTCCCAGCTTCCCGCCATTACTATTCCATCGCGCGCGAGCCCGTCGGGACGGTCGTCGGGCGAGAGGGTGAGACGCTCGGCAGGCAGCGGGCAGACGAAGAGCAGCATAATGACGGCGGCGTGTCTGACGAGCATCGAAAGATTTTTTTCTGCCGGTTTTTTCGCCACGATTTGTTTTCTCCGATCTCTCATGCCTCTTGCAGGTTGGCCGGGTGAACGCGAAGCCGGCCAATGGCCTTCGCCGCATGAGCTTATCCGGCCAACTCGTTCAGATAGTTTTCTACGTTCGTGTATCCGTTGGGCGCGAGGGCGGCACCGTCATCAGCATTGTCGGGATCAAGGTCGTGCCTCTTCTCCCAGGTATCGGGCATACCGTCGCGGTCGGAATCGGGCGGGGGCGCCGGCGCCCCGGCGGCAAGGTCGGGCCACGGGCCGGATGTGCCGACGCGATAGGTTCCGGTCTTGTCCCGGACGCTTTTGACGATTCGCCGATCAATGGCATCGCGGGAAGGCTTATATGCCCCGACTGTGGGCAAGACCTTGTCCAAGAGTTTGGATAGGGGATCCAGGGCAACCGGTGGCGCGGGGAAGGGCCTGTCGGCGTCGTACTGGGCCTGGTCAACTACATGGGTGCTTCCATCCTTATTGAGCTCGTAATAGTCCCACGTGTTGACACCATGTCCGGTCCAATCGTTGGCGCAACCGGCAGGACAGCGAGGGCCCCAATTTCCGGATATGTAGAGCCTGGTTCCTCCTTTTTCGGCGGCGGAACCGTCGATGCGAACCGGTCCGCCGTTGCCGACGTTCAAATAGGGGTATCCGCTTTCCGGGCCGGCCAGCCAGAGGTTATCGACTATGTTGCCGAAAGCCGAGCTGTTGAGTGCGAACTGCCCGAACACGGCGGAGTTGTTCCCATTCCAGTTGTAGATAACGTTATTTCGAAAATCGAACACGTCGGCGTGCTGCATTAGAGGTGTTCTCGAACCGAGATTTGCGTAAAGGTTGTGGTGGAGGGTAATGTTCTTTGGAGCGAGGTTGCCGCCGATGTGCTGGCCCATGTAACACTCGGCAATGATGTTCCACTGGAAGGTGGCTCGATCCAAGTAGGAGCCATACCAATCGAGTTGCGTGTCGGAGCCCCAGCAGACCGAACAGTGATCGACAATTACGTCGTGAACTCCAGGTTCGGCGGTTCCATAAAAGAGGATGTTGTTGCCGGCGTCGTGCTGCATATTCCCGCCCATTCGAACGCGGAGGTGGCGCATGATGATGTCGTGGGCGCCGTTGACGCACCAAACTCCCCAGTCGCCTTTCGGTTGCCCGCTCCCTTTGATTTGGACTCCGCCGGGCGAGGTCTGGCCTGCGACAGTGAGGTAGGGCGAGCTTACTCTAATCGCACTTTTCAAGGTTACTGTCCCGCTGACGCGAAAGACGCAGATTCGTGGTCCGGAGGCCTCCATGCAGCTTCGCAGACTTCCGTGGCCTGAGTCGTTGAGATTTGTCACTTCGATGATTCTTCCGCCGCGGCCGCCTCGCGCATGGGCGCCAAATCCCTCGGCCGTTGGGAAGGCTTTGATCACGGGCGGCGGCGCCTGGTCGGCGGCCGGCCTGCGTTCATACGCCCCCGTGTCGACTTTGTTACCTTGCGGCCGGGGTTTTCCGTCGAAATCCGTCTTGGGGGCACGGTCGGCGATTCCCGCGTCAATGGCGGGCGAGCCGGCCTTGAGGTGGAAGTCGAAGGCATCTACATCGACGAAACAAGGATCGACCTGTTGGTTGTCGGTCGCCTCGTAGGCATTGTCTTCGGTCGCCACGAGATTCTCGCCGGGCGGATAGAAGATGTTGTTGCGCACGCGATGTCGGCGGTTCTGTTGTGAGTAGAACAGAATTCCATTGACGCCTCCGTTCTTGCAGAAGATGTTGTTCTGGACGACGCAGTTTTCGACGCCATCCTGCCAGATGACGGTTCCGGCCCGGTTCTTGTTTAAGGCAATCGTGTTGTTTGCAATCAGCCAGTTTTTCGCATCGGCATATTCGGGCCCTGCCATCGAGTCTTCCTTGTAATCGTAGGCGGCGACCTGGATGCCGTATGCGGTGTTGGAATGGATGAGATTGTTCGTGATTGTAAAGGCCGAGCCTGTGGCATATATTCCGTGCAGGAGGTTCTGTGCTACGGTTTTGTTTGTGCCGTTTCCGGCGATTATGTTTCGGTCGATGAGGACGCGATTGCCGTTTCCGAGGATGCCCTGATTCCAGTTTTCGTGTATGTTGCACCTGCGGATGATGATGTCGTGGGCGTTGTAGAACTTCACACCATCCCAGCCGTATCGGATCTCAAGTCCTTCGATCACGATCCAGCCGATCGGCTTTTGATAGCCCTCTCGCGCCTGGAGAAGCAGTGCGTGGGCTGGGGGCTGTTTTGCCAATTCGCCGGGTTGAATCACCGGGCGCTCGCCGGGATAGTTCTTGAGCACGATTGGCTTACCTTTCTGGCCAGAGAATCGCAGGACGACAGGCTCTCGATATACGCCGTCGCGGACCAGAATCGTATCGGCTGTACGGGCCGTATCCGCGGCCTTCTGAATGGTGCGCAGGGGCCGTGTTTTGCTGCCGGGATTCTCGTCGCTTCCCTTTGTGGACACGTAGTACGTACCTACTCGCGCCGGCGCGGCCGCGGTCAGGACGAGCAGGCTAATCCAGACATACCGTTTCATATTTTTCCATCCTCTCATTCGGCTTTTTTCCGGGCAGGGGACTGCGGCTTTCGCAGCAACAGGACCCAGTCGTCAACATCCGGTGCGACGAAGGTGTCGGCGTCGGGTTTTGCGGCTTCTGTCCAGCGGCCGTTTCTGGGATTGTACCATTGGGCATTTAGTCCGTCGCTCAGTCCGCCCGACTTTATGCGAGCCTGTCCGCCGGCCGTGAAATAGAGCACTGCAAGGTCGGCCTGAGGGGATCGTAACCCACAGATTCGAGGCAAGGCGTCGCCGCCGGGGCTGGAGAGGGTGGGCTCTCCATTGGCCGAGGTCGATGTTGTGCGAAATCGGACCTCGTAGGCGTCGACCTTTTGTCCGAGGGTGAAATTCCTGCTGCCGGGATCGCGAGATACGGTGACAATGCGCGCGGGTCCGCTTTGTGTTGTGTTGGCGGGTTTGATCCAGGCTTCAATCGTGATGCAGTTCGACTTGCGCACGGCGCTGCTGATTTTGTCTGCCGGTCCCCGAGACGCTATCAAGATGGGTGACCGAACGGCCAGGCCGCCGGCGCTGAGCCATTGGACGGCAGATCTGCCCTCTATTGTGAGATTCAACTGGTCCGACTTGCCTGAACGGTCGTTTATGATTTGGCCGGCTCCCTCGCGAAAGTCGTATAACACAAGCGCGTCCTGTGGTGCAGCGGTACGGCCGGCCTTGAATCTGTCTGCTGCCTGGCGTTCGCTCAGGGCCCGGTCATACAGGGCCACCTGGTAGAGTTCACCGCGCCAGGGGCGGTCTTTGGTCAGCTCGTTTGCCAGAGCAAGGCGCCAGCTCTTATCCCAGTTGGAAGTTTCGCCGGTAACGGTGGTCTCTGCCTGCTTGCGGCCGTCGATGTACATTTTGGCCCTGCCGGCCTTGTCGCGAGTGTACACAACGTGGGTCAGTGCGGACCGTACGGAACCGGAGCGGGGCGATTCGAAGAATTCGTTGTCCGGCTCAAGTGTCCACCAGGGAATGGAGGTAAAGAAGTCCACGATTCGGCCGTAACCTTCGAGCATGACCATCGACTTATCGCCTCTGCCGTTGATCCATCCGCCTCCGGTATCCGGGCCCCACCCGGTTCCCGTATCGGCCCGCTCGCCTGTGGTCTGGTAGCAGCCGGCCATGTACATTCCCCAGGCAAGCCTGCGGCGGTTGTCGGCGGATCGCGCCGGGGCCCTGCGGTTTCCGCCCCAGGTGGGGTAGTGGTCTTCATATCCGTATTCCTCGTTCACCTGGGGAATGGGCCTTCCGGTCGCAGCCTGTTTGCGGCGGTTTTCGAGCATGAACAGGTAGCCGCCCGATTCGTCCCACTGCTGGTACATCGCAAAATCGGCCCAGGGCGACTGACGAAATGGAAATCGGCCGTGCCCGTGAACGGACATGAGGTGGTCGTACGGGTCGCACTGCTTTATGAAGGCTCCCATCTTGTTGGCCCAGTCCTCGTTGCGGAACAGATGGTACTCGTTGGTGACGTCCCACATCAGGTTCGAGAAGGCAGCGAGGCGGGCCACGGCGTAGCGGTAGTAGCGCTGTTCGTCCTGCTGTCCCATTCTTGCCCTGCCGAAGGGGTCGACGCCGGGACGGGCGCCGTCAACGTAGAAAATAATCGAGATAGCCATGTCCCTGTCACGAGCGTGTCGAAGCATCCGCTCGATTTTGCGCCAGTGCTCGATATTGAAGCGGGTGACATCGAAGCCGGGATTCTCGACGCTATCCGGCCTTTGGGCCTCCCAGGGGTTGAGGGTGAATTTGAATTTGTCGGTGGGAAAGACGTTCTCGAACCAGGCCCGGCCGTTTTTCACCCGGCCGCATATTGCGGTTCGCAGCCGGTTCACCTTGAGCTTGTGCAGGCGGTCGATATTTGTGCGGATGGTCGCATCGTCCCATCCAAGGAGCCAGTAGGTGGTCGTGGCGTTCCAGAAATAGTGCTCTCCCGTTCCCTCCCAGAGGAAGTGCCACGGATGGTTTTTGTCCACCCGCAGAAGCCCCCGGCGTTTGCCATTCCGGGCGGAGAATTTCCCGCTGTGCGTTTTTTCGTACGGGCCCTGACGATACTTCAGTCCATAATCGTAGCTTCCGGGTCTTGTCGGCATGAATCTGATGCGGAAGGTGCGTCCGTCCGGAGAATCACAAAAGCCGTCGACTACTGTCTTTGGGCCGCCGTCACGCCCAAACCAGCCTTCCACCGCAACGTCTGTGAACGGGTTGCCAGCGTCCTGTTTGTCGAGCTTCAGGGTTATCTCGATGAAATCATAGGCGTCCACAGTCTGTGCCGATTGAACGAATTCGATATATTCCGGCGCGCCACGCGCCGACGAAGGATGCATTGCGGCAATGGCACAAATAATCGAAAGCGCGGCGATCTCAGGGGAGAGACGAGGAGAGATGGTTGTTGATTTGGTTTTCATTGCACTATCCTTTCCGGACCGGTGACAACGTATCCTCCAAACACAACGATTAAGGGGTATTGTCCGCCAGAGGTCATCAGGAATCAACAGGAAAGCATTCTGCGCTCGATAAAGTCTCTGTGCAGGTGCGCGGATACGCAGAAACCTGTCAAGTTGACAGAAGAGGCGTATTATAGTCTCGGCTTTTGTCGTTTTAGGGCGTCATGCGATGAAAACAAGGCGCCCCGGCACAGCAGGCAGACCGGCGCATATTGTCATCACCAGCGGGTCGAGAGCTTATTGAGCAGATTGACGGGCGTGGGGCCGTCGTGGACGACGAGGCGGTAGCGGAGCCGCAGAGTTCGGCCCTTACTCACCTGGACGGGGCCGGCGGCAACGATGCATGGATTGACCATCCAGACATAGCGGGGATTGTGCCAGGTCGCCGGCGGATTGTCCGGGTGGTCTATCGTGCCGACGCCGATGGTTCGGCCGTTCTCGAGCTTAATCGTGTAGTCGTACCACCTTCTGGCGGGCCAGTTCAATTCCGGCACCGAGTAGTGCGGGTCCGGCAGCTCAACCTTTCCTTCGGCCGTGGCATAATACGAGTCTCCGTCGTTCCTGGCCCTCACGCAGAATCCGCCGAAGGCCGTGTGATTCAGAGTCAGATCGAGATTGGGGGTAAGGTGGTAGTCGAGGTCAATGACATAGACGCCGCTCTGCTTGCGAACCTTTGCGGTTGTCTTCTCCGTCATCATCACGCGGTCGTTGGTTGTCCAGTCGTTGTGGATCTCCAGCAGGGCCTGATCGGAGTCGGCCTCTACGAGGTCGACCTTGCGATTCTTTATGACCCTGCCCTGTGTGGGTGCGAATTCGCCCCAGCCCCAGAAATCGGCGCGGCTGATGTTCCAGCCGCGGGTGGGGCCCGTCGGGCCGAATGCGGAGAAATCCGCCTTCTCGCGGAAATCCATGGTGTGCCAGGCCAGGAAGACGCCGCGGTGATGATGGTGGTCGCCCGGGGCCAAGTCGGTCACGCGCCGCCCGTTGGGCGTGTTGAGGGGGTGAAAGCAGCAGACGCTGTTGGCGGCAAGGTTTGTCTTTTTGGGCTTGCTGGTCATGTAGCGAAACACGGTCTTTCCATCCGGGGCCTCCAGGATGACTCCATGCTGGTCGGGAGCGAGTCTGTAGCAGGCCTTATCCTTCACAACTGTTCCCGTTGAGGCGGCGCAGCCTGAGAAAACGGCGCAAACCACAGCTATCGCCGATATCGTTAGAACCTTTTGCATAGTGATTTCCTCCTTTGAAATTCACGTTGGAGTATTACCATTGTGCTTCGAGGGTCGTCACTCATAAGTGCTTTACCCTGATATTGCGATACCAGACGGGCCGGCCGTGGTCCTGGAATCCGATGTGGCCGACGCGGGCGAAATCCTTCAGGGCCCGGGTGAACTTGTTGGGCGTCTTGTCCGGGTTTTTACGCGGGGTCGTCCAGTCGTCCAGGTCCATGTCTATGACCTGCTCGTCGTTGAGGACAACCTTGATGCGGCTGCCTTTGCACGTAAGTGTGCAACGGTTCCATTCGCCGGGCCGATTAACCACGTTCTTTGCCGGCTCAAGGCAATCGTAGATGGCTCCGGCGGCGCCCTGTTTGGTGAGCCTGCTTCTCCCGTAAGAATTACACACCTGCACCTCTATGCCGGTATAGACGGGGTCTGCTATGTCGGAGGTGCGAAAGAAAATGCCGCTGTTGGTGCCTTCGACGACCTTGAACTCGAGGTCGAGAATGAAATCGCCGTATTTATCCTTCGTCCAGATATAGTCGAAGTTGTGCTCTTTGCCGTCCATTTTGCGCTTGACGGTCAGGACTCCGTTGTCGATGAGCCAGGCGTTGTCGTCGCCGGTGATTGAGTCGCTCAAGGTTTTATCGGCAAACAGCGTTACAAATCCCTGCTCGGGCGGCGGAGCCTCTGGTCTTAGGGCCGAGGCTCTTTTAGTTTTAGGTAGTCGCTTTATCCAGATATTTCGGAACTGTATCAGGCTTGAGGCCGGACCCATTTGACCGGTTCGTTTGTCCATTCCTCCGTGGTGCTGGAGGCCGATGGGCCCCTGTTCCGCGATACCGGGCACCTGCGCATTGTCGATGACGATTTTGCCGTTGAGCATCACAGTTACGCGGTCCGCTACCAGGGTGATGTCCATGGAATTCCACTGGCCCACGGGCTTGTCGGCCCGGACTTTGGGCACGGCGGCGGCTCGCAGCTCAGGCGGCAGGCTCTTGTTGTTTCGCACGGACCAGAGCTCACCCGAACCTATGGGCCAGCACCAGAGGTTGACCTGGCTACCACTTGTGCCGCGGAGGAGGATGCCGGAGTCGGCGTTGGGGGTGGGCGTTTTGATTACGTTTCCGTCGGCATCGGTCTTGTAGGATCCATCGGGTAGAATTGTAGGCATTTGGTAGAGACCGGAGGTGCGTTTGAATCGCCATTCGATGTGAAGGGCGTAGTTGGCGAAGGACTCCTCGGTCCAAAGGCTCTTGTTGCCTTTTGCTTCGGACATTGCGTCGTAGTCGATTACTCCGTGGATTACCTTCCAGTGCCCGTTGTCACCTTCGGGGACCTTCCAGCCGGTCAGGTCTTTGCCGTTGAATAGTATTCCGTAGCCCGGCCAGGACCTCCAGGTGGGATAAGTCTCGTGGGCGGGCAGCTTGTGGGCTCTGGCCGGGGTGGGTGGCTCACCGCGATTGTAGAAGACATAGAGCCCACCCTTGCCGGCTACAACTATGTCGTTTCGGCCGTCCTTATCCATGTCGGCGATGTTGAGTTTCATTCCGACGCTGACGACGTAGTTGGGCGGCGGATTGATTCCACCCTCGTCGGGGTAATAGGGCAGATGGTTGAAGGAAAGAACGTGGCGCTCAAACCTGCCCCCCTGAATGTCATACCAGAAGGCGTACAAGGGCTCAAAGGCGCCGATGTCACCACCGTGGTGGGCGAAGAGCCGCTTGCCGGTGACGAGGTCGTCAGTGCCGTCGCCGTTCAAGTCGCCGAGTGCAAGGGTATGAAACTGGCTGAACTCGGTGTCGGCCCAGTGCGTTTGGAACGTGCGTTTGCCGTCGCCGTCAACCTTCTGCTCGAGCCACGCCAGGCCGTAGGCATGAGAAGAACCGATGATGACGTCGTTCAAGCCGTCCTGATCGACGTCATGAACGAGGATCGGGTGCGAGGCCCCGCCGCCGCGCCCCTTGGCGGGCTCAAACCGATAGTCGGCGTGAAACTTCCAGGGGGTATCCGTTGCGCGGGCGGGCTGCTCGTACCAGCCGACGGGAGTAGCGATATCGACCCTGCCGTCGCCGTTGATATCACCCAAGCCGTTTCCGTGCACGTCGCCCTCGGTCCCCACGACGTGCTCGACGAACCATGGTTCCTTGTCGATGTGTTCGAGCCACGTCATTCCCTGGCCCTTGACCAGACCCCAGTGATTGCAGAGGACATCGTCGTCGCCGTCGCCGTCTATGTCCCCGTGTATTACTCCCTCCATGTTGAGGGCCACGTGGATTCTGGCTGATTTCCAGACGGCGTCTTTTCTGCCGGGATTTTCGTACCAGAAGGCTCCCTTCATGAACATCCAGCCGGAGCTGACAATATCCATCTTGCCGTCGAAGTTGACGTCCATTGCGAATTCGCTGTTGTCGTCGGTCTCTGGTCCGTTTGTCTCTGCGCCGTCACGGAAGTCGGCGTGTTTCTTCCAACTGGGGGCCTCGTACCAATTCCTGCCGGAGGCAATGTCCAGGTCGCCGTCCCCATCGACATCGAGCACGGAGGCGCACTCACAGAACGGTCCGAACCAGTAGCTGTGTTTGGCCGGGTCGTGGACGGGGCCGTCTATCTTAACGGGAATGAATATCGGCTCGCCCGCCTGCAAGGCGATTGGGATCGCCGCGAGCAGCGCGACCAGAAGACATCGATAGGCTTTCATGACTCATACCTCCTTGGCAAAAGTGATACTCGTTGGGCGCGCGGCAAGTCACAGGGACCAACCGGAGCGATACTTAGGCCTGACATACTCGTTTGCCGGGTCGTTATTGGTGAACTTCATTTGCCCGGCGTCCCAGTTTAGCGGTTTGCCGGTTCTTATGGCGATGTTGCCGAGGAGGACGGCTTCGGCAAGGACGCTTGCCCATTCGAAATTGCAGGCCGCCTCCTGGCCGCCCCTGATTGCCTCGACCCATTCGCCCCATGTTCCCGAGCGGCGCGTGAGGGTCTTTGGGGGCAGCTTGTATGCGCTCATCTTTTGCTCGGGGATGATCCGGTTTTCCAGTATGACGCCCTTGTCTCCGATGTACATATTGCCCGAGTTGGGCAATTGGCGTCCCGGCTCGAGCTGGGGCGGGCGGGGCGGTTTGAGGCCGCCGTCGTACCATACGAGGCGCAGCGGCGGCATACCTTCGCGTGCGGGGAAGTCGTAGGTGACAATCGACGCCAGGGGCGCAGTTTCATCGAAGACCTGGCTTGCACTGGCGCTGACGGCGGTCGGGTACCGGAGTTTCAGCGCTTTGAACACGTGGTTGAAGTGGTGACATCCCATATCGCCGAGGGCGCCTGTGCCGAAGTCCCACCAGCCGCGGAAGTTCCAGGGGTGGTAGACGGCGGGTCGAGGCTTTCTGCTTGCCTTGACCTGTCGCAGCGCCAGGTCGCCGGCGGGCCACTCGGCGACGAACGGCCGCATCGGCGCAGGACCGATCCAGAGATCCCAATCCAATGTCTTCGGAACAGGGTACTGTCCCGGTGGGCGGAGCATTCCCTGTGGCCACAACGGGCGGTTGGACCAGACGTGGGCCTCTCGCACATCGCCGATTGCGCCGTCCCAGATCATCTCACAGAGACGGCAGACCGCATCGGTAGTGTTCGACGAGGCGGTGACCTGTGTGGCGAGCTGTGCCCTTCGCGCCGCCCGGGCCAGGATTCGCTCCTCGTGAATTGTGCGTGTCAACGGCTTGACGCAGCAGACGTGCTTGTCTTTGTCGAGAGCGGCCAGACTGATTACCGCGTGCGTATGGTCGGGCGTCCCGCAGTAGACGGCGTCGATCTTGTCACCTTCGGAATCGAGCATTTCCCGGAAGTCGCGGTATCGCTTTGCTTCTGGAAACCGGTCGTACGTACGTCTGGCATAAGCCTGGTCAACGTCGCAGAGATAGGCGATTCTGACGCCCTTTTGGCGGCTGACGCTGGTGATTTGGCCGTGGCCGACACCACCGACGCCGATGCCCGCAACCTGAATGGTCTGGCTCGGAGGTATCCGGCCGGCCCCGCCCAGGACGTGGCGGGGGACGACAGTCAGGCCGGCCAGGGCGAGACCCGTGTCCCGGATGAAGTCGCGGCGCGAGCGGGTCGGGGCATTCTGCGGTCTGATTTGCCGGTCAAGATGCCGGGCGTTGAATCTGCTTCTATTGCGATTGCCATGGTTCATTGCGTTACTCCTGTTTTTACATGTCCGGTTTCAATTTGTCAGGCCCGCGATGTCGGTCCCGATAGGCGTCGCATTTTCCGGGCGTCCTGTCTGCTGATTGCTTCACAGGCCAAAAAGGCTTACATCGGGAGGAACTGTGCGACATACCGGCGGCTCTGGACAAGTGATTTTTTGCGCATCTGTAGCGAACCTTCGTAGGCACGGTCCTCGACCTCCACGCAGGCAGGGCCCTTGTATCCGATATCCGTGAGGGCCGAGAAGAACCTGCCCCAGTCCACGTCGCCCAGGCCGGGCAGCTTCGGGCGATGGAACGAAAGCGGGGTCGCCAGGATACCGACGTCGTCGAGCCGGTCTTGGAGCACCTTGGCGTCCTTTATGTGGACGTGGAATATTCGGTTTTTGAATTCATAGATTGGCTTGATGTAGTCCATGAACTGCCAGACGAGATGCGACGGGTCGTAGTTCAGGCCCAAATTGGGGGACGGGATCTCCTTGAACATCCTGCGCCATATGGCCGGCGAGGACGCCAGGTTCTTGCCTCCGGGCCATTCGTCGTTGGTGAAGAACATCGGACAGTTCTCAATGCCGATCCTCACACCGCGTTTCTCGGCGTGTTTGACGATGGGGGGCCAGACTTTTCTGAATCGCTTGAAGTTTTCTTCGACGCTGCTTTGGTGGTCCCTGCCGAGGAAGGTGTTGACGTTGGCGAGGCCCAGTTTTGCGGCGGCGTCAATCACCTTTTTGATATGGTCGATGTAGCGTCGGGCATTCTGTTTGTCGGCCTCGAGGGGGTTGGGATAGTATCCGAGGCCCGATACAGTGACGCCTTTGTCGGCAAGAAACGCAAGAATCTCATCCGCCTTGCGGGCAGTTAGCTGCGTCGCGTCGATATGCGTGACGCCGGCGTATCGCCTCTCTGCTTTTCCGACGGGCCAGCACATGATCTCGACGCAGGAGTATCCGGTTTCGGCCGCAAAAGAGATTACCTCTTCGAATGTCAGGTCCGCCAGTATGGCACTTAGAAAACCAAGTTTGATCATGTTTGCACCTCCTGCTATCCGACTTTCACCCATGTTCGTTTGCTGTTGCTGTCCATAATCGCCTCGCACAGGACCATCTCGCGAAGCCCATCGGCGAAGGTGGGATACGAGGGGGGGCCGAAAGCCCGGCCGGATATCTGTGCGTAGACTTCTTTTAGAAGCTGCTTGAAGGTATCCGGGAATCCCTCGTTGTGCCCGCCCGGGTAGTCAATCAAGTTTTTGCAATCGGGATATACGAGAGACGGGTCTCTCATGAGTATCTCGTTATTTCCGTCGCGGTGGCCAATCCAGATTTGATTTGGGGTTTCGGATTCCCACGCCACGGCCTGTCTGGAGCCGTCGAGCTCGAAATAGAGCCGGTTTTTTCTGCCCGCGGCGACCTGGTTAACGGTCATCACTCCCCTGCCGTCGTTCTCGAATCGCAGAAGGACCGTTGCATAGTCCTCGGTGTTTATGGGCACGTCCTGGTAGTCCTTTGGGCTGAGGACCTTGCCGGCATACGTCTCGACCGGCTTGAGCGGTTTCTTGCGGATTTTGTGGAAGGTTGCGAAATCGGCGCAGAGTTCCGTAATCTTCAGGTGGGTGACATATTCGATCAGGTCCATCCAGTGAGAGCCGATGTCGGCGATTGCCCGCGATTGCCCGGATTGGTCGGGCTCGAGGCGCCAGTTGTAATCGGTGGGGTGAAAGAGCCAGTCCTGAAGGTAGGAGCCCTGCACGGCAAATATCTGGCCCATATCGCCCTTGTCAACCATCAGGCGAAGCTGCCTCATCAGGGGGTAGTAGCGGATGTTGAAGTTGACGGCGTTGACAAGGCCCTTCTTGTCCGCCAGCTCGACAAGCTCCTCGGCCTGGTGCACACTGACGGCGAGGGGCTTCTCGCAGATCACGTGCTTGCCCTCTTGCAGCGCCGCCCTCGCCATCTCGTAATGCAGGTAGTTCGGCGAGCAAATATGCACGGACTGAATGTCTTTGTCTTTGAGAAGCAGCCTGTAGTCGCCGTAATGCCGGTCAATTTGCAACATTTGCGCCTTTGATTCGGCGAGCTTGTCGGAGGACTCCGCGAGGGCGACGACCTCGACCTTGCCGAGCCGTCTCAAGGCCTCGATGTGAGCGGGGCCGATGAAGCCGGTCCCGATGACACCCACCTTAATCTTTTCCATGTTTCCGAATCCCCGTATCCATTCAGTTTAAGATCGTTGCATGCCCGGCCTTAGAGAGGGATTTGCCCGTCACTGTCATGTGAGGTCAATTCCGCTCGGCAGATTCGAGATAAGCTCGTAGTTGGCATTGAGGGCGGCGCCCTTTTCGATGGCGAGGGCGGCGTTTGCGCCGTCCGTCACTGCGCCGCGGACATTCCTGACCTCTTTCGAATCGCCGATCTTGACGACCACGAGGCCGGCCTCGAGGAGCTTTTCGTAGATGCTCTCATTCGGCACGACCTTGGCAACAACAATCGTATCGGCCTTCACTTCTCGCGGCTGGAAGGTGCTGCTGAGAACAACGGCGGTGCCATTCTTGCCTATCTTCGTAAGCGAAGAGTCCGCAATAATCCTGACCGGATTTTTGTAGGTTTTGCTTTTGAGGCCCTCGCCGTTGCCGCCCGCGAATCGCTTGATCATCACGTCGCGATGGCAGGGCTCCATCCATTGTGCAAAGTCGCGGTTCTCAGTGACAATCGTGACTTTTTTGCCTGCGCAGCCGAGCATCTCAGCGGCATCTGAAGCGCCGAAATGGTCGCCCCAAATCAACACGTTCTGCCCGCATGGCACGGGCCTGGGTTTGCCTTTGGGATAGTACTCACACCTGGTGCTTTTGCATCGGAGGACATCCTCAAACGTTATGACGAAAGGCAGGTCTATCCCCGGGATGTCGGGCCTGGCGACGCGTCCTCCGGTGGCAAGCAGAATGACGTCAAAGCCCTTGAGGTCCTTGACCTTCGGCTCGACGGCGAACTTCACCTTCACGCCGAGCTTTTTCATCTGTCGCCTGAGCCAGTCGGCGTGCCATCGCATCTTGCTCTTGCCCGGCACGGTGCAACAATACAACATCGCGCCGCCGAGCTCGCCGCTCTTTTCAAAGATAGTGACCTGGTGCCCTCGAAGGGCAGCAATTCTGGCCGCCTCCATACCGGCCGGCCCACCGCCGACGACAGCGACTTTGCAGGGCTCGGCGGCCGGCGGCAGATGGATGAACCGCTCATCGCCGACGGCAGGATTGATCGCACAACGCATGTCACGCTTGATCATCAGGGATTCCTGCCAGCAGCCGACAAGACACGAGATGCACCGCCGGATATCGTCTTTCCTGCCGGCACGGGCCTTGTTGGCCCAGTAGGGGTCGGCTATCAATTGCCGGCTCATGCCGACCATGTCCGTCCTGCCCTCGGCAAGTATTTTCTCACAGTAGTCCGGGTTTCTCAGAGAATGGCTTGTGATGACGGGGATTTTGACGTTTTTCTTGACCTCCTCGGCCGCGTACGTGTTCCATCCTTCCGGGTAGTACATTGGGTCCATTACCGCGCCCGGCGACTCGAATATACCCGCGCTGATGTCCACATACGCCAGGTCCATCTCCTCCATCAGCCTGGCGACTTGAACCGTTTCATCGAGCGTTCGCCCGCCCTCAATCCATTCGTCTCCGGAATAGCGGATTCCAAGAGGGAAATCCCTGCCGCACTTCATCTGGATTCGGGTGACAATTTCCATGGTGAAGCGCATCCTGTTGATGAAGCTTCCGCCGAAGCGGTCGGTCCGCTTGTTGACGAAGGGGCTCATGAATTGCGCGATCAGATATCCGTGAGCGGCATGAAGCTCGACGGAATCGAAGCCGGCCTGCTGAACGCGCCAGGCGGCCTCGCCGAATTTCTCAATCAGGTCGTATATCTCCTCGACCGTCATGGCGCGTATTGATTTGCCCTGTGCGATGCTCTCGGCGTATATGACCTCATGTCCGGCAGAGCCGGGGACATCCAACACGTGGTCGCTGGCGGACATGAGGTTTTTGCGTGGCCATGCCGCCTGGCGGCCGGGGTGCTGAATCTGGACCGCGCACTTTGCCCCGTGACGGTGCATCACCTCGGCGAGGTGAGCGAGGCCCGGAATCAAAGGGTCCTCATCGGCGGCGACACAGGTAACGGTCGGCCTGCCGGTCGCCTTGTCGGGGGTGGTCGCCCCGACGACGATGAAGCCGCAGCCTCCTTTTGCGATCTCTTCGTGATAGGTCAAGACGCGCCGGTTGACGGAGCCGTCTGCATTTGCAGAGCTTATATCCGTGGGCACCATTACAATGCGGTTGGGGACCGTGATGCGGCCAATCCGAATCGGGCTAAACAACGTCGGGTAGTGCTTGTTCTTCATGATCGACCCTCTGGTAATGTGAATTCTCATCTTATCGCACGTTCACAAGCAACGGCACGAAGCCATGCTGTTGCTTTTCAGATGTCATGAGTGTTTTTGGCGGCATTGCTCCATAATGGTCTCAGTTTTAGTGGCGCCAAATCTCGTGCAGCCGACTTCTCTGACCTTCAGGGCCATCTGAAGGTCCCGCACGCCGCCGGCCGCTTTAACCTGAACCTTTTGCGATACACTCTCTCGCATGAGCCGCAGGTCCTCCAATGTTGCTCCCCCGCCCGCGAAACCGGTGGAGGTCTTGACGAAGTCTGCCCCCGCCTCCTCGCAGATTCGACAGGCCGTCTTTTTCTGCTCGTCGGTGAGGTAGTGGTTCTCGAGAATGACCTTCACCAAGACACCGCTGCGATGGGCCAGCTCAACGACCTGCCGGATGTCATTGCTGACATAGTCGTAGTCACCACTGAGAAGTCTGCCGATATTTAGCACCATGTCCAGCTCGACGGCGCCGTCCCGGATTGCCTGCTCGGCTTCGAACACTTTTGTCTGCGTCTTGCTGTAGCCGTGTGGAAAGCCGATGACAGTGGTTGTCTTGACACCCGAGCCTTTCAGGAGCTGGGCGACTTGCGCTACTTCAGAGGGGGCACAGCAGACAGTAGCGACTTTGTACTTTTTGGCAATGTCGCACCCCCTGCGTATATCTTGCTGCGTCAGCTCCGGCCGCAAAAGGGAGTGGTCGATCATTTTTGCTATGTCGCTGCAGGCATTGTCCATGGATACCTCCAGATGCTATTGTACGGCCGTGGTGGCTTTAGGTCCGCGGGAAACCGCTGTAGTATCGCGCCCGGGGCCTACCATTCCGCAGCCGACGCGCTGCGCTGGCACGTCCCAGAACTGCTCGTGTACTGAAGGACGGTCACAACTCACGTTCTGTTCTCCGGTGACACCACACCATTGAAGCGGGCTGCACAAGAGCATATCTGATATATGCTGCCGCGCCAAGGCGAAAGAACGTGATTCGGTCTTGATGAGCGGCCCGTGAGCAAAGGCCTGCAGAGGAGGCCGAGAGGTCGGTCAAGCGGTGGGACTCTTGCGGACCGGCGAGGGCCGTGTTCTGACGGGAGGCCTTCATCTACTTTTCAACTGTTTTGTGAGGACAGCATGTATTTGCCGTGCGCCCCGGGCTCAGACGATTGTTGGCGCGCCCCGGTTCAGCGGCTTTGTATCCGGATGGTCTGTTCGACGGGCTTTGCCGTTTTCACCAAAGGGGCAACACCGCTTCCAAACTGGTAGGCCACGACCTTCACAGGGATTGGGAAGGTCGCGCGTGCAGGGAGTTGGCTGATGTGGAGTCTGTCTTTTAAGACGACGGCCGGGCCGTAGGCCACGTAATAGTCCACGGGCAAGCCGGAATCGCTGGTAGCGTTGAGCTGCACGGGGCCGCCGCCAGGGTTGAGGTCTTCCGGTTGCGGGAAAGTGATGTTCTGCGTCGCGCCTTTGCTAAGGCCGGCGAAGCCGCGCGGCATCATGCCGACCAGCTCGGTGTAGCGGTACTGCGAGTCGGCCGGGCTGGCGGCCATGAAGGTCACCCGGGAGGCTTCAGTGGCCGGGGCCAGGGCGTCGTATTGCATTCGCAGCGTATTCGGTCCTGTTGCGACCACGGGCCCGCTCACCTGCCTGACGAAGATTTGGGCGCTGGAATGGCCGACAGGCTCGCCCGCCTGAAGCCATCGGGGGCCCCGGCCGTTGTGCTGCGAGGGATATGTGTCGGCGTAGACGGGGTGCACCTGGAAGGTCCGGCCGTCCCCGACCCACTTGAGAGTCGTGAAGAAGAATCGCGTCCCGGCATCCACCCAGTAGGGGTCGCGCCACCTGATGAACTGGTCCTTTCTGCCGAGCAGTCCGGCGTGGTAGGCGATGGTGGCAAGGGCCATCTCCCTGTCGAAGTGCCAGGCCGCCTTCGACGGGTCGCCCCGGTAATTCCTGTAGGCAGCAAACTCGCATTTTGTCTTGATGGAAAGGTCGCTCAGCCAGCCGGTTCGGTGGTCGATCTCTTTCAGTGCGACGGGCCCATTTTTGTTCGATGGCCCTGTTGCCGGAATGCGAGCCTTCGCCGCTTTGACAATGAAGAGCGACAGGTAGTCGGCGTTGCGTTCCGACCATGCAAAATGTCCGGCGCCCGGCTCAACCACAATGCTGGCCAGATTGCGCTCGCCGTGTGCGCGAAAGACGGCGAGGGCATCGCGGCCACCCTCCCAGGTCTCGCGGCCGTCCTCATTTCGCATGGTGCCGCCGAACTCATCGAACTGGCCCACCATCATCAGGGCCGGTATGCCGGGTGGGAGAGGCTCGTTGCCGCCCGGGACGCCGCCCCGATACTGCACGAGCCCGAGACAGCGACTGCTCATCTTGATTGCGCATTGCTTTGCCTGCGGACCACCGGCCGAATGCCCGACGAACATGAGCGGCGCGACCGAGAGCTCGCGGTAGCCCGAGACCTGCGCCAGCTCATCCAGCGTCGTTTGTACATCGATCTGGCCGAGCCCGCATTTGAGAAAGACGATAGCCAGTTGTTGGTCCGCACAGGCCCGGCGGATTCGCGGGTCTTTTGCGAATTCGCGCTCCATCAAGGTCATCCCGCCCATAACCGCCCCGCGAACCTGTTTGGCCTGAGGCGGAATCCATAGAAATGCGTCCCTTTCCCCTTTGGTCGTCTCCACCGGGACACTGTACTGGAACACGGCCGCCGAGACAGAGGCTGCGAGAAACACAAGAATTGTCAACGCACTTTGAACCTGTCGCATGGTTAGCCTGCCTATAGTCCGCTGCAGCCTATTTTTTGTGGCTGTGGGGGCTGCCAATCAGCGGCCAGGCGTACTTGCCCAGCATCAAAGAGAGCACGTCACTTCTGGAATAGGTGAGCCTGCTTGCGAGCAGTACAAGGCCGGCGGCAAAGCCCCAGAGGAGTCCGCCGATGTGGGCCCAGTGAGCGGTGCCCGTCTGCATGGTCAGGCTGACGGCTATGACGTCGAACATGATGTAGAAAAGCACTACCCAGAAGCCCCTCACGCCGAAGACCTTGAACGAGAGGTGAAACCCGGCAATGAGGCCCCACCGCGCCCAGGCGGTGAGGTAGACTCTGTGAACGGGGAAGAGCAAGAGATAGACGCCTGCCATCCCCATTACCGCGCCGGATGCACCCAGCATGGGGGTGGGCGGCTGTGCGACCGCGGTTTGAAGATGGGTCAAGGCCGCCGCAATCGCCAACAACGGATAGAGGATGAGTGTAAGGATATTTCCGATGGCCGAATTGACGCGCGAGCCGAATACGAGCAGGAACAACATATTGCCGGCAAGGTGCAAAGGGCCGGCGTGCAGGAATGCGTGCGTTATCAGTTGGATATGCCTGTATTGCCCCAAACACCTCTGCTGCGGATTCAACTGGCGAAAGGTGGCCAGATCGAGCTCATCCGGGGGCGTTGTATCCTGGAGGGCCCTCCTTTTGGCCAGAAATGCCCTTTTGTCGCCGTAGTTCGTATGTTCGTAGAAGAAGAGAATCTGCTCGGCCTGCGGCTCGGCGGCGCCTCCCCAGAGCAGCAGGTTCTTCATGGACCTCATTTGTGTGGACCCGGACCACTCGCAGGCGAGGAACCACGCGCTGATAAGAACGGTTGCGGCGGCTATTGCCCAGGTGGCGTAAGGTTTGTGCTCGCCCATTGCCTCGGAATACACGGGATAGAGTCCCATAGGCACTATCCAGCTTATGGGGCTAATGACGCGGCGGGAGCGGTCATACAGCATATCCTCGTCGGCTCCCCGGGATGTGAGAATGGGCCTGCCGCTGCGGGCGTATACTCCGCAACCGACGCAGACTGTTGCGTCATCGGGCAGGTGCTCGCTGCAACTGGGACAGGTGACCGCGCCGGAAATACGCACGGCTTTTTTGGCCGGCGCGGTTGCGGCGCCGGCACCGGCTGCCACGGCCGCAAGTCCGGGCCCGCCCGGCGCTGTCGCGTCCTCTTTGGCGGCGGCCTTTTCTTCAGGCACCTGCACGTAAGAGCCACAGTTTGGACATTCGAGAAGGTTGCCTCTGGAGCTTTCACGAGCCGTCATTCTGTGATCGCACATTTGGCATCGGAAAGCGACCATGCCTGGGGGCACCGGCGCGGTCCGCTTGACAGGGGCGGCGCGTTCGTCGCCTGCTACGGGACCTTCAGCGGCCGGGACGAGAACTATGTTTGTGCATTTAGGGCACCTGCCCTTCTTGCCGGCATAGACCTCTGGAACGCTCATTCCATGGCCGCAGCTATCGCATTGGAAGCTTATTTTGGTCGATTTTTCTGGTACAACGCAGACGCTGCGGCACTTCGGGCACCTGGCTCGTTTGCCTGCGTGCTCATCGGGCACGTGCAGCTTCTGACCGCAGCTTTTGCATTGAAGCTTAATCATGGCTGAGAATTCTCCATTTGGAACGCATGCCTGCGAAAGCCCGGATTCGGAAGACGACTCTGAGATCTCCAGTCACCAGAATCCACCGCAAGCCGCACAAACAGGCCAAGCTCCTTCGAGTGCGTCTGAAAGAACCTGGCCGATCTCATCTTAACGGCATTGTACAGAAAAGCCCGGGCCAGGTCAAATAGTGTTGGCGGCTGTTTTGGTCTATTTTGTGAGAGCCAAGCGGTTTCTGCACTCGGGCACACACCGCGATTTCTGCTGTTTGGGTGTGGAGGGAACAACGCGCCGAGATTGCGCGGCCGGTAGAGGAGGCAAGCGGACGTTCTTCTTTGACTTCGAAGTAGCTGTGGATTATTATCCGTTTTAACGTGACGTCGCTGTGATCGGGTGTGCAGATGAAACGGCCGAAGCTGCAATTGTATGGCAAAATCCTCATTGGGCTGGCGTTGGGTGTGATTTTCGGTTTGCTGGCCAATCGTCTGGGGTGCTCCGGCTTTGTCCTCGACTATATCAAGCCGCTGGGCTCGGCCTTTATCAGACTCATAAGCATGGTCGTCGTGCCTCTGGTCTTTGCGTCACTGTTAGTGGGGACCGCCGGCCTGAACGATGTCCGCAAGCTCGGCCGGATCGGCGCAAAGACCCTCGCGTATTATCTGTGTACGACCGCAATTGCCGTTACACTCGGCCTGCTCCTGGCGAATATTGTAAAACCCGGCGCCGGCCTTTCGGGCGAGGCGCGCAGGGCGCTGGTCGAGAGCCGCAGCGAGCAGGCCGATGCACAGATTGCGCGTGCCCGTGAGAAGCCCGCGATAACGGATGTCCTGCTTAACATCATTCCGGCAAATCCCATTCAGGCATTTGTGGAAGGCAACATGCTGCAGGTTATCTTCATTGCGCTTTTCGCTGGAATTTGCCTTACGATGATTCCGGGCGGGCGGTGTCAGCCGGTGATAGGTTTCTTCGAAGGCGTCAACGACGTTGTGATTCAAATGGTTCGTATCATCATGCGGCTCGCCCCTTACGGGGTATTTGCCTTGGTTGCGGCGGTCGTAGCGGATTTCGGTGCGAGCATCCTGCTGGCGCTGGTGAAATACTCTGTGGTGGTGATTGCGGGGCTGGTTCTTCACGCAGCGATTGTCTATCCTTCGGCAATAAGGATTTTCAGCAGGCAAAAGATAGGAGCTTTCTTTCGGGGCATTCGTCCGGCCCAGTTGATTGCCTTCGGCTCGGCGTCCAGCTCGGCCGCTCTTCCGGTGACAATGGAGTGCACCGAAAGAAACCTGGGAGTCTCCCGGAAGATTTGCAGCTTCGCACTGCCGCTGGGGGCCACGTTGAACATGGACGGCACGGCCCTCTACCAGGGGGTATCCACGGTTTTCATCGCCCAGGTGTATGACCTGGGCCTGACTGCGGCGCAGCAGTTGACGATAGTCCTTACGGCCACGCTGGCCTCGGTTGGCACCGCAGGCGCGCCGGCGGCCGGTATTGTCACTCTGGCGATTGTATTGAAGAGTGTCGGCGTGCCGCTGGAGGGTATAGCCATCATCTGGGGCGTCGAGCGCATCCTGGACATGTGCCGCAGCGTTGTAAACGTCACGGGCGACGCCTCATGCGCCGTGGTCGTTGCTGCAAGTGAAAAGGACTTGTAGAGTCCAGAGACGGGAATTGCCCGGGACGTATCTGAATGTTGATGGTTAAAGGATCGTGTAAGCTGCGATGCAGTGTATTTGAGGAGGAATTGAATATGAGAGTCAGGAGAATCTTGCCCATTGGGTTGACGGCTCCCGCCGTGGTGCTGCTGGGCCTGCTTTTGGCGTTAGGGGGCGCACGATGCGAAGCATGTTTTTCAATAGTCGCAGGCAAAGATGCTTCGGTCGACGGATACGTTATCTTGGCCCACAACGAGGACGACCACCCCCCGCAAATTGTGCACCATCATAAGGTTCCGCGCAAGAGCTACCGGACGGGAGAGAAGGTTGCGCTTCTCAACGGCGGCCGGCTGGACCAGGTGGGACAAACATGGGCGTATATATGGTCGCGGATGCCAGGCATGCTTTTCTCGGACAGTTACATCAACGAGTGGGGTGTCGCGATAACTTCGGATAACTGCCCGTCGCGGGAAGATAAGCCCGAAATCACGGAAGGGGGAATCGGCTACATGCTCCGGCGTCTCGTGGCCGAGCGAGCCAAGACTTCGCGGGAGGGCGTGCTGCTGGCGGGTGAGCTTGTGGAGCGTTTCGGCTACATCGATTCAGGGCGGACGTATATCATCTGCGATCCGGGCGAAGGATGGCTGTTCTGCGTGGTCAACGGAAAGCACTGGCTGGCCCAGCGGGTCGCCGACGACCGAATAGCGATGGTCGCCAACACTTACACGGTTCGGCGGGTGGACCTTTCCGATAGAAAGGACTTTCTCGCATCGTCCGACATTATCGAATACGCGGTGAAGCGTGGGTGGTACGACCCGGAAAAGGACGGCGCCTTTGATTTTGCGGCGGTCTATGCAAATCCCGCGTCGGCTTCGAGTGCGTCCAACTTCGGACGACAGTGGAGCGGTCTGAATTATGTCAACGAGAAGCCCATCGCGCCCGGCCCTGATCTGCCTTTTTCGGTTGTGCCTAAAAGCAAGGTCGGCCCGGCCGATATTATGAAGATTCTCAGGCACGACAATCAGGGCAAAACGGCTGCGGCGGGGGCCTCTGCCCAGGCCATTTGTGAGACGGGCTGCCCGATTTGCAGCGGCGCAACGCAAACAAGCTTTGTGGTTCAACTACGCAGGAATATGCCTCTGGATGTCGGCATCGTTTATTGGGCCTGCCTTGCCTCGCCCCGCACATCTTTCTATATTCCGTTTTACTTCGGCATGTCCGATTTTCCTTTGGGTTTTTCGTCGGAATCAGAAAGGCCGTCGGCCGACCTCTATGAAAGCAAGGTTGGCGCCCCTTTCCGCATCGACCCGCTCAGCGCTTTCTGGACGTTCTCGAATTTCTGCAACAAGATGAGCGAGGCTCCGGCGGCCGCCGTTGAGCTGGTGAAAGGCCAGGCCGGACGGGTCGAGAGGAGCGCCTTGGCCATGCAGGAATCGCTGGAAGAAACCGCCCGCCGGCTGTACCAAAATGACAGGGCGACAGCAATGCAAATCCTGGCCAACTATTCCAAGGGAGTCTATCTGTCGTCTCTGGAGGCCATGGACAGTGTCGCGCGGCTAAAGTGACATCGCACGGCGGTTTCGATTGCCTTCGAGCGACCCGGGGACATTTTAAGCCGGCGGTTTTGGTTCGTATTTGATACAGTGACGGACAGGTCACGTGTGGAGTGAATACTTATGAGCAACAAAGGGAATGTAGCTTTGTGGACTCCTGCCGTAATATTGGCCGGGTGTCTTACCGGCTGTCAGCGCCAGGTTGCAGACGGAATAGACGCCGAGCTCTGGAAAAGGGCCACTGAGCTGGCCCACAAGCACATAATCATAGACGGCCACCAGGACGTGCCGTATCAGATCGGAAAGAAGAGACAGGACATATCAAAGAGAACCAAGACGGGAGACTTTGACTATCCACGCGCAAGGCAGGGGGGGCTTGATGCGGCGTTGATGGCCGTGTATGTGGCTCCTGAGTACGAAGAGAAGGGCGGCGCGCTGCGTTTCGCCGACGAGACAATAGACATGATGGAGGGCTGGGCGCGGAGGTGGCCCGACAAATTCGTCCTTGCCAAGTCGCCGGCAGAAGTCCGGGAGCAGTTCGGAGAGGAGAGGGTATCGATTGTGATAGCCGTCGAGAACGGTTCGCCCATCGAGGGCAATCTTGCCAATATCAAGCATTTATACGATCGCGGCGTTCGCTGCATCACGCTTGTACACTCGGTGGACAACCACATCTGTGACAGCTCCTTCGACACGAAGGCGAAATGGAAGGGCCTTAGCCCGTTCGGCAGGGAGGTTGTCGCGGAGATGAACCGGCTGGGTATGATCGTTGACGTGTCACACGCCTCGGACGATGCATTCTACCAGATAATGGAGCTTTCGAAGGCGCCTGTTGCAGCGACGCACTCATCGTGCCGGCATTTTACGCCGGGCTGGATGCGCAACATGGACGATGAAATGATAAAGCTGCTGGCGGCCAATGGCGGGATCATTCAGATCAACTTCGGCTCGATGTTCGTGAACGGCGAGGTGAACCGGCAATTCCGGGACCGCAGGCGACACGTGGCCGAGCTTATCAAGGACAAGGGCCTCGAAGGCGACGACAAGGAGGCATACATCAAGAAATACGCGAGGGCCCACCCGGTCGGTGAAGCGGACATCTCGGATGTTGTCGCGAATATCGACCATGTCGTTAAGCTGGTGGGCATCGATCACGTGGGGCTGGGGTCCGATTTCGACGGCGTGGGGGGCCACCTGCCGGATGGCCTGAAAGATGTCTCGTGTTATGTGAACCTTGTTTACGAGCTTTTGAAGGCCGGCTACACGCAAGAGGATGTGGGCAAGATTTGCTCGGACAATTTCCTGCGGGTGTGGTCGCGCGTGGAGAGAACGGGCGCGGAGCTGCGGGCGGGCAAGTAGTGACCTGGCGCCCGGCGGATTTAGAGGAGCGGCATTTCGGGCGGTCGCCGGAGCGGGAGGACGGCGCGTGTTTCGGTTCGGCGAGTATCAGTAATCGCGGACTGTTATGCCGGAGCGGCCGACGAAGTAGCGGTCGGAGTTTTTGATCTTGAGATTATAGACCTTGCCGGCCAGGGGCGCGGGTCTTCTGAGGACGGCCGTGACGCGAACGGGGCCGCTCAGCGACTTCAAGATAGAGCCCGGCTTCAAATCGTGCACCGAAACCCATTGCTCAAAGTCGCCATTGACCAGGAAATAATGCTCATCGGCGACGGTGATAACCTCACCCGTTGCGAGCACTACGTCGTAGCAGTCGTATGTCCCCTCATGCTCCTGCACCCCTTCAATTTCGTGCATCCCTGAAGTCCGGGCAAGACAGTCGAGCCGACCGGCCTTCTGACCGGCGCAGACCTGCGATACCTCCACAAGCCGCCCATCCACCCACACGCGCGTCCCGCCTACAAAGCAGGCCCGCGGCTTCGGATTG
>CP070678.1:2488676-2495202 GCA_020352515.1 Phycisphaerales bacterium | reverse complement strand
CGATCCGGTGTATGACTGGACGACCTGGAGGCAGGGTATGAATTATCCCGGTTCCTCCCAGCTCGGGATAGGCAAGAGACTACTGGAGAAGTATCCGTGGTGGCGCTTCGAGCCGCATCCGGAGTGGGCGGAAAAGGACTGCTTTGCCGCCGGGATTCCGGGCGAAGTGCGATTCATCTATCAGCCCAAACGCGGCATCTACAATTGGAACGGAACCGTTGTCAAGAACCTGGAACGTGGCGTGCGATATTCGGCCTTCTACGTCGATCCGGCTACTGGGAGACGGTTTGACCAAGGCGCCGTGATCAACCGTCAAGCGTCATCCCCGACCTCACCCGGCCAATACAAGGCGCCGCGCCTGCCCTCGCCTCAGGATTGGGTCCTGGTTTTGGAGTGTGCCCGAGAATAAAGAAGACAAATAGAGAAGAACGCAAAATGAGAACTTGCAAGCAAATCACAGCAGGCGTCCTGGTGATATCGGCCATGCTGACATCCACCCTCGCGACCGTGGAAGAAACACGGGTCTCGGCAGCGAATCTTCTGCCGAATTCCTCATTCGAGGAAAGGACGGCCGACGGCGTTCCGGGGTGGGCGTCCCGTGCCTGGGCCGGGCAGGAGGACGCCCGGTGGAGTGTCGAGTCACCGGGACGGACGGGCGGACACTGTATCTCTATCAGCTCAGCAAAAGGGGCCGACGCCGCGTGGACAACGACGGTGACCGTCAAGCCGGCCACCTGGTACCGGCTTTCGGGATGGATCAAAACTAGGGAAGTCCGGGGGGCCCGCGGCGCTCTGCTGAACATCCAGAACATGCAGGCGGTCAAGACGGCCGCAATCTCCGGAACCAGCAACTGGACGGCGGTGTCCACCCTATTCCAGGCTGAAGCGGCCCGGCTCGAAGTCAACTGCCTCTTCGGCGGCTGGGGGTCGTCGACCGGGCAGGCCTGGTACGACGATGTAACCCTGCAACCGGTTGAAGCTCCGCCTGCTAAAACCGAGGCTACCGTCACGATCGATACCGATACCGCATCCAAACCGTACAGCCCGATGATCTTCGGTGGCTTCCTCGAGCATTTTGGTCGCCAAATCTACGGCGGCGTGTTCGACCCCGGTTCGCAGCTTTCCGACAAAGACGGATTCCGCAGGGATGTCGTTGCTGCGTTAAAGGAGTTGAAAACACCGGTTGTCCGCTGGCCCGGCGGTTGCTATGTCAGCGGCTACCACTGGGAAGCCGGCGTCGGCAAGGAGCGCAAACCCACCGACGACATGGCCTGGGGCGTGATCGAGCCCCACACCTTCGGCACGGATGAGTTCGTCAAGCTCTGTCGTCTGCTCGGATGGCAGCCCTATATCTGCAACAACGCTGGCAACGGAACCGTCGAGGAGATGAGCAACTGGGTCGAGTACTGCAACGCAACGACGGGCAAATACGCGCAAATGCGCAGAGATAATGGACATGTCAGGCCGCTAAATGTCAATATCTGGAGCATAGGCAACGAGAATTGGGGCCGACATGAAATCGGGTACAAGCCCATCGAGCAGTGGGCGCCGCTGGTCCTGGAGGCGGCCAAGGCGATGAAGGCCGCGGACCCGAGAATCCAATTGTCCGCCGCCGCGACGCCCTCCCGCGAATGGACGTTGCCCCTGCTGAAGACGGCCGGACCATACCTGGATTACATCTCAATACATGCCTACTGGCTGCGTCTCTGGCAGAAGAACGATATGCCCGATTATCTGACCTGCATCATGAATTCCGAACGTCCGGAGCAGACCATTGCCGGCTTCGTCGGCGTACTCGGAGAATCCGGCTACCGGGGCCGGATCAAGATCGCCTTCGACGAGTGGAATCTGCGCGGTTGGCATCACCCGGGGTTCCCGCGCAAAACCGTCCAGGACTATTCCGATCCCGAGGTCGCGAAGTTGGTCAAGGCCCGTGAAAAGAACGACATCGCATCCCAGTACACCATGGCCGATGCGCTGTTTTCCGCCTCGTTCTTGAATGCCTGCTTGCGGCACGCGGAAGATGTCGGCATGGCCAATATCGCCCCGTTGGTGAACACCCGTGGACCGCTATTCGTCCATCCCAAGGGGGTTGTCAAGCGGACGCATTTTCACACCATGGCAATGTATGCCAGCCAACTGGAAGCCCGTGTCGGCCAGCTCGATCTGGAAGCGGGGAGTCTCAGGCACGGCAACCGGAGCATTCCGGTGATGGACGCCGTCGCCACCGTGGACGAATCGGGCAAGCAGTGGGCTGTCGCCCTGGTGAACCGTCACCCTACGGAAGACGTAACCTGCACTGTCAAGATGGGAAATAGGCCGCTTGACGGCACATACAAGGCGACCGTCCTCACCGGCGATTCGGCCGATGCCTATAACGACATCGGGCATCCCAACCGGGTTGCGCCGAAAGGCGTGAAGCTGACTTTCAAAGACGGCGTTGTTGATTTGCCACCTCACTCGCTTACGATTGTTCACGTGGGGGGCTGAGCAAGTTCATTTGAAGAAGGGTTACTTGCCAAGAGACCCGGAGCCAATTTGAACATAAGGAACGAAGAGATGGAAGACGGGCATATAGGAAGACGACAATTCATGCAGCACTCTGCCGCCGGTGTTGCCTTAGCCGCCTCATCCAATCTGGCGTTGGGAACCGATCATACGTCTCAACGGCGATCTGCAGGCAAGACCGAGGGACTTGTTGTGACACAGGCGGACGTCCTTGTCGTCGGCGGCGGAACGGCGGGCACGATTGCGGCCATCCAGGCCGCCCGGGCTGGAGCGAAAACAACCCTCATCGAGCGGGGCAGCCAGCTTGGCGGCACCACGACAACAGGCGGTGTGTCCTTTCCGGGGCTCTTTGATGCATGGGGCAAACAGATAATTGCCGGTATTGGCTGGGAACTGGTCCGCGAGAGCGTTGAATTGGACGGCGGGAAGCTCCCTGACTTTGCCAGGGTGCCGGAGCGGCATTGGGAGAATCAGGTCCGAGTCAACCAGTTTCTCTATGCCATACTCGCCGAGGAGAAGTGCGAGCAGGCAGGCATCCAGATTGCTTACTACGAATTCCCGCAGGAGGTCACGGGAAGTCCCGACGGCTGGCGGGTGGATTGTGCAGGTTTCGGAACCAGGCGTCGTGTTCTGTGCAAACAGATCGTTGACTGCACGGGCGGTGCAGAGGTGGTCGGGATGCTGAATCTGCCTCGGCTTCGTGGAGAGCAAACGCAACCCGGCTCTATTCTGTTCAAATTAGATAAGGCAAACAGCCCCGGGCGCCGAAATGGCCCGGGAACCGGCTTGCTGGATAGTCTATATGTTCATGGCGCCGACTCAACGAACTCACGTACGGTGACCGCGGCAAACCTGAAAGGTCGCAAGAGCGTTCTTGACAGAGTCCGCAAAGAAAGAAAACGCCTGATGCATTTGCAGCCGGAGGCAGGCTTCCGCGAAAGCTACCGCATCGAGGGCAAAACCGTGATAACCGTAGACGACTATACCTCAGGCCGCTTGTTCGAAGATGCAGTCTGCTACGCCTTCTATCCTGTGGATCTACACACGAGAAGTGGCGTCAAGCCCAGACCCCTGGCAAGGGGCACGGTGCCGACCGTTCCCTTGAGCGCGCTGGTCCCCAAGGGAAGCCGTAACATCATCGTGGCCGGCAGGTGTGTCTCCAGCGACCGTCTCGCCAATTCGGGCCTTCGCGTTCAGGCCTCCTGCATGGCAATGGGCCAGGCCGCAGGCGCTGCAGCCGCGCTGGCCGTGCGAAAGAACACAACACCTCTCGATGTGCCAATTGAAGACATCAGAGAAATGCTCCGCAGACACGGGGCCATAGTCCCGACCGCATAGCGCGGACGAGCCGGAACCAAAAACGTCGGAAAAGAAGACACTAACAAGCATTATGACCATGAGGCCATTCACGACAATCCTGGCAGGTCTCCTTGCAATGTGGGTAATGCTGAGACCCGCTGTTGCAGCGGCGGAAGAAACGAAAGCGGCCGATGCCACGGTTGGGCGCGGTGCGGTTGACACTTCAATGAGTCCTCACGTGAAGCTGCGCAGCCTGCCCATGACAGACATCAGGTGGACATCCGGATTCTGGGCGGACCGCTTTGAGCTGTGCCGCAAATCCATGCTGCCCACACTGCACGGCACGCTGCTGGATCCGAGGTGTTCGGCCCAGTTGAACCGGATCAAGTTTACAGCGGGACTGTGCGAAAAAAACCCGGGCGGTGTGAACTGGGCCGATGGCGATTGCTACAAGTTGATCGAGACCATGGCCCACGTACACGGCGTCAAGGCTGATCCCGAGCTGGACCGGTTGATGGACGAATGGATCGCCGTTATCGCCAAAGCTCAGGACAAGGACGGTTACATCTCGACCAACATCGGCCACGACCGGGAGAAACGTCTTCAGATGCCCTATCACCATGAACTCTACAACATGGGGCACCTCCTGACCGCCGCATGCATCCATCACCGAGCTACCGGAAAGACCAGCTTCCTCGAAGTCGCGATAAAGCTTGCCGACTACCTTTACCGTAAGTGGAAGCCAAATCCGCCGCAGCTCGTGCATTTTCCCTGGAACCCCTCGGTCTACATGGGCCTGGTCGAGATGTATCGAACCACCGGCAAGCGCGACTACCTCGAAGTCGCTCAGATCATGATCGACAACCGCGGAACCGCGCCGGGAGGCACCCACCACAACGGCGGCACGGACCAGACCCAGGACCGGGTGCCGTTCAGAAAGGAAGACCAGGCCGTCGGCCACGCGGTCACGGGCATGTATATGTATTGCGGGGCCGCGGACCTTTACGCTGAAACCGGGGAACCGCAGATTCTGACGGCACTTGAGCGTATCTGGGAGAGTGTGGCGCTGAGAAAAATGGACATCACCGGATCGGTCGGCATGGGAGGCGGGAAAAGCCCGCGCGGCGACCCGGTCCACGAAGCCTTCGGGCCTGATTACGCTCAGCCAAACCAATACAATGAGACCTGCGCCAACATCGGCAACGGCATGTTCAACTATCGGATGCTCTTGTTGAGCGGCGATGCGAAATATGCGGATCTCATGGAGCTTGTCGCCTACAACTGTCTGAACGCGTCCGTGGATTTGAAAGGTGAGAACTGGTTCTACTGCAACCCCCTTAAATGGGAGGGCGTCCCGGGCAAAGGACATCTCACCGCCCTGCGGTGGCGGACCAACAATTGTTACTGCTGTCCCCCAAGCGTGGCCCGCACCACGGCCAAGCTTCACAACTGGGCGTACAGCCTGTCCGACGATGGGTTGTGGGTGCATCTTTACGGCGGCAGTACGGTTGCAACGACTTTGGCGGACGGTTCACCCATCCGGTTGACCCAGCAGACCGGCTATCCGTGGGACGGCAAGGTGACACTCACCGTGAAGGAGGCCGGGAATAAGGCTTTCGCGATTCGCCTGCGCATTCCGGGGTGGACTGACAATGCCGGTCTGAGAATCAACGGCAAGACTTTCTCCGGCGCCGTCAGACCGGGTACCTATGCGAAGATAGGCCGAAGCTGGAAGGCCGGCGACGTGATCGAGCTGGACCTGCCCATGCCGGTTCGTCTTATGGAAGCCAATCCAAAGGTCAAGAAACTTCGCAGCAAGGTCGCTGTAATGCGCGGTCCGCTTGTCTATTGCCTCGAATGGCCAAAACAGGAAGGCGGCGAGAAGACGTGGAGCAACGGTGTGTTTCTGCCGGAAAACATCGAGCTGACCCCTGAACATCGAGCAGACTTCCTTGGTGGCGTAACGGTTCTCAAGGGCAAGGCGCTGACGCTCAAGGGGCGTGATGAATTCATCAAGGACAACGCCGACGCCGCGATACCCAAACCGGCGACAGATGCGGATGACCGGCTCTACCAGCCGTTCACGCCGCGAGTCCTCAGACAGCCGGACCAGGGGATTGTCGAGATATTGCTGATCCCCTATTACGCCTGGGCCAACCGCGGCCTCTCAATGATGGAGGTGTGGATCCCTCTGGCGCGATGATCCCATGGTCGTTCCGGCGCACATCGTATTGGTGCCCCTTTTTGCCTTTCGTGAGGCGATCCATATCTTGTTCCACGTGACCCATTCCTTTCCAAAATGTTGAATAAACGTCGAGTGACTGGGTGGACCAAAAGAATTCGCCCAACCTGCACTGACCTAAGTGCACGTCGGACCGTTCTTTGCGTCACTGGGCCCGGAAGCATTTGAACCTTCGACCAATGGATTATGAGTCCAAATCTCGGGTTTGTAAGTGTTTGTGAATGAATGGTTTATACTTGTCAAATAAGGACTTATGACGCCGGGCGAAGCGCAGCCGAAGCTGAACCGAAGCACAAACGAACCTGTTTGTTGCGCGCTTTGTTGCGCACCCTGCTTGGGTTGTTCCCTTTTCGTGGGCTCTTCAGAGAACTTTCCGGCGTAACAGGAGATCTTGCGCTGATCCTATCAGCGTGCCCTACCCCCGTTTTATGTACCAGCCTCTATGAGAGGATTAGACTCTTTATCCTTGTCTTGGGG
>CP070678.1:2484376-2488576 GCA_020352515.1 Phycisphaerales bacterium | reverse complement strand
AATTGCCCCCCGTGTTCTGAACTTCCATATGTCCCTGCCTGCCTCGCTCTCTATCGCATACAGTGTTCCTTTCATCGTGCCGACGAAGACCCTGCCGTCCGTGACGATTGGCTGAACTCCCGCGGCCAGACCCTCATCTGCAAACAGGCGATACCACTTGCGCTCGAAGGGTGGCCGGATCTCATCTGAAGTGGCGCCGCTTCGGGCCGCATCGTGTGCCAACATCGGCCAATCATCCTGGCCGGAAGCCGCGGCACAAACCGGTCGTGATTGCGGGAGGAAAGTCAATATCACCCAGCACGAAAAGACCGTCCAAAACCGCCTTGCTCTTCTGGCTGCTCCGGTTGCCTTTGCTTGCGTAAGTACGGACATAGAATCTCCTGTCATCTCTGGTGCACCCTTGCCCGGCGCACGCCCGCCGAGCTTTGCGTTCTCAAATCCGCCGCGCAACAGAATTACCCGGAGACCGTACGCTCCCGGTGACGGCAAACGGCCCCGCATCAGCGCTCAAAAGAATACGGTAGAAAGCCGCCGCGAGGAAACGAACGCCAGCGCTCAGAGTTGCCTTCCCTTAAAAACAACAAGCTCTCTGAGCCGAGCAACCTCACCCCTGAGGATACGCACTTCATTCCGCAGCTCCTCCACCTGCCTGACAAGGTCGTCACCGGGCGGCATGCCCTTCTTGACTCCGGGCGCTGGCTGCGCGCCCAGTCGCCCGAGGGCCTTTCTTAATCCTTTTGCCTCGGCCCACAGCTCTCTGGCTCTATCCTTTTGCCCCCGCTCTTCGGCCTCGCGGGCTTGGGCTTCAATATCCCGTAGGCGCTCCTCGAGCTCGGCCCTCTCACGATCCTCGGGCCCTCGCAAGGCGACCTTCCCCCGCCGGGCGAGGTACTCGGCCCTCTCTCGCAGTTCAGCGGCCTGGTCTCTGCGGCCTTCCTGTTCGGCACGCTTTGCCGCCCGCATCAGCTCTTCTACCTCGGCCCGCACCCTGTCGTCCGGTCCGGCCTTTGGGCGCTTCTCGGCGTCGCGCTTGAGAATTCCTGCAATCTCCTGGGCCTCCGCCCAAAGCTCTCCGGCCCGGTCATGTTCACCACGCTCTTTCGCCTCCTGGGTCATCCTCACGAGCTGAACATGGCGCTCCTTGAGCTCGGCTCGTTTCTGCTCCGCGACGCCGCGTTCGGCCGCTTCCATCTTCTGAGCCAGTATCTTGGCCTTTTTCGAAAGCTCGGCTGCTTCGTCGTGCCTGCCTTCCCGCTCGGCACGCTCCGCAGCCTCTCGCAGCTCGGCAAGCTCCGCACGGGCTCTATCCTTGAGCCCGGGCCTGTCCGTCGAGCCGAACTCACGCTTCAGGGCCATCTCGATATCTTCGGCCTCGGCCCTGAGTCTGCGGGCCCGCTCGGACATTTCCATAAACCTGTGCATAGTCTCCCACTCGGCCTCATCCAGAAACCCGTCGCGGTTGCGGTCGAACCTTGCCTGCGCGTCTTTCTCGACGGGCGCCCGCTCTCCTGCAACCGAAACCATCGAGAAGACTACAACCAGGGCAATAATCTGAAAAACAACTCGCCTGAACATGATATTTGTCTCCTTTCTGTGACAGCTCTTCTTGGCGAATCGTCGGGGCGATTCGCTGCTGCTCAAACATTACTGCAAGCCGCCGGCTGTGGCCAGCCAGCGGTCATAAACTCGGCTGATCTGCTTGGCTTCGATCCGCCCGTCCCAAAGCGCCACGCCGTAGCTCAAAACGAGCGGCCTGCCTGACTCGACCTTAAGCGGCTCCTTGTGCAGGCCGAGCGTGGCCGCAATGTATGCGAAGGGATTGTCCATGGTAAACCATGTTGCCGGGTGACGCTCGTTGTCGGGATGGTCGAATACGGCGACGGTGACGGGCTTTCCGTCCGCCAAAGCACTGTAGGCGCACCAGCCGGCCCTCTTGTCGTTGGTTCCACTCACGCCGGCGCTGCCCTCTGAGTTCACGAAACTGCCGCCCGAATCCATCGACTTTAAAAACCTCATCCCCAGCCCGAAGTATGCGCTGCCGCTGAGCGTCACCGAGTCCTTGCCGGCGGGCGGGCTGAGCCTCGTACGCCAGGTCATCAGTGTGACGTCTCTGTCGGCTTTGCCGAACACCTTGATGGTCCGAACCTCTTTCAAGAGCACCTGGCCCGTTCGCGGGTCCAGCCAGTCGAGGTGCTCATCAAACCCGGCCTTGTGGGTCCCCTTCGCGCCGCCAACGTTCGCATAGTGCGTGAAGGATCGATGCTCCTGCCTGCCGGGCCGCTGCCGCTCCTCCCAGAAATTCACTCCGTCGACCGCGACCGCAAACATCAACGCATGATGGTGCAGGTGGTCGGCCGGCGCGTCACGAAGGACGTTCACGCCGCTCGGTGTGAACAGCTCGCGGACGTACGGCTTGAACGGGACGTCCTTGTATCGATACCGCAACACTACGTCGCCGCCCATTCGGACCGCCAGCGAGCCGTTCTCCGGCTTGACACCCACCCTATCGGCCGAATTACCTGAGCAGCCCGCACCGAGCACGCTCAAAGCGACCAGGCCCGCTGCAAACGCCAACATCGCTATCTGCCTTCTGCTTTCCGCCATTACCCGCTTCCTTTCATTTGTTTTCGCTCAGACCTTCACAGACTCCCGACGTATCGCCCGGCCCGGACATGCCTGTATCAATTAGTATAGCGCACCGTTCCCGACTTGTCCACAACGTAGCCCCACCTCTTGATATACTCCGGGCCCGGCAGGAACTTGTCGTTTATCTCCTTGAGCTTACGCGACAAAGCGGCGTCCAGCTTCTTGCGCAACGTTGCGTACTCGGGCTTGTCGCAGAGGTTGCCGAGCTGGTACGGGTCCTTTTCGTTGTCGTACAGCAGCCACGGCCCCTTCAAATCACGCACGTACGTATATCGCCTCGTTCGGATTCCGCGATATTCCCTGCCCCCGTCGGTGCGCTTCCACTGCCCGAAAGGCGAGGGGCAGCAGATCAGAGCCGCATGATCGGCCTGCTCCGGCCCGCCTTTGAGTAATTCCGAGAAATCGGCGCCCTCGACCGTCTCGGGTATGGCGATTCCGCTGAGCCCCAGCAGCGTCGGCATGATATCCGGAGTGTTTATCGGCATCTCGATTCCTCTGCCTTTTGAGCCGAGACCCGCGGGCCAGCGAAGAAGAAACGGAACGCGAATCGACTCGTCCCACGGCCTCTGCTTCTTCATCTGCCCGTGCGACTGCAGCATGTCACCGTGGTCCGACGTGAAGGCCAGTATGGTATCCTCTTCAATACCCAGCTCCCTGAGCGTGCCGACGATATCTCCCATGCAATCATCCAGTGCAGCAATGTGAGCGTAGTAGCCGGCCAATAGCTCCCTGGCCCTGGCCTCGAGCTGCTTTGGCACATTGGGCCGCACGGTCAACTGCTCCGGCTTGAACATTCGTTTGTACTTTTCCGGCGCCGTTTGATACGGTGCGTGAGGCGGCCCCCACGAGACAAAAAGCACGAATGGCCCGCCGGTTGCGTGCTCGCGGATATATCGCTGGGCTTCCCGCGTCTGGGCGATTGCGTCGTAGCCTTCCCATTTGAGCCTGACGTTCTCGTCGCCGTAATAGAAAGAATTATTGTAGTTGTGCGTGCAGCCGAAGGCCTTCCAGAATTCGAAGCCCTGCCTTCTTTCGCGCGGTATAAAGGCGGTTCTGCTGTTCCCGTCGAGGTGCCACTTGCCGATGTACCCGGTCTTGTAGCCGGCCTTGGCGTACGCTTCGGCGATTGAGACCGCGTCATTGCTCAGACGCACATCGTTGAGGAAGACCCCGTGCGAAAGAGGGTATCGGCCCGTTATCAGACTCGCCCGGAACGGGCTGCAAACCGGACAGCAGGAAACCGCGTTGCTGAAGTTGATACCCTCCCCGGCGAGCTTGTCGAGGTTAGGCGTCCGCACTTCCCCGTTTCCCGCGTACCCGGCCGCCTGCGCACGCCACTGGTCGGCGAAGATGAAAACAACGTTGGGCTTGCGCTTCGCCGCATTCGGCGGTCCGCTCTGTCCGGCCGAACAGCCCGCCAGGCCGCCGCCAAAAAGGGCCGAGGCCGCTCCCATCCCGGCGACCTGCAGGAAATCTCTTCTTCCCATTCGTTCTTTACTCATACGTCCTCCATACAAAACATTGACAACCCAAATTCGCCCTGCCTGCAAAGCG
>CP070678.1:2481472-2484276 GCA_020352515.1 Phycisphaerales bacterium | reverse complement strand
CCTGTTGAACGAATTAGGCGCAATAACTGTCAGAAAACGATCAGTTGAAGGAGGATCAGTATGTGCAAGAAATTGACCTGTTTGGCATTCTTTTGCCTTTTGCTCGGTTTGGTTCTTACGAGCACAGCCGGCGCTGCGGACCCCGACCTTGTCGGCTGGTGGAAGTTTGAAGAAGAAAGCGGGACACTATACGATCAGAGCGACAATCACAATGACGCCACGTCTTTTGCGGGAGTCCTCTATCAGCAGCCCGGACGCGAAGGATACGCTTTAGGATTCGACGGAGTGGATGATCGTGTTGTCGTGGGAACGACCGGACGCCCCACGGACACGTTCAGTTTCGGATGCTGGCTCAAGACGTCGGTTACGCATGAAATAGACCCGGAATCTACATCCGGAGTGGGGGGAGTGGCCGGCCAGAGATACGTCTTCGACCCCCAGCACGGCGGAGAGACCGAAGGCGGCGCCGGATTGTCCGTCGGGACCAACGGCATCCTGGTCTACGAGCATGGAAGCAACTACATGCCGGCCACCGCTGTGTACGAGGCTGAAATAGGAACTGACTGGAATCACATAATGATAGTCTACGACAACAAGCAGCCGACGATTTATCTCAATGGCTCCGCAGTTCGCACAGGCCTTACTTCCCCAAGGGCGGTGGTAAACGCGCCGATTCAAATCGGCGGTATGGCTTATGGCTTCATTGAAGGTCTGATCGATGAGGTCCGCATTTACAGCAGGGCCCTGTCGGCGGCCGAGGTCAAGAGAATAGCGGGACGAGTGGAGGCATTTAACCCTAGTCCCGCTGATGGCGCCGTGTATCCGGAGACATGGGTGACTCTTGGCTGGTCGGCCGGAGCGTATGCGGTTTCGCATGATGTGTATCTGGGCGAGAATTTCGACGACGTGAGTAAAGGAACGGCCGATACGTTTAGAGGCAACCAGTCCTCGGAGATGTTTATTGTCGGCTTTCTTGGATTTCCTTACCCGGATGGACTGGTGCCCGGCACAACTTACTACTGGCGAGTAGATGAGGTCAACCCGGACGATCCAAACGGCCCCTGGAAGGGAAACGTCTGGAGCTTTACGATTCCACCCAGAACTGCCTACAATCCGGAGCCTGGTGATGGCGCCGAATTTGTGGATCCCGATGTGGTGTTAAACTGGACGGCAGGTCTCGGCGCCAGATTGCACCACGTTTATTTTGGTGACAATTTCGACGATGTCAACAATGCCGATGCGGCTCTCCCACAGGCAGATACAAACTATACTCCCGGCACTCTCGATCTGGACAAGACCTACTACTGGCGAGTTGACGAGTTCGACGGGACTAACGTATTTAAGGGCGAAGTCTGGAATTTCACGACTCTGCCTGTCGTGCCCATTTCCGATCCCAATCTTATTGGCTGGTGGAAACTTGATGAAGGTTATGGCGCTGTCCCGGTTGATTGGTCCGGCTACGGCAACCACGGGATCATAACCAATCCCAAGGGAGGGCTCGGCGAAGGCGGTTCGGTCTGGGACACTGACCCGGAGCGTGGCATCGTTCTGAGTTTTAATGGAAATAACAGCACTGGCGGCTACGTTAGCGCCGGTGGGATTCCGGCCATGACCCTTGTAAACGATTTTACGTGGTCATTCTGGACGAAGCAGCATCCAAACCAAGGCACGGCGATACCCGGAGAGGGCAACAATCTGATCCTGGGCAATCGTTACAGCTTCACCGGTTCAGACCCACTTGAGTTCGTTAAGTTCACGCCGGGGAGGTTTGAGTTCTACAACAATGATCCCGACTACCTCATGACAGTCGATTATGAAGACATCCCGGCCGGCATGTGGATCCACCATGCTGGCGTCAAGGATGGAACAACCTTGACCTATTATCGCAATGGTATTGAGTCTGGAAGCAGTACTATCACGAAGACCATCCAGGCGAATCCATTCTACATGGCCGGCGAGCCCGCAGGCGGAGGACGGTGGCAAGGCTGGCTCAGCGATGTACGTATCTATGACAAGGCTTTGACGGTGGATGAGATTAAGCAGGTTATGAGGGGCGACCCGTTGCTTGCCTGGAACCCAAATCCGTCCAATGGGTCAACGCAGGACATTGGATTTGCAACGCCCCTGCGCTGGTCTCCCGGCGACAGTGTATCCCAGCACGCTGTGTACTTCGGCACCGACAGAGATGCTGTTGACAGTGCGGATGCATCCGACACAACGGGTGTGTATCGAGGCCAGCAGACTGCAGCGAGTTATTCTCCACCGGAAGGGGTAGAATGGGGTGGCGGGCCTTACTACTGGCGCATCGACGAACACAATACCGATGCGACTGTGACCAAAGGCAAGATCTGGAGTTTCGCCGTGGCCGACTATCTTACGGTCGATGATTTCGAGTCGTACGACAACGCCGATCCTGCGCCCGGCGAGCCGGGTCTTAACAGGATTTTCGACAAGTGGATCGACGGCTACGATACCCCCCTCATAAACGGAGCTGTGGTGGGCAATCCCATGCCGCCCTACGCCGAGCGAATTATTGTTCACAGCGGTTTCCAGTCGATGAACTATAGCTACGACAATGCCGGCAGGACGTCAGAAGCGACTTTGACGCTGGTCTATCCCCGTGACTGGACCGAGCAAGGTGTCACGAAGCTGAGCCTTTGGATAAATGGTAGTGCGGCCAACGCGGCCGATCGCATATATGTCGCACTCAACGGCACCGCGGTGGTTTACCACGACGACGGCAGCGCGACGCAGATAATGGGCTGGACCGAGTGGGTGATCGATTTGGCGGAGTTCGGCGTTGG
>CP070678.1:2478028-2481372 GCA_020352515.1 Phycisphaerales bacterium | reverse complement strand
GCATGAAGAACGGGCGGATTTTTGCCTTCCGGTTCGGGACCTATTTAACCTGCCTCGACGCGAAAACGGGTCGGGTTCTGTGGCGCAAGACCAGGGACAACGCGCCGGCGCTCTTCGAGACGCTCGGTGCATACCTGCCCCGTCAGAGCTGGCAGACAAACTGGCGCACGACGGCCTATTTGAAGTGTAGTGATCGCGCGCTTTACTTCGCCGGTCCGCAGATAGAAAAACTGCTGGCCGTTTCCACCGAAGACGGCCGGATACTCTGGCAGCATCCGTATGACAACTTCCAGCTCGTAATTCGCCCCGATGGCCTGTATGCCATCAGTGGTCCGTGGGGCATCAACGTCAGTAAAAAGTTCGACCCACTGACCGGAGAGGTCCTCTCCGAGCTTCCCACCGGCCGCCGAGCATGTACTCGCCCCACCGGCACTTCGGACAGTATCCTGTTCCGGGCCATGGGTGGCTCGATTCGTTTCGATGTGGCCAGCGCTCGTCCGCGATGGGTCTCCCCTATGCGGCCTCCCTGTCATGACGGGGTGACGGTAGCCAACGGCCTGCTTTACTGGTGGCCATTTGCCTGTGACTGCCAGCTTACGCTCAACGGCCTGACTTGCGTTGGTCCGGCTGGCGACTTCGACTTTAGCCCAGGTGCGATTGAATCGCAACGTCTGGAGAAGGGCGCCAGGAATCTGACGAAGGTCGCGAGCCTGCCCGAATCGCCGGCAGACTGGCCCACCTTCAGGGCAAACAACCAACGAACAACCACGACCCCGGTGGTCGTCCCCAAGACCGGTCGCCTGCTTTGGCGGACAAAGCCGTCCGCTCCGGCAAGCCCCCGGCCTACAGCTCCCGTGGCGGTCGGCGGTCTTGTCCTGCTGGCCGGCTCGGATGGAGTTGTCCGAGCTCTGGATGCCGACACCGGGCGCGAGCAATGGAGAGCCCTCACCGGCGGCGAGATTCGCATCCCGCCGACCATCTGGAAGGGCCGGGCGCTGGTCGGCTCCGGCGATGGCTGGGTATACGCCTTCGAGGCCGCTACGGGCCGGCTCCTTTGGCGCTTCCGAGCCGCACCAACCGAACGCAAGATCCCCGTCTACGGCAAATTGCTCTCCACCTGGCCCGCGGCAAGCGGCGTCCTCGTAGAAGACGCGACCGCCTATGTTGCCGCCGGTCTTGTGAACTACGACGGGACCTACGTGTACGCGCTCGACCCGGCCACCGGAAATGTCCAATGGTGCAACGACACATCCGGACATCTGGATCCCGAGGCCAAGACCGGCGTTAGCGTACAGGGCCACCTGTTGCTCTACCAGGACAAGCTCTTTCTTGCCGGCGGCAACGCCGTCTCACCCGCCGTCTACGACATCCGCGACGGAAGGTGCCTCAACGGCTCGGCACCTCTGGCCCGCTGTGAGTCAAGCAGTCCGCGCGGTTGGGAGCTTTTCCTGGCCGGCCATCGAGTCATCGCCTGCGGAGACCCCTTCTACTCGCCTCCGGATGTCACCGTGTACGACCACACCGTGACCAAGAAGATGCTGCACGCCTCTACCGGACAGCGAGACATTGTCTGGCTGGACAACAGCAAGTTGCTTTGCTACGAGCCGCTCGACAAGGACACGCTGAGCCGATGCGTCACCGACGAAAAGACTCCCAGACATATCACACAGGCGTGGGGTCAATTCAAGGTCTCCGAGAAACCATTATGGCAACATGACTGCCCCGGCAGCATTGCTGTTGCCGTAGCGAGAAACGCCGTCGTGGCCGCCGACGCATCGCAAATCACGGCGCTGGAGCTCCGCAGAGGCAGACGGCTCTGGAGTCAAACACTCCCGTCTGCTCCCGTGCCATGGGGCATGGCTATCGACCGCATGGGCCGCGTGATCCTGACCCTTGTCGATGGTCAGGTGCTTTGCATTGGCAAACGCTTGGAAGAGGTCGCAAACGCCAAGGCCGGCCATAATCGTACTTCCCGCTCTTGTTTTTGACAAGAAGACACGGAGGGCTAAGGATTTGCCATAATGAAGAGAGCTTATCACATTGCGGTCATTCCAGGCGATGGTATTGGGCATGAGATAATCCCCGCCGGGGTTCGTGTGCTTACTACCGCTGCAAAACGCTTTGGCTTCAAGCTGGTAACTGAGACGTTTGGCTACGGGGCCGGTTACTACAAGCAGACCGGCGAATTTATGCCTGCAGACGGGCTGGATACTCTAAGCAAGTTTGACGCCATTTATTTTGGCGCCGTCGGTTTGAGTGATGTCGATGATACGCTGCCCGCCAAAATGTTCACCTTCAAAATCAGAAAGAGCTTTGACCAGTATGTCAATTACCGCCCTACTCGTCTGTTACCCGGTATCAAAAGTCCGCTCGCGAACAAGAAGTGCAAAGACATCGATTTCGTCATTATAAGAGAGAATACCGAAGGCGAATTCGTTCAGGTAGGTGGATTCGTCCGCCCCCACTTTCCTGACGGCTTCGCCCTGGATACCAGCATATTTACGCGCAGAGGTATCGAACGCATCGCCGACTATTCCTTCCGGCTGGCACAGAAGCGCCGAAATAAGGTAACCAATATCACCAAGTCAAACACATTGATTCATTCATTGGCTTATTGGGACAGTGTCATCGAGCAGGTCCGCCGGTCCTATCCGGACGTAGCCTATGAGAAACTATATGTCGACAACGCCTCGGCGAATTTCGTACTTGTTCCCGAGCGCTTTGACGTGGTTCTGACAACAAACTTCATCGGTGACATCCTCAGTGACCTGGGCGGCGCGATTATGGGCAGCCTTGGACTCGGCCCAAGCGGCAATATTAACCCTGAGAGGAAATATCCCTCGATGTTCGAACCAATTCATGGTTCCGCTCCCGATATAGCCGGCCAGGGCATTGCCAACCCCATCGGCGCCATTTGGTCCGGCGCACTCATGCTGGAACATCTCGGCGAGAAAGAAGCCGCTGAGTTTATTGTTAAGGCTATCGAAAGAACCGTGCAGGAAGGCGTATTGACTGTTGACCTGGCCGGCTCAGCGAAAACGGCGGAAGTAACCGAGCGTATCGTACACAATCTTAAGGAATAGGGAATGTCTCGGATCATCGACCTAACACTGCCTCTTAAAAACGGGATGCGTGGCGTCACGTTAGAGGCCGCCAAGACAATTGAGACGGACGGCTGGAATGCAACGACACTGCACCTGTATTCCCATTGTGGAACACATATGGATGCTCCGAGACACTTTGATGTTGGCGGCCAGACAATAGACCAGATCCCGCTGGATAAGTGCATGGGCCCAGCCTGGCTCGTGAACCTTTCCGGTATCAAACCTCGCTCACTGATTACT
>CP070678.1:2473028-2477928 GCA_020352515.1 Phycisphaerales bacterium | reverse complement strand
TAAACCTTTAGCCCAATAACGGGCAAAAAATACGTTTTACGGATAACCTGTTATCTCGTGTGATAAAAGCTATCTATTCGGTTGCTGTGCCTGGGCAGCAACCAGTCTTGGCAGCTACAGTTGCCTCAGATTTAGGACAGCAACCTGCCTCAGCGGCAGCGTCACCGGACTGCGGACAACAACCAGGTGCGGCCTCTCCGGCACAGCAAGGCTTGTCGCAATCGGGCGGGCAGGCCTTGACGTCGGCCGCCGGGCAACACGGCTTGGGGACGCCCATCGGGCAGGCCGCCTGACCGTCCTCGGCACAGCAGGGCTTGTCACAGTCGGGCGGGCAGGCCTTGACGTCGGCTGCCGGGCAACACGGCTTGGGAACGCCCATCGGGCAGGCCGCCTGACCGTCCTCGGCACAGCAGGGCTTGTCACAGTCGGGCGGGCAGGATTTCGCAGCCGAGCATGCCCCCGCCTGATTGTCGGCAGAGGCCATGGCGCAGGCGGGCCCCCCGGCTCCGGCCGAACAGGATTTCACCTGCGACGCATCGTCGGCTTTGACGGGCAGAATATTGGAATAGTTGGCGAGCAGTACTGTACAGGCCAAAACCGCGGCTATAACGACACCCATAATCACAATGTTTCTCGGAGCTTTGATGCTCATCACGCGTCTCCTTTAATATGATTTACTTTCGGTCTTTCGATGCTCAACGACTGCATCGGTGCATTCAGACGGTCATAATATACGCTTGCGACAATTGAGGTGTTCGTGACAGGCCGCTTGCCGGCCTGATATTCATGCCTTTCTGCTTTGCAGCGCATGGTCTTATAATCCGCAGGCCCTGAGGCGGGCCGATCAATCTGACGGGCCGATCTTGAACACGATGGTTATTTGGAACATCGGCAGAGCATACGTCCACCGGAGAATCCGCGCGTGGCGCAGATTCCGCCGTCCTCCCGGCATCCCCGCGAGCCACGCCTTCAGAGAGGATTGTCACATAAGGCTCTTGGCCGGTCGTAATTGAGCGGTGGGCTGCAAAATAGGTTTGACGGTGCTGCCAAACCTCATTATACTGGGCCGCTAAGTTGTAGCGCCAAGCGGCAAGAAGTTTTTGGAGAGCAGAATGAAAGACACCAAGATTGTCGCCGAGGGTATAACCTTTGACGATGTGCTTCTGATACCGGCAAAGAGCGATTTTGTGCCGAGCCAGGCCGACACACGCACGCAACTTACCGACAATATCACGATGAACATCCCCATCGTCTCGGCGGCCATGGATACGGTCACCGAGGCCGCGCTGGCGATTGCCCTGGCCCAGGAGGGCGGCATAGGGATAATACACAAGAATCTCTCAGTCGAGGCCCAGAAAAGAGAAGTGGCCAAGGTCAAGCGCTCCGAGCACGGCGTGATCCTCGACCCGGTGACGCTCTCGCCGGGCGAGCCGGTAAGACGCGCGCAGGAGCTGATGAACGAGCAGAACGTCTCCGGCATCCCGATAGTGGACGGCAGAAAGCTCGTGGGTATTCTCACCCGCAGGGACCTGAAGTTCCTCAAGGACTACGACGTCAAGATAAGCACAGTGATGACAAAGAGCAATCTGGTCACGGGCCCGGCGGGGACCACGCTCGAACAGGCCAAGGAGATACTCCAGAAGCACAAGGTCGAGAAGCTGCTGCTGGTGGACGACAGCGGCGAACTGGCGGGCCTGATAACGATGCGTGATATAGACCGCGTTCAGCAGTACCCGATAGCGGCCCGCGACAAGCGCGGCAGGCTGCGGGTCGGGGCGGCGGTGGGCGTGCACGATTACGAGCGGATCGAAGCCCTGATAGAAGCGGACGCCGACATTGTTGTGGTCGATACGGCTCACGGCCATTCGCAGAACGTTATCGACACAGTGAAGAAGATAAAGGGGCAGTACAAGATAGACGTTATTGCCGGCAACATCGCCACCGCGGCGGCGGCGGAAGATTTGATAAAGGCGGGCGTCAACGCGGTAAAGGTCGGTATCGGACCGGGGGCGATATGCACGACCAGGGTGATATCGGGCGTGGGCGTGCCACAGGTATCGGCAATAATCAACTGTGCGACAGTGGCCGGCAGGCATAGTATCCCGGTGATTGCGGACGGCGGCGTCAGGCAGTCCGGCGACATTACCAAGGCGATTGCCGCCGGCGCTTCGAGCGTGATGATAGGCTCGCTGTTTGCGGGGTTGAAGGAGAGTCCCGGGCAGCTTGTCATATACAAGGGGCGGCAGTTCAAGGAATACAGGGGCATGGGTTCGCTGGGGGCGATGGTCAAAGGCTCGGCCGAGAGATACAGCCAGAGCAGCTCGAGCGAGCAGAGCAAGCTTGTGCCGGAAGGCGTGGAGGGTCGGGTGCCGTACCGCGGCTCGCTGAGTGATTTTGTCTATCAACTGGTTGGCGGGCTGCGGGCCGGAATGGGTTACTGCGGGGCGAAGAGTATCGACGAGCTTGTCAGGAACGGCCGGTTCGTTCGCATAAGCTCGGCCTCCGTGAGCGAGTCCCATCCGCACGACATACAGATAACCAAGGAGGCGCCCAACTACTCGGCGTCGCTGCCCTTCGAGGACTGAGGCTCTGATTCGATGTCGAGCTGAAAAGGAGTTTGCCAAATGAGAGACTATTACAGGAAAGGACGCCTGCTCGGATTGTTTTGTGCGGTTCTGATTTGTGTGGCGGGCTGTGAGAGCCAGATGGAGGACCCTTCTCGGGGGGGCATTCTTGCCGGACCGGCGGGGGGCGGCCTTGTGGATGAGGCGGGCGGCTCCGGGGAGACTTCGAGCGGCCCGGCCCCGGTGGTCGAAGAGCCTGCCGTTTCGCCCCGGGCGGATACCGGCCCAAAGCAGCGAGCCGATGCCTCGGATGAGCCGATCTGGCTGCAGTCTTTGAAGGTCGATCACATTCGTTTTCGCGGGAAGGTCATCGAGGGCTTCGGCGACACTTTTCTCCGGGCCGACAACATAACCGCGCTGCTGCTTGCCGGCGGCGCGAGCGTTTATATGCACAACGAGGGCTGCGACGACAGCATCCAGGACAACGTCCGACACGACCGGTTCTTCAATCACTTCTGGGACAATGCTCTCAATGTGACGGGCCATCCCGGACTTCACTTTGCCGCGACGGGGTTGTGGTACGGGTTGAGCGCCGACAGCCAGGACGACCTTAACAAGGAGAGAGCCCTGACCATGCTGACTGCCCTTTCGGTGACGGGGATTGTGACGACGGGGCTGAAGGCGGCGAGGGACAACGAGAGCCCGAACGGCGAGCCCTGGGCCTGGCCGAGCGGGCATACGTCGAGCTCCTTTACGGTGGCCTCGGTTCTGGACGAATTTTACGGGCCGAAGGTGGGGATACCGGCGTATATCCTTGCGTCGCTGGTGGCCTACAGGATGGTGGATACGGACGGGCACTGGACGAGCGACGTCATCTTCGGGGCGACCCTCGGCTGGATGGTCGGGCACACGATAGCGGGCAAGGACAAGCAGCTCGAAATCGCCGGGTACAAGGTGCTGCCGTACGTCGGAAGCGCCGACGAGCCGGCGATAGGCGTCACGCTGTTTAAGCGATTCTGAGAAATGCAGCACAGAACGTTCAAAGCCGGCGCCGCATGGCCGACCGTCGCAGGGCGGTCTAAGCTGCCTGTAAGAAGTTTTTAGACAATACGCGAATTTTGCCGATGAAGCTTTCGATGGATTTTGCAAAATCGAAAGGATGTCGGCATGAAACCGCAACGATTCATAAAATCTCTGACGAAAAAAGAGCGTCAGGATGTTGAGAAGTTGTTTCGTAAGGGACCCAGTAACCGAGCTCGCAAGCGGGCAAATGCCGTTCGCCTCAGCGCTTTGGGCTACTCGGTTACCCAGATTTCGGAAATACTTGGATGCAACCGACAGAGTATTCACAATTGGTTCGATGCCTTCGAGTCGCAAGGCTGCCCGGGACTTTTCGACAAACATCGTTCCGGGCGGCCGGCAACTGCTACACCCGACTATCGCAACCGGCTCATAGAGGTAATCAAAGCCAATCCAAAGGAGATGGGCTACCCTTTTACCGTCTGGACCATTACTCGAATACGAGCACACATGGCCAGAGAGATGGGAATACTGCTGAGCGAATCCAGGGTCCGGCAAATCATGAAAGAACAGGGCCTTGTCTTCAAGCGTCCCAAGCATACATTGGCCAAAAAGCAAGACAAAGATGCCTTTGCCGCGGTCCGCGACATCTTGGACCAGGCGAAAAAAAGTCCCTGGAATCCGGTTCCGACGTAGAGCTTTTGTTCCTCGACGAAAGCGAGATTCATCTGCATCCCCACTTGGTTCGTATGTGGATGCCCAGAGGCCAATGTGTTGAAATACCTGCCCCCGGCAAGAATCAGAAGGTTCCCATCTACGGTGCATTGAATTATCGAACGAATCAAGTCTCTTACAAGGTCGGCCACGGCAAGAATTCCGTGGAGTTTCTGGGCTTCCTGGCCGAACTGGCCCAAGAGTATTGTGGCCGCCCTTGTATTGTTGTTTTGGACAATGCCAGTTATCACACCGCAGTCGTCGTTCAGAAGTTCTTAGATGAGCTATCCGGCCGTTTTGAGGTAATTTGGCTACCACCATATAGTCCTGAGCTAAACGATATCGAGCGTATTTGGAAGTATGTCAAGGGTGCAAGTCTGGCGAACTACGACTTTGGTGACGTCGCCAACTTACGCCAAGCAATCGCCGAGGTCTTCGACGAAATCAACAGCAATTCAGCAAGCAATTTAAATCTTCGCTTCCGCGACCCATTATCTAAAGACTTACTCAAGGTAGCTTAGTTGCGTCGATATTTGTATTTCTGATTATAGCGCCACCAGTCACGCGTAGCCGACCATCGCATTGAATTGTCCCTATTTGAC
>CP070678.1:2428128-2472928 GCA_020352515.1 Phycisphaerales bacterium | reverse complement strand
GAAAAGCAGTCCCGGCAGACACTCGCGAGCAGCGAGGCGCCCGGGAAAGGAGCTGCCCTCCCGGTTCCTCAGGCTACCGACCTTCCGCAAGGATCCGCTGCCGAAAACAACGCAGAACAATCGACAAGAACCGCCGATCCTGTGCGATGGAGCTGGAGGGATTCGACCGGCGGCGGGCAGGTTGCCTGGACGGCGCAGGGGGCTTTTGAAGAAGCTACGAAGTACGTCCTCTCGGAACAGCCCCGGCAGAGACAGGCCCTGAGCCTCTATCAAAGGGTGCTGGACGCGAATCCGCCCCGCCAGCTCGAGCTGCACGTCAAGTTGACCATGGGCGCCCGGATGACGGCCCTTTACGACCCGGATTTGGGTGAAGACAGCCTCGACGAAGAGGCAATCAGGTGGTACGAGCGGATAGTGCAGGATTTCAACGACTGGCGAAACCATCACGACCTTATGGTCGCCAAGATTCATCTGGGCGAGCTGGGTTGCATGGGGGATTATGGCATAACGGATGTCCACAAAGCAACAGATTTGTGCCGGCAGGTGATCGAAATCCCCGAAAACGATATCGTCTTTGACGACGCGGAGCTGGCCCACCTCAATCTGGACAATATAGCCGGGGCCAAAGCCCCCGTGGGCCGCCGCGTGGACGCAACAGGCCGGCTCCTGAAAGAGCCGACCGAGCAGATGAATCAGGAATACCGCCAACACCTTCTCGAACAGCGGCAGCAAGCAATTGACAATCTCCGCCGCGCCGCCGTACGGGCACTTGCAAACATGCAGCACATACCCGGATTTCCCCCCGAAGTCAAGCTGAAACGACTGCTGTCCCTAAAGCAGGAAAGACCGGACGACCGGCTCTATCAGGAGACGTTGGATGCCGCCATTAAGCGTTTTGTCGAAAGCCACCGGGACGTGACGTCCGGCTATGAACAAGTACTTGACGAGGCAATCGATGTGCCTGAAGTGCCTGATTGAACACCGCCCGCGATTGGCCCAATGAAAATTGCGTCGAGCTTACCCCTGTCCCGGCGCGCCGTTGCCCGACTGCGCCAGGGTCAGGGCGACGTAGAAGGCCGTCAGGATTAGCGCTGTAACCTGTCTGAAAGGCCGCGCGCCGAGCCTCCTCCACAACGTCAGAAACAGCAGAAAATAGAGGCACAGACTGCCCAGAACGTTCCAATCACGCTCGTACCCGTACCCGTAGAAGCTCTTGAGAAGCGGCGTAAGAAAAAGCATGTGAGCGATGATGACTCCCAGCGCCAGCACCCAGGCCCGGCTGATATCGGCTCGCTCGGCCAATCGTGACGAATTCGCCGACCCGCCCCGTCCGAAAACAAATCCTATCGCACACAGGGCAAGCACCACGGCGCTGTAAGATATGTTGATGCCGCCGTACGCCGACGGCAGACGAAAGTAATGCGAGGCAAGCTCGTTCACGGGAACGGCGATCAGGTAAAACGCCGCTAATCTTTGCAGCGTGTTCAAGGCTGGCCGGCGGAAGGGAACCAACACGAAAAGCGCCCCGAAAACCAGTATGCCCGGTTTCTCGATCGGAACCGGCGTCTTCCAAAAGAAGCTCATGCCGCACGCCAGAAGTACGGCAAGGACCGGCAGGAAGAATCCAACAAACCTGACCACCGGGGCTGCCCGCCCACCTCCTTTGCCAAGTGCCGTTGCCCGCCCCGTCATTTTGTCTCCTCGTATAATGCCTTTACAGCGGCCTTGCGGTATCGCACCAGTGACACCATGGCCTTGAACTCCTCAATCCGGAGGGCATAGGAGCACAAAACAAACGCCGCCAGAGCCCCTATGCCCGGTAGAATCACGTCGAATACGGCCGTCTGCAAAAAAGAATCGGAATTCTCTACGGCAACCAGCAGCTTCAGGACCGACCACACCGCACATCCAATGACTATGAGTTTGGCCCCAAAGGCCATTATGCTCCGATCGAACAGTCCTTCAAGTCTTTTATGCAATATCGCGGAAAGTATTACAATCTTGACCGTTTTCGAGAGGACCAAGGCGCCCGCTATCCCATAGTATCCAAGGGGCTTGAGCAGCGCTATCGCCAGGCCTATGTCCAGAAAAACACACAAAACCCCGAACTTGACCGGAGTCTTCGTGTCAGACAGCGAAAAGAAACTGTGCACCAGCAGCGTCTCAAGCGACAGAGTGCTCAGCCCAAGGGCATATACCATAAAGGCCCCCGACGTTCCCAGCGTCGAATCGACGTCGAACTGGCCCCGCTGGAAAAGGCACCTGATTATGGGCTGCCTCAGAACCACAAGCATACAGGCAATCGGCACCGTAAGATACATTAGCAGCCGGAAGGTCTTAATCACCAGATTCCTAAGTTTCTGCCGCTCGTTCGCAGAGGCAAGATGGGATAACTGGGAATAGACAACCGTCACCAGAGCCACAGGGCCGATGAGCAAAATCGCGTCAATCAGTTTCTTGGCGTAATTCAGATAGGACAGATGTCCGCCCGGAAGCTTCGAAGCCAGCAGATTGTCGATCAGACCGCTTATGTGCGAGAAAACCACCCCGACCACAAGGGGGCCCATAAGCAGCAGCACTCTCTTGAAAGGTCCGCCGTCGTCCGGGTCCCCGCGGACCAGCATAAACCTGCTCTCCGGAATGAAATACAGATGCGCGATAAGATAAGCAAGCGATCCGACTCCGAGCACAAGCCCGAACGAGTAGATACCGAGCACGGGCAGCAACGCTATCAGCCCCACCGTTACAAACAGCTTCAAGAGCGCCTCTGGAAACGCCGCCTTCAGAAACTTCCTCCGGGCGTTGAGAGTCGTGTATGTCACCATACCGAGGCCGAGCATCAACGTCGCCGGAGCCAGCATCCGCAGCAGATTGGCCGTCACAAGACGCTTCTCGTTCGAGAAGCCCGGCAGCAGGACCGTGGTGACCACGCCGGGAAGCAAACCCAGCACCAGAGAACAAATGCCGAGAAAGACCGCCGCCGACACGAATGCCTTGCGAAACAGGCTGCGCGGCGCCGATGGCGGCTTCGACAGGGCGTCCGCGAACACCGGAAGCAGTGAAGGGTACATCAGCTCCCGGACGAACCATACTATCGAAAGCATTATGGTCGTCGCGCCGAAGTACACGTCCGCTTTGGCCTTGGTCCCGAAGAAGCCCGCGATCACCAGCTTCTCGGCAAAGCCGAATATCTTCGTAAAGATGGCAATTGTCGAGAGACTGAACACAATCTTCGCCAGTCGCGATCCTTCTTCGAGACCGCCGGCGCCGATGTCCTGTTTCATGAATGCTCCTGCATGGTAATCTTTTGACTGACGCTCCTATAGACTTCGGCCAGCTCCGAAATCTGCCTGTCCAGGGTGTGATGCTCACGGAAATACGAATAAGCGTTCGCCGCATACTCGAGGCGTTTAGACTCATCGCCCAAAAGCCCGTCAATCGCCTCGGCGATGGCCTGCGGCGTCGGCTCCACAAGAAGACCCGTTTTGCCGTGAGATATCAGCTCATTGTTTCCGATCACGGACGTGGCGACAACCGGGCGCCGGGCCCGCATCGCCTCCAGCAGCAGATACGGCTGGCCCTCCGCATCGGAGCACAACGCAACAACATCTGAGACGCCGTACAACCGCTCCATATTCGAGACGTGCCCCAGCAGCTTGACCTTGCCGGCCAGTCTTCTTGCGCCGACGAATCTTTCGGCCTCGGCCCTGAGCTCACCTTCCCCGGCCACGAGAAAAACCGTGTTGGCGGCACGCGACATCTCGGCCGCTTCGAGAAACCTCATGATGCCCTTGTATCGGACAAGCCTGCAGGCCGTCATCACAACACTTGTATCCATGTCGAACCCCAGAGAAGCTCTGTAGGACGCATCGCTCTCCGAAGAGTCGCCGTCCGGAGGAATCACGCCGTTGGACAGCCCGTTTCTTACCGCCGAGCACCTGTGTTCCGGAACGATGTGGCGGCGAGCGGCCACGGACGCTTCGGACTCGGAGACCGCAACCAGCCTCGTCGTCAGCCTCCCCAGCAACTTCTCCAGGCCCAGATAAATCCATCTCTTCATCCGTCCGTCGCACCGCATAAAGGCAAAGCAATGCGGTGTGTGCAATCTGGCCCTCCTGCCTGTCAGAACCGCCGCTACCCGCCCCAATGCGCCGGCCTTGGAACAGTGCGTGTGGACTATGTCGAATCGGCCCCTGGAAAGAAGACCAAGTATCCTCGCCAGCGAACGCACGTCTTGCAGCGGACGGATTTCTCTACACATCGGGATTATGTGAACCTCGACGCCGGCGGCCCTCAGACCGGATATGCGGGCCTCCGCATCGGGATAACCACGCCCCACCGAACCGATCAGAGTCACCTCATAGCCCCTCCGGACCAGCTCGGGAAGCACCGTACACATGTACGTGCTCGTCCCGCCCAGGAAACCTTCAAGTATGTGAACAACCCGTACTGGTTTGCTGTCCATCAACTCGAGCCCCCCAGCAGCATACTCAGTTGCTCAATGTTGGCCGCCGCATCGAAACGCTCGGCCAGCACCTCGTACGCCCCCCGTGCAAGCACTTGACGAAGCCCGCCGTCATCCAGCAGACGCTTCAATGCGGAGGAAAGCTCCTCCGTATTCCCGGGCTGGACGAGCAGCCCGCTCCTTTCGTGCTCTACCGCCTCCTTTATTCCGTCCAGGGCACTGGCTACAACGGGAGACCCGGCGGCAAAGGCCTCCAGTATCACATTCGGTATCCCGTCTCTGTCCCCGTCTTCGGCGATTACCGAAGGCACCGCCAGAACCGCTGCCCGGCCTATCAGCCCGGAGGTGACATCCGGCGGCTGCCAGCCCAGAAGCTCAACGCTATCTGCAATCGACAGCTCATCAATCAGCTCGCCGAGCTTCTCTCGCTCCGGTCCGTCGCCAATGATCAGCAGCCTGCACCCCGGCCGTGTCTCAAGAACAAGGGCAAAAGCCCTGAGCAGGTCCTCAAAACCTTTCTTCGCGATCAGCCGCCCCACCGCCACTATCGTCTCAGCCTGGTTCGAGCCCCAAGCCTGCTCTCCCCGACCGGCGGCCCGTTCGGAAGCCCGATGCATTCCATGGTAACACAGGTGAAGCTTCTCATGGTGCTCGGCCCCCAGATTCGACTTCAGGTGCCCGAGCCCCTGTTGCGTACAGACTGCCACAAACTTCGCCCGGGAAACCTTCAATTCCACGGCTCCGTGCTCGACAAAAATGTCCCTGGCGTGTGCGGAAATGCTAAAAGACCGCCGCGTCGCCTGGCAGAGAGCCAGCGCGATAACCGCCGGCCAGCTCAGAAAATAGGCATGAACGTGGCCGATTCCCTCGCGATCCAGCCGTCTGGCAAAGAAGCCGATCGTGTGCAGATTCCCGACGACGCAGACCGCTTCCCGGGCGCAAGAAGCCAGGAGCCTCAACACCAGCCCAACCAGTCTGCACAACCCCAACGGATGCCTTAGAAGCAGGTAGCCCAACGACACAAACCCGTCCGCTGAGAACAGCGAAGGTCTGTAAGAGACCCTGCCCCCGCCCTTGCCTCCGGCAGCGCCCGCGTCGTACGTGGCGGCAAACACACGAATATCAAATCCCGCATCTCGCAATCCCTCCATCTCCCCGGCCGCAAAACCTTCCGTCCGACAGGGAAATGTCGTCAGTATACAACCGATTTTCGCGACCCCTGGCCTCATGCCGCTCCCAATATCCTCATAGTCCCTGCTGTGGTCCCGGTGACACCCGGACACGAACGCGCCAACAACTCGATGGCCCGCGTACGCCACGCCGACGACAGGCAAAGAATAACACCAAACAGCCCCCTTGTCCAACCGGTCCGCTCGATTAACCACGTGTGATCGAGAGATTCGCTATGCATTTGCCCCCGCCACCTCTTTATAGACCGCCAGTGTCTCTCCAACGCTCCTTTCCCAGTTGAACAACGCACTTTGCTTCAGACCCAGGCTCACGTGTCTTTCTCTCACGGCCGCGTCGGTAATCACCGAAACCACCGCATCTGCAATCTGCGATACGTTTTCCGGCTCGACCCCCAGCGCCGCATCCCCCAGGGTCTCTTCGAGCGCGCCCCTTCGTGACGCAACCACGGGCGTTCCGCACGCCATCGCCTCAAGCGGGGGAAACCCGAAGCCTTCGTAAAGTGACGGGAAAACGAAAACGTCCGCCATGGCGTAAACCGAGGGCAGATCCTCTCTCTCAACGTATCCGACACTAACGACGCCGGCGGCGGCGATCTGTCTGGATATCTCATCGAGCTGCTCCGCGGACCTCCACGACCTTCTTCCTGCAAATACGAGCCGGTGGGGCAGTCCTCTGCCCCCGAGCTTCTCCTGAACGCGAAGGAGCGTCCCAACGTTCTTCTTGGGTTCGATGTTCCCGACGTAGAGCACGTAGCGCTCAGGCAGCTTGTAGCGGAGTTTAACCTGCGATAGACGCTGGGGATTCCTTTCCGGCCTGAAAATACCGTCTATGCCGGGATAGACGGTTCGAAGTTTCGAATCAGCAAACCCGAAGTTGCGCCTCAAATCAGCCGCCGTGGACCTCGACACCGATATGACGCGAGAAGCCCGGCGCAAACCCGGCTTCATGAACAGGCCGTAATAAAGTGCGTTACTGCGCTTGCACCACCCCGGATGGTCAATCGCAATCGTGTCGTGGACCGTCACTACATACCGGGCCGACGATTTGAATACGGGGCAAATATAGCTCATGCAATGCAGCACGTCCAGCTTGTGCCTTGCCGCCAGACGTGGCAGCCGGGTCTGCTCCCACAGAATCCTCGCCGTCCTCGTGCCGAGACGCTTGATCCCGACAACCTTCAGGTTGCCGGCTCCCGACGCATGAGTTTTCACCAGGTCCGGTTGATTGGTGAATACAACGTAGTCGTTTTCCCCGCCCACACGCAGCAGCCCCCGCAGCAACCCGAGCGCGTAGTATTCCACCCCGGAAATGTACCGATCTGTGGTATGGAAGTTTATGCCGATTCTCATGTAGCTCTCACAAACCCAGTACTTCCCGATATATCCGCCCGATCCGCTCGGCCGTTACCCCCGCCGTGAACCTCGACACGGCATCTGCGTAGCCGGAACTGCCCAGTCTTTCTGCAAACTCCCCGTCCTGCGCAACTCTCAGCATGGCCTCGCTAAACGCCCCGACATCACCGGCCCGAACAAGAATGCCCGTTCTGCCGTTCTCGATTATTTCCGCCGGCCCGCACGCGCCCGCCGCGATAACCGGAATCCCGTGAGCCATCGCCTCGATAATTACACGACCGAACGGCTCGCGGGCGGCCGTGTGCACCAGACAGTCAATCCCGGACCAAACCTCCTCCATATCCTCTCGCCAGCCAGCAAGATCGACTCTGTCGGCAATCGTCGATTTCCGCACGAAGCTGACGACAGCCTCCTTGTAGTGCCTATCCCGCCCAAATACATCATCGCCGACCAGCACAAATCGAGCCTCCGGCAGCTCTTGCCCCACCCGGCACGCGGCCTCAAGGAAGACAAAATGGTTCTTCCAGGGCACAAACTGGCCCACGTGGCCGAATGTGAACCGGCCCGATACTCCGGCATTCCCCGTTTTCGACATACCAGAACTCGGATTCGACGTACTAATAACGGCCCTATCGATACCGTTGTAAACAACCTCGATCTTCTCGGCCTTGACCCCTTGCCGCAGCAGCGCGTCCTTTACCGCACCACTGACTGCAATTAACTTGCTGCAAAACCGCCCAACCACCCTCGATATAAGCCCCGGACCGCCTAAATCACGGCAGTGAAGCAGCAGGCTCTTTCTCGTCAGCAGAGCTGCCGGCATCGCCGCAACCGCTGCGCAGAGACTGTTGGCGTGTATCAAGTCAGGCTTGGCTCTCAGAACGACCCGAACCAGGCAAAGGCTTGCCCTCAACCAGTACCCCACGCTCAGAGGCGATGAATAGGCGCGGGCCGGCGGACGAGGCAGCTTATGACAGCAAAAGCCCTTCGAATCGAGCAGCCTTGACAGAACGCTGTCACCCGGACAGGCCACAATCGTCGAGAATTGGCCCTGCAATTGCTCCACCAACAGAACCAGGCTCCTCTCGGCTCCACCTGCCGCACCCTCCAAATTCACTGCGAGTATTCGAGTCATGGCTCGGAGCTTCTCAAAGGCTATGGCTGCCTCTGCAGCCTCATTTCAACGAAAAAACTGGCCCACGGCTAAACAAAACGCCTGCTTTACCGCAAATTATGGCGCAGCTTGCCCCTGCGATGTTGATGAATATACCGGCGAAATCCGCAGAATTCGCCTATTTTTGCGGCCGACCAACAGATGACTACCGATTTCCCCTCTCGAAGAGGGTTTTTGCCACCAACCCGGAGCCGCTCGGCTACGCCTTAAATACGTCAGGGCCGTGCAGCGCACTGTTGGATTGCGCCCGCAAATCCCCGACAAAGTGCAATTATCGTCAAGGAGACAGTCATCGAATCCTATTCGGCAGATAAGGATGAGGCGGACCTCCTCAAAAGGGCGGTGCACCATGCGGACCGAAAGGCCCTGGAAGCCCTTCACGCAAGGCACTACCACGCGACGCTAAAGTACGTTGCCGCGCGTGTCGGCTACGGCGCCCACGCCGAGGATATAACCCAGGACGTCTTCGTCGAGATTTGCCGCGGTACTTCCAAATACAACGGTTCGACGAATGTCCAGAGATATCTGCATGGCGTCGCGAAAAACCTGGTCCGAAAATATCGCCTCAATCGAACGAATTCGGTCAAGATCATTGATCCCGGCCTGCTTGAGAAGCTCGCCACAACGACCGGAGATAACCTGCTGAGCACCAAAGTGGGCCGTATGTCGGCAAGTCAGCTCCGAGCACTTATAGAAGAAAGGGTGGCCCAGTTGCCCCCAAAGGCCAGAGAGGCAATTAAGCTGAGGTTCATTGAAGGGCTAAAATCGCCCGAAGCCGCCAAAAAAGCCGGATGCTCGGTCAAGACGTTCTACGATAGGGTCGGCTACGGGATACGAGCCTTCAGGAAGCTTAACGGCCAATCGGACGAGAAATCTCGGGGCCGCAAAAAAAAAATTGACTCGTAAGTCCTTTAGGATACGTCTTTTATGACAAGGCGAGAAGAATCTCGAAATTTTCTTCCCGTGATTTTCCCGGTTTTCAGCAATTACCTGTGGAACTATGCTATATGCCCCGTGGATCGTTCGGTCCCGGGCATGAGGAGTAGGTGCCGCTATGGACTGTAGGCAGGCAACAAAATCAACAATACCGGTTGTCCTGGGGGATTTGGCTCGCCCCACACACCAGAGCCGTGCTTATTTTGCCCACTTGCGGTCGTGCGCTGCCTGCGCCGAATACCACATAAGTGCCACTCAGGCTGTGGCCTTTATAAAACAACACAAGGCCGAGGTCGCCGAATCGTTGGATCTTGTTGAGCGGGCCAGCCACAGAGAACAATTGATTGCCCGAAGCTGGCAAGCCGTAGCCGCCAAGCTTGAAAACCTCGAATCCCCGCAAAGGAAAGCCAGACGCCCCGCATTCTACCGCCTGCTGTGGAGATCGGCCGCAACAGCCGCTTGTCTGGCCATCGGCCTGTCTCTGTGGCTAACGCTATCAAATACGAAAAAGCCCTCCAAAACAACTACCTCGCCCAACGTCTCCGTTGAAGCTTCGCTAATCAGGATTGACCTGTTGTCCGAGAGAGGCAGCCAGGTTCTCGACCCCGGCGAACAAATCGTAACAGCCCCGGGAGAACTCAAAACACTGCTGATAAACGAAAAACATCGGGTGGTCATGAACTCTCAGACAACTATTTCCCTTCAACCACTGATTCAGAAAGCCAGAATAGGCTGTGCCGTCGAACTCGCCGCCGGCGAGATATTCACCAATGTTCGCCATGACGGCAATCCTTTTGAGGTGGCTACCGCCCACGGGAGAACCATAATAACCGGCACTACGTTCGATCTAACCGCCACCGACACGGTCACGACTCTCGTCGTAGCCGAAGGCTCGGTCCGGCTCGAATCGGACAAAGGAACCGTGGATGTCGGGCCGGGCCAGACGTCCCAGGTGGCCTTCAAATCGGCGCCGACCGAGCCGGAATCGTGTGATGTCGCCAGGCTCACAGCCTGGGCAAGTGGCCCCGAAGCCCAAGCCGCGCTCGCCCAAATCAAGACCTACGACGATATCGGCGACCTTGCAGACCTCTGGCTTACCGCCGTCGCAGCACCAATCGACCTTCCCGCCATCAACCGAAATCAATGGATTGAATCAAACCGGGATTGGTTTGCCGCAGAATTCCCCTGGATTATGGAGTTGCAGAGCGCGCTGGCGAGCGAGGGGGTGAAAGTCGATTATCCGGAGCTTCTGGTCAGGTCAGGAGACATCCGGCGGTTCGTATATTCTCGGGCTCTGCCAGATCGCGTCGTTTCTCCTGATCGACGCTCGCTTCTCAAGGCGGCGTCCGCCTACGGGTACGGAGAAGAATGGCTGCTGAAGAACGTGCCTTCGGCCCTCTCATCGACAGATAGCAGAGCTGACCGCGAGGGTGTAGCTGTCGGCTTGAAGGCAATTGAGCAGTGGGCGAACCGCTTCAAGGCTGAAAGAGATTCTTCTGAGGCGATTGATTCGCGCGTACTACTCTACTCGCTCCACCTTACGGTTTACTTATCAAATACCAGGGTCCTGACATGGCTGACCGTAAAGCAGGGCCAAAATGACCTCAGCAAGGCCGACCAGGCAACCGTTCTGGACCTGTTGCGCGACCAGGTCCAGGTGACCGGAAATCTCAGCCGGCGGATAACCAGCCTGCTGTGGACGTACAAGAACAACGTTTGTTTCGAAAGATGCGATCTGCTCGAGAGCATCATTGAGGGCATAGAGAAGATGGCACGTCTTGAGGGCAGGATTCAGGACCGTGAAGACCGTCAATAGTATAATCATGAGATTGTTGGGGGTTTTGCTGCTGGCAGCGGCCGTTTTGAAGGGCTGGCAACTGCTTGCAGAGCCGGTCGCTAACAAGGACATTTGGACGTACAGGCCGTTGCTTGTGCTGATGGTCGAATTCGAGCTTGCCCTCGGTATCTGGCTCCTCTCAGGATTGTTCAAAAAGGCCGCTTGGCTTGCCGCCCTGCTCTGTTTTTCAGCATTTTCCATCATTACTCTCTACAAGGGCCTTACCGGGGCCGAATCCTGCGGCTGCTTCGGCACTGTCCACGTGAATCCCTGGATTACTTTGTTGGCAATTGATGTTCCCGCCGTGATTCTCCTGGCCCTATTCCGACGCCCAAGAAGCGAAAAACTGCTCGCCTGGCCTTCTCTGACTCATTTCGCAACCACCGCCGCCCTCGGCGTAATTGTCCTCGCAGTAACCACACCGATAATGCTGCTTAACGAGCCCGCGCCCGTCACCTCCTCTTACGAAGTGCTCGAACCGGAAACGTGGGTGGGCAAGAAACTGCCTATCCTCGAACATATAGACATAGCAGACCTGCTCAAAGAGGGATTGTGGCTCGTACTCTTTTATCATTATGACTGCCCGGACTGCGCCAGGGCTATACGAGTCTACGAGAATATCGCCCGTGAAGTGAGTGGAAACGAGGGTTTTGTGCAGATTGCCTTTGTCGAGGTCCCCCCGTACGGGCAGGGCCCGGTCAGCCCCGATTCGCCCTGCGTGCTCGGTCGCCTGGCAAACGTCAAGGAATGGTTTTTGACCACGCCGGCCGTGGCTCTGCTCGAAGATGGACGCACAAAACGGGCCTGGGAAGGACAAGCACCCCCCCTCGAAACGATCATTGAGAGCATCGCCCTTGGAGAGAATCGAACCGATCCCCTCGGGGGCGCAACCGGTATTGGAGGACGCAACTTTTGACCTGAAAACCGTCTTTTTCTGCCGGTTTCCCCCATCAAGACATTGGACCAGGTGAGCCCGGAGAAACACCGTCAAGAGCATGACAATCTAATAAGAAGCTTCCCGCCAGTAACGCTATATTCCGGGCTGAATTGGACGGCGGGAGCGGAAATTTGAGAATTCTTCGACTTTCTCAAAAAAATTTGTGCACCACGGATAGTTTTTTTGAAACCGCGTCGGAGAAGGCGGTAAGTTTCTGTCCTGTAAGGACTTATGAAACTTAGGTGCTGGCTGTCTATTTGCTTAAAAGTGCCATTTTTCGGCCTTTTCTTGTCCGATGCCTTTCAAGTGCGGAAGGCGACTATCAACAAATCCCCATCGGCAACGCCTATTCCTATAGATAGGGAATCCTTTTGTCCCGGATTTGGTCTGATGGGGATTTGCGTATGCTTAATTTTACCTTCAAAGCGAAAACGGACGAGGGAACGCTGGTCTCCGGAGATATGCTCGCCGACAGGCGGGAAACCGTTGTAAATGCTTTGAGGCAAAAGGGTTACCACCTGCTCAGTGTCGAGGAACAGAGCAGGCTTCTCTCGATCTTCCGCGCTGCTGAGCTCCTGAGCAACCGGGTAAGTGTGCGTGAGCGCGCGATCTTCACCCACCAGCTCGCCACCCTGCTCAGAGCCGGAATGCGCTTGAGCGTCGCGCTAAAGACGCTGACAACCCAGACTCAGAACAAGTACCTGATCTCGGTCATAGAACAGTTGCGCACTGATATAGAGCAATCCAGCTCGCTCTCGCGGGCGATGGCAAAACACCCAAGAGTCTTCTCCAAAGTCTACACCGCGATAATCGAAGCCGCAGAGGAGTCCGGAACCCTCGCTGAGACTCTTTCCATTCTCAGCGAACAGCTTAAAGCCAAGGCATCGGTGAATGCCCGCATAAAGGGAGCGATGGTGTATCCGATATTCCTCCTCGTCGTAAGCGCGGTCGTTGTTACCGTGCTCACGGCCTTCGTCGTCCCCAAGTTCATAGACCTGTTTGTAACCGCCAATCAGAAGCTGCCCCTGCCCACAGAGATTCTCGTCGGAACAACCACCTTCTTCAGGAGTTTCTGGTGGGCCTTCCTGCTCACGGCAGCGGGCATCACTCTCCTGAGCGTCGCCGCCCTCAGAGGCGAGCACGTGCGACTTCATCTTGACGGATTGCTCTTAAGATTGCCGGTCATCGGGACACTAAACCGAAAACTCCAACTGGCCCGCTTTTCCAGGACCCTCGGCTCCCTCCTCAACGGAGGGGTAAGGATTGTATCGGCCGTCGAGACTACCCGCGGCACCACCGTGAATCGGGCTTTTTCCACAGAAATAGCCAATATCGGCGAAGCAATAATGGACGGCTCGACGCTCGCAAACGCCATCCGCCAGCAGCAGTACTTCAGTGAAATCGCCTCGAACATTATCGCAATCGGAGAGGACACCGGCACCCTGCCCGAGATGCTGCTCGAAGTCGCTGAAATGTACGACCAGGAATGTGAATCGGCAATTGGCTCCATGACAAACCTCCTCGGGCCGGTCATGATTGTGATATTGGGTCTTATTATAGGCTTCGTTGTAATGGCCATATTGCTGCCCGTGTTCGAAACCAGCACAATGGTCGGCTAAGAAAGGGAAAGGTGAGAAAATGCAAGTATCGAAAAGTAAAGCCGCTGCAAAGGCCTTTACGCTGATCGAACTGCTGCTGGTGATCACGATCATCAGCATCCTGGCGGCCGTCGTGGTCCCACGCTTTTTCGGCCGCTCCCAGCAGGCCAGAATCGCAGCCGCCAGGCAGACAATAGTCGGGGCCTTTGGAACCGCCCTCGATCTATTTGAGCAGGACGTAGGCCGATATCCTACCGCCGCTGAAGGATTGCAGGTCCTGATTAGCAACCCCCAGGTTAAAACCTGGAGAGGGCCCTACCTCAAGAGCGCGACCATCCCGCTCGACCCGTGGGGCAACGAGTATCAGTATACCTATCCCAGCCAGCTAACAAGTTCCGAGTTCCTGTATGATATAATCTCCGCCGGACCCGATGGGGCATACGGAAGCGAGGACGACGTCACAAACCACGATGACACCCTGCGGGGCCCCGAGGGCGGTCCTATGGGCACTTATTAGAATGCTGCGACCGGGCTTTACACTATTTGAGCTGGTGATAGTGCTCGCCATTATTGCCGCAATGGTTGCCGTGGTTGTGCCGCACGCGACCAGAAGCAATGACAGTCTAAAGATAAAACAGGAATGTCTGAGCATGGCCGAAGCCATCAGATACATAACCGATCTTGCCGTGGAAAGCAAAAGGCCCACCAGGATTCTAATCGACCCTCAAAACAACACTTACATACTCCAAATCTCAACAGAGATAAGCCGTAGCGACTACAAGCCATTGGAGGGATTCGGCGGTGACGTCCGAAGCCTCGGAGAAAGCGTGAGAATCACGGACTTTGATGGATTCGACATGGAAGGCAACAGCCAGTACCTGCTTTTCGACCCCGCATACCCCTGGCCAAATGCAAGTATTTCTATTTCGAGCGGAGATCAAATTAACACAATCAAGATCACGGGCAGACAGGTGCAAATTGAAGAGTCCGAAATCTGACAGAACTAACAGCCCTTCGGCGAACGGCCGGCCCACCGTGGCCGATGCCTTCACTATGATTGAGGTGATCGTGGCCCTCGCAATACTGAGCACCACCATCGTTGCCATCTTTGGGGCAATGAGGACGTGCTCCGACGCCTCACACCACACAAGAATGCTCACGAGGTCCGTGCTCCTCGCCGAAAGCCTGCTTGTGCAGGCGACTCTTCCGCAAGACAGGGCCTTCGAAACAAGAAAGGGCCTCGCCGAGCCCTTTCAGTGGAAGGTCCAGATCGCACCCACTCCCGTGCAGGACCTCGGTGCAATACACGTGCAGGTAAACTGGCTCGAACAGCATCGACCGCAGCAATACGACCTGTTCTCGCTGATCCCAATGAGATCTTTGACCCAATAGAAATAGTGCCTGATATGGACGAATCCAGTCACAGACAAGCCGGAGATAGAACGGGCTTTACCCTAATCGAGATTCTGCTCGCCATGCTCATCACTTCCATACTTGTCCTCGGAGTCAACACCGCATATCGCCAAGCCCACCTGATTTGGTCGAAAGCGGAGAACCTGCGGCCTGTCTACCACACAGCCCGAATTGTAACCGATACGCTGAGACAGGAGCTGTCCTGTATCTACTGCCCTCCCGCAGACAGCAACGACGGGCCAAGGTTCGCACTCGTGTCCCTGCCCGGCAAGAGAACCGAGCTCCTCTTCTATACCCTGACACCCGCCTGGACCGGTGACATCGAATCATCACGCGTTGCCAGAATTCGCTATCAGTTCGGTATGGACTCCGATACACAGGAAATGGTTCTCGTAAGATTCGAGCAGCCTTGTTCCGGAGAGAAACCTATAGCAAAAGAAACTTCACAATTGGTCGCCCGCGGTCTGTCGGACCTCGCCGCATGGGTGGCCGATCCCAACTCCGGCTCCAGGGCGAACCCTTGGAAGCGCTCTTACAAATCCAAGGATGCCCCGCCAAGGGCCTTGAAAGTCCGTATGAACTGGCCGGCCACAGACAAGTTTCCGGCCACGAGTTTGGAATTCTGTACACTTATCCCGTGTGAATCCACCATATAGTGAGCAATAGCAAGTGAATGAATTACTCCCGCTCAAAACATGAACGCCTCAGAACCGGCAGTGTGCTGGTGCTTGTGCTCATCCTGCTCTCGAGCATGACTGTCCTGTCGGTCGGCCTGGCATACAGGACACGCATCGAGCTCAGGCTCGCCTTCAACAACGCCCGGAGAACACAGGCTTATTATCTTGCCCTCGGAGGCATCGAGCGGACAAGGGCGCTTCTCAATCAGATGGAGCCGTCACCTCTGTCAACGGCCACGGCCTGTCTGTTCTCAGGCGATGCCGCCGCCGAAAAGCTCTTCGAAAAGCTCGACGCATTCGAACAGGTCCGGGAAAAGGTGCTTATGTACGACCTGCGCGACGAACTGGGGCACTTGAACATCAATCGGTCGGACCCTGTGTGCATCGAAAAAATCGAGTATCTCGACAAGGCCTTGCTCGCATGCATGTACGACTGGATTGACGCCGACGACAGCATGAATCCCGGCGGAGCCGAAACCGATTTCTACGAGCGACTTGAGCCTCCCCATATTGCAAAGAACAGCGACTGCATCGCTTTGAAGGAGCTTCTCTATTTGAAGAATATGACGCCGGAAATCTACCTCGGAGAAGACCTCAACCACAACCGCTCCCTGGATGACAATGAAAGAGACGGCTGGCAGCGCATCCCCAGCGACAATCGCGACAACACACTCGACCCCGGTTTGGTCGACGCCTTCACCGTCTTCGGCGACGGAAAGATTAACGTCAACACCGCCGCACGAGACATACTGAGCGCGTTGCCCGAAATAGACGAGGCCGTCGTCGAGTGCCTCCTCGCCTGGCGCACCGGCCCTGACAGGATCATGGGAACTGATGACGATCTCTGCTTCACCGGTGCACAGGATATCGCAACCGTGGACGGGCTGACCGAGCTGCAGACGGCAATACTCGCCGAATACTGCTGCTTCGATTCTAAGTACTTCCGCGTATTCGCCTGCGCGGGAGCGAACGAAAACGTCAAGTGCTCACTGATGGCTACACTCAAGTGCGATCAAAACAAAACGCAGATCGTCTACCTGGAGAGGCTGCAATAATGAAGAAAGTCAGAACACGAACCGAGTGGGCCTCCCTTGGCCTGGCGCAGGACAACACCGTGGTCGTATGCACCAAGTCCAACGGGGGGGCTTCCTGCACACGGTTTGAATCTATCGACCAGCTAAAGCAGGCTATCGACAGCAAGAGGATCGCCGCAAAAAAGTGGGCCGTCACCGTGCCCAGGAGCCTGTGTATCCTGAAGACCGTCACCCTCCCCGCCTCCGACCCCGCCGAAGCCGCCAACATGATCCCCTTCGAGCTGCCGTCTCTGGTGCCCCTGTCCATCGATGAGATTGTGTACGGCTGCTCCGTCCTGAACAAACAGGACAACATGATGAGCCTGCTCGTGTGCATCCTGAAACTGAGCACGCTGGACGAGCACCTCGCGCCGCTCAGGGCCGTCGGAATCGAGCCCCGAAGAATAACTCTCGATTCTCTGGCCATACAGAACTGGTTCAACAATGTCGGACAGCTCGCACCCGCGCCGGTCATCAGCGTCCTGGTTGACAGCGGGCACTACGGAATTCAAATGTCCGTCAACGGCCACTTCCAGGGGGCTAACGAGATGACCGTGCCCGTCGGCGAACTTGAGAATTCCGCACGCGAGATTATGCAGGAAATACTGCATCAAAGAGACCAGCTACCGGAACCCCATACACAGGCGGTTGGTGTGCTGCTGGCCGGCAACGAAAAGTACACCTCTGAAATCAAGAACCTCCTCGAATCGGCCGGCACCGTCGCGCCGTCCCCTCTCGAGGTCTCGATCCTGCCGAATCCGAATATCACACGCTTCGCCCCCACTGAAGACCTGAAAAGCGGCGACGGCCAGTCCATCACCGAGGCCGTGGTCGCAACCGGCCTGCTGGACATGGCGCTCGGCTCGAAGCTACCCTATACGAATCTGCTCCCGCAGAAATACGTCAGGCAGTACCAGAAGAGAACCGCGTTGTTTAATCACGTGCTCACCGCCTCCCTGTCGCTGGCCGTGATACTACTGATATGGCTGTATCTGTGCGCCCTGAACTGGAGAATCGAAAAGACCTGTCGAATTATCCAGTCCAAAATTGCCCCCATCAGAGACATCGCCGTCAGTGTCGACAGCAAACACCAGCGGGTAAAGGCAATCCAAAGGCAACTGTCAAATCGCGGCCAGATAGCCCGTATAGTCGAGGAGTTATACAAATACACTCCCAAGAGCGTCTCGATAAACAACCTGGCTTTTATCTCCGAACAGAATGGGGCCGTCATTACCTCAAAAGGACAGGCCGAAGACCTCTCCGCAATATTCCAGTACATGGAGGCCGTGCGTGACGCCAAGCTCCTCAACAAGCTCGATATCCCGAGCACCAACCAAATAAAGCGGGGCGCCAAGAGCATCGATACGTTCACAGCAAAATGCAATATTCAATATGAGTAACCCAATGAAAACTTCTGCAAAAACCGGTCGCGAAAAGTACCTCGGTGTGATTGCCCTCGGTGTGGCAATAATCTGTGTGATGTTCGTCGTCGTGATCGAGCCACAGCTAAAGCAGCGCAAGGCCCTGCTCAAACGTATGTACGGGCTCAATTTGAAGCTGACTAAGATGCAGGGCGACCTGCTTATAAAGGACCGAATAGACAGGATTTATGCAAAGCTCGAGCCGCTTATAGCCAGCAGCGGAACCGAACTCAGGGAAAGAGTGCTTCTCTTGACCGAGCTTCGGAACATGTGCTCGAAAGCCGGCGTCAACCCCGCCCGACAAACGCTGCCGCCGGCCGAGAACGAAGACTACTACAGCAGGCTGTCCGCCAACATCGAAATAGACGGCCACGTAAAGGATATCGTCAATTTTGTCATCACTGTCGAGGCCAGCCCCGACCCCATAAGAATAGAAAGCTTCAACTTCAACGCCACCAACGTCGAGGACAACATTCACGCCTCTTTCGTGATAAGCAAAATCATCGCGACACCCAAATCTTAGGAGAACAGGATGCTAAAGCAAATACTAAACGGAATCCTGCAAAAGTACGGGCGGTGGCGATTGACACAGGCCGCACTCGTCGCCTCCGCCGCCTGCCTTCTCGCCGCCATCACACTGACACTTGCCGCTCCGATTCGCCTGAGCGCCGGCCGCATCGATCTCGGAACAACCGTCAACCCTACGCAGGAGGCGGACATCACCGCCATTATTAAGCCGGATGTCCCCGAATTCAGAGAAGTCGCCAAGCTCATGAGAATGGGCCTGTTCAAACCCGAAATAATGTCTCGCCGCGTCGACGGTTTCGACAACACTCTGAAGACCATCATGTCTCAACTCAAACTAAAGGCTGTTATAAAGATAAAGGGAGTACCGACCGCCTATATCGATGTCAGGGGAAAGGGCGTGATCAGGTGCACTGCCGGAATGTCCGTACCAAATCTCTTTACCGTGCTTGGAGTCAATAACGAGAACAAAAGCGTCGAGCTGGAAGTCATTGGCCATAGGCAGATACTAACCAAATAAGCAAGGTGATATTATGACAAATACCGAGAGTTACAAGAGTGTCATAAGCTTTTTCTTGATACTGTTATGCGCCGCTACTGCTCCGGCCGGTCAAAGCGACATACCCGGCCTCTTCGACCCCTTCGGACCGAATGACATAAATGTTCCGGCCCTCATGCAAGACGGAGTCGACCAGGGCCCCCTCGTATCGGACCTCCAGTTTGTTAACGAGGATATCTCAACCGTGCTCCGAATCATAAGCGATACCACAGGATGGAGCATCTTCGTGACGCCGGATGCCAGCAAGGCAAAGGTCACCTTTTGGGCCACCGGAATAACCACAAGGAAATTCCTCGAACAGTTGGTCGCCATGGCCGGATTCACCCACCATCAGGAGGGCAACATTATTACAATCATGACCTACGACGAATATACACAATTCTACGGGCTCCAAAAAAAGGTCATTACCCTTAACTACGCCACCGCCGAGTCGATATCGTTGATCATCCAGGGTTTCGCCAGCAAGCTCGGAAAAAACGTCGTGCATAAGGAGACAAACTCGATCGTCCTGTTCGATACTGAAGCAAGCCTCGAGACAATCACTAAAGTAATTGAGAAGCTCGACACACCGGTCGAGCCCGAAACGGTCCTCGATGTAATCGAGCTGCGATATATGGACGCCGAAATCCTGGCCGAGGCCCTCCAGAAGGTGTTCGGCGGCAGCGACAGAACACGCGCACAGCAGACCATCCAGAAACCCAGGACCCTGCAGGGCCAGAAAGGCGGCCGAATAACCGATCCCAATGCCCCGGCCGTGGACTTGCTGGCCCCCCCAAGCTCGCAGGTCGAAACCGTCGCCATCGGTCGAACCAACCAACTGATAGTAAAGGCGCTGCGACGCGACATGGAGGCAATCAAGACTCTGGTTGCCAAGCTCGACGTGTACGTGGAGCCGACCACAAAGAGCTATCACTTCATCTTCGTCGACGCGGCCGAAATCTACAACGGGCTCGAACGAATCCTGGATATCCCCATGCGGACGGGAATGTTCAGGGGAGGGCAAGGACGCGAGGGACAGATAGGCGGCCGGCCCGGCGGAGTAACGCTCGTGGAAAAGAACAACTCCATCCTCCTAACCGCCCCGCCGTCGGTCCACAGGGTAATGACCAGCATAATTGAAACGGTGGACGTACCCACCAAATATGAGGCCGGCGTCATAAGGGTCTACAAAATCGACAATGCAGATATCGACGAGATCGCCTCCGCCGTTCGCGAGCTGCTCCAGAGCCGAGCCGAAGAGCAGAAGAGGACCGGAGAGCCGAAATTCGACACAGAAACTCCAGGCGGACAACCACCTCAGCAAACTGAACAGCAAACGCCGCCGCCACAGGGCCAGACGCCGCCGGGCCTGGCCCCCGAGGACCTCACTGAAACCGAGAAATACATACCACAGATACAGGCCAGGGTCGCGGTGAGCAAGGCTACAAATTCCATAATCATTCAGGCAACCGCAAGACAGCACCGCGAACTCGAGCAGCTCATCAAGGTGCTTGACAAACGCCGCCAGCAGGTTCTAATCGAGGCCATGATCATAGAGGTCACAACCTCCGACGACATGGATCTCGGCGTCGAGCTCAACTACGCCGGTAACAGCGTACTCGCATTCAGCTCCTTCGGCCTCTCAAGCATCGACCTTACCACCGGAGAACGCGACATAGTCATCAGCCCGGGCGGAACCGCCGGAATCATGGAGCCCGATGACGTGCAGGCAATACTGCATGCGCTTCAATCTACCGGAAACGTCAGAATCACTTCGGCCCCACAGGTCCTCGTCAACGACAACGCCGTGGGAACTATCCTGAGCATCGCCGAAGAGCCCACAACACAGACAAATCAGGGTGAGACAACAACGACAACGTCTTTCGCTGGGTTTGTCGAGGCCGGCACGCAATTCAGAATCACCCCCCACATAAGCGAGAGCGACTATCTAAGGGTCGAATACGCAATTACCCTCAACGCCTTCGGTGAAAAGGCCGACCCCGTGATTCCGCCGGCCAGGAGCACCAGCCAAATCACAAGCGAGGCTACCGTGCCGAACGGCCACACGATTATCGTCGGCGGACTTCAATCGTCGAATGTCAGCGAAAGCGTCGATAAGGTCCCGCTCCTGGGTGACATCCCCATACTCGGCATGGCCTTTAGAAACACCATCTCAAGAGAGCAGTACATAACAACGTATCTGTTCATAACCACAACGATTATGAAAAGCGAAGACTTCGCCGATCTAAAGCAAATCAGTGATCACGCCCTGATGGAAAGCAGCAAGAACGGCAGCAGCAGCCATGTGCCCGACACCGAACCCAACGACGTCAGCCCGCCCGCAGACATTGCCGAAAATCCTGGTCACAATCCCGATCTATAACGAAGTCAGGTATGTCGATGACGTGCTGAATGCGGTCCGCAGGTATTCGGACAATATATTGATCGTGGACGACGGAAGCGACGACGGGACAGCCGCAGTGCTGAAAAGGCACACAGGCATCAACGTCATCGCCCATAAGAAAAACCAGGGATACGGCCATAGTCTAATCAGGGCGTTCGACTTCGCTCGCCGCGGCCGCTTCGACTGGGTCATTACCCTCGACTGCGACCACCAGCACGAGCCCTCCTACATACCTCATTTCAAGCGTGAGCTAAAAAAAGACGACGCCGACATAATAAGCGGCTCAAGGTATCTGCGGCCTATCCCCCCCGACTCGCCCCCGCCCCCTCCTGACAGAGTCGCCATCAACAGAAGAATTACCAGAATTCTAAATGAAAACCTCGGCACCGCACTGACAGACGCCTTCTGTGGATTCAAGGCGTACAAGCTCGAGAGCCTTCTCAAGCTCGAACTCTCCGAAAAAGGTTATGCCATGCCCCTTCAGTTGTGGATCGAGGCAACACGCAAACGCCTCAAGATACGTGAAATTCCCGTCCCCCTGATATATCATGATCCAAAGAGAAACTTCTGCGGCGCTCTCGAAGATCCTGCCACGCGCTTCAGGTACTATATAACAATCATAGAAAGAGAGCTTGGATACAATGTCTGCCGGAATCTTGCGGGAGTTTTCTCTTCCTGAACACACGGACATCGTCTTTCTACATCCGGAGCCGCCCGGGTGGCCCCCGCTGCTCGCCCGAAACAGGCAAATAGTCGAGAGCATACCGGGCCGCTCGAAATCCAGACAGGAGCTTCTCGCAGCCGCCCGCAGCTACACAGAGAGGCTTCTGGGCTCCGCCCGCCCGCCACCAGCGGGTCATATTGACTTCTGCGCAGTCACCGGACACCAGGCTATATGGCATCACTGCGGGATTCTGGCCAAAGATTTTGCCGTCCAAAAGCTCGCACGGACCACGGGCGGCTTGGCTCTGCACCTGGTTCTGGACCACGATATTCGCGATACCGCTATGGTCCTGCCGCCAACAGACCGCGACAGGGGCCTCCGGTTTGAGAGAGTTCAGATCGAATCCGAGCAGATGCCGGTGCCGCTCGAATTTAGGCCCCCGCCCCCGAAGAACACTCTTGAGACATTCATACAAGCCGTTACAAAGACCACCCCGGCAAGTCTGTGTGGTCAAACCTGGCCGAAATGCGACCCGCTCCAAAGCACGGACTTGTCACGCTTTGCCAACATCGCGGACTTCATAACATACTGCCAGGCAACGCTCAAGGATGCCCTGGGACTCGGCAGCATCGTTTACCTGCCTGTCTCGAACCTCTCTCGGACGGATGCTTTTGCCGCCTTTCTCTGCTCAATCATCCTGGACGCCGAAGCATTCGCCGCCGCCTACAACAATGCAATCGACAAACATGCCGCCGCCCGGCGTGGCACGCGCAGACCCCCGATACGAAAACTGACACTCGACACACACGGTGGTCTAATCGAGCTCCCTTTCTGGGTAGTCTCAACGGATGGAAGACGCTCGTCGCTGCATGTCAGAACAGCAAACGCCGGCCGGGTCGGAATCGGAACTGTCTCAACCGAGCTCGCCAATCTCGACCCCGCTTGGTTGAGCAAGAATCCGAGCCGGTTGGCAAACACCCTCCACAAGCTCGGCCACTTTCTGCGGCCCAAGGCCGTCCCCCTGACCCTCTTTGTCCGCCTCTTTCTCGCCGATTGGTTCGTCCACGGCCTCGGCGGAGCCACCTACGAGCCCGTCACAGACAACATCATCCGGGAATACTACCACATCGAACCCCCCGCATTTGGCGTGGCCACCTGTACAATGACCCTGAACACCCGCAATCAGCCCCCATCACCCAAAAGCCCCGTTGCGCAACTCACCCGCAGACTGCGCGACATCAGGCACAACCCGGAGAAATACATAGACCGCCCTACGCTCAAGACCGCAGCCGTCGCATCTTTGATAGGCTCAAAAAGACAGCTCGTGGCCAAAGCTACGGACCGCTCTTTGCCCGGAGACGCCAGAAGCTCCGCATACGCCTCGCTCGTCGCGGTCAATGAGCGACTGTTCGAATACGCAAGGACCGCCGCCGATAGAACAGAACGGCAAATGGCCCTATCACACAAAAATGCCCTTTCAAAAAAAGTGGCCGACTATCGCGAATTCTTCTTCGGCCTCTTTCCCCAACAACGCTTGGCCAAAACTGCCGCCTCACTCACGTTTGACGAATCCGAATGACCCTGACGCCGCCCCAGCCCGTAATGCACAGAATATCAGAAAAATCTTCTCTTCATGACGGCAGAATCAAAAGATGCAACTGCCGGCCGCCCGGCATTGTCAAACGCTGCCACTCTGCCCGAATAGCGGCTTCTGTCTCTACACGTGCCACGTGCACAAAGGATATCTCCCCGCCCACGGCCGCCTGCGGCAAAAGGCGACACGAGGATGCCGATGTCGTATCTGTTCTTGATTCTGCGCACCCAACTGATATACTCGTCTCTGAGCAGCAGGAGTTGTTTTCTTGGAAGGGACCGTAATGCGAAAAGCCATGATTGTCGCGCCCCATCCGGACGACGCGGAACTGGCCATGGGCGGGTCAATTGCAAAAATGATAGAAGCCCGATGGCATGTGCTTGTGATTGACCTTACCGACGGCGAGCCAACGCCTTTCGGCTCAAAACAGATCCGACGCAGCGAAACAGACAAGGCCTCCCGGATTCTCGGAATAACCAGCCGAATCTGCCTGGAAATGCCGAACCGGTACCTCCAGGCAAACCTCGAAAACCGCAGGAAACTCGCGGAAGTCATCAGATTAAATGTGCCGGATGTGATATTTGGACCGCTTCTGCAGGATACTCATCCCGACCATGTCGCCGCCGCTCAACTCACCGACGCCGCATGCTTCGAAGCAGCACTCCACAAAACGGACATGAAAGGACCGCCCCACCGCGTGTCCAAACGATACGCGTACTACTCCACCCACAGATGCCTTCACGACAGACCCTCATTCATCATCGATATCACAGACTTCTGGGACAAAAAGATCAAAGCCATCGGCGCCTACGACAGCCAGATCAAAAACAAAAACCCGCTGGACGGCGGCCCCCTGCTCGAAAAGGTCGAATCTACATGCCGCTATTTCGGGCAGAGTATCGGCTGCAAATACGCCGAGCCTTTTGTCGCACATGAACCAATAGCCCTAAAAAGTCTCGATCGCCTTCTGGACTAAATCACAGGTTTGCCGTTAATCCCAAAAACCTAGGCACGCCAGTCCCCCTCTGCGCCCAAGAAAGAATACTAAGCCGACCTCCCCAAAAAACTCCCACGCATCAGACAATAAGCGGCTGTTCATTTTGCTTTACGGTGTTTTGGGCTATCTCGACCAGCCGAAGACGCAAAGCTTCCGGAGAGAGAACCTGAACATTGTCACCGTAGCTCAGAATCCACCAGATTATCTCGTCCAGACCGTCAACCCGAAACTCCATTATCACCGAACCGTCTTTTTCGAACGTCATCGCCTGAGTGCTGTGCCACTGAACTTCGCTCACCACGTGGGCAACATCCGGCAAAAACTTCAGCTTCACGTGGTAGAGCCTGCCCTCGGGCGCCATCGACCAGGCGCTGCCAAAGTAATCGTTTACGTCGAATTTCTCGTCTTCGACGAAACACTTCTCCGAAATAGTCAGCTCACGAACCCGATTCAGCTTGAACGCGCTAACCCCTTTGCTCAAGCTTGACCTGCCGAGCACGTACCACGTGTGCTCGTGGTACACAAGGTGATACGGACTCAATTCGATCATCACGCCTTTGCCACCGCCGCTCAGCTCATAACGTATCCTCACCATCCGTTTTCGAACAACCGCATCTATAAGCCGTACGAATGCCTTATCGAGCAGATCCATCCTCGCCTGAGGAGCCGACTTTATCGAAATGCTGTTTAACGCCCTGTTGCAGAATCTCTTCACGTCGCTCGGAAGATTGTTCTCTATCTTCAGCACCGCCCGAAGCGCCGAATCCTCAAATGGCAGGTGAATATGGTTCCGCGCCTTAAAAACAAGCAAAAACAGCCCTAACGCTTCCTGTTTGTTCAAGTCCGGTGCCGGCAGGAAATACCCCGGTTCAATGGCGTAGCATCCGGCCGCTTTGTCAAAATAACAAGGAACCCCGGCCCGCTGCAAATCTTTGAGGTCCCGAAAGACCGTTCGACGTGCGACCTTCAGAATCCCCGCCAAATCGCCCACGTCGTAACGCTGCCCGGACTGCAGCGCCGTCAGTAGTCGAATTATTCTACTTACCTTGCCCGTCTTCATCGTCCGCTCGGCGTCTGATTCTACCACGATCACTCATATGCCACTCTATTATATTGTCTTCGCCAATCTCGTCAACAGTTTTCGGCAAAAATTAGCAAGTTTTACACTCAATTGCATAAAGATGAGCCTTCCGGCGCCCCCCGTCAAACCGGCCGCAACCCGCCCGATCCCTCGAAAAACTCACAAAAGGCCGAAAAACGGCCGAAATAACCGCTCCGCAGTCTCTACATCAACTGCCCGCCCCGCATTCCGCCACCCACGGAAAGATGGCCTCCGGCCCACGCAAAACGTCATGAGCCGCGCCAGGATAGCCCTTTCAATACGTCAAATCCACGTCTTTGTCCGCGAGTCCGCCTCGGCCCCTCCGCTGCGCGAATCCTCGATCAGCTTGCTGACCTGGTCCACAAACTCCGACCCCATGTTGTAAGGAATGCTGCTCGTAAGAGGAATAACGCCCAATGAGACCCGCAGACAACGCAACTGCACCTCTGTCGGCTCCCCCATTATTATGTCCGCCCAGCTCTGACCGAGCGGCACAAGAACAAGAACCGGCATGCTCACACCAAACCGCGAAAGAAGGAAGCTAATCCACGTAAGCACCCCCTCGGTCATCGCGGACCCAAAGCCGGGTACACGCAAAAGTACGGGCCGCAACGCCGCACCTCCGGCCGTCTCACCATGAAACCGCCCCGCCTCACGGTCGATATGGTACAGAATGCGAAGCAGGCCCTCACCCTGCGGACCCATCTCCGGTATCTCAGACAGCCTCGCCAGTGAATCGGCGTAAACAACCGGCGATTCAGCCGTGTCCTCGAACGCTCGCGCAAGCCCGCGAAACTCCCTCTGCGCATCTTCGATTATAGCCCGAACCTCCCCGGCAGAACCAACCGCAACACACCTCTGCTCGACAATCTCCAGACGGGGCAAAATGCTCTCCACTATCCAACGCACCGGCAGACGCCGGCACTGAACGCAGACAACCATCGGATAGCTCGAACGACCCTTCCCGTCACGCGACGACCACATCCGCCCGACAATGATACTCCCTTCCATGCACCATACCAACACGTGTCTGAACCCCTCTACAAGGTTCTCTGCAGCAACTTTGTCCCAGGCCCCGGAGTCGATGTTCCCACCGATACCCTGAACATAAAGCAAGCGCTTTGCGGCCACAAATGAATCCGTGCCGAAACCTATATCATCGATGTGGTCGTCCCAGCCGGGGTGCTTGCCGAACGCCCCCACAAACACACGCTCCACAGTCACTTCCTGTTTCTTAAAGCTTAGACGATTAACAAATTTCCTGAGAGTTGAATCCGACATTTCACCTGTCCCAAAAATCAGCCCCTGCCCTTGAGCGACGGCCACTCCGCCACGCTCGGAAGGCTAACTCGCCTATCGCATTTCCCATCCTCACAGAGCTCCAACCGCAAAAACACCACGCCGCCAAGACCGTCCTTGCTTTTGCTCTTGTCGACCTTGATTTCAATATACCCCTTTTCGCCACCGAAGCTGTAGTCCCGCAAAATCTTCAGGCAGGCCCAGTCGCCGCCAGAGTCTGCAGTCGTGTACGACGCTTTGTCCGCCTCGGCGCCCTCCAGATACGCGTAGAATTTGATCCTGGCGGCCCCACCAGGGTAACGAAGCTCGCCGATCTTAACATCGTTTGTCGAAAACGTGCTTTCCGCACCGCAGCAATCACGCCCATCCTGAACGAACTTCATGAACCTGAGGTCCTCGTACAGCAAGTCCTCTTTCCGCAGACGCGAGAGCCGTGTCTGCTCCTTCTGCCCCAAAAGGTAAACATTGCAGTAGTACGAATCCGCCCCTTTTGGCAGAACGCCTACAACCCTCTCGATCCCCTCAAGCCACCTCCTGTCGGACGCACTAAGCTCAATCTCACGCAGCCGATCCAGCAGTTTATCGACGGTCGCTTGACCCGTCGGAATATCCCTTCCGACAGTCCCCTCATCGTAATCGCCCCCCAATACTTGGCCTAAAACCGGCAGGATGCCGCTTTGCAGCTCCTCCTTTGTCAGCTCCTCTTCACCATACCAATCCAGAGGAAACTTGTGGCCGTATTGTGATTTCAAACCGGCGAACGTCTTCTTTCCATCGTTTTGCACCTCCTCGCCACGCATACGAAGCAGGCTGTACGTCAGCTCCGTCCAGTACATCTCGGAAAACTCCGCCGCCGACTTGTACGAGAAAGGCGTATAAGACCTGATAAAATCGCTCGGCTTCACGTTCAACAACGTCCTTCGCCCTGCCTCACGCGGCAACTCGCTCAGTTGTCTCCACCTACCCAGGACCTCGTTGTGCTTGTCGTACATCTCACGCGATATTCTCTCCCGCGTTCTCTCTAAGCTCGTCCGAAACTCGGTCGCACTTGTGCTGTCAGAGGGCAGGTGTTTCTCAAGCCGCCCAAGGGCACGCTCCAGCGGCTCACCAACATCCTTCAGCAGCTCTTTGAACACAATCCCCGTGTACAACAATTCCAACTGCTTTGAATCCTTCTCCACCTTGCTGCTGACCAGACGTTCGGCTTCATTGACCAGCCAGTAGTTGACCCACGACCCAAGGTAACGCCCATACGCCGGGTTTGCATCCGCATGAATCCTGCTCAGGCTGCTTTTGTCCGGGAAATTGTAAGGCTCCGTTTTCAGAGCGTCCCCAAGCAGCTTCCACCCCTCGAACACCCCGGCCGCACCGTTCGGATCGTATCTCTTTCCGCTCGCGACAATCTCAGCCGGAACGCCCGGCCTGGCCCAGCTCGCCCTGCGCGCAACCTCCTCGCCAATTGCAGCTATGCTCTTCGGAGCCACAGCCAATCCGCGCTGGACGATGCGGTGAATCTGCCTCTGTTCGCCGAAGCCGATCACCACCGAGCATCCCTTTGATGCCTCCACGAAGCGGAATGTCCCATCCGCCACCTTCAAAAGCTCCGCCATTTCTGCGGCTGTCGCACGGGCGCCTACCTTTACTTTGTCGATTGCCCCGCGAACTTCGGCGATATTTGCTATCTCCGCCACCTCTTCAAGGTGATCGTTGGCTCTCGAGTACATCTCAAAACGCATCGCGTACAAATGCCGCCCCCCGGCGCCCGCCCAGAAATCCTTGTCAAACCGCTCCAGGTCCTCGTCGCCCTCGGTCAGACTCTGTATCTGCCGTGCCCGCGCCTCTTCAAGCGTCGTCCGAATGCCGCCCAGGAAAGGACTCTCATTGACGTCCTGCATCTCCCTCAGCAGCAAATCGTAATTCTCGTTGACATCCGAGCGAACTTCATTCGCCCTCCTCTCCCAAAGCTTTACAAGCGATCCTTGCTCGTCGAGAGCATTCGCCTCGTTCCCGATACTATCGAAAGCCTCACTCAGAAGTGCGTACCGGCTGTTCCAGTCGCCCACAAACGCCTCCCACCGCTCGTCGATCAGAAGCTCCTCCACTTTGAGATCACATGCATCCTCCAGGAAAGTAAGAACGCCCTGCTCGGCATCGTCGAACCGCCTAAGGACCCCTTCCAACCTTCTGATGTCCGCCAGGCCGCCGCCCCCACGCCGCCCGATGAAACATGACACACCCGTCTCTATCGCACTCTGAAGGTTCGGGTCGTTCCTCAAACTCGGCGGTGGCCAGGGCCACGCGTCACCGTAAATCCTCCCGAGAGGCTCATGAAGAACCCCCCAGTCCGCACGCGGAGGCCGGTTCTCACCGACGTAACTGAAAAAAGGCTCGAGCAATGTCCGCTCCGAATACAATTCTTCTTCCCCGAGCGGTTTGCCCGCCGCCAACCTCACAAGCTGCACCAGAACATTCGGATCACGCTCCGGGTCCCAAGTCTCCTCGCTCCGTGAAACCATGATGTTGCACGCCGCATCAACAAACGGCTCAAGAACGCCTATCTCATATATAGCCCCCTGCGCTCGGCGCAGCTTCTCCGCCGTGATGCGCCGTGCGTACTTCTCGGCCAGCTTGAAAATCCAACGCCTGCCCTTCGACTCCCATTGGTAAACCGTATCCGCAAGCCTCGCCGAAACATCAGCCCTGTTGACATCTGACGGAATCCTCGAAGTCCCCACACCCGCCGGGCCGAAATACTTGTATCTATCGGCGACGTCAGGTTCCAAAACTCGCAGAGCGCCAACCTTCGCGCCCGCACGAGACGGCGCAACCAGGCCCGCAAGATCGACAAGGTAATCCTCCAGATCGCCTATGCTCCTGCGATAGCTGATTGCCGAGAAAATGGTGAAAAACAACACCAGCACAACTGCCGCTATGCCCGAAATTAATACCACGGCCTTCCGCCGGGAATGAAGCTTCTTTGCGTTCGTCGCATGAGTCACCAGCCCCTTTTCCCGGAAAACCTTCTTTACGAAAAGGTCCCTCAGGAAATATGCCCTGTCACGCTCCCATACCCGGCCGTCAGGAAGAGAATCCACCGGAACACCTATCGATTCGGCCAAATCCTCGTCAAGCGCAGAGCCCTCTCGCATCGAACTGGTGAAATAAATGCCCCGGAAAAACAGAGGCTTGCAAGACCACTGGCTGCCCACGCTGAAAATTAGCTCAAGATAACGAGCCATACGAGGAGCTATCTTCGCCAGACTCTGAGGAAAAGCGTAAAGAGTGTCCGCCGCACGAGTCTTCTCGACACCGGGCTCATCAGACATCACTTCCTGCAAAAGCGCCAGCCTGCGCCTGAAAAGACGTCCCTGAATCGTCTCCAGGTGACGCCGGACGAAATCGGGATTGTACGGATTGTCCAGAGGCTCCGGGTTCGACCACCCCAGTATCTGGTGCTGGAGCTGTGGATCGGTGAGGTTGTCGAAAAAGTCCCGGAATCCGTTGAGCAGGTCGCTCTTGGTAATCACAACGAACACGGGAAATCGAACGTCCAGAGTCCTCTGGATAACATCGAACTGCCGCGCAATCTTCGACGCCTTACGCTCGATCTCGTCCGATGTGTCCTTAATCAGACTGTCGGCAGGTATCACCAGAAATACACCGTTCACCGGACACCGCGGCCTCGACTTCTTCAAAAGCTTCAGAAACTCCTTCCACTCGCTCGAACCGCCCGTATCTACCTCATCGAACATCAGACGCCCGGCCGTATCGAGTATCACCGCATGATCCGTAAACCACCAGTTCATGTTCAGAGTGCCGCCGGCCCCCTGAAACTGGTCCTGAAGGCCCGGAGGAAAGCCTATGTTGCAGTGCCGTATCGCCTCCGTCTTGCCGGAACCCGGCTCGCCAACGATCATGTACCACGGAAAATTGTACAGGCTCTTGCCCGCCGCATGGAACTTCTGAACGCCGTCCTCGAATTTCTTCCGAAGATCGTCGAGCCTGGCCATGTGCGCCGCGGCGCTGATGCCCTCGGGAGTCGACGAAGTGTTCGCGATCACGCCACGCTCCATCGGAGCGGCCTTCCGCTTCCTCCACAGCTTCAACAACCGCAGGTAAAGGAAAACAAGAAGAGCCACCACCGCAATCCCAAGAGGCAAAATCCACAGAAGCTGACCTCCGAAGATCGTGTACAGTACCGTCGTAATACCCGCCCCCGATACCAGCAGAACGCCGACCTTGATGGGAGTCGGTAGATTCGTAAATGTTGAAATCCCAGGGCTCATATCAGCAATCCATTCTCTGCTACTTCTCGCCGCCTCCGGCCGGCTCAACCGCCGCCGAAGTCTGATAGTCGATTATTGTGTCCAGCGATCTCGAAACCTTGCCCGAAGTCCGGATAAAAAGAAACAGGTACGCGGCCGCCCACACTATAATAAGACCCACAAGCACTATGCCGATCCCGACAAGTTTTGTCCCGGGAGGCTCCACGAAATCCCTCGTGTCCACATGCTCGTATGCCTCCGGACAAATATAGGCCTTCTCGTCCGCGTCAACCATCCGCGAAACACGCGCCCCGATCCTCGACATAAGCCTCTGCAGATTGTCCGGCTGACCCGTGTAAATCCCCGTAAACCCCAGGCCTATGCACGCATAGTAGATCACCAGCCTTTCGGTCGTCGCCTCCCCCGTCTCCGCCAGCTCAGCATCCAGAAGGTCGAAAAACTTCTCGTCACCCGCCAGCTCGCCTCTCTCGCGAGCCAGCTCCTGCCAATCGTACGCAAACTTCAGCTTGCTCTCCTTAACCATGAAATCAACGAAGAAAATCAAAGGCAGCTCAATCTTCTCGTACTGACTGGCCAGCTCCGTCGAACCGGACGCACCCGCCTTCATCTCCGCCAGAAGCCTCTTTATGTCGTTGCGGGCAACGTCCATCTCAATGTCACAGCCCATCCGCGACGACCGGCTCAGCCGGCAGACATACTGAAAGAACGGCTCACACAATTCTGGAAGTGTCATCTCCTACGCCTCCGTATCCGGAACAGTCATATACAGCGTGACGTCGTAATCGGAAGATTCAATACCCGGCCACCTGACCGCAACCGCCCTCTCCTGCTTTATCCGCTCCCACATCCTCGCGCTCTCGGCCCGAACCACTCGAAAATAATGAAGACCGACCTGTGCCGGAAGCTCAACCGGCGGATACAGCTCCCGCGCAAGCTGCACCCCGAAAATCCGCTGATTTGCAAGACTCAGCGGCATCAGCTTGAACTTGTCACGATCCAGCACCAGCTTCGCCAGCTCCGACGGATCCTGCTTCGTCTTGATCGCCAGAAAGTACTCGTTCGGAAGCGACAACGCCTCGTCGTCCAGCGTCGCAACAAGTATGTTTTGCTCCCGGTCCATCGTAAACGGAACCTTCAGAAATCTCGCCGCAACCGCGCCCTTAAGCAATCCCCGAATCCTGCTCGAAAGCTCATTGAAGCAAATCGCCGGGTTGTCGTGATCGTATTCCACAACCTCTGCCTGGTCTCTTTCCGGGCGGAGCGCCGCTAACTCGGCAAGCAGCTCTCTTAGCTCAACGTACACCTCGAACGGCGTCACGCCGCCGGGGGCCTTTATCAGAGACCCCAGGCTCGCACTGAAATGATTCAGCGTCCGCAAACGCAGCATCTGCTCGAACTGGACTCCGCGCATGGCGTCAACGCTAAAGCCCCCCCGGTTAATCTGCACAACCAGCTCGTTCCGGCTCGCCATTACCTGGTTCGTTAAGTCACGCACCAGCTCGGCAAGCACCGGCGAGCCGCTGATCAGCAAACACGCCGGAATAAACGCCGGGTCACGCCGCGGAAGCCCCACCTCCTCACCCGCCGCATGGACTATCCGCAGAACCGGCAGAACCTCCAGGTCCGAACGGTCGTCCGTCTCAAGAAGCAGACGCGCGTTTATCTGCCGAACCAGAATCGGCTGAGCGTTCTCGCCCGTATTCTCGTCCGGCCGCTGAACCTCCTCGACACGATACATCCGCTTAACCCGCCAGTCCTCGGACGAGCCCCTCTCCACCACGTTGCCCTGGGACGCCGACCAAACCGGCACACCGAGGCTGACCGTCAGCGCACCGCCCCCCGACGAAAACGCCTCCTTGATATCCAGAGAGCCAAGCGTAGCATTCTCGCCCACATTCACCTCCAGCCCGCTCGGCATTATCACACGAAGCCTGTCGAACGACACCCGCATGTTCTCAAGCTGGTCGTCCGAAACACGAGCCTCTATCAGACCGTAAGGATAGTACCACGAGAGCCGCCGGTGCCTCGTGAACCGCTCCAGAATATCCCTTTGCATCGACTGAAGATGATGAGGCTGAAGAAACAAACCCTCACACCAATGTACCTGGCCCTTTATTGTCATAGACTCTTCCCCTGTACCAACATCACCGGCCCATCCCTTTCACCAAAGATTCCACGTAGTCAACTATCGCCTTTCTAACTTCCGTATCGATGGAGTCCTCGTTTAGCGTATCGGCAAGTTCCTGATATTTCCGCCAGCATTTCACCTCGTGGCTCACCAGAACGCTCCCACGCTCCATCTTTACCAGAGCCGAAATCTCCGAAGGCGAATACTTCGCCAGATGACTCTTGGCAAACTGCCCGCCTACCCGCCCAACAGCCGTAATCACCGCCGCCGTCAGACGCTGCAAATGCTTCAGAGCCTCCTCCACCTGCTCCAGAGAAACCTCGGCCTCGCCCGACGAATACTGCCCCATGCTTTGCCCGAGATTGCCGGACCTCCGTACACCCGACCGCGGCGACAGTGTCCGCCACATGTTCCACACCAGAGGATCGAGCTTGCAAACAAACTCCACTAAGGGAACAAGCACCTGCGAAAGCCGGCCCCCGTTGATAGAAACCTCAGGCCGGAGCTTGAGCTTCGCTCTCACCGCCTCAAGCACCTCAATGCTCAAGTCCGCCCCGCCCGACGGCACGCCGCCGGAAGGCCCAACGGCGCCAAGGACAAGCTCTTGTTGCTCCTGCGTAAGCTCCGATGCAACCTCCACCAGGCTTCGAACAATCAAAACCGTGTCCCTCAGCACGTCCGGCCCGCCGACCGACCCGCCCTCGACCACGTCGCCACCAGCATGCACGCCGGCGCTGCCCGTCGGAAATCTGCTCGCCAGTCTCTCCAGAAACTCTCTCCGCTCTTCCGGCAGGATGCCCTTTAACGCCACTTCAACCTGTTCCGACAGATAGTCCCGCCTCGTCTGCTCGCTTTGATCCGCAAAATCAACCTGGATCAGACGCAAACGGTTTGCCGTCTCCAGTACACGGTCTTCCAACGTTTCACTACCGCCTGTAGCCATACCGTTCAATTCCTCCCCAAACTAAACCACGACGTCTTAACAAAGACTATTATTTGCAGCTCTTTCCGCCTTGTCAAAGACAATTATCCGCCCGAATATGTTTATCATGCCGGCCGACCGTGCCGGCCCTGCCCTAAGCCACCAGGTTTCTCAGCGTCAGGTCATCCGCATCCTCCTCGAACTTCTTGCTGCTCAGCCAAGTCGACCAGCCCAACTGACCGATCTTACCGAGTTGTGTACAGGGAACTTCACTCGCGGCCAATATCAACTGAAGCTCCCAGCCAAACTGGTCGCCAACGTAATTTCTAACCCATCCCACAAGCCGACGGATGCTGTCGCCTCCCGGAAGCATCCGCTCATAGTCCGCCAGATTCATCGGCCCCAACTTGATCCGGAATTTCTGCTGGCACTCCCAGAAGCAGGAACCTACGATCAACGTCGATCCAACCGTACCATTATCCCGGGAAGAGCCCATTTTGCACCGGTGCTCCTCCGCAAGGCTAATCCACTGCCCCACGAACTCATCTATCGCCGCCGGTATCCCGAAGTAGTCACGCAATATCGACCGAAGACCCTCGGCGTTCTTCGTCGGGCACGCCAGCCGACCGCTGTAGTGAAGTTTCGCAACATCCGGAACCCTGTCTCTCTCACGCAGCGAACTCTGCCCGATCCCGAAAAGGCTGCCGATATAGACCGCGAACCGGTCCTCCTCTTTGCGATCATGGCTGACAGTCTGCTGGTTGCAGGCCCACGCCCGGTAGAAAAGAGATATCATCCGATGATCGAATATATCCAGAAACTTCGCCGGCGACCTGTCCCCGTGATTGTGCAGCCGGTCGTACACATACTCGGTTATCGGAAGCGGCATCGGCCCGTTTGTGCCTAACAGACCGAAAAAGTTCACCGCCATCCGCGCCGCCCGCGCCTCATCACCACCCTCGAATCCCGCCACAGACGCCGGGCAAAACTCCATCGAAACCCTCTGGCGAAAACGCACCGCATCCTCCTGCGGCCGCTGAGAGTGCCCCACCAGCGGAAGATGCGACTGAACGCACTCTATCCGACGGACCGCCTGGAAGAAATCGTACTCGTAGGGCCGGGCCGAAAGCGAACGTGCTAAAGAATCGACCGCAGCCCGTCTCTCTTCTTCCATCGCATTATCTCTCCACGTTCCACCGTCTTGACCACCGTCTCCGTGAAGGAATTGATCGAAACATATTTCGCAAAGAACTGCTCCAGAACCGCCCCCAGCAGAAAAACGCCGCTGCCCTCGAACGCAGCCTCTTCCAGGCTCACGGTAACCTCAAGCCCGCGGGCAAACCCGATAGAGCCACGGGACAGGATTCTCCGGGTCACGGGCGCGCAACTGACCGACTTGACCCCCTCGATCTGCTTGCCTGTCTGCAAATCGCCCCGGTCACTGTAAAGCCGAAGAATATCCCGAAGAGCCGACGCGCCCTCCCGGGCGTCTGTATCAACGATTGAAAGATAATTCAGCGCCAAATGATTGATGATCCGCCAGCCGATCTCGCCCTCCGCATGCGAGGGCCGCGGTGATGTCGGGCTGCCCACACATCGAATCGCCACGCAAGGCGCCGCCTTGTCCGCCGTAAAGTCCGAGCTCTCCAAACCCACCGGCATGTGAAGCGGCAAATCCCGGTTCGTGCACAGCGCCTCGACGCCAAGCTGCTTCACCTCGGCGCTGTAAGGAGCGGCCGTTGAATCAACCAGAGATATGTACACCTCGCTCCCGGAATAGCTTTGCGACCTCCGCCCACGAACCTTCGCCCCCTCCGACATCGCACGCATCACCCGATTCGTAACGTAATATCCCTCCGAGCCCGCACCGTCGGTATCACGCGCAAGATAAAAAGGACGAAATTCCTCAAGCTCATCCGCCCGAGTCCCGTAACCTACTACCCGCGAAATCCGGTAAACCTCGAAATCTTGAGCCTTCGTCCGATCCGGAACAACGTGAAATTCAAAGAACTTGTCTGAAACGGGTATCCGGTCCAGCCGCTTCTCGAACAGGTTTATCGCTGGTGTGCAAAACAGACCGAAATTATCCGCCCCGATCGCACCCTGAAGCTTGACATTCGCCTTTCGCAAAAGGACTACGATGTCAACTTCATTGCCCTCACACCGCCGCAACGCCTGACCAAGACCACCAAGCTCAACGAACATAAACCGCTGCGGGAACGCAAAGTACTCCTGCAACAGACGATAACCGTCAAAAGACCGTCCGTCGTATGGAATCATCCTCTCCTCATTGGCGAATCCCACCCGACGGATCTCAGAGCCATCCACAACCTCGTGCCATCGTACCGGCTTGACCGTCGGCTGAACCACCACCGCCAACGCATCCGCGAAAAACTGCTCGTACAGATACATCGGAACCTCGCCCGAACCCATCAGGTGCAGCGTCAGGCAGTCCATCTGAAGATCACTTATCTTGATCCCCGCCGGCGACTGAACTCGAATGCGAATCCCTGCCTTCACCTCCGCCAGCTCCGGAACCTCCAGCGAGGCCAGCTCGCGAGTATAGTAATCCGCCCGGCTTATCTCGATCGGGAAAAGCGTCACATCGTGAGCCGTGCGATATTCACACCTGGTCTGGTCCGACTTGCCGAGCATGCTGTAGAATGATGACCCACGCTCCACCACGAAACCCTCCGCAAGGTCCTTCTCTGCCAAATCCGGCTCAAACCGAACCATGCACATCGAAGGCGTCGGCGCAAGGTAATGAGGATAAACAGTCTCAAGCAGCGACTGAACAAAACGCGGAAACTCCGCATTCAGCTTCAACTGCACACGAGCCGCCAGAAACGCAAAACCCTCCAGCAGACGCTCCACAAAAGGATCCCGGCACGGCTGAAACTCATCCAGCCCGCCCAGACGACCGGCTATCTTCGGAAACTCCCTCGCAAACTCCGCACCCATCGAGCGAAGATGCCCCAGTTCACGATTGTACAAATCCAGCAGCCGTCTATCCACCTAAATGGCCCTTCAGCTTGTGGTGACCCGTCTCCAAATCCACCTCCGTCTTCACCAGAAGATGATCCGGAGACGGCTGAGCCCATAGCTCGCCCTCTATCTCGAATGATAGCGTACGAACGTACTCCGCATTTGACGGAGCAGCCATCCGAACTACCAACTGATCGGGCGAAACACGCGGCTCGAAATGAAGAATCGCGTTCCTGACCTGTTCTTCAGCCTCCAACGCACCGATGTTTAAGATGGGCGTGCCGCAAAGATCCGGGATGCCGTAGTTCAGAACAGACCTGGCTACCTCATCGAAATCGTAGATGATGTCACCCGCCGGACGGGCCTTCGCGTTCAGAAGCATCTCCAAATCACGAAGAACCGCTGCCCGGTAGCGCCCCATCGACACCACCCGACGGTCCCGGCTTTCCTTGCCGACACCGGGCTCGTCATCTGTCAGACGGTCAAGAAGACACGGTTGCAGACGATCCATCGGCGTAAGCTCAGCCATCTTCCGTCTCACCACCTTGTGCGTCTGTTTCCGGGGACTCCAGATCAATCTGTCTTATCTGCAGAAGCGGGAACTCACCATCGTCCGTTGCAAACATCCGCTGCCCCAGACCTATATACAGGCCTCCCTCCCGCTCTATCCATTCCGTCTTCCGCCCGAGACGAATTGCGCTCTCTGCGCTGGCATGCGATTCGGGATAACGCGCCGGTATCAGCCCCGTCGATTCTCCACCGTTGACCCACGTAAAGTACGCAGGTATCCATACCACGTCACGAAGGTCCGTCGGCTTCTCGATCGCCACACGCCTGACAGCCGTGAACGGAATCCAGTAGTACTTCCCCTCCACTATCGCCTCCAGAACCGGACCAAGCCGTGAATCGGCGTCGGCAATCCATTCGAAACCCTTGCCGTCCACCGAGCCCGGAACCGCCGGAGCAGCTTCGAACGCACGGTCCCGCAGCTCCTGCGAGGCGCGGTATTTGCCCTCAGCCGCCATCTGGCTCGCCTGAACCAGCCAACCGACCCACTCCGCAGGCTCACCGAAAACCAGCGGTGAACGCTTGCCCGCGAATATCTCCGAACGCAAGGCCTCGCAGCTAAGAGCCGTCCGGCATACCTGAGCCATCAGGGAGTTGATCGGATCAAGCTCCACCGCAACGTTCAACTGCGTCAACGCTCGCTCCCAGTCCCCCATCACGCTGAGCAACTGGAAAAGGAAGACCCGGAGTTTCGCATTGGCCGGCTCCCCGCGTATCTGCGTCTGTAAGGCCGCCAACGCTTCGTCGAGCTGACCGGCCTGCACTAATTCTTCCGTCTGCATCGCAATACCTCCGTTGCCGGGCAGACCCGAACCTCACCCGCTGTCTAACAGAACGAGTCACTTAATAATAGTTGTACGATTCCTTCAAGCTGACTATCAGCCGCCCTTGTTCAGAATCAGGCTCCAGTATTTCTCGACGTTGCCTTTGACCTCGCCGGTTTCATGGTCCGTCTGAATGTAGTTCCAGGTCAGCTTGCCGTAGTTGAAAGTCACCGATTCGGTCGGAAGACCGCCGCCACCGCCGCCAACACTCACCGACGAGACGATCACGTCCTCCATCTTGTACTCCATGTACTTCTCCTTGTTGCCCGTGGCGCGGCAAAGCTCCACGTCCACCTTCGGGATATGTTTGCCGTCGCAGCAGAACAAATCCAGTGTCGGAGTGGTCTTGTCAAGAGACTTCACGATGGAGAAATCCTGGTGGCTGCATCGCTCCCCCGTCGCAGCCCCGCCCGTGCTCCGCTCGCCCGCAACAAGCTGCGAGACGCCGTGAGAGTACGAAAGCACCTCGATCCATTCCTTATGCTTCTCATCCGTGCTCTCGCCCGGAATCCCGTCGATCTTCAGAAAACAATCACCTGCCATTTTACTAACTCCATTAAAAAAACTTTAGGACAATATGCTTAGTTACGTCTTGTGCACTTTCTTACAAAAAAAACACCGGTCGCCGCACGCACGCCGGATCGCGCCGTTAGCCTTTCTTCGCCGACGGCAGCTTCGATACCAGACGCAGCGAAACAGACAGACCCTCGAGCTGGTAGTGCGGACGCAGGTAGAACTTCGCAGAATAGTAGCCCGGATCTCCCTCAACGTCCTCTACCACTACTTCCGCCGCCGCCAGAGGATATTTCGCCTTGACTTCTTCCGAAGCGCTCGGGTCGCTCGTGACATACTGCGCTATCCACCTGTTAAGCCACACGGCCATATCTTCTCGTTCCTTGAACGAGCCGATCTTGTCCCGGACGATACACTTTAGAAAATGAGCAAACCGGCACGTCGCAAAAAGATAAGGCAGCCTCGCCGCAAGCTTCGCGTTCGCCGTCGCGTCCGAGTCCTCGTACTCGGCCGGCTTCTGAAGAGACTGCGCGCCGATGAACGCCGCATAATCCGTGTTCTTCCAGTGCGAAAGCGGCATCATCCCGTTCTTCGCCAGCTCCGCTTCCCGTCTGTCCGTAATCGCAATCTCGGTCGGGCACTTCATGTCGACCCCGCCGTCGTCCGTCGGGAACGTGTGGCACGGAAGCCCCTCGACAAGCCCGCCGCTTTCAACGCCACGTATCCGCGCGCACCAGCCGAACTCCTTGAACGACCGCGTGATATTCGTCCCCATCGCATACGCCGCGTTCACCCATAGATACTTCGAATGGTCGCCCGCCGCCGTCTCCTCCTCGAAGTCGAACTCTTCAAGAGGATTCGTCTTCGAGCCGTACGGAAGCCGCCCCAGAAAACGAGGCATCGCCAGACCGATATAACGCGAATCCTCCGAATCACGAAGAGACCGCCACGGGGCATAATCGGCCGTCTGGAAAATCTTCGTAAGGTCACGCGGGTTGCTCAGCTCCTGCCACGAGTCCATGTTCATCAGCGTCGGCGCCGCAGCCGCAATAAAAGGAGCATGAGCCGCCGCCGCTATCTGAGCCACGCCGTTCAGTACCTCAACGTCAGGAGGACTGTGGTCAAAATAATAGTCCCCGATCAGACACCCATACGGCTCACCGCCCGGTGAGCCGAACTCCTCCTCGTAAAGCTTCTTGAACAGCGGACTTTGATCCCACGCCGTGCCCTTGTACTTCTTGATCGTCTTGCCAAGGTCCTTCTTCGACATGTTCAGCACGCGTATCTTCAGCGTCTCGTCAGTCTCAGTGTTGTTTACAAGGTGGCTCAGGCCACGCCAGGCGCTCTCGATAGCCTTGAAATCATCGTGATGCATGATCAGGTTGATCTGCTCCGAAAGCTTCCGGTCTATCTCCGCGATGTAAGCCTCGATCGTCCCCACCGCATCCGCCGAAATAAGCGCCGTCTCGGCGAGAGCCTGCTCGGCCAGCGTCCGGACCCCCGCGTCAATCGCCTCTTTCGCACGGTCAGACTTCGGCTTGAACTCCTTACTAAGCAGCGACTCGAACTCCGTCGGCTCTATCGTTACGGCCTCGCCTTCTGCTCGTTGTGCTTCTTTTTCTTCTTCAGCCATTGGACTGTTCCTCCGTACCACTGTCTGCGGGTTTGTCTTCTGGTTTCGGCGCCGAGGTCAGGGCGCTCAGAAGCGCCTTGTCCTTAAGCGCTTTCGCCATCAGCTCTTCGGCGCCGCTCTTGCCGTCCATATAAGACAGAAGATTCGACAGCTCCGTCCGAGCCTTCAGCAGCTTGTTCAGGGCGTCAACCTTCCGGGCTACCGCCGCCGGAGAGAAATCCTCCATGCTCTCGAACGTGATATCAACGCTCAAATTGCCCTCGCCCGTCAGAGTGTTCGGCACCTGAAACGCTACACGAGGCTTCATCGCCTTCAGACGCTCGTCGAAATTGTCGACGTCGATCTCAAGAAACTTGCGGTCCGCAACAGCCGGAGGACTCTCGGCCGGCTTGCCCGACAGATCGGCCATCACCCCCATCACGAAAGGCAGGTTGATCTTCTTCTCCGCACCGTAAAGCTCCAGATCATACTCTATCTGGACCCGCGGCGCGCGGTTGCGAGCAATAAACTTTTGACTACTCTTCTTTGCCATGCTCACTCCTTTCTATATAAGTGTGACCGCCGATGACTCTCGGCGCTCTCAATACCCTCTGCAATAGCACATTCTTGTTTCCCTGCTAAGCGCTCTCGGATTCGCCGCTCGACCCCCCAATCAACTGCACCCGGCTCAGGGCATCCGGGCAAATGTCCGTAATCACCTCCACAAAGTTCTTCGACACCAGTCTCTGGGCCCGTCGCAGAAGCAGAGGAACAGGACTCGAAGGCTCGTGCCGGTCGAAATACTGGCAAACCTTCTCGAGCGCCAAAAGTGCCTCCTTAGGCGAGCTGATCTCGCCCGCCAGAGATATGCCGCCTTTCGCGCCCTCGCCACCGGCTTCCCCCGGCTCGCCCGCGGCCCCGCCCAGACCTCGCTTGGCTAAGTACTCGTCAACGCACTTGTGAATACTACCCAGAATCGCCTGAGAACCGCCCACGTCCGGGCTCTGCCCCTGCGCCGCCGACGTGGAGAACGCCGTGGTTATCCCGGCCAGATGCTCCAGTGCCTCTTCCGTCGCCTTCGCCGTTGCCTCAAGCTCCTCGGTCGCTGTATCCTGAAACGCCGCATCAATCACCGACATTTCCGGCCCTTGTGCACCCTCCTCATCACCGGCCGAAATCTCCCCTCTCGCCACCTGGATGTCCCGGTAGCTGAAAGAGCCCATCTGAACCGACCTGCACAGAGGAACCTCCGACAGCCGCTGCCTGAACTTCATCGGGTCCTGGGCGCTCACCGAAACCGGCGAAAATGCCTGAACGATGTTGATCCGTTGCAGTGGGTCGTTATTGTCGTCCGGGTCCAGCCGCGGATAAACCCCCTCCCAGTAACGCTCCAACAGCCCCCGAACAAACGCAACACCATCACGAAAGCCCAGAATCCCCTCCATCTTCAACAACGCCAGCGTCAGGTACATCGCCAAACGAAGGTCCTTCGAACGCCCCAGAAGCTCGAGCGTTTTCTCCCGAACCTCCCGCCAGTTCGGCTCCTCAACGGCCTCGTCAACTCCCTCGACAATCCCACCAGGGTCCTTTGGTCGAAGCATCGACTCAAGCGCCTGAAAAGACGGATCGTACTCAAGGTCCTCACCGCACGGCGACTCCCCGCTAATCTCGGAAAGCAGACTCTCGATATCAATGGAACTCACGGCATATCCACCAGATTAACGCAACTGCTAAAGCCCGCGTCGTGGCCCACACGCTGGTCCGCACTCGCCCCCCAGCCTTCCATACCGACCACTCGGCCCCGAAACCGGCTGCAAATCCATTCACCCACAGACCCGGCTCGTAAACACAAGCCCGCTCACACCTCATTCTCCGCCGGAAGCCTCAAACACCCTCACCGCATACCGGGGGTGAGCTACCCGCTGGCGCACTAATACGCCCAACTACGCCATCTGCGAAAATTCCTCCCAGATTGGCCGTTCAAATTCTACGCCCGCCCCAATGCACCGTCAAGCCTATTCGTCTTTTTTTTTCAAAAGTGCAAAATTGCCCCCCGACACCCGCCGACCAACCGACCCTCCAGTGCTGGGAATCCCCCGCCCAATACGCCCGGGCCATGCCCTATCCGGACCACCCAGTTTCCACCCCGCCGCCACCACATCCCCAGTGCAACCCGGGCCGAAAGAAACGCCCAAAAAAAAATCCACTATCCGACGGAATTACCCTTGACAAAGCCCCCGGAACGCCAAAGAATTAATACGTAATCTGGAGTCGTTTGTGGGCCCGCACGCATCCACACCGCGCGGGTAACGTCGTTCATTATAAGTTGAGTCTTCTGCACACAGATGGCGACGCGGCGTCGTGGTTCGGTGCAACATAGAACCAGAGCCTCCGGCGACCCGATCAAAGAGCTGATCCACCCTCTCTACTGTGGCGGCGTCATGTACAAATTTCAAAATGCATGGCTGCATTGGCAATACCTGAGTCCTCGTCAAATCTGTAAGGAGTCCGTCCGATGACACCACAAGAAGCTTTCAACGAACTACGCACGAACACCGAGTACTTCCTGAAGTACTATCCCATTAACATATTCGGCTGCCCGGGTCCTCACCATGCCGACCAGGCTAACACGAAACAGGTCTATATCCACAAGCGAGACCCAAGTGCCCCGGGGTCCACTCCCTCCAAAAAGGTCGGCCACTACGGTGCAACGCGCCCCGGCAGAACCTTTTCGTGGAGAAAGCACGAGATATCCTCATTCAAAATCCAACCCGCGAACGTTGCGCCGGCCGGTGTGAGCCGCCAGTTGATAATTGCCCACAGTGTGCCGATGCATTTCGAAAACACCATCACAATAAACGCCCTCGATGCCTACCTCCTCGATAACGCCCAGGACGGCGTCATGGTTACCGGGCAGCTTTCCGGCTGCACGTTCTGCGTCGCGCCGGCCGGGGGGAACAATCTCGCGTGCACTCATATAAAGCCCGTCGGCGCCGCCGGAGGAGGACCGCTCCAGACGAACCTCAATAATAACGGAGCCTTCAGCACTCACCCCGGCCCGCTGACAACCTTCGGACGCAATGACTACCCCGCCTATGCCACCGTGATCGGGGTCCGGGCCGCCGGCACCTGGAGAATATACGCGCAGTGTTCCAACGACCAGTGCAAGACTATTACCAGCGTCTATCGAATCTACCCAGCTCCGCGGCACCAGATCCGCTAACCACCGCGCCAATAAGACATGCAGACAATACCAGCGTTGAAAAGTCCCTGATTTGACCGACGCCGTCTTCATTGCACCTATTTCGCACGCGCCGCACGCCTACGCCTCCTCCAGCAGCACCACAATAATCCGAATTCCCCAAGATTCATCTTGACTTACGCTGCGCCGCCCGCCACAATCGCTGCGCTGCGGCCCTGGGACATCACGACAATGCAGCCGACAACACTGATATTGTCCCGCCAGCCGAAAACGCTGTCGCGCCGCCGGGTGGATTCTAACATCATCCGACCCGCTGGCCGACTAAGCCTGGCACGCCCGATGCCTTCCCCGGCCGATTGAAATATAGCGTAACAATAATTTGACAAATGGGCCGGTCCTCACGACTCTCGCTGAAAGTGCTTGAAAAATGCACAACCGTACCTCACTCTGCAAAACTCTCACCACGTGATTCCTTTCAAACAGAGGAGATAGGAAAATGAGAATAATAGATGAAAAGCAAATACTCGATCTCGCAAAAACACGCGGAAAAATGGAATCCGATCT
>CP070678.1:2424479-2428028 GCA_020352515.1 Phycisphaerales bacterium | reverse complement strand
CCTGTGCCGGGGAGCGGACAGCGGCCGGCGGGGCGCCCTCCAAAAGGCTGCTCATGGCCGGCCGTTCCTCGGTCCTTATCTCGAAAGTCGATTGCTTGTCTTTTACGACCACCACGCCATCTTTGATCAGGTCGAGCTCTAAATGGCCCACTGTGGTGGATTGCCTAACCCAGTGCAGCCCCTTGGCCGGCTCGTTTATAAGTGCAAATGACTGCTCGGGATTGGACTCATTGACGCTCGTCGCCACAAGCGTGAACTTGGCCGATACCGGGGCATCGGGCCTTGGTATGTCCTGCTGTCTTTGAAACACCGGCCGGGTCGGGGGCCTGCTTTGCGTTACCGGGGGATTGAGAAACAGTGCAAAGGCCCGCGCCTGCTCGACCAGAGGAGAAATTCGTTTCTGGCTTGGCTTGGTATCGCTGCCCACGGTGTTATTGAACTGCTCTATGATACTGGGACCGTTGAGCAGTTTCTCGATCCTTTCATCCTCGCGGGCTCCGAAGACGACCGGAATAACGAAGAGGACTCCGGCCAGAACCACCACAATCACGGTTGTTATTCGCAATGTCTTTATCATGTCTGTATTGCACCTCCCAATTCAGTCTATCTATTTGACATCGCTCCGTGCTTTTGGTTCCGTCCAATGGTCGATTTTTTCGAGATATTCCTGCTTTTTCCCGGCGTAGCGGGCAGAGTGCTCGGGCGTGTGGCAATCGGTGCAGTTCTGTTTTGGCTCGGTTGTTGGGGCATATCCGAGATTTCCGTTGTGCTCCGAGCCCGGGCCATGGCAGTTCTCACAGCCTACATCCTTCAGATTCGGGGTCTGCTCGGGTGATATGAAGCCGCCGTAGTACTTCATGCCGACCACGTGACAGACGACACACTCGGGGTCGTACTCCGAGCCGACCTCTACAAGAGTGGCATACGCCCGCGCGTGGGGTTTTGTGCTCCAAATTTCGTAATTATATTCGTGGCAGCTTTTGCAGGATTTCGAGCCGGCGTATCGCAGGCCCGAGGGCAGGGAAGAACGGGGGTACTTCTCGAGAAGCCTCTGTTCCTTGACGAGCAACTGGTAGGCCCGGTAAAGGTTGGCCAGTGAGCTGTCCGGTTTGAGTGTTTCATTCACGTCCACGGGCGCATACTCGACTTGAAGCTTGCCCGGGGTCCCCGTTAGTCCTATCCGTAGCCGGTTGACGTACTTGCCGAAACGGCCGACCGAAAAGACCAAAGGCCGAGCGTCGGGCTCGCTAATCAGCCTCGGTTCGTCGGAATCGGCCGGGCAAACGAGGCAGTCGACCATCGGCAGCTCCTTCAAGACAGAGGCGGAGATTTCCGGATCACACCGGTTCAGTATGAGCATGTTGAAGACGGGTATATCGGACTTTCGTGCAAAAACCTGCTCTGTTTGCTCTATGCTGCAGGATTCGACGTCGAGGGCGGCGACCGTTACGGCCAGCTTGCCGCTTTCGAGCCCGAAGCTCTTGCTGAACGAGGCTCGGACGTTCACCTCGGGCCTTTTGTGGCCGCTTATTATTCGGGGCGTTGAGCTGGGATCACTCAGGAGCCCCAGATTGAACGCCTTATCAAGGTCGTCTGCTGTCATATTGACCAGGTCGTAGCCGAGCGAGGGCAGCCTGAAGGCCTGCATTATCGTGCTGAACTTGAGCAGGTCCTGCTCGCCGTCGCCGGCGACCAGCGAGCCGGTGTCGATAACCAGCCTTCTTTGCCTGGGAACACGATTGAGAACGGCCGGGCGTCTGTCGAGCCCGCCGAGCTGTCCGCCCGAGCAGCCGCATGGCTTCATCGCGCCGAGCTCGTGGCCGGTCAGGAAGATCGTGAGGACGTCGGTTTTGTCGGCCGCCCCGGCCGATAAATCGGCAGCTCGTAGCGGCGGTGCGGCAGTTTTCAGAGGCGCCGTTGCCGCAACGGAAGCGCAAAAGGCAATAACCGCGGACATACATGTACAAGTTATCGATGGCAACATAAGCAAAAGAGTCCCTCAACCAGCGTCAAAAGCGGCTTTGCGCGCACCCTCCGCCAGGCGGTGCAGTCAAACGCGATTGCCTGGAATTCTGAGCTTCTCGACGGCTGGACCTGACTCACGGTACGGGCGGGCCGTTTTTCGCATAAAAACCGCGGCAGGTGATGCCAAGCTTCTCGTCACTATTTTTTATCTTCACGAAAAGTACGTCGGTAAATCTCGATACGTCCTTCATTGGCGGTGGGGTAATTTCTACTTTTAGCTTGTATCCGTTGCGTATTTTTTCCTGCCCCAGGAGCTTTGCAAACTTGTTGCTTGCCGTGACCGATTCGATTTGAAAATCCTCTTCGTAGTTATTGAGCACCCAGACGTCTCTCTGCACGGGCTTTTCGGGCTTGACATCCCATAGAATAATCACCGGCGGGTTGATCTTGAACTTCGGCAGCGCGTCAAACGGGATGGAAATCCTCTTGCATTGCGGATGTGTGAGGCTGAGCTCGATAACTCCGTTAGTGCTCCTCTGGAGCCGGTCTGGATTGACTTTCGGCTGGAGGATGAATTTGGTTGCTTCGACGGCAGGATCAATCTCAGCGGTTATCGCATTTCCCGCCACCGTAAAGGCGGTAACCGAGAATGGCTTGCCGTCGGCGCTGGTAAGGGTAATCTGAGGACATTCCGGCTTGTCGTCCTTGAGCAGGATATTCAGTCTCTTCGGCTCATAGGTGACCTTGGGAGTGATTTTGGCCGTTATCGTCAGCGTTACCTTTGGGGCTTGCTTATCGTTGCTGTGGACGTAGGCGTATTTCCGGGCCACACCAGGCAGGGTGCTGGCGGTATAAGTAACACGCAGAAGGCCGCTTTCGCCGGGCTTGTAGTCCTTCTTTTTGAGTTCCGGGACCGTGCAGCCGCACGGTGCGGTGACGTTCGTGATTCTCAATGTGCCCTTGCCAACGTTCATAAACCTGAACTCGCAAGTGTTGGCGCTTCCCGGCCCTACGTCCCCAAAATCATGCACGATCTTCTCAAACCGGATTCTCGGCTCAGGATTACTTTCCTGTGGTTTTTGTTGGGTGGTTTTTGGTTCGGGCTTTTCCATAGAGACCACAGGCGTCGGTTCCTCTTTCTGCACAACCGGTGGCTCTTTGGGCGTTTCGGAACCGGTGGGGGCCTCTCTTGGCGTTTCTGCCTGCTGCTGGCAGCCAGCCGGCACGAGCAGAACGAGCATCGCAAGGACAACTGTCAAAATGATCCATTCACGCTTCATACTTCAACCTCAAGAATAGTATTGATTCATTTCTTTATATATAGTTTAATGCCGGGGACTGCTCCAGGCAAGAGTTTTTCGCGGGAATTGCAATAGTAGAAAATCGCAAATCCCACACAAATACGGGCGATAATGCAGGAGGCTGTCAATCCAAGCGGTCCTTTGCAGGCCCGGCAATCTCTACATTCGGCCGGCGCCGGGCAAGTGCGGCAAGGTCCGCACAATCGGCAGAACCACCACGGCCCGGGCCGGAACGCGGCATTTTCGGCCTGTTTTCGTATGCCGGCGGAAATAGCGTCCAAGT
>CP070678.1:2417248-2424379 GCA_020352515.1 Phycisphaerales bacterium | reverse complement strand
CCAACTATCTCGATCCAACCAGGCAGCTCAACACTATTGCCGGTGGTACCATCACCATAGCTCGCAGTTCCGCCCCCCTTGATATTCATGCCGGGGATACTGAAATAACAACCATCGGGAATGGTTGCACTGACCGTTCCGCCAGTGCCAGGCTTGTAGATTGTCTGAAAATCACCGTTTGGCACAAGGTTGGCCTGGGCTGTCACACCGACAGCCAACAACACACACAATGCTAAATAACATCTTTTCATAATACCTACCTCCTCTACAATGTTGAACAAAACTTGCCTGCTTTAACAATAATCTGGCTGCATCATAACAAACTTACGACTTAACCAAGACTTCTTGGACAAGTGTCAGCATCACGTACTCCGTGGACACCTCAGGATCATTATATTACCGGAACTCAATAGGGCTTGTCAAGGAAAAAATCCCTGCCGCCGTAATGAATCAGTTATGGGTGGGTCACCCGGTCTATCGTATACAAGGCCACCATCTCGAAAACCCCTTTTTCCGGCGCAAAACAGGGCTTGTTTGTCTATTCGACGGCCCAGCCGAATATGCCCGGCTGCGGAAAACCTTTGTTATGAGTATTGCGCGGCCGCGCCTCCATACGGCTTTTTTCCAGATTTTCCCAATGTGACGGTCTTGTTTGGGGTTAGCCCAAGTTACGAAGTTAGCAAGCCATATCGGCTTCCTTGGGGCCTTACGGCGGATTCTTGGCGAAAGTCTTCACTACATTTGTGCCGCCCGATGCTCTGCGATGATTGATTCCCGCGTTTTGCCCGCTTTCAGCCCCCCTTGATTCTGGCCGAAAAACGTTGATTTCATGTAGAGAGGAAATTATGGAAGCCTGGCCCAGAGCATCCTGGCCGAGCGAATGGAGCTGAAACTCACCCAGACCATATTTAGCGGAAATAAGTCCTGGTCACTCTGCCAAGTATTGAGAATATCCTCCGGTTCAAAACGTACGTGGCCCGTAATGGGGCCGTTCCCGACCCAATTCGTAACAGCCCAGATCCGGTGCTTTCCCGGTAAAATCATCAGCTGTCTGCGGTAGTGTAACACCTGCGTCGACTACATTCGCATTGCGCTTCAATCGTACGTCGTAATCGCCGGGCACACACGTCCGTCCTTTAGCCGGCGGCCCGGCGTTGACGAAGATGTCGTAGTCCGCCAGGACGCCGTGCTCCTCGAGCCCGGTGACCTCGAAGAAGTCTTCAATTGACTGGTATCTGCCGACACTACCGTCATGGCCCGTCCACTTGAGCAATCTGTCAGGCCCATTGCGACGGTAGGCATTGTAATCCATTGTGCTGTAGCTCGTGGGCGAGCCGGACTCCATCGCATATCCCTCACCGCCCATGAACAGGTTGTTTCTGAAGTGCCCGTTCTGCCAGATGGCCGGTGGACAGAAACCTCGCCCCGCACAGCATGATGTGTTGTTGTAGGCCTCGATGCCGGCAGGGTAGTTGTTCAGCTTGTAGCTGAGGCTCGTGATCCCGTACAGCTCATTGCGAATCAGGTAAACCGGGCCGCCGTAGAACGGTTGAGTGGACATCCCTGTGTGCGCATTATAGCAGCGGTTGCGGTAAAACCGCACGTTGTGGCATCCATAGTCTGCCTCGAAAGTGTCGTCCTGCGCCCAAGAGAGGTCGTTATTGTAGAAGTCGATGTTCACGCAGTGCTTCGCCACATCATCGACCGGCGGCCCGAAGTTGTATATCGCGGCTGAATCGCTGAATCTCGTGATTCGGTTATAGCAGATCACGTGGCCGCGTCCGTAAATGTTGACACCCGTATGCCCGGGGCTCATGTAGGTCTGCGGCGGTCGGGGATACCAGGTTGGGTTAATACCAACTATCTCATTGTCGGCGATGTACCAGTCGCTCGAATTCTCGCATCCGGTATTGATGCCGTAAACAACGTTGTGAATCCTGCATCCTCGGACTACAAGGCCCCGGGAGCCGCCTGGTTTGGCCGCGTAGATAGCCATCTGGGCGTTGCGGAAGGTCAGCCTTTCAAAATGTAGATAATGCGTGCCGTTGAGCGTGACGATTCTCGACCGGCTGCTGACCCCCTGACCTTCCAGAATCGCCTCGCCGTCCGCCGGACCACGAAAAACTATCGGTTTCCCGGCGGTGCCCGACTTCTTCAGGTCAAACGGCCCCTTATACACACCCGCGCTAAGCACAATCAAATCGCCGGGCTCCACCTCTTCAACGGCGGCAATGAGCCCCTTTTCGGCAGTAGCCTCTATTGTTCGTCCGCCTTCGTAGGCGCCGGGCTCTGCCCGCGTCGCGACAGTGACTATCCTGGGCTCTGCGGGGGCGCCCCCGTCCGGATCGGACATGCTGAATCGCACTTCGTACTCTGTCCCCTGTTCCAGGAATAACACGCTGCCGGCGAACAGGTTTCCTGTGCGGTACGGCCCGTATTTCTGGTTCGAGACCTCGTGATGAACGCGCAGCATCGGCAAGGCTTTCTTCCACCGCGCCTGCCCTTTTTTCCTGAATGCAACGGCGACCGAGGCGTTCCGATTGCTGTCACCCTCGATATACCACCGGAAGCCCAGGTTCTCGATTGTAGGGGGGTCGATGATGAATCGCCTCGGCACAATCTCGTCCATTTGCGGACCAGTTTTAAAACCGGAAATTGATTTCTCTTGGGGGTACCCCGGAACAAGCATGGTCAGCGTGATCAGCGGCACTGCAATCGCGGCCGTCACGAGCCTGGCGGAACATATCCGTTTCTCGTTCATCGTTCTCTATTCCTCTCTGAAGAAAGCAGGCTCCACACTACTTCATCTTCGACGACGGTACTTGGCCTTCCTCTGAGAATGAGCGCCCTGTCGCAGCGTCAATTCTCCATGTCTTGTGCCATTTCAACATCGGCTCACCGTCTTTCCAGGCCAGCGGTAGAAAGATGTTCCTGCCGATTCCCCTGCCGTGATGCTGGCTGTATCTGTCCCCTACATAAACATAAGTTGTCGCTTCATTGCCTGTTACGGCAATTACGAAGTCGTGTTGTGTGTTGAGCGAGTCGGTCGAGATGGGATCGGTGGCAAGCACTTTCAGGGCTGACCATGGGCCCGCCAGAGAAGCAGACGTGGCATACTTCGTTTGCGTGGAGTTCCATCCTTCCAACCCTGATGAGAACCAGTAGTACAGGCTGTTGACCTTGATGATATGAGAGGCTTCACGCCCGGTGTGATGACGCGGGTATACGGACCGGTCGCCGTTGACGTTATCGAACCCCTCATAGACCTTATCCGCTATGTCAAGGAAATCAGGAGTCAGTCTGAATATCGCCAGAGATTGATTCAGGTATCGCTTGCCATCGATCAGCTTGTCGAGAGTGCAGACAAGGTAACCGTCTTGTCCCTCCTGATAGACAGACTGGTCGCCCGTTGATCTGTTCGGCTCAGGGTAAACGAATCGAACGAATCTGTAATCGCCATTGATGGCGTCCGATTCGGCAAAGCCTACTTTGTGTCTTTCCCACTGTCGCGAGTCTGCTTCGATGATCAGTACGTACTTTTTCGTGGCTCGATTGTGGAGCAGTCCCGGTCGCCCGGCCCAGCCGAGGATGGAAAAGGGGCCCTCGGGCCTGAGTATATCATTCTCGAATTCCCAATCGGCCAGATTGCCGGAGGAGTATAGCCTGACACTCTTAAAACCCGTTCGCGGCCTGGTTTCGTAGCCTGCCCAGTAGAAAGTTTCGCCTTCCCTTATCATATGCCCCCCGTTGCACCAGATCTCTTTGCCGTGAGTATCCCTCCAGATGGTATCGTTTTGGATCGTCCCCACGTACTTCGCCGCCGTTGGCGACGGCTCCGCCTCACAAGCCAATGGGAGGCTCAACAATGTGCCGGCAAGCACGGGCAGAAATCTTTGTATCATCCTTGGGGGCTTTGGAAAAGTCATAATGAACACATCTCCGTAACGGAATCTTCTTGCGGCGGCGGATCGCCCCTCCCGGCATTGATAAAGTCCTCATCACGTGTCAAATATTCCAGCTTTGAGATAGCCTCTGTGAGCAGGGGGTCAACTTCATTTTCATTGGCCCATAGCCGTGACAGCCCCGGCACGCCGGCCGCCGTCGCACCAAGTTGAATGAAGTAACGACGTATCATTTCAACATGCTCTTTAGCAACTCGTTCCGTCTGATTCATGATTGCCACACTATCACGTTGGCCCTGATGATGACATGTTTTACCGAGCCCACAATAAGCAACGCGGCAGCTTGAGTCAAGCACGATGTAATCAGCATGAGATGGAACCGATACGATCAAGCTTTGGGCTTGACCGGCCTTTCCGTTGGGCGTACAATCATTTCAATTGTTATTAAATCACGATTCCTGTTAGTCGCTGTTTCGCGGTGCGCGTCCGGGTGACGTCGGATTTACATACCTGATAAATGTAGGAGCAACCTAATGAAGACAATAGGGCATTCTCGTGTGGCATCCCTTTCAGTTCGAATTGCCTCGGTGCTTGGCATGCTGTTGGTGACCAAGGTTCCGGCAGCTTTGGCCGGGCCGGAGGATGAGGCCAGGCAAATCGCCTCTTTGGCCAGCTTCCACGGCGGCCTGGTTATCCACGTTGGCTGTGGGGACGGAAAACTTACGGCGTCGCTGAAGCTGGCGGACAACTGCTTCGTTCAGGGATTGCAGACAGATGCCGAACGTCTCGAAACGGCGCGCGCGGCCATCCGTGAGGCTGGACTGTACGGCCCGGTTTCCGTTATCCATTGGCACGGGAATAGGCTCCCCTACGTGGACAACCTGGCGTCGCTTGTCGTCTGCGAGGACACCGGCATCGTTCCGCCGGACGAACTCATGCGCGTGCTTCGGCCCCATGCCGCCCTGGTGGTCAAGCGGCGAGGCAAATGGACGGCGACCTTCAAGCCCCGACTGAAAGGCACGGACGAATGGGAACAGCATTATCACGGCGCCGACAACAATGCCGTGGCCCGAGACACCGTCGTCGGGCCGCCCCGGCGGTATCAATGGCTGGGCGAGCCTCAGTGGCAGCGATCCCACATGGCGATGCCTTCAATCAACAGCATGGTCTCGACGAAGGGCCGCCTCTTCACAGTTGAGGACCTCGGCTCGGCCGAGCACCCGGCGCTGCCCGGCAAACAGGCGCTCGTCGCTCGGGACGCCTACAACGGGGTCGTTCTCTGGCGGATCATGTTTTCCGATTGGCACCCGATTTACATCCGCAACAAAGAGATGCCCGTGCAAATCCAGCGGCGACTTGCCGCCGTGGGGGACGTTGTCTACTGCACCCCCGGATACACGGCGCCTATCACCGTGTACGATGCGGCGACCGGTGCCGTCATCAAAAAGCACGCAAGAACCGCGGGGGTGATTGAGTTTGTGCATGACCGGGGCGTTCTCTACGTCGTTACGGGCGATCAGTCCGACATTTCGCAGGCCCTCACGGATCCGTCGCGCTCGGCGCTGAAAACCAGCATGTTCAAACACGAGGCATACGGACCAATGATTAAGCGGTCGGCCGACCCCAAGAACGATATCCTGGCCATCGATGCCGACTCGGGCGACGAGATATGGAGAATATCCGGAGCCGACACGAAGGGCTATGAAGGGGCAACGCTCGGGGCCCTCGGCGACCGCGTGGTCTTTGCAACCGCGACGGAGCTTGTTTGCCTTGACCGGGCGACCGGCAAAGCAATCTGGCGTGTGCCCGCCCCGATCGTTCTCAAAGGGCCGGCGGGTATTGCGGTCTCGCTCGTGCTGTCGGATCGCGCCGCCTATCTTGCGGATTCCGAGCGGCTGCGGGCGTTCCGTCTCGCGGACGGCCGGGCGCTCTGGGAAACACCCGCCACAATCAATCATCACAAGGCGCCAGACGTGTTTGTGGCAAACGGCCTCGTATGGGCGGCGGCGTACAGTGGCTCAACAGGACGGCCGGCGCCGGCACTGGGGCTCACTCGCATGGGCGTCAATGGCTTCGACCCCGGGACCGGAAAGCTGGTCAAGCATATCGCCCAGACAATGCACGGCCCCATGGGCCACGACCGTTGCTACCGGAACCGGATCACAACGCGGTATTACATCAACACCGTGACCGGCGGCAGCGATTTCCTCGATCTGAGTTCCTCAGTCGAGTTACCCAATCCCTGGATCCGCAGCACGTGCGGGATTGGTCCGCTGCCGTGCAACGGCCTTTATTATGCTGGTCCACCGTCCTGCGCCTGCTGCAATAGCGTCATGCTGAACGCTCTGAACGCGATGGCGGCGGAGCCGGGCCTCACCAAATCGGACCAACCCATCAACGTGAACACAAAGGCTACGCTCGAAAAAGGCCCCGCCTTCTCTCAAATCGCAGACCTGAGATCTCCAGCTTCAGATTCGCCCGACGATTGGCCCACCTACCGTCATGACAACGCCCGGACGGGAGCGACGAAGAACAAAGTCCCGGCCGTGCTCGGCAAACGCTGGGAGACCAAACTCGGCGCCCGCGCCAGCGCCCCGGTCATCGCCGCCGGCATGGTGTTCGCGGCGGACGTCGACGGTCACGCCGTCTGCGCTATGAAAGCGGCGGACGGGAAAATCCTCTGGCGGTTCTCCGCCGAGGGACGTATCGACTCGCCACCGACATATTACCAGGGCCTCCTCCTTTTCGGCTCCCGAGACGGCTCGGCCGATTGCCTGCGTGCCGCCGACGGGGCGCTCGTGTGGCGGTTGTCCCCACTCGAGCGACGGCTGATATGCGCCTACGGGCAGCTGGAGTCAGCTTGGCCGATTTGCGGAAGCATCCTCATCCGAGACGGCCTCGCGTATTTCGCCGCCGGCAGAAACTCTTTCATTGACGGCGGAATTTTCTTGTACGCGCTCGACCCACGCTCCGGCAACGTCGTCCATCAGCGGCGCATGTACGGTCCCTACGGAGAGAACGGTTTCCCAATCGAGAACCGCCAGGTCGTCAAGGGTATGAGCATCGAGGGATTCAAAGGAGACATCTGTATTGCCGACGACAAACTGCTTTATCTGAGACATCAGGCCTTCACACCCAAACTCTCACCGGTCAAGCTCCAGGATGTCAAGCAGCCGCACGTGATTCCCTCGCACGGTTTCCTTGAGGCGATCCCCCAGCACCGCTCGTT
>CP070678.1:2414124-2417148 GCA_020352515.1 Phycisphaerales bacterium | reverse complement strand
GGCGCCAAGGCGGCCGTCGCAACCTAGACAATGGCGATGGCGATGGAGTTTGCCGGCTGCGGCATCCGCGTCAACAGCGTCCTGCCCGGATTTATCGAGACCCGATTTCACCGGCGCTTCAGCACACCCGGCCGCAGGAAAAAGGTCGCCGCTCAGACCCCGCTTGGCAGGAACGGCACCGCCGACGACGTGGCAAAGGCCATCCTGTTCTTGGCCAGCGAAGCCGCTGGCTTCATAACCGGAGAGTATATAGCAGTAAACGGTGGCCTGTATATGAGGGCCTGACAGCCGAACGCCAGGTGGAGGTCTTTCACAGATGATAACCAGAAGAGATTTTCTCAAAGCCGGTCTCACTGCCGCAGGATCAATCATCGCATTTGGCCCGGCAGACGCCTTGCCCGCCCCCAATAATCGCCCCGAAAGAACGCGGGTGGCCTTTCTCGCCGACACCCATATACCCGAAGATGTCAACGACGCCTATCGGGGATTCCGCCCCTGCCAAAACCTCGAGAATGCCATACCCCAAATTGTCTCCGCTTCCCCGGATGGTGTTGTCATCGCCGGCGACCTGGCAAGACTGGAGGGTAAGCCCGGCGACTATGCCCGACTAAAAGAGCTTCTAACCCCGCTTGCCGGCAAGGCGCCTGTCTACATGGCGCCGGGCAACCATGACGATCGCGGCAATCTCCTGAGTGTCTTCGACAAGGCCCCCGGAAGGCAAAACGTCCCGGGCAAGCACGTCACGGTCACCGACGGGCCGCCCGTTCGCGTGATTACCCTCGATTCTCTGATGTTCGTCAACAAGGTGCCCGGACTGCTCGGAAAGGCCCAGAGACAGTGGCTGCAAGACTACCTGAGGGCCTGTGATGATACACCCACAATCCTCTGCTTCCACCATACACTGGCGGATGGTGACGGGGACCTGCTGGACCTGCCGCGACTTTTCGAGATCGTAAGGCCCATGCGAAAGGTAAAGGCGATTGTATATGGACACTCCCACGTGTACGGCTTTTCCAAATACAGGGGAATCCACCTGATCAACCTCCCGGCCGTGGGCTATAGCTTCGGTGACGCCCACCCCGTAGGCTGGGTCGAGGCCGAGCTGACGGCAAGACGCGGCATCTTCACCCTCCATGCCGTGGCCGGCAACAAAGAAAATGATGGCAGCGTAAAAAGGGTCACGTGGCGCAAATGACGGCTGTAGGTAACAGCCTGCAACACAACGCCGAACGCCGGAATAGCCCGGCCGACAAACCGCCCAAATACAGTAGTCATAACACGCGACTTCCTGTAGACTTCTCTCCGTGTAAAAGGCCTTCTCACGCACGCAAAGGAGAACAAAAATGCGAAATTCAAAATGCACGCCGTTTGGAGCCCTCAGCCTGCTGATAATCCTCGTATCCACCGGTTGCAGCCGGCTCGATGTGCAAAGCGCAACTCTTTCGGACGGGGTCCTCGACTGGGAAAACCCCGAGGTCGTCGGCCGCAACAAAGAGCCCGGCCGCTGCACGCTCGTGCCGTACCCCGATGCCCGGATGGCCCTGAAGGCCGAAAGAGAGGCCTCGCCGTATTACAGGTCCCTCAATGGCAACTGGAAATTCAACTGGGTACGCAAGCCCGCCGACAGGCCCGTGGATTTCTATAGGCCCGACTACGACGTCAGCCGCTGGAAGGAAATCCCCGTGCCGTCAAACTGGCAGTTGCACGGCTACGGCATCCCTATCTACCTGAATGTGCCTTTCCCCTTTCCTCCCAACCCGCCGCATATCCCGCACGACTATAATCCCGTGGGCTCCTATAGAACCGAGTTTACCATCCCGTCGGGCTGGAAGGGCCGGCAGGTCTTCATCCACTTCGACGGGGTCAAGAGCGCGTTCTACCTCTGGATCAACGGGCACATGGTCGGCTACAGCCAGGACAGCATGACCCCCGCCGAATTCAACATTACCGCATATCTTGAACCGGGCAAAAATACTGTCGCCGTCGAAGTCTACCGCTGGTCCGACGGCAGCTACCTCGAAGATCAGGACATGTGGCGATTCAGTGGCATTTACCGCAACGTGTATCTGTTCTCGACGCCCCGGGTTCACATACGGGACTTCTTCGTCCGAACCGACCTGGACGAACAGTACGCCGATGGCATGCTCCTGATCCGCCCCAGGGTGGCTTACTATACGCAAGAGAAGCTCGACGGCTGGACCGTCCGGGCGCAATTGTACGATGAGCAGGCCCAACCGGTCCTCGACAAACCGCTCACCAAAAACGTACCGGCAATCCTGAACGAAAAATACCCGCAGAGAGACAATGTAAAATTCGCGCTGCTCGAGGCCAAAGTCGCCGATCCGAAGAAATGGTCGGCCGAGCACCCCAATCTCTACACCCTCGTTTTGACCCTCAATGATGCCGCCGGCAGCGTCATCGAGGCCGAGAGCTGCAAGGTCGGATTCCGGAAGGTTGAAATCAGGGATGGTCAACTGTTTGTAAACGGCCGATCCATCAAGCTCTTCGGCGTCAACCGCCACGAGCACGACCCCGACCACGGCCGGGCCGTCCCACGAAGTCGAATGCTTCAGGACATAATGCTCCTCAAGCAAAACAACATCAACGCCGTTCGCACCTCGCACTACCCGGACGACCCCTATTGGTACGACCTGTGCGACAAATACGGCATATACCTGATAGACGAGGCCAACCTCGAATCGCACGGCCTGCGCGGTTATCTGTCTAATGTCGCCACCTGGCACGCCGCTTTTGTGGAACGCGCGATACGAATGGTCGAACGCGACAAAAACCACCCGTCAATAATCTTCTGGTCGCTCGGCAACGAGACCGGCTGCGGACCCAATCACGCGGCAATGGCCGCATGGATCAAGGATTATGACCCAACGCGCCCCATACACTACGAAGGTGCCCAGGGCAAACCAACCGACCCCTACTACGTCGATATGCTCAGCCGCATGTATGCCAGGATTCCAGAGATGGTTCGACTCGCCACCGACCCGGTCGATACCCGTCCGATGGTCC
>CP070678.1:2336898-2414024 GCA_020352515.1 Phycisphaerales bacterium | reverse complement strand
TGATTCGGGGGACTGGCATGCGGAAAAGCGAATTAGCGGCATCTGGAAAGCGGGCCAGCGGCATCGTGTCACGTTGACCTGCAATATGCCGGTCGCTGCGGGCCCCAATGATCGCGTTTCGATCCAAGTGAGCACACCCGGCCGGGCCTGGCCGGTGACCTTTGCAAGCGGTAGCAACTGCATGAAGGCCAGGGTCAAGGGTCTGCAGCGGGCGTGGAAGACAGGTTACACGGATATCCGGAATTATGACGAGTTTGAGATTGTCGTGGATAATCCGGGAAAAGGGTGTGTGCGAGTGCCCTTCCTCTTGGATCTCAGCAGGCCGGCGAACATCACGGGGCTCTGCCCAATTCTGTGTGATGAGGATGGCGTGCCCACCGGCATCCCGATCCAGCTAAGCAAGAACTGGCACTATCGGGAGCTTGGCGCCTACCTCGGCGCCTATACTCTGCTTCCGGCGTCGCCCGGCAAGTCGCGGTACAAGTTGCGGATCGCCTACGGGTTCTACGGCACATTACCGTCGGCCAGTCATGCGCAACTGTCTCTTGTCGGCTGGGGTCGCAACGGGCGATGGGATCAGTTGGCAATCGGCTGCTGGGGTGAAACGATGTGCCTGGATATGGACATGAGCGCCACCGACATTGCCATCACCGACGTACGTATGCTCATGACTCGAAACGGCCCGAAAGGGAGAAAGTGGAGCTGGACCGATGCCGGCTGGGGAGGCGACTGGCTCGGCGTCCGTGACGCCAGCGGTAACAAGCTTGCCTTCACCGAAATGAAGACGGCCTATCTGAGTCACGGCCCGTGTTTGACCGAAGCCCGCTACAACGGCTGCTACGGCCCGCACCGCGAAGCAGACGTGGCTGCTACCGTCCGGACGCTGCGCACTGATGATTATGCGCGAACCTTCCACATGCTCAATTACCAGTTCCGCAGGGAACTCTCGGCGGAGAAGGCGTGGCTCTTCAAGATGGGCCGCACCGGCAGTCTGGTGACTCCCCGGATCGCCTACGGAAACGAGGCCGGCCTGATCATCGAGCAAGAGGTGCCTCTGAATCTGAAACCGGATGAGTTGTTTGTGAACAAAACAGCGTTGTCCGGTGAGGCGCCGTGGTGGGTTGCTTTTCCCGGCGCCTTCCACATCAATGGGAAAAACTGGGGGACTGGAAGTCGTGCACTGGTGATTCGCTCGTATCGTGCTTCGTTCGGCGGCAGGACGCAAAACCGCCCCACGATCTCCATGCCGGTTCACAAGGTTCAGAAGGACGGACGAAGTGATCTGGACCTGCTCCTCGTCCCGCCCGAAGGCGTGACGCAGTTCAGGCCGGGCGACAAGGTCGAGATGGATCTGGAATGGATCACGCTGCCCCGCGTCGCGGATGATTATTATGGCCCTAACGAGGCCTTTAGAACTCATCTTGCGCTTAATCCACGTTCCTGGAAGACCGTTTATCGCGAGGCGAAGGGAAATGATCTCAGTGTGGCGGCGGAGGGAGGCGTGGTGACCGGCACCTATCCCATTATCATCCAGGCTTCGCAGCCCAAAGTGATAGTTGAGATACGGGGCGGCGTGGGCGCGGTTCCCATCCGTTTCGATGGTCTGGAAACCTCCTCGAGCTATGCTCTATACCGGGACTTCAATGGCCAACGCGTCCCGCTGGACCAGTCGGTCCATGGCAACGACTATTGGCAGACCGACTACGATGCTGCATCCAATACCTTCCGGATGAGTTTTAATCTTCCTCTGGACGGTATTGAGTCATCCAGATGGGTTTTCGAGCAGACGAATCATTCAAACTGAGCGTAATCCGCCATGTTCGCCTTGCCGCTAAGTTTGAAGTGGGAAGCGTTGTCGTACGCCCCCGGCTCCCGGATGACAGCGGCAACCAGAGTATCGGGACATCCTGACCCTGGACGAGCTTCGATAGCGGGCCAAGAATTGAAATCGCCGGATACATCCTGGTATTATAATGCGTTGTGGTTCGCAGGAGTGTAGTCTATGAAGTCATATGGAGAATCACCGATCATTGGTCCGACGCACCGGACCGAATGGTGGCCCGGACTGGACGGCCCTTGGTGCCCCGGTCGGACGGATATCCTGGAGGATTAGATCATGTCCCTTATTGGCAAGACTGTCCGCACGCTTATGCTCATATTGTTGCTGACCGTAACAGCTAACGCCGATTCTGAGGGGGGCACAGTTGGTCTTGTGGTCGAAGAGCCCTCAGGAGTGGAACGCCGCGGCTGGCCGGTAACTTCGGGCGTGCCCCTCCCTGAAGGCGGCGTAGCTGAACCCTCCTGCGTGAGGCTGCGCTCAGACGGCAAAGAGTTGCCGTTGCAGACTGAGGCCCTGTCCCGCTGGCCGGACGGCTCCGTCAAATGGCTTCTGCTGGACTTCCAGATAGACCTTCAAGCCGGTGAAAGGCGCAGGCTCGCACTCGAGTACGGCCCGAAGGTCAAGTCTTCGCCACCTGAGGCATCGACTAGCATCCGGCAGGATGCTGATACGACAACAGTCATCACCGGCCCGCTGAAGCTCATTTTGTCGCATTCAGAGCCTCGTCTCTTCGATTGTGTCTGGCTGGACCTGGACGGCGACGGCCAGTTCTCGCAGCGTGAGCGAGTCACGTCCGCCGAGGGAGCCGGAATGACGCTCGTTGACGCTCAGGGCACGGTGTTCCGAGCCGACAATACAGGAGCAAGGGTCGAGGTCGAGCAGGCCGGACCGCTCCGCGCCTGCGTCAGAATAGAAGGAGCATACACTGCGTCTGAGAAGCGTATGTTTCGATACGTCGTTCGTATCCACGCCTTCAAGGACAAGCCCTACCTGCGGGTTTTCCACACATTCATCAACGATTGGCCTGAGGACCTGATGGCGAGAATCAGGTCATTGAATCTGGACCTGAATCTTGGCATGGAGCAGACGCGGCCATTACGATACTCCCTTGGAGTCGAAGGTGGGGCCAGTCCAGGCGCGATGCAGGGTCGCGGCGTGCGAATACACCAGGTCGATGATCAGGGCTATGATATTGACGGAAGGCGAGCGGGCAAGAGAGCACCGGGCTGGCTCGATGTCTCAGGTACGAGATTCGGACTCACGGTTGCGGTCCGCGACTTCTGGCAGAGCTATCCCAAGGCGCTCTCTGCAAAGGGCCCTGTGGTCTCGATCGAGCTTTGTCCGGCCTTTGAGAAGGGTCTGTACGACAGCAAGGAGATTCGTGAAGACAACAAACTCTACTATCATCTGCACAACGGGCTGTATTCCTTCAAGGTAGGTTTGGCAAAGACACACGAGATTTGGTTGCTGTTCCACAATGGCAAGGCGGCTGAATCCGGGCATTTCTGGAAAATGGCCCAAGAGCCGCTTCTGGCCACTGCTGAACCTGCGCACCTGTGTTCCACCAGGGCCCTGGGCGATTTCCCGCCTGCAGATAACACCACGTATGCCGGCTATGATCGCATGATAGACCGGGCAATGAAGGAACACCTTGAGCGCCGGGAACAAGTCCGCGAATACGGCATGCTGAATTTCGGGGACTGGTACGGGGAACGCTCCGTGAACTGGGGCAATCTCGAATATGACCTTCAGCACGGCCTGCTGCTCCAGTATGCCCGGACCGGCCGGCGCAGGTACTATCGCCGGGCGGAAGAGGCGGCCAGGCATCACATTGATGTGGACGTAGTGCACGCCACGAACAAGCATCTAGAGAACCCGTGGGGACGCGCGCCGAAAGCCGGAGATATCTGGCTTCACTGCCTGAATCATACGGGAGGCTACTACGAATATGGCAAGGTCGATCTGCCGGTGAGCAGGACCTACTTCATGGGTCACAGCACCAACTTCGGCCATGTCTGGGTAGGCGGTGATCTGGAGTATTACCTGTTCTCAGGGGATCGCAGAGCACTGGAAGCAGGCCTGATGATAGCTGACACTATGGTTGACAACTGTCCTATAGGATATGGTTCCGGCACACACATTCGCCAGCAGGGCTGGCCAATGATACTGCTCCTGCATGCTTATGATATTACGCGGGACGAGAAGTATCTGAAGGCGGCGGGAACGCTGTGGGAGGTGCTTAGAGGGAAGCTGGACCCTGAAGAGGGCTGGGTGATAAGGCTGGCAGGAGATCATTGCAGGCACGGCGACCGGCGCTGTTACGGGAATGTGCCATTCATGGAGGGGCTGATGCTGTCCGGCCTTGCACGATACCACCGTATTACCAAGAATCCAGAGGTGCTCAAAGCAATATCTGTGGGAATCGACCAGATGATACGTGAGTGCTGGGAGGAAGAGCCGAAAGCGTTCCGATATACAGCCTGCCCGCTTTCGCCGCTCACGTATTCGCTACTTCCGCTTGCGTCGGAGGCGATGGCCTATGAGATTGCCCTCACGGACGATGCGGAGCATATAAGGGTATTTCGTGAAGGCATGACAACCGCGATCCAAAAAGGCTGCAGCGGCTTTGGAAAGACCTTCGCGCAATGGCTCTGTTTCTCGCCATACGGCCTGCCGGTTCTCAGATAGGAAGACGTCCTTTACCCCGCAAATCAAAACCAGGGCCCTCAGCGGCCGGGTCAGGGCTTCGTCCTTTTGCCGCCTGCGCTGATTTCTTAGTCCATAATCACCTTCTTTCGTTTACCTTGGCTCACTCATTCTCCCTTGCGGTCTTCGACCGCTTGGTTTTATTGCTTTGAAGGTAGATGGCTCGCTCAGGCCTCCATCCCTTACAGGGGGTGATTGACCTATGAGAGAAATCAAAGACAGACTGGCTGGCAAGACTCGGGTGAGCGAGCGGGCTGTTGATGAGCCTGCTGTCAAGCAGGTGTCTGAGTGCGATTTGCAGACAGTAGAAGCTGCAGGATTATGACAGCCACTGCCCGCGCGGCAGCGGCCTCCTTCGCCGGGTGTGTGTTTAAGCCCAAGGATATCGTTGAGGTGCGGCGTCTACCTTGTGGACGCAGTAGCCGGCATCGGGCGGACAGGCTTGCCGAAGCTGGTCGTTCTCTGCTCCACGAAAATCGCCGCGGCCAGCACATATATGTGGGAGCCAACCGGCGCTGCCTCTGGGGCGGGACCGGGGGCAAGGAAGTGGCCTGTGCCAGATACCTGTTTGTTGATCTTGACGGCATAGGCCGCCGGGGCTGCCGCTGTTTGTCTGGTCAGGCTCACGACAGCTTCCGCGGCGGCATCACGCCCGGCCGTCAGAGCTTCCCTAATGATTGCCATTTCGCCAGGTCGATATCCACACGGGCATTCCATTGCCAAATGTCGGTGCTGCCACCCGTCAAGGCTGCCTTGGGTACGCGGAAGATGACGCCTCCCGAGTAGCGGTTGCGGCGGAAGATGGGGCCATGATACTGAGCCTCCGCCTGGGCCGCCGGGATCGGCCCCCATGACCCGGAGGCGTCCTTGTAATCGCGATTCGGGAGCGTCGTAATGATAGCCGCGCAACCGGCGTTGCAGGAAATCGTATTATCTTCAATCACGATCCCGACGAGTCCAGCCGTCGGACCGTTTTTGCTCCCCTTCACCTGGTTTCTGGGATCGACGCCGCCTCGATCCTGATACTGGCACAAGATTCCGCCGCCGCCATCGATAATGGTGTTGCCGTGTATCCATGTTTTGGAGGAGAAAGAGTGTGAGATCTTTGTGGCCGGATCGGTGTATGTTCCGACAGCGCATCCGTTGAAGAGCATGATTTCGCCACTCCACAAATCAGGGCCGGACTTTGGCGACTTATCCCAGGGTCGAAATGCTGGGGGAATCTTGCCGCTGAGTCCGTCAAGATCGTCGTTGCTGAACGTACAGCCGGTGACCTCAACGCCCGCCGCCATCTCGATCGAGAGCCCGGGCCGCAGGTTGTGGTGGAAGCTCGCATTCTTAACGACGTTTCCGTCCCACACGTAATCGAACCACAGCCCAAAACCGCCGTTGTGGTCGTATTCGCCGCCGTCGACGAGCATATCTTTCACTCCCCAGAACTTGGTTCCGCCGGCCTCCCACATGTAGTTGAATTTACGATCCACGTTGTTGCGCGTAGAGCGGCAATTCAGAAGCTGCACATTGCGCCCACAGGCCTTGACCCCGATCTGGCCGTTATCCGCAAAGAGGCAGTTGCGAGCCGTCGAAGCCGACCCGAGATACGCCCCGCCCGCCCGGTTCGAGGTGAACGTGCAGTGCTCGATCAGCCAGCCATTGCGATCACCAGGATCTGACAGCACACGCGGCCAACCCTGGCCCGAGTCGTGCACCATGACCGCGCATTCCTGATCGGCCGAAGAGTAGTGCCTGACCACGAGATTCCGCAAAGTGACCACATATCGCGGCGCGGAACCCGTATACGGAACCACGCCAACATCGTGGACGAAACACTTGGCCGTGGTATTCTCACCGTCGAGGATTGCCCCCGCCTCACCTATGAACACCGACCCGGTCTTCGGTCGCATTTCGCCGTTGCCGGTGTGGACGCCGGCTTTCAAATAGAAGACTGTGTCGGCGCCGTGAGAGCCGATTGCCTTTGCGAGGGCGCCCTCCTCAACAGGAACGACGACGGCCCCGGCAGGCATATTCGGAGCCAGCGTGGCGCCGTACTGCCCGACGCCAGCCAGCGCGGCAGCGCAAAGAAAGCTTTGGATTATAACGATGCAGATAAGTGTTCGATGTCTCATATAGCTACGGCTCCCTGCAGCAGAGGACCTTGGTCGTGCACATAACTTATCGGTGCGGATTATTAAGGTACACGCCCGCAAATCGGCTGTCAATCGGTAACGGCGTGTAACAGAATGGTTGAACGATAATGGTTGCACTGCGGTCAAGGGTGTGGGATGATGCTTCAAGGCTTGTTTCCGACACATCATGACAAACACGTATATGAATGCAGTGATAAACAAAAACTCACTCATCCTTGGAGGCAAAGTAGAATCATGAATCGGCGTCAATTCCTTCAAAATGTCGCGCTGGCGACATCCGCGCTGCCGTTGACGGCGGCGGCACAACCGCAGTCGCGCGCCCAGGGCAGGCCCAAAGTCGGCTGCCTGAGCTGGTGCTTTCACAGTCTTAGCCCCGGCGCCGACCCTGAGCCGGGTCTGGACATCATCGGTGAGCTGGGCTTCGAGGGCGTCGAGCTGATCGTCTCGGCGAGCAGGGACCTCAAGGAGTTTTGGACAGACGCCAAAATCGAGCGGCTCAACCAAAAGCTGCGGAAGAATAGATTACTTGTCTCGCAGTTCGTACTTTTCCAGCCGGTGGTTGAAGATTTGTCAAGCACGAATCGGGTCGCTCGCGAGCAGGCACTGGCCAACTTCGAGGCGGGCTGCCGAATCGGCAGGAAGCTGGGGGCGCCCATCATCAATATCGTAGCTCCCTGGGCTCGCGAACTGAAAGGGCCGACCGGGTATCTGCCACGCTACTACGAGATCACCAATCCCAGGCCGGGCCAGAAGTATCACATCGATATCGCCCAAGGGTTCGACTGGGACCGCGTGTGGGACGCCTACGTGGAGACTACAAGAGCCTGCCTGTCACGGGCAAAAGCCCACGGCCTGAAGTTCTCCATCGAGCAGCACACGCACTGTTTGATCCCGGATGCCGCGTCGTTCCTGAGGCTGTGGGACCAGGTTCGCGACGACGACCTGGGTTACAACATCGACGTGGGCTGGACGCTCCTGCAGCGGGAATACCCTGCGGTGGCAATCCATAAAGTGGGCAGGCGCCTGATGAACGTGCACATGCGCGATATCGACGGCCTGATGCGGCAGTTCCCGGCGTTCGGCCGGGGCGTGATGGACATAGGCGCGATTGTCACCGCCCTAAAGCACGTCGGCTTCAACGGCTTTGCCTCCATCGAGCAGGACCGTCATCCCGGGGATCCCGACATGAGAGATATATGCCGGGACTACGTGCGGATCATGCGGGAGCATATATGAGAGCCTGCGAATTCATCTCACTGGTGAACTTCCTTGGCCTGCCGGCGCTTATGCTGATTGCTGCCTGTGGGTCGAGCGGGTCAGTCATTCGAGATCCGCAACCCGAAGTCCACGATGGGAGCCGGTGGACCTTTCCGGTGGAGGCGGAATGTTCAATCCGACGATTTCGCTGACCGACCCGAATCTCATGATGCTCAACTGCGACATGAGGGCCGCGTGTATCTCCGAGGATGGCGGGCGAAGCTGACGGATGATTCACCGGGCCGAGTTGCGAACCGAAACCCAACGCCGGCCGGGCTTTCGCCCCGCCGATGCCAACGTAATCTACGCCTCCTCCCGGCACCGGCTGAAGATCAGCCGCGACCGCGGAACACCTTTACGCCCATCGGCGACCTCAAGGACGCACTCTCCGGCGAGCCTAATGCTTGGCCCTCTGCAACGACGGCAACAGGATAGCCGTCAATAATGCGATGATCGCGATAACCACCGGAAGCTCTATCAATGTAAAGCCTCCTGGTTCGTCCATAACAATCCTCCGCATTTCGGATTCTGCATCTGACTTCATGGCCGGTGCTCCTACACGCCATATTGTCAATGATGCCGAAATACGGGCTTTTGTTGCAACCTGGTATTCTCCATTGAAATCTCAAAGGGGCAAAACCTTGTCGGGCGCCTGAGGCAATCCCCCGTGCCGGATACGCCGTAACCGCATCATTTGGCAACCTGTGATAACCATGACTATTTGGCAAGCGGTTCTGTTAGCGCATAATCATCGAGCCATGTCATGGCCATCAGAGCAAAGTCTTCAAACGCTGTAATACAATTCCCGTCAATGTCGGTTGGATCGAGCACTGCCAGACCGAGGTCAACGGCCGCCAGACAGCCATCGTCATATACGTCAATCGTCATGGTGTCCGTTTCAGGCGGCTCGACCCTTCCTGCATTATTAACTGCAAGTGTCAACGTAACGGTAACCAAAGCACCGTCGGCAGGTTTGGTAATCGTAACCGTTGGAGTTGGATCGTTAGCAGCGACAGGATCGACAGGATCGAACTCAACAACAGCGCCGGCGGCAGGAGCGTCCGCGCTCCAGGCATAAATCAAGTCGGTGGGCGGATCGGAGTTATTGACAACGGTCGGAGCCAGCTGTACAGGTTGACCGGACCATGTAACCATATCTATCCCGGCATCGACGGAAGGAAGGGTCGGATCTAAGACGACGGGGACGCCTTGCGGAGTGAGGATTCTTTGGCTGTCATCCGGACCGGCGAGCGAGATCCCGTCAAGTTGCCCGTCCGAATTGCTGCCGGTTCCCCAGACCGCCCCGTCGGCGAGTTCAAAGATGGTGAAGTGGTATCCACAGGCAAGGGCATTGACCGGGGCGGGCAGCGTGACTGTTTGCGGTGACCGGTAGTTGACCGGCGAAGTGTTGCCGCCCCCGCACTGGCCTTCGAAGTTCCGCCCCCAGAGCAAGACCTGGCTGGCCGGTCCGAGCGCGGCGGAGTGATGGCAGCCGGCCGAGATCGCGGTGATGCCGCTGAGTCCGGCCACTGCGGTGGGAGTGGTGGCCGAGCCGGTCGCGCCGAGGCCAAGTTGTCCGAAGGTGTTGTCTCCGGTAGCGAGCACCGACCCGTTAGCCAGAAGAATGAGGGCATGGTGGCCGCCCGCCGCGGTCGCGACAGCGCCCGAGACGCCGGGAACAATGGTTGGGATCGATCGATCCGCCGTGTCTCCGAGACCAAGCTGGCCGTGCGCGTTGCATCCCCAGCTCCACACCGTGGCGTCGGTTCTGACGGCGAGTGAGAATCCGTGTCCGGCCGCCATCGAAGCTACCCCGGTCAGAACGAGCGCTGGTGACCCGCTGTCCCGGAAGCTCCTATCGCCAAGCTGTCCGCTCCCGTTGTGGCCCCATGCGAAGAGCCGGCCGGTTTCACGGTCGAGCGCAAGAAAGTGACGATGTCCGGCCGCGACGGCATCGATGCCGCTGAGGCCTGCGATCTGGACGATGCCGGCGCCGGCATTTGGAGTCCCGTGAGGTGTAGTGTGCTGCAGGGTGCTCTCACCGAAAAGCCACACCGTGCCGTCGGACTTGAGCGCGATCGTGCTAAAGCCGCCCGCGGCAACCTGTGTGATCCCGGAGAGACCGGCGATCTTGGCGGGGACATCGCCGGGATTCAGGCCAAGCTGCCCGTAGGTCCCATCACCAAGGCCGATGATCCGTCCGGCGTTGATTGCGACGAAGTGATATCCGCCGGCCGAGAGATAGGCCGCTTCGGCCAAAAGCGGCGCCGCGCCGCAGCACATAATAGTCGACAGCAACAAGTAGGGAAGTCCGAAGCGCAAATCAGATTTGGTCATCTCAACTCGCCTCTGCTTTCAGTTGCGTGGTCAGGGCGTCCATCTCTGCCACCTTCGAGGCGTATCGGGGGTCATTTGCAAGATTGGTTCGCTGGTAGGGATCGACCGTCACATCGTAAAGCTGCTTTGCGTTGCCGTTATTCGGGTAGCGGGTGTAGCTGAAGGACTCGGTCCGCACACCTTCGTTCTTGAACACCGTGCTGCCCACTGCGGGATGATCGTGGAGGAATGCGGTGCGCCAGTCGGCCGGCGCGGAGCCCTCCACGATGGCACGCAGGGAACGCCCCTGCATGACCGCAGGCTGGGAAACCCCGGCATAGTCGAGGATGGTGGCGGGAATATCAAGGTTGAGCGCCATCTGGGTCACGCGCTGGCCGTGAAGGGTGGCGGGCAGCCGCGGATCATGAATCGCCAGTGGAATCCGGATGGACTCCTCCTGAATGTACCACTTCCCCGCCTGGTGTCGCTCCCCGAGGAAGAAACCGTTGTCCGATCCGAGGATGATGACGGTGTTGTTCCGCACGCTGTCACTATGGTCGCCGTCCCCGTCCGGATCGTCGAGGGCGCCGAGGATGCGGCCGATCTGTACGTCGACGCCGTGGATTAGACGGTAATACTTCTTGACATTATCCTGGAATTTTGTCTCGGCGCCAAAACGCCCGACCCATCGGCTGGTGCCAGCGGCGCCGGCCGCCTGGAAGAAGGGCGGGAGGGCGTCGAACTGCGCCTGCGTGTCGGTCTTGGCGTGTTCGATGGCATCGCCGGCGTAGAGCCGGTCGTAAGCGGGGTCGGGCAGAAAGGAGCCGCCGCCGCTGTCGTCCTGCACGTGCGGCGACTTGAAGCTGATCTGGAGGCAGAAGGGCGCCCGGGTGGGATTCTTGGCGGGGTCCGCCGCATCTCTCAAAAACTCGATGGCGAGATCGCCGAGGAAGCGGGTCAGGTGGCGGCCGTTGGCGGACTCGCCATCGATGACCTGGCCAAAGTAGGATCCCTGACGGTCGTAGCCCTTGTTGAAATCGTACGTGCCGAAGAGCCCGGTGAAGCCGTCGCAGTGCCCGTGCTTGCCGATAAATCCCATGTAGTAGCCGTTGGCGTCCAGTTGGGCCGGGTAGGAGTTCGCCCACTGCTCAGCCGTGTACGTTCCCTTTTGGACAGTTGTGACTCCGTGGCGCGCCGTGTGCTGGCCCATGAAGACGCTGGCGCGACTCGGCCCGCAGATCGAAGTGGTAGTGAAAGCGTTCTCGAAGATGGTTCCTTGATCTGCAATGCCGTCCATGTGGGGCGTGGTGACGACCGAGTTGCCCGTGAACCCAGCTGCGTCCCAGCGCATGTCATCGAGGAAGAAGAAGAGGAAGTTAGGCCGCTGCGACACGTTCAGAGTTGAAACCGGCGGATCACCGAATACCCGTCTTGCAGGCAGTCCGTAAAACGCGGCTGCTCCGAGTGCCGCATGTTTTAAGAAATCCCTTCGACTGTACATAAGTATCCTCACATTTTCCCAAGGATTGAATCCAATGAAATTCAAGCCTTGCAATTTCCGAAGCAGCACTCCTCGCCGCTCGTTTTCCATGATTCGGAGAAGAACCTCACCTCTCCTCCGTGACCAGGTATTACTATACCACAAACGCCGGAAACGTCAAGTGAAAAACACCTCGCCATTGCCCGTTTTCGCGCGGGACCTGCACACAGCCTCCCCGGAGAAAGTCCTCTTTTTCAAACATAACTCAAGAAGGCTTAAAAACCCTGACAAAAAGTTGTATCCTCAACAAGATGTCCCCTCCTCGCCGGCCAATTCCCGAAAAAGACAAAATCTGTTCACCACAGCCTGGCGAACGGCTTACGGCAGCTCGCCCGCCTATATCAATTAAGACTCGGAAAAGCAAACATGCGACGACTGAAAAACGTGTGATCGCATGTATTTCCCGGCCCGCTGGCACTGTGCATCAGTTCGCACAGTTCAACGCGACGAAGGAACCGTTGTATTTCCAGGCGGTCGATTCAGCCCGGGCCGGACAAGGCCGCTGTGGCGCCGGGCACCGGTGGTGGAGGGCCATGTCCCGTCCATAGTTGTAGGTTGAAAAAGGGCAATGGCTACTCCGGTCCGGTTCTGTGTAGAATCGGGCCATGAAAACCGTTTGAGACAATTTTGAAAGGAGCAGTCATGCAGACGCAATCATATCAAATCGCCATAGGGAGCGACAGCCGAAAAATCACCGAATTTCTGAGCAGGGACGGCCAATTGCTGCTGCCGTTTCCGGAGCTGATCTGCAACACCGAAAAGGCTGTCGATGAGCTGATTGATGTGGTCGGCATGGCTTCATAGAGTATTCGATGCCTCCTGTTCTCTGCACCATCTTCAAGCACATGCCTGCTATTGGGAACTTGCGCCCCGGCACTCGACGCTTCCATTCCTGTTGACTATGAACAGTTTGTCGTAAGCGGCAGCCAGGACGTCCCCGATATCATCAGCAGGATCATTTGTCAAGTTCTTCTGTCCACTTCCATCTGCATTCATAATATAGTCTATTTCACCCCGATAACCTCGATCTGAACCTGTTGGCTCATTGCCAGGCCGCTGCGACGATCTGCCGGAGTAATGCTCAAACCGACTCGCAGCACATACTTTCCCGGCGTGAGGTGAAGTGCCTCATCGTCGGATTTGCGACACCATTTCTCATCCAGGTGCAGGTTGCCAAAGCCTGAGCCGTGACCCGCGGCGATCCCCATCGTCGGCCCTTTCAACGCCGGCCGACGCACATACCATGCACCGTTGATCTCCACTTCAAAGACGTCCGGAACGCCCGAGAGGTTTACTGAGCCTTCGCCGGGATGACTCCTCACGTCGATCCAAATCGGTTGCGGCATCCCTTCGGGCCACACGCGCTGATTTACTCGAATACGGATACTGATCTCGTCGACCGGTTCGCCCCACGTATCCGGATACTGCGGCCCCGACTTCTCCTGCATCCGATGCTCATAATAATGATAGATCCACGCATCGATCTTCTCCAGCGTCCGGCGGTTCTGCTCCAATTCCTCCGCGGTGCCGTCGCGGTTCAAGTCGTAGTGCCACGGTATCCGCAAGCCGCCCTTGCAAACGCCCTGGTAATAGATGATCTGGCCGTTGTAGTAGCTTCTTATGGACGGGTCTTCAAAATCAAGACAGTTCAGCAACGCCGGCGCCGCCTTTTCACCGGTATATAAACGAAGCAGCCGGGGCGCATCGCCTAATGAACGCGCATGCCGACGTGAGCAGATCACGGGCGTAAGCCATTCGGCATCAATCGGCTGACTCAGCGATTCGGCCAACTTCGCGACTATCGTTTCACGAAGATCCATATCGTTGACATCGACATCGCTGCCGTCAACACAAGCCTTCAACGCCGCGATCGCGTCTTTTCCGCCAAATGCCACGACCCCGTCGACAGCGGCATAGCGACACTCACTGTGCTTGCTCCTAAGCGACTCGACCATAGCTGAGAATACACGCGGCGATTTCGTCCGGCCCATCGCCCGCAAGATCGATGCCGCGACTTTAGGTTCGGATTCCGGCAACACTGCCGCCAGTGCGTCAATGGCCGTGTCGGTCTTCATACGACCCAGACTCTCAGCCGCCTGCCTGCGAATCGCCTCGTTCGGATCGCCCAGGGCCGCAACCACCACGGCCACGGCTTCGGCCGATGCGAACGAGCCGAGCGATTTAAGCGCCGCAAGACGGATTGACAACTCCGGATCGCGCGCGCCCGCGACCAACGCAACCAACGATTCGTCCGCAGGGATCCGCCCCAAACCCGTGATGGCGGCAATACGGTGCTCAGTATCCCCACCCCCTGCCATTTTAATCAGACCCGGTGCTGCAGCTTCGCCTCCAAACGAACACAGTTCGTTGATGACAGCCTGCAGTGCCCACCCACGCCTTTGCCGGGCCTTGACCAGAAGTTCCTCTATCACACGCTGCACATTGACGGGCGTGCGAGCTAGGACCGTCAATTCGTAGCTCGTCTTGACGGGAATGTCGGACTCGCCGGTGGAAGTATGCCAGGCTTTGTTCAATACAAAACCGCATGTCACCGCGTAAACCCCGGGGCTCTGTATCTTCCTGAAATCGAGCAAATTCACCTTCTCGCTCGCCACATCATTGGGATGAGCGGTACGGCTCATTGATATTCCACCCCCAAACATGACAAAACCGTCAGGGCCGGCCTTGGGATCTGGCAGTTGATTACCTGCCGAATCCACGACGTTGATCTTGAAGCGGTCGTGGCGCCCCGTACCGCGATAGTCACCGCCGAATGCGTAGGTAAAGGGCTCGTCTCCATGATTCTTCACCATGAACGTGGCGAATATCGGCTCACCAAGGACAATCTCAGTCTTGTTCGGCACAAAACCGGCCTCAATCTTCACCCCGTTGGCCTCAGACGGCGTCAAATACGCCGCCAGTTCATCCCGGGTGGCAACGCCCGCCGGCAGGACCTCCACATCGACGATATTGGTTGAGAACACCGGCTTGCCAGCTCCGCCGAAGTGGCCCATACCGACCGCATATCGCCCGGGCTTGAGCGGTTCTTGCCGGTCCAAAGAATAATTCTCGGAAAGACCCGTCATCTCAAACTCAAGGCTCACATGCTCGCCGGCCCCCACTTCGATCGGCCCGTCGTAAGGCTCGGTAAACACCGGATAGTACTCAATGTTCGGGTTGAACCCCTTTCTATCATTGCCGCCGAACAACAGACGAAGAGCACCGAAAGATTTGCCCGTCCGTCGGGACCCGTCAGCACGCAAGTTCAGCTGCCCCACCACACCCTTCAGGCTGCTGACATTGCGCACATCAAGAACAAAGGCAGGAAACTCACCGTATTGCCACACCTCCTTCACAGCCCGCAGACCGTATTCCAGCCGCTTGACCCGTTTGAGTTTGAATCGCAACCGGCCGGACATGTCGTGGCCCATGAGGCTCGGCCTGAAAAGCACGCGCTTCGACTCGTAACCCACCGCCGAAGCCTTCACAAAATGCTCCTTCGGCCATGTCCAGTAATCAAAAGCACCGTTCGAGCCGCACACAGCCCCTTCATTCCCACGATAATTGTCGTCTTCAACCCGCGCCCCCTTAATCGGTCTGCCCGTATCGACATCGCTTACCACGCCAGAAAGCAAGAACCCGCCCGGCCCCTGTGGCGGCCTGACCCTTGCCGACTCACTATCACTTGCCAGCGGCTTATTTTCGAGATCCCCATTGCTTGCTTCACCAGCCGACCGCTTCAACGTATTGTCACCGACTTCTGCAACCCCCTCTTCTCCGAACCCGTCGCGTCCTCCCTTTGTCGCCTGTACCGTACTTACGGTCTCAAGAGAATCCCCCCCTCCCCTCGGTTCGGTAATCTGCTTATACGTGACTGCTGCTCCCACGCCGACGACGAAGGCCGCCACTGCTGCGACAGCGTTGGCCTTCATTCCACTCGTTACGAAGGTCGCCAGCGCCGAGATCTTGCCTCCGGACCAGGCCCCTGCAATGCCCGCCGCCGCAGCGACACCGGAACCCTTGACAGCCAACCCGGCCACCGACGCCACCACCGCCGTCGTAAACGCCCGCTTTGGTCCTGTAGCCGAAAGGGTCTCCTCGACGATGGAGCTGAGTTTCTCCTTCATCATCTTGCGGGCCCGCTGCAGACGTTTCTTGACGATCTCTTCCGACAAATCAAGCAACTCTGCCACCCGCTCGACCGACTGCTGCTCCCGATAATAGAGCACCAGAGGCGCTCGGTATCGTTCCCGAATCTGTCCGATCGCCGCATCGACGAGTTCGATATGTTCTTTCTTTATAGCCGATTCTAACGGACCCGGCGCATCGATTGAGTTACCGTCTACATGTTCCATAGGTTTGGATTTCCGCAGAATATCCCGGCGCTTGTCTCTCATGAAAGACTTCACACGATTACGGGCTATTGTGCACAGCCAGGGACGGAACCTCGAAAGATCTCTTAGCTGCGAGAGTTTGTTCCACGCCTCGACGAAGGTTTGGTGGGCCAGTTCCTCGCTTCCCTGAACGTCCACGGTTCCGCTGTAGGTGATCGCGCAAACAAGTCCCTGGTACTTCGCAACAATGAGCCCGAACGCGTCCGAATCGCCCTTAAGACACTTCCTCAACAGTCTTTCTTCGTTTGCCTTTGTGCTCATATATAGACCTTTTAGCGACTGTGCATCAAAGCCTCAACTATAAAGACGACATACAACCAGTTCGGGGACGCAAATTCCGTGCGAGAATTAGGGGAAATTAGAGAATTGTCAAGATTAGGGGTATCAGGTACGCTTTTCCACAGAGCGACTCGAACACGTTCAATTCGACCAGCGGAGGCGGGCAATGTGGGTTGGATGAGCCCCGATGTGATCGAGCAGTTAAGGGCTTTGCAGAGGGAGAACGCCCGCCTTCGCAAGGTCGTGGCCGACCAGGCTCTGGATGCGGCTATTCTCAAGGAGGCAGCCCGGGGAAACTTCTGATCCCAGCCGGACGAAGAAGGGTCGTAAAAGACGTCTGTCGTCGGCTGGGCCGCCTTGAAGATATGCTGCGCGATCAGATATAAGTTGTTGACCCATTCGGTAGCGTCGTGGCCGTTTGAATCCACATGCCAGATGTGGGAAAACTTATCGAGATTCTTCGGAGTGATCGTCTTGGTTTCCATTCCGCCCATTGAGAGGCCGGCCATGGCGCGACGGGGTTGATCGGAGAGCGTACGGAAGTTGGCATCGACGTAGGGGATCAACTCGCAGACGAGAACCGTCTGGAAGGGGCCGATATCGAAATTTCTGAGGCCGCCGAACCGGATTTCGTTGGTCATGCCGTAGGTCATCACGATGATGAAGGGCTTGGTCTTGGCCTCGGCGATCAGGTTGTCCATGATGAGGTTGGCGCGGCCCCGGTTGCTCCAGGCAGTTTCATCCTCGCCCCAGCCGTGCTGCAGGTACAGTACCGGATATCGTCTGGTCAGGTCCTTGTCGTAGTCAGGCGGCGTGTACACAAAGGCGCGGCGTGAAGTGTTGGTGCTCTTCGAGGGGAAGAGAATCTGCTGCACTCGGCCGTGGGGAATGTCCTTGAGGGCGTAGAAATCCTGGTCATGAGCGGGGATCTCGATGCCGCTTTCCCAACGAGTAGAACCGTAAAAGTTCAACGTGCCGGGATCGTTAAATGTCCCTCCATCAATCGTGAGATGATAGTAGTGAAAGCCTTCATCCAGCGGTCTTGGCGTGGTGCCCATCCAGGAACCGTCCTTGGCTTTGGTGAGGACGGTGCCCCTGAAACTCACCCCGACGCTTTGGGCTTGGGGCGCCACGATGCGAAATCGAGCATAGCCTTGAGAGTTAACCTGCGGATACTGCCGACCGGGCTGGTTCAAGGTCGAGGGCTTGAAGTCTTCTTTAATCGTTGGCTGGTCTGTCTGAGCTAAACAGGTTCCACCTGCTATTACGGCCGCCAACAAAATAGTTGTCAACCTGTGATTCATTCGATGACCTCCTAAACTTCTTGCCACATCTGCTCGATGCGTTGACTCAGATTTCAACAGGACTGATTTGACGATTCTGACAAGATTACTATGCTACATCTACACGCACGGCGGTACAATGGTCGCATGCACGATAAATCATTAAACTCGCAAAGCTTCTGAAATTCGAACAGTTCCATTTTGAAAGTGTGTAGAAATTAGAGTTTCAACTATCAGGATTTAAGTATGAATCTGAATCTCCTTGCCTTACCAAAATGAATCACTGCCGTCGAAAGGCCGACCGATGGACAAATCCATGCTTACCCGTCTTGCTGTCTCGATGCTGCTGGCCGGCAGCTCCCCTGCAATCCTTGCGGCCGAGTCAACCACCCAGACGCAGCCCGCTACGTCGTCAACGGTACGTGCGGACGCTCCCACACTACCATTCGCCACCCCGCTGCAGTGGAAATCTACTGGTGTGCTGATCAAGCCGGTGTCCGATGAAACGCACAACATCGTGTCCGTTAAAGACCCAACGATTGTCCGTTACGACAACCAATGGCACATCTATGCAACCACCGCCAATACTCGAGGCAATTGGAGCATGGTCTATCTCAGCTTTGCGGATTGGTCGGATGCCGCTGACGCCGAACCCTATTACATTGACAACAATCCGAATCTGCGCAGCTATCACTGCGCACCGCACCTTTTTTATTTCACCCCACACAAGAAGTGGTACCTGGTCTTTCAGTCGCAACAGCCCCAGTATTCCACTACCGATGACATCTCCAAGCCCGAAACCTGGACAGCCCCGCAGAACTTCTTTGACAGACTACCTGCGGGCACGCCGAGGCTTCCGATCGACTATCATATTATCTGCGATGACACCCACGCCTACCTGTTTTTCACCGGTGATAATGGTCGCTTCTATCGTAGCCGGACCAAGATCGAGGACTTCCCCAAGGGCATGGGCAATGTCGAGATTGCCATCCAGGAAGATCGAAACAACCTTTTCGAGGGGAGCATGACCTACAGGATCAAGGGGACTGATACCTATTTGACCATCATCGAGGCCTTGAGCCCGGCCAGATACTACCGCGCCTGGATCTCCAACGATCTCGATGGAGAATGGACACCCGTGCCAGGGGCCGACTCATGGGAAACGCCCTTCGCGGGCATCAACAACGTTACCTTCGAAGATGGCGTCACGCCCTGGACAAGGGACATCAGCCATGGAGAGTTGCTTCGCGACGGATATGATGAAACGCCGACCATTGACCCCAACAACCTCCAGCTCCTTTATCAAGGTCGCGATCCCGCGATTAGAAGGCGCTACGACCAGTTGCCCTATCGACTCGCTCTCCTGAAATTGGACCGCTCCAGCAAGTAGGGGGCAAAGGAGCTCGAATCAAGAAAGTCTGCTCCTGGAATGCCGGGGCCGAGAAATGGAGACATTATCATGAAGACGTATCAGTGGCATATCCTTGTGTGGACATTTGTAGCGTTTTTTATCGGCGGGTCGGTTCAGGCTAAATTGGCACGAAATCCCATCATCTGGGCGGATGTTCCGGATATTGCGGTCATCCGTGTCGGTGACACCTATTATATGAGCAGCACCACCATGCACATGAGTCCGGGGCTGCCCATCATGAAGTCGAAGGATCTGGTCAACTGGGAACTGATCGGCTATGCCTACGACCGGCTGGTCGAAAACGATGCGATGAACCTGGAAAACGGCCGGAACTGCTACGGCCGTGGCTCCTGGGCCAGCAGCTTGCGTTACCACAAAGGCACCTACTATGTGTCCACGTTTTCCAACACCAGCGGCCGAACCCATATCTACACAAGCACGGACATTGAAAAGGGCGATTGGGAAGAGACTTCATTTGAGCCGTCATTGCACGACCATTCCCTGTTCTTCGATGACGACGGGCGTGTCTATATGCTCTACGGCGTCGGCGATCTTCGACTGGTAGAGTTGGAACCGGATCTGTCGGGCATAAAGGAGGGCGGCTTCAACGAAGTGGTGATCAGGAATGCCATTGGCGTCGCGGGTCGCAATACTGGTTTGAGGGGTGAGGGCTCGCAACTGCGCAAGATTAATGGCAAGTACTATGTCATGAATATCATATGGCCTCGAGGCGATATGCGTACTCAGATTATTCATCGCGACGCCAAGATCACCGGCCCCTATGAGGGCAGGGTTATCCTGCATGACCAGGGGGTTGCTCAGGGTTGCCTCATAGACACCCCGGACGGCAGGTGGTATGCCGTTCTGTTCCAGGACAACGGATCGGTCGGGCGCAATCCCTGGCTGGTGCCGGTCCGATGGGAGAACGGCTGGCCGGTGTTGGGTGTCGATGGAAAGGCTCCCATGACGCTCGATATTGACGACAAAGAAGAAGGACTTGGCAATATCGTGGCCTCTGACGAATTCAATCGAAAGCCCGGCGAGCCGCTGCCCCTGGCGTGGCAGTGGAACCACAACCCCGACAACCGCTTCTGGTCGGTCGGCAAACGCACCGGCTACCTGCGCCTGACCGCCGGACGGGTGGACAAAGACGTGCTCGGGGCCCGCAATATGCTGACCCAGCGGACCTTTGGCCCGGTGAGCTCCGCGACCACGAAAATCGAGGTCGCCCATATGAAAAACGGTGACTGTGCCGGCCTGATCGCCCTACAAAGGAGTTACGGCTTTGTCGGCGTCAAGATGGAAGGCGACAGTAAATCGATTATCATGGTCAGTGCCCGGTACAATCGGCCGGAGGAGGTCGAGAGCATCGCGCTCACACAGCCAACCGTATATCTCAAGATCGACTGTGATTTCCGTGACCGTACAGACAAGGCCTATTTCTATCACAGCCTTGACGGCAAGACGTGGACGAAGATCGGTTCCGTCCTACAAATGGCCTACACTCTGCCGCACTTCATGGGCTATCGATTCGGGCTGTTCAACTTTGCGACCAAAACCGCAGGTGGATTCGTGGACTTCGACTTCTTCCGTGTCAGCGATGAGATCAGGGTGGAATAGCCACCTCATGAAGACCCTGTACAGGGGAGCCGGTGAATTGGCATAGTAATGCTGTCGGAACTGCCAATCTGCTCTTGTTGGCGGAGCGGCCGGTGCGCTGTCGGAAATTTGCCCATATCCAGTGCAGCGCCATCTTTGAAAAAGTACAAGTAAAATTCTAGCAGAAAAACTTGGCACGGCACGTAAATGGCGCGGGAAGGCGCATTTAGGCTGTCAAGAAGTCTTGTCAATCCTCGCTATTTCTCGCCAAAGCCGCATTGGCACCAAACGGTTTCAGACTCACAGCAATGATCCCGACCAACCGGAAAAGAGCATGTTGAACTGACTCGTCCAGGACAACGCTTATCCAGATCAGTACCGTATTTTCGAACATTTCGACAGTGATGAGAAACGAGCCTCACCGAGTCCATCGAGCAGAACGAAATCAAGCGAAAGGACGCCGGGGCCCGGCCAGTCGAGCAGATCATCACCCAATCCCGACTGGGCGTAGGCTTTGTCCATTCCGTCCTCGTACGCCTGCGTTTGAGAGCGCTGATCACCTGCCATTCCGCCAACATGTATGCACGCCCTGAACGCACGGGCATCACAGTGACTCTGGCCTGACACGCAGTCGCTTTGTGGAGATCAGTTGCACCGCGCCCTTGAGACCGGACGGGTGCGGGGGGATGTTCTTCCAGCTCCTCTTCGGCGTTCCTGATCCGGTAATATTCGTCCGTGTCACCGGCGGCATACCGTCACCCAGGGCGTCCCCGATGATCCGATTGCACCACGTGTTCGCCACTTCGATGACCAGCACGTTCGGGCCCGGCTTGAGGGCCTCGGTGATATCCAGCCGGTAGGGCGGCTTCCAGATAATCCCCGCCGGCTCGCCGTTGACGAACACCTCCGCCACCGACCACATCCGTCCCAGATCGATAGCCACCTGTCTATCGTCGCCCAGCCAGTTATCCGGGATGCGGGCCGTCGTCTTATAACGGCCCAGACCTGAGAAGTACCTGATATCCCGGTCACTTTCTTCTGTCCACCACATGAGCGTGTCGAGCGTCATCGGGCTGGGCGGGGCGTAATCGGCCTCGAATGACAGTTCCCACGGTCCTGGCAACGCCACAACCTCCGGTTCGCTGTCGACGGCCGGACTCGCGGACTGGGCGTCCCGTTCTCGAAAGACGACAAAGACCGAACCATGCTCGGCCAGCGCCAGGGGCATGCGCACGCCACGTGGCGTCTGTTCATACACTTGCTGATCGACGGCCGTGCCCGTGGCCGGATCCCACAGTTCCGGGACCCTGCCGCGGACTCGGAACGTGACATCCGTCCGGACCGGTTCGGCCTTGACATTTCGCACAAAGTATATGTCGGCGTGGCCATCTCGACGATGGATGTAGTCAAGTTCGACGGATCCGTTCGGGCTCATGTATTGAAAGTCCGGGCCCAGACCCCGCGATTTCAGGATCTCGCGTACCGTGCGTCCCCAGATGACGCTTCCCTTGCCTAATTGATTCTCGAACACGGTCTTGCCGTTGCAATCGCCATAAAGCCTCTCAGCCATTTCCTTTACTCGCCGGTCGCGATGGGCATGGTCGGCCAATCCGGCCGCGGTTCTGGGTTTGGGTCCGACCACGGTCGCCCCGGCCTTAACCAGCTCGAGCACCTTCGCCAGCACATCCGGGTTGATGTCCTCACGATCCGGCAGCACAAGCACTTCATATTCCATGCCGTCAGGAAGCCGCAGACGACCGTTGCGCACCGTCATACGTTTGAGCAGGACCTCCGCATTGGTCACGTCATAATCGTAGCCGGGGCCGGGACTTCGGCCGACGTGTTTAGGCGGCACGAAGTTAAAGCCGTGATCGCCGTAGTAATAGCAGACATCCGCCACAAACAGACCCTGTTGCAGCATGAATGATGTCCGGGCCAGGTACCGGATGAACGGGCCGGCCTTGTCGAACCAGATAAGGTTCGGCGTCAGATGCGTGCCGGCGCCGTAGACCCATCCCGGGTTGCCCGCTTCGGGCGGCTGGTGCGAGGCGGTGTGCCAGACGACGTGGTTCATGCCTTCGCAGAAGGCCCGGTCCGCCGAGAACTTCAGGTCGAACGGACCGGCCGCCCAGTGATAGAAGCCCGTGAATGATTCCATGTGCACCCGCTTGCGGCCGTAGATATGAGCCGCACAGGCCGTCTCCTTGACCACCCACAAGGGATGGTTCTCCAATCGCCATGGCCAGAACTCGCCGCGCACTTCCGTGATCGCACCCAGCGCCTTGAGCGCATCGACCGGCACGTTATGCACTGGCGGACCCGGCCCCCCGGCCTCGGCCTCAAGCTCCAGCCCGGCTCGCCTTGCCGATTCGGTCGCCGTTCGATAATACGCATCCACCAGCAGATCCCCCAGTGTCTTGTTCAGATCGTACCGGAACCGCTCGGTCTGCTCCTGGTTTTCAATCGTGTATCCTGCCACCACAGGCAGCCATTTCGTCGGGTCGTAGCCGCGGTAATGCCGGAACTGCTCGACCAGGTCGCCCGTCCAAACATTGCCACGAACCTCGTAGCTCGGCAGATATAGGCTCTTGAGCGGCGTGTCCTCGAGACGACCCAGACGCCGGCGCAGACGTTCCGTGAGATAGTCAATGTAATCGGCGGTGGCGCGGGCGCTAAAATGGTCCGTTGCCAGGCCATCTGAGTTTGGACTCGCAACCTTCAGCCGTTCGCCAGTATTGCCCAGAACGAACCGGAGAACGGTCCACTTGCCCTTCGGCGCGCTCCACCGCAGATGCCCGTCGGCGCCGACCTGCGTGCTGAGATCGATTACGGTATCGGCCGATGCAATTGTGCCGGCGGGTTGGTGTTTCGATGCAGTTACCGCTGCCTGGAAGGCCAGCACCGCGATGCTCTCAAGGACAATCGGCTTGCCTTCGGCGTCACGTGGCGCGTTCGAAGGAATCTCCGGTTCCGGCAGAGCCTGATTGAATTCTGCGGGCCCCTGGACGTTTATGCTGGTGTGGTAGAGCGCCATGGAGGCGTCCTGAGGCTTGACCCAGGTTGCTCCCATGTCCCAACTGCTGCTGACCGCCAACTGAACATCCAGGCCCAGCCTGCCCGCGACATCCACAAGATGGGCGAAGTTGTCCAGCCACGGCTCACTCATGAACGCTGGACCGGCCGGTGGCAACGCCGCCTCGTCCCCCCGACCGCCCATGTCGAACACGCACAGCCCGCCGATCCCAACATCGCGAAGCTGTCGGAGTTCGCTCTCGAGGTAATCCCGGTTCATATAACCATTTAGCAGCAGGAAGTACGTCCAGGGCCTCGCCTCCTGCGGTGGATTCTGAAACCCCTTATACAGATCCACCCCCTGAAGATTCACGCACCCGGGCGTCGTCACAGTCGCCCACAGCAGAACAACCAGCGCCGCCGGCACTCTCAAGACGGAAACGCCCGCACACGCTCTTTCCTGAATCTGCGTGAACCTGTTCATAAGCCTCATGTCCTCACCTGTTTCAAGAGGGATTTTCTACTTAACGTCATAACGACTGCTCTTGCATGCGACGTCGCAAATAATACCGTAATCGCAACTTCGATTTCAAGAGGTCTGGCTATGAGTAGTCGTCCCAATGGCCTGCTCCCCAAAAACTGGTCCAGTCTTCATGAGAGGATAACCGAGAATGTCTGGCGATAGACGTTGGCAAAAACATCGGTGGTGAAGACGTGGTGGAAGTCTTGAGGTACTTGTTCGCGGTTCGCGGCGACTTGTCTTGGGGCTGACTCCGCTACGCTCCGTCAGCCCCAAGACAACAAGTCTAATCCCCTCATAGAGGCTGGTGCATAGAACCGGGGCAGGGCATTGTGTGTGCCCCTGACTTTTCAGCAAAGCCCGAATACGGTTCTTGATCCGTACTATTCGCCCGATGATCCTGCGACGGTGTTGAATAGTGTCTCGCCATTGCCGAATTCTGCGACTGGGCATGCGGACTCTCGGTATTTCTCCCACAGATAACAATAACGCTTGTTTGTGAGCATCGATCCGATCTGTTTCCTTCGAAGTGCGATATATCCATGTCATTTGGGATGGGTTACTCACGGCAACCGGATCGATATAATCTTCCAGCGAATCGTAAAGAAAGCCAGCTTGTCCGCTGACCTCGAATGTCAGGTGTAATCGGCAGCCGGCAGTGTTCTGTTGCTTTAGGAATTTTCGCGTGGATTCGATGTGGCTGTCGGTCTTCTTATACCGTTCCTTCTTTCCTTTTTGACTAACACACGCAACTGTCTTCTTGTCATCAATGTCAAATCCAATATACTTGATACTTGACCATTGGAGGCTCCTCTGCTCGAGGTTACTGTGGCATTTAACGGCCACAAACAAGATCAGGCCGTTACTACGAGCCTTTATCATAACCAACTGGCGGAGGCTCCGGTTTCATAGCTTGTCCGTGTGTCGGCGCAGGATGGCGCGGCAACCGACACAAAAAAAAAGCGGAAAAGTATGGAAAGACCGGGGCCAATGTGGTAATATGGGTTGCTCGAGGGTGTTGAGAATGGTATTGTATTGTACAAGACATTCCGATCAGGAGCAACAATGGAGGCGGGGGGTAATCGTCCCGGAGATTTTGGTGGTTTGTTCAGGGCCCAACAACTTGTGGCTTTCACAAGTTGCGCATCTGAATGGTGTTGGTCTCGATACGTAGTCAGTGCATGGTCATTGTCTATTCTTGAAGGAGGACGAAAATGTGCAAGAAGCTAATCTGCTCAATTCTGCTGGTTCTGGGGCTTGCGATTGTCGGAACGGCCCAAGCGGACATCATGACGGGCCTGAAGGGCCTGTGGGAATTCGACGACGCCGAAAACCTTACCACGGCAACGCTGGGTAACGACCTTATTCTCAACGGCAGCGGGCAATCTGCGGTGAGCGGGATCAGCGGAGCGGACGGGGCCGTGGCGGTCGAATCGGGCACATACTACCAGTGCGCCCATGGCGTTGCCGCTAACGGCGGCAGCACCACATACGTCAACGAATTCACTCTGCTCTTTGACGTGATGTATCCAGAGGAAAGCGTGGGCAAATGGCGCGCCTTCTACCAGACGGGCTACGAGACGTACAACGACTCCGACTATTTCATCAATCCGGGAGACGAAAGCTGGGGTGTTGCCGCGCTGGGCTATACCAACAGCGACACGGTGGGCCAGTGGCAGAGCACCCACTCCACCTGGTACCGGGCCGTCTTGACGGTCAACCTGGACGACGATCCTGCTGCGGCATTTCACGACCTCTACATCAACGGACAGCTCAAGGGCAAGCACAATACGGGTAATCTTGATCTCGACGGCCGCTTTTCCCTGTATCCGGCCGACTACGCCAACCCGTACGTGGTCTTCAGCGGCGATAACAACGGAGAGGACGCCCTTATGTACTTTTCGAACATAGCAATCTGGGAGCGCCCCCTTACGGCGCAGGAGATTGCCGCCCTTGGCGGTCCCGGCGATCCAATCCAGCCGCTTGATCCGGCGCTGGCGTCCAACCCAAGTCCGGCCGACGGAGCCGCAGATGTGTGCACCGACGTAATCCTGAGATGGACGCCGGGAGCCTACGCGCCCCCCGCCAACGGGCACAGGGTTTTCTTCAGCGAGAATTTTGATGATGTCAACGATGGTGCCGCTGCCGCCGACCGCGGTCCCACGAGCCAGCCCGAGTTTGATACGGCCGAGCTTCCCTTTGCTTTAGATTATGTGACAACCTACTACTGGCGGATCGACGAGGCAAACGGTGTCAGCGGATGGGATGAGGGTCCCGTCTGGCAATTCGCCACCGGGCCTTTTGCCTACGCCCTGGGCCCCGCCAATATCACCGTCACGGCTTCGAGCAGCGAACCGGGCAAGGGACCGGAAAACACCATCAACGAATCCGGCCTGGACGGCGACCTCCATTCCAACAACACCTCGCACATGTGGCTAAGCGAGAGTTCCGACACAGCGGCTTGGATCCGGTACGAGTTCGACAAGACGTACAAGCTGCACGAGATGTGGGTATGGAACTTCAACGGGGAGGGGCTGCTCACATTGCACGGACTCAAGGGGGTTACTATCGAGTATTCGACGGACGGCTCGACATGGACCGAGCTGGCCGGCGTCGGTGAGATTCCCAAGGCGCCAGGCACCGACGGGTACGCGCACGGCGCGGCTGTCGCGTTTGGCGGCGTTGCCGCCAGGTACGTCAAGATTACCGTAAACAGCAACCACAGCGCAGGTCTGGTGGACCAGCACGGCCTGAGCGAGGTTCGCTTCCTGTACCTGCCCGTCCAGGCAAAAATGCCGAGCCCTGAAGACCAGGCGACTGCCGTGCCTATTGATGTCGTCCTGAGCTGGAGGGCCGGAAGCGAGGCGGCATCGCACGAACTGTACTTCGGCCCCGATGAGCAGGGGGTGTCGGACGGGAGCGGCGGCCCGCTCGTCAGCCTGCCCGCCTCCAAAGGATGCGACGCCAGCTACAACATCTCGTCGCTGAATCTGGACACCACCTACTACTGGAAGATTGTTGAGGTCAACAACGCAGCCGAGCCGAATGCTTGGCAAAGTGATGTATGGTCGTTTACCACCGCCGACTCTCTCGTCGTCGATGACATGGACTCCTATGGAGACAACGACGCCGTCGGTCAGCCCGGAAGCAGGATATGGTACACGTGGAGGGACGGCGAGGGCTGGACCGAGCCGGCGCCGCCCTACGCCGGCAACGGCACCGGTTCGGTTGTTGACCTTAGCGCCGGTACCAGCGTTGCCGGTGCCGCGCTGGCGTATTACTATGACAACGACGGGACGAATTTTCTCGGCACCGCCGGCAAAAAGTACTATTCGGAAGCCACGGCCGCTATTGCCGATCTGCCGATTGGCGCCGATTGGACCAGAGGCGGCGCCAGGGCGTTGTCCGTGCAGTTCTACGGCGACCCGGCCAATGTCGCCGGCACCACCGAGCAGATGTACCTCAAGCTCAACGGAGTCAAGATACCATACGATGGCGAAATGACCGACTTGCAGGAGGCACAATGGCACGAGTGGCTTATCGATCTGGCGTCCTTCGGGGTCGACTTGCACGGTGTCACCAATATCAGCATCGGCTTTGGCAACGATACGAATCCGACGGTCCCGGGAGGCTCGGGAGTGGTAATCTTCGACGAGCTCAGGTTGTATGGCTCGATGTGTATTCCGGCACGTCGCTCGGCCGGGTTCGCCAAAGTTGACTACGTCCCGGACTGCGTCATAAACGCCGGGGAAGTCGCCGTCATGGCGGACAAGTGGCTTCTTGCGGCCGCGGCGCCGGGCGCCGGCAATCTTGTCGGCTGGTGGAAGTTCGACGGCAATGCTCAGGACAGCTCCGACAGCGGTGTCCACGGGACGATAATGGGCGATGCAGCATGGGTGACAGGTATGGTAGACAGTGCACTGGAGCTTGGCGGCAGGACACACGTGGTCCTGGGCAGCGCCTCTAACCTGAATTTCGGAGAGAGCACCGATTTCACCGTGGCGTTGTGGGTAAAAACTGTGGGCTGGGAAAGCGATGCTTCAATAATCTCAAACAAGGATTGGGACAGCGGCGGCAACACCGGCTGGGTCATTGCCGGCCAGGGCGGCGGAAGCGGCTCGTGGCAGTGGAATTACTCAGGCGCGACCGGCGGCCGCCGGGACTACGACCCGCCCGGCCCAATACTGAGTGATGGCGAGTGGCATCACCTCTGCGTCGCACACGACCGCGATGCCTACGCACGCTTCTACTTTGACGGAGAATATCAGGGCCGGGTGAACATCTCCGGCAGCACCGGCACCATCGATTCGGGCAACCCAACCGTGATAGCCCAGGACGGCACGGAAATGTATGACGGCTGGTTTGTGGGAGCAATTGACGACGTGAGGATTTACAACACCGTGCTTGCCGATGATCAGGTGTGGTTCCTCAGTGGAATACGAAGTGATTTGAACGAGGACAACAAGGTTGATTTTAAGGACTTCGCCGGGCTTGGTGAACAGTGGCTGATCGAGGATATGTGGCCGTAGCGCAACGCCGGTATTAGCCCGGGCCGATTGCAATCCGGCCCAGCCAGGGCCTCGAACACGCTAACTCCTTGTGGCAGAAGCACTTAACGCCGCAGCCACGAGGCGGGGCGCAGCCTTGATTTTAGCAGTTTTTGTGCTTGACAAGGCCGTGCACTGATGATATGATGGTCCCTGTCAAAAGGGTTCTATATTGGAGGAGCCTGCCAGACAGAATGGTCTCACAACAGCGGTGGTGCAGGGCGTGTTTGTGGGGCGCGCGGTATGAGAAAGTGTGAACTTTGGCAATATTGTGATTCTGGAAGGAGAACCGATGAAAGGCAAAGTTGCATTCTTATTGTTGTTTCTGGCCTTTGCGACAGTCGCACGGGCGGATCTGGCAACAGGCCTCAAGGGCCTATGGGAGTTCGATGACGCCGGCAACCTGACGAAGGCAACCCTGGGAAATGACCTGATTCTCTGGGGCGCCGGTCAATCTGCTGTGGCCGGAGTTGACGGGTCCGACGGGGCGGTTGCCGTCGAGAAGGGCACTTACTACCAGGCCCAGCACGAAATCCCGGCGAATGGCGGCGGCGTCTGGGTCAATGAATTCAGTCTTCTGTTTGACGTGATGTACCCGGAGGAGAGTGCGGGTAAGTGGCGGGCTTTCTATCAGACCGGCTACGAGACCTACAACGACTCCGAGTATTTCATTCATCCGGCCGATGAGAGCTGGGGCGTGAGCGCGCTGGGTTACACGGACAACTCGACCGTTGGCGAGTGGTACAGCAGCCATTCCACGTGGTACCGCGTGGTCTTGACGGTTAACCTGGACGACGACCCGGGCGTGGCTTTCCATGACATGTATATCAACGGCCAGCTCAAGGGCAACCACAAGACGGACAATCTCGATCTTGACGGCCGCTTCTCGCTTTATCCGTCCGATCACGCCAATCCGTACGTCTGCCTGGCCGGCGATAACGACGGGGACGACGCGCTGATGTATTTCTCGAATATGGCGATCTGGGATAGGCCTCTAACGCCCGAAGAGATAGAGAGCCTTGGCGGTCCCGGCGCCGCCATACCGGAGCCGGCGACTATGGCCCTGCTCGGACTGGGTGCTCTGGCACTGATTCGCAGGAAGAGCTAAGCCGTATCCGTGAGTTAACCGTTTCGGGCTCGCAATGGGATTGTGGGCCGAAATCAGTATTCAGTATGACGGGGCGATACACCCCGGATCATCGTGTCCGGGGTGTCTCTTTAGACGCCCGCCCCAAGACGAAAGAATGCGAAAACAGATACTTGTCAGATCGCTGATCGCTGTTCTCTGCCTCCACTCTTGTGCAAAAGCTCAGGTGGTTGGGTTGTGGGAATTTAATGACCCTCACAATCTGACCAAGGCAACAGTGGGCAATGACCTTATTCTTAACGGCAGCGGGCAATCTGCGGTTGCCGGGATTAGCGGAGCGGACGGGGCCGTGGCGGTCGAATCGGGCACGTATTACCAGTGCGCCCACGGCATTGCCGCAAACGGCGGCAGCAGCACCTACGTCAACGAGTTCACTCTTCTATTCGACGTTATGTATCCCCAGTCAAGCGCCGGCAAATGGCGGGCCTTCTACCAGAGCGGCTACGACACCTACAACGATTCCGAGTATTTCATCAATCCGGGCGATGAAAGCTGGGGCTTGGGCGCACTGGGCTACACGAACAGCGCGACGGTCGGCCAGTGGTACAGCAGTCATTCCACCTGGTACCGCGCGATCCTGACGATCAACCTGGACAACAACCCCGCCGTGGCCTTTCACGATCTCTACATCAACGGGCAGCTCAAGGGCAGGCACAATACCGGCAGTCTTGATCTCGATGGTCGTTTTTCCCTGTATCCGGCCGGCCATGCCAATCCATACGTGGTCTTCAGCGGCGACAACAACGGAGAGGACGCCCTTATGTACTTTTCGAACATAGCCGTCTGGGACCGGCCCCTGACGGCCCAGGAGATTGCCGCCCTCGGCGGGCCCGGCGATCCGATACTGGCCGGCCATCCTGGCGTCAGAATCACGGAATCCGGCGGCGTCACAACTGTCGAAGAAGGCGCCGAATCCGATACGTATGAAATTACGCTGCACTCCCGTCCTTCGGCGGACGTGGACATCAAGGCAATGCCCGGCGACACGCAAATCGACCTCGGCGCCGGCCCCGGCAAGCTGGTTGTGCTGCAATTCGGCCCCGATGACTGGGATGTGGTCCGGACCGTGACCGTGACCGCCGTTGACGATGATATATATGAAGGCAAGGCCCCCCACACGAGCACCATCTTCCACACGGCCACAAGCGAAGACACAGCCTACGACGGGATAGGCATAGCGTCGGTCGAGGTCAAAGTCGTCGATGACGAGCTAACGTGCGGGGACTGGGGCTACCTGCGGAGTGATTTGAACAGGGACTGCTATGTGGACCTTGTTGACTTTGCACTGTTGGCCGACTTGTGGCTCGAACGCTAAGGGGGCTCGAAGTAAACGCCTATGAAGACACGAAATAATAAGACGACGTTATTGCAGCGGCCGGGCCGGTGGGGTCGGTTGGTCGCGGTTGCGCTATTTGCCCCTGCGGCTTTTGCTCAAGGCGCCGCCGAGATCAACGTCGGTCCATACGTGCAGTTTACCGGCCCCTATACGGCCGTGGTCCGCTGGGACACATCCGAGCTGCAAAACTCCATCGTCGAGTACGGCACAACCGAATCACTGGGTCTGAAGGCGGAAGATTCATCGGCCGCGACTACCCATGAGATCACCTTGACGCCCCTACAATACAGGACCAAATATTACTACCGCGTCGGCTATGGCTCCCGCACGGACAAGCAGTTCAGCGATGTGCACACCTTTGACGGCGCGATCAACTACACGCGTGTGGACTGTTCCGGTGCGGCCTCGCCTTACCCGCCCGACTCACTGACACCGCTTTACGAGTCCGCCGCCACCCACATAATAAACCGGACCGGCATCAAGAAGGGCTACTGTATGGTTTACGGGTGCGGCCGGGGGCAACTTGCGTTCGAGCTGGCCAAACGCAGCGACCTGACCATCGTGGGTGTGGATGCGGATACGGAAAACGTCGAGACCGCAATCACCCGACTCATGCAGGCAGGCGTCTATGGCGCAAGAGTCAAAATACGGCACGTCGAGTCGCTCGATGATCTGAAATTCACCAGGTACTTCTTCAATCTGATTGTCTCGGACCACGTTGTCTCTGACGGCCAGTGTGTTGGCTATGCCGCCGAGGCTTTCCGGGTCCTTCGCCCGAGCGGCGGTACGATGTATGTCGGTCAGCCGACCGGTTGCCCGGACCGCATCAGCCGGGAAGAGCTCGAAGCTTGGCTGAGTGCTGCGAACCTCACCTATACCACGACGGATGATGAGGCGGGCCTGTGGTGCGAAGTGGTGCGGGGCCCTCTGCCAGGCGCGGGCGAATGGCCGCGACAATATGGCGGGGCCGACAACGCCGCCAACGACGGCGACAACCTCGAAGGCGCCACGGGAACCGGCCAATTGCAGGTTCAGTGGCTGGGCTGGCCGGGCGCGGACTTCGGCGCGGACCGCAATCCGCGAATGCCTCCGCCTGTCATGGCCAACGGCCGGCTTTATCACCAGGGCCTGGACCGAATTCTCGCCATGGATTCGTATAACGGGGCCATATATTGGTCGCTTGAGGTACCGGGACTGCTGCGCGTAAATACACCTCGCGACGGCGGATATGTCTGCGCCGACGCCGCCGGCATATTCGTTGCCGTTGACGACGACTGCTGGCGACTCGATGGAGACACCGGCATCCGCACAAAAACATACAGGCTGAACGACGACGGAATGGACTGGGGCTATGTGGCGCGCTTCGGTAACCTGCTCTGCGGCAGCGCGCAGCTCGACGGCGCACACTACACGAATATCTGGGGAGGGCCCGGCTGGTACGACCATCGTTCGGATACCGGCGCCACCGCCAAGGTTTGCAGCAAGTACATATTTGCCGATGACCTGGATACCGGCGCCAGGGTATGGACCTACGACAGCCGCGACCCCGACAAGGGCGTTATCATCAACTCGACAATCACAATCGGTGGCGGCCGCATCTATTTTGTCGAGAGCCGCGATCCCGACGTTGAAAGTCACCCTTCCGGGCGAATCGGGATTTCGGACCTGTGGGACCAGCAGTACCTGGTTGGCCTCGATGCCGATGACGGTACAAGACTCTGTCAGCGGTCCATCAATCCGGCCGCCGGGATCCCTGTATTCTATCTGCTCTACGCAAACGAGACGCTGATTCTTGCATCTTCCAACAGTCCGACTTCAAGATACTATCTGTATGCCTATGATGCCGGCACCGGCAGCCCGAAAGCCGGCTGGAGCAGCAATCCGGTCAGCCACAACTGGACTACCGACAACCACGGCGGCCACATACAGCACCCGGTTGTCGTCGGCAACAACATTTATCTGGAACCGAGAGGCTACAACATCAACACCGGCGTGGACCTGGGCCTTGTGATCGGCGCCCGTTCCGGCTGCAGCACCCGCGCGGGAACAGCCGGGGCGCTCATATACCGCGGCTCCGGAGGCCGGATCGCCATGTGGGACGTAAACTCGCGCGCCGTGAGCACCTGGAACGGAATCCGCCCGAGCTGCTGGCTCAGCACGATACCCGGCGGGGCAATGGTCCTTCTGCCCGAAGGCGGAGGCGGATGCAGTTGTAACGAGTGGTTTCAGACGTCGGTGGCTTTTGTCCGCAGCCCGGCCCGGCCGTCCGGCAGGTAGAGAGAGTTGAAGAAGGAACGTCATGATGAGATACGACGCAAAGAACACAGGGGCGCAGGTGGCATCAAGAGGCGCCTGTAGCGGCTCGGTTTGCTCCGCGTGCCTGGCGGTTCTTGCGCTGTTCGGGTCGGCAGCGGCCGAGGACTGGCCCACGTACATGCACGACAATCGCAGAAGCGGAGTCAGCGCCCAAACTCTCCCACTGGAAGACCTGGAGCAGGCCTGGGTTTACTACTCCCCCTCGCCGCCGCAGATGGCCTGGGACGGCGGCCACCCCTGGGATTCCTATGCCGGGAATATGCAGGTGCCGATGCGGGATTTCGACACCGCGTTTTTCGTCAGCGCTGTGGGTGACCTCGTATATTTCGGCTCCTCAGTTACTGATTCGGTTCACTGCCTTGATGCTCGCACAGGCAAAGAAGAGTGGTTCTTTCACACGGACGGCCCTGTTCGCTACCCGCCGAGTTTCGACGATGGCAGGCTCTACTTCACTTCCGATGACGGATACGCCTACTGCATCAACGCCGCGGACGGTGCCTTCGTATGGAAGTACAGCCCCTCGCACGACGACCGCCTCATAGGCAATAACGGCAGCCTCATCCCCATGTGGCCCATACGAACCGGCGCGGCGGTGATGGACGGCAAGGCGTATTTCGCAGCGTCCCTGGCGCCCTGGGAAGAATCCTACCTGTGCGCCGTCGATGCCTCCACCGGTTCGGCGACCGGGCCGGGCCTATATGTCACCTCGGGCGGCTCGACGCCGATGTCGGCGATTCTGGTTTCAAGCACGAAGATATACCTCGCCCAGGGCAGAAGATACCCGAGCGTTTACCATCGCTCCAGCGGCGCCTTCTGCCGCAACGTCGGCAGCCGCTCGGGTGACGGAGGCTGTTATGTTCTGTTGACCTCCGACACCGGCTACGCATACGCCCACGGGCTGGACCACGGGACCGGCTACAGGGCAAACGAATACGCCGACCACATCGCCACCTACCCCAACGGCAAGCGCATGATCGTCTCCGGGCAAACCGCGTACGTCATCACGGAGCAGTTGAGCGTCGATGTCTCGAAGAACGACAGGAGGATAGTCAATGCTCGATTGAGCGCCTTCGATCGCGGGAGCGGCGGCACCGTTTGGTCCGTGGCCTGCGACAGTCCGTGCTACTCGCTGATTCTGGCCGGTGACGTGCTTTTTGCCGGCGGGACCAACAAGGTCACCGCTCACGAGATCTCCAGCGGCGAGGAGCTCTGGAGCAGGGCGGTCCACGGACGGGCTCGCGGTCTGGCCGCCGCCAACGGAAAGCTCTTTGTCAGCACGGACACCGGAAATATTCACATGTTCGGCAATATATACCTGCCGGGCGATCTCAACCACGACGGGCTTTTCAATCTGCTCGACCTCGCCGTGTTTGCCGACGACTATCTCAAATGCACCGATCCCGCCAACAAGCAGGGTCAATGTGAGAACCTCCGGGATAATTGAGGCCCAAGTTGACCTTGCGCTCGGACTGCAAGGTGAGCCCGGGCACACGAGAGGCTCTTGCCAAGGCATATTCTTCTGCGAGGCTGAACGCCCCGGAGAAGAGAAATCCACAATTGGCGCCGCAACGCGCAGCCCACGGCCCCGGCGCCCGCAGGCCCGCGACGATTTGCTCGCAAAAGGCTTGAAATTGGTACGGGCATTCTGGTATAGTGCAGATGCTGAAGGCGGGCCGGCCGCCATATTTTAACAAGGCAGTTCAATACGCCGTCTTGGAACCGCCAAAAATGACAAGGTCGAGAGCTTTCACACTGATCGAGCTGCTCGTGGTGATTGCCATAATAGCCATCCTTATGGCGATCCTGCTTCCCTCTCTTCGAGCCGCCAAGGATCAGGCAAAAAAGACCGTCTGCACCGCGCACGTCAAGGGCCTCGTTCTTGCCCTTAGAATGTACGCGGACGACCATGACGGGAAGACCCATGACTCGCCGAATCACGGCCTGTGGGACAACGAATGGCAGAATCCGCCGGTGGTAAAGAAATACGGCCCGAATGACGAGATGGCCTATTGGGGCATCGCCTACGACCCATACGCCAAGAACAGGAAGATCTACGCGTGCCCCAGCGCCAAGCGGGTCGATGATTGGCCGGAGTGGTCCGGCTGGGGATTCCCCATGCAGCAGTACTTCAAGTACTGTTCGTACGGCCTGAATGACTACATTACAAACAAGAACATCGATCATGCGTTCAAACGTCACGCCGAGGTAATCGCCTTCCAGGACCATATAGAGCAGCTCCTGGACGACAACGGCGACATGTTTCACATCCTGCCCGGAGAGAACATCAACCTGACCCAGTGGAGGCTCGGCTGGAGAGCAACCGAGTTTCCGGATGCCGTTCAGGAATGCTTCCGCCACCGCCGCGACTCCGTAACCTCTTGGCTGGACGGCCACGTATCGGATATCGAGGAAACCACCGGTGAGGACGTTGATCGGAAGTGGTATGCCGGCAGGTAGAGGCTTGCAGAGTCTTACATCTGCCAATATCCAAACAAATGCGTCCGCAAGGCCGAGCACAGGTCATGCAAGGTGCTGTCGGCGGATAACATCGTTCCAGTTGTGTGCAAAAAGTCGTCGGTGTCTAAATCCTTGACATAGCGGATAAGGTCTGGGAGGGTTCGATAACGTCAACGGTGACCGGTCCGTATACCCGCGTCATCACACGGGGCGTGCAGCCTCTCCTATCATCAAGGTCAACAGCCTGTACTACTGGTTCTCATCAGGGTTGGAGGGATGGGCCTCCACGCAAACGAAGCACGCCACTTCCGCTTCTCCGGCCGGCCCGTGGTCAGCCCCGACGGTGGCGTGACCCCAGTGCGTATATATGCCGAACTTGGCGTCGAGAGACCATTCGCGTGTTTGGTGGCGCTTCAACGACTGCCAGTCGGGTTCGTATGCGCTCGCAGGCGCCGAGCAACCGGTGCCGCACCGGGCGCCCAGAATCAGAAGTGCGGACAATAGCAGATGACAGGCCTTTTTCATGACGCCCGGTCAGTTTATGATTGTTGCAGCCCGTGTCAACGTCGAAGCCGCCGAAGAGGGCCGGAAACGGCGTTACTGCTGCCTATCGGGGCGCATCATCCGAACAGGAGCACTATATGCAGCACCGGCGAAAACCGGAGCAAGCACGTTCAACCGTCTTGCCAGCCATTTGCTCGCGAGGGCAGCCAAAGCGGGTAAGGTAGTAAAAGCCGGAGAAACTGAGAGATGACTCGAAAGGTCAGCTGGAAAGCCAAGCTTGTGCTGCTGGCGCTACTGTTCGCGTCGCTTGCTGCGAGGGCAGGTGCGAATGTGCCTGATACAGAGGTGTGCGACCCGGCGCCCGTGGGCGATTTGACCGGCGACTGCAAGGTCGACTGGCAGGACGTGGCGCGTTTTGCCCTGGACTGGCTGGCCCCGCCGGGGGGCGGCAGCAGCGCAAACCTCGACGGATTCGACGGGGTGGATATGGCCGATTTTGCGCTTCTGGCCGAGAACTGGCGGGTCGTCGGCCGGAAGAAGGGGTCACTGCTCGTGACAATCTTTCCTGAGCAGGCCGTTAACAAGGGGGCAAAATGGTGTGTGGATGGCGGTCCCTGGCTCGACAGTGATTTCACGGCTACGGATCTGGCGGTGGGCGTGCATAGAGTCGATTTCAAGGATATATACGGCTGGGCGAAGCCGCGTCATAAGATGGTTGAGATTCACGACCGTCAGACGGCCGCCGAGAGCGGAGAGTATAAAAGGCCGCTGGTCATCAGCGAGTTTATGGCTGTTAACGACGGCACGCTGCAGGATCCGCGTTACCCTTATGAGTACCCCGACTGGATAGAGATATACAATCCCACGGCTACGACCATCGATCTGGGCGGCTGGTATTTGGCCAACTGGAACAGCGACAATCCTGACCCGAATCTGAGAGATTGGCAATTCCCGGACGTCAACATCGGCCCCGGCAAGTTTCTGGTCGTTCTTGCCTCCGGCAACGACGTCCGTGACCCGTGCGCACCATACTTGCACGCCGATTTCAAGCTGGCGCCGAGCGATGAGTGCGTGGCGATAGTGGCACCGGACGGCAATACGGTTGTGCATGAGTACAGGCCGTACCCGGAGCAGTTGTCGGATGTTTCCTACGGCTTGGCGCAGTACGTCGAGATGCTTGTGCCCGCGGGTGCCGATGTCCGCTATCATGTGCCGGGTCCGCAAGAGGCGCATCTGGATTGGACGAATCCCGATTTCAACGATTCGCCGTGGGAGCCGGGGCGGTCGCCGTTGGATTTCGAAGCCGGCGCAGAAGAGATCGGGCGGGATATCGGCAGCCCGGCCGCTCCAGGCTCGTGGCTGGTTATCAATGACCTCTACGTCGTTCAGGGCGACGGGGAGGATATATGGACCGGCCCTTCGACGCCCGGGGACGATTTCTATTATGTATATACGCCGCTCAGCGGCAACGGCCAGATAACCGCAAGAATCATGAGCATTGAGCACACCGACGACAACGCGAAGGCCGGTGTGATGATTCGCGAGGACCTCACGGATACCTCCTCGCACGCGGCGATGGTCCTGACGACGCCGGCGGGCCACGATACTTATGCCTTCCAGTGGGTCAACGGAGGCGACCGCGACAATCGCATCGAGGCAGCAGATGTCACTTTGCCCTGCTGGGTGAGGATTGTGCGTCTGGGAGATGACTTTAGCGGTTACTACGCCCCGGACAAAGGCGGCGTCCCCTGGCCTGCCGACTGGATAGAGCAGGGCGCCGCGAATATCCCCATGGCCGGCAGCGTCTACATCGGTCTGTGCGTGACATCCTGTGCGGACGGCACGCTGTGCACGGCGGTGTTCGATGACGTTGAGCGTGCGGGCGAAATCGGCAGCCGGCTCCGCGACCTGATGTCCGGCGCTAATGCGTCACTGTGGACGCGCATCGATTTCCACGTCGAGGACCCGGATTTCTACGACGCCATGACACTGAGCGTAAGATACGAGGACGCCTACGTGGCCTATCTCAACGGTGCCGAGGTGGCCAGGAAGAATTTCACCGGGACGCCGACGTGGAATTCGACCGCCGATGAAAACCGCGCCGATGAGCTATCTTCTGAATTCGAGACCGTCAGCTTAAACGAGTTTCTGGATCTGCTCAGACCCATGCCGCAGAAGAACGTGCTGGCCGTGCAGGCGATGAATGATAGCGTGTCCGATGAGCAGTTTTTGATACTGCCCGAATTGACGGTTGCCAAGAACGAGGAGGTTCCGCAATATTTCACTTCGGCGACGCCGCGCAGGCCGAATATTGCCGGCGCCGGGGGCCGGGTCAGCGAGGTCTGGTTCAGTCATAAGCGGGGTTTCTACGAAAGCTCATTCGAGCTAACCTTGTCCACGGAGATGACCGATCCCGATGTGAGGATTATGTACACAACGGACGGCTCAAGACCCACGCAAACACACGGGATCGAGTACGTGCCCGGTTTTCCGCTTCCGATTGATGGCACAACGGTTATCCGGGCGGCTGCGGTCAGGCCGGGCTGGCTGGGCTCCAGGGTCGAGACGCACAGCTACATATTCTGCGCTGATGTGATAAAGCAGTCGCTGGACGGCGAGGCGCCTGGGGCCGGCTGGCCCGCGCCGGGTTATTTCAACGGCCAGCTCATGGATTACGGCATGGACCGCAAAGTGGTGCTCGACGACGCGCGGTACTCGGGCCAGGCCGTGGTAGATGCGCTTGAGGCCGTTGCCACGATCTCGCTCGTGACCGACCTGGATAACCTATTTCATCCGTCCGAGGGCATCTACGTCAACGCCTGCAACAATGGCCGGGCGTGGGAGAGGCCCTGCTCGGTGGAGCTGATCTATCCTCCGAACCCGCAGGGGCCCGGATTCCCGGATATTGTGCCGGTGCGCGACGCAAACGGCCTGTGGCGCCTGGCTCTGCCCGCCGAGATGCGCGGCGGTTTTCAGATCGATTCGGGTATTCGAATTCGCGGGGGCTTTAGCTGTAGCGGCGACGACCCGAAGCATGCGTTCCGGCTCTTCTTCCGCTCGGCCTACGGCGACGCCACGCTCAGATACCCGCTCTTCGGCGACGAAGGCGATGATGTGTTCGACCACGTGGACCTTCGGTGCAGCCAGAACTTCTCCTGGGCCTTCGAGGGCGACAACAAGAACACGATGGTCCGCGAGGTCTTCTCACGCGATTTGCAGGGGCAGATGGACCAACCCTACACGCGGAGCAGATACTATCATCTCTATATCAACGGACATTACTGGGGTCTTTACCAGACCCAGGAGCGCTCGGAGGCCTCTTGGGCCCGCTCGTATATGGGCGGTGACAAGGAAGACTACGACGTCGTGACATCGAGTGCGGCGGCGGGCCGGCGAATGGTCCCCACGGACGGCAGCCGCGCGCCTCTCGACCGGCTCTACGACCAGACGATAGCCGGCTTCGGCGATTATGAGAGCTACTGCCGCGTGCAGGGGCTGAACATCGACGGCACGCGCAACGACGCATACGAGAGATTGCTTGACGTGGAGAACCTGATTGATTTTATGATAATCGAATACTACACCGGCGACTCGGACGGCCCCGGCTCGCGCTTCGGCGGCATACCGGACAATACCTGGGGCGTTTTCAACAGGGTCAATCCGGACGGCTGGAAGTGGCTCCATCACGATAACGAGCAGACCCTCGGCGCCGGGGGCAAGGGCGGCTCTGTAGAGAATCTCGTCGAGCCCTTCACCTCGGCGGGCGCAAGCAGGGATTACTTCAACCCGCACTGGCTGCACGAGCAGCTCATGTTCTCCAATGCGGATTATCGCATGAAGTTCGCCGACCGCGTCCACCGTCACTTCCATAACGGCGGCCTGCTGAGCGTTGAGAGGTCCCGCAGCCGCATCCTGGAGAGGGCCTATCAAATCGAGAAGGCGATTGTTGCCGAATCGGCACGGTGGGGCGATGCCAAGCATTCCTTCTGGGCACACACCAAAGACGACCACTGGTGGCCCGAAATCGACCGCCTGCTGTATGAGACATTCGACCCGTGGGGCCGGAAGACCTACCTGACGCCCCGGGTGGAGACCGTTCTCCGGCAGTTTAGCGACGTGGGCTGGTATCCGAGCGTCAAGCCGCCCGTGTTCGCCGCCCTGGATGAGTACATATTCGTCGATAACCCAAACGGCTTCGGTACAATCTATTACACACTTGACGGAATTGATCCTCGTGTGCCGGTGGCGCAATCGGCGCCGGGCGCGCTCGTTACCTTTGTCGCCGAGGATGCCGCCAAGCGGTATCTTGTCCCGTCGCCAGCCAACGGCGGCAACCTGCTCGGCAATGCACCGGGCGAGTTCGACGTTACGTATTACCAGGCCAATATCACCGTTGGGAGTATTGCCGCGGCCGAATCGGTTATCGCCAACCCCTCCTACCAGAGCCGGGTAATAGGCGAGAGAACGGCGGTAATCAACTACAACAACACCAATTGTCCCGGCCACTTTCCCTACGACAACCCCGTCGCCGGCGGCAGCGGCGACCTGGACGATTACGTTATTGAGGCCACCGCCGTAGTACAGATACCCCGCGCCGGCAAGTGGACCTTCGGGGTCCACAGCGACGCGGGTTTTAGCCTCGAATTAGGCGGGCCTGGTTCATTCTACATGGATTATCCCTCGCCGCGCAGCGCTGACGATTCGCTTTCCGTTTTCGACGTTACGGCGCCCGGCGCATACAATCTGCGGCTTGTATTCTTCGAGCGCGGCGGCTGGTCCGGGGTGGAGGTTTTTGCCGCGCAGGGAATTCACACTACATTCGGCCCGGACTTTCGTCTGGTCGGCGATATGGCCGGCGGCGGGCTTCAGGTGGGCGAGCAGAAGGTATGGTTTGCCAGCCTGTTCGACCACTCGGGCTGGTCCGCGGGGACCGGCGGTATCGGCTATGAAACGGAACCGGCCGGTGACCAGAACTATGTGGGCCTGTTCGATACAGACGTCAGGGGGCTGATGTATGACGACGGCGGAAACCCCAACGCCAATACGTCCTGTTACGTGCGAATTCCGTTTGCCTGCGCGGTCGTCGAATACAGCAGCCTGATGCTGAAGGTGCGCTATGACGCCGGCTTTATTGCCTACCTGAACGGCGCCGAAGTTGCCAGACGAATCTTCCCCGAAGGCGCAGAGCCCAAGTGGAGTTCGTCCACGTACCCCAACCAGCACGACGACGCCCTGGCCGTCGCCCTTGAGCCCATAGATATCTCCGATCACATCAAGCTGCTCAGGGAAGGCAACAATACCCTCGCCTTCCATGCCATGAATATCTCCACCGCAAGCCCTGACTTTCTTATCTCCGCCGAGCTGGTTGCCGCCGAGGCCCCCCATGGTGACATCAGCCCGCACGCCCTCGTCTACGATTCATATCTGGTGCTCGATAAAAGCACCAACGTTAAGGCCCGGGTTCTGCACGGCAAAACCTGGAGCGCGCTAACCGAGGACATATACGCGATAGGCCCTCTGGCCGAGAAGCTGCGGATTACCGAGATTATGTATCATCCGCTGAACACCGGCGATCCGAACGATCCGAACGAGGAGTTCATCGAACTGACGAATGTCGGCGCGCAAACGATAAACCTCAATCTGGTTCGTTTCACGAAGGGCATTGATTTTACCTTCCCGCCGATTGACCTCCAGGGCGGCCGCCGCGTCGTGGTCGTCAAGAATCGCTCGGCCTTTGAGGCCGAGCATCCCGGTTCGTCCCCTCTGATAGCCGGAGAGTACTCTGGCAGCCTGGACAATGCCGGCGAGCGAATTCGGCTGGAAGACGCGGTTGGCCGGACGATTCTCGACTTCAAGTACGACGACAACTGGCGCCCCCTGACCGACGGTGCGGGGTTCTCGCTGACCATCATTGATCCGGCGAACCGCGACCCGAACAGTTGGGGCCTGAAAGACTCGTGGTGCCCGAGCGCGTTCGCCGGCGGCTCACCGGGCGCCGATGACGCCGGCCTTGTCCCCGACCCCGGCGCGGTGGTTATCAACGAAGTGCTCGCGCACTCGCACGGAACTGCTCCCGACTGGATCGAGCTGTACAACACCGCCGGCTTCGAGATCGACCTCGGCGGCTGGTTCCTGAGTGACAGTGATTTTGAGCCGGCAAAGTATGAGATCGCCGAGGGCACGGTGATCGGCGCTTACGGTTACAGGGTGTTCTACGAGGACGCCAATTTCGGTGAATTCAGCGCAGACCCCGGCCGCCTTGTCCCCTTCGCTCTCAGCGAGCACGGCGATGCGGTGTGCCTGACGGCCGGCCGCGACGGCGTTCTGATGGGCTATCGCGAGTACGAATCCTTCGGGGCCTCGCAGGCGGGCGTATCGTTCGCAAGACACTTCAACGAACAGACCGGCGGCGTTGACTTCACTGCCGCGAGCGCCGCCACCGCCGGCCGGGGCAATGCCGGGCTGAAAGTCGGGCCGATAGTCATCAGCGAGATTATGTACAACCCCGTCTCGGGCGACCAGAAGCAGGAGTTTGTCGAGCTGCACAACTGCGGCGCGGCGGACCTAACACTGTACGACTCAAATGAGGCCCTGAGCTGGAAGTTCACCGATGGAATCGACTACACCTTCCCGGATTACCCCGGGCTGACAATTCCCGGCGGCGGCTACGCGCTGGTCGTCAAAGACGCAAACGCCTACCAGGATAAGTACGGTCCCCCGCCTTCCGGGGTTGCGCTGCTCGGCCCGTACAGCGGCAGGCTGAGCAATTCCGGCGAGAAACTGGAGCTTTCCAGGCCCGGAGATGTCGACAGCTTCGGCGTGCGTCATTACATCCGCATCGAGCAGGTCCGCTACAGTGATGGCTCGCACCCCGAGGATTTTGACCTGCCGCCTTTTGCTGTAGACCCCTGGCGGCATACTGCCGCGGCCGACGGCGGCGGGATGTCGTTATCGCGGATGGACCCGAATTCTTACGGCCAGGACCCGACCAACTGGCGGGGGGCCGTTCCTTCGCCGGGCTGGTGAACCGGTACTGTGGCATTTTCGGAGAATTCCAAAAAAAAGCTGTTACCTTGGACGGATGCGGCGCATCGCCGTTATAGCAACTAAAAATGGAGAGCAGCGCTTATTAGACCGGACCGGCCAAGAGAGCCCGTCCGGATTGCAATAGGCATTTTGGGTACGCGGACGCAACGACGGCAAGAGGGAAGAATTTCGGTTGACGGCAACCATTTCGCTGAAGTCCGGCCTCACGCATAACAGGACCGTGGGAAATCTGCTTTTGATGTCATCCGTCCGGCAATAACTGCGAAACGCTCTTTCCGCTCTGGCCGGGTGATACGGCGGCCGCCAAAATAAGCCGCGCTCTTTTAATATACGATGTGTGGTCTGAAATTCAGCCACATGAACGAGCAGTTCCCGCCAAGAGGGAATCTGCCCGGCGCTTGTGTGTTTTAGCTGGACTGCTCTATCGTGGACAATCCCACCTATGGTAGTGGGGTCTGCCGGCAAGAGCTTTCGGCAAATTAGTTGCATCCCTTGTTTGGTGTGTATCGTGCTGTGGGGCAATTTAAGGAGGTCAGCCATGGAATCTCAAAGTCACATACGTTACATCGTCTCTGCATTAGCCGCCTTTACGCTTCTCGCTCTATCGGTGCCGCTATGCCACGGCTCCGTTTCCGAGATTCTCTACGACCCTGACGGCTACAGATATGACGTAATCAGCGGGGGCGGCACCTGCATCGCAGAGGGGTCGGTGGACGCCTACGACAACGCGTACTACCTGAGGATCAACGGCGTCAATTATAACGCAACCGGCCTTTCGATCTCCGGCCGCAATATCGTCGGCACCACCGAAACACTCGGGGGGCTGCGCGTTACCCGAAAACTCTATGTGCCCGCTTCCAAGGACGGACCCTTGGGAAACTTCGGCAGGTGGTATGACTCGCTCTACAATCCGACGGCCTCACCTATTGTGGTGAGCGTCGAGTATTTCAGCAACCTGGGCTCCGACGGGGCAACGCAGGTCACCGGCACCGACGACGACGACAATATCGTGGAGCTGACGGACCAATGGGTTTCGACCGACGACGAAGTTGATCGCGGGGGCGACCCCTCGCTCGGGCATGTTGTGTACGTTGCGGGAGCCGACGAGCCGATCGACTATATCGAGCTATATGGAACGGCCTACGGGGCGGATCGGCTCGCCTGGCGGTACGATAACGTGGTCGTTAATCCGGGGCAAACAGTTGCCTTTCTTACCTTTGCCGTTCAGGAATACAGCCGCAACAGCTCCATTGAAGAGGCCAGGGGCATCATCGCCGCGCTGGAGACGGGAAACCTCAGCAGCGTGGTCTTGAGGGGGCTGTCGATAGGCGAATACATGTACCTGGTCAATCTGACTCCGATTCCACCGGACGACCTGCAAATCACGCCGTGGGAGGACTTTATTCCGGTAGGCAACGAGGGCGGGCCCTTCGACCCGCCGAGCACGGTCTATACCCTGAGCAACACCGGCGCCGGCGCGCTTGACTGGGCGGTCGAGCCGAACGTGCCGTGGCTGGACGCCGGCCCGAACACGGGCAACCTGCTGCCCGGCACGGATACGGCGGTCAGCGTGTACATCAATGCCAACGCCAATATCCTGCCCCAGGGCATCCATACGGGCCCTGTTAGTTTCGTGAATCTGACGAGCGGGGCGGTTCAGAAGCGTTACGTGCGGCTGATGATCGGGATAAGAAGGGTGCTGGTGTATACACAGTTTGCGGATATGTCCGCCGCCGGTGAATACGATAATACGATTAAGGCCATTGACTCTACCGGAACGAACTTCGCAATTACCGACCTGACCGACTACAACGAGCTTGATTTGATGCTGCCGAGGCACCAGATACTGCTGATTCCGGAGCAGGAGAATGCGAACCTGACCCAGTTGTTCGACATCGGCAGGGTCTGGGCCGCCACGCTGCAGGACTTTGTCGGGGCCGGGGGGGCCGTAATACAATGCGATTATGGCCAGAAGTATGGGATTCTCACTGGGGCGGGGTTGATGAATATAACCACAAGCGTGAACTTCAGCCGCCGGACCGTTCAAGTCGCGGCGCCCGACAACCCGATTGTGCAGGGAGTCTCCACTACTTATAGCGCCGGTCGTTACAGCTCTTACTACTACGCCATCGACGGCGACCCGATAGTTGAAAGGCCCGACTACGGCCCCGTCGTCCTGCACAAGATGATCGGACGGGGGCACGTCGTTCTCATCGGCCACGACTACTTCGAGTCCAATCCCAGCCAGGACCGCATCGTGGGCAACGCCGTATTGTACCTGCCTTTCCTAACGGATGATCTGTGGGTTTCCCCGTCTCAGGGCCTGGACTTCGGGGGCAACAAGGGAGGGCCTTTCACGCCGGCAAGCCGGAGTTACATCCTTACAAATATCGGGCCCGAACCTATTGAATGGACGGCCGCCACCACGCAGAACTGGCTCAGCGTCGAGCCGAACAGCGGCGTCCTCGAGCCTCACGGGGGCCCCGGCGGTGGTAATTCGCAGGTCGCCTTGGTCTCGATTACCGCGGAGGCCAACACGCTGCCGCCAAGTGACTACAATGATGTAATCACGTTTACAAACACGACCACGGGGCACAGCGAGATCAGGGTCGTGAGGCTGCAGGTAATACCGATCCCGCCGGAGATCGAGGTCAACGACGGCATTGCGCCGGTGGACGACATGAACATGCCGTTCGGCGAGCTTATCGTCGGACAATCTTCAGCAGAGAAAATCCTGATTCGCAATACCAGTCCGGATAACAATCTGATAGTCTCCGATGTGTCGGCCGTGCAGGAACTATCCAAAGGTTTCATCGACGAATTCCGCACCGCGATACTGGACCCGGAGAACTGGACGGGCCTCGGGGGGGCTCCCACGATTGACGACGTCGGATTGGGAGAGCCGTCGATGCCTTATTCGCTGCGTTTGAACGGCCTTCCCGATGGCGGAGACGTGGTGGAGTCGCGTGAGATGGACCTTTCGGGTCTCAGCGGACTGGAGCTTAGCTACTGGTGGCAGAGAGGCGGCGCCGGCGACCCGCCCGACGTCAACGACGACCTGGTTGTCGAATACTGGAGCGGTGCGGACTGGGTGGAGCTGCAGCGACAGCTTGGAGGCGGCTCGTCCATGTCGAGTTTTGCGCACTCGGTCGTCCAGTTGCCGTCCCCGGCGTATCACGAGAATTTCAGATTACGGATACGAAGCATAGGGACGGCCCACCCGTACAATGCGTATGACGACTGGTTCGTGGATGACGTATCCATACCGATGCCGGCGTTCAGATTCAGGGGCCTTCCAAATTTGCCGGTCGTTCTGCAGCCGTTTGAGAATATTTCCTTCGATGTGGTGTTTGAGCCGACGGAGGTGAAAGAATACGAAGCCGGCGTCGTTATAAAAAGCAACGACGACGACGAGCCCGAGGTGGAGCTGGAATTGAGCGGGTGGGGAATACCGGATTACTTGGAGGTTGCGCCCGAAACCGATTTCGAGTTCTCCGGGCATCCGGGAGGGCCCTTCTCCCCGTCGAATGCGCCGTATCAACTGAGCAACAGCGGCCCGGTTGCCATCGAGTGGTCTATCGAGGTGGATGTTCCCTGGCTGGATGCCGAGCCGGCGAGCGGCAGCCTCGAACCGGGCGAATCGGAGGCGGTTGTAGTCTTTCCCAATCCTCAAGCGGATGCTGTGCCGGTGGGAAGCCATATCGCCCGGCTGATTTTCACCAACGTCACGACCGGCGTATCCCACAAGCGCGTTGCTGTTTTGAACGTACAGGCCAAGCCGAAGGTCTGGGTAAGGCCTCAAGCCTTTAACCTGACGATTCCATCCGGCCGGTTTGAAAGTCGCGTGCTGACCATCGGAAACGCGGGTGACGGAGATCTGGAACTGGTTCTCAAGAGCCGCCAGGTGAGCTTCACGCCGGCCCGGAAGGGTGAGCCCGATGCAGGCGCCGATCCGCAGATCAGCCCTCTGGCCCTGAGTGGTGAGCCTGAGACCCAAGCCACCGTGCGACTCGATATACCCTATGCCGCCGGTGAACTGCTTGTGCGCTTTGCGGCTCAAGGCGATGCTGGTGAGCCGGGTGCGGCAGGCGCAGATGTGTTGGAGAGGGCCCTCGGCGGCGCTTCGATAGAACGGCAGTATTCAATCGTTCCGGGATTGTGCCTGATACGGCTGCCCGAGGCAATGACGGTGGAGGAGGGGATAAGAAGGCTTGCCGACTGCGACGACGTGCTTTACGTTCAGCCGAACTACATGCTCCGGGCGCTGTCGGTTATTCCCGACGACCCCTTATTCGACCAGCTCTGGAACATGCACAACACGGGCCAGACGGGCGGAACGGTCGACGCCGACGTTGATGCGCCGGAGGCTTGGGATATAACGACCGGCGGCGACGGCGAGGTTATCGTGGCGGTCGTTGATACGGGAGTCAACTACCGGCATACGGACCTGGCCGCCAACATGTGGGTCAATCGGGCGGAGTTCACCGGAACGCCGGGAATAGACGACGACGGCAACGGGTATGTCGATGACATTTATGGTTACGACTTTGCGAATCGTGACGGCGACCCGACAGACGACGACGGGCACGGCTCGCACGTCGCGGGAATCATCGGCGCAGTGGGCAACAACGCCAAGGGGCTGGCCGGCGTATGCTGGAATGTCAGGATCATGGCGGTTAAGGCCCTCGCCAAAGGCGGCAGCGGCTATGCCTCCGATTTGATCAGCTCCGTCCAGTATGCCGCTCTTATGGGCGCAAAGGTGATCAGCAACTCCTGGGAAGGCGACGGCTACGACGGCGCGATCGAAGACGCCATAAGGGCCGCCGGGGATGCAGGAGTTCTCTTTGTTACTTCGGCGGGTAACGGCTGGGGCAAGAACAACGACGCGGAGCCGCACTACCCGTCCGGCTATGAGCTGGACAACATCATTGCCGTAATGTCGACTGACCGTGACGACCGGCTCTCGGAGCACTCGAACTACGGCCCGACCTCCGTGGACCTCGGGGCCCCCGGGGGCGATTCGGACAACCAAATCCGCAGTTGCCACAAAGACGGGGGCTACTACTGGACGTACGGCACATCGACGGCCGCCGCTCACGTCAGCGGTGCCTGCGCGCTGGCTTGGTCCGCCTGCCCGATACTGTCTCATACGGAGGTAAAGGATTTGATTATGCAGACGGTCGACCCGCTGCCGAGCCTGGCCCGCCGCTGTGTCTCGGGCGGGCGGCTCAACCTCCACAAAGCCATTCTCGCAACTGAGGCGGCCTGGATTGACATCCTGCCCGATGCGGGCTCGGTCTCTCCGGGCGAGGCAAACGATGTCACCGTGGTGTTTGACGCCAATCTTCCGCCCGGAACTTACAAGGGCCAGATTATAGTCTATACGAACGACCCGTACACCCCACATATAATCATCCCGGTGACAATGGTCGTCGAGCATGTCGACAATTTCACCGAGCTGTTCGAGTTCGAGTATCCTTTCGACCCCGGCGATCCAAATCGCAACGATATGGCCAATCGTATGCTGACCCTGACGCCCGACGGCTCCGGCAGCTACTACCGCCTCTGCGTTACCGAAGCGACGGGCTTTGCTGTTGATCCCGAGGGCGGAACGGATATCCCGCTGAGGGACGACGATTACGCGCAAATAGACCTCTCCGGCGTGCAGGTTGACTTCTACGGCAAAAGCTACAAGACACTCTACGTGGGAAGCAACGGTTATGTCACGTTCGCATCCAGCGACGCACACCAGCTTGAGAGCCTTGAAAGTCACTTTGACCTGCCGCGGATCTCCGCCCTGTTCGACGACCTGGACCCGTCGGCGGGCGGAAACGTTTCCTGGAAGGAGCTCGACGACAGGATTGCGGTGACGTTTGAGAACGTGCCGGAATTCGGCTTATCCAACACCAACAGCTTCCAAGTCGAGATATTCCATGACGGCAGGCTGAGGATTACTTACCTGGACATCGCCGCCAACGACGGGCTTGTAGGAATCTCACGGGGTGATGGTTTGCCTGCGTACTTTATCGAAAGCGACCTGTCGGGCTACTGCCTGGCGGGCGATCTCGACGTCGACTGCGATACGGACCTGGCCGATTTTGCCATGCTTGCCTCGTACTGGAGGGCCGAAGGTTGTAGTGCGGGCAATGACTGGTGCTCTGAAATCGACCTCAACAGGGACGGCGGGATTGATATCTGCGATTTAGCGGAGTTCTCCGAGCATTGGCTGGAGGGTTTGGGGCCGAAGAATCAGTAGCATGCTCTCCAGCTTCGCCTTCTGGCGTGCGGGGCTGCAAGCGATGAACTTGCAGCCCTTTTTGTGCGCCGAGCAGGTTTGTGACTGATAGGTGGCTCCAAGCAGGGGCAAGGGTCTTTCGCTTGGTTCTCTCAGCAGGGGTGCGGTCCGCAAAGGACTTATAGAATTCCGTGTACGTATTCTTCAACGACGGCTATATGAGCCCGCAACAATGTCGGCAATCAGTCTCGCGTGTCCGGTGGGTCAGGACGAAAAAGAGTCTCACCAAGAATGGACCGAGAATTGGGGGGCGGGTCAGTCAAAAGAGTCTAATCCTCTCGTAGAGGCTGGTACATAAAACCGGGGCAGGGCATCTGTCGCAAATTGTCGGCTCGGATTGACCCCTTCAAAAATGTGTATGCCACACTGCAATTCCCCGGAGAGTTCCGCTGCTTTCATATTGAGAGTCCAAGACTGTTCACACCGACTTTGCCCCGCGTCTGTTCAACACGTTAGATCCTGTGAAACGGATTTCGCGCCGAATTCAGCCGCACCACGGCCCCGTCACCGCTTGGCGGCGACACGTCGTCTTTGAAACGGGAAAGGGCGGCGCTCCGCATCACGGCGCAACACCGCCCTTGAATTCTGCCGAAAAACTGCAATCGGGCTTCGGTCGATCACCTGCGGTCAGGCGTTGTTGACCGTAACCGAGATTTCCTTTATGACCACGTAGCCTGCGTCGGATTCAGCGGTTACTCTGATCCTGTACACACCATTGGGATAGACCGGCAGCGAGGTACCTGCATCGACTGCCGCCGTGTCCCAGGTCATATCAAACGTGGCCAGGTTCTCATTCTGGGTGCCGACGACCGCGTTTGTGCTGTCGAAGATCTCAAAGCGCACAATGCCCGCTCCCTCCATGCCATCGCCGTCGTTTGTACCCACGGCCGGATCGTAGGCTATCGCATTGATAATAATCTCACCCGAGACAACGCTCCCGTTCGCAGGATTGGTAAACTGCACGAACGGCACGCTGATCGGACCGGCGTCGTAACGTTTGTCTTCGGTGAGAGCCGCATCCTCGAGCCATTTTTGCGCAAAGAGCGCGAAGTCCAGGAAGTCCTCCTTGCAGTCGTCGTTGAAATCAAACTCGGGGGCCGTGTAGGCGTTGGGGCCGTTCTTGGCGGCCTCGCAGCTATCGGCATAGACCTTGATTTCGATGGCGTCGTCGTCTTCCTTGAGGGTTGCATCTTTGGCGTAGAGCTGCAGCACGTAGGTGCCCGTCTCGGTGAGTGTAGCCGTGGTCGCCGCTGCTGCGGGATTGGCGATATAGGCAGTGGCACCAAACGGACTCGTCAGGACCGACCACTGAATGACGGACACGTCACCCGTTGAGTCTTCGACCGTTCCATTTAGCTCAACCGTCGTCGTGCCCGCCTTGAGCCAGGTCACGATACTGTCGCCTGCGTCCACTTCGGGCCCGGAGGTCTCGGTCTCGAAGGTCCAGACGTCTCCGATTATGATGTTGTCCCAATCCTTGACGTGAGCGGCGCCGAGACTCTCGTCCACTATCCAGTAGTACAAAGAGTCCTTCTTGAGGGTCGGACTGTATGAGGCATTGGGGTCGACGCTTCCATCGGCCGGATCGACATCGGAGCCCAGCGGAACTATAAGAACACCGGGGTCCTCCCAGTCCGGAGCGGCCGGCGGGTTCAGGGGGTCGTACGCAATACTAAGCCAGAGATTATGCCCCGTGATTGCGGGGTTGGGCTGGTTTGGGTCGGCCGGATTCACACCTGTCTTCCAGCTCAAAGTCGCGCCGGCCACGACAACGCCCTTCTCGCCGTTAGCCGGGTTGGGGTCGTGCGCCTGGGTGGCCAGGGCGCGTTTGGGGGCACAGATGATAAGCGCGTCAAATCCTGAAGCGGTGACCCGCAGGCCCTTGACCGGGCTGTCAGTGGTTAAGACGAGGCCGAACGCTTGCTGCCCGCCCACATTTATGCCGGTGTCGGCGAACGGATTGTTTGGTGAAATCGAAATCGCCGGCCCCAGAGTGTTGTCCGGACGAATCGCCTGAATCGTGCCCGTGTCGTTGCCGCCTCGCTCCAGTATGAAAATCGTATCTGTATTGAAGGGAAAGACGGTTTCCAAAAAATCGATCCCGTCAATCGAGCAGATATCATTAGACCAGCTCGGCACCCTGAACGTGTAGTTGTCGGCTTTCCAGCCCTGGTCGCCGACCTTGGGATTGGATGTCCCTGCCACCGTGGCGGCCGGAGCTGCCGTGCCGTCGACCCAATGTGTCTCCAGGCCGCTGGTCGGATCGATATACCAGCGCGTCGTTGTGCCCGTGGCCAGATCGTCATTTGCCACGACATAAGTGGTCCCCCCGTATTTAAGGCTGATCATCGCCTCATTGCCGTCGACGATGCCCATGACTACGTCCGGCAGTCCTGCGAGCTGATCGGCGGCAGCAATGCTGCACAACACGACAGAAACCAGCACGAATGGCGCCGTCGTTGCGAGAGAGTGTCTCTTCATGACTATACCTCCTGTGAGAAATGAAATTAAATACGGTTACCCACACCTCCCGTGTACAATTCGGATCAACAAAGTGAGTCTGCTACACCAGCCATATTACAAATGTTTACGATGGTCTGTCAAGCCTAAGTCCTTGATTCTGCCGACGGCCGACGGGGCGGTCGAGGTTTGTCGCCAAGAACCGTAACTTAAGGGCGAAGGAATCTGTATCTGATGTAAGAGAGACGGTCATGTACCGGGCGATCCTCCCGGCGTGGCGCTTTGCCTCCAGGCGCCGATATCGCCCCAATTCTCGGCGGGCGTCCCGACGGGGTCGACAATCGTCAGCGAATACCCACGCCCGTCCGTGCCGGGATACCAGTCGTCTTCATACCGGAACTCATGTATTAGTTGACCGGCTGCGTCGAGCAGCCGAAGCTTCTCGCCCCCGTTGTCCAGCCTGCCAGCATACTCCGCGACAACGTTCAGCCCGTAGCCGTACCTGGCCTCGAATGCCGTTCGATCCTGTACTATCAGCACAAAGCCGCCGGGCGGGACCTCCGTGTCACCGAATACGAAGTCTACACCCTTGTCCAGGCCTACGAGGTTCAGGTTGACGGTCTGCGAGCCGATATTTTTCAACTCGATAAACTCGGTATTTGGGTCTTGCGGATTGCCGGTATCCTGCGGGTGGTACATGATCTCGGTGATCCGAAGACTCTCGGCCACCGGCCCGACCGAGAATCTCGCCTCGTTCAGAGCACTCCACCGGCCGCTCTTGACCACGCGGGCTTTGACATGGCTGCTGCGACCGAGAGCCACCGGGTAAGAGTACTCAATCGCACTGCCCGAAACAGCCCCGCCGGACGTCGCAGCCTTCTTGATCTCCAGCTCCACCGAGATCAGCAGGTCGCTGCTGCCGTTACCGTTGTTCATCCCGTGGATCGCCAGTATGTTGCCCCCTCGCCTGAGTGAGCCGATATGGTCGGTGACGTCAAAAGCGACAAGCGTCTTGGCCTCGTCGTCGGGGTGGCTGTCGGTCCCATCCGAATCCCAGTCGGGATGCTCGGTCTGGTCGAAGTTCTCACGGCCGATCTCTTGGCCGTTGAGCCACGCCACAAAGGCATCATCGTAGCGAACGTTCAGCAGCAGTGTGTCGTACCGGGAGGGATCGTCGTCAAACTCAAACGGTATCCGGATGTAGCACGTGCTGTGCACCCTGTACATCTGATCCCTGAGATCGACACTCAGGAAATCCCCGTAGTCGCCGTCGCCGACTTCGTAGCCGACTCCGCCGGGGCCGCCCAATGACTCGATCCAGTCCGAATCGTCGAAGTCCCCACCTCCCCGCCAGCTCTCGTCTATATGGCTCGACGGCACCAGGACTTTCTTGAAGTCGCTCTCCTTGACCAGTGTGAGACTCTCGCCCTGCTGAGGCGCTGATGACGCGCGAGGATCAACACCATCCGGGTTATAATATATGATGCCCGATGAATTCGGATTGGCTAACGTCATTTGAAAATCAGTGGCGACCGGACCGCCGCGCGTGTTGAAGACAGGAGGGTCTACATCAGGGTAGTACCCCTCATTTCTGAGGGCATCAACGAACCTTGCCACGTTGTCGGCCATGAATCCGGGCCCGACGGTCTCGGCTTCGGCGGCGGCCCAGTGGATGTTTCTGGTTCTTCTCGGATGCCCGACCGTTATCAGCGAATCGCCCCACCGGGCCGACTCGGCGACAATCGCATCGCGGATAAAATCGTTCAGCGTCAAATACCGCTCGATACAATTCTCGTCCGTGAGTACTCCGTCATTGAAGAGGTGCTTATAGGCCCTGTCGGCAAACAGCATCATGAAATCGTCATTAACCCGCAGGCTGTGCCAGATCGCCGCAATCGTCGGCCCACCGGTCCTGTTGCTGCGAAAGTCGGGCGCTACCCAGCCGTTGTTGTGCCCGCGGGTCGTTTCCCACGACCACTCGGCGTCCCACAGAAAATACTCGAACGGCTCGGGCGGATCGTTGCGGTTGGCCCCCCACCAGTTATTGCCCGGCCAATCGCCGACCCCGCCGAACCAGCTCAGCAGCAGATAGTCGATGTAGCTATCGAGATTGAGGAACTCCTTCATCTCGGTATAATTGGCCGGATCAGACATGTTCTTTTTGACGAGCGTGCTTTTCAGATAATTGAACCGGCTCGCGTCGTCGCTGTGCGATCCGCCGTGGCTTACCGAATAGTAATCCCCGTCCTCGCCTCCCAGGTACATCGCCGCAAACGCCGCATCCGGCCGCTCGATGGGATTGTATAGTCCCCAATAGATTCCGTTGATGTAGAGATGGACAAACGTCCCATGCGACCCCACGCCGGACATTGCGATCTGCGTATCGCGAAACCACTGATCCATCGTGTAGGTGGTTTTGTCGGGGTTCCACACTCTTGCCCACGATCTGTTGTTTCCGCCGCGGAGCACGATCTTGTTAATCGAGTCGCCGGCCGAATCTCCGTTCAGCGGCGCCCGTTCGAAGATATCCGAGCGGAATTTCGAATCACCATACGCCGCCCGGAAGTTCAATCTCAGCGAGCGCTTGAGACGATCGTGACTGTGGGGCTCCACGCCGCACTCGGCCTGTACACTGGAATTCGGATCGTCCGAATAAATCAACTCGATCGACGCCGGACTCTCGCCCGAACCCCAGTAGTATGTGTGCATCGCCGCTCGGCCTGTCACCAGGCTCATTGTGGGAATCGCCTTCAGCGAATCGGCCGCCATCGAGCTGTAAGCCGGATCGTTCACGACGACAGGGTCCATTTCGTAATCATGGTAAGCGTACTTGTTGCTGCCGAGCCAGGTCCACGGATTCGGATATCCAGGGATTTCGGCAGGCTGAGTGGCCACATCCTGCGGAAAGATGTACGTATGAGTATCGACATTTGTCGCCAGCAGGCCCGGTTTGTACGCAATCGCCCGTATGCACGTGGTCCTGTCGATCCAAATCCCCCCGCTGTATATCTGTCCCTTCGAAGGCGTCGGCGCCGTGCCGTCGGTGGTATATCGAATCGTCGCCCCGTACGTGGCGGTCGTAATATCCAGTGTAAAACCAGCTTCGTAGAAACCGCGATTGTGGCTGAACTTGGTGTCGGCGACATTGGCGGCATAACCGCCCTCGTTGGGCTTGTTGGGTGTCGGGCTGGCCATATAGCGGAGATTACGGTCCCCGTCGGGATAGCGACCGTATGAGATATCGGACCGCTGATCGATGAAACTGAAACCGTCTATCAGGGTGGTCCGGTCCCTGTCGAACAGCAGGATATCGTCACCGTCGGCGTCAAGCTTGAAACTTGCATGGAGCCCCGTATCCTGCTCGTCGTCGTCGATCCATATCAGCAGATGGTGTCCGCCGGCGAGAACGGTTGCCGAACCGCGGTCATCGGGGATCATCCACCTCGTCGGATTACCGGGCTTGTCCGTAAGATACATCCCCCCCACGTCGATGGCGTGCACACCGGCGTTATAGAGTTCGATCCAGTCGTCGTACTGGTTCTGAGGGTCCATCACGGTGCTGGTATTCGAGGCCATGACCTCATTGATAACCAGCGGCAGATTGAACCTGCCCCAGTTGCCGGCCAGAATCGCAAAATCGTGTATGTCGACCTCTTCGTCGCCCGTCAGATCGGCCGGCCCCGGCACAGGCGCAAGCCACTGCTCGCTGAAGACAACCAAGTCACCAAGCCCCACCTCGCAGTTGCCGTCAAGGTCGGCCATGGGGCACATCGCCGGCGCATAGCCGCCGGCCGAAGCCACAATCACGACGATGAAAAAAGCCACCCCTCTACAAACGTCTTTCACGGACGGCCCCTTGACACTCGATTGCTGAATCATCAACAGCGGAAGAAGAGCCAAAACGACAAACCGGCCTCCTTCATGGATCGCACCAGATGCCCGAAAAACATATTTATCATACCAGATTTACCCCGTACACGTCAATGCCAAAGGCGCACTGAAGGGTCCTCTGCCGGACGAATCTCGCCCGTACCCGGGGGGAGATTAAGGGATCTTGGACGCAGGCACACCCATGTGCCAGGGCGTAATCTTCATGGCATCTATCTTGCCGGAATGGCCGTCCACAAACAGACAATTCGTGCGGCCGTCGTGACGATCCTTTGCAATTCGAGGCGTCACGTCCGAGCTGGGAAGGTGATTCCGATGCCACACGTCCAGCCACCTGAACTTGTCCTTGAGCTGCGCCAGCGTGTCACCCTTGCGGACAATCTGGATGTGCGAAGCGGTGCGGCTGTATTCATAGTCAGCCATGTAAATCGTCGTCCCGTGCCGGGGGAAGTCATCCAGCTTCGTCGCCCCGCGCTGCTCCTTGCCGGGATAGGCATCCGGAGCATCGAAATCCCAGGCGTTCACCGCATAGTCTACGGTCTGCTCCTTGTCAGGATAACTCGGGCAGTTGTAAATCCTCACTTCGAAGTACTGGACCGTCAGATCTTGACGCTCCCCCACGAACGGCATGAAGAGAATCGGCCAGCACCCGTGTGTCTCGTCGCGAGGCACCCTGCCGTCGTAGTCATTGGCATAAAGGTGGGCGGCGACGCCAATCTGTTTGAGGTTGCTCAAGCATCTGACACCCTTGGCCTGCTTCTTGGCCCTGTTCAGTGCCGGCATAAGGATCGCCATCAGAATGGCGATAATGGCGATTACAACGAGCAGCTCTATCAGGGTAAAGGCCTTTCGGGAGACATCCCGATGCATATCCAGGCTCCTGTATCACAGAGACGATTTCAAACCATTTCATCTGACCGCGCCGATACTGTCAGGATATACGCAGAGAGCGGGAAAGTCAAGAATCCACCGTGCAGCAGGATAAAAAAAGCCGGGAGTACCTCGATACTCCCGGCTCCAAAGTCAAATCGTAGCGATCCTATTTTCTCCTGCGAAGCAGCAGGGCGCCTACGCCAAGCAGCAGCATCGTTGCGGGCTCCGGAATCGGCGCCGAAATACTGAGCGTATCGTGCCCCGAAGCCGTGATGCGGACTCCGATGATGGGAACATCGCTGGTGAATGCAACTCCAAAGGCGTTCTGGCCGCCTACGTTGACTCCCGTGTCGGCATAAGGTCCGCCGTTGGAGGCCTTGTCAAAGACAATAGGGGCCCCAAGTGAACTATCCGGCAAGATCGCCTGCCACGTGCCGGTGTCGTTGCCGCCTCGCTCGAAGAGGAACACAACGTTCACCGGCATTGGAAAGACCGTCTCCTGAAAATCAATACCGTCAATCGATGAGATGTGATTGCTGCCGTCGAGCCTGAAGATGAAGTCGTCGGCCTTCCAGCCCTGGTCGCCGACCTTCGGATTCGAAGTCCCGCTGACCGTCGCCGCCGGAGCCGGATCCCCATCGACCCAGTGTGTCTCCAGGCCGCTGGTCGGATCGACATACCACCTTGTAGTCGTGCCCAGCATAAGGTCGCCGTCGGCAACGACGTACTCGGTTCCGTCGTGTGTGAGGCTGAGAAGCTCGTCGTTGTTTGCCGTGTCGTTTGCCGTAATCGTTCCCAATCCGACCAATCCGCCCCGGGCCCCGCCGCAGAGAACGATCGACAGCACAATCGCAGCAATAATTAAAAGGAAATGACTCTTCATAACTACTCCTCCTTAAATGTGTGCACCGCATGTCACTGTTTGTTGCCACGAAATCAGGCGAAACACCGGCATCGACCTGATATACAGATGTTATGTACCAAATCCCCAAAGCCCATGTCAAGCAAAAAAATGCCATCGCCCCAAAAAATGCGCAACCACCAGGCTGACCACCCAATCCGATCAGCGTAATGTCCGGGGGGACACGCGTCTGAGAAGCCGATCGAATCGCGCTCCAGCCGGACATCTGCAGCACCAGACACGCCAAGCCTGAAATACCCATCGGCATCATATTAGAACTCATTCCACAGCCTCAAGAAACCGCGTTCCTGCCACTGACGGCACCGCCTCAGCAGAGTGCGCAATGGCTCGTACGGACTTTTCAATTCTTCCAAAGCCGCCGAAATGGTATAATAAGGCCGTTGGTGGCCTGTCCAACTCGCCGCGGCGACCATTTCCGGCGAGAACGAGCCGGAGGACGCGTGAAATTAGACTATTACCTGCAGGAGCGACGGAGCATGTTTCGAGGCAGGATAAAGCTGAGCTTCTCGACATATCTGGTGGCTCTGGCCTGTGTTCCGTGCCGGCTACTCTCGGCGGCGTCCATCACGGGCCCATGGGACGAGCCGTCGGGCCTCAAGAAATGGCACAAGATAACCATAACCTTCGACGGCCCAAACACTTCCGAATCAGCAAACCCAAACCCCTTCACCGACTGCCGGCTCAACATCGCCTTCACCCGACCCGACGGATCGACGCTGCTTGTGCCGGGTTACTACTGTGCCGACGGTGACGCCGGCAACACCTCCGCAGCCTCCGGAAACAAATGGCGCGCGCACCTGGCCCCGGACCAGGTCGGGACCTGGAGCTACGTTGCCTCCTTCAGGACCGGCCCCGATGTCGCCGTGAGCGACGACCCTGATGCGGGTACGCCGACAGCCTTCGACGGCGAAAGCGGCGTCCTTACAATAGAACCCAGCGACAAAATCGCACCCGACCCCAGAGCCGCGGGACGCCTCGACTATGTCGGCAGACACCACCTGCAATTCGCCGAGACCGGTCAGTACTTCCTAAAGTGCGGCGCAGACGCCCCCGAGAACTTTCTCGCCTACGCGGACTTCGACGGCAACTTCAAGAGCGACGGCCGAAAAGACAATCTCGTCAAAACCTGGTCTGCACACATCGCCGACTGGCGCCGCGGCGACCCCGTCTGGCAGCTCTCAAAAGGCAAAGGCATCATCGGGGCTATCAACTACCTGGCCTCGAAGGGCATGAACGCATTCTCATTTCTCACACTCAATATCAACGGCGACGACCGAAACGTCTTCATGTACACAACCTACAACGAAAGGGAAAGATTCGATGTCTCCCGCCTCGACCAGTGGGAAATCGTCCTCGAACACAGCGACCGGATGGGAATGTACCTGCACTTCAAGACACAGGAGACCGAGAACGAGCTTCTGCTCGATAACGGCGATATGGGCGTGCAACGAAAACTCTACTACCGCGAATTGATCGCCCGCTTCAGCCACCGCCTGGCGCTGAACTGGAACCTCGGCGAGGAGACCAACGATGCCTCCCACGAGCAGAAAGTCGCATGGGCCGACTACTTCTGGACCCACGATCCCTACCGGCACCACATCGTCATCCACAACGGCGACAACCACTACGACCTGCTCGGCAGCGCATCCAGATTGACCGGCTTCTCATTGCAGACCAGTCAAATCGACTTCAGCCGTGTGTTCTCTCAGACCAAGAACTACATCGACCGGTCGGTCGCCGCCGGCAAGCCCTGGGTCGTTGCGTGCGACGAGCCTGGAGACGCCAGCCACGCGCTGGTGCCCGATTGGGACGATCCGGGCCACGACAACGCCCGAAAGAACGGGCTCTGGGGTAATATCATGGCCGGCGGGGCGGGCCTGGAGTGGTACTTCGGCTATCAGCACGACCACTCCGACCTCACCTGCCAGGACTGGCGCAGCCGCGATGCGTTCTGGGACCAGTGCCGTTACGCCCTCGAGTTCTTCAGCAACAACGGCGTCCCCTTCTGGGACATGCACAACGCCAACCAGCTTATCACGAGCGCCGACGCTTACTGTCTCGCCGGGGCCGGCGAAGTGTACGTCGTCTATCTCAAGAACGGCGGAACGACCAATATCACCCTGGCCGAGGGCGACTACACCGTTGGCTGGTATAATCCGCGAACCGGGGGCCAATTGCTCGACGGCGTTCTAAACGCCGTATCAGGCCCCGGTTGGGTTTCTGTCGGAACTCCGCCCTTCGATCCGCTACTCGACTGGGCGGTTCTGGTCAGAGCTATTACCACCGTGCCGGCGGATTTTGACCGTGACCATGACGTGGATGCCGCGGACCTGGCGCGCCTATCCGGGGACTGGCTGCGTTGCAACGACCCGGCCGATACCGGTTGCGAGGACGTTCTTGCCGGGTCGAGTATCCGGCCTCTCGGCGCCGTCCGGGCTGCGGCTGCACCTTTGATCGGCCCGGTCACCGGTGTCTCCGCCGGCACCAACGGCAATCCGCCCTACATGCTGCAAAGTGTAACGGTGGGCGGTTACACAGTAACCGTGGACAATCTGAGGACGGGGACTTCTGGGGGGGTCACCGATGTCGCGGGCCATATTACGAATGCGGACGACTTTGACCTTAACAATATCGCGGCCCGCAACAACCCGTCCAATGCTCTCTGGACGATCACAATGATTGGCGGCCAATCATTCTGGGTCGACACGAACGGCGATCTTCCGGATTTCTTCATCTTTGAAGCGGGCATGAACGATGATATCGAGGTCCAGGCGATTCTGCCCCGCGGCGTGCTCGGCCAGAAGGTCAGTATTTCGAAATCCAATTGGGGTGACACGGGCCTGAATAGAAAAGGCAGCCCGAACGACGGTCAGGACATCGGCGGACTTGCGTTTGCCATTACGGACCTGAAGAATGCGAGCGGGGCGCCGCTGGCCAACAGCAGCGTCATCGAGGGCATTAGGGTAACCAGCGGCACTCTCGACCCAAGCTGCTTCTGCGCCGTGCAAAGCCTTGACAACCAGCCGCCGCAGGTAAATGCCGGAGAGGATCAGGCCGCGTTTCTTGTCGAAAGCCTCCTTGCGTTCCAGCTCGATGGAACGGTCAGCGACGACGGCAAGCCCGAACCGCCGGTCCTGACGGCAGTGTGGTCTGTCGAAGACAGCCCGGGCGGCTCCAGCGTCACGTTCGACCCGTCCGCGGCCTCCGAGGATCCCATAGTTGTCGTTGACATGGTGGGCGAATACGTCCTGCGACTTACTGCGAATGACGGCATGGCGTTCAATTATGATGAGGTTACGGTGACGGCAGTCGAAGCATCCTGCCGATACGTGATGGACAACGGCCTGCTGCTGGAGGCGGACCTGACCGGCCCTTATGGTGAGCCGGATTGCAGAATCAACATGTACGACTTGGCGGACCTGGCTGTTTATTGGCTGGGGCAGTAGCGGCGTCTCGACAAGGGGCGAACTCGTAGCTGTTTCGGCAAGAAGTCGATCGCCTTGTAGAGTTCCTTGTCGATACAGCAGGCCAAAGAAGTCACCAGCGTAAGCCATGGTCTCTGTTTAATAGTCCCGACACACCACGAAATGCGTCCTTGACGAGCAAACATTTTCGTTCGCAGCGCTGTAAAACATTAACCATCAAAAGACTTACGCAAGGGAGATTTTTGCACCCCACGGGGTGAACCGCCCGTTCTTGGATAGTCACTCGGACAAGATGCATTCACCGCAAATAACGTTCCGCGACCTCGGCCGCCAGGCTTCGGACTGATCCCCCGTCGCACCAGCTTGGCGCGGCGGCATTATTGGCTCAAAGATAGATGTCTGCAATCCGATCTTGCGGCTTGCACGTCCGTGCTGTCGTCGTATACACTATGAAGTAGTGTTGCTTTAGCAGTCTTTCGATCTCTCAGGAGTTGACTATGAAAAGGGAACTTATCGTCATTTTTGCAGTGTCACTCACCTTGGCCGCATTGCAGGCCGCCGCAGCCGCGCAGATTGGCGGCGAGCTCAAGAAATGGCACAAGGTTACACTTACGTTCGAGGGGCCGCAGACTTCCGAAGACGGGAAACCGAATCCGTTTATGGACTATCGGCTGGACGTGATCTTTTCGCACAGCGAAGGCGGCAAGTCGTATCGGGTCCCCGGCTATTACGCCGCCGACGGCGATGCCGCGAACACATCGGCCGAGGCCGGTAACAAATGGCGTGTTCACTTCGCGCCGTGCCGGACAGGCACATGGAAGTATGCGGTATCGTTCAGGAAGGGCAAGAATGTAGCCGTCTCTGAACGGGCCGATGCCGGCGAGTCGGCCGGCTTCACGGACGGTCAGACCGGCTCGTTCAAGATCGGGCCGACCGATAAGACCGGCCGCGATTTGCGAGGCAAAGGACTACTCCAATATGTCGGCAAGCACCACCTTCGATTCGCGGAAACCGGAGAGTACTTCCTCAAGTGCGGGGCCGACGCGCCGGAGAACTTCCTTGCGTACAAGGACTTCGACGGCGACTTCAAAAAAGACGGCCATAAAGACAACCTCATCAAGGACTGGGCGCCACATATCAAGGACTGGCGGCCCGGCGATCCCACCTGGCAAAACGGCAAGGGCAAGGGCATCATCGGCGCCATCAACTACCTGGCCTCGCAGGGCATGAACGTCTTCTCATTTTTGCCGATGAACATCGCCGGCGACGACCGCAATGTTTTCCCGTATCTCAACTACGATGAACGCGAGCGAATCGATTGTTCGCGAATGGACCAGTGGGCAATCGTCTTTGAACACGGTACCAACATGGGCATGTACCTGCATTTCAAGACGATGGAGACGGAGAACGAGCTACTGCTCGACAAGGGCGACCTCGGCCCCCAGCGCAAGCTTTACTATCGGGAGTTGATTGCCCGGTTCGGCCATAACTTGGCCCTTAACTGGAATCTCGGCGAGGAGATCAACAACGCCACGCACGAGCAGAAGGTCGCATGGGCCGACTACTTCTGGACCCACGACCCTTATCAGCACCACATCGTCATTCACAACATGGGCGACCCCCACTACGACCTGCTGGGCGGCGCTTCGAAGCTAACCGGTTTTTCACTTCAGACCAGCAGGCCGGACTTCAGCCAGGTTCACAGGCGGACGCGCGACTATATTGACCGGTCGGTCGCCGCGGGCAAGCCGTGGGTTGTGGCCTGTGACGAGCCCGGAGACGCGTCACACGGCTTGATCACCGACGCTGAGGACCCGACGCGTGACAACGCCCGCAAGAACGGGCTCTGGGGCAATATCATGGCCGGCGGCGCCGGGGTGGAGTGGTATTTCGGCTACCAGCACCCGCACAGCGACCTGACGTGTCAGGATTATCGAACGCGCGAGAAGATGTGGCGGCAGTGCCGCATCGCACTGGAATTCTTCAGGAAATATGAGATTCCATTCTGGGACATGAAGTGCCGGGACGAGATGACCGCCAGTACCGACGACTACGTTCTGTGCAAGCCGAACGAGCTGTATCTGGTGTACCTAAAGCACGGTGGCAAGATAAAGGTCGATGTCGGGTCGGGGAAATTCGATTACGGCTGGTTCAATCCTCGAACAGGCGACGGGCTTGACGGGCTGCCAAAGAAAGGTTCGGTCGATGGGCGGGTAGAGCTGACGGCCCCGGACAGCGGCGACTGGCTTCTGGTGATAAATGGAAAGGGAAAACTGACTCTGGCGGCCGAAGGGCCGCCGCCCGCGCCCGCCCCTGCGGCCAGGCAGACTGTGGAGGGAGCGGTCACGCTGGAGGCGCTGCGGCATTTTAATGTCGTCACTGACGGGGGCTTTGTGCCGGCTTACAAGGATAAAGGTCACAACGCTCTGGCGATCAATCCCGACAGCTACAGGGACAAGTATGCGGCGGCCGAGGCCGTCTTTACGGGCAAAACGGGCAAGTATGATATTATGCTGGTGACTCTTGCAGAGACCGACGGGGAATCGAGTTACAAGCTTATTATTGACGGCGAGCTTGTCGGGGAGTTTACGAATCCTCAGACGGCCGACGACTACAAGCCGACGCTGAAAACGTGGAACGCCGTGACCGTCCGCAAGGGATCAGGCGTGCGTGTGGAATTCAACAGCGCGACGAACGGCAAGAGCCGGCAGGGCAGCCGAAAGGGGTACTCGCGAGGACGGTGGCGCTCGCTGATTTTCACGCCCGCCCGAGGATCAAACAGGGCCGCGAACCGGAAGGCCCCGCTCGGCGCCCCGGCTGCGCCCGAACCCCATGATATCATAACCATCACCACAGCGGACGCGGTTGTCTTCAAGGAGAAGGACGGGCTTGTCAGTCGCGCCGGCACCCACATCAATCCCAAGAGCGTCAGCAGGTGACTATGAGCAGCTACAGCATGGCAGTCATACCGGGTGACGGGATCGGGCCCGAGATTATTCCGGCCGGGGTCGCCGTTCTCGAGGCAGCCGCTGAGAAATTCGGCTTCCAGCTTTCATACGAGAATTTCCCCTACGGCGCCGGCTACTACAAGAAGACCGGTCGGTTCATGCCGGACGATGCGCTGGATACTCTCAAGGGCTTCGATGCGCTGTACTTCGGCGCGGTGGGGCTGCCCGACGTTGACGATACGCTGCCGGCCAGGCTCTTTACCTTCAAAGTCCGCGTCGGCTTCGACCAGTATGTCAACTATCGTCCGGCCAGGCTTTTGCCCGGTGTGCCGGGACCTCTCAAGGGCAAATCGCCCGAAGATATCGATCTGGTCGTAATCCGGGAAAACACCGAGGGAGAGTTCGTCCAGTCCGGCGGGCTCGTCCGAAACGAGTTCCCCGACGGCATGGCCACCGATATGAGCATCTTCACCCGCAAGGGCATCGAGCGAATCGCACACTACAGCTTTCAACTCGCGCGCAAACGCCGCAATAAGGTGACCAACGTCACCAAGTCGAACACGCTCATCCACAGCCTGGCTTACTGGGATCGCGTCGTCGAAGAGGTCCGCCAATCGTATCTCAATGTCGATTACGCAAAGATGTACGTGGATAACGCATCGGCCAATCTCGTTTTGTATCCTGAGAAATTCGACGTTATCCTTACCACCAACTTCATCGGCGACATTCTCAGCGACCTGGCCGGAGCCATCACGGGCAGCCTTGGGCTGGGGCCCAGCGGCAACATAAATCCCGAGAAGAGGTATCCGTCGATGTTCGAGCCGATCCACGGCTCGGCCCCGGATATCGCCGGCAAGGCGATAGCCAACCCGGTCGGCGCGATCTGGTCCGGCGCCCTCATGCTCGAGCACCTTGGAGAAACAAGGGCCGCTGACGCTATCGTTGCGGCAATAGAAAAGACCGTCGCTGGTGGCATACTGTCGGTGGACCTGGGCGGCTCGGCAAGAACGATGGAAATCGCCGAGGCGGTTATTGCAAATCTGTGAACGAAAACGACTGGATATGTCTCGAATTATCGATTTGACACTGACTCTGTCCGACGGCGACAGGGGCGTTTCGATCTTGCCGGCCAGGCGATTGGAGACCGACGGCTGGAACGCAACGACGCTGAGCCTTTACTCCCACTGCGGCACCCACCTGGATGCGCCGGTTCATTTCGGCGTCACCGGCGAGACGATAGACCGGTTGCCGCTCGAAAGGCTCGTAGGTCCGGCCTGGGTGGCCGATGTCACGAACGCCGGGGCCCACCAGTTGATAGAGCCGCAGCATCTCGGCGACGTCGCCGACAAGCTCGACAGCGACGACGGCCTGATTATCCGAACCGGCTGGAGCCGGCACTACGGGCGGGCCGCCTACCGAGACGAGTTGCCCCGAATAGGTGAGCGCCTCGCCCGATGGTGCGTCGACCACAAGCTCCGAATACTCGGCGTCGAACCGCCTTCCGTGGCCGACGTCAACAATCTCGATGAGCTTGCGAGAATCCATCGGATAATGCTCGGGGCTGGGATTATTATCGTCGAGGGACTGACGAATCTGGACAAGATATCGACCGACAAGGTCACCCTGGTGGCGCTTCCCCTGAAGATAGCCGGCGGTGACGGGGCTCCGGCAAGGGTCCTAGCCCTCGAAGACTGAACGTGCGAATCGGAAGACCAAAAAAGGCAAATGGCCCTGCAATTCGAACAAGTAATCAAAGAGTTGCCCCCAATATGGCCGGACGACTTATTGCCTGAGATAAGAGAACACAACCGCCGAAATCCGACCTCCATAGTAGTCCTTGACGACGACCCGACCGGTACTCAGACAGTTTACGGCGTACCTGTGCTGACCTCCTGGGATCAGCGTGCCCTTATCGCCGAGTTTGAGAGAAACACCCCGCTGTTCTATATCCTGACGAACTCCCGCGCCCTGGCCGAAGAACGGGCCGCGAAGCTGGCTGGAGAAATCGGCGAGAACATCCTTGCCGCTTCCAGGCGGGCGGAGCGGGCCTTTGAAGTGGTCAGCAGAAGCGATTCGACCCTGCGAGGACACTTTCCCGCGGAGGTCGATGCGCTGGCGGTGTCGCTGGGGGCTGAAGGCGCCGTGCGCGTGATTATCCCCTTTTTCGAGGAGGGCGGACGCTACACCCTTAATGACACACATTACGTCAGGGAAGGCGACCAGCTCATCCCTGCCGGCGAGACCGCCTTCGCGGCCGATCCGGTCTTCGGCTACACGAATTCCGACCTCAAGGAATGGATCGAGGAGAAGACCGGCGGCCGAATCTCCGCGGATTTCGTAGCATCGGTCTCGATAACGGATATCCGTGAGCGAGGGCCCGGCCCCGTCGCCGATGTACTGGGCAAATGCGCTTGCGGCGGCGTCTGTATCGTCAATGCCGCGGACTACCGCGACCTCGAAGTCGTCACTATGGGGCTTCTGCGGGCCGGCCAACAAGACAATCGCTTCATTTACCGGACGGCCGCCTCGTTCGTTCGCAGCCGCGCCGGTCTGGGCCCCAGGAAACTGCTGACCGCGGCAGAGCTCATCGGCCCTGCTGATGCCGGCGGGCTGATCGTGGTGGGTTCGCACGTCCCGAAATCCTCCGACCAGCTTGCCAACCTGCTGGAAAATGCCGATTCGATGGGCATCGAGGTTGATGTCGAGCGGGTTCTCGGCGGCTCCAAGGAGGTTGAAAAGTCGCGCATGGCGGATTCAGCCGGCAGCGCTCTGGAAGCAGGGCGGGATGTCGTGATCTACACGAGCCGCAGACTCATCACAGGCGCAAGCCGCGGCGAATCGCTACAGATAGCAGAGCGCATATCGCAGACGCTGGTCGATATCGTCGCCTCGCTTTCAGTCCGGCCGCGATACATCCTGGCCAAGGGCGGTATCACCTCCAGCGACGTTGCGACGAAAGCTCTTGGGCTGATTCGAGCCGAAGTGCTCGGCCAGATCCTGCCCGGAGTCCCGGTCTGGCGCTGCGGAGCAGAAAGCAAGTTCCCGGGCATGGCATATATCGTCTTTCCCGGCAACGTCGGGCCGACTGATGCTATTACAAAGATCGTTCAGGCCTTCAAAACGGCAGAAAATCACTGATAAATCGCAGGCATTGCATGAACAGATCAAAAGGCAGTATCGGTCGTCAACGCTATATCCTGATAGTCATACTTTTCTTCCATACGGTTAACACATACATGGATCGTGTGTGCATTTCCTCCGCCAAAGGTGACATTATAAGGGACTTGAAAATCAGCGAGCAAACGATGGGCTGGATTTTTGGCATCTTTGCCCTCGGCTATGCCCTGTTCCAGGTGCCTTCCGGCTGGTTTGCAGACCGCTACGGCCCCAGAAAAGCCCTCACGGTGGTCGTCTCCTTCTGGAGCACATTCACCGCCCTGACCGGAGCGGCATTCAATGCCCTCTCAATGCTCGTGATGCGGTTCATCTTCGGTGTGGGCGAGGCCGGAGCATTTCCGGGCGCAACGCGAGCTTTTTACCGATGGCTCCCTGTCAGGGAACGCGGAATCGCCCAGGGAATCAATTTCTCAGGCAGCCGAATCGGTGCGGGCGTTTCTTATTTCTTGATGCCGCTCGTAATTAGCCTTATTGGCTGGCGCCTGACGTTTGTTGCCAACGGAGTGGTGGGGATCCTGTGGGTGGCGATCTGGCTGTGGTGGTTCCGAGACGACCCCAAAGAGAATCCGAGAGTCGGCAAGCCCGAGCTGGGCTATATTGAGCAGGGCCGTGAAAGTGAATTCGTGGTCGCCGAGAAGGTGTCTTTTGCGGAAATATTTACGTCTTCCAATATGTTCCTGGCTATGGCTCAGTACTTCGCCAGTAATATCACGTTCTTCATCTGCCTGAGCTGGTTGCCGTCGTATCTCAAAGAAACCTGGGGCCAGGGCGCCGAATTCTACGCGGCGATACCCGTATTCTGTGCCGCTACCGCAAACTGGCTGTCCGGCTCACTGGTGACATTTCTCTATAATAAAGGCTACCATGTTGGCTCTCGCCGTATACCGGCGATCATGGGATTCATGCTTGGCGCCGTCGGATTACTACTGGCCACGCAGGCTCAGGATCTCATCCTGTTTGTCATCTTCTTCAGCATCGCAATCTACGGCGTTGACATGACACTCAGTCCGAGCTGGGCCTTTTGCATGGATATCGGAGCAGACAAATCCGGAGCAGTGTCCGGTTCCATGAATATGGCGGGCAACATCGGCTCGGCAATCAGTGCGATTATATTTCCGTATTTCGTCGCAAATATTACCCTGCCGTATTTCGCCGAGAGAACCGGCACGGCCAATTCATTCTTCGTTTTTGCCGCGGCTTTGAATATTCTGGCGGTTGTCGCGTGGCTGTTCATGGACCCGAACAGGTCCGCGGCCAAGAACCTGTCGAGATCCAAAATACTGCTGCGCTTCGGCATTATTATTTCGGTGCTGACCGCCCTCGTTTTGATTATGATCCTCTACAAAGTGTTCTGGATGAGGTAGCCCCGGGCCTGTAGCAGAAATCACAGGAGTAATTCAAATGAGAATCTTCAAAGCCGTGGCGGTCGGGGCCGGATACTTCAGCCACTACCAGTACGAAGCGTGGGGCCGAATTCCCGAAGTGACGCTGACAGCTTTCTGCAACCGCGACCCTCATCGCGCCAAAGTCATCACGGACCGTTTCGGCATTCCCAACCACTATACCGACTTCCGCGAGATGCTCGACAAGGAAAGGCCCGACTTCGTCGATATCATCACGCCGCCCCCGACACACCTCGAAATGACCGGAATCGCAGCGGAGATGGGCATTAACGTCATCTGCCAGAAGCCGCTAGCGCCCACCTTCGAGGATGCCAAGGCGATAGTGAGGTCCGCCGATCAGGCCGGAATACGCTTTATGGTCCACGAGAACTGGCGGTTTCAGCCGTGGTACCGTCACATCAAGAAACTGCTCGACAGCGGAATCGTCGGCGACAAGATTCACTCGATGTACTTTCGCTCTCGCATGGGTGATGGCTGGGGAGAAGACGCGTATTTGAATCGACAGCCCTATTTCCGCGAATATCCGCGTCTGCTGGTCTATGAGAACGGCGTGCACTTCATCGATACGTATCGCTTTCTGGCCGGCGAAGTGCGCGAGGTCTATTCCGTGCTCAAAAAGCTCAATCCCGTCATTGCGTGCGAAGACGCAGGCGCGGTAGTGTTCAAGTTCGAATCCGGCGTCACGGGCTTGTGGGACGCCAATCGTTACAACGAGTGCAATTTCGAGAATCCCCGCTATACGTTCGGCGAAATGCTGATCGATGCTAATGGCGGGTCGATACGCTTATATCTCGACGGAAGGGTCACGGCTCAGCCCCTGGGTCGGCCCGAGCAGGACCAGCCTTACCGGCACGAAGACCGCAACTTCTGCAGCGACTGCTGCTATACGACTCAGCGGCACTTTGTCGATTGCCTGCTTGGCGGCAAGCAATTTGAGACTCACGGGCACGACTACCTGCGGACACTGGCGGTTCAGGAAGCCGTTTACACTTCTGCCCAAGAGGGCCGGCCCATTACCGTCAGATATTGCTCAGCCCAATCAGACTGATTGCGAATACTCAGGGCATCAGCGGGGTGATGCCGCCAGATTGACGGAGGGGGGCGGTTTATTTCCTGATTATCGAAGATCAACAGCCCCGAAGGCTTGCACGTGCTTCTTTCTACTTTTTCTCGCGCAACAGCGGGAAGATGTACGGCTCCATCATCTTGCGGATGGTCAAAAAGTCATGCTTTCTGAGGCAATCGCGAATAACGTCGCGGTCGATCTCGTCGAGCCATTGCCAGAGTTGCTCCGTGAAGCGGACGTTCAACGCGAACACTTCCGCGGCATCCTGGCGAAACGGCGCCACGTCGGCCGTGATCCAACCGTCGTAATCCAGCTCCTTGAGGTAAAAGAGAAACTCGGCAAATTCCCAGACGTTGCAGGCGCCGGCGATCAGGTCCCAATCCAACTTGCCGTTGTTGTCGTTAGTGTGCACGTAGAAGGGCAGGCCTGCTGCCGCAACCTGCATTAGCGACTCTGCCGGCGGCTCACCCCCGAACGTCGAGTGCCCGATGTCGATAGTGACTCCAAGACCCTTGCCTCCGGCCGCCCGGCAGAGAAGGATCGTTTTGGCGGCCGAGGCGAGCAGATTGTGGACCCGCGTCTCGAACGGTTTGTACTCCAGGTGAAGCGTGATCTCGGGCCGGTACGAAGCCGCCTCGGCCACCACCTCGACCATCCCGTCCCACGCATCGGCGTAGTGAATATGGAAGGGATAGTCGTAACCGTCGCTAAGAGGGCAGCAGGTCACACGTTCTGCGCCGAGCTTCACCGCAGCGTCTTTTGCGCGTTTAAGGTACTCCAGGGCGTTGGCGCGAACCGTAGGGTCCGGTGATGTGATTGAACCCCGTACAAACTCGGGATGAGACTTTACGTTCACATTGACCGCTGAGACCGCCAGCCCTAATCGCCCCAGCGCGGCTTTGACGTTGTCCAAGTCTCCGAGTTCATGCGGATACACCATCTCGACACCCTGCACACCGGGTATCTTCGCTATGCGCTCCAGCCTCTCAACAACGTCGAGATTCTCGCCATACTCACAGAACCGGTCGCGCAACCGCCCGAAGAACGGACAAATGATAGCCTGTTTCATAGGTCACCCGATAAGATAAATAGACTCTTTGGCATATTCACGTTTGGCTTGCCGGGATCAGCCAAGCCCTTGTGCTATGATGAAATATGCTTACTCGAAAACTACATGCCTGGCAAGCCATAAATGCCGGCCGTTGGTTCTGACCTGTTAACTTGGGTGTATGAAGCGGCATTTAGAATATTGAGTTATTGTGATAGTATGTTCGGTCATGGAATCGGAACGAAACCAAGGTCGAACGAAGGCAACTCGAAACCGCCTGTCTTTAGTTGTGTTGCTGCTCGTCGGTATCGTGACTCAAACAGCCTTTGCCAAGACCATTAGGATCGGTGTGGCGCAGACTGTCATTGAGCCAACACTTCAGAAGAACCGTGAAAAGCTTTGCAGCTTCATCGATCAGGCCGGGGATGCGGGTTGTCAAATCGTCATCTTCCCGGAGGGTGCTCTCTATTGGCCCGACATTGCAACGCACAAACCGACAAAGGCGCAGCTTGATTCTGCGATAGCGCAGATTGGTCGAAAGGCCGATGCAGAGGATGTTTACACTATATTCGGCGTCGGTTATAGAGAGACTGATGCTGAACCGTATACTAACAGGGGCGTAGTGTTTGATCTGGACGGCCGCAGAATCCTCTTCTACAAAAAGAATGCAGAAGTTCCGCGGTCTTTCGATGTCCATGGAGTGCCGTCTAATCTGGTGATATGTTCGGACCGGGGCTACCTGGAACACTCGGACCTGCCTTGTCTCGTACAGGGCTCGCAGGTCATTATCGACATCTCTGGCGGGCACGGCGGCGATGACGGCAGACCGGACCTGCGATGGATACGCTACAGACCGTGGGCATTGCGAACGGGCGCGTACGTAATAGTCAGCAATCCCGTGCACGATGACGTTGATTTCATGGGCCACAGCCCGTGGGGAGGCGGCAGCGCGGTTATACGGCCCGACGGTGCTATCCAGGCCGGCCGGACCTATGAGAAGGATACACTGATCGTTGAAGAAATAGACGTCTCCCTCGCCACAAGGGCCGAGGCCCGGAGAAGAAGGAATCATTCGCTGTTCAAGTCCTTCTGGGATATGGGCAAAGAGCTGCTGGCCGGAGAGAACACTGCCGCCGTTCCTCAGATCGGGCCTCTTTCATCAGCCCGGCGCGACATAAAGATAGCAGCGGCCCAAATCTTATGTACAAGCGATATCAACGAGAATGCGGCAAAGATAACCGCCTATATCCGACGGGCTGCCGCGCAGGGCGCGGACATTGTCGTATCTCCGGAATTGGCCGTGACAGGCTCCAAGCCAGAAGGCATACGTGCTGCAAACCGGTCTGTACTCGACATTGCTCTCGACCGAATTCGACATGAGGCTGATAATCAGAACATCTACGTAATCGTGGGCATGCCTTATTTTGTCGATGGTAGAAGGATGAATTGCGCCTTTGTGATTGGAGACGACGGCGGTATCAGGACCCGCTATGCGCAGATCGTGGCCAAGCGCGCCGATTTGTTCCGGGGCGGTACAAGCACTAAGGCGATATGGTTTGAGTTGAAGGGTGTGCACTCCATTGTAACCATCGGGGACGATGCGAGCTCGGTGGAAATTGCCGACCTTGCGGCAAGTCGCGGCATGTACCTGCATTTTCATATCGCCAACGAGGCATATTCGTCGGTCGAGCAGGCCAAATTGGCCAGACAGAGGAATCTCCTTATGCTCATGTACGCCAAATTCGGCGCAGTGGTCAATGCCGCCATCCCGGCAGATATGTCGGATACAAGTGCCTCGGCCGGGGGAATGAGTATGATTGTAAGCAGAGAAGGCGGGCACAACAGGCCGGCTCCGGCCGGACTGGAGTACTACCTGCCGTACCAGACGAGTATTGTCAAGTGTGCAGGTTCGACTGAGACGATGATAGTCGCAGAAAGAAGTACGTCTGCTCGAAACGAATTGGACCTTACCAGAAATTGGCGAAATCGGAACAGAAAGAGCAGAGCAAGAAGCGGCTGGTATGAATGGATCGAGAAAGGAGCTTTGCTGATAAACGAAGACGTCAGGTCTGCCCCGGCGGACTGAATTTGTCTTGCAAGGAACAAGAGAGTTGCCGGCAATCAGTCTCGGCAGCAACACAGATGGTCGGCAAATGGTACGGACAGCAACCATTATTCTACTGCGAATAGTGTTAGGAGCCAAGCATGAAAGACAACATCAGATTGGCCTGTATATCAGCAATCGGCGTTCTTCTCTTTGCCTCTGATGCCCGCTCGCTTTCGGGTCCCTTCGATGGCAAGGAATTCAAAGGAAGAATTGCCTTCAGTTCCGACGGCAACTATAACGATGAGGACGACTGGGGGGCTTTTCCCGTTGCTGTTGCTATGCTCGATGCGTTCGGCGTGAAAGATAAGCTTGTACACGTGGATTACTGCAATATACTCCCGGGCAACGATGCGAGATTCTACGAAGAGATGGTCGAGAGCGTTCTGGGAGCCGCGGAGAAGTACGGCATACCGCGCTCGGTTCTGTTCGACTGCCAGAAGAACCTGGATGGTGCAGTCGAGAGCATCAAGAATGCGATCAACGCGTCTTCGGCCGAGGATCCTTTGTATTACGTGCTGGCCGGGCCTATGGAAGTGCCGTTTCGCGGCATAGTAAGATCTGATCCGGAGAAGCGAAAGTACGTCTACTGCATTTCACACAGCGTCTGGAATGACGGCTATACTCGCGCCGACAGCGCGCTTCACGTTCACAACAAGCGGGATGTGATACCTGCGGGGATTAACTGGGTTCAGTGCAGGGACGGCAACCGCAATCTCGCTCATCCGGGCGGAGCGGGGAAGGAATCCACGCCCGAACAGTGGAGCCTGTACAACTGGCTGAGGGATTCGGATGACAGCAGACTGAGATGGATATATTCTCGATTGGAGGAGGAGAAGAGGTGTGACATATCTGATTCGACGATGACGTATTTCCTTCTGACGGGCGACGAAGAGGCCAACCTCGATAAGTTGAAGCGGCTGCTCGGCGGCAGGCGGATGCCCCAGATTGAGAAACACAGGAAAGCTATCCGAATTGAAGCGGAGAACTTCCGGGACCTGGGCGGCTTCACAGTAGAGTACGGCGACAGAAAAGCGTCGCACCGAGCAAATGTCAGGATGGGCGGCACAGGAACGGATCGTATCACCACCAAATTCAACGACATCTATACGACCGACGGTCGTTACGATGTTGAAGTGAGGTACTTCGACGACAAAGGGGAGCGATCCGAGTTCCGGTTATTTGTCGACGCCGTGCAACGAGGCGAGACCTGGATGGCATCGGTTGACAGCAGGAGCTGGCAGAGCAAGATTATTGTGGATGTGCCCGTCAAGGCCGGCGACGAAATCATGGTGAAGTTCCGGGGTGACGGTAGGGAAACCGGGAGGCTGGACTACGTGCAGCTCGACTACCTTGGCCCGGTCGTTGCCGCCGCACGTCGCAGGCAATCAAAGGCCTCCGGCAGCGAACCACTCGATGATCCCGATGCACTGCCGGGGCAGATTATAGTGGCAGGTAAGAATCCCGGATACCTGAAGTATAACGGAGGCGGGCCTGCTTTCCTTTGCGGTCCCGACAACCCGGAAACGTTCCTTTTCCTGGGCGACCTGAACCAGGATGGCACGCGGTCGAATGGCCAGCAGCAACTGGTGATTGACCGGCTGATCAAATCCGGCGCCAACGCGTTCCATTGTCAGATGTTTCGAATGCGCCGCTGCAACATCAAGGACGAAGGGGATGACCAGCACTGCCCGTTCGTCAACTTCGATACGAAGCAGTCGCTCAATGATGCCATGCTCGATCAGTGGGACGGCTGGATCAGTCAGCTCGAAGAGGCCGGTGTCATCATCCATCTGGAATTTTACAACGACGCCACCGACGTCGAGATGATGGGATGGACGTTGGATGGGAACGGCAACCTGCATCCGGATGAGATACGCATGTTTGCCGGGATTGTCGAACGCTTCAAACATCACAAGAACATAATGTGGGGCATCGAGGAGAGCGTCAACAAGCTTCCGAGGGCGCGCACGCCGCACTTTATGAAACTGAGCAAACTGATCGCGCAGGTGGATAACCACCACCATCCCATAGTCCATAGCTTCGTCACTCCCGATACCTCCGAGGGGGATCTGGGCAAAGACAAGGTGATGAGCGATGAGTATATTGGTGACCCTCATGTCCGCGTCGCGACATGGCTTCATGTGCTGCCTCATGGCGACGACTATGAGGCCCAGCACGGGGCATACTTGAAGTACTCGCGCATCGACAGTGACCGGTTCATCGTAATGAAGAATGAGACAGAGCGTTTTCCCCGCACGGAGCCTCAGAGCCGCATCTACCAATGGTCCTGCGCCATGACTGGCATGCATGCACTGGAGGCAGGGCATGACGTTCTGAGGAGATACAGGTTGCTTGCTGCAAACGGCCACATCGTCAAGTTCATGGAGCAGACGGACTTCCACAAGATGAGGCCGCTGGATTCACTGGCCGCCGGATCGGCCAGATGGGCGCTGGCTGATCCCGGCCGGTCGTATATCGCCTATACTTACGACTACTCCGGGCCCATGGGAATCAGGAACATGCCCGCCGGAACGTATGATCTGATGTGGTTCGATACTATCGACGGAAACGTTGTGACTCACGCCGATGTATCAGTCGGCTCGGGAGATAACATCTGGAACAAACCGGACTCGGTGGTAGGTAATGAAGTCGCGCTCTATGCCAAGCGCAAGGAGCCAAACTCGTTGCCCTCTTCGCGCTATCCGGCCGGACTAACGGACTTCGAATCCGTACGTTATGGCTTGGAGTAGGACGCATAGTACTTGTTGTCCCACCACCATGGCACCGGGCCACACCAACGTAGCAGTAGCACGCCCGGCTGGCCTAAGGACTGGGATTATGTATGGTCCTTTTGTTTGCTCTCTTTTTGAATATCCCGTATATTTGTGGACTCGTACAAATAGCGTTTTAATAAGGAGAGCTCCACATGTCGTTGGAAAATAAGGATCTTCACTGGTCAGTGAATCGACGTCAGTTTCTCGAGGCGGCGGTGACAGGCGCTGCTTCAATCGTTTCCTTGGGTTCCGCATGTCTGTCGGCACAGTGGGAATCTGTACAGCCTCCCCGACCAAACGTTCTGGTCATCTTCGACGATCAGCTCCGAGCCGACGCGTGCAGCATATATGGGGGCAAGAACATCGAAACGCCCAACATCGACCTGCTCGCCCGGCAGGGGGTGCGCTTTACCAATGCCACGTCCACCTGTCCCCTCTGTACCCCCTTTCGGGGCATGCTTCAGACCAGCCGATACCCCACGCATTCTGGGCTGGTCTTGAATTGGGTCGAGGCCAATCCCGACCAAAGGTGCATTGCCCACATATTCAAAGACGCAGGTTACCACACCGGCTTCATCGGGAAATGGCATCTCTCGGCCGGACGCCTCAAGAAAGCGGGCAAGTATCAGCCGGATCAAAAAGCTATTGAGGCCTACGTCAAAGAGAATCCGAATACCGAGTTCACGCCCCCCGGCCCGAACCGTCTTGGGTACGACCATTGGGAGGCCTTCAACTTTCATTCGACTTTCCACAACTGGTGGTTTTACCGGGATGATCCGCAGAAGATCGTGATGCCAGGATATGAAACGGACGGCCAAACCGATCTGGCAATAAGATTCATGGAAAAGAGCAGACGCTCCGAGAGACCCTTCTTCTTAATGGTGGCGCCTCACCCGCCACATCCTCCATTTGGAGTCCCTCACGTGCCCGAAGGTTACCTGGAAAAGATCCCAGAACAGCTTCATTGGTCCCCCAATGTCCCCGAAAACCATCCTCGCAGGAAGAATCAGCTTCAAGCCCGTTGTTATTATGCAATGGCCAAAAACGTCGATGACAATGTAGGCCGAATCCTGAAATTCCTC
>CP070678.1:2334230-2336798 GCA_020352515.1 Phycisphaerales bacterium | reverse complement strand
CTTCTGGTCGATGGTAGCTCACCCCGCTTTGCGAGCGTTTGTCTGCCTGCTGGTTCTTGCCGCAACTCAGGCCTGGCTGTTTTCACGATATGGAGCGATAGGCGACTACCCCAACGTCAGCCGCCTGACCGAAATGTGGCGTGGGCTCTCCCTCGGCGAATTGCTGACACTGGCCCCGTGTCTCGTCGCGGCATACGTCGTTGCCGTCGTTGGCGTGTCGCGCGACCGGTGCGGCGATTGCCTGGGCTGGCCGAAACTCAGGGTGTTCTTTGATTCGGCGATAAACGTGCTGCCGGGAAGGGAAAAACCATTCAACTCCCCTGCGGCTGCACACTTCTGGCGCGAATGGCACGAGAAGGACCGGCTCTTCCCCGCCGTCTGCGGAGTCTGGGTGGCGATCATCATTCTGCTGGGCGTCTTCGGCACCACCGACACGATGCATACCGTGATGCTCTTCATGTTTATGTCGCAGATCGGCTTTCTTGTTCCTCTTTTTGCCGGGCTCGTCGTAGGCCAGTGCGGCCGAAAGTCAGTCATCGACGATTTCAAGGCGACACTTCCCGTCAGCGATTCGAGACTCTCGGCAATGATCCTAAGACCCGGAGCCGTCGGCATAGTTGCCGCATGGCTGATCTACGTCGCGGCGGTGGCCTTCATGATCGGGTGGTACTTCATGGTCGGCAAAGGCGAAACGATTCCGCTGGACTCGTACCACGCCGCCAGACGGGTCATTCTTGAACTCGGCTACGTTCACACCGGTCTTCTTGTCGCGGCGATAATCGTCATTGCCTGGGGTAGCATGGGCCTGGGCGCCTCGATGACGCTCATGGGCCGACCGTGGCTACTCTGGGTCTTCTGGCTGGTCACCTGTTCCATTGCCCCGGCCTTCGTGGCTTTGGACATACTCCACGCGCTTAACCTGATTCCGTTCAGCGTTCTCCCTTTGCTTCGCAGCCTCCCCTGGACGATTGGCATCGGCTGCCTGCTCGGCACGGCCTGGGCATTCGTCACGGCCCGCCGCCGATTTCTCATCGCTTCGAGAACGCTCGCTGTTGGCCTCGGGCTCTGGATCATGCTCTGTATTTCTATCGGATGGGCATGGCTGCCAAGAGACGACCCCAAACCAGCCTTTATCGTGCTGGCAATGGGATTGCTCGCGCTCGCAGTTGCGCCTCTGGCCACCGCCCCACTTGCGCTGGCATGGAACCGACACAGGTAAGGCACAACGGCAGAGTCCTCTGGCGATAGCTGGCTCGCCTTTCGATGTTCACGCAGCTCGTCTTGCGTTTAAGTAAATATCAGGGACACTCAACCCTTTCTGTCAGTTCCCATTCTGCCTCCAGGGTGACAATTTTTGGATGCGCCATAAGCTCAGGTCCGTTGTCGTTGCCGATCACGTTATAATGCCCGCTGTCACTCCAGAAGACAAATCCTACCAGTTCGGGATAGCTGGTTTCCAGCTTTTTGAGCACATCCAGGCAATCTCTAGGCGGATCCCTGCGTCCACGGATCCCCAGTTCCGACCACCAGATCACCTTTGCGGCCGTTTTCCTCTTTTCGACGGCCTAATGAGCGAGAGAAATCGTTCGGGGCCCCAGACGCTCAAATCTCCCCACTGGCTGCCCAAATTCCGAGCCTCTGCCCAAACGATGTTTTCTCGAATCAGGCCGGGAGCCCCGATCGGCGCGAGCCGCCTAGGCAGTAACCGGGTGAGGCAAAAACAGCAGCCTGAGCCGCAGCCGAAAAATGGTACGACCGGTTGGCGGGCACATAGCTCGTGAGGCGTTGAATGACTGTCTATCGAGATCGCAGAGACCTTTACCCGGCGCTATTTCAGCTCAGGCACCTTATAGAAACAATATCCGCCGCGGTCTGAGAATATCAGGCGCCCTGCATTTTCCTCATACCATTGATTCCATTTCTGGGCAGACGTGAATGTCTGTTTCGTATAACGACTCAGGCAAGCTTGGGCAAGCGAGGCCTTTGACTCTTCAGCCAGCAGCTCGATCAGCGATTTGATCATGGCGACCTTTCGATTGGAATCTATTGCAAGTGACTGAAGGTCTTTGTCGATGAGAAACTCGCCTAAGCCCGCATAGACGAGTTCAATATTATCTTCATAGTGTTTGCGCAGGCCGGCAATATCGTTCTTGTATTTACTCGCTATTTCCGGCGGGAAGTAGCGCGGCAAATAACGTTCGGCAAGTGAAGGCCTCTGTTCCATTCTGCCGAGTATCATCACGAGGTCCTGGTCTCGGGTCGGCGCTTGCCGCGGTATCGCGACAAATGGTCTCCTGTCGTACTTGTGTATGTAACTTATACAGTTCAAAAACAGCTTCTGCCCGGCAGGCGTCATTCTTGACGGTTCGGCGGACCAGCCCCACAGCATAAAGTTGCCATGCCGTCCGATGCCCACAGAGTCGTACGACTTGCCGGGAGCAAATCCCAGCATGATCGTTTCAGCCTCACCCGGATACTCACCGTAGACTCCCGGGGCAACGGCTCCTGCTTTTCCTACCTGGTTGTTCGTGTCCTGAATCCGGCAGACCTTCATCGATTTTCCCAGCG
>CP070678.1:2330792-2334130 GCA_020352515.1 Phycisphaerales bacterium | reverse complement strand
GGCGGATTTCAGGCCGAGCACGATCACGTAGTGTTTAAGACGACGGGTGGGCGAGAGCGTCGTGTCGAGGGCGTCACGCCCTCGAATAGCGGGCAGGATGCCCGCGACACGGGTGAGAAGGTCGTGCTCAAGGAAGTCTGGGACGTGCGCGTTTACAATGTCGGCGGTCCGGATGCGGGTTACTGGCTCTGGGATGTTGTCTCAACGCAGCGATGCGTCGCCGACAGTCCGCTGCTGCTGGAGAAGTATCGCTACGGCGGCTTTGGATTCCGTGCTACTGCCGACTGGAAAGGCGAGACTGCCAGCTACCTGACCAGTACGGGAAAGACTCGCAAGGACGGCCACGCCACCCGCGCCCGATGGTGCGATACCTCCGGCGTCTGCGACGGCAAGTGGAAGGGCGTGACGTTCTTCAGTCATCCCGGCAACTTCCGCCATCCGGAGGCCATGCGGATCTGGCCGGAATTCGAGCAGGAGGTGTTCTTCAACTGGGCGCCGGTGCAGACCGGAGATTTCGAGATGAAGCCGGGCCGCGACCATGTGTTCCGCTATCGCCAGTTCTTGCATGAGGGTAAGGTCGACGTCGAGAGGAGCGAGCAGATTTGGAACGACTACGCCCACCCGCCGAAGGTTGAGATTGCCACAGTTCCTGCAGAAGCGATCATGCTGTTTGGCGGCGCGGACTTCTCGCATTGGACGACCGGAAGCGACAAGCCGATAGGGTGGAAGCTCATCGGTGATACCATGAAGATTTCGGCGAAAAGCGGCAGCATAATGACCAAACGCGACTTCACCGATTTCAAGATGCATCTCGAGTTCAAGAGCCCCCAGATGCCGCCCAGCGTCAAGGGTCATGGCCAGGGCAACAGCGGCGTCTATATCCAGCGGCGCTACGAGCTTCAGATCCTCGATTCCTTCGGCCAGCCGCCGAGAAACAACGACTGCGCGTCGCTGTACACATTCAAGGCCCCGGACAGGAACGTGTGCCGGATGCCGAACCAGTGGCAGAGCTACGACATTATCTTCCATGCCGCGAGGTTTGACGGCAACAAAAAGACCGAGAAGGCTCGCATTACCGTCTGGCATAACGGCGTTCTTGTCCACGATGACGTAGCGCTCGATAACAAGACCGGCGCCGGTCAGCCGGAGGGGCCGCAGCCCGGACCGATTCTGCTGCAGGACCACGGCAACGAGGTGTCGTTCAGGAATATCTGGATTGTGCCTCTATAGGGAAAGGTGAGGCAAAATGAAAAGCGAGATTCGAAGTGCGTGGGTGGCGTTTTTGGGGACGGTCTTTGTCCTTTGCGGTGTGGTGAGCGGGGCTGAGACAATTGCTCGGCTCAAAGTTGTGGCTCCCAAGGATGATCGCGTTATCGTTCCCATCGACAATGTCCTGGGCGTTCGAAAACAAGAAGTCTATTTTGCGGATGTTCCAGTCCATGGGGTGGTCGAGCTGCCAAAACGATTGGCCGGGGCGCCCCTCGAAGAGATAAGAGTCAAGACTACGCCGGTCTGGAGTGCGACGTTCCGGCAGACGATCTCGGTACCCGGTCAGCTTGTCCGAAATGACGAGGGTAAGACGGAGGTGTGGTGGGTAGTGCCGCGTCTGGGGGCCGGGGGAAGGCTTCCGTGGACGGTTGGTGTGCCTGTTAAGGGCCGGCCGAACCCTGACTTTGGTCCGGTGGGAAGTTTTTCGTGGCGGGACAAGGCGGGCGAGTATCTCGACTTGCTTTTTGACGGCAAGAAGGTGACACGATACATTTACGGCTACGACACGTCGACGGAACAGCGGACGTTCGAGACGTATAAGCCGTTTCATCATGTCTTTGACGCCAATGGCAACCGGCTCACGAACGGGCCGGACGGCGTCAGTTCGTATACGAAGAAAGGGATTCGATATCCTCATCATCGCGGGATTATGATCGGCTGGAACAGGCTGATGTTCGAGGGCCGGCGCCACGATCTCTGGCACATGCGAGAGGTGCACCAGGTGCATCAGAAGTTCGAGGAGCTGACAGCCGGGCCGGTTATGGCTCGGTCGACGGCGCTGGTTCACTGGAACGCTGAGGATGGCAAACCGCTGCTCGTCGAGTACCGCCGAACTACGGTATATCGCCAGAGCGCGCCGACGGTTTTGATGTTGGATTTCGTTACGGAATTGCGAGCTGTCAGAGGTGACGTTCTGCTCGACGGCGATCCGGAACACGCCGGGGTGCAATACCGGGCGCACAATGACGTTGCGGCGGGGGCAAAAGAGCGCAAGGCCACATACCTGTTCCATGCCGACGGCATCGATCCGAGGAAAGACCGCGATCTGCCGTGGGTGGCGATGTCTTATGGCTTGAAGAGCGGGCGGTACGTTGTTCAGCATATGAACCATCCGGACAATCCGAAGCCGACGATCTGTTCTGCTTATCGCGATTACGGGCGTTTCGGGGCGTTCTTCAAGAAGGAAATCGGCCGCGATACGAGCCTGACTCTGAAATACCGAATCGTGGTAAGCCGTGGGGATATGCCTGATCGCGAGACGCTTGAGGAACGGTACATTGTGTTCGCTGACGAGCCCAAAGTTGAGGTTCTCACGTTGGGAGGGCGGTAGGCGACAATTTGCAGTTTGCGATTGATTGCCAATCGCCAGTGGATATAATTTGTGGACAATCTCGTCGCGGTTGTGGCTGCGAAGAGCACGGACGGCCTTGGGCGTAAGTCTCTTTGGGGGAAGTAGTACTGACGCTCAAAAGGAGGAAATCTTAGGGAGGCAATGGGCGCAGTGTCGAGATTGCGCAGTTTTGCGTTTAGTTTTTGCGTTTTAATATTTTTGACCGAATTAAGGAGAATATCAAATGGCAAGACCTGTTACATTATTCACCGGGCAGTGGGCGGACCTGCCGCTCGCAAAGCTGGCCAAGAAAGCGGCGGCCTGGGGATACGATGGGTTGGAACTGGCGTGTTGGGGAGACCACTTCGAGGTGGACAAGGCCCTGAGCGACCGCAGCTACTGCAAGGCCAAGCGCGACCTCTTGAAGAAGCATGGCCTCAAGGTGTTTGCGATATCGACCCATCTCGTCGGCCAGGCGGTGTGCGACAATATTGACGAGCGTCACAAGGCAATCCTGCCGGCGGATGTCTGGGGCGACGGTGATCCCGAGGGGATCCGCAAACGTGCGGCCCAGAAGGTGATAGATGCCGCCAAGGCCGCCAGAAGGCTGGGCGTAGATGTCGTCAATGGATTTACCGGCAGTTCCATCTGGCACATGGTCTATTCGTTTCCGCCGGCATCACCGGAGGCGATAGAGGCTGGTTACAAAGACTTCGCAAAGCGTTGGCGACGCATTCTC
>CP070678.1:2325511-2330692 GCA_020352515.1 Phycisphaerales bacterium | reverse complement strand
GAACTACCGTTTTCACAGGAACTGCTCTCCTTTCTTCTGAGATTCGTCAATACCACAGGACCGCTCGGAAACCGGCGTTTCCACTGTAAGATCCACTCAATCTACTCTACTACCTACTACTTCACCAAACCGGCCGACAGGTTACATACCACGCCATGCGGCCGCGCGGTGCGCGGCTCGTCGGCGCACTTTGAGCAAGGGCTGTACGGCCCGCTTGACGAGCATACTCTCTTTAATTGCAGCTAAAAATGGCCCAGCTTTTTGCTTGCCTTTCAAGCCGGCTGGATTAGACTATGCCCAATTGACAAGAAGAGCGCCGAGAGCCGCTAAAGAAGAGTTGCAGTCATGAGTTCGCCCTTCTTGGCTTTGCGGCGGCACAGCGGCCTGCGTCTTGACCTTTGAACCTTTGTAGTGGGAGATTCGGCAATGATAGGCAAGGATATAAGACTCGAAAGGATAATCGACCGCAATTCCCGCAGAACGGTGATCATTCCGATGGACCATGGCGTGACGGTGGGCCCGATAGAGGGCCTGGCCGACATGCGAAGCACAATAAGCAAGGTGGTTGCCGGGGGGGCCAACGCGATTCTCATGCACAAAGGAATGGTGCGTGCGGGCCACCGGGGAACCGGCAGGGACGTGGGCCTGATCATACACCTCTCCGCGGGCACCTCGATCAGTCCCGACCCTAACGCCAAGGAGCTGGTCTGCACGGTGGAAGAAGCGCTCAAGCTGGGGGCCGACGCTGTCTCCGTTCATATCAACCTCGGCGCCGAGACCGACAGCGATATGTTGCGCCAGTTGGGGCGGGTTAGTGACCAATGCCGCGAGTGGCAGATGCCGCTCGTGGCTATGATGTACACTCGCGGGCCAAAAATCGATGACGAGTATGACGTCAAGTACGTCAAGCACGCCGCCCGCGTCGGAGCCGAGTTGGGTGCCGACATCATCAAGGTTAACTACACGGGCAGCCCGGAAAGCTTCTCCGAAGTTGTGCAGGGCTGCCCGGTGATGGTTGTAATTGCGGGCGGGCCGAAGATGGACAGTGACGAGGATATCTTCAAGATGGCCATGGGGGCTCTTCAAGCTGGCGCGGCCGGCGTATCCATCGGGCGAAACGCCTTCCAGCATGCCAACCCTACCAAGATAGTGGAGGCGCTGAGCAAAATGGTCCACAAAGGCGCAACAATCGAACAGGCCGTTGCGGCATTGGAGGCCTGAAAATCGAATTCGCCGGCCGACGCGACCTGATTGTAAGGCCCTGAGGTTAGAGCCAGAAGGCCTTCTTGTCGCGCCCGGCAAGCGGAAGAGAAGGCTCGCGTATTGAAACCGTTGGTCAAGACATTTATACTGAAGCTATGGCGTCCAAGAGAAATCAGGGAAAGACAACCAAAAGCGGCTCGCGGCGCACGGACAGAATACAGGCGGCGAGCGACTTCGGCATCGATGTTTCGATGCTGAGCGACAATCTCAAAAGAACGCCGGCAGAACGTATCAAAAGACATCAGGCTGCACTTAACACGGTGCTGAAACTTCGCAAGGCCTCACGAATATGACGGCGGATTTGCTTGACCTGCTCGAGCGGCTTAGCGCGGCCGGCGTCGAGTTCGTTATCATCGGCGGGTTCGCCGGCATTGTACACGGATGCACGTACGTCACCGAGGATATCGACATCTGCTGCGATTTCTCCGCTGCCAACTTGCTGGCCCTTCAAAAGGCGCTGGCCGGCTCGCACCCGGTTCACCGAATGACGCCGCACCGCAAGCCGCTGCTGCTAACAGAGAAAACCTGCCGACAGTTCGAGAATCTGTACCTCGACACGGACATCGGCCAATTGGACTGTGTGGGGTCCGTCGAAGGCGTGGGGGATTACCAGCAGGTCAAGCAAGCGAGCGAGATTGTCGAGGTAGAGGATACGCGGATGCGTATCTTGAAGCTTGACTGGCTGATAAAGTCAAAGAAAGCAACGGACCGTCCTCGTGACAGACAGGCCGTCTTGCAGCTTGAGGCTATAAAGAAGCTCAGGCGCAAGAAATAGAGCACGGCTCACGAGACCAAGCGACCGGTGTGGAGGCGGGCGATATTAGCGGTGAAATGTCTTGACGTTGTCGGGTGTTTCAGTTTAAATTCAGCCAGCAAAGGCTGGCACACGTGGAGTTTTGGAAAGCAGGACAATGAAAAGACTATGGGTTAACGTTATTCCGTACAGCAAGGATATCGCCATCGCCGCGCTCGAAAGCGGTGCCGAAGCGCTCGTCCTGCCGGACGGCGGCAGCGCTACGGTGCGGCAGTTCGGCAAGATCAAGACGGTCGAGAAGGACGGCGATATCCGGCCGGGCGTAGATGTCGAGTTTATAGACATTAGCTCTAAGGCCGACGAGGACAGGGCCGCTGCGGTTCCAAGCGAGAAAACAGTCGTGCTCAGGATGCTGGACTGGACGATTATTCCAATCGAGAATCTGCTCGCCCGCCGCGGCAGGAACCTCATAGTCCAGGTGGACAACAGCGAGCAGGCGAAGCTGATGGTCGAGATTCTCGAAAAAGGCGTCGACGGTGTGCTGCTCAACACCACGGAGGTCAACGAGGTCAAAAAGTGCGCCGAGATTATCCAGGCCATAAGCGAGAAGATCGCGCTTGTCACGGCTACCGTGACCCGGACCAAGCAGCTCGGCATGGGCGACCGTGCGTGCCTCGACACGTGCACGCAGATGGCTCTCGGCGAGGGGATGCTCGTGGGCAATACGGCATCGGGATTCTTTCTCGTACACTCCGAATCCATCGACAATCCCTACGTTGCATCGCGGCCGTTCCGCGTGAACGCCGGGGCCGTCCACGCCTACACGCTAACCCCGGGCGGCAAGACGAAGTATCTGGCAGATCTGAAGGCCGGTGATGAGGTCATGCTGGTGGATTTCAAGGGAAACAGCCAAACCGCGTACCTGGGCCGCAACAAGATCGAGAAGCGTCCCATGATTCTCGTTGAGGCCGAGGCCGAAGGCCGGCAGATCAGCCTTGTTTTGCAGAACGCCGAGACGATTCGACTGGTTGATCCCGAAGGCAAAGCCGTCTCGATCACGACCTTGGAGCCCGGTGACAAGGTGCTGGGCCGAATCGAAAAGGCCGGGCGACACTTCGGGATGCAGGTAGATGAAACGCTTGTAGAGAGGTAGAGGCATGGTCTGGCCGGAGAATTTTCTCAGCATAGTATCAGCGGTCATCCTGGGGGGGATAATCGGCCTCGAAAGGGAGCTGAGCGGCAAGGCGGCGGGCCTGCGGACGAACATTTTGATTTGCCTTGGAGCGGCCGTCTTTACGATAATATCGAAGGAAATCGCGGCAGGGGCCGGCGATACGGTCGCGAGGATAGCGGCTCAAATTGTGACCGGCGTGGGCTTTCTCGGCGCCGGGGCGATTATCCAGGACCGCGGCGGCGTCCACGGGTTAACGACAGCTGCGGGCATCTGGCTTGTCGCGAGCATCGGAATGGCCTGCGGGGCCGGTCTCTTCAACCTGGCCGTCATAACCACGCTGATCGCGGTGGTGGTCCTAATCGGACTGGCCCATGTGGGCAGGAGCGCCGAGCGCCACGGGGAGAAACTAAGGGCGCAAAAACCTGTCGAGAAGGACAATTCGCCGATCCCCTGACCGGCAGCGGATTGAAAGCCGTCGATTCGTAACTGCCGGCATCGCCAAACACAAGACTCTTCCAACGGACTGTTAGAAAATTCGACGCCTGAATCGGCATTTCGCGCGCCAGGCGAAGAGCAGGCCGAGGAGCATGTACCCAGCCGCGCAAAAGAGCATCCAGATAGTGGACTCAGCGGGTCCCATGTCGCGCAAGGCGGCCCAGTCGTAGTTTCTGAGGCCGCGGCCCCAAGCGGCGGTGGCGTCGGCGGTGACGCCGGCGTGCACGAAGGGATTGGCATCGACGCAGAGCTGGGCGAGCTTACCGTGCGACTCGAAGACCTCTTCGACCAGGGCGAGCAATAAGGGCGATAGGACCCAGAGGGCGATTACGAGCACGAAATTGAGGATTACGGCGGTTGTGGTGTGTCTGAAGCGTGCGCTGAAGTACAGGCCCGTTCCGCTGAGAAAGACGACGAGCCAGGCCATGAGAATGGTCATTTGGAGGACCGCGACAGGATGAACGAGGCCTACGAAGGAGCAAAACGCAAAGTGGCCAAGAAGCAGTAGCCAGACGGGCAGGCAGCGGCGGAGGATGCCGGCGAACTTTCCCCAGAGAATCTGCCAATCTGTTAGTGTGGTGGCCAGCAGGAGGTGCCAGGAGCGGGACTCCTTTTCGGAAGTGACGGTGGTTGCGGGAATAACGACGGTGAAGAGCATTCCGAGGGCCACGAAAGAGATGGCGTACATAACGTGGACCTCGGGCTCATCGAGTGCCCGCTCGCTGAGGAAGAAGATATAGGTCAGTGCGAGCAGCAGCAGGCCGACAAAGATGGCGGCCAGGCCCAGGGTTTTTCTGCGGCCGAGTATGGGGGACCTGAACTCTTTCCAGGCGACCGGCTGGCCTCTGACACGTTTATAGCGTGGGAGCTGAGCGAGGGGAGATTGCAACGACTGTTTGGGTGTTTGGCGCGGGCGGCGGGAGGTGGTGACCTGTCCGGTCGCCTGGCGGAGGGCAACGCGGCGCACCACAATCATTGACACGAAAAGCAAAAGCGCCGATGAGGCGAGTATAAAGAGACAATGGAAGGGCCATATCAAGGTGAGCCCGCCCATCCCCGGACCCCAGCCACTTAGCATGCCCATCGTGTTGGAGAACATCATGACGTAGGGATTGGTGTGGATCCAAAGCTCGACGAATTCCCTTTCGGGCCAGTTCTCGGTGAGGAGCTTCCAGAGTGCTCCGCCCAAGAAGGGCAGCAGAGCAAAGAGAGCAGCCATGGCTATGCCTGTCATTATGATCACGGCATAGGCCCTGCGGGTGAATATTGAGAAGAAGAGGCTGAGCGTGCCGACGAATATCACGGTTGTGAGGGTAATGCAGAGGCTGGAGACGACGTAGCTCCAGGGCACGCCGCCGAATACTCGGATGATGGCGAGCAGCGGGAGGCTTATGGCCAGCAGCAGGAGCAGTTGGAGGAGCTTGCTTGAGAGCTTGCCGATTACTATCTGGAAGCTGTTGACGGGTGTGGTCATGAGAAGGCCGAGGGTTCGGTT
>CP070678.1:2322650-2325411 GCA_020352515.1 Phycisphaerales bacterium | reverse complement strand
CGAGACCAACGATTTTCGAGTGATGGGAAAGTCTCTCTTCCTGTTCCAAGTGATAGAGCATTGGGAGCAGCTTCCGTTTGCTCAGATCGCCGGTGCCTCCGAAGATAACGAGTACAAAGGGCTTCTTGTACGAGTCGTCCTGCGGGAGGTCGCATGTTTGCAGGAACCTGCTATCGACGGCGTCCAAACCAAGATTATCTCGGTGCATTGCCCATCCTTTCCCGTGGTGCGGGCGATCTGCGTATAGCCGCATACAGCCGTCCTGACATTTATCGGAGGCCAATGTGTCTTACGCGGTCCCGGCGGCGAGGTTCGCGGGATAGCCGTTCTTTGGATGCCGGGGCCAGAGGAGCTCAGTGTGAATTGAGGCGCTTGTCGGGGCTTTGTTCGGGGGCCGGGAGGGCCTCGGGCTCGCGGCCTCCTATGAGACTGGGGAGGCTTTCTTCAAGCTCGAGCTTTTCGGTCAGGCCGTCCTGAATCTCGGTCAGGAAGCGGCTCGGTTTCATCATTACGAGGCTTCGTGAGCGATTGCGATAGACCTGCGGCACAACGAGATATAGCTCGTCTTTTGCGCGGGTGACGGCGACGTGGAAGACGCGGCGTTCCTCCTCCTCGTCCTGCTTTGTGTTAATGGCGAGGTCGGTGGGGAATCTCCCGTCGGCCAGCCAGGGGATGAAGACGGCGGGCCACTCAAGGCCCTTGGCCTGATGGACCGTGCTCAAGGTTACGTAGTCCTGCTCGGTCGGTCCGGTGACGACCGTTTCGCCGGAGAACTCACCGGCGAGGGCGACGTCGGCGAGAAACGCCTCGACGGTGGCGTATTGGGAGGCGAAGTTTGCGAGGCCCCTGACATCCTCCCGGCGTAGGTTTGCGCCGTCGTAGTGGGAGACGAGATAATCGTCGTAGAAGTCGTTGAGCACGACGTCAATTACCTCGGCCGGCGAGCTTAGTTTGGCGAGCTTTCGGAGGAGCTTGACGAAATCGAGGTAGAAGGGTCTTGCGGCGGGGGGAAGAAGGTTGGCTGCGGCCGGCTCGCGTGCCGAGCTTAACGGCTTGGGCGAGGCGTCCAGGTGCTGCCAGATTCTTTGCGATATGGCCGAGCCGACCCTGGGGAGCATCTTTAGCAGGCGGAGCCACGCGAGCTCGTCGTGGGGGTTCTGCAGGATGCGCAGATAACAAAGGACGTCTTTCATGTGGGCCTGTTCGAAGAATCGCAGGCCTCCGCGCACGTTGAAGGGGATGTTGCGTCGCTGGAATTCGAGCTGCAGCTCGAGGGAGTGCCAGTGACTTCGGTACAATACGGCCACGTCGTTTAGCTTTCGGCCCTCGTCGAGTAGCTGGAGTATGTACTCTGCGATGAATCGTGCCTGGACGAAATGGTCGTGTGTGGGGACGACGGCGGGCTTGAGGCCGGAGGTCCTTACGGCGCGGAGGTTCTTAGGGAACCTGCGGGTGTTTTGCGCTATACTGACGTTGGCCAGCTCGAGTATCTCGGGGGTGGAGCGGTAGTTTACCTCGAGCCGGTATTCCTTTACGTCGGAGTATCTTTCTCTGAAGGTGATGATGTTCTCGAAACTCGCGCCGCGGAAGCTGTATATCGACTGGGAATCGTCGCCGACGACGGTGAGGTTACGGTGTTTGGAGGCGAGAAGATCGACGATCGCTCCCTGTATTGCGTTGGTATCCTGGTATTCGTCGACGAGGATATGCAGGAACTGGTCGGAGAGTCTTTCGCGGACTTCGTCGTGCCCTGCGAGAAGGCGCAGCCAGGCGCTGAGCAGGTCGTCGAAATCCAGGAGCTGCCTGTCCTGTTTTTTGGCCGTATAGAGGACGAGCACCTCTTGTATGTCCGGCGTTTCCTGGATGAACATCGGGTATCGCTTCGTAATCACGGCTTCGAGCGGCTCAAGGGTATTTTGAACGAAGCTGGATATGGCGGCGAGGACCGACTTTCGGGGGAAGCGTCGCTTGTGAATATCGACCTTGGCCTCCTTGACACATGAGGCTATGAGGTCTCTGGCGTCCTCGCGGTCGAGTATTGTGAAGTCGGGTTGTATGCCAAGTTTCTGTCCGTATTGGCGGAGTATTTTGTTGGCAATGTGGTGGAATGTTCCACCCCAGATATCCCGTGTCTTTTGCCTGACCAAAAGCTCGACCCTGCTGAGCATTTCGCGTGCGGCCCGATTGGTGAAGGTGACGAGCATGATTCGGGAGGGGTCCACACCGTTTGCCACGAGCCACGCGAGGCGGTAGGTTAGGGCCCTGGTCTTGCCGGTTCCTGCGCCGGCAATGACGAGCATCGGGCCTCCGGCGGCGGTTGCAACGGCAAGCTGTTGGCGGTTGAGTTCGGCCGCAAAATCTATATTGTCTGCGGCTGTTCTTGACTTAAGTGCAAATTTCCTTACCATGTCATCAGAATTGTGAAGTTGGTCCTTAAGAGTCTAACAAAATGCATCTGCATTCGACCGGCTTGCCGAGCGAAGAAGCGTTCGTTTTCGTTGCGACGATTCATTTTGTTTAGAAGCTCTTAGTTTGTCTTTCTATGTCGGGCGTACCGGCCGAAGCAGAGGATAACAAAAAAACATTCCCGTGTCAGTGTTCTTGTCGAAAGGAATCGAACTTGAGGTCGAGACTTTGCAGTGCATCACTTTTTGTCCTGGCAGCCGGGGCGGTTGTGTTTTCTGCGGGCTGCCGGACGGGCGCCGGCTCAACGGCGCAATCGGGGGCTCAGCCCCGCGTGGTTCGTCCGAGCGTATCACTG
>CP070678.1:2319469-2322550 GCA_020352515.1 Phycisphaerales bacterium | reverse complement strand
GGCGGCTTCGGCGACTCGCGGATATCGAGCACCGCTCCCCCTGCAGACGCTTCCGCAGGTTCCTCCTTTATGGGCGCGTTCACATATCCCATCTTGACCCACTTCTCCCAGTCCTCCGGGGGAACCCAGCTTTCCCGATAGACGGTGCCTCGCGCCGCTGACTCCGAGATCAGCAGCGTCCCCCGGTCGCCCATGAACGTCTCGAAGTATCCGTTGCTGCTGTTGGTAGTTATCGTCTGATAAAACGCCCTGACCATCCCCTCCTTGGTCTCGTACTCGAAGATCGCCAGAACAGTGTCGTACCAGTCATGGCCCTTCCAGTAGTCGATGCCGCCGCTGGCCATCACCGCCTTCGGATTGGCGCCCAGGAACCAGCTATAAATGTCGATCTGGTGCGAGCCGAGGTCCACTATCGGCCCGCCTCCCAATCCCTTGTACCAACGCCAGTTCCTGAACTGCTGCATCGACTCGAAGCCGTACTTCTTTAAAGTGGCGTCGTCAATTACCCACTTCGTCGGCCAGCCGATGTCCTCGCACGCCGCCTTGCTCCGGTTCCACTGGCCGTTGATTGTCGTAATCCGCCCCAGTATCTTCGCGCCCTGGATCAGCTTCTCGTAGCAGTGCCTATAGCGAGGATTGCTCCGCCGCTGATGTCCTATATGCAGCAGCTTGTCCGTCTCCTTGGCCGTCTTGACCATCGCCCTGGCGCCCTCCAGGGTGTTGGACATCTCCTTCTCGCAATAAACGTTGAACCCGGCTTTCATGCAATCCACCGCATGCCGCGAATGCCAGAAGTCCGGAGTCGCTATTATCACAGCGTCAAGGTCCTTCTCCTTGGCGAGCATCTCCTTGTAGTCCACGTAAGTGTTGTGCTCGTGACCGTACCTTTTGAGCAAACGTGAGACGCGCTTCTGATTATACGCCGTCCAGATGTCGCAAACAGCCTTGAAACGGATGCCCGGTATCTGCAGGCAGGCGGTCATAAGCACCTGCCCCTGGGTCCCGGCGCCGAGAAGCGCAATATTCAAATCGTCCGGTTTCCCGCCTGAGGCCGCTCCGAAGACTACGGGAGAAAAGGCCAGACCGGCGCTCACCGCCGCCGTGGAACGCAGGAAACTGCGTCTGTTCATTTTCTTGTCGATTTCTTTATCACTCATCGTAATTCTGTCAGCTCCAAAAATTTAACATATTCGGTTTTACATGCCGTCTCTATTTCATCACACCGCCGGAATAGTCAGGCCATTATAAGGCATTCGGCCGCCCCTACAAGTCAATACGACCATATTTGCCCGGCGCTTCCGCCCCGAACCGCCTCTATGGGCTGACTATGCCGTTTACAGCACCGTATTATTGCACGCCGCTGAGCCCGGGTCAAGCATACACTTGCAGTTTGTCGGCCGCAGGAATACCCCCGGCCGCTCCGGCGCCCCACGGCCCGATCACTTGATCAAAGGTTTCACTATTATATTGCGATAAGCCACCGGACCATGGTTGCCCTGGAACATCAAGCACCCCGTCGGCGCCTCCCGCCCGAAGACCCCGCCGGGAGTCTGGCTCTTCATAACCAGGTCCCTGTGAAGAACTTTGCCGTTAAGCTCCACCCTCAGCAGCTTCGCGTTCTCGGTCTTTCTGCGGCTCGAATCGAACCTCGGCGCCTGCACCTCAATCACGTACTCCTGCCATTGCCCCGGCTTCTTGCACGCGTTGAAGGGCGGCGGAGACGCCCCATATACCGCGCCCATGTCACCGGACCCCATCCCGCGCCTGCCCCAGCTATCGAGAACCTGTATCTCGTATTCGCCCATGACGTAAACGCCCGAATTCGAGCCCTTGGGAACCATCAGCTCCAGCTCGATGCGGCAGTCGCCAAAATCATCGGCCTTGGAATACAAATCGAGGCTCTGGCCGTGCTCGGCCGCCAGGTTTATCATCTCCCCGCTGCCGCCCTTGTTCACCAGCAGCTTCGGATTCTCCGATGACATCGCCGCCGTGCCTGTCTCCCACTTGCCCTTGTCCTTGTCGTTTCTCGCACCTTTGGCCACCCAGTTATCCAGGTCCCTGCCGTTGAAGAGAACCACGGCGTCACCGTATCTCGGCTTCAGCTCTCTGATGCGGATATCCTTGAACTCCACGACCATCGGCGGGCCCGCGTGAATCTGCAGCGCAAGAAGGCCCTCGCGAGCCGCCCCCCTGTTGTCCCGCGGGTCGTCCGGGTTTGTCACCCGGTCGTTGTCAACCAGCTCCATCGTCGCATAGCCGTTCAGGTAATGCATCAGGTGGTTGCCTTCCGCGATAATATGGTACTCGTTCCAGTCCTTGTCCCTGTAGTAGCCGGCCTTGATAAGGGCATCCCTGTCATTGACCCGCCCGACAACGTTCTTGTTGCCCTTTGCGTCGATCTCCATCATGTCGCCCACGTTGACCAGCCAGGCCCGGCCGGCCTCGTGATACAGGAAACCAACCTTACCCGGGGCGTTCTCCACCTCGGCCTGGTAGCCTCCTATACGCCACTTGTCAAACTCCTTGCTCCGGTACTGAATGCCCGAATTGCCGTTTTGGATGCGAAACTTGATCTTCAGCTCGAAGTCCTTCAGCTTGCCGGCCCGCCACACGCAGAACGTATTGCCCCGAGCCGGATTCTCCTTTGTCGTCTCGCCGCGAATTACCCCGTCCTTCACCGACCACAAACGCGGATCCCCGTCCCAGCCGTTCAGATCCTTGCCGTTGAATATCCAACGCCAGCCCGTCTGCCCCAGCTCCGCCGCCGTCATCTCGAAGAAAGTAACGCACCCCGCAATCTCAGGCATCGAGTTCAGCCAGTTGTGCTCGTATTCAATCGAAAACGTGCCCTTGTAATTCTGCTCCGCCAACTCCGCCAGAATCGCCCGCGCATTGCCCTTGCCCCTCCACCAGATAACGTCGTGGGCGCCGCGATTGCCAAACTCGTTCAGGTCCTTGAAGTGAAAGCTCCTTATCCTCCCGGCCCTGCCCAGCTTCTTCACCGCCTCCAGAGGATCGACCCCCGAACGCATCCAGTGACCCGTATCCGCACAGGCCCCGATCCACTTGCTGCGATCCCTG
>CP070678.1:2313768-2319369 GCA_020352515.1 Phycisphaerales bacterium | reverse complement strand
CTCGCTCATTCCTTCTTGATACCCGCGGAACCAGATGCCGCCGCCGTACCAGTAGCACTGGCCGCCGACCAGCTCGCCTATGGCGCCGTCGTGTATCCGCTTCATAAGCTCCACCCTGCTGAACTCATGTCGGCGCTGGGTTCCGCAGACGATAGCAAGACCCTTCTCCTTGGCAATCCTGGAGGCTTCCATAACCTGGCGGCAGCCTGCGACGTCCGAGGCGACGGGCTTTTCGGTGAAGATGTGTTTGCCAGTCTTGACGGCAGCCAGCATCTGCCTGCCGCGGAACGCCGGGGCCGTCGCCATGCAGATCAGGTCCAAATCGGCGTTGGCTATCTTCTCGTGGCAGTCAAAGCCCCAGAAGAGATTCTCATCGGGAATCTGTATCCTGCCTTGGAACTTTTTGTCTCTCACAAGTCCGTCGCGGACTCCTTTGACCTTCCTTTCAAAGAGGTCGGCCAGCGCGACGACTACTATTCCGGGGTCGGCCTGGAGGTTCTGGCGTATCGCGCCGTTTCCGCGACCGCCGCATCCAAGCAGCCCGACCTTAATCGTTCCAGACCCGGCGGCGTGCAATACCGAGGATATCGAACCGGCCGCTGCGGTTACGCCGGCGACCGTGGCTATGCGTTTTTTCTGTTTCGGCTTAACGTTTTCTGACGATGACATCAGCAATCTCCTTTATACGTTTTTCTATGAATACTCTGCGGATAAGCACAGGCATCAGCCTTGGGCCGGCCATCCGCCGATTCTAATTCTCTGTAGGAACCCTACCTCCTGCGGAATCCGGGCAACTGGTATTTGCCCGGAACGGCGAACGGGGGCACGGGTTTTGAATCGCTCAGCTTCAGGTCGTCCGGCGGCAGCAGGTTGAGTGTGCACCTGCTCATAAACCACGACCGCTTGAACTGCTGCCGTGCGTAGGCCGATTCCCTGCCCATGATGGCGCAGAGCGTGCTTTCGGCGATACGCTCTCCCTCGTTAAGGGGATTGCCGTCGCGGATGCTTTTTATGAGGTCGGCGTGCTCCTGTACGTACGGGCGGGGATTGGGGCCATCATAGCGCCATGGGTTTTCACCCTGGATTGTCCCGCAGCAGTCGCTGACGCCTTTTGTGCCGACCACGCGCTCGCTGACGTTGTCGGTGGTGCCGGGGATTTGCCGGCACATGCTGATTGTCCGGACGTCGCCGGGATAGAAGAACTCGACGCCGAAGTGGTCGAAGATGTTTCCATACTCAGGGCCCGTTCTCCACTGGCGGCCTCCCACTCCATGCACCTGTTCGGGGTACGCGTTGAAGGCCCAGTTGATCACGTCGATATTGTGCACGTGCTGCTCAACGATGTGGTCGCCGGAGAGCCACGTGAAATACAGCCAGTTTCGGATCTGCCAATCGACGTCGGCCTGTCCGGGGCGGCGCTTTTTGACCCAGAGTTCTCCCATATTCCAGTAGCACTGGGCCGAGACAATATCGCCGATAGCGCCGTCGTGAATACGCTTCATGGTCTCGACGTAGGCGGCCTGGTGGCGCCTCTGGGTGCCGGCAACCACGGCGAGCTTCTTGTCGGTGGCCAGCTTGGAGGCCTCGATGACCATCTTTATGCCGGCCGGACATACCGCGACGGGTTTCTCCATGAACACGTTCTTGCCCGCATTGATCGCCGCGGCGAACTGAATGGGCCTAAAGCCGGGCGGCGTTGCCAGGATGACCATATTGATGTCGTCCAGGGCCAGCAGCGCCTTGTAGGCGTCGAGGCCTATGAAGCAGCGTTTGTCGGGGACTTTGAATTCATTCTTCAGGCCGTTGAGGCGGTCCCCGAAAGCGTCGGCCAGTGCGACTACCCTGACACCCGGGGACGACTTGACGCAGTCCCTGGCCGCCTCGGAGCCGCGGCTGCCGCAGCCGATTACGCCGAGGCGAATCGTCTCGCTGCCCCTGGCCTCGGCCAGTGGAATGCCAACGCCCGTCAAGGCCAGCGAACCGGCGGCCACTGCCGAGCCTTTCAATAGCTCTCTTCGTGTTAGTTTGTGTTTTTTTACCATGCTCGCGTCTCCAAATTCAGGTTCGAGGTGAACATAAAACCCTTCTCATTGCCGTATAGATCTCCTCAAGCTCTCGGTGCAATCGGCCGAATCGAACTCCGGCCGGCACCGCGGGATTGCCTGGTTAATGCTCCGGCCCTTCCCTGCGCCGGAACGGGTTCCCGGAAGCGTGCGGCACTCGGACCACCTGCAACCGACCCGGAAAATCTACTTGAGAATTAAACATGTTCGGACTGCCATTGCAAGCCTTTTTTTTGGGCCTCAAAGCCGACGGCCCGCCCATGCGCCGCGCATCGAGAAACATCCCGAAAGCCATGCTCTCGGCACAATCAACGCACCGTCGCGCCGCGGGTCCATTGCCCGGCTGTTCCCCGTGTGTTGTATTCCGGCATGGTGCGGTATCCGGCGCAACTTGGCTTTGAAGGTTGTGCGGCGGGGCCTGGATTTGCTATCATGCGGTCCGTAGAATCGTTCTGATTGAGGCTTATTACAGGATTACGGGAGCTAAATATGGGCCTGGATTGCTGGATGAAAATGACACGGCGCAGTTTTCTCAGAAGCGCCGCCGCTGTTACGGCCGCCGCCTCGCTGGCCGCCGAGGCCGCCGGCACACCGAGGCGAAAGCCGAACATCCTGTACCTGATGAGCGACCAGCACCGCGGGGACTGCCTCGGCTGCGCCGGCAACCGGGTGATCAAGACACCGCACCTTGATTCGGTCGCTGCCGACGGCGTGCGCTTCTCCAGGGCCTACAGTTCAACGCCGAGCTGCACGCCCGCCCGCAGCGCCATTCTCACGGGGCTCAGTCCCTGGCACCACGGAATGCTCGGCTACGGGCGCATCGCCGACAAGTACCCGTTCGAGCTGCCCGGCGCGCTGCGCGGGGCGGGCTATTATCTGTTCGGTATAGGCAAGATGCACTGGTATCCGCAGAGGAAGCTGCGCGGCTATCACGGCACGGAGCTCGACGAATCGGGGCGGGCCCAGACGCCGGGCTTTGTCAGCGACTATCGCATCTGGTTCGGCAAGCAGGCCCCGGGTCAGAATCCGGACGCCACGGGCATCGGCTGGAACGACTACCGGGCAAGGGCGTACGCACTTGCCGAAGAGCTTCACCCCACGAAATGGACGGGTGACAGGGCGGTTGACTTTATCGAGAAGTACAACCGGAGTGAGCCGTTCATGCTGAAGGTTTCGTTCGCCCGACCGCACAGCCCGTACGACCCGCCGAAAAGATTCATCGAGATGTATAAAGAGGATGACATGCCCGCGCCGGTCGTCGGCGATTGGGCCGGCCGATACGCGGAACACAAGGACCCGCCAAACCCCAGCCTTTGGCGCGGCGACCTCGGCGTCCGCCAGGCAAAGGAATCCCGCAGGGCGTACTACGGGTCCGTCAGCTTCATCGACGAGCAGATAGGTCGAATCCTCGCGGCCCTAAAGAAACGCGGCATGTACGACAACACGCTCATAGTCTTTTTCTCCGATCACGGCGACATGCTCGGGGACCACCACCTCTGGCGAAAGACGTACGCTTATGAGGGCTCGGCCAACATACCGATGCTGCTTCGCTGGCCGAAGAGCATGGGTATGGATGACCGGCGGGGCATGACGTTGTCGGAGCCCGTGGAGCTGAGAGACGTGCTGCCGACACTTCTCGACGCCGCCGGCGCGCCCGTCCCGGCAGGTCTTGACGGCAGGAGCATGCTCGATGCGGTCCGGGGCAAGACTCGCAACCGGCGGCCGTACATCGACCTGGAGCACTCGATGTGCTACAGCAAGGACCACTGGAACGCGTTGACAGACGGGGCGTTCAAGTACATCTACTTCGCCTTCGACGGGCGCGAGCAGCTATTCGACCTCGAGCATGATCCCGGGGAGTTGCGTGACCTGGCAGCCGAGCCGTCGCATAAAAACGAGCTTCTCGAATGGCGCGGGCGGATGGTGGAGCATCTTTTGGAGCGGGGCGAGCAGTTCGTCTCGAACGGCAAGCTGACCATGAGAAAGAAGCGACTTTTGTACTCGCCCAACTTTCCAAAAAGAACGTGAACAGACCGAGCGGTTATGACCGGCCATCACTGGACGGAGTGATTCTTTGCTTGCCCGGCGAGTGACTTTGGTAAGCTGTTATTGCCGGAAGTATTGACAACCTTCAATGAAGATTCGGCGTCCCTTGAGGGGACGGAAGGAGAAGCTGCTGATGAAAACAGGCGTCTTAATCTTCATCGTGCCGGCCCTGACGGCTCTGTCGAGTGCAGCGCCGGCGCAAGTGCCGGGCGCGGATGAAATAGAGCGCATCTCGAAGTCGGGCGCGACCCTCGGGGTCGAGGTCACGGAGGAGTTTCCTCTTCGAGAGCAGCGCATCAGGAACGACACCGGCATCAACGTGCTGATCGATCTGTCGCACCAGGCGAACTTCTTTACGATGTGGCGTTTGCCCGGGATGCTCAGGAGGGATGGTTTTCGGGTTTGCGGCAGCCAGGCCTCGCTCGATACGGTGCTGGCGCCCGGCGGCACGAGCCGGGTCCGCATCCCGGTCGGCGGGCGGCGTCCGTTTGCATGGTGGCCGAATCCGCGGTACAACGTGGTGATCACCTTCCAGGCCGACCCGCGTGCCCAGCAATACCTGCCCCAGGAAATCGATGCGAACAAAGAGTGTGTGGGCTCCGGCGGGGGACTTGTCATCCTGGGCGGGCGCGTCTCGCGGCGCGGGCTCGACGACTGGCCCCTGAACAAGCTTGCACGCCGATTCGGGGCCGCCTTCACAGACGCATCCGACATGCTCGAAGGCGTGAGGATGCCCGTGTTGAAGCTGTCGCAGGAGTGGGAGGCCTTTGTGCGTGGGGCGAAAGGCGAGCCGGTCATAGCCCGGCGAGAGTCGGGAAAAGGCCGCATAGTCGTAATCGGGTCGTTCGGGTATCTCGAATCGAAACAGGGCCGGTCTCGCAACTCGCAGCCTTCGCAGAGCGCGGATATTCCCTCGGTTGACGAAATGCTCAAGTGGGTTGCGGCGGGCTCAGCTCCTATCGGCGGCTCGAGACGCCTGCCCACCGAAGCCGCAGGTGGAGGTCCGATCTATCCCGAGCTGACCCGCCGGATTGGCAACGTGGTGGTTTACTACGCGAGGAACCAGAAAAAAGAGCTGCTCGAATGCATTGAGAATGACATGCCGCTGGTCAAGAGTAAGGTCGAAGCCTGGCTTCCCTCCAGAGCCCCTGATGAGCCCATGAACCTCATACTTTCGGCCGGCGGGGGAGGCGGCTGGGCGGTGAACGCCTACCTGCCCAAGGAGGTGGGGATAATCTCTCTGACCCCGGGCGGGGTGCTCTCGGTCTTTGCGCACGAGCTGGCGCACACAATGGGCGGGCCTCCGAACGACAAGGGCGAGCTGGCCGGCAATTGGCCGCAGGGCAACCAGGGCGAGTCGCACGCCGGCTGGTTCCAGGGCAAGGCGGCGGCGCTGCCCACGGGCAAACGCGTCAGTCACCATCCCAACGCCCTCATTGACTTTGACCCCAAAGGGAACGCCCTCGATCTGGCCATGAGCGACGAGGAGGTT
>CP070678.1:2300759-2313668 GCA_020352515.1 Phycisphaerales bacterium | reverse complement strand
CTGACGTAGCCCCGGTTCTTGAGGATTTTCGGTATTAGGATTTCGCGGGTATCCATTCCGCCGACCATCTCCCAGGAGACGGCGTATTCGCCGGGGGGATAGGCGTAGTCGTAATCGACCTTGTCGTTGCGAAACATGTCATAGGTTCCGTTGCGCTGGGGGTATCGGCCGGTCAAGAGGCTGCCGCGGGAAGGTGTGCAGGCGGGCCAGGTGACATAGAAGTCGGTAAGCCTTAGGCCTTCGGCGGCCAGCCTATCGAGGTTGGGGGTCTTGATATCGGGGTTGCCGCAGCAGCCGAGGTCGTTGTATCCCTGGTCGTCGCTGACAATCAGAAGTATGTTCGGGGGCCGTTGTGTTGTCGGGCCGCCGAGCAGGCCGGTGCAGCCGGATAGTCCGGCGGTAAGGGCGCCAAGGCCCAATCCTTTTAGAAAGTGGCGTCTTTGGAAAGCCATTGGCAAGTCACCTCGACATCGAACCATTCAATCTTTTTGCTCCGGGGGATTATAGAACTCGACCTCCCAGATTCGGGAGATATTTCCGGGGGTGACCGTGACGGCCAGGCGGAGCCTATCGGAGCGGACAGCGGGAAATGTGTAGAGGGCCTGGTTCGGCGAATTTGCAGTAATTTTCAGGCCGCGGACGTCGTTCCATCCGGCGGGGCCCGGGCTCTGGAGCTTGAAACGGGAGATGGAATCTCCAGCGGTGCGGCCGTTGAACCAGCCGCTGATGATTCGAACGGCGCTGACGGTGCACGGTTTGCTCCAGGAGAACGTGACATAATCGGGCATGTCGGAGGCGCTGCTGAGCCATCGCATCCGGTTGTCGGTGGTGTCGCAAAGGCCGTCGTTAATGTTATCTTTGGGATATCGATCCGCGTCATAATTTGAGGAGACCGAAACCTTGGCATCGCGGGCGAGATTAGGGCCGGCTTTCTGCAGCCACTTTGCGGTGCCCTCGCCGAGCATCATGGTCTTTAGCTGATCGAGGTGGGACTCGTACAGTCCGCGGGGATCGACGCCATTTTTCTTGCAGAGACCGGCGGCCATTCCGACGACTTCGCCCATCATTCCGCAGGTTCGCATGACTCGGACGGCTCCGAGGGCCTCGTGGGTGACGCTGATGTCACGGCCGGCCATGAACAGGTTCTTGACGTTTCGGGAATAGAGGCACCTGTAGGGGACCCAGTAGGGCTTGGAGTAGCGGGTGTAGTAGGCTTTGGAGATGAACTGGTCTTTTTCGAAGGCGTCGTCATAGGACGGGTCGGGCAGGTGCAGGTCGATGCTCCAGGTGGCGGGCACGCAGCCGTCGGGGTATTTTTTTGCGGTGACTATGTCGTCGGCGGTGAGGATTATGTCGCCGAGGAGTCGCCGGGACTCGCGCTTGCCGGAAACGTAGGCGGCCCAGTTGAGGCGGTGATTGGGGTATAGGCCGCGGACGTTCTTGAGGGCGTCCCAGGCGCCGTACATAGCCCTGAAATTGAGGTCGCGGATGTATTCGCCTTTTTCGATGGGGTCATCATAGAACCCACTCTCCCAGAACCACGCCCCCAGAAACTTTTCGGTCGCGGGAAAAGGCTTGTCACCCAGATCGATGGCCCAGGGACATCGCGGGAACGCCTGCGGTTTGCCGGTATCGACGACATTCCAGAGATTGCAGCGTCCCATGTGTCCGTCGAGGGTCATCTGATAATCGGCGTTGGCGAGGTATCCGACGCAGCCGTCGCCGGTGCAATCGGCGAACAGCGTGGCGGCAAATCGCAGGCGTTGGCCGGTGAGGATGTTCTGGGCGATGACGGCGGTGATTTTGTCGGCGTGTTTTTCGAGGTCGTTCACGCGGTACCGGAGGAACAGTGCGATGTTCTTTTCGGCCCGGACCAGGTCGATTCTTTTGTGGTCCTCGTAGAGGTCGGCGGTGTTGTCGGGTCCGTAGTGGGCCTTGCGCTCGGGCTCGAGCTCGCGGACGATATCACCGATTCGGACGTATGGCTCGTAGTTCGTTTCGCCTCCGAGCCAGACGCGGACCTCGGAGCTGTTGTTGCCGCCGAGTACGGGTCGGTCCTGAATGAGCGCGACCTTTACGCCTTGCCGGGCCGCCGAAAGCGAGGCGCAAGTTCCGGCAATTCCGCCTCCGACGACGACAAGGTCATACTGGCCGGCGTCGCGGGGCTTCTCCGGCAGGCCGAGCATCGCCCGGCGCCAGTGCTTCATGAGGGGATCATCGTTGGGGGGGCTGAAGGTCACATCCTTTGTGAAGTAAATGGCGTCGCAGCGGCCCTCAAATCCGGTCAGATCGTGCAAGGTCACGGGGACGCCGAGTTTCCGGATTTGGATCTGGCCTGCGTCCTGCCAATGCCACCGGGCGTTTTGCGTGCCAAATACCGTATCGAGCTTTCGGCCGGCGACACTTATCTGGAATCGCCCCGGGGCGCCCTTTACGGCCCAGGGGGCGACCCAGTCGCGGGTGCGGACCCAGAGCTTGTATGTCCCGGTTTCGCGAAAAAGCGCGGTGGTTTTTGCATCTGCGACAGGTATGCCCAGGCCGTGGGCCAGTAGAAAGGGCGAGCCCATCTGGTCCATGAACTGCTGGTCGACGACCCAGCCGCCCCGGTCATCAAAACTCTCGGCTTCCAGGAGCAGGCCTGTTTGTGCGTGTGTAGCTGCGGCCGCGCACAGAACAGCGGTCAGCAGCACAGTTGTCCCGGTCTTGATCATTTTCATAAGGTCCCTGGCTACCTCCAGTTGTCACGCAAGAGCAGTTTTGGAGCATGTTCTCCAGGGTATTTTACAGCGTGGCGGCGCGCAAAGAAAGGACTTAGTCCGCCCAACGGAACATTGTGGTTGAGTCGGCCAAAGATTTGAATCACGTTCGCCTGCGGTGTATAATTTCGGCCAATGCACTTGTCTGGATGGCAGGCAAGAATTTACAAGATAAGGAAATGCGATGAAAACCGGACCCGCAAGCGCAACAATTCTCAAGGTGCTCGTGCTGATCAATCTGTCAAGCTGCATCACAAAGGGCGCCCTGTACCAGGACAAGGCGAACCGATACCTGGGGGCGGTTCGCAAATTTGCGGACATCGTGCTGCAGCACGGCACAGATACTTATGGCGCGCAGAGCCCACTGTTTGTAGATGGTCTTCACGCGACAACGCTGCAGCCCGCGCGCTGGAGATTCAAGGATGAGACGTGGGTGTTGTGCAACTTTGCGAGCCAGCAGCCGCTGATGCGGGCGCTGGACGGATTATCCACTCTCGTTTCGGAAGAGAAGTACCGGCGGGGGGCGGAGGACGCGGCCCGCTACGCGCTTGGTCACCTGACGACGCCGAACGGCCTGCTTTACTGGGGCGGTCACCTGGCGTGGGACCTGGAGAAGGGAGGGCCCGTCGGCCAATACGGCGACGTGCACGAGCTGAAGAACCATCGGCCGTATTACCGGCTGATGTGGCGGGTGGATGCTTCGGCGGCGCGGAAACTGGCGGAAACGATTTGGGCCGGTCATATCATCGACTGGGAGCGTCTCGACTACAACCGCCATGCCTCGATCAAAAAGGCGCTGCGCCCGGACTGGAGCCACCGGTTCGAGGAGAATCCGGAGGTGCCGTTTCCCGCTCAGGGGGGGAATCTCTCCTTCGCGAACGTGACGCCACCGCTGATGCACAGCGGCGTGATGTTGGCGGTGTTAGGCGAGGACACAGAAGCGTTGAGGTGGACGTCCCGGCTGATTCGAAGATGGCAGCAGGCAAAGGACTCAAGGACAGGTCTTTCCGGCGGTCAGCTCAGCTTTCGGCGGCAAGACCGGGCAAAGGACGCGCTCGGCCATGTCCACCCTGAGATCAACGAGGCGAAGATTGTCGCTTCGTACCACCAGACGGGGCGGTATCATTCGCTGCCTCTGGCGCAGATGCAGGATGCCGTGACGCTCATCGACGCGGGAGGCGAGTATGCGAAGGTCGGCCGCAAGTTCCTGCAGTGGGCTTCGGACGACCTCAATATCTATGGGCGACACAGCTACGACCCCAAAACCGGACGGTTCGTCGGCCTGATGACCGACGGGACGCGCATCAAGTGGACGAAGTCACGCAGCGGCTATTACGTGCCGGAGTCGTTCGCTCCTCGCAGGCCCGACGGGCTTATCCTCTGGAGTTACGCACTGGCCTACCGGCTGACGGGCGAGCGGACGCACTGGCAGATGTTGCGGCGACTGGGGCAAAGGCTCGATCTGGGTGACATCGGGCAAACGGACGGGGCGGGTCGAAGCTTGAATTTCGACACCGAGCGCGATGATTGGCGGATTCTATATGCCGTTCTCGATATGGCGCGGGCCACCGAGGATCGGAGATTCATGAGGCTGGCCTGCCGCATCGGGGACAACATGCTGAGGCTGCAGTCGGGCACTGGATTGTTTGCACGGCGAGGACGAGCGTGGGCGCGAACCGGTGACGAGATTCCTTTGGCGCTGCTGCATCTGGCCGCCGCAATCCTCGGGAAAGAATCCCTTATGCCGCAGCCGGCCTTCGACAGCCGGTTCTTCCACTGCGAATACCACGGGCCGCTGGAAGAGCACCAGAAGAAGCGCGCCGACAAGCGAACGTACGACAACCTCGTTTTCTACGGCGGCTCCTGAGCGGCAAGCCTCACGAAATCGCGCGTGGAGCGGGGCAACACGGCATATCTTTTGAGCAAGGCCACGGATAGCCAGCACGAGGGTCCGGGAGTGCCGATTCTTTGGTGACAGAAGCTGGGAAGGCGGGTCGTCAGAGATATTCTCAGGTTAGCCTGTGTGGGACGGGGTGTTTTTTCAGCTCGGCTTCTGTCGGGAGCAGCTCGAAGGCGTGGATGTTTTCGGCGTGGGCGAAGCGTTGGACGTCGTGCTGGATTCGTCCCATGCTCCGAGCGTGCATCATTGCGAAGAGGTTGTATTGCCAGCCGGGGAATGTTCGGCGTTCGTAGCAGTGGCTGACGGTTGAGAAGCGGGCGAGGCGGTGGCCGGCCTGCTCGATTCGCCCGGGCGGAACTTTGGCGGCGAGCATTACGTTTGCGGTGAAGCCGAGCCTGCGGTGGTCGATGACGGCTGCGATTCTGCGGATGACGCCCTTTTCGACGAGGCGTTTTATGACCCTCAAGACGTCAGTGTGGCTACGGCCGCCGACGGCCAAGAAGGCGAAGGGCCTGGCAGTTATCTGTAGTTCTCCGGCCAGTCCGGAGAGGACGCTTTTTTCCTGGCGGCTCAGCTTGACCGGCTCAACGGAGGGGACGGCCTCGACGTCCTGCAACATTGCCCGGTCGTCGCTTTCGGCGTCGAAGCGCACGTCCAACTTGAAGACGCGAACGACGGGGAGGCTGTGGAAGTCGATGCCGAGCTTTCCGCCGAGCGAGGCGAGTGTGATGTCGATTTCGGCGTCGGAGGCGGCCTGGAGGGTGAACCAGAGGTTGTAGTGGTGACTTCGCAGGTAATTGTGGGAGACGGTTTCGAGGGCGTTGACGGCCTCGGCGGCCTCTTTGAGGACATCGGGCTCGACGTGTGCGGCGACGAGCGTTCCGGTTCGGCCGAGCGCCCTGTAATTTAGCATGGCGCGGATTCGGCGTATGGTGCCGTTCTGCTTCAACCTGCGGGTGAGGTCCAGGACCTGCTGCTCCCGGCTGCCCATCTGTCGGGCAATAGCGGCAAACGGGCGGGCGCAGACGGGAATGCCGGTCTGAAGGGCATTGCACAATCGCTTTTCCAATTGGTTCATTCGAGCCACCATCACAGGTCAGCTTTTAAATCGCAGATCGGGTCCTTTGCCAAGTAGTCGCCGGTAACGGCATAGGCCCTTGCACGGCAGCCGCCGCAGATGCCGGAGTAGCGGCAGGCGGCGCAATCGCCGTGGTAGCCGGCGACGTCTCGAATCTCCTTGAGGAATGGGGAGCGTCTCCACATGTCGGCGAAGTCGAAGCCATTTTCGACGAGGTTGCCGGCGGAGACGTTTAGAAAGCCACAGGTCTGCACGTCGCCGCGATAACTGACGAATCCGAATTCGCGTCCGCCCATGCAGGCGGCGATCCGCTTTTTGGGGGCCAGTTTGTGTGTGTTCTTCGTGCGTTGGCGCCAGATCCTGGAGAACTGTGGTCCGCACGTGACTCTGAGCTCAATGTCCGAGGCTTGTTTGAGGTCGGCCAGGTCTTCGAGAAGCTTTTCGTACTGGGCGGGTTCGAGGAGGTCTTCTGCGATTTGTCGTCCCCGGCCGGTGGGGACGAGGATGAACGGGTTGAAGCAATAGGCGCCGAGGTTGCGGGCGAGCCGGGCGATTTGGGGGACTTCGTGGAGGTTTCGTTTTGTGATTGTGGTGTTTATCTGGAAGCGGACATTGGCCTTGGCGGCAATTCGGGCGGCGTGGAGGGCGGTTTCAAATGCGCCCGGGGTGCGCCGGAATGCATCGTGGGTTTTAGAAGATGCGCCGTCGATGGAGAATGACAGTGCGATGATGCCGGCGGCCTTTAGCCCGGCGATGAAGTCTTCATCGATTTTGTATCCGCAGGTGGCCATGACCATCGGGAGGCCGAGGTCGCGGCCGCGGGTGAGCAGCTCGCAGATGTCCCGGCGCTCGGTGGGCTCGCCGCCGGTCATTATTATGACGGGCCTACAGAAATCGGCTATGGATTCGAGGATTCTGACGCACTGGGAGGTGGTGAGGTCGGGCTCATCGGAGGCTTCAGCGCGGCAGTGCCGACAGTTGAAGCGGCAGCGACGGGTCACTTCGAATGCAATCAAACGCGGCTTATTGCTCTGGTTCTTCATAAGGGCCACCAACTTTACTTTACTGAGCAGCAACCGTCAATGTTCTGGCAATCGCCTGCCGGTACACGAAGAGCCGACGGCGGGAGCACAATGGAAGGATTGGTCATGGGGGCGGCCCGGGTCAGGGGTCGAGCAAAGGGATTGTGTGATTTTTTTAAGAGAACAATGGAGTTTCCTTTCTACGGGCGGGTTGCTATTCTATTAGCGGTTATGCCCGGCGGTGTGGCCGGGCGGTTACAGAGAAGGGCATCGGAGAAGGTTGGTACTGATCCCTCACGAGGCCCACAGGGTCTTCTATCAGGAGGAACACTTAATGGAGACAGTAAGGTACTACAGGAGGTGCGTGCTCGTCGCGTTGATGTCATTTGTGATGTTCGCGGGGTCCGTGCAGGCAGCGCCGGCAGGCAAGGCGGTTGCAGGAGACTGGCAGGTCAAGGTTGATTTCGAAGATCGCCAGATGACGTCAATTTTGTCCATTTCGGTGGACAAGGACGGCAAGCCGTCGGGCAGGTGGATCAGCTTCCGGGGGATTAGCGAGCTGCGGGACGTCAAGTACGAAGATGACAAGCTGAGTTTTACACAGGTGAGCCGCTTCCGTGACCAGGAGCGCACTGCGAGCTTTGCCGGGGCGATAGAGAAAGGGAAGCTGGTCGGCGTCCTTTCGAGTGACAGGGGCCAGTCGAAGGCGGAGGGGTTACGTCTGAGGCGAAAGCCGCCGGCGGTTGGGAGCTGGGATATGAAACTGAAGGTGGGGGAGCGGGAATTTACTGCGGTGCTGGCCGTCAAGGCGGACGAGAAGAGAAGGCTGTCGGCGGAATGGCAAAGCGAATGGGGCGAGCATCAGATCACGGACATGAAGTTCAAGAAGGGCAAGCTGACATTCACGAGGAAGAGCAAAGCGGGGGAGCGGGAGTGGGAATCGAGCTTCGAGGGCACGGTGAAGGGGCACAAGCTGTCCGGCAAGTTCACGAGCGATCGCGGGGATGTGACGGCGGAGGCCAGCCGTATCGGGTCGGCTCTCGTGGGTTACTGGGAGCTTGAGATCACATCGGACAGCGGAAGCCGCAAGCAGATGCTCCGCGTCGATGGCGATTTAAGCGGCATGTACGGGCCAATCGGGGTCGAGAGGGTCGGGCTCGATGACGACCAGGTGACATTCAAGGCGGTGGCGGAGTTCGGCGACCGCAAGTTCGAGACGAGTTTTGCGGGCAAGCTCGAGGGCAGGAAACTGACCGGCGAGCTGACGAGTTCGAGAGGCGTCCGGAAGGTTGTCGGGCGTCGGATAGGGAGCATGTGGCCCAGGCAGGCGAGCGTGCGGCTGAAGAAGCCTTCGCGGAAGCCGGACGTAATTTTCGTGCCGACCCCTGAGGAGGTTGTGGAGAAGATGCTGGAGCTGGCGGAGGTAAAGAAGGACGATCTTGTGTACGATCTCGGCTGCGGCGACGGTCGCATAGTGGTGACGGCGGCGAAGAAATACGGGTGCAGGGGCGTAGGCTACGATATAGACCCGAAGCGCGTGAGGGAGTCGCTTGAAAACGTGCGGAAGAACAACGTCGAGGATCTGGTTCGGATCGAGCAGAAGGATATTTTCACTCTGGACCTTAGCGATGCGAACGTAATCACGCTGTATCTACTGCCGCGGCTGAATGTCAAGCTGATACCGCAGTTAGAGAAGCTGAAAGACGGCTCTCGAATCGTGTCTCACGACTTCAACATGAAAGGCGTGAAGCCCGAGAAGGTGGTCAAGGTCAAAGGCGACGATGGTTTTGGCGGCCATACGGTTTACCTGTGGCGGACGCCGTTGCAAAGAGAGGACGTGAGTGAGGAGTGAGCGAACTTGGGCGGACCGGATTCTGCGTGGATTGAGTCAGTGTTCGCCCTCGCAGCTACCCAATTCGATCCAGTAATAGCGGACGTATTCCGGGCTGTTGAGGATTCGCCAGTCGGACGGTATGTGTACGACCCGGCCTATCTGAAGCTGCCTGGAGCCGACGTTGTAGACGAAGCCGCAGCGCCCGCTGGAGCGGTCCTGGTTGATTTGCTCGACCCAGTAGCTGCGGACGACGCCGGCGGCGCCGATCGAGTCGTACCATTTTAGCTCGCATGTGATTTTGCCGCGGTCGGCGAGTGACATGACGGTGTCGATTACGGTGACGACCCCGTCGCGGAATGTATCTGCGCGGAGGTTGTGCGGCTCGACGAGGACGTTCTCGAACCTGAGCTCGCCGAAGGTTTTGCCGCGTATTAAGACCTCGGGGACAATAATTTTTCCGTCGTTCATGGCCCTGCGAGCGACCTCTTCGGCGAAAACGGCGTACATGGCGTCGAGGCGCGACTGGGACACTTGTTCGAGCCTGATTTCCATTTTGTCCTTATAGGGGTAGTGGTCCATCCTGACGGCGTTATCTTCGAATTTCCCGCCGTCATAGTGACATCTGTACCACCAGCGGCTCATTCCGTTGATCGAGTCAATCACACAGGTGTTCATTTCGTCGCTGAAATGCCAGGCAAGGTCGATGCGGCCCTGCTCATCGAGATGGACGAGCACGTCGAATGCGGAGAACCTGCCGGGTTTGTATATGTCGGGTCTGACGGTGACGATTTGCCCGGGGTCGAACTGGAAGGCGCCGACGCCGACTATGGTGATTGTGCCGGGCTGTGTTTGCTGCGGCGTCCGGTCGGCGAGCCAGTCCGCGGCCATAATGGCGAAGTCGCTGAAGCCGACCGTGCAGTCATTGTCAAGATCGCCGGCGAGCGGGGTGTTGCAGTCGTATGGGGCGGTGAAGCTGACCGACAGGAGCGGGCGGTAAGCGGCGTTGTCGCTTTCGCGCGAGCTGAAGCGTTTACTGGTTCTGGATTCGGTTTCGTTTCCGATCAGCATCCAGCCGAAGTTCGAGGCGGGATTGTCGAGCCATTGCTGCACGTCGGCGACCATCTGCGCGGTAGTTCCCCACGTGTAAAAGCCCACATCGCCTACGGATGCGGACGCGGAGTCGGGCTGCATGAAATCGCCGCCGGCCGTGCTCCAGAAGCGGCTGTCGTAGTAGGTATGTATCCATGTGGCGTCGCCCGGCGTCGCCTGCGCGCCGGAGCCGTCCGCCTCGGAGGCGCCCTGTCCCCAGTCGGCAAGGACCCTGTGCGGGGAGACCGGCTGAGAATCCGAGGTTGTCCTGGCCATTCGCATGGTCAGGGTGACGCTGTGGATATCGGAGCCCGGGGGGACGTGCGAAGTCAGGTCGAAAGCCAGGAGGGCCCTGCGAATGAAGCCATTGTGGGCGTTGCGGCCGACGAAGAGGCCGTCTCCGGCACCGTTGCTGAGGTTTCCGTTGGGGTCTTCGTAGAGCGTGTTGTCTTTGGAGGGGGTGAGATTTACCACCGCAGCGGCGACCACGGGGGCCAATAACAACCCAAGCACAAGGGCAATGGAACAAGAAGGTCTTGTGGTCAAAACACTATCCTCCCGGCCAACAGGGCCGATGACAGTGGATTGTAACATATCGAGGGGGTGAAAGTCAAATAGTGGACGATTACTTTATCGGTGCGCCCTGCCGGCGCGATCTTCCGGCGGTATCGGCCGGGAGCGGTGGACCGTGCGGAGGCAGTACCATTATTGGGAGGGTCGGTGGCGGGCGGCGGCGCTGTTTCGGGGAGGTTTTCGGGTTGACGGGCGGGCTTGCCTCGCCTATGCTTTCGGCGTCCAGGCGTGGAGCAGGGGGTGCGCCTTTGGGACGAAGAGTGGCGCCTGAGAATACGGAGGACTGAAAATGAGATACGTCCTGGCCGTCCTTGCAACGCTTGCCATAATCTATGTTGTTCCTTTTGTGTTCTACGGCATCTCGTCGATGGTGTGGGACATGAAGCCGCCGAGCGACGTTTCGCCCGCACAGTTTTTGCTGGGCATACTCGTTTCGAAGACCGGAACGGCCATCGCGTTCGTGCTGATCTACCACTTCGGCAAAGCGGGGCTCGGTCGGCGGTGGGTGCTGTATGCCTTCATCTGGTGGCTGTCCTTTGCGATCGGGGAATTGGGGCAAGCTATCGGTCCGGGTTACACGTGGAAGGAGGCGGTGATAGGTGTGGTTTCGGAGGCTGTTTATTTTCCGCTGGCTGCGGTTGTCACGATGGGATTTATTGGCGCTACAAGCGGACGGGCTGGAAGCGATGGGCTGAGCGGAGAAGGATAATGGAGAGCTGGGTTTCGAGTCCTGTGGGAGTATTGACGGTTTTGTGCGGGGTGGCTGCGGGGTTTTTCTTTCTCGAGGAGCGGACCAAGTGGAAGCTCTTTGAGTACTTTCCTCCGCTGATTTTCATATATGCGGTCCCGGCGATCCTGTCGAATACGGGAGTGCTTAGCAGGACATCGGCCGTTTATGATTGGCTGAGTTCGACCGTGCTGCCGATGTTCCTGGTGATAATGCTGCTGAAGGTGGATATCGCCTCGACGGTCAGGATAATGGGCAGGGGGGTGTTCGTGATGCTGTTCGGCACGGCGGGCGTCGTCCTCGGCGCCCCGGCGGCGTTTCTGCTGGTGCGGGACAGGCTGCCGCCCGATGCGTGGAAGGCGTTCGGGACCCTGGCGGGAAGCTGGATAGGGGGCACGGGCAACATGGCGGCGGTTTCGGAGGGGCTCAAGACGAGCGGGCAGGGTTTCGGGCTGGCGGTGCTCGGTGACAACCTGGTGTATATGGTGTGGCTGCCGATTCTGCTCGGATCGAAGAGCTTCGCGAAGGGCATCAACCGCTTTCTGCGGGTTGACAAGCGGCGAATCGAGATGCTCGAGAAGGTCGAGGGCGATGCGCAAGATGCGGGGCGGAGGGTGAAGATGAGGCATTTTCTTTATCTTCTGGTTCTGGGCTTCGCCTGCACGTGGGCGGCCGAGGGACTATCTGGACGGCTTCCGGAATTCAAGCCGGTTTTGACCGCCTCGTCGTGGAAGATTCTCCTGGTAACGACGATGGGGCTGACCCTTTCATTGACGCCGGCGCGGCACATACCGGCGAGTCACGAGCTTGCGATGGCGCTTGTCTATATTTTTGTGGCGAACATGGGGGCGCGGGCGGATGTGTCGGGTCTTGCGGGGTCGGCGGGGTGGTTTATTCTGGCCTGTTACGTGTGGATAGCCGTGCACGGGGCGTTCTGTATTCTGGGGGCGTACCTTTTGAGGGTTGACGTGCATTCGACAGCGATTGCGAGCGCGGCCAATATCGGCGGGGCGGCCAGCTCGCCGGTGGTGGCCGCGCATCACAACGACAAGCTCGTGCCGGTGAGCATCCTTATGGCCCTTATCGGCTACGCCGTGGGAAACTACGGCGCGCTTCTCGCGGCCTGGCTGTGCCATGCTCTGGCCGGGTAGGTGAAGGCATAACACGAGAAGGCCGATGAGCTCTTCGCGGCCAGCGCGCCCCTGAATTCCCTGGAAGGAGGGCAAAATGAGTACCCGTATTTCTACGGTGACAGAGGCCGACACTGCGAGGCAGGGTGTCCAAACGCGAGATGCTTGTCAGGTGGAATTCATTGCTTCATTTGTTTTGCGGCGGTTTTTGCGAAGTATGAGATGATGATGTCAGCGCCGGCCCGTTTTATGGCTGTGAGTGATTCGAGCATGGCGGCGGATTTGTCGAAGAGCCCGGCTTTGGCGGCGGCGTTAATCATCATGTATTCACCGGAGACATTGTAGGCGGCGATGGGGGTATCGAAGCGGCGGCTTGCGCGGTGGATTATGTCGAGGTAGGGCAGGGCGGGTTTTACCATAACGATGTCGGCGCCTTCTTCGATGTCGAGGGCGATTTCGGCCATGGCCTGGTCGGACTGGGCGGGGTCCATCTGGTATGATTTTCGGTCGCCGGATGCGGGTGCGGATTCGGCGGCGTCGCGGAACGGGCCGAAGAAGGCGGAGGCGTACTTGGCGGCGTAGGACATGATGGCGACGTGGGGGAAGCCGTTATGCTCGAGGGCCTCGCGGATGTATTTGACGCGGCCGTCCATCATGTCCGAGGGGGCGACGATGTCGGCGGCGGCGCGGGCGTGTGAGAGGGCGAGCTTTGCGAGCAGCTCGCTGGTGGCGTCGTTTTCAACGGCGCCGTCTTTGATCAGGCCGCAGTGGCCGTCGTCGGTGTACTCGGAGAGGCAGAT
>CP070678.1:2297158-2300659 GCA_020352515.1 Phycisphaerales bacterium | reverse complement strand
CAGTGCGAGCAGGGGGCGGCATGGCGGGAGCGGGCGAACGTGTCGCCGCAGGATGTTGCCGAGGGCGTTGCGTTTTTGTGCTCGGACGCGGGGAGATTTGTTACGGGATGCGTGTTACCTCTGGCGTATCAGCGGGGCGCTTGAGATTGGGCGGCCGGGTTGAACGGCACTTTTTTGAATGGCCTGAAGGGGATTAATGCGAGTCGGCCTCTTCCGGAGGCGGAGCTTTGGCGGGAATGACGGAGTGGCGGTGGGCGGCAAGGTGCGGTTACCCTTCGCAGGCGGCGGGCGCGCCTTTGGCGCACCGTTCCGAGGCAATACACACTTTCTCGTCCAAACCTTCCTCTGCCCCTGTGGTCCGGCGACCAAGGCGTCTTATTTCGGCGGATTCGGCCGATATTGCCCGGAGGAGCAAGGGGCAAAGTCGGCCGAACGATCCGCCGTCAAACCCTTGTTATCGGATTTCTACAGTTCTGATGCGCTGTAAGGATTGAAGGTAACATTTTTTTTGCATTTTTCGAAAAAAAGTGTGCGGTTGGGCTCTGTGGGGCATTCCGGGCATTTTTTTGACGCGGCAGGAGGGGGCATCGGGGCGAGGGTTTTTGCGAGGCGATTGGGCGAGGGCTTTTTGCGACGGACGGGTGCAAAAAAAGCCTCTGCGCCGTGGGCGCAGAGGCCAACTCGGAAAGAAACTTATATAGCCCCCCCAAAAGGTCGAAAGCAGCATAGTCCGGGTTTTTTTGGCCCGCACCAGCAACGGCCTCGGTGCGAGACAGGCCGGCCTTTTTCAGGCGGCCGATTCACTTAAAGCTTAATAAAAAAAAGCGTTAGAGCCAAACGCAGGGGGCTGGTTTTTTTGGCATATTCGGCTGATAATTCCGCCGGTATCAGCGGCGGCAGTGCAGATAACCGGAGCTGCGGGCGGCACGACGGGGCGCGACCGGCGGTGCAGCGGCGCCGGCGCCAGGCGGCGGGATGGGTTATTCCTGCCGGATGTCGGCTTTACTTTTGAGGTCGTCTATGTACTTGTTGACGGCCTCTTCGCGCATTTGTTCCTGGAGGGTTTTGACTATCTGGTCCTTTATCTCGTCGAGGGCGGGTGTTTCGCCGGGCTTGCGGTCGTAGACTTTGGCGAGGTGGAAGCCGAAGCGCGTACGGAAGACGTCGCTGACCTGGCCGGGGCTCAGGTTGAAGACGACATCCTCGAATTCCTCCACCATCTGTCCCCTCATGACGTTGCCGAGGTCGCCGCCGGTGTCGGCGCAGTCGGTGTACTCATCGACGACCGCCTCGAAAGGCCGGCCGGCCCTGACCTTTTCGGCGGCCTGGGTAATCTGCTCGTAGGCGGTGGCCTCGTCGTTCTGCCAGTTCACGTACTTTACGATGTGGGCGACGCGGGCCTGGTCGGGCGTTTTGAATTGCCCTTTGTTCTTTTCGTAGTAGTCGTCTACGGCCTCTTTGGAGGGCTTCGGGGCGCTGCCGCTCACTTCGGCAAGCTTCCTCTCGACTCGCAGGCGGAGCTCGATATCACGTTTTATCTGCTCTTCGTCGTCGGTGCCGAAATCGCGGCGGAGCTCCTTCTTGTCCTTGTACAGCTCCTTGACACGTTCGAGGGCCGATTCGACGTCGGCTTTGGGGATGGGCTTGCCGTGTTTTCTGACCTGCTGATTTATCAGGATTCGCTCGACGACGTTTTCCTTCGACCAGTCGAGCAATTGCGCTTCCCTTTCTGCGGGGTCCTGGTCGGCGAAGACCTCTTCATAGTGGGGTCTGAGGCGGTCGGCTTCGCGCCGTATCGCGGAATCTTCGACTTTTTCTCCGTTTACGATCAATGCCATATTCGAGTCTCTCTAAAAAAAGATGTTTTCGTATTCGTTTCAGTGCCTGGGCCTTGCGTACCAGTCGGGGTCACGGGCGAGCTTTTCTCTGGCCTCGAGTGTCATCATCTCGAAGGCGGGGTGTGTGGTTTGCCAGGAGCGTTCGGTAAACGGGCTTTGCCTCATTTTTTCGACCTCCACGGCGGCCTCGTCGAGGTAGCTGCCGTAGATGTGGAGGGAATCGCTGATATCGACATACCTTCCGACGGCGACCGGCTCGCCGCGTTTTTCGGCGATTTTCTCGGCGATGGTTCTCTGGAGGTCGGTGAGGGCGTATACGTTCATGAACCATGCCTTGTAGAGGTCTCTGCTTCGCCAGTGTGTATTCATGTTTAACGACCATCGGCCGGTGTCGCTTTCGATGATTCGGCACCATATTCTCTGCAGACATGGCGGGTCGTCGGTCTGCGGGTCGGCGGTGGGCATCCAGGTTATGGCCTGTGCGCGGCGGCTGTGCCCGGCGTGCGAGAGATAGTCAATAATGTAGCCGATCTGGTCGACGGCCGAGAAGGGTTTGGGCGAATCGGCGCTGCGAATCTGCTCGACGGGACAGTATGAGAAGAGCCTCTCGTGGTAGGTGTATGTCCACTTGCCGGCGGCGGGGTCGATCCAGTGGTCGTGTATTCCGGCGACGACCTCCTGGCGATAGGCTTCGAGCTCTTCGGGTCCGCCGGGGAAGTTCTTATGGATTCTGGGCTCTTTGAAGGGGTCGGTGACGGTGATCATGACCGTTGCATCCCTGCTTGGGGGGTCGTGGGGCCTGTCGTACTGGGTCCTGACTTCGAGGCCGTTGTCCCAGACGGCAAGGACGGCCTTTTCCCAGGCCTCGGGCAGGCAATCGGCTTCTATTGAAATAACAGGTATCGATCTGACGCGGGCGGTCTGAGACATTCAGCGATCTTCCTCCATGACGAATGGTTTGGTTCCGGGCCTTTGCACGGCGAACCTGCTGAGGTCCATTTCCTGTTCGGTGACCTTGTATCGGAAGTGGTATCGCTCGGGCATGTCGATTAGCAACTGCTGTGCCCTGTATGCGTACCAGCTTTCGGGCCATCGCTTTATAATTACGCGGCAATTGTCGACCATGAGCTTAAAGCCGGTCATTGGCAGTCGGCCGATGCTGCGGCCGGGCACGGCGACGTTGAGCAGTCTCTCGGCTTCTATTTTGTCTATCTCGGGCAGCTCTTTGAAATAGAGCGTGGTGGGCTGTATAGCGGGCTGAACGGGCTGGATCACGGGCTGGGGGGCCGGGGCGCGGTTCGGCTGGACGGCGGGCTGAGTGGCATTGGCATTCTGCGGCCGGGGCTCCTGGAGGAATTTCTGCTTGTCCTTTTCGATCTGGTCGTAGAATCCCGTTTCGGGCTTTTCGGATTTGGGTTCCGATTTTGACGCGATCATTCCGATTATGACTATGCCGACAATTACCAGGACGGCGAGACCGGCCAACTTGAGCCAGAACGTATTCATGGTTTTCGCAGCCTTTCTTAGAATTAGGCTGTGTCTGAAAACGCAATGCCTGGCTTCGAGCGGCTTGTTCGACCTCTGGCTGCGTCCGTCTCCATCGACGTATCTCGGTGGATACGCCTGCTTCGACGTCCTTGCCAGCGGCCGAACCGCTCGCTCT
>CP070678.1:2292448-2297058 GCA_020352515.1 Phycisphaerales bacterium | reverse complement strand
GTAGTGGAACTGGTCTGCGGTTCCCCAGATGTCACTTCCGCCGCCCTCGACGGTGTATGTGCCGGCGCTTTCGACGGCCGAGCCCGCGAGAGAGGGGCCGCCTATGTCCGCGTTATCGGTGAATATTCCGAGACCGAACGTCGCAGCCGATTCGGCGGTGGAGGCGCCTGTTTCGTTTTGGCTCGGGCTCATGTCGCGGGCCTTGACGGTGTATGTGTACGTCGTATCCGGCGACAGGCCGGTGTCCTCGTAAGTCGGGCTGCTCTGCCAGAGGCTGTCGTGGCCACCGCCGGCGGTGCATGTAAAGTAGTACCGGACGCTGCTCGGGTCGAATGCCGTGGTTGCCGTCATAGAAACGGACGAGACCCCTGTCGCATACGGCGGCGTCTCCCAGGTCATCGGGTCCGGCGTCGGGGCTGTCGTATCGTCCGGGTCGCTGTACACCGACAGGTAGTACCCGGGAATCACCTGCTGGCTGATTCCCGGACCCTGCCATGCGACGGCGATGTTGTCACCTCCACCAGCCTCCTTCTGGAGCGCCATGATGTAATAGCTTGTCCCGGCGGTCAGCGTGACGGGTGACGATTGCTGCTCCGGATACTTGGTCCACTCGCGGGAACTGCTCCAGCCGGGCACAGTGGCGATGAGCACGGCGTTGCCGGGGTCGGCGTCACTGCTGAGCCACAGCTCGCCGTTGTCGTCGCTGGCGATCCAGAAGGTGTATGTCCCCGTGACCGGTGGATTGAGAAAGCCGTGGATGCGCGTCCCGTAGTCGTCCGCCCAGTTGACCGGACCTTCGAAGCTGCTGATTTGTCCCCATACATCTGGGCTGTCGGGATAATTCGGGCTGGCAATCAAGTCCGCGACCGCCGTGCCGGGTATATTCAGCCATGCCTCCCGCGTGGTTGTGCCGCGGATATCCAGCAGAACGGTTCGTTCCTCCACGATGTTGTTGGTGGTGTCGGTGAAGGTGACGGTGTCGTAGTAAGGGGTGGGGGGCAGGGTATAGGCGGCGGCTGTCAATGTAATATCGACCGTCACCGAATCCTGTGCGTTGATTGTGCCGCCCGCGGCCGACAGTTGCAGCCAGCCGGCCGTCTTCGACGCGGTCCAGCTCAGCGACGAGCCGGTTGTGTTATGCAGAGTGTACGTGCATGAGGAAGGCTCAAACGGCCCGCCGGGCTCGCCGGCGAACTCGTGCCGCCATACGGGATTCACGACAAAGCTGCCGATGGCCGGGAACACGACAACGGAAGCATCTCCATAGACGTTATGCAGGCAGAAATTCTTCCACAGCCCGGGCACCATCGCCTGGCGCGAGTCGGCCCACGCCTGCCCGCAGCTTACCCCGGTGACAAGCCTCTTGGTGTTCTGATATCCCATGCCGCCTTCACTGGTAGTGTTTCGGTAGTTGGTCTCGCCCACGTAGTACCAGCCGGAGCGTGTGGCCCCGTTTGTCGTGATGCAGCCGTTTTTTAGCCCTTCATACATCAGGTTTTCCGGCTCCTCGGGGTGGGCCGTGTCGCAGGCGTACTGCCAGTAAGCGCTCGGATAGGAATCGCCCAGGGTGCGAATGTACCAGATGTCCATGACGGCCGAGGCCCCCTTTGACCAGCCGTGAGTACCGGCAAACACGTGGCCGAACGGACTGTTGGCCCAGGCGTAGGTCGTGCCTTCAGTGCTGTTCGGCGTCATTTCCGGAGGCGAGGCGAGCCCGTAGTCCTGGCTGTAGATTCTGTAGTACGACATCTTGTTCGGGAGCAGATGGTCGGTTTTCGTCTGCTCGCCCAACTGCCAGTTCGGGGTCGACTCGTCCATCGGCACCATCGGCAGCAGTACGTTACGGCGCCAGCTTGTATCGGCGGTGGTGGTTTCGTAGTCGATGGTCTTCTGCAGGATGTAATCGAGATCGGCCGGGACCCCGTAGTACGGAATTCGCCCGGTGAGCACCTCCCAGTACCTGTCGATGCCGCCCGGGCCGGAATCGTGGTCCCACTCTCCGTAGAATCCGTCCCCGTCCAGGTCCCAGTTGCCGGTAAGGTCGGAGAAGTAGAAGTCGGTTGGCATCTCCCCGGCCTGGTTGTTCTCATAGCACATTTTCATTGGAACGTCGCCATCGGCGGGGGCGGGATTGCCGATGAACAAGACGTATAGAATGTCGCCGGTTATGTAGTTTGCCTGGAGCCAGGCGCGTATGTTCTCGGCCGCGGCGTCACCCGCGCCGCCGCCCCAGCTCGATTCGGTGACCACCGATACATTCCAGCCCTGAGACTGCTTGTGGCTTACGAAGTCGGAGAGCTTGGCCGAAGCGCTCTGGATCGCCGAGGTTGTTAGAATCACATATCCCGTTGAGTCCAGAGACGCTTCGGCCATATCCGGCGGCTCCGTTCCGGATTTGCCCGCCGGTGCGTCTTTTGCACGCCCCTTGCCGGCCGCGGCCGCCTCGTAGGCGCCCACAGACTGCGCGAAATTCGCCGCCAGTTTGCCGACCCTGCTCCTGCCTTTGCCCCTAAAGCCTCGCAGCGCCGCTTCCGAGGAGCCCTTGCAGTCGAAGGTGACCATTACTTCGGCACCGACCAACTCCAGGACCTCGCCGTCGGCCTGGTTGCAGCCGGCCAGCGGCACTGCCAATTCGACCAGTTTCCAACCGTAAAGTCTGCCTGTGCCGGTCAGTTTAACCGACTGAGCCGGCCAAAAGGCATCCTGCCCGTAGATGGAGGTGTCTTTGCCGTCCACAACCGAACCGGCAGCCGGAATCACGACCGGATTTCCGGCTTCATCCCATGTCCCGAGTGCCGGGATCGGCGCCACCTGGGAGACTCCTTCGACGATCCGCCAGGTCGTAGAGCCCGCTGTGCAGGAGACGGTCGCAATATCGGCGTTCGGCGGCAGCAGAACGGTTACTGCCTTCCAGGGTATCCGCGGCTGTCCCGTCCGGCCGAGATAATGCGCATCCTGGCAGGCGAACAGGGCCCGGCCGGCCGGATCGGCCCCGACATCGAGCCTACCCGTATCCACGACAAAGCTGTCGGGGCCCGCCACGACTTTTATTGAAGCGGACCAAGCAGGGAAGCCAAGACAGAGAACCGATAGAATAAACACAGGCGCAATTGACTTTATGTGAGTAAACATGAAAAACCCCCTTTCGTTTTCTTAATCCCATTCTTCTTCGATGTCGGAAGTGGACTGTCGGCCCACGCAGGGCGCAAGATAGTGTTTTTCACCCCCGTCCGAGGCTCGGAGGACAGCGAATGCGAGGCCAAAGCGAACGTCCTTGCGCTGTCTCGTCCGGCTATTTATGCCATTTCAAGTCCGCTGCCGAGACTCAGGTAACTATTTGTCCGGCAAGTAGTTAAGAGAATCCTGTCATCCCTGACCTCCTTTCCGGATTTGCTCGTTGGCAATGGGTCGTGGGGCAAATGCCACGTCATCGTCTTGCCGGTTCGATGTTTGCCTCGATTCCGGCTTTGCGCCATCGGCGGGCATAGACTACGAAAGCAACGTTTTGGCGCCGGCGATGCTGTGCAGGAACCCCAATGAAGCTAAACCAACCACGGTCAGCCATACCCTTTGATGTCAGGGCGTAGCGGGGGCTGGTGATGTTGATGGCAATTCCAAGATTTTAGAATCTTTTTGCCCGGGGCGGACTAAGGATGCCGGTATCAGCCCCTCTTTCTGTCTTGGGGCTTGATCGGAGCCGGCCGGTCATAGCCTCTGGCATAATCGGCGCGGCAGCGCCGCTCAATCGCGTCCGGGTCCTCGCCCAGCTCGGCAACAAGTGCTGCGTGCATGGCTTTTAAGCGCCCGTCCTGGCCCCGTTCTCCGGCGAGGTTGTGAAACTCGCCCGGATCCGCCCTGAGGTTGTAAAGCTCCCGCTGAGCCGGATGGTTCTCGTCGGCCGGTGCGTGGTAAACATACTTGTAATCGCCCATACGAACCATCGTGAACCCGGAGGCGACGTTATGACCGTAGTACTCGCTGAGTGCGAAATCCTTCCATTGGCTTTTCGGCTCATTGAGCCAGCCGAGCATGGAGTCGCCATCCCAATCCGAAGGCGTTTTCGCCCCGCCAAGCTCGGCGATGGTGCTGACAACATCAACGAGCGAGCAGGCCCCGGCACGCCGCTGGGCTCCCTTCCATCTGGCCGGCCACGAGACAATAAGCGGCACGCGTGCCGCGTGCTCGTACATCGAGTTCTTCCACCAGAGGCCGTGCTCTCCCATGTTCTCGCCGTGGTCGGTCGTGTAGATGACCACCGTGTTCTCGACAAAGTCGCTGCTTGAAAGGACATCGAGCACCTTGCCGACTTCATCGTCGAGCCATTCGGTCAGCCCGTAGTATAGCTCGCGTCCTTTGCGGACGATTTCATCCGGCGCGTTTTCGGTATTGAAGCCTATGCGATGGTGCTTGTAGTTGAGAACCTGGGATTCAAGATGGCCGGCGGGAATCTCCGGCATGGGCACCCTGCCTTTGTAGCGGTCCCAGTACTCTTGCGGAACGATAAGAGGAAAATGCGGTGCGAGATAACCGGCAAGCAGGAAGAACGGCTTGTCCGAAGGCCTGCGATTCTTCAGGAAGTCTATTGTGCCTGCGGTTACTTTCCGGTCGTG
>CP070678.1:2287532-2292348 GCA_020352515.1 Phycisphaerales bacterium | reverse complement strand
CGTGGCCTGCGATATTGATTCGGACGCCGTACGGCAGAAAGAACGCACAGGGACTTGGCGGGCAGGCCGGCGGGCGTGGATACGCGCTTGTGGCGCAGGATTTTCGCGGGCGGGGGGATTCGGAGGGCGAGGATTGGCCCGTGTTCGTCCACGGAGGCTGGGGCAAGAACCAGGATGGGTACGACACTGTTGAATGGATCGCCGCACAAGACTGGAGCAACGGCAAGGTCGGCGGGTTCGGGATAAGCGCGCCTGGCATCGCCTTGAACATGATGGCGCCCAGCCGGCCGCCGCACTTGGTTTGTTTGTACGTGGGCGTGGCTTTTTCGAGCATGTACTATCAGTCCGCGTACCAGGGAGGGGCGTTTCGCAAGAGCCTTTTGGAGAACTGGCTCAAAGGCAACAAGTTCAGCGGCAAGAACCTGGAGCTTATCCGCGCCCATCCCGACTACGATGATTTCTGGAAGGAGATGGATCCGGAGCGTGTGGCGGATCGTGTGAATGTCCCGGCGATGTTTCTGGGCGGCTGGTACGATATTTTCACGGCCGGCACCATCAACAGCTTCAAGACGATCCAGGAGGGGGGTGACAAGGGGGCCCGCGGCAAGTGCAGGCTGGTTATGGAGCCTTACGGACACGGCCGCTCGGAAGACCTGGTCTTTCCCAATACGAATCATCCGGGGGCGGCGAGCGCGTGGAACTGGTTCGACGTCTGGTTGAAGCACGGCGGCAAGGGAATCGAGCAAATCCCCGTGGTGCAGTATTTCGTCATGGGTGACCCTGGTGACACCAACTCGCCGGGCAACGAGTGGCGAACCGCCGACGGCTGGCCCGTTCCGGCGACGATGAGAAAAGTCTATCTGCACCGCGACAACAGGCTGCGGCTGCGGGCGCCGAAGGAGTCGGGAGTTTCGCTCTCCTACAAGTACGACCCGAATGACCCGGTTCCGACAATCGGCGGGGCAAACCTTACAATCTCGAAAGGCCCGAGAGACCAGCGTACGGTGGAGGGCCGTGCTGACGTGGTGGTGTTTTCGTCGCGGGAGCTTACGGAGTATGTCGAGATTACCGGTGCGGTCAAGGTGAAGCTCTGGGCTTCGTCGAGCGCCCCGGACACGGACTTTACGGCCAAGCTCTGCGATGTGTACCCGGACGGGCGAAGCATGCTGGTGGCAGACGGGATAATTCGCGCCCGGCACGGGGACTCGATGGAACGGAGCGAGCTGCTGGAGCCTGGCAAGATATATGCTTTCGAGATTGACCTGTGGTCAACAAGCCTAGTTTTGAGTCCGGGTCATCGGGTTCGGGTAGCCATTTCCTCGAGCAATTCTCCGCGTTTCGAGCCGAACCCGAATACGGGCAAGCCGTCGGGCGCCGAAGAGGAGGCGAGGATCGCCACCAACACCATCTACATGGACGCGGAACACCCATCACACGTCCTGCTGCCGGTCGTCTCGCCGGCATCGTCGGGACAGGGAGGGGACGCAGAAACCGGTCTTGCGGCAATTCAGGAGTGAGTTGTACGTGGTTTTTGGCTGCGTCCAGCCTGAGGCGAAAAGGCTGTTGTTGCTCGGCCGGTCGGCGTATAATGTGAGCCCGAAAGGCCAAGGAGTTTTGGCTGATACTCGTTCTGTCAGCTCGTAGTTCAATGGAGGCTGCTTATGGATGCCACCGTTAACCTGACTGTCAACGGAGTGAAGTGGACCGTTACAACTGATGCGGAGCGTTCCGTTCTGGAAGTCCTTCGGGAGGAGCTGCACCTGACGGGGACCAAGTACGGCTGCGGCGGGGGCCGATGCGGCACGTGCGCCGTCCTGATGGACGGTAAGCGCGTGCTATCCTGCACGATTCCTTTGAGCGAGGCCGACGGGAAGGCCATAACCACGATAGAGGGGCTGGCCAGCGGGGATTCGCTGCATCCGGTTCAGGAGGCTTTCCTGGAAGAAGGGGCGATGCAGTGCGGGTATTGCACGAGCGGGATGATAATGGCGACGGTGGCGCTGCTGAAGGAGAAGCCGCGGCCGACTGACGAAGAAATCGTTTCGTGGATGAATGTCAATTTGTGCCGGTGCAATGGGTATCCGAAGATTCTCAATGCCGTTCGCCGGGCCGCTGAAAAGATGCGGAGGTAAAGACTCGTGATTGAAGACTTGCTGGATGAAACAGTCGACCCACAACTGTCCGGGCAGAGCGACGAATCTTGTCAAGAGTTGAAGCTGAGCCGGCGGACGTTTGTACAGCTTCTCGGTGCGGGGCTTCTGATCACCGTGACCGAAGGAGTTTCTCTCGGGCGCAGAAGCGGAGGCCGCAGCCGAGGGTCTATAACGGTGGCGGCCCGAGTGCATCTCAACCTGGACGGGACAATTACTGTGATGACCGGCAAGGTGGAGGAAGGCCAGGGCTCTCGTGCACAGCTTACCCAGGCGGCGGCCGAGGAGCTGCGTGTCGGGGCGGATCGGATTCGCCTGGTGATGGCGGATACGGCGCTTGTGCCCGACGACGGCATAACGGCGGGCAGCCGGACGACTCCCTACACGGTTCCGGCCGTTCGACGGGGCGCCGCGACGGCGAGGGAGCTTTTGACGCGGCTGGCGGCCAAGCAGTGGCGGGTGGACGGCAGCGCGCTGAAGGTGCGGGACGGGGCTATCACCAATCCGAAGACGAAACAGACTATAACCTATGGCGATCTTGCCGAATCGAAGGAAGTGGCCGAGGCGTTCAAGCAGGGCGTGTCGTCCGATGTGGCTGTCACAGCGGTAAGTGAATGGAAGGTCCTCGGCAACTCGGTAGCGCGGCCGAACAATCGTGACCTGGTCACCGGGGCGCATCGCTATCCTTCGGATATCGTGCGGCCGAACATGCTCTACGGGAAAATGCTGCGTCCTCCGTCGTATGGGGCGACTCTGGAGTCAATCGACCTTTCGCGGGCGAAGGCCATGAAGGACGTTGTCGTTGTTCGTGACGGCCAGTTCGTCGGGTGTGCTGCGCCGTCGTCTTTTCGTGCGGGGCAGGCCATTGAGGCGGTGGCGAAGACGGCATCCTGGAAGACCACCACCGCTCATCCGTCGAGCAAAGAGATATTCTCTTATCTCAAGGAGCGTGCGCGGAGCGGCAGGTCTCGCGCCAATACGAGGGGCTCCACGGAACAGGGTCTTGCGCGGGCGGCGAAGGCTCTTAGCGAAACGTACGAGGTGGCCTACATCCAGCACGTTCCGATGGAGCCGCGGGCGGCGGTGGCGGAGTGGAGCCGTGGCAACCTGACCGTTTGGGCGGGCATCGATTGGCCGCAGCGAATACAGGGGGACCTTGCCCGGGCGTTTGGGATATCGAGCGAGCGGGTTCGCGTGATTGTGCCTGATATGGGCGGGGGATTCGGGGGCAAGCACAGCGGGGAAGCGGCTGAAGAGGCGGCGCGCCTGGCGAAGGCGTCCGGGCATCCGGTTTGCGTGCAGTGGAGCCGGGCCGAGGAATTCACGTGGGCGTATTTTCGGCCGGCGGCGGCAATCGAGTGCAAGGGTGGGCTGGATTCCAAGGGCTCGCTGATTGCCTGGGAGTTTACGAGCATCAATCCCGGCAGCGCTGCAATTGATACACCGTATAACATACCCAACACACGGATCCTGTCGGTGGGGTCCGACTCTCCTTTGCGACAGGGTCCGTACAGGTGCCTGGCTGCGACGGCGAACAATTTTGCGCGTGAATCGTTCATGGACGAGCTTGCGGCGGCGGCGGGTGCCGACCCGCTGGAGTTCAGGCTTGCGCATCTGGAGAACCAGCGGATACGGACGGTTCTTGAGACCGCCGCGAAGCACTTCGATTGGCCGGCTCGCAGGAAACGTGTCACCGGGGACGTCGGCGTGGGGCTGGCGTGCGGGACGGAGAAGAATTCGTGCGTGGCTGCCTGCGTTGAGGTGGGAATCGATCGCAGGGGTGGTGAGATAAAGGTCAATGAAGTTTGCGAGGCCTTCGAGTGCGGGCCCATCCAGAACCCGGCAAACCTTCTCTCGCAGGTTCAAGGCTGTATCATCATGGGTCTGGGCGGTGCGCTGCGTGAAGAAATGAAATTCGAAGACGGGCGGATTCTGAACGCCGGTTTCGCCGATTATCTGGTTCCGCGGTTCAGGGATGTTCCCAAGATCGACGTGCACTTAGTGAACAAGACGGACATCCCGTCGGCGGGCGGCGGAGAGACGCCGATTATTGCGGTGGCACCGGCCATTGGAAACGCTGTTTTTGCCGCTACGGGCGTGCGGATCCGTTCGATGCCGATGCGTGGCGGCCTGCTGAAGCGGGCGTGAAGTGTGTTGCCGAGTGAGGCAATTTGTTGGGACCAGCATCGCGGGGAAATGGACGGGCCAATTCCAAGATACCGGATACGATGGATGACCTTGGCATATTTGAAAAGGCGGCGTCGCTTCTTGAAGCCGGCCAGAACGTCGCGCTGTTAACAGTGACGGCGACGACGGGCTCGGCGCCGGGAAAAGCGGGTTACAAGATGCTCGTATGGGCGCCCGAGGGGCGGACTCTCGGCACGGTTGGCGGCGGGTTGAACGAGTCCGAGATGATTGGCCTGGCGGAGAAGATGTTGGCGAAGCCTTCGAGCGAGGTTCGGCGGTTCGAGCTTACGGGCGGCCCGGACGAGGAGAGGGGGATATGCGGCGGGTCTATAGAATTCCTTGTCGAGAGTTTCGACGGGAGGTGGCAGCCTTTGTTCGAGGCACTGACGGCCGGGGCCGGCGGCGGCGAGGAAGTGGTCCTTGTTTCGACTATTGAGGCCGGCAAACCGCCCAGGAAGGTGCTGCTGAAGAGCCCTTTT
>CP070678.1:2281855-2287432 GCA_020352515.1 Phycisphaerales bacterium | reverse complement strand
CTGCATGTTGACCTGGACGACCCTTTTGTATTTTCTGGCGGCGGCCAGCATCGCCTGCGCCTCGACAACATCGGTGCTTATGGGCTTTTCGACGTAAACGTCCGCGCCGGCCTTGACGGCGGCAATCATTGCGAGGGCGTGCCAGTGGTCGGGCGTGGCGACGTGAACGATGTCGAGCTTCTCGCGCTTGAGCATTTCGCGATAGTCGCCGTAGGTGTGGGGCTTCTTTTTGGAGGCCTGCCTGCCGGCCACGATCTCGGTCGCCTCGGCCAGCATTTTTCTGTCCACATCGCAGAGGGCGGCCACTTCGACCGGGGCGACCTGGATCAGGCGCAGATGAGCGGCCTTGCCGTACCACCCGGTGCCGATCAGCCCGACTCGCTTGGGGGCCGGTTCGGCGGCGTAGGCACGGCTCATCACGGCACCGAGGCCTGCCAGCGATACTGCGGCAGAGCGCTTCATGAAATCACGCCTGGTGGTTGCGTAAGCCTGACGAGCGGTTTTGTCGTTTTTCATGACTCTTCTCCTTCAGATGAGAATGTAGTTTTAAGCTGACAGGCGCGGTCAGACAATCCGGCTGGGCCGTTCTTTCGCACCGCGGCTGCGGACGGATATTATACGGGGGGCACAGAGCCCTTGCAACACAGCAAATCCGGTACAGAGCGTTCTCAACCGCCTGAAACAGGCTTTTCGGTGCTCAGGCGCGCCGGGCGTCTTTGCCTTGGGGGAAGCGTCGGGCCCCCGAGTACACATGGGGGCACCGGGCGCAAACCGACGACTCCCGGGGCCGGCTGAACCGAGAAAATAGTCTGAATTGGCCTCTTGAAACATCAGGCTAAAAGGCTTAGTATCGTGCTGCTCAGAACCTCGTATCGGAAGGACGGGTTGTGTCTGAAAAGAGAGGCTGGCTGTGCGGGCTCGATTCCGGGAGGTTTCCTGGCGTCAGGGGCAGTAAAAGGTGTAGATTGCCGAAGGATGAGCTGTGCATGACGAACTGAGAAAAGCGGTCTGTGATGCAAACATTCAGTTGTGGAGGGAGCGTCTGGTTATCTTTAGCTGGGGCAACGTCAGCGGGATAGACCGTTCATCGGGCGTGGTGGCGATAAAACCGAGTGGGGTCGCCTATGAGGCGCTTACGCCGGATAAGATAGTCCTGCTTGATCCGGACGGCAACATTATCGAAGGCCCGCTCAAGCCTTCGTCGGACACGCCGACCCATCTTGAGCTTTACAGGAATTTCAAGTCGGTCGGCGGCATTTGTCACACGCATTCGCCCAACGCGACCATGTGGGCTCAGGCCTGCCGCGAGATTCCCTGCTTCGGCACGACGCACGCGGATTACTATTACGGCCCCGTGCCGGTGACGGAGGTTATGACCAAGGAACAGATTGAAAGCGATTACGAGCTGAACACGGGGCGGGTGATCGTCCGCCGGTTTGCCGGTCTGGATCCGATGGAGGTTCCGGGGGTGCTGGTGGCAAATCACGGTCCGTTTGCCTGGGGCAGGGATGCGGCCGCGGCGGTCGAATCGACGATGGTCCTCGAGCAGGTGGCGGCGACGGCATTGGGCACGATAACAATAAACCCCGAGCAGGGCCCAATCAGCGAGGCCCTGCTCGACAAGCACTATCTGCGCAAACATGGAAAGAACGCCTATTACGGTCAAAGGTCGCCGGGCGAGCAATAGCCGTCGCGGAGTCCGCTGGAGACAGGAGAGATTACAATGAGAAAGACGACATTTGCAGTAATCGTTGGGAACAGGGGCTTTTTCCCGGACGCGCTGGCCAGGCAGGGTCGCAAAGACATTCTCGATGTCCTCAAGAAGAACGGCTACAACTCGGTCGCGCTTTCGCTGCAGGACACCAAGTATGGCGCCGTTGAGACATTCGAGGACGCCAAGAAGTGCGCGGCCCTTTTTGCCCGCAAGGCCGATGTGATCGACGGAATCATCGTGACGCTGCCGAACTTCGGGGACGAGAAGGGGGTGGCCGAGACAATCAAGCGATCCGGGCTGGACGTGCCCATTTTGATTCAGGCCGAGCCGGATGATCCCAAGCAGATGACAATAGCCGACAGGCGCGACTCTTTCTGCGGGAAGATCAGCGTCTGCAACAACCTTGTTCAGGCCGGCATCCCGTATACGCTGACCAGGTCTCACACGGTCAAGGCGACTTCGGGTGAGTTCAAGCGGGACCTGGAGGATTTCGCTTCGGCGTGCAGGATTGTACGCGGCCTGAAAGACGTAAGATTCGGCGCAATCGGCGCTCGGACGGGCGCCTTCAACACGGTTCGCTACAGCGAGAAAATACTCGAACTCTTCGGAATCTCCGTCGAGACGATAGATCTGTCGGAGATACTGGGCAGAGTGGCCCGCCTTTCCGACAAGGACAGGGGCGTCAAGGCCAAGCTGAACGCCATCGGCAAGTACGTGCCGTCGAAATCGATACCGGCGGACGCCATGCTCAAGATGGCCAAGTTCGGCCGGGTCGTTGACGAGTGGATCAGGCAGACCGAGGTCGTGGGCACGGCCATTCAATGCTGGACGAGCCTGCAGGAATTCTTCGGGGTAGTCCCGTGCACGCTGATGAGCATGATGAGCGAGTCACTGGTCCCCAGCGCATGCGAGGTTGACATCACGGGGCTTCTCGGGATGTACATCCTCCAGCTTGCTTCGGGGACACCGAGCGCGATTCTGGACTGGAACAACAATTACGGCGGCGATGCGGACAAGTGCGTTTTGTTCCACTGCAGCAATGTGCCCAAGTCGTTCTTCAAGGGCACGAAGATGGACTACCAGGCGATCATCGCCGGCTCGGTGGGCAAGGAGAACACGTACGGCACGGTCGTGGGGCGGATAGCGCCGGCCAAGGCCACTTTCTGCAGGACGACGACAGACGACGCAAACGGCATTATCAGCGCCTATGTTGGCGAGGGTGAGTTCACAAGAGACAAGCTCGATACCTTCGGCGGCTACGGCGTCATGAAGATTGCGAACCTGCAACTGCTGATGCAGTACATCTGCCGGATGGGCTTCGAGCATCACGTCGCGGTGGGCATCTCTCAAAAGGCCGACGCGATTGCAGAGGCCCTGGACAACTACATGGGCTGGGAAGTCTATCGACACGAATAGAATTCCGCTTGTCGGCGACCCGGACAAAAGACGGCCGAATCGTCGGACAGGTTTTTAGCGCGTATCGTACACGCTGGGATGTGTGCCAGTCGGGCATATACACAAGGCCGCTATGGCGAAGGATGCAGGCAGACAAATCGAGCAGCTCCGCAAAGAGATTCGGCGGCACGATCACCTTTACTACGTGCTGAACCGGCCTGAAATCAGCGACCGGCGATACGACGCGCTCTTTGCCGAGCTGGCGGAGCTGGAGCGGGCAAACCCGGAGTTAGTGACGCCTGATTCGCCAACTCAACGGGTCGCCGGGCAGCCGCTCGAGGGTTTCACCACCGTAAGGCACGCCGTGCCCATGCTGAGCATGGATAACACCTACAGCGCCGAGGAGCTGCGGGCGTTCGATGAGAGGGTTCGCAGGCAGCTCGACGGAGGAACCTATGATTACGTGGTCGAGCTGAAGATAGACGGTCTGGCAATAAGCCTTCGCTACGAGGAGGGTATTCTTGTTGCAGGCGCAACCCGCGGCGACGGCGAGTCGGGCGACGACGTCACCGCCAACATTCGCACGATAAAAGCCATTCCGCTGGTTCTGCTTGGTAACGGCGGGATTCCGGCCGTGTTGGAAGTCCGCGGGGAGGTCTACATGCCCACCAGCTCGTTTGTCGAGCTAAACAGGCTACGTGAAGAAGCGGGCGAGCCCTGCTTTGCGAACCCGCGAAATGCGGCCGCCGGCTCGCTTAAACTGCTCGAGGCGAGAATAACCGCATCGAGGAACCTGTCGTTCTTCGCTTACTCGACGGGCCAGCTCTCCGCACCGCTTGGGGTGGACCATTATGAGACGCTCGAGAGATTTAGGAAGCTCGGCCTGCCTGTAAATCCCCATATCAAAAAGGCCCGTGACATAGACGAGGTGATAGATATCTGTGTGGACTGGGACCACAACCGCCACGACCTGGACTACCAGATTGACGGCATGGTGATAAAGGTGAACCGCTTCGATCAGCGGGACATACTCGGGGCTACGGGGCGGGCCCCCCGCTGGTGCATCTCGTACAAGTTCGCCGCCGAACAGGCCGAGACGGTCGTTGAATCGATCGATGTCCAGGTTGGAAAAAGCGGCATTTTGACCCCTGTTGCGAACCTTCGCCCGGTTCTGCTTGCAGGGACAACGGTCAAGCGGGCAAGCCTGCACAACTTCGACGAAGTACGTCGGCTGGACGTCCGCGAGGGCGATACGGTTGTAATTGAGAAGGCCGGGGAGATAATCCCCCAGGTTGTCGAGGTCAAGAAGGAGCAGAGGCAGACGAGAGCCGCGCCGTTCAAATTGCCGAGCAGATGTCCGAATTGCGGCGGGCCGGTCAAGAGGGACGAAGAAGGTGTCTATATCCGTTGCCTTAACAGCGCCTGTTCGGGCCAGTTGAAAGAGCGGCTGAAGTATTTTGCCGGGCGGGGCCAGATGGACATCGAGCATCTCGGGCCGGCCCTGATCGAGCAGTTGATTGAAACAGGACTGGTGAAGGGCTTTGCCGACCTTTACAGGCTTCGCAAGGAGCAGCTTGCCGGCCTTGACCGGATGGCGGAGAAGAGCGCCTCGAACGTGATAGAAGCCATCCAAGAGAGCAAGAGGCGGCCGTTGTGGCGCCTGATTGCGGCTTTGGGGATTCGCCATATCGGAGGCCAGTCGGCACAAATCCTTGCCGAGCACTTCGGCTCGCTTGAGGCTATTGGAGCGGCGACACAGCAAGAGCTTGCCGGGGTAGACCAGATAGGCCCGACGATGGCCGAGAGCGTATATCAATACTTTCACGAGCCTGATACGACAGCGGTTATCGAGGAGCTGCTCAAAGCCGGCGTCAGCCCGGAGCAGCTAAAGACGCGCCGGTCGGACAAGCTGGCGGGGATGACATTTGTCGTTACCGGCACTTTGGAGAATTTCAGCCGGCAGCAGGCCGAGCAGGCAATCAGGCAGGCCGGCGCAAAACCGTCGTCGAGCGTGAGCAGGAAAACGGACTTCGTGCTGGCCGGGGACAATCCCGGAAGCAAGCTCGAGAAGGCTTTGAAGCTGGGGGTCAAGGTGATTGACGAACAGGAGTTTGTTAAGATGCTGGGTAATTAGACGCAGGCGATTAAGGAGCGTGGCGGAAGAACGGAAGCTATGGGCGACCTGGATACGAAATACATGCAGATGGCTTTGAAGCTAGCGCAGCGCGGCATCGACTCGGTCGAGCCGAACCCGGCTGTCGGCTGCGTCATAGTCAAAGCCAACCAGATTATCGGCAAGGGGTGGCACAAGAAGTTTGGCGGCCCGCACGCGGAGATAAACGCGTTGGAAGACTGCAAGAGTCTCGGCGTGAACCCACGGGGCGCGAGGATGTACGTGACGCTTGAGCCGTGCCGTCACGAGGGCAAGACGGGCCCGTGCACGGAAGCCATAATCAAAGCCGGGCTCG
>CP070678.1:2277363-2281755 GCA_020352515.1 Phycisphaerales bacterium | reverse complement strand
GGATGTCATCATGCCGGCCGTGCGCTTGCCGCTGCCGTCGTAGGGCACGGGCGCGCGGACCTGGTTATAGTCTTTGAGCTTTCGTCTGTCGTGGCGGGCAATCCAGACCGTCCGCGGCTCATTGACCTCAACAATCTCGAAGCCGAAATGGTTGAGAATGAACCGGGTTCTGTCAAACGCGCTTATGTCGCTCTTGTAGATAAAATCGTGGTTCAGCTCGGCATCCGGCATGTCCGTTTCAACTCGAATCCGCCCGACGGAGCCGGGATAATTATATGACCGGGCGTAACCTCTAAGCCGGTCCCGCAGCCGCGTTGCAGAGTGGGTTTCAATGCCGGGCATCTTGACGGTGTGGACGCCGTAGTCTTGCTTGTCGCCGTCCTCAAGAATTTCCATCGTTTCCGGCAGTGGATGGCTCTTGTAGTGCTCGGCTAATTCAGCCAGGTGCTTCTCCCAGTTGCGGTACCTCGGCTTTTCGAATTCCGGGTTCCAGTCCCAGTAGCTGTAGTGCCTGAAGGCCTCGTTGTTCTTGATGTCTATACCGAGCATATCGTTGATCTGCTCAACGGTCATACGAGCTTTTCTCGACAAGTGCGGGACAACGATGCGACAGGCGCTCTCGAAGCTCTCCTGAACTCTCTCTTCGATTTGGCGTCTGGCCCTTTTGTTGATGCTGTCCGGAATTTCGGGCGTGATGTCTTTGACTCTTTGCCAGGTTCGTTTGGCCTGGTCGGCCCGGCCGGTACAGGCCAGCGCCAGGATGTAGTCGGTGAAGAGCGAAGGCCGGGGGGCATAGTACTTGCACTTTCGGTAGTCTTTCTCGAGCGCGGGCATGAGCCTTTGACCGAGTGCCACCGCTTCATCGAACTTGTCCTGGACAATGAGCATTTTCAGCCGGATGCGTTCTCTCTCAAGTGCAAGCCGGTTGTCCTCAGGCTCACCTTCGATGCTATCCATTAATCGCCCGAGCCTTTCATAGTCCCTGCCATTGAGCAGGTGGGAGGCGAGCGTTGTCTTGAGAGTGGATGCTTCACGACCTTGCGACCAGAGCCGTCCGTCCTTCCATTCGGTCAATTCTACTTCACCTATCAGCTCCGGCTCTCTTTGTGGATCATAGTCATCCACTCCACAGAGCAGGGTGAGTTTGCCGGGCGTCCTTTTGTCAAAGGGGTAGTCCGGAGTTACGAAGACATCGGTGCTGACATCCGTCGCGGTATGGTGGCTGTAGTACACCCTTTTGTATTCCCGGCCCAGGTCGTCTTTGAGACGGCTAAAACCATAGAAACGCCGGCCGCGGGGAGTCTTGTTGAGGCCCTTTTTGGCGATTACCCAGACCGCCCCGTCGGGGGTGATTCCGACCCGGTCGATTTCGGGCAGATGGTAGCCGGACTCTGCGAAGATATCCTCGGGGCTGATGTGCCTGCCGCCGGGATCCTTGAGGTAGGCGTAGGCGATCTGGACCCGGCTGCTCTGACGACGCTTGAGCAGCTCTGCAAAGGCGTTGGGATCAAAGAATTCCTCCGGCTGCTCCTTCGAGTACGTAAACACCGCGTCGGTCGCGTCGCCGTCTCTGGGGTCCCACACGCGGATACGTATCGGCAGCCTGCTTTCGCGCAGTGCCCAGATTCGCAGCCATTCAGGGCTGATTGTCAGTTGCACATCGAAGACGACAAGGTCCTCCGAGATAACGGCGTGCGGGTTTATCAGCGGGGTCACATCCTCGAGTTTGGCGCCGAACATGACCTTTATCACCGAATCGAGGCTGAATTCCTCGGCCGAGCCGAGCTTTTCGAGCAGGAAGCCCGCATGCTCATCCGGGTCAACCTCGGCCCGCGACTTGACGTCGAATGCTTTGGTGACCTTGCCCTTGTTCGCGAAGATGACCTGAGAACCGGTGCGAAGGCGCGTCCGGCCGTCATGGCTCATCCAGAGCTCTATCTGCTTCGGCTCGGCTGTTGCGTCTTCCTTCACGTATATCGCGGCACTGAAGAAGGGAACCGAATTAAAGCTCCTGGCGACATCGGCCCAGGCGGGGGTCGTAACACCTATAGGGCCTGCGAAATACTGAATCGCGGCGAGGACGGCAATGATTATTACCGCCGCGGCGGCCAGCCTCGATATCGGGCTTCTCACTATGATTCTCCTTATATCAGGCCGACGGACCTTCTGTGCGGCCTGTCGGGCCTGCGACCGGTAGATTTGGATTTCCTTGTGGTGGCTTTGCTTCCATTTATCGAAATCGAGCGCCGGCTCTTCGCGCCCGATGGTGCGCGAGAGCAGAGCGTCGAGCTTCTTGTCCTGGTTGTCCGGTTTCATCTTTCGTTCTCCAGAAAACCCGAGTCTTTGAGATACGTTGTGAGCTTCCGTTTCGCTCTTGTCAGCCTGCCGTTTACGGCCGGCTTCGATATGCCGAGCACCGCCGATATTTGGTCGTAAGAGAAGCCGTTGTAGTACTTCAGAACAACCACGTCTCTCTCGGATTCGGGCAGCCGGCCTACAGCCTGTCGTACGGCCCGCATATCCCCGCCCTGCACTTCGCCGTCGGAACGCCTCGAAAGGTTTCCGGTATCGACCTGTCTTGATCCGGCTTTGAGCATGTCCCTGGCGACGTTCCTGCAGATGGCGCCCAGCCAGGGGACGAACTTGACCGGCTTTTTCAGGCTCCTGAGGTTCGTCAGGGCCCGGGCGAACGTCTCCTGGGCGGCGTCCTCGGCCAACTGATGGTCGATGAGCACGGAGTAGGCGATTGCCGCCATTGCGGTGTAATGCCGCCGGCAGAGTTCGCCGAAGCTCTCAAGATCGCCGTCAAAAGCGGCCCCAACGAGTTCTATCGTTGAAACGTCCGTCACACCAAACACTGGCCTCCCTTACACGGTTTACCGAATCGTCACCCGTTATAATGTCTGATTCGCCGCCCAAGATTAAGCGCGAAAAATCGAATTTTTGCCGTTTTTCCGCCACCGTGGGCCGGGCCGGCGCCCGGAGCGCTTGGGCCGCCAGGCGGCCTATTGCCAGCACGTACAGAGTTGAATAGTTGAGAAGGCGAGCAGTTGGATAGTTTCGCACCGGCGCGCAGCTCGAGTGGTCAATCTTTGCTCGATTTTGTGTCAGGCTCCTGACTGCAAGCGATTCCATACCGCTTTGCCGCTAACCACCCCGGTGCTCAGCCGCCGCAGGGCCCCGGAGCTGGGTCGCTCCTACCGGCGGCGCGCAGATAATGGGCCTCTCAAAAGCTCGTCCGAGCCCGGCCGCCACAAAGCCGGCGCCAAATCGCCTCTACTTGGCGACGGCTTTGCCCGGCCTGTCGCCGCGAACCCCCTCTCCCCAAAACGAACGAACCCAATTCGAGATTGATCCTTATTCCCCCAAACCCCCGCCCCTGCCTGCTAATCCCTTACCTAAGCCGCCCAGCTCGCCGTCAGGAGCCCTGCAACTGCACCTTCTGCTTCAAGACATCCATCTTCTCGCGGATTTCCACAGACATCCTGCTGTTTGGGAAATCGCTTATTATCTGCTGGCCGACGTCCACCGCGTTCTCCCACCTCTTCTCCGTCACCGCAATAGCAAACTGCACGCCGAGGTTATGAAGCTTTGTCCTGAAGACATCTCTGGCCGCCTCTTGAAGAGCCAGCCCTTCGTTCGGCGTCAGATAGAGGTCCAGCTCCTTGAGAATCTCCAGGCTCCGGTCGGTCTCCTGACGCTTCACCGCGTCATCCCAGGCCGCCAGCAGTATGCGTTTGCGCTGCTCCTTCCTGTCCGCCAGCTTGTGCCGCAGGCCCTTCGCCTGCTCGCTGTCAGGATGGGCCCTGATCAGCCCCTCGATCTGGGCGCTCGCGTTGACCCACTGGCACTCGTCCAGCAGCTTCTCGATGTGCTCTATACCCTGGGTCAGCCGTTCCTGGTCCGTGGCGTTGCGGTACTGGTCCGCCTCCGCCTTCAACTCGTCGGAAAGATCCCTGTATTCGGCACGCGTCGAAATCTCGTCGATTATTTCATAAGCCGCCTGGAAATCCTGCTGCTGAAGCCGCTCGAAAACCGCCTCCCGAAGCGATTGTCGGTCCGCTTCGCGAAATGCTATCGCCTTGGCCTTCTCGCTTACGCGCGTGGTTTGATTGATCTGCGCCAGGCCGGTCCCGATCTTCTCAAGGGCGCCTGTTACTTCCTCGAGCTTCGATATATTCTCCCGAAGTGCGACGAGAATCTTAAACACGCGATAGAGCATCGCCAGCAGGGCGATAAGGAATACGAGGTCTCCGAGCATCCATACGAGATTGCGAAGCGTATTGGCCTCGGACGCCTGAAAAACGTTCGTGAAGACCGTCAGTACCACGACAATCGCAAGCGCCCCGCAAATAATCAAAATGTGCCATTTAAATCGCCCGATGAGGCTGT
>CP070678.1:2266308-2277263 GCA_020352515.1 Phycisphaerales bacterium | reverse complement strand
GCTTCGGCGCCGAAGGTTACAAGACACCCAATCTGGACCGCATGGCCGCCGAGGGCGTGCGGTTTACGGATTTTTACGCGGCCGCCGCATCGTGCACGCCGTCGCGGGCGGCCCTGATGACGGGCTGCTATCCGCAGCGTGTGAGCCTGCCGCGTGTAATCGGGCCCGCCGCCGAAATCGGCATAAGTGCGGACGAGCAGACCATCGCGGAAGTGCTCAAGCCGCTCGGCTACGCAACCGCGTGCTTCGGCAAATGGCATCTTGGCCACCATCCCGAGTTTCTGCCGATGCGTCACGGGTTCGACGAGTATTTCGGCCTGCCGTATTCGAACGACATGTGGCCGCACCACCCGACCAGCAGGAGATACCCGGACCTGCCGCTCGTCGAGGGCGAGCGGGTTATCGAGTACAACCCGGACCAGACCAAGCTGACGACGTGGTATACCGAGCGGGCCGTGCGCTTCATCGAGAAGAGCAAGGATCGGCCGTTCTTTCTTTATCTGCCGCATTCCATGCCGCACGTTCCGCTGTTTGTTTCCGAGAAGTTCAGGGGCAAGTCCGAGCGCGGCCTATACGGAGACGTCATCATGGAGATCGACTGGTCGGTCGGGCAGATTCTCTCGACGCTCAAGCGGCTGGATCTGGACGAGAAGACGCTGGTGATATTCTGTTCGGACAACGGTCCCTGGCTCAGCTACGGCGACCACGCCGGCTCTGCCGGGCCGCTGCGCGAGGGCAAGGGCACGACCTTCGACGGGGGCCAGCGCGAGCCGACGCTTATGCGCTGGCCGGGCAGGATTCCGGCCGGGACCATCTGCCGGCAACCGGCCTCTACCATGGACGTGCTGCCGACTCTTGCGCACCTTGCCGGGGCCGAGCCGCCGAAGAATCGGATAGACGGCAAAGACATCTGGCCTCTGATGTCCGGCCAAGAGGGGGCGAAAAGCCCACAGGAAGCCTTCTTCTACTACAGCGGCTGGGAACTGCAGGCCGTTCGCAGCGGCAACTGGAAGCTTCACCTGCCCCACAACTATCGCACGCTGGCCGGACGAAAGGGCGGCACGGGCGGACAGCCCGCAAAGTACGAGCAGGGCAAGATTGGCCTGGCATTGTTTGACCTGGAAAAAGACATAGCAGAGAAGCACGATGTCTCGGCCGAGCATCCGGACGTAGTCAGACGACTTTCGGCACTCGCCGAGCGGATGCGCGAGGATCTCGGCGATTCGGCAAAGAAGATGACCGGCAGGAACAGGCGAGCCCCCGGCCGCGTCCAGGCGCAGCGACAGCGAGAGTAGCGGATAAGGCCGGGGTACAGACCGAGTGAGTAGGTACCATGCGGGCGCGACAGGCGGCAAGAACAATTGCGATTGTTGTGGTTCTCGGTTTGCTTTTTTGTGCCGCCGATGCCTTGTCCATGGGTGTCCTGAGGAGCACATAGGCCCGGCCGTCGGCAAAGCGATCCAATGACCCGGTAGAGATCACCGTCGATGCGACCGCGCCGGGCGAGCCGTTGCGGCACGTCTGGTCGTACTACGGATACGATGAGCGCAGCTACTCAACCGCTCCGCACGCGATCGAGCTAATGAAAACTGTGGCGTGTATCAACCCGGCGCCGGCTCGAGCTTCTTTCGGCGGTTCCTCGAACACTGCGCTTCCGGCGTCAACGCCGTCACCGGGCGCACGGGGACGCGGCTCGACTACATCGGCTTTCACGCAAAGGGCAGCAGTGAGTTTGTCGACGGGCATCCGCGGATGAACATTGGGCGTAATTTTTCGAACAACAATCGCGGCTTTTTGGTGGTTGCGGATTTCCCGCGATACGCTGATCATTATTGGTGAATGCGATCCGGAGGGTCTTGCGGCCCGGTCGGCGAGGGCTCCTCCGGCCAACGGCTACCGCAACGGCAGCGCTTATGCCGCCTACGAGGTCGCCATCATGAAACATACGCTCGATTTGGCCCGGCGCGCGGCATTGACGAGCAGCGGCTCTGCCGGCATCGAGCGCATCCTCGAAGACAGCTTTCGCGGGGAGCCTGATATCGACGGCCTGGCGGCCGCGACCGATGAGACCGTTCAGGTGCTCGTCTGGAATTACCACGATGATATTGCCCCGGCGGCGCCGGCTTCTGTGCAGTTGACCGTCGAGATGCCGGGGCCTTCCGGCTCGCGCGCCAGGGTGACCCATTACCGGATTGACGGCACCCATAGCAACGCTTATACGCGATGGCTAAGCCTTAACAGTCCTCAGCAGCCCACGCTGGCTGTCATGGCCGAGTTACGCGCTGCGGCGGAGCTGGAGCTGCTCGAGCCGATTCGTTTTTCCGACGTCGCAGACGGTCAGCTCCGGCTGGATTTCGAGCTGCCGCGCCACGGCGTATCGCTCATCGAGCTTCGCTGCGTGCCCTGAGGCCGCCTGTGCTGCCGCGCACTATCCGCCCTGCGCGGCGGATGCGCCGATTCGGTACCCCATATTTACCCGGCGGCTCGGCTGTGCCCCCGTGCGTTTGTTATTGCGGCCACTGCCGTTTTCGGCTATCATGCGGCAATGGCGGCAAAATCGCGCAAGGACAAGAATCAGGCCTCTCAGGTGGCAATTAACAAGAAGGCCTACGGCAACTTCGAGCTTATCGATAAGTTCGAGGCCGGGCTCGAGCTGCTTGGCACCGAAGTAAAATCCCTTCGGGCCGGACAGGCCGACCTGAGCGGCTCTTATGCCAGGATATACAACGACCAGTGCTGGCTCGTCGGGGCTACCATCGCACAGTTCCAGCAGGCCGGCGCTTTCAGGCACGAGCCGGTCAGAAAAAGAAAGCTCTTGCTGCACAAGGCCGAAATCCGCCGAATCAAGACAAAGCTCGAGCAGAGGGGCTTTACCTTCGTGCCCCTGCGCATTTATTTCAACGCCAGGGGCCTTGCAAAAATAGAGCTGGCCCTCGCGCGAGGCAAGAGACAGTACGACAAGAGAAAGAAAATAACCGAACGTGACCGGAAAAGGGACGTCGATAGGGATATGAAAAAATATCGCAGGTAACGGATAATTCGAGAGGTTGCTCAATCATGGCCGAAAATGAAGAAAAAGAAGAGAAAAAGATTATAATCGACGAGGACTGGAAGAAAGAGGCGCAAAAGGAAAAGGAGATACTCGCCGCCCAGGAGCAGGCCGAGAAGAAGCAGGCCGAGGAGAAGCAGCCCCCGCAACAGGAGAGGGAGCGCGGCCCACTGCCCAAGGGCGACTTTGCGGCACTCGTGAGCATGCTGGTCACCCAGACGTTCTTCTCGCTGGGTCTGTTGGGAGTCGAGGGCCAGGAGCCGAGGAAACCGGACCTGGAGCTTGCGAGGTACAATATTGACATGCTCGAAACCCTTCAGGCGAAGACCAAGGGCAACCTGACGCCCGAAGAGGAGAAGGCGCTCGAGAGCATGCTCCACCAGGTTCGCATGGGTTTCGTCAAGGTCTCGGGGTAGGGGTGTTGGCGGACATACTGGATAAAATCATAGAGGACAAGAGGGCCGAGCTGCGCCTTCGGCGTTCGCAGATGAGCCTTGAGCGGCTCCGAGAGCGGGTCCGTGACATGCCGAAGTGCCGCAACTTTTACAAGGCCGTCACCAGGGCCGGCGGCCGCGGCATAAACGTCATAGCCGAGGTCAAGAAGGCCTCGCCGTCGGCCGGGCTGATTCGCAGCGATTTCGATCCCGTGGAAATCGCCCGGATGTACGAAAGATGCGGGGCCGACGCTATCAGCGTTCTCACCGACGAGAAATACTTCCAGGGCCGGCTGGAATACCTCACGCAGGTGCACGAGGCTGTGGCCCTGCCGGTCTTGCGGAAGGATTTCATCGTCGACCTCTGGCAGGTGTACGAGTCCCGGGCGGCCGGGGCCGATGCGATATTGCTGATAGCCGAGGTGCTCAAGCCCGGCGAGTTGATGGACCTGATGATAGCCGCCGCGGAGTTGACGCTGACCGTTCTTCTGGAAGTCCACGGGGCCGACACGCTGATGGCCGTTCGCAGCATGGTAGGCTTCCCCAGGGCCGGCTACAGCGTCCTCGGAATCAACAATCGCGATTTGACCACCATGCAGGTCGACCTGAACACGACCGCCCGGCTGGCCGAGCTGGTGGATAACAGAAATGAGCTGGTTGCCGAAAGCGGGATAGAGACGCGGGCCGATGTCGAGAAGCTCAAATCCGTCGGCGTCGGTGCGGTGCTGATCGGCCGGACATTGTGCGCGCATCCGGATATTGCAGAGAAATTCGCCGAGCTGTTCGGCTGACGGAGCGCCGTATGTCCGCGGCGATTCTTCCATCTAATAAGGATGGTTTATACATGGTCAATATAGTATTGTTCATAACGGTGGGTCTGGTGGCGGGGATTCTCGGTGGAATGCTTGGCATAGGCGGCGGGGTTATTATCGTCCCGGCGCTGCTGTTTCTGTTCGGCCTGACGCAGCATGAGGCCCAAGGCACGACGCTTGCTCTCATGGTGCCCCCGATTGGTCTTCTGGCGGCGTGGACGTATTGGAAGCAGGGGTTCGTGAAGGTCGAAATGGCGGCGTTCATCTGCCTGGGCTTTTTCTTTGGCGGACTCCTGGGGGCAAAGCTCGCCACACAAATCTCCGGACAGAACCTCTGCAAGGTCTTCGGTGTGTTCCTTCTGGTAATCTCTCTGCGCATGATCCTGTTTGGCAGGTGATATCCGTTCGTTCTCGCGAGTGAATTGCACTCGGAGCCTTAGCCAAGCTCCTGTGCCTTTTGGATTCTGGCCCAGGTGTCGCGGAGGGTGACGGTTCTGTTGAATATGGGGCGTTCTTTGGCGCTGTCGGGGTCGGCGCAGAAGTAGCCGAGCCTCTCGAACTGGAATCGGCTGAGGGGCTCGGCGCCTGCGAGCGACGGCTCGACCTTGCAGGACTTGAGAACTTCGAGGGAGTTGGGATTCAGGTTGGCCGCAAAATCCCCGCCGTCTCCGACCTCGTCCGGATTCTCCTTGGTGAACAGGTTGTCGTAGAGCCTGACCTCGGCGTCGAGCGCATGTTGTGCCGAGACCCAGTGCAGGGTCGCCTTGACCTTTCGCCCGTCCGGCGCGTCGCCGCCGCGTGTCGCCGGGTCGTACGTGCAGTGCAGCTCGACTATGTTGCCGTCGGCGTCCTTGACGGCGTCGACGCATTTGACGAAGTACGCGTAGCGCAGCCGCACCTCCCGCCCCGGCGCAAGCCGGAAGAACTTTTTCGGCGGCTCCTCCATGAAGTCTTCCCGCTCGATGTAAAGCTCCCGCGAGAAGGGAACCTTCCGCGTGCCGGCCGCCGGGTCCTCCGGATTATTGACGGCTTGCAGCTCTATAACTTTTGCCTCCGGGTAATTGTCGATGACCACCTTCAGCGGCCGAAGCACGGCCATCACCCGCGGCGATGTCCTGTTCAAATCCTCCCTCAGGCAGTGCTCCAGAAGGGCGATGCCCACCGTGCTGTTGAACTTGTTGACCCCGATTCGCCTTGCGAACTCGCGGATGGCCTGCGGCGAGTAGCCGCGCCGCCGCAGCCCGCAGATGGTCGGCATCCGCGGGTCGTCCCAGCCGCTCACGTGGCCCGCCTGCACCAGTCTCAGGAGCTTTCTCTTGCTCATCACCGTGTATGTGAGGTTGAGCCGGGCGAACTCTATCTGCTGCGGATGGTAGGCGCCAAGCTCATCGAGGAACCAGTCATAGAGCGGCCGATGATTCTCGAACTCCAGCGTGCATATCGAGTGTGTCACCTGCTCGATGGAATCCTCCAGCCCGTGGGCCCAGTCGTACATCGGATAGATGCACCACTTATCGCCGGTGCGGTGATGGTCGGCGTGGACGATGCGATACATCACCGGGTCCCGCATGTTCAGGTTCGGGTGCGCCATGTCGATTTTCGCCCGCAGCGTCCGCGAGCCGTCGGGAAACTCGCCTTTGCGCATCCGCTCGAACAGATCGAGATTTTCTTCGACCGTGCGGCTGCGATAGGGGCTGTCCTTACCCGGCCGGGTCAGCGTCCCTCGATACTCTCTGGTCTGCTCGGCGTTCAGGTCGCAAACATACGCCTTGCCCTTTTCTATGAGCCGGACCGCATATTCGTACATCTTCTCGAAGTAGTCCGAACCGAAGTAAAGGTGCTCGCCCCAGTCCCATCCGAGCCAGCGCACGTCCTCGATGATGGAATCGACGTACTCCTGCTCCTCCTTCTCGGGGTTGGTGTCGTCGAAGCGCAGATGGCACCTTCCCCCGAACTCGGCGGCAATGCCGAAGTTCAGGCAGATGCTCTTGGCGTGCCCGATGTGGAGATAGCCGTTCGGCTCCGGCGGAAATCGGGTCACCACCCGGCCATCCCATTTGCCCGTCCTGAGATCCTCGGAGACTATCGCCCGAATGAAATCGAGCCTGCCACTATCTTCGTTCTTGCGGTTCTTATTGGCGTTATCCATTTGTCTTCTATCCGGCCCGGCTTGCTCGGATTTTTACGCGGCGCCGGGCCCGACCGCCTGGGTTCGTTCTAATTGTGTTACCGGTGATGCCGGCGCCAAATGGCATCCAGCTTCTGCATTATACCGCCCGAACCTGGAATTGACAGACCGCACTTTATGATTTTGCGTGGGCGAGCGGCGGATTTCCCAGCTTCTCCCACTTATGCCGTTGCAGAGGGGTCATTCAACGACTTGCGGCTTTGAGCCTTGCACATGCCGCGGCGCAGGAAGAGCAATAGGACCAGCGAGGCGCCGGCCGCAGCCAGGCAGATAAGCTGCGACACCGAGACCGGGCCGATGTGGATATTCTTCTCGAGGTCCCCCCTCCAGAATTCGGTCGACGCTCGTCCGAAGCCGTAAATAACGAGGAACCACAGAAGTCTTGTCCCGCGCCACCGCTCCCCGCGCAGCGCGACAAATAGGACGATGACGCCGACGGCGACAAGTATCTCGTAAACCTGAGTCGGGTGAACCGGTACCCCGGCCGGCGCGCCTCTGGCGGCCTGGCCGAATGTAATCGCCCAAGGCGCCGAACAAGGCCGGCCGTAGCAGCACCCGTTCAACAGGCAGCCGAGCTTGGCGAAAATCCACGGCACCGGGATCGTCAGGGCGACCAGATCAAGTGCCCCGCGCTTGTCTCTGGACAGCACCAGGGCAAACGGCACAGCCAAGGCCATGTATGCGAACAATCCGCCCCAGAGCCCTCCTTGCAGGTAGTGGGCGGGGGAAAGCAGCGCCCGAACGTCGAATCCTCCGCTTGCGATGTCGTATAGCACCTTGGCTCCCAAGGTCATGCCCACCAGATAGCAAATGCCGACCCCTATCCAGAGGCGGCGCCTGAGCCCCAGGCGCTTTGCCAGCATGTAACCCGCCACGAAGTGGCTCAAAATGCCAATCGAGTATAAGGCCCCAAATGCGGGAATCGATCCGAACCATGGCCACATCTGTCTTTCCCTCGGTCAAATGCCAGCGCCGGGCAGCCGAAGCAAGCGGCCGAATCGCAGCTCGGGCGCTATCAGAATACAACGACGGGCCCGCGGCCGCCAGCAGATACTTGGGCGGTTTTCCAAAGCCGAACGCATAAATCCGGCATCGGCTGCATCCCGCGCTTGACAATCGCCCGGATTTAGCTTATCCTGCGGCCTTTTGGCGTATTTTCTGGATTCTACGAGGTTTGTAATGGTCGTAACGCGTTTTGCACCGTCGCCGACGGGTTATCTTCACGTTGGAGGGGCGCGTACGGCCCTTTTCAACTGGCTCTGGGCCCGCCGTAATCGCGGCAGGTTCATCCTGCGAATAGAAGACACCGACCGGAAGCGCAACACCCCAACGGCTGCAAAACAGGTGATGGACGACCTGAGATGGCTTGGCATCGACTGGGACGAGGGCCCGGGGGTCGGTGGCCCCAGCGGTCCCTACCTGCAATCGGAGCGCCGGGATATCTACGACAGGTACGTAAGGCAATTGCTCGATGAGCAGAAGGCGTACTACTGCTTTGACACGGCCGACGAGCTGGACGCACTCCGCAAGCAAGCCCAGGCAGGCAAGGGCGGCTTTGCCTACCGCCGCCCGGAGCGGTTTCCCCAGGCCGGAGATGCCGAGAAGGCGCGCGCCGAGGGCAGGCCGGTGACGGTTCGCTTTGCCGTCCCGCAGGATGAGCCGATCGTGGTAAACGACGTGGTCCGCGGCCGGGTCAGTTTTGCCGCCGGGGAGGTCGGCGACTTTATCATACTCAAGAGCGACGGCTTCCCGACGTACAATTTCGCCTGTGTGGTGGACGACTACATGATGAAGATTACCCACGTGATACGCGGCCAGGAGCATCTGATGAATACACCCGGCCAGCAGGCGCTGTGGCGGGCCCTGTTCGGCGATGCACCACCACCCAAATACGCCCACATGTCGGTCACCGTGAGTGACTCCGGCGGAAAGCTCTCCAAGCGTGAGCGGCCGAAAGCCCTGAGAGAGACTATGCGGCCCCGGGCCAATAAGGAGTTCATCGATGCGGTTGCCGCAAACAGTGCTGTAGACACTTGGCCGGCCCTCACATCGCTCCAGGTGAAGGAATTCGTTGGGGGCCAGAGCGTGCCCGACATGCCATACATAGACAGGATGGCCGACTTTGTTGGTGTGGCCCTGCCGGAGATCAACATAGTCGATTTCTCCAAGAGCGGCTACCTGCCCGAGACCATGGTTAATTTCCTTGCGCTGCTCGGGTGGAGCCCGGGCGACGGCCGGGAAATCATGCCACTCGGTGAGCTGATCGACTCCTTCGACCTGGCGAGGCTGACAAAGTCCAACAGCCTCTTCGACCGCCACAAGCTGCTCGCCTTCAACACCGAGCACATCAAGATGACTGGCCCCGAAACACTGCTCGAGCATTTGAAGGCATACCTGAAGAACGCCGGCTCGCCACTTCTTGCCGCCGATGACCCGCTGCTTTTGCGGGTGATAACAACCTGCGAAGGAGCCCGAACCCTGGCCGATATCGACCGCAAGAGCAGGTTCATCTTCATTGACGACGACAAGATCGAATACGACGTCAAGGCGGTAAACAAGGTCCTGCTCAAGGGCGACGGGCTGGCCATGCTCGCGGTCGTCCGCGACAGGCTCGCGGCCATGGAGCATTTCTCTCAAGAGGCCATCGAGGACATGCTCCGGTCCCTGGCCGAGGAAAAACAGGTCGGCTTGGGCAAGGTCGCCCAGCCCCTTCGCGTGGCTATCTGCGGGACCACCATAAGCCTGCCCATCTTCGACTCGGTGCAGATACTGGGCAGGGAAGGAACCCTGACGCGAATAGACAACACGCTTAAGAAATTCGAAGGAACGGCGAAGAGTTAGAAGGAGAGTATGACGAATGTCTCTTGTGGTGACCGGCTCAATAGCAATCGACACAGTCAGGACGCCCCACGGCGTCAGCGAGGACTGCCTCGGCGGCGCCGCCGTGTATTTCAGCATGGCGGCCAGCTTCTTCTGCCCGGTGAGGCTCGTCGGCGTTGTCGGCTCGGACTGTCCTTTCGATCTGGCCGAATTCTTCGCCGGCAGAAACGTCGACCTTGCGGGCCTGGAGATTAGGCGGGACAGCCGGACCTTCCGCTGGGCCGGCACCTACCGCGAAAATATGGACGAGAGAACCACCGACCGTCTGGAGCTGAACGTGCTTGCCGAGGCGCCGCCGGTCGTGCCGGACGCCTTCAGGGACAGCCGTTTCGTGTTCCTGGCCAACACGGCCCCGAAACTCCAGCTTGAGATGCTCGATCAAATGGATCGACCGGTTTTCGTCGCGGCCGACACCATGAACTGCTGGATTCAGGACCATCTCGAAGAGCTCAAGGTGCTTTTGAAGAGGGTCAACTGCCTGATCATCAACGAGGACGAGGCGAGGATGCTGGCCGATGAGCCCAACCTGATAAAAGCCGGCGGAAAGATTCTCGCAATGGGCGCAGGCGCAGTAGTTATGAAGAAAGGCGAGTCCGGCTCTGTACTCTGTGACGCCGAGGGTCGCGAGTTCCTCCTGCCGGCCTATCCGGCCGCCGATGTCAAAGACCCAACCGGGGCAGGCGATAGCTTCGCCGGCGGCTTGATGGGCCATCTGGCACAAACCGGGCGAACTGATTTCGAGACCCTCAGGACGGCCGTTGCGTATGGAACTGTTGTGGCATCGTTTACCATTGCCGCCTTCTCGCTGGCGGGCCTGACCTCGATAAGCAAGGCCGACATCGACGACAGGCTCCGGATACTGCGGCAGGCCACGCAATTCTAAGTGCGAAAGGAAATCCCCGATGCGGTGCTTTATTGCGATAGACATTGATGATACAATCAGGGCCGGTCTGAGTGATTTGCAGCAGCGTCTGGCCGGGCAGGTGGATGTCAGGAAAGGCGACGTAAAGTGGGTCAGCCCCGAGGCGATACACCTGACGCTCAAGTTCCTCGGCGAAACGAGGGACGAGCAGGTCGTCGAGGTCTGCAGGATTGTCGCGGATGTCGCCGGCCGACACAAAGGCTTCGACCTCGACGTTGAATCGGTGGGCTGTTTCGGCGGCAGAAGCGCCAGAGTGCTCTGGGTCGGCGCGGGGCTCGACTGCGACGCTCTGCTCCAGTTGCAGGAGGATCTTGAGCTGCAGCTCGAGCAGGTCGGCTGGCCACGAGAGCAAAGAAAGTTCTCCGCCCACCTGACCCTGTGCCGGATACGAAACGCGGGGGCCGGTGTGAAGATTGCCAAACTGGCCGGGCAGTACAAGGATTTCAGCCTCGGCGCAATGTCCGCTGATTCGGTCTCGGTCTACCGGAGCGAGCTGACGCCGAAGGGGCCGATTTACACCGTGTTGGGCAATTATAAGCTGCTCTGATGGGGCAGCGCCCACAATCACGGTAACGGTGGCACACGTAACATCTGATTGGAGACGATTAAAATGGGGAAGACTAAAAAGACATCGGCCGCAACAGCGGCAACCGGCAGGGAAAATGCGCTG
>CP070678.1:2258489-2266208 GCA_020352515.1 Phycisphaerales bacterium | reverse complement strand
CCACTGGTCCAGCTTGCTGCAGTCATAAACCAGGTCGCTACTGGTGCTTGCGAAGGGATGCGTATTCTGGCCGTCGCCTCCGAGGTTCATCGGAAGGAAATATACGCTGTTGACCCGCTGCGCACCCAAGTAGTTGATAACCCCGATGATCCCTTTGCCTTTTCCACTTCGCCATGTCGGATCGCCACTATTCCAGTCCCCGACATGGCTGGGGTAGTTGGTGGTGGGGAATGAACTGCTGCTGGTGGTATTGTCAAAGTCCGAACACGCCAGGAAATCTTCCGGACTGTCTGTGCCGCCCTTTATCCAGTACTGTCCCGTTCCCGAAAATTGCAGGTAGTGCTTGCCGGGCGCCAGTTTGATCAGCCCCTTGCCGCGGAAGTCGTCGCCGGTCTTGTCCGAAGCGCTCACGTTGAAACTGCCTGACTCTCCATCAAAGTGAGTCGGCGTCCCGGCAGCGCTTGAAACGGCAATACCAGTTGCCTGTCTGAATGAAGCCTGCCAGTTCCAGGTGCCGGTCGCCGGTGGCGAAAAGTGCACACGCCACTTGTTGCCGCCGGAAGCCCCCGTGTCGGCCGCGTTGCCGTCGGCACAATAGTAGCCGGGGACGACGTAGCTCCCGGAGCCCCTCCGCGTGAAGGTCACGTTCAATCTGTAATCGAGGAACGGATTGGCGGCGGCGGTTTCACTCGTGCTCGGGCCGGTGAACGTCAATGTGACCTTGTGCCACTGCCTCAACTCGCCGGACAAAGTGGCGCCGGAAACCGCCTGTAGCATGTTGAGTAGCACGACACCTGCACAGAACAACTTTCTTTTCACCATGCCTCTTCTTTCCGATAGGAAACGATATCTCCCGGGATAAAATGCAAATCTACGTGGACCGGCCGTTTCTTGATCGTTTCTCCATATCTCGGGATGATGTGGAGATTTTCCTAATTCTCAATTCTCAAACGGTTGGTTCGAGTTATTTAGCAACGGGTTCTGTCAACGTGTAATCATCGAGCCACGTCGTGGCCAGTAAAGCAAAATCCTCGAACGCTGTGATACAATTCATGTCAATGTCGGTTGGATCAAGCACCAGCATACCACCAGCCTTCCCCGCCAGACAGGAATCATCGTACACGTCAATCGTCATGGTATCTGTTACAGGCGGCTCAAGCCTGCCTTTGTTGTTCACCGCGAGTGTCATCATGACGACCGACGGGTTGTCGGTAGCCTTGGTAATCGTAACCGCTGGAGCTTCAACGAATTCGTTAGGGTGGAATACAACACCATCGGGCGGGTCCGCAGTCCAGAGATAGGTCAAGTCCGTCCAGTCCGACCCAGGCGCTTCAATAATGTTCGGATCCAGTTGGACAGCCTCACCCGACCAGGTAATCATATCGATGCCGGCATTGACAGAAGGAATATCCGAATCGACTAAATAGGCGACCGCCGCATCGAACAATTTCAATCCATCGGGCGTCAGATTGGCGAAAGTGCTGTCGTGCAAGAAAAAAAAGACGCGCCGGCCCGGCGCTTGCGAAGGATTTCCCAGCGATCCGTCACCCAGCAGGGCATCGCCGACGTCCGCCGCAAGGATTGCGTGGTCACCCCCGGTTGTCGACGCGACGAGATGGACTCCTCCACCGAGACCGTCCCTTCCGAACTGCATCGCGTCCGCAACGCTGGTGACGGTCACCGTACCACTGAGACCGGCGGCCAAAGGATGAGTTGGGTCAACAACGTCAATCTGCGTGTGGCCGGATCCGGAGTAATGGGTCTCGAACATTTGCAAATCGCCCGTATCGTCCTTAGCCAGGGCCGCTTCCCAAGTCATGACTGCCTGCGTGGCGTCTTCATACTTGTTGCGGCAGTCACCAGAAGCAATTGTCGAGGAAATGATCACCGCATCATACCCGGCCGCCGAGGAGCCATCCCCTGCCGCCGCCGAGCCCTGCATGTACGTGACGTTCGCGGCCCCGTACAGCGACTGCAGGTGGGCAAGCACGGCACCGTCAGCGCCGGCACTGGCGGTGGCGTTGTTTCCGTGAAACAGAATCATCGCGGCCCCCGCCTCGCTCGCCGCAAGAGCCAGCAGCCCCGCGACCGCAGCCGCGGCAAACAGTGTCGGCATGATCTTGCTCCTACTGATCGTTCTCTTCATCGTCTCCTCCTTTCCTTTAAAGATGACTCATCAAAAAAGGCCGTCTGCTTGCGTCTGAAATCGGCTTTCTGCCGCTGCGCTGCCATACAGCCAGCGTTGACCTCCATTCCAGAGCCCGATTTTTCGAGTAATTCGCCACATCATCCCGGCCTCGTGGGTATTGTAAAAAAACGCAGTTGCCTGATCCGGTCAAGTATCTGCCCAAAGAGCGCCCTCAGAACAGCTACTTCCGCCATCTGAAAAAACAATGTACCGCGAACGCCTGACCACGTTGCCTGCGATCTTGATCAGCTTCTCACGCAGCGTTCGCATGGACCACTTCTTCACCAACCCGGGTTCTCCCGTAAAGAAGGGCTGAAACTGGCTTGAGTGGTCTCCATAGGTCCTATACTATCACAATAGGATTCATTTGTCAATTGCTACTTGGGAAATCCGGGGCTCGATACAGTTGGGCCCTCGATTTTAACAGGGCCGGGCACCAGCATAGCGCGGAAGTCTCTCGGATTGGGGGGGCGTTCAGCCGGACTTTTAGACTTTTCGGCGCGGGGAGCGCGGGGACTACCAGACTTTCCACTTTTTACGGTACGGGCGGGCGATCAATTTTGCGGCCTCGGCATCAGCGACGATCTGTTCGGCCTTTGGGTCCCAGTCGATCCGCCGTCCGGTCCGGGCGGCAACGTTGACCAGATGTGCAATGGTGTCGCAGCGGATCGCCATCTCCACGGCGCATACGGTTTCTTTTCTGGATTTAACACAGTCGATAAAGTTGCGGTGATGGTCGTTGGAAACGTAGACTCTTTGGTCATCGGGTTTGAACTCCGTCTTCCAGAGTTTCTGATCGCTGGCGTAGAAGGTATAGCCTTTGAAATCTCCGATCCAGCCATCGGCGCCGTGGAAGACGACGCCGTCACCATCTCGCCATGCGAGGGGATAATACTTCATCACTACGGGCCCGGCCGTCTGGTAGTCCATCATACGAAGTGTTACGCCGTTTTCATATTCACACATGACATCCCAATGTTCCAGTGTCCGGAAAATACCTTCTTTGGGCACGTTGCCTGTTCCCCTGTATTTTACGGGGCTGGTGTGGTCGGTTTTATTGCCCCACTGGGCTATTCCAAGCGGATGAATTCCGCAGCCGGCCACGAAACCCAAAGATGTCTCGGGGCAATGGAAACCGCCCCAGCGGGTGCACCGGTCAACGGTGTAGGGGACCATGTCCGAGGGCCCCTGCCATGCGTCAAAATCCAGATCTTCCGGAATAGGAACCTCTACGGTTGAGCCGTACGGTTTGACATGATAGCTTGCGGCGTCAAATAGAACGTTGCGGCACCATACGTCTATATGTTTCAGTCGGCCGATGTATCCATTTCTAACGAGCTCGACCATTTTGCGATATCTCCGGGCCGAGCGATACTGTGTGCAAAACTGGAATACACGTTTGTTGTCATGAACGGCCTTTCTGAGCATTTTGGTGCGTCCCAGGTCCAGCGCCAACGGTTTTTGGCAGAAGACGTCCTTGCCGGCGTTTGCGGCGGCAATCGACATGGGCGTGTGCCAGTTGTCATGTGCGGCAATAACGACGGCGTCAACATCTTTATTAGCCAGCAGCTCGCGAAAATCAGCATAGGCCTTGGTGATACCGGCGCCGCCGTAATGCTTGTTATAGAATGCGGCCATGTTGTCGCGTCGAGTCTTATAGGCATCGCAGACAGCCGTCACCCGTACGTCTTTCATCCGGCTGAGGGCATTTTTGTGCATCCAATTGGCTATACTTCCACAGCCGATTTGCCCCACATTCACGCGATTGCTTGGGGCATTTTGTCCGAATACGGTGCCGGGAACAATCGTCGGCATACTCAACGCCGCCGACGCGGCAAGCGAGCTTTTAAGAAAATCTCTTCTGGTTATTTCCTTTCGCATAAAACATACCCTCTCATGCAAACGGCTTGTTAGGCTGTGTCTAGTTAGTACAGTCCGCGATGCCTGCGACGCGCGCCCGAGGCCGCGGATTCCCTACTATATTCATATCATGAGGCGAGAGCAGTGCAATAATAATCCCGCCCAGATGCCTGCTTTAATTCGGCACAACCTCTGCAATTATCTGTTCGTGCGTGTTTTTGTGGTTTTTATTGGCCAAAACGCCCTTCTTTTCCAGGTTTTGAGCATATTACCGCGGTTTTCGCCCCTGCTCTTTTCAAATTGGCAAATTCTGGTGAGACTATCGCACCCGGTCATTCACGGATACGCTCCAGAGGCGGCCCGATTCGGGCGAGGAGTATAAGCAGGACGATTCCGAGTGCGACCATTGCTATGGAGGTTATCTGGGAGATTGTGAGACGGGCGAACTCGTAGGGGTTGTCGTCTCGCAGGGCTTCGATTACGAAGCGAGCGACGCCATACAGGAGGAAGGCCATTGCGGTGGTCGAGCCGGGTCGGGCGAGCTTCGGCTTCGGATCGGGGCCGCAGGCGCCCCTCCGCCAGAGCAGGTATAGGACGGCGCAGATGACCAGGGCGCTGGCGGCCGAATAGAGTTGGGTGGGGTGGGTGGCGAGACAGCGGTATCGGCCTTTTGTAACATCGTGTTTGCGGGCGTCGGAGAGCTGGTCGAGGGGCTTTGGGTACCACTTGCCGTTCTGGTCGAAGAAGCTAAGGTACTCGCTTTTGGGCATGTTGAGCTGGGGCTCGGGGCGGTCCCTTTTCGGGTCTGGGTTAATCTGGCTGATGTAGGCGTAGGAACGGTACGGGAAGCGTACGGCCCAGGGCAGGTTTGCGGGCTTTCCGAAGCAGCAGCCGTTCAGGAAGCAGCCTAAGCGGCCGAAGGCGAGGCCCATCATCAGACCGATAGCGAGGATGTCGAGATACTTGCGGAAAGGGAGGTTGTGCCGTCGCATGTAGAAGAAGAGGAAGATGATGACGGGTATGACACCGCCGACGAATTCGAGGCCGCCCCGCCATATCGCGAAGACGGCGGCAAGGTCGCCGCGGAAGAGGTCGAAGTGGTGGATGACGAAGAAGGCGCGGGCTCCGATGACGCCGATGATGAGCGAGTAGCGCGTGACGTTCATGATGACGGCCGGGTCGAGGCCTGCGCGGCGGGCCAGGCGGTTTGCGAGGGCCAGGCCTACCAGGAAGCCGAGGGCCATCATGGGGCCGAAGCACCAGATGGTGAAGTGGATGAACGGTATCTCGACAAGGCGAGGGTGCATCGGGAGACTCCGCAAGAGTTATTGTGGGGCGTTTGTTCCGGGTAGATTCCGGCGGACTCCGTCCCCGTGGGGGCGCACAAAGGCCCTTTTCGCACTGTGAGCGGCCGGGTCTTCAAGCGTTGACAAAGGCGTGGCCGCATGCCTAACGTAATTTACATTAGCGGCGGGGGTTTTCAAGGAAAAAGCGGGCAGGCGAGAACGGGGAGCGGATGAGCGGGCGATGATTGTAGAGTGAAGAGGCGCAGGCGGCCGTGGGGCGAGCGGAAGATGAGCGCATCGCTAACGGGCGCAGCGGATCACCTTTCCATTCTGATCACACGGGAGGATACCAGGGCTGCTCCTGAGGACAGAGAGCGGGACACGGGGGTTGTCGCTTCTGCGGGCGAGCGAGAGCAGGGGTCCGCTGCCGGTGGTCAAGAGTCTGGCGCGGAGCCTGCCGGTCTGATCGGTGAGCCAGAGCGATGCCCCCGCTTTCTTGGGCCGGAGCCACGTATGGGCATGGGCATTTTGGCCGTCAAGGGCGGTTCTGCCGGGCGGAATGACTCTTGGCGAGGAGACGGAACTTTTGGTGTCCGGGCGCAAGGTCTTAAGGCTGAAGCAGAGCGCCAAAGAGAGGAATATGCAGGCTATGATACAGCAATTAAAGCAACTTACACGGGGCAAACGGCGCCGGGTGTTTCTGTTTATTTGGTCATGTGACATGGCCAAATCCCTTTCAGTGTGGACGTGTGCTTTGCGTTTACAAACCATAGCACGCACCGGCACGGCCCTATTGTAACAGACAGAGCCGTGGGGGACCAGAGAATATAGCTGAGAACACCGGGGATTTGGAGGTGCGGATGGGGCTGGGGCAGTCAAGCCGGGGGCTATGGGGCGGGGGCGAGGAGGAGCGGTTGGGGATTTTGTTAAAATGCTGGCGGTTTGGGTTTGTTTCGGTTAGAATATGTATGTGACATGTTTGCGAAGAGATACAAGTTGTTTCGTGCCGCCGGCGGGGACGGCTTTACGCTGATCGAGCTGATGGTTGTGATAGCAATCATGATGACTCTGATGTCGATCCTGCTTCCGAGCCTGAGCCGGGCTCGTGAGGCCGGCAAGCGTGTGGTATGCCTTTCGAGCCTTCGGCAGATGACGATGGCGTGGCACTTTTACGCCGGCGACAACGAGGAGCAGCTTTGCTCTCCGGAGACGTTCTGGAACGACACTGACGTTTCGAAGTACTGGGCGGCGGACGGCCCGGTGCTGCCGTCGAACAATATAGGTGGGACGAAGGCGGCGTTGAAGGGGGGTGTTCTGTGGCCCTACACAGAGCGGACGGCGGGTCTTTACAAATGCGGAGCGGACCGGACGGAGCTTCTTCGGAGCTATTCGATATCGAACACGATGGGTGGGTACGCGCGTGACAAGACGCGGCCGTTTCACACGATGGCGGATATCACGCAGGCGCCGGAGCGTGTGGTTTTTGTGGATGCGGGTTCCCGGCTCGAATGGATTGCGGGCAGCTTCTGGCCGATGCATATAGAGGACAACGGGGTCAGGTGGGAGATTACGGACGGGCACAACATAACGGCGCGGCACGGGGGCGGGTTTAACATGTCTTTCGCGGACTTCCATACGGAGTACTACAGATGGCGGGACGGGCGAACGGAGAAGCTTTCATACTGGGAGATCAGCGCGGAGAATGCATCGAGCGGCAACCGTGACCTGAAGCACGTGGTGAGGCTGCTGCGGGGGCGTTGAGGGTACGATAGAGCTTTTTCAGGGACTTGCGGGCACGGGGCCGAGATTACGAGGATATAGAGATGCCGGATTTGCAGTACATAAAGTATGAGATCAGGGAATGGTGGGAGCGGCTGGGTGTTCGGGCGTGGATCAACCGGAACCCGAAGATCGTGCTGTCGGTGACGGTGGTTTCGGCGGTGGTGTTTTTGGGGATCTTGATATGGCTGTCGATTCCGGAGAAGGTTGTTCCGGTTGAGGAGTTCGATAAGGAGTGGTTTTACGATTTGAACACTGGCGCCCTTTTTGCGGCGAGGGCTGGTCAGATTCCGCCCATAGCCGCGCCGTCGGGTCCTCTGCCGGACGGCAAGCCGGCAGGTGTTCGGGCGTACGTTTTCAGCTACAGCGTCGATCCGAACTCAGCGGACCGGTTCATAGGCTTCCTGGAGACGACGGACCCGAACGCGGACAGGAGCAAGCTGGGGCCGGTTGACCTTCGGCTGCCCGGGGCCGAGCAGTGGGGTCAGGGACGGCTGATTCGGCGGGTGGAGGACGAGCGGTGGTTCAGCGCGAACAGTCCGCAGGGGCGGGCGATATTGCGGGTGACCTTCCGGCAGGATACGACGGGCCGTCGTCCGCACTATT
>CP070678.1:2255432-2258389 GCA_020352515.1 Phycisphaerales bacterium | reverse complement strand
TCTGCACCGCAAACCCCCACGAAGCCCCCGCCCACTCACGCAATTCGCTCTTCGTGAACCACTTGTAAAGCATCGCCCCGAACCCGGCCAGAAGCACCGCAACAATCACCCACCGGATGCGGTAGATCGTCCGGCTGACACCCCCCTCCTCCACCTCGCGAACTCGCGGCGAAAGGTTCGCCGGTATCTCGTGCGTCCGGCCGTCCGTCCCCAGTATCTTGACCCTCTCGTCGTCCTGCTCCAGCAGCGTACCCTCAACCTCGTAAGTGCTCAGCCCACCAGGACAGCACAGAAAAACCGCCCGAACGTCACCGCTCCGCGCCCAGTTCGCAAAAACCAGTATCCCCACCATCGACGCAAAATACAGCGCGTTCTGCCACAGGGCTCTCCCCGCCTCCGGCTCCGCCGTCTCCACTTGGCCGTTTGCCTTCTCCAGCTCCTCCTTGCGGTAGATAACGTGCATCAAAAGCCCGATTACCACACTGAACAGAATCGCCCCAACCGCCCGCGCAACACCCATCTCCAGCCCCAGTATCCGCGCCGTCAGAATAATCGCAAGAACGTTGATCGCCGGGCCCGAATAAAGAAACGCCGTCGCCGGGCCAAGCCCCGCACCCATCTTGTAAATCCCCGCAAATAGCGGAAGAACCGTGCACGAGCAAACCGCCAGAATCGTCCCCGACACGCTGGCCACGCCGTACGCAACAACCTTGTTCGCCCTCGCCCCCAGGTACCTCATCACCGAGGCCTTCCTCACGAACACCGAGATCGCACCCGCGATAAAAAACGCCGGCACAAGACAAAGCAAAACGTGCTCGCGCGCATACCACCGGGCAAGCTGCAGCGACTCGATGATCGAGCCGTCAAACCGCCGGTTGCCCGCAGGAAGAAAGTAGCACGCTAAAAACACCCCCGCAATCAGGGCCGGTTTTTGCCATTTCCCTTTCAAGTTCATATCCCCGGCCTCTAACTAAAGCGCCCTCAAAAGCCGCCGGTCCGCCTCGACCTGCTGCTTCAGAACCCCGCCTATACAAACAAAGAATTCGAGAATGCACGGGCACCTCAGCTCGTAAATAACCTTCAGCCCCTGCTTTCTATAGCTCAGCAGTCCCGCGTTCACCATCACCGCAAGATGCCGCGAAACGTTCGAACGCTCCGCCCCAACGTACTCGGCGATGTCGCAGACGCACTGCTCCCCATCCTTGAGGAAATTCACCACCGCGATCCGCACCGGATGCGAAAGGGCCTTGGCGATCTCCGCCTGCCTCTCGAACAACAGTTGTTTCTCTTCGGTTATCATACCAACTCCGATTTCAATAACTATGTGATTATATACTCACATACTCACACAACGTTCACCGCCTGTCAACAATTTTTTTCCACCCACCCCGCCAAAACACCCCAGCCGCGACCTCGCTCAGCGCCCCACAAGTCCGACCTGTCCTACGCCTCCGGCCAACCCACCTAAAACCCGATCTTCCCCGCTCCTCGACGCCGTCGATTCAACCTCGAAATCCTCCCCCTAATTGCTCGCGGCCGTATACGTCACCTTTATCACCCCCGATTCGCCGGGCGCGTATTCTCTCTTATCCAACTGCACCACCGTGCACCCGCACGCCGCCTTCACGTTCGTGATCTTCAGCATTACAGCCTCGTTTCCTGCTGGCGCGTACGAAGCCCCAAACCCGCCCGACGAATTGACCCGGCCATCCGTCACGCACGATCCTTGGTTACTTCTCAAGTAACCCGCGCCATTGACGAACCGAAACTCACACAAATTCCCCGACCCAACACCAACCTCACCCAGATCACATATATACTCCCCGCAAACATAATTTCTGGGCCACACGGTGACAATGGTGGCAAGGCGGTCCTCGGCAATAGTCTTGCCCATTCCCCATTGGCTCGTGTCACGTCTCCTGGGGCCGTTACACACCATAGCCACGCAGACATCAGCAAAACGCTGAAGGCTGCAGCCCTGCAAGTTGAGATGGAAGCGGTCCTTTGCATCCGTGCCTATCGATCCTATGACTTGGGACGACGGATATTCATACGTCCCGATATCCCTCCAGTAACTCTTCTGTGCTATTAGCCATTTTTGCTTGCGCTCACAAAGTATTTGATAGCATACGCCCCAAGAGCCAATACAGTTGGCACGATGAAAACAAGGACCCAGAAAAATGCATTGGCCCGAGCCTTGGCGGCCAAAGCCGACGGGCTCACAATCAGGTAGGGCATGGGATCAGTCTCCAGCTTCACAGATGCCAGCGCAAGACCTATCGCCTCCTGCACCTGTTCCTTCGACAGCGGATAATCTGCCTCATGCGTCTGTCTGTTAATGGCAAACCAGCCATTCTCAGCCCTTCCAATTATCCACGGAGGGACAATCGCAAATTCTCGCACTGCCGATTCAACTACTCTTTCGAACCCCACTTTCTCTCTATCGGCTGCCGGCGGCCAATAGATTATATGACGAGGCGGTGGACCCCACAGTTCATAGCCTCCTCCCAAATCAAATCGTGAATCGGGTCCCTGTGCAAATGCAAATATCACGCTGACTATTGGCTTCCAGAGTAGAAGGGTTGTACCAATTCCTATGCAGACCCTCACGATTAATGGCAACGTTCTGAAGGCTCTCATTATTGCTCCCTTAATGCACGAGGCGACTATAGAGGAAATTTCTCATCGAGGATCTTGTCAAAATGGACTATGTGCCAGAAAGGACGCCCCGTATAGCGGGCGGGCCCATATGCTGTATCATCAAGTGACCACTTATCTCTCATATCAAACCGCACGCGGCATACGAGTTCGCCCATGGTCTCTCCGTCGACACACACCTTCTTAACACAGCAGCGCACTGTATACTCGAGGTCGCAGTAATCATCCTTCGGCCCCATGCATTTGTTTATCAGCCCAATCCAGTTGTCTGTGCCGTCGTTCTCTGAGATCAGCCAGCC
>CP070678.1:2252341-2255332 GCA_020352515.1 Phycisphaerales bacterium | reverse complement strand
GGCCGAGGCGCTGGAGAGCGTTCTATGAGGCTTGTATTTGAGAAGAGCGTGCCCGGCCGCAGGGCCGTGCGAACCGGTCCCCGCGACGTGCCGGCCGTGACAAACATACCAGCCGGTCTTCTTCGACAGGACGGCCCCGACCTGCCGGAGCTCAGCGAGCCGGACGTCGTGCGACACTTCACGGCGCTTTCGCGTCGCAACTTTGGCGTGGACACGAATTTCTATCCGCTCGGCTCCTGCACAATGAAGTACAACCCGAAGGTTGCCGAGCGTATCGCTGCTTACCCCGGATTCGCCCACCTCCACCCTCTGCTGGCTCAGTTGAAAACGGGCCGGCTGCTGACGCGGGGAGCGCTTGAGGTGCTTTACGAGACGGACCAGTGGCTGCGGGAGATCACGGGCATGGCTGGCTTTACGATGCAGCCGCTGGCCGGCGCGCACGGCGAGCTGACCGGGATGCTGATTATGGCGGCCTACCACCGTGACAGGGGCAACAACAAATCGACCGTCCTGATTCCCGACAGTGCCCACGGCACGAATCCCGCCAGCGCTGCAATAGCCGGTTACAAAGTGGTATGCGTGCCAAGTGATGAACACGGCGTTATGGACGTCAAAGCTCTCGAGTGCAACCTGAACGACGAGGTCGCCGGCGTGATGCTAACCTGCCCGAATACTCTGGGCCTGTTCAATCCGCACATCAAGACAATTTGTGAGCTAATCCACGACGTTGACGGCCTGGCCTACTACGATGGGGCCAATCTCAACGCAATAGCCGGTAAAGCCCGCCCGGGCGACTTCGGCTTCGACATCGTGCACGTGAATCTCCACAAGACCTTCGGAACGCCCCACGGGGGAGGCGGCCCGGGTGCCGGGCCGGTCGGCGTAAAAGAGAAGCTGCTGGCGTTCCTGCCGGTCCCGATCATCGTCAAAACAGGCGACGGCACCTGCGCCCTCGAGTACGACCGCCCCGGATCCATAGGTTACATCGCGCCGTTCTACGGCAACTTCGGCATAGTGCTTCGCGCCTATGTCTACATGCTCATGGTGGGCAAAGAAGGGCTGACGCGTGTGGCTGAAAATGCCGTGCTTAATGCGAACTACGTACGGGTGAGACTCAAGGACCACTATAGTGCCGCGGCCGAGGGCCTGTGCAAACATGAGTGCGTCTTCAGCGTCCCGAAGCCTATGCTCGATAACGGCGTCCACGCGATAGACATCGCCAAAGCCCTGATCGACAGGGGATTCCACCCGCCGACCGTCTATTTCCCCACGACCGTCAAAGAGGCGATGATGATCGAGCCTACGGAGACAGAGAGCAAGGAGACTCTGGACGCCTTTATCGATGCGATGATAGAGATCGCCAATGAGGCCGTGAGCGAGCCTGAGAGGCTCAAATCGGCGCCGACGACTACGCCGGTCTCCCGCCCGGATGAAACGGCGGCCGCGAGGAATCTGAACATCGCCTGCCTCTGAACACGGTGCGGCACGGCGTCAGTTTGCCGGGGGTGATCAGCCCGGCAAAGTATCCTGAGGCGAATTGCCGGACCCGGGATGTCCAGAACGTGGTTGACAGCCTACGTCAACATCCGTTATCCTGCCCCGAAGTCTAAGACAGCCTGACCCATGCTGAGGTCTGTTGTGCTCGGGCAGCACAGTTGGTGCAGAGTGAGGGTCGGCAGGCGTGTCCGGGCATAGTCTGATGAAAAGTCACAATATTAAGGAGTCGAGCCGTGAGCGATAGAATCAATCGACGAGAATTTCTAAGTGCGGGCGCAGCCGGAGCGGGAGCGGTGCTGCTGGGCCGGCAGTTGGCCGGTGAGTCTGTTATGGCTGCCGCAAACAGCCGGTGGCCGCCGAAGATGCCGCCTGTGAAGATTCAAAAGGTCTTCATCGGCAGGACCGGCGGAATCTACCTGTCCCGTCCCACCGCCGAAATCGAGAAGTTCAACGCGTACCTTGCGGGCGTAGAGAAGAAACTGGGTGACGTGAAGTTCGTCGGCGGCGAGCTTGTGCCCCCGACCGACGTGGCGGCGGTGCTCGGAAAACTAAAAGACGCCGACGGCGTCCTGCTGTTCCATCTTTCGGGGCACGGCGGAGGAGCGCCCGCCAACGCCCTGAACCGGATAGTGGATGCGGGTCTGCCAACCGCCGTGTTCTCTCAGCCGTTCAGCGGGCACGGCTGGATGTACTTTCCAAAGTGGCAGAAAGAGGGCAAGAAGGTCGTCATCCTGCCGACGAGCGACTGGGGCGAGATCGACAGGGTGGTCGGGCTCATGCGCGTCGCGCCTCACCTCAAGAGGACTCGCATCATTGTGATAAGAGGGCCGCTGGGAACGGCCCCCGCCTGCGACGCCAAGCTGGTCAAGGAGCGGCTTGGTGTGGATATGATACCCGTGACCGTCGAACAGACCGTCGAGGCCCACAACGCCGTGGGCATCAAAGAGGCCGAGGCCGAGGCCATGGAATACTGGATCACGAAGGCCAAGGGAATCGTCGAGCCGTCGCGGGACCAGATAATCAACGCCGCGCGTTTCTACCTGGCCGTGAAGAACATTATGGCCAGAGAGGGCGCGCAGGCCGTGACAAGCTCGAACTGTATGGGCCAGCCGGCAAAGGGATGTCTCGCGTTCAGCAAGCTCAACGACATGGGCTTGGTCGGCGCCTGTGAAGGTGATATGGACTCGACCCTGACGATGCTCATATTCGCCTACGCATTCGGTGTGCCCGGCTTCATCACGGACCCGGTCTTTGATACCGCCAGAGACTCCCTTATCCACTTCCACTGCACCTCGGCGACAAAGATGGACGGCCCCGGCGGCAAACGCCTGCCCTTTACTATCCGCACCCAGAGCGACAGCGAGCAGGGCGTGTCGCTGGACGTGGAAAATCGCATCGGCCAGATGGTGACCTGCGCCAAGTTCATCGACCTGGACAAAATGCTGATCTCAACAGGCAAGATAATTGACGTCACGCACGACGAGCTCGGCTGCC
>CP070678.1:2248625-2252241 GCA_020352515.1 Phycisphaerales bacterium | reverse complement strand
GAGTGATCTTCCGGTTTGATTTTCTGCTCGCTCCTTTCGTGTGGGAATTGCTGGGGGTATTAAGCTCTTGTGAACCGGGACTTCCCATGTACCATTGTATATCAGCTCAGCTACGCCGTTGAGCCTCTTTTCTAATAGAATACCAAATCTGTCTCGAAAACTCAAGCATATTATGCCCACGCGATTACCCGTTTTGACACGGGATGTGCAGAGAGCCTCCCTGAGTGTGTTTTAGCTGTTCTCTCGAACAGGACTCAAGGAGGCCCAAAAATGCCGAGCAACGATTTCATCCTCAACAAAGTAAGATGTCTGCTGCGTAGCAAGCAGCTAACTAAAGAATTCTCCCTGCTCACCAGCAGATTCCGGAAAAAGACGAAATTTGTCTACTGCCGCTTGCCGGACGGCTTGCAGCAGCTCGCTCGATTATGTCAACTCAGACTCGGAAAAACAAACGTGCGACCACTGAAAAACGGGTAATCGCGCGGGATGGTCACGAACCCAGCCAATACGCCTCCTACAACAGCCTCAAAAGGCAGTTCATTTGTCAGGGGCCACCTGGTAGATCCGGGATCCAGGCGGCTCGGGTTAGGATAGTGCGGACGGGAACGTGGCGGGGTTCACGCTTTTTTTGCCGAGGGTGAGAGCTTCTTGTGCGAGTGGAGGTGGAGCTTGACGTCGATGACGGTTTTGAGGACGACGAGGATAACGAGGATTCCGAGTGGGGATTTGAGGGCGACGGAGATGAAGGCGCCGAAGATGATGGCGACGTGCATGACGACGATTCTCGTATAGGGGGCGGCCATGAGCTTTCCGGGGTCGGTCGATTCGTATTCTCGCTTGAGGAGGAAGTTGTGGACGAAGGAGACGCCGTGACTGGCGAAGAGCATGAGGAGGATGGGTTTTGTGCCGGGGGGCAGAGCGGCCCAGGCCTGTCGTATGACTCCGAGGAGCAGTTGGAGGAAGACGAGGAAGCAGGGCCAGGTGGGGGCGCCGCCTGAGCCGGGGAATTTGGGCTCGGACTTGGCGAAGAAGGCGAGGACGAATACCCCGTGAACGGCCATGAACCCGCCGTAGTGGACCATGAAGAAGGGGATGACGAAGAGCTTGCCGAGGTGCTCGACGGGCTCTTTAACGGGGGCAAGGGCGATTTTGAGGATGTTGTAGAATCCGACGACGAGATTTTCGGCCCAGTACAAGAGAACGATTGCGGCGGCGTTCCATTTGAGGAAAGCGACGCCGTAGAGGGGCAGTGCGTTTGCGGCGATGAGGGCGACGACGGAAACGTCGGAGAGGTCTTCTTTGGTTAGCTTTAGCATAGTGCGCATCCTTCGGCAACGATTAAGTCACCCGCCGTGGTATCTTAGGGAATTGCGGGCGGCTGTCCAGAGAAAACCGGATTGGCTGTCTGAGCGTCACGGGGCGCCGAGGATGTTCCGCGCCTTTTCGCAGTCTCTTTTGATTTGTCGCGTGAGCTGTTCGGGCGAGGCGAACTTGTGCTGTGAGCGGAGGCGCCGGACGAAATCCATAGCCATCGATCGGCCCTTGAGGCGGTCGCCGTTCTCGGCGAGAGCATGGGCTTCGATGAGCGGCGGGTGCTCGTCTCCGAACGTTCTGGCCTGTCCGAGGCTAAAGACCGCGGGGACGGCGCCTGCGACTCGGCAGAGGTCCTCTGGGTCGTCGGCGAGCTGGACATATCCGGCATAGACACCTTCTGCGGGCAATAGCTGGTCGGGCCTTTTCATGTTGAGGGTTGGGAAGCCGAGCTGTTTTCCCCTTCCTCTTCCGGGGCAGATTTGACCGATTAGGCGGTAGGGTCGCCCGAGGGCCATCGCGGCGTCGGCGACACGGCCGCTGCCCAGCATGTATCGTATCATTGTGCTGGAGACGCGGACGGTCTGGCCGTCCGGTATGTCGATCTTTTTGGCGGGGACGACAAGCACCTCGAAATCATGGTGCGGGGCCATATCGAGAAGTGTTTGGACGCTGCCGGCGCGTCCGGCGCCGAAGTTGAAGTCCTCGCCTTCGACGACGGCGAGGGGGCGGATGGCTTCGACGAGAAAGCGGCGGACAAAGTCCTCGGCGCTCAGTGAGAGTGTTTCGCGTGTCGCCTTCAGCACGACGTGACAATCGACGCCGAGGTCGGAAAAGAGCTGGTGCTTGAGTGCCGGCGGGGTGAGGATTCCGGGGCTTCTGTCGGGGTGGATGACGGCGAGCGGGTGGGGGTCGAAGGTCATTACGACGAGTTTCGTGGCGTTTCGGGAGGCCATCTCTGCGGCGGCGTGAATGATTTCCTGGTGGCCGAGATGGACGCCGTCAAAGTTGCCGATGGTCAGGACACAGCCAGTCGGGATATTCTTGCTTTCGAGTCCGCTGATTTTTTCGAGCGGTGTCATCTTATTTTGCCCCGTGTTCCAAGGTTACGCATATCAGTTTCTCTTCGCGGCGGCGCGGATGAGCGCGCCGTAGATTGCGTTTCGCTGGTTTGTGTGGCCGCCGGCCTCGGGGTGCCACTGGACGAAGAGGCCGAAGGGTCCGTCCGTGCGTTCGAGGGCCTCGATAATCCCGTCGGCGCTGCGAGCGGCGACTTTGAAGGTCGCCGGTATATCGGTGACGGCCTGATGGTGATACGAGTGTACGGTAATCCGCTCGGCGTCGAGGATTTTGGACAGGATGGTGTCAGGCTCGATTCGAACCGAGTGCGGGGCACGGTGGTTGATTTGCGTTCCGATCTGTGACGGTATATCCTGTATCATCGAGCCGCCGGCAACGACGTTTGTGAACTGCATTCCGAGGCAGACGCCGAGCAGCGGTTTTTCGGAGCGGAGCCATTGTTCGATGAGGCGTCGTTCGAAGTTGTACCTCTGGTCGGGGAGGATTTTGACGGTTTCGTGGGGCGTCTGGCCGTATGCGGCCGGCGGGATGTCGCCCCCCCCTACCAGGACGAGGCCGTCCAGGCCGGCGACGTACCGGGCGATTATGTTCGGGTCGGCGACGGTCGGGAGGACCAGGGGTATTCCGCCGTTTTCGGCAACGGCCGTGACGTAGGCGAAATTGACCTTTGTGAAGGCGGAGCCCCCCTGCCGGGCCGGCGGCTGGTAGACGCTGGTGATGCCGATGAGCGGCGGCGACCGCCGGGCTTGAGTTGTGCAGCCGGCCAGCGAGACGAGCAGCGCCAGGGACAGCAGGAGCATTGTCCCCCGGATGCGGCCGGCTTTTGAATGTCCAAAGACCACAGTTGGCCCTCCAGTACCATTTACGGAGTATCAGTTTAGCGGGGGACGCAGGAAACTGCAAAGAGTTTTTGGGCGGGGCGGTTTGCTCTCATACGAGCAAAACATTATCGGGCGCCTGAGGCAATCTCAGGCGCCCGATAAACGATAACTGGATTGTGTTTAGCCGCCGGCTACAACTATACTATTTGGCAACAGGCTCTGTTAACGCATAATCATCAAGCCATGTCACGGCCATTAGAGCGAAATCCGTGAAGTTTGTAATACAATCGCCGTCAATGTCGGTTGGATCAATAACCGCCAGCCCCAGGTCCATCGCCGCCAGACAGGAATCATCGTACACGTCAACCGTCATGGTATCTTTTACAGGCGGCTCTAGCCTGCCT
>CP070678.1:2245288-2248525 GCA_020352515.1 Phycisphaerales bacterium | reverse complement strand
GGCGAGCTTATCCCCTACAAGTGGAAGGGCTTCGGCACCGAGACCATCGGCGTCCTGCTGGCCGCTCACGCCGGCGACGGCCTTGCCGGAACCATGGGCCCGCCGCCGACCGATAACGGCTCAGGATTCATCATCCACGCGGCCTACCCGATAGCCCCGACGGAAATCGACAAATACGCCAACAATTGGCTGGCTCTGCGAAAGGCCGAAGCGGCCGCACAAATCGCTTGGTACAAACACTCCGAGCACCGCAACGGTTTCTACGCCGACAACGATCTCTACGGTCTCTCGGCCGCCGAAACACCCGACGGGCGCAATTACGCCGCCTATGGCATCGGTGGAAAATACTCCGGCCCCTGCTACAAGGATTCTTCCGACCGCGACGTGGTCGTCGGCCACTATTGCGCGATGGCAAGCTCGCTGGAGCCGCAGGCAGCCGAGCGGATGTACGCGAAGCTAAAGGCCCTCGGCCTGCTGAGCCCGCTCAACAACGTCGAATCGATGTCACTCGACTCGCGAACCTCCCGGATACTGGCAAATCCCCTCAAGGGCTCGTGGAACCTTGCGCTACAGGCCGAAGGCTGGGCGCTTTCGCTGCCGGGGGTGGCCGAAGCCGTCGAGCAAGCCTTCCATGGAGTCGCCCGGCTCGACGCCGCCTGGCGCAGTTATTTTCCCCCGGTCCCGGCCGGTGACATTGACGGCAGCCGAGCCGTCGATTTCCACGATTTTGCCCGCCTGGGCTCCCGTTGGCGGCTGTATGGCTGCGACGAATGCCTCTGGTGCGCCGGCGCCGACATCAACAACGACACGACCGTGGACTTCTGCGACGCGGAAATCCTTTTCGACAACTGGCTCGCCCGCCGCCTCCGGTAATCGCCTCAACCAGCCGCGCCGCGGCTCTGACACCCCCGCCCCCATATCACGGCTGCGTGAAAAAGTACTGCTCGCCCTGTTGATAAATCCATTTGCCCGCTTCAACATCCAACACCTGGTCCACGCCGGCGATATGGCCGATGTTACACGATAAAAGCACCAGCCTGTCGTTGATCCACCGCAGCTTTATGGTGCGAAAGTCTTCGACCAGCACATACAGCCTCCGGCCGTCGTATCGCTCGAACACGATGCCTGCCTTTGCCTTATCGTACGGAACCACGCTTGCGTCCGTCGTCTGCATGCGCGCACGGTATAGCCCCCTTGGTGAGGCAATTTCTTCGATCTCCGCCTTCTTCAGGTGATCAGGGAAGACATATTCATCGCGCAGAATCCTGCCGTAGTGACTTTTGAACGACTCGGTGTATCTCGTTCTCACAATCTGTTCCGGCCGGTCCCACGGACGCTTTTTTACGACATGCTCGGGCTCTTTGTGCCGGGCGCCACCCGGCGGAACCGTTAGCCGCAATCCGTTGCTAATAAGCGACATCGGGCCGAAAAAATTTGCGGCCCCGTAGCCTCCCCAGAGATAGTACTCGCCGGGTTTGAGCGCGAGCTTTACCGTGCAGCTATAGGTCTCGCCCGGTTCGAGGGTATCGTACCACGTCATGTTTCGCATCCGCACGCGACCGCTCTGGCTTGCAAGATCGGCCGACCGCAGGAAACGACCGTGATACGAGTTGTGGGGATACGAACTCGCATTGCCGATTGCAAGGACGCTTGGGCGCCTGCCCTTGACCAGGACGATGACCGCCAGTTGTGCCGCAACAAACCTCGCCTTCTCGCTCGTTTCGTTGGTGACTGAAAGTGTCACTCGGGGATTCTCCCGGCCGCCTTTCGGAGCCTCCAGTATTGCGGTCAAAGACAAGGCCTTGAGCTCCCCGAAGCCGGCCGGCCGGGCGTACCGCGCCTCTTCAATCCGCACCGGGCCCGGATCCGCGAGCGAGAAGGTCTTTTTTACATCAAGCACGCACGGTTTGCCGCAATGGTGCTTAAGCTTTGCAACAATCTGCTCGTTAACCGGGTAGATGTGGCAGTGATTGTAAAGGTACATGCTCCCCCACGCATCACAGACCAGCCACCCCGTCCAGAGGCCCGGCGATGGGTTGTAGGCCGGCCCCGCAGAGGCGAAAACCAATACACACGCGATACACACGAGCAATTGTCCCGGTTTCATCCTCATCGCTAGTCTCCTTACGGAGGTGCCGTTCTCACGGCCGCCGGACGTGCATTACAGCATGCCCGCCGCCATCTTTGCGGACTCGACCGTATTATAGAGCAGCATTGTTATCGTCATGGGCCCGACCCCGCCCGGCACCGGGGTAATGAGCGACGCCTTTTCCCTGACCGCCTCGAAATCCACGTCACCGGCCAGCCGGTAGCCCTTCTTCTTCGTTGCGTCCTCGACGCGGTTGACCCCCACGTCAATAACGACCGCCCCGTCCTTTATCATATCGGCCGTCACCGTATTCGGCCGGCCCGCCGCCGCAATCACAATATCCGCCTGCCTCGTATGACGGGCCAGGTCCTTGGTCCTCGTGTGGCAGACCGTCACGGTCGCATTGGCGCCTTCTTTCTTCTGTATCAGCATATTGGCAAGGGGCTTTCCGACGATATTGCTGCGCCCGACGATCACCACGTGCGCCCCCTCGATTGTCACCCCGCTGCGCAGCAGAAGCTGCACCACCCCGTGCGGCGTGCACGGCAGGAATCCCGCCTGGCCGAGAACCATCCTGCCCACGCTCACCGGGTGAAACCCGTCCACGTCCTTGGCCGGGTCTATCGCCAGCAGAACCTCGGCCTCGTTTATCTGCTTCGGCAGCGGCAACTGCACCAATATACCGTGTATCTTCGGGTCCCCGTTCATCCGCTCGACGAGCCCCATCAATTCGTCCTGCGAGGTATCGGCGGCCAGGCGGTTGTCGTCGGAGTATATCCCCGCCTCCTCGCACGCCCGCTCCTTCGCCCTGACATACGACTGGGACGCCGCATCGTCGCCCACCAGGATTAGCCCCAATCCCGGGACAATACCCCGATCTTTGAGTGTTTCCACCTCCGCCTTCAATTCCGCTCGCATCGTCGCCGCTATCGCCTTGCCGTCTATAACCTGTGCCGTCATCCGTTCTCCTTCACAAAAAATCCTTCGCCCGCGCCCAACCGCCGGCCCGGACTTGCATCGAACATCCCGGATTATAACCGACGCTCCGCCTCGAACGCACGACTTTCTCAAGACTCCATGGCGGCAAGCCGGGTTGGATGCTCAAACGAAGCAGCGCGCAGCAACTCAGCGCTTCAGCACTCTGGTTT
>CP070678.1:2236428-2245188 GCA_020352515.1 Phycisphaerales bacterium | reverse complement strand
GTTCGCGTGCCCCCGGTCAATCCCAAAGGGGGTGACACGGCACAACTGTATTATTCAGGGATCGGTCCTATTAGTACATAATCATCGAGCCATCTTACGTCCATTAGAGCAAAATCCTTGAAATCTGTATTACAATTGCCGTCAATGTCGGTTGGATCGAGCTCCAGGGAACCAACGGCTTTCGCCGCCAGACAGGAATCATCATAGAGCTCAATCGTCATGGCGTCAGTTACAGGCGGCTCGGTCCTGCCTTCGTTGTTGACGGCGAGCGTCAACGTAACGACGGAGGGGTTGTCGGTAGATTTGGCAATCGTAACCGTCGGAGCGAAAGCGTCAGGGTCTGAGAATTCAACACCATCGGATGGTTCGGCGCTCCAGGCGTAGGTCAAGTCAGTCCAGCCCGACCCCTGCTTTATAACAACGTTCGGGTCCAATGTTACGGGCTCACCGGACCATGTAATGACGTCTCTGCCGGCATCGACGGAAGGAAGATTCGGATCGAGGACGCCCGTGACGTCGGCGAAGGTGTGCCCGAAACGGATTTCATCAAAGATGGCGTTGTTGGTGTCCCACATTGCCACGGTGTTAAAGGCCGACTGGTTAAAGACCAGATTAGTGATCGATACGATTGCCGCGGCCTCGGACGGTTCGGAGGCAAGATCGGTGATGTTGAAGAGGAATAGCTCATCGGGGGCGCCGTCAGGCTTCCAATTGATCTTGGCGACAATCAGGGAGGTCTCCGTGCCGGGGTTAAATGCGCCGGCAACAACTGTCGGTGCAGAAGAGTTATTAAAAGCAAGGGCATTGATTGTGCCGCCGCCATCGCTGGTTCCGTCGGCGCCGGTTAGTGTAAAGCCGAAACCCTGCCCGTCAACCGGAGTGTAGGGGGGATTGCGGTCTTCGTCGCCATCTCCGAGCATTACGGAGCCTTGAGTACTGAATTTATAGGTTCCGAAAAGGAACGCGGCATACCGATGAGCGGAAGGCGCCTGAAAGAGAACACTAAACCACACGGTCGTGTTGTCGCCCGTGAGCGAAACGCGCGACGCGTCAGAAAGCAATCGGTGTGCCTGGGCCCTGCCTGCACTGCCGTATCGGGAAAGCGCATTGCCGGCCACGGGGAGCGTTGAGAACGAGAGACCCGGCGAGCGGATCCAATAGATTCTGCCGTGGGAGACGCTCGAGACCCATGGACCGTCAAAGCCGATGCCGCCGTTCTGGCCGTCTATATTTGCCTCGACGGGTTCGTAAATAAACTGTTCCTCAACAACGATCCTCGCGTCGGCCGAGGCGGTCGCCAGGACGGCGATTGCCATCGCCACGACGGCGAGGGTCGGCACGATTTTCGTTGGTTTCCTCTTATTCATCAGAATCTCCTTCTCATTTGTTTAACAACTACCGCAGGCTATAGGTTATCGCGCGTCTGAGATAATCCCAGGCGGAGCGATAAACAACAATCAAGGTTTAGTAGCCGGTTCTGTCAGCCCGGTATCGTTAAGCCATTTTGCGGCCATGAGAGCTAAATCTCCGAAGTCTGTGATACAGTTTTGATCGAAGTCACCCGGATAATCCGCCGCCAGATGCTTGCCGATACGAGCCGCCTCACAGGCGTCATCGTACACGTCAATCTCTAAGGCATCGGTCACGGGCGGATTCACCCCGTCGTTAACCGTAAGTGTCAACTTAACGGTATAAGGGTCAGGGGTGGGACCCTCGGCGGTAAGCTTGACGTCGTCAAAGTCCACTCCTTTGCCGTCGGTAAAGTTCACTGCGAGCAGGCGAATCTCCAGCGCTTCAGCAAGCAGTGCGGGCTCGGCGCCGGAGTTGTAGGTCAAGCCGGCAGTGGTCCACGTTGTGTCATCCGCGGGCGAGGGGCCGGCGTCCGAGGCAAGAATTACTCCGCCGGCCAGCAGCTCGATGCGATAGTCGGCGGTAGCAGTGCTTCCGTTGAAAAGGAAGGGGTTGCCAACCAATACGGTCAGATTGTACTGCGTATTTGCCTGGAGGTTGGCCGAGAGAACCTGACTTGTGCCTTTGTCATAGCCGGCGCCGGCGGTGGCATACATTACGTTATCGCCCTGCGGGGCGATACCGCCGTAGCCGTCGACAGCGGTTGGGTTATAGACGCCGGAATCAGAATCGCCGGCCACCCACACGGCGGGGTTTGCGACATCGTAGTAACCGCTTGTCCAGGCGGGGGGAGGGCTTTGCCAGTCGCCGTCGGCGAGGACCGGATTCTCGAAGCCGGGATTGGCGATTGTGACCTCGGTCAAGGTAAGGGCGGGTTTGGTAATCGTAACAGTTGGATCTTCGATGGTGTTGGAATCGAATATGACCGTGTCGGCGGGGTCCGCCGCCCAGGTGAAACTCTCGACCGTCACACCCTCTTGAACGGTCGCATCCAATTGGACCGGCCAGCCGGACCAGGTAATCATGTCGTCGCCGGCATCGACGGAATAAGCTGCATCGAGCCCTATCATGGCCCGGCCCATGGCATCACCGACCAGCATATACGTTTCGGCATTTCGATTGTAGTGATAGCCCTGGTTTGCCGGAGACTCGGCGACTTCTCTCCAATAACCCCGCGTATCAACAGTCATTACGTTGCCGGCAAACTCGGGATGTTTGACCGGGTCACTGACGGCCATCTGGGCCGCGTGGATCTTCCCATAGGCTCCATCCGGGCTCATGTCCCATCCACCGAATCCAATTGTGGCAATGACAGCGGGTATATCCGGCACATTGAAACCGTGTTCTTCCGATCGTATATCATTAATCAGGGCGGTGAGATTGGTTTCGTATTCCGCGATATTTGTGGCATCGTACTGGTCCTTGTGGCCCTGGAACCAGCAGAATCCGGCTATTTCGTAACCCTGTCCGTGGTAGGCGTCGCCAAGTATGGTTGCGATGTTGTCCAGTGTGCTGGTAACGCCTTGCATCATAAGGCGGTAACTCTTGCCCTCCCACTCGTCGCTGCCGGGGATTTCGGGATGATACGGCAATGACGGGGGTCGATAATCCCAGCCCAGAGATCGATTTCCGTTGGATGTCTTAATGACAAGGACCAGTTCGTCGTGAGTAAAGCCCATGATATGTCCGAACTGCAATTCCGGGCCTATTGTGCCTTTGCCGGGCAGCGGCGGGACGGTTAGCCAGGCTCCGTTGAAATGAAGCTCGGCCTCATAAAAGTACACGTCGTTTCTTGTGGTCCAGTTGCCGGCGTCATCCACCAAATGCGAGAACTTGTTATCCTGCCTGGCAACAGTTTGCAGTGTGCCCGGCTTACCGCCGCTGATCTCACCCATACCGACCATGTTGGATTGACCTGCCAAGATGTACACCTTGACCGGCTTGGTGGTATCGGGCGGTGTTGAATCCGGATCGGGCAACGGGTACGGAATCACCGGCTTGTCGCCCGGCTCGGTGGGGTCGGTGAAAGAGGCGGCGACCTCATACCAATCTCCCACGTCGTCGCCATCGCTGTCGGTGATCGTTGGATTGGTTCCGGTGTCGGCGGCGCTGACGAAAGCGCCGGTGCCGGTTTCGGCCCCGTCACCCAGTCCGTCGCCGTCGCTGTCGATGACCGTTGGGTCTGTCCCGGTGTCGGCGGCGCTTACGAAAGCGCCGGTATTGGTTTCCACGCCGTCGTTCAGTCTGTCCCTGTCGGTGTCGGCATCGGTCGGACTGGTTGGAGGGCGCAATCCGGCTCCGGCGACCTCGTCGCCGTCCTGCAGCGTATCGCCGTCTGTATCAGGATTGTTGGGGTTTGTGCCGATCTGGTATTCCTGGAAGTTTGTCAGTCCGTCGCCTGCGCCACCGTTTTCGAGGTCGTCTTCGGGGTTTAGGGCTGTCGGGGAGGGTGGAGTGGTATGCAGCAGCTCGTAGTCGTCCGGCAGGCCGTCGCCGTCGGTGTCGGATACATAAAACGTGAACACTGTGCCTTCGAGCGGATCGCCGGTTGGAGCGCCGTCGAGATAGGAATTGACCTGCCAGTAGTATGTATCCGCAACAGTAGCGCTGACGGTGACGGTGGTCGTATTTAGCCCCGCGGCAACAACCTTTGTGAAATTCGAAATCAGATCCGTGCCAAAGCGCACATCGACCCACACATCAGAACCGACGTTCGGGGACAGATTCGTCCAGCTCAAAATCACATCTCCGGCCGCAACCGTGGCGAGGTTTTGGGGAGAAGCATTCGGGGGAATAATGGGAACGACCGTGACGCTGCCGGAACCGCCGATCCAGTCCGTCGTGGAGTCGCCGCCTTTATAGGTTCCCGGCGCCAGCGGAACACCGTAGAGATATAGCCCGGCGACGATCTCGTCTACGCCTGCGGCAACGACCACCCAGTCTATGCCGTTCCCAGCGTACCCTCCCTGCCCGGCAGTGCCGTTCAGGTAGAGTGTTGCGGTGTCGCCTATCGTATTTTCAACATCGAGATAGAGCCTTGCGCTCCTGCCGTCAGTTCGAGGAGTGATGGTCACATCTCCGGTTCCAAGAGAGCCGGGGGCCCCGGCACGAATATTATAACGGTCACTGCATATTGCATTCAATGCGGAAAAGGTATTTGCAGCGTTCATGTTGTACGTGTGGTTGTTGAATCCGTTAATGGTCAGGGTGTAAGAGCCGGTGATGGCGGCAAAGCTGTCGGTTTGATGGTCGGAGGCGCCAAACACGCTCTCGAGCGACGCTTCTCCGGCCAACGTGATGGGCGGGAAACTGCTATCGGCGTTAAGGTTCATTTGTATCTTCGAACCGGCATTCATCGTGATGCCGGAGGCGCCTTCGAAGGCATTTTGAGAACCTCCGACTTTGTTAATCCTGAGGGTCGAATTGCTGTTCAGAGTCAGGCTTCCGGAGTAGGTTGGCGTGGCGGCATTGTTCACCTGCGCCAGGAGGCCATCGCTGATGACCACATCAACGGCTCCGGCGGGCACGCCGTTATCCCAGTTGATCGCGGAGTTCCAACTGTCGTCACCGCCGGCGGCGCCGATCATTGTTGTCGTTGCCGCCTGCGCCGTGCCAACCAGGATTGCCATCGCCACGGCAGCGAGAGTTAATACAGTTGCGGTTCGGTCCTTTGCAGTCATGACTATCTCCTGTCGGATCAATTAAGAACGGCAGAGACGTGCGTCCGTTTCGCTCTAATCTCCCTTTAAGCGTTCAGGCGAAGCCTCCGACTTCTCAGATCACCTCGCCTCCTCTGTAATCTGCCGACGACGCTCGACGACAGCAAGATATACTGCTACATTATACCACCCATATTACCGCATCACAGCGGTTTTTTGCAAGCAAAAAAGCTCCGGCGGAGGGCCGAGAGAAACCGCTTCTTGTGTTTTTATCTTGCTCAGATGGGGCAGGTGCGGCCCCTTGGCCAAATAGAAACGGGGCGGCCAGACGTATCGGCCACCCCGTGACATTTTACTTCTTGTTGTGTCTCATTAGCGTCTTGGCTGTTATCAGCCATTACGACGACGCAGCAGGGCCAATCCGCCAAGAGCCAGAATGCTGATAGTCGCCGGTTCGGGGACGATAGTCAAGGGCTCCGACAAAGCGTACATGGGCAACTCTGTTCCGCCCGGGTCCCCGGTCCATTGGCGCCAAATCCAATTGGTGGTAACGCCTGCCTGTCCCTGATGAACATCACCGGCATCACCTAAAGCGCCGAATGACGACGGGTGCCCCGGTGCGGCGGTGCCATCTTTGTATGTGCCGGTAAATGGCCAATGCAGAAAGGCAGTTCCCAGTTCGGTAATGCCGATAGGATTCTGGATATCGCCGTCCCACAAGTCCTCGTAGTTGTTTGCTACGACGGTGCTGCCGTCGAGAAGAAATATTGCAACCCCGGAGCCGTCAACGGTGGGATTTGTGGAGGTGTTGTCTCTTGCGTCCACTTCGGCCGTTGAGCCGATGACCTTCCAGATAACGTCGTCGTCGGCGCCTATGTTAAGGGGTGAGGCGTCGGCGAGACCCTGCACCCACGCGTTGTAGGTGTTTATGTCAGTGGACGTCGCGGTGGTTTTGGCGCTCGTGTGAAAAGCGAAGCGATATTGATCCCCGACCGCCCAAGGGGCACCGGTGGCTGGATTGTTGCCCAACAGGGTTCCAGGGGTCAGGATACCGAGTTGGCCTTCAACGAGGAGAGCCGCCTGTGCGGGTCCTGTGAAGACTGCCATTGCTAGAACCAAAAACATCAATTTCATTTTCATTACAGTAGCCTCCTCAAAATCTCTAACAAGACGCTAAATTGAAATTCAGCCGACGCCACACGGGCATCGCGCATCCAATCAAAGAACATGGGTGACAAAAGGTCGTTGCCTCCATCCGTAGACCCTCTCATACCCATTCCCGGAGGCCGATTACGCAGACCTCTGTAAAGTCTATAATGGGTATCCTAACAGGGCTCAATGGGGATTGTCAAGGGAAAAATCTTCCTGTGAAGGCCGGGGAGCCGTTTTTTTTCTTGTGTGCGGGACAAGGGGGTGGGGTAAGTACGTGACAGGCAAGCACTTACGTCGATTAGTCCCACCATAAAAGAAATTAAGAGAATATAGAAAAAAACTGCGGGGGCCGGCATCCGCGGGTATAGAAGAAGGAGTCCACTTGCGCCTTGGCGTGAACCTGCGCCATCCGGAGCCCGAGACCCGACATGTCGTTCATCGAGGCCGCCGTCGGCTCGCAATCCAGCTCGCGTTCGGCCCAGAGTCTGGCCGGCGTGACCACACGGACCAGGCTCTCTCGCCGGTACGAGTGTGGCATGCATGCCGGCCCATTCCGCTCCTGCGCCCAACCGGCCCCGCTTCAACAGGCCCTTGACCTGGTTTTTCAATTCCGGACGGGCTTTCAGTGCGTACTTCAGGGTGTAAACATTTTCCCACCAGAAGGGCCAGTCGCTATGGTCTTTCAGCTCCGGCGCCACGGCCTTCAAACACGCGGCCATTTCTTCCAGGGTGACGTGTGCTGCATCCGTGCAGCCGATATCGGGTATGACGGCGGATGTTCCTGTCTCAATGACAGGTTTGGATTTAGTGTGTGCTCAAGAGCGTTTTAGAACAGGATTGCCGAAATCGCGATAATGATGAAGCTTAGCGGGGCGGTGGTGGAAGCAAGGTGTTGCGGCTCATGGTACAGCGTGCTCCGGGCCGCAAACCGGCGCGCGGGGCAGCTCTTCCGAGGATTGACCAAATGTTGCGGCGTCTGACCGGCCCTGAGAAGATATGCAGAGGCCGGTTCGTTATCCCAACTGCCGCGCGGTATGAGGGTTTGCATGATGCGAGCCGCCGCATCAGCTCACAAATCGGGGCGATTCGGGTCTTTAGGTGGTGTGCTCTTCTGGATAAGCAGTACAGGAAGGGTCACAACCTCCCCGAAAGGCTCCTTGAGTCTAATCCGAAACGTCCCATTGGTTCGCCCGTTCTTTATCGCCGGTTCGAATTCGAGCGTTAGCACGACCTGGCCCGCTTCGCCGCTGCGCTGCTGCCTCCAGCTCATTATCCTGCCGGCGTCGCCTTCGACGGACTCCACCGTCACTTTGCCCGCCTTTGTGGACTGCAGTCTGACCGAGAGCCGCTCCGTATTCTCAATGTTCTTTCGCATCTTGAATATCCGCCCGGGGCGGCATACTACAAGCGGCAGGATATTGCCCGTGCACGGCATGTCGAACGTCAGAGGCGTCTTGCCCTTAATCGCGGTGATGCTGAGCCTTTCGGCGAACCGGCCGACCGGCGCAGAACACGGATCAAGGATAACATTCAGAGTGTACCGGCATTTTATAACGCCGTCGGCGGTCTTGCTTACGGTCGGTTTCTTCGAGGCTTCGGCGATACGCAGGAAGGGTGCTTCGAGCCTTGTTTGGACTATTGCAAAGGGGCTGTTTGCGTCCGTGTGGTGCACGATACGGATGGGTCGAAGCTCCGAGGCCGAGGCTCGCGAGACCGCGCCGAAATCCACCCGGCCGGGTGCGATTGTCGTGTCATCCTTGACTGTTGCCGCTATGGCGAGGTAAACGGGCTCGGCGACGCCGGAGATATGCAGCAACACCCCGTGCGTCATGCCGCCTCCCTTGGCCGCCAGCACGTCCACCGCAACCGTGGATTTGCGGCCCGGAGGTATCGAGTTCGGACCGAGGACTTCGGCGCCGAGACACGAACAGCTCGTTTTGCCCAGGCGGATCTTTATGGTCTTTTTGTCCGTATTACGGATTTCGAATTCGTGGTGGAGCCTGGTCCCGACCGAGACCGCTCCGGCGCGGTAAGTCGGCGGCCCGATCAGGTAGCGTGACCCGGCTTGCGTTTTCGATTCGGTGGCGCGCGGCGGCTTGGTCGTCTTCGATTCAGCCGGGGCGCCGCGGACGGGCGACAGAATCCAGGCCACGAGAATTGCCAGGACTATGCCCTTGACGGAAGCATGGCGTGGACGCAATCTGCGGAGCCGCTGAACAAACAGTCCGACCAAGAGCAGCGTGGCCCCCGCCGCAATTGAGACAGTGGACCAGGTTCGAAGCCTTCCCGCCTTTGGGCCGGCCGCGTCTTTCAGACCGGAAAGATCGATCGGGTACTTTGACATAATCAGGGCCTTGCCGGTGAACTTGTCTGCCAGGCGGTCGAGCCTGACCGGTCCCCTGAGGCCATAGGTCGCCACCGCGTCGAATACATAGACACTGGCATCGTCGGCCGGTCCCGCGAACACGACAAAATGCATCCGCCGGCCCTCCACGAGCGGGCGGACCTGCAGTATGGCGACGTTTCGCACGGAGGGGAG
>CP070678.1:2231515-2236328 GCA_020352515.1 Phycisphaerales bacterium | reverse complement strand
GATTCAGGCTGTCCGAGTAGCCGATTGGGTCGGTCTGGAGGAATCGGCCGATTTCGGGGCTGTAATATCTGGCGCGATAGTAATACAGGCCGGTCTCGCCGTCAAGCCTGCGGCCGGTGAAATAGTAGGGATTGCCGATGATGCTGACGGTGCGGCTCTGGCCGTTCGGGGCCATTATGCGGACCCGGCCATAGACGGAATATTCGTATTTCTCGACCTGCTGGCTCTGCTCGTCGGAGATTGCCACCACGCTGCCGAGCCCGTCGTAGTGGTAGTAGAAGTGCTTCTGGGCCGCGCTGACGCCCGTTTTTCGCCAGTTGGCGGCCAGAATATCCGCATCGCAGTTATCAACCCGCTCATCGGCGTTGAGGTTGGGGCTCGCGTCGAATTCGTCCTCCGCGCTCTTACCCAGCCAAGCCCTTGGCCGTAGCGATAAGCTTCCTTTCCTTCAACGTTCTGCGGCATCCTTTAGATAATCGATGACCAAGTTCATGTCCCTAATCCCAAGCTCCGCCTCTTCGGACTCAGGATCAAGTTCAAAGGCTTTCTGGAAACACTCTAAAGCCTCGTTGAATCGTTCCAGAGATCGGAGCACACATCCTAATCCTGTATACGCTTCGTCGAGACGCCCCTCAGGACATTCCAGCGCTGTTAGATAGCACTGCTCTGCCTCCTCAAGGTTCCCCTGCCTGGCCAGCAGATGTCCCAAGTTCTCATGGGTTTCAGCGTTATGAGGCTTGAGCTTAATGGCCCTTATGTACCATCTGGCAGCCTCACGAAACTCCCCTTTTAGCTCGTGCAAATGACCCAAGTGACAACATGGCATGAAACGGTTATCTTCCGAATAAAGGTCCATGGATTTCTTTAGAGCAATCCCAGCCTCCTCATAGCGTGCCAACTCCACCAATGCAACTCCATAATCCAAATATGCTGGCCCATACTTATCGTGATCTTGAATAAGTTCTCGTACTAGAATCAATGCGTATGCGGCCAGAGAGTCGTTCGCGGCGTCACGGCTTCGCTGAAGCCGTTCCTTTGCAGTCCAAACTTGCGTCTCCTGACTCTGTTCGGACTGTAAATAGGCGAGAAGTGTTTTCATATCTTCCGACCCAACTTTTGCGGCCTCATAGTTGGGATCAATCTCCAAAGCTTTCTCAAAACACTCCAGCGCATCCTCAAACTGCTCCTGAGCCCTGAGTACATATCCAAGGTTCAGATATGCCTCATCTACGCATCCTTTGGAACACCTAATTGCTTGCTGATGCCATAGCTTGGCCTCCTCCAATTTCCCCTGCCCGGCAAGGATAGCTCCCAGACTCAAATAACCGTCGGCATCGTCAGCCCTCGACTCCAAGGACCTTCTAAAGCACTTTTCTGCTTCTCTGAATTCTCCCTTGGCCTTTGACAGTTCTCCCCTCAGGTGACATATAAAATGCGCCTTCTCTTTCGGGCAGCGCTTCTCAGCTTCCTCTAAGCTACGGTTTGCCTCTTCGTAACGAGCCAAGTCTATGAGGGCAACGGTGTGCTCGCAATAAGAATGAAAGCAACCGCCGTAATCTTCAATCAAATCTCCGCTCAGGACAAATTGGAATCCCGGCATCCCATAAACATTAGAAAGCGTCTGCAATAGATTCTCTTTAGACAGATGTCTCATTTTCCATATCCTATAGTCGTGCCGCTACCAAACGCTATCTACCTGGTCGGCCTACTCCCATTATAATCGCCACATTATCTTAGGTCCAGTGCAGGTAATAGTAACAGAAAATGCCACTCGCAGGTTAAATATGGGTCCGTGCTTGAATGAAGCAATAAGATACAGGCCAGCTGTTCAAGATACAATTGGGACAGTCTGGGTAAAATATTTCATAGTGTCTCCCCATGTCATACTTCCGTTTGTGGCACCATGGTTTACAATGCCTACAGGTTTTCACCATGGGAGAACTCCCAAGAGCAAGACAAGCCCTGTGACCAGTTCCTAAGGAACAACTCCAACCTCCACGAACTTCAACAAGGGGTCAAGTGCCGCTGTTCCTCCTGCAAGTATGGCGGGTCCGTAATAAATCGCCCCAGCGGCCACAGCCGCCCCAGCAGCTACACCGCGGCTCACCTTGGGGCCTGTGCCAGTAAGGAAGTCATCGCTCGGTAGCCTTGCGAGGGCATCGACTGCAATTCCCAACGCTCCGACAGCTACACTTGTCATCGCGTTTCTTGCAGAATCGCGCAGATCCCTAAGACTTCTTCTTTTGCTCTTATCGGCACTCTCTATACGGCGCGATTTAGGTCTTCTGCTCATTCCCTCCGCTTCACCTCCAGGTTCTTTAAGTGAGGGCCGATTATTCTGGTACTTGCGTTGTTTGTTGAGAAGACTCTCATAGTCATCTTGTGAATTTGGAATGTTATCGTGCGTGTATCTTCTCCCCGTGCTTGCTAACACATAATCGGTCACAGTTGAACCGCTTAATTCACCACACAATCCCCAAGGGTCTATCCAATTTGGCGGATCGTTCTCGCAGTAGGAGTACAGGTTCAGGCCTCCTTTGTAGCCGATAGGGTCGGTCCGGAGGAATCGGCCGATTTCGGTGCTGTAATATCCGGTGCGATAGTAATACAGGCTAATCTCGCCGTCAAGCCTGCGGCTCGTGAAATAGCAGGGACTACCGACAATGGCGGCAGTGCGAGCGTAGGCGGAATGGGCGGGGAATTGGCTTGACATTCTGTGACGACAGTGCGATGATAGCGGGAGCCGAAGTGCGATTTTGCGGTCTTTTTTTGGGCCGCTGACGTGGGAAACGCTGTTTCTATACGGGCTATGCCGTCGAAACCAACTCGAACTTCAGAAGGAGATAACGAATGAACAAGGAGAAACTCTCTCGCAGAGACTTCATGCGCAACACGTCACTGGCGGCCGCCGGGACGATTGCCGGGGCAATGGCCGTCACGGGGCAGGGTGCGGGCCCGGCGATTGACAAGTCGAAGGTCGTCAATTACCACCCGAAGATGCACTACCGCCGGCTAGGCAAGTCGAACCTGATGATTTCCGAGGTCAGCCTCGGCGGTCACTGGAAGAACCGCAACGCCGGCCGGTACTGGGACAGCTTCGCCAAAGACCAGGTGCCCGAGGACGTGGCGAAGAACCGCACGGACGTTGTCAGCGCGTGCATAGACTGCGGCATCAACTATCTGGATATTACCACCGCGGCCGAGTGCCTCAGCTACGGCGTGGCGATCAAGGGGCGGCGTGAGAAGATGCACGTCGGCGCGGACATCCACAACCTGGGCCCCCGCAACTCGAATTTCTGCAACGTGAAGGACCAGACTCGCAACGTCGATACTTGCCTGCGTTTGCTCCAGACCGATTACCTGGACGTATGGCGGCCGCAGGCCAAGATGGACGGCTCGAACACGGATGCCGAGGTGGAGTCGCTTATCGAGACGTTCAAGGTGCTGCACAAGGCGGGGAAGGTTAGGCATCTTGGGATGTCGTCTCACTCGCGGCCGTGGATCGAGCACGTTCTGAACAAATACCCTGAGTTCGAGATGGTTATCTTCCCGTGCAGCGCCAAGACGCGGGAGAAGGGCAAGCCGGCGATTGCGGGCAACGTTGTGGAGGTCAATCCGGGGTACGGATCGGACCAGTCGCAGAGCATATTCAAGACCGTTCTGGAGCGCAACGTCGGCATCGTGACGATAAAGCCGTTCTTCGGGGGCGATCTTTTCGGCAGCTACGGCAAGGACAAGTTCCCGGTTATGGGTGTTGGCAGCAAGGACGAAAACGACCTTGCGCGGCTGACCATTCAATGCATTCTGGCGAACCAGTCGATCACCGCGACGGTTCCGGGGCTTTCGACGGCGTACGAAGTCGAGAACGCGGCCCGGGCGTCTTACACGCGATTGCTGGGCCAGACGGCGGCGGAGACGGAGTGGCTGATGCGGATCACCGAGGAGCGGTGGGCCAATCTCTCGCCGGAATACGAGTGGCTCCGTGACTGGGAAGTTGTGTGAGGCGGTGACATCGAGTGAGTGAGCGGCGACGTTGTCGGCGTGACTGCAAGCGATGTTGTTTGTCTTAGATTGCGGCGGGCGTCGTTTGGCGCCTGCCGCTTTGATTTGGCCTGATATAAGGAGAAAAGCGGTGCGTTCTGATAGTCGTAGCAGTCTGTTTGCCTTGTGCGTAATCCTTGGCTTTTCGGCCCTAATCTGTGTATTTGCTGTCTCTTTTGCGGAGGAATCAGAAGCGGAGAAGCCCGCTGAGCAGGCATCCGACGGCAACAACAAGTGTTACGTCTGCCATCCGTCTTTGAAGACCGAGGACATCACGACGGGACACCTGGCGATGGAGATCACGTGTGACGAATGTCACGGCGCCTCGACGGAGCACATGCACGACGAGATGTTAATGACCAAGCCGGACCTTTTGTTCGGCCGGTCGGAGGTCAGGAGGATGTGTTCGGACCCGACGTGCCACAAGCCGGGTGAGGGCCGGGAGTATTACGGCCTTGCGGACCACAAGGACCCGGTCGCCGCGGAGGCGTTTTTCAAGGAATGGCTGGGCCGGACGCGTCCGAACGGCCGCAGCGTGACATCGGAGTCGGTGTGCACGGATTGTCATGGCAAGCACAACCTCGACAGGGCGGTTGCGACGAGGGCCGAGAAGGAGGAGACGGCCGAGTGGGTGGCGCTGATTAACGGCAAGGACCTGGCCGGGTGGTAGCCGTCCGGGCAGTCCTCCTGGCAGGTCAAGAGCGGGCGGATAGAGGCATCACCGGCGGCAAGCGGCAAGGGCGGGTCGCTCTGGACCGAAGAACAGTACGAG
>CP070678.1:2227914-2231415 GCA_020352515.1 Phycisphaerales bacterium | reverse complement strand
GCGAAACTGGCGTTGAGGATCTTGCCGTCGGTGAACTGCAACTGTTCGCGCAATGCCGGACCCAGGCCCATCATGATGCACCCCTGTACCTGAGAGAGCAGATTGGCCGGATTCTGTATCGGCCCGCATTCGAAGGCTTCGCAGACATGTTCGACATTAATCCTGCCTCGCCGCCGGTCGATTCGCACCTGAGCGCACGCGGCAACGACAGAGTTCTTCTCTGTCCCGCAGGCGAGGCCGACGCCGACATCTGTCTTGGACCGTTTTCTGCGTCTCGGCCAATCGAAGTGCCTGGCAGCGGCTTCAAGGACAGCTCTTATGCGTGGATTCTCGAGATGGGCAAGCCTGAACGCCAGCGGATCGGCTCCGGCCGCGGCGGCAAGCTCATCCATGAAGGCCTCCCGGGCGAAGTTATTCGCCGTCGCAGCCAGACACCGATATGATCCCTGGCGCAAGGGAGAATCGGAACCTGCCGACAGGATGCTGGTATTGGGTATGTTGTACGGTGTGTCAATCGCCGCACCACCCGGATTGATGCTGGTGAAGTCCCAGGCGATGAGTGAGCCTTTGGCATCGAGACCACCTTTGCATTCAATCACTGCCGCAGGCCGGCAGTAGGCCCATGTGAATTCCTCGGCCCGCGTCCAGTGCACGGCCACGGGGCGCCCGAACGCCTTGGCGAGTCGGGCGGCTTCTTCAGCCGCTTCGCCGGTGTGCTTGCCCCCGAAGCCGCCACCCATATCGGGGACGATGACGCGGACGCGCTCGGACGGAACACCGAGAGCGCTTGCCAGGCTCCCCTGATTCCGCTGTGGGCCGTCGACGCCGGTCCAGACGGTCAGCTTGCCATCTGCCCATTCGGCGACCGCCGCCCTCGGCTCCATCGGTGTGTGCTGAACGTACGCCACCTCATATGTTTCGCTGAGCACCTTCTTTGAATCGGACAGAGCCTTTTCGACAGAACCTCGAGTCCTCGGACGACCGCCTCTTGAGTTTCTTTTCAGATGGGCATGTACTTCTCTGCTTGATACCTGCGGGACGGTCTTCCATGACGCGGTTTTGGCGATAGCTTCCAGTGCCTGGCTGGCGGCGAGTTTTGAGGGCGCGGCGCATCCGACGAACTGACCGTCGCGCACGACAAGCACATCTTTCATCACTCGCGCCTTTGAAAGATCGACCGATTCGAGCGTGGCTCCGTAGGATGGCGCACGCAGGATTTTGCCGTAGAGCATGTTTGGACGCACGATATCCGATGGATACTTGTGGGTCCCGGTGACTATGTCACGGCTGTTCGGTCGCGGCACCGAGGTGCCCATCGTCTTCCATTCGTCTACAGGCGTCAGCTCGATGTCGGACGAAACCCTCTGCTTGAAGGCCTCTTCGACGTCTGCTGAGTTAGCTAAATCCGCGTAGGTGATGGTCTTGCCCGTTGCCTTGTTCCGGATGCTGCCGCCGCTGACAGTCAGAGTGCCTGGGTCAACCTTCCATCGCTGGGCGGCAAGGTCCGTCAGCAGCTTGCGGGCGGTTGCCGCACCCTGTCTCACGGCCGGCACAGTCGACGGGGTCGTCCGGCTGCCCGCGGTGATTCCGTCATCCGGGACCAGGGCGGTGTCCGACATTATCAGCCGGATGCGATCAACATCGACCCTAAGCTCTTCGGCGGCCGCCTGCGACAGCTGAGCCCGGGGGCCCTGGCCTTCCTCTACCTTGCCTGTCATGACGGAAATCGTGCCGTCCTGATTGATGTGAATTCGTGCCGCGACGGCTATTGGCCTTCCGCCCCGGCTGCGGCGCCGCTGACCAAGGGTGACACCCTCGGTGACAGTTATTAAGAGGCCTGTTCCGAGAAGTTGAACGAACGAACGCCGGCTCAGCTTAACGGTGTGAGGCCGCGTGCTTTCGACCATTTCCAGAGTATCTTCGATCATGATCGTTTCACCTCCTTAATCTGCGATGCGGCCCGGCGAACGGCATTGAGTATTTTCGCATACCCGTTACACCGGCATATGTTTCCGTTCATCCATTCGACGATCTGCTCATCTGTAGGTCGACGGTTTTCTTCGAGAAGGGCCACGGCACTGAGGATCATGCCCGGCGTGCAGTACCCGCACTGAATGGCTCCCTCGTCGAGAAATGCCTTCTGAACGGGATGCAGGCGGTCGCCGTCGGCAAGCCCTTCGATCGTGGTGATTTCCTTGTCGTTTGCGCTGCCGACCGGCGTGACGCATGACAATGCTCGCTGGCCGCCCATCAAGACAGTGCAGGCGCCGCACCGGCCTTCGCCGCAGCCATACTTGGGGCCCATGACACCGAGATCTTCTCTGAGGACCTCGAGCAGGGGCCGTTCGGGATCGGTTACAACGGTTCTTTTCTGGCCGTTGACGATCAGAGTAATTGTGGCATCCATAGCTATCCTCCACTAAATTCGGATTTCGTGTCCAAAATTATACACTGACTCCGATATTTGAGAAGAGTCTCTTTTTCTGCAGATGAGTTTTTGGCAAGATTTTTGTAGACAGCCTGGGATGATTCTGCGTATATTTGGCCATTGAACTTTAGTCTGGAACCTATAAACCAAGAGAGGGTTCGATATGAACGAAAACATTTCTTTCACACTCAATGACAAGGCCGTAAGTGTAAACACAGACGGCGAGCGCCCACTTCTATGGGTTCTGCGCACCGATCTGGGACTCACCGGGACCAAGTACGGCTGCGGCAAGGCCCTTTGCGGGGCGTGCACCGTGATCATGGACGGGATGGCTGTCCGCTCGTGCGTGATTCCCGTCAGCAGCGTCAAAGGCAGGAAGATTCTTACCATCGAAGGGCTGGCAAAGAACGGCAAGCTCCATCCGATCCAGGAGGCGTTTGCAAAGCACGATGCTCTTCAGTGCGGCTTCTGCACGCCGGGCATGATTCTAAACGCCTACAGTCTTCTGTTGAGCAATCCCGAGCCGAGCCGCCAGGACATCATCGATGGCATGGAGTACAACCTCTGCCGGTGCGGAGCGCATACTCGGATCATCCGGGCGATCGAAGAAGCCGCCCAGGAAATGAAAGGAGCCAGGTAAAGATGAATGAGGATAAGTTGCAGGTTGCCGAGAGCAGCCATGATGAGAGTCTGTATCCGGTTACCCGGCGAGATTTCCTGAAGGGTCTGGGCGGTGGAGTAGTGATCCTGTTCACCGTGGGCGATCCATCCGCCACGGCACAACGGCGCGGAGGGCAGCGCCCCGATTTTAATGCGTATCTTCATATAGGCGAGGATGGCAGAGTCACCTGTTTTACGGGCAAAGTCGAGTTGGGCCAGGGCCCTATGACTTCGCTGGCACAGACGCTGGCTGACGAACTCGACGTGTCTCTGGATTCGGTTGACATGGTCATGGGCGACACCGCCCGTTGTCCATTCGATGCCGGCACCTGGGGATCCACGACTACGCCGAGGTTCGGGCCTATTCTGAGGGCCGCCGGAGCCGAGGCCCGCGCGGTCCTGATCGGCTTGGC
>CP070678.1:2223909-2227814 GCA_020352515.1 Phycisphaerales bacterium | reverse complement strand
TGTGCCGGGAACGACCTACTACTGGCGAATCGATGAAGTCAATCCTGACGATCCGAACAGCCCGTGGAAAGGCGATGTCTGGAGTTTCTGGATTCCGCCGAGAACTGCTTACGCACCGGCTCCCGCCGACGGCGCAAGATTTGTGACCCAGGACGTAACCCTCGCCTGGACCGGCGGATTCGATGCTAAACTGCACACCATTTACTTGGGCGACAATTTCGACGACGTGAACAACGCTACGGGCGGTCTTCCCCAAAGTGTAGGGACATTTACGCCGCCGGGGCCACTTGCCAAAGACACGGTCTACTACTGGCGGGTTGATGAGTTTGACGCTCTTGCCACGCACAAGGGCGATGTCTGGAGCTTCAGAACGCTGCCCGATATCCCGATTGCCGATCCGGCCCTTGTCGGTTGGTGGAAGCTCGATGAGGGCCAGGGATCGACCGCTCTTGACTGGTCGGGCCAGAACAGCCACGGCACCCTTTCAGGCAATCCGGAATGGGTCATCGGACAGGACGGCGGCGCGCTGAAACTGGACGGCAATAGCTGGGTGGATTGTGGAACGCCCGATGTTCTCCAGATAGCCCAGGAGATTACTATTGCCTGCTGGATTAATCCTGCTGCACTCGGCGGCGACAGAGGCTTTGTCGCTCTGGACGGTTCCTATGCGTTCAAAGCCAGCAGTGATCATCTCCGATTCACGACGCCCGGGATTCTGGATCATGACGCGGACGTCGCCATTATCACGACCGGGACGTGGCAGCACGTGGCGGTTACCTTCCAGCCCGATCTGACCGTTGCTTTCTTCATCAACGGATTCGAGGTCCAGCGGTTGCAGGGTTCGGCCGCTAATGCCGGTGGTGGCCCGTTTCGTATCGGCAACAACCAGTGGAATCAAAGGTTCACCGGTATGATCGATGACGTGCGGGTCTATGACAAGGTGCTGACCGCCGAGGAGATCACACTGGCGATGCGTGGCGATCCCTTGGTCGCCTGGGACGCGAGCCCGGCCAACGGCTCAAATCCGGACATCGACAGTGCCCTGCCTCTTGGCTGGCAGCCGGGTGACAACGCGTCGCAGCACGATGTCTACTTCGGCACGGATGTCGACGCCGTCACCGACGCGGACGCCTCTGACGCCACTGGTGTGTACAGAGGACGCCAGAACGGAACGAGCTTCACTCCGGCCGAAGGCGTCGAGTGGGGCGGCGGACCCTATTACTGGCGCGTCGATGAGGTCAGCAACGATGGAACTATCATCAAGGGCCGAATCTGGAGCTTCACGGTGGCAGATTTCCTGCTCGTTGACGACTTTGAAAGCTACAACGACATCGAAGAGGGCCTGCCGGGCAGCAACCTTGTCTATGTGACATGGGCCGACGGTTTCGGGATTCCGACAAACGGCTCGACCATGGGTTACGCCGTAGCGTTCCAGCCCACGATGGAGACCGCCATCGTGCACGGCGGGCGTCAGTCGGCGCCGATGGCCTACTACAACATTGGGGCGGCTTTCTCGGAAGTCACGCGAACGCTGCCCGCACAGGACTGGACGGCGCACGGCGTCCAGGAGTTGTCTCTGTGGTTCTACGGCGCTGCGACCAATACGCCCGGACAACTGTACGTCAAGGTCAACGGCGTCAAGGCTAACTACACCGGCGATTCGGGCGACTTGAGTGTGCCGCAATGGCGGGAATGTGTCGTTGACCTGGCGGCGGTCGGCACGAATCTGCAGAGTGTCACCAGCCTTTCCATAGGCGTCGACGGGATCGGCGCCACAGGCATGCTCTTGCTCGACGACATCAGGCTGTATCAGGCGAGAGGCCAGTAGAAGCCGCTCTCGGCTAACATTGAAGGTTAGAAATTCGGGGCCCATGCAGGCTGATCAGCATGGGTCCCGGTTGTCTTGCCACCGTCCATGCGCGCTGGGGCTCCTACATGGCAGTAATCTCGATTGTCGAGAACAAGCCCTTCGCGTCGGAAATTCCCTCCAAATCAGGGATGACGCTCCTGACGCTCTCGAATTGGTCCGTCCGACCTATCAGTTTGGGCCGGCTGCTTTGACCGGGCAGAGCGGTTATCTGCCCCTTGTAGACTATCGAGGGCTGTCCGTTCCCATTGTAGTCCCGTTTGCCGTCTTGCGATTCGGCTGGGAAGGAATCGTTGAAGTCGCCGGAGACGTTCACCTCGATAAAGCAGTTCCACGTGGTTGCAGCCGGCACCTCAGTCAGGCACGTGAAATCCTGCGTTGGCGTCGCCCCCGTCACTGCATCGGCCACCGGGCTTTCAGGCGCAGGGTCGCCGCTGCTGCCGGTCTCCTTTTGCCACCGGCTCACCCAGTAGGGCAGCGAAACCGGTCGGACAATCTTGCCGCCCCAGCTACCTGCGCCGGTCTTCTCGGTGACCCATACAGTTCGGATTTGCCCGCCCACCGCGTCCTCGATCCAAATGGCAATTTGAGGAGGCTTCTTGTATTTCGACCTCGAATAGACCTGCGGATCGAGACTGAGTGAGAATCGCAATGCTACCGGCCCAGCCGGCTCGGCCCCTGGATTGCGACAGCCAAGCAATCCACAGAAGGCGAGACTGAGACATGCACCCATCGACAAGACGCCTCTGGGCCTCAAGGCCGGCCTGATCATACGAGCCTCAGCTTGCGAAGGTTATTCAGACACCTCTCGACGGATTCGAGCGGTGGGGCGCCCCGACGCTCATACTCGACGATATACCATTGGGTCGAACCAACGGCCCGGCACAGAGCGAAGAAAGCCATCCAGTTGACGTCACCCTCGCCGACGAACGCATTGGGATCGGTCTTGCTAAACTCCTTAATGTGTACGGTGATCGCCCGGCCCGGGTATTTGTAGACATAGGGTAGCGGATCAACGCCGCCGTGCATCGCGTTGCCGACGTCGAGCTGCATGATGACTTCCTTCTTCGTGTTGCCGTAGAAGGTGTCCCAGGGAAGCTCACCGTCCATAGCCTGGAATTCGACGCTGTGATTGTGATAGCCCACCAGCATGCCGTGCGGTTTTACCTTCTCGGCTATCTCGTTGAAGAGTTTTGCAGTATCGAGCCATGCCTGATGCGACTGGCGGTACTTGCCCGGCAGCCCCGGAACCACGAGGTATTTATTGCCGATCCCTTTGTTGAACTCGACAGTCTTGGGCAGATTGTCCCCGAGCAATGTATCGATGCCGGTGTGCGTGCCGCAGCACTTGAGCCCGTTGTCGTCGAGCATCTGGCGTAACTGTTTGGCCGTGTAGTTGTAGTAGCCGGCGAACTCAACGCCCTTATAGCCCATCTTCGCGACCGCTTCAATAGTGCCCGGCAGATCGCGCTTGCACTGTTCGCGCACCGAATAAAGCTGCAAGCCGACCGAACCTAGCCCCGCCCGGCTCGCTCTCGCACGAGCCGCCCGGGCCTGATCTGCTCCATGTGCTCCGGTGGTCATTACTGCTGCGACCGCAGCGCTCTTCGCGAGCATGCCGCGCCGCGAAATCGAACTTTTGTCTTCTGAGGACATTTGATTCTCCTTCTGTGATTGCCAATAGATCTAAAATCAAAGTTCAAAGATTAAGTATCAAAATAGCGAGATCGCCGCAAGCCGCGATTACTTCCTGAATGTTACATTTTACATTTTGCATTTTGATTATTGCATAGCGTCTGCCCATCTTACAGTGTGATCACTCCAGGCACAATACCTCGCCATTAGTCGCGGCCATGTATAATCTGCCGCGGCTGGCCGCCATGCCATCAAATACAGGTGGACTCTCAAGCTCGTGCCGCGCCAACTCACTTCCGTCTGCGGTCGAGAGCACGAGCAGCAGGCCGCCTCTTCTGCCTTCCAGAGTTGCGGCAGGCTCGGCGCTCGAAAAGATGTCCGGAGGGCCCGCCAGAAAGAGACT
>CP070678.1:2220943-2223809 GCA_020352515.1 Phycisphaerales bacterium | reverse complement strand
TGATTTTTGTCGGTGGTGGGTGCGGGTATGTATTGTCGGGCGTTCCAGTGGTAGGGGCGTGGGGGTGCGAGCAGGTCGTCGGGCTTGATTTTGTCGGCAATCAGATCGTTGGCCTGGCGGAGGCGGGTCTGTTGCTGGTCGCTGCGCTGCCGGTGAATCTGCAATTGCTCGGCTGCTGCTGCGGCGAGCTGAGGGTCCGCATCCTCGGCCCATTTTTCGGCGGTTTCCCAGGCCTCGGGGCTGTCGATTTTTTCGAGTAGCTTTACGGCCTCGAGGCGTTCGGTGGTGTCGGTCAGGCGGGCTATCAGGGGCGTCAGGTGGGTCATGTGCGGATTGCGCCATTGGGCGTTGAGGAGTTTTTTGAGCAGCGTTTTTCTGTCGGGCCCGCCCTTGTTCCAGAGTGAGGTCAGGAACTGACGGATTGCCGGGGTGTCGGTCTTGACGATTGCGCCGGTCAGATGTGTGAACCAATGCCCCGGGCCCTGCGGGCTGAGATACCACCGGTAGCTGTCGATCAGGAACTGGTCGAGCGAGGGATTCGGATTCTTCTCAAGCTGATAGATCACGTCTTGGCGTCTGTCGGCATTTCGGTGAATTAGGATTTGCATGTAGTAGCTGGTTTTGGGGTCTTTGACCCGTACGAGGTACTGGATTTTTTCGCGGTCGTCGAGCGGGGCCCAGTGGAAGATCCACTCGGGCAGATTGGCGGAGGTGTTGTCGGCGTGCGTGATTCGCGACTCGATGAACCGACGGATGTGGAAGTCGCGGCCGGGGCCCGCGGAGTTCCGCCGAATGAAATCGTAGAGGAAGGGTTCGAGCTCGGGATTTTTGATATCGGCGCAGAATCTCATTGCCGTTTTCACATCGAAGCGTTGTCGCCTTCCGGCGCCCCGCTCGGCGACTCTTAGATGGTACTGGATCAGTCGCACCGTTTCCTTGCGGGGGTAGCTGCCGACGATGTCGAGGTACGAGCCGTTGCGTGACATGTACACGAGGCGGTTAAACAGCTCGGGCGGGCATAGCCGGCGTACGGCGAGCTGGAGGGGTATCTGACGGATGTCTCTGCCGCTGCGGCGGTAGGTCGTCCAGTTGTCGCTTGTGCGTTGTCCGCTCGAGGCGGATGATCCGAGGCGGAGGGATTCGAGGAAGCGTTCGGTGAGAGGTTCGGCGTGGGCTTTTCCGACGATGGTGACGGCAAGTGACTCGAGCGAGGGGATAGTGAAGGCCCCGGCCTCTTCGACGCCGTCGAGGATTCGGTCCAGGACGCGGGCGCAATCGCGCGGGGCGGGCTTATCGGGGATGTCGAATTCCGCGCGGACGAGGGCGTCGAGTGCGGGGCGCAGCCTGTCATCTCTGAGGACGTGCTCGTAGAACTGCTGGAAGAGCAGGCCCTTGAATTTGAGGAAGTGGCGGAGCCATTTTTCGGTCGGCAGGTAGGCTGTGCTTTCGAGATGGGCGAGCATTAACTGTAGGTGGGCGGCGGCGGATAAGAACTCGATGTCGGGGTCGATGTTTATTGTTATCGTCAGGCCGCCGCCGCTGCCTCCGGCGAAATTTGCCAGGCGGGTGAGACCGACGCAGCCGTCCTTCTCGAAGCGCCACCAGTATTTGGATGATTTGATGTCCTCGAGCAGCTCTGCGTCGTTGTGGCGGTTGTAACGGAGACGGGGCGGCCAGGCCTTATACAGGGCGAAGACATCGTACGGCACGTAATAGTACCTGGCAAAGTGGTAGCGGGAACCGGAGGTTTGATCGTCGCTTATGGAGAAGCGGGGCTGTTCGGGAGGGGTGTTCCAGGGGTGGACCTTCCTGCGAAACTGCTGCTCTGAGATTCTTAGCGGGGTCTTGCCGAGGTGCACGCCGTTGCAGTAGACGTCGATTCCACGGACGGGCTTGCCGGAGCCGATCAGCAGCTCGTAGCGCCTGGCTTCGTGGGTTCCCGAAGAGACTGAGTGCAGGAAGACTGTTGCAAAGAGCACGAGCACGGGGCCGAGCAGGCGACCTCGCCAGAGTAGCCAGAGGGCGCTTGCGGCATATCCGAGCAGCAGGACGTAGATCAGTGGAAATGCGAAGGGGCGGCCTTTGGCTATGAGGGCAAGGAGGAGCGTGAGGGCGCCAAATTCCCTCAGGAGCAAGACTGCGGCGTAGACGGGGAGCAGCAGGAGAAAGAGGGTGATGTTAATGGCGGCTCGGTTGATTGGAATATCGCGGTTCATTTGGCGGGACTCCGGTTTGGAAGCGGGGTTTGTGCGGTTGCGGGCTATGGTTCAATCTCCATGTGGCGGTAAAGATGCAAAGAGGCGAGGGTCGTTGCGGCGACCAGCGTGGCCAGGTAGACGGCTGCGGCCAGGACAAGCCGGGGGGGAAGGCCGGCGCCTCCCGAAGATGCATACATGTGGGCGAATATCAGCAGGACGACCAGAGCGCATGGAAGCGTGAGGGCCGCGGCGGAGGTCCATTTGGATGCGGGGGCGGGCCGTGTGAGCTGCCCCTTTAGCATGAGAAACATCTGGGCGTGGAAGGCGAGCAGCGAGACGACGGAGAGGGGCCAGAGGACGGACAGCTCGTACCACTGGACCATCGGATAGAACGGCAGGGTCGTGCGGTGGACGTAGGTCCTGGCCCCGATTGCCACGAGCGCGAAGACGGCGGCAAGGGTGATTGCCTGCAGGGCGATTCCGAGAGACCAGCGGCTGCGGAAGAGGCGTGCGCGGGAAAAGGGCCTGGAGAAGATGAAGGATTTTGTGGAGCCGCTGTCACGGAAGATTGCCCAGGCGAGGTGCCAGCCCTGGATCAGGGCGGCGGCGACGACGACAATATCCGTGCTATCGAGGGGTCGGCGGCGCAGGAGGAGGTAGGCCATGAG
>CP070678.1:2217977-2220843 GCA_020352515.1 Phycisphaerales bacterium | reverse complement strand
CGACGATCTCGGCTGGATGGATACAGGATGTTACGGCAGCACTTACTTCGAGACGCCGAATATCGATCGGCTCGCGTCCGAGGGCATGCGTTTCACGGACGCCTACGCCGCCAACCCGCTGTGCTCGCCGACGCGGGCGAGCATCATGACGGGCAAGTACCCGGCGCGGCTGGGCATAACTACGCCGGCGTGCCATCTTCCGCCTCGTCCGAAAGACGCGCCGGTTCTGGCGGAAAGGGCCAGGCCTTCGCTGAAGATGATATGCCCGGAGAGCCGGCGGTTTCTGCGGCTTGAGGAGTACACCATCGGCGAGGCCTTCAGGGACGCGGGCTATGCCACCGGGTTCATAGGAAAGTGGCACCTCGGGCTGGCGGCGCAATACCATCCGGGGGCGCAGGGGTTCGAGTTCGATCTGGGCGCGCCCAATCCCGGGCCGCCCAGCTATTTCTCGCCGTATCGAATGGCGAAGATCAAGGACGGCCCCGAGGGCGAATATATTACCGACCGAATCACCGATGAGGCCCTGCGGTACATCGAGGACAACCGGCACAGGGAGTTCATGCTGTGCTTCTGGCATTTTGCCGTCCACGCTCCCTTTCAGGCCAAAGAGACGATAACTGCCGAGTACCGCGACAGGCAGGACCCGCGGGGAGTGCAGAAGTGCGCGGTGATGGCCTCGATGCTGCAAAGCCTTGACGAGAGCGTCGGCAGAATGCTGGACAAGCTCGATGAGCTTGAGCTGACGGAGGACACGATCATCGTCTTCACGTCGGACAACGGCGGGAACATGTACGACGTGGTGGAGGGCAATCCTCCTACAAATAACCACCCGCTTCGAGGAGGCAAGGGGACGATCTACGAGGGGGGTACGCGCGAGCCGTGCATTGTGGTCTGGCCGGGTGTGGTCAGGCCGTCAAGCAGGTGCTCTGAGATAATATCGAGCGTTGACTTCTATCCGACGATGCTGGAGATGGGGGGAATAGCCCCAAAGAAGGGGCAGGTGCTCGACGGGGAGAGCATCGTGCCGCTGTTGAGGGGTACGGGCAAGCTCGCGAGGGAGGCCGTGTTCTGTCACTTCCCGCACTATGTGCCGGCGACCGGCAACCTTCCCTCGACGTATGTGCGGAAGGGCAACTGGAAGCTGATTCGGTTTTACGGCGAGGGTGTGGGGCGCTCGAATGGTTGTGAATTGTACAATCTCAAGGAAGATTTGAGTGAGGCGGACAATCTGGCCGACAAGATGCCGGAGAAGGTCAAGGAGCTTGATGCGCTGGTCGACGGCTTTCTTGCGGATACCGGCGCAGTGGTCCCCGCGAAGAATCCCGCGTATAGGCCGTCCGTTCGGGGCTGGTGGGCGTCCGGGGACTGCGAATTGGCGGTGAAAGACGGAATGCTGCGTTTGAGCTGCACGGGCGGGGACCCCTACATCCACACGAGCGAGATGCCGGGGCTTGCGGGGCCGCTCACGGTCATGCTGCGTTTGCGGTCGCAGAGCAGTGGTATCGGGCAGGTGTTCTGGACGACCAGGCGGGTCCGGCGGTTCGGCTCGCGGCAGAGGTTGAATTTCGAGCCGGTCCACGACGGCCGATGGCGCGAGTACGAGGTCAAACTCACTTTGGGGGGCGCTCTGACGGGGCTGCGGATAGACCCGTGTACGGCTCGGGGAATAGTCGATCTGGACTGGGTGCGGCTGTGCGATGAGGCGGGCAGGGTCGTGCATGCGTGGCAGTTCGATTAGCGATAATGCCAGCGACTTTGGCGCGCGGCGGATTTTCAGATTCTAAGGTCGCGGCGTGGGGCTATCCCGCCGTCAAAGCGAAAGCACGAATTCGGCCAGGTCTTTGATCTGCTCATCCGTGAGGTCGGAGGTGTGTCCGTGCCTGTCATCGGGGTTGTGCTCTTTCAGGACCTGCTCCATAGTGGCCGAGCGTCCGTCGTGCATGTAGGGGGCGCTTCTCCAGGTCTCCACGAGCGTGGGCGTATCGAATTTGAGGCCTTCGTCCAGGCCCCTGGCGGTGCCTAAGTCGTGCTGTCGAAGGTCGGTATAGAGCGGGGGTGCGTGGCAGGCGCCGCAGCCGGCGGTGTCGAATAGCTTTTGGCCCCTGAGGGCGGCGGCGCTTAGCTTGCCTTCGATGAGGCGGGGGCTGGGCAGGGGTTTTCGCGACTTGAGATATTCGTCGATGGCGGCGGCGTCTTCTTCGGGGCGAACGGCGAACTGGATGTACCTTATTCCCGCCCGGACGGCGGCCTCGCCGGTCGGACGGGCTCCGGTGGCCATGGCGGGCGGGGTTTTGTGCGCAAGCAGCAGGCTCTTTGTGTTCTTCGGATTTCCTATGCCGTCGTTCAGCAGGTCCCAGTTAAGGCTGTCGGCGCGTGCTCCGCCCGGGTGACAGCTTGCGCAGCTTTGCCAGTGCTGGAAGCAAAGCGAGGCGTCATGAAACAGCATCTCGCCCGTGCGTACGGCTGTCAGAGGGCGGGCGGGGCGGAGGGGGAGCGATTCGGCTTTGGGGCGGACGTTCGGGTCGATATCGATGAGAGCGAGACTGTCGGTGAAGTACTCGGCGGCATAGGCTCTTGCGCCAATCAAGGCAAGGCCGCGTGGACCGTTGCCTTTAAGCTTGAGCCTGCGGCGAAGACCGACGAGAAATGACAGGTCGTTGGGCACGTCTTCGGGCGACTGTGAGACGTCGGAGACTTTTTGCCCGGCGGCCACGCGGTCGAGCTTGTCATGGAGTTTCGTTCTGTCGATTACGCTTAGCTCGTGTGTTCCGGCGTGAGTGACACAGACGTATTTGCCGTCTTTGGTACAGGCGACGGCCCAGGGATTTGCGGCTCCGAGGTCGACGTCGTCGAGGAGGACGGTGTT
>CP070678.1:2210576-2217877 GCA_020352515.1 Phycisphaerales bacterium | reverse complement strand
TCGCCCGTGGTGAATTCGATCTGGCCGTTCAGGTTCCTTGGGAAAGCAGAGTCGGCGATGGTGTTGTTCGCGATGACAATCTTGTCTGCCCAGCCGCTGTTCCTGAAATAGAGAATCCTGTCCACGGACACCACAACATCCGAGACGGAATGAGTCCCCGGGAAGTCGAAATCCAGATACGCGATCCTGTCTACCCCGGCAAAGCCTGTATCGACATTGACCTTCCATGTATTGGAGCTCAGTTCGCTGCTCAGTGCGTTGCCGCCGTTGTTGATGAAGCCGGCTCTAAGAGCAATCTCGTCAGTCAGAGCCGTCAGGCCGTCCCTGTTGTAAATGCTGAACTCAATGGTAGTCCCGGCGTAGATGTCGGACCATTGCCCCGTGGTGTCGAAATATACAGATAAACGCCCCTGCGAAGACCCGTCTTCGTTGACGTCCAGCACTTCTCTTAGAACGTAGAACGCGCCGCTGTCGCTCGTCGGCAGCGGGTCCGCAATTTGACCCGTCAAGCCTGTAACATTCGCGTCCGCCGAATCCTTCAGGAGAAACGAGAACTCGATGTCTTCCAGGGGAAAGTAGCTGTTGCGATTTGCGCCGTATCCCTCGATCCTCAGTTGCCCCAGGCCTGCATTCGGGTCGCTCTCCAGCGTAATGGGGCCCGCAAAGCCGTGGGCGTCGTAGCCCCACTTGTCGGCGTAAACATAACAATCGGCCGTGGTGGACACAAAGGAATTCCACGTCCATACATTCGTGTACGCCCCCGAATCCTCAGAGAATGTGCCGTCGTTGAAATTTGTAGTCCCGGGCAGATCGTCCGAATGGATGCCGTAATATACGAGGCCATTCTCGTTCGGCGTCAGCGGAAGAAATACCGGCAGCCTCCCGAGCGAGCTGAACGAGTCCCCGGTATCAAGCTCGAACCCGGAGCCTGCGGCGTCAACGTACTTCTCGGTTATGTATATCCTGTCGGCCCAGCCGGTGTTGTAGTAATACCTGATGTACTCCACCGCGAAAATAACCTCCGACAGGCTTCGGGACGGGGGAATTACGACCTCGACATAGCCTATCTTGTCGGAGCCGGCAAAACCTGTGACCACATCTGTCACCAATTTGTCGATGGAGTTCTCCTTGATCAACTGGGTGCTTATGTTCCCGCCTTCATTGTTCAGCGTGCCGTTGGCGAGTGTGATGTCGCCCGGCAGCGGCCCGCCGTCCTTGTAGTAAAGCCCCAGTTTGACCGTCGTGGGGGCGTAGATATTGGACCATCTGCCGGTCGTGTCGAAATATACCAGGACACGCGCTGTTATCGTACCGTCAGCCGCCACGTCCGTAACCTCTCTGAGAATGGAAAGCCGGCCGCTGTCGCTGTCGTACCTGGTGTCGGAGAGGTCTTTTGTGAAGCCGGTCAGGGCAGAGCCCTGCGAGTCCGCAAGCTCGAAGGTAAACGTCAGATTCTCCTGGGGCCGGTAGAATCCCTTATCCGTGCTCCACTCTTCAATTTGTACTGAAGCCCCGATGTTCGGGCTTGCCACCGTAAAGCTGTCAGTCTCGGTCATATTGCCGTCGGCCACGGCGCTCACTTCGTATACACCGAGCAGGTAAGAGGGTGTATATGAGGCCGTGGCATTGCCGTTGGAAATGGTCCCGGCAAAGCTCTGGAGATGACCTGTGGGTGTAAGGACGTTTATCGTGCATGAGGAATTAGCATCATGGACGGTGATCTGAATTGTCTCCATTGGAGCGAGGCTTTCTCTATCCGTCCTCAGCATGCCCGTGTCGTCGCCAAACGCCGGCAATAGCGGCAGAAGAAAAGCCGCCATGTATAGTTGTCTAACCAGTCTCAAACCTGCACCCATAACAAGTATAGCAGCCTGTCACTTCTCTGCATCGCAATCGCAGAGCCATTTTTGCGCAAAGATCTCCAAATCGGCCGGGTCCACGAATCTATCGCCGTCGACGTCCGGCGTTGAAGCCGGCGCGTACGCCAGCCAATGCCGGGCAAGCACCGCGAAATCCCTGAGGTCCACCCTGCCTGAGTCGTCGATATCCGCCGCGAGACATTTGTCTACAACCACAAGCTCAAGCCTCCCAAAGACACCTTTTGCCTCTGTGACCTGCCATTCAACCGAGTGGTTGTCGATGTTCGTCAGATCGTAGTATTGGACAAATGATCCGTTGCCGCCGTATCTGCGCAGATAAACCAGCGCGTCGCCGGGTATGCCCGCCAGGGCCGACGGATTCATCAGGTTCAGCCGGGTCGTTCCCGTTAAGCCGCTCTCGTTCACATCGTATGCAAACAGTTCGATGGGAATGGAAATATCCGGCAGGTTAGGATCATACGGCCTGTAGTCTCTTATGAGCTCGACACCGGCATCAGAACTGTAGATCCGGACGTGCTTGCCTGGCGGCGAAGGAGGATCAAGAAGGTCCTTGATGTCATATCCGACGCTTGCCTCTGACGAGCCAATAGCGGAAAACGTGTCGGGCGCGGTATTCGAAAGCCCGTCCTCAAGGCTGAACTTGAACTGAAGATGAATCTCACCCGGCCCGGCAAGACAAACTCCGGCGACGGCAAGCACGGCAAGCACAATTCGTGGCACTCCCCTTATCACCCAATAAACTCCGAATCTCCGACACGGCTTCACCGCGCAACCATTCAGTTGCCCCCTCCGGCAGGAACCAAAGAGGCCATGGTAAACACGTACATCCTTGACGATCAATTATTATATGGCGCTTATCACAATATTGCAAGCAACTTCCCGGCGAAAACATGCCGTTTTGCCCATGCGACCTGAAGATTTCGCCCCGACTTAGCATCATGGACGCCAGGACAGGCGAGGACGGCACATGGCGCGACTGCGTTGAAGAAGTCGGACTCCCACTCGACGGCCGTGCCCGCAGGCAATTTGCGGTTCGGACGATAAGGCCCTTCTTAATATGGCCACTGTAATTTTGCCGAAAAACTCAGGTGGCAAGAGTATGCGGCGAAAATTCCTGATCGGAAAAGCTGCAGGAAAGTTTTCCAATCTGCATCGCAGCGAAGTTGCGACACGATGGCTTCGCGACGGCAACCTCACTCAATGAACTCATAGCCCTGCACACTTTCATGGTTAGCCTGCCAGACATCCTTTGTTTCCCGCCGCCAGCTGCTCATTAGGTTGGAGCCCACGTGCACGAAAGTACGGCAGCTATCACAAGCAACGAAATGGTCTCTGCCGATATTGAAGAGCCTCGTCTCGTGGCCGTGCCGGCACTTGATGTCCGCGAAAGACTCACCCAGAAGAAAGTTCCCGACTGTACCATCGGCAGTATTGGCCTTGGGCAAGCTCGTTGATGTATCCTCGCGTTGCGCATTGCCGGCAGCGCTCTGCGGATTGCTCTTGCTCACTTGCATCACCCCCAGCTGAACCACTCTGATGGCGGTTCGCCCGCATAAGCGAACCGCCATGAGAAGGACGAATTCGCCGAAAGTTGTTCCCGACGCAACTGACAAGGAGCGTGTGCATCAAGGCCTGACCGCAGAGACAAGCGTATGTGTTGCATCTGCACGTCTCAGGTAATAATTACTCCTACCTCAGACTACAACGCCGGCGTGTAGAACAGATGGCCGCCGCAACGGCAGTCCGAAGCGCCAAAACCTGGCGCAACTGACTCATACAGGCGACCCAATTCACAAGCCAGTTCACACTCGCGCGTGCGCTTGCCTGGCACCATGACGGCCCCAATCATATCAGCTCTGACTGAGAGGTAGTCGATGTGCCAGCGCAGCGGTTTGTCCTTTCGGCTGTGACGCTCCAAACGTGCACACAGGTTTTGCTGAGCGCTTCCGACATAGAAATACACCCCAGAACGAAACCAAAAACTGCCGAGCCTGCCCACTGCAATGCGTTGCTTCTTGGCCAGGCAGAATATCGCTATGTATACGCCGCCTTGCGCCATCTTCAGCACCGCCGAACAGACTACCGGATTTCGCCCCTCGGCACAAAGAGAGTCTGCTGCAAACGCGGCAAGCTATCGTAATCATCCATACTTCGCCACGACCTCTTCATGAGTCAGATACTCCCCACACACCTCCTCTCTGGCTCTTGCGAGGTCCCGACGGGCTTCGTCAGCAAGCTCCCCTTCATCTTCCAGCATGCTCCTCACCCTGTGCAGGTCGCTTTTTACCTGCTGTATCTCCTTGTGTATTGTCTCAAGTGTTATTGCCATTTTCATCGCCTGCGAATGGGTCTGGCTCTATATGTTTTTCGTCCGGCCATTCCTGTTCGAGAAACTCCTCGTCTGGATAGAATTCCTGCTGCACTGTTATGACCTCGCCGTCTTTGAGCAGGTTGATTCCTATCGTACCGTTGATATACACTGTGCCGGATTGCTGCTTCTTCCAACCCTCGGCCTTAAGCCGGGCGATAATCAGTTCCGCTTTGCAGATTTCGTCCTCGGGCATCTTCATCACCTATGTTTCTGCCGGCATACGGTTCCCGCACCGGTCGCCAACCATATCACTGTTATCAGCCATCGTGTCCAAGCCAAAGCTGTGCCACTGCTGTCCAAGGCACTCCTTCACAATCTGCCGGCCTCTCTCAGAGTGCATCTTGACGACATTAGCCGGGTCATTGAACTGCCGAAACTCCCTACGCTCGATGTCCACGAGATATTCCGTGCCGAAAGCTTCTACAATCGGCAATAGCCAACTTTCATTTTCCTCTCTCATTGCGACTACCTCCAAACGCACCGCTATGGCGATTCGCTCAAACCAGGGCGAATCGCCATCGCCTCCCCTCGGCATGTAGCTTACGCGAAAGACTTGAGATCAAGGGGGATTGTGCTATGGTATCCCATTATCAGGTGTTGCGTACAAATGTTCAGACTGGACAAGATCATATCCAGGAGAAAAAGAACCATGAGGATAACTCACAAAACCGCCGGATCCGCATCATTCAAGACAAAGGCCGGGCATCCCAATGGATTGCTGGCAGTTGCCGCTCTGGTTGTGATGATTGCTGTCACTGTAACCCAAGCTCGCGGCGATATGACGAGTACACGGACGGTCGTTACTTATGCCGCCCCAGCCGGCGAGGTCTTGTCGAAGGACTATCGAGTGCATGTGGCAGGCCAGCAAGTTGACATATACATGGCCCGTGTTCTCGATCCACCCTTCGCTGGAAAACAGTGGGACCATGGCGGCCCATATTCATTTGCCAACTTCGACATGTCAGGGCCTGTTGTGGTCCGCATTGTGTCCAAGCGGCCGCTTCGGAATGCGGTGATCCGACCCCGTTCGTCCGGGATCCGGCCAACGCTGGAGGATGACCATACGCTGACCCTAACGCTCGAGCAACCGCGCAAGCTCAGCGTTGAACCGGACGGCAAGAAAGGGCCCTTGCTGCTATTTGCGAACCCCTTGGAAACCAACGCACGCCAGCCCAGCGATGAGGGTGTTGTCTACTTCGGCCCCGGGGTGCACAAGCCGAATAAGATCATCCTCGAAAGCAACCAGACCCTTTACCTTGCCGGCGGCTCCATTGTGAAGGCAGAGGTGCTGGCACAAGGCTCTAACATCCGGATTCGGGGGCGCGGCATTCTGGACGGCTCCGACTGGGAGTGGCGCAAAGGCCCTGTGGGCAACCTGATTGCCATCCGTAACAGCACCGACGTCGAGGTGAACGGCATTACGCTGCGAGGCTCGTCCCATTGGACCATCGTGCCGAAGAACAGTCAGCGAGTGACTATCCGGAACGTAAAGCTCTGCAACTCCCGCGTCCAGAACGATGACGGCATAAATCCATGCAACTCTCAGGACGTTCTGATCACCGATTGCTTTATTCGCAGCGATGACGATTGCGTCGCCCTCAAAGGCCTCGACTTCAGCGCGCCGAACAGCGATGTTGGGCGAGTCACTGTGGAGGACTCGGTCCTCTGGTGTGACCGAGCCCGAATATTCCTGCTCGGACATGAGAGCCGGGCCGCATTCATGCGCAATGTGACCCTCCGGAATCTCGACATTATCAACTTCAGCATGACGGCATTCCTTCTTGAACCAGGTGAAGACATGCGCCTGGAGAACGTCACGGTCGAGAATATCCGTATCCAGGGTGAGGGGCAAAGAGAGCTTATCCGCCTGCGTCCGGTAGTGAACCAGTATATGCGTAAGAAAGTACCCGGATTCATACGGAACGTGCGGTTCCGGAACATGACGGTGGATGGTCAACCCGGTGATTACTTTGTGCAGATTCAGGGAGCCGACGCCGAGCATAGCGTCGGTGACGTGACCTTCGAGAACGTTTCGATCATGGGCACGAAACTAACGGAAAGGTCAAGACACGTGCGCATCGGCGAGCACACACAGGACGTGCATTTCCGCACTGAAGCGAGGTAGAATCCGGACCGTTGAATGCAAAGCTTCTGATTGCCGCACTTTCCCCAACGCGAAATGGGGCATCTCTCCCTTCAACCGCTTCATCTTCGGAATCGACCAATTCCAACAGCAGCGTCCTTATTGAAACATCCGGCGTTCTTAACCTCCCCTGACCCAAGCGGCCAAGACTCACGGAGGGGCACTGGCCGCGGAACATAACAGAACACTGCGCGTGTGTATGGTACCCATACCAGCAGACAGGTTTTTCGCCCGCTGGGGAGTGCTTCATGCAACAACTGGAGAAAAGCCACCCTTCGGCGTATAATGTCTCGATGTGATTAGCAATAGATTCACGATCCCCTATCTGTGAAGGGCGCAACAATGTGGCAATATGGCACGAGAGCCTCAAGAAGGCACGTAACAGGACTGTTTATTCCTATCACGGTAATCTGCGCCACAATAGGCGCCAACGCTGCCGAAATAGCCCACGGTCCAGAAAACTCCTCCGGCCGACGCGTTGTAACAACCAATCGACCCATGCGAAGTAAGCACAGTCTGCTATTGACTGTCGGCCAGACCGAGGGGGATCTGCAAGGCAAGGACGACAAGATCATCCAGGCCGGTATAGACTATCTGCATCGGTTAGGTGGCGGCACGCTTCACATTCTGCCGGGCGTGTACGAACTGCGAAATGCAATCTACCTAAGCCCCAATGTCACCATCAAAGGCTCCGGGGAGAAAACCATCCTAAAGAAGACCAATAGCACCGTGACGGCTCTCGCCAGGGACTCAGACTGGTTTGAGTACGGCGTTCAGGTAACTGACGCTAAGGGGTTTGTGCCTGGTGGGGGCATCATGCTCCGGGCAAGAACCGGACCTGGAGATTGGCAATACGACGTGTTGCGTGCCACAGTTACTTCCATCCAGGGGGACGTTATCTTGCTGG
>CP070678.1:2191971-2210476 GCA_020352515.1 Phycisphaerales bacterium | reverse complement strand
CTGGCGGTAATCCGCCACGCCTCATTACTTATCTGCGGAAGCAAATCTGTGACGGTCGCATAGTCGCCGCGGAATTGCTCGGTCTGCTCCCAGAGCTTCTGACGGCAAGTGCTCAAGCCCTCCTGTTTTTCGATGATGGAATTTGCATCTTCCTGCAGCCAGTAGCTCAGATACAGGACTCTAATCGCATGTTCGGTCTCGTCTTTGTACAATTTCTGGAATACCTCGAAGGAGAGCCTCGGCACCCAGTCGGGCGGGTTGCCGAAGTAATCCAGGCTATACTCTAGCCGGTGCAGGAGGCAGATGATCTCCTGGTGCATCTGCTCGAAATCGAATCGCCATTTCTCGGGCAGTTCGTCCCATTCGGGCTGGTCCATATAGGTATTGAGCAGTTCGTAGTACTCCTGAAGTATCTCGGCCGCCTCGGCTACGTACCCGTACAGGTAGGCATCCTTGGCGTGTGCCAGGACCATCTTGAGCGCATAGGGGCTAAGCCAGGCCAGCGGTCTGGCCGATATAAATCGCCTGCCCGCATCGCCGTACGGCTTCTCGGCGCTCGGGGCACTGGCCTCTTCCGTCGGCTCAGGGCGTGTATAAATCACCTCCGACGGCAACCACTCGTCATAACGATAGAAAACCTTGTAAGCGATACTTGGCTCTCCATGTAGCCCTCCTTTGTAGTAACCGAGGCCGTTGGTGTCTGCGGGTTCATTCGAGTCGCCGCCGGCATTATCGACGTCGGCCTGCATGAATATGTTCAGCGTGCAGCTCAGGTCTCCTCCGCTGCCGCCGGTGCCCGGTGTACCGGCCGGGACGGCGTCATAGCCGTTAACAACAGGGGCGACTGCTCTTGGATGCCGATATTGGCCGTCGCAAGGCTCAGACTCATTCAGAATACCCGTGCAAGAAAGGAATAATGTTGCACACAGCCCCTCCCCCCCAGGCTCGATTTTTTCACGATAACGCTTATCAAGCGGATCAGAATCATCCCACACAATGAACCGGGCTAATACAACTTTGTTGAACCAGTCATCTGGACTCAAATCCGGAGGAAAACTACCCTTCCAGTTTTTAGGGCCGGTGCAATAATTGGCGCCGGCCTTCCCGTTCTCGCCCGGTTCGGGAGCCTGGCCCTTTCCGCCCTTCATGATAAATCGCGTCAGACCCTGCGGTTCGGCTTCGAACGATTCTATAAACAGGGAAATATCGCCGCCCGCGTGGCCGTTGTTGCCGTCCACCGGTTCGAGTTCGTCGTTGTAACCGTTTTCCCAGGAACAGCGGTTTGGGTCAAGTGTAAGGGCCCGCCAGTCGCTCAGAGGGGTCGTATTGACGTTGCCGTCGCCCTCGAACACCAGCTCGCGGGCATAGATGGTCACATCGGTCTGGGGCAGGCGCAGAGGGTCCCGGATGACGAGCGTCTCGGCGTAGATGGTAAGGTCGTTTATGTCGTAATTGTTGTCATAAGCGAATACAAGGTTGTTCTCGACATCCTCACAGATAATCCCCTTGCCGGCAATCGTAACTGAGCGAGTCGCCCTCATCTCGCAGTTGAACAGGACCCAACTGTTCGGATCGCACGGGTCCTGAAGTCCGAATTCATTTATGAGGATATAGTCTCTATCACAGGGGTCCGGATAGTCCTGTGTCGTCTGACTTACCATTGCATATTCCGTCGGTAGATCGGCCTTGGGACTGATCATAACCGTCTGCTCATTGGCATCGGCGCCGGATGTCGCTGTAAAGGTGACGTCGAATGGCGCGCGGTCCTCGGCCTCGTTGGGCTCGTATGTGAAAAGGCCCGAAGCGGGGTCGAGCCACATTGGCCCGACGGGCTCGGGATCGGCCTGCATTGTAAATACCGGATCCGCAAGCCAGTTTGCATCTACGTAGAACTTCAGCCTCTCGCCGTGCGGCGCCTCACGACGCGGGATTTCGCCGATGGTGAAGACCGGCACCGGTATGTACTCGACCACCTCTGAGACCGGCACATCTCCGATTGCCCGCATCAGGAGGATTTTCGGTTCGAACCAACCCTCGACACTGTTGAACTCCACATTATGATATCCCGGCGGCAGGTTATAAGCAGCCTGGCCGGAATCGAGCCAGTCTGTGTAGCCGACCACCTTCCACTTCGCTCCGGCTCCGACTGCCTCCTGCGGTCCGATCCCAACTTCAAGCCTCCCGGTACGATCACTGCAGATTTCAACCTCGACGGTCCACCCGTCACTGCTGCCGTAGTTGCCCGCGAAATCGAGATTGTTGAAGCGAACAATATGAGTCCCCAAGTCGTTGAACGTGTGGCTCCAGGTGACCATATCGTCGTAGCCATTGTCATAATACAGGACCCCTTGATGAACACCATCCAACCAGACACCCGAGAGCCGAAGGTCCCCGTCTGCATCGGTGCCTCGCATAATAAACTCTATCGAGGCTCCCTGACACGTATTAACAACGGGATTGTCCGGGCTCACGATCAATGTTACAGGACTAGCCCCCTTCCCACAGTCGGCGGCCCCTAAAACGAGGGCGCCCATTGCCAACAAGATATGAGTATGTCTGCTCATTGCTAACCCCTTTCACGAGAGATTTTGATGTGGTATTGTTCTCCTGCCGCAACGGTCGTTTGTCGGCGAAGGATGGTTCCTGGTTTGCCCCTTTGCAGAGGGACGATTCCCACAACACTCAAAAAGGTCCGGCACAAAAAATGATTCGGGAATAGCCTGTCCCCTCTCGATGTCTCTTCGACCGTCTACGCATCCTCCGAGCATCCGAGGGCACTCTCCTGCCACACTATGCCGGTGGTGAGAACGCAACCGCCGGTAAGCCAAAGATGTTTTTCCGCCCTGGAAACGACCGGCAACAAGAGCATCAACCGGACGTCTCCTCAGACCTTACAATCGTATGCAATCTTGCGGTAAATGTCAAGCGAAAAAGGCGGGCACCCATGCGCCATTGTCACCACATGTCCCCGGGGACTTTCAAGGCATTTGACGCCCCAATCGGGCCGCAGCGGACCTACTCTCGGGCTGCTTGTCGCGTGGCGATGGGCACATGGCCCACGTCGAGGCCCGGCGGCGGGGTGACAATCAAGGCCGGGTCTATATCCGCCAGCTCTCCAGTCGCAGGCGGCGCCAGGTAGTCACGGTCTTTTTTCCAGTGTCGGTGCAGCTTTTCCACCCGCTTCTGCAGGTCTTCCCGCTCGTCATCCGTCAAATCGGCGTTGAGCAATGCCGGCTGGTCGGCGAATCGATACCAGTAGTATGTCACTACACTCCCGTCTCCCGGACGCGCCTGGAACGGTCCGGCCGCGGGACCGGGCTTCTTCCAGCAACTCTCCGGGTCGTCGGGAGTGACGTAGGGTTCGGAGGGCCTTCCGCCGCGCCGGCCGAAGCGAACATCAGCCAGTCCCGTCTCGGCCGGAACGTCTTCGGGTTGTACGACCACCCATTTGGCCCTGTTATTATCATCCTTTTCCAGGCGATAGTATTCGGGGAGCGTCACTAATGGGCCGTCTTTAGTGTCTTTTTTCGTCACCAGTTTTTCGTTCCACCGGTAGCCGAAGGTGGCTGAATCAAACGCCCTGGGGTAGGCGAACGAATCCCAGGCAATGCGCGCCCTTTGCTCTCGAGATTCAGAGTTCTTATAGATTCTCCACGTTGCCCACCCTTGTCCGGTGAACTTATGCACAACGGATTCCTTGGGGTCGATGACGCCGCTGGCCGGAGGCCCGCCCTCAAACCAGGCCTCCACGGCGTCCCAGAGCGCCTTCTTGGTATAAGCTGTAATGCGGTGAACGACCACCGATTCGCCTTTCGGCCCTCGCGGAAACGATGTCGGGGCTATCCGAGCGTAAGTATCGCCCTTGCTGTCGGTGGCCTGGGCTCTGGGAACATACTGGGTTTCCATCTGCAAAGCCCGGTTGGGATTGGCCGGACGGCTGTCCAGAAACATACCCGCCACGCGAGGCTCGTCCAAAGCCGACTGGGAAAAGAAATAGGGCGTGAAGAAGGTAACAGGGCCCTTGAAGTTTCCAGTGTTCAGAAACAGGGTCCAGCAATGATTGCCCGTTGGAATGTCTTTCCCGGCAGTCCTCGATTTAGGCTTGGTGAGCGGCAGCGGCAGATACCCGTAGCCCCAAAGCTGGCCGCAGGTGCCCTGTTTCAGATTCAGACCGTCCGGAGGCCAAAGCACCCAGGGGCTTAGCTGCGCCACGCCGTACTTGCCTCGCGGCTTATTCCAGTCCCTTCCTTTGCCGGCCCCGGGTCCGTTGGCCCATCCACGGAAATTCAACTGCACTCCGCCCATAATGAACTTCGGCGTTTCCGTGGCGAACCGCGTGTCGCGCCACCAGCCTAAGCCGCCCTCGATATCGGAGTACATCCTTTCGATAGGCTTTGGCTTGTCGTTCTTGGCGTGCATCCAGGTGCCGAACAAACCGGTCTGAAAACGATTCCCCGGGTATTCTTCCAACAAAGGCCAGGCCGCCACGTACAGTGAGAATCCGCCGCCGTACGTTTCCGGAACTCTCTCGTGAGGGACGCCCAGGTATCCGGCCATCTCTCCATCCCGAATACTCCGAGAGGCGCCGATCAGCGATCCGGCCGGCAGGACGAACAAAAGAGCCCAGCAGAAAATGAACGACGCAAAAGACCTCTTCTTCAACATGAGTGAACCTCCCGAAATTCTTCTTCTTTCCATACTTTCAGTCTCTAAGCTAAACACTTGAGAAACACAAACCAGGCTGCGCCTGCCATCCTTGAGCAACGCCAATCATAACCTATAAGTATATGCATGTCTTCCACGAAATTGGGATTCTTCGCTTGAAGCTGTCCCGCCGCAAGAACAGCCGTCGCCGACCGGACTTGGATGTACGGGAAGAAGCCCGCCGGCGTTTCGCATTCTTTTCCCGACGAAAAGGCCCGAAATACGCTATCGACGGGCAAACAGCGCCTTTGGTGCTCTTGCGATCACCTGCCGCCACGGATAGAATGCTCGTCAGGCTGCCCTGACGGGCAGAGCCGTATTGAGTGACCATTATTGTGTGGGAAAATTACCATGAAACGTACGTGCGAATATCACGCCGTTTGGGGTCTCGCCCTTATCCTGATTCTCCCGGCGCCTTATTGTTTCGGCGGGCCGGACCCAAATGAACACATCAGGCATGTAAAGGTCTCGCAGGCGAATTTCGATGGTATCCGGGCCGGGGTTCAAATAGACGGGGCCCGGGCCAACAACGTTGTGGTGGGCTTCGCCACTTCAATGGACAAGATTCTGCCCCGGGTTCTGGCAGAACCGCTTCAGGTGAAGTCACGAGTCGAGTTGATGTTGGCGAGAAATGAGAAAGAGAGCTTCCAGGTTATCGTGCTGCCATGCAGTGAAGACATCAAGCGGGTGCGCGTGCGCATAAGAGACCTGCATAGCAAAGACGGGCTGAGGTTTGCCGCCGACAACATTGACGCTGTTCCGGTAGGCTACGTCCGGACCGAAGCTGTGCCGCCCTATGGCTCTTCTCATGTCGGCTGGTGGCCGGACCCGATCCTCGACTTCATGGACGCTGTAGATATTGCCGCTGCCGACGCCCAGTCGTTCTGGGTTCGCGTACGAGCCCCCAAGGAACAGCCGCAGGGTGTGTATGAGGGCAGGCTCGAAATCATGCTCGAAGGGCGGGCGGCGTTCTCGTTCGACTTTTCTGTTCGCGTCTTCGGGTTCGTGCTGCCTGATACTTCGCCGTTGCCGCTGGCAGTGACGTTCTGGCCGCATGACCACCCGCGTAAGGAGACTCAGGAGGCGCGGAACAGGTGGCGAAAGTCTGAGGATTATCCCATCAACGCCTGGAAGAAACATAAGCTCAAATGGGCGGACTTCCTGGCCGACTACTACCTGACGTACGACAGCCTCTATAGTTATGGAGGCTGGACCCCGGACTTCGAGGTTATTGAGCGCCTGCACACAAAGGGACGCCTGGGACGGTTCAATCTCGGCTACTTCGGCCCATGCGGCGGGACTCCGGAGCGGATTAAGGATTGGAAGGCGGATATTCTCAGTCGAATTCAGCCGGCATACGAGAAGGCGAAACGCCTCGGGATACTGGATCACGCCTATATCTACGGCTGCGATGAGGTGAAAACAGAGCTGTTCGATCAAGTGCAGCGGGCCGCCAAGATTCTGAAAGCCCTGTTTCCCGATGTGATGGTAATGACCACAAGTTATGACAATAGCTACGGCCTGGCATCAGTCATCAAGTCTGTGGATGCCTTTTGCCCGCTGACGCCCCGGTTCGATTCGGACAAGGCGGCGCAGGCCCGCGCTTCCGGCAGGCAGGTCTGGTGGTATATTTGCTGCGGTCCCAGTCACCCACACGCCAACATGTTCATAGAGTACCCGGCCATCGAGGGGCGTTTGCTGATGGGCGCCATGACAGCGAAGTACCGGCCGGACGGCTTCCTGTACTACCAGATCAGTATCTGGAACTCTCGAAAGCCCATCGACGCCGGCCCGTTTACCGACTGGGACCCGAGAAGCTGGACGACGTACCACGGCGACGGCTCATGGACCTGTGTCGGTCCCGACGGCACGCCTTTACCAACGATCCGCCTTGAGAACTTCCGCGACGGCCTGGAAGACTATGCCTACTACCGTATCCTCGAAAACGCCGTTGCAGAAGCTCAGGCCTCTCCGGGGCTGCGGGCCGGCCGCGATGAGTGGCTGGTGAAGGCGAAGGAATTACTGGTTGTCCCCGGAGAATTGGTCGCGAGCCGGACACAGTTCACGGATGACCCGGCTGTCGTGTATCGTTATCGCAAGGGCCTGGCCGAAGCAATCGAAGCAGCGGAAACTCTCGTCGCGGCGCCCGGGAGCCCGATTGGATTGAAAGTGGACCTTGCGCTGCCTCAGAGCGAGAAAGATTCAACGCCCGTCTCCGGCACGCTCAAGCCCGGCTGGACGCCCTTCGTGGCGGCACGCTGGGCTGACATGTATATGCACGACGCGGTCTGGGAAGACGGCTCCGGCGGGGCCGCGCCGCCCAGGACGTCCGGGCTGGCGGGCTCGGCAGTTCACGTCCTCATTGATTGCGGCGGCAGCGGAAACGGCGGTTTCCACGTACACGGCCTATGCCGTGACAATCTCGGCGGCGGCGGACGACCAACCGGCAAGCCCCAGGGCGATCCCATCGCCAACGGCTGGTTTCACAATGTCGATTGGGGCGGAGAGAATCGCGGCGACATACTTCTGCGCATTAACGGATTGCCGGCCGGTGAATACGAGATGATCTGCTATCACAACCATTGGGAGCCGAAAAAGCAGAGTACACGCAACTGCCTGGACCAGCCGTCACAGATGCCGCCGTTGACCGGTGTCCGCGCCATGCCTCTGCCCACCGAGCCACTGCCCGGTTATCGAGGCTGGAGCATGGGCCTGGGAACCGGCAGGGGCGTCACATCACTGCGAGAGGCCAGGAACATCGATGTAACCAGCGTTACCGCCGACGCCGGGGTCGGTACGTCACGCATACTGTTCCGGACCGACGGCGGCAACGACGTGCTGGTCGTGATTGATGGAGGCGATGACAAATACCCGGACCCTGCAAGAAAGGGCCGTGAGGGTCACAAGGCCGTGCTCAACGCTTTCGAAATCAAACAAACCAAATGAACAAGCCTCGGGTTGCGGCTCAGGCCATTGAAGCAGTCGCGCCTCCACCGGCCTTTGACCAACTAATTGATACAGCTTGACTTGCGGAATCACAGCCGCTTCAAGATTTGGCGGATAACGTGCCTTCTGTTTGTAGCCCGGTTTCTTGGAGCATCTGATCGCACGCCAAGGGACTCGTCCTGAGGACCTTTTTGGCAAACCGGAAATGTCACGCAACTTGTTCACCGGACAGCGCACCTCGCCCGGGCAGCAAGATTCATTCAATCGCGCTTACCCGGGCGCTTGAGCTTGGACAATGCAGCCTCCAACGCTTCGCGTTTTTTTGCCGCAGGCCCGGACAAATCCGTCAGCGGCTTTTCCTCCATGGCATCGTTCCGGATATCATAGAATTCGCCGGTGTTATAGAGCTTGTAGCGTTTGGTGCGCACCCATGCCTTGCCGTCAGCGCTCTCGGAAAAGGCAAAGTCGCGCGCCACGCGCGGCCGTCTGCCAACTAAGGTCGCGGCAAAACTCACGCCGTCAATTTTGTGCTCAACTTTCGCCCCGCCGATCTGAGCCAGGGTCGGCAGCCAATCACTGAAATCAACCAATTCGTCTGCTGCGCCGCCCGCAGCAATTCTACCGGGCCAGTTGGCGATCAGCGGCACGTTCGTTCCGATATCCGAAAGCGTGCCTTTGCCGCCGCCGACGCGCTTGCCGTTGCGAATCGAATAAACATCCTCATACTCGTACCGGCGATCCCGGATATGGCGCAGCTTCGAGCGCCTGGCCGTGCCGTTGTCACCGGTAAACAAGATGATCGTGTTGCGGCGCAGGCCCGCTTGATCGAGCCTGGCCACCAGCGCGCCCACCATTGCATCCATGCTCTCGATCATCTCGCTGTAGTTCATCCAGCGATCCTTGCCCGGCGCATAAGGAACCTGCGTGGGTATGTCGTCGGTCACATCGTGCGCCAGCGCCATCGAATAGTATGCGAAAAAAGGTTTTTGAGCCGCGATGCTTTGCTCTATGAATTTCCCCAGGAAATCCACGTACAGCTCGGGCCCATACTTTCCCTTCGTATCGGCGCGCACGCGGCCGTTCTCGTAAATCATGGGATCGTGATACCTCGCGCCCTCGTGCCAGCCGAAGAGGCTCCAGGCATCGAATCCCAGCCGTGCCGGGTGCCGGGGATCATTTTTCAGCAGGGCCAGCTGCCACTTGCCGGCAATCGCTGTGGCGTAGCCCGCGCGCTTCAGCACGTGCGCCAGGGTGTGTTGTTCCTCGGCCCTGGGAAAGGTCCCCCAGGCGGAATTGAGCCGGAAGGGATATTTACCTGTCATCAGGCAGATCCGCGTCGGATGGCACACGGGCATGCTAAAGCAGTAGTCAAACCGCATCCCGCCGCTCGCCAGCGCATCGATATGCGGTGTCTTCCAGCGCTGCCCGCCATAGGCGCCAATCGGCCCGCACCCCACGTCATCCGCCATAATCAAGACGATGTTCGGCCTGGCCGGCGCCGCGCCGAAAGATACACCGGCCGGGGAAGGTTTGGATTGGACCGTACTGATAGAAAAGCCGGACCGGCCCAAAGCCAATCCGGCCGTACCCAAACTCACGCTTTTCAGGAAATCCCGTCTTCTCATGATTCTACGCTCCATTTAGCTGTCTTTCAGTCGCAACATGCGGCCAATACCGCCGCTTGCACGCCGATTCTATCGCCCATCGACAACCATGCAAGGCTATACGTTGATCATATCGTCCTGTCCGGCAGGCCTTCAAGAAGATTGATTTGATTGGTCCAATCCTCTATCGGCGCTTCCACGGCGAATCCGGGCTGCCGGTCAATCCCGCCAGCGGCAAGGCGCTCGGTCTGATGCGATGGTGTCCGCCCTGCGCCCGTGTCCCCCTCGGCAGGGCAGGCTGTTGCGGCAAATCCGGGCCGAGGGTATAATCCTAAAAACGAATGTCTGCGCCGTCAAAAGTACAGTCACTATCGCCGGCAGCGCCCCGTACGGAATACTTTCTCGCGGGGGCCCTTAAAATCTGATTGCCGGATGCACTATTGTCGCATTTGTACGCCCGGACGGATGAGCATCGCTTCCTTTGCGGTCGCGAGCCTCTCACAAGACAGTGGCGAATTCTTCAATTCGGGCCGCATGCCGGGACTTGACGCCGGTCGGAATCGAAAGGACAGGATACATGAAAAGGAATTATGCCATCAACTTTTGTCTCGCTCTGACAGTCTCATCGGTCGGCCTGTGCTCGACCGCCGCCAGTTGGAAGCCGCCGCGCGTTGGATTGCATGTGCTGATGACCGGCAGGGACAAGACGGAGCAGCTCACTGCGGTCGTCAAAGATCTGGCCGAGATGGGCGTAAACTCAATTGTTGCCGAAATCAACTACGGCTACGAATACGAATCCCATCCGGAGCTCAGATCCGCAAATCCCAGCAGCAAAGAATCGGTCAAGAGGCTCGTAGGTGAATGTTCTAAGAACAACGTTCGGCTCATCCCCCAGTTCCAGTGCCTCGGACACCAGTCATGGAAGGCAAGCACTTTCCCTTTACTCGCCAAATATCCGCAGTTCGATGAGACGCCGGGCCAATACCCCGGTAACGAGGGTATCTACTGTCGAAGCTGGTGTCCGTTGCATCCCGATGTTGACCCCATCATATTCGAGCTGATGGATGAATTGATCGACGCGTTTGACGCCGACGCCCTGCACGTGGGAATGGACGAGGTGTTTCTAATCGGCGAGGATGCATGCCCTCGCTGCAAGGGCAAAAGCAAGGCGAAATTATTCGCCAAAGCGGTAAACGACTACCACAGGCACATCGTGGGGACACGCAAGATCGAGATGCTCATGTGGGCGGACCGTCTGATAGACGCCAACAGCATCAGTTACAGCAAATGGGAAGCCGCGGCGAACGGTACGGCCGGCGCCGTTGACCTTATCGCAACGGATATCATCCTTTGTGACTGGCACTATGGGCGCAGGGAGGCGTACGAATCGGTGCCGATGTTTCTGCAGAAGGGATTTCGAGTCTGGCCGGCAAGCTGGCGGCAGCCGGAGGCGGCCAGCGCCCTGATCGACTATTCCCGAACATTTGCCGACCCACGCATGGTAGGCCATTTGAATACCACCTGGGGCGCAGTTCCCCTCGCAGAGCTGACGGCTTTCAAGCCGCTGGTGTATTCGACAAGCGTCTTTGCCGCCCGCCCCGCAACCTATCTTTTCCAGACCAAGGAGCTGTTGCAGCAGAAGTGGCCGAAGAATCGCACGGTCAATATTGTCTGTCACGGCCACAGCGTGCCCGCCGGCTATTTCAAAACGCCCGCAGTACAAACCTTCGATGCTTACCCCCACTTGCTGCACAGGGCTCTGAATGCGAAATACCCTCATGCCGTGATAAACGTTATCGTTACGGCAATCGGCGGCGAAAACTCTGAAAGGGGCCGGAAGCGCTTCGAGAGGGATGTCCTCACACACAGGCCGGATGTCATCACCATCGACTACGCCCTGAACGACCGCGGAATCACCCTGGACAAGTCGAGGGAATCTCTAACATCCATGATCGAGCAGGCCAAAAGCCGCGGCATAAAGCTAATCCTTCTCACCCCCACCCCGGACCTCAACGCCGATTTGAGCAATCCCGAGGACCCGCTGAATCGCCGCGCCGAGCTGATCCGCAATCTCGCGCGGTCTCATAGTGTCGCACTGGCCGACAGCCTTGCAGAATTCCGGGCCGCTATCGCGGATGGCGCCCGTCTGCAGAATCTTATGTCCCAGCGAAACCACCCCAATCGAAGAGGCCACGAGCTTGTCGCGAAGGTCCTGATGCAGTGGTTTTGAATCCGGAACAATCGGCCCCGCAAGGCTTGTCCGTACGGCAGGTTGGTCGTATACTGTCATCTGAGAAAACGACAGAACGCCGCTCTGGTAACAGAGACTGCCAAAAAAGAGAAAGGAGCCCGGCAAATGATTTGCAGCAGAAGGAAGTTCCTGAAAAGAGTTGGTCTCGGCGCGCTGACCGGGACGGTGGTTCTTCAGACAACCGGCTGGGGCAAGAGGTCCCGGCTGGCCGGCGCCAGGCCGAATATCATCCTGGTCATGACCGACGATCAGGGAAAGGGCGACCTGAGCTGCCTGGGCAACACCGTGCTCAAGACCCCTAATCTTGACCGGCTGCACCGCCTGAGCACCAGGCTTACCGACTTTCATGTCAGCCCGACGTGCGCGCCGACACGCTCGTCAATCATGAGCGGCCGGCACGAATTCAAGAACGGCGTGACACATACCATCCTCGAACGGGAGCGCATGGCCCTCACCACGACGACCATCGTGCAGTTGCTTCAAAAAGCAGGCTACTCAACCGGCATTTTCGGCAAGTGGCATCTCGGCGACGAAGAGCCTTACCAGCCGCACAACCGCGGATTCGACGAGGCGTTCGTTCACGGCGCGGGCGGCATCGGACAGGCCTATCCGGGTAGCTGCGCCGACGCCCCGCCAAACCAGAAGAATCGCTACTTCGACTGCGTTATTCGCCACAACAAGAAGTTCGTCAAAACTAAAGGTTTCTGCACGGACGTATTCTTCCGGCAGGCGGCCGGCTGGATCAAGGATCGCAAAGACAAAAAGAATCCGTTCTTTGCCTACATCACGACCAATGCCCCTCACGGCCCGATGATCGCCCCGGAAAAGTACAAGCGCCCGTTTCTGGACGCCGGCTACGACGAGGGCACCGCCGGCCGGTACGGCATGATCGTCAATATCGACGACAACATGGGCATGATCATGCAAAAGATGGAGGATTGGAAGCTCTCGGAAAACACGCTGCTTATCTTCATGACCGACAACGGACAGGCCGGCAGAAGCGGCCGGCTGAATGGCAAGAGAGTCCAACTGTACGCGGCCGGACTCAAGAATGGAAAAGGCTCCCCCAACGAAGGCGGCACGCGAGTGCCCTGCTTCTGGCGATGGAAAGGCGTGCTGCCCGATGGGCAGGATATCAACAGGCTCAGCGCACATATCGACCTGTTCCCTACGTTCGCCGCCCTGGCCGGCGCTGTGATCCCCGACAATATCCAGAAGCTCGACGGGCGCAGCCTGCTGCCGCTGCTTGAGAATCCGAAGGCGCAATGGCTGGATCGCTTCCTGTTCGTTCACAAGGGACGGTGGCAGAAAGGCGCCAACCCGGACGATTTCAAGTACGCATCATGCGCCGTCCGCATCGGGCGGTTCCGCCTGGTCAACAACAAGGAGCTCTACGACATCCAGACCGACCCCGCCGAAACGACGAACGTCATCGAGCAGCACCCGGAGGTCGTGGCGAAAATGCGAGCAGCCTACGACGCCTGGTGGGCCGAGACGCGGCCGCTGATGGTAAACGAAGATGTTCCGCTGGCCCCGCAGCGCCCCTTCTGGGTGCTCTACGAAAAGCAGTTGGCCAAAGAAGGCATTCCGGACTGGCAGCCGCCGCAGTTGTAACAGAGCGCGCCGCCGCCCGTACGAACGCCTTACAGCCGCTGCATATTCACAGATTGACCCCGGAGCGACCGCGGCCCCGGGTCCCTCGAGCCTTCAGACCAAAACGGCCGATGACCAATACGGCAACGGCGTTTCTGCCGTGCCCTCAGACCTCAGTCCACCTGCCCGGAATCGGCGTGGGGAAAAGTCCGTTTTTGTCGGCCTTGACGGGGGCCGGGCTGTCGTAGTTCAAGTCGTCAAGGTAGTCGCAGAACTGGAACCCGGACTTCATTATCTGGTCCCACGTGACCATCTGGCCGGTATGGCAGGCGGCGCGGCCCATGAGGCTCGTCAAATCCGAGTACACCGCACGCTTTAGCTCGTTATGCGGCCTGTCCTTGCGGATGCTCTCGATAAAGACGTTCCACTCGTACTGCCAGGGACTGTGCTGGTCCTTTGTGGGCGTCCAGGCGATGTTGCCCTTCTCGATCCGCTGGTCCTTGAACATGTGCACGGTCGGAGCGTGGGTCCTGCCGGAGAACTGAGCGGCGCACTTTGTGCCGTGAACGAACGTGGCGAACTCGCTCCGTGTCCTGGCGATTCTGCGAAAACCACAAAAGGCCTTGGTTCCATCGGCGAACGTGTACTCTATTGAGTAAACGTCGATGTTCTGCCCGAGGTCCTTGCTGTGGGGCACGCGCCCGCCCAGCCCGACGGCCGAAACCGGCCACGCATCTTTGATCCAGCAGCACTCGTCGATCTGGTGGATAAGATTATCAACCATGTGGCCCGAGCCGACCCAAAGCAGGTGTATCCTCCCGAACTGAAGCTGGCTCATCAGGTCGTTGGCCTTGTCGCCCTGATTGCCAAGGCCCCCGCCGCCGCCAAGCCGGTTGGCCCGGATCAGCGGTATCTCGCCCATCGCCCCGTCGCGGATTCGTCCGATCAGGGCCTGGCGGGCCGGGGAGTGACGGCACTGCAGGCCGGCGGCGATCTTGACGTTCTTTTTCTCGGCCTGCTCACCGGCGCGGAGCAGCCGGTGCAGACCGCCGGGGTCGGCGGCAAACGGCTTTTCGAAAAAGACGTTGATGCCCTTCTTGATGGCGTATTCCACGTGCACCGGCCGGATGTAGGCACGCGTCGTGCACAGGGCAACGTCCCCGGGCCTCAGAATATCAATCGCCTTGCGATAGGCGTCAAAACCGATGAACTTGCGCTCCGGAGCGACGTCCACCTTATCCGCAAACCTCTTCTGCAGCGCCTTGTAGCGCGAGTTCATTCGGTCTTCATGTATATCGGCCATCGCGTGCAGCTTGACCGGGCCGCTGTTCTGCACCGACAGGGCGTCGCCGACTGCGCCGGCGCCGCGCCCGCCGCAGCCGATCAGCGCCAGCCGAATCGTGCTCTCCTCCCAGGCGAAAGCCACGGAAGAAATCCGCCCCAGAACCGCCGCCCCGGCCGCGACTGAGCCGCTGTGCTTGAGAAACGCTCGACGATTGATACCCGAATTGTCAATAGACTGAGTCATGTTTACCTCCTGCATTCAGATGAAGCAGTTGATGGAAATTTACATGCGCAGGGCATTGACCCACGCGTTGCCAACATCCCCAAAAACCCCGGATGCCTGCTTTGACCGCACAGACAGTACTCCTGCACAACCGAGGACCTATGATACAGAGTGCAGCCTGCGATTGCAATAGCTTTGCTTGTCCGAAGAGCCCCGCTTCGACCCGCAACACGAGCATATTGTGGCGCGCCACAGCCGGCCGCCCGATATGCTGCTCCGTTGACGTTTCCTGTCGGTTCGATACAATCACCCTGTAAACAACCAAGCCGGTTCCCTGGACGATACGATGCCGGATGGTGATTTCTCAAGAAAGGTGGCGGTGAAAAAGATGAGCACTATGTGTCTGCTCAAGGCAGGCCTGGTAGCGGTGATGGCCGCCGAGCTCACCATGGCAGGCGACGTGCACGGGGCCGTTTTGTCTGTTGACCCCGAGAAAGGTCATGCCGCCGGGGCCGAAGCCGCCGGATCTATGATTCGAGTGCCGTACAATCATCCGGGGCTCGTCGTTGATCTGGGCGTGGGGCTGTGGGCCTGGCCTATGCCGATAGACTGGGACGGTGACGGCGACCTGGACCTGGTCGTCTCGTGTCCGGATGTCCCGTTCAACGGCGTGTATCTGTTCGAGAATCCGGCGGGCAATGTTAAGATGCCCGTCTTCAAACCACCCGTACGGATAGGCCCGGCGCTCGCCAACATTCGCGTCTCCTACGTAGACGGCCGTCCGCGCGTTCTGACGCCGGGCAAGGAATGGACCGACTTCCTCGGCAAGGGTTTTGCGTCGAACCGAAGTATCGATGTCGGCAAAATCGAACCCGGCAAAGGCCGAATCCGCGCCAATCAATGGCACTACGTCGACTATGACGGTGACGGGGCGCTCGATCTGTGTGTCGGCATCGGCTATTGGGGAGATTACGGTTGGGACAATGCATACGATGCCCAGGGCCGGTGGACTCGCGGGCCGCTGCACGGCTACGTCTACCTGGTCCGCAACAAGGGCGCTACAGAAGACCCCGATTACGAGACGCCGGCAAAGATCGAGGCCGGCGGCAAGCCCGTGGACGTCTATGGCATGCCCTCGCCGTGCTTCGCAGATTTTGACGGCGACGGCGATCTCGACCTGATATGCGGCGAGTTCCTCGACGGTTTTACCTGCTTCGAGAACATCGGCACGCAGAAAACGCCTCGTTACGCATCCGCCCGGCGGCTGAGCCGTAACGGCAAACCTCTGACGATGGACCTGCAGATGATCACGCCGACCGCGATCGACTGGGACAAGGACGGCGACATCGACCTTATCTGCGGCGATGAGGACGGACGCGTCGCACTAATCGAGAACACGGGAAAACTCGTGGAAGGGATGCCCCGGTTCCTGCCGCCGGCCTACTTCCAGCAGGAGGCGCATCATCTGAAGTTCGGGGCGCTGGTTACACCGGTAAGCGCCGACTGGGACGCCGATGGCGACGAGGACCTGATTTGCGGCAACACCGCCGGCTACATCGGCTTTATCGAAAATCTCGACGGCGGCTCTCCTCCCAGGTGGGCCAAGCCGGTGCGGCTCCGGGCCGGTAACAAAATGCTTCGCATCCAGGCCGGCCCCAATGGCTCCATCCAGGGGCCGTGTGAGGCCAAGTGGGGCTATACCACGCTCAGTGTGGCCGATTGGGACCATGACGGGCTGCTGGATATCGTCCTCAGCTCCATCTGGGGCAAGATCCTCTGGTGCCGCAACATCGGCGCAAAAGGGGCCCCTGCGCTCGCTGAGGCCTGGCCCGTAGAAGTGCAGTGGCCGGGCAAACCCCCCAAGCCTTCGTGGAACTGGTGGAATCCGCAGGATAGTGAGCTGGCCACCCAGTGGCGCACCACCCCCGTTGCCGTCGACTGGGACCGCGACGGGCTCAACGATCTGGTGATGCTCGATCACGAGGGTTACCTGGCCTTCTTCAGGCGTCAACGCCGCGACGGCCGCCTCGTGCTGCTGCCGGGTCAGCGACTCTTCCGAGGCGGAGTGTATGACAGCAGGCATCGCGGCAAAGGCGAGGGACTGTTGCGTCTCAACAACGGTTCGGCAGGAGCGAGCGGCCGGCGAAAGCTATGCATCGCCGATTGGAACGGTGACGGAAAACTCGACCTCCTCGTCAACAGCCTGAACACCAACGTCCTGCTCAACGTCTCGAAAGACGGACCGCCCTGGCGGCTCAAGGACATCGGCCCGGTATCGAAGCTGAGGCTCGCCGGGCATACCACCAGCCCAACTACCGTTGACTGGAACGGTGACGGCATACGCGACCTGCTTGTCGGAGCCGAGGACGGGCATTTCTACTACATGGAGCGGTGCCGGATATCGGATGACCCCGGGCAGGCGGAATCCGCAGCGCCCGCCCTCGACCTCAAGCAGTAGTGTCTCGCGGCTCTTTACAGCCGCTCGTCTAATGTGCAACCCCGTTGTCGAATCCCGCCGGTTCGGTACAATCAGCCCGTAAGGAGCCCGGTCAATTCGTGCGACGACGCGATGCAGGATAGTGTTTTTTTTCGAGGCGCCCAACGATGAAAAAGATGTCGATGATGGGTCTGCTTAAGGCAGGCCTGATTGTGGTGACGGTCGCCGGGTTTGCCACAGCCCGCGACGTGCACGGGGCCGTTTTCTATGTTGACCCCGAGAAAGGTGATGTAAACAACGTCGGATCCGCCGAGAAGCCCTGGAGGACTATCCAGGAGGTGTTCGAGCGCAACCTGATTCAGACGCGGGACAGGTCCGGCCGCACGAAGAACCCCGCTGCTCCCGTCAAGCCCGGCGATACGATTCTGTTGCGCACCGGCTACCACGGGCGGATATACTGTCGCGGCGCAAATAATGATGACTACATCACAATTGCCGCCGAGAACGGACACAAGCCCGAAGTGCGACAGGTATTCTTTTCGGCCGCCGCCAAGTGGATCATTCGAGGCCTGACCGTCTCGCCCGCCCTCGCCCCCGAGTACAAACGCGACCGGCTTATCTATGTCGTGGACTGGGGCGGACCAAGCAGCGATTTCGTCATCGAGAACAACACGCTTTACTCGTCGCCGGACGCCGCCTCGTGGTCGGCCGAGCAGTGGGACAGCCTCGCCTGCTACGGCATCTCCGTCATCGGCAGAAGAATCAAGATTCGCAATAATACCCTCAGATACGTCGATTACGGCATCGTGGTCAGCGGCGAGACGATTGCGGTCGAGCGAAACTCCATCGAGCACATTGCCGGCGACGGAATCGTCTGCTCGGCCGACAATACCTCGCTAATCGCAAACACCATTAAGTACTTCTACAAGGTGAACGACAACCACGATGACGGAATCCAGTTTCACCGCGGCCGTGACAAGAAAACGCCAATCTTAAACGCCGTCGTCCGAGGCAACTCCGTAATAGGCCGGGACAACGCCGTCGCTAATCCGCTGATTCAAAGCCCCCAGGGCATCTGCAACTTCGATAGCCCGGCGATCAACTGGCGCATAGAGAACAACCTCGTCCTCGTCCGGCATCATCACGGCATCACCATCGGCGGTTGCCGGGGCTGCGTCATAGTAAACAACCTCGCGTACAACCCCTACGGCGGGCGCTTCTTTGCCGGGATCACGATCGGGACCACCCACGGGCAGACCTCCAGCGAAAACACGATAATACGCAACAATCTCGTCGATTCGGAAATCAACTACCCCAAGACGAATAATACGGTTGACCATAACATAATTGTCACCGACCCCAATCGCTTCTTCCGCAGTCCGCACGACTACGATATGCGCCACAAGGAAGGCAGCCCGGCGCTCGACGCCGGCAGCGCGGCCGCCGCGCCCGCAATCGACATC
>CP070678.1:2186944-2191871 GCA_020352515.1 Phycisphaerales bacterium | reverse complement strand
GAGGCGTAGTCTCTGTCGGTGAGGATGATTCCGGCATAGGCGCCTGCGGCGACGGCGGCGGTGATTCCGGGGACTATTTCGAATTCTATCCGGTGCTCCTTGAGGACGGCAAGCTCCTCGGCGACGCGGCCGAAGATGCACGGGTCGCCGCCTTTGAGGCGGACGACGATTCTGCCGGGCGCGGCTTTTTCGAGGAGAATCTTGTTGACGGCGTCCTGGGTGAAGGAGCCTGGGCCGATGCGTTTAGGCACGGGTACGATCTCGGCGTCAGGACGGGCGAATTTCAGCAGGGCCGGGTTTGCGAGCTTATCGGCGATGATGCAGTCTGCGGCGGCGATGGCATTCGCGCCGCGGACGGTAATCAGATCGGCCCTTCCGGGGCCGGCGCCGACGAGGTAAACGAAGGGCTTCTTGTTCTTGGATTCGGCGGACATATTTGGCCGCTCCATACAGGGCCGGCAAAGGCCGGTGGGCCGAGGCCCGGTCTACATTTTCTGTCTGTGCGATACGGGTCGCCTATGGAGAAGACACTCCGAGCCCGGCGAATCGTGCGGCGATTCGGGGCTCAGGGCGTATTGTAGCGTAAATGCGGCCGGTTTCAAGGGGCGGTTTCGGAGAGAAGGCTACAGTGGAAACGGCAGGAGGCCATTATCGCAAAATCAACGAAGCACAAAAGCGCAAAGGGCTAATTCCAGTTCAGGACGACACGAAACCCGAAGTAGTGGTAGCAAAGGTCGGGCGAGTGGAGGTACCGCTCCGCAACGCGACAGAAGCTCGCATCAACGCCCCAACAGCCGCCGCGAAGAACACGCCAACGACCCAAAGTCGGGCCTGTCGGATTGACGTGGGGACTTGGCCTGCGCGTATAGTAATCCCACTGATACCAGTCGTTGCACCACTCCCAGACGTTGCCCGACATGTCGTAAAGGCCATAAGCATTGGCGGAAAAACTGCCAATAGGTGACGTATAGGGATATATCCCGTCATTCCACGCCGGATGGTAACCCCTCTTCGGACTTTGGTCGTAGCTATAGTATCTGCCACTGCGGTAGTTCGCATGACTTTGCGTTATCGTTTCGCCCCAGGGAAAACGTTTGCCCGATAGCCCGCCGCGAGCGGCGTATTCCCATTCAGCCTCTGTGGCAAGGCGATAGCCGTGTTTGCTGAAGTCGCAATTCCAGGTTGAAAGGTCGTAGCACTGCTCGTAGCCCTCCTGTTGGCTGCGCCAATTGCAATAAGCAACGGTCCCATACCAGCCTATACAGGCCATAGGGTAATTGGACATGTCACGACCGCCTTTTGTGCGGACACTGAAAACGCCGCCGCTATGGGCAATCTGACTTGAGGAGTTCCTCGTTGAAGTATCGCAGTATGGGTAGGTCATTCCCTTGCCAGCCTTATAGACGACGCCATCGATGACGGTAATCAGGCCCTGGTCAAGGGAGGAATTGAGGAAAGCACAATACTGCCGGTTGCTTATCTCGTACTTGTCCATGTAGAACGAATCCACTGTTACTGTATGGACACGCAGCCGATCACTATAGTTGAACGCATCCCCCATCTGGAATGTGCCGCCCGGGACAAGGACCATATTTGGCGCGAGATCAGGCGGCTCACAGGCAAGCAAGTACTTGGAGAAAGCGGTCAGATCGAGGCTGTCGATGAGCTGATCCGGTGGAAAGGCCATCTCGCAGGCCGGATTCCAAGCGGACTCGCCGGGCGCAGTCAGCCATGCGCCGACGAAAACCGCGAAGTCGTTGAAATCCACGTCGCCATCCGGCTCGAAATCACCTGGTATGGCGGCCCATACCGGAATTGATACCAGCAGGACTGCTGCTGTTGACAGGACAATCGGTTTGTCTCTCATCTTTCGGCCTCTTCAAAACGTCATTTGCAGCCAACCGGCTGAGCCCGGCGAGCTGGCGAAAGGACGGTCTGCCCAAGACACGAATGAAACAACCCGCACAACAACTGCTTGTTCCAGCGTTCTTCACTTGCTGAAAACAGTCTTATTCTACTCTACGTTTCGGTTCCATGCAAGGGCAAATGTGGACGCCGGCGATACTATCGGGCAAGACTTCGGGCATGAAGAATGCTGAAACGGGGTGAATCGCAGACGGGGGGGCGAGGGACATGCCGGCCGCTTCGCATTGGGCCGCGCGGCGTTATCGGCCGCTGCATTGCGGGGGGCGGGCTCGCAGCAGTGGCGGGAAGTGTCGATTAGGAAGGTCAGCATAGGGAACTGGCGGCTCCAGGCCCCGCAGGACCAGCGTCAGCCGGAAGGATGATGTCGCGTCCGCAATGACGAATGCAGCAACACGGCCGAAAATTCGGCACATTTTGAGTTGACAAATGCCCTGTCGGCGGGTACAATATGGTTTTGAATAGGTGGTGAGGCAAAACTCCGGCGTCTTGGCTATTGTCGCCACATTATCTGAAGAGCCTGTGGTTCAGGGCTTTTTTGAGGAGGAGTACGATGAAGAGAAACAGGTCGATTCCTGCATCTTGGATGTGTTGTTTTTTTGTCGCTTGGCTCGTTTTTGCCTACGCTCCCCGCGCATTCGGCTCACCGAGCTACTACACGGATTTGGCGTCCTTTGATGCAGCTTCCCAGACGTCGCTCGTTGAGGACTTCGAGCTGGTGAGTCCGAAGAACACGCCCCTGCCCACATTGACAACCAACGGGATCACGTTTGTCGGGCTTGCGGGCATTCCATTCCCGAACGTATATGTGGCATCGCCGGGATTCACGAATTTCGGTGTTCCCATAACCACGAGCAGCGTTTTGACCGCGAACGGGGCCGAGGACTTCAGAGTCGAGCTGCAATTGAGCAGTCCGAGCACGGCGGTGGGCTTCGACACTTACCTTAACGGCTACGGTCCCGCCACGATCGAGGTTCACGGCAGCGGTGGACTTCTGGGGACATTTTCACTGAGCCACGATCCTACGACGGTTGGATTTTTCGGAGCAACCGCGAACGAGCCGATTTACAAGATGCGTTGGACGACGATCGGCGGCCAGACGGTTAATACGGGCATCGACAATATTCGTTTGGGCAATGTGGTCCCGGCACCGGGGGGGCTGGTTCTGGTGAGTATCGGAGCGGGCGTCGTGGGGTGGCTGCGCAGGCGCAGGATGGTCTGAGAGTATCCGGAAACAAGCGTGGTAAGTGCGTGTGAGCCGCGCTCTGCGGACATTTTTTGTGCGCTGGGTCACTGTTGCAGATGCGACATTTGGGCTAAGTGCCCGAAACGGGCCGGCTTGCAGAGGAGCAGACTAAAGGCCCGGCGCGGAGCAGGCGGAAGACGGACGAAAGGAACCGATTGTAATAAGTTTGCAGGAGGACAGGCATGAAGAGACTGGTATTGATGTTGTGCGTATTGATTGTGGCGCCGTGCGTGCGGGCCGATATAATCATGACTTTTGGAGACCCGGTGGACGAAGGGAGCTGGTACCTGCCTGTCACTGCGGGACTCGGCAGCTCTTTCGATTTGGTTGGAGCGAGGATTGCGTCGTCGGGGGACATATTCGAGAGTCCGGCGGCGACCAATTTTAGCAGAGCCGGCTGGGACATGCTTCTGGACGGGCCAACACTTGCCTCTTTCTGCGGGCCGCCGACAAGTCATCTGAGCTGGAGGATGCACTTCGCCAATGATCTCGACAAGGAGGTGACGATCGATTGGGCGATTTTTGCCGGTGACAACCGAATATGGACGAGCAGGTACACGCTGGCTAACGGGCAGATCGGCATATACGAACCTCGCTCCCAATATTGGCTTCCCGAGCGGGCGGACCTTATTCCCGCGCCCGGGGCCCTGCTGCTTGGGGGCATCGGTGCAGGCATTGTCGGGTGGCTTCGGAGAAGAAACACGGTGTAAGAATCTCCCTAAAACCATTATTCAAAGGGGCTGTTAGCAATGCTTTCAGCCCTTTTTTGTTTGGACGGTGTAAGGCGGGTTGGCAGAGTCCCCGGAGAGCCGCCTGCAGGCACTGGATGCCGGCAGGAAGTGCTGCAGAGCCTGGGAAGGCAAGCTGCAGGGCTTTTGGCGGGTGCAGCGGATGGGGGGTTTTTGTGTGGCGGTTGATTTGGTGCGGTGGTAGAATTGCGGGCAGAGACGGCAGATTTGGGATTCCTTGTTCACCGCGGGACTGTAGTACGGCAAGGCGGCCGGCGTGCGAGGCCGAGGGGTTTGGGCTTTTGAGTGAACTACGTTTGAAACGATCCGGAAGCAGGCCGGGCTGCGTGCTCAGACAAGTGGGATGAGAAAGGAGAGACATGATGACGAAACTGTTGAAGAGAGTATCTGCGTGGCGTTTGGCGGTCGGCGTGGTTGTACTGAGCCTGGCGGGCGGCGCGGCGCTGATGGGCGTTGACGGAGGGCGGGCGGCGTCCGAGAAGGCAACGATAACGAAGGACCTGCCGGCTACGGTTCAGATGCAATTCATGCGGCCGGGGCAGTTGGAGGAGGCGGCGCGGAAGTTTCCGGTGGTCTATGTTCCGTTCGGGCTGATCGAATGGCATGGCAGGCACCTGCCGCTGGGCAACGATGCGCTGAAGGCGCACGGGATTCTGGTCAAGACGGCCGAACGCTTCGGCGGGGTGGTCTATCCGCCGGTATATTTCCACGAGGGATTCGACCGAAAGGCGCTTGTGCCCGTACTCACCGAGTTATTCCAGAAGCTCAAGAAGACAGGGTTTCGCGTTATCATCGGGGTATCGGGCCACAACGTTCGGGGTCAGATTGACATGATAAACGAGGCCCTTGAGCCGGTGACGGCCGACGGAGCCGCGGTGGGCATAGGGCTTTGGGAGATAACCCTGAGCAGCGGCAGGGAATCGGGCACGGACCACGCGGCCAAATGGGAGACATCGAACATGATGTTCTTCTATCCCGAGCTTGTGGATATGTCGGAGCTGGGCACCGG
>CP070678.1:2176832-2186844 GCA_020352515.1 Phycisphaerales bacterium | reverse complement strand
CCCCCATCCCGCTCGAAGCCCTTCTGCCAGGGCCTCCAGGCATCCGCTTTGAGAAGGTTCCGCCCCGCCGCCTTCACGCCGAGAACCTTCTTTGCAACGGCTCCGTCAATGGTCTTTCGTTCCACGACCGGCCCGGCCGCCGCCCACAGCGGTCGCCCTGACAGAATGCAAAGACACAGTGCCACCGCCCAAAGCCTCTCGATTCTTGCTAAACGCATGACAAGCCCCCTTCTGGCCCCCGAAATCCAAGGCCGAATCTTTTCCTGCGCGTTCTAATAAGGCGTAGTCATCCAATACTCATACGCTTCTGCGCCGACAGGCTTTCCACTGCAATGATACCGCCGGCAACGGACCGTTGGCAACATATTTGCACCCGACGCCGAAGGCCGCCGCTATGCCGGATTGCCGCCGGATGTTCTTGCGCTGTGCACCGGCCGCCGATTTTTGGTATAATCACGACCGCAAGAACTGCGATGCGGCCAATCCCGCATCCTCAAGACACGGAATCGGCGATTCGGTGCGCCGATTCGGCCGGGTGACTGATACGAAAGGTTAAAGATGAAGCGAATCATGCAATCCGCCTGCGGGGGGACCCGAATTCCGACAATACTGTCTTCGGCGTGCCTTCTCATTTGGGCCTCTGCAGCGCAGGCGACGCCGTGGCCACGATTTCGCGGCCCGAACGGCCAGGGCATCAGTCCCGACAAAAACATCCCCGTCAAATGGACCGAAAAGGATTACAACTGGAAGATCGAGCTGCCCGGAACAGGCCACTCATCCCCCGTCGTCTGGAATGACAGGCTGTTCATAACGTGCGCCGACAGGAAGACCGGCCGCGGCCTCCTGCTTGCCCTGGCGGTCTCTGACGGGCGGGTTCTGTGGCAGGAGCAGTTCCAGGTGGCCAAATATCGCATGAACAGCCTGAACGAGTACGCCGTGGCCACGCCCGCACTTGGTGCGGACCGTCTCTACGCTCTCTGGCCGGGCGCCCAACAGACCCTGCTCATCGCCCGTGACCATGCCGGCAACGAAATCTGGACACGCACGTTCGACGGCTACCACTGCCAGCACGGCGCGGGCACTTCGCCGATAGTCGTCGATGATATCGTCGTCTTCACACGCGAACACGAGGGCGACGACGACGCCTTCAAGAGCCTCTGGACCGCCGTTGACACCAAGACCGGCCAAACCCGCTGGGAGCTGCCGCGGGACAAAAGTCCCAAGACCTCGTACTCCACGCCCTGCGTTCTGCCAGCCGCGCAGGGTGGCCCTCAACTGATCTTCACCAGCAAGGCGCACGGCCTGACCGGCGTCGATCCCGCCGCGGGCCGCGTGATATGGGAAATTGCTTCGGCCTTTCCGAACAGGGTAGTCAGCTCCCCCGTTATCGCCGACGGCCTGCTGGTTGGAACCTGTGGCGACGGCGGCACCGGCAAGCGCCTGATAGCGGTCAGGCCCGGCTCCGCCACGGAACCGGCCGCCGCAAAAGAAGCATACAGAATCGACAACAGCACGGCCCCGTATGTCCCCACCTCGGTGGCCGCCGACGGGCTGCTCTTCACTTTTCACGACCGCGGCGACGTCTCCTGCCTCCGCAGCGCCACCGGCGAAGCCCTCTGGCGAGAGAAACCGGCCGGCAGGTACTACGGCTCACCCGTCTGGGTGGACTTCAGGCTTTACTGCATAACTGTCGACGGCAACGTTGTCGTGATCAAAGCCGCCCCCAAATACGAATTGCTGGCCGTCAATCCGCTGGGTGAAAAGAGCCACGCAACGCCGGCCGTTGCCGATGGAAGGATGTATCTGCGGACCTATTCGCACCTGATCTCAATAGGACCGGGCAGGGGGCCTGAAAACGCCCCCCGCCCCTGACCAAAACAAGCACCTTTAACCGGCCTGCGCGGCCCTGGCATGCTCAGAAACCGTAAACCACTCTCAACCGGCTTCCGGTCGGCATGCTGCGATACCATTCCCCCCTCGGGCCCAGGTATCCCGTCCCGCTTCGCGTCAGTCTTACTGAAGTCCGGGAGCCGTTGGAGTTTCTGATCCAGACGATGACATTGGGCTTGTGGACAACGACGCGCGGAGCTGCGACCGTGACACCCAAAAGCGGATCGACGACAATCGGGCGAACCGCCGGCGGTCTTGCCACAATAATCGGCGGCTGCGGCAGGATTGGAACCAGCCTTCTGCGAAACGGGCTGGTAATGCGGACACTTCTAAGATGAGAGTGGTGGACAACCGGCCGCCTTACAGCAACCCTGCTACAGCCCCCGCAGCCTTTATGCGCACCAATGAAATGCCCCCGAGAGCTGTGCGACTTGATGGTAACCGAGCAGCCGAGGGCCTCGGCGGCGAAAAATGCCAGCACGATCCCGGAAACAATAATGAACGTTGATCTTCGAGTTGACATGGTGCTATCCTTTCACTGACCGGCTGCCGTACGCTCAGGAGCTGCCCGATCCCACTGATTCTCCTGCCTGTTTCTGGACTTTTTGCCGGCGGCTCTGAGTCCGCCGTGAGATCGTTTTCTGTTCTCTACTCATTAAAGGCATCCGGACCCGCGGAAAGTAACACTCCCTCGACTTGTTGCGTACCTGCACTGACCCGGCGCCCTGCCTGGAACGAGCCCTTTGAAACCACCGGGGCAAAACGTGGTGCCATGGCCCGTCCTTTGGAGTATAATCAGCGGGCGAAGGCAGCGGCCAAAGCAGGTCGATTTGGCAAGTCGCTGCCGAGGTGAATCTTGGTCGGTCGGCAGGGGAACCCAGAGATATGAATTCGAAAGAGCGGCTTCTGGCGGCAATGGAACATCGACAGCCGGACCGTGTCCCCGTGATGTGCCAGCTTGCCCTGGGCCATTACTTCCTTAACTGCCGTTATCGCCCTTCGGACATCTGGTTCGACACGGATACCTTCGTCCGAGCCCTCGTGGACCTCCAGCAGGAGTATCGATTCGACGGCATCCTGGTCAACCTGCCCGGCAGGCCCTCTGACTGGACGGACCGCCTCAATTCACGCAAGAGGACCGATGCGGCAGAGCTGCTCTGCTGGCGCTGCGGCCTCGAGACCTTTGTCCCGCCTGATGATAACCCGCGCACCTCCGCCGCCGGCGCAACGCCGCTTGCACGCGCGGACTATACGTCGGTGGACGCAACGGACCCGGCCGCGTACCGCCTGCCCGGCTATATCTGGAACACCTGGCACGCCCCCTCGCTCTGGGGAATCGATCCGCAGGCCGACCTCTCCGACCCCGCCGCATACCCCGAATTCTTCACCCGGGCCCTGAGCAGCGTCCGCAAGCTGGCCCCGGACGTCTCCGTCCACGCGGAAGTCTTCTCGCCCTTCACACATCTGATGGAACTGTTCGGCTACGAGCAGGCCCTGTTGGCCCTGATTGACGCGCCCCGCAGATGTCACCAACTGCTCGCCGTCTTCACGGGCAACGTCCTGGCGCAAATCGCCCTCTACGCCGCCTGCCGGCCCGACGCAATACTCGTAAGCTCCGCCTTTGCCGGGGCCGGCTTTATCAGCCGCCCGATGTATGCCGAATTCGTCGGGCCTTACGAAGACCGGCTCTTCCGGGCCATACGCGCCGCCGGTCTGAAGGCCTACGTCCATACGTGCGGCGCAATCGGCGACCGCCTCGACCTGATGGCCGCAACGTCGGTCGACGGAATCGACACGCTCGACCCGCCGCCCCTCGGAACGGTCGACCTGGCGCAGGCAAAGGCCGAATACGGTGACAGGTTCTTCTTCAAGGGCAACCTCGACGCCGTCAACGAGATGCTCAACGCCGACGAGCCGACTTTCGAAAAGGCCGTCCGCGAGAGAATCGAAGTCGGCAAGCCCGGCAGTGGCTATATACTCTCTTCGGCATGCAGCGTCGCCCCCCGTGTCAAGCCTGAAAGGCTCAGAAGACTCGCCGAATTAGCCGATGAATTCGGAAAATACCCGTAGGGCTCGAGGTTGTGTTCCGGCGCGTCCGGAGCTGCCAAGAGCCGCACAAAATAACTTGGAGGTATGTTATGCTCAATGAGCATTGGAATCACCCGGCCCTTCTTGTCACCGTCTGCCTGTCGTGCCTCGCTTCAACGGCCGGCGCCAAACAGGTCACACAGGATGACTGGGGCCGGCCCAAGGTAAAAGTGCTCCGGAAAGATGGAAAATGGGAAATCGAAGGCCTGAAGAACAGCGTGTCCCTCAATCCATCGGATCTGCAGATGAGCGTGACCGGCCTCGGAAACACCTGGTCGATGGCCGCCTCCTTCCCGGGTGACCTCGTCGTTGAAAACGCCGGAGCTGCATTGTCTCTGCGTCTGGCCGATGCGGGCAAGAAGGAAATCTCTCCGTACAGGACCGGCTTTAAGGCCGGGCTGAAAATCACGCTTGCCGACTTCACGCACAAAAACACGAAACTCGACCTGCAGCTATCTCTGTTTGTATGCCTCGAGTCGCAGCGCGATGAGCTAATATGCGAGCTTGTCCCGGCCGAAAGAAACGCGACCATCCTCGAGTGCTGCTGGCCCGCCGGCCTGTCCGACGACTCCTTCGACACCACCATCGTCCCGTTCATGCAGGGAATGCTGCTGCCGAAAGACTGGCCGAAAAAAGCCTGGCTCTACGACACCGTCTGCTACGGCCGCGGCCTCTACATGCCCTGGTACGGACATCAGAAGACCGATGCGGCGATGCTCGTCCTGCTGGAAACGCCGGAGGACGCCGGCTGCCGCTTCCAGCATCCCGCAGGCGGCCCCACTAGAATGAACGTGCGATGGATTCATTCGCTCGGAAGGCTCACCTACCCCAGGCGGGCAAGGATATGCCTGTTCAATAAGGGCAACTATGTGGATATGGCAAAGCGCTACCGCCGCCACGTGATCGAGACCGGCCACTTCGTCTCGCTCAGGGATAAAATCGCCCGGACTCCGCTCGTCGGCAGGCTCGTCGGCTCGCCCGCCGTCCACACCGGCATACTCTCTCACATCCAGCCCGAATCCAGCTACTACCACAAGGACGACCCGGCGAAGAACCATCAGCTCACCACCTTCCAGAGACGCGCCGACCAGTTCCGCCAGCTCGCCGCAAAAGGTATCGACCGTGCCTACGTGCACCTCGACGGCTGGGGGTTTCGCGGCTATGACAATCTGCACCCGGACATCCTGCCGCCCTGCCCGGAGGCCGGCGGCTGGGAAGGAATGAAAAGCCTTGCCGAAACCTGCGATAAGCTCGGCTACGTCTTGGCCATCCACGACCAGTACCGCGACTACTATCTCGACGCCAAATCATACGACCCGCGCCACACCATACTCCACAAGAACGGCACGCGGCCCCACGGCAGCACCTGGTTTGGCGGCAGGCAGTCCATCCTCTGCTCGAGCCTCGCCCCCGGCTATGTCAGGAGGAACTACGGCTCGCTTCTCGAGCATGGCGTCAAGGTCCGCGGCGCATACCTAGACGTCTTTGCCGTCGTGCCGCCCGACGAATGCTACAATCCCGAGCACCCCGCCACGCGCGCCGATTGCCTCATGTATCGGGGCCGGTGCCTCGATTTCATACGAGCCTGCGGCGGCGTTGTAAGCTCCGAGGAGCCCGCCGACTGGGCCGTCCCGCACATCGACCTGGTCCACCACGGACCCTACGCTCTCGTCCCCAACCCGGGCCGCGGCCCCGCCATGGGAATCCCGGTTCCCCTTTTCAATCTCGTCTACCACGATGCTCTGCTGCTTCCATGGTCGCTTGCAAAAGGCGCATGGGGAATCCCCGAGAACGACCTCGGCTACCTGCACGGCCTAGCCAACGCGGGCATGCCGTATCTGTCACTAAATCCCGGGCAAGAAGAGCTGTCGAAGGTGCAAACAATGTGCGCCCTGCACGAGCGCGTCGCGCTGCTCGAAATGACAAAGCACGAGTTCCTCGATAAATCCGGCCGCAGACAACGCACCACCTTTGCCGACGGCACCACCGTCACTATCGACCTGGATAAACAGACATTTGAAATCTCGCCGCCCCTGCCTGGACTGCCCAAAACGAAAGTCGCCGAATAACCCTGCTTTGACCCCGCCGAGCCAAACGTCGATAAGCGGCCGGCACCGCTCTGGAGCAGCCCCCCATTGCCGGCCGCAGATTACTGCAAAGCGCCAAGCTCCTGGCTCAGAATGCCTATGTGCCGCATCTTCGCCTTGATGACTATATCCACCATCTCCTTATCCGAGGCCCTGCGCACAGCCTCCTTCAGGCCCATGTAGAATGCCATCGCCTCCTTATCCAGGTCTATCGCCATTCTCAGGATATCCTCCCGGCTCTCCCGGCCAGTCAGCGTCTGCCGCGGGTCTTTGCGCGTGTTGAAGATATGCTCGTCGGCCATCGCCTTCAGATAGAGGGCATCCTGATGGTCCGGGTCGATCGTCGACGCCGGGCACTCACCGCCGGTGATTTCCCTTCGAACCGACGCAAAACCGTCGGCGTGCTGCTGCTCCCACTCGGCTAATTGAAGCAAAGTCTTGCGTGTCTGCTCATCCTCGAACTGCTCCGCAACGCACCGGTAAAAATCCGCCCCGTTATGCTCTATCTTCTCGGCCATCTCGAATATTTCGCACAGATTGAAGGTGAAGCCCATTCTTGTTCTCCTGCAGACCCCCGGTCGCCAACATTGTCGTAACAGTCAGTAGTCGCCTCGATGGATACGACGCCGCAGGCCAGTTGTTCGCCTGTAACCCCATCTTAAGGGCGGACTGCCGCTTCTCCACGTATTTTTACCTCGGGTGACTGCAAACCCGAGCATTTTCTCTGGGGACAGACCTCGACTGCGACCCGTGCTTTGCCGACCCTGAAAACGGTGACTATCACCTGCTCTGGCAGCGAGGCCGGTACTGGCCGAAGCACGGCCTCTGGCTCGCCGATGCGGTGACCAGCCCGTGCATTGACGCCAGCGACCCGGCCATATCGCACGCCCAAGAGACCATGCCCAACAGCGGACGCATCAATATGGGCGCCCACCACGACGGGGCGCCTGAGGCGAACCGCGGCGAAGAGCAGTGGCTCGTCGGCGATATGAATCATGACGGAGCGGTCGATATGCTCGATTTCGGACCGCTGGCCCACAACTGTCTCAACCGCGAAAATCCCCTCTCAGTTCGGCTGTTGAACATGCGTGACGGCTTTTCCAGGGTACACGACGCCGGCACACAGAGATAACGGCCGATAAGCGCCATGGCTCCGTCACCCTCATTCGTACTGTCAATAGTAATATCAAGACGGGACTTCTCGTATGAGGCATTTTACGTTCCTATTTTTCACGATCCCGCCTCGAAATGGTCTGTAGGCCCAATTTCATTGGATGGCGGGACAAGCGGCGAGTTTCCCCCAACGCCTGGCGGCTCGATTGCAGGGACCGTTATGGCGCCGTGGGACAAGGCTGTTCTGCAGGAATCGGGCGGCTACGGTCGGGAGAGGCGCTGTCTGGCCGTTCTTCCGCAGGGGCCCCACTTGGCAAGAGGCGCGATGCGGCAGTATGGGCCCACACAGCGCCCTGCCCGAGCCGGCCTCGAAGCGGCCTGCAAGCGAGGACGGGTCGCGGGAATCCGGACGCTCGGCCAGCGCATATTTTATCGCTGTCCGTCAAATTGCTGTGTGTATGACAGCCTGCCCGCGGGGCGGCTTAGAATTGTTCGAGAAATCGGAGGTCGTTTTCGAAGAAGAGGCGGATGTCGGTGATACCGTACTTTCGCATTGCCAGACGCTCTATGCCGAAACCGAAGGCCCAGCCGGTATATTTCTCGCTGTCTATACCGACGGCGTCGAAGACATTCGGGTCGACCATCCCGCAGCCGCCCATCTCCGTCCAGTTCTCCTGGCCGCTTTTGTCCCTGAGCAGCAGGTCCACTTCGGCACTGGGCTCGGTGAAGGGAAAGAAGCTCGGCCGGAATCGCCACCTGGTCTCCAGGCCGAAAAAGGCGTGTATGAATTGCTCTATGGTGGTCTTCATGTCCACCATGCTGATTCCCTCGTCCACAACCAGAGCTTCGAGCTGATGGAACATGAACATGTGCGTCGCATCGACGGTGTCAGGCCGATAAACGCGCCCCGGCGCAACGATACGAATTGGGGGCTTCCGGCTCTCCATCACGCGGATCTGAATGGTCGAGGTCTGGCTCCTCAGCAGGATGTCGTCTTCGATGTAGAAATTATCGAGCGGGTCCCTCGCGGGGTGCTCCGGGCCGATATTGAGTGCGACGAAGTTGTGCCATTCGTCCTCGACCTCGGGCCCGTACGCGACGGAAAAGCCCATCCGCCCGAATATTTCCAGCAGCTCGTTGAGGGTCTGGGTGATGACGTGCGGCCTTCCCATCGCAACCGGAATGCCGGGCACAGTGACGTCGATAAGCTCCTTGACCTTGTGCTCTTGTGAGGCGGCGAGGGTTTGCTTTAACTGCTCGAAGGCCGCAGAGACTTCCTGCTTGATTTTGTTTGCAAGCTGCCCAGCCCGTGGCTTTTGCTCCCGCGGGAGCTTGCCCAGCTCACCGAGCATCTGCATAATCCGGCCCTTTCGGCCGAGGTACTTTATGCGGAATTCTTCCAGGGTTCCGAGATCGACGACTTTCTTGAGGTCGGCGAGGGCCTGCTTTCCTGTTTTTTCAAACTCCTCGAGCATCATGACCTTCCACGTTGTCCCAAGTGCACTTGTGGTGTTGTGAAGCTTGCCGGCATAGCCAAGTACGGCAGAACTGTCGCTCAGGCGACGTCCGCCCGGGCGGCTTCAACAATCGCATCGAACGCCTTGGGGTCATCAATCGCGATTTGGCTGAGCATCTTGCGATTCAGGGCGATGTTGGCCTTTTTCAGAGCGTTGATGAACTCGCTGTACCTTATGTTTCGCGCCCGGCAGGCGGCACTTAGCCTCGTAATCCACAGGCCGCGGAAGTCGCGTTTGCGTCGCCTGCGGTCAACTCTCGCATTTACGGCGGCCCTGATGGCGCGCTCCTTGGCCAGGCGATACAGCCGGCCTGGGGCGCCCCTGTGGCCCCTGACCGCTTTGAGGATGCGTTTTTTGGCCCTGTGCCTTGCGGAACCTTTTCTGATTCTTGGCATATCAGCTTTCCTTTGACAGTTGAAAACCTGTTGGGCCTGCTAGCGGCAGCTGAATGAAGGCCGAGAAGCAAGCCAATTATATGAATCTTCGCGAGCGGCGGCCAAGGAGCTGCCTGGCCGTGGCAGGCAAATGTCTATTTACCCAGCTCGATCTTCATCTTCTCGGCCATAACACCGGTCAGAACGGCCGGATTCCTCAGCAGCCTTCTACGCCTGGCGCTCTTGCCGCTCATCAAATGGCCCGCGCCGGCCATTTTGCGCCGGATCTTGCCCCCGGCCGTGACTTTGACTCTCTTGGTCAGGCCCTTGTGGGTCTTGTGCTTTGGCATTTGCACGGATCTTTCAAAGCAGTGTAAGCAGAACACTTCATGAAAACGAAATCGGCAGGCTATCTCAATCGACGTGCGTTGTCAAGAGCGCACCAAGCCGAATTCTCGAAAAAACCTAAAAAAACAGCCCGTCGGAACTGCCCCGTCGGCCTCAAAAGTCAAGAAACAACGGGCCGGTGCGATATGGGCGGGCCTCGAATGGAAACGACATCCCCCTTTAGGCCAGTTATCAGGCATAACTGGAGCAACCAATCTCGGGCATCTTCACGACGGCGTGCACCGACGAACTGAAACAAACCGCCTCCTACCCCTTATGAAGGCGACTCGGGCAACAGGCGGACCGGCCGGCCTGCAGAACCCTGCGACCGTTCATTTCGGCACGAGCAACAGTGGCATCCGTCTGCCGGTCAACCTACTTATGCGCTCGACCTTGGCCACGTCCTCCAGCGACTTGGCAATCTCTTCGAGCACCGCGTGGCCCATATCTCGGTGGAGCATCTGACGCCCTTTGAAGAACATCGTGAACTGCACCTTGTGCCCCTTGTTCAGGAATTCGCGGGCGTGGTTCACCTTTACTTCGAGGTCGTGCTTGT
>CP070678.1:2160291-2176732 GCA_020352515.1 Phycisphaerales bacterium | reverse complement strand
ATGCGCGGGCGTAAGGGCTCGGAGTACGATGGGGGTCACCGTGTTCCGTTTTTTGTTCGGTGGCCGGGCGGCGGTCTTGGTGGCGGCAGGGACGTCGGGCGGCTGACGGCTCACGTTGATGTTCTGCCGACGCTGGTCGAGCTTTGCGGATTGAAGAAGCCGGAGAGCGTGAAGCTGGACGGCTCGAGCTTGGCGGGGCTGTTGAGCGGGAAGGGGGGGCAGTGGCCTGAGCGGACGCTTGTGGTTCATTCTCAGCGGATAGAGCATCCGGAGAAGTGGCGCAAGAGCGCGGTTATGACGGAGCGATGGAGGCTGGTGAACGGCAAGGAGCTTTATGAGATAAAGGCGGACCCGGAGCAGAAGAGAGACGTTGCTGCGGAGGAGGCAAGAGTTGTCAAGAGGCTGCGCGGGGAGTACGAGAGATGGTGGGAGAGCATATCGGAGCGGTTCGAGGGGTATTGCGAGATTGTGATCGGGTCGGAGAGGGAGAACCCGACGCGGCTAATGAGTCACGACTGGCACAGCCGGAATCCGGCGTGGAGCCAGAGGTCGGTTTTATCGGGCGCCAAGAGCAACGGGTTCTGGGCGGTTGAGGTAGAGCGTGAGGGGGCGTACGAGTTTTCGCTTCGGCGGTGGCCGGTAGAGGCGGATGCGGCGATTGATGCGGCGATACGCGGGGGCAAGGCGATTCGGGCGACGAGGGCGAGGATTAGGGTAGCGGATGTTGATATGAGCAAGGTTGTCGGGGAGGGTGCGAAGGAGGTTACTTTTCGCGCTCGGCTGAAGGCGGGCAAGACGCGGCTTCAGAGCTGGTTTATCGACGAGAAGGGCGAGTCGCGCGGGGCGTATTATGTTTATGTGAGACGATTGCAGTGAAGGTGATTGGAGGCGACGGAGCAGTGCAGACGAGAAGAGAGTTCTTAAGAAGGGCGGGTTCGGCGGCGGTTTCGGCGGGCGTGTTATCGGCTGTCCCGGGCTGCGAGAGTTTGGGGGGTGGGGCCGGCGGGGCGGCGCGGGGGCCGAACGTGGTTTTGATAATGACGGACGACCAGGGTTGGGGCGACATCGGCTCTCACGGCAACTCTTTGATAGACACACCGGTTCTGGACCGGCTTGCGGCCGAGGGGGCGCGTTTCGAGCGGTTTTTTGTGAGTCCGGTCTGCGCACCGACGCGCGCGAGCCTTTTGACGGGGCGATACCACTTGCGGACGGGTGTTCACGGGGTGACGCGGGGGTACGAGAACATGCGGAGCGAGGAGGTGACAATTGCGGAGGCACTGAAGGGGGCGGGGTACGTCACGGGGTGTTTCGGGAAGTGGCACAATGGGTCGCATTATCCGTATCATCCGAACGGGCAGGGATTCGACGAGTTTTTCGGATTCTGCGCTGGGCACTGGGATAATTACTTCGATACGACTCTGGAGAGGAACGGCCGGGAGGTGAGGACGAAGGGTTTTATCAGCGATGTTTTGACGGATGCGGCGATAGGTTTTATCGAGAAGAATCGGGGCCGGCCGTTTTTCTGTTACGTTCCCTACAATGCCCCACACGGGCCGTTTCAGGTGCCGGACAAGTACTTTGACAAATACAAGGGGCGCGGGCTGGACGACAGGCTGGCGTGCATCTACGGGATGGTGGAGAATGTGGATGACAACGTGGGGCGGATTCTGAGGCGGCTGGATGAGCTGGGGCTTAGCGAGAAGACGATTGTGATTTTTTTGACGGACAACGGGGCCAATTCGAATCGTTACAACGGGGGTATGAAGGGGCGCAAGGGGAGCGTTCACGAGGGGGGGATTCGGGTTCCCCTGTTCATACGGTTTCCGGGGCGGATCAAGGCGGGGACGAAGGTTGAGCGGATTGCAGCCCACATTGACATGTTTGCGACGGTGCTCGATCTTTGCGGGTTGGCGATGCCGAGGACGCTGGGGCAGGACGGGCGTAGTCTTGTTCCGCTTCTTGATGGGCGAGGGGAGGGCTGGTCGGACCGGATGCTATTTACGTTTCGGACTCCGGGCGGGCGGACGCAAGGCGTTCCTGGATCGGTTCGGACTCAGCGTTGGCGTGCGGTGCGGATGCGCAGCCGGTGGGAGCTTTACGATATGGAGTCGGATCCGGGGCAGAAGAGGGACGTGGCGGGGGAGCATCGCGACGTGGTGGAGCGGCTGGGGGCGGCGTATGAGAACACTGTCGCGGAGGTGACGAAGGACGGGTTCGACCCGCTGCCGTTTCATATCGGTTACAGGGAGCGGCCGGTGGTGACAATGCCCGGGCACGAGGCGTTCCTGGAGCAGGGGGGTGAGGGAGGGATAAGCTACGTCGGGCGTTCGGGCTGGGCGAACGACTGGGTGACTAACTGGACGAGCACGGAGGCGTATCCGCGGTGGGAGGTGGAGGTGGTTGAAGGGGGGCGGTACGAGGTGACGTTGATGTATAGTTGTCCGGCCGAGCATGTCGGGTGCAAGGTTCGGGTTGAGGCCGGCGGCAAGGCTGTGGAGGCTGTGGTTGACAGGGCCCACGATCCGGCGCCTATTGCGAGCCCGGACCGGGTGCCGCGCGGGGAGGTTTACGAGAAGGTGTGGGCGCCGTTGAGGGCGGGAGTGCTGGATCTGGCGGCCGGGCGAACGCAGCTTATTGTAAGGGCGGTGGAGATTCGCGGCGGCAGGGCGATGGATCTTAAGGCGGTGCGGGTGAAACGAGTTGACTGAGCATGTTTGAGAGCAGAGGCATCTTTTTTGACTGCCAAGGAGGATAGAGTAATGGCAAGCAAGGTTTGTACGAGGCGGGGTTTTCTGAAGGCGGCGGGTATCGGAGCGGCATCAGTTGCGGCGTGGAGGTTTGGGGGCGCGGCGCGTCTGATTGCAGGTGTTAGGAAGCGGCCGAATATTGTCTTCTTTTTCACGGACGACCAGCGTTTCGACACGATAAGGGCGTTGGGCAACGAGGAGATTATCACGCCGAACATGGATGCCCTGGTTCGCGGGGGTACGACCTTTACGAACGCTTACATTATGGGTTCGATGAGCGGGGCGGTGTGCATGCCGAGCCGGGCGATGCTTATGAGCGGCAGGACTCTATTCCACCTGGAGGGTCAGGGCAGAGTGATTCCGGAGGGCCATGCGACGATGGGGGAGGTTTTGCGGAAAGCGGGGTACGTGACGTTCGAGACGGGCAAGTGGCACCAGGACGCCGGGACGTTTTCGCGTAGCTTTTCGGACGGGGCGAAGATATTTTTCGGGGGGATGAGCGATCATTACAAGGTTCCGGTTCGCGATTTCGATCCGACGGGCAAGTATCCCAGGCAGAAGATATATCGGGACGAAGGGGTACATTCGAGCGAGCTTTTCAGTGACGCGGCGATCAGGTTTTTGCGTGGGCACAAGGAGGACAAGCCGTTTTTCTTGTATATTGCGTATACGGCCCCTCACGATCCGCGTGATATGCCGGAGCAATACCTGAACATGTACGACGCGGAGAAGGTTTCGCTGCCGAGGAGCTTCATGGCGGAGCATCCTTTCGACAACGGCGAGATGAAGATACGCGACGAGAAGCTGGCGGCATGGCCGCGGACGCCGGAGGAGATACGCAGGCACAAGCGGGCGTATTATGCGATGATCACGCACGTGGACGCGCAGATCGGGCGTGTGATGGAGGCGCTGAAAGAAACGGGGCAGGCGGAGAACACGATTATCATTTTTTCGGGGGATAACGGTCTGGCGGTGGGGCGTCACGGTCTTATGGGCAAGCAGAACCTTTACGAGCACAGCGTTCACGTTCCACTTGTTTTCTCGGGGCCGGGTATCGGTCGCAACGAAAGGCGGGACGGCTTTTGTTACTTGCTGGACATATTTCCGACGGTGTGCGAGCTGACGGGTCTGGATGTGCCGGATTCGGTGGAGGGTCGTAGCCTGGCGGGTGCGATTGGGGGGCGCGGGCGGAGGCTGCGCAGGACGCTGTTCTTTGCATACAAGGATATTCAGCGTGGCGTTCGGGACAGGCGTTTCAAGCTGATAGAGTACTTTGTGAACGGGAAGCGTACGACGCAGCTTTTCGATCTCGAGCGGGATCCTTTCGAGCTTGAGAACCTTGCGGGCAGCGGGGAGCACAGGCGGAATCTGGTGCGGCTGCGCAAGGAGCTGGTGAGGTGGCGGGAGGAGCTGGACGACGAGAGCAAGTTCTGGGAGGGGTACGAGGTTTCGGCTTGAGGGCGGTTGGGCGTGGCGCGACCGGGCGCCGGCGCGGCGCGGAAATGGGATGTTTGTGGTGGGGGGATTTCAGGGTTGCTTAGGGTCGGCGTTTTTTGTTAGAATCAAGTGTGTTTTAGAGGAGAGTTCGGTGATGAGCAAGGCCAGGGGCGGCAAGAAGAAGAGTCCGGGTGTTTCGGGTGCGGAGGATATGGTTGGATCTTCGGCGGATGGCGGCGCGGGGTCCAATGATGCCGGAGGCGGGGAGATACCGAAGCTCGACCTTGGCAAGCAGGTACTGGCCGAGCAGCGGAAGATTACCGGGGCCGGGAGAAAGGGTCCGGGTAAGAGGGGGAAGGCTGTTGAGCGTGGGCAGGAGGCAGGCGGCGCCGGGGGTGTCGAGTCGGAGGTTTGTGGCGGGCGGTCGGAGCAGGATGAAGTCATCGCCGATATCGTGGCCAGAGATATCGAGAGGCTTGGCAGGGGCGATGATTGATTCGTTTGGCCATGTGCGGGGGGGATTTGTAGCGCTGCGGCGATTACATATCGCAGGGCGTCTCGACGGTGAGGTGATGGAAGCAACTTCCCTGGTTTGCCCAGTTGTAGAGTGCTATGGTTCCAGAGTCGAAGCTGTTATCTTCGGCGGACAGGATTAGCCGGCCATCGATAAAGACCTGGAGTAGTGGCCCACAGGCGACGATGTCGAGCTGATACAGTCGGCCGCTTAAATAGGGGATGTGATCCTGAGTCAAGAGGGTGAACACGCCGTTTTCCTTCTTAACGAGCCTTCGATAGCTGCGCTGCCGGTCCCAGCTAAAGCGGTAGTAGTTGTCATCATCCTGATAGCGGAACATCAGGCCGATTGCATCATTATCGTATGAGCTGATGGTAAGGCTCGCCCGGAAGTTGCTCCAGGCGAGGCCGTTCTTATAGAGCGCATAGGTTCCGGGCATATCGATTGCGTCAGGGTCACCGCCGAAGATGTTGGAAGTCTGTATAATGCGGCCGGCGGCACACGACCAAACGGAAGGAGCGCCGGTAGCGCCCTGATCCATGATGGCCCAGTCAGACGACCATGTCAGGCAATCATCGAAAGTTTCCGTGAAGCTGCATGGGAGAACGTGGTTGACTTTGACGTTGTCGAAGTAGCCGCCGGCATTTGCCCAGGTATACAGGGCGATAGTTCCCGATGCGAGACTCGAATCCCTGACGCAGAATATCAGGGCATCATCAATCGCTACGTGTATTGCGGGACCGCAAGCGACGACGCTTAGCCGATAGGTCCTGCCGGTAACATAGGGAACATTATCCTGGGCCAGGAGTGTGAATACGCCGTTTTGCTTCTTAACAAGCCGGCGGTGGCGTCTCTCGCTGTCCCAGCTAAAGCGGTAGTAGTTGTTGTTGTCGCTGTAGCGGAACATAAGTCCCATGGCGTCGTCATCGTCGGACTTGATGTCAAGGGCGACGCTGTAGTCGGTCCAGGTTGCGCCGTGCTGATACAAGGCGTAGGTTCCCGGCATGTCTACGATGATGCCGTATTTGTCAAATATGTTCGAAGTCTGCGCGAGTTTGCCATCGGCGATTAACCAGTGGGAAGTGGCTTGGGCGGCGGCATCATCAACGATTTTCCAGTCGTCCAGGTTGCCATGCTCGAAATCATCGGCCATTTTTGAAGCTGAAATCCTCTCAACGACGATGTTGTCAAAGAAGCTTGCGGTGTTTGCCCAGGAGTAGAGGGCTATTGAGCCGGAGGGGACGGAGCTGTCGCACACCTGGAATATGAGTTTGGCGTCGATATAGACCTGTATAATGGGGCCGCAGGCGAGGATGTTCAATTGGTAGGTTCGGCCGGTTATGTAGGAAGCGTTGTCCTCGGCAAGCAGGGTGTATGAAGCGGCGTGCTTTTTGACAAGGCGTCGACAACGTCGCTGCCTGTCCCAGCTCAGGCGGTAGTAATTGTCGTTGTCCTGGTATCGGAACATGACGCCTATGGCGTCATCGCCCTCGGATTTAATGGTCAGGCTGAGGGTGTAGTCGGTCCAAGAGGCGCCGTTCTGAAAGAAGGCGTATGTTCCTGGCATGTCCAGGGCGATGGCGTCTCGGCCAAAGATTTTTGAGGTCTGAGTGAGTGCGCCGCGGTCGACGGACCAGGAGGAGGGAGCGTAATTATCGCCCTCATCGACGATTTTCCATCCTTCGAAGCGGCCATCGTCGAAGTCTTCGTGGAGCTCGAATGGCGAGGGGGCCTGAAAAATATAGTATGGGATGGCTTGTGCCCAGAGAGGGAACGTTGCGGCTATTGCGATAGTGAGTAGCCAACAGTTCTTACGACAAACGAGCAGTCCCGGGTTAGAAGCCACTGGTCTGTCCTCGTTTCCGTTATGAGCTTTCTGTGAGTACTTCACCCTTACCTTGCCTACTTTGGCAGCAGCCAAGAGCGACTGATTGGGGCCCGGAGCAACCGGCTGCAAAGACGGCCGGGCTCACGTATCCCGGACTGCCATGCGTTGGGCGGTATTATATCCTATGGGATGGTGTTCGACAAGAGGGCTCGCGTAATTTTCCGAAGTACGGACGGTTGACAACATGGCTGTTGCCGTAACGTATTGGCAGGAGCACTTCGTCGAACATGAAATGTTAACAAAAAGTGGAGGGGCATGGCAAAATTAAGTAGTTTCCACAGCCTCTTTGATTGGCGGGAGGTTTATAAAATGTGAGGGCTTTCGGCGGTCCCACGCGGAGGATGCCGGGACGGGGCGAGGGGCGTGCAGGGAGAGGGGTGTTGAGTACAGGGACAACGGGGTGAGGCACAGGGGAGAAAGTGCAGGCATGGAAGGCATACGTATGCGGGGTGCTGGTTTTATTTGCCAAGGGCCCGGTAAGCGGCGGTGTGGGGGCTATGCCGTTGAAGTTTGGGACGTTGCGAGCGGATGCTCTTTTGTTGTGATTAGGCGTTTCGACGGGGGCGGAACAGTTTTGTTTTGGAAGGGAGTGTGATGAGTAAGAGATACGCGGGGATGTTCCGTGCGTGGGCGAGGGGCCTGGCGGTGTTGTGCCTGTGGGCGATTGTGGTTTTGGAGCTGGGGTTTTTGGTTGGCTATTTCTGTTGGTATCAACCGAAGGTCGAGAGGGAGGCTTGTCCATTCGGAAGGGGGACGGAAGGGACGGCGGGGGCGGGTCCAAGTGAGGCGGGCGTTCAGGCATATATGCGTTATGTGCAGTCGGGCAGGCGTCCGGATTTGGTTGAGTTGCATAGCGAGGGCCAGGTTATTGGGGGTGAGTAGAGCGGAGTGCGTTCCGATTTGGCGGGCAACATCTGTCGGGCCGGGGCTCAAGGAGCACGTCGACGGGAGTTGATCTTTTTGAGCTCGCGGGGGCGGGGGCTGTGGCGGCGGGTGGCGTTTTTGGGGTGTTGCGCGAGTGCAGGGGCGCCGGTTGAAAGTGGTCATTAGCCAGTGCTGAGGGGGTATTTTTTCCAAGAATTCTTAAAAATTCTGCGTCAACCCCCTTTTTTGCGCTCTAATACGGGTCCACTTTGCAAAAACCCGTATTTACCACGATTGACAAATGCGCTAAAAGCAGTCACTTTTGAAGTATGCTATTTTGTAGCTGCAGATAGACCCCACGCGCTCAGCAGAGCGAGTTGTCTGAAGTAAGTGGGGACTTGGAGAGGGATGCAGGCGCCGGATTAGCGACAAACAGTGCGGATTTGCTAATAAGTAGCCGGAGAAAATGATGGCAGGCCCAAGGAAGGCGAAGGCTGGATCGCGTGGGGATCCGGGGGCGTTGGGGCAACGTGCTACGAAACTTGAGCAAGCGAAGGCGGAGCTCAAGCGAATTGAAGGAAAACTGCAAGAGACGGAGGAGAGTCTGAGGTCGATAGTAAATGCGGTAACCGAATCGGCGCTTCTGATCGAGAGGGATGGGACGATTGTTGTTGTGAACGAGGCGCTTGGCAAGAGGTTGGGCAAGAGTGTTGATGAGATGGTTGGCCGTTGCATCTACGATTTTCTGCCGGGAGATGCGGGCAAGTCAAGAAGGCTTGCGGGGGAAGAAGTCATACGGACGGGCCGGCCGAAACAATTCGACGCGGTTCGTTCGGGCAGATTGATTCATAACTCGGTCTATCCTGTTTTTGACTCTTCGGGCAAGGTGGCTCGTCTGGCGATTTTCGGGCTGGACATTGAAGATCGGAGGAAAGCGGAGGAGGAGCTGCGTCAGAGCGAGGCGAGATACAGGAGTTTGTGCGGGAATATTCCCGCGATGATTTACAGGGCAAGACCCGACTGGTCGACCATAGTGATTTCGGGCAGCGAGCCTCTTACGGGCTATTGCCCGGAGGAATTCAACTGCGGGCGAATTAACTGGCGGGAGATTATACATCCGGAAGATCGCGAGGGCGTATTGGAGGCAGCTTCGAAGCTTGAGAAGAGGCGTAGAAGTCTGGTGCAGGAATACAGGATTATTGGCAAGGACGGGAGTGTTCATTGGGTTGAAGATCGCAAGCGGGCGGTTTTCAAGGGTCGAGTTTTCCAGGGTGTTGACGGGGTAGTTTTCGACGTGACGGATCGCAAGTCCGCGGAGCGGGCGTTACAGGAATCGGAACTTCGGTACCGGACGCTTTTCGAGAGCCTTCCTGTAGGCGTGGGGGTTGCAACGAAAAAGGGCGGGGTTTTGGACGCCAACAGCGCTATGCTCGCGATAACGGGCTGCTCTGGCGCCGAGATACGTCAGGTCAACCTGAATGAGGTTTATGTGAACAAGGGGGAGCGTCGACGGCTATTGAAGGAGCTTCAAACGCGTGGTCTGGTGCGGGGCTTTGAAGCTCAATTGAAGCGTGCAGACGGTACGACGTACTGGGCCAGCCTTAACATAACGCCGATGTCCTGGGCTGGGCGGGATGTTCTCCTGACGGTGGCGGCGGATGTTACGCGGCAAAAGGAGGCCGTGGACAAGATGCGGGAGCTGGCCTGCGCGGTGGAGCAGTCGATTGACGGCATAGCGATCGGCGACTTGAGGCCGCGACTGTTGCGGGTGAACGACGCGTTTGCGCGGATGCACGGTTATACGGCCGAAGAGATGACAGGGATGCCCGCCAGTAAATTGCACAATGAACAGCAGAAGGATAGATACAAGAAGGCGCTGCACGAGCTGACAACGACCGGTTCGTGGCACGGCGAGATAGGTCATATCAAGAAAGACGGCACGGCCTTTAGCAGTTATATGTCGATTAGCCTGTTAAAGGATGAGAAGGGCAATGCGACGGGGACGCTGGCGATTGCGCGCGACATTACTGAGTCGAAGCGAAGAGAAGAGGAGCTTAGAGTATTCCGGGAGAAGATGATTCGTGCGGAACAATTGGCCTCGATGGGGACATTAAGCGCCACTCTGGCCCACGAGCTGAGCCAGCCTTTGACTGCCGTTCGTTTGTCGATTGACAATGCGCTGGCGAAGCTGGAGAGAGAATCTTCTTGTGAGGGCGTCAGGAGGATGCTGAGGGATGGTCTAACAGGGCTTTCGAGCATAACTTCGCTGGTGAAGAGGTTCCGCAATCTGGCGAGGCAGTCGTCGGAGAAGGTGGTCGGGAAGGTGGATTTGAAGGCAGTTGCGGAGCGAACGGTGATACTTTTGAACGACAGTGCGCGTGAGGCGAGAGTGCGTCTTGTTCTGAAGGACCTGGAGAAGCTGCCGATCATAAACTCTTATTCCAGGGATCTTGAGCAACTTTTCTTTGCGCTTGTCCAGAACGCGATACAGGCGGCGGACGGCAAGCGTAGGCACCGGCTCACGATAAGCGGCAGTGTTTTAGGCAAAGGGTCGGCGGTCAGGTTGAGATTCTCGGACAATTGCGGCGGTATCGCTCCGGAGGACGTCGAGAAGATATTCGACCCTTTTTTTACCACGAAAGAGCCGGGTGTAGGGACGGGTCTTGGTCTTTGCATAGTGCAGAATGTTGCGTCGCGGGTGGGTGGTAAGGTTACGGTGCGGAACAACTGGGGCAAGGGTACGACATTTGTTGTTACGCTTCCGGCGAAAACGGGTTCACGGTCGGAGGTTGTCGCGGATGAGAAGCAGATTTCAGCAACACGTTTTTCTTGTTGACGACGAGCCGAGGCTATTAGCGGCGGCGAGAGAGACGCTGGAAAGCATCGGTCTGAAGGTGACGTGCTTCAGTCGGGGTTCGGATTGCCTGAATCAGATAGCCGGCCGGAGATGTGATCTACTTGTTACCGACGTTAGGATGCCCGGGGTGGACGGTATGGCGCTTCTTGAGGAGACAAGGCACGTTGCGCCCTGGTTGCCGGTTCTGATTTTTACAGCATACGGTGACGTAGAGATGACTGCGAAGGCCTTTAAGGGGGGCGTATCCGATTTTATCCAAAAGCCTTTTGACCGGGAGACACTGATATTTTCGGTCAGAAGCATTCTTGAGAAGCGCGGTCCTGTTGACGGGCTTTTGGGCAAACCTCTATCGCGGATGGAGATGATGGTATTGCGGCATATTCTGGCGGGCAAGAGCAACAAGGAAACGGCTCGGATACTGAACCGGAGCGAAAGGACGGTTGAGAACCACCGTTCTCGGCTCATGCGAAAGCTTGGAGTGGATAATGTTGTGGATTTGTGCAAGAGAGCGCAGGCAATGGGCCTGATTTGAGTTTAGTTTTGCGGAGAGAGCGTGGGCGCCGGTAGACTGGCGAGCAGCGGGCCGGTTTGTGGGTTGGGCGGGGTGTTTAGCGTTTCGGGTCAAGCCGCCAAACAGGCGGCGGGGCCGGGGCACCGGTGGAGCGATGGTATGTAGGAGAGGCTATTATCATGCAGCGGTTGTTTGAGCGGCGTCTTTGGTTTTTTGGGAGAGCACGCGGCCGAATGTGAGGTTTTGACAGGAAAAGTGCCGGAATGGCGCAAAATTGGGTAGTTTCCACAGCTGTTTTGAGGGTGAGCAGGTGTTTAGAATTCTCAGAAAGTTGAGTGTTTTAGAGGAGGTCAGGACGGAGTTGAGGGCCTGCCTCCGTGGATGATATGGTCGGGACGAATGCGCAGCGTGGGTGAAGTTTTGAATGCAGCCGGCGGGCTGCGTGCGAGCACCGACGGTCCCGGCGACGAGAGTTTTGCTTGATGGGCGGGTCCCGTCTTTGCGCGGGCGGGGCCTGCTCAGGTGCGGGCGGCCCAGAGCTGCTTTTGTATAGAGGCTCCGGGCCGGGGCACAGAGAGACGCGGCGGGCGCGTGTAGGCGAAGAGCCGGTGAAAATGAGAGTCCCGCGGAGCCTGCCAGTGTGGGTGTGAAGGCGTAGAGACGGCGTGGTGCGAGCCCAGATGAGAAGCAGACCTCAGCAACACGTTTTTCTTGTTGACGATGAGCCGAAGATATTAGGGGCGGCGAGAGAGGCACTTGAGCAGGCGGGCTTGAAGGTGACTTGTTTTAGGCGTGGGTCTGATTGTCTGAAGCAGATGGCCGGTCAGAGGTGCGACCTGCTTGTTACGGATGTGAGAATGCCGGGAGTTGACGGCATAGAGCTGTTGGCGGAGGCGAGGCGGATTGCGCCGTGGTTACCTGTTGTGGTTTTGACAGGGTACGGTGACGTGGAGATGGCTGCGAGGGCCTTTAAGTGTGGCGCATGCGACTTTATCCAAAAGCCTTTCAGCCGGGAGACTTTGCTCTCTGCGGTGAAGAATACGCTTGAGAATATCGGGCCGATTGACCCTGTTTTGGGCAAATCTCTTTCGAGGATGGAGAGAAGGGTATTGCGTCTTCTTCTGGAGGGCAAGAGCAACAAGGAGACGGCTCATTTGCTTAAGCGCTGTGTAAGGACGGTTGAGAATCATCGTTTGCGGATTATGCGGAAGTTCGGTGTGAGCAACGTGTTCGAGCTGTTCGGGAACAGAGCGGACAGAAGGGGACTGGTGGAGGTGTCGTCTGGTAGATAAGTGCGGCGTAGTGAAGTGCGTGGAACCGGTTGCCGCCATGGTTTTCGGCGTTACCCGGTGTTGCGCGGCGCGAAATGAGTTTGAATCCCATTTGAGTGTCACGGGGCCGGGATGTAGGGTGGCGCGAATAGGCTTCATCGAGGCTGTTACGGGCCGAGGGTCCTTTTGATCCATCTTCGGCCCCGGGCGCAGGGAATTGAATTCGGGCAAGAAAATTGCAAGAAAGCTGCAAGATTGAGTAGTTTCCACAGCTTTTTGTTCAAGTCCTCTCCGCGTTACAATCCAGCACTCAAGGATGGAGAATACAGATGAGGTGCTCAGAACGGAGTTGAGGGCCTACCTCTCGGGACGGAGTGTCCCGGTAAGTAAACAACGTGGCTGCAATGCTCAAGGAGACGGCTTTTTCTGCCGGAGCATTTGAAGCATCCCGGCAGAGGGTGTCACTTTGAAGTGCTTTTGCAAGGTGTAGTAGGTCCGTTGCCTGCAGGTGAGAGTGTAAGGTTCGGCAGGACCGCGGTTTTGGAAAGGGAGTAAAGGCAGGTGAGCAAGCGTGGGATTGGCCGGGATTGGATGGGAAAAGGGGGGAGTTATAGAGAATCCTTGAAGGTCAACCCGAATTATCATGTTGGCGTGTCAGTCGTGTTCATTGCCAATAATGCTTCGTTATACCGTCAGGCGGGGCTATCACGGCAATTATTGTGGAAGGGCGAATTCTGACAGTGAGTGAGCGCTGCTGTTTTTCTATGCTGCGTCAGCAAGGAGGACATATGAAAACACTACGGGTTAGAAATGGGGGGGGCGGATACAGTCGTGGGTCAAAGATAGTGCTGGCGGGGCTGGTTGTTGCCGTTGTATTCGGTCTTGGGGTTGTGACCGGGACTGCTCTTGCCGATACGGCAACAAGTAGAACGAAAACAATACTGGATAGTGTTTACGTTGTTTTCGATCCCTTTGAGCTGTACAGCACGCCGCTGGTGACAGACGATGGCTCGGAGGCGGGGGACGGTGAGTCGGGCAAGGGTGGCGACGATTACTCTGTTGTTCCGCCCATTTGCATACCGGATCGCCCGGAGTGTCGGAGTCCTCACCGGCCGCCGTGCACGCCGCGCTGGCGAAATGGGCCTCCGCCTCGCTGGCCGAACTGGCGTTGGCGTTGGCGATAACGACGTCGACCGATTCCGGTATGAGAGTAAAACAATCGCAGGCCGGCGGAGAGCCCGCAAGCACGCTGTGGGGCTGAAAGACAGGGATTCGCCCGGGTTGAAGCGGCATGGTATTGGGACATATTGATTTAGGTGAAGGACTGAACGGAAGCAGAATGGCCGGTACGTAAACCATTGCAATAGAATGTAACGTCAGTATGCCATTCTCCGCCGCGTCTTTTTGGGGAGAAGAGGCCTGATGACGTGAAAGGCGGACGCTGAGTGGCATTCGAGGGCGATGACTTTCACCATCTGCGGCAAGGAGAGACTGAAGTGAACTTCGCAATATGTGAGTGTTTTGGGTGGTGCGGCGCGGGGGTTGCGCGCGTCTTCAGGGTAATCCTGATTACGTTCTTGTTGGTATTGCCAGCGGGGTGCGGCGACCAGGTTCGTCTGCCGTCGGCGGAGGAGCTGGTTGAGTTCGAGAGGGCGGGACCTTCACGACCGACCGTGGATTTATCGGTTCTGTCAAGGGCGAGGATTGCGCGCGGACCTTACCGGGTGTTGCCGGGCGAGGTTCTGGAATTGACGATGCCGACGATACTGAAGATCGTGACGGCGGAGGAGCCGGCGTTCTCCAACGGGGCGGCTCCTTTCGTTTGCAGGGTAAGCCAGAAGGGCAGTATAACTCTTCCCGTGGTGGGGGAGATAGCGGTTGCGGGAAAGACTCTGGCCGAGATAGAGGTCAGCGTGATTGATGCGTATCACCCGCGGTATGCGGTGACACGTCCGTCGGTTTTTGCCCGGGTGGTGGAGTACAGGACGGCGAAGGTATGCATCCAGGGGGCGGTTGCCAGGGGCGGCGTGTACGAGCTGAGGTCGGACCAGATGTCACTGGTATCGCTGCTGATGGAGGCGGGGGGCATCGTCGATGAGGGGGCTGCTGTTATCCGCGTCGTGCGTTCGGGCGAGGCGGCGGAGGGTGGGCCAGGTATTCGCAAGACGGCACGATTGTCCGAGGAGGGGAGGGGTATAGTGCTGCGGCCGCGTTATATCAATTCCGATCAGAGGGATATACGGGTGTTGTTCGCGCAGGCGGAGCGAGGGGGCACGAAGGGGGAGCTGAGGCTCAGTTGCGAGGGTGAGGAGCTGACAATGACCAACTTCGACATTAGTGACGAGCTGCACAGGCGAGGGCTGATCAGGTATCTCGACAAGAAGCATCGGCGTTTTTCAGACCCTGCTCTGGAGTCTGAGCTTATCGGTATGGCGGAAGAGCTCGAAGTGATTTCTGTTCTCGATCCCGCACGGCAGGACAATGAGCAGCGGAATCCCGGGGGGCAGGCAGGCGGAAGCGGGACTGAGCCGGGAGGCGGTTATGTTGCGGATGAGGGCGTTGGCGAGCGGCTTGTGCAGGCGCGCGGGCCCGAGCGGGGGGTGGTTGGCGGCGGAGACGCGGGCGAAGAGGCCGTGGAGGAGATCGTGCTGCCGGTGAAGGGTCTGAATATCCCGTTTTCGGACGTGGCGCTGCGGGAAGGCGACAGTGTATTGGTTGAGCGGCTTGAGGCGTCGGTCTTCTCGGTTATCGGCCTGGTTAGAAATCCGGGTAATTTCCCGTATCCGCCTGATGCGCGTTACAACCTGATGCAGGCGATAGCGTTTGCCGGCGGTCTGGATCAGGTTGCGGAGCCGCGTTATGCGACTGTTTATCGTCTCAAGGCCGACGGGACGATTGTGAGGGCGCCATTTCAAATCATCAGCGCGAAGAGCGGCTCTGAGCTGACCAGTTGGGTTAACGTTGTGATTAAGCCGGGTGACATTGTGGCCGTGGAGCAGACGGCGCGGACGCGAAGCAACCTGTTCCTGGCCAACGTATTCAGGCTTAACGTCGGCGCATATATAAGTGGACGTGATCTTTGGAACAATGACTAAGAAGCGGCCCGGAGGACCGTTGGAACTGTCGGAAACGGAGAATGCCATGATTAGACAAAACGGAAGTCATAGTCCGGCTGAAGAGGAAAGAGGCGGTATTGAGGCGCCGCAGCCGGCGGGGCCTATGTCCGAGAGCCTGATTCAGATCATGTGGCACAGCAGGTGGATAATCCTGGCCTGCACGGTTGCGGCGCTGGGAGCAGCCTTTGCGTACCTGCAGAAAGCGACGCCAATCTACACGAGCACTTCGCGGCTGTACGTCGAGCAGACGGGGCCGAAGATCATCAAGGAGACCGAAGAGGGGGTGATGACGCAGAGCAAGAACTACCTGTACACACAGGCGGAGCTGCTGAAGTCCACCCCGATCCTGAGCCACATTCTGGACGATGCGGCGATTCGACAAATGAAGATGTTTGCGGGGATGGACAATCCCGTGCCATACCTGAAGGGCAGCCTGAGGTCCGAGGTCGGGCGCAAAGATGATATCATCAATGTCTCGCTCGATTCGGCGTACCCGGGGGAGGCGGCACAGGTGGTCAACTCGGTTGTGGATTCATATCTGACGTACCTGGCGACGCGGAAGCGGAGTACGGCGGCGGAGGTGCTGAAGATACTTCAAAACGAGAAGAACAAGCAGGACAAGGAGCTTTCGGAGAAGCTCAAGGCGATGATGGACTTCAAGCAGGAGAACGTTGCGCTGGCTTTCGAGAGCGATAGAGGCAACGTGATGCTGCTGCGGTTCGAGAGGCTGTCTTCTGCGATGACGGAGGCGCAGCTTGCGACGATTGAGACCAAAGCCGTATATGAGTCGACGAAAAAGATGGTGGACGACCCGGTTCTGCTCAAGCAGTTCATCGAGGCCCTTGGGGGCGGCGGCAGGGACGTTGCGGCCGGCGGCGGGAGGTCTGGGCTTCAGGCGCGAGTGGAGGAGCTTAAGCGGCGGCGGGCGGACCGGCTGCGTCAGGTTACCGAGGACCATCCGGGCGTGGCGGCGCTGGATGCGGAGATTGCCGAGGTCGCGGGGCAGATTGCCGGGATGGACCGGCAATTCGCGCAGGCACAGGTTGCGGTCGCCCACCAGGACTATCTGGTTGCGAAGGAGAAAGAGGCCGAGATAACGGGTCACTTCGAGCAGCAGCTCCAGGATGTTCTTAAGCTGAACGAGCAGCTTGCCCAGTACACGATTTTTCAGTCGGACTGGGAGCAGACTAAGAAGCTGTGTGACATTCTGGACGACCGGATCAAGGACCTGAATGT
>CP070678.1:2156581-2160191 GCA_020352515.1 Phycisphaerales bacterium | reverse complement strand
GCTCGCGACCGGCTCCGAGCAATCGACTTACGATGGGCCTGGTCGGCCGGGGCAGCAGGGGTATGCGTCACGTCAAAGGTTTTCTCCACGAGAGTGATTGTCAGAGTGTTGCCGTCTGTGACGTTGATGCCCATCGCAGGTGGGATGCGGTGAAAGAGATAAATGCTCATGAGGGCAACAATGACTGCGCTGAGTACAACGACTCTCGAGAACTGATCTGTCGCCGCGATATTGATACGCTTTGTATATCCGTACCGGACCATTGGCATGCGGCTATTTCGCTCGAAGGTATCCGGGCGGGCAAGGACATCTACGGTGAAAAGCCGCTGGCGCTGACAATAGCGCAGGGCCGGGTGATAGTCGATGAAGTGAATCGTTACAATTGCATCTGGCAGACCGGTAGCTGGCAGCGTTCGACGGACCATTTCAGGTTTGCATGCGAGCTGGTTCGCAACGAGCGCATAGGGCGCTTGAGGAGGGTGGAAGTAGGCATCGGCCCCGGCTTTAAAAGCCCCGGCATCAAGGAAACCATGTATCGGATCGATCCGCAGCCGGTCATGCCGGTTCCGGATGGATTCGACTACGAAATGTGGCTGGGGCCGGCGCCGGCTGCTGCGTACACGGAAAAGCGCTGTCATTGGAATTTCCGATGGATACTGGATTACTCCGGCGGCCAGGTAACCGACTGGGGCGCTCACCACGTTGACATCGCGCACTGGGGCATGAACAGCGACGACACTGGTCCGGTCGAGGTCGTCGGCAAGGGTGTGTTCCCCGCCGACGGGCTGTGGGATGCCGCAGTGACTTACGATTTCGAGTGCACCTACAACAACGGGCTGGTGATGCGCGTCGCCAGTAACAATCACTGTAAGCAGGGAGTAAGATTCATCGGCGAGAACGGCTGGGTTCACGTGACGCGGGGCGGTGTAACGACTCATCCAGCCGATCTGCGAAAGACCAAAATCGGTCCCGATGAGATACATCTGCCCAGGCCGGCGGGCGACCATCGGCAGGGACATCGGAGAGACTTTCTGGATTGTGTAAAGACGCGCAAGACAACGATAACTCCGGCGGATATCGGTCATCGTTCCGCGACGGTCTGTCACCTTGGAAACATTGCCATGATCCTGGGGCGCAGGGTCCGATGGAACCCGAAACGCGAGCGGGTCATCAATGATCCATCTGCAAATCGTATGCTGGACCGTGCGATGCGCTCACCATGGCGTCTTTGATGCCGCTCACAAATTATAAACAGGAGGACCAAGTAATATGGGTACACGTCGCGATTTTCTGAGAATGGCAGGTCTTGGCGCAGCATTGCTGGGCCTTTCACAGAAGGTTAGCCTGGCCGAACGTTCAGCCGAGAAGCCCAACATCGTTTTCTTTCTCGCCGACGACCTTGGTTTCAATGACGTCGGTTATCGCGGAAGTGCGATCAAGACTCCAAATATCGACAGACTCGCCGCGGCGGGGACGCGGCTCGACCAGTTCTATGTCCAGCCGGTCTGCTCGCCGACGCGGTCGAGCCTCATGACGGGGCGATATCCGATGCGCTACGGTTTGCAGGTCGGAGTGGTACGTCCGTGGGCTCGGCACGGGTTGCCTTTGGCCGAACGCACCCTGGCCCAGGCACTTAAGCAAGCCGGTTACACTACCGCAATCTGCGGCAAATGGCACTTGGGTCATTTGGACAAAAGGTACCTGCCTACCTCGCGGGGCTTCGACCATCAGTACGGGCACTACAACGGCGCGCTCGATTACTTCACACATATTCGTGACAAAGGTCTGGATTGGAATCGCGACGACGAGCCGCTGGTCGAAGAAGGCTACACGACTAACCTGATCGCAGATGAATCGGTCCGGCTCATTGAACGGCACGACGTTTCGCGGCCGCTGTTTCTTTACGTTCCTTTCAATGCGCCGCACTCGCCGTTCCAGGCGCCTCAATCGTATCTTGATATCTACAAACACATAAGAGCGCGGAATAAACGCGTTTTCGCCGCGATGGTGACATGCATGGACGATGCGATTGGGCGGATTGTCTCGACGCTCGAAAAGCGCGGCATGAAGCGCAACACACTGATTTTCTTCTGCTCGGACAACGGCGGAGTCGGCAATGTCGCCGACAACGGGCCGTTGCGAGGCCAGAAGGGTCAGCTTTACGAAGGCGGCATTCGTGTGCCGGCGATTGCCGTCTGGCCCGGTGTACTCAAGGCTGGCGCTCCGGTCAGAGAGCCTCTCCACATGGTTGATATGTATCCGACGTTGCTGAAACTCGCCGGCGCCGATCTTAAGCAAGGTCTACCGCTCGACGGCAAAGACATATGGCCAACAATAGCTCGGGGCAAACTATCGCCGCACGAGGAAATCCTGCTGAATGTAACCCCATATAACGGAGCGATTCGTCGAGGTAATTGGAAGCTGATCCACAACGGTAAACTCCGGGCCAATTACACAGGCGACAAACCCCGGGAGGATACTTACGAGCTTTTCAATCTGGCGGATGATCCTTATGAAAAGAACGATCTGAGTAAGAAGAATCCGGAGAAGCTCAGAGAACTCAGAGTCCGATTGAAGTCGTATGCCGAGGAGGCCGCGCCGGCAAAAATCCCGCCGAACAGAATGCCCGAAGACTTCAAGATCCCCAGAGCCTGGGGCCATCCAGACTAACGATGTTCTGAGCCGGAAAGCCTATTGCCGCATCGGTCAGCGAGCCATGATCTCTTCTGAGTAGGCGGTCTCGTTGCCAAATTTGTCGCGCGCCTTTACACGGAAGCGGTGTCCCTGGCCGCTTCTTCCGAGCAGCACCTGGTACGTGGGTGAGTCCTGCCAGCCGCTGTTGAAGCCCGACTGGGTCGTGCATTGGAAGAAGTACTGCACGCCTCCGGCCGGGTCGGAAGCCTGCACCGCGGTCATCACGGCCCAAAAATCATTAAACGCCCCGCTTCCACCATATACCTCATCCGGCGGGAATTGCCATTGCATAGGGTCGGGCGTGGGCGCGGCCAGATCGAGTGTGACCTCCGGCGAGTTGCCGGTGGTATTGTGATTGGGCGACTTGTCCCGCGCTCTGGCGACGAAGCTGTATACGCCCTTCGGCAGAGATTCTGCTTCATAAATTGGGCTGTCCTGCCAGTCGCTGCTGTAAGCCGGATTTGAAGTGCACTCCAAGTAATACTCTACGCCGCTCTCATCTGAAGCCGTCGTTGCGACCATGCGAATAGACGAGGGGGCCGAAACGTGAGGCTCGGTGGCCCAGGTCGCCGGATCGGGACTTGGCGGCGCGCTGTCCGGGGGCAAAGTCGTGGCCGATCGCACATCCGAGAAGGCGGTCTCAACGAGATTGGCACTGTTGCGAGCCTTTACCCTGTACGAATAGGTCGTATTTGCTGTAAGGCCAGTGTCGGTGTAGTCCGGGCTTGACTGCCAGCCGCTGTCGTTACCGCCGCCAATGGTACAATCGAAATAATATTCGGCCACGCTGTCGTCGGTTGAAACGGCAACCGTTGCACTCATGCTGATAGTATTTCTCGACGTTGCGTTGGGCGCTGTGGCCCAGGTCATTGGATTGGGCGTTGGCGCCGGAGGTTTGGGATTCCAATTTGCCATG
>CP070678.1:2153160-2156481 GCA_020352515.1 Phycisphaerales bacterium | reverse complement strand
AGTACGCCACCTCGGGCGTGTGGACCAGTGCAAGCGACGCCTGATTCTGATAGCTGCACACGCAGGTCCGCGTATAGTCCGGGGCGTTGAGCACGCCGTTTGCGACGATCAGGTTCGACGTGCAGCCGGACCTGAATCCGCCGAGGCTGGCCGTGCCCTGGGCGCTGGTAAGGTCAACGAATGCCCCCGAGGCCGAACGAAACGTCAAGAGGTTTTCGCTGGCGACCGCCGTATTGCAGCCCTTGAAGCGAATCCAGGTCCAGGGGACCGTCTGGCCAGTCATTGGGTGCTGACGCATGACGTACTCGCCTGTGAGCAGGTTGAATACCTTGGCCTCGGCGGTTGCCGAACCACTGCCGCCGCCGGTTTGTGTCACCACCCAGTCGTGGTAGAGTATCGGCGGTCCCTTGTAACTGTCGTCGCTCTTCCAGAGGACCTGGCCGTCCGATCCTCTGTATGCCACTATCCCTCTGCTCACTTCATCTTTGGGGCGGTCTCCGGATGCGCTGCCCGCCTGGAGCAAGATGCCGTGATCGGTCGAATAACCGAGCCATGTGCCGAAAACTTCCTCGTCCGATCTCCAGATCAGATCGCCTGTCCGCGCGTCCAATGCGTACACGGTGCGTTCTTTCGAGAAGTCGAGACCCCGGCGCCTGAGGTACGCGAGCTTTTGTTCGGTCAACCCGTCGATGCAGAAGACCTTGTTGTCTGCCACCACGATGGCATTGTGTCGGAAGGAATACTTAGCCTCGCGTTTCCAGAGGACTCCTCCCGTGTGGCGGTTCATCGCCACGAGCATCTTGCTGCCGGAAGAATAGTTTGCATTGACTGTCACGCCGGGGACGTCGTCAAGGTCGGCCAGCGTCAGCTTCCTGGGTGGTTCGCCGGCGTTAGGGACGGCAACCAGATAAGGATCAAGTGTGAAGTCGCTGCCGCTGATACTGTCATTGTGTCCTTCGATTGCCAGCACATTGACACCTTCGCGCAATAGGTCGGAGTGCTCGAAGATGCGAAAATATCTAAAGCCTGCCGCTTCATGGCTGGTGATACGGGAGGCTCTCGCTCCGCTGCCTCGGCCGACGCCCACACGTACAACCTCCTTGCCGTTGAGGTAAGCAATGAACGCATCGTCGTAGTTGATCATCAGGCCCAATTCGCGAATATCTTCGATGTTCGAGACCTCAAACGACTTGCGTATATACACGACTGAGTAGCGACCTCTCATATCCTTCAATATGGTGTTGTCGTCATTATCGGCATAGCCAAAACCTGCCGCCGAAACATCCCACGCTCCGGCATCAAAACCCGGCTGCATCCAGCTAATTCCGGCCCGGCCACCGGCCAAGTATTGCCAGTCTGCACCCTTGTCAATAATTCGCTCAATACCTTCCGGTGAGTCTGCAGGCACCTGGTGCTCTCTCAACGGAACGCCGAGCGGCGAGGCGGGCGCCAGCAACAGATCTTCCCAGGCCACAAGTGAGCCCCATCGAGGCCGATCACGACCCGACATGGCGAACTGCTTCTTGCTTGCGCCAGTGACCGGGTCGAGCACGTGAATCTTGTCCCCGTACACAACATACACGGCGTCCGAGACGGAGACATAATTGCTACCGATCTCGTTGGCGCCCGGCTGGTGACTGGTGTTGTCGTAGAACTTGCCCAGATCCTCGAATTCGGTTTCCCAAAGCAGCCGGCCAGTGTAGACGTCGACGGCTCGCAGCATGTTGCGTCCTTCGATGAAGAGCCTGCCGCCGACTACCTGTGGTGACGGACCATGTCCATGGCGCGGAAGTATCTTGTCATTGGCCGGGCCTCCGAACCAGAGCAGGCCCAGCGGAGCCTTGACAGCCTTGTCGCGGCTCATCACGGAGTTTGTGGAGTCCGCGTACTGATGGGTCCAGTCGGCGGCGCCGGGCAGCGGACCTTCTCGTGTCAACACCAGAAGCCTGTTCGAGGTAGCGACCTTGCTGCCGGCCAGCTTCGCTTCACTCGCCTGAGCCAGAACAGCAGTCTGTGTCTTTGGCCGTGTGATAAAGCAGGCCGCCCCGCCATAGGGACGCAGTGAGTGGAAAACGCGCTCGACGAAGTTGTTGTTCTTGCGGAAACCGGCCTCTTCGAGATCTTCGGCCACGATCAGGTTGGCCATGTAGGGCGGAAGCTTCATCGTCATTATGCTGCCGGCGTGAACGGTCGCGTGTGTACCGTAAAGTCCCGCGGCGTCAAGTTTGCGGCGCATCGCCTCGACCTTCTCAGCGTCCGAGTCGAGTGCGACGATTTGCAGATCTGTTTGACTGAGCAGCCTGAGGAGAAGCTCGCCCGATCCGAGGCCGAGCAGGATGCAGTATCCGTCTTTTTGGCCCGTCGTCTCCAGGATCCTGCTGACTTTGCCTCTGCGTGAGCCGGCCGGCGGCGGTCCGGCCTTTAGTGCGTAGCGTCTGGGCCCGGTTTTCGTGCCTCCAAAACAATAGAGCCTGCCCTCGCCGGTGGCGACAATTAGCTTGCCGTCGGCTGCGACCATGCTCGAGACTTCGCCGTCTACTTCTGCGCTCCATGTGATTGCAGGCTGGCCGTTACTTGAGGCAGCGTCAACAGCTACAACGGCGCCCTCCCTGCCGCTGCAATACAGACGCGAGCCGGCCTTTAGGTGTATCTTGCCAAGTCGGGAAGGGACCTCAGCGTTCCAAAGCTGCTGCGCTCTCGTGGCCTGCGGGTCGAGCTTGTACGCCGTGATTGTGTCACCGAATCTCCTGCCTATTATAACGTCGCCATCTATTACAGACGCCGGAGCTCCGGAGATAGCCAGGCCGTCCGAGAGCTTGTGTATGGCCCCGCGGTTGAAGAAATGATCGCCCGAGGCGATAACCTCGGACGTGCCGGCCTTGCCGTATTCGTTCAAGTGGTAGTACAGGAACCTTCCCGTTCTTCGATCATAGGCCGCCGGCACCGAGCGACCGCCCGATACGAGCAGCTTGTCCTCGGTCGCAACCATGTAACCCTGGGGCGCCACGCCGGCAAAGGCCGGGCTGCTGTGAGGCTGCATGGTGAATGTCGAACCGCTGCCGCTGTTTTCCCATAAAACCCGGCCGGTCTCGGCATCGATTGCGTAAATAAAGATTCCCATAAAGGGCCAGATCCCTGCGGCGAAATAGACCGTGCCCTCGTACAGAACCGGGCCGCCTCGCACGGGCCACATGCCGACCAGGCGATCGTTGCCGAGGACCTTGTTCGGCCCAGGGCCGGCGAGGAACCTCTGGATCAGAGAGCCGTTCTCGGCGTTCAGGCAGTAGAGATATCCGTCGTCCGAGGCAACATAGAGCTTCT
>CP070678.1:2148460-2153060 GCA_020352515.1 Phycisphaerales bacterium | reverse complement strand
GAGAAGTAAGGAGATAATTCATGTGTACACATTGTACTCGGCGACAGTTTGTGGGGGCAAGTGCAGTGGGCGGATTAGCACTGGCGACAGGTCACCTGGCGGCCGCCGGCGGCGCTTCGAGTCCCGCCGCCGCATCCAAATCAAATGTTAATATCTGCGTGGTCATTGCGGGCAATCCGGCTGACAAGAGCTGGTCCCTTTCCGAGGCGGAGCTGGCGCCCGTGATGAGCCGTCTGGAGCAGGCAGAGAAGAATCTGGGCAATGTACAATTGGTTGTCGGCCAGGCGAGCAACGCCGAGCAGACCGCTCAACTGCTTGCCAGGGCGGGGGCGGATGCCCCGGTGCTGGCAATTTGTGCCGAGATATTCGGCCTGAGCAGCTTCAACCGCGACGATGCGGTAATGCCGACCATTTTCAAGCAAGAACGTCCCGTCGCGGTCTTCCACATACCCGTAATCGGCGGGCACGACTGGTGTCTCGTGAACCCGTGGCGCCAGGAAGGTCACCGTATCACATCGTTCAACAGCAGCGATTATGACGAGCTGGAACGGGCGGTATCTTTGCTCAGAGTGATACCGCTGTTGCGACGCTCTCGGGTGCTCGTCTCGGAGCCGTTCAAGGGCACCTGCGAATCGTACACACCGGCGAAAGTGAAAGAGCGGCTGGGCGTGGAAATGATCGCCATCCCCGACGGGCGATACGACGAAGTTATGGCGGGCGTGGATGAGCGCGCCGCCAAAGCAGAGGCCGAACGGTGGCTCGACGAAGCAGAGGGTATTATCGAGCCGAAAGACGAAGACGTGCTCAAGGCGGCGAGGGCCGCCCTGACATTGGACCAGCTCATTGTCGAGAATCGTGTTGACGGTCTATGCGTCGGCACGTGCATGCGCTGGCTGCCGCGAGGCTTTCCATGCCTGGGATTCTCACGCCTTAACGACCGTGGAATTCCCGCCGCCTGTGACGGCGATATGGACTGCCTGCTCACGATGCTGATCTTCGAGCACGGCTTCAACCGCGCCGGCTTTCTCGGAAATGCCGGCGGCGTTGACACGGCCAAGAACGCATTCCATCTCTCGCACTGCTCGGCTCCGCTGAGAATGGAAGGCTCGGCCGGTGCGAAAGCGCCCTATCTGCTTCGCAGGCACGCCGAGGTCAGAGGCGGCGCGGTGACCGAGGTTCACTATCGCATCGGACAGGAGATCACTTTCACAAAACTCGTTCATCTTGACACCCTGCTGATGTTCAAGGGCAGAATCATCGAGGTTCCAAAGGTCCCCAAAGGCAAGGAAAGAGGCTGCCGAACCGAACTCGTGGCCGAAGTGAATGATGCAGCCGGGCTATTGGCGAATTGGGGCGGAGGAGCGCTCGGCGACAGTTCGAAGGACTACTATGCCTCTCTGCATCGCGTAGCCTATTACGGCGATTACACTCAGAGCATTCGGCATCTGGCCCACTTGATGGGGCTGAAGGTCGTAGTGGAAGGCTAATTCTCGATAGATTAGTTACACCGCCTCGGCGAGTCTACCCGATCCGGCGCCACCGCAAATGCGCATTAGGCTTTGTCCGAAAACGCTGCCGTCGGACCGAGAGCGAGCGGTTCGGCCGCTGGCAAGGACGGCCAAGCAGGCGTATACCCGGAGATACGTCGATGGAGACTTCACGCCGCCGGAGGTCGAACAAGCCGCTCGAAGCCAGGCACTGCGTTTTCAGACACAGCCTATGAGCACAGGCTCTTTTCAGCGCCCCGCCAACACGGCCGAGAGCTTGCCGAGCGCCTCTTTCTCCTCTTTGTCGAGCTGGTCGAAGAGGCGTTTTTCGCCCATGTCAAATGACCGGCGGGGCTTGCTGTCGGGCTTGTCTCTCTGCCCGCCGTTATGCAGGCACCAGCCCGCGGCGCCGCCGGCCTTCGCCCCGCGTGCATCGGTGATGAAATCCTCGGCCGTCGGCTCCCAGCCCCGGCTGTAGCCACGGCGGAAAGGCTCCTGGTAGTGGACCGGCACGATCCGCGGCAATTCCTTCATCCACGCCAGGTACTGCCGCGTCCGGCCTTCCGTCCGGCCCGGCGATTTGCTGCTGCGGCCCCGGTGGGGGCAGATAAAATCGACGCCCACCTTTTCGATGTACTTGCGCAATTCCTCCCTGCCGATGTCGCCGCCCTGAGACGCCGTCACCAGTCTGGCCGGATCAAGCCGCCTAGCCAGCTCTCGAAGCTCTTTGAGCTCGTCGTAGCTGACGAACCTCGCGTCCCCGATATTTCGCTCGTTTGCCAGATCAAGGTACCAGTTCCGATAGCCCTTCAAAGCCGTCACCACAGTCTCCACGGCCCGCCGGTGGGGCTGTATCGACCTTATCCTCGGCGCATCCGTGGGCGTGCTGTCCCGGTGCAGTGTCACGTCGAGCACGATACCCCGCCTGTCGCACTCGGCAACCAGCCACTTGAGTTTCGAGAAGTACGGCTCCCTTGCCCCGCCGTCGGAATCCACGGCCGACGTCTCACCGCCGAACGCCCCCCAGGTCGCCCACAGCCGAATCCAGTTGATGCCCAGCCTGCCCATGTCGTCGAGGTCCTGCCGGATGAACCGCCGCGACGCCCCAAGCCCGCCGTAATAGCTGATACCCAGCAGGAACGTCTCCTGGCCGTTGATTGTAAACTTCGTGCCCCTGATGCCCAGCGACGTCTTTGTCCCGTCCGCCGCCCCGGACAATCCCGCCAGCAGAATCGCCGCCACCGCCGACGCCAATACGAATCTTCGTCCCATTATTGTATCACCTCCCGCAGATACAAGCGTGTCCGGGTGGCGTCCGGCGCCGGGTCGGCCACGGTCCGGACGATTCACTGAATCTGTGTCGGCCGCGACCGCTCACCGACTTTCTTGAAGTGGCTCAGAGCGCTGTCCCGGTCGTCGAAGTCCTTCTCGGTGAACATAAGGTTCGTCCGCCCGATCAGAATCTGGTCGCTGTCCACAAGAGCCGTCTCCTCCGTAATCCTGCGCCCGTTGACGAACACCCCGTGCCTGCTCCTCATATCAAGCGCGTAGTACCTGGACTTCTCCTTGTCGTAGCGTATCTGGAGATGCTTGCGTGAGATCATCTCATCCAGTATCTGGATCGGAAGTGATTCGGCGCGCCCGATTACATTCGTCCGCTGCCCGAGCGGGTAATAGTCGCCTTCCTGCTCCCCCGAGGTCACTATTATCGAAGCCATCTCAACTCCTGCAACTTTTCGACAAGACACTATCGCCTACGACGGCCGGTATCTTATTGCCTGGCCGCCCGCCGGTCAACCCCCGCCTTGATAAATACGTTTGCCTTCTTCAGCCCTCCCGGAGCGCCTCGACCACTCTGTACGGGTCGCTCGCTATCACGGTGCTTCCGTATAGCTCCATCCCCGCCAAATCCGAGGTCGTCTTTAGCAGGCTGCCCCTGTCCACGACCCTGACGAAGTATGGCAGGTCGTCCGCCCCGATAGCGGGCATCGAAATCGCAAGGTTGAAGCACGTGACCCCCAGTTTGTGGATCATGCATTCGAGAACTTGCCAGATAGCCGCCTTGGCGTCGTCGCTTTGGTCCGGAGGCCTTCGCGAGATTATCACCGTCTCCTTCTCCTTTACCGGCGTGATGTTGACAAACACCCTCACCTCTCCGCCGGCCAGAGCGAGCCCCACGCTGTCGTGCGCGGCGAGAAGGTCGTCAAAGTAATCTCGCCCGGTGCTCCGGCGGTAAGCGTCGGCGGCCCGGCGCAGAATCTCGACCCTGGCATAATGCATGTCCCTGCCCAGCAGCACCTGAGCATGGCCGTGCACCCGCGATGCGCCCGACTTGTCCAGGCAGTTCCACAGGAAGAAAGGATATGCGAATTCACTGTTTTGCTCGTGTGCCTTCCTTAGCCATGCAAAACCCGTCTCTATGTAGTCCGCAGCCTCTTCGGCACCGAAATCCAGCGGATTATGCTCGTCGAAGAACACCAGTCCGTGCAGCGCGTCGAACTTGGCGATATTGGCGCCGGTCGTGCAGTGGCGGCCGCGAATCCGCCCGAATACGTCGTCCGTCGTCTGCTTCTCGGGCTCGCAGAAGTCACAGCCCTTTCTCGCTTGCTCGATGTGTTTTGCCACATACTCCTTTTCCGCCTCGCTCTGAAACCTGACACCCGGCCGCCTGGCGCGAAGCTCGTTGAACAGCGCCCCCTCGGCGGTCCACCTGTTAAACGTCCTGACAACCTTTTGCCTGGTGAGTCTCGCCAGAACGACATCCCTGTCCTCGACCGGCTGTCCGTTCTCGTCCTTGTCGCTGAAATATCGCCACGTCTGCTCCTCGAAAGTTTCGGGAATCACGAGCCGTCCCTCCGACATCGTGACATCGAAAATCCCCTCGAATACCTCCCTCTCCTTCGGGCCGAGCTTTCCCGCTGTCTCCGGCAGCTCAACGATACTTGCCATAGGCTCTTCTCCTGCCGCTAACCAAACTTGTGCCCGCAGTTGTCACAGAACTTCGCGTCCGGGTCGTTCAGCTCCCTGCAGCCGGGGCAGCCTTTGGTCTTGGCTAACGCTCCTCCGCACTTGCCGCAGAACTGCGGATCCGCATCCACCAGCTCGTTACACTT
>CP070678.1:2145826-2148360 GCA_020352515.1 Phycisphaerales bacterium | reverse complement strand
GTCCACGGTCTGTCTGAAGTTGAATGCGTGGGGTCCGAACATAGTGCACTTTCCTAAGGCGGCGGCCTCCATCATATCCGAGCCGCCCATCGGAACCAGTGAGCGGCCGACAAAAACCACCCTGGCCAGAGAATAGAATTTTCGCAAATCCCCCATCGTGTCACCGAGGATTACGGCCTGGTCGTCGTCGGGCGGGCCGGCCGAGCCCTCCTTTATCCGGCTGTAGCGAACCAGAGGAAAACCTCTTGACTGTATCAACTCTGCGACTTGATCGAACCTTTCGGGCTTCCGGGGCACGATTGCGAGGCGCAGGTCACCGGCGTGGCCCTGCTGCTTGAGTTGCCTGAACACGTCGAGCAATATCTTCTCCTCGTCGTTGCCCGTGCCGCCGGCAACCCACAAGGGTTGTCCGCCGAGGCCGATCTGCCCGGCGAGCGTATCGGCGCCGTCGACCTTATCGACTATCTGGGCGGTGTCGTACTTCAGTGAGCCCGTCACCACCACGTTAGCGTCGGGACAGCCCAGATGCCGGAAACGGCGCGCGTATTCCTCGGTTTGTGGCAGCACGAGCGAAACTCTGGCGAACGTCCCCCGGACGAGCGTCCTTATTCTGCCGTAGGTGGAGAAGCTCTTGTCGCTTATCCGGCCGTTCACAACAACCACGGGAATCCGTCGCCGCCCGGCTATCCGCATAAAGTTCGGCCAGACCTCCAGCTCCATCAGCAGGCAAATTGCCGGCCGAATAGCCCCAAACGCACGACGCATTGTCCAGGAAAAATCCAGAGGAAAGTAGCTGACGCAGAAACGGTCCCCAAAGAGGGCCTTTGCGCGGGCAAAGCCCGTGTCGGTTGTCGTGGTGATGAGAATCTCAAAATCCGGGAATTCGGCTTCGAGGCCCGCAATCACCGTCTTCGCCGCGTTTACCTCGCCGACGCTCACCGCGTGCAGCCAGATGGACTTCTTCGTCGGGTCTTTCCGGGCTATCCTGCCGAATCGCTGGCCCCAGCCGGCCCGGTAGCGATTCCGCCTTATCATGCGGTAGATGACCTTGGGGCTTATAACTGCGGCGGCGAGCAAATACAACAGATCCATGATATACAGCATCTTTGCATCCTGCGAAGAAGTAAACAGCCGGCCAACGAGCACATACTATCTGCGGGACGCCACAATGTCAAACAATCGCCACGCACACTCCGGCTCGCAGGGGCAAGCCTGTAGAAAGCAGTAAGGAGCCGGCTGCAAGAATATCTAAAGAGATCGAAAGGTGTCTGAAGAATGGCAAGTCGTTAGAAGTTGACCTATTCGACAGGTTACGGCGGATTTGAGAAGGAAGAACACGGATTAGGTTCGGCTGGAATCTCTCTAACAGCTTACGACTTGCACGCCCTTGGATAATTAGAGACTTCCCGTCTGCCAGTAACATGGCCGCTTTGGCTGTGACTGCAATTCCACAATAGCGACTTTTTCTGGGAATACAATCCTTAATCGCTCATACAGCGCTTGCGTTCACGCGCGAGAACCGAGCGCAGCGGAGTTGCAGGCCGCGTGGATGGCGCGATCAGGGTGTGCTCCACATGGCCTTGTTGTTTTTGTCAACGAATTCGAGCTTTCCGTTCTCTTGATTCACTCTACCTGTGGCCGTTCTCTTGGGACCATCAAGGAATAGATACGAATTCTCGGTCGTTTCAGTCGGTTCCATCATGAACAACCCGGCTCGCAACTCTTCCCGCATTCCCTTGTTCAGCATAATCGCCGTGCCGCCCGCACCGGCCTCGGTGGGGCCCTTGGCCCCCAACGAAATCGACCCGGGTCTCTGGGTGGGCTCACGACCGTCAAAGAGGGTTAGAGAGGAGCCGTCGTCCTTCACCTCGGCGATCAGCAAAGGCGCCTCCTTGTGCTTCATCAACATCAGCCTAACGCCTTCTTCGTGAGCCCCAAGCGCAATTGCCCGCTGGTGCTCCTTGCCCTGTGCCGTGAGCCTCAAGTATGTTCCGTCTGTACCGGCATTTAGCACAATGGCCGGCTTTCCGTCGGGCCCAAGCACCTGGATACGTCTTGCCTGCAAGAGATCGGGTACCTCGTCCCGCAGCTTTGCCGCGCAGACCAAAGCGATCAGCAATATGCCAGCCAGCGATACTGTGGCGTAACGCCACCTGCGGTTGACTTTTTCAAGCGCTTTTATTCTATGTTCAATGTCCGACATAGCCACTCCTTTCACTAATTGAGATTTCCCGTTTGCAACCGAAATGGCCCCTTTTGGCTATCTTTATCGTTTCAGCATAGTAACTCTTTCTGACAACTTCAGATTCTTCGTTTGAGTTCGTAGGCGGCGTTTCTGTACGCCTTGACACTGTTCCTGAGACACTCCTGTCCAATTCAAGCCCCATAATACCAACACCGCGCCACGATCTCAACAAATCTCTCCAAGACCCGGCAGTCTATGCCGGACTGAACACAACAAGAGCCGCATGTTTGCGTGGTGAATTCAATCCCTCCAATTGTATTGCCATACGGCCGCCGCTGACAATCGCGTG
>CP070678.1:2141137-2145726 GCA_020352515.1 Phycisphaerales bacterium | reverse complement strand
GACAAGGCGGAGAGCGAGGCGCAAGCGGGTGAGCCGGCCGTTGCTGACGAGCAGGCCGTAGAGGAACCGGCCGAGAGTACTGTCGAGACACCACATGGGAAGTGAGTGGCGCAGAGCGAAGCAGAAGCCGGTGAGCCGGCCGTTGGTGACGAGCAGGCCGTAGAGGAACCGGCCGAGAGTACTGTCGAGACACCCCAAGAGAAGGACAAGGCGCAGACCGAAGCAGAAGCCGGTAAACCGGCCGCTGCTGACGAGCAGGCCGTAGAGGAACCGGCCGAGAGTACTGTCGAGGCACCCCAAGAGAAGGATAAGGCGCAGACCGAAGCAGAAGCCGGTAAACCGGCCGCTGCTGACGAGCCGGCCGCAGAGAAACCGGCCGAGAGTACTGTCGAGACACCCCAAGAGAAGGATAAGGCGCAGACGGAGGCCGATGCCGGCAAGCCGGCCGTTAAGGACGAGCCGGCCGCAGAGAAACCGGCCAAGAGCCGCGGCAAGATGCCTGAAGAGAAGGACAAGGCGCAGAGCGAAGCTGAGGCCGGCGGCGACAGCCCTGCGGAGCAGGACCCCGGGGACAGCAGCCCGGACGCGGGTGACTCGGCCGATGAGAGCAGGGACAAGGCATAGGGCCGCGAGGCACCTGGTCCGGCAGGCATCGCCGTTTTTGCGCTGTTGCGCCGGGCCGATAGCCCATAAACTCGGGCAATTGAAAACCGGGCGGCGAAGGATGCCAAAAAAAGAGAATCGTGTCCAGTCGAATTCCGAGGCAAGGAGAAGTCATAAACCCTTTGCTGTAAAGGGTTTACGTGCGGCGGCGGGGTTCGGCTGGTAAGATAGGCAATTTTTCAGGAAAATTCTCTTGACGGGCAGCTTTTGATCTGGTATAAATAGTAAATCCTTGAGATGCCGGGATTCTATGTATGGACTTGGATCGCCGGTTGCCTGGGTGAAGTTTCCGGAGCAAGGGATGAAAGCAGAGGACGGAGGTTGGGAATCACACCCGAGGATGGGTATATCGGCCGGCATGTCATGGAGAGGTTTCTGCATGGAGGGTGAGTAGGGCCGAACTAAAATTTGTACTACTTAAACAAGCACAGGGTATGGTGAAGATCGATTGTTGCTTGTTTTAGTTGACGGTTGTTTGAAGCGGGCACTGTAGGGACGGGGGACCTGCATTACTCGTGGAGGGCAACGGGTGCTTGTGGCTGATAGCCATAAAGCGAAACGTGTTTTAGTGATATGTTGAGGAGGAGTATTATGTTTAAAAGAATGTTTCTTTTAGCATCCCTCGTTTTACTATTTATTGCGGCCCAGAGTTTTGCTGCTGTCGGCGTGTTCGACAATGCCAAGGACGTAGGCGGACCCAAGGGTATCGGTAGCACGGTGTACGAGGGGTACCAGTGGAAGGACGATCCCGTGCTGGTCGAGCAGTACCTGCTGACCGGCGGCGGCAATGATATCTGGGGCAGCTGGGACAGGTTCCACTATGCCTACAAGGAGCTGAGCGGCGATGTTCGCATCTCCGGCAGCTTCGAGTGGGTCGCCAGCAACAACGGCTGGGCCAAGATGGGCGTGATGATTCGCGACATGGGCAACGACGGCGACGCGGTCCATTACAACAGCATAGCCCGTCAGGGCATCGACGGCGTCTTCTTCCAGCGTCGCGAAGGCACCGGCTGGGGCAGCGGCTCGACGGATGTGTGGGGCATTGGCAGCCCGTCGTCCATCAAGCTCGCCATCCAGCGCGTGTACGTCAGCGGTTTTCCGCTGGTTGAGGCCATGTACGACAACGGGTCCGGCTGGCAGCTTATGGGCAGCCCCCTTGTTGCATGGAACCTTCCGGATGAGGTTGGCCTTGGCGTTTGTTTGACTTCGCACAACAACAACCACCTGGCCCAGGCCCGCGCGTACGACATCCTGTACGAGAAGGGCGTAAGCCTGATGACAGAGATGGTCAGCGTTCCGGAAGACGGGGCCGTTCAAGAGTGTCCTACGGATATCCCGGGCTTTTTGATTCGCTCGATTAAGACGCGTATCACCGACGGCTGGGGTTACGACAAGATGAATGAGATCCTGGACACCGGCGCCGTCATGGGCATTCCCGGCTACGAGGAAGGCCAGCGTATTGATCCGGTCGTGAACGTTCGCGATACCGGCGACGGTGCATTCGGCGACAACCGGAGCTATCCGGGCATCGACCCGTACGAGTATCCGGCGGCCGATCCGGCGGCGGGCGACGATGATAACAACTTCGCCACCGAGATTATCGGATGCATCCAACTGACCGCAGGCGCGCACATGATAGGCGCCAACAGCGACGACGGCACGATCATCTGGATCGGCGGGGTCGAAATCGGCAGGACCGGCGAGTGGAAGGGCGCCAGCAACGTGGACTTCCTGTTCACCGTTGACGCCGACGGGCTGTATCCGCTTGTTGCCCGCACTCTGGAAGGCGGCGGCGGATCGAGCATCGAGCTTCACGAGATTGTCGCGCAGGACGACGGCACGTTCAAGAGAGTGCTGCTTGGCGATACGGCCAACGGCGCCTCGCCAGTTTACGTTCCGGAGCCGGCGACGATTGCACTGCTCGGTTTTGGCGGACTTGCCATGCTTCGCATTCGCAAAAGAGGGTGATGCTTAAACCTGATATTGTCAGGTACCTGATTTGCATCAGTTCGGGGCCTATACTGATTGATTCGGTATAGGCCCCGCTTTTTTTGTGGTCCTTTGGCGCAGTGGGCTTGCAGGGGCCGGAAGCGGGCCATTATAGGTCCCGGCTGCGGCGGCCGGCGGGCTTGGAGAACAATCGGGCGCGAGATTCGGCGCAGGAGCGGCGGGCAATCGGGCGAAAAACGCAAGTTTGGAGGGGCCCCTGTCGAAGTAGGTATTGGCGGCCGTTTGCCGGTGCGGCGGACGCGCCGGAGCTTCCTTTGGAGCACGTGAATCGCGCCGCCATTGATAGCAAGCGGCCCGCGCGGTATAATAAACATATTCATAAATAACGGAACTGCGTCATTATTTGGAGGTAATAGGAATGCTAATATGGGTTTTTAGGGCAATTTTTGCTCTTGTTGTCATCGGGGTGCTGTTTGTAAGCGTCAGCTCGAAGGCGATCAGCGAGTCCAACGACAACACGAATTTCTGGGCGCTGGTCTTCAGCGGGCTTGGAATGGCGACTTTCGTGTTCCTGCTTGACTTTCTGACGCCGAAGAAGAAACTGAGCGCCCTTGCCGGCGTTTTCTTCGGCTTGCTGGTGGGTATGCTTGTCAGCGGGGCTCTGGCGCCCATCGTTGACATGATCTCGGAGTCTTACAAGGTGGAGATGCTTTTGCCGCAGGCGAAGTCCGCCATCAAGTGGATGATGGGAATATGTGTATGTTATCTGACCATCAGCATCGTGATGCGGACCAAGGACGACGTGCGTTTTGTGATCCCTTACGTCGAGTTCGCCAAGCAGACGAAGGGCGCGCGGCCTCTGGTGCTGGATACCTCGGCGATAATAGACGGGCGGGTTGCGGACCTGTGCCAGAGCAAGCTCTTCGACGCCCCCGTGGTGGTGCCTCGATTCGTTCTCAACGAGCTTCAGTTGATAGCAGATTCGGCCGACAAGCTGAAGCGCAACCGCGGCAGGCGGGGACTCGACATCCTCAACAAGATGCAGTCGAACCCGGCGATGGACGTCCAGATCGACGACACGCTGCTTCCGGAGGTCGAGGAGGTCAAGGGCGTGGACCAGAAGCTGATGATGTTCAGCAAGGCGTGCAACGGGCGGCTTGCGACGACCGACTACAACCTGAGCAAGGTGGCTCTGGTGCGCGAGGTGGACGTCGTCAACATAAACGATCTGGCCAATTCACTGAAGGTCGTTGCGCTGCCGGGCGAGGCGATGCAGGTTCGTGTGATAAAGCCTGGCGAGGAGGCCGAGCAGGGGATAGGTTACCTTGACGACGGGACGATGGTCGTGGTCGAAGGGGCGCGGAACAAGATCGGGCGGGACGTGCTTATCAGCGTGACCAGCTCGCTTCAGACCTCAGCGGGCAAGATGATATTCGGCAAGTTCGAGGGATTCGCCCAGAACTCCGGCCCGGGTCCGCGGCGGGGGCCGAGCCGGAGACCGGCCGGTACGCGCACATAGTCACGCGGCCAAAAACAGCCCGGTTCAGTTTCGGCCCGTCGAGTGCGGTCGGTGTGCTATTGACGCCTCAGAAGGCATCCGGCGAACAGAGCCAGGCCCAAAGCGTAGCCGGTGGCGAAGATGGCGGGGTAGAAGTGCGAGGCATAGTCGGCTTCGGTGATATGCGGTCCGGCCGTGCAGAAGGAGGCGACCACAATCACCGATGCGACAAAAAAGCCCAGCAGGTCGAGCCGCGTCACCTTCAACGGCCTGCCGCGGGCGCAGCGGTAGAGGGTCGCCGCGGCAAACAGCAGCATGGCAATCGAGACCAGCACGGGATACAACACGGCCGCGGCCCAGGTCGTCGGTATCAGAAACAGTATGTCCCAATCCATGATCGAGGCCGGCCAGTTGATTAGAACCTTCAGCCAGACGTAGTAGAAGATGTCCCAGAGGGCGAAAATCTCGAGGAAGTAGG
>CP070678.1:2135321-2141037 GCA_020352515.1 Phycisphaerales bacterium | reverse complement strand
GGGTCCGCATAATGGCCCCGAACGGCCAGAGCCGCACCGTCAGCATCGTCGGCAATCCCTACTATTTCGCCGGCCGCAGGCTTGACGGCCAGACCGGCCTGTATTACTATCGCGCCAGATATTACAGCCCCGAAATCGCCCGATTCCCACGGACTGAAACGCTCGGTCCCGCGCGCACACTACGAGCGCAAAAGCAACGTGTAAAGCAGCCCCCCATAAGATGAAATGCCCGCTCTCGCCCCACGGACGCGTTTACCGCACTGTGCTCCTTGACCTCGCCAGCGCCGGCACATCCAGAAGCCTTATCCCAACCAGCTCCCCTGGAACCAGCTTTGCCTCCATCGCCGGCGGAATCTCGATCACAATAGGCCGCCCCCACTGCGCAATCGCCGGGTTCCGCCAAAGGCGAGCCGGCATCTGCTCTATCGTGGGTCCCACATAGGTCACCTGGGACCTCGCCGCCTGCGGCTCGTTGCTACCGGCTGATACGGTTCTCTTGACAAGCTCGACCTTCATAGTCTCCTGAACCTTGGCCGCCTGCTCCTCAGTCGTATATGCTACAATCTGTCTGGCCTTCTCTTCCGCCACCGTCAATATCGGCTCGCCGGCCATAACAGTCTCGCCCGGCCTACGCTGAATCAGGTTCACAACGCCGTTGAGCGGCGACGCCAGCTTCAATGTCCTGCGAAGCTCCAGGGCCTCAAGCTGAACCACAACCTCTTCCATCTGCCGATCAAGAACTTTCGTCGCCTTCGCTATAACATCCTGTGCCGCCCCCTCCGACGTCGCCAGGTACGGCCGGTTGTTCTCTATAAATTCCGCCTGCCGGGCCTCCGCCTCCTTCTGATCCTGCTCGGCCTGCGCAAGCAGCGTCTGATTCTGGTCAATGCTTTTCTGAAGCCCGTCTCGCTCGAGCGATAGCCTCTGAAACTCGTAGGGCGCCACATCATTCACATCCAAGCGACCCCCGATGAGGAAGCTCTCTATGTCCAGTTTCACCACTTCCAGCGCGACCCGCTCGCGTTCAATCGCACCCTTCAAATCCAGAACACGAAACCTTGCATCCATCACGTTGTTGGCAAAAGGCCGGCTGTCGGCATACCACTGCGACTGGTTGTCGTCCACCTGCGCAATGTAGGTCGCACGAACCGAATTCGACTCCGCAACCAGATGCTCTACACGCGCCCTCAGTGTCGCCAATTGCGCCCGCAACTCGGGCTCCGGCCGCTCGTCGTCACGAACCGTGTCAATCACGGCCAGCGTCTGGCCCTCCGTTACCGAGTCAAACAAATCTACGGAAATGCTCTTCAAACGCCCCGTGCACGTCGCCGCAATCTGCTGGACCCGGCCCTCCGCTATCCCCATAACCTGAAAACGCTTCGAACGACGCGAAAACAGCATCACTACGCACACAAATGTCGCCGCCCATACCAGTATCGGAACCAGATGAACTCGCAAACCAAGCAAATAACTTCTGGAGCTTATTCTCTTCATCTCTGGCTCATACCTCCAGCAGCCGTTCCTGCATCGTCAGGCTGATATTCTCGATGCCTTCAACACCGTTTAGCTCGCTCAGCATCTGCTCGTTGTTCGCCGCATTACGTATCATCAACTGATACGCGTACTCGACTTCCGACGTGCCGAAACCGCTGTCCTGCGCCGAAATAAGAGTGAAACTGCCGCAGAAGCGTCGCAGTATCTTCGGGATCGGATGACCCGGACCAATATGGCCCCTGAAGCTGAAACGCAAAAAGCCGTTGTGAGGCTGGTGCATCCCGAAATTCGTCAGGTACAGGTATATCACTATTACGCACAGAATCAGTGTTCCTACGATCGCCGTCGCATATTTCTGTGAGCCCGATGCCATCCCGACCACAAGAGCGCAGAAAATAAAGGCCACATCCCGAGTGTCCTTGATGATGTTACGGAATCGTATGATCGCCAGAGCGCCCATCAGCCCGAAAGCCGTTATGATGCTGTTGCCTATCACCGCCATCACCATCGCAACTACAACAGTGATCAAAATCAGCGATTGAACGAACGACCGCGAATAGGACAAACCGCTGTGGGTCGCGTAGTACACCCACGCCAAAAGCTGTCCGAGAAGAAACGCCACCAACAGCGAGACTATGATATCCAGAGGACTGAACAGCCCAGTCGTCGGAATCTCTTCCAATACCTGCCAAATAGTATCTACCATACCCGTCACCCCGCAAAATGCGGTGCACAAAAACCTAACAAAGCAGACTCGTTGATCGATGATGCATACTTCGATATCGACCTCGCACGCAGGTTGAAACACTTCACCATCCGGTTCAGCCACGCCGGGTAGTTGTCGGTAAACTTGATCTCCAGAATCACGCCGCCCAACGTAAACGGATTCCGCTGCCACCCCGGACCTCCCAGGGTCACCTCGGGCTTGCGAGTCACCTTATAGCACAGCTCGCGGTCGAATGTAACCCGCACCCGCGTCTCGCCGTCCCCCTCGTACGCCTGACGCATATAACGAATGAGCACTATCGGCTTGCCCTTGATGCCCGCCGCATACAACTGGAACTGATTGAGAGCCTCCAAATCCACGTGGTAGTTCTGCGGCGGCAAAGGCAGACCTGCCAGAAGAGTCGGAATATCACGATGCATCACACGAGCCCGGCTCTTCATGATAACCGTGTTTATCCGGCGCTTTATCTCAAAAAAGCACGGGTACTCACGCTCGTCCGTATAGCTACGGATGCGAAGCTTGAAACGGTTCTTCAGACCGTACATGCTCTCCTTGAAAAGACGCAGGTCGTCCGAGTCCAGGTACAGACTGACAATCGGATAATCGCCCCCACGCTGAAGCTTGCAGTAACGGTCAACAGGCAGGTGAGACTTCACAAACTGAGCCATCGCCTGGGCCTGAGATTCCGTAATATGGTACTTCAGCTCGAACCGGCATTTTAGCATCCGGTCGACAAGATTTGCCGACCGCTCCGGCCTCCTGGAAGCACTCCTGCTGGTCTTCTGATCGGCCAAATCCGTTCTCCGTCTCGGCTTTTCTTTTTCATGCATAGTAAACCTGCAATTCAGGATGCGCAGGACCAAAAAGGAATATACGTGGCCGACTCTTTTCAATGCGCGTATCCTACGCCGAAAAACAGGCTTATAGGACCCACACCCTTCCATGCCACGCGTAGAACCGGCATTCCATTACTATCCATTCCTTCCTACTTGCCTTTGCGTCCTGATGTTCAGATTACTGAACTACCATAATATTAGCATAAACAACGTTTCAAGTCAATACCTTTTTCTCCGAATCAGCACTCGGTTCCCGGCCCCCCAAGACCGCAAAATCGCGGTTTTCCACCTTCTCCACCGAACCCTGCCCCCCGGCCGAAAAGGATAGGCCGAGCCCCGGCTATTCACCCCCTTGCCGTAAAGCGTCATCCGGGTTTGGGGCAAAGACTAGCCCCTCCTCGACCAGGCCACGAGCCGTCAAGCACCCGCAGGCGCAGGTCCGCCACACTGCCGGTCCCGCCCGGGCCACAGTCCTTGCCGGCCCGCAAGTGCATCTTGGCCATGCACTTATAGCAAATGAGCGGAAGACTGTGTCGCAATTCCTCGTTTTTTTACTTGATTCAACACCGTCTATAACGTCTATATAAACAAGAGTGCTTTCATTGTATGGGCAGCGTTGGGGCAACCTTTACACGGGCTCAGACGCGAGTTGGACACGGGAGTTTTCGTTTGTGCCGCAGGGCATCGCCCCGCGGAGAGACTATGCTACAGGTAAACCGAACATATTCGCCCTCAACCACCCCGGCGATACTCCGCCTCTTGCCCGCACGGGCCTTCAAGACGAATGAGGGATAATGATAAGGGGACAAGGCATGTCGCAGAACTATGGCTCAAATCACAGGCCCGGGCCTCTCGGCCGGTTGACGGGACGCAAGTCCTCACTTTCGCACGCTATTCTGAACTTGCTGATCGTGCCTCTGTGCCTTCATTTCTCGGCGTCAATCGCCTCGTCACTCCCCACGGAGGAGCTTCTCGACCTGATTGACCAGGGCCAGAGACACAACCTGTCCCGCATTTCCCCGCTTACCGGAATTGCGAGCATTCACCGGGTCCTGACGCCCGAAGGGCAAAGGTTCGAGGCGGCCGAACGCGAGGCCGCAGGCGAAAAGGTGCCTTTCCGGCTCCAAGGCCCATACACCAAGCCGTTAACGACTGTCTCCTATTCCTCGAAGGTCTGCTTCGACGGCGAGAGCGTCAGGTGGGGCGAGCCGTCCAGAAGCTACGCCTATAACGGCAAGACCGCCTATGAGTATGTGCCCGGAAACAAAATCCCCTACGCCTACATAATAGACCCCAAGAAGATCGCCAGCGGAAGAAAGACCTGCGACCCGCGATGCTGGACGGCCGTCTTTTCCGACGGCACATTAGGGGATTGGCTGAAGAGAATACCTACAAAATACACCCTGAAAATCGAGGAGGTCAAGCAAGGCGAGAACCTCGCGTATCAGGTGAGGCTGGAGTATGAATCGGGTTTCGTTCGTGCCATGCGAATAGACCCGCAGCGCGGCTATCAGATCACCGAATCATCTATGATCGATAACCACGGCCAGCCTCGCCAGAAGATAGTCGTCGATTTCGTCAAGTCCCCCGCAGGCGGCTGGATGCCCCGAAAACGCGCTGTCCAATACTATCGGATCCTCAGGCAAAACGAGCCCGCCGCCCTGACACGAACGGATGAATCCGTCTTGGAGAAGTTCGAATTCGGCCCAGTGCCCGAAAAGGAGTTCTCCCTCGACGGGCTCGGTGTTCCCATCGGCACATTGGTGATGGACGAATTGACCGATACCGATTTTGTCTTCGGTGTGCCCGCCATCGATGACCGTATCATCTCCGAAGCAATAGAAGGCCCGGATGTGCAGCAGGTTCTGGCCCAACAGAAGAGCCCGCAGCTAAACGATATACTCCCCCCGGAGCCTGACTCGCCGCAGCAGAGCGACGCCCGCTCCGGCGATACGCCCGGCGCAAACACTACCGGCAGCGCCGCCGAGGATGCAAACGCCTATGTTCCCCGCCCCGTCGCTTCAGCCGACCACACACCAGCCTTCGTTGCGGCAATTTTACTGCTGGCCGCTGTGGTAATCGTCCTCTCTCTGCTGCTCCTGTCCAAACACCGCAGGCACAAGCCCGCCGACAGCTCGAAATGTTGAATCTATCAATATCAATATTAATCTTGCTCCAACTCTTACCCGCGCTGCCGTCGCGGTCGCTGGTCCCTGATAGTGCCATGGCAACCGGCCCACCGCCGGAGACCTGCGCGGCTACTCCGAGTTCGAATTGAACCTTTAATTCGCAATGAAAGGACCCGACAATGTGTGCCAAATCTTCATCTCGCTTGACCTGTCCGCTGCTTGTCTGCGCCTTGCTGGCTCTTGCCGGGTGCGGGGGTCCGATGCCCGCTGGGCGGGCGCCTGCGATCCCCTCGCACATCGACGTTAAAATCAACGCAAAGTTGCCCCAGTACACGTGGACACGATTCGAGAGCACCTGGAGCACGTCCACCGCCCCGGACGCCTCCGTGCTCGTCCGCGTCGACTACGTCAAGCAGTATGCTTCGCAAACAAGGTGGGATTGGCTCTACGACTGGTATATCTGCGGCACAGAGAGGATATCCACCCTGATGGGTGATTTCCAAGAACCGCGACTCTCATTCCTCTACTGT
>CP070678.1:2125892-2135221 GCA_020352515.1 Phycisphaerales bacterium | reverse complement strand
TCGTGCTGGTTATATCCAAGCTGGAAACCAGTTTGTCAATCGTCCTGCCGCGTTGTCTTTTCGGTAGCCGCGGGTCATAGATAAAGCAAGGATACTTGGCCGTCAGGTCATAAAGCAGAGCTTTGCCGCCCATGCCGTACTCGCCCATAAGCAGACCATGATCACTGCCGAAAATAATCACCGTGTTTTCGTCCAGTCCCTTTTGTTTCAACGTCGCCATCAGCTCCCCTACAACCTTATCCAGCCCGGTTATCAGTTGATAGTAGCGGATATGAAGCTCGTGGCATTGTTGCAAGGTGTAAGTGTACGAGTACGTACGGCTCCTTCCCCGATCCTGGTCCATAACCTTTTTGGGAATGAATCGATAGGCATCAGTGGCCGTATCCGCTGGAATGGAAATGTCCAATTCCCGGTAGAGATCGCCATAGACAGGATGATCCTTCAGCCTCGGATTTTTGTTGGCCGGCTCAGTCCACCGGTGCATACTGGATGTTTGAGAACCGTGAGGGATTGAGAAACTCACAGACAAATTGAACGGTCTGTCTTTCGGAGCGATTTCCAGGAAGCGAGTAATACTCTCTCCCATTACAGGAGTAATAATGTCATAGTGTGAATCCCAATACGCCCTGCAATTCTTTGCCGTTTTGGGAAAGAACTTTGCCCAACCGTCATGGCCTCTCCAGTAATCGAATTTCTTGTCGGCCTGCCCTCTGAAGGTATAGTACTGGAGTCCAAACTTACCGATGAAGCCGGTATAGTAGCCGTGTTCTCTCAGTAAGGCAGGATATGTCTTGGCCCACTGCTCTTCGTTCAGTTGATAGGATGAGGAGAAGCCGACGCCGTGCACTCGTTCATGCATACCCGTAAACAGCGAAGTGCGGCTTGGGGAGCAGGTCGGCTCGGCAATGTAAGCGTTGTCAAAACGCACACCGTTCTTTACGAGCGTGTCGAGATTGGGGGTCTCAACCCACGGATGTCCCATTATGCCCAGGCTATTGTCCCGCTGATCGTCGGTTAACAGGAAGATGATGTTCGGCCTCTTCTTTGCGGCTGATGATTTCGATAATCCTGCCAGACAATCTGCGGCTCCCAGAGCCAGTGCGGAGGCGGATAGCGCAATAGACTTTAAGAACCTTCTGCGAGTGCTATTCGTTGTGTTCGGCATAGCTACGGTTGTAGTGTTCATTGTTCATTTCTCACTACTTGGGTTTTCGACTTGCAGTGTTATGTGTTTTTCAGTCAGTAACCCGATATTATAGCGGTTCATCCTGTTGACCGCTATATCGAACGCATCGACCAGCGCTTCTTGGAATTGGAGCGGCGTACAGACCACGAATTGCCTGCGGCGAGGTTTTGTGGTATGTTTATAAAGTTTAGAAGTGCTTAGCAGACAGAGTATAGCAATGCGCAGACGAGACTTCGTGAAAAGCGCCGGGATTGTGTTGGCCGCCTCGCCGTTGGCGATGTGTGCAGAGGAAGCGCCCGAAGGAACCAAGCGACCCAACATAGTCTGGATCATGGCGGAGGATATCAGCACCGAGCTGGGGTGTTACGGCCATCCCGGCGTGAAGACCCCGAACCTGGACAACATGGCCAAGCAGGGAATACGCTACACGAATGCTTTCTGCACGGCGCCGTCCTGCACGCCCTCACGCAATGCGATGATGACGGGCGTGTACCAGACAAGAACAGACACTCAGGATCAACGCCGGCGAGGTGTTACTCTTCCAAAGGGGATGAAACCAATCACACATCTGCTTCGGAAGGCAGGTTACTATACGGCTCTGGGGTGTGGGTATGGGGCCAAGACCGATCTCAACTTCAAAGTGAAGAACCTCTTTGACGGCAAAGACTGGGGCGCCCGTAAGAAGGGCCAGCCCTTCTTCGCACAGATAACGCTTCATGAAACACACAGACTGCCGCAGAGAGGGGGTTGGGGCGCGATTCGTGAGCAATCGAGCAACCCGGTCGATCCCGAGGCAGTGGAGCTGCCGCCCTATTTCCCGGACCATCCTGTCTGCCGTAAGGACTGGGCCATGTATCTGGACGCCGTGGAATACGTGGACTCCCATGTGGGAGAGATTCTCAAGCGTCTAAAGGATGAAGGTATTGCGGGCAATACGATAGTGATTTTCAGCGGGGATAACGGGCGTTGTCATCTGCGGGGTAAGTGCTGGCTTTATGATGGCGGGATTCATGTGCCGCTCATTATCCGCCGGCCGGAGAATCCCAAACCAGGGACAGTCAATGTGGACATGGTGAGCATGATTGACATCTCGGCCACTATACTGGATGTCGCCGGGGTCGAGCTTCCGGAATACCTTGATGGTCATCCGATTCTGGGGCCTCGTTCAACGAAACGCGAGCACATCTTTGCGGCCCGCGATCTAATCGATGAAGTTATGGATCATATCCGCTGCGTGAGAACGAAACGGTTCAAATATATTCGAAACTACAATCCGGAAAACGGTTATCACGAGTGCAAATACGTTCAGAAGAATCGTCCCATGTTGGCTGTCATCAAAGAGCTGGGTGCGCAGGGGAGGCTTACAAAGGCTCAAGAGCTTATTTTGGCAAAGACAAAGCCGAAAGAGGAACTCTACGATCTTGAAGCCGACCCGCACGAGTTGAAAAATCTGGCTCAATCGCCCCACCGCCAGAAAGAGCTCGAGAAATTGCGCGCCCTACTGGATGAGTGGATTGCTGAGACGAAAGACAAAGGTCTTGCGCAAATAGAAATATCCGGAACGGCGGCTGCAAGCGGCAGCAGATAGCACGAGTGCGTCAACGCTTAGCAGCAGGCTACAGAATCACGATGATGAAGGAATTTCACTGACTTTTTACTCGAGGGTACGGCCATGAAAAATTGTTGTCTGTCAATCATTATTCTTGCTGTGTGTGCAACTCTCTGTCCCGCCGCCAATCCGGCGTTCCGCGATATTGCTATGGAGGAGGTTAAGGCGGCCTTCGAAGGACCCGTGCGGCAGCATCCGCGTCTGTTCATGACAGATGCGCAGATTGCGCAAATTCAGACCAAGCTCAAGTCGCAACGTTCCCTCGAGGCCTTCTACCAGGCCATGCTTGCAAAAGCGGATGATATATTGGATGAATCGCCTGTGAGACGCGTGAAAACGGGAAGACGGTTACTGAGCGTGTCACGGCTATGCCTAGACCGGGTTATCCATCTGGGCGCCGCCTACCGCTTTACCGGCAAGCGCTCTTATCTTAAAAGGGCTGAAACAGAGATGCTGGCAGCGGCGGCCTTTTCAGATTGGAATCCGAGTCATTTCCTGGATGTGGCGGAGATGACCGCAGCACTTGCGATCGGGTATGATTGGCTCTTTAACGATCTATCTACGGCAAGCCGCGAGACTATCCGCCGCGCCATTCTGGAAAAAGGGCTTCAACCCTCCCTGAAAAACAAGGGCTGGGCGCGCGGCCACAATAACTGGAATCAGGTATGCAACGGGGGCATAACTCTCGGCGCTCTGGCCATCATGGAGGATGAGCCCGAACTGGCTCGGGAGCTGGTTCATCGGGCGATCAACGGGGTACAGGTCGTTATGAAAGAGTATGAGCCGGACGGGGCGTACCCTGAGGGGCCGGGCTATTGGGTGTATGGAACCAGCTATAACGTGATCCTGCTGGCGGCTCTCGAATCCGCTCTGGGGACGGACTTCATCCTCTCGCAAGCCTCCGGCTTTGCGCGCAGCGCCGCTTACTACCTGCATGTGACGGGGCCGACAGGGCTGTATTTCAATTATCCGGATAGTGGTTCAAGAGGCGGTGCGCTGCCGACAGTGTTCTGGTTTTCACAGAAATACGGTCAGCCATCACTGGCCTGGCATCAGCATCAGCTTTGGCAAGATTTATCGGCGGAGAATCCGCAGGCATTGGTCCGGAGCAGGTTTTCTCCGCTGACCCTGTCCTGGCGCCACGGTGAGCAGGCCGTTCCGGAGGAACTGATTTGGAGGGGGCGCGGAAGCAACTCTGTCGCCATGTTTCGCAGTTCCTGGACCGATCCGGGTGCGGTTTACCTGGCGATAAAGGGCGGCTCGCCGGGTGTTTCACATGGCCATATGGATGTCGGATCGTTTGTGCTTGATGCCGATGGCGTGCGTTGGGCCGTTGATCTGGGACCGGAGAGCTATCACAAAATCGAATCTTTGGGCATGGATCTTTGGGGCAGAAGGCAGGGCGCTCAGCGATGGAGCATCTTTCGCTACAACAATCTGTCTCATAGTACTCTGGTGGTGAACGGTGAGCACCAGAGGGTTGACGGGGATGCGCCAATCATCCGGTTTTCCGACGATGAGTCATTTCCGCACGTGGTGTTTGACATGTCGAGCGTCTACTCGGGGCAGCTCGCGCAGGCGCTTCGCGGCGCATCGCTGCTGCCCAGCGGGCAAGTCATAATACAGGATGAATTAAAAGCAACCAATCGGCCGGGCACCGTGCGCTGGGCAATGGTTACTCCTGCTGAGGTTTCCATTCAAGGCAGGAACAACGCTCTGCTGAAGAAGGATGGAAAAGCCATGCGCCTGACCGTGCTCACCGACGAGGAGATACAGCTAAAGACATACTCAGCCGAACCGAAAGCCGATTATGACGCACGTAATCCCGGGATATGTCTGGTTGGCTTTGAAGTCTCCTTATCTGCCGGACAGGCAGTTCGAACGGCCGTGGTTATGGGCCGATCCGGCGTGCAAACAAAGCCCGCAATTGATCTGCGGCCCCTTTTGAAATGGTCATTGCCACAATAGTGGGAGAAACAGGACAAGGACTTCAACCGGTTTTCCGCGGGCGGAGCATTCGAGCCCACAACTTGCCAATCAGCTCAACAAGCAGAGGGAATCTCCTTGAGCATTCTCGAACGCCGGCTTTGCTGATAGTTTTATCCCTGTAACAGGGAAATATAACAATGCTTTACCAGCCTCTGGACAGTCGGAACTATCCGCACCGCAGCCGTTTTGACAACTTTCTCAGCGTGGGCCGCCCGGTCGGATGACCCGACCGATTACTTTTAGCAATCTTCAAGCGGAAACCTCATCGTCAGAGAACCCAAGCAGCTACTCATAGCCGGGAAAAACATAATGAAAAAAATCAGCCAACTTGAGTATAATAGATATGTATGATGTCGTCAGCTTTCGATTTTGAACGTTTCAGCAAGCGGGCGAGGGCATTGTGGGACTTGATGGACCCGTGTGTGCTGTGCCCGCGGAGGTGCGGGGTCAGCCGCGGCAAGGGGCGGACGGGGTTTTGCGGGATCGGCGATATACCGGTCGTAAGCTCGGTGGGGCCCCATTTCGGCGAGGAGAGCGAGCTGGTAGGCTCCGGTGGATCGGGGACAATATTCTTTGCGGGCTGCAACCTGGGCTGTGTCTTCTGCCAGAACTACGATATCAGCCACGAGCGGCGAGGGCGGGAGCTGACCATCGAACAACTGGCGTTGTCAATGCTGAGACTACAGGATTACGGCTGCATGAACGTAAACTGGGTGACGCCAACGCATGTGGTTGCGGCGATAACAGCGGCGCTGGAATTGGCCCGGAAGCAGGGGCTGACGCTTCCGACGGTTTACAACACCGGCGGATACGATTCGGTCGAGACGCTGAAGCTGCTGGAGGGCGCGGTGGATATCTACATGCCGGACATGAAGTACGCGGACAGCGACGTCGCCGGGCGGCTCAGCGGGGCGGCTGACTATCCGCAGGTCAGCCGCGAGGCAGTCAAGGAGATGCACCGGCAGGTGGGCGATCTCAGGACGGACAGTGGGGTGGCCGTGCGGGGGCTGCTGGTTCGGCATCTTGTTTTGCCGGAGAACTTGGCGGGCAGCTTCGATGTAATTGACTTTCTAAGCGAGCAGATCAGCGGCCGGACGTCAATAAACGTCATGGGTCAGTACCGGCCGTGCTACAAGGCCGCCTCGTATTCTGAAATAAGGCGGCGGCCGTACGCAGAAGAGATAGAATCCGTACGTCGGTACGCAATTGCCAAGGGCCTCAACGTGCTCCGCTGAGCGCCCGCAGCCGACCGGAAGAAGAGTCCAAGCGCGTCGCAGCCGTGTGTCGCAATATCAGGTCGCCGCTCGCCAATTGACCCGTAGGCCGCTGCTGAAAGAGACCCAGCAAACAGCACACCTCCAGCTCGGTTCAAAAGAGCGTTCGTGCGAACCGCGGGAGACAAGGACACTTGACTGCATTCACTCACTCGATGCAACAGACATCAACGACCGAACCAGGGCGGGACACACATCAGCGCTGAGGAGCAGGGGCGGAAATCTGTGGACAGTGGCGGGCGGGGCCGGTATGTTAGCTGTGAGCCGGGGCGGCCCGGCGGCACGAACGGCAGGCAAAGGGACGGACCCGTGGGACAGACGGCAGGCGGCAGCAGCGATATGGACATCAAGAAGGCCCCGGTGGGCCTTGCCGTCTTTGCGCTGGTAGGGCCGTCTTTCGTCTGGGCTGCCGAATATATCGGCTCGGGAGAGGTTGTGATCGCCACGCGGACCGGCGCAATCCTGGGCACGGCCGTGCTCTGGGCGGTGGTGTTCGGCATATTCCTGAAGTTCTGGATCGGGATGAGCGGGGCCCGCTACACGGTTTGTACGGGTGAGGGGATGATAGACATGTTCGACCGGATCGGCGGTCCGCGTCACTGGGTTGTCTGGCTGGTGCTGGTGGTCCAGACGGTATCCGGGATTCTCTCGATAGGCGCGTTGGCGGCGGCGGCTGGGGCCTTCGCCCACAGCCTCGTACCGCAGGTAAGCCCGCGGGTGTTCGGGTGGCTGGCGGCGATGTTCGCCGTGTCGGTCGTCTGGAAGGGCGCGTTCAACATCCTCAAGATGGTGATGAGCTTCTTCGTGCTGATTATCGTCATTGGGGCGCTGTATATTGCTGCCCACGTTTTTCCAAGCTTTGCGGAGTTTCTGGCGGGCTTTGCCTGTCGCATGCCGGCGGTGCCCGAGTGGGCCAAGGCGATTGAAGGGGTTTCGCCAAGCTCGTGGGACGAGATTCTCCCCGTACTGGGCTGGGGTGCGGGCGGCTTCGCCAGCCAGGTCTGGTACAGCTACTGGGTGCTTGGCGCCGGGTACGGGGCGGCGGCCGGCCGGGGCTACGGCAGGGCCGCCGACGGCGTCCGGCTTTCGAAGATGAGCCGGCCGACGGCCGAGAGGATTAAGGGCTGGTGCCGGGTGTTGTATGTCGATTCGTCTCTTGCGATGGTCGTTGGGATTGTAGTCACCGGGGCCTTTCTGATATCCGGCGCCGGTATTCTCGGTGTGGAGCGGCTTGCGCCGAACAACGATGACATGGCCGATACGCTGTCGAAGGTATTCTCGATGCGATGGAACGTGGTGGGAGGTTTCATCTTCAAGCTCTCTGGGGCCATTGCAATGGTCTCGACATTGGTGGGTCAATTGGCCGGCTGGCCGAGGATGCTCGCCGATTCGTGCAGAATCTGCATTCCCGGATTCGACAAGAGATTCCCCTGGAAGACACAGTTTCGGATGTTTCTCGTGTTCTTCTTCTGCGCGAGCATGCTGGTTGTCTTCGTATTAGGGCTGCGGCCGATGTTCCTGGTGAAGCTCTCGGCGATACTGGAGGGTGTGCTTCTGACGGCGCTCCAGGCGATATGCGTGGCGGTGGGACTTTACGTTGTGATGCCGAAAATGCTCTCGAAAGAGGCCTACGACGTTCTGCGGCCGAGTCCGATATTTGCCGCCGGGCTGATTGTCACGTTCCTTGCTTTCGGTTATATTTGCGTGGTTCATATTCCGCCGGCGCTGGTGCAGTTGCTGGGCGGCCGATGAGCAGTTGGCCCCGGCTGAGGGGCGTCACAGGCAGTCCATTTTGAGAAGATATTGCTGATCACGGGAGGATAGAGTTTTGTTTGGCTTGCATCCGCTGATTATTCTGGCTATCGGGGTGGTGACGGTTCTGGGGATGATTATCGTGCTGCGGCTTCACGCATTTCTGGCGTTGCTGACCGCGGCGATCATCGTGAGCCTGCTGGCGCCGGCCAAAGGGGGGGAGCAGATCGGCCGCGTGGCTGCGGAGTTCGGCGGAACGGCCGGCAAGATCGGCATCGTCATCGCGCTTGCCGCGGTGATCGGCCGGTGCCTGATTGAAAGTGGGGCGGCGGATCGAATCGTTCGGGCGTTTGTCCGGCTGCTCGGCGAGAAACGCTGCCCGATAGCACTTATGTCGAGCGGATTCGTGCTTTCGGTGCCGGTGTTTTTCGACACGGTTTTCTATCTGCTGCTGCCTCTGGCGCGGTCTATGCATCGAAGGACGGGACAGAAGTATCTTCTTCTGATACTGGCGATGGGGGCCGGGGCGTCGATTACTCATTCGCTCGTGCCGCCGACGCCGGGCCCGCTGTACATCGCCTCGGACATGGGTATAGACCTCGGGCTGATGATTATGATGGGCCTGGCGGTTGCCCTGCCGACGGCCGTAGTGACGCTTTTTCTGGTGGGGTTTCTCGCCCGGCGAATCGAGATACCGATGCGGCCGATTGAAGGCGCCGGGCCGGAGCCGGAGCCGCTTGCGGATGAGAAGCTGCCGGGGCTTTTCGTTTCGCTGCTCCCGATTATTCTGCCGGTGATTCTGATCTCGGTCAACACCATTGTCTCCTCGCCCATCAAGGCGGCGGAGCAGAGGGCCAAAGCGGCTCAGCGGCTGGAGGCTGCGCAAGGCGAAAGCGATAACGCCGCCAAAGCACAACCAGCGCAGGACCAAACCGAACTGCGGGCGGAGGGGGTCAGCCCCGCGCTGATAAAGGCCAGCCGCGTCACCTCGGTTCTCGGCGACGCGAATCTCGCGATGCTGCTCTCGGGCGCAATCGCACTGAGCGTGCTTTGGCGGCAGCGAAGGCCCAGCCGCAGAGAGCTTGCCAGGACCATCGAATCGGCCCTGATGAGCGGCGGGGTGATAATATTGATCACTTCGGCCGGAGGCGCCTTTGGGGCGATGCTTCAGAAGGCCAAGATCGGCGAGGCAATCCGGGACCTGTTCGCCTCGGCGGGCGGGGCGGACCTGAGCGGGATGGGATTGATACTCCTGGCGTTCTTCATTGCGTTTCTGCTGAAGTTCGCGCAGGGTTCGAGCACGGTTTCCATGATGACCACCTCGGGCATTATGGTCGGGCTTCTGGCGAACATCAACATGAGCTTCCACCCTGTGTACGTGGCGACAGCCATCGGCTTCGGGGCGCAGTGCGGCAACTGGATGAACGACAGCGGGTTCTGGATTTTCGCGAAGATGAGCGGTCTGACGGAGGTGGAGACGCTGAAGACCTGGACGGTGACGGTCAGCTCGCTGGCCTTC
>CP070678.1:2121962-2125792 GCA_020352515.1 Phycisphaerales bacterium | reverse complement strand
CGTAGCCGCCCGCTGAGTTCCCGCTCAACGTACAATTGAGCAGCATGAATTCGCAGCGATATGTGTCACCGAAAATCCCCCCGCCGTCCTCAACCGCCGAGTTGCCGCTGAATAGACAATTAGCTATCACGGGGCTGCTGCCCGTAATACATGCCCCACCGCCGTTGCCGGCACGGTTGCCAAGGAATCTACACGACGAGACCGCGTATTCATCGGAGCCGTAGCTAAGACCGTCGTAATAGCAAAGCCCGCCGCCACGTCCGCCAGCCCGGTTGTCCACAAAAGTACAATTGCTCAGACTCCCCGAACCGTTCACACCACCTCCATGAACCAACGCCTCATTGCCCCGGAAACTGCAGTTGACCAGACTGTAGTGGCCGTTTGCCGCCCCGCCCAACCTCGCGCCGTTTCCAACAAAGACGCAGTCGCTAACCCCGCCAACGCCGCTGACGCCCCCGCCGTATTCCTGAGCCCAGTTCGCCTTGAAAACACAGCTCTTGACCGTCGGACTCGAGTAACCGGAGATATACAATCCGCCCCCCTCGTTTCCGTTGGCTATCTGCCCGCCCCCGTTCGCTTGCCCCCCCATAATAGTAAAACCGTCAAGCACCGCGTTGGCGTCCGTTATCCCAACCGCCCGCACAACCTGCCAACTGTTCTCGGCACGCGTCGGCTCGGCCTCCAGATCACAAGGCTCGTCAACCTCAACGTCGTTGCCGCTCAGGTCGCCGCTAAGGACCGTATCGTACAACCGCGTATCCCGCGCATCGGGATCGGCGCCGCCGAGCCCGGCGTAGCCGCCCATTATCGAAACCCCGCCTATCAGCTCGAAAGCCGCCCCGCGGTCGCCGCCCGGACCCGCAGGCCTGTATAGACCCTCGGCAACACGGACTTCCGTAACCTGCGCCACCGACCGCGCTACAACCAATGCATCCTGCAAATCCCCAAACGCGTCATCCCAGCTCGTGCCGTCATTTCGCCCCGCTGCATCGGCGTCAACGTAAAGAACCGCCGGCGCCTCGTCATCCCACTCCAGAACGCTCACTCCCGCATCGAAGAACCCTGCGCCGCTTATTACAATCAATGCCGCCCCGTTGAAATAATCCTCGTCCTCCGCGGCCGCCACCATCACGCTCTGTGCCACTTCATAGTCCGAAGAATCGAAAATCAGGACCGCCCCAGACGCTATCGTGATATCAGAATCTCCCGAAGCCACCGCAACGCTCAGCTCCACCGCCCCGAGCGGATCCTTTGCCAGCCTAACACCAAAACTCCGCGTCTGCCCCTCCGGAACCGCAAGAAACTGCTCGCTCAAAACAATGCCCTGGTCGGGCCCCTCGTATGCGCCGATATCAACCGTCCCGTCGACTATTCGAGCACCTCCGCCAAGGTCCACCGACACCGACCCCGGAACCGCCCCGTTGTCGCCCCCGTCAACGCAAGGAGAGCCCGGCAGCAAGCGAAGGTCGTCATCAGCTGTCCCGACAACGTTGTCGACGCCGTCAAAGTCGACGAACAACGGATCGTCGTCTATATTCCCTTGTCCCCAATACACACCGCCGTCGTCGGGCTCTGGATACTGAATGCAGCTATGACTGACAATCGGGTTGCCCCCCGCAATCTGTCGTCGGCTCGGTATCGTCTCCCACACCACGACGTTCCCCCACACTATGCAATTCGTCAACTCCGGGCTGCAGTAGTGGTTGTACATCGCGCTGCCCGTATGCGGCGCCGTATTCCCTGTCAGTGTACAGTTAATCAGCCTCGTGCCCGAGTGATAGTTGTCGATGCCTCCGCCGCTGTAAATCGCCGACACGTTCCCGCTGATTAGGCAATTCACCAAAATCGGACTACTCCCCTCTCGAATCTGCAAGGCCCCCGCCAGATTCCCCGAATTGCCCCTGAATATGCAATTGATAACCGTCGGGCTACCGCCCCGGCAGTACATCCCGCCGCCGCCGCCGTAGTTCCAGCTCGGATTCTCGCCGTCCGCATTGCCCGCTGCCACCGTGAAGCCTTCCAGAACAGCAGTCGCGTCCGTATCACTGCCCGTCACCACGTGATAGCTGTTCTCGCTGTTGCCCGCAAAAAACGGGCCGTCATCCCCGCTCAGATCCCCGCTCAGAACGCTCTCATACTCCCGTATATCTCTTTCGTTGGGGTCCGGTCCCGACGCCCCCGCATACCCCCCCACCACCGCCACGCCGTTTTTGAGCTCGAAAGTGGCGTACCGGTCCCCACGCACCCGCCCTCCGCCCTGATCCGGCTTGTACGTTCCGCCCGCCACGTGCACCTGATCTCCTGCGACCGCAACCGCCAGTGCATCCTGCAGAAACCTGTAAGCCCCGGCCCACGACGAACCGTCGTTGGCGCCAGAAGCAGATTCATCCACGTGGATCACCTGTCCCGCAAGGCATGCACAGGCGCCGCAAAACAGAATCCCCAACACAATCACCCCTGCCCCTTTGGTCCTTTCTATCCTCAAAAGCCTCATCCGAACAAGAACGCTCCCCTTCCAGGATTCAAGCTCACCAGTCATCGGCCGCCAGCTTCGACAGCCACAATATCCCCAGCCGGTCCCTTTGATCTCTTCGAAAACTCATACGTCTCGGCGCGGCAAAAACATCCCCGACTGCGTCAACTTCCTGAAGGTAAGTGAATCTCATTTCCCCCTCCACGCTGCCGCCGTCCCCCTCGGACTCGAATGCTATACTCTCAACAACGTCAAGATTCATATCGATAGTATAGACGAGCTTGAGCTTCTCGAAATCGAGCGACAGCTCGACCTTATCCGCCCCGCTTTCCCCCGCTGTCTCGAACCATACGCGCTGCTCGGCCGCATCCCTTCGTACCGTGTCAATCGTGTGAAGCCCCATCCACGGCCGCCCAAGACCCTTGAAAAAGCTGCCCCCCTTGTACCTCGCAAGCAGCTCCCCGGCCGCGCCGTAAACACTCGCCGCCCCCCCGTCGTCTTCAAGACGAAGACGCTCCCCAACCTTCACCCTCAGCCACGGATAGTTCTTCTCGCTCTCCAAGTACACAAAAGGAATCCGCCCCGCTCCACTCAGCGCCTCCTTGCCGATCCTGCCGGATACAGTCAAGTATGTCCACCCACGCTTGTGCATGGCATCCCGGTTGTCAACCAGGGTCGCATCCGGCGGCCACGTGTATCGGAAGTACTCCTCATCAAGGAGGTTGTTGTGTCGAACCGCCTGAGAGCCGTCGTAAGACTCGCCCCGGCCCCAGCGCGTTATTACAAGAAGGCCCCGGCCCCGCGCCGAAACGTAGTACATCCGGTCCGCCCTGCCCTCGACCATCGAAAGGAAATCGCGCATATTCACCCCGTCCGTCGGAAGCCGCACTACAGACAGACCGCTGTCCCACATCCTCTCGTTCGTAATGTGGATCGTATTCCTCCGCTCGTCGAAATAATGGCTCGGCCCCCCATTCTGCCACCATTTGCAGTACGAGCCCTTCCCGTCCGGATTCCACTTCACCAGCCGCATCATCACCGGACCGTCAACATCGTGCGGATAGTAATACCAACACTCCTCTGCCCCTTCGCTCGCACCGGCCGCCGGCCACACCAGGCTTGTCCCACTCTTTCTCCCTTCCCACAGCGCACCGGACAAACCCGGCCATGACGTCCCCACTATAGCACCCGTGGCCAGTATGCACCCGGCCGCAACTGAAACAACCCCCGTCTTGCTCGTCGCCAGCGATGCGAGGCTGGCTGCCACACCAACTTTGGTTGTGGCAGCCGTAACCGATACCCCGGCCGCAGCCGCCTCGCTCGGCGCGGTCATCTTGCCGAAAAGCACTAATGCCGT
>CP070678.1:2117704-2121862 GCA_020352515.1 Phycisphaerales bacterium | reverse complement strand
TTGGCGTCACCCACGACGGGGATATCAACCTGGACGTTCTTGGATATGCTGGATGGATCGATGTCGATGTGGATGATCTTTGCGTTCGGCGCAAAAGTCTCGAGCTTGCCCGTGACGCGATCGTCGAAGCGGGCCCCCACGGCGATCAGCAGATCGCACTCCTGGACGGCGTAATTTGCGTACGCTGAGCCGTGCATCCCGAGCATGTCCAGGGATTCGGGCTTTCGCTGGTCGTAGCTGCCCAGTCCCAATAGTGTCATTGCCACCGGAAGATGCGACTTCTCGGCCAGGGTTCGCAATTCGTCCGTAGCGCCGGCGATTATGACGCCGCCACCGACGTAGAGAACCGGCCGTTTGGATTTATTTATCGCCGCGGCCGCCGAAGATACCTGCCTGGTATGCCCCTTGGACCTGATCCGGTATCCGGGCAGTTTCATCTCGCCCGACGTGTCCGGGCCGCACTTGTTTACCGCAACGTCAACAGGTATATCAATCAGAACCGGCCCTGGCCGCCCTGTCGAAGCGATATGGAATGCTTCGCGGATCGTGCGCTGGAGGTCCCTGATGTCCTTGACGATGCAGTTGTATTTGGTGACAGGACGGGTGATGCCGGTAGTGTCGGCTTCCTGAAAGGCATCGTTGCCTATCAGTTCCGTGCGGACCTGGCCGGTCAGGGCGACCAGCGGTACTGAATCCATCATCGCCGTAGCCAGTCCGGTCACGAGATTGCATGCACCGGGGCCGCTGGTCGCGACTACAACTCCGACTTTCCCGCTCGCGCGGGCGTAAGCGTCGGCCATGTGACAGCCGCCTTGTTCGTGACGCGGGACTATGAAATTGATCGGCGCATCGTACAATCTGTCGAACAGAGGCAACACGACGCCGCCGGTATAGCCAAACATCGTTTCTGCGCCCTGTTCGATGAGCGTATCTACGATAATCTGGGCGCCCGCTTTGATACCGGATTTGCCGCCCGAACGGGCCGGCGTACGAGACTTGGACTTCATTTGACTGATCCTTTCCTGATAAACGTTACGCGGCTTGCCTTTGTCACCAGAGAAAAAGGCGAGCCCTTTTAGTTATTCCGGACTATTGCAGCTTCCCGGGTCCCCTCCGGCGAACCAATCGCTTCTCGGCAGAAGAACGACCGAATCATCCGAAGATTCCAGCCCTGCTGCAATCCCGTAACCATCCCTAAGGGATGTCTCAGGGTTGTATTTGAGTGTTTTCACTCAAATACTGAAAGAATTCTACACGAATGTCATGCTTTCTGTCAATTGTATTCGGCAATTTTTATTCAGCTCTGGAGCAGATTTTTTCCCTTCTCGAGGCCAAGAAATGCAATTTCCCGTCGTAGGGAGAGAAAAAACTGGCGAAGAATTCAGATCGGAGATACAATCAACTGTTGAATTGTTCCTTTTTTGGAGATATCCGATGTGTGAAGGATGTGGTTGCAGTCAGCCAGCAGCTGAAAAGACACTGAACGAACAGGTTGCAGAGACTCTCGATTCCGTCAGGGAAAGCCTGCAAAGTCACGGCGGCGACGTTGAACTGGTTGGCATCGACGACGATAACACGGTCAAAGTCCGTTTGCAGGGGGCCTGTCAGGGTTGTCCCGGGGCAACGATGACGATGAAAAACGGGATTGAGAGAATTCTCAAGGACAGAGTCCCAGCGGTCAAAGAAGTCATCGCGGTGGACTGACAGTTCGTAACCGCTTCAACTGCCACGGGAGGAGGGCGCCAGGCACTGGGAGATTATTTCGGTGTCGGGATTTTCTATCACCCCTCTTTCGGTGATGATGGCCGCGATGTTGCGCGCCTCTGTGACATCGAAAGCGGGGTTCCAGACACTGACCCCGGCCGGAACAGTCCGTGTTCCTGCAAATGACGTTACCTCCTCGGCCGCCCTCTGCTCGATGGGTATCTCGGCTCCGCTGGCTATACTCAAATCAAACGTGCTCGACGGCGCGGCGATGTAGAAGGGCACCCCGTGCTCCCGGGCGAGGATGCTCACGCTGTAGGTGCCGATCTTGTTGGCCGCATCGCCGTTTGCTGCAATTCGGTCGGCACCGGTTATGACTGCGTTGATCTTGCCTTGCTTCATAAGCCAGCCGGCCATGTTGTCACAGATCACCGCCACTTGGATTCCCGCCTGCTTCAGCTCCCACGCCGTCAATCGAGCACCTTGGAGCAGAGGTCGGGTCTCATCAGCGTATACGCTGAACTTGCGGCCCTTCTTGTGTGCCTCGAACATAGGCGATAGCGCCGTACCCTGGCCTCCGGTCGCGAGCGCCCCGGCATTGCAGTGAGTCAGGATGCCGGCTCCTTCCTTGATGAATTTTTCGCCATGCAGGCCGATCTGCCGACACATCTCAACGTCTTCGGAGTGAATCGCTTTCGCCTCTGCCAGGACGGCCTCCCGCAGAGCCGTTACGGTCGCTCCGGCCTCACCCTCGACAAACCCCTCGGCCTTGCGCCTCATCCTGTCCAGGGCCCAGAAGAGATTCACCGCCGTGGGTCTGGAAGATGCCAGATATTCTCTGGCCTTGGTCAACTCCGCCAGTGCCTTTTCGGGGCTGTCACCGGCCTTTGATTCCTGAAGAGCCAGTGCAAGCCCGTAGGCGGCTGCAACTCCGATTGCCGGGGCTCCACGGACGGCGAGCGTTTTAATAGCATCGAAAAGGAATCGAGTGTCTCGACATTGCAGGCTTACAAACTCTCCGGGCAATCGTCTCTGATCGACAAGCTCCAGGTAACCGTCAATGTCTCCGATCCATTTGACTGCCTGAACAACCATCGGTTTCTCTCCTCGTGCATGGCGCTTGTGCTATCTGTCAACTCTTGCCCCGCCGCCGCCCATCACTTTCTTCACTTCGGCCAGACTGGCCGTGGTCGTATCGCCCGGCGTAGTCATCGCCAGAGTGCCGTGGGCCGCACCGTAGTCAACCGCTTCCCGAGGATCATTGCTTTCCATAAGGCCGTAGATAAGGCCCGATGCAAAGCTGTCGCCACCGCCCACTCGGTCGTAGATCTCCAGATCGGATCGCAGCGTCGCTTCGTAGAACTGACCCTCGGTGTACAGGATCGCGCCCCAGTCGTTTAACGATGCGGTCTTGGCATTTCTAAGCGTAGTGGCTACGGCCTTTAAATTTGGGAACTCCTCAATAACTTCGTAAATCATCTTCTTAAAATTTGCCGGATCGAGCTTAGAATAGCCTTTGTCCATTCCCTTGACTTCGAAGCCGAGTGCCGCCGTGAAGTCCTCTTCGTTGCCCAGCATCACGTCGACGTAGGGGGCGATGGCGCGATTGACCTGCATCGCTTTTACCTGCCCGCCGATGTCCTTCCACAGCGAGTTGCGGAAGTTCAAGTCATAAGAGACTATTGTGCCGTGCTTCTTCGCGGCTGTCACCGCCTCGATTATCACATCGGGCGTCGTCTCCGACAGAGCCGCGAATATGCCGCCGGTGTGGAACCAGCAGCTTCCGTCACGCCCGAATATCTTCTCCCAGTCTATATCTCCCTTTTTCAATTGGGACGCGGCGCTATTCGCCCTGTCCGAACAGCCCACGGCGGCCCGCACGCCGAAGCCTCGCTCGGTAAAATTCAGGCCGACCCTTACTTTCCTGCCGATCCCGTCGTAGGGCACCCATTTGATGTACCGGGTGTCAACGCCACCCTGATATATCAAATCTTCGAGCAATCTTCCTACTGGATTGTCGGCAATGGCGGTGACAACAGCTGCTCTTTTGCCGAAACATCGCTTCAGACCTCGCGCGACATTGTACTCTCCGCCGCCCTCCCAGGCCCTGAAATGCCGAGTTGTATGGATTCGTTCGGCGCCCGGGTCCAGCCGAATCATGATCTCGCCGAGCGAGACGATATCGTACTTGCACTCTGACTCGGGCTTTAAATCTATAACCGCCATGGCCAACCTCCTTACTAGGTTTTATGTGTCAACTACCGTAGATTTTCCCTTCTCTATAATCCTGCCACGCTGGCTCGAACGCCTTGCGGTCGGTTGGCGCAGGCCTTAATTCGACATTACTGCATGTGAACAGATCGGGCGAACCCTCGTCGTATTCGACCTGCAATATGGACTTTCTGAGCGATTCATTCTCCGGTTTGAACCTAAGCGCCATGCCGGTCGCCTTGT
>CP070678.1:2111996-2117604 GCA_020352515.1 Phycisphaerales bacterium | reverse complement strand
TGAATGATCGTCTTGATAGTGTTCGGTTCTGGTTTTCCATTGTCTTGCTCCCAGAATTGGCGGTTCTCGGTTTATCATGTAATCCTATGTTTGGGCGGTTGGCATTTGCTCAAGAGTAAACGGTATTTGAATCATTGTCCATGTCTGAGCCGGTTTTGCAAGTCTTCTTAGTGGGCATTTTGCGGATCGGAGGCGCAACGCGGGGTGGTTTTGGTTGATTTTCGTGGGATTGGGGGCTATTGTGTGGCGGATTCAGGGGGCTGCGTGTTTAATCGGGTAAATGGAGGTTATCAGAGATGGCTGTGTTGAAGTTTGAGGGTGGAGGGCGAGCGAGGCGGGCGGCCCGTGTGGTGGCTGGGGCGTTGGTGCTTCTTGCCGGTTCGGCGGGTGCGGAGACGGCGCGTTCGGGGGTGTCGGTTGATTTCGGGCACGGGCGGCTGAAGGTTTCGGAGAACGGGCGGTTTATCGTTCACGCGGACGGCACGCCGTTCTTTTACTTAGGGGATACGGCGTGGGAGCTGTTTCACAGGCTCAACCGGGAGGAGGCGGATCGGTACCTGGAGAACCGGCGGGGCAAGGGCTTTACGGTGATACAGGCGGTGGTGCTTGCGGAACTGGACGGGTTGAATACGGGTAATGCGTACGGCGAGCGGCCGCTCGTGGAGAACGACCCGCGAAGGCCGAGCGAGAAGTACTTCGAGCACGTGGATTATATAGTGGGCAAGGCGGAGGAAAAGGGGATATATATCGGGATGCTGCCGACTTGGGGGGACAAGGTGACCAAGGCGTGGGGGAAGGGGCCGGTGGTGTTTCGGAACGATAATCTCGAGGCGGCGCGGGCCTACGGGAAGTTCCTGGGGGAAAGGTACAGGGAGCGGCCGAACATTATCTGGATACTGGGCGGGGACCGGGTGGCCGACGGGGTGGAGAAGGTCTGGCGGGCGATGGCGAAGGGGATCAAGGAGGGCGACGGCGGCGGGCACCTGATGACGTATCATCCGCAGGGCGGGCGTTCGTCGGCGGAGTGGTTCGGCAGGGACGGGTGGCTGGATTTCAACATGCTGCAATCGGGGCACGGGCGATTCGATAACGCGAACTACGAGAAGGTTGCGGCGGACTACGGGAGGAAGCCGGTGAAGCCGTGCTTCGACGGGGAGCCGCGTTACGAAGACCACCCGGTGAACTGGAAGCCGGCGAACGGATGGTTCGGTGACTTCGACGTTCGGCAGGCGGCTTACTGGGGGCTGTTTGCGGGCGGCTTCGGGCACACGTACGGATGTCACGATATATGGCAGATGTATGCGCCCGGGCGGGCTCCGATTTCTTCGGCGAGGCACAACTGGTACGACGTTCTGGACCTTGCCGGTGCGTGGGACATGATGCACGTTCGGGGCCTGATGGAGTCGCGGCCGTTCCTCAGCCGGGCGCCGGACCAATCGCTGATATCGGGCGAGGCGGGCACGGGGGGCGAGCATATCCGGGCGACGAGGGGCACGGACTATGCGTTCATATACCTGCCGTACGGGCAGGAGGTGAAGGTAGTGCTGGGGAAGATTTCGGGGCAGAGGGTTAGGGCGTGGTGGTTCGACCCGCGGACCGGGGGGGCGAAGGCGATAGGGACATATCCGAACAAGGGCGTGCGGGGGTTCGACCCGCCGGGGGAGGAGACGCGGGGCAACGACTGGGTGCTGGTGCTGGACGATGCGGGCAAAGGTTTCGGCCCGCCGGGGCAGGGCAGGAGGTAGCCCCGGTGGGTGAGACAGGCGCGTGCGCGTTGCGGATGGCGCCGGGTGTCACGTGGCGTCACTGTTGCGAGCGGGAAGGCGGGCTATTGTACTTTGACGGTATCGTCGAGCGGGATTTTTAGGCGTTGGAATCTGCCGGCGCGTGATTTCTGGTCGCCGAGGTTTATTTGGCGGGCGAGTCGGCCGACTTCGAGGGCGTGCTGTCTGGGGACTACGATGACGCCGTCGCCGTCGGCGACGATGAGGTCGCCGGGGAAGACGGTGACGCCGGCGCAGTTTACGGGGAAGTTGTATGATTCGGCGATGAGGCGGCCGGGTCGGACGCCGCGCGTGCTGTGGGCGTTGCGGCAGTAGACGGGGATTTTTTTGACCTTGATGATTTCGTCGGTGTCGCGGGCGCCGGCGTTCGTGATAGCCCCGACGACGCCTTTTTCGGCCCAGCCGAGGCTGTTGTTGGAGCCGATGAAGCCGCATTCGTGGACGCCGGCGGCGTCTATGACGACGACGTCACCGGGCTTTGCGGTGCTGAGCCATGCGTCGGGGGCCCTCTTGTACTGGTCGGACTTGAACTTTTTGAAGCCGTCGAGGTCGGGGAAGGAGTTTTGGCCGACGCGGACGTCGGTTGGGACGTGGCGGACGGTGACGGCGAAGCCGAGCACGCGGTGGGAGAACTTGTCCACGTCGCGCCAGAGTGGGCGGATATCGGGGCTCATCAGGCCGATATCCTGGAGGCCGATGAGGTCCATGCCGTCGAGGACGTCGGTGAGGCGGAGGTTCTTGTAGAGGTCGAGGATTTCTTTTCGGGCGCGGTCGCTGTCGTCGAAGCTTTTGTTTTGGAGCAGGCGAACGCCCTGGGGGGTAGTGAGCTTCGCGGGGCCTTGGGGGCGGGCGGCGAAGGAGGCGAGGACTGCGAAGGTGGAAGCGAGCAGGGCCGGCGCGACGAGGGCGGGGCATTTTGCGTGGGGTTTTTGTGAGCTGTACATGGCGAACTCCTGATAAAAGTGTGATCGATTTTGGGTGTTAGACCTGAGAGACAACGTAAGGCAAACGGCCGAAAATGCAAGGGTTTTTCCGGAGGCCGGAGGGGTGGCGGGGGCCGGTCGCTTTGACAGGCGAGGGGGCGCGAGTAAAGTGGTGCAATGGGATGAGAATCTGGTATCATGGGGTGTACGGCCGGCGCGGGACCACAACGTCACGGGCCGAAGGCAGAAGCGGCAGATTTGCAGGCTCCGGAGAACGGGGCCGGGTGGAAGTGATAGATGAGGCAGCGAAGCTACCGGAGCATTTGTTTGGGGGTGATTGTCGTTTTGATGTCCTTCGGGGAAGGGCTGCGGGGGGACGGGGAGGCGGGGAGCGGCCGGGCGGCGCTGCGGGCGATGGTGGAGGCGGACTGGGACGCGCAGGAGCGCAGGGGCAAGCGGCGGCCGGATTCGGCCGAGGCGGTGCGAAGTGCGCTGGAGCGTGCGGAGGCACTGGTGCGCGACCTCGGGGCCGAGGGGGCGCGGGTCGGGCCGGAGGCCAGGGCGCTGCTGCGTTTGGGAGAGCGGGCGGGCAAGGCCGATTCGATGGATGCGGCGGACAGGCTCGCGCTGTACCGGGAAATACGGTGGGTATCGAGGCGGGCGGCGCTCAAGAATCCGCTGATCGCTTCGAAGCCGATTGTGTTCATGAAGCGGCGGCGTTTTATCTGCCAGATGCTGCACGAGTACTTGGGCTATTTTTACGATTACGGTGACATATCCGGCGGCGGGGTGTACGTGCTGGCCGAGCCGGGGCGGTCTCTGGAGGTACGCGACCTTATTCGCGGGCGGCTGGGGAAGGGCAATTACACGACGCTGTCGCTCTCTTACGACGCGGGGACGATATACTTTGCGTTTGCGGAGCGGGCCAGGGAGAAACCCGATTATTACTCGGCTCAGCGGCGGTGCTTCGACATTTATGCGGTGGACAGCGACGGTGGGAATCTTCGGCGGCTGACGGAGGGGGCGGACGACGATTTCGACCCGTGTCCGCTGCCGGACGGGGGGATTGCGTTTATGTCGACGCGGCGCGGGGGCTTCGGGCGATGTCACAATCCGTGGGAGCCGCTGCCTTCATATACGCTGCACAGGATGGATGCAACGGGGCAGAACGTGCGGACGCTTTCCTTCCACGAGACGAACGAGTGGCACCCGTCGGTGCTGGATGACGGGCGAATTATTTACAGCCGGTGGGACTACGTGGACCGGTCGGCGGCGAATTACCATGGGCTTTGGGTGAGCAACCCGGACGGGACGAACGCGAGCATTTTGTTCGGCAATTATACGCAGCGAATCAATGCGTGCTTTCAGCCGCGCGGGATTCCCGGGACGAATCTGGTGGTTTTTGTTGCCGGGGCGCATCATGCGGACGTGGGTGGCTCGCTGGTGGTGCTGGACCCGCTTCGGGAGAAGCTGGACGGGCGGACGGGGGAGGACGGCTTCGAGGGCATCGAGGTTCTGACGCCGGAGGTTTGCTTTCCGGAGGCGCCGGGGTGGCCGAAGAGTTATTTTCACAGTCCGTGGCCGCTTTCGGAGAAGTACTTTCTGGTTTCGTTCAGCTTCGACCCGCTGCCGGGGATGGGGCCCGGGGTGAAAGAGGATACGCGGACGGGGCTGTATTATTTCGACCGGTTCGGCAACATGGAGCTGCTGTACCGGGACGGTGACATATCATGCATGTATCCGATTCCGATGGCGCCGCGGCCTGCGCCGGCGGTGATTGCCTCTTCGCTGGATTCTGAGATGGGTGACGAGGGCGAGTTTGTGCTGGCGGACGTTCGAGCAAGCCTGTTTTCGCTGCCGGAGGACCGGCAGGTCAGGGAGCTTCGGATATTCCAGGTTCTTCCGAAGACGACTCACGTGGCGAATCAGCCTCGAATCGGGCACGCGAACGCGGAGAGCGCGCGGATGCTTTTAGGGACTATTCCGGTGGAGGCGGACGGTTCGGCATACTTCCGGGCCCCTTCGGGCAAGCCGCTGTATTTTCAGGTGGTGGACGGGCGGGGCCGTGCGGTTCAGGGTATGCGGAGCGTGACGTACCTTCAGCCGGGCGAGCGGCGGAGCTGCGTGGGCTGTCACGAGCCGCGCAGCGCGACGCCAATAAACCGGCAGAGGCTCCTGTCGCTCAGGCGCGGGCCTTCGCGGATCCGGCCGGGCCCTGACGGGACGCTTCCGTTCAGCTATCCGCGGCTGGTGCAGCCGGTTCTGGACAGGCACTGCGTTCGCTGCCACGACGGCGGGACGGGGCCCCGTAAGAGCGAGCCGGTCCTGACGGGAGAGCTTGGTGAGAGGTTCACCAGTTCTTACGAGAGCCTGCGGAATTACGTGAGATGGTACGAGTGGGGAGGGGCGAGCATCACGGAGATAGGGACGCGGCCTGGGCGTATAGGCGCCGATGCGAGCCCTCTGGCGGGGGTGCTGGAGGACGCGACGCACGCCAAGGAAGTGGACATGCCGAGAGAGGACTTCGAGAGGCTGTATATCTGGCTGGATGGGAATGTTCCTTTTTACGGCACGTACGGCAAACAGGAGCAATTGGCGCAGTTGCTCGGCAAGGCCGTGCCGCCGCCGGTGGTTCAGTAGCTCCGGAAGGCGGGCGAGGTGAAGGCAGGCGTCGGAGGCAGCAGTGCGTTGATTGAAGTGTTGAATTTGACGGCGGATTCCATATTATATGGCGACTGCCGAGTGCGTGAATTGTGGAACGATGAAAGGAATTCAAATGAAGCTGGATTTTTCATACTACATGCCTACAAGGATTCTGTTCGGCTGCGGCAAGCTGCAGGAGCTGGGGAGCACACCGTATATTCCGGGCAAGAAGGCCCTTGTCGTTATAGGGGCGTCGGG
>CP070678.1:2108135-2111896 GCA_020352515.1 Phycisphaerales bacterium | reverse complement strand
GTACTTCTTCATCAGCTCCAGCGTGGCCAGGTATATCCCGGCCGACTTCCGGATGGCCTCGGGCCCGGGCTCGACTACCTTTTCGGCCCGCCGCCGCCAGCGCCCGGCCCATTCGGCGGCCAGGTCGCGGTCGACGTTTTCGTAGAGCTGCTGCAGTTCGGCGAAGTCCACGAAGATTCCTGTCGCGCCGAGGAAATCCTGCCGGCGGCCGGGGCTGCCGCGGCCGACTATCAGGAACCTCGATTGGCGAAATCTCTTCACGCACTCGCCGATGTCTGTCAGCGGCACGCGGTCCTCGGCGCACTTGCCGCTGCTGCGGGCGCCAAATGTCTTGCGATAGACCCGCTCACAGCGCCGCGCGAACTCTTCGGGCGTGACGCCCGGCTTGCGCAGGTCGGCGAAATTCTGCGCGACCGTCACCAGGTCCGCGAGGCGGGTGCTGGCGACGGCGGCCGCCGGAATCCCGCGGCTGCACAGGCCGCTGTAGGCCGTCAGGAAAACGCCGGAGCCGCCCAGAAATTCATCGGCAACGAGAAGCGGCTTGCCGAGCCCGCCGACCTCCCTGATGGCCGCGCTCAGGCCCCAGTCGAGCGTCATCGCGTACACGAGGTAGCCGTCAACCGAGTCTTTCACGGCGACCGCATCCTTTATGCCCGCGCGATTCTCGATGGTCACGGGGACGAACTCAATCCCGGCGCAGCCCTTCTCCAGGGCCGCAAGGATCTCGCGGCGGCGCTTGGCGGTGTCAAAGCTGGGGTACGGCCAGCTCTCCCTGATCTTCGCATTCGCCAGCAGAACCAGGGCCACCCGGACCTTGGCGGGCGTATCCTTATCGGCTGCGCGGGCGGCGGACGTGAGACCTGCACCCGTCATGGCCGCGGCGCCCAACCGCCGGAGGAAGCCCCGGCGGTCGAGACGCAGGCAGCCGCCGCACGAATGATTGGTGTTACACTGGCACATTTCTCTTCTCCTGTCTTCTCTCGAGATGGCAATGCGGCGGCGGGGCCGATCCTCGCTCACCACTGCACAAGAGTTTAGCCGAATTTTCGCGGGTTTCAAGCAGCATTTGCGACGGGCCGGCGGATGGGGGGTTTGACCGATGCGAAAATCAGATTTTGCCCCGATTTCACGCGCTTACGCTTTGGCTTAAACTTGCGCAGCTTCAGGGCGGGCGAACGGCGGATTGTGCAGAGGCCGTGCCGTGTGCGAAGCAGAAAAGAGGCTGCCGGATGCTGTCACGTTATCGCAAAACACTTGCCTCGACCCGGGCGGGCGCCACGCCGGGCCTGGCCCGGCGGACGTTCCTTAAGGCCCTGGGGGCCGCGGCGGTCTATCTCGGCGGCGAGAGGTCCTTTGCATTTGAAAACGAATCTGTGGAAACGGAGGTTACAATGCCTGATTTTGGAGACCCTTTTGCAGGTTTGAAGGCGGATCGCAAGCTCACGAAAGAGGAGCTGATCCGGGCGGTGCGTTTCATGGTTTCGGCCGAATACGAGGCGGTGCAGTTGTACATGCAGCTTGCCGAATCGACGGACGACAAGCTCTCGAAGGAGGTGCTGGTGGATATCGCGGACGAGGAGCGTGTCCACGCGGGCGAGTTTTTGCGGCTGCTCAAGCACCTGGCGCCGGACGAGGAGAAGCACTACGCCGAGGGCGCCGAGGAGGTCGAGGAGATGATAAAGGAGCTTGGCGGCTGACCGGGCCGCCCCGGGCGCTGTCGGCCGCAGGAGAGCCGGGACCGGCGGGTTGTACACGCCGGAACGCCGGAACGAATGCGCCCCGCGCGCGTACTTGCGACCGGGCAAAGGCGTGCGGCAACGACCGCGGGAAAGACTGCGCGGCCGATTGTACGCAGAAAAAAAACGCCCCGCTGCTGCCCGCGGGGCCCAAATCAGGCGATAAAGCAGAAATGGCCCTTGCGAAAGAGGGGCCTTTTTTGTATAGGGACGGCTTTTGAACCTATTACGCAGCATTCTATTTAAGGTCGAATGAATGAAACTTGACCCCGCCGTAATGAAGGACTGGCAGATAGCAGAGGCGGCCGAGGCGAATATGAAATCGGTCGAGCGGCTGGCCGGCGAGCTGGGGCTGCACGAGGACGAGATAATCCCGTACGGGCACAGGCTGGCCAAGGTCGATTTCCACAAGGCGTTCGGCCGGACGCGCAATTTCCCGACCGGCAAATATATCGACGTGACCGCGATAACGCCGACGCCGTTGGGCGAGGGCAAGACGACGACCACAATCGGGCTGATTGAGGGCCTCGGCAGGATGGATAAGCGCGTCACCGGGGCGATCCGGCAGCCGAGCGGCGGGCCGACGTTCAACATCAAGGGCTCGGCCGCGGGCGGCGGGCTCGCCCAGTGCATACCCTTGGTGCCCTTCTCCATCCGGCTCACCGGCGACATGGACTGCATCGGCAACGCCCACAACCTGGCGATGGTCGCGCTGACCTCGAGGCTCCAGCACGAGAACAATTACGACGACGAATTCCTGGCGAAGCGCGGGCTGCGGCGCCTCGATATCGACCCGGAGCGAGTGCAGATGCGGTGGGTGATGGATTTCTGCGCTCAGGCGCTGCGTGACATTCGGATCGGCCGCGGTGGGAAGATGAACGGCTACGAGATGGACTCCGGCTTCAACATCACGGCCTCCAGCGAGCTGATGGCGATACTGGCGGTGGCGCGCAACGCAGAGGATTTGCGGGCGCGGGTCTCGCGGATGGTGGTGGCGTACGACAAAAAGGGCAACGAGGTGACGACGGCAGATCTGGACGTTGCCGGGGCGATGTCGGCGTGGCTGGTGGAGGCGATTCATCCGAACCTGCTGCAGACGATTGCGGGCCAGCCGGTATTCGTGCACGCCGGGCCCTTTGCGAACATCGCAATCGGGCAGAGCTCTATCGTGGCGGACCTGCTGGGGACCAAGCTCAGCGCGTACCACGTAACCGAGAGCGGCTTCGGCGCCGATATCGGGTTCGAGAAGTTCTGGAATCTGAAGTGCCGCATGTCGGGGCTCAGGCCGAACGCAGTGGTCATCGTGGCGACGATTCGGGCTCTCAAGATGCACGGCGGCGGGCCGAAAGTCCGGGCCGGGATGCCGCTGGCCGCCGAGTACACGAGCGAGCAGCTCGAATTGGTGGAGAAGGGCTGCGAGAACCTCGTGGCCCATATCGAGACGGTGAAGAGGAGCGGGGTGCGGCCGGTGGTATGCGTCAACAAGTTCTCGACCGACACGAAGGCCGAGATAGAAATCGTGCGGAGGGTCGCCGAGCAGAACGGGGCTTTTGCAGCGGTCTCGGAGCACTGGCTCAAGGGCGGCGCCGGCGCGCGCGAGCTGGCCGAGGCGGTTCTGGCGGCGTGCGAGGAAGAGAACGGCTTCGACTACCTCTACGACCTGGACGGGACGTTGCGGGAGCAGATCGAGGTGATCGCAACGGAGGTGTACGGGGCGGATGGGGTGACATATACGCCCGAGGCGGCGGCCAAGGCAAAGGCGCTGGAGGCGGACCCGGAGATGAACAAGCTCGGCACGTGCATGGTCAAGACGCATCTGAGCCTGTCGCACGACCCGGAATTGAAGGGCCGCCCGCGGGGCTGGAAGCTGCCGATAAGCGATATCCTGGTTTACAAGGGGGCGGGGGTGATTGCGCCGGTGGCCGGGCAGATCAAGCTGATGCCGGGGACGGGCTCGAATCCGGCGTTCCGACGAATCGACGTGGACATCAGGAGCGGCAGGGTCCAGGGATTGTTCTAACAGGG
>CP070678.1:2105211-2108035 GCA_020352515.1 Phycisphaerales bacterium | reverse complement strand
GCCGGCTTTGCCTGTGAGCTGGCCCAGCAGGGCGGCCAGCATATGCGGGGACGTGTTCATGTAGTCCTTCTTGTCCCTCATGTTGTAGGTTTCCGTATCCACGCCGCGCGCCGAGAAGATAAAGCCGACAAAATTCGCCTTGACGACGATTTTCTCGCCCGGCCTATAACCGACGTCGCCCTTGCCGTGGTTCTTGTTGTAGTAGCGGAAAAGGGCATCCCACGCCTTCTCGTCGGTTGACTGATCCGTCAGGCTCTGAATCGCCCTCGACATCATCGTGCGCACCCTCGCCGGGTCGGTATGATCGGCCTGCCAGGGGTGCCCGTCGCCGGGACCGTCCCAGTCGGTGGCGTCCGGATCGTGGACCCAGACGACGCGGCCCGGATTGATCCCCCGGGCGGTCCCGATCGGCTCGTTCGCAGCCTGCGGCTCGGCCAGTGCAGCCTCTTCGCTCGTGGCGCTGATGGTCACCCACAAAACGCCGACGCTCAGAGCCGCACACACCGCCGCCAGAACGTAGCGCCGGCGGGCGAGGCTGTGCCTGACTTTCCTGAAGGCCAGCCCCCACGCGCCGAGGCCCAGAAGCCAGGCGACGAATCCCGAAGCTATCGGAAAAGCCATCCGCTGGCACGGATACATCGCCCGCGAGGGTTTTGGTATTACCCGCACCAGAAACCATATCAGCGACACCAGCCCCGCCACAGGGAACACATATTTCAAAAATCGGTAATCGCGGCCGTCACTGCGGCGGGCCGTCTTGGGGCATGAGTGGGCGCGTTTGCCTTTCGAGGATTGCATCTTTCTTACCTCCTTAATAGTCGGCCATATCTTCGTATCCAATAGAGCAGTTCCAACGAAATTGCAACAAGTCGAACGTCGAAAGAACTTTCGAGAATTGTACAAATTTCCCCCCATTACGACAAGTGAGAATCGGCCTCCGCACAAAGCTGCGGTGCTCAGTCCAAATCCTCAGATTCCGCCTGTGTCCTTTTTACGTAGCGATCGAGGGGCCTCTCCAGTCTTCTGAGCCCGATCAGGGCCGCAACCGCAATCGCCGATGCGACGAGCGCCAGCGTGTAGAATCGGCCGCCGCAGGCCATCCCGATGCTGGCGACCAGCCAGATGCTCGCTGCGGTAGTCAGGCCGTGCACGCCGGCCCGGTCCTGGATGATGGCCCCGGCGCCGAGGAAACCGACGCCGGTAACGACCCCAGCGGCTATTCTCGTGGGCGATGCCTCGCCGCCGCCCGCCATTTCTCGCGAGATTATCGTAAATACCGCCGCACCGAGGCATATCAGCAGGTTAGTCCGCAGCCCCGCCGACTTGCCGCTAAGCTGCCGCTCAAGCCCGATTCCCGCTCCAAGGGCCGTAGCTAAGACGATACTGATCACATCTTGAGGCCAAACCATTACTCTACCTTTCGTGTCAGATTTTCGATAAAACTTTTGAGGTGTTTTTTTTGCGCGTCAACGTCCATGTGAAGCTCGTTGATTATCTCATCGTTTAGATTAACTTTTTTTGACGATAATACCTGGGCTTGCGAACAAATCAAGGGCGGTCATCGTAAAATCCTCTATATCGTTCAAAGCAGATAACAGGCAGTCAATGTGCTCATTGAATAGAGATCAAAAAAGGGTATTATTCGATCATTCTTTAGGCTTGGCAGATCAAAGAGAGGCCGACGCAGCCGAGTCATTGATTGCCAGCAGCAAGCAAGCCGCAGAAATCCACTCAAAGCTCAAAGCCGTCCTCGCTCTGCTCGATATATTACGACATCAGCCCTGTCCGGATGAACTTGCGGAACGAACCGTGCGGCGGTTGATGCAACTGGCGAACGCCGGAAAGTCCGTCAGGGAGCCCGTAGTAATCAGGAGCCGGTCTTGGCGTAATCTGGTCGAAGTCGGAGCGATAGCAGCGTGTATTTTCATAGCAGTCGGCGTCCTGATTCCATCGTTCAGCTTTGCCCGTCATCAACATCGAAAGCATGTTTGTCAGAATCAGTTAGCCGGCATAGGAAGTAGTCTGAAAAGTTACTGTGCGGACTACGACGGCAGTCTACCGGCTGTTACGACCGATGTCAATCAGCCCTGGTGCAACGTGGGCTATCCGGCTGAAGATAGTCGGTCGAATAATAGCAATCTATATCTGCTGCTGAAGCTCGGTTACTGCGCTCGTCCACAAGATTTTATCTGCTGCGGTCGAAGGCGACCACGAGTTGGTCCACTCGAGGTACTAGAAGTGAGCAACTACAACGATTTTCCGAGCAGGGGGCATATTAGTTATAGCTTCCGGGTCTTCTGTCGTCAGCCCGCTAGAATGAGTCTGCTTGCAGAACAACCTCTAATGGCAGATCGTAATCCGCTTTTTGAGAGCGTGTCCCAGAGCAGATTTGCAGTGCGACTGGACAGTGAGTTATGTCGCCGAAATAGCATGAATCACGAGGAGCGGGGACAGAACGTTCTGTTCTGCGACGGGCACACAGCATTTCTAAAATCACGTCACGTTGGAATTCCGCAGGACGATATTTTTACAGTGCAAAATGTTGTCGAGTATAGAGGCATCGAACGTCCAGCTTGTGAAAAAGACCCATTCTTGGCTCCCTGACATCGCATGCTAATCCGCCCTTTGTGGAGGATAGAGCTCTGCTGGGAAGCAACTCGAGCGCCACAAAGGTCCAGGGGCATGGGCGATGTCCCCGGTGACATCGCCTTGTCCTTTAGCCATGCCTCTGGCTCAAAGCGAAAAATCTCACGGGTCTGGGGACAGAGTCCCCAGGGGCTATATGCAGAATAAGCTACCGAAAGACTCAGTATGATCCGTACTG
>CP070678.1:2102577-2105111 GCA_020352515.1 Phycisphaerales bacterium | reverse complement strand
GAACGGAGAACAAGTCGGTGACATTATTCTCTGGAATACCGGGGGCGAATCCACGTGGGCCTGGGACAGGAAAACCGTCACGCTCAAGAAGGGGACAAACACGATAAGGCTTTCCCCCGGAGTCGATGTGTACATTGACCATCTCAACGTGCTGCGCACAGGGCCGGCCGGCGGCCGCTGAAGCCCTCGGGGCCGCGGTATCGAGCGCTTGAGCCCAAGCCGGTCCTGGTGGAAATCTGCCGACGTACACAAGGCGAAGCGACCACGAGAGCGCCCGGTCTGGAATTGCTTTGGAGCAGGCGCAGCGCCGACTCGCCAACGGGTCCGTCCCATATTATTCGACACGCCGCCCGACAGTGCGGGCCGGAGAAAAAAAACTCTCCCGGGCCCGACTTTTGTTCGGTTTTTGTTCGGGTTTTCGACCGCGCTTTGTCGATAGAAGTATCCGGCAGAAGTCGAAAGTCGATCTCGTACTTTTAGCAGGATGCTGAGAAATGGACAGCTCATCGGAAAACGAGAATCAACCTCTGTGCAAGTTCGGTCCGGGCGGGGAGTTCGTGTCAATCTGGGCGCCAGATCCGGAAAGGGCGGCTCGTTCGGATACGGGTTTTTTTGGCAGGCTCCTGAGCTTCGCTACGGACGTAATGCCGACGCTCTTGGGCGCCGCGCCCGCCGGGGTATTAAACGACCCGCAGAGCAGCACACCGTCTTCGAAGGTGCCGTCGCGGAGGAAGGAGAAAACAGGCTATGAGATTCGGCCGGACAGCAAACCAAAGCAATCACGTAACGCCCCGACAGCTTCGACTGTTGAGGACAGTAGCGGCTTTCCGCGCCAGCAACTGCTATTCGCCGACAATTGCGGAGCTGGCCTCAGAATTGGCCATAAACCGAAGCACAACATTCGAGCACATCGAGCAGCTTCGAGGAAAAGGCTTGCTTTCCGCATCGCCGGGCAGGGCTCGCTCTTTGAGCCTGACTTCAAAGGGGCGAAGACTGCTTGAGCAGGCGCAGGCGGGCGAGCCGCACGAAGCCCCAGGACTGCCGGTTGTCGGGATTGTAGCGGCCGGTGCACCAATAGAGGCGATAGAGAACAGGGATTACATATCAGTCTGGTCTCATTTCAACGGCGGCGATGGCGACACTTTTGCGCTCGAGGTCCGGGGCGAGAGCATGATCGGGGAGGACATACGCGAGGGCGATTACGTGATTTGCCGGCGGAAGGCGGTTGCGGAGAACGGGCGGATCGTCGTCGCGATTGTCGATGACGAGAATGCGACGCTCAAGAGATTCTACAGGGAAAAGGATCGCGTGCGGCTCGAGCCGGCCAAAGGCGACTACGACCCGATTTACTCGGACAACTGCAGAATCGAGGGGGTAGTTGTGGGGCTGATAAGAAAGCTGTGAGTCTGAGCACGGCCGGCATCGGGGCATAAGAGTACGCGCGCCGGAGGGGCGGCAGGCCGCCGCGATGTCCTGCGGGCGAGCACCGGGAGGGGCTCAATCATTACCGTGGTATGGGCAAGGCGCCTGTTGCGTTTGCGGCGGCTGTGTGCTATAAAAGTCGAGACTCTAACCTATCGACAACCGCAACAACAAAGACAGGAGCCAAGATGCTTGAACCAACGAGTAAACCAGCCAGAAGTTTCATAAGCGCGGCAGTCTTTCTGCTATTCTGCACCCGGCTTTTGGCCTCGACATTTGACGCCAGGAATATCCCGCTGCCGGAGCACCCTCGACCGGATTTCCAGAGGCAGCACTGGGTCAATCTGAACGGTCCGTGGGAGTTTTGCTTTGACAAAGAAGACCAGGGCGTCAAAGAACGGTGGTATCTCGGCCAAAAGCAGTTTCCGTTGACCATCATGGTTCCGTTTCCATGGGGCTCGAAGCTGTCCGGTGTGAATGACGAGGCGGACATCGGCTGGTACGGCCGCCAAATCGAGATACCCCGGGCCTGGGAGGGGATGCGCGTGTTTCTTGTGGTTGGGGCCTGCGACTGGCATACAACCGCCTGGCTGGACGGCAAAGAGGCGGGCGCGTACCAGGGAGGGTACACACCGTTCGAATTCGACCTGACAGAGCATGTCAAGCCGGGGAAGGGTCATCGCCTTACCCTGCGGGTTGACGACAGCGCCCATCCGTTCAAGCTCGAAGGCAAACAGGGGTACGGCCGGGCGGCCGGAATATGGCAGACCGTTTACCTCGAAGCGCGTCCCCCGACCTCGCTGCAGACCATCCACTTCACCCCGGATGTGGATGCAGAAAAGGTGGTTGTGGATGTCACGCTGAACGGACCGGCGTCCGGCGATGTGCAATTCGCCCTCGTATTCAAGCCGCAGGACAGAGAGAATCCCGAGGTAAATTTCAAGATAGACAAGGGAAGCAGCAAGGCTCACTTCGATGTGCCGATTGCGAATCCTCGTTTGTGGTCGCTGGAGGACCCGTACCTTTATGAGGTGCAGGCGTTCGTGGCCGATGCTGAGGGCGGCCGGGACACGGTGGACACGTATTTCGGAATGAGAAAAATCGGCGTGGTG
>CP070678.1:2099803-2102477 GCA_020352515.1 Phycisphaerales bacterium | reverse complement strand
TTGCAGTCACCAAAAACTGTGTTAGCTGCCGAGACGCCAAGTGGAAGAGAATACACAAACTCCATTGGTATGAAGTTTGTCCGCATCAAACCAGGCACTTTTCGTATGGGCCAGTTGGAGACCCCTTTGGCTTCGGAGCTGCTGCCGATATTCCGCGGTCGGGGGCTTTTTGATTCTCTCGCCAACGGAGACTACGACGAGCGCCCCGTCCATAAGGTCAATATAACCAGGCCCTTTTACATCGGCGTATATGAAGTGACAAATAATCAGTACGAACTCTTCCGGCCCGAACACAGCCGGCTTCGGGGCAAGAGAGGCTTCTCCAAGGGTGACGACGAAGCTGTCTGTTTCGTGAGCTGGTACGATGCAAAAGCGTTCTGCGACTGGCTTTCCGACAAGGAGGGCCTGCCGTATCGGCTGCCCACCGAGGCCGAGTGGGAATATGCCTGCCGGGCTGACACGGAAACGCACTTTCACACCGGCGACACGCTGCCGGGGGCTTTCCTTAAAAAGGTGCATAGGAAAGGAAGTACGCTCAACCCGCAGGACCTGACCGTCGGTCGGACACCGGCTAACAAATGGGGTATTTTTGATATGCACGGCAACCTCGAGGAGTGGACGCACGACTGGTACGGGCCTTACGTAAAAGGCAAGCAGAAGGACCCCATAGGCTACAAACATGGCGAGTTCCGCGTAACCCGCGGCGGAAGTCACGGTTCGGACGTGTATTACCTGCGAAGCGCCAACCGCCTGGGCGCGATACCAGAATCGCGTAACTGGGTGACGGGTTTTAGGGTGGTTATTGGCGAAATGCCGAAGACAAAGGCTTTGAAGCGGCCGGTCTTCCGCCATCAGAAAAACGTCAAGAGTCGCGAAGCGGCCGTCGTGACGAGAGGCCCCGACCCCGACGTACCCTACTTCCATGGTCCCCTTCGGTACGTCAACATTCCCCGGGGCTCCGAGGGTCCCACCTGGCAATGTCACAACCACGACCCGGCCATTGCCGAGTGCCCCAATGGCGACCTGCTGACAATCTGGTATTCGTGCTGCGACGAGCACGGTCGGGAGCTTGGCCAGGTGGCCAGCCGCCTGCGATATAGAAGCAACCGGTGGGAGCAGGCCGACCTGTACTTCTACGTGCCCGACCGCAACAACCACGCGCCCGCCCTTTGGTATGACGACAGGACGAGGCAGCTTTTCCACTTTACGGGCGTGGCTGCGGCGAAAAGCCGCGGACACTCGGCTCTTGTGATGCGGACAAGCGCCGATAGCGGCAAGACCTGGTCTAATCCGCGGTTCGTTTCCGGCGAGTTCGACAGGAATCACCTGCCCAGCGAGCCCGTATTCCGTATGAACGACGGGACCATCTGCTTTGCAATCGACGGGCCTAACACTCTCTGGATGAGCAAGGACGACGGGCGTTCCTGGTTCAACCCCGGCGGCGACATCCCCGGCATACACGCCGGGGTCACCCAGCTTGCCGACGGCAGGCTTTTTGCAATGACCCGCGGCCCCAGCATCAACGGCAAGCTTCCCATATGCATATCCGAGGATGGAGGAAAGACATTCAACGAGTGCATCGCCAGCCCGTTCCACAGCGTCGGTGGCGGCCGGCGTCTTGCGCTAATGCGGCTTCGCCAGGGCTACTTGTTTCTTTGCTCCACAACCCACGAGCAGGGTCCTGGCATGCTCATAACCGACAGCTCAGGCCAGAGGCGCGAAATCCGCGGCATGTACGCCGCGCTGTCAATGGACAATGGAAAGACCTGGCCTTACAGGCGGCTTATAACACACGATGGTTCGGCAACGACCATAGAGTGCACCGACGGGGCTGCGATCGCTTTGAGCTCGCGAAGCGCCGAGTACCGCGGCTACATCGCCGCCTGCCAGAGTCTCGACGGTCTCATACATGTCATCTCCAGCCGCAACCATTATGCCTTCAATCTCAAATGGCTCATGACCCCGCCACCACCGCCAGCCGACGAACCTATGCGGGTAAAGGCCGAGGTGGAGACGTTCTCAGGTCCGCAGTTCGACCTTGAAGACTGGCACGACTACAAAGGCCCTATCGCCCATTTCAATGGCAATGGCCAATTCACCATCAAGAGCGGCTCGCATTACAACGGCATAAACCGCCGCGTAGGGACCGGATCCTTCGAGGCGGTCTTCGAGCTGTCTGATATCCGCTACAACGAGCAGGGTCCGGTGATTTCAGAGGGCGTCACTCTCGGCTTCCGCGATTCGATCAGCGAGCACGGCACCACAATGTTCGTATGGATAAAGATGGACAAGCTTCTGTCAAGGACATTCGGAAGCGTGCCGCTTTCTTCTCCACCGAAGTCCGCGAAGATCAGGTTCATCTACGACGAGTCGACCTTCCGCTGGCGGGTCTTTTACGGCCTCAACGGTGCCGAACCGGTTACGGAGTTCGAAAAGAGCCGCGAAGGCTTTTACAATACCGGCCCGACTAGTGAATCCATCGCGGCGTACATTCTGATGAGCAACGGCAGTGTGGACCTTGACCACTTCGAAATTGTGCCAGTGAATCGTTAGCGTTGTCTGAAAGCATATTCAGCAGAGGTGTAATAGCCGCGCCGAGGTTTGCGCTATTGGGTCGCAGACACGAATACGCCGCAAGTTGTTCCTTGACACGACCGTCAAGCGTCGTTAGATT
>CP070678.1:2096764-2099703 GCA_020352515.1 Phycisphaerales bacterium | reverse complement strand
GCGCCGGTCGAATCGCCCCGATGGTGGAAAGACACGCGCTCCATATACGCCTCGTTCGACCTTTCAGGGGCCGGCGGACCGCTGATGAAGTTCCCCAGCGACGATATCCACAAAAAACTGGGGACGTTTCGCAACCTGCCTGCTCTCCTGGCCGAGGCCCGCACACTCGGCTGCAACTGCATATACCTGATAAGCTGGTGGGACCCGGACTACGCCGCAAACAAGGGCGACTACAAAATACGCAAGGACCTTGGCGGCCCGGAGGCGTTGAAGGAAGGCGTCTCGAAGATTCACGCGATGGGCGGCCGGATTATCCTGTACATCGAGCCGTTCATCATCACCAGGACCAGCGAAGTGGCCAAAAGCCACGGACGCCAATGGTGCATGAAGGACGACCGCGGCAGGCCGCAAAGCTACTACGGCAACGCAAAATACTTTCTAATGTGGCCCGGCAAAGGCTCCGGATGGACCGACTATATATGCGGCGTGGCCGAGAGGCTGGTGCGCGATTACGGAGTGGACGGCTTTCACCTGGACTCATACGGCTGTCAGTGGGACCGCAAGGATGCCGACCCGCAGCACACCGGCTCATTCAACCAAGGCGCCGTCAATCTGGTCGGCACGATGCGCCGGCGCATCCAGAAAATTAAGCCCGATTCGATAATCATGCTCGAATGTTGCGAGCGAACGGAGCTGCTCGACCTCTGTGACGGCGGCCAGATAGAATCAGGGGCCTGGCAGTACTCGCCCGTAAAGGTCCTCAACGAAAAACCGTGGGTCTCCCAACGCACGTACAAGGCCTTCACTTCGCACTACTCTATGGAGCAGATGGACAGGATTCTCGCGATGGGCTACAACCTCTCGCTGAGCCCCTGGTGGTTCGAGACCTGCACACGCGAGAAGGATTTCCAGAGGATCCGCAGGCATATCGAGAAACCGGATGAGTGGATCAGGCGGGTGCGAATTCTGTGGAACTGGGACAACATGCTGTATATCAACGGGGAAAGCAGGCCGCCGGGGATAGACCTGTTCCAACTGAGGCGTGACCTCGAGAGACTCCGGTACGCCAGGCCCAAGCCCCGGTATTACGAGAATGATGACTACTGGGCCGCCGTCGAGGCGTACGAGCCTTTGGTCAAGAGCCTGCTCGCCGGCACAAAAGAATTGAAGACGCAAGCCCAATATCTCAGCGAGAAACTCACGCCGCTGCAAAAAGAGCCAAGGTGACCAATCCGGGGAAGCAGTCGTCAAAATACCGTTTCAGGCGCCCAAAGAGCCTTTGCGCCCACGAATCTATGCGCGGGCATTCGGTCTCGCACTTGTGACAATAGCTTGCGGCGACGCGCCCGGGACGCCTGCCTGCCCCGAACCGGCCGGGATGCTCCTCGTGCCTGCCGGGCCCCCGCCGCCAAGGACCTCTACGGCCCCGAACGAGCCGTCTCGAATAATTAACGGCCGCAAAAACGCTCGCATCAGGCCGGACCTTCGAGTATCATTGCCGCCGACGATATGGCCCTGCATGACAGCCGGGCCGAGGATACCCGGGAAACACCTGTTTGTTTTGGAATTGATGCAGAAGGAGAATGATCATGGTTCGAAGATTACTGGCAATCGCGTGCGTGGCGACATTGATTCTGTCCGCCGGCTGCGGACAGACCAACAAGGCCGATTCGGCCCTGGCACGCCAAGGATTTGTAAAGCTCTTCAACGGGGCGGACCTGACCGGCTGGGAGACGTCCGGCAACGCCAAATGGTTTGTAGAGGACGGCAATCTTGTGGGTACCCAGGGGGACAATTTCGCCCCCGGTGACCTCTTCACAACGCAAACCTACAAAGATTTCATCCTTACCTGCACATACCGCGCGGTCTGGCCCTGCAACAGCGGGATATGGTTCCGATACCAGTCGCCGCGAAAGGCGTTCCAGGCCGATATCCTCGAATGGAAGAACCCCGTCTGCTATTCAGGCACGCTCTACTGCCCCGGCAAGATGTTCATCGCCATGAACGAGGACAAGGACCTGGTCAACCGCGACGGCTGGAACACGATGAAGGTCCAGGCACTCGGCGACCACCTGCAGGTATGGCTCAACGACCGCCAGGTCGCCGACGTCCACGACGATACCAGCGATTCGGGCAAAATCGGCTTCCAGGTCCACCCGGGCAAGGAATTTGGTCCCATGAGAATCATCGTCAAGGAAATCTGGATAAAGCCGATTTGAGACTACAAAAGTCTGCGCCGGAGCGGCCCTTATATCGTCCTGAGAGTAAATGCCCTGCCGACGTCAAGACTCGGCCGTGCTCTCGTCCTGGACGTACTCTCTGCCCTTGTACCGCCCGGCCACCGGAATGAATACCACCGCCGTCACCAGCATGGCTATCACGAAGAACCAGTAGTAATTCGCTCCAGCCAGCTTGCTCGTGCCGTCGGGGTTTTTGATCACGTTGTTGACAATCGCCGCGAACGTGTTTCCCAGAGAAATCGACAGCAGGTTGACCGACTGGATCAGCGACTTCATCTTCTTCGGGGCCTGCGTATACGCGAACTCCAGCGCCGTAATGGAAACCATTACCTCGGCCGCCGTGAGGATTATATAGGCAAAGAACTGCCAGCCGAGGGAGGGCTTGTACCCGATGCCGGCCACGTTCCGCCGGATGGCCCCATCGCCTGACTGAGGTGCGACCGCAGCCGCCGGGCCCGCCATGACCTTGATCTCCCCGATCTTGACACGGCTCGCCCCGCGGTTCGAATTAATCTGAACGAGTATGTGCGTGGCTCTGACCGGTTCGAAATCCTCCAGGCTCATAACCGACGATAGGTCGTCGTCCGCCCCGGAATAGTCGCCCACGTGCGTCCAGCCCGCCCGCTCCGTATATTCTCGCGGAGTGCCGGCCTTCTCCTTCTCCTCGGCGCTCAGCTCCGAGAAGGGTATGGCAACGAG
>CP070678.1:2092914-2096664 GCA_020352515.1 Phycisphaerales bacterium | reverse complement strand
GACCGATCCCGACTGCATGGAGCGAATCCTGAGCATGTACGATTCGCCGTATCTGCGGATGAACTTCGACACCGGCAACACATTCATCGCCGGCCGCGACCCGGTCGCGTTCCTCAAGCGGTTCCGCGAGAAAGTCTCGCACGTGCACATCAAGGACGTCAGCGCCGAGTTGGCCGAAGCCGTCCGCGGCGGAGAAACCGGAATCGCGTGCAGCGCGATGGCGATCGGCGAGGGCGTCAACGCCGAAAACATCGCCCGCTGCATCGAGCTGCTCAAAGAAATAAACTGGGACGGCGTCCTTTCCATCGAGTGTCTTGCGGCGCCTGGAAAAATGCAGCAAAGCGTAGAATGGCTGCGAAAAGAAATCGCACGTTAGCTGCTCTCGAATATCATCGCTCGGATTTGAAGCCAAACGCTCGAACCGGATTCGTCTCGGTAATCATACGGATCGTCGCATCGTCCAGCCCAGCGGTTCGGAGCTTAGGGATGAAGGTATCGGTCAGATAAGTGTAGGATTTTTGCGAACCGCCACCTGGCTCTCCCGGTCTATACCAACCGGCGTCATGTGAGAGCAGGATGCGGTCCCCATAGCCGGCATCGAGCAGCTCCTTGATGGCAGCTATATGTGATGAATCCTGCCCCGGATTCCAGCCCAGGTTATCGAATTCGATGTAACCTCCCCGAGAGGCGACCTGGCGATGTAAGCTGCGGTTGCTCTCGTTTTGAGCATGCACCCAAATGAACCGGATCGTCGGACTGATGGACCCAAGGATATCGGCTTGTCTGATCGCATTGGCGCCTGCGGGCGTATGGCTGGCTACTGCCGCCCCCGTCTCGCTTGCAGCGCGTCCGGCGGCGCGCAGGATCCTCTCCAGCAGAGGCGTCAGAGGGCCGGTGTCCGTTGAAATCTTTATGAACCCTGCCTTGATTCCCGTGCCCTCGATGCCCTGGCTAATCTCGCTGATGAATAGCCCCGCCAATTCATCCTCGCTCATGCTGCGATGCTCCGGCGGCGCGAAGTCCGGCCGACCGTAGACACCGGTCGGCACCACGACGGGTAGTCCCGATGTCTCGGCCACTTGTGCAATGATAGGGACATTTCGCCCCACACCGATACTGCTGCATTCGATTAGCAGACCGACACCCTTGCCGAGCGCTTCGGCAAGGTACGGTGACATGACGCGGACGACATCCGCCGGGTCCGCCTGGCCGTAGCCCGGTGCTGTCGGGCCGCGAAGGTCGGTGAAGATGTGTTCGTGGGGCAGCACAACACCAAGACCCTCGGCGGCAATCGGCCCCTGAGTCGTGACAGACCACCAGGAGTGATCGGACTTGCTGGCCTGGGCCGTACCTCCGTAAGCGCCCATGTTTATCCGCATGCCCTTCGGGGCCGGCTCCGAATCAAACGGCTCGACCGGATTGCCGGCGTCAACGCAAGGACTGCTTCCGTCATCCTGCACCCAAGTTTGGGAGTTCGGATCATATCTGCCGGCTTTCGATTGCAGGTGGTAGTCGCCTTCGGTCCACACAGCATTGGGATCGTTCGGCTCAGCGGCAAGGTTCGGGTCGTGGACACCAGCCCAATAGCCGGCAGCGGCAAACAATGGATCGGCTTCAATATTGCCCGGCCCCCAGACCACCGTGCGATGCGGATCGCTCACGGCCGAGGTTCCCGCCACTATGTCCGTGTATTTGATCGTGAGGGCTCCGAAGCTATTCGATATTTCGTTGCCGTCGTCGACCAGGATACAACTGTCCAGCTCAATCCAGGGAGCCGGTCTTCCTCGAACCGGGGCAGTGACATCCATGAGGAAACAACCTTCGGCAGCTCTGTTGCCGACGGCCGTGCAGTTCAGCGCTTTGACCAAACCGCCTTCGCTGTAGAACACAGCGCCGCCGCTGACGGCCGTGTTTGCGGTAATCAAACAGTTCACAGCTTCGGTATATCTAGGGCTGGAGCTGTGGATCGCTCCGCCCGATGCGGCCCTATTCTCACTGAGCACGCAGTCGGCCAGAACGGTGCCTGTTCCGACGAGCATCATGCCCCCGCCCCGGCCGCCCTCGGATGCGGCAGCATTCCTGTAGAACGTACAGCGTTCGAGCAATAAATCCGCATTCTCACCGTACAGTCCCCCTCCGGCCTCTGCCGCGAAGTTGCTCTTGAACACACAGTCCCGGATCGTGATACCGTCTCCCATCGCCCAGAGGCCGCCTCCCGTTGCCGGGCTCGGGTCGTTTGCAGCGCCGGCAACGCCGTCGGAAGCATGGCCCCCGGCGATCACAACTCCCTCAAGAACTGCCGGGCCGATTATAGTCACCACGTGGTAGCTGTTGTCCGTCCGGGTCAGTTCGTCCGGCAAGTCAAAAGGATCAGTAACTGCAGCATCATCGGCGTTCAGGTCGCCGCTGAAGATGGTCTCATACAGCTCTACATTCCGCGTGTTCGGGTCCGTTTCGCCGAGTCCGGCATAGCCGCCGCTGAGGGTGAGGCCATCAGCGAGCTGGAACGTAGTTGTTCTCCAATCGAACTCAGGGATAGCCATCAGGCCCTGGTCAGGCCGGTAGGTGCCCCGGGCCACTCGAATCTCGTCGCCGCTTGCGGCACTATCGAGGGCGTGCGTCAGATGATTGTAAGCATCCGGCCACGATGTGCCGTCATTCGCCCCGGTAGCATCGTCATCCACATATACTATCCTGGCGTAGACGAGTGAGCTTAGTGACATAATGATGAGTATTATGCTAAGCGCATCCGAGGTTCGGAAGTCTTTCACACCCGACATTTGAAATCCTCCATCTGTCTAATACTGTGCGACAGGTTGATCACCTGCCGCTTCAGGTTTTGCTAACAAACATTTAGTGGCCCTAACAAAAAGACCTGACATAGCCCACATCGGCACAATAGATAAGGCATGCGTTCATTTTGCTAGAGGCTTTTAGTATATCAAAAGATGAGTGTTCCTGTCAACCGCGGAGGGTGACGCGGTACAAGGTCGAGATTTGAAATTGAATGTCCTTTTCCGCTCACACCGTATTAGTCGATTTGAACAATCTAACGTTCGACATCTCCGCGGATCAAGCTTAGACCGTAGACACCGGCCCCTGAACTGTCCTTATGGGCCCGGAAAGTAACAGTCATTTTTCCCTTGTTCTGGATGAGGCTAGCAGGAATAGGATATTCTTGCTCATAGAAGCGAGTTGGCTCCTTACGTGTCACGACCTGATCCGTCAGGTGTTTGCCGTTGACCCCGATGGCGAAGTGGGCGTCTCCTCTTCGCCATTCGGCGCTACAGTAGGTCACGACCAGGGTCATGGGGGTGTCGGCTTCCACAGGCAGGTCGAAACTGAACTTGGAGCGAGTTTTCGTCCCCGACGTTGTCGCTGCGCCAGAATTCGAAGAACTGCGCGCCCGGCAGCGATCTGGTTCGTACAAGGCCGCTCTGGACATCCGCCTTCTCTATGACAAAGTGCATCTCGGCCAGAACATCCTCGGCCACTTCCATGATCTCGGCCTTGCCCGTGTCCGGCACCGAGATGGGGACCACAAGCACCTTCTGCTGCGGCTGGCCACAACCGGCAACTGCAAGGGCACAAATCATAAGAGCAGTGCAGCAGTTGGCTATCCGCTTGAGTTTGTCCGTTCTTGTATTTCTTTGTGTTTTCCGTTTGCTCGTGAGCTAGACTCAACCTACGATTCGGCTTATATCAATCAGGTACATCTGTCGGCCGTTACCGCCGTGAGGCGAATCAATT
>CP070678.1:2079761-2092814 GCA_020352515.1 Phycisphaerales bacterium | reverse complement strand
CCATCGGGCTGGCGTTCGGAGGCGCATGAGGGGATTCTGATGGTTGCTTCGAGTCCGGCGATACGGGACGTGCGTTTCTCGGGCTGCTGGGGTTATCCGGTGGAGATGGATTTGGACTCGTTCCCTCGCTTAAGTAATCTCAGTTCCGAAGGTGTTGACAGCGCCGATATCAGTGCGGTTCACATCGTGGGCGGGACGATGAACGCCGGAGGCGCGTGGTCGAATCCTGGTATTCCTTACTATCTGGACAGCTCGGTGACGGTTGCGGCGGATGAGACGCTGGTGATCGATCCGGGGACGGTGTTAAAGTTCAAGGTAGCGGACAACATAGGCATATATTTCGACCGGTCGAAGCTGGACGCGCGTCAGCTCGGCGAGGAGCCGCGGGTCTTTACGTCGATTCGGGACGACGACATCTGCGGGGACACGAACAACGATGGTCCGAGCAACGGCGGGGCCGGCGACTGGGGCCAGCTAAGGCTGGCCAACACGGGGCGGCCGAACCTCGGTATCAGGGACGCGGTGTTCCGTTACGCGGGCAACGGCAGCGGCAACAAGAGTGTTGCGGCGGTCGAGCTGAGTTTTGCGGACGCGGAAATCGTGAGCTGCACGTTCGAGCAGTGTCTTGGGGAAGGGGTCAAGCTTGATACCGCTTCGATTGCGGATATTCGGGAAATCGTCTCTTTGCGCAATGACGTCGGCATTCGTCTGACGGGCGGGTCGGAAGCCGTTGTCGCGGCGTGGACCTCGTTCCAGGACCAGACGGCGTTTGTGGTGGACAACGCCTATGCCGAGCTGTACAACTCGATCCTGGCGTATTATTCATTCAACGGCGCCGGCGGCTACGGGGTGCAGGTGCTCAACGGTGGGGCGATCGACAAGCTGTGCAATTGTGACGTGTGGAGCCCGTGGGGCACGAAGTATTCCGACCCGCCGGGAGACCAGACGGGTCAGTGCGGGAACATATCGAGGAATCCGAAATTCGTGGACATCTTTACCGACAACCTGCACCTGGCCGACGATTCTCCGTGCCTGGACAAGGGGGGCGATCCGAATGCGGTTTACAAGAGCTGCAAGACGGTTGACGCCGGCAGCGTGGTGACTCTGAAAGTGGGGACGCGTGGGTCCGATTTTCTTGCGGGCGACTGGATTGCGTACGACGGCTATGCGCCGCTTCTCCGGGTTACGGCGGTGGACGTCAAGAACGGGATAGTGACATTCGCCCCTCGACAGTCGGCGGCGACGCAGTCGGGCAAGACGGTGAATATCTACGGTTTCGGCGACATGGACCTTCACCCTCGTATCGGCGGCGACGACGTGGACATGGGGGCCGACGAATACTGGCCTCAGTTTGTCGATTCGGACTGCCTGGACGTCGACAGTCCGGCGCATGACGACTGGCAGTTGCTGGGCAAGCCGGAGTGCTGGTGCGGGCTGTACGGCACACCGCCTCGGCCGTATCAGTGCGACGGCGACGCGGACGGCGAGGACTCCGGGGTACCGTTCAAGTACCGTGTATTCACGGGCGATCTGGCTGTCATAGTCAAGAACTGGAGAAAGAACATCGCTGACCCGACTCTGGATCCCTGTGCCGATCTCGACCACGAGGATTCGGGTGTTCCGTTCAGGTACCGCGTATTTACGGGCGACTTAGGCGTGCTCGTGAGCAACTGGCGGAAGACGGCCCCCGGTCTTGCGGGCGACTGCCCGAGATCGAAATAGCGCGGTGGCCGGTGGTTGCGTGTTTTTGCCGGTTGGACAGATAAGGAGGCAAGTCTTCGGACTTGCCTCTTTCTCTTTGTGGTGGGTGGGGTCGTATGCGCGTTTAAGGCGGCTATATTGGGGGCGACTCTGAGAGTTGACAAGTTCAGTTTGCTCAGGGCCTTTCCGGTTGCTGCAATCAGGGTGTTGGTGGGGTGCGATCAATGGTTTTTGTGCGGGCGGTTGGACGTTGCGCCTGTGAATCTGTCCTTTATCCATTGAGCGTTTGCAATCAAGACGAACAGAACAATCCAGATCACGGCGAGCGCGGACGCGAAATCGGCAAGAATCCCAAAGCACCAGAAAACGACAACGAACGGGACGAGCAGCAAGAGCGACTTGAAGAATTGACTCGACAAGCCGCTCGTCAGCTTCTTGACTTCCGGCCGGCGAGCCTCGTCCCATCTTCGCAAAACAGATTTGGCCCCCGGGACCTGGTCTCTCGGAACGGCAATGCTGATAAGGTACTTGTATCCCGAGGCATATATCACCGTGGGGCTGGGGTTCTCGAGGGTAATGGGGCTGAATCCTTCGCGTCGCAGCAGGCGGATTACTTCTGGGAGGGACTCTCGATTTGCCTTGTATACAACCACCATATCCACATCCTTATCCATATCCAAGGGCTCCTCCGGTGGGCCCGGCTCTACAGGACTTGCCTGTCTTCGTCCGGGATGGTCAGCTTTGCCTCTATAAAATCCCTGTGCGAGAGCTTTAGAGAGTTGGCGATCTTCCGGATTTCTTCGATTTCATCGTAGGACGTCTTGTTCGACGCGTTGGCGATCTTGAACAGGCACTTGAGAAAATTCTTTCTCTCGTCGAGACTGGTGGACTCGAAGAATCCTCGTGCGAGGCGGAAGTAATCGAGCCCCCTTAGAGTTCTCTCGCAAGAGACCTGCTGGACAATCTCCGCCTCCGGCCCGGACAGGTCCCATTCGGTCATAAGCACGTGTCTTATGCCCTGCTTTTCCTCTTCGGAAATCTCCTCGTCAAGCGCGGCGATTCTTGCGAGAAGCCCACCGGCAAAACAGAGCTTCCTCAGCTTCTGCTCGGGCAGATCGATCTGGAGGCCCTTGAGGCGGCTCTGCGACCGAAGCTCGTAATATATCGTGTTCTTGATGTAGTCATCGATCCGGGCATCCCTTTGCTCGGCGGATTCGTACTTTACGCTCCGCTTTGAGAGAGTACCCCTGAGCATCTTCGAAAGCCTCGCCATAATGGGGGCGCCGGCTTGTGACAGACCCTTTTCGATCCGGTCAAGGAGCGCCTGCTCTTCGCTGCTTACGACACCGTCGGCCTCGAACAGGTTCTTTAGGGTTCTTATGACCAGTTGCTTATCCTGCTCTGAGTTGACCTGCTCGAGTACGCGGCTGAGCAGGCGGTCTGTTTCCTGCTCGTTTACGGGGGAATCCATGTATATTTCAAGCTCAGCCCATTGGCGTCCCGTGACGTTCTCGAGGTTGAACAGCAAATCCTTGAGGGCGTTGATCTCCTCGTTCTGGAGCTCGCCGTCGGCCCATGCGGCCGCGACCACGAGCTTGGCAAGGTCCATTATGAACTTGGTGTCAGCCATTACCCACTTCCTTAAAAAGTCGCACCTTTGCAGATGCCGAATGCAGGGGTCGCAGAGGCGGCCGTCCTGATATTCGAAGACAGGCACGGGCCGGGGCGGAATTTTTTATCATGCTCCGACCCGGCCGTAATGCCCCGTGTAATACTATGCGGCCTCTTGGGGCGTCTTGGATTGGTCTTTGAGGACCGTGACCGCCGACTTGATCATGCCGGCTATGTCGGAAAGGTTCGAGGGTATTATTATCGAGTTGTTGGTCTTTGCGAGGTTGCCGAATTCGTTGAGGTACTGCTCGGCGATGCGCAGGTTAACGGCGTTAATCCCGCCCTTTTCGTTAATCGCCTTGGCAATCTCGCGAATGCCGTTTCCGGTTGCCTGTGCGACCCTCTCAATCTCTATCGCCCGGCCCTCGGCCTCGTTAATGCGCCTTTGCTTCTCGCCTTCGCTCTTGGCAATCATCTCCTGCTTCTGGCCTTCGGCCCTGTTGATTCTGGCCTGTCGGTCGCCTTCGGATTCTGCGATTGCGGCTCGCTTTTCCCGCTCGGCCCTCATTTGCTTTTCCATGGCGTCCTTGATGCTCTGCGGGGGCAGGATGTTCTTGACCTCGTATCGAGTGACCTTGACTCCCCAAGGGTCGGAGGCCTTGTCCACGGCGTCAACAATGACGCTGTTGATATTCTCCCTTTCCTCGAACGTCTTGTCGAGGTCGAGCTTTCCCATGACGCTTCTCATGGTGGTCTGGGCCAGTTGAGTGGAGGCGAACTGGTAGTTGTTGATTCCGTAGGAAGCTTTTTGGGGGTCCACTACCTGCATATAGAGTATGCCGTCAACCTCGACGGCGATGTTGTCTTTTGTGATGCACTGCTGAGGTGGCACGTCGACGGCCTGCTCTTTCAAGGTGTGCTTGTATGCGACCCTGTCGATAATTGGCACGAGGACGTGAAATCCTGCGTCCAGAGTGCTGTTGTACTTTCCCAGACGCTCAATGATAAACGCGGTCTTTTGGGGGACAATCCGTATCGTCCTGAAGAACACTACGATCGCAAGGACCCCCACGCCTACGAGAATAATTGTCCACGGGTTTACGGGTATATCTGCCAACATGGTCGTTCTCCTTTCTGTGAAGTGGTTTGTTTTTTGTCTTTATGCGTTCAGAGCGGCTTGACCTTGAACGTCAGGTTTTCCTTCTTGATAATCTCTACGGGCGTTCCCTCGGGTATCTCCTCGTCGGCCCATGCAATCCAGTTGGTTCCGTGGAATTCGACCTTGCCGGCAAGCTTTGGGCGGATTGTCTCTTTGACTATCGCTTTCTGGCCGACGAACTCCTCAAGGTTGTGCCTGATATCCTGTTTGGAGCCTATGTGGCCGATGAAGATGCCCTTGAGCCAGCGCCTGAGCAGCACAAGCGAGAGCACGGAGGCGACGATGAAGATGAGCAACTGTGTGTTGAGGTCTATCTTGGTTGCGAGGCAGACGCCGGCGACGACCCAGGCGCCGAGGCCGAAGAAGGCGATAACGAGACCGGGCATCAGGAACTCACAGATTATGAGGACAAGGCCTACGAGGAACCACACAATCTCCGGTTTCATGAAATCTGAAATCGTAACAGCAATCATCTTATCTCCCTTCATCAATACCAGATAAAGCCGGCGTTGCCGCAACGGCTCATTCAACCACCACCGCCGTTCCGTAGACCATTATCTCGGAGGCGTGCTGCATCATCTCAGAGGTTGCAAACCTCACCTGCACTATCGCGTTGGCGCCGAGCCTCTGGGCCTCCGCCATCATTCGGTCGAGCGCCTGCTCGCGCGATTCGGCCATCATTTTGGTATAATCGGTTATCTCCCCGCCGACTATGTTCCTGATCACGGCCATTATGTCCCTGCCGATATGGCGGGCCCGAATCGTATTTCCCCGAACGAGGCCGAGGTGCTTTACAATCTTCTTGCCCACAATGTTGTCTGTCGTCGACAGAAGCATCGCATTATCTCCTTACATCCCGGTAACGGTCTTTTTTCCAGAAGAACAATCTCTCACGCAACACCGAAACAAAGAGGATCGCCAGGCCCACGACCAGGGCGACGAGCGCCACCTTGCAGACTATTTCCACGGAGGGGTCTTTGATGATTTGTTCTATGGTTTTGAGGCCCCCGTATATTACGAGCATGATTCCGGCGACCGAGAATATTATCCAGCCGAGACCCCGCTCGATACGATTATAGACAACACCCCAGTAGTCCTGCCAAATCCGATCCTCGGGCTCGACGAGGTTGACGTGGTCGGTAATGGCCTTTAGCTTCCTGAATTGCTCGAGTTCTCCGGCACATTCGGGGCAGCCGGCGAGGTGGTTTTCGAACCGGCTTTTCTGCTCGGGGCTCAATTCGCCGTCCAGATAGCCCATCATGAGGTCTTTGTAGTCATGGCACGTCATTAGTGCCACCTCCTTTCTCAGTGCCCAACAATTCGTGCAGTTTTCTGCGGGCATAGTACAGTCTGCTGGTGACGGTGCCCTTATTGCAGAAAAGCGCCTCGGCCATCTGCTCGTACGACATTCCCCTGAAGTGTCTGAGTATTATCACCTCGCGGTGCTTTTCGTCGAGCTTTCCGATGGCCTGCCACACCCTTTTTTTTGTCTCGTCCTTATCTGCGACGGCCGCCGGAGAGAAGGAGTCGTCCTGGACGGCGACTTCCGGGCAGTCCGGGGAATCAAGCGAGGCGCTTCGTCTGAGGCGTCTCTTTCGCAGATGGCTGATGCAGAGGTTCTTTAGTATCTGATAGAACCAGGGAAAGAACCGGCGGTCCGGTTTGACCTGCTTTATATGTCTGTATGCCCTGACGAAGGCCTCCTGCGACAGGTCGAGGGCGTCCTCGTGATTTCCTACAAGCCCGAGTGCGATGAAATAGGCGTCTTTCATATACATTTTGACCAAGACTTCGAACGCCTCACGCGACCCCCTGCGACACCGCTGCATTACCAGAGTTTCTTCCTGACACAAGGTCGCCACTTTTTTCCGGCTCCATAGGGCGTCCGTCAAAGCTGAAGACGGCCGCCAGATTCCGTTTCCACAGTACTATACATGTCAGAGAGGGGTTTTCTTCAAGCTATTTTTGGACATTTTCCGGGGGCCTATAATAGGGGCGTATTTGCAGTATGACGTGACAGTGCGGCGTTATTTCGCAGGGGCCGGGGGCGTTCGGGCGTTATTGTTCGGGTACCTTGATTCGTTTGGAGCAGCCGGGACATCGTCCCATTCTTCCTGCGTGCACCTTGGGGACCTTGATTTTCTGTCCGCAGAAACACCTGAAGCGTATGAAGTCATCGGTCGGTTCGGGTTTTGGCCATTTGGGCGGGCCGGTCTCGAGCTCCTCTTCGGCCTGGCGGCGGGCCATTTGCTGCTGCCAGTATGCGAGTTCGCCGCCGGGGCGCTGCTGACGGCTTTTGTCGAGGCCCAGCAGCTCCAGAAGTGACTTTTCGTCCCTCTCCATGGTGATCAGTTTGGTCGCAAGCATCGCGATGGCCAGTGCGAAACCGGTCAGAAAGCCACCGACGTGTGCGAAGTATGCGACGCCTCCTGCCTGGCCTTCGGCAAGCATTACGCCCAAGAGGTCGAAAGCAAACCAGATAAGAATGATCCAGTAGCCCGATAAACTGAACCTGACGGGATAGTAGAACACCCAGAAGAAGCAGCTTATTGAGTTTTCGGGGAAGAAGACAAGATACATTCCGACGAGGCCGTTTATCGCCCCGCTGGCTCCGAGCATTTTTCCTCCGACAAATATGAGATGTACAATTCCGGCGGCCAGGCCGAGGCCGATGTAGACGGGGAGGTAGTAGAGATTTCCTATTTTGGAGCAGACGGCGTTTCCGAAGAGCCAGAGGAAGATGAGGTTTCCAATCAGGTGAAAGAGTCCGCCGTGGAGCCACATGTGGCCGAAGAGTCCGGTTATCCGCCAGCCGTCGAGAATCAGGCGGTCTGTTATGCCGCCTCTGTCTATCGTTCTTCTGGGGGGCTGTTGGCCGGGGACGGAGTCTTGAGGCTCATTGCCGTCGGTCGTCGGCAGTTCCTGCTGCTGCTGTTCGTACGGGTCGGGTCTGTTGGGCGCGGAGATTAAGTCGGCCACCTGCAGGCAGAATACGAGAATGACGGCCCCAAACACCAGGCGGTTCATCACAGGCGCGTGGTCAAACGGAACATCGACGCGATAGGGGACAAACACGACCTAAACTCCTCAAATAAAATCCGGGAATTCGATCGTTTGGTATTATACCCGCTTAACGCGGCAGATGGAAGCATTTCCTGCTTTTTCCGAGCCGGAGATCAGGAATGCGCGTTGGCTGTGGCCCTGAAAAAGACAAATGACTATTGCCAGCGTCGTCGTATTGAATTAGTCTACGTGTTACGGAATCTCTTTTGTGGCGTCGCCGCTTTCCTAGATACAGTGCGAGGAGAACCGACAATGGCGAAGGGCTTGGCTTTGGCGTATCACAACCTAGCGGTCATGCTTGAAGCGGGGCTGCCGTTTACGAGGGCTCTTGGGACGGTCGCATCAGGGCAGCGAGGGGGGCTGAAGAGGGCTTTTTCCAGGCTTGCGGACGGGGCGAGGGAGGGGACACCGCTTTCCGAGACGATGAGGGGCATGCCCCGTATTTTCAGCCCGCTTGAGGTGACGATTGTGGAGTCGGCCGAGACATCGGGAAGCCTGCCCGACACGTTGGAGATGCTGGCTGATTGGCACGATTTCTCCAACCGAATGCGCGCCAGGGTGCTGTCTGGGATGCTGATGCCGGCCTTGATATTTCACCTTGCGGCTTTGATTATCCCAGTGCCGGATATTGTGCTGAGAGGTCTGGGTCTGGAGGGATATTTGGTGTTTGTATTGAGGATTCTTGGAGCCTTTTACATTGTTGCGGGGGTGATATTTATTATTTTGCGCATGACGCCGCAAAGAGGCGCTGCCCGCGTGGTTTTTGACTCGATAGGGCTGAGGATACCGATCCTTGGTCGCGCGCTTCACAAACTGGCATTGAGCCGATACTCGTGGGTATATCACATGCTCAGCAAGGCGGGGGTACCTGCGACGGAGGTTGCCGAGAAGTCGGTTGCGGCGACATCGAACGCGGTTGTTGCCGGGCGTCTGAAGGGCGGGGTGGCAAGCGCGCGGGCCGGTCATCCGGTATCGGAAGGATTCTCAGAAGAGCTGCCGGCTGATTTTCTGAATATATGGCGGATGGGCGAGGAGTCGGGGACACTTGAAAAGGTCACGAAGCGCCTGGCCGAAAGGAACGCCGAGGATGCCGAGTTCTGGTTCAAGGAGATTACAAGGTGGACTCCCAGGCTCGTCTATGCGATCATCGCGGTGTTCCTGATTCTGATGGTCTTTAGAGGCTATGGCATGATATCAGACGCGTTCATGTCGTGGTGAAGCCCGCTGATGAGCGGCTTTGCGAAAGCCCGGCAAACGACAAAGGCGCCCGAGGTATTGACAGGCTCGATGGGAGGGGCTGCGAGAAATATGGCCAGAAGGTGTATGTGTTCATAGCTCGAATCCACGTCAGGTGGCCCCGCATCGGCTTTTGCGGCAAGAAATCCGCCGGGGCGCGACGGCCAGAAAGCGGGCCGGTGAACCGGCCGGGCGTTGATGAGGCTGGATGGGGTGAAGGGGCATGATGCGGCGAGCGAGCAGTGAAATCTCTGTCGAAGAAGAAAAATAATTCAAGTATCCGCCACCTCGATCTTCTGTCGCTAAGTCCTTGTTGGTAAAGACTTTACGGCAATTGCAAGGCAGGGTCCCATAAGCTGTTGTGTGTTTTTGCGGCTCTTTCGGCCGGGATTCTCGGAACGACAAATCTTTTGGGCGTCTTTTTTTCTTGACCGTCACAGGGTCATGGCGTACGATAATATTTGAGTAAGCATCTGTTGATGCGAAATTGTGGGCCGCCCCGGAGTCTGGCGCGTTTTGGGCGTTATGCACAAAAGGGGCGGGTCAGAGAACGAAGGGTTGAATACCTTTGTTTTCGAGGCAGGTAAGTTACAAAAGCACTTGCGGCTTTTTGCTGTGCAGTTTGCGGTTGAGTAAACACCTGAACTCCATTGCGAGAGGCCGTGAGTGAAGTCCGTGTGAAACGAAATCTGTTTGAAGAGAAGTTCGTATACCATCCAGGGAGCGTTGGTATTGGGCATAGAATCAGCTAATCTCGCAGAAGAATTGAGCTTCGCAATGCCAGAATTGTTCCAATTAGAAGGATTTCGGGCTTGAATAGCTGACGGCAGCCCTTGCGAAAAGGGATTTTGTAACTCATACGCACCTCATTGACTCTCCTGCCTTTGGGTCCCACAGTTTTTTTCCATTGGATGATGCCACTTGACTCCACGATGAGTGGAAGGGAAAGGTAGGAATTATGAGCGCCATAATGATGCAGATAAGCATCCCGGAAGTTCTTGCGACGGTCATCGCATTCATTCTGGGCATCTGCCTGACCGTGATAGTCTATCAGGGTCTGGCGAGAAAGAACGCGAAATCTCGTGAAGAGAACCGCCGGCAGCAGGTGGAAGGGGCGAAGAAGGAAGCTGAGAACATAGTCAAGGCGGCGCAGATCGAAGCTGCGGCGGAGGCGATCAAGCGCAAAGAGCAATTCACGGCCGAGAGCAACAAGGTTCGCGCCGAGCTTCACGAGAACGAGCTGAGATTGAGCAAGCGAGAGGACGCGGTTGACCGCCAGGTTGAAATGCTGACACAGCGTGAGAAGACTCTCAAGGGGCAGGAGCAGGAGCTTGAGAAGAAGGGTCACCACATAGCCAGCCGGGAGAAGCAGCTTTCGACGCTTCTGGCCCAGCAAAAGAACCAGCTTCTCAAGATTACCGGGATGGGAATTGAGGAGGCCAAACAACTGCTTCTCAAGCGTCTGGATGACGAGTGCGAGCACGAGATGTCCGGCCTGATCCAGCGCAAGGTTGAGGAGGCCACTGAAGTTGCGGACCAGAAGAGCCGGGAAGTGATCAGCTCAGCAATCCAGCGGTACGCGGCCGAGCAGACATGCGAGGTGACGGTGTCGACGGTGGAGATTCCGAATGACGACATGAAGGGCCGCATCATCGGGCGGGAAGGCCGTAATATCAGAGCCTTCGAGAAGGCTACGGGCATCGATGTCATCGTTGACGACACGCCGGGGATGATTGTTGTGAGCGGTTTTAGCCCGGTGCGGCGGGAGGTGGCCCGCCTGTCGATGGAGCGGCTGATACAGGACGGCCGGATTCACCCATCCCGCATCGAAGAGCTGGTTGCACAAACGCGCAAGGAGGTGAACCACAAGATTCTGCAGCTCGGCAAGGATGCTGCGGTTGAAACGAACGTGCGGGCGCTGAGCAACAAGGTTCTGAGCATGTTAGGGGCTCTCAGCTACAGGACGAGCTACGGTCAGAACGTGCTTCGGCACAGCGTTGAGGTGGCGTTTCTGGCTCAGGTCATGTCTGATGAGCTGGGTCTGGATGGTTCGATAGCTCGGCGTGCGGGCCTTCTGCACGATATCGGCAAGGCGATCGATCACGACGTAGAGGGCAACCACCCTTCGATAGGGGCGAACTACCTGAAGCGTTTCAGCGAATCAAGCGTAGTTCTGAACGCGGTAGCGGGCCACCACGGGGATGTTCCGCCCGACAACCCTTATACGCCGCTGGTAGCGGCCGCGGACGCGATCAGCGCATCTCGTCCGGGAGCACGCAGGGAGACTTTGGAGAGATACATCAAGAGGCTCGAGAAGCTGGAGGAGATCGCCAACAGCTTCAAGGGAGTTGAGAGCGCGTATGCGATTCAGGCCGGGCGTGAGATCCGGGTGATTGTCAACGCCGACGACGTTGACGACGAGGCGGCTATGAAAGTTGCCCGCGACATCGCCAAGAAGGTAGAAGGCGAGATGACATATCCGGGTGAGATACAGGTAACGCTCCTTCGTGAGGTTCGCTGCATCGAATACGCCAAGTAGGGTGGATGGTCGTCAATTGACATTCAATCATCCGATTGCACACGACCGGCCGACAATAGTTATGACTGAATCGTAAAGACAGGCTGCAAGATGAAATTGAACATCCTTTGCCTTGGTGACATCGTGGGGCGGCCGGGCAGGCGTGTTGTCGCCGAGCAGATCAAGAGGCTGGTCCGCGAGTTCGCGGTGGACTGTGTAATAGCCAATGGCGAAAACGCCGCCGGCGGCTCGGGTCTGACGCCGCAGATATACGACAAGCTCCTTCGATACGGCGTGAATCTTATTACGCTCGGCGACCACACTTACCGCAAGAGAGATATAGTGGCGACTCTGGAGACGGCCGATAATATCGTGCGCCCGGCCAACCTCTCCGAGAACGCCGCAGGCAGGGGCTACGCCGTCTATAGAACCGGCAAAGGCCCGGTCGTAGGTGTTGTTTCGTTGATAGGGCGCATATTCATGAAGCCTGCGGACTGTCCGTATTCGGCGATTGACCGGATTCTGCCTCAGCTCGAGCAGCAGGCCGAGGTTATAGTAGTGGAGATGCATGCGGAGGCCACGAGCGAGAAGATAGCGATGGGGCGCTATCTGGACGGGAGGGTTAGCCTGTGCTTCGGCACTCACACGCACGTAGTGACGGCCGACGAACGAATCCTCCCGGGCGGGACGGCATACATAACCGATATCGGGATGACCGGGCCGCATGATTCGGTGCTCGGCCGCAAGACCGAAAGCGTCCTCAAATCTTTCAGAACGCAAATGCCCTTTCCGTTCGAGGTGGCGAGCGGGGACGTCAGGATAAACGGGATTGTAGTGACTATTGACAGCAACACGCGGAAGGCCGAGCGTATCGCGAGAATCAAGGTCGAGGCGGAGGCGCACGATTCTACCGCTTATGACAGCGACGACGGGAAACCCGAGTACTTCAACAACAATTTCTGACAATCCCGGGCGGCGGCAGGCACGGGTGCGGCGTCATTTGTTCTGCGGGTGCAATCCGACCGGATCGACAGCCATGCATGCAACCAGGAACCTGACGGCCGATTCTGTGTCATCGGTGAGGTTTCGCAGCTCGCTGTCCAAAGGAATGTCAATCGTGCGGGCCCATTCAAGGGGGAAATCTTCGGCGACGAGTCTGCGAAGACCTGCGACCGGGTTCGCGGTCCGTTGAACATCGGGCCGGGGCGGCTTTTTGAGAATGGCCCATGTCCCTATCGCCACGGCCATCGCCAGACAGGCCGCCACAAGGACGGGCCGAAGCCTGATGGCAACGGCAGCGCCGTACTTCTTCTTTTGCAGGTGCGGGAGGGCCCTTATGACTCGCTTGTTGAGCCGCTCGACGGTTCCGGCGTCGGAGACGGGCGCCTGAGCTTTCAAGTCGCTGCCAAGTGACAGGCACGTCCGGCGGAACACGCGGCAGGACTCGCAATTACAGAGATGCCTCCGGGTCAGGCCGGACAGCAGCTCGCGCCCATCGGCCGCACAGGATATCATCAATCTGAAGAACCAGCAGAACATCGCTTACCTCCCGCTCTCACAAAAGATACTACATGTGTACCCACCTTGCGGCCCGCAGGCCGTGCCTGGGAAACGGTGTCCGCCAGCTTCCTGCTGAGATTCACCCTTGCCCTGCAGAGCAGCACCCTGACATGAACCTGCGACTTTCGGAGGACCTTGGCAATTTGCCTGACCGGCATATCCTCGACATAGCGCAGCCAGAGGGCCTGGTACTGGCCTTCGGGCA
>CP070678.1:2065449-2079661 GCA_020352515.1 Phycisphaerales bacterium | reverse complement strand
TCGTAGGTGGTGTTGCCGCCGGTGTATCGCGGGTAGCTGAAGGGCAGCCTGCCGCTCGGGTTGGAATCGCCGAAGATGGTATCGGCAACGGCGCGTCCGCCTTCCATGCCCGGCAGATAGGCCATCAGGATTGCCGCGGCGTCGTCGACGATGTTCCTGATCACCCGGGGCCGGCCCTCGACGAGCACAAGAACGACCGGCTTGCCCGTCTTCGCTAATTCGGCGGCGAGCTTCAACTGCGGCACGCTCATTGTAAGATCGTCGATGTTGCCGGGTGTTTCACAATACGTCGGCTCGCCGATACAGGCTACCACGGCATCGACGCCGGCGGCCGCTTCCACGGCCTGCTGCAAGTCCACCTCTTTCTCGAATTGGACGCCCTCGACGTACGTGACGTTGCCGGCGCCGACTTTGTCCTGCATGGCTTCGAGAATCGTCATTTTCTCCTGGGGGTAGAGCTTTTCGTCGTTGCCCTGCCAGGTAATTGTCCAGCCGCCGTTGAGAAGTGACAGCTTGTCGGCGCACGGCCCGGTGACAAGGACCTTGCTGTCCTTGGAAAGCGGCAGGATATTACCTTCGTTCTTGAGCAGGGTCACTGCCTCGCAGGCTGCCTGCAGATTGGCCTTCTGGAAATCGGCCGATGCAAAACGCGAACCGAGGTCCTTGTCCGGATAGGGCTTTTCAAACAGGCCCAGGCGATATTTGACCCGGAGTATGCGGCCGACCGCCTCGTCGATCCTGCTGATCGGAACATCGCCCGATTTTACCAGTTCCAGCAGCGTATCGTAGAAGCTGTAGTCATAGGGCACCATGCTCATATCGATCCCGGCCATCACGGCCATCTTCACCGCCTCGCGCCGGTCGGCCGCGACTTTCTCGCGCGTATAGAGGTTCTCGATGTCCGCCCAGTCCGAGACAACAAAGCCCTCGAAGCCCAATTCGCCCCGAAGCAGATCCGTCAGCAGGAACTTGCTCGAATGGACCGGGACGCCGTTAATCTCGCTCGAGTTTATCATCGCCGTCGCAACGCCGGCCTCGACGGCCGCGGCAAAGGGCTTGAGGAAACACGCCCGGAGCTGGCGCTCGGGAATATAGGCCGGAGTGCGGTCCCTGCCGGACAAGGGGACACTATAGCCGAGATAGTGCTTCATGCACGCCGCGACATTCGTCGGCCGGCCGATGTCACCAGCCTGCTGGCCCCTGACGTACTCGGCCCCCATTACAGACGCCATGTACGCGTCCTCGCCGAACGTTTCCCAGAACCGCGGCCACAGCGGCTGGCGGCCCAGACCCAGCACCGGGTTGAAGTTCCACGGAATTCCGGCCGCCCGTGTCTCGTAGGCCGCTATCTTGCCCAGCTCGCGAACCAGCTCGGCGTTGCCAGTGGCCGCCATCGCGAAATTCTGTGGAAATATCGTCGCGCCCAGAACATAGTTCGCGCCGTGTATAGAATCGATTCCGTAGATGACTGGTATGGCCAGAGCAGTCTCTTTCGTGGCAATATCCTGTATCTGCGTGATGATTTCATGCCAGTTCTCGACCGTCCGCGCCTGCCCCCCGCAGTTCAGTATCGAGCCGACCTTGTGCAATACCAACGCGTCACGCAGCTTTTTCTCATCAAGCTTCAGATAGCCGTTCTCGCTCCCGCCGGCGACCGCCTCCAGAGTCACCTGGGTCATCTGGCCCACCTTCTCCTCCAGGACCATCTTGGCGAGCAGCCTGGCCACCTTTGCATCGACCGGATCGGCGGGTCCGTCTTTGGCGGTCGGCTCGACCGTCGCACAGCTCAGCGAGCAGAGGAGAATCGCAGCCGCCGGGATAATGAGCTTTCTCATGTGAGCACCTCCGTTTCCGCGTAAAAACCATCTTGTCTCCGCAGAGCCCGACGCCCCCGATGCGCCGCCCTGTCCGATGTGGCCGATGATACCGCGGGTGCGTTCCGTATGAAAGGGAAAAATCGAGCGGCCCCGGCTCATAAGGCGCGGTCCGGAGCCCCGCCGCGGCGCTGTAGAATCTCAAACGACGGCCTCTCTTGCCCTCGGTCCACTCTAATTGCGAATCTTCGCCAAGAAGTCGGCGGGGATTTTGCGGCCGTTGCATTCTATGTCAGGGTCGGCCCCGCGCCGCAGCAGGATTCTGCCTATCTCCACGCTGCCGCTGCTCCAAGCCAGATGCAGCGACGAGCATTTGTCCGTCGCGGCGTTGACATCGGCACCGGCGGCCAACAGCAGCTCCACGGTTTCGGGATTGTCGTAAGAGATTGCGTCACGCAGGGGCCCGAACGGCGGACGCGAGCCCTTGTTGTCGGGGTCTGCCCCGCGATCGAGCAGGCACTTGACGGCCCGCGTCTGGTCGGTCCTGGCCGCCCACTGCAGCGGCGTTCCGCAGCCGGTGCCGTGCTGCGTGACGTCGGCGCCGTTGTCGATGAGTATGTTGATGATTTTGATATGGCCGTTCGCAGCGGCCCTGTGCAGCGGCGTGTCGCCGCCTTCGGAGCGGATGTTCACCTCGGCCCCGTGCTCGATAAGGTACCTGACGATATCCGTGTGCCCGTTGGCGGCGGCCTCGTGAAGCGCCGTCAGCCGCCACATCAACGTCTTGCCATTCACGTTCGCGCCGCCTTCGACGGCCTTCTTGACCCCCTGGAGGCTGCCGATCCGCGCCTCGGTCTGGATACTCCTGCAGCCGCCAAGAAAAAACGCCGCCACTACCGCCGCCACAACCGCCCATTTGCCCGCTCTCGTCGTCAGAATATACGTGTTCATTGCAACCTCCCAAACTCGCCGATCATCATGCCATAGCCAACGAGACAAAGACCTGCCCTCTTGCCCTTCGCAAAAAGAACAACCTTGCCCGCAAAAACACGCTCCACAATGATACCTCCGCCGCCCCAAAAACCAAAAAAGAAAAACCCCAAAAACACCGCCCCTCTGCTCAAGACGCCGTTTCAAGAAGCAAGAAGAGCCACATCTATCAAAGCTCTCGGGTGATAATCATCAAATTCCAGTTGCTGTGGAACCAGGAAGGCGGTATATTTGCCCTACGGTAGCGGCATTCAGCAGACCACTCTTCAGTTTCCCGTAGGACACAATGGGCGTTTTCCGGAACACTATTAACATCCTACCGGTCCTCAAGAATCTCTTGCCGAAGAGAGGACGCCTCGAGATCAACGGGGAGGAGCTTACCATTCAGCAAAAAGATGATGGCTCGCCCAACGGATTCCTATTGAGGTGCCTAGTGCAAAACAGAGGGTCCGCGTCATTATCCGTGGAGGAGCTTTCTGTGGAATTTGTCCCAAGTCTGGAGCACAAGAGAGGCGGCAAACTCCGACTTCATTCAGATAGAGAACGCACCGACTTGATTTCTTCTACTGACCTGCCTGTGAGCATACAGCCTAACACAAGTGAAGGGCTGAGCCTGGTGGGCCATATCATCGAGGCCAGCAGATTGGCAACCAGCGCGACGATCACACACAAGCCGGCCCAAGGTTGAGAACCGTGCGCAAAACTGTCACGCCAATCGCTAGGTCCTGGAAGGAGGCCGAGTATCGCTCGGACGAAGGCTGGCGAATACGCCAATGACAATTCTCTTATTGGTTGCCTTTGCGCGCTTCTCGGATGGGCTGGTGATTCAGCGAGTGTGAGGCGGGATGGTCTCTAACAAAGGGCTTTACGAGAGGCTGAGCCCCATTGCGGTGATCCAGTTTGGGGCGGGGGATTGGTCGTCGGGGGTATTGGCGGGGCTGGCGGCGCCGACGGCGTCGAGGCAGTCGCCGACCTGGGCGGACATCTGCGCCCGTTGGGCTATCTTGGTGTAGACATCCTTATCAACGGCGTGGCCGGATACGAAGATGATATGGCTGACCTGGGCCTTTTTGTAGGCCGCTCTGAACTTGACCCGGCAGAGATCCATCTCCGAGCCCAGCAGCTCGACCATCCTGTCAATGTCGAGGTTCTTTGCACCCACCGGCGCCGAGCGGGCAAAATACAGGTTCGCACTGTCGCAGATAACGATGTTCGTGCAGCTCGGCGCGATATCGAGCAGCATCACCGCGCCATTGGCCGGCTCCCTGTGCCTGGCCCAAAGATGAGCGTAGGCCTTCAGGACGGCCGTCGGCCAGACGGAAATCGACGCGACCTTCAGGCGAACCTTCTCGTATATCGCCAGATGCCTGTAAACCCTCGCTCTTTCGCTCGCCATCACAAGGATGTTGTCGCCCTCGGTCTTGACGTATTCCATTGCCACATCGTCCGGCGCGATCTGAAGTCTCGGCCTCATGTTGGCAATTATGGCCTTTGGCAGATCGCCTGCGCCCGCCTTCGGCATCGGCATGTGATCGATGTGCACCTCGCTGGGCGGCAGTGCGGCCGTCGCCTTCTTGCCCTGGAAGCCCCCTCGCGCGAGCAACTGCCCGAGCGAATCTATCGCCCATCTTTGCCACTGGGGGCTGCCCTGCTTTATATCCGGGGGATATTGCGTGCTGTCGGCCGCAACAAGGCCGACGCCATCTGCCCCTCCGCCCATCTGGACGAGCGTCAGGGCATCGTCGCCAAAATCCACGCCAATCGGGCAAGTGCGATTACCTAAGAATCCCAACATGCTACATCATGCCTCTACCGGTTCGTGCGGCTTCAGGGCCTGCCATGGGTCTCGACGTGTCGGCAAAAGTGCACACCCACCGCACGGCAGAGAGCCTGCCACGAAACTACACCCCCTCATCTATATTATACCAGACAGAAAGATGAAAGCCAAACGCGCGGCGGGAAACTCTCATGCCGCTCAAAAAGCAACCAAAAGACCCCTTCGGTCGCGTCCTATAACCCCGCCCGAGAAGAGCAAGGTTGGCGTTCCGGCAGTTGCCCCTTACTACCCGAGGCGGAACAACAAAGCCAGCAGTCTGTCGGCCTGGGAGAAATCGGGGACGATGATCTGCGCGCCGGCCTTGATGAGGCGCGTCCGCTTTTCGGCGCTCAGGCCGTGCCGCCGAATCTCATCGGAGGCGACGCCCACCGCGACGCCGTCCCGCTTGCGGGATTCGCGTATCTCGACCGGCCCGTCCCCGAAGACGGCCAGTTGCGGCCCCGAAAGACGGTTTTCGCTCATTATCCTCTCGATGACCATCTTCTTGGAGTATTTGGCCACGTCGCCGATGGCCCCGTAGATGCCGCCGCCGAAGAGGTCCGCGTAACCAAGCGCCGTCGCCTCGGCGACGACGTCCTCGCGATCGGTGCCGCTGGCCAGATACAGCTTTACGCCCCTGTCCCGCAGGGCCCTGACAAATGCAATCGCCCCTTTGATCGTGTAATCGCTGATATCCAGCTCGCCGCGTTTGAACTTGTCGATCCGCCTGCCTACAAGCTCCATCAGGTGCTCGTTGTAGATTTTCTTGTAGCCGAGCTTGTCCAGGATTTTGTCGGCCGGAACGACCCCGAACTCGCGGACCATCTCGACCAGCGTCTCCATCTGCAGGATGGTCTGGATGCCGGTGGACTTGTCGATATAGTCGAGCACGCGGTTGCGGACCTTATGATATAGTGTCTCGTCGGCGCTCTCGTATTGGTCGCCCAGTATGGCCCTGATCATGACCGGGGCCATTATCTGCTCCCAGCCCTGGCGCAGTGTGCTTATTGTGCCGTCGTGGTCGAAGACTGCGTGCTTTATCTGTCCCAGTGAGACCGATTCATAGCACAGCTCGATCTCGGCGTCGTCGAGGTAATGCGCCTGTCGCCTGTCGGAGGCCAGCTCAGGCTGGTAAATGTAGTCGGCGTCCCGGCCGACTTGCAGTATCTCGGCACCCGAGGCGGTCCCCGTACAGAAGAGCTTCTGGACGGTGACGGCCGCGGCGAAATTGGCGAACTCGGCCGCCTCGGCGGGCGGCACACCGGCGCCCAGGCAGGCTGCCAGAGCGCTTGTCACTGTATCGCCGGCGCCGACCGTGTCCAGCTTCTTGAGAAGCTGTATCCCCGGCGCCTGGTGAACGCCCTCCGCGTCCACGGTGATGATTCCCCGCGGGCCGCGCGTCAGAAACACCGGCTTGTCGAACTGCCCGAACAGATTCTGCGAGTATCTTATCAGGTCCGATAGCTGAATGATGTCGTTGAGGCTCGCCTCCACGCCGTTGAGCCTCGCCGCCTCCAGGTCGTTGGTCTTGCGCCAGACGTGCCGGAATTTGTGGCCGTAGTGGCGAGAATCCAGAAGGATCACCTTCTCGCCGTATCTTTCGAAAAGCGCGTTGGCGCCGTCGATGAACGATTCATTGGAAATCGACCCGGGGACCTGCTGGTTGACGATAAGCGCGTCGGCACTCTGGAGCGCACGCTCGATTCCGTCGAGAAGCGCCCGGTCGGTGGCCTCGGACCGCTGGTTGAAAAAACCGAAGTCGATGCGGTTCTGCTCGGCGCCCTCGAGATACGGCTTGGCGAAGGTCACAGTGTGGAAGTCCTCCTTCTGTACGACCAAGTCCGCCGTCTCGACGCCCAGGTCAAGGAGCTGGCGCCGCAGCTCGCGGCCGAAAATGTCGTCCCCTACAACCCCGATCACGTGAATTGAGGCCGGCTCCAGCGCCGCCAGATTCGCCACGACGTTCGAGGCCCCGCCCAGAGTATAGTAGTGATTCGCCACCGCCCGGCCCTGCAGGCCCGTCTCGACCGAGACCTCCGAGCCACGCGGGTTCAGCAGCCAGTATGCTTCGAGACAGAAGTCACCGTATACGGCTATTCTTGTGTTCTTGATTGCGGCAAGGATGCCGCTGATGCGATCCTCCTTCATTCGATGACACCTCAAAAACCAAGCTTCTCGATGATCTTTCTGTACAGCAGCACAAATGTCTGTTTCTGGTCGCCCTGTACGTACAGGCCTTTTCCGTCGAAAGCCTCCGGGATGCGTTTTACAACGCTCTTCTGGTCGCGGAAATAATAGCCCGGAGCCGATTCGTCGTCGGGCCGGCAGGATGCGCGCTGACGCAGGTCGAAATCCGCCGTCAGGATCCCCCGGGGCACTGCGCCGGTATTGGCGGCCATTGAGACGGCCTTTAGCAACACCTCCGGGCCGGTCACAGCGCTGCCCATGTTGACCACCACACCGCCGGACGTCAATTTCGCGATTTCATTCGTGTAGATTAAAAAGTCGCGCGCCGAACACCCGCCCTTGGCCCGGCCGTCGAATGAGGCGTGCTGGTCGGTGACATCCGTACCGATGCCCGCGTGAACCGTCAACGGGATACCCTTCTCGTAGCAGGCGGCCAGAACGCTTGCCTCCGGGTGCAGAAACTCGATAGGGCAATCGCCTTTGGCCACCGAACCGAGAGCCTCCATGCGAAAGTTCTCGTCGCAGATTGTCCTGCCGAGCGATTCGCCGAGGCCCAGGCAATTCAAGTCACCGAGCGATATTGCGGCGTTGATGCAGGCAAATTCATACGCCATCCCGAACTGCCCTTTGCCCAGAGCGTCCGGGACGTATTCGCTGGTTTGTCCTATCAGGGCCAGCTCGAAATCGTGGATGGCCGTGGCGAAGTTGCCGGCCACCAGGCTCACCATCCCGCGTTCGACAAGGTCGATCAGCAGCGGCCCGAGCCCGTTTTTTATCAGGTGCGCCCCGGTGAAGAACACCGCGGGCCTTCCGGCCTCGCGCGCGGCTGACATTGCAGCAGCAATCCTCTCGACATGCTCGGCGGTTTCCCGCTGGACATCGATTGGCTGGCTTTGCACATCGCCTGGCTGAACCAGGTCCTCAAGTGTCACCTTGTTTGTGCGAGATGAAAGCAGATAGGTGCTGATTCGGCCCGCATCGAAGATGCCGTACCTGCCTCGGTATTCCATAGTGCGCTCTCAATCCTTAATCGTTGCGAGCAGTTTCTCCAGCCGCTTTATGCACTCGACCATGCAGCGGACGGTATGGTAATTCACCTTCCACGAATGGCTCATGTGTGTCCAGATGGGCCGGCCCTCCCGCGTCATCAGCGGCCACCACTCCCCCACCGGGTGATTTATCATCTTGTCAAAGACAAACCTGTGCACGTTCAAGTACGCTGGCCAATAGGGCTCCGTGCCGAACCGCAGGCACGCCTCCAGCATCCCGATCATCACCTCGGCCTGCTGCCAGAACTCCTTCTCCATGTCGGAAACGCCGCCGGCGTGCGGGCCCTCCACGTACACACCGCCGTACTCGGGGTCGATCCCGTTTGTCATGCCGTGGTCGGTGGCTTTCTTGATAACGTCCTTGTACTGCTCCCAGCCGTCGCCCATCACGTCGGTCGCGTGCGCCAGCAGCCACGCGAACTCGACGTTGTGCCCGGCCGAAGTGTTGTCCTCGGCATTGGGCTTGGCGCCGCCTTCTGCAAAGCGGTCCCAGCCCCAGATAATGTCGAACTTTATCTGCGGGGCAATCTTCCAGTCGGCCCAGAACTGCGGTATGCCCGTCGCGTATTCGGGGTGGAGGATTCGCTTTGTCAGCAGCTCGATATCCTCGACCAGCGCCCGGCGGTGGATGCTCTGGCCGCTCGCCTCGTAGAGCGTCGTGAGAGCCTCCATCAGGTGCATGTGCACGTCGAGCGTTTTGCGGTCGCCACCGCCGGCGCCGGGGCCGCACAGGTCCCAATTGCGCTCGAACATCTCCCAGTAGCCTCCATACATCGTATCGGCGGCATACTTCTTGATAAGGTCGAACACCTCACACGCGTAATCGAGCCCGCGAGCGTCGCCCGTGGCCAGCGTGTATTCGCTGAGGCTGTAGATCGCAAAGCTCAGGCCGTAGAGAATCTTCTTGTCGATGGCCACCTCCCCTTTGCGGTTGGTCGTCCAGTAGAACCCGCCGTACTCGCCGTCCCACACCTTATCTATCAGGAAATCTACACCGTGGGCCGCATATTCGGCGCATCTGCCCTCGCCGTAGCCCGCACGGTGCGCCGAGGACATCGTATAGACGGTCCGGGCCTGGGCGAGCATGGATTTCTCGTCCTCGCCCGAATCGTTGCCGTCCTTGTCGAAGTGCGTGATAAAGCCCCCGTTGACCTGGTCTTTGCACCGGTCCAGCCAGAACGGAAGCAGCTCTTTAGTCAGGTGATTCCTGCACTCTTCCAGACAGCCTGACACTTGCCCGCGGTCCATAGCCATTGCGGAATCCTTTCACTTTACCTCGTTCTCAGATTCTTGCGCACCGCGCAACTCTCAGGCCGGCAATTGTAATACCGCCCCCACCCGCCGTCAAGAAAACGAGTGCGAGCGCGAGAAAACAGGCTCCGCCACGACGCGCCGCGGCCCGGGCGGCCGCCTCACTTGAACGCCCCTCCCAAAGAAAAAGCCGGGGCTGGCGAAGTCAAACCCTCCCGGCCAACTCTTCGACAGCCCGGCACTAACGTACGCTGCGAGCAATTCCTTACGGCGTGCCTCCGGAAGTACCAACCGTCTTCTCCAGCAGTGTGAATGCCGAAGTGTCGTGCGCCTCATAAGCGCGGATTCGGCTGTGGCCGTCTCTCGTGCGGGGCCACGTGTGCAGGTCGATTGAGAACGCGCACCGTGTGTATGGACCCTTGCTTCCTACCTGGCGAAGCAGTTTCTCAACAGTGACCGATTCGACCACGGGCGCCGCGGGAAGCGACGGTGTGGTGGAACTCATGGAGTGCACTGAAGTGCCTGATATTCCCCGCCTTACTCCGAGATTGTAGTGATCAAGGAAATCGTTCGGATGGTAGGCCACGTGCTCTATCTCGACCGTATCGGTGTTCTGCTCGTATTCGAGGAACTGGCAGTCCTTAGCCTTGACCCCGTTGAGAGCGACCGACTTTATGTCTGCCACCGTATCGGCGTTGTCAACGTGCAGGTTCATAATCAGGCTGCCGTCCGGCTCGACATGTAGGTTCTTATCGGTAACGCCGACGGCTGCGGTCATCAGAATGTAAAGAAAGCCAGCGTTAGCGGGCTTGACCTTCGTTCCATTCTTGTCGAACATCTCCAGACACAACTCATACTTGCCGTCGGCAACCTGAGGAACATACCTGCCCTGCTGGGCATCCCATATCGCCGTGTGCCATATTGCGAAGGCCAGGTCGTCGCGGTTGGCCAACCAGCTTTTGCTCGGATCTGGCACTTCAAAAAGGCTGTTGCCCACGTCGGACTTTGGACCCAGGTTCTCTGTCTGGATTACATACTCGCCTCCAACCATGGTTATGTATCTGTGCGTGATTGGGGTACTGATGTGTGTCCAGCCGTTGCTTGTGCCATGCTTGCGGTACGACCACCGGTAGTACCGAACGCCGTTGGCCCCCAGGCTCCGCAGCCCGTCGTGGAACTGCATCCGAAGGTCCAGCCTGGTGCCGTACGGATCGTTGCTGCCGTAAAGTCCGCAGGCGCTATCCGCGACCGCCGGCGGCTTGATGTGGGCCTGGTGCACACCGTACCACTCGTCCTCATAAATACCAAGAGGCATAACGTAGGGCCCGAGGACATCCACGGGCTTATCCTGGTGGCAGACCACCGCCTCCGGATCGGTGACCACCAGGGTGACCGGCTTGCCGCTGGGGTGATTCCAGTACGTGTTGCATGGCACCGGATGACGCGCGTATATTACCCGCTCCACGCCGTTAACCTTCTGCCGAACGACAAACCACAGATCCGGCGTATCGTTGCGGCAGACGGAAAGCCAAACGACCTTCGAGAAGCTCCCGTCCGGCTGTAGCGTCGCAGTACCCAGCTTCTCAAGGCTGTACCACCAGCACCACGGCCACCAGTACCAGTATATCCACGGATACCAGCAGAGCCAGAAACGCAACGAGCTGAAGTGGTCGATCAGAAGATTCCTGAACTGCATGGTGTTCGAGTACAGAATCTTCGAGATCGCCACGCCCTCGACGGCTTCACTGTTGAGCATGGCCCGCTTCTCGCCAAGATTCATCTGCGCCATCGCCTCGGTCATCCTGGCTCGAGCCGTTCCGACAGCCTCGAAACGCTCCTTGGCAAAGGACCACTCGGGCGGGAGCTTGGCCAGCCTCTTGGAAATATCGATCCCCGTGGGAGGGATTGGCGGCTTCGGCCCGGTGCCGCACCAGTCGTCGTCATCCCAGTGCAGCCGGGGAGGTATCTCAGGTAAATCGACCGGCGGGGGATTGACGATGATGTCAATTATGCTGTCACGTATGCGCTCGATAATCAGCGGCGGCAGCCTCAGGATACACCAGCCGATATCGACATCGTAGATGTCCACCTCGCCGACGCAAATCGGTGACCTGCCGGAGCCCTGCTGCTTCTCCACTTTTCCCGTCACCAGATAAGGGACTTTGAGCCAGCAGATCCAGCCGGGCTTCAGAATCCCCATAGACAACTTCACCCTCTCTCTTGGCTTAACGACGGCTTTCTCAACCGCCAACGAGTGCCTGGCCAGCTCGGCGACATTCTCGACGTCCGGGCCGACCTTAACCGTAACCTGTTCCTGGCCGATCTCGACCGGAAGTGTCGCACGCCCAATGTGAGGCTTGGCGGAATCCCTTTTGAGGGGCTGCTTGCCGAGCAGCCGACCAGACCGGCCGAAGCCATAGGCGGCGATCTGGGGCCAAGGTTGTTCCTTTGTAAGCTCCTTGAGCTCAACGACCACCTCAAGGACAGTGCGTTTTTGCTCTTTAGACGGACTTGCCATTTCTGCATCCTCCTTTCTCGCAAAACTGAACTGATTCTTGCACGGTCCTCCTTCCTCTTGTGAACTCTGTGAAAACTCTCCTGGATGATGTGCGCACCACCCCCTTTCGAAATGCGGCGCCAAATGGCGGGCGCTCCAAAGCAACGGATTTGTAAACTGTCACGAATATGGAGTTGCGAAACAGCCCCCACTCACTGCATCGTTCTCTCAATATGCGCCTGCAGCGATTATAGCCAAATTAGTTGGGCGGGCAACAGTTTTTTTCGGCCGGCCGGCCGACTTTTGCCACAAAGCACTCCAGCCCGGCGCAGAAGGCTCAAAATGCGACGGCCGCCGGCCGGCGCCTCTCGTTCGAATTCAACCTGTGCCACTATAAGTCCAGCATTTAAAAGGACTTGCGCAAGCACCTGCCTGCTTTCCGGCCGGGCGGCACGCGAAGACGCACGTTCCGAAAGAGCCGTAGACGCCCGGGGATCCGACCTCCGATAACGGCTGTATTTCGGCAAATCCAACCGAACTACGCCCTGCCAGCGATTCTTGCTTTATCTGGCTGTAGATATCGCCGATATATTACTGCTTACTAAATGGGACGGTCTATACACTTGCGAAACGCAGGATGACATTGAGGAGCACGAAATGTCCAGGATTGCCATTGCCGTTCTGACGGCTGCGGCGTTTGTCTATGCGCTCTGGCTGATGCTTCGGCGCAAGAGGCCCGGGCCTGTATACAACAACGCCCTGCACAGACGATTCGTGACGGCGACGCTCGTATTCACGGGCCTTCTGGGAACTACACCGGGCGCGGGCCAAGGTAAAGAGACCGTGGGTCCGGAAATGAGCGCCCAGCCAAGCGCATCAAGCGGACGAGATATTGTCCGCACGCTCAGGGTAATCTGGCGTACGCTTGAATCCGGGAGTAATGCCGAGTTCAGCAGGCAAGTGGCGGCCGCCGCAGAGAACGGCGGGATACGCAGAAAAACCGCGAAGATGCTCACCAGAGTGTTTTCCGAGCTGACATACCACAAGGAACGAACCCGCCCCGACAAAAAGTCCAACACTGCGGCTCCGGGCGAAAGAGCAGGACGGCCCAAGTGTTACGACATGACAGGCTTCGAATGGACGCTACGCAAGACGCGTGAAAATGCGTTCAAGCAGCTCGATCTGCTCGCCGAGTGCCGCAGGTCCGGGCGAATAGACGAAGAAACCGCCGCCAAGGCCCACGCCGCGCTGGCCAGAGAGATCGAGATGATGCACCGGGCCGGCGACCCCGAGGTCAAAGCCGACAAGCTGCTGCTCGACAAACTCATCGCCGAGTACGAATCGGGGAAGATACAGCCCGGTGACAGTGCCTCTGTTGCGGCGGCCGTGATCGTGGAAATGGAGGGCACCTCGGTTGCCAGCATGACGCCGGCGGGCAGGCTCGCCAAAATGAAGAGCTGCGTTCAAAAGCTATTCAAGCAGGGAGCGCCCCGTCCACAAGGCGCCCCTGACGAAGCGGGGTCGGATCTGTCGGCCGCTCTTGAACAGGCGAAAACCATCACACAGAGCACCGCCGACGCAAACGGTGACATCCCGCGCCGCAGCAGGGAGGTGGAGCTGCTCCAGAGAGGACTGTATGAGAAGATCGTGGAGACCGGGGCAACGGCGGGAACATTCGGCCTCAAGGCAGCAATAACCGCCGGAGAGCACAACGTCGATTTCGCCGTCGAGCCTGACATTCGCAGCTTTCAGAAGAATGTTCGACGGGCCGTGCGACTGCTATACAGCCGCGGGCAAATCCCTTCCTCATTCGTGAAACAGATGGAGAGGGCCGCCGATATCGAGATCGTTTCGCTCGAACCCGACAGCGCTCTGAGAAAGGACCTCGCGTACTACCTGCCGCGACTCTTGCCCCGTCCAGTCTCCCAGGAAATCATAAATGCGCTCATCGCCCGGCAGCTTATGTCGCGCTGGCCCTATGATCAGCCGACGAAGGGCCGACGTGGCGATACGCAGCCCTGTACGGACGAAAACCAGAAGCAGCTTGCCGAGTTCGAGAGGTTTATCGACAGCAGATACGCCTTCGTGCTGGAAGGTGACGCCGCCCACAGGATTACCCGAAAGCAGATCGGGACACGCGACACAGAGTATCGCCTCAAGATACGGACTGTATGCAGGGCACTAATCAAAGCAAAGCTTTGCAGCGAAAACCGGCTCAAACACATCGAGAAACTGATAGAAATACCAATAGTCGGCGCCCTCGACGAACGGTGATTCTGCAAATCCGGACCCGGCGGCGAGTGTTTTCGTCGCTGCGGCTGGGCCGTCAGCAAGGCAGCGACTCCGTCCCACAGCAACGGCCCCGAGGCAAATCGACGCTCAGTATGATCTTGGTCCGGGGACCGGCCATCCAGGATGGCTGCACCATTATCGGAGAATTCGCGGAAAATCGTGCACCGGACGGCGAGTTTTTGCGTCATAATAACAGGGGCTGCCGATATTGCCTTATGGGAGAGTGGTTCGGCGGTCAAATGGGGCGTGATTACAGACAGGAAACGATATGTCGAAGATTGCGATAGCGATTCTCATGGCCGCGGCGTTCGCATAC
>CP070678.1:2061985-2065349 GCA_020352515.1 Phycisphaerales bacterium | reverse complement strand
TGGAGGAGTATAAACAGGGTCACCCGCGCGGCCGAAGTTCCCCTGTTCGGCGATGCCATGTGGCGAGGGGCAGGGCCGATGTCGGGAGCCCCGGGACCGGCGGACGAAAGCAGCCGGGCTAATAAATCGGTTCCCCCCAATTACAACGGCGAGTGGACGGGGGCCGGGTATGAGATGAAGCACTTCTGCATAGACCGCCATGGGGCCGGGTCCATAAACTGGGTCTTCATCGACGGGAGCCTAAAGAAGATCGGCGTCAAGCAGCTCTGGACGCTCCGGTGGCACAGAAGGTCCAACATCAACGGTCCGTACACAAAGGCCGGTGGCGTCACAAACGACAAGTGGCCCGAATGGATGAGGCCGTTCAAGGACTTTTAGCACCGCAAGCCCGCTCAGATACTCAAGCCGAGAGCCCATTGCAAACCCCCTTTGCGCGCCGTGCGTGAACGCAGTGCGGGCATCTCGCTAAGTCGCCACGGCCGCGGTTTTAAGAACGCTGCCCGCTGAAAATACGCGCTGAAGCTTCTTTCCCGGGAACATCACAGAGACCAGACCATGGAGAGAATGAAGTTTTTTCACCCATAAACCCTTGTCTGGAAAAGACTTATGAAAAAACCTGCGCAAAAACTATTTTTTCTGTCATCTTTTTGAGTTCGGCTACGCCTTATAGGTAGCTTGGGGGTGTGATGTAAAGACACTCATGTGTAGAAACTGGTAATGTTTACATTATGAAAAGGGGTGGACTATGGCAAAGATCAGGTGTGTTTTAATGGTCGGCGGTTTCTTGCTGGTGATTGGCGGAGCGGGGCTGGCGCTTTCCTGGACCGAGGATAGCGGTCCGGCCTTGCTCGACGGGGCGGCCATGGCGGCCACCGCCGGCGCCGAGGAATGTGAGGGGACATACCCGGCCGCTTGTTACAGGACTTTTGAACCCTGCAGCCCCACATGCACAACCGGCTCGCCTGTCGTGGATTGCACCATAGAGATTGGCGGGTGCGGGGCGTCGGCCTGCTCAGGCGACTGCTCACAGCTTCCGGATCATCACTTCAGTCCGGATGGAGATCGCTGGGGCTGGGCCGACTGTCGGTACAATTGCGGATACTGGGGCAGCACATTCGACATGAAATTGTGTGTCTGGATTGATATTCCGGGGATATGCCAGTGCTCGGGGGCCGTTCAAACGACCGGCTGGCCCTGCCCCCGCGGACCTTACTGCAAGTTCACCGACGGCCCGCGACCGCCCGAACTCGGCGGCTGAGCATCCAAACGGACCGCCGAGGCCTTGCTTTCGGCCTCTTTGACCGCCCGTTTTGGAGGTCGCCGGCAACAAGATGCGGGGCAACCTCGGCGCATCGCGGCCTTGGAGTCTCCAGGGCCCGCTGCTCTTGTTGCCCCCTTGCCCCGGCGGGCCCGTGTTTCCGGCAGCCCTTTTGCCCGGATGCGGCGACTCGACCTGAGCAGCCGTGTTGAGTCCCTGGTTCCGTTGACGGATTTGGCTCCGAGAATTTGGCAATGAAATACGACAGACAATCCCGGCGGCCGGCCGGCAGCGCCGTGCGGGCCGTCGGGCGGCAAATGATTGCGACCCTGACGGCGATAATTGCCGTCAGCGCCGCGGCCGGTGCGTCGCAGTCCCGTGAGCCGGCTGTTCTCACCAAGGATGAGATGCTTCATGGCCTCCGGGCGGCGCGCTCGGGTATCGAAGATTTGACCGTATCGTTCAGCTTCAACTTCGTGAATCCTCCCGCCGGTAATCTCCACGCGCGTTCGCACAAGACGATTTCCGTAAAGGGCGAAAAGACATGCCTCGACCATGTGTACGGAGCCGCCCGGCAGTATGACGACCGCTCATTTCAAACGCAGGCAGCCTACAACGGCAAAAGAAGCACGTTTCATTCCGTGGACCAGCGCAAAGCCTATGTCGGAATCAAACGGATGCACGAAACGGATACGCAGGGCAGCGGATTCTTTGACATCATGCTCTTGAACCCCCCGCGCCCGGAGGTTGCGGCCGCAGGGAACGCCGACCAGAATCTGGAGTCGCTTCTCAGCGCAGAGCACTCGCGACTGCGCAGGGATATGGAAACCGTTGACGGACGCGCCTGTCACGTGGTGGATATGATCGACCCCCGTTCCGGGCAACGTTCGATGACGGTGTGGATCGATTGCGAGAGGGGCTTCCTGCCGCTTCGCCAGCTCTACTACGGCGGCCCGGAGCGAGCAGACATCCTGATGGAGCTCTCGATAGAGAAGGCCGTTGAGGTGCGAGAGGGATTGTGGATGGCCGTGTGCGGGCGAAAAAAAACTCACCCCCTTCCAGGCGTTCCCCAGCTTGACCGCCCCTTCGAGATGGTTCTCGAGGTGGACGGATGGCGCGAGGGCAAACCGGCACTCGCCGTCAACTCCGGGTTGAGTGACGAGTACTTCGATCTGTGGAAGCGTCTCCCGCTCGGGACTACGCTGATGGATTTGGACACCGAGTTATATTGGACCGTCGGCGGAGAGGATTTCGAGGGTTTTGCACAGTCCTTTGAATCCGTCCTTGCCGACCAGAACCTCCCGGTACCGGAACGCGCGGGCGCGACGCACAGAGCGGACGCGAACGACCCGGCGAATCTTGCCGAAGTTGACAGTCACGTTATAGCGGAGGGGGCATCCGCCCGTCCGGCGAATGCAAGGCCGCCTTCCGGGAGAAGCTTGACGGGATTGATGGCGACTCTTGTCGGGCTGCTTGTTATCGCCTCGGTTGGGGTCGTTGCGATTCTGACAAGGAGGCGGTGAGATGTGTGCGGTCGCCTCCAACAGAAGGGCCCGTTGCATCGGTCCGGGCAGCGGCGCCGGTCTATGGCGAGGTGTTTTCATTACCCTTTCCGCCTTGCTGCTGGTGGCATCGCCCGCTCGTGGAATCAGCATCCCGCCGGCGGACAGCGCCGCCGGCGGGCGCATCTGGGTGTCGGGTGGCGATACGCCCGAACGTGCAACCGGCGCTCTGCCGGACGGCCCGGCATCCGCCAGCGAGCTGTTCGCGGACGCACCCCCCGCACTGCCGCCGTGCGGACCTGCAAGCATGGCCGTTGCTTTCAAGATACTCGGCGCCGAGATAGTGAACGACGAGCTCGCGGCTCTGGCCGACGACAACGGAGAGAGCAACTTCAGCATACTGGCCGAATATGCCCGCTCCAAGGGACTCTACACAGAGGCCTTGCTACTGAAGGCCGAGCAGCTCCCCTCCGTGCGAAACGTCGCCATACTGCAGGTCCGCCCGCTCGTGGAGGGCCGGCGGATGCATTTTGTCGTGTTCGCGGGACCGGCCGACGATGCCAGTGTCTATGTATTCGACGCGGTGGCGACCTATGGCCTCAGG
>CP070678.1:2058956-2061885 GCA_020352515.1 Phycisphaerales bacterium | reverse complement strand
TTGACTTTTTCTTTATTTCTCTTTCCTATTTTCTGGCACACTCCAAAACCAGGACCCAATCCTGAGGCGAGGGTAGTCGAGGTGCCTTGTATTGGCCGGATGAGGTCAGGGACGACGTTTGGTCGTTGATCACGGTGCCTTGGTCAAACCGTCTCCCAGTGGCCGGATCGAAGTAGAAGGCCGAATATCGCGCGCCGGGTTCCAGGTTCTTGACAATGGTTCCATTCCAATTGTAGATGCCGCGCTTGGGCTGATAGATGAACCGCACCTCGCCCGGAATCCCGGCGGCAAAGCAGTCCTTTTCGGCCCACTCCGGATGCGGCTCGAATCGCCACCACGGATACTTCTCCAGCAGTCTCTTGCCTATCCCAAGTTGGGAGGAACCGGGATAATTCATACCCTGCCTCCAGGTCGTCCAGTCATACACCGGATCGATACCCGGATCGCCCTCCACGCCGGCGTGCCAGACGCCCGCAGCACCATAGGTGTGGCCCGCGGTGCCGCCAAGCATAAAGCGCCAGAACATATAACGTTGATGGTCCTGGAAGTTCGTTTGCATGTGACCTTCGTAGCAGGCCTCACCACACAGAACCGGCCTCTTGGGGGACATGGCGAGACACGACTGCATCAACTGAGAAGTACGGTTCGCGGTTTTCATGCCGTCATGGCCAAATGCCACCATGTCGAAGTCAAACATGTCATTGTCCCGCAACATCTCACGGGGGTGTCCCGGGGCGTGATAGCATACAAGATGATGATAGGGATCAATGTCCTTGATGTATTTCGCCAATGTTGACCAGGGGCCGTATGCATCCCTTGCTTCACCACCGACCATCCATATAGTGGGGTAGGCACCGTATCGGGCGACCAGATTCCGCCAATGTCGCTTGAATCCGTCAATTCCTACTTGAGCAAGCGTGCTCTTGCCGCCGGCTTGCGGACGACCCCAACCGCCGACGATCACGGGCACGATCCCCGCATCGACAAGGTGCTTGATCCGCCGGTCCGCGTATTCGAAGTACTTGGGATTCACAACGCTGAAATCCCTGGTCTCGTACGGCATGCCGCCTTCGTTCTCCCAGCGTGCTTCCATCATATTCTCGTCAGGGTACGGCCCGCATACAATCTGCACGACATTATACCCCTTGGCCTTGCGATCAGCCGTCAATTCCTGAAAGCCTTCCCAGGTCATGCGCTTGCACAGATTCTTCCACCAGGTGTCCCCCAACCACAAGAAAGGTGTGCCATCGGCATGCTCAAAGTGACGTTGATCTGCGGCCACGCGAATGGGACCGTGCAGACAAAGCACGTTCTCTCCTCGATACGGAACCACTTCGATCCGGCCCGCCGCGCCGTGAAGCTTCGAGTTACTCGTGTCCGAGCAGTCGAGTTTCCACGTGTAGATGCCCGGCACGCCTGCTGCGTAGCGGAAACACCAACGGTTGTCACCGGCCCAAAAGGCGGGCGCCCGAGCGTGCACTCCATTCGGACCGGCAATGATCGCGTCAAGTTCAATCTCCGTGAACGGATTCCGGTAGGTCTTATCGGAAACACACGTGACTTCCACAACACAGTTGGCCTCGACCTTCGAGAGCCCCGCTGCCCGGACAGCCAACGTGCTGCTGGTGACCAGTATAGCGCTCACAATCCATTTCCAAAGTTGTTGCGGTCCGATGGGTCTGTTCTTCTTATCCATCCTGATTCGGCGCGGCTCCGAGAGTGTAGACAATTCACGGATATCCTTCTTCATTCGTTCGTTTCCCCATTTTGATCACCGCCGTGGCAAATAGGTCGCGTGCCTCGACAGAGAACTCGGCGCTGCCCATGCAGCAGCCCCGATTGCTGCGCCGCTGCGGGGCGCCACAAAACGCCGGCTATTGCGGCTGCGCCAATAGTGTGAGAGAAGACTGCTTCTTTCACGTGATTGCAGACCGGTTCACAGCTATATGAGAACTTGTTCAAAGATGCAAGAGCCGCCGGCTCATTCTTGCAGAACCAGTTCCCTCGATTCATAGGGTACAGGATAGGCTGTGATCCACACCTCTGGTTTCAGTTGTCCCAGCTCGACCTTGCGACGCTTGTCCTCCGATTCGAACTGCATTACAACAGCTTCGATCTTCTTTCCGATCATGTCGTTAGTCACGGGAAAGAAATAGCTCAATCCGGCCTGCGCGCGGTTGTTGCCGTATTCCCACGGGTTGGCCGGATACGAGACGGCCCGGCGCGGCGCTCCGACGGGTCGCCCTTGGACGCGCAGAGCGGCATAGGCCCCGTCACGCCCGTGAGGGCCGAGACACGCAACGACCAGATATGAACCCCGCGCCGCCTCGTCCAAAACGAACTGCCCGCACCAGGCGAGCCTGGCCGGCGCCGCCGGATAACTGGCGAACACATTCGAAGCCCGCCACCTGGTTCGATCGATCTTGCGACCTTGTCGCAATCCGATGATCTCAGCCACGTTCGCCGCCTGTCCGGGGATTCGAATATACCTGATAGGCCCAATCCCGGTCAGGTCTATTGAGAGCTTGTTCACGGTGATCTTGGTCCACTCCTTGCTGACTGTGTAGCTTCGCCTCAGGACGGTGGCAGTCGGCGTCGATTCCGGCTCGATCTTCACCGGGACCGTCCGCCAGGTGCGCAGGTCGGCTGAAACGTGGGCTTCTTTCGGCTTGAAGCGGTCATGGACGCGTCTCAATACAATTGTGTCCACCTTCGTTGATTCGCCGAGATCGACCCGCAAAGCGCCGCCCCATATTGCGCCGGTGCGCAGACGGAAAAATGTGTCGAGGTCGCCGTCGAAGAGATAACGATCCCATACGCAGCGCTCGACGAGCAGCTTCTGGTTGAAGAAGGCATCACGGGCCTTCTTGACCTGCGGAATGGCCGTGGGCCCGGAGCGGAACTTCGTTCGGATCTCGAGCGCGTTGTT
>CP070678.1:2055905-2058856 GCA_020352515.1 Phycisphaerales bacterium | reverse complement strand
TGCTTTGCCTTGCAGGCAAACGCGCCGAGTCTGTTGTTTGTCACGGCTCCGGGCGGATTCGCGATGATTACGCCAAGCGCTACAATTCTCCCTTTGCGGTGGAAACGGCGTTGATGAAGCTGGCGGACTCGGAACTGGCGTGTGAGTTTACCAGGTCGCTTTTCGACACGATTCGGCAGTACAGGGAGAGCTTCGATGTCTATGGGACGGAGCTTTCGTTCGAATGGGAGCAGGTTGCCGGCGAGGGCCCGGTGGTCTATAGCGGTTTTGAAGACGCCAAGCGGGTCGAGGTGCCGGATTACGGGCACCTGCTGCCCAAGGAGATAGCGCCGTTTACGGGGCACGGCGTTTACGACGAGGAGCATGAGCATACGTCGTTCATTCAGGGCAGCGGTCACGGGGGCTCGCATCCCCATCTGACGCACGAATTTGTCCGGGCTATTGTGGAGAATCGGGCCTCGGCGGTGGATGCGGGGACGGCGGCCAACTGGACGATGGCGGGGATTTGTGCGCATGAATCGGCGATGAAGGGCGGGGAGAGGATTGCGATTCCGGCGACGGATTAGTGGTTTTGGCCTTGAAGGCGAATTGTCGGCCGCTTATATTTATTAAGTATTGGGCCGATAATCAGCCGAAATATGATTGTGGATGAATACCCGGTCAGGTGCCGGGAGAGTTTGAATCAGGGTATCTTGTTAGGAGAACAGATCATGAGTAATGGAATGCTGCCAGATTATGTAAGTATGGCCAAGCCGAATCCGCCCGGCAACCGGGCGCCCTGGTATAAGAACACGGCACCGACGTATGCCGGCATTTTCCTTTGGTTTGTGTTCTGGAACAAGATGGCCAGCGGCGGAGCGGACGCAGCCGGAGGCGTGCTCGGTCAGGGGCTGGGCACGGCTCTTCTCGGGCTTGTGGTTGCGGCCCTTCTGTGCCACTTTCTGTTCTATTTGGTTCCCGGGCTCTTTGGCCTGAAGACAGGTTTGCCGCTGTATGTTGTTGGGACATCGACGTATGGCGTACAGGGCGGTTTTCTAATGCCCGGCTTTCTGATGGGCATCCTTCAGTTCGGCTGGCTTGGTGTCAATGCGTATTACTCGTCGAAGGCGCTTGCGCCCCTTTTCGGGGGCAGTCAGGCGGTCCAGATTGTGATTGCGATCCTTTGGGCGGCTGTGGCAGCTTTCGTGGGTTTGAAGGGGATTCAGTACGTTGCGAAGGTTGCGACTTTTCTTCCTCTTATTCCGCTGGTCATATTGGTTGTAATGCTTGGCAAGACCATGGGCGGCATAGGGGACTTTAGCGCCGAGAAGCTGGTGGCGGCGACTACGGTTGAGGGCGGAGCGGCGGGCTTGAGCGTCTTCGGAGTGATAGCCCTGTGCATAACGTACGTTGTGGGATTCTTCGCGACGGCGGGCGCTGCCGGGGTTGACTTTGGCACGAACAGTAAGGACGAGAAAGACGTGCAGATGGGCGGCCTGTTTGGTATAGCGCTTGCGGGCATCGTCGCCGGGGGAGCGGCAATCCTGATTGCGGCGGGGGCATTCGGCAAGGGGCTCGACGCCGGTCTTGATACAGCGTCTACGAGTTTCATGGGGGCCGTGATGGGCTCGGAAGGCGCGGGCAATACAATGGGGCTGCTGCTTGCGATAGCTGCATTTCCTCCGGCCTGCTTCTCAAGCTTTATCGCTGCCAACAGTTTCAAGACAACCCTGCCTAAGGTGGATCCTTTCATCTCAGTGGGCGTCGGAACTGCCGTGAGCATACTCCTTGCTGTAACTGGTTGGGCAGGAGACGTCGAGAGTGTTTTCTTCGTGATTGGTGCTGCGTTTGGTCCGGTTTGCGGAGCGATGATGGTAGACTACTTCCTGTCGGGCAAGCAATGGGCCGGTCCTCGTGCGGGCTGGAACCTTGCCGGGTGGATTTCCTGGGTGGTCGGCTTTGGCGTCGGGATGGCCCCGTTAGTGAAGATCGCCGATATTCCGGCGGCGCCTCTGATGGCGTTCATCGTTGGGGCGGTTCTGTACTTCATTCTTGCCAAGGCGGGACTTGAGTCAAAAGTCCTGTCGATGGCGCCAGCGCCGGCAGAGGCTGCTCCTGAGCCGGCTGCGGGCGAGGCGAAGGCTTCTGAGCCGGAAGAGGAGGCCGAGGCTGCTGAGCCGGAAGAGGAGGCCGAGGGCGAAGAGCCGAGCGAATAAGCCGGTCGGAAGCTCATTGTCCTGCTGGATATTTGCAAAGAGTTTTATGAGGCGGGGATTCGGATAGGCCCGAATCCCCGCTTTTTTGGGCCTTTGACAGCGATTCGGCCGAGCACTGCGGGCCAGCGACGGAAGGCAGGAATTATAGTCCGGATTCTGTGAAACACAGTGGCCCGCGGCGCAATATATACTGTGGAAATTTGAGCGCCGAGCAAGCCGGGCGCTGGGCGATTTCAGGGCGGACGGGGCGAAAAATCGCCTGCAGGCGTCTTGACAAAGGGCCGTGCATGGAATAGGATTAGCGGTCTTGTGCGGGCTGGGGGGCGCTGTATTGCGTCCGGGCCGGCTGCTTTGTCTTAGGTTAAGAAACGAGGTTTTTTGAGGATAGAAGGAAATGATGAATAGAGGTTTTAGCTCAGCGATGAAGGTTTGTGTGCTGGCGGTGTTTTTGATGTCGTTGTGCTTTGTCTGCTCGTGCAAGAAGTCCGGCGAGGAGGCGGCCCCTCCGAAGCCTGCGGATACGAACGAAGTCTCGACCCCGCAGCCGCCGGGCGATACGACGCCCGAGGTCAAGGTGGAGGTTAACGAGCCGGCAAAGGTCGAGGTGAATGAACCGGCCGCGAAAACGCCCGACGAGACAGGCACTCCCGACGAGACAGGCACTCCCGACGAGACAGGCACTCCCGACGAGACAGGCACTCCCGACGAGACAGGCACTCCCGACGAGACAAAGGCTGTGAATGAAACGAAGGCTCC
>CP070678.1:2050936-2055805 GCA_020352515.1 Phycisphaerales bacterium | reverse complement strand
GCGAGGAAGCGCTGCTTACCGACAAGGCACGCGACAACAAACTGACGCTCGAAGAGATCGAGGGCGAGACTATCGCATTGAGTAATCTGGGCGCTTACGGCACGGATTCGTTCATAGGAATTGTGCCGCCGCCGACCAGCACGATTATTTCCGTCGGCAACGTGATACACACGGTCGTGCCGATGAACGGCGAAATGCCGGAACGAAAAATAGTCAGCCTGACTGTGGCGGCTGACCGCAGGGTTGTGGACGAAATCTACGCGGCTAGATTTCTGGGCTTCATCAAGCAACATCTGGAGAATCCGCAGGAATTGGTCTGAACCTGCAAACATGGTGGGGCGAGCCCCACCCTACATGTTAAACACGCGAAGGAGTAACGATGAATCGAAGAGAGCTACTCAAGAAGAGCGCCCTGGCCGCCTCGGCGGTATGGTTCGGCGGCAATGCGAAGGCGGCGGACGGCACAGAACGCCCGAACATTCTGTGGATAACACGCGAGGACCACGGCCCGGAAATGGGCTGCTATGGCGCCGAGTTTGCCACTACGCCCAACGTTGACGCGATGGCAAGCAAGGGCATGATCTTCGAGCTTGCATGGTCCTGCGCTCCTGTCTGCGCGCCGGCCAGAACGACGATCATCACCGGGATGTATCCGCCCTCCATCGGCGCCCAGCACATGCGAAGCATGGTCGACATGCCCGAGTACGTGAAGTTCTATCCGAGATTCCTGCGCGAGCAGGGCTACTACTGCACGAACAACTCCAAGCAGGACTACAACGTCCGCACGGACGACAAAGGGTGGAACGAGTCTTCCGGCAAAGCCACCTACCAGAACCGCAAACCGGGACAGCCCTTCTTCGCAATTTTCAATGCGACAGTCAGCCACGAGAGCAAGCTCCGCTCCAAATTCGACTCGACTGTTCACGACCCGGCAAAAGTGCGCATTCCGGCGTACCATCCGGACAACGCCGAATCGCGGCGGGATTGGGCGCGTTACTACGACATTGTCACCGCCACCGACGAAATCGCCGGTGAAAAGCTGGCCGATCTGGATCGGGCCGGGCTGGCCGACGAGACGATCGTTTTCTATTACGGTGACCACGGCTCGGGCATGTCGCGGAGCAAACGCTGGACGTACAATTCGGGGCTTTCCGTGCCGATGGTGGTGTACTTCCCGCCGAAATGGCGCCACCTGGCTCCGAAGGAGTACAAGCCCGGCGGCAAGAGCGACCGCATGGTGAACTTCGTCGATCTGGCGCCGACTGTGCTCAGTCTGGCCGGTGTTAGGCCGCCCGAGTGGATGCAGGGGCATGCCTTCGCGGGCAAGTTCCAGCAGCCCAAGCCGAAATACATGTTCGGCTTCCGCGGCCGAATGGACGCCCGCTACGACTTCATCAGAACGGTAACCGACGGCAGGTACCATTACATGCGGAACTACAACCCGCACTTCATCTACGGGCAATACGTCGCGTACAACTTCGTGACGCCGTCAACCGCCGCGTGGAAGCGCGACTACGACGCCGGCAAGCTTAACGAAGCACAGTCGCGTTTCTGGGAATTGAAGCCGTCCGAGGAGCTTTACGATTTAAAAGCCGATCCCGATGAGGTCAACAACCTTGCGCGCTCGCGCGAACATCGGGCGAAACTGATCGAGCTTCGCAAGGTTTTGCGGGACTGGTGCCGTGATATTCGAGACCTGGGCTTTTTGCCTGAGGGTGAGATTCACAGCCGCAGTAAGGGCTCGACGCCGGGTGACATGGCGCGCGACGACACGAAGTATCCTTTCGATCGTATCTTTGCCGCAGCCGAAATCGCCACCACGCGAAGGGCCAGGGACTTGCCGGCAATCAGGAAGAACCTGAGGGATTCTGACAGCGCCGTTCGCTACTGGGGTGTGATCGGCATTCTCAACCGAGGCCGGCGCGCTGTTGCTAAGTCGCGCGATGAGCTGATCGCTGCGCTCGCGGACGATTCGCCCTACGTGCGAATCGTAGCAGCGTTGTCTCTCGGTAAATACGGCGATCGGGCCGATCAGCGTCGCGCCGTCGATTGCCTGCTCGAATTGGCGCCGTGGACGCCGGACGGCGACGTCTTTGTCTCCATGGCGGCTCAGAACGCTATCGACAAGCTCGACGGCAAGGCCGCCTACGCGGCAGACGCTATCAAAGCGTTTCCGTCAAAGGGCGGTCGATCGCCCGACGGCCGCTACAATGGGTATGTCAATTCCCTGCTCAAGAAGACGCTGGCTGACCTCGGCGCCAAGAAAAGGTAGTTCATCGGTAAGAAAGCGACAGCGATGAAACGAAACGCCTTCGTCCGCACGGCCCGGAACAAGCATTGCCACAGGCAAGCTGTGAATCCAGATCAGAAACTTGCCCGTGGATCGGTAAAGCGCAGGGCCTCGCCGTCGTGATACGAGGCGTACTCGGTGACCACCGCTCCTTCGGGCCCTGCTATCATGTAATGCCTGGCGCCGAGACGATTCAATGTGCGAAGCTGTCCCAACTCGAGCGGCTCACAGTGGTGGACGGTGACATAGTCCTTCTGGCTTGCCGGCACCTCGACTGGGCATGGCTCGGTGGGCTCGCCCTCACCGAAAGTGTAGATCATGCCGTATCGCGTATGCCAAGTTTCCATCTTCGCTGGGCCGCCCTCACTCTCGACGTGCCAGTGCTCGGGGATCATCTGGCCGGGAAGAAGCATGATCTCGAAGGAAAAATATCCGTGCTCCTGAGAGTTGCACCACATCGTGCCGCCGACGCCTACGTTCCAGAAGTCACCGACACCGAGATCGGTGACGAACAGTTCTTCTTTGAACCGCTCTGGTATGGGGTATTTGAACCGTTCGAGCATATCAAGATACGCCTTTCTTGCCTTGTCCTCGCAAAATTTGCCCTGCTCGTCATATATGTTCTGTCTGACGTTCTGATTGCTCATCATGACTCCTGTCCACAAATATGGCCTTGGTATCGGTTCTACCTGTGCCAGTCGGGGGCGCGCATGCTTATCGCTTCCTCGAACAATGGCTTGCGCCGGAAATCCGCCGGCTTATAGGAAGGATTCTGCGGGTCGGCTTTGACCCAGGCCGAATGATGACGGCCGTAGTAGCCGCCGTAGAACTGATAGTTGGAATCCACCCAGCGGCTCAGAATCATCAGTTCCATCCTGTTGAGCATCTCGGAGTGATCATCCTGAGCATTCTTCGGATGATCCGGATCGGTCAACATGCCTATCAATACGCTCCTGTGCGAACCCAGACTACCTGGAGCGAGAGTGGCGCCGTTATAGTTGCCCTGGTCGCCCCGGCGAAACGTCGTAAACTCCGAGATGATGGGTCCAGCTAATTGCTTCTGGGCGAGCTGTTCATAGGAGGTATTGTAATACACGGTGACATCGTCAGTCAGCTTCAAATCTCCGGCCGGATCAGTGTTGCCGTGGCATGAGACACACTTCGCATTGAAAATAGGCTGGATATCCGTGGAGTAGTGGATCACCTGCTGAGCGCGGCCGTCTCCGCCGTTTTCGACAAGATCGCACGGCTGCGGCTGCGGAGTGCTCGGCGGTCTGGTCATCGCGATCGTGCTCTGACCACTGGCGGCACGGATAGTACGGCTCGATCGTCCGTGACAGCCCACGCAGGAACGAACCTCGCCGGGTTGGTAGTTCACGTACGTCCGCTCACGCTGGATTTCCATGAAGTTTTCGTCCAGTGCCTGGAAGAAGATGTTGCGGTTCGCCGGCACCTTGAAATACGCCGAGCCGTCTTCCTCTATCGGGACGACTCCCCACTGCACACGCGGCCACAGCGCGGCCTTCCACGCCGAGCTGCTGGTGGCCACGCCCCATCTTCGCCCCGTATCCCAGTAGCGAGGAACTGCCTCGTTGATTCGCAGCCATTTAACTTGTCCCGGCTCGACACCGTCCATGCCCTCATAGACGTTAGCGAGAATGCACAGCGCCTCATTATTTGCTGCGTATTTCGGGTCCGGCACAGACTGAATCCTCGGCGGGACCCTGCGGGCCACAAGAGGCGTGGGATGCCACAGCGAAAGTTTCTCATCCTTGCGGACGAGCTGATGGTTCCCGTCCGTGTCTATAAGATACAGCGCATAAGCATCGGCGACGTTCTTGTAGTGATCCGCCGGGTCCTCCTTGTACGAAACGAGGAATCTGTTCCGGCCCACCGGGTATGGATGGGTGTAGAGATGACCGCTGCGGCCTTCCCGGTCGTGAACGTACTTGCCGTTCTTGTCGAGAAAATGCCACCCCGGTTCGGTCCGGCGCTCTATGAAAACATGCGGCGTGATATTGGTCACCGCGTATTTGGCATCCCACTGGACATACCCCGGCTCGTCCGGATCCGGGCCGCGTTTGAGCACGCCCTGTTGCAGGTCGATCAACATGATCGATCCGAGGCACCCGCCCTGTGGGAAGTGACATGTCCCGACGCAGACCAGGCGATGGAGGTCGCCGGGAATCGCCTGGGGATACATGTACACCGTCGTAGTGTCGTCATTTACGCCGTACAATTCCTGAGGCATTGTCCCGTCCGGATTCATCGACCAGATCGTCTTGCACACCCGAGCGCCCTTGTCGATGTATTCCCAGCGGTGGTACATTACCCGTCCATCGTCAAGAACCACCGGGCAGAATTCGCTGACAGGACTCTTGGTCAACTGCTCGATATTGTTTCCATCGGCGTCCATGCGATGCAGTGTGGGAGCCACCAGGGCGGCCGAGCCTCCGCAGAGAACGGTGTGCTCGCTTCGGGTCGAACAGAACATAATCTTGCCGTCTTGCAGATAACACGGATGGATGTCGTCAGTGTGCCACTTCCTGCCCCAGCGTGCTACTTTGGCTGCTTCGTCT
>CP070678.1:2040215-2050836 GCA_020352515.1 Phycisphaerales bacterium | reverse complement strand
GCTGGCGGGGTACCGGTGCGCGGTTGGGGGGCAATAGCGGGGACGCGAGGCGGCGTCGGACTGGGCGAAACGGGGGATGCGGTTGCTGGCGGAGGAGATAGAGGGGGGCAGGGGGCACGAGGTGCTATTGAAGGAGGCCGGCGGATTTGTGGAGGACGTTGAGGGCAATCGCAAGGCGCTTGTGAAGGCGGGGCTGGACGAGGGGCTATTGGAGAAGGTGAAAGAGAGGTTGAAAGGGAAGGGCTGACGGCTTGGCGAGGGGGGCGGCAAGGCCGGAGGTAGAGGTTGCGATTTTGGTATTGTTGGGCGGGTTGCGTGCGGGAGTTCGGGTTGTGGTGTTGAATGGGGGGTCGGGGGTGCTTAGGGGTTGCCATAGAAACCGCGCGGGCAATATGCAAACGTTGTTGGGTTAGGGGCGAGATTCTGGTATGATGAGAGCGCAAAGGTGCAGGCGTTTGGTGACTGCAGTGTTTGGGGAAGCAAGCCGGAAATGCCGGATGATGAAAGGAGTAGAGCATGGCTGACAATGTTGACCGTCGCGGTTTTATGAAGCAATCCATCGCAGCCTCGGCAGGGGGGGCGATACTGCTGAGTCCAGCGGGGGCGGGCCAATCCGATGCTCCCGACTACAAAGTCGAAATCGGCAGTAAAGCAGTCGTGGCCCAGGGTAAGATCGGCGATCTGAAGATCAGCCGTATGCTGCTGGGGGGCAACCTGCTGACCCACTACGCGCACAGCCGGGACCTCAAGTACGTGTACAACCTGACCGCCCATTACAACACCGAGGCGAAGATTCACGAGACGATGGCGCTGGCGGAGGCCCACGGCATTAACGCGCTGGTCATCCACAACCCGCCGGGCATCATCCCGATGCTCATGAGGTACCGCCACCGCCACCAGGGCAAGATGCAGTGGATCGTGTGCCCCGTGGCCGCCGTGGAGCCGGGCATGAAGGCATACAGCGAGCAGGTCAGGGACCTTGTCGACAACGGGATCGACGCCATCTACCTATGGGGCGTCCACGCCGACCGGCTGATCGCGCAGGGCAAGATCGATCTGGTGAGGGAGGCGGTCGAAATCGCGAAAGAACACGGCGTGCCGTCCGGCGTGGGAGCCCATGACCTGCGCGTGGTCGTCGAGTGCGAAAAACACAAGATTGCAAACGACTTCTACATCAAAACGTTCCACCACCACAAGTACCCCACTGCGCCGAGGCCCGACGAACTCAAAGGACCCACGGCCGAGGTGCCCGGCTACTGGTGCAAGGATCCGGCGGAGACCATCGAGGTGATGAGCAAGGTGGCGAAGCCCTGGATCGCGTTCAAAGTGATGGCGGCCGGGGCAATCGATCCCAGAAGCGCATTTAGATACGTCTTCGAGAACGGGGCGGATCACACTCTGGCAGGGATGTTCGATTTCGAAATCGCCGAAGATGTGAAGATCGTGAATGAGGTCCTGGCCAACCTGAAGAACAGGTCGCGAGCCTGGTACAGTTAGCATTTCGCGTCTAGGCCCGAAGCGACAATGGAGACAGGGCCGGGACGTGAGGACAACGACAATCGGCGGTCTGCAGACTCGTGGAGGAAGTCGGCTGAAGACTATAAGCAACGCTTACTAGAAGCGAGAGAGGGGCGCGTGCGTCGCGCTGTGAGGCGGTGGTGCGTTGTTTTTATTGTACTTGTGGCGGGGGATGGCGAAGCGGTCGGGGAGGGGTAATTTTTGGGGGTGGCGGTTATCCTGCGCGGCGTTCGTAGGCCTGGTACAGGAGGTCGAGCTCGGCCTGCTTTGTGTTGAAGGTAACCTGGAGCTCTGCGAGCCTGCCGGGATTCTTATAGACGTCGGCATCGCCGAATCGCTGCTTGGTTTTTTCGAGGTCCTGCTCGAGGGCAGTAATCATCTGCTCGAGCTGCTCGAGGGAGTACTTGTTGAATCGCCTGAGGTTTTCGGGTGTTCGGGTTCGTTTTTTTTCTGCGGCGGCGGCGGAGCGGCGTTTCGGGGCCGGTCCTCGTGATTTGTTTTTGGGGCGTTCTGCGTCCCTTCTCTGTCGGAGAAGCGAGGCGTAGGTTGAGTAGACGGGGCGTCCGCTGATGAATTCGGTGCGGCCGATACAACGATTTCCGAGCGGGTCGCTGCCCAACACGAGGAGCGTGTCGACGACGCGGTCGAGGAAGTATCGGTCGTGACTAACGACAATTACGGCGCCGTCGAATTGAGCGAGGGCGTGTTCGAACATCTCGCGGCCGGGGATGTCCAGGTGGTTGGTGGGCTCGTCCATGACGAGAACGTGTGGCTCGGCGAGGACGAGGCGGCAGAGCATGAGGCGGTTTCGCTGGCCGCCGCTGAGGCGGGAGCACAGCTTGAAGACATCATCGCCGGTAAAGAGGAAGGCGCCGAGGCGATTTCTCAGTTGCTCGTTTGACAGGTGGGGGTTGGCCTGCTGGGCGACCTCAAGGACACTCTTGTCGGGGTCGAGGACGTCGGCGTGCTGGTCGAGATAGCCGACGCGAAGCTCCGGGCCCATGCGAATCGTCCCTGCGGAGGGCTTGATGCGGCCGAGGGCCAGCTTCAAAAGGGTGGTTTTTCCCGAGCCGTTTGGGCCAGTTATTCCTATGCGCCGGCCGGCCAAGACGTCGAACGTGAGGTCCTCGAAGAGGCTGACGGGGCCGAATCGCTTTGCGAGACCCTGGCAGCGAAGCACGAGGTCGCTGGTGTGCCGGACGGGGGCGAAAGAGAAGTCTATCGTCTTTTGCTCGGCGGGCTTTTCGAGGAAATCGGGATTTTGCTTCAGCAACCTGTTCAACTGTTTCTTGCGTCCCCTGGCGGTTCCGCGCATTCCCTCGCGGTCCTTGTTTCTGGCAATGAAATCTCGCGTCCGCTCCACCATCTCCACCCGCTGCGCGTGCCGGCGCTGCTGGCGGAGTCGCGTTGTGTGTTTGGTGCGGACGTAGTTGCTGTAGTTGCCTGCGTACACCTTGGCTTGGCGGCGGGCGACCTCGATGATTTTTGTGGCGGCGCTGTCGAGCAGATAGCGGTCGTGGCTAATGATCACGGCTGCTCCGCGATAGGCGGCCAAGAATCGCTCGAGCCATTCGGTCGCCTGGAGGTCGAGGTGATTTGTGGGCTCGTCGAGCAGCAGCAGGTCGGTATCGAGCATCAGGACCTGGGCCAGTGCCAGTCGCGACAACTGTCCTCCGCTGAGGGCGGAAGTTTTGGCTTCGCGGAGTTCGGGGCCAAAGCCCATTCCGGCGAGCGTAGCCTCTATTCGGACCTCGTACTCGTAACCGCCGGCCATCTCGAAGTTGTGGCAGAGGCGGTCGTATTGGCGCATTTTTGCCTTTAGCTCGGCGCCCCTGAGGGATTCCATCTGCTTGGAGGTCTCGTGTATTTCCTGCTGCAGGCTGCCGAGGTGCTCGACGCCGGCGTGCATCTGCTCGAGAACGGTGTGGTCGCCGGTGAACTGCACTTCCTGTGGGAGATATCCGATTCGCAGCGCCTTGCGTTTTACGACGCGGCCCATATCGGGCTGGATGTGCCCGAGGATCAAGCGGAGGATGGTGCTTTTGCCCGAGCCGTTTGGTCCGACCATTCCGACCTTGCGGCCGGGGTAGAGGACGAGGTCCAGGTTTTCGAGTACGACGTCGGGGCCGAAGGACTTGTGTATTTCATGCAACTCGACAATAGGCATAAATCAAAAGAACCTCGGCTTGGATCTTTGTTTGCGAGGGCCGGTGCGGAACCTCATTGCGCCGGGGCGAGCGTTTTCCAGTCGAACCTCTCGAACTCCTTGCGGTTTGAGGTAATAGTGACCGTTCCGCTCGCGCCATAGTCGGTGTGGATCCATCCTTGCACAAATATCTCGCCGCCCCGATGATGCATGCCTCCCTTGTCGAAATCGCTTTCGGCCAACAGAAACTCGCCACGGGCGATGAAGTACAATCGGGAGGGGTCTTCGAGGCCGGCCTCGTCGCGATATATCTTGCGGGGGAAGATGTTGCCTTCGAAGGAGGCGTTCAAGATATCGAAGTTGATTTTTGGCTTCTTGTAGTACTGGCCCGACCAGGCTCCGAGGACGGCCCCATCGGTTTGCACCCACATTTCGAGGTCGCCCCGGGGCTCGCTGCGGAATTTGACGTTTGTTCTGTAGTGCAGGGTCTTTGCAAGGGCGGGCTGGTTTGCAGCGGGCTGCTCGGGCGGGCGGTTCAAGGCCCGGCGAAACTTCCATTCCTTCCAGGGGGCAAGGTCGTGGAAGATATCGGGGTCCTTGACCTTTTCTCTCAGGAGGCTGCGTGCGATAAAGACGGCAATCACAAGGACTATAACAACAATCAGCCCCACGGCCGCGGAGCCGGCGAGGCGCCTGCCTTTTCGGCCAAAACAGAATGCTCTCTCCATAATCCTATCTCCCTTCTTGAGTTCCCCCAATCACCAAAAAAAGACTCACATTGTTTAGAACGCTTCGGGAATGATTTTCCTGGCGGCGGCCCTCAAATAGTTGGCGATATGTCTCTCGGAGCTCATTCCGAGGACCTTTCTGGCCACCTGGTTGCACTGTTCGATTGTGACCGAGCGAATGACCTGCTTGATTTCGGGTATCATTGGTGGCGCGAGCGAGATTGTTCGAAAGCCCATTCCGAGCAGCAGCATGACGTACTCGGGCTCTCCGGCCATTTCGCCACAGATAGTGACGTCGATTTGTGCCTTGCGGGCGTCCTGTATGACGGTTCTAATGAGGCGGAGGACGGCGGGGTCGGCGGAGGAGTAGAGTGTCGAGACGAGCTCGTTGCCCCTGTCGACGGCGAGGGTGTACTGGGTGAGGTCGTTAGTTCCGATGCTGAAGAAATCGGCGTCCCTCGAGAGGGAGGCGGCGGTCAAGGCTGCGGAGGGTGTCTCTATCATTATTCCGACGTCGAGGTCCCGCTTGTAGCTGATTCCCTCGTCGTCGAGGTCTTCCATGACGTCTCGGAGTATGGTTTTTGCCTGCTTTAGCTCCTGGAGATTTGTGATGAGGGGAAACATGATCTTTACGTTGCCGAGGACGGAGGCTCGCAGAATGGCATGCAGCTGTGTTTTGAACATTGGTAGATTCTGGAGGCAGAATCTTATGGAGCGCAGTCCGAGGAAGGGGTTGGGCTCGGGTACGAAGCGTTTGCTTTGAGTGTACTTGTCCGCGCCGAGGTCCATGGTTCTGATGGTGACGGGTCGGTCGCCCAACGCGCGGATGGTCTCGGCGTACGCCTCGTAATGGGCCTGCTCTGTTGGCTCTTGGGGGCTGTTGAGATAGAGGAATTCTGTTCTGTAGAGTCCGATTCCTTCGCCGCCCTTTTCGAGCACGAGTCCGGCCTCGTCACGAAACTCGATATTGCCGAGCAGTGTGATTCTTTGCCCGTCTCGTGTAACGGCCGGCTTTTGGCGCAGGCCATCCAGCCTGTGCTCGAGTTCGACGAAGTCGCGGGAGTACTGTTCGTACTCGCGTATTGTGTCTTCGTCGGGGTTGACGACGACGATACCGCGGTTGCCGTCGACAATTACAACGTCCCCGCCCACGACTATTTCGGAGAGGTTTTCGAGGGCGACGACGGCCGGAATACCGAGGGCTCTTGCGACTATTGCGGTGTGGCTGGTTCGGCCACCTGCATCTGTGGCCATTGCTTTAACAAACTGCTTGTTGAAAACGGCGGTCTGTGTTGGGCTGAGCTCTCTTGCGACGACGACGACCTCTTCGGTAAGGTGCCGGACGTCCTCGCGTTTTCTGCCGAGGAGCTGCTTGAGGAGTCGTCTCTCGATATCGTAGACGTCGGCGGCGCGTTCGCTGATGTATGCGTCTTTGACCTTTGCGAAGTGGGAGGCGATTTCGCGCAGGACGGTTGAGACGGCATATTCGGCGGTTACGGACTGAGCATGAATATAGTCAGTTATTCTCTTTCGCAGGCTTCTGTCCCTGAGGAAGCGCAAGTGTACGGCGAAAATATCCTTTATCTTGCCGCCCTCGGCCTGGTCTATGGAGGCTCCGAGGCGTGTAAGCTCGCTTATAGCAAATCCGAAAGCGTTTCTGAGCCGCTGTATTTCGGTAATTCGCTGTGAGGGGCTTACCGACCGTCGCGGTATTCGATAATCTTCGGAGTCGATTATGAGCGACTTTGCAATCGAGACACCGGGCGAGACAGCTATTCCCTTTTTTATCTCCATCAGATCGTTCCGGTAGTGTTTAGCCGGCCTCCTTATCGCCGGAGGTTTGCTCGTCAAACATTTTCTCTTCCACAAGAGCTCTCAGCGCTCTGACGGCCTCCTTGGCATCGGCGCCTTCGGCCCTAATCTTCAGCCTTGTGCCGACGGTTGCGGCCAGGAGGCTTATCTGCATTATGCTTTTTCCGTCGACATTGTTTTGCCCGTTGCTGACCGTTACGTTACAGTCATATTGGTTTGCGACATCGACGAATTGCATAGCCGGGCGCATGTGGAGTCCGTATTCGTTTTTTATTTCTATTTCTGCTTCGCAGACCTGTTTTTCCAAAGCGTTTCTCCGGCCTGTTTTAATCCGGCCTTTTGTTTCGCGGCGCACGTCCCGGCCCATACGGCTACCAGGATGGGTTGTCATCTGCTTCTCTGAGAAGGTCTTCGACCTGCTCAGGCAGACGGCACTGCCTGAGGAACTTTCGGAACCTTTCGTGCTGCAGGTGCTTGAAGACGTTCTCCATGGCCAGCAGGTGCTTTTCCGGGTCGTTTGCCGGGCTTATAACGAGTATGACCGAGTAGACGGGCTGTTTATCGAGGGCGGAGAAGTCAATTCCCTTGCTGCTGAGGCCCACGGCGGCGACAACTTTCTTAACGGCGGGGTGCTTGACGTGTGGTACAGCCACCCCTCTTCCCATTCCGGTGCTGGCTTCCCTCTCTCTCTTTATGACGGCCTTGATGACGTCCTCGCGGTTGTTTTTTCCGAGCTTTCTTGCGTTGTCGAGCGCGGAAACAAGCTCTTTGATGGCGTTATTTCGGTCGGCGGCTTTTAGCTCTGTGATGACGGCGTCAAAACATACAAAATCAGCAAACTTCATGTTAGTAAACCCAGACGCTGAATTCCGGTTGGCGCGGGGGCCGGACGATCAGTTGGCCGGTCCGGTTCGATCGAGCCCTATCGGGAGATTTCCGTTGCACCGGTATGCTTGTTGTCTCTTTCCCTTTCCTTTTTTCTTCTCAGTTGTCTTTCGAGCTTTCTGACTGCGACGTCGATACATCGATAAGCATCACCTCCTCTTTCGGTGACGACGAAGACCTTGCTGTGCTCTCCCCTTGCGATGACCTCTACGCTGGGGCTATTTGGCTGGCTGCCGTCGAGTATGACCTCGACGCGGTCAATGCTGTCGTAGTACTTTGGGAGCTTTGCGGTCTTCTCCTGCGCGTGATTTCTGATGGCTTCAGTAATCTCTATGTGTTTACCTGTGATTGTAAAAAGCAATACCGTTCTCCTTAAAGGTTGTTATTCTTCCGGTACTTCCTGGTATTTGTGTTCGATATTGTTTGCGGCGGGCGGGAGTACGTGTGCTGTTCTGTCTTGATCGGGAGTAATGACGCCCCCGCTGATGATGAACCTGAATGCCTGCTCGACCTTGAGGTCGAGGTCTATTGTATGCTTTCTCGGGACCATTATGACGAATCCGGTAAAGGGGGTTGGAGAAGTTGGGATCAGTACGGTGACGAGCTCCCTTCTGGTGGTTTCGGCGACCTTTTTCAGGCCGGAGCCGGTGACCAGCCCGACGGACCATATTCCCTTGCGGGGATATTCGACGGCAACGACGCGTGAGAAGGGCAGGCGATGCTGCTCCTCCTGGGCGAGGAGGAAATCGGTGACCTGTTTGATGTACGGGTAGACTCGCCTGAGAACCGGGGTGTTCATTATGAACTTTTCGACGGTTCTCCAGAGTGTTTTTCCGACGACGCTGGCGAGGATTGCACCGATGACGCAGACGCTGACCAGAGCCACGATGAAACCGGCGATGGAGCCCGGGCCGGTTACCCATGTAGCCTCGAATCGGTCGATGAGGACCTTTCGCCTGATCTCCGGGAGCTTGGCTCGCATAGTGAGCTCTTCCTCGTTGTCTCGGAGCTGCGGCATGTTTATGAGGAGCCAGTTTCTGATTTCGGTGTCGCTTAGCTCGATGTGCTTTTCGCCGAGGAGGACAATGATTCGTACGAGTCCTCTGTTGATGTGGATGCTGATATTCTGGTTGATGGTGGTGTAGCCCCAGACGAATATCCATATAGTCAGGATACTCGGCAGTAAAACGGCCAAGCCGCGTAGGAAATAGGCCTTGAAGCGTCCTGCTACACGCATATTCTTAATGCCCGGTCCTTTGCCCTTGTCAAATACGCACTTTTCCCTGCCGGGGCGCCGACAGCCTGCGCCGGCTCCGAACGCCGTAGGTTAATTGATGCGAAGTTGATAGTCAATAGAAAACTGATTTGGCGCGAGAATAAGGTTGGGACTGTGTTTTGTGGGCTTTTTGCCGGCGGGCGGGGTGGGCAAAGCTGTTGCCCGATGGAGGGCGGTTTGGGGAGCGGCTTTGCAACAGAGCCGGGTCAGGCCGTGAGGAGGAAGGCTGTGGCCTTCGATTCTTCGGGGGCGGGTTGGAGCTGCCTGAGGGGGTAGTCGCGGGTGATGCAGGCCCGCGTCTGACAGGTTCGGAAAGGCGGGCAGAACGTCCTTTTGTTTGGTCATTTGGCTGCGCGCAGCAGGCGAATGTGTACGGTGTTTGAGGCACAGGCGTCAGAAAGCGCAAAAGTGGGAGTGTTTTGACCGTACTCTGTCGAGTCATGCTCCTGCCTGTCCCCCACTGACAGTCCCCTGCCGCTGAACTGAACCGTATAGGTTCCCGGGCGCTTTATCTTGTACTGGGAGGCGAGGTCAAAATCGTCAAACAGCACGACTGTTCGGCCCACCTCGATGGGGCGGTATGCGCCGACCGTCTGGAAGAGGGCTGCGACATAGGGGATCTTGCGGCCCTTGCCGTCCCTGACAATCATCGAGTCATTGACCCGGACCTGCTGGTTGTCGTAATAGAGAGTCTCCCGGGCGCCATTGGTCATTTCCAAGCGAAACGGCATTGGCTCGCCCAAAGCAAATGATGATTTCGAGGGGGTAAGCGTGAGGGTAAGTTTCTGGAGTTTTGGGAGCAAGGCCTGTCGCCGCCGCTGCTCTTGGTCGGCTCGCTGCTTGCGATCCACGCGGATTCTTTCGGTGTACTGTGACAACGGCTCGGCGGCGAAATCCAGGCTCCAGCGGGCATCTTCTTTCCGAACCGAACCGAACCAGTGCACATCCTCGGGACTATTCAAAGAAACCGACCACCTGTATTCAACGACTTGCTCGCCAGAGCGCAGAGACTTGCTGGCATAAGCACTGAATCTCTTGCGGGCCGCAATTTCGTCAACCGGCAGAACGGTCCGACAGAATTCCGCGGCGGAAGGGTATTTGTCCGCCTCGCTACGGACCTGCTGAGTACAAAGAGACAGGACGCGCGGCCAATCGGAGGCGGACACGGCGGATTGAAAGGCTACCAGGACCTTCTTGGCACCCTGGTCTACAGGCATCGGTTTGCCGCCCTTGTACTTGGAGGATGTTTGGGAATTCGGGTTACAGCCACTGAGAAGGACGGTGGCCAGCGTCAGACTGCAAATAATAGACCTCATTTTTCTGCTCTCCGATTCATATTACGGAACGCTCTATGTTCAAAGGGATAGTCAAGTTCGGTCAAATCATCTCATTTAGATTATACAGCCCGTAGGGTGCTGCAAGCGTAAAAGCTATGTAAAAACGGCCAGCGTTGGTCTTTGTGTATGGGCGGAGCGGGAAGGTCCGAGATTGCCCTGCCGGCGGCGGGGTGCGGACCGGTTTTTGGGGGAAAGGTGTTTGACTTTGACGGGTTGGCGTGGTAGCTTGCCGGGGCGTAATGCCGGAGTCTTCCGCATGGGTATTGGGCGGCTTTTTTGCGACGTCCAAGGAGGTATGTCATGGAGTCAGGTATTCGGGGATGTGGTTTTGCTGGGTTGATCTGCCTGGTTTTGGCCGGGGGGATGTGTCTTGGGGACGAGGACGAGAGCTTCGAGTACTGGGCCCAGTTCGGGGTAGCGGCGGAACTGAACGAGGACTGGGATTTCAAGCTTGGGACGGAGCTGAAATACGGGGATGACGCGGGGGAGCTATATTGCCAGAACGTAGATTTCGGACTTGTTTACAAGGGCATCGCGGACTGGGTGGATTTTGGTCTTATGTACAAGAGGGAGTACCAGAAAGACGGCGCGGGGGACTGGCGGGGAGAGAACCGGCCGCACTTGAATCTGACCTTCAAGGGCAAGCTGCTGGGGCTGGACGTTAGCGACAGGTCGCGGTTCGAGTTTCGCAACCGGGAGGCGAGGGAGGACTACTGGCGGTATCGAAACATGATCAAGGTGAAGCTGCCGTGGGAGTTTACGAGCCTGAAGCTTCGGCCTTATTTTGCGCAGGAGTTCTTTATCGACCTGAACGCGGGGCAGTACAACAAGAACAGATTCTACTCCGGGCTCTATTACAAGCTGAACGAGCACTTGGGTGGGGCGGTGTTCTACCTTTGGGAGTCGCCGAAGAGAGGTG
>CP070678.1:2036410-2040115 GCA_020352515.1 Phycisphaerales bacterium | reverse complement strand
GGCGGCGCCGTCCGCGAGGGAGATTACAAGCTCATCGAGCGATACGACGACGACTCGGTCGAATTGTTCAATCTCGCCGACGACCTGAGCGAAAAGCACGACCTCTCCGGGGCAATGCCCGAAAAGGCCGCCGAGCTTAAAAGCAAGCTCGACCTCTGGCTCCTCGAATCCGGCGCCATGATGCCTCAACGGGTATCGACAGACGCGGGCCGACCCCGCCAATGGCCTGATTCCTTGACCGCTCCGGTTAGCCCAAGCTCGTCCGTTTAGAGGAGATTGCTCATATACAAGCCCTTTGGAGGCCTTTTCTTGTGCCTAATTCCGTGCAGGCTGATGGATTCTCAAGAAACTCATTGAGACTGCGATCTGTTTATAGTATTGCAGGTCCGAGTCTTACGGGAGCACGCCAAAACAAGTGTCAACGCGTGCAAAAACGCCATTGATGAAGTCAAGTGGGAAATGTGAATCAAGATTTACCGCCGAGATCGCGGAGAGCAAGAGAATAGAATCGAGAATTTAAAAATTAGAATGGAGAATTAGCAGTCGGTTAGGACGGATCGGTTACCTTACAGGCAGGTAGAATCTTGGGGCAACGTGGATGCCGCGAAATGAAACGGGGATTTCGGCGCGCGCGGGACTTGTGGGTTCCCGCCTTCACAGGAATGACATTTAGGATCCCCACTGCGCAGCGTGAAGGTTAATGTGGCTTAGGAGATCGCCGCGCCGACCGCGTTATGGGCAGGTAGAATTTGAGGAGTGCAAGAGTAGCGGCGTTTGCATAGCACTGCCGATCCGCCGAGGCCGAGCAGCAAGATGGTGTCCGGTGCGTAACTCCAATCAATCCGCCATTCATAACAACAGAGGCGTGGTCGAACAACAAGACTCGCTCAATTTCTCCTGCTGATATGGTTGCCATCGTTCTTTCGACTGCATCCTCTGGGAAACACAGCACAATCCTTGTCGGTCCAAACGTAGAAGGGCGGGGATTATGCGCCGTTGCAATCGGGTAGGTCTATGCTACAAGGCGTCTATGCAGACGACATCACCGAAATCCTTCCTAATGGACTCGTATCAACCGCATTTTCTTTCAAGAAAAGAAAAACGCTCCCAACCGGCGACTTCGGGTAAGGCCCAGGGCGCCTGTCTCGATAAAGCAGATCGCAGACACGCCGCGGCCACCCGTCCCACAAACGTCGCAGGCACACCGCGGATAGAAGGCCTTAGCCGCGGTCAGATCATTTTCGTAAAGCCCGGCTTGGGCACGGGATAGCTGCCATCGGGGCCGGCCTTAACCGGTGGCTCCATCCCGTCGTGGCAATCCTCGGGCTTCGGCGGGTAGTAAAAGTCGGACTTGTTTATCCGGTCCCAGGTCACTTCCTTGCCCGTATAGCAGGATATCTGACCCATGATGCCCACCATCGTGCTGCGGGCCATGTAGTGGCCGTTATTGATCGGCTCGCCCGAGCGGATCGCCGCGAACATCAGATCGTGCTCCCTCTGGTACGGGTCGCATCTTCCCTGCCACCGCCAGTTTGTCTGGCCCCAGATTCTGCAGCCCGTAATCGACGCCTTGCCTTTGCTGCCGAGGACGACGCTGGAAGAATTGTTGTAGCATCCGTTGGTGGTGCGGCAGAAGGCGTAGATGATCACGCCGTTGGCGCACTCATAGACTACCGCGTGATGATCGAAAACATCGCCGTAGATGGGCTCGGTCATGGAGGAACGCCCGCCCAGGCCATGGCATTTGACAGGGACCTGGTTGCGCAACACCCAACTGGCTCGGTCCAGGTTGTGCACGAGCGACTGCGGGACATCGTCTCCGGATAGCCAGCGGAAATGGTACTGGGTGCTGCACTGCCACTCGAGCTCGGTCAGTCCGGGCTTGCGTGCGATCACGCCGTACGGGCCCCTGAGGAAATTCTCTTCGATTGCCACGACGTCGCCGATGGCGCCGTCGTGTATCCGTTGGACCGTTTCGCCGTAGCCGGTGTGGTATCTGCTGTGCAGGCCGGAAACCAGGCACAGGCCCTTCTGTTTGGCCAGCTCGGCTGTCTGCTGGAGCAGCTTGATCCCCGCCGGGTCGATGCCATGCGGTTTTTCCACGAAGACGTGCTTTCCGGCCCTGATTGCGGTCGCGGCGTGGAGGGGGTGGAACTTTGCGGCGTTGGCTATGAGCACGACGTCCACGGAGTCGATAACATGCTTGTAGCCATCGAAGCCGGCGAAGCAGTGATCGTCGTCCACGATAACCTGGTCGCCCTTCTGATTCTTGAGAATTCTGCGTTTGTCCTTGACGCGGTCCATAAAGATATCGCACATTGCGACCAGCCGGGCGCCGGGGTCGGCCGTAAGCGCCTGCGCTGCGGCGCCGGTGCAGCGTCCACCGCAACCCACCATGCCCACTCGAAGAACACTGCTTCCGGCCGCATAAACGCTGCGGCTTATGCCCAGCACGCCCGCCGAGGCGGCGGCGGTCGAAGCCTTCAGAAACTCACGCCGGGTCGTGCCGGCGCTCTTACCTGACTCATTTGCACGCACCATAATAGCTTCCTTTCCCATTTGTTTTAGTGGATTAAATCACTTGTCCGCACCCTTGCTTTTGTCTATCGACGCGGCTACTCGAAAACCTATGAAGTCCATCTCCGGCAGCCACCATTTGCTCTTGGGGATTTGCGGGTCCCCGGATCGCCACCACTTTTCTTCGAATGTTCTGGCCGCACACCGCAGGGCCAGCGCCGGGCTGTTGTAGTCGCCCCCGCGGGCGACGTGGACCGTGCCGCTCTCGGGGCCGCGCGGGTTGACGGCCGGGCCGTCAGAAGGCAAGTTCTTGTAGGCATCAGGACTGTAAAAATCATAGACCCATTCGCGAACGTTGCCGAGCATATCGTACAGGCCCCAGGGGTTGGGCTTTTTCTCGGCAACCCCGTGGTTCTCGAAATCTGCGTTCTCGTCATACCAGGCGTATTCGGTGAGCCGGTTCGGGTCGCTGCAGAGGCCAAAGATGCCCGATCCGCCCGCACGGCAGGCATACTCCCATTCGGCCTCGGTAGGCAGGCGATAATTCCTGCCGGTCTTCTTCGAGAGCCAGCGGCAGAAAGTCATGGCGTTGTGCCAGGTCGCTCCCATGGCGGGATGCGTGGCCTCGTAGCCCATGGTAAGATCGCCGTAAACAGGCGTGGGCCCAGTGATGGCGTCCACCTGCGCGCCGCCCGCTTGAGCCTCCTTTTCGGCGGTATCGGTTTCAATGAATTCCTTCTTGGCGCTAACCGTCTCCTGATAGTAGGCCAGGAAGAGTTCGAGAGTGGTCTCGGTCGTGCAGAGGTAGAACGGGTCGATACGCACGCGGCGCTGCGGTCCCTCGTGGTCGGCGCGATTGGGCTCATTCTGCGGGCTGCCCATGACAAATTCTCCGCCTTCTATAAGCACCATCTTGAAGGAGATCTTCTCCCCCGTCTCGCTCTCAACCGTTTGTGTATATTCACGCGGCGGTCGGCCGGCGCGACTGGGCGCCCCTGAGGACCGAAGTGTGACGGCCAAGACTGCCAGAAGCGCCGCATATTTGACCAGGTGTTTAAGTCTCAAGCCACATTGTGCAGTGACCCTGTTAAACCAACGTTCGTACGACGTCATACATAAGCTCCTAATCATGTCAGCTGTTTTTTACAACCAAACTTCTATTCACAGGTCTCTGCCCTGTGGCTAATT
>CP070678.1:2032205-2036310 GCA_020352515.1 Phycisphaerales bacterium | reverse complement strand
GCGTGTTGGACTTGTTGACGATGAGATACAGGTCGGCGTTTTGGCGAAGGTTCTCAATGTGAAGGTCGTTGTTTCCTGTATGAGACATGCTCGATTTGGTATAGAATTTTGCAAAATCCGTCTCGCCCATCGCCAGCAGCAGGGCGCTCTGGCCTTCGGCGGCATTGCTGGTATTGCGCACTCGCACGGCAGTGAGGCCGCCGGGGTTTTCTGCGGCGACTTCGAGCGCTTCGGCAGGGGTCGATGTTCCAAGACCCACTTTGCCGCTGGAAGAGTCAACAAACAGATCGCCTGAGGTTCCGTCGCGGCTGACGTGCAGAAGGCCGGCCGGGCTCTTTGTCCCGATGCCCACGTTGCCGTTGTGCATGATTCGCATCTTCTCTTTGAGCCCGCCGCCGGAGGGAAGGGTAAGCGGTGAGACCGTGTGGAACAGCAGGGCGCCCTTCTGGTACATGCCGCCGTCGATTATTTTGCCTGTTATACCTGCATATACCGTTGGACTATAAGCAAAACCGCTGCTGCCTACGAATGAAAGGCGACCGACATCGGCCGCATTTGTTGAATTGGAATCGCCCAGCCACACATCCGCAAAATCCTGCCCGGCGTTGACGTGCAAATCAGGCCCATAACCGGGCGCTAAGCCTCCCCAATATGGTGCGCCGCGGATACCGATCCTGCCCCCAGTGCCTTCATATATCGCCGAGTTGCCGATCGTACTTGCCCCGGTGAACTTGGCGATGCGCTTGGCGGTTCCTGCGCCCGTTATGCCGTTGCGCGCGACGCCGGCCGTCTGGGCGTAAATCGCATACGGTGTCGGTGTCAGCTCCTGGCGCGGCAGCAGCGGTGCGTAGGCGTTCGGGTCGTACAGCTCGCCCGCCCGCACACCGATCTGGAGCCAGCGGGCCTCGCCGTCGAATATGCCTGCGCCGAAATCCAGCTCCGCCGTGAAGTAGCCGTCGATAACGTCAAGCTCGTCTATCGTAATCGTGCCTCCCTTCTGGACTCCGATTACGACGTTGGGATCATCGAACAGCTTCAGCTCGAAGTCGTAGAGGCCGTCCGCCGGCTCATTGGCGTCGAACAGCCGGCCCTGGTAGGTAAATGCCGTGCCCATGGGCCAAGCTGCGAGGGCGCCTGATAATCCGGAACATAATGTTAAAATAACAGCCATAATTGTCAAAAATGCTCTGCTCTTCATCTTTCTGCCCTTTCAAATCGAAGAAATCTCGGGGTTGCAGGCGGGCAGAGGCTCACCGCCTAGAATTGAACGACCATTCCGGCATGGCCAACGTGATTCGTGATCCATACCACCATCCTCCCTCAGGGACATAATGTCCCTTAAGTCTAACCGCTCAAAGGCTGCGAGTCAAGAGAAATACAGCAGGCCACAGGCCGTTTGGAGGTGAACTCAGCGATTTGAGGTGACTTTTTGTACCCGGCAACGGCTGTGCACGCCGGGCGCGGAGCGGATTTTTTCCTGCATCCGCTACGTGAAAGTCCGCTTCGAGGTCAGCGGCAAGGCGGGAGACTGGAGAACGCGCAGCGCGGCCGGGTGACGGGCGCGAAGCTCGCGGTGGGCGGGGTCGTCAGATGTAGACCTTGTCCATCATGCGCGGGAAGGGTATGCACTGGCGGATGTGCTTTTCGGCGGTTATCCATGCGACGGTCCGCTCGACGCCCAGTCCGAAGCCGCCGTGCGGGACGGAGCCGTACTTTCTCAGGTCGAGATACCAGGCGTAGGTCTCGGGATTGAGGCCCTCCTGCTTGATCCTGGCCAGGAGCCTGTCGTGGTCGTCCTCGCGGACCGAGCCGCCGATGATCTCGCCGAAACCCGCGGGGGCCAGCAGGTCGAAGTTCAGCGCCACCTTTTCGTCGGCGCGGTCGGTCTTCATGTAGAAGGCCTTGGCGTCTTTCGGGTAGTGGGTGACGAAGACGGGCTTGTCGTGCATCTGCGAGATTATCGTTTCGTCCGAGCCGCCGAGGTCCTTGCCCCAGCGGAAGCCGGCGGCCAGCTCCGCGTGCTTGGGATTGTTCTCGATTTTCGTATTCGTCTCGGCAAGGTCGGCCCGCAGCTCAATCAGCTCGGCGGCGATCTTGTCCCGCTTCCATTGTTTGAGCGAGCCGGTCAACTGCTGCTCTAATTCGGCGATTCCGCCCTTGGCCCGCTGCCTCTGGTCCCGGAGCTGCCGGAGCTGTTCGGCCATGAAATCCACGGTTCTTTGCCCGGTCAATATCTCGACCGCCTCAGTGTACGTAAGCCGGTAGAAGGGAGGTGTCATCTTTTCGAGAGATTCGATGTCACTGCCCAGCGTTTCGAGCTCGCTGCGGTTATCGGCCAGGACGCGTGCGACGATGTAGGAGACGAAGTTTTCGGCCAATTCGAGCAGGCCGTCCAGGTCGATGAAGGCGACCTCCGGCTCGACCATCCAGAATTCGGTCAGGTGGCGGCGGGTCTTGCTCTTTTCGGCGCGGAAGGTCGGGCCGAAGCAGTAGACGCGCCCGAAGCTCATGGCGGCCGATTCGAGGTACAACTGGCCCGTCTGGGTGAGGTGGAGCGGCTCGCCGAAGTAATCCACCTCGAACAGGCTGGTCTGGTCCTCGCCGACGATGGTGGTGAAGATGGGCGTGTCGATAAGCACGTAGCCGTTGTCGTTGAAGAACCGGCGGATCGCGTCGATGACGGTGTGGCGGACCCTGCCGATGCACCACTGGCGCTGCGAGCGAAAATGCAGGTGGCGATGCCTCATGAGAAAATCCACTCCGTGCGATTTGGGAGTAATAGGGTAGCCTTCGGTGCGGCCAATGACCTCGGCCGCGGTCACCGCCAGCTCGTAGCCGCCCACGCTCCGCTCGTCGGCCCGCACCAGGCCAGTCACGGCCAGCGACGATTCCTGCCCGAGATGCCTCAACTGCTCGAACACGTCGTCCGGCACCTTGCCCTTCTCGACCACGCACTGGCACAGGCCCGTGCCGTCACGGATAATAAGAAACTGCACCTTTCCGCTGGACCGCGAGTTGTACAGCCAGCCGGCCAATTTGACCTGCTTGCCCACGTTGTCCTTCAACTGCTCGATATACGTGCCTGCCTGGTTTGTCATCCGTACCTTCCTTTCCAAATGCCGCAGGTTATACCATAACGCCGGCCGATTCGCCAGCGCCATGCCCGGGCGCGTCTCTCCGGAGGCCCCTGTCGGTGGTGTCAGGGCCAGAAGCTTATATCATCCTCATGCTGAATGACCCGGAGGGAGTTGACGTCGAACGTGGAGTTTCTGCGGCCGGCTTCGTCGATGTTGTTGACTCCTTTGCTGTAGAGTGTGAAGACCCTGCCGGCGAACAGGCCATAAACGAAGCTGCCACCATTAAGCGGGTCCACGAATGTCTCGGGCGGAAGCTCGTCTTCAATCTCCTTTAGTCTGCGGGGCCAGAGTCCGGTCCCGTTCTTATATCGCCGAAGTGCGATCATAATCCTCGTTGCGCGGCGCTCGGCCACTATCCTCAGGTAAATCTCACGGATCCTATTCCATTCGGTGTCAGGCCAAATTCCGATGCCGAACCGGAGGTACCACCAGAGTCGTCTGGGCAAATTGCGGCGTTCCTTGATGCGATGGAGATGCTCGACCTCGATCACTTCGGGCGAGAACTCGCTCCACCGGTCGGCGATAGGAGGCAAGCTCGCTTCTATACTCTCAAGGTGGGCCTCCTCGCAGGGTCCTTCAGCCAGGAAGCCACGGACTCGCCACAAGGCTACCGCCTGCACCGACCACCCGGCCAAGATGTCAACGGTGACGGGCTGCTGGCAGAGGTGTCGACCAATCTGATCTACGGCAAAGTACTGCCGCAGGCCGGATTCGATTCGACCCTCTGCAATATCGTTATTGGCCGCCCTGACAAGCAGATATGCCCATTTGCGCACGCACCCTGCTCGTCCAAAATGCTTACCTGGGTTGTCGTAACACTCGCTTATTGGAAACCGGCATTCCTGTCTCCCGCAAGCCTCCAGGAGTCTCACTATTACATCGCTGCGCTCGTTGATCCAGAGAGCCAGCTCAGGCCAGTCCTCGCTCCGCCACGGCGCTTTGCGGGTCTTCCATTCGGTTTGATCTGT
>CP070678.1:2029148-2032105 GCA_020352515.1 Phycisphaerales bacterium | reverse complement strand
AATAGCGGAATCCCGCACCAATTGCCTCTGTAGTCTAAGGTTGCCTCTCGCAGCGAGTAGGCCCTGCATCTGAGGTTCAATTGGTGCGGGATGACTTCCCTAATTTCTTAAATTCTGATTCTTCCACGGTCTCAGTAAACGGTGTTTTCCAGTTGTTTGCGGCACCTGAGTGTCTTAGAATTGAGTCTTGGCAAAATTGGTCGTTTCATCATGACACACAAGAAGTCAATAGATTCTACTGGGCCCGGCGCCGGTCGCTTCGCCACTACGCACTGGAGTGTTGTTCTGGCGGCGGGACGCAGTTCGTCCCCAAATCATGAGCCGGCCCTGAGCACTTTGTGCCAGATGTATTGGTTCCCGCTTTATGCCTATCTACGCCGGCACGGCCACGATGCTCACGAGGCCGCGGACTGCACTCAGGCCTTCTTTGCTCAGATGCTGGACAAGGATTATCTCAAAAAAGTAAAACCCAAGGGCGGCAAGTTTCGCTCCTTCTTGCTTACCGCTCTGAAGCATTTCATCGCCAATGAGCGCGCCCGCGCTGCGGCGAAGAAGCGGGGCGGAGGCCGCCCTGTCCTTTCTCTCGACTTCGACAGCGCCGAGAGTCAGTACGCCCTCGAGCCAGCCGACGACTTGACCGCTGAGAAGCTCTTTGAGAAATCCTGGGCGCTGACGGTATTGGAGCGAACCATGGACCGGCTCCGAGTTGAACTGGCTGAAAAAGGCAAACTAAAGCTTTTCGACCATCTGAGAACCTATTTGGCCGCCGAGCCAAGCTCTGTCCCATACCGTGAGGTGGCAGCCAGACTGGGCATGACCGAGGGGGCTGCGAGGGTTGCGGTTCACCGCCTGCGCAAACGATGCCGGGAATTGTTGCGCGATGAAATTGCTCAGACAGTTGCCGACGAGACGCAGATTGATGATGAAATCCGGGGGCTTTTCGCGGCTCTAAGTGGCTGAGTCTATCACTCGCAGTCGTGCAAGGTCATTTCACACCCAACTATGCCGCTTATCTTGCATTATGAGGCGGGAAAGTGTAGATTCTTTGTAACGGATCGGCCTTTTTGCTTAGGTAAAGGTAGCAAGAGAGCAAAAGAAAGGACGTGTCATACCCTTCAGGGTAGTAAATTCACGCGGGCAAAACCATAACCTGTTATTGTAAAGCTGCTTACCCGCGCAAGAGCGGAAAATTTCAATCGGGAGCACTGTATTATGGCCGAAAAAGAGAAATGCCAACAATGTGGCAGCGAGTTGCCTGCGAATGCCCCCGGAGGCGTTTGCCCCAAGTGCATCATGAAACTCGGATTGCCCACGGGCATCGATCCTGAAGGACGCGCCGAAGCGAACGGCCAGGCCGTTGTTCCGACAAGCGCCACGCCGCCCGGTGGATTTGTGCCGCCGGAGCCGGCGGAACTCGGCAAGAAGCTGCCCGGCCTCGAAATAATCGAGCTACTGGGCCAGGGGGGTATGGGGGCCGTTTACAAGGCCCGGCAAAAACAGCTCGACCGCATCGTAGCGTTGAAGATTCTGCCGCCTGAGGTGGGCACGGACCCGGCCTTTGCCGAGCGATTCACGCGCGAGGCACGCTCGCTTGCCAAGCTGAATCACCCTCACATAGTCACCCTCTACGAATTCGGCCAGTCAGAGGACCTGTACTATTTCATCATGGAGTTTGTCGACGGGACAGACCTGCGACACGTGATACGCAAGGGCGACCTTGCCCCTAAGGAAGCCCTCACCATCGTGCCTCAGGTCTGCGAGGCGCTTCAATACGCACACGAAGAGGGAATCGTCCACCGCGATATCAAGCCGGAGAACATCCTGCTGGACAAAAGGGGGCGCGTCAAGATCGGTGACTTCGGCCTGGCCAAGCTTCTGGACAGACCGGCGACGGCCTTTACGCTCACCCAGCCGCAACAGAGAATGGGTACGCCGCACTACATGGCCCCTGAACAGATCGAAGGTGCGCACCAGGTCGATCATCGCGCGGACATCTATTCGCTCGGCGTGGTCTTCTACGAGATGCTCACCGGTAGGTTGCCGATCGGCCGGTTTGCTCTGCCGTCCCAGAAGGTCCATGTCGACGTCCGCCTCGACGAGGTCGTGCTCAGAAGTCTCGAACATGAACCCGACCGGCGCTATCAACAGGTCAGTGAAATAAAGACCGACGTGGAAGTGATCGCCGTCGATGCCGAGCGTCAAAAGCCTGCCGGCGAGCCGGCCGAGACCGGGCCTGAAGACGTCGAACAGTTCATCCTGGCACAACTTCCGGCTACAAGACTTGATGCGGTCAAGGCCTATCGGGCGAAAACCGGTGCCGGCCGGACAGAGGCGGCGCTGGCGATTGAAGCCATCATGAGGAAGCATGGCATAAAGTTCACGCCAGTTCCCCTGAGGCAGCGCCTACTTCAAGTGGCGACTGCCGTAGCAACCGTTGGATCGCTGACCGTGTTGTACTTCATGGTGAGACGATACGCCGGGATCAGCTCGACTCTCGGCTGGGCAATCATGGCTCTCTTCTGTTTTGGGGTATCGGTCTGCTTCAGCGTTGCGGCTTGGCGATCTCGATCCATCGACAAAGGGTTTCAATTCAAATTCCTCACCGGATTCTTCCTCTTCTTGATTTTGCTCAATCCGCTTCTGGTGCTTCTGGTCAAGCCGGCGCCGGTCCTCGAGCGTCTCTATGGCCTCACGGGCGGCACGGCCGGCCAGCACGACGTGCTGTTCTTGCGCGTCGTTGTAGGCGCGATCATCATCGGCGGATTGTACTGGCTGTCAAAGCTCTGGATGCAATTTCGGGCCAGCCGAAAGGCTATTGCCCGCGTTGCAGCACCCCATGTTGAACAAGCCCTGATCGAAGCCATCGAGGCGGCGTATAAGCGCCTGCAAATACCGGCAATCGGTTTGATCGTCACCGGCCTTATCGGTCTGCTCGGTATCGTGGGCGTACTGTTGTT
>CP070678.1:2026350-2029048 GCA_020352515.1 Phycisphaerales bacterium | reverse complement strand
TCCGGCCTTTCGGTATGCAAGTGCCGGCAGAACAAACAGGCCGGAACTTATCATCGCCCCGGCTGCCACGCCGAAAACGTCCGCAAGACCGAGCTGTTTCTTTAGCCGAGCCAATCCATACCTTCCATGAGTAACCGAAGGAACATGATATCGGCGATTGATCCTTGTCGCAATGCTCATACCCTTGAAGGGTAGTAAATTCCCGCGAGCAAGATCATAAACTGTTATTGTAAAGCTACTTGCCCGCGCAAAAACGGGAATTCTCAATCGGCAATACTATGACTTCAGCCACGGGCTGTTGCGCATACAGAAAGGGCCGGGCCGATCGATCCGGCCAGATGGCATGAGGTGGGCGATTGCAGCCAGAGGCTTGTGACAAACTCGGGCGAGAGTCGGGCAGCGATATCATACCGATCTTCGCGATCCGGACCGGATGGACAATCCAAGAGAATCAGTTCAGCAGGCCCATCATCATGAGCGTTGCTTCCTGACGCAGGTCTAACACCTTGCGCAGATCCTCCTGAGCCCGGAGCCATTGCTGCGCGGCTTTCTCTCTGGCCTTGCGCAGCTCGTTCATCTTTTGCCTGATCTCGGCGGGATCTGGCTCAGGATCACCCAGCAGCCATTGAAGTTCCTCGATGATTCTCTCGCCGTCGGTCAGTGGCCGGTCGGGATTGCCCGCGGGCGTCATGCCCCCCATCCCGCTGACGCTGCCGCCTGCCTGAAACTGAAAGCCGCCCCCCGCGAAGCCGCCGAAGCCCTGGGGGCCTCCGGGGCCTGTGCTGAAGCCGGAGAAGCTGCTCTGGAAAGGCGACTTGGTTCCGATCAAAGCCTGTTCTCTATAGTGCTTGACCTTCTTGAGTTTCGGCGCGATTATCCTCCACTGCTTTTCGTCGGCCCGAAGAGTCTGCTTCATGGCCAGAGCTTCCTGTTCTTCCATTGCTTTGCGCTGCTCTTCGGCGAGTTCCTGCATGTACTTTATCTTCTCTTCCGGGCTCATGTTTTTCATTCGTTCGAAGTCCGGCCTGCCCGGCATTCTGGGCGGCCGCATCCCAGGAGGCCTTTGTCTGGGTCTGGTGTTTTGCGGTCCTTGAGCACTCGAGCCACCTGAGAATCCGCCTGAACTGCGGCTTTGAGACAGCAATCGCTGGCCCGACGTTGCCACCAGCAGACACACGGTCAAAAGTATGAGTCTTTGCTTTGCCATGATAATCTCCCTTTCTCAGAAAATTCAGTACGTGAAGATCTGAACGTGTTCCTGGAATTGTTCGGGGTCCAATTGACCCTTGGCGAAGTCGTCCACGTTGGCTTTCTTCGCCCGTATGGTCAGAACAGTCGACGAGGAAACGCCGCCGAAAGCGCCCATCTCGCCATACATGCCGCTCATACTGGAGCCCCTCATTGTGCCCGCGCTGCCGTAGCCACCCATGACAAATCCACCGCCACCACCGTAACCGCCTGCTCCTCCCATCATGCCGCCTGATGAAGTACCCTGGCCCCCGGCCGAGCCTCCAAATCCGGACATGCCTCCGCCGAAGCCCATGCCAAACTGTCGCTGTCCCCCGATTACCGTGAGGATTACCCATTCATCGGGCTCTATGTTTCTAATGTTGCTGGCGTGTTTGAGCGCCTCGACAAGCTCCTTCTTCAGCTCCTCGACCATCTGGCTATCGTAGTCGCGCGCCGAGTCCTCCTCGCCCATGCCCGGCGAGACGCCCGGTGAGAACACCTGTCGCCTCGCCTTCTGCCAGGTCGAATCGACGGCCTTGGTGGTTTCCGTCGGATCCTGTGCCTGCTGCTTAGGCGGAGGCGAGAATGCAAAATTCACTTCCATCAAGAAGAGCACACCATAACCCTGGAGGTAGGTCGCCTCGGTATTACGGCTGTCGCGCCCGAAAAAGGCACCAAAATCGGTGAAGAATTCCTGAATTCGACGCTTTTCTTTGAACTGGTCATCGAGTATATGCGACATGACGTGCATATCCTCGATTGTCTCGGCAAGCTCTTCTGCGTTGATCTCGTCAGCGGGGATCACGAGCACCTTGCGCCCGCCCGAGCGAATTGCCGGCTTCGACCGTTTAGGCTCGAAATCAACCACATCGGCAATGACATTGGTGAATGTCTTGCTGGGCGGACTGAAACGTATCCCCTCCTTCATTGGCGTCACTGCACCGCTCCAGCCGTACGGCACCTGTAAGCTGTACCTGCCCCAGGCATCGGTCACGTCGGAGCCGCCGCCGTTGTCGGCCGAGATTAGCACGCCCTCTATGGGAGTGCTCCCAATCATGAACCGCCCGGAAATCGTGAGCATTACCGGCTTGGCAGCGTAATCTTGGTTCGTCTGACTTGCGATGACTCTTGCATATCTCTTACTGGCTGGTTCGAAACTATGACCTCTTTTCGATGGGTCGACCGTACCGCTCCAGCCGTACGGAACAGTAGCGCTGTAACGGCCCCTTTCGTCGGTAACAGGATTGCCTAGCAGGCCTTTCATTACTGCGCCGGCCACGCCGGCGTTGCCGGAAATGGTAAACCTAATCAACGAGGGTATGTAATCTTGATTATCGATGTTACCAGTCACTTCGGCGTATTCGATCAAGGAGGGGGTGAAGGCGAAACCTTCTTTTGCCGGCCGGACCGTACCGGTGAAGCCGTACGGAACGGTGGCGCTGTACTTGCCGCTATAATCGGTAAAAGG
>CP070678.1:2020770-2026250 GCA_020352515.1 Phycisphaerales bacterium | reverse complement strand
GTCCCCGCCGGCAGAGAGCTCAGCTTCTCCAGAATCCTGCTGCGAGACCAGTCGAAATCCGCCTCCTCCCGGAAGATCACGTAGATGCTGGAGAAGCCGAAATATGAGTAGCTCCGCACGGCTCGCACGCGGGGAATCCCCAGAAGCGACACCGTCAACGGGTAAGTTATCTGGTCCTCCACGTCCTGTGGAGAACGTCCTGCCCATTCGGTGAACACTATCTGCTGGTTCTCGCCGATATCCGGAATGGCGTCAACCGCCACCGGGTCCCGCGGAAACCCAAAAAGATCCCAGTCAAACGGAGCTACCCGCAGACCCCAGCCAACGATGAACAGCACAAGCAGCCAAACTACAAGCCTGTTCTCAAGGCAGAACTTCGTCAGCCTGTCAAGCAGCCCGACCGGTTGCCCGCCTATGTCTGTCAATCGCTCGCCCATTAACGACCGCTGCTACTTCTTGAACTGGGGTAACTTGGCAATGTACTGCTCCGGGTCTGCCTGGAACTTCTCCTTGCACGGCTCGCAGCAAAAATAGACCTTCTGCCCCTCGTGCTCTACGAAGATGTCCTTGTTGATCGGCCCTTCCATCACCGGACACGTCGTTTGCTCGGCGACACCCGCAACAGCGTCTTTTAATCCCTGTGCCGTCGCATTGGGCTCAGGGGCAGGCTCGGATTTCTTCTTGCAGCCCGCCGGCCCAAAGGCCGTCAAAAGCAAGAGACTCGCCAGTACAACAAGTGCCGTGATTCGTTTGGTTCCGCCGTTCATACTATACTCCTTTCGTAGAGTTCCCCCATTCCTCGTTGGCTTTTCCCCTTCAATGGCTGTGCCCCTCGTGACCGGCCGGCGAGCCGGCTCCCGCCGGACTCATCATGCTCGGCTTCGCCTGAATCTGCATCGCCGAGTCAATCTTGAAAGCGCCGTTCGTCACCACAACTTCCCCTTGCTCGAGACCACCCTTTACAATGTAGTAATCCCCCGCCCGGGGGCCCAATTCTATCTCCCTGCCCTCGTAAGTCGGCTTCTCCGTCTCCGCCCGCCGAACGTACACGACCGCACGCTTGCCCGTAATCAGCGGGGCCGACGAGGGAATAACCACAGCTCCCTCTACGGGCCCATTCGCAGTGACGTAGCCCAGCGATTCAATAGTCACCAGGTCCATGCCGCAAACGTCGCACGACCCCGCCTCCTCTTTCACAACGGCCGGATGCATCGGACAAATCCACTTGCCCGCCATATCCGGGTCCGCAACCTTGCCGCCCGCCGCAACCTGAGATTTCACGACGGCGCGCACAAACATCTCCGGTTTCAGCTTGCCGTCGCCGTTGTCAACGTTCACCCGAAGCTTCACCGTCCTCGTCTTCGGATTCAGCGCCGGATCAACAAAACTTATCCGGCCCCTGAATACCTCCCCAGGATATGCCTCGGTCCTGAACTCGACCTGCTGGCCGTAACGAATCCACGGCAAATCCGATTCGTAGGCGTCCAGCTTCACCCATACCTGCGAAAGGTCTGCCACCGTATAGATCGGCGTCCCCGTCTCCACGTACATTCCTTCGGTGGCGTTTTTGTGGATGACCACGCCCCCAATGGGCGAATTTATCGTCACGTGTGTCACGGCCTTGCCCGAACTCTCGATCTCCGTGATCTGCTCGGCGCTCAGGCCCAGAAGCCGCAGCTTCTCCCGCGCCGCCTCCAGTGTCGCCCGGCTCGACCTCTTCATGAAATCCGACCCCTCGTCCTTGATGCTCGCCGCAGCCTTGGCCGCCTGCAGCAGTTCCGCCTGAGCGCTTATCAGATCGGGGCTGTACAGATAGACCATGTGGTCGCCCTTCCTGACGCTTATGCCCGTAAAATCAACGTAAAGGCGGTCGATTCTCCCCGGAACCCACGCCGTGATATACTTCAGCCGCGTCTCGTCATAGTCTATCTTGCCCACCATCCGCACCTCGGCGGTAACAACCTTCCTCTCCACCACCGAAGTCTCCACCTCCATCAGCCTGGCCGCTTCCTCTGAAACAACCAGCTCCCTCGCACCCGTGCTCGACGCCGCATCCGCGGGCATCGGTATCAATGCCATCCCGCAAATCGGGCACTTCCCCGGGCCGTCACGGATAATCTGCGGATCCATCGAACAATACCACTTCTGCCCTGCAGCCGCCCCGCTCGAATGGTCGTGCTCGGTAACCCCCGAAGATGGCTCCAAGAGAAACCTCGCCACATAGCCCCCGGCAAAAGCCGCTGTCGCCAAAAGGACAACCAGCACCCACCTACCGGCAAATGCAGACCTGTTAGTATTGAACTTCATGCCCCGTACCGTGCCTTTCTCCTAACACCTTACCCCGCGGGCACGAACATTGTTCGAAACAATCTTCTCTACTCTGCCGTGTCATTCCCCTACATTCTTACCGGCGTTTTCCGTCTCGCCGCGGCCGCCGCTCGACGCATGGCTCGTCTCTGTCGCCAGTTCGGTCCCCGCCAGCATCTCAAGCTCGGCAAGCCTCTGCGCACGATCCGCCGTCGCGCGCTCGCCGAGCAGCGCGTACTCAAGAAGCATCCGTTGGGCGTCCAGCAAACTCAGAAAATCCACACTGCCGGCCTTGTACGCCGTCTCCGAAGCCTCAATAAGCTCCTCCGCCTTCGGCCTCAGAACGTCACCGTACAGCCTGGCCTTTCTGTCACTGTCCTCGAAGTCATAAAGCACCCGCTCGCCGTATGCTATCAGGCTGTTCTCCGTTTCCCGCTTCTTCTGCGACGCCATCCGCAACCGGGCCTTCGCCTCTATCTCAGCCGCCTGATAACTCTTGCGCCATACAGGCAGATTCATCGTAAACATCAAGATCACCGGGTCCTTGCCGCTGTCACTCACGTCCATCGACGACCGGTCCGTCGCAATCCAGTCCACGCCCACACCTATATCCGGGTAGTTGCTCTTGCCGGCAAGCTCAACCCTGCTTCTTGCGCTTTCCAGCTCGTAACCCAGCGCCGCAAGATCAGGATTTCGGGCTTTCAACAGCTCAGCAAACTTCTGACGGTCTATGCTTGCCGACCTGAATTCCTCCCTCTCAGGCCAAGGCAGCTCCAACGAAATCTCACGATTGAGAATCGCATTGAGCCTGGCCACAATCGGGCCGCGCAGCTCCTCCAGCGACTTCAACCGATCCTCCAGCTTAGCCTGCTCGATCTGTGCCCGCACCAGGTCCGGGTGCCCGGCCGCCGCTGCCGTGTACTTCGCCCGAGCCACCTCCTCGAAATGCTTTATCAGCGCCAGGTTCTCCTTCGCTATTTCCACCGCACGCGCCAGGTATGAGTATTCGTAGAAAGCCTCCTTGACCTCGAAGAACACCCTGAGCTTCGCCGCCTCGTAGCGCTTCCTCGCCGCCTTTGCCGCAGCGGCCGCCGCATCGGTTCTCGCCTCTATCTTGCCGAACCACGGAAAAACCTGGCTCAGCCCAACCCTGTGCCTCTGCGGACCGACCCTCGTCTCAACTTCCCTGATGAAATAGCCGTAGGTGAATCGCGGGTCAGGAAGGGCCCGGGCCTGCGGAACTTTTTCGACAGCCGCCTTCCACCGCTCGAACGCCGCCTTCAGACCGGCGTTTTGCAATGCCGCATCTCGCAAATAATCGGCCAGTTGCCGCGGAGCGCCCGCGTCCCGGGAGCCCGCCGATTCGCCCGCGACACAACTGCCGGCAACCAACACAATCACAGCGACCGGGAAAAGCAAAATGCAAATCTTCATGTCTGCTCTCCTGTGACCCGTCACCGAAAAAGAACAACCATGCAACTCTACACCCGAACGCGACAACCTGTTCGCGCTCCCTGCGACGCTACTCATGGCTCAGGTAACTTCTCTGACGTGTTGTCTCAAGAACAGTCTGCCACAGGCGCCCCTTCGGGTCAACCCTTTTCCTCCTCAGCGTTGCGAGGGTCAGCGGAATGTGCACGAAGTACTGGTTCCAGAATCCCACCACCATGTTCGTGCGCCCGGACATCCCCGCGTGAACGGCGTTCTGCCCCAATACCAGGCAGAAGGCCGAGTCGTTCGAATCGGCCGGAAGGCTCCGGATCATGTAGCTCGGATCTATGTACTTTACCGCCACCGCCTTGCCTCTACCCTTGAAGTGCTCCTTAATCCGCCTCTTGAGCAAAAGCCCTATATCCTCCCGCAGAATGTTACCCGAAGCGTCGGTTATCGGACTGTCGCCCCCCGCCGCCAGCGCCTCGCCGACCCCCTCGGCTATCACAATCACCGCATGGTGCTTCCTCTCCAGCCTCTTTTCCAGCGCACGAAGAAATCCACCCTCGCCTTCCAGCTCAAGAGGCTCCTCGGGAATAAAGCAGAAGTTCACGTCGCTGTTGGCAAGCGTCGCATGCGCCGCGATAAAACCCGAATCCCGCCCCATCAGCTTGACCAGCCCCACCCCGTTCCATGCGCCCTTCGCCTCTGCGTGCGCCCCGCATATCGCCGCCCGAGACGCCTCAACCGCCGTCGAAAACCCGAACGATTCGTCTATGCAAGAGATGTCGTTGTCTATTGTCTTGGGAATCCCGACCACCGATATCTTCAACCCCCTTCTCTTTATCACGGCTATTATGTCCGCGGCCCCGCGCAGCGTCCCGTCACCACCGATAACAAACAGCAGCCCGACCCCAAGCTTCTCCAGGTGGTCCACCATGTCATCCGAATCCTGAGGACCGCGAGACGACGCCAGTATGTCACCGCCCTTAAGATGAATGTCATCCACAAGCTCCGGAGTCAAATGGACGGGCGGCTTCGGAGCATTCGACGACATCCCCGCATACCCGTATCGGAACCCGTAAACCTCGCGCACGTGATACTGCCACACTAAGCTCAGCGTGATAGTCCGGATCACGTCGTTCAGTCCGGGACAAAGACCCCCGCAAGTCACTATCCCGCATTTCAGCTCCCTCGGATCAAAGAATATCTTCCGCCGCGGCCCGGCCCTCTCCAGCAGCGGAGGCTCGCGCCCCGAATCCCGGCACGCCTTTAGCTCCCAACTGTGCGAATAAAAAAGTATCTTCTCATCGTCCTCAATAAAATGGCGGCCCTCACCTGCATGGGCCGACTCTATCGTCGGCTCTCCAAGCCTCTCGATACTCAAATCAGGCAGCTCATCAGGTCTGAGCCAGTCGGCGTCCATCTATCTATTCCTTGCTCCAGATGCGCGTGTTCAGGTTCAGCTCGTCAACGATTCCAACCGCAAGCTGCAAGTCCTCGAAATAGCCCCGAATCGGCTCGAAATCCAGAAGCGTTGTGAATATTCGCGGCTCGAACAAACTCCTCGTATAAGAAATCGCAACAAAAACCCTCGACCCCACAAACGATAAATGTATCTTCCTGCCGCTGCCCTTCTTGAAATCGACTATCCTGCTCATCAGGCTCGTCGAGAGAATATACCTCGCCTCGATCTGATCGCTGCCGTACACCGCGAAATTCCTCTCGAACTCCGGGTCCTC
>CP070678.1:2017458-2020670 GCA_020352515.1 Phycisphaerales bacterium | reverse complement strand
TCACCGGCGACTGCGTGTGCGTACGTATAACTGCGTCCGGCGGACCAAGCACACGTACTTTACGTGACGCCGGGATTTGCAGAACGATCGAAGGCGAGACAGTGGCTTTGCGGCCGATAGGCGTTTTGCTTTTAGGCTTGACGGCGTTCTCCAAGGTTTATAGAGACTACTACGTGGCGCTTAGCATCCAGGCGACCTGGTGGCGGGTCAGGGCCGGCAGGACAGGGGTTGCCGCGGACGCGAGTTGCAGGGCTAGGCGAAAGGAGGCGAGCAGTCATGGCTGCAGTGAATTTTCTCAGTCTCAGCCGGCCGCCCAGGCATGTGCCGTTGACGGTCAGGGTCAGACTACTTTTTGGCGGATTCCGCAATCAGTTCGGCTGGATACTTTTCGGCTTCGGCATGGTGTTCGTCTGGGGCTTCGCCCTTCGGGCCGACCTGACGAGCTGGTACCTCTTTCGGGGCCGCCTCGAAACCTGCGAGGGGACTGACACCGCCAGCAAAAAGACGAGTTTCAGGGAGGGCGGGTCAAAGCGTCGTCGCGGGACTCCCGTCTATGCCAACCACTACAGCTTCACGGATTCGGCCGGCGCCGAGCACGAAGGCGTGTCTTACAAGACCGGCGTGCGGCTTAATACCGGCGACAAGGTTACCGTAGAGTACCTGGCGGCAAGGCCCGAAATCTCGCGCATAAAAGGCATGCGCCGCAAGCCCGTGGGGCTCTGGGGGCTGCTGGTGGTGCTCTTTCCCCTGGTAGGGGCGTGCCTTGTGATATCAGGCATCAGAAGAGGACTGAGGGCCGGGCGGCTGCTCAGGCACGGCGAGCAGACCACCGGGCGACTAAAATCTAAAACGGCAACCAACACAAAGGTTAACAACCAGCGAGTCTATAAGCTGGTCTTTGACTTCGAGGGCTGCGACGGGGTGAGATACGAGGCGAGCGCAAAAACGCATCGGCCGGAAAAGCTCGAAGACGAAAGGGACGAGCCCCTGCTGTATGATCCGATGTACCCATCTCGGGCGGTGATGCTGGACGCCCTGCCCGGCTCGCCGAGAATCGACCAGAGCGGCAGCATCAGGGCCGGTTCGCCGCTGTCCGTTGTTTCCTGTCTGTTCATACCGGCCGCCACGCTGATAGGACATGGAGTTTATGTTTACCTTCGATTCTTTGCGCGGTGATATGATTTGACTGGGGGTTCGGCCGTTACGCCGGTGGACCCGGTAAGAGGCCCTGGGAGGCTTGTAGGCTTTGGTCTGCTCGACGCTCAAGGCGAGACCCGTTTTTTGCGGACGCCAACTATGAGGGCAGGGTATCGGCTTTCAGTTGCCGCCGAGCCAGTATTGGGCGAAGGCCGCCAAGTCGCTGAAGTCCACGCCCCCGGATGAGTCGATGTCCGCACCGGCGCAGCGGTCCGAGGCGCGGCAGTTATCATCGCCCCAGAACTCGGCGAGGACAGAGAAGTCGGGCCAGGATACACCATCGGGACATACTAAGTCTGCAGGCGGAATTTCCCAGACGAACCTCGGATAATTGGTTCCTTCGCAGATGGTCCAGACATCTTCGGTGCCGTTTTCCGTCTCGCCGGCGAAGTCCCACCCAGCAGCTGTGAACGTGCTCCTTCGCAGCATATCCGGTTTAGAGAGAGCGGCGACGTTGACATCGACGGCCCCCTGCTCGCTGTAGCCAATGCTCTCGGTTACACCGTGAGCTTGGAAGCAAATGTCCCAGAAGGAGTTTTGAACACTACCTTGGCCCTCGTTGCGCCCGACCAGAGCGCCGACAGCCTCGACGTCGGTTCCGGGGAAACCTGGCAACGAGGGTTGGACGACGCCCGTGGAGTAGCAATTCGACACGGTGGCGCTATTCTGCCCTACGAGCCCGCCGACGTGGCCCTCGGCCCTTACCGACCCTCTTGAGTAGGAATTGGATACGCTGGAATTATCATCGTTATGTCCGATGAGTCCGCCGACGTACTTAACCCCCTCGACGGGCCCGCTGGAACAGCAGACGAAGACGTCACCTCTGTTGAAATTATATCCGACAAGACCGCCAACTACGTAGCGCCCGGTTGTAGTTCCACCCGAACGGCAATTCCAGACTACACCGCTCCGATTCATACTGACGAGCCCACCGACGTTCCAAGAACCGGTTATATCTGCGCAAGACCAGCAGTTGGACACGATGCCGAACTCGTTGTAGCCGAGCAAGCCGCCTGCACTACCCCCACGTACGTCGCCTGTGGAACCGCACTTAAGGAGCCTGCCTCGCTGACTATGGCCCACCAGGCCACCTATCCGGCTACTGCCACTTGTCAATCCGGCGGAATGGCAGTCGAAGATACTGCCGCCCGATGCATTGAATCCAACTAGGCCCCCGACCTCATCATAACCGTTGACGTCGGCGGTAGAATGGGACGTCGATACAGTGGCGTTCTGATTATACGCCACGAGACCGCCGACAAAGTGATCGCCGCTCATATTACCGGAAGAATAGCAGCCTGAGACAAGGGCTTGGTGATCGTTGTACGCCACGAGACCGCCGACATAATAATTACCGGCGACCTGACCGCTGACGTAGCAGTCCGCGATAGCGCCACCGCCGTTCCTGGCGGCCAGGCCCGCGACACGATGCCCGGGTCCAGTGACGCAAGCGCCTTCAAGGCCGAGGCCCGTAACCCGGGCGCCTTCGAGGAGGAATCTAAAGAGGCCAAGATTATGTATGCCGGATATCCGCATATTCAGGAGCTTGTGTCCGTCTCCTTCGAAACGCCCGGCGAATATGGGGATGACGGGCCCGGACCAAGTCATATCTGACAGGTCAATATCGGCGGCGAGCTTGAAAGAGGAATTCACGGGGTACCAGCTTGCCATGCCAAGCTCGTTGGCGTCGGCGATGAGGTAGGGGTCGCTCTCGGTTCCGCTTCCGGATAGAGGGGACGGTGTGGCGCTGTGAAAGAAGCTCAAGACCGGGTACCCCGCACCGGCCGGCATCTGCCAAATCTCGCTCGTGCCATTGGCCGATTCACCCAGGAAATCCCAGCCTCGCGAGGTAAACGTTTCCTTTGCGTGCATTTGGGCGATGTCTGATGCCCTGACATCTACGATTATGCCGGCCCCATCGCCAACAGTATCGGTTACGCCGTGGCTCTGCACCTGGACATCCCAGAAGCAGCTCCAAACCAAGCCCTCGTGTATCACCGAGCTCGACCAGGTAT
>CP070678.1:2014012-2017358 GCA_020352515.1 Phycisphaerales bacterium | reverse complement strand
TCGACGGCGGCTACAGCCTCCAGTACAGCCCGCTTATGGAGTACCGCCAGGGCAAAGGAATTGTGCTATTTTGCCAATTGGACATAACCGGGCGCACAGAAGTTGACCCTGCGGCTCAGACACTGGCCCGAAACATCCTCCGGTACGTATCGACCTGGCAGCCGGTTCCGAGACGTGAGGTCGTCTATGTCGGCGATTCCGCTGGGAGGCAGCATCTCGAATCCGCAGGCATATCCCCGAATTCTTACGAAGGAGCTAATTTGTCAGCCGACCAGGTACTCGTTGTCGGGCCCGGCGGGGGACAGAAGCTTGTGGCCGATGCCGCAACCATTGCAAAATGGCTAAAGGCGGGCGGCAACATGCTGGTGGTCGGGCTCAATGAGCAGCAAGTAAATGACTTCCTGCCGCTAAAGGTCCGTACGAAAGAGGCTGAACACATCGCTGCCTATTTTGAGCCGTTTGCCTTCAATTCCCTTCTCGTGGGAATCGGACCGGCGGATGTGCACAGCCGTGAGCCGCGGAAACTGTCCCTTGTTTCGGCGGGAGCCACAGTAATCGGCGATGGTGTCCTGGCCAAAGCGGAAAGTTTGAACGTTGTCTTCTGCCAATTTGCACCTTGGCAATTCGACTACAAGGAATTCTATAATCTAAAGAGAACGTTCCGCCGCACCAGCTATCTCCTCACGCGTCTGTTGGCCAATATGGGAGCCGTCGGCCAAACGCCTCTCCTGGAGCGCTTCGGCACCCCGGTGGACGTGTCCAAGGCCGAGAAGCGATACATGAAAGGCCTTTACATGGATACGCCGCAAGAGTGGGATGATCCTTACAGATTCTTCCGCTGGTAGCGGAATACTGCCCGGGATAAGATTAACGTGCCTGACAACTCGAAATCACACGCGCTGTTTCGAGAATTCAGGCCGGAAAGGATAAACGGATGTTAAGAATGATACGAATGCTTAGTTTGTCGGCGGTGATTGCAGTCAGTTCAACAGTCTTGATTTGGAATCGAAATAACTTTGCCGCCACGTTGCCTGCCGGCTCGGAATCCAAGAGGTTCGTCTTTGACAGCACCAAGTCCCTGGAAAACTGGACGATAACAGGCGACGTGACCATCGACATGGCGAAGAGCCGTCAGGGGAAGGGGTGTTCGCTCAAGATCGGCCCGGGTGGCAAGGCCCTCTTGAAGCTCCGTGACAGTGACGAGTCGGGCAAGATCGAGGTCTGGATTAGCGACGACGGCACAACTCCCGAAGACGCCAAGGGCCGTCGAGTGGGCCCGCGATGGGGACTGGTTCAAAGCGATGGGAATGTGCTGGCCGTCGGAATCCTCTACGCCAACTATCTCGGCGGTGACGAAGGTTACACTGCCACGGCCTTTGACGGCAGGCAGTGGTATAACCAGTTGTTCTGGCTTGGTGTCCGCCGCGCACCAGTGGGTTGGCACAAGTGGACCTTCGACTTCGATCCTGAGGTGGGCTTGCAGGTCTTTCACAACGACAGGCAGGTCAATGCGGTTGACTCCCGCAAGACGGGCTTGAAGGGCTTCAGTTCCTTTGCCGTCTGGGGCGATGAGGACAAGGGCCGGAAGCAGACAATCTGGCTGGCCGACATGTCTGTTACCCTGGGCGGCCCGGTGAAGATTCCCCCAATGGTAGAGGCCGATCCGTATGATGCAAGAGCCTTGGCTGCCGAGACGACCACAAGCTTCCCTATCATTATCCACACAAAAGAAAATGCTACTGCTAGGCCAAGACTCCAAGAGCTGCCGCTGAAACGAAGTGTTGCTCAACACGGCATTACCTGGACGTTTCAGGAGCCGGTTCGTGTCGGGCGGTTTGTTAACGGCGACTGGTATGTGGTTGGGCCGGTGACCATCAAGGCTCTCGATCCCAAGCCGCTTTACGGCAGTGAGATTCCGAAACGTGAGCTGGACCGCATGGACAGGGAACGCAACGAAGAGCATCGCATCCGCAACGGCTTTATGCTTAATCCACCGGCCAGTATGAAAGTTGCCTATGACAGCGGAGTGCGAAACTGGTTCACCCCGTCCCTGATTCAAAAGCTGCCCGTGACGATGAAGCCGGGTGATTCGCTTGTCTCCACAATCAGTATGCACAAAAACCTTGTGCTGCACGCCCAATTGCGGAACAAGATTGAACGTGGCGTTGGTGACAGCAGCCCGATTCGCACCGCAGTTGTTTTGACGTGTGTTTTTGAACCGCAGCCGGCCGATGCCTTCCGCCCGGGTTTCTGCGACCGCCAACAGCGGATCTATCTTGCCCGAAACCTCAAGCGGGAGCTGCTCCCGAGAGCTGTTGCGACCCCAAGTATTCCTAATATCCAGCAGTATATCCGCTTTACCCAGCGGCCCTGGGTGGGAACATGCTTCTTTGGCTTCGAGGAGCCTGTGGAGAACATGCCACAGTACGGCCTGGAGTACGGCCGGGTGGTCGGCATCTCAGCAATGCTGCTTTGCACCGACCTCAAACCGGAGCAGAAAGAGCCGCTGTTGGTGAACTTCATTCAGGTGGGTATCGATCTGGGAGGTATAATTCTCGCTGGCCATCCCGGCTGGACGGGCTGGGGTGGTCACGGCAGCGGACGCAAGCTGCCCATCGTCTTTGCAGGGCTTCTCCTGGGAGATAACGAACTGGCAAATATCAACAATTCCTTCCCCGGAGTGAGCTTTGGCGAGGACGAGCAGACCGCCTATGGCGATTGCTGGACCGGGGCCAAGGTTGTTTTCGCTGGACATTCGGGGATTGATGCCGCTACCGGAGCAGGTCGATCGCGAGGCAACGGTTGGGGACCCTACGAGCATACGCCGCCTTCACAATGGAAGCAGGGCCAGAATACCAGCGAGTCGTATCGCCGCTGCTGCACGAGCGTGGGCTGGGTCGCGCAGGCCCTGGCCCTGCGGCTCATGCACGCCGAAAAAGCTTGGAACCATGACGCCTTCTTCGACTACATTGATCGCTGGATGTACGAAGACGACACCGCTTTCGTCAAGACCATCAGAGAGGCGACAGGCCGGGACCACGACAAAGAATGGGCGCGACAGGGTCAGGCCTGGGATGCGTTCGTCAACGAGATGTGGGCGAAGCACCGTTCGATGCTCGAAGCGCCGACTGATGGATGGAAACAGAAACACGATGACAGCTACTACCGCAAGGCCATGGCAAAGACTCAGAAATAAGTACGCGGCCATGGTGTCCAGACATTGTCTATTTAATCTCGACCTTGATCTCTTTCTCGTAGAACAAATCCGTCCGAACGATTCGTTGGTTTAGGACATCGGTGATGTAAACCCGACCGTTGCGATTCGCGCCGCAGGTCAAAGGGCAAC
>CP070678.1:2008502-2013912 GCA_020352515.1 Phycisphaerales bacterium | reverse complement strand
CCGGGGGTGGAGTGACGGGTTCTGGCGATGAGACCATCGACCTTGTGGCCCGGCAGCTCCCCGCCCTCTCCGGGCTTGGCGCCCTGGGCCATCTTGATCTGGATCTCCCGGGCGTTGACCAGGTACTCGCTGGTGACGCCGAAGCGCCCCGACGCAACCTGCTTGATCGCGCTGTTGGCCGAATCGCCGTCGGTCCGGGGGCGGAATCGGTCGGGATCCTCGCCCCCCTCCCCGGTGTTGCTCATCCCGCCGAGGCGGTTCATCGCAACGGCAAGGCACTCGTGCGCCTCCTTGCTGATGGAGCCGTGACTCATGGCGCCTGTGCAGAATCTATTTACGATCTGCGCGGCCGGCTCCACCTCTTCGAGCGGGACGGTATCGCCCGCATTGAACTCGAAAAGTCCCCGAAGCGTGCACAGGCTCTTAGCCTGTTCGTTAACTGCCTTTGCGTACTCTGCGTAGGCCTCCGGGTCGTTGTTCTTCACTGCGTGCTGCAGCCGCGAGACGGTTGTGGGATTCCACAGGTGCCGCTCGCCGTGATTCCTGAAGTGGTATTCGCCGCCGAATTCGAGATCGAGCGAGCCGGCGCCCCGCGGCCCGAAGGCGCCCCGGTGCCGGGCGAGGACCTCGTCGGCGACTTGCGCCAAGCCGATTCCGCCGATCCGAGAGCTGGTCCCGGTAAAGTACTCGTCAACGAAGGGACGGTTCAACCCGATTGCCTCGAAGAGCTGGGCGGCCGTGTAGCTGCGAAGCGTCGATATGCCCATCTTGCTCATGGTCTTGAGGATGCCCTTCTTTATCGCGGCGATATAGTTGTCCGCTATCTGCACCGGCTCCATTTCGACGGGCAGCTCGCCCTGCCGTTGTAGCTCGTCGAGCGACTCGAAGGCCATGTAGGGATTAATCGCATTCGCACCGTAGCCGCACAGCAAACAAAAGTGCATAACCTCTCTGGGCTCGCCGCTCTCGACGATGAGCCCGGTCAGGTCGCGAAGTCCTCTTTCGAGCAGACCGTGGTGGACGGCCGAGGTCGCCAGAAGTGACGGAATCGGCGCCATGGCCTCAGAGATGTCCCGGTCGCTTATGATAACGAGCGAGGCCCCCCGCTCGACCGCCTCTGCGGCGGCCTCGATGAGGGAATCCAGCCCGTGGCGAAGGCTGCCGGCGGGATCGCCACCGTCGGCACGGAAGACCGCCGAGACGGTGGCCACCTTGAAGTCGTCGCGACTTACCGTTCGCAAACGCTCGATATCCTCGCTCGTCAGAACCGGATGGGGCAGCTTGAGCTGCCGGCAGTGCTGCGGCGTCTCTTCGAGGATATTGCTCCGCCTGCCCGTGAACATCATCAGGCTCATCACCAGGCCCTCGCGGAGCGGGTCAATCGGGGGATTGGTCACCTGGGCAAAAAGCTGCTTGAAATAGTTGAACAGAAGCTTGGGCCGTTCTGAGAGAACCGCCAGCGGCGTATCGTTGCCCATGGAGCCGACCGGTTCCTGGCCGTTGAGCGCCATCGGCGCCAGTACCATCTTCAGCTCCTCGCTGGAGTAACCGAAGAGGCGCATCCTTCGGGCGATTGTCTCCGGGTCGCTCTTGACCAGCCTCGGCGCATCGAACAGCCCGCGAAGCTCGATCCTGTTTTCCTCGAGCCACCGCCGGTAGGGCCTCTGCCGGGCGATCTTGCTCTTTATCTCATTGTCCGTGATTATCCTGCCCTCGACCGTATCCACGAGGAACATTCGACCGGGCCGAAGCCGGCCTTTGCGCCGGACTCTCTCGGGGGCAAACTCCACGACCCCCGCCTCGCTGGCGAGTATCGCCAGGCCGTCGGTTGTCACGACGTATCGGCACGGCCGTAGCCCGTTGCGGTCGAGCGTGCCGCCGATGAGCCGTCCGTCCGTGAATACCATCGCGGCCGGCCCGTCCCACGGCTCCATCATCGAGGCGTGGTATTCATAGAAAGCCCGCTTGTCCGTGCTGATATGATACTTCGGCCCGAAGGCCTCCGGAATCATCATCATCATCGCATGAGGCATGCTTCGGCCGGCCCGGACGAGCAGCTCCAGAGTGCTGTCGAAACACGCCGAGTCGCTCAACTCGGGCGTCAGAATCGGCAGCAGCTCGCTTATATCGTTGCCGCAAAGCGAGCCGTCAAGCGTCTTCTCGCGGGCCTGCATCTTTATCCGGTTGCCGCTGAGGGTGTTTATCTCACCGTTGTGGGCGATGCAGCGGAACGGCTGCGCCAGACGCCAGTTCGGGAAAGTGTTGGTGCTGTAACGCTGGTGGACAATCGCCAGGGCCGACTTCACCCGCTCATCCGCCAGGTCCGGGTAGTACGAGAACAACTGCCGGGCCATGAACATGCCCTTGTAGCAGATTGTCCTGCCCGAGAGACTGCCGATGTAGAAATCTTCGCCTTGTTCGCCCAACGCCGCCCGGACCATTCGTTCGGTGCGCTTGCGGACCAGATACAAGTGGACTTCGAGCTGCTCATCGAGGTAGCCGGCGGCGTCGACGAATATCTGTCTTGCCGACGGCTCGGCCGCCAGGGCAATCGGGCCGAGACAGTCACCGCAGGTCGGCACATCACGCCAGCCAAGGGTGTTCATCCGGTAGTGAGATATCGACTCCTCGAGTATCCTCTCGCATCTCCGGCGCAGCTCGGCGTCCTTTGGCCCGAATACCATTCCCACCGCATACCGGGCCGCTTCCGGCAGGCTGATTCCGAAGTCTTTGCACCGGGCAAAAAAAAACTCGTGCGGAATCTGAAAGAGAATGCCGGCGCCGTCGCCTGTCGTCTCGTCGGCCCCGGCTGCCCCGCGGTGATGGAGGTTGACGAGAATCTCCCTGCCGTACTCGATGATGGAGTGGTCCGCGCGGCCGGAAATGTTCACCACGGCACCGATGCCGCAGGCGTCGTGTTCACGCCGGCTCTCGTACAAACCCTCGTCTTTCGGCTTCAGGACCATCAGATTCTCTCTTGCCTTTACAGCCGGAGGCCGACGCCTCCCGACGTTCTCATCTAAATATCGTAGCTCCGACCACCCATACAACCTGAACCAATCATGATATACGACTGCGCTAACGCCGTTCCTATCTGATTATCCTAATAAACACCATAAGCACGAGTCATACCGTTATTACAATTCCTAACAATGTGGACAAGGGCTCAATTTTGCCCCCTGTGATCCGGGCCCAAGACGCGGGCAAATACTTCCGGCCGACCGTTTCATAAAAGGCCCCGGGCCAACCATATAGCGCGCTTCGGTCGGACCCAGGGCCTCACGGAAAAATACTCTGCCACCTAATATCAACTGTCGTAGTACAGATGGAACTCGTACGGATGCGGTCGCAGGGCCAGCGGATCCAGCTCGTTCTGGCGTTTCCACTTTATCCATGTCTCGACGACGTCGCTCGTGAACACGCCACCGGCGAGAAGGAACTCATGGTCCTTCTCGAGCGCGTCAATCGCGTCGGCCAAAGTGCCCGGCGTCTTCGGATACTTGCCCAGCTCTTCGGCGCTCATCTCGTAGATGTCGCGATCGAGCGGCTCGCCCGGATCGATCTTGTTCTCAATACCGTCAATAGCGGCCATCAACATTGCCGTCCACGTGATGTAGCCGTTGGCTGTCGGGTCCGGGCACCGGAACTCCAACCGTTTTGCTTTCGGGCTGTCCGAGTACATGGGAATACGCACCGCCGCAGAGCGGTTGCCGGCGCTCATCACAAGATTAACGGGGGCCTCGAAGCCGGGCACCAGACGCCTGTAAGAGTTGGTCGTCGGCGCCGCAAAAGCCAGAATCGCCGGGGCATGTTTGAGGATACCCCCGATCGAGTAGAGGCCGATGTCGCTGAGCCCCGCATACCCGCTGTCCGCAAACAGCGGCTTTGACCCCTTCCACAAGCTGAAGTGTGAGTGCATGCCGCTGCCGTTGTCCTCGAAGACGGGCTTGGGCATAAAAGTCACCGTCTTGCCGTGCCGCCTGGCCACATTCCTGATTATGTACTTGTACCACATAAACTGGTCGGCCATCTTGAGCAGCTCGTCGAATTTCATGTCGATCTCCGCCTGCCCGGCCGTGGCGACCTCGTGGTGGTGGGCCTCGATCACAAGTCCGACCTTTTGCATCTCGAGAACCATCTCGCCCCTAAGGTCGTGGTAGGTGTCGGTGGGGCTTACCGGGAAGTAGCCTCCCTTGAACGACGGTTTGTACCCGAGGTTGGGCTCCTCGAAGCGGGCCGTATTCCACGCCCCTTCAACCGAATCGATTTGATACGAGCCGGTGTGCTGATTTTGCTCGTAGCGCACCTCGTCGAATATGAAAAACTCCGGCTCGGGCCCGATGTAGCAGGTGTCGGCTATCCCGGTTGACTTCAGGTACGCCGTCCCCTTGCGCGCGATGTAGCGAGGGTCGCGGCTGTAATTCTCTTTCGTGATGGGGTCCACGATGTTGGCTATCACGCTGACGGTTGGCTCTTTGAAAAAGGGGTCCATAACGGCCGTTTCAGGAGCCGGAACCGCCAGCATATCAGAGACGTGGATCCCCTGCCACCCGCGAATCGAAGAGCCGTCGAAGCCTACGCCGTTGACGAATGTATCCTCATCCCATGCTTCTATGGGGAATGTGCAGTGCTGCCAGGTGCCGAGAAGGTCGGTAAACTTCAGATCGACCATCCTCGCATTGTTATTCTTCGCAAACTCGAAGAAGTCTTTCGCTGTCATTGTTGGTTTCCTTTCAAAAACAATTCTGGTTACCCGTTGTCATTCACGTCTTTAAGAAACCGAACCGTCGATACTACTGCCCGGCCCCAAGCTGGTTCGGTCCCGCCGGCCCGGATGCTGCTCGTTGCAACCGCTCAGGGAAGCGCCGCCGGCTACTGCAGCCGCGGGCCCCGACGACCGGGCCAGCTCTCCTGTCTTAATGAACAAACTCTTCGACACTGCCGTCACTTCTTGCATCCAATGAACTGCACCTCTTCAGGCTCGCCCGAAGACGCCCGCCATCCTTGTTGAATCGAGCAACATCTGTTTTTTGTAATAGCAATCAGCGTGCCAGCGATGCACTTTGGCCTCAACTTTGTTGTAAGTCCGAGCAGTACAAGGGGTTACGCTCGGGCTTCCCGTATGCCCCAATCTCCTGATAGAATACAATTTCGTAGGTTATTCTGAGAGTATCTACAAAATTGTAGTCAGACGCCAGAATCCTGACAGGCCACCGCCGTTCGGCCGAACTCGGTTTCCCCCTCGCCCCCGGCGGGTGTTGGCGCAAATCTGCCCGCAGCTATTACCCTATCGCATCGGACCCGCGGTCCCCCGTGCGGATTCTGACACACTCAGAAAGGTCGAGGATGAATATCTTTCCATCGCCGATGTTCCCGGTTCTGGCCCCTTCGATGATCGCCTCAACTGTCT
>CP070678.1:2003603-2008402 GCA_020352515.1 Phycisphaerales bacterium | reverse complement strand
CGGCGCACCATGAATATGCCGTAGTCGATACTGAGCCCAACGACCAGTACGCTCGCCGCCATATTGAACATGTTTACCTTCATTCCCAGCAATCCCATCACCGCCAGCATGGCCATCAGTCCGGTTGCCGCGGGGAGCAAACACAGTAGGACGTGCCGCACACGCCGCAAAGCGCCAATCAAAACCACCAGGACCACGGCCGACGCGCTCAAAAGAAACCGCCGGAAATCCCGTTCAAGTGACCGGCGAAGAATGGACGAAAACCATTTCTGCGAGACGGCATGAACGCCCGCCGGCAGCTCCAGGCCCGAGCTGCTGAAGGACTGCACCGTCTGGTCGGTATCCGGCACCAGGTTTATCAGCCCGAAACCCTCGCTTTGACCCAGAAATAACGGGTCCAGCAGGGGCCCGGCGGCCTGCCGAATATCGGCCGCCTCGAAGGGCTCTCGCTCCTGCTCGAGCCAGCGCAAAAACGGCTCGAAGGCGCCCCGCGAATATCCCAGTGCCCGGCCTTTTGTCTCCAGCGTATCCCGCAGTTTTCCAAGGCGCCCCTCCTCCTGCCAGAAACTCCGCCACCGGGCCAGGTTCGTCGATTGAGTGGTCCGGCTGGGCAGCAGCGGAGCCAGGCTCACCAGTTCCCCGGGTTTCCAAAGACCCGACAATTGTGTATACACCTGCTCATTTGCCTCAAGCGTGGATTCGACATCCCGCGACCGGGCCACCACGAGGGCTCGCCCACGCGGATCGCCCCAGACGTCCCGTATGCGGAATTCATCCGCCAGTATATCCTTGGGCATCATTCCGACGTTGCGGAGGTCCCCGTCAAAACTGACGCGGTGACAAAAAGGCACGCAAGCCAGCAGCAGCGCCAGCCATGCGGCAATTGCCCAATGCCGTTTCTGCAGCCATAGTGACGGCAGAGGTCTGCGCGGGTCCGGTGGGCCGGTGGCCACGTAGTGCGGCAGGCAGATGACGGCCAGCCCGAGGGCGGTCAGAAGTCCGGAGATCGAGAGAACGGCCAGTTGACGCTGGATCGGCACACCCGCCCAAAGCAACACCGCAAAGACCCCGGCGGTAGTGGCACAGGAAACAGCCATCGGTACGGCCAGGCGCGCCATACAGCCGGCGGGATCGGATTGCCGCCGGCGAAGTGCGAAGAACACGTGCAACCCGTAATCAACGGAGATGCCCAGCAGGACGGCCCCGAAGCCGACGGTTATCGCCGAAACCCGCCCAAACACCCAGGCGGTTATCAACACGCCGGCCAGAATCGCAAGAACGGGGACCGCAAAGACAAACACTGCACGCCAGTGTCGCAGCAGCAGCACGAAGACCGCCACCAAGCCCAGAGATGACACGGCAAAGACTACCACCAGGTCCTTCTTGATGGTCCTCGCATTCGCGACAGTGTACCGATGAGCGCAGACGACACGGGCTCGAATTCTCGATGGAACTGTCTCGGCAATCGCCTCGTCCAGGTATCGCAGCAGTTCCTCGCCTGCCCGCGAGTCCCCCATCGCTACCGGAGTCTCAGCAATCAGCAACGTATGCAGACCCGTCGAGTCCACAACAAAGCCGTTCTCGACCCGGACATCCGGCAACATGGCCACCGAGCCCAGCTTGCGATAAACCTGATTGCGAAATCCGAGAGGATCCCGCCCAAGCCACTTGGCCAGCCATAGTCCCTCGGGGGCGTTGAGCGCGCGGAGATTCTCTTCGAGGGTCTCGGCCACACGGTCCGGCGTTATCATAGACAGCAGCGCCTCGGCGTCTCCCTCGGCAAACAGTTGAGGCATCCGCATGTAGAGCCATTCGAGCAGGTCGAGGCCCAGCTCCGTTGGCAAGCCCGCGATCACCCTCGTGATAAGGGGCCCCGTAAGCCGCTCGCTCAAATCCTCGGCCGTCTGCGTTAGTAGAGAAAGCTCTCCGGGATCCGAGACCTCCAGATCAATGAGTATATTGCGGGTGAAGGGGGCGGCCTTGAGCAGCTTGTAGCTGTTCACAAACGCTGGATCGCTGTCCGGGAGCATCACCTCGACGTCCTCCCGCATGCGTACACGCAACACAAGCACACAACCGACCACGGTCAGCCCAACCACGCAGAGCCCGAGTATGCGCCGACGGCGAACGCCCGCCCGGTAAACCCAGGCGGCCATCCGCCCCAGGATGTCCGTTTTTGCCTGCACTAAGAAACTCAATTTTCGCCCCAATGCGAGGTACAAATAGACGAGGGTTGCTCGCCTCGAAATCCCGCCTTTCAGTGCCCGTCTGTCTTCGCGTCCGGCTGCACCCAGACTTTCAGCGTCCCGCTCGCCAGAACACGACCCTGGGAAAGCACCTGCCCCTCCACGAGAAAGAAATCCTCGAACGCCAACGATGACCTTACGGTTATCTGCAGAGCCTGACCTGCTGAAGGAATATGTTCTATTCGAAAGTCACTGCCCCCTACGAGATACCCCGGTCCCGGCGGTTTGTTCTCAATCGAATCACGGTAGCCCTTGGCGGCCGCATAGGCCTGGGCCACGAGCTCCACCAGAACCGCCGCTTCCACCCTGTTGTCCGGACCGACCCCAACGTCACTCGAATCCAGAACGGTCTCGGCCTCCGCGTAATCCTTCTCGACACGCACCAGCCGCCGAACCAAACGCATGGGCGAGCGATGCAGCATGTATGCCTCTGTATCCGCCGGCAGCTTCATGGCGTCCGCCCTCCATCCCAGTACACGCTAAGATCGTCCAGTAGTTGACTGGAGAACAGCAGCTTGCGGAACTTCACCAGATCGTCATGGAAAATCCGTCCGTTGTCGTAGACGGTGAAATGCCTGGCGAGCTGCTCGTATATCCCGCGACAGCCCTTTCCAAGACCCGCGGCATTGCGAAAAGACAGTGCCTGGAGGTCCGCCAGAACCTCAACAGTCAAAATGTGCTTGGCGTTGCTGACCGCCTTGAAGGCCTTCCTCGCCGCAACAGTTCCCATGCTGACTACGTCCTGATTGGAGGTGTTGCAGGAAATCGAAAGCGTCCCAACAGGGTTGGCCAGTTGCCGGTTCTCCGCCGTGGTCGAGGTGGCAACATACTGGGCGCCCATAAACCCCATGGTCAAACCAACCGTGCCGGGGATCAAGAACTCGGGCAGACCCTCGTTCAGTGTCCTGTCGAGCAGCTTGTTGATCCGCCGCTCAGACAATGTGCCCATCTCCGCAACGGCCATGCAAAGGGCGTCCATCGCAAACGCTATGCTCTGCCCGTGAAAGTTCCCGCCGTGAATCACTTTGCCCTTGTCCGGGATTACAACCGGGTTGTCATTTACCGAATTCGCCTCAGTGGAAAGCGTAACCGCCACCTGCTCTATGGTCTCCTGAACGGGGGCCAGGATTTGTGGGGTGCAGCGAACCGAATAGACGTCCTGCACATTGATACTTGTCTCGAAGTATGTACCTTCCACCTCTTCACTGCGGATGCGGTCGTGCATCTCCTCTCGCAGGGTGATATTGCTCGAGCCCCGGTAAAGCCGACGTATGGTTTCCGCGATGCGCTGCTGGCCGGGATGAGGTTTGAGCCGGTGAAGGTCCTCGTCGAAGGCATCGTCGATTCCGCCGAATATCTCCAGCGCAAAGGCTGCGGTCACACAACTGAGCGACAGCAGCTTCCTGGCGCCGAACAGTGCAAATGCCCCCAGCGCGGTCATCGCACTGGTGCCGTTCATCAGCGCGATACCCTCTTTGAAACTCAACTTCATGGGCGTCAGGCCCTCGGCCTTCAGAGCCTGCCCGGCCTTTTTCAGTTTGCCCTTGTGAAAAACCTGCCCCTCCCCGATGATCGCAAGGGACATGTGGGCCAGATGAACCAGATCCCCCGACGCCCCCACACTGCCGCATTCCGGGATATACGGAGCTATCCCCGCGTTGATCATGTCCCGCATCAGTTCAAGCAGCTCCACGCGCACACCGCTGTAGCCCTTGACAAGCGTATTGAGGCGCACGGTCAGAACGGCCTGGGCAATGTAGTATTCGAGCGGCTTGCCGAGACCCGCGGCATGACTGTGAATCAGGTTGACCTGAAGGGTTCCGAGTTCGCTGTCCCCGATGATTTTATTGCACATGGGGCCAAAGGACGTATTCACACCATAGATAACCCGCTTGGCTTTGATCTGCCGCTCGAGAAAATTCCGGCTGCGCCGGCATCGTTCGAGTGCCGACGCATCCAGCGCCACGGCCTTATCGCCAACCCCGATCGCCACGATGTCGTCCACGGTCAGATCGCTGCCGTTGAGAACCACTTCAGGCCGTCCCATGGCAAACCTGCCCATCCTTTCTTCCGGTCCGGTAGTCGAACACCTTAACCGGCTTTCGCCGCCCTTCCACCACGGTGCGTTTGCGAACCTCATCCGCAGATGCGATAACAACATCCAGCTTCACACGCAGCCGACCGCGCAGCCGGTCGGAAATCTCCTCCCGCGTCAAGTCCGCTCCATTTTCGAGCGCAACAACGACACGCGGACGATCCGAAAGCTCGTAATCCTCATACAGCTCCATAAAGTAATTGCGGACCCCCTCAATTCCCTGGAGGGCTGAAAATACGGCGGTGGGGTAAATCGTTGTGCCGCGCACCTTCAGCATTTGGGCCTTTCTGCCCAGAACGGGCCCGATTCGATACGTGCGCCGCCCGCACGGACATGGCTCGACCAGCAGGGTGGCAACATCACCGGTTCTCAGGCGCAGCAGGGGCATCCCCGTTACCTGAAGCGGCGTGGCCACTACCTCTCCAGGCTGGCCCGGCGGCAGCGGCTCACCGGCTTCG
>CP070678.1:1998071-2003503 GCA_020352515.1 Phycisphaerales bacterium | reverse complement strand
CGTTAAAATCGACCCTGCAGTCCTCGTCCAGGTCGCCCACGATACAGGGCGGCCCGTAGGCCAGGGGGGCCAAAGATACGCTCAGCACGAGCGATAACAGCAGTGCCTTGAAAGACATGGGCATCCTCTATCTTTCTTTCCTCGTATTTCACTCCGCCATATAAGAACACGCCGGCGCCAGCCGCAGGCCTTGACATGACGGTTAATTCCAGTAATCCCCTGTATTATAGCACATACGCCGTGTACAAGTCAACAGCGTTCCCGTCCGGCCTGCCGTGATTTTGATGCGCCAGGGATGCGGTAAGTAACGTCTTAACGGGCTTTTTTACTTATATGGCCCCTGGACAAAGCAGTGACGCCTTCGGCAGCAGTTGAGAGGATACCCGCATCCTCATACGGTGCGCCCGTATTATGCTGACTTTATTGAAGATATGAGCCGGTGGGAAATCACCGCAAGCCCGGAGGCTCCGGTCATACGGAACACAAAACCACGGATGAAATGGATTCTCCCTCACTCAGGCGTCTTGCGCGACGTACTGGCGCCGGGCCTCTGCAATTAGCCTCAGCATCTGGTCGGCCTGTCTTCTAACCTCGGGATCGGAGTTCGTGACCCTCGAATTCCACTTGCTGTACTCCCTGTTGAGATGCTGCCGCGCCTTCTCTTGGCTCATATCCGCAGTTATGCCCAACAGGGTTTCGGTATCCGTGACTTCCTGGATGCCCACCGGCAGCACCCTTTCCATCATGCCACGAAACCTGTCCGGATCAACTTCGAGCCACTCTGCCAACCTCTTTAGAATAGCCAGCTCCTCGGCCGTGGCACAACCTTTTGTCTGTGCCACATGCAGGCAAAGGTCAAGGATGTCGTAGCGCTCGGCAACCGGCGCGATTTTGACAATCTCCTCACAGATTCTACGGGCGTCGAGATGGTTGCCGTTGCGAAAGAAACCTACGGTTTTATCGAGCGCCTTTTCGATCTTGCGCTCGACGACCTTTTCAGACGTGTTCGACAGATGTATATTGTCCTTTGCCCAGTTTTTTATGAGGTCCACCTCACAGTTGAACAGCTTGTAATCCGAAGCACTAACGGCAAAGGCCAACCCGACCGCCAGGATTCTTGATCTCTCCACGTTCTCCTCGGAGTCGATGTAGCCATAGTCGGTATTCTCTACCTCAGCGGCATACTCCGCACGGGCAAGCTCCCGGCCGTCCTGCCGCGATAGTACCAACACCTGGAAGCGGAAGACCCTTTCACCCTTGCGGGGAAAGACCAGCCAATCAATTGGCAGTTGTGCGAGGGTAGTCCACTCTGTCAGGGTCGTGACCCGGTGGGGCAGCCTGCCGAGATCGGCGTTATAGCAGAAGGCGGGCGAATCCGGCGCCTGCCACTCCTTCACACGGGCATGTACAGGCACCGCGCGCGAATCTCCGTCGGTAGCATCCACAATTGAGATTCTCAGAGTGGCCGGGTGCATATCGGCCGGTGCTTCGATAGCGCCGCAAACATCCACGGCAAAAGCTGCCGAACCTTCGCTGCCTTTCTCGGGAGGAGTCAGCCGTACGCGGCAATTGAGAATACCCAAGTCGGGCTGTGTGCGAGATCTTTCATCAGGGCCGCAGTAATTTGCGCCGGCCGGAATCCGCAGGCCGAGGCGGCGGATGAAGGCTGCGAAACGCCGGCGATGCGCCAGTTGTCGGAGCTTTGACCCGACAGACGAGCAGACAGCCGCCAAACCGTGTGCAGGATTCGGCAGTCTAAAACCTCCAATTGACCGGGAAAGCCTGCCCAAACAAGACGCCGCACGCAATCGACAGCGACTCCAGAAGGCCGAGAGCCTGAGGCCGATGCGCGAGGCCCCCAGATTCAGGCGATTCATCAATCCCGCAAGACCGAGGGCGTTGATCAGGCCCTCCAGCTTGGGTCGAGCGGTCAACCAGACCAGAATCGTTACCCCGATTGCAAGCGTCAAAACCAAGATTGCAGTCAGGACTCTGCTCATCTGCATACCTGCGCATACGGCTATTTGACTTTAGAGTGCTCCAGTTTCTTGCCCGTCTTTTTCTTCGTCCCGGCATCCGAAACGGAGCCATCTCCTTCCAGATCCAGATCAACTTCAAGGGCGCTTCCCGATTCAACATCCTCGAACTTGCAATGCATCCTCTGGTTAAGGTCATAGCTGTAGGTGACCTTGATCGGTCGATCCGGCGGCCGGTCCGGAGGAAGCTGCAGTCTGTGCGTTGCGATCCTGTTCACGTACTCCGCCGTGCTGTCCTCTCCCTGCGTGATAGTCACTTCCACCTCCTTTTGCCCCTCGGAAACCGTGTAGAATATTTGGGATTCCTCACAAGGCAAAGGTGTGTTCTTCTTCAGAATAATGCGGTTTTCAATCACGCGTCGCCCTGTCTCCTTGTCGATGGGAGCGCAAATCGTGCCGTAGCTGTGGTTGCAGACATCCGTAAGGTTGATGTCCTGCAATCCGCTGGCAATTCCCGCAGGCACCGCATCGGGGCTCGTCCTGATCATGGTCAGCCCGGCGTGCAAAGCCGCGCCCAGCGCAACGCACTCGTCAACATTGACCGTTGTTTCCGGTGCAAAGCCGAACATCTTCTCCAGTCGCTGCTGCACGAGCGGTATACGAGTGCTGCCGCCCACCAGCAGGACCTTGTCAATGTCCGAGGGCTTGGCGCCGGCCTCTTCCAGAGCCACCTCAACCAGGATGTCCGTCCGCGCCAGAAACGACGAGATCGCCTCCTCGAAAATCTCCCGCGTTACTTCCACCCGCATGCGGCCCGCCGAGCCGTAGAGCATCTTCTTGGCCACCGCACGACGCGACAGCGTCTTCTTGACGTCTTCGGCCTCGTCCTCATACTTTGCCCTGTCCTCATCGCTGCCGATTAGCTCGGCGCCGAACTTGTCCCTGTAGCTTTGCTGGAGAATCTCCAGTATCTTCTGGTCGAAATCTATACCACCGAGAGCATGGTCGCCCTGAGAACAGATGATATCCATTTCGCGCCCCTTGACATCCATAATGGTGACATCGAAGGTCCCGCCGCCGAGGTCGTATACCAATACTCTTCCCGAGACCTCACGCGTCGTGGCGTAATACAGTGCGGCGGCAACGGGCTCGTTGACTATGGCGATTACGTTGAGCCCGATGGAGGCGCCCGCGTCCATGGTCGCCCTTCTGCGGACTTCATCGAAGTGCGCCGGTACCGAAATCACCGCGTCGCGGATTTCGCCTCGCTCGGCCGAGCAATCCTGCTTGAGCTTTTTCAGAATCAGACCGGAAAGCTCGACGGGCGTCCAGTCCTTGCCGTCTATATTCTTGCGATAGTCCGTATCCCCCATGTGCCGCTTTATCCAGCGAACGGACCTTTGAGCATTGAGGTGCCTTGAATTGATCGCCTCGATGCCCACCCGGATTATTTCCGCGTTCTCCTCATCGAAGAAGATCGCGGATGGGGTGAGCCTTTCGCCGTCGGCATTCGGGATTATCTCAGGTTTGCCGATGGCGTTCAGCATCGCAAGCGCCGAGAAAGTCGTTCCGAGATCTATGCCTACTATATTAGCCATGTCTAACTCCTTATTTTCGTAAGGGTCCTTCTCTTCGTTCTTCTGTGAACCCCGATAGACTATCCAAAGAGCTTAACCTGCGCCGTGCGCACCACTTTGACGTTATCCTCATTGATGAAGTACTGGTATCCGGGCCGGATTACCTTGGCGATCCGGCCGACCCGGCTCATGTCGTCACAGTGTTCTTTTGCCTTCACCGCCTCGGCAAACTTCTCCTGCCCGCGATATTCACTGTTTATTTCGGGCCTGAACTGTTCGATGCCGCTGGACTCCAGAGCAAAGATAAGCTCATCCTTTACCTCTTCCAGGTCACCCGAATCCATATTCTGCTTACTCAGCAGATCGATACGATTCTCCAGGTTGTCAATGCACCGAATGACTCGAAGGCAAAAGGTCCTGATAATGTTCCAGTCGTAACCGTCCTGAAGCTTCTCCACTCGCTCCTGCTGGTATGAGGCGTACTCACGAATGGCAGAGACCTGCTGGGTCAGCTCCTCGAGAGCCTTGTTCAGCGGCTTGGAGTGTTCGAGCGTCGTCTCTTTGACGTTCTGTGCCATCTGCTTGAACTCGGCCATTTGCTTTTCGAGATTCTCAGTTTGAGTTCTCAGCGAGTCTTCGAGCTTTGGTGTCTGTTGGCCCGAGCCCGACAGGGCTGGTTTGTTGGCCTTCTGCCCCACGATCACGTCCTGCCCGAAGTTCACACCGGCACTCTTGGCGGCGACTTTCGGCCGGGGCTCGTTTTCGCCCGACTTCTGGTCGGACAGCAATACATTGATCTTCTCGGAATTCTCGAGGGCGAGCTTTTCCGGATGCCGCTTCTGTTCCACGTGGCCCCCCTTATCAGAGCCAGCCTGACTTTTAGCGAAAGCGCCCGCCTGGGCCGCAGTCGTGTTTCGCCCGTTTGAAGGTTCCGAGTGAGAACTCGACCGTCCTGAGCTCAAAGGAATCCTTGCACGCTTCTGAATCTGACCATCCCGCTCTTTCACTTCTTGCTCCTCTGTTGAGTCCTTTGCGCCTATCTCCACGGCAGCCTTGGCCGGGACGTTATCGGCTACCGCCCTCCTTGCCGAAACTCGGGAAAAGAGTCTCTGCAGAACAGCGGATCCGCCGACAAGACGCCGACATAGCCAGGCCAGAAAACACCAGACGGAAATTGTACCCCCTATTGACGTGCACACCACCGAACCCGTAAAGACAAATTCACTTCGCTCCTTACGCTGTTTGTATCTTCTCAGCTCCTCCCGCCAATTCTCACCATAGAGAACATCGGCAAATGGGTGAGGGACCATTTCACCCGTGGCCAGCTTGTCAAGGTCGGCCCTGAGCCTTTCCTGCTGCTCCTGTTTTTGCTGAGCCCTGGTTTTGCCGTTACCCGGCTCGCTCAGTACAAAGGGCACGCCGGTTCGCTCCTCCGGCGGAAGCTTCAGCCATTCGTTATATTTCTTGAGATACTCATCCGGCTCCGACGCGTACTTTAGCTTGAAGGAAGCGGCTTCCAGAAGCTCTTTCTTCCGCTGGACGAGAGTCCAGCCAAGCTCCGCCGAACCGCCGAGCAAAAGCACCAAGCCGAAAATGACAAACTTCTTAAGCATAATCTCAAGACTCAGTCGTTTACCTTTTGTTCATTCATCAGCCGCCACGGTCGTCCCACGTTCCTCCCGCCCGTCAACCTGGATTCGAGTCATCCGTGGAAGCCGGATCCGAAACCTGTTTGCACGCCTCGGTCACCCTGAGGACCTCCTCTATCGTGGTCAGGCCGTGCTTGACCTTCATGATGCCGTCGTCGAAAAGACGGCGCCGACCGCTCCCTTGAAAAACCTTCCGCATGTTGCTCACCGAAGAATCCCGGTTGATCATG
>CP070678.1:1995256-1997971 GCA_020352515.1 Phycisphaerales bacterium | reverse complement strand
CGGCATCTCGCCAATACCGCAAAAGCCTGTCTCTCCCTTGCCGCGATTGATCCTGCATCTACGTGGACACAGTGTGCAAGGATTCATAAGATCCCACAACTGCCCGACGGGATTGCTCGATATATTCACGCCTATTGCCGGTACCATCAGTTGCGGTTGCGCTTAGAGGGCCGATTTGATCTGGTCTATGGTCACTCCCAGCACAGCCTTGGCTATCGGGTCGAGATCCGCTTCCGGGCCCTGTAGATGGAACGTGCGATGCACGTGCGATATCTTCTCGCCCGGGTCGAGGGCTGCGGCCGGTGATGACGATTCAAGCTCATAGAACGGCCCCATTGGCTCGGCACCGGGCTCCGGAGGACCGTCATTGTAGGAATTAACGACGTCGCCCTTAAACGGCTCATCCTGCAGCTCCCACATCGAATTGACATAGTCTTCGACGCCCGCGGGCTTGTTGTACTGGACTATAGTCAGGACCTTGTTGACTGCGTCATAGCTGCCGACGACCGGTTTCGATCTCTGCGGCGAAAGGCCGATCTTGCTGCGGTACTGGCCGTCACCACTGAAGAACAGCACGCCATCGGCGACGAGGAGCCTGTCGGCAGGGACCTTGCCGAAATATGAATCATTAACCACCGGCCCGAGAACACTAGGCGGCCCAGTGTTGAATGGGACCACGACCGTTGTTCTTGATGACGGATTGAACATGCCAAGAATCCAGATCGACAGCAGGCCGGTTTCCTTGCGCCAGGCTTCGGAGCCGGTGTTGGTCATTTTATTGGTCGATTGGAACGCAACCATTCTCACATCCTCAGCGGGAGTGATTCCGAGTTCGTTGACAGCCTCGTTTTTACCGAGCACGCGGACCTCGCGGTCGACCCGGAGATCGAAGACAGTCTGCGAATAGTTCTCCAATCGCATGTCCTTCTTCAGCACGGCTCGATTCTTTGAGCCCGTGATCAGCTCAAACGGCTCGGTATCTATTGACGCCGGCGTAAACCAGTGTTCAAGGTCGAACGGCACGCCGTTCTTGAAGAAAATGGAGAATTGCCCTCCCTCTGGGCCGATCCAGAACCGGTCTTCGCCGCCGAAGACGTTGATATGCTCGACAAACTCGCCGGAAGCCACAAGTTCGCGGTTGATCCAGCCGAAACTCAGGCCGCCGCTGCCGTCGGCTGTGCTGGTCATTACGCGCCCCTGCATCTTAGGCAGGACAACCACCTGACTATCGCCGGAGGCGTCCGAGAGAAGCACGACCTCAGTATGTTTCTTGAGAAACTTGACATCATCGCCAAACGTTTTACCGGCCATTGTTCCCACCTCATCCATGCTTGCGCAGCCCGCCAGAATCCCGATACACGTCAGAGCAACCATCAATCTTCCATATTTCATAGTTGATCTCCCTTTCATTCATGTCACTATAGCACCTTCGTACGTCCGGGCATCGCCACGGGGTACTGGCCATTCTCATCGGGCATAACAGGTGGGTCAGAATCCATCGTATAGTTCTCGATGCCCGGAGCCAAAACGAGGTCGGAGGCCATCGCCTGTTCCCAGGTAATCATCTGGCCCGACTCGGCGGCCATGCGACCCAGGATACCGGTCATAGCCGCGTAGGCCGACCGCTCCGTTTCGTTGTACGGCTTGTCCTTGCGGATCGCGTCGAACAGCAGGTCGTGCTCATGTTGATACTGATAGTGTCGAGGCCCCTCGTAGAGCCATATCTGGTTTTCCGGTTTCTGCAGGTAGTCTTTGAAGATACGAGGATGCGGGATGCCCTCGCCCAGAACGGCCGAACCTTTCGTGCCGTGAATGATGTCCCCGAAAAAGCCCCAGCAGTTGTCCATGTGTCTGCCCTGGGCCTGCATTCGCGTGCCGTCCGGGAAAGTGTATTCGATTGAATAATGGTCGAACAACTGATCGGGGTGTGTGCGGACCTGCCGGCCACCCTGCCCCTGCGCCGAAATCGGCCAGGCGTCTTTGCACCAGCAGCACACGTCGAGGTTATGGATCAGCCAGTCGAGCAGGAAGCTGCCATTGACCCAGGTATAACTGTGGTAGTTGCGTATCTGGTGGCCCATTTCAGTTATCCCGGCGGATTTCGGGGTAAATGGCACAGGGTGGTGCTCGCGGTAGGCCCAGCAGGTAATGATGTCGCCGATGGCGCCGTTGTGCAGCTGCTCGACGGCACGCTCCAGAGGCACATAGTGACGGCTCATCAGGCCGCCTGCAATCTTGAGGTTCTTCTTCTCTGCTTCTTGTCCGGCCCTGAGCACGCGGTGAATACCCGGCGCATCGACTGCGAACGACATCTCCATGAACACATGGCAACCTTTGGCCACCGCATATTCCAGGTGCATCGGGCGAAACGCCGGAGGCGTCCCCAACAAAACCACTCCGCCGGGAGCGATCAGATCAATTGCTTTCCTGTAGGCATCCATCCCCAGAAACCGGCGGCCCTCCGGCACATCCACCTGTTTGCCGAACTGCTTGGTCAGATTCTTGAGGCTGGACGCCAGACGACTTGCAAACACGTCTGCCATTGCCACCAGCCTGGTCGGCCCTTGCGTTGCCAGCGCGTTGGACGCCGCGCCGGTCCCGCGACCGCCGCAGCCGATTAGCACGACCCTGATCGTGTCGTTCTCGCCGGCGTATGCCCTCGTTCCAATCGCCCCGGCTAAGGCCGCACCGGCCAAAGCGCCGGAGCCAGCTTTT
>CP070678.1:1992646-1995156 GCA_020352515.1 Phycisphaerales bacterium | reverse complement strand
TGATCCTTCTCCTCTTGTCCGGGCCGCCGCGGCTGGTGTGCTGGACGCCAATCTGACGGACTCGTCCCTCAAGGCCCTGCTTGATGCAACCCGCGACGAGTATCGGCTCGTTCGAGTTCGGGCCGCTGCTTCTCTGGCGGCAGTGCCGGTTGAGATGATGAGGGATCAGGACCGCCAGAGTCTTGCCGTGGCGACTGCTGAGCTCAAAGCCGCACTCGGCGCGCGCCCCGACGACTATGTCTCTTTCTACAACCTGGGCAACTTCCATATGGACCGACGCGAGTATCCCGAAGCTATCTCCGCCTTCGAAGCGGCCATCAAGCTACGAGCCGATTATCTTCCGCCTTACGTGAATGCTTCGCTTGCATACAACGCCGCGGGCCAAAACGACAAGGCCGAGGCTTCACTGAAGGCGGCCATAAAGATCGATCCCAACAGTGTCGCGGCGCATCTGAATCTGGGTATGCTGCTGGCCGAACAGGGACGCATGGGCGAAGCCGAGGATGCGTTCCGCGATGCCCTGAAGAGCGATCCGAATTCGGCAGTGGCGGCATACAACCTGGGCGTCATGCTGGCCAAAGATCGTATGCCCGAGGCCCTCAACTGGTGCCACAGGGCTTCGATATTGCAGCCTGAAAATCACAGATATGTCTACACTTACGCCTTCTATCTGAGGCAGAGCGGTTCGATCGAGCAGGCCGTCCGTGTTCTTCGAGGCATGACGGACGAGCAAGTCCCCCACGCCGAAGCCTATTTTCTGCTCGGGGATATCTATGAAAAACAACAGCAATTCTCGAAGGCCCGGGAGGTCTATTCGGCGGCGCTGGTCCTGCCGGGGCTGACCGAGCAACAACGGTACGGATTCGCCGCGCGAATAAGGCAGATCCAGGGCCGATGAGATAACTGCCGTTTTGCTGATATCGAGCGATTATGATGCAAGGAGAGACTTTTATGCAAAGAACAATACATGCTATGCTGCTGACCGCTGTGATTGTCGCCCTGTTGCCGGTTTTAGCTTCTGCCGCTGCCGTTGGGGAGAATCGTCCCAACATCCTTTTCATTTTAGCCGACGATCTTGGCTATGGGGACGTCGGTTGCTACAATCCGGAATCGAAGGTGCCGACTCCCAACCTGGACAGACTCGCCAGAGAAGGCATGCGGTTCACCGACGCCCACAGCCCCTCGACGGTCTGCACGCCAACACGCTACAGCCTGCTGACTGGTCGTATGGCATTCCGGACCGGCATGGGCGGCGTGTTCACCGGAGTCGGCGGTCCGTGCCTGATTGAAGAGGGCCGACTCACTCTGCCGCAAATGTTGCGGGACAAGAGTTACACCACTGCTTGCTTCGGCAAGTGGCACATCGGTACGACTTTTTTCGACAAGGACGGCAATCCGATCAACAAAAACGGACTCGACGCCGTCAAACGGGTCGATTATTCCCGTTCAATTCAGGGAAGCCCGATCCATCGCGGTTTCGACCGGTTCTTCGGCACGGCCTGTTGCCCTACGACCGACTGGCTTTACGCCTATATCGACGGCGACCGTGTTCCGGTTCCTCCCACTCATATCGTTGACCGCACGCCGCTTCCAAAGCACCCGTACTCGAAGGACAATCGTCCCGGCATGATCGCACCGGGCTTCGACCTCGAAGAGGTTGACCTCGTATTCCTCCAAAAAAGCAAGGCATTCCTCGAGCAACACGTAAAGTCCGATCCCGATAGGCCCTTCTTTTTGTTCCACTCGATGCAGGCCGTTCATCTGCCTTCGTTTCCTGCCGATCGATTCAAAGGCAAGACCGACGCAGGCCCTCACGGTGATTTCATCTTCGAGATGGACTACATCGTGGGCGAGCTGATGAAAACGCTCGAGCTACTGGGCGTCGCCGAAAACACGCTGGTAATGTTCTCCAGTGACAACGGCCCGGAGGTGCCTACGGTTGTCGCTATGCGCAGGGACCATCAGCACGACGGTGCCCGCCCTTGGCGCGGTATGAAACGCGATCAATGGGAAGGCGGCCATCGGGTGCCTTTTATAGTTCGCTGGCCGGGTCGGATCGCGGCCGGCTCGACGAGCGATCAGACCGTGTGCCTCACCGACGTGATGGCAACCTGTGGGGCCGTTGTCGGCGCCACGTTGCCCAACGATGCAGCCGAGGACAGCTTCGATATCCTGCCCGTCCTGCTTGGCAGGCAACCTGAGAAACCTGTGCGAAGATACACGCTCCACCAGACTATCAGACTCGCTTTGGCCATTCGGCGCGGTAAGTGGAAATACCTCGACCACAAAGGCTCCGGCGGAAATCGCTACAAGGGGAATCGACAATTGGAGAAATATATTATCGAAGACACAGCTCCCGGCGCCCCGGCCCAGCTCTACAATCTCGAAACCGACCCAGGAGAAACGAAAAATCTGTATTTCAAACATCCCGAGATCGTGAAGGAGCTGAAGTCGAAACTCGAAGAGTTTAAGGAAAGCGGCCGCAGCGCGCCGCTTCGCAGGTAAGCCGC
>CP070678.1:1986534-1992546 GCA_020352515.1 Phycisphaerales bacterium | reverse complement strand
GAGCCTGAAGCGTCGGCCTTATTTTGCGCAGGAGTTCTTTATCGACCTGAACGCGGGGCAGTACAACAAGAACAGATTCTACTCCGGGCTCTATTACAAGCTGAACGAGCACTGGGGTGGGGCGGTGTTCTACCTTTGGGAGTCGCCGAAGAGAGGTGGCGGCTGGGATAATTTCCATATACTGGGTACGAGCCTGATTTACAGTTTTTGAGCGGGTCGAGGGCACCGGGGAGGCGAAAGTGGGGGGCTTTTGCCGGGCGAAGGTGATAACGGGGGGGCGCGGCGTTTCAGGAGGGCGGGGAGACGGGAGCATCATCTCGCCAGAGGTTTTTGGGCAGGTGGGCGCCGGCGACGTGTATGACGGCACCGGGCAGCGAGGCGAGCATCCAGACGATTCGCTGGCAGAGGGCCAGCGCGAGTGCGGCCTCGGGCCGGACTGCGGCAAAGGTCACGAAGAAGTATGCGAGCAGGCCCTCGACGACGACGGCACCGCCGATGCTGACGGGGAGCGCTCCGAGGACCCAGGTTAGCGTGAAGAAGACGTAGTAGTACTTTAGGGCGGCGGGTATGGCCATTGTCCGGCCGAGTAGCCAGAAGGCGGTTATTGTGGCGATCTGTAGGAAGACAGTTATGCCGAAGACGGCGAGGATGGCCATAGGTCGGCTGAGGTAGAGGACGACGGCGTCTTTTAGTTTGGCAAGGAAGTTAAGGGCGGCTGCCCAGAGGCGTCGGCAGGCGCTTGCGGCCAGAGCTCGGCCGGGCCTGTTCGAGAGCAGTGCGGCGAGCGCGGCGGCGAGGGCGGCGAGGATATAGAGTCCAAGGCGGGCGTGGCGGGCGAGAAAGCCGCCTTCGCTTGGGCCATCGGCGACGACCTCTGCGGCGGCTCGGCCTCTCATAAAGACCGCGTAAAAGAAGAGGGCGATCAACAAGGTGCTGGCGAGGCCGATAAATCTGTCGACAAAGACACTGAGAGCGGCCTCGAACCTTTTTTCGGTGTGCTTTGTGACGTACCAGGCGCGTAGGAGGTCGCCGCCGACGGAGCTTGGCATGAAGTTATTGTAGAAGAGTCCGAGAAAATGGAGTCGTACAGCGGCGCCGGGCCTGATGAAGATGTCCTGTGTTTTCAGGAGCAGCCACCAGCGAAATGCGACCAATCCCTGGCAGGCGATGAAGACTGCGAGCGTCAGGGCGAAGACGGCAAGATTCATTCGTCTAAAGGTGTCGGCGAGGCTGGCCCATCTTTTTTCGCTTGAAACCCAGACTATGGCCCATGTCACGCCGGCAGCAACGACTGCAAGACGAAGCAGCAGAAAAATATATCTGCTTTTACTGGACGAGCTACGGGTCATTGAGGTAAGTTTCCTTTTAACGGACATATCGTTTTTGCCGATAATAGCAGTTAGCGCATTCGGCGGCAATAGAGTAACATTGACTATTCGAGAAGCCCGTGTAAGTGGCGACAGAACGAACCATCGAAGAAGGCGCCGTCTTCGAGCCGAGATTCGACGACAAAGGGCTGATAACGGCCATTGCCCAGGATGCGGGGACGGGGGAGATACTAATGGTGGCCTACATGAACCGGCAGGCCCTTGATATGACAATCGCAACGGGCTATGCGACGTACTTCAGCCGGTCGCGGAAGAGACTCTGGAAAAAGGGGGAAGAAAGCGGGCACGTGCAGAAAGTCGAGCAGATTCTGGTGGACTGCGACCAGGACTGCCTGATTCTGAAGGTACGTGTGTATGCCGGTCAGTGCCACGTCGGTTACCAGTCCTGCTTCTACCGCGAGCTGAGCAGTGATAAGCCCCAAGAGTTGAGATTCATCGCTGAGAAGGTATATGACGCGAAACGGACCTACAAAACGTCGAGGAAACAGTCCTGACGGCAGGCCGTATGTGCTTGATGTACAAGGACTTAGCAGTGTCCTGGTGCATTGGGCGGTTGGTTGTGACTTTCGGTCCGATAATTTTTCTTGATTTGCGGCAGGCAACATGGTAAAATTGTCAGTCGATGTTTTGACGGAGACATTCGAGGAGGTACGTTGATGTGTTTTGCCATCTTCTCAGCACCAGGCGCCGCGAACCACAGGTCTTTTGTGCATCTTGTCCATAGAAAAAGTTAATAGGCGAGAGACTGCGTAGAGCTTGCGAAAGCACTATTGAGCAAGCGAGTTGACGATGCCGGGCGCACCGATTTAGCGTTACATATTGCGCGTTTGGCGGCACTTGTTATTGATTTGGCGTGCGCATTTGCATACTGCGTTTTGAAAAAACGGTCTTATTGGAGGTATCAAGCATGAGAACTCTTCAAGCAAACCTCATTTGGGCCTGCATGATTTTTGTGCTGGCCGGCCCGGGTGTCGCCGCATTGGGTGACTGGGACGAGGCCGACGGGCACAAGATGCACTGGCCGCAGCTTCCGGACCTTACGCCTACGGGCATGGACGTTCAGATGTACGGGCTGCCTCTGGCGGACGACTTCAAGTGCAGCCAGACGGGCCCGATTACGGACATTCACATCTGGGGCTCTTTCATGAATGACAGGCTTCCGCCGGAGGGTCCGGGCAGCCTGACGTTCAACTTAGCGATCTACAGTGACATTCCGCAGCAGGGGGGCGAATGGAGCCGGCCGGGACAATTGCTGTGGGCACAAGTTTTCTGGCCGGGCCAGTACGTCGTTCGCCAGGTGCACGCCGGTCCTGAAGACTGGTACGACCCGGTGACAGGCGAATGGATTCCGGCAAACCACCTGCAGGCGTTTCAGTACAATTTCCACATCGAGAAGGAGCCGTACATTCAGCAGGAGGGGCGTGTGTACTGGCTTTGGATTCGGGAATCGCGTGTGGTGGTGCCGGGCCAGCCACAAGATTACGCGTTCGGGTGGAAGACGAGCATGGTTGACCTTCGGTGGAACGACGATGCGGTCTTCTGGGTGGACGATCCCATACGGCCGCCGCTTGTACCGGGGTGGAATCCTCTGAAATACCCGGAGCAACACCCGTTTGGGCTCACCACTTGCGATTTGGCGTTCGTGATAAACGGCGAGGGGCAACCTACGGTTTGCGAGCCGACGCCTGACGGCAAGGCTTGTGTGCCGTATTTGTGTCCCGACACAACTATGGCGTGCTTGCCGACGAAGATTCGGATAGATTACAATATGGACCCGCCGGAATACACGATTCTGAACTGCGAGTGCCTTCGACCGAATGATTGTCATGTGGCGATAGACCCGCCCGACGCTGTTTACTGCACGGGCGGATGTCCGAACGTCGGCGAGAAATGCGAACTTCAAATAACAGAGAACGCGGACGGCACTGTGGATTACGAGTGCGTCTGTCAGGAGGCGGAGCCCAAACACGACCTTGGGGATGCTCCGGACAGCACAAACACTCACGGCTTCAACATGACGGCCTATCCGAGCGGAGGCCCGGCCGGGACGCCGGCGCGCTACCCAACGGTTTTCGTTGCGGGTTCGCCCCCGCACGGTCCGCTGCACCTGCAGCCGGAGGCGGTGGCGTGGCTAGGCGATGCCGTCACCCTGGAGAACGAGGCTGACATCGGCCCGGACCAGGACGGTATGAACAACCTCGATCCGCCGGCCGACCGGCCCGATCAGGACCAGGCCGACGACGGGGTGCAGGTGCCTCTGGTTCTGCCTCACTGCAAGCGGACAACTTTTGACTACAAGGTGACGGTGGCGCCTCTGCCGCTGGAGCCGCCGACATTGTATGTCAACGTCTGGCTTGACTGGAACCGGGACGGCGATTGGGACGACACTATGCAGTGTCCCGGCGCGACTGCGCCGACGCCGGCGCCGGAGTGGGCGGTACAGAACCAGGTGCTCAACCTTGTGACATCGGGGCCCCATACAATCACGACTCCGCCGTTTATGTGTTGGCATCCGCAGCCGGGAGTTGATCCGCGGCCTATTTGGATGAGGATCACGTTGAGCGAGCAGCAGTGGCCTCCGGTTCCGGGGACGATTCCGGCCGGGGGAGAAGGGCCTCCGCAGGGGTACGACATCGGCGAGACGGAGGACTATTACTTCACACCGGAACCGCCGCCTCCGCCGGAGCTGGAATTCGGCGACGCCCCCGAGGGAGCGCTGGCGTATCCGTCCACGTGCAAGATGGGAGCCTTCCCAACGTGCGTGACCATCGGACCGGCGGGGTGGATTGAGCACAACAATTTCGGGGCGTTTTTCGGCCCGATGGTGGACTTCGAGCCGGACGGCAACGGAGGTCTGTGCCCGCTGTTCAATCCGAACTCGTACGACAAAGACGAGTGCTTCCAGGACGGGGATGCGGGCCTACTGATGCCGCCGTCCTACACAATCACGGGTCCGGTGGGCTCGGAGGTCGTTACTCCGTGCACATCGCAGACGGGCTCGCTCGGCGTGGCATGCACGACGGCCATCTGGGGCAACAACGTTGATATCGACGTGACCAACAACATGCCGAACGACACGGTCGGATACGTGAACGTCCTTATGGACTGGGACAAGAGCGGCGCTTGGGGCGGGGCGTCTCCGTGCGGACAATGCAGCGGCGGCGTGACGGCGCAGGCGCCCGAGCACGTTCTGATTGATTTTCCGGTTCCGAACGGACACAGCGGGCCTCTTTCGGCGCTTAATCCTCCGAACTTTCTGATCGGTCCGAATCTGGGGTACGTCTGGACGAGGTTCACGATAACCGAGAAGAAGCTCGGCAAAGGCTGGACTGGCGAGGGCTCTTTCGAGGACGGCGAATCGGAGGACTATCTGCTCCATGTTGCCGGAGCTCCGAAGCCGCACGACTGTGACTGGGTAGAGGGGGACGATCACAAGATGCACTGGCCTCAGCTTCCGGATCTGGCGCCGACGGGCATGGACGTTGATATGTACTGGACGTCTCTTGCGGACGACTTCAAATGCTCGGAGAGCGGTCTTGTAACGGACATTCACTTCTGGGGCTCATTTGCGGACGATTGTCTGCCTCCAGGCGGTCCGGCAAGCGTGTTTTTGCGGCTGACGTTCTATTCCGACGTTCCGGCCGGGGTGGACCAGCCGTTCAGCCGTCCGGGAGAGCCGCTCTGGACAAGAGACTTTGCGCCGTGTCAATACACGGTTCGAAAGGTTGCCGACGACAGGGAGGAAGGCTGGTTCGACCCTGCAACTGGATTCTATGCACCGGCCAACCACTTCAAGGCCTACCAGTACAACATCTGCATCGACCCGGATGACAATGCGTTCGAGCAGGAAGCGGGCAGGATATACTGGCTTGAGATTCAGCACATTCACGGGGACGTTGATCCGGAGTACACGTTCGGATGGAAGACTACGCCTTTCGACCTGCATTTCAACGACGATGCGGTTTACTTCACCCCTGATGCGGGCTGGCTGCCTCTTAGATATCCGCAGGGACACGAGCTTGAGGGCGAGACGCTCGATCTTGCGTTCGTGATTACCGGGGAAGGAATTCCGCAGCCGGACGTGGATTATGGCGACGCTCCGGACCCGACATATCCGACGCTGGCGGCAAGCAACGGCGCCAGCCACGTGATTGTTCCGCGGATATTCCTGGGCAACGGAGTTGATCCGGAGCCGGACGGTCAGCCTGACGTCAACGCTGTCGGTGACGATAATGATATCGATCCGCTGAACCCGCCGCCGAACTTCGACGACGAGGACGGCGTGGTCTTCAACACGCCGCTGATACCTGGTCAGCAGGCAACCGTCACTGTGACCGCCAACGCGGGCGGGGCTTTGCTCCAGGTCTGGATCGACTACAACGGTGACGGAAGCTGGGCCCAGGCGAGCGACGTTGTATTCAAAGACAAGCTGCTGCAGCAGGGCGCCAACGTACTGGCGTTCCAGGTGCCTCTGTCGGCCACGCCGAACATCCGGACGTATGCGCGATTCCGATACAGCACGACACCGGGTATACCGTACTTCGGCCCCGCTCCGAACGGGGAAGTGGAGGACTATCTTGTCAAGATTGAAGAGCCTTACGAGCCGAAGCCTCCGGTAAAGCAT
>CP070678.1:1982439-1986434 GCA_020352515.1 Phycisphaerales bacterium | reverse complement strand
GTACGTTTGGGTGAGTTTATTGGTGCTGACCGCTGCGACGGCGGCACGAGCGGGCACATACTACGTGGCTACGAACGGAAGCGATAAGAATCCGGGCAAGGAGGCTAAGCCATTGCGCACAATCCAGAAGGCGGCTGATATTGCCCGCGCTGGGGATACGATTCTGGTGCGCGGCGGGGTCTATCGAGAGCATGTGGTAATGCGCTTCTCCGGGCAACAGGGCAGGCCCATCGTGCTGAAGAACTATGCCAGCGAGCGGCCGGTGATTCAGCCCGGCGAGCGGGGCAAACCGCCGCCCGGCCATGGCCTGCTGCTTCAGGCAGAAGAGGGCTATCAAAAACCGATCGGCTGGATTACTGTCGAGGGACTTGAAATCCGCTATGGCTGGGATGGTGTTAAGATCTACAACGCACACGACATTGTCATCCGCAAATGCAACATCCACGAGAACTGGAACCAGGGCATTCTGGGAAACGGCAATCGCGTGCTGATTGACCGAAACATCATCGCCGGGAACGGCACAAACAAAAATGTAGCAAAAAACCTGGTACACGGGATTTATGCCACGGGAAGCTCCTTTACGATTACGAACAATCTGATTTATTCCAATACTGCTTACGGCATCCAGGTGGCGGCCTACGATTACAAGAAAGACTCGATGGCGGGGCCGGAATATGCGGAGGCCAAAAACTGGCTGATCGCCAACAACACGCTTGCGTTCAACAAGAATAGGGCCGGCGTTGTGATCTGGCAGGATGGTGTCGAGAATTGCGTCGTCCAGAACAACATTTTCTACAAGAACGGAGGCGTGAATGGGATTCTGTTCTACACACAAAAGGGCCGGCGGCATCCGATACGGAACAACATCTTTTATCCACCCGGCGATAATCTCGCAACCACCGAAGATAATTCGTACGAGGCGAGTGACAACCAAGAGACCGACCCTCGGTTTGTCAATGCCGATTCCTTCGACTTTCATCTCAAGGCTGGTTCGCCGGCCATAGATGCGGGATTGGCCGACCGTGCACCCAAGAGGGATTTCGAGGGAAAGCGCCGGCCGCAAGGCGGCAAGGTTGACATTGGGGCGTATGAATCTACGCCAACTATCGGGCAGCGGGGAAGCATATCGAACCCGCGTTTTCCCGTTCCCAGTTCAGGGATAGTGGCGCGGGCGTTGCCAGCTTTTCCCGGTGCGGAGGGTTACGGTTCGTACACACCCGGCGGACGTGGGGGTCGAATCATCGAGGTTACTAACCTCAACGACTCAGGGCCGGGCAGTCTGCGCAGTGCGATGGAGGCTTCCGGTTCCCGCATCGTAGTGTTCCGAGTCAGCGGCACGATTACGTTGAAAAACGCGATCCGGGTGCGCACACCTTACCTCACCGTCGCTGGTCAAACCTCGCCGGGAGGCGTGCAAATCCGCGGGCACGGACAGCCGGAGGGTGATTGGGGAGTGTGGTTCGTCAATGGCGCGCATGACATCGTAGTTCGCCATCTCCGCGTGCGCATGGGCGGCAACCTGAAGCACGATGCCGGCAACAACTTGCTGTGCTACGGGACGGCCGAGCCTGGCGTGCATGACGTTATTTTCGACCATTGTTCGGTCTGCTGGGGCTCCGACACACAACTGGATTGGTATGGCTCGTATTTGGATCGAGCCACATTTCAGTGGAACATCATTGCCGAAGCCGACATGGGCAGCCACATCGGCGGCAACCGCGCCCCAAAGAGGATTACGCTCCACCACAACCTTTACGCCAATCTCGGATCCAGAACTCCTCTGATGCAGCACGCCGCAGTGTTTGATTTTCGAAATAACATTATCTACAACTGGAATGGTAACAATTCCGCGGTTTTTGGGCAATTTGCACTCAACAGCTCGGCTTTCGGCAACGTAGTCGATAACCTCTGGCTGGCCGGCCCGGAAAGCGGATACCCCTATTTGAACGTCGGCAACGGCGGCCCGGTCCGCATTGACGGTTCCGCCGCCGAAGAGGGAGGAACCAAGCTGTACATATCCGGCAACTGGGGACCTCGCTGTCCTACAGGTTGCGGTAACGACTGGACCGGACATGGCGTCAACACGTGGGACTATTACGAACTCAACAAGGATGGAAGCACTCATCTCGTGAACCAGGCGCAGTACGACGCGGAGAAGCCTTTCTCTGCTCCCCCGGTTACCCTGGATCCCGTATCCAGGCTGTTGGACAAAGTGCTGCCCACCGTTGGGGCATACAAGCCTTCCCGCGATGTGATTGATCGGCGCATCGTCAAAAGCGTGCGAGACAAGACCGGCACCTATCGCGTCAACACTTCCGGCCCATGGCCAGATCTTGCCGGTGGCGCGCCGGCGCCCCCACCGGATACCGACCACGATGGCATGTCCGATGTCTGGGAGCGGGCACGGGGACTGAACCCGGAGAATCCCGATGATGCAAACGGTGACTTGGACGCCGATGGTTACACTAACGTCGAGGAGTATCTGAGCGAACTGGCCGGAGACCCCATGTCCGAGTAGTGACTGAAAACGCAAAACCCGGGACAGGACAGGAGTGAACCATGAAGACTGCTAACAAAACTATGCGAAGAAAAACCTCCAAAACAGGGACCACCCGCGCCGCCGGAATGCTGGTAGCTGGAGTCCTGATTTTAGCATTCAACATGACTTCAGACCAAGGCCGGGGCTCGACCACGGTGAATGCAGCAAAGGTAGTCACTTATCCCGCCCCGACTGGTGAAACCTTGTCGGCCGACTACAAGCTGCAGGTTGCGGACCAAAAGGTTGACGTATATATGGCCCGCGTTCTCGACCCGCCATTTGCATCAAAACAATGGGACTATGGTGGTTCGTATTCGTTTGCTAATTTTGATATGTCGGGACGTGTCGTGGTTCGCATTGTGTCAAAGCGCTCGCTTCGGAACGTCGTGATTAGGCCGCAATCATCTGGCATCAAGCCAACATTGGAGGATGACCATACTCTGAGCTTAATGCTGGACCGACCCCGTAAACTCAGCATAGAGCCGGACGGCAAGAAAGGACCCCTGCTGCTGTTTGTAAATCCCCTGGAGACAAATGCACCGAAGCCTGGCGATAAGGGCGTAGTTTACTTTGGCCCCGGAGTGCACAAGCCAGTGAAGATCGTTTTAAGGAGCGACCAGACCCTTTACCTCGCCGGGGGTGCCGTCGTCAAGGCCGAGGTGCTGGCGGAAGGAGCCAACATTCGGATTTGTGGACGGGGCATTTTGGACGGCTCCGATTGGGAGTGGCGCAAAGGCCCGGTGGGCAACCTGATTGCGATTCGTAACAGCACCGACGTCGAGGTAAATGGCATCACGCTGCGCGGCTCATCCCATTGGACTATTGTACCGAAGAGCTGCCGGAGAGTAACGGTCCGGAATGTGAAGCTCTGTAACTCCCGCGTCCAAAACGACGACGGCATTAATCCATGTAATTCCCAGGATGTGCTGATTACCGATTGCTTCATCCGTAGCGATGACGATTGTGTTGCCCTTAAGGGGCTCGACTTCAGCGCGCCGAACAGCAACGTTGAACGAATCACGGTGGAGAACTCGACTCTCTGGTGCGACCGGGCCCGCATCTTTCTGCTCGGACATGAAAGCCGTGCCGAGTTCATGCGCAATGTGACGCTCCGGAATCTCGACATTATCCACTTCACCATGACGCCATTCCTGTTTGAGCCGGGTGAAGACATGCGGCTGGAGAATATCACGATCGAGGACATCCGCATCCACGGCGAAGGCCAAAGAGACTTCATCCGCCTGCGCCCGGTCGTAAACCAGTATATGCGCAACAAGGTGCCCGGATTCATCCGTGGAATCAGCTTCCGAAATATTACATTAGAGGGTCAAACCGGCGACTATCTTGTGCAGATAGAGGGAGCGGATACCGAGCATGACGTTCGTGATGTGACCTTCGAGAACGTTTCGATATTGGGCTCGAAACTAACGGAAGGATCCAAGCCCGTGCGCATCGG
>CP070678.1:1978099-1982339 GCA_020352515.1 Phycisphaerales bacterium | reverse complement strand
CCCACGAAGAGAAGGGCGATACGGAGCAGGCGCTCGATATATACCGGAAGATCGCGCAGCTCGATTTCGGTTACAAGGATGTGAGCGAGCGTGTTGACAGGCTGCGGGCGGCCCGTGAGCAGGGATAGTGCGCTGCCCACCGACAAGATCGAACCTAGCGACCTCTCGGTTAGTATTGGCAACAGATGGTAAGTTGATGTTTTTCAGGAGAATAGTGTGGCACATTCGTTATCAGCGAAGAAGAGGATACGGCAGAACGCCAAGCGGCGGACGACAAATCGGGCTCGCAAGAGCCAGATAAAGTCTCAGATAAAGCGATTCGAGGCAGCGGTGGAGGGTGGCGACGCTGCGGCGGGGGGCGAGCAGTTGCGGCTCGTCACCAAAAAACTGGACAAGTCGGCAGCCAAGAGCACGATGCACAAAAGGACGGCGGCGAGGAAGAAATCGCGCCTGGCCAGGAAGCTGAACAAACTCAAAGCCGCGAAGGCATAGGGCGTAACGCAGAAGACTTTGCAAGCGCGTTGCCGGTGTAAGCGTCGAACGCGTTATAGTTACAGTCTTGAGGAAGGGCGCCTAGAGTTTATATCAGTCTGCGGCCTTGACGGGGGAGGGAAGAATTTCAGAAGATTAGAGCCCTCGGGCGCAGGCCCACAATGACCGGCCAGTTCCGAGAGCCATCATCATCGAGCACGGCGCAAGGTAGAGTGGTGGGTTGTTGATTAGAATCTCTTGGTTTTTACCTTCGCGCAATTTCGCCGCGGGTCCTGGCCCGCCGGTACGGCCGACACCTTTCCTATATGTTACTCGCGACTTTGCCCTCGTGCGGATTGCTCAAAGGTTGTGTGCCTCGTAAGGGCAACTGATATGAATAGACAGCAGAGGCGGCTGAAAGTCAACAAGAAAGAATACGCAACAGTTCCAGAGGAACGTGTGTAGCATGCTTGTAAGTATATTGTTAATGGGCACTTATGTGCCTCGGAGATTTTTGGCATTCTGGCCGCAGGGTGTCAGAATGGAGCGTTGGCGGGGAGTTGCCAGTGGTTAATGGTGCTTCTTGGGGTGTGTGTGGGCGGCCTTTGGCAGCGGGAGGGGGCAGGTAACATCCGAATAGCGGAATCGGGGCAGAATTCAGCAGAGGGCCATTGACATCAGGCAGTATGAGACGTTGGCGAGGCCGTGAAACAGGATTGGGGCGAGCAGCGATCTGGTTTTTACGAACAGCCAGCCGAGAACAAGTCCGGGCAGAAATGTAAGGGCGGATACCATGCGGCCCTGGACGATTACGTGAGCGGCGGCGAAGCAGGCGGCCGCGATCACTATGGGCGCCCATTGGCCCGGCAATGCGCGGCCCCATTTGGCGGCGCGAACCAGGCGCCGGATATTGCGCTGGAGGTATCCCCTGAAGAAAATTTCCTCGGCCACGGCGACGTACATGAACTGATAGAACAGCCAGGCGAACCACTGGCCGCTCTGGGGCGTTGCAGGGCGCAAGGGCGGCTGCAGGCCGCCGTATCTGAGAAGCCAAAGGGCTGTAAGCGTGGGGGGAAAGATTAGTGCGCAGGTCTTGAACAACGCGGCCAGTGAACGCTCACACTGGGTGACATCCGCCGGGAGAATCCGAGGGAAGGCGGCCTTTCTGGCGGCGGTCGGAAGCAGTGCAGAGACGACCAAGACAGCCGGGGCCAGGAGCCAAATCGCGTGGGACAGGGGACCCCAGGCAACGGCCTTAATCGCCAGGACCGCGGCGGCCGTGACAAGTGCGGTCTCAGCAAGCAGAAGACCCTCGGGCCGGCGAGGACTACCGTGGAGCAGCCGGGTCGATTCGGGATAGGGCAGAGAATTCACGGTGCTGGCGCGCAAGGTCGGATACCCCATCCCAACTATCTCCGAGATGAGTGACGCATCCTGCGGACCCGCGTGTCTTTGAGCCTCAGCAGGGCCATTGCAACCGCGAGGCCGACGTACGGAATGAAGAAGGATACGACATCACCCTGACCAACGGCAGAGACCGCGCAGCCTCCGCCGCCGCCACCGCCACCGCCGGTCGAACTGCCGCTCAACACATAATACGGCGTGAAGTGGGTGGTCTTGAAACGAAGGGCGTGGAGCGTGGGAGATATTACGATGGTCTCGACGTCGGTTATTCCCTGCTGGCTCAGGGCGCCGGTAAAGGAATCATACCAGTAAGGCGAGGCGAGGCTGCTCCCGTCGACAATCTCGTAGGGTATGGTGACGGTGACCGGAGCGCTGAAGACGATTCCGCTGGGCCCGAAGTCGTACTCATTGAGGCACGGCATGGAGAAGGCCTGCGGATTCTGGATTCTGCCGATTGTAACGGTCAAATCATAGGGGAAAGCTCCCGGGGGCACGACGAGGGACACATCTTCGACAGTAGTTATGCTTTCGGGCTCTATTCCGACGGTTCCGCCCGAGGAAGCGGTGACCACCGTTGACTCAACGGCCTCGTTTTCGACGAATGTGCTTCCGGCATAGCATATCATTTCGTTGGGGTCTCTGGTGTCGGCCCAAACAATATATGGATAGCCGTGCGAATCGACGCCAAGTGCAGGGGCGCTCTGGTCGGCGTTGGTTCTGTCGTCGCCGACGAGCACGTTTATCGGCGAGCCGGAGCCTATCTCGGCGAAGTAGAGGTCGGTATCGCCGCCGGTGGTGGTGACATTTCTGCTGTCCTGCCAGCACGAGAATACCCTGAGGTTGCTTCCGCTTACGCCGACGGCGGCGAGAGCGGGCGTTGCCTGATCAGCTCCAGAGGTGTCGTCAATGATGTTTCTTGGAGCCGGAGGGCTGTCCGGCAGACCTGAAGAAGATGCGTAGTACACGTCCCGGCTGCCCGAGGAATCGTCCACCCACAACAGGTGCAGGATTGGGCCGGCATCCTCGGTTGCAATTGCCGGATTCAACTGATCGGCCGAGCCGATGGCAATCGGCGTATTCGTCCACGGGCCGGTATTGGAGGCGGCGCCGTAGATATCGCCGGAACCGCCTCTAAAGTCGGTCCAGACGACATAGATGGTATTGGCGGAGTCGACGGCAATCGCCGGGGCGATCTGATCGGCGCCGTCAGAGGTTATCCTTGTGATTGTCTTGGTTGCAAACCCGTCGCTCGAGGCGGCGACGTATATATCCCGGTTGCCCGCTCCGTCATCCTGCCAGGCGACATGCACTCGATTGGGAGTCCGGCTGTCTACGGCGATGACCGGGTTTGTCTGGTTGTCGTTCGAATCGGAGATTCTGACGGGGGCCGACCAGCTTGCTCCGTCGGCCGAGGTTGACAGATATATGTCCCAATTTCCTCGGCGGTGGTCCTGCCAGACGACGTATATGTTGTCCGCGGCGTCTGCGGCGATGGCAGGGTAGCACTGGTCCGCGGCATCGCTGTCAATTTGAACGTGGCTGCTGAAGCTTCCGGCGCCGGGCGCAAGGGCGCTTATGTAGATGTCCCTGTCGCCGCCGGGACCGGCGTGCCAGACGGCCCAGATATATCCGCCGCCATCCACGACGGTGGCAGGGGCGCCCTTGCCGGGGTCCGGCAGGTCCCAGGCAACTTCCATATTGCGGCCGAAAGAGCGCATTTCGGTTTTGAACGAATAGGAGCTCTCGGGCATCACGTTGCCTTCGAGGTCTGCTGCGCTAACGGCTACCGTCACGGTCTGGTCGAAATCAAACATCTGCCTGGACTGAAAAGCGAAGGTGTAATCGGCCTTGTCCCCGGTTCTTCGGCAATCGCCCCAGAGGCTGGTGTATGTCGGTGTATCGCCTTCGTAAACAAGATTGCCATCGAGCTTGATTGTCACAGTGTCGGCATCGACGCCCTTGCCGGGATCGACTAAATGGAGGATCGTCAGGGTGTTCAAAGGCGCCTGTATGGAGTCGGGGGCCGGCGAGCGGTTGATGAGTACGGGCGGTGACGTATCGAGGCTGCTGACAGTAATGTTAATCGTCTCCGAATCCTGCAGATGACCGTCGCTCGCGACAAAAGTGACGGAATAGGTTCTGTCCGCCTGGCTGTGCGTCGGTGTCCAGTTGAAGTTCTGGCCGGTCAACGTCGCCCCACTCGGCAGGCCGGTCGCAGAGTACTGTATCGTGTCAGGATCAGGATCGCTGGCGTTTACCGTGAAGGTCAGCAGTTTATTCTCATCGACCGACTTTGCTCCGATGGTCTCAAGGACGGGCGGTCTGTTGACATTTTCGACGATTATCGAAACCGTCTCAGAATCCT
>CP070678.1:1968131-1977999 GCA_020352515.1 Phycisphaerales bacterium | reverse complement strand
GACCCAGATTTCGTCGTTCTTGGCAACGTGGAGACCCCAGGGAGTTATGAGATCTGGCCAGACGTCCAGCAGCTTGCCCTTTGTGTCGAAGACCTGGATGCGGGCGTTTTCACGGTCGGCGACATACAGGCGACCTTTGGAATCAGCGACGATTGAGTGAGGCAGGGCAAACTGGCCCGGCTTGTTGCCTGCTTGGCCCCAATGATTCACATACTTGCCTGTCTTATCGAAGTGCACGATCCGCCTGTTGCCATACCCATCCGAGACAAAAACATCGCCCGTGGGCAAGACAGCCATGTCAGTGGGCCTGTCGAAGTGCCTTGCGTCTGTGCCGGGCCGTCCCAATTCACCTATGGTGAGCAGCAGTTTGCCCTCGGAGTCATACTTGCGCACTACATGACCCTTGATATCTGCCGTCCAAACGTTGCCCTCAGGGCCGACCCTGATGAAATGTGCTCCTCCGGGATCCTCCATATCCCAACAGCGGAGGAACGTCCCATCAGTCTTATAGACCTGTATCGCGGGATTGCTGCGCGTGAAAATGTAAACTTGGTCTTTGGTGTCCACGGCGATGCCGGGCATCTGAGCCCATGTGAAGCGACGTGGCTTCTGTGGCCATGCAGCATCGACCGTATAATTCGACGTGATGGCGCCAGCCTTGTCTATGGGCAGATTTGCACAGCCGCTGCCGAATAGTATGACGAATAGGGCTGCCACGACAAAAGAGGAGGCATTAGAACGCATAAGGCACACTCCTTTCCAGCCGAGTGGGTAGCTAATCTGAAACCTGGCCATTCAGCTTCTCCTTCATCAGACGGCCGGCTTTGAACTTGATGGTTCGCCTGGCCGGCACTCTGACTGTTTCCATGGTCCTCGGGTTTTTGGCTCTTCTCGCTGACCTCGTCTTTGGCTCGAAGATGCCGAAATCGCGTAACTCGATACGATTGCCTTTTGCCAGCTCGGCCATAATTTCATCGATAAGCTGCCGCACGATACCTTTGGCCAAAGTCTTTGTCGCGCCAGTGCTGTCTGCTATACGGTCGACAAGATATCTCTTTGTGACTGTTGCCATGCGTTGCTCCGGACTACTGGAGAGTGCCTCAAAGCCATGGTGGAGTGTACAGGAAAGGAGTTGTGGAAACAAGGGGCCTTCTCGGGCTGTGCTTGTGGACGGGCAGTTGTTACAGTTGCATTGGCCGCGGCCGGGGTCTATCTCAGGGGCTTGACAGGGCCTTGAGTGTAGCACTCCTGTCGGAAAGAACAGAAGAAATAGCCTTCGCTGGTTTCGTAGATCTCATCAAGCACAGATTAGGCAAGGTGAGATTGTGACTCGACTGTCGCATTAACGGGTATGACGATAAAGACCCTTCTTGCGGGCTGCGGTCACGGCAGACTGTTGCCGAAGCTTTCTTGGCACTGGATTGGCGACGAAACCGGCGGGTCGCTGATTCTTGCCGGGACTGCCGATATCGCCAAGATCATCGCGGGCTTTCTCGGCAAGAGTGAGCAGATGTCTCACTACATCGGGGTGCTCGTCAGCAAGGTTCCTGGTTTCGCCGATGTCCGCCTTCAGGTCGTACAACTCTGTTTCGCTTGGCTTGGTTCTGCCGCTGAAGTTCTGCCACTTGGCCTCGAGCGGCAGATAGAGCTTCCATTTGCCTGAGCGGACTGCCTGGAGCTGTCCCATATAATAGTAATAGAATGCTTCGTAAGGTGAGGTTGCGCCGGCTTGCCCAGTCATGAGGGAAAGGATGTCGCGGCCGTCAATTATTCGGTCCGTGGGAACTCCGGCGCCGGCGAGTCCGGCAAGCGTGGGCAGCAGATCCATCATTGTGCATAACTCGCCACACGTCTTGCCTGCTGGAATCCGGCCCGGCCACCGCACGATGCACGGTACACGTTGGCCGCCCTCAGCGGTGGTGTATCCCCAGCCGGCCAGCGGCAGGTTGAGCCCCTGAGGGGGATTGCGCCGCGGAGCGCCGTTATCCGAGACCCATATCACCAACGTTTTCTTGTCGAGGCCAAGCTGCTTGACGGTGCGAAGGATCTCGCCCGTAGACCAATCCAATTCTTCGACTGAGTCGCCCCAGGGGCCGTTAGCCGATTTTCCCTCAAAATGTTTGCTCGCAAAAGGCGCCGGGGTGCTGCCCGGCATAGCGTGGGGCAAATATAGAAAGAACGGCCTGCTCCTGTTTGTCGTGATAAACTCGACTGCTTTGTCGGTGTAACGCTTGGTGAGAAGACTTCGATCGACCGGCGCCTCAATAACCTCTTCATTCTCCATCAGCGGCAGGGGCGGCCAGTCTTGCCCCGGGCGCTGCGTCATGTCATCGCTGTAGGGGATGCCCAGATAGTAGTCGAAGCCCTGCCGTGTCGGAAGAAACGGTAACTGGTCACCGAGATGCCATTTGCCGATACAAGCCGTTGCGTAACCGCGTGTCTTGAGCAACTTGGCGATTGTTATCTCCTCCGGATTCAGGCCTTTGCCTGCTACCGGCCGCAGAACGGCGCCGCCGCGCTCGTCGACGTGCATGTTAACTCGACGGGGATAGCAGCCGGTCATTAGGCTCGCGCGGGAAGGAGTGCATACGCCGCTGGTGGCATAGAAATCAGTGAATCGCATGCCTTCGGCGGCCATGCGGTCAATGTTCGGCGTTCTATGCAGCTTCGAGCCGAAACAACCGATGTCGCCATAGCCGAGGTTATCGCAGAGGATGATTATGAAGTTGGGCCCGGGATCAAGCTCAGCAGAGGCGGCGAACGCGCCGACAATATTGTGGCCTACGCCGAGCAGAAGGGTCTGTCGAAGAAACCTGCGACGGCCCGCTGACATTTGCCTTTGCAGCACTTTGTCAGTCGTGTGAGAATCTGTGTTTGCGGGATTTGTCATTTGGCCTTCCTAAGTAGTGCTCTGCCGTGAGACATTCTGTGGCCTGCACGCAACCGCTTCCATGATAGCACAATAGTGGCTTGATTTCAGCGTTCTTTGCCGTTGACGCGGCCAGTCCCCCTCCGTGAGTCCCGGCCGTTTGGGGCAGGGGAGGTTGGAAATGTCGGACGTCTCCATCAAGATGCTGCTGGCCGCATTCGTCGATTCCAAAGGCGCAAATCCGCATACGGGAGGGGCATATCGAGACCTTCGATCGCCGGTTTGGGCAGGCGCGGCAGTCATTATAAGGATTACGCCGGGGGGGCTGTTGCTATGGGGGCGTTTCTACGGTAGTATCTACATCAGTCCGGTCTGGATGCAGATTCGAAATTATAATGTGGAGAACGGTAAATGCAGAATATCAGAGAGTTTTTGAAGAACGATCGCTTTGCGGAGCTATGCGGGATTGAGTTGCTGGATGTATCGGAGGGAAGAGCGAGAGCGAAGATGGAGATCAAGGACTGTCACCTGAACGGGGTGAATATCGTTCACGGGGCGGCCATATTCACGCTGGCGGACCTGGTCTTTGCGGCGTCGTCGAATTCTCACGGCACGGTTGCCGTCGCCATTAACGCGAGCATCTCGTTTCTCAAAGCCGGCAAGGGCGGGACCTTGTACGCCGAGGCAAGGGAAGTGTCGCTGAGCCCCAAGATAGCGACCTATGCAATAGATGTGACGGACGAGTCGGGAGAGATAATTGCCACGTTCCAGGGGATGGTGTACAGGAAGAAAGACAGGATTGCAGATTTAGTCGGCAAATGAGCCGGCGGTGGTTGGGCGTCAGCTTTTCTTGGCGTTTAGTTTTTGATTTGCCGGCGCGGCGCCGTTCGGGGGTGGCGTGCAGTTTTTTTCCGAGGCAGCGGGGGGACATGTAGATTATTGAAACTTGATATTTGTGGCTGTGTTGATTTTGTCAGGTCTTTTTTGGAGGGGGGGCGGTTTGACTAATCGACCTGGAGGCCCTGCTGTTCGAGCCAGTTTTTCAGGTCACCCATTTCGGTGTTGAATATCTCGCTGTCATAATCCTCTTCGAGCTTTTTGATGTTTGCGGCGAGCTGGGGTTGTTCCTGTACGAGGCGGCTGAGTTTTTTTTCGAACTCTTCGCTGAGCGCCCTGAGCCGGCCCAGTTTGAGGTCGAGCTGGAGCATTCCGGCGAGTCTTTCGGTGACGGCCTGGATGCACTTTGGGTTGTCGCCCTGGACATAAGCGGGGATAGTTGCGACGAGGCTCACCATGCTGAGGTTTCTGCTGCTTGAGGCGGCGGTGAGGTATGTGGTGATGCTTGCGGGTCCCTCGTAGTTGGTGAAGTTGACGCCGTAGTGCTTGAAGTTGTCGCGTATTTTTGCGGTGGATGTTGCACAGAAGAGCCTGGGCTCGCGGGTGTGGGGGACGAGTCCTGCGACGCTGCCGATGAAATATATCATTTTGACTCCGAAATGCTCGCAGAGAGAGAAGATGCAGTCGGAGTACTGGCCCCACTTTAGGTTTGGCTCTCTTCCGAGGAAAAGGATCAGATCGTGGCTTTCGCTGCAGAAGAATTGGTTTTTTGGGAAATCGAAGGCGACGATGCCGCCCTGTTCGATTCTGGTGTGGGGTCGGAACATTGCGGCGACGTCCATTACAGCGGGGAAGCTGTATATATAGAAGTCGCCGGGGTCGATTTCGGCGAATTTTTCGGCGTTTGTTCTTTCGACGAGCTCTTTTAGGGTTCCGGTTGAGACGCCTCCTCCGTCCATCCAGCCTGAGAAGCCCATTATCAGACGAGGATTTGAGAGGTTGGGCTGCTTGTAGATTGTCAGGTTTTCCAATGCCATTGCTTGATCCCTGAGCGTCCTTACGAATTTCCTTTTTAACAGTTATCGGCTGAGTGTTCCAGGTAAATTCTGCATAAATGTGTAATCGCCCGTTTTTGGGCGTGCGGCGAGGGTATTGAGAATGAAGTGTTAGGGGGCTGGCAGGCGGAATTTGAGGTTAGGGGCGGGGGTGGTAGATCGGGTAAAAGCGAGGCGCACAGGCGCGGGGGTTTGGGTAAATAAGAAGCGATTTCGAATTGGGTTCGTTTGGGTTCGTTCATTTTCGTGGGGAGGGGATTTTCAGCGCGTAAGTTGTTGTGGGGTAAGGGGTTACAAGCATTTTTTGTGTTTTTTGCGATTTTGCGGGAAATCCCATGGCGGGGCGGCCGTTGTGGTCGCCCCGCCGTTTTTGAGAGCTTTTCCAATCAGGTTTTAAGCTGATCTACTTCATTACTCGCAACCACCGTAGCAGCGGCTAAGCGATACGTCGTCGAACTGGGTCTGGGTGCCACTGGCGTCACGGTCCACGCCCAAGAGAATCGTCAGAGGCTGGCCGACGTAACTGGTAAGGTCTTCATAGTCATAGGTTCTGGAAAACTCCTGCCAGCTACTGCTCAAAGTCGGCGACACCGAGGAACTGGGAGTGATTACTGTTCCGCCGGCCAACAGTTCAAGCACTACGGGAGTCGCAGCACCCTTGGCGTACATCGAAAGCGTATAGGTGGCGTTTGTCAGGACGTTGCCAAGAGAGGCTTCCGAGACGATCAGCCCCCCGGCCGAGTTGCCCCAGCTGCCGCCGTTGGCCAGGTAGCAATTTACCCCACCGGAGGTATGGTTGGCCTGGTTTGCTATAGAACCCTGGAGGTTTCCAGTAGTCTGGTCCCGTCCGTATGTGCCGCCCCAAGCGATCCACCCGGCCTTGTCGTATCCAAGCCACCCGGGGATATCAGCCTCGGTGCCGGAGCTTTCGTCGGAAAAGTTATACTGCCCGTTATCTATGGGACAATTTGGTCCTACTCCCTGTGTCCAACTGCCACCGGCGGGCGATAACTGTCCGGTGATCGTAGTCGAGCCCGGCTTGTAAATCAATTCAAAATCGCCGTTGGGCACGGTAACCGTGTCCGCCTGAACTCGGCCGACGGCGATTGCGAGCGTCGCCACGGCTATAATTGTCAGAATTTTCCTGCACATAACGTACTCCTTCCCCAAAAATGTAATGATAATTCTTGTGTCCCCAACACGCATTGAGGGCATACGAGATTTTCAAAGAGGCGTATTAAGAGCATTAGAATCTTTACGGTTGTCATGTTTCTTCGACAATGAATTAGCGAGATTTTTTGCAGAAGTCACCAAAATCTTGTTAATACACTAAAGAGGACTTGCTCAGGCGAACGATCGGCTCGGACCGGGGTTAAGAACCGCCTGTTTAACGAGAAGGCCCCGGCTTTTTCCGGCCCGATCAGGGCAAGGTGCGGGGCAACTTGCCGTTGGGTCTTTTTCAACAAATGCTCCTTTGACGGCGGCTTTTTGCAAGCGGGGACTTGACTTTGTCCTTTCTTAGATTTCTTGATCGTTCCTTGTTGAACGAACACGTGACGGAGCCCCCCATGCTCAACAGAGGGATTTGCTATGCTAAAAGCACGTCTCTACATGTAATTGCAGGAAAGCGTGAAAAACACGGGAAGAAAACTTCGATTTTTTTAAGATTTTGCCGCATTGCTTCATAAGCGCCTTCTCTACAAGGACTTATACGAATAGAACTTTTTACGATTTTCCGGCTTCCCGGCCGGTGTTGCCTTTTAGGCTGTGTCTGAAAACACAGTGCCTGGCTTCAAGCGGCTTGTTCGACCTCTGGCGGTGTGAAGTCTCCATCGACGTATCTCGGTGGATACGCCTGCTTGCCCGTCCTTGCCAGCGGCCGAACGGCTCGCTCTCGGGCCGACGGCAGCGTTTTCAGCTTAGTACGGAATTCAGTCCTTCGTTATACACACGCGGCGCAGCAGGAGGGGGGATTGTTGAGGGCATTTTTGGGATTTTGCGGGAAATTTTTTAGCGGGGCGGGAGTGGTGGAATTAGCTTTCTGTTCAGACATGACTGAGGGGGTTGGAATGTTGTGGGCAGGGGGGGCGAAAGATGTTATTATGCGGGGCACTTGATTCAGGAAGGACGTTTATGGCCGAGAAGGTTGACAAGCATGTATTGAAGAACGGGATGGTGCTGTTAGGGGAGGTTATGGAGGGCGTGGAGTCGGCGGCGTTCGGATTTCTGGTTCCTGCGGGGGCGGCGGCGCTTCCGGAGGGCTGCTGCGGGGCAGCGGGGGTGATTGCGGACTGGATATTCCGGGGGGCGGGTGAGCGGAGCAGCCGGGAGCTTGGCGATGCGCTGGACGGGCTGGGGCTGCATCGGAGCAGCTCGGTGGGCAGCTCTAACATAACTTTGGGGTCGGCTCTGGAGGCGGGTAACCTGGGCGAGGCGCTGGGGCTTTATGGGGATGTTTTGCTTCGGGCGAGCCTGAAAGACGAGGAATTCGAGCCGGCCAGGCAATTGGCGATTGACGGGGTTCGTGCGCTGGATGACGACCCGCGGCAGAAGGTTGGGGTGCGGCTTCGGGAGGAGTTTTACCCGCGGCCGCTTGGGCGGAGCACGCACGGGCGGGTTGAGGAGCTGGAATCGCTGACGGCGGAGCGGGCGAGGGAGATTATAGGGGAGAATTTCAATTTTGGCGAGACGATATTCAGCGTGGCGGGGAAGTACGACTTCGATGCGGTTTGCGGGCAGATGGAGGGATTGTTCGAGGGCGAGCGGCGGGGGGCTTCGGAGCCGGCGGCGCTGGGGGCGAGGGGAGACAGGTACACGCATATCGAGAACGAGGGGGCACAGGTGCATATCGGGCTGATGACCGAGACGGTGCGGCCGATGGACGAGGATTATTACGAGGCGCGGGTTGCGGTGCAGGTGCTTTCGGGGGGGATGAGCGCGCGGCTTTTTACGGAGGTTCGGGAGAAGCGGGGGTTGTGCTACGCGATAGGTGCGCGGTATCACGGTTTGAAGGCGGCGGCGGGGATAACGTGCTACGCGGGGACGACGCCGGATAAGGCGCAGGAGACGCTGGACGTGGTGACGGGTGAGTTCAGGCGGCTGGGTGAGGGGATCAGCGAGGAGGAGATACAGCGTGCGAAGGTTGGGCTGAAGAGCTCGCTGATACTTCACAGCGAATCTACGAGCAGCAGGGCGGGGGGCATTGCGGGGGATTACTATATGTTGGGGCGGGTTAGGAGCCTGGAGGAGATCAAGGAGCGGATCGAGGGTACGAGCGTCGATTCGGTGACGGGGTTTTTGCGGCGGCGGCCTTTCGGGGAGTTTACGGTGGTGACAATCGGTCCGAGGCAGGTGAAGGTTGGTTAAGGGTTCGTATGGAATTCAAGAAGGCAACACTTGAGAACGGTCTTGTTGTGGCGGGGGAGGTGAACAGGTCGGCGAAATCGGCGGCGGTCGGTTTTTTCGTTCGGGCGGGGTCGCGTGACGAGAGCGCGGAGATAAACGGGGTGTCGCATTTTCTGGAGCACATGTTATTCAAGGGGACGGATCGGCTGAGCGCGCAGGCGGTGAACGAGGCGTTCGACAGGCGGGGGGCGCAGTTTAACGCGTTTACGAGCGAGGAGAATACGGTGTTTTATGCGGCGGTGCTTCCGGAATACCTGGTCGAGGTGACGGAGCTTTGGGGCGCACTGATGCGGCCGGCACTGAGGGACGAGGATTTTGCGATAGAGAAGAACGTTATCAAGGAAGAGATTGCGATGTACAAGGACCTGCCGAGCTTCGACGTGATGGAGCGGTGCAGGGGTCTTTATTTCGGGGGGCATCCGTGCGGGAACAGCGTTTTGGGGAGCGAGGAGAGCATAGACGGGCTGACGGCGGGGCAGATGCGGGACTACTTCGGGCGGCGGTATGCGCCGAATAACATGGTTCTGGCGTGTGCGGGGGATTTTGAGTGGGAGCAGATTGTGAGGGTTGCGGAGGAACGGTGCGGGAAGTGGCGGGCGTGGGATGCCGGCAGAGAGGTCGGGCAGGTCGGGGGGAGCGGGAAGAAGGAGCGGAGGGAGAAGGGGAATCTGGTTCGGGAGCATGTTTGCCTGATGAGTCCGGGGGTTGCGGCGCAGGACGAGCGGCGGTATGCGGCGTCGCTGTTGGCGAGCATAGTGGGGGACGAGGTCGGTTCGCGGTATTTCTGGGGGCTGGTTGACAAGGCTATGGCGGAGTCGGCGACAATGCAGTTCGGGGCGATGGACGGGACGGGGGCGTTCGTGAGCTACATAAGCTGCAGCAGCGAGAACGTTGCGAGAGTTATGGATATTGTAGGTAGGATATTTGAGGATTTGGCGTCGAGGGGGGTGCGCGAGGAGGAGCTGAGGAAGGCGAAGAACAAGGTGGTGAGCGCTCTGGTTATCAAGAACGAGCTTCCGATGGGGCGGCTTGTTGATCTGGGTTTTAACTGGGTGTACTTGGGTCGGTACCGGACGGTTGAGGAGGATATTAGCGCTGTGAGGGCGGTGACGGTTGAGGATATCGGGTCGGTGATAGAGCAGTTCGATTTGCGGGGTTTCACGGAGTATATACTGGGTCCTTCGAGGGGAAGCTGAGATTTGTCAAGGGCGGTGGTGCAGGTTTTGAAAGGAGCGGTCTTATGGAGAAGGTGACACGAAGGGGGCTTTTGAAGAAGGCAGGTATTGCGGCGGTTTCGCTGGAGTCGCTGGGGGCGTTGGGGTCGCGGGCGAGGGCCGGGTCGCCGGGGGGCAGGCCGAACGTTGTTGTGGTGATTACGGACGACCAGGGTTACGGTGATTTGGGCTGTCACGGCAACGAGGTTATTCGTACGCCGAACCTGGACAAGCTTTACGGCGAGAGCATACGCTTGACGGACTTTCACGTTGATCCGACGTGCTCGCCGACTCGTTCTGCGTTGATGACGGGGCGTTATTCATCGCGGACGGGTGTCTGGCATACTATCATGGGGCGCTCTCTTTTGCACAGGGATGAGGTTACGGTTGCGGACGTTTTCAAGAGGGGCGGGTACAGGACGGGGATATTCGGCAAGTGGCACCTGGGGGACAATTACCCGTTTCGGCCGCAGGACCGCGGATTCGAG
>CP070678.1:1965512-1968031 GCA_020352515.1 Phycisphaerales bacterium | reverse complement strand
TCGCCGCAACTTCGGCCAGACTGCCGCCCTCAGCGCCGGATTCGCCCACGCCCGCGGGGCAATAGTCGTCGCCATCGACGCCGATTTGCAGAACGACCCCGCCGACATTCCCCGAATGGTCGAAAAGCTCGAAGAGGGCTTTGACGTCGTGAGCGGCTGGAGAAAAAAACGCCAAGACCGGGCCCTCACACGCCTGCTGCCCTCAAAGATGGCAAACTGGCTCATCTCGACAATAACCGGCGTAAAGCTACACGACTACGGCTGCACACTAAAGGCATATCGAAAGGAAATCCTCGACCAGACAAGGCTCTACGGCGAAATGCACCGCTTCATCCCGGCCCTCGCAAGCTGGAGCGGGGCAAAAATCGCCGAGATGGTCGTTAACCACCGACCCAGAACCGCAGGCGCCCCAAAGTACGGACTCGGAAGAACATGGAAGGTCGTCCTCGACCTCATCACGGTCAAATTCCTCGGCTCCTTTTCCACAAAGCCCATATACATCTTCGGCGGACTGGCTATATTCAGCGCCCTTGGAGCCTTCGCCTCGGGCCTCGCCGTCCTCTATCAGAAGTTCCTCTCGCCCCAGCACCTTTCTATGAACCGCAATCCCCTCCTCATCCTCACCGCCGTGCTCATCACAACCACCATCCAGTTCATCCTCATGGGCCTGCTGGCAGAGCTGATGGTCCGAACCTATCACGAATCTCAGAATCGCCCCACCTACGTCATCAAGGATATCCTCGAATCCACCGGCCAGAACGGAGATGACAGATGACAAAAGCCCACCACAGGCGTCGGCCCGTCAACAGACAAGCGAGACCCCACCGCCCTCTTGTTCCGCAGAAACGCAAAATCAATAAAACCGTCCCGATCCTCGTTCTCATTGCCCTGCTGGCCGCTATCCCCTTCTCTATGGGCAAATACATCGAGTTCAATTCGCCCGGAGCCTACGACTGCGGCGCCAATGTTTATTCGGCCGCACACATACTCGCCGGAGCCGAAATTGGGGTTGAGGAAAAGCAAAGCGCAAGCCTTGGAACATTACTGGTCAATCTTCTTGGCGTATGGCTCTTCGGGTATAACGACTTTGGGCCGAAGATGGTCCAGGGTATTCTACAGGCCGCCGCCTTGGTCTTGATGTTCATCGCGATGCGAAGACTATTTGGCGTCCTGCCTGCGGCCGTAGGTGTAATAGTCGCTTCCATTTACCTTTCATCCCCGCTTATTGCAAAGTTCGGCAATGATAAGATGCAATATGCGGTTGCAGCTATGGTGCTGTCCGTGAGCTGCTTCGTTTTGCGCCAGCTTGGCGGTAAATGGTGGTATGCCGTGCTGGCAGGTGCCTTTGCTGCCTGGGCGCCGCTGTTTAAACAGACAGCCACGTCGGTAATCGGAGCAATTGGTTTGTTTACCGTGCTCCAGCCGTTGCTTAAACACAGGACCTGCAGGCAAACGGCGACTGATATCCTTTTGCTGTCTGTCGGCGCGATAGCAGCGATTGCGCCTTTGTACGTTTGGATAATCGGCTGGCGCGTACAAACTGCTCTACCTTATGCGTTTGTGTGGCAGGTATTAATAGCGTTGTGGCCGACAGGGGCTCCGGCCGAACAGGTAAAACCGGGATTGGAGTACGTTTCTACGGCACGGGAACTCGTACCATTTTCACAGCAATGGCCGAGGGTACTAAGGTATTACTGGATGCTGATACTACCCGTGGCTCTTGCCGTTGGCTCTGTAATCGCGCGAATCATCAAGGTAATCAACAAAAGTGTGCGCAAATCCAATACAGAAGCTGCTGCCTATGACCGGTTCGTTCCGTTGCTTGCCGTGTGGTGGGTGCTGGACATGGCGTTTGTCTGGATCAGCCCGCGTTCGTATGAGCAGTATTATCTGCCGTTAACTGCCTCTGGCGCGATGTTGGGCGGCTACTTGATTGCAACCTACCGTGACAAAGTAAAGCGTGCCGTTCACAGCAGAATTATGTGGAAAACCGCGGGAATTGCAGGATTGTTGTTAATGGTAATTATGTCGTGGCACGTCTTCTTCGGAATCAACCGGAGCCCGTATTCGGGGGTGACTTACAGGAACCCGGTCACCGGGCAGCCCATTTGGAGAAATGGGTATTTGCAGAGGCTCCGCGAAATTCGTGCGGCACGAATGAACAACCTAAAGCAGCCATGGGAAATCCTGGGTGAGTATATTCGAGACAGCTCCAAGCCTGCTGATAAGATCTACGTTTGGGGCTGGTGGCCGGGGATATACGTCAAGGCCCAGCGATTCAGCTCTGCGTCGAAAGCTTTCAGCATGACACGCCAACCGCCGCAACAACTCAAAGAGCTGGTCACAGAGCTGCTGTCCGAATTTGAACGGGAGATGCCGAAGTTTATTGTTGACTCGCGTAAACGTCACATACCAACCGAAAGGCCGCCGTATGAGCTTTGGCCGATAATGCCGCGCGGTTTTATGGGAGTGCAGGAGGAGCGGTTCCTCCCGCTGGATAAGACCGTCATCGAGCTGTA
>CP070678.1:1930308-1965412 GCA_020352515.1 Phycisphaerales bacterium | reverse complement strand
CGGGCTGGTCAAGATGTCTGGCCGCGCCTGCGGCCGAAAAGGAAAAGTCGCCCCTTGATGAGCTACCACGTTACATCAGGCGCGTGACGCACTTCGGCCAGCGCGCCGACTTCTCACACGACGGCCGCCGGATACTGTTCATCGAGAAGACGTTCGGCGACGTGTACGAGGTCGAATTGGCCACCGGAATCATCCGCCCGATGACCCATCGCTACTTCCACGAGGGCTACACGCGGGCACTGTACTTGAAGAACGGCGACATCCTGCTCTCCGGCGCGCGGAAGTTCGATGCCGACGACCCCTGGCCCAGCCGCAGCGAAAAGAACGCCGAGCTGTGGGTCCTCAGAAAGGACCTTTCCGGGCCGCCGACGCCGCTGGGCGAGAAGTGCTCCGAGGGCCCGGCAGTCTCGCGAAAGAACATGCGCATAGCCTGGACGCAGGGCGGCGCATTCTACATGGGTGAAATCATCTATGAAAACGGCAAGCCCAAGCTCGCCCGCAAGAAGAAGATACTGGACAAGCGCGACCTGCCTTTCGAGTGCGGCCTCGAAACACAGAACTTCCGCCCGCCCGACGACAAAGAGCTGATATTCAGCGCCTACGGCTACCAGGGCACCGACGTCATGGGCCTTAGCATCGCCGACGGCAAGGTCGTCAACTACTCCAACGCCCGCGGCCAATACGATGAGCCCGAGGGCATCTTCCCCGACGGCAAATATACCCTGGTCGAGTGCGACGCGCACAACCGCAAGGGCACACAGCACATCGACATCTATAAGCTGGCCCTCGACGGCTCCGGTCGGACCGAACGAGTAACTTACTTCTCCGACTATCCCGGCTACAAGGCCTCCAACCCGGTCGTCAGCGACGACGGCCACTATATCGCCTTCCAGGTCGCAAAGGCCGGTGATCCGGCCGGAGTGGGAAGAGGAATCCTGATACTCGACCTGCAGATGTCGGAGACAATGAAGAGAAAGCAATAGTCGTACAGTAAAGCCGGCCTTGAACGCCTCAGCCCGGCATTTCGCACGAATCCGCCGCGTTTTTACCAACGCCGGATCACCAAATAACAATTGCAATTTCCCGAATTTATTCTTAGATTAGTCCGTCCGTCCAAAAGATACGGCAAAAGGCCCTCCGAGGCGCTGTTTTGCTCTTTGGGCCGGAAGAGTCAGGATTCCTTAGCTTTCGAGGGAGCAGGTTATGGCCGAATTCGAACCGGGCCGCCAGGACGCTCTGGCGCTGCTAAAAGAATACAATAAGAACGAGAGCCTGATAAAGCACGCCCTGGCCGTCGAGGCCGTGATGCGATACTGCGCCCGCAAACGCGGACAGGACGAGGAGAAATGGGGCGTAATCGGGCTGGTGCACGACCTCGACTACGAGCAGTTCCCCGACCGGCACTGCCACAAGACCGAGGAGATTCTCACCTCCAAGAACTGGCCGCCCGAGTATATCCGCGCCGTGCTCTCTCACGGCTGGGGTATATGCACCGACGTCGAGCCCCGGACCGACCTGGAGAAGCTGCTCTACACCGTGGACGAGCTGACCGGCCTTGTAACGGCCACCGCACTCGTCAGGCCCAGTAAAAGCGTCTCGGACATGAAGGCCAAATCCGTCAGGAAGAAATGGAAGGACAAATCCTTCGCCGCCGGTGTGAACCGCGAGATAATAGAGAAAGGCGCCGCCATGTTGGGCATGGACCTGAGCGAGCTGATCGGCGAGGTCATAATGGGCATGCGAGAGGTCGCCGACGAAATCGGCCTCAAAGGTAATCCCGAACCATCGCCGAATGCCTGAGCAATATACCATGATACCGGGAGGTCCTACCGCAATGACCGAGCAGAGCAATTTCAACCCGCACAGGGCAGTCTTTGCCCTGTCTCTTTTGATCTCGCTCTGTGTTGCCGGCTGCGCCCCCGAAAGGCCCGGTCTGACCGAGTCCGAGCTGAGGCGCATCGCCATCGCCGAGAAGATTCAGGTGGTCCGGGCGGCCGGCGGCCTCGTGCTGACGGTCGGTGGAGAGACCATAACCAGCGACCAGATAATCGAATCACCGGTCCCGGACGACAGCGGCCGGGTCCTTTCGCTTGTCGAGAGCCTAAAGCCCTTCGCCCGGCAAACCAGCCTCGATCAGTTCAAAGCCCGGTTGCGCTTGCAGGTCGAAAATATCGTCATGCGGGAAATATCGGGCATCCTGCTCTATCAGCACGCCAGGAGAGAAGCCGGGGACAATGTCGGCGAAGTGCTGGATGCGATGGTTGAAAAAGAGTTCAGAGAATTCGTCCTCCGATTCGGCGGGGACGAGGCCAAAGCCGACGAGGCGCTGAGCGAGATGGGAATGGACCGCAACAGTTTCAGGGAGCAGCGAAAGAGAAGCCTGCTGACCCAGTCGTACCTGGCCTCCAAGCTGCCCCGGGAAAGGCCCGTGACGTATGCCGAGATGCTCGAACAGTATGACCGGGTCAAGGACGAGCTTTTTGCGATACCGGGCATGCTGAAGTTTCGCCTGATTGATATTGAGCCGGCGAGGATGCCGATAACCGATCCGAACCAGGACCGGCTCCTCCAGGCCGGAAAACTTGCCGAAACGCTCGCCGCCAAATTGGATGCGGGTGAGGATTTCGATACGCTCACCGAGCAACACACAGGCCCGCACATCAGCGCCTTTACAGTTCAGTGGACGCCATATAACCCGGATTCACTGGTGGCGCCGTACGACATTCTTGGCCGCGAGGCCGAGCGTCTCGATCCCGGCCGGATCGCCGGTCCGATCGAGACCCCGGGACATATCTTCATAATGCAGCTCGAAGAAAAGCAACTGCGGGGGTACGAGCCGTTCGAGAAGGTCCAGAGGCAAATCATAGAGCAAATCAGAGAGAATCGCCGGAACGAGGTTATCTATAGGATTCAGGATAGCCTCATGGACCAGGCCGCCATCGGCGAGACGGCCGATTTCACGGATTTCTGCCTCGAGAAGATGCACCAGCTCGGCCAATCGCAGAGCGAAGTCAACGGCCGGTAGAGGCCGGTGTCCGGGCAATCGCGGCCGAACTTTATGCAGGGTCGTCAAATGGAAATTGTTGCACACGGCATAGACCTCGTGGACTGTCCACGGATAGAAGAGATGGTAAAGCGACATGGCCGGCGCTTTATCGACAGGGTCTTTACCGCCGAAGAGCGGGCCTACGCCGAGGCAAACAAGAACATGATTGAAAAGCTGGCCGGGCGCTTCGCCGCCAAGGAGGCCGTCCTGAAGCTCGTCGGGACCGGCTGGCGGGGCAGAATTGCCTGGACGGACATAAAGGTCATCAATAACAAGGCCGGCCAGCCCGAGGTCACGCTCGACGGGGAGGTCAAGAAAATCGCCGAGGCCCTGGGCATCAGGCACATCAGCATCAGCATCACCCACACGGCCAATTTCGCCATAGCCTCGGCCGTCGCCCTGACGCAGTCAAATGAAAGCACATGATTTCGATTGCATCGTTGTGGGCGGGGGCCATGCCGGCGTTGAGGCCGCTCATGCCGCCGCAAAGCTCGGCGCGAAGACCGCCCTGATAACCATAAGCCGAGATTCAATAGCCAAAATGAGCTGCAATCCCGCCGTCGGCGGCCTCGCAAAGGGACAGATCGCCCGCGAAATTGACGCGCTCGGCGGTCTTATGGGCCTGGCGATAGACGCCACGGGCATCCAGTTCCGCATGCTCAACCGCTCGAAAGGCCCGGCCGTGCAGTCGCCACGCGCACAGGCCGACTGCCGCAAGTACCGGAAATTCATGCAGCAGAACCTCGAGCAAACCGAAAACCTCACCATCCTCGAAACCATGGCCGCCGACATACTGACCGAGAATAGCAAGGTCACCGCCGTCGCCTGCAAGGACGGCTCGATATATCCGGCGCGGGCTGTTGTTCTGACGCCGGGGACCTTCCTCGGGGGCGCGATGTACCTCGGAAGCGAGAGCTGGCCTGGTGGCAGGCTCGACGAGCCCCCGAGTCTGGAACTCTCGAGTAATCTCAGACGCCTCGGACTGGCCCTCGGCCGAATGGCCACCGACACCACCCCGAGACTTGCCGCCGAGACCGTCGATCTTGACAGGCTCGAAACGCAGCCGGGTGACGAGGATCCCGTGCCGTTTTCATTTATGACCGACGCGATAGACCGTCCGCAGGTGCCGTGCTGGATCACCTATACCAACGAGAGAATACACAAGCTGCTCCGGGACAATCTCCACCGCGCCCCACTTTCATCCGGCCAAATAAAAGGCGCCGACCCTCGCTACTGCCCGAGCATAGAGGCCAAAGTCGTGAGGTTCGCCGACAAGAAACAGCACAGAATTTTTCTCGAACCGGAAGAAGAGAGCATAAGCACCATCTACTGCAACGGCATTTTCACCTCCATGCCCAGAGACATCCAGGAGCAGTTGCTCAGGTGGCTGCCCGGCGCCGAGAATGCCAGGATAGTGCATTATGCCTACGCCATCGAGTACGATTACTGCCCCGCCAACCAGTTGGACAGCAGCCTCGAGGCAAAGAAGATATCCGGGCTTTTTCTCGCCGGACAGATAAACGGGACAAGCGGATATGAAGAGGCGGCCGGCCAGGGCATCGTGGCCGGAATAAACGCCGCTCGAAAGGTCGCTGGCCGCGAGCCTCTGGTGCTCGGAAGAGACCAGGCCTACATCGGTGTCCTGATAGACGACCTGCTCACAAAGGAAATTGACGAGCCTTATCGGATGTTCACCTCACGTGCAGAGTACAGACTGTCACTTAGGGCCGATAACGCGGATCGAAGATTGACGCAAATCGGCAGATCGGTCGGACTCGTGGACAACAAACGCTTGCAGAGACTGCAAAACAAGCTCAACGACATCGACAAGCTGAGGACGTACCTGCGCAAAACACGCTCGGAAGGTTTGAGCCTGTGGGAGCACCTTCGCAGGCCCCACAGTGACTTGGCCCGGACACTGTCCGATAACGCCGAAATTCGCCGAATGGGCCCGGCCCGCGATGCCCTCCAGGCCGTCATCATCGATGCCAGATACGAGGGCTACCTGGCAAAGCAGGAACGCATCGTTGCCGGCTTTCGGACCCTTGAAAACAAGAAGATTCCCCCGTCTCTAAACTACAGGGACATCGCCCACCTTCGCCCCGAGGCCAAGGAAAAGCTCTGCTGTTTCAGGCCCGGCACACTCGGCCAGGCCGCTCGCATAGCAGGCATCACACCCGCCGACATAACGGTGATCCAGGTGCACCTCAAGAAATACAGTTCCCCCGAAACCGCAGGCTGAGGACGGGAAATAGCCCCGCCGAATTCTACTTCTTCGCTTCGGCTTTGGCACGCATCGCCGTAGCCTCGATTTCAAACAGCAGCTCGGGCCGGCAGATATCGCAGATCACCGTGACGAAGGGCCACGGCAGCCGGTCCCTGAAAGACTCGAACACCTTTTCCACCTCCGGCGTCTTGCAGTACACAATCGCCTCCACGACGTCCTCGTCGCCGCACGCGGTGTCTCGCAAGACGGCCCGAACGTTCTCGATCGTCGCGTCTATCTGGCCCGGCGCATCGCCGATATTCGTCGACGCGCCGCTTGCATCGATGGCCGCCGTCCCGGAGACGAATATGGTCTCCCCGCCTGGGGTGGCTGCCTTGGCGGCCCGCGAGAAAGCCGAGCCGTAATTCAACGCGCACTGCTGTCTGCCGACAGCCTGAAGGTACTCGGTCGAGCCGGACGGCTCGAGAATCGCTATCAGGTCGATCGCAAACTGCCCCGCGCCCGCCGGACCAACCCCGATTCCGGTGCTCGCCGGCATTGACTGGCGGCTGCCCTCGCCGATCAGGGCCCTCTCGCCGAAGAACCTGTTCCTGACCCTGTTGAAATCGTCGTACCACGAGAGTATCCCACCGAGCCACATCCACGTCCGCGCCACAGACAGAAAATCGGTCCCGTACCGTTCGAGCACCGACTCGGCCCGCCCAAGACAGACCAGCGCCTGCTCGGTGGCCTGTTCAATATCCGGCGCCGATATCCCCGACATGGTTATCAGCTTGTGCCCCGCCATCTCTATGAATCGCCCGATTGCAGTCTCGTCCGCGACTATAACCTCGCTCCGCAAATCGCCGGTGACGGCATGAACCTGAACACCGGCAAAAGATCCGATAGCCCCTTCCAAGCCCGCAAGAAAGCTCGGCGCCACCCCGTCGTCAAGGTCGCCCAGCCCGCGCTGCCGGGCGCCGCCGAGAGTTTCGGCCACCTGCGCTGTCGAAAACACCCGCTCCTGAATGATCCGGGCCCCTTTTGTCCTTAGTAGTCCGGCGATATCGCGGAAGACCTCCTCGGCCTGTGCCTCGAGCGACCCCTTGCCACTCGGTGTGGCTGAGATGTAGAGTTCCCCGGCCGTGTCGGATTCGACGGTGCGTGAATCAAGATTTGCTGTCATGTCTGCCTGTTCTTCTTAATCAGCGTTGTCCACGGACCCGTCGATTGCCCGCACTGGTCCACAATAGGTCAATAAAACCAACATTTTAACCGCTCCTGCCACCCGAAAGCAAGCTTCATTTTGAGCCGTCCGGACCCCGGCGTGACTGCGGGCGCTTGTCCTCGCGTCTGTAGGAATCGAGCGACTGTGTGATCTTGCGCTCAAGCTGCTGGTCGCCTTTACTTTGCGCCAGTGCAAGGGCCCTTTCCGCACACAAAATCGCCTTGTCGAACTGACCGGTCCCTGCATAGGCATCCGCAAGGTTCATCAGCCCCCCGAGATTATCCGGGGCAATCCGCAGCACCTCCAGCCACTGCTCGACGGCTTTCTCCACCTGCCCGGAGCGAACGAACGCCAGGCCCAGCGTATAACGGGCCTCGACGTCATTGGGTTCGAGCCTGACGACCATTGACATGTGCGTGATTGCCTCCTCGAGCTGCCCGGATTCGAGCATCATGCGGCCGAGATTGTAGTGGGCGTCCGTGTTGTTCGGGTCGAGCTTGACGGCCTCAAACAGGTGATGCTTCGCCTTCTCGGATACGCCTCTGTTGAGGTAAAGCGCCCCGAGATTCACATGCGACTTGACGTGGTTCGGATCGAGCCGCACAACCTCCGACCAGTGCCTTATAGCCTCGTCAAACTCGCCCATGCGCAGCATCATCTGTCCCATGTTGTAGTGAGCATCGGCGTTGTTCGGATCAAGTCGCACCGCCTCGGACAAATGCCTCCGGGCCTCTTCGAAACGTCCCTGCTGATGCAGGGCCAGCCCCAGATTGCAGCAGGCTTCGGCGTTGTTCGGATTTAGCTCAAGCGCTTTTCTGCACTGACGCTCGGCATTCTGAAAATCTCCCGCCCTCGCGAACTCCTTCGCCGCCCTAAGGTATGAAAACTCATCGACGAATTGCTCGCGGATTTCCCGGATCGCCGAGGCGCTTGCGTTCACAAACTCCGGTATGTTGGCTGCCCGGTCCGGGGCCGTCAGGTGTGACAGAACCACCGGGGGACTGCTTCGACCGTCTTGGTCGATGTGAGTCAGCATGAGCTGCGTATAGGCCGAATTCGCTTTCGATGAGAACACGAGCCACCTGCCGTTGGGCGACCAGCTATGCCAGGAATTCATGCGATTGGTGTTGCATTCAAGCCTCCTCGGCTCGCCTCCTTGCGCGGGCATGATATACAGCTCGCTGTCCGGCTGAAGCAGCATGTAATTGGCCGCCATGCAGAATACGATCCATTTGCCGTCAGGCGAATACCTCGCAAAAAAGTTGCTCATCCCATTGTTCGAGGCGCCCTCCAGGGGCTCGGCCACCCCACCCTTGCCCTCGTTGAACTCTATCCTGTAGAGGTCGAACTTAAAAGGCCTCCCGTCTTTGAGAAACTCGCTGCATTCCCCCGCGCTCAGCAGAACCTTGCGCAGGTTGCCACGCCTTCGCAGCCTGTATGCCTTAGTCCTGGCAAACACAATATACCTGCCGTCAGGACTCCAGCTCGGATTGCTCTGGACCAGATTCGGGTCGTCGGCGCCCGGCAGCCGCGAGTAAGTCTGAGTCTGCCTGTCATAGATGCACAGAATGCCCCTGACCGGGAAGAACAGTTGTGAAAACTCCAGGTCCGGTTTCGGCACGAACACAGACTCGTCCTTGACCGTGCTCACCACGTACCTGCCGTCCGGAGATACCTGCGAAAGCAGGCCGAAAGTCGGCTCGCCGTCGTCCCGCCTGTAGTCGCTCCACGTTATGATGTTACTCTGGGTCAGCGCAACGCGCTCTTGGACCGCCGCGATCGCGTATGAGCCCTTGTCGCTCGCATAATCCACGTCCATCCCCAGAATGGCCCCGTCCGCCGAGAACGAGTGGCAGTTGCCGCAGACAGGCAGTTTGTCCAACACTACCGGCGGCCTTTGCGCCGATGATATGGAGCCGAAACGCCACCGGATGTGCGTCGGATCCTTGACCGCCTCGACAAACGGCAGATTCACCTCGCGGTAAAACAGGGGCGCGCCGACCTTGTCTTTCGATGTCCTGAACGAGATTCTGCCGGCCGAGGTGATCTCTGTCGGCCGCGACCGCTTGAAGCCCGCGATTGTTACCACGCACTCCTTCTCAAGCGAGGCCCGCTTGATGGCCTCCCACTGCTCGGGCTTGGCGGTCCAGTTCTGCTCGCCGGTCAGAAAACCCTGTACCGTGCCGTCCGCGAACCCGATCCGGACCAGCCACATGTCCGAGCCCGGGTTGCCGTCCTGCCAGCGGAACGTAGGCGCGACAATTTCCGGCGGAAAAAGTGTGCCGTCGGCCGGATATTCTATCGTCAGGCCCTCCGGGGATACGTCGGCCCGGCAGGCGGCAAGCAACTCTTCAATCGACGGCCCGGCGGGCCGCGAGAGTATCACCACCGCGACCAGAACGGCGAGACCCGCCCCAATAACGCCCACAACCGCGAATATCACCGGCCGCCTCAAAAACGCTCTCATTTAAGACACACCCATTCAACGAAGTCTATTACCCTTCCGGCAAACCATGGTCCGGAACATTGGGATCCGTCCGCTCGACACGGCGGCCAGAATCGCTGCATTGCCGACAAGCATGGGCTTGTCAGGCGATCTCACCCTCGGACCATTCTCCCAAAACGCCTTATCAGGCCTACAGCGCCCGCAAATACTATGTATCGGTGGCATGAAAGTCAAGCTTGAACCGATCCGCCCGCCCCTTGAACAGGCCTCCGTGGACCGCGGTCTTCGGGCACGTCCCTCCCCCGGCAATGTTGTTATCGGAGCATTCAGAGAAGCACATTTGGGCTCTGCAAAGACCCCTACAGGGAGTTGCTGATTCGCTTGTAGAGTTCCAACGATTCCTTTATTGTCCGCGCAAGCTGCTTGTCTTTCTTCTCGTCGGCCAGCGAAAGCGCTTTCTCGGCGCTGGCGACCGCCTTCTCGAAATCCCGGCCCTCGGCGTAGTTCACGGAAAAAAGGTAATGCAACGCCGCAGACACATCGATACCGGGCCTGAGCGACACCGCCCTCGAGTAGTGCTTCAAAGCCCCGTCGATGTCCCGTTTCTCGGCCAGCGCCATGGCGAGCTGGTAGTGGGCCTCGGCCTTGTTCGGGTCAAGGCGAATGCTTTCATTCAAGTGCGGCTCGGCCTCGTCCAGCCTGCCTGATAACAGCAGCGCCAGCCCGAGATTGTAGTGCATATCCACCGCGTTGTACTGCTGGCTGATGCCTCTGGGCATCCCACGCAACGCCAGCGACAGGTGCGTCACGGCCCGGTCCAGCCGGCGCTGGTGCAGAAACGCCATGCCGATATCGTGATGCGTCCGGGGATCGTTCGGGTCAATCTCCATCGCCTTGTTGTAGTGCGCCATCCCCTCGGCCGCCAGCCCTTTCGCGTTGTAAAGAAGGAAACCGAGCCTGCGGTGCGCCTCTGTGTTGTTCGGGTTCAGCTCCAGCGCTTTGAGGTACTCCTCGATTGCGTTGTCAGTGTCACCGGCCCTGAAGAACTCATTTCCCGCCCTCACGAAGGAGTAATCGTCGAGAAACTGCTCGCGGATGTTCCTGATTGCCGAAGGTCTCGCGTTGACAAACTCCGGTATGTTCGCCGCCCGGTCGGGCGCGGTCAGGCGCGACAGCAGCACCGCGGGGCTGCTGCGGCCCTGCTCGTCGATATGTGTGAGAAAAAGTTGCGTGTAGTCCGACTCGGCCTTCGAGGAGAATACCAGCCACCTGCCGTTCGGCGACCAGCTATGCCACGAGTTCATCCTGCCGGTGTTGCAGCGCAGTTTCCGGGCCTCGCCCCCCTCGGCCGGGATGATATAAAGCTCGCTGTCCGGCTGAAGAAGCATAAAACTCTTGGCCTTGCAGAACACAATCCATTTGCCGTCGGGCGAGTATCTCGCAAAAAAGTTGCTCATCCCGTTGTTGGATGCCCCTTCCAGCGGCTCGGCCTGTCCGCCTCTGCCCTCGTTAAACGCAATCCTGTACAGGTCGAACCGGAACGTCTTTCCCTCTTCGAGGAATTCCTTGCACTCCTCCGGGTCCAGCAGGACGCTGTCTGCGTGCCGGCTGCCCTTTAGCTCGTACGCTTCGGAGCGGGCGAAGACTATATGCCTGCCGTCCGGACTCCAGCTCGGATTGCTCTGAACGTAACGCGGGTCGTCCGCGCCAGGCAGCGAGACAAACTCGCCGCTCTGCCTGTCGTACGTGCACAGAATGCCCTTGATGGGGAAAAACAATTGTGAGAACGCCAGCAGCGGCCTCGGAACAAAAACGCTCCTGTCCTTCACCGTGCTCACTACGTACCTGCCGTCGGGAGAAATCTGGCTGAGCAGCCCGAACGTCTGCTGCTTGTCCTCCTTGCGGTAGTCGTTCCATGTTATTATGTCGCTCGTCGCCAGCGTCATCCGCTCGGCCACCGGTGTGATTACGTACGAGCCCTTGCTGTTGGCGTAATCCACGTCCATAGCCAGAGTCCTGCCGTCCCTGCAGAACGAGTGACAGTTCCCGCAGACCGGCAGGTTCTCGAGCACTATCGGGGGCGGCTCGGCCGACGAAATTGAGCCGAAACGCCACCTGATCCGGGACGGGTCCTTCACCGCGTCTATAAAGGGCAGTATCACCTCGCGGTAGAACAGCGGCGCCCCAACCTCGTCCCCCGACGTCTTAAACGATATCTGACCGGCCGAGATAATCTTTCCCGGCGCCCGCCGGCTTACCCCTAATACGGTAAGCCTTGCCTCTCTTTCCAGCGACCGCTGCTTGATAACCTCCCATTGGTTGGGATCGACGGACCACCGCGGCTCTCGCGTGACGAGACTCACGTGCCCCCCGTCCTCGAATTTGATGTCCACAAGCCATCTGTCGGACCTCGAATTGCCGTCCTCCCAGCGAAATACGGGCGGTGCTATTCCAGGGGGGAAAAGGGTTCCGTCAAGCGGAAAGCGGATTTTCAGGCCGGCGTATCCGGCACCCTCATTATAAGCGGCCAGAATCTCTTCGGTGCCGGGTTCCTCGGCGGGGATGCTTTGCCGCAGCACCAGGATAGCTGCAACGAGCACCGCGCCCCCAAACACGAGCCATATTGCCGATTTGCGTGCAAGTACTCTCATGGCAGACAACGCTGCTTGAGCTTAGCTCCTCACTGGCGCCTCTGGCGGCCGTTCAGAAGCCTCGTCGGTCGCGCCGCAGTCCCGGCGGGAGCCGTCGCAATGCCGGCTCGTCGAAACGACGCAGAAATCGTTGCCTTTGAACCGGCTATCCCGGCCTCGGAGGCGGACTTCCCAACACGTGACATTGGGAATATCGTTGATACGCTAATCGAACTTGACTCAAAAGGCAACTTTTTTCGGGCCTGCCCTCCCAGTACAAAAATGTCCTTAAAGATTGTTGTCACGCAGTGACGGCCCTATAATATGCCTGAATAGGCAGCGTGTACGTTCACGCATGATTGACGTGCCGATCCGGACAGGGATTGAGTTCCGTTCAGGCAAAACCGGCCCGGCGCAATACCGGTGAATACCTGAAGGTTCTCCGGGAGAGATGAATGCCGATCGCGTCTCTCGAAAAAGATTCGGTCAGCCCGGGCCGGTATACGGTCCTCATCCCGGCGACGTTCTTCGTCTTCTTCTTTCTGTACATCTGGCTGCGAATTGAGCCTCGCCTTCTCTACCACGCCTTTGGTGTGTACATTGACTGGCCGGAGCTCTCCACCGACCGGGCCTTTTTGTGGCAATCCGTCTCTCATCCCGGCGGACCGGCGGAATACGTCGCCGCCGTTCTCAGCCATTGGTATTATTACTCATGGGCCGGCGCGCTGATCATAACTTGCCTCGCGTCACTTCTCTGCGCCGGCACGAACGCGCTCGCAAGGCTGGCGGGAGCCGCCCGCGGAACGCTCCTGTGCTATGTGCCCGCCGTCGCGATTCTGATGCTCTACGGCCGATACAGCCACCTGTTGGCCACACTTTTGGCCCTGCTGACGGCTGTCTGGTTCTCTGTCCTCTACGGCATCCTGCCACTACGCAGGTCTGCATATCGCGTTGGCGCCTTTGTAGCTATGTTCAGCATCCTGTACTACATCGCCGGTGGCGCCGGCCTGCTCTTCGCCCTCCTGGCGGCAATCCACGAGCTGCGATCCCGGCGCCTCCTGCCGTGCATCTTGATTCTGGTCTCCGTGCCGGCCAGCCCGTTTATTCTTTCACGAATATGGTTCAGCCCGACCGTGCGCGACGCCTATTTGCTGCTGCTGCCCTTTGACACCAAGCCCATGCTCGGGATTGATTCGGTTTCACGGTTCGTCTCAAAGGCCCTCTATCTGCTGATTCCACTGACAATAGCTCTCTTGGCGCTGCGGCACGCTATCTCGTCAAAACGCCTCCCGGCTTCGCACCCGAAGCGCGGGGCATCGCCACCCCAAAAGAGCTTCGCTCCTTTGCGCCGCCCCGGATCGAAGCTTGCGGCCAGAGCGTTCGTGCTGGCGGTTGTTGCCGTCGCGGCCGCGTGTGCGTCGTTCAACGGCAGCAGAAAGAAATCGTTTCTGGTGACGTATTGCTCCCGCCTTGGAATGTGGGACCGCCTGCTCCGAGCCGCCGCACAATTGCCTCTGGCCGATTATGATTTCTACTGCAACCACCAGGTCAATCGGGCCCTCTACCACACCGGCCGCCTCGCCGACCGGATGTTCTCGTTTCCCCAGAGCCGGGCAGCACTGCTGCTGTTCACCGAAGCCGTCCCTCACTCCGTCCCCAAGTTCCAGATGCTATCCGACACCTTGCTCGACATGGGAAACCTCAACCTCGCAGAGCAGTGGGCACACGAAACCTTCGAAATCCAGGGCAACTGCCCCTTCGCCCTCGAGAAGCTCGCCCTTATATACCTCGCCAAAGACCAGCCGGAAGCCGCCCGGGTGTTCCTCAACAGGATGAGCATGGATCTGATATATCACGACCGCGCAGAAGAGCTGCTCGAACGCATCGACAGCCAACCCCAAACGGGCGGCGACCCCAGGATTCAGCAGTGGCGCTCGCTCGGCTGGACCGAAGACCACGCCTTCAGCGTCTACTCCGAAGAATTCATGCTCACCAATATGCTCAAGGACAAGAAGAACAGGATGGTGTTCGAGTATCTCATGGCCCTGTATCTGCTGACCCGCCGGCCCGAAAAGGTGGTCGAAAACCTCCACCTTCTCGACGACTTCGGCTACGAGCGCATCCCCCGCCATTACGAAGAAGCCATCATGGTGTACTCGGACATGACCAGGGATAAGGTCCCCCTACGCGGCCGGCAGATAAACCCTGAGACCATCCGGCGATATAAGGCCTTCGTTCAGCGATACGGGCCGCTGCGGCAAAACAGGAACGCCGCCTTTGCGGCCCTCGCAAGCGATTTTAGTGACAGCTACTTCTTCTACCACATCTTCCGCGTTTCGGGGGTAAGACAATGACCGCAAAAAGGCTCGGCATTCTGTTGGCGCCCGTCATTGCGGCTGCATCGGTGGCGCTGGTGTTCTCCGTGCACAAGACGGGGGCCGAAGTCCCGCAGAATCCGGCCGCCGTATCCACACCGGCAAAGATTAGCCCCGACTACACCGCCATAGTAATTCCCCCCAATATCGCGCCGCTGAACTTCTGCATCGAGCAGCCGGGCGCCGCCTACTTTGTCGCAATACGCTCGAGCCGGCCCCCGGACATAGAAATCTCCAGTCGCACCGCCGCCATAGAAATCCCTCCGCGCCAGTGGCGCCGATTGCTCGCGGCCAACCGCGGCAATCCGCTGCATTTCGATATTCACGTGAAGGATAACAACGGGAATTGGAAACGCTATCCGACAATCACAAACACCATCGCACGAGACGACATCGATCCCTACATTGCCTATCGCCTGATGAAACCTCAGTACAACTTCTACAGGAACCTCGGCGTCTATCAGCGCAATCTCGAGAGCTTCGAGGAATCGCTCATACTGCACGGCCGCAGCTTCGACAATGGCTGTGTCAACTGCCACACCTTCTTTAAGGGCAACCCCGAAGAAATGTTCCTGGGCGTGCGCTCGTCGGCCCACGGCAGCGGCACCCTGCTCGTCCGCGACAGGAAGGTGAGCACCATTGGAACCACCTTCGGCCACACCTCGTGGCATCCGACCGGCCGCATCGCCGCATTCTCCAAGTACGACGTGAGGCTCTTCTTCCATACGGCCCGCGCCGAGGCTCGCGATGCGATTGAGTACGACTCGCTGCTGGCGTATTACCTGGTTGACTCTCAGACGGTCAAGACCGTCCCCGCCATAGCCGACAAGCAGCGGCTGGAAACGCAGCCGACCTGGAGCCCCGACGGACGATACCTCTATTTCCCGAGCGCGCCGATGCTATGGCCCGAAAAGCAAAAGTTTCCTCCCGACCGCTACAACCAGGTCAAGTACGACCTTGTGCGCATCAGCTACGACGTCGAATCAGACCAGTGGGGCCCGCTCGAGACGGTGCTCTCGGCCGACCAGACCGGCCTGAGCATCTTGACTCCCAGAATCTCGCCCGACGGCCGGTTTCTGCTGTTCACCATGTGTGAGTACGGCTGCTTCGGCCTCTGGCAACCCACAAGCGACCTCTACCTGATGCACCTTGATTCCGGCAAACACGACAGGCTCGAATGCAACAGTCCTTTTGCCGAATCCTGGCACGCCTGGTCCACAAACGGCCGGTGGATAGTCTTTAGCAGCAAAAGACCCACCGGTGTTTTCACCCGCCTGTACTTCAGCTATATCGACGAAAGCGGAAAGGCGCACAAACCGTTTGTCCTTCCGCAGAAAAACCCGCGATTCTATGATTCGTTCGTCGAGCTCTACAACGTGCCCGAGTTCATCACCGGGCCCGTCAGGGTGAGCAGGAGAAAACTGGCCGGCGCCGTTCGCACCGCCGACAGAATAACCCTCGACGCCATAACCAAGCCAAGCCCTAAGACACAGGGACCTCCACCGTGGCAGCAAAGGTAGAGCCACGCCCCCCTGTCACTTTGCCGCCTCGATGGCGTCCGAAAGCTTCAGTGTCCCCTCGTAAAGGCTCCTGCCTATTATCACAGCGGCGGGGCCAAGCTCGGCAAGTCTTCTGACATCCGCCACCTCGCTCACACCGCCCGAGGCGATAACAGGCACGGACACCGCATCTACAAGCGCCTTTGTCCTGTCGAAGTTCGGTCCCGCCATCATCCCGTCCTTCGAGATGTCCGTGTATATTATCGCCGCCAGAGGCAGCCGCGCGGCCGTCCTCGCAAACTCCAAGAGCTGCTGTGGGCTCTCCTGCGTCCACCCGTGCGTCGCCACCGTTGAGCCACGCGCATCGAGGCCGAGCACAATGTTGCCGCTGAACTTCTCGGCCATTTGCCCGAACCACTCGAAATCGCTGACGGCCTTCGTCCCGATGATGACTCTCTCGACACCCATATCGAGCAACTGCCGTATCAAGGCCTCATCGCGAATCCCCCCGCCCACTTCGATCCTCAGCCGCCCCAGGGCCGCTATCGACGCTATCGTGCTCGTGTTGACCGGCCTGCCGACCTTAGCGCCATCCAGGTCCACTATATGCAGCCAGTCTGCTCCCTCGGCCGCAAATTCGACGGCCTGCTTCACGGGGTCCTCCTGATACGTTATCTGCCGGTGATACTCGCCCTGAACAAGCCGAACACATCGGCCGTCACGCAGGTCAATCGCAGGTATTATATACATCTAAAAAATCCCTATTACCGTAATACATCGAACTCCTCGAAACTGATTTGCCGAATTTTAGAAGAACCGCCCCTTCGTTTCAACAGGTTTCAGAATTATTATCTTGCGGCGGACCCCGATGCCGTTGCCCGCTCCCGCGCGAATGCCCCCCGGCCTTCGCGTTACGCGCGGCCCACATTCCCTTGACGGCGAAATTGCTTTGACAAACCCGCGCCGCGTACTATATTGGCCGATAGTCTGAAAACATAAAAACTCTAATTCGGGAGGCTTGATTATGAGTCAGACCAACACATCAATCGGCGGGCGATACGGTGATTCTGTCCTTGCGTTTGGGGCCGGCTGCATTGCCCTTGCAGCAGTTCTGACGCTCTCTTTGACAGCCGAGACCTCAGTTGCCGGCGAAAAGACGTCCCTTATGCCGCCCCTGAGAATACCCGTCATCTTCGACACCGATATATGCGACGATATCGACGATACCTGGGCCCTCGCCCTGCTCCTGCAGTCGCCGGAATTCGACGTCAAGCTCATCACCACCGAGGTCGGCAATACCGAGTTAAAGGCCAAAACAGTCGCCAAATTCCTGCAAACCGTCGGCCGAACCGACATCCCAATAGGTATCGGCATAAAACAACATGACCGCAGCCACCGCCAGAGCGCCTGGGCCCAAGACTACGACCTCGCCTCCTATCCCGGCAAGGTCCACAAGGACGGCGTCCAGGCCCTCATCGACACCATCATGAACTCGCCGCGGCGGATAAAAGTCGTGGCGGTCGGCCCTCTGCCAAATATCGGCGCGGCGCTGCGCCGGGAACCCAGGATAGCCGCCAAGGCCGAATTCGTCGGAATGCACGGCAGCGTGCGCCGGGGCTACGGCGGCAGCTCAAAAATCAGCGCCGAGTACAACGTCAGGGCCTTCCCAAAAGATGCCCAAACCGTCTTCACCGCTTTCTGGGACATGACAATCACCCCTCTGGATACCTGTGGAATAGTCCACCTCAGGGACCGCAAATATCAGAGCGTCCTGAAGCGGAACAGCCCCCTAACCAAAGCGCTGATGGAAAACTACCGTGCCTGGTACAGACAGGGGCTGCTAAACAAAAACAAAGATCTCAGCCCGGACGAGCTCGAGAAGAGAGTGGACCAAAAGTGCAACTCGAGCAGCACTACACTCTTCGACACCGTCGCCATCTACTTAGCCATGTCGACCGACCTTGCCAAAATGGAAAAGCTCGGTATCAAAGTCACCGATGACGGATACACCCGAATCGATGAGCAGGCCAAGGTTATCAACTGCGCGACGGAATGGAAGGATCTCGGCGCGTTCGAGGATTTCCTCGTCGAGAGGCTGACCAGATAAGAACCGCCCGGAGACCGAACAATCCCACAGCCCAAGCACGTTGAGGAGCAAAAATGGCACAAACCATACCCAAAATAGCCGTCGTCGGCAGCAGTAATATGGACCTTGTCGTCAAATCGGAGAGAATACCCGTCGTGGGCGAGACCATACTCGGCGGTGAATTCATAATGGTCCCGGGCGGAAAAGGCGCAAACCAGGCTGTGGCCGCCGCAAAGCTGGGCGCCGAGGTCTTCTTCATTGCAAAGTTGGGAAAAGACATATTCGCAGAGCACTCCCTCAGTAATTTCAAAAAAGAAGGGGTCAACACCAAATACGTCATGCAGACAAACGAGGCCCCTTCAGGCGTGGCCCTGATTATGGTCGACGACGCCGGAAATAACGTTATCGTCGTGGCCCCGGGCGCCAACAGCAGACTGCTTTCCGCAGACGTCAAAAACGCCGAGCCGGACATCGCCTCGTGCGGCGCGGTCGTCGCACAGCTCGAAGTGCCGATCGAGACGATTGAGTGTGCCGCCGGGACGGCAAACAATCTCAATGTGCCCTTTGTCCTGGACCCGGCCCCGGGGCGCGAGCTTGGTCGCGAACTGCTCGGGTTGGTGGACGTCCTCACTCCCAACGAGACAGAGGCGCAAATCCTCACCGGAATCGAGGTCACCGATGAAAAATCCGCACGGGCGGCATCCGAAAATCTGCTCGCCCGCGGTGTCAAGGCGGTTATACTAACCATGGGAAGCAAGGGATTCCTGCTCAAAGACCGCAACCAGGACAGGTTCGTCTCCGCTCAAAAGATCGACGCCGTCGACAGCACCGCCGCCGGCGACGCATTCACCGGAAGTCTCGCCGCAGGATTGGCTCAGGGAAAATCGCTGCTCGACGCCGCACTGTTTGCAAACTATGTTGCCGCCCTTTCCGTAACCAAAATGGGAGCACAATCGTCCATGCCAACACTCGGTGACGTAGAGGCCTTCGTAAACCGATGATCCCCCCGGCGGGCTCAAACTAAATAGCAGGATTCGAAAAAAGGAGGTTTCAAAATGGTTATAGTCCAGTCTTACCCCTTGGCCGTAGCCCTGTGTTTTGTCACCATGCTCTGCTGGGGCTCATGGGCCAATACCCAGAAGCTGGCAAGCAAGGAATGGAAGTTCCAGCTCTTCTACTGGGACTACTGTATCGGCGTGCTGCTGCTCTCGCTGCTCGCCGGCCTTACCATCGGAAGTGCCGGCTCGGTTGGAAGGGGATTCATCAGCGACCTCAAGCAGGCCACACTCGCCGCCCTGGGCTTCGCCTTCCTCGGGGGCATCGTGTTCAACCTGGCCAATATCCTCCTCGTGGCCGCCATTGACATCGCCGGCATGGCAGTGGCTTTTCCCATCGGAATCGGAATCGCCCTCGTCGAAGGCGTGGTCATTAACTACATCTTAAAACCCGAAGGAAATCCGGTCCTGCTCTTCGTTGGCGTCGCCTGTATCGCGCTGGCCATTATCATCGACGCGGTGGCATACGGGAAATTGGCCGGCGGACAACAAAAGACCACAACCAAAGGAATCGTAATATCGATCTTCGCCGGTCTCTTGATGGGCCTGTTCTACTTTCTCGTCCAGAAAAGCGTGGCCGCTGACTTTCTCAAGCCCGAGGACGGCAAGATGGGACCATACGCCGCCGTGTTTGTCTTCTCGCTCGGCGTTTTCCTCTCAAGCTTCCTCTGGAACACTGTCGTAATGGCCAGACCTTTCACCGGCGATCCGGTGCCCTTCGGCGACTACTTCAGCAAGGGCAACCCGAGACTCCATCTGATAGGTATCCTTGGAGGCATCATCTGGAGTATAGGAATGACCGTCAACAACGTCGCCGCCGGCACGGCCGGGCCGGCCATCTCCTACGGGCTCGGACAGGGCGCCACCATGATAGCCGCCATCTGGGGCGTCTTTATCTGGAAGGAATTCAAGGCGGCCCCCGCCGGAACGAACAGGCTGCTCTCGCTAATGTTCCTGTTCTATCTCGTGGGCCTGGCCCTGCTCATAACTGCAAAGATCGTCTGACGCTGTTCAGGCTGATTCTGTCGCCTCGCTCACACCGAATCGGCAGAATCTCCGGGACTGCATAAGCGCCCGCTGAGCCCGTCCGCCCGGCAGGTGCCCCATGTTGTCCCGATTTCGAAAGAAATCTGACATTCTCGAAGGCGCAAACCCGATTTAGCGACTGTTTTCGGCCTTTTTCACGGTTTTGCCGCCTCCTGCAAATAGTTTCGTTGACAAACCTCGCGTGATGCTGCATAATGCCAGGTAGATGGTTTTCTTACCCGCATTAAGGGAGGCAGGGCTATGCGTCTGCTGCTAAAACAAAAGGACGGACAAGCCAGGGAGTTCAACTTCACCCAGGGGCCTATCGCCATCGGTAGAGGGGCCCAAAGCCACATCCTGCTGCCTCACATAGCTGTATCGAGACAGCACGCCGTAATCCGCTCCACCGGCGACGGCAAATGGCTCGTAGAACACCTCGGCTCAGCAAGCAAAACTTATCTGAACAACCGCGAGATTGCAAGGGCCGAGGTCAAGCACGGAGACTGCCTCCGAATCACGGACTTCACCATAGATATCCTCCTCGAAGACGAGATCGAAATCGACCAGACAATGCAGATGGAGGACACGCTGCATCTTGAAGCGGCGCTCGCCACCCCGCCGCACGAAACCGTCGTCAGAAAGCCCGATGCCGGACATGCCCCCGCCATGAGGCTCGCCGCCAAGAGACTTCTCGACTTCTCACAGGCCAGCGACCGCATCTGCGACGCCGTAAGCATCGACGAGCTGCTGCTCACTCTGCTCGATGTCACCCTCGAGCAGTTCGAGGCCTTTCACGTCTGGTGCGCCCTCAGAACTCAGCCCGGAGGGCCGATGATCTGTCACGCCGGCAAAAAACGCGACGGCAGCGGTGTGGCCCTCGGACAGATAAAACTCAGGGAAAAAATCACCCAGGCCGTCGAAAAGGGCCAGTTCCTTGTCTTGCCCCGCGTCGCCGCCCAAATCGAAGAGGACGAGGCCATACGCTCGGCAATGATAGCCGCAATCATGCGGCAAAACGGATGCTTCGGGGTGCTTTACGCCGACAACTCAATGAAAGAAAAACACTACAGCCTCAGCGACCTCGACTACCTGATGCTCATCGCAATGCACACGGCCGCCGTCATGAAAAAGTTCTTTTGATTAGACGCCCGACCTCGCCTGGCGGCAAAGCACATCAATGTCACGCGCCTCGCAAATGCGCCGCGGATGCTCTCTGCTCTTTCGCCCCCGGATCAGCCGCTGTCCCGGATGGCGCCCCGCTCCAAATGAACGACCCTGTCGGCAAATTCCAGCGCCTCGGGCCCGTGACTCGCCAGAACCACCGTGCCGCCGCCCCTGTGAAATTCCGAAAGGTGCTCGAGCACGACGGACGCATTGTCCGGATCGAGGTTGCCCGTGGGCTCGTCGGCAAGAATGATCTTCGGGCGGTTGAACATGGCCCTCGCAATTGCCACTCGCTGCTTTTCTCCGGCGCTCAGTTCGGCCGGTCTGTGCAGCGCCCGCTCGCCCAGTCCCAGCCGGCCCAGCAGCTCCCTCGCCTCCGCCGGCGCGGCCCCGGCGCCCGCGGCGCCTCCCGCAAGAACGATATTCTCGATTACGTTCAGATATGGCACGAGATAGAACATCTGAAAGACAAAGCCGATATTCCTGGCCCTAAATATCGCTCTCTGCCGAATGCTCATGGCGTAGATGTCCCTCTCTTCCACCCGCACCCGCCCGCGGCTCGGCCGCAGCATCGCCGCCACCGTCATAAGCAGCGTCGTCTTGCCGCTCCCGCTCGGCCCGCAAAGAACCACGAACTCGCCCCTCTCAACTCGCACACTCACGCCGTCGAGCGCCCGCACCTGTCCCCGTTTCGTTTGATAAGTCCTGCTCACCTCTTCGAGAACAACCATCTCTACTCTTCCCTCAGCGTCACCGCCGGCTCGTAGGCCACCGCCGTCATCGCCGGAATAAAGCTCGACACCGCCGCAAACAACGGCGCGAAGACAAGTGACAAAACAAGCAGCAGCGGCTCCGGCCTGACCATCGTTGCCGCCGTTATCTCGAATACATTAGGCCCGAAACGCATCGCCAGAGCCGTACCCACGAGAAACCCGACTACCGCGCCGGCCAGCCCCGTAACCACCGCCTTGCCTAAAAACAAAACCGCGATTCGCCCCGAACCGTAACCCAGCGCCCTCATGATGCCTATTTCCTGCTGCCTGTCGCGAACGTTCATTATCGCAACCACACCCACCCAGATGCCGCACGCGATTATCACAAACGGCATGATGATCGAAAACAAATTCCGAATCATCTGCCTGGTTTTCGCGCGCGTCCCCGCCATCGTCGAGGCGTGAAACACCTGCGCCTCCGGCAGAAACGAGCCGATCTGCTCGCGCAGTATCGCAACCGGATTGTCAGTCGGGGCAAAACACAAACAGTCAACCGCCTTGATCTCGCTTATCCGCCCGGGCAGCCCCAGGATTTCCTGCGCGTCCGCCAGAGAGCACTGGACCCGGATATCGTCCACGCCCCCTGACTCGGCAAGCACCCTGGCAATCTTAAGCTGCTTGCCCTCTATCTCCACCTGCTCGCCCTCCTTGAGCCCCAGCCGCTCGGCCACCCTGTGGCCCACGTACGCATCGCCCCGCTCTATCTCGTAGCTCAGAATAGGCGGAGTCTTGCGACCGGGCGGGCAAACCTCCGGCGCCAGGCCCGTCAATATCACGTCCGTACCACGCCATAATATACGCTTCTGCAGAGTCGCAAGCAGATGATTGTACGAAATCTTCTTCTGAGAAGCCAGCTTCTCGAGATATTCCGCCGGCATCGTCGCATCCGGAATCCCGTCAAGCAGAAACTTGTCCATGTCCGCGTCACTCGATATCACGCGAAGATTGAAACCCATCTTCAGCATCAGACGCGCCGCCTCTCTGTTCGAGGCCTTGCCCGCAGTGAAAAACGATATGAACAATGTCACCGCCGTCACCACCGCCAGAACGCCCAGCAGAAAGTTGACCTTCCGGTGACGAATCTCCTTCAATATCAATGCCGCCATGCTCATAATCGCAGCGTCCTCTGTCTGTTAGCAGCCCGGTCGTTGTCGTAATTGCGCGTCCCGCGCTACATCTCGCCCGGAGCGAACGCCATCGACGTCTGCAGCGCAAAACCGCACGTGCAGCCGCTGCTGGCCTCGGGAATAAGAACCAGCCCGCCGGCCGGTATTATGTTTATCCAGCAGCCCGGACGGGTCACGCTCGTCAGCCGCGTCGCCCCGCCGGCGCCGAGGTCGTACATCCACGGGTTGCCGCCGCGCCAGAACAGGCACTGCGTCGAGGCCGAAACGCCCCCGCAACCGTGCCCGCGCCGGTCGAACTTCCAGCCGTCCACTTTCTTGCCGGTCGATAGCGTGTACGCATAGGGCCATGCATAGACGGTCTCGCCCACTATCGTCGGGTGGCGGTTGTATTCGCCGTGGCCCCCGTCTTTCGCAAGGCCGCTGTCGTGACTCGCCTCCCACAGCGCCCGGCCGCTGCCGGCCTCGAAAGCGTAGTAGGAATAAACAATCGAATCACCCACGAGCCTCGAGCCGCTCAACAGAACCACCCCGTCCGCGTAGTTCAGGCAAACCGGCTCCTCCAGGTTACTAACGTCGATTCTCTTTTTGTACTCGATATCCCCCGTTCGCGCATCGAGCGCAACGAGGCGCTGCTCGCCGCCGTTGAACAGAACCTTTATCGGCATTCGACCCAGCTCATCGGCAAGGGCCTTCGGGCTGCTGGTCTCGACAAAGTACATCTTGCCGCCCCCGATCGTAAGCGTTGGGTTCAAAATCAGCCCGTCCCTGTATTTCCAGAGAACCTTGCCGCCGCCCTTGTCCAATGCAAACAGGTATTCACTCGCGACGACCTTCATATTCCTGTACCACAGCGCAATGTCCGCGTCGTAGCTCGTCTCGGAATAGGACGCCCCCTCTCTGCGGCCGCTTCCGAAAAGTATATCACCCGAATACGCCACGTAGCCCCACTCGCTGCTCCGGCCCTCGATAAGCTGCGGCATCGCATACGTCCGCCGGCGCTGCCCACTCTTGACGTCGAATCCGTAGCATTTATCCTCCGCCGCCGCGTACAGCAGCTCCTCGTCAACCGCCATGCTCCCGCAATCCAGAAACACGCCCAGCCGCCGCGAGTTTGGCACGTCAATCTTCCACTGAATCGTGCCGTTGTAAGCGTCCACCGCAAATATCACGCAGTCGCCCGGAACGAAAAGACGCCCGTCCTTAAAGAGCGGCGGCACGTTGCGATGATGGCGGTCGATCATCTCCCTCGGGCCCGGCCGGCCGAACCACTGCAGCGACACCGGCCCCTTCACCAGCTCGTCGCCGCTGCACGCCGTATTGCCGACGTCCGCGTGAATGTGAGTCCACTCTCCGGCACCCTCCGGCCGGCCCTTGCTCGCGACCCCCCAGATAATCCCGCCGGCCTTGTCCATTTTCCAGCCGGGTATCGCCGAAGCGCCCCATCTCTTCATTCCGCCGCGCTTCGTCTTGGCCAACATTACCATCCCGCCGTATGGCCGGACAAGCCCGTACACCTCCCGCGCCGAAGCGGGCAGTTTCCCCGTCGCAAGCGCTACGTCCGAGACCACCAGATCGGCAAACTGCTTCGTGTAGCCAAGCTCCTCGCACGAACCTTCGTGAATCACCACCCGCCCGTAGAGCCCCGCTTCATCGAGCGCCTTCCTCGCCGTGGCAACCTTCTTTGCGTCACTCTCAACCCCAACAATCTTCCACTCCGTCAGCCTCGCCAGTTCGTATGCCAGACGCCCCAGCCCGCTGTCCAGAACAAGACAATAGCCCCTGCTCAAATCGGCCTGCTTCACGATGTGCTTTGCCGCTGCGGCGTACAGCCCGGTAAGCTCGTCGGCCGGGTACGGACTGCCCTTCGTCCCTGGAATCAACGCCGTTGCCCCGCCCTTTGCGCCGCTTCTAAAACAGTGTATCCGTCCGGCGTCCGTGCTTACATACAGTCTCCCGTTCACCACGCTCAAACCACACGCCACGCCCTCAACCGCCGCACTCCAGAGTTCTCTTCCGTCTTTGCTGCCGAACGCCGCCACCCTGCCCTCGCCGCCGGCCAGGATAATATCGCCCGCCATGATCAGCGAATCAGGGTAATCGCAGTCTATCGTCCAGAGGTAACAGGCATCCATCATCTTCGATAGCCGCCCCATCTGCCCCCTGGCCTTATCCAGTTGCCCCTGCAGCTCCGCCGCCTCGGCCGAACCCTTCTGAAGCTTCTTGAGCTGCTCGGCCATCTTTGCCGCCCGCCTCGAAACCTCGTTCCTCTCCCGCGCCAGCTCAACATAACGGACCCTGTCGAAAGCCGAGAGCTTGTCCTCCGACTGCATGTACGCATTGCCGCTGCTCACCACCATCCGCAGCCCGCCGAACGTCGCGATCCTGTCCCTCGTCCTCGCATCGGCCGCATTAAGCTCCTTCGTCCCGCGCCCGGGCCCCGTCACCACCACATCATCCGTCAGCAGAGCGTATGCTCCACCCGCACTCGGCACCTGCCCTTGGGACCTGCCGTCCGCCCGCGAAAAGATAACCGGCCCCGTTCGACCCGTCGGAACGTAAAGCCGCTCCGCCGAGGCCAGAATATACCCCTGCGGCGAGACATTAATCCTCTGTTTCCACTCCGTCGACCCGTCCTCGGCCCTCAGTGACACTAAGTACGCCCCCTGGCTCGGAAACAGCCCCGCCGCAGCGTACACGCGGCCCCCGCCCACCACAGGCGCCGTTCGAACCGGCCACATCGATATCATTCGCCCGTTGCCCGGCAGCAACCGTCTTTGCCCCGCAATGTTCCGCTTCCATATCAGAGAGCCGTCCGCCGCCGAAAGACAGTAAACCCGCCCGTCATCCGAGCCCACATACACCCTATCCTGCGCAACGCAAGGCGCAAACCGCACCGGCCCTTCCGTAAAAAAGACCCATCGCTCGCGCCCGGTATCGGCATCCAGCGCATATACCTTGTCGTCCGCCGACGACCCGAAGTACAGAGTATCGCCCGCCCCCACAACGTGAAAGGCTCGATCAAAACCCACCGTCGATCTCAGGTCGTAGTGCTTGTGGAAAAAGTCGTTCTTGGCCGGACCCGGCCAGGCCGGCTGAGGCCGGCCCCTGCTCCGGTAAACCCAGAGTTGCTCAAGAGGCACCTCGAGCCCTTCCGTCGTCACACCACTGCCGTGATTATCATGATTGTAGCTCGGCCAGTCACCGGCCCGAGACCATCCGCCCCCTAAGACACAAACGCAAAGAAACGCAACGACACCGAGTTTACTCATATTCTTCTCCGCCTCACAGCAACTGCAATCCCGACCACCGCGATAATCGCCGTCAAACCGATGGCGCCGAACGCCATCACACCGATCGGCCGGTAAATGTCGACTTCCCCCGGATTCGCCGGAGTCTCCTGCGCCCCGGCGCTCTCCGGCTCCTCAACAACGTTAGCCTCTTCCGGCGCAACCGCCTCCAAAGCCGCATTCGGCTCCGGCTCTATTACCAGCTCCTGGTACCCGTACCCAACCCCGGGATACGAAGCGCCGCCCCGCCCAAGTATCGAGCCTATCTCCATCTTAACCATCGGGTTCTCCGGATCGTAACCCAGATTCTTGGCCACCAACTCCTGCAGCTCCCGCCCCCACGCCGCAGGCAGCATGGTCCCCTGCAGCCACCGGCGATCCAGGCCGCACTCGCAAGTGTCACCGACCACAAACAATATCGCCGCCAGATTATCCTCGGTTATCTGCTCGCCCTTGAAAAGCGGCCCCATCCATCGGGCTCGCCCATAGAGTATGGCGGCGTGGGGAGCATCCACCTGCCCCGCCTCCAGACCCAGGCTCCACAGCAGCACCTTCTCGTCGGCAAGCGAATTCGAATCCACCACCACCAACGCCGGCGGATGCGAGACCGGCTTGGGAAGAAACTCCATCTCCGCCCCAACCCGCTCGACGGCCGCAGCCGCCGCTTCCCTCGCCAGCTTGTTTTCCTCCTCGTCCGGCCCTTCGATCAGCAGCAAAACGGCGTAAGTGTCGATGCACTGCCTGACAATCTCCCGGCGCTTCGGCGAAGACAAAACCTCCCTCACCGCCGACCGAAACCCCTCTGCAAAAGGCTGCACCCCGCCAGTACGCAGCCCGAGCGACTGCCCGTCGGGAGAAACAAGGACCAGGGCCGGAAATGACACGCCCCGCGACAAATCAAGATGCTTCATCGCCGGGTCGTCCTGCTGTTCGTCCGCGTTGATTAGCTCAAACCTGACGTTGCTCTCGGCCAGCTCCTCCTGTGCCGCCTCTTCAAGGATCGAGCCGACATCAGGCTTGCCGTCGGACTTGACGTAACAGTACAGAAAATACGGGTCATAACCGAGGTCCACAAACCCCGTCTCGCGAACGGTGAATCTGCAGCCAAGCGCACCCTGAATCTCAAGACAGCCCAGTATGCAAACGACAAAAGCCAGCCTTCGTAAAATCACAACAAAACCCCTTGCCTTCCGGTCAGCACAATATCCGGCCTGCCTGCGCAGGCCCGTCAAAAAAACGCACATCCACTCTAATACGTATTATACACGCCACAGTTCCCGGAGAAAACACCCAATCTCCTATCCCGGAAGAACGTGGATATTCTCAGGACGCAACACAACCTTAACCTCGGAACCACTCGCCTTCTGCACTTCGGCGAACGCCGCGTGAGTCACGTGCGCCACAACCTTGATCGGACCCCCAACCTCCGCCCGCACATAGCCCCCGTAGTCACGCCACCGAACCACCCTGCCGGCAAACACGTTATTATCCCCGGCGTCCGAATCGGCCGTCGGCAGCACAAGCACGTCCTCCGGGCGTATCATGAACTTCACGCTCCCACGGTGCCGCCCCCGCACCCGCAGCTCAACATTGCCCACTTTCACCCGCGTCTGCGAATCGAGAGGTCCGACGCCCGCCGCCTCTCCCGAAAAAATGTTCTCGCACCGCATGAAGCGGCAGACGAACTCGCTGCTGGGCCTGCGCAAAAGCTCGTCAAGCGTGCCCACCTGCCGCAGCACGCCCTTATCCAGAATCCCCGCACGGTCCGCCACCGAGAATGCCTCCTCGAGGTTGTGGCTCACGTGAATTATCGTCAGCCCCAGCTCCCGCTGAATTCGAAACAACTGACCGCAAATATCCTGCCGCGTCAGCTCGTCCAGGGCGCATACCGGCTCATCCAGAAGCAGAACCTTCGGCCGAAGCACCAGCGCGCGGGCAAGGGCCACACGCTGCTTCTCACCTCCGCTCAACCCCCCAATTGTCCGTGACAAAAGCTCCCGTATCCCCAGCAGCTCCGCGGCGTCAGCAACTCTCGAGGCGATCTCCCGTCGGTCGCAACCGTGCACGCCAAGCCCGAAACCTATGTTCCGCTCGACGCCAAGGTGCGGAAATAGCGCATAATCCTGCGGCACGTACCCTATCTCGCGCAGACGAGGCTGCAGCCGTGTCACCTCAAGCCCGGCGATGAATATCCTGCCCGAGCCGCCTTTCTTGAGACCGCAAAGGCACTCCAGAAAAATAGTCTTCCCCGACCCCGGAGGCCCCAAAAGAACAAAGTACTGTCCCGCCGCCACCTCGAGATTCAACGGCGACAAACGAAATGTCCCTATGCTGAAAGAAAGCTCCTCTACGCGAATCATAACGCCACCCGGGTCCGCCCGCTCACAAAGTGAATTGCCGTAAGAGCGGCAACAGCAACCAGAATCATCAGAATCGCCACGGCCAGCGCCTCCTCCAAATTGCCCACCGACTGCTCCAGGAAAATCGTCGTGCTCAAAACCTCCGTCCGCCCCCGAAATGACCCCACGAATATCATCAGCGGACCGAAAAGGCCGAAGGCCCTCGCCCAGGTCAATATGCCGCCCGCTATGACACCGTTCATGGCAAGCGGAAGTGACACCCGCCTGAAACTGCCGAACCGGGTGCAGCCGAGTGTCAGCGCCACGTTTTCGAAGCGTCGGTCGACGTCGTCGAAGGCCGTCTTGGCCGAGCGAATCGCAAAACTCGCCGAAACCAGCAACTGGCACAAGACAATCCCCTTGGCGTGAAAAACAAATTCAATGCCCAAATCCTCCTGAATCCACCGCCCGAGGCCGGTCTGCGAAAAAAAGACCAGCAGCGTCAGCCCTGCAACCAGCGGTGGAAAAATGATTGGAAGGTCAACCACCGCATTCGCCAGAGCGTGACCCGGAAACCTGTGCCGGCTCAGCGTGTACCCTATCGGCACCGCAAAGAGAAGCGCTATGCCCGTAGTCACAAAGCTCGTCCAGATGCTCATCCAGAGGGCGTGCCGTATGAATCCCGACGTCAGAACCGCCGTCACCGCCTTCTTGTCAATGTAGAAAACGTCCGCAAACACCAGCACGACCACAAAGACAACAAAAACGGCCAGACTGAAAAACAATGCCGCGCCAAAAGCAACGTCGCCCCAGCCTCTCGTCGGTGAATCACACCCTTTTGCCAAAACGCTAACTCCAACTGATCCTGATTAGTTGCACTCTCACGCGCGAATAAGCCCGGCGCCCTGTGACCCTCGACGGTGACTCAGACTCCGAATGCCTGCTTCCTCTTCCATGACGCTCAAAATATCCCCCACTTGTCGAATTCGTGGTAAAGCATGTAACCCATGCATAGGACCACCACCACGGCCGCCCCAACGCCGAGCCATCTCGTCGTCGCGGGCTTTAGCTCCGCCGCTTTTAGGCCGCCTCGCTTCAGCAAAACGTACACGGCCAGCGCCGCCACGCCGCCAAACACGTACGCGAAGCCCTGCATCCCGTACCAACCCTGCGACGGCGAGCCCTCAACCTTCCCCCACCGCCACACATGCTCGAGCGGAAAATAACGAGGCAGCCTGATGGAAAACCACATCGTGCAGCAATAGAAGAAGGCCGTCCCCACCGCAAAAACACAACCCGCAATATAGCTTATGTCGGACTTCTTCATCACACCGAGCCTTTCAAAAGCGAAAGATAGCACCCCACAACCACCTTGTACCACACTATCACGTTCAGCAGCACGCACAGCGGAACATAGAAAAACAGCTTCTCGCGCTCCTCGTCCGGCCGGAAAGAACGCCGCACCACGTAATACACGGCAAACAACGCCAGCCCCACCGCCCCCCAGTGCTCCTTGACCTCGAAAAGCCCCGTCGCCCACGGAATGCTCGCGTCGAAATATGCCGCGCGAATGTGAATCCTGAAAGCCGGGTAGATCAGCGCCCCAAGCACATACACGACCACGTACGCCCAGAACGAAATCTTTACGAACAAATACTCCGCCTTTTGCCGGGCGAACCTGCCACGCACGTACCTGGCTACGATAAGCAGGTTGTGCGTCATGCTCCCGACCAGAACAAATGTCACAAACAAATGCATCAAGAGCAGGATTTCATAAAAATCTTCAAGAAAAACCATGGCCTTCTCCTCGAATCCTCGTGCCCGGCTCCACGCGCAAGTGACCATCCCCCCCGTACGCGAAATCCCGGACGGAGTCGCCCCGTGACACACTGTACGCCCATAGCATCGACTCTTAATCCTCAACGGTGCACCACCCGTGCGCTTTGTAGAATTCCCTCGCCTCCGCCGTGGCCAGATAATCCATCAGCCGCTCGGCATTCTCCGGCTCCTTCGCAAACGACAGAAGGCCCACACACGTCCCCCGCAAAACCTGCTGCTCCCGCGGCATCTCGACAATCTCGATCCGCTCCGGCTCCAGGTCTCTGAAAGCCGTCCACCCGAACGCCGCATCAATCTGGCCGGTGGCGACCGCTTCCACAATCGCAATGCACCCGTTCGCATAGTAGCAGATATTCCGCCTGATCTTCTCCAGAAGCCCCAGCCTGCCGCTGATATCCTCCCAAAGCCCCTTCAGGCAGTCTATCACCGATATGCCGACGCGAACGCCCGGCCCGGCCATGTCTTCAACGCACGTAATATTCTTCGGGTTGCCGCGGGGCACGATAATTGACGACGTCCGGTACGCAATCGTCCGCCGACGCCTCTTCTGCACGATCCCCCGCACCTCCCCGTCATCCAGCAGATACTCGGCCCCCGCTATCGCAAGGTCGTGTATCCCCGCATCTGCAATCTCCAGCAGAAAATCGTCTCCGCCTGTTTGACCCGTCGCCTCTTCGGCAACGCCCTCCGCGCAATGCCGCCCGCACACGCTGATCGCCACCTTGATGCCCGTCTGCTCTTCGAACGCCTTGGCCGCCTCCTCCAGAGGCGCCGCGCAGGCCTTCGCGCTGAAAATACGCACCGTCCCGTTACTGCCGTTCTGAACCACCATCAATACCTCCATCATTCACGTTTAACACCTTCTGCTCCGCCGCTCTGCCTCCGGCCCCCGCATCCTTCGACCCGGGCGAAGCCACAAACATTCTAACCGCCGCCGCAACCAGGAAAACCGCAAACGCCTTTCGAAGCACCGGCCCCGGAAGCCGAATCGCCAGCTCCGTTCCCAACAGCGTGCCGGCCAGGGCCCCAATTACGATCAGCCCTATGACCGCACCGCTAAGCTCGATATCAGGATTTCTCCAGTAGCGCCCCGCCCCCACAAGCGCCATCGGAACCATCACCGCAAGGGCCATCCCCTGCGCGCTCTTCTGACCGAACCCCGCAAGCAGAACGAGCGCCGGAACCAGCACGATACCGCTACCGACCCCGAGCCCCCCACTCAGAAGGCCCGCACAAACACCCAGAACGACAAACGCCCACGGCGGAAACGACGACTGAGCTATCATGGCCAATCTCCAATTCGTCTTCTATTAACCTGGCTTCGATTTCGGCGGCTGGCATTATAGCCCATAGAATCGCTCCATGCATCATAAATACGCACGGTATCTCCCTGGCCGGCGGGCCCTCGCAAACGGCCCGCCCCGCTTGAAGCAACTACAAAATGTGCTCCTATTCCGGCAGCTTCGTCTCGTAGCCGTGTTTGGCAAAAATCTCCCCCGCAGCCCCGGACGTGATAAAAGCGATGAACCGCTCCGCCAATTCGCTGTCTTTGCTGAACTTCAGCACCCCGATATCCACCGTCGAAATGACATTCTGCTCCCGCCGAATCGCTATCTGGTCGCCGTATTCGGCGTAATACCGCGCCATCGCGTCCCAAACGATGACCGCATCCAGCGAGCCGGCCTGTATCTGTACGCCCAGCTCGTTGACCGTCAGAGACTGGTACACCAGGTTCTCCTTCAGACTCTCCCGGCTGATGCCGGTCTTGGAGAGCAGCATATCCGCTGTTCTGCCTATCGCGCACGCGTTGGGATCGCCTAAGCCCACTTTCAGACCGGGTTTCTGAAGGTCCACAAGCCCGGATATGTTCTTCGGGTTGCCCTTCCGAACCAGGATCGTCGGAATCCAGTAAAAAACCGGCCGCCGGGACGAAATCATGCCCGCCTCCTCCGCCTTGTCCACGTAATACTTGTCGCCCGGCATGTAAAGGTCCCCCCGACGGTGAACCTTTATCTTCGACAGAAGCACCTCGCTGCCCGCATAGTCCGGCACAACCTTCACGCCTTCCTGCTTCTCGAATGCAGCGATCACCTCGTCCACCGGAGGACGGATTCCAGCCCCGCAGTAAAGAACTAATTCCGCCGAGCCGCCCCTGGTGACCTTGCCGTGGTCGCCCTTGCACCCGCCCAGCAGAAGCAGCGCCGCTGTTGCCGCGTACAGCATCTTTTTCAATACGTCGCCTCGCTGTCTCATTTTATGTAACCGTGAGCCTTGAATATCTCCGGGCCCCTGGCGCGGGCGAATTCCATAAAACGCACCAGCAGCTCACGCTGCTTCGTGTAATCCAAACCGATAACATGCACCCGAATCTCTTCTTCGTATTCGTAAGGAGTCTGAACAACCTCCAGGTCGTCTGCGAACGTGTGGGCAACGCCGTTCCAGATAATCACCGCATCAACCGCCTGTGTCTTCAAAAACGTCCCCAAAGCGGGGTGGTTCTTCGTCAGGCGATTGCCCACGTTCGCCATCACCGCGTCTTTTATGCCCTTGCTCTCCAGAAGCGCAAAAACCATCTTCCCGCACGTCGCATACTCCGGGTCCGTGAGCGCCACCTTCAAACCCGGCCTCGCCAGGTCCTCGACGCTCTTTATCCCCTTCGGATTGCCCCGCTGAACCGCCAGCACCGGCGCCAGAGAGCCCACCTCAACGCTGTCCGCCGCCGCGTTCGCGTCCGAGACATAATCGAGGTACGGATCGTGGGTCACCAGAATGTCGCCCTTGCTGCCAATCTTTACAAGCGGAAGAAAATCCTCGCTGCCCGCAACTGTCTTGACGATCTCGATACCGGTTTCGGCCTTGAACTCCGAGCACAACTGCTCCGTCGGATTGACGAATGAGCTGCCGCACAGAACCACAAGCTCCTGCCGCCCGGCGCCCTTCTCTTTACACCCGCCCAAAAACGCAAGAGACAACGCAAGAAACAAGAGCATTTGACCGTTCGACCCACCTCTTTTCTTCTCGATGACTTTCATTATCCTACCCTGCAACAAAACGCAAAACTGCGGCTCCGTCGCCACGCCCGCTGTTTGCACAAACTCTTGGCCCGGCCCTAACGTGCCGAAGCGAGCGCCCTTGCGGGCGCGCCGAAGCAAATTACACTTCCGTCCTCGAGCGTCACTATAACCCGCCCGTCACGATCAACCGCCAGAGCCCACTCCACGGGGCTCGACGGAACCGGCTGAGACCACATAACCTGCCCGCTGCCGGCGCCGAGCGCAACGACCTTCGACCTCTCCGCTACAACCACCGCGTTGCGGCAGGCCGCCACCGCCACGCCCTCGCGGCAGTTGTAGGTCCAAACCGGCTTCTGCTTTATCCCCAGCCTGCCCCAGTCCAGGTTAAAGCGATTGCCGGCAGACGCCATCCGCTTTCTCAACTGCGCACGGTCGATCTCGTCGAAACACATCACTCTGCCGCCGCCCTGATTGCGGGCCCACGCAATGTCACGATCTCCGCTCGTCGCGATAAAGAGCCTGTTGAAAACCGTCGCATCGTAAACGCCGTATCTCGGGTCCGCGTAGAACGGCCTGCCGCTCGCAACAACCTGGCCCCCAACAACCGAAAGCTCCCGGCCTCGGGGGCTCGTCGAGTTGCACGCCGCAAGCGGGCCCGCATCGTTCAAACACCTGCCGTCCTTGATGTCATAAACCGCCGGCGAAATGGATGTCCCCCCGGCAAGGTAGAGCCTGCCGTCGTGAAGAAGCTGGTGACCCTGGACGCTCACTCCCGTCCGCGCGTCCCTGTCGAGATGCCCGGACACGTTGTTCTGCCACTTTATCCGCCCGGTCACCGCATCGAGCGCATATACGTACGTCCCGTCATAGTTCACAATGCCCGCGGCAACGTACGCTGTCCCGTCCTCCACCAGAACCCCGCTCGCCGCCGGCCACGTCGACATAACAGAGCCGTACACCGGAATCATGCGCTCCGCCGGTGCCGCGCGAAACCGCCACAGCAGCCGCCCCGTCTGCCCCTCGAAGGCGTACACCCATCCGTCGCCCGAGCCCACAAACACCCGGCCCCTCCAAACCGTCGGCGCAACCCTGACTGCTCCCCCGGTATATGCTTTCCACCGCTCTTTGCCGCTCGATGCGTCCAGCGCCCGGACAATCCCATCCGGCCCGCCGACAAATACTAATCCTCCAACCGCCGCCGGCGCCGTCGCGGCAGGCGCGCCCGCCGCCGCCTTTGTCTCCGGCTCGTGACGCCACAGCATCTCCGCCTTCGCGGGTATCACCGCCTCGCTGGTCGCGCTGCAGGAGCTGTCCGCCCGGAAGCTCGGCCAGTCGGCCGGCGACTCCTCCATCTCCGCAACCCTCCGCATCCGACCGCTGCCCCTCTCCAAACGCTCGCTCCTTGTGGCCTCAGCCGTGAAATCAAAATCCCCCGCCGGACCCAGACACGTAATCCCGTACAGCGTCAACTGGCAGTCGCAAACCGACGGCCACCAGTACAATAGACCGTTCGCTATCGTCACCCCGTCGTGACACGGCGGTCGCATCGGCGAAATCCACTGAGGCCGGTTGCTCGACGTATCCAAACGAACCGAACCACCGCTCGCCCGGAAGAAAACCGCATCCACCGAGCCCGTCGGACGCGTGCACGCACGCCGGCTCTTCGGTATCTCCGCAAGAACCTTCCCCGTCAACGCCGCGAACTTCACGCTCGGATGCTTGTCAATCTGTCCGCTCAGACCGTATAGCTCCTCTCCACGCAAGACCAGTTGGAAGTTGCTGTAACCGTTCTCCCAGAGTATCCTCCCGTCTTTCGCCGAGACGACAAGAAGCTTGCCTATCGGAGGACCCGCAAAATACAGCGCCTCGTCGCTGCACTTCAGATAACATGTCGTCCGCCAGTTCGTCCGCCAGTCCTGCCGGTTCTGGTAACCGCCCAGAGATTTGAAGAGCGCCGCTGCATT
>CP070678.1:1925849-1930208 GCA_020352515.1 Phycisphaerales bacterium | reverse complement strand
CGTGAGAAGCTGATCAAGATCGGAGCCAAGGTAGTCAGGCATTCGAGGTACGTGGTGTTCCAGATGGCCGAAGTGGTTGTGCCGAGAACGCTTTTTCAGCAAATCCTTGAGCGAATCAGCCGATTGAGAGCCAGCCCAGAACTTGCGGGGGCAGGATGACCGGCAAAAGAGCGAAAATCTGCATCACTGAGGACAAATCACCGGTCGAGGTGCGTCGAAAAACTGCCGAAATGCTGGACTTTCGGCGAATTAGCGTGTCTTGGGGCCTTTCTGACGGGCACATTGGCCATGTTGGCGAGCAGATGCCTTGAAATGGAGGCCCTGATTCTGATATTATTGATTGTGTCGCGTGCAGGAGTAGCAGTTTATGGCGTCAAATGGTGAATCCTGGATATAATAACATGTTGTCGGGGGTCGGGGGTGTTTTTGGCGCTCTGCCGCGTGCGTGCGGTTTGGTGGGGTGTGGTCCGAGGGCGGGCCTTGCTCGGGCGGCGAGCAGATGGAGGTTTTGAAATGGACAGGGCGTCGTTTCTCAGCAGGGTGTCGGGAGGTCGCGTATTGCTTGTTATCTGCTCTTGCTGTTGCGGTCTCTTTGCGGCTTGCGACCACGAACCGGATGCGCCCGGCTGTGACTGTTACGTCCGGGGCGGCGCATGGGATCCTTCGGGGCGGGTGATTCAGGACGTTGCGAATCAGGCGTACGGGACGGTCGAATCATGCCTGTGTCCCGGGACGCGGGGATGCGATTGGCAGATCGATCGCACTACCCCTTTTCGCAATTCGGGCAAGCCTTATTATCAGATGGTGCTCGGGTGCAACAGCGTGGGATGCGCGCGTTTCAAATCGTTTATCCTGTCTATAGCGAGCGAGGCCTTTCACCAGCGCGAGGCGTGGTGTTCGGAGACGATTTCGTATTGGCATCGCGAGGCCGGGATACCCTATCGCAGAGGATACAGAATATGCGGGTGGTGGTGCGATTGGCAGAACTACAATGTGGCGTCGCTCAGACGGTGGTACGTAATCGAGGGGGTGCGTAATATGGCCGGCGTGGGGGGGCGGGGCAGATGGATTAACTACGATGACGTGAGTTACGAGAACTTCGAACTGGGGGTGACGGTTCCCGTTCCCGGCGCGTATGTGGCCATAAGGGGTTTCGAATACGGCGTTCGTAGCGAGTGGAAGGACTTTTCACACAGCCACAGTCTCATGGTGGACGAGATGTGGGTTCACGAGGACAAGTTCGGGAAGGTTTTTCGAGTGGACATATCGCTTCTCGAGGGCAACAGTCAGAACAAGGTGCGCAACGATAACGAGTACCTGGATATTCTGTCGTTGACGCCTCAGGGTTCAGAGTGGATTCCCGACACGAGCTGTAAGATTTACGGGTTCGGGATCGATCTGGATGCGCGGGGCGAGCTGATTTACGATGAATCGCGATTGTACGAGTTGGCCTATCCATACGCGATTGAGGGGCCGCAGACGAAGCCTGTTGTGGTCGACGACCCGAATTGGGATTCGTATGCGGCGAACATACCGGATATCGTTGGGTACGCACAGAGGCTTGCGGACAAGGGCGGCCCGACGGCTACGGCGTCTTCGCCTGCGGTGACGGTGCGCGGGATTCCGGACAATAACAGCATCAGTTGGCGCTTCGGCAGGGAGGTGGCCGAGAGGTTGACGGTCGATATCGATCTGCTGGAGGCCCATCCGATACCTATTAAAGGGGTGGAATTGACGTGGGCCGGCAGTTACGTGCCCGCGGGCTACGGAGTTCAATATGCAAGCGCCGACGGGAGATTCAAGGATGCCGTTATGCCGAATCTGGCGGGGGCGGCTCTTCCAGCGATGCCGTCGGTTTCGCTGCCGGCGGCGTTTGCGACGTCAGAGCCGGGAGTGAGCGTCAGATATGTGAGGTTGGTGTTTCCCGAGAACAGCTTTTTGGAGGACGCCGTTCTTGAGGGGCTGCGGTTTTCGTATGATCCGGGCCCGTGGGAGGATTTTGACGGGCCTGAATGCGCGGATCCGATACCAGGCGATATGAATGCGGACTGCAGATTCGACTTTCTCGATTTTGCGATAATGAGTTCGTACTGGCTCCAGTGCAATCTCGAGCCGAGCAGCGCCTGCCCGGATTAGTCCGGGTGATGGAGAATTGGAGTATGCGCAGTCTTCCATCTCATATTCTAATTTTCAGATCGTTACGATGAAGGTTAGAATATGCTATAGAACGGAATGCCGCCTCAGAGAAAGCTGTGAACTACATTTGTTCATCGATGCAAAGGAGAACGACAATGAGACACATAGGGATTCAAAGTGTATCAGTACTCGTGGTGTTTATGGCGATCTGCGCCTGTGGTGCGAATCAGATACCTGAGAAGAAAATCACGGTAAAAGAATCGGACTTGCCGCCGGTTATAAAAAAGGCCATCAAGGAGGCATTCCCAAAGGGAAAAATACTTGCCATAGAGAAGGAGGTCCAGGGCGAGGACCCGGGACAGTACGACGTTGAGATGCAATCAGAGGGCAAGATATATGAGGTCGAAATATCCCCTGCAGGAACGGTCATCGAAGCCAAGCAGGTCTCCCAAGCAGCAGAAATCGGCAATGAGGCTGGCAAGCTCGACACAGAGATGAAATGGACTGACGAATTCCACATAGACCAACGTAAATTCTCCGCGAAAGGGCGAAACAGGTTCTTTAGCCTCAGACCAGGGCACAGAATTGTACTCGAGAGCAAATCCGAGAAGGTCGTTATCACAGTCTTGAAGGAAACCAAGAAGATCGGTGACGTCGTTACGCGCATTATAGAAGAACGAGAATTCGAAAACGGCGAACTTGTAGAAGTCTCGCGGAACTTCTTCGCAATCTGCAAGGCCACAAGTGACGTGTTCTACTTTGGCGAGGAAGTTGACGACTACAAAGGTGGCAAAATAGTCGGGCACGGCGGCGCTTGGCGAGCGGACAACAAAGACTCCAAGGCCGGTATCATTATGCCTGGCACCGCCTTGCTCGGAGCCAGGCACTATCAGGAAATAGCGCCCAACGCAATGGACCGTGCCGAAATAATCGCCGACAACGTAACAATGAAGACCCCCGCCGGGACCTTCAAGAACTGTATTAGAGTAAAAGAGACCTCTCCCCTCGAGCCGGGCACAATATGCTATAAGACCTACGCCCCGGAAATAGGACTGATACAGGATGAAGACCTTCTCCTAACGGAGTACTCGAAAAACCGCTAAGGGCGAACTTGAATATAAACCATGTCGTGGAGTAGACCGGCTTCGGCATGTTGGCAGATGGGTGGTTTGAAATTTCGTTGATTCAGGGAGGCCCTCTCTTATCTTATCCCGAGCAATTAGCAGGACTGGCTCTCACTCGATTCCCCGGATTACGGTCCCCGGGGCCTTCGTTAAGACAGGATCCGACCAGGGTCTCATTGTGGTCAGAAGCCAGCGATTCAAGGAAATAGGCCTTGCGAGAGAAGCTTGGAGCATTGTTGGAAATGGGCCTCATTTGACAATCTTGAAAAGCCTCACTTTACCCTTGACCCTGGCCCGCTCTGACGTGACCAGGCCGGCCTGAACGAGCCGGTTCGCATAGTCGGAGAAGCTCCTTGAAGACAGCGGGCTCCTGCTGGTGAATGTGCAGCGGTCCACGTAGTCCTGCCACAGGTCGCCGGAGAGAATCTGGCCCTTTTGCTTTACGATCTCGTAGAGCATTCTGTGGTCTTGCGTCAGATCATTCAGGAGAGAGGCCCTTTCTGCCTGGGCAGCCAGCCTGACCTGCTGCTTTAGTCTTGCCATTGATATTCTGTGCAATCGCTGGTGGTCAGCCAGAATGGCCGCCCGTCGCAGCATTTTTATCGCCACACGGGCATCGCCGTGGGCGATTGCAGTGATTCTTTTGAGCGCATCCTGCGACCAGCTGCCCGGACACAGGGCCTGTTCGGCCCGGTGCATGAGTATATCAAGGAGTTCTTTCCGGCAGTAGCGAGGGAAGAACACAATGTGGGGATTGAGCCTGGACCGGACCCGCTCCCCAAGCGATGACAGCGTCTGCACGGAGTCTGATATGCAGATTAGGCCGGCGTTGAGCACGGAATCCAAGTTGTACAGGACGGTCGACAGCTCGTTGAGCTTGATCTGGTCAATCTCGTCCAGCAACACGACGAGTGGACGGCCGGTGAGGTATGAGCGGAGCTTCTCGAGCTTGAAGCCGGTGCGCTGTTTCTCGGCCCTCAGGATTCTAAACTCGCGTATCATATCGTCCAGGATTTCGTAGAACGTACGCCTTTCCCAGCAGTTCACAATGGCAGTCTTTACACCTGCCTTTTCCTCCAGGTGTCTTAATGCGTGGATG
>CP070678.1:1922821-1925749 GCA_020352515.1 Phycisphaerales bacterium | reverse complement strand
GGCCGGCAGAGGCAGGTCTTTGCGCAGTTCCTTCGGAATCAGCATCGCCTCGAACGACGTAAGCGGCTGGCCTTGACGGAGCCTCGCGCCTTTGTTAGTACCGTATAGCCCGCGTGTAAGTCTTTCGAAAGTCGTGCCGGTCTTGCGATCGTAGCTGAGGACTTCTCCGCCGAAACCTGAGGCGTTGATTAGTCTTCCTTTCTCGGGGAATCCCTCGGTAGAGTCGACCCGAATAATATCTCCAGTGGCCTCTTTTGTGATTCGTGCGACCGGGCCGTCCTTCTGATCGTATGTTGAAATAAATGCGATTTTCGTTCCATCCGGACTACCTTTTAGATCTATGTCATAAGGTCCGGAGTGGTCCCGGTTAGTCGGAAAGCAGAGATAGGAATTCGTTTCCATGACGGTCCAGCCATCACCCGAGCGCAGGTCCGCCACGCGAATCTCGGCCACGCCGGCGTCGCCGCAGATCCAGCGTCCGCTCCTGCCGCAGGGACTCACGTCGCCGACGCTGATCCCGGCCAGAAAATGGATGTTGCTCGGAAAGGGCTCATCCCATTTCCTGCCTCGCATCTGGCCGTTGCCCAGCAGGAAATAGGAGCCGTCGCCGGCCCACGAGAAGTGAGAGCCTTCCATAGATGGAAACGGCGCTGTGGGATTCTCCCCGGCCAGGCCGTGATCGAAGAAATGTCGGGCCACGAAAGGTATGTCGCGCGCTGCCTCCGTCGCATAGTAGTAGTCCCTGTAGTTGTGGTCCCGTGAGACAATCATCGGGTGATTGGGATTCACCATCAGAGAATTGTATCCAACCTGCCAGTTGCCGGGCAGCACCTCCACGGGCGAATCCGGCGCAATTGCCATGCGAAGCGGCTTGCTGCGTTGGCCCTGCGATCCGCGAATCCCGTATCCATATAACCATCGGTCATCGCAGTCGGTGTATTTCAATCTTTCGATTCCGTATCCGATGAGAGTCGTCTGGCCCGTTTCGAGGTTCTTCCACATGACCTGCGTGCCCCTCCCATGGCGCGGGCCGTCGGCGGGGCGGTACCGAAGGTAGAAGAGCCAGTTGTGCTTGTTGGCCCAACGTGGATTCGTCCCCTTGTCGATCTTGATGTCCCTTTCCTCGTGCAGATCGTACAGGTGTACATCAGCCGCCGACGTCGAGCCGAACTGCCGCCCGTCACTCGCGTAGTGCGTAAAGCACAGGTAGCGTCCGTCCGGGCTCCAGCATTGCGTGTTGTGATAGTTGGCGTGGTCGCGAACAGTCGGATCGTTCGTAATGCGCCATACCTCTATCGCCCTTCCATCTCTGGGTTTGAACCGTTCGATCCCTGCAAAAACATCGACGCTCAGCCCTATCACAATCACACAGATGTACACCCCGATTTTGCGCGCGCCAGCCATGGCAACTTCCTTTCCTTTTGCACTTACCCTCGAGTAATCACAGCGAGCCAGTGCCCCTTGCCCGGAGCCTTGATTTTTACGATTTTTCCACCTCTTATTGAATTCTCGCCTTTCCACTGGCCCGTCCGAAGGTCGATCCATCTCAGTGAATAGCGCCCTGGGGCCTTGCGCAGGTCGAGGCCGACCTCGCCGCCGTTCGTGAAGTAGAGGGCGTAGGTCTTGCCTGGATTACAAGCCAGGTATGCTTCGTTGTTCTCTCTATTGGTTAGCAGCTCGTTCGCAGGATTGATGTCCCAGGACTTCATCACTGATTCGAGTTTGCGGGCGGCCTTGACTGAGGCGATGGAAAGCTCCGACAGGCCCAGGCCGGAAGTGGGGCGATGGAAGCGCGCCGTTGCAGCGCCTCCGATGACGTGGCGCCACCATCGCTCGATCCCGTCCCGCGTGTTGCCGTGTCTTCCGCCGTCGGCTCCGTAGGTCTTTACCGTGTTTAGTGGGCGGGGCCGTTTGGCCGTGTAATGAAGCGCCCACTGGAAGTTGTCCCAATGCTCCTGGCCCTTCTTCTGATTGTTCTGAGAAACGTCGCAGTAGGCGTAATGATCCGGATGATCGAATGTCCGTTTATGCCTGTTGGCTTTAAGGTCCCAGTCGTCCCACATTTCGGTTACGTAGACCTTCCTGCCTTTGGCCTTGTCCAGGATGAACTGCGACCAATAACGAGCCCACTCCTCTTCGCCTGATGTTTCGTTGTCCATGCAGTAAAGCACATGATTGTACTTGAGAGAATACGACAGCATCTTTTCGACAAAGCGTTTCTGGTATTTCAGAACGGCCGTGATATTTCGCTGTTTAGGCGTAGTAAAGAAAAATGGCTGCCTATTGCGGCCTGGATGATCCGGATAGACCGCCGCAAGGGTGCTCTCCCCGGCCGAGTAATTCACGTTGTTCTTTGGGTTGTAAGGATGGCCCGGCCAGTTGTCCCTGGAATAGTCGAACCGATCCCATACCTCGATCTGAACCATAATGTCTCTCTTTGCCGTTTCAGCAAGAAAGCGGTCGAATCGCTTCCAGTAGGCATCGTTCCACTTCTCAAGATCGTACTTGCCTTTAGCCAGACGTTTGAAAGGGTACAGCTCGAATCCCCTGTCTTTACGGTCGCTCATCGTGTTGCGGACATAGTTCGCCCCTACGGCCCTCATCGCGTCGAGGTGACGCTCAAGGTCCGGCGAGGGCCACTGGAACAGATTATCGTCGTCGCTGGCGCCCAACAGGAACACCGGCTTGCCGCGATACTGCCAATAACGCGGATTCTCCGACCAGGGTTTTATGCTGTCGTCATTTAGATCCTGAGCCCAGCAGGAATAGCAAACAGCCAACAACAGAATCGCGTTGCCGACATGAATGGTTTTACGCATTTGAGTAACCTCCTATGTACCCTTCATAATAAAATGGTTTGAGCCCCGGAGATAATCCGGATCATCTTGCCGATAAACCTGCATATTCTTTTCGTTTGTGCAGGCAATT
>CP070678.1:1919330-1922721 GCA_020352515.1 Phycisphaerales bacterium | reverse complement strand
TGCGGATGTCCTCGCGATAGGCATGGCCGCCGATACTGACGACGCTGTCTACGTAGTCGCTCTTGCCGTAAAGGCTGTAGATTCGTTCCAGCCTGTTGATCACCCGCTGATTGGCGTCCATCGGGAAGATACGATCCGCGTCGCTGTTGGTGAATAGCATCGGCCTGGGCGCAATCATGGCGGCGATACGTGTCCAGGGCCACTGAAACGTATTGTAGAGAAACATGCAGTCGCAATGACCGTTGATTACGCGATTGGTGACGTAGGAAGGCAGGTCCGCCATCCCGCTGACCGGCACGGCGACTGCTGCTCTCTCATCGGCCGCAGCGATCCAGAACGTCGCCGCCCCGCCGCCGCTTATTCCCGTCACCGCGATCCGTTCGGGGTCCACATCGGGCCTGCTGACGAGATAATCGATGCCGCGAATTCCATTAAGACACTCGACGCCGGCCGAGGTGTACCCTCGCGAGTGCCACCACCAGCGGCCCTCGCGGTAGGTGCCGTGGTGAATGGCCGCGATCTCGCCCATCTGGAGCGTGTCGAGCATGAGGCAGATGTATCCATGCCGGGCGAACCATATCCCGTGCGACTGATAGGCGGTTTTGTTGCCGTTTCGTCCCCGATTGGAGTGCCCGCACACATACAGCACGGCAGGCAAACGCTGACCCTCGGCGATTCTTGACGGCCTGTAGAGATTCGCAGTCACATACAGTCGCGGTCTGCTCTGATAGTGGAGCATGCCGACGACATAGCCGTCGCCCTCGAGCGTGCCGGTGATGGTAGCCTCGAGAGGCGTTTTCTCAGGCATCGGCCACAGCCCTAGCATGTGGAAATACTCCTCTTTGTACCTTGGGCGCAGCTTCTCCCAGTCTTCGAGAGATTCGACACTCTCCATGAACTTATCGTGAATCTCCTGTGTCTCGCGGGCGAGATACTCCTGGATCATCTCATCGCCCGGCATTCCGCGATCGGGCTTGCCGTATTCCTGGCTCGATGCTACGGATACTACGATCAGTACAATTATTGTCGTGTGCCAAAATCGCATGGTTGGGCTCCTTTCAAGTTTCCTCGCGATAAATAATGTCTTGCTCTGCCAAACCATTATAAAGGGACATGCTCGGATTGCAATCAGTCGATCTGAAAGTAAGTATATCGGCAGCAGGCGATGTTTTAGCAGTCATTTCACAAATCATAACTCCTTTCGAGACCTGATAATGGAGAATTTTGTGTTTGCCTAATCTCCACGAGCCCTTAACATGTAATTTGTATTGGCATTTTACTGGTATGAAGAATTGCCTATGTCTGAGAGTTAAGCTTTGGAGGCTCTATGAAGTGCTGTAAGTGCGAGGCAACTGCTCCCGACGATGCCAGGTTTTGTCCGGAGTGTGGTTCCAACCTAATTGACGTCGAGAGTCTTCGGCAGCGCTGCCTGAAATACGTCGAGCAGTGCGAGAAGTCCATCAGACGGGGTGAGGGCAGCAGACCATTGATCCGTAGGAACGTCTTTGATCTGCTGCCGGAATGGAAACAGGCCGCCGAGCTTGGCGTGCGCGAGGCGCAGTGGCTGCTCGGACGATGCTACGATGAGGGCCTTGGTGTCGACAGAAGCGACATTCATGCCATTGGCTGGCACCTCAGGGCCGCCGAACAGGGTTATCCCGCGGCACAGAATCACATGGGTTCCTGTTATCAAAACGGCGATGGAGTGCCGCAGGACGAGGCCGAAGCAGTCGAATGGTACCGCAAAGCTGCCGAGCAGGGATATGCAATAGCACAGGCTAATCTTGGCTGGTGTTATGACGCTGGCTGCGGCGTTGCTGTCGATGAGGCTGAGGCTTTGAAGTGGCACCGCAAGGCGGCCCTGCAGGATGATGAAACCGGTCAGTACAACCTCGGCGTACACTACGAATGGGGAAGCGCCGTCGAGCAGGATAAAAAAGAGGCACTCAATTGGTATCGCAGGGCGGCGGCACACGGTTATGAAAGGGCTGCTGAAGCACTGAAAAGACTGACTGATGAACTCGCCGAGGTCGATGCGGGCAGCGCTGTCGAGCCCGCAGAGGCCGAACAGAAGTTCCGCACTGCGTGCAAAGACGCTTTGGCAGACGGCAAGGTGACCACGGATGAAAAACAGAAACTAAACACGCTGGCCGAGTCTTTGAAGATGCCCGCCGAAACTGTAAAGAAGCTGTTTGAAGAAGAGAAAGAGACCTTCCAGCGAGAAATTAAGAGACGACTGGCCAGAGAGGCTGAGCTGAAGTTCCGGATCGCCTGCAAGAATGCGCTGGCGGACGGCAAGGTCACGGTCGATCAGAAAAAGGAACTAAAAGCCCTGGCCAAATCGCTTAAGATGCCGTCTCAAATGGTGAAACAAATATTCGAAGATGAGAAAAGAATTTTTAAAACCGGCCAGAACGTGGCTCCGACTCGGACCGTCGAACTGCAATTCCGCAAGGCCTGTAAAAAAGCGCTGGCCGACGGAAGAGTGACGATGGTGGAGGAGCGCCAGCTAAAGAACCTGGCCAAATACTTCAAGATTTCTAACCAGGCCATGAAAGATATCCTCAGGGATGAGGTAGCGATTTTTAAGCAAGAACACAAGGCCCGGCCGACAAAAGCCGTCGAACTACAGTTCCGCCGGGCGTGCAAAAAGGCCTTGGCCGACGGAAAAGTAACTCCCGATGAGGAGCGGGAGCTAAAGAGCCTTGCAAGATTTTTCAAAATGCCCACGTTGATTATGAAAGAGATTCTTGCGGATGAGGTGAAGATCTTTCGCCGGAGCCATCCACGAGTACGAGACGCTTGAGAAACATAGCAGGTTGAAAGGAATACCCATGAAAAGCAGAACGATCCAGAACAATGAACAGCTCTCCCGGAGAAACTTCATCAAGACATCAGGAGCAGTGGGAGCGGCGGCGCTGTTGTCGCCAACCGACAAAATGTTCGCCGCAGGCTCGGATAAGATCCGCCTCGGAGTGATCGGCTGCGGCGGACGCGGAACTTACGATACGACGAACTGCCTCAGCTGCGCCGAGAACGTGGAGCTTGTGGCGATGGGGGACCTCTTCGCCGACCGCGTCGACACGTGCCGCAGGCGGCTGACTCAGAAGCTGCCCGACAAGGTCAAGGTCACCGACGACACATGCTTCGTGGGCTGGAACGCGCACAAGAAGGTCCTGGCCTGCGACGTCGATCTGGTCATCCTGACCGAGCCGCCCCACTTCCGCCCGGCCCACCTGCGCGCCGCCGTCGAGGCCGGTAAGCACGTGTTCATGGAAAAGCCCGTCGCAGTGGACCCGCTAGGCGTTCGTTCTGTGATCGAGTCGGCAAAGATGGCCGATGAGAAAGGCCTGACGATAGTCGCCGGCACGCAAAGTCGCCGGATGGCGCA
>CP070678.1:1916262-1919230 GCA_020352515.1 Phycisphaerales bacterium | reverse complement strand
GGCATGGCAGAAAGTACGACAGCGACCTAATGGACCCGGTCCTGGTGAGGTACCCGGTCAGAATCGTGGAAAAAGACAAGGCCCTTGCAGGAGCCGCAAAAGCCGGAATCGAGCTGGGAAGCTGGTTTGAATGCCCGCTGCATCCGGTTGAGACGCCTTTATCAGCGTACGACTACCAAATCGGAATGTGCCCCGAGGCTGAACGAGCCGCCGGCCAAGTCGTGAATTTGCCCCTGCACCCGCGCGCCGGCGAAAGAACCGCGAGGAGGACCGTTGACTTCATAAGCCGCTTCACACAAGTCACGTCAAAGCCGAGTGCCTGAAATCGACGCACCGAGGCAAAACGTGCTCATCGTGATTTTGGGACCGCCCCCCGCAGCCCCTCCATTTTCAGGTAGCCCTTCCTCCAGACGGCAACTGCCGAAACAACGAATACGGCCACATAGACAATCAACGCGTAACGGGCTCGTATCCTGATGCTGAAGGCAAGCCCGATAAGGGCATAGACGGCGGCCAGGCCGTAGCATATCTTAACCGTCTTCTTCAGCGGTATGCCCCTGTCGATCATCTGATCGTAGATATGACCGCGATCCGAAACAAAGAGCGGCCGTCCGTTGATCAATCGCCTTACGAGCGCAACCGCAGTATCGAGAATAGGCAGGCCAAAAACCATGATCGACGCCATCCACCATCGTACGGCCTTTTCCGCGAACAGGATCATCAGGGCCGCCACCACGAAACCCAGCAGCATGCTGCCCGCATCGCCCATGAATATCTTCGCCGGATGCCGGTTGAAGGGAAGGAACCCGCATACCCCTCCGACAAGACCAAGACATATTATAACCCGGATGGGATCGCCAACCTTGTTCGTGCCCCATGTCCCTAAGTGAATCGCCAGCACCAGCATGGCCGTCGTGATAATGACGGTCACGCCCGCACAGAGGCCGTCCAAACCGTCCAGAAGATTCAGCGAGTTCGTCGCGCCCAGCACGAAAAAGACCACTATGAAGGCCCCTACAATCGTCGCAACGCCGTCGGGAATTCGCAGGCCCAGGTAGAGGTCCAGAAAACTCAGCGACGGCCTCGTCCCGACCGCGACGAGCACCGCCGCGGCCACAACCTGCCCGAGCATCTTCTGCCACGGCTTTATGTCGAATATGTCGTCCACAAGCCCGATCATGCACGCGATGGCTGCACCGGCCAGAACACCGGTCAGCCGGATAAACGTCGAAGGAAACTCGGGTTGATCGCGAAGGCAGTAGATGCCCGTAAGTATGCCCACCGTCAGCCCGACCAGAATGCCGACTCCGCCAAGATAGGCCACCGTTCCCTTGTGGGTCTTGACCAGTTCATCAGGCTTGTCAACGATGCCGAACTTCAGTGCTATCTTCTTGCACAGAGATGTGGCGACCAGAGCCGAAACAAATGAAAATACCAGCACGGGCCAGAACTGGAGAACCCAGCTTATCGGTCTTTCAGGACCTATTAACCGTTCCAGCATGTGACTTGCCCTTTTCCTTCGAGAATCCGGGAGCCGAAGGTCAACTGCCGACCTGACACAGCTTACCCCACCCAACTCCATTTGTCCAGCGCGTCACTGTAACATTGACTCTAACGTTCGATTGATGTAACGTTGTTTTTAAGCTCTCTGCTCTTGGAAACTCGGCCTATAAGGATGCGCCCTTTAGCGCTTTGTTGAAGTTGTATGAATCTCTACGGCATCTCCAAGCGAGTACTCGATATCTTCCTTGCTTTGCCGGTCATGGCTCTTTTGCTGCCGGTTTTCGCCGCGATGGTGATTATCATCCGCCTCACCAGCAATGGCCCGGCCATTTTCAGGCAGGAAAGGGCGGGAAAGAACGGCAGGCCGTTCGTCTTCTACAAGTTCCGCACCATGAAGCTCGGCGTCGACGCCTTCGGGCCGAGCCCGAAATCCGACAAGGACCCCAGACTGACAAGATTCGGCAGGTTCCTGCGGGAACATTCGCTCGACGAGCTGCCGCAACTATTCAACATAGTCAAAGGAGACATGAGCATCGTAGGGCCCCGGCCGCTGTACCTTTCCCAGGTGGCCGAGTGGAACGAGCGCCAAAAGAGGCGACTGCTTGTAAAACCCGGTCTGACCGGCCTGGCCCAGATATCCGGACGCGGAGAGCTGACCCGCGAAGAGAAGCTCGAGCTTGACGCCCGGTACGTGGAAACCGCAAACCTCAGGCTCGATTGCAGGATAATCCTCACAACTGTCGCCCAGGTCTTCGGAAAAAAGAATATATACGAAAAAAGGTACTCGCAAAGCGAGTACACCCGAAAAAACGATCAGGCAAGATGAAGAACAAGCCTCCAATAGATCCGGGCCGGTGACACCTCAAACACGCAACAACATTTGGCTCGCGACCGAAACGGCGCCCCGGGTCGCTCGGGTCCTGAGCAAATGCCGGGGCTAATAGCAAATGCAGCTCAGAATATGGCGACTCATTCTGCTGACCATGGTCTCCCTGGGCGCTGCCTCTGCGCTCGAGCCGGACGAAATTCTCGTAATAGCCAACAGGGACATCCCCGCATCCGAGCGTATTGCCCGATACTACTGTCAAAAACGCCGTGTGCCGAAGGACAATATCCTTTTGTTGCCTTTGGGTGCCGGCCTCAACGAGCAAATCAGCCGCGAAGGCTATGACACGCAGCTCGCCGAGCCCATCCGCGAGCGACTGTTCCTCCACAGCGGCGCCGCCGAAATCACGTGCCTGCTGACAACCTACGGCGTACCCATAAAGGCGGGCCGCCGGGGCCCGTTGCCCGGCATGGAAAAGAGGCTCAAGCAGCTCAAAGAGCTGGCCGCCCGGGAGAAGAAGACCGTCCGGGACCTGGAGCAAAAGGGCCGCAGGGGCTCTGCCGAGCACAAGAAGCGCCTTCTCAAATCAAACCAGATCAAACAGGAAATCGACCGCATCAGCGGCGCCGAAACAAACGC
>CP070678.1:1910087-1916162 GCA_020352515.1 Phycisphaerales bacterium | reverse complement strand
GCGCATTCCTGGTCCTCCCAAGAAAAATGTGCCTTTTATTACAGTTCTCTTGACTAAAGTAGTCACCGGTGTCATGGCGATTTGGGAGGAATGCTGAAAGTCCTGCTTTCAGGCATCACCCTCCCGGATGTCCGGAAAATGTCCCAGAAGCAAAATGCATGGCTTTGCCTTATAACGCCACGATCGGTGCTCCTGCACGCCGTGCCATCAATGATACCATAATTGGGGCGGTGACTTCAAGGCTTGTGGCCACTGGCTCATCCCCAGTTTTGGAGTAGCAGATCATGTCTTAAGGCCTGTAGTAGACACTTGAGCTTGGGAATAGGGTGATACTGCATGAATTTGCCTATGGGCAATAGGCTACATTCGCACAGACGATTGTTTGAGCACCACAGGCTGGGCTGGTACCCCTTCGAAGCATGCAGGCCACCGGACAAATCCCCTCATGGCCTCTATAGCTTCGATTCGATGGTTGCCTGCAAACCGGTCTACCCGCTTGATGCAGTGTTTGGCGGCCGGCCCGCAGTTTAGGCCGGCGCACGCCCAAGCTGAGCCAGAGATGCTCTTGAAGTGGCCATCGCTGCAGGGACAAGCCGGCTCAAGGTTTTCGCCTGCGACAGCCGAAGACAACTACAGAGTGCGACGACAATCTCGCTGATTTCGTTGGTTTTCATGGTCGACTCCTTTCGATAAAGCCGGCATTTTGGTTCTTTAACCAGCTTTCATCGTCAAAGAGCCGACCATTTCTATTCCACAACTATCGAAACCGGGGATGAGTCAGGGACGCAAGCCACGGAAAGGAGGTTTAGTATGGCTGGCAACAAAGTCGGGCTATACAGAGACCCGCGACGAAAGAAGCCGTGGGTCGTTAGGTGGCGCGGGGAATATGAACCGGCCGCCGGAAGGCAGCGATTCTACAGCAAAGGGTTCCGCACCAAGGCCGAGGCCGAAGACTTCAGGTCGGAACAGAACCATCAATTCAACAGCGGCTTTCCGAGAGACAAACGCCAGACAGCCACGCTGGCGGGATTTTGCAGGGACTGGCTCAGAACGCGCAAGGGCGGACTGAAACCTGCGTCTTTTGAGTTGTACGAGCAGACAGTCAGGCGGCTGACCCATTACTTCGGGGCCGAGGCTGCCCTGACAAGCATCGGTCAACAGGATGCCGCCGAGTTCATCTCTAAGCAAGTAAACGTGGCCCCCTTCCGCAGAGGGGAAGCATTGTCGGACCGGAGCGTCGCGCAGATCAAAAGGCACTGCCGGACAATTTTCCAGGCGGCCGTCGATTGGTGACTTCTGGCGGTAAATCCCTTCAAGGCCCTTCGGTTCAGGAAGCTCGCTACTAAGCGGTGGTATCGCCTGAGCACTGGCGAATACCACGCCCTGCATGAAGTTGTCCCAACGTTGCGAGAGAAGGTTGCCTACGCCCTTTTCTACACGGCTGGGCTGAGGCTCCACGAAGCCTATGCTTTGACGTGGGACTGTGTCGATTTCGAGAACGGGGTCGTGATGATCAACAACCGCGAAGGCACTGAGGACCTGCCGGAATTCAGCATCAAAGACCACGAGAAGCGGCGCATACCACTGCCCGCCCATACCATGGACCTGCTGGCGCCACTGCACGCTGAGGCAAGTGAGAACGTGCCGTCTATCCTTCTCTCCAAGGAAAGCTATGAACGCGTCAAGAAGAAGTGGCGAAAGGTCTGTGAAGAGGGCAAGCCCCGGAAGAACCGCTATCTGGTTAACAACGTCCTGCGCAATTTCAAGATGTACTGCAAGCGTGCCGGCATAAAGCCGGTGGGCAAGCTCACTGTTCATACGTTGCGGAAGACGCCGGGCAGAATTGGGCGGACCACCTGCCCATGAACGTCGTCAAGGAGTTGATGGGACATTCCAATGTCCAGACGACTATGGAGTTCTATAATCAGGTTGACCGCGACCATGAGAAGAAGGCCGCGAGGATAATCCAGAACCTCTTGGAAGCTGATGAAGCTGTGCAAGAGGCAAATGAGATTTGCGCCGATTTTGCGCATAACGGCATCTCACGTCGAATTGGGGGTAAATGAAAATGTCTTAAAATGAGGCAAGCACCTATAGAATCAGCACTTACGGCAATGGGCGGTACTGGACTTGAACCAGTGACCTCCTGCGTGTCGAGCAGGCGCTCTAGCCAACTGAGCTAACCGCCCCGCAGAGCACGCCTTAACAATATTATAACCACTCGTAACAATCAAGACTTTTTGCGCAAAAGTCTTCTGTGGAATCATCCGGCAGACTCTACGAGTGAACCTAAGGTTAGCTTTGGTGAGAACTTATGACGATTCTTCCCGGTCGGCACGGTTGCAGCGAATTGCCCGACACAGGACAAAACCGGTCAGTTCAAGTTTCTCCGCACTACCGCCGCGGCGGAAACCTTTCTCTCGACGTCCCCGCTGGCAACCGTCATGGAAATCTGAACGTTTTTGACCTTCGTTTGCCCCTCCTCGGTCACCGTCTGCCTTACAAATGTCATCCCCGTGACATTCTCGCAGAGCAGGTAGTCGGCGTCCGACAGGTCGTCGTTCGTAATAAGATAGAGCTTCTTGCTGGCGCCGTCGTATCGGTAGGTTATGTCCTGCCCGCCGGCCGTAATCATCGCGCACTCGTTGTTGGCCGAATTCGGGTCAACGGCGCTGGCCGTCCTGATCTGCGTCGTCATGCGAAACAACGCCTGCCGGGCGCTGTTGATCGCCTTGAAAATCCCCTCGTTCTCACGATAATTTATGGCCGCCGCGTTGAAGGCAAAAGCCACCGCGGCCAAAACTACAGCCGTTATTGCAAGGCCAATCAGCAGCTCGGCCAGTACAAAACCGCCACCCGATTTGTTCGACCTCTCTGACATATATCACCCCTCGCGAAGAATACGCCTGATGCACGCTTGCCATGAACGCGCAGCTAAACACGCTGCCGCCCGTACAAGTATGCTGCACCGTTGACCTGACGTCAGTATCGCGCACGCAGCCAGCTCGACGAGCTCAGCTCCTTCGAGTTCAGAAGAACCCTGACCGTCACTTTCACGAACGCGCTGCCGTGGTCGGGCGCAGGCTGCTCGAAGTCCGACGCACTTACGTTCTCAACAGTCACATGCTGCCCGAACGCGGCAAAATCGTTCAAAACGGCTCTGCCGGCGCTGATAGGAGGGCTGAATGTCTGACCGTCAAAATCGTCCAGATCGTCGTAACCCGCAAGTGTCGCCTCCTCGGCCCCGAAAGTGTCCGTCTCCGTCTCCGGATCTACAACCGGAAGCAGCGCGGTAAGCTCCCGCACCTGTTCCGCCAGAAACTCCGCCGTTGACAAATCCGCCCCGGCGCCGTTCGCCATCGTGAACGAGCTGTTCGCGACAACCAGTGACGCAATCGCAAGCCCGACGAGCACCACGGCAATCAAAACCTCGATAAGTGAAAAACCACCCTTTTTCATCATAGTACTCCCCGTTCCATGGTTCCTGTTCACTGTCGCAAATTCCTTCTATTTACCCATGACAAGGCTCGACATCTTGAATATCGGCAGAATAATGCTCATCGCGATAAAGCCGACCAGAACACCCATGACAACTATCATTATGGGCTCTATCATCGATGTCACCGTCTTTATGACCGTCTTGAGCTCCCTCGCGTAGTAGCTCGAAACGTCCCGCAAAACGTCGCCCATCGTGCCCGAATCCTCACCGCTCCTTATCATCTGAACCACGTTCCCAGGCATCAGGTCGTACCGGTCAAGGCTCGATGCGATCTTCTTTCCCTGGCGAACCTCATCGTACACGCCGAGCCACATCGACTTGTAGAGCACGTTGCCCGATATCTGGGCCGTGATCGAAATCGTATTCAGGATCGGCACGCCCGCCCGTATCAGAACGCCCATCGTGTGCAGGCTCCTGGTTATGTAAAGACTGCGGCAGAGCGTCTTGATCAAAGGAACCACCAGCTTGGTCTTGTCCCACCAGAGCCGCCCCGGCTTCGTGCCGATAAAGTAATAGAATGCCCACGATAACGCGCCGAACGCCGGCAATATGAAATACCAGTAGCCCCGCAGAAAAGCGCTGCTGGCCATCAGAAACTTGGTCGGCGTCGGAAGCAGGTGCTCCTTGCCCCTGAAAATAGCCGTGAAACGCGGCAGTACGAAGCACAGAAGGAAGATCGTCACCGAAACCGCCATCACCGCTATGATAACCGGATAGACCATCGCCCCCTTGACCTGTGACCGCGTCTCGGCCTCCGCGTCCAGGTACTCCGCCAGCTTCTGCAGCATCCCGCTCAGCGAGCCCGACACCTCTGCCGCGGCCACCATGTTTATGTAAAGGTTGCTGAATGTCTTTGAATGCTCGGTAAGCGCCTGGGAGAAACTCTGACCAGCCTCGATTCGATTCTTAAGGTCCATAATGATGACCTTGAACTTCTGGTTCGTGCACTGTTCCGATATCGACTCGAGCGAATCCTGGAGGCTTATGCCCGCCCTGATCATTACGGCAAGCTGGTTCGTGAAGTTCAGAACGTCCTTCCGGCTCGGCCCGAATTCCACCCTGAATTGCTTCATCTTCTTCCAGGCCTTCTCCTGACGCCGGGCCGACACGTACTGGCTCCCTGAATCGGCTTCACGATGCCGCTGAGCCTGCTCCCAGGAGCTTTGGGCTTCCTGACGGTTTTCTGCAACAGCCGTTGCACTCGAGTTGTCTTGTGATGATTCGTCCAACATGTATACACACCTTAATTATCCGTTTCGACTGACTGCACAACTTCGAACTCGTTCGCCGGCGCCAGCAGCTTCTCCATCTTGCCGGGATTGCTCGAACGCATTATTGCCTCTTCTCTGTCTACATAGCCCTTCGAATACATGTCATGTATGCTGTTGTCCAGGGTCTGCATGCCGAGTCGTCGGGAAGTCTCGATGATATTGGGTATCTCGTAGATGCGGTTCTCACGGATACAGTTCCTGACCGCGGACGTGCAAAGAAGTATCTCTACGCACGGAACCATCCCGGGCTCGTCAATCCGCCTGAACAGCGTCTGCGAGATGACCGCCTGAAGAGTATTCGCCAGCATCGCACGAACCTGGTTCTGCTGCGCCGCCGGATAAATGTCTATTATACGCTCGATTGTCTGCGCTGCGTTGATCGTGTGAAGTGTGCTGAATACAAGGTGACCCGTCTCCGCCGCCGTAATCGTAAAACTCGTCGTCTCGAGGTCTCGCATCTCGCCGACCATGATAATGTCGGGGTCCTGCCGAAGTGCGTGCCGCAGACCCGATTCGAACCGGGGACAATCCGAGCCGATCTCACGCTGCTCTATCATGCTGTTCCTGTTCTCTATCACGTACTCCACCGGGTCCTCGATCGTTATTATCCGCTTCCTGTACTTGTCATTTATCACACCGACCATCGCTGCAAGAGTCGTGCTTTTGCCCGAACCCGTATGACCCGTGACCAGCACCAGACCACGAGGTAGGTCCGTCAGCTCCCTCGCTATCGGAGGAAGATGCAGATCGTCCAGAGAAAAAACCAGGTTCGGTATCACTCTGAAAGAAACCGCAACCGTCTCACGCTGATAATGTGCGTTTACGCGGAATCTGTCCCCGCTGTCAATGCTCGTCGAGAAATCAAGGTCTCTGTTCTCCTGAAACACCTTAAACCTCTCCGGGCCGACCATCGCCAGCACCATTTCCTCGGCCTCTTCGCTCGTCACCGGAGGAAGATCCAGGTCAAAAAGCTCGGTGTTCTTCCGCAATACGGGCGGCATCCCTACGTTGACGTGAACGTCACTTGCCTTGTTGTCTATCGCCGTCGCCAGTATACCCTTTATATCCACCATGCTGAACGTCTCCTAAAAGGCTCCCCTCCGGGACCTTGCCTGTGCCTAAACCACGTTCTCGACCGGGACGTCATCCTCACTCCGGTTGTATGCCTCGGTCACCCTGAGGACCTCCTCTATCGTGGTCAGGCCGTGCTTGACCTTCATGATGCCGTCGTCGAAAAGACGGCGCCGACCGCTCCCTTGAAAAACCTTCCGCATGTTGCTCACCGAAGAATCCCGGTTGATCATG
>CP070678.1:1907025-1909987 GCA_020352515.1 Phycisphaerales bacterium | reverse complement strand
GGTTTGCGTCGCTCGATGAAGTGTATCGAAATCAAGGGCCCGATAGGGTGCGGAGTCTGCTTGAGCAATTGCAGAAGCGCGCCCTCAAGTACGGAGTACGCCTACAACGCGGCAGAACCACCTCCTATGTAAACACGATACGGCCGGACGAGCAGCCGCCTTATCCCGGCCGCAGGGATGTGGAGCGCCGTATTAAAAGCATCATCCGCTGGAACGCTATGGCGATGGTCGTTCGCGCCAACCGGATGATGAGCGGAATCGGAGGGCATATCTCGACCTATGCTTCGGCCGCGACGTTGTTGGAGGTTGGTTTCAACCATTTCTTTAGAGCGAAGAACGACAGCCATTCCGGGGACATCATCTACTTTCAGGGCCACGCCTCTCCCGGCGTCTACGCCCGAGCTTTTCTTGAAGGCCGGCTCTCTGGTTTTGACCTGGAGAATTTTCGCAGAGAATTGGGGCCTCAGGGCGGTCTGCCGTCATACCCTCACCCCCGGCTGATGCGCGACTTCTGGCAGTTCCCGACTGTCTCGATGGGACTGGCGCCGATCATGGCTATCTATCAGGCGAGATTCAACCGCTATCTCAGCGACCGGGGATTGGCCGATCCGTCCGACCAGTTGATATGGGCCTTTCTCGGTGACGGCGAGATGGACGAACCCGAAAGCCTCGGCGCCATCGGCCTGGCCGGACGGGATAAGCTCGACAACCTTATATTTGTGATCAACTGTAACCTGCAAAGACTCGACGGGCCTGTAAGAGGCAACGGCAAGATCATCCAGGAATTGGAGGCCGTCTTTGCGGGCGCCGGTTGGAACGTCATCAAAATCATCTGGGGCTCGGAGTGGGATCCCCTCTTGGAGAAGGATGCCGAAGGTGCGCTCGTCCGGCTCATGGATGAGCTGCCGGACGGGCAGTTTCAGAAATACGCGGTTTCGAGCGGTGACTACATCCGCAAAGACTTCTTCGGTAGAGACCAGCGACTTCTCGATATGGTAAAGAACTATTCCGACGAGCAGTTAGAGAAGCTCAAACGCGGCGGACACGATCCTGCCAAGGTATATGCGGCGTACAAAGCTGCAGTACAGCACAAAGGCTCACCGACGGTAATCCTCGCCCAGACTATCAAAGGCTATGGTCTCGGCGAGGCCGGGGAAGGCCGCAATGTCACGCATCAGCAGAAGAAACTCAACGAGCAGGAGCTTTTGGAATTTCGCAGCCGATTCGGAATTCCCATACCCGATTCCGAGGTGCAGGAGGCCCCCTTCTACAGGCCGCATGAAGACAGCGAGGAGATTAAATATCTTCGCCGGTGCAGGGAGCGGCTCGGCGGTTTTGTCCCGAGTCGAGTCGTGCAGGACAAGCCGCTGAAGGCGCCTGCCGACAGCTTGTTCCAGGAATTTTTCAGGGGCAGCCAGGGGCGTCCCGTTGCAACTACGATGGCTTTTGTCCGGCTTTTGGCTAAATTGCTCAAAGACAGGGAAATCGGCAGATTGATCGTGCCGATAGTACCGGATGAAGCGCGGACTTTCGGGATGGAGGCCTTGTTTAAGCAGGTCGGGATATATTCGTCTGTGGGCCAATTGTACGAGCCTGTGGACAAAGAAAGTCTCCTCTTCTACAACGAGCGCAGGGACGGAGCTATCCAGGAGGAAGGAATCACGGAGTCGGGCTCGATGTCATCGTTCATCGCCGCGGGTACGGCTTACTCCACTCACGGAGTCAATACGATCCCGTTCTTCCTGTTCTATTCCATTTTCGGTTATCAGAGGATGTTCGACCTGATCTGGGCGGCCGGCGACGCCCAGGCCAGGGGTTTTTTGATGGGAGGTATTTCGGGCAGAACCACTCTGTCGGGCGAAGGTCTCCAGCACCAGGACGGGCACAGTCATCAATTTGCATACGCCGTGCCGAACCTCAAAGCATACGATCCTGCTTTCGCCTATGAACTTGCCGTGATCGTTCGTGACGGACTGCACAGGATGTATGAGAAGCAGGAGAACTGGATCTATTACATAACGATGATGAACGAGTTGTATCCAATGCCGCCCATGCCGGAAGGTGTCGAGGACGGTATTTTAAAAGGAATCTATAAATACAGAGCGTCGGAGGTCGAGGGTGCGAAGGCCGCAGCGCAATTGTTGGGAAGCGGCGCGATCCTGAATGAGGTGATCAAAGCGGCCGAGATTCTTGAATCCAGGTATTCTGTAGCGGCCGACGTTTGGAGCGTTACGAGCTATAAGGAGCTTTATGCCGACGGACTTGAAACCGACCGGTGGAACATGCTGCACCCGAGTGGCGAGGCGAAGAAATGCTATCTCCAGAAATGCTTCCCGGGCGAGAACGGCGTGTTCGTAGCGGCATCCGACTATTTGAAAAGCCTGCCTTGTTCTATAGCCAAGTGGCTTGGCGGCCGGTTAACCGCCCTCGGGACCGATGGTTACGGTCGCAGCGAGACGCGAGAGGCATTGCGCAATTATTTCGAAGTCGACGCCCGGCACATTACGCTGGCGACGCTGCAGACGCTTGTTGCTGAAGGGAGTCTGGAGCCGCAGGTGGCCGAGAAAGCTGTCGTGGATTTGGATATCGATCCTGATAAAGTAAGCCCTGTTACGGTGTAGATATTCGAGCTTTCAAAAAGAACAGAACCATATTGAGCAAGAGACGAGAGCATGATCGAGGAAGTCAAGCTACCGGAAATATCGGAAAACGTTGAATCGGGAGTGGTTATAGCGGCCCTTGTCAAGGCCGGGGATTTCGTTGAGAAGGAGCAGCCCCTGGTTGAACTGGAGACGGAAAAGGCGACTTTCGAGGTGCCGTCGCCGTTTAGCGGCAAGGTGGTCGAGATCAGCGTCAATGAGGAAGATGAGATCAACGTCGGGCAGGTCATCGCAAAGATCGATACCGATGCCGAAGCCGCCCGGCAACAGGAGCAAAAGCCGGCCGAGGTGGAAACTGCTCC
>CP070678.1:1902447-1906925 GCA_020352515.1 Phycisphaerales bacterium | reverse complement strand
GCCTTCGTCTATCGTAAGGGTCAGCGGTTTTTCACAGTAGATGTCTTTGCCGGCTTTCATGGCGGCCATCGCAACCAGGGTATGCCAGTGGTCCACGGTTCCGCAGATGATGGCGTCGATGTCCTCGCGCTCCAGGACTCTCCGGAAATCAGAGTATCCTTCAGCGCCGCCGAAGTCTTTTTGGGCCGCTGCAAGGCGGGTTGCATCGACGTCACAGACCGCGACGATTCTCCCGAAGCGTGAGGCGTTCCTGGCGTCGCCGCGACCCTGCCCGCCGCATCCAATCAGCCCCAGCCGAACGGTCTCGCTGGGCGATGAAGCTGATTGGCCCACAAGCCGGACGGGCAAGAAGAGAGCCCCCGCTGATACGGCCGAGTGCCTCAGGAAATCGCGTCGCGAACAGATGTTGCCGTCGGTATCCATGGTCGCTCCTTACGCAAATCTAACGCTGGCTGTAATCGAACCGGACTGCATTTTTGCAGATTAGCAGAAACCCGGGCAAAAAACAAGCCGCAATGACCTAAGTCCGACCTGCCCCGCAAAAGCCGGGCAGCCAGCCCGGCCACAGTATTTGCCCTCACACCAGGCAATCTTCCTCCCTCGAAAGTACCGGGCCGGAAAATTGCGCCCTACCGAATAATAAGGCCCCCTGTAACCAAAAACCCGCCCCCCTCACAACCGCGCCGGCCCTTTATCCCTTTGCCTGTGCCGCCCGGGCGAACCTTCAATATCACAGCCCATCCATTCCCCCCGGAGACTCCCCTGATACGCCGTAGTGCCGCATTCTGACACCCTGAGAATACGCATACTCCTCTTCCCCGCAACTCAAAAGCAAATGCCAAAAAACCCAGAACCCGCCGACCCATGCCGGATTACTTCACTCAGGCCTTGATACGCCCGCAAATTCCTGCCGCTTGTAACCCGTTTACAGGCCGATATTTACACCACAGTTATAGAATATTTTCCCGGGTCTCTGGCTTTTTTGCTTGACACTCGCAGGGATCTGCGACAGCATCAATACAAAATCGGTCATAGGCCTCAAACTTTCATTGAGCTTGCACCTTGCGGAACATCTTCGGTGGGGCCTGTCAGCCGGGTAACGGGGCTAATGGGATGACATGGCGAACAGGATCCTCAGTCAGAGGAGGGGCGGGTACGTCTTTCGCCGCCCCGTCAATAGGGTGCTTGTGCTACCCTCCCAACCCAGCTAACGGCCGTTATCTGAAAGCCTTATCAGACAGAATTGCCGATCGCCCGGAAAGGAGGCTGTCGCCAATGAGTTGAGGTTACGATGCTGCCTTCTTGTTTCACCTTATACGCTCGTTTCCATTGTTAAAAAGTGACTTTCCCGGATCGACAAATCTACCAAGAAGGAGTCTTCAATGAGAGTCTTGAGAATTCACACCCTATGCGTGGCCGCCACGCTCATCCTCGGACTGGCCGTCGCTTGGCTAAGTGCCATCCCTCGTCAGATGAGCCAGAGCAGATTAGATATGACCGGCGGTGTAAATTGTTCTCTCTCTGCCTGCAGCGCGCCAAGTGAGAACTGCAGCGAGGCATTGTCTGGTTGCACGGGGACTATGCTTGGACTCGAAACAAAATGCGATTCTACCCCTAAAAACTATATTTCAGAAGTGATAGAAGGTGAAACCTGTGGAGGCGGCACTAACTGTGATAAGCTGCGCGACAGCAAGTGCTCGACCGACTGCACGCCGCAGGATTAGCCGTCTGCGCTGTCCGCTTCCGTTGATACGCTGGAGCATGTAAGCCTGCGAACCCCGGTTTACATGCTCCACATGTTGTTCGGCTTCTGGCTTGTGTTGGAAGGCCCGGTTGTGAAGCACATACTCCCCTGTCTTGCCTTTTTCTTGTTCGCGCCGATGACCATCGGCTATGCAGAGGTCACGGTTGCCGACCTGTTGGACAACTACGAGCAGGCCCAGCAACTTCGCCGCAGAAGACACGTTACGAGCGAAACCGTCAGTCGGTACACCAACTCAAATACGGGCAATACCCTCTTCCATTGGAGCAGTTCGGAACTCTTCGCCGACGCTGACCGCGTGGACCTCTCGGGCACTGGTTGGCTCCCAATCGAAAACAAAGACGCTAAACCCACAACTATCCCCGAAAGGCGTGTTCGCACCATTTGGGACGGTGCCAATTGGTATGAGCACAAGGATCGAGAGAAGATTGAGCACAGCTATGTCTACATGAGCACCGACGTCAAATGGAGGAATGAGTACTACTCTATCGCATACCACGGCGCTTCGTTCGAGGGCACCTTTCCGGGTGACATGGAGCCGGTATCTTCCATTCTCAGGACGGCAGAGCGACTTGAGCTGAGCGCCCGAAGAGAATACGTCGGCGACGTCGCATGTTACGTCATCGAAGCGCAGGGCCCCAACGGCGCCTACAAGATTTGGCTGGACCCAAAGCACGGCTACAATATTTGCCGCGCTGAGATAAGAAAGTACCCCGGTCACCTGTACGCCGACCAGCCTTTGCCGGCCAGCCCCAGCCTCGAAAGGCAATTCATATTGCACGATATCAACTTCGCCAATCATGATGGAATCTGGATTCCCATCGAGGGCAAGTTGACGTCCACAACACTACACGAAGGCGGGCGGACCGAGACAGAACTCTTTTATCACAGAGTGACTGCCTTGGACCTGGCGCCCGACTTCGACGCCTCGAAGGCCTTTGTCCCCCGTGTTCGAAATGGAACACGAGTGTACAACGACACGACAAGGTTGACGCAGGAAGCCGTCCAGCTTGAATGGAAGGATGGAAGACCTGTCAAAAGAATGAGCCATGAAACCATCGCCGTGATCGAACAAACCGCCGAACGGCTACTCAAAAACAGCTTGCCGCCACTCGACCGAACACAGCTCAGCAACCAAAGCCACTCTGAAACGGGGCCGAATGACCAGACCTCTGGGCGGAAGTCCGCTGCCGATGGCATCAGGCCCGATAACCTTCCTCAAGGGGCTGTTTCAAGGTTCTCCGTCTTGTTCTGTCTGATCATCGGCGCGCCGGTTATTGTCGTGATCGCGGCGGCACTCCTGCTGGCGCGCAGGCGCCGTAAAGGACAGCAACATGAAGTCTTCTGACTGCTTGCTCGTGGTTCTCATGCCCATTCTCGTGGTGGTCAATGTCTGCACGGGCTCACAGAAAGTTGACCACGCAAAGCCCGCCAAAGCCGTAACCACGCGTTACAATGCCCACTGCGGGCTGCACTGCATGTACTTCCTCCTCAAGCTTCAAAGAAGCACTGTGACGTTTGACGATTTGCTTGTCCCCGCCTATATCACTTCCTGGAAAGGCAGCTCTATCCGCGATCTGAAACGCGCCGCAGAAGACCACTGTATGTATGCAGTGCCCTTCGAAAACTTCACCACCGCCGAATTGAAGAGTTCCCCGTATCCGCTCATACTGCACGTCAAGCCCCGTATCGACTCCGAAGAATACGACCACTTCGAGCTGTATTTGGGCGCCCGCGCCGGTAAAGCCGAGCTGTTTGACCCACCTGAGCCGATTACGCTCTTTCCTTTTGCCGATGTGGCGCCGAGATGGGACGGAACGGGTCTGGTTGTCTCGCCGCATCCCATCGATCTTGGCGACATTGTCGCACCGACGCGAAAACGCTTCATGCTCTATGCGACGCTTGCCGTCGCAACTGTCCTGGTAATTCGCTGGGTCTCACGCCGCTGGGTGACGCAGAAAGCTCCTGTGTCGAGAACGCGCGTTTACGCTGTTTCTCTGGCCCAGGCCGGCGCGTTCGCACTCGTGGCTGTGTTTGTCGGAATAACCTTCAATGTTGTCCACGACGAAGGTTTGCTGGCCAATCCCAACACTGTACAATCCATAAAGCTCGCACACCGCGGCGATTTCATTCCAAAGGTCTCTACTAAACATGTGCGCAGATTGCTTGGCGCCGATACGGTCTTTATCGACGCAAGATTCGCCCAAGATTTTGACCAGGGCCATTTGGAAAAGGCAATCAGTATTCCGGTTGACGCTAACGACGCTTTCCGTAAGAGGGCGCTTGCGCGCCTGCCAAAAAATGCTCGTATTGTCGTTTATTGCCAAAGCGTAGCCTGCAGATTCGCAGAGAGAGTGGCGGCTAAACTGTTGGACGACGGTTTTTCTAATGTCTCCATATATCGCGCGGGCTGGCGAGAATGGATAGCCAAATACCCAACGCTCGCCGCCACCGGCGACACCGCCGCCCAGACGCCCGGCCCCAACACCCCCGCCCAAGATACCTCCGCCGCAACCGACCCTTCGCAGGATGCCTCATGACAAAAACCACACTGCCCAAAAAGCCACGCACACTCTCAGCCTTTATAATCCTCGTCCGCCTCGCCCTCGGCTGCCTCTTTATCTGGAGCAGCCTGCCCAAAATCCGCCAGCCCTACGATTTCCTCTCCAGCATCTACGACTACGAAATCGTCGGCCCCAGGCTCGGCCTCTTCGTC
>CP070678.1:1897659-1902347 GCA_020352515.1 Phycisphaerales bacterium | reverse complement strand
AGGGGGTGGAGAAGGACGCTTGCTGCGGGCGTTGGGGTCGATGACTTCAAGCGGGTCGAAGTCCATCTGGTCCAAAGCCGTATATGCGGCGCCGGGCTCCAACTGCTTGACCCTCGTAATGCTTCTTCTGTCGATAACCGACGTGCGTCCCTGGTAAGCTGAGGATGCTTCCTGTTCGGCTTCGCTGATCAGCTCGAGGTCCGCCTGTGACCTGGCGGACCGGCAGACTATGTTGATCTGCTGCTTTGGTCCGGAGGAAAAAGCATCGACCCAAAAAGACTTTTCCGGAACACAGCGGTCACCAAACCATTTTACCCCGGAAGTCGTTACCTCCAGCGGGGGGGGCGTCGGGGATTTCCGGCAGGAACTTCGCAGAGCGAACCATGTAGGCGGCAGCCGGATCAACGACAAGCTCCCATCGCCCGTCCCAAATCCATTTTCCCGTGCCAGTACACTTTATGGCGCCGTCTTCGAGCTGAGATACACTTTCAAGCTCGTTGATATACCGGCAATATCCTCTTCCAAGGCTGAACATAATCCTCATTTTGAATAATCCCAGCGCATCAGAATCCGGAGGGTAGAGCTGAACATGCCGTTTCTCACCACCGGATGGCGTAATCCGGCCCTCGGAGTCGGGGCGAAAGGTCAAATCAAAGCCAACGCTCGAGCAGAGTTGCGGCCCCGAAAAGATGGTACGCCGGGTCAGCACTCCCGGAACCGAGTAGTCCAGCTGTCGACCGGGCCATCTAAATGCAACCCGCGTCTTTTCGTAGTCGGGAGGCGGCACCTCTGTGGCTTTTTCCCTGAGAACGAACGTGTCACCGTCAAGTGTCATCTTCCATTCGGTCGGCCTGGCGGGGATACCCGGTTCGCCGGGAAAGACACCCGTTCCCTCGGCCGTAAAGCCTGCTTGATAAACGGCATCGAAAGCCCTGAGCTTATCGAGCACGTCGCGCGCATCTGCCGCACCGGCCCCGTACGCAGTTGTTGCGGCAAAAAAACACAGGAATATGACGCTTGAAGGCCCCCGTGACTGTGACCGCCTGCAATCCCGGGCAATTGCCGGCAATGTTGATTCAGAGTATGACATAGGCTACTTCGCTCGAAGACTCCCGTGTCCAGCCCGCGTCTGAGCCCATGTAAAGATTCCCCAAACTTAGCCATACAATCAAAGGACTCTTGCGTATATAGACGCCATAGCCGATGTAGACTCAAGCAAAAAAAACAAAAAAACGACAATTGCGCGGGATTTTCCAGCTTATCTGCTATAAGTACATTAGCGGCAAGCACTTACATACCGGTAAAAATTTTCGCCCCGCCACGGCGCGCAGGGGTGTCAGAAACTGACACCCCTGGGATAATCCCCACTGAATAACCGTTGGCCAACAGCCGGCTCCAGCCTGGGTCAAAGGGGACGAGAGAGATAGCCGGCAAGCGCAAGCCCGAGAAGTACGGAGGTTCGGAGACTCAACAAGGTGTCCGGGCCGTTCGAGCGCCATCCGCAGTAGGGCCGAAACAGCCCTTTGTTATTGGGAAAGTCATCGGACGACAAATTATGCCGCGAGAAGAATCATGGACCTCCTTAAGGATAGGTTGTTTCGGCGCCCAGGACAGCGACGGTCGATTCGTGTTGGCTGGCCCTTGCGCCTGCAGGGCTGTTGATAATCCTATCGGCCATTGGGGCAAGGCTTGAGAGGGGCAGCGGCTTTACGCGCCCGAGGGGGGAGAGGTGAGAAATGGGTGGACGGGGAGCAGGCGCGGTCGTTATGATTCGGGGGTGTGTTGGCGGTTTCGGGGGATGCGAGCGCATCGTCCGAGGCCGGTTGTGTTGAAGTGATAGGGGCTTGGGGCTGGGAGGCAGGAACAATGAGAACGTTAATAAGGCACGGGGTAAATGGGCATGGGGGGCTGTGGGCGTTGGCGCTTGCGGCGGGACTTTTCGCGGCGGCGGGGGCGGGATACGCGGCCGGCGGGAGGGGGCGGCGCTCGAAAGAGAAGGCGCAGGCGATGGGGCCGCTGGCGGTTTGCAGGGAGAATCCGCGGTACTTCGAGAACACTGCGACGGGGAAGGTTGTTTACGTGACTGGGGCGCACACGTGGTCGAACCTTGTGGATATGGGTACGAAGGACCCGCCGGACGCGTTCGACTACGACGGGTGCCTGGACTGGATGGAGGGGCTGGGGCACAACTTCATGCGGATGTGGACTTGGGAGCTGGTGACATGGAACACGAAGGGCAACCGTGAGAACAAGCTTCACACGATTCGGCCGGTGGTGTGGGCGAGGACGGGGCCGGGGGAGGCGCTTGACGGCAAGCCGAAGTTCGACTTAGAGAAGTTGAATCCGGAGTATTTCGAGCGATTGGCCAAGAGAGTGGCGGCGGCGAGGGAGCGGGGGATATACGTATCGGTGATGCTGTTCGAGGGATGGGGCTTGCAGTTTTCACCTGGGGCGTGGGAGGGACATCCGTTCAACCCAAAGAATAACATCAATGGAATCGACGGCGATGCGAACGGAGACGGCAAGGGGGTCGAGGTTCACACGCTTTCGAACAAGAAGGTGACGGCGCTGCAGGAGGCTTACGTTCGCAGGGTGATCGATACGGTCAACGGATTCGACAACGTGCTGTATGAGATTTCGAACGAGAATCATCCGCCGTCGACACAGTGGCAATATCACATTATCCGGTATATCAAGGAATACGAGAGGGGCAAGGCGCAGCAGCATCCGGTGGGGATGACGTTTCAGTACAGGGGCGGGAAGAACGAGACGCTTTTTGCGAGCCCGGCGGACTGGGTGTCGCCGAATCCTCAGGGCGGTTACCGGGACAATCCTCCGGCGGCGGACGGGCGGAAGGTTGTGATCAGCGACACGGACCACCTGTGGGGTATCGGTGGCAGCCAGGCGTGGGTTTGGAAGAGCTTTACGCGGGGTTACAATCCGATATTTATGGATCCGTACGACGGGGTGGTTTTGGGGAGGCGGTTCGATTCGAAGTGGGAGCCGATACGGCGGAGCCTGGGCTATACGCTCAAGTACGCCGGGCGGATGGACCTTGTGAAGATGGTTCCGAGCGGGGCTTTGGTGTCGACGGGGTACTGCCTTGCGAATCCGGGCAGGGAGTATCTGGTTTATAATCCGGCGGGTGACAAGAGGACGGTGAGGGTGGATTTGAAGGGGGGCATGTACGGTTACGAATGGTTCGATCCGGGCAAGGGCGAGGTAGCGAGGCTTGGGCGGATAGAGACCAGCGGCGGGCCGGAGGATTTCAAGGCCCCGTTCGCGGGGGAGGCGGTGCTTTACGTTTATCGGGTAAAGACAAGGAGGTGAGGGAGGGATCGACATGTTGAGAGAAGCAGGGACATTGGCGGCCGGGGCGATTCTGATTCTGGGCGGCATTGCATGCGGGGGACATATCGTTTTTCCGGGCAAGGACTGGCGGCAGAGCAGTCCGGAGTCGCAGGGGGTCGATTCGGCGAAGCTTTCGGCGGCGATATCGTATCTTGAGGGCAATTGCGGCGGCGACGGGGTGAGGGAGCTTGTTGTTATTCGCAACGGCTATATGATCCGGCGGGGGACGGACATCGACAAGGTTCACGGCGTTTGGTCGCTGACGAAATCTTTTACGAGCACGGTTCTCGGGCTGCTGGTCGACGACGGCAAGGCGACGCTGGAGGCGCCGGCCTGCGAGTACGTGCCGGAGCTGCGCGGCAGTTATCGGGGCGTGACGCTGCGGCACTTTGCTACGATGACGTCGGGCTATTACGCGGTCGGGGACGAGCCTCGGGGCAGCTACAGGCACGGTCCGAGCGAGACGTGGTTCAAGCCCCGGGCCAAGCCGCTGTTTGCGCCGGGCACGAAATACGCTTACTGGGATTCGGCGATGAACGAGTTCGCCAACGTGCTGACGCGCATCGCGGGCGAGCCGATAGAGGAGCTTTTCGCACGGCGTATTGCCGGGCCGATCGGGATGAAGCGGTCGGCGTGGGACTGGGGTGATTTCGGCCGGATCGAGGGGGTGCTGGTGAACGGGGGTTCGGGAAATCATAACAAGCACATTCGCATATCTGCCCGTGAGCTGGCGCGTTTCGGGCATTTGTTTTTGAATCGCGGCAAGTGGGACGGCAAGCAGTTGATAAGCAGCGGATGGGTTGACGCGGCGACGAAGCCGCAGGTTCGAGCGACGCTGGAGCTGGGGCACTCGAGCAGCGCCGACGGGCGCGGCGTTTACGGTTACAACTGGTGGGTCAACGGCACGGGGGGCGGGGGAAAGCGGAAGTGGCCCGGGGCCCCTGCGGGCACTTACTCGGCGAGCGGGTACAACAATAACGACATGTTCGTTGTGCCGGAGTGGAAGATGGTGATTGTGCGTCTGGGGCTCGATGAGGGCGAGCGAGCGATAAGTGACGCGGTGTACAGCAGCTTTCTGGAGCGGGTCGGCTTTGCGATCACAGATTTGGCGGGAAGGGAGAAGCCTCGCGGAACGGGCGGTGAGAGTCGATGATGGGCATAGCCGGCAGGCGGGGAGCGTGCTCTTGTTGGAAAGTCGAGGGTTGACCGGGGGTGCGTAGGCGTGGTATTGTAAGGCAAAACAGTCCGCCGTGGGGGTGTAGGCGGGTGAGGTTGTGTGACAGTATTGAAAGGGAGAAAGATGAGACGTGCGAGTGTGTTGTCAGGGGTGGCGGCGT
>CP070678.1:1894191-1897559 GCA_020352515.1 Phycisphaerales bacterium | reverse complement strand
TATCGAACGCCGGCTCATCGTCGCCGGTCATGACCGGGCCTGTTGCAAACAGGACATCGCCAGCCAGCACCATCGCGCGAACCACCACCGGCACATCGCGGCTCCAGTGATAATTGACCTTGGCCGGTTTTTGATGCGCGACCAGAGCTTTGTTGTTGTTTCGTATCTGCTTGTTGACCGGTGTGACCTTCTTATCGGCCCGGAACAGGTGATAGCCCTTTAGGTTGTTGGTCTTGACGTTGCGCCTGCCGTAGCCGAATACGGCATCTTCGTCGGTGACGAGGATTCTGCCGCTGGGCCTGAAGTTAGGCATCACGTGCCAGCCGCTGGCCCGGCCCCAGTTGCGCTCGCCCCAGAGCCAGTATGTCCGATGCCACCAGCTATCGTCGAGCAGCCCGGCCGAGCTGTACAGGTGCGGCACATATTTGTCCTTCTGCGTCCCGTCGAAGCCGAGCACTTTGTCGCGCAGGTAGATATAGTCTCCGTCACAAACCAGAACATCAGGCAACGTTCCGGGCAGCTCGACATCCTCGATGATTTCTTCGGGTTGCTCGCCGGTCTGCGGATTGCGATCGTAGAACCGCGTTTGGCCAAGCAGCGCCCCCGTCGTAGCATCGAGACGGTAAAGATACATCCCGCCGTCAAGATACGAGGTGCGACCAGCCGTGCAATAAACGATACCATCACGCACCAGGACGCTGCCGGTGACGGGCCAGAGACTTTCGATCTGGCCGGAGGCGACGTTTCGCCGGTCTACAGGTGCGGCCTGGAAACGCCACACGAGTTCCCCGTCCGTCATCCGCAGGCAATAAACGTGTCCGTCGGCGCATCCGAAGATCGCCTTGCCTTCGTGTATCGTCGGCGGCGAATCGATCCGGCCACCCCCAGTGTAGCGCCAGAGCGGCTGACCGCTCTCGGCGTTAAGGCCATGGACGGTGTGCTCATCGACGGCTGCTACCAACAGTTTACCACCAGCAACAACCGGGCTTGTCAGGCGCGCCCCAATCCCCGTGCTCCAGAGCGGTCTCAACGCGACCGGAACTTTTAGACTTGTCCTGCCTGTACGAGCAGCGTTGCAGCGATATGTGGGCCAGTCGGTGGGATTTGCGATTTGCGATTTGCGATTTTCGATTTGACTGTATGCCGGGCCTTTTTGCAATCGCTGTGACGTTGGGCTTGCGATTTCGCTATTTTGCCGCTTCGGTGCCAGGGCCCAGAAGCCGCTTAGCTTGCTCTGGATGTAACAGGCGCAGGAATGCGGCGGCAAGTACAACAGACCGTTTGCAGGCATTACGCCATACTGGCATCCGCCGCGTATCCAGCAGTGGCGGACGGGTCTGCCGCCGGCCAGGTTAATCAGCTCGACACCCGTTCGTCCAAGCAGGATGAATTGGTTCGTCGCTTTGTTACGGTAGCAGCGATGGTGGTGCGTCTCGGTGAACGCCGCGGCCGATTCGAGCCGCTTGCTGACCTGACCCGTATGAAGGTCGCGGCCCTCCGTGAAATCTGACGTGTTGCGTCCAGGGGTGTTGCCCGTCCAGACGAGGTCGTTGGCGACGAATACATCCGGCGGTGAATTGTAACCGAGAGCCGTCTCGCATCGCCACAACTCCGAGCCGTCTTTTATTGAGAATGCTATCAGTTCACCGACTGCTGATTCTTTGTTTCCCGTTCCGGCCGTGACTTTCCACGTCGTCTTGTCACCGGTGACCACACCGCCAGCCTCTGCCGAGCAGTCGGCTGAGAGTACGACGTCTTCGTGAACGACAAGTGTCGGCGCCGACCACGAAAGGCGGTTTGTCCTGACAGGCCGTCCGGCTCTCCAATTGACCTGCCCCGTTCGCGCATCGATACATAAGATGTGACTTGTGTTTTGAAAGTAGACACGGTCGCCCTGGACGCAAAGTGTCGTCGGCATCAGTTCGTATGTATCGGCGTTCGATTTTTCCCAGATGATGTCACCAGCCTCGGCTTTGATTGCGAGCAGGCGTTTGTTGCGCGGCGCCGGGCTCGCCTTGGCCCCTCGCTGTGATTCGGCATAGCCGCCCCTGTCGATAGTGCCGGCGACCAGATAAAGCACGCCGTTGTTGTAGATGATTTCGAGAGTACCCTCGGTTCCGGCGTAAGTGCGGACGACCCTGCCTGTTGCGGCGTCCAGAGCCGTCAGCGGTCCGTTATAGCCGAGCGTGACGTAAACCGTTTCACCAATAGCAACCAGTCTGCGCGTCAGTTCCGTCGGACCGCTGCGGAACGGTCGCAGCACGCCTTCCCAGGGCCCGACGGGCCGCTTCCACAGAACTACTCCGTTGAACGCATCGCGAGCCACAAGCCGCCATTTCGCCGGCAGGGCCAGTGATGGAGTCGGGCCTTCGTCGACAATCGCAAACAGCCGCCCTCCGGCCGACACCATCGCGCTTGTGCTGGCCAGATGATTGTGATGCCGGGCCCACTTGGGATCGCCTATCCACTGGGCGTGAAAAGGTGAAGCCACCACGCTGTCTTTTGCAACGGCGTTGTTGTCGGAGCCATGAAGATAATGCGTCCACTCGTCAATCTCCGGAGGCCTGGATTTGACGGTTCTTTTCCATTTGCCGTTTTGCTTGATATACGCCACTGCCCCAGGACAGAGCACCCGCATTACCTCATCCATAGGAACACCGTCCAGATTTTCCGAGACCACGAGATTGACGAGATTGTCTATGTACGGCAGCCGGTTATCCGCAAGGCGGTCCACGGTGACCTTTCCGTAGAGACCGAGTAGACTGATATGTTCGCGGGCCTTCTCGACGTTCGTTTCGTCTCTGTCGAGGCCCTGAACCAGGTAGCTTTCGCCGGCGCGCAAAGCAGCCGTTAGCTTGCCATCTGAGCAGCCCACGTGCACAACCAGGCCGCCTCTGACGTCTGCGGCATCCAGTATTTGCCTGGCTTTGGGCCCATTTTCGCCAGTCTCCGCTCCTGCTGGCGATATCACGCATATGGCAGACAAAACAAACACAATCGCTCTAAAACACCAAGACGCTGTTTTCATGGAAACTTTTCCCAACCGATAGCAGGATTCAATTACTGGTTTTCGTGGCATTTTACCAACGAAGATGGGCCAGAACAACCGGAAGCTACATGTTGGCAAACCTTCGCTCATTATGGTATCGTTTCCAGAACAGTCTAAAACTATTACTCAACGTCAGAGAGGTGCCAAAATGAACTCAAGAACTTCTACCGGATTGCGGATGGTTGTTGCCGCCCTGTGCACGTGGTGCGGCGTCGTAGCGGCCGCGCATGGCGCAGAATCGAAGACGATTACATTCGAATCACTCCTTGAGGAAATGGTCGACCGTGACTGCATTGCCCGGCTCCCCAGCCCGGCATAT
>CP070678.1:1890935-1894091 GCA_020352515.1 Phycisphaerales bacterium | reverse complement strand
TATTCCGCGCAAAGGGGACATCTGGGATGGATGGAAATACGACGGCCTAAAGCGCAACGAGTTGGGAGAGGGACCGAAGCATTCGGGCTGGTACACCCGTTTCTTTCCTGATTGCTGCGCCCAAGCATATACCTGGACCGGTGATGAGAGCCTGCTCGAAAGAGGTCGTCAGTTTTGGTCGTTCGGCAATCGCAGGTTGTATCAGACCACGCATCTTACGCCGCAACATCATTTTGCGACGCATCGGCCACCCAAAGATGATTCGGTACTCTCGACAGTCAGGCTCTTCTATGAATCGTCCCATCCTCGGCCGGACAGCCAGCCGCCGCGTGCCGTCACCGATTTGTCTGTGTCTCTCTCCGGCGCCAATTCTGCGGAGGTCCGGTTCACGGCGCCTGCTGATCCGGGAGGCAGGGTAACGCGCTATCAGGTCAAGGCGGCGGAGCTGCCGATTCTACCTTATGAACAATGGGATTGTCGTAGACACGCTGGGACGCACCGCAATTGGTGGAGGGCGGCGAATTGTCACGATGAGCCAACGCCGCGTGAGCCCGGCGCCGAAGAGGAGTTCGCTGTCTCGAACGTACCTGACGGCGCTGTGTACTTCGCTGTGCGCAGTTATGACGATCAGGGAAATCAAAGCGCAATCAGCAATGTTGTGAAAGCAGAATAGTCTTCATCTATGGAGGCACAACCAACCGTTGTGAAGATGTATGGGAAATATGAGAACGCTGTTCTGGAAAGTGACAGTGCTTGCGGCCGTTGGAGGTGTGGCAGTAGCGGCAGATTTGAGTCAGCCGGCCAATACGTGGATCAAGCGCAGCCCGCTGCCAAGCGGACCTGCGGTTCCGCGGCTGGGGTATGAAGGGGCGTGTGCCTGGGACAGCAGTCGCAATCTGTTCATTCGCTATGGCGGACACAATCAGGGCGGCGGAGGGGCACAGTATTCCGAGATATGGACGTGGGATCCGTTCTCGGGTCAATGGACGCTGAAGGAACCTGACATTTCGCCGCCGGGAGTCTGCTGCGCTCAGCAGAATCTTTTCGATCCGCTATCGCGGAGATATGTCCGCTTCCCGGCGTTCAGCGGCAGTCACGGCTGGCAGTGGTTTCGAGAGATATATCTGAACGATTCGACGATCTGGATGTACGATCTGGTCGCCAACCGTTGGAAGGATCTTCGGCCGGTACCAGCCCCACACGTCTCGCCGCTGCGATGCGCATCCTGGGACAGCGACGCACAGGTGATCGTGCTGTTCGGCGGCGAAGGCAATCGCGAGGGGACGGTGGTTTACGATCCGCACGCCAATACCTGGACGCGGATGAAGCCGCCGGCCGAACCGGCGTTTCGCAGCGCGGGAAACATGGTCTACGACGAAGCGCACAAACGTCATATCCTGTTTGGCTCTCAATTCACGGATGATCCACACACCTGGGCGTATGACCTTAGGGCCAATCGCTGGACGGACATGAAGCCTCCAGTGCAGCCGCCGACCAAGGAAAATGACGCAGTCCTGGCTTATGACCGAGTCAATGCGGTCGTGGTTTGCGTAGTGAAAGTAACCAAGGGACAAGGTGAAGGGGCCAAGCATGTGCTCCAGACCTGGACATACGACACGGGCGCCAACTGCTGGAGACGCATGAATCCGCCGCGTGAGCCCGACCCCACCGGCAACCGATCTCGCGTGCTGGTCTATGCCGATGCCCTGGGGATGTCGGTGCTGGAGAACCGAACACGCTCCAAGCCCGGCCCGCCGGAGCAGCAGATGTGGACATACTGTTTTAGACAGATCGAGCACAACGCCAGACTCAGGCCGGGGGCGCCGACGGACCTCGAGTTGACAACCACATCGACTTCCATAAGGCTCTCATGGCGGGCGAGAAACTCTGAGGGCGTGACGGGCTATGTTGTGTATCGCGGCACCGGGGCGCACCCATGGACTGTTGAATACAAGCCGGTCGCGAGACTCGACGCCGACGAGACGGTCCACGAAGATAGGGACCTCGACCGACAGGCGGTGTCCTACTACTGCGTTAGCTCGATCGGTCAGGAGGATGTAAGCCCAAAGAGTATGAAGGTCCGCACACAGCCGCCGATTGTTGAGGACATTGTCGTGTCAGTGTTGTCTGCGAAAGAAGTGCTGATCGATTGGGCCGCACCGCAGGCCTCGGACATCGTAGGTTACCACATCGAGCGGGCGACGGCGGAAGTCTGGACCGAGGACCAACTCAAACGGCTCAAATCCAAAGTCGCCCCCTTGATGGAACCTTCTGTCGGGGCCATACGCACGATCGGGCAATTCGAGAGAATTACAAAGTCGCCGATTGAGGGACTGGCGTATCGCGACCGCGTGGATCTCAAGCGGCCTGTTACTGCTGTTGGTGAGCCTCCGTACACTTGCCGTCTTTACGAAGAACATTTGGACCGTGCGGGCAGGAGTTATCGCTATGCGGTGTATGCCTATCGCGTGCGGGCGGTCAATGCGTTGGGGATCGAGAGCGGCCCCTCACCGTGTATTCTGACGATACCGTCGGCACCGCGGTGGGTATTTGCCCAGGAAGACAGCGGGACATGCCGGCTCAAGTGGCATAGCAATCCTGAAAAGACCATAGCCGGTTATCGTGTGTATCGCATGGACGGGCGCTGGGAGAAGGATTCGATCTCGCGGTTGACGGCCGAGCCGGTGGAGACAACACGGTGGACCGACAACTCGGCGGGCAAACCCACAAGGCGCTACTATATCGTCGCCGTAGACCTGCTTGGGCAGGAGGGCCTGCCCTCGTCGCCGGTCTGGTACAACCGCGAATGGAGGCGATTCTACGAACCTTTTGTAGGTCCCTGGCACCAGTAATGGAATAGGACAGCAGGATGAAGACACTTACAGCAATGGCTCTGAAAGAAGGATGCTATCAATCGGCGTTGCCCGCTTTGTCGAATTCCCACGCACCTATGTCGGGGCGTCCGGACCGAGGTCGACGACGGATATCCTCGGTCACATCCGGTAAAGACACACCCTTGTCAATAGCCTCGGTCGCTTCCCGGGTGAGTGCAAGATTGCCCGACGTCGGGTCCACAAAGTAGCCGTCGAGGCGACCCGCGAGATTCCGGCGAAGCTGTGCCTGTCCTCCGTCGAACCGGATTTCGCCATGCACCAG
>CP070678.1:1875328-1890835 GCA_020352515.1 Phycisphaerales bacterium | reverse complement strand
ACGGCGGGGGTTGTCTCGAAGGCGGTCAGGGACGCGTTCGATTTCAAGGAGGTCACCCCGTGTGCGGCGGAGCTGCATTTCGGTTCGTTGCTCGGTTTGCACGGCGAGCCGGCGAAAGTCAGGCCCATCCCGCGGTTTCCGGCGATCCAGCGCGACCTGTCGATTATCGTGGACGAGGATGGTCGGTGGTCGTCCATATCCGAGGCCGTTAAGGCCAAGGCGCCGGCGGAGCTGGAGGACATCCGGTTTGTGGACATCTACCGCGGCAAGGGCATCCCTTCGGGCAAGAAGAGCGTCACGCTGTCGCTTCGTTTCAGGGACGAAGACGGCACGCTGACCCACGAGACGGTGGACGGTTTCGAAGCGGAAATAGTCCGGAGTCTCTCTGAATCCGTCGGCGCCGAGCTGCGGACAGTCTGAGGCCGCCTGCACGGGGCGGTCATTACCTCGACGGGCAAACGTGTGGGCGGCGCGCGATGTCAAAAGTCGCGGACGATTATGCCATCTCTGGCGACGAAGTAGCGGTCGGAGCCCTTGATTTTCAGGTTGTACACTTTGCCGGTCAGGGGCACGGGTCTTTTGAGGACGGCCGAGACGCGAACGTGGCCGGAGAGCGACTTCAAGATCGAGCCCGGCTTCAAATCGTGCACCGAGAGCCATTGCTCACAGCCCGCATCGACCAGGAAATAATGCTCATCCGCGACGGTGATATACTCACCGGTTGCCAGCAGGACATCGTAACAATCGTACGTCCCCTCGTGCTCCTGCACCCCTTCAATCTCCTGCATCCCCGGAGTCTCAGCGAGACAGTTGAGCCGACCGACCTTCTGGCCTGCGCAGACCTGCGATATCTCCAGGTGTCTGTCATTGACCCAGACCGGAGTCTCGGCGGGGAAACACGCCCTGGGCTTGGGCGGCGACGACGACGAACCGGTTTGGAAGGTCCAGTTGGGTCCGATGCTTGTGCCGTCGGGGCCGAGCTCGTCGATTCGCCAGTAGTAAGTGGTGTCGGCGGACAGGGGACCGGGGGCGAAGGTCGTCGCGGTTTGGTTTGCCCGGAACGCGGGCGGGTAGGCCGATCCAAAATAGACATTGTGCGATTCGGCGCCGGTGCCCGGCGTCCATCTCAAGAGAAGGTCGATTCCGACACCGACCGCGGCGTCGGGAGGATTGGGGGAGCTTGCCTGCCGGTCTTGAGCGGGGCGAGCGTCCTCGGGCATGTCGACGAGTATGATTTCGCCGCCGTCAAGAATGAGCACGTCTTGAGCAAACGACAGACAGCCCTGGCGATTCTGGGCGACCAGATGCCCAATGAGTTCGACAAACTCCCTGGAGCCGAAATCGACCGTTCTGTCAGGGACGACCTCTTCTTCCTGCGTGCCGGTGAGCCGGCTGTCGATCCACCGGCCGGCCCTGTGGTAGAACGTCAGGTCACTTACCTGCTGGACGCTGGTGATTCTGACATCTCGCACGTATTCATCGAGATAGCTGTTGTCCCGGTTTAGGACGTCCTGTGACCGCTGCTGTATCATGTTGACACTCTGGTTGACAGCGCCGCCTCCGCCTCGCGTGCATACGCCGCGCGAGTAGAGATTGTCGGCCGCGCGGATTTCGGTTTGCGTTGTATCGTAGAGATCACTGTCTTCTTCGGCGAGGAAGGCCGTATATTCGGTGAGTATGCCAAACTGTACCGAGAGGCTAACGATAGTCTCAGTCAACTCTACGATCAGAGGGTCATCCTTGCTTAGCGTGGGGTCTGCTCCGACCTGACGGATGGTGTCAATGAGCTCGGCTATCTTTCTGCTGGCCCAAAGTCGCGGCACAAATGTGTTTCTCGCGTCGGCGGTGGCGGGGTCAAACGGATACGAGAAGCTCCTTTGCTCGCCGAGGTAATTGCCGCTGATCCGGAAGACGAGCGTTTGATCTCCGAGATATCGGCCGAGGAGGATAATTCGATCGCCCTCATACAAATCCGGGAGGACGGCCGGCAATATGTCCCACGTGCGGCCGCCCGCCTCGGCTCCGTCCTCGTCCAAAACACTCAGCTCAGCGTCGGACAGCACGGGACCTTTGAGCTGTCGAAAGACCTCGCCGACCGCTTCCTCGACATTCTCACCGGGGAATACGAAATGGGCTCTCGCGCGGGACAGCTCCGCGATCGCCTGCAAGAGAGGCGCGTTGACATCGAAGCCGACGCCAAACGTAAAGACGCGTCGTTTGTGAGGGTTGTTGCTGACGGCCAGCTCTCGAATGGCGATCTCGGATGTCTGCCCTGTGGTGGGTAATCCGTCGGTGAGGAACAGGATGATCGGGAGCATTTGCTCAAGAGGCTTTTGTTCGAGGGAAAGCCGCAGGGCCTCATGCAAGTTGGTCATGCCGTTGGCGGTGACTGCATTTACGTACTCGTGTGCGGCAGCCTCCGTCGTGTGGTGCTTGAGAACGGGCTGGTCGGAGAAGAACTGTACAATGCTGTTATATATGACCAGATTGAAGGCTTCATTCTGCTCCAATCCGGAGACGATCTGTCGGGCTGCGTCTTTGGCCTGGTCGATTTTGCTGCCGCGCATACTGCCGGAGCGATCCAGGACTACGGTCAGCTCTCGCTTCATGGGCTCCACGTTGGCAGGGAGGCTAGCGGGCAGGCCCGCGAGCAGCATGAAGTATCCTCCATCGGCGCCATCTGCGGGGTACGCGAACAGCGATGCGGTGACCGCGTCTTCCGCCAGCAGGCAGGACAGTTGAAACGGGCCGGGAATTGTCTTGGCTTCCGGATCGAGCTTGACGGACACCTCGGTGTCGCTGATTCGGTCTACGGATACCTTGTGGGTTGGTGAGTAAACAGTTGAGACAGGCGCGGCGGCCTTAATGTTGACCGTAATCTCCCACGGGAGTGCATATCGAAGGGACTCGGTTCGAGGCAGGTAGTAGTCGATCCGGTTGTCGTGCACTTCAAGCAGGTGCTCGTACGACAGGATCACGCTTCGTTTACCCATGGCCTCAATCGGGAAAGCGCGCGTCAGGAGCAGATTGTATCCGGCGAACTCCACAAGCGCAGGATCGCGCATAGCCGAAACCAAGGCCATGTAGATGCTCGTGGCCCTTTCCTTGGGTAGAATTCGCCCGGTAATTTGCCAGTCCGGTCCGAAGTAGGTGAGCCGGGAGACAACGGCCTGGTCCGGCACCGGCAACAGCAGCACGGCTTCCTGGATACTGTCTGTCGTATTCTCAAGCTCGATTCGGAGGGTCGTCGTGGCGACCGTGTGCACAATTTGGATGTCGGCCTCGACGTGAGTGATTCTCACGGCGCTTTCTTGTTTTGGCGTGAAGCTGTACGATCGGCTCTGCGGGACGACCAGGTTCGGCGAACGCCTGACGGCTCTGCGGCTTTGCGGGAAACGGCTAATTGCCGTGCGAGGCTGCGCAGGGCGCCTGACCGGTGGGCGGCGCTGCCGGCCAAGTACGGCGCCGCCAAAGCCCGCCAGCGCCACAATCAAAGTCGGCGTCAGCAGGAATATCTTCAACCTGCTCTTGATGTTCATTTCGGCTTTCATGTGTGTACCCCTTCAAAGAATTGAATAATAGTATGATTACGCTGAGGGTCACGCGTCCCCAGCGATTTCGTGCAGCCGGGCGCTCCGTCGTACTTGGCCGGCATCGGACTTAAAGTGACGGCCATCGTTTTGGCGCACAGCTCAGGTGGAGGATGTTCCTTCCGTTTCGAGCGAGGGGGGCGGGTATGAATGTACGGCAGATTCGGATTATAACGGCAAACTGCGACAATATGACAATTTCGGCTTGCCCCGATGCCCCGGTGAAGGCTTTTCGACGATGATTATTTTCGGCTTTGTGTCCCGCCGTCGCGGCGGCTTGCTTCGGCGCCTCCTCTCAACTGTTCGACTGCCCGGCTCGCAAGGGCGCTGGTTCAGCCTGCAGCGAGCCTGGTCGTCCCTGTCGTTCATTTTGGGGGGCAGAGATCGCGCCAGTTGTTGGCCAGTATTTGGTAGTCTTCGAAATTGACCTTTTCGTCATTGTTGAGGTCGCCGGCGAGGCCGGGCCCGGCCTGGAGCCACTCTCCGGCGAAGTCGATGAGGTACATGAAATCGACGCTGCATATCGGCATCATCGCGACCGTGATGTTGCTTCCGGCGGCCTCTGCCCGAATGTCCGGGTCGTAGTAGAGGTACGCCTTGCTGTCGGGGATTATCGCACGGACGGGAAAGCGGGCCTTGACCTGGAAGTCGAGCGTTCGTGTTTCGCCGGGGGCCATTTCGTCCACGTAGAATATGACTTTTCGGCCGGCCACTTCAACCTTGCTGACCTTGCCTGCGTCGACGAGGGCGTCGAGAGTCTCCTGGACGACGGCAAAGCCCGTGGGCACGCCCACGTCCACAATCATCATACCGGTTGAGCCCAACGGCCCGAAGTACCGCACGATGGCGGTGACGTTGACGATGTCGTCCACCTCGACGTTGTTGGCGTCGTAGGTGACCTCAAGTGACATATCGCGGCAGATGGTCTCGTCGGCAATGAAGACGTTGAATCTCCGGACGAGCTGGAAGCGGACCTCGCCGAGGCCTTCGGCGGTGAGCTCGACTTTTTCTGTTTCGGGAAGCTCGGCGATCTGGAGGACGTCGAAGTTGTTGGCGTCGACGGACAGCTCGGCGAGTTTCTCGCCGTCACCGGACTTTGCCACAATGGTCAGCTTGACGTTGCGGGACTGAGTGCGGGCGGCGGTCATGAGGGCCTTGAGGGCCATGACGGTGTCCTGTGTGCTGCCGAAGCCTCCCTTGCTGTTCTGCTGGAGGCTAAGCCACTTTATTGCGCCGTTGGCCTGCGCGTTTTCCCTTGCAATCATTGCGAGGGCGGCGTAGGCGGTGGTCTCGATGGGATAGGGCTGCCAGTGAATTCCGTCGCCGTCAGAGATGGCGATTTCGAGCAGGCGGGCGAGTGCGGCATCGGCGGCTGCATCGTTGCCGACCCTGGCGAAGGCCAGAGCGGCTATGGCGAGGGCATAGGCGTCGTCCTGGGCGGAGGATACGTTGTCCTCGAGGTACTGTAGCGCCTTATCGAGGGCCTGCTGGGCGGCCGAGCCGTACTCGGCGAGCGCTATTGTGACAAATCCGGTCAGGGCGAAATTGCCCGACATTCCGCCGACCATCTCTTTGTGATGGAGGAAGCCGACGGGCTCCCAGGAGCCGTCGTCCTTCTGGTGATCGACAATCCACGAGGCGGCCTCTGCGAGGACGTTTTCGTCAACGGTCTGGACGTCGCGGGCGGCGCTGAAGGTGCTGAGCACGAAGGCGGTGAGCCAGAGGCTTCCCGATTCGTCGCTGTCGCCGAAGGCGGAGAACGAGCCGTCGGCGCGGCGGTAGGTGAGCTCTCGCTGATAGCCGCAGGTGATGAAGTGCTCGGCCTTGGCGCGGACCTCCGGGGTCAGTTGGCCGGTTGCGTCGAGGTATCGCAGTATTTCGACATCGGGGGCGAAAAATATCATGTTCTGCTCGCCGCAGCCGTAGGGCATATTCAGCAGGTCGTCGATGCCGTTGATGCTCTGGGCGACGAGGCTCGGCGTGATGCTCAAGAGCAGCTTTCCGGAGCCTTCGACGAGATAGGGCGGCATGTTTGCGTCAAGGGTGACCTTCTCGCCGGCGCGAATCATTCCGTTTTCGATTCGCTCTCGCCGGGTGCCCTCGGGCTCTACCAGCAGCTCTTTTCGAACGGCGTCGGCCCGGAGGGGCGAGCGCAGCGTGACCTCGAGCATGTTGCGGCCGAGCTTTTTCGGCTGAATCAGGAAGGAGGCAAGCGAGACGGAGTTGGCCTTGACGGTGATTTGCCGGACGGGGTCTTCGAGCAGGTCGAACCAGTCGGCCTCTGTCAGCTCGACTTGCACAAGCTGCTCGACGTCGAGGTAGTTGAATATCTGGACTCGAACGGGGAACTGCTCGGCGCGGGTGACGGCGTAGGGCAGGTCGGGCTCGCCGAAGAACTCCTGGAAGACGAGCAGGGCGGATTCGGCGATTCCGACGCCGTTATCCGAGGTGGAAAGGGCGTGGAGTCGCCAGGTGGTTATGCTGTCCGGGGCGGTAAGATCGATTTGGGCGGTTCCGTCGGTTTCGGTGAGCAGGTCGGGCAGCCAGAGCCATGTTTCGGGAAAGAACTGGCGGATTCGTGTGACCTCGGCCAGATCAGTCCCGTTTCCGGGCTCCGGTTCCGGCGGCGGGAAAGGCGGCTGTCCTCCCCCTCCTCCACCGGCCATTGCATCTTCGGCCCACGCCAGTGCCGGCCCGGCCCTCCACCATCCCCAGTCCCAGACGGGCCGTCCGTTCGGCACGTTGAGCGAGCCGGAGACGAGGACCTGGAGTCCGGCCTGGCCGAGCACCTCCGATGCGCCGTAGGTGGTGTAGTAGCCGTGGGTCTCCTGCTGGGGCTCCATGAATATCCGCTCGAGCTCCTCGAAGACCTTCTGCATGTTTAGGCGGTTTTTGTTTAGTGCGTACACCGATTCATCGACAATCGCCAGGCCCACCATAGCCTGAGTGTCGGCCTGGACGGATACCTGGACGGGGTCGCCGGGCAGGACCTGCTCGGCGCTGAATTGGACGTCGAGGCCGGCGGCGTCCTCCAATATGACTTCGAGCTCGAGGGTGTCGGCCGATATTTCGTTGTTGGGGTTGATGATGTAGGCCACGACCTTTGCCGACGGCACCATCTGCTGGGTCGCCTGAATCACGATTTGGCTTTCGGTGGTGGCGTCGGACCAGACGGTGTGGCCGTTGGCATAGACGTCGTAGTACACGGTGACGTTGTGCGTTTTGAATGTGTCGATAGTGACGGTTTCTCCCACTTTGACCGGGTCGTCCGAGTCGCGGCTCAACTGCAGGAAGCTGTCGGTGGGGGAATAGGCGGCGAATATTGTCACTTCATTCTCTGCGGTTTCGCCGTTGGCCTGGGCCTCGCTCTTGACGGAGGCCGAGGCGGTTTCCTTTGGCGCGGTAAGTGACACGGTGGCCGCTCCGTGGGAGTCGGGGACCGAGACGACCTGTTGTGATATCTCGTTCTGGTAGCTGTTGAAATAGGTGGCGGTGACTTTTGCGGAAAAGTCGAGGGGCTCTCCATCCGGCGTCTCGGTCACGAGGAGGACCTCGAAATCCCGGCCTGGGGTGATCGCGCGCGACAGTGAAATAACCTGGTGCTGGACTTCGGACTCGACCACCGTCAGGAGCTTTGTGGTTTTTTCCTCGTGCCCGGAGGTATCGGTGACGGTCAACTCAAGCTGGAGGCTTCCGGCACCTCCGGTTGCGGGGGTGCCGCTGACGTACTCGACGGGGGGCAGGGTAAACTCGAGGCTGCCGTCTGCGAGGGCTCCGCTGTAGGTTGCGTACTCATCCCAGACGCCGATGTAGCGGCTGGCCCTGATTTCGGCGTTGCCGTCGACGGGCTTGCCGAAGAAATACGCCGCATTGACTGTGCCAACGACCTGCTGGTCGACGAGCACGTAATCGTGGGCGGTGGCGAGCCCGACCTCGAATCGCGGCAGGACGTATTTTTCGACCCTGACGTCCAGGCTGCCGGAGGCGGAGGCGGATTGGACGGCTATCTTCCAGGTGCCGAAGTTGAGCTCCGTTGCCAGGGGCAGCTCGAAGGGGGCGACGCCGAAGGCGTTGGTGGTTAGGGCCTTTCGGAATATTTTGACGCCCTTGCCGTCGGTGATTTCGACATCGGCGGGCGAATCGGGGGATGGTTTGAGCTCGTTGGTCAGCACGATCACGCGGCCGTGCATGGTCTGGCCGGGCTTGTAGATGGGTTTATCGGTCTCAATCAGAAGGACGGGCAGCTCGCGGAGCTGCACGGGTGCTTCGAGGGCCTCGGCCATCCCCTCGACGCCTATCTCGAGGGTATAGGCGCCCGGGCCTACGTCCGGGGTATCGAACTGTGCGTTGATGCGGCCGGTCTGGCCGGTGGCTCCTTCGAATACGGTGAGCCGCTCGGAGGCGCTTTTGACGAAACGCACGGTGACGGGCACGTCGGGTGCGCTTGTGCCGGCGGCGTCTGTTACCGTGACCGAGAGCGCCGCGGCCGTCTGCGCATAGATTGTCTTGGGGGCGAGGACGAGAACGCTCACATCGTCGGCGTTCAGATTCTGGCCTTGGGCGACCAGCTCTTTTATCGCCGCGGCGTCCAGGGCGTTGTTGTAGACCTGCACGTCGTCGAGCAATCCAACCCAGAAGGCGTCTTCACTGAAGGTTCGCTCGGCGCCGAGGTAGAGCGCTCCGTCGGCTGCGCGCAGCGTCCCAATCGCAGCGGCATCCTCTGCGGCCTGTTCGCCGTCTATGTAGAGCCGCCTTTTCGAGCCATCCCAGACGACGCCGACATGGCGCCAGAGATTGTCGGTGACCGAGGACTCCGAAGTGAGGATTCCGGTGAAGCGTCCTCCGTCGGTAAGGGCGGTTATGAGGGTACCCGTCTGGCCGACGCCCAGCCAGATCGTTCCGTAGCCGGTTCCGTTAGCCTGCGAGAGGATGGCCCTGCGCGGGCTTTCGCCTCGCACCCAGGCGAAGGCGCTGAAAGGGCCTGCGGCAGGATTTAGGGCAAGGGGGGTGACCACGTAGTCGCCCTTGCCGTCGAATTCAAGGGCGCCGTTGACCGCTCCGCCCAGCGGCCACCATACGGGGTCGCCTCGCAGTTGGCCGTTGTTTCCATGCCTGCTGGAGTCGGCGGCGGTGGCGCCGAAGGTCTCGTCCAGTTTCCAGTGGCCCAGCAATGTGGCGCTGGCCGTGGCGGCGCAGAGGGATAGCGCGCACACGGCCGGCAGTAGCGCCCGGAGTGTCTTTGCCCGCAACATTTTCGTTCTCCTTAAAAAATGTATGACCCGTATATTATACCAACGTCTGTCAAGCGTTTGCTCAAAATTGGCAAAAATCATCAAATCTGAACCGTCCTTTCACTTCGTGGCGGCCTTACGGGGCTCAGGGAGCGTGCTTTTCAAGCCAATGGGCGGCCATGAGCCGGAAATCGGCGAAATCGACCTTGCAGTCGCCGTTGATATCGCCGGCGACGATGGTTTCGCAGACGGGCCCGCCGAAATACGACTTGCTCGCCTGGGGCGTGCCGCCGTAGGCGCCCATGTTGATTATGCCGCCGTTGGGGAACGGCTCGCAACCAACGGGGCTCATCGGGTCGCCCGCGTCGATGCACGAGCTTGTTGCTTCATCCTGAACCCACGTTTCGCTGTTTTGGTCCCACCTTCCGGCGTTTGATTGCAGATGGTAATCGGCGCCGTTGTCGATCCATTCAGGCGATGAAGAATTGCCGCCGGAGGGCTGTTGCCATCGGCCCATACTTGCGAACAGAGGCTCGGTGGTTATGTTGCCGGCGCCCCCGGAATCCCAGTTTTCGATACAGCAATATACGGGCGTGGAGCAGTTCTCAAGCTGCGGGCCGCCGTCGGGGCCGTTAGCCCAGATGATGCAGTTGCAGATTAGCGAGCTGCAGCCTGTCAGCGCTGGTGCATAGCTTGCGGTGTTGCCGACGATTGTGCAGTTGCGGATGATGCCGTCACAGTCGGCGATGGCGCCGCCGTAGATGGCTTCGTTACCGATGAGGATGTTGTTTTCGATGATTCCGTTGCAGGCGTACAGCCCGCCGCCCGAGTACCATCGATTGTAGGAAATGATATTGCGGCGTATGACGCCGTCGCACCCGGAAAGCCCTCCGCCAAAGCCGGCCGAATTGTCCTTGATGATGTTTAGCTGTATCAAGCCGTCGCAGTCGAGCAGTCCGCCGCCGGCCCCGTACGAGCCTGGTATGCCCGAGCCGCGTGCGGTGTTGCCGGTAATGAGGTTTCTCTCAATGGTGGCCTTGGCGCCGTTGCCGGACACGCCTCCACCGGCCACTGCGCTTCCGTTGGTTATCGTGAAGCCGCTTAAAATGCATGCGGGCGTCTCGGCGCCGTCGAAAGTGACAACGCAAGCGGCCTCGTTGCCGTCTATGATCGTGGACTCGACAATCGCCGATTCCTCGGGTGCGGCAGAGGTCAGCACGATGTTCTTGCCGTCGAAGTGAATGTTCTCGCGGTAGGTGCCGTTCGCCACAAGAACCGTATCTCCATCGTTGGCGTCGTTGATGGCGGCCTGGATGGTCTTGAAATCGGCCGAGCCATCGTTGTCCACATATATAGTGCGGCCCGCAGACAAGCCGGTTGCCGCCACCAGGGTGATTGCCACGGTCAAAAGAACAGTTGCTTTTTTCATTTTATCTGCCCCTTTCGAAACTCGTGCGGGATGATAAAGGAGGTGATTGAGCAGGTGCACGAGTGCGGCGTAAATGCGCGGACGGATTCCACCTGGTTTGCTGCAAAGCAACAATGACGGCCGAAATTGCAGCGTTGCCTTCATTCGGTGTTCCACCTTGCGCCGGCTTCAGCGCGCAACTACGTGTAGATGAACATGAACACCTGAACTCACGAGGGCAGGGGGGGTATGAATGTAACGAATGTACACATTATGATGGCAAACAAGAATATTATAATACTTCTTGAGCCTGCCCTAATAGAACACCGGTAATTATACCGGAATACCGCGGGGTGGTGCAAGAAGTTTTTTGAAATATTTTTTTAAGCGGTGCGGAGGGCTCTGCGCGTTCGTGCTGCCGGGGCCTGTGAATCATAAACGTCGGTGGGGGCGTGAAGAGCAAAAACCGTGCCTGCCGGTGGGGCTGGCGCCGCGCGCCGGATTTGACTTTAGAAGAACGGCCGCTCGTGTCGAAAGATTAGTTGACTAATTGAACGCGCGAATTTGTGATTCGGATATATGTTCGTATCCACTTGACTTTGAGCCGGCAATCTGATATAGTCAAATGCGCGGGCTAACCCCTGCGGTGTCCGTAAGGAAAGCAGGTGTTTGAAAGAACCGATACCCGTACTCGGGGAAATCAGGTCTTGATGGATCGGAAATGCCTACTCGATAGGACTTTCGAACACGAGCAACGATTACCCACCTGGAAGTAATGGGTTCTCTTCGAACGCTTTCCTACGGCGCATGTGGAGGACTGCCTGCGAATTGGAAAAAAGGCCTGTCGCTTGCAGGCCTTTTTTTTGTGACTTCGGCGGTCCCAGCGCTGAATATTCCCGATATATAGGACCGGCAAAGCGCGGCGAGCCCGGCGTTTGGGGCGGTTTTGGGGTTAAGCCGGTTAATCGATTTGTCGATTAGATAGAAACCGGGAGACTGTATTGTCCCCCGGGACAGTAAACCTTGTGTTGTGAGGTGATTTGGATTGTGGAGACGTTGTAATGCCGGGTGTTCGTAGTTTTGCTGTCCTGCCGGCCTTGCCGGAGCCGCTCAGAGATTTGGAACTCATCGCCGGAAATATGTTCTGGTCGTGGAACCGTGAGTATGTAGAACTTTTCAAAAGGATAGACTGTAATCTGTGGAACGCGTGCGGGCATAACCCGGTCAAGCTTCTGGGTACGGTTTCGCAGGCGAGGCTGGAGGCGCTGGCGGAGAACGAGGGGTTTCTTGGGGAGCTTCGCGGCGCGGCGGAGAAGCTGCGGTCGTACGTGGAAAGGCCGACGTGGTACGAGAAGGTGTGTTCTTCGAACAACGAGCCGCTGATTGCGTACTTCAGCGCCGAGTTCGGCGTTCACGAGTGCCTGCGGATTTATGCGGGCGGGCTCGGGATTCTTGCGGGGGACCACCTGAAAAGCGCATCTGATCTGGGTATTCCTCTGGTGGGTGTGGGGCTGATGTACCAGAAGGGTTACTTCCGCCAGTACCTGAACATCGACGGCTGGCAGCAGGAGGTATACCACGAGAACGATTTCTACAATATGCCGATAGAGCTGGTTCGCAAGGAGAGCGGCCGGGCGCTGAGGATAAGCGTTGAGTATCCGGGCAGGTGTGTCGTGGCGCAGATATGGCGCGTGTCGGTCGGCCGGGTGAAACTCTACCTGCTCGATACGAACGTTCGTGGGAACTCGTCCGGCGACCGCATGATTACAAGCAGCCTTTACGGGGGAGACCGCGAGCTGCGAATCCGCCAGGAGATCATGCTTGGCATCGGGGGGCTGAAGGCCCTTTCGGCGATGGGCATCAACCCGACGGTGTGCCACATGAATGAGGGGCACGCGGCCTTCATGGCGCTCGAGCGTGTTCGTGACCTGCGCGCTTCGAAGAACATGACGTTCGACGAGGCGGTTGAAGCGGCGAGGGCGGGCAATGTCTTTACGATACATACGCCGGTCAAGGCGGGGCTCGACGAGTTCTCGGTGGAGCTGATGGACAAGTATTTCGGGCACTACTTTCCGAACCTTGGGATAAACAGGAGCCGGTTTCTTGGTTTGGGCAGGATGCTTCCCGACGACGAGAACGAGGCGTTCAAGATGCCGGTTCTTGCGCTTCGTTTGAGCAGCTACGTGAACGGGGTGAGCCGTCTGCACGGGGAGATATCCCGGGGGATGTGGGGCAGTTTGTGGCCGGGCGTGCCCACGGACGAGGTGCCGATCACGTCGATTACGAACGGGATCCACATCAAGACGTGGATATCCGATGAGATGAACAAGCTGTATGAGAGATACCTCGGACCCAGGTGGGCCGACGAGGCTCTGGACCGGTCTGTCTGGGATAATGTGGAGCAGATTTCCGACGCGGAATTCTGGCAGATACACCAGCGGTGCAAGGAGCAATTGATTGCGTTTGCCCGCAGCCGTTTGAAGGCGCAGATGCAGCGGCGGGGGACATACCACACGGAGCTGAATCACGCGGACGAGGTTCTCGATCCGGGGGTTCTTACGATCGGCTTTGCGAGAAGGTTCGTCAGCTACAAGCGCGGGAACCTGCTGCTTAAGGATCCTCAGCGTTTGGTGAAGCTGCTTACGGATCCTCAGCGTCCGGTGCAGATTGTCTTTGCGGGCAAGGCGCATCCCAAGGACAACCAGGGCAAGGACATAATACGCGACATAATTCACTTTGCCAGGCAGTACAATGTGAGGCGTCGGATAGTCTTTCTCGAGAATTACGACATCGACATGGCGCGGATTCTTGTTCGCGGCGTGGACATCTGGCTGAACAACCCGCGCAGGCCGATGGAGGCGAGCGGTACGAGCGGGATGAAGGCGGCGATGAACGGCGTTCTGAACATGAGCACGCTTGACGGGTGGTGGTGTGAGGGGTATACGCCCGAGGGCGGGTGGGTCATCGGCGACGGCGAGGACTACGATAATTCGGATTACCAGGACATGGTCGAGTCGCAGGCGATTTACAACATGCTGGAGAACGAGGCCATACCGCTGTTCTATACCCGCTCGGCCGACAATCTTCCCCGCGGCTGGATAAACAGGGTAAAGAACTCAATCAAGTGGATTGCGCCGCGGTTTAACACGCATCGGATGGTTGCCGAGTACACTCGCCGGTTCTACAACCCGTCGGCCGCGAGGTATCGTTACTTGACGGCCGAAGCGATGGCCAGGGCCAGGGCGTTCTCGAAGTGGAAGAGTGAGATAAGGCAGGCGTGGCCGGAGATCGCCGTCAAAGACGTCGTTATGGAGATCAACGGCGGCGAGGGCGGCGAGCAGCTCGATCCGAGGCAGCCGCAGCTCAAGGTCGGCAGCACGCTTAATGTCAGGGCGTTAATCAAGCTCGGCAGCGTCAGGCCGGAGGATGTTTCGGTCGAATTGTATCACGGGCCGGTGGACATCTGGGGCAACATCAGGGAGGGCGCATCTGTGCGGATGGGCTGTGAGCGGGCGGCGGAGGCTCAGGGGGAATACTGGTTCGTCGGCGCAATGCCCTGCACGAGAACGGGCCAGCACGGCGTGGCCGTCAGGCTGCTGCCGATGCACTCGGATCTGACGAATCCTCACGAGCTTGGCCTGATTTTGTGGGAAAAGCCCGTTGAGACGCAAAACGGCGAGCTGGCGGAGTGTGAGGAGGCCTTTCAGGGTTGACGGCGGGCTCCGGTAAACGGGCGGTCTATTGGTTCTCCCTCTCTCCGAGCAGGGTATAGACGTCGTGGGCCGATTCGGCGTTCTCGAGTCTGTGCCTGAATTCCTCGTCGAGCATTAGCCTGCTTATTCGGGCGAGGGCCTGGATGTGAGGGCCTGTCTGGTCCGATGGTGAGACCAGCAATATCAGAATCGTGACCGGCTTACCATCGACACTCTCGAAGTCTATCGGGTTTCGCGCAATTCCTATCGCCATGACGAGCTCTTTGACGGCTTTGCACTTTCCGTGCGGTATTGCTATCCCCTCGCCGGTGCCGGTGCTGCGTGTTTTTTCTCGCGTCAGAACGGCCTCAAGTGCGGCGTTTCTATCCAGCAGTAATCCGTTGGCGTCGAGCAGGTCCACAAGCTCGGTGATCACTGCTTGTTTGTCTTTGCTTTCAACCGGGACTTTAACACAGTTCGGCTGAAGTATCTTTGTCAAAGTCATCTTATCTTAATGTCCACTATACAACTGCTGCTACTGGTTTGAACACAAACCAAACATTGTAGGTATTCGCAGTTGCAGATGCCAGCAAATTCACAAAAATTTTGCCGCCCTTCGGCATGGGTCGGCTTCGGTCCTCTACAACAGTGCCGCGGCTGCTCGATGGAGCCGGGAAGGCTTCACGTGTACAATCGACGATACCTTGGCAGATATGGTCATAAGACCTTCTTGCGGAGCGCCCGTGAGACCGCGGTGCTCTGACGACCGGCATTCTAGACGCTGCAAATGCCGATGGTGAAGTACGCGTTTGGATAGCTCGGGGCAGGAGGTTAAGTCCAAGCCATTGACGCAGCTCCGGCGGCCGGCAAAAGACGGCGGCCCTCCAACCAAGTCGGGGAGACAAGATTTGAACTTGCGACCTCTGCGTCCCGAACGCAGCGCTCTAGCCAAACTGAGCTACTCCCCGTCGGACTCAAAGCGAAATTATACCGATGTCATCGCCGAGATGCAAGGCGGGCTATAATAAATTTACGGGGTCGATGTCGATTGCGACCTTTACGGCGGGCCTGACGGGGCGTTCGGCTCGGAGGGCTTCGAAGAGCCTGTGCATGACGGCGGCGTCGGGCGTCCGGATTATTATCTGCAACCTGTGAGATCTCTGTATGCGGCTTATGACGGGCGGGATGGGTCCGCGGACGATGGCGTTTAGGCGCCGGCTTCCGATGACGTGGTCTATTGTCTTTCTCATGTTTTTGGAGGCCGCGTCGAGCCTGTCGAAATCGTTGTCCCGCATGACGATTGCGGCGAGGCGCCAGAAGGGCGGCAGATTGCAGTTTTTGCGGTGTGTGCATTCCTCGGCGGCAAAGCGGTCGAAGTCGTTGTCGAGGGCAAAGCGGATAGCCGGCTGGTCGGGCAGAAATGTCTGGATGAGGACGGCGCCGCTCTTGGCCGAGCGGCCGGCCCTTCCGGCGACCTGGGAAATCAACTGGAAGGTTCGCTCGTTGGCCCGGAAATCCGGCAGATAGAGGCATGTGTCGGCGCTGATGATTCCGACCAGTGTCACGTTGGGGAAATGCAGGCCTTT
>CP070678.1:1872723-1875228 GCA_020352515.1 Phycisphaerales bacterium | reverse complement strand
GACTTGTGATGTAATGGTTGTCTTTTTCATGGCATATCCTTTCCTTGCAAGAGCGCTATCCCCCACCTCAACGCACATTGGCACCGGCTTGTGTCCGATTAGCTCTGTTCTTGTGCCTCTGTAGTAACAAGGCAAATCGTCACGGAGGCGTAACGCGATATTTCAACACTTTTTTGCTAAAGCCGGCGCCGCCCCGCGCCCAGGCGGCCCGCACACGAGGCAATTGCCGGGAATTTTCACATCCACCCGGGCTTATGTTGTTCGATTCGCCTACCGCACTATAATAGAAGTCATTTACAATGCTCTTGGCGTAACGAATGATTTGCTGGTGAATCGAAAACACACGGAGGCCTGTTATGAAAACCACTGTTCGTCTCTCAATACTGCTTGCAGCTTCGCTCCTCGGCCCGGCCTGCTCCTTGTCGGCCTCTGAAATCGCACGGGATTTCTCCCCGCGACCCGACGAGCGGCAGTTGCCCACAGCCATGCACTCGGCTATGACCGAGCTGCCCGTAATTACCGTCGGGGCTGAAGATGCTGACGTGATCGGAAGTGACAACCGTGCCCTGCAGGCGGCGGTCGATTATGTCGCAAATCTCGGCCGCGGCGTTGTCGAAATCAGAGAGGGCGAGTACCTCATGCACGACTCGCTACACTTGCGTTCGCACGTCACGGTTCGCGGAACAAAGGGCAAAACAATCCTCCGCAAAGCCGATAGTGTGGTCTCGGCTCTGGCGCTCGACGGCGATTTCGGCGAGCAGCAGGTTACGGTCGAGAACCCAGCGGGCTTCGAAGTCGGATACGGCGTGGCCGTCTGGGACGACAGGGCCGGTGGATTCCACACGACCGTCGCACGAATAACCGGCCGCAACAAGAACACCTTCTCAATCAACAAGCCGCTTATGGCCGACTGCATGGTGGGCAACAATGCAAAGGCAGCAACCGTTTTCCCCGTCATCAGCGCCTACGACACGCAGGGAGTTCGAATCGAGAACGTTACCATCGACGGTCATAAGGGCGCCAATGCTCACCTCAACGGCTGCCGCGGAGCAGGCATATTTCTCTACCGCGCCTTCGGCACCGTCATCACGGACTGCACCGTCAGAGATTATAACGGCGACGGCATCAGCTTCCAGCAGTCCAACGATGTCACCGTTCTCGGCTGCCTTTCCGAGAACAATGCCTCTCTCGGAATTCACCCCGGCAGCGGCTCTCAGCGACCGGTTGTGCGCAACTGCACCGCCCGCCGCAACGGTACCGACGGTCTGTTCTTGTGCTGGCGGGTCCGCCACGGCCTGTTTGAGGACAACCAGCTTGAATTCAACGGGCGCTTCGGCATCTCCATCGGCCACAAGGATTCCGACAACCTGCTTCAACGTAATGTAGTTCGGATGAACGAAAGTAACGGTATATTCTTCCGAAACGAGTCGCTCGGAATGGCCCCCCACCGCAACCGAATCGAGGACAATATCATTGAGAATAACGGGACCGATGGCGGCGCCGCCGGAATCCGTATTCGCGGCCGGACAAACGACCTCGTTTTCAGAAAGAACGTCATTCGCGACACCAGAGCCGAGAGCGCCAGGACACAAACCACAGGCATCCTGATAGAGGAAAACGTTGGCAAGATCACCCTTGATGAAAACACCATAGAAGCGGCGAAACCTATCGATGACCGCAGAAAGTCCGGCCCTGGATAGCGCTTGATTCAGCCCGGTACGCAACCGATTTGCGGTGCAAGGCCCTTAGACGCGGCCTGGATCTTGTGCCCGCAGATCTCCGGCTTAAAAAATGTCCGACGGTCGCCAGCGTACCTATGGCGGGCCGGCAGAGGGCAAACTGGAAGAACTGAAATGGAGACAGCAAGATGAAAGAATCGACGGTTCAACTCAACGCCGCCGACTGCAACTGCAGCCGGCGCGGATTTCTCAGACTTGCAGGCGCCGGCGCCGCCCTGCTGGGACTTTCCGGCTCTGCAACGGCGCTCGGCGGCCCGGAACGGACTGAGAAGCGCCCGAATGTGCTGTTCGTGCTCGCGGACGACCTGCGGCCGGACGGCATCCACGCCCTCGGAACCGACCTGCTCAAGACGCCGAACATGGACCAGGTCGTTCAGCGAGGATTTGCTTTCCGCAACGCATACGTCATGGGCTCGAACTCGGGGGCGGTTTGCATGCCCAGCCGAACGCAGCTTCTAACCGGCATGTCCATGTTCCGCGCCAAACCGCAGGCAAGCGGCAGCGATCCGTCCACCTACACCTTCCCGCGCGCCATGCGCGAGGCCCGCTACGCGACGATTCACAGTGGAAAATATGGTAACTCGCCCCGCCCTATCACCAACGAATTCGACCGGACGTTCGACCCCGGCAACGCCGAGGCAAACGCCGACAAAATCATCGCCTTCGTTCGCGAGCACGCGGGAGAAATGCCGCTGTTTCTCTACATGGCCGGACAGGAGCCGCACGATCCCCAGTTCGCCGCCCCGCAGTATTACCGGATGTACCG
>CP070678.1:1848059-1872623 GCA_020352515.1 Phycisphaerales bacterium | reverse complement strand
GTGGTTTTGCAGCAGCAAAGAGCAGATGTCGATAGGCTGCTTAACGATAAGAACAAGCAGGTCCCGTCCTGTGACAGTCCTGCCCAGAGGCTCTACATTGCCCCTGACGGCACGACGGTGCATGAGACCGACGCCTGGCACGAGAGCAAGGTAGGTTGTATCTATTGGGAAGATGAGGATTTTCGGCGACAGCAATACTATGTAGGCGGTTTTGACGACTCTGCCAGGTTTGGCTGGAATCTGTGGCTGGCGGCTTGCCGGTGCGGTTTACGAGAGGCTGGAGAAGTTGTGTATCTTGGTGATGGAGCGGCCTGGATTCGTTCGATACACAAGGCTCACTTCAGCAAAGCGACGTTCATTGTGGACTGGTATCATGCTCAGGAGCACATCTGGGACTGTGCTAAGGCGCTCTTCGGTGATGGCACTGATGCGGCCAGGAAGTGGGCCGAGTATTGTTGCGGGCTGTTGTGGGACGGCTGGACCAGGAAATTGCTCAGGGATTTGCAGAGACGCCGTAAGAAACATCGTGGTCGCAAGCTTAAAGCTATAAAGGACCTGTATCGTTACATCAAGACCAACGAAGAGCAGATGTGTTATGACGTATTTCGCAGTAAGGGCTACGATATCGGCTCAGGGGCGGTCGAGGGGGCATGCAAGCATGTGGTAGGCAAGCGTCTGAAACAGTCAGGGATGATCTGGACTCGTTCGGGCTCCTCGGCGACCCTGGCATTGAGAATCACTTGGCTCAATAACGAATGGAACCAACTATGGCTGCAAAAGCCTCTCGCCGCCTGAAAAATCCACCTACAATCATGACGTGCACCCCGGGTAATCCCCGCGATATTCTTTACTTGACGTCGACCGCAAAGCTGTGTATTCTGTTGTCGCTTTAGGAAACGTCCGGTTCACGCTTGTGCTGCCGGTCGTTTTCGAGGCAGCCAGACGTCTTTGGCTTACCGGCGGTTGGGTTCTCACCACCGGCATAGTGTGGCAGGGGGTGCCATCTGATGCTCGGAGGATGTGTGCAGGGTCGAAGGGGCGTTCAGAGGGGAGCGGGCATTCCCGAATCATATCCAGCCCGACGTTCAGCGAAACCTGGGGAGAACTCGACCTCTAAAGTTACACGAGCCGCGGGGGCTCTGGCCACCAAGCGGCTTTCGGCCGCCGTCAATACAGACTAAGCACACCTTTTGGAGGATTGTAAGATGATTGGCAGAAGAAACTCAAACATGTTGGGCGTGCTCTTCGCGGCCATGCTCGTTTGGGCGCTGTGCGCGCCGGCCGCGGCCGCGGGGCGAACAATCACGGTGGACGATGACGGAGCTGCAGAGTTTAAGAGCATCCAGGCGGCCATTGACGATGCAAACGACGGGGACGAAATCGTAGTTGCGCCCGGCACTTACAACGAAGCAATCAACTTCAGCCGAAAGGCCATCACGCTGCGCAGTACTGACCCCAATGACCCAAATGTCGTCGCACAAACCATCATCGACGCCGCCACTAAGAACTCATCGGTCGTGACCTGCAGCAGCGGCGAAGGTGGCAATACCATCTTGGACGGCTTTACCATCACCGGAGGCACCGGCACAGTTGTGGGTGGCCACAGATATGGCGGCGGGATGTACAACCTTAACAGCAGCCCGACGGTAAGAAACTGCAAGTTCACCGCAAACTCGGTCAGCGGTGACGGTGGGGGTATGTACAACAGAAACAGCAATCCGACGGTGACCAATTGCAGCTTCGCTGAGAATTCCGCGGCATACGCCGGCGGCGGGATGGATAACAGGTACGGCAGCAGCCCGACCGTGGCCGGCTGTAACTTCAGTCAGAACACGGCCGGCACGAACGGGGGCGGGATGGAAAGCTGGAACGGCGGCACGCCGACCGTGACCAACTGCAGTTTCATGGCCAATCAGGCTCAGCAACGTGGCGGCGGCATGTTCAACAGCTACAGCAATCCGACCGTAACCAACTGCAACTTCAGCGGCAACACCGCAACTTGCCCCGAGGGGCTGAGATATGAGTACTACGAAGAAACATGGGACAAGCTGCCTGACTTCGACTCATTTGCCCCCGTGAAGACCGACACAGTGGCGAGTTTCGATCTCAGCCAGCGACGCAAGGAGGATTATTTCGGGTTCAGATTTCGCGGCTACATCTACATAAGGGATGAGCAGGACTACACTTTCTATTTGAAATCCGACGACGGCAGCAGGCTTTACATCGATGGGGCTTTGGTAGTCGATAACGACGGCCTTCACGGAAGCCAGGAAAAAAGTGGTGTTCGCAAGCTGGGCCGGGGTCAACACGCCATTGAAGTGCAGTACTTCAACGGGCCGAATATTCATCTGCTCGAGGTTAGCTGGTCGTCTGCCTCATGGGAAAAGAAGCTGATTTCAGGACAAGACCTCAATACGTACGCCAGCTACGGCGGAGGGATGTACAACGATCACAGCAGCCCGACTGTGACCGACTGCAACTTCAACCAAAACACGGCCAACTATGAGGGAGGGGGGATGAGGAACTTTAGGAGTGACCCCAACGTGAGCAAGTGCGCCTTCAACAATAACTCGGCAGACTACGGCGGCGGGGTGTACAACGACAGCCGCAGTCCGACGGTAACTGACTGCAACTTCAGCCAAAACACGGCCAACTACGAGGGAGGGGGGATGAGGAACTCGAATAGTTACGCCACCGTGAGCAACTGCGCCTTTAGCAATAACTCTGCGGACTACGGCGGCGGGGTGTACAATTACAGCGGCAGCCCAACAATAACCGACTGCAACTTCACGAACAACTCCGTCACGCGTGACGGCGGCGGCATGTACAACCTCGAGAGCGACCCGAACGTGACGGGCTGCGTGTTTACCGCAAACGTCAGCACAGGCCTATTTGGATACGGCGGCGGCATGCGCACAAACCAAGGCGCTGCCAATGTAGCCAACTGCATCTTCAGCGGCAATAGGGCGGCGATCGGCGGCGGGATGGACGAAAGCGGTGGCGGTACGACGGTGACCAATTGCAGCTTTGCATACAATTACGCGGGATTGGGTGGCGGCGGGATGTCTGCTGCCAGCGATAGCACGACGGTAATCAACTGCACGTTCAACGGCAATACGTGCGGTCTTAACGGCGGCGGCATGGCCAACCAGAGCAGCGCGACGGTGACCAACTGCACGTTTCGTGAGAACAACGCAGGCGCCGGCGGCGCAGTTTACGATATTTACAGTCTTTCTGCGTTTACCAACTGCATCTTTGTCAACAACTCGGCCAAAGGCCGCTCTGATAGTTCTGGTGGGGCTGTCATTAACATAGACAGCAGCCCGACGTTCACCAACTGTACGTTCTACGGCAACAGCGCGCCCAGCGGCCAAGCGATGTATAGTTGCACCGGTATGCTCGCCGGCTCGGGGCGGCCCTTTGTCAGCAACTGCATCTTTTGGGGCGACACGCCCGATCAGATCTTTGACGGGACAGCCGCAAAAGCCACCACTACTGTTATCTACAGCAATGTGCGGGGCGGCTGGCCCGGCGCGTTCAATATCGACTCCGACCCGTTGTTCGTCGATGCCAACGCAGGGGATCTTCGCCTCGATATCGGCTCGCCATGCATCGACGGCGGTGCCAATACCTACGCCAGTGGGACGGACATCGACGGGTATCCGCGGATTACCGACGGCGACGGGAACGGCTCGGCGGTGGTGGACATGGGGGCCTATGAGGCCGATTCCCTCCTGACCAAGGTGGCCGAAGGGAGCGGCACAATTCAGCAGGCCATCGACGCGGCGCGTTCCGGGGCTGAGATCATCGTGGGCCCCGGCACCTATAATGAGGCGGTTGACTTCAGGGGCAAGGCGTTGACACTGCGCAGCAGCGATGGAGCGGAGACCACGATCATAGACGCGACCGGCTCGGGCACTTCCGCCGTGACCTGCGCCTCCGGCGAGGATGGCCATACCGTGCTGAAAGGATTCACGATTCGCGGCGGCAGCAGCAGGAACGGGGGCGGCGTCTTCTGCCAGGGCTCGTCGCCGACGATATCCGACTGCAGGATAACGGGCAATTGGGCCGGCAGCAACGGAGGCGGGGTGTACTGCGACGCGTCCGATGCGACCATAGTGAACTGCCTGATTTACGCAAATACAGCCGGCTCGGGCGGGGGAATCTACTGCACCGGGGCGTCGCCGACCGTGACCAATTGCACCATCACCCTGAACTCAGCAAGCTCCGGCGGCGGGCTTTTCTGCGACGCATCATCGTCGCCGAAAGTCACCAACTGCATACTCTGGGCGGATAATCCGACTGAGATCTACAACCAGGGCGGAGCGCCCGCGGTCAGCTACTGCGACATTCAGGGCGGCTACAACGGCGCCGACAACAATATCGACGCCGACCCGCTGTTTGCAGACACGTCCACGGGTGACTTCGATCTTGGAGAGAATTCGCCGTGTTTCAATGCGGGCAGCAACGCCGCAGATGCAATTTCGGAGACGGACTTCGAGGGTGGGACGCGGATCGTGTTCGGCACATCGGACATCGGCGCATTGGAGCTTGATATATCGAGCAGGCTCGAGGTTTCGATATCTCCGCAGGATGCCTCAGACGCGGGGGGCAGGTGGAGGGTCGCGGGCGAGAGCGAGTGGCGGGATTCGGGCGAGGTGGCCTGCGACCTGCCGCCCGGATACTACAAGGTGGAATGCAAAGAGGCGCCCGGCTGGACAGAGCCGGAGCAGCTTGCGGTTTGCGTGTTGGCGGACACGTTTACCAGTCCGGTGGCCGAATACAAGCGGGTACCCGTCTTCGACATCGGGCAAATTCCGCCGCGCGATGCTCCGCACGGCAGGAAGCTGGCCTTCTATGTTTATTCGGAGCAACTCGGCCCGGCCGCAACGCTTTCGGCGGTGGCGGATCATTTGCCTGAGGGGCCCGTGTACTTCGATCCGGGTTCGGGCCTGTTTACGTACGAACCGAATGATATAGACGACCGGACGCCGTTTTACGTGACTTTTACGGCCGAGGCGGGCGGGGCCGATCCTTGCTCGCAGGTGGTGGAGATTGCGCCAATGCCGGACCTGCCGAGCGAGTACGAGATCGTCAGCAGGCCGGTTAAGGACTTGCCCGACGCCAACAGCAGGGACTACATATTCGACCACGAGGACTGGATTGAGGACCCATGCGATCCGGGCACGCACATCTACTTCAATGCGGCAAAGCGGGCGACCAGATCGGTGACCATTGCCGGAACGACGGTCGTCTTCGACAACGGCTATGTGGCTCTCCCGGACGGCGGCCAGTATGGCCCGTACGATTACTCCAACAATGTGGCAGACATACACGATATGACCATCTACGCCGAGACCCTCGTAATCCGCGACCCGCTGCGCCTGCCACAGACCCTGGTTACGGTCCACGCTCGCAATCTGCGATTCGAGGAGAGCGGCTGCATAAACACAACTCCGGTGGGTAGCTGGCCGACACCTGAACTGAACATGGCCCGGTTGCCGTGGAGCACAACTTACGACGGACAGATTCTGCCTGTAGACGGGCACGATGGGCATCCCGGGGGCGATATCACTCTGCATATTGAGTCTTTCGATGCGGGTTCCGGGTCCGGCCCGCGGTTTATAACAAACGGCGGCGCAGGCCAGACGCCCGAGCCGGGCTCTGTCGGCAGCGCGGGCAACTCTGTTAGCGAGGCGAGGCCCGGCTGGGCGGGTTGTCCGGATAACGTCACTTTCATTTGGTTCTATAACTACTACAAGCACTGGTTGTTGGGCTGTCGAACATCGGAATACGAGTACGGCAGCCGAGACCTTCCCACGCCCGACTACGACGCGGTATGCGCGGGAAAACCAGGCAACGGCGGCGCCGGGGGCAACGTGATATGCACATTGGACCTGTCGCCCTACGTTGATAGCGAGGGTGGTCAGTCGGCCGATCCTGGCAATGGCGGCAACAACTACGCCGGCGGCTCAGGCGGAGGGCCGAATCCGGCCTATTGGGCGACCGTGCATCATCACGGGTGCGGAGGGGAGGACGAGTACCATTGGTATAACTGCGGGCGTCCCGAGGTTCCCTCCAACCAGCAGGGCCGAGTCGACTTGAAATACCAGGCCCGGCCCTCGGCAGCGGCACCGGCGCCTTCGGCTGATGTCCCGGCCGGCCCGGACGGCCAGCTCCGCCACAGGCCGGCAGCCCTGTCGTGGCTCTCGCCCTACGCGCTAAAAATGATACTGGCCCATGCCAAAGACGCCTATCTCTGCGGCTATGCCACTCAGACAAAGGAGATTCTCGAGGAATACCAGGACCTGCTCGGCGCCTACATGGGTCTTCCCCAGTGGGAAGGGCTTCCGCCACAATGGCGGTTCGAATTCGAGCAGATGCACCAGGAAATAGTCTCCGTCCTGCATCGCATCGACAACGGCTTTGACTACTTCGGCAATCCGCCGAACTGGACCCCCATGCTGAGCTTCGAGGCCCTCAAGACCGCCTACGAACGTGAGATTAAGCATGCGATTCGCGTTCTGTATCTATCGTACTGGCTGCAGAACAAGGCCGGCGACCTCACCGAGACGCAGGATGCCCTGAAGAAGGGTCGAGAGACCCTGTGGGTTCAGACCGAGCAATTGCGCGAGAACTATGAGATAAGCGCAGGCCTCCTGGGGCCGCTGGCCACGGAGGCGGCGAACATTGCGGCCAGAATCGGCAGGGCCGACTCGCAAGGCTGCTCCGGCCTGCTGTGTCAACTTAAACGAAAAGAGGCCGAGCTGCTCCGCAAGGCCGAGGAGGAAGTCACACTGCGCCCCAAATTGCCCTTGTGGAAGAAGGCGCTGCGCGCGGTAGGCGGCATTGCCACCTCCACCCTTTCGGCGGCAACGGGTCCGCGAAAGGGAGGTTGGGCCGCGGCCGGCTTCGCTCGTGGCCTTATCACCGAAGCAACCAACCTCTTTCTCGCCGAGGAAGACCCGTGGCCACCCATAAGCAGCCAGACCGACGTCGCCAAGCAGTTCAACAATATAGAGTTCGACGAGGCGACCAGCCGGTGGCTTGACAAGGCCACGGGAATAACCGACGTGAACGATATCGAAAACAACGGGGCCGAACGCTACCTGGCGGACCTGAAGGATTCGGCAGGTGAGATGGCCGCCGGATTGTATGACGTCAAAGAGGCGCTGACCACGACCTTAGTGGACGACATTGAGGTAGAGGTCGAGCTCAAGAAGCTGAAGGCAGAGGATCCTCAGTTCAACAAATTCATTGATGAGGCCATGAAGCTGATGGTTCAGAAAGAGCTGTTCAATCGGCGGCTGGCTTCGACGATGCAGAAGGTCTCAACACTTTCGGCCGATATAACCAACAACATCCTGGCGATAGACGCAATGAACCGGCAGGCGGCTTCGATAAGCCGAATACTCGACCCGCGAGCCATCATGTACGTCAGGGACCTGGAGAAAAGGGCGCTCGCAAGATTGGTCAAATACCACTATTACATGCTGAAGGCGTACGAATATCGGCTACTCGAACCGGCGCCGAAGGAGTGCGACCTTAACGTCCAGGACATGTTCAACAAGATGCAGCAAATCGTCTCGGCCGACGGCCGCCTCGGGCAGACAGATTATGACGCGCTAAAGGTCATTTATGAAGAGCAGCTTCAGGCCGTCACCGACGCCATACTTGAGAAGTATACCTGGGGCGAGGAGAAGGAGAACAGCAAGATCGGGCAAACGAGCCTGTGGCCGGAGGAGATTGAGAAACTGAATCGCGGAGAGAGCGTCACGGTCAATCTCTTCGAACGGGGTATGTTTGAGGCCCAGCGTGAGAATTTGCGGATAATGGAGGTCAATGTGCTTGATATAGAGCTGGAGGAGAGCCCCTCCGGGCAGTGTCCAACGGCCTATGTCACTTTGCTTGTGGACCATTGCGGCGTTTCCGACCTTCAGCTCGCGGGCCAGAGGTACCAGTTCACGCATCCGGGCGGGAACATTTACTGGGACACGGACTGCTACGTCAACGGTTTCATCTCGCCGCCCGAGACCAGCGACGCACAGAACTCACTCCTCAGCATCCTCCTGGGCGGCCTCGACCCCGATAAGATCATGTTCTACTCCAGGCCGGCGGCATGGGCGGATCTGACCATTGTCAGGAGCCTGACCCAGGTATATCCATGCAGCGACGTTAAGATCAAAAGCGTGATACTCGGGGTGAAATACGATTACAAGCTGCGCGACGCCGACCTGAAGACGGTTATTGTGGCAGCCGAGCCGAACGGCCCGGACTGGGGGCTGATGCCATATTTCGTGGTGGAAAAGCCCGATGAGAACGGCCGACAGGATGGAATAGGCAGCTTCCGACGTGTCTACGACTGCCCCGGTCTTACCGGTGTCAAGGTAACGGCGCCTGAAGTGCACGGCTGCTGGGAATTTGACAAATGGATCTGGACGACTGCATCCGGTCAAACCGCGACATCAACCAACCCGACGCTAACCGTCGGCATAACCTGTCAAGCGCCGAAGCAGCAGTCTTTCGGCGCCAGGTACAACTACGAAGGGCCCCCGCTGAGCCCGGCCGATTTCGACCAGAGCGCCTATGTTGACTTCACCGATTTCGACGCCCTGACAAGGGCGTGGCACACCATACCGAGTGATCCGGCGTGGGATTCGAAGTATGACATCAGCGCTACGCCCGACAATGTGATCGACATGGGCGACGTGGCGGTGTTCGCCGACAACTGGCTGACGACGCCGCAATAGCAGCGGACCCTTACCGGACTGACTTGCACGGGCCGGGAGCATCACACTCCCGGCCCTTCTTAATGGCCGCGTGTTCAACGTCGGCACTCACTAACTTCGTGGACCTCCTTCAACTACGCACAAGCCAATTTTCCCCAATTATCTCCCCCGGCCCCTTTTATAGGCGAATAACCTGCCGAAATTACCCCCGCAACAGCATCACTGGTCTTTCGCTGCCGTTTTCGCCTCGCGCACTGGCCGATTTAATTCGAAAAAACTCTGGAAATTGCACGTTTCGGCGCGTTTTCCGCGTGTTTTGGCGCGTTTTATTGCCGAAAAACCCCCTCTCTGCGCGCCGGTTTCTGCGTTTCTGAGCGAATACGCGGGTTTTGCCCTTTCCGCGCCTTTTTTTAAGTGGTAACGTTGTGCCGAAATTACCCCGTCCACTCACTCACCTTCATTCAGCCTTTTCCTTGTTATCGCCTGGAAATTACTCCGCTCAGTCAGTCAAGATCGTCTTTTTTTGTGCGGATATTGTGGTGAAATTATCTCGCTCGGTAATTCTCCTTTGGGTTTTTCAGTCGCTCAGGGATATTTTCCGGAAGGTTTTCCGTGTCTTTTCTCTTTTGCTAATATCCGCGTCTCAGAGCGCGGTTTTCCGCCCATTCATACACCCAATCAGGACAGCGTTTGACATTCACTCCATATCTTCGACACCATCTTTGCAGGGTCTGTCGAGGCACTCCCAGAATCTTCGCCGTCGCCCTTACGCCATATTCTTCGATGAGCCCAAAGGCATATTCTTTCTGCTCTTGCGAATATCCTCTTTGCCCCGGTTTCTGCAAGGAAAAGAAGTCGTCTTGCATATCCTCATATTGCATTTGAATTATCGGTGGTATTGACCTTCCCATTTTATTTCTTGCCTCCAACATGAATTTGAACGAGCGCCTTTATCGCCGCCTTGATATGCTCCGGCAGCCCCGCCCAAACCGCCACGATTTCGGCAAGGTCGGGATCTGTCTGCTTTTGGTGCACCATATTCGCACCAATTTGGTGTTCGGAACTGTCGTTATTCTGTGCTGGGGGCGCAGCCAATTGCATACGTGAAAGCCGGCGAGACGTCTTTCTGTTGGCTTCTGTGGCAGAATTGTTATCTAATTGTAGAGGTTTTGTATCGGTACGTTTTGGGTTCGAATCCCCCCGCCTCCATTTCGCAAGTTCTTTAATAACAAGAGCCTATAAAAACCAACCTTGGAAGTATATTATTTTTTCACACGTGTTTTTCGTCCCAGAGGCTAATAGCACCTGTTGAGCTATGATCGAAGAACACCCGGGACATCGTAGAGTTCAATAACCTTGTTATCAATGGAAGATATAATATTCGGACGGTCATCTTTGTCAGATCCCTCACTTAACAACTGTCGAGTTAAATCGGCGATTTTAGAGCACAGATCTCTATTCTTTCCCGCCTGCCAGGCGGGAACAGGGAAGTCACGCATTATATTGACTCGATAAGAGTGCCACCCTGAACCCAAATTGGGCATGCGATTCCGGCTCCACACCTTAAATACACTGCTGTTGAGAACACCGAGCAGGAAATACGCGTCGATGGTGCTTCGGTTGGGGCACAAGACAACAACACTATTGTGGCATAGAATATGCCCATGGTTGTCCAAAGCGAACCCACCTCCAGAATTAACACCGCTTGCAACAAGCTTTGGACTTTGCATTACTTGACAAGTTTCTACGCCTCTGAATGCGTACCACGGCTGCCCGATCTTCAGTTTTCTGGAACTCAGTTTCTCTCGACAGCACATCAAATACCTGTATACACGAGGAAATTTACTGCTAAATATATCCTCAGCAATTACTTTTGTTGCACTGTCATAAGGGAATATACACAACGTTTGGGGAACCACGGCAGAATATCCCTTAATATGGCGACCCCGTAAAATGGGCCTCACAACTGAAGATTCAAATACAAATATATCATTAAGAAAACGACTTTCAGCAAGTACCACTTGCGAACTCAATTTTTCCACATTCCGTAGAAAAAACACATCATCGGCTCCAGTAGCCATGCCACGACGAATTCTAATCGGCAGCTTTCCAAGAGGAATCCCATCCGATTCGATTCTGGACAATAAACGTGTTATGCTTTCGGACTCCAGCATCCAATTAGTTGAAGTGCAGGCTGTGGTGGGCAGTTCGCACGTCTCAATATACGGATTATTATGTCTATCAACATTGCTTAGCTTTCTGCGTATGCCACCCTTTCCTTTCACACGGACGTGTCTTGTAATGCATTTGTTGGAAGTCTTGCGTAGCAGAAGTAATGTTATTGGGATACTGGCATTCGGATACAATTTGCTGTCTTCAAATTCAACAATCTCGTGGACATTGCAGGTATCGGAGACCAGTTTCCGAAGGTTGCGTCCGCTTCGGGAACGAAGGAAGCTGCTGGATACACTCATGCCCAAACAACCTCCATCAACTAAGAGCCTGATGGACTTCTCTATGAAAAGCATATATAAATCAAACTGACCAGTCCTTGCTGTTGCGAATCTCCGCTTATACTCATTTACTAATTTCCTGTGTGACTTATATAGTTCTTGGACACGGACAAATGGTGGACCTCCGATGATAATATCGAAAGCTTTATCCATTTGTGGCGACTTTTCGCAATCGTCTGAATGAGGCTCAAGAAAATCCCTGCAAGCGATATTCTCCTTCAGGTCAGGCACATTGAAATTTTGAATGTCGCTTTTGCTAACAGCGCTGCGTATACAATAATCCCAAGCCGTCAGCAAAAGTAGCTTGCGGGTCCATTGAGTTGCCGTGTTGTCTATATCCGTGCCGAATATCATGGACTCAAGGAGTTCAAGAGTCGTTTGTGGATTTACACGTAATGATTTCCTCTTACTGTTGCGTTGGCACGGAAACCACATCAGTATGTAACGAAGGGCTGCTATCAAAAAAGCACCGCAGCCGCAAGATGGATCGAGAATTCTCAGTGGCTGGACCTGAAAAGGTGTTAATTTGTGAAAGGCTTCTTTAAGCGTTTGAAGCACAAGGTAGTCTACCAAAGGGGCCGGCGTATAATGTATACCCTTTATACGGCGCCTTGAGCTTTTTTTGCGAGTCTTCCTGTCTGCTACTGGATGGTCAATACATAATTGGTGGAAGTCCCCGAAAATACTAATTGGCATTTGGGATCCGTAGAACGCGTCGGCGGCTTCCGAGATATGAGTAAGTGACGACCAATCGATATTTCTGCTCGGCTCAATGTCCGGATTGCTAAAACGGTCAAGACAGAAGATGTGTCTGAGCAGTCGACAACGTATCCGGTTGCGAACAGCTTCGCAAATATTGTGTGCTGTTGGTCTGTGAATCGTTTTTAGAATTTCGCCGAGCGAGGGAATGGCCGTAATTTCTGATTGTCTAACAGAGTGTATGAGCAAAATTGTCAGTATAAGCTCGTCAACCGCTTTTTGCATATCGGTCTTGTCCATTGTTGTGTGTGAATCATCATGCCACGCCCACAGCAGGTATTCCCGCCACTTTTGAAGATAATCGAGATGGCGTGCAACAATTGCGTAAGGTGGGGGAATTTGCCGTTCAAATAAAGGCGGCAGGACAGTGCCGATTCTTGAGCTGGAATTAACCATGAGTGTTTCGTAATTCGGTTGAGTTGATGTATTTAAGGGGGCCGCAGAGTGAAGCGTTCAGGACTAATTAGGAGTTCTATCGTGTTTAGTCAAATCTGGGAATCAGAGTAAGCAATTACAGCAGCCTGTTGTGCTTTCCACGTTTGGTGCTTCGAAGATCTGCTGCTCCTCCATGCATAAGCCAATATCTAACTGTGGTTTGAGCCTCTTGATTTTATCGATGAGGTATCTATAAACTTCAAGCCTCAGCTCTAATGGAAATCGAATACGGCCGTCATTACATCTTGTTCTTTCAAGTCGACGTGAGATTGGATTTCTCCTGCCCAACTTGCGTTCGGTAAGTTTTAATGCACCTGTATAACTGCAAATCTGGCCCAGGGTGACTCGGCTGAGTGGTGTTGATCCCAAGAGATTTTCCAAAAACTCGGAATATATATTTTGCCAGCCGTCAACAGGGATAATAGGCATAATGACCGCCCGTGCAGGGTAGCCGGCATCTGCGCATCTTCTCATGCTTTCGATCCTTTCACCCGGCGAAGGTAGGTTTTTCTCAAAAGCGGCACAAATTTCAGGGGGATTCAGACTCCAAGAGAGAATCGTATGTTGTTTGTGGTCTAAATCCAACAGATTTTGAACGTTAACACTTTTAGTTAATAAGATTAGTCTTGCATACCTGTGTCCGGCAAAAAAGGGTATGACTACGCGGGAATAACCGGTAAGCGGGTCGAGGGCTAAAGCGTCCTGGAGCTTCCCCAAATAGAAAGCGGTGGGCTCAGCCAACTGTGAAGCAACCCTGTCAATCTGACTGAGGATTTGCGCCAGGTTCAGAAAGATCTTTACCACAGGGCAATACTTTACGCCGGGCGTGCCTGCCAGATAGCAGTACTGGCAATCGTATGGACAAAAACCGTACGGCGAGAAATGCCAATAATTAGGACACATATTATTTTCTTCGTCGCTGTAGCGCACAGCACTCTTATGTATTCCCAACACGAGTGTCCTCTTGCCTCGATAATGAAGTCCGAGGGGTTCACTGATGTCAAGCCGGACGCGGTTGTGTGGCTGGTCTAATTCTTCGATAATCCGGGCTTTGGGATATACACTGCAAATCGCTTCTACAAGATTACGTTGTTGCCGGGTTTGATAACTACCCTTGGTTACTATAATAGCGTCTGGGCTGAAGTAGGGAGCCGATCTCGGCTGATAGTCTGCAGAAAAGTCCGCAGGTTGAACAGAGTTAGCCATAATCGGGCGCCGCATTTTACACCGCATGTGTAGGGCAGTAGTGGTCCGTCAATCGCTGTCATCATCACGATTCTATCAGCCCATGCCACCAATTCTGGACCGCATTATACTCTATCAGACCCTGAATGTCAAGCGCGAGTATTAGCCGATTGAATTGGCCTGTGTAACTGTGGTTTGAGCCTCTTGATTGTATCGATGATGAGGTATTCCCGGTTTTTTGGACCGGGATGTCAGGTCTTTAAGGTAGTATTCTGTAGTAGCAGCATCCTTCTTTCTTTTTGCTTCTTTTTCTTTCTTGTTAGATCCTGTTACATTGTTACATTTGGTTTGTCAAGCCTTCAGCAGAACCTTCCTGGCTTTCCTCCGGACCTCGCCGCGCGCGCCGAAGTGGACTTCGGCCGGCGTGCAGTAGCCCAGAGCTTGATGCGGACGATCTCGATTGTGGAACCTCAATTATCCGTCCAGGCTGCGCCAGGCGTCGTCAGGGTCGGTATAATCCTTCAGGTAAACCTCTTCGCACTTGACCGTCCGGCGCAGCCGTTCCGTGAAAATGTTGTCAAATACACGCCCCCGCCCGTACATGCCGATCGCGACGTCCACTGCTTTCAGCCGCTCGATCCAGTCCCCGCCGGTGACCTGGCTGCCCTGCTCCGAAAAGCCGGGAGTATAACAGCATAAATCTATTCAATATTAAAAGGACGCGAGGAATCTTTGGCCATGTTGGCAAAGTATGTTCTGGCTCTCATGAATTCCTGCATGCTCCGCCCTCTCAATTCTTGAGGGATATCCGGTACGAAAGCGATAAGGCGGTCAATCTCGCTGACAAAGCGAGCTGCATCGCGTGACGATGAAGGCGTCTTGCCTGCTACTGTGATAAATGAGGCGTTTGTGTGGGCGAACTGGTTGCGGCATGCGCTATGGGCATAGCGAGGCTCGTGTGCGCCAAAACAACGCGCTGCAAACCAGGATGGCGTTTGCACCTGGACGGTGTGCGTGAATGTTAAATGCCCGTCGAAACCGGTCAGTTTTTTGGAGAAGATAACCCGACCATTCTGAAGCATTTCCACCAGCTCCACCGGATGCTGACTGTATATTTCGACTTCCAACTCAACCGGACCCGGCTTATCAAAAGCCGTATCGTCGCCAGGCGGCTTTCCGTTGGCTCTGAGCCACAACAGAGGTCCGTTTGTGACAAAACCATCGCCCTTTTTCAAAGCACGAGCGAATTCCTCAAGCGTTAGATTAGTGGGGCATTTGACATATACACGATTGAATCCAAGGCGGCTTAGTCTTCCGTAGGACGTGCCGGCCGAGATGGGCACTCGCAATCCACAGTTCATCAGAGCATACCATGTCTTGTATGTATGCTCATAGAGGCTCGACCTGCCCCAACCCTCGCCGTTCCACCTCGCCTCAGGAGTATCCAGCGAACTCTGCATACTGTTGTCCAGAACCTGCCAGACATCCAGGTGTCCCAGCGCAACGTCCACTGCAAGCTCAGGCTGCTGCTGGCCATTGCCCTTTGGGGCAAACGGTCTGGAGCGAAGCCAACGTAGAGTCACTCCTCCCAATTCGTGGCATTGCTGGTCGTAGAAGAACATCGGCGTCATTGTGGGATTCCGGGTCTGGATGTCAGTTACGGTATGGGGGATGTTGATGTAAAATGAATTGCCAAAATTCCAATGTTCGATCTCTTGCTGCCCGAAGATTATGTGCGCGGCGTCAGAGATTTCCGGATTTACGGTAAGCGGCAAGGCCTTCTCGGTTGAGTACCTCGTGTCGGCGACGACGTTGATGTCCTCAGAACGCAGCATTTTCAGCGAGAAATGCTTTGTATGCGTATGCAGATCGGCTGCGTACCACCCCCTCTCCTCCAAGGGCGTCATTTGTTCCAGGTTCATCACAATATGCGTCGTCTTGTCCGCTTCCACGTCGATATCGTACTCGGCGTCCCTGTATCCGTATCCCTTCATAGCCGTGATGTGATATCTTCCGGGAGGCAGGGGTATGCTGAATGCCTTGTCTGCATAAGAGAAGCGAGGCTGGAAGTAGGCATACCAATTCTGCGTCTGGTAGTTGTACTCTCCAGGCACGACGTACAGCCTGCCGTCGCTGCCTTCCACGAATGTCTTTGCAGCGACGGGCTTTTTGTCGCTGCTGCGTATCAGTGAACCTTTCAACAGGGCTGACGAGCGCACCTCCATAGAGATAAGTGATTGCGTCTGCCGGCCGTTAGCACGGAACTCAACAGCGAGATTATGCGTTCCCGGCTTGCAGCGAGCGGTGACGGGAAGAACGGAAAAATCTCTGAAGAAAGTCCGCTGGTTCAACACATCTGCCTCTATTTCTATGTCCTCCTGGGGTGAAGGAACGACTCTTATACTGCCGGAATGGCCACTCGGCTCAACACACAGCACAATTGCCGTCGGAACATCCTTATACGCAACGAGCCTCTTGGCCCCGGCATCGAATACAGGCTTTCCCGTGCGGGAGAACGATATTGTGCCTGCGGTGCTGACTTTCAACTGCTTCAAAACATGCGAGCAACTTTGCTCGAATCGTAGGGCAAGGCTCTTCACTTCTTCCTGATTTAGCGTTTTCCCCGCTTTCGTCTTTTTGGAGATTTCGCTTCGAAGTCGCCAGAAGTGTGCCGCCAGATCACGATTACCCCAACGGCGGTCCGGAATGCATTCCAAAACGGCATAAACATGCCGGTCTGTGTCAAGGTATTCTTTCATCAGATCGTCTGATTGCTTCTGCGCAATTGCGCCGGGCGAGTGAGTGGCTGCAAGCAATAAGACGATCAGGCAGCAAGTCAGTGAGACCGGACGTAACGCCATGCCATGGATGTAATTGGATTTCATGTTCTTAGGCTCTCTCAATTGGCTTTGCTCCGGCCGGTGGACATCATGTTCTGCGTTCCTCCAATTGGACTTATCGTCGAACGCCTTGCCTTATTTCAATGCCACACTTTACGGTGTACGCATAAGCCCTGTCCGAACAGGCATAAGCATACCAGTCTCATCGAGAATATCAAGCCGGTTCGATTCTGCGGGCTTGAATTGGCATTCTGTTTGCGCGTTCTGACAATTCCGTTGCTTGCTATCGTTGCTTAATTTCACGATAATCAATTGCTGCGCCACGGCAAAACGGGTTAATTGCCGCATCCCGCCGCGAAGTACAGGTTTAACATGCCGGAGGTTACGGCATCATAGAGTAGTACGGCCAGTCAAGGAGTGGTTTAGGATGGGCAAAAAGAACGGTCAAATCGTCAGTTCCGATGTTGTGAAAGTCGTTTCATGTGCCTTTCTGCTATTCTTTCCGCCTTGCGTTCTCGCCGGGCAAGATACCGAACAGATCGATCTTCCCATTCTCCAGTCAGAATCCTTTCGGGTTCCGGAAAATCTGACGGTTCGCGTGCGGCTCCAGAGTATAACACCAGCGGAGCCGACGCCGATTCAATGGCGCTATGGCGGCGAGGGACAGGGGGGAGAGGTCATTCGCGGCGTCTTTCCAAAGGCCGGCGTTTCGGCCGATGCGCCTGTGGAATCGCATACGCTGCTGGTGGGCCGGTGGTCTGAGCCGCTGCCACTTGTCTCGATGGCCAAGCGATTCTCGGACAAGTTCTTCCTGACAATCACGGCAGGTAATCCGGGCAAAACGGTGGATCGGGTTACCCGCAGGCGCGGCGGATATTCGACAGATGTGGTTTTCGAGTTCGAGTTTCGTTTCGGTGACGAAGTGATCAAGAAGTTCACCACGAAAGGGCCGGACGGGGGCACTGCGACGATTGTGGTTCCCGTTTACCGTTTGGTGGAAGGAGTTGAGCCGAATTCGCCTGCATTTACCGAAGAGCTGACCGATGTGCTTGGCTATGCAATACGAAGAGCTGAAGTTCTCGAGAATCTGCCTTGGGCAAACTGGCCCCTGCCTCGAAGATATGCTGTTATCAACAACGTGGGAGGATACGGCACCGGTTTCGGTTACGGGGTTCGCACGACCGACCGGGAGGTGACTCGTGCAGAATTGCGCAGCCTTGCCCAGTTGGGCGTCAACGGATTTCGCGACCCGCCGGACTTCATCCTGGAGATGCTTCGCGCAGGCGGCCGGCAGGGGGACAAGTGGAATCGCGGGATGATTGCCCACATTATGGGATTTTCGGTTGACAAGTATCGCCCAGGACGCAGCGAAGATCCTCAGGCGGGGTGCCCCTTCGGCGAAGATGTAGCCAAACGGACTCAACAACTGGTTGCCGAATCGCTTGAAAACGCCCTCTCGCTTCCGGTCGAAGAAGTATGGGGGCTGACGGTCGATGAAATCGGAACGGTGATCGACGGATCTCGTGAGAAGAAGGCCCACCTTTCCGTTTGCCCTCGCTGCATCCGGGGATTTCAAGAATGGCTCAAACGCAAAGGGCTTAAGCCTTTGGATTTCGGGGCGTCGGGTTGGTCCGGTGTTCGGCCCTTGAACGTGTGGGATGCCCGGAGTGGCAGGCCGTGGCTGCGAGACCGTGGTCTTGCTCTGGCGGCCTACTATACGCGGGATTTCAACAACCATGTTACGGCAATGATGTTCACCGAACTTAGAAGGACCTTCGACCGAGCCAACCAAGGCAAACGGGCGGCACTTGCTCGCAGCAGCGAGCGGGATAGTGCCTATGCGCGCCGGCCACGGGTCTATTCTTATGCTCTTCGGGGCAACACATTCCTGATGAAAGGGCACAGCCTCGACTTTTTCGACTTCTATCGCCTGGCCGACAACGCTATCGTCTACGAAACCTCCAACCGCGGGCCTCGCATTTGGGGCTGGGACAGTTATCTCTGCGACGTGCAGCGTATTGTGGCCGAGAAAATGAACTTGGCCCGGGGCATCTATATTAAGCCTCACCGCGGTGCGCCCGTGCAGCGAATGCTCTCAGCAGTCAGCCGCGGCAATACGATGCTCTATTGGTACACGTACGGGCCAGACTATAAAAAGGGGGACAGTTTCTCCCAGTATCCGGAGGCTCTGCAATTGACGAGCAAGGCCGCGCATCTGCTCGGTGTTGCCGAAGAGGCGCTCTATGGCTCCCGATGGGCGGTTCCGGCTGAGGTTGCCGTGGTCAAGCCTGAGACGACCCAGCGGTGGATGAACCTGAGCGGTGAGGCGCCTCACTTGATGGCTGCGTGGGAAAACGCCAAATGGGTCTATTCGGCGCTTCAACACGCCCACGTTCCCGTAGATCCCATCGACGAGGTCATATTGGCTGAGGAAAACCTTACGCGCTACAAGATTATTTACGTCAGCGGCTCGCACATCACCGGGAAGGCCGCTCAAGGATTGGCGAAATACGTTAAGAATGGTGGAACGCTCTATACCAGCGGATGGGGGCTCGCCCGGGATGAGGCCAACCAGCCACTGGCCGCTCTTCAATCCGCGCTTGGGCTCAAGGCCCGCGCGGAACCTGAGATGTGGTACCGCGTAAGTCTCTATGGCGCAGGAAGAATCGAGTCGTACGATGAGCCCCGCAATCGTCTTGCGTCCGTTCCTTCGGGGGCGAGAATTGTGGGTGGAGATGGAATTCAACGTTCTTTTGCACCTGTCGTCGGCCGAGAAGTGCTCCAGCCCGAAGGAGACACGCAGATACTCGCCCGCTTTGCCGATGGGGCTGCCGCAATGACCCGAAACACCCATGGGAAAGGACAGGTTTACGTCGTTGGGCTCTTCCCCGGGTTGGAATACAGCGCTGCGGTTCGACGGCTTGATTTCAACATGCGTCGTGATTTTGATACTGTGCGCCGCCTTATAGTTGCGGCCCCTGCGCTCGAATTGACTCGGCCGGTTGTAGAGCCTTCGGATCCGCTGGTCGAAGGCGTCCTCCTGAAGAACACCGAAAACGGAATGCGGGCCGTGACCCTGGCAAACTGGGCATACGGGGTAACGGCCTTTGAAGAAGATGCTCGCGGCCGTCGCTCCGCGGTTGTCACGCACCTGCCGGCCGAAGATCTGCAAATCAAGATCCGCGCCGGCGAAGGCACGAAGGAAGTTATCTCATGTATGCTCCGGGAAAACTTGAAATTCGCGAAATCAGGTGACTACATTGTCGTCGAGTTGCCCAGGCTCGAAGAAGGCGATATCCTGCTTCTGAATTCGGGTACTGCTGCACTACTGCCTTCCTTGCCTCATTGAAGAAGGCTGTTGGACGACGCCCCGGCGGATAGCATCCCCGGGAGCCAAATGCCGGTGATAACTGCCTTAGTGAGCCATGATGCGCATAGCAGCAGATTCTGTTCCGGCGGTGAATAGTTGCCGGCACGTCAATTTGCGATTGCTCTTGTGGTTTCCTCCCCGAATAATATGCGGAACCCTCTAAAGAGCTGTGGGGCAGCCTGCGGCCTGCGCGGTGATATTCGCAGGGCATATTCAACCAGGAAACTTGCGAGGGGCCTCGGAATGTGGCATTATCGCGTTGCTATTTTAGAAGACTAATTGGGAGGCAATGTCATGGGTAAGTCGCACGAATATACCAAAGCAGAGACGACACGACCGACATGCACAGTGGGAATACTGATGATGGCCGTTTTTGTCATGCCTGCGGTCAACTGTCTTTCTGACGGGCTGCCGGGTTGGACACAGAAGATAAGGCAGGGCCACCCAAGGTTGTTCTTCAATTCTAATACGTGGCCGGACGTGCGCCGGCGCGCGCTTGCAGGCGAGCGGCAGTGGTATCTTTCCATCAAGGGGCGGGTGGACAGGCTGATCGAAGCAACGAAGGGCCAAGATCGCCTTGAAGCTGAAGAGTACGGTCGAGAGGCGGCGTGGTCGGCCTTTGTGTATAGAGTGACGGGGGAACAGCGGTATATGGAACTCTCGAAGAAATGCCTCGATGCGAGCCTGCGTTTCTATGACAAATGCTATGAGAATAGGAAAAGTGTCAACTGGTACTCGACTTCCAGGGTGCACGCGACACTTGCCTGGGACTGGATATACGAGGATTTGCCGGAGGCTCAGCGACGGGATTTTATGTCGAGGCTGGTGCGGGTCGTTGACCGGGTGCTAAAAGCCAGACCGGCAATCTATCGAGAGAATATGAGCGGATACAACACCGGATTCTACGGCGTTAAGAACTGTTTGTGGTTCATCGGCTGCACGGCTTTCGGTACTGGAATTGAAGAAGAAACGGTGAACGAGTGGGTCGTGTGGGGACGGAATGAGAATATAAAGCTGCTGGAACATCGGCGCAAAGCCTGCGGCGACGATGGTGGTGGCGCATCGGCGACTCTCGGATATGTTCTGGGAGCCTATCCCTGGGCAGAGCAGAACTTCTTCTATACATGGCTTTCAAGCACCGGGGAAAACATAGCGCCGGATTGGCCGCACAGCGCGTGGTTGGCGAATTACGTGATATGGAACTGGATAGAGGCCGAAGGCGGGCCGCTGGAATTCGGATACGGCGACCGGCCCCATACGAAGAACGCCATGCCCACAGGCGAGCTATATACGCACATGGCGAATATCAGGCATCTCTATGGGAGGGAACGTCCCAAAGAAGCAGCCCTGGCGGCGCACGTGCAAACGCTGCTGCCTCGGAAGAGTTACAGCAATAGTTGGTTTGTCTACCCGTTTCTTCTGACCGGTGTCGAGGATTCACGGGATTCGTTTGCGCCTGAATCGCTCCCTATGGCGAGGCACTTCGAGAACATGGGACAAATCATCATGCGCAGCGGCAGCGGCGAAAACGATACGTATTGCATGTTTTCGTGCGGCGGGACACTGGCCCAGCACAGGCATTACGACGCCTTGAACTTCGTGATTTATCACAGGGGCTTTCTGGCGCTGGATTCCGGTACAAGGTACAAGGAGTTCGACAACGGCGAGCACCTCGCAAACTACTATGCCCAAACGGTCGCACACAACTGCATCGTGATTCATCAGCCGGGCGAGCCGCCGGCGAGGTACTGGGGAGGAACCGTGGTCGGCAATCACGGCGGGCAGCACAAACAACTCGGCTCAGTGGTTAAGGCGTTCGAGACCGACGACGACTACGTATATGTCGCGGGAGACGCCACAGCCTGTTATCGTCATGGGGTTGTCAAAAGGGTCGGCAGGCCGGACCTGCCCGAGAAGTCCGATTCGGTGACAAGGCAGATTGCCTTCTTGCCTGCGAATCACTTCGTAATTTTCGACCGGGTCGTTTCCACGAACCCGGACTATAGAAAGAATTGGCTGCTGCACACGGCCAGCGAGCCGCAGATTCAAGATAATACAATCAGGGCCGACCACGGCGAGGGAAGGATGCTTTGCACGACGCTGCTGCCGAGAGGCGCCGTACACAAGGCCGTGGGAGGCCCCGGAAAAGAGTTCTGGGCTGCAGGAAAGAATTGGGAAATTGTTCGTGACGGACTCAGTGATGAGAGCCTTGCGCTGATGGGGCGCTGGCGTGTGGAAGTGACTCCGGCAAAAGCGAGCAAGAAAGACGTATTCCTCCACGTGATACAGGTCGGTGGCGATGCTCTCATCGAGGCCGGCCAGCTTGAATTGATTGAGGGCGAAGGCAAATCCGGGGTGAGGATAAGGACGCGCGATCAGACCTGGCAAGTCGTGTTCGACTCCGAGGGGCCCTTGGGCGGTCACATCAAACGAAGCGGCAAAGGCCGCAGGGTCGACAGGGCTTTGGCGACTGGTGTTCAAAAACAAGTCGGCATAGCGGCACGGGAATATCCCGCGATGACCTATGAGCAGGCCAAGGCAAGAATTCCCAAACGCAAGCTTCCCGATTTCTGGGTGGGAGATCTGGCCAAGCTCGAAGAGCAGCTTGCCGGGGTCAAGGCCGGCAAGGTTCGGTCAATCGCGAAAACGCCCGGTGGACGGCCTGTCCATGTGGTAGGTTATGGAGGCCGTGAGCAGGTCGTGCAAAAGGCCAACTTCAACTCGGCCGTTGGCGGTCGCCGGGAGTCGGCTTACATGAACAAAGAGGCCAGGCACAAACCCGTGATTCTCTTCGTGGGGCCGGTGCACGGGCATGAAGTTGAAGCACTGACGGGATTGACCAACCTGATAGCAGTCATGGAAACCGGTAGTGATCTTCGGGGAAAACCGCAAGAAATGTTGCGAGAGCTGGGCCGCAAATGCCGGCTGCTCATAATTTGCGCCGGCAATCCGGACGGCATCGACAGGCTCGAGCCGCGAGCCTTGCACGGGATGACATCGGACGATCTCAGGTTCTGGGGCCAGGGCACATGGGCCGACGATACGTTCTGCGGCTGGCCGCAAAGCAAGAGGCAGCATCCGATGGTCGGGGATAATGTCGGATTCCTGGGCTGCTATTTCAATGACGAAGGAATTAATCCAATGCACGACGAGTTCTTTGCCCCGATGGGGCCGGAGGCGCCCGCCATCCTTAAAGTCGCTGCGGAAGAAGGACCCGACCTCGCGGTCTCCCTTCACAGCCACGAGAGCAAGCCCGCTCTGCTTCGCCCCGCCTATGTACCATTGGAGCAGCAAGAGGATATCAGGAATCTGGCCGTCTCATGCTGCGCAATACTCGAAAGTCGCGGCCTACCCTATTCAAACCCCTTCGAGCCCAAGGCCGAGAGCGGCCGGCATCCTGCCCCTTTCAATTTGACCAGCGCAGTTTACCATATTAGCGGATCAAGCAGCTTCACATTCGAATGTCCTCACGGACTCGCCGGCGAAAGGGCGTGCAAAGCCCGGCTCGATGAGATTCTCGATATCCAGTTTGCGCTGTACGAGGCGATGATGCGGCACGAGTTGGCAAAGAAGGGCATGACCGATTGAATGCCCGTCCGTCCGCGACAACCGCGCCGTTAGCGCGGATAATTATCAGTATCAAGGGGGGGGCTTCTGCCGGATCTTTCTTTAAGCCGCTTAACGAAGCGGCTCTTGCGGCGATGTTAACAGAAATGTTTTGGAGCCGCCGCCTCGCCACAGGTCGTATTTGGGGTCGGCGTAACGGGTGAAGAATGCGTCCAGTCGCTCGTCAAGTTTCTTCTGAATGCCCGCGTACTCAGTCTCACCGACCAGATTTCTACGTTCGCCCGTGTCCTCTCTTAGATCGTATAGTTCGTCGGGCCCGTTGGGCAAGCGGCGAGTGTATTTCCAATCGCCGGTTCGGATCATGCGACTGTTTTCGAATTCGTAGAAAATCACGTTCTCCCACTCAACCTCTCTACCTTGCAGTGCGGCCGAGTAGTCACGGCCCGGCAGTTCCGGCTTCTTGGGTATCCTGTCTGCGAATCCCAAGTAACTCAGCAGCGTCGGCATCAGGTCGTAATTCGAAAGCGTGATGTCCGTTCTTCTGCCGGCGGGTATTTGTGCGGGATGCCGGAATATCAGAGGGACATGGCATGTTTCGTCGTAAGTATGCAGCGGACGAGAGTGATCGCCCATTCCCCACATTCCGTGATGCCCGCCGCAAAGACCCTGATCGGCGGTGAAGATGACCAGAGTGTTCTGCTTCAGCCCCAGGCAATCAAGGGTCTCCAAAATCTTGCCCACTCCGTCATCCACGCCGCTCACCTCGGCAGCGTATCGCCGCATGGCGGCCAGGTTGCCGACGTACTGTCGATTTTGGCGGAGCCAGGGATGTATTGGCTCGCGAGGAAACGATTTCAACTCTTTATCAGCATAGTGTGCCGCATGACGGTTCTGCGCTTGCTTCTGAAGGCTCTGGCCCAATCCGTAAGGGCCGTTGTATGCAAGGAAAAGAAAGAAGGGGCGGTGCTTGTTCTTTTCAATGAAGCGTATGCCGTGGTCCGTCCAGAAGTCTGTCAGATACCTCGGCTCTTTACGAATCCGGCCGTCTTCGATTACCTCTGCTTCATAGAACGTACTCGTGTGGCCATGAGGCTTGGTCACCCAGTAGGTGAATCCCTCCTGCGGGTGCAGGTTGTCACCCAGATGCCATTTGCCGCTGAGCCCGC
>CP070678.1:1841736-1847959 GCA_020352515.1 Phycisphaerales bacterium | reverse complement strand
TCGGCCTGAACGTTCGGATAGTATGGGAGTATGGCAACGGCGACCCGAAGCATATTGTGCGTGTGCTCGAGCAGACCGCCTATATAGCTGTGATGCAGCTTCATGCCGCCCGGAGAATTGCAGAATCTCCCCATCAACTCATCGTCCGCAAGAAACTCCCCAACCAGCGCTTTAAGATGCGGATTCTTTATCTTGGCCACCGTCTCCTTGACCTGCTCGAACATCCTGGTGGTATCATTCTCCGTTCGGGCCAGGAAATCATCGAGGCTGACCTTATCCGAATCGACGACGCTGACGTTATTGACTATGATTTGCAGGTTGTTCTGGTAAAGCTCGCTCCTGCCCTGGACGTGCACAAAGCCGGGCTTCGGCAGGGCCTTGTAGATGGCCTCGGTCGCCTGCCACATTCGCCCGTTCAACTGCCCGGTCTTGTCGCCGAGGAACATTGCAATATACAGGTCGCCCCGCGTTGTGCTCCTGAGAATGGGCTCCTTGACCAGGTATACGTCGTCCACAGTCTCTCCCGGCCCAATCTCATTTACATACTTATGCGCCATCGCCTACTCCGTGTTGCTCTTAGGTCGTTCCAGGTCGGATACTGCTCGAATCATAGTGCCCAGTGCGGTCTCACGCAAGCGGCGATTTTGCACAAAACGCCAGCCCCTGGGAAAAGTACAGAGGGGGCCCACATTTGTACCCACGTCGCCGGGGATTGACCGAGCAGAGGCTTGAGTTAGGTTTGTAAGGGCCGATAACCTCTGACGCGGCGCTGGTTCAACGGCTCGACCGAATAAGAAGAAAAGGGCTGGAGGGAGGAGGAGGAGGAGAAGACTCCAGCCCTTTCTGAGTGAACACATATCCGTTTTCAGATGACCTTTTGACCCCTGCTCTCAATGTTTCGGGGCTCACCCCATCGTTAGAACATCTTACGTGAACGTCCGCCACCTGCCTTGCGGCCCGGGGCGGCTCAAATTCCAGCTATTGCCGAAGGTCCAAGATACACAATCAGGCCCTTCATGATGCTAAGGCGGAGCGAGTCTTGAAATGTTGATGGAAAATATTTGCTGTACCGCTTTTTTTTGAAAAATTTTTTGAATCGGCGGGACCTTCGGTTCTATTGAACCGCTGGGGCCAGGGACGGGCCCTTCAGCCGGCAGCCGGTTCACTCTGCTTGAATTATCCTTGCAAAAGGCCCCGCATTGGTCTATAAACTGACATTCTTTTGTCGCTGAATTGCCACAGTACCGTCCGCGGGCCGCAAAATGTGAGGCGCAGAATATGAGATACAGCAAAATGCTGATACCTACGGTCAAGGAGGTCCCGGCCGACGCCGAGACCACCAGCCACAAACTGATGATTCGGGCCGGGCTGATAAGAAAGGTCGCCAGCGGGACTTACACTTACCTGCCGCTCGGATGGCGATGCCTGCTCAAAATCATCGCAATCGTCCGCGAGGAGATCAACAGGGCCGGGGCCCAGGAAATAATGGTCCCATCCATGCAGCCGCTGGAATTATGGGACCAGACGGGCCGAAGCACAGACTACGGCCCGACCATGTTCCGCCTCGAAGACCGCCACGGAAGAATGAATGTCCTCGGTCCGACGGCCGAAGAGGTCTTTACCTATCTTGCCGCCGGTGAGATACGCTCCTACAAGCAGCTTCCAGTAAATCTCTACCAGATTAGCCCCAAGTTCCGGGACGAATTCAGGCCCCGGTTCGGTGTAATACGCGCCCGCGAGTTCATAATGAAGGACGCCTACAGCTTCGATGCCGACCTCGAAGGGCTTGATAGGTCGTACAGGGCCATGTACGATGCCTACTGCCGGATTTTCAAGCGCTGCGGCCTCGATTATGTGATTGTCGAGGCCGAATCCGGCGAAATGGGGGGCTCCGGCTCCCACCAGTTTACCGTCCCGTGCGAATCCGGTGAGGATACCATAGTCTATGCCGAGGACGGCTCCTATGCGGCCAATCTCGAGCGCGCGGCCGTGGACCCTGCGGCCGGCGTTTCGGGAGGTTCCGGGAGTCTGCCGGGCTCAGGGGCCACGCAAATCCCACCGGCGCGGGACGTGCATACGCCCAACGTCGGCAGTATCGAGGCGGTCTGTGCGTTTCTCAAGACCCGGCCGGAGGATATGATAAAGACGCTTATCTACACTGCCGGCGGCGATGTCGTGGCCGCGGTGGTCCGTGGCGACCATGACGTCAACCAAGAAAAGCTCACCGGCGGTCTTGGCGGTGTTCACGTCGAGCTTGCCGATGAGGCCCAAATTTTCAAGGTCACCGGCGCCAGGGTTGGCTTCGCCGGTCCTGTGGGGATTGCCGACAAGGTCTCCAGGGTGATTATCGACTATGCGGTCGCCGCTATGGCCGTGGGCGTTACCGGGGCCAACAAGACCGATTATCACACGAAGAACGTCGTTCCCGGCAGGGATTTCCCCCTTGCAGGGGATAACATCATCGTTACGGACCTGCGTTTCGCCACCGAAGGCGACACCCACAACGGCAAGAAGCTGCTCTTCAAAAAAGGCATTGAGGTCGGCCAGGTCTTCAAGCTCGGCACCAAATACAGCAAAAAGCTCGGCGCGAAGTTCCTCGACGAACAGGGCGCCGAGCACCTATGCATCATGGGTTGCTATGGCATCGGCGTTGGCCGCATCCTCGCATCCGCCATCGAACTGGGCAATGACGAAAACGGCATTGTGTGGCCGATTAGCATCGCGCCTTTCGAGGTGCTGGTCACGTGCGTGAACCAGGAGGATGAGGGTGTCGCTGCGGCCGCCGAAAACGTTTACACGCAGCTACACAACGCCGGTGTCGATGTCCTTCTGGACGACAGGGTTATGCGGGGAGGTGTCAAATTCAAGGATGCCGACCTGATCGGGATACCGGTCCGCGTCACAGTCGGCAAGAAATCGCTGGCCGAAGGGAGCCTGGAAATAAAGCTGCGATCCGAGGACGCCAGCCAGAAAGTCCCGGTTGAGGAGGCGCCCGGCAGGGTGATTGAGCTTGTCAAATCGCTGAAAGGGCGGCTAACGCGGTAAGCTGGCGGACGTCGAGACCCGAAGGGTCGTCGTGTTGAGCTGCCGGCGAGACCCTTTGAAACGGCAGTTTCGGCCGGGTCTTCGTGATCCGTCGAGCCTTCAGGCTCCTGCCCGCCGAACAAAGAACTGCCCTAAAATTGGGCTGATACTTTCTGTCAATTGCGTTATCATGTTCGCGACGCTTTGCAATTGTCGAATGTTGTACGCGGTCTCTGCGACGCCTCGCCTGGTGATCGAGCTGCCGGCGGGACCGCATCGAATTGAAGAAGGAGAAAACGTATGACCAGTAGAATCTCAAGGCGCAGTCTTATTCGCAACACATCTCTTCTGGCCGCAGGCGCTGTCGCCGCCAGGATGGCCGCCGGGAGCGCCGCGGCCGATATCGAACGGATCGTTAAGAACGACCGCATCAACCAGTCCGTCAGCAAGTGGTGCTACGGCAAGTTCAAGCTCGACGAGTTCTGTGCGATCTGCAAGAAGATGGGCATCAAGGCGATTGACCTTCTGGGGCCGGGTCATTTTCCGACCCTCAAGAAGCACGGGCTGGCCTGCTCGATGACCAACACGCACGGCCTGGGCAGCGGCCTCAACGACAAGAAGAGACACGCAGAGTGCCTGGCCAAAATCCGCGACGCCATCGAGGCGAACGCCGAGTATGGCTTCCCCAACGTTATCACCTTCCCCGGGAACCGGCGCGGCATGCCCGACGACGTCGGTATTGAGAATACCGTCGAGGCCCTCAAGCAGGTCGTCGCCCTGGCGGAGAAGAAAAAGGTCAACATCTGCCTGGAATATCTAAACAGCAAGGTCAACCACAAGGATTACATGTTCGACAACATGGCTTGGGGCGTCGAGGTGTGCAAGAGGGTCGGCTCCGAGCGCATACAGATTCTCTACGACATCTACCACGCTCAGATCATGGAAGGCGACATCATCCGGACTATCAGGCAGAACCACAAGTATATCGGGCACTACCATACGGGCGGCAATCCCGGGCGCAACGAGATCGACGAGACACAGGAGCTTTACTACCCGGCAATTATGAAGGCCATCGTCGAGACCGGATACAAGGGCTATGTCGCGCACGAGTTTATACCAAAACGCGACCCACTGACCTCGCTGGCCCAAGCCGTCAGGCTCTGTGACGTCTGAGGCGTCGCCCAATGAATCAGCCAAATGCGGCAAGTGCTCCGGATTCGGGAAATCTGACCTTGAAAAATGTGGAAGCTCAACAAACCAAAGCCGGTTAAGCTGATAATCGGAATTCTGGCCGCCGACCGCCGGTGCCTTCACGAGGCCCTGGAGGAGGTCTTCGCCCGGTTCGGAAAGGCGGACTTTGTGAGCGACGTTTGGCCGTTCGACCAGACCGACTACTACAAGGAACAGACGGGCCCCAGGATACTGAGGCAGTTCGTCAGTATTGAGAAGCTGATCGACCCGGGCAGGCTTTCCAGAATCAAGCACCGCACCAACAGGCTCGAGCAAAAGCTGGCCCGGACGCTGGCACTTCCGCTGCCGAGGCCCGTTAACCTCGACCCCGGTTTCATCGAACCGTCGAAGCTGGTTCTGGCAACAACAAAGAACTACTCGCACCGTATATATATAGGCCGGCAGATGTACGCTGAGGTGACCTTGATCTTCGACAAGCAGCATTTCAAGCCGCTGGAGCACACTTACCCCGACTACAAGCAGCAGTGCTACTTCGACTTTTTCGAAAAGGTCAGGAATCAGCTTGTCGAGCAGTTGAGAAGGCTCAAAGAATAATTGCGCGTCTCTTGAATATTCCCGGCCGACGTTCGTCGGGCGAGCTTGTTGTTCGAATTCTCGGCCTAAAGGGCATGATGTTAAGGAGTATGTGAAATTGCAACTCTGACTATCGCGGCAATAGCACTCGTGGCGGGCTCATTTGTCCTCTCTCTTATTCTAACCGGCCTGGTCGGACGCTTCGCCCGGCGCCGCGGTTTTGTCTCCAGGCCCGCCGGAGACCGATTCAGCGACAGAACCGTGCCGCTCGGCGGCGGTATCGCCATATTCTTGACCTTGATGGCGTTCATTCTCGCCGCGGCGACGGCCATACGGTTTATCTTTATCCCAGGCCACTTTGCCCGCCTTGCCGAAAGCGCCGGCGTCATCCCCGCCGACTTTTTGGGCAAGCTCAACCAGCTCGCGGCGATACTGCTTTGCGCCCTCGTACTGTTCGGCCTCGGCCTCTACGACGACAAAAAGCACGTTGGCCCATTCTTTAAACTCGCCGTTCAGTTCGCTGTCGCCGTGTTTGCCGCCGCCTTCGCCGAAATCAGGGTCGAGCTATTCATCGAAAACACGATAGTAACGTCTCTGCTCTCGGCCTTCTGGATCGTTCTTATCATCAACGCCTTCAACTTCCTGGACAACATGGACGGTCTCTCGGCTGGCATCGCCGCCATAACTGCCGGAATCCTGTTCACGGCGGCCGCCTTCAGCGGCCAGATCTTTGTCGGGGGCCTGGCCCTCGTTTTTGTGGGCGCCCTGCTGGGCTTTCTTGTATTTAATTTTCCGCCCGCCGGAATCTTCATGGGTGATGCGGGCTCCCTTGTCGTCGGATTCTTCGTGGCCATGCTGACCCTGCGAACCACCTACTACCACGAGGCAGACAGCGGCCCGTGGTATCCCGTCTTTATGCCGTTGCTCGTCATGGCCGTTCCGCTATACGACTTCATCAGCGTTACTCTGCTGCGTATCAGCCAGGGCAAGAGCCCCTTCGTCGGCGATACCCAGCACTTCTCACATCGAATGAAGAGGCACGGTCTGACCGATACCCAGACCGTCTTGACGCTTTACTTAGCCACTCTCTGCACCGGTCTGGGAGCCACGTTCCTTTATCAGGTCGATCTCGTGGGGGCCATTCTCATCTTTGCCCAGACCTCAATGATACTGGCTATAATCGCCGTATTCGAATCCACGGCCAAAAATGAAAAGAAAGCCCGCTAATCCGGATTCGCCCAAGAGCAGGGCCATTGTATTACTCGATCACGGCATACTTGTGCTGTGCCTGATTGTGATCGCGCTGCGCACCACCTTTGTGGAGTCCGTCCAGTCCGGCTCAATTTCGACCAATATCAGTGACACACTTCACAGCCTGTCCGTCTCGTTCGTGCTGATCTTCGCCTTCGTGCTGTGGCTTCTTCTGAACCTCTGC
>CP070678.1:1835835-1841636 GCA_020352515.1 Phycisphaerales bacterium | reverse complement strand
GACCTCATCGACCCGCCAGTAGTACGTCGTATGCCCCTCCAGCCCGCCCGTATAAAAAACCGTACCTTCCTGACTCCCGCAGAATTCAGGGGAGTTTTGATCGGCGGTTGCTACGTCGCTCTGCTCGGCGCCAAGATACACCTCGTGAGAAGTCGCATACATGCCCGCCGACCAACCCAGTTTTGTATCCCACCCGACTTCCTCGGCGCCGTCCGGAGGACTCGGGTTGGCGGCCGCCTGCGGAGGCGGTGTCCCGGTCGTAAACTCCCACGGATCACCCAATATTGTCGTATTTTCACAGACCTCGTCCACCCACCACTGGTACTTACAATTCGGATTCCACAAATGGCTCAAATCGACCACGGAAGAAGTCGTCGTAAAAGACTCCCAAGGAAAATCGAAGCAACTCCTCGGATGAACGTGTACTATGTGATACGTCGCGTTGGGCGCCGGCGTCCAGCTCAGCTTGGTAAAAATACTGACGTTCGTCGCTCCATCGCCCGGCTCCGGATCGCCGGCTTTGCGACAGGTCGTATCCGAGGCATCTTCCAGCCAGCGTCCGGCCATAACGCCAAAATCCGCAAAGTCCACGTTGCAGTCCCCGTTTATGTCCCCTGCAACAATCGTCTCGCAGAGAGGACCGCCGAAATACGATTTGCTCGCCTCCAGCGTGCCGCCGTATGCCCCCATGTTGACGATGCCCCCATTCGGAAATGGCTCTCGGCCAATGGGGCTCTGGAGCATACCCGCGTCAATACACGGACTGGTGACCTCGTCCTGCACCCACCTCCGGCTGTTCCCGGCCCACCGGCCCGCCTGCGACTTCAAATGGTAATCCCCATCAACCCAGAAATCATCCGCCGGATCACCCTCCGTCCCATTTGGGTCCCAATAGCCCGGCTCTGCAAAGCACGGATCCGCATCGATATTCCCCTCTCCGGGCCAGCCGCCCTGCACAAGGCTGTGAGTCACAGGGCCCACATGCTGGGAATCCGGGCTGTTGCCCCACAAGATCGAGTTATGCAAATGCACTTCTCCGTTCCGTACGTACAGCCCGCCGCCTTCGGAAGCCCTATTAGAGACGAACGTGCAGTTGGCTACTCCCACGGCACACTTGTATGCTCCTGCGTATATGCCGCCACCTTCGTCCGCCTTGTTTGCCGCAAACAGGCAGTTCGTGAATCTGGCCGCGAACGGTGCCATACCGAGACAATTTACGGCCCCGCCCCCGGCCTTGGCAGAATTTGAGACAAACGAGCATTCCGTGAAGACTGCAGTACCCTCCGCGAAGACATGCGAACAGGCTCCCCCGTGTGATGCGGTGGCCCGATTGCCTACAATGAAGCACCGACGAGCCGTAAGGTCGCTGCTCAAATTGGAGATCCCCCCGCCGTCGCCAGCCGCGTTCATGGTGAACGTGCATCCCTCGAGCGTCACGTCGCCCTCGCGATTCTGCAAACCTCCGCCCGTTAAGGCCGAATTGCCCACAAACGTGCAATCTGCCACGAGCAGCCTCCCTTGTCGATTGTACATTCCGCCTCCGCGCTTTTGCTCATCTAATGACCCGTCGGCGTTTCCCCCTGTTATCGTGAAACCGCTCAGACCAGCCGTCTCGTCCGTACCACTGCCGGTTACCACACTGTAGCTGTTCTCCGACCGTGTCGGCTCGGCCGCCAGGTCACACGCGTCGCCGACCTCGACGTCGTCGCCCGCCAGGTCGCCGCTTAAAGTCGTTTCGTACAATCCGATGTCTCGGGCATTGGGGTCGGCCTCGCCGGCCCCGGCGTAGCCGCCTTTGATAGCGACGCCGCTGATAAGCCGGAATGTAGCCTCCCTCTCGCCGGTCCCTTCTGGCTGAGCGGCGCTGCGGTCCGGCCTGTACAGGCCCTGCGCCACACGAATCTCTACCGGCTTGGACGACGAATTGGCATCCGCCAGCGCATCCTGCAGGTAGGTGTACGCACTCTCCCAGCTTGAGCCGTCGTTGGCGCCGTCGGCGTCGGTGTCCACGTAGATAGTCCTTGCGGCCGCCGGCGGCATCATGGTGGCCAAGAGCACTAGGACAGCGGCACACGTCGCTTCACTTGTTCTCCCAGTCATTTGTGTATCCCTCAGACGCACCTGCTTAACACCGGTATTGTACCAGACTGTATAACCAAAAGCAAGAATCCATTTTCTGCAAAAATTCCCAATCGTCCGCGAGACGCCATCACGGCCGGCCTTTTGCTCTTGCCTGACGTTCGCCGTGTGGGCGCCGGGCAGTCGAAAACGTCATCCTGCACCCCCTGCCGGAGGCGCCAAAAAATATCTTTACAGAGCCTGGATGCAGGGCTATAATGCCCGCTCGGAATATTGACTTGCCGAAGGTTTTGGCACGTTTTTTGTAAGGGAATTTGATCCGGGCGTCCCGACGGAGAGCCGTGTGGTACGATGGGCTCGAGTCGTGAGGAGACAGTATGCCACAGCGGCGTGTGGTGATTACAGGAGCCGGAGCGGTCTCTCCGCTCGGTTGCGGAGTGCCGATGGTCTGGAAGGGCCTGGTTGAGGGGCGGACATCGGTGCGTCACTGTCCGTCGCTGGCCGAGGTGAAGGGTCTGCGGACGACGGTGGCGGCCTGCGTCCCCGAAGTGGACGCCGGGACTATTGATCGCAAGAAACGCAGGTATATGTCGAAGATGTCGATCTATGCGACTATTGCAGCGCGTGAGGCGCTGCAGATGGCCGGGCTGGGAGCGGACCAGGTGCGGGGGACTCGTACGGGGGTCTGTGTCGGCTCGACCACGGGCAGCACGGTCGAGACCGAAAAATTCTTTGTAGAGATGCAGAACGGGCGAAGCATAGAGAACTTGAAATCGACCCATTTCTTCAAGATTATGAACAGCTCTTGTGCGGCGAATCTTGCGCAGGTGCTGGGGATAAGCGGCCGGCAGGTTGCGCCTTCGGCGGCATGTGCAACGGGTACGATCGCCGTTGGATTAGGGGCCGAAAGCGTCGCTTGTGGCAAGCAGGACGTGATGATATGCGGAGGGGCGGACGAGCTACACCCCTTGACGGTCGGTGTATTTGACACGCTGGAAGCCTCCTCACGCGCCTACAATGACCGCCCCGACATGACGCCACGACCGTTTGACAGAAAGCGCGACGGGATCGTCTGCGGCGAGGGGGCGGGCATGGTCGTGCTGGAGGCGCTGGAGCACGCCCGTGCGAGAGAGGCCGAAATAATCGGGGAGGTTCGGGGCTTTTCCATGAACAGCTCACCGGATGATATCGCCAATCCCGGGGTTGATTCCATGGTTGACTGCATGGCTTCGGCGCTGGACGAATCGGGCCTTTCCGGAGAGCAGGTCGGCTACGTCAACGCGCATGCCACGGGAACGATCCAGGGCGACGAAGCGGAGTGCCGTGCGCTGGAGCACGTTTTCGGGCGCGGCACACCGGTCAGCAGCCTCAAGGGGCACATGGGTCACGCCATGGCGGCCTGTGGGGCGCTGGAATTGATTGCAACGCTACTGATGATGCGCAAGGGCCTGTTGGTGCCCACGCGAAATCTGCAGGAGCCGGATGATATATGCGGCCGTTTGAACCTTTTGACTACGCTGGAGCATCGACACCTTGAGGTGGCGATAGTGAACAGCTTTGCGCTCGGTGGGATCAACTCGGCGATGGTTATCAGTGGGAGACCGACCAATGACGGATGACAAGGTGATCGAGATTGTCAACCAGAGTCTTGTTGAAGAATTTGAGCTGGACCCCGGCATGATGACGCCGGATGTGTTTCTGGTGGAGGGGCTCGGTTTTGACAGTCTCGACTTTGTTGATGTGGTTGTGGTATTGCAGCAGGCCTTCGGCATCGAGTTGAGAGAAGAGCCGCGTGTTCGCGAGGTGCGGACCCTGGGCGACTTGCATCATCTGGTGATCGAAAAGAAGCGGGAGCTGGAGGGCCTGAAACAGCAATGACGCATTTCAGGCGGGCAGCGATAGAACGATGGAATCGGCCGGATTAAACGGTTATGGAGATGAGCGAAGCAAAGGTGGTCGGGTCTCGAAAAGCGGGGGGAAGGATTGCCACTTGGCTGGCGATAGTCTGCATGAATATCTGGGTGCCGGTCATGATGATCGTGGCGACGGTGTTGGCAATTGCGGCTTTTCCGTTTCTTGCGGCGGTGTGGTTATTGGTGACGGACTGGCCGCTGGGGAAGATTATGCGGCATTTCGTCTGGCTGTATGGGCGCGTCTGGCTGTGGATCGTTTCGCCTTTTGTCCGCGTTGAATATGTCGGCGCCGGCGCCAAAGAGCTTGCCAGGCCGGCAGTTTTTGTGGCCAATCATCTGTCTTTCTTCGATATCTACTTTCTTTCGGCGGTGCCGGCATTTGACGTGGTCATTTTTGTGCGGTCGTGGCCCTTCAAGCTGGCCTGGTATGCGCCTTTTATGCGGCTGGCCGAGTATCCGGACGTGGAACGTCTGCCGTGGGAGAGTATCACTGAATCGAGCCACCGGTTCGTGGGCGAAGGACATTCGATATTGGTGTTTCCTCAAGGGCATCGCAGCCGGGATGGTCAGCTCGGTCGTTTTCATTCGGGAGCCTTCAAGCTTGCGCAGGAACTCGGTGTTCCCATTATTCCTATTTGCATCAAGGGGACCGACCGGGTTCTTCCTCCGGGGCGCCGGTGGCTGGCGCCGTCGCGTGTGCGTATTGAATGTCTTGAGCCGGTCGATCCGTCGGCCTTTCAACAAGAGCTCGGACACATCAAACTGCGAAAACATGTCAAGAAGTTAATGGGTGCTTGTCTTGCCGGCAATTAGTTCTGACCAATCAGGGGACGCCGTGTGTGGCGCCGGGGATTTGGAACGGGCTGTAGAGGCACCGTTCGAATCCGCCGAGGGCATTGTCGCGTGCACAAACCGGCTGCTGGCCCGCCACGTTGGTTACTGCTACGAGCGATCCCGATTCTACCGGGAGCGTTTCGAGCGCGCAGGTCTCAAGCCGGAGGATGTCCGGTGCGTCGATGACATGCGTCAACTGCCGTTTACCACGAAGGCGGATTTGGCCGGGCACGCGGAGGAGCTACTCTGCGTGCCGAGAAGGCAGGTGGTGGATATCTGTCAGACCTCCGGGACAACAGGGGACCCGGTAGCCCTTCTTCAGACCGAGCGTGATTTGCAGCGTCTGGCGTACAACGAGCAGTTGTGTTTCACGGCCGCGGGCCTGACCGCGGAGGACAGCGTGATTGTTGCCTGTGCTCTGGGGCGTTGTTTCATGGCGGGCCTGGCCTACTTCGAGGGGCTGCGCAAGATTGGGGCAACGGCGGTGCGGGTTGGTGCGGGCAATCCGGCGGTGCTTGCAGAGGCGGTTCTCGTGCACAGACCTTCGGCGATAGTGGGGGTTCCGTCGGCGCTTCTGGAGACGGCCCGGCTTCTTGAAAAACGCGGCGTGCAGGCGTCGGGGTTGGGTGTGAAGAAACTTATCTGTATCGGCGAGCCGATTCGGGACACGGACCTGTCGCTATCGGCGTTGGGCGAGCGTCTGAGCGGCCGGTGGGGCGCCCGAGTTCTGGGCACGTACGCAAGCACGGAGATGGCAACTTCGTTTGCCGAGTGTGAGCAGGGCATTGGAGGTGGTCACATCCACCCGGATTTAATCGCGGTCGAGATCGTCGACGAAGCCGGTGAGCCGCTGCCGCCGGGCCAGCCTGGAGAGGTAGTGGCCACGCCGCTTCAGGTAACGGGGATGCCCCTGCTGCGCCTGAGAACCGGTGATGTTGCCACCCTGCTGGTCGAGCCATGTCCGTGCGGGCGGCG
>CP070678.1:1833139-1835735 GCA_020352515.1 Phycisphaerales bacterium | reverse complement strand
TTCCGAAAGCTAACTGTCCGTAAATGTTCTGCTCCGCATCCTGAGGGCCGATTGTGTTAAGCAATCGGTCGAAGTTGGTGATGTAACAACTGGGGGCGGCCACATCAATGCGGTCATCCAGCGCCATCAGGTATGAGGTCTGAGTCCCGCCGCCGCTATTGCCTGTGCAGCCGATCCGATTCGGGTCTACCTCGGGGCGCGACTGCAGGTAGTCGATGCCGCGCATGCCGTCCCATACCTCGAATCGAGCGGTGTTGCGGCCGAGCAGAATGCTGCCGACCCCGACCATCGAGTGGGCTCTCGTGCCCCACAACTGAGGAAGCTGCGAAGGCATCTGGCTGCGCTCGCCCTGGTCGATGGGATCGAAAACCAGCGCCGCCATGCCGTTAAGCGCCAGCAGGGCCCCCATAGTCTGATAGGACTCGTATGCCTTGGCGTTGCGGCTGTGGCCACAGGGCACCAGCACGCCCGGACACGGGGCCTTGTGCTTTTGGCCGTCAGGCAAGAATAGTGCTGCGGTGACATAGTGCTTCGGTTGACTCTCAAAGATGACCTTCTCCACGCGGTAGCCATCGCGCAAGACGACGCCCGTAACCTGCGGGTTGAGCGGCGTCCGCTGTGGCAGCCCACCGATGGCTTCCGTAAACTTCTCGCGAAGGCGCTTCTGGTACTCGGCTATCTGCTGCGGCGTCTTGAGTTGCTCATACTGCTGTTTCCAGTCTTCGAATTCTTGCCCGGCCAGGTGCAGCAGATAGTTCTTCATCATGTCCATGGGCTTCGTGCCGTCGATTGTCTCAGGCAAAACGCGCAGGTTTTCCTCAGCCGAGACGGTTGCGATGAGCACGAGACACAGGGCCACAAGCGCTGCGGTTGTTGTCTGTCGATTCATACTTACCTCCCTTTATTTGACGCTGCAAAAATATCCTGGTCGTCCCGGACGACGAGCTCCCGAAACTGCTTTTTCGGCCAACCCAGTTTCTCGGCTACAGCTTTGGGGAACTGCACGCTGTGGTCGTTTTCCTGATATAGCCGGACCTCGGTGTGCTCGGCGGCCATAGCTACGGCCTGGGGGATGTCGAGGTATCTGAGCACATTGAGGAAGATAGGTCCCTGGCGGTGAGAGTGCGGCGGATGCCAGAGATTGAGCGTTTGAATGGCATCCTCGAACAGTGCCGCATATAGGGCGATGCCCGCGGTTTTGTCCTGTCCCTGTAGGGTAAGCGGCGCTTCGCCGAATTGGTCTATTGAGCGTAGCGCCTGAATCGCTCGGCGGACGTCCCAGACTCGCATGCCGTCTGCAGTCTGGCCGAGCAGCATGAACCGCCGGCGGATTTGTGTCTGCTTGCGCTCATCGGGGTTCCAGGCGGACGGGCCGATGCCGCGAGGCCCAAAGAATGCGACCGCCCGGTGCTCACTGTTAATCGTTTTGCGAATACGCCCAAAGGTGGACGAATCAGGCTCCGCAGGCTTCTGGTCGGCGAGTTCCTTGGCGAAGGCCACGCTCATCGCGGCCAGAAACTTGGGCCACAGGTGCTTATCCAGCACACTAAGAGCAGCGGATTGGAATTTGCCTCCGTCTTCGGGGCCGAGCACGTACAGACGGAGGCGAACGTGCGGCTGAGAAGTGAAGTCATACGCGCTGAAGCGGATGCCTTCTCGCTCGACGGAGAAGGCGAGCTTGACCTCGAGAGGGCTGGCCTGGGATTTGCTCGGCCAGCCGCGAAATGATTTCTCTCGGAGCGCTTTCATCCACACTCTGGTCTGCTTCGTCCATTCTTCAGTCGATTCCGGGACAGCGAGTTGCAGCGCCGCGGGCACGAAGGATTCGTGTATTTCCGTGTTTCTCTGGTCGGCAGGCAGCTCACTGAAGACCCGCAACTGCTCGGGCTTGAAAAAGGGTACGGCGGGTTTGTCGATCAGCGGATTCTCGCCCTTAAGAAAGCGATTGAACCATACAAAAGCGTGTACGCGCAGCTCCTGCGTGTCCCTGTGCGGGCCTTCGGTAATATTGAGGCCCAGGTTCTTCTCGGCATCATACAGCCTGTAAATTTGCCGCACTTTTTCGTGCACGCGGATGACGCCGTCCAGCGGAAAGATGGTGTCCTTGTCGCTGTTGGAGATCAGAAGCGGCCGCGGCGCCACCAGTGCCGCCACGAGCGGATAGTCCCAGCGATACGTGTTTACTATATACATGCAATCGCAATGGCCCTCGACGCAGCCGTCGACGACGTGGTTCTGCAGGTCAGTGATGCCGGCGACGGGGACCGCCGCTTTTATGCGGTCGTCCAGAGCCGCCGTCCACCAACTGTAGGCGCCGCCGCCGGATCGTCCCGTGATGCCGATCTTTTCGCCGTCAACTTCGCTGCGCGTTTGCAGATAATCCAGCGCCCGGATGCAATTCCATGCCTCGGCACCGGCAGGCGTGTAGCCGCGGCAATTCCACCACCACATCTTGTATCGATACGTGCCGTGATGAATGCCCTCGATCTCGCCAAGCTGGAGCGTGTCGATGATGAAGCAAACGTAGCCGTGACGCGCAAACCAGGCCGGGTGATATTGATAGCGGGCTTTGTTGCCATAACTGACGTCACCCTTT
>CP070678.1:1828326-1833039 GCA_020352515.1 Phycisphaerales bacterium | reverse complement strand
GTTGCGGCGATTCGGCCGGCCGCGGCGTGCGATTCGAACGATAGCGACATCGGCCCGAAGTACGTTCGGGCGTCGGTGATGGAGCAGGACTCGCCGTCCTTGAGCCAGTAGCGGGGGATGGCGGCGCCGAGATACAGCTCGTCGCCCTGCTCCCGGACGAACATCAGCCGCAGCCAGAAGGTGGAGTTGGCCTCGTCCGACGATTTGTAGTGGTCGCCGCGGTGGTCGCCGATATTGGGCAGGGCGTGCTCGGTCATCATTCGCGTATCGGCAAAGTAGCTCGTGGCGAACGCGTTGAAGTACGCGCGGAGGAAGTGCTTGGGCTCGTCGCGCAGCAGGTACGGGATGGGGTTGCAGAGCAGGTTGGCCTGCTGGGAGATTCCCCCCCTGCTGAACCAGTACTTCTCGTACTGCTCGCCGGTGATGTTATAGCCGTACTGCTCGGAGAGGTAGAGATTGTCCTCGAAGTCCTTGATTATCCAGGTCGAGATCGGGTCCTCGGGTTCGAGCAGGCCGGTCCGTATCATGTGGATTGCGCCTTCGAGGGTCTCGGTTATCCAGCCGAAGGTGCGGCCGCGGCGGTGGACGTCCGGCGGGATGTGCGGAATCCACGAGCCGTCCCGCAGCCGCACGACCGGCGAGCGCTGCATCGCCTCGGTCCAGGCGGCCAGGATGTCCTTCCTGTATGCCTCGGCCTCGCGCAGCAGGCGCGGGCTGTCGGGCAGCCCCGCATCGGCCAGCGCGCGGGCCGCCGTATCCATGCCCCACCATGAATAAACATTTGTCGAGAGCCAGCTTCGCCAGTCGCGGATGTCCTCGAGGTTACCCTGCGGCAGCAGGCCCTTCTCGATTGCGCGGATCTGCGAGCCGGAAATGCGGGCGAGGTTATGCTTCCGCTCGTTGATGATCCAGTCGCACCCCTTTACGATTTTCGGGGCGGCGCGTTTGAGCCACTCGATGTGACGCGTGTAGAAGTAGTGCTCGCCGAGGCCCCAGAGGACGAAGCCGTGGTGCTGGTTGTACCCGCCGGCCTCGTAGCCGCGGGCCCCGTAGAACTGGCCGTCCTTGGTCGAGAAATCGCCCGGCAGCCCGACCGTGCCCTGGTAGTGGAGCCAGGTCTCCAGCGCGCCCTCGGCCCGCTTGTGGTAGCCCCGGCGGTCGAGATCGCTGACCATCATGCACGATTCGTTGCTGAACGCGCCGTAGAAGAATGTTCCCACCCTCGCGACGTAGCGCTCGGCCTCGCCCACCTCGCGGTCGGTATTGAGCAGAAGGTGCGAGACGTGGGCCTTGTAGTAGTCGTTGATCATCGGCTCGGGGGTAACGATTTGCGTGCCCTGCTCGACGCGCTTCCGCCAGTAGTTGCGGACCGCCTCGAATGCGGTGTCAAACTTGATGCCTTGCAGCTTCGCCCAGTCGGCCTGCTCGGTCAGGGTAATGTATGGAATCGCCACGTCGAGCACCCGGGTGGGCCACTGCCGCGTGAGGCGGGCCCTGTAGAGAACCCTCGTATCCTGCGGCTCGACCGAATCGCCGGAGCGCAAATCCGGCAGGGCAAAGAGCATGCGCAGGCGCGGAGGTGTTGTATCTTTGACGTAGATGCAGCGTTTGTGCACGGCGAGTTGCTCGGGTTTTGCGGCGGTGACCCGCATATCCAGAGCCGCCTCTCTCTCTGCATCGTCGGCAGACCGCATTTCGATGCGGGCCATAAAGACCAGGGTATCGTCGGCGAAGATGGCCCTGCCGGGTGCGGGAACGCCGTCGAAGGGTACAACAAGAGCGGTCTGCTTGTATTCGACGCCGTCGCGCCGCCACCTGGTGACCATGATGGGCAGGTAGCCATCGAGCGGGCGGCGGTCCTGTATCTCGGCGCCGTCGAGGCCGAAGCTGTATCGTATGAAGTCGCCGTCGTAGAGGACTCGCGGCGTGTCCTTGCCGGGTATGCGCGACAGCCAGTTGTACCGGCAGTACACCGACCCGTCGGGGTCGAGGCCGAAATACTGGCGGCCCCCGTCGAAGCCCAGCGGAATGTAGAAGCGCCCCTTCTGTGGTATGTCCTTCCAGGCGTTCGGCAAAGTCTGCTCGGGGACATCGCCAATGCGGGTGTAGATACTCTCCTGCCGATTTTGTTTCCAGGTCTTCTCGACAGCTTCGTACGTTGTGCTCCGGCCGCCCTTCCGCACGATTACGCCGAAGTCGGGCAGGAATATGTGGCCGTGCTTTATCAGGTCGGAGGCAGCAAACGAGAAGCTCGCGGCCTCGGTCCGAACAGTGACAACGGTTTCGTCGAAGGAATTGTAGGCGTCCGTTTTTGCATAGAGGATTTTGACGCTGATGCCGTCCACTTTATTGTGGACGGTCGAGGTCCAGCTATTGTCCGGGCTCAGCCAGCTTGCGGCCAGAGCTTCGAGCCTGCCGATGCTCCGGATGTGGCCGTTGAAGACCTCGAGCTGCCCGTCCCACTTCTGAGGGCTACTTGCCGTGTGTCCCCATTCGACCTCGAAGTCCAGCTCCCCCCACACCGAGTCGGTATAGGCCTCGAACGAGCCTATCTTCGGCAGCGGTCGGTCGGCCGTGACGCGCAGCTTCGTGGTGGTTCGATGCTCGGCGGGGAAGTTCCTGATGCGAGGGAATTCCCTGCGATTGAGGGGATTGAATGTGAACGTGCAGACATGACCCTTGGTCTTAAGTTCGGCGTCGGCTCTCTGCCATTTTCCGAGGTGCCAGTCGCCGACGTTGAGCCACCCGGAGCCGCCTGAGCCGGAGGGCCTGTCGCGCGGGATTCGGTTCTGCGGCCAGGACGACTGCCAGTACTCGATGCGCAGATTGTCCGGGTCCGCCACGTTCTGCGGGTCCGCGAACCTGACGACCACACGGAAAATGTCACGGGAATCCTCCCACAAAACGCCGTAGTCCTTCCCGTCCGCCTCCCAAGTCCTTATCTCGCCGAAGGGAACTGCGTCCACCGTTTTGCCGGGCCCGGCCGCGGTATTGCCCTCCCCTGCGAGAGCAGGACTGATGGGAACTACCCCAAGGACAACCATTAAGACTTGCAGGCTCAATACGCCGAGCGTGCTCCCCTGGAGAGCTGGTTTGGATACTCTAAGCTTTGTCATTTCGATTCTCCTCTACGGTATTTGTTTCTTTCTTCCACGCTGGCTCTTGGCTGCGCCCCGGAATGACAGGCAGCGCGCAACGCCGGACGACAGAGAGCAAGCTGGCTCACAGGACCGTTGGAATGCCCATTGTAGATTACTCCTCGCGTATGACCTCAGGGGTCACGGCCCATTCGAGCTGCCACCTTTCCGGGTCGAGGCGGCCAAGGCAGACGATGCCCGCGTTCTTGACGGCAACAGGCAGAGCAGAATCCCGGCCGGTCAGGAGCAAAGACGCCAGCCGCGCGACAAAGGGCATGTGCCCCACAATCATCACGTCGACCTTGAGCACGGCAAGCTCGCCCGCCAGGTGGCTAACGTCGTCGTTGGGCGACAGGCCCTGCCGGACGGTCACAGCGTGGCGTACGCGGACAACGCGCGACAGGACATCGGCCGTCTGCGCGGCGCGGGTCTTGCCGCTGTGCCAGATGTAGTCAACGGACAGATCGAGAGGCTTGACGAAGTCCACGACCCTCTGGAGCTCTCTTCGACCCTGTTCGGTCAGCGAGCGGTCGGGGTCGACGTCGGAGCCGGCCGCCTTGGCATGCTGCACCAGATACAGTTTCATTTTTTTCACCTCCGTCTTGCGCAAATTGCGTGGTTATTATAGCACAATCGACAGGCGTGGCAATTTACAAACCAACACGGCACAAATACTGCCGCGCCGACCCAATCGCCCCGGCCCAGCATTGACAGGCAGGCCCCGGGGCAATATCATACGCTCTCGCTTTGGAAACTTTTGGAGTATTGAAGTATGACCAATGTTACGCTGGTTACCGGCGACGGAATCGGGCCTGAGATAGCCGAGGCGGCGCGGCGCTGTATCGATGCGACCGGGGCACAGATTAACTGGGATATTGTCGAGGCCGGCACGGACGTGATGCAGCGCGAGGGAACCCCCCTGCCGGACGCAACGGTTGAGTCAATAAGAAGAAACGGCGTGGCGCTCAAGGCGCCGATTACGACGCCGGTTGGCACCGGCTTTCGCAGCATCAACGTGCACCTTCGCCAGACGCTCGATTTGTACGCGTGCCTGCGGCCCTGCAAAAGCTACGAGGGCGTGCGAAGCAGGTATTCGGATATCGACCTGGTGGTCGTGCGTGAAAACACCGAGGACCTCTACGCGGGAATTGAGTACGAGAAGGGCAAAGACGACACGGCAGAGCTTATCGCCTGGATCAACAGGCACAGCAGGCGAAAGATCGGCGATGACGCCGGCGTGAGCATCAAGCCGATCTCAGTCCGGGCGACCGAGCGGATTGTCGGCTTTGCGTTCGACTATGCCCGCCGGATGGGACGCCGCAAGGTAACCAGCGTGCACAAGGCGAACATCATGAAGTTCTCGGACGGCCTCTGGCTCGACGTCAGCCGCGAAGTGGCGAAGAAGTACCCGGATATCGAGTTCGAAGACCGGATCGTGGACAACATGTGCATGCAGCTCATACAAAAACCCGAGCTGTACGACGTCATCGTCCTACCGAACCTCTACGGTGACATACTGAGCGACCTGTGCGCCGGATTGGTCGGTGGGTTGGGTGTCGCGCCCGGCGGCAACATC
>CP070678.1:1817409-1828226 GCA_020352515.1 Phycisphaerales bacterium | reverse complement strand
GCGGTTTCATGCCGACATCCTTTCGATTTTGCAAAATCCATCGAAAGCTTCATCGGCAAAATTCGCGTATTGTCTAAAAACTTCTTACAGGCAGCTTAGTATGTCGTGGTGAGTTTTATGGCTGGTAGCAGCAGGCAAAACATGAGGTGGTTGGGGCGGCCTTTCGGGTCGGCGGTGAGCGTGCGCGCGGCAGTGGAGAACGGCGTTTTCTATTTCGGCTATTGGTTTTGGTTTTATTACGAGCCGACCAAGCCCTAAAAGGACGCGTCACATTCCGAGTGTAACCAGGCCTTTCAGGGCAACGGAGCCCTGAAAGGCTTTTTTTGTTGTCGGTGAAAGCCGAGAATTGAGAGAGAATCTATGAAAGGAGCAAAGAGTATGTTGGGCAAGGCGATACGAATGGAGCGGATAATGGACCGCAACTCTCACAAGACGGTCATTATCCCAATGGACCACGGGGTAACGGTCGGGCCTATCGAGGGGCTGGGCGACATGCGCGGGGCAGTTGCGAAGGTTGTTGCGGGTGGTGCGAATGCGGTATTGATGCACAAGGGCGTGCCTCGATTCTGTCACAGGGGTAGCGGCAAGGATGTTGGGCTTATCATTCACTTGTCGGCGGGGACGGTTCTGAGCCCGGATCCAAACGTGAAGGAATTGGTTTGCACGGTCGAGGAGGCGTTGAAGATCGGGGCCGACGCGGTGTCGGTGCACATCAATTTGGGGGCGGAGACCGAGAGCGCGATGTTGAAGCAGCTCGGCGAGGTTGGCTCGAAGTGCTCGGAGTGGCAGATGCCTCTGCTGGCGATGATGTACACTCGGGGGCCGAAGGTGGAGAACGAGTTCGATGTGAAGTACGTCAAACATGCCGCGCGTGTTGGGGCGGAATTGGGGGCTGATATCGTGAAGGTTGCATATACCGGGAGCGTGGAGAGCTTCGGTGAGGTTGTGGAGGGCTGTCCGATGCCGGTCGTGATTGCCGGGGGGGAGAAGGTGAGCAACGATGCGGAGATGCTCCGGATGGTCCATGAGGCCCTCGAGGCTGGTGCTGCGGGCGTGTCGATCGGGCGGAATGCGTTCGGGCACGAAAGGCCGACTCAGATTGTCGAGGCGATGAGCCGGATTGTGCATGATGGGGCGAGCGTGGCGGAGGCAATGAGCTGCCTGAAGGGCGGACAGGGCGTATAGGAGGAGAGGGTGTGTGGTGTTCGTTGCGACATGTGAGGCCGGGGCGTGGCCTCTGGGCCGCAGGGCGGGATCGATGGAATAGACGGGCAAGCCCCATTTTTCGCCAGAGAAAGGGGCTTTCGAGATGATGGCCTTCTATACGGTAATGCAGTTGACCCACCTGTGACTGGCCGGTTACGGTTTCAGGCAGAATTCTCTTGCTTTTCATGGCTTGCCATGCTATGGTAAGATGTTGTCTAGTTAGAGGTCAGTCGATAGGTCTTTATGCCGGGCCGACGGAAACAGCAAAAGGGGAGGTCTTGCTGAGTGCCTAGTGTCTGCTGCGCTCCCGGCGGTGCCTATCCGTTCGTGTGTGACGGAGTATTGGCCTGCAAAAGGAGTTTGACAATAGCGCGTGTGTGACGTTGGGTTCGCGGCCCGATGCAATCAAGATATACGTGTACGACCGTGTTTGTTAGTGTCAGTTCTTGTTAAGGAAGGAGAAAGGGTATGAAGAGGTTATGTGCAATTCTTCTGTTGGTGGGTCTAATAGCCGGTAGCGCTTTTGCAACCAATACGTGGGAGTACTACACGGGCAACTGGTCGGATCCCGGTGGCTGGAGCGAGGGCAGGGCCCCGAGCGGCGAGGAAGAGGTCAAGATCAAGAAGAGCGATTCGGTTTGCACGTTGAATACGAGCACCGGAGACTGGGGTGTCGGGCAGAGGTTGAGGGTGTACGAGGAGGCGACGCTGTTGATCGAGGACGGAGCGGAACTGCTCGGCGCCGGCTGGATGCGGGTCGGAGCCACCAATCCCGGCACCGTGATCCAGAGCGCAGGACTTGTGCAGCTAACGGCAGGCAAGGATGACGCCAAGCTTGGTATTGGAGACCAGGCGGGCTCGGACGGGTTCTATACCATCAGCGGAGGGACCCTAACGTACTCCGGCGATGGTGGAAACCTGCTTATAGGAGCCCGAGGCGGCCAGGGGACATTTACGGTAATCGACACCGATCCTTTGATCCAGATGAACAGGCTGTTTGTCGGGGACGGCGCCGGAGCCTCCGGAACTCTCGAATACCAGATTGGTTCTGGTGGTGTGAGTCCGATCAGCCTTGCTGACAGCGCGAATCTTGATCCGGAGGGCGATGATACCACGGCACTTCTGGTTCTGAGTCTGATAGCAGCGCCTCCGGCGGATACTGATATTCTTCTTATTGACGGCACTGCGGTTGGGCAGTTCGACGCGGTCAACGGTGGCTCTGCGGCAGAGGGCGCCCTTGTGACTCTGGATTTCGGCGGAACTGATTATTACTACAGCTTAACCTATGCAGACAGCGTTGCTCTGCAATGGGTGCCGGAGCCGTCGATGCTGGCCTTGTTGGGACTTGGCAGCCTGATTGCCGTGGTTAGAAGACGGCGTAAGAATTAGGAATTTCCAGCCATACCCGGCGCGAGCGTGGTCTTGAGGCCTCGTCGACAAGCTGTGCGCAGGCCTTTTGCCCCGCATGAGCGGACATAGTTGCCTTTGAGGAATTCGGCAGCGCGGCTGCGAGTGCATGTATTGCAGAAGGGGTGCTATCGCCGGCTGTCGGCATCCGGCCCCGAGGCGTTTGCGTCGAATATCATGGGGTGGACGGACGCGTTTCGTTTGCCTCCCACACAATATTCACGATAGGTGTCAAGAGTCCCTAACAAGATGGGAGTAGCGTTTTTACATTGGCTGATGTGGGTAGCTGCTTACCCCAAGGAGGACGCGGCTATGAGAAACTGCGGGATTGTGATGCGCAAGAAACTGGCGTATGTGACGTTCTTTGTGCTGATGCTGGTGCTATCGGCTGGTGTGTCGGCGGAGGACTTCTTCTGGGACAGGGGAGGCGCCGGTCCGCTGTGGAGCATGCCGGCCAACTGGGATCCCGACGGCGTGCCCGGAAGTGAAGATGGGGCCCAGATCAACATTCCGGACGCAAGCTGCCTGATTGACGCTTCCGTCAATGCCACGTGCGGATTCTTATACGTCGGCTATAACACAGGGCCCTGTTACCTCGACATGACCGGTGGCAGCCTGACCCTGGGCGGCCATCTTCGCATAGGCGATCCGTCGAGCGCCACCGGGATTTTCAAGCTGAGCGGCGGGGTCGTGGACACGGGTGGTGGAAGGCTGTGGATCGGGATGAACGGCACTGGCACTGTGATTATGACCGGCGGCGTGATGACGGCTGCGGACAAGCTTGAAATTGGGAAGAACTCGAGCGGGACCGGCTGGCTGTATATAGAGGGGGGGACCCTGAATATCGCAGGTGCCGGTTCGGACGACCTGGAGATTGCCAAGTACGGCACGGGTACGCTCCACATGACGGGGGGCGAGGTAAATGTCACCGATAACATCAAGCTGGGTCAGAACGGGGGGACCGGCCGCATAAATCTTTATGGGGGGACTTTCAACAACGGCAATGATGATCCGATCATCTCTGATACCTCCATGATAGACATCACTGAGGGCACGCTCGTATTGACTGGCGATGCCACGCTGCCAATAAACGAACACGTCGCGAATGGACGGATTATGGCCTACGGGGGCAACGGCAGGGTGGAGATCGAGTATGATGACGGCGAAGACGTGACAAGGGTAACCGCGGCCATGATTGACGCCGAGCTTGCCTGGAGCCCCGGCCCAGCCAATCTGGCGGTGGTCGCACGAACGGCGGGCGGCCCGGTCCTCACGTGGAAAGCGGGCAAATACGGGGTCTCGCACGACGTGTATTTCGGCACGAGCTGGGACGATGTGAACGACGCCAACAACACGCCGGGAATGTGGCCCGAGTACAAAGGCAATCAGGACCCGTGCAGTTTCGACCCCGGCCCTCTTGAGCTGGGCAGGACTTATTACTGGCGCATAGACGAGGTGAACGACAACGCCTGGGTGCCGCCGGGCAGTCCGTGGAAGGGCGTTGTCTGGGAGTTCACGATAGCGGAGTATCTGGTCGTGGAGGATTTCGAGGACTACAACGATTACCCGCCCGACAGGGTCTTCGATAAATGGGCCGACGGATGGGGGGTCTTGGAGAACGGCTCGACGATAGGGTATCCCGAGTTTGGTCCGGACGGGCATTTTCTCGAGACGAGCATCTTCCACGGGGGGGGGCAATCGGCGCCGCTGGGATACGACAACAGCACAGCGGTGTATTCGGAGGCTACGGTGAATACCGCCGACCTGCCTATAGGGACGGATTGGAGTATGGGTGGCCCCAAGGCGCTATCGTTGTGGTTCTACGGTGACCCGGAGAACGCGGCCACCGAGCGGCTGTACGTCAAGCTCAACGGGGTGAAGGTGACATACGATGGTGAGCTTGACGGTCTGAAAGAGGCCGCCTGGCAGGAGTGGGGCATTGACCTGGCGAGCTTCGGCGAAGATCTCAAGAGCATTACGAGTCTTGCAATCGGCCTTGAGCGGACCGGCGCTTCCGGCGGCTTGGGCAGCATACTGATCGATGACGTTCGGCTATACGGGTCCAGATGCATCCCTTCGCTTCGACAGCCCGTGGGCGACCTGGACGACGACTGCGACGTGGATTTCGACGATTTGAGCATACTGGCGGGCGACTGGCTCGAGAGGGATTACGTGAACGGGGGCAGCGACGGCATATCGCATAACTTCCCGAACGACGATTCGCAGTGGGTGGATGATGCGGGGCGTGTTCTGCAGTTCGACGGCGTGGATGACTGGGTGGATATTAACGACAGCGAGATGAGCGATTTTCACGACAAAACGATCTCGCTGTGGGTTAAGATAAGGGCGTATACCGAGCCGTACCCGTACGTATTTTGCTTCCAGAATGCCGGGGATGCGCCCTACCGTATATACATCCGGACAAGGGGGGAGAATATAGTGAGGGCTCGGCTTGTGGAGGATTACCTCGAGGACTTTTCAATAGGCACGGACGTATGGGGCCACGTGGCGGTGGTGCTGCGTGACACGGACGACGGCAAATGCACTGGTGAGTTCTACGGCAACGGCGAGCTGGTGAGTGAATTGCCCGGCCTGCCGAGGCACTCCGGGGGCGCAACGGGCGTGAATATTGGGAGTTTTAGCGACGGCAGCAGCGGCTTCTTGAACGGGGTGTATGACGATTTCCGCATCTACGACCATGCGCTGTCGGCGAACGAGATCGGCTACCTTGCCGGCTTGCCCGGAGGTACGGAACCGGCCGGCGACATGCTTGTCTATTACAAGTTCGACGAGGTTTCGGGGCTTATTGCCGCAAATTCGAGCACATACGTTTTTGACCGCCCGGTGCTCTCGGAGGCGGATCTGTACAAGGGCGAACTGGAGGGTTCGCGCAGGGTGAACTTCAAGGACTTTGCCCTGCTGGCGGAGACGTGGTTCGAGGAACAACTGTGGCCATGACGTTGGGTGCTGCGGCGTGGGCGGCAGGCGCGACGGTATGCCTGCAGCCGGCGTTACGGTTGAAAGTGACGTTTGGTTGTTTTGCGTGCTCGACCGACGGTTCTCGCGGGAGAACAGGCCCGAAGGGGATGCCCACACCGGTTTGATCGCCTGCTGGAGCTCGATGGCCGGGATATTCTGCGCGATAGCAGGTTGACAAATTGCGGGCGTTATGGTGAAATGTAAGTTGTATAAGAATGGTTAAATGAAGAACTGTCGGCTGCGGTAATTGACAGGCGTTCTTGTGTGAATATTGGCCGGCGGCGCCACCCGGCATTCGACCGAGTCTCTGCGGTTCTCAGCCGGATATAGTCGATGCGGCCGGGCCGGTGTCATGATGTTGCAAGTGTCCACGAGGGATCAAGAGGCAGCCCTTATGAAGGGACGAAAAGCCGGTTTCACGTTGATCGAGCTTCTGGTTGTAATCGCGATCATCGCAATCCTGATGGCGATTCTCATACCGGCGCTGGGAAGGGCCAGGGAGACTGCGAAGCGGGTGGTCTGCTCCAGCCAGCTAAAGCAGGTCGGCGTTGCGGTTCAGGCTTACGCGTCCGATTATGAGAACCTGCTTCCGTATTACGGTGACCAGATGCATCCATACGCCCTTTATCGCGACGAAGCCGGATGGCTGGATGCGGAGGGGGAGCCAGTTCCCATGAAGGTGGCGTGTCTGTATGAGGCCGGCGCCATAGCAGACCCAAGGGTCTTCTATTGTCCTTCCAACAAGATGGCGCTATACAGGTTCGAGTCCTACAACGATCCTCCCCCGTGGGGGACCCTGCCGCAGCGATACAATACCGAGGACGGGCAGGGCCATAACCAGTGGGTCCGCATGGGATATACGTATTACCCGACGAATCCGAGGTCGCCGATAGACCCCGCCACCGATGCGCCGAAGGGGACGGCCAAAAAGATCGATGATCTGGACCCGCTAATTCCCTTCATGACGGATACTATCCGGCGGAGAGAGCATATAAGTCACAAAAGGCAGGGTAATGATGCAATCAATGCCCTGTTCAGTGACGGTCACGTGGTGTTGTGCAATGACGAGAGCGTCTTCAAGCACGATGTGTGGCGCCGTTATGAGAACGGCATGGTGGGCTTCAAGACGTTTTATTATACCGTATTCAAGCTGATCCCGCCTTAATCGCGGCAGATGGGCGTGACGGACGCTTGATACGGCTCATGATGCCGGTCGCGGGGATCTGCGAGCGGGGATACGCCGGAGCCGACAGTCATTTGTCCCGTCCACCGCGTTGTCCGTCGAGCCGGGATTATCCAAAGAGACGGCAAGCCGGTAGATACTTGATTCAGAGCCGGATGAAACGCCGGCATTTGATGCGTTGTGTAAGGCGGTTATTCAGGCCGTCCGGTATGGATAATATTACTCTGGAGGCGTCCGGATGAAAAGAGCATCCTGTCTGTTGGGGCTTGTCGCACCATTGTTGTTTTGTCTTTCACCTTCTTGTTTTGGCGGTGATGGTTTTGGGATGCATGCGACCGGCGGGGAAGGGGGCGTTGCCGTCACTGTCGACAGCGCCGCGGACTTCAAGGAGCTGGTCGAGACTGCGGATGTTCCTTATGTCGTGCAGGTGTGCGGGGCCATCGACCTGGGTTCGGTGGGCGGGAAGGTCGGCATCCGGTCGAACAAGACGATAAGAGGCACAGATGCAAACTCGACTATTATAGGGCAGCTCGGCTTCAAGAAGGGCTCATCGAACGTGATTTTCGAGAGACTCAATATAACGTGCCCCGACGGTTACGGAGAAGGGGACGGCATCAGCGTGAAGGAGGACATAAGCGACGTTCTGATAACAAAATGCACTTTCTATGACTGCCCCGACGGCTGCGTGGATATAACCAGAAGAAGCGACCGGGTTACCGTGTCATGGTGCAGGTTCTACTTTACGGGCGCCAGCGGCGACAAGTCGCGTGTAAGTCTTATCGGCAGCAGCGACGGCGCGACCGATGATCTTGGCAGGCTGCACGTGACGTTCCACCATAATTGGTTCGACACCGGTTGCTGGCAGCGGATTCCTTCGGTTCGTTTCGGCCGGGTGCACATCTATAACAACTACTACAGTTGCCCGGGCAATCTGTACGGCGTTCGCTCTCGCATACAGGCCGAGTGCCTCATCGAGAACAACTACTTCGGGGGCGTCCACGACCCGTACTACATTTACATCCACGATCCCGGCGAGATACCGGGAAAGATAAGGGCATCGGGCAACGAGCGTGTGAGTTGTACCGGCCGGGTAGATGACGGCGATGACGATGTCTTTGCGCCCTCGTATAGGTACACTCTGGACGACGCGCTCGATGTTCCGGAGATCGTGCAGTTGGGCGCAGGCGCCGGGGGTGTTGATTTCTTTCCTCACTGGCTCTTCGGTCTTTACGGCGATTTCGACCGGAACGACAGAGTGGATGCAGGCGATCTCTCTCGCTATGTCGACTTTTGGCTTCTGCCCGACGTTGCCGATGCCGACTATAACGAGGATGGCATAGTCAACGGGTATGAATTTGCGCTCTTTGCCGATAACTGGCTGCAGACCACTGCGGAGATCAATGCGCAGCGGTTTCCGGCGGACTGACCGGCGCCGGCCGGCGGTATGACGGCAATCATACCCAGTTGCGTGGTTCTGGGCGTTAGACGAAAGACCCCTTTGCCGATGTGGGCCAAAAAAACAGTATAGGGAAGCGTAGAATGATTCGCTGTCAAGTTCCACCTGACGGCAGCGACCTGAAACTCGAGAGAAGATGTCCTCACTGCGGCTGGCCGAATGGCAGAATTTGCTCGGCGATCGCCTGCTGGCCCACCTGTGCGCCGGATGGTAAGTCGGGGGCTTGCCGGCGACGGAGAATCTTCCAGCAAAACTCCACCACAATCGTTGGTGCGATTAGTTTCGCGTTTACGCGTTGACAGGGCGACCGCGGGCGGATATATTACGTGACTTTGTTTTTGCTGTGGAACTCCACTTGCGAAGCCGGGTGGGCTTTTCGGGCCACTGGGAGGTTCACGGGTCTCTATGAACAGGTGTTGACGGGCAAACAGGAGACCATAGTTGTGCGGCGCGTCAGAGGGCGGGGCCGGACGGATGGTCCATGAGGCTTGATATAGAAACGTTATAGTTGTGCGCAAGAACATCAATCGCATTTGCCTATAGGAGAACAAAATGACCAAGAAGTACGTGTACGATTTTGGCGAGAAACGCCTGACCCCGGAGAACACCCTGTTGCTGGGTAACAAGGGTGTTCAGCTCTCGGAGATGAGCGCGTTGGGCCTTCCGATCCCTCCCGGCTTTACAATCTCAACGGAGACCTGCATAGAGTTTTTGAAATCCGGCAAGTGGATGGAGGGCCTTGACGAGCAGGTCGAGGCGGCCCTCTCGCGGGTCGAGAAGAAGACGGGCATGACTTTCGGCAAGGGCCCGAGCCCGCTGCTTGTTTCGGTCCGGTCGGGCTCGTACGTATCGATGCCAGGGATGATGGATACGGTGCTGAACCTCGGGCTGAACGACGACGTGGTTGAGCTGATTATAAAGAAGACGGGCAATGCGCGGTTTGCATACGACATATACCGGCGGTTCATCGACATGTTCGGCGACGTGGTGATGGGCTGTCACCACGAGCACTTCGAGGAGAAGATCGATGCGGCCAAGAAGAAGGCCAAGGTCAAGCTGGACAGCGACCTGAACGCCGGGCAGCTCAAGGACGTGGTTGCGGAATACAAGGCCGTTTACAAGAAGCACGTGGGCGAGTTGTTTCCCCAGGACGCGCGGGTCCAGCTCCAGCACGCGATCAACGCGGTTTTCAGTTCGTGGAACATCGAGCGGGCGGTGAAGTACCGGCAGATAAACAAGCTTCGGGACGACGCGGGGACGGCGGTAAACGTTCAGGCGATGGCCTTCGGGAACATGGGCGAGGACTGCGGCACGGGCGTATGCTTTACGCGCAATCCGAGCACAGGCGAGAAGGAATTCTACGGTGAGTTTCTGATGAACGCGCAGGGTGAGGACGTTGTGGCAGGTATCAGGACGCCGATGGAGTTGAAGAAGCTTTCGAAGATTATGCCGAAGATATACGAGCAGCTCACGAAGTTGATGACCCGGCTGGAGAAGCACTACAAGGATATGCAGGACATGGAGTTCACGATCCAGGAGAAGAAGCTGTATATCCTGCAGACCCGTACGGGCAAGCGGACGGCGGAGGCGGCGGTGAAGATGGCCGTCGATATGGTGAATGAGCGGCTTATAACCAAGAAGACGGCGGTTACGCGTGTCAAGCCGGAGCAGCTCGACCGGCTTTTGCACCCGCATTTCGATCCGAAGGCCAGGCGCGAGGTTATCGCCAAGGGTCTTCCGGCGTCTCCCGGCGCGGCCGTTGGGCAGGTGGTCTTTACGGCGGACGTTGCAGAGGCGTGGCGGGAGAAAGGTAACAAGGTGGTCTTGGTGCGCAAGGAGACGAGCCCGGAAGATATCGGGGGCATGAACGCGGCCGAAGGCGTCCTGACGGCGTTTGGTGGGATGACGAGTCATGCGGCGGTTGTTGCGCGCGGCATGGGCAAGCCGTGCGTGGCCGGCGTCGGCGAACTGAATATCAACTACGCGGCCAAGAAGATGACAGTCGGCAAGCTGACGGTCAAACAGGGCGACTGGATCAGCCTGGACGGCTCGACGGGGGAGGTTATGGCGGGACAACTGGCGACGGTGGCCCCGACGATGAGCGGGGACTTCGGGCAATTCATGCAGATATGCGACCAGGTGCGACGGCTTGGCATCCGGACGAACGCGGATACGCCGGAAGACGCCAGGCGTGCGCGGCAGTTCGGCGCCGAAGGGATCGGGCTGTGCCGTACGGAGCACATGTTCTTCGAGGGCGAGCGGATATGGCCGGTTCGCCAGATGATTCTGGCGGCCGACGACTACGCGGCTATGCTGGCCAAGCAGGCTGCGGCGGCGACGGAGAAGGAGAAGAAGGCGATAGCAAGAGAGCATGCGGCGGCGAAGAAGCAGTTTGAGGGGGCTCTGAAGACGCTGCTGCCGTATCAGCGCAGCGATTTCGTGGGGATATTCAAGGCGATGGCGGGCCTGCCGGTGACGGTTCGCCTGCTGGATCCGCCGCTGCACGAGTTCCTGCCGCAGGATGCTGCCAGCCAGGCCGAGATGGCCAAGCGGCTGGGTGTTAAGCCGGCCGTGGTGAAGGCGAAG
>CP070678.1:1802330-1817309 GCA_020352515.1 Phycisphaerales bacterium | reverse complement strand
CGGTGCCCTGGCTCCGGCTCCTTGAATGGCTCGCACCACTCCATCAACCGCCCGTCGGCGCCGACCTGCGGCATCGCCAGCTTCTCCCGCGCCGCCGTCACCCGGGCGACGAAATCATCTTCGATACCCAGAATCTCGGCTGCCTCAATCAGGTTGCTAAAAGTATCCCAGATTATCTGCTGGTCCATCGACGGACCCATCGAGAGATTCACCGTCTTGCCGTCGGGGGCGACGAAACGGTTTTCGGGAGAGTTGGAGGGTCCTGAGACAAGCCTTCCCGTTTTCGGGTGCTCGACCAGCCAGTCGACCAGAAAGAGGCCGGCCTCCTTGAGTATCGGCCAGGCGCGCTGCCGGAGAAACTCCCTGTCACCCGTGAACCGATAGTGCTCCATGAAATGCTGAGTGCACCACGCCGCGCCCATCGGCCACATCCCGTAGCCGACGCTGCCGAACGGGCTGGTGTGCAGCCAGGCGTCGGTCGTGTGATGGGCCACAAAGCCCCGGCAGTTGTAAACGTCGCGCGCCGTCTTTCGCCCCGCCGGCACAAGCGCCTCGGTGAGCCTGAAGAAGGGCTCGTGACATTCCGACAGGTTGCAGACCTCCGCCGGCCAGTAGTTCATCTGGATGTTGATGTTGATGTGATAGTCGGCGTTCCACGGCGCGGCGATCTTGTCGTTCCACAGCCCCTGCAGGTTGCTCGGCATACAGCCCGGCCGCGAGCACGATATCAGAAGATACCTGCCGAACTGAAAGTACAGGGCCGCCAGGGCCGAATCTTCGGCGCCTTTACGAAGCGCCGCCAGCCTCTCGTCGGTCGGCTTTGCCTGGACGTCCGCGCCGCCCAGGTCCAGACTTGTGCGCCGGAACAATCTGCGGTGCTCGGCGATATGCTCGGCCCTCAGCCGGTCGTACGTCTTCGCAGCCGCAGCTTTCAGCCGCCCCTCACACACCTGTGCGAGATCCCTTTCAAGCGGCTTGTAGGGGTTGTCGAAATTGTAGTCCGTCGCCGCCGCCAGAAGGAGCGTCACCGAATCGGCAGCGCGTATCGAAAGAGAATTATCCTTCACGGAAATCCGCCCGCCTTGCGGCGCCGCACGAAGCCGCGCGTGATATTTTACGCCCTTTTGTTTGTCCCCGTGGGCGGCCTGCCCGAACATGCTCAGAGCATCGTCACCAACCGCCGTGACCTCGAATGCTTCCGGCCGGTCCAGGGACACATCCACGTCAATACTCTGCGTCTTCTCGGCCGTGAGCCGGACAACAATCACATCGGCCGCGGGGCTGGCAAATACCTCGCGCCTGTGCCTTACCCCGTCCTTAGTAAAGGTTGTCGTCGCAATCGCCGTATCCAGGTCGAGCTGCCGCCTGTACGATTCGCCCCGCGCCGGCAGGGCCTCAAGGCTCACCGACGCCGTCATCGCCCCGGGGCCGCCGACGTTCGCCACCACCACCGCGACTGTATTTCCGCCCGGCTTGAGATACTTGCCGACATCGAACTCATGAGGTTTCGAATAGTCCGTCGTCCCGCCCACCTTTTGGCCGTTGACGTATATCACACCCGTATCGTCGATGGGACCCAGCCTCAACAAACCCACGCCCCCCTCCAGTTGCCCGGCGGTAAGCTTGAAGCTGCTGCGGAACACCGCCTTCTTGCCGGGGCCTACGGATGCATCGCCCCTTGTAAACCGGCCTCTTCTTACCAGAAGCTCCGTCCACTGCGAGTCGTCGAAATCCGGCCGCACGTATGCGCTGTTGTCAGGGTCACCTTCGCCTCCGCGCCGCCACTTGGTCAGGCTGATTGAGCCGTGGGACGCCGCAGCGCCGGGCATGTCTATCCGCAGGTCGCCCAGCGTCTGGTGGCTGCGAGGCGAAATCCGCGGGCCCATTACCTGCCGCTGCATGACCTGCTGGGCCTCGGAGTATTTGCCCTCGAATATCAGCTTTCGAGCTTCTGCTATGTGTTCGTAAGCGCCTTCGCGGTCCTCGGGCACCGGGGGACCCGCCCAGACGGTGTCCTCGTTCAACTGAATCCTCTCGGCCGCCGTCCCCCCGAACACCATCGCCCCCAACCGCCCGTTGCCCACGGGCAGCGCCTCGGTCCACTTCCTCGCGGGCTCGGCATACCAGAGCTTGAGCTGCGAGAAATCCGCCTCAACTTCGCGCGCTGGCCCGCCGGCGCCGGTTAGCGCGCCGGCGCATCCGACAGCGCATAATAGAGCTGCGAAAAGAAGAAAGGCGGCCAATGTCGGACAAAAGGTCACGCATTTACGGTCGCAAGAGTGCCTTGAACGTGCGGCTGTTGCTCTCATGTTCGGGTCTCTCCGATAGGTATGGTTGTCTCTATTTGACGGCCGTGAGCACGTATGTCCTGTCCGCCTTCGTATCGAACTCGACAACGTTCTCTTCCGGGCCGTCCGCCTTGACCGCCCGGCCCCTGTATGTCACCGCGACCGGCGCCAGGCTGCGGATTCTGCATCGATTGCCCAGCAGCGAGCGCACCGAAGCGCTCGCAAGGGCGCCCTTTTCCCAGGCTATATCCACCTCGAACCCGCCGCGGGCGCGCAGTCCCTGTATCGCCCCCTTCGGCCACGCCCGGGGCAGCGCCGGCAAAAGGTGAATCTCGCCCGCGTGACTTTGCAAAAGCATCTCGGCGATGCCCGCGGCCCCGCCGAAGTTGCCGTCAATCTGGAACGGTGGATGGGCGTCGAACATGTTCGGATACATCCGTTGCGGCGTCAGAAGGTTGCCCAGCATCCTGTAGGCGTGGTCCCCGTCCTCGAACCGAGCCCAGAAATTGACCTTCCACGCCATCGACCAGCCCGTGCCCCCGTCACCGCGGAACTCCAGCGACTTGCGCGCCGCCTCGAAAAGCTCCGGTGTGCCGCGCTTGGTTATCTCGGCGCCCGGATGAAGGCCGAAGAGGTGAGAGACGTGGCGATGCCGGTTCCTCGGGTCGTCCTTGTCCTCGAGCCACTCCTGGAGCTGGCCGTGCCGCCCGATCCGGTTGGGGGCGATGCGCGACCGCAGCTCTGTGAGCTTGGCGCGCAATTCTTCATCGACGCCCAGAACCTTCGAGGCCTCTATGCAGTTCGAAAACAGCTCACGTATTATCTGGTGGTCCATCGTCGGCCCGGCTACGAGCCCGCCTGTCTCCGGCGAGTTGGACGGCGTGCTTATCAGCCCGCCGCCGGCCGGGTCCTCCACCAGAAAATCAACGAAGAACTCCGCCGCCCCCTTCATCAATGGATAGCCGCGGTCCTTCAAAAACGCCCTGTCGCCCGTGTACAGGTAATGTTCCCACAGGTGCCGGCACAGCCACGCGCCGCCGGTCACCCATATACCGTGATTGGAGTGGTTGATGGGCGCCGTGCCTCGCCACAAGTCCGTGTTGTGGTGCAGCACCCAGCCCCGGCAAGCGTAGTGCGCCTTTGCCGTCTTGCTGCCGGTCTGAGCGACTTCTGAAATCAGGTCGAACAGTGGCTCGTGACATTCCGAAAGATTCGCCACCTCGGCCGGCCAGTAGTTCATCTCCGTATTGATGTTCGTCGTCCACTTGCTCTCCCACGGCGGGTCGAGCTTGTCGTTCCAGATTCCCTGCAGGTTTGCCGGCTGCGAGCCCGGGCGAGAGCTTGCAATCAACAGGTAACGCCCGAACTGGAAGTATAGCTCGACGAGCTGCGGGTCGTCACCCTCTGCGAACCGGTCGATGCGCTTGTCCGTGGGTTGCCCGGCGGCCTCGCTGTCGCCGAGGTCCAGCCGCACCCGCCGCAACAAACGCCGATGGTCGATCACGTGGGCCCTCAGTAGGGCCTCGTATTTCTTGCCGGATACTTCGGCTATTGTCCGGCTGCAGGCGGCGCCCGGATCTGCCGTGACGTCCCTGAAATTCTTGAAGCTCGTCGCCGCAGCCAGCACCAGCGTTGCCGCATCGGCGCCCGTCACTGCTATCTTGTCCTGCTCGACCGTCACCGTGCCCCCGTCGGTTCCGGCCCGAAGCTGCGCCTCGAACCGCAATACGCTCGGCGCCTGGCCTTCAATCGGCCTGCCCCTGAACTCGGCGACCCGGCCGCGAAGCGCGAGTGTCCTTTCGTCCAAACCCACCGTCTCGGCGCCCCTGTGCGGACTGTCCATCCCCGCCGTAAAAGTCAGCCCCCCGGGCGTCTCGCACGTCAGCCGCACAACGAGAACATCATCCGGAAAGCTGCAGAACACCTCCCGCGTGAAGTTGGCGTCCCCGATACGGTAGCTCACAGACGCGACGCCGGCATCGATATCCAGGGTCCGCCTGTAATCCTCCGGCGTATCGTGACCTGGAAACTGCAGCCGTAAGTCCCCGAAAGGCTGGTACTTCTCCTGCCGCAACGGAACGCTCATCATCTGCTCCATCGCCAGACGCTCGGCCTCGCCCTGCTTGCCCTCGAACAGCAGCTTGCGAACCGTCGGCAGATACTCGGCGGCGCCCTCATGGTGGTATTCGTGAGGCCCGCCCGTCCACAATGTGTCGTCGTTGAACTGCAGCCGCTCGTCCTCAACGCCGCCGAAGACCATCGCCCCCAGACGCCCGTTGCCCAACGGCAAAGCCTCGGTCCACCGCCGCGCCGCCCGGTCATACCATAGCCGCAGGTCAGACCAGGCCCCCGTGTCGGGATAGGTGGCGTCGCCCAATCTCGAGATGGTCGCGCCGCATCCGGCAACAAGCAGCAAAACAGCCGGCAACGCCAGCGCCACCGCTGCCCAATTCCTAATAGCCGCGCTCGCGGCTCTCACCTTTCTGTTTTCGCTCATCGTGTTCATCTCCTTGTTCTCACATGCCCAGCAAAAGGCGGGTATGCTTTTCTCATAACTTCCAACAAGCGCTCGTCGGCAAGCGCCGCCCGCGAGATGACATCCCAGCCGGCTTCTCTTTGGCCCCTAATTTTCCGGTTCTCCCCATTCGACCGCCCTGTCTCCCTTCAACAGGTACTCGGAATGTGCGGGAAACCGCCTTGCCAGGCTCTCCGCGTCCGACCTCTCGAAAATAAAGCCGTCATCCATGCGGGACAATCTCCCCAATATCCACCCTTGGCCGTCAACGTATATCCGCTCGAAGCCGCCGCGACCGTTCAGCAGCTCCACCTGGAATACGTGCTCGGCCTCCTTCTCGCCCGTCCACCCGCTCTCGTCCGATTCCAACAGCGAAATATAAACCGCGCTGACCCTGCCGCCCGACTCGACTATGTCAACGACCAGCTCCTGCCTGTCACAATCAAGCATCTCAACAAGAACCTGTTTGAGAAGTATCGCCGGTATCGCCGCCGCGCTGAGCTGATAATTCCTTTCCCTTCGCTGCTCGACCGACTTGCTCACGGTCATACGCCCGTCCCGGGCCGTTATGTCGGCGCGGCTCATCGACCGCCCGTTCACCGTCTCGCTGTGCCAAACATACTCCGTAAAACTGTCGTCGGACTCGAAAAATGTCGCATGTTCATAACTCCTCGCCCGCCCCTTTGTCATGTACAACAGGCTCGCGCCGCGAATGTTAACGCCCCCCGGAGCGCCCGAGTCCACGAGTATCTCCACGGAAAAACCCACCGGGCGCCGCCCCACGTCTTTGATGAGGAAATATTCCTGCTGGTTGCGGTTTTCGAAAAAACTGCCTAGGCCTTTGCTCTGCACGCCTGAGACAACCTCGGCCCCCGTCTCGAGAAGGCCCTCGTCCCGGAAGCTAATGCTTTCCACGATCTTCTTGAACACCCGCTCGGCCATGGCCCGCTCGCCGGCGATCTCAGTGACCTCTATCTCGAATTGGCGATTGTCGGGCAGTCTCCCCGTGCCGAAAAACATGCTGAACAGCGTCTTTGCTTTCTCCATTTGAGCCCAATCGATAGTGATTTCGCCCGCCTCCGCCCGCCCGACTTTGACGATCCTGCCCTCTATCTCCGCCGCTTTACTCTCGAACCGCTCCGCCGGGCTTTTCGGCTCCGCAGCCAGCAGGTACCGGCAATGCGCCCAGGCGACGGGGCTGCCCGAACTCCCCGCCAGAGAGCTGCTCAGAGTGAAGCCGCTGTCCATGTACCGCCATTGCTCCGAGCTCTTCCAGCCGTTTCCAGCCGGCATCGACACCGAAAGACCGCCGTGGGTCAGTTCTACCGGCTCAGAGAGGATAATAGAGGACCTTGATATCACGATCAGACGCGCAAGAAGAAGCGCCGCGACAAACAGGCCCAAAAGGGCTATCTTGTCGCCTCCAAACTTCAGCATCTCATAAGTCCGGCCCATGCAGACCCCAATAATAATTGCCGGACCACTTCTTTTCAAGCCTAACGCCGGGATTTAAGCCTCTGCAGCCGATACACACCTCTGCCCAAAAGGCGCATTTGCGCCCCGAAGGTCCGAAAACCGGCGATACAGCCAAGTTTGATGTGAAACTCGTTTTGTTGCTTGCCGATGTATTAATATACTTTACATAGCCGCCCGCTGAGCGGGCCAATGCGCAAATGGCACTTGACATACTGACAAGGACCGGCCGAATGCTCGGAAAGGGTATGACGGGTTCATTATCGCAAGAGCGTGAGAATACTACTGTTGATAAACCGGGTCACCACGATGCGCGCCTTGGCGCCCCGATTGCACGGCTCTACTGCAGAATCGCCTCGCCGGGCCAAACGTCGGCGGCAGCGCATGTCACTCAGGAGGTCGATATGAATTCGGTCGTAATGTCGCAGGGGGCCGAACCGAAGGAAATCCTTCAAAAAGCTATTGACGGAGCTGTACCGGCCATTCTCTCTTACCTGTCAAAGGGAAAGTGGCACGTCGCAAAGGTCCTGCTCACGGGTCTCTCAGGACAAACGCTCTCCGTCCAGACTGTGCGATCCCACAACAAGCAGCAGCCAATAAACATACAAATCGAACAGCCCGTCGGAATATCATATAAGTATGAGTACGGAAAGTTCGTCTTCGACACAAAGGTAGTGGACCTCAAACCCCCCGCCGACCACACCAGCGGAGGCACTATAGTCGTTGATGTCCCCGACCAGATCGAGGTCGTCCAGCGCCGAAGCTATTTCCGCGTCAACGTCCCCGAATCGCTCAAGGTCAACGTCGTCATCTGGCACAGGCGCCAGAACGAGGACGCCGCGGACGGAACGCCAAAGCTCGAAAAGCAGACCCGCGACTATTGCCAGGGCCGCCTCGTTGACATCTCCGCTGGCGGCGCCCAGGTCGTGCTCGTCGGTGAAGACCAGAACGGACAAAAGCCCGAATTCAGAACCGGCCAGTTCGTCGGAATGCACTTCACACCGCTGCCCTATCAAACCCCGCTCGTCCTCAACGCACAGATCAGAAACATCCTGCCCAGGTCAGAAGGCGACAATGTCTATCTCGGGCTGCAAATCGTCGGCCTCGAAGCCAGCCCGGAAGGACGAGAGGTCCTGATGCGACTCGTGGGAATCGTAGAGCAGTACTATAACATGAATCAGCCGAAAGCCCCCACAGACCAACCGCTCCACCAGAGTCCCACAATCGCGTAGCGCTGAGGCCTCACTTCTACGGTTCTACGTTCGCCGTCCGCCCCAGGAGAATCTCGCGCGACTCCCTCCTGCGAATCACCCTGTAGTACAGCCACTTCACGAAGCTGCCCCCGGCAAAAGTGCAGAAGATCAGCACAAGCGCCGGCTCCGTCTGCCAGAATATCAGCCCGGCCAACAACAGCGCCCTTATAAGGTATCCGAAAGGCTTCCTGCCCCTGATATACTGATTTACTATGTGCGGGTAGCGCAGCTTGCTGACCATCATCACCGCCAGCCACATAGACAGAAACGGAAGCGCGTAAACTATGCCGTCAAAGCCGGGGAATCCCTTCTGGTGAAATATCACCACGCTCACGATTACCCCGGCGGCCGCAGGGGTCGGAAGGCCTATGAAGCTCATGTGAGAGGACTCGTCCTCCTCGTTCTCGACGTTGAACCGCGCAAGCCGGATGGCCGCACAACTGACATAGGCCGCCGCCGCCAGCCAGATGAAACGCTGCAGAAAATCATCCGTCACTCGGTTGAGTACGACAAAACCCGCCAGCTTGTGCTCCAGAACCTTGAGCATCAAAAAAGCCGGCGCCACGCCAAAGCTCACAATATCGCAGAGACTGTCGAGCTGCCCGCCGAAGCTGGACGTGCTTTTACTGATTCGCGCCAGCCGCCCGTCGAGCGTGTCGGCAATCATTGCCAGCAGAACCATGTAGCCGGCCAGAGAAAAGTATGAGAAATGACCGAGGCCCGGCTTGGCGCCCTCGCTGGCGAACACAACCGCCGTGAACCCGCAAAGACCGTTCAGAACCGTTATCAGCGACGGCAGGATCGTTATGTAATTCAGCCTCTGCCTGCGAACCCGCCGCAGCAGATTTCTCTTGGTCGCCTCGGTTGTCAGTCGTGGCATTATTCGTACCTCGCCAGAGCAGTAAGCCCCGCCTTGACCTTGTCACCCACACGGGCCAGACACCGGGCGTTCTCACGGGCCGCCAGATAAAGCTCCGTGCGAGACCCGAATTTTATCATGCCGAATTTCTCCCCCGCCGCCAAATCCCGGCCCTCCACCGTATCGCACACTATCCGCCGCGCAATAGCCCCGCTGATTTGCCGAACGAGAACGCGGTCCGTCGGAGCATCCCGCCTCACCAGGCCCAAATCGTTGGACTCGTTGACGCGCGCAGATTCCGGATTCATCGCGTTTGTGTATCGGCCCTGCCTGTACACGACCTTCGCCACCCTCGCATTGCACGGAGCCCTGTTGATGTGCGCGTCAAACACACTCAGGAATATCCCTATCCGAAGCGCTGCGCCACCGATGAAACCCTCCTCCACAACCGACTCGATATCTGTGATTCGTCCGTCGGCAGGGGCAAGAACCAGGTTTTTATCGGAAGGGCAATCCCGGCGAGGGTCGCGGAAAAAGGACAAAATCCATACCAGCGCCAGCGCGAGCAGCAGCTCGGCCGCCAGGAGCGCCCGCAAATCCAGCGCCGCGCCGGCGCCGAACGCAAGCACGCCCATCGCCAAAAGCAACACCAACGGGTAAACCACAACCTGCGGCAAGCCATATTTGCTTAGCGGAACTCGCATATACCACTATCATAATCTCGCCGGCCCCGCTAATCAATCAAATAAAAAAAGGCCGAACCGGTGAGTGGGTTTCGGCCTTTCGGAGGAGGGTGATGGTTTCAAAATCTCAAGAGCCGCAGGACAATCAATACTGTTCATCGTCTTTCCTGGGGCTCGTTATTATTGGCCTTCCTACCTATAAGAGACGCGATATACGCCAAAAAGTTACGGGAATTCTGGAAAAATTTTCAAAAAACGTCGAAAACCGCCCAAAAACGAGGATGCCGGACCTGAAAGGCCCCGCTTGCTCGCGTGAATCGGCGTCATGGGTAATCGCACACACCCTCAAATGCCGCCTGAAATCACCCACCGCCCGGGCTCTTCGTACACCTGCCGCACAAACGGGCCGCTCGGCTGCCGCCGCCATTTTTGTCGCGAGCACCCCCTGCCGGCCGATAACGTGACATAGGTGGCCTTGATTATGCGGGCCAGGCCCGCTAATCTCCGCCGGCGGCTATCCACCAGACAGTATAGCCATCGCCTCGAGCCGCACTCGGCAACACGCGGGCCGCTGTGCCCGTGACCGGTCTCGAAGGAGCCAAGGGGCCCCTTCCGAGCCGGTGCGATAGCCCGCGGCTTGGCGCCGGACGACGCCGGCGGGCGAAGGCCCACAACCGTGGTGACAGTACGTCGGGTTATGCAGGGTCCGTATTCTATGCGAATGATCTTGTTCGTCGTCTTTTTCAGCATCGGCGCCGCCGCGCTCGGCGGTTCGGTGCTCTATACCGACCTGCTCCGGCACTACCAGAACAAACGAGTCCTCAAAGAAGCCGCCAAATCCCTCAGGAAGCTCGAATCGCTCAACGCAGATTACGACGGACTCGTCAACCAGCTCGAGAAGGACCCCAACCTTGTTATGAAGCGAATCGCTCCGGTCGTGGTCGGCGCCGACCGCAACGAGCCGAACACCGCATATCCCAGGGTGACCGCCGAGCAGCTCGCCGCCGCCAGGGAGGCCCTGACCAAAGACACCGAGGACGATTTCAACAGGCCCGCCGTGCCGGAATGGCTCGCCCGTTGCAGAGAGCCCCGAAAACGGTCAACGCTTTTCGCGGGCGGCGCCTGCCTAATCGTTGTCTCCCTGCTCTTCTTCGGACCCCCGAAAGCTCCTCCGGATGCAGAAGACGGCTAACAAAATCGAAGCAGGTTCAGCCCCACGTTTTCATCAGATCTGCGTCCGGCCTCCACGCCCTCGATCTCGATTATCGTAACCTCCATAACCAGAAACGTCCCGGCCCCGCCTCGAGGACAGCCCACCACAGCCTGCTCGCCCTTGCCGATGGCCGTGTGAATATGGAGCTTCGGGCCCTCCTTGTCACAATATATCGTCCCAACGCCCAAAACCTCGCCTGGACCGGAGAAATCCCTGAAGTCGCCCACAATCTTGGGCGTCTCCTGTTTCGGCCCGACCACGACACGCGCCTTTCTGAACCCTCCCGTGATCAGAACCGCCGCCGATTTAACCGCCTCCCTGCGGGCGATAGACTCTATGGACTCGTACAGGTCCTCACCCTCGAAGAGCCTGGCCGCGATTATCCGCCCCGCCCTGCCAACTGCGTATTCCATCGTGCGCTCCCGCTGTCAATTGCCCCCTCACGTCTAACCGATTATCTCCCACAGGGTCACGTCGAGAGGTTCAGCGAGCATCTGGGCCGTCTTGCCGACAAACGCCTGCAGATATGGTTTCTTCAGGTGCTCGTCCAGCGCCTCTTTCGACGCCCAGTTCTCGTAGAACATAAGCACCGACTTGTCGTCCGCCCCCTCGTGCAACACGTACTCCAGACACCCCGCCTCCTGCCGCGTCGGGGCCAAAAGAGACATTGCCGCCGCTCTTACCTGCCCCTCCATGCCGCTCTTCGCCTTTATTCGGGCCAGCACCGTTACTTTGCTCTCTGCCATCTGTCTTCTCCTGTCAGGGTGAGTAGTAGTTGTGACATTGCTTGAGCCGGCGGTAGTTGCGGTCCTCCCACAGCCGCTTCTGGCCGGGCCGCGGGTTGCGCGCGCCGTTTGCATATACATGCAGCTCTTTTCCGTTCAGCACGATTATCTCCTCGCGCCAATCGCCCGTGACATCCGCCACGTACAGCCGGTCCGCCTTTTCCTTGAAGCGCTCCACGAACTTGCCCGTGAGCGGCTCGAACACGCAGACGTCCCCGCTCCTGTGCCGCTCCTTCGCGCAGGCCAGTTGTTGGCGCTGTCCCGTCCAGTCGATGGTGTGTATCACCTCGACGCCGCTGGCCGTCCACCCGGCCGGCGCCACGTCGTCCATGCTGTAGTCGAACACCTTCTCCCCGCCCGAATTGAAGACGAAGGGCTTCTGGTGCTCGTTGTAGCGCGACCGGCACCAGATGAAGATTTCATCGCTGCCTTTCTTGAACCGCCCCACCGCGGCGTTCTGCGGCTCCTGCTTCTTGAACTGCCTGCGCCAAACAGGGCCCCCGCATCCCACAACCTGAACCTGGTTGCTCCCCTCCTCAAGCAGAATCAGCTCCAGACCCGCCAAATCCGGCCGCACGTCGCCGACAAAAACACTGTCCATGTGATAGCGGTCGGGGACCGCCCGGGTGATCAGCTTGCCGGCGGCCGAAAATATCGTCGCGCCCAGAACCTCGTCCCGCCCGTCGCCGTTGATATCCGCCAGCCTGGCCGAATTGTGAGCACAGCCGATGAACTCATCCGTCTGCCAGAGAGCCTTGCCCCCGGCGACAAGTGCGTCCATCGAGTAGGCGGCAAGGAATTTCCCCGTCCGGTAGCCACTCTTGTTCGTCGCCTGCAGCAGAATGTCCCGGTCGTCTCCGGCGCCCCGGAAGTCGGCGATCATCGCCACCTCCCACCGCTCCGCATCTTTCGGACACGGTGGTCTGCCGCTGGCCTCCTCGGCCCCGCCGGCGCCGTCCACCACATGCACCACGGAGTCTTTGGTGAGAAACACCACCTCGCATTTCCCGTCGCCGTCCACGTCACCGGCCGCCACGCCCGGACCATGATGGCCCGGCAGCCCCTGGCTTTCACTCTGCCCGCCGACGCCGATGTCCGTCCGCTTTATCCACAGTCTCCTGCCCCCGTTGTCGTACACCGCCAGGTGGCCCGGCACTGTAACAAGGTAGTCCATCTTCCCGTCGTCGTTGACATCCGCCGTGATTATCCCGCCACCGGAATCCCCGGGCGCCGGTATCGCCAGCTTGATAACGAACGGGCTGGCCCCGTATGCGCCCGCACAGCCAGCCCCCGCCGAAATCATCACAATAAACACCATCCTCAAAACGCTTCGGCCCAAACTCATAGTCGTTCCTTTCATCAATCAAGTCAACCGCCGGATGGAGCGATTTTAACCCATCGAGCAGGTCTCAGAAACGCTTTTTTCCTCCGTTTTCGAGCCCCGCAGGCGCATGAGCCGAAGCAGAAGTCTGAAGGGGGCCGGCATACCCGCCGGCATGTGAGATGTGAAGCCCGGCTATCCCTTTAGAGCCAGACACACCCTGAAGATCGCGCCCGTCGGCCGGGCGCCTAAAATGTCCACAAAACCGTTGTGGGCCCGCGCAAACCTCTTGACCAGCGCAAGACCCAGGCCCGTGCCGGTCGTCTCGCGGGTCGCCTCCGAGCCGACGCGGTAGAACTCCTCGAATATCCTCTCCCGCTGGCGATGCGGCACCCCCGGACCGTGGTCCTCAACCTCGATCACCGTAAGTCGCTGCTCACCTCTGGTCCGCACCGTTATCGTCTTGTCCTCGGCGTTGCGCGCATACTTGATCGCGTTGTCCAGCAAATTGACGACTATCTGCGTGACCGCGTCGGCATCGAAGGAGGTCGGCCGAACCTCGCCAAGCTCGGTCCTTATCGAAAAACCGTTCTGCGACGCATAAGGTGACATCATCCCCACAACGTCCGCCACACACCTGTTTATGTCACCCACACTGAACACGTATTTCTTTCGACCCCGCTGTATCCGCGAGAAGTCGAGAACATTCTCTATCAGACGGCTGAGCCGCTCGCTCTCCTGCCGCATGTTCCTGTAGTACTCGGCCCGCTTGTCCTCCGATCTTACCCAGCTCTTTTCCAGCATCTCCGAGTACATCCGTATCGAGGTCAACGGTGTCCGCAGCTCGTGAGAAACCGCCGATATGAAATCGTCCTTCTTCTGGGCAAGCTTTATCTGAGCCCTGGCGTTGCGCCAAAGGCTCGCCAGCCCAAGCGTCACCGCCAGCAGAACCACCGCCACTATGCTCAGATACCACGTCCGCTGCTCGCTTATCATCCTGCCTATGCGCCCGGGGTCCGTCTCCAGAAGATTAAGCACCAGGTCGCCGAAGCCGAAATCAAGCACCGCCGTGTAAGCGGACGCCTGGTTCTCCTGGCTCGCCAGCTCGAAGTCCATCCCCCGGCTCATGCACCGATGGGCCGACTCCCTGATCTCATCGACCAGCTCCCGCTCATTGAGCTGAAACCCCTGCAGCAGGTACGTCTCCTCGATCTGAACCCGCCGCAGCATGAATACCTGGCCCGCGAAGATCGACCCGGGCTCATCACCACCGGGCACCACTATCGGCACGAACGGCTCCACCCGTATCTGCACCGTCTCGCTCTGATATTCGTCGGCCGACTCCCGGCCCTCTTCGTCACTCCGCGACGCCGGCCCGCTTATAGGCGCCTGGTCCGCCATCTGGGCCTGCCGTTCTGCCAGCTTCGTGTCCGCTTGCTGCGCCGCCTGTGCCTGCGGTGGCGCCGTCTCTGCGTGGTCCAGCGACCGGGCCGCCTGAGAAGCCTCGCTAACCACCCGTCGGGCGTCCTCCGGTCCGGTCACGACGTCGCCCGAGCCGCCCGCCGGTCTCTGCCCCCCGTTTGCTGGCAACAAGTCGGCCTGCCCGGCCTCCCTGCCGACTTCCTCGGCTGTATCGGCGCCGGTCACCTCCATATATCTCTGCTGTTCTGCCGGGACCTGCTGCCTTTTGGCCGTACTCTCCATGCTCCTGCCCGGCATTAATCCCCCCCCCCATACCGAGGCCGCATTGGCCCGGATATTGGACTCCAGAATTGCCCGCCGCTGAAAGACGACCTGGACCCTCTGGTCCTCATTCTGAAAACTCCCGATGGGAAAGTTCCTCTGCTTGCCTGCAGACAGACGCACCTGCTTGCCCGCAACATCCCCGGACTTAACACCCTTGACCTCCTGTTGCTTGCGAAACGCCGCCTGCGCCAGAGTCTTTTGCATACGGTCCACGTCGGCCGAGAGCAGCCCCGACGCCCCCGTCCCAAGCACGGGCAGAAGATTGGCCTTTATGTTGGTCGTATTGTTTATCGCCGCAACGTACAACTCGTTGTTGGCCGCTGTCGCGGCCTGCCGCAAATCGTAGTGGGGATTGGTAATCGTCCCGCCCGCGTCGATCTGGAAATTGCCGTAAGCAAATCCGTTTACCAGACTGCCCCCCAGCGGCGAGCGAACCAGCAGCAACTGCTGCTCAACCTGCTCGGCATTATCCGGAACATGGTAGTACTGATAATCCGTGTAAGGCCGCTCCTCCTCGGCCGCCATGAAATCGTCAAGCTTCTCTTTTACGTCCTTCCTGATCAGCTCGGCCACCTTGGCGAACTCGCCCAGACGCGAGGCCTCCATCCCCTCCCCCCACATCCGCAGGGAGTGATACCCAAGCCATACCAGCCCGCACATGGCCCCCAGGATTATCACCGACAGAATGAAAAGTCGTCTGTACATTTTCGCCCGATCACCTTATTGCTTCTGCGCCGCGTATTTGTAACCCGCGCCGCGAACCGTCACTATGATCCGGGGATTCGCCGGATCATGCTCTATCTTGCCGCGCAGCTTCGCAATGTGCATATCCGTCGTCCTCGT
>CP070678.1:1754868-1802230 GCA_020352515.1 Phycisphaerales bacterium | reverse complement strand
CACGAGGTCGAAGTCCAAGTAGAGGTCGGCCAACCCTGCCTCCTGGTCGCGCCATACACTGAGTATTTCTTCTTTGGTGAAGGAAGAGCCGCCTGCTGTGGCGCACACGGCTGCAACCGTCAGGATAGCTGCTAAAACCATTGTACCTCCCTGAAACGTCTCGCGTCTCCACGATCCCGCCGGGCCCAGCCTTGGAACGTCGGCAGGATCGCAACGGGTTTCATTGACCGCGTGAAACGAGCCCGATCACAGACTCGCCGCAGCCGCCTGACATTCGAGCCGAAACGAAGCTGATCCTACAACATATACAGGCATACGACAACCGCCAGGTAACGGCAAAAACGCACGAACGGCCCTGACGCTTCCATAGTCGGCCTCGACGGCTGGTCGCTTGTTCCTCCTCATTGATTTTGCCCTTGCATTCTCGTCCGATTTCACGTAGAATCCAGTCTGTCGGACTTCGGAATTGAGACCTCTGGAGGAGAAGAAACGATGAGAACACTTGTCATTTCGTTTGCATTTCTGCTAATGGCGGTCCCGGTGCACGCAGCGACTATTCGCGTTGACGACGACGGAGTCGCCGATTTCAACAACATCCAGGCGGCGATAGAGGCGGCCGTCGCCGGCGACACCGTTCTCGTGGCCGACGGAACGTACAGGGGGCCCGGAAATCGGGACCTTGATTTCGGCGGCAAGGGCATCACCGTCAAGAGCGAAAACGGACCCTACGCCTGCACTATCGACTGCGAGAAAGCGGGCCGCGGGTTTTACTTCCTTACCGCCGAGCCCCCAACCGCCGTCGTCCAGGGCTTTACCATTACCAACGGTTACGAGTATCGAGGCGGCGGAATCTACTGCACCAACGACGCTTCGCCGACCATCATCGGCTGTGTCATAGTCAACAACGAGGCCAGTTACGGGGGGGCAGGTCTATACCTCGACTACCAGACGTCGCCAGTGATCACCGACTGCATCATACGCGGCAACCGCGCCGGCAGCCGCGGGGGCGGGCTGCGCCTCTACTACGCCGACGCCACGCTCACCAATTGCGATATCTCGGGCAATACGGTGGAGTCCTATGGCGGAGGAATCGAGTGCGACGAAACGACTTTGACGCTTCAGGCGTGCTCCATAACAAACAACGCGGCAAGATACGGCGCAGGACTCTACAGCTATGACCTGGAGCTGACCATGTCAAACTGCGTCGTCGCCCAAAACGCTGCCGGTTATAACGGAGCAGGAATGCGGTCTTACCGGTCATCCGGGTCGATCACGAACTGCACGTTCGCCGCAAATCGAACCCAGGACAGCTACGGCGGGGCAATCTACTGCGGCTCCAGCGTCGAGTACACAATTACAAACTGTGTGTTCGCTCAAAACAATAACCGCGCAATCTACGAGGGTTCGAACAACGACCTGTTTCTTCAGAACTGCCTGTTCAACGGCAATCCCGAAGGGGACTACTACGACAGACCCACGTCGGACGTTTACACGGGCGCCGCAGAACTGAATTCCCTGCCGGAAGCGTCCGGAATCGTCGACGGAGAACCCCTGTTCAGCTTCGAAGGTGACCATCACCCACTCTTGCCTTCTGCCTGCATCGACCAGGGAAGCAACGCCCCGGCGGTGGGCCTGCCGCCGACGGACAAGGATGGCAACCCGCGTCCGCTATGGGCCCTGCTCGGCCGCTTTGCCATAGCCGACATCGGCGCGTACGAGTACAACATCGGCTGGCCGTCAATCGCACTTTCTACCGAGGCCCTCGAATTCGTCCGGGAGCAGTTCGGACCCAACCCGGAGCAACAGTTGTTGTCCATCCGTAACTGCGGCGGCAATACGCTCAAATGGCGGATAAGCGAGGACTCTCCCTGGATGGATGTCGTTGGCGACTCCGGCGAATCAGGCGCCGAGCCCTCGCACGTAGTGGTTAGAGTCAATACCGAGGGCATGGCGCGGGGAGTTTATACCGCGGCGCTCACCATCTCAGACCCGAATGCGGTCAACAGCCCCCGGCGGGTTTGGGTGACTCTGCGAATAAAGGGCCGCCTGTACGTCCCCCAGGACTATCCCACCATCCAGCAGGCAATCGACGCCTCCATGGATGGAGAAACGATCGAGGTCGCATGCGGGACCTACGAGCAGAGCGTTACGGTCGACAAGTCCATTGAGCTGATAGGCATCGGCTCTCCACGGCTGGGTCAGCCCACCATTGATGCCAAGGGCGGAACGAACGTGATTCGTATCGACGCGCCCGCGTGCGCCGTCTCGGGTTTCAACCTCACCGGCGGATACAGGGGCATCTATGTCCAATCCTACGGGAACACGATCTCGAACAACAACATCGCGATGAACAGCGAAGGGATATACCTTTCTTCGGCCTCCGGGCGCAACACACTGTCAAACAACATAATTGCCGACAACACCTCCAGAGGAATCTACATCCTCAATTCGGACCAGAACACCCTCAGGGACAACGCCATCAGCGGCAGCAGGAACAACTTCGAGGTGGCGGGCAGCTCACTCGCAGATTACGAGCAGGATATCGACCTGTCCAATACTGCCGACGGGAAACCCATCTACTACCTGGTGGGAGCGGCAGGCACGGTAGTGGACAGCGCGAGCAATCCCGCCTGTGTCGTCGCGGTCAATTGCACAGATGTCTCCGTGAGCGACGTTACGATCAGCGGAAACGGGGTCGGGGTTCTGTTTGCCTACACGACCGATTCGCAAATCGACGACATCGTGGCCACTGCAAACACCCGTGCAGGAATCCTGCTGATAGAATCGACCAACAACACTCTCGCGGGAAACCACGTTCTGCAGAACGACCAGGGAATCGTCCTGACGTCCTCTGCAAACAACCGCCTTTTGGGCAATATCATTTCCGATAACCGAGCGAATTTCGTCTGCAGCGCGGGCTCGCCCCAACAGTACGTCCAGAACATCGACACGTCAAACCTGGTTGACGGGAGGCCCATCTATTACTTAGTCGGAGAATACGGCGCCGTGGTCGATGGCGCAACCAACGCCGGATGTGTCTTTGCGGTCAACTGCGCCGGTATCAGCGTCAGAGACCTCGCCATGGCCAGAAACGGCGCCGGCGTGATGTTTGTGAACACGTCGAATTCACTAATAGAAAATGTCACCGTCTCGGACTGCACGATTGCGGGCATAAACCTGCTCAACTCGTCGAACTGCTCGGTTCGGGCAAGCCGGGCAGCGCGCAATTACCAGGGCGTCTTGATTACCGGATCGAACCAGACTCTCCTCGACGGCGTCACCATCCGTGAGAACTCCGCCGGCGTGTACTCCTACTCGAGCGGCGTCAAAATGCTCAATACCGTCGTGGCGGGTAATTTCGAGCAGGGCGGAATAACTTTCAGCGATGAGACCACCGGATTGGTCGCCAACTGCACGATCTACGGCAACTCGCGCGCACAATATTCTTATCCGAACAACGGCAGCGGCATCTACTGCGATTATAACACGCAGGTTACGATCTCCAACAGCATCGTATGGGCGAACCAGCCCGGGCAGATCTATTTCGAGGGCGGCCTTAGGGGTGACGTGAGAGACTGCGATGTGCAGGGTGGATACGAGGGTATCAGAAACATGGACGAGGATCCGAAGGTCACGCCCGACGGGCATCTGCGCAAGGGCTCGCCGTGTATCGATAGAGGCGGGCCGTCCGGGATATACGTGGAACACGATTTCGACGGGGAGGATCGTATTATGGGCGCCTCGGTGGATATCGGGGCGGACGAGGCCCTGGATACGGACGGCGACGGTCTTCCCGACTTTTGGGAGAAAGAGTATTTCGACCCGAACGATGGGGTAGCAGCGGAGCCGGGCGATGATGCGGATATGGACGAGCACACGAATCTGGCCGAGTACGAGCTTTATTCGAGCGATCCGACAATACCGTGCGCGGTTTACTACGTGGATGCAAACCGGCCGGATGACAGCAACGACGGCCTGTCCTGGGCGACGGCAAAGAGGACTATCCCCGCGGCGATAGCGCTGGCCGAAAACAGCGACCGCGTCGTTGCAGGGCCAGGGCAGTATAACGGCGACGTGAGCGTGCTGGGCCGGCAGATCGTTCTTGAGGGGACGGATCCGCTCGACCCGGACGTTGTGGCTTCGACGGTGCTGGCCGGCAGGCTCTCGTTCACACAGGGCGAGATGGAAGGATGCACCGTAAGGGGCCTGACAATTTCGAGCCGGAATTACTGCGGCGTGATGTGCACGGGCAGCAGCCCGACAATCGCCGACTGCCTCATAACCGGCAACCAGACGTGGGACTATTACCAGGGCGGCGGCATTACCTGCATGGGCGGTGGGCCGACAATCAGGGGCTGCACAATAAGCGGTAACGGGACCAGCGACAGGGGCGGAGGACTGTTCTGCCAGGACGCGAGGCCGAAACTCGTTAATTCCATTATCTGCGGCAATGTTGCGTACTACAGCGGTGGGGCCCATGCCGTATACGCCGAGCGCTCGAACGTGACGATATCCAACTGCACGATAGCCGACAGCGGCAACCCCGACGGCCGCAGCCCTTACGGCGCGGCGATTCAGTGCATAGAGGGCAAGCTTCTGATTCACAACTCCATTCTTTGGGACCCGGTCAACACGGAGATAACGGCCTCCAACTGTCTGGTCGTGGTCACGTACAGTAACATCAGGGGCGGCATCTCGGCCATCCAGGCGCCGTGGTCGGGCGAGGGGAACATCAGTGCCGATCCGTGTTTCGTGCGGCCCGGCAACTGGACGGCAGCACCCTCCTATGGCGGGCAATGGGTCAGTGGAGATTATCATCTCAAGAGCGAGGGCTGGCGGTGGATTCCACAGGCCAGCCATAACACGCACTGGGTGTGGGACGGGGTGACGAGCCTTTGCATCGACGCGGGGGACCCCGGCACACCGGTAGGCGACGAGCTGGCCGCCGTCCCGAGCGATCCGGAAAACGAGTGGGGCTGCAACGTCCGCATCAACATGGGAGCATACGGAGGAACGGCGATAGCGACCATGGCGCCGTGCGGGTGGTCGATTCTGTCCGATCTGACGAACGACGGCAGGGCGGACTTTACCGATTTTGCGCGGTCGGCGCAGGATAGATACCTGGCCGGTTTCGAGCATCCGGGGGACCTGAACAGGAACGGGACGCTGGATTTTGGCGACCTGTCGCTGTTCGCAGAGTCCTGGCTCGGGGAAACTCCCTGGTGCGGGCGCATGAGTCTGCTTCCCGTTATTATTACGCCGGATGATTAGTCGCCCCAACCCGGCAACCTGTGCGAGAGCGCGGAATATCGGGGCAAGCGCCCCAGGCGGTTTTCGGGTCCGTGGCGGATGTTGTGTCGGCAATCTGCTTTGAGGCCGAGAACCCGGTGGCTTAGGTGGGTAAGAGTCGGAATCGCCTCGGCGCTTCAGCAAATACCTGTCAAGCGGTTCGAGTGTTTTTTCCGACGGAAAACCTGAGACCGCCAGGATGGGATCGTTATGGTGCAGCAAGGCAAGCGTATATTGTCATATTTCGGCACTGTGGTATTGGTTTGCCTTGTCGCCTTGCAGCCCATGTCGCACGGACAGAGCGGCCCTGGCGCACCTATCGCCCAGGGGACCCGTTGGCAGACGCAATACTACATCACTGATTCCAACGAGCCGGGCCCTGATGTAATGATAATCGGCGGCGTGCACGGAAACGAGCAGGCCGGGGCGCGAGCCGCCGAGCATATCCGCCATTGGAAGATCACAAACGGCAGGCTTGTAGTCCTGCCAAGAGCCAATGTGCCCGCCCTCAACGCCAACAAGCGCTCGATGCCGGACCTGCCGAAAGAACGCAGCAACCTGAATCGCAACTTCCCAAAAAACGACACCGACCAGCCCAAGTGCACGCTAAGCAAAGCAATCTGGGACCTCGTTCGCTCCGAAGAACCCGACTGGCTGCTCGATCTCCACGAGGGTGCGGACTTCACGCAGGTCAACAGCGACAGCGTGGGCAGCTCCATCATCGCGGCCGAAATGCCCGAAGTCGGAGACCACGCCCGCCGAATGCTCCGCGTGCTCAACGAAACCGTCGAAGACGCCAACAAGAAATTCGTGCTCAAAGGCCCCCCGACACGGGGCAGCCTGGCGCGCGCGGCCGCCGACCGGCTAAACACAAAAACCATGATTCTCGAGACAACGATGAAAGACCAGCGCATCTCACGACGGACACGCCAGCACAGAATCATGGTCCATTGTTTTCTGAGCAGCCTCGGCATGGTTGGCAGCGACATGGACGTACTCGTCGGCGATGACAAATCCGACGACGCCATTCGCGTTGCCATCTACGACGCCGGCGGGGTCGGCATCAAAGGCCCGCGAAACCTCGAACAGGATTTACGCGGCATCGAAAACGTCGTGGTGCGAAGGGTAGGCGTACCCGAAATCAGCGGCGGCGCGCTCGATCAATTCGATGTTGTTGTCGCACCGGGCGGCAGCGCCTCCAAGCAAGCCCTGGCGCTCGGAGGTGACGGGCGCGGGGCGATAGTCGAATTCGTAAGGAATGGCGGTGGATACGCCGGTTTCTGCGCAGGAGCGTATCTGGCCTCGAATAATTACACTTGGTCACTCAAAATCGTCGACGCACAGGTAATCGACCGCAAGCACTGGAAGCGAGGCGCCGGGCAAGTCAAGATCGAACTGACCGGCCAGGGCCGAGCGATTCTCTACGACAGGCCGGGCCTGATCGGCATCCGCTACGCCAACGGACCGATTCTCGCACCGGCACTGGACCCGAACATCCCGGACTTCGAGGCGCTGGCGCACTTCCGCACGGAAATCGCAAAGAACGGCGCACCCGAAGGAGTAATGATCGACACCCCCGCGATAATCACCGGCCGGTTCGGCAAAGGCCGAGTCTTCTGCTCAAGCCCACACCCGGAATCCACCAAGGGCCTCGAACCCCTCGTACGCCGCGCAATCCAATGGGCGGCAGGCCGATGATAACACGGGGCTTATGGGATCGGCAGTCTTGGCGAATTGGCGGTTCACGGGCCCTCGGATTGCAGCAGAGTCATAGGCGGCGATTGGCCTTTTGAGGCTGGCCGGACCGCTACAGTAAACCTTAGTATGAAGTTCTGCAGATTTGTTAAATCTGAATTACATTTGGCCGGGGGCGGATTTCAGCGAGGGCTGAATATGGTATGATGGCGCCGATGGACAAGCAACTGAACGTTATTAAGTCACCAACCGGCTTGAAACATGAAAAAGGTTCCGGACAGCGGCCTCCGGGAATCGCCCGTGGATCGGCCTGCCGAACCGGATGGACGGGGAGAATGCGGATCACATCACGCATGAGGCGATTTCCGCTGATATTCCTGATGCTCGTTTGTGCCTGCCCGGTGACGGCGGCGTCCGGGACGATTTTCTACGTTGACTCTTCGGAGGGCAGTGACTCGAACGCGGGGACAAGCCCCGGCCAGCCGTGGAAGAGCCTGGCGCAGGTCAACGGCAGGGCGTATGCTCCCGGTGACAGGATTCTCTTCAAGGCGGGCTGCACGTGGCGCGGAAAGCTCAATCCAAAGGGTTCCGGTGCTGCCGGCAGGCCGATAGTGATAGACATGTACGCCAGCGGCGCCAAGCCCCTAATCGACGGAGACGGCAGCACCGGCGACGGGGTCGTTTACCTGTTTAACCAGCAGCACTGGGAAGTGAACAATCTTCAAATCACCAATGATGCGGCCGCAGGGGGTGACAGGAGGGGTGTTATGATTGCGGCTGCAAACTGCGGGCTCGTTCGCCACATACACCTCAAGAACCTGCATATTCATCACATAAAAGGGATTATCGGCCAGAGCATTGAGGCCAAGGACACGGCCGGGATAGCCATCTTCATTGAAGCCGACGACAACGTGGACACGCGCTTCGATGACATACTCGTGGAGGGCTGTCATATCGAGACGATAGACAACACCGGGATATGCACGAGAAGCAGGGCCGGCGGCGGCAATACGCCCGGCTCATACAATTTCAACAGGCGCAGGATTACCAACCTGAGAATCCGCAACAATGTTGTGCACGACATCGCCAAGAACGCGATGATAATACGGCTTGCCGACGGCGGGGTCGTCGAGCACAATGTCTGCTACGACACGGCCTATCGCGCCGGGACCGGCAACACGATATTCTCGAGAAGCTCGCGCGGCACGGTTTTTCAGTTCAACGAAGGGTATCTTAATCGCTCGCGGGACTACGACGGCTGTCTGTACGACGCGGACCTGGAGAGCCCGGGCTGCATTTTCCAGTACAGCTACAGTCACGACAACAGTCACGGTCTTTTCTGGATGTGCACGGAGCCCCAGGACGCCAACGTCATCGTCCGCTACAATATCAGCCGGAACGACCGGGGCAACATCTTTTGTTTCAGCTATCCCAACACAAGCTGCTACGTTTACAACAACGTTGTCTTCGTGCCCCCGCACCTCTCGCCGCGCATCATCGATGAAAGGAGAAACGGCGACAAGACGTACTATTTCTACAACAACATCATTTACAACCTCAGCCCCACCGCCTCGTACAACTGGTACAACGCCAAGAGACACTTCTCGAACAATCTCTTCTTCGGCTGCCATCCCGATTCCGAACCCGACGACCCCAAAAAGCGAACGGATGACCCGAGGCTAATCGCCCCCGGCAGCGGGGAAATCGGAATAGCCACGCTCGACGGCTACAAACTACGGTCCGATTCACCGTGCATCGACGGCGGGGCAACCATTGTCGAGACCGGCGGCTTTGATTTCTGGGGCAACGTGCTGCCATACGGCGGGGCTGTAGACATCGGCGCCCACGAATACCAGGGCCCGCGCACCGGAAAGTTGACCGAACAGGCCCGACAGCCTGATCCTGCCGACGGGGCGACAGGAATCCCTGTCGATGTCCAACTGAACTGGCCAGCGGTGCCTGTCAGCGGGGCTGATACGCGTCGACTCAACAACAACCGCCGAGCCGAAAAAAGATGACAACAACTTTTTCCGCCAGGACCGACCGGCAGGGTGCTACTTCATGAAAGTCTCCGCCAGTTGGGCGAAGTCAGGGAAGTTCACCACGCCGTCACCGGTAATGTCCTCATAGACGTAACCGGGCGAGCCGACCCAAAGCCACTGTTCGGCCAGCCTGGTGAGGTCGCCGAGTGCGACATCTCCACTCAAATCGAAATCGGCCCGGTGGACGACAATCGTGTTTACGACGGGATCTGTTTCGATGGGCGGGTTGGTGTCGAAGACGATGCTTGCGCTGTTGGTAATCTCTGTTGCGGCGGGCAAACCGGCCCTGGGACGGATGGTGAACGTTACGGAACCCTCGCCTCGGCCAGTGGCGTCATCGGGGTCGTCGGGCGGCAGGAAGCCCGCATACGGATCTTCCGGCTCCCACCCGGTATTTGAGTCATAGGTGCGAAGGTTCCAGGTGGCCCGTCCGGTGCCGATATCGATGTCGGCATTGATGTCTATCGTAAGTGGTGCTCCGCCGGTGTGCCAGCCGTCGTCTTTGGTGTACGTCCAGCCGTCGATTTGTACGTTGCTCTCGAAGTGCGACATGCCCTCCGGGACAACGACGCCGTGCTCGCCGAAGCTGACTTCTATGGGCTCGAACGTCGTCCAATCCAGATTCGGATCGAGCTGGTCAACGATGCTTACGCTGAGTGCCGCCGCTGAAGCATTGGGCTCATTTTCGAAGTAGATGGTGTAGGTGAATAACCTGTCGCCGGTGACATACCCCAATGCGCCGAAGCCGGCGGGGCCGATCTTCTTGTTTGGGTCCCAGGAGCCGATAACGCAGACGGTCGCCGTATCCCGGGCTTCGTAATCTTCAGAGCCGGCGGCCCCCATGAGCAGAGATGGGGCGAGGATAGTGCTGGCTCCGGGTTCCGGGCAACAGCCCTGGCCGAACGGGGCCTCCAGCATCGCAGGCAGGGGAACGCAGAGGTCGTTAACCTTGTCACATTCATCAGGTGCAAGTCCGCATTCACTTGGGAAGTTCTGGCAGACTGCTTTAAGGAACTCACATGCCTTTTCTATTCTCACGCGCAGTCGGTTAAGCTCCTGCTTTAGACGCAAACACCAGGGCGGCTGCGTCTGGAACTGCTTGCAGGCTTCATACTGGCCCAATTTCAGCAGATACTCAACCCGGAGCCTTTGCACTAATTTGACGTTGGACCGAATCCGGCTTTTGAGTTCCTGGCACTCTTCTTCGCTTAGAATCCGGCCCACCATCAGCTTGCATCCCGGCGTGGAAAACACGACCGGTATTGTCAGATCAATTTCCTCGTCAGGACTTAAAGGGCCGTATACCTTGTTTATAGGGGCTATTTCGGGGATAGAGATATGTAATGAAAAGGGCGGGCTGTCCACCAGTCCGACATTTTGCACGTGGGCGGAAAGAGAAAAACCTGTCCCCACGCGTACCTCGCTGGGTGCCGCAAGTGTAAGAACAAATGCGCTGCCGGCGCCGCCGACTATCTGGAGGGGGAACATTTCGGAAGCCGAGCCCGCTCCTTGAATCTCGGGGCTGGCCAACTGTGCCGACTGCAGGGGCTCTATCCAGGCATTCCCGGGCGGGGCTTCGGAAAGGTCGAAAATAACATCGGCCACAGTCGAATCGTACACGAACAGATCGAGCGGATCGCGCTGCCCTGCATCGCTCGTTATCAGCTTGAATTGCGTATCAGCGGTAAAGCCGGCGCCGTTTACGGTGAAGGTGACATAGTTCGTGTTGCCTACTTCCAGCGGCGTCACGCTTCGAATCCCGAACGGCAGATAAGCCGCGGTCAGAGCAAACTCCAAGGACCCGGATGCGGGTATCCGGCCGGCATACACAAGAATGTAATATGTCCCGGGCAGCGGATTTGGAATGACGAGCTTATGGTCGGCGGCAAAATCGGTCGCATGGCGGTAATCGAAACGATTGCGGGTGGGAATGGCCCCGAACATCACGTACAGCTCCGTGGCGCTGTTGTCGCTGAGACTGTCCAGGCTAATCTCCAGGTCCTTCTCCTCGGTGACATTGAACTTGAAGTACCGGGCGCGCACGTCCGCAGTGAGCTCGTCGATGGCCGGGACGTCTCGCAAAAGCTCATCCACATCCACCGAGACAGGCGTGCTTGCGGTGACGTTGTTGTCTTCCGCGTTCGGCTCATCCACGCGATTTCCCGCGTCCGTTCGAACGAGAACGTAATAGTCCCCCGGCAGCACGCCGGGCAGAATGACGTCGAGCTCCTGGTGGGAGGTTTCGTTGGGCTCAAGCGGATCGTCATGCATCGCCTTGCCGAGGTACATATCATTCATGTCCCAGTCCGTGTTTTCGGACAGGTATATCGCATCGACAAAGCCGCCTTTCGTCGTGCTGTTGGGGTCCTGGTTCTTTACATCCCAGGCCACATGCAGGGGGCGGCCCGCCAACGGCGTCCCTTGCACATTTACGTCGGAGACAATCAGGTCACCGGTGCCGAGAAGCAATCTGAAGGCGGCAATATACCGGTCGTCCGGAACCTCGCCGAAGACTTTGTCGTTATCGACATCGAGAGGCCGTCCGAACGCGTCGAGTATGTCCGGGCCCAGCACCATTCTGTAGATTCCATACTCATGCTGCGGCTGGAATCCGACCTCGAGGGTTCTGCGAGACAGCCATCTGTAGCTGTTGGCCTCAATAGGCCCAAGCGGTCCGACGAAGCTCACGATATCCTGCTCGAGCGAAAAGCTGTCCGGCTTCATATTATAGGGGAAGTGAAAGCGCATGCCGTCGACGGGCGCCGGCACGGAGCCGGAGGGGTAATGGCCGTATGTCGTGGAGATGCTGACGAATACGGATACGTCGTCGGACCGGCCGTTGGCGGTGAGTATTTCGGCGACGCCGTCGACGTCGAGGTCTCCCACGAGAACGCACTGCGGGTCGTCGCCGACGTCGAATCCGGAGCGCCGGCCGAACGTACCGTCTCCGACGCCGAGCAGAACCGATATCTGTGTGTCCCAGGTGTTTGCGGTGACAATGTCGGTAATGCCGTCACCGTTTACGTCCCAGAGGGCGACGGAGAACTGCCCCTCTTGCGTGTTAAACGAAGTCGGGTCCTCAAAATTCCCGTCCCCTTTGCCCAGCGCCACCGTTACATCGTCGGACCAGGCGTTGCCGGCCACAATATCCAGGGTGCCGTCGTTGTTGAGGTCGCCCAGTGCGACAGACGCGGGGCCGCCCCCGGCCTGCAGTGACCGGCGCTCATCGAACTGGCCGTCGCCTTTGGCCAGCAGAACCGATATTGTGCCTGACCAGTCGTCTACGGTGACTATGTCCAGGATGCCGTCCCAGTTGAGGTCGCCCAGCGCGACCGAGGCCGGTCCTTCGCCAACCGTGACGAAGGTCGGCGGCCCGAGATCGCCGTTGCCCACGCCCGGCAGCACGCAGACATTGGAAAAGCCCTTGTTTGACGTTACAACGTCGGCGATTCCGTCGCCGGTTACGTCGCCGACGGCCACCCCGCTGGGCTGAATTCCCGCCGCGTGCCTGCTCTGCCTTTGCAGCCGGCCGTCTCCGAGACCCATCAGCACCGAGACCTCATAGGAATCTTCATTGGCCACGACCACATCGGGGATTCTGTCGCCGTTCAGGTCGCCGACTGCTACGGATACCGGCCCCGCCCCGGCCCCGTAGTACTGCTCGGGCAAAAAGCCGCCGTTGCCGTCGCTCAGCAAAACCGAGACGTCGTCGGAATCGGCATTGGCGGTGATGATGTCGGGAAAGCCGTCGCCGTTCAGATCCGCCAGCACAGCCGAGACCGGGCGGGCGCCCACGGGTAACCTGAATCCCGCTTCGAATCGAAGGCCCGGAACCGGCAGGTCGAGAAGCATCGCCCACAACTCCTGGGTCATATCCGGGAAGATGCCGCCGAGCGTGGGATCATCGCCGAGGCGGTGGCCGAATGTTCCGGAAATCGGCTCGTTGTTCCAGTCGAACTCGGCAAGCAGGTCGCGGGGATTAACGGGATTCGGGTACCGGTCGGAGCCGCCGAACAGCGGATTGACGTCTAAGCGGCCGTCGACGATCTTCGTGCCGGTATGGAGGGCCGTCAGCCCGGAAATCGTGCCCGACTCAGCTCCCCAGTACTCGAACGTGGCGTCCGTTATGGTGTTGCTGTCCGCAGTTATAGTGCCGAGAAGGAACCCTCCCATATATTGGCCGTCCGCGAAGCGCTCCAGCTCAACGTGCAGTTGATTCGAGTCCACGTGGTCGAACCATTCAACTTGCCAGGGCGACGGCGCCAGGCCGCTTTTGGTGAAGCTTAACGTTCCATCCTCACCTGCTGTATCCAAGGCGTCATAAACGAGGACGAGCTCGCCAATCTTTGCTGAATTGGGTTCTTGCACCTCGTAGGTCCTGGTGGTCTCGAGCGGGTATGTGCCCACAGTATCTTTGGCCAGAGAATCTCGCAACGTGGCCAGTCTGGCGTTGATCGAGTCCAGAAGCCGTCGCTCGTTGGGGTCCACGTAAAAAAGCTCATCCTCCTGCGGGTCAGTTCCGGGCGGCTGGTCTTCTGCGATGATATACGCCACGGCTTGTTGGTAGTAGTCTATCGCGTCAATGAGATCGACTGCCGATTGAGCCAGAATCGCCGCGCCGTTCACATCCGGGTAACCCGCCGTCGGTAGCACCTTTAGCAGGTCGGGATAAGGGACCAGGAAATCCTCGTTTATGCTCGGGTTGTTCGGGTCCTTGAGGTCTATGAAGTCGGAGGGCTCAAGAGAGTTGACGTCGTTCGGACAGATCCCCTCGCTGTATAGCAGACTTTCGATGCGCGTGTCATTGACGTCGAGATATACGTCGTACGCCAGTTGCGCTGTTAACGCGCTTCTGAAAGCCAGCAGAAGCCCTTTTACTATCAGAACCTCGCCGTAATCCACTTCCAGGTCTTTCTGAAGCCCGGTTTCATTGGGCTCAAAGAACATTCTGAAGGGCTCTGTCTGCGAATCCGGGATAGTCTCGAGCTCGGCGACTATGTTATCTATCTCGGGTATGATCGAGTAGTCCAGCGTGTTGCGAAGTCCGTTCAGATCGGGCGCGCCGGCCGGGATTCTGTAGCAGCCGTCGAGGTCCATAAGGACGTTCACGTCAACGGGGTTTATGCCACACGGATCAAGTGAATCACCGGTGACCAGAAGTCCGAAGGCTTCGGCCAGCTCGAGAAAACTGTCATTTACGACTAGGTCGTTTGTGTCGATGAAAAGCATGGCTGCCCGCGTCAGGGAGTGCAGGAACACCAGCTCATCGCTCGAGGCGCAATCGGCGCATGATGGGTCACTCAAGCACTCGTCGAACGTGCGATACGCCAGTCTCAGCCCGGAGAGTGTCTTCTCGAACATGTACTCGCGGCCTTGCCTGATACATTCGTTCGGGTCCGCGGCATGGGCCGACGTCCATGAGCCGGCCAGCCAGATCAGCAGAGTTGTCAAGGTAAGCTTGCGAAGCATCGGCTTTCCTCCTGTCATAGTGATTTTGCAGTCCGGATTTCCACAGGGTCCAACCGGCTGTCGACGCAGATATTCCTGCCCGAGGTTACGGCCCCGTTGCGATTCAAGACATAAACCCCCTCGATGCGAAACATATCCCCTCCCGTGTGCCAGGTGGCGTGGTTGCATTCAAGCCTGCGGCCGTTCCCGGCGACGATGATTACGTGCCCGCGCAGAATCACCTCGGCGCGTTCCACAGACGCCTCGGCCCTCTTGCTTTGCACCCGCAAGAGCAGATTGCCGTCCTGGAATATCCTGTAGCTGATGTTGTTAACGCGAACCTCGGAGACGTTGCTCAAATCGAGATTCTCGATGCGCAGCCCATTTTCGGCGCCGGTCAGTTTCCGGGAGACGTTGGAAACCAGTGCGTGTATATCGGATACCGCATTTGGTCGAGCCGCAGCAGATGGATGTTTCTCTGTCGCGGGAATTTCGGGGCAACTGTACCGGTAAAAGCTCAGTTCCAGGTCCTGCAGCCTTACTAACTTCTGCAGGGCGGTCTTGAACATTCCGAGCCGCCCGTTTTCTGAAATGAGGTTGCTGAAAGAGATAGAATGGATCGGCCTGCGGTTCTTTTTCGGATCCCAGCTCAAGTAGCTGACAGGACCGGTTTGATTCTGCGGTGGCTGGAGTCTGATGTCGCGACCGTAGCCGTCGCCTCGCAGGGTCTCGAAGTCGCGCTTTTCGCCAAGAGGCAAGAATAGGAGAATAGGGATTGTCAACGCGGCGCACGGACCCAGCCGTTTGAGCCATGCCCCCGGCCTGACCACCTTCATCCTCCCGCGCATCGATTTGGCCTCACCACTGCTAAATCCCTGCCGGACAGGGTGGGCCGGAAAATGGGGCCACCCGCCTTGCTGCCCGGTTGGGACGAACGTATCCAGACCTCCTGTTTCTGCAACACCACAGACAATTATAAGTCACTTTTCGGCCGGTGCAACCGTAAAACCCGGCGGATTCCACGATTTCTCCGGCAATACAGAAGACATCGTATGCGTGTCGCCTTGTCCTGTGCGTTTCGGGCAGGCGGACGCTGCCTTTCACAATGTCGCGATAATTGCTTGACGGACCAATATGGGCAGAATATAGTTATCAAATCTTCATTGATTAAGCAACCTCGACGAGAAGAGGACATGTCGTGCGGTTCCTCCGGTCTAAGCCTTTTGGCCTATTCTTCAGGAAGGGCTGGTTATGAGCAGAATCCTGAGAACCTTGCAGCCGTGCTGGCAGTGGCTTCACCGTCTACCTCAGGTACTTTGGCATTCCGGTCTTGCTCCGGCTCGGCAGCAGAGTCGTTGCCATATCCACCTGATGGGAGTCAATCACACTATGCGACATCAAGCTGTTGCGCGGGTCTGAATCGCAAGGAAGTATTATGGTGCTGCGAGGTGTTACAAGGCGAATGAGGATCATAGTGGAGCCATATGAGCGATCCGTTTTTCGGGCAGTGGCAACATTTCGCGGGTTGCCTCAACTCCTGACCGGCAGATACTCGCTTTGCTTTACGGCCGACCTGAATGTCCATATTTTCACGACTTGTGCTTTGTAAGAGTATCCAATGCCATTTAGTAAATTATGTATTGCAGACGTTATCGAATGGGATATCTCCAATTGGTCCAGGGCCCTAAAATACTGGGAAGAAAACACCTCAGTTGACCTGAGCAGCGCGAAGGCTCTCGAAATAGGCAGCAGAAACGGCGGCCTTTCGTTGTGGATGGCGCTTCACGGAAGCAGGGTGTTGTGCTCGGATATACATGGGCCTTCCGAAAGGGCTGTGCCAACGCACCAGAAGTACAACGTTTCACGCCTCATCGATTACAAGAGCATTGACGCGTTGGATATTCCCTATGAAGAAGAATTCGACGTGGTGCTTTTCAAATCCGTTTTGGGGGCAATCGGCAAGAGCAATAATGTATATGCCCAGTTCAAGGCCGTGCGTCAGATATACAAGTGTTTGAAGAAGGACGGAGAATTGTTTTTCGCGGAGAATCTGGTAGCTTCTCCCATACATCGGTTTCTTCGAGCGAGATATGTCAGATGGGGCACACAATGGAGATATGTCACTATTGAGGAGATGCTGCAATTCTTGTCTGTTTTTACCGATATTCGGCATATCACCGTGGGATTCCTTGGTGCGCTCGGGCGGACCGAACGTCAAAGAAAGATGCTTGGAGTGTGCGACAGGTTTCTGCTGGACTGCCTGGTCCCCGCACGCTGGAGATATATCATAGCAGGGGTGGCGAGAAAATAGTCGGTTATGCGAGTACCCGCTGGCGCCTCCTTAAGAACGTCAGCACCATCTCGAGCGGTTTTTTCACTATACTTGTGATGGATACGAGATTAAGCGGAAGGACGTATAGTCCGGAGACCAACTGGGGTCGGCAGTAGTGCTGCCGGTGACTTTGTCTTCGATCTCAGCAGTTTCTACTGCCCCGCTCCGGGCGCGGCGGCGTAGTTGCCGACAAGTCAGCCCGCTGAAATTGAATTGCAAACGAGCAAATCGAATTACTCAACGCCCTTGAAATCAAAGCGCGTGTTGTGCTACCATGCAGTCAAGGCGTGCGGGTGTAGCGTTTTTGGCAACGTACGGGAAATCTCAGGTATGCACCTTGTCGTAATAGCAGTTCTTACGGTAGCGGCCTCCGCCATCGGAACCATGACCGGCTTCGGCACCTCGACGATCATGGTGCCGGTCCTGCTGCTTTTCTATTCGGCCCCGGAGACACTTCTCTTCGTCGGCATTATCCACTGGTTCGGGAACCTCTGGAAGCTGCTGCTGTTCCGCGGCGGTTTCAGGACGAAGCTCGTGATATGTTTCGGGATTCCCGGCGTTCTCTTCAGCTATCTCGGCGCCTCGCTTGTGCTGGATGTCTCGGAGGCGCTGCTGAGCCGAATTCTGGGCGGTTTTATGGTCCTCTATGTGTTCTTCCTGCTGCTCAAGAGCTCGTTCAGGCTCAAGAAGAACATCGCTGCCGGCGTCTGTGGCGGGGCGCTCTCCGGATTTCTGGCGGGCATATTCGGGATAGGCGGAGCCGTGCGGGGGATGTTCCTGACGGCGTTCAACCTGCCCAAGGCCGTTTATATCACCACGGCCGGCGCCATAGCCATCTTCATCGACACGACCCGCCTCGGCAAGTACCTCGCGGACGGCGTTCGCCTCGATTCATTCCCGCTCTGGTCGATGCCCATATTCATCGCCGCCTCGTTCCTCGGCGCCCGGATCGCCAAGCGCATAGTGGACAGGGTCCCGCAGAAGCACTTTCGGACGATCATCGGGGTCTTTCTGTTGCTCGTGGCCATGAAGCTGTTGCTCTGGGGTGCCGGCTGACGAGTCTCGGCCGGTACGGCTGCTGCCGAGGCGCAGCGTACATGCGAAGGAGCCCGGGCCCCGGCGACTATTCGAAAAGTACGCTTAGCCTCTGCCGTTCGGCCCGGCCGATGCGGCTCTGGTCCGTCCAAACGGCCAGACCGAGACTCCCGCGGCACTCACAACGCCCGTCCACTAGGCCGTCCTCACTGCTCAGGACCGCCTTTATAAGCTCCAGGCAGTTGCTCGTGGCCGTCTTAAGATTGCCGATTATTTCCTCGAGAAGCGTCTGCCTGCTCTTTGCCTGCTCGTGCGGCCTCCAGCAGTCGTAGTCGCTCGCAAGCGCCACCAGCGCATAGCACATCTGTGCCTCTCTGGCCAGCTTCGCCTCCGGCATGGCCGTCATCCCTATCAAGTCTGCGCCCCACGCGCGGTGCATAAGAGACTCGGCCCTCGTCGAGAACTGGGGCCCCTCCATGCACACGTATGTACCCTTTGGATGTGTCTTTGCGCCGATTCGATCCGCAGCGGATAGGAGTATCCGCCCCAGACGCCGGCAGACCGGCTGAGCCATCTCACAGTGCACCGCCCCGTAGCCGCCAAAAAAGCTGCTCGTGCGCCTGTAAGTCTTGTCGATGAACTGGTCCGCTACAACCAGCTCTCCCGGGGCAATCTCCTCGCGAAGCGACCCCACGGCCCCGCTGCCTATCACCGCCCGGGCCCCCAGCTTCTTTAGGGCGAATATGTTGGCGGCAAAGGGAACCTCGCTCGGCGAGAGCTTGTGTCCCTCGCCGTGGCGGTTTAAGAACGCGATACGCCTTTTGCCGAACGTGCCTGTCATGATATCCGCACTCGGCGCCCCGAACGGGGTATCCACGTTCTGCAGCTCCGCGCCGCCAATCTCGGCGGCCAGGGCGTCGCCGAGGCCCGTGCCTCCGATTATGCCGACCAGCTCTTCTGCCATTTGAAGTCTCCTGTATTCGAATCGACCAATATGGTAATTGCCCCGGCCGCTCTTTACAATTGTTTTCGTCCCGGGCCAAAATAGCGGCCCGGGCCCGAAATGTCCTGAACAAACAGAGCCGCCCGGCATAGTACTTGTGTTATGTTGAAATTACCGGAGACAAGGCAACCATGGACCTGATCGTTAAAGTGAAACAGATAAAGGGCGTCTGCCCCACCTACAAGGTCGGAGACTCCTTCACTCTCAGGGCCGGCTACAAGCTCGTAAGTGACATTCCCCTCTGCATGCACGCCCTCGGCTCGCTGATGCCATACTACAACGCTCTTCGCGTTTCCGAGCCCGCCGTTTGGGGCCTCGAAGGAAAAGAAGACAAGACCAAGGCATACATTCACTGCCCCGACGCCTCGGACCTGACCGGCGGCGGGACGGTAACCTTCGAGATAACAAGACTAGGCAAATCCACCGGGCCAGAGAGTCCGTGCGGTTAGCGGCCTCGCGCGCAGAGTCCACATCCCTTTGGACCGGACAGGCCGCTGAGACACCGAGCGCCGCCGGCGACGGGCCCCTGCCCAATAAACCGGCGACAAATTTCTATAAAGACCGGCTTTTGCTTAAGCCGGTCCGCGTTTAGCCCGATAGTTACTACGGGTGCGAACTGTCCACTCAGGGCGCCGGCCGTTCAGAAAACGGAACCACAATTTTTCTGCAGGTAGCCGGATGAAAAGAGCCCTGAGACATTTGGGAGTCTGAGAATAGCAACCGCAAGAGCATTTACGATAGTGGAGCTGGTGATCGTTCTGCTCATCGGCGGCATCCTGGCGGCGATAGCGATTCCGATGATGAGAGGGCGGACCGAAACCGCCAAGTGGGCCGAGGCGAACGCGTCGGCGGGAATCATCCGCACCGCCGTCCGCGCCTGCATCGCCGAAAGAGGCATTGCCGAAGCCCGCAAATTCGCCGGCGTCAACATGGGTTCGGCCGAGACACGGTCCACACTCGGATTTGCGTCGGGCGACCTGGACGGCAGCTACTTCGAGCCGGACGACTACACCATTACCGACATCACCGCCGACGGCATCGCCGTAGTCACGGTCACCGGCGGCAGCAAGCCCGAATCGCCGGCCGGCACCTACCGGCTGGACGCCGCCGGCAATTGGCGCAAGCAATAAGAACGCCCCGAGCCGTTCGGCAGAACGGCACAGTCATTTCTCTACCCATTCGGCGGCCCGCAAGAGGCGGTTGTGACAGCCACATGCGACTTGTTTTAATCCCATTTGAGAAACGGGCCCGCAAACCGGGTGGTTGTTTGGGAACCGTTAATCTGGTATCATAGCAGCGTCGAAAGACTGCGCAGAATTACCGGGCGCCAACAAAGACAAACATCGCTTGTTTCGGGTCGCGACGGTGGAGCCTCGCATGGCCGGTGATTACGCCCGGAGGTTTCCGCTGGCGGCTCCGTGAAAGCCTGAGGAGGGTCTTAAACGATGCTCAGGGGAATTGCGAATCCGTTGGTTGTGGGGTTATTGGCGGCATCTTTGGTCGGCCTGGCCGCGGCCGATTACCCGGTGGGTGATTTGAACGGCAACTGCACGGTGGAGTGGACCGACCTGCAGGCTCTGGCCGGCCGCTGGCTCGATGCGGATTGCTCGGCGCCGGAGTGTGAAGCCGACCTGGATGGTGTTGCCGGGGTCAACCTTGCCGACCTTGCCCTGTTTGCCGACCACTGGCTCGAGAGCTGCCGGCAGGCCGTACACATAAAGTGGCTCGGTCACGCAAGTTTCAAGATTTGGCACGGCCAAGCGTGCATCTACCTGGACCCGTGGAAACTCAGCGTTCCTATCGCAGATGCTGCGCTTGTTCTGGTCAGCCACAGGCACGGCGACCACTATTCGCCAACGGATATCGCCAAGGTCTCCGGCCCGGAGACGAAATTCATCGCCCCTGCGGATGTTGTTGCTGCCCGGGGTGGGGGACAGGCGATTGCACCGGGCCAGACCATCGAAGCGGCCGGCGTTCGGATAACGGGCGTGGCGGCGTACAATCCGGCCAAGCAGTACCACCCCAAGCAGAACAACTGGGTCGGGTTTTTAATAGAACTCGGCGGCCTCCGCATCTACTTCGCGGGTGACACCGACCTGACGGACGAAATGAAGGCCCTTACGGGCGTCGACGTGGCGCTGCTGCCGGTGGGCGGCACGTACACAATGAACGGCCCGGAGGCAGCCGAGGCCGCCGGCTACATACAACCTCAACTGGCCATCCCCTGCCACTGGGGCGATACAATCGGCAGCATAAGCGACGCCCAGGCGTTAGAGCAAACGGCCGACTGCGACGTCCGAATCCTGCAGCCCGGCGAGCACATAAGCTCCGAAGGCTGGCTTGAGGATTTCCCTCTGGTCGCCCACTGGCGATTGGACGAGACCGAGGGCGACGTGGCTCACGATGACGCGGGTGGCAACAGCGCCGCAGTTCATGGCTCGCCCGTATGGCGGCCCTCGGACGGCATGGTGGACGGGGCCCTCGAATTGGACGGGAGCAATGATTATGTCGCAGCCGGTTTTCTGCTGAATCCGGCCGCCGGGCCTTTCAGCGTCTTTGCCTGGATCAAGGCAGACACCGCAGGAGAGGTGATCGTATCCCAGCTTGGTGGGACGGGGACCGGCAGAGGCTGGCTCCGCAGCGAACCGGTTGACGGCAAGCTCATGACGGAGCTCAGGCAACCCGGACGCTTCGGCTATGCGCTCTATTCGGATGCAGTCGTCACGGACGGCAACTGGCGCCGGGTTGGGCTCATCTGGGACGGGGCATACAGGCACCTATATGTCGATGACGTGCAGGTGGCGGCAGACACAAAGGCAAACGCCAGCCTCGAAAGCGCCGACGGCGGCATTCACATAGGAGCAGACGGCGCACTCGGCGAGGGCGGCTTCTTCGCGGGACTTATAGACGATGTCCGCATCTACAACGAGGCGGTTGGCCCGTGAGAGCAACAGGGCTGCAACTGCAAACCCGAGGGATTCGTCTGGTAATCCTGCGCCAGCTATTCAATCACCTACCTGATTGTGATTTTTGCCTTTCCGGTCAGCGAGATCACGAGCGACCCGGTATCGGGGTGAAACTCCTCACGCCATGATTTGGATGCGGAAGTATCCTCCGATACGTTATAAATCCTCTGTACGAGCACCCGGGCGGGCTCCTTCTCGATACCCGAGACCAGGACGTGGTATGGTCTGTGGGCCCAGCCGGCGGTGACAAAGCTCACAGAATCCGGCCCCTCGCGGATATCGGTTATTGCACAGGGGGCATGAGCGAACCAGCCCCGGGCGCCGAGTTTCTTGACGTCGTATATTTTTCCCTTGCCGTATAGCTCGGCCAGGTGCGCCTGGACCGTGCCCGGGTTTATGGCCGGGCCGTCACTAACCTGCGCCCTGAAGAGAAAATAGTCGGGCAAGAGTCCCTGGCGCTGCTTGTCCGTCAACGGCCAGGTCATCTGCAGACCGGCGGCGGTTATCCCACTGGCGATTCTCCCCCACGGCCCGGCCGGGTCACATTCGCCCAGCAGGTGCAGCGCCGAGGCGTACACCAGCCCGCACCACTGCACGGGCCGCCCGAACCAAGAGGGGGCCCGCCAGTTGGTTGCTCCCAGAACGGCTATCGTCGAGTAGAGCCCGACCCGGCCATCGGTCGGCGGATAGAGATATACAAACGGCACGCCCGTCCACGCCCAGTACCTGGCCTGCTCAAGATACTCGCCCCTGCCGGAAATGATGTAGCCCAACGCATAGGCCCTGACCATGTGGGCGGAGGCCAATATGTCCGGGGTATGCAGCGGCACCTCCCAGGTCTGGGCGCCTCTCGGGACGGCCTCTGCGTACAGGGCCGTCTGCTTGTCCAGCAATTCGAGCGCCCTGTCGGTCAGCTCCTTATCGCCGCAGAGGCTCGCCGCCTCCAGGATTTCCGCCACGCTCCGCCCGCCCAGGCCGTTTGCGTGTTTGGCAAAGTGGGTCCGCGAGTAATCCGTTCCGCGCGGCCGGTACTCCATGGTCCCATCGGCCGCAAAGCCCCGCAGCGCGGCAAGCGCCTGCCGGCGCCTCTGCCTGACGTATTCATGCACCCGTCCGAACACCAGAGGTGGGGCCGGAGGCCGCACGTGTGAGACTCCGCCGGAAAATGGCTGACCGGCCGGCAGCCTTTCGAGAGCCGCTTGGCTGCCGCTTCGGAGCCGTTCACGAAGCCGTGCATCGGCGGTATTGAGCGAAAGCCAGTCCATGAACATGGCTGCATCCGCCGCCGGGGCCGGCCCGAAACGCTCGCCCCAGACGGCGTGGCGGAAGAGCCAGTTGCGGTTGGCCGCCGAATCGAGCCAGCCGTGTGCAAGCAGATTCACCGCAGCATCGAAGCCGCCCTCGAACTGCGGCAGTTGCGGCAGCGGTTCTAGACCGAGGTAGTGCTTCACCGCCGGGACGATGCTCTTGCCTTCTCCGCCGATTATCAGGATGCGCGTCCTGAGAATCCGGCCCGCCCGCAGCCGGATCGCCGTATGAGCGGAATACGCGTTCTCAAATCGCAGGTCGCCCACCCCGGGTCCCGACAATTCCATGACCTGCGCGCCCGAATCGTATATCCGGTCGGGCGAATCGAAGGTCGCGGCCACCATCTCCGAAGGCTCCCAGATAAGCCCGATGTAATTGCCGTTGTATGCAACCGCCATCAGCGGAAAGGTTATCTTGACCGGATCGGGTGTGCGGCGAATGTGGTGTGGCGCGGCGATGTCCGCCTCGCTGCTGCTGGGCTCGTCGCAGAGATATTCCAGGCCGGCGAAAAGGCCCTGGTGTTTTTTCGGGCCGAACGTCCCTAAGCCGGCAAAAACGGACAGCCACGGAAGACGCACAACCTCCCGGTCCTTGTCCACCTTGAATTCCAGCTCAACTTCGATTGTCCCGGCCTTCTCGCCGGGCCGCACTCGCCTGAGCAGCTCGTATTTGGCCCCGCTGACGTCCTTGATAGCAGCCTCGGCCACGAACCAGCCGCTCACGGGAAGCGTGCTGAACTTCACCTTTGCGTTCTTTAGATTAAGCCACTCGGCCCGGTCCTCGAGAATGACCCCAATCAACTCGGAATCGTATCCGGCCGCCATCTCGGCGCCGTTGACCTTCAGCAAGAAGCTGCCCCACGTATCTCCGTAGTGTTCGAGCTCAAGCGGCCCCGATCTCACGGATTCTCTTCGGGGCGCGCCGGTCGGCCTGTGCGGCTTCGCCAAGGCCGGTGTGATGGTCCCCTCGATTCTCTCGACCCCGATGAAGGCAATTGTCACATCCGCCTTGTCCATGCACGGGTCCAGGCGAAAACGTGTCCCCGGGCCGAGCCTTTCGTGAATCGCGAGCGAATAGTCGTGCCACTGCCCGTCGTTAGGCACTGTGAACCGAACCGAGCGTCCGGCCCGGAAAGACGGTCCATAGAACAGTTCGGCGCCGGAGTCCGCACTCGACTTCATCCGTATCCTGACCCTGGTCACCTCAGAGCCCGTCAAATCCACCGCCGGCCCTTCTATCCACGGGTCTTCCCCGGTGCACCTGACGAGCAGGCCCTCGGAAGAGAACGTGAGCCTCTCGACCCTGGCGTTGCCCGTCCAGCCACCCGTCCCTTTGCTGAAATCCCACGCGACGACGGTTTCTGCCGAAGCCGCACCCGCAAACCCGGCAAACATCAGGGCCGCCAATCCCAACAGCACGCTGCGCCGCGTGGGCAGGAGCCCGGCGTTAGCTTTTCCAATGGCCCACCCTCGGTTCGATTCAATTATCTGCATGAAAACCTCCTTCGAGTTTCTGCCAAAACGTATGCCCCGCCAGCGGCGTCAAACGTGTTTGGCTGCCGGCCGGGCCGCTGCGCGGCGATTGAAAAGGCTCAAAATGACGGCCACCGCCATGAGGGCCGCCGTACCCGTGGCCCCGATGATGACAACGTCGAGCCTGCACTCCGCCCATCGCCAGGATTCCTTCAGCTCCAGGTTGAACTTGTCCAGGAATGAGCTGCGAACAAACGACGCCCAAGTGATGACGGCAACGCTCGCGCCGATCGAGACAAGGCCCTGCCAGAGCCGCAGACGAACCCGAAGCAGTGACAGAAGAAACAAGCCGAGTATCCCGCCGCCGAATATGCCCGAAATTTGCCACCAGACGTCCAGCGCGCTTTCGGCGCGAATCATCAGAAGCGCAAAGCCCGTTCCGGCGACGCCCCACCCCACCGTGGCCAGGCGAAGGAACCAGATGCTGGTCTGCTCACCAACGTCCAATTTGGAGAATCTCTTGTAGAAGTCCAGCAGCGAGACCGTCGCCGAGCAATTCAGGGCCGAATCGACGGTGCTCATCGCCGCGGCCACAATCGCCGCCACAATGAGCCCTTTGAGGACCGGCGGGACCTGGGTGGCTATAAAATGCGGAAAAACCTCGTCGCCTTTGCTGATCCCGGCCCGGGCCAGCTCATCGCCCTCCGAATAGAACGCAAAAAGGGCCGTGCCTATGTAGAGGAACACCAGGGTAAGCGGAATGTATATCAGCATCGCGATCCAGATGGAGCGCTTGGCCTGGCGCTCGTCCGGGACCGAGCAGTACTTCTGAACGTAGTTCTGGTCGGCCAGGAGGTTGCGCAGATTCTCCGTCACCCCGAAGATGATCATTACCCATATCGTTCGGTCCGACAGCAGTTTCTGTTCGCTGAGAGAGAGCTTGAGACTGCCGAAGCTGAACTTGCCGTTGTCAACGGCGGCCTGTATCAGCGGCTCGGGTCCGGAAAACACGCTCCGCGAAAGCGCAACTGCGCAGAACGCAATGCCGGCAATCATTACCAGCGACTGCATGACGTCCGTCCATATCACCGCCTCCATCCCGCCGAGCAGCGTATAGACAATCGTCACCAGGCCGATTACGAGTATCACCACCACGATCGTCTGGTCCTGAAATTGCGGCGCGGCGCTGATGAACTTGCTCAGGAGCAGGCCGACTAAGTAGAGTATCACTGCGACGCGCCCGATCATGTAGAGCAGGAACGACAGCGCCGCGTAGATTCGGCCCCACGTCCCGAGTCGCTCTTCGAGAAACGTATAAACGCTGATAAGCTGCATTTTTCTGTAGTACGACACGGCGTATCTGCACGCCAGCCATGCCACGGGGAAGATGCAGAGCGAGAAGATGATGGGGTGCCAGTTGGAATCGAAGGCCTTTCCCGGCGTGGCGATATACGAGATGCTGCTCGTATACGCGCTCATCACCGCCAATCCCGCGGCCCACGCCGGAATGGTGCGGTCGGCGACCATGAACTGCTCGGCCGTCCGGCACTTGCGCCTGTAATAGACCCCCATCCAGATAAGGACGGCACAATAGGCGACCAGAATCGCAATGTCAATTCCCCCGAGGCTTCCCTGCATAAGCTACCTTTCAAGACTCACTGCTGCGCACTTTCTGCCGGCCGGCCGCGACTACTCATAAGGTCTTCTTCATTCAACGCTTAGCCATCCTGTTCCCTGCGGCTTATCCGGTCGCACAGGTCGATAAAGGCCACGACCCGCTCATCCGGCGTGCCGGCTTCAATATCGCCGACCACAACATCGCACGGAGCATACTCGCGCGCCAGCCTTTCCAGATCCTCGCGAATCTCCTCAAGCGGCTTGTTTAGAAGGTCCGTCGGCCGGTAGATCAGCGACCGACGCGCATCCGGCGTCAGCTCCCGAGCGCGCGAAAGATTTGACTCCAATCCCATATCTATATAGCCAACGTGCGGCACCCTCGCATAATCCTCAATATAAGGGTCGGCGTTCCAGGAGCAATTATGTATGCCTATGCAGCCGAAGGCCTCGGCCAGCCGCACGTCCAGCGGGAAAAGAAATTCGCGGTACTGCTGCGGGCTGATCATGTTGACCAGGCAGTTGCTCACCGTAATGAAATCGTTCTCGACGCCGGTGCTGCGCTGCCTTTTGTGCAGCCGCTCGGCCGCATCAATCATCGTCGTGACTATGCACTCGAAGAGGCGACGGCACCGCTGCGGCGAATCCACGAGATCGAAAAACAGCTTCTCGCCGCGCAGGCGGTGCGCGTTGTTGAGCACGCCCTGCCAGTTGACGAATCCTTCCACCCGGCCCTCGATCTCGGCAATACGGTCAACCTGGGCCATGAGCTGCCGGAAGAAGGGATTGGTCTCAAGGTCGGGCGGCTCGATACGGTCGAGCTCTTCGTCACTGAGGTACCGGCGCTCGCAATCCGGCCAGGTATCCGGCGTGTAGATGATGGGAATCCCGTAGATAGCGGGCACCACTGAAATACCGAAGGTCCCCGTCAATATGTCCAGCGGACTGTCGCGCCGGTCGATGTCGCCAATCCTCGTGCCGCCGAACCTGCGCTTCAATTCGGCCCGCATATCGAGGATTGTGCCGCGCCGGTATCCGGGGTCGGTGTGCCAGCGTGCGCCGAAGTCGATACCCAGGGCCGTCCGATACCAATTCGGCGTAAAGCCCATGTCGGGTCGCAGAAACGGCTCGTCACCGGCGGCAGCCCGCCTCCTGGCCGGCGCGGCCGGGGCAATGTAGCTGACCAACTGGCGGGTTTTCGTCAATGCCATGTAACTTCAAACCATCGAGTCTATCGCAGCGGCGCGAATGCCGCGCGGCAGCGGCAATAACCTCGCCGCACGGTTTTCAAACATGGCACACAATAACCACCGATTCGGCCCCCGTCAAATCTAATCAGCCCGCTCGCGTGTTGTCACCGGCACCGGACCGTGCGATTCCGAACCGCACGCGTCATAGCACAAAAAGGGCCGGCAAAACCGGCCCTTGACCTGCAAAAATGAACCTTCCGAGATTCGACTCTCCCACGGGTCAGCCCGGCTTGAAGCTCGGGCCTCCTATGGGAAAGTAGCCCCCGAACCGCGGAAAATCGGAGGCTGAATGGCGCAGTTGAGCCACTCGGAAAAAAGTATCGCCATATCTGCGAAATCCGTTCTACCGTCTCCGGTGAGGTCCGCCGCGCTGCCCGGCCCCCAGTGCGAGCACATAAAGACATAGTCCAGCAGGTCCACCGTGCAGTCGGAGTTAAAGTCTGCCTTCGGCTGCGGGTCACAGACCGGCCGCATTGAGATGAAACCCTCGTTGACCATGCTGCCGGGATTGTACGATTCCCACACGACAACAGGCGCGTTAATGCCACCGACCTGCCTGGAAGAAACCTGCACGAAAACCGGCGAAGGTCCGAAGTGCATTGTCGCCAACTGCGGCGGCCCCCCGTTGACAAGGTCGTAAACATATATCTCGTGCATTTCGCCGCCTTTGTTCCACGAGAACGCCGCGTACGAACCGCTCGCATCCATCCACTCGCACATCCCCGGCTCGTGGGGCGTCATCGGCCAGATTCTCGTCGTGGTCGAAAAAGGAGGCGAGTAGCGGTAATGATAGATGCCATACCCCTCGGTATCGTCGTTCCATGCCCATATCACATGCGGAACCGATACCCGCACCATCAACTGCTGCTGCTGAAGCGCGTTGCTGGTGGCAATATCGCTCCAGCTAAGAATGCTCTTCAGGTGGCTGAAAAATATCTTGTACTGGTTGAGTGTGGGCTCGAATCCCCACCACGCAAGGTAGGGATCCGACAGAGAGGGACTGTAGTGAAGCCATGTCGGCCAGTTCGTCAGTTGCACGGTGCTGCCCGGCAGGATATCGTGAAGAAATATATCCATGCTCCCGCCGAAAGAGTTGTACGCCTGCCAGACTACCCGGTAGTTGGAGACCTGGGCGCCAAGGTTGTGGGTCCGCGGGTTCAGCACGACGCTCTTGTTCTTCTTTACATCGTACAGGTGAATATCAACGTAGGTCGGGACCCAGGGCCCGCCGATCCACTGGTCCATGCACTCGACCACCACGTAGGGGTCGTGAAAATCCGATATCCGCTTGAGGTGGGCGTCGGCCGTGAACGTCAACTGTGTCGGCCCTTTGTTCTTTGCCGTATCGTAGCCGAATACGTCGTAGTTCTGTCCGTCGTCCTCGATCCACACCACATTATTGCTGTCCGCAATATACGTCGCGTCGAATATGTAGCCGCCGAAGGCCCCCAGCCTCTGCTGGCAAGTGCTCAACTGACGGCTGCTGCTCCCGTCGAAGAAGAATATCTCCGCGACCGTGCCCCAAACCGGGTTGGGCACACGCCCGGTCCAGACCACCTCCCAGCCGGTTACCCTTGGAGCACCTGTGTCGGTTGCGCCGGGCCAGCCGCTGCTGCCGCTGTAGCCTGGAAGCTGGACCGTGTGCCAGCTCGAGCAAAGAATCGGACTGCCCTCCAGGTGTCCCCATGTAAGAAGCAAGATCGTCAAGAAAAAGCTGATTGCTGCTCCGGCGTTCTTATGCGTTCTCATCCCATGCCTCCTGAATCTCCCCAGGTCACCCGGAACACGGCCATCAATCCGTCGCGCGAGCGGCAGTGTGCCGACCACACCACGACTGCTCTTGATATTAATTGTACAGTTGAGTCGGGCTTAATCAAGCGAAAAAGGGTAGCCGGGAGCCGCCTCCAGCCTCTCAAGTGACGCCGGGTGCCATCCTGGGTTCTTAATCAGCATTTTTGGCCGAGAGTATGGCGCTGCGGGTTGGCCTGGCCCTCGTTTTTGTGGCCGTTGCCGGCGGATTTTGTATAATTCTTTTTCATGAGTCTGACCGACCAAATAAAGCACAGGGCCATCGAGCTGGGTTTCGACCTTGTCGGCGTGACCGATGCCTCGCCGCTGGCGGCCGGGCACTCGCAACGCTTGGCCGGCTGGCTGAAGGCCGGCTATGCGGGCGAAATGCGCTATATGCACCGCAACTTCGAAAAGCGCATCCACCCGGCCTTGCTGCTGGAAGATGCCAAATCCGTCATCGTCGTCGCGCTGAATTACAAGCGGCCGGAACTCCGGCGGCCGCTGCCTCGAAAACCCCCGACCGGCAGGGTGGCCGTCTACGCCCGCTACGAAGATTACCACCGGTTCATCAACCACCGCCTGCGAAAGCTGGCGGATTTTATTTGTTCTGTCGTGCGTGAGCGCCCGCGGTTCAAGATTTGCGTCGATTCGGTCCCACTGGCCGAACGGGCTTTGGCCGCCAGAGCGGGCCTCGGCTTTATCGGCAGGAACCACATGCTCATCCACCCCGACCTGGGCCCGCAGATTCTGCTGGGAGAAATAGTAAGCACCATGCCGCTCGAGCCCGATGAGCCTGCCGGCGGCGATTGTGCCGGCTGCACCAAGTGTCTGGATGCCTGCCCAACAGGGGCCATCGGCAGCGACGGGCGGTTCGACGCCCGCCGGTGCATAAGCTACCTGACCATCGAGCACAGAGAACTGATTGCCCCTCCGGCGGCCGAGACAATCGGCGACCGCCTGTTCGGCTGTGATGAATGTGTGCTCGCCTGTCCATATCAGCAAAAAGCGCCCCCATGCCGTAACGGTCAGTTCAGGTTCTATCCGGACAGGGCCGAGCTGGACCTGCGCGAAATTCTCGCTCTGACGGCCGAATCGTTCCAATCCCGCTTTGGCGATTCCCCCATCAAACGCCCTGGCCTCGAAAGGCTAAAAAGAAACGCCCGAATCTGCCTGGCAAACAAAGCCGCCCCGCAGCAATAGTCGGCGCCCACAAGGTCATTTCCGGGCATCTGCCGCCGTTTCGAAGTTGACACGGGCTCCAACAACACTAAACTGACTGGACGCTATGAAAAAGATCCATCATCTGCTATTGCCAACACTTGTGATTCTGGCCGCCTCGTGCGCCATCGCTCGCCCTGTGCCGGTGCCCACGTACGAACCCCACTGGGAGTCGTTGAAGCGGCACGAGACGCCTGAATGGTTCCTCGACGCAAAGTTCGGCATATATACCCACTGGGGTCCGGTCACCGTCGGCGCCGAAGACGGGCCGGGCGGCGTCCAGTGGTACGGACGCAACATGTACGCAGCCGACAGCCCGACATTCAAGTATCACCGCCGGCGTTTTGGAGACCAGAATCAGTTCGGATATAAGGACATCATCCCGCTTTTCAAGGCCGAAAAATTCGACGCCGGGCAGTGGGCGGCACTCTTTGCCGAGGCCGGCGCGAAGTTTGCAGGGCCGGTGGCGATACATCACGACAATTTCGCCATGTGGGATTCGGCCGTAACCGAGTGGGACAGCTCCGACAAGGGGCCGGGCCGAGACATCACCGCAGAATTGAAAAAGGCCATCCGAAGTCACGGCATGAAGTTCATAGCCACCTTTCACCACGGCTTTGCCTGGCGATACTTCGAGCCGGCATACCAGTATGACGCCGCCGACCCAAAATATGCCGGCCTCTACTGTCAACCGCACAAGCCCGGCGCCCCGCCCTCGAAGGAATTTCTCGACAAGTGGCTGGCAATGGTAAACGAGGTGGTCCGGAAGTACGAGCCTGAGCTGATCTGGTTCGACTTCGGCCTGGGCAGCGTGATTACGCCGCAGCACCAGCAGCGGATGTTCGCCGACTACTACAACTGGGCCTCGCGCAAAGGTCTCCAGGTCGGCGTGGCGCACAAGCACCGCGATATTCACGGACACACAGGCATACTGGACTTCGAACGCGGACGCGAGGACCGCCTGACGCCGTACGCCTGGCTGACCGACACGTCCATCGGGCCGTGGTTCCACCAGAAATCCGTTCGTTTCAAATCGGTCGACGGGATAGTGGACGTCCTGGTTGACATCGTCTCCAAGAACGGCTGCATGCTGCTCAACGTCGGGCCCGCCGCCGACGGCACAATCCCCGAGGGCGCCCAAAAAATCCTCAGGGGCATCGGCGCATGGCTGAAGGTCAACGGCCAGGCTATATACGATACGCGCCCGTGGCGGGTCTTTGGCGAGGGTCCCACGCTGAACGCCGGCGGAGGATTCAGCGAAAACAAGGATAAGCCCTATACCGCCCGGGACATTCGATTCACCCGCAGCAAGGACGGCAAAACACTCTATGCCATCGCACTCGACAAGCCCGAAAAAGAGCTGACGATTCAATCCATGCAGATAGACCGTCTCGCCCCCGGGGCGAGCGTCCGGCTGCTGGGTCACGAGGGGACAGTCCGCTATCGGCTAAACGACGCCGGGCAGTTGGTGATTGAAATGCCGGCCCTCGATGCCGACCGGCAAAGCTGCCGCCACGCCTTTGCCTTCAAGCTCAGCGGTTTTGAGATTTCACTCAGCGAGCACGCCCTGTTCAGCCGGCCGGACGCGGTGACTCTCACGGCCGAAAAAGCCGTGCTTTTCGGCGGCAAAATCAAGCTGCAGGAATACGCCGGAAGAATGAACATAGGCTTCTGGGACCGGCCCGAAGACTCGATTCACTGGTTGCTGGCGATAAACCGCCCGGGAGAATACCTGCTGCGAGGCGAATTCTCCGCCGCCTATGCTTCGACCCGTCTGCTCGTCGAGTGCGCCGACCGCAAAATCGAGGCGAACATCCCGAAGACAAACAACTGGGCGACTACCGAATTCGTCCGCTTCGACCGCCTCAAGTTCGACAAGCCCGGTGTTTACCAGATCGCGCTTCGCGCCGCCGACCCCGATAACTGGAAAGCTGCAAACGTCTACCAACTGCAGTTGGCTGTACACGAGCCCTGACAGTCTCACTCCGCCGGAAAGAGGGCGGCCGGGACTATTGTTGAATGTGAGGATTGGACCGCAAGACGATGGTCGACCGCCGCGCAGCCTGTAATCGCTGCCGCGAACGGTTTGCCCGGGTGCGTGAGGTACAGCCGAACGCTATAATGGTCCGGAGAAAGGAGCTTGATTATGAAGGAAGTTGTAGTTGTCTATTCTGCGGCGGTATTGATTCTGCTAACCCACGGCTGCGCCGGTCCCCCTCGGCCTGCAGATTCCGGCGATAGCGCGCAGGCGCCCGCCGCGGTCGGCCGAGATACGCTTGAGATTCTTCGATCCGTTCGGACCTCGGACGTTTCCGACGCTCTGGACTCGATGGGCCTCCAGCAGCGCTATCAGATGGACCCGTCGATGCGCCCGCTCTACTTCGGGATTCGCTTCGCGGGCATCGCTCACACCGCCGAGTACGACGTGATTGACCGCCCGCTGGAGCCGATGTCGTACGAGCAGTTCGACAGGCGCCAGTATGGCGGCCCCGAACCGCTCTGGAAAGAGGCCGGCAAGTGGGGCGCTCCCGGTCAGGTGCTCGTGATCGACGCCAAGCGGACGCCCGCCGGAATCCTCGGCTCGGCCAACACCCTCCAGGGACGCATCGACGGGGTGGTCGGTTATGTCATCGACGGCACCATTCGCGATTCTTACGAGTGCATAATCCAGACGACCCCCGCTTTCTGCACAGTCCGCTCGCCGGCCCATCCGATGGGACGGATCGGGCCCGTCTCGGACAATCAGCCAATAACATGTGCTGGAGTAAGGGTTGTGCCCGGGGACGTGATTGTCGCGGATGACGATGGCGTCATGGTTGTACCTCAGAGAATCGCCGCCGAGGTCGCGCGCCGCGCCAAGCTCATTCAGGACAAAGACCGCCCCGGCCGACGCAAATCGTACGAGAAACTCGGCCTGCCCCCGGACGAGACGGTGAAATAGCGAGTACGCCTTCCATTCCGGGGCAGGCGGTAGCGGCGCTGGATCCGCCCACGTCGGCGTCAGTCCTACTCTGAAGAACCATCGCCGGTCGGCAGCCGAACTGCTGCAACGTCGCCCTTCACGCGCCTCGGCACGAGCAACTGCGCCCGTCACTGCTTGCACACAAGCCGGCCGTCGAGATACGTTCGAAGGACCTTCGTATTCTTGATTGAATCCACCGGGCATGCAAGCAGGTCCGTATCAAGCACTATGAAATCCGCCAGCTTGCCCTCTTCGAGCGACCCGACGTGCCGCTCCTGAAAAAGCGCCTTCGCCGGGTTTATCGTGTAGAACCGGATGGCCTGCTCGCGGTCGATTGCCTCCTCCGGATGAAGCCGGCCCTCGTACCATTTGGCCCGCCGCGTAATCGCCGTCCACATGGCCAGGAACGGATCGTACGGGTTGATCGACCGCAGCGAGCCGATTTTGCGCATGTGGTCCGAGCCTCCTGCAGCAACGCCCCCGGCCTCGAAAATGCTCTGCAGCGGCTGGAAGTACCGCAGGCGCTCGTAGCCGAAGTGCTTCGACAGTGTCCTGGTGTCCAGGTAAAGCCACGCCGGCTGGATCAGCAGGAATACGCCTAACTCGGCCGATTTCTCCACGGCCTGTCGGCTCATGAAGTTGGAGTGCGTTATGCACGGACGGACATTACGAATCGGCATCGTCCGATTCACCTCTTCGTAAACCTCCAGCAGCGTGTGCACCGCGCCGTCGCCGACCGTGTGAGCGGTGAATTGCAGTCCACTCTCTGCAGCCGCGCGCACCATCGTCAGCAAACGCTCCTTCGGGATAAACAGGGTCCCGCGGTACTCGGGGTCGTCTATCGCGTATATCTTGCTTACGCCCCACGGCTCTCTCATGTAAGCGCTGCCGGTCAGCATCCCGCCGTCGAGGAACGTCTTTACCCCTATGATGCGCAGCATGGGCCCGCCCTTGCACAGCGGGTTTTGCGCGACCTTTCGAATCTTCTGTTCGATCTGCTCGATGCGGCCGATGGTGTCAACGTACTGCTGGGCGGCTATCCGAACGGTCAGCTCGCCGTTGGCCAGCATCTTTCGGTAGCGCTCGATATTGGATGGGGACGCCGAGCCGTCGCAGATGCCCGTAATGCCGACCGAATTGTAACTCTCAAACAGCTTGACCAGCCTCTCATAGCGGTCCCGTTCGGTCGGCGTCTTACCCGACGAGCGGCTCTTGATGTAGCGCCGGCAGCCCCGAAGGATGCCTGTAAGCTCGCCCGTCTGCGAGTCTTTCTCAGCGTATCCGGGCCCGCCGTCGGTCACGCGAAAACCCTTGTCGATACCGCTGAGCCGCAGTGCAAGGCTGTTGAGCGAGGCGTCGGGCCCCGTGCGAAACATCACGGGGTGCTTGGGAGCGGCAAGGTCCAGCTCGTCTTTGGTCGGGTATCGCTGCTCCGCAAGCCGCGTGATAAACACCTGCTGCAGGATAATCCACCGGCCCTCCTCCAGCACGCCCGCGCGGGCCCTCACGTAGTCCAGAACGTCGCCGATGGAATCCATCTCCGGAATCGGGTGATCGAATTCGGTCATGGCTGCGTCAGACGGATGAACGTGCGAGTCAATAAGGCCCGGCAGAACCATCCTGCCCTTCAGGTCCAGCAGCTCCGTTCCGTCGCCCTTTAGCTTCAGGACATCGTCGCTGCCCCCGAGACGCACGATGCGATTGCCCTTGACCGCCATCGCCTGCCGGATCGAAAAGTCCGGGTCAACCGTCACAATCCTGCCGTTATAGACAATCAAATCCGCTTGTGAAGCGCCGCCGGCACATGACGGAGCCGGCAGCACCAGCACTGCCAACTGGACAATCGAGAGACCTGCAATGAGCTTCTTCATAGTTGCACTCCAAACCCAAAAGATGCTCGGCATTGCACGGCATGCCTGCAACAAAATGCGGCTAACATCCGAAATGCCACGTCACCGCCGGTGTTAGTCGGACCGTTTCATCTCGCCGCCGGGCCTCAGCGCCGCGACGAAAAATGCATATCGGCAAAACCCATGTACTGCCGCCAGTCGTATGCCGTCAGGGCGTGTCCGCCCGAACGCACGTGATAGCCGATCTTGCCCGTCCGCACCGGCTGGTCAAGAGGCGGCATCTCCCCCTGACCCAGCCCCTCGGCGCCCAGAAGACGATAAACGCTCTCGGCGTGCTTGCAGGCCAGAAACTCGCCCGCCGGGTCCGCCCAAAGGTCGCCGTCGGCGCTCGCCACATAAACCGGACGCGGGGCCATCAGCGCTACAAGCATGTGCTGATCGATGGGCAGCTTGTCCTCCCTGCCGTTGTACTTCTTGAAATTCTCGCAGAACCAGTGCGGAAAGCTCCTGTTGATCCGCTCCACCGTCTCGCCGAAGCGCCGCCGGCTCAATGCCGCCCCGCCGCAGCCCGAATTGTTCGAAATCACGATTGCGAACCGCTCGTCCTCGGCCCCGGCCCACAGAGCCGTTTTGCCCAGGCGCGAGTGCCCTAACACCGCAATGCGCTTGTGGTCGATGTCACCGTCGCTCTCGAAGTAATCCACGGCCCGGCTCAATCCCCACGCCCAGGCTGCGATTGAGCCCCATGCATCGGGCGCGCGCCCGCCGCCCACCGGCTTGTCGAACGCCGCGTGCACGCCGTTCTTGAAACCGTCGTGAAAGTCCGGATCTATGTCACCATAGTAAATCGTCGCAAGCCCGTAGCCGCGCTTCAGAATCTCCTCCACCGGATAGCTCGAACGGTCCCTGCCTCGCGACTTCTCCGTGGCGCGGTTGTCCACCACGCCGGCGCCCCGCTGCCGCATCCAGCTCTTGGCCAGCCTGATTGCAGTATCCGGGTGGATCGCATGGTTGCCGCCGAAATTCAACAGGACAAAAGTGGCAACGGGCTCCTTCGGCGGGGCCGGCAGGTATATGAGAATGTCCATTCCGGGGCCGTCCTTCTTGCCGGTAAAACTGACTGTCACCTGCTTGCGAACGGCCGCGCCGTCCAGCGCCTTGCGGTCGAGATCGAAAACGTCGAACGTCATGTCTTTGGGCCGTCCGACGGGCGAACGGCCGTACATGTGCCCCCGGAACAGCTCCAGTATCTCCCCCCGGCGCTTCTGGCGCCACATCCGTCCATCCGTCACCCGCGAGCCGTCCGAGCCGACCAGCGGATCCGGCAGCGTGTATGCAGGCACCTTCTGCTCGTCATAATTTGTCTCGGAGCTTCGCTTGGAAAGCCTCTCAACCAGTTCGCCCGACGCCTTCCAGCCCCCCGATTCGCCCGATTCCGCGCCGAAGCCGCCGCTTTGAAGGCACATGCCCACAAAAAACACCGCTAATGATGCTGTAAGTAATCTGCGCGTGACCATAGTATAACCTCCGATAAAACCAGTCGCCCAATTCTACCGAAGCCGCCACGCGCAGTCAACACGGACAACCATTGGATGCGCGATTCTCAGGGAACAGCTCCGGGGAAGGCCGAAGGGTAAATAATCCTCCTGTTGCCGCAGCAGATCGCCGTCGGCAACAAGACACGCATCGAACGATTGCACTTGTGCGCCGAATCCGATAGCCTATTGGGTTGAGCACGACGGCATGTTGCCGTGAAGCCGGAGTTTCAACGCCGGAGGATACAGATTGGGTTGCCGTAATATCAACGCTTGCAGGCTTGTGGGCATACGCCTTCGCGAATCGAAAAACACTTCGAACCTGCTGGAAGACAAATCTCTCCCAGGCAAGACACGCTCATCGCATATCGCCTCTAATGCGGGATTCTTTGCCCTGCTTCTTGCCGTAACAACGGCATGCTTGGTCTCTCAACCCGCCGCCTTCGCCCTTGAGACGCCCTGGATATCGCCCAACAGGTGCCGCCTGCTCCTTAATGTCGATCCGCGCGGTGTCACCCGCTCCGGCTCGCCCGTGCGCATCGACATCGATTTCCCCCGGGTGCTCTCGCGCAAAGGCCTCTCGGGCCGGTTCGACGAGCACACCATCGAAATCGTGGCCTGCGACCCGTCGGGCGCGCCGAGCGTATTTGACCGCTCGCGAAAAGGCTACCAGAGGTATCTTCTGCCGTGGCGAATCGAGAAGTACTACGGCATCGACATGGTGACGCTCAGCTTCGTTCTCCCCGACCAGACCTGCACGAAATGCGCCGTATACTTTGACACGGCCGAATCGCGTCTGGGCAGACCGGACCGCTATCCCGGACCGGTCGGTGACGGCGACTTCTTCAGGGAACAACACAAAAGGCGGGAGATCGGCGCGCATCATTTCGACTGTTTCGCCGATCTGGACGGCGACGGTGACCTCGACCTGTTCAAGGGCGGTGTCGAGCCCTTCATATACTGCTTTGAGAACGTCGGAGACAATCGCTTCGTCGAGGCCGGGCGGCTTACATCGGCCGGGAAGTTGCTTACCCTGCCGAGAAACACCCACAACAATCGAAGCTGGGTCGTCCCGCACTTTTACGACTGGGACCGCGACGGCGACCTCGATTTCTTCCCGAGTTTCATGGATGGCCCCTACGCCGGCAGGGTGGTGTTCTTCGAGAATACCACCGGCCCCGAGGGCCCGCTAACCTTCGTGGACAGGGGGCCCCTCAAGACCGTCTCCGCTACTCCCGTGGCCGGCGGAAAACAGGCAGGCGGCTGGTTCCCCTCGGTTGTCTTCGTTGAGGATTTCGACGGCGACGGCGACGCCCTTGTGGACATTATTCTCGGCAACAACAACCACTGCTACCTCTACCGCAACCTGGGCCCCGACGCCGCGGGCGCCTGGCGCCTGGACGACGCCGTGACCATCCGAGCCGGCGGCGAGGATATCGAGCTCTTCAATCCGTGTTTCGACGTCGCCGATATCGATAGCGACGGCGACTGGGACCTCTTCGCCGCTCCCCAGGCCGGCGAGATACTCTTCTTCGAGAACGTCGATACCACGACCCCCAGGACCAAACCGACCTTTGCGAAGGGAATCGTCATCGCCCACGACGACCTCTACGTGCAACCCAGCGGCCACCCGCGCATAAAGGTTGCCGACTTCACCGGCGACGGCCTGCTCGATTTCGTCGTGGACAGGGCCTGGGAGCTGACCGACCTTAAGCGCCCCGAGGATCGTGACTACGGCGCCCTCTTCAAAAATGTCGGGACCAGGACATCGCCCAGATGGTCGAGGATGGACGCGCACCACGGCGCGCCCTTTACCGAGGAATTCCAGGTGTGCGACGCAATCCGCCAGAACGTCGTCCGGGCCGCGGATTGGAACAACGACGGCCGAACAGACTTGATCGCCGGCGACTGCGACGGCTTCCTCTGGTATTTTCGCAATCGCACCAATAACCTGACGCCCATATTCGCCGCCGGAGAAAAACTCAACGCCGGCGGCAAGATATTGTCACTGGCCGACAGCCTCGGCCACGCCCGCCCGGACATCTGCGACTGGAACAACGACGGCCGAAAGGACCTCGTCGCCTCCGACGGCGCCGGAACCGTCACCGTGTACCTCAACGAGGGAACCGACGCCGCGCCCGTCCTCGCATCCGGAAGCAAGGTCAAGGCCGTCGGCCCCGGCGGAGATCTCGAGCCGATAGACCGGGGGACCCGCTCGCACATTATGGTCTGTGACTTCAACGGCGACGGTAAGAAGGACATCGTCTTCTCCGACCAGGAGAACCCCGGCTTCTACTTCTTCAACAACATCGCAGCCGACTCGGACCCGTGCTTCGCCCCGCCCAGGCGGATAGCCCTCAAGAGCTACATGAGGCCAAACCTCGGCTCGTTCGTCGATTGGGACGGCGACGGCAAAAAGGACCTCATCGCCTGCGAGTTCGAGCACAGCATCCGCTTCTATAAGAACGTGGGCCCGGGCGAGCCGGGCGCCGGGCCGAAATTCGCCGACCCCGACGGCGTCGCGATAGTCAGGCCCTTTTCGATAATGATGATCTCCGGCGCCGACGCGGTCGACTGGAACGGCGACGGTGACATCGACATCGTCACGGGCCAGGGACACGGCGGCAGCGGAATCCGATTCTTCGAGCGGGACTTCATAGAAGACTCCCTCAACGACACGCACCCGGTCGCGACGGTCGAGAAAGCCGAGACCGCCGGGCTCTCGCTGCTGGGCGTCGTCCGCCGCTATGCCGAGGCGATGATAGAACACGGCCGCGACACATACGGCCCCAAAAAGAGCGGCCTCTTCCTAAGCGCCCTCGACCGGCGAACTCTAAAGCCTCTGAGAATCCGCCCCGTTCCGCCCGGCGGAATCCGAAGAGGCGACCGCGCCGGCCTGCCCTGGATAGAGCTCATCGGCGCCAACCCCCACCTCGATGAGAACCTCTTGAGAGTCCTCTATGCATTGAGTGACATCACGGGCGACCGCCGGTACAGCGATGCGGCCGACCACGAAATCGAATGGTTCTTCAATAACGCGCAGTCCCCCGTCACGGGCCTTCTGCCCTGGGGCGAGCACCTCTCCTGGCACGTCTTCCTCGATCAGGCCATATCCAGCGGCACCGACCTGACCCATGAATTCGCCCGCCCGTGGGTCCTCTGGGAAAAGAGCTTCGAATTGGCGCCCGAAGCCTCCAAGCGTTTCGCCCTGGGACTCTGGAACCATCAGATCGCCAACCAGCAGACAGGCGCCTTCGACCGCCACGCCCCCTACGACCGCCACGGCCCGGCCGACGGCAAGGATTTCGCACGCCACGCCGGATTCTACATCCATACCTGGGCACACGCCTACAAGCACACCGCCGACCAGACCTTCCTCCACGCAATCGAGACCCTGCTCGCCCGCTTCGAGCGCAAGCGGCAGGCCGGTAACGGCACGATGGCGGCCACAATCGGCCCGCTGGATACCGAAACGGCTGCGTCCCTGGTCACCGAACCGCTCGCCTCGCGCCTCCGCAGCTTCGCCGACACGGAGGACCGGCTAATCCTGCGTGACATGCGGCAGACGTGCGGCCGGCCCGACGGAGGCTGGAGCTTCGAGCCGACATGGCAGGCCGGATACGCCGCGGGAGTCACCGCAGGCTGGGCGATGTTTGCCCTGGCCCGCTACGAGCAGGTACAGAAAAAGGAGTTTCGAGACATCGTCGTCGCGGTGGCCGACGCGTATGTCGATGCCCTGCCCGCCGAGGACGTCGACGTCTGGCCCATGAGCTTTGCACACATAATAAGCGCGCAGGCCGCCGCCTACAGGCTCACCGGCGATTCCGTCTATCTCCAGCAGGCCTGCCGCTTCGCGCAAATGGCCGTTGACATCTTCTGGCAGGACAGCCCGCTGCCGAGGGCCGGCTTCAAGGCCGACCATTACGAAACGATTACCGGCGCCGATTCGCTCGCCCTTGCCCTGCTCGATGTTCATGCGGCCCGGAACGACCCGGACACGAAGATACCTTCCAATACGATTGACCGCTGAGGGAAACAAGAGAATGCGCGGCAAGAAGCATTTACAAACCACGTTGGCGATATTCCTGGTCGCGCTGGCGCCCGGATCGGCACACGCAGGCCAAAAGCTTGATCTGAGAAAGATGTTCGAGCAAGGCATTCCCGACTCGCCGTTTGCCGCCGTCGTTTACGGCTACGCCGACGCCATGCTCGAACACGGCACAGACACCTACGGCCCACAAAAGACCGGCCTTTTCCTCAGCGCGCTCGACAGAAAAACCCTCGCCCCTCTTGAGAATCGCCCCGCCGCGCCCGCCGGTATTCGCGAAGGTGACCGCCCCGGGCCTGCCGCCGGGCCCCTTGTCGGCGCAAACCCGCAGCTCGACCAGAATCTCCTGCGCCTGCTCTATTTTCTCAAGGGCCTCTCCGGTGAAGACCGCTACCCCCGGGCCGCCGATAAAGCCCTCCAGTGGTTTCTCGAAAACGCCCAATCGCCCCAGACAGGACTGTTGCCCTGGGGCGAGCACCTCTCCTGGAACGTCATGACCGATGCGATTGCCTCGGGCCACCCTCAGCCCGTGCATGAGTTCGCCCGGCCGGGGCTCCTCTGGGAAAGGTGCTTCGAGCTGGCCCCCGAGGCCTCCGAAAAGTTCGCGCTCGGATTGTGGCGCAGCCAGATAGCCGACCACAACGCTGGCGCGTTCAACCGTCACGCGCCCTTCGACAAATCGTCGCCAAAGCCGGGCCTGGATTTCGCCAGGCACGCAGGCTTCTACATCCGCACGTGGGCCGATGCCTACGCCCACACGACAGACGAAACGTTCCTCGAGGCCATCCGAGTGCTGCTCGGCCGATACGAAAAGAAGCGCCATCCCAAGACCGCCCTTATAGAACTCACGGCCGGCTCACCCCGCGCCAATTCCGCCCTGTCCCTCTCTCTGGCAATCGACTGTGACGGCGCGGCTCGCAGGGTGCCCGAGCCCCTGCGAACGCGGCTGCACCGATTTGCCGCCCGCGAGGATGAAGTCTTCTGCTCGCTGCCCCACGAACTCAAGGGCAAAGGAGGCTTTGCCGTAAGCCTCGATGTCGCCACCGGCTGGCCGGACGGCCCCTGCACTTCGCTCTGGGATGCAAGATACGGCGCCTTTACGACCGCCGCCGTCGCAGTAATGTGCGTCTCACGCTACCAAAACACCGGCAACATCTGCTACCGCGACCTCCTTGTCGCCGCCGCCGAGGCATACATGGATTCGCTGCCGGGCGACGCCGTCGATGCCTGGCCGATGACCTTCGGACACGCAATCACCCTCGAGCTGGCCGCCTTCGGAGTCACCGCCCGAAAGGAATTCTACGACCGGGCCTTCAGGCTGGCCGAGATAACCGTCGAGAAGTTCTTTGACGGCAGCCCTCTGCCCCGCGCGAGCCTCAAGACGAACCATTATGAGAGCATCACCGGGGCCGACACCCTCGTGCTGGCTCTTGCCGAGCTGCACCTGAGCGTGCGCCATATTACCGCCGTCCGAACGCCCGCAAATACCATCGACCGCTGACCCGCCGCGGTCACTGCGCCCCGTACAGCCGAAGCAGCCTCTCCATCCGCGCCGCACTGTCGTCCAGGCCCCCTTGGCGATTGCGCAGCAGCCACAGACGCCTGTGCTCGCCTATGATTTTCCGCAAGTCCGCAGCCAGCTCTTCCCGGACGGCCCGGGGTATGTTCGCGATCCTTCCGTCCGCCGCCCCCAGCCGCGCTATTGCCAAAGAGCACGCGTGCCGCAGAAGCGCCGCCGCATTGGACATTTCATCGGCGATTTGACGCTCATCCGCGCGGCCCATCCGCGATTGCGAAAGAGGCTGCATGACTTCGTCGATGTAGCGCCGCGTACCTTCGAGACTCTCAACGCTCAGCCTCGCATAAGGTCCCCTGTCAACCGCGCACTCCGGATTGAGCAGAATGTAGAAAAGAACCGACTGGTTGCCCAGCAGCGCCCCCGGCTTCTTGTATGCGTTGCCAAGGTCGTACGCCAGCCGCCCCATCACGCCGGCGCGGTCCTCGAAGACATGCACGTCGAGCGCCCGCGGCAGGTCAATGTCCCCGTTGCGCTCCGCCGCCCAGCTCACCGCCGCACCGTACGCAAAGCCCGGATAGCACGCCGGCAGCGGCTGCCAGTGCCCGTTGTCGCCCCAGTTCGTGTTCAGGTAGCCCACGGCCCCGTGGGCCGGCCCGCTCTCGGCCGCACTCCTCAGGTTCGCCAGCGCGTTGTCCGTCCTGCCGGCAATGCTGTTCCACGTGGAAGGACCCGGGCAAACGTAAAACGGCACCTTCGACGCCGCAAACTTCGGACACTGCCCCGCAAAAGGATGAGCCGCCTCGTAGCCCCATACCATCGCGATGATGCCGTCCGGCAGCTCCTCTATCAGCTCCGGATGACGCAGTATGATGTCACCCCAGAACTGCATCACCTTGCCGTGCTTCTTCACCCGCTCGTTGATCTTCTTCAGAAAATCCAGATACACCCTGCCCTTGCCGAGCCTCTCGCACATCTGTTTGCTCTTTCCGAGCCCTAGGTCGAAGGTCTCGTCGCACCCGACGTTGAAATGCCCGCTCGAAAAATGCGGCAGCAGCTCGTCGTAAAGCTCGCCTATCAGCTCTATCGACCCCGGCACGGCCGGACTGATGCTGAAGGGCCGGTCCTCGCGCTCGGCCAAGTGCACGTACTGCTTGTGCTTGAACCATCTCTCCATGTGGGCAAACGAGTTCTGGTTCGGCACCAGCTCCACAAACCTCCCGCGGCAATACGCGTCCAAATCCATTATCTGCTCGCCGGTCATCGGGCTCGCCTTATCCCAGACTACCCTGTGATTCCGGTACGCAAACGTGTGTTCCATGTAAAGCTGAAGCTGATTTATCTTGCAATGCGAGAGCAGGTCAACCAGCCCGTAAAGCGTCTGCATCGTTGGAACCTTGTCCCTGCTGATATCCAGCAGCACGCCCCTGTTGGCAAAGTCCGGCCAATCATCGATCCGAACGCACGCCAATTCGCCCGCCCCCGCCCTCTGCCTGCAAATCTGCTCCAGCGTTTGGGCTGCATAGAAGGCCCCCGCGAGATCGTGCGCCGCCACGCGAACCCCTCCGGCGCCGATGGTCAGCCGGTAGCCCTGGGCCCGCGGCGCCGCCGAGGGATTGATCCTAATCTCCGCACCGATGCGCTCCTCCTGCCGGCCCCGCGCCGCCGTAAGCTGCCACTTGGGCCCCACACGCCCCAGCGATTCCCGCACCGACCGCCCGACGCCAAGCAGCCTCTCCGGGCAGCACGGATCGAGCAGTATAAAACGCTCTGCCTTCAGCTTGAGAGCGTCCCCCGAATAAGCGACCCGCTGTGGCTCGGGAAGAAAAACATATCTCTTGTCACCTGTCCTCGCGGCAGTGTCACCCGATGATGCACTCCCCGAGAGAAAGCAACTACCCGCCGGCACTATCCAGTTGTACACCCCGCAATTCGCAAAGCACATCGACATCGCATCCGGACCACCGCGAATCCCAAACAGCGTCAAAGTAATTGAAACGGCAAGCACTCTCTTCATAGCAAATACTCTCCAGTCAAAACCCCGGGACACCCGGGACTCAATAATACGTCATTCAGTTAATGAGTAGGCGCTCGTCAGAACTCGGGTGTTGCAACCCTCTGTAGAGGAAAATCGTTTGGGCAGAGGCTCAATTGGGGGGCACGGGGGGGTAAATTTGTGCCTCGGGGGCCCCGAACGATTTTCCTCGGCCCTGAGAGTCGCCGGATTCACCTATCCCTTATTCAAAAGAACGCAATACATCCGCGGCCATCTCCGTCAGTCACACCGGTCGAGTGACACCCCGGCATGTTTCAGTCTTTCCAGGCTGTTATGATACGGCGCAACCACCTCCTCCTCAAGGCTCTCTACAAGCCCCGCATCTATCGACGCAAGCCTCTCCAGAAGGCTCTGCCGCTCCCGCCTGTCGACAAAGCGCGGATCGGCGCTCATCGCGGCAACATGAAAGCTCGCCCCCGCCTCCAGTAGGTTCGCAATGCCCTTGAAAGGCAGCTCGAAACTCTCCGGCACAGCCCCCGTCCGCGCGGTAAACGCCTCCGGCGTCCCCGCCTTCAGAGAAACACGCGTGTGAACCTTCTTGAAACGGGCGATCTGAGCCGCATACTCCGGGTCGGCCCCCAGAAGAATCCCGTTGGTCTCCAGGATAAACAGGCGAAACGGCGAATTCTCGACCTTCTCCAGCAGCCCGAGAAGATGCCGTCTGCCTAAGGTCGGCTCGGCCCCGGAGAGGCGAACCTGCGACACTCGCGCCTTGCGCGCAATCCGGCTCAGCCGCCCGAATGCCTCCTCCGGAGAATGGAAGCTGCCGTATTTCTCCGGAAAATCACGGCACGGGTGAACCCAGCAGAATATGCACCGCAGGCAGCATCCGCACGCATACCCGGTCACAATCCCCCCGTACATCCGCGTGCAGCAGAATTTCGTGTACTTCAGCCGGTCCCCGCGGCAGACAATCGCCTCCGTTTGGGCCGCAAGCTCCAGCGGGTCGAAGCTGATAAAACCCGGCTCCAGGTATCGCTGGTATGTGTCAAAAGCGCCGCCCACTGCAATTTCCCTTAGAACCACGACACTATCATAACGTCCCCACCGAATACGCCTTCGCCTATCTTCCGGTGCTGTAGTCCGTCTCCCAGTAGAATCTGCCCCGCTCCCGCGGATGATTGCCGATTTCGTTCATCGTCCGGGCATCGAAGATTCGGCCGTTCACCACCGTGTAGCGAATTTCCTGCGAGCGCCGAATATCTGCCAGCGGGTTGCTATCCAGCACTATCAAATCGGCCAGCTTGCCCGCCTCCACCGACCCGATGTCACCCTCGAGCCCGAGATGGCGCGCCCCGCTCACCGTCGCGCTCCTGATCGCCTCCATCGGCGTAAAGCCGCCCTGCGCCAGCATCCAAAGCTCCCAGTGCGCCCCGAGGCCCGCGAGCTGCCCGTGCGCGCCGAGCTGAACCTGCCCGCCAGCGTCGATAAGCTGCTTGCAGAACTTGGCCATGTTGATGTGGTTGTACTCCTCCTCCGGCGCCATCACGCGCCGCCGGGACCTCGGATCCACAATCTGGCGGGGCACAAACGTCAGCAGCCGCTCGTTCTCCCACACGTTCGTATGTTGGTACCAGTAGTTCTCGCCCCAGATGCCGCCGTAGCCCACGATCAGCGTCGGCGTCAGGCCCGTCCCCGAGGCCGACCAGAGCCCCACCACGTCATCGTACGCCCGCGAAACCGGGATCGAATGCTCTATCCCCGTCTGCCCGTCCACAAGAAGAGACATGTCAAGATGAAACAAAGACGCGCTTTCCGCCACCACCATCATCTCAAGCTCCCGCGCCGCCGCGATAATCTGCTGGCGCTGGTCGCGCCGCGGCTGGTTGTAGTTCTTCACGCAGAACGCCCCCACCGCCTTCATCCGCCGGATATGCGACCGCGCGTCGTCGAGGCTCTCTATCTCGGCCTTGGACGGACCCGCCGCCCCGTACAGAATCGTTCCGGTTGAGAATATACGCGGCGCGGTGATCAGACCCGCCCGCTGCATCTCGCTCGCGGCAAAAACGGTCGCCGTGTGACTGGATGGGTCGAAATTCGTCGTGATGCCGAATGCCAGATCGGCATACCGCCACCAGTTGCGCTGCGGGATCAGCCCCCCGCCCCCGTACGGCCCGTGAGAGTGCACGTCGATGATGCCCGGCATAACCGTTGCGCCAGTTATGTCGATAACGGCTGCGCCCGCCGGAATCTCCACCGAGTCTCTCGCTCCCACCGCCGCTATGCGATTGCGCCGGATGACAATAGTGCCCCGCTCGATTACCTCGTCGCCCCGCATCGTAATAATTCGCCCCCCCACGAGAGCCAGGCTCCCTCTGGGGACATCCGCCTGCGCCTCGAAGCCGATGTTGAGGCCCTCCGCCACGGCAGCGGCGGGCTTCTCGCCCGAGCCCTCGACAAAGTCCAGAGCGTCCGTCACGTCCAGCTCGAACAGCTCCGGCCCTAGCGACCAGTGAAGCCGCTGCCCGTCACCCGACCAGTGCAAATACTCCCCGGCGTCCCGAGAGACCTTCCTGACCGGCAGAGACTTGCTCTTGGGCCCGATTTCAATCTTTCTGCCCGAGCGCACAAAGGGCATCACGAACGCATTGAAACGCTCCCTGAAGGCCAGCCACCCTCCGTCCGGCGACACGCAGTATTCCGTGGCGTTCTCGCTGGTAAAATGGGTCCGCTCGTCGCTCCCGTCCGGCTCGATGCTTATCAACGCGCGCCGGCTGCCGCTCTCTTCCCGCTGAAATTCCACCAAATACACACGGTCCCCGTCCGCGCCGAAATGAGGCCGCATGCCCTCCTTCCTGATTAGCTTCGGGCTACCCCCGCGCACCGCAACCCGGTAGATGCCCGTCTCGCGGCTCCACGTCGGTGTACGAAGCCGGTCGGAAGATGTCTTCCTGTAAACGACCTCCGCGCCGTCGGGAGAAAAGACCGGCTC
>CP070678.1:1751433-1754768 GCA_020352515.1 Phycisphaerales bacterium | reverse complement strand
GGTTCAGTATTGACTTGTTAGGTGGGTATTATACAAGGCGGGGGGTTGGGTGTCAAGGCAATTCTATCGGAAACAGGTGGGCGGGCTGGCGCGTTTGCGAGTGGACCTTTTGGGGGTAACGGGCCATAGTTTTCGTGGGATCGCAATCCTTCTCCTGGTTACTTTCGAAGGAGAAAGATTGCTTGGGATAAGGGCAAATAGTCTTGCGGCGGCCGGGCCTGTCAAAGCCGTCGCCAAATGGGAGGGGCTTTGGCACCGGCTTTGTGGCGGCCCTGCTTGTGACAAGAATCGGGAGGGTCGTTCGAGGCTAAAGAAGTAAGAAGGAAGGGGAGGATTTGTGGGGGAAAATGTTATGTGGTTTTTGGTTGAAAGGGGTGTGGGAAATGGTAGAATTGAGGGGTCGGATTGGTTTTGCGGTGGTAATCCGGCACGTGGGAGCGTTGTGGGAGTCGGACTGTGGTAAGACGGATAGAAGAGGTGGATTCGGCGGCGGTTGTCCCGCTGTGGCGGTTGACTGACCTGGGCTCTTCGTAGTTGAGCCAGTAGGGATACCCGAATGGAAGAAGGGGAAGCTGAGGCCAGTATTCCATCGGCGGTTCTTTGAGAATACCAGTAATATGCGACCGGCAGGGCGGGCCTCACAAAGGCGAGTGTGTCATCTGTCGGAGGACACGATTAGGGAGGTCACAGTGATATGTGCAGATGCTATTTGAAGAAAATGCAAACGCGGGGCGAGATAGAATCGTCTCGCGTGCGAAGAGGGAAGTGGCGGCTTTGGCTTGCGCTGGTGATGCTGGGCTGCGTATTATGTTGCCGGGCGGACGAAGAATGGGAAGATCTGAGCCGCATTCCCAGTGAGTCAACCCCGGTGAGGGAATTAGTGACACAAACGGAAATGGGGAGTATATCGACGATCGGTGGCAGGCTCGCGACGGCCGGACAGGATGGGAACATGTATCTTTGGCGCTGGGACGCTCTGGACAACGAGCCCAACAAGGTCACGCTGGACGAGCGACTGTGGCGACCCTTCTGGGATTTTACGACATTTCCTCTGCCCGATAACCGTGCGTGCACGCTGTTGAACGAGGATCGAGTTGTCCACGTGCTACATGAAAGGCGAGGTACGTCGGTGGTTGTCACCGACGCCCGGAGTGGGTCTGAGCTGAAGCGATGGCTCGTTGGGGATGGATGGAAATGCAGAGAGCTCCGGGGGACTCGCAACGGCAAGTATATCGCCGGGCAGTTCATTAGGACGGGCTACTCCGCCGGCAGAGATTACGGGTCGCACAAATTGTACGTGCTGAAAGCTGACGCCAACGATCTGGACTGCGTGCTTACAATCTCGAGAGAGCGCGACGGCTACCTTCGGGACGTAGCCATCTCGGAATGTGGGCGATACGTAGCCGTTGTCGGCACCTGTAACGCGGGGTTCATAATCATGGCGGATACCGTTGCGAAGAAGAAGCTCTGGGAGAGAATGCCAAAGGGGGAGGATCTGTTTTACAACTCCTGGACAGTTAACTTCAATGATGTTTGTTTTTCGCCGGACAGCGAGCGAGTTTACGTCGCCGGCAATATCGGGCTGCTCTGCTTTGACGTTGCGACGGGAAAGGTCACCAAAGAGTGGCCGATGCCGGCACGGGTCGCGTCCGTGGCGGTCAGCCATGACGGGCGACTGGCGGCCGCGGGCCTGATGGGATGCGATTATGTGTACATCTGCGAGACGCGCGGGGCCAATCCGGTCGGGCAGCCGATACTCGGATTGATTACGGGCCAGAAGAGTATGTACGGGGTGGCGTTTTCCCGGGATTCAGCACTGCTGGCAACGGAAGGTGTGCTGAATACGAACATTAAGATCTGGAAGATGCCGGGGCCAAAAGGTGAGTCGACCAATGAGGAAATCGGGCCGAATGAGCCACCGGAGCGCCGGTAGGCGGTTATTGGGGATGCCTGTCATCAGTGGGTTTCTCTTGTTGGCGGTCTGTGACTTGAAACAGCAAGCCGTCGGATTTACAGATAGGGTTGCCGAGTCAACTTGTAGGCCAGTTGCGACAATATCCTACGCGCGAAGAGTGCCGAAAGCGGAAGAGGCAAGTGTAGAGGAGCTGCCCAGGATTTCAGGGGATAAACACATCTGCCATCTGGGCGAGGCTGGTGTTGGGAGGGGGGATTTGTGCGAGTTTCGGTTCGGCGCATCCGGGATGATAGAGGTGGCCCAATGAAAAGAACGCGAGCTTGGCTTGGGCTTTCTGCGGGGGGGCTGGGCCTCGTCCTCTTCGGCCTTCTAATCTACAAGTCTCTTGGAGGTGCGAGAAGCAGTGGAACGGCGGCATCTATGTCAGAGTTGCCTTTTGTAGGCAAGGACCTGGACAGTTTTCGTGTAACGGGCCCCATACGTTATGTGTGTGTGCGCTCATAAACTCGTCCTGTCAAGAGCATAGTGTTCACGGCGACGACAACCAAGGAGAACCTGGGGAGCTTCTTTGGAAGGAGACTTGAACGGCCTTACCCAGGTATTGAGTCGAAGTGGCGCGGCAAGCTTCAGTCGATGGGCGTAAAGGCCGAAGATTTCCCGATAGGACTGTCAGAGGAGGACCTCTCAGGATACAGGGAATTAAGCACAGACACTCGTGTTTTGGTAGTGGAAGTAACCTACCGAGAGAAAGATCAACGGTTTACGGCATACGTGCTCGAGGCTCCTGCTGACTTGCAATAACGAGATGTTTGCATGATGAATCGCGCAAGGCGGACGGTGAGGTCGGCGTGCGAGCCATCTGCAACGCAGTTCGGCGGGCACAGGGTATAACGTTGTGGGGGAGGGGGGCGGGGGTAAATGCAGAAAAATAGGTTGTTCGTGGGGGCTTGGGGCTTATAATTATGGTTTGGACGGGGTTTTATTTTGGGTGGTGATGCAAGATTGGGCCCCGGTTTGCCGAAAAAAGAGTAATTTACGTTACGTGGAGATTCAGATATGAAATCGTACAGGATTTTGTTGTTGGGGGCGTTGTTTGTTTGCGGCGTTGTGTTTTTGGGCGGGTGCAAGAGCACTCCGGCGGAGCCTGGCGGGGCGGTCGTTGAGCCGGGCGGGGCGGCCGTTGAGCCAAAGGAGGTTGTCGAGCCGGAGGCCAAAGAGGCGGTTAAGCCGGAGGTTGAGGTGAAAGAGCCGGTCAAGGCGGTGGTTGAGCCGAAGGAGGTGGTCAAGCCGGTCGTTGAGGCCAATGAGCCGGTGAAGGCGGTTGTCGAGCCGAACGAGCCGGAAAAGGTGGTCGAGCCGGTGGAGCCGAAGCCGACGTTCGTGCTGGCGCTGAAATTCGCGGCGGGCGATACGGCGAGCT
>CP070678.1:1730489-1751333 GCA_020352515.1 Phycisphaerales bacterium | reverse complement strand
CTGCCGGGCCAAATGCGATGATTGATCCTGCGGCAGTGAGACCGGCTTTGAGAAAATCTCTTCTGGTTATCATCTGTCAAAGACCTCCACCTGGTATTCGGCTGTCAGGCCCTCATATACAGGCCACCGTTTACTGCTATATACTCTCCGGTTATGAAGCCGGCGGCTTCGCTGGCCAAGAACAAGATGGCCTTTGCCACGTCGTCGGCGGTGCCGTTCCTGCCAAGCGGGGTCTGAGCGGCGAGTTTCTTCCTGCGGTGCGGTGTGCTGAAGCGCCGATGAAAGCGCGTGTCGATAAATCCGGGCAGGACGCTGTTGACGCGGACGCCGTAGCCGGCAAACTCCATCGCCATGGATATTGTCTCGGTTGCGACGGCCGCCTTGGCACCGGCGTACATGCCGGAGCCGCGGCCACCGCCATTGTGTCCGGCCACCGAGCCGACGTTGACTATATTGCCTTTGGTCTTCTTGAGGTACGGCAGGGCAGCCCTGGTCACGAGGAAGATGCTGCGGACGTTTGTGGCGTAGACGTCGTCGTGGTAAGCTACGGTTCCGTGTTCGAAGGTCTGCCTTTCGATGAGGGAGCCGGCATTGTTGACGAGGATATCGATGCAGCCGGCGGCTTCGGCGAAACGCTCTACCATTCGCCGGACCTGGCTTTCGCTGCGAACATCGGCCTTGAGCAGGATACCGTCGCTGTTGCGCCTGACCTGCCGGAGTGTTTCTTCGGCGCCCTTCCGGGTCTTGTAGTAATGGACACCTACAAAACAGCCCTGCCGGCTGAACAGGATCGCCGTGGCAGCGCCGATTCCGCTGCTGGAGCCGGTTACCAGAACCTTTTTACCCTTCAAGTCTTTGTAAATCATCGGTCGGTTTGGCGGCGTGAGCTTGTTTGTTTCCCGGAGGCCGCTAATCGAGCTTTGGCAGCTCAGTTTTCATATAAAGGGGTATTTCTTTGCCGTCTTTGACCAGGCTATACGGTGTGTTGAATCGCTCATCCGGAAAATCATCGATCAATTTGTAGGCGATTCTGTGGCCCTTGGTGAACGTGCTGGGCTCTACGAACTTGTAGCCGTTGTCTGAGAGCCAGTTTTCGGGCGTGTACTCTTTTCCCCTTTCGAGGAAGCGCCTGAGGGAGGCGGCATCTCTATCGGGGTCATTTCTGGGACCCTTTACGGCGTATCCGGTCTTGAGCAGCTCTTCCAGGTATTTTGTGGCCTTCAGTGGCTGAAGAGGTTCACCAGCATTCATCTTTTGAGCCTCCGCGTTTAGAGTTGTGCTTCAATCTTCGCCTTGAGGTCGGACTCGAATGTCGGGGGCACACCGACCATCTGGTCGACTACCTGGCCGCCCTTGTAGATATTTAGGGTGGGTATGCTTGTTACGCCGGCCTTGACGGCTGCATCTCGCTGCTCGTCGACGTTGACCTTGTATACCTTGATTCTGCCTTCGTATTCTCCGGCCACCTTGTCGATCACGGGACCGGCCATCCGGCAGGGTCCGCACCACTCAGCCCAGAAGTCCACCAAAACGGGTGTTTCGGCGTTCAATACTTCGCTGTCGAAATTTTCGTCGGTGAGGCTGATTGCCTTTGCTTCTTCCATTTTCGGTCTCCTTGTGTTCGTGCTTTGACTTTTGGCGTACCCAGCAGCGTTGATTATTGCGAACCCGCCAGTTGGTTAGCCAGTAAACTGCAAAGCAGGTCGCTTGTCAATCACGTTTCGTTGTTTTCGGATCGGAGGTACGAGCAAAGCGGGGTGGGACGCCAAGCCAAGCAGGCGAAGGCCGGGGCAAAAGCCATAGTCGATTCCCCCGGTCCCATCTTCATTTGGTCCCGGGCCCTACGGCGGGTCTTCGTGAGACTCTGGTGGTTCTTCTTCAGTTTCACCTGCCGGTTCATCGGCAGCGTCATCTGCCTGGGCCGCGGGTCTTTCGAGGTCATCCGCCTGGATAATCCTCGTGCTGCTCTCAATTGTCCCGAGTTCCTGCAGCTCGTCTCCCGATGCGGCGCCGAGCTCCCGGAATTCACGCGCGCTTACCAGGACGCGTCTTTCCAGAGAACCTACGGCCCTGTTGTAGGCGTCAACAGCCCGGTCTATGTTTCTCCCGAGGTCGCTAAAATGCGAGGCGAGGGTACAGATTCTGTCGTAGAGGTTCTTTCCGAGGTTGCTGATAGCCAGCGCGTTGCGTGCAATCTGCTCTTGGCGCCATCCGTAGGCGACAGCGCGGAGCAGTGCTATCAGCGTGGTCGGGGTCGCCAGGATAACCTGTTTCTCCACTCCGAGCTCAAGTAGTCGGGGCTCCTGTTCGAGCGCGGCACTGAAGAACATTTCGCCGGGCAGGAACATAACCACAAATTCCGGAGCAGGCTCGAACTGGTCCCAGTAACCTTTGGCGGCGAGATTTGAGATATGGGTGCGCACCTGACGAGCATGCTCCCTTAATTTGATTGTTTTGACCTCTTCGTCCGTTGTTTCGACGGATTGCAGATAACTCTCGAGAGGGGTTTTGGCGTCGACCACGATACTTCTGCCGTTAGGCAGGTTGATTATCATGTCCGGGCGGGTTCGGCTGCCCTCATGGAGGGCGCTCTTCTGGGTGTCAAAGTCGCAGTGTTCGAGCATGCCCGCAATTTCCACGACACGGCGTAACTGCATTTCGCCCCATCTGCCCCGGACGGTCGGCCTTCTAAGGGCCGTTACCAGATTGGCGGTCTCCTTCCTGAGCTGTGCCTCCGAATTGGCAAGCGACTTCACCTGCTCTCTGAGGCTCCCGAAGGCCTCCGAGCGTGTTCTCTCGATGTCTCTGAGCTTGCCGTCGACGTCTTTGAGGGATTCTCTGAGAGGTTTGACGAGCTGGTCGATGGCCTTCTGGCGTTTTTCAAGGTCGCCCTTGGCGCTCTCCTGGAACTTTTCCAGGTTCGTTTTTGCCAGCTCGAGGAATTGAGCGTTATTGCTCTTCAATGCTTCGGCGGAGAGGGCTTTGAACGCGTCGGCGAGCTTTTGCCTGGCCTCGTTCAACAGTTCGAGCTTTTCGTGGCTGCTCTTCTGTTGCTCTTCGAGTCTCGTTTTGAGTGCGGCCAGATTGGCCTTCAGGGAAGCAGAGGCTTCCTGGAGCTCAGCGATTTGTCCGTCCTTTTGCTTTACGGTTGCTTCAAGCTCTGGAATCCTCGAAATCTTCTGCTCGGCGACGATGCGCCTCTCGGACTCATCCTTGATCTGATTTTGAAGCCTCTCGGTTTTCCTGCGGCCGAGAAGAAGAACCGCCACGGCTCCACATATCGCACCTGCGATTCCGGCCAGAACATACGTCATGATTCGCTCTCCTGCGTTTATTTACTGGAAAGTCGTCCTTATTATAGATTCTCGCGAGGTATCCGTCAAAGACGATTGGCGGCGATTAGAGGGGGCAAATAGTTCTTGATGTACCGTGAGTCTGCCTGTACGGTGTTGTCTGCTGAGATTCTTCCGGCTGCTATGGAAACGATAGAATCCGTGATATTCGACTGGGGAGGGGTGCTGATTGACGACCCGGCACCGGGATTGGTGCAGTACTGCGCCGAAGCCCTCGGCGTGTCCAGGGAAGATTATACGGGGGCTCACGATAAATTCGCGGAGGGTTTTCAGAAGGGATTGGTCAGCGAAAGGGGCTTCTGGGCAGAGGTGTGCGGCGATCTGGGCGTGCCCGAGCCGCGGGTCCGTTCACTTTGGGGCGAGGCGTTCAGATGGGCCTACGCGCCGCGGGAGGCTGTCTTTTCTATGGCTTCGGCGCTTCAAAGAGAGGGCTACAAGACGGCGTTGCTATCCAATACTGAAGTCCCAGCGATGGAGTATTTTCTCGAGCTGGGCTACGATATGTTTGACGCCGCGGTCTTTTCTTGTGCTGAAGGTACACGCAAGCCGGAGAGACGAATTTACGAGCTTACCCTGGAGAGGCTCGGCTCCAAGCCGGGGCGGGCGGTTTTCGTAGACGATAGAGCGGACTACATTGAAGGCGCCAGGCAAGCGGGTCTCAAGACGATTCTGTTTGAGGACATAAAGCGGGTGAAGGAGAAGCTGGCGGTGCTTTCGGTGCGGTTGGATTAGACAGGTACTGAACAGTTGAGTGTGGTAAAGGTTGTTTTTCGATGGGTTTAGCGGCAAGTTTCTCGGAACTACTTGAGGGGCCGGGCCCAATCCTGCTCGACGGGGCGATGGGGACGCGGCTGGATGAGAGAGGCCTGATGTCCCGCGGGCGCAATAATCTCGATGCCGCGGAGGCCGTACTGGAGATTCATCGAGAATATGCCGCGTGCGGCTGCCATTGCCTGACCGCGAACACGCTGACGATGAACCGCATCTACATCGAGACGCACAACGTGGGCGTATCGGTCCGTGACGTGAACAGGGCTGGGGTCGAGCTGGCGGGGCGGGCGGCGGGAAAGGACCGGTTTGTGCTTGGCGATATCAGCTCAACAGGCCAGTTGCTCGAGCCTTACGGGACGCGCAAGGAATCGGACTTCTACGATGCTTTCAGGGAACAGGCGGGGGTTTTGGCGGAGTCCGGGGTCGATGGATTCATAATCGAAACGATGTTCGACCTGAGGGAAGCGTTGTGTGCCTTGAGGGCGTGCAGGGATAACTTCAGGCTTCCGGTGATTGTCTCGATGGTATTTGCGACCGAGGGCAAGGGAGGCCGGACCATCATGGGGGATTCGGCCGAGCATTGCGCCGCAGCGCTCATCGATGCCGGCGCGGACGTCATAGGGGCCAATTGCGGGGATCTTGAGACTGCCCAGACGGCCGTTGTGGTCTCTTTGCTTGCCTCGGCAACGAAGTTGCCGGTTTTGGTCCAGCCGAATGCGGGCAGGCCTGAGCTTCTCGATAATCGGACGGTGTTTAAGATGACCCCGGCAGCCTTTGCGGAGGGGATTTCACAATGCGTGGATGCCGGTGCGCGCATTGTCGGAGGGTGCTGCGGTACTACGCCCGAGCACATCAGGGCGGTGGCGGAGCGGCTCGGTTGCAAGCGGATATAACAGGTTTTTGCCTGGAGCGCCTGTTATTATTGGAAGAGGATTAATAGAGGCGCCTTGACAGCGGAGCCCACGGCTTTCACGTTACGGCCAGTCTCTGGGCTGGTAGATTGACTGAAGGGGGATACTGAACTTGTTGCGCAATTGCTCCACGAGAGCTTCGACCCTTTTTATCTGGCACTCTGTCGGGCGGACGGTCTTTCCGTCAGCCACGACGCAGATGCGGATCGTCTGACGGGTGCCGTACCACGTGCGGCTGGGGATTACAGGCCATTGCCTCTGCCATTTTTCGGTCGGCTGTATGTAGCCGTCGCCCCCGCCAAATCCGTTGCAGATAACGAAGTGGCAGTCGATATCTTCAGGGCGAGCAAGCCCGTTGAGCGAAGCGAGTGTTTTTACGTCGCCGGTTTTGGTGCCGCTGTAGTAGATTTCCACACGGTTCCATCTTGTGGGCGATTGGGCGGCAAGCGAGGAAAGGGCCTGTTTTACCGGATCGAGGCGACGATAGGTCCAGAGCGACCAGGGACCGGCTGTTGGGGGATTGCTGCCCAGAGCCATCAACACTATTGCGCCGGTTGTCATGGAAACCAGCAAGGCTGCCAAGACTTTTGTTACTCGTGGCTGATTTGACATAACCTGAATCTTACAGACAGTTCAGAGAACTCATAGAAGATCGCCATCAAAGCGGCTTGGCGTACTTATAAACAGAACATCGGCAGCTTCCAACACATCACTGCAAATTTTGCCGAGAATTTTGGAATTTGTTTTTAGGGACTCTATCGGCCGGGGTGTCGCCCGGAAACAAGGGAAAACGCCCGGGGCTTTCTTCAAGAGCAAAGCGGCCAAAGACGACGAGCTTCAAGATTCCTCACAATGAGCTTGTTATAAATCTGTTGATTTACCGTCATGGCGCCTGTATATTCCCTCATTGACTCGAGCGTCGGACAGAGAGCACACGGCCGGCGACATGGATACGAGAATGCAGGTAGTTTTATTACCGGTCTTTTTCAATTAAGGGGATGTTTACAGATGGCATCGGAGTTGCGCCAGTTATCCTCCGAAGAGATTGGGCGGCTGACCGCTCAGGGCTGTAGCTGCCCAGACTGGTCGAAAGTGCAAGTGGCCCCCGGTTTTGCCGCGGAGAGAATCCGAACGACACATTTTTCCGGTGATGTCAAGCTGGGGGTTTTTGAGAAGGACGTGTCTTTTTTCGGTGGTATTGAGAAACCTGCGGGGATCAGCAACGCCACGATCCACAACTGCACGATCGGCAGCAACGTCTATATCGACGGGATTTCGAACTACATTGCGAACTACGTAATCGAAGACGATGCGGTTGTTGAGAACATCGACCTTCTGGCGGTCGAAGGCCCAAGTCCGTTCGGCAATGGTACTGAAGTTGCGGTTGTCAACGAAGGCGGAGGCAGGGAGATACCGATGTACGACCAACTGTCGGCTCATATTGCCTACGTGATAGCGTTCTATCGTCATCGGCCCAAGGTGATCGAGCGGCTTCGGCAGATAATAGCGGATTACACTGCGTCAGTGATCTGTTCGACGGGCCTGGTGGCGAAAGGCGCCAGGATCATTAACTGCCGCATCATGAAGAACGTCAGGGTTGGTCCTGCGAGCCGGATCGAAGGCGCCAACAGGCTTGAGAACGGGTCGATAAACAGCAGTCCGGAGGATCCGATCCATATAGGCCATGGCGTTTTTGCGGAAGATTTCATTGCCTGCAGCGGCTCCAAGATCACAGACGGGGCAATCATACACAAATGTTTTGTGGGCCAAGGGACGGAATTGTCGAAGCAGTATTCGGCGGAGAATTCGGTGTTCTTCGCCAACTGCGGCGGGTTTCACGGGGAGGCCTGTGCGATATTCGCCGGTCCGTACACCGTGACACATCACAAGTCGACACTCTTGATCGCGGGTATGTTTTCGTTTCTGAACGCCGGCAGCGGGACCAATCAGAGCAATCATATGTACAAGCTTGGCCCGGTGCATCAGGGAGTCGTCGAGCGCGGCTCGAAGACGGCCAGCGATTCATACATGCTTTGGCCGGCGAAAGTCGGGGCGTTTACGGTGGTAATGGGCAGGCACTACCGCAACTCGGACACGTCGGATCTGCCTTTTTCGTATTTGATCGAGCATGAAGACGAGAGCGTTCTGGCCCCCGGTGTAAATCTGCGGAGCGTTGGAACGGTCAGAGACGCTCGCAAGTGGCCCAAACGCGACAGGCGCAAAGACCCGAAGAAGCTGGACCAGATAAACTTCAAGCTGCTCAGTCCGTACACGATTCAGAAGATGGTTAACGGCGTGCGGCTGCTTCGAGAACTCAAGGGAAGCTCCGGCGAGAATGCGGATTATTATATGTACAACAACGTTAAGATTACGAAGTCTTCTCTCGAAAGGGGGATCAAGCTGTATGAGATCGGCATCAACAAGTTCCTTGGCAATTGCCTGATCAAGCGATTGGGTGACAGGCAGTTTACGGACGTCGGAGCGCTTCAGGCGGCCTTGTCACCGGAGACGGACGTGGGCCCCGGCAAGTGGCTGGATCTGGCCGGTCTGCTGGCCCCGGAAGAAGCGGTTGAGCAGATGCTGCGTGATATTGAGGAAGGCAACATCGGCGGACCGGAGAAGGCTGCAGAGGCTTTCAAGTCGATTCACGAGAATTACCCGGCATACGAATGGGCGTGGGCGGCGCGTGTTTTTGAGCAGAGGTGCGGCAAGAAAGTTGTCGAGATGACGGCCGATGACATAATCGGGCTGGTGAACAATTGGAAGACGGCCGTTGTGGAACTCGACGACATGCTTTACGCCGACGCCAGGAAGGAGTTTGTCGCCAATGTACAGGCAGGATTCGGCATCGACGGCGACAAAGAAAGCCGGCAGGCCGATTTTGAGCAGGTGCGGGGTACTTTTGACGACAACAGTTTCGTCCGCGAGATAGAAAAACACATAACCGCCAAGACGGCGCTTGGCGACGAGGTCATTCGTCGAATGGAGCAACTGGATCAGAATGAGCCCCACTGACAACATGATTAACTGCGGCTCGGCAGTCGAGCTTGGCGGGAGCCGGCGCTGTTTTCTTCTGTGCAGGACTGTCTGGGAGCCGGCGCCTTTTGGGTCAAGGGAGATTGAGAATGTAGGTGTGGGCATTTCGGCTGAGGACACGTTCTGAGCGAAGTGCGAACCTATTTTGATGGAGTTATGAACACGGGAACAAAGGAAATGTCGTATCAAGGAGAAGCAACATGAGATTGATAATTGAGCCCGATTATGAACTGGCATCCCGGTGGTGCGCCAACTATGTTGTGAAGCGAATAAAGGAATTCGGTCCGGCCGAAGCCAAGCCGTTTGTGCTTGGTCTCCCCACGGGCTCATCGCCTCTGGGAGTGTACAAAGAGCTGATCGAACTCAACAAGAAGGGCGTGGTTTCGTTCAACAATGTCATCACTTTCAACATGGACGAGTATGTGAATCTTCCTGAGGAGCACCCCGAAAGCTACCATTCGTTTATGTGGAACAATTTCTTCTCCCACATAGACATCCAGAAAGAGAACATCAATATACTCAACGGCAATGCCGCGGACCTGGGGGCCGAGTGTGCGGCGTATGAGGAGAAGATGAAGAAAGTGGGCGGGGTCAATCTTTTCGTCGGGGGGATAGGGCCGGACGGCCATATAGCATTCAATGAGCCCGGCTCATCGCTGTCTTCAAGGACGCGGATCAAGACGCTGACGTACGATACAATCGTGGCCAACTCACGATTTTTCGACGGCGATGTGAACAAGGTTCCCAAGACGGCGCTTACGGTGGGCGTGGGAACCGTTATGGACGCCGATGAGGTTCTGATTATAGTCAACGGTCACAACAAGGCGCGTGCCCTGCAGCAGGCTATCGAGGGCGGCGTGAACCACATGTGGACGATAAGCGCACTGCAAATGCACGCCAGAGGCATCATTGTCTGCGACGAGCAGGCCACTGTTGAGCTGAAGGTCGGGACAGCGAAGTACTTCAAGGACATAGAGTCAGCCAATCTTGACCCGGCGACGCTTCTGAGTTAGTCGTCTTGAGGTGATAGAGGGGCTGATTTTAGACGCTGACCGCATTATCGGAGCGAGCCTTCATTAGGGCTTCGGAGGCCCGCTACCTTCCGGGGGCGGGCGCGCCCGGGGGCATGCTCATTGCGGGCTCTTTGCCGGGCGGATAGACAATATCAGCCTTGGCTCTTAGCGACTCGATATACTCTTTGGCGAATTCGGACTTTTTCCTCTGGGTGAGCTCTTCTATTATGCCGTCGCTGACCTCTTCGAAGGGGGTGACACCGGCTTCTTTGTGGTCGGTGACCTTGATTATGTGGTACCCGTAGTTGGTTTCAACTATGTCGCTGATCTTTCCGACCTCAAGCTCGAAGGCGGCTTTGTCGAAAGGTGCCACCATTTTTCCTCTCGGGAAGTAATCCAGGTCGCCGCCCCGGCTCGCGGAGCCCGGGTCCTTCGAGTTTGCCTTTGCCAGCTCGGCGAAGTCGGCGCCTTCGTTGATCTGCTTGAGCAGGTCTCTGGTTTTTGCGAGGGCTTTTGCCTTTGCCTGGTTCGGATCGGTGTTGGGGTCAGACTTGTCGGGGGTTATCAGTATGTGACTTGCCCTGACCTGTTCGGGCGACGTGTACCGCTTCAAGTTTTCATCATAGTACTTTTTGGCGTCCTGGTCGTTAAAGTCTATCTTGCCGGCCCACTGTGGCTCCAGCAGCTTCTCGTAGGTCAACTGGCGTCCAAGCTGTTCTCTGAACTCGCCGAAGCTCTGGCCATACTCAGCGGCCTTCTTTTCGAATTCCTCGAGCGACATCGGCGGGTCCTGTTTTGAGGCTATCTCGGTGAGCTTATCCGTCACTTCCTGGTCGGTGACCGCTATATTGGCCTGCTTTACCTTTTCATCCAGGATTCGCTCGACAATCATCTTCTCAAGCGCCTGCGCCCGGATGTTCTTCTTGTACTGCTCCAGATACTGCGGAGGGAGCTGGCTTGCCCGCGCAGCCATTCTGTCGAGAACGGGCTTGACAAGCTCATCAACGGCGGCCTCGGTGATTTTGAACCCGTTGACAGTGACGGCGACGTCCTGGTCGGTCTTTTCGATGGTCGTTTTCGGCTCAGTCTCATTGACGTCGGGCTTGATGGTCTCGGTGGTGACCTTTGGCGTGTTTGTGTCTGCGGTTTCGGTATTTGGCTCTTCAGCGGCCTTTTGTCGGCAGGACAAACCGCTGGATGCGCAGCACAATAGTGCGAGACAAAGCAAGAGCCTCGTGATGAAGTGATAGGTCTTCATAATAGTGTCCTTTCGCCGGGAAAAAACAAAAAAAGCCCTTCACTAAGGGTCCAAGTCGTGATTATCGTGTAATGCCGCAAGTGTGTCAAAGTATTTCTGATTTTGTGCCGGCCAAGCGAGGGTATGTTGCGCCTGTGGCCAAGATGATGCCCATAACACCGGATTGTCTCCCGCGGTCCAAGGCAGGAACGCCGCACGGGCCCACGGGAATGCCTCAGGGGCAAACAAGCGTGGCTTTTGCAACTCCGTGGATACGGCGAGCAGCCTCTGTGGAGATGATATTGACGGCCCTCTCAAAGGACCCTATCGACGATGAACCCGGCGTTAAGAAACATATCCAGAGCGGCAGTAGTGCAGAGAATAGCCCAGCGGACGGGGCCCAAGCGCAGTTTTGCGCGCTCCATGAAGAATATTATGGCCAGGGACGTTGCACCGAGTATATACATTTTGGCCGCTTCGACAAATATCTTGGCGTACTTTGACCCAAGGCCGAGAAAAGTCTGAAAGTATTTTGTCGCGAGCATCAGCGCAACGATAGCAAGGATGCCCAAGATAATAGCCGCCAGCAGGACATATTTTCGGTCGGCGTAGCCCGCCGAGGCAAATCCCTGCATCCCGGCGCCGATCAAGACCGAGCAGCACAGCACGGGGATCGCGAGCCAGAGGACCGGGCTGACACCAAGAAAAGATTTCCAGCAGGCCAACGCCGTGGCGAGGACTATTATCGCCAATATTCCGACGCGGCGCGCGGCCAGCAACATAAAGGAGCCCATAATCAGCGCGGCAACAGGGACGTGATAGAAGCCGATCAGGGTCGTGTTGACATTTCGCTCAATGATGACCAGTGGCACCAGAAGGCCGACGAGGTCGGCCGGCTGCAACCTGGCCTGTGTCGAGGCGGCAAACAGGCGGTACCGGCCAGCCGCCTGGAAAAAAACCACGACCGCCAAGAAAGGCAGGATCACGAGCACCGGGCTGAGCAGCCGCAGCCTAGTTCGCGGGCCGAAGGCGGCCGGACAGAACAGCCACGGTATGCTCGCGGCAAGCAAGCCGGCCGTCGGATGAAACTTGGCCAAGCCGAGCGAGAACGGGCCGAAGCCGTAAATGGCGCCGGCAAAAAACGAGCCGCTGAATGCGGCGATCCACCGGCGGCTCAGCACGTAGGCGCCCAGGGACGCGATGCATGGATTTACAATCAGCAGGTACTGCCATCGCTGGAGGTCTTTGAGGTGCGGATGATACAGGTAGATGGTGAAGGCAGCATATACTATCGCCGCGAGAATGAACCTCAGAAGGCTTATGGTGTTCACCAAGCCGAGCGGGCGGCGTGTTCGGGTGAGTTTTCTGCTCATGAAAATTGTTCTCTGTTATTTGAGAACGACTTTGCCCGTTCCAGTTGTGATTCTGCCTATCCTGTAAACCTTCTCGCCGGACTTTGTCAGTTTCCGGGTGATCGAGTCGGCAAAGTCTTCGGACACCATCAACACGAATCCTATCCCCATGTTGAAGACTCTGTACATCTCTTCTTCTGCGATGGGGCCGGCATCCTTTAGAAAAGCGAAAATCTTATGTTTGGGCCAGCTCGATTTTTTGATAACGGCGTTGCAGTCGCCCGGCAGGACGCGGGGGATGTTTCCCCCGAGGCCGCCGCCGGTGATATGCGCCATTGCATGGACGACTCTTTTGACCTTGTACCGGGAAAGCAGCTTCACGATAGATCGAGCATAAATTCTCGTTGGCTCCAGCAGCACGTCACCAAGCACGGCGCCGTCGAGCTCGTCCACAGCATCATCCATTTTGAGGGCGGCCCTCTTGAAACATATGTTGCGCACCATCGAATAGCCGTTGCTGTGCAACCCGCTCGAGGCCAACCCGAGGATGACGTCGCCGGCGGTGACGCGCTGCCCGGTGATGATTCTTCTGCGCTCGACGACTCCGACCGCAAACCCAGCCATATCGAAATCGCCCTCGGCGTAGGTATCGGGCATTTCAGCGGTTTCGCCGCCGATCAGGGCACAATCGGCCTGTCGACAGCCGGCGGCAATACCCTTGACCATTTGGGCTATTGCCGCCGGGTCGAGCTTGTGAACCGCCAGGTAGTCGAGAAAGAACAAGGGCTCGGCGCCCTGGACGAGCATATCGTTGACGTTCATGGCCACGAGATCGATTCCGACTGTGTCGAGCCTTTTCGCCCTGGCGGCGAGCTGGACCTTGCTACCCACCCCGTCGGTGCAGGCAACCAGCACCGGGTTTTTGTAGTTTTTCTTGAAGAGCTTCTCGTCGTAATCGAGGCGAAACATGCCGGCGAACGAGTTTTTGCTCCGGATTACTCTGGGGCCGAACGTGCTGGCGACATGGGAGTAAATCTGCTCGACCATCTCCTCATTGGCTTCGATGCTTACGCCGGATTGTTCATAGCTGACGTATTTACTTACTGTCGGTTTCATCGAACATGCGCATCTGGTAGCGCTCCAATGCGAACTTGTTCACGGTAACGTCCACAGGTATTCTGTAGCTGCCGCTCCAGCAGGCGGTGCAGTAGTGGTCGGCCGGCAGGGTCGCGACCTCAAGGAGGCCCTCGAGTGACATATAACCGAGGCTGTCCACTTCGAGGAATTGCCTGATCTGGCTCAAATCCCGGTCGTTGGCGAGCAGCTCCTTTTTTGTGGGGAAATCGACGCCGTAAAAACAGGGGAACCTGATCGGCGGACAACTGACCCGCATGTGGATCGTTTTTGCCCCGGCCTGACGGATCGCCCTGATCTTTCCTCTGGTGGTTGTGCCCCGGACGATTGAGTCGTCCACCACGACGACGTCCTTTCCGGCGACGATGTCATTGACGACCTGCAGTTTGAGTTTGACCTCGAGCTCTCTCAATCTCTGGCCAGGGGAAATAAAGGTCCTGCCGACGTAGTGACTTCTGACCATTCCCATATCGAAGGGTATGCCGCTCTGCTCTGCGTATCCTATAGCGGCCGAGGTGCCCGAGTCCGGCACGGGTATTACTACACCGGCCCGGGCGGGGTGCTCTTTTGCCAGTTGCCGGCCGAGCCTTTTTCTGAACTGGTGGACATTCTCTCCGAAGATCGTGCTGTTCTGCTTTGCAAAATAGATGTGTTCGAAGATGCAGTGGGCCGGGGTAACCGAACCGGGGGTGACGAAGAACCTGCTTTTCAGTCCGTCTGCGTCCAGCCGGACAATCTCTCCCGGTTCGACCTCACGAACGAAGGCTGCGCCGATGGCGTCGAGGGCACAGGTTTCGCTGGCTATTACATAGCAGCCCCCGCTGGTTCGGCCGATGCACAGGGGTCGTATGCCAAAGGGGTCTCTGGCCGCTTCGATGCGGTCGGCGAACAGAAGCACGAGACTATAGGCGCCCTGAAGATGGTTCAAAACGTGTGCCAGCGGGTCCGATTTTTTCACGTGTGTCGGCTTGGCCAGCAGGTGAGTGATGACTTCGGTATCGCTCGTTGACTTGAATATGCTGCCGTATGCCTGGTACTCATCGCGCAGCAGGGATGCATTTATGATGTTGCCATTGTGGGCCACGGCCACCTGTCCTCGGGAGTATTCGGATAAGAGGGGCTGGGTGTTTCCAGCCCTGCTCGATCCGGTAGTGGAATAGCGCACGTGGCCTATCGCTATGGGATTCGCCAGTTTTGCCAGGAGCTGGGAGCCGGTTCTAAACACCCTCCTTACAGTGCCCATGCCAGCATAGCACTGTATCGCCTTGCCGTCGCTCGAGGCTATTCCGGCTGATTCCTGACCACGGTGCTGAAGGCTGTGTAACGCGAAATACGTCTTGCCGACCGCGTCGGGATCGCCAAAGACGCCGAACAGGCCACAGTTTTCCTTCTTATCAGAGGCTGAATTGGACATAGCCCTCGCGTCCTCACATATTCGCACCATGTTTACAGCCGGCAGTCGGAGGTTTTCACGGCACGGACTACAGCAGCTCACTATTACAAACGCCGGAGCAAGTAGTTTAGTATTCGGGCCCGACCAAGTCAAACAATTGTCATTTTCTGTCCGGGATCACCGGGAGGTCCCCGATTTTCATTTTGGGCCTTGGTTTGCAGGATTTTCCACGGCGGCCGGATGCATAAACTGTGGCACCCTCCGGATACTGCCGTGGGCGTCGATGCAGGCCAGCACGCTTGAGCCCTCGGCCAGCAACAGTCCGTCACGACGGCGGACAAGTTTGTAGGTATGCTCGACTTTGGCGGCGGTTACCTTCGAGCTCGTGGTTTCCAGCTCCAGCTCGTCATCGTACAGGGCCGGGCGACGGTATTTGATGTGCAGATCGGCCACAACGAAGAAGATGCCGGCCGCTTCCAGGTCCTTGTAGGCCACGCCGTTGGCCCGCAGAAGCTCGGTGCGGCCCATCTCAAACCATACGGGATAGACGCTGTGGTGGACCACGCCGCCGCGGTCGGTCTCGGCGTAGCGCGGCACGACGTTTATGGTATGGCTGTGAATTTTTATGTGGCCCGGAGAATCCATGTTGCACCGTGTCCGCCCAAGAATAGCAGGAAACCCGCTGTTTGCAACACTCGGCCTGACCCGGTATCCGAGTTGACGGGTGTCGGCACTTTTGCAGCCAAGGCTTTTACAAGCAGCAGCCGCGAATAAAGGCGTGCGTATTACGTGCGGGTTATCCAGTGTTTTTCTATTTGTTCGAGGGTTTTGCCCTTTGTTTCCGGCACGAATCGGAGGACGAAGGCCAGCAGGATCACGCAGAATACGCCGTATAGCCAGAATGGGAAGGCATGGTGGAATTTGTCGATAAGCCACTTATTCTCGTCCATCATGGGAAAGGTCTGGCTGATTATGTAGTTGGCCACCCAGAGACAGACAGTGGCGATGCCCATGGCGCGGCCCCTGATGCGGGTAGGGAATATTTCCGAGAGTATTACCCACGTGACGGGCCCTACGGAGAGGGCGAAGCAGGCGATGTAGCCCAAGATGAAGAGCAGCAGCCACAATTCCGTTCTGCCACAGAAGGCGGCCAGTCCCATCGCGAGCAGCGAGAGCCCCATACCCGCCGAGCCGATCATCATAAGGGGCCTGCGACCCAGGCGGTCGACCGTCCAGATGGCGACGATGGTGAAGCTCAGATTCACCGCGCCGACCACCACAGTCTGAAGCAGCGCGGCATTAGTGCCAGAGCCCATCTTCTTGAAGATCTCGGTGCCGAAATAAAGGAAGACGTTGATCCCGGTTACCTGCTGGAGGACAGCCAGCACTATGCCGATCACCAGGACGATCCTCATGCCGGGCTCGAGTAACTGCCTTATAGAGCCGGTTTCGAGCGCGATTGCATCCTTGATTTCCGCCAGCTCTTTTTCGGCGTATTCGGCGCCGTCCACGCGAGTCAGAATTGCCAGGGCCTGGCCGGAACGGTTCTGCTTTGTCAACCAGCGGGGGCTTTCCGGCACAAGGAAAAGCAGCACAAACAGCATCAGCGCAGGCAGGGCCTCGGAGCCGAACATCCACCGCCAGGCGTGCCGGACCGACCAGGAGGGGATGGCGTAGCCCGCCAGCTCGACGTCGAGCGTGCTTGTTTCGATCTTGTGTTTCTTCAACAGGTCCACGACGACCCGGGCGTGTAGATTCTCGCCCTGCTGTTCCACGAAGGCTTTGATCTCTTCATCACCCACTTCGGGGCACCGCTTGTTGATGAAAGTTGACACGGCCTCGACGCTGAGGGCTGCGCCGTGTTCGGCCACGTGCTCTTCGACGCGCGTCCGGTCTATGCCGGCGCCGTGTGCGGCGATGAAGTAGTTGGCCAGATAGACGACGAGAAAGCCGGTGACGATGGCAAACTGGTTGACCGAGACCAGTCTTCCCCTGATGCGTGCGGGGGATATCTCGGCTATATACATGGGGCTGGTTATGGACGCCGCCCCGACCCCTACGCCGCCGATTATTCGGAAGATGACGAACATCGTGATGTCCTTCGGGACGGCGGTGCCGACGGCCGAGACGAAGAAGAGAACGGCGGCAATTATGAGCACCCTTTTGCGGCCGAGCCAGTCGCTGAGCAGGCCCGCTATAGAGACGCCGATGGTACAGCCGATAAGGGCCGAGGCGGCCGTCCAACCCTTCTCGAAGCTGGGGTCGAGCTCGAAGTGCTGCTGGAGAAAGCCGATGCCGCCCGCAATCACGCCCGTATCATAGCCGAAGAGGAGCCCGCCCAGAGCGGCAACGATACAAACGAGAAAAACGTAGAGGCCACTGCCTTTCTCCTGAGGAGGAAGTTGTTGCAAAGCGGTAGCGTTTGTTTTCATAAGGTATCCATTCCGATTATTGCGCACAATTGGCCAGAGCGTACTTCAGCGCCCAATCGATAAAAGCGGCATGGTTGTTGTTCTTGTAGGCGCCGTCCGCGTTCCTGCATCGGGCCTGTGCCTTGCGCATCTGCAGGGCAATCGGGCAAGCCTTGGGGCCTATACCCTGTATCTCGCGGGCGGCGCGCAGGACAACAGTCTCGCGCGGGTCTTGCAAGCCCTTGGCGAGCACGGGCAGGGCGTCCTCACAGGCCCCCAATTTGCACAGCGTCGCGGCTGCGACGAATCGCACGTCGGGGTGCTCATCTTTCAATGATTCTTCAAGTGCTTCTGTTGCAGGGGCGGCTTCCTTCTCCAGGGCCGCAAGGCCGAGGGCCGCCCAGTACCGAACGGCGCCGTCGCCGTCGGCCAGCAGCTTGATCAACTCAGGCAGCTCAGCCCGTCCTTTGCCGACCAGATCGGCGGCAGCGAGAATTCGCTGTATCGGATACCTTTCCGGCTTTTTCGCCATTTCGTATGGCGTTGATTCAGCGGAGCGGATGTGCATCTCGGCTTCCGGGAGCAATCCTGTATCCCGCGTTTCGACAATCCATTGTCTTAGGACTTTGCGCAGGCGCCGGAGTGTCCGATTGTGTTTTGGTGCATCGGCCAGATTGTCTATCTCATGTGGGTCGGTCTGAGTGTCATAGAGCTCCTCGACGGGCTTGGCCGGCAGCCACCAAGACTTCTGGGGACCTGTAAGCCGGCCCCCTGCGGCCACACGGCGCAGCTCCTGCATAATCTCCGCCCGGTCGGGGTATTCGCTCGGCTGGATGTACGGCAGGTGCGGCATGTAGTTGCGGATGTATTTGTAGCGTTTGTCGCGGACCGAACGGGACATCTCATATACTTCATCGACTCGACTGGCGGCACCGAATATATATTCGCGGGGTCGACCGGGCCGGGGGCCGAGAAATGCGCTGCCCTGCATATAGGGGGGAACAGGCAGCCCGACAAGGCTCAGCACGGTCGGGGCAAAGTCGACGAAGCTGACCAGCCTGTCGGTGCTGCGGCCCGCCCTTGCCGGGGCGAGATGGCGGTACTTATCCGGGAAGCGAACGAGCAAGGGCACGTGAAGACCGGAATCATACAGTGTTCTCTTGAACCGAGGAAGGCCCAGGCCGTGGTCGGCAAAGAAGAATACAATGGTGTTGTCGGCCAAGCCGTCGGCTTGGAGCTGGCCGAGCAGATCGCCGACCTGTTTGTCCATGAACGTTATCAGGTCGTAATAGCGGGCCCAGATGTTCCGCACAAACGGGGTATCGGGGTAGTAGGGCGGAAGGGTGATTCCGGCCGGGTCGTGCCGTTCGCGCGGTTCGAGCTTCGAGCGGTATTTCGCGAAGAACTCCTCATCGGAGCCGTTGATCTGCCCCTGATGCGTGGAGGTGAAATTGAACACGCTGAAAAAGGGCTGTCCGGGCGCACGCTTGCGCCAATGCGCTCTGGGGCTCGACTCGTTCCAGGCATTCGGGGCGGTGAAGTTGTAATCCTCCTTGTAGTTGTTCGAACAGTAGTAGCCAGCGGCCCGCAGGTATTCGGGGAAGCACTTGATTCGTGGGGGCAGCTTCACGCTCGACCGCAGGTGCTGGCTGCCGAGGCTGGTGGCATAGACGCCGGTTATCAGGCACGAGCGCGACGGAGCGCATACCGGGGCGGTGGCGAACGCCCTCGTATAGCGCACGGCCCGGGCGGCGAGCTTGTCCAGATTCGGCGTTATCGCGCAGGTGTCACCGTAGCAGCCCAAGCGGGGGTTGATGTCTTCACAGGTAATCCAGAGGATGTTGGGTCTGTCTGCCGACGGCTTTTCGCTTTCTGAGGCGCTTGGCGGATTCGTGCAGCCGGAAAAAGACAACGCGGAGGCGAAAAGACCGGCGGCCTTGAGAAAGTGACGACGTCCGAGGTTTGAGGCTTTCATGCTTTTTGTCTCCTTGTTCAGCGGCCCGGGTTAGCGGGGACTGATGATTTTTGCGTCTCGCAGACTTCGGATTACAGTTCCATCCGCTGTGCGCAAACTCGCGATGAGCAGGCACTCTCCGGCCCGCTCGGGCATTTTGAAATCGAAGGTCAGGGAGTTTTCTGCATACGGCTTCATGGTGCAGGCTTTTCGCTGTTCTGCAATCGTCCTGCCATCGCGTACGATCCGGAAACTGATGGTTCCGGTCCAGTTCGCGTCGAGGTCGTTGATGACGACCACTTTAAACGGGTGCTCGCTTCCGGTCGTCAGTTCCTGTCCCCAGTAATCAATCATCAGGCCGACGGGGGAGAAGGCATCGCGGACGTACTTCTCGAAGTTCGGCTCAAACACCAGGCTTTCCAAATCGACAAAGTGATCGCTGGTTGCGCCGCCCTCGGGTCTGGGTTTGTCTCCCGGCCGCGAATAGCCCAGGCCGCAGAAATGCAGCACCCCGGCACATCTGCGACGGCAACGCCAGAACTCGGTCAGTGCCGCGAGGTATTTCGCATAGAGGGCGCGCCGCTGGGGAACGGTGGAATTCGGTCCCAAAAGGCTCTCGTAGACCTTGTCAGTCAGGCAGGTTACGGTTCCGTCTCGATTGAGCCAGAGCCAGGCGTATTCGTTGATAATGATGGGGACGTCGAGTTTCTTCTGCGCATCCCGCAGGTAGGGTGTTCCGGAGACACCGGTGACGTCTTTGAGCCGGAAAGGCTCCTTGCCCGACCAAGCCCTTATGAAAAGATAAGGATGCGCTTCCGCGCAGTCAATCGTGCTCTGCGGCTCGGCCCAGCCGTTCTCCCAGGGTCGATTCGAGAGATCCAAGCCGCGCACGGCTTGCAGCGCCTTGCCGGTCTGGTCGGTGACGCTCTCATTCTGGGCATCCCAGATCACCACGCAAGGGTGATTCCATCGTTCGCGCATCCACTCGGTGTATTCGGGTATGATCTTTTCGGCCTTCGGGTTCTCCGGCGCTTTTCCGAGCAGCCAGATGGGGAACTCATCCTGAATGAGGAATCCCTCTTCGTCGGCTATTTCGTACCAGAGCTCGGGCGGAAAACCGATGCAGTAGCGGATGGAATTCCAGTGCATGGACTTGAACTTGCGGTGCAGCCTGCGGACCCATTCCTTTCGCCAGGGCTTGTCACCTCGCTGGCCGTCTTCAAAGAACCGGTAGATGCATACATTGGTCCCCCGCATCAAGCAGGGCTTTCCGTTGAGAAGCGCGCGTTTGGTCTGCGGGTCGAATCGGAACGACCTCATGCCGAAACGGACTCTTTTGGAGTCACCTGATGTTTTGAGCTCCAGCTCGTAGAGGAAGGGATCTTCCGGGGACCACAGGTGACATTTCGGCACGGGCAGGACAAAGTCCGCGCGCAACTGTTTGCCCGCCCTCTGCGCGGTCGCATCGCCAGACTGAACGCTTTTGGCGGTGCGCGCCTCGCGCAGAACGTAACGCAGCTCAGCTTCGGCTTGCTCATCGCCGGGGTCAATTTCGGCCACAACGCGCAGCTTCCTCGCATCGATGTCGGGGACGGTCTGCACATTTGTTATGTACGGCCGGCGGGCAAGTATCAGCTCGACAGAATCGTAGATGCCCGGGATGTACTTGTACTTTTCGAAATCCCAGCCGGTCGGCATTCCCTCCGGCAGCGACTCGCGGTCGGCGCCGAGGCGAATGACAAGCTCGTTTGGCCGGCCCGAGCCCTTGAGCAACTGTCTTACGTCCAACAGGGCGGGGGTGAAACAGGGCAGGTGTTCGCCTGCGAGCTGTCCGTTGAGGAAGACCTTTGTGCCGTATTTGGCCTTGTGGATTTTGAGAATGGCAACCTCGGGGACATCGCCCTCGACGCTGAACGAGCGGCGGCACCAGAAGGCCTGACGCAGCTCGCTCTTTTTTCCCGCGTCTTCGAATGCGGGTTCGGCCATATCCACCAGCCCCGGAACCGGAACCTGTGAAGGATAGTCCTCTGGCGCCGAATCCATCGAACCCTGGGCGATCTCCCACGTGCCGTCCAGAGAGATGATCTGTCGTGGGCCGGTCTTTTGGCCTTGCAGGCTCTCCGGCCAAATACCACAGCCGACCAGACTCAACAGAGCCAAGAGCGCCAAGAACTCACGCCATTGCCTTGTATTTGTCATTGTGTCTTTCCTTACACGTCGCGGCCCAGGGCTCTGAACATGGCGAGCAGGTTTTCGGTCGGCGTGTTACACTGTATGTT
>CP070678.1:1714908-1730389 GCA_020352515.1 Phycisphaerales bacterium | reverse complement strand
CGTCCGCCGGGCTGGGCATATTGGCGTTTCGAGGCGCCGTGGTAAAGTTCCACACATCACCTGTGTAAATGGTCCCCGTTGAAGTTTCTTCGTCAACCCGCCAATAATAGGTGGTGTCGGGCTGGCGCACGAGGTACATGTCCGGGAAGAGGAACGTGTTGACAACAGGCTGCCTTGACCGCTCCTCAGCGGCCCCCGGTGTGGGATTGGTGCCGAAGTAGACGATGTGCCAGGACGTGAGCGCCCCTGAGGACCACTGAATTACACCGCCATTGAACCACTTGCCGACATTAGTGGCTCCAGTGTCCGGGACGGGAAATTCTGCCTTCAAGGGAAAATACTCGGCCGCACGTATGACATCACCCACACTGGGCTCGCCTGATACGTCGCGCAGGCGAACGAACCCCCGGCCCCTGTCGCCCGGCACATAATGCTTGACCCACGCCGCGGCATTACCTCCGCCATCGTCAGCCAGAACAGTGTCAACGTCGGTTGTCAGAGCCGGCCTGACCGAGCCCCACGAGTCGGTCAGACCCCATGCGGTCCCGATACGCGTGATATTCGCCGCCCGGCCGCTGTCCCAGCCGGCGCCCGCGGCGTTGAATCCCAATATAGCCGTCGACCCGGCCACAGCCCAGGTGTCCTGGGCGGGACCTGAGTGCCCCACGTAGTAGAACGGAATATCCGCATACCACACAACCTTGCCACCGGCGTCCAGATACCTCCGAATCGTACAGGTTGCAGTCATCGTCTCTGCAACCGTGTCCGGCACAATATCCCTGCAGAACACCACCACGCTGTACTTCTTGTCGGCGATGCGGGCATCCATCCATGTCTTTAACTCTGCGGCGTTCAGAATCGTATAGCCTGCCGCCACCAGACCGTCTCGAACACCCGTGCCCCCTCCCTGCCAGGCCGTCGGATACAGGTCGTCCCAGTAAACGGCCCGCTCCCACTCAATATCCTGGGCCTGCACCTTAACCATTCCCAACACGGAAATGGCCAGGGCAAAGAAAATAAGCTTCTTGCACATAATAGTCCTCCTTCGAAAAAACGTTCTTCAATTTATAAGAGCACAATAAACAGTGATTCTCCGATTCCTCTTCACGGCATGAAAGAGCATCTCCAGGGGCCGCTGCCGGCAAATCCCGCCAATATCCCGCGCGGCCGAGACCGGCCGGCTATAAAAAATACCGCACTGCAAACCATCCTGGCACAAGCTATCCACCTCCTTCATTTTACATTTTGAATAAATAGCCGCAACTGCTACACTGAATGCACAAAACCGTCTCCCCCAAGCGCATATCGAAGCGGCCCTGTGCTGCTCATAATGCCAACTCCTCCCAAGTCAACAATGAAATAAGAGCCCGCAGGCCCCAACACCGGAGAACATACAGGCACTATACCCTTGTACCAGATTACCATGCCGACTTCAAGAAAAATCTGCGAAAACGCCCGTTAATATCGGTCCCAAAAGGGCCGATGGCCGGTTTCGCGCTCTCCGCCGCGGCAGTTGTGTTCTCGGACCCTTCTGCGAACGCGCAAAAAGCCCCCTGACTCCAGCTCTGAGAATGCCGGCCCCGTTTCGAGTCAAGAACCCACGTTCGCAGCACCTCAATCTAAACTCGCACGCGCGCAAGCTGCCCTGCCCACCAACGCCCCTGCCCCAATAGGAGTCGCCCCGCAACGAACGCCTCAATCCATCCATTTCGAAAACCATACTGCCACCTGCCGACCCTCCCGCTGTTCGGCCGCCAAACACCTTTCAATCGTCCGCTTATGGTTGGTCCTTTAGGCAAATCCGCAAGGGCTCCGGCCGGGTGCACGCCACGGGGCTGCTACCATACTCTCAGCCTGCCCAATGGAGCGCGCCGCCAGTGAATTTGACTGGATTTAGCGTCATCCCTCAGATAGGATTTTTGGTCGAGGCCGGAAGTCCCGGCCGCCTGCAAACAAAAACGATGGGCAAGAAAGGGCAAGATTATGAAGCGAGCAACTGTTTCCACAATACCGCTGCTGATGGCGCTGGCCCTGGGCGTCTTTCTGCCGGCCGGCTGTTCGAGCGTCGGCGGCCCCGGGTCACAGGCCGGCCACAGAACCTACAACGGCCCCTACAGAGGTCCGAATCTAAATCGCGTTGCATTTCCCATCGGCGGAATCGGGGCGGGCATGGTTTGCCTGGAGGGAACCGGAGCCATCTCTCACGTCTCCGTCCGCAACAGCCCGGAGGTGTTCAACGAGCCCCACATGTATGCCGCCGTCTGCATCAAGGGTCCGGAGAACATGGCCAAGGTGCTCGAAGGCCCCGTGCCGGCATGGAAGATATTCGGCTCCCCTTCCACAGGAAACGGAGCCGCCGGTAGCAGCTTCGGGCTCCCCAGGTTCAGAGAAGCCTCCTTCCTCGCCAGATTTCCTTTCGGAATCGTCACGCTGACCGACAAGAAGATCCCGCTCGAAGTGCAGGTAACCGGCTGGAGCCCCTTTGTTCCCGGAAGCGCCGACGAATCAAGCCTCCCCGTCGGCGCCCTCGAATACCGCTTCAAGAATCCCACCTCCAAACCTATCGACGCGGTCTTCTCCTTCAACAGCAAGAACTTTATGGCCGCCCGAAACGATGGCCACACGATCCTCCCCACCAGAAACGGCTTTGTCCTGTGGCAGAGCCCGGGCGAAAAACAGCCACAGCAGCAGGGCGCGTTTGCCGCTTTCGTTGATGAGAATGCAATCGTGGATCACTGCTGGTTCAAGGGCGGCTGGTGGGATTCCGTAACTCTCGCCTGGAGAAACATACAGCAGGCAAAGCTGCTCGATAATCCCCCGGTCAAAGGACCCTCCCCCGGCGCCTCCCTCTTCGTGCCCTTCAGAGTCAAACCCGGCGCTGGGCGGACTATCCGTCTTATGATAGCCTGGCACGTGCCGCAGACCGACCTGCGCTACGGAAACGAACCGCCGAACGCGCCGCCATGCAAGCCCGGCTCAAGCTGTGCAGCCTCCCCCACATACAGGCCCTGGTATGCCGGAAAATTCAAGGACATAAACGACCTCGCCGACTACTGGCGCGCCAACTATGACAATCTCCGCGTGAAAACATCCCTCTTTCGCGATACGTTCTATGATACCACTCTCCCCGCCGAGGTGGTCGAGGCTGTCGCCGCCAATCTGACAATCCTCAAATCCCCAACCGTCCTGCGACAGACCGACGGACGCCTCTGGTGCTTCGAGGGCTGCAGCGACAACCGGGGCTGCTGCCATGGCTCCTGCACACACGTCTGGAACTACGCACAGGCCATTCCGCACCTCTTTCCCGATCTCGAAAGGACTCTCCGCCAGACCGAGTTCGGCGAGAGCATGGACCCGCGCGGGCACCAGACGTTCCGCTCCTTCATCCCCATTCGCCTCGCCGACCACAACTTCCACGCCGCCGCCGACGGCCAGCTCGGAGGAATAATGAAAGTCTACCGCCAGTGGCGAATATCCGGAGACACCCCCTGGATGAAAGACTTCTGGCCCGCCGTCAAAACCAGCCTGAACTACTGCATCGATACCTGGGACCCAAGGCGAAAAGGAGTCCTCGAAGAGCCCCATCACAACACCTACGACATCGAGTACTGGGGCCCCGAGGGCCACTGCACGAGCTTCTACCTCGGAGCACTGGCCGCCGCGATAGAAATGGGCGCCGCCGCCGCTGACGACGTGTCCCAATACCGCGAGCTGCTCGCCAAAGGCAAAACATTCCTCGAGACCGAGCTCTACAACGGAGATTATTTTTACCAGAAGATACAAACCCAAAGACTTAACGCAAAGTTCACGCCGCTGGACGTATCGGCCAACGGCCCCGGATATCGTGACATCGTCCAGGCCCTCAACACCGAAGGCCCCAAGTACCAGTACGGAACCGGATGCCTCTCCGACGGCGTGCTCGGCTTCTGGATGGCCCGCGTCTGCGGACTCGGTGAAATCGCCGACCAGTCGAAGGTCGCCAGTCATCTGAAATCCGTGCACAAATACAATCTCCGCTACGACCTGACCGATCATTCCAACCCGCAGCGCCCCGCCTTTGCCGCCGGCGCCGACGGAGGCCTGCTGCTCTGCACCTGGCCCCGCGGCGGCAAGCTCTCGCTCCCGTTCGTCTACAGCGACGAAGTCTGGACCGGCATCGAGTACCAGGTCGCCTCGCACATGATGATCGAGGGAATGGTTCCCGAGGGGCTTGAAATCGTACGCCTCTGCCGCGACCGATATGACGGCAGAATCCGCAACCCCTTCAACGAATATGAATGCGGCCACTGGTACGCACGAGCCCTGTCCAGCTACGCCCTGATCCAGGGACTCACGGGCGTGCGCTACGATGCCGTTGACAAAACGCTTTACATCGACTCGAAGATTGGAGGCAATTTCAGGTCCTTCTTCTCGGCGGCCGGTGGCTTCGGCGCCGTCGGCCTCAAGAACGGAAGGCCGTTTCTAAACATGAAGATGGGGTCACTGGATGTAAGGAATGTCGTCGTTTCGGGAAAAGAGATGTCACTTTGACGCAATCGCCGCAGCCGCGGCGCTATGCATTGTCACGCTGGCCTGCGCGGGCCGCGCCGACCTCACAGCTATCGAGCAAAGGCTGGACGAGCTTCTCAACGTCCCCCCCACCCCCGGTTCCTTCGCCGAGCTCCTCGATTTCCGCTCGATACCACGCCTGAAGAGCTGGCGGACCTTTCAGGCCTCCGGCTACGACCGAAAGGGAGGCTTCTACGATTCCGGCAATTTCCTCCGCACAGAAAACGGCCGGCGATACGTGCTGATGGAGACCGAAGGCCCCGGCTGTATCGACCGAATGTGGTTCACCTACAAGAAACCTATCGGCCGGGAGCCGTACGACCTGCTGGTCTATATTGACGAGCCGAACACGCCGCTGATACGCGCCGACCTCGACCGGCTCTTCTCCGGCCAATATGCCCGTTTCTTTCGGCCCCTGGCCGGCCTCTGCGGCGGCAAACAACAGCCCGCAAGATTCTCATACGTGCCTGTCGGATTCCGGCGCTCGTGCAAAGTCGTACTCGTGCCCCGCGCCCCGGAGCAGAATTACAATTACCGCGTCAACAGCGACGGCTCGAAAATCCCGCACATCTACTACCAGATCACATATCGAAAGTTCGAACCACACACCCCGGTAAAAAAGTTTCAGTGGCAAATGGACGCACAGGACTCCAAGACGCTCGCAAAGCTCCGTTCCGTCTGGCTGAGAGCCGGAGCGTCACCCTGGGGCAGCCCGCCCGGTCTCAAAAACGACAGCGCAATAGTCCATCTCGAGCCGGAACAAAACGAGACACTGTTTGACATTGCAGGACCCGCCGTCATCTACGCTCTCGAAATATACCTCGAAAACCCGCAGAACCTCCGGCTCGAAATATCCTGGGACAACGCCTCCCAGCCCGATGTCAACACCCCCATAGGCCCTTTCTTTGCGTGCGCCGATTCCGACGCGCCGCAATCAGAAGTGCGCGGCCTCTGGACCGGCTTTCTCAGCGGACGTTACTACTGCTACCTGCCGATGCCGTTTCGCAAGCGGGCAAGAATCGTAATCAGCTCCGAAAAACGCCGGAGAATTCGCCTCATGGCCAGGCTGCAATACAAATCCGAGCTCATCGACGCCGAAGACGGCCGACTCTGTGCCCGCCGCTACGATTATGCACCGCCCGCCCCAGGCAGAAACTACACCGTTCTCGATACGAAAGCATGCGGCTCCTTCATCGGACTGGTCATGGACAACCCCGGCAATATGGAAGGAGATGATTTCTTCTTCGTTGACGACGAGAAACACCCCTCCATACACGGAACCGGAACCGAGGATTTCTTCAACTTTGCATGGGGCCTGAGCCACACCGCCTCGCTCCCAATGCACGGAATAACGATCCAGGGCGGCTCACCCGTTTGCTACCGGTTTAATCCGACCGCCGCCCTCCCCTTCGAGCGGTCCCTCCTCGTGACCTGGGAGCACGGCCACGATGTAAAAAAGGGCCCTAATCTCCACGCAGGACGATACAGCGGCGTCGCATTCTACTATCGCCAATAGCCCGGGCAATGACGATGCACCCGCCGGCGTCGCCGGGCAGGCGACTCGAAAGAGACGCTTTTCCGACGCCACGTCACCTCCGCCGGCCACAAGAGCGCTTGTAATTTCATCGGCATAGTGTATATTCAACGCGTGCTAAGCCGATTTGAATCAATGTCAAGTATGGCCAAGAAGGAGTAAAAAGAATGAATATGCCGCACCGTCTTCTTACCACAGCAACTCTCGTAGTGTGCATCCTCACCTGTGCTCTCCGGGTCCGCGGAGCAGACTGGCCCGCCTACCGCCACGACAATGCGCGGACCGGCTGCACCACCGAATCACTGACACCGTCGCTTGCCCTCCGATGGACCTACAGCTCCCACTATCCCCCGCGCCCGGCGTGGTCGGCCCCCGCAACCAGGCCCAGGGAGGGATTCATGCTCCGCCACCGCGTCGATTTCGACGACGCCTTTCAGGTTGTTGCCGCCGGCCCGCTCGTTTATTTCGGCTCCTCCGTCGACAACAAAATATACGCCGTTGACGCCGCCACAGGCGAACAACGCTGGTCCTTCTTTACCGGGGGGCCCGTCCGACTGGCCCCTGCCCTACATGACAGCCGCGTGCTCGTCGGCTCGGACGACGGTTTCGTCTACTGCCTCGGCGCCGAAGACGGGCGATTGATATGGAAACACCGGGCCGGACCAAATGACGAGAAGCTGCTCGGCAACGAGAGAATGATATCCCGCTGGCCCATCAGAACCGGAGTGCTCGTGCACCGGGGCATCGCCTATTTTGGTGCAGGAATCTTCCCGCACGAAAACGTATACCTGACGGCTGTGCGACTCGAAGACGGCAAGCTCCTCTGGAAGAACGATACCATTAGCCAGCAAAGCGCCTACCGCAACGACATCTCACCCCAGGGCTACCTCCTCGCCGCCGCCAACCGCCTCTTTGTCCCCTCCGGCAGATCCCTGCCCGTCGCGTTCGATTGCGCCGACGGACGCCTCCTGTTCGACCGCGACTACGGCTGGAGGAGCGAGCAGGCCGGCGGACTGATAGGCGGAACCTACGCACTCCTGGCCGACGGCCAGATATATACAGGAACACAGAACCACCTGCTCGCGCTCGACCAGAACGCGGGCAGGACCGGCTTCGCCTGGTTCCCCGGCCGACGCCTCGCAATAGTAGGCGACATGGCATACATGGCCACAGGAAAAGAGCTGGTAGCTATGAACCGGGCCCAATACGCCGAGGCCAGCCGACGCAGCAATGCGCTCCAGTACAGGATCAAGACCCTCCGAAGCCAGCTCGGCAGGGCAAGCGGCGAAAGACGCCGAAAAATCAACCAGGAACTGAACGCAGCACAGAAACAGCTCGATCAGCTTCAGCAAAAGAACAGCGCGCATGCTATCGCCTGGACCGCGCCCACCCAGTGCGATGCCGAGCTGATTGTCACCAGCAATCTCGTGCTGGCCGGCGGACAGGACCAGGTTATCGCCTTCAGCCGCGAAACCGGCCAAGACCTCTGGAACGCAAAAGTACAGGGCAAAGCCAGGGGGCTTACCGTGGCCAATGGCCGCCTCTACGTCAGCACCACTAAGGGCAAAATATACTGCTTTGCCAAGGCCGATACGGCGGCAGCCCCTGTTTCGTCGCCCGAGCCCACGGCCCCGGGCAAAACAGACCCCTACCCCCAAGACAAGCTCACCCCCGTTTATGCCGCGGCCGCGAAAGCCATCATCGAACAGACAGGTATCAAAAAGGGTTATTGTCTCGTGCTCGGTGCCGAGCACGGAAGGCTCGCCTTCGAGCTGGCGCGCAACACGGAGCTCCGGGTAATCGGCGTCGAACCAGACCCGCAAAAAGTCAAGACCGCCAGGCAGGCCCTCGACAAAACGGCCCTGTACGGACAGCGCGTCACCATAGATCAATGCGAGCCCTCCGCCTTGCCCTACTCCAACTATTTCGCCAATCTCATCGTTTCCGACAGCGCCCTGTTGAACGGAGAAATTCCCGGCCAACCCGATAAGCTTGCAAGGCATCTAAAGCCCTGTGGCGGCGCCGTCTGCCTCGGCGCACCACCGGACGCACAGGGCAAAACCGCCTCCCTCTCAGGCAAACTCCACCGTTGGCTCAGAAAAATGCAACTCGGCATGTGCACGATCAGCACCGCAAACGGATGCTGGGCTGTGCTCAGACGAGGACCTCTCCCGGGAGCCGGCAGGTGGACCCACCAGTACGCCGAGCCCGGCAACACCGCCTGCAGCGACGACCTCGCACTCACCGGGCCCCTCGGGCTTCTCTGGTTTGGCGAGCCGGGACCCGCCCCCATGGTCAACCGCCACGATGCCGCCGCCGCGCCCCTCGCCGTCAACGGCCGACTCTTCATCCAGGGGGAGAACAACGTCATGGTGTGCGACTCATACAACGGCGTTCTCCAGTGGAAACGCGATTTGCCCGGCGCAAAGCGAACGAGGCTAAAAAGAAGCGAATGCGGAAACCTCGCCGCCTCCGACGACAGCTTCTTTGTCGCGCTCGGCGACACGTGCCTCCGCCTCGACGCCGAAACCGGCCGGACCCGCAACACCTACTTTCTCCCGCCTTCCCTAAAAACCGACCCCGATAAAGATAAATGGGGATACCTCGCCTGCGTCGATGGAATCATCTACGGCAGCAGAATGACCGCACTCGGCGTCTCCGACTCGGTCTTTGCACTCGACGCCGAAGACGGCGCCACCTTATGGAAATACGACGGGCAAAACATCGTAAACCTCACCATCGCCATCGGGGACGGCTGGGTCTTCTTCGTCGACAGCTCCCTGACCCCAGAACAAAGGCAAACGCTGCTCGAGCAGGACAAAACCCCCCTGAAGAACCTTACCCCCGAGCAGGCCAAAAAGGCCGAGCAGGCCCGGAAGAAATTCGACGCGCGTCTTGCTGTAGCCCTTGACGCCCGGACCGGAGGCCAGATATGGAGTAAACCTGTGGACGTCACCGATTGCAGCGGAATCGGAATAGGCGGCGGCCAACTGTCCGCAATGTACCGTGATGGCGTCGTCGTGCTCTGCGGCGCCAACGCCAACGGCCATTACTGGAGGCAGTTCCTCGCAGGCGAGTTCTCCCAGCGCCGGCTCGTCGCCCTCTCAGCCAGAAACGGACGCACCTTGTGGGCCAAAGACGCCAACTATCGACACCGCCCCGTCATCATCGGCGATACCATATATGCCGAGCCCTGGGCCTTCGACCTCAGGACCGGCGAGCAGAGAACCCGCCGCCATCCGCTCACGGACGCACCCACCGCATGGCAGTTCCTACGCCCCGGCCATCACTGCGGCGCAATCTCCGCCTGCCCCCAAATGCTCCTGATGCGCTCCGGCTATACGAGCTATTACGACCTGAACGACGACAGCGGCATCCGGCACTTCTCCGGACATCGCCTCGGATGCTGGATTAACGGCATCGCCGCCGACGGCCTCGCCCTCGCCCCCGAAGCCAGCGCCGGCTGTGTCTGTCTCTTTCCAATAGTATGCTCCATTGCACTCGAGCCCCGCCCGGACCACGACCGCTGGGGAATCTACAGCGCCGGCGGCGCCAATACGCCCGTGCAACACCTGGCCGTCAATCTCGGCGCGCCGGGCGACAGGCGCGACAGCTCCGGACGACTATGGCTCGGATATCCCAGGCCCGGCCTGCCCGGTGACCGCAGGGCAATGGGCTTCGCGTTTGAAATGAACGTCGAATTCCTTGAAGGCGGCGGATACTTCACAGAGAACGACCAGGACAATCCCATATCCCAAACGGACAAACCCTGGCTGCTCGCATCCTGTGCCCGCGGCCTCAAACGCTGCACTATACCACTGCGGAATCGCACCGACGGGCCCGCCAAATACACCGTAACGCTCCACTTCGCCGAACTCGATGACGTCGAGCCTGGACAGCGCGTCTTCGACGTCATGCTCCAGGGTCGAACCGCCCGGGAAGCTCTGGATATCGTCAAAACCGCCAACGGGACGCGACGCGCTATCACAAAGAGCTTCTCGGGGATTCCGGTCGACCGGAACCTCGAACTCGTGTTCGTGCCGAAGAATCAAGACGGCGCTTCAGCCGGCCTGCCCGTTCTCTGCGCCATCGAAGTTACGCTCGAAAAAACAACACCCGACAAAACAAAGGCCCTCGCTCGACAATGACGCCGACAACGCCCGTTGCCGAACCTTTTGGAAAGGAAAACCGTCATGCCGGTCACCCGGTGGATACTTCCATATACTATCATCCTTGTCGCAGCCGGAACCTCCGCCGGCGACCTTATCCTGGTTGACGAACACATCGACGCACAGCAGAAAACCGAAATCAGGTACAACCTCCCGGACGGCTGTGTCCTCACGGGTCTCGGCTTCCGCGCCGCCTACGACAACATCACCACAATGCACTGTCGTTACCACCGCCTTACCGCCGAAGGCAAACTCACAGACCCCAAGGAAGTCCGCCTCGGCTCCGAGCCCGACCACGACTGCGAAGCAAAGGTCCTGCTGCCCGATGGCTGGCTGGCCGTCGGCTTCGGCGCCGCAGGTGAGCCGGAATGGGATGTCACTTTGCTCCGCGTATGGGCCCGCCCCCTGCACACAGACGGCACGCTCGGAGAATTGAAGGAATTCAGCGACGGCTTCAAGCCGGACCGCGGCTGCGAGCGACAGGTCATCCTCACCCAATCCGACCGCGCAATCACCGGCGCCGGCCTTCGATTCGGTCAAAACGACATAACCGGCCTCTACCTGCGCTCCGCAAGATTGTTCAACCTCGACGACCGCGCCCGAAGGAATCTGCGCAATTTCAAACAGCGCGCCTGGCTCGTCGATGCAGACCGTCCACTCGACATCGACCGGCTCCAGAGCGATATTCAAAGGTACCGCGTCACCCGCCTCGACGTCCGCGCCGGCGCCGATTGGCCCGCCCTGACCACCGAAGCTGACGCCCCCGCCATCTCACCAACCTTAAAAACGCTCGCGGCCCGAGTGCCGATAACTTGCCTCTGGATTACCTCGACCGATTCCAGGCTCGCAGAAAAGGCCTTCCGCCGCGTCCATGGCCTCAACGGGCTCTTAGTCGATCTCGACGCCGTACCGCCCGACCAATTAGACGCCGATGCGCTGGGCAGCCTGGCCGCCTTCTGCCGCAAAGCCGACCGCGAACTGCAATTGCGTATGCCGACAAGAGCGAACTCGGACCGCGGGAAATATCTCGCTCTTGTTCGGTCGATGCCGCCGGAAGTTGGTCTGATAGAGCCTTTGGGCCCGGGGCCTCTGAGTGACTTGACAGAACTCGCACCCCATCGCGTCATCATCGAATTTGACCTTGCCCAACACAAAATGGGAAACCTCGTTTTGCCCGACGTCGCAATCAATCAGATTGCCGGCGCCATTACAAAGACCGCTTCCGCCGGCGCAAAAGGCTTCATCGTCCCGCTAAACGCTTCCGGGGCGTATCTGCCCGCAACCTTAAACGCCATCAGTCTCGACGCGCTTCATCGGCTCGCCGCAGACCCCCTCCAGCCAACCGCCAAACTACGGCTCAGACTCTGCCTCACGCCATACAGCCTGGCCGCCGAGCAGGCCTGCAGGGCAATCGACCGGACCGCCTCCATCAACGACCTTATCTTCAATACTCTGGGCTGCCCCGTCCTTTGGGACAAAGGAACGATCCTGCCCTTCAACGCCGCCGACAGCAGACTCCGAAAGCATCTTGACATCGCAACAGCAACTCCGGAAACGACAACCTTACGCGCACTGCTCGACCCCAATGACAGGACAATCAAACGCGCAATCGAGGAAAAGGAGACCGCCCTCTGGCTCCTTCAACAATCCGTATCGGATGCGAATGCCGCCGTCGAGGTCCACGCCACAGCCGAGGCCAGGGCCCTTGTGCACGCCATAAAGCTATTACAGTCGACCGCCGCAATCTCCCGCGACCTGAACGAGATATACCTGACGACGAAGATGTATGCCTTTGACGGCGCCCCGAGCACGCGCGCCTCCGTACGGGCCGCAATGAATCGCATTCGCAACGCGCTGGCCGCGATGCCCCCCGAACAGGCCGGCTCCCTCCCCAAAGATGCCGAGCTCTTCATGTTCTCGGTCGAAGAGTCGCTGGCAAAATCCCAAAAGAGCGCCATCCTCCCGGCCGCCCTGAGCGAAGTCACCAGGCTCTCCGAGCAGGGCGGCGACGAGCAGGCCGTCAAGCGCCTTGTGGAAATCATGAACTCCGATGTCTTTGCGCCGCATCTCTCAAAGCAAAATCAGTTAATCGGCCGCATAGCCTCCTCGCTCAAGGTCCTCGGCGAACCATCCGACTCGTTGAAGGCTGTTCGAGGAGGTGACGGAAAGTGGACCATAGAAAAAGTCGCCGGTCGCTGGTGCTGGGTCATAGGACCGAAGAAACCATGCCTGTACCTCGACGTGCCCGGACCGCCGTTAAAGACACCCGCCGACTACGTCGTCTCCTTCGAATTCTACGATAAAGGCGACTGGAAGCTGCACTTCGAGTACGACTCCAACTACCCCCCCGAGCAAAAACGCCAGTATCACCCCGTCGAGCCCATGCCGCTAACCGACACCGGACTCTGGCTCAATGGCTGGTTCGACCTCACCAACTGCCTCTTCAGCTCCGGCCAGAACAACAGTGCCGACATGCGATTTGTCTCGGGCAACACCGTCTGCATCCGCAATATTCAACTCGAACGAAGACGTCGCTGAATGAACGCCAATACAAAAAAGAACGGGCGCATCCCTCGAATCGCCGTTTCCGCAATGTCCCTCTTTCTTTGTGCCGCCGCACTCGCCGACAGCGGCTACGACAAGGAGATCGGCGTGCGCCTCTTCTATCGAATCCTCGGCTCCCAGTCAAACGGCCCGTTCCCCCTCAAAACCAGGACGGTCGCCGCCCCCGACGGCGCGGCCAGAATCGCCACCACGGGAATGGCCAACGCTGGATTCACCGAGTACCCGTTTTGCCGCGGAGATTGGAGCTTCACCTTTCGCGAGCGATACGGGCTCTTTCCTCGATTTGCCGGCGCCGTCCCCATAGACCCGAACCGCGTCAATACCGCCGACATTCTCGTTGACTGGACCTATGAGCCGGATGGCTGCCTCTGGGGACCCGCCTGCCGCGAATTCGCACAGACATTTGTTGCGACAGGGAAAGAGCTGGTCTCCCTGACCTTGCTCGTCGCCTCGCCAAGGGCAAAATTCGTCGCCGCCCTTCATGAAGGCCGCCCCGACGGCCGCCGAATCGGACCCTCGAAAACCTTCTTCTCCGGCCACTCCATGGAGTGGGGAACTGTACGATGGGCCGCGGCAGAGGCCCCCCTCGAGCCGGGCAAGACCTACTGCATCCGCCTGTGCAGAGACGACGGCGCCGCATGGAATCCGTACTTCCATTCCACCGGCAACGTCTATGACTCGGGCCACGCGTTTTTTGACGGCGTACCCAGGCCCGAATCGGACCTCGCACTCTGGATCATGCAGGAGCCCGAAGATGTCTCCCGCGCCCTGATAGTCGGCAAAGACCCAGAAGGCTGGCTCCGCTCGGCCTCCGGCTTCCGCTTCATCCCTCGAACGCCCAACGTCAAAATGATAACCGTCGAGGTGACGCCGGTGAAGGAGTTCTGCGTCAACCTCGTTGCTTTCGTCTATCAGCTCGAGCCCGAACGCCGGCTCCTCGCCGGCCCCAAATACACCACCGCATGCGCGCGGCCAAATACGTCCTACGAGGGCAGCTTTCTTTTCGGCCCCGGCGAACTCGAATGCCGCCCCGGAAAACCCTGCTTCGTCGAAGTCTTAACCGTCCCCTGGAAGGAAGGGCAAAAGCCCGAAATTCCCCCCGATAGATCGGGCAGTCCGAAACTCAACATTCGCCCCTATGTCTACGGCCTGACCTCCTCAGACGAAGCACCTATCATCTACAACGTCAAAACCGACTTCATAGAACCGGACTCGATGGCTATCTCCTGGCGGCTATCCAAACCGGCCGATGTCCAAGTCCACATACTCTCGCCACGCGACTGCCGAAAGGTCCTCCATATCCCACACGAAGTCGGCCCGCTGGCCCTCATCGACAACCTCCCCTCCGGCGCCGATTGTCACTTCAGACTTCTCGCCCGCAGCCCCGCCCGAAAGCCCGCAGAATCTGCGGGACCCGAATGGAGAACCCCCACCTACGGCGTTCGAGTGCGGGCGGGCAAACCTGCTCACCCGCTCTGGCCCGAAACGCCCGAGTATTTTGTCCCCCTCGCACCAAGACCTGTCACCAGCCCCCTGTGTCTCGAGACGAGCGCCCCCGCTCGTGAAATCCCTGTGCCGGACGGAGACTTCGAACACGGCCTCGGCCGCTGGAAAGAAACCGTCACGGAAATCGGCACAGTCTCACTCGCCGACTCGAACATAAAGCCTTTCTCCCGCCAGCGCATGTACGGCTGGACCCATCGGGCCCAAAAGCAGCGCCGCGACGTCCTGCTCGAAAACGGCATATACCAGACCGTACCCGTCAAACCCGGACGCCTCTACAGGCTCGCCGCACATGCCGTCACCGACACGGGCAACGGGCCCCGCGGCGACACGCGAGTCCGCCTGGCCGTCGACCCCAACGGAAAAACGGACTTCAAAGGCAAAAACTCCGGCCAGTGGTTCTGGACCGACGCCGAATGGATGCAAATATGTCACACCTTCCGCGCAGCCTCAAATCACGCAACCCTGTTTGTCGGCTTCTTCCGATGGCGCGACCTCGACCGCGCGAGCGCATACGTCGACAACATAAAACTCTACGACCTCGGCCCCCCAGAACACCCAACGCAATAAGGCCTCAACCGCCATATCTCACTCTATGTGTGAAACTGTAAGTCTCAGATCCTCTCTGGAAACAACTCACAGGAAAATGGGATAGACATAGTATTAAGATACTTCCACTCTGCCGGCAATAGCTTCAGCAACATGCGTCGATCTATGTCCGCCCATGCTTCATGCCGGCTCATAAGGCGTTCCCTCCTACGGTTTAGTACGCTGTTTTCCTATCCACTCATCAACGGTGACGCCCTTGTCCTTGCAGTGCTCAATGAGGTCCGTGTGACTGGACGTCCACGATCCAATCAGTCCACCCTGCTGGTTGTGAACCAGATTGTACCACAGACAGGCCGCCAGCCATTCTTTTACCGCAGTCCTTTCCTCACCAAGACAGGCGTAAACCCGAACGATGTTGTTTCTTGGATCAAAGCCGAGGTCGACGTGTCCGAGATCCAAAAGGAGGAATTGCATGGGCACATGCATCAGCCACCTGCCAAGGCCCAGCGCATAGCCAAACAGCATGTGGCCCAGACGTTGTTTTTCGCTTTGCGCCTTGCGTGTGGGGATACCTAATCGACCGGTTCCGATACCGTGAATCCACCCTTCAATG
>CP070678.1:1712026-1714808 GCA_020352515.1 Phycisphaerales bacterium | reverse complement strand
GTGCGCCCACGCGGGCCTGCTTTCTGACGGGCCAGTACAGCCCGCGTCACGGCGTCTATACGGTCGGCAGCTCGGCCCGAGGCTCCTCGGTCGACCGAAGGCTCATGCCGATAGAGAACGACACGACCCTGGATTCACATCATATTACAATTGCCGAGGCCCTCGGACCGGCCGGCTATGTCAGCGCCAGCATCGGCAAGTGGCACATGGGAACAGACCCCGAGCTTGGCCCCATAGCCCAGGGGTTCGACGTCAACGTGGGCGGCTTTTCGGCGGGCTCACCTCCCGGAGGCTATTTCAGCCCCTACAAGAATCCCGAGCTCCCGAGCGGGCCGGACGGCGAGTATCTGACCGACCGTTTGACCGACGAGGCCCTGAAATTCATAGAGACAAACCGGGACAAGCCGTTCTTTCTGTACCTCACGCACTACGCCGTCCACACGCCGCTCCAGGCGAAGGCCGAGCTGATTGCCAAATACCGTGACAAACCCGCGAGCAACGGGCAGGACAACCCGACTTACGCCGCCATGATTGACAGCGTCGACCAGGGCGTGGGGCGGCTGATCGACAAGCTCGACGAGCTGGAGCTGACCGACAATACGATAGTCTTGTTCTTCTCTGATAACGGCGGGTACGTCGGCGCCACGTCCAACCAGCCGCTACGAGGCTTCAAGGGCACGTTCTACGAAGGCGGGATTCGCGAGCCGATGATAGTCCAGTGGCCGGGGGTGACAAAAGCCGGCACAACCTGCAATACGCCCGTCATAGGCATCGACTTCTTTCCGACGATACTTGAGATGGCCAAGGCGCCGAAACCCGCCGGAAAAACCCTGGACGGATTGAGCATAGTGCCCCTTCTAAAGGGCGGCACCTCGCTCGGCCGCGAGGCCATATTCTGGCACTTTCCGGCATACCTGCAGGGCAACGTTGCGGGGGCGAGGGATTCGAAGTTCAGAACAAGACCCGTGGGGGTTGTTCGCAAGGGCCGATGGAAGCTGCTTCAGTATTTCGAAGAGTGGGTGCTGGACGGCGGCAGCAGCACCATCGATACAAACAACGCAATAGAGCTTTACGACCTCGAAAACGACATAAGCGAAACAACCAACCTGGCCGGTTCGAACAAGGCCAAGAGGGATGAGCTGCTGAAGCTGCTGTCCGACTGGCAGAAGTCGGTTGGCGCTCCGGTTCCGACCGAACCCAATCCTAATTATACCGGGTGATGCTGACCCGGAGCCCGGAGAAGGCAAGGCAAACGCGCATGAAGAAAATCAGGGACTCCATGAATCGCCGGGACTTTCTCAAGAAGTGTGTAATGACGGGAGCGGGGGGATTAGTTCTGTCGAATCGGGCGGTGAGCGTTCGTTTGGCCGGCAGGCGCCCGAACATCCTGTATATAATGGCCGACGACCACTCCGCGGCCGCAATAGAGTGCTACGGTGGCCGTCTGGCCCCTGTGATAAACACGCCGGCCATCGACCGGATCGCAGCCGAGGGCATACGGCTGAACAACTGCTTCTGCACGAATTCCATCTGCACGCCCAGCCGGGCGGCCATCCTGACCGGTCAGTACAGCCACATAAACGGCGTGAAGAACCTCGGGCAGGCGCTGGACCGGGATCGTCAGAACGTCGCCAGGCTCCTTCAGCAGGCCGGTTACCAGACTGCCATTGTCGGCAAGTGGCATCTGAAAACCGAGCCGAGCGGTTTTGACTATTACAATGTGCTGCCGGGCCAGGGCAACTACGGCGTGCGAAATATTGTCCGACTGAAAGAGAAGGGCAAGCCCTGGCAGGACGGCAACAAAGGCGGCGAGGAGTATGACGGCTATGCGACCGACATCATTACGGACGTTTGCCTCCGGTGGTTGAAGGGCCGTGACAAAGACAGGCCCTTCTTTTTGATGTGCCATCACAAGGCGCCGCACGGTCTGTGGGAATATAATCCGAAGTATGAGCACCTCTACGAGAACGTCGAATTCCCGGAGCCGGAGAGCCTCTGGGAGGACAAGGGCCACCGGTGCGAGGCCTCGAGGCAGGCCGGCAGAACGATCCTGCAGTTGTGCGGACGGATGGAAAGCTCCACATGGCCGACCGGAGCGCTCGATACCGGCGGAATGGACGACACGCAGAAGATCAAGGCCGCCTACCAGAAGTATCTACATGATTATATGCGATGCATCGCTTCGGTGGACGAAAGCGTCGGCCGGTTGCTCGATTACCTGGACAAAGAAAACCTTACCGGCGATACCGTGGTTGTCTATACATCGGACCAGGGGATGTTCCTCGGCGAGCACGAATACTACGACAAGCGCTGGATGTTCGAAGACTCGTTGCGCATGCCGTTTCTTGTTCGTTATCCCGGTGAGATTGGAGCGGGCTCGGTCAATGACGACATTGTCACCAACGTCGATTTCGCCCCCACGTTTCTTAACTATGCGGGCAGGCCGGTCCCGTCGGAGATGCAAGGCAGGAGCTTCCGCGCTAACCTGACGGGTAAAACCCCGCGCGACTGGCCGAAATCCATGTACTACCGCTACTGGATGGGCGCCAGCGGTGTGCCGGTCCACTACGGAGTCAGGACGAAACGCCACAAGCTTGTTTACTACTACGGTTCACCAACAGGATGGGAATTATATGATCTTCAGAACGACCCGGCCGAGATCAACAACGTTTACGAGTCACCGGCCTACGCCGCCGTGGTCGGCGAAATGAAGGCCGAGCTGGCCAGGCTCAGAGAACACTTCGGCGACACAGAATAGCCGTGATTGTGTGACGTGTCAGCC
>CP070678.1:1689571-1711926 GCA_020352515.1 Phycisphaerales bacterium | reverse complement strand
CCAAAATACCCCTCAGCCCCCGCAGGGAGCCAAAGCCAAACGAACCCAAACGAACCCAATCGCAAAAACCCCAAAAAAACGGCTCTAACCCCTTGTACTGCAACACCTTACGACAGATTCCGCCCCTCCACGCCGCAAAAAAACGAACCCAATCGCCCAAAACCGCCCCTAACCCCTTACTCTGTAAGGACTTACACCCCCAAAATCCGCCTCGCACGCAAAAAACGAACCCAAACGAACCCAATTCGAATTCGCTTCTTACTTACCCAATCCCCCGCTCGCCGCTGCCCTCACCTTGCCTACACTGCCACCTCCGCGTCTCCCATCCTTCACCCAAACTACCAACCGCGAACCGCCCGCTCAGCCGAGGGGCAACACCTCCCGGCCGAAAACCGAATACTCTCATGATCAGGATTATGCCCGGCCAACCCCCACATCCTCCGACCGACCCGCCCGCCAATATCTTCTTGACAAAGGCAACACAAAAAACTATAATCAGGTTACGTTTGAGGGCATTGGGCCCCGATCAAGCCGGACGCAAGTCTGCTTTCGCCCCGCCCAATGCGCCCCGCGATACAGCCGAAATTGGCACTCTCGACGCCGCGAAGGCCTGCATCGAACGAAAAACCGATAAAAACTTGAAAATCCCGTTACCTGACACGTATCGCACGTATTCTATCACTGCCGGAGAGGGGGCATGCGTCCGTTGTGGTCCGCGGGTGAATCCCGAGAGGTGAAGGATGATAAGAAGCAGCCGAGCAGGGGCTCTGGTAATTCTGGCGGGGTTCTGCCTTGCCTCGGCCGCCCGCGGAAAGCTCGTAATTACCGAGATAATGAGCCAGAGCGCCCATATCGGGGACACCGATTGCGACTGGTGGGAATTGACCAATACCGGGCCCGGAGCCGTCAATCTCCTCGGCTATTCCTGGGACGACGACCACATGCGGATCGGACAGAACACGTTGGCAAATATCACCATAGGCAAGGGCGAATCCGTCATATTCTGCGACTCAGTGGCCCCGGGCGTGGGTTTGTGGAAGTGGGACTGGGCTCTGGGGCCGGAGGTGAAGGTATATGACCCCAGCTACTTCGGCTGGACCTTCTCATCGTTGGGAAGCGCCGACGGGATTTACCTATTCGATTCGAGCGGCACGCTGGTCGCATCAGCGTCTTATCCGAGCCGGCTGCAGGGATTCAGCAACGCGTGGAACACCGAGGGTGTGTACCTCGGCATCAGCGTCAACGCCGAGAATGGGGCGTATCGGTCCTCAAACGCCAGCCCGGATGTTGGTTCTCCCGGCTATGCGGTTTTCGAATCCTCGGATACGTTCGTCAAGACCGTTTACTGGACGGACAAGAACATCGGGAGGATAAGCCGGGTCAACTATAACGGTGGCGGCGTTGAAACACTCCTGACGCCTCTTAACGGGCTGGTTGAGCCGCGGGGTCTGGCGATTGACATTGCGGCCGGTAAGATGTACTGGGCCGACACGCTGACGAACGCGATTTACAGTGCCGATATGGACGGCTCGAATATCGTAGAGCTTGTGGACGGATTGTCCGCCCCGGCGGATATCGCGCTTGACGCCGGCAACGGATGGCTCTACTGGTCCAACAGTTGGACGGGGAAGATTCAACGGACGAGCGTGCGGGGGCCGGGACCGATCGAAGACGTTGTCACCGGCCTTGTAGAGCCCTATTACATGGAGCTGGACCTTGCCGGCGGCAAAATATACTGGAGTGATGTCGACAGCCCCACAATTCACCGTGCGAACCTCGATGGCACGGGCGTTGAAAACTTTATCACCGGGCTCAGCCGGGTCCGCGATATTGCCCTGGACGTCGCCGGGGGCAAGATATACTGGGGCGACAGACTGAGTTCCACGATCCAGCGTGCGAATCTGGACGGGACCGGCGGTGTTGAGGAGCTTTACGGGCCCCTGGATAATCTCGACCGGCCGCACGGACTTGCGCTCGATGTGGAGGCGGGCAAGGTCTACTGGACGGACACGATAATGAACAATATATGCCGGGGCGACATGGACGGCAGCGGCCCGGTGGAGGTGCTCGTGACCGGACTGGACGGGCCCTGGGGGATAGTTGTGATTCTGGCGAGCCCGGACATAAACAAGGACGGGGACGTCGATATGGCCGACTTTTCTTTGTTCGCACGCGATTGGAGCCGCAGCGAGTGTGGCCCATGCAGGGGAGCGGACCTTACCGGCGATTATGCCGTCAGGGCCGATGATCTGTCGGCATTCGCGGCGAGCTGGCTGGCGGAGCCTTAGCAGCCGGCCGGCGCTTTTGCAATTGAAATCGACAGGACGGCCCGCCGCGGACCGTCTTTTTTTTGCCCCGGGAGCAACGTTGCCGCCCCACCGGCCATTACTCGCGAGCAGGTGCGGCTTTTTACATACATTTTACTTTGCCTTTGCCGGATGCCATCCTATCATAAAGTCAAGTGAGGGCAGTAATGATATTTCGAAAGTAAAAACGCCTGAAAAGACACGCGAACGCGGGCGAAGTCGTGTTGAACATGACCGGAGAAAATCATTCGGGAGGTTTCGACCATGACGCGCGCAGTCAAATCAATTATTCTGAGCGTCTTGATATGTCCGGGATTGCCTGGCGCAGGGTTGCGGGCCGGGACATCAGCGGCGGGGCAAAAAGCCGAAGTCAAACTGCGGCAGGTAACCCTTTTCAAGAACGGGATCGGCTTCTTCGTTATGGAGGCGGCCGTTCCGGAAAGGGCGGAGATGTTCGAGATCACGCCGCAGGGAACGGCCTCACACGGGACGTTCTGGGTGTCTTACTCGCCGAAGCTGAAGCTGGACTCGCTGGCCGCCCGTGAAGTTGAGTCGAGTGAGAACGTGGAGGCAGTGACAATTGCCGAGCTTTTGAGGGCAAACGTCGGTCAGAAGGTTAGGCTGCATATCGGCGGTCAGGAGGAACAGTTGCTGGAGGGCGTTATCAGGTACTTCCCGGCCGACAGAGAGCGGGGCAAGGCCGATCCGTATTCACTGGGAGAGGCGGCCTACATGGCGCGAGGGTCCGGGTACAAGGGAACAGGAGAGGTTAAGCCGGCTCGGCAGTCGCGTTTGATGCTGCTCGAGAGGAGCGACGGGCAAGTGGCTATTGACCCGCAAAGTGTCGTGAGCGTGGAATTTCGCGGGGACCAGGTGGAGAGGACTCTCGCAAAGAAGGTCAAGTCGGTGCAATTAGAGGCCCGGCTGGGCGCGCCTGCGGGCGGGGAGAAACTTACGATCAGCTACTTAGCCAGAGGCGTCACGTGGGCGCCCAGCTACGTTGTGGATATTTCCGGAAAGGGCAAGGCGCGGCTATCGGCAAAGGCGGTGGTTATAAACGAGGTCTGCGATATGGATGGCGTCAAGGTGCAGTTGGTGACGGGCGTTCCCCATTTGAAGTTCGCGGATGTTTCCACCCCGCTGGCGTTGAAGCAGAACCTGGCCTGGTTCCTGCAATCGGTGGCATTGGCGGAAAGAGGCCGAGGGACCGAGCAAGGGGTGCTGTACCAGACGGTCGGCGGTTCCGGGGGCTATGGCGGATACGGGGGGGGCGGAGCCGAACCGCCGGTTATGCCGGCATACGAGGGGGCAAAGGAAGGCAAGACGGCCGAAGACCTGTTTCTTTATCCGGTCGACGACGTCAGACTCGGCAAGGGTGAGACGGGATACTACCCGCTGTTTACCGAGTCGGTGGCTTACAAGCACATCTACCAGTGGGACATACCGGATTACGTGAACGAGCTGGAGCGCTATTACTACAGGCCGCAGCAGAAGGATAAGGCCGAGCCCCGGCAAGACGTCTGGCACTGCCTGAGGATGGAGAACACAACCGGTGTCCCCTGGACAACGGCGCCGGCCGAGACGGTCAAAGAGGGGCTGATACTCGGACAGGATATTCTGAAATACACGTCCAAGAAAGGCTTGGCCACACTGCGGATAACCCGGGCGGCGAGCGTCAGGGCCGAGCAGTCGGAGCTCGAAGTGGCAAGAAAGCGCGAGGCCCTGCATCTCTACGGCGATTATTTTGACCTTATTACCGTCGAAGGAGAGCTTTCGGCGACAAACTTCCAGGATAAGGCCATCACCCTGGAGGTCAGCAAAACGCTGTCGGGCGAGGTGAAGTCGTCAGAGCCGCAAGCCAAGGTCGAAAGACAGGCCAAGGGGCTGCGGCGAATGAACGGGGTCGCCAGACTGACCTGGACTATTGAACTGGATGCCGGAGAACGAAAGCAGATCGTGTATAGATACGATGTGTACGTGCGGCGGTGAACAGGCTGTGCAATCTCAATCGGTTGTTAAGGCATTACGTTGGCAATACGTTTGGTAATCGGTAGAGGATCAACAAGATTGTTTGAGAGCGAGAAAGGGGTCAGCGCTATGAGACGGGCGGTTATATTGACTTTGGCATTGCTGGCGGCCGGCTTCGCAGCGTCGTGGGCCGAGGCAGGTGAAGCGGTCCTGCGGACGAGAGCATTTGAGAGTCTGTCGCGCAAGCGGGGGCCCGGAGAGGTCGACGGCAACGACGTGGTCGTCCGGATTTACGGCAACTGGCGCAAGGACCCGGCGGCGTTCGAGAAGGTATACGTCGAGGCGGAGAATTGCTCTATCGGAATTGACTCGAACGAAATCGACGCCAACAGCGTTGTTGCGGTGGTCGGGGACGACCAATACGAGCCGGCTGTAAAGAAGGCGCTGGGCAACAGCATTCTCGCACAGCCCTATGGCAAGGGCGTGCGACTTTCGTTGTGCAGGGGCGGCGGTGAGGATCAGCAGTGGCTGACGTTTAGAGACGCGGTGGGCAATCCGGTTCTGCAGGGCTCGGTGGAGGTTTATCTGCGAGCTTACAAGGGTCCCAGGATTATGCTCGGCAGGGCGGAGCTCGATACTGGGGGCCGCCTAAAGGCGCTATCCGCTCAAGGCCCGATACGTCAGTTCTCATACCTTTTCCGGCATCCTGACTACGGAATCACCAAGATAGACCGCTCATTTCGAAATGAGACAGTTATCGAGGTTCCCATAGCGCTCAGGACAAGCAGGGCCTTCGAGCGGGGCATTTGGGGCTTCATAGTTGACCAGCAGGGCAGGCCGGTGAGCGGGGCAAGAATCACGTGCTACAACGTGCGAACGCTTGGCGAGGGGCTTATCAGTGCGAAGAACGACGGGTGCGAGGTTATCAGCGACGAGCAGGGATATTTCAGCCTGTATATGCCCAACACCAAGCGACGAGACGAGAGAGGTTATCTGATTCCGCCGAAGTCGAAGTATCACGTTCGTATAGAAGCGCCGCAGCAACTGGGGCTCCTGCCTTACGCCGAACCCATCGAGAACGGACAGGAGGCGGTCATCGTACTTAAGAGAGGCGAGCTGTTCAGGCGGTTCGTATTCGAGGACAGGGACGGGCGAATCACGGACCCCAAGAGACTGGAGCTAATCAACATCCGGGTGAAGCAGCCGGGGGCGAGCGTGTTGACCCTGAGGTACTCGGACTGGAAAGACGGCGGTATATTTACGGCGGGGACGTACCAGGCGATCATGTACGGCGAAGGGGGAGAATGCCAATTCGAGGAGGTCGAATTGAGCGCCCAGAGCCCGGAAGAGGTGGTTTTCAGGCTTCCCGAAGGGATCGTCTATCATGGCATGGTGGTTCACGGCCTGACGGGTGAGCCGATGGCGGGCGCGTTTGTGATCGGGATAACGGCAAATGCAAAGGGGAACCTGTCGCAGATTACGGCCGAACAGTGGGCCGCCATGCATGCCCTGCCGCTGAATCCGACCGCGGATGATGATGCTCTGAAGGGTCTGCAAAAAATCTACAGATTCGCGAAGATTGCCCGGACCGACGAGAACGGGCGGTTTGCGATGGCGTTCCAGCCGAGTGAGGGGTTCTACGGGTTTGTGGCGTTCGAAGAGAATTACCTGGGTCTTATGCGCCGCAAACATGCGCTGGAGGTCGACCGGAACAGATACGCGCAGGTGCCGGCGATGAAGCTGTATCCGGCGGCGAAGGTAATGGTCGAGCCCGTGGTCGAAGCAAAACGCATTTCGATCTGGCCGCGGTGGGTCATAGAGCAGGAGAACAACGCCGCGTGGGTGAAGGAATTTCTATCCACGGACGACAGGAGAGAGAGTCTTTTTCAATACGACAAGTGGCTCACGCCGAACAACGTTCAGACGTTCAACGTGCCGGCGGAATTGAACCTGCGCGTCAAGCTCGATGCGCCATACGACAAGCAATGGTGCCCCATTACCGTTGAGCGAACTATCAACCTGATGCAGGGGGAGGTGCTGGATCTGGGCAGACACAGCTTCGAGCCGGCCCTTAAGGTCGAGTTGAGGGTCGTCAATTCGGCGGGCGAGCTCCTGGAAGGCGTTCCGGTTAGGATACAGCATGGGGACAACGGCTGGGGCATCGCCCACAACAGCGATGAGCAGGGAATATCGCGGTTCTACGTGGTTCCATACACCGAAGGCGTGTTCGGCGTAATCCACCACGGCGAAGGGGGCGTGTTCCTTCGCGAGAGCATGCCGTATCATGTGGGCGGAAAAGAAGATGAGGGCCGCCTATTTACTATTCAACTCTCGGACGAGATGGTCTATCAGCTTTTCAAGTGAGCCGGCGGCGGACAAGGGCTTGGAGAGAACAGTCCGGGTTTTTGGCCCGCCGGCCGTGGAAGAGACCGACGGCGGCACTATAATTCGCGGGGCATGGTGCTCAACTGCTGCATGAGCCGGGCGATGGCGTGGTGCGCGGCGCCCAGGTAGGATGACTTGGGCATGGGAATGCGGGCTGTTAGATCCGGACGCGGCACGATGCCGTCGCAGATGCCCAGCAGGACCGGCTGTTCGGCGTGAGGGGAGCGAAGCGAGACCGCGAGTCTAACCTTTGCGAGCCTGACAGGTCTGCGGACTTCCGAGGCTTTGACGATGCAGACGACAAGCCGGGCCGGCGCGCCGGTAGCAAGCTCGAATCGGTGGGCCCTGAGATTCCGGAGAATTGTAAGCTCACAGAAGTTTCGGAAGTCTGATTCAACGGAGGGCTCGGCCGAAAGAACCAGATGTATTCGGCCCGGGATTGAGGCGTCCTGGGAGACCTCCCAGCCGGTTATGTCGGTTTCAAAGCGACGGCGGGCCCTGTCAACAAAGTCCTTGGGGAAATTCTGCGCAAAGAAGCTATCGCCGCCGGCGCAACCGATCATCAGCAACGGCGCCGGCAGAACTATGAGGACCAAGCAGAGGCGCCGGGCGAAGGAGGCTGTTGCCAGGTTATTTTTTTTCATAGAGCCACGCGAGCAGTTTTGTTTCATCTTCTCTTCAGGCTGCGCCCCGAGGCGAGACGTTCGCCCGCGAGCGGCGCCACGAATGCCCTGCCTTTCCATCAGGACTCGTCCGGGCGGCTCTCGGCAAATCACAGCCACACCAGCAAAGAGATAGTACAACCAAGCGAGTATAATGCAAGGCTTTGACGCCTTCAAGCAGATTTGGGTAGTTTCTCAGGTGGAATAGTCACACGCAGAAAAGAGCCGATTTTTTTGCTTGATTGGCGGCCGGGGAACAGGTACATATCCCTGAAATAAACCGACAGGCGGGTCATGTTTTTGGAGGTTGAATATGCGTGTCATAGAATTCTTAGACGAATCCGGAGTAGATTACAAGGTAACGGAGCATCCGGCCGCCTTCACCGCGCAGCAGATGGCGGCGGCGGAGCACGAGCCGGGCATGTATGTGGCCAAACCGGTGATAGTGAAAGCCGATGGCAAGTACATGATGTGCGTGCTTGCCGCATGCTACAAGATCGACCTGGGCGCGCTAAAAAAGCAGCTTGGGGCCAAGTCGCTGGAGCTGGCCGAAGAGAGCGAGATCGGCGGAATCTTCCCGGACTGCGACCTCGGGGCCGAGCCGCCTTTCGGCAACCTGTACGACCTGCCGACGATCATGGACAAGGCCCTCGAAAAGGACGACCACATCACCTTCCAGGGCGGCAGCCATGAGAGGGCGATACGGATGAGCATGGACGACTACCGCAAGCTGGTGAGCCCGCGGGTGCTCGAATTCAGTTATCACATGACCACGTGACCGCCCTTGCGGCGCGCCGGCCACAAAAGAAAGCCCCCGGGGTATAAACCGGGGGCCTGGTGCGAACAGGTTGAAGGGCTGTCTCAGGCGATCTGCTCATCTATCCAGCCGAGGAGCTCTTTCAGGTCGTCGAGGGTGATATCGCCCATGTGAGCAATTCGGAAGGTCTCTTCCTTGAGCTTGCCGTAGCCGTTGCCGAAGACGGTGTTGTGCTTTTGCTGCACGGCCTTTATGGTCTCGGCGACGTTGACGCGGCGGGTGTTCCTGATGGTTGTAAGTGTGTTCGAGGCATACTTCCGCTCGCAGAACAGCTCAAACTTCTGCCCGGCCCAATCTCTGACGAACTCGCCCATTTGCTCGTGCCGCTTCCAGACGTTTTCGATTCCCAGGTCGAGGAACTTGCGGCTCTGATAGTTGACGGCCATTATGTGCGGGATGCTGGGAGTAACGAGGGTTTGACTCTTTTCGGCCGCCTTGGCCCACAGCTCGAAATTGAAATAGTATCCCTTATCAGGCACCGTTCTGCTCTTTTCGAGAGCCCTGTTGCTAACGAGCGCAACGGCGAAACCCGGAGGAATAGCGAAAGCCTTTTGGACGGAGGCAAAGACCACGTCCCAGCCGAGGTCGTCGAAATGTATCGGCAGGGCGACCATTGCGCTGACGGCATCGACGAAGACGAGAACGTCCGGGTATTTCTCCTTCATCATCCGGCTGATATCGTAGACCGGGTTTGTCAGGCCGGTGCTCGTTTCGTTGTAAACGAGGGTGACGGCGGCATAACTGCCGCCGGCGAGCTTCTCTTCAATCATTTCCGGAAGGATGGGCTTGCCCCAGTCGACCTTCAGGCGGTTGACTTTTCTACCGCAGCTTTCGGCCACGTCGGCCCATTTGTCGCTGAACGCGCCGCAGCAGGTGGCCAGGACCGTTTCATCCGGCCCGACACAGTTGCGAATCGCCGCCTCCCATATCCCGGAGGCCGATGAGGTGCTGAGGAATACGTTCTGCTCTGTGAAAAAGAGCTTCTTGAGCATACCGACGGTTTCGCCGTGAAGCTGTGCGTACTCTTTGCCGCGGTGTCCGAGGGTCGGACGCGCGAGCTGCTGGAGGACGTCTTCGTTTACTTTAACAGGCCCGGGGATAAACAATCTCGGCGGGTTCTTCCAATCTAACATACCTGGTCTCCAGAACAGAAATTACAGTTTTTCAATAGTCAAGCCCGTGTACATTTTGGGATAGAAATAGGTTGACTTTTGCGGCATTCTCTCGCCGGCGTCGGTCACTAATTTGAGCTGGCGCATCTTTACGGGGTTCATGAAGAAGGCGACCTGTTTTTTTCCGGCATCCACCTCGGCGATTGACCGGCTGATTGCGTTGGGAGTGTCTTTGACGTAGGCGAGGTTCTCGCCCCTGGCGAGCTTTTCGTCGTCGATTCCGAGGAGTTTTTCAAGTATGAGCTTGTGCAGAATGGACACATCAAGCTCTCTCCATGCCTGGCTCATCTCGGGAACAACCGAATCCATGATTTTCTTTTCTTTGAGGATGGCCGTGTAGAAAGCTCGGCCGACCCCGTAGATTCCGAAGGCGGTGTGGTCGCCAGCGTGCTCGTGTTTCATTTGGGCGAGCATTTTTTGTTCGGCTTGTTCTTTCGAGCCGGGCCCGTCGTCAAACGCGAACTCGACGATTTCGAAATCGCGGCCGAGCGATTCGATGAGGGCTGTCATGTGAAAGTCCGTGAGGTTATACGCGAGGCGATGGGTGGCCAGGACTACCAGCCCTTCGTGACAGGTGTTCGTGAAGGCGAGCATCTGATACTTTGCGGCGGGATTCTCGCTCTGGCGGGAGTAGTTCAGGCCGGTCGTGTAGCGGTGGTGGCCGTCGGCTATGATGCAGCTCTTTTCGGCCATCATTGAGGTTATCGCATGGATGTCCGGGCCGGCGGTGATTGCATAGAGGCGGTGCCGGACGTTTTGGTCGTCGACAAAATCGATGAGCGGGCTGCCCTGTGCGGCTTTCTCGATGATATCGTCGGCAATGTTCTTCGGGTCCTCGTACAGCATAAACACCAGGCCGAACCTGGCGGCGGTCGCCTTTTTGAGGTTGAGCCGGTCGATGAGAGGCTCGGTGAGAATCTGCTCGTGCGGCCTCACGGTCCTGCCGAATTCCTCGAGCCTTGCCTCGGCAATGAACGTCAGGCGGTGAAACCAGTTGCCCCCCACATCAAAATCCTGGACGTAGCCGTAGATGGCTTCGCCGTCATCCTCTTTGAGCGCGCCCGCGGCTATCCATTCATTGAGATATTTTGCGGCCCTTGTGTACTGGTTGTCCTGGCCGTTGTCGCTGGGCAGAGTCTTTCCCCTGATTATCCTGACGATATTGTATTTGCTTTTCAGGTAGAGCCGCTCCTGCTCCTCGGGGCTTATCACGTCGTAGGGAGGGGCGATACAACTACCGACGTCCCCGACCACTCGAGCGTCGAACCTAAACGCTTTGAAGGGCCTGACTTCCATTGTCACGCTTCTACATCCTTTCACAAGTTCTGGACCGCGCCGGATGGCAGCCGGCGCAATGCAGCCCCCACGTGGTCAACTGTTATACTCCGGGTCAGCCTTTGAAGATTATCCGAAGTTGCGACGCGGGATGATAGCGGAGAAAACATTCACTGTCAAGCACGATCGGGATGTTTTTGGCGAACCGCGCGCGCCCGCCAGGACCGCGCCGGCCGGAGGGAGCACGGGCAGGCCCTTTTCGGTCAGGCACGGGCGGTATGTTGGGGTAGTATAGGCCATGGCGGCGGGCGCGCGAGCCTCGATTGTTCAAAGCCCGCAGGTTCTTCTTGTGGCGAGGTAGTCGTCGATGGCCGCGGCGGCAATTCTGCCCTGGCCCATCGCCAGGATGACCGTTGCAGCGCCGAGGACGATGTCGCCGCCGGCATAGACGCCGTCAAGTGAGGTCTTGCAGTTGTCATCGACGACGATATTGCCCCATTTGTTGAATTCGAGGCCGTCGGTGGTCTGGCGAATCAAAGGACTGGCGCCGTTTCCGATTGCAATTATCACGGTATCGACGTCGATATGGAACTCCGAGCCCTCGATGGGCACCGGTCTCGGCCGGCCGGATCCGTCGGGCTCGCCGAGGCGGAACTTGAGGCACTCGACGGCGGTTACGCGGCCGTTTTGATCACCGATGATTCTCTTGGGGCTTTGGAGGATGTGGAATTCTATACCTTCTTCCTCGGCGTGATGCACTTCCTCGACTCTGGCGGGCATTTCGTTCTCGGTCCTGCGATACACCAGGTAAACCTTCTCGGCGCCGAGCCTGACGGCTGTTCTGGCCGAGTCCATGGCGACATTGCCCCCACCCACCACGGCGACCCTTCTTGAAAGGGCTATGGGCGTGTCGGCGCCCCTGCCGAAGTCGTATGCCCGCATGAGATTTGCCCGTGTAAGGTACTCGTTTGCGCTGTAGACACCGACGAGCGACTCGCCCTCGACGCCCATGAAGCGGGGCAGGCCCGCCCCGACACCGATGTAGACGGCGCGGTAGCCGTCCTCGGTCATGAGCTGCTCGATAGTCCTGGTTCTGCCGACGACGAAGTTGCGGACTATCTTCACGCCCATTTTTCCGAGAGTGTCGATTTCTCGCTGCACGATGGCTTTGGGCAGTCTGAATTCCGGGATTCCGTAAACCATGACGCCGCCGGGCTTGTGGAAGGCCTCGAATATGGTGACATCGTGGCCGGCCCTTCGGACGTCGGCCGCGGCGACAATGCCGCCGGGGCCCGAGCCTATCACGGCGACTTTCATGCCGGTCTCCTGTGCGACGCGCGGGACGGCTTGATTGTCGGTATCGAAGTCGGCGACGAATCTTTCGAGTCGTCCGATTGACACCGCCTTGGCCGTATCCTTGAATTTCAGCCCGACCGTGCACTTTTGCTGGCACTGCACCTCCTGTGGACAGACTCGCCCGCAGACGGCCGGCAGAAGTGAATTCTCCTTTATAATAGCGAGGGCCTCGGCATAGCGCCCGTCGGCGATTGCAGCGATGAAATCCTTTATTCTTATACGAACCGGACAGCCTTCAACGCACGGAGCGGTTTTGCACTGCAGGCATCGAAGGGCCTCCAGCCTCGCCTGGCTTTCCTCGTAACCGAGTGCGACCTCATTGACATTGCCCCTTCTGATGAGCGGGTCCTGCTGGGGCATGTCCTGCGGAGGTATCTCGTACCTGTCGGCGGGTTTGAGGTTGCCTGCGGCTTGCTTTTGCTCAAGCCGCTCGAGTAGCTCTCGTCTTTGCTCTTCCGTCACTGTGAAGACTCTCCGGTTATTGGTATATCGTTTGTTGCACCCGGCAGGCCGCACACGCCGCGCCTCTACTCGTCGAGGCCTATTTTGCAGCGGTGCTCTTTATATTGCTCGTGGGCCTTCTTCTCCATGTCCTTGTAGGCGCCGAGCCTTTTGATCATCAGGTCGAAGTTGACCTTGTGTCCGTCGAACTCCGGGCCGTCAACGCAAACGAATTTCGGCTGTCCGTCGAACTCTATACGGCAGCCGCCGCACATGCCGGTGCCGTCAACCATGATGGTGTTAAGCGACACCTGGGTGGGTATACTAAACTGCCTGGTGACCTCGCAACAGAATTTCATCATTATCGCCGGGCCGATCACAAACGCATGGTCGGGCGCCGGGCTTCGCAGACATATCTCTTTCAGCGGCTCGGTAACCAGCGCCTTGCGGCCGCGGGAGCCGTCGTCGGTCGTGACTATCAGCTCGTCGCTGATGACGGCGAATTCGGCTTCGAGGATTAGCAGGGATTCGGTTCTGGCCCCAATGATGCAGACGAGCTTGTTTCCAGCCTCTTTGAGGGCCGTGGCGATAGGCAGCAAGGGGGCGTTTCCGATGCCCCCGCCCACGCAGACAACCGTGCCAAAGTTCTCGATCTGCGTCGGCCTGCCGAGCGGCCCGACGATGTTGGCGACCTGCTCGCCCTGCCGCAGGTCGGCCAGTTGGGCAGTGGTTTTGCCGACGCGCTGCCAGATGAGCCTTATAGTCCCCTTATCGGCATCTGCGTCTGCTATTGTCAGCGGGATTCTCTCGCCGTGCTCGCTGCCAATGCTGACGATTACGAACTGCCCGGGCTTCCTGGCCCTCGCTACAAGCGGCGCCTCGATCTCGGCGGTGAAAACATCATCCGAAAGGCGTTCTTTCGATACAATTGTGTGCGACACGTTGCCACTTTCTTGTATAAGAAAACCTAAAGCCATTATTATTCCGGACGATAAGGCCTCTGTCAAGCGACATTTCAACGCACCCAATCGATGGGAGCAAACGTCCGGGGGGACATACGGCAACCGCTGTTCGACGAGGACTTACCAAGGGCGGTCCGCAGAAACAGGTTGGTCTTGAGACGGCATTGAGCAAGTGGTTTTGTCGATGCATGAGTCGCGTCAAGGGCTCTATCGAACAGCGGCTCCGGACGCCAAGTGCTAATCCGGCCCCCGGCGTTTCGGATTCTGTGCCGGCCCGGCCTCCTGCGGTTCGCAACTCTGCGCGGCAGTATGCTCTTGCGGCGGCAATTCGGCGATGGGAATGCTCGGCCGGTCTGGCTCGCGGGCATCGAGTGAAGTCTTGCCCCTGCCGGCCGGAGGCAATTCCGAGATGGGTATGGGAGGCTGCACACCCGACCGCTGCTGATGTGCTTCCTCGTCACTTGCTTCAGCGGCGAGTATGGTCCTCTGAACGGCCTGTTCGGCAGGTTCTTCGGTCAATGATCTCAGGAATATGGAAGACGAGCGTGAGTGCTGCTCGGCCCAGACGAGCTTTCCGCGAATCAGCTCCAGGATTGCAAGAAACAGCCCAACGATTGCGAGGCGGCCGGTTTTCGACTCGAAGACGCGTTCGAAGCTCAAAGGGCCCTCTGTCTGGAGGCGGTGAAGTATCTCTATCTGATAAAGGTCGATAGGGGTCTCGTCGGTAATCTCTCTAACAGACACATTTGCGCCCGTGGCCCGTGAAATCGCGTCGAAGGCTTCGAGCAGGTCCCAAATGCTAACCTGCTCAATTTCAACCTCGGGTTGCGTTTTGGGGCTGAGCCTCTCGATTATGCTGTCGGGCCGGGGGAATCGCCGTCCCTGCTCGTCGGCGGCGGCATTCAGCAGGTTGGCGGCATCCTTGAATTTCTTGTACTCGAGCAATTGACGGATTAGGTCTGCACGGGGGTCGGCCAGCTCGCCATCGTCTATCTGGTCGGGCTCGGCTTTAGGCAGCAGCATCGCCGACTTTATCTGCATGAGCGTTGCGGCCATGACCAGGAAGTCCCCGGCAACGTTGATGTCGAGGCTTTTCAACAATTCGACGTAGCGAACATACTGCTCTGTTATCCTGGCGATGGGGATGTCGTAGATGTCGACCTCCTCCTTGCGCACAAGGTAGAGCAGCAGGTCGAGCGGTCCGGCGAATATGTCAAGATTTACACGATAGTCGGCCAATTATTGTTCCTGTTATTCGTTGGCCATTGCTCGAGCTCCGAAGCCCACGGCCTTTCGAGCACGGGCGAGCGTCTGGCCAGCCACGGTTTTGGCCCTGCTGGCGCCTTCGGCAAGGACATTCTCTACGCGGCCGAGGTCATTTTCCAGCTCGGCTCTTTTTTGGCGAAACGGCCTGAAGAATTCTATCATCAGCTCGGCGAGGCGTTTTTTGGCCTGGCCGTACCCCACACCGCCGTTTTTATATCTAATTTCCCACTCGGCCAGCTCATCCGGGGATGCAACCAGCCTGAGAAGCGCAAAAACGTTGCATCGCTCGGGGTCTTTGGGCTCTTCGACCGGGGTCGAGTCCGTGACAATTTTCATTATTTTCCTGCGAACGCTCTCTTCGGGCTCGAATATCTCGATCGTGTTGCCGTAGCTTTTGCTCATTTTCCGTCCGTCGAGGCCCGGCACCACCGCGACGGATTCGATGATATATGCTTCGGGCACCACGAACGTTTCGCCGTAGCTGCCGTTGAACCTCATGGCGATGTCCCGGGTCACCTCGATGTGCTGTTTCTGGTCGGCGCCGACGGGGACGATGTTGCTGTCGTAAATAAGTATGTCTGCGGCCTGGAGGACCGGGTAGGCGAAAAGGCCGTGATTGGGGCTCAGGCCCTGCGCGACCTTGTCCTTGAAACTGACGCAGCGCTGCAGCAGCCCCATCGGGGTAACGCATGAAAGCAGCCAGGTAAGCTCGGTAACCTCGGGCACATCAGACTGTCGCCAGAAGACGGTCTTATCAATGTCGAGCCCGAGGGCGAGGTAGTCCATTGTGACTTCGAGAGAATACCGGGCAAGGTCGGCCGGCGACGGGTTGCTGGTCAGAGCGTGATAGTCGGCGATGAAGTAGAAGCACTCGTTGTCCTGCTGCAGCTTTAAGTGCTGGCGCATGGCCCCGAAGTAGTTTCCTATATGAAGCCTGCCGGATGGCTGTATTCCTGAAAGAACCCTCAATTCTGCCTCCTGCGGCCAAAAAGGCCAGTGAAACCTGTTAAGAGACGTTCAGCGACTCGGCTGAAGATAGCGACATTCCGGACAAATGTCAAGGATTTTGAATCCCAAATGTCGAATCGAGGTCCGGCGATGCGCAAAAGCCGGCAAGTCCCGCGCCTTATCGGTGGATGACGCGCAGGAACAGACCCCGGGCCCGTCCGTACTACGGAAACAGTCACGTCCGGACAGGACGCTTATCCGCAACGGAGCCGGACGTCAAATCGCCAAAATCCACGGGTGACGCAGGAGAACAATCCCCCTTGTTCGCCGGCCCTTCGTCGCAAGGGCCGGTGCGAGAGCGAGCGGTGAAACGATATTCTTCGGGATGAGCTACGACAGGGATTAGGCTCTTCCGAGGGATTTTAGATACCTCTTTGACTTGCGAAGCCCCATTCTGGATGCCTTCTTTTTGACCGCATCGGTCGGGCGTCCCAGCCTTCCGGCTATCCTGGCCGTAGGGTTGCTCGGGAAGAGCTTCTTGAGAGTGTTCAGGTCGCTTTTCGACCATACGCCCCTGACAAGTCTCTTCTTGGTCTTCTTTGCCATTTTAGGACTCCTTTCGGATTAGTTACGGCAATAGTCTCGGCCTCGCCGACGAAGGCTCCGGTCAAGTGACCCTTAAGCTGGCGAGTGCTTCCTGCTGTCACGGCCTCAAAAACACGAGTTCTCAAGTACGAGTCTTTTCTCCGTGAAAAGACGGCCGGCCCCTTACGCATTGTTTAGTAACTCAGTCCCTCGAATATGTGATATAGTGCCTCAATTGTAGAAGCCTGTCAACTAAAAAATGGAATTATTCCCGGCCCGCGTGCCAAAAATCCGACCTCCGCGTACGTAAATGCCCGGAAAACAACGCGTTAGGGCAAAGTACGGTTACAGGGACACCGAGACTGTCCCTCGTGAGGTTGGATGAAACGGGCCCGCCGCGCATTTCCCGTGACGCCACCGGGGCCTCGGGGTCGCCGTCTTTGATACGTCAAAGCAAGGGGTGCCGGAGCAGGTGACGGCTTTGGCGGCCGGGGGGCGGTCATTTCGACCTTCTGAGCAGAAGAAAGCCGTGCATTGTGTCGAAGCCGACGGCCGCCTTTCTCTGGCGCGTGAAAACGAGGATGTACCCCGATTTGGGGAAATAGTAGGCATCACAGATATCGTAGTCGATGTAAAGGCCGCCTGGGTAGTAATAGACCATCTGGGCGGTAATGTTGTGCAGTTCGGGTATCAGGATGCCGTTGTGATTTTGCCGGCCGTTCCATGTCCGGGCGTTGCTGCCGCCCTCTTGGATGTGCCTGTCGAATTTTGCCATAATATCCTTCCGCGGCCCAGGGGGCTCTACCAGCCACCTCGCTTGCCGCGGTTTCCAGACGCGACCGTTGCGGACAAGCTTGAGCGGCTCTTCAGTCATGAAACGGCCCAAGTCCCGCCTGAGCCAATCCCAGTCATCCTGGAGCTCGAGGTCGCTGGAGGTCAGAGTGGCCCTGGGTCCCGTGCAGATTATCTGGTGCAAATGGGACCGGCTGCACTGCCCGCCGATGTCCTCGGCGATCCAGAATACGGGATTTGAGCCCCTTGTTCTCGCCAGAAAAGTGAAGCTCTGACGGCAGTTGCTTGAGGCAAGAATACCGTGCGTCGTGGACGCCAGGATTATTGCCGTTGCACACGTGAGTGTTCTTTTTCTGTTCATGGTTTGCCGGCGGCCTTTACGTAGAGATTACAATATCATGGAGGTTCATTCACGATTCGTCGGCATTTGGAGCAGCGGGCGATTAGAATTTGTCGTGGGAGCATTTGCCCGGGGCCATGGACAGAACGGGGCGGGTCAAGGCCCGGCCTGTTTAGAAGTTGTTTGGCGCTGCCAAAGGGTGACAGTGCTATTGATCCGCCCCACCGGCTGGGTCAGTAAGCTGGAGGACCTCGGCTTTTAACGAGCAGTGCATCTTGCATCGAGTCGCCTCGCAGTTACACAACGAACGTTCGTCACCTATTAAACGATTGGACCGGCAATTAGGGTATCAACAAGATGCGGATTTCAGCCATCGGGCTCATAAATGGAGGATTGTGGGACTTCTGAAGAGCTGGTATGAGGTACGCCGGCGACTGTGTGGCGGCCGGCGGCAGCTTGGGGACGCTGATTCCCCCGAGCGTCGTGTTCATTGTCTATGCGATCATGACCGAGCAGTCGGTGGGCAAGCTTTTCGTGGCGGGGATTGTGCCCGGGCTTCTCATAGCCTTTCTATTCTGCGTGACGATATATATCAACTGCAGGCTCCGGCCCCATCTCGGGCCGGCCGCTCAACGCTTCACCTGGAGGGCAAAGTTCGCATCACTTGCGGGCGGCATCGAGACACTGACACTGTTCGTGGTGGTCATCGGCGGAATGTTCGCAGGTATGTTCACGCCGACTGAAGCCGCAGCCGTCGGGGCGGCCGGCACCCTGATTATTGCGCTCGTCAAAAAACAGTTGACCTTAAAGATGGTGACACGCTCCCTGCAGGAGACGGTTCGAACCTCGTGCATGGTGATGATCATAGTGACCGGGGCGGTGATTTTCGGGCATTTTCTTGCTGTGACCCGAATTCCTTTCGAGCTGGCCTCGTCGCTGGCGAGCCTGCCGCTGCCGGGATGGACGGTCATGGGATTCATTATCCTGTTTTATCTTGTTGCGGGGTGCTTTGTCGATGCGCTCGGTTTGATTCTTCTGACGATACCCATATTCTTTCCTGTGGTCACGCAGATAGTGTACGACCCGATCTGGTTCGGTGTGATCATTGTCGTGGTGACGCAGATGGGCGTGATTTCCCCGCCGGTCGGCGTATGTGTGTACGTGGTAAGCGGCATAGAACGGGATGTCCCCCTGCAGACGGTCTTCAGAGGGGCCCTGCCGTTCCTTGCGGCCCTGGTACTGGCGGCAATTATCCTGATCGAGTTTCCGCGGATATGCCTGTTTTTGCCTGACCTGGTGAGGTAGAAGAGATAACGAGGAGCATGGCCGGGAGGCGATGGAGACGATGGACCCTGTGGAACCGAGGCAAACGACTTTCGAGCGTATCCTATTCTGCACGGACTTCTCTGAAAATGCGGATTTTGCGTTTTCATTTGCGGTCGACGCGGCCACGCGCCGGCAGGGCAGTCAGCTATACCTGCTCCATGTTGTCCCCGAAAGCGAGGCGCAGTTCTGGAAGACGTATATCTACGAGGTGGATGATGTCGACGCCAAGGCCAAGCGTGACATCGACGAGCGAATCGACCGGGCCCATAGGTCGAGGCTCCCGGAGGGCCTGGAGCTAAAGGTCGAGTTTCGCATAGGCAGGGACTACCAGGAGATACTCGGGTTCGCCCGCGAGCGGCAGGTGGACCTGATTGTCATGGGGCGGCAGGGGCACAGCGCCCTGGAGAAGGCCCTGTTCGGCAACGTCACCGAGAAGGTCGTCCGGAAGGCCGATTGTGCCGTTCTGGTGGTTCCGCTGAGCTACCGCAAGAGACTGGGCAATATCTGACGGCCCGCTCATCGGGCGATTAGTCTATCTCCCTGATCTTTATGTTGCGAAAGAATATCGGCGCCCCGGCGTGCTTGCCCTGCAGGCCGATACGACCGCGCGTGGGCAGCTCCGCAAACGGCGTGCTCAACCAGGAGGGAATATCGCTGCCGTCGGGGTTCTTGGTGGCGCTGGTCCAAAGGTCCATGTTCATTTCGGTAACCATCTGGCCGTTCAGCATGACGTAGATCATTTTGTCTCTGCACGTGATAGTGAAGCGATTCCACTGCCCGGGTTCTTTCACCATGCTTTTGGAGGCGGCCAGGTGGCCGAAGATGGCGGCGCACTGCCATGTCCTGGGCATTTTGGCCCATTTCTCCGAGAAATCGTCGGCTATCTGTATCTCCACCGAGTTGGGAATCCAGTTCTCCATGTCGTTGCAATAGACAATAACGCCGCTGTTTGTGCCTTCGGCCGTCTTGAACTCGAGGTCGAGAATGAAGTTGTCGTAATCCTTTTTGGTCCAGATAGCCTGATCCTCGCCGGCGGTAAGCACTCCGTCCTCAAACGTCCAGACGCCTTCCGGAAAAATCGCATCCGACAAATCCGGGGCAAACAGATTCGGCCACCGTTCCACATCCGGGTGCTCTTTGGGCGGAATAGAGGCAGTCTGAGTGCACGATGGCAAAAACACAGCACAACCGATCATCGTCAACACAAGAGTCTTATTCATGGTCATCTCCTTACAAACAACAAGTTACGTCCCTGGTTTGTGCTCCGTCGAGCAGGGGGGATGTCCCCGCTGCATTGACGGTGCGTTGCAAAAACTCATGCGGTCCGGGCAGCCGGCCGCGAAATCGCCGAAGGTCGTGCGTATTAAGGCCACCGCAAGATGTGAGAAATATACAACAAGAAGACCAACCGTTCCAGAAGGAAAATACAGCAGCTACGGGACCACAGCGTCATCATTGAACGGGCCGACGGCAAAGCCTGCTTGCGGACGGTCCTGCTGACGTCGGGTTTGTGAAAGTGACATCTTCGGCCGACAATCAAGGCTCTTTATCGTACGGCTTAATGGCGATATGCCCAGCCTTGGGCCATATAACGGATGTCCAATATCTGGTCGTCCGGAGGGTATTCAATACCGTACAATGTCACCCCCTGGTCAATCAATTTGTCCACACGCTCGATGGTAAAGCGATCACGCCATTTTCGTGCTTCCGAATGGCCGTCACAGAAACCCATAACACTGCTGTCGCCATGATTGACCGCCAACGGTCCCCACCAGGCCCATCTTGTTGTTCCGGTATACTCCGGCGCACCTATCACAAAATGATGGCTCGAATTCCAGTTTCGCGTCTCTGCAGCTTCGACAAACACGTAGCGTATCGCCGGCGAAGTGATCTCATCGAATCTCCTGATCTGCAAACGGTACAGCGAACTGCCGGGATTGAGCACTCCATATAAACATCTGGGAACCGAGTAGGTAACAAACACCTTGGTTCCGTCGTACATGCTCTTGCGGATATTGTCGGCGGGGCAATGATAGGCATCCGGGTCTTTGACGTACGGGTATAGCAGGCCCCTTTCGATTCCCCGTATCTCATCGGCATCTGTGACCGGAGGATCGGTCTGGGTATTGCTGAGGAGGTTACCATCCGGGTCGCGAGGTATTCCGATCCAGCCGACATAATTGCCGCCCGGCTCTACGCCGTTGTCCTCGGAGCTCATGATGCGGCCGTCGTTGTCCTGCATGTAGATGTACCAGCCCAGAGCAAGATTCTTGCTATTGCTCAGGCAGATGATTGTTGCAGCCTTCTTCTTCGCCAGGCTCAATGCCGGCATAAGGATCGCCATTAGCACGGCGATAATCGCAATCACGATCAGCAGCTCTATAAGTGTAAAGCCTTTCAGCCTGGCCATAACAGTCCTCCTTGCCTTTTGGAGCAAGTGTCGCGCAGCCGACGCCCTGTTCGAATCTGCTGCAGTCTGTTTTCGGCTTTGCCACATATATCTTATCACAAACATTCTCGCTGATGCAAATCTTACGTGGCACGCGCGGATATGGCGCTATTTGAGGCTCTCAGCCGATTCTCGTCGGTCCGTCCGGCCTGCTGCCTCTTGGCAACGTATCGGCCGGGCGATTGCGGCTGCCGGCGCGGTGTGCGCTACAGCCCAGTGCACATTCCGGCGGAGGCCGCGTTCGGGAGGCCGCGACGGCCCCGTCCGCGCCCCGGGCCTCGCGCCCGAAATGACCAGGCCCCAACGGGTCGCACAACCTGCTTATTCGCCAATATACGCTGCGTACTGTCCGGCCAGTGATTTGCGGGCGGGAAGAGACCCCTGACCCACCCAGATTCGATACCGCAGCTTCAACGCCCGGCCCGCAGGAATCCGGTGCTTGAAGAACTCTCCGAACCGCCCGTAGTCACGATACGCCGAATAAACCGCATCGGCGTTCGGATTGTCCGGATGGCTCATGTACTGAACGGCATACCGCCTGCCGTTGAGCCCGTATTCCATGGCGACCCACGGCAAATCCCTGTCCTTCTTGACCTGGATGTCTTCCCGGTGGAAGAGATACTTGGCCTTCACCTCGGCAGGTCCCTTCGAAACATCGTCGTGGGGCCGATATTGAAAACCCGCATGTTCCGGGTCGCCGTCGAGATAAACCTCGCCGCCGATGGCCTTCAGCTCGGTCTCAAAGTCCAGCAGCACGACCGTTTCGTCGCCCGGCCGATGCACCGTTGTCGTCCGCTTTTCCTCCACCATCACCTTGCCTTCGCCGTTCTTCCAGTGAATCAACACCGTTGAAATAGCCTTCTCCCCATCCGCCTTCTTCTCCAGGAAACTCTGGTGGACCTGCCTGACGCCGTTTGTCATGTGCCAGGTATCGTACGACTTGCCGCCGAACCGCAGGCGGTTCCAGCCGATGAATATCCCCCGGTGATGCGGATAAGTAACGCTCTTGGCGTACGGATTCTCCCCGTCCGGGCCGTTGGTGAGCAGGTGCTCGCCCTTTTCGTCGAAAACGTGATGAAACACCTTGTACGTCTCGAATGTCCTCTGCGCATCGGACTCATCGTAATCATACATGTACCGCGTCACCTTCCGCCCGTCATACAGCAGATCGAGGTACTTGCCTTCGGTGTCCTTCCACGAGAACCCGGCCCCGCAGGCAACGCCCCCGATAAGACCCACCACCAAAAGTGCCCAAGCCAATTTCGTCCGGTTCATGACCAACCCCTGCCTTTCTCTTGTTGACAT
>CP070678.1:1662217-1689471 GCA_020352515.1 Phycisphaerales bacterium | reverse complement strand
CCGACAGCCTCCGTCTGTTCTCGAAAGGGAATACGATCCTGATTATGATCCGTCCCATCTTCCACCATATCCCGGATGTCGACCAATCCTCGGGCCAGTTCCAGATATGAGGGATCGCCGACTGTGCGATACATCTCTATCACACCCATATAATGGGAGGGGCAAATAGCGTTGTTTGCTAGGCTCTGAGGTGAGTCTTTATATGTTTTGTAAAGAAAATCAGTGGCCCGACGGGCGATATCCAACAAGCTGGTCTTGCCTGTAGCACGATAATGAATACAGGCACAGGTCATTAGGTGCCCCATATTGTAGGTCTCAAAGTCAAGCCGGCTTTCGAATTCACCTTCTCCAGACGGTTGCTGACGTTGAGATATGATTACAGGCGTGTGAATGTACCCGTCTTGACGCTGTGCCTTGCCGATTACCTCGATGATCTGATCCATTCTTTTGTCGAGGTCTTCATCTTTGGTTACGCCATACACGAAGGAAGCGGCTTCCAGCCACTTGTAGAAATCGCCGTCATGCCACTTGGGCCCTCGATGCCTGCCTTCTTTTTCGCCTGAGGCTATAAGGAAGTTGTCATAAGCATGGCTGATCTCGGGGTCCTCCAACAGCCGCTGCATGTTGGGAATAACAACCTTTCGGCACCAGTCGAACCTGTCTTTCCAGAATCCCTCCGTCCACCTTACATCTTTGATATCCACACTTCGGAGTTTGACGTGTCGGCTTGCAGAGGTATCGGTTAATCCGCCTGCGTCACACAGACTGCCTGTGACCACACAAATCAGGAAAAGTAATATAATGCGCCGCTGCATGATCATTTGTCCTCGATCCCCGAAGGCATAACTGATTTCAGTCTTGTTCATGGCTCGAATTCCTGGTGGATGCTTCCGCCAGCCGGTTGAGATACGCTTCCAGGTTCGTGTAACCATCTCCGTTGGCATCGGCGGGGCTGTCTGAGGGATCGTGGGGATCGTGACCATGCTCTTTTTCCCAGTGGTTGGGCATGCCATCGCCGTCCGTGTCCCAATCGGCCGGGCGTTTGACTTCAGGATACTCCTCCCACCCGCCGACGTCCTCTTGTGAATCAGGTAATCCGAGCCATCCGGACTTGCTGCCTTTGTACGTCCAGGTTCCCTTGCGAACCTCTTCGATCACGCGTTTGTCGTGGTCGTCGAGTACGGGAACGTTGCAGCCTACGTCGGCAAGCACGTTTTCGTAGGCCTCCTTGGCACTGTGAGTCCTGACATAGGGCTCGAAGAAGGGCCTCGCAACCGTCACGGGCGCCTCCTGGTGACCACGGACTTTCACCCCCTTTAGTGTTCCTGTCGGACCTTCCGGCCCAGTGACGCCCTCCATGATGTTGCCCTCGACGTAGTACTGTTGCGGGCCAAAGGCGGGATGCTCGAATTGGGGATTAAGGTAGGTCTTGACTTCCGAAGCCGGCCCGGGCTTGTAGTAGTTGTTGACGAATTGGACCTCTTTGGCGCCGCCGTCAGTGGTGCGATGCCTCCAGTTGTACACCACCACATTACGGATATCGAGCCGTCCGGTGTGGCGGTTGGCTTGATCGATCCCCCCTGCCAACGACCAGTTGCGACCGGCGTTATGGGCCAGCAGGCTGTGGTGGAAGCTGCCGATGTCGCCGCTTATGGACCCTGCGAAGCCATGGGCGCTTCCACTGCCGTAGTGCGAATGGCCGGCAATGTTGAGCGCCTCGGCGATCAGGTTGCGTTGAAAGGTAATGTTCCCGGCGCCGCGCGAGCTGAAGCCCTCGTCAATTGTCCAGGAGACCGAACAGTGGTCAATGATGCAGTGGTCGCTGCCGGCAAGGCCCATCCCGTCCATTGTCTTGCCGGTCAGGTTGCCCAGCCGAAGGCGGATGAAGCGAATGATCGTATCGCGGCCTCCAATGCCTCCGAACGTGTAGTTGCGAATACAGATGCCCTTGCCCGGCGCTGTTTGCCCGGCGATAGTGAGGTACTCGTTCTCGCTGCGGAAAATGAGCTTGGACTTCAAACTGATGAGCCCGGAAACATCGAAAACCACGGTGCGCGGCCCCGTGGCTTCGACCACCGCACGCAATGAACCCGGGCCGGAGTCGTTCAGGTTGGTCACGTGCAGCACGCGACCGCCGCGTCCGCCGATAGCGAAGCGGCCGTATCCCTCAGCAGTGGGAAAGGCAAGATGGCGAACACGGAAGCGCCAAACATCACCGCGTGTGACATTGCCCTCGGTATCGACCGTATCGACCCGCCAGACGTAGTGAAGCAGCGAATTATTGGGCGCCACGGGAGCCGTGTAAGAGCCGCCTTTAACCGAGGCCAATTTCTTCGCCGCTGTGGCGAGATTGCGCCGGGCGACCTCGGGGTCACTGTCAGAAACCATATGGACATGATGTTCGACAGCCGAGTTGGAGGGTGCCCATGTCAGCTTTATCTTGCCGTTGTCACCGTCCGCGTGCCGCTCGCAATCCGCAGGCATGGGCTTGAGCGCTTTCTTGTGCGGGTCAGTGACATCGAGTGCGAAGCCGTTGAGGATTACGCGATCGCCGCTGGAGGCCGCTATCCGAATCACAACGGCTCGGCCGTCCGTCGCCTGAAACTCGATGAAGGAGGTTCCTACCTCATCATTGTGACGTGGTTCCTGGGATGTTCTAATACCCTCAACCTTGCGGTCGCCTGTCGAAACGGTGTAGGTGCCGTCGGCGCCGCCAAGGGCGTGGTGATAGCCTACGAAGCTGTGCGGTCCGGGAGCGAGTCCTTCGAGCCGGACTTCCATGACGGCCGGCTTTGCGCCGGTGGCGACTGCACCGTCGGCTCCGACTGTGACACCATGTACAACGAGCGACTTGTTGCCGGAGAGGCTGACGGATCCGCCGTTGCCCCCCGCGCTCAGGGTAACGGTCACGGCGCCAAAGGACTTGCTCATATCGCCCCCGGAAGGCCGCCAGTTTTCCCAGCCGACGGTGCGCATGTCGGCACGGTTTTCAGAATTAATATCCACACGCAAAGGTGCTGCACTCGCAGGGATAGCGGCCGGAAGAGAAGCAGCCCCAATCGGTGCAGATCCCGTGACCTGGGCCAAAATTATGAGGCAGTGCAGACAAAACCACTGCATGACCAAGAGACACAAAATAGCCAAGTTCTTCATGGTCTTTACTTTCATAGACTCACAGACAGTTACTTAGTTCGCCCATTTCACACGGTCGCCCGCCAGTTCGTTGAGGTACATCTCCAGATTGGTATAGCCGTCGGCCGACAGATTCGTCTTCTTGCCGTCTTCCTTATTCGAAGGATCAAGCCCGTGCGCCGTTTCCCACGCATCCGGCATACCATCGTGGTCGCTGTCAGCAGGAGCAGCCGCAGATTTCAATTCCGGCCAGCCGCCGACATCGCTCGGTGTGGTAATAATACCATTTTTTCCATGAGTTGCGATACCTTTACGGACTTCTTCGATAATACGTCTGTCAATATTATCGCGATTAGGTTTCGAGCAGCCTGCATGAGCAAGAACAGCATTGTAGGCGTCTTCCGGGGCCTGTTGATGAATAGCCATGGCAGGCCAGGGGCTGTCGAGTTTCTCGTATTTGTTGCCGTCTATGCCGTTCCAATTATTACTTGTAACCTCGAGACTACCTACCACAACGTTATCAGCAACATACCAACTGCCCTTGTCGTCACTGGAACGCGCGGAAGGCTCGGCGATTCGGTCCTTCACCTTGCTGTCAGTCGCAGGCCCTGGTTTGTAGTAATTGGCGACCATGTTGATCGTGGAGAATTCAATCGGCGGTTTGCGCCTGTCACCCCCCTGATGAGCTTCGGCCCCATAGGAACTTTGATATCCCCAGTTGTACAAGACATTGTTTCTGTAATCGTTGAATCCGCAACCCGAGGCCCAGCGGGGGTTACGGCTGTCATTATGAGCAATCAGATTGTGATGGTAGGTACCATAGTTGTTTCCCCAGATGCCGCCAAATCTGTGCCCGCTCCCGCCTTTGGCGCAGGCTTCCGTAATCATGCAATATTGAATCGTTACATTTTCACAATGGTATATGGACAGAATCTCATCGCTACTCCAACTGGCCGAGACATGGTCCAGAATGATTTTCTTCTTGTACCTGCCGCCTATGGCATCGGTTTCAACCGTGGGGTTTGCCCTTACGCGGATATGCCTGATGATCACGTCGTTGGCGCTGACGCTAAGACTCCCTCTAATGCAGACGCCATCTCCTGGTGCGGTCTGTCCAGCGACAGTAATATTGTCGTTTCTGATGTCTAACTTTCCGTCAATTGTGCCCGCAACTCTGAACACAACAGTCCGTGGTCCCGATGCCCCAAGGGCCTGCCCCAGACTGCCCGGCCCGGAAGGATTAAGGGTCGTGACTTCGTACACGGCGCCGCCACGCCCGCCAACGGCGTGTTTTCCGTAGCCCTCGGCCCTGGGGAACGCCAGTTGCTCGGAATATGCCGTGACTGCAACAGTTGCCAACAAAACAAGTGACAAGAGTACTCCTGTAGGATTTGTTATTCTCATGGTTTCTCCTTCGCACACATGCGCATTGGCTCTTTGAGTTCTGACGCTATTATTCAACTTCGACGACCACCCGTTGATACCTCGTTACTGGTGGTGTGCCGGTATCGGTCACTTCGCAGATGATGTGGATCGTTTCACCTTTTGCACCGTCGCGGGGCACTGTGAACGAGGCGCTCTGTTTGTCAGCATCTCGTACATCAATGGTTCCATCATATGTATCCGCTTGCCGGTACTGCCACCATCGGTAGGCCAATTCGTCACCGTCGGGATCCGTGGTACCTTTGGCGCTCAGTAATACCTTCTGTCCGGGCCGGGCCTTCAAGTCGAGAGCATGGGCCAGTCTGACAATAGGTGGGTGGTTGGCCTGGTCATAAGGCTTGACGCACCAGTCCGCTCGCGCAGCGAAATCATTTTGAAACGCGTCAATCCAACGCCACTGTGGTTTGAGGTACGCGGTCAACTCCGCATCATTAGCGATTTCCTTCTTCAGGCGGGTGCGTCCCCAGGCCGAACCGGTGTACCATCGGCCCTTGGGGTACTTATATCCTGGTTCCAGCACAGGATCGAGCCATGTGTTCTCGCGGACCCGCACGAAGCGGCCGCCCCACCCGCCCCAACCGGGCGACTCGCTGCTTCGCAGCCCGTTCGGGATAATATGCAGGAAGGAAGGTGAATCGCCCTCGGATCGGAAACGCCCGTCATCGTGCGCTTTGTACAAGGCGAGCAGAGGACCGTGGTCCTGCAGGATATTTTCGTTCATCCATTCCGCGGAAAAGTAATGCTCCATTTGTCGGGGTATGGCCCTCCTCTGACGGTCGTACGCGATGGCGAGAAACTGGTCGGAAATGATCGTCGGTATTCCAAACTTGCCCCAGCGCGGACGGATATAGCTCTGATAGGTGTTATCTTGCTCCCAAATGAAATAGAAACGGATCTTACTCGCGACTTCCTCCATCCGTTCGGGATGGTCCTGCTCGATTGTCTTCAGCGCCCGGGCAATGGTGTTCGGGCCGCCCCACGCCTGGAGCCATACGGGTCGGTTATCCGTCTTATCCAGCAGCACCTTCGCAATGTACTGCGAACCGGCTGTGACCTCTTCCATCTCGCCCTCGGCTTTCACGGTCCCCAACAGCGTGCGCGCCCTCAGATATTCAGGCGTAGGATAACGCGAATCGTGCTTGATCAGATTCGGATAGACCTTTGCGTAGGCATCCAGATACGGCTGGATCCAATCGTCCCCGGCCCAGTTGTGGCCATGCGAGTGATATTGCGAGCTGGACGAGACGATCGCCTCAACGTCCCATTCATTGGCATACAGCAGGAACCGGACCATCGAACATTGGTCGTCGATCTCTCCGTCCGGCGTCGCAATAACCCGTGGCCTGCCATCCTTCGGTCCGGGCTCTAATCTCGCCGTCGCCGCATTGGAACCGGCGCTGAGAACGACGGTAATCAGGAGAATACGCAAGAGATTCGTTTTCATGGGTCTGCCTCCCATCTCAGTACTTCGTTATCAGTCTTCTGCAATTAGCAGACAATGTGTGATCCTATTCTCATTCTTCGGTTTCTGGCGAAGCCGGCGATTGGCATCGAAGCATACGCTTGGCAAAATCACCAAGGAAATCTTCACGCCACCGGCTCACGGTCTTCGCACCACTGTGCAGTCCTTCTGCCACGTCCAGAGACGGATCATCTGTCCACCAGTTGGGCAAATCCGACGCCGGACGCTGCGCCATAGTGGGTGACGGAATGGTAACCGTGACCCCTCCGGTCTTCCCATTGAGAGCCGGCACGTTGCTCTGAATCCTGAAAGCATGTATCTTTGCCAATTTTGGGCAGAAACGAAATCGCATCGTCCCGTCGCCGGGCGCATAGCCGGGCAACTCCTGATTCTCCACCGCCAACATTCCCTTGGGCTGCTCCGGAATGTCGTTACCCATTGGCAGCACGAGTTCCAGGACGCCAAACACCTCCATGCTATCCCCTTTCGTGGTCATCCATTCAAAACGGCTATAGGGACGCTCCCACGCCCGCACGAATCGTCCGCCCCACCCGGGCCGCGAGGGATCGTCGGGTATGCCCTTGAGCAACCAGCCGACAGACGGCGTATCACCCATCTTGATATCGGCCTTCTTGCTGACAAAGAAATCACCGAGTGCGCCTCTGCCGGCGATGTGCCGTCTCACGAATTCTCTATTGCCCCATTGCCCCGACTGATTGCCGCCCGTGAACCAGCCGCGATACGTGGCGTTGGACTCGATGATCCACAGTTTCGGATGGTGCGTCACGATATACTGAAACACGTCCGGCCCCCATTTCTTGTTCGGCCCGCCGATCCAGTACACCCGCAACTTTGGCAGAATGTCAGGTGCGTCGTGAAGCGCCTGGCCGAGGTCCTCGATACCGCCCCAGACCAGGACATAGAGCGGTCGCGGGTCGTCGCGCCGCGCGCACTCAACGATCCACTGTGACCCTTCAGTCGAGCGTCGCACACCGGCGTAGGGAGCCCGCTCCGTTTCGCCCTGTTTGGTGATCGCACGCAGCGCATCGGGCGTGGGATACCGATCAGAATACGTCTTTAGATTGACGTAATCCTTCGCATAGCAATCGATGGCCTCCAAAATGTGTTCTCTCCGACCGGGACCATAGGGCGACGAGACCAGCCCCTCGACGTCGAAGCAATCCGCATAAACGAGCAAATGCACCATCGACTGAAAATCGTCCGGATCTGTCCCTCCGATGTCCGTCGAGACGACTACGCGGTATCGATGACCGGCAAGCGCTCCGCCGTTGGCGGTTGCTGTCATTCTCGGCCTGGCGGAGTCCGAGCCCAATACGCCACTGCTGAAGCTCAATGTCGCCAATGCGACAAGCAGAATAGACGCCATGCACTTCGCGTATTTGTCACCGTCCATTTTGCAGTCCTCTAATCTCATGTCCTTTCAGTTTCTGCCGTACGCCGGGATCACTATGGATCGACTCTTTTGCGTAGTACTCGCAGAGAGTGTGCCTGTCAAGCAGCGATGCGACCATGGAGCGGCGGCCGAATTCGCTGCCAAACCCGGACGCTAACCTGAATCGATGGCGATCGGATCCTCTGTGAAAAAGGGCAGTGTCCTGCTCTTATCCGGAACACTGCCCTTCACTTCCATTCGACGCATCCCTGTGCAAGAATGCTCCGCCATGCGAGGACGGTCAGTTATTCACGGTTACCGAGATTTCCTCAATCGCTTGGTATCCTGCATCAGATACTGCCGTTACCCTTATCGTGTACACCCCATTAGGATAGATCGGCAGGGATGTAACCGGATCGAGCTCCGCCGTAGTCCACGTCCTCTCGAACGGCGCCGTATTCTCTTGCCAGCCGACCACTTCGCTTCCCGAAGCGTCGAAGACATTAAAGTCGATGACGCCGGCGCCTTGCATGCCGTCGCCGTCATTAGTGCCCACACCCGGGTCGTACGACACCACAGTGATGGTCACGTCGCCGGAGACAATCGACCCATTCAAGGGATTGGTGAACTGCACAAACGGCACGGTAATATCGCCTGCATCGTAGTACGAATCACCCGGCAGCCTCGCATCCTCCAGCCACTTGGCTGCGAAAAGCGCGAAGTCTGTGAAGTCCGCCTCGCAGTCTTCGTTGAAGTCAAACTCGACAGCCGTGTAACCGTCGGGATGGTTCTTGGCGGCCTCGCAACTGTCGTTGTAGACGTTGATTGCAATCGCCACTTCGTCCTCCTGCATCGTCGCGTCTCTTGCGTAGAGTTGCAGGACGTACGTTCCGGTCTGCGTAAACGTAGCTGTGGTGTCCGCCGCTGCGGCGTTGCCTATGCCAACAGTTGCTCCATACGGGGCTGCAAGCACAGACCACTCGATCAGAGACACATCACCGGTCGAATCCGTCACGACACCGTCAAGATCAACGGTCGTCGTGCCGTTCTTGAGCCATGTCACGATACTGTTGGCGTCCACCACAGGTCCGGACTTGACGGTCTCAAAACTCCAGACTTTGCCCCAAATGATCATGGATGGGTCGGTCTCGAGCGGACCGGAGCTTCCGATGAGCCCTTCATCCACAACCCACAGGTAGAGCTTGTCCTTCAGCAGCCCGCCGATAATTTTGGAGGCTGTTACGTCCACGTTCCCGTCGCTGTCACCGTCGGCGGGGATTGTGAACTGCTGAACGCCGGCCGCTTCCCAAGGATTCGCCGGAATAACAGGGTCCAGGACGTCATACGGCTCGCTGACCCAAAGATAGTGTTCGACAATGTTCGGATTGGGGAAGTTCGGATCGTCCATATTCAGACCCGCCTTCCAGCTTAGGGTGGCGCTGGGAACTTCAACACCCGTCCCATTGTCCTCCGGCTGTGGGTCATGGGCCTGCTCCGGGACCGGCGGGGCTAGGTACTTTACGGCATTGAGAAACACCTTCGTCCCTTCTTCGGTGAGGTTGAAGAGGCCGTCGGCCCCGCCGCCGCTCTGCCCGGCCGCGAACCACATGCGCGGACCACCTGCAATCTGGCCTGAGCCGCCGTAGAATTCTTGCCCCGCCTCCCAAGTGACAATCCATACCCCGCCGTTGTCGGCTCGTTGCCCGATCAATGTGCCGTTGCCCGGATCGGTGTGGGCGCCAACACTGGTCGTGCTGGTGACCACGGCAACGTCGTTGTTGGCATCGAGCCCGACACCTGCAAAGATGGGATGGCCGGGCAGCACGGCCCGCATGCTGGTGGTAGTATTCGCAGTGCTGGTGGTTTCCAGCCACCTCCAGTGGCTGCTTCGCATCAAGTGTGCGACAAGAAGCATGGTCGGCGTTTCGATGGAATTCCATTGGGACACCTCGTCGCCGTCGTCGTAGCTGCCGCTGTTCGTGTTGCGCGAAACGATGACCAGATCGGCGGCGTTGAGAGCCGCGATCTTATCATTATCGAGAATTTGGCCCTCTGCGTTGGCAAAACTCAAATCGACCATGTAGCCATTGGCCTCGAGCAGGTCCGTCCAGGTCTTGTCTCTCGGCCCGCCTGTTGTGGGGTCTAAGTTCTCCGGATCCTTGTTATCCGAGACCCAGATAACTCTGGTCCCAAATGCTGCCGGGGCCGCGATCTGGCTGAGCAGCAGCACAAAAGACCACAATAACACTACGTTCTTACACATGACTATCCTCCTTCAATAAACATGGAATTATCAAGAATGTTCAGGCCATGAAACACTCATTTGGAACCATCGCAAACAGGAAACGTCGATACGCCCGATCTCCCCGTCTCCGCCTGAAATACGCTGGACGGCCGAAGACTCTGTGGCCCATGTGGCGTCTGTCAATGCGCCGTTCAAACAGAGAATATGGGTCGTAAGCCGTGAAAGCCGAGAGAAGCGACAGGAGAGAAGCCGGGACACTATCCCATGAACCGAACCGTAGCGGAGTTGCACGGCAAACAAATTGCAGCAACGCCTGACACAATTCGACGGGTCCTCCATTGGCACAATGACCGTCAAACCCGTTGGCGGGCCTGCGGTGCAACGGCCTGCAATCACCCATTATGTTACATTATACAAGTCTGGCGGTGTCTACGCAATAGCCATGTCGAAAATCCGTCCTCTGGATTACAGGCCGTGCCGGCCGAGACGCAATTATCTGCAGGAAAAAGATGTATGGCTGTCTTGGCGTCGCGATTGTCCTCGTGCCATCCGTTTTGGCAGACCGATGATTGGCACTCGCTAACCGGTGGGATTGGGGATTTGCATGAGCACAGAAGCGCTGCCGAGGAGGTTCCCGGCCCTTATGATTTCAGCAGCAACAACCCAAGACTCATGGCATGCATCTTCTACGCGCGGCGGCAATGAGGCCACCACGTAAAGCTGTCTCGGATTATCAGGTAGCTTGACTTTGGCATAGATACACTGTCTTGTTGAGGATAGTCGCAACCCGCCGAGAGTCGACCATTTCTTTTACCTCATTCGAAAACTGGGAATGACTCAGACTTTGCCCTGCTTGACAACGTTACCATCTGTGATAGAGTGGAGGGATATTATGAGAACGAACGATGGACCAATTATTGTAGAACAGACCTTTACATCGTCTCTGTCAGGTTTATCATGTTATCTGGGAAATGTGGGCTAAAGATACAAGCCATTGTCGTCATTATCTTGGGGCTTGTATTCTCGTTCCTCGGGTTTTGCCCGAAAAGCCCAACCTAAACATCGACTTGGTTTTAAGCATGAGGAAAAAGTGCAGCAATGAAAGGTATAAACACAACTGTGAAAACACCAACACCAATTGTCTTGACCGGCTTATTCTTTGCCTTGTTCCTCTCTCTTGATGGATGTCGGAGATATACTCCTCCAGGCCCAAATACGCACACTGCCAAAGTCGAAGATGCATCGTATGTTCTTCTTCGCTGGGACGAGGGGCTGTCTGTGATGATGTGGTTTGATTTTGCTGGCGTTGTTTTTACCAGTGGGCATGGCTCTACACGCGATCCCATCTATATGGCAAGCGGATATAAAGAAGCAATAGACGGTCGCCGCGTGGAGTGGCAGCTTAAGACAGAAGATGGAATAACGGCCACGTGCAAGATCAATGACACAACATATGACCTCTCCAAAGGAACTTTGTTCTTGATCTCTACCCCGCGTGATCAGGTTAATATCCGGCAGATAGGGCGCGATCTCTCGGGCGTTTCACCTACAGTGGACAGTTGTACGGAGTTTGGAAAGAACGACCCGGATGTGAGTGTCTTCATCAAGAGGGTATCCGAGTTAGAGTAGCTCAACAAGTTTTTCCAGGATAGCCTCCGAACATGCCCCTTAAAACAACATTCCGCCGTTCAAAACAAGAAACCTGGATATAACGAATTAGTTTTTTGGGCAAATCGAGCCCGGTGCGCTTGTCAGGCAACAAGGGGCCTCTGCACAAGCTCCAAATCATGAATAAAGATTATTTGAAAAGTCCATAAATGGGATAGCTTTGGCTGATAGTAAACATCGTCAGGCCGAAGACCATCTGAGGTTGTATGCGGTCCCCGATTGTTGTGCCGGATTTCGAACTCTTTGCACACCATGATCAAGCTCTCTATGAGGCTTGCCAGAGACGACGGTTTTGGCGGCACGATATTATACAAGGCAGAACATGCCGGGCGGCTGTTTGCAAAGTGGGGTCGGGACAGGTATCCAGACCGTGGTGGGGTTGTCTTGCTTGGTTGAGGTGCTGAACGCAGTCACAATGAACGGACGTTGCGCGACAGTTCCTCTGGCAGAGAGAGGCCCCGTAAGTGCGGCATCGCCGAAACATATCAGGGCGTTGGTTCAAATTCACGTTGCAGGCAAGAAATAATATGAGAAGGTCAACACCAGTTGCGATTGAAATGCAGTATGAACAAATGCGCTTGGAATTCCTGGACTTGCAGGGCAAAGGAAGATACTCCCAGGAGCAGAAAGAATACGCCTTCCGGCTCATCGAAGAATACGGCGTGAGGGCAACGGCCAAGATTCTGGGAGTGCCTCGACAGACCCTGCAAAGATGGTGTCGAAGATGCGGGGTGAATGTCAAACGCTGTCCGGATTGGGTCTACGAGTGGGCGGATAATAGAGCCCTGAGCCGCGGATGGTAGCAAAAGAGAAAAGGCACGAAGAACCTTGCGGAGAATATCCCTGAGGGGCTGAAAAACCCAAGGAAGAACCAGCGAAGAATTACCGAGCGAAATAATTTCACCACAATATCCGCAAAAATAGAGGACCTTGACCGACTGGGCGGAGTAGTTGCCAGGCGATAACAAGGAAAAAGTTGAATGAAGGTAAGTGAATGAATGGGGCAATTTCGGCAAACGTTGCCCCTTAAAAAAAGGGGAAGGCAAAAACCGCGATAACACGCTAAAAACGCGGTTCGACGTTGACAAATACGGGGTTTTTCCGCACCAAAACACGGCCAAAACGCGCCAAAACACGGCCAAAGCCCGCCGAAACCTTTAATTTTCGAGGTTTTTTCGAATTGAGCCGGGGGTTTTTCCGTGCCGGGAAAGACGGTCGGAAAGAGGGTGCAGGCAATTTCACCGGGGGGATTTAATAGCATCGAGGCCGATGGGGGGCAGGGGCGGACAAGTCCCAGCCAAACCTTCCCTTGACAAAAGCCTTCCGACGGTTGTAGCATAGTAGTGAGTCGTGAGTAGTATGGTGATGATCGAGCGATCTGAGGACATCACCCCGTTTCTTGCTTTGGTGACGAAAGTGCGTTCGGTTTCTGGAGGACGTTTCAGATGAAGAGGATGCTTGTATCGGTTATGGTCGTTCTGCTGGCAGGGATCTTCCCCGCAAGGGCTAATCTCATAATGAACGGGGATTTTGAAGAGGGGAACACCGCTTTTCTTTCTGAGTTAGTCTATTCACCCGGCGACATAACCCCCCCAACAACTTACGATATAGTTTTGAACCCAGCAGATTCTCACTATAGTTGCGCTTCATATACAGACCATACAGGTGGCGGATATATGCTGGCCGCAAATGGGTCGCTCGAGCCTGATGACATAGTCTGGTCTCAGACTGTGGAAGTTCAGGAAAACACACTTTATGAGTTGGCTTTTTGGCTATCATCGTGGAGCAGTCTCGATTCACCCGTAATTGTACTAGATGTTGTTATCAATGGGAGCAACGTATTGAACAGCTGCAATGTGCCTCCCACTGGCGGTGTGTGGGAACACTGGAGTACCGTGTGGTTCTCCGGCAATTCTGAGTCCGCCGAGATTGATTTCATAAACACGTCTACAAAGTACTACGGGTGCGACTTCGCTATAGACGATATATCCCTTGTTATCGTCCCCGAACCCACAACCCTCCTGCTCCTCGGCTTAGGTGCGGCGATGGTGAGGAGAAGGAGGAGTCAGAGCCTACTGTCACGAAGTTGACAGTACATATGGTTCACACATACGCCTATTTGAGCATCCCTATGGCTCCCGGAGCCACGATCTGGCTTAGAGATGAGCCATGGGTCAGAAGTGTCCCAGAGTGCCTCAAAATGGGCTTCCTGCACCCTGATAGAAGACGCAAGCACACCCCATCTTCTTGACCTGTTCTCTACCAATATGTTAGAATAGTCGTTGGTCTATCGGGTGTTCAGAGGCAGGTAACGTGGAGGCAGGAGGCGCATTGGTTGACTTGATGGGCCAGCCGGGGGCGCCTGGTGAAAGACAATCGGCCTGCATTGGGGGGGCGAAGAGAGGGTGTTTTTCGGCAATAAAACACGCCAAAACACGCGGAAAACGCGCTGAAAGGTGCAATTTCCGGGGCTTCTTTCGAATTAAACCGCACAGTGCGCACCATGAAGACGGCGGGGAAAAACGGCTGATGCTGTTGCGGGGGTAATTTCGGCAGGTTATTCGCCTAAAAAAGGGCGGGGGCCGGACGGCGGATAATTTCGCCCGATTCCCGGCATAAAAAAAGGGCGGGGCGGCTTGGGGTGGTTTGCTGTTGCAGGCGCGCAGGCGGGCGCCCCTTGCGCTGATAAAAGCCCATTCTTCGCGCAAATACGCGCCTTGTTATGTGTTTAATCCCGGATAGGTTGCCGGATTCCTAAGAAATTCGTTGAAATTACGCCATGAGTTTGGTATTATGGGGCTTGAATTATACTGGAGTGTCTCAGGAAAAGTGTGAAAACGTGCAGAAATGGCGTTCATGAATTCATGTGGGAAATCTGAATTTAGGGTTAGCGCACACCTTGAAACACTTCCCTGAGAAGTGGGGTGACGCTTGTTTGCTGTAACTTCTGAGGAGGTTTGACATGAAACGCTTGATTGTCGTACTGTGTGCAGTGGGATTCATCGTTGCACTGCCGATGAGCCATGTGGTGTTCGCCGCTTCCAAGGGCGCCGTCAAGGCAGATATGGTCGTCCATACGGACACGGGCACACCTGAGATGCCCGCAGGCACTGTGGTCGGGTCCGTGATTCTCAATACGACCGCAAAAGGGTGTCTGATAGTTGTGGTCAATCTGGATGACGGGGTTAAAGGAGTTTACGACTCTCTGGTTCATATCAATGGGACCAAAATCATAGACCAAGTCGCTGTGGATTGCCTCAAGGTAAACGCCAAGGGACAAGGTACCGCTAATTACAAGGTGGATCTTGAAGAGGTGGACATACCAGAAGGCGCTACTGCAATCTCGGTCAAGGTAGTCGTGCGTCCGAGCTTCGGTCCCAACACCACGCCTTGTTACGTCAACGGACCCAAATGGCCAACCGAGGTCGCTGTCCCGCTGAAGTAACTTGTTGAGAGAACATTCTCGAAATAAAGGGAGAACGTGCTTACGTTCTCCCTTTATCTCTTTGTCAACCCAATGGTTCCTTATAGAATCTCATTGGAAGGCAAGATGACCCCGAGGTTGCTGGTCGAGCATCTGGGTCTTGATCTCGACCAATCCGAGCTGATTATCGTCGTCTAACAGGGCGCCAGCGGGACCACGAAAAACCACGTATCCACAGGCCTAAAAAAAGGGCGGGGGCCGGATGGCGGATAATTTCGCCCGATCCCCGGCATAAAAAAAGGCGGGGCGGTTTGCTGTTGCAGGCGCGCAGGTGGACGCGCCCTGCGCTGATAACGATCGATTCTGTTCGGGCGCAATCATCGTTGGCATTTCTTTCAAGGGAGGCGCGGTTGGAAGCTGTCGTTGGTGGAGAAGTGACAATAAAGCTTGAATTTTTAAGGCAGAATTGATGTTGTACGGGAGAAGAGGGCCAGTGGAGTTGCTTGGCCAAGATAAGCAGGCGATGAGGCTCTAAACTGGAGGAACAGGACATGTGGCGGAAAACTTCATCTATCGTTATGGCTTTGGTTGTGATTGTAGTTTTGGGCGTCTTTTGCTTTGCTGCATGTCCATCGACCGACGTTACCGGTGATTGCCGTGTTGACTTTGAAGATTTTGCCGTAATGGCATCCGAATGGCTGCCGGACAAGCATAAACAACAGTATTGCCAACTATATTAATTCAACGCATCCGGATGGTACGACCGAAGTCGGCACTTTCGGGGCTTACGGTTACGGAATGTGCGACATCGCGGGAAACGTATTCGAGTAAATGGAGAACTGGTCCGACGAGGCCGGAATGGACCGTTGTTTGCGTGGCGGCTCGTGGATCGACAGCAATGACATTCTGCGTTGCTCCGACCCCAACAGCGGCAATCCCGTCCTCCGCAGCAGCTATGCTGGTTTTCGTGTAGTTTTCTCCCAGTCATAAAATCCTTTGATGCTCTGAACCTCTGTCCATCTGGCACTCTGAAAAAAAATTTGGGGGAATTATTGTGGATAATGCCATTCCTCTAATCTTGGTATGGCTAAACGCGGGTCGAGGGCAAGCAGGCGGACGTGCAGGATTTCTCAGGCGCCCGCAAAGCGAAGGTCGATCATAGCTGTCGTCCCCAGGCCAAAGAAATGCCGAGGAAACCTTTAATCTTGCCCTATTCAATCCACTCAACATCGTGGGGGCCCGTGCGTCGCGGGGACGCTTTGAGCCGATAGGGGGACATTACGGCCGAGCCGGTGGCTTGGAGCGTTCCGTTGAGCTGCTCGTCGCACGACTTGCCCCAGCTCAGACCGAGGTCCGCGAAATCGGCCAGATCGATCATGTCCCCGGTTTTGTCGCTGTTGATGTTGATCGAGCCGTGCAGGCGGAGCCATGAGGCGGCGAGCTTCATCAGGTCCTCGCCGTCGACAACACAGTCACAGTTGATATCGCCCCAAAGGGTCTCGACCGGCACATATTGGGCCACGATTGTGCGATCGGTGTCGGGCAGCACAGTGATGGTGCGATCGGTATGCGGGCCGCCCGGGAGATCGTCACCGTGTCGGTCGGTCCATTTGTTGAACTTCCAGCCCCCGTAGCGTTTTTGGGCAGTGAAGCTCACCGGCTCTAATGTGCTGCGCACATACACGCGACGCGCCTGTCCGCGGGCGTCCTGTCGGCCGTTCCGGTCGGTGGTATCGCAGACGAAGTACGGCTGGAAATCGGCTTGAGAAGCGGCCGGCTCGTTGAAATCGCCCAGACTTGCCTGCGAGACCATGAGATGTATCTCCGCCAGGTCTTCGGTCCTTGCAGTGTAGTCGTATGCAAGCTGCAGGCGCAATTTCGACAGGTCGATGTCTTTACCGGCGTTATTATAAATCCTCATGGATAGCACGAGATCGGCCCAGGCGCCGGGTCGGGAATACAGCAGCATATCCGAGGCGGCCGCGTCGTCGAGCAGCGACTCGAGCAGCGATTGATGGGCCTTGCTCGGCCGGATCGGGATCGTATCGGCGTCGTATGGAAAGTGCTGAAACGTCCACTCGATCGGGTCCAGGGTCTTGCCCGGACGGTGCACGAACTGGTAGGTTTGGCCGTCTCTAACCAGCTTGGACAAGCCTGAATGCTCGATGGTCACGTCTAACTGAGCGGAAGGCTCGTAGGGGCCGCCAACCGGAAGGGTCTCGATATCAACGATGCTGAAATCGTAAATGCGCAGGCCCTCTCGATCTGCGGGCAACTCGACCTCGGGCAGATCGATAAGATTCAGCCGGACGGTCCGGCCGTCGTTGAGCGCCGCCAACTCTTCCGGCGTCAGGCTGAACCGCACCGCGGCCGACTTCTCTGGCGTGTGGCGGATGTAGTGGTCGTAGATGGATTGAGCGACGGTGGCGACTGCGTCCGTGTAGACACCCTTGATCGTGGCGAACTGATCGGGTAAAATGACTTCACCGGTCGCATTCGGCTCGAATCCCTTGATCTCGGCGACTAAATCATCGAGATTCATCGTCCCTTCGTAAGGCGTCACCATGCGGTATTCATAGGCCTTGGCCATGTAGTAGTGGTACTTCAGGAGCCGCTCGGTCGCGCGGCGCTCCACGTTTTGCAGGTACATCACCGCTTGGGGGTCGAGCATCGCCGACGAGGCCAGATCCTCGCGGAGCGTATCCATCTCAAGCAAAGCTTCGACCAGCCGGTCGGACAGTCCGCTGACTTCCAGCATCGTGTCCGAGAGCTCGCGTGCAAACTCACCCTTCCGAAGGTTCAGCGCCTCGAGCTCTTTCAGCACGCCTTGAAATTCGGTTGAATTGGCGGCGAGGCGCTCGAGCTCGGCCTGTATCTCGTCGGCCGGCGCCTCACGGTTTCTCAATATCTGCTCCATCTGCTCGAGGCCACCGGTCAAATCGAACTTTAGTTGCGTGACTTGTCCGGCAATGGCCTTGGCGCCGGCGCCAGCATCCCCTTTTGCGGCCGCCCCGGCCAGCCCGATTAGCGTGGCGGCGCTGTCAATCTCTTCATTGACGAGCGTGTCGCCAAGCTGTGCGCCGGCCAGGATCGTGCCCCAGGGGTCATCCGGATCGAATTCGGCGGCGAAATTCAAGACGCCGCCAACTGCCGGTTCGAGCAGCGGAATCATCTGCGATGTCTTTGCCGCGAGCTTCAGGCCGGTTCTCCACCACGGCTCACGAAGGGCGTGGCGGGCCTGATCCTCAAGGTCGTTCTCGAGGGTCTCGAGGTCCGCGGCTACATAGTCGATCTCCATGTGGAGCTGGGCGGCCCTGTTCTTCAATCCGGGCAGACGCGTATTGGCCTCATCGTAGGCTTCGATCGTTTTATCGATTTCTTCCTGAAGCTTCGCCTGGAGCTTTTCCAGCGAATTCTCCTTCTGGGCCGCGGAGGTGTCGATGTCCTGAATCCAGTAGGCCAAGTAGAGCATATCGATTGCGCGATCGATCTCGTCGTCGAACATTCCGGTAGTCACTTCAAAGCTGAGCATGGGGACCCACCCGGCCGGGTATCCGAAGTAATCGAGGTTGTTCTCGATCTGGTACAGGAGCCTCTGGGTCTCGTTGTATACCTTGTGCAATTCGAGCTGCTCGTTTGCGTCCACGGCGGCCCATGCCGGATCGGCCATGTACGCCTCCATATCGTACCGGAGATCCGCCAGGCGTGTCCGGGCCGGCTCGATCTTGTAGTTGAGGTAATCGTTGGCGGCCTGGCTCAAGAACTTGTTCATAACGACGGGTGTGAGCCAGGCAAATGGATGGCCTCCGGCGGGGCCGGCGGTCACATACGCGCCGGCCGGCCCGCTGGCGCCGTACTTGATGGGTTGGGCGGGATACGTCCTGCCTTCATGTATAGCGAACACGTCCACATCGACCTTACCGCTCCCGCAACTGTGACACTTGGTTTTGACATGCATGGCTTTGAGCGGCTTTCCATCACTTGAGCCGCGGTACTCGTTGTAGGGTGGCGAAGTAGGCGTTGGAGGAGCGCCTGGGCTGCCTCCTGAGATGCGCACGTACGCCGCGGCGTCCACCGTCGAGGTGACCACGCCTCCGCGGCCTCCGTCGCCGGGCTTGCCGCAGGGCTCCGGAGAGGTTCCGTCGGTCGGCCATTCTTTGGTTCCGCAGGTTTGGTCCAACGTCCAGCCCACACAGAGCAGGGGGCGAGTATACGCCACCCAATAGGTGCACTCATAGCCTGTGGGAAAGGGGATGTAGACGACCCCCTTGCAGGGAACGGGAAGCGTGTGGAAACGCCATGCAAGATCGCGGCCGTCGATGCCGTGCACCCCGTAACCGCCCGGCTGGCCGGCGCCGCCGGTTACGTCAAGCCGGACGCCGGGTTCGCTGGCGGCGAACGAGCCGATATTTAGGCTGATGTCGCCGGCATCCAGGCCGTCGTTTGCATCTACAGACACTCCCGGGCGATGCAGCAGCTCTTTGGGCGTAGTAATTATGTTGGCATCGGGCCCTTCGAAGCTCAGCATGCGTGCATCGATGAACACGTCGGTTTGAGGCAGTTGGAGCGAGCTTCTGACGATCACGACCTCGGCTTTGATTTCGACGCTATTGATATCGAATCTGCCGTTCAGGTCGTCATACAGACCGTTCTCGTGTCCGTCTTCGATGACAACGGTCGAGCCCATGATGCGATAGCTGTAAGGCTTGTAGTCGCCGTAATTCATGGAGACAACGGAAAGACTTTGCTCCCAGCTCACCTCGACATCGTCGATTTCGAGCGTTTCTGCTCCGGTGTGCTTGCTCGGATCAAATACCTCCTGCTCGGGCGCAAGATTGGGCATGGGGATAATTTCGAACGACTGGCTGACGATCTCTGCTCCATCATCTGCGGTCAGACAAACAGTGAAGGGGAATTTGTCGCAAGGGTCGGGCACATAGTCAAACAGTGCCAGGCCGAGGTGCCCGGAGGCGACCGGCGAGAGGGATATTGCCCCGGCCGGGGGCGGATCGAGGGTCATGCTGTAGGTCGCCCAGGCGTGTCCCTCCCATTTGACGAGAAAGGCGTATTCGTCGCCGTGCTGGACGGAGCTGGGAGGAATGTCGCCGATATTGAACGTTCCCAGAGAGCTGCTCTCAATGCCGTCGAGCATTGCCTCTTGAATCTCGGTCTCGCCAAGCGCCTTTGTGTAGATCCTCACGTCGTCGATTGTGCCGGTGAAATGCCTCGCAAGCGCATCTTGGCAGTAGCCCACCAGCGCCTCGGTCTGCCAGTTGAAGTCGGAGGCGGTCTTCAGGCCGCTCGCCCGCTCCACGCCGTCGACGTAGAGCTTCTGCCCGCCGACCCCGGCGCCGAAGACATGGGCGGCATGGTGCCACTGATCGTCGGCCAGATCCAACCCATCTGTGGCAATAGTCTCATTGTCAAACAGCCGCGCGCAGAGATTTCCGTCATTAAGATAGATACTCCTGTCATGGTCGCCGCTGGCTGAATTTAAGATACTGAAAATACCGGCGAGCGGGTCGGCCGTCTTGAACCAGAGCATGTGGGTCACCTCCGTCTCCGGCTCGTTGACCTCCACGAGGACGAGCCCTCCGGTCTCGGCAAAGGCCAGCCCGCCGCTGACGATGCCAGGCGCCCAAGTCGGTGCGTTGACCAGCGTGCCGTGGTGGTCGCCCGCCGAGTCGGCCGCAATGGTGCCGGCGGTCTCGTCGAATTTCAACCACACCAGCAGATTCGGATCGCTGTCGGCCGCCGCACAATCCGGCCCTGTCATTAGTGCCATCACCGACAGTACGCCCACAACACAGACTCTCCTCCACGTTTTGCTGATTCTAAGCCCGTACATAGTCCCTACCTCCAATCCAGGTTCCGGCCGCCTACGGAGTTGCCTCCTGCCTGCGACGTTCTTCTGCCAAAAAGGGTGATAGAATTGTCTTGGGCCGAATGGCCCCTTACTGTTGAACGAAGCCCGCCGAGCGCTGTGATTGGCGAGTCGCGGTTCTCGCGAGGCCCGGGCGGACGTCGGGCCAAAAAATGATTCGGGACTGGCCCCTCCCCTCTCAACGCCTATTCGACCGTGCACGCATCCTCCGAGCATGAGAGGGCACTCCCCTGCCACACTATGCCGGTGGTGAGAACGCAACCGCCGGTAAGCCAAAGACGTCTACCCACCTTGGAAACGGCCGGCAGCACAAGCGTCAACCGGAAGTTTCCTTAGACCACAAGTATATACGTAGCTGCACGCGGATGTCAAGCAAAAAAAATACCACGCGGATTACCTTTACCCGTTTTGGCACGAGATGTCTCGAAAGCCTCCCGGTCCCCGAGCCGAGGGCAAGCGGGCGAACAGGGGCGGCGGCCGCTTGGAGCCGAGTCGGGATCGATGTTGCGGGGCCGGCCGGCGCGGTTCAAGCAAGCCTTTCATGCCTCAAAAAAGAGCCAAGAAGGGACTTGGTTTGCCCTGTACTGATTTTTTCGACAATATCCGGGCCCAGAGATCCAAGTCTTCCGTTTTGAGGGCAAAATCGTCACGAAGGGGCCTGAAAGGCCGTAGAATCGACGATCTCCGTTTTTTGTGCCGATATCTTTGGCCTAAAAACGGGGGCAGGGCATATGTACTTACTCTGACCGGCAAAGAAGTCGCTGCGCTAAGCGCACGCACCGGAAAAGTGCAATCCGGACTGAGATTCCCCCAAGACCCCACGCCGTCTCGGATCGCCCGCGGAACGCCAAAAAGCCGCATTCTCAGTGGATTGGTGCGCCAAGCGCCCTTTTGGGCAACTGTATGGGCCGTATTGGCGGCCGGAGGCCTTGAAATCGCTGTTCCAATTGTGGTATCATAGAGAATGTGGCGTGCAGTCCGCAGGACACGTTGCGGTGGAGCACCGATTATGACGCCAAACGGTACATCCCACTCTAAAGTCCGATTGTCGTCTGGTCGATTCGTATATTTGAACAGCTTCACGAGACTTCAGCCAGTGTTTGTGACCACACCACTGAAGAAAGATTCAGGAGGAAGCAGTCCCGTGAAAGATGTTGTCCTTGGAGCAACTATCTCAGCGCGTGACTAATGAAGGTTACGACTGGCCTTCGGCCCGACTGAGCATGAAAAAACGGGAAAATCAACACCATAATCCCGGAAAGGAGGACGAATATGTGGAATCAAAAAGCAACGACAATATTGCAGATCGCAGCAGTTGTCATTGTGTCCCTTGTCTTGGCCGGCAGTGCAGCGGCGCAGGGATTGGTGACCTCAAGCACCGAGTTCCCGGTCAAGGGTGGCAAGTACGTCTCAACCAACTCAGCCACATTTAGCACGGGTAAGTACGACGTCGAAATTGTAAGTATGTCCCTCTCTTGCCGCGACCCGGGTGGGACAATAGGGCTTGGGGGCAGTTCCGGAGAATACAGTGTCGAGAGCTTCTTTGATGTATTTGTCGAGTTGTCAGTTGATGGCGGGCAATCTTTCGTCGAATCATTCTTCGACGTCTTCACCGAGCTGAAAGCTGATGTTCCTGTTGATTACGCCGCCACAGGTTCTTTCCAGGCTGAAATTGTGGAGATGACTTTATTGGGTGAACTCAGCGGGATGCCCATCATAATACGCGAGGATCCAAGAAAGCCGTCAATAGGTCGGCAAACAAACACTGACCGTGGCGAGGGGCAGTTCACTGTCGAAAGCTTCTTCGATGTCTTCACCGAGCTTTCGGTCGACGGCGGTCAGACCTGGATAGCAGCTTCCAATAACATACGCATGCAACTAGCCCCTGAGCCACTGCCGGAACCACCGCTGGTATTCGATGACGACCGGTTTCCAGCCAGAGGATCAGGATATGAGTCGGTTAACTCGGTTAGGTACGTCGGCAGCGTCATTGAAACAGAACTCGTGAGTTTGTCGCTGAGGGGCGCCGACCCGGTCAACCCGATTTCGGTCATGAGCCTGGGCGGTGGCGGACAGTACCATATCGATAGTTTCTTCGATGTCTTTACGGAATTGTCGGTAGGTGGCACTCAGTTTCCGGTTGAATCATTCTTTGATGTCTTCGTCGAGGTGACTGTCGACGGCGGCGCGACGGACCAGACTACCGGTTCGTGGGATGCCGAGATTGTCTCTATGAGCCTGTCGGGCGATGTCGGTGGCACCCCAGTCGTTATTCGCGAGAACCCGAGTATAGCATCAAAAGGCCGAATGACTGTCACCGACCTCGGCAATGGCCGGTTCAGCGTGGAGAGCTTCTTCGATGTCTTCACCGAGCTTTCAGTTGACGGAGGGGAGAATTGGGTAGCGGGGGACGGCCCGATACGTGTGGAGCTGGCCCCCGAACCGCCGCGGGAACCCACATTGGTGGCTGGAATTAATATTGATCTCCACATGGACATCCCTGATGCGGTGGCCAACGACTTTCATGTTGAGGGTCGGATTAAGTCGTCACAGCCGCCCGTGCTGGTTGAGCACGTTGATGGTTGGTTCCCTGATTTTGACATCACTATCGTTCGCGACGACAAAGATCTCAGCGGGAAGTGGTATATAGTGAAGGCCGACTGGTCCGGTGCCGACTACAAGCATTGTGACATTTTGCACGTGGGCTTGTTCTTCGACGTTGTCTGCCATAATGTCATCGTTGATCTTGTGGGCTGGTGGACTCGTGACGGCGTACGTCTACCCGGCGCCAATGCAGGAGAGGTGCCGATTCCTGGCTTCAGAGTGCAGGATACACCGTCAAGCGATATGGCTGCAGCTGGCCAGACCTTTGAACTGCATAACGATTCTAAGAGCATATCCATCGAAATTGTACAAATGGACCTGGCCACCGTTGAAAGTCGGGAAGAGCTCGAAAGGCTGCTTGGTTCCGAACCGTTCAGGGAGCTCAACACGAACGGTCGACAGAATAGGCTACCATGGGTTCCTGTGATGACTCAGTTGCAGCTGCCGGTACGTCTTTCGCCGGGCGGTATGCACCTGGTGCAACTCGAACGGTTTGGCATCTCGATTCCTCCGGGCGGATTCCTGATTGCCCGGGAATTGATCCAGTTCCAGAACAACGATTTACAGACCGAGCGCCGCTGGGCATGGGAGGTACACGAGGCTCACCGGGCTGAGCTTGGCGACGCGCCCGACAGTACAAATACTCATGGCGCACCCATGACGACCTATGGTGGAGTGAATGCCGGATTCCCGTCAGTCTACACGGCCGGCTCACCACCCTATGGGCCGAAGCACTGTCGGCCGAGGGCCGTGGCCTTTCTCGGCCCACGCGTATCTGTCGAAATGGAGGCCGATATCGGAATCGACGCCGACGCCATTAATAATATCCATCCCCCGACAAACGTGGCGGATAAGGATGGCTTCGACGATGGTGTCGTCACTCCATTGACACTGCCACACTGTGGCAAGAGTGCATTCCCGTACATTGTTAATGTTATAAACCCAAACCTCGATCTCTACGTCAACGTGTGGTTCGACTTCGATCGCGATGGCGACTGGGATGACACTCACCTTTGTAACAACCGGCCTGTCCCGGAATGGGCTGTGCAAAACCAGCGGCTCCCGGCCGGGTCTCTCATAGTAGGGCTAAACAACGTCATGACCCCACGGTTCCTGTCCTGGCACCCACCTGGCAGCGCAGTGCAGGAAATCTGGATGAGGATAACGATTTCAGAACAGCGGTGGCCGTTTACCGGTGGCGCCCCCGCAAGCGGATACGGTGGTGCCGGACCTCCTAGCGGATACAAATTTGGTGAGACTGAGGATTACTACTTCGTACCGGATACGCAGCCGCCCCAGAGCGATCTTGGCGATGCGCCCGACAGCACGAACAGCTACGCTGTGCCCATGACCGCATATCCGGCGAGCGGTCCTCCGGGAATTCTGGCCAAGTACCCGTCCGTCTTTCAGGCGGGTTCTCCTCCGTGTGGCCCAAGACATCTGCAGCCGTTGGCGGTCGCGTATCTGGGCGAAAGCGTGTCGCGAGAAGTTGAGGCGGATACCGCCCTCGACGCGGATGGATTCAACAACATCTATCCACCCAATGATGTACCCGACCGGGATGCCCATGATGACGGCCTACTGAACTTGCCTTTGCACCTGCCACATTGTATTGATACAAAGTTCAGTTACCTCGTCAATGTCGTTACTCCGAATGTTGACCTCTATTTCAATGCCTGGTTTGACTGGACCCGCGACGGCGATTGGGATGATATCGAGAAGTGCGCCGATGGTATGCTTGCTCCAGAGTGGGCCGTGCAAAACCAGCTTCTCAGTGATCTGCCGGCCGGTATCAACACAATTGATTCGCTGCCTTTTAGACCTTGGCATCCTTCCACTTACGCAGGCCAGAAGATCTGGATGCGCATAACGCTTTCGGAGCGGCCGTGGTCCGCCAGTAGTTTCGCAAGCGTGCCTGGTTCAGGCGGCTCAGGACCTTTAGTTGGCTACCAGTACGGAGAGACGGAAGATTACTACTTCCGGCCGAGGTATCCGTTGATTTCGGACATAAATGGCAACGGGGTAGTTGACTTTTTCGATTGGAGCATTTTCGCCAATGAGTGGTTACTTACCGGCCCACGCTGAGGAAAGTCCCAGTTAATGCAGCAGTAGCAACGCAAGACGCTGGAAAGATGAACAAACCTGTATGGCAGTGGTTAATCAAGGGCCACGAAGAACGAACTGTACCCATCTCTGTGAATACTACGAGACACTTGATTGCCTTGCAGGAAACCTCCTCTCGCTGCTGGGCGCCTACAACCACTACAACCAGAGACCTCGTTATCTTCCAATTTTAAAAGAATCCTCGTTCCATAAGTCAAGCCACTTGAGGTACTTAGCTCGGGGTTGGGGGAGGTGCAACTGTTTCAGTACGCGGTTGCCCCCGAACTCCTGAAGACATGAAGAACAGGCAATCGGCCGGCAAGATGCGGTTCAATCGAAGGCAAAAGCCAACAACGGCCCTGAGTACGTAAATGCTTGCAACCTGTAAGGTTAGATCAGACATCACAACGGTCCGGTCTATGCTTGACAAGCGCATGTGGTCTTATATATGTTGGGCCTGAGCTATCGTGGCGTCGAGCAGTTCCTGACAATGTTCGGATGCCCGGGCTCAAAAAGCACCATCGAGCGGGACCTGGCTCGGTCCGGTCAAAAGGCCAAGGCCCTCCACATGAAGTCCATGCGTATGGGCGTTCAACTGCTCGGTGTTGACGCGACCGGCGCCAGGATAGCCGGGCAGAGCCGCGCCGGGATGCTGTTTTTCGTGGATATAGGCAACGGAAAGCTGTTATTTGTGGTGCGGGCCAAGGAGACAGACAGCCGTCAGGTTCGTCGGCACGTGCAGGAGATCGTGGATATTGTCGGTGCCGAGCATCTACGGGCCGATGAGCTGAGTGTGTATGACGATCCCGCTTTAGGGATTGACCGTACGATTTGCATGTCTCACTGGCTCAAGAGTAAGTGCAGGCGTGCCCGGGAATTGGCGCGTCAGTTTGCATCCGAGCATCTGTGGTATGAGTCAGAGATGATGCTGGGGTTGCAGCGATTGTTGCACGAGAAATGGTCTTCACCCCGGCTGCCGGAGGAGATTGAGCGTCTGGTTAGGCGTTTCATCAACTGCCGCAAGGGTACTTATTGGAAGGCCAACCAGTTGCTCCGGCACATAGAGCGGACTCGGCCCCATGTTGGTCGAGGTCCCGGCGACCCAACGAATAGTACTACTGACCGCGTAATTGGGTTGACCTACAAGATTCGCTCCAAGACTATGCGTGGCTTCAAGAGTTGGGATAAGGCGTTGGCGCACCCTTATCTATCGCAGTATGTGCGCGGCGAAAACGGCGTATCTGACCAGGTTCAAGATCGAGCCGCAGGCGGTCACGCTCCGGGACACCGAGCCGGGAAGGGCGGTCACGCGGGAGGTGATGATAGCCGGCACGGACGGCCAGACCTTCCGGATCGTCTCGGCCACGTCTGAGAAGGGGCTCGTGGAGCTGCTCGACCAAACGCGGGTGGGCGGTCAATACAGATTGAGACTGAAGATAACGCCGCCGCCCAGCGAGCACCGGCTGGGGGTCTACTCGGACGTGCTCTACGTGAGCGTACTGCCGGACGGCAATAGCGACAAGGACGCCCAAGAGCCCATAAAGCTGCCCATCAACTGCCGCGGCGCCTACCGCCGCCCACGCAGATAGTCCGCCCCTTTCCGGCGCTGACCCGGGAATACCCTTTGTGGACGATTGTGGACGTTGTGCAGACTTTCACTCACCGCGTCACACAACCGGTAGTCTGCTGGCTCCAAGTGGGGTACACCCAAACGTGGCGCAGTCCATTATGAGGCACAGTGATATTAACCTCACGCTGTCACGATATACCCACACGCTCACAGGACAGGAGGCTGAAGCCGTTGCCGGATTACCCGACTTTTCTCTACCGAGCACCCAAAAGAAGCAAGCAACCGGCACGGACGAGAAGGAAATCGCTCCGGCGACCGCCGATGCT
>CP070678.1:1640502-1662117 GCA_020352515.1 Phycisphaerales bacterium | reverse complement strand
CTGGCAGGTGTCGCCGGCCTATATGCGGGACGGCGCGGGCTGCACGCAGCTTTTCGACATTGTGTTTGCCCCGGAGACAGTGGACGCCGAGAAGGTATGCTGGCGGCTGATGCCGGCAGGGACGAATCCGGAGCAGCCGTGGCTGCTGGACCTTCTGGCCCTGCTCGGTGGTGACAACAGAGTGGCGTACCTGCGCAGCCGGGTGTGGTCGGGGGAAACGCGCACGCTCGTGCTGGAGCTGGGCAGCGACGACGGCGTCAAGGTCTGGCTCAACGGCAAGATCGTTCACTCCAACAACACGATGCGGGCCATCCAGCCGGCGCAGGAGAAGGTCACGCTCACATTGCAAGAAGGCTGGAACACGTTGATGCTTAAGATAACCCAGAACGTGATGGGTTGGGGTGCTTGCGCCCGCTTTACGGGGCCGGGCGGATCGAGCATCGAAGGACTGCGTTTCCAGACGCAGTGAGCCGTCGCGGATCAGACTGGGCTGCACGTCCTGACCGGCCGACGGGCCACGGCTCGCATGGATGGTGGGTGGCCGCGCGCGTGCCTGCGGCAACATATTCTCTGCGAAGGAGTTGACAAGGCGACCGGCGGGCAATTACTCTATAGGCGCCAGACGTTTTTGAGGGCTCGTAGCTCAGCGGCAGAGCAGTGGACTCATAATCCATTGGTCGAAGGTTCGAATCCTTCCGGGCCCAATTCCCAAAGCCTTAGCCATCAATCATCTATGGTTGGCGGCTTTTCTTGTGCAGGGCCCTTGATGGGGTGGGCAACAGTGGGACAGGCAAGACGCATCCGGCCAGCGCTCTGGGCTTTGCCGGTTGCATGCAGGGCCGCAAGGTGCGGTTCTCGACCTTAGAGTGGTGTATAAGCAATTAGTAAGACCGGCTTCTTTTTGGTAGAATAGTGTCAAACGAAACGACGTAGGTTTGTCCAGGCGCATCTGCAGAGGCTAAGTCTGCCGGCGTATTCTCCGGTTGAATGGGGTGTTTTTTAGATCCGGTCCTGAGGGGAGATATGAGCAACGTTACACACATCTTGAACGCAATTCAGCGGGGAGATGCTCGTGCCGTAGATGAGTTGTTGCCAGCGGTTTACGATGAATTGCGTCGGCTGGCCGCCTGGAAGCTCTCTCGCGAGAAGCCCGGCCAGACGCTCCAGGCCACTGCCCTGGTTCACGAGGCTTATATTAGGCTGGCGGGAGAGAAAGCTGAGAACTGGAGAAGCAGAACACATTTCTTCGCTGCCGCGGCAGAGGCCATGCGTCGTATTCTTGTTGAAAACGCCCGTCGTAAGAAACGACTCAGGCACGGAGGAAACCTGCACAGAGCCGAGATGCAGGATGCGGACCTGATGATTGACGTGCCTTGCGACGATCTGCTGGCCCTGGATGAAGCCCTAAAGAAGTTCACAGCAGAAGACCCCGCAAAAGCCAACCTTGTTAAGCTGCGCTACTTTGCCGGTTTGACCCTTGCACAGGCAGCCGAGATGTTAGGCATTTCCAGGGCGACGGCCGAGCGGTACTGGTCTTACGCTCGTGCATGGTTGTTCGACCAGATCAATAAGGGCAGCTGATAGCGCTGTTCGACCGCTACTCTTGCATTTTCGTAGATTTTTCACATTTTTCGTGAGGTGTTTCTGCCGTAGACGTCGCAATCTAATATGGACAGACCTAAACAAGGAGCAGAAGAAATGCATGATAAAGAAAACGATATTGAAACGATATACAATGCAGCCCGGCAAAAGCCTTCGGGCACTGAACGGTCTGCATATCTGGACAAGGCCTGTTGTAATGATGCCAGCTTACGGAGTCGGGTAGAGGCGTTACTCAAAGCCGATGAGGAGGCCGGGAGTTTTCTGGAATCCCCGCCCTTTGAGGCGACTATCACTATCGACAAGGCCTCCATGGTCGAGCAGCCCGGCGACAACATTGGCCCGTACAAGCTCCTCGAGCGGATAGGCGAAGGCGGCATGGCGTACGTCTATATGGCCGAGCAGAGGGAGCCGATCCGCCGAAGGGTCGCCCTGAAAATCATCAAACTCGGCATGGACACAAGGCAGGTTATCGCCCGCTTCGAAGCCGAGCGACAGGCCCTAGCGATGATGGACCACCCCAACATCGCAAAGGTCTTCGACGCCGGCACAACCGAAACGGGCCGGCCCTATTTCGCGATGGAGCTGGTAAAGGGCGTCATCATCACCGAATATTGCGACAACAACAAGCTCAATACCCGGGAGAGACTGCGCCTCTTCATCCAGGTCTGCAATGCCGTCCAGCACGCCCACCAGAAGGGCATAATCCACCGCGATATCAAGCCCACAAACGTAATGGTCACACTGCACGACGGCAAGCCCGTCCCCAAGGTCATCGATTTCGGCATCGCCAAGGCCACAAGCCAAAGGCTAACCGAGAAAACGGTATTCACCCGATACGCCCAGATGATCGGCACGCCCGAATACATGAGCCCGGAGCAGGCCGAATTCAGCGGCCTCGACATCGATACCCGAAGCGACATATACTCGCTCGGCATCTTGCTCTACGAATTGCTCACAGGCGCGACCCCCTTCGACGGCGACCAATTGCGGGCTAAGGGATACGGCGAGATGCAGCGAATCATCCGCGAGAGCGAGCCCCTCAAGCCCTCGACCAGGCTGAGCACAATGGGCGACGCCCTGACCGATATCGCCGACCACCGCAAGACCAGCCCGGATCTGCTCGCCAAGCTCGTCAGAGGCGATCTGGACTGGATAGTAATGAAGACCCTTGAAAAGGACCGCACCCGCCGCTACGAGGCCGTAAACGCCCTGACAAAGGACATCCAGCGCCACCTCGACAACGAACCCGTGGAGGCCGGCCCCCCGAGCACTATTTACAGAATCCGAAAATTCATAGAAAAACGCCGAAGAACTGTAGCAGCGACAGCAACGATAGCAGCCCTACTAATAATAGGCCTAATAGCAACCACTACCCTGTACTTCACAGCCGACCGCGCCCGTAACGAAGCTGAGCACCAGGCAAAGATTTCGCGGGCGGTCAGCGACTTTCTCCGTGATGACTTACTTGGCTCGGCAGATCCCTGGAGGGGCAGAACACAAGGCACTTCGGTAATCTCCTTTCTGGATGCGGCATCGAGGCAGCTCGAAGGCAAATTTGCCGATGAGCCGCTCATCGAAGCTTCAATTCGTCTTACCTTGGGGTCCACATACTGGCACCTCGGACACTACAAGCAGGCAGAGAAGAATTTGAAGCGATCCCTTGATATTCACAGAAAGCAGCTCGGCAGCGAAGACTTCAACACGTTGCTTTGTATGAGGGAACTCGGCTGGGTAAACCAGCATCTGGGAGATTCCAGGCAGGCTGAGTCCCTGCTAATAGAAGCGCTCGACGGCATGAAGCGCACCTTGAAAGAGGAAGACGGAACTCTGCTCTATTGCATGGGCTGGCTTTCCTGGGTTTACATCGACCAGGGTCAATATCACCAGGCCGAGCGTCTCCAACTTGAGGGGCTGGAGGTTATCCGCCGTAAGCTGGGTCCCGAACACCCCTGGATTCCAAGCTTCATGTACAGCCTGGGGGTCATATACAAAGCACAGCAGCGATTCGATGAAGCTGAGAAGTTGATAACGGAGGCTTTGGATATCTCTCGGCGCACCCGCGGCGATCAGGGAATCGAGACCCTGAATATCATATCCCAACTTGGGGATCTGTACTCTACCAAAGGCCGATATGAGGACGCCGAGAGACTTCTAACTGAGGCCCTCGAGGGCAGACGTAAAGTCTATGGCTTGGAACATCCGGACACTTTTGCTTCTATGGATGCCGTCGGCTGGTTCTATCGAAGAAACGGAAAACTCCAACAAGCCGGACAGCTTCTTGAGCAGTGCTACAATAAGAGCAGAGAATTGCTTGGCTCCGAACACGGCGTAACGCTCGACAGCATGTTGCATCTTGCAGTCCTCCGCCAAGATCAAGCCCAATACGAGCAGGCCGAAGAACTAATGAAAGAAGCCCTGAGAATATCACGCGCCAAACGTGGAGAAGACGACAATATGACGGCATGGAGTCTGAACACCCTTGGCAAATTCTACGAGGCTATCAAGAAGTATGACCAAGCTCAGACCTACTTGAACGAGGAGCTGGAGATTAAACGTCGCACGCTCGGTGGCGAACACCCCGACACACTAGAGGCCATGGGCAACGGGGCCTTGCTGTACTACAAAAGAGGCAAGATCGACCAAGCCGAGGTACTCGGCATCGAGACGCTGCAGATCACGCGTCGTGCCCTGGGAGAAGACAGCCCAATCACGCTGCGCTTGATGCATGCCCTTGGCTGGTGGTATCTGAGCATCGGTCGCGCCACCGAAGCCGAAACGCTGCTCACTGAAGCGCTTGAAGGCAGACGCCGCATCTTAGGCGAGAATCATCATGATACGCGAATCTCTGCGCTCGCGGTGGACTTCCAGCAGGGCCGCTACGACAAGGCCGAGCCGTTGCTCGTGAAGGTCCTGGAGCACCAACGTCGTGTGGACGGCCCGGACGAACCGTTTACACTGTTTTCTATTCGGAACCTGGCCTTGCTATATCACAAACAGGGTCGTTACGACAAGGCCGAGCCGTTGCTTATCGAGTTTCTAGAAAACAGCAGGCGTGTCCTTGTCGACGGACACCCGGATACGGTCGCTGTTATGAACGAGCTGACTAAGCTGTACGAGGCATGGGAGAAACCGCTCAAGGCTGAAGAATGGCGCGCAAAGCTACGCGAGACCCAAAACAGATGATATGCACCCTCAGCTTTGGCTAGGCTGTGTCTGAAAACGCAGTGCCTGGCTTCGAGCGGCTTGTTCGACCCCTGTCGGCGTGAAGTCTCCATCGACATATCTGTGGGGATATGCGTGCTTAACCCTCCTTGCCAGCGGCCGAACCGCTCACTCTCGGGCCAACGGCAGCGTTTTCAGACAAAGCTTAGTCTTTTTCTGTTGATGGGGCTACAATATAATTTTGCCTTCTGTTAGCAGACGAGCGAGTCGCAACGAGGCCGATCCTCTGAATCGAGAAGCGGAAAGGCGGACTGGCCCCATTATCGCTTCCGAGCAGAATCCTTGCTCCGGCATCATGCAGTGCCTTTTTAGGCGGCGTTCGCTGGAGTGATTATTGAACACATATAGATACCCTCCTGAAGGGGCTTACCAAGCTTGCAGAAATGTTTATGCGTGCCCTGTAAAGGTGGTATAATCGCGACTGATTCGGTGTCCAAGGATTGTGTGGCTCAACATTCTTTTATCCTGACCTGTCTCTTTATTTAGTAGGAGATTCTAAAGTGTCTTTGAAGGTGAATACTTTTTTCAAACTGGTAACGCTTTGCCTTCTGTCTGGTATGAACTTCTCGTGCAATTCGCCCACTCATTCAGATCCAAAGGCCAGAAATGATTTGCTTTCAAGTTATGATAATCGGTTTCAGGAACTGCTTGTCGGGGCCAATGGTCAAATAGGGAAAGAGATTCTCGTATACGAGTCTATCGCTCCCGGGCTGTTGCCGAGGAAAGTTACAATTAAGGCAAATCATTACGAATTGGGATATACGATTGGACTAATTGCCAAAGGTTATTTCGGCGATGCTATGAAGCAGGAGATGACAAGAAAGCCCCAAGCCGACCAAATAAATCGAGAGATTGCTGAAATGTATCGAGCAGTCTATCCTTCCTACCTTGAACTGGTTAAAGGAGTGGGCGCAGCTTACGATTTGCCAATAGAGCGTGTCGATCTGCGATATATGGAACACTGGTTCTTCACTCTGCTGTGGTGGCGATTGTTCGAGTATGAGGAATTCGAGAAAGTCACCGATTATTACCATCCCAGGAAGGGTATTTTCGATTTTTCAGAATGCAGCATTGTCTCCTGTCACGACGAAAAGAGTAATAATCACTTGATCGGAAGGAATTTCGATGTCACATCAGACAGGCCGCATTTTGTCGTGACAACGGAACTGGAGGGGGCATACAGAACGATAGGCAATGCGTGCTATATGCTCTATCACTGGATAGAAGACGGCTTTAATGAAAAAGGGCTTTACGTCGGAGTGGCGACGAACGGGCATCCTTCAAGATACAATCAAAAGGAACCTCAATACCCCGATAGTCCCGCCGTTCAGATTATTCACATGGCGAGAATAGTACTCGATAGGTGCGCTTCTGTGGACGAGGCATTAGAGCTAATCCGTTCGGTTAGAATATGGTTTCCTGTGGAGGTCAACCATCTCCTGATCGCCGATGCAACCGGAAAGGCGGCGGTTGTAGAATTTGACACAAGTAGAAACATGGTGGCATTCCACAAGGAAGAGCCGTACCTCATTCTTACCAATACGGCGTACCAGGAAGGCATCAACTATGTAAGAGATAATTGCAGCAGATATCGCAAGGCCGAGAATATGCTGAAATCGGAACGAGGGGGCTGTGATAGAATGTTGTCGGTTATGCGGGCTATTCAGCTAAAATCGGGCAACAGCAGAACTTTGTGGACTTCTATTTCTGACATATCCAGCCAGCAGATTGATGTCAGGTTTCGGTCTGAAGATTTCGAAGTCCCCCACTTGTTTAAGATAGGCCGGTAACCTTTATCGATCAAGGCGGCATCCATGCCATTTTCTGGCCGGATTAGAGCAGTCGTGCAAAGAGCAATGAAACCGGCACAAAGCCGCCGAGTTCGCTTCACAAACGACTAGCAACGCTAATCGCCAATGAGTGGCGATCACTCAAGAGCAACATTCGCGCCTTGGAAGACCGGACGTTCATCCTATGGTTCAATCCAGCAGTTGAGGAGATCCATCGCGAAACAGCCGAGTGGTTCGATGAGCCAGAAGTCTATCATTTCATCGGCAGCTACCTGGCGCAGGTTCTTTTTCGGTAGCGCTGAAAACAATCTGAATTTATCGGGGGATGTCGGTACTTTGGAGGCTATCGCGGTAGTTCCAAGGTATCCACCTCTCGGGGTGTGAGGACAGCTCGTTGGCGTGCTTTTGCAGTTGGGTCACATAGTCGAAGGGGTTGTTTGTGGCCTGCGAGGCTACGACTTGAGAACGCGCATGAGGCTGCGCAGATGCGCGGGCATCCTGCCCATGCCCCGCATGTGGTCTTTCAGGAACGAGTTCTCCATGATCGCCTGCATACCTTTTATGAGGCAGGAACGTTTTATACTATTGTCCTTCATTTTGGCCCACTCGGGCAGTTTCTTCATATAGTACTTCCTGTAGCAGTTGAGGACTGCGCGCATGAGCTCATCGCGAGTCATGGACTTTGGTTTTATGATAGGTTCGACGAGATTATATTTCGAATAATCCATAACCTCAATGTAGGGTTTCAGACTCTCGTACATATCGGCGTAGGGCCACGGCGCGAGCAGAAGGAAATGCATGAAGTCGGCATTATACTCGTGGGCAAGCTCCAGAGTCTCGTTTATGGATTGAGGCGTTTCGTTCGGAGTGCCAAGGATAAGAGAACTCTCGCAGATCATTCCGGCGTCGCGGATCAGCCTCAAGGCCTCTTTTGAGTCTTCGAAGCGAGTTTCCTTCTTGAACTCTTTAAGTCTTTGGTCGCTTGTGGCTTCGACGCCGAGATAAATGAACAGGATGCCGGCCTGGCGATAGCGGTGGAGGATGTCTCGGTCCCTGAGAATATCTGCGATGCACGTTTCCATAAGAATGTGAACGCCGAGTTTTTTCTCGATCAGAAGGTCGAGTATCTTTTCCCACCGCTGACGCGAATATGTCGGGTATTCGTCCGCAATAAAAAAGACATTTATCCCGTAACTGGCGGCAAGATGCTCAATCTCGGCTACGAACTTGTGGGGGTCTCGCTGGCGGTACGAGCCCTTCCAGAACTTGTGCTGTGAGCAGAAAATGCAGGAATGGACACACCCTCGTGAAGAACTGACTATTGCGACTGTGGACTTATCTATGAAATAGAGGGGATAATCGGACCAATTGACGAGGCGCCAGGCGGGCGAGAGCGAGTCGAGGTCCGTGACGAAATCCCTGGGCCTGGTCGTGGTTACCTTCCCTTCTTGCACGAAGGCAATACCCTGAACCGTGGAAAGGTCGCGTCCACTTCTGTGTGCCTCCAGAAGTTCCGGAGCTGTCAACTCGCCTTCGCCAAGCACGCAATAGTCGATCCAAGCTTCGTTGTTAGAGAGCACCTCATCGTAGCAAAATGTGGGGTGCACGCCGCCCAGGAAAGTCGTGACCTCGGGCAGTTCTTCCTTTGCTGTTTTCAACACCCCGATGGCGTCGTTTACGGTTGCCGTTATAGCAGTAGCGCCGACAAAATCCGGTTTTGCCGAGCCTATATGCCCCCTGATCTGGTCGGGGGTGTGAAACCTGGACATTGCGTCGTAGATTTCGACTTCAAAGCCGGCCTTCTCCAGTTCGCCCGCGATATAGATAAACCCCAGATTGGGCCATCTTCCGGCTGATTCGACCACGCCGCAGTGGTAGGGCGGCGTCACGAGCATTACTCTATTCGGTCTTTTCACTGCTGGTCTTTCCGACAAACCTATTGACCCTGATATAGTACACAAGCCCTGGAACGAAAACGGCGGTGAGTATGATATGCTTGACGATGAGCAGTATGACCTGGTTTCGGCCCGCTGCGGCGCTCCATTCGTACTGTTTATACGCAAGGGCACGAAATAGCCCAAAGACCACTATACCGGCGATAGACAGTCTCATAAGGGATAGTACGATCTTCAGGATATCGGCGATTGCCTTCGTGGAATCCCGGCAACAGATATCCTTTCGGCAGAGCGAAATCAGGATGACTGTTCCAAAAAGCCAGCCGGCCGCGCTGAAGTCGTGCAAAAAGTTGTTCAACAGTACCAGTACAGCCACAGAAAACCTACCTCCCAGTTCAAGTCACATCCCAAACAGCGTTTCGTCGGGGGAATGTCTGTTGTCTTCGAAAGGCACAATCATCAAATAGACTCACGGTCCCGGGTGGACGGATGGTGCGAACCAGCCCACGCCCCAGAAGGAGATGGCCAGAAGGATCAGTCCCACGAGGGCGAGGTACGCGGCGGGTCTTAATCTCCACCCGAGGAATGCACGGGAGTGAAGATAAAATGCGTAGAATAGAAAGGCAATCAAAGACCAGGTTTCGAGGGGATCCCAACTCCAATAGTGACCCCAAAGGTTCTTGGCCCAGACGGCGCCCGAGACGAGCATTACAGCGTGATTAACGAAGCCAAGCACAATGAAGCGGTAAGAGGCAATATCCAGCGTCTCGGAGCCGGGAATCTTGAGGGCCGGCCTTGCGGCAGTAAGCCTGGCCCTGAGCAAAAGAAGCATGGCAGCACCTGTGGAGATAATATAGCATCCAAAGGCCAGCCACGCAAAGATCACATGCACGGCGAGCCAGGGGCTGCGATATGCGGGCCCCATTGGGACCGCTTCAACTCTCGACATTAATCCATATCCCAGAACCAGGAACGCTGCCGGGGTCACGAGGAGGGCAATGGCCCGGTCGGCTTTGCGCAACCTTTCAAAGATCAGAAATACAAGGACAGTAATCCATGTTCCCGTCAGGTTAAGCTCATACGTGTCGGTCACGGGGGGGTGGCCCCCGGCTATCCAGCGAACGATGACGGTGGCTGTGTGTAGACCCAGGCTAATCCAGAGGGTGAAGACGGCGTACCTGGCGCCGGCGGCCTTGCATGCAATGAATCCAAGAATATGAATAAAGAAGGCGGCGACGTAGGCGAAGATTGCAGCCCATAACAGTAAGATTTCAGTGTGCAACATCCTTCGACCTTCCGTCAGTTGAGAGGCAAAAGCACCACATACGACCGGGAGCCAGGGAACCTGTTTCGCCTATTGTGTAAAGCTCAAGCCAATTGTCTTTGCCGCTAATCGCGATGAGTATCAACATTCCATTAACATAATCGAGCGTGAAAAATCAGTTAAGCCGACTTGCCGCTGCCGGCTGAATTACGGCGCCCTCCACGATTCGGCCTCGTGGATCGAACCACCGCCACAAGTCTGGAACATACCTCAACAGCAGCGCAGCCACGCCCAGCCAGAGCGAGGCCAGAACCACGGGATAGCCCGGGTCTGCGACTATCCTGAAAGAAGCCCAACGTCTCAAATCTGTAAAACTCAAGGTGTACCTGCCGACATCGATACTGCCCCCTTTTGGCAGACGCTCCCGCGATAGGACATGCCCCGGTTGGCCCTCAGTCTCCACAAGAAGAAGAGGGTTCTCAGGTTCGTCCCCGGTCTTTCTCAGTTTCCCATTATCATCGGAGAAGTCCGGATAGAGTGTGATTATTACCCTGTTCTCGAGAAAGGGCAAAGGCAGGAAATCCCGGTATTCGCTTTCATCGGCGCCGTGAAATGTTTTGAGGGCGACAAAGGAATCGAGCATCAGCTTCCCGGTTCTCCTGTCACAGATTCTTAAACGAGGTGAAAAGCCCACGTCGTGTTGCGTGAAACTGAGCCCCTGGTGTACAAATGGCACATTGAACCTGATGGTTCCTTCCGCGACCTTCTTACCACCGGCGAGTATGTCCAGGCTTGAACTGACATCGACCTGGTACGTTTTCTGCTCGTAGTCCGTGCGAACCTCTCTGAGCGAGGCGACGAAACCCTTGTGGCGCTTTGGGCGAAACGGCCCTTCGGCAATCCACAAATAGCCGGCATGAGTCTCTGTGAACTGTTGTCCCTCAGTGAGCACCACAAAACCGCTCAGTTTTGTGGCTGCGCTCCAGAAGCCGCCGGCCAGAAGAAGTACAAGGCTAAGATGCAGAAGAAGAAAGCCTGTCTTTTCGGTTCTCCGAGGGCCTTTCAGGAAAGACTTGTATCCTTCTCTGAAGGAATGCAAAGCCGTGCAGGTGAGGGTGTTGACCCCCAGGACAAGAATGCTGATGAGGAAAGGCCAAGAATAAAACACGTGGAAGAGCCCTGCAGGCTTCAATATGCTCGTCAGTGTTGGGCGCGCCTCTTGCCAGCGTGCAATTTCGGCGGGCCCCAGCCTGCCTTCCTGAGGGAGGACAGCCCCGGCCAGAAAGAACAGCATTACAACCGCGACAAGCATCAGGGCCAGCTTCGAAGAGCTCAGTATTTTGAGGGATGTGTTGAACAGTCTATTACGCATTCGAACTTAACAGTTGGCTTCGGTCCTGCTCAGAGCATCACAGACAATAAGTACAAAACACCTCACGGTCGCAGGTGTTCCCGGCTGGATTGTGAAGTAAACAGGTCATCGTAGATGAACGGTCGGGCGTACCGAGACAACTAATCAATCGTCAGAGTATAGCTCTTGCCAGCCCGTGACGTGCCGCCGTGGTTACACTGACCACCGGAGCACTCGCCGGATGATCCGTTTATCTGCCAGCCACCGATCCAGCCGCCGAGCATGAAAATATCCGTGGGCCCCACAGCAAAGGATGTGGTTGTGGACCAGTCAAAGTCGCCGCCGTGAATGTTGCCCCTGGCCGCACCGTTCGGATAGTAGGCGCCGCCTCCCTTGGGGGCGTCGCCGAGATTCGTTATTCCGGCGTGACAGCCCATACAGCCCAGCTCGTTGCCTCCGGCGGCACCGTGCTGGTTTTGGGCGGCCCCATGATACTCAAATACACTGCCTGTGACCGTATTATCGACATAGACACTTGCCTGGTGGCACGTGCTGCAGAAAGTCTCCACGGCTGCACCCATTCCGGGTGGAAGAGAGGCCGCGTCCGCAGCGGCTTCCATAGTATCGAAGTCGATCGGATCCAAGAGGGCCCGCTGGTTGGCGCTGCCGTGTCCGTTGGTGTCGTGACAGTCGAAGCAGGATATTACGTCGTGGTCGCCGCCTCCATCCTGGTTCCAGGGAGATACCATGGTAGTGGCATTGCAGGCGGAGTTTGTCCCGGGCGTGCGAACGGGATGATGGAAGGCTGTACCGGCATCCAAAGAGCCGAACACATCGGGAGCATTGCGGCTTGGCGAAGAAAACGGCTGCAAGGGGTCGCCGCTAAAATTGGTGGCCGCCGCCCCGCCAAGACCGGAGCCCCTTGAAGCATCTGAATCGTGACATTTCATACAGAAATTGTCCTGAACATTCGTTACCCAGGACTCAAGAACGTCTGTGCTTCTCTGCCTGCTGAACTGGACGAATCCGGTGATGGCAGAGCCCGTATCAGGGTCGCGGAGATCAATCAGGCCGTTCTTGTGCGCTGCCCCGTCGACGGCCTCATAGTGACAGACTCCGCAGTCGTCGTCCGTCGGGGCGCCGCCGGCCACGTGGTGCGAGGTCAGGCTGAAGTCTCCCATGACGGCCCTCCTGGCAGGTACGGCGTCATTTGGGTCCTGGTCCTGAACCTCACCGTGACAGCTTGAACAGCTTCCGCCCTCGAAGCCCCCGCCGTGAGTATGGCAGGAAACGCAGTCGGGCTGTGCATCCGGCCCTACCTTCTTGTGGTCGTGGTCACCGAAGGCGTTGTTTGTATGATGACTGGTTGTGGTATGGCAGCTCTGACAAATGCCGTTCCATGGCTCCGTCACGAATGCAAAATGGTTGGGGTCGACCTCGAAAAGGGCGGGCTCCAATGCCCCCGCGACATATTTGCCCGTGTTCTGACGAATCCATGCCAAGTTGGAGCCTATGACCGTCTGGCCGTTGTGAATTTCGTGGCACGAGCCACAGTCCACCGTGGTCGAGCCACCGTTCACCATGTGCAAAGCCACGTCACTCGTATTCTCGGCCGCGCCACCGGGTCGATGACAGGTTGTGCACTTGGTCTTCTGTTCTTCATTTCTGGTCACGAATTCCCCGTTATTGTTATGGGCGTGACAGGTAACGCACTGTATGCCGTGAGAGGCGTTGTGGCCTTGCGGAGCGGCGGCCGTTGTCTGGGTGGCCGTGTTGGGGTCGTCCTGCTGGTAATTTACGCCGCTGGCGCCGGGGCCCGAGCCCGCGTATTCGTAGACGGCGACGTAATACGTCGTACTGCCGGTCAGGTTGGTGACATTAACCTGGTTTCCGGCCCCTCGGAAGACCACATAGTTGCCGACGCCAAGCTGCGCGCCAGAGCCAAAAGCCGCGTTGGCTGGGTGTTCCGTACCGTCCACGGGACCTGCATCAACCGGCGAGTCTTCTTTGACTATAATGATCCTTCCGTCGCCGCTGCCAGCAGTGCATGTAATTCTCATGGCAGATGAGCTGACGTTGGTAAAACTCAGGCCTGAGGCCTGAGTTGCCGGCTCCGTGTAAAACGAATCGTCCGGTGAGTAGCCTGTTCCGAAGGAATTCGTGGCATAGGCGCGATAATAGATGCGTGTTCCCGCCGGCAAACCGGTTCGGTCCTGCGAGAAGGCCACGGGCGGGGCCCAGCTTCCAACCTCGTCCAAAGCATTTTGATCGACCGGCGGTCCGGAGGTGTTCCACAACGTCCCCCTGTTTGTGATCGAGGCATCACCCTGGCTGTCTATCGTTGCTCCAAGAGTGGCGGCGTCCGTGTCGACCGCCGTCACCGTCGGACTTGACAGGGTCGGCACGGCAGAGGAAGCCTGTGAGGTGGTCTGGCTGGCCGTGTTGGGATCGGTCTGTTGATAGTTGATGCCGCTGATTCCGGAGCCGGAACCGGCGTACTCGTAGGCTGCAACATAATATGTCGTGTTCTCAGTCAGGTTGGTGATGTCCGCCTGCGTTCCGACACCGCGGAAAACGACGTAATTCCCGGCACCAAGCTGCTCGCCGCTTCCGAACACCGAGCTGGCGGGGTGCTCGTTCCCGTCCACCGGTCCTGCATCAACGGGCGAACCCTCCTTGACTATCAGTATGGTTCCGTCGCCGTTGCCGGCGGACCACGTAATTCTCATCCCTGATGAACTGACGTTGGCGAAGCTTACGCCAGAAGCCTGGACATTCGGTTCGGTATAGAAGGACCCATCGGGGGAATAGCCGGCGCCAATCGAGTTTGTGGCATAGCCCCGGAAGTAGATGAGGGTTGCCGGCGGCAATCCGGTGCGGTCGTGAGAGAAAGTCCCTAAAGCCGTTCCCCCTTCAGCGAGCAGATTGGTGATCGGCTCAGGGGACGTGCCCCAGACCGTCCCCCTGCTCGTGATCGGATCATTCCCGTTGCTGTCAATGGTTGCTCCAAGCGTGGCGATATTGGCATCAACAGCGGTCACTGTGGGAGAGGACAAAGTCGGCACTGAAGCACCAGTGGCATCAGGCACTTCGAACTCCATCCAGGTAACTCGCAACTGTTCCCCGGTATCAACGGTGCTGGTGGAAATCACAAATCTCAAGTCTGAATAATCGGTGATGGCATCGGCTTCAGCGCCGGTCAGTGTCGCCTCGAACGTCGTATAAACATCTCTTGAAGCCTGATTCGTGAGCGAGGCAATCTCTGCGGCGCCCTGAAACAAAATGAAGTCACATCTCTCGGCCCCTTTAGTGCCTGAAGACATCATTCTGAACCGGATGATGTGTCCGGAGCTGACTTGCGGGTCAGTCACATCAGTCAAACTCAACTCAGCGGTCGCGGCAACGCCATCGGCGGCCAAGACATAATCGGTGTCGTCGTTTGGCGTGACCTCATCAGTGGCCTCGTGGTGCGCCGGCGTTCCAGAGGCTGTCCAGCCAGTTGCCGAGACAGTCCCGTCGGGGCGTGCGTATTGGGCCGCCATTGCCACCGTGGTCCCAAAAGCGACAACCATTGCAAGAGCCAGAGACAGAGTATAACTTATCCGCTTAGACATAATAGGCACCGTTTCGTTCGAACATCAGGGTGCAAGGTAGATTATCTCCACCCGTTTATTGTTGGCGTTGGCGGCCACGACCTGCCCATAGCCATCGATCACAACATCCAACGGCAGGTTCAACTGGCCAGGGCCTGTGCCGAAAGATCCGTAAGATGCGATGTAACCGCCGGTTACGCTGTCGAGTATCTGCACCACACTCATGGACGTGTCCACGGCATGAATCCGGCCGTGCGAGTCGAGTTCCAGGCTCTGCAACATGGCGAATTTCCCCTGCCATTTGTATCCCATCATTCCTTGTGACGGTGTTCCTCCGAATGACCGCAGGTAATTGCCTTCGAGGTCAAAGACCTTAATTAGAGAGTGGCCCTGGTCAGCAACGTAAAGTTCGCCCACCTCCCGGCCGGAGGAGGGATCAACGTAGTATGCAACCGTTGCTGCTGCCGGGAAGCGAAATTCACCCAGGCCATCGCCGGTCGAACCGATGCTCCTCAAGACACCTCCGTTGGGGTCGAACACCCATATAGTGTCATTCTTGCTGTCCACTACGTAAAGCCTGCCGGAGCGGTCTATAGCCAGGTCGTTGGGCATTTTGACCAGCCCCCGACCAAGCGTTGTCACCTTGGCACCCTGGTAATCGTATACCTCAACGTTGTCACGCCCGTTGTTGCCAACGTATATGTTGCCCTGAGGATCAACGGCGACACCGAGGGGCTTGTCGAGTCCTTTGAGCTCGCCGATCACAACAAGATTCGGATCATAGATGAAGACGGACCCGGCTTTGGCGTCGCTGACATACAGGTAGCCGCTCGGCCCCCATGCCAGCCGCGTCGGATAGTCATTCCTATTCTCAACGGCGAAGGGGTCGCTGCCAGGATGTGTGGATTGGTCGCACCCAAAATGAGCCAAGACGAAGTCATATAGACCACCCATTTGTTTCGAGCTGTCTGGTTCGTCGTGAATCCATTGACACCAGTCAACATCCTCCCAATCCAAGCCCAGCCGTCTTATGCTGAAGATCTGCAGATCATCGAGATCGATAACGCCGTCGCGGTTATAATCGCCTTTTTCGGCGCCGTAGGCTTGGCCGGAATTGCCCCGGTCTCCCGCCAAGAACACCAAGGGATCGGCTTTGAAGACTACCGCCAAAAGCGCAAGGGCTATTCCGATCGAGTATCTCGAGCAGCTTCTTCGCAAGTTCACCTCGGCTGTGTTCATGCCACTACTCCCTGACCTGTAATTGTTTATGAGTGAAACGCCAGCCCCTGGAGCCATCCACCCGCCAACGCCAATAGGGGGGGCGCCCAGCCCCCGACATTGCAGAGTAGCCCCGTGGGTATCTTACCGACTGCAATTGGCGTGCCAAGAAGCGCCTCTGTCGGCCTTCCAGACGCTGCTCGTCGCAAGAGCTTGTATGAAAAGGACTTAGAGATCAAGGCGACTTGGGCAAAACCTTGGTTCGGTGGCAGTCAGAAGTCGCATTCTCGTTTGTGAGACGCTTGGCGCGACAAGTTCTCGCAAGTGAGAGGTCGGCGGTCCCAGAGGGTAGCTCCAATTCTTGACGCGGCAATGGCGCCTGCTGAATTAGAGTCTGGCTGCGCTGAAGCGGCAAGGCGGCCGATTCAAATGAGCTAATCGCCGAGGGGGGTACTCGGCCACATTTGAGGACTACATATCGTGGCATTCAAGACAAAGGGCGCTGCGGAGATTGCTGCGAACAAGGTGTGCCGGGTGGTCTGAGTACGGGCTGTGACAGGTGCCACAGCCCACTTTGCCGTTCGGCAAACGTATTAGGTGGGCGTTTGCAAGAGGATATCTGTATTTGTATTTGGAGGACTTTTCCATGGCGACGCGGGCATATTCCATTCCAATCGGGTGACCACCCGTTCTCTTAGTTCGGAGCGATCCTGAGCCGGGCAGCACACCATCGCAAGGTGTCGCGGCCGCAATGCTGTCGTGGCAGCTCAGGCATGTTCGAGACTCGGTGTCAATCTCTTGCAAGAACCGGATGGTATTATCGGCACGGACGGATCCGGAGGTAATCCGCCCGAGGTGTGCGTGCTTGGAGGACTGCCAGTGTGAGGTTTTTTCCGGAGTGCCCGGCATTCTCGCATGGCAGGAGGCACAGAAATCCTTTCCTGCGGGGACCCGGAGACGACGATCTTGACTTTCATTTGCATCTGCGGCCTCGTCCGGCGACCTTGAAGGGTTGTGACATGTCAGGCAGGTAATGCGCGAGCCATCCAAATGCTTGTCGACCGGTGACTCGCCGGCGGCGCTTGCATCAAGAGGGTGGTTCAGCACGGTGTCGTAATTGTGGCAGCCCGAAGACGTACAGGCCTGGTTTACGCCGGCTCTCAGTTGACGCAAAATTCCCGCCGGCACATTCGAGTCCTGTGTGGCCCCAGCACGTTGGTGGCATGTCTCGCAGGGGAGTTCGAAATGGTGGAGTCGGATCGTCTTTTCACGGCTGCTCGCGCTTGTTTGCGTCATGGCAATCCGCCCGCCCCACAATGGACGGATTTGATTTGTGCTCTGCGGAAAAGTCAAGACATGCTCGAGTAACCCCGGCGAACGGGCGGCCGGAGCGTTTCGTCCGCCTGCTGTGATCGTCGAAGCAACGGCAATCGCAAAGAGAAAAACAGCGATTGCATGTCCCGGCGCCGCGTTTCTCTGCCCGGGGCTGCTGCGTTGCAGTTGTGGTATATTGCGTCCTGTAATCTTTGAATTCTCCACGCCGTCTCGTTAAATGTCCGCCGCGGCGGCCACACGAGTAAAGCATAGGAAATAATCCAAGTCTGAACAAACCGGGTGGGAATGGATGACACACTCTGCTGTAGTGACGCGGGGCCGTGTGTATTTCCAAGTAGTTGAAGCGTGGATTACCGGGCTTTCTTGAATGGTGGGTGTATGTACGGCTACGAGTGACGTTGATTCGGCGGACGGGGTACGCGGGTGGGCAGAAATGATTTGAAGCAGGACCTTTTCCCAAACGAGTCGGGGGGAGCAACGCGTGCAGGTACAATTCGGGCACAGGGCGCATGGCGAGCCGGTACAGAATCAGCCCGGACCCTTTATGGGAGCGACGGGTTCAGTTTTTACGCAGACTCAGGCAGAGAGACTATGGGCCCATGAACAGGCCAGCGCCAGCCTTGGACAAGGCGACAACAGCCGCTATTTATCGCGAGAAGAGACTATGGACGCTTGGGTTCTCGGATTTTCAGCTTTTTGGACATGTCCCTTATGCGTCTGTCCAGAAACAGCATATATATAAACGTCACGAGCCACAAAGAAGAGAACGAAAGGCAGAGATAGAACATGGAAAAGGCTCCGTTACAACACAATTTCCTCTTGCAGTTTACTTTCGCTGATCAACAAATCGGCCCTTAGCCAGATGAATGTGGCAGCCAGGAGGACCGTCGCCATCATGCTCATCACAAACGCCGCCGTTTGCCATGTGGAAGTAAACTCGAAACTTGCCCTGTGCATGTCGGGAATAAAGCGCGCACTTATAATTACCAAAGGGACGTCGAGAAAAGCTATGATCGCAAAAACCGCGCAAATCCTCGCTCTTCGCTGTGCCGAGCCAGGGAGACTCGATCTCAGAATCAAGTAGGCCACATACAGAAACCAAAGGATAGCCGAGGTTACCAGTCGCGGGGTGGGCGTCCACCATACGCCCCATTCACCGCGCGAGAAGATCGATCCGGTCGCGTTGAGCACGGTGGCAAACAGGAGTCCAACCTCTACGGCGGCCAGAGCAACAAGGTCCAAGACAGGCCTGCCGGTGTACAGATAGCCAATTGAGACCACGAGCAGCACAAGGAAACAAATCAAGGAGCAGATTGAGCTGGGGACGTGTGCATAGAATATGTTTCGAACTGGGGAATCCGGATTGGCAGGCGGGCCCTTTATGGCCCCTACTGTCAAAGCGATCCAAATGGCACCAAACATTAGAAGGAAAGTCACCACGAGCAGCAGGCGTCGCATTTTTTTCACTCCTTAATCGCAAAGCCGAAGAGAAGCCAGCACGCCACCACGAACACTGCGTCGAAGGCGATCATGTACCCGACAGCGGCGTTGAAGCTTCCGATGAACGACAATGCCCCTGTGCCCTGCAGCGTCTCGGGCACAGCGCCAAAGACAGTAAGCAGTGCAAAGGTTGCCGGTATCATCATCGGCATCAGCACTACAAGAACGAGGACGCTCAGAAGAGACGAACGGGCCCGGCTCACCCTGACGACGGCCGAGAAGAGTGTGCCGACGCTGGAAATCCCGATGTTTCCGAGCAACAAAACACCCGCCAACGCCGGCCAGCGTGTGTCGGGGCCAAGCCGAAAGGCCACAAGTACGACCGGCACGATGATGATTTCGAAGATGCAGAGCATGGCCGTGTTGGCAAGCAGCTTCGAAAGGTAGATAGTCCCCTGGTCAATGGGGGCCAGCAGCAGTCCGTAGATACAATCGTGCTGCTGTTCGGCAGCAAAGGACCTTTCCTGGACCAGGAGGCCGGAAAACAAAAAGGATATCCAAAGTGCGACCGGCCCCATAACAGCTTTGCTCGTCAGTATGGCCTCCGAGGCCATTCGCAAAACCCAGACTATGAGCATTCCAAGAACAATCATAGTTGGCAGAACCTGCCTTGACCGCAATTCGGTCACAATGTCCTTTACGAATATGGCACTGAGCGTGGACCAGAAGAATCTCATTTCACACTCCGTGCATAGCCCAGGTAGTCGTTGGCGAACTTTTCGGCATCTATGCTGCCTGTCTCTGCGTCAAATATGAGTCGTCTGTTATCCAAGATTACAACGCGGTCACAGCACCGCAGGCCCATGCGTGCGTCGTGCGTTGTCATTACCATCGCGCCGCCCCTGTCGGCAAAATCACGTAGAATGTCTGCAAGATGTTCGGAAGCCTCGCAGTCCAGCCCGGTAAACGGCTCATCAGCCAGCAGGACGCTGGGTTTATGCAGCAGGGCTCGGGCAATTGCCAGACGCTGAAGGAGCCCGCGGGAGAGGACGCCGGCCTTATCGTGTGTGTAGGAAGAGAGGCCCACGTCGTCGAGAAGCCGGCGCACACGGGCACAACTTTTGCCCAGGCCGTATAGACGCGCAAAGAACGAGAGATTTTCCGAAACGGTCAGGTCTGCATACACCATGCTCCCGTGCAGTATGACGCCAAGCTGCGCTTTGGCTTTCTCCGGGTCTCTGTTCAGGTCGTACCCACAGATACTCATGGAGCCACTGTCGGGCTGCAGAAGGCCAGCAATGATCCGGAGCAGGGTGCTCTTGCCTGCTCCGTTGACACCACAGACAAACAGGGAGATCCCCTGCCCCGCGCAAAGATCGATTTCACTCAAAACACGGCGTGCGTCAAAAGCCTTGCTGACTGATTTGATTTCTATCACGTTGTTGTTCATCAGGTGCATGAAGCTACTTATCTGAACGGGGAAACACGAGGGCTATTCAGCATACGTCCAAATCATTTGCTGCCGGCGCGTATTCGGCGTACGATAACTGTGCCTACAGCAGCGAATACGACACACAGGACCAGTAGGCCGGTATGATTTCGTTTCTCCGGGTTGAATCCGACAACCTGAAATCTTATCTCTTCGCCGAGTTTCGGGTCAGGGTAACTATAGTATTCGGCTGAGCCGCCATCGGACAAAGTCACTTGCCCGATGGGGCTGCCAAGGCCCCTCACTCTGTCGTCACCAACCTGAGAAAAGAGCATGAATTCGCTCGTCGGCAGGGACAACTTCTTGCCGATGTCCACCGCCCGGCCATCGATGGCAAGAGTGTAGGAAAAAGCCGCATTATGTATTCCGGGCGGAACCGCCATAGTGTCGTAGAACCCTTGATCAGTTATCACCAAAGCGTGCTCTTCGAAATAGCTCGAACAGGCGACATCTTTGAAACCCGCGGGAAGACTCACCTCCAGTACGATATCCCTGTCATTACTGTCCTTCACCTGAGATGTTATGGCCTTGTCCGAGGCGTTTTTAAGCTGCATATACTCGGTTATACGAAGGGCATCGGTGAGTGTTTTGATGATGAAGTGGTGCATCCCAACCGACAGCTTCGACTTGTCTGTCGAAACATCGAAGACTTTGACAGAGGCTTTCAGGGGGTTTGGCCCGGGAGCAAGCGAGATGACCTGCGAGTCAAACATCATGTTCTGATGTTTGGCTTTTGCCACTGCTCTTATATGATCACCGGTCGGAACATTCTCAAAAACCGCTCTGCCTTTCTCGTTCACTTTGCTTTTTACTGAATCTATTGGTTTTTCACGTTCGTATAGCACCAGCAGAACCTCATCGCCCACTACTGAAGCGCCGTTGTCTGTGCCGTTGGTCACTTCCACGGCAAGCGAGGGCTGCGGTTCGGCGCCAGTCGTTGAAGCTGCACCCCACAGGCATAGTAGAATCAATTCCGCTGTCACGATAATATGGCTCATGCGTTATCGTCCTTCATTGTCCGGCTTGTCGGATTTCTTCGAGACCAAAGGCAAGACCGCCAACAGAATACACACTGCCAGAAGCACCCATTTGAAATAGCTCATAGAACGTCCTTTGCACTGGAGGGCGGTGATGCCGCAGTGCGTTCTCTAAATAGCGAGACCAAAACAACTACGGTACCAAGCAGTGTGATACAGGTACCGATCCAAATCCAGTTTATCAGGGGTTTGACCATCATTCTGAGGTTTATAAGGTTCTGACCGGCATCGACGGCTGTAAGCGCCAGATACAGGTCTTCCCTGAGTGTTCTTCTAATATCGACTTCGCTGACCGTTTTGCCGCTGACACCGTAGAATGCCTTTGCAGGCTTTAGTTTGCCGACGGGCTGTCCTGCGTGGCGAACCGAAAGAACGGCCG
>CP070678.1:1620424-1640402 GCA_020352515.1 Phycisphaerales bacterium | reverse complement strand
CACTGACCTGCAAAAGCCGCCAGGTCACGCCAGTCAACAACCATGTCCCCGTGTCGCGCCAAATCGCAACGCCCTATCCACCCTTGCTCTCCGAAGTGCCTGCCCCAGGCCGAGCCGAACAGGGCGAAGTCGAACATATCCACTACCCCGTTCAAGTCGATATCGGCCGGGTGCTCCTGCTCGGCCAGCACCCCGACCGCCTCCAGGTCGAACCCGCCCGAGCCCCACGTCACCCACGCGTCGTAAACCCGATGATTCTGCCCGTAATAATCCCATTCCGGTCGCGTCGCCGGATCGATATGCCCCGCCGCATCGTCGAGAAAGTCACCGCTGCCCGGAATATCCACTATCCGAACGTAGCTTATCTCGTTGATATCCACAGCCCCGCCCACAACCAGCGGATCGCCCGCCAACTCGCTCAAGTCGAAGGGCGTTCCCGTGCACACGCCGTTGGCGTTCGGATGCTTGCCCGCAAGATTGTAAACGTCGCTTATCTCAATCGTCCCGTACGGCCCCACGAGCCCATCGGTAAGTGACACCCCGGCAAACCGCGCAAAGTCGCGTCCGTTCGACGATACCTCCACGTAGGCCAGCTCCGCCAGCATCTGCCCTGCCACCGAGCCGGTCGGCCTGTTGTAAAGCGACACAAAGGCGTTCTCGAAAACGACAAAATCATAACCCGCCCCGTCGCGGATGTGATTTGGGTCACCCGGCCGGCAGGGGTCGCCGAATAAGAGCGTTATTCTACCCGGCAACGCGCCGCTGCCAATCGCGCCGCCGTCCAGGTCACCCAGGCTGACTATGTCGAAATTGTCTCCCGTGGCCGGTCCGAGTGCCTTGCCTGAATCCGACCACTCGGCATCGACGCCCGCCGCCGGCTCGTAGCCAGCCACGCCCGTCGCCCAGCCCCGAAATACCGGATTCAAGACTGCGTTCGGATCCGTCAGGGGATTGGCCCGGCGAAAGCGCTCTATGGGATTCACGTACCCGTTCACCCCCGCCTCCGTGTAGGGACCCGGCCGGGCGAAGCCGGCCGAGCACAAAACCAGCGCCGCCCCCGCCGCAACCAGGATTGGAGTCCTTCGATCAGCCACACGTCTTCTCCGACGCCACGCAAATCCTCGAATCCGAATACATCACACCCTCCTCCGCCGCAGCAGAACCACTCCGCCGGCCCCTAACAAGACAAGCGTCGCCGGCTCCGGCACGATACTCAAATCATCCAGCGCAAAGTAACCCGGCGTGTTCATCCCCCACGCACCCATGTCACTCGAGCTCAACTCGAGCTCAACACTTTTCACTACCCCTAACGAAGCCAAATCCAACCACTCCCACCCATCGACGATGTAATCATCCGCGCCGTCTGCAAATCGGTAATCCGCCAGATAAAACCCGGCCGTCCCCGTCACCTCCCCCGCTTCGTCCCTGCCCGTAACCGTCAGCAAAAACCAGTCCTCCTCCGCCCCGCTCTCGCCCCCGAATTTCTTGGCGAAAGCGTCGCCCCTGAGCATCGAATAATATGCGTAATTGACGTTCGTAACGTAAACGCCCTCCAGCGGAGCCGCCGCATCCAGAGTTACCGATGGAACCTCGCCGTACCCACGGTAATAGACCGCATAATTGGCCGAGCCGCCGCGCCCGCCGCCCGCAATCGCGTTGTACTGCGCGGACCAGCCCTCGGCCGTGGTATCCGTGATGTTCGAGTACGCAAAGCCGTCCCACGAGCCGTACGTGCTATCATAGTTGTTGGAAAACCACACACCGCGGCTGGGGAAGCCGCCCGAGCCGTCCGAGCCGTTCCAGTACGATTCGGCCGCCAGAGGCAAGTCCTCCAGATCCACGACCACGCCGCTCGAGACGCTCGCCTGCGCCACCAAGACAGCAACTGTCAAAGCCAAGTGCCTGACCATAATTCTTACTCCTCCAATGCCGACTCTTCGTCTTGTTTCTAAAAACCGTGCAATCTATCCAACAAAAAAGCCGCCGTCCCGCGATGGGGACAGCGGCTTGTATAACCGGCCGTAAACAAGCATTGGCGTAAATCCGCCTGTTGCCTGAAACAACACCTGCGTTCCGAATCGCGAGAACACGATAAGTTCTTCCTGGGACTGCAGGCAGGTTTTCTGACTTGCACCCTACCGAAAGACACCTTCCCATCCGCAGCGCGGACAGTGGTTTTCTCGTCTCTCGGATTCCCGATATAAAGACCGGAGCGGACGCTCACAGCGGCGCGACCGTCGCGGATTTTAACCGCGTTCCCGTTTGACTATCCCGGAGCATACGACCCCGGGACCTGCAATCTGCTTATATCCTTTCCAAAGAACAAACAACCTTTTAGCACAATCCGTCCGGGCCCGCAAGCAAAAAATCCGAAATTGACAAAGCCGGCAAGGCGCGGGCGGTCGGGCGTTTGAGGGGGCCGGGAAAGGGCGGTAGAACGGCCTCGGTCGAGTCAGAGTGTCAGGTTCTGTCACCGTAGAACTACGGGGTTTTGAGAAAAAATCTAAATATAAAGCGGCAAGGCAGATTTTTTTCTTGACTTTTGCGGCGCAAGGTTTTATTTGAGACTTACACGGTCCTTATTGGGCCAATATCTTATGGGGGATTCCGCCGGGATCCGACAGACAAACTTGGGGGTATTCAGTAATGACCGCACGGTCTCGTATCGCCGTGACAGCGAGGGCGACCGGCCTTTCGGCTAATACGCTCATGACCACAAGCCCCCGTTCAAGAACTCACGTCAATTATGTCGCTCAATGTTCGAAAGGGGGTGGCACCAATGGGCTAAAGAATGCAACGACAGGCCTTTGATCTGAGAACAAGAGTGACTGGAGTCACTCAAGAACCCAAAATTGAAAGGAGATCAAGAATGAGAGTCAAAATCAAACGGTTCCGTTGGCTGCTGCCAACTCTGGCAATTCTGTCACTGCTCGCGCTCGGCGCGACACAGACCGCCATCGCCGATGAGTATGACGAGGATCTGGAAACCGATACGTATGTAGACGATCCTGACGACATATTCACCTCGACCGAGATCGAGGATGGGGACGCATCGGCTTATGCGAACGAGGGCGGCTATGTTAGTTGCAGCGCCGATGCCTACACATGGGCGACGGATGGCGCCGGAGCAAGCACAAATCCCTCGGCTTGGGCATCGTGGAAGAAGACGTGGGAATGGGACGGTTCGCCCGAGAACGCACCCGGCGGGACCCTGTCCTGGAGCCTCGACGGCGACGGTTTCGCAGAGTCTTGGGGGGGCGTGGATGTGGGCAACAACGGCGGCGGACTGAGCGTCGGAGACGCGGACAGCTCCACTTACTCGGGAAGTACAGGTTCGTCGGCATATGGAATTGCCAATGCGTTCGGATATGTTCAAAACCAGGAATATGCAACCGCGACCGCGTCCATCTCAGCATCGGTGACACCGAACCCCAACAGGCAAACCGTAGAAAAATACTATGGGTCATACTATGCCTCCATACGGTGGGGCATCTACGACTCCAGTGACGACAACATCGCCTCCGGTACCACCTACATCTACTTCTACGGGAAAGCCTCGTGCGAGTGCCTGTCGGCATCCGGCGCCGGGCCTTCCGGCGCAGGGGCGGAGGCGTCTACCGACGTCAACGCAAACGCCGACGCCAACGTTACCGCCAGCTTCACATCTAATTGATTCCTCGGCCGGCCGGCCTTTTTGCTTGTCTTGAAACGTGCCGGTTAGCCGGCGTCTGTCCGGAAGACGCCGAGAGAATTTGCGATGCCGGGAACGGCTGTTCGGCATTCCCGGCATCGCATTCGTCTATACAAGCTCAAACCCAGTGTGCAAACCCGCCGTTTAACCAGCCAAACAACGGCCACGAAACACGCCCGGCCGCATTAGAGTGTCAGATTATGTCACCGTAGAACTACGGGGTTTTGAGAAAAAATCAAAGAACAAGGCGCCGAAGCAGAGTTTTTCCTTGACTTTCGCCCCCTTACGTTTAAGTTGAGGCTGTAGGTTCCCTATTGGACCAACACCTTATGGGGGATCCCGGCGGGATCCGACAGACAAACACGGGGGATATTCAGCGATGACCACGCGACCGCGTATCGCCGTTAGAGCGAGGGCGACCCTCCTCCCGGCCGATGTGCTCATGACCACGAGCCCCCGTTCCAAAAACCACGTCAATTGTAAAACCAAGTCTCCGAAAGGGGGTGGCGCCAATGGGCTGAAGAAAAGGGGAGTCAAAGGCCTGTGTGCCCGAAGCACCAGTGGCTCGAATCATTCCATGACAATCACAAATTGAAAGGACGCCAATTGTGAAACGCGAAATCAGAAAATTCAGGTGCCTGCTGGGAGCTTCGATAGTGCTCGTAATCCTGGCGGCCCAAACGGCAACCGCCGAATACATCCGAATTGACGGCGGTGACAGTTACGACGACGGATACATGACCCAATACCACGGTTCTTGGGGCTACGAACTGGCGGTGGCCGAATCCAGTGGCGGAGATTGTGAGGCAGAAGCCGCCGTGCACTATGAGAATTGGATCCAGAATGATGCCAACGAGAGTCACGCCTTGTCTGACTGCTGGTACGCCACTGCAATGGCAATTTCGATCTGGACATGGGATGGGCCTCCGGGCGACGCCCCTGGAGGAACGTTGGACTGGTCGCAAAGTGCCTCCGGCGTCGCCCAGGTCGAAGGAGCCGTTGCCATCACACAAGGCGGTTCCGCCGCCAGCGCCTCGGCAAGGGCCGATGTCTTTGCCAGTGTGCGCCCGGACTACGCCAACCACTTTATCTGGGTAGATGGCAGCACCGAAGCCCCCGGAAGCGAGACGACTACCTATGCTACAGGCGGCACCTGGCCCGTCGAGCCGGACTGGCTGTATACAAGCGAGGATCCGCAAGAGGATGAATTCGAGGCTTGGGCCCTCTGGGGCATGTCTTGCGGGGACTCGGAGACATTCCCCGCCGGCACTGTCACGGTTTACATCCAGGGGCTCATCGCCTGTCACGGTTGCGCCGATACCGAAGTCATTTGGGGGCCCGGCAACTGGGCAGAAGGCTGCGGGATCGCCCAAGGCGAAGTCAGTTACAGTGCCACCTTCAGCCCTCCGTAAGCTCTGAGTGCTTCAAGGCCGAATGATTCGCAAAGTCCTCGTGGCAATACGGCGTCTGCTCCCAAGACGCCGACAGAATCTGTGATGCCGGGAACACCCCCTCGGAATTCCCGGCATCGTATTCGGCCGTACATCCCGGCACACGTGGCAAGCTCAAAGAACGCCCGGGCAAACGCCGCCGATCAAAGGCACGTCGGTCCCTGGTCGCCCGGACAGTTTTTTTGCATAGTCCCAAAATTGCCATCAACAAAGCCTTGTTCATGAACGCCTGCTAATTGTTGGGGTTGGTGTACGCTCAGGCTCTCCGGCCGACCTGAAAAGAGGCGGAAAGACGCGACCCTCTATTTGTAAATTGTTTCAAGACAAGGGTTTATAAAGATATGAGAAGCTGCAAACCCAACCATCTGGCGAGTTCGGCCGGTCAATGCCGGCGACTGCCCGAACGCCCTCTTCAGGTAATTCACATTTATCCGGCTTCAAGAACACAAAAGGAGGTGATGCCTATGCGCTGACTGCAAAAGACACGCTCTTGCGTGCGTCAGGAACAAGATGCTCGAATCAATCAAACGATTACAAATCGAAAGGAAATCAATAATGAACGTGATAATTCACTGGCGCAAATCTCTGCCGCTCACCCTGGCAATCCTCGTATCGCTCGCCCTCGCGGCGCCCCGGACGGCCACCGCTCACTACGTCATGGACACGGACTACGACGACTATGACTCGGGCTCCTACAGCTACGGGACTTCCAACTGGACCGAGACCGCTGAGACGTATGCCCTCGCTACCGACTACGGCATCACACGCTGTTCGATACAGATCTACACTATGGGCAAGAACGGATATGCCGGCGCCGTTGATGCATCCGCAAATGCATACTGGACCAAGACTTGGGAATGGGATGGCGCCCCAGGTGCCGCCCCGGGTGGAACTCTATCGTGGAATACTGTGGAAGACGGCTATGCCAGAGTAGAGGGCAACACCGACCCGGGCGACAACGGCGGCGCCGTGGCCGTCTCCGACGCAGAAACATACACCTGCACGGCCAGCAACGGCTCTTCATCGTACGCGTATAGTGAACTATTCGGCTATGTCACGGACGATGATATGGCTACCCTCGACTATTCAGACGGTGGTTCAGGGGTCTTCTTTGAGATCGTATGGGGCGGAGACGCCGACTACGGCTACTACGTGTTCACCAGTATATGGCACGCCTACGACTACGACGACGACAGTATCGCCTCCGGCACTTCGTATGTTTACTTCCAAGGCTATTCCTCATGTGACTGCTCGTCCGCGGCCGGTGCCGGACCCAACGGCTCAGGCGCTGAGGCGGACTCCATGGGCGCAACAATAAACGACGCCGAGCATGAAGCTGATTTCGACCCGAACTAACCCTTATGCCGGTAACCTTGAGCACTGCTGTCAGAAACGCCCGGAACGCGTCACGCGCCCGTAAACAGTCGAGACACCCTGCGATGTCGGCAGTGCCTTTGCACCATTGCCGGCATCGCATTCGGTTTTTCAGCCCGCCCCGCCGTGCTCCGCAAGATGCTGCAGTCATCTGTACGAAAGAATGAATCAGGATAGCGAGATACAATCATGTTCGAAAAAAATACAATATCCAGTAAACAGCCCCTCTTGTGGCTTGTGATCTTGGCCGCCGCGCTGATGCCGGTTTGCCTGGCCCTGAGCGGCTCGAAAAGCCCTTCGCCGCCGGCCCGCGATTCCGCTGTGCCGGCAGACCCGCGCGCCCGGGCCAAAGCGACCGCCATGCAGGCGGCCGTCAAGTCCGCAACCGCAGGCTTTGCGCCGTCGCTCGAAATGAAGGAAAACGCCGATTTCCTGCTCACACCGGCTCTCCTTGTGCAGGAGGCAATCTCCGAAAATGTGATTATCACCTACCCTTCTGAATAAGGAGCGAGTGAACGATGGAAAGCCACGCCAAACTCAACAGGCCCCTGTTGCTCTGCACGCTAACAATGGCAATACTCCTTGCCCCGGCGTTTGACTCGCGGGGCAATCACGCCCCCAAGGGCGTCAAGCTGGCCGCCGCTCTGCGCTTTGACGCGGTCATTGAACTCAACGCACCGCTCTGCCGCACACACGTCGTCATCTTCGCTCGCTACTGGGTCTCGCCCGAATTCTACAGGGTCGCCGTCGTGTGGGCCGAACCCTACGCGGGCAGCCTGAATTTCCCCGTGTACCCGCCCACGCTCAACGTGGCCGCCGAGGCGAAAGCCTTCACGATCGCGCATCAGTTCCAGCACATGTACGACGGGGCTTTCAGCATGCCCATCGGCCCCCGCGGACCCTTCTATCACAAGTTCAACAGCTACCACCTCTCCGACATCAGGTTCGCCCACCAAGACGCCCTTGACCTGCGCATTCGCCTCGATGACATTGGGGCCTTGAAAAACGCCGCCTTGTCGAACGGTGAACAAATCCTGGGCGTATCCCGGGCAAAGGGCAGCGACAGAGCCGCCGCCGCTCCCGCAAAGCTTAAGGTCCGCACGGCGGACGGCCGCATCGAGCAGTTGCAATTGCTCGCCACCGACGGGGCCCTGCTCAAGAGCATCGGCTACGAGTACGCCAAACACAACGAGACAACTCTACTGCAAAGGCAGAACGTGCTGCTGCCGGAGCGGCCTATCACGGTCGGCTTCAAGGGACAGGGCCCGAAGATAACGATAGACGGCCAAACACGACAATACTCCCAGCTCCAGACCACACAGCACACGGGCGGCCGCAAGTGTATCGTGGAATATCAGCCCATCGAGATCGCCGGGCGAAACGTGCCCCTGCCCGCCACCATCACCGTGTACACGGCCGACGGAAAGAGCCTGCTCCGCTCCGCCCGCCTGTTCAACTACACAACCACAAGGTTAACACCCGAACAGATCCAAAAAGCCGCCGCCGAATTCAGGCTCTTCGACCCCGACGTCGCAAAATCCCGCGAGCTGCTCATCAAATACTGGCTCACAGACCCGAAAGACATCCCCCGGGCCGATGCCGCCACACTCGAGCGGCTCCACGCTCGTTTCTCAAAAGAATCGCCCGCCGAAAACACACCGGGCGAGAAGCTCAGACGCGTCAATGTCCTCATGAAGACTGACTGGATGCTCGGGGACTCGCCCCGGCTCGAAAAACACTTCAAACACTACCTGTCTCTGCTGGCCGACAATCACCTCGACCGCATGATCCTTTTCGGGGGCCAGAACATAATCGACACGACGCTGCGCTGGGGACAGCCTGCGGCCGCCGACCGCCTGCTTGAAACCTGGCTCGAAGTCGCATTGTCGCAAAACGGTGCTGACCCCATTCTGGATTTTGCCGCCACCAATCTAAAGAGAGGGCGCTTCCGGACAATCTCCAGACTCATCGAGAAACTCCTCAAACAGACCGACCTCTCTGGTTCTCAGCGTTTTTTCGCAGAGGCCCTGCGAGCTACTGCTCTTGCCGGAATGCGTCAGTTCCTGGAAGAGCCCGCCCGCGCCAAGGGGGATTTCGCCATCGCTCAGGCCGCATGGATAGCCTCGAAGACCGACATTCGCACTCTGCGCGCGCAGCTTGGCGACGGGATATCCCGGGCCCGGCGCCTGTTCGCCGCCCTCGAGGCTCCCACGCGCCGGGACAAAGCCTTGATGGCGCAACTAGACCGCATGGCGGCCGACACCCCCAGGCGCGACCAGACACCGGACAACGGGCAAGGCTCCGAAGAGCCACCCCTCAAAAGAGAGCGGTAAGCCGGATGCCCGGCGGATGAAAGAGTATCCGCGCCCTTGATTTGTCGCTGCATCGTCCATTCGGCCGGCCGCAAAAGCGGCTCCCTCCCCGACATCGCGGCGTTTTCGGCAAACAAACTCACGGCCGCATTGGTATTACCTTTAGAAACGCACTATGATATTATAAAAGGAATAAACCGATGAACTCGATAAAATATACGACCGCCCTAACGTGGCTGCTTCCTGCCGCCCTGCTGGCCATCGTCCTAAAGGCCGCAATCGTACCCCAAGCGCCCCGCGCAAGCACAGCGTCCGCACCGGCGCCCGAAAGACTACTCATAGACGACTTTTCCACCGGCGACTCCAACAGCCCACTCGGGGCAAATTGGCAGCTCATAACCGACCAGGTGATGGGCGGAGTATCGACCGGGAAACTCGCCATGGAAAAGCACGCCGGCCGTTCTGCGATGCACATGACCGGAAACGTCTCGCTCGAGAATAACGGCGGCTTCATCCAGGCGCGCCTGATGCTCGACCCGAAGGCAAGAGACTTCGACGCCTCCGCCTTCAAGGGTATCCGTCTGTACGTCAAGGGCAGCGGCCACACCTACGCAATACACCTGCGAACCTCCGACACCTGGCTGCCCTGGCAGTTCTACCAGGCCGACTTCAAAACAAACCGCTCCTGGCAAACCATAGACCTGCCGTTCGCGGCCTTCAAGCCCAACTCGCTCAAGACCCCCCTCAACACGAAAAAGCTAAAGAGCGTCGCCGTCGTCGCAATCAAAAAGAAATTCACCGCCGACATCCTCGTCGACAACCTCTACATCTACAGGGAGCCAACCATGCTCAGGAAGCTCACACCCGCCGAGCAACGCGTAATCATCCAAAAAGGCACCGAGCCCCCCTTCTCCGGCAAGTACAACGACCACTTCGAAAAAGGCGCCTACACCTGCAGACAATGCGGCGCGGAAATCTTCGACTCCTCCGCCAAGTTCAAATCCGAATGCGGCTGGCCAAGCTTCGACGACCAAATCCCCGGAACCGTAAAGTCCATCCCCGACCCCGACGGAATCCGAACCGAGATAGTCTGCGCAGCCTGCGGCGGACACCTCGGACACGTCTTCAAGGGCGAAGGACTAACCCCAAAGAACACCCGCTACTGCGTCAACTCCGTCTCCATGGACTTCGTGCCGGAGCCCAAAACCGCACGCGCAATCTTCGCCGGCGGATGCTTCTGGGGCGTCGAATACCACTTCAAAAACGCCCCCGGTGTCATCTCAACAAGCGTCGGCTACACGGGCGGCACACTCGAAAACCCAACCTACGAACAGGTCTGCTCCGACAAGACCGGCCACGCCGAGGCCATAGAAGTCACCTTCGACCCCAACAAGACCTCCTTTGAAAAACTCGCAAAGCTATTCTTCGAAATCCACGACTTCACCCAGCTTAACCGCCAGGGACCCGACGTCGGCTCGCAATACCGCTCGGCCGTCTTCTACATCGACGACGGCCAGAAAAAAACCGCCGAATCCCTCGTCCGCATACTCGCCGACAAAGGCTACGACGTCAAAACCCAGATCGTCCCCGCGACAAGATTCTTCCCCGCAGAGGACTACCACCAGGACTACTACGAAAAGACCGCAAAAACCCCCTACTGCCACGTCTACAAAAAGATCTTCTAAGCCCGCGCCAAGGCGCCTGCCAACAGGCGCAGTACCCCGGTAACTGTCCAAAATTGTGTGGTTGGCCGCTCTGGCCACAAGCAGTTGTAGTACGCGACTTGTGAAAACCACAACTTATTGGGCTTTTCAGAAATCACCGTAATCGTTGGGACAATTACTACCTCGGGCGCAACCTTCTCACTTCTGCCTTTTTACTTGCGCCTGCTCACCCCCATATGCCCCGCCGTCAATATCCAACGACTGAGTTCCGCACTCCCGGCCACCCCAGGTCGGAAAACCGAAAAAAATTAAAAAATGTTGGTCGCGTAAGTCCTTGAAATAAAAGCACTTACAAAGCAACTTGGGAAAATTTTAAAAAAGTCAAGATTTTCTTCCCGTGTTTTTCCCGGTTTTCGGCAAATAGCTGTAGAGGGATGCTTGGTGCATTGTATATCCCTCTGTTGGGCATGGGGGCTTCGCCTTTTTGCCTGTGCGCAAGCTGCCGTATGTTTGTTCAAGAGGTAAGCATGAACAACTCTAACGGAGAACAAAGTCAAGTCACATCCTGCAAGGTCTCGTTTCCCAAGGAGCAATTGCTAAAAACATCCGAATGGCAAGTCGCCCCACACCTTGGCTTGGTTGAGCGTCCAAAAGGCGGCAGCTTCTTGTTCAACCAGGTGTTCTTCACACCGGTCCGAACGAGTGGGTCGCCGGAGAAAGTCGCCTCTCTTATCAACCAAATCAGTCGGGATGGAACGTCGCACCTGCCCACTGAGACATTGGCTTTCCTGGCGAACTACAACATCCTTGTGGTCAAGAATAATAAGGGCGGACCGGCCTCAGAATGGTCATCCCAAGATTGGCGGCAAATCCTGGGGCGCGAACGATTCGTCGTGCGCCTGAGTCCGCGAATTTCATCAAGGGACAAAGTCCTGCGGTCCCTGTCGTCGGTCTTTGACCACGTTCGCGCGGAATGCCCCGAGCCGGCCTTGCCGCCGATCAGCCTCAAGTTCATGGCCGATACCTTTGATAGCGAGGAATTCTTTGAACATCTTGTTCAAGTCGTCCGACTCGCTCTCGGCCGAGTGGACGAAAGAGAAGATCTTAGCCTCTATCTGGAATGTCCGGTGGATTTTCTGGAACGGCATGTCAGCCGCATTCTGGGCTACAGCCGGCCCAGCATTCGTGTGAACTGCGTTGTCTTGCCAGCTTTATCCGAAAATACGCTATCGGCTTTCAACCAACTGGTGGAAAACGGTTTCAGGCCGCATCTTATATTCCTCGTTTCTGAGCCGAACGCCGGACCTATCTTTGACACTATTCAAATGCTCGCAGCCACGCTGGGACCCGATGCCTTTACCTTCAGCCTGCTCCCCTTCCTGCCAACCTCGCCTTCCAAGACCCACCGCCGGAGAGAGGCTTTGATCTCACCGTCAAAGATGATTTCTCTTGTTGAATCCTGTCATTCTTCCAGCCACGTCGAACTCTCACAGTCGTGGCTCTATAATGACCTGAAAAAGCGAATACAATCACACTCTGTCTTAAGCCTGTATCCGTGCAGGGCTTGTGCCGGCAGGGCCGTCTATATAAACGGCGGTGGTTTATGTTCCGGGTGCCACAGGCAGCCCATTCGTGACCCTTCACAAATGAGCGAAACACCGGCAAAGGCACTGCGCGATTCAAGAGAAGACCTTTTTGGCCGGTCAGACTTTGCCAGGGAAGAATGCAGGTCCTGCCCATTCCGCTATTTCTGCGGCGGCGTATGCGAGTTTGTCGATGTCCGCGTGGGAGACCCGACCCTGAGCCGGCGCCTTTTCCAACTCCACTGCGCAACGAGGAAGCATATGCTCTTGAAGTTCTTTGAAGACGCCACAGTGGAAAGCCAAGCAATCGCCAAGCGAGCGTATATGCTCGAATCGGGCAATGGACGTCTGGATCTCGTGCCTGTGGAGGACTTGAAATGAGCCAAACAGCCCAATCATCGGCAACGTTGACGCCCCCAAGGTTCCAAAGACACAAGACTCCAGAGTTGAGTGCCTGTAGATATCGCGTCGACCGGCTTGAGGGGCAGGTCATCGAGTTCCCGGACGCCGAGCCGGACATCTCAAGAATGCCGATCACACACCTCGATATGGATACGACTGAGAAGTGCAATTTGCGGTGCTCATATTGCTTCAAGGGCAAGCTCTCCAACAAGTCCTTGGCGCTGGAGACCGCCAAACAGGCCATCAGGTTTCTTGTCAAATACTCCGACAGAGCAAGAGAGATAGGTCTCGGCCTGCTGGGCGGCGAGCCACTGCTTGCATTTCCGCTGCTCAAAGAGTGGATACCGTGGACGCGCAGGTACTGCGAGCAGAGAGATAAGAAGCTCAAGATATGCGTTACAACCAATGGAACCGTATTCGAGCAAAACCACCGCGAATTCTTCAGGGCCTGGAAGGTCGGTCTGCATTTGTCCTTGGACGGCGTGCCCGAGGTACAGAATCTCGAGAGAAAGTTCGCAAACGGGAAAGGCAGCTCCGATAGAGTTGAGAGGAACCTGCCGAATATCTTTCGTGCATGGCGAACCGTTTATGCCAGAAGCACGGTCGTGCCCGAAACGGTGCACAAATTGCTCGAGAGCTACAAATATTTCTGCGAGAAAGGATTCTACAAGGTCGTATTCTGTTTCGCTTACAGCAAGAACTGGAATGACCCCAATATCCTGCGGACCGTCGAACGGCAGTTTAGAAAGGTGCTCGCCTATCACTGGGAGTACATGAAGCAACAGAACAGATACTTCGTCTTTTCTCTGCTCGACAGATATGTTGAGGGGTTGACCCGCCCGCAAAAAATAGAGACGATCTGTGGCGCCGGGCGTGGCAATCTCGGGGTGGATATTGACGGGCTTCTTTGGCCGTGCCACAGATTCGGCAGCAGCCGGCTGCCCCATAAGAATCTCATCCTCGGAAGCGTATGGGGTGGGTTCAACAATGCACTTAGAGATTGTTTCCTGAAGATGAATCCGTGTGAACACTTTCGTCAGCCGTGTAAGACCTGCGAAGACCAGATTATGTGCCTCTCGGGCTGCGTCGCGGCAAACTGGCAGGACAATCGCGATATATATGATGTGGGACCCGAGCATTGTAGAGTCATGAAGGTGCTGCACACAGTCTGTCGTGAGCACGTGGAAAAAGTAAAGAAAGAAGATCCCGATCAGTGGAATAAATACATGGACTGGGTTGCAAATTATCAGTGGTGACTCCCCCAATAGGGCGCGCCCGGAATATGAAAGGAGACTATTATGAAAAAAGAGAACCAGAACCGGTTTGACAAACCTCAAAAGGAGGACACTCCTCCTGAGCCCGATTCCGGGAGCCTTCAAAACCGGCGAAGATTCCTTCGATCGGTAGGGCATACAACCGCCGCCATCGCCGGTATCTCCTTTGTCGGCGGCCTGTTCCCAAGGCAGGCGCTGGGCTGCGGCGAGTGCACCGATAGCTACTGTTCAGGCACGTATGAATGCACCGGCGGCACCCATACCTGTTCAAAAGATTTCAAGTGCGAGAACAGCAACAAGTGTAGCGCTACCACCTTTACATGCTCGGATGGAAATGACTGCCCGAAAGGTAACCTCTGCGCCGGCACGTTCTTCAACTGTAATGATGACAACGTATGCGGTTCCACCAATACCTGCACGGCCAACTTCACCTGCAAGGACGCCGATCATACGTGCAATGGAACAGATGATTGTCAGTGGGACTACAGTCACTAAGTGAAAACGTGGCTCTGACTCAGAGAGACCGGGCATCTATGTAGGGACGTTCCGGAGATGACCATAAGGCAATTCCGCATCGCAGTTGCGGGGGCGGTGATGGTGGTTTTTGCGCCCGTCAGCGCGGTCCATCTTGAGAGTCTGTCTGAAAAGTGCGACCGATTCGAGAAGCAGACCGACTCTATCGAGCAGATGCAACAGGCTGCTCGAGAGCTGGAGGCCGATTTAGCCCAGTATCCGGACATCCCTGACAAAGCTCGCGCATATCTGCTTGTTGTTAAGCTCAGCTCAGGCAGTTATGAACCGGCCAAGCTCGAAAAGCTCCTGAACGCGGCGCTGCGCATTCCTCAAATTAGAACCTACGATGAAATAGCGGCACGCTACCTCTTGGGTAATGTCCTGTTCGCAAAGCCGGATCATGAGGGGGCCTTTGAACAATGGGATGTCCTCAAAGAGCGAGCCAACGAGCTCCTGCGTAACAAGGCCGAGCTTGACACCGTCAAACCTCCTGCCTACAGGAAACCTCCTCCCCAATCAATAGCTAATATATATCGTGTGACGGTGGAAAAACGCTCCGAGATTCTATTTGGTGAAGGAAGGGTAAAAGATGCATCCGTACTATTGGCTGACTATGCAAAGGATATCCTGGCTGTCGCCCCGCTATACGACCGCGATACACAGGACCTTATGATAGACTGTGCCGCCAGAGCCTGGACCATCGCCGGAATTGAACTGTATAAAAGCGGTCTCAGAGAAAGTTCGAGTGAGCTTTTTGCCGGGAGCCTGGCGGCTCTCAAAGAGGGCAAGCTCCAAAATGACCTGATAAGCCACGCCAGCTTCCAAATGGAGTTTGGACAGTCACTTGCTGAGCACGCCGAACACGAGAAGGCGCTTCAAAACGTGGTCCGCTTGTTTGAGGCCAGCACCAACAAACCATGGCTTGTGGATGCATCCCTGCCCGTCATACAGCAGATGGACCTGTTGCAGCGATATGGGTTTCTCCTCAAGCTGATATCCGTCTGCGCCGAAAACACCGACTATTTGAACCTGCACCTTCTTTACCTCGAGGCCGGAGTCTGCGCGCATGAGCTTGGCATCAACGATCAGGCAGTGCTGCACTTCGAGGATTTCCTGCGGCTGTTTCCAGACCACACGCTACGTCGCGTCGTCGAAGGCTACCTGGGCCCCCTGCGCGAAAACAAGGACGTCCTTCTCGAAGAAGCGCTCAGACTCAGACGCCAAAGAACACAGCCGTTCACAAGACGCGTAAATTACCGGCAGAAACAGGCGGATACCGGGATCACCCCGGACGCCGAATCCACCCGTGCTTCAGACGACCCTGCCACGGAGCAGGCCGCACACACTGGCGACGACGGCTCACCTTCATCAAAACACAAACTGTTGGTTTGGTGTTTTGGCTTCATCCTCCTCTCCGTCTTGCTTGTGTGTTTGGCCCTCTGGCGAAGAAGAACGTGGGCCTGCAACTGAGGCGAGACACCTCCCCTATGTTGCTTGTCTGCCTCCTGCGGCCCTCTTTTGAAAGCGTTTTAATAAGTATCAGCATCGCATCCTTGGCCAGGAAGAAGTCGTCGTAGCCGGCGACCTTCTGCAGGTACTCCGGCGCTCGCGCCGCCAGCAATCGAGGCGATACCGTTAGAATAGCCAAGGTTAGCCGGCGGCAGGTCGTCCTCGGGAGCTGCGCTTGAGCTTGCCGGCTACTATCAAGGCGCCGGTCAAAACACCGCAGCAAGCCAGGAGCAGGACTGCGCGGGTAATCCACGCGGGGGACCCCGATTCAGCCTCCAGGTACGGCGCGGGCGAGGTCAGCATCGCCTCGATGTAGTCCCTGCCCTCGGCGCTGTCCGGATACCTCCGCGCGAAAATCGCCTCGTACTTTCCTGCCTTCGCGCTGTAGCCCTCTTTTGAGAGCGTTTTAATCAGCATCAGCATCGCATCCTTGGCCAGGAAAAAGTCCTCGTAGCCGGCGACCTTCTCCAGGTGCTCCGTCGCCCTCCGAACATCACCTTTGTCCTTCTACGAACGGTACCTTTGCCCCCAGGCATAGTGGATATACCGCGTGTATCGGCTGCGCGGAAACCTCCGGACGAACTCCTCCTGCTTTGCGAGCTCCTTCGCGCGGTCCGGAGGGTGCAGCAAGAAGCTGCCGTAATAGACATCTTCCCGCTCGCTGCGCTGCAGATTCTTCAGGAATCGATAGGCGGCCGCATTCTGGCCGGTTGGCTCTGCGGCCCTTATCGTAAGTGTGTTCGACTCAATCGTCCGCTCGTCTCTGCCGTTAGCGAATTCCGCCTTAAGCCGGTACGTCCCGGGCGATTCCATCAGGTACTTGCCGACGTTCTCCTTGTCCAGATTCCTCGGCTGAGCGTAGAAGACGTACGTGCTTACCGAATCCCTGAAGCCCGGCTTCAACACATCCTCTTTGCCGATAAGCGATATGCAGGCGTCGTCCGATGAGTAGAATCGTTCAAACGGTCCGTTCTCGCTCGCGATATACAGGCGCACAAAGCCATAGCCCGGCCTAATAGCACTATGAGCCTTGATGGGCCGTTCGCTGTTGTTCGACAGTGTGAACGTAATCGGCAGCGGCTCGATCGGCAGAATCTCTCTCACACCCGTGGCGATCTCGAACGTCAGCTCCTCGAAATCGCCAACCTCCTGCCCCGCAGCGCCGCTCCAGAGCAGACACGCAAGGATACAGGTCGCGCGTTGCCAGGCCAGCCTGTTCTTTCTCATCGTCTTCTCTCCACGCAAATTATCACGATTAAGGCATCACCACTATGACAGCCCTTTTGACACACCGCATCAAGAGTCGTGCGCATGAAGCAGTCGACGGTCTTCCTATCACCCCGGATTATCCCTGTTCTTGCCCCGTTCGAGTTCTGCGGCGGCTGTCTCTTTGTCCGTTTCGAAATAGGGGAGGATGCCGGCGAGAGTCTTCTTCGCCTCAGCATCGCGGCTCTGCTCTATCGCAATCTCTATCCGCAGTCGTCCCAATCTGGGCCCCAGGATTCCTCTGAGCACCCAGCAGCAGTTGCTGCGTACATTGCTCGACGTATCACCCTTGGCAAGCTTCTCAATTACAGGTCCAACGGCGGGCATCCCTATCTTCGAAAGCGCTTCGGCCGCGGGATAGAAGTGGCCCGGGTTCCATGAGCCATGCGTCCAGTAAGTCCGCGGGTTTCTGTATCCGAGATTTTCCATTAGCACCGGCATAGCGGCAGGGGCTCGAAGATCGCCGAGCAGCGATATAGCCATGTGCTTCGAGTCTCTCCACGGATACCCCGACTTCGGGTCTTCGGGATTCAGACCCTCCACTTTCTGTTCTGCCAGTTGTATCAACTTTTCGATAAGCTCGTTGTAACGCTTGCGGATCTCCTGGTCGCTGTTCTCTCTGTCCCGGCGGTTCTCGGCCTTCAGGCCGGCCGGATCAAAAGTCGGGCTTGCTGCCTTCGAAAGCTGCGCCTCGCCGACGGATTTCGCTCCGTCGAGCGCGCCGCCCGCCGCCGCGCAGATTGCTAAAAAACCGCACAGTCCCAATAGTATCCATGAGCGAGTCATTTCGTTTCTCCTTTCCCTTGGCTCTAATCCGCCTCTTCCGGTACGGTCACCCATCCGCCCGCTTAAGCAGCGCTGGGGCATCGCCGAACGCCGGGGCCGCCAGCGCTGCAAGCGCCAGGACCAATGGAAATACGATTGCGGAATGATCTTTCTCCCTCATCGTCAGGACCTCCACGTTTCGTTTTCGTTCCCGTATGTTCGAACCGGCCGCCCCGGCCGTTTATTCTCTCACGGGCGCCTTGGTCTGCCGAGCTCCTCATCTCCCACACCCCCATGAGCCGTAAGCCGGCTTGCCGGTTTCTTCATCGACAATTTCACTCTCCTATCATGAATTTTTCGCCGCGCACCTTTACGCGTCATTTACATTAGTGGCGTAACAGCGCCGTGAAATGTTGATAAACAATTTGAAACATTTCTTCATATCCGCAAAAACACCTTCGGACGCCCTCAGATTCCCTTTTTCGGCGGCAAAAAGCCCCAATCGGCCGTCCTGAACGCCCGCCGCAAAGCCCTTATAAACCTTAACGATACAATATCTCATCCGCCGTATCTATTGTGGGAAGCACTCAATTTTGGCATAGTACATCCCTTTGTCGGGCAGGGGGGCGGCCGTGTTTCTTGCGCGCAATCCACCGGGTGTTTGTTCGAGTCGTCTGACCGGCTCTCGGCCGCTTGGGCGACAGAGAAGAGCTAAAGTTCTATCTGGAGTGCGCGAGCGAATTGAGAAGCAGGCCGACCCTGTCGACCGGTTGCATCGGACTGATCGAGAACTGGAGGCCTGTTTGGCCAAATATCCGGACAGTCCTGAGATGGCGCGTGCGTATCTGCTTGTTGTCAGGCCAGGCTCGGGCGGTGCTGCACGTTGAGTATTTCGCGCGATTGTTTCCGGGTCATGGGGTTCGTCGCGTCGTCGACCGATAAGCCATGTTTCGGATGACAAGACAGGTTTCTCTACCAGTCCGGTATCGGTGGTCCGCTCGGCCAGCTCAGAACAAACGTGTTGCCGGCCGGATATGCAGAAACGGTCTCCACGTGTGAATCCACAAACACCGCGCCGGCGTATCCCTCGTTCAGGTTTCCCTGGGGGGCATTGTGATATGTAGCAAAGCAGTCGGTGTTGCACGGAGGCGTAGACCGCAGATTGTTATCGTTGATGCCCGCGCCGCTGAGGCCGGGAATCGGCCATGTGTTCTCCTCGGAGAAGAAGAAAACGCGCGACGGATTCTTTACCTGCGCCTCCTTGTGGAAATCCTTGATGGATTTACTGAATTGAGCGGGCACCGCATTCCATGCATCGCCGTTGAGGTAGGAATTCATGCAGTAGCTGTATTGAGGTTTTATTGGGATGGTGCTGCCGTCACAGCGATAGCAGCCCTCCATCTTGGCCACGATCTTGAACTCCGGACACATGTGGATGTTCTTGTCCTTCAGATAAGGCCAGAGAACGCCAGCAAGATTCGGGTTATCGGCCAGGTTCTTGCTGGCATCATGCCACCTACAGCCCCGGCCCCCGTCCTTGTAGAGCCACGTGAATGAATGCGGCATCACCCCGTCATTGTCATCGATGTAGAGCCTCGCGGCAAAGCCGTACTGGCGCAGGTTACTTTTGCAGATTACTGTCCTGGTCTGTTTTTTTGCCCGCTGCAACGCAGGCAACAGAATGGCCATCAAGATTGCAATAACGGCGATAACCACCAGAAGCTCGATCAGCGTAAATGCTCTTCGCTTTTCCATGATGAAACTCCACTACTGTCACCCTGGATTACCATTTGACTTCACCGTCTCGTGCTGCTGCACGGGACCACTTTTATGATACCACAACGGGGATTGTGCTTCAACCGATAATTCCATTTAAATTTCACAAGAGCCAGACGTTATCGGGCGCCTGAGGCAATCTGAGGCGCCCGATAAACGATAACTGGATTGTGTTTAGCCGCCGGCTACAACTATACTATTTGGCAACAGGCTCTGTTAACGCATAATCATCAAGCCATGTCACGGCCATTAGAGCAAAATCCGTGAAGTTTGTAATACAATCGCCGTCAATGTCGGTTGGATCAATAACCGCCAGCCCCAGGTCCATCGCCGCCAGACAGGAATCATCGTACACGTCAACCGTCATGGTATCTTTTACAGGCGGCTCTAGCCTGCCT
>CP070678.1:1583751-1620324 GCA_020352515.1 Phycisphaerales bacterium | reverse complement strand
TCGTCAGCTGCATCCATATGAGAGGGTTCATCTCGATTAGCAAGGATCCCGCCGTGAACCTTGGGATGAAGGGTCTTGACCCTGCCGTCCATCATCTCGGGAAAACCCGTGACCGAGTCGATCGCGACCACGCGGACCCCCGCTTCGCTCAGAACCTTGGCGGTCCCGCCCGTGCTGATTATCTTGACGCCCATCGAGCTTAGCTTTTTTGCGAAGTCAATGACGCCGCTCTTATCCGAAACACTTATAAGTGCCGTTTTGATTTTCACATCCATTTGAATCCCTTCTCTTTGCTGGCGTCAAATTACGTTTACTATTGAACGGGCTCCAGGCACACAATCCGTCCGGCATCATCGCCAATATACATTCTTGAATCTTTCGTATTGGCCACGTATCTCGAAACCCGCGCCAGGTTGACCGTGTACAGCCGTTTCGCCGCGGCATTGTCCATCACTACAAGCGTCCTGGCATCGGTAAACACATACGCCCGGCCGGTCACCTCCGCCAGCAGTTCGGCGCCGCCCTGGACCGTCCACATCAATTGTCCGCTCTGCCGGTCGATTGCAGTGACGCCTTTTTCACGAATACGCTGGTACACAACATCGCGGGTAACCCGGGGTTCAAACTCAGGCATTCCGTCCACTTGGTACTTCCAGGCCATGTTCACAATCGGCAAATCGACAATTTCCAGTTTGTAGACATACGTGTCCCTGCTCGCAAAAAACAGCGAGCCGCCGTCCTGAATAAGCGCCCCCACAATCCCTTTGGACGCGTCAAACTGCCACAGACGCCTCGGTGCATCCGCCGCAACGCTTATTACATTCCCGGCGTCCGTGGCGAACACCACATAATCCTCTTCGGCCACAATCGACGTAATCATCGACTCGTTCTCCGCCGCCACCTGGAAGACCTCAACCTTGTCCTCGATGCGAAGCGCATGCAGGCGATTTTCGGGCCCCGCCAGATAGAAAAAGGAGCTGTTCCGGGCCGGAGGGCACACTATGCTAAAACCCACATCCGTGGCCTTTCGCTTCTGGCCTGTGCCGGGATCGAGCTCTATCAGCTTCTTGCCCTCTATCGACATGAGCTTGTCCCCAAACAGCTTGGGACTGTCCACCGGAATACCGGGCGCCGCAACCGACCTCCCGAAGACCATCTTGCCGTTTTCCCGGTCAAGGCAGGCCATGAAGTTGCGGTCCGAAATCGCATAGATGCGATCGCCAACGAGAAACAACTCCTTTAGCTTCTCCCCTCTTCTGAACGGCAATTCGTTTTCCCAGGGCGCTTTGAGCCAGGCGTGTTCGAGCAGCTCCGGCGAAACAAGCCTCCCCGAACCATCTCCACCAGCATGGCCGACACCTGTTCCGAAGGCCGCCACAAGGCCAAAAAAGAAGACTTGTCTGAATCTCGACATCTTAAGCATTGCCCAATCCTCCATACTCCAGGAAAAAGGTCCAAAGCCCACAATCGAAAGCCCCGACCCCACATTTCCTTTTTTAGATTATAATTACTTTGCTGCCAACCTCTGCACGTCGCCCCCCTTGTCGTTCAGTCAGCGGCGGGCCCTTTCACGTCATTTCCACGTAGTCGGCCAGATCGATACTGTGCTGCTCCTCGAACTTTCGCATCGATTCGATGCGCTCTATATCGTCGTTTATTCGGTTCACGAGCTTGAATATGTACGGCTTGCCCTGCCGTCGGTTTACCAGATCGTCCAGCATCGGATCCCACGTGCCGCCGTACAACTGGGCCTTCAGGATCACGAGCATTTTGTGCTCATTGCTAAGGCCCTGCACGTAATCCGTGATGACCTTGCTCACCGTTGTCCTGCCGCCCTTCTTACCATGTTCACCTGGCTCAGCCATTGCCAACAGCCTCGTTTGAGCCGAATAGTATACCCCATACCCAGCAATTGCAACAAATTTTCCCAAATCGACCTCCCACGTCCGACTTTCGAGGCGGCCTTGGTCACCCTGACCACCCGCTCCCGCTCCAATTCATATTTGACAGTAGAGTCCGCTTGTAATCAAATGTGCGTTTGGAAACACGCTCTGTTCACGACGAAAGTGTAATGGGTTGCTCTATGAAAAGACTGTGTATTGGTCTGATCCTTGCCTCGTGCCTGACGTTGTTGTTGTCGTCCTTTGGCTGCAGGGGACTATCGCCCGCCGGAACCGGTCGGCTTGCTTATCCACCTGCCAAAGAGGATTCCGTCGTAGACGTCTATCACGGCGCCAGGGTCCCCGACCCCTATCGCTGGCTCGAAGAGGCCGACTCGCCGGATACCCGGGCCTGGGTCACAGCCCAGAACGAGCTTACCGCTGAATTCCTCTCTGTGTCGGCCAGAGATAGAATCGAGGCCCGTCTCACCCGTCTGATGGATTACGCCAGGTATTCCATCCCCCACAAGCGGGGCGGCCGCTATTTCTTCTGGAAGAACGACGGACTACAGAACCAGTCCGTTTTCTATGTCCACGAAGGCCTCACAGGTGAGCCACGCGTCGTCATCAACCCAAATCTTCTCAGCAAGGACGGTACCGTGGCCGTCACCGCTACCGCCGTCAGCGAGGACGGAAAGCTCCTTGCATATGGCCTCTCCCGCAGCGGGAGTGACGAAAAGGAGGTCAGAATCCGCGAAGTTGATTCCGGCAGGGACTTCGACGAGGTGCTGAGGTGGTGCCGCTTCACCCGCATAGCATGGAAGAATGACGGCTCCGGCTTCTTCTACAACCGCTTCCCCGACCCGGATACCGTCGCGCCCGAGGATCGCACCAGTCACAATCGCCTCTACTGGCACGCACTCGGCACACCGCAGTCACAGGACCGCCTCATCTACGAGGACCCCGAGAACAAACATCTCGCCTTCTATCCTTCCGTCACCGAGGATGGCAAATACCTTATTCTGAACGTCTCCCACGGCACCGACCCTAACAACCGCATCTACTACCGCCCCATCGACGGCGGTGTCCCCTTCGTTAAGCTGCTCGACACGGCCGACGCGCGCTACAATTTTGTCGGCAACTTCGGCCGCGTCTTCTATTTCGATACGGACCTGGGTGCCCCTCGCGGCCGCATAATAGCAGTCGATACGGAGGCGCCCGGCCGTGACAATTGGCGGACACTCATTCCCGAGAGTCCTGACGTCATCGACCGGGTCGCCGTTGTAAACAGTCATTTCGTTCTCGCTTGCATGCGCGATGTACACCATCAGCTAAGAATCCACAAGCTCGACGGAAGCTTCGTGCGGGAGATTCCCCTGCCGGCTATCGGCGCCGTCGGCGGCTTGGCCGGAAAACAGGGTGACGCCGAGATGTTCTTCTCCTTCACCTCCTTCCTCTTTCCACCAACCTCCTACCGCTACGACTTCAAATGCGAAGAGCTGCAAGTCTTCCAGAAGGCCCAGGTTGCCTTTGAGCCGTCGAAATACGAGACAAACCAGGTCTTCGTTGACTCTAAAGACGGTACGCGGGTCCCGATGTTCATCACGCATCGCAGGGACCTTCAACTCACCGGCGGCAACCCGACCCTGCTCTCCGGCTACGGCGGCTTCAATATCAGCATCAGGCCCTCCTTCTCCGTTTCGGCCGTCAACTGGCTCGAAATGGGCGGTGTCTTCGCGGTGGCCAACCTGCGCGGCGGGGCCGAATACGGCCAGGAATGGCATCAGGCCGGAATGCTCGACAAAAAGCAAAACGTCTTCGACGACTTTATCGCGGCCGCAGAGTGGCTCATCAAAAACAGATACACAAGAGCGAAAAAGCTCGCCATCAGGGGAGGCAGCAACGGTGGCCTGCTCGTCGCCGCCTGCATGCTCCAGCGGCCCGATCTCTACGGCGCCGTCGTCTGCCAGGTGCCTGTCACCGACATGCTTCGCTACCACAAATTCACCGTCGGCCGATACTGGATACCCGAATATGGCAGCGCCGAGGCATCGCCCGATCAGTTCGAGTACCTCTATGCATATTCGCCCCTGCACAACATCCGCCGCGGCGCAGAATATCCGCCGATACTTGTCACCTCCGCAGACACCGACGACCGCGTCGTCCCCGCCCACGCCAAGAAATTTGTCGCGACCCTCCAGGCAGAGGCCGCCGGCAAGAATCCAATTCTCCTACGCGTCGACACCAAAGCAGGACACGGCGGAGGAAAGCCCACCTCAAAGATCATTGAAGAGCAGGCCGATATATACGCCTTTCTCGCCAGAGCCCTAAGCATCACCGATTGATCCACGCCTTTGCCTTCGGCAGGGACATTGCCTTCTGTCCGTGACGATGTTTGTCTGGGCAAACCTTTATTGGAACGGAACGTCACAATAGGGAAACTATCCACGGTGCGTTGTAAACTGGGGACTTTTGCGCGAGGCATTAATGTCATATTAGGGTGACTTGGTGGGATTTGACCACCGCGATATGCTTGGCCCTGACCTGAAAGTGCTCATTTCTGAACGTAAGCCTCCGTACTCAGCCTGCCTTTTTGTGACACCGAAAAAAAACTTCAGAATTTTCAAAGTGGCCATCAACAACAGGCTTCCTGCATACGCTCCTTATACAGCTTGGGGTGGGTAGTTGTTTAGAAGCTGGATGGTCCCTATGAGACCGACGAGATGGTTTTGGGGCGTGGTTGTTGTGGTGGGTGTTTTGCCCGTCCTTTTCGCGGCCACAGGCACGGCCGCGGCCTCCGAGAGTGAATCGACCGCGGCCGAGCTTATTGAACAAGCCCGTCTGTACGATGGGATGTATTGCCCGCGAGAGAAGGCCAGCCAGCAGACAGCCATTGGTCTCTACAGCAAGGTCCTTGACGCCACACCTAATGACCGGCAGCGACTGCACGCCCTTTTCAGGATGGCGCAGCTACACGGCTGCATATTTGACCGTCAAAAGGGGGAAAGGCCTGACTACCGCAAGGCCATAGGCTGCTACGAGCAGATAGTCGACTCATATCCTCCCGAAGAGCCGATGGTCATGACGGCGATGGGGCTTATCAGCGCCCACTATACCACCCTTCGCGAATTTGAGACCGCCCTCAAGTGGGCCAAGAAAGCTCTCGAGCATGATACGAGCGCCGCCGAGAAACGCATCAAAGATGTCGCGGTCAAAGCTAAATCATTGAGCAACGTGCGATACCCAGAGCCCGAGCGCATGGCCATCATTGAGGATGCGGTCCGGGTCTTCCCACTCAGGGATGACTTGGAGAAGATTAAGCGCCAACGGATCTACGCGGTTGACCGAATAGCCCAGACGGCGGAACTGATTGACCCGCTGCGTGCTCACGGAGAGCTAAGAGCCATAGCGGAGAAATATGCCGGCACGCCCGTCGGCGAGCGGGCTGTACAACGCCTTCGCGATGGCATGGATAAGTGGCCGGACCTATGGGCGCCCGACGACGAACTGCCGCGTGGCCCGGCCTCCGCCTGGCAGGCTGCGCCACCTGTGCCAATCACCTTCCGCAGGGATCCTGGAGGTGTAGAAGAGCCTCGGGATGCCGGCCTCGGTACGAATAACCGGCTTTCGGCGCCCGAGCCCAATGCTGCTGAAAAGCGGCGGTCGGATATTCCCCTGGCAAATGCGCCCAGAGCCCCCCCCGCCCTGTTGGCGATACTGACAATCGTAGGCGCAGCGGGGATTGCTGTTCTGGCCCATGCTGTGTTCGCAGCAAGAAAAAAATCTTCGTAAGGGACTGACATTATTATGAAAACCAAAAGGAAACGAATAATCACATGTGTGCTCTTTTTGGTGCTCCTTCTCGCCACGGGGGCGATGGGAGCCTGGGAAAAGTACAGAGAACTGACGATAGTGAGAATAACCCAGCCTGAGGACAACGCTATCGTTCTTGCTGGGGAGACTTACACTCTCAAGTGTGTGGTGGCCAACGACGTGGACGTCTGGTGCCCGTATCAAGCACCTCCAAATGATTACCCCTATCAGCAGGACGACCCCCTTACATTCACTTGGGACTCAACCAACGGCTTGTTCAGCGGCGGCAACACCGGCACGGAGGTGAACTGGATCGCCCCCGGGAGTGAGACTACTGTCGAGATAACCGTTGCCGTGCATGACAACAGCTCGCCCTACTATGCGGATGACGTGGATAGAACCCACAAGATCAACGTGAACGTCAAGACAACGACCGTCCGCTACGTCCACGACACTGCCGGTGGCTCCAACAACGGTACATCTTGGGGCGATGCCTACACCGACCTGTCCTATGCCATCGGGCAGGTCAGCGCCGGCACGGAGCTCTGGGTAGCCCACGGCACCTATTACCCGCCACCCGGCCCATACCCGACGTGGCCGGAATACACGTCCATTGCCATAGACAAGGGCGTCAAAATCTACGGTGGGTTTGCCGGGACTGAAAATGCCCGTGAGCAGCGAGACTGGGCCGCGAATCAGACGACCCTCAGCGGCGATATCGGGACTTCAGGTGACGACAGTGACAACAGCATATGGGTTGTCACGTGTACCAGCGGCGATGCCGTGCTCGACGGCTTCACTGTCACCAAAGGTCGCGGGACGGCGGATGGCGCCGGAATCTGGATCTCCGGCTGCTCGCCCACCATTCAAAACTGCATCTTCAAGGACAACTTCTGCGACGGTCCGGATGCAGATGGCGGCGGCATGGAATGCTACAACCATTCGAGCCCGACTGTTATCAACTGCGTGTTTCTTGAAAACGTAGCGGGCGATGACGGCGGGGCGCTCTGTAACAAGCACGACGGCAACGGAAAGTTCATCAACTGCGCATTCTACAACAACACCGCGCAGGGTGACGACTACAAAGGCGACGGCGGCGCAATCTTCAACACTGCCATGGAAGACAACGAGGACGGCTCCAGCCCTGTTTTCATCAACTGTGTGATTGCCGGAAACCAAACGCAGCGCGACGGTGGCGGAGCATCCAATAACGCCGAAAGCCAAACTGATAACGACCCCGTCTATATCAACTGTACGTTCCGCGGGAACACGGCCGGTGACGACGGTGGAGGATTGTCCTCTAAGGATGGCAGCGATGTCACACTGAAGAACTGCATTTTCTGGGACGATGTTTGCGCGGACAACGGGCCTGAACTCTTCTTCAACGCCACGTCGAGCATCACGGTAAGCTACTCCGACGTTGAAGGTTGTAACGGCAGCGGCCCCTCGTGGAACACGACGTGCGGCACTGACGGTGGCGGAAACAAGGACGTCGATCCCGAGTTTGTCGATACAACAGACGCCGCCGCTCTTGTTGGCCCGGATGGTCGTTGGCTGACCTGTGATGACGGCCTGCGGATCAAATTCAACAGCCCCTGTATCGACTCCGGCGACGGCGATGCCAAGGACTCCTATACCGAGGCGAACGTAAACGTGGCGGATGCCCTCGGCATCAAGCATATCGACATCAGGACCGTCACGGATGCCGGCACGGGGACTCCCACGTACTATGACATGGGCGCGTTCGAGGCGGCAGTGGAACGCACCATATTCATCAGTGTAGATGGCTTCCCGGGGTGGAGTGTCGAGATGCTGATCAATGCCAACGAGCTGCCCGCCTTTAAGAGCCTCAAGAACAACGGTCTCTGGACATGGCAGGCGAGGACCGACCCGACCACCACGGAAACCAGTCCGAACCACACTACGATGGTCACCGGGCGCCCCGTGAGAAAGAAGACAACGCCGGGTGCCAACTGGACGAATTATGTACACCATGGGTATACCGACAACGGCATGCCACCGATCACTCGCACGCTGCACAAGTACAATCCGTACCTCTCGTACATTTCGAGTTGCTTCTGCGAGGTTCATGACAGGAGCTTGACCACCGCCGGGTATTTTGGCAAGGACAAGCTGATCATCTACGAATGGAGTTATGACTCCGACACCGGCTATCAGGAAGGCGGCCGGTCGGACCCGTACTCTCCCAATGATGGAAAGGACAAGATAGACACCTTCGAATGGACGAGCGACCATTGGAATTACCCAGGCACTGGCGGTGATTACAATTCGAATGTCTTGATGTCCAGATTCATTGACGGCTCGGGTAACCCCGAGTACTACTTCGGCTTTACATTCCTCCACCTCAAAGGCCCCGATAAAGTGGGGCACAACCAAGGTGGATGGGGGAACCCGACCAGCGGTGTTCCCGATAATTGGTTAAAAATCGCCCAGAGCGTGGATGGACATCTCGATACGCTGATGGACCTGGCGAAAGACTCCACTCAGGATGAATGGTACTACAACACTATGATTGTTGTGTCGGCCGACCATGGTGGAGTGAACGGCGGGCACGGTACATCCTCGGACCCCTGCAACTACACCATTCCGTTTGGCGTCTGGGGTCATCTGATTCCGAAAGGCGGAGACATGTACCAGTGGTGCGACAAGAGCCGGGCAAAACCGGGACAGTCGGTCAATCCCGCATATCCGGATTGCGTGGGCGGCCAGTTCGATATGTCCGGCCAGCCGATACGCCATGCCGACGGTGTTGACCTGTGTCTGAACTTCCTGGGAGTCCAGGCTATTGGCACCAGCGACCCCACTGGCCCTGGCGCCATCATCAAGAACATGAGATTAAAGTACAACCCCTAAAAGGTACTCCGGCTGACGCATGTGCTTTACTGGGTTGGTTTAATGCGATTGAGAAAGGAGATGATTAGCAGGTAGCTCGGCAACAATGTTGCCTGTTCAGTTTCAGTAATGAAGGGGGTGGCTGTGTTTGCCACAGCCGCCCCTTTTTATCCTCCGCAGAGGTCCGGCGCGAAGCAATACCGCCGGCGGTTGAGCCCCTGGGTGCTGTTCGGACGAAACCGCTCGTCACCTCAAATTATGGGACCAAACGGTCGAACCTGAAGAGTACGAAAATCTGAATCATGCTTTTTTGCTTGAAAAGGGATTGGCAAGACTGTAAAATAGGTAAAATAGAGAGTTCGGGTATTATAGTCACCGATATTATCTCGGGCAGCGTTCAGGCGCAAAGTGATGAAGGAATCTCCGGCGGGCCTGTGCCGTCCCACAAGAAGGGATTATGAGTCCGGATGAGCAATACAGGCGGGTGGATGCGATTTGAATGATTTGGCGTCCGGGGGGGGCTTCATGGGTCTCAACTGAGCCCGTATCCGGCAGTGACTGCGTGATGCGTTGTGGAAGAGTTGTGTTGGCCCAAATACGCCAAATTACGAGGAGGAAAGGCATGTGTGCGATAGATCGAAGTATTCCGAGGCTCGTGTGGGTCTTTTTGTTGACACTGACGGGCACGGCTGTGGCGGGCCACGTAATCTACGTAGATGTGGATGCAGTCGGTGCAAACGACGGTTCCAGTTGGATCAATGCCTACAAGTACCTCCAGGATGCCCTGGCCGATGCCAATTCCAGCCCTAAGCCGATTGAGATTCGGGTTGCCGAAGGCATTTACACGCCTGACCAGGGAAGCGGACAGGCCCCGGGTGGCCGGGGAGCTACTTTTCAGCTAATAAGCGGTGTCGCTGTTCTGGGTGGCTACGCCGGGTTCGGCGAGCCTGATCCGAATGCGCGCGATATCGGGCTTTATGAAACGATCCTCAGCGGTGACTTGAACGGGGACGACGCCGCAGTATCTGATCCGTGCGACTTGCCGACGGAGCCCACCAGGGCCGAGAACTGCTACAATGTTGTGACCGGAAGCGCCACCGACGCGACGGCAATCATCAATGGTTTTACCGTCGCGGCCGGATGGGATAACAGGTCATTCTGTCCGATCCCGGAACTGCCGGAGTTCTGTGAGAGCCGCGCTTGTGGTGCCGGGATGCACAACCGGGACGGCAGCCCGACGGTTAAGAACTGCACCTTCAGGGGGAACTGTGCATGCTGGGGTGACGGCCACCCAGCAATGGGCTGGGGCGGCGGAATGTACAATGCCGGCAACAGCAGCCCGAAGATTACTGGGTGCGCTTTCCGTGACAACTGGTCGTATATGGGTGGCGGCGCATGCAATGATTCCTCGGCTTGCTCGAGTTTCGAGAAATGTGCGTTCATCGGAAATGGGGCGTTTTCCGGCGGTGCAGTGCAGAACATTGGGAGCAACGCGACACTGGCCGCGTGTACATTCCACGCCAATACCGCTGGCAACGGTGCCGGCATCACCAACCTCGAGGGCAGCCCGACTGTTTCTGATTGCACCTTTACCGAAAACTCCGCGACTTATCGCGCTGGTGCAATATACAACGACTATGGCTCAAACGCCAAGATTACAGGCTGCACTTTCTCCGGCAATTCAGCGAACTCTATAGGTGGAGCCATCTGTAATGATTCGAAAACCGAACCTGTCATAGCCGCCTGCAAGTTCTACGAGAATTCGGCGGAAAGGGGCGGCGGCGTCCACAACTGTAGTTCCAGCGCAACCATCACGGGTTGTGTGTTTGAGGAAAATTCAGCGGCGATGTATGGTGGGGCGGTGTGTAACCAGACCTTCAGTGATCCGATGAGTCCGACGCTTCTGAAATGTCTGTTGGTTGACAATTCGGCAGGCAGCGGCGGCGGCGCTGTATGTAACCTCGCGAGCAACAAAAGCCTCACTGTAACCATCACCAACAGCACTTTCCAGGGCAATTTGGCGGCTGGCGGCGGTGGGATATACAGTCAGAAGAGTCAGCCTTCAAATTACCTCGTTGTCAGCGTCACTAATTGTATTCTGCGAGGTGACACGCCAGACGAGTTGTGGAATGAGCAAGAGCCCGTTGTCGAGGTGACTTACAGCGACATTGAGGGCGGCTGGCCGGGCTACAACAATATCGATGTCGATCCATGCTTTGCTGACCCTGCCGGCGGCGATTATCATTTGAAATCGCAGGCCGGCCGCTGGGACCCGAACAGCAAGGCCTGGGTACAGGATGCGGTCAACAGCGTGTGTATCGACAGCGGCAGTCCGATGTCTGATTTGGGCAACGAGCCCTGGCCGCACGGCGGAAGCGTAAACATGGGCGCCTACGGCGCCACGACCGAGGCGAGCATGTCCCTGTCTGATGCCGGCCATATCGCCGATCTCACCAACGACGATATAATAAACTTCCCGGATTTCTCTCGTCTGGCACAGGGATACGAAGAGAAAGGACCTCCGTCTGTAGCGGACCTGGACAGGAACATCAAGGTCGGTTTCGAGGATATTATGCTCTTCGCCGACAACTGGCTCGTGGACAATAGGGTGGGCCTTCCGTTTGACGATTTCAACGACAACATCCAAAGCTCGCTCTGGGCGGTGCAGGCCGATGACCCGGCAAACTGCTGGCTGGAGGAGATCAACGGGCGGCTTGAGGCCAGGGCCACGGCAAATGCCGCCTACGCAAGGGCGGCTTATGTGTCGGATGGCTGGGTATTGGATGTGGATACCGACTTTTCTTTCAAGGTTGATTTCCACTACAGCCGTGCCAGCGAGCAGGACGCCTGGATCCTTGTTCACGTGGTTCCGAGCGAGACCGACGACGCCAACGACCCCCACGTCGAGATCAGCGCCGGCCATTCGGCACCCGGGCCTTATTTCTGGTACGAGGTTGCCGCAAAATCCGGCGGTGACGAACACTGGACGCCCAGATCGGCCGATGACGGCACGTTCTACATATCCTACAATTCGACCGCCGACGAGTTGTACGTCAGCTACACCGGCTACGGTAGCGAGAACGCGTTCAGGACGGCCTCGGGACTGCTCAAGGGCGTCTGGGCGGCCTCGCCGGTACGCATTAAGCTGGGCGGCGGCTCTATCGGCCAGGTTCTCGATTCGGGAGATGCCTACCTCGACAATTTCACCGTAGAGACCGGTACGGTTAAGTGATGAGGGGCGCCTGCCAAGAGGTTGCTGCCCCCAACGAGCGGCTGTGAGCGCCGGGTGTTCGACGAAGCATTTCTTTTTTCAAGCCCTCACAGCAGGCAAGCGGCACTGGCACGCCTCGCGTCGAAAGGCGGCAGGCGGGGATCTATCGATTGAAGCGCTAAAGGGGTGCCCGTATAATAACTTCATGCGTTCGCAAGAGAACAACCGAGCGGGGCTGCGGCGGGCCCTGCTGCACTTCGCGTGGGGGTCTGTCTTGGGCGTCTTCGTTGCACTCATGGGAACTATAGGCGTTTCAAAGGCCGTTCGACTGTCAGATTTGCTCGTTTCGGCTGGAGTGTTCGGAATCCTTGCGGCAACATTTGGCAGGCGATTCTGGAGCATGGCCCGCAGTTGGTTCAGGCCCTGAGATTCCTGAAACCTTAGTAGGACTAATTTTGTCCTGGAAAATCGGCAAGAGTGCGAACCGTTCCAGAGGAGCAGCGTAGTAGACTGTAGAAGAAAAAGTTAATAGTGGCATGAAACCGTCTTAAAGGAGATTGATCGTGAACTCTTCAAGAATGAAAATGGTGGACATATTAGCGTACTCACTCTTACTCGTCGGGGCATTGAACTGGGGGCTGGTCGGCCTGTTCGGGTTCGACCTTGTGGCGGGGCTGTTCGGAGAGATGAGCTTTCTGAGCAGAATCGTCTACGCGCTTGTTGGTCTTGCGGCCGTGTATGACATTCTCACCTTCAAGTCAATATGGAGACGGTGGAACGTTCACTTCCACGAGCCGGCACATGCGTAGAGCCGGACCCAGTCGGGACTGGATAAAAATATTCGGACGGCCCCCGGCAAAATGCCGGGGGCCATTTTTCTATGTCGCCAAAAGCAGCGTGAGAGAAGCTGGAGAAAGTGACGATCGAGGAGGTGCATTGTCGGCATGAGTTTGGAAGGCGTGTTCAGAATTCGACCGGGCTGTACCACTCAACCCGCTGCGGTGACTATCCGACCAGCTCTTGACTGACCCATTCTCACCTGGCCCCTGCTCGGGCAACCCGGCCCTGGGCTATCCGGCATCCAAGCCGGGACTATCGGGGCAAAGCAGCACAAAACCTTTTGCAGTCAAGAACGTAACACAAAACCGAGTAAACATCTTCCAGTTGGGCAGTGTGACAAAACAAGCCGACCGCTGTTCATGCCTATAAACAGATCTACTCTAAACTATATGGAAGGTTATTGACGAATACCTTGTGAAGCTCCCAGCGGTGCGACCCAGATGCAAGATCAATGCCTGCCGGCATTTTGGGCCCGATCTTCACTGCCAATTTCGCGTGATGTAAGGGCTGGCTCTTCGTGCGGGTTCTCATACCAGATTACACCCAGTCCGCTACGATGCTCCCTTTCTTCTGTGGTCAATACGTCAAGATCACTATCTCCGTCAAGGTCCAACAGTTCAAGACGGTCAAATTTACTTCCCAACGGGCCGCTAATATCGTGACATATCCATTCTCCATCCAAGACATTGTCCTTGTATGATATCCACATCACACCAGATTTCCCCTCGTTTGCACCCTCGCAGCTAAACACAATATCTTGCTTGCCGTCATTGTCTATATCGCCGACGGCGACTGCCTTTGCGGCGCCCGCCCCCTCGGGTAGGAGAATTTCATACTCTTGCCATGACAGGCCCGTAGTATCCAGCCGCTTAAGATACAAGATGCTCCGCGGCTTAGCGGCGACCACCACATCCTCCAACCCGTCTTTGTCCAAGTCGCCTATCTTCATGAACCCTACTGTGACATTTACGGCACCAATGAAATGACTTATCCACTGCTGATACTGGGCTCGCCCCGGTCCGGGATTTTCAAGCCAGCGACATCCTCGCACGGCGCCGGTTCTGTCTGAAGTCACAACATCCAGGTCGTCGTCGCCATCCATGTCAGACAAAATAAGCGACATCACCCAGGCGGCCGGCGAGAGAGAATGCCACTTGAAGTCAGCAAGCGCACGCGGATTTGCCGGAGATTCGAACCACCCAATTTGTGCGGTTGTCCCGACGACGCCAGCTATCATATCCGCCGCCCCACCGGCGACCAGGTCAACACCATTCTTCCCGTCCACCTGCATGGGAATACAGAACATCCACTGCATAAGCCCCGCGGATGCCGGAATCGGCTCTGTTTGCCACTTGGCGGCATCCAGGTATTCTCCGGCGTCTTTTGGCGCCCAACTTACAAATATCGTTTTCACGGTAATCTCGCAGCAACTGACGACATCAGAAGCGTCATCGCCATCAAGGTCCACAAGTACAGCATCTTCGACGCGCTTTGTTTTACCAACCGTGACTGCCGGCCAACGCACACAAGCCGCAGCGTATCCAGGATTGAGATACACTCTTGTAATTGCCCTTTCTTCCCACCCTACAGCTATATCCAAAAGGCCGTCACGATTGACGTCGGCCAGCCTGACTCCGTCAGCGCCGCCCGGCGATAAGTCATCGATTATGTGGCATGGCCAAGGCTGGAGAACGTTGGATTTGTTCACAGAGAATACGGCCACAGGTTTTATTGATTCTGCTTGTCCCGCCTGAGGGTAGAGACAAAGCATCACTCCTACGATTGTTAGAGAAGCTATTTTTGGTCCCATCATGTTCATTCTACCTACTGCCCGTCGGGCATCACGAACGGTTGCGCTACAAAAATGTCTTTCAGCTGAGTGGCACGCGATACTGTATGTGGCTTTGTTGACCCTCCGGCGAGCTAACTGTGCCGCAAAGGTGACTTTTGCGGCGCAACTGGCGAGGATTCAAGCCACTGCGCCGCTCGCTTTTCCACTCACAATGTACTGCGTTCAGAGTTGCGTCACATTCGACAAACAGTTGATACCCACACGGGATTGTTGGTCCGACGTACACAGCATCAGCGCTCTTGAACATTGCACTTGTATTATGCCCGAAAGTGTCTGCTAATAGTCTTTGAAGCCTTTCATCCAATCGGGCCATACAGGAGGATCGGCGTCCGTAGGATACCCTTTATGCCAAGTGAGCTTCCAGAGTTCCTTGAGTCCGATCTTTCTAACGGACCAATCCAAAAACAAGCCGTTCACCGCTCCGCTGTGTCGGTTCAAGCAGAACATGCCCACTGTGGAGCCGACCACGTGAAAGAAACCATCCTCGGCAAACGGTGGGTTATCGGTATGATGTGGCTTGGCATTATACCAGGCGCTGTCCAGGAAAAGCGGCACGTAGCCGGCGCCTTTCACACTCGGAGTCCTCCAGTTCTCTCCTGATCCATAACCCCGAGGCGGGTTACATACCCAGGAATTTATCCCGTAGCTGCCATAATCACCTATCCTATGGTTAAACACGCCGCCAAACGACCATGCAAGGTGTACTCCACCGTCCAATCTCTTGCCCTGATCAATCGGTTTGGTTGCCTCCGGACAGCAGTAGAAGTCGACATCATTACTGTCTGTTCCGATGCCGACGTAGGAACGAACCGCATTCGGCCATGTATCGGCCGGGCCGGTAGCGCCACCGATCCAGCCGCGATGAAAGTAGCCGTCATGGTCGCCCGTATACATGGACCAAACCAGACCCCAGTGCTTGAGATTGGCCCGACATATGACGTCCTTTGCTTGCTTTTTCGCCCGGGCGAGCGTCGGCATAAGTATTGCCATCAACAGGGCTATGATCGCGATGACCACGAGAAGCTCTATTAACGTAAATCCTTTCCGTTTCATAGTCAGGACTCCAATCATGAAAACCTGCCCAAAGCTTCATTAGCCCGCGCTTGAGAGGACTCTCCCGGAGCCTCCGGCAACCGCACGACTACTGCCACTCCCGACACCTTCGGATGATTTGCGGAATACCTCACGCCCGGCACTCCAGCATGTTGCTTGTCACTACACATAGAGCCAATCAAGTTCCTGCCGCAAAACCAACTTGTTTTGGAAGCCCCTCCGACCCAGGAAGGGTCGGAGGGCTTCAGTCTGCGAAGGGAAGACTACTCATCAAGCGGCCCCTCGCCATACGATATCCTGCTTCATTGTGCCATCCGTCATGGCCGCCAATTAAGGCCACAATCCGTTTTCGAGCCAGCCGGCCGCTATCGTGGCGAAGTCCTTGAAATCGACAATGCAATCGCCGTTTAGATCCAGGGCAGGTGGACTGGTGCATCTGGACGGGTACAATCTGATATCATCGATATATACGACATCGTTGTCTTCAAGCATTTGACCTGAATCGAGCCCGTCACCCAAGCCTACTGATATCCCGCTGACCATGGCCAGGTTCACACCGTTCGCGTCAACGAAATCTCGCAGCTCAATCTGCCAGACCTGCCATTTGTTGTTCTGAACTGCATTGGGGTCATCATGTGTTATCCGGGCGGCCCGGCCGTCACTGTCTTTTATGGTAACGTGCAACTGCTCACTGACGTTACATGGGTCGCCATGAAGCCACAAATCCATCACCTTCAGGCCGGCTACAGTCCAATCCTGGACGTCGTCAAACGTGTGTGTGGCCACGGTGTAAAAAGGCTCGTACTGGTTCTGGTACTCAAAGCGCATCGCCTTGGCCCCCCGATGTGTTTCTTCGGTCTCGAGATAGATGTAATCGTAGCCGGCGATATTGTGGGGCCAGGCCGCCGCCAAATTCGCATCGTCGGCATATCCTTCGAAGTCGTCCACAATGAGCGAGTCTCCCGCCGTAAACTTCCAGACTTCGCCCTTGCGCACGTCAGACAGGCCCACCCCGTCAACTCGCCAATAGTAAGTCTTGCCGTATTCAAGAATTCCGGGTTCATAGCTGCTCGTATCCTGGCGGCCTCTGCCAGGGGCCGTGTACGGATCGGCAGCTTCGTTTACGTCGTCAAAATCCGTGCCGAAGTACACATCGCTATGGGTGGCAGCGTCTCCGGGGGTCCAGCTCAAGTCAGCAGCGATGCTTACGCCGCTTGCGTTGTGCGGCGGATCGGGGTTGACGGACTCAAGAGGGTCTATCAGAGCGCCAATATTATAGACTTCAGCTATCTCTGATGGTTTGAGCGCCTTGTCGTAGAGGCGGGCATCATCCATCGACCCTGTAAACCAGTCCGCGCTAGCCTTGGGGTGTTTTCCAAGAGTGTAATTGGCTGGAACAGCAAGGTTAGACGGGGTCATTGTTCCCATCGTTCTTACGCTCACACCGTCAACATAGATGTTAATGACAGCGTTCTCCCACGTTGAACCATCTCCGGCGACATTCTGGAAGACCAGAGCCAAGTGACTCCAAGTGTTTGCGGGCAACGCAGAAGTGAGTTCGTCCGCCACTACTACGCCATTGTCCATCTTGAAATACCACCTCGGCTTGTTGTCTCTCAGATAGAAGGACCCGTTCTGGACTATCCCGATCGTGCTATCGGAGTACGGCTCTACCGGCCTGACCCAGCCCGTCCAGGTGAAGCTGTCCGCCAACCCAGAGGGAGCGTCGCTCTTGATGAATTGATGGTCTTCTTTGTCAAAACTCAACGCATTACCTAAATCGCGCTCCGCGATGCCCCCGGGCACCAGCCAAGTGACAGGGCCGATATCATACGTAATGTTGACGGTAGTGTCGCGTACGGGGTCATAGACGGTGGTGCCGCTGCCCTCGGAAAACTCATAGTGGGCCACTAAGTCCGCTGAGGCGCTGCCGGCCGCAAGCAACACGAAAACATAAGCCGTTAGCGAGAATAATCTTCTACCACACATAATACTTCTCCTTCCGAATAAAGATAAAGACCTATCACGGCCACAACCCGCTCTCAAGCCAGCTATTGAAGAGGAGAGCACAGTCACGGAAGTCAACCACGCAGTCGCCGTTGACGTCCCCCTGGGCGGGCGGACTTTCACATCTCGCCGGAAACAGTCCTATATTATCGAAGTAAACGACTCCCGAGCCGCCGGGAATGGCACTGTTCTTGTCCCCGAAGCCAATGGTTATCTCGCTGATCTTAGCGAGGCTCAGTGCGTTGTTAATCTGGACGAAGTCCTGCAACTGGATTTCCCAGACCCGCCAGGCGCCGGTCTGGATTGCACCCGGATTCGGGTGTGGTATCTCGGCAACCTGACCCTGATCGTCTTTCAGTCTCACGTACATTTGCTCGGTGGCGTTAGCGTCGTTGTCCGGGTGGCCGTGGAATTGCAGCGACAGCAGCTTGACATCCGCCAAGGTCCAGTCGGAGCCGCTTGCCAAATCGGCGGTTGAAGCCGCAGCCTCCGAGTAGTATTGCTTGCCGGAGGTGCCGAGGTAATTAGTACCGTCGTTGTCGTAGTAATACGCCAGGGCCTGTTTGCCGAGAGCAGGATCAGTGCTCAGGTCTACAAGCGATCCTGTGCCGTTACCCTCGTAGCTGGGCGAAGCATCGGTCCAGCCTTCACCGTCATTCCACGTGTACCACACCCTTCCACCAGGTTCACCGGGCACATTGCCGTCGCCGTAGCCCTCAAAATCATCCACTATCAGGCTGTCGCCTGCAGTAAAGCTCCAGACATTGCCCTTGCGCACTTCGGTCGCGTTTACACCATCTACTCGCCAGTAGTAAGTCCGGCCGAATTCGAGAATTCCGGGGTCATACGTGTTTGTATCCTGTCGACCCCTGCCGGGCAGAGTATTTGGGTCAGCCGCCTCATTCACATCGTCAAAGTCCGTGCCGAAATACACGTCGCTGTGGGTGGCAGCGCTTCCGGCGGTCCAGCTCAGGACCGTCCTTATGTTTACACCCGTAGCGTCGTAGTACGGGTGTGGGTTACTCGCTTCGAGAGGATCTACGTAGAAGCCGACATTGTAGAGGTCCCCGACGTCGGCGGCGGTAAGTGCTGTATCGTAGAGCCTGACGTCGTCCAAGGCGCCGTTGAAATAGTCAGCGCTGGCGGCGGGGTGTTTGCCTATGGCGTATTTCGTTGGGGTATTCAGGTTCGCGGCAAAGTTGGTGCCTTGCCAACCCGCAAGCTCGCCGTTGATGTATATCTTTACGGCGGCCATTGCCTCGTACTCACCAGAGGTTGGTTCGAATGTGAACACTATGTGGCTCCACGTATCACTGGCGAGCGGGGTTGAGAGCTCCTGGTTCAACACCAGGCCGTTAGACATTCTAACGTACCATCTCGGCTTGTTATTTCGTAGATAGAAAGTGCAGCCGTTGATTCCTCCGGGTGTTGGATCTATCGCCGCGCCGGTGGGTCTGACCCAAAACGCGAAGGAGAGTCCGTCTTCCAAGCCGGCGGGAACCGTGCTCTGAATAAACTGTTTGTCAGTGACATCAAAATTCAGGGCATTGCCCAGGAGCGGCCGGGCCGGAATTCCTCCCGGCGTAGCCCAGGTGACCGGCCCCGATTCATGTGTGATCTCATCGGACACACCGGCTATCTCCTCGTACGCGCTCGTGCCGCCGCCCTCGTCTAATTTGTGGTGCGACACCAAGTCAGCACGAGCGCCACCTGCCGCCGCCAATGCGACGAAAAGGGCAATTGACAAGAAGAACCTACCACACATAACATCCTCCTTTCATTTAAATGAACTCGGCCTGTGGCATCATTGCCTCATCATCCGACGCCTGGGCAATGCTTCTGTGTGAAAGAGAAGCAATTGCCCCTGTACGTAACCGTTGTTGGCAGCGGCTGCGCCAACGTTCTGTTGCACGCGCCGGCAGCGAGAAACCGACGACACAGGGGTACGCCGTTGGGATTCAATTAGGTTTACGTAAACATCAACTGTCATCAAAAAAAGGCTCCTACGCGAACCTCATCGAGCAAGCCACACTCGTAACCCAACCACGATCAATATATATCGGCACGTCAGCGAAGTCAAGTGAAATATTTTGCTTTTGGCGGCCGGCCGGTGCGGGTGGGCGCATCTGCCGGTTGCGCAGGGCCGTGGAGAGCTCTTAACACCAGCTTTTTCGGCCAAAAAATGGGGTTGCGCCGTGTAGCCATCTGCCCTTGGAGGTAATAATCGACCGTTGCGATTCTGCCGAAAAACTGTTTTTCGGTTGTTCGATGACGTCCCTGTCTCCCGGCATAGACCGGCTGTTGGGTGCACATTTAGACTTGGCATGGCTGGGGAAATCAAGTCTGCACACGCAAGCTCCCATAACAATAGAGCCGGGTGAACGCGAGCCCGATATTGCAGCGCGACACGCCAGATTCCTACGGCGTTCGACTTCCGCGGCATTGACCGGTATACAGGATCGCGGGCGTCTCGGTGGATGTTCTTCCGGAATTGACCCTCGTTTGACGACGAATGCGGCTCAAAGGAGAGACATTCCATTTCTACACCCCAAAAGGCCCTGCGGAATTCATTTCGATAGTACTACTGCTCGCCAGGCCTGAACGCCACACACGGAATAAGGTGAACCGGACCTATCAGCCCTGAATCCATCGGAGCCCAGTCAGAAGCATCAAACTCGTTGTACTGCATGTTGACGAAATTGATATCGTGGTATCTCTTCCAGGGTATTTTGCGACGGTCCATGTCGGCAATCCTGTTGGCAGTGAGATTTGTTACCTCCAACTCAAGCAGGTTCACTCCTTCGCGCAGGAATTGGCCGAGGCGAATCTGAAAGGGAACGCTGAAGAGCGTCCCTGCACTGCGGCCGTTTATTCGCACGCGGACACTCTCACACACTCTTCCAAGATCAAGTACCCAATCGTCCGCGTTCACGGCAGGTTTGTCAAACTTGATAGTATAGAGTGCTGTTCCAGAAAATGCTTCGGCTTCAGTTCCACCAAGTTTGGTCCACGACGCCAGCTTCTTCGTTCGCAGGCTCGCCGGCAGACTCGGGCCACCTTCAACGAACGTTATCTCCCAGGTTCCCTTGAGTTCGTAGGACCGATCGCCGCGCCGCCAATACTTCCAGCCGGGTTCCTGAGAAACTGATGACGAGAAGGTCTGCAGAATACGAGACTCCCCGGCCTGCAACTGGAGATAAACTCGTGTCAGACCGTTTTGTTGCTTATCTATAGCCGCCAGGCCTTGCGTTGAAGACAGCGGATCCAATATTGCGGCCGATATTGCCTTTGTGCCGAGGGTAATCCAGCCGTCGAAATTCAACTCGCCCATATTGGCAATGAAATAGTAGTATCCTTCTTGATAGGCGCGTCGAACAAAGTTGATCCCGTTTGTATCAACAATGGATTCGCGACGGACACCAGTCAGACCCAGCATCTGTTCAATATCCCGGCCAATGAGAAACTGTCCGCTGCCTATCGTTGCCTTTCTTATCCCAGGATGGCGTGAGTTGGAGACGGCGACAGCGGCCAGAATCTCCCTGAGACGCTCTTGTCGTATTGCCAAGGCGCCAAGCCCCGGAACATCTCGCGGCATGTTTTCTTGAAAGATGATGGTTGCCCCGGCCTTGGCAAGGTCGATCAGTTTCTCCATGGTCCCTATGGGCATAAAGCGGCATTCGGGGACTATCACCGCTTGGTATTTTGCGCCGCACGACTCCAGGTGCGCCGGGGAGCTTCGGACCCTGGCCAGCAGTCTGTCTGAGACGTAATCGAACGTGTATCCTCGATTCCACAGTCTCTTTACAACTCTTTGAAATGTGCTGCCGTTGAACCAGCTGTTCTGGTTCCAAACTTCCCAGCGTCTCAACATCCCGCCTCGGCCGTGCCACCAATCATATATGGGGAAATAGACCAGAATATCGTTGGCGGGCCTGCTACTTTGCAGGATCGAACAGCATCTGGCGACGTAGGCATTGAACTCGGGAAAATCCCGCCAGATGGTATTAGAGGGTCCGAAATTGGCGGAAGCATAGAAGAGCCAGCCCGGCCACGGCGCATCGGCGGGTGAATAGGCGATATTATGAAGGGATATATGGTTAACGCCCGAGACGAACAGCAGGTCCGCTTCAGCTTTGACCTGGGATAGAGCGATCTTAAAATGTTCCCCAAGCCATGTACAGGTCTCGGAAGAGGTTAATCTCTTGCCTGTCAAGTGAGCGGCTGAGGATGCAAATTTCAAGACTAACGGATCCGGTTTGAGATAATGCTTTTTGAGGGAATCAGGGTCGGTCCGCAACCCGGGGATGTTAAGCCTGACCGGTCCGAAAACTTCTGTCTCGGGTATATCCGCAGCGGCGTACAAATCAAGGACGTTGCCGGGAGAACCATGAGCCTGATTACGCGCAATGCTTCCCTTCTTATGGCACCACTCGACCCACGGCACGGTGAAGCGTTCGAGCAGCATGTCCGACAGGGTCTCCCTATAGTCGGATTTTACCCTTGCGACCACTTCTTCTGTACCCTTTTCCAGCAAAGCAGGTAAATGTCTTCTGAGATCATAACCTCTGCGAGACTTGAACTGCTCAAAGAAATCCGGGGTCCAATTTCCGGCATACTCAAAGGAGTCGTGAAAATAGGCGCGCGCAAGAGGCTGTCCGCGTCCGGCCAACGCCTTGTCAAACTGTGAGAGGTGGTTTCTTAATGATTCGTAAGAAAAGGGGTTCACAGGATACCCTGCGCCGCCGGGTCCGGCACGTTTTACCCTCTGGGGTGAGGGGCGTTGCGAAACAGCATACACATCCCAGTTGCCCTCTGAGGGGACCCAGTCCAGAACACCATTACTGTCCACTTTGTCTGTGAGGTCAAGCACGTTGCCGTCCGGTGAGTATCCCATTACAGCTTGAAGCTTGCCTTGCTTGAATTGGAGTTTTTTGTCAACTTGTGTGTCAGCGTCAAGGTTGTAGCTCTTTAGTATGATCACGGAGTCGGCGTCTTCGACGGACACCCATGGACCGCCATATGGCCAGCCCGTGCACAAGGTCGTATCAATGCCCATGTCCAATCGCTCAGCCTCACTCGCGGCATACTCAAATATCTCAAGCCACTCTGCTGATAGATAATCGATAAAGCGGCCCTCACAGCCTTTTACGCCGTACATGGGAATGACTGTCACCCCACCGATGCCGACCCTGCGGTATTCTGCCAGAAGCTCGGTTAGATTATCTCTGTCCACGGCGCTGCCCATCCAGCACCAGTATGCCCAAGGCCGGCACTCTTTCGTCGCCTGGGGCCAACTGACACGCGACGTGTCTTTCGCGTGCGCACCAGCCGCAAACATGAAATAGGAGGCCAAGGCGCCAAAAATACCCAATAATCTCAGGCGAAGTCCCGTTTGTATTGCAGCCATGCGTGTCAGCTCCTCTTGCGGATTCAGCTGTACCAGTATTCGTTGCGAGTTGGCCTCGCGTTCATATTATTCGATTTGCCTTTGCCGATCGCATCGGCGGGCCTTTACCAGAGCTCTTGTCCTTGCCTGTTCAAATGAGTCATCAACCGTCGATTCAGTTTGGGCCACTTGACGTTGCGCCGGCCAAAGCGGGTTGACGTGCCGGCTCAATCTAAGTGGAACACCTCCTCCATCTCGGCCCACCACTCACCCTCGGCGCGGGTGGGTATGGGCAGTTGACAGCCCTTGTCGGTAAACTTTATCCAAGCCTTTGTCGCTGGATCGTTGTCTATTAGAGCCATATCCATGTCAAAATCGTCGCCCGTATACTCGAAGTAGCTAAATAGGTAGAACTCATCCTCGATGCGATGAAGGTAAATAGAATAGCTTCGTATGTTGCCCCGTTCAATGGCCGCAAGCACCTCCGGCCAGGCATACTTATGCAGCAGCTTGTATGACTCAACCATTTCAGCTCTTAAGCCTATCACAGTGCCGTATCGCCGGACCTTTGACTCATCGGGCTGGGCGTGGGTTTTGCCGGCAAAATAGAACACTTGCTCCATATCGATCCACAATGGCTCGTTTGTCCCAGATGACTCACCAGTTGCCAACACACCTGCCGCGACAGGGTTCCATCTTTCCACGGCTTCGTCTCTCATCATTTCGGCCATATCAACATCGAAATTGTCGCCCGTGTACTCGAAGTAGGCAAACAGGCACGGCTGCGCTTCCTTCAAATCCTTGACGTAAATCGAGTAGCTGCCTATATTGTGGCTGCTCAGCTCTTGGAGCACGTGGGGTGGAAGCGCCACGTAGAGTTTTCTTCTATACTCCTCTGCTTCATCCGGTCCCAATATCGCGATCCGGCCGAAGCGCCTTATAGTTTTTTCCTGTCCGGCACATCCCGAAAGCAGAAGAGCAAACGCGAAAAGAACGGCCATGAGAGTGTTTGACTTGAGCGGGAGTTTCATAAAAATATTATCCTTTCAAACATTGATACACCCATGGGCGTATCGAGACGCCGAAAATCGCTCAGAAAGTTTAGTCGAAGATTATGTACAGCAGCGCCATGACCGCAAGCAGCAAGAGAGACAGAAATTTATAGTTGGCAAGGCCCCGCCAGCCCGGCGTGCGGATCGCCTCAAGCGGATTGGCCCAGGTTAGTCTTTCGCTTTCACGAGTATGCTTATGGGGATATACAAGTGATGTCACAACCAAAATCACCGAGCAAAGAACGAACAGCCAGAAGCCGGTCATCATAAATGAATAATTCCATTTTCCCAACACAAAATCCAGTATGAAAACCACCGCTCCCATGGCGGTTCCCGCGCAGAGTGTTAGAAAAGCACCCTTTGCTGAAGCCCGTTTCCATAAAACGCCCGCCAGGAACACCGCCGTGATACTCGGCGCAACGTAACATATCATCATCGTGTTGCCTTCGAGAATGCTCTCAAATCTGGCAATTCTGGGCGCCCACAGGATCGCCAAAAGCATAGCGACCAGAGTCGTGATTCGGCCCACCCTGACCAAAGTGCGATCAGAGGTTTCGGGCCGCAAGGGCTTATATATATCGTAGCAGAAAACAGTGGCAATCGAGTTGAGCGCGCTTGACAGAGTGCTCATTAATGCGGCCAGCATCGCCGCCGCGACGACGCCTTGAAGGCCTGCCGGAAGAATGTGTGCTATCAAGTAGGCGTACGTCGTGGCGGAGTCCTCGAGCTTGTCTGGCAGAGCGCCGTTGCGGATGAGCGCGTAGCAGATTAATCCCGGCATCACAAAAATGAAAACGGGGAGAATTTTGATGAAGCCGGCGAAGATCGGGCCTAACTGGGCGTGCTTCACATCTTTGGCGCCAAGCACGCGTTGAACGATAGTCTGGTCGGTGCAAAAATACCAAATCCCGATAATTGGATAGCCCAAAAAGACCGAATACCACGACATATCCGGCACGTCCTTGGCCGACCGCAGCATGTGCAACCTGGCCGGCTCCACACTCGCAGTTAGTCCTTCCCAGCCCCCTACCCGGTGGAAGCCGATCGCCGTCATGATGATACTGCCGCTTATCAGCACGACTGTCGCGAGAGAATCGGTCAGGACTACCGCCTTGAGGCCCCCTACAATTGTATACAGACCCGTAAGCAGCAATATGATAGTCATGCTTGTCATAATGGGCATGTTGAACAGGCCTTCCATTACCTTCGCGCCTGCAAACAAAGCGAAGCCGGTGTGAATGAAAATGGCGGAGAAGATTGCGATGACAACCTCGAAAACGCGGCAGCGGTTATCGTATCGCTTCAACAGAAAACCCGGAAGGGTCGAGACATTGCTGCGTATGTAGAAGGGCGCAAAAAACAGAGCGAGCACGATTAGTGTCAATGCCGCCATCCACTCCAAGTTCCCGTAAACCAGCCCTCGCTTATAGCCTTCTTCAGCCATGCTAACCAGTTCGATCGTGGATATGTTTGTTGAGAAAAGGGACAAACCGATCCAAGGCCAGAGAAGCGACTTGCTCGCCAGAAAATAGCCGCTGCCAACGGCTTTCTTCCGCTGCCTCAAACCCACCCAACAGCCCAAGAAAACCATTGCGGCCAGGTACGCTACTACGATTAGCAGGTCATACAAGCCGATGTTCAGCCTAAAGTCCATTTAGCCTTCTCTCAAGAATCAACCTGTCATGCAGGCCGTAATACACCTGTTGACTTAGTGAATAGAACCAATTGTTGTCGTCCTACCCCACTGGATTGCGAACTTCCATTCTATCCTCAAGGAAGTCGGCTGTAAACTGCCAATTGTCCACCTGCCCGCTGAGAACTGCGTCGACGCCGAGCTTGGCCACGGCAGGGCCCGTGTTGGAGGCAGCCCCGCCCGTAGAGAGTACGGCCTCTCCCAAATTAGTCAGTCTGCCGGGGTAGAAGACATCCTCCATGCAACACCTCTTATAGAAGGGAGGTTTCGGGGTAATGGTATCAAGGCGCCTGGCTACCATCGCTATACTCTCGCCTTTTATACCAGGTTCTGCGCCAATCGTTGTCAATAGTCAAGGTCGCGGCGCTCGCGCAGTTAGAATATCCTGCAAATCATTGATGACAATATCCGGCTGAACCGAAGGATTCGTCTCGGAGACCTCTCCGTTTTGAATCCACACGGTCGCCATTCCAGCCTTCTTCGCTCCGGCGATGTCCCTTTGCAGGCTGTCGCCGATACAGACCACATCCGACGGATCCGAGCCGAAAGCATCCAGAGCCTTCTGAAAGATCTTTCGGGAGGGTTTTATTACGCGAATGTCGGAAGAAAACACTATGGTTTCGAACAGGCCTCGGATGCCGACATGTTCGAGTTCCCGATAGAATCTGTCACTGCGGGACCAGATATCGGATACGACTCCCAAACGGTGTGTTGTGTGAAGCTCTCGCAAGACGTTTACATACCGTTGGGGGACAGAACCTATCTCCTGCTCGCAAAACACTCTCTCCAAGATGCCGATTTCATGCAGGGGCAGTTGTGCTGACTTCGGATGTATGCTCAGGTAGGCCAGAACAGGGGGGAAACTCTCCTGTTTTTCCGGCTTTTTACTGTCAGCAATTATCTGATGGAACACTTGCGAGAGTATCTGGTATAGATCTTGGCTGTTTAGACGGTCTCCACCAAGATTGCAGTACATGGCCCAAACTGCATCAGCATCATAGAAACGATCCACGTTGAACATGAAGGTGCGACCCATGTCCAATAGAAGCACCTTGTATTTGTCAATATACCGGGTCCCGCCGGCATTTGCGGACGACTGTCCCACGGGCAGACTATCGGGGGTGTTCGCGTCGCCTTCGGCCTTCTGCGAACCGACATTTTTGTCCGCATCGCCGGGGTCCATCATTACCGGGCCTTTTTTGAGAATAACGTTACCATCCGCTTCGCTTGTAACCACTACGGCGAAGGCGCCTCTCGCTCGTTCGTAGAATTCGAAACGCCCCAGAAAGTCGAAATCCTTGAACTTTCTATTATGCTTTCTGATAGTCCTTCTAAACCTCTCGTAGGATTCCGGTTCATCCCCCCATTCAGAGCAATCCATGGTGACGGCAGGTTTTTCCACAAAAGCATCGAGGGGAAAGAACGGCAGGATTGCCTCAAGCAGTCTGGCGATATCGACGCCGTCGGCGCGGATAACTCTGCCTGAATTAGTCACGGCGGGAAAGTCCGCGTCCGCCAGGACGATTTCATCGCCGTGCCCCATGCTCATCAGGGCGTGAATCAGATCGGGTGAGATACAACGTGGAACGTTTCTCAGCATATCAACCTCTCTCCGGCAATCCAGGATCCATCATTACTTTGACCACCTCCTTGCCATCCAGTTTTCGCCCCTGGCTAACAGCGTCCAGTGACCTTTGTACATCTCCCAGCGGCACTCTGTGCGTGATTAGCTCTTCCAAGGGTATTCGTGCATCGGCGACCAGCGGCAGGGAACGGACGAAATGTTCCGCCTCGTTGTCAAAGCTGCCTACTATTCTTATACCCTTCTCCAAAAGGTCCCTGCAAGGATCGAAGGCAAATGTTCCGGAATCCACGAAGTTTCCCACCTCGACTATCGTTCCGCTGTTTCTAACGAAATCAAGGCACTCGGCGAAGCCGTCACATGTGCCGACAGTGTTAATCACGATGTCTGCTCCGACCAGATTCAATGAGTTGTCAAACACGAACTCCTTACGGTCTTTCGGGTCGGGCATATCGGCATGACACATAGTCAGGTCGGCTCCTATTTTCCGCGCCAACTTGAGTCGTTTCCTATTTCTCCTTCCCGTGGCAATCAGGCGGGCTGCCCCTGCGGTCTTGCAGCAGGCGATAGTGAGCAGCCCGATCGGCCCCGAGCCCTGGACGACCACCGTGTCGCCCGGCTTAATATTTGCGTGCAAAAGCGAGTGCACAACGACGGCCATCGGCTCCAGGAACGCCGTCCGCTCGGCGGAGGTGTTTGTCTTAAGGAACACGGAGTTGGGATCATGAATGTAAAGGTAGTCGCCGTAGCCTCCTGTGAAGTGGGGTTCCTGATCGGCTCTGGGCCACGTGCCGTACGTTTTCCAGTCGGTGCATTTCTCCGGTGTCTTTGCGATAGTGCAGTAATAGCACTTGTGGCAGTGGATGGCGGGACAGACACCTATCCTGTCGCCAACCTTCAGTGGCTGACCAACATAATCGGTTGTGACTCCTTCGCCTAAAGCCGCAACCGTACCTGATATCTCGTGGCCGAGACTGATTGGGTACTCGCAACCGACGGCGTCGGCCGATGCATGCCAGGTGTGAACATCCGTCCCGCAAATTCCGCACAGCTCGATCTTCATTAAGACGGTACCGGGAGCCGGTTCCGGAAGTGGGTACTCCCCAATAATGAAATCTCCCCTAGGTTCTGAAAGCAGGTTGGCCCTTGCCGTTCTTCGTGCCATTGCCGGCGTCCCCTTTCTTAATTCTCATCAACGTTGAAATCCATATAGCCGTCAAGATTTGTGTGCCTCTTTGCCATCTGCTGGGCTGTAATATTCAGCTTTTTCATCAACAACTGTACAACTATATCTTCAAAGATAAAGATGGCCTGCTCGAACAACGCCGCCATCGGCTGTACCGAGGGTATTTCGTAGTCTCTGCCGCCGTGCACCTGACCTCTGAGGCTCACCGTAAAGTCACACAACTTTGCAGCTTTGGAATTGCGGTTTGCCGTAATTGCCACCACGTTGGCGCCGAGCCTCTTGGCAAATTGCATTACGGTGTAGCCGATCGTCGTGCACGCACAGTTGACGATCAGCAGATCACCGGGGCCAATATTGGGGCAGGTTGTATCATACACGACATGGGCATCAAGGCCCATATGCATAAGCCGCATGACAAACGCCCTCACTGCGCACTTCATTCTTCCCATTCCGAAGACTTGAACGCTCCTGGCCTCGGCAACGGCCTCAAGTAGTCTCTCAACTTCTTCGTCCTTGACGTCTAAAAGGACCTGTCTGTGCTCGTTTAGAATCTTTGTTGTTAATTCCAAGTACTCCGACATCTCTTGGCGCCTCCAGACTATATGTCTCTTTTTTCACCTGGTACCGCTGGGAACTCAATTCTCTTTGAGAATTCAAGCACTTCGTCAATGTTGTCAAATACCTTGGTGAATGCTTCAATATAGTACTCCATAAGCTTCAGGTCATTCGGCGGATAAACGGGCTTGATGCAAAAAGACCTGTCGAACATGTCTATACAGACCGGATAGTCGAATGGGTCATAGACCATGGTCGCGGCCTGCGCGCTGGTGTGACCGCAAGTCCATGGGGCTCCCTTGCCGTAAGCATCTCTTTTAAGGAATATCTTCTGTGCGGGCACGGGCATATTGTGCCATTCGAACAGGTCACAACCTTCAGCCTGGAGAGCCTTTTGAACCGCCCAGCGAAATCTTTTGACGTGAACATCGGCTATACCCAGTTTTTCAGGATAGACTCTGACTTTGTAAAGGTGCCAGCTATGTACGTACCCATCGGGTTGCTCAGGCGGCCTTACGCCCTCGATCTTAGCCAGTTGAGTATTCAAATACTCACAGTTGGCTCTACGCAGAGCCTGAAGGTTATCATATCTTCTGAGGATTGACCGGCACAGAGCGTCCGCCATCTCATTATTACGATAGTTGAACCCCATGATCTCCGCATCGTAGAGTCGGATCGCGCCCTTGGGCACAAGCTTCTCGCCGAACATGGCCATCTTTCGCGCGCTGTCAAACAACTCGTCGTCGTTCGTTGTGACGATGCCGCCTTCTCCTGCCGGCAGATTCTTGCTCCCGTTGAGGCTGAAGCCTGCGATATCGCCTAACACGCCTGCATTTCTACCCCTGTACTTGGCGCCCGCTGCCTGGGCAGCATCTTCAACAACTTTCAGGCCGTGTTTCTCAGCGATCCTAACGATCGGGTCCATGTCAGCGCAAAGGCCGTGTACGTGAACCGGCAGCAGCGCCACAGTCCGGTCTGTGATCTTTTCTTCTATCTTCGACGGGTCTATATTCATGTAGTCCGGCTCGATATCCACGAACACGGGTATTCCGTGATGGGCCAATACCGCCTGGGCCGTCGCCCAGAAAGTGTATGCAGGCAGGATCACCTCGTCGCCTGCCTCCACGCCGGCGGCCGCCACCGATGCATGCAGTGCAGCCGTGCCCGAATTGACTACCAGAGCGTGCTTGGCTCCTATATACTCAGCAAATTCCCTCTGTAAGCCGGTCACTTCCTCTTCCATCGGCCCCCAGAGTATGCCCCTCTTTAGGACCGTGACCACGGCATCAATGTCGTCCTGTACAATCGGTGGCCAGGGTCTGTGCAGGCCCTTGGGGACGGTTGGTTTGGCGCCGTTAATAGCCAATTGCGAACACATAGTCGTCTCTTTCGTTCTTCAACAAGGAGTCTTCATTCCGTATTTCGTTCTGTATAATTCGATTGTGCCAAACAGGCTTTCTCTGACTGCGGCTGGTTAATTTCGCTTACATCCGAGGTCGTCAGGCCGGCAACGTCTTGCGCCTTTCCGGCGTGACGATCAATTTGGGACTTTACCCGCCTTGGCCCGCTTGAGTCCCACTGTGCGGCGTGAACGAACGCAGAACCCTCTTGCCCGCACCATAGGCGGCTGTTCCGTAGTGGGCCAAGTGTAAGGTGCGTCATTGCGTACCTCCGTTTACAAAGTATTTCTGCGCTTCCATGGCAATTCGGTCGATCTCTTCAGCCTGCCGGTCACTCGCGTACTTGGGGTGGTGCGTCTTGAGAATATCGGACGCCATGGCCCGGGCCCTTTCACGCATGTCTTTACCGCCGGTTCTCTCCATCCAACTGTTCCATGAGTTACGATCTGTGAGCTTTGGCTCCCACCTTTCCCTGCTTCTAACGAAGTTTAGAGTGTGCTGGCACTCAAGAAAACGGCTGCTGTGTCGGACCTCCTCGAAAGCATCAAGGCCTATCGCCTCGCGACGGCAGTCTATACCCTGGACAAAACGGAACGTGGCCCCGAGAATTTCGTTGTCTATCAGACACTGCTCGAAAGAAGCCAGTCTCATCATTTCCAGGTTGCCAATAGCAACGTGGATGATGTTCACGCCGGCCAGTGCACAGCCAAGAAAATGCTGCGCCCTTTCATAACCCATCTGGGCGTCAGGCAGTTTTGAGTCAGGGGTGTTTGTACCGTAGTAGGGCAGATGATAGTGGTGTGCCATTTGGCATGAGGCCATGTGCAACAGCGTGCTTTCCGGGGCGCATCCGGCGAAATTCAGTGTCCTCATATCTAATATCCCTGAGCTGGATGAATAGACGCACGGGGCGCCTGGATTCTTCATTTGAGCCAGCGCAATGGCGGCCAGCACGTTAGCGTTGACCTCAACGATGCACCCGGCGATTGTGAATGGTGTGGTTCCTCCGGCCATCGCATCCGCTTCCACATACGCCGGGATGTTGTAATCGCCGCAGGCCCACAACTCCTCAACAAAATCCCGCCTGTGCGTCAGGGGGCTCAGAATACACAGGCCCGCCGTGAAGAAGGGCCTCTTCGAGACTTCTTCGACACTGCCGGCGCAGACTGCCGCCATCTCAATCTGGAATTCCAGACCTTTACGACAACCGCCGGGCAGAGCATAGAAGTTGCGTGTGTTGTTCTTAAGCATGTGGGCAAACAAAAGCATCTCATGACCCTTCTGTTCGATATCCTGCGGCGTCAGGAGGAAATGAGCGATGTCCATATACTCCAACGTGTCCTCGAGACGCGTGAAGTCCTCCAGCGCCCTCATTGTAGACTCGCGACGTTCACCTTCCATATCCAGGTAGTGTACCGCACCTGCGCCACCCATTACGTACACGCTGTCCGAATCATCAAGTATAAGGTCGTACTTTGCATCCCTGCCGTAGTGAGGGACTTTTGAGGGGGCCATGCCGACATATTTCATCAGCACCTCTTCTGGAATTTTGGCTACCTGTCTTTCAAAGTCTACGTTGCATCCGTTGGACCTGAGCAGCTCGAGCGCCTCCTCGTGCATCACCTTGAGGCCGACTTTCTGCAAGACCTCAGCGGTCGCATCGTGCAGAGCTTGTATCTGATGTTCCGAGAGAATCTTGTATTGTCCGCCGCGAATCGGGATGATCCCTTCCTTTGTCAGCATCTTGGCCACCCTTCGTTCAACGTGAGTAAGACGACGAATATACGTTTTCGTAAACGTTACTTTAAGATAATACTTTCTTCTTGCAGGCGCGTCAATGAAAAATTTGTCGCACTCTCGCAGGTCGTGTTCGAAGCATCCCCAAGCCATGGGCTAAGCTGCTGCATTGCGATGGGCATCGCGCTAATCGTAGCGGGGCCAACCGCACTTGACCAAACACGTCTTCGGCGCTACAGCTAACCAAGTGAAATTGGCGGTTCTTCTTGGGGCGTCCGGGATAGCGCCGGCTCCCGGCGCACGCCATTTGGCGGCTGAATTTGGGCTTTGTCTGAAAACGCTGCCGTCGGCCCGAGAGTGAGCGGTTCGGCCGCTGGCAAGGACGTCGAAGCAGGCGTATCCCCGGAGATATGTCGATGGAGACGGACGCCGCCGGAGGTCGAACAAGCCGCTCGAAGCCAGGCACTGCGTTTTCAGACACAGCCTGTTTAAATAGGGGTAGGTATGTTTCGGCTGGGAAGAGTCCGGCAGAGGAGGCGCCAAAGACGGCTATACCGTGCTATAGACGAGAGTGATAGGGGCGGTTGCGTCTTTTTCAGCGTGTGCTATCCAAGACGTGAAGTGATTGTAAACACCTGTGAACTAAGGATTTATGGTTTCTTGGATCACTTCGGCGCAATGATTCTTCCGCCTGAAAGCCAGATTTTCCTTGACACCGATGCGACGAGTGTGGTATCATTCGTTTGTGAATAGTAGAAAGGGCATGGGGTTAGCGGCCCTGTTTTTTTCCGCCGGTTACGTTTACGCAAACGTAATCAGTGTTGTTTATGTGAAAGGAAATCGGATTTCTCAAGATGACGATCGATGGCTCCGGGCCGAACCGACGTCGGTACTAATGTTCCTTGTTTGAAAGGAGGAGTAACCATGTTTGGAAGAATCTTGATGGTAGCTGTTATCTCTGTGGTATTGTGTATGGCCGGTAATGCCCCGGCGGACTTGGTGTCTCGCCTGGAGTTCTCTGAAGGCGCCGGTACGACCGCTTACGACTCCGTGAGGGGTATAGAGGCGGACATAATGCATGATGCTGGCCCTGTAACCTGGCTCGTGCCCGGAGACATTCCCGGGCGCAACCTGGGTAACGCAATTTATCTTGACAAAGCGGACCACCAGTTTGTTACCAGCGATGCACCAGCCGGCTTGGCTGATAGCTTCACCTGGACAGGCTGGGTCAAGCCCGTCGAGCCATATTCCGACAGCACGGTAGGTATCGTTGCCGGCGGCTCCTTCTATCTGCGCAACAATAAGCCAAGGTGGTATTTCAAAATGGATACGGGTACGGTGGTTGCTGACGAGCTTGCTACTCCCATTCCCGCAAACGCCTGGAGCCACTTGGCTTTGGTCTTTCAGAACGTTGCCGGCGACGGCTCAACGTGGGAGAATTCCGCGATTAATATCTACGTTGACGGTGTCAGTGTAAGGACGATGGGCACGGCGACACCGGGTAACCTCTCGACCATCACCAAATACGTTCTTGGCAAACACCCGAAAGCGGGCGCGGACTGGTTTACAGGGGCGATGGACGACGTGCGGCTGTATGATACAGCTCTGAGCCCGGCGGAGATTCAGGATATCTACGAGTACGTACCTGAGCCGGCAACGCTGATTTTGCTGGGCCTGGGCGGATTGGTCGGGCTTCGCCGGAGACGTTAACGTTCTTGCGCGGAACTAACGGTCCGGCAAATCAAGTTCGCGTCGGTGGGGCCTATGCGCGCAGGCTTAGGCCCCATCCTCCTTTGACGGCGGGCGTCATCTCGCGACGATGTGGATTCGCCCATGGTCAATGCCTTTTGATTTGTCGAGACGTTGTGGTAGTCTATGATGCGTTTGCCGGCGTTTCCGGGTCGATGCCGGCTTTGCAAAGGTAAGGGGCGCGCATCACATGAGCACAGTCTTGCTGGCCACCATCTCATTGGTGTTTTCCGTCGGTTTGCCGGAGACGCTGACGTGTCCTGTGCGGGACCTGAGCGGTGATTGTCGGGTCAATTGCGCCGATGTGCTGATCCTTGCCGAACAGTGGCTCATGTCGGGGGGCGTGTTTCAAGAATCTGACGGCCTGGTAGTTATTGAGGCAGAACATTACTTCAATAAGGATCAAGGCGGCGGGTCGCTCGAAGGCTTGAGGTGGCAGCATTTGTCGAGTGCTAACGCGGCGAATGCGAATTTCATGCAGGTCCTGCCGAAAACCGGGCAAGTTGCAGACTCCAATTTGGAAATCTGTTCACCGAGATTGAGCTACGTGGTCAATTTCAATGCCGGAGGGCCGCAAACATACTACTTGTGGCTGAAGGGCAAGGCCGGTGATCGTCTCTCGGACGATGTCCACTATGGGATTGATGGTTCGGCCATCGGCAGCAGTTGGTGCGATTGTCTCAAACTACCCACGAGTACTGCCTTTGGCTGGCAATCGCTCCGGGGTGATGGTAACCGCCCGACTCTGACAATCCTTTCCGGAGGCAGGCATACCGTGGATCTTTGGATGCGCGACAGTGGGGTCAAGATTGACCGATTGTTGCTGACCTCTGATCCCGGATACATACCTGCTGATCCTCCGGAAAGCCGGGATCTTCCGGAATTCGCGGGCGATCTGGACGGTGACTACCGGGTGGCTGAGCCTGATTTCGCGCTATTGGCTCAGCACTGGTCGCAGATCGGCTCTGGTGACCCCAACCTGATCGGCCACTGGCGGTTTGACGAAGATTCCGGCGATGTTGCCCTTGATTCGAGTGGTAATGGCAACGATGGTGTGATTGTTGGAGCTTCGGAATGGTCTGCTGCCGGCCGGGTGGACGGAGCGTTGAATCTTCAGGGTGCCGGGAGTGTAAAGATACCGACTGAAGTATTCTCGAGCGTTGATAAGGAAATAACCGTCACCCTTTGGCAATATGGTTCAGAGCCCCAACCTGTTCAGGATGCTGTGTTTCAGACATCCAGGCCCGGCCATGCCACCAATCTGAATATCCATCTTCCCAATGACAAGGGTGAGGTGATCTGGGACTGCCCGTCTTCCAACAGGATCAGGTATGCTGCTGCCGATACGAGCGAATACAAAGGGTGCTGGAACCATTGGACCTTCACCAAGAATACCGAGACGGGATATGCGCGGATTTATCTTAATGGCTCACAGGTAAGCTGCGGAGTCGGCAAAACAGAACCCATTGTTCCACCGCTTGGAGTCACCCAAGCCAGTATCGGCTCATACTGTTCGGGCGACGGCAAGTCCTATGGTTTCTACGAAGGCATGGTTGACGATTTCCGCATCTACGATCGTGAGCTCACCGATGGAGAGGTAGCCAGGCTGGCTGTTGCGGGCGCCGCCTGGAATCCGCGGCCGGCGGACAATGCAGAACATGTCCTGCCGTATGACGGGGTAGTGCTCAACTGGTCACCCGGAGGTGGTTTCGACGTCACCTCACATGATGTTTACTTCGGAACAGATTGCGCTGCTGTGGAAACGGCGAATAATGCACTTCCGGCCGGAAGTTCGTATAAGGGCAACCGGAGCCTTGACGCCAACAGCTACGATCCCGGCGACCTTGTGCCCGGTCAGACTTATTACTGGCGGGTCGACCAGGTGACATACAACAAACGAGAGGCTCCGCGAAAGGGCAAAGTCTGGAAGTTCAAGGTCTCGCCGATTCCCGAGAAGGTCTACGTTTTCAACATGCAGCCCACGTCATTTGCCCAAAGGTCTCTTATGACCAGCATCATGGGGATAGTGGCAAGGACATCTCCGGAAGTCTACCTCGTCCGAGATCCTTCAGATCTGAACCATAACCCCAAGTTCTGGCTGCATGAGTTGCAGCGCAAGTTCCCCAGTATAGAGGCTGTTTGGAACAACGACCCGGCGTGGTACTTGAACAGATACAAGGGCCACTTCAGCGGATACATCCTCTACGACGACCGTAACGTCAATACTGCTGCAAGTCTGGCCGGCATTCGCTCGGCCGTTATCGTGGATTCCACAACCGAGTCCTACGCGAAGGCCGTCGGTCTGACCATGATTCAAGACGTGAGGGGAAAGACAGATGACTGGGTTTATGCCAACTATGGCAACGAATTCAATAAGAATATTCTGTTCAATCACAATGGCTTGAACCTTGGCCACCACTTGAGGGATTACGCCATTTATAAGAAGGCGTTTATGTGCTGGGAGGCTTCGGAAGTCTATTGGGCCAATCAGAACGACCACACCCAGGTCTTCGGGCAGTGGGTTGATGAGATGCAGTTCTTCGCACGGTGTTCGCGCCACAACCTTCTGGGCGTTGCGGCAGACTGGCTGCAGTGCGGCTCGGCCACCTCGCAGTGGAAGGTTCCGATAGTCAAGCAGAGGACCCATATTTCCCGCCATATCCGGACTATACCCGGCAGGCACTATGTGGCATTTGTCATGAGCGACGGAGACAACATCCAGTG
>CP070678.1:1578473-1583651 GCA_020352515.1 Phycisphaerales bacterium | reverse complement strand
GCAACGACGCAATGGCTATGGGTGCATACCGGGCGCTTGTGGCAGCCGACAAGGCCGAGGCGGTAATGGTTTTCGGCTTCGACGGGGCCCAGGATGTTATTGACTCGATTCGTGACGGCAAGATAGTTGCTACGGGGATGCAATTTCCGAAGAAGATGGCTCGGATGGCGGCTGAACAGGCCGACGAGTACCTAAAGGGCAAGAGGGACTTCAAACAAAAGGTGCCCGTTGCAGTTGAACTGGTTACACAAGAGAATATTGCCAAGTACACCGCCTACGGCAGAGAGTCCGAACAGTAGAGCGAGTCATCGTTGACAGGCTTAATATCCACCGGAATCACCTTATGAAGAAGGTCCTCAAATACATTGTGGCTGTCGCGATTGTGGCGTTCTTGCTGTACAGCGGAGTCTATTTCGAGGACTTAGAAAAGGTAAGGCAGCTTAGGCAACAGAAAGCATTCGATCCGGTCAGGTATGCACGCCACTTCTGGGATAATAAGTTGATTGGGGTTTTGGACAGAGCGGTGGACGTCGAGGAACTGATCGAGTTGTTCAACACAAATATGGCCGAAGCGGTCAAGAGATACGGCAAGGCGCCGGGCGTATCGAGGGTTTACGCCTATTTGTTGACGGGCGAGGGGAAGATTGTTGCTGCCGGCGAAGACGGTTTACAAGTAAGTGTGTGTGAGCCTCAGGACAATCCGGACCTCTTCCTTGCAACCGGGTTTTACATCCCTGGAAACGCGGTGCGGGATGCGTCTGGGCTGGTAGATGTGAGCGAGTTCTCCGACACGATGAAATTCAACGAAATCAGCGGCGAAATCAACAAGATAGTTGTCAAAGAGGTGATCAAACCTTTCATGGACGAAGGACCCGGAGTGGGGATGACGGTGAAGTTCTATGGGGCGACTCAGGTTGCGCAGGATGCTACAGAAGAACACCTTTTCGGAGAGCTGCTCGACAACACCAGTGATAAAAAGGAATTTCAACTGGTGACGATTGTTCCAATCAAGCTGGAATTGAAAAAGCCGTGATGGTATGATATTGGTTCATGGTTGCAGCTAAAACCCAAACAAAAGTTCTCGAAGCCCGCAGCGTCAGCAAGACGTTCGGCGGTATCAAGGCCCTGGACGGGGTTGATCTGGAGGTCTATGCGGGCCAGGTTGTGGCGGTTGTTGGTGAGAACGGCGCGGGCAAATCGACGTTGATGAATATTCTGTCCGGCGTGTACCAGGATTATGCCGGCCGGATTGTTCTGGATGGCCGGCAGGTTGTTTTTGCCGATCCAAAGGAGGCCCGGGATAATGGTATCGGCATCATACATCAGGAATTGAACCTGATACCCCATCTGAGCGTCGCCGAGAATGTTTTTCTGGGCAGGGAGTTCCTCAACGCGCTTGGGCTGATTGATTACAAGAGAACCAACAGCGAGACAGCTAAGATACTTCAGAAGCTGGGTCTTCAGATAGATCCCAGGGTCCCTGTAGCCGGCCTTCGTGTGGGCCAACAACAGATTGTCGAAATTGCTCGCGTGCTCTCGCTTAACGCCCGCATCTTGATTATGGATGAGCCTACTTCGGCGATAAGTGAGCACGAGATTGGGATTCTATTCGATCTGATACGGTCTCTTGCGGATCAGGGTGTTGCGATTGTCTACATCACGCACAAGCTCGGTGAGCTGTTCCAGATTGCCGACAGGGTAACGGTGCTGAGGGACGGCAAGCTCGTCGGTTCCAACCTTGTCGATAGTGTCGGGCATGATGACATAGTCCGAATGATGGTGGGACGTGATGTAAAGGATTTCTTTGTAAAGGCCGACGTTGTAAGTCAGCAACAGGTTCTCAAAGTCAAAGATCTCTGCCTTGAACATCCCAGGCGTTCGGGCGACTATGTGGTGGATCATGCCAGCTTCAATGTGAGGGCCGGGGAGGTGTTGGGGTTGTTTGGCTTGATGGGAGCAGGACGAACCGAGCTGTTAGAGACAATTTTCGGCGTCCATCCCAGGCGCTCATCGGGAGAGGTTCTCCTGGACGGCCGACGGATTAAAGTCAAAAGCCCCACTGATGCAATCAGGCACGGGATAGGTTTTGTGACCGAAGACAGGAAGCTGGAGGGCCTGATTATGCAGATGTCCATTGCGGCAAGTGTGAGCCTGGCAAGTTTGAAGCAGACCGAACTTTTCGGCTTGCTGAGCGGACGACGGGAAAGGCGCCTGGCACAGGAATACGTGGACCGCTTGAGGATCAAGACGCCATCGGTAAGGCAGGCGGTTGAGAACTTGAGCGGAGGCAATCAGCAGAAAGTAGTGATTGCCAAGTGGCTTGCGACCAATCCGCGGGTCCTTCTCCTGGATGAGCCGACCAGAGGGGTGGACGTTAATGCAAAGAATGAGATATATAGACTGATCGGCGAGCTTGCGCAGGCGGGCCTGGCAATAGTAATGGTCTCATCGGAGCTGCCGGAGATTATCGCTGTTGCAGACCGAATCATCGTGCTGTCCGAGGGTAAACAGACGGCCGAGTTCACGCCTTCACAGGCAAACGAGGAGCTGATTATGAACGCGGCGATTCCGAAGAGCTTCGGGTGCGCCGAATCGTTGAGAGTATAGAGGTCCCGGATGTTCGGATTGAAAGATCACAAAACCTTCTTTGTGAAGTTCCAGTCGTTGTTGGCTTTGCTGCTGATGGTGATTGTGTTTAGTGTTTGGAAGACTGAAGAATTCTGCACGATGAGTAACTTCTGGGTCGTGATGAGACAAATCTCGGTCAATACGTGTCTTTCGGTGGGCATGACATTGGTGATACTGACGGGCGGAATTGATTTGTCGGTCGGGTCGGTGCTTGCCCTGAGCGGAGTAGTGATGGCCGGGTTGCTCAAGAACGGCCTGGAGCTGCCGGTTTTCAACCTGTTCGTCGGTTTCAACGTTCTTGGGGCCGTGTTAGTGGGGCTGATTGTGGGCTCCTCTCTGGGATTGTTCAACGGGCTGATGGTAACGCGGTTCAATGTGCCTCCTTTTGTTGCGACGCTGGTGATGCTGATGATGGCCCGTGGTCTGACCGAACTTTGGACAGGTGGTGCCGCGATTACCGGCCTCGGCGATAGCTTCGGGTATTTGGGAGCGGGCTGGTTTCTCGGGGTACCGGTCCAGGTCTGGACTTGCGTGGCGATAGTAGCCGCTGCTGTGGTTGTGCTGAGGAAAACGAGGTTCGGCAGATACGTCTATGCAGTGGGCGGAAATCAGCGGGCGGCCAAGCTTTCGGGCTTGAATGTCAAGAGGATCAAGCTTCTCGTCTATACGATGGCTGGTGGTCTTTCGGCTGTGGGTGGTTTCATTGTGACCTCGAAGCTGGACTCAGCTACTCCGATTGCCGGTGACGGCTATGAGCTTGACTCGATTGCTGCGGTCGTGATAGGGGGAACGTCTCTATCCGGCGGAAAGGGCTCCGTCCTGGGAACGGTTCTGGGGGCCTTGATAATCGGTGTTCTAAATAGCGGATTGATAATCCTGCAGGTTCCGCCTTTCTCGCAGAAGGTCATCAAGGGTGTTGTCATACTGTTGGCGGTCGCAATCGAGATGCACGGCAAAGATCAATAGGTGATTTCGAAGTAAATCAAGGCCGACATCTACTATCACAAAGGTGCCGACGATGAGTAACGAGTTTAATCTGAATCCGGAGCAGATTACCAAAAAGGCAAGGAATATCCGCAAAAAGATAATTCAGACAAACGTCCGCGCCGGTCAGGGACATACTGGCAGCGATCTGTCCGAGGTGGACATACTCGCGTGCCTTTTCTTTCGAATCCTCAATTTCCGGCAGGAAAATATGGACGATCCCGACCGCGACAGGTTTATCCTCAGCAAGGGCCATGGGATATGCGGCCTGTACTGCACGCTTGCAGAGGCCGGCTATATGGACGAGTCCGAGCTTCAAACCTATCTTCAATTCGACTCGGCCCTGCCCGGCCATCCGGTCAGGCAGAAGAATCGATTCGTCGAGCTAAATACCGGGTCCTTAGGCCACGGGTTGAGCGTTGGCGTCGGCCTTGCCCTGAGCGCCAAAATGAGCGATAGAGGCTTCCGCGTCTTCGTCGTCACCGGTGATGGCGAGCTGCAGGAAGGCTCCAACTGGGAAGCCGCCATGAGCGCCGCCCATTTCAAGCTCGACAACCTGATAGTGATAGTTGACAGGAACATGCTGCAACTGGCCGACCGGACCGAGACGATTATGGCGCTTGAGCCGTTGACACAGAAGTTCGAGGCGTTCGGCTTCGACGTGCACGAGGCGAACGGCAATGACCCGGCCGAGCTGGTCAGGACCATCGAATCGCTCGATTTGCAAAACGGCAGGCCAAACGCCGTCATTGCCAAAACGACCAAGGGTAAGGGCGTTTCGTTTATCGAGGACAAGGCCGTCTGGCACCACAAAGTGCCAACCGGTGAGGAGATTACCGGTGCGATTGAGGAGCTTGAGTAATGACGCAGCAGGAGAAAATCGATTTAAGGGCCGTCATGGTGCAGTCCTTCTTAGACGCTGTTGAAAACGGTGTCAATGTCGCGGTGGTCGTCAGCGATTCTACCAGCACTTCGAAGATTGCCCCCTTTGCCGAGAGGTTCCCCGACCGGCTCATCAACGTCGGGATAGCCGAACAGAACCTCGTCGGCGTGGCGGTGGGTCTTTCCCTGGGCGGCTATGTAGCGGTAACGGCCAATGCAGCGCCTTTCCTGGTGGCCAGGGCAAATGAGCAGGTCAAGAACGACGTATGTTATTCGCAGGCGAATGTCAAACTCGTCGGACTCAACGCAGGCGTCTCCTACGGCCCGCTGGCAAGTACCCACCACGCAATCGACGACATCTCCATTATGCGCGGTTTGGCCAATATCATTATCCTGGCCCCCGCCGACCCGGTTGAGACTCGCAGGATATTCGAGTTTGCACTCAACCACACTGGGCCGGTCTACATAAGGATGGATAATGCCAGGTTCCCCACGCTGCACGACGAGGACTATCAGTTTGTACTTGGCAAGGCCGACATCCTCAGACAAGGCAGTGATATAACCATTTTCGCTCTCGGCTCTGTTGTGCACGAAGCCTGCGAAGCTGCCCGACAATTGCAGAATCAGTCTATTGATGCCGAAGTCGTAAACGTCTCCTCGATCAGGCCGGTGGACAGGGCCCGG
>CP070678.1:1575232-1578373 GCA_020352515.1 Phycisphaerales bacterium | reverse complement strand
GGGATACACCAGCGGCAGAAAGGAAATTATCGAGTTTCTGCGGCAACGCTCGCGTCCCTACCTGTTCTCGAACACGCTGGCGCCGGCCATAGCCGCCACTTCGCTTAAGGTCCTGGAGATACTGTCGGCTTCGACGGAACTCCGCGACAAACTCGCTGAGAACACTCGCTACTTCAGATATAAGATTGCCGAGCTTGGTTTAAACGTCGTATCCGGCGAGCACCCAATCGTCCCGATCATGCTCGGCGACGCTGTTCTGGCCCAAAAGATGGCCCAGAGACTCCTCGAAATGGGCGTTTACGTCATTGGCTTCTCGTATCCGGTCGTCCCCAAAGGAGCGGCACGGATCCGCACGCAGATATCCGCCGCCCACAGCCGCGAGGACCTCGACTTCGCCATAGAGAAGATCGGCGAGGCGAAGCGCGAACTGGGAATTTGACTTCAGGGACAGACAAATAAAAGCAGACTTGGAGGATGAAATGCTAAAAGTAGTTCAATTTGCTTTGCTATCGGCCGGTATTCCTGTCTTGGCGATAGCGGCAACCGCCGGCGCTGAGCCTGCCAATAATCCAGCGAGGCCCAACATCGTTCTAATCATGGCCGACGATCTCGGTTTTGCGGACCTGGGCTGCTACGGCTCTGAGATTGCGACGCCGAATCTGGACACTCTCGCGGCAAACGGACTGCGATTCACCCAGTTCTACAATACGGCAAAATGTCACTCATCGAGAGTTTCGCTGCTGACCGGACTTTATTGTGATCAGGCCGGCAGCACCAAGCTCAGCCGCGGGGCCACAATTGCGGAAGTTCTTTCCAGAGCGGGCTACTTCACCGCCATGGTCGGTAAGTGGCATCTCAGCAAACAGCCCACCGACTTCGGCTTCAAGCGCTATTGGGGACATCTGTCCGGCGCGACCAACTATTTCACCGGCGATAAAACGTTCCGGCTCAATGGCGAAAAATGGGAAATTCCGTCAACGCTCAACGGCCGCCTCTTTTATACAACGCGAGCAATAACTGACTTTGCTCTGGAGTTTTTGGAGGACGCCACGCGAGAGGAAGACCCATTCCTGTTGTACGTCGCATTCAACGCTCCACACTACCCGCTTCAGGCGCCGGAGCAAGCGGTTCGCAAATACGACGGCCGCTACGACGTCGGCTGGGATCAGCTTCGCGTCGAACGGCACCGGCGCCAGCTCAAGTCGGGACTTCTACCGGCGAAGTGGAAACTCAGTCCGAGACCAGTCCATATTCCCGCGTGGAACACCTTAGGTGCGAAAGAGCGTCAGTGGGAAGCTGATCGCATGGAGGTCTTCGCCGCAATGGTCGACGTGCTCGATCAGAACGTTGGGCGGCTTGTCGATTTCCTGAAAGCAAAGGGCCTTTTTGACAATACCCTGATCCTTTTCTGTTCTGACAACGGGGCCTGTCCCTTCGAACGCACGCGCGGGCGCTATCTCAAGCCCTGGGACCCGAAGTCCTACTGGACCTATGACGCAAGCTGGGCCCATGCTGGCAATACGCCCTTGCGTCTCTATAAGCAGAACCAGCATGAGGGCGGCATCTCTTCGCCGTTGATCGTCCACTGGCCCGAAGGACTCAAAACCAAGCGCGGGGCTATCACCGATCAGTCCGGGCACCTTATCGACTTCATGGCAACCTTCATCGACATAACTGGCGCGACCTACCCGACACAGATCGGCGACCGCCGCATCGATCCGCTCCAAGGCAGGTCGCTAGTACCGATCTTCCGGGGCAAGACCCGCCGGCCGCACGAGACGTTGTACTTTCACTTCGGCACGGACCGCGCCTTGCGCCAGGGACCGCGGAAGCTGGTCTCGGCCAAGTTAGGAAGATGGGAGCTGTACAATATGGACGAGGACCGCACGGAATTGAATGACCTCTCCGGACCACAGGGCGAGCGGGTCGCGGCGATGGAGGCCGAATGGTTCCGCATTGCAGAGCACATCGATAGGCTAAAAGGCCGCGCTCTGGCCCCGGTCCGCGACAGTCTCACATCACTCAGCTTCCGCAAAGACACCAGCTCCGGCTCGACCTTAAAGGAAAAAAAGATCAAAAAGAAATGAGCTGGAGAGATTGATCCGCCGGCTCTGAACATGTATCACACACCTGCACGTCCCGACATAGGATCAGATCTCCCATCCTCTGCGAAAATGCCCGTGTATGACGGGATCAACCTGCGAGGCGTTGGTGGCTTTCATGTTCGGGCCGTCCCAGTGGAGCGTGCTGCCGGTCCGAAGGGCGACCACGCCGAGCAGGACGATCTCATTCAATCTCGCTCCGTACTCGAAGTTCGAGCTGGCCGGCGGGCCGCCTTTGCAGGCGTCGATCCAGTCACGACGATGGCCTCCCGAGCGCCGAATCGTCGGCTCGGGTTGCTCATAGGCTCGCATCTTCTTCTCGGGGATGATCCGTGGAGATGCGCTCCATATGCCCGAGAGAATGGCGCCATCATCGCCGACCAGCAGAGATCCACCGTTACGCGGCAGGTTCCGCTGCGGCTCCAGGCAATCCGGCCGCGGCGGTCGTATTCCGCCGTCGTACCAGAACAGATCGACCGGCGGCTGATCTCCGCGAGCTGGGAATTTGTAATGGCACGTCGACGCGATGGGCGTAGTCTCGGAGTTGAGCGGCGTTGAACTAGCTTCGACCAGGGTGGGATGCTCCAGATCCAGCGCCCAGACGGCGGTATCCAGTGTGTGACAACCGAAATTGCCGAGCTTACCACCGCCGAAATCCCACCAGTAATGCCACACGAGCGGAGCGTACGCCGGATGGTACGGCCGCTCCGGCGCCGGCCCCAGCCAGAGATCCCAGTGCAGGCCCTTCGGCACGGGCGGCGTCTCTTTCGGCCGTTCGGTGAACTGTGGCATGCGGTTCTCGCCCGCCCATACGTGGACTTGGCGTATCTTGCCTATGGCTCCGTCACGAACCCATTCCACTGCGCGTCGAATATCATTGGTGGAATGGCCCTGATTTCCAAGCTGAGTGGCGGCTTTCGCTTCGCGCGCCGCCTTGGCGATTCTGCGTGATTCGTAGACGGAATAAGTCAGCGGCTTCTCGCAGTACACCCCCTTGCCGGCCCGGATCGCCACCATGCTGGCTACTGCGTGAATATGG
>CP070678.1:1570962-1575132 GCA_020352515.1 Phycisphaerales bacterium | reverse complement strand
GTTATACCACCTCTCATCCTTTGCCGTGCCGGTTTTGCGCCCGACGGCTATTGTCGTATGCGGTCTGTAGTACGAGGAACGTCGTCTCGTATCGGGCTGGTACTTGTACCAGGAATCGACGAGAAGGTTGTGCGCGATGATCGTGGCTTCGGAATTGCTCTTAAGCCCTTTGCCGATAAAAATATTGTTGTCGATGAGTGCCGGGCCGTGATTCATCTCCAAAAAAACGGTTTCCGCTTCGGTGTCGTAAATGATGTTGCGAGTGATACGCGTTCCCTGGTTTGCGTAGTCCATCCAAATCCCAAAAGCGCCTTGCTGTTGATGATAGACGCCGCGGATCAGGTTATCGCTGATGGTAGTATCAACGCTGTTGTGCAGCTTTATCGCCGCCGTCTCCCAGCCTCCGAATTCCCGGCGGTAGTTGGTGTCCTCGATGAAGTTGCCGGTGATGAGGCTGCGCGTCGCTCCCTTTTGGCCGGCGATGCCCGCCTGGCCGCAGCGTTTGATCACGTTGTTGCGGACGATGTGGTCGCCGTAGGCGTCGATATCGTCGTACTCTACACCGGGGGCCTGGCCCAGGATAATGCCGACGCAGCGGGCGTTGACGATCGTGCAATTCTGGATGATCCAGTGCTTTCCCATTCGTGGGCCGACGGCGCCTGTTTGAAGCTCGATCACCGGCGGCGCCCAGTTTGCCGCGGCGTGCATGAAATGGAAACCGTCAACTACAATATATTTGAGCCCGGTGACTTTCGGCATGAACAGGCTCTCGCGGACGTTGATCTCGGCTAATTCGTTGTTGGGATTGGCATCGCCGAAATTCGCCAGAATGGTCGTCACTTCCTCGCCTGCCTGACAATACCAGCTTTGCTCAGCGTCCTTGACTTCTTCGGCAGTCTGTTTTTCGTAGAAGGCTTCGCCGTTGAGGTATACGTCACCGCGATGATGCCATTGGCCGTAGTTCAGCCAGCCCCCGGAAAGTTTTAGTGCGTAGGGATTGTAACCGCCGAAGAACGCATTGGGCAACTCGGCTTTCCACACGCCTCTCCCTTCATCGGTCCAGGAGGCTATGCGCTCGGAGCCTTTGACGACGACCTTCTCACCGGGCGCAGCGCGATATGTAATAGGTTTGCTTTCGCTCACGCCCCCGAGAGCAGGCTTGACCCATTCACGATATGTCCCAGCGTGAACGATCACGGTGTCCCCTGGTGTGGCAACTCGCGCCGCCTTGCTGATGGTAAGATAGGGATTGTCCCTGTCACCGGCGTCTGAATCGCGTCCCGCCTTTGAGACATGAATCTCCCTGGCTTGAGCCGCTTGTGCGGCAAAAAAAAAGGTCACGCACGCCGCGGTTAGTATTATCTGTTTTCGCATTTCAGCACTCCTTTCTTGAACGGTCTGGTCCACAGACCGTATTATTGATTCTCGGCGGGCACATAATAAACGAAATCCTGCTTGATTAGAAATGAATTGAGGTTGTCTTTTTCAGATCTTCAGGTTGGCTTTCGCCGCGTAGCCTGCCCCTTCAACTTCGTTCAGGGCAAGGTCGGCAAGAAACTGAAATGGGACCCGGAACGCTTTAAGAATTGCGACAAGGGCAACAAACTGCTCTCAAGGGCCAGGCGCAAAGGTTATGAGCTGACGACGTAACGTTTCGGCACAAGCTCAGGTTCGGATCGCAGCGGCGCCGGCCGTCACCGGTCGGCTAATTGATCGTGTGCCAAGTCTGGTCCTGTTGAACTTTGAATGGGCCGAGGTGGTTCTGGACTTCGATTCTGAAGGTTCCTCCCGAGCCGGCTCCGCCGTAGCCCTGTCCGTAACCTGAAGGTACTCGCCACGAGTACGCGCAGTTGTTACCTCACCTGAACTCGAACTGCCCCGAATGGACGGTTTGCCCGCCGGCCGCTACAATCTGAAACTGTGGCTCGGGTATGTCCTTTCCGTTCTTTAGAGCGCCGGGGGCGTACAATTCGCCTGCCCGGCCTTCGAGATGGAACCTGACCAGGGCGTCTCTGCCCCTTTTCTCCATAGACGTCTTGATCTGCAACGGCGGCCCAATTTGAAATGACGTCGTCCCGCCCGGCGGGATCTCAAAGTCGCCAAGCACACCTCTTGCAGCCCCGCCTCTTACCCTCGACGTGTCAAAAGTCCATTCATTGCCGGCCGAGTCCCTCTCGGTCAGCTTCAGCTCGACCGCCGTGTACCTACCGGCCGGGATGCGCCACTTTCCCTTCGAGCCGATCAAGTGCTGCTGACCGGCGTCCGACCAGAGTCTGACGTCAACGTCCTTATCGCCGAGATCGAGTGTCCCGAATGCGGGCTTCGCCCTGCGGAACTCGACGACACTGCCATCCTCCGCCGCCACGACGCCGTAGTAGCTCTCGCCAATCTTGACCAACCGGCTTAGCGGCATAAGCTCGGACTCGCCGACCTTGTTGAAGTCGAACTTCGAGTTGCCGTCGAGATCGATTCCAAACGCATCGCATCCCGGATCGCGGCTGTTCTTAGCCGGAGGAACAAACACGTCGTTGTATTTCCCGTTGTAGTCGCAGTCGACCAGGGCGATCTTGTGGGTCCTGCCGTCCAGCTCGACCTGACCCTCGCGATACCGGGCGGGATACAGCATGAGCCACTGGCCATTGGAGCAGTGGATGTAGCACCAGCCTGTGCCGGAGCTGTCGCCACTGCGGCCGGTCGAGACTGGGCCGAATTGATACGTGCGTGTCAAACGGAAAATGCTAAGCCAGGTGCCTGTGTATTCTTTTTCGTCCGACGTCAGACCGTCACCGTCTGTGTCCAGGCGGAGCTTGACGCTTCTGGTGCGGTCGGTGGAGCGATAGGTGATCCCGTGGACGTTCCTGTTGCCGATTTCAAGCGTGAAATATACCGGTTCCGGCGGCGCATCGTCCGGAATCTCCCGCAACTCCGACGGCTTCACTACGGTTGTGTCCTGCCGCTGCATGGCCAGCCACGAGATCCGGGCGCCTCCGGCTTCGCGCGTGTATCTCAGCCGGGCCTTGGCGACGATCGGCCCTACTCCGGCGGCTTCCGGGGACCTGGCCGCTTGCGGCTCGCGCCTGGCCTTTCGCAGGATATCGTAGGCCGTGCGCCGCTTCTGAGTGGATGAGTAGATTTTGTGTGTGCTGCCTGCTTCGGCCACGGCTAAAACGGCACACAAACTCGCCGCTAAAGCCACGGCATTACGCCTGATCTGTCCGTCTCTTGCTGTCATGTGCGGTCTCCGGACGTTTGTCAGTAGCGGCTAATTGGACAACATATATATACCCGCGCGCGGCCTCACACAGCAGGTCATGCACGCCTGCTAACTTAAGATGACGTCTGAGCCTTTTCGTTACGCAGATTTCTATCTTTTTCCCGCCATGCACAGGATTTTACCGTTTTTCATGGTCAGGTAGAGCCTGCTATGAGCGGCGGCCATGCCGTCGAAGACCGGCTCGGCCTCGAGCGGGTACTGACGCAGCGTCTCGCCGTCGGCGGCTGAAATTACCTGGAGCACTGAATCGTTTTCGCTGTCAGGGCCCTCGGCAAAGATCTTCTCCGAATCCTTCCAGCCGGCTCCAAAAAGAACGTTGCCGGCCAGGACCATCGCACGATACTGAATTGACGACTTTCTGTTCCACTTATGGCTGTTGCCTTTGAGAGTCCGGTTTTGCCTTCTTTGCGGTGCACGGCCTTCGCCGCTGTCATTCACGCGTGCGAACAGCCTGGTTCCTGTGGGGAACTGCCCTGGCACGTATCTGCTGTATTTCTGGTGCAGATGTCCGTCATGTGTGTCGGGCCACATTGACCTATCGTGCTTGAGGAACGTGTAGTACGTCTGCACGCCGTAGGCGACTGTTGCGTCGAAGGCCAGAAGCTTGCCAAAAGTGTCGCCGCCGCCCAGGGTCCAGTTCCACCTGTGTCCCCAGCAATCTTCCAGCAGGCCGGTGTTGGCGATTATCATAGCGGGTCTCGGCCGTCCGGTCTCTTTCAGTGACAGATCGAAGTTTCTAAAGCGCATCGTGATGCTCTTGCCGTCCGAGATGAGGACGTCGGGCATCGCCCCATCCTTACTGGCGCCTTGCGAGCTAAGCGTTGTTCTGCACTTCACGTCTCCGGTCTCGACGTCGAGACCGTAAAGTCGGATTCCGCCGTCAAGATATGAGCTGT
>CP070678.1:1567564-1570862 GCA_020352515.1 Phycisphaerales bacterium | reverse complement strand
CAATGGCGTCAGCCTTATGGAAGGGGCTACGGCATGGGTTATGGTAGAGGTTCCAGAGCAGGATTTGGACGGGGCATGGGCCGAGGTTACGGATGGGGCTGGAGCAACAGGATGGGCTACGGCCGGGGCCGTGGCGGCAGAGGACAAAGACGCGGCCCGGGATACGGATACAGGCAGGGAATGTGTCCGTGGGGCAACGCGCCCGGATGTCCGCGGTATTGCGGTTGGTAGAAACAATCATGCCTTTGCCGCCGTTAGCCGCAGTGCAGCCTCAGCAACGCGTATGCCAAGTTGTTTGGCGGTGGCCATGCCGAACTCGTCTTTGGTGATGTCATCGTCATAGGCGTTCCAGAGCGTGGCGCCCTGGTGAGCACCCGGCTTACCACCAACTATCATCACTTCATGACAGAGCATGATACTCTGAATCTGTTCTATGACGAGTTCCTGTCCGCCGTTTCTATAGGCGCCAACGGCAAGCACTCCGGTTGGAACGTCGGCCAGAATCAACCTGGGCTTGCGTAAGACAGCAAGGCGTTCAAGGAAGGCTTTGCATAACGCGCTCATACTACGGAAATAGCTGGGAGAACCTATTATGATGCCGTCCGGGATAGGATTTGCAAACATCGGGAGAACCTTGTCGAAGTCATCCTTCGTCGTATTGGCGCCACCGGACGAGCCTGATATTTCCATCCCGCCCAAGTCGACCAGCGCGGTCTTGACACGCGAGTCAACCGCTTTGGCTGCTTCAAGAGCTATCCCGACGGCTGTGGCCGTGGTTTTGCCTTTGCGCGGGCTGCAGGAGACGCCCACGATCCTCACGGTCCTTTTCTCGGCCGCTCTTGCCGCGCTCGAAGCAATGGTGGCGGCACCGGCTGCTATTGAGGTTGCAACGAATTTTCTTCTGTTCATTTTTTTGCCTCCATATTTGACACTGTTGTCGATTTCTTGTTTTGCATACATTGAACTCGTATTTTTTATCAAGGCGCTGAGTAAATCAGGTACAACCCTCCGAGCAGCACCAGTACGCCACAGATTTTTTTCAAAATGACGGCGCCTTTGGATCTCTCATTCCAGTTCATATAACGTTGAACAAGCCCGGTACACGTGCCGGCAAGGACGATCACCAAACAATGGCCTATTCCGTAAACCAATAGAAGCAAGATTCCATAGAGCAATGCGGTCGATGCGACTTTGAATGTCACGCCCAGCATAGGGGCCATAAAAGCAAAAGTGCAAGGACCTAACGCAATTCCAAAAACAAGGCCCAGGATCAGCGCAGCCAGCAGGCCTTTGCGTTTCATGCCCACCTGCCCCGGACCCGACCAAGGCATCGGAATCACGTCGAGCAAATGAAGTCCTACAACAAAAAAGATGACGGCCACCAGGTAGTTGCCGTATCGTCCTACATCGCCCATCATTCTGCCTGCAGCGGCCGTTATCGCTCCGAGTGCCGCAATCGTAATGAGAATGCCGACGGCAAAAAGCGTGGAAATTAAGAAAGCTCTTCTGGTCGGTATCTTGCCCTGCTTGTCGATGAATCCCACGATCAGAGGAATGCTTGCAAGATGGCACGGGCTTAGAAGGATACTCAAGATGCCCCACATAAAAGCCGCTGCGACGGCAATGACCGGCGTATCTTCAACGGCATGCGTCAAGGTCGTAAATAACTTCTCCATACATATCTCTCGGCTTTGCGTGAAAAAACGACGGCCCGGTATAATTTCATTTCGGTGAACATTCGCCAATCTTGCAGGCCTTCTCGATCTGCTCCGGCGATAGCTTCATCTTGTCGGCCAGAGCCTGGCTGATGGGAATGAGCTTGCCTGTTTCATACGGATTCTGCTTTATCCATCTCTGGAGGTTATCCGCGTTGGCGAAGAAGCCCTGGTGGAAACAGCCGGCGGAGCCCCAGGTGCCGTCCGGCCTTTTACGCTGGCCGAACCACGCTACGGACGTCTTCGGTTCGAGCGAGGCAATTCTGCCGGCGAATGTTCTTACGACAATCTCCCGGCCAGTTAGCCGGTCCTTCTCGTTTACCTCAATATCCTTGCCGGTCCGGGCTGCTACGCCCAAAGCACAATGCGAGCAGCAACCCCAAGTGTGCAAGCCGTCTGCAACGATGACTTTGGCGGCGTCCTGGGGATAGCATGCGCGTTCACAGAAGCCACAACGGTGGGATAGTTCTTTTTGCTGAAGGGCTGCAAGGGCGAGGATATTACCTCCACTTGCGCCACGTTCCTTGATCGCTGCCTGCCGGTCTGCGAAAGCCTTGATCCATGGCCGGCCGGTCGTTTCATCCTGTCCATAGAGAAACACCGCTTCTGTGACTGGAACGGGCTGATTCGTATTCCAATCCGTCACCGAAACCTTCTTCTCAAAGGCGGTCTTGTCTTCAGTCAGACATGAATACATGATGAAGTAACAATGAGGACTGCATAGTCGAACCGGTCCCTTGTCCGTCCTAACGGTCGCCGTGATCCTGTCGTTGATATCCCCTTCGCACATGTAGCAAACTGTATCTTTGGGGCGTTTGTCGGGTTTTATCGGTGTGAGCCGCTCGAAAACAGGCTGCTCGGCACTTGTAAGATCGATACCGAGTTCTTTCCATTTGCCGAGAATGTCCTCTTTGGAATAGAAACCTTCATGGCGGAACAGTTCTTTACCGGAGGCGTCATAGAAGATTTGAGTCGGAATAAGCTTGATGCCATATTCAGCGCCCGCTTCAGGATTTTCCCACACATCGATAAATTCTACTTTCAGCCGCCCGGCGTATTCTTCTTTGAGTTCTTCCAGTATCGGGGCCATCATCTTACAGGGAACGCATTTGCCCGCCCCAAGGTCAACCAGTCGCGGCAGAGCATTTGATTGTTCGGCTTCGTCACTTTGTCCCCTCATGGCGGCCTTTGGTTGAGAAACAGCACCGTCTTTACTTACGCTCCCACCGGCCGAGGAATCTGCCCCGCTCTCTTGCTTGACGGCAATTAACACGGCCACCGCGATAATAAGGACGACAACAATTCCTATTTTCCCGATCTTGTTCATGAGTGAAACACCTTCCCTTCTATACTCTATGACAACATCTTCTTGATATCGCCCACGTCTGCGACCTTTCCCGTCACTTTCACCTGCCCGTCCACGGCCAGCGCCGGGGTCACCATCACGCCAAACTTCATCATCTCGTTGATATCCGTGACCTTCTCGATCTGGTACTCGATCGCCAGTTCCCTCGCAGCCGCTTCGGCATTCTCCGCGAGCTTTCTGCACTTGGGGCACCCCGTGCCCAGAATCTGTATCTTCT
>CP070678.1:1551371-1567464 GCA_020352515.1 Phycisphaerales bacterium | reverse complement strand
CGAATTCCCGGTCGGCAAGGGCGGGGCGGTCGTCCGGCGGGGTGTTTAGGTATTTCTTCAGTTGGGCACGGGCGTGAAGGGACGCTTCGAGGTCGATGCGCGAGGAAGCGTTTGTCGGGGGCGGCGGCTCGGTTTTGGGCGGCCGGGGCGCGGCGTAGCGGTCGGTGACGTTGACGGCGTAGACGTAGTCGACCCTGCGGGCCCAGACGAGGGGGAAGGTGAGGGGCGTGCGTTTGAAGCTGGTGGCGTATATGGCGTGGAGCCGGTGGTCGGGTTGGGCCTTTGCGGCGCGGGCGGTGAACCATGCGCGGTCGAGGTTGTCGGCGGTGGGCTCGGCTGCTCCGGTGAAATGCCATTTGCCGTCCCAGATTTCGACCCAGGAATGATTTCCGCTACGGTCGGCCCAGAGGGGGGTTCCGGCAAACCTGGCGGGTACTGCGACGGCGCGGCAGGCGTCGATAAGGAGCACGGAGAGGCCGGTGCACGAGGCCATTTGGGCCTTGATCGATTCGTAGGGGCTCTGGTCGGGCTTGGGGCGGGCACGAGAGAAGCGGACATTGAGGATGTTAAAGATTTTCCGGTTTAGGATGGCAGCGGCCTGGGAGGGAGAATCGGCGCCGGCGACGAGGGGCATGAAGCGATTGTAGAAGTCCTCCCGCCAGTCGTCGCGGCGCTCGTTGATGCTGGCGTAGGGGAGGACGTCGTTTAGGAAGATGTCTTTTGGGATACGGTCTTTCCAGGGGGCCCGGCTCCATGCGCGGTAGGCGAATCGAACGTTGGTTAGAAGGAATTGGGCGGAGAGGCTTTTCAAGTCACGGTCGGGCATGTGGGCGATGAGGAATCTGACAGCTTCCTTCTGGTCGTTGGGTGCGTTTTCGAGGGCGTTGCGAAGCTGGGCGGCGTTGTCACCGGCTCGTTGCATGGCCGAATCGATCAGGTCGGAAAGGCCGTCCTGGCCGAACAGGGAGAGGTTGGCCTGTGTGACGAGAACGAGGGCGATTGTCACGTATCGATGTTTCATGCCGTCTTTTCCTTTGAATCGACGTTTTTCTGTGAGGTTATGGAAGACACCTCTGTGCGCTGCGGGAGGCACAGCGGGACAACGCGTTGACAATCAGGCCTCAACAGCGGTTATGATACGAGCGACCTCGCTCGTAATTGCGCCGAACTTAATTGCGAACGAACGAGACCCGCGGATCGCGCGGCCCAGCAGGGCAGAACCGACAATCTTTTGACGCAGAGCTTAGCATATCGGGCGGGGTGTTTCAACCGGGTGACAGGGAATCGCGGTGGGGGGGAGGATGGAAGGGAGGAGGCGTGCTTGCATTCGGGGATGGTATGGCTTAGGCTGTGTCTGGTATTTTCGGGATAGTACGTTGAGAGTGTGGTTTAGCCGGTAGATATGATGACAGGACAGCCGAAACGATTGAATCCGCCGCTGCTGGAGATGCGCGAGATCGACAAGTCGTTTCCCGGGGTGCAGGCACTGAAGAACGTGTCGATGGAGCTGCGGCGCGGGGAGGTTCTGGGGCTGGTTGGCGAGAACGGGGCGGGCAAGAGCACGCTTATCAAGATACTCGGTGGCGCCCATCTTCCGGACTCGGGGAGTATTGTGATAGACGGTCGGCCGGCCGAGATTGTCTCGCCGACGGCGGCGCATGAGGCGGGCGTGTCGATTATCTACCAGGAGTTCAACCTGGTTGCGGACCTCACGGTGCAGGAGAACATTTTCCTCGGGCGCGAGGAGACGAGAATGGGTTTTATAAGGGGGGGCCAGGAGCATCGGGCGACGCTGGAGCTGTTCGAGAAGATCGGGATCGATATAGACCCCAAGGCGCGGTGCCGGGAGCTGACCGTGGCGCAGCAGCAGACGGTTGAGATTGCCAAGGCGCTCTCGGTGAATGCGAAGATTATCGTGATGGACGAGCCGACGGCGACGCTGACGTCGCGGGAAGTGGGGCGTCTTTTCGCCGTTATCCGTGACCTGAAGTCGCACGGGCTGGGCATCATCTACATCAGCCACCGGTTCGAGGAGGTGTTCGAGGTTGCGGACAGGGTGATGGTTCTTCGGGACGCCGAGCACGTCGGCACGGAAGATATCGGGGACATTACGCGGGAGAAGCTGATAGAGATGACGGTGGGGCGTCCGATTGAGTCGGAGTTTCCGAAGCGGACTTCTCGTCCGGGGCGTGTTCGGCTGCGAGCGGAGGGGCTTCGTCGCGGGGACGTGGTTCGGGATGTCAGTTTCAGTGTGAGGGCGGGTGAAATCCTTGGCTTTGCCGGTCTGGTCGGGGCGGGGCGCACGGAGACTATGCGGCTTATCTTCGGCGCGGACAAACGTGACGGGGGTCGTATTTTCATTGATGGAAAAGAGGCGGGGATTCGCAGTCCGAAAGATGCGATACGCAAGCGTATATGCCTGCTCGCGGAAGACCGGAAGGGGCACGGTCTGGTGTTGATTCATTCCTGCCGGGAGAATTTCGGGCTTCCGAACCTGGATCGTTTCCGGCGGGGTGCATTCGTAGACAGGCGAAAGGAGCGGGCGAGGTTCTCGCATTTCGTGGAGAGGCTGCGAATCAAAGTTGCGGGGCATGAGCAGCTTGTTATGAACCTGTCGGGGGGGAATCAGCAGAAAGTGGTTCTGGCGAAATGGCTGGAGCGGAACGCGGATATTATTATCTTCGACGAGCCGACACGGGGAATCGACGTGGGGACGAAATATGAGATATACGTTCTGATAAACCGGCTTTTGGGCGAGGGCAAGGCGATCATAATGATAAGCAGCGAGTTGCCGGAGGTTCTGGGCATGAGCGACCGGGTCATCGTGATGCACGAGGGGAGAGTCAAAGGTGAAATCAGCGATGTGGCAAGGGCCACGCAGGAAGAGATTCTGTCCATGGCGATATCGTGAGACAGGCAGGGGTTGCAGATGTTGACAAAGGTTTTCAGCGATTATGGAATGGTGCTTGTGCTGATAGTGCTGTGCGCGTTGTTCAGCGTGTTGACGTTGAACGAGCAGACGCCGACGGACAGCGACGCCATAGCGGAGCTTTTGGGTGAGATTACAGGCGAGTTTGACCGGTCGGCCGTCATCCTGGTGGTGGGGGAGGCGAACAAGGGCTCGGGGCCGTTTGCCGAGAAGCTGCGAGAGGAGCTGGTGCGGGCGGGATACGACGATGCGCGGGTTGTGGTGGGCATTCCTCGCGATTTGCGGGTGGCTCTGGATGAGATGAAGGCCAAGGGGGAGCGGCCGGCCGTAATCGCGACGAGCGGCGATGCTCGGAAGTGGGGGGTGATTGAAGGTATCGGGGTTAGGTATCCGGAATTTTCCGGATGCGAGGTGCTGTGGCCGGAATCCTATATATGGCCCGACTTTCTGAAGCGTTCGAATCTTCTGGCGATAGTTGACAGGATCGTTGTTATCGCGGTGATTGCGATAGGCATGACGATGGTGATAATAACGGCGGGCATCGACCTTTCCGTGGGGAGCCTGATCGCGCTGGCCGCGGTGATATCGACGCTGGTCATGAAGAGGCTGGGCGGGCTCGAGGCCCCGGCCGCGGCGGTGGCTGTGGGGTTCGTGGCGGGGATACTTTGCTGTGGTGTGATTGGGGCGTTGGGCGGATTCATCGTCGCGCGATTCAAGGTGGCGCCTTTTATAACGACGCTGGGCGTGATGATGATGGCGCGGGGATTGGCGTTTATGATAACTGGGGGGTTTTCGATCTATCAAGTTCCCAGGGCGCTTCCCTGGCTCGGGCAGGGCAGCTCGCTGGGGGTTCCCAACACGGTGATTCTCCTGGTGGTGCTTTACGTTCTGGCGCATGTTTTTATGACTCACACGCGTTACGGGCGGTATATATATGCGGTGGGGGGCAATGAGGAGGCGGCGCGACTTTCGGGCGTTCCTGTCAGGTGGGTGATTGTGCTGGTCTATATCTTCAGCTCGCTGGCGGCGGGTTTGGGGGGGTGCATCCAGGCGTCACAGCTCAATACGGGGACGCCGAGCATCGGGATGATGTACGAGCTTTACGTTATCGCGGCGGTCGTGGTCGGCGGGACGAGTCTTTCGGGCGGGTCCGGGAGGATACTGGGGACACTGATAGGGGCTTTTATCATCTCGGTGATTCAGAACGGGATGAATTTGCTGGGGATGGAGAGCTACACGCAGCAGATAGTTCTTGGGGCCGTGATTCTCGGGGCGGTGCTTCTGGACAAGGTGCGGAGCACGGGAGCGGTTCCCGGGTTTCTAAGCAGGAAGAAGAAGACGTCGGACTGATTAAGGAGACAGGCATCATGAAGGGCAGAGACGTTACCGAGGTGTGCGTTGTTATATTGGCGTTGGGGGCGCTGGTTTCATCATGCACGAAGAAGCCGGAGATCAAGGGCAAGATAGGGGTGACATGTATGGACCTGACGAACCCGTTCTTCAAGCTGATTGCCAATGTAATGGAGCAAGAGGCGGCGAAACACGGCTACGAGATAGTGGCGTTGAGCGGGGAGCTGGACCCGGCCAAGCAGAATAACCAGCTCTCGGATTTTGTTGCGCAGGGCTACGACGCAATTTTCCTGAATCCGGTGGATTCGAAGGCGGCAGGAGAGGGTGTGAAGAGAGCCTACCAGGCGGGCATACCGGTATTCACCTACGATGTCCAGGTGACGGACGAGGAGGCGAAGGATTTGATAATCTCGCATATCGGCAGCGACAACTACCAGGGGGGGCGGCTGGCGGGCGAGAGCATGATGAAGGCGACGGGCGACAGTGGGCGAATCGCGATTATTACGTATCCGGAGGTTACGTCCTGCATTCTGAGGGTCAACGGGTTCAAGGACTACCTGAGGGAGAACAACAGCAGGCTGGAGATTGTGACCGAGCTTTCGGGCAAGGGCAACCGGGGGGACGGCTACTCGGTGGCGACGGAGATATTGACCGCTCACGGGGATATAGTGGGGATATTCGCGATTAACGATCCTTCCGGGTTGGGGGCGTATTCGGCGGTTTTGAAGGCGGGCAAGACGGAGCAGGTGACAATAGTCGCGTTCGACGCGTCGCCGGCGGGCAAGCAGGCGGTTTTCGAGAAGAAGCTGCACGATTCGCCGCAGCAATTTCCGCGCAAGATGGCGGTGGGGACCGTGGAGGCATTCATAAAATACCTGAACGGGGAAGAGATGCCGAAGAAGAACTTCATACCGTGCGCGCACTATTACTATGAGGACTCGGTGAACGACGAGAGCCGCGTGGCCGAGCAGTGGTGAGTTTTCACTTAGGGGCACAGTCCCAGAGAAGAGAAAAAAACAGCCGAAAATCAGGCTGAAAGTCTGCCTGGAAGACGCTCCGAAAGGGGGCACTTGCGGGGTTTCTGCGAGTCAAACGGCGGATTCCGCGTGTGTGCGTTGCGACGAATTGCGCAGTCACGGTTCCGGGCATCGGATTATGTGCGAGGGTGGTGTCGCGCGCAAGCTGAGCCGATCGAGCAATGTACCTCTTTAAACGTCGGGAAAGATGGTTCGATAGGGTCGGGGCTTGTGATTTTCTTCGTCAACATCGGCCGGGGGGAGACGCCTGCAATATATATACGACGAAAAGCCGCAAATTGGCCGGATTTTCGGTTGAAAGAGGCGGCGAAGGGCGTAGAATTGTAAAGGAACTATGAACAGGCATCCTTGATGGGCTGCGAAAGAGGCAGGCAAGAATCGTACTACAATGAGGGGTGGCTGTGCAGCGCGGCATAAGGCGTAAGGGTTGAGGGCAAACAGGAGCGAACGATCAGGCGGATGGTAAGGTGGGCACGCGTCCCGGTTCCGTATTCGGCCTTGATTAGGGCCTTCGCCTCTGGTAGCTTACGAGCGGAAAGGCTCATGCAGCGGGAGGCACGATGGCAGGACCCGGGTGCGAATCCGGGTAGGAACAGTATGGCAAGTCTCAAGGGTGCCTTAGCATTTGACAATCGGGAGCTGAACCAGACGGCATATCGGGATTTGGCCAGTCAGAATTGTATGCTTTCTGAGACGAACTCTATTATGGATTATGGGTGCCTCTCCACAGAAGGAGGGATACGCTTCCGGCAGATTGGCCCGTAGGGATGAGCAGGCCTGCTCAGGAGATTCGGGATGGGTAACGGGCGGTGCTTTTTTGGGGTGCGCCAGTGGGATCACATGTCATAAGGAGATTGAGAACGATGGCAAATAGACTGATAGCTTGTGCGGAGAGGAAGTTCAACATTCTTGATCATGGAGACAGAGAGTTCTTCCGAGCAGTGGCTGAGGGGCGGCCTGCCGAGCTTGGAGCGAAGGCCCAAGAAGATAAGGACCCCGGAGACGACCACAGTTGGGGATCGGAGCGTGTACTGAAGGCGGACAGGATTGCATGGCTCTGTACAAACCCCGAGACCATGGCAATAGTCCCTCGGCAAGGTATAGAGATTAGAGGCGCAAGGATTGAGGGCGATCTGGACCTTCGATTCGCAACGGTTCCTTTCCCGCTCGTTTTCAGCAAATGCACCTTCATAGGCAAGGTCGACCTGAGGAACTCAAGGCTGTGTGCTTTGGATCTTTCCGGATCTCAAACACATTGCATTAACCTTACAGGCTCAGACGTGCAACACGGTGTGTTCTTGCGCAACGGTTTCAAATCTGATGGCATTCTCTGTCTGAGTGGCGCGACAATCAAGGGGTCCCTTGATTGTACAAATGCCCACTTGGCCAATGGTGCCAGGCCTGTGCTTGATGCCGACGGTCTTAAGGTCACCCACAATGTTCTTCTCCACAACGGTTTCAAAGCTGAAGGCATGGTCAGCCTCGCGGGGGCCGAGATTGGAGGCAATCTTGAGTGCAATCAAGGCGTGTTTGAGAACAAAGGTAACGAGGGACATGTTGCGCTGAACGCAGAGAGACTAAACGTTGGCGGCGACGTTTTTCTGTGCGAGGGCTTCTGGGGGGAAGGGAAGGAGATCGGGGCAGCAGGCTTCCGGGCTGAGGGTGAAGTGAAACTCGCCAGGGCGGAAGTACGCGGAACGCTTGAATGCAGGGGCGGTCAATTCATTAATCCCGGTGGGCCGGCACTCAAGGCCAGAGGGATTACAGTCGGCGGTGACGTTCTCTTTCACGATGGTTTCCGATCAGAAGGTGAGGTAAGCATTCTGGGCGCGGAGATAGGAGGCAATCTCGAGTGCAACCAGGGAGTCTTTCTAAACAAGGATGGAGTAGCCCTCGATGCAGAGAACCTGCGTGTGAACGGGCATGTCTTCATGTGCAAGGACTACTGGGGAGCAGATGGAGAGGTTGTTGCCAAGCCTTTCACGGCTCAAGGCGAGGTCAAGCTGGTTGATGCATGTATAGGTGGAACGGTTGAGTGCAAGGGTGGTTTGTTTATCAATCCTGATGGTCCGGCCATTGCGGCCAGGGGGGTCGTAGTCGCCGGTAGTGTTCTCTTGCACAACGGGTTTGTAGCGAAAGGCGAGGTGGACCTAGTGTCGGGGAAGATTGGGGGCAACCTTGAGTGCACCAAGGGTGTATTCGTGAATCCTTCAGGAATCTCTCTGGACGCAGAGAGACTACAGGTCGGCGGTGATGTTTTCCTTTGCGGGAAGGCTTGGGGTGCGGGAAAGGAACTACAGGCAGAAGGCTTCAAATCCCGTGGTGAAGTCATACTGGTCAGAGCTGATATCGGCGGCGATCTTGACTGTGAGGGCGGCAAGTTCATCAATCATGGCGGTTGTGCTCTGAAAGGAAACGGCATTCGCGTAAAAGGCAGCGTGCTCTTGCGGCATGGTGTCAAAGTAAATGGGGAGTTGCATCTGGTCGGCGCAGTTATTGGCGGGGATCTCAAATGTGAAGGTGGGGAGTTCGCGAACGAAGGGAAACTTGCGATCGACGCCCAGAGGATTGACGTCAAGGGGGATGTTTGCATGTGCAGGGGCACTTGGGTCAATGAAGAAACCACGTGTGAAGCAGGGTTCAACGTGATCGGTCAGGTCAGGCTTGTCGGTGCTGCTGTTGGCGGGACCTTGGACTTCAAAGGTGCTTCGTTCACTGGAGGGGTTTCAAGAAGCGGGGATGCCAATATAAGTCTAGTTGGTGCGACAATCAAGAGGGAAGTTGTCTGGCGAGGAATTGTAGCTCCGGAAGAAGTTACTCTCGACCTTCGATTCGTTAGGGCAGTCAAGTTGTCGGATGACCGCAAGAGTTGGCCGAGCAAAGACAAAGGGAGGTTGCTTCTTGAAGGGCTGGTATATGATGAAATCACTTGGGACATCGCCGCAGATTCCCAGGCGTCTCCTGACAGGACAAGGCTGCAATCCTTAATGGACCGCTGGAAGGCGCTTGCTTTACGTTTCTCGCGAGAGGCCGAGGCAGAGCGGGCGCGGGAAGACATCAAGCCAAGGATTGACTGGTTGGGATTGCAGGGGGGTGAGTTTCATCACCAGCCGTACGAACAACTCGTATCAGTCCTTCGCAGGAACGGCCGGGAGAACGATGCCAAAGAAGTCCTCATTGCCAAGGCAAGGGATAGAGCCAAGCTTACGAATATGCCGCATTTTGGAAGATACTGGCATTCGTTTCTCGGATTCGTTATCGGCTACGGGTATCGCCCCTGGCGGGCATTGAAGATCTCCCTGCTCGTGATTGCCCTGGGGAGCATCCTCTTTCAAGTTGGCTACAGCAAGGGCGTCGTCAGGCCTACAAGGGAGGCGGAGTATGTTTCTGTTACCGAAGGAGAAATCCCCAACAGCCCTTTGAAACGGCCCCGGATCGGCGAGGACTACCCAACGTTCAACGCGATGATGTACTCGATTGATATGTTCGTACCAATGGTTGACCTGCGTCAGGCGAAGTACTGGCTACCTACAGTCCCGGCAGGCAAAGAAGCGCCCGAATCCGGGATAATGAATTTGAATAGATCGAGTTTACCTGTCGGCGTCGTGGTTCTGCGCGTATACATGTGGGGCCATATCATTTCGGGTTGGATACTCACGACACTGCTCTTTGCAGGGCTCACCGGCCTGGTCAAGCGCTAGTTACAAACGCATAAAGCATCATGCAGCCTGTTTGTGGGCACGGTGATGATCAAAGATGAAGTCTATTCCATATCGATGAGTCTCAAATCATTGTGTGGGCTGAACGTGAGTTCGGGTGCCCGCGTGGGCCGATTAAATAAATCATAATGGCACGAGGCGGAAGGGGGAATTGGTGGCTGGGGGCGGGTAGGGCGATCGGCCGGTGCGAGAGAGCGTACAGCCGGGCAGGTTCCGGCGCCGAGCGGACCGGTCACGCCGGGCGGAGGCCAGAGCGCCAGGGCAAGGGAGCTTTCTGTTACGGCCGATTCGCTCAGAACGATATATCGCAATCCGGAAAGCGCGGAGGCGGCCGCAGCAAGACGGAGGTTCCTGAGCGGCGCCGGAGCCTACGGCGGGGCGTTCACACCAGGTCGAGCCGGCAGGAAATCTCCTTTTGCGGGCATCAGCACCGGCGCGAGCGACGAAAGATACTCGGATCTGCCACTCACTCGCTGCGGACGGAGCTGCGTTGATTATCTCCCAGATCAAGTTGTCTAAGCCATTCAGCTCTGATTACCTGCATTTCCGCTTCGAGACCCTGCAAGTGACCTTGAACCATCCCGGCCCTTGAGCGGTCGCCGGTCTTGGCATACAGTTGTTGCATTTGCCTCAAACAGGCCTTTTGGTAGCCCATTCCGACGAGGCGAGTGATGAGCAGGCCCTCCTTATCAGCACTTAATCCCCTTCCCCTTTCCAGGCCGGCTATGAGCAGTGCTTCGGCTCGGGGATAATCGCCGCTGCCAACGGCAACCCTGGCCTGTGCAATAACAGCAAAAGCATGAGCGCGATACTCCGTGCATGCAGCGACAACTTCGGATAGCGCCTTTTCCCGGTCCTCGGGCGACAATTGGGCAAATTCGCTTTCCTTTATGGTGTGCATGTACGGTCTGCTGAAGACATCGAGAGACAGGTACTTCTGCTCTGCAGCCGCTTCTTCCGTTTCGCCCAATTCGCGCAGCCAGAATCCGGCGACAAATTCCTCCATCACCTTATTTTGGTCGTGAGGCGATAGTTTCTCGAATTGCTCCTTATTTAGGGGTAAATCAGCGGGAGTGGTTGGTTTTGTGGGCCTCGCGTCCCGGGTCTGATGTGAGTTATCCGGCGGACTTGCAACTCTGGACGTTGTCGGCGAGTCAATAGTTGCTGAGATCGGCGTATCCTTGTCCTGGCCGCTATCGAGTAGCAGAAACAGCCCTGCCGCAGCCAGTAAACAGCCCGCCAGTATTGCTGTTGTTTTCTTCGTTCCCATCTATGCTTTTCCCGCAGTCAATCTGAGCGTCTTAAGTTCAGATTTCCCATTTAACTTCGTAAACGGCATTTCTGCGCGCTTTCACACTTTTTCTGAGACACTCCTGTGTAATTCATACGATAGTACAAAAGGCCCATCTCAATTTCAAGATAATTCCAGCACGTTCAGCGCAGCGCACCGTGCCGAAAGAACCGGCAAAAAGTCGAGCATGTACGTCCACAAGCCACTTTTTCCCACTATTTTGGCAGACCGCCTCCGTTGACCTCCATTCCTTCAGCCCGATTTTCAGCAGTTCCACACATGATCCCGGCCTTGCTGGTATTGTCAAAAAACGCGAATGCCTGCGAAATAGAAATAACGAAAAGGCGAGAGCTTAACGGGTTTTGGTTTGAAAGGGACGGCGGGAAAGGATAGAATTGGGGAGGATATTTTAAGAGGCAATCTTGTGAAGAATTGCACGTAGGGGCAATCGCGATTATGCAGGTACGAGAAGCCTTCAGTCCTTCGGAATCAGAGCCTCGTAGTGGGAGTAAGAAGGGGCTTACCGGCGGTTTCACGCTCATCGAGCTTCTTGTGGTAATCGCGATCATTGCGGTGCTGATGTCGATATTGATGCCGGTGCTGAAGACGGCGAGGGAGCAGGGCAAGCGTGCGGTTTGTTTGAATAACGTCAAGAGCCTTACCGTTGCCTGGATGATGTACTGCGATGACTGGGACGGCAAGCTGCCGAAGGCCTATACTACCACCGACGGCTGGATACAGGACATACCGGGCTATCGCACCAATCCGGAGGAGGCGCCCGAGGATATGCAGCTTGACGCACTTGAAGGGGGAGTGCTTTATCCGTATTTGAGGACGACCAAGATATTTCGCTGTCCGATTGCCAAGAAGGACGAGCTGCGCACTTACAGTATTACCCACGCAATGAACGGCTTTGCAAGCGATGGGGGGACAATTGTGAGGCGGCTGGCGGACATCAGGCATCCGGGCAACAGGATTGTTTTCTTGGATGATTTCATTCGTGACTGGGACGCTTGCTGGATGCTGTACTGGAACGAGCCGAAGTGGTGGAATACGACACCTATCCGTCACGGATACGGGAATGTGTTTTCTTTTGCGGACAGTCACGCGGAATACTGGAAGTGGAAAGACCGGCGGACGATTGACCTGGCGATAAAGTGTTATGAGGCGAACACTCCAGAAGCGAGAGCATGGCCGGAATGCGTACAGCAAGACAACCCGGATTTGATAAGGGTGACCAGGGCGGTGTGGGGCTCCACGGGGTATTAGGGGCTGCGGAGGCAAGCTGTTGTCTCTGGGGGAGAGGGGCAAAGCTGCCGCGATCAAGGCGGGCCCGAGGTTCGAGATTCTCGGCGGGGACGGTCTCGATTGAGTCTGACGCGGGCCTCGCAATCGCATAAGGCAGGCTCGTCGCCGGCACCGAGTCCGGGTTGCAGGGCATTGGCGGATGAGGAGTGCGTCCTGTTAGCGGAGGCAATTGTCAACACTGCGCGTGAGCATGTTCTTTGCAGCACGTTTCAGGGGTTGGTTGCCTTGATGATGCCCAAAATAAATGTTATGGTCAGGATAAGGGCTATAATCAGAATGAAAAGCATATATTTCCTTTTAGCTTTTTCCAGGCGGTGACTGCCTTCGAGGGTATCGTTGCGGATATCCGCGAGATAGACCCTTATCTGGCTTAGGGCGAAGGATTGGGCGATCTTCTGGGCGCCGTAAATAAAGAGGACGGTGAACAGGCAAATCACCGCGAAGAAGACGGGGCGGTTTATGCGGTAAGTTCCCTGGTCGTTGTCTATGAGTGCGTTGAGGGCAAACGTCAGGAACAGTAACGAGACAGCGCCCATCCACATCCAGGCTTCGTAATGAGTGCGGTAGGCTTTGCACTTTTTGTTGATGGCGGTGACGAGGTCGAAGTCGCCGAGATTGATTTGGCGGATGTGGCAGAGCAGGAACACCCCGTAGCCAAGGAAGGCAGAACAGGCGGCCAACATTGGGATCAGGACCTTGAGCATCAGCGGATTGGAGCGGTAGGCGTAGAGGTCGAATCCGATAAGGACCATGGCGGCCAGTTGAGCGGCCATATAGACGAGGATATTCGCGTTCAGGGAGAATGTGGTTTTGGTTATTTTCGGCTTCAGGAAGGCCTCCAATTCGGATCGTTCGAATCTGGCGTTTTTGAGGATTTCCCGGTTACCCTGCTTCCATATTTCTATGAGGTTGTTGTTTTCCATGTTGGCGGCCTTATTCGAGCAGTTGTCTGAGCTTCTTTCTTATGCGGACCAATCTCACGCCGACATTTGATTCGGAGATTCCGGTGATTTCGGAGATTTCGGTATAGGAGAGCTGCTCCAGATAGAGCAACACGATGGCCCGGTCGAATTCCGGCAACCGGTTTATGGCTTCATAGAGCGCGGCTATTCTTAGATGGATTTCCGGGTCGCCGGTTTCGGCTGTGATATTGTCGTGATTTCCGTTGAGGCTCTCGGTTCGCAGTCTTCGGCGGCGTCGGCGCAAATTGAGCAGGGCGGTATTGAGGGCGACCCTGTACATCCAGGTGGTGAATTTGGAGTCACCCCTAAAGGACCGGCGTGCTTTCCATAGCTGACAAATGATGTCCTGGCTGAGGTCTTTGCGGTCATGCGTGTTGTGTGCGTACAAGCCGCAGATTTTGTGGACGATGTCCTGATTTTGCTCAAGCTGTTCCAAAAATTTTTCTTTTGCGGCGATGTCAGCCATTCGTTATTTCTCCGAATTCATATTATTAGTTTCACGGCCGGTGTCAAAACTACAATGTTCGTGAACAATTTTTTGCCGGTCTATTCTGGGTAAGTCGCCCGAGCCGAGAGGCAGGGGGGATGATGGCGTGTATGTTGAGGCTTTAGTCGGCAGGGATGGCCGTGGGACAGGCAGGGGACGCCGGGCTGATGGAGGGTATTTGTGTTGACGGGGCTTGACCGCCGCGGCCTTTTCGGCTATACTGTTTCATAGAAGACTGGAGCCTGGACAGGAGCATTTCAAATGAGCATAATACAGGGGGCGCGTGCCGTTCGGCGGTGACAGCGGCAGGCACGCCAGGAAATGGTGCTCTGGTTCCGGGGCTTTTGCCGTGTCGCATGTTGGAGCGTTGAGACCTTGATTTTTTGCATAGTGGGATTAAGACAGGGGGCGCAGGGATGAGATTTGCGGGCCCTTTGGCGGTTGGGTTAGTAGCTGCGGTGTTGGGCGGGCCGCTTGTATTTGGGTCGGCGGCGCGGGCGGGCTACGGCGACGAGGACCACGTTACAGAGGCGCAGAGCAGGGTGGCCGTGGAGGCGGCGATAGGGAAGATGTTCGGGGCGGCTGAGTTTGAGGACGTGCGGACATATTATCTGCCTGACGGGACGCCACGGGTATATAGTCTTGTCTATCGCACGGGCGACGGCAATAATGTGACGGCCATCGGGAGCGCGACGCGGCGGGACGTGCCGCTGATTATGGCGTGGCGGGGACTGCCGAGGCACGAAAGGGCGCTGGAGGGTGCGGCGCGGGAAATCGGCGGGCGGCTCGGCATAGAGGTTTCGTCGTACAAGCGGGTAATCTGGCTGGACGTCTTCGACGTGTGGCTCGAGTTCGAAGAGGAGCATCCGTCGGGGGGAGGGTCGATTACATACGGTCTGCGTGACAACAAGGTCGGCAGCCTTGCCAGCGTCGTCGATATCTGGGAGAAGCGGAATACGGGCAGGACAAAGCAAGGCGTGCGAACGCGGTCGGCTGCCGAGAATGGGGGCGCGGCCTCGGCGATTGCCGAGTACAGGGATGCGTGCTGGCGGGACGTTGACGGGCTTGTGTCGAAGGGCTCTGTGGAGGCGAGGGGTCTTGAAGAGTCGCTTAAACAGGCTCCCGATTATGCATACAGCAAATACATCGAGTATGTTCCGAACTTCTATCAGTATGACCAGCCGGATTGCGGAATCGTGGCGGCGATGGATGTTGTTCTTTATTGGGACAAGCGAGGTTACGGCAGGCTGGTTGACGGGGACTCTTTCGCGGTCCTTCGGGACGCGTTGCGAACGGCCATGGACTATTCTGGCTCCGGTACCACCGACACGGATACGAGGGACGGGCTTCGGAAGTTCTGCAACGACTCGGCGTACGGCAACAACTATTCATTTGCCGTAACCCTGGACGATGCTTATCCGCGGCCTTACTGGAGTGACTTCAAGGCGGAGCTTGAGGGGGCTCGGCCGGTCATGCTCGGCCTCAAGGATTACACGAATGACCCGGATAACCCGACGGACGACAATTACGGCAGTCACTGGGTATGTGCGGTCGGTTACTACGAGGGGGCGCTGTGGGGGAGCACGAGCACGCGATGGTGCATTGTGCACGATAACTGGGGCGGCTCGTGGTCGAATAAATACAACTATTCGAATCCTTACGCGATCGACGATGAGCCGTACATCGACTGGACACGGGCCACGGATTGCATCATCCGCAGCGTACCGGGCGGGACGGCGTATAAAGCGAATTTGCATGATGACGGGGAAGATTCGCGGGGGTTCAGCCCGCAGCAGGTGCGGCCGGGGCAGGACTTCAGCGTAAGCTGTGATATTCGCAACGGGGCGGCCCAGGGCGATGCGGGGCCGCATATTGTGTCTTTCTACGCCTCGAGCAACCAGATTATTTCGACCGCCGATTATTTCATAGGCGAGGTCGAGATGAAATGGCTGGATGCGGGCGGTTCGCGAAGCTGCGATTGGAGCGGGCCGTTTCCTTCGGGCGTGCCGAACGGGCAATACTGGGTGGGGTGGATGATCGATTCGGGGAGTAATGTCCCCGAGAGCGACGAATCGGATAACAAGGCGTGTAAGCAGGGCTATCAATTGACGGTTGACGCCACCGACGATTATTACGAGGACAACGACACGCTTGCTGAGGCATACGATTTGTCGTCGCGCGAGAAGACGTTCCTGTCGGACATTTACGGGCCGGGTGTGCAGAAGGACGATGACTGGTTCGAGATCGAAGTTACTGTCGGCTTTGAGCGCGTTATTGTGGATTGCAATTTTGTGCACGCCGATGGAAATATCAACATTGCGTTTTACGACTGGGAGGGGACTCTGCTGGCCTACTCGGCGGGCGTCGGAGACGCTGAGCGGATCGACTGCGTTGTTTCCAATCTGGTCAGTCGCACTCACTATATCAAGGTGTATGGGGGCAACGCGAGGAACACTTACGATCTTTGGTGGGATGACATCAAACCGGAGTATTCCATTTCGGGGCGTGTCGCGACGGCGGGGGGCGCGGGCATCGAAGGGGTGACTATGACGGGATGGCCCGGAACCGAGCCGGTGACCGGTTCCGACGGCTATTACAGCGGGGTTGTGCCGTACGGCTGGTCGGGAGTAATAACACCTTCGAAGTGGGGGTACAATTTCACCCCCGGCTCGCGGGCATACAGTAATGTTGCATCGGATGTATCAACGGAGGATTATACGGGGGCTCCTGTTCCGGTAGCTGTGCAGTCTATTCCTTACGCCGAGGATTTCTCGTCCGGCAAACCAAGCTCCGCGGATGGATGTAGCTACTACTCGGACAACGAGGGGCGGATCGAGGTGGTGAGCGGGCGTCTTCGGATGGACGACACGATAGACTCGAGCATGTACTCTCTGAATGAGGCGATTCTGCATTTGAACCTCACCGGCAAGATCGATGTCGTTCTGACGCTGGACCACGTGCGTCTCGAAGATGAGTCAAACGTGCTTGAGGACAGCTTCGAGGGGCACTG
>CP070678.1:1547220-1551271 GCA_020352515.1 Phycisphaerales bacterium | reverse complement strand
CATTTGAGGCAAATGAGTTTTTGCGATCCCAATCCTCGAGCTGACGAATAGTCTCCTCCCACCGCGCAGCCGGAATTTCCGCTTTTGGCTTGCCTTCACCTCTCAAAACGGCCACGACACAAAGCAGAATCAGAAGGTAGGGCCTGCCATTCTTCATTACAAGTCCTTTCGAAGTCACTGGTCAAATCTCTGCTGACGAGCATACCAGGATTTCATCTCCAGCTCATGCCTTCAATCTTGAAGTGTTGCAGGTATATCCGGAAGGGTCGGATCGCTAAGATCAGTCTTGGCGCACACAAGACAACTAGGGTAAAACTTGACGAGCCCAAAGGAACAATGCCGACTGCTCAAGTACGAACTTCACACCGGAACAAGGGAGAAAGCCTGACACGGCAAAGAACGGCGTGGACAGCAACAAAGACGCCGCTGAGCACGACGAACCAATGGCCGAAGCGGCTGAAAATCGTTCGCACATCGTGGACTTCGACGTCGGCCATCAGCAGGCCCGGCCCATCCTTGAAGCGGTCGCTGACCACCAGTCGCTTGCCGGTCGGTGAGACGATAGCGCTGATGCCGTTCGTCGCCGCGCGCACGATGGCAAAACGCGATTCTATGGGCCGGTGGATCGAGCTTTGAAAGTGAGCCTTGCGCACGTCGGCCCACTGCGCCACTTTTGAAATGTCACCCAATTGCGCATACGTACACGGAAATCCAGCAATCTCGCTCACCCGTGCCAGCTCGATCATAACACATCTGCCCTGCGACCCCAATCCTGGAATTCTTGGATCGTTTCCTGCCCCTCGTGCCGCTCTATTTTCCGGCTCTCCCATTCCCCGATGTCGAATTTTTCTTGATTTTTTTCCGTTTTTTTCATAGACAATTGATAGGCTCTAGAATTTACGTAGCGGTTGGACTTTGTTCAAGATGCCTTGGCGACGTTGAAGCGGCGATTCTGTGCAGCAATAGTGCCGAAGGGGCTTGAGATGCGATCGAAGAGTGAGCGGGCGGTAACGGCTGCCGAGAACAAGCCCAGTCGATGAACCGCAGATAAAGAACCGGCCTATACGCCCAGAACCAACTGTGCCGACCCTGTAGAGTCGGCCTGCAAATAGCACGGGAATTTGAAGGAGAAATGATCATGTCACTAATTGTGTTGCCAAGGAATGGAGACCCCGAAAACGCGGAAAAGGCCCAGCTCAAGTTCGAGGCAGCTATCGACGATCCCTTGACCGTGTTGATGGTCGTCTACGGTGAAAACAAAGACACCGACAGAATTCTGGAGGTCTGCTGTGCCCGAGCGTCAGTAAAGGCCGCGATCCGGCGCGTTGTGTGGATCCCCGATCCAAAGGTTCTCTCAGCTAAGCAACGGGCGAGCTACGGGCCGAAGACGTCCGCCGCCGCATCAATCGGGCTCGACAACAAGATCGCCAGGAGACTGACGAAATCCCGCGCCAAGGTGCCGATCTATGTCGAGCGGGCTTTCCTCACCGCCGAGAGCCAGGGAGGTGAATGATGCGCTACTTGGCCATATCCATCATAGTCATAGCCACCATTGTCCTGGCTGGGTGCAGCGTCAACTCCAAGAATGGTGATGTCAACGACGCGCCCGGGCCCGGCCTAGAGATCCCTGCCGTCACCCGCCCTTCCGTTCCAGATTTGCTGGTAGACTCTCTGGGAGGAGCCCTGTCATACGTCGAGCGAGCCGAGGATGGGCAAACGTACTACCCGACGGCTCATCTTGCCCCAATTGATTACAAGAGCAAGCTGTTCGTCGTGCCAAACAAGGATCGCATCAAGCAAATGGCCACCACTGGGAAGCACATTCTTCCAGGCCTCTCGCCGGATACTCAGAAACGACTGCAAAACCTGCCCAGACTAATCGAGCAGGCACAGACGTATGTTGACAGCGCCTCACGAGTGTTGAAAAGAGTCGAAGCTGCTCAACGTTCCGAAGAGGAACTTACGCAGAATCAGATCGAGCTTATCCAGAAGGACATAGCCGCGCAGGGACAGCTGGGACTGGACATTGTCGACCTCATCATTGAGGTCGCGGAGGCCAGGGCAGGCGTAGAATACCGCGGCGACCAGGAGGCTATGGACCAGGCCGTTGCAAGGTTAACGAAGCGGCTCATGGAGGACGCCGACGGAAGACCTGTGATTCTGAATGTACAGGAGTTCGGGGCGTTTCTATCCGAGGAGATCGACTTCGCCATGGCCCGGGCGCGCGAGGACGCCGAGACAGCAGAAAAGCGAGGTACTGCAAGATTCCGCATGTGGGCGCAACTTCGCGGACAGCAGCGCTGGGTAAGCGTGAGACCTTATTTCGAAGCCGGCAGTTTTGAGGGGCAAAAAGCCCCGCGCGTGGCGTTAACCATGAACGCCCAAGAGCAAGAACGGCTTAGAACCGGCTTCGAAATCGCGACCGATGCCGCCAAGCTCATCCGAGACTCGCGCGACGGCGAGTCTGGTCTCCGACGCGAGCTGGCCTCTCTATGGAAAACACTCCGGTCCGAGCTGCAACTCCTGAGCGACTTGCCCACGGGTGATATTCTCAAGGATGTCAACGACTTGCTGGTCGAAGCGATAGATCTGGCTATAGACGCTAATGTCGCCAGCACGGAAGAAACGCTGGCTCTTAAAGGGCTCAGGGAGTTCATCACCAAAGAGCTGAAGGCTGACTTGGACCAAATAAGAGAGGTGTCCGAGGGGCTGGAGGCAACCTCGTCGGCGGACTTCATCTCGAAGTACATAAGGTTCACACAGGATCTGGACTTAGCGCTAAAGAATGTTCTGGAGTATCCCGCGAAGATCGACACAAATATTGAGCGATTCGAGGTCCTGATGACTGTCCTGGCGAAGATTGGCACAGACAATAGCAAAGCCCTGGTCAAGAAGCTCACGGATGAGGTGCTACCGGAGACAAAACGAAAACTGAAAGAAGTACTCGGCGAACAATTGGTGCGGTACTCCGCTTTGGCTACCAAGGGGCGTGCGCTACTGACCGGAGGACAACCCCTCAGCTTGGGGGACGGCCTTGAAACTTCGCGCGAGAGACCCCCGGTTCGTGCTGTGGAGTTAGACGACATCGCCGTTGGAACAATCGACCTGAACGATACGCCTGCGGACAGGGGCGACGAACTGACGGTGAAGGCCGAGCTGTTCACGACGGACGAGACCGGCGAGGAAGATGTGCAACAGTGGACCTCGAAGACCTTCAGAGTCGACCGATTCGGGATCACGGCCAGTTTCACGTCGCATCTGGTCTTGGTGAACCGCCTGGGCAGCGGCCTGGCAACCGATCCGGATACGGACTTTGACCCGGCTCCATCTGCCTCCTGGACTTTGCGGAAAAGAGTCCGCCCGCCGGAAGACAAAGAAGATTCATTCACGGAGTTGTATCGCTTTCTGGATCCGGGCTTAGGCATCAACACCGCTGCCATGGATTTTGAAGACGAGAACTTCCAGCTCGGCGTTGGCGGCCACCTGAGTTTATTCAACGATCTGCTGATCTTCGGGTACGGGTACAACCTTCAAGCTGAGAGGGATCACGATTATTTCTACCTCGGCATAGGCGTCCTGGAGGCACTCGAGACTGTCGGAAGTGTCTTTGGGGGGGCGTCCGGGTCGCCAAAAAGACACGGAGGCCCGAAGTAATTCGCACGAGGTGCGTCTTTGAACAATCGCGCAGCCCGCGGTTATTAACAGCGCGGGCTGCGCAAAGCTGTATTGCTCCTCGGCCCAAGGGCAATAGGACTCCTTGGCCCGCTGGCTCCGGTCGGCCGGGCTTGTGGAACATGTCCGCGGGAAGTCGAACATTTGGGCTACAAAACCGGCAAATCTTACAAGAACGGGCTCGAATTCTACAACGCCAACATCGAATGCCGCCTGCTCAAGTACGAACTCTACGCCGGAACGAGAGAGAAAACGCAGTAATAGAGCCAGACCGAGCAGAGTAGCCGGCCCCCGGATCAGATCCGGGGGTCTGGTTGGCAGGCAAGGCCGCCTCGCTATTCGTGCTGTTTTTCAATCACTTCCGCACCTTCCGGAATCT
>CP070678.1:1534176-1547120 GCA_020352515.1 Phycisphaerales bacterium | reverse complement strand
TGGATACCGAATACTACCGATAAGAAAATATACGGTTTTGGCATCGATCTGGATTCCGGCGGACAGCCGGATTACGACGGATCAAGATTACATATCGTGAAGTGGCCCGTCGCTACATCTTCGCCAACCAAAAATGTTGCCATAAAAGACCCGATTTGGGATCAGTATTACGAACCATATATTGCCCCGCTTCAAGCATACGCAAGACTGATGCAACAATCGGGGGACGAACCTAATGTAACACCTTCAACGGCTGCATTACAAATCAGAGGTATCCCGGACGGCGATCAGGTCAGTTGGCGTTTTCCCAAGGGATTGCCTGGTGGGGTAGAGGTTGTTATCGATTTGCTGGATATCCATCCGCTGCCTATCAAAGGAATGGAATTGAGCTGGAGCATCAGTGCCCTTCCCGGGGACTATAAAGTCCAATATGCAATTCCCGGCCAGCCATACCAGGAGGCCAAGGTACCTAAGATACCTGATCCGTGCCAATATCCGGGCCAATTGCCTCCAGATTCATCTATTCCTGTGCCGGCCGTCTTCGCAAGTTCCGGAGACGGCGTGCAGGTCAGATACGCAAAACTGATCTTTCCAAGCACCTTTGAGCAAGACGCAATATTACGGGAGCTCCGGTTCCGTTATTATAAAGGTCCCTTGGCAGACACAGAAGTGTGTGACCATAGACTATTGGGTGATCTGGACAATAATTGTCGAGTTGATTTCTACGATGTTGCCCTGATGGCAGGCAATTGGCTCGTTGATTGCGCGGTAAGTCGCAAGGATCCAGCATGCGTGCTCCAGTAAAGGTGTGTAGTGATCCAAGATAAGATACGCGTGAAAGGGGACTATCTACGCCGACACCCCCTGTGCTGGCCATCATTCTTTGTCTGCCTCGGTGGTTCGCAGGCTTCTTGATAGAGCATGATGTATAAGAAAAGGAAGCGGGCTCAGCAATAAGCCGTCCCTATATCCTGCAAACGGCCCGTAAAGAGCAAATCGGTCGGTTTCCACCCTGGTCAGCCACGGCAACCTCCGGGCGGGTTAGGGCTGATATCGAGTCCAACTTTCTTTCAAAAACATCAAGATTTCCCTTGCAGTCTCAAGGCTGAGAGGTTAGTATATCACTTTAGTCATTTCTAAGTTGGATGGCGACAGCGACTCCAGTGGAGTTGTGTGGTTTGTGTGCTTGTTCGAGGAAGGGCAGGCCGGTGACTGTCGAACAGGGGGGGAAACGGAGCAGGAAAAGGGCATTCTATAAAATGGGTGGGCGGCGGCAGCCTGCCCGGACAAATTGGGAAGAGGATTCTTCATGCTTTTCGGAGGAACGCCGACTTACAACCGGCAGGTTTACGATACCGGGCAGGTATTCTGGGGACACATGCCTGCCGGCGGCCGGGGGGACAAGAGAGTTCGAGCTTTTGCCGAACCGGTGTACACACGTGAACCTTTAGTGACTGTCACCAACCTGTTGGCGCCTGTCGTGCAAGCGTGCGCAGGGTGGGTGTCATGGGGCGAATGCGCACCGGCGCAAAGAGCGTTCGGCCAATGTGATGAGAGGGAAATGAATGTCTGCAACACGTGAGGCAGGCAGTGTACGTTGATGACAGGAGTTTTGAAAGGGAATTACAATGGATATTAGCCGCCGTGATTTTCTGAAAGCGTATGCAGCGATAGCAGGTGCGCTGACGCTGAAGGCGTCAGGGCTGATGCGGATGCAGAAAGCGCTGGCAGCAAGTGGTGAAGCCACGGGTGTGCCGGTGATCTGGCTGCAGGGGCAGAGTTGTACCGGCTGTTCTGTCTCGCTGCTCAATACGATTCATTACATGACAATCGATAATTTGCTGGTTAACGAGCTTGAATTGCTATACCACCCGACTGTGATGGCAGCGGCGGGTGATCTGGCGGTCGGGGCCGCCAAGGGTGCCGCCGCCGGCTACGTTCTGGTCATTGAAGGGGCTATTCCGGTCGGCGCTCAGGGCCACTATTGTCACGTATGGGAAGACGAGAACGGCGACCCTGTGACAATGGAGACCGCCTTTGATGCTTTTTGGAGAAACGCAAGCTGTGTTCTGGCGGTGGGAACGTGTGCCAGCTACGGCGGTATCCCTTCCGGCAAGCCGAATCCGACGACTGCTCTGAGTGTCAACGGCGCGTTGAACTATTTTGGGGTATGCCAGAAGGACTACCCGGTTGTAATCAATGTACCCGGGTGTCCATCACATCCGGACTGGATTGTAGGAACTGTGGCGTCGCTGTTGGCGGGTACGGTTCCGGAACTGGACGGGGACGGCAGGCCAATAGAGTTCTTTGGCTCGGAGGTACATCACAACTGCCCAAATCGGGGACAAGGCGACAAGGCGAAAGTGCTTGGCGAGCCTGGTTGTCTTGCGGGGCTTGGCTGTAACGGTCAGCAAACTCACGCGGATTGTCCTGTTCGCCAATGGAATGCAGGCGCTGTCGGGGGATATGGCGTGAACTGGTGTATTGGGGGCGGGAATCCCTGTCAGGGCTGTACAGAACCCGGTTTCCCCGATGCGATGAGCCCGTTCTATGCTCTGAAATGAGAAGTCGGCTTGAGTTATGGTTCAATGTACAAACACAGGTTGTCTGCTGTTGATTTATTGAAGGAGATGAGTAATGGCTACGATCAAGATAGATCCGATGACCCGGATAGAGGGGCATCTGGCTATAGAGGCAACGGTCGAAGAGGGGGTGGTGACGGACGCCAAGAGTTCCGGAACGATGTTCCGAGGTTTCGAGAATATCCTCAAGGGCCGCAGCCCGCTGGATGCGCCGCATCTTACACAGAGGATATGCGGGGTCTGCCCGATATCGCACGGCATGGCGAGTTGTCTGAACCTTGAATCGGCGTACAACACGAGTCCGCCAGCCAACGGCAGGATTCTGAGGAACCTGGTTCTTGGGGCTAATTTTATTATGTCCCATATCCTGCATTTTTACCACCTGGCCGCTCTGGATTACGTCAACACGGACGGTGTGCTGGGCGGGGCGATTGACAAAGGCCCCTGGCAACCGCACTACGTGGCGCCTGATATGGTTACAGACCCGGCAACGGTTGCGTTGCTGGTGGGACACTATGTGCAGGCACTGGAGATACGACGCAAGGCCCACCAGATGGGAGCCATTTTTGGCGGGAAACTGCCCTGTGCCCCCACTTTTGTCCCTGGTGGTTGCACGGCAGTGCCGACGGCGGAGAATACGGCCGCGTTCAGGGGACTGCTGGCCGAGCAACAGAACTTCATCGACAACACGTATATTCCGGACGTGTTGACCGTAGCGGGGGCGTTCCCGGCCTATTTCGGCATTGGCTCAGGCTGTGGCAATCTGTTGGCTTACGGCGTATTTGACCTGGACAATTCCGACCAAAACAAGTTGTTGTACAGAGGGCGCTATACTAACGGCATCGTCGCAGGTGTTGATCCGACTCAGATAAACGAGGATTTGAAGTATTCGAAGTATGATGACGCCGGCTCAGGCCTTAACCCTGCCGACGGAGTCACCGAGCCGGAGGTAGGCAAGACCGGCGCCTATTCGTGGCTTAAGTCGCCCCGCTACCAAGGTATAGTGCACGAGGCCGGTCCATTGGCGAGGATGGCCGTTAATTACCTGTCCGGGGACGCAACAGCAATTGGCTTGATTGAGAGTGTACTTGGCACCAATCCCGATATCAGTGTGCTGTTTTCGGTTCTCGGGCGTCATGCGGCAAGGGCTCTGGAGGCCAAACTTGTTGCCGATGCGATGGACGGCTGGCTGGACGAACTGGATCTCGGGCAGAGCTCATACGAGAAAGTCTCGATCCCGAGAGGTGTGCGGACGGGAATCGGTCTGACCGAGGCGCCCCGAGGAGCCCTTGGCCACTGGATAACGGCGACAAGCCGCGGCAAGATTGACCGGTATCAGGTTATTACGCCAACGAACTGGAACGCTTCGCCAAAAGACGATTTGGACCAACACGGTCCGATCGAGCAGGCTTTGATAGGCACGCCGGTGGCGGATATGGATAATCCTATCGAGGTATTGAGAGTGGTTCACTCGTTCGATCCGTGCCTGGCATGCTCGGTACATATGCTCAGGCCCGGCAAGGAAAAGGCGGAGGCGGTAGTCTACACGCGGCCGAGCATTTAGGTGACTACCTGGAGGCATAGGAAACGCTATGAGTGATGCTCACGGTCGAAGTCCAATCCTCGTTCTGGGTATAGGGAATATCCTGTTGCGGGATGAGGGTGTGGGCGTTCGCGTGATAGAGCGGATGGAGAAAATGGACCTGCCTGAGAATGTGGAACTGGTTGACGGGGGGACTGCCGGCGCCGATTTGCTCGCTATTCTGGCGGAGCGGGAAAAGGTCGTGGTTGTGGATGCTGTCCAGGCCGATTGCGAACCGGGCACAGTGCTTCGATTCAGCGCCGAGGACCTGGCTCGACCAAAGGGAGCAGGCCTCTCGTTGCACGAACTGGCTCTCGAGGAGGCCCTGACCATGACGGGGCAGCTTGGCTGTGCGCCGGGAGAAGTTGTGATTTTCGGCATTCAGCCCGAGACCATCGAGTGTGGCCTGGAACTCTCGGAAAGAATCCTCGCTTGCGTGCCGAAGGTCATTGAGCTTGTTTTGGCAGAGATTAGGAAGTGAACGGGCGAAAGGATTGAGCCGGAGCCTTGGAATGACAATTGGCCCTGAGGGCAACTTTCAGGTGTTATAGCCGGACTGTTTGCTTCGAGGCAGGTCACTGTATTCTGATCAGGCGGGGCAATTTGCCGGCGAGTCCCACCCGTTCGTCCTTGACAATCAGCACACCATCAACACCCTCGACGGCGGCAATCTGCTGCAAGGCCCGGTCCACATCCCCGGCGGTCGTGACAAGGTTGGCGGCCCGGGTGGCGGCGGCGTCGGCCAGAGCGGTGTCTTTGGCCACCACGGTGGCAAGGTCACACTTTCCCAGACTTTTCGAGTGGCCCATTTTGCCCGATGACGAACATATTGACAGCGGCGTGTCATCCGGCTCAAGCGAAAAGGCAATCCTGTCGGCCAGTTTCGTTGTGCCGGTATGGAGTCCGATTATCACCGGCCGGGAAACCTGCAGGTAGATGTCACCTCCATTGTCCACGATTACCTCCGGTGCTGCCGCAGCCAGGGCCGCCTCGCCGGCGATCTGGGCCATCGCGCCTGCAACGGCCGCCATGGGCCCGACGCCCACAAGCCGGGCCGCTCCGGCCATACGCCGGGCGACCTCAGGAGCATCGGTGAGCGGCTCGATCGGCTCGAAGGAATTCCGGAAATCGGGATGGCGGGCGATATAGTCCTCCAGAATCCTGCGCTGCCGGACAATCTCTTGGGTAACGGCCTCGAATTTCCTGCAGCAAATACGCAGGACTGCCTGGCGATGTGTGAATGTCCGATAGGTCCGTTCCCGGCTCATGCTCGCACACCGATAGAAACGAAAGAGGCCCGGTCAGAACGCCGAGGCACACGCGCCGAAGGGACAGACGCGAATGCACGCGAGGCACTCGATGCAGTCGGCCTCATTGAAGGCCACTTCTCGAGTAGCCTCATCGGCAATATACAACGCGTCGGTCGGGCAGTGGGTTATGCAGTAGCCGCAGTGCGTGCAGCGGCTCTCGTCCCATGTCACTCCCTTTCCGGTGCAGTTGATGGTGACGTTGAAGGTCTTTACAAAGGCCATCGCCCGCTCAATATCGTCTTCGGTTCCGGTGACGTCCAGCACGAGGTAGCCTTCTTCTTCGGGTGTCACCTTCGCACGATACACGTTGACAACGAGGTTGTGGTCTTTGACCAGATGGTAGATGATGGGCTTTTCGCACTCGCACCGTGGAAAGAAGAGCATCATTTTCTTTGTTACGGTCTCGTTCATGGCTCTTTCTGCCTTATGACAAGCGGCTTCATTTTGTTTTCTTTTGCCAGAGACGCAATGGGCCGGGCGAGCTGGAAGTCCCCGGCTCTGATTTCGTCGGCCAGGAGATTTGCGGTCTCAAGGGCCTTGCAGTATGACGAGAGCGAGCCGACCGCCACGTCTTTGCCCTCGACTTTGATGCGGCCGCTTCGCAACTGCTCGTAGTTCACATGGCCAATCACCCTTCCGGTATTCTGTGGATAGTCGGTCCCGTAATCGACGACGGGCGCCAGGATGTCGCGGTCTCGCACGCAGGTTCGCTTGAGGATTTGCTCGTTCAATACGGGAATTGGTATGCCTATACCAAGCGCCAGAGAGACGCCGTAACCGAGCAAACTTACCCCCCGGACGACTTCCGGGCGCATCTGCTTCATGTCGGCCGTAAGTGCGAGGGTGCCTGCGCCGCCTTTGGGGACACCGGCGGGAGTTCTGGCGACGGCGCCGGCGTGCTGAGTTCCTTCGGCATAGACGTGCCCGTGCGCCCCGGCGAGCCACACCTTTGTGCCCATGCCGATTGTCTCGTAATAAGGGTCGTTGAGCAGCGGCGAGAGCTGGCCCGCCGAGCAGTAGTTGGCATTCCTGCGGTTAGGCTCGAGCAAGCCCATGTAGGTATATATGGTTTTATCCGAATCGTTGATGGCAACGTTGTAGTTCTGGTAGCAGTTGCGGGGGTTCACCATTGTGGCCTGATTGAGGTCTTCGATCGTGAAGTAGGTGCGGATTTCGCGTCGGGGATAGCAGTCGGTCCCGTAGGAGAGGGCGAAAAGCTGTAGCGTTTTTCCGGCGACAAGGTCCTCGATGACGTGTCCGCCTCCGTAGCGGAACTCGCCGGGATGATACATATTTGCGGGGTCTGCGTGTCGAAGCTGAGTTGCTCCGAGATAGACATCGACGGCGGCAAGTCCTGTGTAGACCAGAACATCCTCGACCCAGGCTTCAGACATTCGAATCTTGGGCTTTGAATGTCCGAAGTTGAGGACGCACCCGGACGAGCACATCGGGCCGAAGGTGGCGGTGGTGACGACATCCACCTCTTCGGCGGCCGCGGCGAGCCCTTTCTTCTCGACGTAGCCGATAATCTCGTCGGCGGTCAGCACGACGGCCTTTCCCGATTCGATGCGGTCGTTGATTTGTTGATATGTCTTCATGGTCCATTCCGTTCCAAAAACAACGCAGTCGGCGCGTGTTCAATTGACTCGATTGGCCAAGTTCAGAGAAGCGGCCGACCGTACTCTCGCGGGAGCGAATCGGCCGACCCCGACATGACACGAACGATTCCTTCTAATGCGGGTCCGTTGCATCACGCGCGAAACTGCAAGTTTACCGCCCGGGAACAGGAGTGTCAATCCTCTTGCTCCGAGGTTTTGCGGAGGATAGACGCGGCGTGCTCTGGTCACAGGATGATGCTATCGGACGTGGGTATGGCCCTGCCGCGGCAGACCTTGAGAACTGAGCTACAAGGGGCGGGTTTTGGGGCGAGGGGCTAAACCGTGGGGGGCATCCGGCCGATATTCAGGAACAGCTTGCGTCGTTTAAGGAGGAGCAATCTGCCTGCACAGGAGGTAAGGTGTTAACCGTTTTTTGCCCTCATGGCCGGAGTCGGAAGGCCCTCGGCCGGGCGGGAGTGTGACTATCGCTTTTGACGCCACAATCAAGGACTACCTGAAGGAAATCGACGAAGCATCGCTGCTTACGGTGGAGCAGGAACGTGCGCTGGGCAAGAGGATCACCGAGCACAACGATCCGGAGGCGAGGGAGCTGCTGGTCAGGAGCAACCTGCGGCTGGTTGTGAACATCGCGAAGAAGTATGGCGGCCGGGGGATGAGCCTGGGCGACCTGATTGAGGAGGGCAACCTCGGCCTGATCAAGGCGGTGGATTATTTCGACCCGAACCGGGGGATTCGCTTCAGCACTTACGCGGCCTGGTGGATAAAGCAGAGCATAAAGCGTGCGCTGCTGGAGAACGTTCAGCCGGTTCATATCCCGACGTACATGGTCGCCCTGATAAATCAGTGGCGGCATGCCGCGTCCGAACTCGAGAGCCGTCTGGGAAAGGCGCCGAGTATTGAGGAAATGGCCGACATAATGCAGCTCCCGCCGCGAAAGGTAAAGGTAATACACCGGATTGTCCAAATCCTCGCGTCGGTCGCGGACAGCTATGGCGTAGAGGAGACCGACGAAAGCCAGACGCCTGAGCTGACCCTCGAGGATCACAATGCACCGCGGCCCGACGATGAGCTGGCGGCGCACGAGGAGCGGGAGAAGGCGCTCTCGCTACTGGATATGATCGAGCCTCGCGAGGCGAAAGTACTCAGGCTGCACTACGGTCTGAAGGGCTGCAAGCCTATGACGCTGAAGGAGATCGGGCAGAAACTGGGGCTTACCCGGGAGCGAATCCGGCAGATTCGTCGGGACGCGCTGACGAAGCTGTACGAGTACATGAACGAGGAGCAGGGGTGAGCAAAAAGCGCGTGGACCCTTGCATCCGGTCGGGAATATTGTAAGAATAGACGGCGTTACCGCGTGCCGCTCGGCGGAGCGGCTTGCTTGGCCGTTGTTCATCCATGGAAGGGCAAACGTATGACGACCGGAAAGATCGAGCTGCAAAGATATATCCGCAGCATACCGGACTGGCCGAAGAAGGGAATTCTATTTCGTGATATCACCCCCCTGCTGGCGGACCCCAAAGCATTTGCAGGGGCGATAGAGGCGTTAAGTGCGGGCTTTCTGCACGCGGGGGTGCAATATGTGGCCGCGGTTGAAGCGAGGGGTTTCGTGTTCGGAGCGGCGGTTGCCGAGAAGCTCGGGGCGGGCTTTGTGCCGATACGCAAGAAGGGCAAGCTGCCTTTCGAGACGGTGAGCGTGAGCTATGATCTGGAGTACGGGACGGATACTCTTGAGGTGCACCGCGACGCGGTGGGCAAGGGGGACAAAGTGCTGATGGTGGACGACCTGCTGGCGACGGGCGGAACGATGGCTGCGGCGTGCAGGCTCATCGAGAAGCTCGGCGGAGAGATAGCGGGAATAACGTTTCTAATTGAGCTTGGCGAGCTGCGGGGCAGGGAGAAGCTCGGAGGCTATCGGATTACCAGCGTGATGTGCTGCTGAGGCGGCGAGGGTTCTCACAATCGACCGGCACATTCCTGAGTGACTTTGAAGAGATGGGGGCAGGAATTCTGCGCCGACGCAAAGTCCGGGACTTTAGACGCTCCAGGCGACCCCTCGGAGTTTTTGCCCCCGGTGACAATGTGAACAGATGCCCCCCCGCCGAGCAGGAGGGGGATAAAAGGTGTTTTGTTTTGGTCGTTTACGGTGTCAGCTTCTGCGTCTTCTGCAGACCAGCAACGCACAGCCGAGTCCCAGCAGCGCCACGGTCGCGGGCTCCGGTATGGGGTACTGGGTCAGCGAAATCTTGTAGGGCGCCCCGTCGGGAATTTCGATGTCGAACTGCAGGGTGACTACCTGTCCAATCTCAACGACCTCCGGCGCCTCGAACTCGACTGTCCAGGCATCGGGGTATTGGACGGTGTTGAACTTAGTGCTTCCTGCGGAGCCCCCAACAAAAGTCGCATTTTCGGCCGGGTCAAGCTCGAGGACGTAGCCCGTCCACGTAAAAGTGGTCTCATTGGTGGCGGTGTTCGTGATTGTGAATGTGGAGCCGGCCTCGGCGTTCATTTTGACCTCTACAGGGCCACCCATTGAAATGGCCTGAGAAATGACGGCGCCGTTGGGCGACCACGTCGAACAAGTGGCGTCACTGTCGAAGCTTATCAACTTTGCCTGAGCGATTCCGCTGAGAAGTGCGACGACCACGACGAGTGTAAAAACGACCTTGTTTTTGCTCATCTTTATCTCCTCCTGTGAGCGTAACAATATTCATCCTTTCGCGACCTAACGCTGTAGTCAATGTACATCCGATTATTCCGCGAGGCAAGATATTTTTCGTATATTTTTGTCATCGCGGCCCTCCATCCGTCGTAAGTCCAGTGAATACGGTATGTTACGTTTTGAAGAAATATTGTTTTTTTTCCAGAATCCGATAAAAAACGCCGTTGCGAGCTCCCACGGGGGTTCCTTTTGGGGCTTATTCGCTCGCATTGGCGTTGGGCGGGCGAGTGGAGAGGAGGGTGGCGCACGGAAGACAGTGGGACGAGCGGCTTGGTTTTCGGGCGGCATCCCACGGCGGGATCGCTGCGGGCGTAGTTCAGGGGCGGGTTTTGGCGGCGATGGCGATGCGGTCGTTGTTGTTTTGGTCCTTTTCGATTTTGACCTGTGTAAATGTCCCTGTCTCTTCAAGCATCCGGCGGACGGCCCGCCCCTGTGCGTAACCTATCTCGAGCATCAAGGCGCCGTCGCCCTTGAGAAAGTCGTCGGCGCTGCGTAGTATCCTGCGATACACATCCAGCCCGTCGGCGCCGGCCAACAGGGCGACCGACGGCTCGTAATTCTTTACATTGCTCCGGAGGGTTTCGAATTCGGCCGAGCTGACGTAGGGCGGGTTGCATACAATCAGGTCGAACTTACGCGTGTCGATTTGCGGCACGAGGGGGTCGAACAGGTCGCCCCTGAGCAGTGTCACTCGGTCGTGCAGGGCGTGCTTCTTGACGTTGCGTGCGGCGACCTCAAGCGCCGCGTCGGAGACATCCGTTGCTATTATCTTTGCATCCGGGAAGTTTTTTGCCACCGCCACGGCCACGCATCCGCTGCCGGTGCAAAGGTCGCAGACAAGCTGACTGCCGATCCTAGTCCGCAGGAATTCCACAGCCCTCTCGACGAGCAGCTCGGTTTCCGGCCGGGGAATCATGCAGTCGCGGGTGACGTCTATTTGGAGCGAGTAGAACTCGGTGCTGCCGATCAGGTATGCGACCGGCTCATGCCGGCCGGCCCTGGCGACAAGCTCTCGCAGCCTTCCAAGGTGCTCGTCGGCGACGGGTCTGTCGAACTGAGTGTACAATTCGATGCGCTTGAGCGAGAGGACGTGACCGAGCAGCATCTCTGCGCTGAGCCGGGGCGAATCGACGCCCTTTTCGAGGAAGTAGCCCGTTACCCACTTGAGCAGCTTCTGTATCGTCCATGTCTGCATAGCGGCAATTATAGCAACCCGGCGGCCTTAATCTATCCCGGATTCGCCGCAGGCTCCCGACCGTGCGGAACTCGAGAACTGGACAGGCGGCCACATTCCGGACGGGAACGGCCTCGCTTTTCCCGTTCGCAGGAGTCGCTCATGCCGGTATATTGGACCTGCAGCCCGGTCCGGGGCGGACCGCACGGCTATTGGCCCGGAGAGTGATATCGAGGTTAAGGGCGTGCATTTGGGAGTCATATAGAGGATGGCTATGAGGAAAGAAGGAAGCAGGATTCTGGGCGGGGTCATTGCGTTGATAGTGGGGTTGTTTGTCATCCTTGTTGCAACAGGCGTCATCGGGAGCGACGAGGCCGCCTTCCGCGCCCCGCGGTGGGTAATCGGGCTGTGCGGCGCCCTGTTCGTGGTCGCCGGGCTGGTCGGCGTTACGGCGCGATATCGAATGCTGCGGCGGATACTCGTGGTTGTGCTGCTGGCAGCCCTTTTTGTTGTGGCGGCGTGGGCATGCGTTTTCACAAAAGCCGAGAGCTGGACGGTGGGTTTACCGTTCCTTTCACGACGGGCCAACGGGCTGATTGCCAAGACGTTAGCCGGATTTGGAGCCGTCGTTCTTTTGTGGATGCTCATCACCGCGGTCCGGCGGCTTCGGGTGGACCGTGATTTGCCGAAAGAGCCCGGCGGCGACGGCTGAGGCCGCGCATCACGTGTGGCTATGCAAACAAGTGCTGCTTGCAACGCCGCTCACTTCCCGGCGTAGCCTGCAGTCGGTTGCGCAGGAGGCAGACAGGGCGGATCAGGCCTTTGCCTTTTTTGTGGTTGTTTCCATGAAGGCGCGGTAGGCTTCGGTGAGCTTGTGGATTCCGTCGCCGCCGCCGGCAATCAGTCCGGCCGTCAGCAGGATATCGACCAGGTGAAAGAGCGTCCGTTGACCGGTGGGCATGTCTTGAAACGCGAGCGGCTCGACGAGGGTCCGGAGCGTGCGAATGCCCCCGGCGCTGATAAGAATCCCGGCGACGAGCCCGCTCCACATTGCTATGAGCCTGGTCTTCGACCTGTACTGTTGTTTCTCGCGATTCTTTTCCTCGAGCTCGTTGGCCAGGGTCTCCGCTTCGGCCGCGTGCGCGTCGCGGTACTGCTTGGTCCTGGCCTCGAACTTCGCAATCCTGTTCCGGCAGCCCTCGATGGACAGGTCCAATTGTTCGGATCCATCGGCCCGCCAGGTCGTCAGAAAGACGTCGAGCGCTCGTTCGAGAAACAATGCAATGACGAACATTGTCCCGAGCAGGTATCCTATGTTCTTCCACGCATCCTTCCGCAATTCCAGCGCCCAGGGGGTCAGCCAGAGTGACAGAATCAGCAGGACCACGATAACGACCAGAAACACAAACTTGCTGTTCTTCATTTCTACTCCCTCTCTAAAGTGATGCTTTCATCGGCCATCTCACAGTCCGGTCCGCGGGTCAAAACCGCATCCGGAACATTTGCGATCCGTAAACACGTGTCTTTCTTTCCGCCTTTACGCACACTAGTATTCCTTAAAATATAGCCCTTCCTGCGCGGCGCACAAGCAAAAAATCAAGCAGGCGCAGGTACCGCTGCGGCACAGCCCCAAAACCGCTGTGCCGGCAGCCGGTCAGGGGATGCCCGGGCGGCCACCCGGCCCCGCACACGGCAATTCGGGCCTCAGCGTTCCGCCAGCAGAAACATGCGCTTTAGCTCGGCGGTGGAGGGCCGGCGCCCGTATTCGCAAAGCTCGAACGCCTCGGCGCATTTGATCCGGCTGCCTTTGTCGCGGCCGTAGATTTCGATCAGCTTGCTTCGATACTTGTCGGCCGTCGAGGCGAAGCGGCGGCGAAAGCTGTTACGGATTCTCTGGTGGGCGGCCGCGCGCTCGGTGTCATTCTTGGGAATCATGCTCTCGTTGCCCGTGACGCAGC
>CP070678.1:1530144-1534076 GCA_020352515.1 Phycisphaerales bacterium | reverse complement strand
TACTACAAGGACTTACACCCCCAACACCTCTCATTCCCAGAACCGCCCCAACCCAACCGAACCCAATTCGAAATTGATTCTTATTTACCCAAACCCCCGCACACCCCCTCTTTCACCTTACCCAAACCCCCGCCGCCACACATCTCTGTCTTCGCCCAAACTACCAACCACGCCGACCGATCTCAAATTGGTAGCGCCTACCCTCCCGCCGACGTCTCGCCCGCGTCCTCCGCAACAACCGCGTCAGCCCTTACCCGCCTCCACCATCCGGCCCAGGTTATCCAGACACAGTTGCGACCACGTCTCCATACTCCCGCGCACCTCTTCAAGCTCGCCCCGACTCATGAACGACATCTGCGTAATCATCTGCTCCCGCCGCGAAACATCCTCCGAATCCAGCACCCACAGGTGCACCACCCCCAGATGCACGCTCCCAACCTCGTTCGAATCGTCGTTCAAAAGCCCCACAATCCGGTCGCTATGCCCCGCTCGAACGTCAACCTCCTCCGCCACCTCCCGCTCAACCGCCGCCAGATACGTCTCCCGAAAATCAGTATTGAACAGCGGCATGTCGTCACCGGGGTTTATATGACCGCCTATCCCGATAGACCTCAGTCCCGTAAGCCGCGACTCACCCGCACGCTTGCCCCGAACATAGCTCAGGTACCTGCCCCCGCAGGCCATAATAACGTACGGGATGAGCTGCTTGTGCGAAGAATCCACCTCCGCCTCGGACCGCCGCATAAACCGCGCCGCCCCCGGCGCAAAAAACGCCGCCTGGTAACGCGCCACCTCCACCGTGACGCCCTGGAACATCCCAACCTCTTCGACAACCTTCCGCTCTACAACGAGCACCTGTTCTTCCTGCGCCACGCCGCTGCTCCTTATCCGCCGCCCGAACCGAACCAGGCTCGTACCGGCCGACCCCGCTGCTACCTGTTATTCTTGCCCGGTATGATAAAGTGGTCCGGAACCGGGAACTGCGAGCAAAGAAGCAGCACCTCCTTGCCCACCTGCTCGATCACCGATTCGTTGTCGATGTTTTCGGTCACCTTGTTAATAAAGAACGCCACCTGCTCGGCCTCCGGCTCCTTCATGCCGCGCGTGGTTATTGCCGGCGTGCCGATACGAAGCCCGCTCGGATTGAACGGCGGCGCAGGATCACCCGGAACCGTGTTGTAATTGCTCACTATCCGAGCCCTGTCAAGAGCCTTCGCCAGCTTCTTGCCGGGAATGCCCTTGTTCCGCAGATCTATCAAAATCAGGTGGTTATCCGTGCCTCCCGAAACAAGATCGAATCCGTATTCGAGAAGCTTTTCCGCCAGCGCCTTGGCGTTCTTGACTATTTGTTTTGCATACGCCACGAATTCCGGCGTATCCGCCTCGGCCAGCGCCACCGCGATAGCCGTAAGCGTGTGCATGTGCGGCCCTCCCTGGAGCCCCGGGAAAACCGCCTTATCGACCTGCTTGGCCAGCTCTTCCTTGCAGAGCAGCATCCCGCCGCGAGGCCCGCGAAGCGTCTTGTGAGTGGTGGTCGAGACTATGTCGGTGTACGGTACGGGGCTTTTATGAATTCCCGCGACCACGAGCCCGGCGATGTGGGCGATGTCGCTGACGTGGTATGCGCCTACGTCCTTTGCGATGCGGCCGAATATCTCGAAGTCTATCTCCCTGGGATAGGCCGTCGCCCCGCTGATAATTACCTTCGGCCGGTGCTCTTTGGCCAGCTCCTCGATTATGTTGAAATCCAGCCTGCCTGTCTCGATGTTCAGGGGGTACGAGACGGAGTGGAAGAACTTGCTCGTAAGCGAGACCTTCCAGCCGTGGGTCAGGTGTCCCCCGTGCACGAGGGACATCCCCATAATCGTCTCTCCTGGGTCCACCAGTGCGGCGTAGGCCGCCATGTTTGCCACCGAGCCCGAATAGGGCTGGACGTTGGCGTGGTCGGCCTTAAAGAGTTTCTTCGCCCGCTCCTGGGCCAGCTTCTCGATAAGGTCGGTGACCTGCTGGCCTTCGTAATACCGCCGATTGGGGTAGCCCTCGGCGTACTTGTTGGTCAGGCAGCTTCCGCTGGCCACCATCACGGCCTTTGAAACGTAGTTTTCGGACGGAATAAGACGAATCGCCCCGCTCTCTCGAGCGGCTTCCTGCCTTATCAGCTCGTAAATCTGCGGGTCGTATTGCTCAAGGGCTGTTTGCATGTCAAATTCTCCAAAAACTGTCTTGGTTCGGGTTCCGTCATGGTCCGAAAACGCGAGACACAGCGTTCAGGCAGTATATAGCACACGCCCAGTTTTTACACAAGCATTTAATGGTTGACAGATTGGAAGCCGACGATTAGCATAGCCGATTTGAGCACAATAGTGTCCAAGAGATTTGGTAAATGCGTATGCCCGGAGAACCCGAGGATCAGGAATTGGCAAAGTCGAAGGTCTTCTTCGAAAGAGCCCGCGCGGTAGCAGAGAGCGGCAATTTCGACCACGCGATAGATATGTACCTGCAAGGGCTCCAGCACAATCCGGACGCATTGGAGGAGGGTCACCTGGCGCTTGCGGAGCTGGGTCTCAAGCGGCACGGCAAGAAGGGCAAGAAGCCTTCGATGGTCGAGCGGATGAAGCGTCTGCGAGGCAAGACGCCGCTGGAGCAGATGTTGAATGCGGAGTACCTGTTTACGAAGGACCCTGACCATCTTCCTTATGCCGAGGCGATGCTCAAGGCAGCGGTCTCGGGGGGCTACAAGCGCACGGCCGGGTGGATAGCGAATCTGATTTTCCAGAAGAATAATTCGGCGGCGAGACCGTCTTTGGGGACGTACGTTTTGTTAAAAGACTCTTATGCGGCGCTTGGTGAGTACGATAAGGCGCTTGCGGCCTGCCAGCGTGCGGTGAGGCTCAAGCCGGACGATGCCGAGCTTGCCGACGCCTTCAAGAATCTGTCGGCCGAGCTGACGATGGCGAGGGGAAGGTACGGCACGGAAGGCGACTTCCGGCAATCGATCAAGGACCGCGAGGCGCAGGAGCAACTGCACGCCCAGAGCAGCGTGGTCAAGAGCGACGACTACCGGCAGATGGCGATTGAATCGGCGAGGAGGAAGCTGGCGGAGAATCCAAATCTCCCGATGAACATATTCAATATGGCCGAGGCCCTTTCGGATACGGAAAAGGAAGAGTCGGAGAACGACGCGATAGAGCTTCTGGAGAATGCATATGCGTCCCGGAGCGATTTCAGCTTCAAGCAGCGGGCGGGGCTTTTGCGGATGAAACAGCTCAGGCGCAAGATAAGGCAGGCCAGAGCGGTAGTGGAAGCCCACCCGAACCATCAGCAGGCCAAGGGTGTTCTGGCGCAGTTGACGTCGAAGCTGAACGCCGTGGAGCTGGAGCACTACCGGCTGTGCGTGGAGAACTACCCGACCGACCTTGGGGCAAAGTACGAATATGCAGTTCGGCTGCTTCGCAACAGGCAATACAATGAGGCGATCCCGCTGTTCCAGGAGGCACAGAAGGACCCGAGGCGGAAGATAGCCGCGATGGACAAGATCGGGCTGTGTTTTTTCATGAAGGGCTGGTTTGCCGATGCGATCGACGTCTTCTCGCAGGCGATAGAATCATACCAGATAAAAGATGATCGCATGGCCAAGGATTTGCGTTATAATCTGGCCCGGGCCCACGAAGAGAAGGGCGATACGGAGCAGGCGCTCGATATATACCGGAAGATCGCGCAGCTCGATTTCGGCTACAAGGACGTGAGCGAGCGTGTTGACAGGCTGCGGGCGGCCCGTGAGCAGGGATAGTGCGCTGCCCGGCGACAAGATCGAACCTAACGACCCCTCGGTCAGTATTGGTAGAAAACGGTAAGGTGATGTCTTTCAGGAGAATAGTGTGGCACATTCGTAATCAGCGAAGAAGAGAATACGGCAGAACGCCAAGCGGCGG
>CP070678.1:1526315-1530044 GCA_020352515.1 Phycisphaerales bacterium | reverse complement strand
GAAAATCGGCCTTTATCTTTTAGTATCGACAATTATTGCTATTTCTCGGACCTGCCGCACTCGTTTGTTGGCTGTCAATCTGGCACTCATTCGCTCTAATTGGCACTGCGGTTGTGGCGGCATACGAAATGCTGTAGACTTACTGTTAGATTTTCAAAACTTTCACGGAAAAATCGAAGGGCGAAAACGAGATGGCCGAATCAAGAGCAAAGACTCCCAGTCAAAGCGCGGTAGAAACAAGATATCTGATAATGCCCCATCAGGCGAATCCCCATGGCACGGCGTTCGGGGGTGTCATCATGGCGTGGATCGACATGATCGCGGGCATGGCGGCACAGAGACATTGCGGCAAAGAAGTCGTCACCGCGGGAATCGACTCGCTTGCTTTTAAAGAGCCCATCCGCATCGGCGACCACGTCCTGCTGCGGGCCCTGGTCAATTACGTCAGCCGCTCGTCGATGGAAGTGGGTGTCCGTGTCACCCGAGAGGATCCATACACAGGCCAACAGGTCATCGCAACGACCGCCCACCTGACATTCGTCGCGCTGGACGAAAACAAAAAACCAACTCCCGCTCCGCCGATACAACCCGAAACTGAGGCCGAAAAGAGACGCTACGCAAATGCCAAAATCAGAGTCCAGGCCCGCAAGGAGCTTCTGGGCAAAATCTCCCGCACCAAACCCACCGATCCTAAATGAAACCGAAACGCCGATTACTGCTCATCGCCTCGGCCATCTCCCTGGTTCTCGCCGGGCTGGCGCTGTTGTTCTCTCCTCGCCACCTCCAGCTATACAATGTTACGGTACTACCAATGTCCGCGTGGGACGTGGCTATCAACGACCGCGGGCAGGTCGTCGGAGTCGCTGGCAGCACGCGTAAGCCCCATCTTTTACTCTGGGACCGACACAACGGCATGAAGGATCTGGGGCCGATATATCTTGCCAACCCGGACATCAACAACGCCGGCCAGATCGCCGGCACTACCAAAGACGCGAACGGCAACGAGCAGGCCTTCTTTTGGGATCCAAAAGAGGGTAGACGTCTGCTCGGCACGCTCGGCGGTTCCCGGAGCGCTGCGCTAGCGTTGAACAACCACGGGCAGGTCGTCGGTTACTCCAATTCCAGTGACGGCCAACGTCAGCCCTTTATCTGGGACAAAGCCAGCGGCATGCGGAGCCTTGCGGCACACGGGCGGCAGTCCGGTGAGGCAAGGGCAATCAACGACGCCGGCCAGGCCATAGGTTCTATAGCGACCGGACTCGGCGACGCCACCCCAAGCTGGTCAGCGTGTTACTGGGACTCGACCGATCCGCTCACCACACCTATAGTGGCTGGGCTGTCTCGTGACGACTATCCGCCGAGCCGATTCGACATAAACAACAATGGCTATGTGTTGGCCAGAAAACGGCGGCGGCCCAGGCGCAGGGGCTGGTTCTGCCTTTGGCGCAAGGACGCCGAACTCAAGTGGCTGGGCTCCTTTGATTATGTAGACCTGATCGCCTTCAACGATGCGAACCAGGTTTTGCACTCGGCACATCATGACAGGCTGCTGGAACGGTTGAGCAGGACGTGGTTCCCGTCTTATACGGCGTGGTGGCTTTGGGATCCGAAAGGCGGCAGGATAAAACTGGACAGCCAGATACCAAGTAGCGTAGGAAAGCTCTACGGAGTTATCGATATCAATAACCATGGATGCATCGTGGGGATGATCCGCGCGCCAGACCGGCGCCGGGAACTCAATGTGCTGCTCGAACCCATACCCGAGCGCTGGGGCAAGTGACGTCAGCTACTTTCAGAAGCTGTAGTCTTACAGTAGTAATATCTTGTCTTCTCAAGATGAATGTAATAGGATCACCGATTATTACGTGGACAAAAGTGTGTTCGTTAAACGTCTCGGAAAGGAAGGTATACATCGACCGTTTTACGCAAGTTCTTGCTGTTGTTACTCTAATATTGGCTATTGTCATTGGCGGTTGTTCAAGCGACGAAGGGACCGGTGAAAAGCAGAGTTCTGGCAGATCGGCCCGAAATCGCGGTGAGCATGATAGAAACGGCAGTGAACATGACGGTGAGGGCGGAGAACATGGCACCGAAGGCGAAGAATCGGGCACTCAACTCGGCCTCAATGACATATACGATAAGATCCGAAACGGCGTCCGCCTGACCATTGCCTACGACGCGCAGAGCAATTCCTTCAACGGAACGGTACAGAACACCACGAACAAGACCCTGCAACGAGTTCGTGTCGAAGTTCATCTCTCGAACGGAAAAGAGCTCGGTCCTACAACTCCAGCCGACCTCGCTCCCGGTGAAAGGGCAGATGTCAAACTGACAGCGACAAGCAAGAATTTTAATGGCTGGACGGCCCATCCTGAAGTCGGGACCGGCGAACACGACATCGGTGAACGACGCGGCCAGCACGATCGTGAAGGCCGGGTCGAACACGAATAATGCAGCTTCGATTAATGCCGTGAACTTTGCTACGAAGTCATAGGGCGGCCTTCGGCCGCACCCAAATAAGCTTCATTATGGTTTTACTGCTTAGTGTCTATTTATCCCATGCCTACTGAACCGCATCGGCTCGATCCGGATGCTGCGCATCTATTAATCGGTATCCAGTGAAAGTCTTGCGTTGGTATCATCGGATACAGATTTTCTCTTTTCCCTTCGAAAGAAATGAGGGAAAAGAGAGAATCTACCATGTGCTAAGCACTTGTGAGGATCAGACAATCCGCGCAAACCAGCTGGCCTGAGTCTATTCTGGAAAGATTGATTTCTGGCACGCCATCGCGGCCGCAGCCTTCGCATGACGCGGCCCTGCCGTTACCGCCGGCCTCTTTGTTCGATGCCATCTGCGCCCGTGTCCTCGCTCCGAATTCACAGTTTGCCTTTCGTTCGGCCTCTGCACGCAGCTCCGTCTCGGCCTCTAACCTGGCCTCGGCGATCGACCGCGCCTGAGCCTCCATCCGCGCCCGTCGCTCGGCTTCGAGCCGTAGAGTGTGTTCAGCATTGGCTCTTGCCAACGCCCGCTCCAGCGCTTCACAATGCGATTGCGTCTGCCGCTCAGCCTCTATTCTCAAGCTCGCCTCCACCTTTGCTTTTCTCTCAGCCTCCGCTATCACCTCGGCTGCTTTTGCTTTTACCCGTGCGATTTTCTTCTCAGTCTGCTCTTTGAGCTCGGCCCTGATCCTCGCCTCGGCGTCGGCCTCAATGGCAAGACGCCACATGTCGCAAGCTGCCTCCTCGGCAACCCTGCGCGTCTTGGCGGCAACTGGATCCCCTTCCAGTTTGAGGGCCCCTGCTCTTACCCTCGTCTCTCCGGGCAGCCTGACCTTCCACCACCATCGGCCGTTCTTCTGATACATCCGGCCCGGCAGCTCCATTTTACGAGGTCTGTTCGACATCGGCTAACCTTTCAAATATCGTACGGCCAAGCGTATATGGTGGGCCTTGGCCTACCGCTTCGCTGATGGTGGGGCAAGCCCCACCCTACTTTTTGGCGTATTCGGCGCTGCGCTTGGGGCCGCCAACAGAGACAACTTCTCTGCCACCGGCAACCTGCAACGTCTCTTGTTTTTGACCGTACTCTTGTTTGAGCATTTCCCGTTTCTGGTAGCATTGCTCGGCGAAGACGGCGATCTCAGAGTCGAGACTGGAGTTGGCCGAGTCACCAAAGAATGCATGGATGATCGGGAATACCAAATCGGGTTTTCTCTTTCGCAATTCCTT
>CP070678.1:1521317-1526215 GCA_020352515.1 Phycisphaerales bacterium | reverse complement strand
TTTTCAGATAGCCCCTCGACAACGTACCGGGCCGCCTCTTCGTCCTTGCACATCGCCAGCCCCTTCAGCGCCGCGGCCCGAATCGTGGAAGCCTCCCCGCGCGAATACATCCGCCCGTACATCTTCCCCGCAGATTCCCTGTCACCTGCCTCAAGCAGCCCGTCCGCACAGGCCAAGTATGAATCCGCCAAGGTCGTCCTCGCCGTCCCCTTTGCCTTCGACAGGGCGTTTTCAAGAATGTCGGCGGCCTCGTTTCCACCGATTTTGGCGACGGCCCAGGCCGCCGCCCCCGCCATAGCGCCGTCGCCCGAAGCCGACAGTTCACCAAGCCTGCGCAAAGCCTTCTTGTCCCGCCGGTTGCCGAGGGCGTTGACAATCCCTATCTTCGTTCTGCCGGCGGTCTGGTCCAGCGCAGCTCGCAGCGCCTCGTCCACCGCCGCGCCGGGAATAGGAACCATCGCATAGAGCGCCATGTGCGAGAGCATCTCGTCCGTCAACAGCCCCGCTAAGGCCGGCGCCTGCTTCTCGGTGCCCATCAGCACGAGCTGTCTGCACACGAACTGCTTGCAGTCGTATGTGGCGTCCGTGGCCAGGATAGCCGCAAGGTTCTCTGCGAGCTTTTGACTGTACGTCGGATTTGCCCTCGCGGCCGCCACCATACCCTCGATGGCTGCCAGATCGCTGCGGCTCTGCCCGAACCTGTATGTTTTGATCCGCGAAAGCACATCCTCGCTCAACATCGCGTCTGTGCGCGCCTGAACGCAGAGGCACAGACACATCGTGATGATTGCTGAGAAAGCACGTTTGACCCTTCTTGTCATGAATCGCTCCCCTGATGCTCTACAGTTCTTCTCCATGTTCACGTGGAAACCGGTGGCGTCTCGCCGGTCACAGATGCCACGGGCTGCGCATTTCCCTCGAAATCAGCCTTTCCGCCTCCGGATCATTTACGAAGTGCTCACCAACCGGGTCCCATCTAAGCGGCCTTCCGAGTTCGTACGCTATGTTGCCGAGGTGACAGACGGTTATGGAGCGGCACCCGATGCCTATATCGCTGCCCGATTTGCTTCTCGTCCGCACGGATCGAAGAAAATCCGTGTGATGGTTGTCGCACTCGTGCAGGTGAATCTCGCCGGGACCGATCTTCTGCCTGATAAGATGCTCGGGCCAGGTCCGCAGGCTGTACCGCCAGACCGCGACCTTGCCTTCGGTACCCGTGAACATCACGCCGTTGCCCTGCCCACACTCCCTCTGCAGTCGGCCCGGGTCTCGAATCACCGCCGCACCGTTCGCATAGCGGTACGTGAGCACTTTGTAGTCCTTCCCGTCAGGCGGAATAATCTCCACCGGGCCGCTTTCGTCCATACCCAGGCCCCACTGGGCTATATCGAAGTGGTGCGCCCCCCAGTTGGTCATCTCCCCGCCCGAGCAGTCACGATACCCCATCCAGCCCCCCACAAAAGCCGCGTTGTACGGCCTCCACGGTATCGGGCCCAGCCACATGTCGTAGTCAAGGTAATCCGGCACCGGCTCGGCGGGCAGATTGCATTCGCGGTTTCCGACCGGCCCGCCCACGCCCACCGTGACCGTCTTCACCTGCCCGATATAGCCGTTTCGAACCAGCTCGCACGCAAAGCGGAAACTCCAGCTCGAGCGCTGCTGCGTGCCCATCTGGAACACTGTGCCGTGGCGCGCCATCGCCTTGCGCATGGCCTTGGCCTCCTCGATTGTTACCGAAATGGGCTTCTCACAATACATATCCTTGCCCGCTTTCGCCGCTGCAATCGATACCAGCGGGTGCCACCGGTCCCCGGTGGCTATCAGCAGCGCGTCGATGTCCGGCCGGGCAAGAAGCTCGCGGTAATCATTATACGCCGCGCAGTCCGTGTTGCCGTACTTGGTGTTGACGATGTTGCGGGCGTTGTCTCTGTTCCTCGCGTTCACATCGCAGACCGCCACGACCTGCACCTCAGACCTCCCTATGAAACCACCGGCCGGCGCCCAGATGCCCCCCGCCATGCCCCGCGTCCCTTGGCCCCCGACACCTATGCAGCCCATGACGATCCGGTTGCTTGGCGCGGTCGTGCCCGCCAGAGACAGTGCCGACGATGGCACGACGTAAGGAAAGGCAATAGCCCCGGCGCCGATACGCGCGGCGGTCTTCAGCAGCCTGCGGCGGGATGTACAGATCCGTTCCTTGACTGACATACCCATTTCTCCTTCTCCTGCTTTCAATCGAAAGCATTTCCCGACTACGTAGGCCCCGCGCCGTGTCGCGGCAGCCGGTACGTTACGATGGCCATCATAAACCTAATTGACCGTCCGGTCAAAAGAAATGATGTGAGCGGCGCTCTGCGGAGTGTATGAAGTGCCGGTTGCCCCGTCCCGGCCCTTGTTGCCGGGGCCGCTTTAGAACATGCCCGACGAGAGCAAAACGTATGATATCAAAATGATGCCAACAGCTATGATGATAATGCCAAGCCAGAAGGTTGCTCTTTGCATACGTCGATCCCCGTCGCTTCGCCTATCGGCCCGACCGGATTCGGTCAGCCTGCCTGATCACCCAAGCAATCCCACAAATTCTAAATGGTCCGGGTCGCCGCCTGCAGGCGCCATTTCAAAAAGGCTACTGACGTGCGGGCCCGATCCCTATCATATCGTTACGTACAACATCGACAAAAGGACTCGGCATCTTTGGAAAACAGCTGCCGTGGTAACTACGGGATTCTGCAAAAAACCACGTCAACTTTCCGTCAATAGAAAGACCCCTGCATTGCACAGGGGTGGTGAAGAAAAAAAGGGTGGACAGTCAAATAAGGCCCCCCATCCGATTAACACGAAAATTAGGATTGCGATCCGCCCTGAAACCGGCGGCCGAGAATCCTAATGGATCAGCCCGGCCAGCAGGCTCGCAACGGCAGGAATACTCCACCGCGCTCTCTGTGTTGGCCTCGTACCTTTGCCCTCAGGATACGCCAGCGAGGCGAGCCTCTTATCCCTCGCCAGATTCTTACGCCTGACAAATAGCGAATATCGGCTTCGCCACAAAATCTTAGCTGCTTTATCCAGACTGTACCTCTTAACAATCGTCTTTACATTTGACCAGTGCGATTCACAACAATAGCAGGCATCGTATTCTTTCTCGTACCACCAGAGTTGAAAACCGCCAAACGATCTATATCGGTCGTCCTTTACTCCAAGCACACAACCGCAGTACAGCAGTTGTCTTATCCCGGCCTTGTCTTGAATATCCAGCTTCTTCATCTTTGTGTCCTGCCTGAAAGGTCCTCGCCGTTTACGGCATCTTGTCAAGGTTGGAACCGCCTCTTTTAAGAGAACCACGCCTTCTTTGGCGTGCTGCATATCCGATATTGGTGCCTCTAACTATTTAAGGCGCCGGACAATGAGAAGGTAACCTGTTTTGTTCCGGCTTCTTTTCGCGAACGACAGTTTCGCAATTGCTCTTGTCACCTGCCGTTGCTCACACGCTGTCTCTTTTGCAACTGCCTTCTCTACCTTATAAGACGCGCGAATCACCGAAAGTTACTGTAAATTTTTTGTAAAACGCCCAAAAAAATCTCGCATCCCCTCTCTCGCCCGCAAATCGCCTGTGAAATTTCCACGCAAGGGGGGGCTCTCGCTGTCACATACGGCCGCTCAGACCCCATGCAGGCTCTAATTTGAGCGCAAAAGAATCAATGGCGCCTAATCCGCGCACCTCGTCCGCCCGGAGCACGCTACGCTGGTCCACCCGCCCGGTTTCTCACAATCGCCGGGGCGAAATATCACCGCGCCCCGCCTCTATGCTTGAACCTGTGTTCTTGCGATACCCGTCAGCGTGCCGACAAAAGGGCCTTTTCGGCCGCTTCGCCCACGTATTTCTCCCCGGCGTCGGTCCGTGTGTCCCGAAGGTGCCTGTAAATCTTCATCGCTTCGCTCTTGTTGCCGCCCGCAAGCAGCTTCTCGGCAAGCAGCAGGCACGCCTTTGTTGCCTTGATCCTTTCGTAGCCGTCCTTTGTGTCTGCCTCGGCGACCACCGCGTCAACGCTGCCTGGATCGCCGATATTCGCAAGAGCCCATGCCGCCGCCAGCCGCATCTCCCGGCTTTTGTCGGTCAGCTCCTTCCTCAAAGCGCCGACCGACCGCTTGTCTCGCACCACGCCGAGGTTCTGAACGATGTTCAGCCTGCACTTGCCCCTCGCTTTCGACAAGCCGCCTCGCAGCTGCTCGGCCGCGCCCTCGCCAATCGCCGCCAAAGCCATCGCCGCAGGCTCGCAAAGCTCTTTGTCCGAAAGCAGCCCCCCCAGAGCCTCTACCGCCTCCGGCCCGCCGACCGCCCCAAGCTCCTGTACAAGGTAGCTCTGCACACTCTTCGGCCTGTCGCCGCCCAGTTCGGACGCCAGCGCCCTCGTGAAGCGACGCTTCGCTCTGCCGCCCAGTCTGCATACGTGAAGCCCCAGACAATGCAGCGCGTAATGCGCCTTCACGTCGTCGCCTTTGCCCGGCGCCACCAGCATGTCGATTAATCCGATTATGTTGCGCCGACCCCCTTTATGTATCTCCGCAATCGCCCCCTCGATCTTCTCCTTGACAATCGTCCCCTCGGAAATTCCCTTCTCGAGGTCGATCTCCGTGCAGTACATGCCCCGCCCGTCCGGCTCGGGCATCCGCCCCACAAGTTCCGCAAGGCCCGGTGATGATTCGCTCATGATTATAGTCCTTTCTCAGAACAAGACTCTGCCTGGTTAATCTCACAAATTCCACGGCGCCCGCATCGGCTGGTTCACTAAGCGGTTCGCCTCATCGTCTCCGATGATCTGCTCGTTCACCGGATCATAACGGAGCTTGCGCCCGGTACGGATCGCGATGTTCGCCAGATGCAGCAGCGTCGCGCAGCG
>CP070678.1:1518605-1521217 GCA_020352515.1 Phycisphaerales bacterium | reverse complement strand
TACCGGCCGGCACGTCGCAAACGCGGTGCTGTTCTTTGCAACCCGTCAGACGCCCACCACGGGAGCGACAATCCCCGTGGATGGCGGCTTGCCCGACGCCACCCCGCGATAGAAAAGGACCCGTCAGATGGACACACCACGCGAGGACTTTGAAGGCCAAGCTGTGACGCACCTGTATCAGGCAACATAGTGACATAAAAGGAGTTTGCTGACAATATGGACAAGGCTCTATCCGCACTTATCAGAATTTCAAACGCCGTCGGCGCCGACAGCACCCTCGTTCAGGGCGGTGGTGGCAACACGTCCGTCAAAACCGCCGACCGCAAATACATGTACATCAAGGCCAGCGGCACAGCTCTAAAAGACATGAACCCCAACGCCGGCTGGCGCAGAATGAGGCTCGACTCGGTCCTCTCGATCATAACCGACACCTCGCTCAACAGGCTCGAGAAGCAAACGAGGGAAGTCGAGGTCGTCAACCGCCTGCTGCTCGCCTGCGACGACCGGATCATCGGCGACGCCCGCCCGTCCGTCGAAGCCCACCTGCACGGCCTGCTCGATACCTGCGTCATCCACCTGCACCCGAGCACCGTCGGCGCGTACCTCAACGCCAAAACCGGAAGGATAAGGCTCGAGAGACTCTTTGCCGACCTGAAGCTCCCCCCCCTGTGGGTCCCCTACGTTGACCCCGGCTTCACGCTCGCCAGAAAAATCGCCGCCCTTGTCCGCGATTACACCAAGCAAGTCAAGAGAATGCCGCAGATACTCCTTCTTGAAAAACACGGCCTGTTTGTCACCGCGGCCACCCCCACAGCCGCGCTGCGCCTCGTACGCATGGTTATCCGGCGCTGCAGCGAGAAACTCATCGAGCCGCACGCCAAGAGAAAGGCCGTGGCAAATGAGGCGATCCGCGACGCCGGCCTGTGTATTCGCAGAGCGTTCGTCGAGGCAACTGGCGCCTATTGTCCTGTGACATACTTCGACGATGAGCAGATTGCCGGATTCCAGCGGCGCAAGGATGCCAGGAGACTGCTCTCCGGAGGCGCCCTGACCCCGGACACGCTCGTGTACGCCAACGGCCCGGCGATGTGGGTCGAAAAGTGCAACGCGACCACCATCGCCGCACGCCTCAAGGCACAAATACGCACCGGCCGCAAGCACTCGGTCGCATTCCTCCTGAAAGACCTCGGCCTCTTCGTCGCCGGAAAGAAGAAGGTCGCGCAGACCGTCAGGGACATCGTGGCGTACTCGTTCTTCATTCGCGTCAATGCGGATCGCATGGGCGGCATCCGCGTCCTCAGCGGCGCCCAGCAGAAATTCATCAACGAATGGGAGTCGGAGGCCTTTCGCAAGAAGCTGGCCGGCGGTGTAAGCGAGGGCTCGTTGAACGACCGAATCGCGCTGGTAACCGGCGCCGGCAGCGGCCTCGGCAGGAGCATCGCCGTCGGCCTTGCACGTGCCGGCGCGATGGTCGCCCTTGCCGACATCGACACTAAAGCCGCACAGCAAACGGCCGAACTCATCGAAAAGGAAATCCCGCAGGGCCAGACAATAACCGCCTCATGTGACGTCACCAACGAAGGCAGCGTCAAAGCCGCCTTCGACCGGCTGCTCGATAATTGGGGAGGGCTGGATATCCTCGTAAACGCCGCAGGCATCGCCCCCGCTTATCCCCTCGTCGATACGCCCGTCGACAAGTGGCGGCTTGCCCTGGAGATCAACTTGACCGGCTACTTCCTCGCCGGCAGAGAGGCTGCAAGAATAATGATCCGCCAGGGCATGGGCGGCAGCATCATCAACGTCAGCTCAAAATCCGGCCTCGACGCAAGCAAAAACAACACCCCATACAACGCCACCAAGGCCGGCGAAATCCACATGGCGCGAGGCTGGGCTCTTGAGCTCGGCCGATACGGGATAAGGGTCAACTGCGTCGCCCCCGGCAACGTCTTCGAGGGCTCAAAAATCTGGAACCCCGAGTACGTAAAGGTCTGCGCCAAAAAGTACGGAATAAAGCCCCAGGAAGTCATCCCCTATTACGTCAACAGGACCGCGCTCAAACGCGAAATCAAGGGCCGGGACATCGCCGATTCGGTCGTCTTCCTCTGCTCGGACAACGCCCGCACAATCACCGGCCAGATAATCGTCCCCGACTCCGGCCAGGTCATGGTGCGATAACGACTACCCCCTGCCGCCAAGACTTAGAGCCAGCCGCTCGGCCGCCAATCCGCCCTGCCCGCCGGTTTTTTCCGCCCCAAACCAATAAAACACGCCCCTGCTGCTGTTTTCAGTTGATTCCCCGGCGACCGGTGTGCTATAGTTGCCGCTCTTGGTGCTATTGATGGGGTCTCTCGCTGTGTAATGGGAGGTCTCTTTTGCCCGCGAGGTGGTTACAGGCAGGAGTATGACAATATGGATTTCAGTATCGACGACACCCGAAAAAAGCCGATTCCCAAGCTCGCTGAGCTGATCAAAGAAGGGCTCATCACCCTCGAGAACGTCAAAGACTGGCTCAGAACAATATATGAGATAAGATTCTTCGAGGAAAAGGTCTTCGAGCTGCTGGGCCAGAACATCATCAAGGGCGCCTCGCACCTCTACGCCGGCGAAGAGGC
>CP070678.1:1514925-1518505 GCA_020352515.1 Phycisphaerales bacterium | reverse complement strand
CGAAGTCGGCAGGCCCAAACGCGACCTGCGCCTCTGCCAGATACATTTTCTCATCGGCCGGGCCCACGAAGCCCTCGGCGACACCCAAAAGGCACGCGAAAACTTCGAAAAAGCCGCCTCTGCCCAAGTCCGCCGATCCGAATACGCCTACTACAAGGGACTCGCCCTCGCTAAGCTCGGCTCAAAGGCCGAGGCCCTCCAAGTCTTCGACCGAATGGCTGCCTCCGCCACCCCACAACCCGAAGTCGAGTTCTTCGCCAAGTTCGGCGAAAAGCAGGCCCACAACGTCAAGCTCGCCGATACCCACTATCTCCTCGGCCTGGCGCATCTCGGCAAAGGCGAAAAAGAAAAAGCCAGGGCCGAATTCAACAAAACGCTCGAATTGAACATCAACCACCTCTGGGCCCCCGTCCGGCTTTCAGAGTTGAATTAACCTCGCTTGCCCGCCTGCTGCCTCTCGCCCGGATTTAGGGTTGGCCGCGCGCCGCCGCCAATGGTAGAATACGCCCGTCTTGGCCCTCCAGGCAAAGCAGGCCTCTGCGAGCGGCGCCGCCCCCGTAGCGGCTTTGCGCTATACTCGGCTTGAAAAAACGTTGGAGAGACAAAAACACAGAACAAGGAGACCGCGATGAAAAATAAAATCGACCGAAGAGAATTCATTCAGCTCGCCGCCGGCGGCGGCGCAATGTGCCTCGCCTCACCCGGCATCTTTGCACTCGCAGCCAACACCCGCCGCTCGGCCCTCGTCAGCCCCGGCTGCAGGAGATCGAAGGTCAAGGTCGCCAGGCTCTACATGGGAACCTCCCACGGCCTCTGGCCAAAGCCGAACCTCGACCTCGAAAACGAAGTCCGCTTCTACCAATCCAAGTTCGCCGGGATGAAAGACGAGCTTGCCGACGTCGATTTCGTCGTCGACCAGCTCGTCACCTCCCCCGCTCAGGTCGCCCAGCTAAAGGACAAGCTCGCGCAGGTCGACGGAATCCTCGCGATACACTTCAATATCGGAATCCGTTCCATACTCAATCAGATACTCCAGGCCGGAAAACCAACCGTCGTCTTCGCCGTCCCATATTCCGGACACGGCTGGACCGCATTCGGCTCCATGCTCAACCAGCCCATCGGCGAAAAAATGGACTGCATGCTCACCAGCGACTACAAGCAGCTCGCCGCCGCAATCAGGCCCTTCCGAGCGATACATCACCTCAGGGAGGCAAAAATACTGAATCTCTCCACCAGAAACTTCCAGAGCTACGCGCAGAGCATGAAAGAAAAGTTCGGCACAGAAATCAAGAGAATCGAGCTCCGACGCGTAATCGACGCCTACAAGGCCGTCACCGATACCGATACCAAAACACTAACCGAACAGTGGATAAGCCACGCCGAAAAGGTCGTCGAGCCCTCCACCGCGGAGGTCCGCAACTCCTGCAGACTCGCCCTGGCCATGGAAAACCTCCTCGACGCCGAAGACGCAACCGTAATGACGGTCGACTGCTACGGAACCATGTGGGACCGAACCATCAAGCTGCCCGCCTACCCCTGCCTCGGCTTCACCCGCCTCAACGACCTCGGGTACGGCGGCGTTTGTGAATCCGACCTCCGCTGCGCAATGACCCACATAATACTACAGGGCCTCTCCGGAAGGCCCGGATTCATCAGCGACCCCACCGTCGATGAATCCACCAACAGCATCATCCTGGCCCATTGCCTCGGAACAACAAAGATGGACGGTCCGAATAATCCCCCCGACCCCTACAAGCTCCGAACCGTCATGGAACGCCGCGAAGGTGTCGTCCCACAGGTCCGAATGCAGATCGGCCGCAAGGTCACCCAGGCACTCCTCGTAGGCGACGATACCATAATCTACTTCACCGGCGAAATCATCGCTGCCCCCGTCTCACTCGCCGACGACAGGGGCTGCCGGACCAAGATAACCGTCAAGGTGGACGGCGACGCCACCACCCTCTGGAAAAACTGGTCCCACGGGCTCCACCGACAGACCATCTACGAGGACGTAACCGAAGACCTCCGCCGCTTCTGCAGGTTCACCGAAATCAACCTGATAGACGAAGCGGCCCAGCCGCCGGCGCCGCCCGATGTCCCGAGCCCGGCCTGAGGTCGCTCTGGCTTCTAAAATTGCCGAAAAAGCATCTCGGCCGCCCGCACTGAATCGGGCCGCCGACGCACGTGCTATACAACCTTAGTAAGAGGCACCCTATGAATCGTCGAGACTTCCTCAAAACCACTGCTATCGGCGCCGCCGGCGCTGCCCTTCCGCAGTGGGCCGAAGCGGCTGAACTCTCCACCGACAAAATCTCCGCCGCGCTCATTCTCGACCAGGCCGACGCCCGCATCGAAAAGCACCGCAAGGCCGACGCGACCCTAAAGCTCATCGGCCCCGGCGCCAAGCCCCTCGGCCCCGGCACCAATCTCAAAATAGAGCAAAAACGCCACAAGTTCCTCTCCGGCTCCAACATCTTCAAGCTCGCCCGATGCAGAACCCCCCAGGATAACGCCGCCTACGAAAACAGATTCGCAGACCTGCTCAACTTCGCCACGCTCCCCTTTTACTGGTGGAACTACGAACGCCGACGAGGCAGGCCCGACGACGCACGCACACAAGAAATCGTCCGATGGTGCAAGGCCCACAACGTCACCACAAAGGGCCATCCTCTCGCCTGGAACTACGTTGACCCGCCCTGGCTGGCCGCTGCCTCCGAAGACCCCATGGACCTCCAGTATAAGCGAATCGAGCGATGCGTCCGGAAATTCGCCGGCGACATTGACATCTGGGACGTCGTCAACGAGGCAACCCACTACGACAGGCCCGGCCCCACCAAAAACGCCCCGAAGCTCACCGGGGCCATCCGAAAAATGGGAATCGGCCCCTATGTCCGCGGAGCATTCAAAGCCGCACAAAACGCAAGCCCGAACGCCACCCTCCTGATTAACGACTATCGCACCGACCCCGCCTACGACAAGCAGGTAATCTCACAGCTCGTCGAGGACGGCCGCCCACTCTACGACGTCATCGGAATACAGTCACACATGCACGGCGGCTACTGGGGCGCCGAACGCACCTGGTTTGTCTGCGAGTATTTCGCCCGCTTCGGAAAACCCTTGCACTTCACCGAGACCACAGTCGTCTCCGGACCCCGGACCGACAAAGGATGGCTCACAACGCCCGAAGGCGAGCGGCGCCAGGCCCGCCAGGTCGCCGAATTCTACCGCATCCTCTTCTCCCACCCCGCCGTCGAGGCCGTCACCTGGTGGGATTTCACCGACCAGAACGCCTGGCAGCGCGCACCCGCCGGGCTCGTCCGCAACGATATGTCCCCCAAGCCCGCCTACGAACGCCTCCACGAGCTGATCAAGGGAAAATGGTGGACCACCGCCAATGTGCCCGTCGCCGGCGACGGGTCGGCCGCCTTCCGAGGCTTCCTCGGACAATATGAAGTCTCAACTATCCGCGGCGGCCGCACCCTCACCGCAACATTCAACCTCGACAAAACATCCCCAAAACCCATCGAAGTGAGCCTCGCCTGAATCCCCAACCACGCCCCCGGACATAATGGAGAACCTT
>CP070678.1:1505987-1514825 GCA_020352515.1 Phycisphaerales bacterium | reverse complement strand
CTCTCGGCCGCCAGTGGGCGGGGCACATCCGAGGCGGGGATGACCCGGCCTTCCGTATTGGCGTCTGCGGAGTGGGGCCGGGCACCCGATGAGTGTTGCGCGTCGGCGGTTTTGAGCAAAAATGCGCGCTTTTTGACGGTTTTCGAACGCGTTTTGACGCTTTTTGCACAGTTGGCTGAGGGGCAACCAGCGATTCTGGGCCAAAAATGAGGATCCGCGGGTTGGGAGGCGGAAATTGGGTTCGTTTTACAAAAAAGGGTGAATTTGTAGAGGTGGCTCGACAGGTGTAGAGTGATTTCGCGAGGAAATAGGGGAATTGGGTGAGATGGGAAATGTGGCATATTAGCCCTTCGACGCGTCGCGCGAAGGCGCGACTTGCTCAGGATTCGTCCTTCCACTCCGCTCAGGACTCGGGATTTGGGGAAGGTGGCATATTCAATTTCTCAGATTTGACCCGTTCGGCGCGTCCTGCTGAGGCAGACCTCGCCTTTGGCGAGCTCAGGACCTTGCTCAGGGTTCGCCGTTCGAGAGTGCTCACGGCTCCGGCCTGGGAGGTGCTGGGGCCGTCATTGGGCCTTTCAGGGTAGAACACTCAGTATTGACTTGTTAGGTAGGTATTATACACGGGGGGCGGTTGGGTGTCAAGGGAAATCCTCCTTGGACGCGGCCCTGAGGGGGGCCTCGCCTTTGGCGAGGTCAGGACCTTGCTCAGGACCCTGGCCGGTCGGCGGGTTCAACGAACTGACGGTATAGGAGGTATTGAGGGCTCAGGGGGTAAATCGTCATTTTTGAGGTGGAAACGCAGGGGATCGGCCCTTCGACGCGTCGTGCTGAAGCAGGTCTCGCCTTCGGCGAGTTCAGAACCGGAAGCTCAGGTTCTGGGCTTCGCTACGAGGGGGAAATCGGGGGTTTTCGGGCAGAAACGAGGGTGGGGGATTATTGGATTCTCTTATCAACATGGGACGGGCAGAGAACGCCTATGAGGGAGGTCTAAGGTAAGGGTCTATACGGGCCGTATGAGTACTGAAGATTAGGTGAATGAGGTCGTTGACATTGTGCTAATAGTGGAAGGATAATAAGGCATAGACGAAGGGGCATCCCTCTTCGTCCGGAAGCACTTATCGATTGAAGGAGGCCGAATGTTATGGGAGACTTCACGGAACTTGTGAGACGGCTGGAGTTGGAGAGGCGCAACGGGAAACCTGTGGCAATGTTGATCGGGGCAGGCGCTTCAATGGGAGACGTCGGGGGTGAGAGCCTGGCCGAGATGCAGGCCAATATACTCGTAGAGCTGGGTGGGCTCGACCCCGAAACGGCGAAATCGAAACTGGCGGTTCGAGGGCTGCGGGATGATCTCTTTACAGATTTTGTGAGGCGCTTTCCCAAACAGAACTTCGGTTTGGTGCTCGCGGACAGGCTCAGGGGACTTCAGCCGGGCGGAGCCCACCTAATGCTGGCAGACTTGATTGTGCGCGGGTACATAGGTGTCGTATTTACCACAAATTTCGACCGCGTCATTGAACGGGCACTGGCGCAGAAGGGCAAACTCGAACCTGACGATTACGACAGGATCGTCATTCATCCCTACGTCGGAACGGACGAGGTCAGTGCCGCTATCGACAAGCTGAAGTCGCGTAGGAGATTTGCCCTGGTCAAACTGCACGGCGATGCCGTCGATCCGGACAGGCCGATCATGCTTCTGCCGGAAGATTGCCTTGCGAGACAGAATGAGATACGGCGTGTTCTGTCGACAATAGCGGAAAATGCAATGATGCTACTGATGGTTGGTTATTCAGGTGGCGACGAGGTGATCGTTGACACTCTCAAGACACTGAATGCCAGGGCAACGGGCCAAAAGGTTAAGGCCTTCTGGATCAATCCTCAATTTCCGCTGGCAGACCAAGCTGCGTATGACGCCAAGGACCTGCAGGGGCGGAAATGGTTTTTTCTAAACGAAGATCTGAGAGCAGCTCTGAATGTGCTTCACTGGCGCGAATCGGAGTCGTTCTGGAAAGAGGACGGCCTATTTGCAAATTTCGTTGAGGGGCTGGGGGCGCGTATTCTTGACGTTTCAGGCGATAAGGAAGACGCACAGGAACGGCAGAAGGCAGAGGTTGTGGGACTCGGACCAAAGGGTATGGAAGGCAAGTCCGTTTGCGATGGTGTACCCTCGCTGGTCCTGGAAGCTTGTCGCCACCAAGTAACGGAGGCGCTAAATCATCTCATGCGAGACGGGAAGTTCGTTCGCGAATGCTACGTCGAGCGAAAACTGGATATGATCTTTGCGAACTTCCTTGCAGACGAGCAAAGCTCGTGCGTGCTCATAGTCGACGATCCCGGCACGGGCAAGACGAGTTTGCTTGCGCATCAAGCCAGCAGGTGCATCGAGAAGGGCCGGGAAATACCAACGGTGTTCCTGGCGGCGGACGAATATCTGGCGTACGGGCAGAACTGCGACAGTTTCGAGAGTTTCGTACTCCGGGCGCTTCACCGAAGCATGATTGAGACCTGCGGAAATCCACAGTCGCTCCGGTCGCTGCATGAGCTTCTTGACGAGTTGCCAGCGAGGAAGGGCAGCCCCAAACTTCTGGTTGTCCTTGACGCTCTCAATGAAATTCACAGTGCCGAGCAAAGCGCACATGCTGAATCCGGAGAGCCGGTTGTGAGCAGTGACCACCTGCTGGAGTTTATCAAGAGGTATGACCCGGGTGACGTGAAGCTGCTGATAAGCAGCCGCAAGCGTGCGTGGAAGGAGCTTTGTGAGAAAGACTCGGGTGAGTGGAGAAGGTTTACCTGGAGGCCCGAGTGGTCCGACCTTTACTCCACGCTTTTTCTTGGCGGGATTCATCCGATGGTGTACATGCAAGAGAGCGATTCCGGGTCGCAGGTGGCGGCTGGTGAGGATGATGCAGGTCGAATCATAGAGTTGCAGCTCGGCCAATTTGACGATCTGGAGTTGTGCCTGGCTTTGGGGCGCTACCAGATGAGACAGCAGATACGAGTTTTGCCGGGCAAGAACGCGTTTGAGGAGCTGAAGGATCCCTTTCTGCTCGGATTGTGCTTCTACACATGGTCTCAGCAAAGACGAACTCAGGCAGTCAGATGGTACTATGTGGAAGAACCGAGCGAGGGTGGGCCCAAAGGCCGACGATGGATTGCGCCCGTAGAGAATTTGGATGGGTTTGACTTGAGCGCAGTGTTCTGGGAGAACGGCGTGGATCGCGTCGTAGAGCGTCTGCGACGACAAGTTGAAGGGGGCAACGAAGGGGCGAGGGCAGAGATCAGCCATGTCATTGAGAGGATTACGGACGGGATGGTTGAGCGCATGTGGGAAACCGGGCGCGACCGGATACGCATGTCCGAACTTGCCGACAGACTGGATTCCGATTTAAGCCGCCAAGTTCTTGATGAGATGACCGGCCAAGAGATGTTTGTCGTGGAAGGCCCGGAGGATTCACAACTGGTGAAGTTCCCGAGAGACCGAATCGCGGCATTTCACATCGTTCGAACACTGCGCGACCGCATTCAACACGCAAGCCGGTTCGGGGAGCCACTGGACGAGTTCCTGCGATTTGTGGATAAGGCCGAGGAATACGACCTGTTCGACGGCCTTGCCGGACAAATACTGAGACTCTCGAAAGATTTCGCCACGGACCTGCCCAAACGGCTCGCGAGCACGCTGATTTGGCGCGCTTCAGGTCAGCCACAATGGTTCATTGTGGCATGTCAGCAGGTTGATGAATTGGATCCCGGCGCTAGGGATGAGGTCGCGGAGGAGCTGTTATATCGCTTTGTGACGTGGCTGGTTAGCTCCGAGAGCCTGGAATCACCGGGCGGAGAGGGACCATCGGACTTTGCAGCAGCGCGTCGGGCGATCCTGTCGCTTGGCGGCTCCAATTCCGAAACTAGCGACCCAGTCGAGGCCCTGTTAGGAGTGCCCGATGAAGTGAAGCTTCGATTGACGGAACCTGCACTGGGGGCGCTTCGGGGACTGGGCGAAATCATGCACGCGGCCCCTGCTGTTGCCGAGGGGATGGTAGCGGCGGCTCTTGGGGTCTTCCGCAGACGAGGAACCGCTCTCGACGGCTATGGCCTATCGCCCGAGCACGAAGCGCATAACATAGGCAACGATCTATACAAGTCGGATCTCTTCGACACTGCTATTAGGTTCTACGAAGCGGGGCTGGGCCTGAGACCGGATATGCTCGAAACGCATTTCAATCTGGGCCTGGCATACACGCGGCTGCGTGAGTATCAACGCGGAGAGAAATGTCTGGACAGAGTGATAGAGCTAAACCGGAATTTGGCAGAGGCCTATTATACACGGGGTCTGATCAGGGAACACCAATTGAACTGGGATGAAGCAATCGCCGACTATGACAAGGCCCTCGAGATCGATCCCAAGTACGCGAAGGCCGCTGAGCAGAGGCGTTTGGCTCAACAGAAGAAACGACAAGAATCCCCTCAGTCAACCGAGGAGACCTCCGAGGCGCGTCGGTTGTTTGAGGAAGCGGTCGCGCATGCAAAACGCGGACATGCAGACAAAGCCGGTGAGACCCTGAAGAAGGCGTCGAGCCTGGGACTGAAGCTGACATTCAATGACCTAAAGACATTTGCAGAGCATATCTGGGACGCTGGTCGGATAAGTCTGGCAATTGAAAACTACCTTTCCTTGTTGTCGATTGCCAAATCGCTGAAACGCAAGGATATCGGTGAGTTGCTTCATGCTATCGGGGCCGCGAATTGTGACGCATATAACCTCGATGCCGAGCTTGAGTTTTATCTGGCCGCAACCGCCGCCGACGGAAGCAATGCCACGACGTTCAGTAACATTGCAAGCACGCTTGCGGACCCGGATTCACGGTACGAATGTGCTGAGGCCGCCCTTCGTGAGGCCGAAACAAGCATTTGGCTTGATCCGAAGAGAGGGAGCCCACTACTTGTGGAGGGCTTTGCCTACGAGATGCTGCATGACGGACGCATGGCGGAGCAGAGCTTTATTGCGGCCGCCAGCAAAAAGGACTTTTCATCAGCCTTGGCTTTGTTTGTTTTGGCAACAGATTACTGTGAAGATCGCGATCCCCAGAAGCACCGTGAGTATTTGTCGGAGGCCAGCAAGCTGTTCATTTCAGAGGAGAAAGAGGCGAGAGATTTGTACGTCCTGACTTCCATGCTTGACTGGTGGTACTGCGGCGCCAAGACCATGGCCGAATTGGGAATGAAAGAATACGAAGGTTTTGTGAGCAAAGCGAAGAAGACGCTCTTTCAAGCGAAGGAGATCCACCCTTACTGCATGGAGCTTCGGCAAGTTGTTTCGAGGCAGCACTTCTTCAGGCTGCTCGAGGATGTGGACCGCCTGTATCGGGCCAACAAAGGTCCGTGAATTCGCCGTGGGCCATTGCGATTGATCGGTCGGAGGCTTTTAAGTCTGCCTGGGGGTGAGAGGACAAACTGACAGGCAGCGTGATCCTCCCAGGGTGTCGGTTTTAGGCAGTTTTTAGGGTTAGGTTGGGCGTTGGTCGGGGTAGTTGGACGGATGGGGGCGGTGATTGATTTAAGGTTGACCCCCATCGCGCGGGATGGGGGCTAAGTTCTTGACGCCGGAAGGCGGGGCGTCACTCTTGGTGTGTGCGGGATACCGCGCTGTGCGGGAGCGAGGCATAATCGGGCGGATCTGGACGTTAACGAGAGGGTTGATTTGGGTGATTTGAGCGTGCTGGCTGAGTACCGGCTTCGCGGTTGTCCGGCGTGTTGGGCGCGGGATTGAGGCGGGTGGTCGCCAAGCGGCAAGGCGGCCGGGGTGCGAGGTTGTTAGATTCCGTAGATTTCGAGGCCGGAGGATTCGTGGTCGATCCTGACGCGGATTCGGGTGGGTCTCATTGGCATCGGGAGCGAGAGGGTGAAGGTGTCATTGGGGTATAGCTTTGCGCGGGCGTTTTCGTTGAAGAGGCGGGTCCGGAGTCCTCGCGGGGTCATAAAGGTAAGCTCGATGTCGTTAATCCTGATATATCTTGCGCTGCTGCCGGTTCTTCTTAGCATTATTCTTGTGATGGGCCTGCCGTAGGGGGCCAGCAGGAGTGTTTCGAGCCAGGTGCTGTGGCCGGGCGGCGTTGTTCCGAGGTGTATTTCTCGCGGCGGGGCCGGCTTCGGCGGGTGAACGACGGGCGGAGCAAGCGGGATTGGGGCGTAGGGGACGGCGGTGACTTCGAGGCCGGTCGATTCGTGGTTGATGTTTATGCGGATGCGCCTGATTGTCATGGGCGAGGGTAGGGCAAGCTTGAAGACTCCGGAGCGGTAGAGCCTGACCCGGCCGTTCTTGTTGAAGATGTGTTTTTCGGGGCCGCGGCGGGTGACGGCGAATATCTCGATATCGTTGATTCGGAGGTAGTTGGCGCGGTTGCCGGTTCGCCTGAGTCGTATCTCCTTTACCGGGCCGGTGTAGCGGGTAGTGCAGAGGGCTTCGAGCCAGGTGCTGTCGCCGGGCGGTGTGGTTGCGAGGAGGATTTCGCCGGGGTATGGGCTTTCGGCGAAGACCATTGCCTGCTCGTAGTGATCGAGGAGGGTGCGTAGCTCGGCGATTGTGGCGTCGATTTTGAGGGAGTCGAACGTGGGGGCGTTGGTGGCGTCCCTGAGCTGCTCGGCGTTGAAGAGTATCTGGTCGGCGAGGGTGCTGATGCGGCCGGGGTAATCGACCGAGACGGCGGAGATGACGCCTGCGGAGGCGGCCAGGATGAGGGCCAGGGCGATGAGGAGCCTGGCCCGGCCGGGGCGCGGGATTGTGTTGCCGGGATTGGTCGCGGGTATCCGAGGTTGATTGTTTTTAGTATCGCACATGATTGTCACACCACCTTTCTACAAAGTAAAGGCATCGAGAGGGTAACGGGTAACCGGAAAACCAGCGGAACGCGACGGCCTTGGGCGTTAACTGTCGAAATATACTCCCGCTTTTGCGAGGGCGTCGCGGAGGTCGGGGTACTTTAGGTCGCGAGTTCCACAGTTTTTGGCGGCGCAGAGTGCGGCGGCGGCGCCGGCGGCCTGGCCCTGTCCCATGCAGCAGACGGTGTTTCTGGTGGACATGTGGGCGCGGCGGTCGGATGTTATCATCATTCCTGCTGCGAGCAGGTTCTCTATATTTGCGACGCGGAGGGCTCTGTACGGGATTCCGTAGGTGCCGCCGTTTTTGATCTGGTATCGGGGGGCGGAATCGTGGAAGCCGTACGCCATGACGTCGTCGTCGAAGTGGCGGGCGTCGATGACGTCCTCGTGCGAGATGTCGTAGTCGCAGGTTATGAGGCGGCCGCGGCGGATGTTTAGTGAGGGGCTGGTTCGGGCGATGAAAGCCTTTTCGCAGCCGGGGACGAATTTGCGGAAGAGGCGGACGGCGCGTGCCTGGCGTTTTCTTAGCTCGAGCTCGGCTTTGGCGACGGTGTCCCTGTCGGTGGGGCTTTTGGGGAGCTTGAGGTTTATCTTGATGAACATGAAGTAGTTGTCGTGGACGGTGGTGGTGACTATCGACATTCCGATTCTTCCGGCTTCGCGGGCGAATTCCGGGAGGAGCTTTCTTGCGCTGCCGTCGATTCTGACGGTTTGGGCGTCCCGGCCGCTGCGGAGGCCGGCGGCGAGCTGGGTGACGGCGTCGTTGGAACTGATGAAATCGTGATACTTATCCACGTCGACGTTTGCCAAGCCGATGCTGTTGCAGACGGCGTAGTCGTTGGGCTCGGTGTAGTCTGCGCCGGCATAGGCGGCCAGGTCTCCGTAGGCGGTGCAGTCGACGAAGGATTTGGCGAAGAATGCCTCCCTTCCGCTGCGGCTTTCGACGACGGCGGCCCTTACGCGTGAGCCGTCGGTGACGGCGTCGACGAGGCGGGTGTTGACGCAGACGAAGACGCCGGCCTCGTCGAGCATTTCGAATGTCACGAGCTTGTACATTTCGGTGTCGATCGCGGTGCAGACGGAATCGTAGTTGAAGCCCTTGCTCATCTCGGCGTGTCCGGAGGTTCCGCCGACCTTGAGGAGGCGGTCGATTATCTCCTGTGCGATTCCGCGGACGACCTGTCGCTTTTGGACGCCGAATTCTTTCCAGAGGTTGTAGAAGCTGTGGAGTGCGGTTCCGCCTTCGGTTGCGGTGCCGCCGGGGTATCCTTTCCATTCGATCAGGGCGGTCTTTGCGCCCTGACGTGCGGCGGCGGTGGCGGCGACGACGCCGGCGGTACCGGCGCCGGCAACGACAACGTCGAACCTGCGGATGGGCAGTTTTTTGGGCGGCTCGTTGTAGTAGTCGGCGGCGGTTGGGGGGGTGGTTCTTCGAGCGGCTGCCGCGAGGGAAGCGGGGGCGATTGCGAGCGTTAGGGCCTGGTGGGAAAATTCTCTTCGATTCATTTTTACCTCCTGAGCTGAAGATTGTGGGGGCGTTTGGGTGTCAGTGCGACGCCTGGGTGTCACCGGGGGCGAGTTTCTTCTTTATTGTCTCGACGCCGTCAGCGACGAAGACCAGTAGTATAACGACAAAGAGGTCAGGGAAGTACTGCTTGTTGTTCCTGCGAAGCTCGGCGGTGTTTTCTGCCCGGAGGCCGGCGATTTGTAACTCCATCGCGTTGATCTTGGTTAGCTTGAGAAGATCGTCCTTCGAGACGGGGGCGTTCGGGTCGGCAGTGAGGCTTGTTTTGTCCTTTTCGATTTGTTCATGAATCACGTTGATTTGCTTGTGATTGCGGTTGAGGGTGCGACGGACGCTTCCATGCCGCACTTGGGCGATTATGAGCCAGGCTACGCAGATGATTAGACCGACGCAAATCGTTTTGTTTGTGAGTTTGTACATTTTAGACTCCTTTTCTG
>CP070678.1:1497475-1505887 GCA_020352515.1 Phycisphaerales bacterium | reverse complement strand
TGACTAACCCTCCGATTATCTCCCACTTCCAGGCCAGAATCAGTGCCGCCAGATGTGTGAAAACAGCGATGAGCATTATCCATCCGTCCATTTCGGTCGGCCATCGGGAGGAATAGAAAGACTTCCGTATGAAGAAATGATTTATTAGTTCCCGCGACCAGAAAGCTACGATCAAGATGCTCAGAATCCTTGCGGGCCATCGGAGGTTTGCGATCAGTGACTTCAGATATCTCACAAAATCCGTATCGCCGGCGGTCTTGTCGAGTCTGCCTTCCAGAAGACTTTCTACAAGGTTTCCCTTGGCCGGCTTTGACGGAGGGGGGGCGAGACCTATCTTGCTGTAACCGCACTTGCCGCAGAAGTTGGCTTCGTCGTTGTTCTCTGATTTGCACCCGTCGCAGGTCCACATGGTTTGTTGTCCTTTCGTCGTAGGTGTCTTATGAGAGAGTCACTCACAGGGGCTGATGCGAACGCTCAACTTGATGAACACCGCAGTGGGTGTCTTCAGTGCTCTTCGTGGATTTTTATGAATTGGTTTGCCAGGCCGAGAAAACGCTCTTCTTTCATGCCGGTGAAGGCTCCCTTGTACACGAACACGCTGCATACGAGGTAATTCTCGCGACGGACATGCAGTTCGGAGTCCAGCCTCGCCGACTGGCCCATCACGAGACTGGTAATCTGCTCCACCGCAGTTGCCTTTTCGTCGTAACGTGCAGTCTTTTGCTGGACGTACTTTGTGAAATCCTCCTCGGAAGGATTAGTAGCTGCGAGGAAGCCCAGGGCCATCGCCAATAGGATTGGAAGGATGACGGACAGTGTCTTCTTTTTCATGGGTGTCTGCGTGATCTCCTTGGCTTCGGAGTCTGGTCCTTTTTGTCTGCCGTTGCTTTGAGAGTCCCGGGCCGCTTAGTTGAACAGCCCGTAGTCTTCGAGCGTTTTTCTGAGGATTGTCTTCTTGGCTTCCGATAAAGGAGTCATCGGCAGACGCAGCTCCTCCGAGCACATTTTGAGCATCGCCATCGCCGCCTTGATGGGAATGGGGTTGGTCGCGAGAGTCAGCATGTTCTTGCCAAGGGCAAAGAGCTTCTTGTGCCACTGCCTCGCGGAGGCCAGATCTCCTTCCAAGATCAAATCCGTCATCGCCTTGACGTCGGCCGGCACGATATTGGCCACCACGCTGATAACGCCTTTGCCGCCGACCGACGCCAAGGGCAGCGTCAGCGAGTCGTCGCCGGAGATAATCGTGATATCGCAGCGCATCGCGATCTCGCTGGCCTGATCCAGGCTGCCCGTGGCCTCCTTGACCGCAACGATGTTCTCAACATCGGCCAGTCGTGCTATCGTCTCGGGTGTCATCCCCGCCCCGCACCGCCCGGGTATATTGTAAAGAACCACCGGAAGATCAACCTGGTCGGCTATTGCCTTGAAATGCTCATAAAAGCCTTCCTGCGTGGGCTTGTTGTAGTAGGGCGTCACTTGGAGCGTGGCGTCGGCGCCCACCTTCCTGGCGAATTCGGTCAGCTCAATCGCCTCCGACGTGCTGTTCGAACCCGCCCCGGCGATCACGGGCACGCGGCCGCCGACGGCCCTGACCACCCTCTCGATAACCTGCTTGTGCTCCTGGTGACTGAGCGTCGGCGATTCCCCCGTAGTCCCGACCGGGACAATCCCGTCTATACCGCTGTCCAATTGGAAGTCAATCAGCTCTTCGAGCGTCTTGAAATCAATCTCAGAGTCACTGAAAGGCGTAACCAGCGCGACCATCGCCCCTGTAAACATGCTATACTCCTTACTTTTGTGCGCCGGTCTCGTGTTCGCGGCCGGCGGTTCCGGCCCGAAAGAAACCTCCCGCCCGATGCTAACGACTGAATTTCTCTATCAATTCGATCATCTCGGCCGTTGCCTGCCTTATACCCACAAGGACCGACCTCGATACGATGCTGTGGCCGATATTGAATTCGCACAGCCCTTCGATGCGCGCCACCGGGGCGATGTTGCGATAAGTCAGCCCGTGGCCCGCGTGCACAACAAGCTTCCTGGTCATCGCAAAATCCCTGGCGGCCCGCAGCTCAGAAAGCCTCTGCTTTATTGCCCTTTGCGTTTTTGCGTTTGCATACATTCCCGTGTGCAGCTCTATCGCATCGCATCCGGTCTCGGCCGATGCCGCGATCTGCTCGGCATCGGGCGCGATAAAACTGCTTACCAGGATGCGCTTGCTGTGCATCCTCCTGACCACCTCGGCCAGACGTTTGCTGTGCCGGGCGCAATCCAGTCCGCCTTCGGTCGTCAGCTCGGCCCTGTTTTCGGGCACGAGGGTAACCTGGTCCGGCCTGATTTTTTCGGCGATCCTGACTATCGGCTCGGCCAGGCACATCTCCAGGTTTAGCTTGCAGGCAACCGTCTCTTTCAGCAGCCGAACATCCCGGTCGCAGATATGGCGTCTGTCCTGCCGAAGATGGACGGTTATCCCGTTGGCCCCGGCCAGTTCACACTCCACGGCCGCCCACACGGGATCGGGCTCATCGGCGAGCCTCGCCTGACGCACGGTAGCAACATGATCGATATTTACATTCAGCACGACCATCTCTTGCCCTCGGCAAATCGGCACAATTATATCAGCGCCCCGCTTTGCATCAAGTAATATTCTATTGCCAAACGCGGCGTTCTGACTTAATATACCCGCGCGTGCCGATTGAGGACGCAGTTTCCGTCCTCGCTGCCTTGAGCATTGGAACGCACGGGAATCACGATGCAGAGAAACCCCTGATTGGTTTGCGGTGGTGTATTTGTTATGAAGTTGAACTGGGCCACTCGTATTACGATTCTTCGCATACTTCTTATCGCGCCGTTTGTAAGCTGTATGTTGGAGATTAACGACCCCGATATCAGCGAGCCCTGGCGTAATGGCTTGCGCTACCTGGCCACCATTCTCTTTTTGACCATGGCGATTAGTGACGGTGTGGACGGCTTTATGGCGCGCAGGAGGAACCAGATTACCCGGCTGGGAGCATTTCTGGACCCGGTCGCCGACAAGCTGCTCATAACCTCGGCCTGCCTGCTGCTGGCCTCCGAAAGAAGCCATGTCAACGGGTTCGTACTTCCTCCGACCGTTGTGGTTCTGATTATCGGCAAGGACCTGTTCCTTCTAATTGGCTTTGCAATTGTGTACATGATTACCTCGCAAATCCGCATTGTCCCGGTCTTCATCGGCAAGACGGCCACGACGCTACAGTTGACGATGGTCGCCGGGATTCTGGTGGGGCCGGAAGTCTCCGGCGTGGTGCCCGGCTGGATTTGGGTTTTGAAATTCCTCTGGTGGTCGGCTGCGGGCACCGCTATTTGGGCGACCCTTATTTACATCCGCAACGGCAGCCGCTATATTGCCGAGTATGAACAGGCCCTTGCGAACAAGAATCAGAAATAATTGGTAGAATATCGTTAGAGCGGACAGGCAGTTTGCAATCGGCCGTGACAGCGGCCGGCCCGGCTTTTTGCGTCGGGCCGTCATTGAGGCTAAACAAAGTGGACACGAAGTTCAGCGAGATACCGGATGTGCTCGCCGACCTGAAGCAGGGCAGGATGATTGTGCTTGTCGATGCGGAGGACCGGGAAAATGAGGGAGATCTCGTCTGTGCCGCCGAGAAGGTGACACCGGAAGTTATAAACTTCATGGCCAAGTTCGGTCGCGGGCTCATCTGCCTGCCGCTAACGCCCGAGAAGTGTGATTCGCTCGGTCTTTACCCTCAGACCGTTGAGAACACGGCGCGATTCGGCACCGCATTCACCGTAAGCATCGACGCAGCGGAAGGAATAACCACCGGCATCAGCGCCGCGGACAGGGCGAAGACGATTCAGGTTGCAATCGCCGACGGCGCGAAGGCCGGCGACCTGGCCCGTCCCGGCCACATATTTCCACTGCGCAGCCGTCGGGGCGGTGTTCTCGTTCGGGCCGGGCAGACCGAAGGCGCCGTTGACCTGATGAGATTGGCCGGAATGAAACCCGCCGGCGTTATCTGTGAGATCATGAACGAAGACGGCTCCATGGCGCGCGTGCCGCAACTGCTCGAATTCTGCAGTACCCACAGGCTCAAAATCGTTTCAATCGCAAAGCTAATTGAGTACCGCCTCCAGAGCGAGAGTCAGATCAAACGCCTTGACTGCGTGAACCTGCCGACCGACTACGGGGAGTTCAGGCTGATCGACTACGAGAGCATCACTTCCCCCGAGCCGCATCTGGCCCTGTGCAAGGGAGACGTTGGAATACTTGATGAGAAAGGGATGCCCGTCGAGCATGCTGAGCCCGTTTTGGTGAGGGTGCACTCGGAATGTATGACCGGTGACTTGTTCCATTCGCAGCGATGCGAGTGCGGCTACCAGCTCATAACCGCAATGAAGATGATTGAAGAGGCCGGAAAAGGTGCACTTATTTACCTCCGGCAGGAAGGAAGAGGAATCGGCCTGACAAATAAGCTCCGCGCATACAAGCTTCAGGAGCAGGGACTGGACACGGTTGACGCCAATCTGAAGCTGGGCTTTGCCCCCGACAGACGCGATTACGGGATCGGGGCCCAAATCTGCCGCGACCTCGGCCTGAGAAAAGTGAAAATACTGACCAACAACCCGAAGAAGATCAGCCGGCTCGAGGTCTATGGCATCAAGATCGTCAAGCAGGTTCCTCTCAGGGCCGAGCCGGGCCAGCACAACATCGACTACCTGAAAACCAAGAAGCGCCGTCTGGGCCACATGCTCGATGAGGACCTGTGATTGCAATGTCAAGTTTGAATCCGAACGCGGATTAGAGCAAGAGAATTCGAAAACCGGGCGGGCATGTGCTGCGTTTGATAATGTGATGTCGATTTTTGAAGACTCACCTTTACGCAAGCGCCGGACTTCTTGGCCGGCCATATACCTTATATGAGATTTCCTGTTCCAAAAATACCGGCTTTCTTACTTTCGCTCGCCTTGGCGGCTGCCGGCTGCAGGCTGCTCCCGGAGCCCGATCCGCCGCAGCCCGTACAGACCGAAATTGTAGATGTTTCGGGCTGCACCCTGTACGCTCCCGCGAAAATCGACATTCTTCCACTGACCGAATTTGCCGCCACTGCCGCCGGCGCGCGCACCGGAAAGATAAACCTCTACGTTGCATTGCTTGATTCGTTTGGCGTGCAAATGAAATCACCGGGGGTGTTTCGGTTTGAGCTGTATGAGCTTGTTTACCGCTCGGCTCAGCCGAAGGGCCGCAGAATATTTTTCTGGCCCGAGGCCGACTTGAACGACCCGGTCCCAAACAACAAGTACTGGCGGGACTTTCTCAGGGCCTATGAGTTCAGTCTGGATTTGGAGACGGCGGCGGATCAAAACTACGTCTTGCAGGTGACTTTTCTGTCCGCGGATGGAAAGCGGCTTTCGGCCGAGTACCGTTTGAAACCGGCCGAATGATTATCGGGCGATGCCACAGCATTGACGCCTTTTCGCCTGCGTACCGGCTTCTCCGGCCGCGAGGATTCTGCCAAGTGCTTTGTTGTGAAGGGCCTGCGCCCAACAGGCCGCTCGGATCCCCAGGGACGCAAACACAAATCAGCAAATTTCTCTTGACTTTTGGGCCTCATATCGGGTATAAAGGTATGGTGGGGTGTTATGTTAGTTGCGCCGGTCAGTCCGGCAATGCTTGCAATGGAGCGAGGGCACACTAAGTGTGTCGAAAAGTTGAAAGAGATACCGTCCGAGGAAGGAGAGTGATTATGAGCAGACTACTTGCCTGCGTTGCGTTGCTTGTTGTTCTGGTGTTCGCAGCTTCCGCCGGCGCCATAGCCGTGCCTGATTCTCCCTGCGACATCCCGATGCTGCCCGGGCACGTCGAGTTGTACCAGACGTCCTTCGAAGACTATACCGGCTGGAATACGGCCGCCGGTCAGTTCGTTTTCTCTGGAGCGGATGTTATGAACACGGCCTCCGAGATATCCGGCGGCACGCTGCGCTCCGGCGGTGCAGACAACTCGGCCGCGCGATTGGACCTGATGACTGTGCTCGGAGAGTTGCTTGACTTGTCGAACGGCCCCCTCGCCTTCTATATAGTGGTCGATTCGCAGGGTCTTTCTCACGATGCTTCCGACCCGACCGTCGTCCTGCACAAGCTCGACAGCGGCGATCCCGGCAATTTCGCCGGCATTTCGCTGCGTCCTGCCGGCGCGGCGGGCGCTGCCGGATGTGAAGATTCCGTGGGGGAAAAGAACGACCACGGAAATGTCGGAGACGGTACGAACGTGGTTGTCGTCGATTCGCCGGGAGTCTTCAGGCATGACGACCCGCAGACTTTTGCCGTGCTTCTTACCCCGCTGACCGCAGGAGGCCAGGATGACATGAGCCTGCGGCTCTACCGGTTGGTCGGCGACACGTACGAATTGCTGATGGACAACACCGGTTTGCTCGAACCGGCCGATACGGTCTTTCAAGGCGATGCCGTTTTCGACTATCTTGATGTCTGCTTCCGCAGTTCCACAGGCACGCCCAGCGTAACGCTTGTGGACTGCCTTGCACTCTCGCAGGTCCCGGAGCCCGCTACCGTTGTTCTGCTGGGTCTCGGAGGACTTGTGCTGCTCCGCAGAAAACGCGTTCGATAGAGCCCAATCCACCGGATGTGGGGTGGGTTTGAGAGTCCGGGCCCTGTGATGCGGCTTTTTGCCCAATCGCCGGTTTGGTGCGCCTCCTTGCCAATCTGCCTGCAGCTTCCCTAATCCGGGGCCGAAAATTCCGCGATTTATTCCTTGACAGTCGCGCCCGTGTCCCTGTATAGTCATAGACAGTGAGGTTCGCGGATTTTCGTTTCCGGTCTGCGGGGCTTTTCAAGTCGTACAACGTATTGGGATATTTGGGCAAGAGGAGGTCTTATGCAGGCCCGCCCCGGCGTATTGGCGGTAGTGGTCCTGGCGACGATGTTGATGGGTAATCTCTGCGCCGGCGGCCTCGCCCACTCGCCCGGCATCGACGATTTCGTAATGCTCCACTTGAACGTCACGGGCGAGGGCTGGCTCTTCGACCTTAAACCCATCGTCGGCAGGCGCCCTTCCACGGCCTGCCGTCTGACCGGCATTGTCAGTTCCATCAATTATGAGGGCGTCGGCTCGGAGCCCCCCGGCTGGCCGACCCCCGAAGAGGTCTCGCTCGAGAGCGAAATCAGCTATCTGACCCGCGTCAGGCTCGTCACAACCGGCCCCGGCGGCGATTGGGGCGTGTACAAGATAGGGCCGCTGCGGCCGACGGAGAGAGAAGACATCGCCTGGGTCCTTGACTCCGGGCACGAGCTGCCCGTCCTCTGGATGGACTGCTTTACTTCGTACTTCGTAGTAACCCAAAGCGGTGACAGCGACGCCGAGTCACTGGGGCCTTTTGGCCCAACCCAGGCATTGGCGCTCATCGACCCGACCGGCAGACCGCAAGCGGTAACCCCTCCCCCCGTCCAGCCCCCACCTTATCACACATGGTCCGGCGCAGAGAGCATAAGCGTTTCAGGACTACTGTACGAACTACTCAGGGTCCACGGCAGCGGAGGCGATGACCCCAGCGTGCCCGAGCCGGCGACGCTCTTGCTGCTGGGTCTCGGCGGGGTGGTTGTGCTGTGCAGGAGGGGATCGCGATCTGGCGGCGGGGATACTTGAGATAGGAGGTATGTGATGTGCATGAGGCTCTCTGTTTTGGTGAGCCTTGTTTTGGTTTCGGCGGCGAGCGGCGCCACGCACGGGCGCGGCTATCGCTGGATGAGTGAAATCGGTGATTTCGTCGATCTCCGTTTGACGGTGATGGCTGAAGACGGCTCGCCCGTCGAATTCAATCCTCCGCCCATCGTTGAGAGACCCGCACCCGGCAGCTCTTTCCTGACGGGGATAGTGAGCTACATGGACCAGACGGCCGTAGGCCTGGATCCCTTCGAGCAGCCCCTGACCGGCGGCGCTTCCGGAACGAACGCCCCAGAGATTTACCTTACGACACACTTGAGAATCCTCGGGATTACCGCCTCCGGCGACCCCGTTTACTGGCTCGCCCCGCTCAAACCCACCCGAAGAAGAGACATCGCCTGGGTTCTTGACTGCGGATACGAGCTGCCCGTCGTCGAGCTTGACTACTACCCATCGAGCCTCTCTATCGTCACCGTCCCGGGCGTCAAAAAACCAGTCGTTGGTGGCTCCGCCAGCTTGCAGCTTTGCGAGATCTTCCTGCCGGGTATCAATCCGTTCGAACAAGTCCCGCCGGGCGATACGCAAGGCACCGGCTCGAACCTCTTCATTCCCGAGCCGGCGACGCTGTTGCTGCTGGGTCTCGGCGGTGTGGTTGTGCTGCGTAGGAGGGGATGGCAATCTGGCGGCGGCGGGGATATTTGAGATAGGAGGTATGTGATGTTCATGCGGCTCTCTGTTT
>CP070678.1:1491520-1497375 GCA_020352515.1 Phycisphaerales bacterium | reverse complement strand
TGATGACGTCCAAGTTCTTGCTCATAAGGCCATTCAAACCTCCTCCAAAACATCAAAAAGCCAGTTGCAGAGGGAGTATGATAGCATAAAATGACCGAAAATGCTAACGATGGCCTCGGGCCTGTAAATTCTTGCAATTCATAATGTTAGATCAGATCTCGCGACGGTCCCATGTATGCTTGACAAGCGCACAGTGAACGATCACACGACTGTCACTTCCCCTCCGGTATCGCACGGCCCGGTGTCCAGGTGACACCGAGTTCATCCATGTCTTTCTCCAGTTTTGCAATATCCACGTCCACAACGCGCTGCAGACGAGAACGTAGCTCCGTAAACTGCTTTTGCGCAATCTCATAGCAGCGCTGGTGTGTCTGGGTTGGTCCGGTGGTGGTCCAGAAGCCGCCCGCGGCCCGGCCGATTCGCTGACGCAATGACGGCACTGTCGGCTCGAAGCGTTTGGATACGGTCTTGTCTCCGCGCAGGACCACAGCGATTTCATCCAGGCTGCGCTCGATATCACGGGCACGCGAGATCAGAGCCTCGCTCTTTTGCGCGGCACCGTACAACGCCTGCTTGGCCGCGGCCATGCGGTTAACCGCAGCATCCAGGGAACGGTCCAGGCTTTGCACGGCGTGCTGCAACTTACTGACACGCTTCTCAAAATCAAATTTAGCCTTACGATCTGCGGGCAGGCTTTGTCGTCCCAAAGGCACGAGTTCAAAGGATTTCGGTTCCGTGAGGGCGGAGAATTCACCATCTACGTACTTTGACAGCTGCACGGTATAGGTTCCGGGCAGGGCCGCCATGCCACTGCCGCTGTCACGCCACGGATCGTCCTCATTACCTTGTGTGATCGGTGCGCTGCGCGCGTAACGCAGGTCCCAGCTCACGCGATGCAACCCTGCTCCCCCCGGCCCGTTGACCCGACGCACCACTTGGCCGCGCCGATCCTTGATAGTCAGATAGACCAACGGTTTGTCCTCGGCATCTTCCCGGCGCAGGTCTTCCCAACTGGGATAGGGAACCGGTTTGCCATCCTTCTGACGTTCACCTTCCTGTTGTTTGCGTATCGCTCGCCGGGTCTTGACACCCTCCTTGAGATGATAGGTGAAGACCGCGCCGAAGGGCGGATTTGGAGCTGTAAAGAGGCTATCCCCCAGCGAGGACTTGTCGCCTCCACCGAGAGGAGCGTCCTGCACGTACATCCAGGTTTTCTTGACCGGGAACAGCGTGGCCCGCTTCTGCAATAGCTCGGCGGTAATGTGACGGAGCGGTGAATAGTCGTCCAGGATCAAGATGCCGCGCCCGAAGGTCGCGCACACCAGATCACATTCGCGGGCCTGGATCTCCAAGTCGCGGAAGGGAATCGTGGGGGCTCCGCCCTTGAGACGCATCCAACGCTGCCCGCCGTTGAGACTGAAGAAGAGGCCGAACTCGGTTCCCACAAACAACAGGTCTTCACGTACCGGATCCTGCTGAATACTCCAGGCCGCGTGACGCTCGGGCAGATTGCTGCTGATCGAGGTCCAGTTGCGTCCACGGTCCATGCTCTTGAACACATAGGCCTGGAAGTCGCCGCGCTTGTGGTTGTTGAACACGGCAAACACAGTGTTGGCGTCGTGCACACTTGCCTTGAGGTCGGCCACGTAGGTGTTGTCCGGGACGCCGGTGAAGAATTCACTTTTGCGCCAAGATCGTCCTCCGTTCTCGGTGACCTGGATCAGGCCGTCATCCGTGCCTACGAAGAGCAGTCCCTCTTCCAACGGGGACTCGTCGAGCGCCACGCTATTACCGTAGAAGGAGGTCCACACGTTTTTCCACACGGACTCCGTACTCCAGACCGTACCCATGACCTCGAGCTTGTTGCGATCGAACTGGTGCGTGAGATTGGGACTGATAGCACGCCAGGAGTTACCCCGGTCGTCGCTGCGAAAGAGCTTGTTGGCAGCGAAGTATAGGCGTGTAGGACTGTGTGGACTAAGCACCAGAGGTGTGTCCCAATTCCAGACCAGGGGCGGCTCGTTCGGACCCGCCTGGGGCTGGATGTCGATGCGTTCGCCGCTGCGCCGGTCGAAGCGTACCAAGCCGCCGTATTGAGATTCGGAGTACAGAATATTGGGATCCGTGGGATCCACACGCGTCTGGTAGCCGTCACCGCCACAGGTCGCAAACCAGTCACTGCTGCGGATACCGTGGCGGTTCGTTGTGCGCGAAGGCCCTCCCAGCGAACCGTTGTCCTGAGTGCCTCCGTACACGTAGTAGAAGGGCTCGCTGTTGTCGATGCCCACGCGGTAGAACTGCATTACTGGAAGGTTGGGCACGTGGCGCCAGGTTTGGCACCGATCCCAGGTCTCGTAAATGCCGCCGTCACAGCCGATCATCAGGTAGTCCGGGTCTGCGGGATCGAAGACTAGGGCATGGTCATCCACATGTTTGTGGCGGCTGTTGGCTCGCCGCCAGGTCTTGCCGCCGTCCTCGGTGAAGTGGAGGAACGTGTCCATGGAATAGACCTTGTCGAACTGATGGGGATCGGCGAAGAGTTCCTGGTAGTACTGGGGATCCGTGGTAATATAGTCACTCATGCGTGTCCAGTTTTCGCCGGCATCGCTGGACCGGAAGAAACCACTCTCGGCCCAGGCCGCCGGCACAATAGCATAGAGCACGTCCGGGCGCTGCGGGGATACGGCCAGGCCGATACGTCCGAGGTTCACCTTGGGCAAGCCTTTCATGATCTTGCGCCAGGTCTTGCTGGCATCGGTACTCTTATAGACCGCAGACTCCGGCCCTCCTGCAACCAGGGCCCAGACATGACGCCGCCGCTGGTAGGAGGTGGCGTAGAGGATATCCGGGTTGCGGGGATCGTAGTGGATGTCACTGACACCCGTGTTTTCGCTTATAGTGAGCACACCTTTCCAGGTGGCACCACCGTCGGTAGTCTTGTACAGACCTCGCTCGCCGCCGGGCGCCCATAGGGGGCCCTGCGAGGCCACATAGACCACATCTGAGTTACGGGGGTCGATCAGAATCTTGCCGATATGCTCGGAGGTCTTGAGCCCCACGTGTTGCCAGCTCTTGCCGGCATCGACGCTCTTGTACACCCCGTCGCCATAGCCCACACTGCGCTGGCTGTTGTTCTCGCCCGTGCCCAGCCACAGCACTTGGGGATTAAGGGGATCGATCGCAATACAGCCAATAGAATAGGAGCCGTAGGTATCGAAGATGGGGGTGAAGGTGGTCCCGTTGTTCACAGTCTTCCACACATTGCCCGAGGCCACGGCCACATACCAGGTACTGGGTCTTGTGGGATCCTTGACAATATCCGAAACCCGCCCGGACTTCAGGGCCGGCCCGATGTTACGTAGCTTCAGCCCGGCAAAGGTTCCGGCATCCAACCCCGAGGACGCCTCGGCAATTCCCCCGACGGCACACAGGGGGACAACCACGATGAGCACCCAAACCAGGCACGTATGGGAACATTTTGTCACTTTCATATCGCGATTTCTCCAGTTATAATGAGCACGTTATTGTACCGTCTCTCGGCGGACAAAACCAACATGTTACCGCCCCGAAGGCATAGTTGAGGAAAGATTGGCATGAGGTCCTATAAAATCGTATGGCAAATGCACAAATGGGTCGGCATCGTGTCGGCATTGTTGCTGATAAACGTTTCAGTCACCGGTTTGTTACTGTTGGAAAAGAAGAAATTCGCCTGGCTCCAGCCCCCCACGCAAACCGGTGCGCCCGGCACGGCAGCCGACTTCATCACCATCCAGGATCTCCTGGCCGCCGTAACCCAGCTGAAGCACCCCGATTTCCCCGACTTGGCCTCCATCGACCGCATCGACTTCCGACCTGGCAAACGCGTTTTCAAAGTGCGCTCCGTACACCACCACTCCGAAATTCAGGTCGATGCCACAGACGGCCGCATCCTCAGCGTCGCCACTCGTCGCAGCGATCTGATCGAAAGCCTTCACGACGGCAGCCGGGTCGGCCCCTGGATGCACGGAACACTGATGCCTCTGGCCGCCGTCGCCAATTTCCTGCTGGTGATAACGGGCCTCTATCTCTGGCTCAAACGCTCCTGGCCACGTCGTCGAAGGAATGCGGTGTAGTCGCCCGGGTAGGCCGTCGAGCCGGGCGTGGTAGAGAAGACTGCGGTTATGACGTCCTTCCGGCTAGTGCGTGCATTTTCCTCCTCCGCTGGCTCGCCTCTACCGTTCATCCGGCGGCTACAGGTAAGCTGTCCCGAGATATCCAGCCATGTCCCGGCCTCGCTCGCTGTGTCAGGCCCCGAACAGCGCCTTTTGACACTCCGAGACCGCGCAGCAAGCACGAGAAACGAACGTTGTATAATCCATCGGCGTGACACACGTTTAACAAATCTGGGGTACCCGCACACCTAACGCGCCCGATGTCACACGAGTCCTCCATCGCGCCGAGCATGCGTGATGATGGTCAAAGCCCTCTGCGGAAAAGCCTGAAAACGCGTATTTTACGGCTTCATCAAGAAAGTCCTCCACGCTCGTTTTCAGCCCAAGAAGGCTGATTTCACTTGCAAGTGTTCAATGGTCTATCTACATTCGCAGAGCTTAGCCCGGAGCTTGTGGGGCTGGATGGCCGCCAATACAGCGAAAATATCTGCTAAGCACGTTGCGGCCGATTACTCCAGGGTAATGATTCCGGGACATGCCATGAACTCGGCTCCATTCTCGTTGCCGATGACGTTGTAATGGCCACTGTCACTCCAGAAGACAAATCCCGCCAGTTCAGGATACTCATCTTGCAGTCTTCTGAAAACATCCATGCAATCCCTTGGGGGATCGGAACGTCCTCGGATTCCCAGTTCCGACCACCAGATCACCTTCCCGGCATTTCTCTTCTTCTTAACGGCCCATTCGTACTCCGAGAAGTCCAATCCCATACCATAGGCCGATTTTCCAAGTACATCCACGTAGGCATCCCCCGGGTAGTACTTTTCCAGCGCGCCGTGCTTGGCCGTGGTATGGTAGGCCCAGATGATGTGGTCCAGGCCCTTGCACTTGCTAAAGTAGTCGTGAACCAGACGGTAGAGCTTTGTGGCGTTCTCGCTTCCCTCCTTGGCATGCCACTTGTTCCTGTCGTCGCTCTCGACGAAGGGGGTGTATACAACGGGAATGCCCTGATCTTTGAGCCACTGCAGATTTGCGGCCATTCGATCCATCTGCTTGTAGAAGTTGCGCTTTGTTGGATTATGACCGGAGGCGAAGATGAGATCGATATCAAGGGGATCGTTCCACCATCGCCCTGTGGGATTCGCATAAAACGAGAATATGCCGACAATCATTCCGCGGTCCCACATCTCCTTGACGCCGTTGTTCCACGCTGCATCAGGGAATGGATCGTCATGGAAATCATAGGTGACAGTCCCATACCGCGGCATTTTCCCCGTATGATCGTACACCTTCTTGAGCCAGTTCGTGGCGTGATCCATGTCCGGATTCTCGTTGTGTACCCAGGTGGCCACCTGCCCGAATAGATAAGACCCGTTTCCGAGGCCCCTCAAATGGGTAAATACCTCCTTCGTCGGTGGCGTGTTGTCTTTGCCGCAGGCAAGCAGAGGAGAAAACGCGAAAAGGATAATGACTGTCAATCGCTGTATCATCATGATGTCACACTCTCCTCGGCCGGGATTTGCCGCTCAACGTCATAATTGGCGCTCGTGTGACGTGCCCCCGTTTTCTGTACCAGTCCTTATGAGAGTATTTCACATTCACTCCGGTTGTCTTGAGTAAGGCGGAGGGAACCGGAGCCTTGCTCAAGACAGGTCGCCGCAAATGCCGCCGGGGCCATGTAGTCCAGGCTGCTATGTGGCCGAT
>CP070678.1:1482324-1491420 GCA_020352515.1 Phycisphaerales bacterium | reverse complement strand
CAAGATTGTGGATATTGACCTCGGTTCGGCAATGCTCGCCTGGTCTCTCGCAAGCGCAGACTATCTTCTCGCCGACAAGCTCAGCCCCAGGACCCGCCAGCTTATTCGGGACAATCTCGAAACGCGCATCTTCAAACCCTGCCGCGATATGGTCCTCGGCAAACGCAAGGAAAATTGGTGGATGCTCGGAACAAACAACTGGAACGCCGTCTGCCTGGCCGGCGTGACCGGCTCGGCGCTCGCGGTCATCGAGTCACCGGAATCCCGCGCCCTCTTCGTCGCCGCTGCCGAGAAGTACTCGCAGAATTTCCTCGAAGGTTTCACCGACGATGGCTACTGCTCCGAAGGCCTCGGCTACTGGAACTACGGTTTCGGCTATTACGTGATGCTTTGTGAAGCCATTCATCAGGCCACCAGAGGCAAAGTGAACCTGCTCGATAATCCCAGAGCGGCAAAGGCCGCACAATTCGGGGCCAATATCGAGATCCTGAACGGTGTCTATCCCGCCTTTGCCGATTGCTCCGTGCGCGCCAGGCCCGGCTCGCGCCTGATGTACTTCGTAAGCCGCCGGTTTGGCATGGGCCTGCGCTCCTGGGAGCAAAACGATACCTCGTCCGCCTCCGGCTCCCTGTACGAAAGCATGATGTATTCGTTCCCCAATTCCGCGTCCCGCGCCGCCACCGCCAAGGTCTCTTCAAGCGGCCCAGGCATCCGCTCATGGTTCGACAAGGCCGGAGTCCTTCTCTCTCGGCCTCGCGCCGCCTCAGCTTCGCGCCTCGCCGTCGCTCTCAAGGGCGGCCACAACGCCGAACACCACAACCACAACGACGTCGGTTCGTTCGTCGTGGTGCTGGGCGACAAGCCGCTGCTGCTCGATCCCGGCGGCGAAGTCTACACCGCCCGCACCTTCAGCGGCCGACGTTATGAAAGCAACGTCCTCAATTCCTTCGGCCATCCGGTCCCCGTCGTTGCCGGCAAATTGCAGCGAACCGGCCGACAGGCTCAGGGCCGTATCGTCGAAAAAACCTTCACCGACTCCGCCGACACACTCGTCCTGGACATTTCCAGCCCCTACGACGTGCCGGAGCTCAAAAAACTCGAGCGCAACTTCACCTATTCCCGTCTCGGCGCCGGCTCTCTCACGGTAACTGACAAAGTCGCCTTTGCACGGCCCTGTAACTTCGGCGCCGCAATAGTGACATTCGACCGGTGGAAACAGATTTCACCTTCCGCCTTGATGGTCTATGACCAACAGGACGCCCTCGGCGTGCAGATTGAAGTAACCGGGGCCGACTTTGAAATCCTCCCAGAGACCATCAAGGAAGACCTCAGCGGCCGCAGGCTCCCCACGAGATTGGGAATCAACCTTACCCAGCCCGTGACACAAGCCTCCGTTACTCTTGTTATAACCCCTGTGCAACAGGCAAAGGGCTCTTAGAACCGGGGCATCTAAAACTGAGTTGACTTGACTGCTTTGCCGCAGACCGAAAAAAGTGCTAAGGACAACGCCTATGACCAGCATCGACAAAGGACGCATAAATTCCTACGGTGGCGTGTTCCTCTTCACTCTGCTCCTCACGCTCGCACCGTTGGCCTGCGCCGAATCCCAGGTTTCCAAACTCGCCGTTCGACACCACATGGGCCGGACATTCATCACCTGGAGCGAGGTTGACCCTCCTCCGCTGCCGGATGACATCGACGATGCTGCGCTTCGCAAAATTGCCGCCGGAATCGACAAAGAAGCCCGCGTTCGATACCGAATCTACCGGAGTGACAGACCGATTGCCTCTGTTGAAGCAATGACCCCCATCGCCGAAATCGGACCTTTGACCTGTTATGACCTCGACTATTATGGCTCCTCCCAGAAAGGCAAACCCGCTATCCGCTACGTAATAAGGGACGGTGCCGGGCCCCTTAGCCACGGTACCGGCCTGTACGTTCACAGCCCGAAAAACCCGCACGGACAAAAAGCTCAGGGCAGCGGTGCCCGCATGCGGTCATACTACGCGGTCACATACTCCAAGAATGGCGCCGAAAACACCTCCATCACCGGCGACAACGCTGCCTCCCAACCAGTGCGGGAAGTCGAGGGCCCGGGCGAGCCCGTTCTGCAGCGCATTGTCAAGCCCGACGAATTCGCCTATATCCGCCGACCGGAGTTGCACTACTACGTCCGATGGGAGGCGCCGCCCAACGCATCCGTCGAAAACAAGCCCATCGACTACCTGGTCGCGATTCCGCCGCGAATCGAACGCAGGCCGACCCCCGTTGGCCTCCACCTGCACTGCTGGGGGGGAAGTCTTAACGGAGGCTTCGGCTGGTGGTACAGCCACGAAAAACTCGGAACCACGTACCTCATTTCGTCAAATCAGATACCCTACGATTGGTGGACCGGTTACCACGAGCTTTACTATGAACCCGGCGCATCCGACCAAAGATGGAAAAAGGGCGTTGTCAGGCCCTACACGACAACCCGAATGCTCTCATTTCTCGATTGGGCCGCCGGAAAATACGACCTGGACCTGACGCGCGTCTTCACCGCCGGCTCTTCTATGGGAGGCAGCGGCGCGCCGATGTTCGCGATTCGCCGCCCGGACAGGATTGCATGGTCGATAGGCTGGGTGGGCGTCCATGACCCCGGAAACACGCCTCAATTCACCGGCTCCTACGAAAATGTGTACGGCAAGAAACAGTGGGGCATAAAATTCGAAGACGGCACGCCCGCCTTTGACCACTTCAAAGATGCATGGTATCTGCGGCGGCACGTGGAAAAGGACATCGGCTTTATCACCTGGTCCAACGGCAAGAACGACGGGGCGATTGGCTGGCCGCAGGCCCTCGAGTTCTATCGGGCGATGCAGCAAACGCGCCGGCCTCACATATTCGTCTGGGGGCTGAACGGCCACGGGCAGCGCGCGGCAATGCCGGCCGACGGAGGAGAGCGCGTCATGCCCATCGACATCCGCCTCGACCAGAGCCTCCCCGCCTTCACGAATTGCTCGCTCGATGACGACCCCGGCACGGCAAGAAGACTCGAATCACCAAGAAAGGTGATCGTGGGCAGGGAAACCAGAACAGACATCTACGACGGGGATTCCGTCGGCCAGGTGAATCTCTATCTCTACTGGGACACCGAGACCGTGGTTGATACTCCCGAAAGCTGGGAGATAACCGCCGCCCTTCTTCCCAAAGCGCCCGCCGAAGAATGCACGGTCGACATCACGCCGAGGCGGCTGCAGAAATTCAAACCCCGCCCCGGCCGTCAATTGAAATGGTCCAACGTTTCGCAGGGAAGGCCGATCCAGACGGGCACGGTCGAGGCCGACGCGTCGGGGCTCGTGACTCTCCGCAACGTCACGGTGACCAGGAACAAGAATCGAATCTCCATCCGCCGCTGAGCTCAAAAAGACCTCTCCGCCAAAACGGTCCGAGAACTCTTGTCGGGCTCATATCTTCTGACCCTCGTCCATATCCTGCCTCGACTCCTTGCCGCGCTCCGCTGATTCTTGCTTCTTGAGCTTCTCCACAAGACCATCGAGCATCTCCCGGTGACTCTTCTCCAACTGCTCTATCCGCTCCTGCAGCTCGCGCATCTGCTCCTCTATCCCGTCGAACGTCTCATCCCCGGGGCCGAACCGCGGAACTTCCGGCATTTGATACGGCTGGAGATTCTCGAAGTATTGCCGCCACTGTCTCCCCGGCTCTACCCACGACATGTCCAAACCGTGGAAGTGCCGGCCCGGCTCCGCGGATTCCCGTGCCTTCTCAAGCGCCTGTGTCGCCGCGCTGCGATACTTCTCCGGCAGCTCGTCGACCTCCTTTATCGTCGTCTTGTGCTCCGTGTCTCCAATACGAACCGTTATTGTCGAATTCTCTTCGCTCGGGTCACCTTCGATGGTGATCGTGTAGCTCCGGTCGCCGTCCGTGTAATGATATGTGCGAAGCTCTTTCGTGAACTCCCGAATGTAGGTGGAAACGTCCGGCATCGTCACGATGTCATGAAAAGGTATCTCATCCCACCTCTGCCCGCCCGGTTTGAGTTGAAACATCCTTCCGGGACGCCAGGAGGTCACCAGCTCAGGTTCGACCGCATACTTCCAGTCGAATTGCTCGTCCTTGAGCCGCCCGAGTTCAAGCCTGACGGTCCGGCGCTCCCCTAAGTGGATGACCTCTAACGACACTTCCGCCCCCACGTCGGTATCTCGCACCGCCTCCACAATCTGCTCGTAGCCGGTCATCTGCTTGCCCTCAAAACCGGTTATAATGTCGTCACGCTCCAGCCCGGCCTTGTCCGCCGGGCTGTTACGATGGATGTTTTGAATGCGAACGCCCTGTTTTGGTGAGAGTCTCAAGTGCTTTCTAAGCAGTTCCGGCAGTGCTCTCTGGTCCAGTCTGACACCAATATAGGCACGCTCTTCGGCTGGCGCCGACTCGGCAGACACCGCCGTGCAAGCTGCCGCCAGAACGGCGACAACCACGAGTATGACGCTTCTTGTTCTCATCGTATGCCCCTTTCAAACGCAGTCCTTATTCACCACTACAGGTCTCCGTAATATGCCGCGGGCTTGACCATGTTCTCCCGCAGCCCCTCGATAAGCCACTGGTCGCCGCCTCTATCGGTGAAGCTGTACCAGTCGACATTCCGCATCACGTCCGGCGCACCATCCGGCAGAACCTCCCGCAGCACGCGCTCCTGCGTTTCTGCTTTCCCATCCTGGCTCAAGCCGACCGCAGACCTCTCCGGAGCGGCTGTCCCCCCGGCAACGGCAAAGTGAAGGACCGCGCCTATCACAATTCCGGCCGCTAATCCCGCGACAAACCGAATCACCCCGCGGGCGCCTCTTATGCGCCGCAGCCGGCCCCCTGCCACTCTCCACGCCCGCTCGAAAACCTCATCTGCCTCATTTGCCCCTCTCGTCATCTCTGAGCCGACGGCAGGAACGCTGCTCTCGTGCAATGCCCGCAGCCCCTCGAACAGACCTCTTGCCGCCGAATCCCTTTCAAGCGCCGCCTCCAGCATTCGCTGCTCGCTCGGCGTAATCTCGCCGTCGATGTGCCTTCCAATCAGTATCTCGATAGCTTCGTTCGTAATGTTCATCTTTCCTTCACCTTGTCTTTCCCGGTAACCAGGTCGTATATCATCCGGCGGGCCCGCACAAGCCGTATCTGCACGGTCGTTACCGGCACATCGAGAATCTCGCCAATCTGTGCGTAGGTCAAATCGCCTGTATATCCGAGAACAAACACCTCGCGGTACTTCGCCGGCAGCCCCCGCAAAGCTTCCAGGATTAGACGGCACTGCTCCGCCTGCTCCATACTATCGACAAAATGCGCGCCCCTCCCGTCACACTGCCGCTCGGCCAATTCTTCATCCAGCCTCGCCGGCCTGTGGCCCTTGTCCCGGCGATATTGAAGCGCCTGGTTCCGCGCCACAACCGCAAGCCAAGGACGAAACCGCTCCGGCTCCCGAAGCGTACCTATCTTGCCGATTACCCGAACGCAGATATCCTGAAGCACGTCGTCAACATCAGCCGCATCACAGACCACCCCGTACACCAGAGCCCTGAGCCAGTCCCAGTTTCGCACCAGCAGCGTGCGCAACGCCTGCTTATCACCCCGCCCGGCCGCACAAACCAGCGCCGATTCGTTTTGCCTTCGTTTCGACTTCATAGCCTGGTCTCTATTATATATAGATGCGCAGCAAGACGCCCCCGTACAACATCTGCGGACTTTTTTGGAAACCGGCAACGTTTTCTCCGCTTCCCGGGCACGAGCGTCCCGACCCCGATCCGCCCGGCTCTCGTCTCGACGGCCATATCGCCGCAATCACCCTTGGGCCGCCAACGCCCGGCGTTCCCCATAGCCTCGCACTCACAATCCGGACATCGACTGAAGCCGCCTAAATCGCCCCGCTGCGCAGCAGCCTCACGAAATCTCCGGCCCCCAGCTCAACGAGGCTATCGACAACAATATCCGCCTTCGCAAGCTCGGCCCTGCTCTTTGTGCTTGTGACCGCCACAACAGACATCCCCGCGGCTTTGCCCGCCTGTACCCCCGCCACCGCGTCCTCCACCACCGCACACCGCCCCGGTGATAACCCAAGCTTCTCCGCCGCCTTGAGAAACGTATCCGGCGCAGGCTTGCTCCTGCCGACGTCCTCACACGTCACCAACGCGTCAAAATACGCCTCGACCTGCAGACGCCCCAAAATCAGCTCAAGATTCTCCCGCGGTGCCGAAGAGCCCACTGCCAGCGCGAAACCCTCGCCCTTGAGATCCTTGACCAACGCCGCCGCCCCCTCCGCCGGAACCAAACGCTCGCCGATAAGTTCACGGTATCGTTGCTCCTTCCAGTCGCTCATCCGCGCCATCTCCTCACCGGACACATCGCGTTCGAGCAGCATGGGTATTATCTCACAATTCTGCAGCCCGAACGTGCGGCAAAAGACCTCTTCCGACATGGAAAAACCCTCCCTCTCTCCAAGATCCCGCCAAGCCTGCTTATGTGCCCAGCCGCTGTCGACCAGGACCCCGTCCAGATCGAAAATCACCCCCAGCCCTCTGCCATTCGATGTCGTTTGCACTTTTGCTCCTGTCAAAAAGCAGATGCCTCTCACACGCGGCAAACCCCCGGCTCCGGCACAGAGAACCGCGGGCATTTGAAGTTGCAGTATTCTATTGCCGCAACGCCCGTACTTCCAGCGCTAATCCGTCGAAACTAAATGGAGACACAAGGCTAAAGCTCGACCCGTATGGCAACGCCCGCTGACCCCGCCAAGTCAGCGCATTCCGATAATTGGCCTGTGTGGATGAACACCCGCCGCCTACATCAGTGCGACCAGGCCCCTCAGCCGGAAAGCAGCGACCTCGCCTCCTTAAGCCTGCTCGTGAAGGCATTCAGTGTAGATAGTCTGCTGTCGAGATGTTGAATGAAGACAACGTATTCGTAGAACGCAACCGCCTCTTTCAAAACCCGGATTTCATCTTCTATTTGATTGCGGCTGCGATATATCTGCGACAGTCTGTAGAATGCGTCGTTCTCGTCGGTGTTGTTTGATATGTCTCGCTCGTAGAGTTCAATTGCTTTTTCAATCCCCAGCTCCTGCTCCAGTTGGTTTGGCTTCAGGCAGGTCACCACTGTGTTCATAGCACATCCTTCCTAAAATCAACCTCCCCCAACTATGCGTTTCTTTCGGCCATAATCGCCGACGTGCTTAATTCAAAACCGGCAAATAACTGATACCGACATCACGACTGCCGACCCGGAATTCTTATAGGGCCAAACGAAACGCTCAACAAGAATCCTGAATAAGAAGCGACCGGCGCCCCGAAAACGCGCAAAAGCAACGCTTCTCCACACAAGCTGGCAAAGACCTATACCAAAAAGAACGCTAAATAATGGCCTTCTCAATTCCCATCTCTTGGGGGTACATTGCTATTGGCGGACGCCACAGGAACGCGGAAAAAAGTCTGACGATGCAAGGACCCGAGAACGCGGGACTGTAATTGCGCCGGGGAAATTATCTTGTTTCACAATCAGGGCCCTGCTGTATAATGCGGTCACGTACTCTCGCGAGGTATGCTTTGAATGAGCCTGGGAATTTGGGAGTATTAACCGAACGGATTTTTGGCGGAGATTCAAGTCATGGGTAAGTTTTCCTATACATGGTCGTTGATGAGGGAATCCTGGGAGGTGTTAAAGCAGGACAAGAAGATACTGATATTCCCACTTATTTCAGTAATCTGCTGGCTTCTGGTCGCCGCGGCGTTTGCGCTGCCCCTGGTTCCAAGTGAAGGATGGCGGGCCTTGCTGGAAGAAGACACCAATATAGCTGAGCCGCCGGGCGCCTACGCGACCCTGTTTCTATTCTATCTCTGCACGTACTTTATTACCGTCTTCTTCAATTCGGCGATAATCTCCTGCGCCGTGATTCGAATGCAGGGAGGCGACCTGAAATTGCGGGACGGATTCAGGGCTGCGTTCTCGCGGATATTGCTGATAGCCGAGTGGGCGCTTGTATCCGCAACGATAGGTGTAGTGCTTCGCGTCATCGAGGACCGGTCCAAAACGGTGGGCAAGATAATCGTTGACCTTATTGGCACGGCTTGGGAACTTGCCAGCTATCTGGTTGTTCCTCTCCTGGTCATTGAAAAGAAGGGGCCCATAAGTGCGCTGAAGGAGTCGGCCGCGCTTTTGAAAAAAACGTGGGGCCAGCAGCTTATCGGCGGTTTCAGCTTCGGCCTGATCCTCCTTGTCCTGATCCTCCCCGGGGCCGTGTTCGTTTTGATGGCGCTCCTCACCATGGGCACTCCTGCAATGATAGTCTTCATCGCTCTGGCGGGGGCATATATCATCCTTCTGTGTAATATCATATGGGCACTTGCAGCGATCTTCTGTGCGGCCGTTTACCTGTACGCACGTGACGGCCGGGCCCCCGGCAGCTTCGACAGTTTCTTGTTGAGGGATGCGATCGTTCAGAGATAGACCCCGTGCCCGGTCGGATATGATGGCGGCAGCCTCTACAGGGTCCAGCCGTCCCGATACCGGTAATGCAGGTAATCGTTGGCCTCGATCAGATTCGTGACCTTCATGTTCTCGCTGTCCCACAGCAGTCTGGCCCCACCCATCCGAACGGAGACGGTCCCGAGCAGCACGGCCTCGGTCAGCGCTCCGGCAAAATCGAAATTCGACCGCGTCCCCGTACCCTTCTTGCACGCCTCTATCCACTCCCTGTGGTGCCCGACCGAGCGCGGCAGCGTCCTGGCCGGCCGCTTGTAATCCCGCATCCTCTGCTCGGGAATGAGCCTCGGACTGTTGCCACCCCAGCCCTCAACGTACATCTTGCCCTTGTCCCCCACGAAAATCACGCCGTCCTCGCGCGACAGTTCCCGCCCCGCATCCAGCTCGACCGGACGAGCCGGAATCATGCCGCCGTCGTACCAGTGCAGCCGAACGCCGGGCATCTGACCGCGCGCCGGAAACTCATAGTGCACCGTGCAGGCCAAAGGCAGAGTCTCATTGTTGAAAAGCGTTGAGCTCGAGTCCACGCTCGTCGGAGCCCCCAGCTTCAAGGCCGAGAAGACCGGGGCGACGTTG
>CP070678.1:1474721-1482224 GCA_020352515.1 Phycisphaerales bacterium | reverse complement strand
GGGGATACGCCTGCTTCGACGTCCTTGCCAGCGGCCGAACCGCTCGCTCTCGGGCCGACGGCAGCGTTTTCAGACAAAGCCCAGCCTGTCGTGCAGGTAGAAGTACCTGGCGTCCGAGATATCCCCGTCGTGTTGCGCGAGTATCTCGCCGTCAGCCCGCCCAAGCCATGGCGGATCTGCGACATAGATGTATGTTTTTTTCAAAGAGCCGGTGGATGGTTCGATTTCCAATAGTATTGTCGGTAGTCCGCCGCTGATGTCAACAACATATTTGCGTGCTGTGGAACTGCCGGATGCGGTGGATTTCTTATAGACGCGATTTCCAACCGGATCGTACTTGGGGCTTAGGCATCACTCCCATATTTTACTGTGCGCGAAGGCATAACGATAAAGAGCTATTCCCATAAGGATGATTGCGCCCAGCAGGACTACGGATTCTCCGATTGAGAAGCACAATTCGCACGCGGCGATTTCCACCCGTTTAGTGATTTGCGAAACCGTGTAATAGTACGGGATCCACACGCACCAGACGGGAAAGAAAGTCTGCCAGAATAGACGTCCGACAATCTTCTTTCCTTGGGAAAGGGCGAATACGCCTAGCAAAGCTACTGCGGTCATCGCAACGCTAATCAGTTCGACAGGTCGCGAATTCCAGAGCAGCAACGAAGTATGGTTGAAATGCCATATGACAAGGAAGAAGCATGTAACCCAAAAGTAGATTTCCCACAAGATCATTCGGTTTCTCCTCGGTCTGTGTCGTGCCCCTGGCTCCTAAATGAGGCAACAGTGCCTGGGCAAGTGTTGTTCTCGCACCGCTAAGCTAAAGCGTGTCGTGGGCATTGTCGATTTCGCAGATGCAATTAAAATCGTGTCGTTGGGAAACTGCTCAGGGATACCCAGCGTGCTGTTCTTCTGAGTTGCTTGTTGTCTAGCCCTGAATGGCGCCATGTCTTCCATGTTGACTGGGGGCGGCTTGCGTAGCCGTCGCGTGCGATGGATAAGCTTCTGATCCGGAATGACTAGCGGCGCATAAAGGTATCCGAACAGATTGGCTCGAATAATCCGCGTTCCGTCATATCTCTGAAACACCTGCCAGACCACAAACTTGGGTTGCCACTGTTCGATATCAATCATCGGCAAAGCCGAGTGAGCCCACCTAATCCCGCCGCTCCGCGCTCGAACGTATCCTCCGAGGGCTGATAGTAGAATATAAGAAGAGACATACAAAAGAAGAAACAGTGGGACTCCAATCCGTCGGATACACTGGGCCATGGCTTCATATCTGTCTGTTCGCATATGAGGTCGTACCTTCCCACATTCGTTTGCAACTCGCGCGCGTGGTTTCGTGGAGGGCCCTTTCTGGGCCGAGTTATTTGACCACGACACCACTATGATAGTGTACGAACGTCAGGTTGCCAAGAGAATCTCCCTGGTGTGTGCTCTGTTGGGTTCTCGCACAGCTCAACGATTCCTTCGGTCGCATTCGGTCATTCGAACTCTCCACGTCTCTCTATTTCTTTGTCCAGCTCAGCGATGATCGCCTCATTTCGCCATATCTCGGTCTGCAAATCTTGCGCCGCGTCCTGGTGCATCCGTATTCCTGGTATCAAATCCGGAGATTTCAGATTCGTTCCTCTGTTTTCGTAGAGTCGCATTAAATACTGTTCACCTTTGGTGAAATTGTGCGTGCCAGGCTCAAGGAGAAAACCCCTCCCAAGTTGGCCAGCGGAGGCAAGGCCTTGCTCACGCAGTTTTTGCTCCATATTTTCGAATGTCAGATTCAGGTCCTCTCTTACTCTGTCGATTTTCGGAATTGCTGCCTGAAGCCGGTCCCTAAAGCGTTTGAGGTCCGCCGTTGATGCTAAGCCAGACATTACGCCAAAGCGGTGGATCTCGTAGTATTCACGCAGTTTCTCATAGTGGGTGACGACTGCGTAGATCACAGCGCCTACACCAACACTAACGGCCACTTTCGTCACAGTACTCATGCGCCCACTTAAGTCAACACGGTTGATCGGGTTGTTCCTAGAATATAGATATGCGTGGAGTGTCACGGGCTCGTAGGGTTTTCCCCACACAGGGTCTCTGGAGGTGAATCTGGCGATGTGGGGGTTGTATTGTCGGGCGCGGAGGTAGTATTCTTGTATCTCGGAGTCGAAATACTGGCCGGTGGAGTATTTGTTTTTCAAAGAGCTTTCGGACGGGTCTATTTCGAGCAATATTACGGGCAGTTCGCCCACAATGTCAAGAATATACTTGCGGTCGGTGTCGCCGGTGGTCATTTTGGCGTTCTCGTCCGGGCGAGGGTGGAGCTGGGGTCGCTTGCGTCTGTGGTTTTCGTCATGTCCGGGCAGGGGTGGTGCTGGGGCGTGAGCTGCCTGAGAGGCAGGGGTGTATCGCAGTGAAGGGGGGCAAGCGCGTTTTGGCGGGGTTGCGGGCTTGACAGGCTGATATTGTGGGGGGTATAGTCGGGGGTGGAATCGCGGTGCGATGGTTTTGGAAAGTGAGCTGGAATAGCGCAATCACAGGGCAGGTTTTGAGTGTTGATGGAATCGAGGCGATTGGCCAGTGTTGCGGGAGTCAGGGAGAGTGGCGGCCGGCGCTGCGCGGAGCTTTTTGGGGCGCATCTGTTTTCATTGGGGGCGGCCGGAGGGGTGCGGGGGTTTTTGCGAATCAGGGGCGGCGCCCTGGGGATTGTTGCGGCGGTGGCGTTTTTGCTGGGAGGGTGCAATGCGCCGAAGAGCAATCTGGCGACATTCGACGGGTATCTGAGGTCGTCGAATCTCGAGAAGTGTGCGGACTTCGCGGGATCGAAGATCAGCAGGAGCGGCAGGCCGACGGGCGAGGATTTGCTTTGGGCGCTGCAGATGGGCTCTGTCGAGCGGCTCCGGCAGAACTACGAGGAGAGCACGGAGTACTTCGACCGGTCGGAGGAGATGCTGAACTACTACGACTACCAGAACGAGGCGGTCGATTCGTTTGCCTCGACGCTTGTGAACGAGAACATAGTCCCGTACGTGGGGGAGGAATATGACGGGGTGATGGTCAACACGTACAAGGCGCTGAACTTTATGATGGTGGGCAACGACGAACTGGCGAGGGTGGAGTTCAACCGGGCGCTTGACAGGCAGAGGCGTGCGAAAGAGCACTTCGCGCGGGAGATAGAGAAGGTCCGAAGCGAGGTCGAAGCCGAGCAGGGCAAAGGCGACGTGAAAAGGAGCGTCGAGAATCCTGAAGTCAGGAATCTGATAAGCCAGAGATACCCGGGGTTGTACCAGTTCGAGGCTTACCCTGATTTTGTGAACCCGTTTGCGACGTACTTAGCGGGCGTTTATTTCGACATGGTGGGCGATTATTCGAAGGCAGTCGACCTGCTCAAGGCGGCATACGGGATGGTTCCGGAGAATCCGTACATGGCGGAGGATTTGGCCGTCACGGAGAAGATTCTCGACGGGCAGGGGCAGTTGAAGAACACGGTGTGGGTGATATTCGAGAACGGATTGGGGCCGGTCAAGGAGGAGTTCAGGATCGACCTGCCGCTGTTTGTTGCGACGGATAAGGTCAAGTACGTGGGCATTGCGCTGCCGAGACTGGTGTTCAGGGAGGGTGCGTATCCGCACCTGACGGTTCAGGCGGGGGGCAGGAGCTACGATACGCGGGTCGTGGCGGAGATGGACAGGGTTGTTCAGACGGAGTTCAACAAGGATTTCGGCGCGATTCTGACGCGGGCGATCATTTCGGCGGCGGGCAAGGCGGCGGCGCAGTACGCGCTGCAGAAGCAGGATGACGACAAGGGGGGAGCGATCCTGTCAATTGCGATGGCGGTGTATTCACTTGCGACGACGGCGGCGGACGTGAGGATATGGACGACGCTGCCGAAGGATTTCCAGGTTGCGAGGCTTTCGATTCCCGCCGACAGGCTGATAAAGGTGGGCGGTCCGGGCGGGGCGCCGTTCGAGGTGAAGATACCGGATTGCAAGAATGCGATAGTGTATGTTAGAATACCGCTGCGGCAGGGGCCGCAGGTTTACGATGTTATAAGATATTGAAAGCGGCGCATGACAAGATGATTTACGGAGAAAAGCCATGAGAAGCAGAAGTTTGCTGGTCCTTTTGGTGCCGGCGGCGCTCGTCGGAGGGTGCAACAAGGAGGCTGATTCGAGGATTCACGTGAGAGAGGGGATCAGGAGCGATACGCTGGCGAGCAACATAGTGACTCGGCCGGTGAGGCACGCCTTCAGCGCGTTGATCGGAGAGGGCATTATGGTGGACGAGGCGGTGACGCGCAGGAACGAGGCGGGGCTGCTGGAACTTTACGTGAACGGGCACAACGAAGCATACAACACCAAGCGTTTCCGGTACCGGGTGGAATGGCTCGATGCGGACGGACTTCTCATTGAGACTCGGGCGACGACGTGGCTACCGGCCTCGTCGATGGGCAAGTCGCCTTTCACCATTAAGGCCGTGGCGCCGCGGGCCGAAGCAGTGGACTTTAGAATGGACACCAGGAAATGGGAGTAAGTCATGAAAGCAAGAATGTTGGAGATTATCTGCCTGGCAGGTATTTTGATTGCGGGCTGTGAGCCAGAGACGACGACTATCGACACGATGCACGACGAGGGCAAGCCGGTTATGGCCCTTGATTACAGGGACTTCGACCAGGCTGCGAGCCTGCTTGTTCAGGACCTGCTCGGGTCCGGGAAGCTGAAGAAGGAGGGCGGCGGGCAGTATGTTGTGGCGACCGGGCGTGTTGTAAACGACACGATGCAGCGGATCGACACGGACCAGTTGATGGCGAAGATCGAGGAGGAGGTTCTCAACAGCGGCCAGGCTGTCATGACCTCGGCGGTCGGCGGCGAGGGGGCCCCGGACGCGCTTGTGCACGAGGTCAGAGAGCTGAGGGACTCCGAGGAGTTCGACCCGAACACGATTGCGGCCAAGCGGACGCTCGTTGCTCCGGAACTGAGCATTTCGGGCAAGATATTTCAGAGGAATATCCGTTATGACCGGGACCGGCAGCAGGTTGAGTACTACTTTCAACTGATGGTTTCGAATATCAAGACGGGGCTGAGGGTCTGGCAAAAGGAAGTCCTCGTCGGCAAGAGGGGCAGCAACCGGTCTGTTTCGTGGTGAGAGGTTGGGCCGGCCGGGACGGCGTTCGGCGGGTGTGCGTGGTTGTGCATAGTGGGGTTATCTCGACCTTGATGTCTTCTGCTGTGCGCTGCTGCTAAGGGGGCAGATGTAGAAAGTCATGCCGTTGAACTCGAATGGGCGAGCACCTTCCGGGAGGCTGCGGGGGATGGCACGATATTGGGGCATAATCATCCTGCGGCTATCCCATTTTGCGGCCATGTTGCGGATTTGGCGTTCGAGGTCGGCGATTTGCGATTCGAGCGCGGGAATCTGCCGCTGCATTGCGTCTATTTCGGCGGCAAAGTCGATGGTCTGATCGTCGCGGGGGGCGCCGATGGCAATGGCGACGATTATCAAGGCGCCGGCGACGCCTGAGAGGGCCAGTTTTCGTCTCATGGCTTTTCTCCTTATTTGATGAGAGGGCTTTTGATGCTGGCCTGTCCCTATTATTAGACGGCTGAGAGAGCGGCTTTTTCATAATTGGCGGCAGAAATATGGCGTCGGGGCGTAAATTGGCCCGTAGGGGGTTGGTTTTTTGCCGACAGAGTGTGCGGGCACGTTAATCGGTGCACTGGCGCGGCGAGAGCGGGGTCAAGCGCGGTTTTAGCGGGTATGCAATCCAGTCGTAGGTTGGCAGGGTTCGGCCGTTTTTGAGGGTGAGACCGGCCGGGTTCATGGGGCAACGGCGGTCTGTGCCGCAGGCTCTGGCTGCGAGGGATTGGATTTGCGTTTGCTCGACGGGGACGACCTCTCCGGGGTCGGATTTGGCGTTGGAATTGCGGTCGAGCCAGACGGCTATGCCGAGAAGCTCGGGGCCGGCGATTACGCCGTCGCGGTTATCGTCGAGGGCATCGAGGGCGTGGTAGCCGTCTTCGAAGAAGAGCCACCAGGATACCGAACCGAATAGCTGACGGCCGGAGGTGATAGAGCCGGTGCGGGCGGGGTCCCAGGCAAGGATGGCGGTTGTGGGGCGGACCCAGGGCCATCGCTCGATGCGGCCGTCGCCGTCGAGGTCGAAGGCGACCGAGCGGGCGGGGGCCAGCAGTTCCGACAACGAGGTGTGCGGTTCGAGGGTGAATATGAGCGGGGTGATTGCGCCGAAGGGGAGCTTTTCAAACTTGCGGAGGTCGGTTTGGATGCCGGAGATTCTTGATTTGTCCTGGCGTGAAAGAGGTATGCCGGCCTGCGAGAGACGGATATACGCCTTGCCGGCTTCATACGCGACAAGACTGCCAAGGCCGGCGATGGGTCTTTCTCTGTGTGCGAGGTCCTGCCTGCGGGAGAGGCTGTAAGCGGTGTAGTAGGATTCTCTTGCCCGCTCGAGGATTATGGTTCGGAACTGGCGGGGGACTGTGTCGCCAGCGGTCTCGGCGAGAAAAGCGACGTACTGATCGAGCAGGCTGGCCAGGCCGAGGTGGTAGAGGCCGTTCTTCGGGCGCAGCTCGATGGCTTTATTGAAGTTGTCGATTGCCGAGGCCGCGTGGCCGGCCGCCTCTTTGTCGGTGAGCTTTTCGGGCAGCCAGCCTTCACGTTCGAGCTGCTCGAGCTTTTGGGCGCGTGCCTCGTTGAACTGCCGACGGCTTTCCTCGGGGATCGCGGCGGACGAGGCGAAGCCGAATTCCTGGAGTGTCAACTCCATTGCGTGCTCTGAGCGCAGGCGATGTGCTGCGAGGCCGGCGGTCATCCAGTGCGGGGCAATTGCCGGCGGCGTGCCCTCGCTTATGGTGGCGGCCAGAGCAGCCCCGTTGGCAAAGGCGAGGTAGTGTATGCGTGCAAGGGTGTAATATCCGTGGGGGTCTTTGGGGTTTTCTTTTATGTAGGCGGTTGCGTTCTTGATGAGGCGCTCGACCGGGGCGTAGGTCGGCATGACAAACATGCCGTGCGCTGCGCTGCAGGCGGTTAAAAGGGCCAGGATCTGTATGAGGGGTTTTGCGGTTCTCATGAGCTTTGCCTCCGACACGTGTTAATGGAAACAGCCAACGGGCCAGCAGCGAGTATATCAGAGGTGATGGTTGCGGGCAACGGGCGGTATTTGTCGCGATGGGGGCATAATGGTCTTGCGGGGCGTGTTTTGTTGCTGCATACTAATGGCCGGCGGCCGGGTGGTTCAAGACGACGGGCGGCTGTTAACAGGATCGAGGATCTTCTTTGGGAGTGATTTATTATGTGCGACGGAAGGGTATCACGGAGGCGGTTTCTGGGGGATGTGGCGGTTCTGGGCGGGGCGACGGTGCTGGGCGCTGGTGCGGCCGGAGGTATGGAAAGGCGAAAGAGGGGCAAGCTGCACGTGGCGTGCAACCAGTATCCGTGGCTGGTGTTTTACGGTCGGGACGGCAAGGATTTCAACGCATCGCTGGATTCGGGTCTTGG
>CP070678.1:1471788-1474621 GCA_020352515.1 Phycisphaerales bacterium | reverse complement strand
CGATGTGCTCGTTGGGTGTATCGGGATCGAAGTCGGGGAACCTCCACGGGGCAACATAGCTGCCCGCAGGACCCGGACCCGGCCAGTGCGGCACATCGACGTCGAAGCCTTGCTCCAAAGGTGAAAACGGCGGGTGGCCAAGGTGCCATTTGCCGAAATGCCCGGTGGCATAGCCCGCGTCTTTGAAAGCCTCGCCGATGGTGTACTCCTCAAGCGGCAGAAACCGCCGGCTCTCCGGGCATATCATCTTCAGCGAAGGCCTGGCCTTGCCAGCCAGAATCGGCGCGTCTTTCGGACGTGGCGGAAGATGGCACGCCGGCGTCGTTATGCCCAGCCGCGCCGGATACTTGCCCGTCATGATGCTCGCCCGCGTCGGCGAGCACAGCGGGCTGGCGGCATACGCCTCCGTAAACAACATTCCCCGCCGGGCCAGCCGCTCAAGATTCGGCGTCCGGTAGTATCGGCTGCCATACACCGTGCTGTCCATCCAGCCCATGTCGTCGGCAAGAATAAAAACAATGTTCGGCCTTCTTTTCGAAACGCCCCTCGCCGGCGAGAATCTCGGCGCCATCAACCAGCCCAGCCCGAAGCCGGCCGCCCTGATAAACTCACGTCGCGAACAACCATCCATAAACTTGCGCCTCCTGCCCCCACAATCTTCAAAACCGGCAAATCATAAAATCACACACTGGCCCGTCACTGCACGCATTATAACGCCCCGCCGGCCGAATCAGGGACCTTTTCTTCGCCGAAGCTTCACCCGCCTGCCCTGCCGGCTCGGCCGGCCCCTCGCTCGGTCGGACATCGGACATGTGTCTGTGAAAATAGACTGGCGCGCTGTTTTTGGGTGTGTTACTCTTCACGGGAGTGTTGAAATCGAGCCCCCTATTGTGGTATTGTTGACAGTGTGGCGTTCAGGAGGAGCGATTATGACATTAGATGGGAAATCTCGGCTTAACCATGTCAATGAAGAATACGATCAGACAACTTGCACTTTCCCAGGGTGCTCAACTGGTGGCAATGGCCAGTGTTGAAGCCTATGCCGAGTATTTGGCTGAGGCCGAAAAACGTTTGCAGGATACCGGAGCACAATTGGAGGATTTCATGATCTCTCCGGCGGCAAACATGCCGGATTCCCGGAACAAAACATTCTTTGCGCACCTTGCAGATGCACGAAAAACACTACCGGAAGCAAAGACCATAGTCATACTCGGGGTATATGCTTACGACGAAGCTGCGATCTATAGAAATACACGTCGGGAGCTTCGCGGGAAAACAGCGAGAATATACAGCTACTATCCGGTAGCACGCCAGATTGCTGAGAGCGTTGTAGGTTTTATTGAGGAGCGTGGACACAAAGCAGTCCAGGGCCAACATATTCCTCTGAAGTTTGTCGCCGACCGGATTGGTATGGGAGCCTATGGCAAGAACGGCGTTCTTCAGACAGAAAAATACGGTTCCTATGTTGCATTACGCAATGTTCTTACAGATGTGGAGCTTGCACCCGATCATTTCGAGAGAATCTCAACTCGATGTGACAAATGCGGGCGATGCATGAAAGCATGTCCTATGGGAGCCCTCTATGCTCCCTATAAAGTCAACCCGAAATTGTGTATTAACCCGATTACCAGGCGACAAGCTTACATTGAACCTCACATTCGGTCGAGAATACAGAACTGGATTCATGGCTGCGATATATGTCAGGAAGTCTGTCCTGCAAATAAAAATTTGAATGTTCGTCGCATCGATCCTCGAGCTCGATTTGACCCGTGTCATCATGAGAGTCACAGGCATCTCGATGGTCTGGAACGTACGCCGGATCTGCTTGCACTGATCTCCGCGAAGCAGCCCGAAATCATCCGCAGAAACACTGCCATTGCTTTGGGGAATATTGGAAAAGGACGACACGAAGCTTTAGTGGCTCTGAAAGAGCAGCTCGATGGTATATCATCGGGGTTGAAGGAGTATTTCATCTGGGCGATAGAAAGAATAGAACAAGAAGGTCTTTTGCGCCCTGAAAGTCCCTAAGCGGTAAAGCTTCTATGGTTGGCTCCTGTCGTTGGTTCTTACCCGTGGCGCGTTATGCGATTGTGCGCCGATGGAATCGTAACGCCATAGACGCTCATTTGGCCTTCGGATGCCTCCAAAGCTACTCCGGCCCGCGGAGCAAGTGCCGGCCCAAGGCTGCAATGCCCTAAAATCTTCACAGACACCGGTCGGTCGCACGGAGCCAAAAGACTTTTCTTCAAAATGCAAATCTGCTATCCTGCACGCGCGCAAAAATGCACCTGCGTTGCCGCCGCAGTCTGTCGGCCGCCGGGTTACAGTTCAAAGGGAGCATGATTATGAACAGGCTCATCCCAGTCTTCACATTGTCAGTGTTGATTCCGATCTGCGGAACAACCGCCGCCGCCACACTCGAAAGCGACCTGTTGAAGGTCGAAATAGACGAAACCACCGGCCGATGGTACCTGTTGGATAAGCGGTCAGGCGCCGCCTGGCCCTCCGACGGCGCGGCTTCCGCCGGCGCCGCCGCGTGGCTCGAAGGCGGCTTCACAAAAGCCGACACCTCCCAAAAATACACCGTGACGCTGCTCAAGAACGACCGCCCGGCGGTCACCTTTGCGCTCGTCGACCGGGGATCAGCCCTCGAGCTGCGCTACGAGAATAAGAATGGTGCAACCGTCCGCGTGCTTGGAGACGCCCTGGCCGTCACCGACACCGACGCCGGCTGGATGGTCGTCCCCTGCCGCGAGGGCCTGCTCATTCCCGCCGACAGCGGCAGGACTTTCAAACGCGTCTTCGGCACCTCCGAGTACGAAGGCTGCCACAT
>CP070678.1:1466415-1471688 GCA_020352515.1 Phycisphaerales bacterium | reverse complement strand
GGCAGTCTGCGCTCGATTCGGCGCCTGAAACGCTCCGCTGACATATCCCGGGCTATGGTATCTTCCCTTTGCCGGTAGCGAGAGATCGAGATTATCTGCTGATTTCACGCAATTACGCGTTTTTCAGTGGTTGCACCCCTGTTTTTGCCGGTCCGAACTGCTGCAGGTGAGCAGACTCCTGCAGGTCGCCCCGCAGGTGGTAATAAAGAAATTTCGTCTCTTTTCCGGAAGCGGATGGTGAGAAGTAAACGCACTGTCCGGCTAAGGATCAAATCTCTCTTCAGCATCTTCGAGCCTGCTGGATGTATCGGTGAAAAACAGCACAAATCTTCCTAAGGGAGGCCCTATGCGCACCCCGAAGCCAAAACGGGTAATCGGGTGGAGAGTTTTTTTCTTGACAATCCCCACGGGGTACTGGTAGTTTACAGTGTATAGGTGGTTTGCGTAATTGGCCGCCGGGAATATGTAGGAAAGGGTCTAAGGATTACGGGGGGAGCACCTTTTTCGCTCGAGTATGGAGCTGGCGAATTTACAGTTTTATTGAGTGTTTGGAGGAGACTGGTATGATGAGCAGAACATTCTTAACAGCCGTGGCAGTAGCGTTGTTTGCCCTTTCAGCATCGGCCGGCGCCGCGCTGATCACCGTCCCGGATGCGAGCTTTGAGGACCACGTTCTTACCGAGGGTGGCTACGAAGACATTGCTGCCGGTAGTTACACCGGGGCGTGGGAATGTGACTCCGGCGACGCCTGGATCGACTACGGTTATTGGCGTGCGGACGGCTGGCCCGAGGATTTGTATGCCCACAGCGGCAACAACAAAGCGTACGCGTACGAAGACTATATCTACCAGATTCTGGATGAGACCTTTATTGAAGGCGTAACGTACACATTGAGCGCCTGGGTCGGACAACCGTGGGAGGGCTACGCCAGCGATTGGTGGCTTTACTTCACCACAGAAGATTATACAAACGAACTAATTGAGACAAGTGGCACGGCCGGGCTTGACTGGGAGCAGGTTAGCTTGGAATATACCGCCACCGCTGCCGACGCCGGACATAACATCGGGATAAAGATGTGGGGGTCCAGCGAGGTGTCTTTTGACGACATTACCCTCGTTCCCGAGCCGGCCACGCTGGCCCTATTGGGTTTAGGCGCTCTGATGCTCAGGCGCAAACGCTCGTAGGCGGACCCGTACGAACAAATTAACGCAAGATCGCCGCAGGCGTTCTTCCTTGAAACAGAGGGAGTACCGTAGGCGCCTTGCAGACACCTTGTGAGGCGTCTGTTTGTTCGTCCAAGGGTGACGGTCTGGGCGTTGGCCAGCGTTTACACCGAACGACCCCGTTCTACCGGGACAAAAGAATACGCGATTTTCCCTTTCAGGAGACAGTGTCATGAAGAAGTCATTATCTTCTCCAATAGTTGGATTCGTTCTGGCCGCGTGCCTGGCGCTCTCTTCTGCGATGGCCGATCAGCGGGTCATAACTGTCCCGGATGCGGGCTTCGATGACCACGTTCTTGCCGAGGGTGGTTACATAGATATTGTTGATGCCGGTTATGCCGGGCCGTGGGAATGTCATTCCGGCGACGCGTGGATTGACTACGGTTATTGGCGCGCGGACGGCTGGCCCGAGGATTTGTATGCCCGAAGCGGCAACAACAAAGCGTACCCCTACGAAGACTATATCTACCAGATTCTGGACGAGACGTTCGTTCAAGGCAGAATGTACACGTTAAGCGTCTGGGTGGGACAACCGTGGGTCGGCTACGCCAGCGGCTGGCGGCTTTACTTCACCACGGAAGATTATACAAACGAACTGATTGAGACAAGTGGCACAGCCGGACTCTCATGGGAGCAGATCAGCTTAACATATATCGCCACCGCCGCCGACGCGGGAAGGAAGATCGGCATTAAGATATGGAGCAACGAGGAGGTGTCTTTTGACGACGTAACGCTTGTCGAAGGTGATTTGCAGGTCTCGGCAAGAGACCCTGTCCCTGTTGATCAGGCCGTTAATGTCGGCAAGTACGATAACTACGGTCTATTGAGCTGGACGGCCGGCGCTACCGCAGCCTGGCACAACGTCTACTTCGGAACAAATCCCGCGCCTGGTCCTGCGGAGTTTCGGTCCCACCAGCCGGCCGCCAACACATTCTACATGCCCGATTCCTATCCCGCCACGATGCGTCAACCCCAGACCACTTACTGCTGGAGGATTGACGAGGAAGAGCCGAACGGCGCAACACACACCGGAGATGTATGGTCCTTCACCACCGCTCCGGCCCAGGCCTTCAATCCCTTCCCTGCTGACAACGCGGAGAATATATTCGTTGAAATCGAGCTCGCCTGGAACAGCGGTTTCAACGCAATGACACACGACGTCTACTTTGGCACCGATGCCGACGCAGTCGAGAACGCCGACAAGGCCTCACTCGAATACAAAGCCAGCCAGACATCGCAGACATTCAGCCCCGGAACGCTCGACCGCGGAACTATCTACTACTGGCGAATCGACGAAGTGGAAGCCGCAACCGTCAAGGGCAGCGTCTGGAGTTTCTCGACTCTGCCGTTTATAGCCGTTGAAGATCCGAACATGGTCGTGCATTACATGTTTAACGAAGGCCAGGGCGCCAGGGCCGTGGACTGGTCGGGCCACGAAAATCACGGAACCCTGTTCAATACCCCCGAGTGGTCCGAGCCTTCGGCGATAGGCGACGGGATGCTTACCATGGATTCCGACGACTATGTGGCCATCGAGAACCTCAGTTATCTCGGAACGAGCTATCCAGAGCTAACCGTCTGCGCCTGGATTCGTGTGAGCGGCGGAGGCGACCAGGTTATAGCCTCGTTTGACCGGAACGAGTACTGGCGCCTCGAGATCAACGGCAACGGCGCGGGCACCGGCCAGGTCGGCTGGGACGTGATGACAAACTCGGGCCAAATGGACACCGGCAGCGTCACGCGCGTGGACGACGGGCAGTGGCACCATGTAACGGGCGTCTTCGACAACGGCGCGATGACCATCTACATAGATGGTATTCCGGAGCCTTCTTTCTCCGGAGGCGCCACTATGGGAAGCGGCAACTTGCGATACGGTTTCGTCGGAGTTGGCTCGGAGGCGGGCAGCTTCAACGGTAGCAGGGGACCAACGAGCTGGTTCTACGGTGACATTGACGACTTCAGGATTTACGATAAGGCCCTGAGCCAGGCCGATATAAAGCAGGCCATGCGAGGCGATCCGAAAAAGGCCTGGGATCCCACCCCCGCTAATGCCTCCGTAACGACCATTGTGAATGCGCGTACGCTTACGTGGCGGCCCGGCGATGAGGCCGTCCAGCACAACGTCTACCTGGGCACTGACAGGACCGCTGTTGAAAATGCCGACACCTCTACGGCGGGCATATATCGCGGCCTTCAGGCCAATACGAGCTACACACCTCCGGAGGAGATTGTCTGGGGTTCAACCTACTACTGGAGGATAGATGAAAAGAACAGCGATTCGTCGATTACAACCGGGCTCGTCTGGACCTTCACAGTGGCCGACCATCTGGTAATCGACAACATGGAGGACTACAACGACTACACACCCCACCGGATATTCGAGTGGTGGCTTGACGGCTTCGGCTATGGGACACCCACGACCCCGCCTCATTATCCGGGTAACGGCACCGGCTCCATAGTCGGTTACGCAGCTGATCCATTCGCCGAAACCAACATTGTGCACGGCGGTGGCCAGGCCATGCCGTATTTCTTCAACAATAATCTCGGCACGCTTAAGTACTCCGAGTCGACCAGGAGGCTGATTTATCCGCGGAACTGGACCGAGGAGGGCGTCAAGGCGCTTTCTCTCTGGTACAGGGGTTATCCGGCCTCTGAGGGCGGCTTTGACTACAACATGGCCACCGGCACGTTCACGGTAAGGGGCTCTGGCACTGACATCTGGAATGTCACCGCCCCTCGGCAGACAGGCTACCACGACGAATTCCACTTTGTGTATCAGACTCTCACCGGCCCCGGGACGATTGTGGCCAGGGTCGAGAGCGTCCAGAACACCAACGGCTGGGCGAAGGCGGGCGTGATGATTCGCGACACGCTTGACGCCAACTCGGTCCACTCGATGGTTGTGGTCACTCCATCTCAGGGTGTTTCATGGCAGCGTCGTATAGACACCGGCGGCGCCAGCGCCCACGACACGACAGGAGGAATTGCCGCCCCGCAATGGGTAAGGCTGAGCCGCGACGCGGATGGCCTGGTTACGGGCGAGTATTCGGCTGACGGATCGACCTGGACGACTTTGGGCACGCCGTTGACTATTGCGATGAACACGCCTATGTACATCGGTCTGTGCCTGACCAGCCATAACGCGGCGGCCACCTGCGAGGCGGTGTTCTCGAACGTCAGCTTCCCGGCCGGCACGCCCACCGGGCCGTGGGCCAGCCGGGACATCGGGATAATCAGCAACGACCCCGAAAAGATGTACGTGGCGATATCCAACAGCAACGGCACAACCGGCGTTGTGTACCATCCGGACGCCAACGCGATATTGACAAACAGTTGGACCGAGTGGAATATCCCGCTGACGGAGTTCAGCAATCAGGGCGTGGTCCTGACCGATGTTAACGACATCAGGCTTGGCTTCGGCACGAGGGGCGGTGTTACGCCCGGCGGCTCGGGCACGGCCTACTTCGACGATATCCGGCTGTACAGGGGCAGGTGCTTCCCGGCCCTTATCAAGCCGGCCGGGGATTTCAGCAACAACTGCGTTGTTGACTTCCCGGACCTGGAGATAATGGTGGACAACTGGCTTATCAGCAACTGGCAGGTCAGTCCGACCGATCCGGGGACTACCGGTCTTGTGGCGTCTTATTCGTTCGAGTTCAATCTCGTCGATTCGGCCGGCGGCCACAACGGTGATCCTTGCGGCACGACGACAGGCTATGCCGGCGGTGTTTCGGGACAGGCATTGAGCCTTGACGGCACGGCGTACGTCAACGTCGGCAGCGTGGGGATCGATTCGAACGACGCCCGCACGATAGCCGGCTGGGTCAAGGCGACGGCTCCGGCGGCGTCGATAGCCGGCTGGACTAACTGCTTCGGCTTCACCGGCCCCAGCGGCGGCTCCAGGCACTTTGACATCGAGCGCCGAGGCGGGCAGGACTTCTACTGCATCCACGTCTACGGCTGGGAGCGCAACCTTGCTCCGCTGGACCTTGAGTGGCACCACCTTGCCGCGACGTACGACGGCGTGACCATCAAGGGTTACGGCGACGG
>CP070678.1:1460812-1466315 GCA_020352515.1 Phycisphaerales bacterium | reverse complement strand
TAGCGGCTCTCGGCGCTCTTCTTGTCAATTGGGCATAGTCTAATCCAGCCGGCTTGAAAGGCAAGCAAAAAGCTGGGCCATTTTTAGCTGCAATTAAAGAGAGTATGCTCGTCAAGCGGGCCGTACAGCTCTTGTTCAAGGTATGCCGACCAGCCGCGCAAAGCACGACCTCGCGGTGCGGCATGTAACCAATCGGCCGATTTGGTGAAGTAGTAGGTAGTAGTAGAGTAGATTGAGTGGGTCTTGCAGTGGAAACGCCGGTTTCCAAGCGGCCCTGTGGTATTGACGAACCTCAGAAGAAAGGAGAGCAGTTCCTGTGAAAACAGTAGTTCGAACGATAACGGTAGTGCCTTTGAAGGTTGTGGTTTGTGCCGCTGCATACGTTTTGGGGGTAACCTTCAGCGGCATCGCCCTTACAAAGCTCGGTATACAAGTGCCGTCGGCGAATGAGCGGGTAGACCCCGAGAAGCTGATGCCCTGTCTGCTTTTGGGTAGCCTTCTCTTGAGCGCGATGGTGGCGCCGCTTGCCGGTCTGATGCGAGGCCCGTACGTACGCCGCTGGGCGGCTCTGTTCGCACTTGCGTTGATCTGCCTCGGACTCAACACCGCCATCGAAGCGGCGATCTTTACGGAGGTCCACGGGATATTTGCTTTGACGGCGTTTCAGGTTCTGCCGGCCCTGCTGTTCTCGGCGGCAATATCGCTGCTGTTTAGGTCGCGACGGGACGGGACCACTGCCACCAACCAACGGTTCCTATCAGAACTGAGCGGCCGGCGATGGGCTCTGCGCATCGCACTGGCGGTATCGGCGTTTCCCATAATCTATTACGCCTTCGGCATGATGGTCGCTCCGTTCGTCATTGAGTACTACAGACAGGGTCAGTTCGGACTAACACTGCCCCCGGTGAAGGTGATAATCTCCGTGCAGCTTCTGCGAAGTGCGCTCTATATGCTATGCTCATTGGCTGTTTTGACGATGGCTTCGGGCTCAAGGCGGCGGCAGGTCCTGGGCTTCGGACTGGCCTTCTACGTTCTGACCGGCCTGTTCGGGATGATCCAGGCCTACTGGCTTCCCACCGGGATGCGGCTTCTGCATGGGGCGGAGATTCTCGGTGACAGTATGGCCTACGCGGTGGTCATGACGGCCCTCTTTACACCTCGCACGGGCTCGGCAAGGACAGCCTCGCCGGTCGCGCTGAGCGCGGCACATTGTTGAGCCGACCGAACATATAATGGCTTGCTTGTTTGCAGCAGTTCCTGTACCGACCGGTTCCCGGGCGGTGGAGGAACTGCATCGCGCGCCCCTGCGGTCTGGCGGCCCGGCCCCAAGAAGATTGCCACGGCAACGGTCAAGGTTGTAATTTCGGGCTGCTTCTGGTAGTCTTGCAACACTAGAATTTAGGCTGTTCCATTGGGTATCGAATATGCAGGAAGGCTCGGGCAAGAAGGTTACACAATCCGGTCTTCGCGGTCTCGGCCGCTTTGCAACCACGCACTGGAGCGTGGTGCGCTCCGCCGGCAGGCCCGGCTCCATGCACTACCAGCAAGCCCTTGAAACGCTGTGCCGGACGTACTGGTTTCCCCTCTACGCATATCTGAGACGGCACGGCTATGACGCCGAAGCCGCCGAAGAGCACACGCAGGCGTTTTTTGCCAGGCTGCTGGAAAAGCACGGGTTGCGCCTGGCCGACCCGGCTCGCGGCAAATTCCGCTCGTTCCTGCTGGCTGCGCTAAAGCACTTTGTGGCCAATGAGCTCAAGCGGGCAAAAGCACTGAAACGGGGCGGCCGTATGAAGACACTCTCGCTCAACTTTCAGAAGGCTGAAAGCCAGTACGCCCTTGAGCCGGCCGACCGCCTGACGCCTGAGAAACTGTTCGAGCGGTCGTGGGCTCTGACGGTGTTGGAGCGGACGATGGCCCGGCTCGCCGCCGAATCCAGAGCGGCCGGCAAGCAGAACCTCTTCGAACGTCTGAAGATATACCTTACGACCGACAGGGGCTCGGTCCCCTACGCTGAGGCGGCGCAGGAGCTGGACATGACCGAAGGAGCGATCAAAGTCGCCGTCCACAGGCTCAAGAAGCGGTATCGGGAACTGCTCCGCGATGAGATTGCACAAACGGTTGAGTACGAACAGCAGGTTGACGAGGAGATTCGAGAGCTTTTCAAGGCACTGGCCCATTAGACCTACGGCTGGACCGCGGCGTACACGCCCGCCGCGGCGCGTAACCTTTCGGGCTGTTGGCGTTAGTAATATGTGGAGGCAGATGGCAGCCTGAAAGGGGCTTTGACGATGGCTGAAGAGAAAAGATGTCCTGAGTGTGGGGCCGATCTGGCGCCGGACGCACCTCAAGGGCTTTGTCCGCAATGTTTGATGAAGCAAGGCCTGCCGACGGACGCCGGGGACGGGGGCCTAGGCGGCAGTGAAGGCCCTACGGAGCCGGCGGGAGGCTCGCCAGGCGCGTTCGTGCCTCCAGCGCCGGAAGAGCTAGCCAGGGAATTCGGCCAGCTCGAGGTTATAGAGCTGCTCGGACAGGGCGGAATGGGGGCGGTGTACAAGGCCCGCCAGCCCGGGCTCGACAGGCTGGTAGCTCTCAAAATCCTGCCCCCACAGGTCGGGCGGGACCCGGCTTTCACCGAGCGCTTCACCCGAGAGGCCCGGGCGCTTGCAAAGCTCAACCATCCACACATAGTCTCCGTTTATGATTTCGGCAAGACCGAGGGCGGGCTCTATTACTTCGTTATGGAATTCGTCGACGGGACCGACCTGCGGCAGGTGATACGGGCGCGCCAGGCCTCGCCGAGAGAGGCTCTGGCGATTGTCCCGCAAATATGCGACGCCCTGCAGTTTGCTCACGAGGAGGGCATCGTGCATCGCGACATCAAGCCGGAGAATATCCTGCTGGACAAGAAAGGGCGTGTCAGGATCGCGGACTTCGGACTTGCCAAGCTGCTGGACCGGCCGGCAACGGCCTACACACTGACAGACCCGGCCCAAAAGATGGGCACGCCCCATTACATGGCCCCCGAGCAGATAGAGCATCCGCACGATGTGGACCACCGCGCGGACATCTATTCGCTCGGCGTCGTCTTCTACGAGATGCTGACGGGCGAGCTGCCGCTCGGGCGCTTCGCGCCACCGTCGAAGAAGGTTCAGGTTGATGTTCGCCTGGACCAGGTCGTTCTAAAGACCCTCGAAAAGGAACCCGAGCTTCGCTATCAGCAGGCGTCGCAAATCAGAACCGATGTCGAAACCATCTGTTCCGATGAGCGGCAGGGCAAAAGCCATCGTAGGAGCGATGAGGCTCCTGCAGGTGGTGACAGTATCGAAGCGATTCGGCATCGTGTCTGGATTGCGGCGGTCGGGCTTCTTGTTGCCGGCGCAATCAACTTTCTGGCGGCCATGGGTCTGGCGTTCGCAGCCGTTGAGGTTCAAATCAGCACGGGTTTCAGTTGGGCCGCCATACCCGGGGCGGTCAAATTCGTGGTCGTGGCCGCCCTCGTGGGATATTCAATTCTCGTGCTCGTCGGCGGTTGGAACATAATGCAGTTGCGCTCCCACCGGCTCGGTGTGGTTGGCAGCGTTCTGGGCATGCTGCCAGTTTCGCCGGGGGCGGTAATCGGATTGCCTGCGGGGATATGGGCACTCTATCTGCTCACGAGGGACGAGATCAAGGCTGCGTTCGGGCAGGAAGTGTCGGAGGTTTCAATACCTCCGAAGGTCCGCGAGTTCGCCGTCTCGGCGGTCGAGGAGGTAAAGGCGGCGTTCGGCCGTGAAAAGGCCGAGTTCCAGAAACTCATGACCGATGACCGCGCCCGGGGAGGCAAAGGGGACACAAAGACTTCCGACAAGAGCATGGGCATGGCAATCGCCTCTCTTGTCTTCGGCCTCCTGAGTGTCCTTGCCGTGTCTCTCGAAATGGATTTTTTTGTGAGGCTCTCGTTTGGATTCTCGACCGTCTTTCTCGCCGTATTCATGGGGGTGACGGCGTTAAGGAACGTCACCGACTACCGCCGGCAACTTGCCCAGACGGGCCTTGCAGTTGCCGGGCTCTTTTTCGCAGTAATTTCAACGATCACGTTGCTTAGTACCATGCCCGGGTAGGCCGGAAGGGCAAGCCCCACACTTTGACACTTTTCGGCTTGACAACGACCGCAAAGTTGTGTATTATTTTTGTGAGTCTGAGGAATTGTCCGGTGCACGCTGGTGTCACCGGCAGTTTCCAAGGTGGACAGACGTCTTTTGCGTACCGGCGGTTGCCTTCTTACCACCGGCATAGTGGCAGGGCAGTGCCTTCTGATGCTCGGAGGATGCGTGTACGGTCGAGTGGGCGTTGAGGGGGGAGCGGCAATTTCCAAATCATTTTTCGGCGTGTCTCCGCACAAATCTCATGAGAATCCCGCCTCGGCAATCACACATCCGGGCGGTCACCATTCGTCAATAACGGGGCGTTCGCCCACAACGATACAGTCCGTCAATTTCTTGAAGGAGGAATAACCGTGACCAGGTACGCTGTCACAATCATCGCAATCGGTTCAATCATCCTTGCCGGCACATGCAGGCTGTCGGCTGAGCCTACAGAACTCACCGTCCTTACATACAACACCCATTTGTTTAGAGGAGTCAATCCAGTGATCGGTGATAGGATGCCTCAATACGAAGATGAGACGCGCCGTCAATACATTGCCGGTGAGGTCGCCGCATCCGGGGCGGATATCGTCGCACTTCAGGAGGTCTGGGGTCATCCCTGGCAGCAGTGGTTCGCCCAGACACTCAACGGCGTTTATCCACATGCCGCATATGAGTACAGTGGATGTGACACCTATGTGCCAACCGGCCTTGACTCTCTGAGTAACGGCGTACTCCTGCTAAGTAAGTGGCCGCTAAGTAGTCCGAAGTTCGAGAGATTCCCGACCTTCTTCCCCTCCTGCGCTATCGTCGAGGTTGAAGCCCACCCGGAATGTGAGAATTGGGCCAACAAGGGCGTCTTGACGGCCACTGCGAATGTAGGCGGGACTCCGGTCCGGATAGGCATCAGCCATGCCCTTCTTGGGCCGAGCGACGAAAAGAGCAAGTGGGGTACCGACTACGTCGCCCCCGCAACAACAACGTTTCAACTCAACGGCCAGTCCTATATCTTTGCCCTCGACCAGCATAATCAAGCCCATATCAGCCGCTTCGAGGATTACGGCAGATGGTGGGACGAAAAAGAGCATAAATACAATTCCGGCGCAGGATGGAAGCACCTGTACGCGGGCACCTGGGGCTCCGCTTATGTTGCTGTCACATCCTTTGAGCTGGACGGGCATCCCTATCTCTTTGGGCTTAACAAGAATAATCAAGGGCATATCACCCGCATCAATGACGATCCCGCTACGGGATGGACACACCTGCACTGGGGCACGTGGGGCTCCGAGTATGAGGCTCTCCAAACCTTTGAGATGGAAGGACAACCCTAACTTTTTGGGAAGATCTTGTAGTATCGAGGGCATCTCTCGCGCATC
>CP070678.1:1435521-1460712 GCA_020352515.1 Phycisphaerales bacterium | reverse complement strand
TTGAAGATAGAGACATAACTTCTGAAGTTGAAGGACTAAATTCTGCATTGATTGTTGCCTGTAATATGTGTGCAGGAGCGAGTTTTGCTATGAAGGAAAACAAACCCTTTATCCAATTCTTTAGCAATTTTTTAACCTCGCCTCCTCTTAAGAGATATATTGCAAAATTACAATCTGAATTAAAAGAAAAAGGCATGAAAACAAAATGGTTTAAGCGTGGTATTATTCAAAAGTTCTTTCTTTGTTTATGGACATCGCGACAACGCGTCAAATTTAGGAAATGTGTGGATAAATATGATTCAGTAATAGTTTTAGGATGCGATTCTGCATTTAAAACAATACGCGATTCAGTGCAAGGAACTGGCTGCAAAGTGATTGAAGGAACGGAATTCGGCGGCATTATGAATACTAAATCAAGGTTCCATTTTCCCTGTAATATATCATTTGAAGAGAGCAATATAGTTCCTGTCTGCGACCGACACTGCGAAAAATTCGGACAAAAATACGAATGAAAAATTTGTCCAATAAATAAGGCGATACTAAAAAATTGAAAGTACATATTCTCTATGCGAAAAGATAAGCCAAGTCGAACTGCTTATAAGGTAGCCTTGAATATCCTGACTTTAGGTGCGAAACCAGAAATGGATAAAGTGCTTCCTGCTGGAATAGTCGATGCCACAGCGAGATTGTTAGTCGCATCCGGTGCAGCGAGCGAAAGAGTGGTTCGATGGCATCATTGGCCGAAAATGGTATCTATTTACGAGGCCTTTGATTGGATGCTGCCGGGTCAATTTGAAGCATTTGCCCATAGAAAGGCATTTTGTGAGCAACAGGTTAGGGATGGAATCGATGCAGGTGCCACCCAGATTCTTGTCCTTGGAGCAGGGTATGACACGATGGGGTGGAGACTGGCACCAAATTTCCCTGATGTAAATTTCTTTGAGATCGACCACCCGGCTACAGCCCGCCTTAAGGCGAAAGGAATAAAGGAGATGGGCCCGCATGATAATCTGCATTTAATATCAGAAGATCTTGGTAAGCGGAAACTTGTGGATGTTCTAAAATCCCGCGATTCATGGGACCGGGAGGCACAAGCCGTAATCATAGCTGAAGGCTTGTTAATGTATCTACCTTCGCAGGCTGTTTACGACCTGTTCAGGCAATGTGGTTCAATCTCTGGAGATGGTTCTCGAATAGCTTTCACCTATATTGGCAAGAAGCCTGATGGTCGGCCTGATGCCGGTCGCTGGACAGGTTTTATGCTGTGGACCCTTAAGGTGAATGGAGAGCCATGGCTTTGGAGTATACAACCCGAGCAGATTGGTCGAGTGCTGAAAGAAAATGGTTGGACATATTCTCCGGAGTTGGTGGGAGATATCAACAAACGCGGTGTAGAGTTTTTTGGTGCTGCCCATAAATCAATTGGCACTATTTAACTATTTGGGCTGAATAACTGCTATAAAATAATAAGGCATATCAAGTATAAAAGTCGAGGGACTCCAAAGATATGGGAAAACCCTGACGACCATTCCAAAGGAGGTCATGAAGAAACAATTGGGTATTAGGATCCGTGAAATCCGATAGAAACGACCGTGACCTTCACAGTTGCGTAGAAGGTCCGTATCGAAAACTGTACCCGAAGACCACAACATATCAAGAATAGGTGTTGCCATTGTTACTTGAGTTTCGCCTATATAGGAAAAAGTCATTGGTCTTCAAGGCATTTACGCCGGCTTGACCGAGAAGCAAACACAGGCGGCGTTGCGTCTGCGACAGAAACCGGCATCCACCTCCAAGATTCTCTGCGAGCGCCCGCAATCTCCGCAAGGGCGCCTCGATTTATTTTTCCATGAATGGCAAAGTCACCCTCCTTAGTGACTGAGAGGCCGGCGTGGATTTCAGGTGGGAGGTTAAGTGGAATGACCGATCAAGGCCGAATAATCCCCTCCGGTCCCCACCTAGCCCGGACTTTCTCGGGAAGCGCCACATACTCGGGCAGTCGCCGGCCCATCGCTTTTACCGTCAGCCGCGGATCTTTACAGAAAACCATTTGTCTGCCCGGTTCTTTGGGCAGCCACGCCCTGGCGGCTTCAATCGCTTTCTCATCCTTATGGTCACCCGTAGGCGCCCAGCCCTTGTACGGAATCAGCCCGACCTTGTTGTACGGCGCGTTAGGGTCGTGACGGTTCGGGTCGTCGGGCGGACGGATGCGGTCGGCGTTGCCGCCGTTGACCTCGCATATATGAGGCCAGATATCGGCCTGGTCAAACATTCGCACAATCTCGTCCTGCAGTCCGGCCTCCTTGATGTCGAGGTGAATCAGCATCGCCCGCCGGCGCGCGAGAACCAGAAACGCCGCCAGCGTGGGCGGCCTCGTCTGGCTGTTGGCCCGCCCGTGAATGTCTTTCGGCGTGATTGACAGCAGCTCATAATAGGTCAGCTCCCGCACCTTTCCCGTACTGTTGGTCAGACGATCGAGCGTATCATCGTGGAACAAGTAGAGCACGCCGTCCTTGCTGCGCCGAATATCGATCTCAACACCATCGGCACCGAGATCCATCGCAGCAGAATACGCTTCGAGCGTGTTTTCCGGGGCCTCGGTGGTGGCCCCGCGGTGAACCATGACGGGAATGCCGGCCCGCCTTTCGGCAACTCGCTTCACCCGCCTGGCCTTCGCTTCGGCCGACTCCGGCGGGATATGGTTTATGTAGCCGAGAATTCTCTCGGAGCCCGCGGCTGTACCCGTCAGGCAGACGCCTATTACAAAAGCCAGAGTGATTCTCACAAAAATCCCTTCATGCCTCGTACAGGCGGCATTCACGCTGCTGTTCTGAGCTATATACATGCTGCATCTCCTGGAAAACGGTTACCTCAAGGGCCGACCGGTCAAATTTTACACGCAGACCGCGGCCGCCTGCAAGTGCACGGCAGCCCTGTCACGCATCAATGTTCTTGATTCTCGCACGATCAGTTGAAAGCCAATGCATCAGCGGGTAAGATAACGTTTTTATTTTGCAGAAACCTGACGCAATCGACTTTGGAGCATCCGGAGCCCGCATGAACGAGTCCACTGTCCGTACCGTTAAAAGAGCTTTCCTACTGTCATGTGCGGCCGCAGCCGTTTCCCTGTCCACAATCCTGTGTCTATCCGGATGTCCCTCCGGCCCTGATGAAGCCGGGGACCAGACGGTCCGGAGAATCGCGTTTATCGCGGCGGCGCCCAGCCACGGCGAAGGCAACCACGAATGGGACCAGGATGCGCAGTTTCTCAAGCAGTGTCTCGAGGGGGCGCCCGAAGTCGAGAGTCTCGATATAGCAATCCACTACAACGGCTGGCCGAAGGAGCCCGGGGACCTTGACGACGCGGATGCGATTGTGTTTTTTACGGACGGATTCGAGGATCATCCCCTCAAGGCGCCCGAGCGCCTGGCCAAGATTCGTGAACTGGCGGGCAAGGGAATCGGCCTGGCGTTCCTCCATTACTCGGTTCATCCCCCGCCGGGCGCCGAGGCGGACTTCCTCGAGTGGATAGGGGGCTGCTACGAGCGGGGCTATTCCCAGAACCCCATTAACGTCGTGACCGTCGCGCCGGCTGACAACGGCCACCCAATATTGCGAGGCTGCGGCGGCTACGTGGCCGAGGATGAATGGTACTTCGATTTCCGATTTCGCGCCGATGAGCCTTTGCCCATGCCTCTGATGACCGGAAAGCTGCCGCGCGAGCCTAAAGACAAGGTTCTCGCGTGGGCATTCGAGCGCACCGACGGCGGACGGGGATTCGCATTCGCCGGAGGCCATTACCACAAAAACTGGCACATGGAGCCCTTCCGCAAGCTCGTGCTCAACGGAATTCTATGGGCGGCCAAAGCCGGTGTGCCCGAAACCGGGGTCGCTTCGGCGCCGCCCTGGCGGTTCGTAAGCATCCCCGATTTTGTGAACGTGGACCTGACGTATCCCCAGCCCGGCTGGGAGGATACGCTCGACTACGTCCTGAAGGCAATCAAGGCGGAGAACCCCGATTTCGTTCTTGTGGCCGGGGACTTGGTTATGGGACGCTGGCCCGACAAGGAGAGCATCCAGAAATACGCCGATCTCTATTATCCCGCCTGGATCAAGCGAATGCAGGACCACGACCTGAAGTTTTACGCCGCCCTCGGCGACCACGGCATCGGCGACAATCCCTGGCACGGCGAAAAGGCCACCCTTGTCCGCTATTTCAAGCGGCAGTTCCAGAAACACCTCAAGATGCCCCTTAATGGGCCCCTGCGGATGAAGGGAACCGCCTTCTGGTTCATCCACGAAAACACCCTGTTCATCGCGCTCGACGTGTTCGAAAAAGGCGACGGCCCCCAGGGAGGTATCGCCCCCAAGGTCACCGGAGAGCAGCTCGAGTGGTTTGACCAGGTCATCGCCGGCAACTCCGGCGTCGAGCATATTGTCGTCATGGGCCACACGCCGATACTGGGACCTGTCAGAAAGGAAAGCTCGAGCGGGCTGATGCTGGAAGGCGGCGCCGAATCGCCTCTTTGGCGGACCATGGCCAAACACGGCGTCGATCTGTACCTGTGCGGCGAGGTCCACGCAATTACCTGCACACGGACCGACGGCATCCTGCAAATCGCCCACGGCGGCCTGTTCGGATACAACGAGAAGGTCAACTACCTCGTCGCCACCGTGCACCCGGACAAGATAGAGCTGCAGCTCAAAGAGCTTGACATCGTCAACGAGGGCGAGAAGCTCTGGCAGGTCGGGACGAATCGCCCGAGCCGGATGGTCTCCATTACGGACGAGGTCAAGGAGAGGGGCTTTGTCGTCGTAGGCACGGCAACGGTTGATAAGGCGGCCCCCGGAAGAGGCCTTATCAACCCAACCGGCTTCTTTGGCCCGATACGTCCCCGGTAGCATCGCGCTTGCTTTGCACATAATGCTCAGACAACACTTCAGAAGAAGAAATGCACGGGCCAGTATTTGTCCCTCGCAAAGAAATGGCCTTCCATTTCTCGTGACTGCAAACTATCATACGATGCAAGTCCCTAAAAGAGGGACAACATGACAATTAATTTGGCTAAAAGGATATACTAAACTCCAACATAAACACATGACTTGGGAGGATCTTGATGGACGCCAATCCGTTCCACGGCGTGGTCCTGCATGCTATTGGAGGACTCGCCGCCGCCAGTTTCTACCTGCCGTACAAGAAGGTCAAGGGATGGGCATGGGAGAACTACTGGCTGTTGGGGGGCTTTTTTAGCTGGATCGTCGCACCGTGGCTCTTTGCAGGCCTGATTGCACCCCAAACGTGGGACGTCCTCTGTCAAACGCCGGCCAAAACGCTCTTTTTGACATGGTTCTTCGGCGTGCTGTGGGGGATCGGCGGGCTCACATTCGGACTGACAATGCGATATCTCGGAATCGCACTTGGCTACGCCATTGCCCTCGGTCTGTGCGCAGCCTTTGGAACGCTCGTCCCGCCGTTGTTCGCGGGAGAGCTGATATCCATCACCCAAACACGCTCCGGACAAGTTCTGCTATTGGGGGTCCTTACCTGTCTTGCGGGCATAACGCTGAGCGGAAAGGCCGGACGGGCCAAGGAAAAGGAGCTGTCCGAAGAGCAGAAAAAGAAGACTGTCAGTGAATTCAATTTCCCCAAGGGCCTGCTCATAGCGGTTTTCTGTGGTATAATGAGCGCCTCCTTGTCCTACGGTTTCACCGCGGGCAAGCCCATCTCCGCAATAGCAGCAGAAAACGGCGTCGCCAAAATCTGGGGAAATCTGCCGGTCCTTGTCGTTATGCTTCTGGGCGGCTTCACAACTAATTTCATCTGGTGCGCGTATCTGATCCTCAAAAAGAATACGTTCGGCGATTATGGCCGAACCACTTTCGCCGGCAAGAACATCTCACTGCCGCAAAACTACCTCCTCTGCGCAGCCGCAGGTGTAACCTGGTACCTGCAGTTCTTCTTCTACGGCATGGGCGAGACCAAGATGGGCCTCTACAAGTTCTCAAGCTGGGCGCTGCACATGGCGAGCATCATAATCTTCAGCACCTGCTGGGGGCTCGTGCTAAGAGAATGGATGGGGACCAGCCGACGCACTCGAATGTGGGTCGCTCTCGGCCTGTGTGTCCTGATCTGTTCGATTATTGTAATCGGCCTGGGAAATCACATGGCCGCGACGGCGGCGGCAAATCAGTGACTTTAAGAACAGAGCGTGGCTATGTTCCGGAGATGGCAATGAAAGAGACGATGACATCACGCGAGCGGGTACTGACAACCCTCGATCACAGAATTCCCGACCGCGTGCCCATTGACCTGGGCGGCTTTCAGACCGGGATCCACAGGAAGGCCTACGAGGGCCTGCTCGACTATCTTGGCCTCGAAGAAACCGTTGAGATACTCGACCCGGTTCAGCAACTGGCCCGGCCAAGTGAGCAGGTTCTGCGGCGTTTTCACGTGGATGTTCGCTACATCTGCGCCAAGGGCCCCAAGGGATTCGACGGAACCATCAAACAGAACGAGCGAGGCGGCCGCCTTTGGCACGATCTCACCGACGAATTCGGCGTCGTCTGGTCCATGCCTGACGACCAGCGGCTGTACATGGATATTTCCCACCACCCGCTGGCGAAAGCAACTATCGACGATATAGCCGAGTACGTTTTCCCCGACGGCGCCGACCACACCCGCTTCGAAGGACTGCGGCAGCAGGCCCTCCGGATGCGCCGTGACACGCCGCACGCGCTCAGCACCGGCATCGGCGGCGTCGTGTACGAACACTGCTGGTACATGCGGGGCCTTCAGCAGTGGTTTCTCGACATGATTGAGAATCCGGCCCTCTGCGAGGCGCTGCTCGACCGGATGCTCGAATTCTGGACCGGTTACTACACCGGTTTCATCAAGGAGATCGGCGACATCGTGGATGTCGTAATGATCGGCGACGACCTGGCCGGTCAGCACGGCCCGCTGTTTTCGCCAGCGTTTTACAGACGAATAGTCAAACCACGCCAGAAGGCCCTTGTCCGCCACATCAAGTCACTGACCCCGGCTAAAATCTGGTATCACACGTGCGGTGGTTGCAGGGAGTATATCCCCGACCTGCTCGACAACGGAATCGACATCCTGAATCCCGTTCAGACAAGCGCCGCAGAAATGGACCCGGAGCGGTTAAAGGCCGAATTCGGAGAGAGCCTGGTTTTCTGGGGCGGCGGCATCGATGCACAGCACATCCTGCCGTTCGCCTCCGCTGAGCAGGTCCGCGATGAAGTGGGCAGAAACCTCCAGATATTCAAGCCCGGCGGGGGGTATGTGTTTAACAACATCCACAATATTCAGGCAGGCATACCGGCCGAGAACATTGTGGCGATGTACGACACCGCCTATGAGCTCGGCTTCTACAATTGACAGCGGGCCTACATTCCGATACCTATGGGAGTTGACCGATACAGCTAATCGCTGAAGAAACCGGGCAGCCTCCTGAGAGCAGCGCAGGCCGGCCGCTCCGGCAGACTCTGACGCGGTGAATTCGGAACGAACATGGTGGATACGCAAGCATACGCTGATATCTACAAACGGCACTTGCTGGAAAACGTGATTCCGTTCTGGCTGAGGCACTCGCCCGACTGCGAATACGGAGGCTATTTCACCTGCCTGAGCCGCCAAGGTCAGGTCTACGACACGGACAAATTCGTCTGGCTCCAGGCCAGGGGGCTCTGGACCTTCTCCATGTTGTACAACAGGTATCAGAAAGACCCACGCTGGCTCGACATGGCGTCGCGCGGCGCCGATTTTCTTGAGCAATATGGCATGGACCGGGCAGGCAACTGGTACTTCGCCCTCGACCGGCGGGGCAGGCCGCTCGTCCAGCCCTACAACATCTTCAGCGATTGCTTTGCAGCCATGGCGTTCTGTCAATACGGGCGTGCAAAAGGCGACCGGAACGCCGACAACCTCGCACTTGCCACGTATCGCAACATACTCAACCGCAAGGACAACCCCAAGGGCCCATACTGTAAGACAATTGCCGAAACCAGGCCCCTCAAGTCGCTGGCCCTGTCCATGATCTTGGCCAATCTATCGCTGGAAGTGGAGCCCCTTCTCGATCAGAACGAGTTGAACGCCGTGCTCGATGTGTGCGTTAAAGAGGTCATGACCTTGTTCGTCGACGAGAAGGCGCAGCTTGTGTTTGAGAATGTCTCGCCGGACGGCTCTCATTGCGACTGTTTCGAAGGCCGCCTGATAAACCCCGGCCACGGCATTGAGGCCATGTGGTTCATCATGGAAATCGCCCGCCTCAGAAAAGACCGGAGCCTTATCGACACAACCGTGGATGTGATCCTCAGCACCCTCGAATTCGCCTGGGACAAAGAGTACGGCGGCATATTCTACTTCCTCGATGCGCGCGGCAAACCACCGTCCCAGCTCGAGTGGAACCAGAAATTGTGGTGGGTGCACCTCGAAACGCTGGTCGCCCTGCTGAAGGGATATCGCTTCACCGGCCGACAGGAGTGCTGGCAGTGGTTCGAAAAGGTCCATGACTACACGTGGAATCGTTTTCCCGACCCGCAGTACGGGGAGTGGTTCGGGTACCTGGACCGGCGCGGCGAGGTGTTGTTGGAATGCAAGGGCGGCAAATGGAAGGGCTGTTTCCACGTGCCGAGGGCCCTGTATTTGTGCTATCGGGAGCTTGACGCCATATCTCACTGTGGGGACGGCAGCGCATGAAAACAAAAGAAGATTATACGGGACTTTTTGCAGCGGTATTTACACCGATGCGCGAGGATGGCTCGCTGGACCTTGCCCGTGTCCCGGCCGTGGTCGAATATATGCTGCGGGTCAAGATTGACGGCCTGTACGTCTGCGGGAGCACGGGTGAAGGGCCATCACTTTCGAGCGAGGAACGACGGGCGACCGCGGCGGCGTACGTGGAGGCGTCCGCCGCAAGGCTGCCGGTCATCGTTCAAGTGGGCCACAACAGCCTCGCCGAAGCGCGCGAGCTCGCAACCCACGCTCAAAGCATCGGCGCCGAAGCCATCTCCGCTCTGCCCCCGTCATACTACGGCTTCAAGTCGGTCGGCACCCTAACGGACTGTCTTGCCGAGATAGCCGCCGCCGCACCGAATCTCCCGCTTTTCTACTATCACATCCCCTCCCTTTCACACGTGAGGCTCAACGTGGTCGAGCTGCTCGGCGAAGCTCGAAACCGGCTGCCAGGCCTGGCCGGTATCAAATACAGCGACAACATCATCGACGAATTTCGGGAATGCATCGAGTTTGAGAATCGACGCTACACGATTCTCTTCGGCAGCGACGATTTGCTCTTGTCCGCGCTGGCCGTCGGAGCCACGGGAGCCATCGGCAGCACCTACAATTTCGCCGCCCCCCTCTACCGACGCCTAATCAACGCCTTCAACGCAGGTAACCTGGACGAGGCGCAGAAGCACCAGAAGCTCGCTGTTGAAATGATTCAGCTTCTTTCTCGATACGGCGCCCAGCCGGCATTCAAGGCAACCATGAAGTTGCTTGGTGTTGACTGCGGCCCCACCCGACTGCCTCTTGAAAAACTTTCGTCCGAACAGATGCAGCAACTCAAAGAAGAGCTCGACAGGATCGGCTTCTTCGAATGGGCGCTGCCGGAGCCATGAGCCGAAGGACAATGCTCGAATATTCTGACGCTTCACGGAGGCCCCAAATGAAACGCCGACTCCTGCTATCGCTGATCCTTCTGGCGCTGGGCGGCGCATACTCAAGAGGCGTCGAGGTCGGAACGCAGATTATCGATTGGACCGAGCTGCCCGATTTGCCCGACCGGCTCGGTGTTGCCGGGGCATTCTCAGGCGTCAGCGGAGAGGCGTTGATAGTCGCCGGGGGGGCCAATTTCCCCGTCCCTCTGTTCAAGGACGGGCAGCTAAACCCGTCGGCCGCCAAAGTCTGGCTCGGCAACACGTACGTCCTTGCAGAACCGTCGGGCAAATGGCGCGAGGTCACGCCCCTGGCTCGCCCTCTGGCTTACGGAGCGTCGGTGACGATTCCCGAAGGGCTCGTGTGTATCGGCGGTGGTGACGCAGGACAGAGCTACGCCGAAGTTTTCATGCTCGTTTGGTCTGACGGCCGAATGGAGAAACAGGAGCTGCCCCCCCTGCCGAAACCCTGCTCGAATACGGCCGCGGCGCTACTGGATACGACGATATATGTGGCGGGCGGCCAGGAATCACCCGATGCAAATTCCGCAATGCACAATTTCTGGGCTCTCGACCTCTCAAAAACCGACCGGGGCTGGAGGGAGCTGGCACCCTGGCCCGGGCCAGAGCGAATCCTGCCGGTTGCTGCGGTCCAGGACGGCTCTTTCTTCCTGTTCAGCGGATGCAGATTGCTGACCGGCCAAGCCGGCCGCATCAGGCGACAATATCTCAAAGACGCATACCGCTTTACCCCGGCAAAGCTCGGAGCCCCTGAGGGCCTGTGGAAGAGGATTGCCGACGTTCCCGTGCCGGTTGTAGGCGCCCCATCCCCCGCAATAGCCACTGGCCAGAGTCACATCCTGATCTTTGGCGGCGACTCGGGCCAACATGCCGACAGAACCTTCCAGCTCGCCGACCGCCATCCCGGATTCAGCACCGATATTCTCGCCTACCACACCATAACCGATACGTGGGTAAATGCGGGCGTCCTGCCCGCGGGCCACGTGACAACGCCCGCCGTCAAATGGGGCGACACCGTGGTTATACCCTCCGGCGAGGTGCGCCCGGGAACGCGCTCTCCCAAAATACTCTCCGGCGCCTTGCGCAAGACCCGCGCCGCATTCGCCTTCGCGGACTACGCAACCTGGATTCTCTACCTGGCTGTCATACTGTGCATGGGATTCTATTTTGCAAAACGGGAAAAAGGAACCGATGATTTCTTCCTCGCAGGTCGTCGCGTTCCCTGGTGGGCCGCCGGGGTCAGCGTCTTCGGAACGCAGCTCAGCGCGATCACCTTTATGGCCATCCCGGCAAAGGTATACGCCACCGACTGGGTTTACATCCTCGCCCAGGCCGCCATCATTCTGGTCGCCCCCATTATCGTCTTGTTCTACCTGCCCTTCTTCAGACGGCTAAATCTCACGACCGCATATCAATACCTCGAAAGAAGATTCAATCTGACGGTCCGCCTGTTCGGCGGAGTCGCGTTCTGCCTTATGCAGTTGGGCCGTATGGCCATAGTGCTGTTCCTTCCGGCCCTGGCTCTCTCAACCGTCGCAAACCTCAACATCTTCGCCTGCATCCTGCTGATGGGCATACTGTGCACGATATACACGGTCCTCGGCGGAATCGAAGCCGTCATCTGGACCGATGTGCTCCAGGTGATTGTGCTTATGGGAGGGGCCCTGCTGTGCACGGCCGTGATCATCTCTAAAGTCGATGGAGGTCTGAGCCAAATCCTTTACCTTGGCGTCCAGGCAAACAAGTTCAAAGCCGTCAATCTAACCTGGGATTACACAACCGCCGCCGTCTGGGTCGTGCTTCTCGGCAACATCTTCTCCAATCTCGTGCCCTATTCCGCCGACCAGGCCGTGGTCCAGCGCTATCTCACCACGCGTACGGAAAGACAGGCCGCCAATGCCGTCTGGACCAATGCCGTCTTGACCGTGCCGGCCGCTCTGATATTCTTCTTCCTCGGTACCGCCCTCTATGCCTTCTACAGGACCATGCCCGCAAAGCTAAATCCCACACTTGACACCGATGCCGTCCTGCCCTGGTTCGTCGTCCACGAGCTGCCCGCCGGCCTGGCCGGAATAATCCTCGCCGCCATCTTCGCCGCTTCCATGTCCAGCCTCGACAGCAGCATGAACAGTATGGCCACTGTCGTTACCACCGATTTCTATCACAGGTTCAAGCCGAACTCCAGCGACCACACGCGACTGCTGCTCGCCAGAATTGTCACCGTCGTCCTCGGCCTGTTCGCGACCGCCTGCGCCGTGCTGATGGCGCTCTACCCCATAAAGTCAATCTGGGACTTGTTTATGGCTCTGCTGGGGCTGCTCGGCGGGTCCGTGGCCGGGGTCTTTGCCCTCGGCATCTTCACCACGCGGGCAAATGCTCCGGGCGCGCTCGTCGGTATCCTCTCCAGCATCGTGACTCTCTACTGCGTCCGCCGCTTCACGGACGTTCACTTCTTTCTCTACGGGGCCGTCGGAATCATCACGTGCCTTTGTGCCGGTTACCTTGCAAGTATGATAATCCCAACGTCAAAAGCGCCCGCGACAGGACTGACGGTATACGAAATGCGCAGCCGTCGCAAATCCTCAACGTGATGCTGCGACGCCCCTTCGGCAAAACACTATCGCTTTGACGGCCGCCACGCCCGCGGTAGCAGTTATGCCAAATATGACGATTTTAACGATACTTGGGCCGACAACCGACCACGGCAAGCCGCTAAACTCCTCCGGCATTCTGACCGATTAAAGCCTGAATAATGGTTGCACTCTCTGACCGAGCACGTGCAAATCATTCTTGGAAGGCGTGTTGCCAGGGAGACTGAAATTGAGCGAGGCCGAAACAGGGCGGCGGTGGAGTCTGGGTACTGCCGAAGAACCGGAGTCTCAGGGGCAATTGCGCTCTGAGGTTCTATCCGGCGCGCACAGTCTTAACAATCTTGAAAGGAGCTGGGATGACCTTTTCTCCAGGGCGGTCGACGCATCGCCACACCTGTGCCGTCCCTGGGTCGAGACATTCATAAGCGAACGCCGTTGCCGTGGCGCCCCGCTGCTCGTGCTAACCTGGTGCAATGACAAGCTCGTCGCGCTGCTTCCCATCGCGGTTCGCAAACTCGCAGGCGCCAGAATTGCGTCGCCGATAGGTACGGGTGTGGGCTCATATCTCGGTCTCCTGCTTGATCCGTGCTACCCCGGTGCTGTGGAATCCATAGCAGACAGTGTTGTAAGACAACGCGTCTTCGACACGTTCTACAATGCCGACCTCTATTCCGAAGATGCGGCGACCGGCCGGCTTTTCGAAAAATTGAACCTGAGAGGATGCTCGTGCCGCAGAATATACAGGAACGAGTGTCCGCTCGTTAACCTGGATTGCTCGTTCGACACGTACTTAAAAGTCCATAAGTCCCGGGCCTCGCGACAGAAGCTGCTGAGGAAGGAGCGAAAGCTCCTGAGCAAACCCAACGTCAGGATAGAGCACTACTCCGGCGAGGAAGTGACCGCCGAGCACATCAAACGTATAGCACTGATTCAGCACGACAGATGGGCTCAAAAGGGGACGGCCGATCTGCACCAGCCCTTCTATCAAAAGCTGCTGCTCAGAATGGCCGAAGCCGGCATGGGTCATTTGTGGCTCTTGAGAATTGACGAGGAGGATGCAGCCTTTGTCTATAGCCTCCTGGCGCACAGGAGGTACTATCATGGCTGGACATGTTATAGCCGGAAGTACCCCAAATCCCTTTCCGTAGGCTCGGTTCTGATGACCGAGACCATTCGAAAGGCCTGCCAAAGCGGCGCGCTGTCGTGCGAGTTCGGCCAGGGAGGCGGCGAATGGAAGGAGCGATGGGCGAATGCCAGCCCTATAGTCGAGAGAATTGTGGCCGGCCGCGGCTTGCGCGGGCGAACCATCGCCAATTGTTACTATATCTGCCACCGGCTGGGACGGATAAAATGGGTGCGGTCCTGCTGGCGCCGTTTCAGACGTCTCAGAAGAAGGTTAGCCGCTCGAACAGGTTCTTGAATGCAGACCGGTATGACAATATGCCACGGCGGATTTGACTGTCTGGCCGGGTGTGCGGCCGCTCGACTCGGTGTTGTGGACAAATTCCGCTGGCACGTGAAAACCAAAGGGTTTCGCACCGCAATAAGGCTCACAGCGGCCAAAGCACTGCGGCTGGCTCGTTTGACCCGCCGCAAAGCCGCAGCAGAACCTCCGGGCAAAATGCAGACAAGCTCACACGACGAAGTGCTGAACCTCAAGCCGGGAGAACTCGTTGACGTGAGGTCCGAAGAGCAGATTGCCGCCACTCTCGACCGGCAGGGGCGACACAAGGGATTATATTGGATGCCGTCGATGCAAAAGTTCTGCGGCGAGCGATTCCGCGTATACAAAAGGGTCGAGCGAATCATGCTTGAGAGCACCGGCCAGTTCAAAAAGGTCCGCAACACCGTGCTGCTCGAAGGCGTCATGTGCGACGGGCGGGACTTCTACGGATGCGACAGATCCTGCTTCCATTTCTGGCGCGAGGTGTGGCTTAAGAGGGTTTGAGGGTGGCTGCGTATTGTGCTCCTCACACGTGTGTCGAGCCCCTTCGTGCGAAAGGGCTCGTGAAAAATCCATGCTCGACGCGAGGCCAAGAACCTCACGCGGCATGTCGAATCGCCGGAAGCCTTGAGACCCACAAAACCATCCGGCTGACTGCGTGACCGGCTTGCCCCGGACCACCGGCCACAAAGGCTGCGAGTGCTGCTCGCAGCCGTTCGATTCTTTTCACCAGCCGGACTTAGAGCAGGCTGCGCCGACGCAGCAGACCAACCAGCCCCGCACCGATAGCACCGAGCAGAGCGGCGCCGGGAGCAGGAACGTGAAAGTCCGGTATTTCCAGCTCGGCCTGGAGGCTTTCATTAGCCCCTACGTCACCGACAAACAGGTACATCGGACCTCCGCCCAATATCACAGTCGGAAACTTGGCTTTCAGAACGCCCCCGTCACCAAGCGTCACCCAGCCTTTGCTCGTGTCGACCGTCGGAGGAGACTTGAAGTAGCTGTCAAGATTGCCCATGGACGCCGTCGTAAAGTCAATGCTCCCGTCCACGTTTAGGCCGAAGAGCTTGCCCGGGTGAAGCGCCGTCGGCTGATGCGGAGAGGTCGCAGGATTGCGCACCGAACCCGACTGTACAAACGTCGACGCGTTCTCGAACGGCGCAATCTGGTCCACCGTGGTGTTCAGATTACCATCCAAGTCTATTACAATGAAGTCAAGGTCGAATCCCGAAAACAATCCATCGCCGCCTCCGCCGACCACATCGGTAAGCGCAACAGAATCGAACGTTCCCGAGCCCAGCGTGCTCAAGTCTCCTCGCCAGACGCGCGTCAGCCCGATGTCAGCATAAAAGTTCATGGAAACAGGGGCCGGATTGGCCAAAACTGCTGAAGGAGCAGCTAACACTACAACTATGAGTCCGCACAACGTACTTCGCCTTTTCATCTCTACATCCTTTCAAAAAAATAAACGGTTGGAAAACGCGGCCAAAGTCCTACACTTTGACCTGGCCCCTGTGATTAGAAACATCTGTGATACGGTTAATCCCAAACGATACCGGTACCGCTGAAGCAAACAAGACGTGACGTATGACGTCCCTGACCCCATTATCGCCGCCTCACCAAATACTCCACAGCTCCCTGAGAACTGCCTGTTCAAGATTTGACCCCCAAATCTACAGAATCATACCTGATTTGGACGCAAGTGTCAAGGAAAATTTTCATGTCTTTTCGCCACCATTTCGAAAGACCGATAACAATGCCCGTCCGGCTCTGAAGACTCCTTAAAGCCCTGATTATTACAAATTCACATCATCGGCCCTTGATTTTCGCCGCCACATGCGCCACACGCTCACCCAGCCGCCTGGCCCCGTCAAGCTCCCCCGGGCCCACACCCGGGTCGAGCGGCCCGGTAACCGCCGCGGCGCCCGGCTCGCCCCAGATGCTCCCCGTCCGCTGATTTCGATACAGGGGGCCGGCCACAACCATCCGGTTGTTCAACATGAACAGAAGCAGCGAAACCACGACATGGCCCTGACCGCCGACCTGCCCCCCGGCCGTGGCAAACGCGCCCCCCACCTTGTCCGTGAAGTCCACCTTCATCTTCCAGTTCCAGTCATCGATGACCCTTTTCATCTCGCCGGGGATGTTGGCAAAGTAGGTGGGACATCCGAGAACAATGCCGTCCGCGGCGTCGAGGTCCTCCTTGGATACGTCACCAACCCTCTTGAGCACGGTGACTACCCCTTTGACGCGCCTGGTTCCTTCGACAACGCCTCCGGCCATCTGCTCCGTGTTGCCGGTGCGAGAGTAATATGCAACCAGTATGCGAACGGGTGGTCCGGCCGCAACGTCGTCCCCTGCCGAGCCGGCATTCGGACTTGCAGGGACCTCTACCAGAGCCCACCCACAAAGGAGCAAAACCGGCAGAAACACACAATGGCGTAAGGAATGAGCTTTCATCGTTTTCTCCGTAACGGAACACATGATGTTCCTGTCTGCACGAACGCCGCTATGTTATTGGTTGCGACTAACACGCTTGCAGGCCAACCTTGGGACAGTCCGCCGGCAATCTCCACACGTATTTTCCAGGCGCCCTATTATTGGAAGGCCGGGCATACCGCGAAAATGAAACGGAGAGGGCGGGATTCGAACCCGCGGTACGGGTTTATACCCATACGACGGTTTAGCAAACCGTTGCCTTCAGCCACTCGGCCACCTCTCCGGGTCCTTAATTGACAACGCGCCGAGCAATTCCACCACAGGCACACTTTACCTGCCGCCATGCAGCCTCGAGTGCGACCGCATCACACGCTTTCGCTTCATCCGGCCCCAGGCCGTAATCAAGCGCCCTACACGGCAGGACCCAAGCACGCAACAAAAGAACTCCGGGCAAAGCCTCAACTACTGTAAGCAAGAGAAGCCGGTATTGCAAGGAAATTAGCGGCAAGACTCATTATTTCTCCGCCGAATCCGGACGTCTGATCTCACGAGCCAGGGGTATGACACCGGTGGCACAGAGTGTTGCCCGCGTCGCTGAATCCGCACTTGCCCGCGGTTGAAGCAGCGTCCCGGATCACTCGAAAGAAAGAACCACACGAAATCCGAAGTTGTCTTCCAGGCAGGTATCGCAGAAATTGTAGCGGCTCGTCACCCGGCAAAAGAAGAGGTGGCCGCCCCAGCCGCCGCCGCGAAGAACACGATGGGTGCCGCTTTCAGGACCCCCGGGGTCATCATAGGGGCTAAAGCCGTAGTAAGTTTCGCTGTACCAGTCGTTGCACCATTCCCACACGTTGCCGGCCATATCGTAAAGGCCGTAGCCATCGGCCGAATAGCTGCCCACCGGCGCCGTGAAAGGATATGAAGAGAAGCCAAGCGGATTGCACACTGAGTAATTCGCCTTCGTGCAGTCTATGCTGTTATCACACCACGGATACTCGTAGTATGGATCGTGGCAGCCCCCCTTGGCTGCATACTCCCACTCGGCCTCCGTGGCAAGCCTGTAAGCCGTTTTGGATATGTCGAATTCCCATGTGTTCGGATCGTAGCATCGCCCGTGCCCCTCCTCTCTACTTCGCCAGTTGCAGTACGCCGCCGCCCCGTGCCAGCTCACCTGGATTACCGGGTGATCGGCCATGTCGTAACCCTCGCGCGTCCTGACGGTAAACAAACCGCCGGAGTAATCGATCTGGCTGGCTAAAGAAGCAGCATGAGTCTCAAAATACGCGTAGTCTTTGCCGACGGCATAGACTACATCGTCCCGCACCTCGATGTGATTCTGAGAAAAGGCCGAGTTCAAGAAATCACAGTATTGCTGATTGGTAACCTCGTACCGCCCAATATAGAACGAGCGCACACGCACACGGTGGGCAGGGCGCTCATCGGGATCGCCCCCGCCGGAGGTGTCGCCCATATCGAACTCGCCGCCGGCGACAAGCACCATGTCGGGCGGAACATTGGGCGCGCATCTGAGCCAGTTGTCACAAAAGACAGACAGGTCCAGAATATCAATTACATCGTCCGGCGGGCCGGAAATATCACACTCCGCTTTCCAGCCGGGCTCTCCGCTACGCACCAGCCACGCATCCGCAAGAGTTGAAAAGTCCCGGAAGTTCACAGTCCCGCTTGAGTCAAAGTCGCCCGGGCGTACGGCCAACACCAGATTGCAGACCGGGACGCAAATGACAAATAGAGTTGAAGCCAAACATGAAGAAACTGCTTTCGGATTCATTGCTGGCCTCCTCCAAATACGCGGCCAACGGGGTTCCAAAGAGTTCTTGGCTGCCTAAATCCTTGATGAAATACATATACAGCGCAAGCTCGCAAAAGTCAATGCCGGAGTTGCGCTATTTCCGGAAGAAACGCTCCCGAGGGCCTTGACGAAGGGTTGACTCTGAAAACAAGCCTTTGTGTCTGGCAAGGCGTTGCTCACCATAAGCGGGTCGCGCCCAATTCGCTCCGAGCAGTCCCGGCCCGGCTGGCCGTTCTCAACCCGCCTGAAAAACGAATTCCGGACCGTCAGATACCACAACCGCACCCAAACAAGACAACAATGCAAAACGTTGACTCGGAACAGGTGCAGAAGAGCTTGAGCTGGACGGTCAGAATCTACTCCGCCGCCTCACCTTGAAGTCTTAAGCCGTAAGTGCCGATATATATAAAAAGAGGGAGGGTCGTAGAACGACCCTCCCTTTGCCGGCACTGCTGAGGACTGGGCGGGCTTCGGCGGAACTTCGCAAAAGTACCGAACCGCCCGGCGGTGCCGGCTCATGTGAAGAGAAGTAAACGGTCTCTAACGTTTAAGATAATTCTCGCCCGCCCCTCAAAAGGCGAGGTCATGTGGCCCCCTCATACGATCTGTTTTCAGCTATTGCGTTTCGCGGACCGCACCGCGCCCGCCACTAACGGAAACTCGCCCCTTCAGCACACGGTCACAACCAGACCCTCCATGTTCACGCCGAAGTCAAACAGACGCGATCGAGCGTTCACCGGCTCCGCCTCCAGCACCGTTCTCACTTTCCTGCCCTCTTCCGGCGTTTTGCAGACCATCAGCATAAATCCCCCGCCCCCTGCGCCCAGCAGTTTCGCACCGAAAACATGGGGCCGGACCCGCGCCAGAAGCGCCTCCACCTGGTCGTTCGTGGAGTTGGGATCCAACTGTTTATTGAGCTGCCAAGCCGAGTCAACCAGTCGGCCAAAGCTGCGTATATCCTTTCGCGACAATGCCTCAGCCACCTGAAGGGCCAGCGAGTGAATCTGCTTCAGCGTCGACATGGTCGCCCGGTCGCGGTTCAGGTACCCCCCCACAACCTGCTCCAGAATATTCTTGGCAAGTCTGGTGATGCCCGTGTAATACAACACAGTCTGCCCGCCATTCGCTTTGGGGTCGAGCACGTCGGCCGGCAGGTAGTGGATTCTCGCATCGGGCACGAGCCCAGGCTCCGTTGTAACAACTTTTGTCCCCCCTACCGCGCCTCCAATCTGATCCTGCCAGCCTCCTCCCGTCGTCAACGACTGCTCCAGACGCAAAACCGTATGGAACAGCTCTTTGTGCGTTAGCACTCTGCCGCAGACCCTCTGGATAACCGCGATAACTACCGCACCCATGATGCTGGACGTCCCCAGACCGCTGCCTTTGGGAATCGCCGCCAGAGTGGTCAATTCGATGCCCCCGCCGAATAGCTCCAGCATTCGCCTCAGAGTCGCGCCCTTCGGCCAGTCCGCCGTCTCATGTGAAAACCCCGACAAAGCTATCGCCGCCTTTGCCAGGGCGTACTCGCTTTCTGGCTCCCTATAGTCCAATAGCTCGCCGAGCGAGGATATCTCGATTCTTGTGCCCAGGTCTATCGATCCGATGCGAATCAGCGGCTCGTCAATCACCCTGGCGTAAACCTGGATGGGCACCTGGCCGTTCAGATTCACCGCAGTGTTTACCACGCACCCGCCGTACTCGAGCGAATAAGGCGGCGTGTCCGTCCAGCCGCCGCCAGTGTCCAATCGCGCCGGGGCGCGGCCCCATACTATTTCGTCGCTCCGTAGCGCACTCTGCGGAGCAGCCGCCCTGTAGCCGCCGCTGCTGATTATCACCTGGCCCAGCGATTCGAAAGCCAGCTTGCGCGCACGCCGACCCCACTGAACAACGCTCATCGATGAATTGAGCCCAAGCCCTGCTGAGTCCAGCCATTTCTTGGTCGCCGGGCAGAGTTTCCGGCGTAAACCGGGCAGCACCGTCTCAACCGCGGCCTCGCCACCTCCGGCAACCTCTGACAGCGCGGACCCCAGCGCATGTATCATCCGCGGAAAGACCAGAGACTCCATGCTCCTGCCGTTGCCGCCGTAATCGCGCCTCCGGGCCTCATCAAGAAGATCGGCTGCAAAAGCAGACCGCTCGGACTGCCCCTCCATGCCTTTGATTACATAAGCCAGCTCGGCACTTGAGAATTCGCTTTCAGGGTTGAACATCTTCCGCATACTGCTCTGAATCTCTCTGGCGCGAAGGATGTCTCGTCGCTTGTGAAACGCATCCTGGTCGGCCAAGGTGGCGATTTCGGCACAACTGTAACGGTCGGCCGAATGCCAGGCCTCAATGCATTTGGGGCCGGCTTTGGAAGGTTCAAACATCCAGAGCCAGTCATGATAGCGGCCGGGCTCGCCGACCGCGGGAAAAACCCTCGCATTCCAGAGCGTCCGCCGCTCCGGCGGCACCGAAGGCTCCCAAACCTCTTCAATGCCGGCCCCCACCGCCTCAAGCCATTCCCCAAGAGCCGCTCCGCAAAGAGTTGCTTTCCCCTCGACCGGATCATTGAACCTGTCATGTACGTCATAGCAGCGCACAAACCATACTCTTCCCCCGGCGCGGTTGCGCCCCGGCAGAACATCGAGACACATCCGGGCCGGCAAGGACAAGGGCCGGCTGATATCCGCTCCAACGATAACGTTTTCGCCGCCCAGCGTCAGTGATGAGTCAACCCGGCAGCCTTCGACCCAGGCGTTTGCGCCCGTGATCTGTCCCGTGCCGGACATCTCATTGTTAATGCTCAGGCACTTGCCAAGTGAGGCTATGCTCCGATCCTGCTGAATCAGAATGCCGCCGCTGCCGATAATCTCGTAGCTCGTTCCGAAGTGCAGGAAGTCACAGCGAACCAGCACCTTTACATAGAACGGCATCTTCGAAAGCCGCTCGGATAATTGACGCAGCAGCCCCTCGCCCCAGGAAGAACCACTCTGACGCACCGACTCCGCATAACGCTCGAACGTCGCCTCGCTGCCCATGGCGCAACAAATCTCACGATATAAGTCCAGCCCGCGCCTGAATACGGCTTCGCCCATTGGACCTGTCAGCTCGACTCTCCCATCAGCTCCCGCCCCGGCGCCAAATACCTTGAGAAGCGTCACGGCGGCGTCCGGAGCAAGATTCATCACCCCAATATCCAGACTCGCTCGATCGTAGGCGTCAATGGCTCCGGTCTCCTGCTGTACGGCGAGCGAGGGCTTCTGCAGAAACAACCTCACCTGGTCCCTCTCACCGCGACAGAAGACACCGTGCCTTTTCGCCTGCTCCGGCGTCGCGTGGCAGGCCAGCGCGGTAACGCCCTTTGCGGCGAACCGAACCCCGGCCGACTCGAAACCCAGCAATACGTCGCCCGAGGTGACAATAACCTGACCCATCCCGGCAGGAGATTCCAGCCCAACGTACGTTGGCAACTGCCGGTCAAAAAGGGTCACCGGAAGGCAACTGTCGTTTTCCCCGGGCAGAGGTATGAACAGCTTGCCGCATGGGCCGTACGATGGCAGCCGCTGCGAATCGCCGCCGGCGTGAATGATAAGGATTCTCAACCCTTCGAAGACACCTTGCCAGGCATCGTGGCCTGAACGCTCCGATCTCCTCTCCAGCTCCCGGTTGAGGACCTCCACCAGACAACACAGCGTGCTTCCCCCGCTGCCGATCCGTTTACCGCCGGGATCGGGCAGTACGAGAACCTCGCGCACACACGCCAGAAGACCCAAGTCCCGCCTAAGCCGAAGCTGCTTCTCGTAGGCCCGGGCCTGCGCCTCATTCGAGGCTGTCACTATGAGATAATCCCAGTGCTCTATTACCTTCTGCATGCTTTCTCTTAATGAGCCCATTGTTATTAGAGTCGGCTCTCGGCAAAGCAGACTTGAAAATTAGGGAAAGGATGGTCACCGAGCCAACGCCCGCAGCATCGGCCAGCCAATCGCCGAAGCTCGCCCTCCGGCTCACCAGGGCCTGGGTAAGCTCGTCTATGGCGCCAAGGGTCAAAACGCCGAAGAATAGAAAACAAGCGTGTAGAGCAAAAGACGATGACCTGAGCGAAAGAATGAAAAGCAAGGTGATAGTCCCGTACACAAAAACATGTTCGACCTTGTCGATCCCGCTTACACGTAGCTGAAATAGTGCGCTCTCTTCAGGCAGGTGAGAAAGAACAAGAACTGTCGCCGTGAATAAGCTCGCCAATATCAGCCGCTTGATATTGAAATGGGACATGAAACTGCCGGCCATTGCTTGAAAGTCACCTGCTCGCCCCGGCTCTACCGCGTTGGCGGCCGGAAATTGTCATTCGCCCGCAAGTACAGACCGGAGACCACACACATCCTCCAACCGAGCGTGGTTGGACAGAATCCCCGTTCTCGAAGTCGGTCGTCGCCTCCGCAAGCATCTGTGCTCTCTGCGAGTCCCGCCCACGAACGCAACTACAGTTTTATCACGTCATAAAAGCGAGATTCCGGCTTTTAACCGAAGCGGGCAACCATCCATTTCGCATCAAAGAAACCTGCCTCGTCGAATCAGGCCTACGACGCTGCAGCCGACAGCGGCCAGAACGATGGAGCCCGGCGCGGGAATAGGCGCCGCCAGATCGGTGAACGGGCCGTCCGTAAACAGGTAATTGGTGGTTCCATCAGAGATGTTGACCGTGTAAAAATTACCCGTCCCCGCGTCGTGCCCGTAAAGCGCACCGTGCGCACCGAACGCTATCTGACCCCAGTAAAGGCTCTGGCCGATCTCAGTAAACGCGCCGCTCGAAAGGTCCACCGTTCCGCTCAGATAACGCTTGAATCCTGCGTTCTGGTCTTTGACGGCGCCCGTAAGATACAGCGAGCCGGTCAAATCGAACGCAATGTCGCCGAAGATCAGAAAGCCCGGATCGCTGTGCTGCACAGTGAGATGCATTGTGTCGAACCCGATGGTGCCGTCCGGATTCAAGCTCACCGACCTCAGCGCGTTGGTGCCGTGGCTGATGTACCAGTACTTCCCGGCGTGGAATGCGGCGCCCGAGGCATGCCCGGCGAGTGTGCCGGCCCATACTATGGATGAAGTGTCGAGAATATCAACATAGTATAGCTCGCTCGGCGCAACAGCACCGCTTGCAGGGCTGCCGGGGTCCTGGAAACCGGCAAAGTAGAACCTTCGGTTGGCCGTATCGAACGCGTTGCCGTTCGGGCTGTCGCCGGCAAGCGGCCCGACCGCCGGAGAGCCCAAAGGCGCCACGGGCGTGGCGGATATGTCGACCAGCAGAGCCGCCGTCTTCAAAGCCGTGTCAATTCGGTAGATGTCTCCCGTATCATAGTAACCCGGCTTGGCTGTCCCGTATATGATCCCCGCGTCGGCGGGGCCGCCGCTTGAAAGGACCACACACGCTCCAATACATACTATCAATAACCTTTTCATCGTCTTGTCCTCCAAAAGAAATGACCACGAAATCTTGAATCCGCTCATACTCACACGTTGCCTCCCGCTTAACACTACCGCCCAAATTCTGTAAATACGCTTTCTATGACCAAAGGCTATGGCTTGTCATCTCGTCGGTGGGGCCGAATATGCCGGCCGGTTCATTTCCCGTCACATGCCGTCTCCAGCCAGTTGCCTGCAAGCACCATAAGGTCGTACATGTCGAGCCGGCCGTTCTCATCGAAGTCGGCCGAATCGATTCCTGCCCCGGAGGAAACGGCCTCTGCGAATACGGCGTAGTCAAGAAAATCCACACGCCCGTCAGGATGCAAATCTCCCGTGATGCACCCGCAAACCGCACAAGGCGCCAGGTCGGTAAAAGCGCCGTCCGTGAACAAATAATTGGTTGTTCCGTCAGCAACATTCACCGTACAAAACTCTCCCGTCCCCGCATCATGCCCGTAGAGAGCGCCGTCTGCACCAAACGCTATCTGACCCCAATAGAGGCTCTGGCCAATCTCGGTAAACGCGCCGGTCGAAAGGTCGACCGTTCCGCTCAGATAACGCTTGAATCCCGTACCTTGGTCTTTGACGGCGCCCGTAAGATACATCGAACCGGCAGGGTCAAAGGCAATATCGCCGAAGATCAGAAAGCCCGGATCGTTATGCTGCACCGTGACATGCAGCGCCTCGGACGCAACCGTGCCATCCGGGTTCAGGCTCACCGACCTCAGCTCATTGGTGCCGTGGCTGATGTACCAGTACTTGCCCTCGCGGAACGCGGCGCCGGAAGCATGGCCGCCGAGCGTGCCGGCCCACACTATCGACGAAGTGTCGAGAATGTCAACATAGTACAGTTCGCTCGGCGCAACAGTGCCGCTTGCAGGACTGCCGGGGTCCTGGAAACTGGTAAAGTAGAGCCGTCTGCCCGCCGTATCGAACGCGTTGCCGTTTGGGCTGTCGCCGGCGAGTGGTGCGATAGCCGGCGAGCCCGAAGGAGCCACGGGCGTCTCGGATATGTCAACCAGCAGAGCCGCCGTCTGGGAAAACGTGTCAATTCGGTAGATATCCCCCGGATCATAGTCGCCCAGCTTGGCCGTTCCATAGACAATTCCAGCCTCGACGAGGCCGCCGCCTGAAAGCACCACGCACGCCCCAATAAACACTATCAATGACCGTTTCACTTTGTTATCCTCCAAAATCTGACTACTTGATATGAAAGCTCCGTTGGACGCTTGGACGACGGGAGCTGCTCGTCGAGTAACATACTCTGATTTATCACAATCAGCAGCGAATAGGCCGCCGGCTTACAAACCAGGGCTCACGGGACCGCCTCGCTCGCCAAAGCCCGCAAAGCGGAGCCGGTCCGTTATTCCGGCATACGCCGTCGGGTTATCGAAACATACACCATATACTGTAGAGTCCGCAGAATATCTTCTTGGGCAGATAGGTCCCGCACAGGCAGGCCAGCCATCGGCCCACGCAGAACGAAGGAATGCCGCGCTCCAGAAGAACCGTGCGGCCGTCCTCAGGTCTACCGGCCATGATCAACTGCCGCGCAAGGAATATACGTGTCCTGACCACGTGCCGGGCGAGTCCTCGCCTCGTTTGGGCAGGCAGGTCTTTGCGAAGCAGTATGCGCTCTCCCGTCCTGACAACCGGGTGACCGACACGGTATCCATCTGTGTTCGAAACCCTGTTCGAAGCGTCAAGATGCCACGTCGCCAACACCGAATTGTGGAATGCTATCGGGTAATCGACGGCGATTCGAAGCCACG
>CP070678.1:1432010-1435421 GCA_020352515.1 Phycisphaerales bacterium | reverse complement strand
GTCTCGATGACGGCCATTTGTGCGGCCTGTCCGTCGGTGACGCCCCAGAAGGGCATGCAGATTCCGTGCCCACCGTAGGCAACGAGCCATCGCTCATCGATGGTGCTGTCGTCGACGGGGTAGGAGATTCCCTCGTTCATGGGGACCACGAGGTATGTGCCGGGTTCTGTCACGAAGGGGTGGGGGAACTGAAGGTTCGTTTTGAAATCTCCGTCGGTGGCAAGCTCGATGGTGAATTCGGGCAGGTCGGCTTCGAGGCTGAGGTTGAGCTTAAAATCCAGGCCGGTCCAGTTACAGTGCCAGACCGCATCTATTGCGCCGGACGCTGCAGTGCCGCCGGTTATTCGTCCGCCGGTCACGAGCTTCTGGCGCCAGATGTGCCGGGTGCGTTTGTCCGTGACCGATATGGTAGCATCGGGGTTGACCGTGACTGAAAGGGTTGCATTTTCAAGCGAATCAGTCTTGGCGGCGGCGCAAGCGTGCAGGCAGAGAAGAAGTAGGATCGAAGGAGCAACGATGCAGACGAGGCGAGGAGTGTTTGACATGGCTCTACCCTCAAATATTTAGCTGTCCTGGTTGCGTTGGCGTTGAGGGGCGGCTATTTTTTTCGGTCGGGTTTGCTGCGGCGCAGCTCGTTTTCGCGTTTGGCCTGCCGGATCATCTCGTCGAGCGAGACGGGACAGCCACCTTTGGCCTTCGACGCGTCGGCCGCGGACATAAAGGCGAATATCTCGATGGTCTCCTCGGGCGGGACGGGGACGTTGCCGGTTTTGAAGAACCGGACAACCTGGTCGATGAGATGGCCGTAGCCTTCGTACTTGCCGCCCTGAGCGATTGCCTTGCTGCCGAACACGGTTGCGCCGTATTCTCTTTTGCCCGCGCGGAGGCCTCTGAATGTTCCGATTCGTCCGTCCTTCCAGCGGCCGAGGACGAATTCGAAGTCATTAGTTTGAACGCGGGTGACACTTTGGCAGCCCGGGCCCATGATGGTAAACAGGATTTCGACGCCGTGGACGCCGTACCAATAGAGGTCGGGGTGGTACTCCTGGAGGCTGCAGGGGCTAAAGGCGTCGCAGCCGAGGATTTTGCCTATTTGGTCGTTGTTTCGCAATCCGATAGTTCCGGGGCCGAAGCGCAAGGAAGAGCTGGACCAGCAGGGGACATTATTTTGCTTTGCGAGTCGGAATATTTCGATTACGTCGGCGAGGTTTCCGGCCATGGGCTTGTCGATAAATAGGGGCTTGCCGGCGGCGATGACGGGTTTTGCCTGTTCGAGGTGGGGCCGGCCGTCGACACTTTCGAGCATAACACCGTCGACTTTTGTGCAGAGCTGCTCGATGTCGTCGACGATTTCGACCCCGTATTTTTCGCGCAGCTCTTTGGTATATCCTTCGAGGCGGTTTGCGGACGAGGGGATGTCGGGTGAGCCGCCGGGGTAAGCGGCGACGACCTTGCAGCCATGCTGGGCCCGGCGGTCGTTTATCAGCTTGGTGAAGGCGGTGACATGGGAGGTGTCGAGGCCTATCATGCCGATTCTAAAGAGCTTTTCTTGAGAACGAGCAAGGGGCAGGCCAATAAGGAATGCAACAAGCAGGGCGGGCATGACGTATTTCTTGTTCATGACTTGTCCTCCGTAATATCTGTAACTGGACGGGTCTGGCTGTCACAAGCCCATGGCGCAGGTCCGAGGCTTGCGTCAAAGGCGGCAGACTCTTCACAGGCACAATGATACGACCGGGCGGGCGCGGTCGTCAAGCATGAATGGGCATGCGGAAAGACGGCAAGAAGACACTGAGGCGGGAAATGCGATTCGGCTTAGGCTGTGTCCAGTCTGCGGGCCCGCGCAGAGGTGAGCGGAGAGCAAGCAACACGACAGGGGGGGTCAGTATTTTCCAGATGCTATTATTGCGCCGAACAAGCCACCGAAGAGTGCGGCCGGGATGGGATTGCTCGTGAGAGGACAGGCACCGGAAGTGCACTTTCCGAAGTAGCCGACGGCAAAGCCGATGGCGGCGCCGATAATTGCTCCTATTGCAATTTTCATATAAACCTACTCTTACTTGAGCATGATGCCGCCCGAAAGCCGCAAAGCCTTCACGGGAGAGCTTCTCTGGAGTACATACCGCCGGGCAGTGCATTTTGTTCATAAGCCCGCCTTGTCGGGGCTTTATGAGCCCGCTGAAGGCGAAAGGCGTTATGTTTATTCGCTCAGAATCAATCGAGCTCCTTGATGTAGATGTTGGCGAACTGGACGGGGTCGCCATGGTGCTGCAGAGCTATCGGGCCGCGTTTCGGCAGGCCGGGAAGCGGTGCTTCTCTTATGACGGTTTTGCCGTTCAGCAGCACTGTTACCTTGTCGGCTATGGCCGTTATTTCGAATCGATTCCATCGGCCGGGCGGTTTGTCGGCGTTGAGGAGGGGGGTGGCGGCGCGGCGGACCTCCGGGGGCATGCCGGTGTCGGTTCGGTAGCCCCAGATTTCGCCGGAGCCTACGGGCCAGCTCCAGATATTGATCTGGCATTTGGAAGTTCCGCGGAGGTAAATGCCGCTGTCACCGGCGTCCCTGACCTGTGCGGTTTTCGGTTTTCCGTCGGCATCGAGGGCCTGGGAACCATCGGGCAGAATCACGGGAACATTTTCGAGCCTCGGTTGTCGGGGCAGTCGCCAGTCGACGATTAGGGTGAAGTTTGCGAATTCTTTTTCGGTCCAGAGGTTCTTGTCGCCATCGGCCTGGCTCATTCCGTCGTAGTCGAGTATCCAGTTTTTGGCCTGCCAGTGTCCTTCGTGTCCCGGTTTGATTTTCCAGCCGCGGAGGTCCAGGCCGTTGTAGAGTATGTGAAATCCCTCGGCCTTTTTTGCGACCATTTCGGGGGGCGGGTTGGAGCCGGGCAGCTCGCGGATGCGGATGTTGCGGAAGTGGACCTCGCTGCCTTCGGATTCGAGACAGATGTAGCCTTTGCGGGGATTGGCGTCGGAGGCGCGGGTGACTATTTCGCCGTTGACGGCCAGCGCGATATTGCCATCGCGGCTTTCAACACGATAGTGATTCCACTGGCCGGCCGACTTACAGCGGCGCTCGCTCGGCAGAGAGCGCATCCAGCCTCCCGGATGGGGCTTATCCGGTTTCATGGAGGCGCCGTGGATGGCAAACACGTCACCATGACTGGTGTAGTAGGGTGTGTTTCTACCGTCGAGTATCTGGACTTCTATGCCTCGGGTGAAGGGCTGGCCGGGCGCGCTTATCGGGTCGGAGTGCAGGAAGAGACCGGCGTTGCCGCCCTCCTTCATGTGGCGCCATTCGAGCTCGATGATGTAGTTCTCGTACATTCTCTCGGTCCGCAGGACGCCGGTGGGGATTCCGCTGCAGACGATTATGCCGCCTTTGACCCGCCATGTTTCGGGGGCGCAGTT
>CP070678.1:1398910-1431910 GCA_020352515.1 Phycisphaerales bacterium | reverse complement strand
GATCCGAGGAGCGGGGCGCGGCCTGAATTCTGCAAGAAACGGCCAGCCGTTGCCTCCTACGAAGCCACCGACTATTCCGGCACCCGAAACGCCGCCCGTGGCATAGCAGTCGATGATTGTGCCCCTGTTGTTTCCTGTCAGGCCGCCCACATACTCCCTTCCCTTAATTCTCCCGGTCGAACAACAGCGGGAGATACTGCCACCTGCACGATTGTCTCCCACGAGCCCGCCGGTGTTGTTACCGCCGGTCACGCTGACGTCCGCGCAGCAGTCTGTGATTGTCCCCCAGTTTTGCCCGACCAAGCCGCCGACGCCGCCACTTCCCGTAACAGCGCCACCCTTAACGTAGCAGTTGGTCACGGTTCCCCTTAAGACTTGGCCTGCGAGCGAGCCAACAACTCGCCGTGCATGAACAACGGCATGAATCAATCCTAAATCTTTGATATGGGCATTCCTTCCGTCAACATACGCGAAAAGCCCTACACAGCTTGTACGCCTTGAAGTGCAGGTGAAGTTGGAAATTGTATGACCGTTTCCATCAAACACTCCGGCAAATGGTTTATTATCACGAGAACTCGAATCCACCCACAAACCGATGATATTGAAATCTGTTTCCGTGTAGGGCGACAGGTCGACATTCGCCACGAGCTTGAAGTGCCTGTCCCAGTCGTTCGGTTCAGCACCGATTGCATTGAGCTGCTCGGCCGTGCGTATCAGGTAGGGGCTGTTGGGCTCTCCCGTTCCGCCGCCGTATTTGGCCTGGGCGCGAAGGCCGGAAAAGCAAACCGCAATCATAAAAAGGGTTACCCGTAAAGCTCGCAAATATCTCAGCGTCACCATTTTCGATCCTCCGTTCCCGTGTTTGGTGTAACAGGGTCGCAGACGACTTGGCCTCATTTCGCTAATGCATAGCATACCGCAGGAGGCACCGGCGGTCAAGCGAACATATGTCAATTTGCGGCTATTCAATGCCTCTTGCAGCCTGCAGGCGTACCTTCCTGCCGGCGCAACGGCAGGTGATCGCAGCATTTACTCGTTAGCACATGTGCCGGTGAACCTGTTCCGGGGCAGCCTCATTCAATGGGACGAGCAGGCAGCTCGGCAATCACCTCGATTCCACAAATGACCGTCTCGACGCCCTCGACTTTCGAGTGCAGTGTTATATCCAGATTGTCGGGCGCCCGCACACAGGAGAACTCTCTGACAATCCCGATACCGGGCGCGCCTGCTTCTTTGACAATGTCGAAGTTCTTCAGGACCGTGTCGCCCTGGAGAGCCACATCAAAAACACGCTGCCCTTCGCTGATTGCGTCGGGCTCGGCGAAATGGAGGCGTACCGTGTATCGCCCCTGTCTGCAATCAGCGAGCGGGTCCGGCTCAGATGCGCCGGATTCGCGTGTCCTGCGGCCGCCGGCGTCAAGCTTGATGCTGATGCTCGTGATGCCCTTTGCACCCGATGCCTCGACCCATTCGAGAACGCCCTTTCGTATTCGGGAGGAGTGCGACCTGAACCATTGGGGCTTTTTCGGGGCGACGGCTATCTTCACAGGGGGCGAGGGCCCGCCGACGCTGGGATAGTCCAGCCAGAGGGTTCCGTTGGCCGCCTTTCTATCGCCCGGGGCGCCGAAGTTGACGCCGAGCCTGCGTATCGGCCAGTTGCCCGCCTTTATGCGATTGAAGGTCCAGGTCTCGACCTGGGGCATGTGGACCAACGCGAGCGAGGTCTGGTTCTGATAGCTGCACGTACAGGTTCTCGTGTATTCGGGCGCGTTCAAGACGCCGTTTGCCACTATGAGATTGCTGGTGCAGCCGGACTTGAAACCACCGAAATTGCCTGTGCCGCCGTCGTTTGCGAGGTTGAAGTAACCGGCCGCGGCGGAGCGAAAGGTCAGGAGGTTCCTGGCGGCGATAACGGTATTGCAGCCATAGTTGCGAGCGTAGCCCCACTCAACCGGCTCGCCTGTGAGCGGGTGTTCGCGCATGATCCGCTCGCCGGTCAGCAGGTCGTAGGCGGCCTCCTGGGTGATGATTTTTTCTCCGTGGAGCATACAAGGTCCGCTGTATTCGATAGCCCTGTCCCAAAGGGGCCGGCCGGTTGTGCCCCGCCAGGTGGCCATCCTGTCGCCTGGCTCGGGCACCATGTCGCGTGACTTTCTGTATCCCTGCAGGAGGATATCGTACTGCTCGGAATAGCCCAGCCAGCTTCCGAACACACCGTCGGTCTTTTCCCAGACAACCGAGCCGTCGCGCACATCGAGGGAGATGATTCTGGCGGTCGAATTTATCTCGATATTTCTCTCGGCCATTACCTTCGCGAGGTAGGGCGGCAGCCCGTCGAGGAGGAAAATTCGACCTTGGCCTGCTGCTATGCAGTTGTGGATGAATCCGATATTAGCATCCGCGGTCCAGCGGACCCGGCCCGTGTGGCGATCCATGACAACAAGCCTCTTGCTCGCATACTTGTCGAAGAACCTTGCAGATCCATCCAGTTTCTTGTTATTGCCTGCGAGCAGGTCAAGGTAGGCAACGAAATCGGCGCCGGCCAACAGGTAATCGCCGTAAACTCCGATATACGCCCAGCTCGCCGCCGGTTTGCCTTCGCGGTCGGGAAGCGTGAAGAGGTCGAGCTGCACGCCGGTGGCCGCATCGAGGACCAGGCATTTGGCTGCGTCTATGATGTAGAGTTTGTCCCGGGTGGCCACGAAGTTGGTCCCTCGGGTGTTTGCTCCGGGGATATGAAGCTGGTTGTAGGAGAGGTCTCTGTGATTGCCTTTGTACGATCCATCGTAGTACAGCCCGAACGTCTCGGGGCTTTTGAGCTTTTTCTTCCACAGGGCGCGGCCGGTGTAGACGTCGCGTGCACTTATCGAATCGATGCCCTCGATGAAAAGCCTTCCTCCGACAACCTGCTCCGGCGGGCCGTGACCGTGCCTTGGAAGGACGTCGGTGAACTCGGAATCATCGCCGAACCAGAGCAGGCCCAAGGGCGCCCTGAGGTCGTCCTTGGAGACCACGGTATTGGCGGGGTCGCCATACTGGCCGATCCAGTCGCCCGAGCCCGGCAAGGGGCCCTCCCGGCGCAGTACAACAGCGGCGGTCATGGCTTCAATTCTGCTTCCGGGAAGGTCGAGGCTCGCTATTCGGCGGGCGGCGGCTCTCGCTCTTCTGCCTGCTGTAAGCCAGGCGGTTCCGCCATAGGGCCTGAGGGAGTGATAGACCTTTTGGACATATTCCACCGATCGGTCGAGGCCCCGGGGGACAGAGTCCTCGGCCACAATGAGGCTTGCGAGGTACGGTGGTAGCTGCAGCGTCGAAATATCGCCGGGGAGAATCGAGATACGTTGGCCGTAGGCGCCCGCCTCGTCCATTTCCTGCCGTAGCGAGGCGACCGCACGGAGGTCCGGCTCAACAGCTATTATATGGAAATCGGACTCGGCCAAAATCGCCTTGGCCAGACCGCCGTTACCTGCGCCCAACAGAAGGCAGTACCCTTGCTTGGCCCCGGCGGCTTCGAGTATTCGTTTTGCTGTGCGGCGGGCCTTACGAGGGACCTGCAGGGAGAGCCTGTCGCCCAGGCCGTGCCATTTGGTTTCCACCTCATCGCCGCCGAAACAATAGAGCAGCCCGTCTTCGGTGACGACAAAGAGCTTGTCGTCTGCCGCCAACATGTTCCATACGCTGCCTTTTATACGGTAGCTCCAGGAGATTCTGGTTTTGGTGTCACCCTGCCCCGGCGTGCCGGTGTCAATGGCGGCAATGTTGCCCCGGCTGTTGCTGCCGTAGAGGCGGGCGCCGGCCCTGATGTGGATTTTGTCAACCGCCGCCCCGAATTCGGCCTTCCAGAGGGCTTTCGCCTTTATCTCGGGCTCGTTCTTTGCTTTTTGGGCCGGGGGGACCTTCTCGGGCAGGTATGCGACGATACGTCCATCCTTGTCGAAGGCGACAATCGCATCTTCGGCCGGCACCTGCACAGCCGTTTTGACGATTCCTTCGCCGTCGCGCAGCCGGTACATGATGCTGTTGTTGAAGAAGAGGTCCTTCCAGACATAGACGTTGTAGCCGCCCACGTGCTTGCCCATGCCCCTGTTGGACAGCCGATAGTAGATCAGCCGGCCCGTTCGTCTGTCGTAGCAGGCGGGGGTTGTCCTGCTCGGTATAAGAAGCCTGTCGCCTGTGGCGGCGAGATACCCCTGGGGCGCGACCGCGCCGAACGCAGGGCTGTTGTGCTGTTGCGTCATGTATGTTGAGCCGCCGCCCGTGTTCTCCCAGACGGTCGCGCCTGTTTCGGCGTCGATGGCGTAGATGAAGACGCCCATGAACGGCCAGATGCCGGCGGCGCAGTATATCCGGTCGTCGAGGAGCACCGGGGCGCCCCTTGCTGGCCAGGTGGATATGAGGCGGCCGTTGCCCAGTATACGCGCATCCGACGGCCCGAGGCGAATCTTCCACACCAAGCGGCCGTCGGCCGCCATGAGGCAGTAGAGGTGTCCGTCGTCACTGACGAAGAATATCCTGTCCTTCCAGGCGACCGGAGCGAATCTGACGGGGCCGTCGCAGTAGAATCGCCAGACCTGCCGGCCGGTGTCGGTATCATAGGCCGTGACTTTGTCGCCGACCATTGAGGGCACAAAGATTAGTTTGCCCATCACGACCGGCTCGTAGGAAAGGTCGAAGCGGAGCTTGTACTGCTCCTCGGGCCATGCCGGGGCCGGCCGACGCATGCGTCTGACCCATTGCAGATGCAGCCGGGCCGGCAGCGAGTGCGAGGTGGCGGCGCTTCGGGCGGCGTCATGGCGCCACATGGGCCAGTCGGCCCCGCCGTTCGTTTGTTCGGCGGGCAAAGGACGCGAGAGGCCCAAGAGCAGAAGAACCGGCAATACACGGCGGACAGCCCAGGGCGCCGGGTCCTCAGTATTGTTTCCTATCAACTGTGTCCGTTTCATCTAATATATCCCCACTATATTAATCAACGGCGAACCTTAACCCGGCGGCGCCCGGGGCGGGCCCATCCGCGACTTTCGGCCGGGATGATTCCGAGCACCTGGTGTTGCAGCGCACCGTAACCGCTCCCTTGCCGGCCCGAAGCCGAAGCCCCTGCAAAGAGCCCCCGAGGCACATCCGGCCGCTTATGCCTCCTCCACCACCTTCCACCGCATCGCGTCGGCCAGGGCATGGACGGGCTCCTTCAGGTCACCATAGAAAGTGACGCGATGCCAGCCCCACCGGTCCCACATGGTGAAGAGCTTTTCGATGTCGCCGACGGGTTCTGCCGCGAGCTTCGTGCGGCATGCCCGGTCGTTGCGGTCATTGTCCACGGCCTTGCCCTGGTGAAAGAGTATTTCTTTTCGCTGCTGTTCGAACTCAAGAGTCGTGGTCATGTAGCCAATCGGCAGGATCGATCGCACCGAGGCGCCCTGGCGGTCTTCCGAATGTGTGAGTATCTCGAACGGGTTGGTCGAGCCTTGAGGTCCAAACACGCGGTTTGACGCGACGCAGTGGGCATATATGATTTGGCGCTTGGACGTATCGATGACGGGATCGGAGATGTAGCCCGGCCGGCCCTGTGTCATTGCGGTGACGGCAACCATTGTCGCCGTGGATCGCACATCACACTCGCACGCGCCTATAAGTCCCTCATTGCACAGCTCGTGGAAGCCCAGGCAGGGATATGCGTGGATGTGGCCGCCGTAGAATCCGCCCAGGCAGTTCATGGTAATGGCGTTGGCGGCGTGCTTTTTTAAGACGGCCTTCATGCCGAGGTACATGGCCGCCGACGATTCGAGGGTATCCTGTGAGACGTCGAGGACGACCGCGGCGTTCTTCCGCCAGCGCTCGGCGACCGCGCGAGCCGCATCCTTGTCCGCGTCTTTCCACGCTTCGTTGACCTCCGCGAAAGAGACGTTCTCCATCGGTATTCCCATTACGGGTCCTGCGGGCCCTGATTCCTGTCCCCGAACGGCCAGGATTTTGGACTCTTTCATGCGCGCCAGGCAGTCGCCGGGCGAGAGAACGTTGAGCTTGTCAGGTTTGCAGCCGAACGGGCCCGGTTTCGCAGTCCGCGCGATGCGCACCCGCGCCGTTGCAGCGACGAAATCTGATACCGAGCCGGCCTTCTTAACCATTTCGAAGCACTTTACTGCTTCGGCCAAATCGTCGATTCGAGATGAGGCGACAAAGCCGACGTTCGGCGTTCGGCTGCGGAGGAAACCGGCCGTGTAAACAAGGAAACCACCGCTTCCGGCATACTGGAAGTCGGCATAAAGTACGGGCTTGCCGGTCGTCGCTATTGTTTGCACAACGCGGTTCCAGCAGTTCATCTGGTAGACAAGGTAGCCGTCAACGGCAGCGGACTTATCCTGTTCGAGGATTTTCTTGGCCTGGTCGGGTCCGTTGGCAATTGACGAGAGGAACACAAAACCCGGACATCGCCCGGCCAGCTCGGTATTGATCCGCTGCATGACGGGGCGAAAATCAAAGCCCTTGTTCGGCCAGTCCGGGCGGTCTTGCAGGGGACCGTGGAGCGAATATACGACGCGAATGCGCACTTTGTCGTCGCTCGCGGCCGCTTTAAGGCTGCTCGGGGCGGCCAGATACCTTGCTGTTGCGGCGCATGCGGCACATCCGGCCAGGAATCGCCGCCGGCTCATACCGCGGCACACACATCTCGACACCGGTTCACGCGTGTTCATAATAGCTCTCCAATAATGCACAGTGCAATCAGTCCGTCCGGGGCTCTTCGACCCGCGTACGATAGGGGATGATCGTGCTTTTTGCCGGCCCACCCAACCGGGACTGATCATTCCCAAATCGAATGTCCATACTACCCTGTGCGGCTCTCGAATGCAAGAGACCTATTCGGCGGTGACTGGAGGCCAGACTTTCATCACGCGGGCGGCGTCGCCGGCGAGCTCAAAGGGGCCCGGGCACAGATTGACGGCGTTTCTCTTGCTGTCGAAGTAATCGGTTTCGATGCGGTATGGCGAGCCGTCGGGCAGCTCATAAGGCAGGTCGGGGATTTTCGCGTTTCCGAGCAGTGCGGTCGTCACGAGCCGGCGCTTGTTCTCCTGAGCCCAGGACTTTTCGAGCGTGACATGGAGGTAAACGCCGTCGTCCCGTTCGACGAGCTTGATTCCGGGATCGAACTGCGGCCGCACGAGCGCATCCTGCTCGTGCCTGGAGGGTCGTGCGCCCTTGAGAAAGACGTTGCCGGCGGTCTGCATGGGCAATACGGCCTTGTCGTACGGAGCCAGACCATCGTGGCCCACGAAGATGTTGTTGTAGAAGCGGTCATCGCCGCCCTTGATATTGCGCAGGCCCGCGACTTCAGTCGAGTGGGCCTTGTGGAACGGGGTCTCGCGCCTCAGTTCAGGCCGGAGCACAATTCGACCCGCGAACAGGTTGTGCACATACGCTCCGCCCTCCGACATATCGAGCAGGGAGTTCGGCGAAAGAAACAGGTTGTTGTCCACGAGAAACGGCCCGTGATTGACCTCGACGAAGAGGTCCTGGCTGCCGTGGTTGTCGTGGAGCAGGTTTCGGGTGACCCTCGTGCCCTGCGCCATCCAGTCGAGCCAGATGCCGCGGCATGTGCGGTGGATATGGTTACAGATGATGTGGGTGTCGATTGCGGCGTGAATCTTGATGCCCGCCATCTCGGCCCCGCTAAACAGCCGACGGACATGGATGTCGTGGATGACGTTCCCGGTGATGGTGCTGAAGACCGCCCCCAGGCTGCCGACGATGCCCGCCTGCTCGCAATGCGAAATACGGTTATTGCGGACGACGTGGTGGCCGATGTTGTCGCTTGACCAGCCGTTTTGCAGTGCTCGCTCGATTGTCTTGACGTAGCCTTCGGCCGTGTTTTGCGACGTGTTATCCCACCGGTCGCCGTATTTGCCGAGGGTGACCCCCACGCAGGTAGAGTAGCGGATATCGTTGTCTTCGATGATCCACCCCTTGCTCCAGTGGGTACCGATAAGGCCGATCTGCTCGGCGGTTGGCGGAGCCCACGGCGTGGCCGCGTGCATCATCGTGAACCCGCGAACGGTGATGTAATCGATGCCGGGGGTGTCCGGGTAAAAGACCGTCCGCCGGACGTTGATCTCAACCTCCGCTTCGTTGGGATTTACGTCTTTGAACTGCGCCCAGATCGTGGTGTTCGTCTCGTCCACCTGTGCGAACCATAACTGGGTATCCGATTCGGATTTGGGCCTCCTGAACACCAGGCAGATCGTCTTGATCCCGCTGACCGGCTTGACCCTTGCGGCAAACGAAGACCACGATTGCCAGTCACCCGTATTGGTGACCGGACACGCGCCGAGAAGCTCCCCGTTTGGCGCGTCAAGGTGAATCTCGATGGTCCCGCCGCCGGTTGCAGAGGCAGCGCGAATCTCGATCAGGTCCGTGCGACGCCCGAAGTCTATCTGCTCATATCGAGCCCAATCACCGTGCTCAATCCAGCCGATGCATTCTCCCCCCTCCGAGCAGGGAGCTTTTTGAATGCCGCTCTGGGCTGCAAAACCGGCCGCCGCAATCCGCGCGGCGTTTTCCTCGCCTCTACCCGGCCGCAGCCAGGCTACATTCAGCAGATACTGCCCGTCCGCCTTGGGCGGCGACGCTTCATCGGCGGGTTTGAGCACATCGTCGAGCGCGCGCGCTTCGGTGAGCCAGTGACCGTTCAGATAAACCGCCCCGGTGTGGTGAGCCCGGCCCCGAGGATTGAACCAGTCGCCCTTAATAAGGTCGCTGTACGGGTTGAAGTCCCCGAAAAAGGCGTTGGGCAGGGTGACTTTCCAGGTGTCGTTTTGAAGCTTCCGCCAGCCCTTGATGACCTCGGAGCCTTTGATAATGACCTTCTCCCCCGGCGCAGCCCGGTAAACAATGCGTTTCTGCCGGGACTCCCCGCCGCGCGGTGGCTTGATTCGTTCGCGATAGACGCCCTCGTGCACGGTGATCACATCGCCCGGCCGTGCAGACTCTGCAGCCCTGGAGATTGTCCGAAAAGGCGTTGCGGCTGTACCTGCCTTTGTGTCATTGCCTTCGACTGAAACATGGTATTCGCGAGCTCTCGCGGGCCCGGACAGCAGAATCAGCGTGCACAATATGAGCGAAAGCTTGTTGAAGTCATTGTGAATAATCATGGCTACACCTTCCCATCAGTAGTCCGCGAAAGCACTGAGCCGCGCCATTTCTGCTCAGCGGAAGTGCTCTCTGTTTCATGGTCCAACATTCATGAGAGTATAGCCGCGAGGGACACAACATCAAGCTCTTTTCCGTCGGCGCTTTATGTGGACACGGCGGAGGCGACGGCCCGTCAGGACCGTTCCGCATGGATCGGATGCAAGGCGGCTGCGTGCCGGTTCTTGAGAGATTCTGGAATTGCCGGTAAGGCCTTGCGGTCCGCACATTTATTGTGGTAGTCTTCGGCGCGAGCGAGCGGTTTTTTTAGCCGCGCGGTGCGGCGATGCGCTCGCAGGAGATGTTGAAATTCGGTAAGAAGGGATTGGAGGCTCATGATCAAGAGTCAGCGACAACAAATGCTCGGTGTCGTGTTGGCGATAGCGACGGCGTATCCAATTATCTTGTTTGGAAAAGACGAAGCAGTTGTCGTAAAAGACGCCCGGCACCTGAAGGTTTTTTACGAGGAGGGCCGGTTTGCAGGATGGCCCGCGAACAACGGCATCTGGCAGTGGGGTAACGAGATTTTGGTGGGCTTTAGCCTCGGCTATCTTGCGCCTCCGGAGCAACAAGGCCTGCACCAGATCGATGCGGGGCGTCCGCGGAACGCTATGCTTGCGCGAAGCCTTGACGGCGGGGAGACCTGGTCGGTCTCGGAAGCCGGCTACCCGGACGGCGAGGCCGGGCCATTGCCCACGGACATTGCGTTCGATGCGTCCGGCTTCGCTCTGAACGCCCGCGGCGAGAGGGCTTTCATTTCCCTTGACAGAGGGCGAAGCTGGAACGGCCCCTACCGCCTGCCCTTTGCGGATATTCACCTGCGGGCGCGTACGGATTACAAGGTGCTGGGGCGCAGCGACCTGATACTCTTTCTAACCGCGCAGAAGACCAACAATCGAGAGGGCCGGCCGTTTTGTGCGCGGACGCGAACCGGAGGGCGTCACTGGAACCAGTTTGCCTGGATCGGGTGGGAACCGGCGAGCGGCTATTCGATCATGCCGTCCTCGGTTCTGATGCCCAACGGCGATTTGCTCGTGGCGCTGCGCCGCCGAGACAACGACCCGGCAGAGCATAACTTCATCGAACTCTTCTGCTCGCGGGATGGCGGCCTGAGCTGGCGGTGGCTGGCCAACCCTGTTAGCGGGAACGGCGGACACAGCGGGAATCCGCCATCTATGGTCCGCCTTGCCGACGGGCGCCTGTGCATCACGTATGCCAATCGTGACGAGCCCCGCACAATCCGCGCGGTTTTCAGCAGTGACAACGGTGCGACCTGGGGACGGGAATATGTCTTGCGGCGCGGCGCCGGTGAGCCGGACATCGGCTATACGCGGACCGTGCAGCGGCCGGACCGCAAACTCGTTACGGTCTATTACTGGCTGGATGAGCCCCGCAGCGAGCGCTACATCGCCGCGACCATCTGGCCGGCGCCGTGCGGTGTCGCGGAAATCACGTACGGTCAGGTTAGTCGGCCGCCCGTCTCTGACGAGAATCCGCAATTCGCCTGGCAACCTGGTCCCTGACGAGTCTTTCTGCTTCATAGACTTTACAGGCTTTCTCCCTGCCGCCGAGCTTCTCCGATTCGAGGAAGGGGCAGCCCAGGCAAGTCCGAGAGCCGCATATTCCGCAGGTTTGCTGATCCCAGGCGAGGGTGACTCGGTTTTTTTCAACGTCTTTGAGGGAGCCGAGCGAGTGCTTCTTGCCCGCCCGGTAGAATGCCTGGCAAGGGTAAACAAGACCGTCCGGGCCTATGAGCAGAAACTTAGAACCGGCGGGGCAACGCGAAAGACGTCCCGACATCAAGGCAGAAGAATCCAGATTCGTGACATCGAGCAGCCTGCCGGCCCCGGCCGTCTCTCTGGCCGGCTCGATGCCCGACAGAGCTTCCAGTTGCAGTCTGTATGTGGTGATGTCCTCTTGCTCCAGCAGATGAATGTCTCTTAGGCGAAAAGTGAGCTTGCCGATGAAGCGGCTTATGGAGAACAATCGCTCAGCCAGGGGTGCTATTTCCGTGCGGGCGATATGCAAGACGACGGGGCGGGCGGCGATGCATCTCTTGTACTCTACGAGCGCCTCAAGGCTGTCGGCTATTACCGTCTGCTGCGGAGAGAAGACAATGCGGAGGAACCTCTGCCTTTCCCGAGGCATCAAAGGCAGGACGACATGGTCACTGACGCCTTCGAGGATTGAGGCAATGGAGACATCAAGAGGCTCAGCGTCCCCGGCAATAAAGAAAGGCACCGGCAGTTTCGGCCCGCCGTCTCCGGCGGGCTGCAGTAGAATGTCGGTCAGACTTCTGGGCGAGAGTCTGGTTCTCGGCATGCTTTCGGGGAGGCTGAATTCGTGGCACAGGGAACTTGAATCGCTGCCCAGCATTATCAGCAACGTGCGATCAGAAGCCCGAGCGGCAGGCGGCGTTGCGGACCCTGCGCGCCTTCGCCTCACGTTGCCGACCATGTCCCATATTATTCCTCTGACAAGGCTTAGTCTGGGCTTGCAGAGATAACTGTCAATTTGGCGTTGGTCGTATCCGGCGGGCTCGGCACCGTTGCCTTTGCCGATCAGGGGACAGTGCATGCCGCAGAGAGCGCGCCAACGGCATTTGTTGCATTTGACCCACAGAGTCCTTCGGAATTGATCGAATTTCTGTCGAGCACTGTCCAAGTCTCTCTCCGGGTCTTCCCTGACGCTCCCGATGCGCATGGCGCCAATGGCCAGAGCAGGCGCACAGGGATAGACGCCGCCGTCGGCGTCAATTGCGGTCACGTGGTCGTACATGCATGAGCAGGCGGCGGTATAGCCTCCGTTCACTATCCTGTGTCGCAGCTCGTTGACCGGGACCAGCAAATCACGGGCCACGTGTTTTGCCCTGTATACACCTGTGAGGGCCTCCAGGTATTCGTCGGCGTCCGGCAGGTCGCTCGCGTCCCCATAGGGCCACGGGTGACTCGGATTGTGCAGGGCCGGAAACTCAAAAGTAAATGTCCCGTTCCACCGGGCATAGTGCTCGGCTATCTGCAGAAGCTCCCGTACGTTGTCCCGGGAGGCCGGAGTCACCAGCGAGACCTTCGCTCCCGCACGGCACAGGCTCTCAATGTTATCTCTGAAGCTTGCATAGTCGGGGCGCGAGGTTATGCCATCGAGGCCGGCCGGCGCCAGCGAGAAGATCCTGAACGTGACGTCTCTCTGACCGATCCAACGGGGCATTTCATCCGGAAGCTCGCTCAAGACCGAGTCGAAGCGGTATTTCAGCCGGATATCCGGCCTCGACTTTGCCGCTTTACTGCGGGCCACCTCGGCAATTCCGCGAACAGAGGGCCAGCTCGACACCGGATCGGCGCCATGGAATCCTATCATCAGCGCGCTGTTGTCTTCGACGATGTCCAACCCATAGCTCAGAGCCTTCTCATATACCTCTTCATCCACGCGCTCGGCAAGGGGCAGTATGAGGGTCTGCTCAACCATCGTGCCAGAGCAGAGACTTGTCCCGTTGGGCGGCTTCTTTACAGCCGACTTGCCCGCCACGACGATTCTGTGCGTGCTGAGCAATTCCAAGAGCCGCCTGTCGACCGAGAGTTTTCCCTGTCGTACGGCCGTATCAAGCGCCTTGAGAAATGCCCGGCCCCGCTCGAAATGCAAAAAGCGGAAATCGTCACCGTTGCCCACAACAACATCCCCGCGTTTTCCCTGCAGCACGATTATGTTCCGGGCCAGCTTGTGTTTGTCGATACCTGGGCGCATTACCTGTTCTCTGAGATTCTATTTCTACCAGATTATACCAGACATTCGACGATTTCCAAGCGCTTGAAACCGGATGAACCAGCTTCTTGCAGAAAGGAGGGATTCAGCCGGGAGTGACGTTTTCTTGACGCACGGCAAACCGGCCCCGGCGGTAGGTAGAATGCGGCCGCCCTGATTTCCGTTTGCATGCCGTCTCGGTGAGCGACGTGCGGCCCGGAGCGGGCTGTTGAAGAATTCTGCCGAAATCCTTGTGGTGAATTGGCGCGCTGCCGGCGCCGACGGCCTTTGCACCCGGTCTCCGAATGCGGGCGCCGGGTCGAGCGTGGTGACCTGCCCGGACGGGCCGGCGATTCTTGACCCTGTCAGGGTGATACTTGCTCATGAACAGCTCGTTATTCTCACGTTCGAGAATATAGTGAATGCGCATCGCTTCGACAAAATACATGTTGTAAACCCTGCAGTGGTTCGGGTGGGGCTTGTATATGTTCTTGAAGCATGCCCAGTTCACGGCTATGCACGAGACGCCGCACGTGTTGACGGCGAGGCAGTTCTCGCAATCGGCCTGGACGTCGGACCTGCAGTCATAGTTGAGAAGTGCTTTTCGCTTTTCTCTATCCCATCCTTCGAAAATGGAGCCCAATCTCCATTGCCCGCCCGATTCTGCGTCTATATCTCCTCCGAACCTGTGACACGGATATATCGCCCCATCGGTTTTGACAAGAACGTAGCCCCTGCCCGCACCGCAGTGGCTTTTTCGCTTTGACGGGTTGACGATTCCCTTCAGAGCATTGTCAATGTGCTTGATGTATATGGGGTCGCCCTGCCGGTATCGTTCTACAAAGTAGTCGGATATCTTCCTGAGCTGGCGCCTCAGTATTTCCCATTGCTCCTCTGTCCAGTCGAGCTCCGGAATGAGAATCATGGCCAGATTCTTGTAGCCGAGGTCGACCAGGTACAGCACATCCTCCATCCAGTTGTGAACCGTGTCGTTGCTCACGCTCATCCGGGCGGTCCGGTTCGGCCAGTGCTGCAGTATCTTCCTTATTATGGGGGCTATTATTGCGGACGTGCCGCGCCCGTCGGCGAAATGGCGATGTTTGTCGTGGGTCTCAGGGCCGCCGTCGATTGAAGTGTGAAATGTCATTCCGTGCTGACGGAAGAAGTCTATCATCTCATCGTTGATCAGCACGCAGTTGGTCGTGGCGCTGAAGTGAATTTTCTTGCCGCGCCTCGCGGCTTGCTGCTCGGCATAGGGGACCAGCCTCTTGATAAGTGCAAATTCCATCAAAGGCTCGCCGCCGAAAAGGGCCACAGATACGCTCTTTTTGTCCCGTGATTCCTCCAGCAGCCACTCGATGGCCCTGGCGCCGACCTCCCAGCTCAATCTACGCTTGTTCTTTTTGCCTCTGAAACAATAATCGCACGCCAACACGCAATTATTGGTCATATCCAGGTCCATGGACGTGACAGGCATATCTTCAATTGTCTTCTTCGTTTGGGTATTCTGAGGCATTGTGACTATCCATCAGGGCAATCAAGCGGCACGGTCTGCATCACTGAGCCGGGCCGCAACTATTATACACGAGGCCCGCGGACGTTCCATGCCTTCAGGGCCAACGGCTACTTCCTGAGGTTTGTCGCGGTCGGCGGAGTCTTGTCGTACTTTATTATGCCTGCTTTCCAGTTGGACCAGTTGCCGTCAATATCTTTGGCCTCAAATTTGATTGCGTATATCCCGTCAGCGTGATAGCCTCCGGCCGCCATCGTGCCGTCCCATCTTATCTCCAGCTGTTTCTTGTACGGAAGGCTGTTGCTGAAGTACACGCGAGTCAACACCTTGTGAGACGAGGGGCCTCCATCCATGTTGTTTCCATACACATCGCGTATGGCCGCCCCCGCCACCGTTATCCGCAGGTACACATCGGGCTTGCGATTTTCCCGCACCGTTATTTTCATCGTAATGGGCCTTTTGGGCCCAAACCAGTTGCCCGGGACTATGGGTGAGGCAACCACCGGCGGCAACCTCATCGACCTCGACGCAAGCTCGATAATCGTGGACCCCCACGCCGCGCCCAGGCATTGCTGGAGCAGCACATAGTCGGGCTGGTTCCAGAAATAGTCCTGGCCGAGGCTGTTGCCCGGAATCTTATCCGTAGGCCAGACGCCGTATCCGTAGGAGCCAAAGGCATATACGGGAATGCCCCAGTATGGCTCGGACAGGCCGTTATCGTCCGGGTAAGTGTCGCCACTGTCCGGGATATCGTCGGGGGGATCAGGCCGGTCATCGTCCCCAGAGTCATAGAGCCAATAGGACCATGTGTGTCCCTGGTTGTCCGTGAACAGCCAATCAGACATGCCAGGCAGTAATCCATAGCTGAACTCTGCAAGGAACTCCATCTCGTCCGTATGTATGCCCGGACCGTGGATGACGCGCGCCATGTGCGCGGGGACATGCTCATCTGCAGTATTGTGCATGATGTAGCCTATGCGCGTGTATGCCTGGCTAAAATACAGTTCCTCATAGTACTCAAGGGCACACTGCTTGCCGTAGGGACAGTCCCGTTTGCTGAACCAGTCTTCTTTGATCGGCTCCCACCTTGTCTCACCCGGGGGGACGCCCGGCGGACTATGGGCTTCGGTGTTGCTGCCTACAATGAGTTCGTCCTCGAAGGTCTTAAGGTCGGGAAACTCACCTGCGTCCAGGAAATCCAGGGCGTCATGTGTAATCAGCCCATGCGTGTTTACCGGCGACCACGCGAGCAAAGCCCCGCTAAGGCCGAGAACCAAGAACATAACGAATAGAGAAAACCTCTTCATAGCGAATCCCTCTCATTTATCAGCATTTGGCGCGTAGAGACTAACCAGCTCGTTCACGGCCTTATCGACCGCGGCCTCCAGTTGCTGTCCGGTGATTTGAAGTCTGGTCGCCCTGATGATTCTTCGCTTTATCTTCTCCCTCATAACCGCCGTCACGCGTGAGGATCGGGTCGTCAGGACGACGTTCGGCTCTTTTGCGAACAGTTCGTTTACAACCGTCCAGATATCCACACGAATTTTGTCCACGGGCCGCCCGTCCGCGTAGGACGCGCCGAGACAGTCGTAGAGTTCTTTCCTGTGTTCCCGCAGACGGCCGCGGAAGAGCGAACAGCCCATGTCTGCCACCTCCGACCTGAAGTCGGCGTCTTCATTTGCGTCCGTCAGCAGTGCAAACCATCGACCCAGATTCGTCCGTGGCCGAGCAAGCACGAGGCCACAAAAAGCGGCCGCACGAATATCGGAATTGGGATCTTTGGCGTGGCGTTCAAGCGGACGCTCGACCGCCTTCTTTCTCGTGTTTCCGGCGGCAATGGCTGCCATGCGCCGGATACCCTTTGGCGCGTTCGGGTCATCCACGAATCCCGCGAGAAAGGCGGCGGCACCGGGCGAGCCAATCCTGCCAATTGCATGCAGGGCCGCCACACGAACCTCCGTCGCCACGCCCTTGTCTCGGGCGGCGTCCATCAGCCCCGGCACCACGTTCGGGTCTCTCATACCGTAAATCGCCCGTGCCGCACGTTCTCTCTTCAGAGCGTCGTCAGCCGGAGATACCCTGGTCAGACTCCGGAGCGAGCCCAGCTTCAACAGTGCCGTCTCTACGGTAGAGCCGCCCCACTCGGCCTGGAGGCATCGAATTCCCTGAAGAGACTCCAACATCGGTGTTACGGATCGGTCGCCGATCCCTGCGAGCGTGTTTATTGCCACCACACCGGCCTGAACATCCCAGAAGCGCGCCACAGCCTGCGTGCCGGTTCGCGGGCTCCTCAACTCTCGGTCAATGGCACGGAAATCCTTGTTCTTTATGAAATCGGACAGAGGCTTGACGCTTTCGGGCTTCTTCAGCTCGCCCAGCCCCATAGCCCCCAGGAACTGTACCTGGGGATCTTTGTGTTTCAGATAGGACACGAAATCGGCGAACAACTCCGGGCCGGCAAGCTCGGCCCTGCGGCGCTGAAACGAGAAGATGATGCCGTCAAGCTCTTTGCGGTCGTTCGGGTCGTCTGTGACCTTCTGCACAGCCGCAAGGATATCGGCCCTGCTCGGGGCCTCCGGCGGAGCAGGTGAAGCGGACATGCAGATGTTCACCCAGCAAAGCAGCGATACTATCGCGGCCGCGGTCGATATTGTAAGGTTCTTCGAGAACATAACGTCATCTCCTACGAATTCACAATCTAAAACGCCCGCACAAAGACTTTCGTCCCGCAGCTTCCGTGACTGCGACACCGGATGCCGACGGTAGGCAAATCACGGCCGTTACCAAGACCTTTCATGGCATCTTGCCGCCCCTTCCGGACGAAGCTGGGCTCCAACGCAACAGTTTGATTACCAATAATACCACGCGTCATTGCCGGCCTTGTCTCTCAAGTAGATTCTCACGGATTCATCCGTTGACAATGGATAGCTCAGATGCCCACTAATGTGGTCGGGGTCGTCCCATGTGATGTACGACCCCACATCGGACAGCTCATCCCACTGGCCGCTGCCACTGTTGTAAACCTCCAATTTAACGTACTCGATCCCACTGGCGGTATTGGGCGTTAGCGGGTCCTGCAGGTCGGCCTCTATGTTGTCGCAGCTTACTTCGCACGTCCCACAATCCACATTACAGGTATCACAGGTCTCACAAGTGACCTCACAGCCGGTCTCGCAGCTTACTTCGCAGCCGGTCTCGCAGCTTACCTCGCAGCCGGTCTCGCAGCTCACTTCGCAGCCGGTCTCGCAGCTCACTTCGCAGCCGGTCTCACAGCTTACCTCGCAGGCGGTCTCGCAGCTTACTTCGCAGCCGGTCTCGCAGCTTACTTCGCAGCCGGTCTCGCAGTTGGTCTCACAGCTTGTCTCACAGTAAACCTCGCATCCGGTCTCGCACGTCGTTTCGCATGTTTCGCAGGCTTCGCAGGATGTCTCGCAACTCACCTCGCAACCGGTCTCACACGTTTCGCAGCTTGCCTCACAACCCGTCTCACAGCTTGTCTCGCAACGTTCACAAGCCTCGCAGGATGACTCGCAGCTCACCTCGCAACCCGACTCGCAATGCTCACATGCCTCGCAGGCCGACTCGCAGGTTACCTCGCAGCCCGTCTCGCAGCGCTCACACGACTCACAGGACGATTCGCAACTGACCTCGCAGCCCGTCTCACAAGTCTCACATGCCTCGCAGGCCGTCTCGCAACTGACTTCACAGCCGGTTTCACAGACCTCACAGACTTCACAGGAACTCTCACACGCCGCTTCACAGGTCACTTCACAACCGGTCTCGCAGCTAACTTCACAGCCGGTCTCACAGCTTACCTCACAGCCGGTCTCGCAGTTGCTCTCACAACTGGTCTCACAGTAATTCTCACACGCCGTCTCGCAGGTCTCACAAGGTTCGCACGATGTCTCGCAACTGGCCTCACAACCCGACTCGCAGTGCTCACACGACTCGCACGACGTTTCGCAACTGACCTCGCAGCCCGACTCGCAGCGCTCGCACCGCTCGCATGACGATTCGCAGGTGACCTCGCAGCCCGTCTCACAAGTCTCACAGGCCTCGCAGGACGTCTCACAGCTTACCTCGCAGCCGGTCTCGCATGTCTCGCACGATTCGCACGAATGCTCACAGTGTGCCTCGCAGCCCTCGCACATCTCACATGTCTCACATGATTCGCATACTTCACAGTATTCGCACACCTCGCAACTGTCACAGCCGGCGTCGCACGGATCGCAACTGCCCTCGCAGTGCTCGCAGACCTCGCAGGACTCACAGTACTCGCAGTACTCGCATACTTCGCAGCCCTCGCACGTCTCGCACGGGTCACATATGTTACAGTCTTCACAAGTGGTTTCGCATGTATCGCAGTCTTCGCAGGTCACCTCGCAGCCTGTCTCACAGCTCACCTCGCAGCCGGTCTCGCAGCTCACCTCGCAGCCGACCTCGCAGGTGACCTCACAGCCCGTTTCGCAGCTAACCTCGCAACCGACCTCGCAGGTTACCTCGCAGCCGGTCTCACAGCTTACCTCGCAACCGGTCTCACAACTGACTTCACAGCCCGTTTCACAGCTCACCTCGCAGCCGGTATTACAGGTATTGCATGCGTCACACGAGTCGCAGCCGTCGCACGAGTCGCATGGGGTGCATGGACACCCTAAAGCCTCCTGCTCAGATGTTTCGGAGAAGCCAAGTCCGAGGAAGGTTAGCGCCGCGCCCCCGGCGCCGCTTTTCAGGAACTTCCGGCGGGAGATAAGGTTTCTCTTGATCTCAGCCAAGTCTTTCGAGAGGTCGTCTTTAGACAGAGCATCTGAAGAGCCTTGTTCTCGTGGTTCGGTCATTTCTCAATCCTCTATCTTGTAAAAGCGAATTTCATGATAACTCTCTTGTCTGCTATACCCGACCGGTGCTTAAGCTCCTGGGATACCGATCGAGTTCAGGGCTTCTTAAGGAGGCGAGCCGCCCGGCGGGACGAATCTCTCCGGCGGGATTTCTATATTCAATCTCACATCGCGCAGCTCCACCACGTATGCCCAGCCATTCGGCTTATGGCCGTTTCTTTCCTTGAGGGTGCAGCTAAATATTCTCGGGAATCTGACGTTGCCGTTTTCAGCCCCGACGTAGTCCTCGTAACGCAGTATCCTCACGGGATGCCCGGGCTTGAACAGATGGATCTGCCTCAGTTCGCCGGTTGAGGTACTGAACCAGTACTGGGCCTCGGCGGGTCTGGAATTAAACACGAACAGGTATTGCGGCTCTCCGTTGAAGATGCTATCCGTTTCGGCCTGCTCGCTGAGGCGGATAGGCGTCCCGCGATAGGCAAAGAAGCCGTTTCTTGAGGTCAGGTAGGTGTTGTCCCACACGTGGTTTCTGTAGGTCGCCGCCATCGCGGCCAGAGGCCTCAAGAGCAGCTTTGCCACGTCGATGAACTGGTTTTTCGCCCGCCTGACCTCCGTCGCGGAGGCATTCGGCTCTGCGGGCCAACAGACGAAGAACGCCCTGGGATCGAGAATGCTGTCCGCCAGGTAATGATACCCGTTTGTTTCGTTGAACAGGAGAAACTGCACGGTCGCGGGATTCTGCCGGTGAATCGGGCCGTTCGACGGCGTGACCAGGAGCTCGAAGCTGCCGGAGCCGGGGTATTCCTTTACGCATTCACCGTCCTTGAAAAGACTCATTGTGGCAGTATATCGAGCCGACATACTCCTTATGCCGAGCCAGCTATCATGCTGGGCGGCACACAACGAAATAGCCTTGTCCCTCTCCTCTCGTGACAGGGTCGACAAATCCAGCCTGCTGATGATTGTGCGGGCCCTTGCCGACAACTCGTTGTCGGGATACTTCTGCATTAGCTGCTGACAGACTGCTTTTGCCTGCTCGTATTGAGCCAGATAAGAATGACAGCCCGCCCAGAAGTAGTATGCCGGCGCGGTCAGATGCGGTTCGGGCAGGTTTGCGGTGACCTGCCTGTAGTATTCTATCGCCTTCTCGTATTCGCCGATCAGCTCATAGCAACGAGCGGAGAAATAGTAAGCCTCCGCTGTGGTCGGGGAGATTTCGGGCAGGTCGGTTATTATTCGCTCCCATATACCTATTGCCTTGTGAAAATCCTGTCTCGACTCGTCCACAAGGCCTTCACGGTCGTGCCTGAGGGCCTTCTCATAGTACTCCTCACCCACCGTGAACAGGGCCTGCGGCAAGCTGCTCTGGTCGTTGAAGTCGGCAACAAGCTCGCCGACCTCGGCGACGGGAGCGGTCTCGTCCTGCAGACGGATTCCCTGCCTTTCGAGGCGCGTCTTTGCCCACATTTCATGCTCGGTATCGGGCCAGTTGTTGATAACGTACTGGTAGAGCTCGACGGCCTTGTCGCTTCTGCCTGCCTTGCCGTACTCATCCCCCACCTGGTAAATCTCCTTCGGCAGGGTCGGCTCATCCGCAAATAGGGTAAGAAGCTTCTCAAAGGCCGCTGTCGCGTTTGCCTCGTTGCCGTCGCGGATGTGAGTGTAGATAGTCTCCACCTGCGACCACATTCCGTACCTGTCCGCGGAAAAATGGTCCACATTGTATTTGTGAAGCTCGACTCCCTTTTCCGGCCTGCCCGCACCGGCAAAGTAGCGCCCCAGCTCATGGAGGGCCTGCGGCAGAGCCTGACGCTCGGAGAACTCGCCGAGCAGCTTCTCGAGGGCAGCCTCGGCGGCGGCCTGATTCCCAAGCTCATTATGCAAGATCACCATATCCTTCTGCGCCAGCACCGCCTGTTCGCTCTCGGGCCAGTGCTCGGCGACATAGGCGCAAAGCTCGTCCGCCTTGCGATCTCTCCGGGCCTCTCTGTACGAATCGACTATCTGATATATCTCCTTCGGCAGAGTCGGCTGCTGCGAGAATACGGTCAGGAGTCTTTCAACGGCAGCGTCCGCGGCCCCGTCGTCGCCATCCCGAATCTTGGATTTGAAGAGCTCAACCTGCGACCACATCGCATACATATCCTCAGCAAAATGCTCTGAGTTGTATTGGTGAAGCTGGAGGGCCTTGTCGGGTTGCGCGAACGAGTTATAGCGGTTTGCCAGCTCATAGACTGTTTGTGCTATGCGCGCGTCGTCGGAAAAACCGGCAAGCAATCCGCCAATAGCATCCTGAGCCGCGGTCTCATCGCCAAGCTCGAGATTCGAGACGGCCAGGCTCGCCTGAACCCAAAACGCGTCGTGGGCTGCCGACTGGTTGTCGAGACCATATTGATAAAGCTCGTCGGCCTTGTCATACCTTTTGGCCGCTTTGTACGCGTCCGCCACCTGATAGATTTCTTTCGGCAAAGTCGGCTCTTGAGAGAAAACGAGCATGAGCTTGTCAAAGGCTGCATCAGCGGCGGCGTGTTCGCCTGCGCGAAGGCCGGTTTTGACAATCTCCACCTGTGACCACAATGCAAACCGGCCGGCGTTGCTTTCTACATTGTATTGATGGATTTCACGGGCCTTGGCATATTGGCCGGTCCGGAAGTATGCCCCGCCAACCTGCCAAACGGCCTGTGCTATGCCGGGGTGATCGGCGAAGCGCGCCGTCAATTCGGCAAATGCCGCCCCCGCCTTCGCCTGTTCTCCCGCGACAATGTAAAGATAGGCAAGCTGCCGCTGTGATTTCAGCGCATCGTTACTGTCCGCAGTTGACCCGGCCAGAACCTGCCCGTAAATCTGCTCGGCCCGGGCGAACTGCTCATCCTCCAAATAGTCCTCTGCTCGGTCAAGCTCGGCTGAAAAATCGCCCGCCGCCCCCTCGGCCAGCCAGAAAAGCGACAGAACTGAGATAACCGGGAATAGAAAGTGCAACCTACTCATATTCGAGCCTCCTACGGATGCCAAGTTTGCCCAAGGCTGCGTAAAAGCCGTCTATTGTGGTCTCCAGGTCGCGATATCCCCCTGGGGTGCCCCGGCACAGTGTCAGGGCGCGGCCTTTCAATTTGCGAATACCTGCCGATAGTCAGTAATACTTCCAAATTCGTCGGCCAGGAAGAGTGCTAACACCCCCTGTCCTCAATATCACTTCATCGGAGAAGCGGAGGCCCTCAACAAAATGTTGATAACGAATTCTCGTTTTTTTCAAATTCCGTGAGAAATTGTCTGGTCGTCTCTCCAGGACCTCATTAAGACAGCCCGAAGTTGCCGCAAAATGACCCCTGAACGACCTTGCTATGGGCCGGACGGCGACTATAATGGTGGCCAATGGAATTCCGACAACACCCGGCGCGGGAGCAAACGGCAACTCCCGGAAGAAACCCGGATTTAGTAATAAGAATCAATCAGAAGGAGAAGAAGGCAAATGAGTGAAATCACTGGAAAAAGCACGTCGCGTCGCGAGTTTTTGAAGCAGGCCGGTAAGATCGCGGCAACCTCGGCTCTGGCAGCGGGCGTTGCGCCGCGGGTTTACGCGGGCCAGGACAACACCATCAAGGTAGCCCTGGTTGGCTGCGGCGGCCGGGGCTCCGGCGCCGCCTCGGACGCGCTTTCGGTCAAGTACGGCCCGATGAAGCTCGTCGCCATGGCTGACGTTTTTGAACACCGCCTCAAAAGCAGCTACGAAAATTTGAAGAAAATACACGCCGAGAAGGTCGACGTGCCGGAGGATCGCCGGTTCGTTGGCTTCGACGCCTACAAACATGCGATGGACTGTCTGAGCCCGGGCGATGTCGCGATCTTTGCAACGCCTCCGGGATTCCGCTGGGTGCATTTCACCTACGCAATCAAGAAGGGCCTGAATGTCTTTATGGAAAAGCCCGTCACCGTGGATGGACCGACCAGCCGGCGCATGTTCAAGCTCGGCGAGCAGGCAACCGCGAAGAATCTCAAGGTGGGGGTGGGCCTGATGTCGCGCCACAGCCGGGCGCTCGAGCAGCTATATAAACGCCTCCGCGACGGCGAAATCGGCGATATCATTATGCAGCGCGGCTACCGGATGCACGGACCCATCGGGTTCTTCTCCTCGCTGCCAAAGCCGCCCGGCATCAGCGACCTGCTCTACCAGATCCAGCGCTTCCACAGCTTCATCTGGGCCAGCGGCGGCAACTACAGCGACTTCTACATCCACATCGTCGATCATCAGTGCTGGATGAAGGACGCCTGGCCGGTCAAGGCCCATGCGCTGGGCGGCCGCCATTACCGGCAGAGCCCCAAAGGTGTGACCTACGTGGACCAGAATTTCGATACGTACTCGGTGGAGTACACGTACGCCGACGGCAGCAAGTTCATCCTGGACGGGCGCTGCATCATGGGCTGCAAAGACATTTACTCAAGCTATGCCCACGGCAGCAAGGGCATTGCCATCGTCTCGAAGAGCGGCGACTGCGGGATGCCCTCAAGCACGTACAGGGGCCAGAATACGGACAAGGCGCAGATGATTTGGGAATCCAGAGTCAGCCCGGACGAGCGCAATCCGTATCAGAACGAATGGAACGACCTGGTGTACGCCATCCGCAACGACAGGCCGTATAACGAGGTCGAACGCGGCGTCCGCGCCAGCCTCGTGACAAGCCTGGGGCGCATGGCCGCACACACGGGGCAGGAGATCACGTACGAGCAGATACTAAACTGTGAGCACGAGATGGCCCCGGGGCTGGACAAGATCACGGCGGATTCGCCGGCGCCCCTGCAGGCGGACGCCGAGGGCAGGTATCCCGTTCCGCAGCCGGGCATCGTCAAAGACCGCGAATACTGAGGCTTTGTTGCGGGCTGCCGGCGCTGCACCGGCGGGCTGGTAAACGTCTTCAAGCTGCTGTTTCGCGCGTACCCAAATGTCGATGGTGTCCGCTCGGATAGAGCGCCGTTGCTATGCGCGCAGTGCTGCTCTTGAGTCTGAGAAGGCCATTGCTAAACTTCCTCGGGGAGCTTACAATTCCCCTGAAGGCTGTGGCCGGCCGGGGTCCGCCCGCGGGCCTTCAGACGATTTGAACCCGATTTGCACTCGATTCTCAACGGAGGCTTAATATGTCGAACCCGAATCGCCGCTCCCTGCAAAACAACCACCAGAGTTCTGCCGGCCCCTCCCGCCGGGAATTGCTCAAAGCCCTCGGCGCGCTGCCGCTGGCCACAATAGCCGCCCGCGGCGTTGCAGGGCCAGCCGCGCGCGCAGCCGCGACCGCCCTGCCGCAAATCAAGTTCGGCAGATACTCGCTCTCGCGCCTTATCTGCGGCGCCAACCCATTCAACGGCGGCTCGCACCTGTCGCGGTTCGTCAACCGGCAGATGAAGGAATATTACACGCAGGAGCAGGTTCTCAAGACCCTCACCCACTGCTTTCGGGTCGGCATAAACTGCTGGCAGGCCGGGTCCGACCGCTACAAGCTCTACCGCCGGCTCGTAGAAAGCGGCGTCAAGATGCACTACATCTCCATCAACTCCGACCCCGCTGATATCGCCCCGCTGACCGAGGCCGGCGCAATCGGCATCGCCCATCACGGTGAAGTCACCGACGGGCTCTTCAAGTCCGGCCGGCTCGACGAGGCGCACGACTTCCTCAAGCGAGTCCGCGATGCCGGCCTGATGGTCGGCCTCTCGACACACATGCCCGACGTCGTCGATGCGGTCGAATCAAAAGGCTGGGACATCGACTACTACATGACCTGCGTGTACGAGCGGCACCGCTCCGCCGACGAGCTCAAAAGGCTGCTCGGCCGCGTCCCGCTGCCCGTGGGAGAGGTCTATCTGGCCGAAGACCCGCCCCGAATGTTCAAGGCCATGCAGCAGACACGCCGCCCCTGCCTGGCGTTCAAGATTCTCGCGGCCGGCCGGCTCTCAGAGCGAAAGCAGTGGGTCGAAAACGCCTTCCGCCAGACCTTCGAATCCATAAAGCCGAACGACGCCGTCATCATCGGAATCTACGACAAATACTCCGACCAGCCCGGCGAGGACGCACAATTCACACGACGCTTCACCAAAACCTGAAATCGAGCCCCCGCCAAATTCCTCTCCCGCAGCCCGGAATCACATAACAGCGGGAATACCGAGGCCTCGTTACGTGTTACCGGACCACCTCCAGGAGCTTACAATGCGCCCCCAAGCAGTCCCTCGGCGAGGTCACCTGCCGGTATCGAGATAATCTGAACCCGATTTGCCCTCGACTTCCGATGGAGTTATGAAATGTCGATCACGAATCGCTGCTCCCTGCAAAACGACCTACAGAACACCACCGACCCTTCCCGCCGTCACTGATTTGGTGTTGTTTCGCTATTGCTCACGGTCTCGACGGACCGAGGTTCGAGTTCGTTTTCGGCTACGCGAGCTAGAACGCGGTCAAGGATGTAACTGCGGTCAACTTTCGCCAGCGATGCGGCTACGTAGATCGCGAGCGGACGCGTGGCCTGAAACTGCTTGAACCGGGTCCAAATCTGATTCAGCCAAACCTGGTGCGGTGGTGTTTTCTCCGGCAGCGAGTTCTCGAGCAAGAAAGCCGTGATTCCTTCGCACAGTTTATCTTCAAAACGTCTCAGCCGTTCCTCAGCGTCGAACACGCGGCGGCGGATGATCGCTTCGGCGCGCTCCAGCGCCTCGGCCGCGGCGGCGTTGCGAGCCCGCTGCACAGCAGCTCGCTTTGGTCGACCGTCATCGCTCGGCAGCGCGTCCGCCGCCCTGAGAATCCGGCCGCGAAGCGCAGACATTTCGGCGCCGTCCGCCAAGCGCAGCATGCTCATGGTTTTTTCGGCATCCTCAAGCCACTTCAACGTATCGTCTGGAAAACTCGGCTTGCCGTTCAGGTAACAGTCCATGAGCGGTGCCAGCGCACTCAGGCACGAGCTAAGCTTATCGATCTGGACACACAGGATCATCCGGCTACTCCTGCATCAACTTGTCGGTTTCGACCCCATCTCGCGTTTCGCTTACCCACTCGAGGCCTTCTTCCAGCAAAACCATATTGAAGCGCGTCACCGTGTTCGGCCCGCCTCCGGCATTCTTTATCGTTTCGGTATTCACCGAGACATAAAAATCGGGCGACACCGTTGGTTCCTTAATTGCGGCGGCCTCAGCTTCATGTCCGACTTTTTCTATCGCCCACTGTACGATCGGATAATCGAGAAAGGTGTCAGTTTGCTTCTCGATTTCGCTCTCACTAACAGCCTTGTATTTCTCTTGCTCAGGAACTTCGGCTTGCTTCCTTTTTCTGCTCTTACTACTATCCTTGGCCACTGCGGGAATCTCTTTGCGCACTATATATCTGAGTGCATCTCTGAGCAACTCTCGCGCAACTTCGCCGGCTGCATCGCGAATAATAGTATCCGGGGCAGGTGTAGCGCCAGGGACAATGTTCAGTGTCAGATACCTGTATTCGAGACGTTTCGCGAGTGACTTGACAAAACGATCCTTCTTAAAAGTCTCTTGCACGCGCACTGCGATCCCTTTGAGGCGCTTAGTCTGGTCGGACGGTTTGCTTTCGGCATCCTCCGTTGCTTCTCTAACGACGATCTCGATGGCGTTCGTGGCCGCCTCGGCCGCTTTCTCGGCAAGCTCTTCTTTGGCCGTGTAAGTACAGGGTTTTCCCGGAACAACTTCGGAGACGAGCATTGGTATGCTAATACTGACCCTTCTAAACCTTAGCCTTGGCACGGGCAGGCCCTTCAAGAGTTCTATCTGACGGTAACGGTGGGCCATGCGCAAGGCTTCGACGTCCGCAATGCTGCGCGCCTGGGCAACGCCGGACACCCCCGGCCAGCCTTGTCCAAATTGCCGCGTTCAGCTCAGCCAGTTCGGACACAGAACCTATTTCTTGCCCATCTTCTCCATTCTACCAAGGCAGAGCTTCGCCTTGACTGCGTAATCGCTTTCCGGATGCTCTCCGACGACCCGCTCGAAAGACGCTCGGGCTCCGGCAGCCCTTCCCCGAAGCATGTTGCAGTAGCCGATGTAAAAGTGCGGTGCCGCGGTCTTGCCGGTATCGGGGCATTCGGCCATCAGCGACGAAAAAACGTCGTTTGCCTTGTCCGTCTGGCCTGTTTGAAGATAAGCCCGGCCCTTGAGCAGATATGCCTTCGTGATCTCCCCCCCGCATGCGCCTTTATGCCTGCCGATGAAATCGTCAAGCTCCGAAATCGCCCTCGTGCTTTGTCCGCTACGAAACACGCAGTCAAGCGCCTTGATCTCGTACGCCATCCTGCCCGCCCCGTCCTCAATCAGCTTTGCAATATCCCGGTATATCTCGCTCGCCTTCATCGGCTCGTTCTGCTCCATCTCAGCCTGGGCCAGCTTCTCGCCTGAATCGACGTAATATGCACGCAATTCCCGCTTGCCGCGGCAATATTGCCTGAACTTGGCCGTCCATTGTTCACTTTGCTCGAGGCCCTGAGCGACGGCCGACGCACAGGCGTTCACGTCCTCAACCGCTCCCAGCACACCGCCCAGAAACAACTCGAAGGCCTCCCAATTGCCCCCCGATTCGAAATCGCCGGCCGCCCCGCTCATGTACTCCGCCGCTTTCCCGCTGTCCTTCGCACCCGCCCTGACACAACTGACACAATCGGCCGCCGGTATCCTGCCGCACAGCCACGTCAAGGCCGCAACGCAGCACGGCCCCCTCAACGACGACGATACGCACTTCTTGTACGCCTCCGCAACCTCACGCGCCGGCCGGCCGGCCCGCTGTTTCGCATCCGCCAGAATCGCGTATAACCGCGAACAAAGCAACCCGTGACGAATCTCGACGTCGCCCGCATTCTCTTTGGCCCAAAGCTCGTGTTCTGCTATCTTGCCCTCCACCAGTGCGATTGCCTCCTGCAGCTTCTGCCGCCCGGCAAGCGCCTGTGCTTTCTCAAACGCCGAAATCAGCCGCAGAACCGATGGCGACACGTAGGAGCCTATCCCGCGATTGTAAAGCCGCTCCACCTGCTCGGCGCTCAGCGGCTGGTCAAATATGGCAACGTCGTCTATCGAGCCGCAGAACCAGCGCCCCGCCATCTCGGCGTTCTCGCCGATCAGTACGCTGAAATCGTTTGTGCCAATGTTCCCGGATGCGCTCTGCTCGGCGTCAAGAACTCCGTCCACGTACAAACTTACCACCGAGCCATCATATACGCCCGCCAGATGATGCCACTGCCCGTCTTCAACGCCTATAAGCCCCGTTACGCCGTACACTTGTTCATTGTGTAGCGTGAGGCCCGTCAGGTGAAACGCGATTGTATCCGCCCCCCCTGCTCTGGTCAGCCGCCACGCACTGTCGCCCTTTGCGATAATCGTCTGCCATTCCCTGTTGAACCTTTCGACCTTTATCCACGCGGAAACCGTGATCCGGTCGTTTATGTCGAATACCTCGTCGTGCCTGCAGTCAACGTAGTCCCCCGAGCCGTCCAGGCCGATGGCCCCGCCCGAATGGCCCTCCACCCACTCCGGGTCGCCCGCGAAGTTTCCGTCGCAGCCGCCGTATTTGTCCGTCACAGTTGTCCCGTTCGCGTCGTCAAAGTCCCAGTATGCAACCAGGTCCGCTTTCAGAACGCCCGGCCAGGATAATATCAACAATAACAAGGCCGGCGCCGTCCGTTTGTTCGCCGTCGCCTTCATCTTCTAAATCGACCTCCCACTCTTCATCGCTGCTATTCTTCTCAGGCACAGCCGCGACTTGCTCGCCGCAGCGCTCTCGGGATCACGCCTGATCACCATCCCGAAAACCGTTTCAGCTTCGCTCAGATTCCCATCCAGCATGATGCAGTATCCCGCGAAGAAACCGGCTTCCGAAGCCTTCTCGGCCTCCGGGTAATCGATCATCAATTTAAGGAACAACTCCAACGCACGCTCTCTTTTATCCGTGTGAAGGTAAGCACGGCCCTTGAACAGCAGCGCCTCCAATATCATCAGTCTTTCCGTAGCTCTATACTTTTCTGCAAAGCCGTCGATCTCGCCGATAGCCTCCTCATATCGCCCGCTCCGAAAGAGACATTCGCACACTTGAAGCTCGTACCCCATCTTCCGGCTGCCGTCGCACCTGCTCAGCATGTCACGGTATATCTCCGCGGCTTCCGCAAATTCATCGCTGCCCATTCTCTCAGCCGCCAGCTCCTCGCTTCGCCTGAGAAAGTGCTCCCATAATCGGGGCCTGTCTCGACAATACTGTATGAAGCCGCCGTCTCCTCCGCCGCTCTTGCTCAACCCTGCGCTCACCGCCTCGGCGCAGCCCGTGACGTCCTCAACCTCCGAAAAGACAGCATCAAGAAACAACTTCAACGCATCCCGGTTCTTTGACGCGGCCAAATCGGCGCTCGCCCGACCAACGCCCCCAAAGACATCGTCGCTGTTGCGTATGCTTTGCTTCACCGCCTCGCCAAAATCACGACTCGACACTCTTTTGTACATCCGTAGCAAAGCCGGAACATAATTGGATGAGCCCAGCGAGACCACTGCCGCCTGCTTGTACGCCGCAACGATTTTGGCCGCCGGCGCGCCGGCGCCCTGTCCGGCCTCGGCAAGCGCGAGGTACAGGCCGGATAGCATGACGTCGTGACGGGCGCCAAAGCCATCCGGGTTCTCCCGCTTGAATCGCGACCACTCGGTGACCTTCTTCTCCGACAACGCAAGCGCGTCGGCCGGCTTCATGCGGCCCGCCGCCGACTTCACTTCTCGCGCGTCCTCTATAAGCGTGGCAAGCGAGCCGGGGATGAATGATTCCACTCCGTGCTCGTAAAGCTGCGCCACCTGCTCGTCGCTCAACCCCTCGTCGAAGACAATAACCTCGTCGATAAGACCTCTGTACAGTCGACCCAAGCCGTACGCCGAGTTGCCGCCGACCCACACCGGATCGGGTGTCGCCGCTATCTTGCCGATGCAGATCTTCGAGGCGTCAAGAACGCCGTCCAGGTACACGCTCAGCTTGCCCCCGTCATAGACTCCCGCGATATGGTGCCACCTGCCGTCCCTCACCCCCGTCCGGCCACAGTAGAACTCGCCCGTGGTGCCCGTACAGCTCAACTCCAGAATGTCCACGTCATGGAAAATCGCTATCCGCCAGCTCCTGTCACCCTTACTTAGCAGGGTCGGCTGGAAGATTTGACGCTCGTCTGGAAGTATCCACATTGCAATCGTGATTTGATCGGTGATTGCAAAAACGTCCCCGGCTCCGAAATCCACATAGTCGTCGCGCCCGTCAAAACTCAGGGCGCCGCCCACGCGCCCTGTCACCCGCCGCGGCCCGCCCTTGAGCGAGCCGTGGTTGTCGCCGTACTTGTCCCTCGCCACCGACCCGGTCACATCGTCGAAATCCCAGTACGCCACTATCTCCGCCCGCGAGGTAGCCGCCGGCAGCGCAGCAAAGAGCACCACCAACGCCACCTGCACAATCCAGAATCTTTCTTTCATCTCTTCACCCGGCTATATTGCAGTGATAACAAGCCCAGACCCCGGTAGCCACTGCTTGGCATGATTGCCGATTTGTTCCCGCCTTCCTTGATCCGGCTTCCCACGGCGGGAACACGTACCGCACGTTGACCCAATTCTAACCTCGAGCCCAACACTGTCAATCGGCAATCTCGCCGACTTTGCACTTGGCCGCCCCTCTCATGTTCCCTCCTGTCCTCACCGGCTCCGGCGCGGCGGTCGAGATGCCCGATGCAAGCCTCACCCCCCTGCCGAAGGTTCTCCCGCCGTAAGCTCTTGGCGCCCGCCGCATCAAGCCGACCCCCCTGCCGGGATAAAACACGCAGAAAGCGGGTGATGGGAATCGAACCCACCTGACCAGCTTGGAAGGCTGGGGCTTTACCACTAAGCTACACCCGCAATTATCGTTGACAGTCGGCCGTCCGATACTTACTATTCGGCTGTAGAGCGTCGATAAACATAATTATAAATGCCGGGCAGTTGGCAGTAAATAGGAAAATCGGACAAAATGGACGTTATCGAAACAGCCGTTGCGGCCAGGGCGGCGTCGCTTCCGCTTGCTGCGGTCCCTACCCAGACAAAAAACCGGGCTCTGGCCGAGATTGGGCGGGCGCTGTGTGACCGGAGCGCCGAGATAATTGCGGCCAACAAGCAGGATTTGGCGGCCGCCGAGCAAGGCGGGCTGGCCGGGCCGCTGCTCAAACGCCTCAAGTTCGACCAGGCCAAGATCGACGAGGTCTGCGCCGGCATCGAGAGCCTCGTAAAGCTGCCGGACCCGGTCGGCGGAATTCTCGATGCGACCGAGCTGGATGACGGTCTGGAGCTGTACAAGGTAAGCTGCCCGATTGGCGTAATCGGCGTCGTGTTCGAGTCGCGTCCCGACGCGCTGGTGCAGATTTCGACACTGTGCCTCAAGAGCGGCAACGCCGTCCTGCTCAAAGGCGGCTCCGAGGCGGCTGCGACGAACCGGATTCTGGCCGAGATCATAGCCGGTGCCGCCGGCAGGGCCGGGTTGCCCGAAGGCTGGATACAGCTTCTGGAGACCCGCCAGGAGGTCGCCGCCATGCTGGCGCTCGATAACTATATCGATCTGGTCATTCCTCGCGGCTCCAACGAGTTCGTCCGCTACATCATGGACAACACCAACGTCCCTGTTCTGGGCCATGCGGACGGAATATGCCACGTTTATGTCGATGCGGCCGCAGATATCGAGATGGCCGTCCGCATCGCCGTCGATTCCAAGTGCCAGTATGTCGCCGTCTGCAATGCCGCCGAGACCCTGCTGGCGCATTCGAAAATCGCGGGCGAGCTTCTGCCGAAGCTGGGCGCAGCCCTGCAGCAGAAGAAGGTGGAGCTTCGGGGCTGCGAAAGAACCGCGGCCATAATAGACGTACGGCCGGCAACCGAGCAGGACTGGGCCACAGAGTACCTCGATTACATCCTCGCGATAAGGATAGTTGATTCGCTGGATGAGGCCATAGAGCACATCAACACGTACGGCTCGGGCCACACCGATGCGATTGTCACCGCGGACAGGGAAGCGGCGGTGCGCTTCATGAACCTCGTGGATTCGGCGGGGGTTTTCTGGAACGCAAGCACGCGGTTCGCGGACGGATACCGGTACGGCCTGGGGGCGGAGGTCGGCATCAGCACGAACAAGATACACGCAAGGGGGCCGGTCGGGCTGGAGGGGCTCATCATCTACAAGTACAAGCTCGTGGGTCGCGGGCAGATCGCCGGCGATTACAGCGGGCAAGGCGGGCGGAAATTCACGCACAGGAAGATGGAGGATGTGCTCGAAGAGTAGAGACTGCGGCGGCAGAAGCGGCATGATTGGCCGGGCGGCCGGCGGGGGATTTGGGGTGTGAATGTGCAACTGGACAAGTATCGCGGTATTCTGGGCAAGGGAACAGGTATGCACGCGCGGGGGTTTGGGTAAATTGGAATTGGGTTCGTTTGGGTTCGTTTTTTGCGGGAGTGGCGGATTTTGGGGATGTAAGTTGTTGCAGGGTAAGGGGTTAGGGGCGGTTTTGGGCAATTGGGTTCGTTTTTTTGCCGGTCGGAGGGTCGGGATCTGTCGTAAGACGTGGTGGTGTAAGGAGTTATACCCATTTTTGGGAGCTTTTTGCGATTGGGTTCGTTTGGGTTCGTTTGGCTTTGGCTCCCTGCGGGGGCTGAAGGGTATGTTGGGCGTAAGTTGTTGCACGGCAAAGAGTTAGGGGCGAATTTCCCGGATTGGCGGAT
>CP070678.1:1395920-1398810 GCA_020352515.1 Phycisphaerales bacterium | reverse complement strand
CCCAACTCGAACAGTTTTATGATCTTCGGATCATCACGATGCTTTAGCATGTAAGATTTAGTTGGAGCTGCATCGACGTCGGCATATCCAAAAAACGTGCCGCGCGGGCGAGTGACATCTATTTCTACCGGCTCAGCGTAGCCCTTGGGGGCGCCGGCGGGCCATCGCACGGGTTTAAAGTTGCGGATGTAAAGATAATCATGCGTCCGTATCGCCCGCATGGGATAGCCGCCCGTGCCGGTTTCCTGGCCGACTACGTGGCGCTCCTTGCCCGTCAGGACATAGCTGCGTTTGCGATCCACCCGGCCGGACTTGCCGGAAGTGAGTATGTCCAGAAAACTCCTGGCAGTCATCTGTGCGGTCGGCTCAAGTGCGGCCGCTTCTAGAAACGTCGGCGCCAGATCGCAGAGGCTTATGAAATCCTCCACCACCCTACCGCCCTTGACGGCCGCGGGCCAGCGAACCGCAAGCGGGACATTTGTCCCCATATCGTAAAGGTTGCTCTTGCACCGCGGGAACGGCATACCGTTATCGCCCGAAATTATCACAAGCGTGTTCTCTAGCTCACCGTCGGCTTCGAGTATCTTGAGCAGTTCGCCCACCTCGGTATCGAAGCGCTGGACCTCCCAATAGTAGTCGCAGATATCGGTGCGGACCTGGTCACTGTCCGGAAAGCAGGCTGGCACTTCAACGTCCTCGAGCTTCATGCCGCTCTTTAGCCCCGACTGCCATTTGTACGCTCGATGCGGGTCCGTGCTGCCAAACCAGAAACAGAAGGGCCTGCCATCGGGTCGGGCTGCGAGAAATTCACGGAAATCCTTATAACGTGGCCCGGCGGGATTTCGTTTTCGCCCGCCCGGCGCGTCCCGGCCTGGGCCCCAGCCCTTGCGGGTGTGACCCACGTGATAGCCCGCCTCCTCCAGCAGATCCGGATAGACGTCGAACTTCGCCGGCAGCGTGCTCCAGAGGTTGCCGCCCTCTTCCAGGCGCCAATGCCATTGGCCGGTCAGCATCGCTCCTCGCGACGGCGTGCACGAAGGTGAGGATACGAATGCATTTTCGAAAAGCACACCCTCGCGCGCGACTCGATCGAATGTCGGCGTCTTGACGACCTTGTCCCCGGCGATACTCGCGTGGGGCCACGACCAGTCGTCGGCCAGGCAGAACAGAATGTTGGGTCGGTTCCTGTCCGGCTCGCCCGCCGAGACAATCTCTGGCACCGTCAGCGATGCCGCACCCAATCCAAATGCCTTCAGAAAATCACGACGTGAATTGCGAACTTTTTTCATTGTGTCCTCTTTCTTGTTTTCGCTGTCACCCTTGTTTCTCAACCTTACCCACCGGCCGGGAGTTCGCCTTCAACTCCGAGTCGAACTCCTGCATTATAGCCGTCAGCCGCTGGACTGTGTCCGGATGGTTCTCCGCCAGGTTGTTCTTTTCGCCTACGTCGGCACCAAGATCATAGAGCTCAACATTCTTCTTGTTGCGGCGGATCTTCCATCTCCCGCTGCGGACAGCTTCAAGCTCTGTGCCTCTGTAATAGAAATACGCCTTGTGAGGCGACTTAGCCCAAGACCTTCCCGCCATCAAAGGCCAAATGTCTTTGCCGTCGATTACTCTGTCGCTTGGCACCTTGGCGCCGGCCAATGCGGCAAATGTAGGGAGCACGTCGATCGTGCCGCAGATCTCGCTGCATACTTTGCCGGCAGGGATCTTGCCGGGCCAGCGCATTATACAGGGTTCGCGCATGCCGCCCTCGTAGGTGGTGAACTTGCCGTCGCGCAGGGGCAGGGCCGAGCCGCCATGGTGTTTCTTCGAGAGCCACGGGCCGTTGTCGCTCGTGAAGATCACCAGCGTGTTCCCGTCGACGCCGGCTTCTCTGAGAGCTGCGAAAACTTGGCCGACGGAATGATCGATCTGCTCGATTGTGGCCTTGTACGCCTTGAAGACATCCTCGACGTAGAACTCGTCCGAGACAAACAGCGGCACGTGCGGCATCGTGTGCGGCATGTACAGGAAGAAGGGCCTGCCCTTGTTCTTGCGAATGAACCTGACGGCCTCTTCAGTGTAACGTTCGGTCAGAGTCGTTTGCACGGCTGGCTGCTCGATGACTTCTTTGTCGCGCATCAGCGGCACATCCCAGGGGCTGTAGTCTTTTTCCCGCCAGGCGCGATCGAGATTCTTGTCCTTACCCTTGATGCCGTCCATGTCGTTGGAATATGGAATGCCGAAATAGGAGTCGAAACCGTTGCTGGTCGGCAAGAATTCGGGCAGATGCCCCAGATGCCATTTGCCGACGCAAGCGGTGGCGTAGCCCTGCCCTTTGAGAATGTCGGCGACCGTGACTTCTTGGGGATTAAGGCCGATGTTGTGCCGCCTAAACAGAACCTCGGTTATGCCGACACGTGGTGGATAACAACCGGTCATCAGCGCCGCTCGTGACGGTGAACAAATGGCTGCGGCTGAATAGAAGTCCGTGAATTTCATCCCCTCGGCGGCCATACGGTCCAAGTTGGGCGTCTTTATGTTGGGCGAACCGAAACAGCCGACGTCCTGATAGCCCTGGTCGTCTGCAAAAATGATCACGAAATTGGGCTTGGCCCTGCGTGCGCGTCGATTACCGCTCGTGCAGCCGGGTACGGCGATCGAGGCCATGCCAACACTGAGTGCTCTCAGGAAACCACGACGGGTAAGACCAGATGTGCTCATATTCTCTTCTCCAGGTTGCTGATGTCGATGCCGGCAGTGCAGTGTGCTGCCCTTGGAACCCCTGACGACGGTGCACATCCTACCTTTCTACGGTATGCATTCTGTCTATTTGCCCGGCTCTGCAGCAATCAACCGAATTCTGCCTGTCTTCGAGGTCGGATATCTGCAACTGAAGAACGGT
>CP070678.1:1393211-1395820 GCA_020352515.1 Phycisphaerales bacterium | reverse complement strand
TGCCGGCGGAAATCTCCACATCCGCACCGGTTCCTCCATGTGCACATATTACTCTACCACAAACACCACAGATGTCAAGCCAAAAATTCCACACAATTACCCATCTTGGCACAGGATGTCCAAAGACCCTCCCGGCCCTGAGCCTGCCATGCCCCGACCCCCCACGCTCTCGCTGCTCGGCCTTGGCGGCTTGGCTCTCGCAAAAAGACGCAGGAACCCATAGGCTCATCTGGGAATAACGGCTCCACTCTCCGCCCTTGTCCGGCCCGGCCAAGCTCCTGAGCCTCACGGTCCTGAGCTCGCCAAAGGCGAGACCTGATTCACCGGGACGCGTCGAAGGAAAGTCCTGAGCAAGGTCCTGAGCTCGCCAAAGGCGAAGCCCCTCTTCAGGGCCGCGTCCCTCGCGCTTCCCTTTCAGAATACCGGATGGACAGAGGGTCAGGTTCGTAGGGTGGGGCTTGCCCCACCAGAGTGCCGGATGGACAGATGGTCAGAGTATCAAAAGATTTTATGACTGGGAGAAAACTACACGAAAACCGATGAGGCTGCTGCGGTCGCCGGGATCGACGCTGAGGCGGTAGGAGCAACGCAGATTGCTATCGCCGTAGGGCCACGAGCCGCCGCGCAAACAACGGGTAGTTTCGGCCTCGGAGTACCAGTTCTCCATCCACTCATAGACGTTCCCCGCCATATCGCACAGTCCGTAACCGTAAGCCCCGAAAGCGCCGACTTCCGTCGTACCATGCGGATGCGTTGAATTACGATAGTTCGCAATACTGTTGTTTGTGCTCGTCCCACACGCATAAGTATAGCTGCCGTGAAAATCCGCCACCGCTTGCCACTCCCATTCGCTCGGCAGCCGCCAGCCGTAATAGTCGCAAAACGCCGTCGAACCGTACCAGCTTACGTATGTAACAGGGTGGTTCTCGAAACCACTGTCCACGGTGAACGAGCTGCCTGTCCAATTGATCCGTGCCGCTCCGCCGTTAGTGGCTCCATTGTAGGTAGCGCCCGGACCTGCAAGGTCATAATACACCTGACCGACAAAATCCTCTCCGCTATTAGAGCCGTTGGCGCCTTTTACATCACTGCCGGCAACAATGATATCGCCCGAAGCAAGGGCGGCATTGAGATACTCACAGTACTGGGCATTGGTAGTCTCGTACTTGCTCATATAGCCATGAAAACCTTCATGCCCTGGTACGCCGGGATCGTCAATGTACACCCACACCATACCCTGTGGGACTGGAATTCCCTCCGTCAGCCATTCGGATGCCATTACGGCAAAATCGTTAAAGTCAACCCGACAATCACCGGTCAGATCGGCCCGGGGACATGCAGCAAAGCAAAGGATGCCCGAAACTGCAATCACAATCAAAGCCATAACGATAGATGAAATTCTCCGCCACATGTTCTGTTCCTCCGATTTAGAGCCTCATCTCCTGCTTGTCTTGGCCAGGCAACTCCACTGGCCCGCTTCTCCCATACAATATCAATTCTGCCTTAAAAATTCAAGCTTTATTCCCACTTTTCCACCAACGACAGCCTCTAACGCTGCCTCCCTCGAAAGAAATGCCAACGATGATTGCGCCCGAATATAATCGATCGTTATCAGCGCAAGGCGCGTCCACCTGCGCGCCAGCCCCTCACTAACCTTCCCCAACCCCCGCTCTAACCCTCAACGCCCGCCCGCCAGGCCGCGTCCCCCCCGGCCTCCGGGGTACCTTCCCCCGCGATCGCTCCTTGTCCTTCACGCCTGACGTTCGGCTCGGTCAAGTTACTATCCGCCCCGATAGTCTCCTGAGCGGCGTTCGGCTCGGCCGATCCCCTTGCTGTCTTCGCATCCTGTCCAGCCAACGCGGCCGCCAACAGGCACGTCGCCGCCAAGATAAAAGCCGCCGTCCTCAGCATCCCCATCTAAATACCTCCCGGCCGCGCAAAATGCCGCCCATCCCGCCCGGCCCCTCTTCAACTCTCAAAACCCAACCGCCCTCACCCCCCCTCTAATCACCCCATTATACCCCCCTGCCCGCCAACCGAAAGCCCGAAATCCACCCCAAAAAACAAATTTTCCGCCCCTCCAAAGCAATGGCCCGAACAACCGCGCCCCTTCGCAACCGCCCCAGCCCTCCCGTTTCCCTCCGGCCCTCGTAGCGAAGCGAAGATCCTGAGCAAGTCCTGCCTTGGCAGGACGCGTCGAAGGAAAGTCCTGAGCAACGTCCTGAGCTCGCCAAAGGCGAGGCCCCCTTCAGCGCCGCGTCGAAGGACCGCTCTCCAAACAACCGTCTCCCCCCTGTCATACCGAGGGCCGCCACAAAGCCGGTGCCAAATCGCCTCCCATTTGGCGACAGCATTGTCCGGCCCGGCCAACGTCCTGAGCAAGGTCCTGAGCTCGCCAAAGGCGAGGCCCCGCTTTCTGGGCCGCGTCGAACGGATCAAATCTGAGATCTTAGATATGCCATCTTCCCTAAATCCAGAGTCCTCACGGCCGTTTGAGGTCGAATCCTGAGCTTCCGGTTCTGATCTCGCCGAAGGAGAGACCCGCCGCGGCGGGCCGCGTCGAACGGATCAAATCTGAGATTTTGAATATATGCCATCTTCCCCAAATC
>CP070678.1:1356734-1393111 GCA_020352515.1 Phycisphaerales bacterium | reverse complement strand
TTTGCCTGCTTGGAGCAGGCGTACGCTGAATCCTATATGCGCTATGACTGCACTATTACAGCCGATTATAATGATGCCACACCTGACTGCAATGATCCCAATGAACACTACATGGGGCTGCAGTTGGCCGCCGCCCAGAAGTACAACGCTATGGCCGTGAGAAGACTGCGAGAGGTCCAGTTCCTCACCGCTGCCCTGACCGAAGAGCCGGATGTATATGCGGAAATAGGCACGATCACAGATGCCAAACTGGATGAGTTCCGGCAGGAAATCTATGATAACGGACTTGATCCGAACCAAACAGGCATCCTTCATGTCTTCGATTACAATGAACCTGCCGATGTCAATGAGCCCAACAGACCGAGTAGATACGATATTGAGAATGTGATATTGGCCGCTACTGACCCATCCGACCCGAACGTGGCGGCCTTGAGAGAATTATATAAGAATCTCGACAACCTCTTCAGATTTGGGCACGCCGTAATTGCAGCACACTACCTGCAAAGCTGTGCTCTCCAGACCGTCGTGGAAGAAGAAAACCTTGCAAACCACTTCCAATCCGCCTGTGCGAATGACATAGCCGTAACGGACGTTTGGCCGTCCGCTGCAAAACTGTGCGCCGGGGGCGAGGTCGCCATCAATGTTGAACTCGAGAATCTCGGAAATGTCAGTGCAACCACCGATGTCAACGTCTATGTGTACGTTGACGACGTTAACACCGCTGACATCCTGGGACCAGAGGCAGTCAATGATTTGGCTGCCGGGGCAAAGGTAACGCTAACCTTCATGTGGGATACGAGCGACATAAATGAAGTAATCCTGCTCCCTGACGGCTGTACGTACAGAATAAAAGCCGAGGCGAGCAGACTTGAAGGAGAAATGTTCACATTCGATAACACCAACATCGGCGCTACCGTCGAGGTTTCGCCGGTTCCCGATCTATCGGCTGTTCCGACAGGATTACTCTGCACGGGCAAGACCCACAACACGATCTCGCTGGCCTGGACTCCAGGCGACCCGGAAATGTCAGGCTACCGGCTCTATCGTGACGGTTATTATGTGGGCTGGAGCGAAGATTCATCCTGTACGGATACCGGCCTAATTCCATGCACGACATACACTTATGCGGTCAGCCCCTCCGATAATGGGGACGAGTCCGGCCGGAGTGAGACGGTGACCGTAACCACAAGCAGTAATCCGGACATCAATAATGACTGTCTTGTGGACTTCTATGATTTAATCATTATGGGTGACTATTGGCTCGAACAGGTGATCACTGCTGGAAGGCCCGACGACTTTGGTGACATCTATTGCGGCTGTAACGGCACTGACGGTTCTGTGGATCTGTTCGACTTTGCCATCTTGGCAGATCGCTGGCGCGATGGTTGTGACTGATTTGATGATTGGCCCTCGAAGCTGCCGGTGCTGCCCGGCTATACGTCGCCGGATTAGCTTTCAAAGTCTATAGCTTTGGCAATTTCGTGTCTTCGAAACGCTCTGCAGTGGTCTGCCGAAGGCACTTCCACGGTATGATTGTCAGGGCAAAAGCCGCGGGCAAGAGCTTTCAGGCCGCGGCTCTGCTTGCGGAGGCGGCTGATCTATCAGGGGACCGTCGCCAGCCAGCTATCGCAGATCTCGCGCAGATCCGAGGGCGAGACGCGTCCATCTCCGGTCAGATCCGCGCCGCCGCAAGTATCGCAGGAGCTTTGCCCCCACTGAGGCCCAAGCAAGGCAAGGTCGGCGAAGTCAACATCTTTGTCGCCGTCTATATCGGCGCGGAGGAACAGGTTCTGGTCAAAGCCGTAAGTATCCTCGTCCAGGACGAAGCACTCACCGGTGCCGAAATCATACTGTATGTGAGCATAGATCATGCGAACGTCCTTTGCCCGTAACTGGTCCAGAACGTTTGCAGGCAGGTCTGGCTCCAGGCCCGGCTCAAACAGGAACTCTTCGGTGATGTTGTGGGTGCCGGCATGGTACGTCTGCGAATGCCAACCTTTGAGGACTATCGGCTCGGTTGCCAGCCCTTGAATCACCGTCTCGACCCAGCGAATCAGGGGCGAGGTATAGCCGGCATGCTGGCCCTTGGGCGTTGGGGGCCAGTAAAACGACGTGTCGATGGAGATGCCGGCCTTCGGCAGTGTGATTTGCCGCTCCTGAGGAAGATCGTCAGGCTGCGGTTTCGGAGGCTGGACAAGCCAGATCGACTCGGTCTCGGTGGTTGTCCGTCCGGTGCTGTTGCGCGTTTCGACGGGGGCGTCGTATTGGACGTCGAGCCTGGGGCGGCCAAGATCGTCGAAAGTGAGCATGGGATTTTCGGCGGGGCGCACAAGTATGGCGGTCTCCTCAACGTTCAATCTGCAGCTCCTTGGGTTGGCAAGGTGATGCATAAGCCACGCGGCGGACGTATCGACCTGATAACCTGTTGCCCGCTCAACAACCGCCCAGTCGAAGAAGGGCCAGGAGCGCAATTGGCCGGTGACCGAGCGAATTCGCCCGCTGTCGTTGTATTCAAGGCTCGCATTCGAGTAGAAGCATTCGGCCAGGTTTTCCGTTGTGAGCCATATATTCTTTGTCTCGAAGATCCATCGTGACTTCAACCGATGGTTCGCAAAGACTGTTCCGAACTCACCCTGCAGCGTGCGGAATTCGAGCGGCTGATTGATAAGCAGCGGCGTGACACTCCGCACATCCTCACTCTGCGGAATTTCGCGTATCTGCTTTACTACCAACTTGCCGTCCGGTGCGACCTTCTTGTATTCAAAATCCAAAACCGGTCTGCTCTTTCCGGTGGCGGCCATGAACTCCTGCGCCGCGGCTACCAAAAGGGCGGCCAATTGCTCGTATTCATCCTGCCAAACCAATACGGTTCCGCCGAGCTGGACGAGGTTTGAACTGCGAACGAGGTCCATGTTTATCCACGTGCCGTAACTGACTTCAACTTCCTCGGGTATCGACCCGTCCTCGGGATTCGCCACGGAAACCGCGCCCAATTGGGTTGCCAGCCTTATTCGCCAAGTCGACTCGTTCTTTTTCTCGGCTATCGCGACACCGTTTGCCAGCTCGATTTCGTCGGGGAAAGAGTGGTGGACGAGCAGTGCCATTCCCACGTCGTGCTCGTTGACGTTGTAGCGCAACCTTTCGAGAAAGGCGTTGTCGTTGTAGAAACTCGCAAACACCTTGCGAATCGCCCGAAACACGCCCCGCTCTTTGGCCTCGGTCGGATCGCAAAGACATGGCCCCGAATTGTCCCCATCGAGGTCGTCAGCAAGGCATCCGCTGTAGCTTTCGTAAAGGCCCGCGCCGGTAAACGCGTTGCTGTCCTCAACGTTCGTCGAACTCCTGAACCGAATCTTACGCTCGGGATCGAAACCGTACTGCTGATCCTGGAGAATCCCGATCACCGCATCCTTCTGGTCCTGCGTAAAGCTCGTTATGTATGTGGTCGTGAACAAACCTCGGATGTAAGCGAGATCGTTCGAGAGCATTGCCATGTTGTCGGGCGGATACGTATAAGCCGAAAGGAGCTTATCTATCTCGCCTCGCAGGGTTCTGCCGGTGGCGATGGTCTGGTCCAGATACTCGTTCCATAGGTTGAATGAGAACGCCACGGCGACGGGCGAATTGTCCGCGATCGACCGCCGGAGTATCCCGAAATTCGCCGCCTTGCCCCCGAAGTACTTAATGTCCGACGGCCCCAATCCGTCCGTTGACGCGCTGTATGCTCCGTAGTCAGCCATCGGCTGTATTTGCAACTGCGCCGGCGCCTTCAACGTTAGAACCTCTGCGATAGTCTCTTCGTCGAGAACGCCTTCGACATCGATAAGCGCGACGTCCCAGTCATACCATTTCTCAAACGCACGAAGGACAACCCGGCGGCCGACAAGCTGCTCGGCGCGCTCGGCGTCGTCGGCGACGGACAAGTATGCAAACGGGACTCCGAAAGTCCGGGCCAGTATCGCAACGTGTGAATTCGGAGTCGAGGGCGAGAGCGTGATTATCCCCGCAACAGAGGGCACCTCCGCCGGCACGCCGTCGGTTAGCAAGATGTCGTTGGGCTCCAACAGGCCTGTCCGGTATGCGTAATCGATGCTATGACCCTGAAAGTACTTTAGCTCGCCCAGCGCCCACCCCGTTGAGTAGCATGAGTTGCCGGGCGACCACCTCGCGGCCGAACCGACGGGGATGCCCTGTGATTCGAACCACTCCTTGTAAGCCTCGGCAATCGGCATCTGTTCGTACGTCGGGAAGTAGAACGCCTGCACTCCAGGGGCCGCTACAATCTTCGACTTGACCAACTCGAACAACTCCGCGACCTGCTCCTTCGTATACGGATCGCGTCGAACAAGCTGAATCCCGTATTCCGGGAATTCAAAAGGCTTGGGCACCCCGATGTTCGGCGGCATGATTACAGCGCCGAGAATAGCGGCCTGCTCCTGCTCGTAGAGTGTCACCGCATCGAAATTCGCCGGGGTCATGCCCAGAAACGGCGTCAGCAGGTTGGTGGCGAAATCATAGTGGAATTTGTATTCCCGGCAGTCCTGAAAATAGACGAGGTTGGCATCGTAGGGCTCCAGGAGAATCGTGAACTTCACCCACCCGGGATCGTGTGAGTCCGTCGGAATCGCACGAAAGGGCTCATCGGGAAATGCAATCGTATTCTTCCAGTATTTCGAAGGGGGAATATCCGCTTCGCACGAACCTGCAGACACCGCAAGCGCAAGGAAACTACAAAATACAGCCCGCCCCAGTCTCGCCCGTCTTGGACACGCCATCTTCGTCTTTCCTCTCGGAGCCAAATTGCCCGCGCCGGCAGATTGCACTCCATTGCTGTTTGTTACTCTTACATGATATCAGACGCCGGTCGAAAAGGCAAGCTCTGTAACCGGCACGTTGGCAATGGGGAGCGTATTTTGGAAGGCTGGACTCCGCAGGAGATCGGCAGTTGGAAGAAGGGGAAAGGAAGAGACGCCTATATTCGCTCAGAAACGCGGAAACGGGGTCGGTTTGGCCGCGAGGGCATCGAGGCTATACTTCGACGGATTCGACCCTTCGACGGATTCGACAAGCTCACCGCAACCGGGCTCAGTACGTGCTTGAGAAGTAGTCAAGGTTCATATTGGCGAGGCGGCAGGTGCGATCCGGCAGGCTCAAACATGTGCAGGAGGGGAAAACAGGGGGTGGGGCGGCGCTGTGCAGGAAACGGGAGTGCTGGCGCGTTTGCGGGAGGGCCTTTTGGGGATGAGGGGGCGGATTGTTCGGGGAGGCGCAATCAACCTTCCCAATTTCTTCCAAGGAAGGTTGATTGCTTGGTAGTGAGGTGAGCAGGGGCACTGCTGCCGGGCCGAACAATGCTGTCGCCAAACAGGGGCGATTTGGTACCAGCCTTGTAGCGGCCCTCGGTATGACAAGGGGGGAGACGATTGTTTGGAGAGCGGGGCGTGAAGAGAGAAGGGCTCTCGCCGGGATGTGGGCGGGCGGGGGTGGAGGGTTAAGGGGGCGCAGCAGGGGCTTGCGCCAGGGTATTGGGATTTGCGGGCACCTTTATCGCGGCAGCGGTAAGGGTGTCAGGCCCTGGCGCAAGACAGAGCTGTCTATTTTTTTGCTGCTTGATGCAGCTTGTTCTGCTACTGAGCGGAGACCTCCACCTGATCGACGTAAGCATCTTCGCGGTGGTCGTTCATCTTGCCCCTGAACCTAATGGTCAGGGTGTTTGTGGCGCTGACATCAACGACGATACTCTCTGCGGCCCAGGTTCTTTCCTTATCGACGTTGCCCTTGCGGTCCGCCTGCTGGACCCAGCCGGAGCCGGTGTCGGTATCGAAGGCGATGTATTCTCCGGCGTCCAGTCCATTGTCGATGTACCACCAGAAAGTGATTGTTGCAGAAGATTTTCCGGTGACATCAATGGTTGTGGATACGAGTGCCGAGTCGGTGACGTCGCCGTCGATTTCCGCGCTGTAGCTTCCGTCGTGCTTCAAGTCGGTAGTGCGGACCCACTGTCCATACGCGGTCCAGAGGTTTGTCCAGTCGTCGGCGGATTCGAAGTTATCAGCGAAGACCACGACGGGCCCGACCGGGTCGGTAGTTGCGGATTCTTCAGCGGATGGCGCGGTGGTGTTCTGGTTTGGTGATTTATCACGAGCCATAACGGTATAGGTGTACTGCGTACTCGGTGACAGACCGACATCCTCATAGGTCGTATTGTCCTGCCAGCCGCTGTCGTTGCCGTCGCCTGCGGTGCAGGTGAAGTAGTACTCGACGCCGGATTCGTCGGTCGCGGTGGTTGCCGTCATACTGATGGAGGTAGTGCCGGTGGCGTACGGGGCAACAGCAAAGGCGGCAGGGTCGGGCGTCGGGGGTGTGGTGTCAGCCACAGCCGGATACAACTGGGTCTGCGGGATTATCTCTTCGGTCTGGCTCGTACTTGACCAGTAAAGCTTGATGACCGCCCCACCACCGTTTTCGTAGTATTCAAGCGTAATATCATACTTGACTCCGGCCGAAAGAGCGATGTCTCCGGTGTCGTCGGTGGGGGCGTGATCGGTCCAGTTGTCGATAATCAGTTGGCTATTGACCCACAGCCGTACGCCGTCATCAGAATTAGTCTTGAATGTATAGGTCTCGGAGAACAACGGCTCAACCTCGCCGGTCCAGCGGACAGAGAAAGTATCTGGGCCAATCGACGGATCGGGCGAACCGGTGCCCCAGTCAAAGTTGACCGTGGCATCGGTTCGGGTCAGTGTGAACGCGGTAAAGTCCATGTTGTCATAGTAATCGCCCTTCAAGCCGGTTCCACTTCCAGCGGCGAGGGTATCGAACTGGGCGGTCGAATCGGCCCAGTCGTTGCCGCCGGAGTTGGTCGCGTAACAACGGAAATAGTACGTCGTAGAGGGATCGAGACTTGAGATGTCCTTGTAGAACGTGCCGGACTGAGTGCCCATGTTCTCGCTGTTATCCCAGTTGCCAGGTGTTGTGCCTCCGTCATTGTCGCCCCAGTAGATGGTAACCGTGGGGTTTTCACCGCCGGTATCGGTCACCTGACCGTTGAGCCTGGCCGAATTGCTGGTGATGCTTGTTGCGGCGGAGTTGACTACCGTCGGTGCGGTGACTGCCGGTGTGCCAGGTGTGACGAACTGCGTGGTCGCATCGGCCCAGTCACTACCGGCTGAGTTGGTCGCACAGCATCGGAAGTAGTATGTCGTAGCACTACTGAGACTGGAAATATCCGCAGAGAACGTCTCTGAACCGCGCTTGGCGCCGATGGCTTCGCTGTAATCCCAGTTGCCTGCGGTTGTACCACCGTCGTTGTCACCCCAATAGATAGTAACTGTCGGGTCGGTATCGCCGGTCTCGGTACCGGTGTAACGCAGCAGACCGTTTAGCCTGGCTGAGGTTTCGGTGAGGTTGGTCGCCCGGGAATTTAGCACTGTCGGAGTTACTGTGCCGCCGCCACTGACAGTAACGGTATAATTGATGTCGTTGTCGTAATAGTCAACAATACCGTCCAGGATATCGTAATCTATCAGGCGGCATCTCCATGTTGCAGTTTCGCTGCCGTCTCTGTGCTCGTCGATGTAGGCAGTACCGGTGGGCCAACCCAGCACAGAAGGTATTCCGCCTTCCTGGATTAGATTGGTGATGGTTCCATTGGTTGTATATCTTGTACCCAAGAGTCGTTTGTGCTTATCAGGCTGGCCTGTCAGTCCCGGCCCATGCCAGATGTAATTCTCAGGATCTGTCCCTTGTATATCGTACCACCATGTCTGCGGCCCCGTCGCGGTCAGATTGCTGCCGTTAACCGCAAGGTATGCGGGTGCAACGCTCGGAGCCGAGGGAGTATAAGGGTTGAGTGCCGGATCGCCGTATAGCATAATATTACGACGGCAATATATACTATAACCGCTGTCGCCTTCAAGCTCCCAAAGCCTGAGAATGTGCAAAGCGTCCCTGAATGCCTGTCCCAGAGTCATGTCGCCGGAGCACAGTTTGGTCCATATTTCGTGCCGGGACTGTTGTTTAATTCCGGGAGTACCCCTCATCGTTCCCATCCACGCGATGGCGCCCTTTTGCAGTGCTCGCAGTGAGCCGCATTGGTCAAGCGGAACGCAATCAATACCTGCGCTGACACAACCGCCGACTTCGACAATATAAGGCGATGTTGCGTACTGAAGCTCCTCAGGCAGTATGGCACCAATATGATAGCCTATTCCCTGGGCGCCGGCATGGTCCTCCTGAACGATCGCACCCATGTTAACCATCCAGTCCGTGGGGATATCTTCCAGGTCAATATCTTTCAAGAGATATTCTGAGACGTTAAAGCCAACGTTTTCCAGCTTTCTATGGGTGTAATGTCTGCAGTCCTCGAAACCATGCCCGACCAGTATCTTTGCCTTATTAGCCCAATCGTTGGGATCGCCGACAAGATCGTCATACGTTACCGAACGGGCGCCCAGTAATGTTGTAGCGAGCAAAGAATTGCCCACTATACGTCCAACGGCAACATCCTGGAAATCGTCAGCGTCAATTTCGCCGATAACATGATCGTTTGGTATGTCTTCAACATCTACATACGTACCGGCATTGTCCTGGATTGCCGGAGGAATGGTGTCGAAATAACCCGTAATGCAAATATACGCAGGATAGTCCTCGCCCAGGGTTGTGTAGTAGCTGGACAGGTCTGTCTTTATCTTACTGATGATCGGATACGTGAACTTTACGTCACCGGGGGTATATGGCCCTACGGTAATCGAATAGTCTTTTCCACCGATCGTCACCGTGTCAGCCGATGTGAAAGGGCCTTCACCGGGATCTCCGTAATCACCGTCATTGTTGAAGTCGATGTTAGCTTTATCGTACCATGGGTCTTGAATTGCACACGCCAGCACATAATCGTAGCTATAGGTATCAAGCGTAAGGGTGCCAAGCAGCCATGTTCCTGTTACACTTCCGGGAGCACCTGAAGGCTGACTGGTTGTAGTGTCAGTGTGGGTGAAAATCTCTTTCCAGACGGTATCATAAGCCAATGGTATAACAGCGCCTCCTCTGGCTGCGGCCATCAGCGCGGCAGTGATCGAGGTTTTAGGCACCTTACCGGCAGTACGGTCATTTGGATTGCAGACCGCAAAGTAATCGACGGGAAGATCGTTATTGATCATCCAGCCGAGTATGTCGTCAGCGTCGGCCAGAGAAGTCTGGGAAACGCTAATTCCCGACAACTGACTGGTTACGGTGCTGTTGCCGCTGACCGTGAGGGCCGTGGCACATTGCAGGTCGTTGTCGATGATGTTAAGAGCCGCGGCGGATAGTCCGGTTGATCCGTCAAAGAACAATAATGGAACTTCCAGTCGCCCGGCGAGCGCCGAGGCTGCCAGAGCGCCGGCAAAATCGTTCTCGTCGCACAGCACAACGGTAGTTGTTGTTGTCGTCCAGAAGGTCCCCGCGAGGTAACAAGCTACCTCGTCGAGTGAACTGCAAGGGTCGATAGTGTAGGCATTGGGATTGTACCGGCTCAGATACCAATAGACCTCATCAGGCATTGCGCCGGACTCATCCAGTGCGATGACCGACGGTTCATCCGTATTGGCCACAGCAGACGCCGGCACAGCCGCGAGGTATGCAAGCTCTTGCCAACCGGCACCAGTAGAAGTAATCGGCACCAAAAAAGTATTCCTGCCCGGGCCTGGCGTCTCATTCATAGTAAAGCTCCAGACCTCACCGGTGGTTGTTCCCAGGGTATTGACTGAGTCGATACGCCAGTAGTAGGTCGTCTCGGCATTCAGGGTGCCCGCGTTGAAAGAAGTCTCGACTTGATTGCCCTGGAATTCGCCGCTATCGGGAGTCGGGTCCGTACCGAAATAGACGTCAGAGGAATCCGAGTCGAATCCGGCGGTCCAGCTCAGAATCACGTCTGCACCGGTCCAGATTCCTATCGCACCATCATCCGGAGTAGGGTCAGTGGCCTGGCCCGGCGGACCGAGAACGTAGTAGCTAAGCGATACGTCGTCGAACTGGCTTTGGGCGCCGCTGGCGTCGCGGCCGACGCCCAACACAATCGTCATAGCCTGGCCAACGTAGCTGGTAAGGTCTTCAGCTTCATACGTCCGGGAGTATTCCTGCCAGCCGGCGCTGTTCGGATCCACCGAGGAAGTGGGCGTCAGCACTGCTCCGTTAGCCAACAGATTAAGCACCACAGGAGTCGCGTCGCCATTGCGGTACATCGAAAGCGTATAGGTGCAGTCGCTCAGGATGTTGCCGAGAGAGGTCTCCGAGACGATCAGCCCACCGGCCGGATTGCCCCAACCGCCGCCGTTGGCCAAGTAGCAATTCAAGCCACCCGGAGTATGATTGGTCTGGTTTGCCACGGAACCCTGAAGGTTTCCGGTGGTCTGGTCGCGTCCGTACGTGCCGCCCCAAGCGATCCACCCGTCCCTGTCGTACCCAAGCCACCCGGGAATATCGGCCTCGGTGCCGGTGGTTTCGTCGGAAAAGGCATACTCTCCGCTATCTATGGGGCAATTTGGTCCTACGCCCTGCGTCCAACTGCCACCGGCGGGTGATAACTGCCCCGTGATGGTGGTCGAGCCCGGTTTGTAAATCAATTCAAAATCGCCGTTGGGCACGGTAATCGTTTCCGCCTGAACTCGGCCGACGGCGATTGCGAGCGTCGCCACGGCTATAATTGTCAGAATTCTCCTGCACATAACGTAGTCCTTCCCCAAAAATGTAATGATAATTCTTGTTTCCCCAACACGCATTGAGTGCGTACGAGAGTCTCACACAGGCGGCTTGAGAGCATTTGAAGCTCCAAGATTTTCATACGTGCTGGACAATCAATTAGCTATGTTCTCTTGTAGAAGTCACCAAAACCCTGTTAATGCATTAAAAACGCAGAGCATTTCAATTCCGGCGCGCCTGCAAAGCGGTCCGGCCCTATTGTTCTTAGCTACGAGGGATTTGCCGTACCAAAACCACCCTTCTGCACGTACTTGCAGGAAACGGGGGAAAACACGGGAAGCAAATTTCGATTTTGTTTAGAAATTTTCCTCACGGCTTCACAAGCACGTTCTCTACAAGGACTCATAGGAATAGAGCTTCTAACGATTTTCCGGCTTACGGCCGGTGTTGCCTGTTGTACGGAATTCCGACCTTCGTTGCATACGGCGGAGCAGGAGGAGGGATTGTTGAGGGTATTTTTGCGATTTTGTGGGAAATCTTTTGGGCGGGCGGAGAGACGGGGTTATGCGGCGGCAGGCGTTGTCCCGGGCCGGCATGAAACTTCTTTACACGGGGTGCAACGATATGTATTATATCCAGCTAGTACGCCGATGTAGCTCAACGGTAGAGCACGGCTTTCGTAAAGCCGGGGTTGAGGGTTCGAATCCCTCCATCGGCTTTCGGTCCGGGTGTAGCGTGAGTATTCTTTGTTTGCCCCGTTTCCATTCGAGTGTTGAAATCTGCGCTGCCATAGGTAGAATGCGCTCTATGAACAGCAGGGACACATCGGCAGAGGCACGGCAGGTTCAGGTCGAGATCTATCGGCGGATGAGCCCGGCGAGGAAGTTTGAGCTTATCCGGGGGGCGTACGAGTTCGGGCGGGCCCTTGCAATGGCCGGTATAAGGATGCGCTATCCAAACGCCACCAGCGGCCAAGTTCGCCAAATCTGGTTGAAGGAGCATCTGGGCGAGCAGCTTTATAGTCGCATCTACGGAGACAAAGGCGATGGGGGACAGGGAACAAACGAAAGTGATTGAGGAGGTGGCGGCCGCTCTCGATGAGCTGAATATCGGCTATGCCATCGGCGGCTCGGTCGCAAGCTCGCTTTATGGCACGGTTCGCTTTACGCGGGATGCGGACATAACGGTCGAGGATTTCCGCGGTTTCGCGGACGGACTGTATGAGAGGCTCAAAGACAACTTCTACGTGAGCAGGGAGGCCATGGAGGAGGCTCTGAATTCTCGCGGCAGCTTCAACGCTATTGATCTGGAAAGCGGCTTCAAGGTCGATCTGTTCATTCAGGGCCAGAGCGAATTTGACAGGCAGTTGTTGACGCGCAGCAGGAGGGTTAGTCTGGGTGATTCGGCGCACAAGCCCTTCTGCGTGGTGTCGCCCGAGGATGTCATTCTGCTGAAACTCAGGTGGTATAGTCAGAGCGGCTGCGTCTCAGATCGTCAATGGGACGATGTTTTGGGCGTGTTAGCCGTGCAGGGCAAATCGCTGGATTTTGAGTATTTGCAGGCGTGGTCGGATAAACTCGGGCTGCGAGAGGTTTTGGAGCGAGCAATTGTGCAGTCGCGGGCGTAGTAAGTGCTATGACTATAGACGAAAAATATGATTCGCTTCAAGAAGTGCTCAGGAAACTGGGCAGAGTGGTGGTTGCGTATAGCGGGGGCGTGGACAGCACTTTTTTGGTGAAGGCGGCGGTGGATACGCTCGGCGCGGAGAACGTGCTGGCCTGCATCAGCGCCGGGGTGTCGGAGCCGAGCAGCCAGTTGGCGCGAGCCCGAAAGGCGGCGGAGGAAATCGGCGTGGAACTGGAGGTGGTTGATACCGACGAGCTGACGGACCCTAATTTCGTCGCCAACAAGGCGGACAGGTGCTTCCACTGCAAGTCGCATATATGCAGGACGCTGCTGGATATGGCGAAGGAACGGGGCTTCGATAACGTTATCTTCGGGACCAACTTCGACGATCTGGACGATTTTCGGCCGGGCAACCGGGCGCTCAAGGCTTTCGGGATACGCTCGCCGCTGGCCGAGGCGGGGCTGACCAAAGATGACATCCGCCAATTGAGCCGCAAAATGGGGCTGGCGACGGCGGATATTCCGTCTTCGCCGTGCCTGTCGTCGCGGATAAGCTACGGCCTGGAGGTAACCGAGCAGCGGCTCAAGCAGGTTGACGAGGCCGAGGAGTTCCTCAGGGGCCTCGGGTTTGTCGAGTTTCGGGTGCGGCATCACGATACCGTGGCGCGGATCGAGGTGTGTCCGGATGATATCGAGAGGGTGACGGCCGAGCCGCTGCGCTCGCAAATTGTCGATAAGCTCAAGGGCATCGGCTTTAAGTTCGTCACGATGGACCTGGAGGGCTTTCGCTCCGGCGCGCTGAACGAGGCCCTATCGGAAGAGGACAAGCGGAAGAGTCTTTAGGCATTTGGCATGTTATCGCCGGATTAAGGAGTTGGGGAGCAAGCTATGCGGTATGGAAGTCATTTTGCCCGGAAAACATTGGACACAGCGGGCTTGTTGTTGGGTCTGTGCGTGCTTTCGATTCTGTTTTGGCCGCGGGATGCCGTCGGCCGGGCGCCGGCGGAGCGGGGGTTTGAGGTTCGGGTGATGAGCTTCAATATCCGGTACGGGACGGCGAGCGACGGGGCGAATCGTTGGGAGAGGCGGCGGGAGATGGTTTTCGATGTGGTTCGGAAGCATCGGCCGGACGTGGTTGGCCTGCAGGAGGCGCTGGATTTTCAGATAAACGAGATATGCGAGGCGGTCGGCGGATACGGCAGAATCGGAGTGGGCCGCGACGATGGAAAGACAAAGGGCGAGTACTCTGCAATCCTGTACAACCTCGAGCGGTTTGCGGCGGCTGAGTCGGGGACGTTCTGGCTTTCTGACACGCCGGAGAGGCCCGGGTCCATCACGTGGGGCAATGCGTGCACGCGGATATGCACGTGGGCCAGGCTCGTCGAGAAGAAATCGGGCGGTGCGTTCTACCTGTTCAACACGCACCTGGACCATATCTCCCAGCCTTCGCGAGAGAAAAGCGCGCTATTGCTGGTCGAGCGGATCGGCGCGAGAGAGCACAAGGAACCGTTTGTGCTGACGGGGGATTTCAACGTCGGCGAGGGCAATCCCGTCGTGCTGTATCTGAAGGGCGAGGCGAGGCTGGGCGAATCGGTCAATCCTATCACGATGGTCGATACGTTCCGAGTGGTCGAGCCGAATGCGGCCGACGTCGGCACATTCAACGGGTTCAAGGGCAACCGTACGGGCGATAAGATCGATTACATATTCGCCCAGCCGGGCACCGTGGTTCTCGATGCGGCGATTCTGAGGGACAACGTGGACGGGCGGTATCCTTCGGACCATTTCCCGGTGACAGCGACGCTGAGGTTCGGTACAGGAACGACATATTACCTTGATAGTGACCGAGGCGATGACGGCAACCGGGGGATGAGCCCCTCCGCGGCGTGGAAGAGTCTCGATTCGGTCAATTCGAGGGAGTTTTCGCCGGGCGACAGAATACTGTTCAGGGCCGGTACGGTCTACGCCGGAAATCTGAAGCTGCGTGGGAGCGGGGCGCCCGGCGGTGTGATAGTGATCGACAAGTACGGTGAGGGCGGGCGGCCGCGCATAGACGGCCGGGGCGTACAGGATACGCTGCTCCTGGAGAACATCGAGTATTGGGAAATCAGCAACCTCGAGATCACGAATCTCGGCGCCGAAAGGGCCGACTGGCGGACGGGCGTGCGGGTCTCGGCCAACAATTACGGGACCGTGCACCATATCGTGCTGAGAAATCTATACGTGCATGACGTCAACGGCAGCAACAAGAAGTCGCGCGAGGGCTGCGGGATATTCTTCGAATGCAAGGGACGCAAGAGTTCGCGTTTCGACGGACTGCTGATAGACAACTGCCACCTCGTTCGCACCGACAGGAACGGCATATGCGGCAGGTCGGCGTTTACCAACCGCTCGCGAAACTGGTTTGCGAGTCTTAACGTGGTGATTCGGGGCAACCTGCTGGAGGATATCGGGGGCGACTGCATCAAGCCGTGGGGCTGCGAGGGGTGCCTTGTTGAGTACAACGTGGTTCGCGGGGGGCGGCAGAGGGCCGAGGACTACGCGGCGGGCATCTGGCCGTGGAGCTGCGACGACACGGTCATACAGTTCAACGAGGTGAGCGGGATGCGGGGCACAAAGGACGGGCAGGGCTTCGACGCCGATTACAACAGCCGGGGCTCGGTGTTCCAGTACAACTACAGCCACGACAACGACGGAGGATTTATGCTTATCTGCACGCCGCAGGTCGGGCGGGGCAATATCGGGTGCGTGGGAACGGTGGTGCGTTACAACATCAGCCGCAACGACGGGGCGAGGATCTTTCACATAGGCGGGCCTGTGCAGAACACCAGGATATACAACAACGTGTTCTACGTCCCGAAGGAGCGGGACATCCTGGCCGTGCTCTGCACGGACTGGAAGGGCTGGGCGAGGGACACGTATTTCTATAACAACATCTTTTACGTGGACGGCGCGGTCCGCTACGAATTCGGCAAAAGCACCAACAATGTGTTCGAGCACAACGCGTTCTACGGCAGCCACGAGAACAGGCCCGAAGACCCCTTCGCCATTCTGGCGGACCCGATGCTGGTCAGGCCGGGCGGCGGTGACGGGCTCGATTCGCTGGAGGGCTATAAGCTCGCGGACGGCTCGCCGTGCATAGGGGCCGGGGTCGTGATAGAGGACTGCGGCGGCCGGGATTTCTGGGGCGCCAGGATACCAAAGGGCGGAAAGCGGGATATCGGCGCACATGCCTTCGGCGTGCATTGAGGGCAGCACGTGATTAATGCGCGGTGCCGATGGCTTTCGGGCGGCCGAAGTGGCTGCAGTGGTCTGCTTGGGGACGGGATATGCGGCGTTTGTCGGATGAAGAGCGACAAATGAATTGAATTCTGATAGTATGGCGCTCATGGAGACTATTCAAGGGTGGTTTGATTGTTCCGATTCGGAGAACGCGATGGGTGGAAGACGAAAGGATATTCGCAGACTTGGTTTTGATCGAAACCTGAAGGCCGAATTTCATGGAGCCGAAGCCGGTGGTGCAGGCATGATTTCGTTGATAATGAGGTTCGGCCTGCTGCTTTTTGTTTGCGGCGTTCACGGTGTGGGGGCTTTCGGGTCCGAATCTGCAAATCTTGAGTTGTCGGTTGAGCAGGTCACGTTCGGGCCGAAGCATCACTTCTTCGGCTACATAGGTCAATCGAAGACGATTCCGTGGGACGCGGGGGGAAGGTACATTCTCGCACTGCGGGTGGGATATCACGACCACATGCCCGAGCCGGGCGATGCGGCCGAGGTTGTGCTGATCGATACCGAGCAGGCGGACAGGGTTGTACAAGTGGACCGGAGCCTGGCGTGGAATTTTCAGCAGGGGACGATGTTCTACTGGAATCCGGATTCGGCGGGGAGGCAGTTCTTTTTCAACGACCGCGATCCGAATACTCAGGAAGTCTTCACGGTTCTCTATGACGTCGAACGGCGTTGTCGAATCCGGGAATACCGGTTCAAGGATGTGCCAGTGGCGAACGGAGGCGTTTGCCCCAGGGGAGGCTTTTTCCTGGCCATCAATTACGGGCGGATGGCTCGGCTGCGTCCCGTGACCGGCTACCCCGGCACCGCCGACCCGACCGCCAAGGTTGCCGCCCCCGCCAACGACGGGATATTTCGAGTGGACGTGGCCACGGGTCAACGGCGACTATTGGTTTCGTTTGAACAGCTCCGAGATTTATTGCGGGATAAACATCCGAGGATCAAGGAAGTCAGCTTCTACATCAATCACTCGCTGTGTAGTCGCAGCGGCGGTCTGGTGTACTTCTATGCTCGCGCCAGATTAGGTGACAGTCCGATGGCTGTGAACGCGCCGTGCTCGGTAAGAACAGACGGAACGGGCTTGACGGCGCACGAGTACACTGGCGGCCACCCCGAATGGGCCGAAGGCTCCCGGGTCATCGGGCGGAAGGGGGAGCGCCAGGTCATTTACGATGTTGAGAGGAGGGAGATTGTCGGTCAGATTGCGACTCCGGAGGTCATCGAGAAGCCTGGCGGAGACATTTCGCTCTCGCCGGACGGGAAATGGTTCGTCAATGGTTACGGGTCGGGGGGAAAGAACTACTATGTTATCGTGCGGCTGAGCGATGGCGCTCACGTGCGGTCGCAGGGCTTTAGCCGGGGGCCCTACACACGCGGGGAACTGCGGATCGATCCGGCTCCGTGCTGGAATCGAACGAGCGATGCAATACTGGTTCCGGGTTACACGGAGGGCGGGACGCGCCAAATGTTCATCATTCGCGTCCGGCAGAACGCTTCTGGCGGGAATAAGTGAAAAGCAAGCGGTCAGGTTTGAGGTACTCTTGAATAGAGGGCTGCCGTTTTGTTAGCGCCGGCAGTAGCGGCATCTGCGCAGAAGCGTCCTTAAGGGTCGGAGCGAGAACCGGTTTGCGAGCGTGAGCCCGGTGACACGGGGCAACCTGGCGGAGGAATCGGCGCAAATTTCGTCGGCATCGGCTGAGTGGCGTGCCTTTTAATGGACGATGCCGATGGGTTTTGGGCGGTCGAATTGGCTGCGGTAGTTTGCGGGGTGATAGAGCTTGAAGTCTATCGCGCGTATGTACTCTTCGGGGCCGCAGTGGCGGACGTTTTCGATCAGAGCGGATATCTGCTTCTGCGAGCGGAAGGCGGCGATTGCGTTGAGCTTGTTTTCCAGATAGGATGCGGGGGCGCGCATTCGCAGTGTAGGGGGGGCGGCGAAGTCGCAATAGACGGCGTAGGTGTTGACGTAGGGGGTGGTTGCCAGGTGCTCGCCGAGCTCGGGCCAGATGTTGCCGGAGGCGTGGAAGAGGCTGATGAGGAATTCCTCGTAGATGATTCTGTGGTCGGGGTGGAGGTCGTTTGCGGTGGGGAGGAAGCACTGCGTGGGTTTGATTTTTCTAAGCTGGTATGTGAAGCTGTTCTGTAGTCCGACGAAGCCTCCGAAGGCGAGCGGGTCGTCCGGCCCGGCGGGGCTTCTGCCGCGGAAGCTGTGCAGTCGGCAATCGGGAAAGTCGAGCAGGATGATTCGGTCCCGGGGGACGCCGAGACTCTGGTAGCACTCGTAGGCTTCGCGTTTTCTGGTTTGGGCGATGGAGTCCTTTTCTTCGGGGCTGCAATATCCCATGCTTCCGTCGGTGACTATCAGGACGTCCACGGGGACATTTTCGCGGCGGGCGAGTTGAATGAGCAGTCCGGCGCCGAGGACGACGTCGTCATCGTGCGGGCTGACCATGAGGAAACGCTCTTTTTGGCCCTGCCAGTGTCGTGAGACGGCGGCGAGTGTGGAACCGACGCGTCGCTCGTCGCCAACTATTCTCACAAATTCAAATTCTTCAGTCATTTGTTCTGTGTCACATTCAGGTTAAGAAATGAGCAGGCGGCCTAATGACGAAAATCGTCATGACAGCATGTTCCGGCCGGGAGGCGCCCGGGGTTTTGCCCGCAGCACTTTGTTCGGCGGGATGCGGCTCAGTGAAGCTAATTTGTCAAGCCTGCAATGGCTGCGCCTATGAGGGTTGCGTTTTCGACGCTTATGGTCTGGTAGTGGACGCCCTTTCTGTCGACGAGGTATTGTTTTAGGTAGTACTCGACCCTCTGCTTGAGGGAGGTCAGATGATAGTAGGTGGTTCCCTCGGCGACGATGCAGACCGGCCGGGTGGGATTGCTGCCCTTTCCGCTCTTGAGGGCGACGGAGGAGAGGTTTATGGCGGTGAGCTTTGCGGCCCGCTCTATCATCCTGTCGACCAGACGGTATAGTGTTTCAGCATCCTGCTCGTCGGCGTCGGCAAGTGCGGCGGAGAGCACGTTGTCGCGGCCGTGCGGGTTGTACACGAAGTGGCTGAGGTCTTCGGTGCTCAGCCCGGTGATTGCGGCCAGGCGGTCGGCTGTGGCGCCGCTGAACAGTTTGGCCTTCGCGGCCGCGAGAATCGTCCACATGCATACAGGGCCGAGGTAAGCGCCGGAGATCATTTTTTCGAAAACGTTCACACCGGGATTGGTCAGTGACCTGTCGAACTTCCTGTCAACCGTGCCTCTCGGGGCCTTGCCGAATGCTCCGGACTCGACGTTGATAATCTGGCTTCCGACGGGGTTCAGGTCTTTTGCCTTCGTGATGTTCTTGTTTCGTTCGACATAGCTGCAGTTGGTCCCGGTTCCCAGAATAAAGCCTATATGGGTGTCGAAGAGCCTTCCGCTCGGGTCGGCCCGGCCAGCCAGGAGGGCGGCGACGGTGTCGTTTAGCAGCACCATTTTCTTTTCGGGGCCGAGGCCTGCGGCGGCGATTGCGAGGTTGAGATTCTCGCCGATCATCTGGCCCTGTACGTGTGGGGCCTGAATCTCCTTGGAGAAGTACAGGACCCGGCCGTCTTTGCTCGGGAACATCTCGATAGGATATGAGAAGCAGAATCCGACACTTTCACTAATCCGGGCGACGTGCTTGATGTAGCCGGCCATTGTGCGGAAGAACTCCTCTTTACTGACCTTACCGGCGGAGCCGGGCATTTTGAAGAGCCTGAAGTTCTCTATTGCGGCCTTGCCGCCATTACCGAAGGCGACGGTTGCGACGCGGAAGTTTGTTCCGCCGGCATCCATGACGATAACGGGCGTGTTACGGGGTATGCGGCTTTCGGTTTCAATGTATGTTGGCAGCATGGCCAGCGAGCTTTTCCTGCCGGCCAGGCCCTTATCCATCTCATCGAGGAACAGCCGGCACGTCCTGTCAATATCGATGTCGGCGGGGTCCATGCCTTTGTTCTTCAGGAAGTCGCGAACCTTGCCTTTTGAGTTTTTCACAGTTTAACCTCCACTATGACACGGCGTGCATGTAGTCAATCCTGGTAGCCGTCCGGGTGCTCAGAATGCCATTTCCAGGCGGTTGCGATCATTTCTTCGAGGTCGGGTTTGTCAATTTTCCAGCCCAGTTCCGTTTTAGCCTTTGTCGCATCGGAGGTCAGAATGGGCGAGTCGCCCGGGCGGCGTCCGGCCTCGACGACCTTGAAGTCCCTGCCCGAGACCTTTCTGACCATTTCAATTACCTGGCGGACCGAGTAGCCAGCCCCATTGCCGAGGTTGTAAATCAGCTCCGGGCTTTCTGCGAGCTTTTCCAGTGCGAGCAGGTGCGCCCTGCACAGATCTTCGACGTGGATGAAGTCGCGGATACAGGTTCCGTCGGGCGTATCATAGTCGGTTCCGTAGATTGCGACGGCGTCGCGTTTTCCAAGGGCGGCCTGTATGGCCAGGGGAATCAGATGTGATTCGGGGCGGTGGTCTTCACCGAGAGAGCAGTTGTTTCCGGCACCGCAGGCGTTGAAGTACCTCATCACGACGTATCGCAGCTTTCCGGTGCGGCTCTGGTGGTGGCACATTCTCTCGACGGCCAACTTGGTTTCGCCATACGGGTTGATGGGATTCTTTGGAGAGTCCTCGTTTACCGGGACGTGTTCCGGAGTGCCGTAGACGGCGGCGGTGCTGCTGAAGACGAAGTTATCGACGCCGGCGACCTCCATTGCCGAGAGCAGAGTCCGGGTGTTCGAGACGTTGTTGTCGTAGAAGTCGAGGGGGGCGCGGACGGATTCGGCGGCCTCGGTGAAGGCGGCGAAATGCATGACGGCTTCAACACGGTGCTGCCTCAGGGTTCGAACGAGCAGGTCGTGGTCGGCCAGGTCGCCTTCGACAAGTTCGGCGTTTCCGAGTGCGGGCCTGTGTCCCTTGCTGAAATTATCGAAGACGACAGGCGTTCGATTTTCGCGGGTCAGCATGGCCGTCATGTTGCTACCGATATATCCGGCTCCGCCGCAGACGAGGACCTTCATATTGTCTGTTCCTCCCGCAGGGCGGCTATTCGCTTTTCGATGCGTCTGATGATTTCGGCGGCGAGATGTTTGTCGTCGCCGAGGTCGGTCCAGGCCATACCAGCTTTTTGGTCGGGGTTTAGCTCTATCCTCTGGAGCGCTGCATTGCTCCTTGTGAACATCGTGTATGCACGTCCACTGCCGCTGACCTCGTGCTCGGGCATATTGAGTCTGTAGGTCTTCACGGTGCAGGTCAGGCACAGCCGGCCGGCCTGGTCGCTGACGGTTAGTTCTGCGACCCTTCTTATGGTTTGTATGCTCGCCTCGAAAGTGTCGGAGGGGCGGATGTTGTCACTGCGCCAGAATTCGAAGTACTGGGCGCCGGTGAGCGGCCTTGTCCGTATCAGGCCGACATTGGGGTCGGCCTTGTCAACGGCAAAGTACATTTCAGCGAGGACCTCTTCGGCGGTCTTCATCAGCAGGAGCTTCTCGGCGCCCGGGGCGCAGAGCGGCCGCAGCGCCACCTCGCCGCGGGGCTCACCGCAGCCTGCCAGGGATAGTGCGGCGATGAGGGTTGAGAAGGTTAGGCACTTCAGTTTTTCCATTTTCGGGCTGTTAATTACCGATTATATTGCATTTCCGGCACGGCCGGGAACTTTCGAATTTGCCGATTATACAAACGGTTCTGCAGGGCTTCAAGCATATCAGAAGCGTTTTTTCGAATTGAGCGATATTGGGTCGGAGCAAGAGGCCGCTATGCGTCAGATGCCCGTGCTCTTAGTGTGTGCCGGGGCAGGGGGAGCTTCTGCTATGGGGGCGGAGGCCAGGGCATCCAGACTTCGACCTGCACCTGGCGTGAGGTTGCCGAGAGGCCGTGGTTGTCCCAGGCCCTGGCGGTGAGGGTGTGTATGCCGAGCGAGTAGTCGCGCCACTCATAGCTCCAGGCGTCGGCGCCGTCGGTGTCGGCGCCTATCTCATGGCCGTCGACGAGAAACTCGACGCGCACGATTTGGCCGTCCCGGTCACTTGCGACGGCGAGAATCTGCGTCCGCGGCGGAATCCCTCCGACCATAAGCCGGTCGCCATCCTCCGGGGCGGTTATCTGCACTGTCGGCCGGCCCGAGTTGTCGTCGAGCCAGTGCATTGCAAGAATCGCAAAGTCAAGAAGATCGACGCTGCAGTCGCCGTTGATGTCGCCGGCGACAATGATTTCGCAGGGGGGCTCGGCGAACCAGGACTTGCTCGCCTCAGCCGTGCCGCCATAGGCGCCCATGTTGATCAGACCGCCGCTGGGGAAGGGCTCGTGGCCAAGAGGGTTCATCGGATTGCCGGCATCAATACAGGGGCTTGTCATATCATCAATGATCCAGTTCCGGCTGCTCAGGTCCCGGCGGCCTGCCTGCGATTTGAGGTGATAGTCGCCTTCGGCCCAGACATCGCGGGGTTGGGGGAGGGGGTCGACGTCCCAGAAGCCATCGACGGCAAAACACGGATCGGCATCGATGTTGCCGCGGCCGGGCCAGCCGCCCTCGACATCGGAGAAGGCGACTTCAAAGCCTCGTTTGTAGACGCGCATCTGGCCTGGCTGGTTGTCCCACAGTATGCAGTTGGAGATGGCCGGGTTGCTATCGGAACTGCAGTTGATGCCATAGCCGGCGTTGCCTGTTATCGTGCAGTTAATGACAACAGGGGCGCCTCCGGCGCACCAGATTCCCCCGCCGCCGTTGACTGCCGAATTGCCGCTTATCACGCAGTTGGCTATCAGCGGGCTGCCGCCGAGGCAGGAAATCCCGCCGCCAAAGCTGTCCGGAGCTGCGCAAATGGCCGCGGCCCTATTGGCGCTGACGCGGCAGTTTCGAATGGTGGGGCTGCTGTCCACACACAGGATCGCGCCTCCACCCGGGTATGCGCCGCAGCCGATGACCTGTCCGTTGACTATTGTAAAGCCGTCCAGTACAGAATCCCTGCCTTCGGCGCCGACGAACGCAACGGCCCTGTGCCACTCCCACTCGCTGCCGCTTGCGCAGTCTATGACTGAGGTTCGGGGTCCGTCCCGGCTGCGGAGTGTTATTGCTTTTCCCTGGAAGTCGATGTCGCGGTTGCCGTGTCCGCTGTATAGTCCCGGTTTGACGACGACGGTGTCGCGGTGATTGGCGTAGTCAATAGCGGCCTGGATGTTGTTGAAATCGGCCGGGCCGTCGTCATCGACTGTTATCAGGGCGGCGCGGCAGGGCAATGCCGCGGTCATTAACAGAACGGCCGAGATGAGCTTTTTGATTCGGGGGTCCTCCTAACTGAGTTTCCACTGCGATAGCGTGAAGAGGATTCTATCACAAAACAGCGGCGGGCTCAAGGAGATTCTGCTCGTAACGGCCCAATTTTGCGTGTATGTATTGCGCAAATAGGGGCGGCAAGCGAACTCGGCGTTTGATTTACGGATTCTACAAACAAGCCGCCTGGAGATTCTCTTTGCCGAGTAGGTATAACTGTGTACATGGACGGCTCCAGAGGCGGTCGGGTGGTTCTGCACGGTCCTTGAGCGGCGGCGGACAAGAGCATTCAATGTGCCCTCCTCCTGGCGACGTTTACGGCGGGCTGATTGAGCGCCACATCATACAGAACGCGAATGCTTTCAAGTGGAGTGTCGGCCTGTATGTGATGAGCGGGTGCGAGAATGTACCCGCCTCCCCGGCCGCATTCCCGAATCAGCCGCTGAACCATATTTCGGATATCGTCAGCCGAGCCGTAAGGCATGAGTTGCTGGACGCAAACGCCTCCGAAAAGCGCCAGGCGACTGCCGTATCGTTTCTTGATCTCGAAAGGATCGATTGCCATCGGCTGCAGAGGATTGAGCACATCCAGGCCGATCTCAATCATGTCGTCGAGAATCTCCCTGCAGTTGCCGCAACTGTGATATGCAATCTTGATATTCGGGTTGGCTTGTTTGCATGTTGAAAACAGTCTCGCATATCGCTCTTTGAAATACTGTCGCCACATGTCGATCGACATCATCATGCCCGTCTGCATCGAAACGTCATCGCCGAACCAGACCATGTCGGCGCCGAGTTCGATGAACTTCTGCGCGGCGTTCAAGGGAAACTGCATGACCTTGTCCATCAGGGCGCCCGCGTAGTCCGGCTCCAGAGCCATATCCATCATGAACTGGGCAAGCCCTCGCAGATACCAGCATGCCTCGAAGATGCTAATCTGGCAGGAGCCGATCAGCCATTTGTCATCGCCGTACAACCGCTTCTTTGTGCGAAAATCATCGTACTGAGAATCTTCCAGCGGATCGGGTATCTCAAAGGAATCGAGTTTACTGTGGTCGCCGGCGAGCGGATGATGTGCGATCTCGGTAAAGGCCGCGAAGTCATTTTTGGCGTACTTCCAGCCGATCCCCCAGTCGTCGGTGTATTCGGGTTCGTCCTTGGCATAGAAACTCATCTCAAGACCCACGCAGCTCTTGACCATGTCGTTGCCGAGAGCGACCCCGAGATCATATTCGTCAATCCCCCCTGCCTCGCGCAAAGCGGCTTCGATCTCCGGGACATAACTGGCAAAGACACCGGTTCTGTCGGGTTCTTCGAAACTCAAACTTGTGCGAATCCGTTCTTTGGAATTCATCCGGTCATCCTTCTCAAACAGCGGTTTCTTCCTTGCACAGGCATTGGTTAGCAGTCCATAACCCAGTTTCGCGACCAACGATTTATGATCATACGTTATTTGACCGCCCAAAGAAAGACTTATCTGAAACCGGAGTAATCCGTCTTCGGGCATCTCTATTTACCAAACAGCCCATATCGCGTACAAATTCGTCGTCAGAGGATGCACCATATAGTGGTAGTCTGATCGATATCCTGATATCATGGCGTTATTGGAATGCGGGTTAGTCCGCGAAGTTTCCGGTATTAGGCCGGGATTTCAGAAAGGAAAGAACAGGTATGTTTTCATCATTTAGGAAAGCCTGCACAATAATCGTCCTGTCTCTTGCCGCCGCTGCAAATGCTCATGTGGAAGTTTCCGAATCAGACAATGCAGTAATCGTGGAGAACGAGGCGGTCAGGTTTGTTTATGATCTGTCACGCGGCAGTTATGACGCCATCGACAAGCGGAACAACTCAGTTTGCATCAAGGACGGGTATTTCCAGATCAATGACCTGACGACCGTGACGCCGGGCTTTGTGCATGCCTCCAAGAGCAGGACGGTCTCGGACGAACTGGGAAAAGGAAAAGTACTGAGCATAAAATCCAGCAAGCCCGGAGAGGTTTCGCTCCTGTTTGAGGCGGCTTTGTACGCAGGCAGGGGTTGCATTGTTTTTGGAGGAGGGATCGAAAACTCGACAAGCGACCCCGTTCGGCTCAAACTCATAAAACCGATCGCAGACGGTGCGTTTTTTTGCGGATTCGACATGAGGAAGAACTTTCGGCTCTTGGACGGCAATAGCGGGGGCGAACCTCTGGAATGCGGGGTCAAGAAATACACTGCTGTTTATAAAGGCAATTATGTATACTCTCGCAACAACGTTGTAATCACGTTCGGCGAAAACGAAACTCGCCGTTCGATGGTAATGGGGGGGCTGACATATCACGATTTCGAGAAGTTTGCCGTCATCAGTCAGCCGCGAAGACTGGAGCTGACTTCCGGGCCTGACGGGAGCAGGTCACTTGCGTGCTATCTGAATCTTCCGGGCCAGAAGACCGACACGGCCTCAAGCGGCGAGAGCCTGCGTTTGACCCAGGGGCAAACAGGGCGAAACTTCAGCTACAAAGCATTGTGGGGTGAGGAGCTCGCCAGCGCCTCGGTTGCCAGGGGCGGTGTTGTGGTCGAGGCGTCGGGCCTTGACAAGGACAGCGAGTATTACCTTGGTTTCTCGTGGTGGCATACCGACAAGGAGGACAGAATACAATCGGTCACAATCGACAGCGGCAGTGGTACGGAGAAGCACGTTCTATTGAAAAACAAGACGTTGCCGATGTGGCACAGAAAGAAGAAAGATGACCCGGAACAGATTGAACTGCCGATCCCGGCAAAGGCTGTTGCGTCGGGCAAGATCAGAATTCTCTTCGAGAGCAGGACCGACGATCCGCACGCCGTGGTAAACGAGGTCTGGCTGCGCAAGGGACTTGTACCGCTGCTGTCGGGAGAGTTGACCTCGATCAATGAGTCGCCGAGAGCGCGCCACAGAATGACAGGGCAACTGTATGCGGAAGACCCGGTAGGCAAACGTGTTGATCCGGGCGTTCGTTACCTCCCGGATGACCGCTTCTACGTGGACTTCGTTACGGATAACCCGTTTGTCAATCTGGAGCAATACGGCTGGAGTATAAGGCTTGCTCAACGAATCGAACTGAACATGTACGATTTTCCGACAGTGTGTTTGTGGTACGCCCATCATGGCGGTTATGGCGGGGGAAAGGCAAAGAACGACACAGTGGGAGCTGTTGCGGAAATGGAAGAGATTCGCAAGTCAGGGTTTTTGAAGTATTCTCGAGCGGCGGTGCGGTTAGTGCCGGACTGCTACAGCAAAAACAATCAACAGGGCTGGTGGGACGACAAGCATTTTCAAATGTACGGCAGTACGAACCTGGGGGATTTCGAGGGCGGCACATACAAGGTCCCGTACGAGACTTCCGAAAAATGGGGCAAGGCTATCACCGAGCGAGGAGGAATTCCGCTTACATATTGCCAGACGGGTTTTCGTTCGGAGGATTACGCCCATTTGTTTCCCGAGCACATGCTTTTCAACAGCAGCACCGCCTGGATGCATGAGTCATACAAGAGGCCGCTGGACGATGACGAATTCTGGGGCAATGCCTGGACCAAGAGCTATCGCGTCTGGAGCTATGACTACACTGATCCCGGGGTCGTCAAGCACATGCGGGAGGTTTACGCAAATTATCGATCCGGCGGGATTAAGGGGTTGATGTTCGATTATCCCGCGCGGGGCTGGGCGTCAGGCGGTGGGATGGAAGACGAATACGCCACCACCGCAAATGCATACCGGCGCATCTTCGAATTGGCTCGAGAAGGGCTGGGGCCGGAATGTTATCTTCACGAGCGGAATATGGAGCGGGGTTCGGACGTCTCCCTCGGACTGGTTGCTTCTCAGAGAACGGAAAATGATACGGCTCGGATCAGCCCGCAAGTCGTGACCCGCTGCGGCCTGCGTTGGTACAAGAATCGCGTCGTGGTCAACTACGACACCGACAGCAAGAACATATACAGGCTCCGGGACAATCGCGACGTGGTTCGCAGCCTGTTGACGATGTCTTATGTTACGACGGGGCGGCTGCTGCTGGCGAACAGCTTTTCTCAGTTGTCCCCGGAAATCGTACATGATCTGACCCGAATCTTCCCCTTCCATACGAATCCCAAGACCGCCCGTCCGGTAGATGCGTTTACGCAGAAATTCCCGAGAATATATGACTTCAAGGTCTCTTCATCGTGGCATCAGTTGACTTTCTTCAATACCGACACCGATAACAAGACGGATATCGCTGTGAAACTTGCCGGCAGCACGGCCGAAGGGACCCTGGGATTGAATCCCGACAAGGACTATTACGTGTACGATTTCTGGAACGACGCCTTCGTGGGGAAATTCCCGGGTTCGGGCGGGCTGTCTCAGCAGTTGCGTCCCGGGGAAGCCCGAATGATGTCTATCCATGAAGCCGAAGATCATCCCCAGTTCGTCTCCGCCAACAGGCACATAATGCAGGGATACATCGATCTAATTCGAACCGAGTGGCTGCCGGGCCGCAACATTCTGCGAGGAATAAGCAGGATTACAGGCGGCGACAGCTATGTTGTCGCGATAGCGACAAACGGATACACTGCTCGAGCCGCCAAGGTGGATGATCCCAATACCCGGGCGGCGCTGGAAAACGGTGACAACGGCGTGTCGAAACTGATTATCGAGCGAGATGAAAACGCTATTGTCGAGTGGACGGTGGAATTCTGACTGAAATACGGTTTTCCTGAAGTCTCCGGGGTCTCGACACAGGGAGGAAGCCCGTACCTATGAATGCTCACGAAAACGCCACAAAGTGTTCCATGACAAGAAGCTCATAGAATGCATCGAAAGGGACGGCCATTGATGGAGAAACCAAATACTGCCTGCCGCTTTTACAGACAACGATATTTCCCTACTCTTGCAGGACTGCTATGTGGGGCGGCAGCGATGCTTCTTGTCGTGAGCAGCGCTTCGGCCCAATACGCAGATTGGAAACATTCCGGTTCGATCTACATCCTGACTACGCCCGAGGGCGCGGACCTTCCGGCATCCGCATCGGTGAAGGATTTCCCATTGCTCGTTCGTTTGCACCGCGATTACTTTCCTTTTTCCGAGGCACAAGAGCAAGGCAGTGACATCAGATTTTCAGCTGGGGAGAAGCCGTTATGCTACGAAATCGAGCAGTGGGATAAGAAAGCGGGCACGGCAAGCATCTGGGTGAGGGTCCCATTGATCAGGGGCAACGACCGCCAGGAGATTAAGATCCATTGGGGCAAAGCCGGCTCCTCGAGTGGTTCGGATGGAAAGGCCGTTTTCAACGCATCCAACGGATACATCGGCGTGTGGCACCTTGGTAATGACGTGCGTGATGCGGTTGTAACACTGGAGTGCGAGGACAAGGGGACAACGCAAACAGCAGGCGTGATCGGCGGCGCGCGACACTTTCCCGGCAACAGCGGCGTGTTCTGCGGTAATGATATCCGGGCCCTTCCATCGGGCGGGGCGTCTCACAGCACGCAGGCCTGGTTTCGGCCGGATAAGTCCAACGGGCGGATCGTTTGCTGGGGGAACGAGAAACGGGCGGGCAAGGTGACCATGAATTACCGTAGTCCGCCCCGGATTCGGATGGATTGCTATTTTTCCAATGGCGACGTCCGGGCGGAGATTCCCGGCCGGGCCAAGGGCTGGACTCACGCCGTCCACACCTTCGAAGACGGGCAGTCCCTCCTGTACATCAACGGTGTCAAGTGTGGAGAGGGGAACCCCAGGCACACGCAAATGGCAATTGAGAGACCTGCCAGAATGTGGATCGGCGGTTGGTATAACAACTACGACTACATTGGGGATATCGACGAGGTGCGCATCTCCGGTGTGGCCCGTTCCGCGGACTGGGTCCGGCTGGAGTATGAAAACCAGAAACCAATGCAGACACTGGTGGGCCCCGTGGTTCAGCGCGGCGACGAGTTCTCTCTTTCGCCCCGCAACGTGCAAATGAATGAGGGCGAAACCGTTGAGTTTGCGGCCAAGGCCGGCGGCGCGCGAAAGACATACTGGTCAGTAGTTCGGGCTAACGAAGAATCTCTGATTGCCTCGGACCAGTTTAACGTTTCTTTTGACGCAGGACGGGTGAGCGGGACCCGGAAATTCAATATCCGGTTTGACGCGGTCTATGACGACGGCGTCAGATCCATTGAGGCGCCTGTTACCGTGAAGGAAATGCTTCCTGAGCCGGAGTTTTCACTCAAGGCTCCGGCGAACTGGGATGGGCGGAAGATCATTGAGATACAGCCGGAGATCAGGAATCTGGAAGCGATGAGGAATGCAGGTGTCGGTGCACTTGATTACCGTTGGGAGGTTTCGGGGCTGGCGACGATAAAGGACGAGAAGCCCGGCAAGCTGGTTCTCAGTCGAGCTCAGAACAGCGGTAAGATGACCGTGAGGCTTTCATTGGCAAACGGAGGTGATTCGGTCATGGCCTCGACGGAGGTTGACGTTGAGGAGCCGGAGACCGACGCCTGGGTTCTCCGGGTTCCCGGCGAGAATGAAATGCCGGTAGAGGGGCAGTTCTATGCCCGCGACGATAAAGGCCAAGGCACCTTGTACTGCAAGGGAGCGGTGAAGGAGAAGGCTGATGAAGTGTTTCTGCGAGTATTTGCGGACGGAAGAAAGTACGCCGAAGAGAGCAGGGCGCCGGGCAAGGATGGTTCTTACACGTTCGCCATCAAGCTCAAGCCGGCCCTGGTCAAATACCAAATTGAGTTCGGGACCAGGACTGCGGCCGCGGAAGCGGTTCTACATCGGGCGGGCGATATCGTATGTGGCGATGCCTACCGGATCGACGGCCAATCCAACGCTCTGGCAACCGACACTCGCGAAGAATCTCCGCGAGTTACGAATGAATGGGTGCGCAGCTATGGGCGTCCGCGGTTTTTCAAAGAGGGAGAAAGGGAGAACCTCTGGTGCAAGCCGGTATGGAAAGCGGGGAAGGAACACCTGGCGGAATTGGGATGGTGGGGCATGGAATTGGCCAATCGACTGGTGGAAAACCGGAAGGTGCCGATATTCATCGTCAATGGAGCACGCGGCGGAACCAGGATCGACCAGCACCAGCGTAACGACGAGAATCCCACAGGTCTTGATACGATTTACGGCCGTATGCTCTGGAGGATCAAGCAGGCGCGTCTGACCCATGGAATCCGGGCAATCATCTGGCATCAGGGTGAGAGTGATCAGGGCGCTGCCGGTCCGGACGGCGATTACGGATGGAAGAGCTACCAGCGCTACTTCGTTGAAATGTCGGCGGACTGGAAGCGGGATTTTCCCAACGTCAGCCGATATTACGTTTTCCAGATTTGGCCGAACGCTTGTTCCATGGGTGGCGGAAACGGTGACATGTTGCGCGAAAAACAACGCACGCTTGCGTCTCTGTATTCCAATATGCATATTTTATCCACCCTTGGTGTGCGGCCCGGCGGAGGCTGCCACTACCCGCTTGAAGGCTGGAGTGTTTTTGCAAGGTGGCTTCAGCGTCTAATAGAGCGGGATTTCTACGGCCTTGAAGTCGATGGGCCGATCACGGCGCCGAATCTCATACGGGCTTACTACGCGGATGCCGCAAGCAGCTCGATTGCGCTGGAGTTCGACCAGCCCGTTGTCTGGGATGATCTGCCGGCTGGCCAATTCTATTTGGACGACGCTGAAGGAGGCGTTATCGGTGGAAAGGTGACGGGCAATGTCCTTACTCTCGCGCTGGAAGAGCCGGCCGCTTCCAAGCGGATTACTTATTTGAAGGAGAAGTCCTGGAAGCAGGATAACATCCTCTTCGGAAAAAACGGGATGGCGGCCCTTACATTTTGTAATGTGCCCATATCCAGGAAGAATTAAAGAAGACTGGAATGCCGACATTCAAGAGGTTTGGAAAAGGTCGTTTGTTTTTGTAGAGTAGGATTATGATTTGTAAAAGTTCCGAATGGAGAATATAAGGTAGAACATGTTCTCTGTATTAGAGTAAACCACAGCAAGGAGATATTATGAAGCGAAGAACTTTTTTGGCCAAAGGTGCCGGAGCCCTGGCTGCGTCCACCGCGTTTCCTCGATTTTCAATCGGCAAGTCCGGCCCATCCCCCAACAGCAAAGTAAATATTGCATTTATTGGATCAGGGGGCTGGATTGCCAGGCAGCCCTATGAGCAGGGCTGCAAGGATGAAAACCTTGTGGCCTTCTGCGATGTGGACCGCAACCACTGCGCGGAAAACATGAAGAACTGGCGCACCACGCAGCCCTTCTTTGACGACTACCGTGTGATGCTGGACAAGATGCACAAGCAGATCGACGCGGTCGTGGTCTCGACGCCGGATCACACGCATTTCCCGGCCACTATGGCTGCCATGGAACGCGGCATTCACGTGTACACCCAGAAACCGCTGGCCCACAATATCTGGCAGACGCGCACTCTGCTCAAGGCCAAGGAGCGCTATAAGGTTATAACCCAGATGGGTAACCAGGGCCATGCGGGCCGCGGGATTCGCAAATCCGTGGAGGCCTTCCGGGCCGGTGTGATTGGCGAGGTCGCCGAGGTCTATGCCCGCAACAGCGGACCGGAGATGGGCGGTCGTCATTTCGCCAATCCCAAGACCATGCCGCCTCCGCCCTCGCCGGTGCCGAAAGGGCTTTCGTGGGACTTGTGGGTCGGCCCCGCTGCAATGCGTCCGTTCTACACTGGGTACCTTCCATATAGATGGCGGGCCTTTTACGATTTTGGCTCAGGGATGTTGGGCGACTGGGGTTGCCATACTTTTGACACACCGGTCTGGGCCCTCGATCTGGACCCGCCAGCCGTGGTGGAATGCCTGGAACGCAAAGCGTCGCTCAAGGGCGTTATTCCGGCGGGCAGCCGTCTGAAGTACGACTTCCCTGCCAAGGGCAGTCGCGGCCCCGTGACCTTCTACTGGTTTGACGGTCCCCAGGACTGGACCAAGGTGGGGCGCATCGAGAAATTCGGGGCAGAGCACGCGGCCCATCTCGGCAGGGCGTGCTGGATGGTGGGCACCAAGGGCATGCTCGGCTGCGGCACCCACGCCGGAGAACCGACCATCCTTCCCGACGACCTGCGAGCGAGCTGGAAGGCGGCGCCCCCGGCGCAGACCATCCCGCGCGTATCCGGTGGCCCCTTCCGCGAGTGGCTGCGCGCCATCAAAGGCGCCGGGCCCGAGCCGGGCTCCAATTTCAGTTATTCGGCCAATTTGACCGAGATCATCCTGCTGGGTGTACTGGCCCAGCGCTTCAATACGCGTATCGAGTGGGATGCCCAGAACGCCCGCATTACGAATCACCCCGAGTTAAACGTCTTTGTCAAGGAGCCCGTGCGCAAGGGCTGGGAATATGGTGAAGGTCTAGGGGCTTGAGTGAGTTCCCATGGTTTCTGCCTGGTTGTTTCTCACAAGACCGCCGACGCAACTGAGCAGGGATAAGACTTTCGGTCCCGCCGAAAGAACTTCAGTTGATATAGAAAAGTATATTTGTGTCTGAGCCAGGATCATGACAAAATCTCAATCAGTTCTCGCAGTGATGGGCATTTCCGTCGTTGCAGCGGCATTTGTGTCTATCTGGGAAGCCGCAGCCGCTTCTTTCGTGTCCGCAGAAGCATTACCAGGATGCGGTCTTCTCTCCACCCTGATACTTCTACCATCGATGCTTTGGCGTCCATCTATACCAAAGTGCGTACGTCACGCCTTGCTGATTCTGCCTTTGGCGGTACTATCAGTCCCCGGAGTCCTGGCTGATGATACACAGAAATCCGTGACATACGCCAATGGACGATTGAGCAACAATTTCGTTTCAATTGAGTTCGATTATCAGCAGGGCCTCTTCTCCATCTCGGATGCACACAGCAAAGAGGTTCTGCTGGATGAGGCCCGGTTCGCGCTGCCTTCGCGCAAGGCCCCCGAAGGCGTCAATCTGATGTCGGTGGAGGATGTGCAGGACCGCCTCGGTAATGGCAAACGCATAATTCTGGAGGCCGTGGACAGGAGCACACTGCGTCACTACGAGCGGGCAAAACGCCTGTTTTCCTACACCCTCTATGAGAACCACCCCGCGCTGGTACTCGGTTTCGGTCTGAAAACACCCAATTATTTCAGCATGCGTCTCAGGGAAAGCCATCCACTGGCGGACGCTCGCCTGTTCGGCGGCGAGAACATGGCACAGCCCATGACGCTCAACGGCGCAGCAGGATCGGAACGAACACTCGTAACGCCGGGACTCTCACGAAGTTCCGCCAACAGCCTCATGTTGACCGGATTGATCGAGGGACAGCGCCGCACGGTCGTGTGGGGCGGTCTGGCTTACAGCGAGTTCGGCAAATATGCGACCCTGGAGGATGGTTCGCCGGCTTTCTTCGCCGAGGACCCGGTCGGCAGACTGGTGGATGAGGATCAAACATATCTGGCGGCTGACACGTTCTACCTGGACGTTTGCACGAAAGAACCCTTCGAAGCCCTGGAACGGTACGGGTGGGCCATGCGCAGCGCCAACAACGCGCATCCGAATGTGTATGACTTTCCAGTGCTCTGCGGCTGGAGCGTTGGAGCGATGAGTCGACTGCCCGGCGTCAACAACTCGGCCAAACTGATCGGGGAACTCGAACATGCCAACCGGTGCGGATTGACCCGATATACGAAGGTCTCGCTCCGTCTCGAACCGGACAAGTATCACCTGGACACGGAACAGGGCTGGTGGGACGATGCCCATATGCGCAAGTTCAGGCATCTGGTCCCCCCTTACGACTCCACTGCCTCTTGGAGCCAGGCCATGTACGACGCGAACGGCATTCCCTACATCTATATGCAGCTCGGCATGCCCTCCGACGATTTCGCGCGACAGTTTCCGCAGTACATGCTGTTCAACGATGCATCCGAGGTGGACAAACGGGTTCCCGAAAAGACATGGAAGCACAAGCATCCGCACAATCAGCCGTATGTGACGTACGATTACACTGACAAAGAATTCTCGAAGTACTTTGTGAAGGTATGGCGAAAGCTCCGGGAGGACGGCGTTCGCGGGGTCAAGGTCGATTACCCTGCGACGGCCTGGCGTCCGGAAGGAGGGTTCGATGACCGGTATGCCACGTGCAATGCCGCCTACCGCAGGGCTTTTCAATTGCTGCGAGAGGCCATGGGAGACGACGGTCTCATTGATGAGCGCAACCTTGGCGAATCGGGCCGACCCCGTTTGGATATGACTGCCGGCGTCGTCGATACCCAGCGCACCTGGGCGGATTCTAACAAATATGTCCCGGGCATGGTCTCCATCAGCGGGCTGCGATGGTACAAGAACCGCACGGTGTTCAACTATTACCCCGATACAAAGGCTGTCCACAACGTCTCGCCGCAAATCCGCCGCTCAATGCTCACCATGGTCTATCTAACAAGTGGCCGTATCGACCTGTCCACCTCCTTTTCGCTTTTCACGCCGGAAATCACCCATGATTTTTCTCGTATCTATCCGCACTATCCGGAGCCCAGGACCGCTCGTCCACTTGATGCCTTCTCGGGTATACAGGACCCGCAGGTGTACGACCTGGAATTGACGCCCGACTGGCACCAGATTGCCCTGTACAACACAGGCAAGGAGAAAGCCTTGGTTTCTACTGCCATCAGTGGCGACCGCGTGGACAACGCCGTGGGCCTGGATCCGACAGCCTACTATCATGCGTACGAGTTCTGGTCTGACACCTACCTCGGCAAATTGTCCGGAACTAGACGCATCGAGAGAACGCTGAACCCGAACTGCTGCGCCATGGTTTCACTGCGAAAAGCGCTGCCTCGGCCACAGGTCATTAGCACCAACCGCCACGTGCTTCAGGGCTGGGTTGAACTAACCGGTGTGAGATGGGACACCAAAACAAAGACCCTGAGCGGTACGGCCCATGTCATCGGCGGCGAACCTATGAAAATCGTGGTCGCCGACAACGGCGCTACCGTGCTCAACTCAGAAGCAACCGGCGGCGACTCAGATGTCAGACCCCATCCAGTCGCTGGCGTCAGTTGCCTGACGCTCACAACCGCGGCCAACACGGACGTGGATTGGACACTGCACTACGAATAATCGTCTTATGGTGATTGAACTCATCCGCCCATAACATGAGTTGTATCAAGAGCTTGCGATGAAACAATGTACTTTTGCCAAGCGGACATCGGACTGCTTCGCGGCGCCCAGATTCAGCATGAATGCTTTTGCAAAACATGGCGTGTGGGACAGCAGTGGAACAGTCGTAGGGTCTAAATACTACCTGGAGCTAACGCCTTGCAGAACAATGGTTTGCAACTGTTAGAGATGAGAGATATCATATGGTGATTCTACAATCAGCGGTCGTCGGAGCAGCTTTGAGTTCGAATCTCCAAGTGCAATAGAGTAGCTCCCGTGTCACTAAGTGGTGTCAGTAGAAGTGTCAGTCGCCAGTGTATCGCCACTGTGTTATCACTTGTCAACCACTTGTAACTTTCATATTTGGCCAAAAAACGCGTTCTAGACTATTGCTAACACATGACTTATGGCACGAATCGCGGACTGTCGATCCGAAGGTTGAGGCTTCGAGCCCCTTCGGCCTCGCTTATATAAGTTAAAGGCTGGCAAGAACTTAGGTTTGTCAGCCTTTTCTCGTTCCGTGCAAAATCCGGCCATGGTCGCAATTTGGTGTCAGTTTGCCGGCGCGAAATACGCCATTTGCTGGCCTGGAGAGGCGTCCGGAACGTTGCAGAAGCCATACCTTCTGTTTCGCAGTCGGACATGGCATAGTTATGACCTCACAAAGACTGTACCAGTTTGCTCAATCCTTGCCCGTAGTAGCACCACGAGCTGCGGTTGTTTGGTTCTCTCCACTTTGTTATCATGTTTAACGCAGTCGCAAAGATTATTCTGAGGATCGTACCTTGGCGAATATTCGGAGCATAGAATCAAGGCAAAGTACAATACCTGTCGGCGTTGCCCACGGGGAGGGAGTGTATCGCCACGGGACAGTTACCGGGGCAACTTGACTATACCGTTTAAGAAAGCAAAGACGAGGAGTACTATGAAACGACGCGATTTCTTGAAGGCGATTTCGGCCGTGGCCACGGTCGGTTCCGTGCCTGAACCGACCATGAGCCGGACCCGTTGGCGCAAGCCCAATGTTGTTATCCTGCTTATCGACGACCTGGGTTATGGCGACCTGGGCAGCTTCGGCTGCCGGGATATTCCTACGCCCCACATGGACTCGCTTGCTGCTAACGGCGTGAAGTGCACTAATTCCTATATTACGAATCCGCCCTGCTCACCCAGCCGGTGCTGCATCATGACCGGGATGTATATCCAACGATTCGGCAAGTCCGGCATGGCCAGAGGCCTGGCCATCCCCGCAGACCATCCAACTATGGCGGAGTTCATGCGGGATGCGGGCTATGTGACCGGCATGATCGGGAAATGGGATATCGGGTCCAGGGAGCAGGGCCCGCTGGACCGCGGGTTCATGGAAGTCGCCCGGTCCGCGCCGAGCAAAAAGCCATTCATT
>CP070678.1:1353744-1356634 GCA_020352515.1 Phycisphaerales bacterium | reverse complement strand
CTTCGTCAACCCCCGCAGCCCCGTCATTATCGCTTACGCCCTGTGCGGTTTTGCCCACGTCGCGTCGCTGGCGATTTTTGTGGGCGGCATCTCGGCGCTTGTTCCGGAGCGCCGGGGTGATCTTGCGAAAGTGGCCGGACGCGCGCTGCTTGCGGCAACCCTCGCATGCCTTATGGTCGGCGCAGTGGCAGGAACCTTTTATCACGCCGGCGCAGTCACCCTGCAGGCGACGCCTCCCTCGCCCTGAGGTCAACTCGTCTGCCTGCTGCAGTCGGACAAGGAGGCGCTTGTCTAGGGGTGGTCTATTTCGTAGAATGCACAAAGGCGGCTTTGTAGCGGCTCTGGGCGCCGGCGGTGGCTGCTCTTGATATCCGGCAGTGCAGACAAAGTGAAACTATGAGATTACCGGCAGCAGTTCTCCTGGCAGGCATTGTGCTGGGCACGGCAGTTCACAGCCCCCCGATACAGGCCGGACCCGAATCGCCCGCTATCTGGCCCCAACAGATTGAGGCCGACTGGCTTCGTCAGGACGAGCTTCGCAATGCCGCGATTTCAACAGGGGCCTCCGTTACGCCGGAGCAGGATGCCGTCGGCGGCTGCGATGGAGTAAAGAACGGCAAGTGGGGCTTTCACACCGAAAACGAAGACGAACCCTGGTGGCAGATTGACCTGGCCGAATCCACCTCCATCGGGCGCCTCGTGCTCTGCAATCGTTGTGACTTTGCCGACCGAACGTCACGAATAATCGTATTTATCTCGAATGACGGGAGGAGCTTCACACGAGCATACCAGCACAACGGCGCGGCTTTCTACGGCCACACCGACGGCAAGCCGCTCGTCGTGCAATTGGACGGGGTAAGCGCTCGATACGTGCGGCTCAAACTGCCCGGCACGAGCTACTTCCATCTGGACGAGGTGGAAATCTATGCCCCCGGCTCAAACGACAATATAGCCCTCGGCAAAGCGGCAACTCAAAGCAGCACAAGCCAGTGGTCCGTCCGGCATGCAGCGCGTGGGCGATACGAAATCACGCCAATACTCGAACGGGGCTTCAAGCTGGCGGCCGATCTCGGAGAACTGGGGGCGCAGATTGACGAGCAGGCCACGGAGTTGAAACTCGTCGCCGAGCAAGTTCGCAGGCTCGCTGCGCGCGCCACCGAACAGACTCGGCGCGAGCTGTATATGCGGGCCCGGCGGGCGGTGCGAAAAATGGCCTTCGCCAACCCCCTGCTCGATTTTGACAGGATACTCTTTGCCAAGCGTGCGCCGGGGACCCTGCCTCACATATCCGACCAGTATTACGGCTGGTGGTCGCGGCCCGGCGGAGGCATCTACATTGTGGAGGGATTCAAGGGTCAGGAGCCGCCGGTGCGCTGCCTGACGAGCGGCTGGCCGGCGGGGGCGTTCCTTCGGCCGGACCTGCACTACGACGGCGGGAAAGTCCTCTTTGCATACTGCCGATACTACCCACACGTGGCCCGAATGGACAAGGTCGACAAGGAAAAACTGCCCGAGGACGCCTTCTACCATATCTTCGAGATGAACATCGACGGAACCGGTGTCCGCCAACTGACGCATGGTCGGTACGACGACTTCGACGCCCGATACCTGCCGGACGACCAAATCGTGTTCCTCTCCACACGCAAGGGACAATTCATTCAATGCACAAAAGCCAACACCGCCGCCACCACCAAGGCCACGCTGCCGGACAGCTACGTCCGCTGCGGAGGCGACAGCAAACGCCCTGTTGCGGTCTTCACCCTTCATGTGATGAACGCCGACGGCGGTGATATCCGCCCAATCTCTGCGTTCGAAAACTTCGAATGGACACCCTTTCTGGCCGCCGACGGGCGGATTCTCTACGCCAGGTGGGACTATATCGACCGCTTCAACGGGCATTTCATGAGCCTTTGGTCGACAAACCAGAACGGCAACAATGCGCAACTGGTCTATGGCAACTACACCACCTCGCCGCAGTGTATTTTTGAAGCCCGGCCTGTTCCCAACTCTCACAAGCTCGTCTTCACCGCCACCGCTCACCACTCAATCACAGGCGGCTCGTTGGTCCTGCTCGACCGCACCGCCGGAGCCGAAGGACACAAGCCGTTGACGCGGCTGACACCGGAGGTCTGTTTTCCCGAAGCCGAAGGCTGGCCCGAAGCATACTATTCCAACCCGTATCCCCTCTCGGAAACATACTATCTGGCGTCCTGGAGCGACCGTCGGCTTCCCCCGCACGCCGGCAGCGGCCAGGTCACCGACGACCGCAATCCCGTCAACGCCATGGGTATCTACCTATACGATTCCTTCGGGAACCTCGAGCTTATTCACCGCGATCCGAACATATCAAGCATGTACCCCATCCCCGTCCGCCCCCGTAAGAGACCCCCGGCGCATCCCGAGAACAACGACTGGGAGGGACCCCAGGAGGGGGGCTTTATAGTGCAGGATGTGTACCGCGGCCTGCCGGGTATTGACAGGGGGTCGGTGAAACGCATTCGAATCATCGGCGTTCCACCCAAGACGCAGCCATACATGAACTCGCCGAACCTTGGCGTCTCAAGCGAGGACCCGGGCAAGTTCGTCGTCGGAACGGTCCCCGTCGAAGTGGATGGCTCGGCCTATTTCACGGTGCCGTCCGGGGTCTCTCTTTTCTTCCAGGCCCTTGACGAAAAGGGGCTGGCGGTTCAGACAATGCGAAGCCTCACTTATGTCCAGCCCGGGCAGACTCTCTCGTGCATCGGCTGTCACGAGTCAAGGGAAACTACGCCTGCCGTCCGCACCTTGCCGCTGGCTGCCGGGCGCGGGCCTTCGAAAATCACCCCCGGCCCTCCCGGCTCCTGGCCCCTTCGCTTCGACAGGCTCATCCAGCCCGTGCTGGACAAATCGT
>CP070678.1:1342153-1353644 GCA_020352515.1 Phycisphaerales bacterium | reverse complement strand
CCTCGCCTGAGGCGATCTGTTATTTCAGATCATTTCAGCTCACCACCTGTTTGGCCGTATTTGATGGTATTGATAAATCCCTATAAGTCTATAATTCGCGGGGATTCGGAAGAAGGACGTCCCGCCACCATTTTACGCACGAGCCTTTATGAGAGGATTAGACTCTTTGCTCTTGTCCCGGGGCCGACGGAGCATGGCGGAGTCAGGCAAAAGACAATTCGGCGCGGCCGCCGCATAGGCGAGCGAATCGCGGGTGGGGTGGACGTATCCGCCTTTTAGGGTCGTATGATAGCCGGGCGAGGAATAGGGGCGGCGAATCATCTTCTCTTGGGGGTCGTAGCGGGCGTCCTGGCGGGTCAAGGCGGTCAGAAAGGCCTGTTTCTCGGCCTTCGAGGCGAAGGGCCCGGGCGCGGCGGCCGCAGCAGTGGCAGAAAAACTGCATAGCAATACTAATAAGGGCCCAAGATGACTCATCCGATTGTGCTCCTTCGGTCGATATTTTAATTGGACGGCATTCGGCAGGATGCTACCCGAACGGCCGTCCGCAGTCCAAAGGTTTCGGCAAGAGCTGCAGAAGGGGCTGCTTCGGCCGCTTTTTTCGGACATTGCGGTTTGGGTGGTTGACCGGGCGTCTATATAGTATAATGGCGCTTTGGTCTGCGGCTGCGGTTCTTTCCCCAAAGCCGGGTTTGGACATCGATAGGCTTTGACGAAGAGTTGTAGGTTGAAATTAAGTGCCGGATCGGGCGGCAAGCACTCCTATACGCGCGCCGCGTTCGCGGGTGAACCGCCCGCCGGTGCTTTTAGTAAATATTTTGTTGATGGCAAAGCGAATTGCTATTTTGGGATCGACGGGCTCGATCGGCAAGAACGCGCTTCGGGTAATAGAGGCGCTTGGCGCGGGGTACGAGGTTGTTGCGATTAGCGCGCATACGAGCGTGGAGCTTCTGGCCGAGCAGGCAAGACGGCACAGGCCGAAGTATGTTGGGGTGACCAGCGCCGATTACGTCGAGGCTCTGGCGGAGTTGATTGGCGATCTGGACTTGGAGATTCTGGGCGGGTCCCGGAGTATGGTTCAGATTGCCGAGCTTGATGAGGTGGATATCGTTGTGACGGCGGTCGTGGGGGCTGCCGGTCTTCCGGCGATTCTAGGGGCTGCGTGCAAGGGCAAGCGTCTTGCGATCGCGAACAAAGAGCCGCTGGTTATCGCGGGCGAGCTGCTGGTCAGAGAGATAAAGAGAAGCGGCGGGATGGTTTTGCCGGTTGACAGCGAGCACTCGGCGATATTCCAGGCGATGCAGGCGGGGTCCCCGGAAGAGGTGAACAAGATCGTTCTGACGGCTTCGGGTGGGCCGTTCAGGCAGGCAACTGCGGAGGATATCCGCAATGTCACGCTGGAGCAGGCCCTGGCGCATCCGGTGTGGGAGATGGGTCCGAAGATTACGGTCGATTCTGCGACGATGATGAACAAGGCGCTGGAGATCATCGAGGCCCGCTGGCTGTTCGACATTCCGGTCGAGAAGATTGAGGTTCTGATTCATCCGGAGTCTATCGTTCACTCGCTCGTTGAGTTTATCGACGGCTCGGTTGTGGCGCAGCTCGGGACGCCCGATATGTGCCTGCCGATTCAGTACGCCCTGACGTATCCTCATCGTGTGGCGGGGATTGCGAAGCATCTGCGGCTGGAGGAGACGGGGGCTCTAACGTTCGAAAAGCCCGACATGGAGACGTTCGGCGCTTTGTCGCTTGCTTACGAGGTTGCGCGCGCGGGGGGCACGGCGGCGGCCGTATTCAACGCGGCGAACGAGGCGGCGGTTCAGCAGTTCCTGGCGGGGACGATTAAGTTTGTTAACATACTCGAGCTTGTGGAGCATTGTCTTGACAGGCACGAGGTCAGGACGGGCGTTTCGCTGGAAGAGCTGCTTGAGGCGGACGCCTGGGCCAGAGCAGAGGTATCGGAGCTGGCGCGCGGGGCACGGCGTGCTGCGTCCAAGTCGTAGAGTTGGTTACATCCTCTGAGAAATCTGGAGGTTCTTGATGTCGGAGACAAAAGGGTCATCTTCAAGACAGGGGCGCGGATTCTTTTGGCTGATCGCGCTGGGGGCGATAGTGTACGTGATTGTCACGAACTTCGGCGTATTCGGCAACATCCTGCGTGTTTTGCTCGGATTCGGTGCGGTCGTTTTGGTGCACGAGTTCGGGCACTTTATTATCGGGAAAGTTTCGGGCATCAAAGTTGAGGCATTTTCGATATTCATGCCTCCGATTCTTTTGGGGATCAAGCGGACGGATGGCGGGATGCGCATACGGATACTTCCGGAGATTTTTCCGAAGCAGGACGACGAATCCGGTGAGGGGCGGCTGAGTTTTACGGTGGGGGGCAAGGGGCGAGCGTGGGACACTGAGTATCGGGTCGGTCTCATTCCGTTCGGCGGTTTTGTGAAGATGCTGGGTCAGGACGACATCGGGCCGGTGAAGAAATGCGACGACCCTCGTTCGTTTGCGAACAAGCCGGCCCTGACGCGTGTGGCGGTGATAACGGCGGGCGTTGTCTTTAACGTGGTCAGCGCCGTGCTGATTTTCATGGTAATCTTTTTAGCGGGTATAAAGCTGCCGCCCGCGGTGATAGGGGGAGTGGAGCCGGGGTCACCGGCGGCCAAGGCGGGGCTTCGCGCCGGTGACGAGGTTATCGAGGTGGGGGGAAAGAGCAAGGACCTGGATTTCACGGATATCGGGCTGGCGGCGGCGTTGTCGAAGGCCGATGAGGCGGTGAAGGTAAAGGTGAGGCGTGTGGACGGGTCGGTGGAGGATTTTGCGATTGTCCCGGAGCAGATGCAGACCGTGACGGGGAAGATGCGGCTTTTCGGTGTGGCCCCGGCGTTAACATTGACAGTTGCTCAGCTTAGCGAGCCGAAGGACCGCGAGAGGCTTCTGGAGCTGACGGGCTTTAGTCCGGGCGACCGAATCACGGGCGTTAACGGCGCGGAGGTCAGGACACACTGGGAGATGACCGATGCGGTGGAGGATATACTCGAGCCCGAAGTGACGCTCTTGGCCGAGCGCACGGGGGAAGGTCAGGCGACATCGGTGATTGAATCGAGCATGGATCTGGACTGGCTCTATGCCGATAGAATCAACGTTGAGTCGGAGGGGGAGCTTTACCACGTTTGTTCGATGGTTCCACGTCTTCGAATAAGCTATGTTTCGGAGGCGGCGGCCAAGGGCAATCCCACGCGATGGGGCAGAATCAGGGATTCTCTGCTGGGTCTTTTCGGCGTCCGGCGGGCCAAGCAGGCGGACGTTGCGAAGGGGCCCGTTCTTGAGGTTGGTGATATTGTTGTTAAGATAGGGGACGTGAACTACCCGACGTATGCGGAGATGCGGCGTGTAACGAAAGCGTACAAGGACAGGACGCTGCGGGTGACGGTTCTGCGGACCGATGCGAACGGTGTGGAGGAGAGTGTCACGGTAAACGTTCAGCCGCGGCATGACGCCGCTCAGGACAGAGTTCTTATCGGTATAAACGTTGCGCTGAATGCCGAGCATGCGGTTGTGGCAAAGACGATTGAGGCCGAGGGGGGACCGGCAAAGCTGGAGATTCCTCGGGGCTCGGTGATTACGGCGGTTGATGGTGTGCCGGTTTCGGATTTTTACGAGGTGGTTGAGCAGATAAGGAAGAACGCGGGAGAGCGAATAACACTGGACTATCGGCTGGATGAGAAGGTTGCGGGGGCCGTCGGCCTTGGTGCGGATGACGAGTACATAACGGTCAAGTCGGACCTGGCGCTGCCGATTCCACTGGAGACACTTCTGCGGGTTTACAAGGCGAACGGTCCGGTTGACGCGGTTGCGATGGGATATAGAAAGACCCTGGGATTCATAACGCAGACATATGTGACATTGAAGCGTCTTGCGGGGGGCCTTGTAGGTCCGAAGAACCTTATGGGTCCGGTTGGGATTATGACGCTGAGCTACCGGATAGCGAAGGAGCGGCCGCTGATTGATTACGTGTATTTTCTCGGTCTGATCAGCGCGGTGATTGGTGTGTTCAACTTTTTGCCTTTGCCGCCGCTTGACGGCGGGCTTGTTGCTCTGCTGCTTATCGAGAAGATCAAGGGCTCTGCGCTGAGCGAGCGGGTGCAGGCGGTTGTGATTTATACGGGGTGGGCTCTTATAGGAACGCTTATCCTGTACGTGACGTTCAACGATATAGTCAGGAGTTTCTTTAGCTGACGGGCGTTGGGGCGTCTGGACGGCCGGTTGCTTTTTGACACAGAAAGGATTCGAAGGCAAGAGCAATGTTACCAAACGAGCACAGCGTCGAGAGATACGGGCAGGGCGAGCCCGGCACCGTCGAGGCGACAGAGGGAGGTGACTGCGAGCCACACGGGCAGGCGCACGGGAGCGAAATGGAGAGCTGCGAACAATATCACAAGGATTTGTGGGAGGCGCTGAGAGAGCAGGACCTGCACGTCTATGAGCTGCTCACCTGCGAATACGAGCGGTTTTGCAACACGATCCAGCTTATCGCGGCGGAGAATCAGTGCTCGAGGGCGGTACTCGGGGCGTTGGGCTCGGTGGTTCAGAACAAAACGACGGAGGGGTTTGTGGGGGCGAGGTATCACGGTGGGTGCGGTGTGGTGGATGATATCGAGGCGCTGGCGATAAGCAGGGCGAAGGATGCTTTCGGGGCCAAGTATGCCAATGTTCAGCCTCACTCCGGCACGGCGGCGAACCAGATTGTCTGCACGGCGTTGCTGGAAAAGGGCGAGCGGATACTGAGTCTCGGTATGGACCAGGGCGGGCACGTTTCGCACGGCGGCAGGGTTTCTTACAGCGGGAAGTTCTTCGAGGTGGAGCACTATCACGTTGACAGGGAGACGTTTCTGCTGGATTACGAGGCGGTGAGGCGGCAGGCTTTGAGCTTCAGGCCGAAACTGCTGATATGCGGCGCGACGGCTTATAGCCGCACGATAGACTTCAAGAGATTCCGCGAGATTGCCGACGAGGCGGGGGCTTACCTGATGGCTGACGTCTCGCACATTGCGGGGTTGATTATTGCCGGGGCCCATCCGTCACCGGTCGGGCACGCGCACTTTGTCACCACGAGCACGTACAAGCCGGGCGGCCCTCGGGGAGGGCTCATATTGATGGGAAGTGACGCGGACACGAGGGTGAGAGCGGGCAAACGGGAGATTACTCTTTCCGAGCTGATTCAGAAGACCACTTTTCCGGGCGTGCAGGGGACGCCGTATCTGAACAACATCGCGGCCAAGGCCGTTTTTTTCAAAGAGACTCTGAGCGATGAGTACCGTGCGCGTCAGTTCAGAATCATCGAGAACGCACAAGAGCTGGCGGGGAAGCTCGGCGAGCTTGGCTACGATGTCCTGACGGGGGGGACGGACAACCACATGGTCCTGGTCAACGTCGCGAACCTGCGGGAAGGGCTCACCGGCCTGATTGCACAAAAGGCGCTCGAGGAGTGCGGCATCGTCATCAACATGAACCGGCTTCCGTACGACCCGAAGAGCCCGCGTGTCACGAGCGGGATGCGGCTGGGCACGCCGATTGTCACGAAGCTTGGGATGGGCCGGGGGGAGATGGAGGAGATAGTCCTGCTGACGGATGCGGTTTTGCGGGGTGTGAAGGTTCTCGGGGACAGCGATTACGAGCTGGAAAGAGGATTGAAGGATCGGGTCAGAGAGAACGTACGGGGGCTCTGCAGCCGGTTTCCCATGCGTTGACAGCCCCGGCGCGGGCTGCGGCAGCCACAACGGCCTCCTTATCGAGTCTGTTCGGAGCGTTTGAGGTTATCGTAGTTTTCTTCTGAGCAGGGCCTCGCCGAATGTCAGAAGCACGATGGTAGCGGGCTCGGGTATGTAAGAGACGTAGATGTCACGGGTAAAGCGGCCGCTTGCAGTTTCCCGAGTGAAATATATAGCCATCCCGTCGCTGGACGGCGCGGGAAACAGGCTGTGCCCGCCCGGTGTGTCGAGAAACGACAGATGTTCCACGTTCCCGAACGCGTTATGTGCAGAGTCTCTTGTGGCCCTGAAGATTTGGAAGCTGCCGTTGCGATCGGAGACGAAGTACAGCTCCAAGCCGTCCGTGGAGACGAATTGATGCGTGTCGGCTGCGCCCGAATTGATCTCGCCCAGATTCATGACAGAGCCGAAGGGCGAGTCTATATCCGGCCTGGTCGCCATCCAGATATCATAGCCACCTTGGCCTCCGGGCATCTCATATGCGTCGAAGAAGACAGTCAATTCGTCCGGCGTCAGTTTGGGCGCCTGCAGTTGCGAGCCGAGCACGTTCAGTTCGGAGATTTCGACGCCCTGCGGCCAGGGGGCGCTTGTTGATGGACGTTCGCTTACGCGCAGCTTCCATCCTTCCCTATCGTGTTCCGTGTAGTAGTACATCCGCAAGTTGTCAGGGGAGACCCACGGGCAGAGAACATGCGTACCAGGTTTGTTCAATTCATCCAATTGTCTAACAATGGTAAAAGGCCCGGAAGGCTGACCGCGCCAGGCTTCGTACATGCGCCCGTAGTAGAATTCGTCGCTCCTGACTCGGGAGAAGTAAAGGCTCAGGCCGTCGAACGAAGGAAAGGGGGCCCAATCCTCCGCCAAATTGCTATTGACCCCGGCCAACGGCACGGGCGCTGTCCAGGCCCAGAGAGACGCGGGCAGAGCCAGAACAATAATGAGAGGTATTCTCATTCTTGTCATCTCACATCTCCTTGGATGAACCCAGCATTCATGGAATACTCTAACGTTACCGAGGGAGAACCGCACCTCACAAGAAGCATGTTATCAGAAGATAGCGGGAGTGTCAACAAAGAAACTCGGCTTTTCGGACCTTGTTGTGGTAAACGCTTTGCCTCGGTGTAGTTACGTGAGCCGGGAGCGTGGGTTGTGGCGTACTCGACGCGGTGTTTTGCGGCTTTGGATCAAGACCGTCTCGGCATTATGGCGGCGGTAGCCGGCACTTGTGACCTGGTGTATGCCACAGTCTGGATTTACAGGAGGCAAGGGTATGGTCTTGCGTCTGCTGGCAGTGCTTGTCCATAACCAATCAGGTTTTATTTGCTTTTGCCACCCAGCATATTTGAAAAGCCGCTCCTACTGCGGCCATGAAGATTAGCGAGGAGAACAGCACCATCGACATCAGAAGCGCGGAGGTTTTTTCCACCCCGTACAGCGACAGGATACCGACGAGCGTCACTTCCCTGACGCCGAGATTGGCAACGGATATGGGGAGCCTGCCGAGCAAGAACACAGCCGCGCAAAGCCACACGAGTGTCACGACAGGAACGGAGATACCGGCGGCCTTGGCAGATGCGAGATATATGAAGAAGCAGCCCACTATGCAGGCTGTTACGTTAATTGCCGCTACGGCCAGGTGAAATCGGGGCCCGGCCGTCTGGAAAAGGGCGATTTGTTCGAGGATTTGCTCGACTTTCGCGCGGACTGTGTGCGGAAGTGGTCGAGCGAGAATCTTGAGTGCTTTAATGACGGCGCCGCCACTGCGCTTGTTAAGCACGAGTATCGAGAAAACGACTGTTGCGGCGAGGGACAAGCCGCATACGACGGGCAGCAGCCATCGATTCGGGGTCTCGTCAAGGAGAATTGAAGAGGGATTCGTGACGGCCAAGGCGGCAAGGCCAAATAGAATCATTGTCACGATTATGGATAGCTGGTTGTACAACATGCTGCTGAGCACATTAGTGCCCTTTCCAGTATCCTTCTTCAGTATAAACCACTTCACGCCAGTGCTGACTATTTCGGGCAAGATCATCGCGTAGAGGGCGGTTACGGCGGTGGCGCCGAAAAGCGTAGTCATACGGACTTTGCAACCCTGCTTTTTCAAGGCGATCTGCAATGTGAGCGAGCGAAGCCAGAAGAACGCGACAGTGGACAGCCACACGGCGGCCAGGTATTGCCATCTGGCCGCTTTGACGGTCTGGAAGAACTCACGGATGTTCACCTGGCTGAACACCCATGTCAGCAGTAGTGTCGCCACGGCGATCCTGACAACAAGCCTGACGAGTTTTTTGGCGTGTGTGCCCATATCGGCTATGCCCATGTCAGCCCGGATTCTCCGCGACTATCAGTACCTTTCTGAGTAATGTGAGCTGGCCTTTGTAGAGTTTATGAAGGGTTCTATTATCGGGAAATGCCGCACTGAGGATTCCGAACGGCAGGCGTGAAACCAAAGCGGTCGTCGGCAAACAGGCGAATCCGGACAGCAAGCCGCTGATATACCGGCTCCTTACGTTCGTCAGGCCGGCGTCGAGCAGAAGCTGTGCGAGCCTGCGTCGAGTCGTGACGTAATTGTGCGAGAAGTCGCAGTTGAAGAAGTGAAGGCGCCAGTTAAGATAATCGGGCGAACATATCACGAGCTTGCCGCCGGGGTTTAGCAGGTCCTTTATCTGCCGCGTTATGTCGAGGGCATCGCTCATGCCATTCATGTGCTCCATGACGTTTATCATGACGACAAAGTCGAATCTCGAATCCAATGGCGGCAAAGGCGGAACCGTCGCGTGGATCACGCGGGCGCCTTTTGCCCGGAGGGATGCCGCCATTTCGTGATTTGCCTCTACGGCGGTGTATTCCAGGCCCTTTTCGATACATAAGCGGGCAAAGTCTCCCCGCCCGGGGCCTATCTCCAACAGGCTGGCGCCGGACTGTGGGCGGGCGTATGCGAAGACTCTGCGGGCGAAGAGTGTACTGAGCCAAGCGCCTGTTTTGGTGGGTTTATCCTCCCGGCTGAAGTGGCTGAAGAACTGGGCGTTCGGCTGGGTTTTGGTGTCCATACTGCAATTCCCTCTTTTTGTAGGGCCGGTTCCGTCGTTATCCGGTGGAAGAGCTTTTATTTTTCCTTTCGTGCTGCTAATACCCTTTCATCGGCACAATTGTCTCTATACTTTTCGTACACTTGAAGGTCATAGCTGCTTTTGTAGAGCAGGTAATCCTCCTTGAAGACTATTTGAAAGCCTCGGGAGGTCAAAAGACGTTCTATGCTGTCCCATTCTATGTGGTCGTCCGGCCAGACGTGAATATCGCCCTCCCTTTTGTATCGGGGATTGGCTATCCTCCTGAGCAGGTGTATGTAACCCTTTACGTCGAGCAGCAGTCTGAGATAGCGTTTTAGATTCAGTGCCGGGCGTGCCTCCCGCAGGAACCGGACGTACTGTTCAGGCCTGCTGTAGTATGCTTCGTTGACCTCATGATCGATGTAGATGACGCCGGACGGCTTGATCACCCTGCACATTTCCTCGACCATGTGCAGATAATCGGGCACATGGTGGAGGACCGAGTATGTAGCAACCATGTCGAAGCGATTGCTTTCCAGGTTGGAGAGGTCTCTTCCGTTGATGCGCAGGACTTCCGACAAGCCTGTGTGGCCGAAGGCTCGCCGGACCAAGGTCAGAAAGCCCTCGGACACATCCGCCGAGACGGTGTGGATGCCGCGTTTGATAAGCTGTGCGGTGAGATTACCCGATCCGCATCCGAGATCGAGGGCGGTTAAACGGTTTGCTTCGGTTCTTATCGCACTAACGGCTTTGTCGAGGGCCCTGCCGAGGCGCTCCTGCTCAATGGGATTGAATATCTCACCGTGCAGGCCCTCGTACTGTTCGCTGATCCTGTTGCCGATTTTCCTGTTGAATTCTATTCTGTCACGATGTTCCACGTCAAAGTCGCCCGATTAAAAGAAAAGTCCGGTCAAAAGTGTTCTCCGTCGCAGAGGCGCCAAGCGCCGGGGCTCCGGCCGATTGCAGGAATAGGACGGCGCGGGCCTGCTCATGATCGCAGCTTCTCATAAATACCCCTTATCTTCTGCAACTGCTCGCCGCCGTCGAACCGGCATGAGAAATCCCTTGCGCCGCTGACAATGGTTTGCCTGAGGGATGGCTGCCGAAGGAGCCGGTCAATGGCGTCAGCAATTTGCTCGGAACTCAGCTTTTCCAGGAGGATTCCTGTTTTTTCGTTGTGCACGAGTTCGACAAGTCCTCCGGCGGGGGACGCGATTACAGGTATCATCATTCGCATGAGCTCGACGGCGGTAATTCCGAACGCCTCGCATCTGCTGGGGACCAGGCCGATATCAAATGCGGCCATTAGTTCGGCGGGATTGTGGGAAAGTCCCATTAAGCTGACTGTCCCGCCGAGGTTCAGCCGGCGGATCATTTTCTCAAGCGCGCGTCTTTCACGGCCCTCGCCCACAATGAGAAACCGGCAGCGGCGTCCTCTGTCGCTCAGGATTTTGGCGGCACCAACCGCCAGATCCGCACCCTTATCCTTCTCCAGTCTGCCGACATAACCGACGACGGTCTGGCCCTCGCAGATTCCAAGAGTCTCTCTGGCCCTGGTCCGGTCGTAGCGTTTGGGATCGAATCTTGCGAAGTCGATGAAGTTTCCAACGATTGGGATACACTCTTTCGGGACACGGGTGGCCCTGTTCAGGGCGATCCTGGTGGCTTGTGAGTTGGCCACGAGAACAGCGGCATTTCCGACCAGCATTCGGAGGAGCATACGGTAAAGGGCTCCCACGCTCGCGGTTAGAATCGGGCCGTGCTCATGGACAACAATCTTGCTCTTGCAGAGAAAACCAGCCAGGAGCGAACCAATTACGGCCTTTTGGAGATGTGCGTGAACAATGTGTATCTCGTGTTTCTTGCAGAGCGCTGCTATTGCAGGGACCACGAAGGGGCTGTATTTGTGCGAGTTCAGGCTGATGAGGTTCGCACCGACGGGCATGGGGTTCGGATTGGCCCTCAACACACAGAGAAAAGTCTCAATCTGCGCGTCGCCCATTCGCTCGACGATGTTCTTGACGGCGATCGCAGCGCCGCCATAAACGAGGTGGTCTATGACATGCAATACTCTCAAATTCACTTTGTCTTGCGCCTTCTGCAATATATCTCAGGCATTGTCCGGGCGGCGGGGGTCAGCAGGCCCGCCAGCCTCGGACCCGCCGAGGTTGTAGTACCACCAGTAGTTGAAGACGAAGACAAGCCAAAGCTCGCGGGCCCTGTCCTCTTTCTTCTGGCTGTGGGCGTCAAAAAGCCCCTGGACGTAATCATATTCTAACAGATTGTGCCGGTAATATCTTGGGTCGGTCAGAAAACGTCTGACAGAATCGTGGTTCCTGATCCATGTGGCGATGGGGGCGGTGAAGCCGCGTTTCGGCCTGTGTATTATCTTTGCAGGGAGGTAAGGGGCGGCGATTCTTTTCAAGAGCCACTTGGTAGCGAGCCTTCTGAGTTTGTACGTTTCGGGCAATGAGAGGACGAGTGGTGCCAGGCGGTGGTCGAGAAAGGGGACCCTGACTTCGAGAGAGTTGAGCATGGAGGCCAAGTCGACCTTTTTTAAAATATCTTCGGCCATATAGTTGTGGATATCGCTCAACTGCAAGCTGAGCAGGTCTTTTTCGTCGCTGCACGGGATGAGCGTTGCGGCGGGGATGAAGTTGTCGCCCAGCAGCTTTT
>CP070678.1:1339338-1342053 GCA_020352515.1 Phycisphaerales bacterium | reverse complement strand
TCGCACAATGCTCCTGCGGGCAGGGCATGGGTGGATGATGTGTGTGTGTGGCAGACCGCCGGCGAGTGCGACTGGCCGGACCGCGCGCAGGATTTTCCCGCCGTGGTGTATGACGGCTCGGGCCGGCTGTGGATGGCGGTTCTTGAGCGCCGGGCGCTTGCCGGCTCGGTCGGTGTGTATCGCATAGACGGCCGGCGGCGCCGGCAGTTCTGCGCTCTGGCGCCGCCGGGGCTGACCGGCATTGGGGCTCCGGCGATTGCCGCTCTGCAGAGCGGCTGTGTCGTGGCGTTTGCGGTTGAGCAAAGGGACAATTGGAGGATTGCCTATGCCTTCGTCGAAGGAGAAGCTGCGGCCGGCGAGCCTGCATACAGGTTCATCGATTGCGAGGGCTCGGCGAATATATCGCCTGCCGTGGCGGTGGCCGGCGAGAAGGCGTTCGTTCTGTGGGAGTCCAACGCGGGCGGCGCTCGCGGGATTTATTCGTGCCGGGTGGATCGCAAAGGCTGCGGCAGTATCGAGCGTATCTCTTCCGGCGCGGCCAACAGCTATAATCCGGCGGTGGTGGCGCTCGATGACGGGTCACTGGTGGCCGCGTGGGATTCGGTGCGGGGCAGAAGCGCCGATATATACAGCAGATGGTTTCGCGAAGGGCGATGGCGCAAAGAACGGCGCATCACCTCCGACGCCCGGATCGAGAGACATCCGTCGCTGGCCGTGCGGGAACGCGAAGTATGGATGGCCTGGCAGATGCAGAGCTACAATTCAATCAGGCTCAACAGTCTCACCGAGCAACGGATTGCGGTGGCCAGGATTGACGACGACTCTCTGCACGCCCCGGTCCGCTTGTTCGACGATGTCTCGACGGCAAAGCGCATGTTGATGCGGCCGAGGATCGTCTTTGACTCGTCGGGCCGGCTCTGGCTTGCGGCAAGGGAGAGCATCGGGCAAAACAGCGGCTGGCGCCCGGTAATCTGGTCGTACGAGGGCGGGCGGTGGTCGGACCGCATGATTGTGATGGATCAGCAGGGCAGGTGGCGGCCGGTGAGCCTGGCAAGCTCGGCGGCTTCCGTCACGGCCGTCTGTCAGTACGACGACCTGGCGCGCGGATGGGACCGCACAAGGGGCAAGTTTCGCAACTGGAGGTCGGGGATTTTCGTAAGGACCGTGCCTTCAGAACGCGGAGGTTCGGCTGCCGCGATCCGGACCGAGCCGCTTGAGACGCCGAAAACGGATTTCTCCCTGAGCCATAAGACCGAGCTTTGTGCGGCCGACCTGCCGAGACAGAGCATCGAGCATAACGGGCGCAGGCTAACGCTGTTCTGGGGAGACTTCCACGACCACACCGATATATCCGTGTGCAATCGCCGGGGCAATCCGCCGGGCCACGACCTGTTTGCCAATCTGCGGGATATTGAGAAGCTCGATTTCTGCGCGCTCACCGATCACGGCTACAATTTCGACGAGCCGCAATGGGCGTTCAACGCCGAGCAGACCAGGAACAACCATGACCCCGGCAGGTTCGTCACTTTCTTAGCCGAGGAATGGACATCCAGCAGGAATCCGCCGGCCGAGGGCGGCATCATGAATCGCTACGGACATCACAACCTAATCTTCCTCAATCCGTACCATAGCAAGTTCTACGATTCGTTCGACGGCGACATATCGCCCGCCGAGCTTTGGAAGCAATTGAAAGGGCATGAGTTTATCTGCATCCCCCACCAACTGGCCGACTGGAAGGGAAAGGGAAAAGGCAATCCCCCGAAGGACTGGAGCTATGTGAATGAAAGGCTCCAGCCCGTGGCCGAGATATTTCAGGCCAGGCAGTCCTACGAGTATCTGGGCTGCCCCAGACAATCGCCCACCGGCGCGCCTTTCAAGGGCAATTACCTCCAGGACGCCTGGGCCGCGGGGATAATAATCGGCGTTATCGCCAGCCCCGACCACGGGGGCGGCAGCGGAAAGGTCGGCCTCTGGGCCGACCAGTTCACGCGTCGCGGCATCTTCGACGCCGTGCGGGCGCGGCACACGTTCGGAACATCGGGAGCGAAGATGAGCCTGTTCTTCGGCGCCGGCGCGGCGATGATGGGCGACAAGGTGACACGCCCCGATGGCCCGATCGGCTTTAAGGTCAAAGCGCTGGCGCTTCGCCCCGTCAAAGAGCTGGTCATCTTTCGCAACAACCGAATCGTTCACAGGGTCGAGCCGAATAGAAAAGGATTCGAGCTGGGATGGACGGACAACGACCCGCTCCAGATCGACCTGGCCTGGTACTACGCCAGAATCCGCGCCGAGGATGACGAGCTGGCGTGGTCGAGCCCGATATGGTTCACGGCGTAGCGGCGCACGAAGCCCTGCCTTTTCGGCACGGAGGGCCTACTTGATATACGCCTCGGCGCCGGCTGTCTTGACAAGGGTCTCCACTTTATCCGAAGGTATCAGGATTGCCTCGGTCTGCGGGAGTTTCTCGACCAGTTCCAGGCCCTTTTCCCCACCGAGCACGGAGACAGCCGTTGCGAGTGCGTCGGCCGTGATTGCGTCGGGCGCAATGATGGTGACGCTTGTCAGCCTCTCGCTGCTTTGGCCCGTTCTCGTGTCGATTATATGGCTGTGCCTCTTGCCCTCCACCAGCGCAAATCGCCTGTAACCCCCGCTTGTGGCCACCGCGGTGTTTTTCAGTTTGAGCACGAGCAGCGGTTTTCCGGGGCCGATCTCGTC
>CP070678.1:1335192-1339238 GCA_020352515.1 Phycisphaerales bacterium | reverse complement strand
GAGAAGTACCATCGATGGTATGCCGATGTGCTTGCTGAGATCCTGCAGGAGGTGCGCAACCTGATCAAATCCCACAAAGACATACCGCTCATATACAACATCAACAATCCTCAGAAGATCACCACCGAGGACCAAAGGATTATCGAGGGTATGGACGCATTCCTCTACGAGCGCGGGCGAACCATGCTCGAGCGGGTGGAGGGCGTCAGCCTGGCGCGGTCAATGGGGATGAACATCTGGCCTTATGTGGGAACTTACGGCAACTGGCCGCGCGCGATCTATGACGGGTATAACTATCAGCAGCAAATCTTCACTTCGGTCATGTTCACAGGAGCGCCGATTATGGCCCAGCCGCACGCTTATGTAAATCATCTGGAATACCGGCGCTACGTGACGTATCCTTTCGGCGTGCTGGCCGCCAATGAGCGCAACCTTGCCGGATTTGAGAACTACCCTTACGTAGCGGTTGTCTACGGATACCAGGACCCCCCGGGTTTCACAAAGAAGGCTAACTGGGGCCGAAAGGTGGACGCCCGCAGCGCTACTCTGGGCGCCTTCGCCGCCTGTCTATACGGGCACGTTCAGGTCAGCTCCGTCCATGAGACAATCCTTGATCAGCCCGAGCGGTTGGCTCGCTACAAGGTGCTGTATCTGGCCGGTGCTCCTCGTCTTTCGAACTCGCGCATCGAAAACATCAAGCGTTTTGTCCGGGCTGGAGGTGGATTAGTTGCAAGCTACGGTGCATCTTTGTACAACACCAATGGCAAGCGTCTGGAGCGTTTCGCTTTGGAGGAACTGATCCGGGTCATTCCGCTCAAGACGGCAGGCGAAGTGGCGCCGATTATACAGAACTACGTTGTCATGGTTGGTGGGCCGAATGATCTATACATGTTGGCTCGCGACGGCGTAGAAGGTTTCGACGGCTATTGGGCGAATCGACTCGTCCCGTTGTGGTTCTATGAGCCCGTAACGGTGTTAGAAGGCGGCTCGATCGCGATGGATATTGTCACCGGGGATGGCCGTCGGGCGTTCCTGCCGGGCGTAGTACTTTCTCGCTATGGCAAAGGCCGAGTCGCTTATCTGGCGTCTTGTCTGGAGAGTCTCTTCCATACCGATAATATGGATGTCCTGGGTAAGCTGATTCGCAATCTTGTCAAGACGGTCGCCCCTGAGCCGGCGCCGTACGAGTTGGATGCTCCAGCCGGACTGATCTGCAATATGACAACTAACGGCAACCGGCGCGTCTTGCACATGACAAACTGGACCGGGAACAAGTTCGAAAGGATGCTGACCAAGGAATACTACCTGGCCCCCCTGGAAGATATCGCCCTGCGAGTGCGCCTACCGGAGCAAAGCCGAGTGAAAAGCGTCAACATGTTCGTCGCCGCTGCGTCAAGACAACGGAACCTGGATGGAGCAGTCGAGATCGTCTTTCCGAGGATAGAAGCCTACCAGGCTGTGCATCTGGAATTTGAATGATGTATACAAGCTACTGGCTCGGTCTGCCCGTGCAACGCGCTGGCTCGTTACTCGGCGGACTGTTCGCTTTGGGCGTATGCCTCGATTGCTTCCATTCCGACATGCATCGGTTCGACCCGCCAGACGTGGCGGCAATACTCGCGGATGGACCGGTCGGAAGAGAACTTGCCCATGCGAGCGACGTTAAGAATTGAGGTTCGCGTCCACGCCCGCTGATCCCACCAGAGCCGGCTGACCTGCGCCTGACACTCGACGTATTCCTGGTAATCAGCCAGCACCAAAAACGGATCGCTTTCGAGCAGGTTCTCCACGAGCGGGCGAAAGAGTCTCTTGTCGCCGCCGGCCAGATCGCCGGATGCCATGAAATCGAGAACTCGCCGCAGATTCGCATCATCCTCGTAAAAATTCCGCGGACGATGGCCACATTCTTTAAGATTGCGGGCCATCTCGGCGGTCAATCCGAACAAGAAGAAGTTGTCCTCTCCGACCTCCTGGCGGATCTCTACGTTCGCCCCGTCCAGCGTGCCGATAGTCACCGCACCGTTTAGAGAGAACTTCATGTTCCCGGTGCCGGAGGCCTCCTTGCCCGCCAGCGAGATCTGCTCGGACAGATCGGCGGCCGGATACACCGGCTGGGCGTTCTTGACGTTGTAGTCGGGGAAGAAGACTACCTTGAGCCGGCCGGACACATCCGGATCGTTATTAACCAGATCGGCGACGGCGTTTATCAGCTTGATTATGAGCTTGGCTAGAAAATAGCCCGGTGCGGCCTTGCCGCCGAAGATGAACGTTCTGGCCGGCATGTCGGCCTGCGAATTGTCCTTTAGTTGCAGGTACAGCGTGAGAATATGGAGCACGTTGAGGTGCTGGCGTTTGTATTCGTGGATGCGCTTTGCCTGAATGTCGAAGAGCGACTCGGGGTTGACCCCAACGCCGGTCCGCTGCTCGATAAGTCCGGTAAGCTTGTTCTTGGCCGTGTGCTTTACGCCGCGCCACTGCTGCTGAAACTCGGGATCCTCAGCGAATGTTTCGAGCTTCCGCAGCCGGTCGAGATCGGTTAGCCAGCCTTCGCCGATCCGGTCGGTGAGCAGTTGGGCCAGCGGCGGGTTGCTCAGCGCTATGAAGCGCCGCGGGGTGACACCGTTGGTGATGTTGCAGAATTTCTGCGGCCACAGATCGGCAAAATCGCACATCACTCGGCGCTTTAGAATATCCGAGTGCAGCTGGGCAACGCCATTGACACGGTGGCTGCCGACGGCGGCCAGGTTCGCCATGCGCACGCATCGCTGGCCGGACTCATCTATCAGCGACATGCGGCGCACGCGCGACTCATCGTGCGGGAACCTGGCCCGCACCTGCTCGAGCAACCTATGATTGATGCCGTAGATTATTTCCAGATGACGCGGCAACAGGCGCCCGAACATCGACAAGGGCCACGTTTCCAGCGCCTCGGGCAGGAGTGTATGGTTTGTGTAGGCGAATGTGTTCCGCGTGACCTCCCAGGCGGCGTCCCAGCCCAGCGAGTATTCATCCATGAGCAGGCGCATCAGTTCGGCAATCGCAATCGCCGGGTGCGTGTCGTTGAGCTGTGCGGCCCAGCGAGAGTGGAACTGATCGAGCGGCCGGCCCAGCCTCAGGTGAACACGGATCATGTCCTGTAGCGAACAACTTACGAAAAAGAACTGTTGTTCGAGCCGCAGCTCCTTTCCCTCGAAATGCTCGTCGTTCGGATACAGTACTTTTGTGATGTTCTCGGAGACTATCTTGTCCTTGACGGCTCGATAGTAGTCGCCGTGATTGAATGCGGCGAAGTCGAACGATTCGACTGCCTCGGCCTTCCACAGGCGCATGCGATTGCAGGTTCCGACGCGATAGCCCAGGATGGGAGTGTCATAGGCCACGCCCTTGACGACCGTCTCCGGGACCCAGCGCACCCGCTGACGGCCATCGAAGTCCGTCCATTTCTCCGTGCGGCCGCCGAACGGCACCTCGAAGGTCAACTCCGGTCGCATGATCTCCCAGGGATTGCCGTAGCGGAGCCACTTGTCGGTGATTTCCACCTGCCAGCCGTCGCGGATGATCTGGTCGAATATGCCGAACTCATAACGGATTCCGTACCCGATAGCCGGTATCTCGACCGAGGCGAGCGAATCGAGATAGCAGGAAGCCAACCGGCCGAGTCCGCCGTTGCCGAGCCCGGGTTCTTCCTCCTGCTCCAATAGCGCGTCCAAATCGACGCCGAGGCTGGCCATTGCCTGCCGCGTCTGGTCCATGATGCCGAGATTGAGCATGTTGTTGGCCAGGTGTGGTCCGGGCAGAAATTCGGCCGAGAGGTAGGCGACGACGCGCGCGTCCTGCGCGGTATAAGTCTCCAGGGTTCGGACGCCCTGTTTGAGGACGCGGTCACGGACGGTCAGCGCCAGAGCGGTGTAGAGGTCATTGAGCGTAGCGGACCTCGCCAGGCGGCCCATGCTGCAGAACAGGTTGTCGAGAAACGACCTCTTGATGTCGTCTGCCCGCGAGCCGGTGCGCACGCCGCGGGTCGGTGCGCGTTTTCGAAATTCCCT
>CP070678.1:1331751-1335092 GCA_020352515.1 Phycisphaerales bacterium | reverse complement strand
GTCGCCGCGGACCCTGAATGTTCCCCTCTGGAAATCGATATCGTTTCTGGTGTACTGGATGTCAGCCAATCCCCCGAGCAGGTCGTTTCTACCCAGATGATCACCGGTGCGAATGGCCACGACGCTGGCCTTATAATCTTCGGGTGAGCCGAGCCCGAAAATACAGGAGACAGACGCAACGATAATACAATCATCTCTTGTCGACAGGCTTGTAGTGGTTGAAAGACGGAGCCGATCAAGGTCGTTGTTTTTCGAGGCGTCTTTTTCTATGTAAATGTCGCGCTGGGGGATGTACGCTTCGGGTTGATAGTAATCGTAATAGCTGACGAAGTATTCAACGGCGTTATCCGGAAACAACTCTTTGAATTCCTCATAGAGCTGAGCGGCTAAGGTTTTGTTGTGGGATATAACGAGAACCGGCACGTTGTGTTGAGCTATGACGTTGGCCATTGTGAATGTTTTACCGCTGCCGGTAACGCCCATTAGTGTTTGGAATTTCTTGCCTGTGTGCAGCCCATCTACGAGCCGGCTTATAGCTTCCGGTTGGTCGCCCGCAGGCTTAAACTCATTGTTTAATTTGAATTTTGCCATTTGCAGCCACGGATTTCATAGATTTAACCACAGATTACACTGATTTTAACCAATGATTGCCCAAATTTCACGAGAAAATTAGGATGTAAGCTGGTAGTGGACGGAAGACAGAAGACAAAGGACAGAGGATAGAGGACAAACTCTGACTTCTGTCAATCTGATTTATTTGACCGTGTCCGGGTAAACGATAGCTGCGATGAGTGCGGTTCCATATCGCTGCCAGAGGCGTTCTGGAGTTAGCGCAGAGTCGCTCTGGAGCATTTCGAATGTTATGATAGGAATTCCGAGGGTAAGTCCTGCGTATGAGCCGAGTGAGCCGGGCAGTGCGCCCACCTTTTTTATGGGCAAATCACAATATTGGGCCATTCGTACGGCCAGTGCTGTGCCTGGGCCATCGTAGTCGATGCAGGCCCACGGCTGATGAATGCTGACAATGCGGTCGGGAGTGTATTGCCGGATGAGTTGGTCAATGGCACGGGCCTCCGGCTCGGAAAGCGCAGTGTGTCCACTCTGCCTGTTGTTAAGGCGGTTGGCCGCCGCGAAATTGCGGTTCAGGTCCACGCCGTGAACGTTGAAACGGCCGTTGTGGGCCATTCCGTCCGGATTGGCCACGGGTAGAAGCACGACCTTCCGTCCGGTTAGCAGATATGGGTGCTGTTTGAGATATTCTGCCAGTTGTCGGACGAGCGGAGTTCCCGCACGCTCGTTGCCGTGAATACTCGCCAGGATGAAGGTTACATCCGGGCCTTGGCCGAGCACAAGGGCCATAATCGGCCGACGCTGGACCGATGTGCCGGCAATACGGTGCTGTGGCGGAAGTGCAATTGCTGGAGGAAGCGGTGGTTTGATTATCTCCGGGTAGCTTGTGGGCTCGTAGCAGCCGGCAAATACCAGGACAGTAAACAGAGCACAAACCGTCAAAATAATAGACCATTTTTTATTCATGTCGGATATTCCTTCAAGCGTTCGGGCTTTCCCCACAGAATACGAATACGGGAGCATTATAAACTCTTGCTGCTGTGATTAAAGGCAAAAGTCACAGAGAGAGTGAAAGGAAAAGGTCAAAAGGCAAAGGTAAAAAAGATTGGGTGGGACGGTTGACTTTTGGATAGCAATGCGGGAAAATGCGACGTTTCGTCTGTTCTGAAATTTGAAATGCTTATTATAAGGAGAGAAAAATGTTTAACGGTATTTTTCACATTCCCCAACCGGTCAATGAACCATGTTTGCAGTACACGCCAGGCAGTCCTGAACGTGCTGAATTGGCTGCCAAGCTGAAAGAGATGTTGGATGAGCAGGTAGAAGTGCCGATGATAATCGGTGGCGAGGAAGTGCGCAACGGCAAACTTGCGGATATCCGCTGTCCGCACGATCATCAGCACTTGCTTGGCAAGTATCACCAGGCCGACCCGGAATTCGCGATTAAGGCTGTTGATGCGGCTGAAAAAGCTAAGAAGAGCTGGGGCGAGATGCCCTGGGAGTCCAGGGCGGTAGTGCTGCTCAAAGCGGCGGAACTGCTGGCGGGCAAATACCGCCAGAGCCTCAATGCCGCTACCATGCTCAATATGAGCAAAACACCGCACCAGGCGGAAATCGACGCTGCGTGCGAGCTGATAGATTTCTGGCGGTTCAACCCCCATTTCATGGAGGAGGTGTACGGCGACCAGCCGATGTCCACGCAGGGCGTGCTGAACTACATGGAGCACCGGCCGCTGGACGGTTTCGTGCTGGCGATCTCGCCGTTCAACTTCACCTCCATCGCCGGCAACCTGCCCACGGCCCCCGTGCTGATGGGCAACACCGTGGTGTGGAAGCCGGCCTCCAGCGCGGTGCTGCCGGCGTACTTCATCATGCAAATCCTGGCTGAGGCCGGGCTGCCGCCGGGGGTCATCAACATGGTGCTGGGCTCGGGTCCCATCATCGGCCCGCCGGCGCTGGACAACATCAGCCTGGGCGGGATTCACTTCACTGGCAGCACGAAGGTGTTCTCCACCATCTGGCTGGCGGTGGGCTCCGACATCCGCAAGTACATCTCCTATCCGCGGATCGTCGGCGAGACGGGCGGCAAGGACTTCATCTTCGCCCACGCCAGCGCCGACCTGGACGTGCTGGTCGCCGCGCTGGTGCGCGGGTCGTTCGAGTACCAGGGGCAGAAGTGCTCGGCCTCCTCGCGGGCGTACATCCCGGACTCCATCTGGCCGGCGATCCGGGACAGGCTGGTGGACGAGATCGGCACGATCAAGATGGGCGACGTCTGCGACTTCACGAACTTCATGGGCGCCGTGATCGACAAGAACGCCTATGACAGCATCAGCGGCTACGTCGAGTACGCCCGCACCAGCCCCGACACGGAGATCCTCGTCGGCGGCGGCAGCGATGACTCCGCCGGCTACTTCATCGAGCCGACCGTGGTCGTCAGCAAGATCCCGAAGTCGCGGCTGATGGTGGAGGAGGTCTTCGGCCCCGTGCTGACGGTGTACGTGTATCCCGAGAAGGAGTACCAGCAGGCGCTCCAACTGTGCGATGAGACCTCCCCGTACGCCCTGACGGGCTCGATCTTCTCGGTGGACCGCACGGCGATCGTCAAGGCCATCGACACGCTGCGGCACGCGGCCGGGAACTTCTACGTCAACGACAAGCCCACCGGCGCGGTGGTCGGTCAGCAGCCCTTCGGCGGCTCCCGCCTCTCGGGAACCAACGACAAGGCCGGCAGCAAGCTCAACCTCATCCGCTGGACCTCCCCGAGGGCC
>CP070678.1:1327162-1331651 GCA_020352515.1 Phycisphaerales bacterium | reverse complement strand
CGTCTATTTACCGCTTACCCATGCCCGGCAAACTCCGCCAGGTAATTCGTCTTCTCCTCGTCGGTGTAGCGTCTTCGTGACATTCACCGAGCGTAGCCCCGCACGCCCGCCCAGTGAGAATTTTGCTATTGAGGACGCTCGGGTGCTTAGAAGAACGAGCAATGGTTCGATCGGCTCTCGCGGGTTTGATATTGGCAAGGGCCCGCGTATTCCCAGCGCCAAGCTCAATCCCCTGTGCATCGGTCAGCGGTTGCCGCGAAGCTTCAACTTGTGTTCACGCGTAAGCCCATCCAGCATCATGGTGACCAGGGTGCAACTCATGCAATAGTCCTTGACGCCCAGAGGCTTGCCCGAAATGGAATCGTAGTGTTCGCTGATCCCATTCTTGATGGCGTTGGCGATGGTCTTGTCGGAGATGTCGGCGGCGAGGTCCGTATGGCCATAGTCGGCCAGGCCGGCGGCGATCTGGTAGTTGGTCGGAGGCCAGACGTCGCCGCGCCAGAACCGGCTGGATTTCCAGCGTTTGTCGGTTCGATCGACCGTGGGTACCGGCAGCGGCGTCATCCAGGCCGGCGAGGCCAAAACCTCGGCCATGCGTGCGGCCATCGCTTCGGTGGGAACGCCCGCAGTCAGCGGAATCCAGCTTCCGATGGTTGCAACCGGAATCTTCTCGAGCGTGTCGCGTTTGACCGACAGGAACGTGCCCGCCTCTTGGTCCCACATGTGGTCGCGCATTGCCTTTGCGCCCTTTTCCATACGCAGATTGCGTCTTGTCGCCATCTCTTTGTCGCCGGCGATTTCCGCCAGTCGGGCGAGGCTTCTTTCGCCCATGATCAGATAGGCGTTGTTGCCGGGCACACAGATGTCTGCATACCAGGGGCCTTCGTCGGGGCCTTTTCGTCTGGGGTGGACGGTCATTCGCATGTTGTCCATGTTGCATTCGTAGTCGAACGTTTCCCATTTCGCGTGTTGCAACCTGCCCGTGTATGCGCCGAGAGTAATAAGCCCGTTGTCGTGCAGGTCCCGCTCTCGCCAATACCAGTCGTGGAACCGTTCGAGCCGATTGAGACATTGCTTGAGGAGTTTCTTGTCGGCGTTGCGTTGGTAGACCCGTTCGACGCCCCAGGCGAGTATCGGAATCTGCGAGAACTGCCGAACCTCCTGGGGCTCGGTCTTGATGGCCACCGTGATCATGTCGCGAGCATACTCAGGCGCGTTCTTGTTCCAGCGATCCTGGAAGTCCCAGTAGTTTTGGAAGACATCGCGGATAAGTTTCCTCTTGTCGGGCAGGATGCTCAACAGATCGACCACGAACATGGTGTCCCAGATCCATTGGCCCTTGTAGTACGGTCCGCCGGGGACGATCCAGGTGTTTTTCAATGGCGGCGTCGGCGGCATGATCTTCTCGAGCACGCACTTGTTCATCACTCGCTCTGCAAGTGCGAGGACCTCGGGATTGTCGGACTCGAAAAGTGAGCCAATGTCGAGTGGGTCGGAGCCGGAGGCGCCGGCCAGGTCGCCCAATGCGCTCGCCAGCGCCGCTGCGCCGGCCGTTTTTAGAAACTCGCGTCGTTTCATGTGATGTTCTCCATGTTTGCCCCGTATATGCCGGCCAACCGCGCTGCTATGTGGTTGCTTTAAGGCCGGCCATGCGCGGAGCCCTCGGGGCGCCCGAAAAATTTGCGTCTATTTGTTGCGAGATGGATTCTTCTGTTGGGTGGAACTTCCCGCCCGTATCATCTTTCCGACTTGATTTAGGGTTTTGACGTCTATGTCACGGATCTTGCCGGCGTAGTTCGGGCCGATGTTGATCGAGAAGATGTTGCCGTACTTCATCGCGCCCTGGTAGTCGGCGTACACCTTCGTTGCCGGGTGGCACAAATTGTCGTGCTTGGGCAGCGAGTAGAACCACTGCGCCCCGCCTTTGTGCGGCGGCAGGATGGGATACGTGAACTCTGCGAGGAGATAGCCCTTGAATGCCCCCTCGGCCTCTTTGTTGTACTTGGATGCCGCCTTGTCGCCGATCCTGCCGGGTCGTCCCCTCTCGCGCAGGCAGAGGCGACCGGCGGGCCGTCCATGGTTGAACCCGACAAATGAGTTGGGCTGGAACGTGTGTATCCATTCGACCGTCTCCTGGTGCGAGAGCCGGCCGGTGCCGATGGCGTGGTCCATCCACCAGAATTCGATGGGGCCGTAACCGGTCAACAGCTCCTTTAACTGTGCCTTCTTGAGGCCGGGATTGTTGCCGCCGTTCCGCTTGCCGTCGACCGCGCCCGGCCAGTTCCAGTCACCTTCGGAAAAGTAGAGGGCGAGCTTGATGCCGTACTTGTCGCAAGACTTGCGGAGACTGGCGAGGACGTCGATGCCGATCGGGCTGTTTGTTACCTTTTTTTCCGTTGTCTTGGTGTCCCAGAGGCAGAAGCCGTCGTGGTGTTTTGCGAGGAAAAGGATGTAGCCCATGCCGGCGTCCTTAGCTGTCTGACACCACTGGTCCGTGTCACAGCCCGTGGCTTTGAAGTAGGACGCGTCCTTGTCTCGCGTCGGCGTCCATTCCTGGCCGGCGAAGGTGCTGAACGACCAGCAGATGAACATGCCCCACTTCATCTGTCGTATCTGGTCGGCGCGGACTTCGTCGGGAAGCCTGTTCGTGTTGATTTCAAGCGTGGTGGGGTAAGCGGTGCCGATCATTGCGAGGATTAAGCACGTTGCGAGTATGTGTGTTTTCATACTGTCCCTTTCCAACAGGCGACACAGGTTGCAGCCCGCCGCAAATACGACGGCAGTCTCCGATCACTTTCCTTCCAGCAGTTCCACCATTCCGCGGCCGAGGGCGTCGCCGACATTTATATAGGTCTCGGCGTTTCCATTATAGTGAAACCCCTGATTCCTGGGTGACAGTGATTCGTCTATCCAAAAATCCCTGGTTTCAACGGTCAAAACATTACCGGCAAATTCAGGGTATTTGCCCTTCTCTCCGCTTACGGCAAGCTGGGCATTGGCAACTGTCAAGTGAGGACCTGCCATTTTCCAGCCGCCAAATCCGATGGTGCCTATTACAAAGGGGGCTTTCGGCGTCTTGAATTCGGTGCGGTAAGCCTTTATAAGGTTAACCAGGTTCAGCTCGTAGCGAGCGGCATGGGCCGGATTTCCATCCTTGTGTCCCTGCCACCAGACAAATCCGGCTATTTCATAACCCTGTTCCTTATACTGCGGGAAATGGGTGGCTAAATTATGCAATACATCATGAATTGCTTCAACAAAATCATCGTAGTGCTTGCCGGCATACCATTTCACCGGCTTCTTGGGCTCTCCTTCAATCCATGAAGAGGGTGTATCCTTGTAACCGGCATATACCCTGCCATTGTGTGTATATCTCTTGCTGCCTGGCGGCAGTATATCCCACGCCAAACTTCTGTTGCCTTGAGAGGCTTTGATAATGATGACCGGTTCGTCGTGGTAATATCCCATGATGTGGCCGAACTGCAGTTCCGGCCCTATTGTCCCGGCGCCGGAGCCACAACCTACAGTTAACCACTTATTTGCCGTGGCAGTGACCACGCCCTTATACCAAACATCGTTTCGCACGGTCCAGTTGCCTTGAGCGTCGACAAGGTGGGGGAATTTCTTGTCCGTTTTTACCACCGTATCCAGGGTGCCGGGAATGTCCGTTCTCCAGAGCCAGCCCAAACCATTAGCCGCCTCGGTCAAGAACGTGATCTTGAAGGAGTAGCTCTTACCTGCGACGAATTTGAAAGCGGCACGCACAGCTTCTTTGCCAACTTCCTTTCTATAGACTTCCTCGCCTTCAATTTCCATGATGTTGTACGATGAATTGGCGTAGCCGGCGTTGAATTTGTAAACACCGGCGGTTTCCATCTTTATGAAACCCCTGACAACCGCGGCGCCGCCGCCGGGAAATGGAGTTGGTGTTACTCCGCCAAATGCCGGCAGCTTTTTTGTTTCTATCGGTGTCATTTTGTCATAGTCGGCGGCCGGTGAGTACTCACCCGGATAGATTGAGACTGCCGGGTCGAAAAATTGCCTTCCCCAGCGTGAAGACCCTCCACTTATCTGGCCTATTCCGACCATATTGGATTGGCCGGACAGGATGTACACTTTGACGGGTTTATTGGTGTCCGGCGGTCTTGTGTCGGGATCGGGCAACTGCGCCGGAATTTCCTTTGCGGCCGCCGATTGAACGATGAGCATCAGAGCCACAACGGCGAGAGTCAATAGAGTTTCTGTTCGGGTTCTTGTTGTCATATTCTTACTTCTATTCAGGGCTTCCACAGCTCTCCGATTTCCGCCAATGTCTTGATGCTGGATTCTATAATTCTTCCATTGGTGTCAGGACCGACATTAAGCAGGAAATTCGAATTTCTGCTGTTTGCCGTGGTTATCAGATTGATGACTCGCTTTGCCGTCTTTGGGCGGGCGCCCTCGTTCCAGAACCATTTCTGCTCCAGGGACCAGCAAGTTTCGCCGGGCG
>CP070678.1:1324497-1327062 GCA_020352515.1 Phycisphaerales bacterium | reverse complement strand
GCTTCAGCGGAAAAGAGCCCTGGGCCAAAAACGGCTTCGTCGACGGCGACAATTCAGGAAGCGCCTCCTTCGACTGGGCCGCAAAGACTGGAGCATCGGTAAAAGCGATTATGGACGGTGTAACCATGCCCCTTGCAGACCCCCTGTATTTCCCCGGCGGCGGAAACTCCATCACCTTCCTCTCGCCGGGAGGCCTAACCGGCATCGGTGCCCGGCTCGCCTACAGTGTGCTCTCAGGCATGTTCTCAATGGTCTGGGACGAGGTGGCAAGCATTGACCTGCCGGATAGACTTGCCCATGCGGTCTGCAGGACCTCAACCGAGACTTGGCCCCACACGTTCATTAGCCCCAGGTACGCTACCATGATCGAATACAAGCAATATCCGCCTGCAAATCACTTGCACGCAACCTGGGGCATAACGCCGGCTCGACTCGAACACTGGATGGACTTGACAAATGTCCTCTCCGACACTCCCTGGGCCAACCGACCCCAGTGGATTGAGGGTGTCGACAGGCCGTTGCCCTTGCTTTACATCCTCAACGGTGGCCAGACAAATGCCAAATTAATGATTGGGCGCTCAAAATAGACCTTCTGCCCCTTCCTCGGTAGCCATGGCGAATTGTCCTGCCCATCCGCTCCGGTGCCCGGCACTCTGACTTCCTTCGCGACGCTGGTCTCGAAATAGCAGCGCATCGCCCAAGCAGCCTCTCTGAACGATGCCGAGGCCGCCCCGTCAGGGCAGTCTCCGAACAAAAGACGATTCGGGGCCGTTATTTGAGCCCCCCCGCGACATGACCAACCGGGGCGCTTCGCCCCTGCTTCTTGTATCTTTCCAGCAAGTCGGTAAGCCGCCTCACGATTTCGGGGTGCTTATCGAAGAGGTTGTTCTGCTCGGCCGGGTCCTCCTTGAGGTTGTACAACTGCCCGGGCGTGCCGGGTTTCGGGCGCTTGCCCGCCGGCCGCACCCAGCCGCCCGAATCCTGATTATCCAGGATCAGCTTCCACGGGCCCTGCCGGATGGCGAAAACGCCGAACACCGAGTGCGAGACAATCGCCTCTCGGATCGGTTTCTCCAGCGGCTCCGACAGCAGCGCAGGCAGTATGTTGTAGCTATCGGGCCCGGCCTCGGCGCCCAGCTTCGCGCCGGCGAGCACTCCCGCAGTAGCCATAAGGTCCACCAGGCACACGGGCTCGTCGCTCGTCGTCCCGGCCGCGATTCTTCCCGGCCAGCGCGCGATAAACGGCACCCGGTGGCCCCCTTCCCACGTATGGGACTTCAAACCCCGAAGATTGCCGGCCGGCTTGTGCCCGGCCACCCCCTCCCGCGGGCCGTTGTCACTGGTGACAATCAAAAGCGTATCGCCCGCGAGCTTCATCCACTCCAGCGCCTGCACCACTTGTCCTACACACCAGTCCACCAGAAACACAAGGTCACCTCGCGGGCCGGCCTCGCTCTTGCCCCGGACAAAATCCGGCGGCAGCCAGGGCGCATGCGGCGACGACAACGCCAGATAGACAAAAAAAGGCCTCTCCGGCTTATCCGTGACACTGCGCCTGATAAAATCGACCGCCTTGCCCGTAAAGGTGGCATCTACATCCTCTAACGTATAACCCGGCGCAACCAACCCTCGTCGCGGCCGGTAGTCCGGGTGCTTGTTCTTGTCCACGAAGATGGGCTTGTCCGGAATCCCAACCGTGCGGTCGTTCTCAATGTAGCAGAACGGCCCGTCGATCGTCGAGCAGGCCGCCGTAAAGTACCCGTAGTCGAACCCAAGGTCCGTCGGCCCGCCCTGGATCGCCTTCGTGAAATCAACGTTCATGCCCTTCTCCGCCGCCCCGTCCTGCCACGAGCCCCCGAAACGCTCCTTCGCATCCTTCCACGAGCCGACGTACCCGTTCGCCCTCGTCCAGCCCAGCCCTAAGTGCCACTTGCCGATGCACGCCGTCGTGTACCCGTGCTCTTTCAGCAGCGAGGCCACCGTCGTCCTCGTCGGCTCGATTAGCGGGTTCGTATAGCCGCCCACGACGCCGCTCTTTAGCCACGTCCGCCAGCAGTACCTGCCCGTCAGGATGCCGTACCGGGTCGGCGTGCAAACCGCCGAAGGAGAGTGCGCATCGGTAAAGCGCATGCCCTCGGACGCCAGAGCATCCATGTGCGGCGTCGGAATCTTTGAATCGGGATTGTAGCACTTAACGTCACCGTAGCCCATGTCGTCGGCCATAATAAAGATTATGTTGGGCCTCTTCCAATCCGCCCCGCCTGATGTCACCTTGCCGAACGCGCCGGCGGCCAGCGGCAGCAAGCCCGCCACTCTTAAAAACTCCCGTCTGTTCATGTCGCACCTCTATTAGCAGCCAGTCATACCCCCCCGGACCACGTGTGGTCAAGGCCATACAAGAATCTCATCCGGCAGGCGCCTGCATCCAGATCGACCTGAGCGTGTGGACCTTCAGTCCGTTAAGGGACGTGTTGCCCCCCCTGCTAAAGACCTCGAGCGACTTGTTCCCTTCCGGCAGAATCCCGCCGATTGGCATGTATATCCGGCCGTCGTTCGCGAAAATCT
>CP070678.1:1320562-1324397 GCA_020352515.1 Phycisphaerales bacterium | reverse complement strand
GATCTGCGACAACGAGAACGCCGTGGTAAATCCGGCCTCGGCTGATGCAAGGGGCGCGGGCGTTTTCGTCTACAGTAACCTGACGGCGACCAATTGTACGGTTGCAGGCAACAAGACCCACAAGGAGTCTTACTACGGAGCCGGAATCTACTGCCATGGCACCGCGACGGTGACCAACTCGATCGTCTGGGGCAACCGCGACACGACGGGCAATATTCAATCGCATCAGGTCTATAGCTATAACTCGCCCGTGGTGACCTATTCGGACATAGAAGATGCAGCTATCGTTGGCACAGGCGTCATTCACCAGGACCCTATGTTCATAGACGCGAATGCCCCGGACATCTGGGACCGGGATTACCGGCTGCACGAGGACTCACCTTGTATCGACAGTGGCACCGCCACGGGCGCCCCCGACCACGACCTCGACGGAACACCCAGGCCCTACCGTGACGGATTTGACATGGGGGCCCTCGAATGGATATGGCGGTATCCCGGGCCATGGCATGTGGATGCCGGCGCCGACGAAGGCGGGGACGGAAGAAGCTGGACCCGGGCGTTCCGCACCATCGGCGAGGCGCTTGAAGAGGGCGACGACAACCATGAGGTATGGGTCAAGGCCGGAACATACCACCTCGGCGATGAGACTCTCTGGATCGGATACGATGTTCTTCTGCTGGGCGGATTTGCAGGGACCGAGACAGACAAGTCGCAGCGAGACCCCGCCGCGAATCCGACCGTCATCGACGGCGATAACGACGGCGGCTGCATGGATGTCATGGCCGATGCCCTCATCGACGGCTTCACAATCACAAATGGAGACGCCGGCGGAGGCGGCGGAATGGACTTCTTTAATGGCTGCTTTCCCGCGATTTCCAACTGCAGCTTCGTGGCCAACCGCGCAGATATCGGCGGCGCCATGCTCATTGAAGACGGATCCGCCCCACTGATTACGGACTGTCTGTTCATTGGCAATATCGGCCACGAGGCCGGCGGAGCAATCGATACGGACGACGGGGCTGAGCCGATAATCATCAATTGTCTGTTCGCCGGCAATCACGCCGGTTTCGCAGCGGGCGCCTTGTCTGCGTATCACGGCTTCATCCAGGCATATAACTGCACATTCGCCGAAAACAGCATCGGCAGCGGTGATTACGGCGGCGGAGCTCTCGCAGCGTACGAGGCGGGCCTGTTGCTCGATAGCTGCATAGTCTGGGACAACACAGGGCCGGAGAACGTGCAGATCAACATTGCCGAGGCCGACCTGACCATGCGCTACTGCTCGATTGACCAGGACGGATTCGAAGGCAGCAACGGCAACGTCCGTCGAAACCCCCTGTTCGCTTCGTCCGGTCGCTGGGACGACAACGGAACTCCCGGCGACCCGCAGGACGACACCTTCATCCCCGGAGACTATCACCTCCAGTCCACCGCCGGTCGCTGGGACCCCGGCGCCAAAGCATGGGTCAGCGACGCCGGGACGAGCTTGTGCATCGACGCAGGAAATCCGGGTTTGGGAGTGGGCCAGGAGAGCTCGCCCCACGGTGATCGAGCCAATCTCGGCGCATACGGGCGCACTGTTGAGGCCAGCCGAAGCCCGGATGGATGGTCAATCGCCGGCGATCTCAACAACGACGGCACAACGGACGTTGCGGACCTTGCGGCCGGCCTTGCCGATTGGCTCGAAACCGACTGCGATGCGTGTCCGATGGATCTGGACGGCGACGGCGATGTTGACCTGGCCGACTACGCCATCCTGGCCGAGACATGGCTGGACGAGACGATCTGGTTCTGAATGCGGCCTCAAAGACTGCTCTTCGGGGTATCTAAACTGTCACATTGCCTGTCGAGACTTCCCGGCCGGAGAAGCTCATGATACGCGTAAGATAGAGCACGCCGGTCAGCACGCGGTGGAATTCCTGCCCAAACACGGCCGTGCATGGCACGCCGGCCAAGGTATTCTACAAGCAACCATAAGTAGATTGCATATCTATGAGCGTTTGACTGTAAGGCTAAAAGTTCAGAGATTCGGCCCGCCAAGCCGATGATAAGAACCAGAAGGGTTGTTTTGCCGCCCAACGGCGGGCAAAAAAGGGCAAATATGGCACACAGGCCCAGGCTAATCAGGGCGTTCGTTTATATTCTCATCATCGGCGGTGGAATATGCCTCGTCGCTTTTTCGTACATGGGTCGCGGCCTTTACCACGGCGCCATGACCATACACGAGCTGCTCACCGAGAACACCCAGCTCAAAAAGGCCATCACCAATCTCACCGGCGAGGACCAGATAGGCTACGCAAAGGTCGTCGCCCAGGAGCCGAATAACGGCCGCCTGCTCACAACCATAAGATTCGTCGAGACCGCCCGCGACGACAAGCTAAAGAGAATTCTCGAAAAACAATACACTATCGACGGCGACGTCGTCTATTTCGACGCCCTCATCGTCAAGTTCGGCGACAAGATGGTTATGGACGGCAAAACCAGGGCCCTATACCTCTGGAGAAGGGTTTACGGTGAAAACACCGCACCGCAAAAGGGATTCCTCATCGAAGAGCCCGGTGCCGCGCCCCGCAGATACAAGGACCTCCTGGAGGCCGTGCCCCTCAATGAGAAGCAGATGTTCTGGACCGCCATCTGGGACCTGGCCAACGACACGGAAAAGCTCAAGGCATACGGCATCCAGGCAATCTACGGCAACGCCGTCTATTCCAAGCTCCGCCCCGGCCTGATCTACGTCTTAAGAATCAGCCCGACCGGCCAGGTATTCCCCGAAGTCATCCCCGACATGTAGCCACCCGCCGGGCGTCCTTCGCCCCGCCGCAGCGACAGAATGCCCCGCCAAAGCTCTTTCTGCTGCGAACCGCCGCCTGCCGACCCGGAGAGCGGGGACTGCCGCTTGAAGTCAAAGGCAGGCCGTCGGACTCCGGGCGGTGAAGGCTGGGCCGCAGATGATGTCATCGCCCGCTCAGGCTGGATACTTTCCAGTTGAAAATGATCTCATTGAGTATCAATGTCCACACGCCTGAGTACCCAATCTGACATAAATTCCAAAAATCCCGGGGCAAACTGCTTTTCAAGACTCATGTACTCGGAAGGACTGCCGGTGTTGGCGCTCTGAAACAGATGGTTTGCCTTCGGAATAGTCTTCAGCGTGTAATCGTCGTTGCCACTTCGTTTCAACACATCCAGTATCGCCGTTCTGTTTACTTCCGCCGGGACTTGCCTGTCAAGCTCTCCGAACAAAAACAACCTGGGGCACATGACTTTTTCCAGCGCCGCTTGAGGGTCGTAATCGATGAAGAATCTGAACCACGGGCCGTTATACATCGACAAAACACAGTCAAGATGAGCTTCCACTATTATGTCATCCTGCCCCGTTTCCTTTTCGCCTCTTTGAGACGTCGAGACGAGCTGGTTTTTGAGCATCATTGTCATTAAAGGTTTGATCTCTGCCTCATTTGCCTTCCTGCGAACGAGGCCGATGATTCGTTTCCAATTCTCTACAAGTCCCTCTACTTGCTCTTCCGAAGCCCCATCGGTTCTTGCTATCGAGGTCATTTGCGCAATATGTGCTTCCTCCCCGGGTATACCGAAAGGGGCCAAACATATTATGAACGCCACGTCTTCGGACCCGGACGCGGCAAGGGGCGCAACGACAGCGCCCTGGCTCTGTCCGCACAATCCGATCTGGGCTGGATTTATGTCGTCTCGAGTCTTGAGGTATCGGATTGCGGCCAGAGCGTCCTCGGCAACGTCCGCAAGTGTAAACTGATAGGGAGCACCGCTTGAGCCCCCAACACCCCTCGAGTCGTAACGTAGAACTGCAACGCCTCTT
>CP070678.1:1317230-1320462 GCA_020352515.1 Phycisphaerales bacterium | reverse complement strand
GGTTGCACACGGTACATACAGACCGGACAGAGAAGCCTCATCCGCCGGACGCGCGCCCGACACGATAATGGCATCCGGTGACCGGACGGCTACGTTCGAACTCGTCTACAACGTTACGTTTAGAGGTGGCTACGCCGGCTACGGCGAACCGGACCCTGATGCGCGAGACTTCGACAGATATGAGACCATCCTCAGCGGGGATCTAGGTGCCGACGACATCCAGGTCGACAGCCTCAGGGATATGTTGACCGAACCCAGCAGGGCGGAGAACAGCTACCATGTAGTGACCGTTGCTGGAACGGCCATCCTTGACGGATTCACTATTACCGGGGGAAACGCCGTCGACCAAGAGGGCTGTGGAGGGGGGCTGCTCAATCGGTACGGCATCCCCCAGGTCATCAACTGCATAATCACCCGGAACGCAGCGAGCGGCAATGGTGGCGGCATGTATAATGATCTGGCCAATCCAATTCTGGTCAACTGTACTTTCACGGACAACTACGCCGAGGACAGTGGTGGCGCGATGGGCAACAGCCGGAGCGCCCCGGACCTTGCCAACTGCACATTTTCCCACAATGCGGCATTGTACGGTGGCGGCGCAATGCACAACGACGTGGATAGCAAGCCAAACATGCTCAACTGCGTCTTCATCGAGAACACATCACGTTACGGCGGCGCCATGTTCAACTTCGGCAGCGCCCCGGTCTTAGCTAACTGTGCATTCTACCGCAATCGGGGATCTGATTACGGCGCCGGTATGTACAATTCGTTCGGCAGTGACCTGGTATTGAAAAACTGCATCTTCGTGGCAAACCAGGCGGGAGCGTACGGGGCCGGTATGTCAAGCAACGGTTGTGACCTCAGGCTGACCAACTGCACCTTCGCCTCAAACTCGGCGCAGAATGGAAACGCCCTCGCTTTCAGTGGAGGGCAAAGCGACGTTGAGCTGCGAAGCTGCATAATCTGGGACGGCGCCGTACCAGCATGGATTCGTGATCACTCGGAGATCGACATGCTCTACAGCAATGTTTCAGGAGGCTGGCCGGGCGAGGGTAATGTCGACGCAAACCCGCAGTTCGTGGATGCAGATGGGCCCGACAACATCCCGGGCACCGAGGACGACGACCTTCGGCTTACTCTCCTTTCACCCTGTGTCAATACGGGTGACCCGGATTATACACCCGGCATGGGAGAGACGGATATTGGCGGGAACGGACGCATCGCAGGCGGACGAGTCGACATGGGCGCTTATGAGTTCCAGTGGGAGATATACGTCGACGATGACGCTCCCGGCGATTTGGGGCCGAACGACCCGAGCATCAGTGACCCCCTGGAGGACGGAACCGAAGCACATCCGTTCGACACCATACAGGAGGCGATTGACGTTGCCGAGGACGGACACAAAGTTCTAGTGCTGGCGGGCCTGTATTCAAACATCGATTACAGGGGCAAGGCAATAACGGTCGTGGGAGCCGATGGCGCCGCCGTGATCGAGGCTTCGTCGCTCGGGCAACCAGGCGATGGAGTTACATTCCATACGGGCGAGGGGCCGGGCAGCGTGCTTAGAAATTTCATCATCAGAAACAAGAGCATGGCGATCTCCCTCAATTACGGAAGCAGCCCCACGATCAGCAACCTCACTATCGTGGACAACGATTTCGGCATAGCGGCTTATGAAAATTCGGACCCTGATATAAGCAATTGCATTTTCTGGAACAACAGAGACGGAGACCTTTTTCAGTGTGATGCAAGTTATAGCTGCATCGAGAGCGGAGCCCCCGGGCAAGGCAATATTAGTGTCGATCCACTGTTTGTCGACCCCGCCAACGGTGACTACCACCTAAGAAGCCAGGGCTGGCACTGGAATATACGCGATGAATCCTGGGCCTATGATAACTATGTTACGAGTCCCTGTATAGATGCGGGCGATCCGGCTTCGCCGCTATATGATGAGCTGATAACGATGCCGCGGGACCTTGACGGCGTATATGGCATAAACCGACGCATTAACATGGGAGCTTTCGGCGGAACGCCCCAGGCCAGCATACCCCCGCCAAACTGGACTGTGCCAGAGAAGTAGACCTTTCTGGCGATCCGGATTTGGCAAGGGTAAAGAAGGACTTGGACCGGGTAGCTCGGGGCGCGCTGGTGAAAATTTTCGAAGATTGTGTTGATAGCCTGCAGAACAATGGCTATCATAGTAAAAGCTTCATGTGTGCGAATGTGGAGAAAGGATGCGCGCAGAACAGTCATCAAGAGCTGTCCATCCTGGGGTGGGGGAAAGTTGTGCGCGAGTACAGACACATGGCGGCTTCACCTTGATCGAACTTCTGGTTGTGATTTCCATCGTTGCGGCTCTTACGGGGATACTGCTGCCGTCACTGAACAGGGTCCGCCAGCAGGCGCGAGCGCTGCTCGGGGCGAGCAACCAGCGGGAGATTGTCAACGCTGCGAACTTCTATGCCGGTGACAATGACCAGCGGTACCCGGAGTCAGTTGCGACGATGGGAACCGATCGGTGGAACTGGGCTGAACCGATGATGTTGACCGCCCGTCTTGCGCGCAGCCCCCGTATGTATCGGTCGGTCAGCGCCTATCTGCAACCATATATCCGCGACGCTCGAATCGTGTACTGCCCCAGCGCACCGCAAAGATACGAATATCTTCAGGACGCCTGGGATGCCGGTGACGATTGGGACAATCCGCAGACACCGCCCGTGCGGGACTCGGTCAGCGGGACATATTGCTTATACTGGAATTACACCGGATTTCTCCAGGATCGGCAATACCTCTTCAAGGGACCCGGAAATACGGCGGGGGGGCCGCGATGGAGCAAATTGCTGGTGAGTGACTACTTCGGCTTCGACCACCATCGAAGCCCGAATTCCTACGGCAGTTGCGAGAAATTTTTAGGAGCTTCGATTGCCGAAGGAACGGTGCTTTCCTCGGCGTATTGGTCCGGCTATGGCGACGACAGATCGAAACGACCTGAAATCAAACTGCATGCCGGCTATACGGATGGGCATGTAGAGACTTACTCAAGCATCGAGACATTGACAATGAAAGTAATAATAAGGCCGGAAACGGGCGAGCCTTACCCTTCTGGTGACGGAAGCGGTCCGGGCGATTTTTTTCTGCCGCTAAACGCCCTGCATTAAAGCGAATGCATTGAACGACAAAGGTGGAGTATGGCAGACGAACGACGTGGATTCACGCTCATTGAGCTTATCGT
>CP070678.1:1312570-1317130 GCA_020352515.1 Phycisphaerales bacterium | reverse complement strand
TGCCTTTGCAGTGCTCTATTATGTCAATGGGCCTGAGGTCCTCGGAGGCATCGCTTTTGACCACAAAAGCACAGGGCGCCTCCTGGAGCAGCCTGTGTTTCTGCCCCACAACCGCGGCCTCACGGATGCCGGGATGCGTCGTCAGGCACTCTTCAATTTCCAGCGGCGAGACGTTCTGGCCGCCTGTTATGATGATGTCCTTGATGCGACCCAGTATAAAGAGATTGCCGTTTCGGTCAAGCTTTCCGAGGTCGGCCGTTTTCAACCATCCGTCAACAACGGTTTCAGCGGTCAGGTCCCGCTGCTTGTAATAGCCTTTCATAACACCGGAACTCTTCACGAGGATCTCCCCGGGCCGGCCGGCGGGCACATCTTCTCCGTGCTCGTCCACGATCCGCACCTCGACGCCCGGTATCGGCCGGCCTACGCTGTCGGGTGGAAAAAACGCCGGGCAAGGCGCGCCAAGCGATATTCTCGAACCGGCCTCGCTCATGCCGTACGTGTTTATGAATTGCACGTGCCTGTATTTCGAGACAAGCAGCTCGTAAGTCTGCGTGGGAGTCTTTGCGCCCGACAGAGTGACATACTTTAGGCTTTCAAGGTTGAACTCTTCCGGTCGAGGGTACTCGGCAAGCAGGATCGCCATATACGGCACGAAGGCCGCGATATTGACCGAGTAAGCCTGCACGGCCTTCAGGAAATCCTTTATGAAGAAGGGCTCGGCGCCTATGACAAACGTATCACCCTGGCTCATGTGCGTGAGGACCTGGGCGCAGATACAATATATATGATGCAGTGACAGCACACAGCAGGCTACTTTATGTTCACCCAGCCCGAGGACCGACCGATACGTGGTCATGTTCGAAATCAGGTTGTGGTCGGTCAGCATAACCATCTTCGGTGCTCCGGTCGTCCCGGACGTCGGCACCATCAGCGCGACGTCGGCGTTGGCCGCGTCAACCTTGCATTCACCCGATCCGGCCGTCTGTATCCGCAGTTTCTTATCGGCATCGTATCGAACACAGATGAGGGTGACACCCGTGGCGGGCCCCAGGGCCTCCGACAGGCGCCTGCCGTATGCCTCGCTCGTGATTACTATCGACGCATCGGCGCTCTCAATTCGTCCGGCCGCCTCATAAGCGGTCATACGCGCCGAAAGAGGCAGTATGGCGCCCCCGGCGGCCGAAACGGCAAAAAAGCCTATCAGGTATTCGGCCGAATTCTTGAGCACAATCGCAACCTTGACGCCGCCCGCGCAGCCGGCCGACCTTAGCCAATCGCGCAGCACGTACACGTCGGCGAGCGCATCTCCGTAGCAGATTTCGAAATCCGCGCTCTTTACCGCAATCCGGCGAGGTTGCGCTGCGGCGCTGTCTGCAAACAGATCAATCAGCTTCATGCAGCTTTTCTTCTATCATCCCCACGAGTTTGCCCATCTTCGATAACAGCTCGGAATCCAGCTCGTGATTCTGAATCGAAATCCCGAACTCCTTCTCGACACCGAGCACGACCTGAAGTATCCCGACCGAATCCAGGCCCAAATCGGCCACCAGATTCGTCTGTTCGCCCATACTCTCTATCAAATCAACGTCAACAACCCAGGGCTCGAGAATCTCGCGCAACTGCTCGATTATCTCCTGCCGGCCTATCCTTCCGATTTTACCTGCTTCCACTTTCTGCCGTTCTCCAAAAAGCGCCTGCCCTACCGGCCAAAGGCGCTATTATAGCTAATTGTATAGCGAAGCCGATCCCCCCTTTGTTGACGGAAATAATGTCGCCTCCGGCCAAGAAACTCAACCAGGCGCTTCCGCCGGTCAACCATCATAGACTGTGCGGCAAATTCGCGCAGGTAAAAGGAACGGATCGGCCGCAAGGACGCCGGCAACAGCCGCCAGTCTGTCTGTAAGTCTTTTTTCAGAAAAGAATTACAACAAAAACACGCCCCGCGGCGTTTGTTGGCGGCTCGAAAATGCCGTCAAAACGTCCCACGGGCCCTGAGCCGGCAACTGCCGGGTAATTCTGCTTCTATCTTGGACGCAGGAAAGCCCACAGGAATCTCGCAAAGGCGTCTCATCTGTGATCGGCGGCCCCAAGGGGGGCGCACCACAGAAAAAGGGACTGCCCGATTCAGTTTGCCCGGTAAAGCGGTATGACAGGCTGTGAAGCGAGCAATCCCGTGGTTGTCAGGCGCTCTGCCGCAAATCCAACGTTAGGTCAACATCGCTAACTCTGAACCAGGACAATCGACACGTCGTCGTCGGTGTGCCCGGTGGCGTTTGCGGTCCCCGGAAGGAAATACTGCCGAACGAACGGTCCGAAGAACGAATTGACCGTCCCCAGCACCGTATTGAGGCGGGCGTTGATAGTACCCAGAGTTCCCGGCAGCGCGCCCATGATTCCATCGAGAATCTGGTCGTGCTTGACCCCGCCTTCCACCCATGCGCCGTAGTACGCAACGTACGCACGCAAAGTGCCGCCGCCGTCAACATAAGGATATACCCAGTAACGAACGTCCGCATCGTAGTCAAACCAGTACGGCACGTCGATCCGAACCGGCACCCTGATGTAGATAAACCTCCTGTGGTCGTTCGGATGGGGATCGGAGCCGCTGGTAGGCCCCTCGGGCCACATGTCCCATGTAACAACCGGACCGCCGCCCCGCAGTGATATCCCGGAAACAGAATCCACCAAATCCTCAATTTCGTCCCCGATTCCACCAAACTGATCCAGGGGAATCGGCCCAACCTCGTTGTTGAAACGCCGCACAACCAGGATGGAGGAGGTTCTGTCGTTCATGTAGTTCCCGACGTAGGAGACCCAATTGCGCACGGTCGGGTCACCGGCTGTCGTGGTGAATCTCGCGTAGCGGCCCCGATAACGGTCGTGCTGGAAGATTATTACCCAGCCCGCGACTTCAGAAGCACTGGCGTCGACATAGAGAGAGGATATGTTGTCATGCATTGAGGCGCTTTTTAGTGCTGACGACCGAACCAGACGGTAAACCCACCCCGGCCCATGATTGACAAAGAAAGAGCTCCCGTTATAGTCAGAGTGCCGATACAGTCTCGACCATATGCTGTCCGTCACCTGCTCTTCGGCGCCTTTGGACCTGTCCGGAGAGGCCAGCCTCTCGATCGCTTCGCTTATCAGCTTTTCCGACTCGGCGTCCGGCTCTCCGGCACAAGTGAGACGGTTGATAGCATCTTCAAGGATTAATTGATTCTTTTCCGAAGGCTCTTTGCGACATTTGTCCAGAACGATGGCCAGAGCCCTCTTGGGCCCTTCCTTCGCCATTTCCGGAACGAACCGGCCAATACCCGCAAGCAAAGGCCGTATTTCACGGTTGTCAAAATCATTCGCTTTGATTTCATCGATGTTCGGACGCACCTCGTGAGATAGAGGCTCACTTGCGCTAAGCCTCCCGGAAGCATCGCCGATGGCCTCTCCATGTCTCTGCTTGATGGAGATGCCTCTGTCGATAAGTTTCTTTGAGGCTTCCGGGTCCATCAGCAGTCTTTCCAGTTCTGTTTTCTTCATCGCGAAGTTCTCCTTTCCAAGTAAATGCGGCAATCCATTTGCCTGTTTGTTGCGTCCCCCCGGTTCGTTTCACTCTCTGATTCGCTCCTAACTTGCTTTGATGACACCTCCTTTCAATACCTATACAGTCTGTTTCACGGCTTTGAAACGACGCGAGACGCTTCTTTTGCGCGGCTGTCCGCGTGCGGCGAGCCCCCGGCCAATCGCCCGCGAGAACGCGAGAAATCGGCCGCTGACCGCCTGTCCGAGGCTCAAGACGCAGGCTAACGAGGCAAAAGAGCCCGACAAACGTGGGCTAATCCCCAAGTGTGACTTTGCCCCAAACGCAGAAATGACCTTCCGAACCCGGCACACAGACCCCTCAGGCCCCGGCTTCGGAAATCATCCCCATTTCAAATAGAAATACAATAAAGCTTTCGCACTTCAGCTTCTTTTCTCGGAAACCTCTCTTATGTGGATGTCATCGAAGTATGCGTCTATCCTGCCCTCGAGACGTAGACCTATCCCCCCCGTCACTTCGTACTCCACCGGTACTCTTATGTGCTCGGAATCATCCACTTTCACGGCAATTTCGCCCTGGTTGAGGGATATCTCAACCTGGTGCCATTTGCCGTGCTTCCAGGAAAGTTGAGAGCTTGCCAGTATCTCTGTCTGTTGCGGTGTTCTCCTGGCGATTTCCATGGCGGCGACATCAGCCCCGCCGGCACACTTGAACGTCACCTGGTGATACCGGCTCTCGTCCTCCAGGCCGAAGCAAAGACCGACCGCTCCGTTCGTGCCTCCCGACGCCTCCGACCTCACCGCTATGTTGAACGAATAGTCCGACCAGCCGTCCCCGGGGTACAAAATGAACGAGTCATCCTTGGTCCTCCTGATCAGAATATTCTGATCAAAACACATCGGCTCGTCGGGATTGTCCACACCCCATTTGCCCTCTACGGCCCTCCAGTTGCCGAAATTACCTTCGTCACAACCGTCGAAGCCGTCGTAGAAAATATCGGCAAACACCGGACCGCCGTCCTC
>CP070678.1:1309718-1312470 GCA_020352515.1 Phycisphaerales bacterium | reverse complement strand
GCCTGGCTGAACGTCATCTTTTCACCGGGGTCGCTCTGCCACATCAGTTTCGTATTCAAGTCTGTCACTGTGCCGTCGCCGTTGTCTTTGTAAGCGGGCTCATTGCCGACGTACTGGGCATCCTGGCCGAAAAACTCGGTCTCCGCTTTGGGAAATTCTATTTCTGCGATGTTGTTGTAGCACCTGATCTGGGCCGTATCGACTATCGTGTACGGGACTCTCTCGGCCGATGCATCCACCACCGACATGCCGGGAGCCCGGGTTACGGTAATCATGCATAGGATCACAGTTATCTTGCACCGCCGCCGCAATTTCTCTTCCGCGGCTCTATTGGGATGTCTGATCATTGGAATCCTCCTGTCCTCAGGCCGGTCCGCCATGTCTTTCGGCGTGATCGGAAAGTAAGAGTCGGCCTACTCCGGGACATAGTAATAGTACACCAGCGACGAGTAGTTCGCGGGCGTGTCGTTATGGTTTCCGTGTTCCGTGGATATCCGGATTGAGTTCTTGAAGTGAATCTTGCCCGGCCAGAAACGATAGACTGTGGTCGAGCCGTTTACCTGCCCGAATACATCGATAAGGCCCTCTGTCTTGGGCTCCCCGAACAGGGGCAGTGAATAGGGATTCGTGAGCCAGAAGGTGGACCAGCCGCCCTGGTATTCGTCTTCGTGCCCGGTGCCGTGGAAACGGGGTTTGTCTTGCCCGTCGACGTAGATTCGCATGTCTCCCTCCCACCACCTCTTGCGGTCCGGCTTGACCGGTTCGACCGTCATCACCTGTCCCACGACGGCGCCGCGGCCCTTGTAGTCAAAGAGAACGTAGTCCTTTTCTTCAACGATGGGCCACGCCCTGTTGTACTTGGCGCCCAAATAGCCGATATGCCCTGCGTATTCACCGAGGCCGAACTTGTCTTTGTAGCCGATTTCGTAGAAGAACTCGCCGCCTGCGTCGTGGCTGTTGTTCCGAAGAGCTACACGAACCGCCTTACGAAACGGCATGGGCAGATAGCAATAGTAGCCGCCGGAGGTTGACATTCCCACAAAGAGACTCCGCACGTCCGCTTCGCCCAGGCCCGAGCCGAAAAAGGGCCCGATAGGAACATCAATCGCCGGCACCGCGTCCCCGTCGTAGAACACCCTCAGATTGATGTGGTTCAGAGCGTACTTGTCCGGCGCATAGAGCGGGTTGATCCTGAGGCATGCTATGGTCCCGCCGTGACCTACCGACAGCAATTCCGCTTCCGGCGCCCCTGCCCGTCCCGCCGCCTCCAGTGTAAACGTCCCGGATACGATCCGGAGGTCCGTTTGCGAAGTCACCGGATTGCTTCCACAGCGCTGGAACAGATTAACTAATCGTGAGTAGTCAAGGTCCTCGTGCCACGGTTCGACCTGCGTATTGGGGTAGAGCTGATAGTACACATTATAGAATCCACAAGTTCTTTCGGTGGTAATCTTCAAATGCTTTGCGAAGGTAATCGGGGCCGAGCAGCTAAAGCCGCCGCTCGAAATGAAGGAATGCGTCACCAGCGGATAGACGAAGGGGCCGCATCTGCCCTCGAAGAAATCCTTCGCCTCGCACTCGATGCGAGGCTTCTCTTCTTTGTCGAAGTAGAACCTGATTTTACCCCAGTGCAGTTTCCGTCCGCTTCCGGTAAACCAGAGGTTGTAAACGCAGCCGGGTCCGTCCTCGTCGAATATGACGTGCTGGCCCGCATCATCCACATAGAGCTGCGAGTAAGTCCCTCGGAATCCGTCGTCATTGCCGCCGGTCCGGTCGTAGCTGGAAAGATAATACGACTCGACGTTTGGATAGATATGGGGCAGCGTGGACAGGTTATCGTAGAACGCGAGCCCGGCCGGCTGAGCCTGCACGCAAATCGAGAGTGTGCCCAAAGAAATGAACAAGAAGAATGCTTTGTTCGCCATGTTGCACCTCACTATTGTCTCTTGCACAAGCACACAGGCGCCCGGTCTCTTTTGCGCCCGGCCGGCGGCTGTTGGTTTAATGCGCTTGCCGCTATGCTCGCCACGGACGCCGCCTCTTGAGATTCGCGGCCACGGCATCTCGTGCGATGATCGCGTTCTCCCTGATCTGGAAGTCGAACATCCCCACGCACACAAAATCGGCGCCGTTCGCGAAGGCATATTTGAAACCATCGCGTGGATGAATGGCGCCGGCCGCCAGGACCTTGAAGGCGATCCAGGGCCTGTCCACCTTTTTCATGAATTCGATGGTTCTTTCCGGCGCAACGGCCCAGATATTGTCGTGGTCGTAGGCACTGCCGCTGTCCACATTGAACTCCACCCGCTTTTCTTTGGGCGTGGCGGACCAGTAGTCGCCGTGGTGCAGGGTCTTCATATAGAAATCCGGTTTTATCCCCGCCTTTTCGACGGCCATAGGCACCTCTATCGAGTGCCCGCCGATGCCGGCAATCACGCCGTTATCCTTCATGAAATCGACGGCCTTGCCGAGCAGATCCGCGCGCCCGCCTTTGACGAAACTGTCTCCCACTCCGCCCTGGACGTACGCTCCAACCGCTCCGCCGTCGATGGCCTGTTTTATGTTGGTGGTCAGGTCATCCGTCCTGGGGTGCACCTGCGCGATCCACTGCATCCGTCCGCCGCGCTCTTTCCAGTATTTCTTGAGGTATGCCGACGACGCCGTAATGATCGTGTTTACGCCGCACTCCTCCGCCAGCTCAAGGGTTGCCATGATCTTTGCATCTGTGCTGTAGGCCAGAAACAAATCCCGG
>CP070678.1:1301751-1309618 GCA_020352515.1 Phycisphaerales bacterium | reverse complement strand
GAACCGGGCCCCGTTTTCTGCAAGCTGCCCGGCTACCTCCGGCACCCTCCGGTCGAAACAGATCATGACGCCCATCTTCGAGTCAGCAACATCGAAGACCGGGTATTCAGTCCCCCGCGAATACCCGACCGGGTTGTCTCCTTTCTTCTCTCCCGTGCTGTATCCCTGGGCGAAATGGGTCTTTCGATATTTGCCCAAGACGGTGCCGTTGGGGTCGATAACAACAGCCGTGTTGTATGTCCCGCCGCCGTCGGCCTCGAGAAACCCGAGAACAAGATAAACGCGCAGCTCTTTGCAGAGCCTGCGAAAATGCCGGATGTAAGGACCGTCGGCCGGTTCGGCCAGATCGTTGAACCGCTTTGTAAGCTCGGCTCTGAGGCGCCCCTCGGCGCGGATTACCTCGTTGACCACGTAGCCTTCGAGAGCCCCCTCCGGCGTGACAATTAGCTCGGCCCCCATGCCCCGGGCCTCTCGAATTGCCTTCTCCAGCCCCTCCTTGTTGGCGTCTTTGTCCCACTTGGCCGGCCTGTACATCAGGCTTGCAACTTTCAGTGTGCCTTCCGCAGGACCGACGGCCTCGGGCGTAAGGGGCGCGCAGGAGGCAAAGCACGTCACGAACAAGATGCACCACGCTCTTCTCATTATCAGGCATCGACGGCAGAGTCGGCTCGACGGCTGCGATTAACGCTCAAGGACACACTGCCGGTCACCGCGCCGTGGCCCTAAAGCACCTTGGTCTTTCCCGGCATTGCGATGGGGTAATTGCCCTGCGCATCCGGCTTGACCGGGGCTTCCGAATCCATGGTGAAATCGTCGAGGCCCGGCGCCAGTTCCAGGTTGGACGCCATCGCCTCGTCCCACGTTACCTTCTTTCCCGATTCGGCGGCCATGCGTCCGAGGATTCCGGTCATCGCGGCGTACGCGGAGCGCTCCGTCTCGTTGTATGGCTTGTTACTGTGGATGGCCGCAAAAAGCAGGTCGTGCTCGTTCTGGTATGCGTCGCACCGCGGCCCCTCATACCTCCAGATTACGTTTTCGGGCGTCTGGTTGTGGCCTTTGAAGATGCGGGGTTGCGGAATCCCCTCGCCCAGTACGGCCGAGCCCTTGGCCCCATGAATAACGTCCCCGAAAAAGCCCCAGCAGTTGTCCATGTGCCGGCCCTGTGCGTGCAACCGCGTCCCGTCGCCGAACGTGTATTCCACCGAATAGTGGTCGAACAGTTGATCGGGCCGTGTCCGCACCTGCCGCCCTCCCTGGCCCTGCGCCGATACGGGCCATGCGTCCTTGCACCAGCAGCAGACATCGAGGTTGTGAATCAGCCAGTCGAGGATAAAGCTGCCGTTCAGCCACGTGTAGCACGAGTAGTTGCGGATTTGGTGGGCCAGCTCGCTGACGTCCGGCCGCTTCGGCGAAAACCCCACCGGCGCGTGCTCCCGGTACGCCCAGCATGTGATGAGATCCCCGATTCTGCCCTTGTGGAGCTGCTCGACCGCCTGTTCGAGCGGTATGTAGTGACGGCTCATCAAGCCGCCCGCGATCTTGAGATCCTTCTTCTCGGCCTCCCTGCCGGCCTTGAGAACGCGACGGATGCCCGGCGCATCGACCGCAAACGATTTTTCCATGAACACGTGGCAGCCTTTCGCCACCGCGCATTCGAGATGAAGCGGCCGGAAAGCCGGCGGCGTCGCAAGCACCACCACGCCGCCCGGAGCAATCAGGTCAATCGCCTTCTTGTACCCGTCCATGCCCAGGAACTGCCGGTCCGGCGGCACGTCAACTTTCTTGCTGAAACGCCCCGAGAGATTCCTGAGGCTCGGCTCCAGCCGCGACGCGAACACGTCCGCCATCGCCACCAATTCCGTGGGCCCCTCCGTCGAAAGCGCGTTGGAAGCCGCGCCTGTGCCCCGCCCGCCGCAGCCGACCAGCGCTATCTTGATCGTATTCCGCTCGGCGGCATAGGAACGCCCGCCGATTGCCCCGGCCAGTGCCGCGCCGGCCAAAACACCCGACGTTTGTCTGATAAACTCACGCCGGGAGTTCCTGGTTTTGCCGCTGTTGCTTTGTCCGTTCATCAACTACCCCTTTCATTCTCTAAATTTACCCATTAACACGCGCCGCGGCTTAGTCCCAACCATCGTATGGTCAACCGGCCCGAATTTCAAGATGTTTCAAAAATCCCCGTCATGTGCCTGAAGTCGGACGCAAGCCGCCGATCCAACCACGCTCCGCTCACGAGTCCAGTTGAAGCCTTATCGTCTTGTCAAGCGACGCCGCCAGCCATCGCTTCACCGGATTCGGAACCCCCAGGCAGGCGAGTATGCCGGAATCTGTGTCCTGCCCGCTCTCGCCTTTCCAGAAGGACCGCAGGGTATTTGAAATAGTCCTCAGTCTCGGACAAAGAGGGCTGAGCCTGACATTTACCGCACAGTAGGCAAGCGGAGCAGCCGGGTGCAGGTCGCCCCCGACCGCCTTGAGGATAATGACCAGATACCCCACGAAATCCCAGTGACATGGCATCAGCAGATCGACCGCCATGGCCAGCGAAATCTCGGCTTCGCGCCCGTCTTCGGTGTAACGTATGATCGTGCCTCTGGTCTGCTTCAGGAATTCTGCGTTGTCTTTGTAATGCTCTCCTGCCGGCTGTGCCGCCCGCTCTCCGTAGCCATCGACGTCCAGCTCCATCCTGTGATAGCTGCGCCCGGGATCCAGGTCCTCGCCGACCCTATCGATGATTCGCTGCACCTGCCAGGTTTTAAGAGGGCTCGGCCGCCCGATGAAACCAACCAGCTCGTCCGCCGGCGCCCCGCCGACATCGAGGTCCATCCCGCGAACGTCCGGGTCCTCGCACCAGCGCGAAAGTATCCGGTGACAATTCTCGAGCTGCCTCCTGCGTTCGGGCGGCCGCTCATTCGATTCCGGCGGACAGCGACCCGCGCCTATGGCTTCGGCAATCCGCTCGGCCTCCTTGTCGGCCTCGTGATAACACGCCTCGAATCGAGTGATAAGCCGCCTTATGGCCGTCGCCTGCTCGTCCAGCCGCCCGATGGCGTCCTCCATCGCATCAATCTCCGCCAGCTCTTTGTCCTCGCGATAGCTCCCGTCGTGGGCTGCTGCACAGTTCACCCACCACGCCCTTGCCCCATTGTCCTGCTTCTCTTGTTTCTGGTCCATCTTGTCCACACCGCCTCGAACACCACGATAGTCACATGAAGCCACATTCCTCCGGTGAAGGAATTGCTAATCCGCGTTAATCATACCACTTTTTTGAGATACCCAACATACCTGTATGCCGCATACAGAACAAAAAGGCCGACAACCCCGAACGAGGCGTCGAGAATCTGCCAGAAGAAGGGAATCCCGTGAAGACCGCCGCTCACCGCCGCCGTAACAACATGCAGCAGACATATAATCATGCCGCTGCGGATTATCCAGAGGTTCCGCACGGGGTCCATGATGGCCCCGATGAAGATGATCATAAAGCCGACCTGGGCCAGAACCAGCCAGTCCATGCAGTACGCAATAAACGGATATTCGGTGTACGTCGCGCAAATCCCCTGGTGAAGGTGATTTATCCAGGCGCTCATCGCCGGCCAGATTCGCTCGGTCCGTGTCCCGGGCCCGAGTATGCTGTTGAGCCACGCCAGCTCCGGCCGGACAAACAACACGATCTGGCAGCCGAACCCCAAACCGACAACGAAAACGACCAGCAACAGCCGAATCCTTCTCCTGATGCTTGTGGCCTCACCGGTCTCCATAATCAACAGTCATGCGCCGCGCCCGCGGCCCCATCTACCGACCCTTCGAAGCTATGGCGTCGCGGAGGGCCTGGGAAAGCTTGTCCTTGAGAAGCTTGGCCACTTGCTCATCTCCGACCACGGATAGTCCCAGAAGGCTGCTGCCCTTGACCACGGCGACCGCCTCGACGGTGACGTCCAATCCGCCGGGCGATGTCCCGCCGCATTCGTATCGTCCCGCCTCCTGGTCCTCGGCGCCGACGGCGATTCCAAGGTCCTTCAGAGTGCCCACGATGATTAAGGGCAGCTCGGCCACGTCCACCTCGACTGCCCAGCTCGTGGAAACGCTGTAACGCGATTTGGTAGTTTGCGTGCTTGGTCGCGCTTGTACCTGCGACCGCGAGGTCCCCCCCTGTCGGCGTGTCCCGCCTGGCGGCTCTCGCCGGCATCCTAAAACGACTGCCCCCAAAACAAGCAGGCACAAGAACACTATCTTGCGGTATCCCATAATGGTCCCCCTTCAGTACTGTAAGCTCGGCTCACATTCGCTCTCTTCTGCCGGTTCCTTCTAGACACAGCCTGGGCCAACCGCCCGTACATCGTCATCGCCGGCAAAGACTCGGTCCCCTCCGGTCGCGTACCGCCCCGGTCAAGAAAAACGCACCGCCCGCACGCGGCCCGGAAATATCAAAGTGTAATACAACGCTCAGGATAATGTACTTCATCCGCAGGCCGTGTCAAGAACGAAAATATATCCCACTCTGTCAGGGTCTCTCCGATGGGGCCCCTTCGCCGTGCCGGATGATATCTCCCTTGGCCGGCGAGTAGTCGGCCTTTTGCGTGGCCCGTCCGGCCTTGCCGACGGTGACGTTCTCGAAAAAGCACTTTATCCCCGTCGCGTCCTGGATTATCTCCGTGTTCTGCAGGTGATAGTGCACGTGCGGCTCCGAAGAATTGCCCGAATTCCCGCAAAGCCCGAGGACCTGCCCTTTCCTGACCTTATCGCCCGGCTTGACCTTTATGCTTGCCCGCTTGAAATGTGCGAGCACCGAAACCTCGCCCCGCCCGTGCCGGATAAACACCGCGTTGCCCAGCGCCGAGTACGGATTCATCGACTCCGGCGCGTTGTCCCTCACGCCGTCGATCACCTCCGTCACCACCCCGTCCGCCGGCGCCAGGACTTCCCGCCCGAACGCGAAGTAGTCTTCGTTCGACGTCGGATTGGGCCTGTGCGTCCTGCCGAATTGATCGACCCCCAGAAAATCGAACGCGAATCTCTGGTTCGGCGTATCGTGATGCTGATTGAGCTGCTTCGTGTCGCCGCCCCAGGCCACCAGCCAGCTTCCCTCGAAGGGCAGACGCAGCGACGTTTCGTTTCTTTCCGGTGCCGGAAGGGCCGGCTTGTGCGGCAGAAACCACAGCCCCGTGATCTTGTCTTCGTCGTCCAGCACGATCTTGACATCCAGTATCCCGCGCTCGAACCGCGCGGCGAAAATCGCTTGGTTCGGCGGAACGAAACGCGCAGCCTCGAGCCTCACTATCCTCCCGTACCGCCCGAGCAGGTCGTTGAAGAAGGGTTTCGATTTCTCTATCGGAAACGCCTCCAGCATGACCTTTGCGAAGTCCAGGCTGATTGCCGAAAAATCGCGGTGGTTGATGGACCTTGCCATTCTCTCGGCCACCTCTTCGAACCTCGCCGTGGGCGACGAATCCGAATCCCCGCTCTTCGTCCGCCCGGCCGGAACGCCCACGCCCGCTAATAACGCCACAACAATCACTGCCGCCAAAAATCGCATAACCACTTTCCTTTCCAAATACCCCATACGCCGCCGGCTGGCACGCGCCTGGCTCTCCGCCGCCTTCGCGTCCCGCCCCGGCCGCACACCCCCAGCATAACACCCGCCCCCGCCCCCTTCAAGAACCTCCCCGGCCCCTCAGTGTCAAATACTGTCACACCAGTGCCCTGAAGTACTGCCTCGGTGAAGACGAGACGGTTTCAAGCGCCGGCGAGCGCATCGCGCGCAGCCGCAAACTCTCTCAGCGTCCGACCCGTCCGACTAGACTACCTCAAACTCGGTCTTTGCGCCCACCATTTCATGCCTGCAGTATATACCTCGCCCCCGCCCGCAGCGCAACCTCGCCTTTCCGTACTGCTCCCCGCCTCGAACGAACCTTGTGTCTGTTGTGATACCCAGCCCCCCAAACTGGCCAAAGCCTGCTTCTTGTGCTCCTTACGCCTGACCCCAATCATACAGAGAATAAGTGCAGCAATCGCAGTCAATCCGTACGACACAAATCCTCCCAATGCCCAAGTAAAGCCACTCACAGCCGGATAATTCTTGTGGCCGGGTCATCGCTCTCTTTGTGGCCGGGTATTGTCCATCACCGCTCAAATTTGGGAGCTTCTCCAGAATTGTCTTATCATCTGGCCCCAAAATCAGTCCTGCACCTCTCCGGACTCAGCACGTTCGGGAACTGAGTATTGTTCTTGCCACAGAGCGAGGACATTATCTTCTCGCTTGAGCGTTCTCACTACTGTGGTGTCCGCATGCTGTCGCTCACCTTCAAGCGTGAAGATACAGTGATCATGAGTTCGAGCCACAATTGTCCCATTAACTTGTTCCTTCACCGATATTATTGAAATCTCATACTCTATCGGTTTCCAAGAAGATCGCATCTCCTTCATAGCACCGAGCATCTCGCTACGTGCCTTTCGCACCTCTGCGACAGTGCCGTCTGGCTGCTTCACAAGCTGATGATAGTCGTCAGATCTCATATTCAACACGACCTCGTCATCGATCGCCACAAGGACAGGCTGCTTGCCGAAGCAACGGTCAATTCCGCCTCGGCGGCTCGCGCCGCCCTTGGGCTCGCCTGCCCCCTTGTCGTTGAATTGGACCCTCCGATTAAAATGCGCGCCCGGTACTCGACTTCCGGCAGCGACGTCGGAAGAGTCGAACGTTTAGAGGAGTTGTGCGCCGTCTTGCTGCGTCACAAGGGCGACTTTGACGCCGTTGCCCTCGCATCGGTTATTGACGTCCCATCCGAATTCCACACGGAGTACTTCAAGCAGAATGGACAAATGGTTAATCCGTGGGGGGGCGTCGAAGCCATGCTCACCCATGCAGTCACCATGCTATTCGGCGTTCCCGCCGCTCATTCCCCCATGTTCGAATCCATGGAGATCGCCAATCTCGACGTTGGGATCGTCGATCCTCGCATGTCGGCAGAGGCCGTCTCGACGTGTTTCCTTCATTGCGTCCTCAAGGGCCTGCACCGAAGCCCCCGCATCCTAAGGACCTGTCCTCAGCCACAGCAAGCCGGCTTATTGACAGCCACGGATATTTCCTGCCTCGTTATCCCCGACGCTTGCGTCGGCTTGCCAACTCTCGCGGCTCTGGAGCAGGGAATACCGGTAATTGCCGTTCGAGAGAACCGCAACCGAATGAAGAACGATCTTCGCCAACTGCCCTTTCCCCCCGGTAAGCTCTTTGTAGTGGAGAATTATCTTGAAGCCGTCGGGATAATGTCGGCACTCAAGGCTGGCGTCTCTCCCGATGCTGTTCGCCGACCCCTGAGTGCAACTCATGTTACCTGCGAGGGCAGCGCCGCAGCTAAGCGCGCCAAGCCCGCGCCCCTTGCTCCACAGCCATCACTGCAAGCGTAGCCCGAACCCACGAGCCGCACCAGCGCCTTCCCCGCCGACCAAGCCCCCGCTCCCTTTTCCTTTATGCCACCGCCCCAACCCCCCGCCTTAGCCTCCTGCATATGTTCGAGCCTGCGGCATCGCACCCGTCGTCTCCCCAATCTGAAACTTGGCTACTTCTCAACTAACCTCTGCGTCCTCTGTGCCCTCTGTGCCTAAACCACCCCTGTTTCCGAAGGAATTATCTTGACACCCAACCCCCCGCCTTGTATAATACCCACCTAACAAGTCAATACTGAACTCTCGAAGGACGAATCCTGAGCAAGGTCCTGAGCTCGCCAAAGGCGAGGCCCGCTTTCGCGCGACGCGTCGAACGGATCAAATCTGAGATCTTAGATATGCCATCTTCCCCAAATCCCGAGTCCTCACGGCAGTTTGAGGACGAATCCTGAGCAAGTCGCGCCTTCGCGCGACGCGTCGAAGGGCT
>CP070678.1:1297740-1301651 GCA_020352515.1 Phycisphaerales bacterium | reverse complement strand
GCATATTCGCGGATCATTCCGTCGAAGGATTCTGTAGTGGTTGTTCATTGCAGGACCGGGCACCAGGCCAGCCAGACGTCCTTCGTGCTAAAGCGGCTGCTGGGTTATAAGAATGTCCTGTGGTTCGACGCCGGATGGAGTCAATGGGCCGCAAGAAAGGAGCTGCCCATCGAGGCGAATTGACACGGGTGACAAGCGCATTTAATTGATATTTCCTCCCTGCCGGCGTTAATGACCTGCTCTTATGCCCGCGAGAGCACAACAGCGCAGCCTCAACCACACGGGCCCACGCATTCGGGGCGGTCGCAGACGATTGCCGGATTATTGTTGACAAGCCGCTCTTTCGGACTACAGTTTTGCCAAAGGCACTTTGATTATGTAACGTCGATCAGAAAGGAGTTGATCATGCCGGCAAAAATTACCCTGTTCTGCTGTCTCGTGGCCGTTGCGGGCGGATGTGTGCATCCCGGGCAGCTTTCCCGGCCCGCACACTATAACCGCGAAAACATCAGTCACTTGACCGAAGCGCACCGGCGGCTTGTCGCGGATTACGAGAAGAAGCTCACCGCCCTGCTCCAGATACAGCAGGCGGTTTACATTGCCCGGGCGCAGGACGTGATAAACGACTACTGGGACAATGCGGCAAAAGAGTTTCGTGAGGAGGACTTCCGGACCGACGTCAACGACGTGCGCAAGGCGTTCGATATCCAGACGCGTCTTGCCGATCCCGAGAAGAAAGAATCCGTCCGCAGGCAACTGGCCCTGGAGCAGCCGCTCCTCGGCGACGTCGTCGCACAGTATCTCAGCGAGGAGGAAGCCCGCCTCGTGGTCGAGGCCTACGGCGAAATGATCGGCAAATCCGGCGCCTACGCCAGGAGCACGCGGGAATACGCCGCCGGGCAGTTGTACCTGCTCAAGCACTTCTATGTCACCAGAGACGACATTGCCGATTCTATGCGGACCTACGCGCACAACGCCGCGAAGATGTGCGACGAGGCCGACAGGGCCGCCGACGCATTCGTCGAGTTCTCTCGCTCCAGGACCGGCCTTGCGGATGCGGTCAAATTGCTGACCGGAGCCGACGTACAGGAAACCATCGCCGAAATCGTGCTCGCCCGGACCGGCGACGCCGAGCGCCGCGAGGCCGCCGAGCAACTGCTCGAAGAAATGAACACCGCAAAGCCGGCAGTTGACGATATCTCTACGGGCAAATAGCCCGCACTCGCCAAGGAGAACGCCCATGACTGAAAAGGAAAAACAGCTCGCGGCCGCCCTCGCCGCGCAGGCCGCACTGATCGCACAGCTCGAGGCACGACTTCAGGTCGCCGATGACTTTCGCAGCAGCGTCGAGCAGGCCGTCAGGAACGCCGGCCTGATGAACGTTAAAGACGTTCTCAAAGTCGCCGATTTCGACTTCGCCGGCTCCGAGAATGCCCGCACCGAGATGTTCCGCAGTCTCAAGAGTGCCGCCGACGCCGAGAACATTCTTTCAACCGTGCTGACCTTCGCAAAGGCCGTCGCCCCAATCGCGCTGGTCTAACACCCGGCGCCACAAAAACGCCGCATACATCACGCCCGGCGCAGCGGTCCAGAACCACCCTGCCCTTCACACGGCTCACGGGCCGGCTCTGGGGCTTGTAGTTCTCTATTTTGGGTCTCATCAGTAGTCACTTGCCAGCGAGTTCCCTAAAGAGCGCTTCGACGGCGTCTTTCCTCTTTGGCGTCCTCGTTCGGATTCATCGTCTCCGCACAAGCTTCCCCAGACCCAAACAAGCGCCATATCACTATGCACACCACCACGACTACGGCGAGCGCGCCGACAGAACATACGCGAACATACTTACGCATACTACATCTCTTCACGCGTGTCCAAAAAGCCGCCCAATCAGAAGGCACAGCGACACGGCCAGCATCAGAGATGCCGCAGCGAACGCTATCGTCGTGGCCAGCACGACGACCGCGTACCTCCAGTTGGCAAGTTTTGCTTCTATCATGGGAAATTGAGAAATGGCAATCCTTCCCGAAACCACTGAAACAAAGGAGAGCATCGTCTCTATAGTGGCCCTGACCACAAGCGTCTCACGTACGTTCTTGAAGAGACCACCACTTTGTCGATAGTATAGTTCCACGAGAGTCCAGAACAACAACCAGGCCACGGCCGAGACAACGCAAAGCGTGTGAAATGCCCTGAACCCCAGCTTCTTCACAAGCACGAGACCGCAGAAAAGGCCGAGCAGCGTAAAAACAGTAGCACTCCACCATGTGAACATCATGTCGATATAGTAAGAATCCGGCCACAACTTTGCCAAGCAGTCCGATAGCACGAGCCAGAACAAGGCCGCGCCGAGACCCAATCCCAGAAAAGTGCCCAGCACCAGGATTTTGAGCTCTGTCAATCGATCAAATGCCCGCGCCATAGACTCGTCACTCTCTCACGTCAGAACGGACTAGTCTCAGCCCGCAGTGATCCTCCGGCCGGTCTTCATCATGTCGCGACGTTCCGGCAACAGCGTGCGATAGCCGACCGGGCCTCACCGTGCGCGAGACTACCACCGCAATCGGGACAAATCAATAGGAAAATTGAGATTTATTGCGGCCGGCGGTGTTATTCGCTGAGCCAGGATGGTCCCCAGGAGATGTCGACCTTGAGGGGGACGTCGAGTCTGATGGCGCCGGCCATCTCGCGGCGTATCCACTCGGCGTGCCGCTCTGCCTCGGCGCGGGCCAGCTCGAAGACCAATTCATCGTGAATTTGCAGAACGAGCCTAACGGCCAGGCGTTCGGCGTCTATCCGCCGCTGGATATTGAGCATCGCAACCTTTATCAGGTCGGCGGCCGAGCCCTGCACGACCGTATTGACGGCCAGCCGCTCGGCCTGCGAGCGCTTGTTGGAGTTTCTGCTCTTGAGGTTCTCGATCCTCCGTCGCCGGCCGAGGATCGTCTCGGCATAGCCCGTTCGCTTAGCCGCGGCAACACACTCATCCATAAACTGGCGTATCGAGCTGTAGCGGGCAAAGTAGTCCGCGATAAACTTCTTTGCCTCGGCCTGCGAGATGCCTATCGTTCGCGAGAGGCCGAAGGCGCCCTGGCCGTAGATAATGCCGAAGTTGACGGCCTTGCAGCGGCTGCGCATTTCGCCCGTGACATCTTCGAGCGGCACGCCGAAAATCTGCGAGGCAACGAAGCGGTGAATATCCCTGTCGGCGGCGAAGGCGGCCGTCAGGGCCTTGTCCTTCGAGAAATGGGCGAGCAGGCGAAGCTCGATTTGCGAATAATCGGCGCTCAGGATGCAATCGGTCTTTTCCTGCGGCACGAAAGCCGCGCGAATCCGCCGGCCCAATTCGGTGCGGATGGGTATATTCTGCAGGTTCGGGTCGCTCGAGCTGAGCCTTCCGGTGGTGGTGGCGGTCTGGTTGAAGGATGCGTGGACGCGGCCCGTCCGCGGGTTTATCAGCGAGCCGAGCTTGTCGACGTATGTGTTCTGGAGCTTGGCGAGCGTGCGATACTGGAGGATAAGCTCGACGACGGGGTGCTGGTCGGTCAATTGTTCGAGGACGCCCGCGTCGGTGCTTCTGCCGGCCTTGCCCACCCGCAGCGACGTCAGGCCGAGCCGGTCGAAGAGGACCTCGGCCAACTGCTTCGGCGAATCGATGTTGAAGACGGCCCCGGCGCTTTCGTAGATTTGCTCGGTGACGGTTTTGAGCTCGTCGTTGATCTGCCCGGACATCTTTCGCAACAGGTTCGTATCGAGCGAGACGCCATTATGCTCCATCTCGGCAAGCACCGAAATCAGCGGCATTTCCACCTGCTCGAAGAGCCTCATGAGGGTAGGCTCATTTTCGAGCCGGCCTTTGAGGTGCAGGTACAGCCGGAAGGTGACATCGGCGTCCTCGGCGGCGTACTCCGCGCCT
>CP070678.1:1294543-1297640 GCA_020352515.1 Phycisphaerales bacterium | reverse complement strand
TCAGTACAGGGTGAAGTTCAATTCGGTTCCCAACGGGACGTTGCCGGTGGGCCCGGAGCCGTTTTCGTTTTTGAACAGGTAAACCGCCTTCGGCGTGGCCAGCAGCACGTCGGGCACTCGGTCGCCGTCCATATCTCCGGTTAGAATGCTGCGCTCGCCCCTGCCGGGCTGCCCCTGCGGCGTTACAAGAGTCGCGATGCGTCGGCCGCGATGGTCGTAGATAGCTCCGTTGTGTCCCACGAGGATTTCGTCGAGCTTATCGCCGGTCCAGTCGAGCAGGCAGTGGTGGCGGCTGTAGTCGGTGACTATCTGTGCGAGGCGGTTGCCTTTTTCGTCGAGGACCCACAGGGGGCTTTTTCCGAGGGGCTGATGGTCGATGTCGACGAGCAATTGGGCGCCGGGGCGGCCGGGGATGATTGTGCCGACGTCGATCGACTCGAAATGTCGGCCGGAAATCTCCCACAGTACGCTGCCGGCGCCGTCGGCCATGGCGATGTCATTGGCGCCGCATAGCGTGAGAGCCAGGCGGAAATCCTCGGGCTTTTTTCCACGGGTGACCATACGGCAGCAGTCGAGGTGTCCCCTCTTCTGATCGACCTTGCCGGACCGGAACACCCACCGCACGGAGCCGTCGTGATTGAGCATCGCGTAGCCGGCCATCACCTCATCGCGTCCGTCGCCGTCGAGGTCCATCGGCCTGGGCTGGTGGGCGGTGCGATAGCCGCCCGGGTCGGTGACGCTCCAAAGCAGATTTCCCGCCCGGTCGTACGCCCATATCCGGTGATACCTGTCCTTGACGAGAACGTCGGTCGGGCGATTTGCGCCGCTGAGGTTGCAAAAGACCAGGCAATCCGTGGCCTCTTTGTCGATGGCAATTCTCCGTCGTTCGGCGCCGGTAGCGCCGTCAAGCTCGACGATGTATCCCTTCGTGCACAGAACGACCTCGCTGCGGCCGTCACCGTCCCAGTCGTGAATCTGGCAGGCCACGTCATGATGCCAATTCTTGCGGCCGATGCCGGGATCGCCCCATCGCCACAGGACCAAGCCGTCAAGCTCCTGGGCGGCGGCGGTGCTCGTATAGTGCACGTCGCCTTCGTTGAAGTTCTCTGCGCTGACGATTTCCGCGCGGCCGTCGGCGTCCAGGTCACCGGCCACCACCCATTGCCCTCCGTAGTCCGGATCGAGACGGACAGTTTTCCACGGCTCGACCCGGACGCCGGGGTCGTTGGGCTCGCCGGTGTCGTTGAGGTCAAAGTGAAGATCGCCGGCCGGCCCGGCAAGAGCCGGACCGCAAGATACGAACATACACAGCAGGCAGAGCAAGACTGCCCGGCCAGGACCGAGTCTGCGGCCTACCACCTTATCCATCACAAACCTGCTTTCGTTACGTGTTGCGTCCTGCGGCGAACCGCTCGTTCTTTTACCTGCACGAAAAGAATTGAGTCCGGCGCCGGACGGCTAATCTTTCCAGATATTCGCGGTTCGCGCGGCGACGTCCGACATGGGCGGCAGGGCGGCGCTGGGAACCGGCTCGTACCAGAACGTCGCGCACGACCAGTCGTCCTGCGTCTCTGCCAGGCCGTTTCTCCAGGCAATCTGCTGAATCGTGATCCGGCAGTCCTTTTTCCACGCAATCGGGTCCGGCAGGTGCCAGCGGTACATCGAGACGAAGCTCTTATTGTTGAGGCTGCACCCGTTGTAGAGGTACGGCGTCTGCTGCATCCCGTACGACAGGCCGACATAGTCCTCGCTGCCGGTTCCGCAGATGGTCGGGAAGTCGGTGTCGCCGTCCATGTAAACCTTGATCTCGCACTCGCCCCACCACTGGCCGGGCGACAGGTTGCGAATGCCGATGACCGTGCCCATGAAGCGTCCCTTGTTGTTTCTCTGCGGCAGGAGGACGAAGTCCTGCTTCAACGTGGTGGGATTTTCCCTGCGGAACAATGCGTGCAGGCGTCCGACGTCGGCGGGGTGCTTGTCGCCGATGGTGTAGTCGATCTGGTAGAACAGTGGCACGTTTTCCCTGCCTTCGTTGGTCAGCGTGATTCTGGCCCTCTTGACGAACGGCATGGGCAGCCAGATGTTCATGCCGGCGTTGCGTCCCAGCGAATGCGCGGCAGAAAAGTACGGCATTACCTTGCCGTGCGCGAAGCCCATGAAATCGCCTATGGGGCTCTCGATGCTCGGGTGCTCCTGGCCGTCCCACCAGGCGCGAATCACCAGGCTTCGCAGGTTCATCGGGTTGTTCGAGGTGGTCATCCAGATGTGTCGAATCGTCCCCGGGCCGGCGATGTCGCAAAGCTGGACCTCTTGGCCGGCTTTTAGCGTGATGGCGGGCTTGCCCTTGCGGCCGACGCCGAGATTGCTCGCCTCCATGCCGCCCCGGCCCGGGGCGCCGGTCGGGTTCTCGAAGCATATCGACCGCGAGGTGAGCCCCGTATCCAGCAGATACGGCTCGGAAACTATGTCACCGGGTTTGTCCAGCATTCCGCAGCCTGAGATAAGTACGGCAAGCACGACACACACTGATTTCGCTGCTAAGCGTGGCCTGTTCATGGCGTCTCCTTTCACCAATACGTTTGACATTTATTCGGAACAGATGATTCGGCGGCAAGTGTACCCCAATAACAGAGGCCGGTCAAGCGCGACACGCACCGGGCCTGGTGCGAAGCAGCATTGCCTCCGGCCGTCGGTGTCTGCCCAGGCGATGGTGTGCTAATTTTCGGCGAGCCAGTGGAGGGCTATCAGGCGGAAGTCTTTGAAATCGACTATGCAGTCGCCGTTGATGTCGCCGGCGACGATGGTTTCGCAGGGCGGCTCGCCAAAGTATGATTTGCTTGCCTCGGCCGTGCCGCCGTAGGCGCCCATGTTGACTATTCCGCCGTTGGGGAAGGGCTCGTGTCCAATGGGGCTCATCGGATCCCCGGCGTCGATGCAGGGGCTGGTCACATCGTCACTTAGCCACCTTTGGGTGTTCGGGTCATATCTGCCGGCCTGGGACTTGAGGTGATAATCGCCGGAAACGTAGAAATCATCCCAAGTTCCTTCCGGCGTGCCATTATCGTCCCAATGGCCAATATCTACAAAACAGGGATCG
>CP070678.1:1273695-1294443 GCA_020352515.1 Phycisphaerales bacterium | reverse complement strand
TGACGCTGTACCGCGCCGACAAGATGCTGCCGTGGAAGTTCACCGACGGCATAGAGTTTACCTTCCCGGATTATCCCAACGAGGTGACGATACCTAAGGATGGCTTCGTGGTGGTGGTCAAGGACCCCAACGCGTTCTCATGGCGATATCCGGCCGTGCCTTCGCAGATTGTATTCGGGCCGTATACAGGCAACCTGGACAACGCCGGCGAGAGGGTAGAGATAAGCCTGCCCGGCGACGTGGACAAGTATGGCCGGCGTCACTATATCCGGGTGGACCGTGTTGTTTACAGTGACGGCTCGCACCCGGAAGACAACCCCGGCGACGTGGACCTCTGGCCGATAGAGGCCGACGGAGGCGGCTCATCCCTGACCCGAATCTCCGAGACCTTCTACGGCAACGACCCCAACAACTGGACCCCCGCAACACCCTCGCCCGGCAATAAGTAGACTGGCCGATAATATCCCGGCATCTTACTGTTGCCCACCGTATTGCCAGATGTCGTCAGGTGGGCTGGAATAGGCCCTCGAAGAAGGCAAGACAGCGTCACCGGCAAATATAGGTTGACAAGGCGGGCGGAAGTTGCCGAACATATCGAGATGTTTGCAGGCAACGAGAGTGTCAAGACAAGCCAGCCGCCTGATGAGGGAAGTGTCTGTACGTTCTGCGGCGGCGAGGGGGGGGCGCGGCTGTACAGGACCAAGAGCATTTTCGGAGATGAGTTCGGGCTGCGGCGGTGCGTTGACTGCCGTGCGGTCTTCCTGGTTCCGCGACCGAGTGCGGCCCAGCTTGAGCAGGCGTACGAGGAGGGCTACTACGGGGGAGGGCGGACGAAGTTCGGTCCGTGGGTCGAGAAGGTTCTGGGGTACTTTCGGTCGTCGAGGTGCCGGAAGGTGGCCAGGCTCGTGAGCCGGCCGGCCAACATACTCGATGTCGGTTGCGGCAGCGGGGAGTTTGCCAAGTGCCTGGTGGAGCGAGGGTACCGGGTGTGCGGTACGGAGCTGCCGGGCAAGGCGGCCGAGAGGGCGGCGCAGATTGCGGGATTGACGCTCAAGGTAGGGCCGCTGCGCGAAGGGGATTTTGGCAGGGATTACTTCGATGCAGTGTGTATGTGGCATGTACTGGAGCACTTAGCCGAGCCAAAGAAGACGCTGGATATTATCGGGAGGATTCTGAAGCCCGGCGGGTATGTGTTTATTTCCTTGCCGAACATCGGGAGCCTGCAGAGCAGATTGTTCCGCGGCAAGTGGCTGCACCTCGATCCGCCGCGGCATCTGTTTTTTCTTGGTCGGGGCGATTTGGTTGCCGAGATGGGAAAACTCGGCTTTGCGCCTGCGCGAGAAAGTCACCTGAGCATCGAGCAGAACGTGTTCGGATTCCAGCAGAGCATCCTGAATTGTCTTTGCGGCCGCAGGGACATGCTTTTCGAAGCGCTGAAGGGCAATGTCGAATATGCTGGGGATTATCCTCGATGGAAGATCTTTTTGCAGAAGGGATTCTGGGTGGCAACGTTCGGGCTCTTTGTCGGGGCGGCAGTGTTGGAAGCTGCGCTGCGGATGGGCGGCACGGTGGAATTTGTGTTCAGGAAGACAGGGACGCAGGGCTGTCGGCGGGTGTGATAATCGGTTATAATCGGCGCAGACGAGGTCGTTCATGTTCGCAGACAAGAAGGTAATAGTCATAATGCCGGCCTACAACGCCGCCGAAACACTTCGGCGGACGTATGATGAGGTGATGGCGCAGGGGATAGTCGACCATGTAATAATCGTTGACGACGGCAGCGCCGACGGGACGGCGAAAATCGCGGCGGAGCTGCCGAACGCAACGGTGCACACGCACGAGCAAAACCAGGGCTACGGGGCCAACCAGAAGACGTGCTACAGGCTTGCGCTGGAGCGCGAGGCGGATATCGTTGTGATGGTGCACCCGGATTATCAGTACACGCCGAAGCTGATACCGGCGATGGCCTCGTTGATCGGCAACGACCTGTACTGCTGCGTTCTGGGCTCGCGCATTTTGGGCGGCCACGCGTTAAAGGGCGGGATGCCGGTGTGGCGGTACGTGGCCAACCGGTTTCTGACGCTGGCCGAGAACATATTGACCGGCGCGAAGCTGTCGGAGTATCACACAGGCTACCGCGCATTTGCCCGAGAACTGCTGGAGAAGCTGGATCTGCGGGTCAACAGCGACGACTTTTTGTTCGACAACCAGATGCTGTTGCAGATATTGTGGTTAAGGCGTACGGTTGCGGAGGTGAGCTGTCCGACGAGCTACACGGCCGCGGTCTCGTCAATCGGTTTCGGGCGCTGTATCGAATACGGGTTTGGATGTTTGTGGACGGCGCTGGTCTTCCGGCTGGCGAGGATGAGACTGATCAAATCAAGGTTGTTTCCGCGATTGTCCGAATAGATGCAAGAATCCAAGAACACGGTTGTGGTTGTCTCAGTTTGCGCGGTCCTGGCGCTGGTGACGTTCGCCGTATATTATCAGGTGCGCAATCACGCCTTCATCGACTTCGACGACGACCTGTACGTCACGGCCAATACACATGTGCAATCCGGTCTTACCTGGCGGGGTGTGCGGTGGGCCTTCACCACAAATCACGCCTGGAACTGGCACCCGCTTGTCTGGCTGAGCCACATGCTGGACTGCGAGCTGTTCGGCACGGACGCGGGCTGGCACCATCTGGCAAATGTTGTGTACCACATCGCAAACACGGTGCTTTTGTTTCTGCTGTTCAGGCGCATGACGGGCGACCTCTGGCCGAGCGCGTTTTTGGCGGGGCTTTTCGCCCTGCACCCGCTGCACGTTGAGTCGGTCGCGTGGGTCTCGGAGCGCAAGGACACCCTGAGCACCCTGTTTTGGCTTTTGACGATGTGGTTCTACGTCGGTTATACCCGGCGGCCGCGAGTGCGAACATACCTGCCGGTTGCCGGCACTCTGGCACTGGGGCTGCTGGCCAAGCAGATGCTGGTGACGCTTCCCTTTGTGTTACTGCTGATGGACTACTGGCCGCTTCGACGGCTCCAGTTCGAGCAAGCACAAACGAAACACCCGCGCAGACGGGCGCGGCGCACGCGTTCGGGCATGTCGCCGGCCCGGTGTCTGGTTGAGAAGCTGCCTCTTATGGCTCTGTCGGTAATCGCCGGTGTCGTCATCCTGCTAATTCAGTCGAAGGCGACTCTGGTGAAGGCGACGGGCCAGTTTCCGCTGCCATGGCGGCTCGGCAATGCGCTTGTCGCCTACGTTCTGTATATCGGCAAGATGTTCTGGCCGGCTCGCCTGGGTATTCTCTATCCGCATCCGGGCGAGGACCTTCCTATTTGGCAGGTCGTCGCGGCGGCGGCTGTACTGGTCGCGGTGTCGGCGGCGACGATTCGGCTGCGGCGGGCCTGGCCGTGCTTTGTGGTGGGGTGGCTGTGGCATCTTGGGACGCTTGTGCCGGTTATCGGCCTGGTGCAGGTCGGCTTGCAGCAGATTGCAGACCGGTACACTTATGTGCCGCTCATAGGGCTGTTCATGATTATCGCGTGGGGCCCCGTTCAAGTCTTGCGGCGCGTCCCGAAGGCGAGGGGGCCGCTCGCAGCCAGCGGGGCAGCGGTACTGATAGTGCTCTCGGCGGTGACGTGGTGTCAGCTCGGCTATTGGCAAAACAGCATCAGTCTATTCAAGCACACCGTTGCGGTGACAAACGACAACGACATTCTGCACTACAACCTCGGCATGCTTCTGCTCAAGGAGGGGGAACATGAGCAGACCATCCACCACTGGAGCGAAGCCGTTCGGATCAAGGCCGACCAGCCCACCATCCACAAGCAGCTTGGGGCACTGCTTGCCGGGCGGGGCCGGGTGGAGCAGGCAATCCACCACTACCGCCAGGCCCTGTTGTACAAGCCGGGTGATGTTCATGCGCGGCAAGCCCTCGCGGCACTACTTGCCGCACGGGACAAGGTCCGCCAAGAGGATACGCCCCCGTAACCGGCGGCGTCACCCGGCGCCAACCCCGCGTCGTGCCTTCGTGCTTGAAGCGGGGTCGCCGCTTTGAAAGGCCCGCGTCCCGACCCAACCGTGTAAATCGCCAGCCTATATATCGAGCGCCTCTGTTGGCGGCGGCAATTCTTCAGTTTGGCGTGTACATATCACTATCCAGGCCCTCGCCCCCTTCTTGTCCGTCGGTGCCGTAGCTCATTATCGAGAACGGCCCGCCGTCGTCGGAAGGGCTGATGTACACGAACTCATTGCCCCAGGCGTCTTTCGGCACTTGCGAGTATTCCAGATAGCCGCCCTTCTGCCAGCCCTCAACGTTGCTCGGTCCTCTGACAAGAGCGGCCGGACCCCTTGTTCTGTGGGATACCGGTTGGTATCCAGCTTGAACCGCAAAACGGCCGTCTTAACATCCTCGAGCCGCGACCAAGTCACCGTGCGTTTGGCCCGCTCGGCGTTGAGACGCTGCTCTTCGCTCTCCCTGCAGCCGCTCAGAATGATACACAGGACAAGCCCGGCCCCGACAACAGTCACAACGCACCTCATATATGTCTCCTTACACAAAAACCACAACCGTATAATTGGCGTGCTCCTTTGCGCGCGCTGCGGCCAAAAAACCGCTCCGTTGCCAAAGCAGAATATAAAACTACCATATTTTTGTATTATAGAAACGATTTCGGCTTTGGCATCGGAATGATTAGTTGAAAATATGTCGCGGCGCGCGCCACGCCATGTGATGCCGAGAGATTAATCGAAAGATCTTTTTCGGTGACAGACGCCTGCCGGCCATGCCCAACTTTATGCCGCTCTTTTGCCGCACCTGCTTCGCAGGGCCAGTGACACTACTATCACCGCGGCGAGAACCGTCAATGCCACGGTCAACGACCGGTTTTTTCCCGGCCGGGCACTTGACTGGGGGAGCGGCCCCTGCCGTTGCGCGTCCTGGCGGTGCTCCACGGCCTCGGTGGCATTAGCATCAAGTGGTCGGATACCGTTGCCGTTCCCCTTGGCGGCTCGGCCAGAGTCCCTCCTGCCACGTTCGGTCGGGGCCATCGCCGGCGGGGCATCGCCAAGGAATATCGGCTGTCGCATTGTTGCATCGTCAATTTCCTTGGGCTGGCCGACAATGAAATGTTCGCCCAGGATTGCATCCTGGACCTCAGTTCCCGTTGGGAACTCCAATTTGAATATTTCCTGCGAGACCGTGAAATCGAGGTCAAGTGTCAGCAGCTTTACGGTCTCTTGCGTTGAGACTTTGGGCGATTTGTCTTGAGCATTCTCTTGCAGATAGGTCAGAGTCTGTGCCGACTGAGGCAACCAGAGGGACCCTACCTTTTCAATATTCCGGGCCTGATAGCGTTTGCGCAAGCGTCCCTCGTTATCCAAAGCGTCGATTCGCTGCGGCAGATAGCCCTTTGCGGGATTAAGCCAGAAGCGAGTGGTGAGGCCATCGTCCTTTCTCGACCCGCGATACTCGACGACGAGGCAGTTCTGGCCGGCAACCTTTTCAGCCTGTCCGAGTCGAGCCTGCCCCGACGCAATCGCCCTGGCGAGCAGTTTCAACTCTCTTTGGGGCAGCCCGATCACATTGTGCAGCATGGCGATACCTGACTTCTGATAGCTTGCGGCAGGCAGTACGTTGCCGCGGTATGGAGGATCGTCCCGGTATGGATTATCGGGCTCGTATTCGAGAGTTCGAAAGAGGACGCCGTCATTTGTTTCCGTGTACTCCCGATGCTGCACGCTCTTGTCGGAGAGGGTCATATTCTTTTGCGACCGGCTGAGCCATCGTCCGTCGGCAGTGAAAAGCAGTTTGAGGTTTTCTTGCTGTTTTGTAAGTGATATGCCCTGGCCGAGACCGGTTTTCTGGTTGCTATACGTGGTCGTCTTAAGCACCGACAAATGGAATGATTTCTCAAGTCTCATCTGTCCCTGTTGTCTTATTGCATCCAGAATCTTCTGGAGCTCAGGCGCGTGTTCTTGATCCTGCGACCCTGCAAGCCTCGCCGGTGACAACGCCGTAGCGAGCAGGAAAACCGCGGTGCAAATCTTAGTGTGTTCTCTCATTGTTCTGTTCCTTTCCGCCAGCGTGGATGGCTGACATCCATTGAACGGCGACAGATGAACATGTCATCGGCGAACGACGGTCTGTCTTGATCGAATAGCGCTGCGATCGTATGGCCGCCCAAGCAAGGGAGCGGCTGTAAATATTTAGGGCGCCCCCGGGCATCAGGCCGGGCGAGCCAGGCGGCCCAAACAACAACAGTCCAACAACGAATAACGATGGAGTGAATCCCATGAATATCGTTTGCTTTATTGGCTTTAACTCCTGCTGATAATATAGTTTCATCCGGTTTGCAGAGTTTGCCTGAGGCTGCGGGCTTGAGCCCACAGCCTCAGGCTAACAATACACATCAACGAACACCCGTTAGGCTACTACTTGGCCCTACTATTGGCGCTTTCGTGCAACGACTCCCAGGCCGACACAGAAGACAACGAGCAGTCCCAGCGGAGTGCCAAAACCGGCATATTGCACGCAATCGGCCTCCCGGAACAGACACGCTGTGCGAGGGCACAGCCCGGCTGTTGTACACTGCTCACCGGTCGTCGAACATATACCGTCCTCGTCCGTACACCCGGGGTCGCTTGTGGCATTTTCACAGGCATCGCTGCCGGTGCAGTCGTGAGCGTCCGTGCAATTCGTGCCCCTTGTGCAGAAAGTCCCCGCGGTGCAACTGCTTCCGTCCGTACAGTCGTACTCTGTGCATCTCGTGGTGCTTGAACAGTTGTTACCACCGGTGCAACCATTCCCGTTTGTGCAGGAAGTGTTGGTCGTGCAATTTCCGTTCAACCCACTGTCGGCGGTGCAGCCGGTGCCCGAGGTGCAACGTGGCCCGCTGGTGCACACCTGGGAGGCAGTGCAGCCTGTGCCGCGTGTGCAGTCATCGAAGCCCGAGCTGCTCGTGCAGACGTTGCCGCCGGTACAGTTGATACCATATGTACACCTGTAGCCCACCGTACAGCCGGAACTGTCGGTGCAGCCCCCGCTCTCGGTGCAAACGGTCCCATTCGTACATTCGTCGCCATCCGTGCAGCGCGGACCTCGTGTACAGTCCGTTGACTCGGTGCAATCCCCGCCCGACGTACACTTGGGCCCAGTCGTGCAGGGAGTACTCGCCGTGCAGGATGTACCCAGCGTGCAGCCTGAACTGCCCGTACAATCGCCCCCGGTACAACTATACCCCTCCGTACAATCAGACGTTGAGGTGCATTTAGAGGCCGACGTGCAATCCTCACCGGTTGTGCACACATCCCCGTCCGTGCAGTCGCCGGACGTGTCACAGGCATAGGCCGGCGGAAGGACTGAAACAGAATTCACCTGTTCAAAGAAGGCGTCCCCCAATTTCCAAAGGCGGTTCGTCATGCCGGTCTCCGACATGACGGCAATGTGGCTGAAAACAGGAGAATCGTCACAGGCATCCAAGCCCGACCAGGGGTGGAGGTCCGTCGAGCCGTCCGGGCCGTACATCAGGAAGGCACACACAAGCAGCAAGGGCGTCAACTTAATGAAAGTCTTCCTTTTCATGTTATGTCCCTTCGTATATACCCACTTTCCTATCATAGAGCTTTCCGCCGCGAAAACGGCCGGGTCGGAAAAGCTCAGACAGACGTATCGATAGTCGCACTGAGCCAAACGGAGGACCTCGCGCTCTACAGTCAAGGCAACATACTTTTCGCAACGTCTTGTCTAACATTTGAGTGAGATATCCCGTTGCCCGCGAGCAACATATCGAAAAGTGCGAATTCCATGTTCCATACAACCCACCGGTCATGAGATGGTTTAGCGTCGGTTTGCCCCATGAAATCATTGTTGAACAAATGGTCTGCAGTACAGGCTACGACAAGGCCCTTGCCGTGTCGGCGTCTGGATATTACCTGCTGGCCCAGTTCGGAAACCAATAAGCCTTCTCCACCCTTTATGTGGAACACGGGGCGGGAATTTGGTATTTGGAGCGATTCCTGCCCTTGCAGGTCCCTCACCGGTCCGAGCTTCCACATGAGCTTCGCAGGCGTGACGTTGCGAGGAGGCTTAAAAATAGACATTCCGAAGGCCGACAGCAATTGATCCGCTGTGGACTGTTTGTTAGTTGGCCCGTCGAGAATCAGCAGGCCTCCTCCCTCATCGACGTACCGCTCGAGACGTCCGATCTCGTACGGCGTGAAGTCTTTGGTGGGACGTATGAACACGACCACACGGCTTCCATTGCAGGCTTGCATGACGCTATGCTGAACCGAAGGAATCACGCCAAGACGCTGTGTCCAGACATAGAACGTCTGAAAACCATTTTTCGTCTTCTCATGCGTCCGACTCAGGATCGGCAGATGATAGCTGCAATGCCCACGTTCGAAGGCCACACTGGTGAACGGAGTGTGTTGCCTCGGCAATCCGTAGAAAAGCCGGTTCTCGAACGCGTGAGCAGCCAATGCCACCAGCAGCCCGAGAACCGCCGAGCAGGACAGTGCAAATAAGGCCTGGCTCCTCGTCAGACCGACGAGGGCAAAGAGCCACAGCGCCAACAGCACGACCGTAAGGGCCCTGCAGAGCCTTCGCAGCCATGGCAATCCATTGACCCTGTTTAGCCAGTCAACCGTGCACAAGGCGAGGGTCGGCTTGCCGGGCATGAACATTGTGAAGTTGCTGAAAATCGTCGAATCGGTGAACGCCACGACTCTGCCCCTGCCGTATCTCAGAGCGGCCGCCTGAACAAAGGCTCCGTAACGCTCGCTTCCGCCGCATTCAAAATCACCGAAAAACGTATTCACAGAGTAGTTCGGATTGTCCGAGAAAAGGTTTGTGCCGAGCATTACCGCCTCTGTGTCTCCCGAAATACAAAGGCTGTCGGATGTCGCCAGTAGAATGGGGGGCATATGCTGCACAATTGGGTGTGTGAAAGGCTCCCACGGTGTCCATATCTGTCGGCCCTGTGGCAAAGCGGTGACAGCGTCCGGGTTGAAGTAGATGCCGAACTGCTTTGCTATCTGATTCAAACGAGAACACATGCCAAAGACGTTCGTATGATCCCCGATCAGCCACAGACCTCCTCCGCCCGCCACGAAGTCCTTGATTGCTGAAATCTCGTCGTCCCGGTAGGCTTCGCTGGGGGTCTTCAGGATGAGAACGTCGCAATCTGAAAGAACATGCCGGGTGAGTCTATCCCGATTGCTCGTCACCTGCGAGAAGAAATGCCCGAGAAGCTTCTTAAGACAGTAGTAGTTGTAGACCGTTTTGACTCCATATACGTCCGTGCTCATCCGCTCTGTTGTCCACTCCCAGTGCGAATGGCCTTCATCGACAAGAATACGGCCCTGTTTCCTGCCACCCGGAAATTCGAGCACGTAAGCACCCGCACAGGCTGCCGCCAGAAAAAGGCTGACTATCCCCGGCTTCCAGAGGGCACGCGGGTCAAAACTCGTCTCTTTAGTCGCGGCAATTTCCTCAGAATTGCGCATCGGGACCACATTGCCCAGGACAATGCCCACCGGAAGGATCGTAAACAGCATTACATATCCGTTCCACCAGATCGACATATCCGGGTGCCCTATATAGACGAAGGACAGAAAAACGAACCTTAGAACGCTGTACGCAAACAATATGCATCCAATGAGCAGGACTTTCCTTAGGTTCATCCTGCCCTCAAGGAATATCAGCGTGATGGCCCCGCATGCAAGCACGTTGAAGAATATGTGGCCCCCCAGTTTCTCCAAGGTTATCGATATCCCTCGTTCGCCCGCCGGTGTGAAGAAAACAAGGACACCGTTGTCAATCCAGGCTTGCTGGCCGAGCATCCTCAGCACGCCCAGTACGAAGGGCCTGATGAATGCGGGGTCGTGATTGTTGGCCTCCAGCCTTAAATAGACATGTGACAGCATGCAGGCCACCGACAGCAACGCACTGGCAAAGAGAACGCCCAACGCTATGGAGTTCACAATCCGCCCCCGGGTTTTCAAAATGCACAGCACGAAGACAGCAAAGGCCGTAAGAACAACCGGAATCCGATACGCTGACGGCAAGAAGCACGCCGTCAGAGTCAGCACCGCTGCTGCCAGCAACCATGCCTTCTGAAGAACCACGACGGGCTGTTTTAGAAAATGGACCGCCGCACAGATAATCGCCAACCCGTAGATCAAAAACCAATCCGCATCAACCAAGGACCCAACATTGGGCACTGTATGCGGGGTCAGCATCTTGGCCGTAGTCGCAATAAGTAGAATGGATATCCAAAGCATCGCTTGGAACCCTCAAATAGACTGCCGTGCTCCTGCACGTATTATCAAGGAAGTGCAGCAGGCGCCTCACCTAAGGCGCATTCTTCTTGTCATTCATCTCCTGCAATATCGCTCTGAGCAATTGTATGTTCTTCTCGTTCACTTTGGGCCTGCGGCGTGAGGGCATCTCAAGATTCCTGTTTGAGAGGAAGCAATCGTCTCCAATCACGCAAACCATCCCCGCGCCGAAGTCCTTGAGCAGTATGATCGGGTAGTCCCACGCTGAACAAAGGACTCGGCTTGTCTTGTCAAGCTGGATCAGGCCCCACGCCGAGTAGAAATCCAGCTCCCGGTACACGAACGCATCCTGCGGCTTTTGAACCGCATCAGAGAACTCTTGGGCCTGCGGATCGGTTTCATCAATCAAATCCTGTTGAATCGCCTCTTGCCCTTCCTTCTCCAGGTGAGAAAGAGCCGTGTGAGCCGGCCCGAGCACGGGGCCAACCGCTACTCCAAACTTCTCAAGCAACCCCTTCCCGCCGTATTTGCCCGTGCGACCTGCCGACAGAATGAGGTTGCCGCCCCCTTTCACATACTCTTCCAAAATATGAAGCTCGTCGGCATTAAACGCCCGAGAGGGCCCGCATATAAAGTAGTAAGATGTGCTCTTGAACAGACGCTGGTCGAATCGCTCGACGATTATTGGCTGGTATCCTCCGCGCAGTATGTTGAAGCCCAATCCCTCAGACCCAAACTCATTTTCATTATCCATCGCAAATGACGTGCCGTGAGAGATATCAATAACTGCAACGTCGTTTTCCGGAAGACCCTCCTTACACATCGACTCCTCGATCAGAAAGAATGCACCCGCCAAAACAGCGACAGACAGAGGGACCACGCCGAGGGCCCGTTTGTTTCGCATCATTATGGTCAACACGATGCAGGCTACTGCACCAGTTATCCCGGCGACTGGGTGCTCATGAAGAAAGGGTGCCCGGAAAGAGCCGGCAAGGTAGTAAAGCAGATCCGCGAGGAAATAGTGGCTTTTGGACACGGATGAAGACTGAAAGGAGCTGGTGTCACCGAACACGACGACCTTGCCCCTGCCGTGAGAGGACTCGGCCACAAGCACTAAATCCCCATAACGTTCCCCAACGTCGTACACCATGTTTCCCAGGCGCGATTCGCCGTACCAGGGCCGGCCTGCGTCGGAAAAGGCCTGCGCTCCGATGAGCAACGGCCTGGCCGCGCCACGAAGAGCCAATGAGGCGCCTACGCTCATCTCCACATGTCCCTCATGCCTGACTCTGCGCAGGATCGGGTGTTTGACCTTTCTCATGCATCCGAACCAGTTCCATCCTTGATCGAACGGGATCGCGCTGTCAAACTCGAATTCTATGCCAACTGGACTCAACAGCTCATTCAGAGGTTTACGTATCCCCCCGATGTCTGTGTGGTCACCCAGAACCAGCAGGGAACCACCGTCGGCCACGAATCTCCATATCCTGTTGTGTACATTCCGGTCAAAACCTTTCTCGGGATTGATTACAATCACAATGCCCGTGTCACCCTCCAGCAGAGTATCGACGGGCTGCTCCGAAAATCCATAAGCCCTCAAAAACATGGAGCGAAACACGCCAAATTGTGCCCCTTCGGGAAGCGCGTCTTTGCCATATCTTTCGTGTACCGGGAGGTCCCATTTGCCCATCACGTTACCCACAAAGGCCACTTGCCGGGCGGAAGGTGACGGAATTCGCCTGGCGCACATGCTGCCCAGGAATCCCGCCCCGAGCAGGAGAATGATCAGCACGGCCGGCCGGAGGCCATTTGTTGGAGCCACGGATGTCTTGCCGCCCATCCCACTGCCCAATCCGCCAATGGCAAAAAAACTCAGGAAAACCAGCAGATACTTCTGATTCCACCAGTATTGCAGAAACACGAGGAAAACCAAAAACAGGATGCCGAAAAGGTGCCGTAGCCGAAACTTCCTGGCGAAGACTATGCCCCAGAAAAGAACCACCAACGCGCTGCCGACAACGTATAGACCGTTGTAGCTCGGACCGTATCGAGGAAACGCATCTACGAATATGCGCGATATGGAGTAGATGTGGACGGATATGGCGTCAAAGAATCTGTATAGCCAGCCTTCCGGAACAAACAAGCGGATGACGACAAAGCTCAGGGATATCAACAGCAGACGCCGGCCTTCATCGTCCGCCCTCCAAGTGTCACTTCGAACACACATAGTCAGGAGCAAAAACAGCGGTGTGAAATACAGGCCGGCATTCAGGCTGTTCTGACTTATCACGAATACCAGAATTGTCGCCCCCATCAGTGCGCCGCGGCGACGAACCGAATTCTCCCCTTCTCGCAAACGCCACGAAATAAAGAGGTAGAGTCCCAAAGCAATAAGCACGGACAAGCGAGCAACACCTTCAAAAGGCAGCCACAAGCATCCCGCCAAGAACAACAGCACCACAAACAACAGAATTCTGCCTATAACGCTGTCGAAAGAGTCGCCGTCTGTATACCTTTCCCACAATCTGTGCGTGAGCCTGTTACAACCGGCCTGTTGCATCACGTATCTCACCGACATGCCTCACCTCTCTCAATTTTCGCCCGAATCAACTCGCATGTGCAGAGTGCTTCTATGCGCCGGATGACCAGCTCAAACATTTCGGGGTATGAGCAGTCCGCCATAGGGTGCTCTCTTGGCGTCATCAGCAATTCGAGCATCGACCGACGAGTGAGTCTGGCAATGTCGACTTCTCTCCGAAGCAGAGACAGCAGGCTCGACTTGCGCAAATCCCCATACACTGCCAGACCCTGACGGACGGCAAACCAGGCCAGTGTTCTCGTATTTGCCAAATAGGCGAAAGCCCCAAGGCTGTACAGCGCCTTTGCCGGGTCTATTTCTCCCGACGAGTCGTTCGCCCCGCGGAGGCTTTCAGCCCATTTTTCAAATGCTTTAGCGCGGCGATAGGTTTCTCCCAAAGCTGCATGACCGCCAGCAGCAGGACGGGCCGTGGGAACACTTTTCTCAAGCCATGCTTGGTCAAACCCAGACCTTTCGGCTGACTTGAGAAACGACATCGGGCTCAACATCGGGATGAACCGGCGAGAGTCCGCCGCGTAGACGAACCGCCACACATCTTCAGTCATCACGAGAAGCTCCGGGTAATCAACCTCTATGCCCTCTCTTGCCAAGGCTTCCTGGAGCTGGAATGTCCAGGGGAATTGACTCCTGGACCAGTCTCGCTGGGTGTCGATCCGGTCCTTGTAGTCGACCTCCTCAACACTCACCGGGCCTGCCACCGCCCCAAGCCACAGATCGCTGAGATCATAATTGTCCGGCAAACCCCCGACCGCGCCAAACTCGCTTTTGTTCTTCTGTGCGGCCGTCCAAGACATTAGCGTTGCAATGTCGCAGGAAACAGGTTTCGAAGGCGCCAGGCCGTCGATAATTCGGAGAAGCTGCCCGGCTGCCACCTCCACACTGCCCTTGTCCGACTCAAACTCAACCGTGCCGGCCAGGATCGCAAGTGTAGTGGCAGTATCCGTAACTTGCATGTCGAATGCTGTTCCCGTAATGACAGCTCGCCCGTGAATTGTCCGCACTATGAAAGGAGTACCGTCGTGCTCGACCCGGGCAAACACCTCGCCTGAAGTTAGTTGAACCATGCAGCCGCCGAGCCGATTAGGACACACATCAATCTCGACAACACTGTCGGAATTCAACATGAGGCGGTGCTTGCCGTTTATCACGAGGGTCCTCAGTTCACCCGCCCCCGTCTTGATCGGGGTGCCGCGGGCGATGCGCGTACTGCCGTGGTGGCTGAGCAATTCAATCGTGAGCGTGGGACAAGGGCCTCTCAAGGAATTCCCCCGCCAGGTTGAGGGCCTCTCGAAGGGCCCTGAATTAGACAGGGTCAAAAACAGGGGCATCGTCAGGGCCAGAGACGCCACAGCACTACATATCCACACGCCCAATCGCGCGAACCTGCCGCAATTGACTTGCCCTCCCACAGAGGGCTCTTGTGCGCACGTGCCCTCGATTTCGGTGCGAGCGGCCTTTTGCCTGACTTCGAAAGGCTCCAATGCTGCCGCAAACAAAGCCCTGTTTTGCCGAATGAACGTGGCGACCGCCCTGCTGCTTTCATACTCCTGCGCACAGATTTGACAAGAAGCCAAGTGCGCCGCCAGTTCGTGGGACTGCCGCAAGCAGCCCTTCAAGTCGCCCATAATGTGGGCCACTGACAGAAATTGTGTTTGCCTACAGTCTATCATGTGTCAAAACGAAGGAACCAGGCTTATGGTAATAGAACGCTTCCTCTATCTAGTTGCGGAAAACGACAGAACATCAGAAAAGATGCAGGCTTTTTTCCGGCCCCATACGTAAATACCTGTCCGCACGTCATTTATACTCCAGGATGTTTTTTCCTTGCTCGGACGCCGAGTTCTGCAAGAATACTGAGGTCCATCTCCTAATTGCCTTCGTTGCGTCATAAATCCGCTGCTGAAAAGTGTGCACTGAGCATCCGGCCTTCCTCGCAGCCGCCTTTGACGAAAGTCCTTCAATGAATCGCAGCCTGATCGCCTGACGGGTTTTCGCCGGAAGCCGTGATGCCAAATACTCAACCAGCTTCCTGCATTCCTCGGCTGAAGTCGGCCAAGGAGTATCCCCGTCTCGCCCAGTCGTCTTGGCAAGTGCAGGTGCGTTGGGGGATTTGATCCGAATAGTCCTCACAGAATGTGCCCGTCGCCGAAGATGCATCCTGACAGTATTACGGGCGATGCCAAAGAGGTAGGCCTCGGAATTCCGGCGGCCCTTGCTCTCGAAAAACCGTACAAAGACATCCTGTACCAAGTCTTCCGCCTCAGCCGCACACTTTACGCGGGAGGCTACGTAAAGTTTTATCCTGGGATAATTTTCCACATAGAAATTCGCCCCAACTGTTTCACGCCCGGCGACTAATTGAATGCGACTCTGAGCCATGGGTTACCGACTTCTTACACTGCCCAAACCTTGGACTGCAGCAATCTTCAAAGACGAGGTGGATGTACTCAGACACCCCCCAACTTACGTCTCAGTTTGAATAGCGAAGCACTCGACCAGCGTGTTGATTGCAAAATCCCGTGTAGAGTGATTTTTTCTACCGCTATCCGGGGCGTTTCTGGCCATATTGACCCTAACTCTTGTTTTCAGCCATCTGAAGTGGCACAGGTTAAGGCATGTGGTTAAACAAGAGTCTCAAGCAGTCTCCGGGGGGGAACGTGCCTGAAGTCACCGATTTCAACTCCATTATCCGAGCTCTCCTCCCGGAAAGGAGTTGAAAACAATGGCAAAGCTGAAGGACGCAATCACACGATTCAAGAAGGGCGCCAATCACAAATGCTTGACAGCCATAGCCTTCCAACCTATCCCCGGTGCGATTCGAACGCACAACCTCTGGCTCCGGAGGCCAACGCTCTGTCCAATTGAGCTACGGGGACAAAAAAGCCGTCTATTTATTACCTCAAACGCCGGGGCGAGTCAAGAACATTACCGCCAAGCGTTCCGTAGCATACACAGGAGCATCAACTATTGCCTTCAGACTTGCTTCTTGGCCGCCGATAGCGTATAATAAATGCGTAGCCAGGGGTAAGAAAATGAATGAGAAGATGACGGCCCGTCTGGGAAAAACCGTGCGACGGTCAATGGGGCCAACGATATCGTTGCTCCTATTGCTCTGCGCGCCGTCGGTATTGACCGGGGCCACCGGAGCAATCCCGGCGCCTGATTTCGAGGCCAGCGACCTTGGCGGCCGCACGGTCACGCTTGGGGCGCTGCGCGGGACCAACGTGGTGCTCCTGTTTGGCTCTACCTCTTGCCCTCACTGTGACGCCGCCCTGTCTGTCCTGGAGGATCTCTATGGGACGGTTGGTGACGAGTTGCAGATATTCTTCGTAGGCGTGGGCCAGAGCGCCCGGGAGCTTTCCGATGCTTTTGGCCCGGAGTTTCCTCCCTACGGAATACTCCCGGACGAGGATCGGACTATCGGGCGCAGCTTCCTAATCAGACGGATTCCGACGTGCGTCTTTATCGACAAGCAAGGGGTCGTACAATATTCGGGCAGGCTCCGGGAGGAATTGATATGGCGGCTGCTTTCGGGTGAACGGTTGGTCTATCCTGGAAGGGGCAAGTTGGATATTGCAGCATCCGAACGCCTGAGAAGCCCTGTGAGCCGAGAAGCTCGGCGAAAGAAACGCTTCATCGTGGAGCTTGCCGAGGACCCGAGGGGGACGGGAAGAATCACGAGTGAGATGCGGAGGTCGCGCCGGCGCCAGTATGCGGAGTCAGCGGGCCAGATCGGGGCCAGAATCATTCACAACTACGGCAAGCTCAAGAACCGGATCGTAGTGGAGGTGAACCCGAACGACGTAGAGAAGCTCAGGCGGCTGCCGCGTTTCAGGAGTTTTCGCGAGGACCGTCGGGTCAGGGCGCTTTTGGCGGATTCGGTTTATCAGATCAAGGCCGATTACGCCTGGGACAGCGCGGTCACGGGCGACGGGGTGAACGTTTGCGTGGTTGACACCGGTATAGACTACACTCACCCGGACCTGCAGAACAAGGTTGTCGCCCAGTATAACGCCATGGACGACAGCGGAGATGCGATGGACGACAGTGGGCACGGCACGCACTGCGCGGGCATTATCGCCTCGGGCGGACTGGTTTACCGAGGGGTGAGCTACGATGCGTCGCTGATGGGGGCAAAGGTCCTGGGCGCCGACGGCTCGGGGTATGCATCCGACGTGATTCTGGGCGTCAACTGGTGCGTGGCGCAGGGAGCGGACGTGATTAACCTGAGTCTCGGAGAAGGACTCTTCAGCGATACGTGTGACGATGACGAGATGGCCAAGGCCGTGAACGCGGCGGTCGAGGCGGGAGTGGTTGTCGTTTGCGCCGCCGGCAACGACGGGGACTCGAGCGCCATGGTTTCGCCGGCGTGCGCGTCGAAAGTGATAGCAGTAGGCGCGCTGGACAAGAACAACGGGATTGCAGACTACTCCGACGGCGGGCCGGAGCTGGACGTGGTTGCGCCCGGTGGTGGCGATTTCGGCGGTAATCAGTACCCGGAGATCGTATCGACGTTCAGCACGGAAGTTGCCAACAATCCATTCTACTGCCTCTACCAGATCGGGGAGGAGTGCTACGACAACTATTTCGTGGTCGAGGGAACGCGGTATATCCGGGCGGTGGGCACGTCGATGGCGACGCCACACGTTGCGGGTGCGGCCGCTCTGCTTCTGGAGGAAAACCCGTCACTGACACCGGGCCAGATCAAGCAGGTCCTCCAAGAAAACGCCGACGACCTTGGCGCGCCGGGCTGGGACAACGTGTACGGCTGGGGACGAATAAACATCGAGAAGTCTCTGGACAACCTTCCGGCCGAGGCGGCCGAGCTTATGGTCAGCATTACGGAGCCGAATGGATCCGAGGTTCTGCCCGTTAACACTGGTTTTGCCCTGGCTGCGGCGGTCGACTGCCTTGGCGGGGACGGCTGCGGCGAGGTCCGTATCCACGCGCAGCTCTGCGAGGGCCGCGACTGCAGCGATTTTGTCGACATAAACTCTGCGACCACCATCTCCACGCTTGACGAGAACCCGAATGACCTCGGCGTTCTAAGCGGATACACGCTCGAGACCGAGGCGCCCGTCGTCTTCGATGCCGAGACGGTGCTCGATATTTCCGAGAGCGATTACGACAAGTCGGTCAATCCCGAGCGATCCCTTTTCGGTGCGGAGATTCCGGCCCAATACTCGACGGGCGACTTGGAGCCGGCCGACAATATCGGCGCCATCGGGGAGAACAGCGAGAAGCTCTACGCATTCGAGATTCCCGAGGGCGTTGTCACGCGCCTGAGGGTGCGTCTGGAGCACTGGATGGTTATTCACTGGGTCGAGCCTTATGCCGGCTGGAACGTCTATACGTCGAATGTTGATGGGGACAACTTGAATCAGGTGGGCGGCGATTGCATACCGGCCGAAGGCGGGGGCGGCGAGGCCATTCCGCCCGACTGGGACTGCTGGTTCGAGACCACAAATCCGGACGTTCTTAAAGACCTCAACCCCGGCGGGACGAGCTACATCAAGCTTGTATCGCACGACGTATACTCGGACGATTTGGGCAACCCCGACTGGCTTACGTTCAATGATATCGAGGTCATCGCGGACTACCGGGTCGACCCGAACAGGGACAACATCTACAAGTACTGCGTCAAGTTCGACCTGAGCGGCATCGATGCGTCGGACGAGGTGACGGCCGCTCGAATGCAAATCAATATCACCGAGGGCGTCGAGAATGCCGTGGCCGAAGTGTACCTGGTTGACGATGAGCTTTCGGGCACGGATCCGGCACAGGTGCTGCATGAGCCGAGCGACCCGTGTTATTCGAGCCTCATGAACCCGGTAAAGAGCTTCAGTTGCGCCGACACCGGGCTGAAAAGCCTGAATGTGAAGGCGGCGGTGGCCGAGGCCCTTGCGGCCGGTCGCGACGCGGTCGCCTTCCAGATAGCCGAACGGAATAACGACCATCTGGTAACGCTTGAGGCGAGCTCCGGCCAGAGCGGACCGGTGCTTGTCATCTCGCAGAAGGTCGACCAGATACCGGGTGGCCAGAGCGGTGAGCCTGTAAACGAGCCCAACAACGGCCCGCGGCCTCTCGTTTACGATACGGTGCTGGTCAGGTCAACATCGACGGATGCGTACTCGAGGGATGACTATCCCGTAACTGCTGCAATCGGCGCCGGTTTCACCTCGGAGTACAACAGCGGTGACCTCGAGCCGGAGGACGGGATCGGCGCGGTCGATGAGAATGCGGAGAAGCTGTACGATTTCAATCTTCCGGCGGGCGTAATCAAGCATCTTAGAATCACGATTGTCAATTATCTGGTCATACATTTCACCCATCCGCCCTATGCGACGTGGCGGGTGTACACGTCGGACGCCCAAGGGACCGAGCGGCATCTTGTGGGCGAGTGTACTCCGCCGGAGGGCGGGGGCGGCTTTCCGGTTCCTCCGGACTGTCTGTTCGATTCCAACGACCCGGCCGTGCTCGCTGATCTGGCGCCGGGCCGGAAGAACTACATCAAGCTGGTATCGTACGGCGTGGAAGAGAACGACTGGCTGACCTTCAGCGACTTTGAGGTGACGGCCGAATACGAGGCCCACCCCGAAAACGACGAGATCAGTCGCTATTACGTGAAGTTTGACATCTCCGGGCTCGGCGCGCATGTCGAGGTGGATTCGGCCACTCTCAACCTGTATGTCAGCGAGCCGGGCGAAGAGGCCGTGGCGCAGCTCAACCTTGCCGATTCGGTCTGCGACCCGTGCACGGGCGCTTACACCATATACCACGCCAATGAGCCGGCTTATTCGAGCCTCAATAACCCGATAAAGAGTTTTGCCTGCGGCGCCGTCGGGCCGATACAGTTGAACGTCAAGGCTGCTGTCGAAGACGCCGTGGAGAGTGCGGCGGGCCAGATCGCCTTTCTTGTCACCGAGCGTTATGAAACGAGCAAAGACGCGGCGTTCGCCATTGACGCCGGTGCCGGCGCGAACCCGCCGAGGCTGGATGTGTATACGAAAACCGGCACAAGCCGGGCCCTCGTTCGATGGAGCCTGCTGCCCGCGACCGACGGCGATTTCAAGCTCCGGGTAATGGCCGAAAACAATGTCGGCATAGACGCCGTTTCCGATGCGCAAATCATCAGGATTTACGACGCCAACCGCCCGGTCATAGGCAAAATCGACTGCCTGATAGACTCGGCCTGGAAGGACTGCACCCTTGCGGGATACGGCGACCGGCTCGAGAAGATACGAATAGAAGCGAGCGACCCGCAGGGAACACCGGAGGTATGGCTGACGTTGCGGAACGTTCCCGACGACCACAACTTCGTGGACGCTGCGCTCGTTCACGAGGGCGGCTATTTTACACATGACACCGACCTGGTGATCTCGGATTCCGGCCACTGGCAGATTCAGGCGGTATGCACCGACTCCGACGGCAATACGGACAGCAAGACCATAAGCTGGAATGTGCCCTGGGGCAGCCTCGCCGGCTACGTAATCAGCCCGACGACGAGCGTCACTGTGGCTAAAAGCGGCAGCTTCACGGTCCGCACGGGCCTTCAGTGCCTGGAGGCCGAGTGCCCGGGGGTTCAGGCGGCCCTGCAGTTGAACGACCCGAACGAGCTGAAGTATGACGACGGCACGGCTCAGGATTACGGGGACCTGGGCTCCACGAACAGCTATTTGGCGGTGAAGTTTGAGCCTGAGACCTATCCGGCGCAACTGAGGACAGCGAGATTCTACGTCTGGGACAAGACGACCTATCCCTTCGAGCTTCACATTTGGGACGACGACGGCCCCGTTAATGCTCCCAAGACGGAGCTTTTGACGCCTTTTGTGGTGGACCCGGTGACGGCGTCCGGCCCCAACGAGGTGGCGTGGTTCGAC
>CP070678.1:1264669-1273595 GCA_020352515.1 Phycisphaerales bacterium | reverse complement strand
GCACCGCCGGAGATCCCATCTCCCGTTTCAAGCTCCAGAGCCCGGGCCCCGCCGGATGGAAGGACGTCCCCGGCCTGAAAATTACTGCAAATTCGCCCACCCAGACCCTCTGCGCATTTCCGGCTGTCCGCTCCGATAGACTCCGCCTGGTCGTGACCGCAACGCCCGGAAATATCTCCCGAATCTGGGAGGTCGAGTTCTATAATCCCCCGGAGCAAAAAGACTGAATGGTTCGATGTCGAGGTAACTTGCGAATGGCTTTCCAAAGACGCGACTTTCTAAAAGGATTGGGCCTTGGCGCCCTTACCGCCGGACTATCCGGCTGCACCGGCCTGCTCGGTGGCCCGACAACACAACCGCCCCCGAACATACTTCTGATTGTCAGCGACGACCAGGGATACAACGACCTCGGCTGCTGCGGCAACCCCGAGATCAAGACCCCCAACCTCGATAGACTCACCGCCGAAGGCGTAAGGCTAACCGAATTCTATGTCACCTGGCCCGCCTGCACACCTTCCCGCGGCAGCCTCCTGACCGGCCGATACCCCCAGCGCAACGGAACCTACGACATGTTTCGCAACGACAAGGTCGATTACGACTACGCCTATCCCCCCGGCGAATACGCCGTCTCCTGGGAGATGGTCGGCGGAATGGATACCCGCGAAATCCTAATACCGAAAATCCTCAAGAACCGGGGCTACGTCAGCGGAATCTTCGGAAAATGGGACCTCGGACAGCTCCACCGCTTCCTTCCCCTCCAGCGCGGGTTCGATGAGTTCTACGGGTACACCAACACCGGCATCGACTACTACACCCACGAACGATACGGCGTGCCCTCCATGCGAAGAGGCAACACCCCCACCACCGAAGACAAGGGCACGTACGCAACCGACCTGTTCCGGAGAGAGGCCGTCCGCTTCATCTCAAAGCACAGGGACCGCCCCTTCTTCTGCTATCTGCCTTTCAACGCACCACACGGTGCTTCCAACCTCGAGCGGCCCCGCCCCGGACCACAGGCCCCCCTTGACTACATACGCAAACACTACGGGCAGTACGACCCCGCAAACCAGCACACGCCGCAGGCACGCCGCAAGCGCTACCGCGCCGCTGTAACATACATGGACCAGGCAATCGGCGACGTTCTAAATCTCCTCGATTACCTCCGCCTCGCCGAGAATACGCTCGTGATATTTCTCTCCGACAACGGCGGCTCCGGCGGAGCCGACAATACGCCGCTGCGGGGCGGAAAGTCACGCATGTTCGAAGGCGGACTCCGAGTCCCCTGCATCTTGCGCTGGCCCCGAGTCATCCCCGCCGGCGCCGTGTGCCGCGAATTCCTCTCTGCCCTCGAAATCCTCCCCACAATCTGCAGCGCCGCCGGCGCCAAGCCACCCACCGGCGTCGTCCTCGACGGCTTTGACATGACCACTGTGCTGACCGGACAGCGCAAGTCACCCCGCCGCGAGATGTTCTGGCAGCGGCGCGATGATAAGGCCGCCAGGGTCGATAACTACAAGTGGGTCGAATCCGCACGCGGCTCAGGCCTCTTCGACCTCGCCCAAGACATCGGCGAGCAACACGACCTCTCCGCCGAGAAACCCGACGTCTTGAAACACGTCAAGGCCAGGTTCAATGCCTGGAAACAGACCATGCAAAACGCCGAACCCCGTGGACCCTTTCGAGATTTCTGACCCCCAAATGAGACGCCACTCCCTTATTTTCTCAAGCCGGGATGCTTCTGTCTCCTACGCCTATTTGTTGCAAAGAGACTCCATGCGAATAAAGCCTGATATGCCGGGTCTAGGCCCGCTGGCATAGAATGTTCTGTCTACGTCGCTGTTTACGCTTTCTTATGCGCTTTACCTGTGATTACTTTGCTTCCAGGGATTTCGTGTTCTTGTCGAGAAGCAACTCAGCCGCATCCTTAAGCCTGTCTTTTGAATAATCCGTAAAACGGAAAGTGTGAAAAGACTCTGTCTTTTGCCCCTGAGCCAGTTCTCCCATCAGGTCATTAATCAACTGATAACTCGCGTAGGAATGAGGAATGGAGATATCATCCTGCGCTTCACTCTTGAATTGATTGAGAAGATTCCACAAGGTTGTTTCCGCCAAGACCAGTTCTGTGAGTTTTGCTCTATATTCCAGAATCCAACCATCCACTTTCTCATAACGCTTTCCATCTGACATATGTCGACCTTCGTGACCCAAAAGGGAAACACGAAACCATTCATTGTTGTCGCCGGGTTTCGGACCAACGCGATAGATAGGGCCCCCGAAGCACCAACCACCCGCATGGCTCTTGTCAAACGTGGCATAGCCAAGCCATCCACGTGATAGTAGTCCCTGAACAAACACGACGTCCACGGAGAAGCTTTCAGAAGGCAACTCGACCTCGTAGGTCTGGCCTTCTTCCTTCGTCCATATGATCAACTCGCGCAATGGGGGGGTCCGACCCATCAGAACATAATAACCTTTCCCTCTTGCGGCTATACCGAGAAACAGCTCAAGCTTCTTGATATTCGGCCCGATAAAGGATTCGAATAGAGTAGCTTTATAACCTTCCGATTTTGCGAGTCTATACAGCCCCGATACAAGAATCTTTCCTGCTTTCCTCTCATTTTTGGGATTGAGCAAAGAAGATCGCCAGTAAGCCGTGTAAAGCCCGTACAGGTTGGTGACAAACGGATCATCGAACTCGACTCGTTCATCCGCGGTGATGAAACGCTCTTCATACTTTTCACGGAGCGCACTGAATTCGCTTTGATTCACGTCTTCAACGCTCTCAAGAACAGATAAGATTGGTCGGATGTCCCCTGATACCGCTTTCCCATATGCTTTTATTAATTCGGTCTTTATGCTGTTCCCGGCAGCAGAGCTACATTGGAATGAGACTACATATATGACCAGTAAGAACGTTCGACTCATCATATATTTTCCCCTTTAGCCAATACCGGGGTTCCACCGTGTGGCGCAGCCGCGTTCATAGCTGCCCCTGGTTAGCCGTCCGTAAATGCCTTGCCCGGGATTTCCCATGCATCTTCCCAAAACAGAAATCCAACGCGCTACAATATATGCCTGAGAGCATCCTTGCGTGCTTCACCCGTTGGGCCCTCACTAAAGAATGGCTGAAACCGCATCGAGTGCTCTGCATGGCCTGTATACTATCAAAATCCTCTCGGTTTGTCACGGGCCGCCTGGCAAATCCGGGCTCAAGCCTCACACACACAGTCGAAGAGACATTCTCCACCTGAACCCAGTGTCAGGGCATGTCTGCCGACGCGACGGTTGACGCCGCCGAACGCCTCAGTTAAGCTATCGTTTGGTCTACATCTTAAACTTGAGAATACGCAAGGAGCGCAGATATGAGCCCGAAATCCGAAACGACCGAAGAGCCCCGCATCGCCGACAACCTCTTAACCCGCCGCCGCTTCCTCAGGACGGCCGGCCTCGCCGCCGCCTCCGCCGCCGCATTGCCCCTCATTGAGGGCTGCGCCGCCGGACAAAACGCCAATGCTCCCGCGGCCAAAAAGCCGCCCAACATAATCTTCATCCTCGCCGACGACCTCGGCTTCGGCGACCTCGGCTGCTACGGACAGGAACGCATCGCCACCCCCAACATCGACCAGATCGCCACCGACGGCATGCGCTTCACCGACCACTACGCCGGCAGCACCGTCTGCGCGCCCTCACGATGCTGCCTCATGACCGGCCTGCACACCGGCCACGCTCTTATCCGCGGCAACGCCCGCGACCCTCTCAGACCATCAGACATCACCATCGCAGAACTGCTCAATAAAACCGGATACACCACCGGAATCATCGGAAAATGGGGACTCGGCGAAGCCGACAGCACCGGAATCCCCAACAGGCAGGGATTCGACTACTGGTTCGGATACCTCAACCAGAGACACGCCCACAACTACTATCCCGAATTCCTCTGGAAAAATGAGGCAAAAGTCCCTCTCGAGGGCAACAAGCTCCCCTCCCCGCAGCCCGGAGGCTGGGGAAGGTCCGCCAAGCAGGTGACATATTCACATGACCTCTTCGCAAAAGAGGCCCTCGAATTCATCGAGAAAAACAAAACCCGCCCCTTCTTCCTCTACCTGGCCCTCACGATTCCACACGCCAACAACGAGGCCGGCAACAAGGGAATGGAAGTGCCGTCCCTCGACCCCTACGCCGCCCGCGATTGGCCCGACCCACAAAAAGGCCACGCCGCAATGATTACCAGAATGGACCGCGACATCGGCAGGCTCATGGCAAAACTCGACGACCTCGGCCTCGACAAGAAGACCATAGTAATGTTCTCCAGCGACAACGGCCCCCACAAGGAAGGCGGAGCAGACCCGAAGTTCTTCAACAGCGCCGGTCCACTCCGCGGCTACAAGCGAGCCCTGTACGAGGGCGGAATTCGCGTGCCCATGATTGCCCGATGGCCCGGCGTCATAAGGGACGGCTCCGTCAGCGAGCACATCTCGGCCTTCTGGGACCTCCTGCCCACCTGCTGCGAGCTCGCCGGCATCGAACCGCCCGAAGGTATCGACGGAATATCCTTCCTCCCCACACTCCTCGGCCGACCCGAACAGCAGAAAAAGCACGAATACCTCTACTGGGAATTCCACGAGCAGGGAAAGAAGCAGGCCGTCCGGATCGGCCGCTGGAAAGGCGTCCGCCTCAACGTCGCCAAGAATCCCAACGGCCCGATTGAGCTGTACGATCTTTACAAAGATATCGCCGAAGCCAAAAACGTAGCCGACCACCACCCGGAAGTCGTCGAAAAAATCGCGCAAATAATGAACTCCGCCCGAACCGCATCCGAAAAATGGCCCCTCCCGGGACAGTGAAACTCGATCCCCCGCGGCGCTCACCTGACGGCTAACCTGCGCAATCGAGGCAATGATAATGAATAGAAGGGATATCCTCAATACTGCAGCCTGCGGCGCCGCCTCGCTTGCACTGCACGGCTGCACCGGCCCCGCCCAAAAAACCACTCCCCCGGCGGCAGAAAAACCCAACATCATCTTCATCATCGTCGACGACATGGGCTGGGCCGACCTCCCCTGCTACGGCGGCAAAAGCATACAAACACCCAACATCGACCGAATGGCCGCCGACGGAATACGCTTCACCAACGCCTACTCCGGCTGCACCGTCTGCGCTCCGGCCAGAAGCGTCCTTATGACCGGGCTGCACATGGGCCACACACCCGTACGAGGAAATACCGGCGGAATACCAATCCGCGACCACGACGTCACCGTCGCCGAGGTCCTAAAACACGCAGGATATGTCACCGGCGGATTCGGAAAATGGGGACTCGGTGACGTCCGAACACCCGGTGTGCCCGAAAAACAGGGCTTCGACACCTTCTTCGGCTACTACCACCAGGTCCACGCACACTATTACTGGCCCGACTACCTCTGGTCAAACAGCGAGACAATCCCCGTCCTCGGAGAAAAAGGGTCCGCCGAAGGCTATACCCACTATCGCATCTTCGCCGAGATGCTCCACTTCATACGTACCAACAAAGACCGCCCCTTCTTCTGCTACGCACCCTGGACCCCGCCGCACGGCCGATATGAAATCCCGGAATCCGACCCCGCCTGGAAAATCTACAAGGACAAACCCTGGCCCCAAATGGCAAAGGTCGTCGCCGCAATGGTCTCGATGATCGACCGCCACGTCGGCCGCCTGCTCGAGCTGCTCAGCGAGCTCGACATAGACCGCCGAACAATTGTATTCTTCTGCTCGGACAACGGCGCCGCCGCAAGATTCGAAGGAACCCTTGATTCCAGCGGCCCCCTTCGCGGATTCAAACGCTCCATGTACGAGGGCGGAATACGCGTGCCTTTCATCGCCCGCTGGCCCGGCTGCATACCCAAGGGCGCCGTCAGTGACCTGCCCTGCTACTTTGCCGACATGATGCCGACACTCGCCGAAATCGCCGCCGCCACCCAATACGTACCGGACAACATAGACGGCCTCTCAATCCTACCAACATTGATCGCCAATCCGAACGAACAAAAGAAACACCGATTCATGTACTGGGAGTGGCAGCTATACAACTGGGGCAAAAAACAGAATATCCCCAACCGACTGATGCAGGCCGTCCGAATGGGAAAATGGAAGGCCGTACGGCACCGCTCCAACCTCCCCTTCGAGCTGTACGATTTGAGCAGCGATATCGGCGAAGAAAACGATCTCGCCGCCGACCATCCGGAAATTGTCCGGAAGATAGAGGCATACATAAAACGCACCCGCACCGAGCCCCCGCCGCAAATCGAGCCGCCAAAGCCGCAGGGAAAGCGATATAGATGAACTGCGTATCCGACGGATCGCCGCCGCACCGGACACGCAACTGTCAAACTGCTGAAAATGAAGGAGTAAGTGTTTCCATGAATCGAAGACATTTTCTAAAAGCCGCAGGTCTCGGCGCAGCATCCCTCGCCCTCGAGACGCCCCAGATCGCCGCCGCCCGCCGCACCGAAAAAAAGGCCAATCGCCCAAATCTGCTCATCATCCACACCGACCAGCTAAGCTCCTGGGCCGTCAGCATCTACGCAAAACAACTCACCCGCACGCCCAACTACGGCAAAGTCCTCCTCGAAACCCCCAACATCGACGCACTCGCCCGCCGGGGCGCAATCCTAAACAACTTCTTCACCAATAGCGCCGTCTCCACGCCCTCCCGCGGCTGCCTTGTCACCGGCAGATACCCACACTCCCACGGCGCCTACAGAAACAACATCGAATTGAACCGCGACGAAATCACGATCGCCGAAGTGCTTCGACGAAACGGCTACGACACCGGATACGCCGGAAAATGGCACCTCGACGGCCCGCCAAAGCCCGGATGGATGAAGCCACAACGCTCAATGGGCTTCTCCGACTGCCGATTCATGTTCAACCGCGGCCACTGGAAAAAAATCGTCGAGCAGCCCGACGGCTCCCCAAAAGTCGCACCCTACAAAGTCATCGGAGACGAAAAATCCTTCACCACCGACTACCTCGCCGACAAGACAATCGAATTCATCAAAAAGGACAGAAAAACCCCCTTCTTCTACATGGTCAGCATCCCCTACCCACACGGACCCTACACCGTACGCCCCCCCTACATGACCATGTACGACCCAAAGGATATGACCATCCCTAATACACTCAAGAAATCCTCCCCCGCCGGCAAACGCAGCAGCGCCGAATCACGACTCCGGCTAAACAAGGCCCGCTACTGCGGCCTCGTCAAGTGCATCGACCACAATGTCGGCCGCATCGTCGCCGCACTCAAAGACAAACGCCTCCTCGACCAAACCATCATCCTCTTCACCACCGACCACGGCGACTACATGGGCGAGCACGGCCTCTACGGAAAAAACCAATGGTACCGAACCGCCTACCGGCTGCCATTCATCATCCGCTGGCCCCAGAGAATCCCCCCCGGAACCGTCGTCGATAACTTCGTCACCAACGTCGACGTCCAGCAGACCCTCCTCGGCCTCATGGGCGTCGAGCCTTCCGGAAGAGAGCAGGGCCGCGATGCCTCCCCGCTGCTCTGCGGCCAAGAGACCGAATGGCCGAACGAGGCCATGATACACCACTCCTCACTGAAATCCGCTGGAATCTTCACCCCCCAATACGAGCTTGTCCTCGCCGAAAACGGCCGACACATGCTCTTCGACCGAATCAAAGACCCCGAGCAAAACACAAACCTATTCGGCAAGCCGCCTCACGCCGCCACCGTCAGAAACCTCGCCGCCCGCATCCTCCAACACCACAAAGAAGTGAACTCCCCGGCCCTTGAATGGCTCAAAACACAAGTAGAGAAACTCGCTCCCCACGCCTGATCCCCGACCCAGAGGATATCCACAGTATACACGCACCGCCGGTCCAATCGCCGACCGCAGCGCAAAAAACCAGGGGCCCGCACGGTTAAGTGCAGGCCCCCGTTCTACACTGAGCTAACAACTTGCTGTTGCCTCGGACTCTACGGCCACAGCAGCTCATCCAGCCACATATCCGCCAGGATGGAATAATCCTTGAAGTCGATCTTGCCGTCGCTGTTCATATCGATCGCCGGATCCTGTGGAGCAAGCAGCAGATACAAATCCTGCATGTACGGCGCGGTCTTGCCCGCCAGATAACCAATCTCCTCCTGGCTCAGAACGCGGCTGTAGATGCGAACCTCGTCGATGAGCCCGGGGAAACGGTTGTCGTTGTCGTCACGCTTGCCCATCTGCACATTGTCAATCGTATCAAGCGCACGCGCTTCGCTGGTGCCCAAATGACCGTCGCCGTAACCCTTGATGGTCACGCCGTCATAAGTCGCGGCAAGGTGATGCCACTCGCCGTCCAGCGGAGCAAGGTTGCGCTCCCAGCCGTAGACGTGAATGCAGTAGAAGTCCTGCCCGCCTCGGCGCTGCATGTCGAAGTGCGTGCTGCCGGCGCTTGGGCCGGTGAAGCCGAAGCAGTTAGTCCAGCCCGCTATCGACGCCGCAGGAGCGGTCGCCTTGACCCACCCGGCTATCGTGCGGGCGTCGTTCGAATCGATACCAACGCTGCCGACGTTGACGTACGCCGTGCCGTCAAGGCTCAATGCCTGCCCCGAAACGCCGCCGACATAGCCTACAGTCGTGCCGCACGGATCGCCGTTGTGCCCGCCGACGCTATCGGTCAGGTTCCACTCGAACGAATACGACGCCACAAGACCCGCAGTGGTCGGAGGCATCGGATTAACCTGCCAGTTGCTGATAAGCCAGTTATCGACCATTATCTCCAGGTCTGGGAAGTCAACAACACAACTGTTGCTGAAATCCCCGGCCGGCTTGAGAAGGGCCGGGAAGCACCTGCCCCTGTACAGCCGGATATCATCGAAGTAGGCCGTACCAGAGCCGCCGGGGGTAACACCGCCCCTCGTGCCGAAGCCCAGCCTGAT
>CP070678.1:1259685-1264569 GCA_020352515.1 Phycisphaerales bacterium | reverse complement strand
GGCGTTCCAGGCCTCGGCCTTCTGCCGCAGACCTTCGGCCTCGGCCTCGAGTTTGAGTTGAATTCCTTTTGCCTCGGCCTCGGCTCTTTTAAGGATAGCGGCAGCCTGGCCTTCGGCCTCAAGTATCGCGGCCTGCTTGTCCGCTTCGGCCGGGACCACCCTGTCGGCCCTGTATTTTTCCTCTTCGGCTTCGGCCCTGGCGGCCTCGACCTTCTCCCTTGCCCTCTGCTGCTCCTCGAGGACCTTCTGCTCTTCGATAACGACCTGCTGTCTGGCCATGGCCTCGGCAAGAGGTCCCTTCTGCTCGGCTGTTTTGGTTGCGCCGATGGTCTCGCCGACATACTGCTGCTTGGCGACGTCGCGGTTTTTCTCGGCCTCGGCTATCTGCCTCTCCTGCTCGGCCCTTACGACCTCTCCTTCCCGCCTGGCGGTCTCGGACCTTTTCATCGCATCCCTGTCGGCCTCGGCCTGTCCGATTGCAGCGTCTCTTTTGACCTCTGCCGTTCTCCTGATGCCGAGGGCCTCGAGGTAGCCTTTCTCGTCGCGGATGTCCTGGATGTTGATGATGTCGATGATGACACCGATCTTTGCCAGCTCTTCGCCGGCCTGTTCGAGGACCTTGTTGACGAACATGTCGCGCTTTTGATACAGCTCTTCGACGGTGAGCACGCCGATGATGTCACGAAGCTGGCCTTCGAGGGTCTCCTTTATTATCTGCTGAATCTGTCGCGGCTCGGTGCCGAGGAAGCGTTCGACGGCGCGGCCGAGCATCTCGGTCTCGCCGGAGATTTTGACGTTGGCGACGGCGTCGATGGTGACGGGAACACCCTCTTTCGAATAGGCGTTGAGCACGCGGACGTCCGCGAGGTTCATCGTCTTGAGGGATATGCGGTTCACTATTTCGAGGACTGGTATCCTGAATTTTGCCCCTCCAATGATGGCCTTCCATCCCCGCTGTGTGGCGCGGTGCCTTCTTCCGGTGAATATGAGGGCCTCGTTCGGCTCTGCCTTAATGTAGTTGGCCGTGAAGATGAGGATGCCCGAGAGCAATCCGACGAGCGCCACGGCGATGATGATTATCAAACCCAAGTCCGGCATTTTCTTTCTCCTTTCCTGCTGTTTTCCAGCACCCCCACAGATTCGAGTCTATTCCACTGTTGCGGTTCCGCCGGCGACGGACCTGACGGTAACGACATCTCCCTTCTTATATTCCTTTTCGGGGTCTTTGGCCCTTGCGGCCAGATGCATGCTCGGCCCCTGCTCGCCGCCTCCGGCGCTTATCTCTCCGACGCCTGCCTGCGGTATGACGACGGTAACGGTTGCCTTTTTTCCGACGAATGAAAGGGCCCCGACCTGGCTGTTGGATTGCTGCTTATAGAGCAGCTTCAAAATGGCATAGCCGATATACCAGAACACGGCGCCTCCGGCGAGCGCCCAGATGACGTGATGGCCGGTCCAGTTGAGGTATGAGGATATGTAGCCGAGGAGGCCAAATCCGATGAGAAAGAAGAATATGAGCTTGAGGCTGAGCTTGCTGGGCCCTCCGAATTCGCCCACTTCCATCCCGCCGGCTTCGAGGTCCACGTCGGCATCGACGTCGATATCAACGTCGACATCGGCATCCACGTCGGTCTCGGCGCCGAAGATTGCCATAACGAACAGAATCAGCGCGCTTATGCCCGTTATCAAGCCGTAAATTATCAGCGGACTCATGAGTATTCTCCTTTCGAAGCTCGCGAAACTCTGCCTCCGTTTCCTTGTCCGGATTATGTTTTTCCGGAACGCCGCTCAATATATCAGTCTCTCGTCCGGCGTTCAAGCCTTTAGTTGCCCGGAGCAAAGGACAATATTGACACCCCGCAATTGCGGCGGTAGTCTTAAAGAGCAATAGATTTGACAGGAGGATATAGCATGTACAGCAGAAAAGCAATCAGCCGGCGTGATTTTTTGAAAATCTCCGCCTTGGCCACAGCGGGGGCCCGAGTAGCCCTAAACGCCGTTCCCGCCGTGGCCCAGGACAAGGGTGAGCGTCCGGAGCAGGCCGAGGGTGTGGCGGTTCTCAATCCGTGCAACCGGGTCCCGGTGAGCCTGATCATCGACGACTCGACCTGTCTGGTGAACATGGCCCACTTCGGCATTCCGCAGTTTGCGGAGGTTTTCCCCGACAGCTACAAGCAGGACTGGAAGAAGCTTCCGCGTGAGATACCTGACTCATTCGTTCGGAAGTTCGGCCATTGGTGCCGCGAGCACGGGGTGAAGGGCAAGTACAGCATCGTCCCGTATCCGGCGTGCGTGGGCTGGCTCGACCGCGGCCTGCCGGGCTGGTCGAAGAAGGAGCTGGATGAGAGCATCAAGCTTGTGCGCGAGCTGATGATGCCGGACTGGGACATTCACCCGGAGATGGTGAGCCACACGCGGGTGATCGACACCAAGACGGGGAGGCCGTATCCGGAGGCGTCCGGGCGGTTCATGGAGAACTGGGGGTGGAGCCAGGACAAGTCGGCCGACGAGCTGACGGACTACATGAGCTATGCGCTTAGAATCCTCAAGAACGTGGGGCTGCCGTGCGAGGGCATCACGACGCCGGGGGGCTTCGGCAATCGGAACCGCGCGAACCTGGCGAGGGCGACTCTCGAATCCTGCCGGGACGTTTTCGGGGCTGAAATTCCGCACTACTTCCGCGACCTTTTCACGAACGATCGCAGCGTTGCCCCGTTGGTGCAGTACGCCTCCGGGCTCAAGGGTGAGAATCCGAAGTGCGTCGTCTCGATAATCGGCTGCACGGGCGACTGGCTGGGTGGCTGGGACGGGCTTAAGCCAGGTTCGGTTGACAAGCACATCACCGAGGATTTGGCGGGCGGGCGGCTGCCGGAGGTCATCGCGAAAGGCGAGCCGGCCATTATTGTGTGTCACTGGCCCGGAGTGTACTTCAACGGAGAAGAAATCGGCTTCAACATCTTCAAGGAGGTCGTCCGCCGTCTGCACGCACGCTATGACAACCTGCTCTGGATGAAACAATCCGAGATCGCCCGCTACTGGGCTGCAAAGGAACTTACGCAAATCGAGAAGCAGCAGGGGCGGATTAGCTTGAAGGCGCCGTTCGCCACGACGCGATTCACGATACAGGTTCGGGCCGCCTCGCAAGGCTTCCCCAAGCTGACGGCCAACAATCGGCGTGTCGAATTGCGGCAGGTCAAAGCTATCCTCAAGCTCGAAAGCCAGAGCTGGCACCGAGGCGACGGCAATGTCACCATCTGCTTCGACCTGCCAAAAGGCAGCTCGACCATCGAGGTATAATCCGGTTACCTGCTGCGGGCGATTGTCAATAGACGGTCGGCCATCGCATGGTGCAGGGCCTCAGGCGGCTTCGTACGCCCGGCGGATCTCGTCGCAGACGATATCTATTCCTCTGCGAACGGCATTGTCGTCACCGGAGTAGTTGACTCGAATGCACTGGTCCTTGTGCGGCCAGGGTCCGGCGAGCCCCGGAAAGAAATAGTGCCCAGGCACAATGACCACGCCCCTTTTCTTGAGCCTCTCGTAGAGTTGTGCGCTGGTAATCGGCAGGTCCATGAGCCATAGCCAGAGAAAAAATGCGCCTTCGGGCTTGTGGATGTGAAAGTCGAGCCCTTCGAGCCCTTCTTGGAACTGCTGAACGGCGGCGTCGGCCTTTCTTTGATAGAAGGGGCGGATGATCTCGGCGCTCAAATGAAGAATCTCCCTGCTGCGCACCATCTCGGTCGCCATCGCGGCCCCAAGGCTGCCCGGCGCAAGGCTCATTACCGCATTGACCTTCGCAACCATGGATATGACCTGCTCGTTGGCAATGACTATTCCGGTGCGTGCGGCGGGCAGGCCCAGCTTCGAAAGGCTCATGCAGAGGATTGTGTTGCGGTCCCAGGTGCACGTTGCGTGCGTGAAGACGATATTCGGGAAGGGCATGCCGTAGGCGTTGTCGATAATCAGGGGGACGTTGTGGTCGCGGGCAAGGACGCTGAGCCTGGCAATCTCTTCATCAGTCAAGACGTTTCCCGTGGGGTTTGTGGGTCGCGACAGGCATATTGCCCCGATGTCATCGCCGATGCTAATCTTGTCGAAGCTGACGTGATACTTGAAGATGTGCTCGTCGATATGTTCGATATCCGGCCGGTTCGCGACGAACAGGTCATCGGTGAGGCCCACGTCGCAATAGCCGATATACTCGGGCGCCAGCGGCAGCAGAATCTTCTTAGTGGCGCCGTTGTCGAACTGCCCGGCAAAGAGATTGAAGAGGATGAAGAACGCGGTCTGGCTGCCGTTGGTCAGGGCCACGTTCTCCGGCCTCAGGCCCCAGCCGAATTGCTCGTTGAGCAGCCCGCATACGGCATCGATGAACTCGGCGTTGCCCTGCGGCGGGTCGTACTCGCCGACGGCCCGCTCGAAAGTTCCGGGCCTGGCCAGCAGCTTCTCCATGCTGTGGCGAAAGCACTGTTGAACCTGGGGGATGTGTGCGGGATTGCCGCCGCCGAGCATCAGCATATCATCGCCGCCTGCCAGGGCCAGGCCGAGGTCGTCCATCAGCCGGCCGATGCCGCTGGTTACCGCAATCTTGCTGCCGAACTTGGATACTTCCATTTCTTCCGCCGCTCAGAGCAGATGATCATGTTCGCTTCACACCGACCGCTCACTGCACGGCTCAACAGAATACCACTGACAAGACCCTTTGGCAAGTGGCCTTGGAAGATGCTGATAGTTTCAGCGCTGGTGCTCTGCACAGAGAATTGTTATGATTTCGAGCGTTTGGTTGATACGGCAGAACGGTATCGCGGTATTTGCAAAGGAGGCTCGGACATGAAGCGACGTGATTTTATCAAGTGGGCAGGGCTGGGCGTTGCGGCCGGTGCG
>CP070678.1:1255003-1259585 GCA_020352515.1 Phycisphaerales bacterium | reverse complement strand
GTCCGTTCCGGGAGTTGAAGGACGTGCACTGCTGCTTGATGGCTACACGACTTGTGTCGCTCCCGAGGAGGATCAGACGGTCTATATCTCGGGGGATTTTGGCGTGGAGGCATGGGTAGCTTTGGGCGCTTATCCGAAGAACTGGTGTCCAATCGTGGATCACCAGCAGGCGGTGAGCGACGGGTATTTCCACGGCTATTTCTTCGGTCTTGACGCCATGGGACGTCTGATGTTCCGTATCGCAACCAATGGCAAGGAAGAACTGCTGCTGGGCCGCGACACGATCCCGCTGAATACGTGGACCCATCTGGCGTGTACGTATGAATCCAAGCGGGGCATGGCCATTCATGTCAACGGTCAGTGCGTGGGGACCTTGAAGCCGGACGCGCCGTTTAGCGCCGTTGACCCGGATTGGGGACCCGAGGCACCCATGCTCATCGGCAAGAGCCGGACCAAACACCGACCATATGGAACCATTCGCCCCCATGGCACGATGGAGTCTTTCACATTCCTTGACGCTCTGTTAGACGAGCTTAAGGTCTACGACCGTGCCCTGAGCGACAACGAAATCGCCGCTTCCTATGCCAAGAACAAGACCTCGGCTGCGCCGGCTCTACCCGAGCGGGTACTGCCGGCCGGTCCCAAAGGCCCGGCCCGGTTCGGCGCGATCAATGCCAATCTGAAATACTATCCGGCTTGGGACGCCCCGTGGCAGGTCGCCGACAGTGTGGACGTGGTGGTGCGCTTCGACGAAACACCCTGCAGGTTTGTGTTCTGGCACGGCACATCCTACATCCCCAACTGGGTGACAGAAAACGGTATCTGGTTTAACAACGGTTTCAACGAGGGTTGGAACGAGCACGGCAGCTGTGAGCCCATGTCGGACAAGAAGGCCAAGTACTCGACGGTCAAGATCGTGGAGAGCAATGCGGCGCGCGTCGTTGTGCAATGGCGCTACGGCCTGGTGGACGTGGTAAACAAATTCGCCTTCGAGGACCCCGACACAGGCTGGGGCGACTGGACCAACGAAACCTTCACCATCTATCCTAGCATGGTGGGCGTGCGCAAGGATATGCTCTTGAGCAATGCGCCCCGCGCTGCCCATGAATGGCAGGAGAGCATCATGGTCATGGGACCCGGCCAGCGCCCCGACGAAGTGCTCGAATTTGCGGCGCTGTCGCTGGCCAACACCGAGGGCGAATCGCATACCTACTCCTGGGAGCACAAGACGCCACCTCATCGCCCTCGGGACCCGCGCCGTGCCAATATTCAGACCGTGAACACAAAATCAGAATACCATCCCTTCTCGGCCATACGGCCGCAGGATGATCCGAAGATTGACATATATTCGGGCGAGATTCGACGTGATCTGTGCGTGTTCCCGTGGTGGAATCACTGGCCCGTGGCTCCGCGACCGACGGACGGACGCTATGCCATGTTCGACGACCGTGCATCGCATGCATCACTATCACACTGGTACTGGGGCGCCTACGAGACCACGGATGCCTCCATGACCAAGATCATGCTGAACGGACTGACCGACAAGACGGTCGAGGAACTGCTGCCGCTGACCAGGAGTTGGGCAAATCCGCCGGAACTTGAGGTTGTCGGCAGCGGTTTCGAGAACAAGGGTTATGACCCGACAGATCTCGCCTTTCACTTGATCTGTAAGAGCCGAGCCAAACCTCTGACCATGAAGATCGCCGCCAGCAAAGAGTCACCCGTGGTGGACCCGGCCTTTGTCGTGAACAGCTGGGGCTATGACGGTGCGGATCTTCAAGTCAACGGCAAGGCCGTCGAGCACGGCAAAGACCTCCGCGTGGGCCATCGGGAACGGCTGGAAGGCACGGATCTCATCGTCTGGTTCCGTTTCGAAACCGCAAAGCCTGTCACGTTCAAACTCACGCCTGCGCGCTAACGGCTGGACAGTCTACAACGAACGTAAGAAACGATACACCAGACCGATGAAGGACAGATAATGACCAAGTCAGGGAAGATCGTCGCGGTGTTGACTGCAGTCCTGTTAGGCCCGGCGGGCTGCCAAACGCATAGGGCTCTCAATGAACAGTCGGTAGAGCTCGGCGAACCTTCAGAGGGACTTCTAAAAGGCGCCATTGAGCTCCATGATCCGGCCGGCATCATTGAGGACGAGGGATATCTGTACACATTTGCCACGGGAGATGGATTTCGGATTACTTACATGCCTCCCGGAGGTGACGAGTGGATAGCCGGCAATCGCATTTGGCCACGGCGCGAGATGCCCGCATGGATTGAAGAGCTCCTTCCGGGCAACAAGGGCGTCTGGGCGCCCCACGCCCCGTTTCCGCATGTGATCTACTACTCCAGTGCCGACGACTCCGACGGCGAAGACCAGGGCGTGATTGGGCGAATGACGGCAAGAGGTGAGCCGCCGGACTTTACGTGGGTTGACGACGGCAAGCCCGTTCTGGTGTGCGACCGTGACGACCTCACGGAGCCGTTTGCAATCGACCCGGCGGTCTTCGCAGGTGATGATGATTCGCTTTGGTTGGTGTACGGCTCCCACTGGTCGGGAATCTGGGTTGTTGAACTTGATCCCGAGACCGGTCACATTAAGGACGAACGTGCGCTGAGGGAGGGGTGGAAAGAAGACAACCCGGCCTTCCATTTTGTGGCGTCGGAGTTGGGAAGACACAATAATAAGCCCGTTCCTGAACCGGGATTCGTGGCCGGCAAAATCGAGGCGCCGTATGTCTTTAGGTCGGACCAGGGAATGTATTACCTTTTCGTGAACTGGGGCACTTGTTGTCACGGTGTTGACAGTACCTACGAGATTCGTGTAGGCCGTTCGGCAAATCCCTACGGACCTTACCTTGACAAGGAAGGAAAAGACATGCGCGAAGGAGGCGGCACACTGTTCCTGGCGACAGAAGACCGTTTCATCGGTCCGGGCCACGCGAACATTTGGACTTACGCGGATTCCGCGGGCGCCCTCCGATACATCTTCGCCTATCATTTCTACGACGGCAAGGACGAGAGCAAGGCCAAGATGCATGCGAGGGAACTGACCTGGGACAATGATATGTGGCCCGTGCTGACTGACGCCGTGTTCCGAAAAAAGAAATGACGATTACCCGTTTGGTAGATATTGTTCTGCGATTTGCCACATGGGTCGGATTCCCGACGTTCCTCGATCACCGACACAAGCTGCACCCACGGCGTTGGCAAATCTACAGGCCTTTCTCAGGTCCCATCCTCTGACAGTCGCAGCCAGGAATCCCGCGGCGTGGCAGTCACCGGCGCCGAGCGTATCAACTACCTTCTCAACTTTGAAAGCGGGTGTGACAAACTCCTCGTCTGCCGTTCTGACATAGCACCCCTCGGCGCCGAGCTTGAGCAACACGGTCCCTATGTCATATTCCATAAAGAATTCGGCGATTTCGTTGGGTTGTTTTTTGCCGCTCAGCATCTGTGCTTCTTCTATGTTCGGCATGAATATATCGACTTGGGCCAGGCACGGCTCGAGTAGCTGCATCCAACGTCCCTCGGCATCCCATGCGGTGTCGAGCGAAGTCGTCACACCAATTTTGCGTGCCTTTTCCAGCACTTCGGCCATGGGCTCGCCATCCAGACCGGGTACGAGAAATGCAGCCGCGACGTGCAGTATTTTAGCCTGTTTCACAAGGCCAAAATCGACATCGTCCTCCGACATTGTTGCATTTGCCCCGGAGTAGTGCAGGAATGAGCGTTCGCCATCGGGGCTGATCAGTACGGCAGTTGCCGATGTATTGACGCCAGCATCGCGGACGATGCCTGACGCGTCAAGGCTCGCATCGCTCATCACCTTGATGAGAAAGTCGCCGAACGTGTCACGACCGACCTTGCCCATGACGGCCGTGTCAACGCCGAGCTTACCCAGGGCCACTGCGGTGTTGCAGGCACAACCACCATTGTGCAAAGAAATGCTGTCCACCAATATCGCTTTGCCTTTCCTCGGCAGCGAACTGATCGGCGCAACCACCACATCCGCTGTGAACTGACCTAAACATACAACGTCAGGCATACTCAACTCCTCGTTGTTACATTTCTGCTTTTTTGCTGAGCGTGCCATTGATGTCGGCCGATCAGAAATCGGCAGGCCACTCATGTCTTCCGACTATATCCAGGCGGATATGGAACACTTCGCCACCCAGATATCTTCCATTCTTATCCAATCCTCTCGACAGGTCTGAACCACCTTCGCAGGCGGTAGTGATATAAAGCTCATTCATTTGATCGCCGCCAAAGATGACACTCGAAGGCTGGACAGCCGGAACGGTCAATTCTCGGACAATCTTGCCCTCTGCATCAATCCGCAGCACCTTGCCGCCTCCCCAGCAGGCCACCCAGATACAGCCGTCGCCATCCATCGTGATACCATCCGGCGAGCCGTTCTGTTCCAGGCCGCTGTAGATTACGCTGGGATTTTCGATATCACCATTTTCGGCGTCATAATCATACCTAGTGATCTTCCTGGCACGCGAGTCTGTATGATAGAAGTGCTTCAAGTCCAGAGAGAAAGTCATTCCATTGGACGTCCCGATCTCTTCGAGCACGGCCACTG
>CP070678.1:1247095-1254903 GCA_020352515.1 Phycisphaerales bacterium | reverse complement strand
CAGTTGGTAACCTGCGGATTGTCGTTGTCGAAATCGTATTTCTCCCACAACTCCGTGAAATACTTCGGACCCACGCCGGAAATGTATGAATGGGGATCCGGATTTGACACACTGAAGGATGACCCTACTTGCGGGGGGGGACTAAGCTGCTCATGGCACTTTCGCCCCTCATCAAAGGCCGGCAGGTCATAAGGCCTCAGCAGTTGGAAGTGGACCCAGACATCGTTGGCCGGCTTCCACTTGTTCGTGGAGGACTCGAACTTCTCCACTTTCGCGATCAGAGGAATCTTGCCCAGCACGGGATTCGCCTTGTAGCAGTTGGTCTCATACGCGTATCGCGGGTCATACATCGTCATCCCGGAAATGGTCTGGTCGCCGGTGTACTCGCCTGCCCTGTTCCTGCTCAGCCGGCACCAGCCGCCCGGGAGTCTGATCTTGGCATAGTGGCCTTGGTCTTCTTTGGGCTTTGGCTTGCCTGTTTCATCCAGCGGGGCAGGCTTGGGCAACTGACCGCCCGGTCCGCCGCCGGCAGCGGCGTTCATTTGCTGAACCACCCATTCCTTCAGCCTCTTCTTCAGTTCCGCCTCACCTTTATTGTCTGCGTCCTGCGTATCCAGGCTTCCACTGGCAACGCCACAGAATTTCTCCTTGAAGTAGTCCCATGCGACCTTGTAAGCCTCCCGATTCTCCGCGAGCTTTGCGTTGGGCACATCCGGCTTTCGCATCAGGCCGGTCGCCGGGTCCTTATCCGCGCCGGCGGCCACCCGGTGATTGAGCGGCCAATAGAAAAAGCCGAGCACCTGCATCCGCGCCAGCCGGCCGGGAATGCTGTCGATGGGCCAGGGAAACAGGTTCTCGATCTCGCCCAGCTCCAGTGAGATTCGGTACTCCGGCCGAATCACGAAGGTGTTGCACGTCGTAAACTCTCCGTAACTCGGGGCCACGTGCCCGATGTCCTTCGTCGCGGTGGCTAGCTTCCCCTTATTTACATCGGCGCTCGGATCTTTGAGTTGACCGCTGCCCTCGGGAACGGTCACCTTCTTGTCGGTATCATGCACCTCCTTCAGCTTGGGCTGGGTTTGCTCCGGATCGGCCTTGCCTTCCTTGCCCTTACCCACGTTGATTTTGAAAAAACTCTGAAATGCGGCTACCGCCGCCTTGGTATTCGTGCCCGACTTGCCGTCAACCGGCCCACAATTGAAACGAAGGTTGTTCAGACGCTGTTGGACCCCGGACGTACAATTCTTGTCTGGCGCCAGCTCCCCCACCGGGTTCAGAGCGCCGATCTTGAGGTCCCACGTCACCGGAACTTCACCCCGATTTGCTTTCTGACCGCCGCCGCCCCCGCCGGGCGGGTCGGTGTCCGCAGCCTTCACACGGACCGTTAACGTCCCTTTCTCGGCCGTGGGAGGTATCTTGACCTTAATCACACCGTTTGCCATCTGCGGATGCTCTTTCTTTGCGGGGGCTGTCCATCCCTTGCTATCCGCCGTCCAGTCCGGTTCCGCTATCTCCAGTGAATACTCGGTGCCGTCAGCTATGGGCTCAAAGTTATCCTTTAGAATCCGCAGATTAAGCGACAGTCCCAGCTTCTTGACCGTATAATCAGTAAACTTGTCCGATTGAGCCGCCTGCTCCCCCTCCTTGACCTTGAGCTCCAACTCATCGGGTTTCTTGCCGTATGGACCTGTATATAGCTGATTGGGATTGGTTCTCTTTCTCTTCTGGCTCAGTTTTGCCTTGTTGGCGTTCCAAAACCCGTCCCGGTCCAGCTTCTTCTCGACTCCGACCTTGCTGAGATGATCGAATGGGCGACATTTATGCGGTTTGGGCATTACTTCACTCCTAAGCGGGTCGCCAAAGGTCCTTGTCAATCTCAGGGAAGCAGACCTGGCACTGACCCTCGGGAATATCGTGAATCTCCGCCTCGCCTTTGCTGTCCAAGTAGCCTTCGACAATGGTCCCATCCGGCAGTTTCAGTCTGAAGGGCTCATCCGCCACGGGGTTGCCGTCTTCGTCCTTGAGTCGGATGCCGACCCAGTGAGAGTCCTCTTCCTTAGTTTCCTCCTCCTCGTCGGAGTCCTCAGAGGGCTCAAGCTTGGTTGAGCCAGGCTCAAGCTGCTTGGTCTTGTCCTGCTTGGCCTTAATCTCGGCTATCTCGCCGGGATCGGCCACGTCGGCTTCCTTTGCCTTCTTCGGATGTTTCGGAGTATCTACCGTGGCAATGCCCTCCTTTATCAGTTGATCTTGACCATTGGGGCCTTGATTTCGATCTGGCCGGAGTCCATGCTTATCTTCGAGCCTCCCACCTTAAGCTCTATCTTGCTTTTGCCCTCGATCGTCACCTGCTGCGCAGTGAGCGTGTAGTTCTTGGAGGTCTCTTCGGTGTGGTCCCCCTTAAATGCCTCTTCTACGTTGCCCTTGACCGTCAAGGACAGATTCTTATCGACCTGCTTGGCTTCTTTGCCCTTAACGGTTAGGTTTCGGTCCTCGCCGATTTCCTCGAGATGGTTTTTGTCCACAAACTCGTTTCGGTGGCTCTTGACGTGCTCGAACTTGTCGTTCTCGATGACGAGGTGGCGGTCGTTGAGTATTGTCTCGAATCGATCGTTCTTAACTCGTATATGTAGGTCCTTTTCTCCGTGTATGAAGACCTGCTCTTCGCCCTTTTTGTCTTCGAACCGTATCTCGTTGAATCCCCCGCCGCCCTTGCTGGAGCTGGATTTGACGGTTGACTTTGTCTTGTCGGCGGGCAGGTCATAGGGCGGCATGGCCTGGGCGTTGTACACGCGCCCGGTTATGATCGGCCTGTCGGGGTCGCCTTCAAGAAACTCGACGATGACCTCCTGTCCGACGCGCGGGATGTACATTGCGCCCCAGCCTTTTCCGGCCCATAGCTGCGCAACCCTTATCCAGCAGGAGCTTTTCTCATCGGCCTTGCTGTAGCGGTCCCAGTGAAACTTCACCATTACGCGGCCGTACTTGTCGGTATGTATCTCTTCTCCGGATTGACCGACGACTATGGCGGTCTGCGGGCCGGCTATTGAGGGCTTCGGTGTAATCCTGGCGGGCCGAAAAGGCTGCTCGACGTGGATGGCGTTGAAGCTGCACGAGTACGTAGCGCCGCCTGCGGAGTCTGAAGAGAAGAATTCACTACCCTCAACAGTGTAGCTTGCCGAGGTGATCAGGTATTCGCGGTTCTGGTCGTCCCGGGGATGCTTGGTGAGCTTGAAGGTAAATCCGGTGCTGAGGCCGCGAGAGTCGGAGCCGGCCGTGGTCACCTCATATTGTGCGTGCAGCTCTTCGATCCGCGTTTTGGCATATCCGTCGCCTTCCTTCTTGGCATCGGTATATTCGCCGGGATAGTCATATATCTCGAAATCCGCCTGGGCGTGGGGGCGGGATATCTTGGCCCTTACCTTCAGGTCCTTTCGTGTATCCTCGAAGTCGAAGTCGTTCAAGGCGTACGCGCCGGGCTGTATGTTGGTTTCGACGACCCAGTCTGAGATACACTGCTCCGATTTGGTTCCCTTGTCGGCCGAATGGTATTCGATCTCTTCGAATCCCTCGTACGGCTCATGGGCGCTCGCCGAATCGGCCAGGACCATGGTGTGCTTTCCGTTCTCGTGTTTGAAGAAGTAGTAAATACCCTCCTGTTCCATCAGGCGGTTGACAAAGTTGAAGTCCGTTTCACGATATTGGACGCAATAGTCCCATTCCCTGTAGGTGCCGGTCAGGCCGTCTTCAAAGTTCTCCACCCCGCACTTTTTGAAGACGTCCTTGATTATATCCGGGACTTTCATTTTCTGGAAGATACAGCAGTCCGCCTTTCTGGTGAGGAACCAAAGCCAGGGCACGATGGTGGCGCGGTAGCGGGCGAAGCGGCCCATGGGGGGAAGCTGGATAAATCGGCTGACGTAGCCGTTGAAGTAGCGGGTTTTGCCCGTCGGCAATTCGAGGCGAACGGTCACGTTCTGTCCAACGATGTCGGCCGGCGAGATCCGACTGTTTTCACTGGCCATATCGAGCTGATACTCAAACGGGCGGCCGAGCTGCTCGCCACCCGACATACTAGTGAGCAGCAGAACATCCTCGCCCAGAGGTGTTCCGACCGCCAACTCCCTGTGTTTCTGGGTAGGTTTGTCAGGCATTCTGTGACCCTGTACCTTTCCGAGCGAGACCGCCTAAGTCTACACGGGGCCGGGCTCGCTTGCAATAGGTGTTTTTTGCCTGTTCCGTTTTGTATTTACGCCTGGCGATTCAGTCGAACGAGTAAGTAAAATCGCTATCTTTAGTCCCGATATGAACGCGTTTTGCGGTCTTGCCTTCCATAAGCCGCTTGAGCAGCTCTTCGCTGATTTCCGGCAGGAGCGTATGGGTCAGTATGGCGTCCACCATTCGGGCGCCGCTTTCGACCTCCGTGCAGCGGGCTGTTATAAGTTTTATCACCTCCTCGTCGTAGGTGAAGGGTATTTTGTGGTTGTCCATGACCCGGCGCCCGATGCGTTTCAATTGGAGGCGGGTAATTAGCTGCATTGTCTCGTCGGAGATCGGGTAATAGGGTACGACCACCAGCCGCCCGAGCAGCGCCGGCGGGAAGACCTTAAGCAGGGGCGTGCGGAGGGCCTTGCATATCCCTTCGGGCTCCGGCATCAGGCTGGGATCCTTGCACATATCCATTATGAGGTCCGTTCCGACGTTGCTGGTCAGCAGGATGATCGTGTTCTTGAAGTCGATCAGGCGGCCCTCGGCATCTTCCATCATGCCCTTGTCGAAGACCTGGAAGAAAATCTCGTGCACGTCTTTGTGGGCCTTTTCGACCTCGTCGAGCAGGACGATGCTGTATGGTCGTCTTCGCACGGCCTCTGTGAGAATTCCGCCTTCGCCGTATCCGACGTATCCTGGAGGCGAGCCCTTGAGCGTCGAGACGGTGTGGGCTTCCTGGAACTCGCTCATGTTGATGGTTATGAGATTGCTTTCTCCGCCGTAGAGGGCCTCGGCGAGCGCGATTGCGCTTTCGGTCTTTCCGACGCCACTGGGCCCGACCAGGAACATCACGCCAATCGGCCTGTTCGGGTTTTCTATGCCCGCTCGGGAGGTCTTGATGCGTTTTGCGATTGCCTCGAGGGCGTGGTCCTGCCCAATGACTCGCTCGCGGAGCCTGTCGGCAAGGTTAAGGACGGCCTCGATTTCGTTCTTGACCATTCCTCCGACGGGGATGCCGGTCCAGCCGGCAACGACGGCGCTGACGGCCTTGGCGTCGACGCATGGTAGAATCAGGGGCGTTTGGCCCTGCAGCTTATCGAGCCGGCCCTGCAGGGACTTTAGCTCCTTGAGCAGAGCGGCCCTTTCCTTTTTCTCGTCGGCCCGGTCAGCCTCATCCTTGGGTTTCTCTTTGGTCTCTGTCTGCTGTGTGTCGGTGGGGGCCTGCTCGATGGTGCCGTCGCTGAGCTTGCGGAGTTTTGCGCGGATGTTTAGAATCGTATCGACCATCTCCTTTTCCTTCGCCCAGCGTTCTTCGAGCTCAGCGAGTCTCTTTTTCTCCGCTTCGAGCTTGCCTTTTGCTTCAGCCTCTCTCTTTTTATGGTCGAGGCCAGTAGCCACCTCCCTTGCGATTATTTCCATCTCCGTCTGAATGGCCTCGATCCATCGGCGGCAGTCCTCCACCTCGGGCGGCACGGCGTGCTGGCTTATGGCCACTCTCGCGCAGGCGGTGTCGGTGAGGCTTACCGCTTTGTCCGGGAGCTGACGTTCGGGGATGTACCGATGCGAGAGGCGGACGGCGGCGTCGAGGGCCTCGTCCAGTATCTGCACGCGGTGGTGCTGTTCGAGGTTTGAGGCAAGTGCCCGCATCATTATCACGGCCTTCTGCTCTTCGGGCTCTTCGACCTTTACGACCTGGAATCTTCGGGTCAGCGCCGGGTCCTTCTCGATGTACTTTTTGTACTCTGACCAGGTGGTTGCTGCGATGGTCCTTAGGGTGCCTCTTGCGAGTGCGGGTTTTAGCAGGTTTGCGGCGTCTCCGGTTCCCGCCGAGCCGCCGGCTCCGATTAGGGTGTGCGCCTCGTCGATAAAGAGGATAATCGGCTTTGGCGAGCCCTGGACCTCCTCGATGACCTGTCGAAGGCGGTTTTCGAATTCTCCCTTCATGCTTGCGCCGGCCTGGAGCAGGCCGACGTCCAACACGTGGAGCGAAACGTCTTTAAGGGGCGGGGGCACGTCGCCGGAGGCGATTCGCTGAGCGAAAGCCTCGACAACGGCCGTCTTTCCGACACCGGCCTCACCGGTGAGGATCGGATTGTTCTGGCGGCGACGCATCAGGATATCGACTATCTGGCGGATTTCTTCATCCCTTCCCACGATGGGGTCCATCTGGCCGCTCCTGGCCTTTTCCGTGAGGTCCGTGGAGAACTTTGCCAGGGCCTCCTGTTTGCCCATTGCGGCCGGGGCCATCTCGTCGGAAGCGGCCCCCGCCCGGGCCTCGGGGCGCAGTGACGTCCCATCCTTTCCCTGGAGCGAATCTTCCGGCGAGCCGCCGACGATCTTTGGGAATTCGTCCGTAAGCTGCTCGATCTTGATGTTGCGGAATTCACCGGAGATCTGGAAAAGTACGTTCTTGAGGCTGTTGGTCTTCAATATGCCGACTATCAGGTGTCCCGTGCGTATCTGCGATTCTCCGAACAACAGTGTTCCGAAGACCCATCCTCTCTCGACGGCCTCTTCCAGATGAGGCGAGAGGTCCGAGATCGAGGTTGATCCCCGTGGTAGACGGTCGAGGGCCTCGGTCAGGTCCTTGGCGAGCCTGGACGGGTTTATCTCGAAGCGCTTGATGATGCGGTGCAGGTCGGAATCCTGCAACTGCAGGATCTGGTGGAACCAGTGCGTCATTTCCACATAGGGGTTGCCGCGAAGCTTGCAGAAGACCGTTGCGCTTTCGATAGCCTTGTAACCGAGACTGTTGAGCTTGCCAAACAGAGCAGCGCGATTTATTTCAGCCATTTCGTGAACCTTTTAGAATGTCGGGGTGAACGGAGCAATTGGCGTGGTTCTGCGGGGTGGGCCGGCGAACACCGGCATACCATCTACGGGAATGTTTTGCCGCCGTTTGTCCACAAATGCTTGATTCTCCAGTATCACTCCCACCAGCCCTAATCCATCTGCCTGCCGGTTTGCACGCACAAACCAGGCGGACCGCTCCGGTTTACATCGTTCTTCTCCCGGTGCGGCCCCTACATTTCTATACGGGGCGGCGTGTTCTGTCAACCCTTTTCTGTTTTTAGTTTCCCGGGTGAGAGACCGTGCGTGGACGGCCCGGCCATGTTGGAGGGCGACCGGAGGACTGCGGAGAACGGAGTAGTAGTCGCGGGCGCGGCAGGTCGTCGTCGGCCCTTTGACCCAACCCGAGTGACGCCGGGTCGTTGCTGTGCCGGCTGTCAGGCGGTGACCCTGAGTTTTCTGACAAATCCGGCGGGCCGGTAGCTTTCCTTTGCCTGCCGCAGGCCGATGTCACCCAGGTCCTGCTCGCGGTTTATCAATTCGTACTTTTCCGGGAGGACGGAGGCGAAGGATTGATTGATGAACTGGTAAACGCCTTTATACTTGTCCCTGATGACGGCTTTTTCGAAGTGGATGGCGTAGGTCGTGCCGAGGGCCAGCTCCTCGCCGAGGCAGTACGCAACCGGCTCGGCATCGACGTAGAAGATGCCTCCGCACAGTTGCAGCTCTTCTGTTTTTTCGAGTGCTTCTCTGGCGGCGGCGTAGTCACCGGGCTGGACCTGGGCGTTCTTCCAGCTCTCCAGTATTTGCAT
>CP070678.1:1243520-1246995 GCA_020352515.1 Phycisphaerales bacterium | reverse complement strand
CGTCTTTCGGCTCGTCGCCCCTGAATAAGACGCCCTAAAGGCCGTACGCCTCGAAGTCGCCGGTGCCTTCCACACGCCAATGATGGCCCCCGCCGCAGAACGCCTCGCCCGCGTCCTCGCCGATACCCCCATCGCCGACCCCGCCGACACCGCCGTCATACGAAACATCGACGCCCAATACTACCGCACCGCCGACGACATCAGAACCGGCCTGACAAAACAGCTAACCCAACCCATCTACTGGCAAAAATGCGCCGAACGGCTCCTCGCCGACGGCGTACAAACCCTCTACGAAATCGGACCCGGAAGAACCCTAACCGGCCTAATCAAAAGAATTAACCGAAAAATAAACACCATCACCATCAACTCCGCCCAAACCATCAATACCCTAATAGGCTTTGTCTGAAAACGCTACCGTCGGCCCGAGAGCGAGCGGTTCGGCCGCTGGCAAGGACGGCCAAGCACGCGTATCCCCACAGATACGTCGATGGAGACGGACGTCGCCAGAGGTCGAACAAGCCGGTCGAAGCCAGGCACTGCGTTTTCAGACACAGCCTAACCCCCGCATAACACCCCCAAGCCCTCACTCACGGCTTATCCTTCAACAGTCTGGGTTTCTGAGCTCCCCCGAGGTAGTTTCGCCTCGAAACCACCTTCTTGCCCGTTCTTGATTCGAGGTCTCGCCTCGCCTTTCCTGCCACGTCGCCGCCCTCCCGCGCCGCCTCCTTGCTTTCACCGAAACCGTGCGCATCCTTATTCCGTGTGATTTCAGTCGTGGCCGCTTCGCCAAGCATCGAAAAAACCTGCTCAAGGTCGCTGAAATGGTCGCGCAGATTCTCTCGCTTCAACCCCTTCAACTTCTTGTACTCGCTCGGCGTCAGCCCGAACGTTGCCTTGGATATCTCGGCGGTCAATATCCCGTATTCCGTCTCTTCCTTCACACGCCGTTTCTTCCATTCGTCCGTCAGCTCTTCGCGTATCGCGATTCCCCGCATCCGTTTTTCAATCCATCCGTCCGAATAGCCTTTTGCCTTGTACAGGGCCCGCGTCCTTTTCGTGCCTAATTCGGGGTCCTCGATCTCCTGGACCCGCTCGTAGCCCACCCTCGCCAGCCACCGCTTGAAGGGTTCCGCCTTCGGCGACGGAATGGACTGTATTATGCGAAAAACACCCTCAGTGTTTGCGCAGTTTGACTTCCTTATCTTGCCGTCATGGGCGAGCAAATCAAGGGGGGTACAAATTGTACCCCAGTACTCGTTCAACTGGCGGTCGCGACGCCTCATCTTCTTGACATACTGCTTTGTATCCGCACTATCGGTCAATGCCGCCACGACGTCGGTTATCGAAAACCACCATTCATTGTTATGAATCGTCTTGCGGACTTGCTTGCCTCTAAACACCGCGATTTTGGTCGTTTCCATAACGCTAACACTCCAGCTCAAGCACACGCAGAGATTCGATCCCTCTGCCGTCGCACCCCTTGATCACCTTCTTCAGATTCCGATTCACCAAACCTCACGCTGCCCCCCCTGCCGCCTGACCCGGATGCTGGCGAATCTGAACGGCCGATGCCCGTTCCTGCCATTCCACCTCAAGTTCGATCCCGATTACATCGCCCAGAAGCTTCATGTTGCCCTGCTGGGCCAGCCACAACAAAGACTCCCCTGCTTCGTCCTTTCACTCCTCTCGTACACCTACATTCGCAAGTGCTCGCGAACCAGCCGTTTGCGTAGCCCTCATTTCTCAGCAGATTCATTAAACTCCGCCTGCCAGTCCCAATCTTTCCACTTTCCCGTCGCCTTGTAGTAATCGTCCCAGAATTCGCGCAGTTCCTTGACCACCCCCTCAGTTGCCCACGGTTTCTCGAAATATTCGAACTGATCATACTGGGGTATCGCCAGAAAGTTGCCGTGGCTCTGAAAGAGAATGTTCATTCCAACAATCTCCGCCGTTTCACATAGCATCCGGTGGGCTTCCAGTATCTTCCCAAGTGTGACCATGTCCGTGTTGACCTTGGCCCGACTGTCCGCAGTGGCAGAATGCGCAACGTACTTGTTCACGAAATTGACTATCGCCTCGCATTCATGCAGTCTCTTGAGAAGCCACCTGAATACTGCCTCCCTCGGCCTGTCATCGGGCTTTCTTCGCGAGGGCTCAACTCCCGCCATGGAGTCCATGAAGCCGTGGATGGCTTTGGAATGGGCGCATTTGATCAATCCCCCGGCGGCTGCCTGTCCATGGCCTTGGTCATATTTGCCATGCAGGTTTGCTCGCTCCGGTTCATAATCGTACGGATAGCCGTATGCGCCAAGCAGACCTGCCCTCGTCAAGAGCTCACAATTCTCCTGAATATCATTTATCAATCGACGCAGAGAGACTACGTCCTGCCTTCTATCGAGTAGCCGTCTGATAGCCATTGCTTGCGTTTGAAAGAAGCATCTATTTATAAAGGCATGGACTGTCCCGTTTAGCTTCGGCTCTCCATTCTTGTCTTTAGGTGCGTGCCCCCGGGCCTCATTTATGCACTGGAAAACAGCCGAATCCCTTATCATGTTGTGGATCTGATTGCTCACCGAGTGCACGTCGTTGCCAAAGCACCATTCTTTCCATTGGTCTAACTTGGCTTTCAGATCGCACATTCGATTCTTACTCTGGCCTCCCTGAATATGATACTTGACGTCGCAGGAATGGTCATTGGAGTGCCTCCAACACTCTTTCCAAGCGTTTGTGCGTGAAGTATTTGAACTCATCGCGCTCTTTCATGTTTTTTCCTGCGGTATTGCACTTGGGTAAGCTGCCGTATTTGTGGCGAAATGTCAGCAACAGGGCTCGCTCCAGCTTGATCCATGTCCTCATATTCTGCCGCGGGGCACACGTGATAATACGCACAGTGAACTCTCGCACACCGTGAAGTGACAAAACATCTTTGGCCCTTGCAGCGACACTCTGAGCAATTCGCGCCATGCCCTTCTTCGTGGTTCCGATATAGGCAACTCTTGACCTTGCCCACGGATATTTCAGCGCCCTGTTTGCCAGTATGACGTAAACCAACTTCCTTTTTCCAACCGATACCCGCGTAACCTGCATCGCGTGCTTCTTTTTCAAGGACACGGTTAATCGTTTCGCCATTACACGGCCTCCTCTGCACTCGATTCTGTATCTCTCATTCGAATCTTGCCCGAAAGCAGCTTCGGCTGCAGCCTCTCAAACGCCCGCAGCAACTAATTGTCGCCACCACTGTCAATTATACCCGGTAACTTCTACGCCATAGTCTATCTCTTCCATCTCTACTTCTGCCTTTCGCCTTTTCTGCGACAGATCCATCCCGGCCGTGTCGAAGGCGAATCGGCCCAACCACCGCGAACACATCACCAAACCCCTCACTGCGCAACCCGGTTTTACCCTCTTTGCCGCCCGTTTCAACCGAAATCCCGGCCAATTTTACGTTTTTCTTCATTTTCTACCCCCACAGGCG
>CP070678.1:1228442-1243420 GCA_020352515.1 Phycisphaerales bacterium | reverse complement strand
TAAAGCTCGCACAGCGACACAGCGAACACACGGTTGCCAAGTAGACGCCGCTTGCCTCGATACGCTCCGGCCGTGGGAGGGAAAAGTGTTTGGCTGGATCCCCAACAGGACAAGACTCCTGGCCGACACGAAGAAACTCGGCAAATGGGGTGAAAAACGCGCCGAACGATTCCTCTGCTCAAAAGGCCTCAAAACCCTAACCCGGAACTTCGCCTGCAAAGCCGGCGAAATCGACCTGATAATGGTCGCCCCCGACTCGTCCATCGTCTTCGTAGAGGTCAGAACACGCGCCGCCGATGCATTCCAGCCCCCAGAGGCAACCGTCACTCCCGCAAAGAGAGCCAGACTAATCAGGGCAGCCAGATACTTCCTCGCCACCCACCAAATCGAGAATCGGCCCTTCCGTATCGACGTCGTAGCCATTACCCTCCCGGCCTCTGGCCGGCCAAAAATCGACCACTACCCCAACGCCTTCATCCCGTAACGCCGCCAAAGCCCAAACCGCGCTGGAATCCTCGCCCCTGCAATCAAATGGGCCAGGAACTGACTCATCCGTGCCAGGCTGTCGGAAAAAAAATGTGACTTTCGTCACGATTTCACCGTCATAATACTGTAGAATCTGCGCCGCCAACCTAATAGAAAGGGACGCTGCCATGAAAAGAGCACTCGTTGCCCTGCTCGCGGTCATCCCGTGCCTCCGGCCTCTCTACGCCGATAGCTGGGCCCGCCCAATAGAAAAAGACTACTTCTCCAAAAATGGCCGATACGTCGCCCATGTCACGCCCGCCAAAGACCAGGCCAAACCCGGAATCGATGTCTTCCGGCTGGAAAATGACCTCAGAATCGCCCTCTGGCGGTGCCCCCTCTGCAACGAGGGCGCTCCTCAGCAGGTCTTCCTCTCAGACGACGCCGAATACGTCGCGACCGTCAACGAAAACAATAACCGCGCCCACGGCGGAATGGGCCCCTGCGTCCTCGCCTTCTACAACAGAGAAGGCCTTATCAAGAACTACTCACTCGAACAGATATTCCACTACACCGGCCCGCCGAACACCCTCAGTTGGTCAGAGCAATTCCGACACCTCATAAGTCGCAGTGTCTCAGGCCGATCCTGGGCTTCAATGCCCATGTTTTTCGACGCCGACGGCGCCAACCGCTACTTCTGCCTCTGGCTCCTGCGCGGCGGATACTTCCTCGCATGGGACCCCACTACCGGCCACGAAGTCAAAATAACCGACGACCTTAAGAATCGCTGGAACACCAAGGGTCGCAAATGGGCCCTCGCCGAAGGCGTTAAGTCTCGCTCATACTATACCGCCGTCGAGTTTCTCCTCAGCCTCAAGAGGCCCGAAGACCGCGCCGTCATCGAGTCCCTCCTGACCCAAGATGCCAAATTCTATACCCAGCCAATCCAGGATTGGAACACCAAGAACAGGAAATTCGTCCGCCTTGACGCTCGCTGCCCGAAACGTGACATCGCCGAACGCGCCCTCGCACGCTGGGACCAAAAGCCCGCCGAGAACGCCGACCGCTCACCAAAATACTACTACCTCGGCGCCGTCTCTGGCACAATCCTTTTGCCCGAAGCCCCCGGACCCGATAGGAGCCGCCTCTGCCTCTACCTCATCCCGGGCCGCACAATCCCGGACGACTGGCACAAGTCCCTCCCCGTCCACCGCCTCACCGAGTACTTCTGGGAATACTCTTACCACAACGCCCAGTGGCCCCAGGCCGAAATCCCGTTCCGTATCCACGGCGTCACACCCGGAGCATACACCCTCAAAGCCGTCTGGGACAAAGCCGCGCCGCGCACCTTCGGAGCCGACTACATCAAGGCACCACCGCAGCAGGGCGACTACGAGAGCACAACCGGCCCAACCATAACCGTCGAGCCCGCCAAAACCATCAAAGACATCAACATCGACTGCGCCCGGCCGGCCCACAACGCCGATCAATAAAGCCAAAGCTAACCGTAAATCTACAAGATCAAACGGCTGCTCTCCCTCGACGTCGAATCTGGAGCATTGACTGACACAGCTTGAAATGTTAGTAGTGGGTATCTTGACGGTTTCTGAGCTGGGTACCGGCAGGCCCGTTTGCCGTCTCTCGCACAGCATCGGCCCTGTCCCTTGTGGTTGAAATTACGGAGTATCATCCATGTTAGAATCAACCGCCCCGATCCGCCGGGCCGCCCATATTTTCATAGCTGCCTGTCTTGTGGCCGCACCCGTTGTACACGCCGCCGGGGCCAGGCCTTTTGAAAAGGGTCGCCTTCCGCCGGCGGCATTGATCGAAAAGTGGGCCAAAATGCTCCAAAGCCCCGCTGCTGATACCCGTCTCACCGCCGTTAAGGATATGTGGCGCGCAAGGCATGAAACCACCGCCGCAATGCTCCTGTCTATGGTCGCTGACCCGGACCCGAAGGTCAGCGAGCAGGCAATGTATATGGCCGAGATGAATCAGAAACTGGACATCAACACACCGGCCGAGCCGATCCTCGAGCTTCTCAAAAGCGACCGGCCCTTCCACCGCGCCCACGCCGCCAGACTCGCCAATAGCCATCACCAACCACAAAAGTTCGCTGATGCTCTCGCCGCCGCGGCTGCCGACCCGGACGCCGCCTGCCGAGAGTGGATATTCGCGTTCTTCAAGAAGACTGCTCCTACAGAAAAAACCAAAAAAATCCTCATCCACGCTATCCTGAATGACCCCGTTCGCCGTAATCGGGCGATTGCCGCCGGGACCCTCTACCACCTTGGCCTCCCCGAAGCTGCGCCCGCCCTCACAACCGCAATTGAAACCGGAAGTCTCTCCAGACCCGCATTCAATGCTTTGATCACCTGTGGCAACCACTCCGTCGTCGACTTCATCATCCGCAAGACCGGCGCAGACTCTCCCGACACGAGACGCTCGGCGCTGAATACCGCTGCCTGGGCAAAATGGTTTCCCAAAAACCAGCGTGATGCAGTGTTTCTGCGGGCCGTCGAAGACCCGAATCTGCACGTCAGGCAATGCGCTTACGACCTGATCGGCCGAACAGCAATAGAAGCCGCCAACTCCGCCCTCCGCCGGAAACTCGCCGAACGCCGTGATGTCGAACAGGAATCCCTCTTCTTTGCCCTCAGCACCACCGCAGACAGAACCTCCGGCCGGGCCCTCATGGCCTTTGTGCAAAAGCCCGCCAAAATCGGATCCCTCGCGCTCGAAGGCGTCGCGCAAAGCGGTAATGATTCTCTGATCCCCGAGCTCCTGAACCTCCTCGACAGCCGCGACGATGCCATGTGGAAAAGGCGGCTCGCCATCGCAATCTGCCGCATACTCGACAAGAACCCGGCTCTGGCGGTTGAGGATACCGACTCGGCCGACAGGATAAAGGCCCTTTTAAAGCAATTGCAGCCTTCAGCACGATGCGATAGAATTACCCTCTATCGAACTAATCTGGCCGTTGTTGATCTCTGGTTTGCACAACGGGCGGAGCGGTGGCTGATCAGGCAAGCCAACGGACAGTGGCGTGTCCTTGCGAGGTTCATCACCGGCGTAGTCTAAGTCGCACCTCGCCGCCGCAAGCCCCTTCGCATTGCCCGCAACTTGCCCCCTTGCATTTCTCCCGATATCCTGATACAAAGGTCCCGCCCGCAAAACTAACGTGGCTCTGCCTCGTGCAGAATCTCTAACATAAAGGAATTAGCCAAATGCCGAAGCCACTCCAGATAATCTGCCGACCCGCCTGCCTTATCGTAATCGCCGCTTTTATCCCGGCCGCACTCGCACGTCCCGCACGCTCCGGGCCCTCATGGCCCCAGTTCCACGGGCCCAATCGTGACAACATCTCCACCGAGAAAGGACTGCTCAAAAGCTGGCCTGATAACGGCCCTACACTCGTCTGGACCGCCAAGAGCCTCGGACAGGGATACTCCACCGTGTCCATCGCCTCAGGATTCATCTACACAGCCGGCAACATCGAAAAGAACACCGTCATCACCGCCCTCAACACCGATGGCAAAATCCTCTGGCAGGTGAAGAACGGCAAAGCTTGGACAAAGGACGTCCCCGGAACACGCGCAACCCCAACCATCGACGGCAATCGGCTCTACCACCAGAGCCCTGTCGGGAATCTAATCTGCCTCGACGCCAAAACCGGCGAGGTCTTTTGGCAGCTCAACACCCTCGAAGAGTTCCGCAGCAAGAATTCCACCTGGGCCCTGGCCGAATCGCTGCTCATCGACGGTGACAACGTCATCAGCTCGCCCGGAGGGCCCGAAACCTGCATGGTCGCACTCAACAAAAAAACCGGCGATGTCGTCTGGAAGGCCCCCAGCACTAATGAGCTTGCCGGATACTCATCCCCCATACTCATCGAATCCGGCGGACTCAGAATAATCATCAATCTCACCGCAAAAGCCATAATCGGCGTCAATGCCGATACCGGCGACCTCCTCTGGCACGTCAAGCACGAATCCTACGCCGACGAAAACATCATGACCCCAATCTATCACGACGGCTGCGTCTTTATCAGCACCCTCAAGGCCGGATCGGTCAAGTGGAAACTAAACGTCAAAGACCGCAAAGCCTCCCTACAAGAGCTGTGGCGAACCGATCAGCTCGACTGTCATCACGGCGACGTCATCCTGCTCGACGGAAGCCTCCACGGCAACAGCACCTTCAAAAACTCCAGACTCTGGGTCTGCCTCGACTGGCAGACCGGACGCCTCAAATATATGGACAAGGGCGTTGGCAAGGGCTCTCTCACATCCGCCGAAGGCATGCTCTACACCCTCAGCGAGGACAGCCGCATGGGCCTCGTCCGGCCGACCCCGACGGCCTACCGCCTCGTCAGCTCGTTCCAGATACCCAAAGGCGGCAAGGGGAAAAGCTGGGCCCACCCCGTCGTCTGTGACGGCCGACTTTACATCCGCCACGACGACTTCCTCTACGCCTACGCCATCCGCTGACAGACGCCTGCACACCGATAACTCTCAAAAGGCTTTTTAAACGCCCGGAGCTATTGCTTCTGACCTTCGGTACCCGAGTGCGCTGAAAAAGAAAGTGTCACGTCGTCCTGCTCTCCGGAATTGGGCTCCGGAAAAACCTAATCGTCTATCTGCCAGTCTTCGACAAATGCCGCCAGGTCCCACATATCAATGAGATCATCGGCAGGTGTGCTGATGTCACACTCCGGATCCCAGTGGACCTCGCCCCGTTCGCTCAGCCAGGCACGCCCGAACAAGGCAAAATCGATCATATCGACCCTCCCGCTTCTATCCAGGTCGCCCGGCAGGCACTCTGCCGGCCACGCACCGATAAGACCGCACTGGCTGTTTGGCGGCGAAAAAGGCACGCACGGGGAGCTGCGACGCAGCAGCAGGTCCCACATCGCAGGTCTGCAGAAGACCGGGTCCAGTGAGATATTGTTCCGCACTATGTCCTGACCGGCAATGCAGCCGACCCAATCGCCGCCCGCGTTCGAGTACACGTCGCAGCATGTCAGCGTCGCGCCCGCAGAATAACAGGCGACCGCCCCACCCTCTTTGTTGTCGGCAATGATCGTGTTGGTCACCGTCGCAGGAGGTCCGCTCTGCACGTATATTGCCCCGCCCGTTGAAGCCGCGTTTTCGTAAAAAGTGCAATTGGCAACTTCGGCGGCGCCGGCCAAGTAGCCACCGTGGCACCATACGGCCCCCCCTGTCATTGCCTGATTCCCAACGAACGTGCAAAAGCTCATCGTCACGCCCGAATCGCTGAATGCCGCCGCCCCTCCATTGCCGCTCATTGTAGACCCGGTGCCCGTGTGGTTAGCCGAAAACACGCAATTGCTCAGAGCGACCCGGCCCCCCTCGCACGCAAATGCGCCTCCCGCTCCTTTGGCCGAATTGCCTGAGAACGTGCAGCCGTCGAGGATCGGGGCCCCCGCATCGCAGTACATCGCCCCTCCGTTGCCTCCACTGGTCAACTGCGCGGGCGCTGTATTGTCAACAAAACTGCAGTTATGCAAACTCGGCGAACTCTCTTCGCAGCAGACGCCGCCTCCGTTGAATATGCCCGCTATGAAACCCCCGGCCCCTGCCGAGTTGTCGAAAAACCTGCATCTGATAATGATTGGAGCCGATTTCCCCACGCATAACATCCCGCCGCCGTTGTAGACCGAACCTCCTATTCCACCGCTGCCTCCTTTGTTGTTCGACAAGATACAATCCCGGATTGTTGGTGAGCCGGACCGGGGCGGGTTCAAGGGCGGATATCCCCTCGCCCCGCAGATGATCCCGTACGCGCCGTTCCCAATCGTGACCGACGCAAGTATCGAGCCGGGCCCCTCATCCGACACGAACTTGAACCCCGTGTATGGTTTTCCCATGGAGTTGGCGCAGTCGATTGTGCATTTCTCGGCGTCGCCGCTCTTGGACCTTATAGTGATTGCCTTCCCTTTGTAGTCTACCTCCCGATTGCCGGCGCCGGTAAACGTGCCGTCGCAAAGCTCGATGACATCCCTGCTCACGACGGAGTCTATGGCGGCCTGAATATTGGGGAAGTCTCCGCTGCCGTCCGTGCACACGAGATACTTCGTGTTGTCCAGAATCGTGTAGGTATGTTGCTGTATCATTCCGATCACAACGGGACCGGTGGGATTTGACAGCGTCACCTCTATCGTCTCATCGCTCTCTTCAAGGCCGTCATAAATGACGTTGGCGTCGATGATCATCGACGTCTGGCCCGGCTCGAAAATCACAGTCCCTTGCGAGAGTGTGTAGTCAAGCCCGTTTTGGGCCGTGCCGCCGGTCGCCGCGTAATCGACCGTTACGGTCTGGGTGGACGTGCCCGATAGCACCACCTTGATTGAGGCCGGACTCGTGGTCTCGAGACCCTCTGACGCCGCTGTGTGGAATTGAGCCGACAGCGGGCGCCAGCCGCTGTCGTACGAACTGTACTCGCTCGCTCTGCCCCCGGTGTATCCGACCGCCGCCTTCACCCAATAGTAATACGTCGTTCCCGGAACTGAGGAGGTGTCCTCGTATGTTGTGGCCATGTTCCAAAAGCCCACTTCCGTCTTCTCGCCCGTTGGGGAAGTGGCGCGACAAACCTGATAATACAATGCCCCCTCCACCTTGTCCCACGTGATTCGCACCTTGTCGGTGTAGGTGCCGTTTGAAGCCGACACGCCCGTTGGCGCCAAAAGCTTTCGCCAGCCGCTGTCGTGCACGCTGAAATCGCTCGCGCGTGCCCCGACGCTGCTCGTCGCCGCCTTCACCCAATAATAATACGAGTCGCCCGGTGTTGGCTCCGTATCGTCGAAACTGGTCGTCGTTTGCCAGCCGGTCACAGCCGTTTTCTCGGCGTATTGGCCCCAAGAGCGGGAGAGCTGGTAGTGTGTTGCGCCGCTGGCCGCAAGCCAGGTTGTGCGCACCCTGTCGGTGAACTCGCCGTCCGAGGCCAACAGCCCCTCCGGCGCTGAGAGTCTGCGCCAGCCCGTGTCGGGAAGGCTAAAGTCCGTGGCATCGTCACCGGTGCTGTTCGTCGCCCCTTTGACCCAGTAATAATAGCTCGCCCCCGGAACGGGCGGAATGTCGTCGTAGCTCGTCGCTGTCTGCCAGTTGCCGAGTTCCGTTCGCGCGCCTCCCGACGTGTCGGAGCGGTATACCCGATAGTGACTTGTCCCGCCGCCCCCGGTCCACGTCACGTGTACATGAGTTGTATATGCGCCGTCCGAAGCTGCCAGACCCGTCGGCGGCGACAGAGGCGTCTTCCGCCAGCCGCTGTCGTGACCGCTGAAGTCGCTCGCACGCGCCCCCGCGCTGCTGGTAGCCGCCTTCACCCAGTAGTAATACGTTGTCTCCGGAACCGCCGCTCCATCGTCATAACTCGTGCCGCTCCGCCAATCCGCCATCAAAGTAATCTTCGTGCCCGTCGCCGATGTCGAGCGCCAAATCCGGTAGTGCGTGGCGCCCGCCGCGGCGTTCCAGGTGATCCTCACTTTGTCTCTATAGCTGCCGTCCGATGCCGATATCCCCGTCGGAGCCGACAGCTTCCGCCGGCCTGCGTCCGGCGAGCTGAACCCGGTGCTCCGAGCGCCGTCGCTCGTGGGCGACCCCTTAACCCAATAGTAGTAGTCTTTGCCGGGCGTGGCCGAACTGTCGTCGTAGCTCGTGCCGGACTGCCAGTTGCCCAAAGCCGTCTTGACGCCCGTCAGCGATGCTGCCCGATAAACGCGATAGTAAGTCGCACCAATTACGGCGTTCCAGCTAATCCTCACTTTGTCTGTGTACTCGCCGTCTGAAGCCGACACGCCCGTCAATGCCACCAGCATGCGCCAGCCGGTATCCCCGGAACTAAAATCGCCCGCCCGAGCGCCTCCCAGGCTGACCGCAGCCTTCGCCCAATAGTAGTACGTAAGCCCTGGAGAGGCAGAACCGTCCTCGTAGCTTGTGTCCGTCACCCAGAGCGCCGTCAGCAGCGTCTTGGCGCCGCCCGCAGATGTGGCGCGATACACCCCGTAATGGCTGGCGCCGGAGACGCCGTTCCAGCTTATATGCACCTTGTTTGTATATGCGCCGTCCGAAGCTGTCACCCCCGTCGGCGACTCTAGCTTGCGGTAGCCGGCGTCGAAATTGCTGTACTCGCTCGCACGCGTTCCCGAGCCGTCCACCGCCGCCCCAACCCAGTAATAGTAAACCTTCCCGGCGGTCGGCGGATTGTCGTCATACCCGCTGCCCGTCTGCCAGTTGCCCAGCGCCGTCTTCGTGCCACCGGAAGACTCGCCACGGTAAACCCGATAGTGGCTCGCGCCGTTGACAGGATTCCAGCTTACGCGCACCTTGTCCTGATACGCGCCGTCCGACGCAGAGACGCCCCCGGGGGCCGAAAGCTTGCACCAACCCGTATCGTATGGGCTTCTGGCGCTGTCGTCCACCCCGTCCGTTGCAACCACCGAATAGAAATAGGCTTTCCCAGGTGTCGGTGGGTAGTCCAGGTGGCCCGTGCCGATCTGGCTGCTGATCTGCGTCCAAGGTCCGGCGGCCGATTCGGACCGGTAGGCCCTGTAACCCGTGGCCCCTGCCACCGGATCCCACGATACGCTTACCCAAACCGGAGACGTCCCCTTCGTGGCTGATACGCCCATCGGTCTGCACAAGCCGTGGAAAATGTATTTTCTGCCTTCGTCGGACCGAAACATTTTCGTATGATTATGATCTACACCCTGGACGACGGATTTGCGCTGCACCAGGCGTATACTCGATCCGTAATAGTACTGAAGATATTCGTAATATACCGTGCCCCGCTCGTAGCGGTGTTCCCCCTGAAGCATCGCCCGACAGCCGGTATCCAGACTTGCGCTGCCTGTGTCCTTGTCTCCCAGCAGGTAGATAACCTCTCGTTGCTGATACTGGGACACAATTGCACCGCCCGGATCGACCGGATCTACATCTCTCATATAAGTGCACGAACTGTACTTGATGTTCTTCAGCCCGTACTTGTAACTGTCGTAGTTGGTATTGTTGTCGTAGTCGCTGCAGAAATCCGTCAGGTAGTTTGAATCAGGTATCCAGAACTTGTACTGATTCGTATCATTCTGGTCCCAGCGCTCCTCGTTTAAGTACAAATATGAAGAGGGATTTGCGACGATGTACCGGATATCGACGCCGGCCGGATAGAGTACGTCCTCCGGAATCTTGCTTCCGGCCGCGTAGCGGTTCACAAACTGCCCGCCCGCTGAGTGCCCCACCACCACAATCTGACGCATATTCGAAAAATTGTCCTTCAGCCGTTCCGCAATCTGGTCCACGACGGCAAATGAGCTGATCGTGGCGCTGCTGTTCTTCGAGTTGTACCCGGTGCTCCAGCCGCTGCCCCAGTACAGAATATCGCTGCCTAAACCCGCGCTTGCAATATCGTCCGTGGAGCCGTATTTCATTACAAACTGTGGCGCTATTATTATCGTATCATCGAGCTCGCGCTCCTCGCCGACAATGCCGTTGATATCATTGAAGTAATCTATGGCGTTCCGTTCACACCCGTGAATAACGATCACCGCGCGGCTGTAAGCTGTCGACGGGGTGCCCAGAGCGTGATTTCGACAATACGGAATCTTGTAGGTCGTGCCGCCGATATTGAAGCTGATCCGCGGTGTGCAGACATCACCTGGTCCGAGCGCATCATCACAGTCGGCGCGAGCCCGGCCCGGCCCGACGCATGATAATAAGAAAATAAGAGTCCAATTTGTAGCTGATAATCTCAACCCCCGGCCTGTGGCTCCTTTGGCCTTCATCTTATCTCCCCTTCTCTCCCAGGTGTCCTTTTGCGGCAGAATACGACCACCTCTCCAGCCCCTTTGCGAACACACGCTTGCACCAACTATTCCGCGCTCGCCTGCTTACAATGAAATAGCGACCCACCTTCACTCTGGCCAAAAGCCTATCGCCGAAGAGAGACTCCTGCCCACCTGATTTGCCCATCTCAATACACTCTACACGCTCCAAAAAGCAATGTCAATAAAATAATCCACGCTATTGCCCTTTCTTCAGGGGCGTACGCTTGAAGAAGATAAGCGATACCCTCTGTGACCACACTAACCGGCTCCATTACATCCGGGCAGACTGCACCATCGATTCCGAATACAGGCCCCAAGACCCTCCCGCCTAACGCGCCCCATGACGCAAATATGGTGAAATCTGCCTTTTACTTGCGGCCGAATGTACTTATAATCTGCGCTGACGTTGTTTCCGGAGCATCCGATGGGCTATTTTCGGGAAAATATTGACAAGGCAATCGCCTATGAGCCCGGTTTTCAGCCAAAAGACGCCGACGTGGTCAAGCTGAACACCAACGAGAATCCCTATCCGCCCTCGCCGCGCGCGATGGAAGTCCTCGAAAAGACCGGCCCCGAAAAGCTTCGCCGATACCCCGACCCCCTTGGAAATCAATTCCGCCAGGCAGCCGCCGAACTCCACGGCCTCTCGCCCGATCACGTCATGTGCTGCAACGGCGGAGATGACCTGCTCAACATCGCCTTCCGCGCCTTCTGCGACGAAAGCCGTCCCGTTGCATATCCCGTGCCCACATATTCGCTCTATCCGGTCCTGGCTAATCTACAGAACTGCACGGCCATCGAGATCCCGTTCGACGGCGAGTTCAACCTGCCCGCCAGACTCGCCGCCACCGGCGCCGCTCTGACAATTGTCTGCAACCCAAACGCGCCGACCGGAAGTCTCGTTAAAGTCGACGAGCTCGCCTGTCTCGCCGACGAAATCTCGGGCGTGCTGTTGATCGACGAGGCATACGTGGACTTCGCCGAGAGCGACTGCACCCGGCTCGTACGCGATTTTGACAACGTGATTATACTCCGCTCGATGAGCAAGGGCTATTCGCTGGCCGGAATCCGCTTCGGATACGCCCTCGCAAATCCCGAGCTGATAGCGGGCCTGCTCAAGCTCAAGGATTCCTACAACGTCGATGCGGTCGCAATTGGCGTCGCAACCGCTGCGATCATGGACCGTGACCACTTCAGGAAAAACATCGAAAAAGTAAAGGCCGAACGCACTAGGCTTACCTCGCAGCTCAGAAACCTCGGTTTCAAAGTGCTCGACAGCAGCTCGAATTTCCTCCTGGCCTCACACAAACACGCAAATGCGGCCGACGTCCACCAAAAGCTCGCCGCCCGAAACATCTACGTAAGGTACTTTGCCCTCCCCACCCTCCGGGACAAGCTCAGAATCTCCGTCGGAACTACGCAGCAGAATGACACCCTGCTGGCCGCCTTGAAGGAAATCCTGCATCAAAAGGAAATCCTGCATCAATAGGATACTCTTATGGATAACAGAATTGCCAAAGTCCACAGGCAGACAAAGGAAACAGACGTCACACTCGAAATCAATCTCGACGGCGTCGGCAAGTACGAGCTTGACACAGGCATCGGCTTTCTCGACCACATGCTCACACACCTCAGCAAGCACGGAAAGATCGACTTGGCCGTCAGCGCCAAGGGCGACCTGAATGTCGATGCCCACCACACCGTCGAGGATATCGGAATATGTCTCGGAGAATGCCTGCTCGAAGCCCTCGGCGACAAGAAGGGAATTGCCCGGTACGGCCACAGCTCCGTGCCGATGGAAGACGCCCTCGCAAACGTATCCGTCGACTTGTCCGGCAGGCCGAAATGCGTTTACAACGTTGAGTACCGCACAGCCAAGATCGGAGATTTCGACGTCCAGTGCGTCGAAGAAATGCTCCGCAGCTTTGCCAACAGCGGAAGGTTCAACCTCCATGTAAACGTCCCCTACGGAAACAACAGCCATCACATGGCCGAGGCCGTCTTCAAGGCCCTTGGAAAGGCCCTGGGCGCCGCCGTAGCCGTCGTCGGAAACGATACACCAAGCACAAAGGGGCTGCTGTGATTGAAGACCATGACCATGAGTACCGCATCGGCATCGGCACCGACATCCACCCGGTCGCCGAGGGCAGAAAGCTCATGCTCGGAGGAGTCTACGTGCCACACCCCGCCGGGCTCGCCGGCCACAGCGACGGCGACGTCGCGCTCCACGCCGTAATCGACGCCCTGCTCGGTGCCGGGGCAATGGGCGATATCGGTATGTTGTTTCCCGACTCCGACCCGACCTGGAAAGACGCCGACAGCAAGGAGCTGCTCTTTGTCGTAAAGGAGAAGCTCCGCGAGAAACGTTGGGAGCCCGTCAACATCGATCTGACGATACACGCCGAAGCGCCGAGACTCGAACCGGTGAAAGGCCAGATTAAACGATGCATCGCCGGCCTGCTCGAAATCGACTTCACCTCCGTAAATGTCAAGGCTAAAACCAACGAGGGCCTCGGAGAAATAGGCGCCGGTGAGGCAATCGCAGCTACCGCTGTGGCGCTCGTGAGAAAGAAACTCAAAAGAACACTGTAAAACACAAAACGCTCGCAAAGAAAGACAACCTATATATGGGATTGCAGCTCTACAACAGCCTCATAAGGAGAAAAGCCGAGTTCAAGCCGAGGAGCAAGGGCCGCGTCGGGGTCTATGTTTGCGGCCCGACCGTCTACGGGCACGCACACCTCGGACACGCCAAAAGCTACGTCAGCTTCGACGTCCTGGTCAGGTATCTTCGTTACCTCGGATACAACGTCACCTACGTCCAGAACATCACCGATGTGGGCCATCTCACCGACGACGCCGACGCCGGCGAGGATAAGATCGCCGAGGCCGCAAAAAGGGAGCAAATGCACCCCATGGCCCTCGCCGAGTACTACACCCGCAGCTACTTCGACGACATGGACAGGCTCAACTGCCTACGGCCGGACATAAGCCCAAGGGCCAGCGGGCACATAATCGAGCAGATAGAGCTGGTCAAAACCCTGCTCCAAAAACAGTATGCCTATGAGGCCAACGGCTCGGTGTATTTCGACGTCTCAAAGTTCAAGAATTACGGAAAGCTCTCCGGAAGAAATGTCGAAGAGATGATCGCCGGGGCTCGCGTCGAGCCCTCCCCGGACAAAAAAAATCCCGTCGATTTCGCGCTCTGGAAAAAGGCCGAGCCCAATCATATTATGCAGTGGCCCAGCCCCTGGGGAATGGGCTACCCCGGCTGGCACCTCGAATGCTCGGTAATGAGCATGAAATACCTCGGCAAAACCATCGATATTCACGGCGGCGGCCTGGAAAACCAGTTCCCTCATCACGAGTGCGAAATCGCCCAGTCCGAGGCCGCAAACGGCCAGCAGTTCGTGCGATACTGGCTCCACAACAACATGGTCACAGTCGACAGCCAGAAGATGGGAAAGAGCCTCAACAATTTCGTCACCCTCAAGCAGGCGTTCTCCGGCGCCCATGAGAGACTCACCCGAAGCTACGACCCCCCCGCGATAAGGCAGCTCATACTCAACAGCCACTACAGAAGCCCCCTGGATTTCTCGGACGCCGCCCTTTTTGCCGCCCAGAGCGGCTACGAGAGAATTACAGAGACCGTCAAGACCCTCCGAAAGAGACTCGCTGCCGCACCCCAGGGCTTGGCTGCCGAAGACCTGGCCAAACAGCTCGCGCTGTTGACCGAAAGATTTGAAGGCGCCATGAACGACGACCTCAACACGGCCGTCGCGCTCTCGGTCATGTTCGAGCTCGTCCGGCTCACAAACAAGCTCCTGGAGGACGGCGGACAAACCATAGACTCTCTGGCCGCAATCGACGCCCTCTTCACCAAATTGGGCGGCGACGTCCTCGGTCTTGTAAAAGATGAATATCCTCACTCCCCAGCCGCCGACGAGGCAAGAATCGACCGCGTCGTCAAGATTATCATCGAGCAGCGAGCCAAGGCCCGCAAGCTGAAAGATTTCGCCAGGGCCGACGCCCTTCGCGCCGGTCTCGATGAAGCGGGAATCATTCTCGAAGACAAGCCCGATGTAACCGAGTGGAGGTGGAAATGAGAATACTCGGCATCGACCCGGGTTTGAATGTCTGCGGGTATGCCTGCCTGGAAACCGGCAACCAGCCCGAAAGGCTCATCGAGGCCGGTGTCGTACGAACCGACCCCGCTTGGCCAATTCAGCGGAAACTGAACCACATAGCCGAAGACATCGCCTCGCTTCTGCTAAGCCTCACCCCAGACGTCGTCGCAGTCGAGCAGCTCTACTCACACTACGCCCACCCCAAAACCGCAATATTGATGGGTCATGCCAGGGGTGTTATACTGCAAAAATGTGCCGAGGCCGACGTCCGGGTCAGAAGCTTCAGTGCCACGCGTATTAAAAAATCTATCACCGGAAACGGCAGGGCCTCCAAGCAGCAGGTGCAAAGGACGATTCAAACCGTCCTGTCTCTGCCCCGCCTGCCCGAGCCCGCCGACGTGGCCGATGCTATCGCCGCGGCCCTTTGCTGCGCAAACTCCCGCGATTTGGCGCTGCAGAAAAGCTCGCGAGGTTGACGCCGCACGGCCCTGAAACGCTCTTGCCCGCGGTCCTCTTGGCCGGGACATCGAGAAACAGATTATGATTGCCAG
>CP070678.1:1224729-1228342 GCA_020352515.1 Phycisphaerales bacterium | reverse complement strand
GACAGGACTGATTCTCACTCGGCCCCTCGCCAGACGACGCGACAGCACTTTTTCTGTCTCGGCAGGCATACAGCACCTCCAAGGCAATCGCCGGGCCTGCAATTCCATACCCTGCCATTATAAACAATCCCTTCGGATTGACGAGAGAAAAAGCAAATCAGGGTGTGCAACACCGGTAGTCACTTCAATGCCATATCTCCTTGCTTCAACATCGCCAATCTGCTAGATTGACGTCAACGAGGAATCACGACAGGAGGACATCAATGTGTTGAGCAAACCGAACCGAACAGTATTCTTGACGACGTCAGCTGTCCTACTGTCTGCGCTCGGCGCACTTGCCCCGGCAAAGACCATCTACGTCGACGACGACGCAACCGGAGCCAACAACGGCACAACCTGGGCCGATGCCTACACTTTCCTCCAGGATGCTCTGGCAGATGCCAACTCTGCCGATAAGCCGGTCGAAATCCGGGTCGCACAGGGAACCTATAAGCCCAACCAGGGTCTGGTGGCAATCCCCGAGTTCGACTGGCGAACAGCAACATTCCAACTTATCAACGGAGTCACATTGAAAGGCAGCTACGCAGGATTGGGCAACGCAGATCCCAATTCTCGCGACATAAGGTCATATGAGTCCATCCTCACCGGTGATCTAAGCGGGAATGATGCGGGCGGCAAGGGGATTCAATTAAGACGTGACAACTGCTACCACGTAGTCACTGGAAGCGGTGTTCATGAGACAGGCCTGCTGGATGGATTCACCATCGTGGGCGGCTTCGCAATCGGCGACATGTCGCTTTTCGGCGACAATGGTGGGGGCATCTTTGTTAAAGGGGGCAGCCCCACGTTGAAGAACTGCAAGTTCACCGACTGCATGGGCTTCCTGGGCGGCGCGATGTACGCCGAGGAGAGTGAAGCTGCTCTTATCGAATGTACATTCACTGACAACCATGCGTTTAACGGCGGAGCAGTCTACTGTCTAAGAGGTGATTTAGAACTAATCTCATGCGTATTCTCCGATAATCTCCAGACCCGAGCATATTGGGGCATAGACATATTCTGGTATGAAGGAGCTGGCGGCCTGTATTGCGCAGACAGTTCCCCATCACTGACAGACTGTGTTTTTTCAAGAAACGTAGCGGAACAGGGTGGGGGCCTTTTCATCCACGAAAGCAATCCCACACTGATTCGCTGCAGCTTCACAAGCAATATGGCCCGCGGCATGCCCGTTTCCTACGGGGGAGGTATGCTCAGCATTGGCAGCAGTCCCACTCTGGCAAACTGCAGCTTCACCGGCAACGTTGCCGATCCAAGGGCATCGGGTGGAGGTGGCGCAATTCAGAATTTTGGGAGCGACGCAATATTGAAGATTTGTACATTTGCCGGAAACTCAGCACAATACGGCAATGCCACTAGTTGCAGTTCTTGGCATACCTGGCTCGAAGTGGAGAAGCCGAGCAAAGTTGAACTGACCAACTGTATTGTTTGGGACGGTGACAGGGGAATATCACAGGCTGAAGGTTCAAGTATCAACATTACCTTCAGCAATGTTCAGAAAGGATGGGGCGGTGAGGGGAACATTGATGTCGATCCATTGTTTGTAGGTCCGGGATATTGGGCTGACGCTGTTGATCCGAACATTGTCGTCGAGCCGAATGATCCCAATGCCATTTGGATTGATGGTTATTATCATTTGAAGTCTGCGGTTGGTCGATGGGATCCGGTCAACGGGAGTTGGGTGAAGGATGACGTGACAACTCCTTGTATCGATGCCGGGGATCCTAATTCGGATTACGGGCAGGAGATCTGGCCGCACGGCAGGCGGATCCACATGGGGGCCTACGGCGGGACACCGCAGGCCAGTTTGTCGGCCGAGCCACAGGCAATGTCCCTGCCTCGCGTTGCGTATATTCACCACAGCAAAGTCGACGTGGCGCAAGGGTACCAGGCCCTGCTGATCACCCACGGGTGTCCCACTGCGTTAGTCCCCTGGCACGAGGCGGCGACGACCGCATTTGACGCTTTCGACCTTATCATAGCCGGAACCGACACCGGATACCTCACTACCTGGGCTGATGAGCAGAACGTCGCGGCGGTCGAAAGTTCCGGCAAGCCGGTTGTCGGCCTGGGCAACGGAGGGTACTGGTATTTCGGTCAGCTTGGCTTAGCCATAGGCCGTCCCAATGGAGCGCGAGGCAGCGGCAACGAAATTGAGCCGGTCGATCCGAACCATCCGCTGTTCAACGAGCCCTACCCTGTCGGGATTCCGGAGGACGGCAGGATTGAGGTATCTTCGGAAACCGACAGCGTGATCATCTTTCTCTATCCGGTGCCAGTCACTGTGACTGCACTCGGCCAAGACGCCGGCAATGCCGGTTACTACTCTCTTGTCCTGGAGCACGATCGGTATCTGTTCTCGGGCTTCGATGTCTCAGCCGAGAGCCTCACCGAAGCCGGAAGGGCTCTGTTTGTCAACGTGGTGATGCGCACGGCAAACGCGGCGTGGCCGACAGACGCCAATTATACCCTTCAGGGTAGTAAATTCCCGCGAGCAAGACCATAACATGTTATTGTAAAGCCGCTTGCCCGCGCAAGAACGGGAATTTTCAATCAGGAGCACTGTAGCGAGAACTGCGTTTCTGCCACTTATGCCGACTGTGACACCCTTCCGTGCGCGGTTCGTTATCCGGAACGCGCCGGGAGATCCGCGCTGAATCCTCAGCCGAGGGCTTGATTTGCGGCGTTTTTCGCCAAAAAAATTGTTGCATAAGCGAGCCGGTTAGGATACAATAATAGTACATTAGAGGTTTTTGGCCGCAAGGCCCCCACCAAGAATCGTGGCAAGCCGCGTTATGCGGGTTTTGGAGACAGGTGATTATGGCAGGTATGTTCTATTCATTACAGGAGGCCCTCGAAAGACTCAGTATGACGGAAGAGCAAATCAAGCAGGTCGTCGCGGACGGCAAGCTGCGTGAGTTTCGTGACGGCCCGAATTTGCTCTTCAAAGTCGAGGAAGTCGAGGCGTTAGTGCCGCAAGCCGGAGACGAAGCCCTCGAAGAGGCCCTGGAGCCGGAGGCGCGCGAGGCTGAGGAGTCCGAGCTGATAGCTCTGGAGGCCGAGGATTTGGAGCCGGCCGAACCGGAGGACGTCGAGCCCGCGGCGATTGAACCTGAAGCGGTCGAACCGGAAGAAGCTGAGCCGGTTGCTCTGGAGCCTGAAGACCTGGAGCCGGAAGCGGCAGAGCTAGAGGCAGTAGAGCCGGAACAAGCAGCCGAACCGGAACCCTCTGCCGAGGAGCCGGCTGAGGCGGCTCTGTCAGACTTTGACATTGAGGCACTCGGGGATACGGCTGCGGAGATCCCAGATGCCGAGGCCCTGGAAGCGGAAATGGCCGATACCGGAGTAGCCGAACCGGCGCCGTCCGACCAGGCGGTGGATACGGATGAGATTTTACTGGCTCCCGAAACCGGTGCGGCAATGCCCAGCGACCTTACCGACGCCGACACCGCAATAACGAGCATGGGAACTAACGTTCTCGGCGAGTCGGACGCCGGTTACGACATAACCGACGATACGATGGCTGAAACGGCGGTCCCTGCGGGTTCGGGACCGG
>CP070678.1:1220998-1224629 GCA_020352515.1 Phycisphaerales bacterium | reverse complement strand
CGCCGCTGGAGGTCACGGCGGACGATTGGCCCACCTATCGGGCGAACAATCAGCGCACAAGTTCGACGACGGCCAGACTCGCACGGCCGAATTCTCCCGGCCGAACACGCCCGGCGCTTGCCTGGATAAATACACCGAAGCAGCCACACATACCGACCGCCCCGGTCTCGGCCGGTGGACTCGTTTTCGTCGCCGGACAGTGCGGCAAGGTTCGCGCCATCGACGCCCGCACGGGCCAGGTTCGCTGGATATTTGCCACCGGCGCCCCCGTCAAAGCGCCACCCACCATCGCTGAATCTCGGGCGTACGTCGGCAGCGGCGACGGATATGTCTATGCCCTCGAGGCCGCCAACGGGCGTCTGCTCTGGCGCTTCGGCGCGGCTCCGGTCGAGCGCCATATCATGGTCTACGGCAATCTTTGCTCCACGTGGCCGGTCAATACAGGCGTATTGGTGGCCGACGGCGTAGCGTATTTCGCAGCCGGTATCATCGATTATGACGGCACCTACGTCTATGCTCTCGACGCCAAGACGGGCAAGATCAGATGGCAGAACAATTCGTGCGGGCACCTGAATCCCGAGCTGCGCAAAGGTGTCTCGGCCCAGGGCAATCTGACGATCCAGGGCGATCAACTGCTGATGGCCGGCGGCAACCAGGTCAGCCCGGCACGCTTCGATATCAAGACCGGCAAATGCCTCAACCAGAGTTTCGCCCAGGGAAATCCCAAGGCCAATCACGGCAGGTTCGTCGGCGTCTTTCTCGGCAGTCACCCAATCGCAGGCGGCAGAGCACTCTATGCATCCGCCGAGAACGTCGCCAACAAGGATAGCTTCGTCGTCCATAACAGCAGCCGTTTGCTGCCGATGAACTTCGGAGGTATCCCTCCGGCCTGGAGCGACGAGACTGTCGCACTGGTGAACTTCCGCGACGGCAAGCTGATATGCTGTGACGGTGACAAGGCCGTCGAGCGAATCGAGAAGGGGTTGCCTGCGACCGCCACGCCGGCACAACGCCGATGGATGGGCCTGGCCGACGCGCTCAAGCGGGACAATGCTATCCGATGGACAGCCGACATGGACCAGAAGGAATTCGCGGTAGTGTCACTTGCCGTTTGCCCGAGTTCGGTGGTGGCAGTTGTGAAGTACCAAAACCGAGTTCGGGCGCACCCCGAGTGGTTCCTGGTTGCCTTCAACTCCCAAAACGGCACGCCTTATTGGTTCTGGCGCCACTCCTTGCCGTCCAAACCTCTGCCTGGCGGACTGCTGGTCGGCAGGGAGGGCCAGATTGTCGTGACAATGCTAAACGGCAACGTTCGAAGCTTCGGACCGCACCAGCCCCGACCGGCTCGGCAAGACAGGGCCCAAGCGACACGGTCCCGTGCAGCGCGAGATTAGTGGACCGGTGGGGCAAACTCCAGCTTATTTAGGAGTCTTTACAATGAAACGAATATTTATTTTCTTCTCGATCAGCGCAGTGTGCTTCGCAAGTGTCTTGCGGGCGGCCGAAGATGGTTTCGCACCGCTTTTCGGCAGTGAGGGCCTCGAGGGCTGGAAGGTCAGCGACTGGTCCGACGTGAGCAGGCCGCAAAGAGCCCCCGGGACGCCGTGGAAGCTCGAAGACGGCGTTCTCTACGGGCTCAACAAGCGGACGTGGATCATGTCACCTGATCAGTACGGCGATTTCGTTCTGAGGCTCGAAACCAAAATCACACGAGGCAGCAACGGTGGCATCGGGCTGCGTTTCCCGCCGCAGGGCGACCCGGCTTATAAAGCGATGGAAATTCAGGTCGTCGACCACGAGGTCTACTACCGCGGTCGTTCGCTGCCAAAACAGCGAACGGGCTCGATCTACGACGAGATTGCCCCGAGCAAGGACGCCGTCAAGCCGGTCGGCCAGTGGAACTCGTGGGAGATCACTGCGCTAGGCAGCCATGTAACGATCGTGCTTAACGGCCAAAGAATAATCGACGTCGATCTGTCCCGCGAGACGGAGCCTCGGCAGAATAGGGGTCGCGCCCTGGCCGAGCGCCCGCTCAAAGGCCACATCGGATTTCAAAACTTGAACGGCTCAATCACGCTGCGCAACATGCGAATCAAGAGGCTCGGTGAAGACACTGCGGGATTCGTGCCACTGTTCAACGGTCGTGACCTCGACGGCTGGGTGAATGTCAACTGCGCGCCGGAAACGTGGACCGTGCGGGACGATATGATCATCTGTTCGGGGATCCCCACAGGTGTGATGCGAACCGAGCGGATGTACGAGAACTACGTGCTCGAACTCGAATGGCGGCACATGAAGGCCGGAGGCAATGCAGGGCTTTTCATTCATTCTGATCCGATCACGGCGCCGGGTCAGCCTTTCACGCGGTCAATTGAGATCCAGATTCTGGATGGGCGCAACACCGAAAACTACACGAGTCACGGGGACGTCTTCGCGATTCACGGCGCGACGATGAAGCCGGACAAGCCACACCCGGGTGGTTGGATGCGATCCTTGCCGAGCGAGCGCCGGTGCAATCCGGCGGGGCAGTGGAATCATTATCGCGTCGAGAGCCGCGACGGTGCGATTTCACTGGCGGTCAACGGCAAAGTCGTAACCAGGGCGTACGAGGCGAGTCCTCGCAAGGGCTACATTTGCTTGGAATCCGAGGGCGGGCTCGTGCATTTTCGTAACATCAGAATCAAGGAGTTGCCCGGCTCGAATCCGCCTCCGGAGATGATTGCAGCCGAGGCTGAGGGTTTTCGATCTCTGTACAACGGGCTCGATCTTCGCGGCTGGAAGAATGTCCCGGGCCATGAGGGTCACTGGCAGGCAAAAAACTGGGTGCTAGACTACGACGGCAAGAGTGAGGCCGAAGACAAACACCTATGGACGGAAGAGGAGTTTGGTGATTTCGTACTGATCGTGGACTGGCGCCAGCCCCGCAAGCCACGACTCGTGCAGGCGCCCGTGATATTGCCGGACGGCAGCGAAGCAAAAGACGCCGACGGCAAAGCCAGGACCGTTGAGGTCCGCGATGCCGGTGACAGCGGCATCTATCTGCGCGGCACGGCCAAGAGCCAGATAAATATCTGGAACCGGCCTATAGGCTCGGGCGAGATATGGGGATACCGAACTGACCAGATGATGTCGGCCGAGGTGCGACGCGGCGCGACGCCGCTGCTAAATGCCGACAATCCACCGGGGCGCTGGAACCGATTTGTCATCACCGCTGTCGGCGATACGGTTACAGTCGTGCTCAACGGTAAGACGGTGATCGACAAGGCCAGGCTGCCTGGAATTCCTAAGAAAGGTGCGATTGCTCTGCAACATCATGGCGATCCGATACAGTTCGCCAACGTCTATATGAAGGAGCTTGACTAAGTACTGCGGGTGAAGCTTTCGCGCAACGGGAAGGAGTGTATATAAAATGGCGTGTTCACGGCGTGATTTTTTAAAGCAGACGGGTTGTGCTGTTACCGGAGCAATGGCGCTTCCGCAAGGCGCGATAGCGGTCAACGCGGCGCCGAGGAAGGTCCGCATCGGTGTCGTGGGGGGAGGCTTTGGGGCATCTTTTCAATGGCACGAGCATCCGGATTGTGTTGTGCAGGCGGTCAGCGATCTGCGCGCCGACAGACGACGGCGATTGATG
>CP070678.1:1209865-1220898 GCA_020352515.1 Phycisphaerales bacterium | reverse complement strand
GAGGTCCGTGTGACTGGACGTCCACGATCCGGTCAGTCCACCCTGCTGGTTGTGAACCAGAGTGTACCAGAGGCAGGCCACCAGCCATTCTCTTACCGGAGTCCTTTCCTCGCCAAGATAGGCGTAAACCCGAAGGATGTTGTTTCTTGGATCAAAGCCAAGGTCTATATGTCCCAGATCCAAAAGAAGGAATTGCAGGGGAACACGCATCAGCCACCTGTCCAGGCCCAGCGCATAACCAAACAGCATATGACCGAGACGCTGTTTTTCGGTTTGGGCCTTGCGAGTGGGGATACCTAATCGGCCGGTTCCGATGCCGTGAATCCATCCTTCAATGTAGCGAAACGTGTTGTGATGGCAGTCGGATAGCGTTTGGACGCCAGCAGCAATGGCACCGCAAACCTCGTATAATTCTTTCTTGTCAGACTCCTCAAGTTTATCGAGGGTTGTCTTATATTCCGGATTCCATTGAGGATAAATTTTCGGCAGCCCGGCCTGCTCGGCGATCTCGGCATCGATACGGGCACCGCGCCCGTTTTCGTCGTAAAACAGGTCCTTTCCCAAAGCCTCCAACTCCTGCAGTTCGGATTCCTTCAAGGAGGAATGGGTGTGGGTGGCGGTCGCGTGGACACTGAACTTGGCGAAAAAGTCAATTATCAGGAACATCCGATCCAGCATCTTCCTTTGGACCTTGCTCAATTCCGAAACCGCACCGAGCCATTGGTAGGATCGATTGATGAATCCCGCCGCCTCCGGGTGCGCCTTGACGGCATCTTCCCTAAGTCCACCCGCTAAATACGCATTTAGCACGGCATGGATGGTTCTGACACTCTCCATTTGTCCGGGTTGACTGGTCTTCAGCCGGCACCCCAGACCCGAGCATAAACATCCATTTTTGAAAGACGACCGTTCCAGTTTCCCCCGGGCAATAGCAAACAGTAACTCGTCCACGGTAACTGGAAGGCCGCTGTCACAGGGAATAAGACTGGTGATGTGGGCGCGAAGCCGACGAATGCTATCGCTCAGTGGCCCCAGCTTGCTCTGCATTTCATTCAGGTGCTTGACCGTATCGTCCCATTCGTCTTCCTTCCACCCGGCTTCCTTGTCCGGAAAGATCCAGGGAATAGTGCACCACTGCCGTATGAGGTTGCCATCCTCGTCTGAATGGAGTGTACTAATCATTTCGTTCTCTCGGACGGGCGCAGAGGAGGTCTCTCCCGTGTACACCGCTTCAAATCCGGGAGATACCTGATCGTAGGGCACTAGTGTATCTTTCTTCTTAGCCATAACCTCTCCTTTCACAAATCGTAACCATAAAAGACAGCCGTTGCGTTCTTCTGATCGGCAAACCACCGGTCCCTTGTGCCGCAGACGCCAAGAACGTTATAGACGAGCAACTCACACACAGAACAGTCATCAGGATTAGGCGGGCCGAAGTCCGTCATGACCCGGGATTTCCCATTTGACGCCACAATCTGCACGCCTGTACACAACACCATCAATAATATCAGAATCAGTGCCTCTATTTCAAGGCGCCTGGTCACGAACTACTTGGGAAATCCGGGACAAGGGTACCCCAAACGTACTGCCCGCCCCAACCATCTCACAGGCATGGAGATGCCCCGCCGGCCGCTTTGCCAACCGTCGCCCTTGACTTTGCCCGGCCAATATGTTACCATACTTGAAACAAGACGCAGAGGTCCACCCGCTGCAACGCCAACTCGCACATAGGAGCGATTCGAAGACTCGGAGCAGCAGCAAATTCCTGGAGGATTTCGGACAGCGCAAATGGGCAAACGCGCCCTGTCACGCTTTTCCGAGACGCTCCACCAGAGGAGATTTGGATGACGAAAGACCGCAGAACGCCTTCTATCTCATTGGCAATGCTACTGCTGGCCCTCGCCCTGCCGCCCGCTGTCTGCACCGCCGGCCACTTCACGCTCGCCTTTCAGCGCGAGCTGCCCGCATGGGAAAACAGCTCCGGCGAAGGCTGCCTCGGCGGCCGCGCCACCCGCGTATGGATCTGGGACGAAAACGGTGACATCATGCCCGATATCCAGTTGAAAACAACCTGGGATGTACTGATGGGCGTCACCGATATCGACGGCCGATGCCAGATCGCCTGGAATCCCGGCGTCGGCTACGACCTGGTCTGCTATGACGGAAAAGGCTCAACAAGCGACGTCGCCCGAATGATGACCGCAACACGCTGGCCATGCTGGGAGCACTACTCCTACGAGCTCGGCTTCCTCTACAAGACCGACGTCGCGAACCCCGGAACCTTCGATACGGACCTCAATTGCACCTGGGCCGTCAAGGACGGCACCTCCGAGCAGGCCGCATACACCAAGAGCCTCGCATACAACGGCGTCGACTGCTCGAACTACTGGTCCGATCAATCCGACCCCGGCAACTGGCAGAACCCCCCTTCCTATTTCGGCCAGACTTTCATCGCCACCGGCAACCGCGTCATCTCCGCACGCGTCAACGGCATAATCGGCAACAACGACCTGCTAAGCTGGAAGCTCCGCATAGTCACGTTCCCCGGCCTCCAGCCCGTCGGCGCCGAAACCGAGGTCCCCGTCCGCTGGCCCTTCGGCTGGGAGGCATTCTGGGGCGTCAACGACTGCCCCGTCGTCTCCGGCCGGACCTACATGCTCCAGGTCTGGCGCGATCCGGGCGGCATGAACATCTACCATGTCAAAAAAAACGTCTATCCCAACGGCCAGTATTACGAAGGAACCACCCCTTTCCCCCAGTACGACCTCAACGGCCACGTCTGCTGCATGACCTATGGAGACGACGAGCCGCCACCGACATCGGACATCCTCGGCCACTGGAAGCTCGACGAAAATCAGGGCCAAACCGCCGAGGACAGCGCCGCCGACAACGACGGCGCCCTGCACGGCAACCCGATCTGGCGCCCCGCCGCCGGCAAGGTTGACGGCGCGCTCGAATTCGACGGCGACGCCGACTATGTCGAAACCCCCTTCGTCCTCAACCCCGCCCAGACCCCTTTCACCGCGCTTGCCTGGATCAAGGGCGGCGCGCCCGGACAGGCCGTCCTCTCCCAGACCAGCGGCACAGGAATCGGAAGGAGCTGGCTCTGTGCCGACTCATCCGGCGCGCTGATGACGGCACTGCTGTTCCCCGGCCGAACCGGCTACCCACTCATGTCACAATTCCACATCACCGACGGCAATTGGCATCATATCGGCATAGTCTGGGACGGCTCCCGAAGGCATCTCTACGCCGACGGCGCCGACGTCTCGACCGATTTCATGGACATACCCGCCCCCGAAGCCGCCGACGGAGCAATGTATTTCGCCGCCGCCCCCGCCCTCGAAGCCCACTGCTTCTGGAACGGACTCATCGACGACCTCAGAATCTACGACCGAGCCCTGGCCCCCCACGAAATAGCCGACATCGTCTGTGCCGACCGACCGAAAAGCGACCTCAACGGAGACTGCATCGTCGACTTCGCCGACTTCGCAATCTTCGCCTCCGAATGGCTAACCTCCGCCCTGCCCTGACAATCTAATCCCCGCCTGAGCCGACCCGCCTCAAGGCGATATGCCTCCCCCGTGTCTGCCCGCCGGCAATCTCCCGCCCGCCGGCAATCTCCACCGCCGCCCGCATACAGCCGCCAATCAATGGTCGGGATACGTCAATATCAACAGCTTCTCGCCAAACTCCTCCGGGTCCAGCTCCCCTCCTGCCCACGCGTCGATGTCCGACTTCTTCGCCCTGAAGCTCATAATCGGCGGCGCCCCCGTCCACCGCGAATCACGAACCGCAACAACCACCAGCTCGTCCGGCTCCAGGCACCTTATATTGCCCGCTTGCTTGAGCGTCTCGATAACCTTGCTCTTGAACTTCTCCGCGGCCTGCGGGTCATCCTTCCGCCCAGAATCAGCATCCTTCGAAGGCTCCTTCGCCCCGTAGAGCTGCTGCTCCGCACGCAGCCAGGTCTCGTCCACCGCCTCACGCGGCAATTCCTTCGGTGTGCCCGCCTCTGCAGGCGCGACCAGCTCAAAAGGCACGTTCATATAGAACAGCACGCCGTAGCCCTCGATATACATCGCCTTGGTGTTGCGGCTCTCGCTCCGAAGAAATCCCGACAGCAGGTCCGTGGACCGCCTGCGATAATCCAGGTAGATAACCTGCTTCAGCGGGTTAGACCATCCCGGCACCGGCAGGCTGAGCTGCTCGTCAAAAACCCTGCACATAATATTAAGGTCCTTGATGGCCTTGTCGAGAACCTCCGGCTCGCGTTCGACCGTCTCGGCCGAAGGTATCACCACAACCGGTATTGTACAGCCCGCCGGATATGACAGCGGATCCAGCCCACCCGATTGCATACCGCCGCGCACCTGGCCCCGTTCGAAGAAGCCCTCCGGGTAAACAGGTAACACCGGGTATACTTCCGCCTCGCGTTGCCCCAGCATTCCACGGACTAATTCCACAAGCTTTTGCGCCTCACGATTTTTCGGCTCGCATTCCTGCGTCGTGACGATCTTGGCCCCTATCTCCAGATCCTCATAGCCTCCGGAAGTCACATTCCCTGCCTTCGGAAGGACGATCTTGGCCCCTATCTCCCGATCCTCATCGACCGGTTGCCCCGTGCTCGGCGACTGATTCTCCTTGTTGGGGCTCTCCTGCATCGCGAAAGCCATCGTCACAACCGCGCTGATAACCAGAACCAATAGCATTTTGATTGAAGACTTCATTTTCTACTCCTTTCATCATTATAATTCCCCGGCAATCCCGGCGCGTTCGGCTCGGGATAGTGGTCCGGCGCGAGCTTCAGCAACGCCGCCATGTTCCGGTCTGTTCTATTGAGCCCGGCGGCCGTGTAGTCCGCCAGCGTCATCAGGCTGCCCGAAATCACCTCGTTGTCCCGCCGCCGATCCGACTGAATCTTCTCCAGCGCCACGGCGAGTTGATAACGCTCCTGCAGTTGCTCCGAATCCAATCGAAGTATAAGGCCCTTGAGAAGCTCATTCGTCACCATACCCGATGCGGCCAGCATGTTGGCGGCTAACTCGTTTGTTTCGCGCTGATACTGTGACGTCAGCTCCTCCTTGACCCGCTCAAGCCGCTCCCGGTCCCGGGCGTTATCCGCCGCAAGCGCCGATTGCAGCTCCCGATTGACTTGCTCGAGAACATTCTGACGGATGACCGGCTCCAGTTCCGACGCCAGGACCGCCCGCAGCCGCCCGACGTCCGGGCGCCGCGCGACACTGGCAGCAATGTAGCCCACCCCGATCAGCACCGCCGCCGCAACCGCCCACCGAAAGGCCGCCGCCCGAAGATTGCCCGCACCCCTCGGCCCGCGGGCCGGCTCCGGCAGCCGCCATTCATCCAGCACCGACATCACCGACCGCCATCGCGACACCTCACCCTCGCAACGCGAGCACTCTCGCAGATGCCCCTCCAGCCGCGCAGCCGTCGAACGCTCAACCTCGCCATAAAGGTATGCCATCCATTCTTCATCAGCCGGATGTCTCATGTCATCTCCTTTCTATCCGGCCCTCACGCCCCTTCCGGGCCTCGCGGAAGACCGGATTCTCAGCTTTCCATCATCGCTCTCAGCCGCCCACCAAGTCGGTTCAGCGCCTCGGCCATTCGCGACCTCACCGTCCCCTGCGGCAGATCAAGCAGCTCCGCAATCTCCCGGAAACGAAGCCCCTGGTAGTGCCGCAGAATCACGACCTGCCGATACTGCTCCGGCAGCTCGAACACCGCCCTCCTGACCGCCTCGGCCCGTTCCTCGCCCACCGCTATATCGTCCGGCGCCGCCGCGGGCGAGGCAAGAACGCCGCTCGCACTACCCTCCTGGCCGGCCTCGCTCAACGAGCTTTCCCGAAGCCGCTTCCGCCGCCGGTGCTCGTCGCAACAAATGTTGAACGCAATACGCTGCAGGAAAGCGGCAAAAGGACCCTCGTGCCGATAGTCACCCCTGTGAGCGAAAACCTGCATGAAAACCTCCTGAGCAAGGTCCTCGCCCTTGTGGGCGTCTCCTGCAAGCCGCCCGCAGAACCGCCTCGTCCAGCCCTCCCACCGGCGAACCAGCAGCCCGAATGCCTGCGTATCGTTCCGTTTCTGAACGCGCAACATCACCTGCTCGTCACTCAACGAGAACCTCTTGCACAAATACGAAAGTGCCGCCACTCCCATCCGGTGCTCCAGTACCTTGCCGCTCCCGGCTGCCCGTCACAGTCCCACGCAGCCGGCGAATAACATCGCCACCATAATATATGACGAACCCCCCCACCACTTTTCTCGCAGAAAAAACACATTTCCCCCCCCCGAACCACCCCCACCTTCCAAACTACCGTCTCCCCACTGTCATAACGAGGGCCGCCAAAAAGCCAACGCCAAATCGCCTCCCAACTGGCGACGGCCCTGCAGGGCGGGGCTCGCCCCGCCGCCCGCACTAAAACCCCCTCGTCCCCGACACCCCAAACGGCTCTGAAGTCTTCCTCGATGAGGCCCCCGGCATCCGCTACACCTGGCAAGACCGAAAGTTGATCACCAAGTTCGACGAAAATCTCCTTCGTATTGTCGATAGCCAGATCAGGCAATACGACAGCACGCTCACGACCAAATCGGATAGCCCTCGAAGTCAAAGACGCCAGGAAGAACCGAACGACCCCCCTGCTCCCCCGGCCAATAATCCTCCGGATGCCCCCACATCGTCCTCGAATCCCGCCTTTGTCACCAAACTCGCCGCTTGGCTGACCCCCGCCCTCGTAGCTTTGCTGCCGATAGCCGTCGCAGCAGGATTCCTCATATATCGTAAACGCCGAGCTTGGCAGCACAATCAATGGCCCACTTTGACCACGCGACCGCCCCCGGCCGGAAATCCGGAAAAATCTTAAAAAATCTCGTTCCTGTAAGTCCTTGTATAGAAAGAACTTATGACACGATGCGAGAAAATTTTAAAAAACTTTGAATTTTCTTCCCGTGATTTTCCCGCCTTCCCGCAATTAACAGTAGAACAAAAGTCACCGGTGACTTCAGGCTATGTGCCCGAGGGACATATGCCATGCAAAACGAAAGGCTTGCTCTCAGTTCTGTGACCACGCTCAGCGTAATATTCCGTCTGATTGCCGCCATCTTGCTAGGCATCCGTTTGCCGTATATTCGCCTGGACCGGCCAATGCCCGTTCAGTAAATGCCTACAAACACATAATTGAACACAAGCGCCGAAAGGAGGTGATGGCAATGTACCTTGTACTGCTGGATGACTGGTGACCAACCAATAGGCATGGGCCAAGTTTCCCTATCGTATGCGTTTCTGTGGCAACATGATCTTCCTTCTTGCCCTTGAGGATGAAAACAATGAACCGAAGGACTGCTCTCGTGACAGTTGCCTGTCCCGCCTGTGCAGTAGGAGTACTTGTCTTGCTTTGGTACCACTGCATTCCCCGCCCGGCATACACCTCGCGCATGACCCGACCGTACTGCGGCCTTGTCGCAGTCGCAAACATATGCGCATTCTACGGGGTAGAGACAAACATGAGTGAGGTCTACCAGTATGCCGGTGTCGGTGACGAAGGTACCACCCTTCTGGGCTGCAAGCAGGCCCTCCAGGCTTTGGGCATCAGATCTGAAGCTCTGCGATTCAAATCTGTCGCCAGCTTACCCGAAGGCATTCCAATCCTCTGTGTATTGCGAAAGGAGTCCGGGGCTCATGCCGCCGTGATTGTCAGACGCGCAGATCAGGCCATCCTCATTGACGGCCAGGAGGTCCGCAGAATCTCCCTGGACCGGCTCGACAAAATTACTGAGCATATGGCGCTGGTGCCGCGTCAACAGTCAGAAAAAACCCTTTAGGAGAAAAACCATGCGGAAAACTATCTGTTTTCTAATTGTCGGAATCTGTTTGCTCGCCGCAGGTGTGGCATTGCCTCTGGAAGAGCGCCAGATTCTGCCCCTCAGTGACGCCGACATAGGCTCTGTCGTGGTTTCAGGCGACTGTCAGCGATGCGATGACGAAGTGAGTTGCCCCGATCGCTACTGTTACAATTACAATGACCCGATCGGCGGCGCCATGTGTAAGCGCGACGACGACTGGATGTGGCAGGATATCAACGGGTGCCACGATGTGAACGACCCCAACTGGTCGTGTGTGCTCCAGCAATGGGATAAGTGCTACATCCAGAAAACCTTCTTCAGAGCAGCGGGCCTCATGTGTGGTGCTGTTCCACCGGGTTGGTGGGGCATCGACAAGGAATGCTTCTTCCACACCTTCAATGCCAGTACAACCTACTGGTCTTGGGATGATTGTGAAGAAGGACATCCATAGCGACCCGTTTGTTGGCAATGTGCTGTAGCGGCCTGCATCCCAGATGCCTCTGGTGTGCGGCCGCTACGGCCCCATATTACGCACAGACGCACCACTTGCTTTGCAAATGTGCCCGGCCAATCGCTCGCCCCTTGGTCCGAAAAGCCGATGAAGCTCGTGTGAATATATCTGCCCCTGACTATTAAAAGGAGAATCTCATGAACGGCCCTGTCCCTCGCCGCTTGCCCGGCTTTGAATGTCACACTCAGTTGTTGAGAGCACGGCACCTCTCTTGCCTCATTCTGTTCACCGGTTTTTGTCTGAGTGTCGCAGGCACAACTGCCCTCGCCGAAGCCGCCGGCCAAAATGCGCTGTACCGCGCTGTGACAGAGGCAATTCGCCAAAACAGAAAGGGGCTCACCTGCGGCGTGCTCGCCTGGGAAATGACCGAGGAACGCTCTCACCCAACTCAGACGTACCCCAACACTACCGGCTCGTTCCAAATGTGGTGGGACAACGAAAAGGTTACAACACGATCCATGCGCGACTATGTCTCAGGCAGTCAAAAGAGCGGCTGGATTGTCGATAGATCCGGAGAGATCAAGGCATTCGATGGAAAAGAATTCCGCCAAATCCCCAATGTCGAAGAGCCTCAGGATATGGCCATATCCAAAGACCCCGAATTCTCCGTCTTCGAGAACTGGCTCGAACACTGCCGCTTCGCCGGACCAATGACTCATGACAGATATGTTGACTACTGCATGGAGGAGGAGAATCTGACAACAGACTGGTCTGTCGTTGATGAAGACGGAAGACAACTCATAAAATTCTCCGTCGCGGAAAAACAGGGCCTTGCTGCCAGTTTCTTCTATGACCCTTCAAAAGGGTCCAACCTGGTCCGTGAAGAACAATACACTGAAAAGGGAGAACGCCAATTCGTACGCGATATCACCCTGGAGCAGATTAGCCCCGGTCTCTGGTTTCCCGTGGCCACAGACCTCACCCTCTTCAACATCCAGGACGGCTCGAAATGGGTCAACAGAAAGCTCGCCCTCGACTTGAAAAAGTCCTCCCTGAACGAGCCGGAACAGATACCTAAAGGAATTTTTACAATAGCCGAAACGCCTGAAATGGAGATCAGCGACTACCGCGGTGGAAGCAAAATTAACTACACCAGAGATGTCGCGCCGCTCTCGCCGGAAATCATCCACCACGAAATAAAAACCTTCATGGACGAGCAGCCGCTCGACAACACACAGCCCACCCAGAATAACCCCTATGATGCAAATGCCGACGCGGACCCGCACGGCTCTGCCCCGAACGGAACCTTAACACAGCAGAGTATCGCTCAGTACACACCGAAAAAAGGCGCCTTTCCCATCGCCCTCAAAGTGACCGTCATCGTATTGGGAATCGCCTTCATCGGCGCAGGACTCTGGAGATGCCGCCGCCGCGCTCCAGCTCAATGAGCCGGCGCCACATACACGGGTGAATGGAGATCTTGATTGAAACTAAGTCCGCTCAATCCGGGCTTTCACCTACTGAATTATAGAGGTTAGACTATGGCGAATTCGTCCGCTCGAAGACTCTGGCTCTTAACCTTCCTGTTTATCGGTGTCGTTATATGCGCCGCCGGATTCTCCCTCGTTTGGTCTGCTCGTAACCGCTGGAAATCAAACAAGCCCCGCCCGAAAGACCCAACATCTGTCAGCGGCGCCATAACTTGTGACCAGCCCCTTATCGACTTTGGAAGACGCTACAGGCCCGTAGATACCCTCGAACACGTCTTCAAAATAAGAAACGTCTCGCAAAAAAAAGTAAAACTGCGCCTCGGACCTGTCTCGTGTACATGCTCGACAGTGGACTTGGCCGCCACAGACCTTGCGCCCGGCCAGGAAACAGATTTGAAGACTGTCTGGGACCTCAAAGGCCTTAAAGGAAATAAACTCTTCAACGTCTCCGTGCAAAGCACACCGCGCGGACTCGTCACCCTCGCCGGACGCGTCAACATAGTGGATTACCTCGTTATTGACAAATCCAGCATAGCCTTGGGAGATGTCCGACCCAAACAAAAGATCACCGAAAAGCTCGTTATTCAGGCGCCTCCGGGTGAGTTCCTGTCCGAAAAGGTCTCCGTCCTTGCGCCCGCACAAGCTCCGGAGTTCGCCGTAGAGGTCGTAAGCCGAACCGCCAAAACCATGCGAGTGCAAGTCTCGGTCGTCGGACAGCCGGGAAAAGGCATCGCCGAATACCCGCTTGTCGTTAACACCCACAGCCCCCTTCAACCCAGAATCGAGATCCCCGTCTTCGCAAATCACCTCGAACAATTCGAACTCAGACCTGCTGCCGTGTTGTTTGAACACAGCTCCCCCGAACTTCAAACCAAATGGGTCACTCTCGTTAGCCACGTCGATCACGCCGCTGTTATTGAAAGGGTCGTAGTGGACGACCCGAATATGATATCCGCTCAGACCAAATTCGAGGGCTCTGACGTAAAGATAGGCTTGCAGCAAAATGAACACGCCAAAATCGATACTGTCGGTCGAACAGGCTCTGTCAGTGTCTTCCTTGAAGGAATTAAGCAGCCCCTGCTGATTCGGTACGTTATTCTATAGCCGTGCACGAATCATTGCCCTGACGCCTCAATTATGGATACCTCTAAACGCATTAAACCCCTCCTCGCACATCAGCCCGACAATCCCGTTGCCAAGGTCGCAGGCTTCCCGTGCCGCCCAGCCTT
>CP070678.1:1207038-1209765 GCA_020352515.1 Phycisphaerales bacterium | reverse complement strand
GCATCTGCCGAACTTCGACTTGGCAAGGGCCACCAGACTGTCGCGGTCAGCTGCGCTGCTGACGTCACCTCGCAGGATCTCGCATTCGGCGCCGAGCGCCTGGATCTGTTCCTGCGTCTGGGCCGCACGCGACTTATCCGGCTCGCCTTCGGGTGTGAAGTCAAAGAAGCTTATTAGAAGGTCATAACCCAGTGATGCCAATTCCAGGGCGATGCCCTTTCCGATACCGCGACTTGCTCCGGTGACAATTACTGCAGGTCTGTCTGCCATTTGTACTATCCCTCTTTGAAACCTTTTTATTTGAGAAATTCGTCTATTTCCGCGGCGGCCGCCATTCCGTCTGCTACAGCCGAAACTACCGTCGATGCCCCTCGAACGAGGTCCCCACCGGCAAAAACTCCCGGCCGGGACGTAGCCAGAGTTCCTTCTTCCGTTCGGATGAGGCCGCTCTTGAGTTCGACTCCGGGCAGAATCCTGTCGATCCCTTCCGGCGGGGCTTGGCCTATTGCCTCCACTACGATGTCCATGTCAAGCTCATAGGCGCTCGACTCGACCAGTTCGGGTCGGCGCCGCCCACTCTCGTCAGGTTCGCCCAATCTGGTCACGCAGAGCTTTATCCCCGTCAGTTTTCCGGCGACCGAAACATATCCAGTCGGCTGGGTCAATATCAGGAAGTGAACGCCCAGGTCCATGGCTCTGTCGCGCTCGCCGCTCCAGGCCGGCATCTCTTTGAATGAGCGACGATAGATTAGAAATACATCCTTGACGCCAAGCTGCTTAGCGGTGACCGCCACGTCCATGGCTGTGTTTCCGCCGCCTATGACTGCTACGAACAGGCCCTCAAGATCGATCCCCTCCGGCTTCTTGGCAGCCGAGAGAAACTCCATCGCATTCCACAGACCTTGTATGTTCTCGTCCTTGTCACCGACGCTGATCGATTCGGACAATCCCATGCCGATAAACGTGGCGTCGAAACCTTCGTCTACTATAGTATCCAGGTTGAAATCGCTGTTCAACTCCCTTCCCAGGCGCAGGTCCATACGTTCGGCCGGTACGTCGGCGAAAACCGCTGCGATTTCGTTGTTGAGAGAATCGCTCTGTCTGTCCTGTGGTATGACAGATGATATCATTCCGCCGAATTCGGTGCTTGCATCGTAGAAAGTCACCTTGTGGCCGGCTTCGAGCAGTTTGGCCGTACAAGAAAGACCCGCCGGGCCGGCGCCGATAACGGCGACGTTCTTTCCCGTTGTCTCGGCCGGCAGTTTCAGCTTCGACCAGCCGTTTCGATTGGCCTGCTCGGCGAGGTACATCTGTATCTCGGCGATGGGAAGCGGGGCGTCACCTATGAAACCCTGCAGACAGTGGCCCTGGCATTGCTGCTCGACCGGGCACAGCCAGGCGCAGATTTCGGGAAAGATATTTGCCTGTCTGAGGACCTCATAGGCTTCCTTTTCTTTGCCGTCCAGGAATAGGCCTATGAAGCCCGGAATGTTGACGCCGGCGGGGCAACCCAACTGGCATGTCGGCTCCTGGCACTTGCGACAGGCCGAGGCGAGCCGGACGAGGTTGTCCCTGTCGCCCATCCGCCCCCGCTCGAATATGGGGCCGTAGACCTTGTTATCCCGCACAACACAGCCTGTCATACCGCCATCGCGCATTATCTGTGTGCAGGCGCTGCAGGCGACGCAGACTTTTTCCGGTGACATTCGACCTTTCTTCAAAATATCTTTGGCGAAATCCGGATAGGCGAATGCCATGCGTCCTGCGCCCACAAGGGTGGTCCGGCCTTTCGTTTTGTTTGACGCCCCGACGTTTGCAAACATGGTTCGCAGCCAGCTGTAGCCCGTGCCCACGATAGCGATATCGGGAAATTCCCTCTGGATTCCCGCCGTCAGGTTCATGAGCCGGTTGACACCTGTGAGCGGATGTTCTGGTTGTTCGTATCCGCCCACTATCGCCTCGTTGAAAGGCCTGCCCACGTGCGGATTGAAATACGGATTCGCCATGGTGATATTAATCAATTTGACGCCGCGCTGCTGCAGAAGCGCGATCAGCTTCTTCGGCTCAGTCAGGTCTGGCTTGGTGTAATCGTTCTTATCTACCGCCCAGCCGTAAGGATAGGGTATTGCATCGTAGATGCCCAAGCGGGTCGTGACGGCGGCACCTTCGCCGAGCTCGGCACGGATCTTGTCGATCACCTCCAGAACGAATCTCGTTCGATTCTCGAAAGAGCCGCCGTATTTTCCCTTTCGGTTATAGCACGCGAAAAGCTCGTTGATGAGATACCCGTGACAGGATTTTATGTCCACTGCATCGAATCCGACGTCGAAAGCGGTTCTCGCAGCGACTACGTACGCGTCTTGCAGCTCATCCAGATATTCATCCGTTACCAGGGGGCAGTTGTCGGCTATCCGGCTTTTGGCATCTGCATTCGGCACCTGCTGAGGCACGAGCGGATCGCGGTAAGGATCGCGCTGAGGAATGATCGGAGATGCTTTGCCTTCGGGTTTGCTGTACCTGCCCGAATGTGTAAGTTGGAGCACGAGTACGGGCTTGTGGTCCGGCCCCATACTCTTGGCCGCCGTCTGCTGCATCATCTCTACCATGGCGGCAAAACCGTCTTTGCTTCCCTCATGAATCCACAGTTGCCTCGGATTTGCCCTGGCTTCGGGAACAACCGCCGTTGCCTCGGCCCAGATCAGCCCAGCACCACCGGCGGCGAATCTC
>CP070678.1:1202110-1206938 GCA_020352515.1 Phycisphaerales bacterium | reverse complement strand
GGCAACAATCATTCGGTCGTGGCTCTGGACGCGGAGCCGGACATTAGCAACAGCATTCTCCGGGGGGGCTTCTCGTGGGGATGCCCGGTGCGCTACAGTTGTGTGGGCGAGGGTGTCGCAGGTGAAGGAAACATAGGCGGTGATCCGATGTTTGTCGATCCGGCAAAGGGGGACTACCACCTTCTCAGCGAGCGTGGTCGATACCGGGCGACAACGGACGAATGGCTTCTCGACAGGGTGAGCAGCCCGTGCATCGACGCCGGGGACCCGGCGTCTGACTACTCGCGTGAGCCTGAGCCCAACGGCGGGCGGATTAACATGGGGGCGTATGGCGGGACGGCGTACGCGAGCATGAGCGAGACATGGCCTCCGGGCGATTTGAACGATGATCGCGTGGTGGATATGCTGGACTTTGCGATCATGGCGGCCTACTGGCTGGAGGACGGCAACAAATAGGCGACGCTTCACGCAGAAGAAGGGCGATCCGAACAGGCTGCGGCTAATTCTTCCGGCGCTTAATGTAGGCAGCTTGTAGAATTTGGGCGAGATTGTGATTTGCATTGTTCAGTCTTTGCAGGAGTGACAGAAGCCGTAAATACCGCGCAAGCCGGGGCGATTATCGATGACGGCGAGGAGCCGGTTCGAGTCGCGACTGCGAAGCTTCGACGGAAGGTCTTTGAGAGAGCTTTGCAGACGAAAACAGGTGCGGCTGAGGCCGCTTTTTCCCCCTTGCAACAGAGCGATCGCGGGCGAGAGGATGCGTCACAAGGGCGGGCAGTTGCTCGGACATTATACCGTCAACGGCCTTGTGCGTTTGACGAGGATTTATTGGTGGTCGTCTCAAGGGCTCCGGGATGGGTTGGGACCGTATCGGCGCCGATACGATAACGGCGCTGATTGCCTTGCAGCAGGCCGATACGTGGAAAAGCTGGCGGGATATGCGTAAACGGGCCGTGTAGCCCCGCCGGCTAATCCGGCCGCACCCTGTCCCCTATTTTTTGGGAAATGACTTGACGGGAGCGGGCTCAGTTGAGGATAATTATGTTTTGGCTGCTTGTGAGGATGGTCAGGAGTGCCGCAATAAATGTTCTGGCACAAGCGTCTTGGATACTGAAGTGATGTTGGTTCAGTGCACATTTTCTATTTAGAAAGAGGGCAAGATGGGTGCATTTGATAGAACACGCCGCGGTTTTCTAAAACAGTCTGTTTATTTTGGCTTTTTTCCGCTTTTGAGCGGGCCGCTGAGCAGAGGGCTGGCAATGCGTTATTCCGGGCCGGGGTCGAAGATGAGACTTGGCCTGGTCACGTACCTTTGGGGCAGGGACTGGGACCTTCCGACGCTTATCGCCAATTGCGAGAAGGCGCGTGTGCCGGGTGTGGAGCTTCGGACGCAACATGCCCACAAGGTGGAGGCGAATCTAACGCCGCAGCAGCGCCGGGAGGTTAAGAAGCGTTTCGACGACAGTCCGGTGGAGCTGGTTGGCCTTGGGACGAACTTTGCGTTCCACGACACGAATCAGGCGAAGCTTCGCAGCAACATCGAGGGTGCGAAGGAATACGTGAAGCTGTCGCGTGATGTTGGCGGCTCGGGCGTGAAGGTCAAGCCTAACGATTTGCCGAAGGGTGTTCCGCAGGAGAAGACGACGGAGCAGATCGGCAGATCGCTGAACGAGCTTGGGCGGTTTGCCGCCGATTACGGTCAGAAGATTCGGCTGGAGGTTCACGGGGGATGCTCGCCGCTTCCGGTGATGAAGGCGATCATGGATGTGGCGGACCATCCGAACGTGGGTGTCTGCTGGAACTGCAATTCGCAGGACCTCCAGGGGGAGGGGCTCGAGTACAACTTCAACCTTGTCAAGGACCGGTTCTCCGATATCGCCCATGTTCGGGAATTGAACGTTGGGAGCTATCCTTACCAGGAGCTGATGAATCTCTTTGTCGATATGGACTATGCCGGTTGGATACTGCTTGAGGCGCGGACGAATCCAGGCGACCGGGTGGCGGCGCTCGCCGAGCAGCGGCAGGTCTTCCTGGGGATGGTGGCAAAGGCGCAGTCGCGGCGAGGCGGTTCGGGGGTACGAATCACCGAATCCGGGGACAGTCTCAAGGTCGAGGTGAACGGCGAGCTGTTTACGGAATACAATTACAAGGATGTCCCCCGACCGTTCTTCTACCCTGTGATTGGTCCGACGGGCGAGCCGGTTATCCGGCACTGGCCGATGAAGGAGGGCCAGGACGAGGCGAAGGACCACGTGCACCACCGGAGCCTTTGGTTTACTCACGGGGACATCAACGGTGCGGATTTTTGGGGCGAGGGTCGTGGGAGCGGCAAGATTGTGCACGATAAGTTTGTCGAGGTTTCTTCCGGCAGGGATTCGGGGTTGATCAAGTCGCAAAACAAGTATGTGACGAGGGAGGGCAAGGTTGTGTGCACGGACACTCGGGCGCACAGGTTCTACAGCCGACCGGGCGGGAGAATGATGGACTTTGAGATTACGATTCACGCCTCGGAGGGCGAGGTGACGCTGGGAGACACGAAGGAGGGTTCGATGGCGATTCGTCTGGCTCCGACGATGCGATTGAAGGGGAAGGTTGGCAAGGGACATATCGTCAACAGCGAGGGCAGGCGTGACGGTGCTGCGTGGGGCAAGCGAGCGGCATGGTGCGACTATTACGGTCCGGTCAAGGGAGAGGTTGTGGGCGTGGCGATTTTCGACCATCCTACGAATCCGAAGCACCCGACGTGGTGGCACGTTCGGGACTACGGTTTGTTTGCGGCCAATCCGTTCGGCGTTCACAACTTTGAGAACAAGCCGGCGGGTACCGGAGATATCAAGATCGCGGCCGGCAAGAGCCTGACTTTCAGGTACAGATTCTACTTTCACAAGGGCGATGAGAAGCAGGGCCGGGTGGCGGAGCGTTACGGCGAGTACGCGGCGATAAAGTAGAACCCCTCCCAAAACCTCTGCTGATACTTGTTATCAGCCCTGGGAACGTGGTTTTCATGGGTCTCAAGATGGCTTCCAAAAACACGATAAGAATTACCGGGCCGGGCGTTTGCCGGGCAGAACGTTTATTAAAGAAGGAGAAGGAGAAGAGTTATGAGCAGGTTGACTCGTCGGGATTTTATGAGAAGTTCAATAGCAGCCGGCGCCGGGATGGTGCTGGCGGCGCCTCAATCGCGTGTTCGCGGCGCCAATAATGACATACGGTTGGCCGTGGTAGGCGTGGGGGGCCAGGGCAGCGGCCACTGCAAGTATTTCAGCGAGATAGAAGGGGTTCGGCTGGTTGCGGTTTGCGATGCGGACCAGGGACATATTGATAGGAGAGTGGAGGATTTCAAGAAGAAAGGTCAGAAGATTAAGGGGTATCTGGATGTCCGCAAGCTTCTGGATGACAAGGACATCGACGCCATCACATCGGCGACTCCGAACCACTGGCACTCGCTGGTTACGATCTGGGCGTGCCAGGCGGGCAAGGACGTTTATATCGAGAAGCCTGTCTCGCACAACGTCTGGGAAGGGCGCAAGATGGTGGAGGCGGCCCGCAAGTACAACAGGATTGTGCAGACAGGCACGCAGAAGCGCTCGTCAGAGGCGCACATGGAGGCGTACGACTATATTCTCAAAGGCAATCTGGGCAAGATTCTTTGGTCTCGCGGTTTCTGTTACAAGCCCCGGTTCAGCGGCAACGGGATAGTAAGCGGCACTAACGGGCCCCACCGCACGGCGAATGGCGTCGATTACAACCTTTGGTGTGGGCCGGCGGATATGGAGCCGTTGCGGCGAAGAGAGCTGCACTATAAATGGCACTGGGTCTGGAACACGGGCAATGGGGACCTCGGCAACCAGGGGATTCACGAGATGGATCTTGCCCGCTGGGGGCTGGGGGATCCTCCGAAACTGGCGCCGGGCGTAATTAGCATAGGCGGCAGGTTTGCGGTCGGCGATGCCGGGGAGACGGCCAACACTCAGATAGTGTTCCTTGACTACAAGCCGGCGCCGCTCATTTTTGAGGTCGAAGGGCTGCCTCGCAAGAAGGGCGATACATCCATGGATGATTTCCGGGGCACGCGGATCGGGATATGCGTACAGTGCGAGCGGGGTTATTTTGCGGCGGGGGACGGTGGTGGCTGGGTTTATGACAATAACGACAAGAAGGTCAAACAGTTCTCCGGCGGCGGCGGGGGCGGGCATCATGCCAACTTCATCAAGGCCGTTCGCAGCCGCAAGGTCAGCGACCTGAATGCCGACATAGAGAAGGGACATCTTTCCAGCGCCCTTTGTCACATGGGCAACGTTTCGTATCGTTTAGGCAAGCAGATGTCGGTGGAGGAGATCAGGGAAGCCATCGACAATGCGGACCTGATGGACTCTTTTGAGAGGATGGTGAAGCATCTGCAGGCGAACGAGGTGGATCTGGAGAAGGAACCGATCACGATGGGCGCGATGCTGACGATGGATCCGGTTACGGAGCGGTTCGTGGGCGAACACAGTGCGTGGGCGAACATGTACCTGAAGCGCAACTACCGCGAGCCGTTCGTTGTTCCGGACAAGGTCTGATGAAGTTTGGTTTCTGCAACGAGATGTTCGAAGGCCGTCCGATGGCGGAGGTTTGCGCCATATCGCGGCGGCTGGGGTACGACGGGATCGAGATAGCGCCGTTTACACTGGCGGCTTCGGCTGACGAGGTTAGCGCAGCGCAGAGGAAGGAGGTCCGGCAGGCAATCGTGGATAGCGGGCTGGAGACAGTCGGGCTGCACTGGTTGTTTGCCGGGCCTTCCGGCCTTCACATGACTACGCCTGATGAGGCGGTCCGGCAGAGGACG
>CP070678.1:1198612-1202010 GCA_020352515.1 Phycisphaerales bacterium | reverse complement strand
GACGCAGGCCCTCCCGGCCGGACGAGTAATCTCAGTTGGGCGCATGCTTCTGGTACCCGCGCGTGCGACCCGTGGGAACGGATGTCGGTTTGTCAGAGCAAGGGATCAGATACGGCCGGCAGGAATATGAATACAGTGCCTTTGTCGGCTCCGAAGTGTCTTCCATCATATCAGGAAGACTTTTGGTGGCTATATTTCTAATCGCGGGCTGATCGACGGCCCCGAAAGAAAAGGAGGAGAACGTATGAAACCGCAAGTGGAGTCAGCGAGTCAGAGGCGACTATCAAACTGTTTCCTGAGCGCGGCGTGCTCAATCCTGTTTTGCACCGTCGTGCTTTGTGAGCGTGCCGATGCGCGAGAGTTGTTCTATGTTCTCGACAGCATCGGCTCCTTCCCCGACTACAGTGCGGTCGTGAAGGTCTTCGACTTGAATGGGGCCTACCAGTACGAGTTCTTTCTGATGAATCCCCCTGAAGGGGAGGAGTACAGAGCGCTGGCCACGGACGGTTCCACTGTGTGGCTGGCGAGGCTAGATACGCGGCTGTATCACAACGGACACATTCGCAGTTTTGCGATTCGCCCGGGTGGCCTTGACGGGGTTGAGATTCCTCTGCAGACGCACGTGTTGCCGACGCACGGGGGCTGTAAGGGTTTGGGGCTTGTGGGCGATGCGCTGTTTCTGTCCCGTGTGCTGACATGGGGCACGCCCACAGGCCGGATCGAGGCATACAGTATTTCGCAGCGTCAGTACACATCGCAGTTTCGCACCGATGTATTAGGCTGGTATCCGGGGAGTCTGCAGGCGGTAGGTAATACCCTGCTGATTGAGTCAAGCGGAGAAGTGTACGGTGTGGACACGACCTCGGTATGGCAGCCCTACGGCCCTACCATTCTGAAGGATGCACCACTCGGCCATCGCGCCTTCTGCGCCAACGCCAACACCTTCTACAGCTTTACGGGAGGCGGCGTGGCGGCTTTTGACTGGGCGGGCAATCGCAAACCCGCACAGGACGCCACGTTCTCGCGGCTTTCCCGGCCGCTGGATATTTACCTGGCCTGGGGGCCGGACGAGCCGGTCGTGAGTGTCTCGCCGCTCAGCCTTGATTTTGGAACCGTACTTGTCGGCCAGACCGCGGATTTGACCGCTCGAATAGAGAATATAGGCAGCGCCAATCTGCTGCTTACAGACCTCGAACTCACCGATGCGGACAATTTCTGGCAGGGTATATCGCTCGACAGTCTCCCGACCACGTACACGCCGGGCAGTTTCGTCTCCTTCACCGTCCGTTTTCAGCCGCAGTCGACCGGCGACTTCAACGAAGAGCTGATAATCCGGACCAACGATACGCACAACCCCGAAATCAGGATCGCGCTCGCCGCCCGCGCCGTCTCCGCCGTATGGTATGTCGATCCCGAAGTCGAAGGCGGAGACGGAACAAGCTGGGAAAACGCGTTTGCCGATATTCCCGAAGCATTGAGCGACTCGCGGGTCGCCGACGGCGCCGAGATCCGCATCCGCGGAGGAGAGTATAGTGATACGATCGAGGTCGCCAAATCGGTCAGCCTCATCGGAGGCTTCGATGAGCAGGGCAATCGAAGCTCGGACGGTTTCTACCCCTATATTGACGGCCACGGCGCCGTCATACCGTTGAAGATCACCGCATCGAACGTGACCATCGAAGGTTTTGACATCGAGAACGGATACAATCATGCCGTATATCCGTGCCGGGGCGGGGGAATTGACATCGTCGGCGACAACGTCACAATCGCCGATTGCTGGATCGGCAAGAACCGGGCCCAGTACGGCGGCGGGATCGGCATCTCAGGCTCTTCCAACACGATCCGCGACTGCTGGATCGAAGACAACGAAGCGCTCTACAATGGCGGAGGCGTGTTAATTGTGGGCGGCTCCGACAACCGGCTGGTTCGGACGAGGGTTCTTGGCAATTCGTGCACCAAGACAAACTCCAGCGGCGGCGGTCTCTACAATCAGTCGGGGCCGATGACGCTGGTCGATTGTGAGCTGCGAGGCAACCGCACGAACGGATACGGCGGAGCAATCTACAGCGGCCACCAGGCGAGTCTTGTCAATTGTCTGATCTGCGACAACGAGAACGCCGTGGTAAATCCGGCCTCGGCTGATGCAAGGGGCGCGGGCGTTTTCGTCTACAGTAACCTGACGGCGACCAATTGTACGGTTGCAGGCAACAAGACCCACAAGGAGTCGTACTACGGAGCCGGAATCTACTGCCATGGCACCGCGACGGTGACCAACTCGATCGTCTGGGGCAACCGCGACACGACGGGCAATATTCAATCGCATCAGGTCTATAGCTATAACTCGCCCGTGGTCACCTATTCGGACATAGAAGACACAGCCATCGCTGGTGCCGGCGTCATTCACCAGGACCCGATGTTCATGGACGCAAATGCCCCGGACATCTGGGACCGGGATTACCGGCTGCACGAAGACTCACCCTGTATCGACAGCGCCACCGCCACGGGCGCACCCGACCACGACCTCGACGGAACACCCAGACCCTACGATGACGGATTCGATATGGGGGCTCTCGAATGGATTTGGCGATATCCCGGTCCGTGGTATGTGGACGCCGGCGCCGGCGAAAGCGGCGACGGAAGAAGCTGGGACCAGGCGTTCCGCACCATCGGCGAGGCGCTTGAAGAGGCCGACGACGACCATGAGATATGGGTCAAGGGCGGAACATACCACCTCGGCGAGGAGACTCTCTGGATCGGATACGATGTTCTTCTGCTGGGCGGATTTGCCGGCGCCGAGACGGACAAGTCGCAGCGGGACCCCGCCGCAAATCCGACCGTCATCGACGGCGATAGCGACGGCGGCTGCATGGATGTAATGGCCGATGCCCTCATCGACGGCTTCACAATCACAAATGGAGACGCCGGCGGAGGCGGAGGAATGGACTTCTTTAACGGCTGCTCTCCCGCGATTTCCAACTGTAGCTTCGTGGCCAACCGCGCCGATATCGGCGGAGCCATGCTCATTGAAGACGGATCAGCCCCACTGATTACGGACTGCCTGTTCATTTGCAATATCGGCCACGAGGCCGGCGGAGCAATCGATACGGACGACGGGGCCGAGCCGATAATCATCAATTGTCTGTTTGCCGGCAATCACGCCGGTTTCGCAGCGAGCGCCTTGTCTGCGTATCACGGCTTCATCCAGGCATATAACTGCACATTCGCCGAAAACAGCATCGGCAGCGGCGATTACGGCGGCGGAGCCCTCGCAGCGTACGAGGCGGGCCTGTTGCTTGATAGCTGCATACTCTGGGACAACACAGGGCCGGAGAACGTGCAGATCAACATTGCCGAGGCCGACCTGACGATTCGGTACTGCTCGATTGACCAGGACGGAT
>CP070678.1:1180575-1198512 GCA_020352515.1 Phycisphaerales bacterium | reverse complement strand
CTGGCCGCCATTATCGAGATCGGAACGTGCCAGTGGTCCGGCGTCGAGATCATCACCGCGTCGATATCGTCACGCGCCAGCACATCCCTGAAGTCCCTGTATGTCGCGCAGTCTTTGTTGCCGTACTTGTTGTTCACCATCTCCCGGGCGATGTTCATGTTGTTCCGGTCAACATCGCAAACCGCAACCGCCTGCGCGTCGGCGTTCCCCAGGAAGTTCCTGAGATTCACACCTCGCCCGTGGCTGCCGGTCCCGATAAAGCCGATGGTGATCCGGTTGCTCGCCCTTACGCTCTGCACCAAGCCAAGGGCCGACGCCCGGACCACGTACGGGAATCCCACGGCCGTTGCGGCCGCGGCTGCCCCGACGACGCCGGCTGTCCTCCTCAAAAAAATGCGTCTTGTAAAACGCCGCCTATTGATCATGCCTTGGCCTCCTGTCCTCTGTAATTCACACCCCCCCTCCACCCGCGATTCGCGCCGCGAACGGATGCCGCTGCCCGTCGTCTCAGAACGACAGCAGGCACTGCCAGATATAAACGTACCCCAGCGCGTCCACGTCTTCCCAGACCTTCTTGACAAGCTCCTTGTCGCCGGTTATCTCCGGCAGCTCCTCGAGCTTCTCCTCCCACGGAATGCAGACACCCGGCTTCCTCTTTGTTTCTCTCATCTCAACCATCTCTATTACTCCGTAACATCACTCGTTCTTTGACCTCGTCGCCTTTCAATAAACGCCGTACTCTCGAGTAAACTCCGTCATCGCCCTGATGTTCTCGACCTTCGCATCATCCTGGACGATTGCGCTTGCGTCCATAATATAGCCCCCGTCTCCGGCTACCCCGTCGATAACCCTCTTGCACTCGGCCCGAACCTCGTCCGCCGTCCCGTAGCTAAGCAGAACGTTCGGTATCCCGCCGCTCAGGCAGAACTTCTGCCCAATCGCCTTGTGCGCCTCGAAAATATCCGCCTGGTCCACATGATAGACAATCGCCCCGTCCGGCAGCCCCCCAAATGCGTTAAGGTGCGCGTTCCAGTTGCCTTCAGCGTAAAACAACACCTGGTGTCCGCGTTTCCACAACTCTTCTATGATCGGCTTGAGCGTCGGCCAGAAAAACTTCTCGAAATGCTCCATCGAAACGAACGGCACACATCCGCGGTGCATCCAGAAGCCAATTGGCACGTTCTTGTCCGGATCGGCCCCCGAAAGCGCAACGTGCAGCAGATGTGGCATCAGCGCCTCGCACGCCGCCAGCACCTTCTTCGGACGCTCCAGAACGTCCGTTACCAGACCGAGGTATCCACGCAGTTTGTCCGCGATTATATCGAACGGCGCCTTCAGTATCCCCGCAATTGCCGAGACAGTCCCCGACTCCTTGCGCAGCCGCTCGTTTTGAACCCCGAAGGCGCTGAAATAGCTCAGCATCGCCATCCCGCCCTTCAGGAACGAAAGGTTGTTGCGAAACGACGTCTCTTGCCCCATGGCCCGCACGTCGGACGAAACCCGGGGAAGCCACACGTTGTACAAAAACCCCGTCGGGTCCTCAGTCAGCGCATCGTACTCGTCCGCCTTCATAAACGCCTCTTCCTCCGCGGGCTCGAGGTACTGAAACCCGATATTCGGCGGTATATGGATTCCCGGAACGGCGTAGTACTTCGTCCCGATTGCCTCCGTCAGGCCCGTCCAGACATACACCATGTTGCTGACCACAGCGTCCCAATCGAAATCCGCCGCGCATTTCCTGGCCGCCGCAAACGCCTTCTCGTAATCGTGCGTCACCTCCTGGCACGTGTACCCGGCGTACTTGGCCGTAAATTCCGCTACGAACGGCCGAATCGGAACCATATCCGGCTTCTCGTTCCGCATCGCCGTAACGTAACGCTTGAGCCTCTCGCCGTACAACTGCTCCATATCTTTCGCCATCTCTTGCTCCTTCTAAAAATAGGCTTAGCCCGCCGACCACACCGGCAGTGCCCGGCCTCCTCTTGGCGCCCGTTCAATCACATCAAAATCCGTGTCTATGCATGCTCCTTTCGTGACAACACCCTGTCAAACCGAGAGTGAACATACCCGAATCCCCCCCCAACGTCAAGAAACCCCCCGCAAACATACTCTCTGCCGACATCCGGAACCCCAACCTTTTCGCGCCAAACCGCTCCCCCTTAGCGCGCTGTCACCTAAGCATCTCCCGACAGCCATGCGAATCGACGCCGGAGCGCATGCGCCGCCGGCTATTGCTAAAGCCCCACAACCGTCGCGCGCCCCCGTGTCGGCTCGACGCGGCATTTGATTGCCCCCTTGCTCTCCAATCCCCGGCCTTTTAGCACCGCATTGTCGTCCGTCGGCAGCAGGGCGGTGAACCGGCCCCCGCTCAGCTTTACCACAAGAATATACCCCCCCTTGACGCTTTCAAGGCTTGCATCCGCCGGTAAGGCCTCGCTGACCCTGTGCGGCCGGTACAGGGTCACGAATTCCACCCGCCTGCTCTTCTCGCCTGTCCCGGCGGTCAGGTGCCACTCGCGCAATTTGATCCGCTCGATGGGATTTGGGTCGTACTCATTCGTTTGCGTAAAGCTCAACCGCGCCGGCGCAAGAAAATCGACATCGCAAACCACATCATCGTTGCGAACTCTGATGTTGTGCTGGTCCTTCACCTCGATTCTGTTGACCGCGTGCAGCCGGTACTCGAATGTTGAAGGCCCCTTTGTCTCCAGCCGGTCGTACACAACGACCAGCTCCGGCTTAACAAAGATGATCGCCCGCGTGAAACGCTCGATCGCCGGCTCATAAGCACTACCCGCCTCGCCGACGACAATATCAACAGCCTCCGTCGTCTTGAACCCCACTATCTCCCCTTTAGCCCTCGCGCTGCGCTTGCCCTGCCCGCCCCCGTTGACCGTTATGTTATTAACAGACCGCGTGCTCCACATCCAGTCGCGATGGTGCGGCCCCCCGTAGTTGTAATAGCTGCCGGTCCGGATGAGAAGCCTCTGCCCGTAGGCCCACAGGCCGAACGAATTGTGAGCCTCGTTGCCGTGCGACTGCGTGCCCATCGGACTCGACTTGAAAGCGACCTGCACATCTTCGCCCGCGTCTCTCAGTGTCGTGTTGAGGTAGGCCTGCCCGATCCCCGCAAAAAGCCGTGACCCCGGCAGATCGTCCGGCGCTCTTGCCGCGACCTTTGCCAGCGCGCCCCGAATGAATCCGACATACCCGCCTGTACCCTTCGGACCGCCCATCTGCTCCACATACCACTGCCAGTGCCCGTTGCCCGCCTGCGCCGCAAGCTGGCTCATCAGCGGCACAAGATCAGAAGCCCTCCTGCGGTTCGCCCCGTCGCCGAAAACGCCGCTCACCTTCCCCGGTGGCATCAGGTACATCGCATAGTACCCCACCTTCGAAAAGTAGGGCTTGTCGTACGCGTTGATCCCCATCGCCTCCCGCATCACGTCCGCCCACCACGTGAAACGCCCTATGTAGCTCGACCAGTAGCTCACGCCCTCGTGCCAGCCGCCGTCGTCGTCACTCCATACCGGATACGTGTTGAAGAACACGTTCGCCGCAAACCACACCCAGTCGTCCGCCCCCTCGATCTCTCCCAAAAACGCAATCCCAACCTCGCCCAGAAAATGCCATGCCCGGTTCGAGTGGCTCGAATAAGGCTGCCACAGGTGACGCGGGCACAAATGGTTATACATCTCCTCGCCCCGAACCTTCATCGTATCCCGGCAGATACTCTTCTCCTTCTCGGTGAGCACGTCGTTCACGAACGTGTACGTCCGCGAGAAGTAATACGCATACGGCATGCCCGCCTCGTCGTTGTATCGATACCCCGTGCTGCCCTTGGGGTCCCAGCGGGCGCACTCGAGCAGAATGCGTTTCGCCTCGCGCCCGTATTGCTCCTTGCCGCCGAGCAGCCTTGTGAACGCAAGCGTCGCCGCGCCGTTGAGCGCACGGATCGTATACGTCCGGTTGCCCCACCAGATCTTTCGCCACGCCTCGCTGCCCCGAACGATACCCTTCGGATACTTCGCAGGCTCCTTGGTCTCCGGCGGCCGTGACAATAGCCGCTCGCACTCGCGTACAAGCCTGTCATACTCATCCTTCATCGGCCCCTTCGCCAGCTCCCGCAGCCTTCCGACGTTCTCCGGCCGCATGAATAGCCGCGGGTGGCTCTTCGGTATCCGCCCGAGCAACTCCTCTCTGGCCGGCATCGGCATCTCGGTCGAATCGGCCGCAATGCTGAAAGCCCTCGCCCGGCTCCAGCTTGTGTATCGCCCATCCTTGTCTTTGCCGCGGTACCGCCACGTATACGTCCCCGCCGCGAACGCCCGTGGCGGACAGTACACGTTGAACTCGATGTCCTTCGCCACGTCCGTTACCCTGGACGATTCTCCCTCCCGCGAACACTCGATCTCCCAGCTCAGCTCCTTCTGCGGCCGCCAGCTAAAACTCGGCGGATTAACCGCACTAATCGACCCGGCCGCAGGGCGGTAGCCCCACTCGCCCGCCCCGGCCGCCCGCTCATCGAGCTTCAATTCCGCCCCCCAGGCCACACCGCCAGCCAACACAAGCGCTCCTGCAGTCACCACGCCCATCAACACTCTTGTCTTCATAGTTCTCTCCATGTTTATCAGAAGCCCAAATCTCTGCCCTTGTGAACCGCCACGCCTATCTGCTCGATATTCTTCAGCCTGCCGTTGTACCACAACAGCCATCGGTCCTTGTCCTCCTCATACACAGCAAACGGCTTATAGCATGCATCACCGTCCCATGTCCCCTTGCCCCCCGAGATGATCGGGTTCGCCGGATGCCGCTGCCAGCCCGTCACCCCGTCCCGTGAACGCGCCACGCCGATCTGCGCGTGGTCCACGTCTCGAAAGCCGATGTAGAACATCACGTACCAGTCGCCGTCGCGAATTACCTGGCACGCCGTCACCTTGTGCTGCTCCCATTCGCTCTCAGCATCCGCTAAAAACACGGGATTGTCCTTCCGTTTGCCCCAGTGCAGGCCGTCCGGACTTTCCGCATACCCGATCGCATCCGGCTCGTACTGCTCGCCGCCGGAGTACCACATTCTATAAAGTCGCTGCTCCTCGTCGTAAATCACGTGCGGGCACATCACCGCAACCTTCTCCCATGCCTCGTCCGCGGAGAGGACCGGCCTGTCGCTCGCCCGCTCCCATCTCACCCCGTCCCCGCTTTTCGCGTACCCGATCCACGACCGCTCCCGGGTCTGCCCCGTGTACCACATGTGATAGCCGTCGCCCAGTCTGAGAACAACCGGCCGGTTGATTCGCTCCTCCCAGCCGCTCTTTGCGTTTGGCCCTAACACAATCGTCGGCTTACCCCAGTCTGCCCCGTCTCTGCTCTCGACCAGCGCGACCGACTCCTTCGGCCGCCACGAAAAATACATCCGGTACGAATCCTTCTCCTTCAGCACAGATACGTCGAAACACGTCCCCAATTGGCCCCCAAGAACCGGATTGCCCTCATACTTCTCCCAGCCCGCCGCCGTCTCGGTGCCGCCCAGCCTGACTGTCACCCGCCCCAACGTCTGCCGACGCGCAATCTCCTTGCCATCCGCAAAGACGCGCAATCCCTTGCCTCTACCGTATTTCTCGCCCGTCTTGTCCCACAAAATCGTGACAATCCGCTCGTGGTAGAGCACTCTGTCCAGGCAGAACCAGTCCCACATGCCCTCCGGTACCAGCGGATTGACCTCGACAACCTCATCCGCTCTGGGCCGCAGCCCCACCAGCCCCGAAATGATCAAATCGCAGTACGCCGAGTGATTGTAATCCTTGCCCCGCTCCTTGCCGCCCTTGCCCGCATCCCAGGAGCCGTCCTTCCAGCTCTTCAGTCGCGTCCGCGAAACCCAGTCCCCCGTAAAAGGATTGAGGTTCTCATCAATCCACGGCACAACCCGCCCGTCCTCTCGCTTGAGACGGTGACTCTTCGTGTAAATCCTCAGCGTCTCGAAATAGTCGCTCTTGCCGACGACCTCCTGCCTGTAATTATTCAGCACGTTTGCCAGGCCGACCAGCGTCTGCGTCGTCGCAAAAGGCCAGCTCGGCCCGTTCCACTGGCACTCGTGCCCGCTGTAGGAAACCGCAAAACGCGGGTGACGCTGCTCGGCCGTCGTCGGCCCGAACGGCGCATAGAAGCCTTTCGCATCCGTCAATTGCCGCCAGGCCTCCTCGTATCCCGCGTCCGGCAGATTAAAATACCACGGCGTATAGCCCAGCTCCTCCCGCACATCAACAAGGACTCTGTCCCTGCCCGCCGGCAACGTCTTGAAAAACTTCGCTTCCCCATCCCAGAGCCTTGTCTGAACCAGTCTCTTTATCTCTGCGGCCTTCCCCCGATATTCGGCCGCCAGCTCCTTCCTCCCGGCCAGCTCAGCAATCCTGGAAATCGCGACCGCATCGCCATACATATAACTGTTTATCGTCGGCCTGTACCCGCTGCCACCGATGGAAACCTCCATCCCGTCCCGGTCGTCTATCTGCAGAAAAAGCCCATTCTCATGGCGCCCCACATCAAACCGCCCACGCTTCCAGCCCTTCTCCCACGCCCTGTAGTTCTCAACCAGGTCACCCAGCAGCCCCAGCAGAAACTCCTTGTTTTGGTTCACCAGGTACCGCGCGTACATCGCATCGGCCGCCCAGAAACTGTACGAACGAACGCTCCCCCCTTTGCGAAACCAGAACACCGCGTAGTCGTCCAGGTATCGCTGGTCATGAAGCCACCGCCCCTCGTAAAAGTGATGCCCCGCGGGGCAGTTGATCGTGTTGTGCTTGCCGGACCACCCCACCTTCGGCAGAAACTCCGTTATAACAAACCCGTCCGGCGTGCTCTTTATGTGCTTGCGAAAAGTCCACCAGCGAAAATAGTACGTCCGCTCGAAGTCCGCGTCCGGACACTCTAACAGCGGAATATTCCCCCTCAAAAAATCCCACGCCTTCTCGTTCGGGATGTGCTGTACGTAAAGCTCCTCGTCACCCGCGTTGAAACTCTCGACGTAATGCCCGAACGAGTCTGCTTCGAGAACCCCTGCGCCCGCCGGATACGCCCACAAAACCGCCCCCATCACCAAAACCAAAGAAACACTCCTGTTGTCCATCCTCACGCCCCTCATCCCCAATAATGACGTCATTTCACGCTGAGCGAAGCAGAACATCCGGCTCCCGTCAACTGACCGGCGGCCTTCCACCGAAAGCACCCCTCGGTTCCATTGCTCCACATGGTCAGCCCGCTTCGAGCGAACCGATCAGATCCTTGATATTGCCGATTCCGTGGCGCTCGCAGTAGCTCTCAATACCCTCGACCACGCGCACCGCGCAATCCGGCCTGACGAAGCTCGCCGTCCCGATCCCGACCGCCGACGCGCCCGCAATCATAAACTCAATCGCATCCGACGCCGTCATAATTCCCCCCATGCCCATAATCGGCACGCCGGCATCCTTCGCCACCTCCCTATATACCTTGCTCACGAGATAAACCGCGATCGGCCTTATCGCCGGCCCCGACAGCCCGCCCGTCCGGTTGGCAAGCACCGGTTTTCGTTGCTCGATGTCTATCACCATCGCGGTAAACGTATTGACCAGGCTAAGCGCATCGGCCCCGGCCTCAATCGCCGCCCGCGCCGTCACGCTGATATCTGTTACGTTCGGCGTCAGCTTAACCATCAGCATCTTCCCACCGCACGCCGCCTTGACCGCCGCGGTTATCTCCTTCACTAATCCCGCCTCTGTCCCGAACGTTATCCCGCCCTTCTTGACGTTCGGACAGCTTATATTCAGCTCGAATCCCGCTATCGCCCCCTCGCCCGCAAGTCGCTCCACCACCGCTGCGTACTGCTCAATCGTCTCACCCGCCACGTTAACAAACACCGGTATCCCCAGGCCCGCAAGCACCGGAACCTTCTCCTCGACAAATCTCTCCAGCCCGATATTAGCTAAGCCGATTGCGTTGAGCATACCCGAATCGGTCTCCACTATACGCGGCGTCGGATTTCCCTTGCGAGGCCGAGCCGTTATGCTCTTGGTCACGAACCCGCCTAAACGCCGCAAATCCATAAACTCCCCTAATTCATCCGCATACCCGCACGTCCCCGACGCCGTCACAACCGGATTGCCAAGCCGCACACCCCCGAATTCCACCGAAATGTCAACCCGTCCAGCCATTTGTGCTCTTTGTAATCTACGCGCCCCCTGTGGGCCGCTTCCATCTCAACACAGGCTTCGCCCTAATATCATTCCCTGTCTGAAAAAACTACTTCCCTGGCGTCGAAGACCGGCCCATCCTTGCAGCATAGCTTATAGACCGTCTCGCTCGAGCCCTCGACCCGGCACTCAACCGCGCAGCTCTGGCAAATCCCTGTCCCGCAGGCCATCCGCCGCTCCATGCTAACCTGGCAGTCGATGCCCCTTTCCCTCGCAATCGCCGCAGCCTTCGCCAGCATCGCCTCCGGCCCGCACGCATAGATAATCATCTCCTTGCGCGGGGCAGAGTTGCCCGTCAGCCACTGCACCATACAATCCGTCACCAGCCCCTTGAACCCCGCCGAACCGTCGTCGGTCGCGACTATCGACTCGATCCCGTGCCTGCCGAACTCCTTCAGAACAAACCCTATCTCCCGTGAGACCTCGTCCATGCGCCCCTCGAACGGCAGGTCGCCGGCCCTCTTGGCCCCGGCAAACGCCGTCGGCGTAATCTCCGGATAGTCTTTCGCCAGCATCTTGGCCAGGCACTGCACTGGCGGCGAGCCCATCCCCCCGGCCACAAGCAGCGCCGTCTTTTTGCCCTCCGGAACCCAAAAACCGTTGCCCAGCGGCCCGATCACGCTCAGCGAGTCCCCCGCCTGCAACGTCGTCATCCGCAGTGTGGACGGCCCAACCACGCAATACAGAAGCTCCGCCCACGTCCTGCCCCTGTCACTCGTGACATCGGTAAAGCTGAACGGCCGCCGCAGCAGCACGTCCCGCCCTGCAGAATCCCGAAGCTCATCAGGTATGCTGTCCGCCGGCGGCAGGGCGGTGCCGGATATATCCACCTGCGCAAACTGACCCGGCCGAAAGCCTTCAAAAGCCTCAGCGCCCTCGCCGAAAAACTCCAGCTTCAGCTTATAGAACCGCTCGCCGATTAGCCGGTTCTCACGCACCGCCGCATCGAACTGCCCCTTGCCTGACGATGTCCCGTTATCCGCCATATTCACCCGTCACAAAAGCCCCTCGTAAACCCGCACGCCGTCCACCACCTTGCACACGTGAACCGCGTATTTATGCGCAAAATCCGGCCGGCTCCGCGGATACGCCGCATCCACCGCCGCTTTCACCGCCTCAACGCTATCCGCCTTAACCAGAGCCCCCGAGGCCCCCTTGTCGCCACCGCCCAGCATCCGCTCGCCAAGAACCCCCGGAACCGTCCGGACAGTGTCGCACATCGTCTCCAGCTCCGGCCCCGAAATCTTGTAGTTGTCCCGAAGCCCGATGCCGTCCGCCCTGAATATCCGCCCCACCGTCTCGATGTCACCGGCCTTCCACGCCTCTAACATCTCGTAAAAACGCTTCTGCGCATGAAAAATATAATTGAGCCGCTCGCACAGGGCCGGCTGCTTGCCCCCGAACTCCTTCATCGCTCTGTTATATGTCGCCTCGTCTTTGACATCCGCAAGGCACTCCACGTCGTAGCCACTCTCACCGAGCATCGCTGCTAATCGCTCGCACTCGCTCCGCCGGATCTTGTACGTCGATTTCTCGAGCCCCGGCCGCTCCGTACCCGTATCCATCACCACTATCCGAAAGTCCGTCGCACCCGCCCCCATAGGAACGTAATCCACCGACCGCTTGGCAGGGTTGTAATATGTCCCCATCCCCTCTTTCCCAAAGAGTATCATAATCTGGTCCAACTGCCCGCACGGAGAGCCGATATAATCGTTCTCCACCGCCTGCGCCAAATCGACGATCTTGAACTTGTCGTCCATCTTGACCGCATTCGCATCAAGCCTTGAAAGGATAATGTTTTCGCATAGCGATGCAGACCTGCTCATCCCTCCGCCCGGAATATTGCTGTACAGAACGCCGTTGATGGCCTCTTCTTGGCAAAGCCCCTCACGACCCAGAGCGTAATCTGTGCCATAGGCAAAACGTCCCCATGTGTGGGCTATCTCAGGCGACCGTGCCTCTGGAATGTCACCAATATCGTATTCTATTACGCCGTCATTCGAAAAATTGATGCTAAACAGTCTCATCCTTCTGGTCCCGTTCGGTTTGTAGGCCATCCAGATGAATCGGTCCGTGGCGACTCCCAGCAGCTCCGTCCCGTTATAGTCTCCGTGTTCAACACCCAGACAGAACCGCGACGACGTGCGGCATATCTTTCCGCCCCTTATATCAATCTTCTGCGCTTCTGCGTGTCGGCGAATATTGTCGATCGCTATTCGGTCTTCTCTTGTCAACTGCATCTTTAACCTCGATACTTGTGACGACGCTTCTTATGTGCTCATAACGAACGTCAGCGAAATATCAGCATAGCCTAATACCACTCACAAAGCAAGCACAACACCGCCAAATCAACAGCCCTGCCGCAGCCCTGTCCCTAAAGCCCCAAGGACAGTATCCTCTGCCTCGTTACTTCGAGAAACCCCGAGCAAAACTCCTAGTTGCCTCTGCGCCTTTGGTCCAGCCTTGTCATCACTTTATCTGAGAGCAACCGCTGCCTTTCCAACGCCGGCGGGTGCACGCGGATGGGACGCTTCCTGAAGTGGCTTGTCGCTTCCACCGTACTGATGATGTCGAAGAACAGCAGCGGAGCAAATAAGAACTCTTCAACATGTCGAAACGCAAGCAGCTCTGAGTCCTGCCCCTGACATTTCAGAAATATCTTCAGCGCCAATTCGTCGGCGTCCCTTTGCTGCAATTGTGAAGCTATCGCCAGTTCAATGGGCGTCTGACCCTTGGATAATTCGTAGCGTTTAATTGTCGAGCGACTGACGTGCCCCAGGGCATGATGTGCGTATTCGTGCGACAATATGTACATGATCAATACGTCACACAACAAGTCTCCCGTCTCAGGTATCTCCGGCGGCACCTTGTAAACCATCCATTTCCAGGCGTCCATAAAATCTGAATGAGCTTCTTTATCCCGGAGGAAGAGTCGAATGCCTGCCCCTATCGCCTTGAGAGTAACAAATATTACCTCTTCCGAGACCTCTGATAGCCCCCCTCGTGTCTTCGCTTCATTTCCAAGGTAGAACAGGAATGAAGCGAACGTGTGAAGGACTGACCTGAGCTGAACGTCCAGCAGGATAATGGGGTCGCCGTTTGGCGCCAGGGTCGAAACGGCATTCAAATCGAGTGTGGGAAGATAACCCAGAATGGGCCTCTCACGGAGCTCTATATCACTTCCCGCCTGAAGCGATTGAATTCTGTCAAGAATAAGGCGCTGCCGGTTCCAGGCTTCCGTGACCACCTCTTCACCTGATCTGTGAGTCCCGGCGAAACTCACAAACGGTTTGCCTTCCCGCTTCATCTGAGCATCCAGAGAGTCTCTCGTACCCTCCATAATCGTATCCACCCGGAATTTCTTGGACAGATAGCCAAGATATTCCTCAGAGTTCATCGGTGCTTTGTGTCTCTTATTGGAAGGCATACTCTCTCAATTGCCGCCCCCCTTGCTCGGAAGTCTCGCTACATTTCGCTTTGCACTCCATATCCGCATGCTTTCGTGTCAGAATTCTCTGGAAAGTTGGTCCTGCAAAACGCTCCTCGCAATATACCCCACCCGCCTCCGAACATCAAGCCCCATTCTTCACACGCTCGCCCCGATAAGACGAAAAAGAACGGCCCCGTCGATTCGCTCGAAGGGGCCGTCTCCAAATCCATCGGCTAATCCGGCACGATTACCGGAAGACAATGTATAACATCACTGTAACCGCAACCACCGCCAATCCGAATACCTTTGCGCCTTTCGACGGTTCCAGATCAATGTCCGTCTTGACCGGGAACTTTACCCCCTCCTTCAGTGGTCTGATCAGCGTTATAACCGTCATCACGCCCAGAACGCAGAAGAACGCCAGCGCCATTCGATCCAGAAACGCCATCTTCGGCAAAACCTTCGCCAGAATGAAATACACAATCGGGTTCAGGAGCAATCCAACCACGCCCGTTATGGGCGGCGCCTTCCTCACCACAAACCCGAATACAAACACAGCCAGAATACCTGGAGAAATATAGCCCTGGAATTCCTGAATATACTTGAATATCCCCCCGAACTTCGGATTATCAAGAAGCGGCGCGATAAAGCACCCGATCACCGCGAACAGGCCAACACACAGCCGCCCGACCGCAACCAGGCTCTTCTGAGAGGCCGCCTTGTTAACATACTTGCGGTAAAGATCCATCGTGAATATAGTCGATGCCGAATTGAGCATCGAAGCCAGAGAGCTCATCACCGCACCCATAATTGCCGCCAGCATGAAGCCGCGCAGACCGACCGGAACCAGGTTTTTGATCAGCAGGGCAAACGCCGAGTCGAATTTGTAACCCAACAGAGTGTCCTGAATCTTCACCCGCTCGTCCTTCGCAAGCTTCTTGTTGTTCGCCGCGATTACCTCCAGAAGCTCCTCGTTCGTCTCGAAAAGCGTCTTTGCCTCCGGCGGCTCCGTCGACGCCACGGCTGCGTTGAACGCCACCATCGCCTCGGCCGTCTCCTTGTACATCTTGTGGAACTGCCTGTCGAACTTGAATGCAACCTTCGCCCCCGACGGATTCGCCCGGACTTGCTCGAACTGGGCCATCGCCTTCGCGTTGTTGTCGATCGCCTCTTTCTTCATATCCGAGCTGTAGAGGTTAAATGCGATAATCCCCGGAAACACAATTATAAACGGAATGATGAGCTTGAGCCCTGCCGCGAATACTATACCCTTCTGTCCCTCCGCAAGCGACTTCGAACCCAGCGTCCGCTGCGTTATGTACTGGTTCAAACCCCAGTAGTAGAAGTTCGGAATCCACAGCCCTATCACCAGGGCCGTCCATGGAATCTCCGGATCATTTCGAGGTAGGAACATATGCAGCTTGTGCGCGTTGAGCGCCTTGAACTTTGCTAAGGCCCCGGCCCCCGCCTCAACATTCGCTAGTTCCGGAACCGTCTCCGCCGTTGCCGCCCCGAGGGCCTTCATCGCCAGAACCAGGACTATCGCGCCGCCCACGATCAGTGCCGAGCCCTGCAGAAGGTCCGCCCAGGCGCAAGCCTTCAAACCTCCGCAAATCACGTAAATCGCAGCCACCAGACCTATCGCCCAGCACGCACTCGTTATCGTCACCTCAATCCCGAAGACCGACTGCCCCCCGAAAAGCGTCTTCACCACGATAGCACCCGAATACACTACCGCCGCATACGTCACAAACACGTATATCAGCACCATGAAAAGCGCCATCAGTGAACGCGCCGTCTCATTGTACCTGTATTCCAGAAACTCCGGAATCGTATATATCCCCGCCTTTAGAAACCTCGGCAGGAAGAAGAAGCCTACAACCACCAGCGTAATCGCCGCCATCCACTCGTAGCTGGCAATCGCCAGCCCCAGCCACTTGGCCGCACTGCCGCTCATCCCGATGAACTGCTCCGTCGAGATATTCGCCGCGATTAGCGAAAATCCAATCAGCCACCAGCTAAGCCCTCGGCCCGCAAGAAAGTAATCCTCGCTCGTCTTCTCGTGCCGGCTCTTAAGCACGCCCGTGGCAATTACTGCCACAATGAACGCTACAAAAACCCCGATGTCGAGAAAGCCTAACTCCATAACAAATCCTTTCGTGTTTAAGCCGTCCCCTTACGCGTTCCTTAGCTAAACTCTGTATTCTGCGGCCTTGCCAAACACCACTGCGTCCCTCGGCGATACCGCCTGTCCGCCGGCGCCCACGACTCCTTCGCACATTTGCCAAAGCTCCCGCAATTATAGCCGCTTCTCAACACGCCGCAACAAAATACAAATCCCGAAAAACTCCATCCGCCAAGACTCCTCGCTCTATGTCGTCAACACCTCTCGAAGGCCTCCCCGAGCCCCTCTATTATATCCGTCGCAATCAGGCTGACCTGCCCCGTCCTTTCCGCCGCTATGTCGCCCGCCAGCCCGTGCGCGTGCACCCCGAGCACCGCCGCGTCGAAGCTGCTCAAGCCCTGCCCCATCAGCGCCGTCACCACCCCCGTCAGAACGTCACCCGAGCCCGCCGTCGCCATCCCCGGATTCCCCGTCCTGTTGACATAAACCCTCTCGCCGTCCGTCACAACCGTCCCGGCGCCCTTGAGCGCCATAACCGCCCCGCTCTGCCTCGCAAACTTCGCGGCCTGCTCCTCCCGCTCGGCCGGCAGCGGCCCCCTCAGCAGCCCCGCCCACAGTCTCTTCATCTCCCCCGGATGCGGCGTCAAAACCACCTCCGCTTTGCGCCCCGTCGTCCAGTCCCCCAACGCCGCAAGGTTGTTGAGCCCGTCGGCGTCTATCAAAAGCCGCAGCCCCTCCTGCTCGAGAAGCGACCGCAAAACCGAACGAAGACTCGCACTCACCCCCACCCCCGGCCCGAACGCCACCGCATCGTTCTCGCCGGCCGCCTCGAGAATCGCCCCGACCGCCTTGCCCGATATCCTCCCCTCTCCGTCTTCCGCCAGCGCGATTGTCGTAAAGCACGGCTCAATCGACGCCACTATCGCAAGCACGCTCCTCGGCACGGCCACCCGGACCAGCCCCGCACCCGCACGAAGCGCAGACCGCCCCGCAAGAGCCGCCGCCCCGCTCATGCCAACGCTCCCACCAACAATGCACACCTTACCGAAATCCCCCTTGTGAGCATCCGCCGCCCTCGCCTTCAGCTTCGGTATCTGTTCAACCCTTTCCATGGGACTCGTTCCCGTCGATCTTCCTGTTGATCAGCGTCGCCGTCACCGCCGCCGAGAAACCGTTGTCGATATTCACCACCGTTATCCCGGAAGCACAACTGTTCAGCATCGTCAGAAGGGCGCTTAGCCCCTGAAAATTCGCCCCGTAACCAACGCTCGTCGGAACCGCTATCACCGGGCAGCTCACCAGACCGCCCACCACACTCGCCAGCGCACCCTCCATCCCCGCCACCACAATCACAACATTCGCATCCCGAAGCCTCGGCAGCGCCCGCAAAAGCCGGTGCAGCCCCGCCACACCAACGTCGCAAACCAGCTCCGTCCGCTGCCCCATTATCTCCGCCGTCACCTTCGCCTCCGCCGCCACCGGCAAATCCGCCGTCCCCGCCGTCACTATCGGCAGAACGCTCTTCGACGCCGCCAGCTCCTTCTGCTCCAGCACGATCGCCCTGGCGAGCCTCTCATACCTCGCCCGCGGAAACTTGCCGCTCCGCTCCAGCGCCTCGAAAACATGCGGCTCCGCCCGCGTCGCCAGAACGTTGTTCCCCTCGCCCGCCAAGCTCTCGAAGATCGCGATTATCTGCTCGTTCGTCTTGCCCGGGCAGAAAATCACCTCCGGAAAGCCCCGCCGTATCTGCCTGTGGTGGTCGATGCACGCAAACTCCAGCTCCTCGAACGGCAGGTGCCGAAGCCGCTCCATCGCCTGCTCAACGTCGACCCGCCCCTCTCTCACCTGCTCCAGCAGCTTCTTCAAATCTTCAGCCTGAATAATCCACCTCTCTTCTTCTCTCGGCTCTCAGCCGCCCGGCCGCGCCTTCCGCGCCTTCTATCCGCTCGCCTTCGGCTCAAGCGTCAAATCCGCGAAAAGACCGGCCTTGTACTTAAAATATCCCAATGAGGCTACCATAACCGCGTTATCCGTGCAATACTGTTTTGGCGCAACCAGCAGCCTCCGCGCCGGCTCGGCCGAATCGCACATCTCCCTCAGCCGATCCCGCAGCACGCTGTTCGCCGCCACCCCGCCGCCTAACAGCACCGTCCTGGCCCCGATCCTCCCGGCCGCCCGCTCCGTCTTCCTCACCAGAACATCAATCGCCGCCGCCTGAAACGACGCCGCAACATCCGCTATCTCCTGCTCGCTCATCGACGCCACCCGGTCCTCCCCCTTCATATCCTGCCCCCGGCAGTAATAAAGCACCGCCGTCTTCAGCCCGCTGAACGAAAAATCCAGCGAATCCCGCCCTAACATCGTCCGTGCAAAATCAATCGCCTTCGGGTCCCCCTTCGCCGCCGCCATCTCGATGCTCGGCCCGCCCGGATACGCCAGCCCCAGTATCATCGCCACCTTGTCGAACGCCTCGCCCGCCGCGTCGTCAATCGTCCTGCCCATCAGCTCCAGCTCCAACGGCGACTCGCAGTCGTACAAACACGTATGCCCCCCCGACACAATCAGCGCCACCGCCGGCAGCTCCAGCCTCTCCTCCGCCAGCATCGCCGACTGCAAATGCGCGTGCAGGTGGTTTATCGCAATCAATGGCTTGCCCCACATCAGGCTAAGCGCCTTCGCCGCCGTCACCCCCACCACCAGCGCAATCGTCAGCCCCGGCTGGTTCGCAACCGCCACCGCATCTATCTCCCTCTCGCCAACCCCCGCCCGCTCCATCGCCTCCGATACCACCGGGTATATCTTCTCGATATGCGCCCGCGACGCCACCTCCGGCACGACCCCCCCGTACTTCTCGTGCAGCTTCGTCTGCGACGCCACCACCGACGATTTCACCTCCCTGCCCTCCGCCACAACCGCCGCAGCCGTCTCGTCGCAGCTCGTCTCGATCCCCAATACGTTTATCGGCCTGCCTTCCGTTTCCATCCCCACGATACTAAACCAACACCCCCGCCCTGTCAATCGCCGCCCCCGGCCTGTTCAACGGCCGATTGATTCTCCAAACAGACGACACTGAGCCGCCCACGATAGAGATTCCCTTCACCGGACTCTGCCTCCGGGACAAATGAGGACCGACCGCCCCCCGACCGATGCCTCAGTCGCCCGTGACATTGCCAAGCAACAGACGCAAAGCCCGGGTTTTCATACTGTTTGCTGCGATACAGGCCACCGAGCCCGCTGGAAGATTGTTGAAGTTGATATGAGACTTTTGGTATTATGGGGGCTGTGCGAAGCAGAAGTGCTTGAGTAAGACGTATCGGGATTACGTAAGAAGCTCAGCGACATAGTTGAGCCCGTATCTACGGAAAACATAGATTAGCCGCAAAATCATTGCGAGGATTAAGTCTTGATCCCTCCTGAAGGCTGGTGTTGGCTTGCAATCATGTTTATATGTGGGACTATATGTGCCGCGATCGCACATTCCAAGGGTCGCAGTCCCATTGTCTGGTTCACTCTCGGCCTGCTGCTTGTGATATTCGCGGTGATGGCCGTTGTAATGGTGGAAGCAAAAGGCAAAGAATCCGCCATTGACATCCGCGTAAAGGCATTTAAGTCCTGGGCCGGCCAAAACCCTCACACGAGCTTTTGGGTTGGAATCGCACTGCTGACTCCTGCCTTAATACTCGGCTTACTCAACAAGCTCTTCAATGTGAGGCTTCCGGAGATTCTGATGCTCCCTGCGTTGGCGCTATGCCTCTTGTGGTTTCCAGCAGCCTACTTAATAGCAAAATCATTATACGTCTCCCTCAAAACAACAGGCCGCTCAGCCGCTTTAGCCCCTATCGCCGTAGCGACCGGATTGATCCTCGCCGGCGGCGCAGTTCTTCTCGTCTTTGTATCGCACGCTGAGGCCTTGCATAAATGGCTGACGGGATCCTTAATCCTGTACGGACCCATTCCGATTCCGGGCGTAATACTCTTCTTTTTAATACCCGGCCTTGCCGTCCTGTTGATCGGCGCCGGCATTATCGTATTTGTTGAAACCCTTCGCCCCAAAACCAAAAAGCCCCATATCCGCAGATAGACAATCTCCAAATCTCCCTCAGACAAGCACCCCGCGCCCTCCCCCCGCAATCCCTCCAGTTGATTCGCGCCGTACT
>CP070678.1:1176759-1180475 GCA_020352515.1 Phycisphaerales bacterium | reverse complement strand
GTCATCGTCCTGCCGAACCTCTACGGTGACATACTGAGCGACCTGTGCGCCGGATTGGTCGGTGGGTTGGGTGTCGCGCCCGGCGGCAACATCGGCCAGAAAGGCGCGATCTTCGAGGCGACACACGGCAGCGCCCCGAAGTACAAGGGTCAGAACAAGGTAAACCCTACGGCCCTGATACTCAGCGGGGTCCTTATGCTCCGCCACATAGGCAGGATGGCCGAGGCGGACAGGCTGGAAAACGGCGCCGCGGCGGTGATTGCCGAGGGCAAGAGCGTCACGTACGACATGAAACCACACCGCGACGACCCGACGGCCGTCGGGACCCGAGAGATGGCGGATGCGATAATCGCCAAGATACGCGCTCTGTCCTGACAACCGGCGCGGTGTACGAACGGTGGGCGGCCGGCAGAAGCCGCGCACGCGCAGCGCAGGCTCGCCTGAAATTGAAGTTGTCACCTTTGATGGATGGGAGGAAGATGGGATCGTTTCGCACCAAGCTCAAACGTGACGTGCTCGAGCTGTCGCTGCCCAAGGGCCGGATGGTCGGTTCGCCGGGCCATGACCGCGCGCGGGAGTATATCGTTGGCAGGATGGCCGAGCTATCTCTGGCTCCGTTTCGCGGAGACAGTTACCAGCTGGGCTACACCCGAGCGGGCCGGCAATTTGCGAACCTTGTGGGTGTCGTGAAATGCGGGGGCAATTCCGCCAAGCCCGTCTTGATCGGCGCGCACTACGACAGCGTGATCGATGCGCCGTGCGCCGACGACAACGCCTCGGCGGTTGCAATCGCGCTGGCGGCCGCCGAAGTGCTTGCCGGCAAGAGCCTGTCACGGGACGTCATAATTGCGATCTTCGATGCGGAAGAACAGCCGCATTTTCAGAGTTCGGCCATGGGCAGCATTCGCTTCCACGAGGATCACCTGGCCGAAAACGGCATCCATGCGGCCCTGATCATGGATCTCATGGGGCACGACGTGCTCGTCCAGCTCGAGGATGTCAAGGCAATCCCGTACGTGGGCCGATTCGGCATGATTTTCGCCAAGTCGGGCCAGCAGGATGTCGCCCTTCCCATGATTCGGGATTTGCTCTTTATCACGGGCGCAGAGAGCCATCCGGCGCTTCCCGGGCTTCTGGAGCGGACCGCCCACGGCCGGCGGCTTCGGCCTGTTGCCGTCAAGAACGATTATATAGGCGACGTCAGCGATCACGGGGTGTTTCGAACGAACGGCTCGCCTTATCTGTTCCTCTCGTGCGGCCGCTGGCGACATTACCACATGCCCACCGACACGCCGGACAAGCTCAATTATGCAAAAATGGAACGCATGATGCGCTATCTGGTCGCCTTGACGGGCGCAATCTCCGAAGCGCCGCTGGAGGGGCACGAGAGCGGCGCGTTCGACACGGCCGACTTCGAAATCGGGTGCCTCAAGCGAGCATGCGGCGTATTGCTGCCGGGGCTTTTGAAGATGCTCGAAGTCGAAAAGCTCCAGTCGCGCAGTGACATTGACGCCGTAGTCCACAGGCTCCTCGCCATGGGCTTGTAGGCCGTTCCGTCCGATAAGTTGCCAAATCGTGGAAATGCGAAAGCCCTGTTGAACGCCGAATCGTGCGGCAAAAACCCACATCTAAAGTACCCTGGATTTCGTCCGACAGTTTACACTGGACAATCGCAGCAGGAAAACGTATAAACGACCACAAGCGAAGAGAGCACAGCCGTCAGGCCCGGTCTCTAAGGGGCTCGGCCGACGCATAAGGTAGGATACGATAATGAGGCGGGCGGAACGGAGCTTCGCCCGCGGCGACATGCGCAGGCAGTCTTGGGAGGCTTTGATATGGCAAACGAACGCCGGGAGAAAGGGCGGCAAGAACCGAAAACACCGGGCACGCGGACTCTGGACGCTGGCCTCACGGACTCGGCCGCCACTTTCGCAACGGCGCTCGAGGAAGACTACAAAACATCCCTGGAGCGCCTGTGGCAGGCAAATCCCGATATTCACAGGATACTGCAAGAGGCGCCGGACCGCGAGGCGGCCAGGGATGCCGTGTACGCCTGCCTGGAAAAGTCCGAACGCGCGATCTTCCAAACCCACAGCGACCTGCACATACTCGAGAAGGCGACCGTGCGCGACTGCATCACGGTATTCAGGAGCATTATCGGCCCGATCAACGAGCTTCGAACGGAAGTCTCGGCGCTCGATTGTCTTTGGAGACTCGCCCGGGGCATGCCTGGCAAGCCGGGACAAGAGGCGTCGGTGGGCTTTCTCGTGGAGTTCGCGAACCTCTTTCGCGGCGTCGCCGGCAAGGCCAACATATATCTCGAACTAAGTAACGAAAAAGAAGGACATCAGGACTTTTTAACTCTTGACGGTCGGGAGGCTGCGGATGCCCAGACAAAGATGCTGGACGAAATGGCCGAAGAGGTCCGCAGGCACTTCGACAGGTATCCCTCGGGACTCGACCGTGACGTGGTGAGCCGCCGCCGGGAAAATCGCGAGCGGATATTGAAGTACTTCGGTGCGACGGAAGAAGACTGGAACGATTACCACTGGCAGCTCGCACATGTCATACGCGACGCCGCGCCCCTTGCGGCCCTGATAGAGCTTTCCGAGCAGCAGCGACTGGCGGTAGAGAAGGCGGCCGAATGCCGGATACCGTTCGGCATCACCCCTTACTATTTGAGCCTGATGGACCGCGACCCGGCGGCCGGTCACGACCACGCCGTCCGTGCGCAGGTTATTCCTCCGCCCGACTATGTTGACATGATGGCCAGACACCGGCACGATCGGGACACCACGTTCGATTTCATGGGGGAGCACGACACCTCGCCCGTGGACCTGGTGACTCGCCGTTACCCGTGCATCGCGATCCTAAAGCCCTTTAACACGTGCTCCCAAATCTGCGTTTACTGCCAGCGAAACTGGGAGATAGACGAGGTCCTCGCTCCGGACGCGGAGGCGTCACAGGATCGGCTCGAACAGGCGCTGGCATGGCTGGACGAGCATCCCGGAGTGGGAGAAGTGCTTATAACCGGGGGGGACCCGTGCGTGATGAGGGAAGACTCGCTGGCGCAAATTATCGACGCCTTGGCGGCAAAAGAGCACGTCTACAGGATACGAATAGGGACCCGCACGCCGGTGGTTCTGCCCATGCGCTGGACGGACAGCCTTCTCAGAATACTTGCCGAGGCAAACGAGCCCGGTCGCAGGGAAATTGCCGTCGTCACCCATTTCGAGCATTCTTATGAAGTGACTCCGCAGGCGACCGAAGCCGTCCACAGGATTCGCCGGGCGGGCATGAGCGTTTATAATCAGCAGGTGTTTACGGTCGAGAACTCTCGTCGCTTCGAGTCGGCCAGGCTGCGAAGGGACCTCCGCCTGATAGGTGTGGACCCGTACTACACGTTCAACATGAAAGGCAAGAGGGAAACACGGCGTTACATGGCGCCGGTCGCCCGCATCATGCAGGAGCGAAAGGAAGAGGCGCGGCTGCTGCCCGGGCTGGACCGAACCGACGAGCCCGTGTTCAACGTGCCCAGGCTGGGCAAGAACCATCTTCGCGCCGGGCAGGACAGGCGGCTGGTCATGATCCGTCCCGACGGCTGCCGCGTGTACGAGTTCCATCCGTGGGAGAAGAATATCACCGCTCTTGCACCGTACTATTACGTCGATATCCCGATATACGATTACCTCAAGCGCCTCGCAGCCAGGGGAGAG
>CP070678.1:1170232-1176659 GCA_020352515.1 Phycisphaerales bacterium | reverse complement strand
GGCTTCGAGCGGCTTGTTCGACCTCTGGCTGCGTCCGTCTCCATCGACGTATCTCGGTGGATACGCCTGCTTCGACGTCCTTGCCAGCGGCCGAACCGCTCGCTCTCGGGCCTACGGCAGCGTTTTCAGACAAAGCCTAGAACCCCGTGCGGCAGCACAGATGACCCGTGCGGCGCCGACGCTTGATAATACCACTTTTGGGGGCGGGGGAAAAGCAAATTTGTCGCGAGGGGCTCAAATCAGCCGCGGCCAACAAATATTTGACTTTGAGCGTGTCGGGGCGTAGCATAGGGGCGAGTATCAAAGTTAAGGCAGACTTTGAATACGGGATATCGATTATGTTCACGGGACTGATAGAGGGTGTTTGCAGGGTAACGTCCCTTTCGCCGCTCGGCGGCTCCGGGGGGATGCGTCTGGCGGTGGATTTAGGCGGGCTGGCCGATGAGGCCAAAACCGGTGACAGCATAGCGATAAATGGGGTTTGTTTGACCGTAGTACGGCTCGACGGCGCGGCGGCGGATTTCGATCTTAGCACTGAGACGCTGACAAAATCGAACCTCGGCAGGCTGCGGGCTTCGTCGAAGGTCAACGTGGAGAGGGCGCTTCGGGCTTCGGACCGGCTTGGCGGGCATTTTGTGCAGGGGCATATCGACGGGACGGCGACCATCAAGAACATCAACAAACAGGGGCGGTTTGCCGATATCCGTTTTGATGTGAGCCCGAAGCTGCTTGATATGATGGTGGTGAAGGGTTCTGTGGCGGTTGACGGAATAAGCCTGACGGTCGCGGCGATAGACCCGATGAGCTTCGGCGTGGCGGTTATACCGGAGACGCTGGAGCGCACGACGCTGGGGCAGGCGGCGCCGGGGGATTCGGTCAACATAGAAACTGATGTTATTGTGAAGACGGTAAGGAAATACCTCGAGAAGATATTGCCGCAGAGCGGGAGCCTGACGGCCGAGAAGCTGGAGCAGCTTGGTTTCTAAAGTGCGGGCAAGGGCGGCGGGCGAATATGCCCGGCGACCGGCATTTATGAAGACGAACGGCAACAATTCGATAAGCGAACAGATGATCGTGGGCGTCACGATGGGCGACGCGGCCGGCATCGGGCCTGAGGTTGTTGTCAAGGCGCTTGCGGACCCGCAGATTCGGCGGGCGGCGAAATTCATCGTTTTCGGGATGAACGAGCAGCTCTGCTACGCGGCGGACGCGGCCGAGATCGAGCCGTTCTGGGGGCGTCACCAGCACGAAAAAATCAGCAGGGATTATCCGTATAAGGTGGTGGTGGCGGATTACGACGAATACTCGGTTCCGGCGTGGATTAACGGTGCGAGCAAGCCGGCGGGCGAGGCGTCGCTGAGGTTCTGCCACGATGCGATCGACGCGGCCCGCGCCGGGCTTATAGATGCGGTTGTGACGGCCCCCATAAGCAAGACGAGCTGGCATCTGGCCGGTGCGGAGTGGCCGGGACATACCGAGATGTTCGCCCACCGCTGCAAGTCGCCGCGCAAGGCGATGATGTTTGCGGGCGGGCCGCTCAAGGTGGCGCTGGCGACGATTCACGAGGCGCTGTTCGAGGTGAGGCACAAGTTCAAGATAGGCTGCGTGTTCGACCCGATAGACCTGGTGAATTCGGCATTGAAGGAATACTTCGGGCTTGAGAATCCGAAGATCGGGGTCGCGGCGCTGAATCCTCACGCGGGGGAGAACGGACAGTTCGGGGACGAGGAGCAACGGATCATATCGCCGGCAATCCTTCTGGCTCAGGAGCAGGGGATAAACTGCGAGGGTCCGTTCAGCGCCGACACTCTGTTTTTGCGTGCCGTGCAGGGAGAATTCGACGCGGTGGTGGCGATGTACCACGACCAGGGGATGATCCCCGTCAAGCTGCTGTATTTCCGCGAGGCGGTGAACATAACAATCGGCATCCCCATCATACGGACGTCTCCGGCTCACGGGACGGCGTTCGATATTGCGGGGCGGAACGCGGCGGATGCGTCGAGCATGAAGGCGGCGATCACAACGGCGATACAGATGGCCAAGGCGAAGAAGGCGTGCCGGCTCGTCAACGCGACGAGAAGCTGACGATGCAGACCAAGCATCAAATCCGGCAGTTGCTCTGCTCGGCGGGTATCCGTCCGAAGAAGCGGCTCGGCCAACACTTTCTTATCGACCTGAATCTTATTCGCCTGCTGGTGGACTCGGCCGGCATCGGGGCCGATGACGTTGTTCTGGAGGCCGGCTGCGGCACGGGCTCGCTGACCGAGGCGCTGGTGGAGAGGGCCGGGCGTGTGATAGCGGTCGAGCTTGATGCGGCCCTGGCGGGGATTGCGGGGTCGCGGCTTTTGGGGGCTGAGAACCTGCGGTTAATAAACGGTGATGTTCTTGAGAGGAAAAGCGCGCTAAGCGGCGTTGTTACGGAAGCGGTTGAGGCCGCCCGGCGGCAGTGCGGTGGGCGTGTGCTGCTTGTCTCGAACCTGCCGTACGGCAGCGCCTGTCCGCTGATGCTGAACCTGGTTGAGGGGCCGACGATAGCGGACGGGATGTATGTGACGGTTCAGAAGCAGGTTGCCGAGCGTATGACGGCGGGGCCGGGCGGGCGCGAATACGGCGCCTTGAGCATCTTTTTGCAGGCTACGGGGCGGCTCAAGACGATACGAACGCTGAAGCCGGGTGTTTTCTGGCCCGCGCCGGGGGTCGATTCGGCGATGATTGCGTTCGAGCGAGAGCAGGAGAAGGTGGGCCGGATTGACGATATGGAGATATTCCGGGAGGTCATCAGCCTGTTTATGGGCCATCGGCGCAAGATGCTTGCGTCGTGCACGAGACTTGCCGGCGGGAGGCTGGCGGCTATCGGGGGCTGGGAGGCTATTTTCGGGCGGTGCTCCATAGACCCGAGCCTGCGGCCGGAAGGGCTGGGCCCGGAAGGCTACGTGGGGCTTGCCAACGCGTGCCGGGCCCGGCTGAGGAGGGGCTGAGGGCGTTGGCGCCGGGGAATCGGGGCCGTTTTCTGCGGGCCGGAGCGCGGCGGCGCACGGAGCCTATAAAAATCGGCTTTTTCGCAAGTTAGGCGGCGAATTTGCCTTGACGGGCGAAACTGCCGGCTTTAGTATTGCTGCAGAGCAGCGCTTTGTGTATAATAACATTTCACGGTGAGTAAAGTTACATACAGTCGGGCAGCCTGAAAACTCGCCGAACAGAAGCGTGGTTCGGTGCATCTTACAAAGGTGATGGTGAAGAATCAGCCCCGAACAAGGAGACTTGTTATGCGAAGAAGATGCGGATTTACCCTCATCGAGCTACTGGTGGTTATTGCAATAATTGCGGTCCTGATGGCTATCCTGATGCCGGCCCTGCGGCGGGTGAAAGAACAGGCCCACATGATAAAGTGCCAGGCCAATCTAAAACAGTGGAACCTCATCGTTGCGATGTACACCGATGAGAACGACGGCAAGCTCTGGAACTCGGACGCCGGGACGCCGGCCTACTGGTGGATAAGGTACCTGGAACCGAAGTACAGGAGCTATAAGGCCAATAAACTGTGGTTCTGCCCGTCGGCGAAGAAGCCCATAATCGACGAGACGGGCCAGTTGATTCCGAACTTCAATATCTTCAACGCGTGGGGCATCTACCAGCGCACGAGCATGCGGCCCGGCATCGCGGGCAGCTACGGCTTGAACGGCTACCTGCTGATACCGCGAACAGCACAGACGTATGAAGGCGGGGTCGCCGTGGCCGACGGCTGGAAAGGTGTGAACGTCGGGAGCGCAAACGAAATACCGCTGTTCATAGAGGCGCTGCGTTTCGACCTTTGGCCCCTGCACACACAGGGGCCCGCCAACAACGAGTTCGAGGCCTGGACCGGCAACAACATGGCGCGGACGTGCATAAACCGGCACCAGGGCCACCTGAACTCGTCCTTTGTCGACTTCTCGACGAGAAAGGTCGGGCTCAAGGAGCTTTGGAAACTCAGGTGGCACAAGGTGTTTAACGTAAACGGCCCGTGGACATTGGCCGGCAATGTCCAGCCCACCAGTTGGCCGCCTTGGATCAGGCCTTTCAAGGATTATTGACGGACATGTGGCCGGGCCCGGGTCGTCCGGTGGTGGTTGGCTCTATTGGGGGGTCTGATTGTGGGCCTGCGGGCGAAAGAGGTGTTCGAATGATTACGAGAAGGCCGAGAGCATTTACGCTGATTGAGCTGCTTGTGGTGATTGCGATCATTGCGATTTTGATGGCGATCCTAGTGCCGGCTCTGAGCCGGGCCAGAGAGCAGGGCAAGCGGGCGGTCTGCTTAGCCAACCTGCGGCAGTTGACGCTTGCGTGGAGCCTTTACGCGGACGATAACGACGACAGGCTCATCAACGGGGACACGGAAGAGTACACCAACATGTACAACAACCCGAATCGTGCGTACGACGATTCGCACTGGGGCGAGCCGGCCTGGGTAAAGAGAGACTGGACGGCCGGGATGACGGACGTGGAGAAGATAAACGCAATAAAGAACGGGTCTCTCTACACGTACACCAAGACGATAAAGGTTTATAGATGCCCGACCGGGCGAACCTCTCAGAAGGAGTACCGGCTGTACACTGTTGTCGATGGAATGAACTGCAAGGGCTGGAAGGGCACACACGCGGACATGATAATGCTGAAGAAAAGGCTGACAATCAAGAACCCCGCTTACCGGTTCGTGTTTCTCGATGACGGGGGGACGGCCGGGTCCACGCTGGGCGGCTGGACCTGCTACATTGCCCGGGATCAGTGGTGGGACCCGCCGCCGATACGGCACGGCTACGGTACGACGTTCTCTTACGCCGACGGTCACGCCGCCCATAAGAAGTGGATGGACCCGGATACGTGGGAAGCGGGGCGGAACGGCACCGCCTTTCCGCCGGCGGACCCCGGCAATGAGGATATCCGCTGGTCCCAGTACCACGCATGGGGGGTTCAGATACCAAGGTAGGCCCTTATGCTTGCACAGGCGCATATCCTGCGTTGCGCGGGCAGAGACTTAGGGAATTTCAGAAGCAGCAACGGCCGGCGTTGAAAAGCCGGCCTTTTGTTTTATCATCGCTTCGGCGTTTCCGGACTTTCACCTTTACAGTTGTGACAATGCGTGCAAGGTGCTACTCTTGTCGTACGTGAGGCTCCGGCGGTACTGCCGGGCGTTGGCAAGAGCAGTTTTGCAAGCGACAGGAGGACTCTGGACATGCAATACGGTAGTGACAGCTACGGTTCAAAATTTTCCGCGAAAGGTCGTGCAGGTGAAAGCGGCGTCGTGACATCGGCGAGCGCCATCAGCCGGCGGCGTTTTTTAGGCGGCTTTGCAGGCGCCGCTGCGCTGGGCGGCCTCGGGGGCGAGGAAGTGTCACGCAGGGCCGGCGCTCTGGAAGGGCAGTCGGCTACGAAGACGGCGCTTCCGGCCGGGGCGGCGGTGCGGGTCAAACCGGTTCTTGCGTACCAGATTGAGGCGCGGCGCGAGAAGACGAGCTGGCGCAGCTATGGCGGAATCCAGAGCATGCGCGACGTGGAAGAGGAGGCCGGGACAATAGGCAGGGAGCTTAAAGATCTGGCGAAGCGGGCGGAGTTTCCCATCGACGTGCTGCCGCTGGCGCTAGTGGATAGCGACGCGAAGGCCGAACAGGCGGCGAAGGCCGACTGCGATGTGCTTCTGATCTACGGGGCGGGTGGCTCGCAGGTTTACAGGCTTGCGGCGTGCGGCAAGCCCGTTATCATGTTCCTGCGGCACAGGTCGGAGCGTCACTACCTGTGGTACGAGATAACGCACTGGCGGCTGCTCCGGAAGAACGGCGACGTGTTCGAGGAGCCGAACATGGATGTTGACGACGTGGCGGTCGATGACTACGGGGAGGTTCTCTGGCGGCTGCGTGCACTGTACGGGCTGAAGAACGCCAGGGGGACGAAGGTGCTGGCGATCGGGGGGCTGGCGGCGTACAGCGAGCCGGGGCAGAGGCTGGGGCCGGAGCACGCGAAGAAGGTGTGGGGCTACGGGATCGAGATAATCAGCGAGGCGGATTTTGCAAAGCGGCTGGCCGGGGCCCGCGCGGACAGGGACATTGTCAGAGAGGCCGAGCGGCAGACGGACGAGCTTCTTTCGCAGCCGGGCATCACGCTTGCGACCGACCGGCGGTTCGTGGTGAACTCGTTTCTGGCGCTGCGGGTGTGCAAGGATTTGATGGGGGAGTGCGGTGCGAGCAACTTCGGTTTTGCCGGGTGCATGGGCAGGCGGGTAATCGAGATGCTGGACACGCCGCCGTGCTTAGTGCTGAGCTTAGCCAACGACGAGGGGTACACGGCGTACTGTCACACGGACCTGACGCATACGATGCCGGGGGTGCTGCTACGATGGATAGCGGGCAGGCCGACGTTCGTGTGCAATACGCATTTTCCGCACGGCGGGGTC
>CP070678.1:1161439-1170132 GCA_020352515.1 Phycisphaerales bacterium | reverse complement strand
GCCTCGGTCACCCTGAGGACCTCCTCTATCGTGGTCAGGCCGTGCTTGACCTTCATGATGCCGTCGTCGAAAAGACGGCGCCGACCGCTCCCTTGAAAAACCTTCCGCATGTTGCTCACCGAAGAATCCCGGTTGATCATGTCCCGGAATCCGTCGTCCACGAGAAGCATCTCATAAATGCCCGCACGCCCCGCGTAGCCCGAGCCGCGGCACTGCTCGCAGCCGGCCCCGTGAAACAACTGATCCGGCGCAACGTCGGTGTTCTCAAGGTACTTGCGCATGGAATCGGGCAGCGTGTACCCCTGCTTGCACTTCTCGCAGATCCTGCGAACCAGCCGCTGGGCGAGAACCCCGTTCAGCGACGCCGCTATAAGATATGAGTCTATACCGATGTTAACCAGACGCGTAATGCTGCTCGCCGCGTCGTTCGTATGAAGCGTCGAAAGAACCAAATGACCCGTCAAAGCCGCCTGAACCGCTATCCGGGCCGTCTCGTTGTCTCGAATCTCACCTATCATTATCACGTCCGGGTCCTGACGAAGAAGACTCCGCAACGCCGTCGCAAAGTCCAGACCTATCTTCTCGTTCGCCTGAACCTGGTTGCAGAAGCCGAGCTCGTACTCGACCGGGTCCTCAACCGTCGATATGTTCAGCTTCTCCCCGTCCATCTGCGACATCGCGGAATACAGCGTCGTGCTCTTGCCCGAACCGGTGGGACCCGTAACAAGCAGAATCCCGTGAGGACGAACTATCTGCTCGCGGAACTCCTCCATAACGTCCGGCTCCATGCCCAACTGCTCCAGGCCCCGAAGAATGGACTTGCTGTCCAGAACACGGATGACGACCTTCTCCCCGTGGCTGGTCGGAAGAGTCGAAACACGAAGGTCGATAGCCCTGCCACCGACGATTACCGATATCTTGCCGTCCTGAGGAAGACGCCTCTCCGAGATGTCCAGGTTGCTCATGATCTTGATACGGGAAACAACCGCCGGATGCATCTTCAGAGGAGACTGCATCGTCTCGAAAAGAACGCCGTCTATCCGGTACCTGACCTTCATCATCTTTTCCTTCGGCTCGATATGAATGTCGCTGGCCCCCTCACGAACCGCGTTGCTGATCAGGTAGTTGACGAACTTGATAACGGGCGACTGGCCCGCCATCTTCTCCAGGTCCTCCGAATCCTCCTGCTCGTCCTGGACAACCTCGACCTCCGTCATGTCGCTGATAAGCCCGTCAAGGTCGTACTCCACCTTGTCGTCATCAAGCGCCTCACAGGCCCGCTCTATGTCTTGACGGCTGCAGACGACCGTCTTCACATCCATACGCGTCTGTCTCTTGACGTCCTCTATGGCGAGCACGTTGGGCGGCTCGCTTGTCGCAACGACCAGAGTCTCACCATCTACCGAAACCGGACATATCGAACTGCTCCTTATGAACTCAACATCGAGCTTGCCGAAAGCCTCCTTCCGGACCTCCTCGGGATCAAGACGCCGAAACTCCAGGCCGTAGAGCTGCGCCTTTGCCTCCAGAATGTCATCGGCGCCGACCCGGCCGCCGTTCAGCAGCAGCGTCTCCGCGTCAATACCAGGCCTGGAACGCTGCTCCTGCCTCAAAACCGAGTGCTGCGCCGAGTCAATCCTGCCCATGTCCAGCAGCACGTCGGCAACATCATAAACGTGCGCATCGCCCTGAGCTTCAGGAGCGTAAAGATCGCTCAGACCGCGTACGGCCTCGTCCTCCGCCAAATCCTGACCGCCGGCGGCAAGCGGATCCAGACCGCCCCTCAGGCCCGACGAACCCGAAGAATCACGTCTTCGCGTAGATAGAAAAGGTAGCTTCATTCGGATAATTTCAACACAAATTCATCGCCTTCGGCGCCGGCCCCGGAGCCGGACTTCCCCACCCAGGTGAGCCTCACGAAACTATCGCCTATCTCCGTGACCTTGAAATCCTCCATCACGTCCCCCTCGTAGAGAAACTTGTTGCTGATCATGCAACACTTGCCTTCCTCCGTCTTCATGATCGTCATAAGCTGTTTGTCTTTTATCTGCTCCTTGATCCGCTGCCGCCTCATCAGCTCCGCGCTTACGCTCAGGTCCGCTTCAGAACTGTCGATCTTCTGCCGCAAACTTGCCAGAAAAGTCTCAAGCTCGAACGGGTTCTTCACAAGCTCCACAACCTCAACCTGCGGGACTTCCGAAAACTCGTAGAACTTGTTGACTATCTCGTCCATCCGGCTGAACATCTCCGACTTGACCCCCGTCATGCGGGTGATTGCCGCCTCGATCTTCGCCTGTTCCGTCTGCCCCTGCGCCGCCGATGCCGACTGCGGCGAGCTCCTCCTTATCATAAGCCAGAGGCATACCATCCCCGCGACAAACAGAATTGCAATGAGCATCGTGCCTTTGCGAACACTGCTGCCCTGGGCCGCCACGGCCACATATTCCTGATCCTGCGGCTTCTCCGAACCCTCGGCCGGCGGCTTGCCCGCCTCATCTCCCGCTTTGTCCGCCGGTAGCTCCCCGGCGTTCGAGTCACGCAAAAAAGATAACATAGCAATGCTCCGTTAAAAACCTGTCCTTCTAACCGTTAGCTCTGCGACAAATGCAAACCGGAAAGTCAGGACCATAATCAACTGTTCTTGTTCTGGAAGAATATGCTTACTATGAAGTCTGCCGCTATCTGACCCTCGTTCTGCAACTGCTTGTCCAGTGAAAGCTCCCGTATCTTCATGATTCGGGGGAGCTTCTCCAGCTCCAGCAGAAACGAGTAAAATGAATTGAAATTGCCCTCCAGCTCCATCTTTAACGGCTGCTCAACGTAACCGCTGTTGTCCTTGCTTTGAAGCGTCCGTATCGTCTTCGGCTTGAGACCCTGCTTCTGGGCAATCACCGTCACCTGCTCGAGAACCTCGTGAATCTGGCTCGTCGGAGGAAGCTTGCTTTCAAAGAACTTGATCGCCTCCTGCAACTGCTCGAGCTGCTTGTTCAAATCGTCGGCCGCGGCCGTCGCCTTTTCAAACTCGGCCAGCTTCCTAAGCTTGGTCTCCACGCTTATCTTCGACTTGGCCAAATGTGCGTTCGCCGGCTTGATCATAAACTGGTAGCCGATAGCCGCTACACCAACAAGAAGAATGAAAAACACTGCTTTTCTTACGCCGCTTGTCATGATTCTGTCCTCACCTCGCGTAACCGACCTCACCAGGGCTTAACCGAAAACCGGTCTGCCCGACGCCGGTCCCGCTGTTAAAAGTTTACCGTCTTGCTCTCCGCCCTTGACCTGATCCGCTCAACATCGTTCTTCGAAAGATGCGCGTCCTTCTTCAGCATCGCCGTCAGCTTGAACTGCCTGAACGTAGTGTCGTCAACCTTGAACTCTTTCGACTCCACAAGCGCAACGTTGTCCACGAGCCTTGACCTGCTCAACTGCTCGATGTAGGCCGCAACCTGAAGGTCGCTCGGAGCCATGCCGCCGATGTCTATATGCGTCTCCAGGGATTGCTCCTGCGACAACTGACGTTGCTCGACGCCGTTCTTCGCCGCCTGAGCCGCCTTGTATTTGCTCGTCGGCGCAGGGGCCGAGCTCGCCGTACGCTTCGGCTCCTTCTGGATCAGCTTCAGCTTCAGAAGCGACACGCCCGCAGGAAGGTTGTTCGTCAGTGACGCCAGAAGAACGCTGCGAGGAACCGGCTCAAGAAGCTCCGCAGTCGTAAGAGCCGTCTTCATCATCGCCTTCCGCTTGGCCTGAAGCTCTTCAAACTGCTTGATCGACTCCTGTATCTGGATCATACGAGCGTTCGTCATCTTCTCCTTCGCCGCAAACGCACGCTGCCGCATCCTGATCGTCGTGAACGAACCGCCAAGACCGCCCATCACTATCAGAAGCAGCACCAGACACATCAAATTGGCCCTGCGAGACTCGTTGCTTTGAACGTAATCGTCCGGTACGAAGTTTATGTTAAGCATCTCTCAACTTACCTCCCGCTGTCAGGCTCACAAAACACCCGCAGCACACCAGTAATTTTTCCTCTTATGACAAACTGAGACCGAATGCCGTAGCCCAGTTAACTCGTTCCTGACCGGCGCCCTCGGCGCCTTCCTGACCCGCCTGAATCCTCCTGTCTATACCCGAATGACTCGGATCGGCCATCTGAATCGCAGCCAGACAGTCGCCAATCTGAGCCGGCATCTCGAGCTGCTTGGCTATCGATGCGCATATCTGCTTGTCAACAGCCTGGCCCGTAACAAATATCAAACGCTCCACCCGGGCGTTCCGGTAAATCGTGTTGAATTGTCTCCGGCAGCCTGCCAGCTCCATAACCAGCCGCGTTACTACCTGCTCGTCGGCCATCTGCTTGGCGCCCATCGGAATTGAATGGGCAAAAAGAGGATCCTTGTGCCGACAAATAACCGCGTTCGAACGGTTCGACTCGATATCAAGAAGCATCACCACTGCCTCAATGTCAGACTGCCTCCGGCCGAAAAACCTCCCATAGCAGTTCGCAAGCGCCACGGGCCAGGCCCCGATCGCCTTGATGCGAAGGCCCGACCGCTCGTATATCGCAAGGTGTATGTCTATAACCTTGCGCTCGGTGGCCATCACGATAATATTATCGTCCGCCGTCGCGATGTACTTCAGCATCGTGTTGTCGCGAAGAGGTTCGAAAGGCAGCCGCTGCTTGACCTTCGAAAAGATCGCGTCCTCCACCTTGCCGTTGTTCGTCTTCGGCATCTTTATGTGGTCGATGTAAACGTCTCCCGCCGGTATCGCCGCTATCGCGTCCCTGCCGCGGAAATCACCGTTCGCCGTCAAATCTCGAACCGTCTCTATCGCCCATCTCTGCCAGTTCCCGGTCCGGGCCTTGATGCTGCCCGGCCGGCTCTCGCATCGGCCGGCAACCAGACCTACCCCGTTGCCGTTGTCACTGAGCTGAACCAGCTTCAGATTGTCGTCACCGATGTCCACCCCTATTGCATACGCGCGGTTTTTTAACAGACCAAACATACAACTTCCATCTACCTAATAAAAGCGCACCTTGTATCAAGCCTTACTTCACTCAACGGCTGCGCCGGTCAACCCCCGGCGGCTTGGACAGGAGCCGGAACCGTGCGTTCTCCACACGAATTATCGGGATTCCCGCTGTGTGCCTGCACCAAATTGTCGACATGTCCAACATCGGGATATTCAATGGCCTTCACTGTGCCCGGACGATGCCACCTAAAATATATGAAACGCTAATCCCGCCAGCCAAACGCACATCACAATATTGCGCCGCTATTTCTTGGAAAACCGCCCGCAGCCGCCGCACTTCCAATAAAATGCCGACTCCAACCTCCCACGCCTATCGACGGCTTCGCCCCGGCCCGACTACATCCGCAAAGGTTAATATCCCTCCGTATTGCCCGGCGCAAATAATGGCCCCCCAATTTCGAACGCCGCATCCCCCTCTCCAAGACCGCCAAATGCTTCGGCCTGGCCCGGCCGCAACGGCTAAAGAGCCGTTATGGGACGAACCCCCGCTCGCGCCATCCCAATCTCGGCCCCGCTCGAGCACATCTAAACAAGTGCCCGACCAGACGCCTGCCCCACACGTCTTCGGCCAAGCCCCCCGTCTTGCTGCGAGCCACCCACCGGCACGGCCCGCCGCCCTCACTCGGCCTTCAGACGACGCTTCATCAAATCGGCAATCGCTTCCTGAACCGGCTTGTCCTCGAACAGAACCTCGTGCACCGCCTGAGTAATCGGCATCTCGACACCGTGACGCTTCGCAAGCGCAACAACCGATTCACAGGTCGCCACCCCTTCAACCACCGACTCGGTCGCCTGACGCGCCTGCTCGGCCGTCTGCCCTTTGCCCACCCTCTCGCCGAAAGACCGGTTCCGCCCCTTCGGCGAAATGCACGTTGTCACCAGGTCGCCCAGCCCCGCCAGGCCCGCAAAAGTCTGCGGCCTCGCACCCATCGCGACACCAAGACGAGTGATCTCCGCCAGCCCCCTCGTCAGCAGCGCCGCCTTCGCGTTGTCACCGGCCCCCACGCCGTCGATTATACCCGCAGCTATCGCGATGATATTCTTCATCGCGCCGGCCAGCTCAACACCCACGATATCCGTATTCGTATAAATCCGAAGCCACGGCGTATTGAAAGTGTACTGAATCTCCTTCGCCAGCGCCTCGTCCGCCGCCGCCGCGCACGCCGTAGCCGGCAGCCGCCTCGCCAGCTCGTCCGCAATCGTCGGGCCGCTCAAAGCCGCACAACTCGTTCCCCCGCCAAGAACGTCCGCCAGTATTTCGCTCGGCCGCAGCAGGGTCTTGTTCTCGATGCCCTTGGCCACCGAGACAATCGGAACACCCTCCGGAAAATATGCCTTCAGCCGCTCCCATACCCTCCGCATGTACTGGCACGGAACCGCCGAGACCACAAGGTCCGCACCCGCCATTATCCGCTCGTCACTTGCCTCGAACTCAATCGCCGCCGGCAGCTTGTAGCCCGGCAAAAATCGCTTGTTCTCCCCGTCCCGCGCTATCTGCTCGAGCTGCCCGCGGTCATACCCCCACAGCCTCACCCTCTCGATCCGCCCCGCCGCCCTCGCCTGCCTCTTAGTGCAAAGCAGCATCCCCAAAAAGCTGCCCATCGCACCGTCCCCGATTATCGACACCTTCCTGAACATACCCCCGATTATAATCCAACCCGCCCCGTTTGCAATCCATTGTCAGACTACCCGGCCCGTCTTATTCCACCGCCTATTTGCCCGACTTCGGCCCGGGATCGTTGCTTTCCTCAGGTGAGCGTATTGGTATCAGCCGGCTTGTCGGGTGAACGAATCTCTGGTCCAGCAATATCAGCGGCGAAAACACCCAGCCAAGTGGACTCGCTCTAATCACACGTCTCCCCTGGATGTCCTGAAAAACCTGGCAAAACATGAACTTCGGCTGCCATTGTATAATGTCGGTGACCGCGAGATAAGAAATCGGGTATCTAACAACACCTGACTGCGTCCAGACATACCCTCCGAGCGAAGACAACACCAAGTAGCAACAGCAATACACCAGCAGAAACACGCCGACCCAGAGCATCCGCCGACGCCGCGCCGTACACTTAATCTTACCCTCTTTCATCTTCAACACATCCCTCCGGAACAACCACCTGGTTTGCCAACCTCAGTCGTCCTCGACTCCCCGGCATTTTCGCTTATCAATCCGCAAATTGCCGCCTGCATCAAACTCCGCCGCTATTATCCTCGCCCGGCCGCCCGTGTCAAGCACGCTCGCAGCTTGTCACTACTTCCACGACCTGACCCGCTCGCAGCGTCTCTGGAAACCGGCCGACATCGCCGCCCCCCTGGCCTTCAGCAGCATCCTGCGACCGGCCGCCGTTCTCGTATACACAAGCTCCATCGCCCCGACGTACCTGCCCCACATCCGCCCGAAATACTCGGCAAGCTCCTTGTTCCTGCCGAGAACCGAAGGAACCACGTGGTAGTCCCTGCGCAGCAGCCGCCACAGACGCGTTTTGCGAACCAAAATGTAACGCGGATTGCCGATCGGCCCGAGTATCTCCTGCATCGCATCCAGGAATATTGACCTCTCCCGCGTCGTCCCGCCCTCCAGAGAGCAGTTGACAAATCCGTACTTGCGCCGGCTCGTCACAACCCTCAGCTTCGATACGTCCGTCTCGATGATCCCGCCGTGCGCGAGCGCGCGAACGAGCGCCTTGCCTATCTGCTTCATGCTCGAAGCGACCGGCCCGTGCCGCACAAACAGATACGCCGCCTTGAGGCACTTCGGAAGCGCCGCCGCCGCCCCCGCTACAAACGCTATCCCGAATAACAGCAGCGTTGCCCGCAGCCCCCGCCGCTCGGCCGCCCCTTCCGAAGAACGCACAAGAAAAGAAAACGTAGCCAGCCCCCAGCTCACCCCCTGCCACAGGACCGCCAGGATCGTATTGGCGAAAACGAAATTCCGCGGCAGCGTGAAATAAGACCCTGCCACCTCCTCGGCAACCGCCCCCACGTCGCCCGCCTCCAGCGCCGCCTCCCACTCGGCCCGAAGCCGCGCACGGTCGCAGGCCTTCTCCTCCATCAGCGAGTTTATCCGCTCGATCCTCCCCTGCCCAAAGGGCGGCCTGCCGATGTCCAGCCGCTCCAGACCGTTCTCAATCGCCGTATCCTTGAACGACACGCCCACGAAAGACTTGAACCGCCTGCCCAGAGTCTCCAAATCCTCGCTCGCCTCCGACTGCCCCTCCTCCACGCAGACCAGGTGCCATATATTAGCCGTCTTCTCCGGATTGCCCTGCTGAACCCGAATCGCCCGCCCGCGCATCTGGTTCGACAGCATGTACGAGCCCACAAAGCTCGCCAGAACCAGCGAATTGAGCGACGGCGCATCCCACCCTTCCCCCAGCAGCGACTTGGTCCCCACCAGCACCGTCACCCCTCCACGGCCGAACAGCCGCGTAATCAGCCGCACCATCTTCTGCCTGTCGGCCCCGCTTATCCCGACCTCCAAAAAAGAATCGTCGTGGGCCAGCGGAGTATACCTGATGTCACTTGCCTCAATTGACATGCCCTCCGCAATCTCCTCGAGAAGCCTTCTCGATACCGAAGGTATCACCACCAGCGTCCCGCTGAGAATCCCGAGCTTGATGTCCCCCACGCTGCTCCTGCGTATCTGCTCGAATATCGGGACCACG
>CP070678.1:1158663-1161339 GCA_020352515.1 Phycisphaerales bacterium | reverse complement strand
GAGAGCTGCGCGGACGGCTCGACGAGGGTCTCGTTCTCGCCCGATTCCAACAAGCCTGCGTTGACGTTCGGGCCGGTCGATCCCGAGCTTTGCGTGCTGCGGGTGGAGGATGCGAACGGCGGCATCGTGGGCTCGATTGTCAATTTCGCGTGCCATCCGGTGTGCGTTTATCCCTCCATGCCGACCAGCATATCGGCCGATTACCCGGGGGACGCCACGGACCTGGTGGAGCGGACCGAAGGAGGCATCTGCCTATTCACCCTCGGCACGGCCGGAGATATTGTTCCCTACCAGAGGGGGCTGGAGGCCCACCGGCGGCTCGGCATGGTCGTGGGCGCCGAAGCCGTTCGAAGACTGCAGTTCGTCGCGACCTCGGATGCGCCCGTGTTGAAGGCGGCGCGCAAACAGGTCAAATTCCCCACGAAGCAACAGCCATCGGCCAACAGCGAAAAAGAGACGGAACGGATAACCGGTCATATAGAGAGCGAGATACAGGTGCTACGGCTTGGCGATATCTACATTCTCGGGCTGCCGGGCGAGGTCCTTGTCGAGGTGGGGCTGGAGATAAAGAAACGGGCGGGCGTGGAGAAGCTCTTTATTGTCTCGCTCGGCAACGATGCGATCGGGTACGTCTGCCACGGGCAGGCCTACGGGCAGGGGGGATACGAGCCGGGCCCGGGAACACATCTGGCAAAAGGAGCGGGTGAAATAATTATAGAGGAGGCGCTCGAGCTTATCGAGCGGGCAAAGAGCGAACGACAATCGGGGGTGAATTCGGTTGAAGAATCACGACGGGCGATGTAGAATCTTCGTAGGCGCCGCCGTGGCGGATGGCTTCGGGCGAAGTGGCGGAATCCATGGGCGCCCTCGCAGACTCGTCTCTGACGTTCCGATGTCAGGGCCGAAAGACCATGACGTCGAGTAGAGGCATGAGTGACGTAACTCGAGTTCTTAATGCCATCGAAGGGGGAGATACCGGGGCCGCAGAAGAGCTTCGGGTATGGGCGCGCGCGCCGCTGCGCGTGGCGGCGGGCCGGAAGCTCCCAGATGCACGGCCGGGAGGGACACTGAAGGCCGAATCGGGCGGCGGCGCCACGAAAGATCGCAGAATCCGTCAGGCGGACGAGGCAATGTGGAGCTGCCGGAAATCCGGAAAACAGACAGAGGACCAGTTGCGCGCGTTGGGGAGCGGTTTGCTGGTTCGGGGAAGGAGGTTGGGCGTATGCCCGGGCCAAAGCAGATTGTCGAGAAGATTCGGACTTTTGCCGGATGGGTCGTCGGGGAGGCCCGCACGGTCATGGGCGAGGAGGGCGCGTCGCCGCGGGCCAGGTTGATTGCCTTTGTGGCGCTGGCGAGCCTGGTGATGGTGGTGGCGTTCGCACTGCGGCTGGTCGGCAGCTATCGTCGTGGACCGGCCTTGAGGGTGGCGACCGGAGCGAGCGGTACCGAGTACCACACGTTCGGTGAAGCGCTGAAGCGGGTGGTGGAGAAGCATCATAGAAAGCTCCGGATAGAGCTGGTGACCGACACGCGGGGATCGCGGGACAGTGTGGAGCGGCTGGGCCGCAGGGAGGTGGACCTGGCCCTGGCGCAGAACGATACGCCCGCGAAGGAATCGGTAAAGAGCATTGCGCTGCTGTTCGAGGAGGTTCTGCATCTTTATGTTCGCGAGGACGCCGGGATCGAGCGGGTCGACCAGCTACGGGGCAAGCGGATTGCGACTCTGCCGGAGGGCAGCGGGACCGCCTCTTTTCTGAGTAACCTGATGAGCCATTTCGGGGCGGACGGAGGCGATGGTGCGGCGCGGATCGTGTATGTGGACCCGGAGGAGGCGCACAGTCTGTTCCGGAAGGGCGAGGTGGATGCGGTTTTTCACACTATTGCGCTGGGACAGACTGCCAGGCGGTTCATCGGTCCGTCGTTTTCCCGGGGCGCCCGGCTTATTCCAATAGAACAGGCAGCGGCGCTGAAGCTGATGCATCCGTTTCTGGAGCCGGCCGTGATTCCGAAGGGCTTCTACCGAGGCTATCCGGCCGAGCCGGAGAGTGACGTTCCGACGGCGGCGGTGCGGTCGGTTCTTCTCGTGCATGAGGGCGTGGACCGAGATGTTGTGTACAAGCTGACGCGGCTTTTGCACGAGTATCGCAACGAGCTGGTCAACGAGAACGCTCTGGCGGCGTCTGTCAGGCGCCCGGAGCGACCGGAAGAGATTCTCTTCCCCCTGCATCGGGGCGCGAGGGCGTTTTACGAGCGAGAGAAGCCGGGGTTTCTTGTGCTGTATGCCGATTCTCTGGCGCTGTTTCTCTCGATAATAGCGTTGCTGGTCTCCGGGCTGTGGCACCTGCGTCTGCGGCTGGCCCAGCTAAGGAAGGACCGGGCGGACATGTATAACGTTGAGATAGTGGGTCTGGTGGACCGGCTTCGGCGGACAGAGGACCCGGACGAGCTGGAGGTGGTTCGACAGGGGCTTTTCGATATATTCGGCCGGGTCATGGACGACGTGGCGGAGGACAGGATTTCCGTTGAATCGTTCCAGTTCTTTGCGTTTCCGTGGGAGATGGCGATATGCGCGATGCGGCACCGCGAGTGGTTGCTTGGCGGCGTCGCTCCGGGGGGCAGGAACGCCAAGGGCGCCACTGCGCGCAAACCGGGGCAGAAATGACTCAGACTGTAGAG
>CP070678.1:1155156-1158563 GCA_020352515.1 Phycisphaerales bacterium | reverse complement strand
CCTCCAATTTATATGCCGGGGTGAATAGGTCTTACTCAATTTCTTTAATGCGTCAATAGCCATCTGTTTTTCCACGTTACTTTCAAAAATTCTCGGCAGTCCGGCGACGGTATAGTTAAAATAAAATTTGTACCTTAAACCGTCGATGATTTTCAGGTTTTCAAGAAAGGGGCTAAAGTTCTTGGACCAGAACACAAAACAAGCAACGTCCCGAGGCTTAAGAGAAACAATATATTTTTGTCCACCAAAGGGATGCACTACGCCGGCAAAGCCATCTTTGAGCCGGCTCATAAACCAATCCCCATAAAACGCCGGGATATCTGTTCTGCGGGATACCGAAATAATTCTCTTCATTGCTCAGAGGCTCTTAAAGCCGGATTTGCCTTTTTGTCCAGACGCCGATGTTATTGATTTTGTCCGGCTCAATGCTGATAATTGGGTCCTGCAAACAACATTGCCAAATGGATAAAAACGGAGAGGGCGGGATTCCAGGCTTCGCCTTAGAACCCAAATTTGCCAAGGGCAAATTTCCATAGGGGCTCTGCCCCTCTGGCGTCGCTCACTACGTTCTCTCCTGTCACCCCGACGACCTGGGGAAATTCTTTCCCCAAACCCCTTTAAAGTTCGAATCCTAATACCGTTTACGATATAGTCCCTTCTTGTGATTTTTTCGTTCTCGACGGCACATTAAAAACCGGAGAGGGCGGGATTCGAACCCGCGGTACCCTTCCGGGCACACCGGTTTTCGAAACCGGCTCGATCAGCCACTCCGACACCTCTCCGGATAGCTATACGCGATACCGACGCACCAAGAACGCCCGCAGGATATGTTTCCCGCGGCGCCGGGCACGGCCGGCTTGCAGTCCGGGCAGCCTATCACACTCAGCATTTACAACTGCCCTTCTCGATCATCGGCAAAACCCGCACCGCGAGAAAAGCCGTCCTGCAAATCCACCTTAGTCTATACCGCGCAAGCCGACATTGCAAGTGGATTAGGATTATATTTGCCACCCGCCGCCCAGGCTCAGCGCCGAGACGCCTTCCGAATCAGATCGTGGACCCACTCTTCGAAGTACAGCGGATAAAGATGCAGTTTCTCGCTCGCCAGCCTCACGCCTTCTCTCGACAACCAGGCCTCCAACTTATCCTTGTGATGAGGAAACTGCTCCGCTATCCGCTTCTTGTACAGCTTCCTCAGCCTTCTCAACCGCCTTGCCCTGATCTGCTCATCTTTCCCGACAGCCCTGAGATAACGTCTCACCCTCTCGACCCCCATATCCGGGTCTTCTTGAAAGTACGGACCGAGCCTCCTCGGAATTCTCTCCGGCAGAGCAAATTCATCGTGCATTCTGGGCGGCTGAATCTCACCCGGTTCGTAGTGAAGCAGCGGATCGTAAAAGAACACCGCCGGATGGTAGTCCACTCGGTGAGACGAAAGGTGCGGAATAAAGACGTCCATCGTCTTGCCCGCCTGAAACAGGCTCATGGGGCCGTCCCCAATCAATATGCTGAAGCACAACCGATTGAGGTCCCGCCGGTTGTAGCCCACGATCTTGTTGTACGCTTTCTTGAGCCGGGCAAGCGTGGACTTTCGAACGTCGAATATCAGCAGCTTCGAAGTGACCGTACCCTGCGCCAGACTCTCGATCTCCGCCGTTGCCTCCCGTATTGCCCTCTCTCGCGGCCGCACCAATTCATAACGTTTCATCCTCGGGTCGTTGTGTATACGTTCGTAGACATCTGTTGCCAGAATCTCATCCAGACTCAGGATGTGTATACGGTCACTTCTGTCGGGGTGACTCAGTATATCGCGGACATGATAGGAATGGGCGGCACTCATAGCCAAATCCACTGAAACTGCCGGTACGCCGCCAGCTTAATGCATTCGGGCTTCTTAATCAAGCGCTTTGTGATTCTCGCGGCCTGCCCGCCGAAACCGCGCTCGGTCGACGCGGGCCTTTTCCATCCCGCATGCCGCAGCATCAGTCCACCAGCAGGCAGTCCCAAATCCGGAGGTCCATCCGCACAGCCGCTGCGCCATCCCGCCGGACGATCGCAAGGGCGCCACGTTGTTGCTCGTGCAGGTGCCCCTTGAAGTAGCCCGCTTTGCGCAAACTCCGCAGGGACCGGATATCGCCGCTATCGGGAAAACTCACCACCAGGTCCTTCACCGGCTTGTCCCGCCAGTTGACCAGAAGCACCATGTCTCCATTAGGACCGCTCATATACTGCGTTTCCACTAACGGCTCAGAGGCCACGACCGGCCGCACGATTCGGGCCCAGCGAGCCGCGGTCGTGATAAAACGCCGGACCTCGCCCGAGAAACTCTCCGGCAGAGTCGGAATCGGCGGTCTCAGTGCCGACTTGATGTACGCCATCCCGGCCAATGCCCCGCAGTATAGCGTCCGCCCCTTCCCGAAAGTGTTCACTACCACCCCTTGCTCTCCGTTACGGTAGGAGCCCGCCGCTTTGCCACCGCCGCCCGGTTCCAGAATCTCGCGGTAGAAATAGGCCTCCAGCGTCAGTGGGCCGTTCGCCCCGTCAACCAACTCAACTGCCAGCCTGTCCTGAGCCGAAGCCCTTCTCAAGGTTTGCCTCGGACGAACGTGCCGACTGTGCCGTACGAGCTTGTGCCCTGCAATCCCATACATCTCATACAATCCCGTAATAGGCCGATGGTATTCGTCTAGCAGCCCCCCACCTCCCGTGGCATATACTACCCCACCGCCTCTCACCCATTCTTTCAGCCGCCCCGCGGCCGCCCCAAGCATCTCCGAGCCAACAATGTACAACACCTTGTAAGGGGCAAGCCCGCCATCCGCGATATCTTCATCCGTGATTGAATCCACCGGATACTGCGCATGCCGCAGCGCCAGCCAGATGGCCTTTCGCTCCTCATTGTTCACATTGAATTTCGCGCTGTAAAGATGCCCTCCTCCCCCGAGGTCTTCGGTATCCCAGGTATCGGCGGCCCGCGACAACATTATCGCAATCCGCGCCTGCTTCGGCATCGCTGGGTAGAGCCGGTGCTCCACGGCCCCCGTCTCGCGAATCACGTCGTGGATAGCCTGATACATTCGCGGGCTGTCCATAACGTCAACATAGTCCCACGTCGTCAGCACCTGCGATTCCGTGTGAAAATGATTGAGAATCTTCACACCATGCGCCAACCCGAGGGCGTTCATGCGCCGGAAATTGTCGGCCGAGCAGCCGTGGAAAGGCATCACATAAAACTGGGCCGGCGCGCCATGATAGGAGCCGGCCAGCCGCAGCGCATCGAGGAGAAATCCGTATACCTGCGGCGACACTTCCGGTATCTGCCACCACCAGTCCTCGGTCCAGGTCATTGTCATCGCCCCGGCGCGGAATGGTCCGACCCACTGCCGCACGTCCGGCCATACATTCAT
>CP070678.1:1140329-1155056 GCA_020352515.1 Phycisphaerales bacterium | reverse complement strand
CACTGCGGCACGAGCGAAGCTGCCAGTCGGGAATGCCGTCCGATCCGAAGAACAGGCCGGCCGAGATAATCTGCCGGCAGCTCAGGCGCTTTTGGGAAGCGGTTAGTATGAGGCGGTCTTTGGCGCGGGTGGTCGCCACGTAGAGTATGCGCATTTCCTCGGCCAGCGAGGTTGCGAGCCTGCCGTCTGCGATGACCTCGTGGGCGAGCGATCGCAGGCGGCTGTTCGAGTCGCGGTCTATGACCTGCAGGCCGAGAGTATCCTCGGCATCGGCGAGGCAATCGGAGCGGGCATCCGAGATGTTGAACATGGCGCCCAACTCGGCCAGAAAGACCACGGGGAATTCGAGGCCCTTGCTCTTGTGAATGCTGAGAATGCGAACGGCATTGCCCGCGGCGGCCTCGGGCTCTGCGGGGGCCCAGTCCTGGCCGGCCTCCTGGAGCTTCTCGATGAATTCGACGAAGCGGGTCAGCGAGGGGACGACGGCGCTTCCGGCGAAGCCCTCGAACTGGATTGCCCTGTCGTGGAGCCTGAGGAGATTTGCCCTCCTCGCCCGGCCGTTGGGCAGGGCCGAAACGAACGACAGATAGCTCGTTTCCCGATATACCCGCCATATCAAATCGGCCAGATTGCCTCGTCTGGCAGTGGTTCGCCAGCCGTCGAGGCGAGCGAGGGCTTCTTTGAGCTTGCCTGCGAGCGCGGCGTCCAGCCCGGATTGGCAGTACCGAAGGGCGCAGTGATAGAGATTCATCGGGCGGTCGGCTTTGCCGTGCAGTCTAATCATTGCCAGGTCTGTGTCACTTACGCTGAACAACGGGCTTCGCATCACGGCCGCCAGCTCAATGTCCCGCTGGGGATTGTCGAGGATTTTCAGCAGAGACAGAATATCGCTGATTTCGGTGGCCTCGAAGTATCCGGCGGTGGCCTCGCAGCTTACGGGCACGCCGGCCAGGCGGAGGATTTCGACGTAATCGTTGGCCTTTTTTGCGAGCGAGCGCATCAGCACGACGATGTCACCATAGCGGACATCCCTCATTGCGTCGTGCTCTTTGTCGTATATTTGAAACTCCGGCCTGCCGGTATCGGCGCCGGTGATCCGGCGGATTCGCCAGGCAATCATCACGGCCTGCCGTCGGCGGGCCGTAACGACGTCGAGCTCTTCGTCGGGGCCCGGGTCACTGTGGTCGCCCCGGGCGTCCTGACCGCCGGCTTTTTCGTCGAGCAGGTGCAGCTCAACCACGGGCGTTTTGTCGCCGGAGCGGCGGTCGGCGGACTGCCTTTCGGTTGCCGGAGTCAACCTTGCCGACTCGTCATAATCGAAGCCGGCCAGCCGGAGAGACTTCATTATTCGGGAGAATACCCTGTTGACGAAATCGAGGATGCCCCCGGCCGAGCGAAAATTCGCAGTCAAATCGACGCGCAGACCCTCAGCCGCATCGACGGGATTGACGGAGGCCAACCTCAGGCGTTCGAGGAATATCTGCGGCTCGGCTCCCCGCCAGGCGTAGATGCTCTGCTTGACATCTCCGACGACAAAGAGATTGTCGCCGGCGCTGAGTGTGTTGAGTATCGCCTGCTGTACGGAATTGATATCCTGATACTCGTCGACGAATATGTACCTGTATCGTTGACGAAGCGCCAAAGCCGTGGGCGAGGGGGCCAGGGTATCCTGGGGGCTCTCGGGGTCGGTCAGGAGCTTGAGGGCGTGGTGTTCGAGGTCCGCGAAGTCGAGGCAGTTGAGCAGATGCTTTGCGCGGGCGTAGAGGCGGTCGAACTTTTTGACCAGTTCGATGAGCAGCCTGGTCTGGAGGCTGACCGGCGTGCCGAGCCTGTCGAGATAGTCGGGGTTTACGACGGCCAGATGCGACAGCTCGTCGAAGGAATGGTAGGCCTTGTGGACCATCTTTCTAATAATTTTGCTGATCGTCTCGGGCGGCTCTTTTGGCGTTCCGAAGGCGGGCCTGTGAAAACTCCTTATTTTTTCGGCACACGCGCGCCAATCACCGGCCTCCAAGAGCTCGATGCACGCGGTGACGGGCGCTATGAAAGCATCGTCGAACTGTTCGGTCCAACGGGCGTCCCCGACGTGGGCCTCGTAGAGGCCGGCCGCGTAGCGGAGCCGGGCGACAATGTCGTTGAGGCTGCGGGCGACCACCTGCATTTGCTTTTGTCCCAGCGGCGATGTCACCGGATCGACCGCCTCGGCAAGCAGAGCGGCCCGTTCGCACCAGCTCCGGCGCGAAATCACGGTATCCAGGAAATTGCTTAGTTCGGCTATTCTGGTGAGAAAGCCGTCTTTGGTGCGAAGGCTGCGTCTGCTGAGCAACTGCTCGAGACCCATTACGAGGTTTGGCTGGTCCCAGGCCCAGTCGATGGTCTTTTCGAGCACCTCGGCCTTTAGAAGCCCGGCCTCGTCGGCATCGAGCACGCCGAATGTCGGGTCGAGGCCGAGGATGTGGAAGTGCTCGGTGATCAGCCTCTTGCAGAAGGAGTGTATTGTCCCGATATCGGCGCCCTGTAGAAGGGCGAGCTGGCGGCGAAGGTGCGGCTGTCGGCCTTCGAGAAAGGCGGCCTTGAGCCTCTCGGCGATTCGCGATCGCATCTGCTCGGCGGCGGCCTCGGTGAATGTGAGGACGAGTATGCCGGAGACATCGGGGCACAGGGACCTGTCGGCGACGATACCGACGCACCGGCCGGAGAGCACGGCGGTCTTTCCGGTGCCGGCCGAGGCCGTCACGAGAACGTCGCTGCCGCGCGAGGTAATCGCACGCTTCTGCTGATCGGTCCATTGAAGCTGCTCAGCCATCGATGGCCCCTATCTTTTGAAGCACTTGCGGTTTTGCCATTGACGCAAGTGCATTGTAGTCACTTATCTGCCAGTCGAACCGGCAGACCGATTTGTACTTGCAGTAACCGCAGGGGGAGTAACCGCTCAGACGGTAGGGTTTGGCCTCAATCCTTCCCGAGATGATTTCTTCGGCCAGCCGGACTATCTTGTGCTCCGTGTAGCGCAGCAGGCTTTCGAAGTCGGCGGGCCTCAGGGCGCCCATGGTCTTGTCGTAACCATACTGGTCGCCTTTGGTGGTGACGTGGAAGTTGTAGAACGTGTTGGTGTCATCGTTGTCGAGCAGGCGGTGGAAATCGCCGTTGAATACGCCCCTGGCCTTGTAACGGAAGCTTTCCGTTTTGGCCTCAAGCTCATCGATTGCCGAGCCGGCGGGCGCTACCTCGATCGGCATGTAGAATGCGCCGACGACATTCGGCGCCTTCGAGCCGGCGGCTTTGCGGACGGCCAGCATGTAGGCGGGAAGCTGCATGTCAAGGCCGTGGTAGAAGCGCGACCAGTTGAATTTGGCCGCGTGCTCGCTGCGCTTATAGTCGAAAATAATCGCCGTCTCTTTGCCGTTGAGCTGCGCGACGTCGATCCGGTCAATCTTGCCCGCAAGGCTGAGGCGCCGCCCGCCGGATACGGCAAATTCGCAGGCGCCCATGTAAGCGGCTTCGTCGGCGCCGGGGCCGAACGACGCCTCCGAAAGGACGGGCCTGAAATCACCGGCGCGGACCATCTGCGCAATCGCCCGAACACAGTCTTCGAGCACTTCGGCGGCCGAGGTGATAATGAAAGTGTTGTGCCGGCTGTGCCGGACGAAGTTGGATATGAACGGGTCCTCGGCGGTCAGCCTTGCCACCTCTGCGTGCAGAAGCTCGGCGAGGCGTGTGTCCTCGACCCGTGCAAAGTCTGTCTTCTCTTTTGCGAGCGTTTTCAACAGGGCATCCAGCACACGGTGATAGAAGGCCCCGAGGTCGAGCGGCTCGAACTTGAACTGGCGGCGCTCCTGCAACTGCAGCACGTAGCGGGCGAAATGCTGGTAGGGACAGGCGGCAAAGGCGCCGAGCCGGGTAATTGAGCTTCTAATGGAAGAGCCGAAGAGTTTTTCGGTGACTTCTTGCTGCAATTCGGCGCGGTTGTCGTAGCTCAGCGCCGAGACGACGGTGGCGGCGACATCGGCGAGAGCATCGTCACGGCGGATATGCTCGAGAAGCTCGCGGGACTGCTTGTCCGGCGGGGCGGGGGACGGCACATCTCTGCTGAGGCGTGTGCAGAGCAAATCGGCAAGCTGACCGGTGGTGTGCGCGGTATCAATGTCCTCCTGCCGGCCGGCAATCGATTCTTCTTCCAGGTCGTCAAACAGGGATTGGAGCTCTGCCACAAACTGAGACCGCGCGAGCGCGGCGCCTTTCTCGTCAACGCAAGGGTACGTGAGGCACAGGAACTCTGACGGGCGGGTGAAGGCGATATAGGCAAGATACCGGCGCTCCGTGAGCTTCTGCGTCGAGGTCGGCGCCAGATCAAAATCGGCCGATTCGGCGAGGCGGCGGTCGCTGTCAGTCAGTATGCTGTCGGTGACGACGGGGGCCGGAAACTGCCTTTGGGTGGCGCCGAGCAGAAAGACGGCCCTGAGATCCGGGTGGCGGCTGCGCTCTATCGAGCCCACGAGGACCTGGTCGAGAGTCGGGGGAATGAACGCGAGGGTAAGTTGCGAGAAGGCGGAAGCGATGACGGCCAGATAATCTTCGGCGGTCATGGGATGCCCCTCAAAGACATCCACAAGCTCGTCAAACAGCTCGACGAGCCTGCTGTAAAACTGGCGGTGCTCATCAACGGCGGCGTTGTCGTTTCGGGCCAGGGCCTGCTCGATCCAGCGGGCGAGGGTCTGTCTGACGCCGAGTTCGTCAAGAAAATCGAAAACGGCGCGGGTAAATTCGGCGGGCCCCATGGTCTTTGTCCGGTCGTCGGGCGGACAGAGCCTGTCCCGCAGCGCAAGCAGGGGCGCGGCAGCGTCGTGCCTGATCCGGTTAATCAGCCGCTCGTCAAAATCCTCTTCGTCCGGTCCGGCAAAACTCCACGGGCTCTTATCCTGCCAGTCGCGCGGCTGCACGCCGAAAGCAATGCAGTAGTTCTCGAGCAGATCGATGTCGCTGCGGTCAACAGGCGCCAGGTCGGTCTTTAGATATGCGAAGATGTCACTGGCGGCAAAGCCGCCGGCAGCGGCCTGAAGGGCCGAGCATATCAGGTGAACGACGGGATGCCGGTTGAGCGGCCTTCTTTTGTCGATGAAAAACGGCAGGCGGTAATCGTCGAAGTAGGCGCGTATGTAGTGCTCGTAGCGGTCGATATCGGAGGCGATGACGGCAATGTCACGGTATCGACAGCCGTGCTGCTTAACCAATCCAAGGATCTGTCCGGCCACGAACCGCACTTCGGCGCGCTCGTTCGGGGCCGATATAATGCGGATTCGGCCGGCGGACTTTGCGCGAGGCGGCTCCGGGTCGAATATATGTCGCTCGACGTGGGCAAGCTGCGGGCAGTCGGCGAACCTTACGGCCCGCTCGAGTATCACGGGCTCGGCCAGAGGCAGCTTCGCCTGCTTAATCAGGCTCCAGAGGTCGGCGTAGGTCCGTTGCGTCGGACCGAACAACCCGACCTGGTCGATTCCTTCGGCATCGGGGTCATCGAGGTCGGTATCCGCGGGATCCAGGCAGAGGGCAATGTGTGAGTCACCGGCGGCCTTGAGAAGCTCGACGAGCACGGCGAGCTCGGCCTGTGTGAAACCCGCGAAACCATCCACCCATAATCGGGCGTCCTTTGCCAATGGGGTGTCGGCCACCGCGCTACGGGTTTGCGTCAACTGCATATCGGGGTCGACGAACCTGCCGTCGATGAATTTGATGTACTCGGTTAGAATCAGGGCGATATCGGCGAACTTCAAGACGGCAAGCCTGCCGTGCTCGTCTTTCTCGAGCCGGGTGACGAGGGCGTCAATATCTTCGGGAGTCTTTGCGCAGCCGTGCAGTTCGCTTACGGTTTGGGCCATTCTTCTGGCCAGGCCGGGCCAGGCGGCCGAGGGGCCGAAGACTTTGAGCCTGTCGCGGTTGTCGCGGAGGATCCTCTGGACTATCATCTGGCGGCCGATATGCGAAATCGCGGGCCTTGCCGCATTCCGGCCCAGGAGCATGAACTGCAGCCGGTCGAACGAAAGCACGTGCAGCCGGTTGTATCCTGCGATTCGCGGCTCGGCGAGTATGGAGCGCTCGGCCTGATAGGTGGCCTGCTCGGGCACGAGCAGGATCAGCGGGCGCGTATCGTGCGGCTCCAGCAAGGCATTTACAATCGACTTTATGCAGTAGCTGGTCTTGCCCGTGCCGCTTCTGCCGAGAATAAACCGAACCGCCATAGCAGCCATCCATGCTTCAATTCACTCTTGGCTAACTTTTACCACAAGCGGCCCGCTTTTTCAATTGATGTGTTTGGCGGCGCAGATACTCTGGAGCGGCGAGATTGAGCGTGGCTGTGAGAACGCCTTGACGCAAGAGAAAATCGGCGGCGCATGGGCAGGTGCCGCAAGCGGAGCGGCCGGGTGGGCCGGCGGTAACACTGAGAGTTCCCTCAGACGGCAGAGAGCACGCGTTCGCGCGCACCCGGATTGGGGGCGGATGTAATGCGTCGAGCCATAACGCTCTGAGATTCCACGACGCCTATCAGGCCTGCGCCAAAGGCCGAAGGCTCGGATACAAAGCCGGCAAGGCCGGCGAGCGTCTCGGGGTACCAGCGAACCTTCTCGCCCATTGTCGCGAGGACGGTTTCATCGACGGCCTGATCCCGGAGGTTGCGAATCGTCCTGTTGGCAAGCCACAACAGGGGGTTGTAAAAGTAGACGACCTGCAGAACGGTCTGGGCAAGATTCACCCACTGGTCCGCCCTTTTGACGTGTGCAAGCTCGTGAAGGAGGATGGCCCGCAGGTGCCTGGAGCCGAGAGTTGGTGCAAGGTTATGCGGCATTACTATAACGGGTCGAATCAGCCCGCACACAACGGGGCCGTCCACGTCCACCGAGACCTTGAGGCGGACCGTCCGTTTTACGCCCATGCACTTGCAGCAGTACTTGAGCACGTCGCGCATGAAGCCGTTTGCCTTGCGGGCTTGAGATACGAGCCTGCGCATCGCAAGTGCACGCCGGATGAGGAATACGGCCATGACCAGCATACCTGCGACCCAGAGCATCAAAAGCAGGCCCTGCCAAGTAAGGATCTGCGCACCGCGAGCGGAAGGCCCGGTAAGTCCCCTGCGCGTGATTTGCGCGAGCGGCGGCGTCGGCAGAACGAGGGCGACAAACACCAGCATCCAGAGCCAATAGCGCCGGACGGCCCGGACCCTTTCGCGCAACACCAAATCGGCCGCCAACAACAGGACGATAACGGCACACGACTGCACGAATATCGGCCAGGCAAACCTGACGAACGCCCCGCCTATCGAATTTATGAACTCAAATGTCGTACCCATAACTGGTCTCCCGGTTTTAAGACGCTCGGCGGCGGGAATTATTACAGGAAAATGTATATTTTTTGGTCGGCGCGGCGCGGGGTGTGTGAGCGAGGGGCAACGGTCCAATAAAATCAGTTGGGAACGACCGAGCCCCCCGCACTCGGCCGTTTACTGCAAACGGGGAAAAACTAAAAAAACCGCCTACCGCCTCTCAAGCCTCAGGATGAGCGTTGAATCGGCAACGGAAGCGGAGTCTGTCGGCCTTGTTTTGAGTGTAACGCCCGTGGCTGTGTCTTTGTAGCCGGTACCAACGGCCCGGAGAGTATATTGTCCGGGCTCGACAGTCATAAAGAGAAATCCGGGCTTGGTCTCTCTGGCCGGGGCCAGTTTTCCGGCGGGTCCCTCGAGCCAGACTTTGACGTCCGATACGGGTACGCCATCTTCACCGACAACTATCACGGACAGCAGCGCCACCTGCCGCCGGAAGTAGCTCCTGGCGTCCACGTCAAGCGTCAGGTTCCAGCCCTCAGCAAGCTCGAACTCCAACGCGCGGCCGGCGTCGCCGAGCCAGTAGTTGCCAGCGTAATACCTGCCGGGCGGCAGATGGTCCAGGCGGTAGGAGCCGGCTTCGTCTTTGCGAAGGTAGGCCTTTACCTTTTCGTCGGAGCGCCAGAGGAGAAGCTGCCGTTGCGAATCTGTGATGAGCAGTCCGCTGATACTTGCCGTGCACTTCGAGAGGTTCAGCGACGAGGCGACCTGCTCCCGGCCGGCATCGAGCGTTACCGGCTCGCCGAATATTTGCATGTAGTTGGGCAGGCCCGCTACCGGGGTATATGTGCCGGGGGGGACACCCTCTATCACGTAAGGGTCACCGGGCCTTTCGGGCGTGTGGACTGTCCCCACGCTCGGACCCCAAAAGCTGCCCGCCTTGAACAGGCTGACACGAAGGTCGTCCGGAGATATGTCGTTGATGTCGTAGGTCAGCGTAACCACGACGCGGCCGGCGGCAGGGGCGATGGCGCCGACATCCGTATCCTCGTTCGTTGTTTCAAGAATCGCAAGCAGCGGCCAGTCATCTCGTTTCTCAGGATTCCGGTAGTAGATTCCATAGCGGCCGGGCGGCGCGCCCCTGAAGCTGAATCCGCCACCGGGCGCCGTAAGCGTCAGGCACCTGAATACACGTGAATACCGGCTTTCCGGATCACTGAGCATGAGGGTGGCGTTTGCGGCAGGCTGTCCGGCCGCGAGCAGTTGTCCGCTGATGACGGGCTTTCCGCCGAAGTCCAGCCGCAGGGTCCTGCCGTCGGCGGGAACGACGACGCGTGCAACAACGCCCAGACTCTCCCACTCATTGCTTCGCTTGACGTAACAGAGGCGCTCGGGCAGGCCTTCAACGTGGTAGCAGCCGTTGGCGTCTGTGACCGCGGTCGCTAAGCGGCCTGCCTCCTCGCCGGGCCGCCCGGAGTAGCCGCTGTCGTCCTGGAAGAACAATGTCACGCCGGGCTGCGGTTTGCCCTGCGCATCATAGACGCACCCTTCAACAGAGCCGCCTTTGGACAGTGCTATGTTCACGCCCTCGGTCATGCGGGCGTCAACGACTTCGATATCCCTTACGATGGTAAAGCAGTAATCATCATGCGCAACCTTGATTGTCTCGCTGCCAGGGACAAGGTTCTCGAGCAGAAATACGCCGTTGGCGTCGGTGAGAACCGAACCATCCTTCGAGACAAACACCTCGGCCTCGGTGGGCATACTGCCGCCGGCCCTTGAAAGGGCCGTGACCGCGGCTGAGGCAACGGGCTCGCCCTGGTCGTCGGTAACTCTACCCGTGATAGAGCCGCCGGCTCCGAGCTGAATCGTGACCGGCCGGTCCTCGTCGGTGTTGATCTGCGGGCTCCAGGTCCACGCAAAACCGTCGGCGGCCGCCTGAACTTGATAGACGCCGGGACCAACGACCTCAAAGCTGAAAGCGCCCCGCGGGTCCTTAAATTCGACCCATCGGTTCGCCTGCACGTAATGAGGGCCTCGCAGGGTGCTCAGTTTTCTGGCGCGGGCCCTGAAGCGCCTGACAGGCGAGCCCGTTTTTGCGTCCACAACCACGCCCTCGAGCTTCGGCTTTTCCGAGTACTTCAGCTCAACCACGAGGTCGGAGCTCGGCGCCTTTACATTCTTGACAACCTTTTGCTCCATATCGGAGCCGCTGAATTCCAGGTCGTAGAGGCCGGGCTCGAGAGAGTCTATTGTGAAAGTGTCCTGATTGCCGTCGAGATGGACGTTGTGGAATTGTCCGTCCGATGTAGAGTAGGTGCTGACCTCGACGGTTCGCGGCCGCTTGCCCCCGGGGAAGGTGACTTTCCCGCTTATCGATACGAGCGAGCCCGGTGATTTCCTCGGCACGGTTACGAGTAGCGGGCCCGTGTCGGCGGGCAGCGTGGCCTGCGAAACGGCAAAAGACGTGGACATGCTCCTGCCCGTGGCAATGTGGACGTGGATGCTATAGAGGCCGGCGGCGACGTGGGGCAGGGTGAACAGGCCGTTGGCATCGACGGGGACGGTCGCCTGGACATAAAGGCAGTGCCACCAGTTGGGCTTTGCGCTGATCTCCAGGCCCTCGGCCGGCACGCCATCGAGATAGTAGGCATAGCCCGTAACCGCCGTGCCTTTTTCCATCACCAATTCCACAAACTCGATCACGGCCGGGTCATTCAGCCTGAGCCTATGGCCTTTGGGCGCAAAATCTTTGTGCCGCGCCGTTATGAGAAATTCGGTTTCAGCGGGCCGAGCCTCGCCCAGCGTCGCCAGGCCGTTTGCATCGGTCTCCACCGACGGGCATACTTCATTACCCATTTCAGAGGCCAGCGAGGTCAGGATCAGACTGACCTCGGGAATCGGCTCGCCCTTCTCATCCACAACCAGGACATCAACCATACAGCCCGGCTCAAGCTCGAAGTGCTTGACCGCCTGAGAGCCGGCGCTGAGTGCAATCAGGGGCATCTCTTCGTAATCCCTGATAGCAACGTAGCCTTCCGCAGTCGCCTGCAATCGAACGTTCGCGGGCTGGCTCAGGCCGACCTGCTCGAGAGTATCGAAATGATACAGCCCGTTCGCATCGCTAATCGTCTCTTTACGCCAGGCGCCCTGTACCGATATCTTGGCGCCCTTGATGGGTTCGCCTGTTTCGGCGTCCTTCACAAGACCGCTCAGGACGCCGACGGGCTTGAACTCAAACGCATCCGGGGCGGCAGCCGGCTGTTTCGAGTCGGGATCGGGAGGCGTCTGCTGCTTTTCGGGCCGCAGCCCGCTTTCTATTTGCTCGATGGCCCTGGTGAACGGATTGTCCGCCGGGTCGCCCGGCCAGCGGCCGGCCTGGATTTCAAGGGCCTCGATCGCGCGGGCATCCCCTATCCTCGCGAGGTAATTCGCGGCGGCGACCTTGCTCTCCAAGCGGTCTCGCGACAGCATCGCCATGAGGCCCCGGACATCGCCGGCGGCGAACATCTGCTCGAGCTGCTGCAGCTCTGCCGCAAGCCGGTTGGTCGAATCGGGCTCCGGCACAGGCTGCGTGATGCCGTTCCGGTCGTTCACGACCCCGTCTTGCCCGTCGCCGCTCCGGTTAATCCACAGCAGGCCGACTATCACCAACGCAGCAATCGCCAGAACCGCAGCGGCAGCCAACATCGCCGTCCTTGGCGTCAAAAGCCGGCGAGGGAGCCCGGCTCGTTCTGCGCCAACGGCCCGGTCCAGTGCGGCAAAGGCATCACTGAGAATTCGCCGGTCCGTCCGGGCGGTTGTCTTCAAATGCAGTTTTTCGATTGCAGCTTCTATATTCTCCGCAGGATTCATTTTCTCAGCGCCCCATTCAAAATAGTCCGCAGTTTATCGATTGCGTAGCGGTACCTGCCCTGTACCGTGCTTGGCGAGATACCCTGTAGCTCTCCTATTTCCCTGAATTTCATGCCACCATTGAGATGCAGCACAATGACTTCGCGCTGCTCCAGCGGGAGCTGAGCCAGCGCTTGTGCCAGTTTTCTCGATTGCTCTGTTAAGACGGCCCGTTGCTCGGGCCCGTCGTTTTCGCTGCTGAAGGCATCCACTTTGTCGAGCCCGGTCACCAGGGAGCCCTTCTGGCGAAAGCGGTCCCGAACGCGGTTGACGACGGACGTCATCAGGTAGCTTCTCAGGCTGCTGCGGAGCTCAAGACTCCCGACGCCGGAGGCGAAAGAAACAAAGACGTCGTGCAGAACGTCCTCGGCCGCGCAGGCGTCGTGCAGCAGCGAGGCGGCGACCGTCAGCAGGTCGTCCTTGTAATCCTGATAGATATGCCGAAGGGCCTCTTTGTCCCCGCGTTTGAGCTGCTGTATCAGGCGTCTGTCATCCGGCATGGAAGGTCAACCTTAATCAGTTCGTCAGTTTCATCACCAATATGACGGGTGAGCTGCCATATTGATATAGAGAAAACGGGCTTTTTCAACTTTAGCCGGAATAATCCTCGAAAAGCCGGGTTTGCTTTGAGAAGCTGGATAAAAAGAGGCCTGCTTGCGCGCAGGCCCATGAGCATTCAATCCGGGTTGGCAGGTTTCCCGCAGTGTATCACTCTTTCGCATTCTGCGGTTTGCGGGGCTTCAGGCGGCTCCGTTCGGGAATCTTTATCCGCACGATAACCGGCTCGGCCTGCCCGCCGGTTATATAAACCTCCTCCCGCGGGTTCGCCAGGTTCGCGGATGACACGTGCAGCCGGTACTTCCTCTTGGCCATGTTGCTGAACAGGAACTCGCCCTTGTCGTTGGTCCTGGCCTCGGGTTCCAGACGCTCGGTCTGTAGCTTGCCGTTCTTGTCCTCTATCCAAAAAGCCCAAAGCCCGACGCCCGGCACGGGCCGGCCGGTGGCATCATCTATGACGACCCCGGTGGCGTGAAGGCCCTTTTCCAGTTGAATGGTAATCGGCTTGTGCAGGTCATCGAGCTTCTTGCGAACAGGCCTGTATCCCGGCACCGCTTCAGCCTCTATAGAGTAATAGCCGGGCATATCGGGATTGACGCCTTCAAAAACAAACCGCCCGTCTTCATCAGGCCTCACCTTCTTTCCGTCCGCACTCCATGAGCCCGGGCCGTGTTTTATCGAAACGCCGAGCCAGACCGTCTTCCTTGCCGGCGTGCCGTCGCCGTAGACAAGCCGTCCGGCCACGTTGACCCCTTCGGCAAAACGTATCTCCATTTGACGTATGGGATTGACCTCATCGAGTAGAACGTCCTCGCTCAATACCCACGAATCGTCCAGATGCGCTATGACGGCATACGTGCCGCCGAGAGGCAGCGGCGAGGCACTGAACGTCCCTCGTCTGCGCTCGTTGCCGCCGAGAGAGATGACCAAGTCGGCGGTGCGTTCGATCCCCGGCGGTTTTTGAACGACACGAAGCGACGCCCGCGCCTCCTCGGCCGCAGTTCCGTCGGGCCTAAGAATTCGGCCGTACAGGGCGCCGGCGGGCCCAAGCGGGACGTCTATCGCCAGCGGCTCATCCGAAGGCTCAACGTCTATGGGGGAAATCTCCTCGAACCAGTAGCCCACCGGCCGCTTTCCCTGGTGATAGTCGATGCCGTACTTGAACTTTCCCGGCACGGGTATCTCGCAGGCAGCCCGCCCATCCTCGATATCGAGCCACTTCGGCGTCATGCCCAGTCTTCGACCGCGGTTAACCTCGGAAATGTAATCGACCCTGACGCACCCCTGAACACCGGGAGAACCTTCAGGGACATCGAACCTCAGGACGACCTGCCGCATGTCCTGACGCGCCTGGACTGGACGCAGGTCAATGACGACGTCATCCAGCGGGTCTTTCTCAACGTCCACAGAGAACCGTTCTCGGTCCACCCATATATTAACGCCCTGGCCCCAACAATCGTCTATCTCGAAATAGCCGATGCCGTCGCGGATTTCTACGGGGCGGGTTACCCAAGCCGAGGAGTTGGAATGGTCTTCAAAGCCGAACTTGTTGAGATACCGCAAAACCGGAGTCCCGGAGGCCGTTTCAAGCCTTTCGAGGTCGCCTATTACCCTTCCCTTGATTCGCTTCTTCTCGCCGAGCAGGACTTCCAGGCCGCTCTGTCCGGCCCGGAGGCTGGTGAGAAACCTGTTGCCGAATCCCGGCGCGCCGACCATTGCGAGGTACCTGCTGTCACTTCGGAGGGTATTTAGCTCGAACCGGCCCGACTCATCGGCCACGGCGTCGGGCGGCCCATCCGGTTGGCCGCCGCTGAAGGTCGTGCCCGGGCTTTTTGAGATCAGCAGGCGAATCTCCGCGCCGCCAACCGGCTCTCCGGTTTTCTCGGAACGCACCACTCCGGTGGTCGCCATAGCCTTTGCGAGGCGCAAGATCGTGACCTCGTCGGGCCGCAGCTTTATCCGGTTGAGTCGCTCGAACTCGAAGCCGTCGGCACTGATTTGAAAGGCGAGATCCCATGAGGCCGCATGTTCGATTGTCGCGAGGCCGGCCTCGTCGGTGGTGAGCTTTATGCTGTGGTGCCACGAGCCCCCGGGATAGACATAGCCGCCCGTGAGCCTTGCGCCGGCGACCGGATTGTCCTGGTCGTCAGCCACCTTGATTCGGCCTTCGAAGCCGTCGGCAAGCACTATTTCAATGTCGCTTACGGCGCCGCCCGGCTCGGCCTCGAACGGGCCTGCAAAGGCCGGGGCATACCCTTCGGCCGATGCAAGCAAGATAATGCTGCCGTATTCCGACCGGTAGCTGAACGCGCCGCTCTCGCCAAACCGGTCCCAGGCGCCCACCTGTATCTCGGCGCTGCCGCTGTGTCGCGGGCGCTCCCAGTGCACCTTTATGCTCGCATTTTTCGTCAGGGGCCGCCCGTCATGCGTCAGCACAACGCCTGAGAGCAGGATTTTGTCCTCTTGGCCGTACTGCCTGTCGACCATGCCGTGGGTTTTGTTGATTTCGGCTATCATCTCAATCCGCTCCTGCGGCGTGAGCAGCCTGCCGGCAAAGGCGACGGTCAGTTTCGTTCCCCGCCAGAGGCCGACAAGCACAGCCAATGAGAGCGCCATCATTGCCGCGGCCACGTACCATGAGACGCGCAGCCTCGGGCGGTGCCCCGCAACGACAATCCTCTTGACGCGGTCGAGCACGGTGCCGCTCCGGCCGTCTTCCACGAACCCCACTATCGCCGCGGCGGCCACGCCGATATCGGCGCGTTTGACCGTTCTTGCCCAACGGGCCAGCTATTCTGCATATCGAGTGCTCCGGCCGGTCGCCGCAACAGCGGCCCGGTCGCAGCAGGCCTCCCGCTCGATGCGTATCTGGCGGCTTATCCACCAGACGGCCGGGTTGAAGAACAGCACCGCCTCAGCCACCATCTGGCAGAAGTTGACCAGGTAGTCGAACCTTCGAATGT
>CP070678.1:1136095-1140229 GCA_020352515.1 Phycisphaerales bacterium | reverse complement strand
GCGACGGGCGGCCTTATGGAACGGCCGTTGATATCGGCGCCGACGAATTCATTGATAGCGATGAGGACGGCCTGCCGGACTACTGGGAGCAGGCCCATTTCGGCGGTCCAAGTGCTGCGATTGCGGGGATTGACAGCGACGGGGACGGTTTGAGCAACGCGGACGAGTACGAGCGATACGGCAGCGATCCGAATGCGGGGCCCTACTATGTGGACGCGTCGGCCGGTGACGACGACTACGACGGGCGGGCGCAAACGCCGCAAGGCAATGGAGCGGGTCCCAAGAAGACGATCCAGGCGGCGGTTGACGCGACCGGGTCGGGTGACACGATTCTGGCGGCGGCCGGCTCCTATGCCGGGGAGGGCAACAGGGGTATCGATTTCGGCGGCAAGGCGGTGGTCCTTCGCGCCGCGGGGGCGGCGACGATAGACTGCGGGGGATCAGATCGTGGTTTCTATTTCCACTACGGGGAGACGCGGCAGACTGCGGTGATCGGCTTTACGATTACCAGCGGCCTGGCCGACCGCGGGGGGGCAATCCGCTGCGAACGCGCGCACCCGCAGATTAGAGATTGTCTTATCCTTGAGAACACGGCCACCGAAAACGGCGGAGGCATCTACTGCCACATGGCCATGCCGGAGCTGGACAACTGTGATGTTCGCAGCAACTCGCCGGAGGGGGTGTGGATGGACTGGGCCCGGCCGACGATTTCCGGTGCGGTGCAAACGTCGGCCAACGACTGGGTCGCGAGGGACGCCGTGCTTCGCGCGGGCGGGCAAATCGCGATGGCCGGTGACGTGACTTTGTACTTTGACAACTGTCGCGTTTACTGCGACCTTTCGGGCCCGGGCAGGTTGCTGGTGGGCTTTAGCTCGGAGCTGCTTATCGGGGGGCAGGCGGTTGTGGACCTTGGTGACGGGGGCGGCGCGAACGGGCGGATCGTATGCGACGGTTTGCTGCGGCTGACGGAGGACGCGACCGTTATCGACGCGGCCGTTAAAGTCACGCGCGCCAGCTTCGAGGACAACGCGGTGATTGTCAACTGCGTTATCGACGCCGACGCCGGGGCGCCCTACGGCCAGTTCCTCATCGAAGACAACGTCCAAATCTTTCTCGACAGGATCGAGGCCGACGGCGACCGCTATCTGGACCTCGACCCCACGACATTCGACTGCAACAACATTCACGTGGACATCATAGACGTCAATATCACCGAGGGCGTTGGCACGGCCTACGGGGGACTGTTCGAGCTGCGAGGCGTCCCGGGGCTGGCTGGCGGCGCAAGCTGTGACCCGAACAACGAGTTCTTCTGTCACGCGGAGTCCGTGCCGCAATTCGATGCGAACGGCTGGGCCGTCAACCGGCTGGAGCTGGGCGAGAGTGCGAAACTCAATCTGACCAATCGATTCGATTTCCACGCTCCTTTCGATACGGGAGGGGACTACGAGGCTCTTTACGTCAAGTATCTGGTTCTCGGGCCGAACTCCGTTCTTAATACGGCATTCAATCACCTGTACTACGAGAATCTCGATATGCATCCGAGCGCCCTCGTGGTGAACATCCCCCTGCTCGGCTTTTCGCTGAACAACATCAGTTTCGACGACGAAAACGATTATCTGGCGCGGGTCAGGAGCAACAACGTGCTTGATCCGGACCCGGCCAAGCAGCGCATTCACGCCGAGCGGATTACGGGTGAGCAGGTCGATCCCAACGGGGTGATGCGGATGCGCAATCTGGTTGACGCCGGTAGCGGCCTGACGGTGACGGCGAGGGCGAAGGGCCTGTTTGCCAAATCCGGTGAGAGTGACATCTATATACGATTCGAGTACCTGTTTTGCGATCCGAGTGTCGATGGTCAGCTTGTAGTCTATTTGTCGGACACGCCGGAGATGCTGGAGCACAGCGATCCGGGTCGCGGGCTACACTATGTTGAGGCCGGACGTGTTCCACAGCCCCCGTCGGGCCGGCCGGGCTCGGCGGGGAGCAACCGTCCGGGCGTTTTCGAGAAGGTGGTGCCGGTGGGCGGGCTGGATATGTCGAGGGGCACGAGGATGGAGCTCGAGCTGCTGGGTCCGGCGGGGACCTGTGTGCTGATAGACGACTGGGACCCCGGTGTCATGCGATGCATCACATACTGTGGTGACGTGGCCGGCGCTATGGGTTCTGTTGACGCGGTGGACTTTCTTGCGGTTATGCGGGAGTGCGGGCGGCGCAAGCGTGACGTAGCCAACAGCGGGACGGGGAGCCTGTGGTGCCTGGACGGCTATTTCTGCGCGGACGGCTACATAACGGTACACGATGCGATGGCGGTGGATTGCATAAGCGCAAAGGGCAGTCTCTGCGCGCACGATATGCTTCTCGGCCAAATCGGCGCCGGCGTCTCCTCGTCGGGCGACGGCGCGGCGGGTGTGCCGGAAGGGTCGAGCGGGTCATCCGGCTCAGGCTCCGACGGCCTTGTGGGGCCGTTGCTGATTGGAGGCAAGAGATACGACCCGCAGAGTGCGGATTTTCTGAGCGATCGTTTGTACGGCGTTGACAAGAACGGGGGGCTGGTCGAAGGGCCGCTGCGGATGGACGGGGACCGTGGCAACGGCAGACTCGTTCGGGATGCAAACGACAGGCTTTATCAGATCAGCCTCGATACGGGCGTGATGGAGCTGTCGGAAGGCGGGCTGGTTGTTGTGCCGGCAGGCAGCGATACCGTCCTGACCGAACCGAGGTTCGGCCGGCCGGCGAGAGTCTATGTAGGCCCGCAGAAGGTGGGATGGAACTGGACACACCCGGTTCTGGACGCGGCGTTCGACGCCGAGGGGTATCTTTACGTTGTCCCTGTGATAGTCTCGGTGGGTTCGGAGCCGACGTACATGGCGGCGGCAAAGCTGCGGCTTGGGGGGCCCGGGCAGGCGGCGTGGGAAGTTGTTGAGCTTTACTACGACAGCCTCGCGCCCGGCGACAATTTCGATCCGAACCTGCTTCGTGAGATTGAGGTGGACGGTGACGGCAATCTCTACGTTTTGAACGTGGACTACAACAACGAGAGCGACAGGCTGTGGGTTTATGACGCAGCCACGGGCCAGGTGAAGCGGCGGCTGGACTTAGGGGGTTCGCCGGGCGGCGGCGGGATACCGGCCCCGATCGGGATGGTTGTATCGGACAAGACGGGCAACATTTACCTGGGCTCGTCGAGAACCGAGCCGGATTCGAATTCGGCCCAAATCTATGCGATCGATAAGGAGGACCTGCTCCAGTCGTCCGGCGACCCGACCATCGCGACGCTGACGATAAACGGCATGGGGCACGTGACGGATATCACGGAGGACCCGGTCAGCGGGGATATCTGGATTAGCGGCTTTACGATGGAGCAGATTCCGACGGAGTACGACATGCAGAACGAGTACTCGCTGCTGCACAGCGAGCCTTTTTACCGGCCGATGCTGGCGACTTTCAGCCCGGGCTCGGCTGGTTCCACCGAAGCGATTTGCCTGTCGGACTACTCCGACAGCGAGTTCGACCTGGCCCTTCCTCTTTCGATTCTGTGGACCGGCCCGCGGTCCGTCCAGCCGGAGGGTGACCTTACCGGTGACGGCGTGGTTGACGCCAGGGACCTCGAGAGGCTTGCGGACCACTGGCTGGACTCGGGCTGTACAGGTCCTGCGGACTGCGGAGGGGCGGACCTGGACGGCAGCACGACAGTAAACGGCAGGGACCTTGCCATAATGGCCGGGTACTGGGAAACTGGGGACTGAAAGCCTCGCGTGTGGGTGTGCGTGGGCGCCGGAGGCGTTGGGAAGCGGGCGGCTTTGGATGCTTAGTGCGGGCGAGGGTGTGCCGGGGGACGCGGCGCGGAGGTCGGGCGTTGAGGGTTAGAGCGGGGGTGGGGGAGGTTGTGAGGGGCTGGCGCGCAGGTGGACGCGCCCTGCGCTGATAAGGATCGATTCTATCCGGGCGCATTCATTGTCGGCATTTCTTTCGAAGGAGGCAGCGTTAGAAGCTGTAGTTGGTGGAGAAGTGACAATAAAGCTTGAATTTTTAAGGCAGAATTGATATTGTATGAAAGAAGAGGGCCGGTGGAGTTGCTTGGCCAAGATAAGCAGGAGATGAGGGTCTAAATTGGAGGAACAGAACATGTGGCGG
>CP070678.1:1133492-1135995 GCA_020352515.1 Phycisphaerales bacterium | reverse complement strand
TCCGGGCAGGAGGTTCTGGCGCAGCGCGGCGGTTCCGAGTGCGAACTGTGGCAGGGACCAGACGAGGTTGGCCATCATGGAGGCGAGCAGCCAGCCCCAGCCGAGCACCGGGCTGACGTGCTGGTTGATTCCGCGGAGGGGGCGCTCGCCGGTTGAGAGGGTGACGTAGGCGATGGCGCTTAGCATTATGATGCCCAATATCATGGCCAGGGGCTGTAGCCACATGAAGCTGAAGCCCACAAGGACGCCAAGATAGAGACTCGACGACAGCGAGCCGCCCCCGAGCGTAATGCCGCTCTGAAGCCAGCCGGGCCCGGAAAGCCTTACAAATGTCTTGAAGAGAGGCCAGCGTCCCTGCTTCTGCGAGGTCAGAATCATCTCGCGGTCCTTTTCGATGCGAGGATTCATGTGCGCGACCTGCTGCTTTTGTGCGGCCGGCTGCGGCGTCGGGCCCTTTGGCGTTTGGTTTGGCGTCATGTTCTCGACCTCCTGTTTATCGCATTTTTTCAGACGTCCCTGGATAAAACATATTGTCGCGTTCTCAGGACCATTTGCGGCTCCACTTCGAACGGCAGGCACCCGGTGCCTATGCAAATATTGGTGCTATTTTTGGCCAGTTCAAGGACCCTGTCAACTTCCTTTTGTACGGCCCGGAAATTTTCCGCGGTCATGGGCGTCGGGTCCATGTTAATTCTGACAGCAACATCCGGGCGGGCCCGCATCTTATCCATGAACAGCTTCTGGTCTGTCCCGACGGGGCAGCAGACATAGCCCGTGCCCGTTTGGAGGATGTAGTCGAGTATGGGCGCGGTATCTCCTCCCATCACGCAGGGGACCGGGTGGCCGACCACTTCTGCGGCCTTTTCGATGATTGCCTTAAGCGGCGCCAATTCCATGTCTCTGAACTGCTCGGGCGAGAGCAGAGGCGGCACGGCGGCCGATTCGAAGAAGGCTATATCCAGGCCGTTGCGCACGATCTCTTTGCAGAATTCGACCTGCCCGGCAACGAGGTGGCCAAGGGCCGCGGCAACCATCTCGGGGTCGGTCTGAATCTCGCAAAGCAGGCTCTCGAATCCCGTCAGATTGGTGGCCAGTGAGAATGGGCCGCTGACGGGTATCCTGACGTCCGCCCCGGGACATTCGCTGGCTACGCGCCTTGCCGCCTCTATCGCCATTGGGACGCGGCCGTCTTTTTGGGGATCGAACGGCTCGAGGGCAATCAGCTCTTTTGCTTTGGAATAGGGGTGGGGGGAAATAGCCGGAACACCGGTTCCGGAAGGTCTGTCGACTATTGCCCCGTACGCCTCGGCCTCGAGATTGTAGATATCTATGCCGACCACCACGGGGCGGTGATTGTAGAGGCGGAAGGCCTCTATGTGGGCTTTGGCCAGCAGGTCCGGGTCACGAGAGACCTCCCAGGGACTTCTGCCGATTACCCTGGCCGCGTGTTCGTATATCGAGGGGGCGAAGTCCATTGGTTCGAATTCTCTCCGAGATAAGTCTCAGGGCCGTCGCCTTCGTTCGATTTCGCGGATGACGGCTGAGTTGTCCATATCGCCGTCGCCGGCGGTGATCGCCTTTTCGAGTATATCAAGGTGCAGCTTTGAGAGCGGCAGCTCCCGGCTGGCCTTCTGCGCGTATTTGAGGATGATTGCGACGTCCTTGCGGTGCTGGCGCAGGCGGGCCTGGGGCTCGAAATCGCGGCTGAGCATCTTGGGGCCCTTTGTGTCCATGACGGCCGAGCGGGCCGGTGTTGCCTTTAGCAGCTCGAGGAAGGCGGCCGGTTCCAGGCCGAGGTCGGCTGCAAACACAAGCCCTTCGGCAAGAGCAAGGCGGTTGAGGCCGAGGACCAGATTGCTGGCGAGCTTGGCCCGCGATCCGCTGCCGGAAGGGCCGAGGTAGAATACCCTATCGGCGAGCGCCCGAAGAATATCGCCGCAGTTCTCGAACGCCTCCCTATCGCCGCCGACCATTAGGACCGCTTTTCTCTCCGTGACCTGCCGGCTTGAGCCTGAAATTGTGGCGTCGAGAAAATGTATCCGACGTTCGGCGAGGCTATGAGCCAGTTCTTCGGTCTGTTCGGGATCGCCGGTTGTAGTATCAATAATATATTTGGGCGGATTCTCGGCCTCAAGCAGTCCTGCGGGGCCTTCGACGACCTTCAGGACGGCCTGTGAATCGGGAAGCGAAAGTACGATACGCTCGGCCTCGTGGGCGACCTGCGCCGGCGCCCCGAGGGTTTCGAGGCCCAGCTTCTCTATGTGCTCACAGCGGGCGCGGTCGATGTCGTAACCTGCGACGTCGAAGCCCTCGTCCGAGAGGCGCCCTGCTATGGCGGTTCCGACAAGGCCCAGGCCGATTAAGCCGATTCTTTCGGACATGCTCTGCCGCCTTTCCCGGCCATAAGGTTGGCCGGCCTCAAAGATTCAATATGGCCACCATCACCGCCACGCATGCCAGGCAGATTCCAAGCGCCACGAGGAAGCCCACCCAGGACTGGCGG
>CP070678.1:1128383-1133392 GCA_020352515.1 Phycisphaerales bacterium | reverse complement strand
TCGCCTTGCAGCTTATGCGACACCCCGTCGATTTCGGCTTCCTGCCGGAGCGAATCGGCCGGCCCGTCTGCGGCATACTCATCGGCCTCTTCGCCTCCGGAATCCTGCTTACAGCCGCCGCAATGGCGCCCCTGCCCAACAAGTACCCCTACCAGCGATTCGACGAGAGAACACCCAATCCGGCCGCGCCCGACAAGGTCCTGCTGAACGCCGACGGCCTCGTCACAGGATGGTTCGCAATGGTCAGCAAGGGCAGCTTCAGTGCCATACTAAAGCCCAGAAGTTTCGCAACGCTCCGCGCCGGATTCCTGAACCAGTTGCACCTCAACCGAAGCAATACGGGAGACGACGTGCCACTGCTGAGCCGCTCCGACTCCGTCCTGGTGCCAAAGAAAAGCGGAGCATGGTACCTCTCCGAGGCAATCAAGGACGCCGAGGGAAACGACGTGCCCGCAAAGGCCGGCCATACCCTCGCCGTCGTGCGAATCGGCATTAACAGGAACGCCCTGACCGACGCCGGAAAATTCACCACCGCTCAGATCAGACTGATCTGCAGGCCGAAAACAGGCCTCGAAAAACCACTCGCAGGAAAAGCTCTTACCGTCTACCCTAGCGGATATCTGACCACCGCAAACCGCTTGAAAAAGAAGAAACTCAACGAGCTCATCACCATAGACTCATCTGATTACGGTCAGAACGCCCAGAAATGGATAGACTTCGTGTTCTACGTCCCCGCCGACCATGCACCAGTCCTCGTCGGTTTCAAGCTAAACAGCCTCGCCGCGGTCCCTGAACCCGTATCGGCCGATCAGGCCCTGCCGCCCATTCCTTTCGTCGAGAAAGCACCCCCGAAAAAGGACTCCACAAAACCGACCGGCCCCTCCAGAACCCCTAACCGCCGACCCGGACGACCTTCGGGCCCGAGAAGAGGACCCAGCGACATAAGCAGAAATATCATCGGGGACGACTTCGACTAGCGCCAACCCTACCCGGGCTCAATGGTGAAATAGCCCCGACTGATCCCGGTAGCTCCGTTTCCGCAACACAACCACACACCGAGGCAAACCTCCTCCTCCAAATACCCCCATCGCGCACACCCCGCCACCGGGTTACTGCCGAATGTCACGAAAACGCCCCCCCGGATAGAAAACCACGGGACCGGCTGAAGACGCCTAACCGCAAACAACCAGCTCTTCCAGGTCCAGCTCCATCAGATGCTCTAAATAAGCGCCAAGCTCCTCCTCAGAAAAAACTGCCAGAAACTCCGGCCTCGCGCTCTTGTTGATCTCGCAAATGCAGTCTATCAACTCCCTTTTATTCATACACACACATCCTTCAAAGCTGTCTTTCAATCCCCCACCAACCTGTGAAATATCGACACCCTCAACATTTTTTCTTTAGCCCCCCAAAACCACCCGCCAAACGCCCCATAACCAACAACACTATATGGCCGTCCCACCTTCGCCCACACCCCTATATCTCGCCCGTCTGCCGCGCCCTTTTCTCCCGCTCTCACTACTGTCCAATAAAATCAAAGGCAAAACCGCCGGAACTAAACGAAAAAAAATTATCAATTCTCGGCATTTCTGCCGCCCCGCAGAACCCCGTTTTCCCACGCCCCCGCAGCATGTAGCCGCTCTTATCGAAAAACCGCCTCCGCCTGGTCTCTGCCCAGACCCCTTTTTCTGTAAACAGAATTGCCACCGCGCCCTCTATAATGGTAGCAAGACAACCGGTTGGATATTGGAACCCGCGTTCACAGGTTATCGCAGTGTCAATAGGGAACTTCACAGAACTGATTGAGCGGCACGGCGCGCAGGTGCTCAACACCGCCGTCCGAATCCTGGGCGATACTCAGAAGGCTCAGGACGTGCATCAGGAGGTCTTCCTGGAAATATGGCGCCGATGGAGCAAGTACAACGGCCGAACTAAATGGAAGCCATACCTCTACCGAGTCACCGTCAGAAAGGCTATGGAGTCCGCAAAACGCGATTCGAGATACTTGTCTCTCGCCCAACAAAACAACCAGCCTCTCTCTAAGGATACGCCCTGCGCCACGCTCCAAAACGCAGAATTCCACCAAAAACTCGTGGAATCTCTTGCCAAATTGCCCAAACGCCAGGCCGAAGTCTTCGTCCTCGCCGGAATCGAAGGCCTCGAACATGAAACAATAGCCGAATCGCTCGGCTGTTCTCGGACCACCGTCAGAGTGCATCTATACCGAGCCGTCAGGCGACTGGCCCGCGAGATGGCCGACTACTTGGCACGATAGAAGAAGGTGTATCATGAGCGACCACAGCAAAATCAGCAGATACCTCACAGCATTCGCCCTCGGAGAGCTCTCCCAGACTATGCACGCCCAGGTGAGTGCACACCTGGCACAATGCCCCCGATGCGCCGGCGAACTTCACCGGCTGCGTGCGCTGATTCAACACACCGAAAGAATCCGCCAAACATCGGCTGATCCCGCGACCTGTGAATCGGCTAAAAGTGCAATCCTTCAAACAATCCGCACCGCCAAAACAGAACCCTCTGCCCCCGGTTTGACGTTCAGTCCGGGGAAACAATGGAGAATACTCATGAAACGAAAAAATATCAAACTGGCCGCCGCAGCTATTATCGTCGCTGCCGCCCTCGGCGCCGTTTCCCTTTGGCCCACCGGATCCGACTGGTGGCTCCAGTCACCGGCGGCAGTCGCCGCAGAAATCACAGCGTCCCTCGAAACCGTCGAGGCGCTCATCCACCGCGAGCAAGCCGTCTTCGTCAGGCCCTACGGCTCCACACACATCTCCGGCAACTGGACAAGAATCTGTCAGTCATCTCACGCCAGGCGGGAAGACACATACTTTCACGATAAAATCACAAAAGTCCGCTGGGACATACCCGACGGCAACCAGGTCGCCAAATACGAAGTCTCGTATGAATTCGAGTGCTACTCCATCGAACGATATGAACCCCCGCAACAAAAGGCCGACCCCGTCCAGAAACTGCGCTTCTACGTCGGCCTCCTTGAAAAAGCCGAACGGATACTCGAAACGGAGTTGTTTGAAGGCCGCGAATGCGTCGGCTTTGAAATCAAGGCCTCGCAGTATGGAAACAATCCTGACTCCTGGACCGACCGCATCTGGTTCGACGTGGAAACAAAGCTCCCGGTCAGGATCGAAATGCACGGCCGACCCATCACCGGACGACCCGAACAGACCTTCACCTTCATCCGGGACCAGTTCGAGTACTACGCCCAGGTGCCGGTCGAGCTGTTCACACCCGAGATACCCGAAGCTTTCGTAAACAAAAGCGCCAGTGACGTCCAGAAGGAAAGAGACGCTCAAAACCGAGCCCAAATGACCTTCGCCGACGTCCCCCCCGATTGGAAGAAGAACATCCTCGCAGCCCTGCAGCCCATCGACACCGCCGTATTCCTAAAGAACGGGGTCGTCATCTATACCCGTCCGAATGCCTGGAGAAAAGACTTCTACGACTCCCAGGATCGCCTCTACATCACCGAATGGTATTGCGTTGAAAAGGACGACATGGCCGACACCAGCCTGGACTTCAACGACAAAAACTACCGTCTCAACAAGACCACAGTCAATTACGCCGCAAAAACTTTCACCCGGGAAACCTACGGCGCCGAATCCCATCCCAAGCACCCGATGGAAAGAGTGATCTTCCCAATCGGATGGATCGACCAGGCCGATAGAATCCTCGAAAACACATATATCGACGGCATCGAGTGCTTCGGCCTCGAGCTCAGCGCAAACAAGTACGGCACGAATCCCGACACCGCCGTGCACACCCTCTGGTTCGACCTGAAGACGAACCTGCCCGTCCGCCTGGAGTTCCGATCCGTCAGCGACGATGGAGTCCGGCGCCTGCAGGTCTGGGACCAATTCCAGTGGGATCCCGAACTTCCCGAAGACACGTTCGTCCCGCAGATTCCCGCGGGCTTCACATTGGCCGACCCTGACCAGTAGTCCCACACCGGCACAACCGAATAATAACCCTGAACTCGCGAACGCTTATCGACCTCCGTTCAACGGCCGGGCGCACCAGCCCGGCCGTTCCACTTCGCACCACCTCCCGAAACCCCGCTCAAGCCTCCGAAAAACGCCTTACACGCCCGGAACTCAGCCCGGGGCCAAAAAAAGTCAGCAAAAAGCCTCGACAACGTATGCCCCTGCTGCTAAAATCATACCTGGCGCGGGTTTGTTTAAGACTCTATTTGAGAGGAAAGAAAAATGACTGCCAGCCCGCTCCAGAGAACCGGCGCCGCCGCGTTGCTCATCATAATTGTAATCGCCTCGCCTGCCTCCCCAAAGACCATCTACGTGGATGACGACTCAGCCGGCGCCAACAACGGCTCGTCATGGACCGACGCCTACAATTACTTACAGGACGCACTGGCCGACGCAAATGCCGCAACCAAACCCGTCGAAATCCGAATCGCCGCCGGCATCTATAAGCCGGACCTGGGCAACGGGATCACCCCCGGCGACCGTAACCCCTCGTTCCCGCTCATCAGCCGGGTCTGCCTCATGGGCGGTTACGCCGGCGTCAATGCACCCGAAGCCAACGCCAGGGACATCAATTCATACGAGACAATTCTAAGCGGGGACCTGGCCGACGACGACGGGCCCGACTTCGCCAATAACACTGAAAACACATACCACGTCCTCACGGCCTTTGTGACGGATGCGACCGCCGTCATCGATGGAGTCACCGTAACCGCAGGGAACGCAAATCACGAAGAGTGGTCGCGATCCATCGGCGCCGGCATGTACAGCTACTACGGCGGCACCACCATACGCAACTGCAACTTTATCGCCAACTTCGCCGGCAACGACGATGGTGGCGGACAAGGCGGAGCAATATACAACAGAAAGAGCAATCCGACTATCACTGACTGCAAATTCATACGCAACTGCGCCATCGCGCTGGACGGCGGCGCAGGCGATGGCGGGGCAATCTGCAACCGCGACAGCGACCCCATAATTGACAACTGCGACTTC
>CP070678.1:1113646-1128283 GCA_020352515.1 Phycisphaerales bacterium | reverse complement strand
GCTGATTCACGCCAAGCAGAACATGACGGCCAAAGATGCGATGCTTCTGCACGGTCCGACGACGGCTGATGCGGGCAAGAAGCTGCTGGCGGGGACGGACCTGACGGTTGACGACGGCGACAAGCTGACGGGCAACGGGACATTGCTGGTGGAGGCGACTGCGGGTACGGCGACGTTCGGCGGTGAGGTTGAGACATTGGCGGGCGATCTGGATCTGACTGCGGGTACGCTGATACGCGTGAAGCAGAATATGACGGCTGCGGATGCTATGCACCTTCGGGGCGCGACGTTGGTTGATGACGGCAGGAAGCTTTCGACCGGAGGCAGCCTGAATGTGGGTGCGGGCAAGATGTTGACTGCTGCAGGGGATTTGACGCTGGAGGCGACGGGGGGCGTTATCGAGGAAGCGGGCGATGACGGCAAGTCTGAGATTACGATGGCGGTCAACGACAAGACACTTTCTTTTACGCAGGATAGCGCGATAGATATGGCTATCTTGAGAGTGCACAATAGCCAGAACACGCACCTCGTTGCGGACAGCGGAGACTATGTGAGCGTGGTGTCGTCGGACGATAATCCCGCGGATGCATGGAGGTCGATAACGGCCACGGCCGGCAACGGCCTGGCGCTGAGCGGGGGGGTTGGTGGGAACGTTACTACGAAAGGGTTACATGCATACTGGGGCAATATCTCGGCGCACTCGAGCGGCGATCTTCTGGTTAATGAGAGCGTGACGGCGGACGCCGGCAGCGTGACTCTCATATCGGAGAACGGAAAGATATACACGTCGGGGGCCCAGGCGGGGCCGGACATCAAAGTGTGGACCGGCTCGCCCGCGGCTGAAGTATCGGTTAACACGCTGAACGTTCCGATAAGCGGCTACTCCGATGAGCCGGCTGGAACCGGCCTTATGGCCATCAAGTTGGTGAGCAAGGGGAATCTGGCGCTGGGCGACGGAGCCACGCTGGATGCGCGGGGCAGCTACCACGGTAGTCTGGTCAGCCCGTATCCGGTGAATCCCGACGAGCGTCCGACCGTTGTTTTCCTTTCGGCAGGGGATCCGACAGAAAGCGGTTACCCAATCGATGTTGCGATCTATGTTCAGAGCAAGAATCTGGCGGGCAATGTTGCGGTCGGGTCATCTACGATCAAGATTGCGGAGACGGCGGGCGGAGTAGGGACGCTGATTTTGGATGCCGGGGACACGGTGGCATTTACCCCGACATTCGAGAGTTCGCTTGGGGCAGTGAGTGTTTTGAAGCGGATTGAGGTTGTCTCTCGGTTCAGCCAGGATCTGGCGACGGCAACGGGTGCTGACAGGCCGGGCTACCCGAGACTTCCGCATACGGAAACAGTTGATGACCCTGAAGTCTGGTACTTTACTCAGTCAGTTCCGGTGGGGATCGGGGGCACATACGTGATGCGAGGGACGTTGGAGCAGGATATTGAGAAGCCGGCGAGGATTCTTGGGATGGCAGAATCGGCTCCATTGGCGGTTCCGGCGCCTCTGGAGCCTCTTGATCTTGGTGACGTGGACGAGCCGACGGAGGAAGAGGACCTTCGATTCCTTGAGGAGGAAGGTCTGAAGCCGCATCTTGCCGGAGCTTACGAGCCATCCCTGAGCACGAGCGTGGAGTTGAAGAGTGCGGTCAGGAAGCTGCGGAAGTACAGGGAGACGCTGCGTGGCACGACTGAGGAGCAGATTGCCGGTTTGACGAGGCTGATTCGGGAGGCCCAGATGGGACCGGACCCGGAGGAACAGTTGGCCTCGTTCAGGAAAAGGCTCTGGAGCTACAGGGGTCAGGGGACACGATACCTGGATTTGGGCGGCGAGTGGCTCGATGCTCTGGCCGGATACGTGGAAGTCCTGAACAGGGAGATCGGTCTTTCCCTTGAGATGTCCGTAGTCCAGGCCATGACCAATTACGGGAACAAGAGGCTTGCGGGGGAGGACGACCGTGACTTCATACGTGCCTATCTGGTACTGTCGATGACGGAGGCTGCGGGGGGCTGAGCGATTCTTTGAATCTGCGCGTCGTTGGCCTTGTCGAGACTGTGTTTCGCCGGCCGTGGTGCTTACCTTGCGGTCACGGTTACGCGGAAGCCGACGTCAATGGCGGTGTTTTTGGGCGCGAAATCGTATAGGGGCTGCTGGAGTATGTATTGTTTCGGGGCCAGGCAGGAGCCACCGCAGATGGCGGGAGTCTGGTCGTTGAGGTCTTTTGTGACCCATTCCCAGACATTGCCGGTCATGTCATAAAGCCCCCAGCGGTTGGGCCGTTCGGCATGGGCAATCGGGAGGTGCGAGGTGTAGTTGGACCCGGCGTGGACGAGCATAGCGCTTGTGTCGATATAGCCGTCATTTGTGAAGGCGGTGACGGCGCCGACGACGTCAATCGGGAGCAGGGGGTCTATGTTCTTGTCGGCGGCATCCTTCTTCTTAGCGTTGTAGTCGCGTGCTTTTGCCTGATAGTAGGCTGCGGGGACGTGTGCATAAGGTGCGATTTGGTCCGCCGTGAGGTTGCTTCCCCATGGGTACGCGGTGGTTGTGCCGATTGTGCGCCATCTGGCGGTTTGATTTTCCGCGACGGTCGGCAGCCGGCCTCCGAGCCAGGCTGCGTAGGACTTAGCGCCGTCGCAGGTGACGAGTGTCACAGGGAGGGCGTCCTTGCCAGAGGCGACGTTAAACGCGACGGGTCCGGCGTTGTATCGTATATCAGAGCTGCTCTCCCGCCAGCGGATGAGAATCGTATTGCCGACCACGTATCTGTTGGTGTAAAGACGGTGGCGTGTCGCCCCGACCGTACTATCGTTGAGGAAGGCGAGGTACTGTGCGTTTGTGGTTTCGTTCACGGCGATGTAGAAGGGCTCAGGATTTCCGGGTCCGGCGGGGATGAATCTGAGTATCACGCTGGGGTCTTTCTTTGATACGATGTATTTCGGCCAGCCGACGTTTTTGACGTCGGTGAGATCTATTGTCTCGAAGAAATCGAGCCATTCCGGCTTGTTTTGGTCAACGGCCTGCCGTATCTGGTCCCAGCCGACCACCTCGACTGTTTTGCCGAACAGATCCGCGATCTGGGAGGTGGGCAGTCCGTCGAGTAGTGTTGTGATTCGGGACAGTGACAGGATGCTGCCAGCGGTTCCCTGTGCGAATTCCATTACGGCTTGAAGAGGCGTACTCTTGGGTGCGACAGCGGGCAGGCGGGTGAAGTTGACGGGCTTGAAGTCGGCGCTGAGTTTTGTTGTTGTGTTAAAAGTGAGACTCTGGACCTGGCCCTCGACGAGGTCGAGATACTTGCAGTATTCGGGTTTTATAATGGCCCTGACGGCCTTTTCATGGTTCAAGAGGTCATTCCAGAGCGTTCTGCACTTATCGGGGTCGATTTCGTCCTTGTTCTTTTCGACGGCTCGCCATGCGAGCAAGGCGTTGATCTTCCGGACTGTTTCGGTGAAGGCGTCGGCCTCGGTCCGGAGCTTTGCGAGGGCTTCTTTCTGCGGTCCGGTCAAGTTGCCTCCGAGCCCATCCTGTATAGCTCGGCCGATTTGGCTGATTGCGGCATCCCAGGGGAATTTTGCCGGTTTCTGCGGCGTTTCTTTTGAAGAGCCAGCCTTTTTGTCAGCAAGCTCGTCCTCGATTAGCTTGGTTATCTCGCCGATCTTAGCTTGCCATTGGTAGTTTTTGCGGGGGTCGATGACTATCCTGTAGTCGGCGACTTCCTTTAGCCAGTCCTGAAATGTTTGAAGTGACAGGGGGCCGCTTGACTTGTGGACGTTGCCGTCGTCGACAAAGAATTGCCTGTCGAATCTGTCGTTTTGCCAGTTCGGGTCTGAAACAAAATCGGCAAGTTGGACGGCGATAGTCTCGATTTCGTCGAATTGTGTTCCGGTGTCGGCTGTGGTCTGATCGACGGCAAACTGCCGGAAGCCGTTGAGTATTCTATCGCCGGACGCGCCTTTAGAGACGATGAGAGCCTCTCGGCGGATGGCCTCTCGGCGGAGGCCGGCGATGAGCTCTTGCCTGCGTGCAAGGTTCTGAAATTTCGTTTTGAGGCCGGCTTGAATCTCCCTGTCGTCGTTGAGCTCGGCCGTGTTGTCCGGCCAGGAGGGTGTCGCCAGTTGCCCCAGTCTGATCCATGCGTAATAGATTTGCTCGGTCCCCGGCGTGATCGGCGGCGTCTTGGCAACCTTGACAAGCGCGGTTCTGTTGTCGCTGGCGTGGATTGCCGCGACGAGGGATATTCTCTCGTTGGGCTCTGAGAGCGCCACTGCGACGCGCGGCTCCTGCAGCAGGGCACGATCCATCTTTGACCACAAGGCCTCAATCGTGGCGGCCCCCTGGACCTCCTGCGGCAGGTTTTCGGTGAAGAGATAGCAGGCGTCGAGGGCGCGCTCGATGGAGTCAAATGCCGCGACGGTGTTCTGCAGGGTGGTTCGCCATTTCCGGAACTCGGAGGTCTTGGCGCTTAGCAGCTTTTGGAATCCGGCGTCTCCGGTATCAGGGACATCGTCGGTGAGTGGAATGCGGTCCACGAGCCACTGAATCCGTTCGGTCCTTTCATTATCGTAGGCTTGTCCGACCTTGGGGGCCCACGCGGCTTGGCCGAGGTCTGTAGCGATTTCGCTGTCAAGCTGCTGCAGCAGATGGTTGTCCAGCCAGACGAGAGTCTCGTCGGCGTTCTTTAGCTTTTTGCGGAATTGGCTGCGCAGGTCTCGACTGTTTGAGTCCTTGCCCTGAATGGTCGACAGAGGATACTTGGCGCACAGCAGGCCCGTGACATCTCGCCACTTGGCCCTAATGGGCGCGACTGTAGCCGCTGCTCGCATTTGGGGTATTCCTTCGTACAACTCCTCGGCGGTTTTGATAATGTCCTCGATCCTGCTGTCGGCCTCGTCAAGTCTGAGCTTGTATTGTTCGACGGCATTATTTATATCTTTGGCGTACTTCATTATGGCGGGGCGCTGGAATTCGGGTCTTGTGTCGATCTCACTTTCGAGCCTGGCGAAGTTGCTGAAGAACGCTGCGGCTTCGTTGGGTTCTGAGTCTTGTGCCTCGCCTCGTTTGTCATGAATGTTGCGGCGCGCCGCATCGATGGTTCCTCGCGGGTCCGGGAGGAGGCGGTAGTAGCCGGGTATATCCCTGTCACGGCGGTCGAGGAATATCTGTGCGGTGAGCTTTGTGGGTGGCGTGTCCCCCGCCCGCTCGCTGAAGAACGCGTTGGCGTCGACCCTGTGCCAGTTGTCGTTGAGAAACGTGGCCGTTTTGCGTGCGAGAGGACCCAGCCCGGTGTTGGGGTCTTCGAGTCTGCTTTGGAGAGCTCTGAGGTTTCCGAGGACGGCCGCGGCGAGTTTGTCAGGGTTTTCAGGGAGTTGGTCAAGTTCGGCCGAGTCAACAGGGCCGATGAGAGGGTCGAGCTCCTGTTGGACGTACTGTCGGAATGTGTTGAGGATGGGGTCGTTCGGCTGTTCGATGGTTTTGGTGTTGTCGCCGAGGTCTTTCCAAAGCAAATCGATTCTCTGGAGGGTTATGCTGTCACTGACAGTGAGGACCGTGTCGACGTTGCGCGCAAAATGCAAATTGGACTTCGGTCTTACCGATTCGAGGAGAACGTGCAGATATGCGGCAGGTCCCTGCCAGTCGCGGTCGTTGAAATCCCGGGCGCTCTTGTTGATATCCATGAGCAGGGGCCACGTTTTGTCGGCGTTGGGGTCGTCCGGGGGCTTGAGGTTGAAGAAGTCGTTGATGTCCACAATAGCCTGCATGGCCCGCTGGGTATTGTCGTTTGTGATGAGGAGGTCTGCAAGCTCGTCTTCTTTTGTCAGCTCCTTGAGCTGGTCCACCGGCTTTCCGGAGGCATCCACGACAGCGTTTGGATAGAAGGCGGCGGGGCTGACCTTGTTTTTGTGCTCGACGGTCTTGTCGAACAGTTCTGCAAATCTCTGGAGTTGTTGGTGTTTGCGCCAGAAGTCCCGTCTTACGGGTTCGCCGTCCCTGTTCACTTGCTCATAAAGGTCTTTACGAAAGTCTGCGACCCAAGCCTGGTACTCCGTGCACAGCCTGATCCAGTCCTCGACCTTGGGAGGACGATGCCTTTGGCGGTAGTAGAAGAAGCAAACGGCAGCGACGACGCAGACGACGACAAGCACTGATGCGGCAACGATCCTTGGGAGGGTCAGGAGCGGCTTTATTTGCTTCAATCGCTCGAGTTCATCGAGGAGGCTCTCGAGAGTTATATCTTCGGGCCTTGTCGGCGCGTTGAGCAGGCGGTTGCAGAGGTCTCTCCATATCTGGCCCTGTCGCCTTCCGAGGGAGGTCCACTCCTTCGACTCGGGCGCCTGCCAGCCGACGGTGGCCGGCGCCGGGCGCTGCATCACGAGCTGATAGATCAGGTCGCCGATGACTTGCAGGTCGGCGGCCCAGTGCATTCTCTTGTCGAGGGACTCATCGGGCAGCGGGTCGGACAAGACGGCGGCCATGGCGGCGGCATCGCCGGTTCCGGAGATAAGGACGTTTGTGGCCTTGAGATTTCCGTGGGGCCGTGTGCAAGCCTGCTTGAGCTCTATTAGACCGAGGGCGATCGATTCGATGATTGCGACCATTGCCTCGCTGCTGAGCCTGATGCGGGTGTCGATTAGCTGCTGCAGGGACCGTTCGTATTTGTCCGTGACGTAGAAAGCGCCGTCGGGGACGGCCTCGGCCTGATAGACGGGCGCCCAGTGTGGTCCGGCGGCGGCGACCTTCTGCTGGACCGCGGCGCTGTTTAGAAAAAGGCGAGACCTTTTTTCGACCTGGTCGGCATCGAGCAGCGGCGTGAAGGGCTGGAAGAGCTTAACGGCGAACTTCTCGGCGGGATCTTGCGAGGCTCGCGCGCCGTAGACCACAGTGAAGCCGGTTCGGTGGATCTCGCGAACAGTCTCATACCGACCAAAGCTTGCCATTGGTAACTTGCCTTTCCGGAGAGCCGTCCGGTCACCCTCTCATCGTCCGGTCACTTTGGGATGGTCAGGCAACGGATTTTTGTGCTGTCGATGACGATTTCGATTTTGTTTTGAGTGAGACCCCAGCCCTTGGCATCGGGCGCGGGAAGCCGGAGGCGCCTGGCGTCGGCGTTTCCGGGGGCGTCCTTGAAATCACCGGTCAGGTGTGCGAGAACGAACATATACTCAGCCTTGTTCCTTCTCCATACTCGGCGGATATCGTCTCCCGGCTTGACAGCGACCTGGCAGGGCTCCTTTCCTCCGAACTTGATGCGGTGTGTATATTCGGCGGCTTCCTTATGGAGGCGGTTGCCCGGTTTCCAGTAGTCGGTCATCGACATTGACTCCCATTCGGTGTCGAATCTGTTGACTCCGACCAGGTGTACGTCGACTGACTTGCCGCACAGCTCCTGAGTGGCAGTGATGTTGACCACGCGTCCACATCCCTGGACGAGCAGGCCGACGACAAGCAGTCCAAGAACATAACCAGTCAATAGGCGTGTCTTCATTTTTAGCTCCTTGCAATTCACGGCTTTTACATGTTCGGCAGTTCTTTGCTTTGACAAGGCTGCCAGACGGCCGGGCGTTTCCGACCATTGTTTTTCGTCTATGCGAGGTACTTTTGAATTACGGCGGAGATTTCCTGATTTGATTTCCAGTCCGCCACAATAAGGCTTCTGGTCTGCAATATGAGCCTGTCGAGATGGGCGAGGGTTTGCTCGAAGACTTTCTGGAGGGCCTTGGGCTCGGCATCGCCATAGTCTTTGCATCGGCTCTGAGGTCCTACACCTGGAAACATGGGGACAATCGCGGCCAGCGTCGACCACCAGAGTTGGGCCGGAATCAGAGCGAAGGCTTGCTGCGGGGTCATCTCGTCGAAGGTGAGGTGCTGAGGCCCGAGCGATTCGACCCATCGGCTGTCGGTTTCGAATATTTTGCTGATACGTGTTTCGAGGTCGGCGGCCTGGTCGTAGGCGGTCTCAATCTGTCTGGCAAGGCTCAGGGTTTCGTCGAGTGCTTCGGGGAGCGTATTGGTTTTGTCGACGAGGAAGAGCCTGACGGCCATGACGGCGAGCGAGTAGAGGTCACAGGGGCTGCTGAGCAGCGGTATTATTTCAAATGGTACGTCCGGCATCGGCACGCCCTCGGCTCCGCGGAGGGACCAGAGTTCGGTCTCGTTTATGTTTCGCGGCACAGTTCTGAATCGCCACTCGCCGGGGGCCATCGCGGAATCGGCTTCGAGATGCGCGTGCAGATTGATCGGCCCGGAGGAGAGGTTGAGCCGGAACCAGGCGAGGTCTCTGCTTGCCGCGGCGATTCTCTCTTGCGTTGCGAATGTGCCTTCTATAACAGAGTCGTCGCCGATATCGGGCATGACACGGCGGATACGGACGGAAGCATGACCCCTTGTCGGCAGGGAGGCGACGACGGGACGGTAGACGGAGGTATCGCCGGAGGTTGACGGGAGGAAATACTGGAGATCGCTCTTTTCTATTGGCAGGGCGACGGCGTCTCCGGGATCGCTGAGGACGACGCTGGCGGTCCAGAGGACGGGCAGGCCGTGGCCGGGCTGCGCGATTTGGACCTGCCAGTTTTCCGGGCTGATATTGAGCAGCGGGCGCTGGAGGGCGGCGACCATAGAGTGTACGGCAGAGACGATGTCGGCCAGCAGTCTGAGCTTGAGATGAAAGGTCTCGGTTACTCTTCCGCATCGGCCGTGCGTCTCGAGGAGGAGGCGGCCCTGTGCGGTGAGGACGGGCTGGTCCTTTCTCAAGGCGGTGAATTGGCGGCCAAGCTCGAGCACGGACCTTCCGTGTTTCGGTCCGTCCCAGGCCGCGCCGTTCAGGATATCCGTGAAGGTCTCGAGGCCGATTGGGGCGTGTATCTTGACGAGCATCAGGCCCGCGTGGGGATTGAAGGGCAGCAGTGCGGCAACGTCGCCGCAGACGTCGGCAAGGGAGCGCGTCGAGTCATTTGTCGGTGCGCCGGAGGTGACGGGCACGAACGGTGATTCGGGGCCGAGAGCCGGGGCGTAGAGGTAGCGGTGGAGCGAGGCGCCGTATCCGGGCAGGCCTTTCTGCTGCAGCAGGCCTTCGTCGGTGCAGAGCCTGAGCGGGTCTCCGGAATTGGGCTCCCTGGGGTGGATTGGGCAGGGGGCCGAGAGGTCGAGCAGTACCGGCGCCGGGTGAACGGATTCGGCGCCCGTAGTTATAATTGTGGCTTCATCAAGTCGGCCAAAGGCCCGGCACTGGCGGCGCCAGCGGTCGTCGAGGGTGCTGTTGGAGAGCGAGAGTCGGCCGGCGGACGCCGAGCTGATAAGGGCATCGGTGTTTTGGACCCACAGCTCGAGCCACTCGTTGACGCGCCCGGATGCATCGACTATGCAGCCGAGGAACACTGTAGCGTCGAGCGTGTTTCTAAGCACGACGAGATGGCCTCCCGCCGGGTCGGGCTCTAGGCGAGCCAGGGCACAAATCTTTAGCACGGCCGTGCTCTGCTGCTCGGAGGTTGGTATGGCGACATAGCCTTCCGGTAATCCTGCGTGAACGGTGTCGGTTGCAGTAGTTGGCACAATTAGCCCGCCTTAATAGATGTCAATCATACGTTCCTCGTACGACAACTCATACGCCCGCACTGCCTCGGATCCCATCCAGCAAAGTGCAAAGAGCTATTCTATGGCAGGGCGCTTTGCTGTCAAGGCGAATATATCGATGGCGTGGAAGTATTTGGGGGGCGCAGATTGTGCGCGAGCGGGCGATTGCGTTGTCTATCAGGGCGCTGCTACCCACCGATGATGACGGTGGTTTCTCCCATGGTGATTTTATTGGGCGGGCCGACGGGCTCGACGATTGTGTCACCCTGTCGGCAGGCGGGCAGATTGTTTATCATGACGGTCTGGGAGCCGTCGACGACGACGCCGGAGCCGTGGGGCGGTATGGGCAGGGGGACTGTGCAGGCGTGCATGTCGGCCCCTCCGGCGGCGCCCGCGATCATGGAGCCCATTGCGGCGGCGGCGCTGGCCTTGGCGGTCTCCTCGGCGGCCTTGGCTGCCGGTGCGCCGGGGGTTCCGGACGCTGCCTGGGAGGCTTTTTCCGCCGCCATGATCACCTTGTCGGAGGCCTCCTTGGCGGCCTTGATTGCGGCGGCAGCGGCCCCGCCGACGCCTCGCCAGGCCGGCTTGTTGCCGATCATTACGTTGGTGCTGCCGGGCCCCGGGCCCAGCATGGGCGGCGCCGGATGAGCAACCGTATCTCCCATTCTTGCTGCCGGTCCTTTGGGCATAATCAGTTCCCCTAATCTTGGCGCCACCATCGGTGATGGCCCACCTGCGTGTCATTGTTCTCAAGGTCCAACCGGAATCATACGGCAAACATATCAACCGCACAAGTCCCCTGCCAAGGTAATACTCGGATTATTCGCCGAACGATTCTCAGTCGATGTCCGGGGGCAGGTCCGACCCGTCGGTCCGTTTCACTGCCAAGCCACCCTCCTTCCGTCCGAGAACAAGGACCGCTTCGCGGCCTCCGAAGAACACTACGTCGATGGGGAGCGGGGTACGTGCGTACTCCGAGAATACGGGCTTCAACTCGCTGAGCCCATCGTAGAGGTACCAGGTCGCGTCGCGCCCGCGGAGCAGCACCGCGGGCTCTCCACTCTTGCGGACACGAACCTTGGCACTCAACACGGGGTCTGCTACACTCCAGTTTAGCGAAACACGTGGCGCCGAAGTGGCGGCTCCCGCCGGGTCGATCATCCAGTCGTGCACCGTCAGGTTCTCGTGGGGACAGGTTCCGGGCCGGACAACGAGGGCTCCTCGGATGACGTTGCCCTCGGCGCACGTCGCGCCGGCGGCGACGAGTTCTCCCTGCCACTTAACCAGCGGTCCGGCCGGTGGCGCGGCTGCTTCGGATCGGGGCCATGGCAGCGTATAAAGGCCGATATGACCGTTTTGGCCGCGAATGAAGGTGACGAGATTTCGCCCGTCTGTTCGGAAATGGTTCATCATCCATCCCGGAGCTCCTCCCGCCAGAGAGAGGGAAGCTCCAAGCTTGCCCGACGCCTTTCTGGCATTTGCCCTCAGTTCCACGAGTTGAACAGTCGATCCTCCCGTTCTGGGGTCCTGAAGCCAGAGTGCCGCCATCCCTTCGTTGAAAACGTCTGGATTGGCATCAGAAGTCGAGTGGACCGGCGGTATGAGGCGGACCTGAGGCGAACGCAGGGCCGTTCTGCCGGGGTCGGTCGACTCTCGTCCGATGTGGAGATACGTGTAGTTCAGTGTGCCTTCATTAACCCAGGCAATCCACTGACCCCACGTGGGCGGCCAGGAGCCGACAGGAGTGTCCAGCAGCGTTGCCTTGCCTGCGCTTCTGACGTCACCCGGACCTCCGCCCGCGACCAGTTGCAGTTGGATCATCACGACATCCGGCGGGTCCGCCGCGGTGTTGATGCAGGTGGCATTCAGATCGGGGGCATCATGGTAGACCAGAGACAGATTTTGCACGGCAAGAGCCCGAATCTTCACTTTGACAGGATTCGATTCAGCTCTGTCTCGACCGCCGTTGTATTCATACAGCGCAGAGACCGCATAGTCGCCGGGGAGAGGAAACTTAATGTCGCGGAGCAGGGGGATTGACCGTTCTATGGGACGACCAGGTTGGAGCACGAGCGTAAAGATTTTGGCTTGGGGCCACCTGTCGCGGATCAGAATCTCCGCTCCGGTCTGGATGTTCATGACCCGGAAGACCGGCATTCCGCTGCCGCTTTGGGGATCGATGATCTCCAGGGGCTTGTCCCCAGTATTTTGCAGAGTCAGCGTACAGAGTGGATTTTCTCCCATAATCAGGTTCGTCTTCGGGATTGAAAAACCGACTGTCAGAGCCATAGACTACCTCCTATTATGGCCGGTCCGAAGACCTGCCGCAGGTGTTATCATGGTATTATCTCGGGCGCTGGCGGGGCCGCGTCGTTGGCAGTGAGCGTGGCGGCGCGTATTTTCCAGCCGCGCAGTTCAAAGAGGCACCTGGCACAGAATACTCCCTCACAGTCCCGGTAGGTCATGGCACAAGTTCCATACTTGGCGTTACTCCCATCCGGCGAACAAGCTGGTCCGTGCGAGTCGTGATACTGCTCGTCGCCGGCCGCGACGGCCTGCACACCGTCGCTTCGAATACCGTGAGCGTGCAGTTTGAGCAATGTATGTCCCATCTCGTGGATGCATGTGATGTTGTAACAACGAGCCAGGCCCGCCTTATCACCGATGGTGCGCGAGTAGCTTTCGGCTCCGTCGTCCACGAACGCGCCGTTGTAGTGCTTGGCGAGCCCTCGCATTCCCGTGCCACCCAGATCTGCATACGGCTCCAGGTTACACGAAGTCATTGCCTGCACGAAAGTTACGCCCGGCAGATAGCCGTTTTTGGCAATCGACCTGAGGAACCCGGGCTTTAGATATCGACTGAACAGAGTACACACCGCCCTCCTGTAAGCCCGCTTGATGGCGGCGTTGGCATGTCCCAGTTGGTCTGGGCTGCCTGCCGGCGTATCGTCTTACTCCCAGGGCGAGCGTGCAGCATAGTGGAAACCGCACGAGACGGTGATTGCCGGGTTCGGGCCCTCACGAAAGAACAACTCGGGGAGCCTTAGGTTAGCGATTTCCGGTGCTGCGCCGACCGCCGCCTGGCCGACATCTTGTGCGTCGGTGATGCCACACATAACAGCATCTCTCCACTCATCGTTGGTCATTGCTGCATTCCAGCCAGGATCGAAGTCTACCTCGCAGTAGGCCCGCGCGAACGATGCTCGCAGGCTGTCGGGGCCGTCGCCGGCGGCGGGCACTGCGGCGTTCTGTGCGGCCGTCAAGGCGTTCTGTGCGGCCGTCAAGGCCGCATCGGCTCTGGTTTTTGCCGCATTCATAGCAGTAGCAGCGGTATCGGCTTTCGTTTTCGCCTCAGTGGTCGTCGCGACGGCCTGATCGGCTGCAGCCTCTGCCGCAGCAGCGGCCGCGGCGGCAGCTTCATCGGCCCTCGTCTTGGCCGTTGCCGCAGCCGTTGCCGATTCATTGGCTGTCGTTCTGCCAGCGGGCGTTGCCGCAGCGACGGCGTCGTCGGCCTTTTTCTTTGCCTCGGCCACTGCAACGACCGCCTCCTCGGTCTTTGTTTTCGTCTCGTTGATTGCCGCTGCGATGAGCTCGGCGGAGGCTGGCTGCTCGGCTCTGACTTTCGCCGTATTTGCGGCCGTTGCCGCTGCATCAACCCTGGTCTTCGCCGTGGCTGCGGCGGTAGCGGCTTCATTGGCTTTGGTTCTTGCCGCAGTAGCCGCCGCGATATTATCAGCCTTGATGATACGTGGCGCGCGACACTTACTGGCACCCGCATTCATGTTGCAGTTCGGCAGGCCGCTCCAAGCTCCGCCGGCGTCGATCACGCTGAATTTTCGGGCAAAACGAATCTTTTTCTCTGCATCGGTGCCCCCCACGCCATACATGGCGGCCCATTGAGTAGCCAGTATCTGAGGGATGTCGGCCAGAGCATTGATGGGTTGTCTGGCAAGCCGTGAGACGCGGATGTTCCGCCAGATAACGAACGTGCCGGTATCGGCACGGACGGCGAGCATTCCCTTGCCCTTGGCGGCATCGCCTGTCAGCGTCGTCGGCCCGACGTACGCGCGGATACGGTAGCGGTCGCCGGCGCACCGCGAGGGCATGAAGATTACGCCCGCCTCACCGACATCGTTGGTCTGAGCTCTTACACAATGGGGATGGTCGGCGCTGGTAACAAGTTCGGCAGCTTTGAGTGCTGGCTCTTCGTCCAGCAAGCGCGGCGGCAGTGGAATGGCCGAACCCAACACGAAGTTGTGAAATCCGGCCGGCGGGGCATTGTGCGTTGTTGTAAAACCGGGATATTCGCCGACCCAAAAGAGGTTCTTAAGACCCTTCTCATCAGCAGTGTTGGTTACGACCACATCGGTACCGTCGGTAGGGTTGCCGCCTACACGTTTGCCCCCGCAGTCAACGTGGCAATTGTTGACTTGGGGGTTCTGGGGATCCACGTTGTGGGCCTCGAACGTCTCCGTGAAGTGCTTCTGGTTGGCGCCTTTGCGGTAGTTGTCCAGAGCAGGCGCGGGCACCGGGGGATGGTAGACGGACTCCACGAGGTTGGGACGATTTGGCTGGGTGTTAAGGCGGCCGGCCCCATCGATCCAATCGGGCAATTCGTAGGGCTTGACCAGTTGGAAATGGACCCATACGTTCTCGGCCGGCTTCCACTCGTTTGCTGCCTGATCCAACTTCTCGACCGTTGCGATCAGGGGTATCTTGCCCAGAACGCTGTTCATCTTCCAGCAGTCGGATTCGTAGGTGTAGCGTTCATCACCCAGAGTGCTCACGTTCAGCCCTACAGTGTTGTCCTGGTTATGGTCGTGTCCGCTGAGGGCCTTCAGATAACACCAGCCACCCGGCAGGCGAATCTTCGCGAAGTTTCCGTTGGCCAGGCTCGGTTTCTGGTCATCCTTCGGATCCGTAAATGGCTCCCCGTTGGAATCGGTTGGTGCTGCAACAGGCAGTTTTCCACCGTCGCCCATCCCGTTGGCATCGAACTTCTGCACGACCCATTCCTTCAGTCGCCGCGCAAGCTCTTGGTCGCCTGCAGTTTCTGAGGCTTCGGT
>CP070678.1:1106161-1113546 GCA_020352515.1 Phycisphaerales bacterium | reverse complement strand
GCCCACCTCGAAGTAAACGATGTTCGTCTGCACGCGCGATGCATCTATCGAAAGCCCGCTGATGCCGGCGATGCCTTCGGCCAGACGCCGCGCGTTCTCGTGGTCTTCGGCTATCCTGTCGACCATCTGTTCGAGCGCCACAATTCCCGCGGCGGCGATGATGCCGGCCTGCCGCATCCCCCCGCCCAGCACCTTGCGCGTCCTTCTGGCCTCCGCTATAAACTCGCGAGTCCCGCAGACCAGCGAGCCGACCGGCGCCGAGAGCCCTTTGGATAGGCAAATGCTCACCGAATCGGCCCCCCGCGTCAGATCCCTGACGTCCACGCCGAGAGCCACCGCCGCGTTGAACACCCGCGCGCCGTCGAGATGCACCGCCAGGCCCTGCTCCTTGGCAACCTTCGAGACCGCGTCGGTATAATCCGGCGTAAGCACCGCCCCGCCACACCGATTGTGCGTGTTCTCAAGGCAGATCAATCGCGTGCGAGGGAAGTGCACGTTATCACCGCGAATGGCCGCCCGCATGTCGCCCAGCCGCAGCGTGCCGTCCGCTTGATTGGTTACGGTGTGCGGATGAATCCCGCCCAGAGCCGAGACGCCTCCCGCCTCGTAAACAAACGTGTGCGACTGGTCGCCGAGAATCACCTCCTCGCCCCGGCCGCAATGAGTGAGGATGCTCGCGAGGTTGCCCATCGTCCCGCTGGCCACCAGCAGGGCGCTCTCCTTGCCGACTCGTTCGGCGGCAATTTGTTCAAGGCGGTTCACCGTCGGGTCTTCGCCGAAAACATCGTCGCCAAGCTCGGCGCCGTAAATGGCGTCACGCATGGCCCGCGTGGGCATGGTGACAGTGTCGCTGCGCAGGTCGATTATCTCCATCGTCCGTCTCCAATCTCATTGCGGCAATAACCGGCAAAAGCCGCGCAATCCGTACGGCGTGAGATCAAATCAACGATCTCTGCCGGGATAAATCCCTTACGGCCGTTCCAAAAAGCAATGCGGCATTATTAGCACAACCCGCCGCGATTTTCAATTCTTTTGTCTTGAGGCAACCGCCCCGAAGACTACAATGGACCCCGAGGCTATTATGAGCACCATCATCTACATCATAGCGGCTCCGCTCTTTCTAATATCAATCGTCGGATACTTCATCGTAAGGCTGCGCCTCCGGCCCCGAGATCACTCGGACCTCGACGACTACTACCACGAGTTCGAGGACCAGCACCCGGATTACGCCAGATACCTCAAATGGTCCCGAATCACCTTCGTAGGAGCGGCCCTCGGCGCCCTCCTGCTGTTCCTGGGTCTTGTCTTCTGAAGCGCCCGCCCGGTTGCAGAGCCCCGATTTCGACCCGCGCTGCGCCTTCTGGAAGAAAACTCTTGAAACGTGGCCGCTCGCATCATACCATGCGGCTTTTTTCTAACGAATGTTGGCTGCAGAATACAAAGGAGCAAGACTATGAGAATCAGCAGGGCAGGACTGAGCTTGAACATGGACTTAAAGAGTGTCATAATCGGATTCCTGCTTGCAATCTGCCTGATCCTTGTCATGGGCGCACAGATGGACGATGAGATTGAGAAAGATGTTGTCGGTCAATATCAGTGTTGCGCCGCGGGCGGCGACGACCTGTCCGTATTCGTGATCGATACCGAGACGGGCCAAACCTGGAGGCTCGGCCGGACCGATACGTACAACTTCGGAACACCGTTTAGCCGCAAGTCCGTTCGCAAGAGCATCATGCCGATGGTCGATTAGATCCACGCGGCCGGCGCAACAAAGCCCTCAGCTCTTGTGAAAAAAAACTCCGGCTCGGCCTTTGGGACGATACAGAATGGGTGAGCAGAGATGAGCCTCAAAGTGCTCGGAATTTCAACCAGTCCGCGGGCGAACGGCAACAGTGACCGGTTGCTGCGCCAGGCCCTGGCCGGCGCCGAAGCCGCGGGCGCGCAGGTTGAGTACGTTCGTCTGTCCGACTTCAAAATCGGCCCGTGCACCGAGTGCGATGGCTGTTATGCCACCGGCATCTGCGTTCTACGTGATGACTACGAGCGGATTCTGTCAAAGATGCTGGACGCCGACCGGCTCATCTTCGCCACGCCCGTCTTCTTCATGTCCGTCTGCGCGCAGGCAAAGATACTGATCGACCGCGGCCAGTGTCTCTGGGCCGCAAAGTACCTTCTAAAGAAAACCATAGCCCCAAAAAGGCCCGACCGAAGCGCAATGGTCATCGCCCTGGGCGGCTCCAAAAGCAAGAGAATGTTCGAGAGCGTGCGCCTCACCATGAAATCTTATTTCGACTCGCTCCACGTCCGCTACGCGGCGAACCTGTTCGTCAACAGGGTCGACAACTGCGGCGAAATCGAGCAGCACGCCGAGGCAATGAAGCAGGCCTTCCGCCTGGGAAAAGAGCTGGCCGCCGCCGACACGCCCGCGACCCGGGAACCGGTAGATGTGGAGCTGACCTGACGCCCTCGCAAAGGCGCAAGCCTTTGACGTCTTGCCACAGGCGCCGACGCGACGCATTCGAAATCGATCGCCCCTCTCCAATCGAGGGTGTTTCAGCCCCCTCCGCTACGCTCGGCCAAACGACGGAACTTCCGCTCGCTTTCCTGTAGCTGCAGCTCGGCGCGCTTGCGCTCCGTGATATCGAGCGCTATCTCGACGGCCCCGACAATATCGCCGCGGTCGTTGCGCACCGGAGCGGCCTCCATCAGCCACACCCTCCCGTCCGAGGTCTGTCTTTCCCCTTCCTCGGTCCGTCCGCCCTTCATCGCCCTCACAACAGGGCAATCAACGCACGGCCCCTTTCCATCCGACCATATCTCGTAACAGCGCCGCCCCGTCAATTGACGGCGCGTCATCCCGGCCGACTCCACCGCCGCCCGATTCGCCCACAAAACCCTTAACTGCCCGTCCAGATACAGCACGTGCTCGGCAATATTGTTGAGAATCGTCTCTTTCTCCTCCTCGGCCTTCTTCAGCGCATCCTCGGCCCTCTTCCGACCCGATATGTCACGAATGCTCTCTCTATGCCCCAGCGGCATGCCCTTGTCGTCGAATATCGGCTGCCATGACATCTCCACCCAGACAACACTGCCGTCCTTGCGCTCTATCCGGAACTCCACATCGTTGCCGGTGCTGCCTTTCAGAGCGGACCTGAAGGCCTTCCGCATCCTCTCGCGATCCTCCTCGTAGACAATCGGCATCGGGTAATCGCGCATCGTGGTGACCTCCTTCACGTCGTACCCGGTGACGCGCCGCACCGCAGGATTGGTCCACAGAGGCCTGCCCCCCGGACTCACCCAAACCTCCCAGTCGAACGTATAGTCCGCAATCGCCCGAAAGCACTGCTCGCTCATCTGCCAGGCAAGCTCGCTCCGCTTGTTCTTCGTAACGTCGTCGTAGACCGCAACTATCCGCCCCGAGGGCAGCTTGTAAACGTAGTTCTCCCGCCATCCCGCAATCCGGTTGTCCCTGTACGTCGAGACCGGATGATGTTCCGGCGTCCCGGTCCTCCAGACTCGCTGAAAGACGTCGAAAAGACCGAAATCCTTTACCCCCGGAAATACCTCGACCACGCTTCTGCCTATCAGGTCATCTTTCTTGATCTGCTCGATCTCTTCGGCCGCCCGGTTGAAATCGACGAAGACGAAATCCTCACCATCGTTCCGAGCCTCGTATATCGCCACCCCGCTACTGACATTGTTGAACAGGACCGCGAATTTGGCCTCCAGCTCTTTGAGTCCGTCATTGTGCCCCCATCCGCCTGAACTGCTCCGCGGCCTGCTGCCTTTCTTCTTCATTTTTCAGCCTCCGCCCGGCAACCGGGTTTTCAAATTGACCCCGCCGTTCAGGACCATGCGCCCGGTCCGGCCCAAACGCCCAAGATCTGCACGCATAAGACCCTGATCTCTTTTCTTTGGCCCGAACGGCCAGGCCGGCGTAACCGCAAGGGCTCGCAAGACTCAAACGAGCTGCTTACCAAGTGCATACGCTCGGTCCAGGCACTCTGTTCTCTCCAGGATTTGCCCCTTCTGCCCAACGCCCGGTGCGATAATCCCCCCAACAAGCTCCATTTCCAGATACGAAAGACTCCTGCGAAAGAATTCCTCCACCAGCCGGGCCGTCGCGGGGTCCGTTTCCTCGAAAGGCACCGCAATAACAGCCTTCTTGTTCCTGATCTTCTTCCTGTTGGCCGGGCAGTTGAAGTACACAAAGCGATCCACGAACATCTTCATCAGCCCCGTCGGGCCGTACCAGTAAACCGGCGTCCCGAAGATAATCGCGTCGCTCGCAACAATCCTTGGATAAATATCACCCATATCGTCGCCCTTGCTGCACCGCCCGACCTTCCAGCAGTTGTGGCACCCGTCACACTCACCTATCCTGTAATCACCCAGAAAAAGCTCGTCCACCGCGGCCCCCTCTGATTTCGCGCCCTCGGCAATCCTGGAAACCAGCATGTGAGTGTTTCCGTTCCTGCGAGGACTTCCGACGACGGCAAGTACCATCTTCATGCGAGCGATTCCCCCTTCTCAAAACCTGTCGATAGAAACAAACGCCTTCGGCGCAATTCTACGACTCCAGGCGCCTTCATGAAAGTCTTTTTCCGTGTCATGGCGCTCCAACCACCGAATGCACCCGGCAAAGCAGAATCGGAAATGAATGCAAAGACGCCCCACGGAAGCGACAACAAGGGGGCGCTTTTTGGCAGTCCGCTTTCGGCCGATTCCAGGCCAAATGCTCAAATTTGCGCTAGCCCGGCAATTCCTTTGAAAGCTGCCGGCGATTCGCATATCATAAGGACCGGCTGGCACTCGGCCCAGCTTATGCAGGCTAAAACAAGACGGGTTGGGCACTATTGCTCACGGATTAGAGCAGCTTTGAACGGGCCGGACACAGCAGTCAAGAAGGAGTCCGATCATGAAACGTACCACTCGCCGTGATTTCATAAAGGCCTCCACCGCCGCCGCGCTCGCAGCGGCCGTCCCCTTCTCCCGAGCACGCGGTGCCAACAACGACATCCGTGCCGCCGTTGTCGGCATCCGCAGCCAGGGCGCCAATCACATCAACTGGTTTCGAAATATCCCCGGCGTGCGAGTCGTGGCTATATCCGATGCGGACAGCAGTTTCCTGGACCGCGAGCGAAACAAGTTCGGGGACCGCAACGAGAAGGTGGACGCCTACGTGGATTTCCGCAAGCTCCTCGAAGACAAGAGCATCGACGCCATCATCACCGCCACCCCCAATCACTGGCACGCCCTCGTGACAATCTGGGCCTGCCAGGCGGGCAAGGACGTATACGTCGAAAAGCCCGTCTCACACAACATCTGCGAGGGCCGCACGATGGTCGAGGCCGCCCGCAAGTACAACCGAATCGTCCAGAGCGGGACCCAGCGCCGCTCCGACACCGGACTCCTGGAAGCCATCGAATACGTCCGACAGGGCAATCTCGGAAGGATAATCCTCGTAAGGGGCATAGTGTACGTCGGGCGCGGCAGCATAGGCAAAGTGGACGCCCCGCAGCCCGTCCCGGAGTCGGTGGACTACAACCTCTGGACGGGACCGGCCCCGATGCAGCCGCTGATGCGCAGGAATCTGCACTACGACTGGCACTGGGTCTGGCCCACGGGCAACGGCGATTTGGGCAACAACGGGATTCACTTCATGGACATCTGCCGCTGGGTCCTCGGCAAGCATTCTCTGGCCCCGCGGGTCATGAGCATCGGAGGGCGCTTCGGATACATCGACGACGGCCAAACCGCAAACACCCAGATCGTGTTTCTCGACTACGAACCGGCCCCTATAATCTTCGAGCTTCGCGGCCTGCCGAGGGCCAAGGGCGATTCGGCGATGGATGCCTACAGGTCAGTCCGCGCCGGAACCGTGATTCATTGCGAGCACGGCTATGTCGCGGGCGGCTGGGCATACGACAACGACGGCAAAAAGATCAAGCAGTTCAAGGTCACCGGAGGCGGCGGCCACCACGCCAATTTCATCAAAGCCGTCCGCAGCAGGAAAACCGGCGACCTCAACGCCGACATACTCGAAGGCCACCTCTCAAGCGCCCTCTGTCACATGGGCAACGTCTCCTACCGCCTCGGAAAACAAACCTCGCGGGCCGAGGTCATGGACGCCATAAAGGGCAATAGCCTGATGGCCGAAGCCTTCGAGCGAATGCAGGAGCATCTGCTGGTCAACGCCGTCGACGTCAAAGCGACACCCAGAATCCTCGGCCCCTGGCTGTCGATGGACCCGGAAAGCGAGACATTCGTCGGTGATTTCCATGATAAAGCTAACGACCTGGTAAGCCGCGAGTACCGCCCGCCGTTTGTCGTGCCGGAGAGCGTATGATAGAAACTGCCGACATGACCACAACCCCATACCCGGGCCGCCCCCCGACCGCACGAGAATGACAGAACCACTTGCACGGAGGCACTATATGTCTGAACCTTCAGCACCATCAAACCACACTGCATCGCCCCCCTGGTGGCGAGCGATCGGACCGGCCCTGATCACCGCCTGTGTCGTCTTCGGACCCGGCAGCCTGCTGATAAGCTCAAACGTCGGGGCCGGCTACGGCTACGAGCTGCTCTGGCTGCTCATCCTGACCGGTGTCCTGATGGGCACATACATGACTATGGCTGCGCGAGTCGGCGTCGTGGGCGGCGCGTCACCGTGCACCCTTGTTGCCCGGCAGTTGAACCGCCCCGCGGCCGCCGTGGTCGGCATAACCCTGTGCCTGATTTGCTCGGCCTTCCAGTTCTCCAACAATCTGGCCGTCATCGCCGCGGCCGACACGCTCGGCGTCGCCAGGATATTCGGCGACCCCCAGCAGATGACAGACAGGACCAGGAGTCTTGTCAATACCGGCGTGCTGCTCGTTTTCAACATCGCCATCATCGCACTCGTCTTCAGCCTCAAACAGGTGTACCACGCCCTGGAACGCGTCATGAAAATCATGGTCGCCGTGGTTCTGATTTGCTTTCTTGTGAATCTATTCCTCGTAAAGCCCGACCTGCTCGGAGCCCTCAAGGGTCTCATACCTCACAAGCCCGAAGGCCTCTCTCTTGCCCTGCCCAGACGCACCGAGACCGGCGTCGCCGATCCTATGGTCCTTATAGCCTCGCTGCTCGGCACTACTTTCTCCGTGGCCGGCGCCCTTTACCAGGGCAACCTCGTCCGCGAGAAGGGATGGACAATCAGCCAATACAACCGCGGCATCGGCGACTCGATTGCCGGCGTCGCCGTCCTTACAGGTGTCAGCGCAGTCATTATGCTCACCAGCGCCACCGTGCTGCGAGGCAAGCCGGCCAACGACATAAGCGTCCTGGCAACACAGCTCCAGCCCCTGCTCGGGGCGATGGCCCACACTCTTTTCTGCGTGGGT
>CP070678.1:1102926-1106061 GCA_020352515.1 Phycisphaerales bacterium | reverse complement strand
GGGGGCGAGCGAGTTGGACGGCGAGCGAGTTTGGGGGTGGGGATAATGGGCCGGGAGGCGGAGGAGGAGTGTCTAGATTTGAGGGGGGCAGTACGGCGGCAGCCACCGAGGTAAATGCAGAAAAATAGGTTGTTCGTTTTGGCTTGGGGCTTATAATTATGGTTTGGACGGGGTTTTATTTTGCGGGGTGATGCAAGGTGGGGCCCTGGTTTGCCGAAGAAAAGTACTTTAGGTGGAGATTCAGATATGAAACCGGACAGGATTTTGTTGTTGGGGGCGTTGTTGGTTTGCGGCCTGTTGTTTTTGGGCGGGTGCGAGAGCACTCCGGCGGAGCCTGGCGGGGCGGCCGTTGAGCCTGGCGGGGCGGTCGTTGAGCCGAAGGAGGTGGTCGAGCCGGAGCCCAAAGAGGCGGTTAAGCCGGAGGTTGGGGTGAAAGAGCCGGTCAAGGTGGTGGTTGAGCCGAAGGAGGTGGTCAAGCCGGTCGTTGAGGCCAATGAGCCGGAGAAGGCGGTTGTCGAGCCGAACGAGCCGGAAAAGGTGGTCGAGCCGGTGGAGCCGAAGCCGACGTTCGTGCTGGCGCTGAAATTCGCGGCGGGCGATACGGCGAGCTACAAGGTGACGACGGAGGCGGACAAGAGCGTTCTGTGGCAGGGGGCGGACGGGAGCAAGCCGACCGGGTTTACGGGGGGCCATACGGGCACGAGGGTCGAGGTGACGTTTGTGCAGGAGATAAAGAGCGTGGGGGAGGACGGCAAGGGCGTTGCCGAGATTACGATCAAGGGGCTGAAGTACCTGGCGAAGGTGAAGGACAGCGTGGTGCAGGATTTCGACAGTTCGCGCGAGAAGGACAGCAGCAGCCCGCTGAACAACCTGGTAGGCAAGAGCTACACGATTGAGCTTACGCCATCGGGGCAGGTTTCGCGGGTTGTTGATGTGAACGCGGCGAGTTCGGCCGTGAAGGGGACGACGGCGACGGACAAGGCGGCCAGGGCGCTGGTCTCGGAGAACGTAATCCTGGAGCGGCACCAGGTACGAGGGCTGCCGGCCGGTGAGAAGAGCGAGGTTCATCAGGGGCAGACGTGGAGCAGCAGCGAGAGCTTCGATTTCGGGATGATGGGGACGAAGGCGTACGAGAAGGTGTATACGCTGAAGGAAGTGAGCGAGTCCGGGGGGCGGAAGGTAGCGGCGGTCGAGATGAAGGCCGTTCCGTCGACGGCGGGGGCGCAGGAGATGCACAAGGACAAGGCGACGGGTTTTCTTTCGCGGATGTTCGACAACACGGAGAGTTTCAGCGGGAGTCTGGAGTTGGATTTGGGTTCGGGCGTTGTGATAAAGTGCGCGGAGCAGCTCAAATCGGAGTGGCTGGCGGTTGATCCGGCGGCCGGGGAGGCTGAGAAGCAGCCGTCGGCGCTGAAGATGGCGGCGCTGCGGCTTTACGAGCTTGAGCGGGTGGAGTAGGTCGTGTGCGTGGTCGATTTGGTCAGCCGGGACAACAGGATGGGTTGGCCCGGGCGTATTTGAAGAAGTGACGAATTGAAAGGGATTGAGTTGAGAACTGCATTGATAATCCTCGCGATAGTCTCTCTGAGCGCGCTGGCCGGATGTAACGGCCCGGCGGGCGGGGGGAAGCATTTGCCGGGAGGCAGGGAGCTGCTGACGGTCGATTTCGAGGAAGGCGAGAGCCTGACATATAAGTTCGTTTGCAGGAGGGAGATTGACATTTACTGGGACCCGACGGGCAAGGCATCGAAAGGCGGGAAGGCTGCGTCCGATAAATCCACCGAATCGCTCGAGTTGGTAATGGTTTACAAGCCTGTGGAGGTGGATCCGTATGGGCTGACGACGATCGAGGCGACGTGCGGCTCGGTTAAGGTTCAGCGTAGCAAGCGGACGGGTGCTTCGGGGGGCAGGAAGGACGCGGTGGAGTATGCGGAGGGCAAGAGCTTCAAGCTGACTGTTGGGCCGGCGGGCAAAATAGACGACTATTCGGAGCTGGACAAGCTGTTGAAGGAGATGGGGGAGAAGGCGTTTCGGCCGAATACGGACCGGGGTAGAATCAAAGAGCCGGACATGATCGGGGATTTTGTGTCCACGCAGTGGTTTCTGTGGGATTCGGTGTCGAGCGTGCCGAACGCCGTTGAGGGGGTGGCGGTTGGTGATAGCTGGGAGTCGCAGCTTTCGGTGCCTTCGCCTATCGTGATGCGGAAGGCGAGGGACGTGACCTATACGGTGGGGGAGGTTCGCGAGAGCGAGGAGGGGCTGCTGGCGGTTATAGACAGCAATTACACGCTGGCGGAATCGGTTCCGACGAGTTGGCCGGTGCCTTATTCGGGGCGGTTCCAGATGAGCGGGACGTTCGGGTTCCTGGGGGGGTACAAGATTCTGAGTCTCGAGGGGCAGGGCCAGGAGCTTTTCAATATCGACGCGGGGCGGACCGAGCAGTACAACCAGCGGTACGATCTGGTGCTGGATTCGTCGATACCGTTAGGGATCGACGCGACACCGCGGATAAGTATAAAGCAGACGATAACGGCGCAACTTTTGATGCTGCCGTAGTGGGGGTTATTGCAAAGGGGATGGCATATTGGAACGGAAGAACCTATGGGCTCCGTGGCGGCTTGAATACGTCCAGGGGCTGGACCAGGGCGGGGGTTGCTTTATCTGCGAGAATCGGGAGCGGCCGGAGGATGACGAGAAGAACCTTGTTCTGTGGCGGACGGCGCTGAGCCTGGTGATACTGAACCGGTTTCCGTACAACAACGGGCACCTTCTGATTGCGCCGGCACGGCATATTGCGGGGCTTGAGGAGGCGAGCGAGGAAGAGCTTGCCGAGCTTATCAAGCTGGTTCGGGAATCGCAGGAGGCGCTGGTGCGGGCGATCAAGCCGCACGGATTCAATGTGGGGATGAACTTCGGGCGTTGCGCGGGTGCGGGGCTGCCGGGTCACCTGCACGTTCATGTGGTACCGCGGTGGAGCGGGGATACGAACTTCATGAGCGTGTGCAGTGACACGGCCGTTATCAGCCAGGGGCTGGCGGAGCTTCTGGGGAAGCTGAGACAGGTTAGCGAAGAGCACAATCTTCCCGGTCTTTGACTATGTGCGAGCGGCTTAGCAGGTACGCGGTGACGGAGGAG
>CP070678.1:1099969-1102826 GCA_020352515.1 Phycisphaerales bacterium | reverse complement strand
CGGCAGGAATACCAGATTGCCAGCAGGTCGCCGTTCGGGCAGTCAACCAGGGCCGGGTCGTGGTTGTGCCTTGAAAACAGAGGGCCTTCGGAGTTCGGCGGGATATTCACGTACTGTGTCGGGCCTTTGAAGTATGGTTTCTGCGGGTCGGGGCCGTCTGCCGAATCCCGTGGAATATCCTGGCTGACCTTTCGGCTGTTTAGCGGAGGAGCCGGCGGGGCGAGGTGCTTTGTCGCGGGCATGGCGCCGAGCACCACGCGAAAGCCTATTAGCCAGCTCTTGTCCCCGGGCAGGGCGCCGTGGCGGTTGGCCGAGCGGAGATAGCGGATTTCCGTGCTGTGACTTCCGCCGCGGGTGACCTTGAAGTCACCGGCGGCCCGCCCTACCGGGTCCGTTTGATCGCCCTGCTCGTACGGGCCGTACCAATCGAGGCACCATTCTTCGACGTTGCCGTGCATATCGTACAGGCCCCAGGCGTTTGGCGTGGTCTGCGCGACGGTCAGGGGCACCGGCAGCGCGTCGTCTTTGCTGCGGGCCGGGTCGGGAAACCAACTGTTACGGGGATTCTTCCGGAACTGCTCCGGGAGAGTGTCACCGGTGTGGTACGGGGTCTCGGCTCCGGCGCGGCAGGCGTACTCCCACTCGGCCTCGGTGGGCAGGCGGTAAGATATGCCTTCCTTCTTGGAGAGCCACCTGCAAAATGCGGCCGCTTCGTGCCAGGTCACGAAGACAGCAGCCTCATTGCCTTTCTTCGAGAAGCCGAGTTTGCCGCGGAGCCTCCAATGGTTGGGGTCGAAGTGCTCGTATTGGGCGTTGGTGACCTCCGTTGCGGAGATACGGAACGGCCGGGAGATGGTGACCTTGTGCAGAGGCGTTTCGTCCCAGTCACCGCCCTGCCGCGCGCCCATCGTGAATTGTCCGGCCTCGATGCGAATGAGTTTCATTCCGAGCGAATTGGTGATTTGGGCCCGGCCCGGCGCCTCTTCGAGCGCCCCTGCCGTGTTGCAGCCCGCGGCGACCACAAAGAAGACCAGGCACACTATATGATACGTTCTGTTCATTATCGAGCCCTTTCAATCGATCCGTTCGCTGTTATTTTCAATAAACTGGCGGATTTGGGGCCTTATATAGAGGGTCTCTATGTCGGCAATCTTCGTGACGGCGCGCGCACAGAGCACGGCGACGTCGGCGGCGGCGGCCTGCGTGTCAACGAAGAAGATGTGGCGGCCCTTGACGGTGCAAAGGCCCCCACCGCTGCCGGCGAGAGCCTCGCTTCGTATCAAGACACCTTTGGCCTCGAGCAGGGCCAGAAGCTCATCGAGAATCTGCTGGTCGTTCATTTTTCGTATCGCACCATGATGCAAAGCCCGGCCGCACCCCCCGCCGCAATGCTCAAGAAAAAACGCACAGAGGGTCGATATACATACTTGTTAACCTGCAGTCTTACAGTATAGTAGCTGACGACCAAGATGCGAATTGTATAGCAGGAGCAGTCAGTTGGCAAGCGTCGGGCAAAAACGACTTTCCATTCACAGGCGTCTGGAGCAGCAGGAGCGGCAGATTGACGCGATGAAGCGTCAAATCGAGCGGCTCAAGCCGCTTGCCAATACGGGCGCCGCCGCCTATATGATAGCCCACGAAATCAACAACCTGCTGACTCCCATAAAGAGCTATGCTTCGCTTGCACTGCAGAACCTGGAGGACGGGCCCCTGGCCGAAAAAGCGTTCACGAAGGCGGTCCGCAACTGCGGGCGCGTCTCGACGATTATGGACAGCATGTTCAGCATGGCCAACGGGCAGGGCCGGCAAAGGCAGCAATGCCGCGTGGCCGGACTTGTCGAGGAGGTCTTCAAGTTTTTGGCGCGGGACTTCTCGAAGGACGGCATTGAGGTTCGTGTGGAGGTTCCCGCGGAGCTTGAGGTCTGCTGTGTGCGGGTCCAGATCGAGCAGGTCCTGATGAACCTGATTCTCAACGCCCGCGACGCGATGCTCGGGCGAGGGGGCCTGCTGAGTATCGGCGCGCGCGACCTGGGCGATACGATTCAAATTGAAGTGACAGACACGGGCGAGGGAATCGCCCCCGAGAACCTGGAGAACATCTTCGAGATGTTCTTTACGACAAGAACGCGGGAAGATGCGCCGTCCGAAAATTCCGGCGCGGGGCTGGGACTGGCCTTTTGCAGAGAAATAGCAGATGCACATAACGGCACAATTCAGGCCGAGTCAGAACTTGGGAGGGGCAGCACATTCAGGGTAACCCTGCCTAAAGCGCACCCGGGTACGAGCTGATGTGGGCGCAGATTTACCAAAACACCGGCCATTTGATCCTCATGTTTTTTCTGCTCTGCGGCTCGGCTTTTTTTTCGGCCTCTGAGACGGCGTTTTTCAATCTGTCGCGCCGTCAGGTAAGGCTTTTTCAGGAATCCGGGCACCGGTTGCAGAATCTTGCGGGCGGGCTTCTTAGAAGACCCGGACGTCTTCTGAACAGTCTTCTGTTCGGCAACATGACGGTGAACGTTCTGTTCTACGCGACGGCGAGCGTTTTCACGGTTCGGATGAAAGCGGCAGGCGGCCTTACGGCCGCGGCGGTTGCTGCGTTCTTGACCTTCGCATGCCTGGTGATGTTCGGCGAGATACTGCCAAAATCGCTGGCGTTCGCCAACTCGCGATACGTGGGCATGATTTCGGCGCTGCCGGCCTTTGTAGTGGTAAAGGTCTTCGTGCCGCTGCATTACGTGTTCAAGTATTTGATACTGGAGCCGGTCCTTCGGATTTCATTGGGCCCGAGACGTGCGCCGAAGTCGATAACCGTGGGCGAGTTCAAGTCGTTGATTGACGCAAGCCGCAAAAAGGGGCT
>CP070678.1:1089541-1099869 GCA_020352515.1 Phycisphaerales bacterium | reverse complement strand
TCTGGACAATCTCGTCAAGATCGGACCAGTCATGGCCGGGAAATTCCGTCTTTCTGATGGCCATTTTGTCTTTGCCGATCTGGTCTCTATCAGGATGGCTGACAATTATTCCCTTTGCATCTATAATCCAGATATAGCCCTTCCGGCCGATCGTAATCTCGCTGGTGAAGTTATCGAGCGACTGGTCGGACTTTGCCTCCAGCAGGTTCTTCAAGAACTTTGACTCAACTTTGGCGATATCCAGCAGGTGCTCCTGGTTGATTCTAACGGTCTGCTTGTTGAGTTGACGTGTGCTCATCCACGCCCAGACACATGCGGACGTCAAGACGACCAAGCTGAAAGCCACCACAACAATCTTGTTTCTTCGAGCTGAGAGCTTTATCGATTCGACTGTGGGCCTCTCATCCGCGACTTTTTTTATGTATGCCCTCTATGTCGCCCTCGACAGGACACTATTATTTGAACGCGACGAATATATGTGTGCTCCTTGCCTTGTGCATGTGTGGTCTCAAGCTTCAGCCCGGCCGTTGTCGGGACAGCGGTTGGCGCCCGATTCAATATACATCATCCGGGGTCGAGTTGCCAGGAGGATGGTGATGGAGCCGGGAATAACAAGGGGGCGGGCGAGGCGCGGGATACGTCGGGATTTCGTTGATGCGGCCGGCCGAAACAACTGTTCTGACCCGCCAGCCGGCCGCACATGAGAGTCAATACGGCTGAAAGCCGCTTTTCTTTGTAGCGCCATATTTGTCAACCACGGGCTCGAGGAATCGGCGATTTGCGGCATTTCGCCGAGAAAGAGCTTGCATACGCGGGCGGTTTGATGTAGAATGTTTTGTATCCGGGGTATCGGAAGGACATATTGGATAGTGGACGCACCACGCCATTGGCATGTGGGAGGTTTACAACTATGGCTGGCATGTTTTACTCATTAGAGGAAGCGGCGCAGAAACTTAACAGGACGCCGGACCAGCTCAAGGAGATGGTCAAGCGGGGCATGCTGCGCGAGTTTCTCCACGAGAACAAGGTATGGTTCAAAGTAGATGAGGTCGAGAGTCTGGTTGCCGGGGAAGGAGCGGCGGCCCCCGCGGCCGAGCCGGGCTTACCTGAGCCGCCCGAGTTCGAGGACCTTGAGCTGGAGCCTGCCGAGGGCGAAGGGCTCGACCAAGAGTTATCCGACATTGAAATCCCTGAGCTTGAAGCGCTGGAGCCGGAGCTTGGAGAGGCCGGGCCGGTAGAGCCGGCGCTGGAGATTCCGGAGGCGGAAGAACCGGCACCTGTCGAGCCGGAGCTGGAGATTCCGGAGGCTCCCGAGCCGGCGACCCCTGAACCGGAGGCGGCGGCGCCCGCCAAGACTCCGGCGGACACGGAGGAAATCTTTCTGGCGCCTGAAACGGGAGCGCCGGTTATTCCGAGCGAGTTGACCGACGCCGACACGGCGCTGACGGGCGAGGGGATATCGGTGCTGGGGGAAACGGACAAGGACTACGAGGTCACCGACGATACCATGGCCGAGACGACGGGGACGCTTGGGGCGACGGGAACGACCCCGGAGGCGTCGCTGGAGGAGATAGAAGGTGACGTGAATCTGGACAGCTTCGGCAGCGGTTCGGGTCTTCTGGACCTTTCGCTGCAGGCGGACGACACTTCGCTGGGCGGGATTCTGGACGAGATATATACTTCAGAATCCGAAGGGGTGGAGGAGCCGGCCGAGGCCGGGACGGTCGAGGAGGTTGTTGCGGAGGCGGACCAGATGCTCAGCGACGAGGAATTCGCGGCCGCGCAGGCGGGTCCGGAATTTGCGCCTGTGGGGCGGGCGTATATAGAGGCGGCGCCCGACCGCCAGAGCAATATTCTTGGGATGATGCTTTTCGTGCCTTTGTTTATCGTGCTTTACACTGCAATCGTTGCAGTTGCGGGTCTGAGGGGGGTTGTCCCGTCCATTTTGACGTGGATACAGGGTTTTGTCTGGTACGTGATGATTGGGCTGCTGGTAGTGGCGCTCGGATGGTCCGGTGCGGCTTACTGGTTGACGCGAGAGGTCTCGGCGGCGCCCCAGAGGGAAAAGAAGGCCAAACCGGCCAAGAAACGTAAGAAGGCGAAAAAGGGCAAGGGGCCTGCGTCGCCGGAAGACGCGATGGTTTGAGACGGCGGGCTGGCGGCGTTGAATATACCGGCGGATCCGGGACAACCGTCAGCGGGCCGGGGAGCCGGGCGAAGGCGGGCATCGTCAAAATTCTGCGGTGCAGGGGGGCATCAGAAGCTGCGGTCGCCAAGAGCGTGTTCCCGAAGGAACCATGTTAAGCCTGTTTTTGGGGGTGAGCCGGGGCGTGCTTGCTTGCGAGAAAGACCTCGCGCGTTGCCATCGTGATAGTCCCTGTAGCTAACATGGCCGGGACGATTAGCATCGGTCCGAGCCAACAGACTGCCGCGGCACTTGCGGCACACGCGGCGAGGGACCATTTGAAGGCGTTCATAAAAGTCCCTTTTGTGGTTGTGGGCAGCAGCTCGGACAGTCGAACACCGGCGGCGAAACCAGCGGCCGTGACCGGGGGCGCGAGCAGCCACAGGCCGAGCCTGAGCGAAAAGTGTATGTCCGCGGTGAAGGCGGTGATGGCCGCGGCCATCCAGCAGCCATAGAACAGACCGGCCAACAGCAGCGAGAGCGCCACCTTGCCGAGGAGCTGCGCTATTATTCTTGGCTTCAACGGACATCCTCCAGTCGGTCCATCATGAGGCATTCAGTTTGCAACGCAATTTCGCGGCATCCGAGCATAGGCGTATCGTAGAGCTCTATTGCCCTATTCGCTGAATGGGCCGGGAAGTCGCCAATCCTCCCACGATGGCTGGCCGCATTCTCCTGCTTGCAGGGTGCCTATGTCGGACCAAGCCATCCCAGGACTGATCGGTACCGGGGACTGCAAACGACCATCTTCTCATTACATTCGGCCGGATGCGTACCTGCCCGTGCACAGGCAAAGGCTCAAAATCAGCCCACCCTGCCACTACGTGATTCCCGGCGCTCAAACCACAAGCCACAAAGGCCCATCTTCCTGGTGGAACCTGCCCGTCATGAACACCTGCTTTATCGGTATTGCCCAGATAGGATTCCTGCCAAGGCGTTGAGTATTGGTTGCCACTAATTCTCGGCCAAAGCAGATGCATATCGCGGCAGTAACCATAAACAGATGCGCCCCTCACCGGCCTGCCGTCCTTGTCAAGGAACTCGACCCGGATCTTTTGATAGGCGAACTCATCCAGTGCCTCTGCCAGCGTGGCGGATGCAGCAAAGACCGACACGAGCAGTCCGGCCAATGCCAAAAGCAGGGACATGTGCTTTGGTCTGTTCGGACCTGCTGTTTCCCTGCGAGCCGACAATTCGATGCCTAAGTCTTTGTAGCTTTCGTGAGAAATCATTAGAATAACCATAAGGGCATCATCAGCTTGCAGACAATGCTGAAAATGCCTTGTACTCTGTGGGCGCCTGCGCGAGGCATACTCTTAAAGAAAACTCTTTATCACGGGTAGAAACATGCTTTTCTGACATTTCCCATACAGCATCGTATTTCCATTGCCCGGCTACAGCCCTGAGCTTCTTTTGCAATGCCGAGATTCCCATTTAAGTGGATAAACAATACTCTTGCACGCCGTGGCTTCTACGATAACAAGAATGCGGTTCAGTTTCAACGCATCTGACCGTCAACTCGACCAACATCCCTGTTAGTAGAAAAACTGAAAAGAAACAAATTGCCACGGAGTCTGTGGCGGGGCAAATAGCCCGCGCGTGTCACAGTTTCAGTCCGCCAGGCGCCACAATTCTTGCTTGGCCTTCCGCATTGGCTTAATTATAGTTATACAATATTGCTTATTTCATGGCCGTTTCGCTCGATTTTGACTGCTCAGCCTCCCTGTCGGCGAGAATCTCAACCTGCAATTCGTTTGACGCGAGCTTACCGCTCCACAGCCCGCCGCCAAACAACGGTTCATAAAACCACCGCACTTTGTAAATCCCGCTCTCGTTAAGATGAAAGGCTCCACCTCCACAGAGGTCAAGATGAGGTCTCCCAATACACTCGCCATAGCGCAACAGTACGGTCTTCTCATCTGACGGCCTTGGTACAGCATGCGTTACGTACAACCCGCCATATGGAACACTTGCCCCGTCTGGCCCTGTCACCTCAAACCACGATGCGTTGTTCGGATCGACGGGAGACCAAGGGCGCCAGACTTTAAGCTGGAGCTTGTAAGCCTCTTCGCTAACATGCTCAAAGCCAGGGCCCACAAGAATGATCCCATAACATAGCGGAATGGGTTCGCCGATCTCAAAGCGGTGCTTCTGACACAATAGGAAAGCAGCCAGACCGTCCTTCGGTTCGCCATGCGGAAAGACGCTCGTCCTCTCAGATCTCTTGGCCCCTGTTCTTATGAGCCAACGCGACCTGGTGGCGTTCCACCGAACGTGATAGAATTCGTCCTGAAGTGCTTCTGTGAGGGCTGGGATCGCTTCTTTGGCCTCAGATCCAATTCTTCCTAATGCCTGGGCAGTTATCCACCGGACACTGCGGTCCTCGTCTTGGAGAGCCTTAATGAGAGCCGGGACGGCTCCTGCTACTCCCGTCTCTCCCAAGGCACGGGCAGCGACCCTACGGACAAAGTACTGATTGTGCTGAAGCGCCTTTGCCAGAGCCGGGACGGCTTCAGGTCCTATCTTTCCCAATGCCTCGGCAGCTTCGCGCTTGACATTGTGATCCTCATGTTGGCTTTGGAGTGCTTCTGCAAGCGCCGGGATGGCATTCCTGGCTCTGGGGCCAATTCCCCCTAAGCCCATGGCGGCACCCATCCGGACTATCATAATCTGATCCTTGATCGCTTGCATGAGAGCTGGGATGGCTGACTCTGCTTCTGGTCCTGTGTTGCCCAAGGCCCGGGCTGCGGCTGCCCGGACATACTCGTCCTTATCTTCGAGCACCTCAATTAGGGCAGGGATGGCATCTTTGGCCTCCGGACCTTTCTGCTCCAAGGTGCGGGCAGCGCTGCGCCGGACTTCCACGTCCTTATGGTGGAGCCGTTCTATCCACTCATTTAGTGTTTTCCCTTGGTGCCGGAGTTCTCGCTCATTTCCACTTGCAATTGCCAATAGGTTGGCACTCAACAATACGGCTGTGACCAGAAGTTTCATGATCGGTTCCTCCCTGTTTATGTTAGGCTTGGGATTTCCCCTATACACTTCACTAAAACACTCCTGTGCACTTCAAGTACTATGATACCAAAACTTCATCACAATCAACAACTTTCCGACAAACTCAGCACGCCATGTCGCACTAAACACAAGAAAAGCGAGGTATTTGCTTGAAGAACCCACTTTTTCCCACTGTTTTGGCAGATCACCACTGTTGCCCTGCATTGCGGAACCCGGTTTTCAGCAATGCCACACATCATCCCGGCCTCGCAGGTATTGTCAAAAAACGCAACTGCCGGATTCGGTCAAGGATTTCGCGGAATAGCGTCCGCGGCAGAGCGACTTCAGCCGTCTGGAACGTCACATACCGGGAATGCCTGACCACCTTGGCCACTTTAATGCGTATTTGCTCTCCCTGATCCACTGCTCGGCTGTGCCGCACTTGTTGTAGAGTTTCACGACATTGCCGGATTTCCGGCGGACGTTCGTCACAATAGAACCCACTCCTGGAAACAGTTCACCCGCATGCCATTCCACCTTGGCGAGCCAGAAGCCCGGCATCACAGGTGACCTCAGTTCCGTGAAATTCGAGCTTCAGTCTACGGTCAGAATCAAGCCTGAGAGCGTTCTTGGGTGCCTGGCCCACTGAGTTCGCCCGTGTCAGATGGTCGGAACGGCTTGAACGGCCTCCATAGGCTCTATACTATCAAACCACAGTCAATTTGTCACGGACTACTTGGGAGAATCGCCCTAAGGATTCAGGGCCGGTCTCACAGCGATTGCACCTTTAGAGAGCCCCGCAATTGCGCGGCAGTCAGTCTGCTGCGGCGGTGCGCTCAGGTGATGAAGAGATTCTTGCTGGCGAAATCGGGGTCGCTTGTGAGGTTTATGCCGAGGCGTCGGAGTCCGGCCTCGTCGCCGGGTGTTGGGATATGGGTCATGTGGGCCTCGCATCCGCGCAGGTCTTCGAGGGTTTCGAGGGCCATTTCTGCGGCGGGATTGGTAGTGGCGCTGATACTCAGGGCAATTAGGGTTTCCTCGAGGTCCATGCTTATCTGCTGGGCGCGGAGGATTCCTTTTTTCAGGCGCCCAACGGACTCGATGACACTGGCGGGCAGCAGGTGCATCCTTGGGGGGATTCCGGCGAGGTGCTTGACGGCGTTTATCACGAGGCAGGAGGCGACGTGCATGAGCGGAGAGTTTTTGCCGAGAATGATGGCTCCATCCTTTAGCTCGATAGCGGCTCCGCAGAAGATTCCTTTGTGGCCCTTGTCCTCTTCGGCCTCGGCCTCATGGGCGGCGGCCCTGGCGGGCCCGACAACTCTGCGTGATTCGGGCTCGAGGCCGAGCTCGTTCAGGATAAGCTCGACGCGCTCGACGGTCCTGCGTTCTGCGACGCCCATGGCGTACTCGCAACTGTAGCGGAAATAGCGGCGTATAATCTCCTGTACGGAGGCCTCCCTGACGGCATCATCATCGGTGATGGCAAATCCGGCGCAGTTGACGCCCATTTCGGTTGGCGACCTGTATGCCGAGTTGCTGCCGGTGATACGTTCGAGTATGCGTTTTAGTACTGGGAATACTTCGATGTCGCGGTTGTAGTTGATTGCGGCCTGGCCTGTGGCGGCGAGGTGGAAGGGGTCAAGTTCGTTGTAGTCTCCGAGGTCTGCGGTTGCGGCTTCGTAGGCGAGGTTGACGGGGTGTTTCAGGGGGAGGTTCCAGATTGGAAAGGTCTCGAACTTTGCGTATCCGGAGGTGAGGCCGCGGCAGTGGTCGTGGTACATTTGTGAGAGGCAGGTTCCCATTTTTCCGCTGCCGGGGCCGGGGGCGGTAACGACCACAATGGGCTTTGTGGTTTCAATGTAGGGGTTGGCCCCGTAGCCTTCGGTGCTTACGATGGTATCGACGTCTGTAGGGTATCCCTTTGTGGCGCGGTGCACATATACGGGCATGTCTCGGCGCTTGAGCTGGTTGACGAACTGTGAGGCGGCGGGCTGGTCGGCGTATCTTGTGACTGCGATAGCGCGGACGTCGAGCTTTCGGCTGCGTAGGTCGTCGACAAGGCGAAGTGCGTCGGCGTCGTAGGTGATTCCGAAATCGGCGCGGAGTTTTTTTCGCTCGATGTCGGCGGCACAGAGGCAGAGGATAATCTCGGCCTTGTCGCGGAGGCGCTGCAGGAGGCTGATTTTAGCGGTCGGGTCGAAGCCCGGGAGTATTCGGGCGGCGTGATAATCGAAGATGAGCTTTCCGCCGAACTCGAGGTAAAGCTTGTTGTCGAAGGCCTTTGCGCGTTCGAGGATCGCCTTGCTCTGGCGGTCGAGGTATTTTTTGTTGTCAAAGCCAACGGGTTGTGCCATTTCGAACGAACTCCAAATTCGCAACTTTGGGCGGGGGTGCTCTTGCAGAGGTCCCTTTTTGCCGTTGCGGGATTATACATTTGATAGATGGCAGATGCCATTTGATTCTGCTTCTTGGGGCGGCAGGGCGGGGAGTGAAGATGGGGCATTGGCTGTCGGGCGAGCGAGGGGGCGGCTTCGACGGATTCGACCCTTCGACGGTTTCAGGACCTTGCCTTCGATCCTTCGACAGGGCTCAGGACCGGGAAACTCCGGACCTTGGCCTTGCAACGAAGGGGGGGTGGGGCTGTCGCGGCAGTGTGTATGTGGCTGAGGCGGATGCGCGAGGGGGATTAGGGCGGGGAGTGAGTGTAGATCGCATGTGGCGTCGGGGATTTCATGCAGGCGTGTTCAAGATTCTGATTTTGATCGTATCGGCGGCTATGCTTGACGGACGAGTGCTGTCGGGGTCTTCAACCGAGCCTGGATGTTACCATTGGGCTGTATTTCGGGTTTGCCAATTGCATAGACTGCCTGTGGCGATGCAGAGTGTGATGGATATGCTACGTGCTCGCATCAAGGAGCACAGCATGCGTGATTTGGCGGAGGTGTTCGATCAACTGGGTTTTAAATGTAATGAAGCGCCTGCAGGATCGGAGGTTGACACTGAGGGGGAGCGTGCCGGGCTGCGTGGCAACGTTTTTGAATACTGTGATTAGCTGATTGGTGTATTGGCCGGGTTTGGGGATTTTGATGGGGGGAGTACGGGCAGGATGTTGAGGGGTTGTATGTGGGGCTTTTCCGTGGTGAGTGGGGGCGGGTTTAGAGGTGGACGGCGGCGGGTTTTGGTGGTGGCTGGAAATTTTGGTAGTTTATTCTTGACGTGGTGGTTTTTAGTGGTTCTATTTGTGTTTTGAGGGTGGTGCAGGCGCGGGTTTCGGGGCGGCCGTCGCGGCGTTTCGGCCGGCGTGTGCGTGTAATTAAGGACGGTCAGTAGTAGCTGGTCTTATGGAAAGGATTGGATAATGCGAACCTTCAAACTCACAGCGGTCTTCATTTCGTTTTTGTGCATGTTTTTTATTACGGGGTGTACTGACGAGCTTCAGGACTGCCGGATTGCGAACGACACTCAGCGCAAGCGGATATCGCAGCTCGAGGCGGACGTTCAGGCGGGGGCTCTTGAGCTTGACACGCTGAAACGGAAGCTCGCGTACTGCCAGCAGACCGGCGGCGTTGAGGCTGAGACGCTTCAGCAGAAGATTGCGGCGCTGGAGGAGGATATTGCGAAGAAGAACGAGCTGATTGCGTCGATGCAGAAGAACCTTATGCTGGGGGGAGCGGCGCTTCCGGCGGAGCTGAACACGCTGTTGGAGGATTTTGCGAAGGCGAACAGCCAGATGGTGAGTTTCGATTCGAGCCGCGGGATTCTGAAATTCAAGAGCGATTTGCTTTTCGAGAAGGGCAGCGACAAGGTTGCGACATCAGCGGTTGAGGCGGTCAAGTCGCTTTGCAAGGTTGTTAACAGCGAGGAGGGGAGCAAGTTCGATATTATAGTCGCGGGTCACACGGACGACATACCGGTAGGGCAGCCGGAGACTCTTTCGAAGCATCCGACGAACTGGCATTTATCTGTTCACCGGGGGATATCGGTGCTGAACATAATGGCGGCGAACCAGGTTGCTCAGAAGCGGATGAGCGTTCGGGGCTTCGGGGAATACAGGCCGGTTGTGGACAATCTGCCGGGGAGGAAGGGCAATCCTCAGAACAGGCGGGTTGAGATTTACATTGTTCCGGCGGAGACGTGAGAGGCGTCGGGGCTTTCGGCGTTGCGAACGACAGGATGGCCGAGCGCACTTTAATAATCATCAAGCCGGACGCGATACAGCGTCACTTGGCCGGTGAGATAATCGGGCGGTTCGAGAGGAAGGGTTTCAAGCTCGTGGCGGCGAAGTTCATGCGGATTTCCGAGGAGCTTGCGCGGAGGCACTATGCGGTTCACGAGGGCAAGGAGTTTTTCGAGGGTGCGGTGAGTTTTATGTCGTCGTCGCCGTCACTGGTGATGATCTGGGAGGCCGACGGTGCGATCGGCATGGCGCGGGAGCTTTTGGGTGCGACTTTCGGGCCTGATGCCCGGCCTGGGACGATCCGGGGGGACTTCGGGTGCTCGATGCGCTTCAACCTCGTTCATGCTTCGGACAGCAGCGAATCAGCGGAGTACGAGATTGGCTTGTTCTTCGGGGCGGGGGAGATTGCGGAGTACGAATTCAGCGATTCGGGGTGGCTTTACAGCGGGAAGGATTAGTCCGAAAAACGCGAGGGGCGGGTGTTTTGATTCCAGAACCGCGGCGGTGCGCCGGGATTGGCGGGGGATCATTGCGCGGGTTATACGGTGCGGGCGGCGTGGGGGCATGATTGGTGGTAAAAAGTCTGTAAAAGCGGAAAGAAAAGTGTAACAGAGTGGGGCTGGGGCAGCACTTAGTTACAGGTTCGTATTATGGGTCCCTGCGCGCCCGGAGCCGTCGGGCGGCGTGGGGGGCGATTTTGTAGTCCGTACGGGGGTGGTGGTGTTCGGGAAGGATTGAAAACCGCCCCTGGCGGTCATTAGGCTGTGTCTGAAAACGCAATGCCTGGCTTCGAGCGGCTTGTTCGGCCTCTGGCTGCGTCCGTCTCCATCGACGTATCTCGGCGGATACGCCTGCTTCGACGTCCTTGCCAGCGGCCGAACCGCTCGCTCTCGGGCCTACGGCAGCGTTTTCAGACAAAGCCTAGATGTTAAAAGGTGGGGATATGTCGGCCGATTTGTGTCAATGGGG
>CP070678.1:1085933-1089441 GCA_020352515.1 Phycisphaerales bacterium | reverse complement strand
GTCTGTGGCGGGGCACGGTGGCGGTCCACGATCGCGTCGAATGCTGGGCCGAGGGCGTGCTCGCTTATTTTGACGCAGCCGGCTGCGGGATACCGCCGGGCGACGCAACAGGCCCGATCAACACGCGCGAGGCGCTGGAGGGATACGACCCGGAACTCTTTTCGCTCGTGGACGAAACGATGGCCTACCGGGGCAAAGTGGACTGGCGCCGCGGAAGGTAAGTCCATTTTGAAACGACCGTTGGCAATCGACTCTGGTTTGTCTTAGAGACGCGGGCGCCGGTTGAGACTTGAGGTGAACAATGCACGTTACAAACCATATCAGACCGATGAGGCCCATCCTGACTCTTATCGCGCTTGCCATGCTGACCGGATTTGATGCGGCCACGGCCATTGAGTCGCGCGTACCGATACGCTCGGCGCAAAACGCTCAAGTTGCAAACACCCCCGAAGCGTCGCCCCGCGGCGGACCACGACGCGGCCGCAGGGCCGAAGGGGTATACAAGGACCGAATCAGGCCTCACTGGTTCGCCGACAATACCTGCTTCTGGTATCGAAATGACCTGAGCGGCCGGACGAAGGAATTCATACTTGTCAATGCCGAACGAGGCACGCGCCAAATTGCATTCGACCACCGCAAGCTCGCTTCGGCGCTGAGCGAGGCGAGCGGCATCGACTATCCGGCCGACCGGCTGCCCTTTGACGACATTGAGTTCTTGAATGATATGCGAGTGATCCGATTCACCGTCGATCAGGAAACCTGGGCGTGCGACCTGGCCCCTTACACTTGCACGAAATCCGACAAAGCAGTGACACCGGCATCCAGCGACGAGAGTTTGGACAGGACACGGTTCGGACAGCGCAGGCGCGGACCGGGGCGGAATCGCGGCTCGTCCGCCGATTCCCCGGACGGCCGGTGGACGGCTTTTGTCAAAGACCACAGTGTATTCGTTCGCGCCAAGGACAAAGGCGATGAGATTCAACTAAGCACGGATGGCACTGAGGGCAATGCCTATGGGATACTCTCATGGGCACCGGACTCGAGGGTCTTGACGGCTTTTCGCATCCAACCGGGTGACAACAAGCAGGTCCACCTAATTGAATGGTCTCCCGAAGGCGGAGGCCGCGCCACGCTGCAAACACGGCAATATACGCTGCCGGGCGATAAGCTGGCCACTTACGAGTTGAGTCTCTTCGACGTCGAGGCCCGCAAGCAGACCAAGGCTGACGTGGACAAGCTCGAGTTGGATTGGCAAAGACCACGCCTGCGCTGGAAGAGGGATCAGCGCCACTTCACGTACGAGCACGTGGACAGGGGCCACCAGCGTTTTCGCCTGATTGAGGTCGACTCCCGCACGGGCCGGGCGCGCAACCTTATCGACGAAAGGAGCAAGACTTTTATCTGGACCGCTCACACCGAGAACCTTCGGCTGGAACGGGTCAATTGGCTGGACAAGACCGACGAGGTCATCTACGCCTCCGAAACGGACGGCTGGAGGCATCTCTATCTTGTCGACGCCGAACAAGGAAGGATCGCCAATCAGATCACCAAAGGCCAGTGGGTGGTGCGCGGCATTGACCTTATCGACGAGGATGCACGCCAGGTTTGGCTCCACGCCTCGGGGAGGAATCCTGACCAGGACCCCTATCTGATCCATTACTATCGTGTGAATTTCGACGGGACGGGCTTGGTGGCTCTGACCGAGGGAAACGGGACTCACACCATCCAGTACTCGCCGGATCGCCGCTTCCTCATCGACACATACAGCCGCGTGGACATGGTGCCCGTGCATGAGTTGCGGCGCACCTCCGACGGGAAGCTAATGTGTCCGCTGGAGAAGGCGGATATAAGTGAGCTAATCGCCGGCGGATGGACTTCGCCGGAGGTATTCACGGCTAAGGGACGCGATGGCAAGACTGATATATGGGGCATCATCTGCCGCCCGCGAGACCTTGATCCCCACAAGAAGTACCCCATCATCGAGCAGATATACGCCGGGCCGCAAAGTGCGTACGTACCCAAGAGATTCAGCCCCTCGCGCCGGTTTGCCTCTCTGACGGATTTGGGCTTCATCGTCGTGCAAATGGACGGCATGGGGACGGCCCACCGCTCCAAGGCCTTTCATGACGTCTGCTGGAAGAATCTCAAGGATGCCGGCTTTCCCGATCGCATCCTGTGGCACCGGGCGGCCGCCAAGGAGTATCCGTACTACGACATCTCTCGCGTCGGCGTCTATGGAAACTCCGCGGGCGGCCAGAGCGCGGCCGGCGCCGTGCTTTTCCATCCCGAACTGTACAAGGCGGCGGTCGCATCGTGCGGCTGCCATGACAACCGAATGGACAAGGCATCCTGGAACGAGCAGTGGATGGGCTATCCCGTCGGGCCGCAGTATGCCGAGTGCTCCAACATCGAGAATGCCCACCGGCTGCGAGGCAAGCTCTTCCTGATTGTGGGCGGCATGGATACGAACGTCCCACCGGAATCCACGATGCGCTTCGTGGATGCGCTGATCAGGGCGGACAAGGACTTCGATCTGCTGGTCATCCCCCGCGGGGGCCACGGCATGGGCGGCTCCTATGGCAGCCGGCGAATGTACGACTTCTTCGTGCGGCACCTGCTTGACGTCGAGCCGCCGAATCGCAACGCTGCAGCAGAGGACTGAAAGGAGCTATTGCGCATTCACGGAGCGCGGTGCAGCTCAAGACCTAATAACAGCGACCCTGCCGACGCTGCATGACAAAGGAGGTGATTATGCGAAAGACTATTCTCAGTTCCGTGCTGCTTGTCCTGGTGGCCGGCGGTCAGGCATCTGCGGAGGCAACCAGCTCCAAAGTGAGCGCCTTCGAGCAAAAAATTGTCCAAGCCCGGCCGTTGGAGCTGGGCAGCGTTAGACTGCTCGGCGGGCCCCTCAAACAGGCGCAGAATGTCACCGCCCGGTATCTCTTGCAGCTCGAGCCGGACCGGATGCTTGCGTATTACCGCCGGCGGGCCGGGCTGGAGCCCAACGCCGAACCCTACGGCGGCTGGGATGGAGGAGGAAGGAATCTCACCGGCCACATCGCGGGCCACTATCTCTCGGCCGTCAGCCTGATGTGGGCCGCCACCCGCGACAAACAGTTCAAGGACCGGGCCGACTACATCGTCAGGGAGTTCCGGGAGATTCAAGACAAGCACACGGACGGCTACCTCAGCGCCCTGGAAGGCGGACGGAAGTGCTGGGAGGCCGTGGCCAAGGGTGACATCCGTTCGGGCGGCTTCGACCTCAACGGCCTCTGGGCTCCATGGTACGTCCTGCACAAGACCTACGCCGGCCTCCGCGACGCCTACCGCTATACAGGTAACCGCACGGCGCTGGATATCGAGATCAGGTTCGCCGAATGGGCCGAAGGGGTCCTCTCTGGGCTCAGCGATACCGACATACAGCGAATGTTGAACACCGAGTTCGGCGGTATGAACGAGGTGCTGGCCGACCTGTACGCCGACACGGGCGACAAGCGATGGCTGGACC
>CP070678.1:1081542-1085833 GCA_020352515.1 Phycisphaerales bacterium | reverse complement strand
CGGGGCAAACCACTGTGGGTAGGCAAGGCCGATGAAGCTCCGCTGAACTTGTCAGGTGGCCTTCACAAGATCCGCGTAGCGCTGCCCTTCGGCTGCAAGATGATTGAGGGACAAGAGAAGCGTCTTCGCTTAATCAGCGAGCCGTTCGAAATCGAGATAGTAGGGGGCGAGTCTGACAAGTTAGTGTGGGGTGAGGCGGTGGGGGGGCTTCGGGCGGCGGTGGAGTTTGTTCCGGAGAAGGAATCTTACGCTCCGGGCGACCGGGTGGAGGTTCGGCTGCACATAAAGAATGTGAGCGATAAGAATGTCGAGTTCAGCAGTATTTCGACGCGGCAGGACTACGCGATCGTCAAAGACGGCGAGGGCAAGGAGGTTAAGGTCGACAAGCGATGGCATACGGGAGTCGTCTCCCCGATTCGTCACATCCTCGAGCCGGGGCAGATTCTCGTCGAAAAGACGTCGGGTCTTGGCTTCAGCGATTTCCGTGACGCGGCTATTCTGCACAAGTCGCAAGGCCCCTGGGTCGGGAGCATGGCTCGGTGCAGGCCGGGGCGATATTCAGTCTATTATCCGATCAACCGGACGTTGAATACCGGCGTGCGGATGGTGACTGTTACTGAGGGCCCGCCGGTAGATCCGCGGAAGTTCGAGCTTGTGCCGGCCGGGCGGAGCATGCTTGAGGCGGTCAACGAGCTTGTGCGCAAGTATCGCGTCCGAATCTGCTTCGAGCAGGCGGGCCCCGGTGCTGCAGCGCCGGAGCAGCCGCTGACAGGCGGTTTCCGGGGGGCGACGATTCCGGAACTTCTCGAGAGCCTGACCGAGTCCGGACCCTACAAGTGGGAGAAGTTCAACCGGACGTACGTTGTTTATCCGAGAAGAGATTCCGTCTTGAGGTTCTTTGTCAAGACCAGCATCTCGGACAGTCCGCTTGAGTATGTGGCCGGGAAGATCCTCGACCAGGACCCGGCCGGCAGGGAAATCGGGATCGAGGCATCCTACACAGGAAACATGGGACAGCACCTCTTGATATCGAGGCACTATGCGATGTATGCCCTGAGCAGGGCCACGGAAGGTGTGCTTCGCGGTGACGCGGTATGGTCGCTTACGCGGCGCCGGGGCCGCTTCGCACTGTCGCTGCACAAGATGGACACGGTGGGTCACGGCGTCACGCAGGCCCCGGCGACTTCGCCTGATGCTGGGAACGGTGCCGCGGAAATGAAGTACGAAGGCAGGACGATCCGGCAATGGATGGCACAGTGGGACAGCAACGTGAGTGAGGATATCGATGCCGCGACCGATGCGCTGATCAGGATAGGGCGCCCTGCCGTGCCTGCACTGATTGAGGAGGTCAGAACGCGGAGCAATTACGGCTGGCACGCCGTGGGGCCACTGACAAGGATGGGGCCTGAGGCGGAGGAGGCGGTTGCAGTGCTTATCGAGGCGGCGCTGGATAGGGATTTGAGTTTCGGCGACGCCGAGCATTTGCCTTCTGCCTACCGGGGAACGGTGTTTCACTGCATGGGTGATATGACGTGGGCGCGGGACCGGGTGGTTCCTGTTCTGCAGAGGATAGCGGAGGACCGAGAGGAGGATGGCGGTATGCGGGCGCACGCCATCTGGGCCTTGAGGAAGTTCGGACAAGAAGCAACACCGATTCTTCGGAGGCTGGCTGAAAGCGAAGAGCGTGTCGTTCGGGACGGTGCGCACAGCGCGCTGGCGGAAATCCTAGAGGAGGAGGGGGGGCCGAGCAAGGAGGATTACTATTCGTCGCTGATAGAGAAGGACCCGTTCGATGCGAGTGTTCCGAAGTATCTTGGCACCATGAAGGGAATTGTCAACTTCGGGCGTCCTCATGCTCCTACGCAGAGGGTGAAGTCGCTTTACCGGGAGCGGCTGGCCGAGGAGGGCGATGCCGATTTGGCTTGGCGGCTGGCGGTTATCATTGCGAACGGGCTGAGGTGCACGCAACTCGAGTGGGCCGCGCCGACAGACACGGGCCACGGGCAGTGGAATCGAGAAGATCCCGCCGAGAGCTTCGCGACACTTTCTGAAGTTCTGGCGTTGGGTTTTCGCCATTCGGAGGGGCGCCCGGAGCTGCGGCGCAAATTCGGGATGGCTCTGGCCAAGCTGCGTCTGCTTGAGGGCGACTGGGATGGGATGAACGCTGTATTGAATAGGCTGGGTCAAGAGCAGATAGCAGGGGCATTGCGGCCGTGGCTGGCGGCCCCGCCTGTGGATTGGGAGGAGGACCTGTCTTCGCAGTGGAAGATAGCGGATGAGTCTATGCGGTCGGGCAATTGCGGCCTGGAATTCCGTGTTGAGAAGGACGGGCGGGGCTTGAAAGGGGTTCATATCCTGGTGAAGAGAGCGCCGGAACCGGCCAATTTTGTGTCGACAGGCTTTGCCGCCGATACGTTGTTCTTCGAACCTCATCCGCCCGTGGGGGATTCTTTCGGCTCGTTCGGCTATAAGTGGGGCGGAGATCGCCACCTGACGCGATACGCGGTGAGCGATGAGTCAGGGGTGGTGCGTTTCGAGGGGCTGCCCAAGATTCCCGTCAAGATAGAGGTTCTGGTTCCGACGTCGAATTTCCCGGAGGCCGGCAGTAGCTGGGGACTGTGGATGGAGGTCGAGCCGGGCAAATTCAAGATCGCCAAGGTCTACGGGGGCGCGGATGCGGTGAGCTGGCGGGGGCCACCGGGCGTGGTGGAATTGCGAGAGGGGCAGACGGTGCGTTATCCGAAGCTCGTGGTGCGGCCGGCGGAAAGCAAGATACTGTCTGACCGGTTCGACGGAAAGGGCCTGGATATCAGCGTTATGGCGGAGAAGTCAGCCGATGCAAACGACGCCGAATCATTCAAACATTATCCAGGCAAGCTTGCGTCCAATGCGGCGACAACGACCGGCCATGAAGCGGACAAGGGCCGTGTTGGCAGAATCACGAGCCGGCGCGGGGCTTTCGCGCTGAATGAGCAGATTCCCATCAATCTGGATTGTCCCGTCGTCAAGGACGTTTGGGGTAACGACCAAAAGCCATTCAAAGTGGGGGGCGTTGAGTTTGTCGAGAGGGATGAACGCCTGCACTGCTCGGTCAAGATTGAGGGCGCCACGAGCGCGGACGGCAAATTCATTGTCCGGCTGAGCATCCTGGGCAAAAAGGGCCGCGACTCGTCGCGCGAGGCACTTCTTGGGGTCAGGGAGTTTCTATTCGACACGGTCTGTGCCGTGGCCTATATGCCTGCTTTGATTCGGGAGTCACGTGACTTGAACCTGGGCCGCAGCGAGCGGTTCAGATACGCTACTGTCTTTGAAGTACAGATTGAGGATATCACCGCTGCGGTTGGGCAGCCGCGGGAGCGGACGAACGTTACGCGGTTTCGCGGCCGGTTCCGGAAGGGCGCGCCTGTGACGGTTGATCTTGCCTGTCCGGTGGTCAAGGACGTTTGGGGAAACGGCCAGAAACCCTTCAGAGTCGAAACCGTGGGGTTTGTCCAGAAGGACGAGCGCTTGCATTGTGCGGTCACAATCGACGGCACAACAAGCGCGGAGGGCACTTTCATCGTCCGCGTCAAAGTATACGGTCGGGCCCTGCTCGATCCGGAGCGTGAGGAGATCGTGGCGCTTGGGGGATTCTTGTTTGAGAGCGAATGTTTATATGCCGATCTGCCGCTGATTATTCGAGAAGTCGAGAGCCTCGATCTTGGCTCTGCTGCGGCGGTTGCGAACGCAACCGGCTTTGAAGTTGAGATTGAAGATATCGGGCGCGTGGGCGAACGTGCGGACTTGGCGCCGGACCGGGATATAAGGGGCTCGGCAGTAACAGCGCCGCCGGGCGAGACCACCGACGGTCTTGTGCAGAGGCTCAAAAGCGAGGATGCCGGCGAACGTCGGAAGGCTGCCGAGCGGTTGGGCGAGATGGCGGATGCGGGGGGCGTTGAGGCGCTGGTTGGGGCGCTGAAGGACGAGGAAGTCGGGGTGCGGTCAGCCGCGGCGCGGGCGCTGGGCAGGATCGGTGACAAACGGGCCATAGAACCTCTTGTCGAGGCCTACAGGGACCAGGAGTACGAATCATTTGTCGATGCGATATGGGCTCTGGGAGATATCGGCGGGGAGAAGGCCGAGCGGACGCTCATCGAGGCCCTCAGCTATGACGGGTATCATCCGTACGTGCGGAACATAGCGGCCAAGAGCCTGCGGAAGCTGGGATGGGAGCCTGAGGGCCGCGGGCAGAGGGCTCTCTACCTTATCGCGCTGGAGGAATGGGACAAGGCGGTGGAGGCGGGTCCGGCGG
>CP070678.1:1077388-1081442 GCA_020352515.1 Phycisphaerales bacterium | reverse complement strand
TCGCCGACAATTGCGGAGCTGGCCTCAGAATTGGCCATAAACCGAAGCACAACATTCGAGCACATCGAGCAGCTTCGAGGAAAAGGCTTGCTTTCCGCATCACCGGGCAGGGCTCGATCTTTGATCCTCACCTCAAAAGCGCGAAAACTGCTTGAGAAGGCGCAGGCGGGCGAGCCGCGCGAAGCCCCAAGACTGCCGGTTGTTGGGATTGTAGCGGCCGGCGCACCCATAGAGGCAATAGAGAACAGGGATTACATCTCCGTGTGGTCTCATTTCAACGGTGGCGATGGTGACACTTTTGCGCTCGAGGTCCGGGGCGACAGCATGATCGGGGAGGACATACACGAGGGAGACTACGTGATTTGCCGCCGGAAGGCGGTTGCAGAGAACGGGCGGCTCGTCGTTGCGATTGTCGATGACGAGAACTCTACGCTCAAGAGGTTCTACAGGGAGAAAGACCGCGTGCGGCTCGAGCCGGCCAACGGCGACTACGACCCGATTTACTCGGACAACTGCAGAATCGAGGGGGTGGTTGTGGGGCTGATAAGAAAACTGTGAGTCTGAGCACGGCCGGCATCGGGGCATAAGCGCACGAGCGCCAGAGGGCCAACAGACACGTGCGATGTCTTGCGGGCGAGGACCGGGAGGGGCTCAATCGCTACCGTGGTATGGGCAAGGCGCCTGTTGCGTTTGCGGCGGCTGTGTGCTATAAGAGTCGAGACTCTAACCTATCGACAACCGCAACAACAAAGACAGGAGCCAAGATGCTTGAACCAACGAGCAAACCAGCCAGACGTTTCATAAGCGCAGCAGTCTTTCTGCTATTCTGCACGCGGCTTTTGGCCTCGACGTTTGACGCGACGAACATCCCGCTGCCGGAGCACCCTCGACCGGATTTCCAGAGGCAGCACTGGTTCAATCTGAACGGACCGTGGGAGTTTTGCTTTGACAAAGAAGACCAGGGCGTCAAAGAAAGGTGGTATCTCGGCCAAAAGCAGTTTCCGTTGACCATCATGGTGCCGTTTCCGTGGGGCTCGAAGCTGTCCGGCGTGAATGACGAGGGAGACATCGGCTGGTACGGCCGGAAAATCCAGATACCCGCGGCCTGGGAGGGGCTGCGTGTCTTTCTTGTGGTCGGGGCCTGCGACTGGCATACAACCGCCTGGCTGGACGGCAAAGAAGTGGGCACGTATCAGGGGGGATACACACAGTTTGAATTCGAGCTGACAAAATATGTGAAACCGGGAAAGGGTCATCGCCTTACCCTGCGTGTGGACGACGGCGCCCATCCGTTCAAGCTTGAAGGCAAACAGGGATACGGCCGGGCGGCCGGAATATGGCAGACCGTTTACCTCGAAGCGCGTCCCCCGACCTCGCTGCAGACCATCCACTTCACCCCGGATGTGGATGCAGAAAAGGTGATTGTTGATGTTACGCTGGATGGACCGGCGTCCGGCGATGTGCAATTCGCCCTCGTATTCAAGCCGCAGGACAGGAGAGATCGCGAGGTGAATTTCAAGATAGACAAAGGAAGCACCACGGCTCACTTCGATGTGCCGCTTGCGAATCCTCGTTTGTGGTCGCTGGAGGACCCGTACCTTTATGAGGTGCAGGCGGTCGTGGTCGATGCTGAGGGTGGCCGGGACACGGTGGACACGTATTTCGGAATGAGAAAAATCGGCGTGGTGACTCTTCCGGGAACCGGCTATCGCTATGTCGCCCTGAACGACAAACCGGTCTATCTGCAATTGACGCTGGATCAGGGCTATCATCCGGACGGCTACTACACATTCCCGAGCGACGATTTCATGCGGGATGAGATTCTGCGCACGCGGCGAATCGGCCTGAATGGCCAGCGGATTCACGTGAAGATCGACGCGCCGCGAAAGCTCTACTGGGCCGACAGGCTCGGCGTGCTGATTATGGCGGACGTCCCGAATAGCTGGGGCCGGCCGGACGAGCAGATGAGAAAGGAAACAGAGACGGCCCTGCGAGGTATGCTTCGGAGGGACTACAACCATCCGTCGATCTTTTCCTGGGTCATCTTCAACGAGACCTGGGGCCTCAAATCCGGCAGGGACGGGTACCTGCCGGAAACGCAGGATTGGGTCGAGTCGCTATACAGGCTGACCAAACAACTGGACCCCACCCGTCTGGTGGAGGACAATTCTCCGTGCAACCTGGACCACGTTGCGACCGATCTGAACACCTGGCACGCGTACCTGCCCGGCTACGCGTGGCCCGAGCGTCTGGACAAGATCAGCCGCGACACGTTTGTCGGGTCCAAGTGGAATTACATCGGCGGGCGGACCCAGGGCAACGAGCCGATGCTCAACAGCGAGTGCGGCAACGTCTGGGGCTACCAGGGCAGCGCCGGCGACGTGGATTGGAGCTGGGATTACCATTTGATGATTAACGCGTTCCGGCGTCACCCTAAGATATGCGGCTGGCTGTACACCGAGCACCACGACGTCATAAACGAGTGGAACGGCTACTATCGCTTCGACCGCTCCGACAAGTACACGGGATTGGATGGGATCGTGCCCGGCATGGGGCTCAACGACCTTCACGGGCCGTTCTATCTGGCCACCGAGCAGGAGCTTTGCCGCAAGGTAAGGCCGGGAGAGAGGGTGGAGGCGCCGCTGTACGCGTCGTTCGTGACGGATAGGGCGGTGGGCGACGAGCTTGTGTTGAGGACGGAGCTTTATGGCTGGGACAGCCTCGGTCGGTTCGAAATGTACTCCCGGAAAAGCCTGAAGATTGGATATGAGCCCTGGCTCAATAAAGAGCTTAAGCCGATAAGGCTTGCGATGCCGTCGAGGCCGGCGCTGGCGGTGCTGGCGCTTATTCTTGAAGACGGATCGGGTGCGATCCTTCACCGGAATTTCACGACGTATCTTGTGGCTGAAGATTCTTCGCCCCGGCAGGAGATTCTCAAGGGCGATGGTAGAAAAATCAGGGTGGTTCGTTTTGCCCCCGACAGCTTCAAGAAGGCCTATTGGCCGGTCAAGCAGTGGAACGTGCTGGACGGCCTGAAGGTAAACGGGGCCGGGGCCGGCTACTTCGAGTTTGAGGTCGCGTGGCCGAAGGGATTGAGGGCGCAGGACGTCACTGAGGCGACGATCCGGCTCGAGGCCTCGGCCAAGCAGCTCTTCGGTAAGGACCGAGAGGGGGCGGGCAAGCAGCAGGGTGATTTCATGCGAGGCAAGGGCACCCACGATCCGAGCCTGAATCCCAACGCCTATCCGATGACGGACGAGACGTCTTACCCAAGCGCCGTGCGAATCAGGATCGGGGGCCGGAGCCTCGGGGTGTTCGACCTGCCCGACGACCCGGCCGACCATCGCGGAATCCTCTCCTGGCAGGCCCAGAAACGTGACAACACGCTGACGGAGGCGGGCTCCTATGGCTACCTCGTCGATGCGCGGATTCCCAGGCAGGTGCTGCGCCAGGCGGCCAAGACGGGCACACTCGTTGTGCGGCTGGAGGTCGACGACGCGGTCGCCGGGGGCGTCGCCATCTATGGCGAGCGCTTCGGACGCTATCCGCTGGACCCGACGCTGGCGTTCGTCCTCAAATAGGACGCAGTGCCCGTCACGGCGCCGACGTCCATTTCAGTTTGGCGATCCGAATGCCCTTGAGCGATGGCATCAGGGCGGCGATGTAGTACCGCCCTTCATGCAGGATGATCTCCGGCGCTGCTACGGGCAGCGTCCCGATCCGGAAGTCGTCGTGCCCGACCCCGAAGTTGAGCGGGTTGGGCGAGGCGTATTGCGTGTTGAGACTGGACCGCCCATACAACTGATTGCGGAACAGATAGAACAGCCCATCCTTGTGAACAACAAAGGGACACTCCGCATCTCCGCCGTACCAGTCGCATTGCGTATCGGCGATCCCGCCAGCTGAGACCATCATCGCCTCGCTCCACTGCTTCAAGTCGTGCGAGGTCCGGCAGAAGATCGCCGAGTCGTAAGTCGCGTCCTTCTTATGGCCCATGTAGTAGCAATAGAACAGCCCCCCGACCTTCAGCATCATCGCGTCCCGCGTCTGCGGA
>CP070678.1:1074334-1077288 GCA_020352515.1 Phycisphaerales bacterium | reverse complement strand
TTGAGTGATGAAGGCGCTGCGGCGACAGGTTTGATAGTCCTTAATCTGCTCAAACACGCCGGCTGGCCCATGACCGAAAAGATAGCCGAGGCTCTGTTCGTTGCTACCGCGACCGATACCGGGTGGTTCCAGTTTCTCAACACCGACAGCAGAGTCCATCGCGCTTGCGCCGAGTTCATAGACGCCGGGGCCAAACCGACGCAAATATACGACAGTCTGTACCACAACTTCTCTCATGCCCGTCTAAAGCTGATGGCCGCGATCTTTGACTCACTGGAACTGCACCTTCATGGCACATACGCGGCCATGCACGTGTCGCTGCAGGATTTCGAGCGGACCGGCGCCGAATACAACGATACGGAGAATCTGATCAACGAGTGCCACCGAATCGCAACGGTCAAGGCATCGGCGCTCTTCATCGAGCTCGAAGACGGCCGAATCAGGTGCTCGTTGAGAAGCAGAGGAACCACGGAAGTTAACGTGATCGCCGCCAGGTTTGGCGGCGGCGGCCACAAGATGGCCGCGGGAATGTATCTTGAGGGCCCCATGGAAAATGCCAAGCAGCTTATTCTGGGCGAGATGACAAAAGAACTCTGCTGAAGGCAAATCCTAATCGAGGAGAAAGACAGCCAATGAAGATCATAGTCATCACCCTGACTACGTTGATGCTTCTGATACCCGGTAGCCTCTCACATGGACAGGCCGGGGACCTAGCGGATATAGAGCGAGTCTCGAAATCAGGGGCGACTCTCAGTTCGGAGGTCACAAGCAGATTTCCTCTCCGCCTGCAGACGCCTGAAAACGATACTGGCATCAATGTGCTGGTAGATTTGTCGCATCAAGCGAATTTCTTCACAATGTGGCGTCTGCCTCGAATGCTTCGCAGTGCCGGTTTTCGTGCCACCGGCAGCCAGGCGTCGCTCGACAGCGTCCTGGCAGACGGCAAATTCAGCAGAGTCCGCATACCGGTGGGCAAAAGGCGTCCCTTCGCCTGGTGGCCCAACGCCCGCTACAACGTGGTTATCACTTTTCAGGCCGACCCAAGGGCACAGGAATACCTGCCCCAGGAAGTCGCCGCCCTGAAGCAGTACGCCGAGAGCGGCGGAGGTCTGGTCCTGCTTGGCGGTCGTCCGTCGAGGCGGGATATTGAACAATGGCCCTTGAACAAACTTGCGAGGCAGTTCGGCGCCGGCTTTTCGACTGCGAACGATACCGTCGAGGAGGTTACCATGCCTGTCCTGGAACTATCGTCGGATTGGCAGAGTCACCTCAGCGGCTCGCAAGGCAGACCGCTGATCGCCCGGCGCCAGTATGGAAAAGGACGTGTGCTGATCATAGGGTCCGTCAAATACATCGAGCCGCCAAGGGACCGGTCACAGGCGTCGTCGGCCCACAGGGAGAGGATAATCTCCTCCCTGTCCCAGATGATCCGGTGGGTGGCTGCCGGGACACGGCCTGTCGGCGGGCCGGCTCGGCTGCCCAGAGAGGCCAGCGGGGGAGGTCCGATCTATCCGGAAATGAGCGAGCGTATCGGAAACGTCATCGTATACTACGCGAAGAACCAGAAGGAGGAACTGCTTCAATGCATCACCAGGGACATGCCGCTGGTCAAGAGCAGGATCGAAGGCTGGCTGCCCTCGGCTGCGCCGGACGAGCCGATGCATCTGATCCTGTCGGCCGGCGGCGGCGGGGGCTGGGCGGTAAACGCCTATCTGCCGAAAGAAGTCGGCATCATATCGCTGAGCAAACAGGGCGTGCTCTCGATCTTTGCACACGAACTGGCACATACCATGGGAGGGCCACCTAACGGCAACGGCGAACTGGCCGGCAGTTGGCTCTACGGCAACCGGGGCGAAGCACACGCCGGCTGGTTCCAGGGCAAGGCTGCGGCCCTGCCTACCGGCAGGCGCGTCAGTCATCAGCCGAACAAGATTTTTGAGTTTGACAAAGACGCAAACGGTCTGGATCTGGCGCTTCCGAGCAGCGAGAATCGCGAGAAGTGGGGCAAGGGCAAAGACTGGACAAAGATCTGGTGGGTATGGCAGAAGCTCGACGACCGCTACGGTCCGACGTGGTATCCGCGCTGGCGATGGGTTCAGCACACTCGCTGGCGGGACGAGCCCCGGCGGCGTCTTAGCCTGGATGAGACCGTAGAGGATATGAGCATCGCGGTGGGCGAAGATCTCTTTGGTTTCTTCCGGGAGATAGGCACCACGTTGAATAAGGAACGCTTTGCCCAGGCCGTGTTTGACGGGCAGACCATCGACTTACCCGTCGCGCCGCTTGAAATCAACCCGGCTGGCCCCGTCCGGCTCGAGCCGATTGGCAACTACAGAGAACCTCTCACTGTAAAGTCTGAGTAACAGGCTCTTTTTGGGACATCACCGATTTCGTGACAATTTGTCTACAGGGACAGTACGAACTCAGCAAGATCCTCGATCTGTTTATTTGTCAAATTGGACGTCTTGCCGTGTTTGTCGTCGACGTTGTGTTTCTTCAGCATATCTTCGATACTCGCAGCCCGGCCGTCGTAAAGATAAGGTGCCGTACGCCAAACCTCGATGAGCGTCGGAGTATCGTAAGACTTGCCCTCATCGAGCCATTTGCCGATTCCAAGGTCGTGTTTCTTCTGGTCCGTGTAGAGTTCACCACTGTGGCACGAGGCGCATCCGGCGGACTCGAAGACTTCACGGCCGCGATTGGCGCTTCGGCTCAGCTTGCCTTTGACCAGGCGGGGGCTTGGAATGGGCTTGAGGGATTTCAGATATTCGTCGATTGCCACTGCGTCGGCTTCGGGGCGGACCGCGAACTGAATATGTCTGATGCCGGCACGGACCGCGGCCTCGGCATCGGATCGCACGCCCAGGCCCATCGAGGGCGGAGTCTTATGGGCCAGGAGAAGGCTCTTTGTATTCTTTGGATTGCCCAATCCATCGTTCATGAGGTCCCAGTTG
>CP070678.1:1066945-1074234 GCA_020352515.1 Phycisphaerales bacterium | reverse complement strand
ATCGAATTTGAGGCCTTCGTCCAGGCCCCTGGCGGTGCCTAAGTCGTGCTGTCGAAGGTCGGTATAGAGCGGGGGTGCGTGGCAGGCGCCGCAGCCGGCGGTGTCGAATAGCTTTTGGCCCCTGAGGGCGGAGGCGCTTAGCTTGCCTTCGATGAGGCGGGGGCTGGGCAGTGGTTTTAGCGACTTGAGATATTCGTCGATGGCGGCGGCGTCTTCTTCGGGGCGAACGGCGAACTGGATGTACCTTATTCCCGCCCGTACGGCGGCCTCGCCTGTCGGCCGGGCTGCGGTGGCCATGGCGGGCGGCGTTTTGTGCGCAAGCAGGAGGCTCTTAGTGTTCTTGGGGTTGCCTATGCCGTCGTTGAGCAGGTCCCAGTTGAGGCTGTCGGCGCGTGCGCCGCCCGGGTGACAGCTTGCGCAGCTTTGCCAGTGCTGGAAGCAAAGGGAGGCGTCATGAAACAGCATCTCGCCCTTGCGTACGGTTGTCAGAGGGCGGGCGGGTCCGAGCGGGAGCGATTCGGCTTTGGGGCGGACGTTCGGGTCGATATCGATGAGAGCGAGGCTGTCGGTGAAGTACTCGGCGGCATAGGCTCTGGCGCCAATCAAGGCAAGGCCGCGGGGACCGTTGCCTTTGAGCTTGAGCCTGCGGCGAAGACCGACGAGAAATGACAGGTCGTTAGGCACGTCTTCGGGCGACTGTGAGACATCGGAGACTTTTTGCCCGGCGGCCACGCGGTCGAGCTTGTCGTGGAGTTTCGCCCTGTCGATTACGCTCAGCTCGTGTGTTCCGGCGTGAGTGACACAGACGTATTTGCCGTCTTTGGTACAGGCGACGGCCCAGGGATTTGCGGCTCCGAGGTCGACGTCGTCGAGGAGGACGGTGTTTGTGAGCTTGCGGGCGTTGACGTCTATGATGCTGAGGGCATTTGTGTTCATCCAGCCTCGCTCAAGCTGGGTGGTGGGTAGCTGGTAGCGGGCGAGGATATGGGCAAGGTAGGCGTAGCGGCCGTCCGGTGAGAGACAGAGGCCGCGGAGAGCCGTGCTGCCATTGGGCAGGGCGATGGTTTCGACGACTTTCTTTGCGGGCAAATCCACGACCGAGACGACGGCGGCGGCATAGTCGCCATCTGATGCGCCTGCGGGGATATGGTTGGCCACGAACAGGAGCCTGCCGTCGGGGGTTACTGTGGCCGCAACAGGCTCTCGCGTTACGGGAATCCTTGCGATCTGCTTCTTCGCGGCAAGGTCAAATACTGCAACATCGTCGTCGAATCGATTGCACACGCAGAGCATCTTGCCATCGGGGCTGATTACGGGCGCGACGGGGGTGTGGCCGGCCGAGAGAACGAGGGCGACGTCGCCGGTTTGCGGGTCCACCGAGTATATGCCGCCCGGATCGCCGGCGGTGGTCACGTACAACAGGGAGCCGTCGGGCGTCAAGGCCATGCCGGTGGGCTCTGCGGGGAGGGCAATGGCTTTAGTGACCTTGCGGCCTTTGATGTCGAAGAGGGCGACGCGGTGAGCGGTCGCCTCCAGAACATACAACGTGCTGCCCTGAGGGTCGGACGCCAAGTCGAGGGGTGACAGGAATCCCGTGCCGGTGCTGCCGGCCTCTGTCGCGTAGGAGACGAAAACGACAGAGATAATCGCCAGGAGCCCTGTTAGGGCGATAAGCTGTCTCATTTGTCACTCCATAACAAACATCCTGCGAAACTCACGGAAACCGCAGGACAGAATATCACGTGGACCGCTGTAAATCACGCGTTTTTTTCTTGCCGGGCGGGCGCCTGCCGGGGCCCGTCACAGCGACCGGGCCGATGCGGACGATGCTTTGTTTGGCGGAACATTATTCTGAAGCGCGCTTTTCATTTTTCCGCTGCGTAACGCGGCGCCGGGTCTTTTGCTTCGATGACTATTCTAAAGCCGACGTTATATACTTTTCGCCACTGCGGATAGCTGAGCCGGTAGGCCGAGCGGCAGCGTTTTGGCCGGTCGTACCAGGAGCCGCCGCGGACGACCCTTTTGCCGGGGCCGGCCAGTTCATTGCGACCGTCGTCGGCGGAGTAGGGATATGGCTCGTACCTTGACCGGGTCCATTCCCATACATTGCCGTGCATATCGTGGAGACCCCAGGGGTTGGGGCGGTAGCTGCCGACGTGCGCGGTGACGAGCATGCCGTCGTTAAACCGACGGTCTCTCGGGACCAGATCGGGCGGGTACTGGTCGCGAACGTCGTAGACGAGCCCCCTGATTGTCAGGTCGGCCATGTTCGCGAATTGTGAGAAATCGGTATCGAGGTCGCCGTAGGACAGGGGCGAATCGGCGCCGGCACGGCAGGCCCATTCCCACTGAGCCTCGGTGGGGAGAGTGACGTTCAGGCCGCTCCTTTCCGAGAGCCAGCGGCAGAATGCGACGGCCTCTTGCCAGGAGATGCGGACGACGGGCTGGCGTGGGCGATTGAGCGGCCAGCCGAGGTCCCACTCGTTGAACATCCAGCTTCCTTTGTGCTCGTGCCTGCTGTCGTGGGCGGGGTCGAAGCGTGCGTACTGCTCGTTGGTGACCTCGAAGCGGCCGATCCAGAAGGGTTTTTCGATTGTTATGGGTGAGACGGGGCGCTCATCCGGCTGGCCGTCCGGGTCGCCCATGACGAAGCGTCCGGCCGGCACGAGGACGAGGTCGAGGTTCACACCGCTGCCGAGGTCAATCGTTCTGCGGTGGGGTCCGGCGGCTGCCTGAAGCTGTGCGGCCCGGCGGGAATCAAAAGGCCAGCCTTGAACGCGAGGGACGGCTGTCTTAAGCAGCGGCGGCGGCTCCGGCCGTATCGGCTCGATTGTCTTTTGGGCTGTTTGAGGATAGACCTCGGGGTTGATATCAATGCCCGCGTAGAGAACCTGTAGGTCCCGACGGCGGCCGCAGTCGTTCGTTGTTTTTTCAATTCCGACGATTTCGCTCCAGGTCCCGTGACACGGGGCGTTAAGGTCTATCCAGGCGGCGATGCGGTCCCACGCCTCAGCGTCGAGCTTGACGCCGTGATGGCCCTTGATGAGCATTTGAACAAGCTCGGTGGTGTCGGCGTGAAATTCGCCCGGGGCCAGAAGTCGCAGGTCGCTTTCGAGCCCGCCGACCCTGACGTAACTGCGGAGCGTGATGTACGAGGGCTCGAAGACGCCGCCGTATTGCTTGACGAGCTCGTGTCGCGGCACACCTTCGATTATTCGCGGCTGGGGATTACCGTTTTTGTATGCGATGAGGCTGCCCTGCTCTCGGCGGAGGTCCGGGATTTTCAGGCCGTCGTCGCGCGTACTTCCATCGTGGCAGGAGACGCAGTGCCTGTCGAGAACGGGCTGCACTTCGCGGCTGAAGCTGAAGCCGCGGACCGGGCCCCGCCATGGCTTGATCTCTGAAGGGACGCTTCGCGAGGCGATGGTTCTGAGATTGGGCGCGCCGGCGTTCTGTTTTTCGTGGCAGCCGACACAGGATACGACTTCGCCGGGCATGGCGGTCATCCAGCTTCGCATAAGCTGGAGGGCCCTGCCGTCGGCGTCGAGGGGCTGTATGGATATGGGCGTATTGGCGGGGACGCGGAAGATTGCCGAGCCGTCCTTCTCCACCGGGACCGTGCCGAGGACTCTCTTGGGCTCCCACGGGCCGTCGGCGCCGACCCTGTGGTTGATTCCGGCGATCTTGTGGTAGGCGAAGTGGTACGTGAAGAGGCGCAGCTCTTTGACCGATCCTTGGGGGACGCCCTTGAGGCCGGGTCCCTGGTAGATATTCTCGAGGTACACGAGGGCGTCTTTGCGATCCAGATCGACCCTGTCGGCTATTACGGGAGGTCTCTCTATGGGGCACAAGGGGATTGGTTCGAGAAGCGCGTAGTCCTCGACCTCTTTGACGAGGACCATGTTGTCAAAGACGTCCACGAGGTAGATGCCCCAGAGGTCATGGGGTCTCGGCTTGGATGCGACGATGAAGTACTTTTCGCTGAGCGGCCAGGGGTGGAGGAACTTGGGCCAACTGTCCATTGCGAGCTTGTCCATGATAAGGGGCTCGACCTTCTCTGTTGACTGGGGGATTCGGCGGACAACGCCGTCGGTTGCGCAGCGGCCGAGGGCCGGGTCAAAAAGGACAAGCTCTCCGACCCTGCCGACGTGGTGCCCGGTGACAATGGACACGACTTTCGTTGGATGGTCAGGAATTGGGCGTGCGAAAAATATTGCGTTGGGCCAGTAGCCACCGCTGCCATAGTATTCTCTCTGGCCGGTGCCGTCGGGATTCATGGTGAAGAGGAACCTGGCCCAGACGTGGGGGATGTCGGTGTACTCCCAGCGGAGGTACAGGATGCGGCCATCGTTCATCACGGTGGGGCAGAAGTTGTGGTCCTGCTCGAAACAGATCTGTCGGACGTTTTTTCCGTCGGCGTCCATGATGTAGGTCATGCCGACATTTACCGAGGCATTGCAGGGGACACCCTGGAAGGGGGCGGTGGAGATGAAGGCGATTCTTTCGTTGGGCAGGTAGCAGGAGTCGAAGTTGTGGACGTCGGGCTGGTCGTCCGGCGAGACCTGTCGCATGGAGCGGCCGTCGGTTCCAATCTCATAAACCTGCCAGAGCCTGCGGGCGTCGGGCATGGAGAACATGAGCTTTCGGGCGTCGAAATGCAGGTCCATCTCGGAGACCAGGCGTCCGTCGGGAGGCTCGAACAGGGTGGTCAGTTTGCCTTCGTGCCTCACGGGGGAGAGTATGCATATCCGGTTGTCCCAGCCGTCCGTGTTGGGCATGGTGTGTAGCTGCCAGGAGCTTTGCTGGGGCATTCCTATGAACTTGCCGATTCCGCGGTCGGGCTCTTCGGCTCGGCGGGGGTCGCCGATGGGTTTGCGTTTTATCAGAATCAGCGAGTCGAAGTCGAGCAGGGGATTGGCGAGCAGGGCCTTGCGCTGAAAGGCTATGATCTGCTGCACTTCTGACAGGACGGCCTCCTGCCGGCGTGCGAGTGCGTCTCTGATTTGCGGCAGGCGCTTCTGGTAGGCGTCGAGGGTGCGGAGGTACTCGCGGCCGTTGGCGTACCTGTCGGGGAAAGTGGTCATTAGGTCTCGAATGGCCGCTCGCATGGCCGAGAAGCTCACCATATCGAGGTCGGATACGGCCATCTCGAACCGGTCGGACGGATGGACATTCCCGGGGCCTCGACGTGTCGGCGTGGGCGCCTGCCAGGCCGACAGGCGGGAGGGAATCACTACAGCGGTGACCAATACTGCCAGACGGAAGATTGTCGTTGCTTGAAGGGGCCTTGTTTTCAACTTCACTTTAGCCTCCATAAGATGCTGCCGCCATACCCGCCATCTGCTTTCGGGAGTTGCATCGATCCCCGAAGCAGCCGAGGTGGCCGAAACGACCGGCCAAAAGCAGCGTGCATTATAACAAAGCCGCGGCCCAGGTGCCAGCGCAGCCTGAAGCGACTTCAGACCGTTTGCAGTGCCGCGCGTCATTTGGCGGATGACTCTGCGCGCCGACAGCGTGGCAACTGATCCGTGAATCAGGAGACACTATGCGGAGGCAGCAACCAGATGGCTTGGCTGAAGCCAGGAAAACATTCTGCTGAAGCTTGGCTGGTGCAGGTGCGGCATAGGGAATGCCGTTGCTTGTGCTTAGTCCGTCTGGTGGGCTCTACGTGCCCTCTCCGATACAGTAGAGGTTCTTCTCCGAGCGGATGAAGATGTGTTTTTGGGAGGGGGCGGGACTTGCACAGCACTTGTCGTCGATCGGATTGCGGGCAAGGACCTTGAATTCCGGTCCGGCCTGGATCACGGTCGTCATGCCCTTTTCGGAGAGGAAATATATTTTGCCGTCCGCCCAGAGAGGCGATGCGGAGAACCTGTCTTCCAGGCGGTTCCTCCAGAGGACCTCGCCCGTGGCGGCCCTGAGGCACTTGGCGACGCCGGCATCGGTCACGAAGAAGAGGTAGGGCTTGACGTACAGCATGGACGGTATCTTGGAGACATCGTCCCGGGATTCCCAAGCGATGTGTGTTTTGGTGACATCTTCTTTGCCGCCCGTTCGCACGGCGCGGATCGCCGAATCGCCGAAGCCCGAGGTCGCGAAGACCAATCCGTCGCCTCCGACAAGCGAAGGAACAACGCCCTCTCCGGAGTTGGCAGCGGTCCATATCCGCCGTCCGTCGGCCAGGTCGAATGCCTGCACGACATCGCCGGCCGAGCTGATGAGACGGTCGCGGCCGTTCTCGGCGAGGATGAGGGGCGTGACATGTCCGATACGGGAAGAGCCGCGGCGGCCCTTCCAGCGGACCTTGCCCGTGTTCTTATCGAGCGTGAGTATGACGGCCCGGTCCCAGGGTTTCTGCCAGCCGAGTTTTCGGTCGGGCCCGGGGCTGCTGCCGTCGAAGGCGATTATGAGCAGGTCGTTGTAGAGAACCGGCGAGACGGCCAGGCCATGCTCGCCGTAGAACTTGAAGTCGCGGTTTGTCCAGGCTATGTCTGCATCGTTCGAGACGGCGGCGATGCTGCCGTCAGCGGCCAGCACGTAGACGTGGCGGCCGTCGGTGACCGGCGTGCAGGAGGCGTAGGAGTTGCGGCCGGACTTGTGCCCCGGCTCCTGCCTCAGGATTTCCTTGTTCCAGAGGACCGCGCCGCTGCGCCGGTCGAGACATATAAGACGAAATGACGCGCCGCCTTCGGTGGCCGCGGTCACGAACACGCGGTTGTCGAAGACTATCGGCGAAGACCAGCCCTGGCCGTCGATGGCGGTTTTCCACAGAACGTTCGAAGCAGCGCTCCACTCGAGGGGGACGCCCGTTTCGCTCGATATGCCCTGGCCTGTAGGTCCCCGGAAACACGGCCAGTTCTCAGCCATTGAGGGTCGGGCTGCGGCACAGACCAGGAGGAACATGCAGCATACAGTGTGGAATGAGTTTCGCGGGGGAGCTTTCATAATATTCGAACACCTCCATAAGGAACACGGGTTCCGGATGACAGTGTCAGAGGCTCTTGAGGTCCGGCTCACAAAGCGCCGGGCCGAGCCGTCTTGCAATTGCCTATGTTACAAGGTGCGGACGGCAAAGACAACTATCGTCCGCGGCCGTTTCAGCAAGCGCTGGCGTGAGCAGGGTCTGCCGGCCGAGGTAAATCGTGGCTATGAGAGGGGTTTTTGAGGCCCGCTGCTGTTGCAGTTGTATCAACCGACGGAATCTGTTAATTTAGCCCGATGCCAATCCCGGCGGGCAATCGTTATCCGCACGGGCGGTTGCAGCCCGCATAATACTGGAGCAGATGGAT
>CP070678.1:1063164-1066845 GCA_020352515.1 Phycisphaerales bacterium | reverse complement strand
TTCACTCGGCAGGCGGTATGAGTGTCAAGGTCGCTCAGGTAAGCGGGGGACGCCGGGCGAACATCGCCGAGGGAAAAAGGCCACAGGTCACAGAGCTGACGGCCGACAGGGCTCGGCCCGTGGCGAGGTACTACTGGCCATACAGGCCTTTCTCGTTGGCCGTGCAGTTATCGAGGCTGACGGCAGCTCCGAAGGTCAACATGGATCAACTTGTGCGGATCAATACCGACCGCGCAGAACTCTTCGTCCGGGCAAATCTGAAGGCCGATCGAGACAAGCTGTTCGGAGCGAGTTTTGCCCTTCCTCAGGGCTACGAGCTGCTCAGTGCCGTCGGCGCGGCCGTCGAGGATTTCTACCAAAACTCCAACGACGAAGGCAAATTCCTCCATATCAAATTCCATCGCGGCCAGGCCGAGACCCTGGTGACTCTAGCACTGGTGCGCAGAGACATCTCACTTGATTCCTTCGATGTGCCTGTGGTGACGTATCTCGACCACCAGGGAATCGCACTGCCCGCCCAGCGAGGTCGGCTCGCCGTCCAGGTTGCGCCGTCACTGCAAGCCGAGACTGCTTCGGCCGCGAACCTCAAATCGATATCGCCCCAAACCCTGCGTGACTGGCTGGACGCAAAACAGGTTAGTGCGACACAGTTTGCCTATCGATACGAAGCGGCAGATCCGTCGCTGCGACTGACGATCCGCCGCCTGCCCACGACGATACGAGTGGAGACTTTCGCTGGCCTTGTTGTCAGAGCGACCGAAGCGGCTTATACCTATCGGCTGCGCTACAATATCAGCGGCTCGCCTGTGGATCACCTTCGCTTCCGACTGCCGAGCAAGTACGCTCCCTTGGTCGCGGTCGAGTCCGAGGCAATGCGGAGCGTCGTGCAAACCGACGCCGGCAACGATCAGACCCAATGGGCCGTCGCCCTAATTAACGAGGTCACCGGTATAGTCGACGTGGTGGTCAATTTTGCCTTGCCGATAGACCCGGCCACCAGATCGCTCGAAGTCGTCCCTCTCGAAACCGACGCTCCCGCGGGTCGCAGGGCGATAGTCGCCGTGCAGAACATGTCACGGCATGATATAACCGTCCAAAACAGCACGAATCTGTCAGACCTGGCGATGAGCGAGCAGCAGAAACTGATGCCCAAGGAGATGACCGAATCGCTTCAGTATGTTCTGCAGTCCTTCGATGACAACTGGTTGCTGAATCTCGGCTTCAAGCCGGCCAAGATGGCGACTCGGATTCAGGCAGTGGTCGATCTGCTCGCGCTGACTACCGTGATAGACCGCAGCGGCCGGTGCCGTTACGAGGCGAAAGTCGCTCTGCAGAATCGGAGCGAGCAATTTCTGCAGATCAAAATGCCGCCGGGCCTGAGACTGTGGAGCGCCAAGGTTGCCTCTGAGCCGGTCAAGCCCGCCGTCGCTGCAGATGCTCCTGAAGGCCAGGTGCTGATCCCCTTGGTCAAAACCTCTCCCGGCGGCCTTCCATACGATGTATATCTGTACTTCGCCGACGAGGCGGCCAGGCCGTTGGTTGCGCCCTTCGAGGGAATAACAAGGCTCAAGCCGCCAAACATCTCGATTGTCGGAATTCCCGTAATGCGGACTACCTGGTCCCTGCGCTTGCCGAGCGGCTATCGCTACCTGTGGCCAGGCGGAAACATGTCGCCTGCAGCCGGGACGGTCGAGATGCTCAGTCTCGGGATCGAGGCCAGACTCGAACAGTTCAAGAGACTTGAAAGAGCGTACCGCGATGTCGCCGGCTCATCCGGCAAGAGGGGAATGATCGCCAGAAAGAACTTTGATGCGTTCAACGTCAAGCTCGGCGGCGAAATCAAGGAGGCTGAAAAATATCTAAGCAATTATCGCGGCCAGATCAGCGAAAGAGACTACGAGCGACTTAGGGCCAGACTCAACGAGCAGAAGCAACGACAGGATGCGCTCATCGGCAGCAACACAGCTTTTGATTGGCAGCAACAAGCCCAGCAGCGTGCCGATCTGAATGCATTTATCAACGCTGATGTCTCCAACGCGGGCGTAGCGGAGATCGCTCGCAACCAGCTTCTGCTGGAGAAACCGAAGTTCATCACCGACAGCGAGCAGCAGCAGATCGCCCGGCTCAGGAAAGAGTTGGAAGAGTCGAACCGGCGGCTCGGTCAGTTGGCCAAGAAAGGAGATAGATTCGTCATAGCCGACGGACCGCCCCGGAGCGCGTTAGACGTTGCCGCCGGCGAGAAAGCCAAAGACCTGATCACAGATTCGGCAGACGCCGATGCGATAATGGGCGAGACGCTTGGCCGGCTCGAGCAGGAAGTCGCAGCGAAGATCGACCAGCAGCAGGCACAGATCAAGGGTCAGTTGGATCAGTTGCTTGACAATCGTCTGCGAAGGCATTTTAGATACAAAGACGAGACCCACAAGGCACTGGCCCCCCGAGTTGCTGGGCCCGAGGCTCGGCCACAAGCTCCTACGGTGACCACGCCGGCCGAACAGGAAGGCGAACGCGGCGGCGAACTCGCACATGGCCGGACGGCCCGTGTCCCGGGTTTTCGGCCGACCCGGCCTGCACCCCAGGTGCAGGTCACAGCGGGGGCAGCGGTGGCCAGGGATTCGGAGGGCGTCGCTTGGGCCGGTGTACGCGTAGCGCAAGACCCGAACTCGTACGCCTACATCGCCTCGGGCACGTATTCGCTGCCGGTAACACTGCCGGCCGGCGAGGTCAGGCTTGATTTCGCCAGACCTTCGGGTGGGGCCGAGCTGAGTCTATGGGCCGTACCGCAGGAGACTCTCGACAATCTATACGGAACCGCCGCCGTCATCGTCGGCCTTCTTGTGATTGCGGGACTCGTCAAAATCTGGCCGCGATCGGCGACAAAGCGTCCTATCCCGGTATGGCACATAGTAGGCTACATCCTGCTGTTTGTAGTCCTGACGGTGCTCCTCGGCCTGCTCGGACTGCTCATCAGCCTTCTGGTCATCCTGCTAAGCGAAGCCAGAAGAGGCGCATTCGTCCGCCAGGCTATCGCCTGACAGCACAAAGGGCAACCACTGAGTCCGCGATGTGGATCGTCTAAGAGCGCAGGATGGCTAAACGTTCTGTGGTACCACGAACGGTTTTCGATAATTGCGGGACACGAGTTTGTTGGCCTTTTTGTTGAACTGGCCGATGAATCTCTCGATGTCTGGATCGAATTCCAGCATGGGGCCTAGTGCGGCGGGCGTTTTCTTCAGGTCTACGCCGTTGTCGTCGAGATGGGCCACGATGCGGTCAAACGCCTTTGCGAATAGCCTGTTGCCACGGATGGTCTCGCGGATTTGCCCCGGCGGTGTTTCTTTGCCTATGCGATAAGAGATGTTCGCCATGTGTAGCAGGCCGCACGACAGGTGGCCGTCGAGGGCGTCGGTGTATAGCTCTTCGGTCTTTCTGCTTCGCATCACGTTGACGAAGTTCTGCTTGGTACTTATTCTCTCGGATGTGAATTTCTTTATGAGTCCGCCTTTCTTGTCGTAGGCGGCGCCGTTGAGGACGTAGCCGTTTTCGCAGTGGACGACCGCCCCGAACTTCTCGCCGAGATACGTGTCCATGTTCCTGGACCACTTCTGCTTGTGGACAGACTGGTTCTTGGGCAAACCGCGGACTTCGAAGAGTATCGGCACAGGATCGTAGTCCAGAAGC
>CP070678.1:1047741-1063064 GCA_020352515.1 Phycisphaerales bacterium | reverse complement strand
CGTGCCCAACAGCAACGCGATAGAGCCGAGCGCGACAACGACTGCCAGAAAGACGGACTTTGCTCTCCTGTACCCGAGGCAGCGCTTGCGCATCTCCTTCCAGACAACGGGCGCGCCGGTTAGACGTTTTACAGGCGAGTAGTCTTTCGCTTTTGACGCTGCTCTGAAAGCGCGGCCCAGTGCGGCTTTGCGGACGCGCAGGACGGCCAGCGAGAGTACGGCCGCGGAGGCTGACAACATGGCCGCACAATGCACCGGCCACAAAGAGACTACCGCGGCGGTTCTGGTGGCCGAAAGAGCCGCGAGCAGAGCCCCGAACGGATTCAGCACGTACAGCAGGATATCAGTAAGCGTGGTGCTCAGCAGACCGTAGCTGCCAAGCAGATTGATTAGGGCCGAGGAAGCGCCAAAGGCAACGAAGTACATAATCATGACGGTCACGACAACAGTATAAGCCTGGCGGCAGATTGTGGAGAGCAGCAGGCTGATCGACCCGGCCAATAATGTCGCGGTTAGTGTTATGCAAAGGCCCGAGACGACGCTACCCCAGAGCACGCCGCCCAGGACGCGAATTATCGCCAGCAGCGGGAGACTGATAGCCGCCAGCAGCATCACCTGCAGCAGACCGCTGAAAAGCTTACCGGCCACAATCTGCAGAGAGTTTATCGGCGAGGTCATCAAGAGGCTGAGTGTTCGCTGGCGTATTTCACCCGATATCGATGTGCTGAGTATCACGATGGCCATCAACTGGGCCGCGACAAACTGAAACCATATTACGGCGGTTATGATTCGCCTGCCGGCCAGAGCCATCCGCGAGGCCCGAAAAGAGGCGGAGGCGGGGCCGGCGAAGCGGGTCGTCACCAACCACACGTAGATAATAAAGAGGCATAGGAGGACAACGTATGCGGAGCGTAAGGCGTAGTTTCTGCGTCGGCGGCTGGAGACGCGAAGCTCCTTGTCCAAGATCGGCCCGGCCAGACGTGCGAGCTCCGCCAAGGGTTGCGAGAAATTGACCAGAGCGTGGACCATGGTGGGCATCACCGAAATTCAGAAGATATTGCGCCGGAAACGGCACCTGGCGCGCCACGCGAGAAACAATCCGGCTAACACATACAGGAGCATCGTCGTGAAAAGGCGGGCGGTGGCCGAGCTTAACGACCGTCCTCCGTACACCGTGGGCCAGTTGTAAACGAGTCCGGACAGGGAGGTCCGCGCGTTGAACCTTCCTGCTGCCGCAGCCATGGTTACAGTTGCCTGGACAAGCGGGTTTGCGGACAGGTAATCGCCCAAGAAGGAACGGTGCTGGACAATCTCGGAGACGATGGCAAGGACGACGGGGGCAACGGCCCAGAGCACAAGAGCCATCGCGGCGGAGCACACGACGGCAGAGGTTGTCCGCTTGAAGCATGCGCTGAAGTACAGGGCCGAGCCCGTGAGGAATACCGTCACCCACGTCACAAGCAGCAGCAGATGAAATATTGCGACAGGGTGAATATAGCGAAAACAGACAAAAAGCACCGTGTGGCCCGCCAGCAGGAGCCATATGGGCAGACATCGGCGAAAGACGCCTGCCGCTTTTCCGAGCAGGATATTCCAGTCGTCCATGGACGTAGCCAGGAGTATGGGCCAGGCCCGCGATTCTTTTTCCGTGGTGATACTCCCGGCGGCGAAAACGATATTGAAAATGATGCCTATAGTCACGAAGAGGACCGCATACGAAACGTGGGTGAAATCGGCATCAAGACATCGCGACTTTGAGCAAGCGTAGTAGGTCATCACAAGAGCCACCACAGTGATCACAAAGCCTATTATGCTGTTTCTCCCCTCACCGCCCCTGATCATCGGCGCCCTGAGCTCTTTCCAGACCACCGGTGCACCTTTTACCCGCCTGACAGGCCTTGCTGAAATCCGCCATCCGGCGTTTGTCCCGCGCCTTTTGCGCTTGGGGACCGTGCGGCGTTTCAGGTCGGGCTCGATCTGCCCGGTAGCCTGGCGGAGAGCAACCTTCCGCACGATCCTGACCGACCACGCCAGCAGGGCCGCCGAAAGGCAGAGCATCAGCACGCAGTGCGCCGGCCAGTAGAAAAAAGCGATGACGATGGGCGTACCGGGGGACAGCATCTGCTCAGTGTTGATCCACATAAATGCGAATGGATTCACGTAGAGAATCGCCGATAGCACGAGGGAAACGCCGATCGCAGGCGAGCCGACGCCGCCGACCCTGCTCAGGAAGAATCTCGGCGAGACGACGGACGTAAAGGGAAGGAAAGTGTAGAGCACGCCGAGTACAAAAGCGGTCTTTATGATGACCACATAGGCGCGCGAGTTGTTTATTGAAAAGAACAGGCTCAGCGAGCCGGCAAAAAGGACGGCGGTCAGAGTAATGCAGAGACTCGAAAGCAGGTAACCCCAGGGCACACCGCCGAAGACGCGGACAACGGCCAACAGTGGCATACTTATAGCGAGCAGCAGAATCAACTGCAGCAGCTTGCTGAGCAGCTTGCCGGTAATTATCTGGAGGCTGCTGATGGGCGTGGTCATGAGCAGTCCGAGCGTTCGATGGTGAATTTCATCGCTTATGGAGGTGCTGAGCATTATAACGGCGATTAACTGGAGGGCGATGAACTGGAACATTGTAATCGTGCTCACGACGGTCTTGCCGATAAGCGCCATGCGTGATTTCTGAAATGTCGTTGAGGCGGAGGTCTCTACGATACTGATCCATAAGATCGCAACAAAGACGGTCAGAAGCGCGACATAGACAAAACGGAGGACGTAGTTTCGCCTTCTTCGGCTGGAGACTCTGAGCTCCTTGCCGAAAAGCGGGCCAGCCAACCATGCCGGTTTGGTCAACCTGGTAAAGAACGTGATTGGCATCGTAAGCTTTGGCATTTCGGCCTGGCTGCGAGCGGGCGGCATCATAAATGCGGCCAGCATCGCGCTTCTTAATGGACTATACCCTTGGTGAGCTGGAGGAAGGCGTCGTCCAGCTTGAGCTGCTCGGGCTGGAGAAGCACGAGGTCGATGTTTGCCTTGACGAGCGTTCGTGCTATGATGCCGGCGCCTTCATGATCGTCGGCGAAGGTGACAAGAACATGGTCGTTTACGCTCTGGACCTTGCTAATCTGCGGCAGGGCGCTGAGCAGTTGGACGGCCTTGTCCTGGTTATCTGCAACCTTGACGCGCACCTTCCTGTGTATTCCGAGACGCGGGCGGATTTCCTCGAGCGTGCCGCTGAAGATCAAGCGTCCGTGCTCGATAATACCGACGTGGTCGCAAATTTCTTCCAGCTCGCTGAGGATGTGGCTCGAGACCATGATGGTCTTTCCCATTCGTCTAAGCTCTCGGAGCAACTCTCTTATCTCGATTCTGGCCCTTGGATCGAGGCCGCTGGCGGGCTCGTCGAGAATCAAAACCTTTGGGTCGTGGATGAGCACTCGCGCAAGGCCGAGGCGCTGCTGCATGCCGCGGGAGAGGCTGTCGACGGTTGCGTTTTGCCTGGACTGCAGGTCGGTCAGTTCGAGGACTCCTTCGACGATTGACTTTCTCTTCTTGGGCTCGATGCCGAAAGCCGCGGCGAAGAATTCGAGGTACTCAAAAACCTTGAGGTCGTCGTATACCCCCATGAAATCGGGCATATAACCGACGATCCTTCGGACCCGCTTGCCCTTTTTCCGGACGTCGAGGCCATTCACGAATGCCTGGCCGCGGGTCGGCTCAAGCAGGGTGACAAGTATCCGCATAGTGGTTGTCTTTCCGGCGCCGTTCGGGCCAATGAATCCGAATATGTCACCGGCCTCGATTTTCAGGTTGAGATCCGCAACGGCGGTCAGGTTACCGTATATCTTTGTCAGGTTGCGTGTTTCGATCATATTCTGTTTCCCAATCCTCTCGGCCCGGGAAGATGACGAGCCGAGCCAGTTTTATGTGGTCGTATTTGGACGAGCGTCCCTTGACCGTGAAAGGCACGGGTGCATTATCGTACTCGACCACGACGACCGCGGCCCCGTGTGCGAGATAGGCGTGAATTGCCTCGGTGCGCTGCAGAGCCCCTTGTGCAAAAAAAGCATTTTCGTTGCGGAAGCGGCGACGCCGGGTTCCGCCTTCATAGTAATACTGCGAACCTATGCTGAGGTTGAGATTCTGCCATGCGTGTATCGAACGTGAAGACCCTTCGAATTGCCTCTTGGAGTCGGCCTCGATACGGCCGAAATCGAGCCCTCGGCTCTCGTCCAGGAGCAGGTAGCCGCCGAGGATTGCGGTGTCCGAGCGATTGCTTATCTGCAGCATCAGTCGGCCGCCGTCGCGCGTGAGACGCGCGGCCAAGGGCATCTGCTCAACGGGGGACTCGGTAAGCAGGCACTGCACCGTCCATATATTGATGGGCACCGAGTACGGCAGGCTCGACCCGTCCTTCTGGACGCAGTAGATTCTCCTTCCGCCGGTTTCACGATTATAGGCCCATTCGCGCTCTCGGGTTGGGGCGATTCCAGACCACCACTGGTTCTCGCCGACGCCATCAAACCGATAGTTGGCGCTGTAGGGCGCAAAGAGTCCGGAATGAACAGTTGACCAGGCCGGGCCGTCGTCCTCAATTCCATCTACGACAGAAACAAGCCTGAGCTCCATGTCGCCCGCCCGCAGAAACTGGACACCGTAGTATGCGCCCACGGTGAAGATGGTAATCCAGAAGGCGCAGGTCAGCCAAGTCAAAGGCAGGCGGTCCTTTCGTTTCAGGATTTTGTAGTCTATCGGCCCCAGGAGAAGAGCCAGGGCGGTCAGCAGGAGAATCACCCACCAAATGCTCAAAGGCTTAATCCCGGTGTAAAGGTACTCCATGATCGCGTTGCTTGCCGCCTGTGCCGTTCCGGTTCTGTATTCGAAGGACCTCGAGCGATTATCGGGGGTTTCGACCTCGCCCACGTCCAGCCTTATGCTGCGGCTGGCGAATCTCGTCGTGTAGGGGCCGCGATATCCGACGAGACGACCGGAGCGCGAGTTGCCCGCCGATAGAGCGGTTCCGACCTTCGGGTCTTCGAGGATTGCGGCCATGCGGCCGACCCAGAAGGGTGCTGCGTTGACCCTCTGCCTGCCGGAGATGGCCGCGGGGTCGAATGCCAGCACGCCGACACGGCCAAAGCCGACGTAGCCGGTGGCAAAAAGACTGCCGTTATCGTCGCTGATCTCGGTGTCATAGACACGAGCCTGGGGCTTCGGCGTTAGCGGCCAGCAGGTGACGGTTTCGCTCTGGAGGCCTGAGAACCCCCAGTCTCTCAGATCACCGGCCGAGACCGTCACCTGCTGCACCTTGCCCGTGTGAAAGGGTATCAAGTTTGCAACAGGGCTGTCCGGCGGCAAAGGATGGCTTCCGAGCACAACGAGCAGGCGGCCGCCGTTTGATACCCACTGGGCGATCCCGTTCAATTGCTGGGGCTTGAATTGCTCCCAGTCGGGGTCGTAGAGGATAAGCAGGTCCAGAGATACGAAGCCCGTCCAGTCCCAGGGGACCATGCGGGGCAGCTTGGTTTTGACGTATACGATTCCCCTTCCCCTGTAGGACGTGCAAAACGACTTCTGGCCGAGTCGCAGCAGGTCGGCCTTTGCCTGGCCCACGAGTCCGACGAGCATGTCGTTTTCATTGACAACGGTGGTGGGCCTGATACCGTCACGAGTCATCGACAGACTGAAATCCTGGCTCCATTGTACGCGGCCACGCTTGTTTGTTATGCTCAGACTGCTTTCCTGGGCATAGAATGCAATTTTCGTGACGAGCGGGACGTAGAGGCGGATGTCCGGGGTGAGGGCAAAGCCATGGACGATATGCATGGTGTTGAGGCCGTCCTGCTGGACCGACATGTGCAGATTGCCCTCGAAAGGCTCTGTGAGGGTGCTGCCTATCTCGATTTCTACGGGTGTCCATTCCATCGGCCTAAAACAGCCGTCCCACCCGCAAAAGAAATCGACGTTGAAAGGAGACTCCTTTGCCCACGATGGACCCGGAGAAGCCAAAAAAACAAGAAAGGTTAAAGCCAACGAAACTCGCAACATGCTTGACTCTCCCATGACAGCGCATTCACAGGTCAAATCTTCACCTTCAGATTATACACCAGCCACTCCACACAGGCAAGCATCAAGGCCAGCCCCACGAGAAAAGGCCACAATGGCATGTTTGCCCGGCTGACGGCCTGCTGCTCGGCCTCGACGGCCTGGCCCGCGAGAACGATTTGCCTGCGAGGCTCGATGCCACTTTCGTTCTGATCGAGCAGGTTGACCCCAAAGAGCCTCGGTGGTTTTTCGGGGATTCTGAGGTTGTACACGCCGGTCCGGCTGGTCCCCGGAAAATGGATCGATCCGGCGGAGCTGGACATAACAGGCGTATCGGAGAAATAGGGCCCGTCAATCCGGGCCTCGGTTTCGGGCGTGACGCCCTCGACAACGATAGGCTCACCGACATTCAGACTGGTCTGCTCGTGCCGGCCGACCTGCCCACCGAGAAAGTGGATGGCATTGTAGCAAAACAGTACAAAGCTCGGCTCAAAGGGCCAGTTGCTTTCAAGGACGTCGAAGCCCGCGAGGAGGAAGACGCTGCCCTTCCTGCGAAGCAGGGCCAGGGCGGGTGACTCATTGAACTCGGCGAGGACTTCGGCGTCGCGCGGCAGGTCCATGCGAAGGCTTTTTGCCGCGAAGAGATTCGCGAGGTTGACATACTTTAAGACGGCGTGTCTCGGCCTCCAGTCGACCATGACCTGATTCTTAAGCTGTTGCGAGACGGAGACATCTATGCCTGCCGGAGGCGGGCCGAAGACGAGATAGCGGCATTTCGGCAGTCTTGCGGGCAGGTGATTGTCGAGGATTATGATATCGTAGGACTGCTCGATGCTGAAGTCGGAGCGGTCGTTTGCGTCGAACTGCGAGCCGGACATAAGGTCGAGGCGCTCGAGCGAGCAGGCCTTGAGAGCCGATTCGAGGACTGGGTTTTCGTCCGTGACCAGGAGGACGGAGAGCCTTTTGGGGGGCGGCAGGACGGCCCAGGCGGCGTCATCGGAGCCGAGCGGATCGGAGTGCAGATGCCGCACTTCGACGACCCCGGCATCGGGCTGGTCGAGTGTGAAGCTGACCGCGACCTTGCCCGGGACACTGTCTTCCGAGCTGTTCTCGGCGCTCTTTGCGGGAATGGTGACGGATTTGAGGGCGCGAACGTCGGCGTTTACACTAAGCTGGACATCGCATGTAACGGGGGAGGCGCCGTAATTTGCCACAGTGGCAAAGACGTCGACCTGCTCGGGATTCTCGTAGGATCTCTTTGCCTGCATCGCGGTTAGGGCGACGTTTTCGGCCGATTGGCCTATGCAGTGAAAGACCATCTCGTCCGACGCGACCACAACCTGATCCAGGTCGCCAATGCGTCCGTCGCTGAACAGGACCAGATGGGCCGGCTCTTCGGCGCTTTGAAAGTCGGCCTCGACACCTGGAGACTGTGCGAATGCCTGGGCGACCACGACGGCCTCGGCCAAGTAGCTGTCCCCATCGGAAGGCGTTATGGCGTCAATTGCACCGTCGAGCTTGGGCTTGTCCGAGGTGAAATTGCACATTACCTTGGCGTGAGTGTCGAAGGCGATGACCATTGTCTGGTCGCTGCTTGCGGCCAGGGAGAAGAAGGTTTTGTTCCGCAGTGACTCGACGAAGATTTTGGCCTGTTTCTTGGCTTCTTCAAGGCGGGAGGTCCCGCCCTCCATGGCGTTCATGCTGGCCGAACGGTCTATCAATATGACGTACCGGCGACCGGCGCGTGCGGTCAGCGAGAGAATCGGCCCGGCCAGGCAGAGCAGAATCGCCAGCAGCGCCAAGAGCTGCAGAAGAAGCAGGATGTTGCGACGAAGCCGTTGAAAGGGGGCGTTTACCTGAAGGTCCTGGACGGCGCGCTTCCACAGCAGAGTGCTGGAGACAACGACCTGGCGACGCTTGAGCTTGAGGAAATACAACAGCAGCAGCAGCGGCACGGCTACCGCGGCGGCATACAAGGCTGTCAGCGGCGTCAACCATTGCATAAGCTCATGCTCCCTGAAAGAGGTGCGAATCTAACGCAGCAGCCTGATGCGTCTGAGATAGTTCAGCACGAGCGACTCCACGGAGTCGGCGGCGTTGGCCAGAGCGTATACCGCCCCGCGCTGCGTACAGAAGTTTTTCAGCTCATTACAGTATGCGGCAACGTTTTTCTTATAGTATTTGGACAGGGCCGCGCTTATGGTGACCTCGGCCGCGTCCGTATCCTCGATATCGATCAGTTTCAGTTCACCTGCGAGGTCCGGCTCGAGCTCCTGGGCGGCGAGGACCTGTATCACGTAGAGGTCGTATTGTCTGCCGATCAGGCGCCTGAGCCCGGCGTCGTAGCCTTCTTTGAAGAGGAAATCGGACAGCACAATCATCACTCCCGTTCCAATTCTGCCGGCGACCACCTGCCGGCAGGCGCTTTCGAAGCTCGAAAGGCCGTCGCACCCGGCTGTCAGCAACACATCGGCCATGTTGTGCAGATAGTTGCGGCCCCGCATGTTGGCGAGCTGGCCCCTCAGACCGTCCGCAAAGAGGCTGATGGTGACACGGTTGTTGTTCACAAGGCTCACGTAACCAAGGGCGGCCGCAAGCTTCTTGATGAAACGCTCCTTCGAGGGCTCGCCCATACTCATCGAGGCGCTGACGTCCGCCAATATGTGCACGGTAAGATCCTGCTCTTCGAGATAGAGCTTCAGGAACAACTGGTCGAGGCGGCCGTAGATGTTCCAGTCGACAAATCTCAGGTCGTCACCGGCGACGTAAGGCCGGTGGTCGGCGAATTCGACGCTCTGGCCTCTGCGCTTCGAGCGACGCTCTCCCTGGAGCTTGCCCTGGAGTATCTTGCGGCTCAGAATATCCAGAGAATCGAGCCGACTCATGAACTTGGGGTCAAGCAGGTCGGTCAGACGCTTTTTGGAAGCTGTCGCTTTCGCACTTTTCATGGGACATCAAGTTTCTGTTCGAGAGTCTTCGGGGTTCCCGGCATTATTTCGCTGAGCACGTCGTCGGTGGTTACGCCTTCGGCCTGCCCTTCGAAATTCAGCAGTATTCGGTGTCGCAGCGCCGGCAACGCGGACGCCTCGATATCATCGAAGCTGACGTGGTATCGCTCATCGAGCATGGCGCGGACCTTGCCGGCCAGGACGAGCGCCTGGACGCCCCGCGGGGAAGAGCCGAAACGCACGAAGCGGTTAGTTATCTGGGCTGCAAATTCGCCTTCGGGGTGCGTGGCCAGCACGAGGCGAATGGCGTAATCCTGGACGTGCTCGGCGATGACGACGTGCCTGACCAGGTTCTGGGCCCAGATGATCTGTTCAGCATCCATGACCCGTTCGGCCTTGGGGTCCTCGCCGGTTGTAGTCCTGTCTATTATTGTCCGAAGCTCGGCGCGGTTGCTGTACGGGACGAGCAGCTTGAAGAAGAAGCGATCCAACTGTGCCTCCGGCAGTGGATATGTGCCCTCCTGCTCTATCGGGTTTTGGGTGGCCAGGACCATGAAGGGCTCCGGGAGCCTTCGGATCTGGCCGCCGCTGGTGACAGAATGCTCCTGCATCGCCTCGAGCATAGCGGACTGCGTCTTGGGGGTAGCACGGTTGATTTCATCGGCCAGAATAATCTGCCCGAAGATGGGGCCGGGCTGGTACTGGAACTGGCGCCTTCCGGTTGCGTGGTCCTCCATAACGATGTTTGTGCCGATGATATCGGCGGGCATCAGATCGGGCGTGAACTGGATGCGCCGGAACTCGAGCGAGAAGACGGAGCTGAGCGTCCTGACCAGCAGGGTCTTGCCAAGCCCCGGGACTCCTTCGAGCAGCACGTGGCCCCCGCAAAAGAGGCTGATGAGCACGTTCTCCACGATGTCCTCGTACCCGACAATCACCTTGCCGATTTCACCACGCAGGGAATCGAAGGTTTTGCGGAATTCTCGACATTCCCTTTCGACGTTTTTGATTTCTTTGGACATTTCAATAATCTCCCAAGGGCCTATCATTCTTTTCCGTTTTCATCTTCGCCCTGCCGATCCGCGACCTTGCGCTTGGCGTCAAGAAGTCGCTGGATATGCGAGCTGTCCTGAACGGTCGTCTTTTTGCGGGCGGGTTCTTTCGATTTGCTCGTCGCGGTTTGTTCCTTTCTTGTGGCAGCCGGCGCCATCGGTAATTCACCCTCGTATGCCTCGGCGGCCTCATATCGCCTTGAGGCTGCGGCTTCGGTGGCACGGGCTCCAAGCTGCCGGCGGAGCTTCTCTCTGGTGGCCCGCAGGCGCTCGAGCGTGGCATCGGGCTTGAGCTCCCCCCGCCAGCGACGCACTGTGGAGACGACACGGCGGGCTATCGCCCGCACGTCCAGCACCACCCTCCTGGCGGCAACGTCAAGCAGGAAAAGCGCCAGCCAGAGGTATATCAGGGGCTGGAGAAGCGGCAGGTATGTCTTGGGGAACTCCAATCCGGCGTAATCAAAGAGGTTGGCCTGGTTGGGGTCGTAGCTGAGGATGCGGCCGCCGCTGATTTCGCTGATCTCGGCCAGCAGCGGCGCGTTATCAGACAGATCCTGGAACTCAGGCGCAAATGGAATTGTCACCGTGCTCTGTGTCGCCTGAGTCTTAGCGTTTTCTCCGAGCCTTCGGTGTCGCAGGTTTATGATATAGCTGCCCGAAGAGCCGGCCTGGAATCGTCCCTGGTACTGGCCGGGGCCGATCTGCGTCAGCTCCAGCGGCTGTGATGAGATATCCGGCGCAATGACCTGTCCGTCGACATTTGCGAACTGCACGAATTTGCCCTCGGCATCAACGGCCTCCACATTAACCGTGACCTGGCGGCCCTGGACGTCGGCGAAGACTTCGCAATCGGGCGATTGCGCCGGCTTGCCGGCCCATCGGACCGTCTGCTCCCAGAACCTCGTGAACCCGGGCCATCCCAGCCAGTTGGATGCCCATCGGCTGTCAACGGAGCTGGTAAAGGCCACACACCGACCCAGGCCGGACTGGCAGATGGCCATCACCGGATCGGCCTCGTGGCTGGAGAGTACAATCTGACTTAGCCCGCCCTTGGGGCCCGTCACGACATAGCCGTCAAGCGCCGGCAGCGCCGCCGGCAGGCCTTTGGTAATCTCGCTGAGAGAGTAAATTATCCGGGGAGTGAACGTTTCCTCGAATATTAGCGCACGCTTGATTACTTGGGCTTCCTTGATGAATATCTGAGGCAGTTTCTGGGGGTCGCTGACGTTGTAGAATCGTCCGCCTGTGGCCCGCGCCACGCGGGCAAGGCTCTGTGTATCAGCGGGCGAGTGAGGAAAGACACCGACGCCGGAGACGGTGATCTGCGCCTTCTGACACTGGCTGAGCAACTGAGATGAAGGCTCCTGCGGGTCGCCATCGCTAATGACTATTACGTGTTTTTGCGAGGCGTTGCAGGCTGTCAGCTTGTCGTACGCTTCCTGCAAATGGGCATGAAGACTCGGCATATCCCCCATCTGCATCATGTTTATCGCCCTGATGACATCCTGTTTGTCGTCTGCCTGTGAAAGGGGATACACCCAGTCGCTGCCGCCCTGCCAGTTGTAGGCGAGAATGCCGACCAGGTCGAGGCGGCTGAGCGTTTTGACCGCAGCAATAGCAACCTGCTTGCCCCAGAAATTGCCCTGTGGCATCTCACAGGCATGCATAATCAGGACCAGCGCTCCCTTCGGCAACTGTTTCTTCTGCGGTGGGTCGAGGTCCACGGGCAGTATGTCGGCAACGGGCGAGCCTATCCAGCCGCCCGCCCCGAAAGCGTGAGGGCCGCCGACCATAACCAAGCCTCCACCGAGGTCGTTCACATAGCGGCAGAGCATCTCCTGCTGCTGATAAGTGAAGCCGGCGCAGTCGGTGTCGGCGAGGACGACTGCGTCCGTATCCATCAACCTGGCGAGATCGTCGGGGAATTCGCCCACCGAGGAATACTCAACGACCATATCTGAGCTTTTCAAAGCGTTTTCTATGGTTTTGCCTGCCGAGCCGTCCGCATCGACCACGAGAACATGCCCCGGCCCGGCAACATAGGTCATTGCGCTGGCCCGGTTGTTCTGTATGATCCTGTCCTGGTCGGGGCTGTCCGGCATAAATACTGCTTCGAACTCATGCATTCCGCGCGAGCCTAAGGGTATTGAGACTGTCTGGAAGTTTGTGCCCGGCTGCAGAGAGATGGGGACGGTGACGTCGGCGGAATCCGGGGCCAGATCGACGGGCTTGCCGTTAAGGTTTAGCATCAATTTGCCGGCGGCCTCGGCGGTGCTGTTTAGAATAAAACGCAGAGAGACGGTCTGTCCGCTTCTCGCCCTCGGCGGAGCGGCGAGGCGTTTGAAGAGGACCTCCCTGTCGTATTGATATCGAAGCGGGAGGACATCGATGGGGATTTTGTTGGCGGCGGCGGTTCTGGCCGCTCCTTTGAGGTCGCCGGCCGTTTCGTTGCCCTCGCTGATGAGCAGTATTCTTGCGGCCGTATCGGGAGGTGCAATTGCCATGGCCATCTCGATACCAGCGGCAAGATTGCTCTGCTGGCCGTCGAGGGTCGTGTTTCGCTCGGTAATCTCCATTTCGCTGGAAGGCAGCTTGGAGATGCTCGCAAGCTCGGCAACGTCCACCACGGCCAAGCGGTCGGCGGGATCCCTGTCGGATAGCGCCTTTGAAAGATAATCCATGCTTGCCCGGTAGCGGTCGAGGGGAATGGATTGGCTCCGGTCGATAACGGCAACGAGGGTAAGGTGCGGGTTTTTCCGCGTGAGCATCGGCCTGGCCAGCAGTGTGACAAGGATTACTATGACCAGACAGCGCAGGACGGTGGCAAAAACCTGCCGGGCCCGGCCCAGAGCGGCCAGATTGCGCCATGCCAGCCATATCACCGGCACGAGCAGGATAATGGCCGCCAGCCATAGAGGCCGGCCAAAATAGAATCCGTAACTATAGGTCATAACTGCCAAACCTGTACGCGATTGTTCCCGGCGTCCAATACGAATGCTCTGTCCCGGCTGTTAACGGCAAGCCCCCAGGGGTACGCCAATTGGCCCAACTGCCTTCCCGCCCCACCGTAAACACCGAGACTGCGGCCATCAGGATTGAATAATTGTATGCGATTATTCCCATATTCGCAGACTGCGAGTGTTCCGTCGGCCAGAAAGGCCAAGTCATAGGGATAGCGAAGCTGACCGACGTCACGGCCTGCGGAGCCCATGTATCCCACCAGTTTGCCATCGAGCTCGTATATTGCGATACGATGATTGCAGGCGTCGGCAACATAGAGTCGGTTGCACGATTGGTCTATACAAAGGGCCGATGGCCGGGCGAAGCGCCCGCGCTCGCTGCCCGGAGCGCCGAAGCAATACAGAAAACGCCCCCCCCGGTCGAATACGCTTATGCGGTCGTTGCCCCCGTATTCACTGACGAATATCCTTCCGTCGGCCGCGAGCGTCACGTCGGTGGGATAGATGAAACAGCCTTCCTCCCGCCCGAATCCGCCGAACTGGCGCAGGAATTCTCCGTCGGTGGAGACGACGATTACGCGGTGATAATGCGTGTCGGCCACGTAGAGATGCCCGTCGGGCCCGACGGTCAACCCGGTGGGCTTTCCGGCTTCGGTCAGGGGCATATCGATTGAGCCCAGGAACCGGCCGGCCGGGTCGAGGTGCTGTATTCTGCCGGTCTTGTCAACCACGAAAAGCGAACCATCGGGCGCCATGTCAATTGCCCGGGGGTAGACGAACTCGCATGGGCCTCGTCCCGTTCGCCCAAAGGCGCCGACTATCTTCGGCTTGCCCGCCCCGCCGATCCTGCGCTCACAGCCAATCATGCTCATCGCAAGAGCACAGAGAACAAGCGGGCCTATCCACCTGCGGCTCGCTACTCCACGTGGAAAAAGGATATTCAGAGCCACGGCAGAACCTCCATTTGAGTCTGGTTTGCCGAGTCCAGCCGGTCCGCGGCGCGGCAGAACGAAACGAGGGATTTGTCCTTCTCGGGCAGACTACCTTCGAATGGTGACAGCGCGCCAAGACACACGAAGGCAAAGATTGTGACCGGGCACAAACCTGCGCCAACCGTCCCTTTTGGCATATTACCGTCTCCCTGAGTCATACTTTGAGCAACTCTCGAGGTGAATTGCTCGTTCTATTTTCCCTTGGACTCTTCGAGCCCCTTGAAGTATTTCTTGACCGGATCCTCGTACTTGCGAGGAATCTCGTTTTCAGTGATTGCTTCGGCGGCACTATCACGCGCGGCCTGAATGACCTCCGAGAAATCACGCCTGGCCTCGCCGACAACCTGAGAATCCTTGAAGTACCAGCTTGCAATAACGGGGCCTTTCCCGCCCTTGCTTTGCACCCGCGTCTTCTGGGTGGAAGTTTGGCCGTCCTCGGCCGTATTGCGGGGGCCATAGCCTATTCCCGGTCCGCCCGTACCTCCCCCGGCGCCTCTGGAGTATCCTTCCATCCAAGGCCCCTGGTAGCCCATGCCCTGGCACATCCCTTCGCCCAAGCAGGCCATTGCGCGCGATATTTCCTCGATGCTGGCCTCGGTAAGGGCCAACTGCTGGCTGAGAGCCTCAAGGTCGTCCAATTGTTCCATGATGGAGCTCAGCTCATCTCCGGAGAGCCCGCCCCCGGCGCCGCAGGCGGCCATCGCCTGGCCCATACCTCTGCACCGGCTGCAGGCCATGCGGCAGGCAGCTGCCTTGCGAAGCAGCTCTTCGATCTTATCGTTGGCAAGTCCCTGCTTTTGCAGGGCCTGCTTCAACTGGTCGGCGTCCATCTTGGCCAGCTTTTTGTCCAAGCCGAGCTTCTCCAGCTCTTTTTCGAGTTCCTGGTTCTTCTCGGCCAGTGCCTGGAGCTGCTTGGCCAGATTCTGAAGCTCACGTGCAAGCTCCTGTCGCTGCCGGCTTGAGAGCTTACCTTCAGCCAACTGCTTCTGGAGCTGTCTGAGAATATTAGCGGCATCCGCGAAATTGCCCTGGGCCATCGCCAGTCGCAACTGTTGCGAGACGGGGTTGGTGGAGCCTTTCAACTGCTTGAGCATCTGCTGCATCAGGTTCAAGGACTCGAGGGTCGTGCCGTTCTGCATGTTTTTGAGCCTGTCCGAAAGGCTGCCGAGCTTTCGGATTGCGTCCCGCTTGAGCTGGTCGGGCTTTGCGCCCTTTGGCATCTGATCGAGGTCGGCCAGAGCCTCTTGCAGCTCAGGATCGTCGAGTTGCTTGACCGCCATCTTGACCGGATCGGCTGCCTTCTTCACGGCAGCTTCGGCCACGAGG
>CP070678.1:1043676-1047641 GCA_020352515.1 Phycisphaerales bacterium | reverse complement strand
TCATAGATCGACTCGTAATCATACATGCCCCTGGCCATTATGCCCTGGTCCCGGCTCTGGTCCTTCCCCACATCGCACGCAAACCACAAAGGCTCTTTGTCGAGCACCGACTTGGCCGCAATAGCCTTCAGAGCCTCCATCTCGATATTGGCGAAATGCACGTCTGCGCCGCCGTAAACGTTCTTCGAAAGGCCTAGCCTATAGTGCTTTCCATAGTCTTTCGATGGATCGTTGAACAAATCTACGTACTCGCCCAGATCGACCCCCACAAACTCCTTGTAAAAGCTCTTCGGAGTATACGTCCGCAGCTCGCTCACGACCGAGTTGGCGTCCTCGAAACGCCACTGAAATTCCGTCGGAGGCTCGCCGAGGTTCATTACAAGCATCTTGTATATTTCGCCCAGCATCTTCGTCTTCTCGCTGCGCAGCTCCTTGACCGGCCGCTTCTGCCCGTGCATCCTCCGAAGCCTCACCGCGTCGCCACGAAGCGTCCGCGCAAGCAGCTTGTTCATCAGCCCCGTATTGCCCGAGCTGTTCGTCTCCGGCATTACCTCCTGCGGCACTACCCCGTATTTCTCCACGAGGTTGACCACGCTCTCCCAGTATCCGCCGTCCGGGATGGGATTGCGAAGCAGCAGCTCCATCCGCCGATCCATTATGCCCCGGTCTCTGAGCCTGATTACCCGTTCCAGGAAGGCGTTGGCTTTTTCCAGCTTGTCCCAGAAGGCAAGGTGGTTCTGCGAGAACTCGAAGGCCTTGAGCTTGTATTTCTCGATGACCTTCGGCCGCATAACGTTAAGACCCGCAAACAGCCAGCACCGCCCGCTCTTCTTCTGGTTCGTGATCCCCTTGGCCTTGACCTTGTTGCTGAAAACCTCGTTATGCTCACGCAGTATGTCCCGGTTGAGCGCCAGAGAGGTGATATCGTTGTTCGTGATGGCGTTGTACATCGACTTGGTGTGCGCATCCATCTTGAACTCCGAGCGTATCCGCCCGACGACCTTGCGCGTCAACGCCCCCTCCCCGGCCAAAAGCGTCGTCCCCATAAGGACCGGCAAAACCAGGCCCGCAACCGCTGCCTTGAATTTAGATAAGTACTCCATGATTGCTCCTTTGACTGCCACGGATGATTACGATTTGGTGCCGCGCTCGGCCTTCAGCCCTCGGACCTTCTCCAGGCTCTCTGTGAACTGTTCGCGCGCCTTGGCGAGATATGCATTGACCTCATCGACGTAACCGTCCGCCGAGGCGGACCATACGCGGTTGAGATAGCGCTCCCCCGCCGCGAAGCTGCTCATAACCTCGCCGTATGAGTTCAGCCCGTAAACATGGGCAATGCTCTCCCGCGCCCCCACAAACTGAGCCAGATCATCGGGGAAAACCGCATCCAAACGATGGCGAACCTCGTACGTCTCTATCGAATTCTTCTCTCTGTTCAGGCTCGTAATGTTCTCGACCACCCTGCCCAGGGCCGTTTCCGCCAGCTCAATATTCGCCGCAAGCCTGCCTTCGGACTTGGCCGCTCGCCGGTGGCCCACTCGCGCAAGAACGACCCCGGCGATACTAACCGCCAGCGCCGGACCAAAATACACCCAACCCACCGCCTTCTCATCCATTACCGCCGCCAGCGCTGCGGCAACAAAACCGATTGTCATCACCAGAAATCCAAGCTTCTTCATTGGCTTGTCCTACGTGCCCGCAAAGCCCACAACAACCTTGTAGAAGGCAAAGCCCACCCCGACGAGAGCCTCACCAACGATCAGCCCCGCCGCAATGGGCAGGCCCACTTCTTCGCTGAACCTCAACCCCTTCTTCCAGTCCACCAGAAGACGAATGACCGTCCCTATGCTATAGGTCAGCACGATATGAAAAGGCAGATAAAACCCCAGACCCACCAGTATTCCAAGTCCCCCTATGCCGCTTGCGCTCAGAAGTGCCCCCAGCCCGGCGCCCGCCGCGTACTTGTCAAGCGGCACCTTCCCGCCCAAAATCGCATCCATCGTCTCGGCCAGCGCCGTCGCCTGCGCAGCCGGCAATTCCTTGCTGCCCAGACCGTATGCCTTGTGCAGCACAAATATCAGAACCATTATCACCACCGGGCCCAGCCAGGTGGCCATAAACTGCCCCATCTGCTGCTTCCTCGGCGTCGCCCCGACCAGGTACCCCGTCTTCAAATCCAGCATCAGGTCCGTCGCCTGCGCCATCGCCACGCACGTTGCCGCCCCCACCATAACCGAAGCAATCTTTGCCGCCTTGGTGCCTATGCCGCTGGCAATTACTATCAGGATGGTGACCGCTATCAGAGTCATTCCGCTCATCGGAGACCAGTTCGTCCGGCCGATGCACTCGGAAAGTATCACCCCGGCGACCCAGATCCACAGCGTCCCGAGAAGCGCCATCAACGCACCGCGGAATATGCCCATCTCCCTTACCGAAGTGATTGCAACCACAAAGAGCAGCACCGTCGCCCCGGCTATGCCGATATACAGAAGCCGGATCGGCATCTCATCTTCAGACAGCGAACTCTTCATCTTCGCCGCGTTCTGCATGCTCCTGACCGCGCTTATAATAAGCGGCAAAGCCAGTAGAATCCCCGCCAACGCGCCACCTATAAGCATGCCGATGCCGACCGGCCTGAATAGCTTCAGACGAAGGTATTCCGGAAGCGTATCGCCGAAAGCCGTCATCGTCTCGGCTGTCGGAAGACGACCCATTCCCGCCAGAATCGGCGCCAAGACCCAGTAGCAGGCGAAGCCCCCCACCACAAAGTAAATGCCGCCACGCCCACATAGAAAACCAACGCCGACCGTCATCAGTGAAACGTACCAGATGCCGTTCATATACTCCGGCATCCCCAACCACGCCCCTATATTCACGTGCTCGAAGTCAACCGGCCCCGTCGCGAATTCGATGATCTTCTCTTTCTGAAGGATGCTCAGCAACTGAACCCCAAAGTGTATCAGCCCGCTCGTCGCAGCCCCAAAAAGCAGAAGCTGAGCCTTCCGGATACCCGCGCCCGGCGACTTGAGCACGGTTGCAACCGCAACCCCGCCCGGATAGGTCAGCCGCTCGAAATCGATCATCTGCTTGCGCAGCGGAATTATAAACGCAATCCCGAGGATTCCGCCGGCAATACAGCCGAACACCATCAGAACCGGGTTGAACGCCGTTTCGCCTAATATAAACAGTGCCGGGATCGAGAACATCATCCCCGCCGAGGCGCTGTTCACCGCGCTGGCGATGGTCTGATTGATGTTGTTCTCGACGATGCTCGTTCGACCGAGAATACCCCGCAGAATGCCAAAGCCCAGAATCGCGGCCAGCTCGGAAGATTCGTGGGAGAAGCCCAGTATCAGACACGCATAACCCCAGCTTATAGTGATGACTATCCCCAGAAGATAGCCCACTATGACGGCCGTCAGCGTCAGCTCCGGATAGGCTCCGGTGCGGATAATCCGTTCTCCGTCACCTTCTCTTTCCGCCACTATCAACTCTCCTTAGCTGCTTGCCATCATCGTGCAAAAACGGCCGCCGACAGCGCAAAGCCCCGTCTATCGGCCCTCTGCCGCCCAAAAGCCAAAACGCACAGGCCCCTATGCGACCTGCCGTCTTTTCGCCGGATTCTACAGAAACCCTGGCCGCAACTCAACTCCCATAATCACAAAAACCGTCGAGCCTCCTGCGAACCGGCGCTACAGCGTCCACCCTTTCCGGTATTCACGCCGAATGAGCCGGTCCGCTTCCGGACACCCAACAGCCTTAAGATTCTTCGCGTCCCACGTGAGTTTCTTCCTCGTGCGCAGAGCAACGTTGCACAGCAGCGCCGCCTCGGTCAGTGCCCCCGAGTACTCGAAGTTGCACGTGGTCGCCCCCCCCTTCTTGCAGGCCTCCGCCCATTCGCGGTGGTGGCCAATCGAGTCGGGAATGAACGGATCCGGCGGCTTGAAGTCGGCATACTGCTCTTC
>CP070678.1:1036593-1043576 GCA_020352515.1 Phycisphaerales bacterium | reverse complement strand
ACATCGTTGTCTCCGGCGTAAAAGACAATTACTTGAGGTTCGTATTTCAACACAATCCTTTTGGCGTAATAGTTGACATCCGATATCTGGGAGCCGCCGAAGCCGCGGTTTATCACCGGCAGCCCGGCAAAATAATTGCGCGTCGCCCACATGCGAATGCTTGAGCTGCCGACGAACAATACGGCGTCCCGGGCGAACGAATTCTTGCTGTCCCATTCCTCGAACTGGCGGATTACCCCTTCCCAGCGATTCGACTGTGGCTCGGCCGGATGCACCTGGGGGCAGTTGAAGACGATAACGCCGCAAAAGACGGCCAACAGACAAATCCCTGTTCTGGCCATGGTATAACCTTTCCAATCAATGTCGGTTTTCAATGACAACCAGGATTTCAGCATCACGATATGATAGTACACAACAGCCAATGCTGCAAACACCCATCAGAGGATACCGTCCGGGACCTAATCGGCCGGGGCAGACTCGGACCTGCCGAGGATCGCCGACCTGAAGGCGGCATTGCGTATCAGTTGCGCCGCCAGCGAGGCGTAGCCTTCGGCGACCGGGTGACTGGCGTCCACGTAGAGCGCGGCCGGCAGCGCCGGGGGCATGAAGTAAGGCACGTCATTTTGTCGCAGCCATGTCTCAATCCCGCCCTGTATCTTGCGATATACCGCCAGGTCTTCCGCGCCCATCCTGTGCTCGTTGAACGGGCCCACGAGAACAAACACCGTGTTGCCCCTTGCTTTGAGTATCTTTACGGAGTCTCTGAAAAATCTCCACTGCAGCGACCCTTCGAGCTCGACCCAGTCCATACCGCCAGGCGCTGCGGCCCTTTCGCCGCGGCCGATTATCTCATCCTGCTTGCCTCTCTTGTCCTCGGGCAATACGAGCGTGACGGCCTTGAGGGGATTGGCATACGGATGCTCGACCGTCCAAGCCGGCAGATCCATGCTGTCGAAGTAGCTGATCCGCAGATGAGAGGTCCAGGCGAAAAAGGGCAAATAGCGCTCGATCGCAACCGAGAGCCTCTTTGAGTACGGGGCCCAGTAGCAGGGGATGCGCGGGAAGAACTGCGGGACCAGCCGCGAGTGGTTGAAGCGAAACTGCTTCTCTGTCTGCAGGTCCTGTTTCTTCGAGGTCATCCAGAGAGGATTAAGGTGCAGCACGACCTTTCTTCCCGTCACCGCCCGGCCGTAGTATCTCAGCAGCCCGGCCAGCGCCGCCGGATGAGCCCCGTCGACACCCATGTTGGCGAACCGCAGATCCGCCGAATCCCGGCTCAGGTAGTGCGAGAGCGTCCCGTCCGTGTCCACATAGTGACCCCACACCACCGAGTCGCCTATTACAAGGGCGTCACTGTTTTTATGGGCCCATCGACAGTACCGGCCGTACAGCCAGTAATCGTAGCCCGAGGCGTAGGGCAGGCGATAGTCCGGTCCGGGCTCGAACTTCTCGATCCGCTCCCAGAGCGCCGGCCCGAAGCAGAATGCCGCCAGGAGGATAATTGCAGCCGCAATCCACTCCCGCCGCGACAGCCGCACACAATTCGAGCCGAAGGGCACGTCCGGCCCGCCGGTCGCGGCAGAAGCGCTTTTGGGTTTGCTCTCTTTCTTAACCATCTTTTGTCTCTTGTATCAATATCGTTAGCGCTCAACGGTCAGAACTGCAGGTATATGAACGCCTGGTCACTGGCCGGGGCGAAAATGGCTAAGTACAAAATCATCAATACAACGGCCCCGAACCGCACGCCCCTGGATTCGAGCACCCACCTAAAGCGCGATTCGTAGGCGAACTGGTACAGCCATACCCCGAAAACCAGGACAAGGGCGAGCACCGGACAACGGGGATCGGCAAATCCCGACGTGAATATCCTCGTGATAATCAGCCACGCCTGCCCGATGCTGTCGGCCTCGAAGAATATCCACGCGAAGGTGACGAAGGCGAAGATAAGCAATTGCTTGACGAGCTTCGGTATCCTTTCCCTGTAGAATGTGGTTCTTTCCAGCTCGCGCGTAGCGAACCGGCCGAGCGCGTGCACCGCGCCCCAGATGACGAACGTCCAGGCCGCGCCGTGCCACAGGCCGGAAATCACCATTGTCAGGAACATGTTCCTGTAGGTGTTGAACGCGCCCCTGCGGTTACCTCCGAGCGGGATATAGACGTAATCCTTGAACCAGGAAGACAGGCTGATGTGCCACCTCGCCCAGAAATCGCCGAGGCTGGTCGCCAGGTACGGGTTGTTGAAGTTGAGCATCAGGCGGATGCCCATCATTCTCGCCACGCCGCGGGCCATGTCGGTGTAGCCGCTGAAATCGAAATATATCCGCCAGCCGAACAGAAACGTCGCCAGGATCAACGCCGGGGATTGAAAATCTCCGGGGGCGTCATATATCTGCTTGACGTAAATCGCGAGGTAGTCGGCCAGAGCAACCTTCTTGAAAAGGCCGACGACAAAGAGGGAAAGACCCTCGGTGACATCCTCCGCGCTCAGGCGCGGCGTTTGGCGCAACTGCGGAAGAAGGTTGCCCGCGCGCTCGATGGGACCGGCCAGCAGGCGCGGGAAGAAAGAGACGAATACGGCGTGTCTTATGAGGCTTGTTTCCCTCTCGATGCGCCCGCGATAAACATCAATCGCGTAGCTGACGGATTGAAACAGATAGAACGACAGGCCGACCGGCAGCAGGATGCCCGGCGCAGGCGCCGCGTACGGGATTGACAGCGACGAGAGGAGGGCGTTGATATTGTCCGTGATAAAGCCGGCGTATTTGAAAAAGCCCAGCAGGCCCAGGCCGTTTGCGATGCTCACCGCAAGCCACGCCTTCCTGTGCCCGCTCCGGGTCATCCGGGCGACAACCACGTAGTCCAGGAGCGTCGAATAGGCTATCAGAACCAAGTACAAGGGATTGGCCCAGGCGTAGAACAAATACGACGCCGTCAGAAGCCACAGCAGTCCGAGCCTCGTCCGGCGCAGGGCAAGGTATATCGGATACGCAACCAGGAAGAATATTGCGAATACCCAACTGTGGAATAACATTACACGACCTTCTACATCATCAAAACGCGAATATGCGCTTCCACCGACTCGGCGAGGCCATCCAGGCCGTAGCCGCCTTCGAGCACGGAAACCAGCCGGCCCTGCCCGCACTCATCGGCGATACTCTTTGCAATCCGCGTCATTTCGGCGAAGCCCTCAGATGTCACCCTCATGCCGCCGAGCAGGTCGTCCTCGTGGGCGTCAAAGCCCGCCGAGACGAGCACAAAGCCGGGACGGAAGGCGATAGCCGCGGGTCGAAGCTTCTCCTCGAAGGCCTTGAGGTAATCGGCGTCCCCCGAACCGGCGGGCAGCGGCACGTTGATGCTGTAGTTCAAGCCTGCCCCGCTTCCCTTTTCCGCCGCGCTGCCCGTGCCCGGATAAAAAAAGGGGTACCGGTGGACGCTGAAGTACAAGACGTTCGGGTCGTCGTAAAAGGCCGCGTTGGTCCCGTTTCCATGGTGCACGTCCCAGTCCACGATAAGCACTTTCGCCAGCTTGTATTTCTTCTGAATGTACCGGGCGCCGATCGCGACGTTGTTGAAGATGCAGAACCCCAGGGCCCTGTCCGCAAGGGCATGGTGACCGGGCGGACGCACCGCGCAGAAGGCATTGGCGACCTTTCCCTCCATCACCGCGTCGATGGCCGAGAGCACGCCGCCTGCGGCCATAAGCGCCGCCTCGTACGATTTGGCCGATATCGGGACATCCCCGCAATCCAGGTATCCGGCCCCCTGCTCGCAGCTTCTTTTGGCCCGCTCTATGTACTCGACCGTGTGCAGCGCGGTCAGCCACTGCCGCGCAACCGGCCGCGGCGCCAGCTTCACCAATCGCTCGTACAGCCCTTTGCTCTTGAGCCTGTCGGTTATTGCCACGAGCCTCTGTGGCGACTCCGGATGGCCGGCCGTGGTCTTGTGCTCGAGATAAATATCGTCGTACACGAACCCCGTTCTCGAAACCGCAGCGGGCCCATCGGCCGTGGGATTCTTCGCCTGCGGCGATGGATTGTCCCCGGGCGCCTTTCGAACGCAGCGAAACCCGATGGCGTCGCTCGCCAGGCACGTGTCGTCGATGGAGGGGTCGCTCGAGCGATAGCTCGACCTGCAGCTTTCGGCGCTGGAGTTCCAGGCCCCGCCCCGCAGCACCCGCTCCTTGCCCTTTGCCGGACCTCTCGGGTCCTTCTCCCCGCTTCCCGCGTAATAGCTCCCGGAGTAGTAATCATTACACCATTCTGCAACATTCCCGTTCATGTCATAAAGCCCCCATGGATTGGGTTTTCTCTTTCCGATCGGATGTGTTTTACCGCCGGCGTTTTCCGCGAACCATGCGTGGTCCTTCAACTTCCGCGAATCATTGCCGAAACTGTACTTCGTGCTTGTGCCCGCGCGACATGCGTACTCCCACTCGGCCTCCGTCGGCAGCCTGTATCCGTTGGCGTCGAAACTGCACCGCCACGTCTGTTCGTCGTAGCATGGCTCGAGCCCTTCGGCCAGGGACCGCTCGTTGCAGTATATCGCCGCGTCGGTCCAGTTTATCTGCTCCAGTGGATTTGTCGGGTCCTTGAAATGCGACGGGTCGGACAACTGGAATTTCCTGAACTGACTCTGCACTACTTCATATCTGTCCATCCAGAAGGCGCTTATCGACACCATGTGCGCCGGTCGCTCGTCCGGCTCGTCCCCGTCGCTTCCCATCACGAATGAGCCCGCGGGAATGACTACCATCTCCAGCCCGCCGGCGGTCTTTACGATTTGCGGCGCCGGCGCCCGTTCATTCTTGCGCCTGCAGCCGGACGTAATCGGCAGCAACAGCACTAAACAGAATAGTCCTGCAGTAAACCTGGCGACTCGATAACTCATAGCATCTATCCGCATATTCCCGGGTTCGAGATTGGCCCCTCTCCCGGCCCGCCTCAGCGGCCGCGGGCCCGAACGAAAACCCAGTCGGGCTCCTTGTTGTGATTGCCGTCGGTGGTGACCTGCACCCACCTGCCGGTCATATCGCTAACGCAGATGTTCCAGCCGGGCGCCTTGCCCCCGACCATTTCGTTTGCCTTGGGTCCGTGGCTGAAGGCGATGTACCTGCCGTCCGGCGAAAAGTCCGTGTGGTACACCTCGCTTTCCTTGTCGCATTTGACAATGCGATTCACGTTGGCCACCTTCGGCTCGGACGACGTCAGGTCGATATCGGCCGTACACAAATCCCAGTCGCTCAGCCCCCAGGTTATCCTTGCGCCGTCGGCGCTGAAATCGGGCCGGCACCCCGTGACACCGAACTTCGTCAGATTGAAGACGCCGTTTCCCCCGGCCTCAATGGCAAGGTTGGCGTGCTTGAAACCCATCCCCCCGTGTACGGTGGCAACAAACCATTTGCCGTCCGGCGACCAGCAGATATTGTAGAGGTGGTGCAGCTCCTTGTTCGGGTGCCGCCTGTGCGTGCGGCTTTCGAGGTCGTAGAAGACCAGGCCGCGGGAGGCGTAATCGGTGATCGTGTAGCGGTCGAATTCTCCCGGCAGGTAGGCGATTGTCTTTCCGTCCGGGCTCCAGCACGGCTGCCTCGCGTTATCGGCAACCTTGACGCGCCCGGCGCCGTCGATATTCATGTAATAGACATTTCGCCTGCGGTCCTTTCCGGTCCCCTCGTCGGCGACAAAGCATACTTTCCCGCCGTCCGGCGAGGCGTGCGGATACATCTCATCCACGCCGGCGGTCCGTGTGAGATTGACCGCGCCGGAGCCGTCGGCATTTATCAGGTAAAGCTCCCAATTCTCTTTGCCCTCGGTCCGGCGATAGCTTTCGTAGACAATCTTGAACGGGATTTCTCCGAGCTTCAGCTCGCTGCGCGGCCGGGGGGAGAGCTGCCGCCCGCCGGTCGAGCCGGATGCGCCTGGCGCTTCGCCTGCAGCCGCAAAAACCAGCATGATTGTGCAGACCGATAGCACCCATCGGCCCGGAAACCTCGCTCTACTGCCTTGCCTTTTTCCCGCCATACGGCCTCCTTTATTCAAGTGCCGGCTTAGTTGCCTTCGAACACCGAATCACTGCTGCGCACCCTCATCTTCTTCGGCTGCGACAATCGGCGCCCAGTCGGGCTCCTTGTTGTGATTGCCGTCGGTCGTGATGCGCACCCACTTGCCCGACATGTCGGTGACGCAGATATTCCACCCGCGCGCCCTGCCGCCCACCTGCTGGCCGCCCTGGCTCGTGCCGTAGCTGAAGACTATATGTTTGGCATCGGGTGAAAAATCGACGTGATAGACCTTGGAGCTGCGCCCGCAGCGGACAATCTTGCGAATATTGCTGACTCGCGGCTCCCTGCCCGTCAGGTCCAGATCGGCCAGGCACAGGTCCCAGTCGGTTTCGCCCCACGTCATCTTCTTGCCGTCGAAGCTGATCTCGGGCCTGCAACCTCTGACACCCCACCGTTCCAGGTCGAAGACCCTTGTGCCGTTGGCTTCGAATGCAAGAATGGTGTCGCTGTAGCCCATTCCTCCGTGGACGGCGCAGACGAACCAGTTGCCGTCAGGCGACCAGCAGATGGCGTATATGTGGTGAAGGTCTCGATTCGGATGCGCCTTGTGCTGCCGGGTCTCCAGATTATAGAAGAACAATTCCTGCGTTGCATACTCCCTCGTGCTGTACCGCCGGTACTCGCCCTTCAAATAGGCTATGGTCTTGCCGTCGGGGCTCCAGCAAGGCTGCCGCGCGTTCTCGGCCACCTTGACCCTGTCGCTGCCGTCGATGTTCATGTAGTAAACGTTTCGAATCCTGTCTCTGCCGAACCCCTCGTCGACCACAAAAGAAATCTTGCTGCCGTCCGGCGATACGTGAGGGTACATCTCATCGACCTCCGGTGTATTGGTCAGATTGACCGGGTCGTACCCGTCGGCGTTTATCATGTAAAGCTCCCAGTTCTCCCGCCCCTTGGTGCGGCGGAGCGTCTCGTAGACAATCTT
>CP070678.1:1026174-1036493 GCA_020352515.1 Phycisphaerales bacterium | reverse complement strand
TCACGTTAGACAACGAGCCGCGTGATTTCGATGATTTCACCTGGATATGCAATGAATTTCGCTTTATGGCTCTCTGGGCCAGCTCGGGGCAGTACGTTCCAAACGATGCGCTACCAACTTCATTTCCGGATATCTCTGTCTTCACCAACCGAAATGAGTTCGACGTAGGATTCCGCGACTACGAAGACCGCGTCTTCGTCATATCGGGCCATCTGACTTCGCTCACGGCCACTCACATTCCTGAGCCGAGCACGATTGTGCTTTTGGGCCTGGGCAGCCTGGCTTTACTGAGAAGAAAGTAATCCGGCAAACACAGGTGAGGAATGCCTTTATGTGGCAAGGAAGGCTCACCATAAGACAAAGAAAGGGGGAACAGAATATGACTTGGCTACGATCATGCGTGTTGGGCGGCGTGGTTCTATTTGCCGGCCTTGGCATGCGGCCGGCTTTCGGCGCGATTGTTACCGTCGAGGTTGAGGGGGTCGTCGATTCGGTACGGCTTGGCGTCGGCATGGCTTTGGACGGTTCTGTCCAGATTGGTTCGACTATGATGGGGAGCTTCGTCTATGATATGGATGCGCCAGACGAGATAGCCTACCCCACGACAGGGCGGTACGAGCTAATCTCTGCTTCTATGAGTATCGGTAACTACGCGTTTAATCCACAGGGCACAAACAACGATGGTCCCTATTTCGAGATAGGTGTGGTTGACCCTACTTACTGGGTCAGGTGTCCCGTCGCTCGATTCGAGGGGACCGTTTTCCTAAATGGTATCCCGCGAACATACTATGACTTGAGCTGGTCAATAAACGAATTCATTGTCATGCGTCTATGGACCGGATCGAGCGGGTATATAAGCACCGATGCACTGCCAGACTCATTTCCTGACGTATCAGTTTTCGACCTTCGCAACAGGTTCGACGTAGGATTCCGCGACTACGAGGACCAATTCTTCGGCATATCGGGCCATCTGACTTCGCTCACGGCCACTCACATTCCTGAGCCGAGCATAATTGTGCTTTTGGGCCTGGGCAGCCTGGTTGTGCTGAAAAGAAAGTAATCCGGCAAACACAGCAAGAATAAGAGACCGACTGGTATGAGAACGTTTCTGCCGGGGCTTTAGTGGAATGGGGGGTGGTTACGGGGCGAAGAAGAAGTCGGTGTCGCAGTCGGGCCTTTCACAGCCCTTGATTTCGAACCCGGTTGACATCATTCGGAGGGTGAAGATGTCATCCTGCTCGGGGCCGAGGACTCGAATCTTGACGAACTTCACGTGTCCGTCGCCGAACACTATGTTCTGGCCCCTGCCGGCATGATTTCGGCTGTTGACGGTCAGTAGTTTTTCGTCGAGGCGCAACTTAATCTCTCGTGACAGGTCACTCGGCAGATCCTCGAAAATGGGGCTCCTGTCGGCCATGAGAGGCTGGCCTGCCGTCATGCAGTTCTTCTGTGACTTCGGGCAGTGGATCCGAGGACTGTAGAGCACGTACTTTCTGCCGGGGAAATCGTTGTACTTTTGCACCTCGGAGATGTCGAACTTGAGGGCCCTGCCCTGGCTGCCGCCGGGACAGACGAAGTCCGAGTGTTTGACGTATCCGAGTCTAACGAGCAGCCACAGGGGCCTGGCGCTGGAGCAGCTCTCATTGTCTGGGCAACCGATGTTCCACCAGGGGCCGCCGGCTTTTGCCGGCACGGTGGGCAGTGCTCCGTCGTGCTCGGATATATAGCGGTTCATGCCGTCGAAGATGCTTGCCTGCTGCGACTGGCAGCGTTTGAGCCAGTATCTCTGGCGGGTCATTCCGAGAGAGGGGAGCAATACTCCGGCGATAAGTATAATGGCGGCCGCTACGGCCGCCATCTCCCCGATGTTGCGCCAGAAACCGATCTTGACGGTTGACTTGCGGGTCTCTTCGGCGGCCAGCAACTGCTCAAGCCTGTGGTGACTCGAATCGGCCAGCTCGCAGAGTCTCTCGATTGTTCGCTCGGCCAGAGCATCAGGGCAAGGTTCGACCTCCACGCTTTCGAGAGGCGCCAGAGCGGTCCGCAGCTTCATCTGTATCTGCGTCGCCTGCTTGTGGGAAAAAACGAGCGCTTCGGCGCGGGCAGTTTCTTTCTTGGTTGTGAGACCTAAGCAATAATCGAACAACAGTTGTTTCTGCTCCGGGCCAAGCGGGTTCATTTTGACTTGTCGCTCCCGTCAGATGCTTTCCACTCTTTTGCAAAACGACCTACGTCAGTATGCAATCGACTTTTGACTGTACCTATTGGTATACTGAGGATGTCGGCCATTTGTTTGTAAGAAAATCCGTTAAAATAGGCAAGGATCAGGATTTCACGCAGGTTTTCCGGCATATTCGCTATAATTGTTCCCACCCTCGCGGCGGTTTCGTTTTTCTCGAGTTTTTCGGAAGGCACGGTGCTGTCGGCGCTTAGCGAGTTTAGCATGTCGTCGAATGAGAGGTCCTCGGATTCGGCGATTGTCCCGATGGGCACGGCCGCCGTTCTCTGCCATTTTCGCAGGGCGTCTTTTGCCTTGTTTGCAGCGATTGTGAAGAGCCAGGGACGCAGGGGCCTGGTTTCGTCGAAGCTTTCCCTGCTGGTGAACAACTGTACGAAAGTCTCCTGGAAGACGTCTTCGATCAGCTCGTGTCGATTCAGGAATTGCTTGAGGAACGCGTAAAGGCTGTTCTTGTAGCGATTTACGAGCTCTCGGAAGGCGGGCTCCTCACCGGCTATATAGCGTGTGAGCAGTTGTCCGTCGGTCAGTTTTTTGAATTTGTCGTCCATGTCCTTCGCGGTCTAACGATTCTCAGAAGCCTCGCCATTATACGGCATGGGGCAGCAAAACGAAAAGGCTATTGGCGCGAATTTGAAGAGAAAGTCCGAATGGGAAGGGGGGACGTTCGAGGTCGGCGTTTTGGGCAAAAGCCCAAGCAGGCGAGCGCGGGGCGGGCTTCGGCCGGGTCGCTGCGGGGGGTCAATCTTCGGTTTTTGGGGAGCCTGCAAGCGGTCCGAGGAGCCAGCCGAGTGCGAATGTTATGGTTGTTCCGACCACTATCAGCCAGTTCCAGCCGAGGTTGAGCAGTTTGCGCTTTATAAGGACCAGCAAAACGACGCAGACGGCGGTGCTGACGAGCATGGCGAAGATATTTGCGAGATTCGCCCTGCGTTTGGTGAGCAGCCCGAGCAGGAAGACGCCGAGCATGGGCCCGCCGGTAAGCGCGAGTATCTGGAAGGCGAACCAGAGGATATTCTCGACGGGGGCGCAGGCCACGGCAATTGCGGCGAGGATGAGTCCGAACCCGCCCACGGCGATTCTCGATACGAGCAGGTAATGGCTTTCGCTGCGGCCCTTGCTGATAAGCGGGCGATAGATGTCGCTGACGAACGAGGAGCTGAGCGAGCTGAGGGGCGAGTCGATGCTCGCCATGACGATTGCGCCGAGGACCAAGCCCTTCAGGCCGGCCGGCAGGACCGTGCGTGCGAAGTGTGGGAGGATTTCCTTGAGCTCTTGCGGGCGTGAGAGGGAAGGATTCTGGGAATAGAAGACAAAGAGCAGGGTCCCGACGGCGAGGTAGAGCCAGTAAACGGGCACGACGGTTACGATGGTTGATATGATGGTTTTCTGGCTGCTCTTTCGGCTCTCGACGGTGAGCAGACGCTGTACCATTTCCTGGTCCGTGCCGAAGGATGCCAGGCCCACCAAAAAACCGTTGGCCAGCCAGACCCAGAAGGTGGAGGCGTCTTTGAGGTCGAACTTGAAGTTGAAGGTGCTCAGCCGCCCGGCTTCGTTTGCGGTGTGGGTAGCGGTGGCCAGGCCGCCGTCGATGTGGCCGATGAGATAGGCGACGACGGCTGCGCCGGCGATAACGAAGAAGATTGCCTGGTAGGCGCCGGCCCACACAACCGCCTTGATGCCTCCGAAGGCGATGAAGACGATGCTGACGAGGGTAAAGAGCGTAATGGTTGCGGCGAGCGGCCAGCCCATTATGATGCCGACGGCCATGCAGGTCGCGTAGAGGCGGACGCCCGAAGCGAGCAGACGGGTCACGAAAAAGCAGACCGAGCCGGCGTACTGCGTGGCCGGGCCGAAGCGGTGGCGCAGAAACTCATATATGCTGGTGCAGTCGTACTTGTAGTACGCAGGGATAAAGAGAAACGCCACCAGCAGCCTGGCCAGAGCCAGGCCGACCAGGAACTGGAGCCATCGCCAGTTTTCGGTGAAGGCCGTGTGGGGGACGCCGACGATTGTCAGCGCGCTGATTTCCGTGGCGACGAACGACAGGCACGCCACCACCGGGGGCACGCGCCGGCCGCCCAGAAAAAAATCGTTCGTGTCGCGCTCCTGCCGCCCGAAGACGTACGAGATGACGAACAGCAGTACGACCCCGACGCCGACAATGCCCCAGTCGAGCCCGCCCAGAGTCCCTGCCTGAGCCGCGATCAAATTCACGATGTCCCCTCGATGGCTTTTCTCAGTGACTGTCCGGCCGCGTCGAGTATCCTGCGGGCGCCCGCCGGGTCCACCCTTCGAAAGTGCATCACGACTGCCGTCTTGACGCCGCCCTCGGCGCGGGCGAGCAGCGCCCGTGCGCGCGGCCTGGTGAGGCCGGTCAGCTCCATCACGATGCGGATCGAGCGGTCGCGGAGCTTTTCGTTGGTGGCCATCAGGTCCACCATCAGGTTGCCGTACACCTTGCCGAGCCTGATCATCACGGCGGTTGTGATCGTGTTCAGCACGAGCTTGGTTGCGGTGCCGGCCTTCATGCGGGTCGAGCCGGTGACGACCTCGGGACCAACCACGGGGTTGATGATGGTTTCGGCGGGTATCTGCCGCACGGGCTCCGGAGCGCAGGTGATAAAGATTGTCGCGGCCCCGATCTTCCGCGCCCGCTTCAGCGCGCCGTGGACGTACGGCGTCATCCCGCAGGCCGCCAGGCCCACCACAACATCCGTGTTGCGGACGCGTTTCTTGTCGATGGCTTCGGCGCCGTCGGCTGGAAAGTCTTCGGCGCCCTCGACGGCCTGGACAAGAGCCCGTCTGCCGCCGGCTATAATACCCTGGACCAGCGACGGGGGGACGCCGAAGGTGGGGGGGCACTCGGAAGCGTCGAGGACGCCAAGCCGGCCGCTGGTTCCGGCACCAACGTAGAAGAGCCGGCCGCCTTTTCGGAACCGCTTGACGATTACGTCAATCGCCGCGGCGATTTGCCGGCGCTGCTTCGCCACGGCAGGTGCGACGAGCCAGTCTTCGGCGTTAATCAGGTCGACGATCCGCAGCGTCGAGAATTCGTCGATGTGCTCGCTTGACCGGTTGCGTTTCTCGGTCGTTGGGAAGGGTCGGCGTTTCTTCATTATGCGGGCACTATCTTTCCGAGAACAACGGGCCTGCCGGCGCCGGTGGCTCCGGGGACATTGCCGGGCAACCCTTTTATGGTGGCATAGGCGAGGATTGCGAAGGAGACGGCCTCCTTGGCGTCGATACTGATTGCAAAATCATCCATGGGCACTATCTTAACGCCCTCAAGCTGCTGCTGCAACATTCCAACCAGGGTCAGGTTGTGTGCCCCCCCGCCGCAGAGGATCACCTCGTCGGGCATTTTCGGCAGGAAGCTGCGATAGGCCTGCGCGATAGTGTCAGCGGTAAGAGCGGTGGCGGTCGCGATGGTGTCGTGGGCCTGCAGTCCTTTTTGGGAGGCGAGGATGGCAAGGCGGTCGGCGTACTGGAAGCCGAATTCTTCGCGGCCGGTCGTTTTGGGGAGAGGGCGCTTGAAGTACGGGTGACGCAGCAGGCGCTTGAGCAGGGCCGTGTCGACGGTCCCCTCTGCGGCCATCCGCCCGTTGCGGTCGTATTGTTGCCTGCCCGCGGTGACAAGGGAGACGACGCGGTCGATTACCATGTTTCCCGGGCCGGTGTCGAAGGCGATGATGTCGGCGTGGCGGCAGCCGGCGGGAAGGAAGGTGACGTTTGCAATGCCGCCGATATTCTGGATCGCGCGGCAGCGGCGCGAATTCCCGAAGAGAATGTAATCAGCATACGGCGCAAGCGGGGCGCCCTGGCCGCCGGCGGCCATATCGCGGGGGCGAAAGTCGGCGACGGTGGTTATGCCGGTCCGCTCGGCAATGACCGATGGCTCGGTGATCTGGAGGGTCGAGCGGATAACGCTCTTGCCCCGGCGTCTCGGGCGGGGGCTGTGGTAGATGGTCTGGCCGTGCGAGCCGATCAGGTCGATCGATGATAAGGCCATACGCCTCTTTCGGCACAGATCAATAAGCGCCTCTGCAAAGACCTCGCCCAGGACGAAATTATAGTGACAGATATCATCCACGCGGGCGGACTGCGGCCGGCACAGCTCAAGCACCTTGGCCCTCAGGGCCGGGCTGTATCGAACAGTCTGGAAGGCCAGCAGGCGAACCTTTTGCCGTTCGATATCGACAATGGCGGCGTCCACGCCGTCGGCCGACGTGCCGGACATTAAACCGGCCACGCGCAGCTTCTCTTTTTCCGCCAACTCTCTGATTTTGTTCTTAGGCGCCATCGGACCCCTTTCTCAACCGGACAACTCAAGCGCCGTATATTATGCCGAATTAGGCGCAGACGTCCATAGTCTTATCGGCTGGAATACTGCTTCGCCAGATTAATCGCCTCCAAGGGCCTTCACCTGAAGTGGCCGACCTTTGCCTATACCGGCGACGTGTATGCAGGAACCTCATTTGTCGTCGGACTTCGGCGGGTCGTTGACGAGGAAGGAATCGAGCCTGTCCTTGGGCTGGTCTCCGAGCTTAGGGGGCGTGCCGCGGCGAATGTCGGTTCCGCTCCATGATGTGTAGATATTGTCGCCGCCGACACCGCAGGCGGGAGTCTTTTCAAAGGCAAAGCTGCCGTCGAGGAACAGGACGTTCTGACCCTCGGACTTGTGGGCCATAGCGTTGCCGGCCTTCACCTGCGCCCGCGTGCCATTGGGGTCGAAGGCCCTGAAATCGCGGGCCTTTGCGGCGGGCGACCGCTGCCAGGGATTTCTGTCGGCGGCCACGGCCATGCCGGGATCGCTGGATGGTGTGAGTGCGTACGGGCTGTAGGGCATGTGGTAGGAGTAGCTGACGTGTTCTGCCGGACTTGGCCCGAAGTCCCAGAGTTCCGCGGCCTCGGCACCGGGGGCTTCGTAGCTCGACTTGAATTCTGAGGCTCCTGAATCGCATTTGCAGATAAATGCCTTTGGCGGCACTTCCACGTACCTGACAAGCAAATACAGGCTGGAAGTGATACTTGCCTGCCCCCCGGAGCCATCGGGCTTCAGGCCGTAAGCCCGGAATCTGTCGGGAGCTTTCCAATCGGCGACCCGGCCGGTCCAGCTCGAATCGGGCCCTCCTGCGCGAGGAAGAAGGTCATCGTAGTCGTTGGCATAGATCTCCATCGCCCTGCAGATGCCGGAAAGATTCGTGGCGCAGACCATTCGATACGATATGGAATGAGATCCAACGTAAAGCGCTAAGTACAGAAGCAAGGTGCCGATTGGAGTCGCGAGCCCGCCGACGGCAAAGCCTAAACCGGCGAATCTGCCGCCACTTCCGGCTATACGCGCCCAAGCGATGATTCCGAGGATGACAGCCGGTACAGCCGTGCAGAGAAAGGCATAAGCGGCGAACAGACCGAGTGAATCGCCGGCATATCCACGTTCAGCGGCGATTTCGACAGTGAACAAAGCGAAAGGGCTGAGCAGCCCGAGCACAAAGGATATAATACCGAGGCGGGTGAGTTTGACGTGGGGCTGCTGTTCAGAAGTCTCCATGGTTATGGTCCTCTCGAGATTTGACCCATGATGCTCAAGCTCGCGCAAAGATGACGCCACAGAAAGAGCACAATTGGACATCCGGGGGATTTTCGCTGCCGCATTTTGGACAATTCATTCTGTGTTCTCCCGTACCGTGTTTGCCCACCGGGAACTTCGTCGAGTCTCACTACGGCCGCATGATTAACAGATTGGGCGTGGTTGAGCCAGTTCGATTTTCGGGCGGTTTGGGGCGAGAAACAGATTTACATTGGGCGCGGATGGTGCTATTAGTATATGTTGGTGGGCCTGGTTTGGAAATAACGCCGGGAGGCGTTTATACTCCTGGGAGGAGCAAAGATGGTAACCTGTGGAAGAAGCGACATTGTCGGCGGCGAGGCTGTGGGCCGCAGGCGTCGCGGGGCGGCAATCGCTGTTTGTCTGCTGCTGTCGAGTGTGGTTTTCGGGCAGTATGACTCGGGCGAGCGGTTTGCCCGGGTCGGCCGGGGGGTGCGATACATTCACGAGCGAGACGGGGACGTTCCCTGGTCAATTCACGCGGTCAAATTGAGCCGGTCCGGTCCGGTGGACTACCGGTTTGTATCGAGCCTGGCGGAAAACAGGATATACGGGCTGGCGTCCGTGGCAGACCAGGTGGGGGTGGTTTCGGCGAGATGGGGCCGGGCGGTGGCGGCGGTTAACGGGGATTTTTTTGTGATTCAGCAGGGCCCGTACCGCGGGGATCCGGCGGGCCTCCAGATTCTTGACGGCGAATTCGTCAGTTCGCCCATCGGGACGAGCTTCTGGATCGATTCGGCATCGCGTCCGCACATCGGGCAGGTGACATCGAAATTCAGCGTGATGCTGCCGGACGGGCGTGAGATTCCGTTCGGGCTCAACCAGGAACGGGCCGAGGACGCGGTGGTGCTCTATACGCCAAGGATGGGGGAATCCACTCGAACGCGCGACGGGGTCGAATTTGTCCTGGAGAGATACGGCGACGGCGCCTGGCTGCCGGTTGGGCCGGACTCATTCTGCGCCGCGCGGGTATCGGCGGCGAACGAGCACGGCGGCAGCTACATAGAGCCGTCCAACATGGTCCTTTCGGTGGGGCCGAAGCTGATCGGCAAGCTGCCGTTGCTGCGCCCGGGGACGATTCTATCGCTTTCGTTCGAGACCTCCCCGAGCCTCAAAGGGGTCCGGACCGCAATCGGAGGCGGGCCGGTACTGGTGAGCAGGGGCGAAGCGGCCAAATGGGATACGGACGAGTATCTGCCGAGGCATCCGCGAACGGCGATAGGCTTCAATGGGGAAACCTTCTTTCTGGTTGTGGTCGACGGGCGGCAGGCCGGGCTCTCGGCGGGCATGACCTATCCGGAGCTTGCGGCGCTGATGTTGCGATTGGGATGCCAGGAGGCGATGAACATGGACGGTGGCGGCTCGTCAACGCTCTGGCTGGGCGGCCGCGTGATGAACTCGCCCTCGGACGGAAGGCAGCGGCGCGTAGCAAATGCGCTGGTCGTGGTGGAGAGCAGATAGGGATGCAGGTGCGCGGATCGCAAGGAGGTGACATGTCTGAGGCTGTCCGACGAGCCGGGGAGTTCTTGAGCGAGGAGCGAGCGTTCCGCCTGGGGGACTTGCTGACCGAATCGTTTCACCCGAAGACGATGAACCTGTCGCAAACGGCACAGTCGGACCCTGCCGGCGCGATACGGATGCTGCAATCGGTTGACGCCGAGATACCGCCGGTTGTCGAGAAAGTGCTCGCGGAGGATGTCTTCGGCGAGCTTGTCGAATCGTTTGTGAGGGCGGCGAGCTCCGGAAGGAGGATCTATTTTACCGGCTGCGGGGCGACGGGCCGGCTGAGCATCCTGTTAGACGCGGCCTGGCGGAGGTTCTGGAGAGAGCTTGGGCAGGCACAGCCGGATGTCTCGGCATTGGCCGGCGGGATGGAGCAGCTCACCTGCAGCGTCATGGCCGGCGGCGACTTTGCGCTGATAAAATCGGTGGAGGGGTTCGAGGATTTTCCCGACTTCGGCAGATACCAGTTGAGGCGTGCGGGCGTCGGGCCGGGCGACGTGGTGACGGCGATTACCGAGGGAGGCGAGACGCCTTTCGTAATCGGCACGGCGTGGGAGGGGCTGGACGCCGGAGCAGAAGTTTTTTTCGTTTACAACAATCCGACGGGGTCGCTTGCCGAGCACGTTCAGCGGTCGCGCGAGGTGATAGAGGAGCGCCGAATACGCAAGCTGGATTTGGCCACGGGGCCGATGGCGATAACGGGCTCGACGCGGATGCAGGCGACGACGGCGGAGCTGTTAGTGGTCGGGGCGGCTCTGGAGACGGCCATTGTCCGTATTCTGAAGGAGCGCCTCGGCGCGGCGCAATGGAAGGGGCCGGGGCCGAGCCTTCGCGAGGCCGCGGATTACCACGGGCTTTTCGTCGGGCTGCTGCGTGAGCTTTCGCGTGCGGAGAGCGTGGATGCAATCGCGCGGCTGACGCGGTGCGAGGAGGAGACTTATCGAGCGGCCGGGCTGGTGCCATACGCGG
>CP070678.1:1022379-1026074 GCA_020352515.1 Phycisphaerales bacterium | reverse complement strand
GCTTCATGCGAGTAACAAATGGGCGTATTTTGCGAGTCTCAAGACCGAGGAAAATCGTTCGGGGCCCCAGAGGCACAAATTTCCCCCCCCGCGTGCCCCAAATTTGAGCCTCTGCCCAAACGATTTTCCTCTCCAGACGACTCCAAGGCCCTGACCTGCAACGGCCGCCTGCTCATTGGCCGGATGAAGCTCGGATTTGAGAAGAAGTGTAGCTGAGCTTTCAGTATTGACTTGTTAGGTGGGTATTATACAAGATGTTGGGTTGGGTGTCAAGATAATTTTGGGGCCGAGAGGGGCCGGGCAGAGTCGGGAGCTGCTGCCGGAGGCGGCCCGCGGGCCTTGCTGCGGTGCGGGGGGTGGTTTTTGTTTATTGGTTGCAGGGGCCGGGTTTGGCGAGCCAGTCTTTGGCGAGGACGGCCAGGTCGGGCCAGTCGACACAATTGCCGGGGTCGAAGTTGGCTGTCAGGGGCGCTTCGGATGCGTCAGTTAAGCGTTTGACGAGGGTGCGTTTGGTGAAGAAGTCGGCGTTCGTGGATTTGTCGTGACCGCTGAAGGGCTCTCCGGGCGATAACATACCGAATCCTTCGGCATAGCGTGTGTTTACGGCGATGTCGAATCCGAGGACGTGGGCCGAGCGGAGATCGGTTATGGCGGTATCTTCTCCGCTTCTGAGGCCGTAGTGGTCAAACATTCGGACGCCGGCCTCATAGACTATCAGGTCACCGAGGACGCTGACGGCATACTCGAAGCCGGCTTCGGGCTCAATCTGCTGGCCCACGCCCCAGGTGGCCCATGCGCCGCCGGTTGTGTTCGGGGCGACGAGGTACTGCTGGGCTATGTGATAGGCACCTTGTTCCTGGATTCCGTTCCAGCCTGTTCCGCCCTCGGCGTCTCCCTGGCTGTAGATTTCGATCCGGTCGCCGGCGTTCCATGCTATTCGCTCGTCCGTGAATACGTGGTCGTGGTCGACGACCATCACGGCGGCATAGAGCTTGTTTGCGCCGGCGCTCCAGAGCAGTGCATACCAGGCCTCGGTGACGTCGGCGCAGTTGCCGTAATAGAGGTCGTCGAGGGGCAGCCATAGGGCGTTGGTCCATTCGCTCAAAGCGCCGTCCACGACGACGGGGCCGGCGGGTACGGGGGTGGTTCCGGCGGTTTCGATCATCTTCCACTGGGAGGCGAAGAGGGCGAAGTCGTTCATATCGACATCGCTGTCTCCGTCGAGATCGGCCGGACTGACCGCTATTGCGCCGGCGTGTTCCCAAGCGAGGCTGGGATAGTCTGCGACGCCGGGACAGAGGAGCCAGATATCGTCCGTGCCGTTTTCCGTTTCTCCGACGAAGTCCCAGCCGTGGTCGGTATAAGTACTGCGGGTTTGCATCAAGGCCGTTGAGCGCCCCCGGCCGCCGTCGCTGTAGAGCTGGCCGCTTTTGTCAATGTCCCAGAAGCTGTCAGCGGTGCTACTGCTGTCCAGTCCACTGCCAACCAATCCGCCAGGGTTGTCGGCATTTCCACTAACGCGGGTGCTCGAAAAACATCTTAGCAGGGCGGCCTCACAGTTCAAGCCCCCGTCATCGGCTATGTCATAGTCGTTAAAGCCGACTAAGCCGCCTAAGCTGACGTGTGAGCAGGAGGCGGTTGCACTGCCGCCCGCGTAGCAGTCAGCTATAGAAGCGCGACAGGAATTCCAGCCAACAAGTCCTCCGACTTGGCGGCATCCCCAGACATCCGAGAGTGAATAACATTGGGAAATACTGCCATGATTAAGATTATATGCCACAAGACCTCCGCTCATGAAGTCGCCTGTAACGCTGGCTATGGAGTAACACCTTGCTATGGTGCCGCTGCTTCGTCCGACGAGCCCACCGACGGTAACGGCGGTGAGAGGGGCAACGGCCTTGCCTGAAAGATAACCGGCTTCGACATAGCAGTTGGTGACCGAACCTTCTTCAAGGAGCCCAACAAGGGCGCCGGTGTAGCCCCATTGCGTAGAGACGCGGCAAGCGACGAGGCCGAGATTTCTGATCTCCGCCTGAGCGCCGGCGACGTATCCAAACAGTCCCACAGCGATAGTCTGCTCGGTCCAGTCCGTCGATTCATATGTGAAGTTGCTGATAACCCTGCCGTTGCCGTCGAAAGTCCCGGTGAATGGCTCATGCGGTTGCGGATAGCGGTGCTTCTGTCCAATGATCTTGTAGCTGGTTTGCGTGTACGCGGCCAGATCGATGTCGTTCATGAGTTTGAAGTGCTTGTCCCAGTCCTGGCGAGTAGCCCCGAGAGCATTTAACTGAGCTGCATTGTAGATCAAGTAGGGATCCTCGACAGTGCCGCTGCCGCCGCCATATTGAGCGATGAGCTCAAAGGTTATCGGGACATGTAGAGGCGAGTTGAGGGCATTGGAGTCGGTGAGGATAAGATCACAGCGGTGAACGCGCGGGAGCAGGGCGGAAGGATCGATGCTCAAAGTGACTTCGATGGGATCGCAATTTACAGGGCAGTGCCCCGTATCCGGCGTCACGTGAGCCCACTGACAGTCGCTCGTGAGTGTCCAGTTGAGCGCGGCGCCTCCTGCGTTGTAAACGGAGACTATGGTGGATGCGGGTGGCGGGCCTCCGTGCCAGGATAAGAATTGAAGGGAATCCGGCAAGACTCTGAGGATGGGCACGGCCGTATCGAACTCATCAACACCCATATCTATGCGGCCGTTTATGATTCGGGGCTGGGCGTCAATATCCAGGTCGGAGTCAGCAGGAACGTAATCAGGGTCGCCGGCGTTGATGCATGGTGAGCCGGGCGTTAAGTGAAAATCGCCGTTCAGCGGGTCGCGGAAAAGCGGGTCGGCCTCGATGTTGCCCTCTGTAATCCAATCGTGTCGAGCGCCAGGACGGAGTATGTGTTGGACGTCACAATAGAGTACGGTGACGGAGTCTGTGTTTATAACGTCGTAGTCTCCTGTGTTTGCCCATATAATACAATTGATGAACTTTCCGCCCCGGGTTCTAATCGCAGCCCCATAGGACTCGGCGTGATTGTAGGAGATCACGCAATTGAAAAAGGCGGCGCCTGCAGAATCGTCGTAGATTCCTCCGCCGCGAAGGTTTGCCGAATTGCCCGCGATGATACAACTCGTGAATGTGATGCCGTAGGTAAGGTAGCAGTATACACCGCCACCAAGAACAGCAGAGTTGTTGCTGATAATGCACCGAGAGAATGCCGGAGCCCCTTTGTGGCAATACACACCCGCTCCGAATGCCCTGTCGCCACCACCAGAGAAACGGGCGCGATTGCCCGTGATTATGCAGCGCCTTATCGTGGGGCTCGATTCCCAGGTGAGGATGGCGCCGCCAGTGTCGGCGCAGCCGCGGGTTATAGCGAAGCCGGCGAGGACGGAGTTGGCGTCTTCGGCGGTGTGGAAGTAGAATCCGCGGTGGTTGTCTGCTTCGGAGCCCTGGCAGTCGATGACGGTTGCGGCGACTACGGCCGGGTCGTTTGGGTCGGTGCTGCGGACGGTGATTGCCTTGCCGAGGAAATCCATGTCGCGGTTTCCGTCGCCGGTGTACGTGCCGGGGCTGACGACGACGGTATCGCCGTCGTTTGCGTCGTCGATGGCGGCCTGGATGGTGGAGAAATCGGCGGGTCCGTCGTTATCGACGGTGATCGTGCGGGCCGCGCAGACAACGGCGGGCAGCACGAAT
>CP070678.1:1018944-1022279 GCA_020352515.1 Phycisphaerales bacterium | reverse complement strand
TGAAAGGATCGAATCATGGCTGCGAAACTTGAAGTATATAAATGTTCGGTATGCGGCAACATCGTTGAAGTCCTCCACGGAGGCGCCGGCCAGCTCGTCTGCTGCGGCCAGCCGATGGAGAGGCTCGATGCAAAAACCGCCGACGCCGCCACCGAAAAGCATGTCCCCGTCATCGAGAAGGTCGCCGGCGGCATAAAGGTGAAGGTCGGAACCGTCCCTCACCCAATGGAAGAAAAGCACTACATAGAATGGATAGAGGTCATCGCCGACGGCAGTGCCTACAGGCAGTTTCTAAATCCGGGCGACCCGCCGGAGGCCCTATTTGCAATTGAGCCCGCCTGGTTGACCGCCAGAGAGCACTGCAACGTCCACGGGCTCTGGGAGGCTAAACAATGATCACCAAAAAGATGGAGCAGGCCCTGAACGACCAGATCAACGCCGAGTTCTACTCGGCCTACCTGTATCTGTCCATGGTTGCCTATTTCGAGTCACTCAGTCTGTCCGGCTTTGCAAACTGGATGAGGGTCCAGACACAGGAAGAAACCACGCACGCGATGAAGATATACGATTTCATAAACGAGCGTGGAGGCCGCGTCACCCTCAAAGCCCTGGCAGAACCCCCCGCCGAGTGGAAATCCCCGCTCGATGCATTCAAGGCTGCTTACAAGCACGAACAGCTAATAACCGCACGAATCAACGACCTCGTAAACCTCGCCATCAGAGAAAAGGACCACGCAACAAACGCGTTCCTCCAGTGGTTCGTCAACGAGCAGGTCGAAGAAGAGACGTCCGTCGATAAGGTCGCACGCGAGCTCAAAATGGCCGAAGATGCGCCCGGAGCAATGCTCATGATCGATCGGGAGCTGGCCGGCCGAGTCTTCACACCCCCCGCACCTCAAGGAGAATGACTATGGGATTGATCTTTAACGCAGATGAAATCTTCGAAATGGCCGAGCAAATCGAACGCAACGGCGCAAAATTCTATCGCGAGGCTGCGAAAAACGCCTCCAGCGACGATATAAAACAGATGCTGCTCGATATGGCCGTAATGGAGGATGAGCACCTCGAGACCTTCGAGCAGATGAGAGAGCAGCTCACCGGCCGCGAGACCGGCGCAACCGTCTTCGACCCCGATAACGAGGCCGCCCTGTACCTGCAGACAATGGCCGATAGCCACGGCAGCGAGGGAATGAAGAGTCCAGCCATGAAACTGACAGGCCGCGAGTCAACCAAACAGGTCCTTGAGGCCGCAATCGGCGCCGAGAGGGATTCGGTCCTCTTTTACGTCGGCCTCAAAGACCTCGTGCCCGCCAATGCCGGCAAAGACAAAGTCGAGGCCGTAATCAAAGAGGAAATCAGCCACATTGCCACCATCAGCAGAAAACTGAAGGAATTGAAGTAACCTGGTGCCGTTTCGCCCATAGTGCCGGCATTCTTCAGCGACGTGTTTTGAATGAAGAAAGCTCAACCACCAAATACGAACATTGGAAGGACAGAACAATGAAGAAATACAAATGTCTTATGTGTGGCTACATCTACGATCCGGCCGTGGGAGACCCCGACGCCGGTGTCGCCGCCGGAACAGCATTCGAAGACCTGCCGGACGACTGGGTTTGCCCCGAGTGTGGCGCAGGCAAAGACGATTTCGAGGCTGTTGAGTAGAGCCGACAGCCCGACACACATAGCACAGGCGTTGACTATTTGTTCCGCCGGCCCCCTGCAGAGACCCTGTACTGCTCGAACAACTGCCCTACGGCCGCTGCCTCCACGTCCCCGGCGTGCACAACTACGCGGTAGCTCAACCTCAGCTTCTCGCCCTTGGCCAGCTCCAGACGCCCGCCCTCGAGCCAGTACATCGGAGTGGGCGAGAAAAACCCATAATCCCGAGTGAACCACTTCGACGGATACCAGCGATTATTGGGATTCTGCAGGATGGCTATACCTTCGGCCACGCCATCCCGCTCCCCGGAATAGTCGCACCACGCCGAAGCCACACCGAAAGTCCCCTTCTCCGCCGTCTTGCCCTCCGCGTTGATTAGCCTGCCGCCCGACTTGACGCTCAGCTCAGGCACCACCCGCGCCGAAAAAAGCGAATGATTGGTCTTGAGGATCACGATGTCCGTAAGCGGCTCGAGCGTGATTTCGAAATCGATCAATCGCACCGTCGGCGACGGCGCCGTCACGCCGATAAGCCGCGTGTCGCGAATCACCGGCTCTTTGCCGGGCTGCTGCCAGAGACATTCGTCGGCAAGGACAACCTTGTCCCCCGAAGCCTCCACAATCTTCGGTCCCTGCGAGACTATCTGCCCGCGCTCGTTGCCCTCCTGCCAGTAGTTTCCGCCGTTGACCCGGTCGCACCCGAAGAAAAGCGAATGATGGTGCGGATACGGCTCCGACGTCTCGGTCGTAATGGACTTGCCCGACGCCGGACCGTTCACCGGCCAAAAATACGGATACTTCTGCAATGCCCCGAACTTGTAGCAGGTAAACAGCCTCCCCGCCACCGTCACCGTCACCTTGTCCTTCTCTATTCTCGCATCCAGCTTCTGCCCGCCACTTCCTTGCGGCCCCGCCGTTACCGCGCAGCCCGCAACGCCCACAAACGCCGCTGCCAGTAAAACCGTGACATGCTTGTTAAGACGCTTCATTCCCTATTCCTCATAAAACTCCCGATATACTCTATGCCCTGGTGTCCCATCCTACAGCCGCCACGGGCTGCGCATCGGCCTCGACACCATCCGGTGGGCCTGCTCGTCGTTGCCGAATCGCTCTTTCTCCGGGTCCCATTTGAGCCTCCGACCCAGCCGCATCGCAATCTCCCCCAGAAGACAGACACTGCAAGAGCGATGCGCCACTTCCGCCGGCGCCACCGTCTCCCTGCGGGACTTGATGCACTCGAGCCAATTGCCCTTGTGGTTGTTGCTCTCGTAAAGCTGAATCTCATCCGGCTTGATCTTCGAGCTCAAAAGTGACTTCGGACTGGCGTCGATGAATCCCCGCCGGACATAAACCCAACCTTCCGAACCCTCGAAGACAATTCCCTGCTTGTTCTTGCCCGTGTCCGCACAAATGACCTTGACCCCATCCGCATACGTGTATTCGATGCGGAAATTGCCGTGCACGTCCCACAGCCCGTCCTTCGGGTATTCGGCCTGCCCCTCAATCTCCACCGGCCCCGTGCGCTCGGTGCCCAGGCCCCACTGCGCGATGTCATTGTGATGACTGCCCCAGCCTGTGATCATCCCCGCCCCGTAGTCCGTTATTCGCAGCCAGCCCGGCCGCCCGTACCCCTTCTGAGGATGAACCCGCTTCTCCGTATAGGCCGCCCAAGGGGC
>CP070678.1:1015572-1018844 GCA_020352515.1 Phycisphaerales bacterium | reverse complement strand
GGCCCTGGCATTACGATGGCGACCGCAAAACGAAGAAGGCCACCACGGTCACCGGCGGTCCCAAACGTTCAGGCGCCAAAATAACCGGCTGGAAGGCCGAGGTATTTGTCCCGTATGACTTGCTCAAGCCCCTGCAAAATGTTCCGCCGCAATCTGGGACTCGATGGAGAGCCAATTTCTACCGTGTCGATTACGATGGCGGCAGGGGCACAAGCTGGGACTGGGCTCGCGTCGGAAGAAGTTTCCACGAGTTCGAGAAGTATGGTACCCTCGTTTTCGAATAAAAGGGTACCGACGGCGCTACTTCGCTCCCAGACAAGTTACATGTCCGTCGACGCCGCAAACGAACAATTTGCCCTCGGCCGCGGCCATACCGTCCCAAACCGGCGGTGCGGGCAGTTCGAGCTTGAAGGACTGGCTTGCCTGCTCGGCGGTGATACCTAACAGCAGGGCTCCGCGTTTGCCCTCGTAGGCAGCGTCCTGCTCGGCGATATTAGCCACGACCTGCGGATTGAAAGGCTGGTTGAAGGCGTCGTCCTCGTTCAGCACATCTGGTGGTCCGGCGACGAAAAGTGTATCGCCCGCCAGGACCATAGCCCGCGCGTGCAGAGGTGGTTGCTTGATCGACCAGTTGAGCTTCGGGGCATGACGGGACTCTAAGGGAGTGTTGCGAGTGAGGCTGCGATTGAACCTGGCCTGGCGCCCCGCCTTCTCGCTCCACTGCCTGACCCTCTCGATGGCGTCGGCATCCGCTTGTATTTCCGAACAGAACAGATGGTTCTCGAGGACGTGCGACCAGACGAAAAGTCCCGTCTCGCGGCCGAAGCCGTAAACGCGGTCACCCTCGAAGACCAGCAGGCGACCGGCCGGGGCGTATCGCCCGGCGCGGAACCACCAGTCGCAACCGGATGAGAAGGCCCTGCCGTACATCCAGTAGGAGCGGTGCCATGCATCGTTGTCGAGAAAACCTGTCGGGCAGAACAAGTGGGCGCCCTTGCCCAATTGCTGCGTGGCCCGCGTTAACGGATCCAGGCTCGGGTCGATGGTTTGAATCCGCTCGCCCTCACTGTCGAATACCTGTGAGCGCATATAGATGAGTTCGCCGTCACTGGAGAGAACGTCGGGCAGAGCCACCGGCATGTTGAGCACTTTGACGTCCTTCTGGGGATTCTGCTGATCGCATAGAACATTTTCCGAAAGCAGCCTGCCGGTCGCGGCGTCCAAGCGGAGGAATCTGAGTCCGCCGTCGAGATAGGTCGATCTTCCGGCCACGCAGTAAACGATTCCGTCGCGGACGAGGACGCTGCCATGCACCGGCCAGAGCGACTCAAGCCGGCCGTAGGAGACGAGCCGCATGTCACTCGGTGCGGCGCGGAAGCGCCAGACTAAAGCTCCGTCTGAGGCCCGCAGGCAGTAAACTCTGCCGTCGGTACAACCTAATATCACGAGTCCTCGATAGATGGTCGGTGGTGAGTCCACTCCGGCACGGGTCGTGAAGGTCCAGAGTTGATCACCCTGCTTGGCGCTTAAGGCATAAAGCATGTGGTCGTCACGCGATGCAACGAAAACGCGGCCGCCTGCGACTACCGGACTGGTTAATTTCTCGCCCAAGTTCGTTCTCCACTTTTCCGAGAGGGGCAGTTTTACAGCAGTCGGAGTTGTCCCGCTGCGGGCGGCGTCGTGGCGGTACGTAGGCCACTGGTTAGCGGCTTTGCTTTCGGATTCAAGTTTGGTCCCGTACGCAGGTCCCTTGAACAGACGCGGTTGCGCAGAGGAAGTCATGTTGACAGTCCGCTGGGTAGAGGGCGCCAGCGCACAGAAGCCGCTGAGCTTGGATTCGAGGTAGCAGGCGCAGGGATGTGACGGTGCATATATGAGCCCGTTGCAGGGCATTATGCCATACGTGCAGGCGCCGCGGACCCAGTGATGGACTTGCCATTTCTGCTCGCGAACGTCGACGAACTCGATTCCCGTTCTTGAAGTTAGAATGTACTCATCGGTCGCCTTGGATCTGTGGCAAAGATGGTGGAACCAATAGGTCTCCACATCGGGAGTGAATTCTCGCTTGACGTCGCCGGTCTTCGGGTCTCGGCCTGTGAAGACACCGTCATGGCCGCCGCCGGCGATCCTGCCGCACCAGACCAGGCCGTCTACGACAAGCAGGTCTTCGGGTGAGCCGGCGTGACCGGCCGGGTAGTGTGGGGCCTGCCAGAGCAACCGGCCGTTTTCCTTCGAGAGCGATCTGATTTTGCGTTTCAATCTGCCGTCGGCGAAGAGGATTACATCATCGTAAGCCACCAGTGTGGGGCCGTAGACATAGCCGAGGCTTTTCCTCTGGTCGACGGGCTCTGACTCCCGCCTCGAGACCGAGGGTGACATAGACCGAATCGCCCGTGGCCACCAGGCGCCTGGGCGGCTGCGCCGGGCCGTCTTTGAGCGGCCAGAGATGGTTGAACCACGATTCGATGGGCTTTTCCCAGAGAACGATGCCGTTGAATGCATCGCGTGCCGTCAGCCGCCACTTGGGGGGCATGTGGATCGAGGCCCGGCTTGCCATGTCCATGATCGAGAACAGCCTGCCATTCGTCGAGACCATCGCGGCGACGCTGGAGGTAAACTCGTGGTGCCTCGAATACCGTGGCGCGCCATCCCATTGCAGGTGCCGCAACGGGCCGATCGCGGTGTCGTGAGCGACGGCGTTGTTGCTGGGATCGTGCATGTAGTGCGTCCAATCATCGATGTTGTCCGGACGCTTCTTGACGATCTTGGCCCAGCTGTCGCCGGCCCGCATATAGGCAACGCCTTGCGGCACCAGCACGCGCATAATCTCCAGTGCGGAGACCTCTTCCTGGTTCTCGGCTACAACCAGATTCACAGAGTTGTCTATATAGGGAAGGGTCTTTCCTTCAAGCAGATCCGCTGAGACCGGACCGTAAAGCCCGGCGCTCCGGATGCTCATGCGGGCCCTTTCTAGGTCCCGCCGGTTTCGGGTCAAGCCGTGCACGAGGTAGCTGTCACCGGCTCGCAGCGCTGCGGTGAGGCCCTCATTCGCAAGAGCGCCGCAGCCGACGTGAACGATCAGGCCGCCTTTTACGCCGGATTCTTTGAGAATCCGCAATGCCTGCTGCTCGGGGCTTTGCGCCCGGACAAGCGGCACCGTTATGGTGCACACAATTGAGAGGGCAAGAACTGATGTTTCGAGCGATACCAATTTTGTCGTTTCCATGCCTGCGTCTCCATCTTCACCTGAATCTGCTGTAGAAACCTTCTGT
>CP070678.1:1010941-1015472 GCA_020352515.1 Phycisphaerales bacterium | reverse complement strand
CAACCATTCCGGCCATGAGGCTTCCGACCTTCTGGCCGTGATCCGAACAGCCGACCAAAAGCAGAAGACGTGGCTCCTCGAAAAGCTGACTGAGCGAGTAGAGTCCGACGAAAAACCGGCCGTCCGGCGTGCCTGTGTCGTCGGCCTGACCGCGTTCGGCCGGAATGCCCGCCGAACGCTCGCCGACGTCTTGATGTCCGATGACGACCGGAACGTGCGAAAGTTGGCCGCGTACGCCCTTGGCCAGCTCGGCACCAAAGAGGAGGTCGATGCGCTCGTGCAGGCGGTCCGCCGGGATAGCGGCGCCCTCGGCGTCGGACGGGATCTCGCCGCTGTGGCGGTGACTGCTCTGGGCGAAATCGGCGGCGAAGAGGCGGCCCGAGCACTGCACGAAATATGGAATAGTGAGCAATTATCCCGGGGCTGCAGGGAGCAGACACTTACCGCTCTCGGCGTGGCCGGCCACCCGGGCGCATTGCCAATACTCCAAACCGTCCTCCAACAAAGCAACCAGTTGCTCAGGGACAATGCCGCCTTCGCACTCGGCCAACTGGCAAGTCGCAATCAGGATGACCCGGCCATACTCAGCCGGAGTCTCACACTGCTGCGACAATATCTCTCAGACCCCAATCCGCGCGTTCGTGTCAATGCCGTCGATGCGCTCGGACGCCTCGGCCGGCCCGATGATATCGCCCTGCTCGAGGCAAGAAGCGGCGACGACTATGCCATTGAGCTCTCGTACACGGAGGATGGTCAGGTGAAGACCAAATCAGTCTATCCTGTTCGTCAAAAGGCCACAGAGGCAATAGCACAAATCAGAACGCGCCATAACCTCACCAAATGAGCCTACCGACCCCAGCGCCCGCTCGAAAGCTTTTGCAGCCCTCTTCTTATGCCGAAGGACCTCTCCGAAAGTGCGGATAATCGTGCCTTCCGAGTGTACAAGACTATCAAACCAACAAACGCTAACAGCTCAAAGTCGCCAGATATCTCGATCACCCCTACCGCCACCCTGAAATCAAGACACTCTTAAGCGCCCGCACGCATTATCCCCAGCCGCAAACTCGCCCGGCCCTACGTAGCTATCTTTTTCAGCAGCCACGCCATGTTCGCCCCCAGCAGCCGCATCGTCTGCAGGCCCTCCTCGTCCTTCTCCACGTCGCCGATTTCCCGCCCGATGCCGACATTCCAGTAAAAAGACCCCGGTATGATCATCTGGCTTATCAGAAAGAAATGGTTGATAGAGTCGAACGCATGTATCGAGCCGGCCCTCCGAACCGCAACCACCGCCGCCCCGACTTTTCGCTTCAGCATGTCGTCGTTCGCCCGCGATACCAGCCCCGCCCGGTCTATCAACGCCTTCAGTTCGGAGCTGACGTCCGCAAAATACGTCGGAGACGCCAGAATTATCCCGTCGGCCCCCAGCATCTTCTCGATGCACTCGTTAACAATGTCACCCTTGACGGAGCATCGTTTGTCCTTGTTCGAAAAGCACTTATAGCACGCCGTGCACCCGCGGATCTTCTGCCCGGCCAATTCAACCATCTCCGTCTCGATGCCTTCTTTGCCCAGCTCGCCGAATACCGCGTTGACGAGAATCCCCGTATTGCCGCCCTTGCGGGCACTGCCGTTAAAAGCCACAACCTTCATAATAAGCTACTCCTTTGCATCGGCTCTTGCGGCCGGTCCATATTCCCCTTGTTCCCACATGCCGTCCGGCCTGACCCGAAGCAGGCCAACATCGCGGAAAAAGGCAAGCTTGGCCATTGTATGATTGACCAGAGCGGATGTCAGGCTGTTCTTCGCACGCTGTAAGGCGTCCTGGGCCTCCAGCAGGTCACGCGTGGTCGCACGCTGCGCCTCCCACAGCAACGGGTTTACGGCTACCCGCTTTTCGGCCAGCTCCACGCCCAGCTTCTGTGTCTTGTAAGACTCGGCCTCTTCAAGCAGCCTGCGGTAAGCGTCTCGCACCTCCAGTTCGACCGTCGCCGCCTCTTCATCGTATTGGCGCCGACGCTGCTGAAGACTTATAAGCGCCTCCCGGTAGGTGTTGCGCTGGTCCTTTCGGTCAATCGGCAAATCCCCCTCGAGACCGAGAGTGTAGGTTCCGTTGTGGAACTGAAGTCTGCGGTATTCGGTCGGCTCGGTCGAGTCCACGCTCGCGTCGGCGACCAGCTCCAGTTGTATGCCGAGATCATCGACGACAACCTTAACCCATCTCTCGGCGTCTTCCACCTGGTCCCTGCTGTTCGCCAGGTCCAGTCTATTTGCAAGGGCGGTCTCAACGGCGGCGACCGGCGGATAGTTGGGCTGGCTGATGCCGATATCCACCAGAGCCTGCAGCTCGTTCGGGTCAAGCGTTATCTCGGCGCTGACGGGCAGAGACAATTCTATCTTGAATCTGTCGAGCAACTGCTTGTAGTTCTGCTCCGCTCTGACGTAGCCGTCCCACGCGCTGAGCGTGCTCTGTTCGGCCTGGTCCACCTGGAAGCGTGCAGTCCGTCCCTCTTTTGCCTCCATCTCCAGCCGCTCGAGCAGCTTCTGCTTGCTTTCATAACTGCTCTTGGCATTGGCGAGCGAATCGGCCTGCTGCAATACGCGATAGTACTGTTCGATGATTTGTATGACGAAATCCTGCCTGTACCAGTTGAACGAGCGTATCTGGTAGAGGGTCCTGCGCTCGGCCAGCGTCAGATTTTCCAGGGCAACCTTGCGCCCCGCGCCGAGCAGGGGCTGGGAAATGCGGGCATACAGGATCGAGCCGAGCGTGGTCCTCGGGTCTCCGGTAAGAAAACGCCCCCAGTCCAGCGCGATGCCTGTCGTCACGCCGGCGCCGGTGGAAAGCAACTGGTCGAAGCCGATATCGCCGCCGGCATCGACGCCCTCGTCGGCTGCGTCCCTGCCGTAGCCTGCATCTACGGTCGCAAACCAATTCTGCGCAAAATCGTGTCTAACGGCGGTCAAATCAAGGGCCGACAGATAGAGCTGTTCCTTTTGGCCCTGATAATCCCTGTTCTGTACGGTGGCAATGGCTACCGCCTGTGCGAGGGTCAGCATACCCGATTGCGGCATGACATCGCCGATTCGGATGTCATTCGGCAACGGCCGAGCGTCGCTAACAGTGTAATTGGCCCTGCTGCCGAAGTCCTCCTGCCACTTGCTGTCGATGATTTTGTACACTTCCGCATCCGCCTGGGCCTTGTATCGCTCAGGACTGCACGAGCCGCCCAGACCGATAAAAACACACACAAACAGCGCCCACAGCGCCACTACCCGAGGTCTCAACCTCCAAACCATCACTTTTTCTCCAAAACTGCGAATCTGCCAAATAAAGGCTTTCAGCAAACCTTTAGGCTGTGTCTAGTATACGACAAAATGCCGCGAAATGGAAGCCTGAATCGCTCCCCTTGGCCGCCCGGCTGCGCGACGGATCGCTTGATCGGGTCGATACTCCGGGCCAATTATCGCCGGAACGGCACAAAAACAGCCCGGATTAGCACGCCCGAACACGAACTTTGGACGCTTGGGCGGGCAGGAATATTGCCTGAAAAACCGGGCATCCAATACACCCGGAGAATTGGGCATGAATCATCTTGCAAAACTGATTCCCGCTCGATAAACTGTATTGCTTAAGTGCCGGCGGCGTAGCCAAGAGGCCTAAGGCGACGGTTTGCAAAACCGTTATTCGTCGGTTCGAATCCGACCGCCGCCTTTTGTTGCTTGTTTGAGAACCTGGAGAGTTGTATAATTGAATGCAGCATCAATAACCTAATGTGACGTCCAAAGCGGCCCAGCCGGGAGGTGACCTGAGGCGACGTAATTCTGCAACACGAAAAAAAAATCGATTCTGGTGCTTGACATCCGAACGAAATCACCTATAAAAAAGCTTGCATCTTCTATTTATTTTCTTCCTCTGCCCCTGTGCAACGCAGGGGCTCTTTATTGCGCCGACCGACGCGCCGGACGCGGCACGCGAAAGAAACTATACAAAAGTGACAGAATTCCTGTCAACCGAACCGTCTGTACTGCGTCCTTACAAATAGCCTGAAGGGATAATTGTCCGTAGGCTTATGCGACTAACGCTTATATAACCATAGTACGGCACAGTCGGTCGTTCGACTTGTGAAGGAGGCCCAAAATGAAGAAGACGGTGTTCCTTTTGATCGCCCTGTCGGCCTGCCTGGTATTCGATTCACAGTGCTGGGCATGGGCTACAGAGCAGTGCGGCAATAAGCCGTTCCACGAAGCCAATTACAAGGATTGGCCGGGCATTATGCCGGTTGTCAATCACACGACCCGCGTCTATCAAATCTGGGTCAACGGCTCTGAGAACTTCTACTACAAAGGCGACGCCGCGGCTCTAAATGACTGCCTCAAGAAATTCTCGGGGCTGAAGGTCCCGGTTCGGGAGGTCCTGATTCGTCCCGGTCCGGCAACGACCAAGACGTTCGAGGGACAAAAGATAGCGTATGACTGGCAATTGAGCATCATGGGAGGAATCTCGAAACACCTGACGACTTTAGAGGGGGGT
>CP070678.1:1003854-1010841 GCA_020352515.1 Phycisphaerales bacterium | reverse complement strand
TCTCGAAGCGTCAGGCGGTACACGTCCACGCGCAAACGCTCGTCTGCAAGCTCGGTGAGGCGCTCAAGACTTTCCTTGTCGCCCCTTTGAGCCCTGCGGACAAGTCCCAGATAATCGGCGCTATTCTCCATCAATTGCCGCTACCGTCCGGATGCGCCGGGCAGCAGAGGCGTAACGCGTTTTTGCAGAAAGACCGGATGCTGAGAGGGTATTAACGGAGGTGAAACGCGAATTGAAGCCGGCCAGGGCGATTTTGGTCCCGCATCTTGAGGACTTCTTGCCTGGCCGATTACCAATAAAAAAAGGCGATTGCTCGGAATCGCCTTCTAACCCCACCCATCAGGCCAAAGCCGGAGATTTTGTTCAACCTTCCGGCTTGGGCTCGGAGCGGCCGTTGCCGTTTATCCGGCCTTTTATGTAGTACCTTCGGTGCAGCAGCCCGCTGACAAGCCATGCAGCGCCCAGGCCGCCTATTACGTAGGCCAATATCCTCATGTCCCTAAACCCGGCAGAAATGCCGAGCGCGATTATAATGCCTGCGACGCCTTTGGCGACATACCCTATCCACGCCGGCCCCGCAGGCGCCGGCCTGACAGAGACCAGGTCCGACAGCGGCGCGCCCTTTTGGATGGCCGCCAGAATCTGCTTGTGCTCGAGCCTCTTCTTGAGGTAATAAATAACCCCCACTATTATCACCGGCGCCAAACAGGCGATAACGATCATCGCTACCCCGATTGCTTCTTCGATGGGCATTCTTTTCTCCTTTCGATTATACCGGTTTGATATTGAATCAACTCTTGTGCTGTCTGAGCTTTATGGATCCGCTGCCCGAGCGGAGGCGGAGGCGGCCGCTGCCGTCTCCGATGGAGCCGGTGATATTGTCACGACCTGTTGGGCCGATTACCGTGACGGGCAGGTCGGTCTTTACAGAGCCGTAGCTCGTCGACATGTCGACCCGTCCGGCAAAGCCGCGCGGCGCCGCAAATTCGATGCTCCCGTAGCTGGTCTTTACGTCCGCGGCGATTTGGCCGGGGGCCGAGTCCGAGTAGGTGATAGAGATGTCACCGCTGGCCCCCGTGACATTAAGATCGGCGGTGTTTATCGCGCGGCACGTTATACGGCCATACGAGCTGGATAGGCTGATTTCCTCGGCCGATGATTCGGCCAGGCTCACGGGCCCGCTGCCGGAATGGAGCTTGAGCCACTTTCCCTGCAGCCCTTCGGCGCCGACCGAGCCGTACGATGTTCTTGCATCGCAGCGGTCGAACGAAGCCTTCGAGATTGTAACCTTGCCGCTGCTGCTGACGGCCCTTATGTCACCGCCCGAAACGTTTTTGCAGGTGACCGAACCGTAGGAGGATTCGGCATCGAGAGAGCCTTTGATATTCTCGGCGACAACGTTGCCGCTGCTGGTTTTCAGCGTGATACTCCTCCCGTCGGCGCCCCTGCACGTCACCGAGCCGTATGAGCTTTTCAGGCTGACCGAGCCGTCGATGTTCTCGGCAGCGACCCGGCCGCTGGCGCTGGTGGCCCTGACATCGGCGGTGATATCGGCCACCTTCACCGGGCCGTACGAGCTGGCGCACCGTACGTCTGTCTCGGCGGGCACGATTATCTCGAAGCTGACGCTCACAGAGCACTTGAGGCCCGGCGCGGGGTGGTCAGCCTTGACGATCAGGCTGTCCTCGGCCGGCTCGAGGAGTATCGTCACCTGTTCGGCTATCTGTTTTGCCCGCTCTTGTGTGGGGGCCCGGACCACAATCTCGGCGACCACGTTGCAGTCGGCGACTTGCGCGCCCTTGATGCTGACAGAGCCGAGCTGGGTTTCTGCGACGACGGTCGAGCCCGGGGCGATTGCGGCCCGCTTGCGGACAGTCCTGGCACATTCGGCCTTGCCCAAGCCACCGACGTGGACGTCACAGCCCCCCGCGGCCGGGAGCAGGCAGAAGACCAGGCCCACGAACATCATTGTCTTATTGCTTTTGGTATTCATTTCGGATTCTTCCGGGTCAGGTGGGTTTGCGGGCTATTTTGTTATTTTTATCGAGCCGTTGTGGGTTCGCAATACGAGCTTTCCCTCTCCGGCCCCGATTTTTCCCTGCAGTTGATTCTTCCTTCGCAACTCGCCGACCACGACGACCGGCAGGTCGGACCTTATCGAGCCGTTGTGGGTGGAGGCATCGACCGCGGCGGAGAGATTCGGGGGGCCGGCGAATTCGATGCTGCCGTTATACGTGGTTATCGAAACCTCGCCGACCGGCGAAGCAGTCGCCGAGTACGATACATCCACGTGACCATTGTGGGTCTCAACTTGCGCGTCGCCCGCAATCTCGCGGCATGTCACCGAGCCGTTGTAGGTTTCAAGCGCCGCGTTGCCCGAAACCTTGCGGGCGACGACTTTGCCGTTGTGGGTGGCGCCGCTGATCCGGCCTGTTATCCCGGCGATCTCGATCGAGCCGTTGTGCGTCGTTATCTGCAGGTCCGTGTTATTGGGCACGGTTACATCGAGGCTCACGGCGACGGACTGGTTGTGCGAGAGCGTGGGCTTTTCGATTTTGACGGCAAGACCGGCACCGGCGGGCTCGAGCGTTACCTTGACCTTTTCGGCCACCTTCTGCGCGTCCTCGGCGGTCATACCGGCCCTTGCGGTCACGGTGGCGACCACGTTGCAGTCGGCGACGTCCGCTCCCCGGACGGTTATGGAGCCGTTGTGTGTTTGGGCGGAAAAGGCCGACCCCGGCTGCAGCGCCGCGGAGAGATTGTCCATCCTCGTGTACCGGCCCTGCGGCTGACCGCAGCCGACCATTGCCATAATCACGGCCATACAAAGGCCAAACATAACGGGTATTCCATAGTGCTTTCTCATCGTCTGATCCTTTCGTTGCGGTCCTTTACTACCTTATTCTGACGGCGCCGTTGTGTGTTCTGAGATAGACCTTGCCGACGCACAGAAGCTCACCCGGCCTCATCGTTTGCATAATCCTCCTCTTGCTTGCCCTCGCCGCTATAGTCAGTGGAAGGTCGGTTCTTATGCTGCCATTGTGTTTCCAGGCCGGTTTTTTATAGCAACTTGTCTCCATTTGCTTGCCTCCAGGATTACTTGCGTACAGCTTCACTTTCTTTTTGCTCATTAGTCGCGGCGGCGGGCTGTGGCGTTTCAGAAAAATGCGTGATTTTTCCGGGGTTCGGTGGCATCATTAGATTGTCATATACGGCATGTGATTATTGCCGAGACGTAGAGAGAAATTCTGAAACCCTGCTCGTCAGGCTGCTACTAATAGAATAGGTGGAAAGGAAGAGCTGTTTGGTTGATGCTGCATGGAAAAGCCGACAACAAGGCAAATGGTTACGTCTGCTTCGCAGGGGCGATCATCAGGCGTTTGCCGAGTTCATTGATAAGTACAAACAGACCGTATTCTTGTGCTGCCGAAGGCTCGGTCTGAGGGAAGAGGAGGTCGAGGACGTGGCGGCCGAGACGTTCATGGCGGCCTACGAGGGGCTGGGGCGATATTCCGGGCGGTCGGAATTGAGCACGTGGCTGTGGAGCATTGCGTACCGCCAGGGGATAAGCTACCTGAGAAAAAACAGAAGGCTAACCCGGCTGGATGACGAAATCGAACAGCAGATACCCGACGGGCGAGCCAGTGAGCCCTTGGCAGCCGCTCTCGACGGCGAAACCGAGCAGCTCGTCTGGAAGGCGGTGGAGCGCCTGCCGCGGCTCTGGGCCATGGCGGTTATACTGTACTACCGCGAAGAAAAAAGCGTCGCGGATATTGCAAAGATAATGCAGACAAACGAGAATACGGTCAAAACCTGGTTGCATAGAGCAAGAGAGAAACTCAGAGAGGTGCTAACCGGGGCCTTGGGTAAAGAAGGCGATGCGTGATACAGGGTCCTATAACGACAAGAAGCTTGACGCGGCGCTCGCGAAGGCTATGAAAAGCCACTGCGAGCCCGTGCCGGCTGATTTCACGCGGAGGGTCATGGCCGAGCTGACCGGGAAGCAGCGGCGGGCCGTTCTGGCTCGGATTACCCACCAGGAAAGGCTGGCTCTGGCGGCGCCTATTGCGACGGCCGCGGCGGCAGTCATAGCCATTTTTGCCTTCCCGGGCAGGCTGGCCGGCCTTTTCAAGACGATTACGGCCGGTCTGACACAGCAGACCGGAGCCGTGGCGGATTACGGCAAGGGCCTGATAGACTCGGTTGGCCAATCCGCCCCCACCGGCGGCGGCCAGTGGCAGTTTTACGCCGCCTTAGCTGTTGTTCTCGCATTTACCCTCTATGGCGTGGCCTCTCTGCTGCTCGGAGACAGGCTCAAAACAGCCTGAGAGCAACCGCCGAGCGGCTTTTCCTCGTATGTCCCTCCCATGGGGTGTGACACACCACCCGGCTGCTCATGCGGAAGGTCCGTATAATTTTTTTGTGGATTTTTGCAGAATCCGGCAGTTTTTCTTGACGATAACATAGGCAATCTGATATAAATGAGAATGGTGAGTTTCGTTAGTTAGGATTGTATCGGGGGGGAGGATTTTGCGGCTTCCTGAAAGCCGTTTGGATTGGTTGACGGGCGAGGTGATGGGTTGCACGGAGGCATTTCCCACTTCGTAGTCAGGTTCAACATTTCTATATGCGGCCTTTTATCGGGCCTTTAAGGGAAGGAGGTATGGTAGCAGGTCCTACGAGATTGGGTGTTTTTCTGAGGCGTTGGTTGTTTTTTTGATTTTCTCTGATGACAGTTCTTTTCAAGCTTCACTACGGAGCAGGCTCTGCGGGATCGGTAATGTGGTGTCTGCGAATGGAAGCGGGCGGTTTTGGCGTGTGGCCGAAACGCGCCCCGGTCAACTTTGTAAAAGGAGAAGACTATGTGTAGAAAACTGATTCTTTTCTCTTTAATTATGGTGCTGGCGGCATCCGGCAGCGCCGTGGCCAAAGTGCCCGGGTGGTGGAACGAGGATGTCGGCAGTCCCACGCCGGGTGATGCTACCAAGAGCGGCAGCACCTACACCATCACCGGCAACGGGCACGATATATGGGACCAGTCCGACAATTTCCACTACCTTTACAAGCAGCTCACAGGCGATGGCGAAATCATTGCGCGCGTGGTAAGCGTCGGCACCGGCTCGAATGCCTGGTGCAAGGGCGGCGTGATGATCCGACAGGACAACACGGGCCCGTCGCAGGACGCATATATGATTATCACCGGCGGCAACGGAGGCGGCGCAAGCTTCCAGCACCGACCGACATATGGGGCAAACGCTGTATACTCGGGCGGCGACACAAGTCCAGCGGTCGCAGCACCTTACTGGGTCAAGATCGTCCGAACAGGAAACGTCTTCTCGGGTTTCCTATCGCCTGACGGCGTTGCCTGGGCAGAAGCTGATGCGTCACCGCAAACGGTTAACATGACCGACCCGGTTCTGATCGGGCTTTGCGTGACCTCGCACGCGGCCGGCGAGCTTCGGACGATGACGTTCGACAACGTCTCCTACTCCGGCAACGTCACGGATAAGCCTCCGCAGTTGAAGGCGTGGGACCCCGTCCCGGCCAGCGGGTCGGAGAACGTCGGCAAATATGAGAACTACGGGCTGCTTCAGTGGAAGGCCGGAGAGACGGCGGCCTGGCACCGTGTCTACTACGGCAGGGACCCGGTTCTGGGCGCGGCCGACTTCAAACAAAGGTCGCCTCTGGCGAGCATCTATTACTTCCCTACCGATCGTGTCGCCGGAACAACTTATTACTGGCGCATCGATGAGGAAGAGAGCGGCGGCGCAATAATCACCGGGGATACCTGGTGGTTCTCCACGGCGCCGCGCGAGGCGCACACTCCAAATCCATCGGATGGGTCGATGTTCGTCGATCCTAACATCGACCTTTCGTGGGGCTCGGGCTTCGATGCGACAAGCCATGATGTTTACTTCGGCACGGATGCGACGGCCGTTGCCAACGCCACTACGGCCACCGCGGGAATCTACAAGGGCAACGTAGCGGCGAACCTTTATGAGCTTGATCCTCTCGGGTACGACACTGATTACTATTGGCGCATTGATGAGAAGGAAGCGGCCGAGACTGTAAAGGGCGACGTCTGGACCTTCAGGACCGGCACAACCAAGCAGGGCAAGGTGGTTTACGAATTGTGGGAAAATATTTCCGGGGTCAATCTCGACGCCCTTAAGAACAACTTCAATTACCCGGATAACCCGTCACAGAGCGGGGAGCTGACGACGTTCTCGTATCAGCCGAACCTGGACAACTACGGGGGCCGGATTCACGGGTGGCTGCATGTCCCGAGTGCGGGCGACTACACGTTCTGGGTGGCCGGTGACGACAACACCGAACTGTGGCTGAGCACCGACGAGGATCCCGGCAATGTCGAGCTGATCGCCAATATTCCCGGCTGGACCGGGTTCCAGGCGTTTGATACGATTGCAAGCCAGCAGTCCGAGACCATGACCCTGACGCCCGGGAAGTACTACATCATGGCGCTCTGGAAAGAGGGCGGCGGCGGCGACCACTGTGCGGCTGCGTGGCAGGGACCTCCGAGCCCGGAGCGTTCGGTCATACCGGGCGCATACCTCTCGCCTTACGAGGCGCTTTGGGCGTGGGCTCCAAAACCGGCCGACGACGCGACCGGTGTGAGCAAGGTCACCACTCTGACATGGCAGCCCGGAATTCATGCCACCGGCCACAAGGTCTATTTCGGCACCGACGCAACAGCCGTGGCAAATGCAAACGAGGGATCGGGCGAGTACAAGGGCCCAAGGGCCCTCGGGGCAGAGAGTTTCGACCCCGGCCCATTGACTTGGGCGACTTCCTACTACTGGCGGATCGACGAGGTCAACAACCTCCATGCAGAGAGTCCCTGGGTTGGAAGCGTCTGGAGCTTTACCGTGGCGGACTACCTGATAGTGGACGATTTCGAGGACTACAACGACTACCCGCCCGACCGGATATTCGAGTGGTGGCTTGACGGCTTCGGCTACGGTGCGC
>CP070678.1:991459-1003754 GCA_020352515.1 Phycisphaerales bacterium | reverse complement strand
GAGCTCTTTCCGCTTATGATCACGAACTGGCGGCAGGACTGGAAAACCGGCGAATTTCCATTCTTGTTTGTTCAGTTGGCGAATTTCATGGCGGTTGACGCCGAGCCGGTCGAAAGTGCGTGGGCGGAGCTGAGGGAGGCACAGCTTATGACGCTGAAGCTGGCGAATACGGGTATGGCGGTGATAATAGACATCGGCGAGGCGGCGGACATACATCCGAGGAACAAGCAGGACGTCGGAAAGCGTCTCGGGCTCTGGGCGCTGGCGCGGACGTATGGCAGGCAGGTTGTTTATTCCGGGCCGCTTTATAAGTCGATGAAGGTCGAGGGCAACCGGATCGTCTTGAGCTTCGACCACGTCGGTGGGGGGCTGGTAGCTAAAGACGGCGGGCTCAAGGGCTTTGCCGTAGCAGCGGCGGATCGCAAGTTCGTGTGGGCGGATGCGAAGATAGAGGGCCAGACGGTTGTCGTGGGCAGCGATAAGGTGGCCGAGCCCGCGGCCGTGCGTTACGGCTGGGCGAACAACCCGGTGTGCAATCTGTATAACAGCGAGGTTCTGCCGGCGAGCCCGTTCCGCACGGACGACTGGCCGGGCGTGACGGCGGAGAGCAGGTAGCGAACTGTAGAGGGCCTGAGCCGGCGTATTCAGAGGGTCTGTCAAGACGAATGCAGGCGCTGTTTTCAGTACTGAAATCGCGGGTGAAGGTTATTTGTTTTGAGGCTCTTGGTCTGTATTTGAGCGGCCGGCGGAGAAGTGCCGGTCTTTGCCGTTTGGGGCGGGGGAAAAAGCTTTTGACAGGGCCCATCTTGAGACTATTATGGGGCCTTTCTTGAATGGTGAAGGCACGTCGCCGGGTCGTGTTCTTTTCCTTCGTTGGGTGAGGAGAAGGCTTTATTACGAGTGTGCGTGCGTTTGACTTGGCGCGGCGTGTTTGAATTTGGCGTTGTTTTAGTGGTCTGGAAATGAGTGTTTTAGCTGATGTTGTTCTGGCGCAGGGCCAAGGTACGGGCCTTCTGTTGCTGATGGGTATCGCAGTTTTCGTTGGTACGGTGGGAGCGAAGGTTGTTCAGAAGCTGCGGACGCCGCAGGTAATCGGCTATATCGCGATCGGAGTGATATTGGGGCCGGTGTTGGGGGCGCTGGGTGTAGAAGTGATTCCAAGTGAGATGGTTGACCGGTTGGAGCCGTTCAATCTTTTCGCGCTGGGTGTAATCGGCTTTTTGATCGGCGGCGAGCTAAAGCGCGAGATATTCGTCAAGTTCGGGCGACAGGTGATGGCGATGCTGCTGTTCGAGGGTCTGGCGGCCTTTTTGCTTGTAGGGCTTCTGAGCTTCGGAGTGATGGCGTTCTTTGTGGACTGGCACATTGCTTTGGCCGTTGCGGTGGTGCTCGGCGCGATCTGCTCGGCGACGGACCCGGCTTCGACAACGAGCGTGTTGTGGGAATACAAGGCGCGTGGCCCGCTGACTGCGATGCTTATGGCCATCGTTGCGCTGGATGATGCTCTGGCGCTTGTTCTTTATGCGGTTGGCGTGAGCGTTGCGGGGGTGATTACGGGCCATCAGGAAAAGGGTCTGGTGTTTGCTCTGGGGACGTCTTTTTACCATGTTGCGGGCGCACTGGTTCTCGGGGCTGGAGCCGGAGTTGGACTGACATGGATTCTGAAGCGGATCAAGGAGGCCGAGAAGGTTCTTGCCTTCACGGTTGGGGCGGTTCTGGTGGTGATAGGTGTGGCGGCGAGGCTGGATATGGACGTTATAATCGCGACGATGTCACTGGGCGTGACATTGATCAACCTGGAGCCGAGGCGGATGCTGTCGAGTTTCGAGCTGATGCGCAGGTTTTCTGTTCCAATTTATGTTCTGTTCTTCGTGCTGGTCGGTGCAAGGCTGAGCTTCGGAGCGGTCAACGGCATGATTCTGCTGCTGGTTGGGGCTTATGTGACCGGCAGCATCGTGGGCAAGACGAGCGGGGCGTATATGGGGGCTTCGTATTCGCGGACGATCCAGAGCGTGAGGAATTATATCGGTTTTTGTCTTTATCCGCAGGGTACTATTGCGGTTGGTCTTCTGATCATGGCCAGCCGCAAATTCGATGCCGACACGGGGGCGGTGATGCTGCTCGTTGTGATCATGGGGGCGTTCATCCTTCAGGTGGTTGGTCTTCTTGGTGTGAAGTTCGGTATAAAGCGGGCCGGGGAGGCGGGTATGAATATAACGGAGGACGACCTCGTAGAGAGCTACAAGGTGGGCGACGTGATGGATACGGGCGTACCGGTTCTGTCGACGGGGATGTCACTGAGTGAGGTTATCCGGGTGGTGAGCAGCACGGATAGCTTCTACTACTGCGTGGTGGACGATGAGAACAGGCTGGCCGGCGTGGTCACGCTGGACGGGATCAGGAACACGTTTGCGACTCAGGAGTTGAACGACTGGCTGGTGGCTCTGGACATAGCCGAGCCGATAGTGGCGACGGTGAGCCCTGAAGTGGCGCTGAGCGACCTTTTCGAGAAGGCCAAGCGGCTCAATCTGGAGTTCCTGCCCGTGGTGACGGCCGAGAACGGCGATAAGCATGTGGGCATACTGGACACCCGGTCGGTTCATCGGCGACTTGCGGCGGAGGTGCTGGCCAAGCAGCAGGAGGCCGACAGAATGTACGGGCACGGGACGGAGGCGTCGGGCGCGTGAACTCCCATACTTGAAGCGTGGTCGAGGCGGCGTTTGCCTGCATTCTGCGGGCACGCGGTGATCGCCCGGGTGAGGGTCTTGGGTCGGTGGCCGGCATTCGAAGGGAGATCGGTGTTGCGGTGTTGTGGCGCTAAGAAAAAGCCGATAATATATCAAGTGTGCGGCGTGTGTGATTTGCACGGCTTTTAAGTGATGTGGTTGGTATGGATTCCCTGCTTGCCAATGGAAGTGCCGAGATATCCGGGCATTTCAATCTTGCCCTGCTGTTCGGTCTTATCATTCTGGGCGGCGCGCTTGGTGCGCGTCTCAGCCAGAAGATTCACGTTCCGCAGGTAGTCGGCTGCATCGTTGTGGGGATTCTGCTTGGGGACGTTCTCGGCTTAATCACGACCGAGAAGATAGATTCCCTGGAGCCTTTCACGATGTTCGCCCTGGGCGTGATAGGATTCATGATCGGGGGCGAACTCAGGGGCGAGGTATTCAAGAAGTACGGCAGGCAGTTCTTCATCATTCTCTTCTCGCAGGGGCTGGGCGGTTTTCTTCTGGTTGCGATAGGAGTTTCGGCGGTGTCGTGGCTGGCCCTGCCCTCGCTGTTTCCTGGGGAAATGGGCGTCGCGGTGAGACTTCGTATTTCTCTGGGGATGGGTCTGGTATTGGGCGCGATCGCCTCGGCGACCGCGCCGGCGGCGACGGCAAACGTTCTTTGGGAGTACAAGACGCGAGGGCCCTTGACGGCGGCTGTTCTGGCGATAGTGGCTCTTGATGATGCGCTGGCGCTTCTTCTTTACCGCGGGGCCGCGACGGGCGCAAAGGCGCTTACAGGCACGGGGCACAGCTCCATTTTTGGCGCGACCGCTCTGCTTCTGGGGGAGATCGTCGGCGCCGTGCTTTTGGGCTTTTTGGCGGGAGTTCTTTTATATTTTCTTCTGAAGCTGGTCAGGGCCGAAGACAAGATTCTGGAGTTTGCCCTGGCGTCGCTGCTTCTGGTTGTGGGTCTGTCGATGATACCGAAGATCGACCCGATTCTGCCTGCGATGGCTCTTGGTATAACGATAGCGAACCTGATGCCACGTCAGAGCAAAGGCACATTCAAACTGGTCGAGAAGTTCTCTCCGCCGATTTATGTCTCGTTCTTTGTCCTGGCGGGGGCCCACATGCGGTTCAGCACCCTGGTTCCGTGGGTAATCGTAGTGATAGTTGTTTTCACGCTTTGCCGAGCGGCGGGCAAGATCGTGGGGGCCTGGTTGGGCGCGAGGCATTCCGGGGCCCCGGCGGCGGTTCAGAAGTACCTCGGGATTTGCCTGCTTCCACAGGCTGGGGTAGCGATCGGCCTTGCGATTCTGGCCGGTCGGCAGTTCGAGTCGAAGCTGGGCGAGACAATCGTAATAGTAGCGATGACCTCTACGTTTGTGATGGAGATTTTCGGTCCGCTGCTGGTAAAGGCGGGCGTGAGGAGGGCCGGCGAGGTAGGGATGAACGTTACGGAGGAAGATTTGATAAAGACTTACAAGGTCGGCGATGTGATGGACCGCAAACCCACGAGCATACCGCAGGACATGGAGTTGCGGGAGATACTGAAGGTTTTCAGCGGGAGCGAAAGCGTGTATTATCCCGTTCTGGGCGGCGAATCGCGGATTATCGGGGTGGTCACTATTGCCGATATAAAGGAGATGTTCGCCAATCAGGACGTTGCAGGCTGGCTTCTGGCCTGTGACGTTGCCGGGCCGGTTCGTGACAAGACGACGGCCGAGCGCCCGCTCGAAGAGGTGATCGAGCACATGAGGCGATATGATCTGGATAACGTTCCTGTCGTGGCCAACTTGGACGACGATCAGCTTGTGGGTGTCCTGGACTACCACAAGACCCTTCGAAACATAAGCGCCGAGGTGCTGCACAGGCGGGAAGCTGCCGACAGGCTGGCCTCGGCGCCGATTTGAGTACGCAGCCTGACGAGAAAGGACGGTCGGCGTGCTGAAGAAACAGAGTGTGCATTAGTTTGTGTCGCCCGGGATGTTCTTGCCCGGCCCTGGTGGATTGTGAAGAGTTTGTCCTTCGGAAAAGATAAGAGGCTCGTGAGCAACCGGCAGTTCAGGGATGTCCTGAAGCAAGGTGTTCGCGTCCAGAACGGACTGCTGGTGCTCTACATGTCGAAGAACGATTGCGATTATTCGCGATTGGGTGTTTCGGTGGGCAAATCCCGGGGCCGGGCGGTCGTGCGCAACCGGCTCAAGCGGCTTCTGCGTGAGGCTTTTCGGGGCAGCCAGGGCGTTATTCCGGCAGGTTATGACTACGTTGCGATGATCCAGCCGGGATGGCGGCAAGGGTCGGGCCAGCGCGGCGACCGCGTAGCCGGAGAGCTGACGCTGGATCAGGTGAAGACATCGTTTACGGCTCTCGTTTGCCGCGCCCTTGAGAAGGCCGCTGGAGGGGTCGGCCGGGGGCCGGCTACAGCCACGGGCCGGCGTGGGACCGGACAGAGAGAATAGAGCAAGGAGATCGTGTCCGAAGGATCGATATTGAATTGATGCCGCTGTGGGTCGAGAGCCCGGTGTCAAAGGTCCGAACGGCGGCGGCATGTGCACATGAGGACAGGCTTTGGATAAGAAGAGCGAATTAGTGCCGATAGGCGCGGCCGCAAAAAAGGCTGGCGTTTCGCGCCAGTCTCTGCAATATTACCTCATGATCGGGCTGCTCGAACCGACCGAGATTACGCCCACGGGCAGGCGTCTCTTTGACCGGAAGGGAATTGATCGAGCCAAGCTGATAAAGAAGCTGAATGAAAGCGGCTATCCTTTGCGCGCGATAAGAGAGCTGTTCATGGAAGGCCGCACCGATTTGAAGGGAGCTGAAAGTGAGTGACTTCGAGACCGCCCAAAGAAGGCGCAATATTGTTGTGGGTGCTTTTGTCCTGCTGGGCTTGTGTGCGCTTGTCTGGCTGATATTCAAGTTCGGTGATTTGCCTACGGTAGTCAGCAAAGTGGGCTCCTTCGATGTTTTCGTTCAGTTTCCGAGCGCTACCGGTGTACAGCGGGACACACCGGTGCGTTTTTGCGGCTATCAGGTAGGCAGGGTGACGAAGGTCGTGGCGCCTCGGGTAAGGGCCGATCTGATGACCGGTAAGGAGTACCACCAGACGCTGGTCGTTCTGAGCATTCACAAGAGGTACGGGGATATTCCGTCGAATGTCGAGGTCAAGCTGATGACGCGGGGTCTCGGAAGCAGCTATATCGAGCTTGTCGTAGACCCTGAATCTCTGCCGGCACCTCCTCAGGACCCGAACCGGCCTGAGACGAAGTACTTGGTGGCGGGTATGCTGCTGCAGGGCTCGACCGGCATGACGAGCGAGTTCTTTCCTGCAGACAGCCAGAAGAAGCTGGACGAGCTGATTGACGGGCTGAAGACTCTTATCGCCAACGCCAACGACGTCATCGGGGATCCCGAGAACAAGCAGAACACAAAGAACATCCTTGCGAATTTGTCCGAGGCAACGAAGCAGGCCACAGTGACGCTGGAGGAATTCCAGGCGTTCGCCAAGGCGGGCACGTCGGTTCTGCAGGACGCCGATGAGAAGATTGACAAGGTGGTTGCGACCCTGGTGGATACGGGGCAGGAGATTCAGGACTTTGCCGGTGCCGGGACCGAGACCTTGAAGAGCTTCGACGAGAAGGCTGAAAGGCTCGTAGTTGCGCTGGTGGCGGCGAGCGAAGAGCTTGCCAGGGCCACATCGCAGGTGCGCGTGATTCTGGCCAAGGTTGAGCAGGGCGAGGGCACGATGGCGCGGCTGCTGAACGACGGCAAGTTCTACGAGAACCTTGTTGAGAACACCGAGCAGCTTCTGCGGGTGTTCGAGGAGGTCAGGGCCTTCGTAGCGGAGGCCCGTGAAAACGGACTTCGGATCAAGCTGAAATAGGTCCGCCGGGCTTTTCAGGGATATATGTGTATTCTCATGTCGGCCTGGCGCGGTCCTTTTAGCCGTCCGCGCGGCGTGCCTTTCTCTGCTGCCTTATGCGTTCCCTGTCGCGGGGCGTTATGGAGCTTTCCTGTTCGGGGAACCTGCCCATGTCACCGGTGGTTTCGATCCAGTTGTCGAGGATTTTCCTCATTTTTCTGATGGTCCGCACGTGCTCGGCAGAGCCGGCCAGGTTGTTGATCTCGTAAGGGTCCGCCTGGATGTCGTACAACTCCTCATCCGGCTTTCGCGGGGCCATAAATAGCGCCTGTACCGGTGTGAGCTTTCCCTGCGCGTGGAGCTCTTTCATGAGATTGAGCATGGGATAGGAGCGTTCCTTGTAGGCGTTGGTCTGCGTGTAGGGGCGCTCGGGCATGAAGTTTCGGATGTATTTGTAGCGGTGGTTGCGGACGCAGCGGATTCGGTCGACGGTCTCATCGCAGCGGTCCCTGGCGGCGATAATGAAATCTCGTTTTTCGACGGGCTTCCAGCGGCCTTTTGCGTCTGATTCGAGAAAGACTTTTCCCTCCATGTATTGAGGCGGCTCGATACCGGCGATTTTGAGGATGGTGGCGGAGATGTCTATTGCGCTGACGAGGTGGTCGCAGACCTGGTGCTCTTGGAGCTTTTTCGGCCAGCGGATAATCAGGGGGATGTGGATTCCTCCGTCATAGAGCCACTGCTTGCCCCTTACGTGGCATCGTCCGTGGTCGCCGATGAAGATGACAACGGTATTGTCGGCGGTTTGCTCGTCGTCGAGGCGTTTTACTATCTTTCCCACGTAGCCGTCCATGACCTGGATGGAGTTGAGATACGTGGCCCAGTCGTCTCTTGCGACGGGATGGTCGGGGTAGTACGGCGGCAGCTTGACCCTGGCCGGGTCCACGGGGTTGTCGAGTTTTTCGCGCAGTCCTTTCCAGTGTCCGCCGCGGTGCGTCATACTGATTGAAAGTTGTGCGAAGAAGGGCTGTCCTTCCTTTCGCTTGTTCCAGTCGGCGGCGTCGAAGGGATTCTGGAACTTGAAGTTGAAGTCCGTTTTGCCGGAACCCCTGAAACCGGGTGCGGCGGTTTTTACGTTTGCGGTGAAGTATCCGGCCCGGCGGAAATGTTCGGTTATCAGGGTGACGGGCTCGGGCAGTGTGTAGCCGTCGTCGCGATGGCTTCGGTGATTATGTGCTCCGATTGAGGTCTGGTACATGCCTGTGATCATTGCCGAGCGGCTCGCCGAGCAGACCGGGCCGGTGGTGAATGCGCTGGTGAAGCGGACACCCTGGCGGGCCAGCTCATCGAGGTTGGGGGTTTGCACGGCGGGCGTGCCGTAGCAGCCCAGGTCGGGGCTGATGTCTTCGGAGAGTATCCAGAGAATGTTGGGTCTGGATTGCTCTGCGGCTGCCGCCTGAAGCGAGCCGGGCATGGCGGCTGATGCGGCAGCCAGGCCTGCGGCCTTGAGGAAATCGCGTCGATTGTATTGTAGCATGGGTTTGGCTCTCCTTTCATTCATCTTTGTCGGCCCGGCATTCGTCTCATTTGCGGCCGGGGCTCCTTCTTTTTTCGCGGTTGAAGTCGGGATTGTATTTCGCGTTGGGCCGCGGCAGTCTGGCGCCGGTGGCCTTTAGCCAGCGTGAGAGTCTGGCGTCGAGCCGCCGGACTCTTTCGGGCATTTTCGGTGCGACGTCGTTTTTCTCGGAGAGGTCGTCCTTGAGGTTAAAAAGCTCGAAGGTCTTGCCGTCGTATCGCTTGATGAGCTTCCAATCGCCCTCGCGGATGATGCTGTACGGCACTACGCGGCCTCGATAGTGAGGGAAGTGCCAATAGATGGCGTCGCGGTCGAGGCTTTGGCGGCCGTTGGATTTGAGGTGGGCCAGCAGCGAGAGCCCGTCGATGTCACGGTCGCTCGGCAGCGGCACGCCGGCGGCCTCGCAGATGGTCGGGAAGTAATCGACGCTGGTGACAGGCTCGTGACTGAGCGAGCCCGGCTTTACGACCTTCGGCCAGCGGACGATTAACGGCTCGCGGATTCCGCCTTCGTATGGGTAGCCTTTTCCGGCGCGCAGGGGACTGTTATTGGTGACGGGCACGAGGCCGCCGTTATCGCTGGTGAAAAAGATGATTGTATTGTCCGAGAGCCTGAGCTCGTCGAGTACGGAGCAAATTTTTCCTACGGCGGCGTCGACGCTCTCGACCATGGCTGCATAGGCTGGGTTTTTTTGGTCGGTTGTAGGTTTGGCCTTGTACTTTTCGACGAGGTCGGCTTTGGCCTGGATCGGCGTGTGGACGGCGTAGTGCGCCATGTACAGGAAGAAGCGGCTGTATCTGCACCGGCGGATGAAATCGACGGCTTCGTCGGCTTCGCGGTCGGTCAGGTACTCACCCTTGCGTCGTGGTTTGAGGGTGGGGATTTGTCCCTGGCCCTTTCGTGAGTATGGGTCGAAGTAGCTGGGCGGCTGGCCGAAGTCGCATCCGCCGATGTTGTAGTCAAAGCCCTGCTTTTCGGGATACCACTCGTCGGGGCCGAGATGCCACTTGCCGATGTGGCAGCAGGTGTAACCAGCGGAGCTGAGGGCCTCTGCGACGGTGATTTCGTCAAGCTCCATCCAGAGTGCGTTGGGTGGACAGAGCAGCCTTGCGTTGGGTCCGCCGAGGTACTCGGTCGGGTTCTTTTTGTCCTCCGGGATTTTCCCGCCCTGGAAGCGGGCGCGGATCCAGTCGGTGACGCCGAGGCGCGCCGGGTAGCGTCCGGTCATGACGGCCGCGCGGGTGGGCGAGCAGACGGCGCAGGCGGCGTAGGCGTTTGTGAAGCGCATTCCCTCGGCCGCGAGCCTGTTGATATTGGGTGTTTCGTAGTAGGCGCTTCCATAGCAGGCAGTGTCCTTCCAGCCCATATCGTCAACGAGAATGAAAACGAAATTCGGCTTGCGGTCCGGGCGCTGCGCTGGGACGGAATTACCCAGTGCGCAGGGCCCATCGACTGCGAGGGCGACGGATGCGAGAGGCAGTGCTTTTAGAAAGCGGCGGCGGCTGCAACATGGCTGAGCCATCTCAACGTCTCCTTGTGTAATTTATGTCTCTGAGTGCTTGGGATCCCGGACGAATTCGATTGATGTCAATCCATCAGAACGACCGTCTGGTTAATCAGCGGCGCGGAGGCCGGAAAAACGAGTTTCTCGTCGCCGGAGAGGGCGGCCTCGACGTAGTATTCAACATCCTCCTGTCCGATTGCGCGGGCCGGGATGGCGGCGGAGTACACGGCGCGCGCGACGTGCTTTGCCTGGGCGGTTTTGAAATCCCCCGTTCCAATCGGCCGCCAATAGAGGGTGACTTTTGCGGGCCGGGACCGGTCAAGAACGATGATTTTTAGTTTTAGGTCCTCGCCGGTTCTTAGGGCGCCTCGAACGGTCGGCACTATGACTCTGGCCGGGCCCTCGTACCGTTTGGAAGGCATTGCGTAGGCAGGCAGCGCTTCCCCGAGTATCCCAGCCAGCTCCTGTCCCGGCTTATCGAGCAGCGTCGGCATAATGTGCTGCTGCCAGTTGGTGACATTGCCCATTGCTCCCGGCGTGGTGACGCTTGCCAGCAGGTGCCGGTGAACGTCGGCCACACAGGCGAGGAGTTCTTTTCGTATCGGCAGGGCGGTTTGTGCCGCGAGCTGCCTGCGGGTTTCCTTGTCGTTCTGCTGCTTCACCTTCTTCATCGCGTCGTTGAAGCAAGCCCACGTGCAGTTGACCCTTGCGACGGCCCGCAGGTAGCGGAAGTTGTTGAGCCAGTAGTCGAAGCGTTCGAGATTGCCGGCGCCTTCGATCTGCGGCCGCAGGGCGGTGAGCTTGTCCACTAAAGCGTATTGCTCCTTCACCTTGTCCCACGGTCTGGGGTCCGGATTGATTCCTCCTGGACCGCCGACCCACGTGGACGGGCGAGGAAGATTTGTCGTCCCCTGGCCGGCGGAGGTTGCCTGGCCTCCGTCGAGCCGGGTGAAGATTTCTGCGATGGGGGCGGCGGCTTCGGGGCCGAACTGTGCCAGGGCCCAATCGGCGTAGAAGTCGTCGGCGCGCAGGTCTCGCGGTCTTGTATCGACGGGAGCGGCGGGGAAGTCTGCCTTGTAGTCCTTGTAAGCCGGTCCGCCGCAGTTAATCTTCCTTGTGACGTTTGCGCCCTCTACGTCTATAGCGGCTATGCAGGGGAATTCGACCTCGTGGACGAATTCGATATTCAATAGGCCGGTGGTGACCTTCACGTCCGCGAAGATATAATCGAGCGCCCTGTCTTTGCCGACTTTGGCGAAGACGTCGAGCTTGTCGATGACTTGTTTGCCCTGGAGCTTGACGCTGAAGACTCGCTTGCCCGCTTCGTTGTAGTGAGGCTCGCAGAACCTCAGCGTCACCCTGTATGAGCCGTTGGGCAGCTCGAAGCGATAAGCCCTGACATCCCAGATGACCGACTGGTAGAGAGTGTCGTCTTCGGTATCGGCCACAGGGCTGTTGGCGAAGCGGGCGACGTTTCCTCCTTCGCGGCCTTCCTTGAGTTTCGGCCTGGGCGGCTCGTACTTTTTGCCGAAGTCGGGATTCCACGCCTCTTGTTCCCACGCCGCGTGGGCCAGTGCCGAGACGTTGGGCCCGAGGATGCGCGTTCGCCAGTGGATGCCCAGAAGTCCCGTGCAGCCGTACGAAAGTGCATCGGCTGCGTCGCGTCTCATGCGGCCGGCCCAGAGCTGCGGGATAATCAGGGCCGGGTCGTCCTCCATCCAGGGAATGGCCCACTTCGGGCGGTCCTTGACCCTGGCGAATCCCGGCTCGACGAATGCGAAGCCGACATTGCGATTTATACAGGACAGCGGCATTTCTTTGGGCAGGAAGTTGTCGAAAAGGGCTCGGTCCTTGGGTGGTCCGAGGACCCAGCCGCACGTGGCCAGGGTGAAGGGGGGCTTGACCTTGTCGGCGGCGGCGATGGCCGCGCGGAAGTCGGCGAGGGTGGCCTCAATCTGGTCGTCGCCGGGGTTGCCCCAGGTCCAGCCCTCGGGCGTCCAGAACCAGTAGTAGTCGAGCGGGTGGGTCTTGGCGATTCTGCGGAAGATACCCTCGTAAAGCTCCCGCATGACGGCGGGGTCGGCCGGATCCCTGCCGGCGGCCTTGAGTCGCTCTTTGAGGGCCTTGGGGACCGTCAGAGGGGTTTCGGTGCCGATACATGTTTTGATTCCGAGGTCTCGGGCGAAGTTGAAGGCGTCGTCGAGCAGGGCGCCCATCCTGCCGAACATGGCGCGGCAGTCCTCGGGCGACATCCGGTTCCAGGGGTCGGCCCCGTGCATATAGTCGGCGCCGTAGTCGTCGCGTTCGTAGAGTGCGTCGGCGCCGAAGCTGTAGTCGGCGGTTTTGGCGCGCTTGTAGCCCCAGGCTCCGGTGACGTTGCCGGTTACGAAGTGGCGGGACGGGTAGGCGAACCCGACCGAGCCGTCGGGATTGATGTCCTCCGGCAGGCCGATCCAGGTCAAGGGCTCCGGCCCGACGCCGCCCTCAGGGTAGGTGTGGAAGCCGATGAAATTCATGCGCAGCTTGGGAAGCTGGGCGATGACGGCCTTGTAATCGTCGGCGTTCCACCAGTCCGGTCCTTCCGGGAAATCGTGGAACGGCTGAATGCCCCGGATGTCGAACAGCGGCCTGCCCGTTTC
>CP070678.1:982878-991359 GCA_020352515.1 Phycisphaerales bacterium | reverse complement strand
GCCGAGAGCCAGCCGCTGAACTGCCACCTGATCGAATCCCCTATCCTTCTTCGTTTGATGATGGTGGGCCGGTACAGGGTCGATGTTTCCACGTCGAATCTCGTCGAGCAGATCAGCGAGCCCTTTCCATCGCCGATGAACCATATATCGTAAGACTCCTCACCGGGAAGGTCATCCTTGCTGCGCACGAGCTTGTCCGCAAGTCGCGGTATCACAACCTCCTGGTCGATCACGAGAACGCCCGTCAGCAGCAGGGCCAGAAAGACTATCGGCACAATAACCCGCTTCAAGCTCACCCCGGAGGCCATCACCGCAACCAGCTCGTTGAGCCGGACCATCTTACCGAGCGAGAAGGCCGCCGCAACAACGGTTATCATCCCCGCGAAATCGCGGAAGTAGAGCGTGGCATTGAGCCCGTAGTATGTCACTATATGCATGAGAACCGCCATCGGGCCGCGGTCGGCGCGCTCCGTGAATTCGTCAAGGCCGACGAACAGATCGATGATAATACGCAGGCCCATCAGGACGCCGAAGGCAATAGCGTAACCCACCAGGAAGTTCTTCACAACATATCTGTCGAGTATCTTCATCTCTGTCTCTTATTCTCATACCGTCGCCCGCACGCCAGTGCAGTCCGGGAGCCGGCCAATTCAGCCCTTGAGTAATTTCCGGTATATCACGGCCGTCAACACGGACAGAAGCGCCAGGCCAAGCCATATCAGCCCCGTGCCCGACAGGCTCTGTGCGCCAAGGTTTTCGGTGACGTGCTTGCCGCTGATAATGCAGACGATGAGCACCGCGGCCGGGACACAGCTCGCGCCGAAAGCGCTTAGCAGATGCCCGCCCTTCTTAATAATCCCCAGGCCTATTCCTATCAGTATCATCGGGACACAGCCGATCCCGAAAACAAGGCGCGAGTTTATCTCGGCCTGTATTTCTGCAAGGGTTTTGCGCACCCGCCTCACGAGCCTGCTTTGCAGCCACGTCAGTCTCGAGCTTGGCCCCTTCTCCAGCACCGTCAACGGCAAAGTCAGTTTATCGGGAATCAACGAGCCGTCTTGCCTTTTGAAGCCGGCTGCCGCCTCTTCCATGTCGGCCGGCGGTATCAGGCCTCGAATCGTACGTAGCATTATGGGATCGTCCGAGCCCTCGGCCCGCGCGTTGTAAATCTCCATCGTCAGCGTCGGCGCCAGCTCGTCACCCTCGATGTAGAGCACGGCCTTTTCGCATTTTAGAGTGACGCTCGGCCGAACGCCGGCCGCGTCGGACTCGATCACAACCACCCCTCCCGCAAGCTCCACTTTTCCCTCGTCGCGCGGCAGGCACGTGCTTGCGGTGAAGTCCACGAACTTTTCTGCGCTGTGCAGCCTGTAGAAGGCGCCGGGGCCGTCGGCGAGCCCCGCCGAGATATTCTGTGCCAGCAGCTCTGTGCTGAGCTGGGCGTAAATCTCGCCGGCGACTCTTGCCACCGGGCGAAACAGCATCGGGTCGGTTCGGATTCGCTTCATCTGCTCGATCTTTTTGAATTTTATGTCGTCACCGAGCAGAGAGCCGAACTCCACGGCGAACGAGGACAGCCCCAGCGAGACGGTGCCCTCGGCGTCGATACGGTATGTATTGAAGGCGGTTATATGCACCTGGTTGGTGGTTTCGTGCGAGATGAAAGTAATCCTGGCCTCTTCGGTGGCGATGATCTCGTCAATCTCACCGTCTTTGAGCTTGACGACCACCACGCCGGATAGAGTATCCTTCGCCAGGTCCACCTGGTCGGCGTATATCAGGTACCGGCCGTCCGGGGGGACCTCGTAGTAGCCTTTTCGCTGGATATTCCGGAAGAGCATCTGCTTGGCGTCGGCCTTCAGAGACTTCTCGGCCAGATGTACGAAATAAGGCATCACGTGGAAGCTGAGCACAAGGTTCCCGACGGCCACCATAAGCGCCAGGGCCAGCCCGGGATAGATGACTGTCAGCATGTTTATCCCGCTTGCCCTGCAGGCGTCGATTTCGTTGTCGCTTGAGAGCCTGCCGTAAACAAGGGCCGCAGAAAACAGGGCCGCCATAGGCAGCACAAAGGTCAGAGTAATCGGCAGGAAATAGCTCATAAGGTGAATTACCTGCCGGGGTCCGACACCGAATTCCTGGACGGGTCGCAGGATACTGCCGAGGCTCAGGATCAGCGTCAGGGCAATGACGGCCAGCACGAAGACCTTCAGAAGCTCGCGAAATACATATCTATGCAGTGTAAAAACCATTGGCTGGTTGCCCGTATCCTGCGCCACGCCGGGACAGCGTTGGCCGAATACTATCTTCCCAATCCTATCTTAGAACAAGGCAAGCCGGCGTTGCGCAAATCTCCGCCCGGCGTTTCAATATCTACGGTATGTTCAGCGGATCGATCCCCTTGATCCTGTCGTCGTATATCTTGTGCGGATATTTCTCGAGCAGCTCCTTGTAGTATTTCTCCAGGAGGGCCTCGCGTTTGTCGCTCATGATCTTTCGTTTGACGGCATTCTTCATGTTGTCCGAGTATTCTTTGACCTCCCCGGGGCGCTTTTGCAGCACCTTGACGACCCGCCACTTGAACTGCTCCTTGTAGAACCCTTTCAACGGCCCCAGCACCTGGTTGGGCTCGCCCTTCCACAAATCACTCCAGAAATAGCCCTCGCCGCCGGGATATGTATGAAGCGGCTTGCTCTCTTTCTGAAGGGAGTACTTCTCTTTGACCGCCTGGAAATCTGCTCCGCCGTCCAGTTCAGCCTTCACCCTTCGCGCCGCTGCGAGGTCCGCACACCAGATTTGATCGATGTTGATTGTGCGGTCCGTTATGAAGAGGTCTTTGTTCTCGCTGAAATATTCGGCCGCCTCAGAGTCGGTTGCCTCCTGCACTTGCTCGTACTTCGCCGTCAGCGCTGCGCCGAAAAGCTTTGTGTCTTCATAGTCCCTAACCTGCTTGAGGAGGCCGGCATCCTTATCGAGCCCGAGCCGTTCGCCCTCCGAGGCAAGCAGTGGCATCTTCAGCACGATGTCCAGAAATCGCTCCACGCCCTTTGCCGTGCCCAAATCGCGCGGCCGGCTGGGCGGCGAAAAATCACACAGCTTCTCGAACCAGTCTTTCAGCGTTATCTTGCCCTTGCTGTACGTCGCCAGAACGAGATTCTTCTCCTCTTCGGTCAGCTCGTCTCGCACCTGGCTGTCGCGGATGAACCCGACTTTGCGCTCGGTCTGGGGCTTGTAAAGCAGCCTTTGATGTATTTCGGCCGCTTTCGCAAAGTTCTCGGTGAGCTTATTCACCCTGGATTTCTCGTATATCCCCTTGTAGTACGCGTCCAGAAGCTGATTGGCTTTCGTCCTTTCAAGCACGGCTCTGGCGCGGGCCTTGTCCAGGTTCGGGTCCGCCTTGACCTTTGCCTCCACTTCTTCAGGAGTAACGATCAGCTTCGATTGGAGCTGCTTTTGGAGCAGGAGGTTCACGAGCTTTCGGTCCCTATACTCGCCGATAGCCGTGCGCAGCATTTCGCTTTCGAGCATGTTCTGCTTGCGGGCTTCCATGACCATGGCCTTCTCGGCTATCATCTTTTCGAGAACGCTCCTCGCATTAACCGGCTCGCTCTTCACGCTGTAGCTCTCGTAGGCATAGGGATTCAGCTCGCCCGTCAGCCTTCTGACGAACTCTTCTTTGAGGATGATATAGTCTCTGATTTGACCCACCACGTTGGGCTGGCTGGATGGAGTCACGGCAACAGGTTGGGGCGTTTCGGCCGCTGCAGGTCCAGCCTGGGCGTCGGGGGCCGTGCCGGCGCGGGCCGATTTGCCTGCCGGACTGCAAGTGATGCTGATTGCCATTATTAGAGACCAAAAGCACGGGCTCAACTTGCGTAAGAACGTTGCGACCATAGATGTTCTCCTTGTTGGAATTACTCTAATCAGGCTTTCGCCGAAAACAGCCGCTCTTGTCCGTCCGGTCATGCTCATCCCGAACAATACATGTTTAACCTCGGATTATACCGCGGCCGCAGGCAATTCGCCAAGGCCAATTATCACGCGATTATACGTTTTGGCGCGCGCTGTGCGTAGAGCCTGGCGGAGCAATCGCAGCCTGGCCGACAGCGTCAAGCTTCTTGGCGATGCGATATCCGTCGCCAGGCGCGCCGACGAGCAGAAGGCCGTCCTTGCTGCGCTTCCGAGGCGCCCCTGCAAAGAGGCGCTGGACCTGGCCGAATGCGCCGACACCGGCTATTGGGCGGTCTGAGCGACGGAGCCTGCGGCCGCCTGAAAAACGATGTCGGCAATGCCTTTGCGAATGGCCTTGGTTTTCCCTTTGTCGTGAGGATGAGCGCGATTCGTGAGGATTATGATATATATCCCGCTCGCCGGGTCGCATACTATCGATGTTCCGGTATAGCCGCTGTGGCAAAACGCCCCCTCGGGCGCATAATCGCCCTTGATCCACGAGTAGCTCGATTCCACGTCGAAGCCGTATGCTCGCCCGTGTGACTGGACGGTCGTCATCATTGCCACCGTTTTGCGGTCGAGGATTCTTTTGCCTTTGAGTTTTCCGCCGCCCAGCAGCATCCGGCAGTAGACCGACAAATCCCGCGCGTTTGAGAACAGGCCCGCGTTGCCTGAGACGCCGCCCATCAGCCCGGCCAGAGGGTCGTGGACGGTCCCTCGCAGCGGCCGGCCGTCCACGACTTCGGTCGCCGCGATATTAACCTGCCACGCCTGCGGCGGATTGTAAGTCGTCCGGCGCATTTTCAGCGGCCGGAATATATTGTCCCCGGCAAAATCATCAAAGGTCCTGCCGCTGACCGCCTCGACAATCCTTGAGAGTGTAATATAACCCAGGCAGCTATACCGAAACTCCTCTCCAGGTGTGCTCAGGGCCTTGAGAGTGCATATCTTCTCTATCACAGCGTTGGGACACGGACTGCCGAACCGGCCCTGCAGCTGCTTTGCATTGGTGTAGGCCGGCAGTCCGGATGCATGTGTCAGCAGGTGCTCGATTCGCGCCTCTTGTTTGCCCTCGCATGCGAAGGCCGGGAGGTACGTCGCCACTCGGTCGTCGAGCTTCAGCCGTCCGCGGTCGACAAGAATCATGACCGCTGCGGCTGTGGCAATCGGCTTGGCGAGCGAGGCCGTGTCGAATATGGTGTCTTTCCTCATCGGCCGCCGAAACGGCTCTGTCACCTGGTGTCCGAACGCCTCTTCGTAGAGTATCTTGTCCCCCTGTCCTATCAGGATGACAGCCCCCGGAAAGCTGCCCTTATCGATTTGTTCCCTGACGAGGGTATCGATCCGGGCGGTTTCTTTGTCGCCAAACCATGCTGTCTGCTGCTGACAGCCTGTAAGAAGACAAGCGGTCAAGGCCGACAGCAGGGTGATGTTCCTGATTCGCACCATAGTCTAATCTTCTCCGGCGGTTTTATCCTGCCTGACGAGGAACAATGCATCTTTGGGCCCGAGCACGATACGCTCCGGGACCGGACTACCATCATTCGTGCGAGCGTCCTGCCGGGCCGTGGCGCGTATGCGGCGGAACTTCCGGCCGGGCGATAGGGCGTTGAGATCGAAAGAGTACGACCTCGGAGAGGGGTTCGCAAGAACAAGACCGTGCTCGAACTCCCGAAACATCGCATCCGCATGGGCGTGAGCCGAAAGCCCGGATATCCAGACGGGAGCACCGCCTTCGACAGTGAACTCGAGAGATGCCTTTTGCCCTTTGACTTGCGAGAAATAGAACCCGGACGAAAAGTCCTTCCGGCTGCACCACGTTATATACCGCACGGGTTCGGTGATACCGTCGCTTCCTTCGGGCCCGAGGACAAAAACATCCGCCCAGTAGCTCTGGTCGGTCGTGGTGTTGTCCTTCGGGCCGCAATCGGAGATGAATTTCAGTCGAACCGTCTTTCCCGCCCAGCGACGGAGATCGACGGTGTGATGTGTCCAGCGATGCTCCTTCTGTGTATGCCGGAAGATTTCAGACCACGTTGGCGGCTCTGCGTCGTCCTTTTGGGCGATGAGCACGATGAAGGTGACGCCGTCGCTTCTGGCGGGGCTCTTGGGGGCCATGCCGAGATGGAAATCAAGCTTGGCATCCCGGTCGATGGGCAGCTCCCGCTGCCAGTACGTGTAGCCTGTGCGTTGAGACTTGTACGGGGGATGGACGAAGTATGTGTCGCGCGGCCGCCCGTCGATTGCGACATTTTGCTGAAAGCGCACGACGGCGCCGCTTTCCGGGTCAATTGCCGTCTCGTCGCCGCGGCGTATGCACATACCACTCTCGGGCATCTCGGCGCGGACCAATTGCCTTCGGTCCGGCGCGATTCCCACGTGCATTAGCCTTGCGTATTCTGCCGGGTAGCCGGGCAGTTGGGCCGCGCGGGCGGTCAGGGCGACAAACAAATCCGGGCCTCTGCAGAGGATGTCTCTCAGAATGAATTTGATTTCGGTTGCGGCGGCGTCCCGGGCCCACACCTTCAAAGCCCCGTTCTCGCGGGCAAAACGTACGTTGTCGCTGTCCAGCCTTTTCATAAGTGCCGGGCCGAAGTCCTTTGCCCCTGCCTCAAGCACGTCCGGCTGCATTCCGGCGATGCGAACGGCCGGACCGAGGGGCTTACCCAGCCAGCCCGGCCGGCCGGCGTCTCCCATGCAGAATTCGTCCCAGATTCCCAGCAGTTGCCCTCCGTCGGCCGGAGGCGCATAGGAATAGCAAATCGCGGAATTCGTGAACACGCCGGCGGCGAATACTAGTCTGTGGATGTTGAACGGCACGTCCGGACGGGCGACCACTCCGGGCCGGCCGGTCGGTGTTATGAATTTGTGGTTTATGTAGCTGAACGCCGGGCGTCTTGCGGTGAAATCCCAAAAGAAATGGCGATTGAGACCGCCGGACCAGTCAAGAATCTGCTCATCTCTCAAGGCGGGCCAGCCCTCGCTTTCGATGCCGTTTAGGAGGCCAAAGGCGCGCTGATTACTGACAGAGTGTCCGTCGGCGAGGATTATGATATCCTCTCCCAGTCTTTGTCTTAACTTGCGGCAGAACTCTATAACGCCGATTCCGTATGAGTTGATTCCGTGGAAAACGCCGCCGTCCATCACACCGTCCCCGTCGCAGTCCGGGCCCCGTCCCCGCCCGGCGCCGCCGCACCGGTTGTGCAGGACGTCGAATTCCAGACCGTCAAACATCCGCAGGGGTCTGCCCGGCGCAAAAAGCTCCGCTAGGTGGTTGACGTGTACGTCCGCGCATGTGTGTCCGTTTGGATCCGCCGGGCACCTCGTCGAGTAATTGTAAAACCAGAGCAGGTTCGATTTCCGCCCCCAGGGGCCCTCGGTGACGTGCGCGGCGGCATAAGCGCGACCTGCCGGAAAGGCGCGCACGGACGTGCCATAACAGGCCCTGCGCACCCGAATAGACTTTCTGTGGGGATCAACTGAAAGAAGCTGCACCTGTTCGCTGATGTTCCAGTTCGGCCTGCCCTGCCCGTCTAACATGCAGAGCCCTACGTCCTCGTTGGCATCGCGGTACCGGCCGACACCGATGCGAAACAGGCTCGCATCGCTCAGGCGGATCTCCGTTTCGCCGCCATCGGCCGGCACGTCGGACAGTATTCTCGCCCCGTTGTAATACACCCAATGCCCGGCAAAGAACCGGCCCGATTCGAAACGCGGATCGCGTGCGTTGCCGTTGTAGTGCAGCAGGACGAGCTGGTCCGGATGACGTTTTTTGAAGCGCGTGAAGAAGTCGATGTTGCGGACGGAGCGTCTCGGCACCTCCTCTTCGAGGACCTTTCCCTCAATTCCCATCAGCCGCTCAAAGCAGCCTTCCCAGGATTCGTAAGTCGCCCGCTGGTTTGCGGCCCATGACTCGGACTGGCGGAAGAAGAATACTCGGGGATATTCGTCCCGGCCGATTCGCAGCGAATCGAGCTTGCCCGCACGGGCGATACCGCCGGGAAGTACTGTCAGGGTAACGGCGAGACAAGCGACCCGAAAGCCGGCACTCGGCGGCGTAGCTGTCAACCTGTAACCCATGGTCCGGCTCCTGTGCAGCGGTATCGGAGATTCGGCACTAACACCTGAGTCCGTGCCGAGATCTCGAAGCCATCTTATCCGGCCCGATTCAAATAATCAATGCCGTTGCCGGCTGATGGGTACCGCGTCGCGCCTACCAGCAGGGACAGTTTGCCAAACAGACGTGTGCGATGTGAGATGAATCTGCTACAATGCCGTTTTGCTAAGGTGTTCGACTTTTGTTGCGGACACTTGGACGTGAAGGCACGGGGTCGAAAGATCTTGGGAGTGGGCTTGCGTAAAATGGCTTTGAATATGTTTACCAGTATCCCAATCGTGACGCGGCGGCACAAATGGCTGGCTGTTGCGCTTCTTTTGGCAATGCGGCCGATGCCGGCGCGCCCGGCGCCCATCAGGCTCTACGACCTGCGCTATACCCTGCGCATCGACACTCGGCGCGCCGATCAGGTC
>CP070678.1:979253-982778 GCA_020352515.1 Phycisphaerales bacterium | reverse complement strand
GCGAATTCCCGACGGCGTTGCGACGATTGTAGGGGCCTTCATAGTGGTCTTTTTCGTGCTGGGCGCGACCAACTCGCTGAATCTTCTGGACGGTTTGGATGGGCTCTGTGCGGGCGTGACCGTCATTATCACGGCGGCCATGCTGGTGCTGGCGATTCACCTTGGGACATGGGGCTCCAACAAGGTCGGGGATCCTATCCGGCTGATAATATGTCTGGGTCTTGTCGGCGGTGTATGCGGGTTTCTTCCCTTCAACCGGCATCCCGCGAAGATATTCATGGGCGATGCGGGCAGCATGCTGCTGGGTTTCGTGGTGGCGGCCCTGATGATCCTGTTCGCGGAAAAGGCCGTACGATGGTGGATGGCGTCGATCATGGTCTTCGGCCTGCCTATTCTCGATACTGCGGTTGCGCTCGTAAGGCGATTGATCAACGGACGGCCGCTCTTTGTTTCGGACCGCGGTCATATCTACGATCAGATGATCGACAGGGGCATACCGCTGAAGAAGACGGTTAAGATCTGCTATGGCCTGGCCGGCGTCTATGCCCTTATCGGGCTTGCCTTTAGCATCAGGATACGAGCCCGTTACGCGTTGATTGTTTATGTAGCTGTATTTGTGGTTTCGGCAATTGCGGTCTGGAGGAAGGGCTTCTTGAAAATGGAAGGACTCCGCGGGGCGATCCGCAAGTAAGAGCCACCGCTGTTGAACCTCCGGCAGCTCTGAATCCTGCGCCTTCAGCCGCGCCGGCTCTTTCGCGACGCGTCGACGACGCTCCGAATAATCTCCAGATACTGCGCGGAGAGCTTGTGCCTGCAGAAATGCTCGGCCACGAATTTCCTGCCGCTCTCGCCGAAACGGCGCCTCAAATCGGGCTCGGCCTTCATCTTCCTGACGGCCTCAACAAATGCCTCCGGATCTTCAGGCTCTGCGAACAATCCGGCTCCGGCGTCCTCCAGCAGCTTCCTCGCGACACCGTCGATGCCGAGAATCACCGGTCTGCTCAGCGTCATGTAATCGAAGAGCTTGTTGGGATATACGGTCTTGAAAGTCTCGACCTTCTTGAGCACGGCCGTGCATACGTCGCTCGCGGCGATGTAGCCGCCTATTTCGCTCTTGGCTACGCTGTCAACAAAGATAACGTTGTTCAGTCCCCATTCGGCGGCCTTCGCCTTGAGCATCGGTTTTTCCATGCCGTCGCCGACCAGCACAAAAACAACATCGGGATCGCTCTTCAGCAGCTTGGCAGCCTCCAGTATCTGAGTCAGGTGATTTGCGACGCCGTGCGCCCCAACATAGGTGACCACAAACTTGTTCGCCAGACCATGCCTCGCCCTGACCGGGTTATCTCGCTCGGCTGGTTCAAAGAGGTCAAGGTCAGCACCGTTTGGTATCATGCTGATCCGATGGCCGGGGACGTCCTTTTTAGAAACGAGCGCCTCCTTGAACGCCGGTGTCAGGACGTTGATCCACTTGGCTGATTTGTAGCTGGTCCTCTCAAGCCAGTAAGCCATCCTTATCATCCATCTGTTCTTTAACACCCCGGCCTCGATCGCGGATTCGGGCCAAAGATCGCGCACCTCAAAGACCATTGGGACCCGTTTCAAGCGGCTTAGGATCCAGCCGGTAAGACCGACCGTCAAAGGAGGCGACGTGCAGATGATGACATCGCATCTTCCCACGTGAAACAGTCCCGCCCAAATAGAGCTTAAAGTGAACGATAGGTACGCCCAAAATCGTCCGAGGAAGCTTCGATTGTAGCTTTCGCTAACGTAGCAGCGTTTGACGCTGATATGCGGGGCGTCCTGCTCAGCCACCACCAGCCTCCGCTTGTATTCAGGCTGTTTTATCCCCGTGGCGTAGTGAACGGTGCCGGCCAGCACCGTAATGTCGTTATCTGACTCGGCCCAGTACTTTGCAAACTGGTTCCAGCGGGACCCTCCCGCCGAGTTCTTGCCCAGGTAGTACTGATGGACTATCAAGATGTGCATATTAGTCCAGTGATATTGCTGCGCGAGCCATGGCGTGCCCTTTTCCGCTGCTGTGTGAAGAGGTCGGCCCCCACGCGCCGGCACGAATCAGCCGCGTCTCCAAGCATGCCACACCGTGGGATTTACCGCCGGCCACGGACTCTCCAGTGCAATGGCAATGGCTTTGAAGGGCCGAGTTGAATATTTCTCGCTGCCATCATACCTCCATAAAACGGCTAATGAAGTCCACGCTTCTCCGGACCGTCCTTTCATTGGCTCGCGGGTGGAGTGGCAGATTCACAGCTTCGCGGCTGGCCCGTTCAGCCTCGGGGCACATCCCTGCCTCATAGCCATACGACGACAGGGGCGTCTCAGAGGGATGCAGCGGGCACTCAAACCAGCTTCCCAGCTCGATTCCGGCTTTTGCGGCTCCTGCAAGGGCCTTGTCTTTTTCCACGATTCTGACCGGGTACCTCACCAGGACCGGGTCCATTAGGTCGCTGTCGTACTTTCTGCCATGCCAGCCTTTTTGCTGGAGAAGCTGATCGTAAAGGCGGGCCATTTTTCTGCGGTGAGCGATGTTCTTCTCGACTCTGCTCAATTGCCTGAGGCCGGAGCGGGCCTGCAGGGTGCTGAGACCTTTGAAAAAGTCGTCTGCTTTCACGGGTTCGAACTCAGCCGTGCTTGACGACCCCACAACAGCGCCTCTTTTAGTCAGGTATCTAAAGACGTTTTGTGCAAGGGCGGTCGTCCGCGGATATACCAGCAACCTGTACACAAGCAGTTGTGCGCCAAGCATGATGACCTCCTTTTTTGAAGGCGGGCACATCTCGCCGGCTCGCAAAGACTTAATTCTATCGGACAGCTCAGCATCGCTGGTTATTGCTATTCCCCCGAGTCCCGTGGTATAGGGCTTGTTCCATTGGAAAGAGAAATACGCGGCCTTGCCGAATGTCCCCACTGTTTTGCCTCTGTATTTCGAGCCGAAAGCAAGACAGCAGTCTTCAATGACGGAAATATCATTCTTCCGGGCAATTTCTGCAATCGCATCCATATCGCACGGGTAACCGTACGTATGCTGAGCTATGATGACTCGGGTTTTAGAGGTAATGCTGTCCCAAAGCAAATCGGTATTGATGTTGAAAGTATCCGGCTCGATGTCGACGTAGACGGGTCTTGCACCGAGATACTTGATTGGGTTGACATCCATCACACACGTATATCCCGGCACGATGACTTCATCGCCCGGGCCAAGGCCCATTGCCTTCAATATCGCGTATAGAGCTACACGCCCTTTCCAAAACGCGAACCCGGCATCGGCATCAAACCATCGGGCAAATTCGCCTTCGTATCGCGTGATTTCGTTATGGTTATCGTCGGATTTCATAAATGGTCTTGAATCGCTTTTTCCAAATTTCCTTTAGTGGCTGTCCAATCCTGGCGGACCTGCTCGTATCGGCCTTTGAGGCGGTGGTTCCAGAGGATACAGAGTTTACCGAGGCTAAGCATCGTTACAACACCTGCGCCGTACAGGAACCACACCGCGCCTTCGGGCAG
>CP070678.1:974335-979153 GCA_020352515.1 Phycisphaerales bacterium | reverse complement strand
GTCTTGCCCGTCTATTCTTGCAACTGAAGGACTGGCATAGGATTCATTGCCGAGAAAGGGTGTCTTCCAGACAGTATCACCTGTGAGTTTATTATAAGCAACCGCACCGGCCTCAGGGGCTTGGGACAATACAATAAGTAAATCGCCGTGAACAAGAGGACACTGAGTAATTGCCCATATCGGGAGGCGTTCGCCGCCAAAATCCGTCCAAATGTTCTTATTCCAGACGGGCTCGTGTGTGTTGATGTCGATGCAATACAGGTCGCCGTTATGACCGCACGAATAAACGTGGTTGCCGTCTACTATAGGTACGCTTCGCGAACCGGGAAATGAAACACGTCCGGGAGCGTCGTACGCAAAGCTCCAAAGTTCTTTGCCATTGGAAAGGTCAAAACACCGAAGATTATCACCCACCCTTCCATCCCGATCCAGTAAATAGACTTTACCGTCTTTGACAACAGGTCCGCCGTAACCCCTGCCGACAGCAACAGTCCATAACACCTCAGGGCCGCCTTCAGGCCAGGAGCGTAGAATACCCTTTTCCGGAGAAGTGGAGTTTCTCTCCGGGCCAAGATATTGCGGCCAATCGCCCAGACTGCTGCCGGCCGCCAGCGTCAAAACGACCGCTGTCAACGTTACTCTAAGCTTGATCATTTTGCTCCTTTCCGTCCTCTCGCACAGGATTCTGTATCCGCGCAGTTTCCACCTGCCGGTGACCCCGACCGGTCGAGAAACCTCCAGCCGGTCCGGATCGCCCAATTCCGTGCGCACCGTCACATCAGCCGCTCTCTTTGCCTCACTGCCGGCTGCCGCCGAACCCGCGACCGCTTGGCCGGCCTGGCCGAGGCTCGATGCCCAGAGTCTTGAGCAGCTCTTCGTACTTCGCCTGCTTCGTCTCGATCAGCTTGGCGACCGCGGCGGCCGTCTTCGTGGCCTTCTCGCTCTCGGCCGTCGTCTTTATCGCCTCAAGCGCTTCGGTGCCCTCTTGGTGCTCGGTCCTGAGCTGCCGCGAACCCTTCAGCCTCGCCACCTGCATCTCGATATCCTTCAGGATCGCCTGCCGCTGCTCACGACGCTTCGTGAATTCCTCCCGCAGCTTGTTTCGCTCTTCCTCGCTGAGGTTCTGAAAGTCCCCGCGGTTGCGCATCCTCTCGGCCGCCTCCGCCATCGCCGCCCTCAGCTTCGCCGCATCCGCCGCTATCGCCTCGACCGCCTTCTGCTGCTCCTCGCGATACCGCTGGAAACGCTGCCTTTGCTCGCTCTGCTGCGCCGCCACCCCCAGCGCCGCGCCAATAACCAGCGCAACCGCCATGGCCAAAATCAACTGCTTCTTCATCGTACTGCTCTCCTGCAAAAAGGTTTACAGACCGCTGCCCCACCGATTCCCACGCCCGGAATAGGCCTGCGGCTATGAATCCTGCCCACACTATCAAACCCTATGACGCTTGCCCCGCCCCCTTTATTGCACCTTTCCAGCCGCCCCCTCTTCCCCCCAACCAAAAAAGGGCCGCAAGGCCAAAACCCCGCAACCCTCTTTCGTATGCCGCTTTCCGGCAGCCCATCGCTCGGGCACTAAACAACATGCCCGGCAACCTTCAAAAACCGACCCCCTCTCACTGCCCATCCGCCCGAGGACAGTCACCCGGCAGATCCGCGTCCGTCTTCTTCCAGTTCTTTATAAGAACTGCCAGGTCGTTCGTCCCGACCCGCTCCTTGAACACACCCTGCCCCTTATGGTCTATATCCGCACATGGATTATCAATCGTTTCGATGGTCGCCTTCCCACTCGGGACAGGCAGTAGGTGACTTTACACAGGGCACTTCTGCGTGCTTTCACACTTTTCTTGATGCACGCCGATGAAATTGGCGCGTTCTGGTACCAAAACCTCGCCGTAATTTCAATAAAATTCTGAAGAAACCCGCAGCCCGTGCGGGATTAAACAGAAGAAGAGGGGCGTGTTTGCCTGAAGCATCGGCCCTTTTTCCCACTGTGTTGGCATACAGCCACCGTTGGCCTCCATTCCGCAGGCCGATTTTGAGCAGTTGCACACATCACCCCGGCGTCGCAGGTATTGTCAAAAGACGCAACTGTCTGAGCTGGTCAACTATTAGCCGGAAGAGTGTCCTCGGGACAGCTATAGCTGCCGTTTGAAAGATGATGTATCGCGAGTGTTTGATCACCTTGGCCCCATTTAGGCCGTGAGCATCCAGGTAAAAACGCATTGACCAACCCGCCCCGCCCCTGTATCGTGGTCCCCGAAATGAACACCCTCTGCCCCAACTGCGAACACCTCTTCGACGTCCCCGACGCCGACCTCGGCCGCGACGTCAAGTGCCCCGAATGCGGCCGCGCCTGCCCGGCCGCCCCGCACCACGAAACCGAGCCCGGCCCCGTCCCCCTCCCGCCGCGCAAAAGAACATTCCCCGCCGCAATGTCCCTCACCGCCGTCGCCGTCGGCTGCGACGTCCTCTGCACCGCCAACCTCCTCGGCGCCATCGTCTTCTTCCTCATCTTCTTCTTCCGCCGCACCTTCGCCTCCCTCTTCTACGCGGCCCTCCTCTTCTCCACAAGCTGGGCCCTCTTCGCCGCCTCCTCCATCATAAAGCACGCCCGCGACAACGCCCGAAGCCCCGGCAAAACCGCCTGACCCCCGGCCGCCCACGCCTGGCCCGACATCGCCCCTTGCTTTTATACGCGCGCCGCTGTATAACCTCTTGCGCCGGTTCCGGGCGCGGGCCTCGTTGTCGCCCGTTAAACGCCCGGCCCCGTTTCGTACTTGTATTCGCCTGGCCGCAACCTGAAATTGACAAAGGCCCGCAATGACCGCCGCCGACGATTTCGACAAGGCAATCGAGCTGATTCAAAAATCGACCACCGTCCTGGTCACCACCCACAACAAGCCCGACGGTGACGCCTGCGGCTGCCTGGCCGCAACCTGCGACACACTCGCCGCCCTCGGCAAACGCCCAATGCCCCTCATGCTCTCGCCCGTCCCGCAGTGGTACGAATTCCTCTTTTCCGAAATGCCCACTGTCCTCGGCCGCGACATCGCCCTCGAAGACCTCCCGGCAGGGCAGGGCGGCCAAGCCGACCTTATAGTAATCGTCGACACCAACAGCCGCAACCAGCTCGCAAAACTCGCAAAGTACCTCGAACACACCGCCGCCCCCGTCCTCGTCATCGACCACCACGCAACCTCCGACGCCCTCGGCCGCGTCGAGCTGACCGACCCCTCCGCCTCCGCCGCCGCCCTGATCCTCCTCGACTTGCTCAACCGCGCCCGCTGGCCCGTCACCCCCAAAATCGCCGACGCCCTCTTCGTCGCCCTCGCAACCGATACCGGCTGGTTCCGATTCTCAAACACCGACGCCCGCACACTCCGCGCCGCCGCCGCGCTCATCGACGCCGGCGCAAAACCGACAGAACTCTACGCCGCACTCTACAACACCTTCTCCAAGCCCCGCTTCGACCTCATGCTCGCAATGCTCGCCTCGCTCGAGCTGCACTTCGGCGCCCGCCTGGCAACCATGCACATCCTCCAGGACGACTTTCGCCGCACCGGCGCCGCCCTCGCCGACACCGAGAACCTCATCAACGAATCTCACCGCATATCGACCGTCGAAATCGCCGCGCTGTTCGTCGAGCTAAAAGACGGCCGAATCCGCTGCTCCCTCCGAAGCACAGGGCCCGTTGACGTCAGCAAAATCGCAGAGAAATTCGGCGGTGGAGGACACAAAATGGCCGCCGGAACATTCCTCCCCGGCCCGCTCCAAAACGCCAGGCAAACCCTCCTTGCCGAAATCGCGCCGCACATGACTGCCCCCGACGCTCCGCCTCAATCCGGCGCGCAATAGTGCGGACGACGGCCCGTCGTATCCTGCCGGAAGGTCACCCGCAGTATAGCCCGCCCCTGCCGACTGTTCGCGCTGAACCACTGCTCGTCCTCAACCCGCCGAATCAGCCGCCCCTGACCCCACTGCTCGGCCCCGGGCACCCGGAGGTCCAGCGGACCCAGTTTGCTCCTGTCCGCATTCGGGTCCGTCGTCTCCAGAAAGCCTATGAACTGGTCCGGTGAGTTCGGCTCGAAGCTATAGCTGAAAACGTACGCCCGAACACCCGCCGGCTTGCCGTCCGCCAGAGGGCCCGAAGGCGCCGCTATCGGAGGAATCTGACCGGCCCTCGCCGCAAAAAGCTCCCCCGTGTTCAAATCGTAAAACCACTCCTTATCGAACTCCTCGACCGGAACCACCTTCTCCGGAATCGATAGCCATATCACGATCCCAAGAAACACAACCGCCGAAACCACCGTCGCCGAGAGCACAATCTTCGGGTTCCGGTTAATCCACGCCCGCACACCGAGCCGCTCCCACCATTCCCTGATCTCATACTTGATATACTGCAAATCCGGCATCTCTATATCCTCGTAATCCCGGCCCCGTCCCTGTCACTTCGTGCAAACGCTTTATCGCCTTCTCAACGTCCCCGCAGCAGCCTCACCACATGCGCCAGGTCGCGGTTGTTGCCCGATGCGCTATCGGCGCTGATCTCCCAGTACGAAAGCTTCTCGGTCCGCCCATCCCGCCATCTGTAGTACTCCGTATGGAAGTCCGCGAAAGACATGTTAAATCCGCCCCCGTGCCGCGCCGTTATGTTGTGCCCGTCCGTAATCTCCCACTTGACCCCGTCGTCGCTTATGTTCATCGGCCAGAAGCTGCCCGCAATCCACGGCAGCCGAGACCCCGCATCCACAAAAACCACACGCTCCGGCGCCTGCGTGATATCCGCCATCGTGTGAAACGGCCGCGTCTTGTCACGCG
>CP070678.1:956365-974235 GCA_020352515.1 Phycisphaerales bacterium | reverse complement strand
CTCCGCTCTGTGACGTCTCTGGCCACTCCCATCAGGTATGTCTTTCCAGCCAACGTTATAGGAAATGAGCGGATATCCGCGTAGAAGATGCTCCCGTTTTTTCTCTTGACCGGTACGTCTTTGCCGAGCGGAACCTCGCCGCTCATCTGTCTGGCGAGCTGTTCCTGGACGTACGGCAGATGCTCCTCGGGATGAATATCGGCAATCGTTAGATTCCTGACTTCCTCCGGTCTGTAACCCAGCGCCCGGCAGAATGCCTTGTTGGCCATGTAAAACTCCCTGGTTTCGCCGTCGACCAAGAGTACCGCGTCCGCAAGGTTTTCAAAAATCGCCTTGAATCGCTCTTCCGACTCCTTCAGCTCCTTGTCCCTCTTCTTGCGCCCGGTGATGTCCCTTATTATCCCGCGCACGCCGACGGTTGCCCCGTCGCGTATTATCGGCGTCGAGCTAAGTTCGACATTATACCTGCTTCCATCGGGCATTACGACGACCGTCTCAGCGGTAATCTTCGCCCCGTCCAGCACTCTTTTGAATACTGAAACGGCGTTTTGAAGCTCTTCTTGGGGTATCCAGTTATCGAATTTTCTGCCTATTACATCCTCGGGCTCCAGTCCGAAAAGGGTCTTGACCGCCTTGTTCACGGAGGTCATCCTCCCCTCGGTGTCGATTGTGTAAACAAGGTCGGTCATTTCCTCCATAAGATCCCTGTATTCACACACACTCTGACGCAGGGAATCCTCTTCTCGGCAGAAGTCGGTAATGTCCGTTCCGACGGCCCAGACGGCGGCGTCTCGAATTGAGAAGAGGGCGGAGAGGTTCGAGAACCTGACGACCCTGGTCGAGCCGTCCTTGCATGTGATCGTGTGCTCCTTGGTGCGCCATCCATCTTCGGACACCCATTCACGGACGATTCGCTTGCGATAAGCCTGCTCCGGATACAACAGTCGCAGAGAATCAGGATTGCCGATTATCTCATCTGCGCTGTATCCTGTGGTCCTCTCGCACTCAGCGTTCCACAGTGTAACGCCGCGTTGTGAATCCAGGGCGTATGCCATGACGGGCAGACTATCGAGTTGGAACCGAAGTTCACCGGTTCTCGGAATCGCCTCGGCCTTTTCGTTTCTGAAATCGCAACGCGCTTTCTGGAGCTCAACGATACGACTGCGCAGCGACTCTAATTCCTCGGTTAGATCGGCTTTCGATTTATTGTGGTCCTGCATACGTCAATACCCATAATCTGCGGGATACGCGGTTGCCTGCCGTCCCGGATTCGGCATCCTGCTCGCGTCCCGGCCGACAAAAATCGTGGTTAGCGCCTGCGAGGTTTTACGAGTACACAGTAAAATGTTTTGGTCGAATGATCAAGCGGAGAATACAAGCAGAATTTCTATTTTCTTCGGGCAACGCTCACAAAACCACTGGTGCAAAGACACCTTGGCATATCCGTTCATGCTGTTGCCTCGCTGCGCCACGACGGTTAGCTTCTCGATGTCTGCGGTCGTCTGACAACCGGTTGCGACTTCTTGTCCTTTGCGCCGCCCTTTTGGAGAACGCGCATCGCCTTATTCACGTCGGCAACCTTGAGGACGCCGGTTGTCCGGCCTCCTTTTGCGCCCGCGGTACAGTATGCGTAGGAGATGTTTATGTGGTTCTTGGACAGCTTCTCGGCCACCGCGGCGAGAGCCCCGGACTTATTGGTCAGGTTAACGCACAAGACCTCTGTCTCGTTGCTCGGCATATTCAGCCTTGCGAGCACGTCTCTGGCTTTCTGCGGTGCTCCGAATACCACTCTCATAACACCGTGCTCGACGGAATCCATCATCGTCATAGCGGTTATATTGATCTTCGCGCGAGCGAACTCTCCGAGCACCTGTGCGAGCACGCCCGGCTTGTTAACCATGAAGATCGAAAATTGCGGCGAGACATACATGTATAAAACCCTCTAAGCTGAACAACAAACCGGCAGACATCTTTCAGAAAAGACAAAACCGTATATCAGCCCCTGCTACGTTGGAATCCTGCGATTCCTGTTGAAATACTCTTGCTCGCCCGCCCCGAGCCTAAGCTGTCCCAAACGATCTAACGGAATCTCCTGACTTCGTCTCGTTAGGAGCATACATTCCCGTCGCGACAAACCTGAAAAGTCAGGATGCCGCCGTTGCGCCGGCTGCGCTTTGCCTGTCCGGAAAAAACCTAAAAATCTTGTCGAGGTTCGTTATTTTGAAGACCCTGTGCAACTGTGGGTTTATAGCGCTGATCACAACTTCTCCGTCAAAAGCCTTGACTTTCGCTCTGACGTCCAGCAGAAGGCCCAGCACCTGCGAGGAAAAGAACTTTACTGTTGCAAAGTCAAATATGAGTCTATTCGGCCTGTTCTGCTCGACAAATTCCTTTATTTTTTTCGAGGCGCAGGTTATCTTTTCCACGTCGCTTATGCACGCGGACTTGAAACTGGCAATCGCAAAGCCTCCGTCCCTGCTGTTCTCCAGGCCAACAATTTCTTCCATAGCTGTTGATGTTCCTGCCAAATAAAGCCGTGAGCAAATATGGCAGACCGTAATTTCTTCCCGGCCAAGCCGCCATAATTCTTACCGATTCTCGAGGATTTATCAACAGGCAATTGGCAATAATAATTGTTTTTTGCACTTCGCCCCCTCAGAAAGCCGCCTTCACCGGCAGGCCCCCGCGGTCGGCCCGATTGTCGTGCCTTCGGGATGGAAGCGCCGAAAGCAGACAGCCAAGAAGTACTGGAGACGTTGCGGGGATGGCAGTGAGTGCGAGGACTTCACAAACTTCAAGTCTTATCGGCCTTTCTGTAGGGCAAACCCCCGCCCCCTGCGGCGAATGGGGCTTGCGCCACCCTCGGGCGGCAATTCCAATAGCTCGGCGCGGCGATCTCTACTGCTGAGCGTTTGCGTTGGGCTCCTGGCCTCCACGGCGCGGTTTGGCGGGGGCAACCGGCAGTGGCAGCGGGGCCATACGTTTGGCTCCCCGGGGGCTTAGGTAGTCGAATCTGAGCTTGACGGCCAATTCGCCCTTTGCGGCATCGTTGCCGAAAAGCCTGTCGTGCTCCTGCTGCAGAGCGGCGTAATTGTCCTGCTCAACGGCCCGCCTGATAGCGGCCTGGGGCCTGCCGAGAAGCGTGCCGATGCACTTTTCCTCGGTCTCAACGAGCACCGAGGCCAACTGCCGTTTCTGCTTGTCAGTAAGCAGCCCTGTTCCCTTGACGTACCGCTGCAGGACGTATGAGTACAATTGGCCGAATCGCTGGGCCACGCCCGACTTGCTCGGGCCCCCTGAGCCCATCCTTGCCGCCAGAATTTTCAAGATCGAAGCGTCGATAAGCTCGCGTTTCACAGACCACCCGGCATACCTTTTGATTCGCTGGTCGGCCACCTGCAGTAGCAATTGCTCGGCCTGCGGGCTCGTAACGCGGCCCGCAAAGCCCGCTATCATGACCAACACCTCCGGTACGCTGCTCTCGACAATGCCGGAAAGCCGCTCCGTGATCAGCCTGGCGAAGCGCGAATCGGTCCCCCCGGTATTGAGTTTTGCGATCATTCGGGGATTTGTCAGGCAATGAACGGCCCAGTAACGAATGATCGTGTTCTTGTCGGCGAGCCTTGCAAGCGGCAAATCGACGAGCCGTAGATCCGTCAACTGGTCCACGAGGATCAGAAGGTTTACCGTCACTTTAATCCTGCGGTCGTCTGGGAGGGTGGCCGCCCTCTGAAAGCCGGAACTGATATGCTTGAGGGCCGATTCGGAGAACTGCTGGGCATACTGACCTTGATTGCTCCGGCGGGCCACTATTTCACCGCGAATCGTAGCTATTTCGTCGAATTTCCTCGTTTTCACGAGTTCCAGCACGGCCTCAGATAGAAAATCGTCAATGATTTGCATATCTCTGCTGTCGAGGACCTGTTTTTTGCGAACCTCGTCAATCAGCCTCGTGTCCACGGCCTCGGAGGTTGAACACGTCAGCAAGCCAGCGAATGCCGCCACAATACTGAGAATCGCCCGTCCTGTCTTCATTTCGAGAAAAACCCTAAAAAGCCCCGGCTCTGGTATTACGCGGTTTTCGGCCGGACCGCGTCTAATGTCCCCTATGTTAACGTTAAAAACGCTGTTTGTCAAGCGAATTCGGGCTCCGGAGCCCGTCGTTCGGGCCTTTTGGCATTTTTCCTTGACTTTCGGCACACAGTCTCTGTCGTCGAGGAGCAAAGACGAATATAATGATTGCCGACCGGCGCGACCTTGCGGTCTCGGGCGCAAACAGTTGTCGCGGTTTAGCTCGCGTCCAGCAGGGTTTCGGGCCATAGGGCCGGCTACGGTCGTTGCCTGACAGCGAACCTGAGACGAAGTCTTTTCAGTGTGGTTTGTTAAGGAGTATCTCTATGAGATTCAGACCCGACCGACGACAATTTATTAAGGCCATGGGTTTGGCGGTGGCCTCCGCGTCTTTTCCGGGATGTGCTCAGGCGTCGCACTCTGCGAAAGGCAGAGGTCGAGGCAAGAATCCCAACATTGTATTCATCATGGCCGACGACATGGGCTACGGCGACCTCGGCTGTTACAACAAGAATTCCAAGATTCCAACGCCCAACATGGACCTGCTGGCTGCCCAAGGCGTGCGTTTCACCGACGCCCACTCGCCCTCAGCGGTTTGCACACCGACCCGCTATGGCGTCCTGACGGGTCGATATTGCTGGCGCAGCAGACTCAAGAGAGGCGTGCTCAACGGCTACTCGCCGTGCCTTATAGAGACCGAAAGACTTACGGTCGCTTCTCTGCTCAAGAGGCACGGTTATGCCACTGCATGCTTTGGCAAGTGGCATCTCGGCCTTGGGGACGCCGGGAGGACCGACTTCAGCAAGCCGTTAAAACCGGGGCCCAACGAGCTCGGCTTCGACTACTTCTACGGTATTTCAGCATCGCTGGACATGCCGCCCTACTGCTATATCGAGAATGACCGGCCTGTGGAGCAGCCTTCGCTAAAGGTGGAGGCCGGCAAGGCGCGCGAGGACGGCTGGTGGCGGGCCGGCGCCATTTCGCCGGACTTCAAGCACGTGGAAGTCCTGCCCAGGCTCACAGACAAGGCCGTAGAGTACATCAATAAACAGTCGGCCGATGAGCCCGAGAGGCCCTTTTTCATCTACTTTGCCCTTCCGGCCCCGCATTGTCCCATAGCTCCGGCCGAATTCGTGAAGGGCCGCAGCAAGGCCGGCGGCTACGGCGACTACGTTTTCGAGGTCGACTGGACCGTGGGCCGGGTGATGGAGGCCCTTGATAAGAACGACCTGACCGACAATACGCTGATAATGCTGACGAGCGACAACGGCTCGCCGGGCCGGACCAAGGTCAAGCGCGATCCGTATTCAATCATCGAATTGTACGGCCACCGCCCCAACGGCGACCTCCGGGGCATCAAGGCTGATATCTGGGACGGGGGCCACCGTGAGCCTTTTATCGCCCGCTGGCCGGGCCGAATCGCGCCGGGAACAACAAGCAGCGAGCTTGTCTGCCTGACCGACCTGCTGGCGACATCTGCAGCCATTGTCGGGGCCAAGCTGCCCGAAAATGCCGGTGAGGACAGCTACAATATCTTGCCGGCTTTATTGGGCCAGAAGCTCGAAAAGCCGATCCGCGAGGCCGTTGTTCATCATTCGGTCAGCGGCGTTTTCTCGATCCGACGTGGAAAGTGGAAGCTCATACTCGGCCGCGGCTCCGGAGGATTCACGCGGCCCAGGGTCATCAAGCCGAAGCCAGGTGAGCCTGAAGGGCAGCTCTACAATCTCGCAGAAGACCTGGGCGAAACGAACAACCTCTGGAAACAGCAACCGGAGATCGTACGCCAGCTAACAGAGCTGCTCGAGAAATACAGGAGCCAGGGGCATAGCCGAACAATGCGACCTCGAAAAGTGTAAAGTAGTGAAAGGAGCCGGAATCGGGCGCGGCCGGCCCAATCCGATTGTCCAGGACCGTACTTATGCCCCAAACATCACCGAAACTTGTTCGCATTGACCCGCTTCGTCTTCACATGGAACGCCGGGGCCAAATGGTTGCCGGTGCGACTATTTTCGCATCGAAGGCGGTCAACCTGGAGCCGGAGGCGGTCCGTCAGCTTCATGACGCGGCATGCCTGCCTCCGGCCAAAAAAGTCCTGGCGACCGCCGATATCCACGTCGGCTTCGGTGTTCCGATCGGTTGTGTAGTGGGACTGGAAAACGCGATCATGCCCCCGGCCGTGGGTTATGACATAAACTGCGGCATGCGTCTTCTCCGCACGCCCTTTTACAAAGGGGATATTGACACCGATAAGATTGCGCTCGATATCGCTCGTGACATCCCGCTCGGCGAGGGCATGCACAACATACGGCTCGATGACAAGTGCCTCGAGGCCGTCGTCCATCAGGGCGCGCCCTCCATACCCTTGCTGGCCCGCAGAATCGATCATCGTGCGTGGGAGGCCTTTGATTCGGACGAGTTCGCCGACGACCTTGCAAGGATCGAGGAAAACGGCTGCATGCCCGCCGATCCGGGCGCAGTGCCGAAAGCCGCCATGCAGAAAGGCTCGGCCCAGATTGGCACGCTGGGAGGCGGAAACCACTTTATAGAGATTCAATACGTCCGGGAGGTTCTTGACGAAGAGCTCGCGAAAACCTTGGGGCTTTCAACCGGGCAGATCGTTGTGATGATTCATTCGGGCTCCCGGCGTTTCGGCTACGAGGTGGCCGATCATTACATGAACGTCGCGGCCCACAGGCCCGAGAACTCGGGGCGTCCGAAGATGCTGTCATACCTGCTGACGGACACGGGAGCCGGCAGAGACTACAGCGCGGCAATGGGCGCGGCCGCCAATTTCGCCTTTGTCAACCGCCACGTTATGGCGCTGCTTGTCAGGCGATGCTTCAACAGGATGTTCGGTCCCACGCCGCTGAAGCTTGTTTACGACGTTACTCACAATATGGCAAAGCTTGAAAGCCACGAGGACGGCAGACTTTGGGTGCATCGTAAGGGCGCGACGCGCGCCTTCGGCCCGGCTCGAATGGCCGCAACAGAGTTTGCCCGCATCGGACAGCCGATAATCACTCCCGGCTCAATGGGGACCGCAAGTTTCCTCATGGTGGGAACAGGCAGAAGCGAAGAATCCTTGAGCTCCGTTAACCACGGGGCCGGCAGAGTCATGAGCCGCACGGCCGCTTTGGGCAGGTCTCGCAGGGGCAGAGTCGTCTCACCCGGCCTGATTACCGACGAGCAGTTCAAACGAAGCATGGAAGGGATAAAGCTCATTGCCGGCAACAAACGGAGAATCAAGGAAGAGGCTCCGGGCGCCTACAAGGATATCGAGGAGGTCGTGAGAATCGTCGTCGAATGCGGGTGGGCCACGTGCGTGGCGCGAATGGCGCCTCTGGCTGTCCTGAAGGGGTAGGATCGGGCATCCGGCCCGTCGTGTGCGGGTGAACAGGGGCAGTATGATTAAGAGTGCTGCCCAAAAGTACGATAAAAACTGTTAACTAACGATTGCATTTATCGCTCAATGCCTTATGCTGATATGCTGTTGAATGGTTCCGGAGTATGAGGGGTAGCTTGGTTGTCGGAAGTTGAGAATGGCTGAGCGTCTTGTTGTCATTATGGCGGTTGTAAGTATTATGCTGTACGTCGGAGGCTGTGCTCCTGCGCAAAACGACCGCTCCGGCCCGGCGTCAATCGACAGCGCCGATACCGGGGGCAACCGGGACGTGAACGCTCGAATTGAGCCAAACGAGCCGGTGGTTGCCGCGCCTGAGCCTAACCGGCCGGAACCCTCCGAAGTTACACCGGTTGTCGTTGTGCCCGACCGGCCGGAACCCAATGGTGTCAAGCCCGCTGACTCCGAGCCGGACGCTCCCGGTCCTGTCGAGACCATAATCGAGAAAGTCGAGACGAGTGAGGCTACGTCGACGGAGGCCGACCCAAACGAGGCCGAGCTTGTAGTTGAGCCAAATCTGGTCACTGTCGATACGGTCGAGCCCGTCGAGACTGAGCCCAATGAAGTCGGCCAGGCAGTGGCTGAGCCGAATCGGCCGGATACGGCACCGAGTGAACCCAATATCCCCCCATCAGTTGCAGCCGAGCCCAACGAGCCCGAGGAGACAAAAGTTGAGCCTGACGATGTCAAAGTCGGCCGGCCGGGGCCTGATGAGCCAAACGAGGTCCGGCAAACCAAAGGCGAGCCCAACAACGTTCCAATCGTCCCCGATGACGTCACTTCCGAAGCCGCCGAACCCAATCAGGTACGACCTGCTCGGGTAGAACCGAATGAAATCGTGCCGCGCAATGTTGAGCCCAACGACATCGACCCGACCAGTATTGAACCGAATGACGTCAACTCGCCCGGCCCCGATCCCAATGATATCAAGCTCGACTCGGCTACGGCCTTCCACGAAAAATGCGCGCTCCTTCTCAAGGAATACGTCAGGGACAACGGTACGGTTGACTACGCGACCCTGCACCGAAAGAGGCTTGAGCTGATAGCCCTGCTCGATGAATTCGACAGGCTCGACCCGAATGTTTACGAATCCTGGCCCAGGAAGGACAAAATCGCTCTCTGGATCAACGCCTACAACGTCCAGATGCTCAAGATAATCACTGACAACTACCCCATCACCCCTTCACGCATCCGCTTCTGGTGGAATCGCAACGACATAAGGCATATAGGCGGGATTTGGAGCAGGTACAAGTTTAAGGTGATGGACGGCGTTTACCGGCTGTCGGAGATTGAGGACCGATTCTTCCGCAAGGAATTCGGCGATCCGAGAGTGTTTTTCGCTTTGACTCGGGCAAGCCTGTCGAGCCCACCCATTCGTCGAGAGCCGTATTACGGCTACAAGCTCGACAAGCAGCTCGACGACCAGGCCAAGAAGTTCCTTGCCAGCCCTCTGGCCTTCCGCATAGACAAGGAAAGAGAGAAGGTCTATCTGTCCGCGCTCTTCCAGATAAGCATGCTCGGCAAAGACTTCATTCCCAGGTACGGGATAGACAGAAAATTCAAGGAGCAGGCGCCCTCAACGCGCGCGGTTCTGAACTTCATCACCAATTACGTTTCCGGGGACGTCGTATCGTTCCTCGAGGTAGGAAATTACTCCGTCCAGTTCATAGGGTACAACTGGATAATAAATGATGGTTCGTAGGCCGTATGCCGCGAACGAAAAGATATATAATTCAGAGTGTTGGGAGGAAAACCGGCAAATGGCGAATGAATCAATCTATAGCAACCGCAATGCTGATACGGACAAGTACCTGTTCACCAGCGAGTCCGTCACAATGGGCCATCCCGACAAGGTGGCCGACCACATATCCGATGCGATTCTCGACGCGATGCTCGCACAGGATCCGAGGAGCAGGGTCGCCTGTGAGACATTGGTCACGACCGGCTTGGTGGTCGTGGCCGGGGAGGTTACCACTAAGGCCATTGTGGATATTCCAACGGCCGTGCGAGACACAATAAGGGAAATCGGGTACACGGATCCTGAATTGGGTTTCGACTGCGACAACTGCGCGGTCATGGTGACGCTCGACAAGCAGAGCCCCGATATCTCACAGGGCGTCACCGAAGGCACGGGCCTGCACAAGGAGCAGGGCGCCGGAGACCAGGGGCTGATGTTCGGCTTCGCCTGCAAAGAGACACCGGCCCTGATGCCCATGCCGATTTATCTCGCACATAGCATAACGACCCGGCTTCAGAAAATGCGCCAGACAAAGAAGCTGCCCTGGCTGCGCCCGGACGGGAAAAGCCAGGTGACAGTAGAATACGAGAAAAACACACCCAAGCGGATTCATACGGTCGTGGTGGCCACGCAGCACGCGCCTTCCATCCCTTACAAGCAACTCCGAAAACAGATCATCGATAAGGTAGTTCTTCCCGTGCTGCCCAAGAAACTCGTGGACAAGCACATAATATACCACGTCAATCCCACCGGCCGATTTGTCCTGGGCGGTCCCAAAGGTGACTGCGGCCTGACGGGAAGAAAGATCATTGTCGACACTTACGGCGGCAGGGGCAGCCACGGCGGCGGCGCATTCAGCGGCAAAGACCCCACAAAGGTTGACAGAACCGCCAGCTACATGGCCCGGTACATCGCCAAAAACGTCGTGGCGGCCGACCTTGCCGACGCCTGCGAAATACAACTCTCCTACGCCATCGGCGTCGCCGAGCCCATCTCCGTTCTCGTCGACACCGAGGGAACCGCGAGAATCAGCGAGCAGAAGATCAGCAACATCATACGCCAGATCTTCCCGCTTACACCGAAGGCCATGATACGACACCTGAACCTGGCGCGTCCGATCTTCGCCCAGACCTCCTACGGCGGGCACTTCGGGAGAAGCCTGCCCGACTTCACTTGGGAGAAGACGGATATGGTCGGCAGGCTTCGCAAGGCCGCGGGCCTGCCGCCGAAAGGCAGGAAGTAGCATTCGCGGTCGATGGGCGTGTGTAAATCCCGACCACAACCAGACGAGAGAAATATCAAGCCCCTGGTTCTGCCGGGGGCTTGTCATTTTTGCGGCGAGACCTGGCCGGGTGAGCCGTAAGACCGCAGCATTCGGGCAATCTCGGCCCGCCCCAGCTTCTCAGCAAGCCGCAAAGCCGTACGCCCCCTATTATCCACGGCGTCGAGGTTCGCTCCGGCCGAAATCAGCGCCGCGGCTATGTCCCCCCGACCCCTCTCGACCGCCGTGTGCAATGGCGTGAAGCCAGATTCGGTCGCCGTATTGATGTCCGCACCCTTTTCAATCAGCAGGCCGACCACGTCTTTATGTCTGCAGAAAACGGCTATATGCAGCGGAGTGTACCCGTTGCTGCTTTTGGCATCGAACGCCGCCCCGTGACGCAAAAGCAGCTCGACGGTCTTCCTTCGCCCAAAAGCCGCCCCACCGAAGACAAGCTCACACCCCGTCGATTTCACATCCCCCCCATGCCTTATGAACAGCCCCACGATCTCCACGTGCCCAAACCGCACACCCTCGCTCATGGGCGTAGAGCCCCACCGATCCTTCACTCTCATTGGCGCGCCCTCCTTTAGCAGCAGCTCAGCGACCTCCCTTCTGCCGTGTCTGGCGGCCTTATGCAAAGCCGTGCGTCCGTGCCCGTCAGTCAAATCAACCTGCGCGCGATTGTGCAACAGCATCTTTGCTGTTCTCCTGTCCGCGGCCAGAAACAGGGCAGTCCTGCCGAGCATGTCCCTGCAATTCACGTTCGCGCCCCGGCCGATGAGTAACTCCATTGTCGCCGCGTCCGCCGTCATGGCGGCGCTGTGCAACGTCGGCTCGGCGCCGCCTGCCACCAGCTCCTTGGCCACGCCGGGCCTCACACTGCGCACGGCGTAATACAGAGGGCTCCGTCCGTCCGCGTCGCGGGCTGTGACGTCGGCGCCATTTTGAAGAAGCACTCGGGCCGTCTCGCTGCTGCTTGCATAGTGAAGGGCGGTCTTGTCCTTATACCCCTTTGCATTGGGATCCGCCCCGGCGCCAATCAGCAGCCTGACAATCTCCGCACGCCCGCCGCGGGCGGCCTGATGCAGCGCCGTGCCGCCTACCATATCATAGCCGACCATACTTGTGTAGCCCACCCGGGCCCCATTGGCTATAAGCACTCGGGCAACTTCAATATGGCCCATGAACGCAGCACAGTGCAGTGGCGTCCCGACAACGTCGCAGTGGGCGTCCGTTCGATCGGCGTTTACGTCTGCCCCGTGGGCGATCAGAATTTGGACAACGTCCCTATAGCCCCTTGTCGCGGCCCAGTGCAGGGGGGTAAGGCCGTGCTCAAGCTCGCCACCGGCCGGGACGCCGGCTTCCAACAGCTCCCGTACCTCTGCCGAATCGCCCTGGTATGCGGCCAATTTTAAGGGAGTCCACCGGCTCATGATGCCGTAGACCGGCGTTACCATGACAAGTAGGGCCAAGACAGCGGAATGAATGTGACACTTTCTACGCAACATACCACGGCCTCCGGATGCAAAATGCTTCTGCTAAACCACAAGAGGTATTGCGCATAGTTGCAGAATGTTACAGGACTTGACCGAGTTTTTTTGTAATGTTCTGGGCCGTGCCGGGTCTAATATGTTGGTCATGGCTGAGATTGTTGACGACCGGCTCCTGGTTGAACGCTTCAACCGCGGTGACGAGGCTGCTTTCGAGACAATCATCCGGCGGCACTCGGCCGACGTCGCGGTGCTCGCAAACCGTCTGCTCGGCTGGCCCGGCGATGTCGAAGACGTTACCCAGGAGGTCTTTCTCGCGGCCCTGCTGGGCCTCAAGAAATTCCGCGGCGAGTGCAGCCTTAGAACGTGGCTCTTTACCATAACCTTAAACAAGTGCCGCACCTGGCGGTACCGACGCATTCTCCGGATCAGATTCTTCTCGACTGCCTCCGGCAAAGCCGCTTTTACTTTTGCCCGGTCCGCCGACGAAAAGGCCGGCGACAGTGACACTTTTCGCCGCATCCGACAGGTGGTAAAGGACCTGCCCGGAAAATACCGCCATGTGGTTGTGCTCAAGTACCTGCAGGAATTGCCGACGGACCAGATAAGCCGGATTCTTGGCATATCCCGAAACACCTTGCAGGTCCGTCTGAGCCGGGCCAGGGGCATGCTCAAGCAGGACCTGGCGGAATTGACCGAGGACTGATTCATGAACGATGACAAACTCGAGAAGCTGCTCAAAGAAGCCGACTGCTCGGCCGACGCTCCCGTGGCGGTATCGGTTAGTCTGTCCGACCTCAGGCGGCGCGCCGGCCGGCGGCGAGTGGCGTTGGTCGCAATGCCGACCGTCGCCGCCGTTGTGATTGCCGCGTGCATCTTCAGCCTGATGCCCGGAAAACCGAAGGCGGACGTCGAGCAGGACAGAATTGCGGCAATCGAAGACCGGATAAAACAACTGCAGGCCAGCACCGACGCCACGTTGAACCTTATCCGTGAAGTCCTCGCGGATGAGCGAGAGCAGAGGCGGCTCGACCGGCTCGAAGCCGAGCTGGCGAGTATTCCCGACCCCGTCGAGGAAATTCAAAAACAGGTCGACAAGACCGCGTTCATCCTGCTGTATCAGGCCGACCGACTCTACCGCGAGCTTAACCAGACAGAATCGGCCGTCGACGCCTACAACCGCCTCATCGAGCTGTTTCCCAACAACCGGTGGGCGCGGGTGGCGCGCCAGCGGCTTGACGAAATCCAGAAGGCAAAGCCCCAAAAAACAAGCTTTGAAGGAGACACGTTATGGAAACCGCAAAACTCATGACCAAGCTGTCGGCGCTTCTGCTGCTTGCACTGGTTGCCCTGCAGCCCGCCACCGGCATGGAAAAGGCCGAGACCTCGAACACACGCTCGGCAAGCTGCCTGGTCAAGGTGACCGCCCACCCGGCCATCCTGCCTCTCAATATCGAGACCATCGACTCACTTCTGCGCAGCTCCGCCGTCGCCGGAAAGGCCATCCGCCAAGTATTGAACATCTCACCATCCGAGCTGCCGTACGATGCCATTGAGACCGCCGAGCTGGGCACCTATGACTCTACAGACATGCCCGGTGGTATGGGTCTTCCCCCCACGGCGACCGTCCCAGGCGTCTCCAAACGGTCCATTCTCACCACTCCGCCCCAAAACATGCGTGACAGCAGCAGTTCCAAAGCGCCTTTCGACGAATACGAGTACGAGATGATGATGCAGCCTGGAGCCACGGGCCCGGCAAAGACACCGACCACACCCAAACCCGATGCCGGCCATTCGACGCCGAGCCCGACAGCTCCCCGGGTGCGGCCCACGACTCCAAGCACCCCGCGAGCTACTTCCATACGCTCCACAAGGCGTTTAAAGAAGCCGGTTGATGCTTATGGCGAATACCGCAGCCTGGATGGCTTCTACGGAGGCGGCCTGGCCGGTGGCCGCGACCCGTTCGGCAATACTTACTCAATCAGACCCGGCCGCACCTGGCCATCTGCAAGCGCCCCGGCAATGGCCCCATCGGCGGCCGACCAGCTCTCAGAGCGCACGTTTCTTTTCCAGCTCTCGGTCAACCTGCCGGATGAGCCGGTCGGAGGCAAGAGCGTCAAGCCGGCTGCCGAAGAGGTTGTGGAAGCCCTTGTTGAGAACCTCCGCAAGGCCCTGGATGAAGGTTATGAGAACAACGCCTCCGAACTCAGAAATCGACTGGATTTCGCTGAGTCCAGGCTCGAAGATGCCCTATCACGACTGTCGGCCATGTCCGGGCAAGCCGCCAAAGTTCGCGTCGTATCCGAGACAAGAAAGGACCCGGCCGACCAGGCTCTTCATGAGCAACTGGACCAAATCGTTGACCTTTCAGAATTGACGCAAGAGATGCCTTTCCAGGAAGCCATACAGGTTCTCAGGGACTCGGTCGATCCGCCCTTGAAAGTGGTCGTAATCTGGCGTGATATACACGAAAACGCCGACATCGAACCGACAACTACCATCGATATGGGAGGGCTGCCCCAGGTAAGCCTCCGTGCCGCACTTGAGCTTCTGCTCAAATCCGTCTCGCCAAGCACAGGCGTAGGACTCCGCTACGCCGTGAGAAATGGGGTGATCACAATAGGAACGGGCGAAACTGTTCAGCCCGTGTTGGAAACGCGCATATATGAGATCGCCGGCCTTGCCCATACCGCAACAGCAGCCGACCTCGTCCGGCTCCTCCAGGAGACCGTCGAGCCGGAAACCTGGTTCGATCAAAGTGAAGGCGGCGAGGGAACAATCCAGCTCCACGCGGGAAATCAGCTCGTCATACGCCAGAGCCGCAAAGTCCATGATAAAATCGAAAAGCTGTTGGGCGAAATGCAATTTCGCGCACCAATAGGCGCATGGGTCGACGCCGCCGCAGATATTCCGGCCGAGTTCCTCGCCTCGCAAAGACACGAGCTGCTCCGCAACCTCGCAGCGGCCGAAATGGAGCTTGCCCGCCTTCAGTCGCGCCGGACTGCAATCGAACAACAGATTGCCGAGATGGGCAAACAAGCCGAAGAACTCGCAGACGACCCTGTTACCGCTGAACTGGAGAAAATGCTCGAGCTCAGTACCAGGGGACTCGCTATCACCGAAGAGCTGGTCCGGGACGGTCATGTTTCCCCCGCCGTTCTTGATAAGGCAAGGATGGAAATCGCCCGGGCCAGGATAGAACTTGCTAAACGACGGCAGGAGCTTGCCCGCGACGCAGGCGGAAGCCGGCTTGCCTCGCTAAACAACGAGTTGACCACGTTGGCAATAGACCTCGCCGAGAAGACGGCCGAGGCACAGGTTCTCAATCGCCAGCTCGAACAGGTGAACGCACAGCTCTCGGCAACCGCCGCCTTCGACCCCGAACTGGCCAGGATACGTCTGGCAAAACGGACCTTCGATATCGCCGAGCGTCGGGCAAACGAGCTAAGAACACTGGCCGCCGGTCTTAACCCGCCAACGGTGGCCGTTCTCGGAGCCAACCCGTAAGCGCCGGTAAGACACGCGTCAAAACAAGCGCCCGTCGCCGGCTCAGTGCCCCGGCGGGCGCTGTTTCTCCAGCCGCAGGCTCACCAGCTCGAAGAGCTTGCTCGCATATACGCGATTGAGCCCGGCCGACGGATGCACGTCAACCACATTGACCGCCAGAGGCTCGTTCGAAAGAGCCGCGGCAATCTCCTTCTCGTGATTGCAGGTGGCAAATCCCGCCTCCCGGGCCGCGGCCTCGGCCTGGTGATACCATTTCAGATAGAGCTTCAATTCATCGTCGGGGTTGCCGTAATCGGTGGGCCGATCCGTGTGCGTACCCTGGTTCAGAACGGCAAATATCGGCGGCGAGATCCCGGCTTGGTCGCACATCGTCTTTATGTCTTTCAAGGCCCCAACGAACCGGCGCCACTGCCGTGAATCCCTCTCATAGGTTCTTTGCAGCGCCGCCTGCCACCGCGGAATTACCCCTCTGACCTCGGCAAACCTGTAAACCGCCTTGTAAACGACCTTGCCCATCTGCGAGAGGCCGACCGCGTTCATGACCGACACCGTGCCCCTCAGCGGCCCGCCGTACTTCCTCTCGAACGCCTCCCTCTCGACGCTGTAATGCTGGCTCTTGGGCTGGGTGTCGTTGAGGCAGAACCCGACGACCACAACGTCCGGCCCCACCGCGTCCTTCATGGCCCGCAGTATGTCCCTTTCCCCGACGGTGGGTCCGCCCGGCGTGCCGAAATTCAGCACCTCAATCTGTCTGCCCGGATACGCCTGCCCTAATAGGCTCTCCAGCACGTTCGTATAGCGCTGCTCAACCGGCAGGCCCGCCCCCCACGTGAAAGAGTCACCCAACACCATCACCCGGAAACACGCCTCGGGCTTCGGGACCGCAAACTCCCGCTCGCGAAATCCGTACCTGTTGTTTACGACCTCATGTCCCCATGTGTAAAGCTTGCCCTGCGAAAAACCATCGATGGGAAGCTTCAGCTTGGGCGCGGTCAGAAGCAGAAAAATCTCGCAAGCATAAAGCAGAATGATAATCCCGGCGACGTTCACGGCGATAAGCGCGATGGCCCGTTTTGCTTTCTTTGCTTTCTTGCTCATAGAGACGTCTGCACCACCACCCCCTCATCTCGCCGGTCCGCCTGCGTTATGACACCTTGCCGCCCCGTGCCGGTACTTGGCCTAATGCTTGAAGTGCCGCTTGCCGGTGAACACCATCGCAATCCCGTGCGCGTCGGCGGCTGCTATAACGTCGTTGTCTTTCTTGGAGCCGCCCGGCTGGACTATCGCCGCGACCCCCGCCTTAGCGGCGTTCTCCACATTGTCCGGGAACGGGAAAAATGCATCTGACGCCATCACGCTGCCATCCGCCTGGTCGCCGGCATGCCTGATCGCAATCAGGCCCGACTCCACCCGGTTCATCTGTCCGGCACCGACCCCGAGCACCTTTTGGTTCTTGACCAGGACGATTGTGTTGCTCTTGGCGTGCTTGCAGACAAGCCACGCGACCCGCAGGTCCTCAAGATTCTCGGCCGAAGGCCCGGCCTTCGTCGGGTAGGTCAACGCGTCCGGCTCCCAGCCAACCAGATCCCGTTTCTGCAGAAGCAGCCCGCCGACAACACAGCGCACGTCAAACTCGCGGACATTCCGCTGGACATTGTTAATCGGACCGGTTTCAATCAGCCGGACCCTGTCGCCCCAGCTCTTCAGCGTCCGTATTATCTCCACAGCATCCTCGTCAAAGGCAGGCGCCAGAATCACCTCTGCGAAAAAGCCTCCGGCGCCAAGGGCCTTGCCGAACAGGCTGTACGACTCCATAATCATTCTCGCTAGTTCGACATCCACCTTCCTGTTCAGTGCGACGATCCCCCCGAACGCGCTGACGACGTCACCCTCGTACGCCTTCTGGTACGCCGTGCAGATATCCTGGTCCACGGCACACCCGCACGGATTAAGATGCTTGACCACCACCGCGGCCGGCTCTTGGAACTCCTTGACCAGCTCGAAAGCCGCATTTGCGTCCATCAGGTTGTTGAAGCTGATCGCCGTGCCCCCTTCCAGCATTTTGCCGGCGCTGACCGACGTCTCCCGACTCGCCGGCAGCTTGTAGAACGCGGCCGACTGGTGGGGATTTTCACCATAGCGAAGCGCCGCGGCCCTGCAGGCCGAAATCGACACCCGCTCCGGAAAATCTACCCCCGACCTCTCATTAAGGTACTTCGCTATCGCAGCATCGTACGCGGCGGTCAGCCCGAAAGCCACCCTCGCAAGGTCGCTGCGGAGTGGCTCGCTAACCGCCCCGCCGTTCTCTTCCATCTCCTTTATGACCCTCTCGTACTGGGCGGGCTCCGTCACCACAGCCACAAACTTGTGGTTCTTCGCCGACGAACGGACCATGCTTGG
>CP070678.1:952233-956265 GCA_020352515.1 Phycisphaerales bacterium | reverse complement strand
CGGGAATTCGCCTCCGTCGCACTCACCCGCGAGCACGCCCAACAGGCCGAAAGACTCCTCTGGAACGACCACGTCCGGCGAATCAAGCAAACCCGCGCCGAAGAAATGAAAGAACGCCTGCTCACCGCTGGAGACCTGCAGATGCCCTTCTATTACACCGTCTCCGGCGACAAACCCAAAACCGGCCGAATCCTAAACAACACACTGCACGGCGGCGGCGGAGCCCCCGCACGCGTCAACGACCGCCAGTGGCAGAACCAGAAACGCCTCTACCGCATCGACGAGGGCGTCTATCTCGTCCCCCGCGCCCCCACAAACACCTGGAACATGTGGCATCAACAACACATCGACCCCATGTTCGACCGCCTCATCGAAAACCTCATCGTCTTCGAGAACGTCGATCCCGACCGCGTGTACCTGCTCGGATACTCCGCCGGAGGCGACGGAGTCTATCAGTTGGCCCCGCGAATGGCCGACCGGTTTGCCGCCGCCGCAATGATGGCCGGCCACCCCAACGAGGCCTCGCCCCTCGGCCTGCGAAACCTCCCCTTCACCATCCACGCCGGCGGCAAAGACGCCGCATACAACCGAAACAAGGTAGCACGCCAGTGGGGAGAAAAGCTCGACGCCCTCCAAAAAGACGACCCCGGCGGATACGTCCACTGGACCAAAATCTACGAGGATAGAGGCCACGGCCTCGGCGGCCGGGACGCCGCCGCCCTGCCCTGGATGGCCGCACACACCCGCAACCCCCTCCCCGACCGCATCCTCTGGAGGCAGGACAACGTCACCCACCCCCGCTTCTACTGGCTCGCCGTCGAACCGCAGGACCAACAAGCCGGCGTCGAGGTCCGCGCAACCCTGAACGCCCAAACCTTCGACGTCCAGGCCGACCGAATCAGCCGCCTCATCATCCGCGCCAACGACCGAATGTTGAACCTCGACGAAAATGTCACCGTCACCTCCCGCGGCCGAAATCTCTACACCGGCCCCCTAACACGCTCCATCGCAACCCTCGCAAAAACTCTCGCCGAAAGAGGCGACCCCGCCTCAATATTCAACGCCGAAATCACCCTCAACCTCAAAAACAATACCCCAAACTAACACCCCCTCCTCCCATACCCACGCCCGCGACAAAGCCGCCGCCAAATCGCCTCTTATTTGGCCGCGGCCTTGCCACTTCAACTGCTCCGCTCCTCAACTGCTCCATTCTCCGGCCTTGCCCTCCCCCCGGCCGCCTGTTTTACCCTCCCGCACGTCTTCGAGCCTGCGGGATCGCACCCGACGTCTCGCCAATATGAAGCTTGCCTGCTTGTCAAGTAGCCTCCGGCCTGAGTCATCCCCGGTTTTGTGGTAGCACATCGTCTCTTAGGCCCTTTGCGAGGCACGTGACCTTGGGCATAGGGTAATGCCGCATGAGCTTGCCTATGGTGAACAGCCTCCATTCACACAGAGGTTCTTTGAGCACCACAGGCCGGGCCGGTGCTTCTTCGAAGAACGAAAGCCAATACCCAACTTCCATCGTCAAAGAGCCGACCATTTCAATTCCACAACTGTCGAAACCGGGGATGACTCAGCTTTGTTTTCTCTTGAATCGTTATCTACTTGCTGCTATAGTTATTCGTGTATATGGTAGTTAATTTCACTTTGTTTTTATCGTTTGGAGGTTATTGGAATGTGTGAACAATGCACGCGACGTGAATTCTTGGGCACGGGGGTCGCCGGTGGCTTGATGCTCGCCGGCGCAACTTGGGCGCACGCCTGGGCCTCGCAATCACCGCCCTCCCAACCCAGGGGAAAGTCGCAAATCTGCGTCGTATTCACCGGCACTCCCGCACCCCATGACCGCGATTGGGGAGCCGATGCCGGGCAAATAGAGGCCGTGAAAAGCAGGCTCGCCAAGGCGGAAAAAGAGCTGGGAAACGTCGAGCTAATAGTGGGCAAGTCAAACGATGCCCGGCAAACGGCGGCCCTGTTGCAAAAGGCCGGACCGGAGGCGCCCGTCCTTGCAATCAACGTACGCAACTTTGCCTTAACAAGGGTAGTGAAGCCCATTCTTGACGGGTCGCATCCCATGGTGTTTTTCTCGCTGCCGGCCAGCGGTCACGACTGGATGTATGCTCCACGATGGCACAGAACAGGACATCCTGTCACCCTTCTGGCCAGCAGGAACTACGACGAGCTTGAAAGAGCCCTGCGTCTGCTAAGGGTGATTCCTATGATGAAGCAGACTCGGATTCTCCTGTTCCCTCCGGCTCGAGGAACGACGCCTGCACAATCTCCGGACCAGGTCAAGAAACGCTTGGGCGCCGATGTCGTGGCCGTGGAAGAGAAGGCTTTCGACGAGATGATTTCCGCCGCGGATCAAAAGGCCGTTCAAGCCGAGATAGAGACCTGGACAAAGAATGCGAAGGAAATAGTCGAACCGAACGAAGAAGACATCAGCAAGGCCTGCCGCGTCAGCGTCGCGCTCCAGCGCTTAATGGAGCAGCAACGGGCGCAGGGATTAGCCGTGGGCACCTGTATGGGATGGTTGTCAAAAGGATTTCCCTGCCTGGGATTTGCTCGTCTCCGAGACAACGGTATTCCCGCTGCATGCGAGGGTGACATGGACTCGTTATTGACCATGATCCTCTTCCAATATATGATCGATCGCCCCGGATTCCAGGGCAACGCTACTTTCGATACCTCCCGCAACGCTTTGTGGACCGCTCATTGCACGGCGCCGCTGAAAATGGATGGACCAGATGGCGCCGAAGCTCCATACCTCCTGCGCGGACACTCCGAGGTCGGCGGTAGTGGCTGTGTGCCAGAGGTCAAATACCGCCTTGGCGAGACAATCACACGCACCAAGTTGGTCAACCTGGATACGATACTCGTCTCGAAGGGTAAGATTATCGAAGTGCCGGCCAGGTCGGTCCACGGTTGTCGCACTCAGATTGTCACCGAAGTCCGAGACGCGGCCAAAATGGCCGCCAATTGGAGCAGTGTGCTTGAGACCGAGGACGCCATGACCTTGCTGCACCGCGTGGTTCTCTACGGCGACCACATGGATAGCGTACACCACCTCGCAAGGTTGATGGGCATGAAAGTCGTAGAGGAAGGCTGAAACAGCACCTGAAGTACGAATCCTGTTATAAAATGATTCGCGCATATACTGTGCTGGCAGTCGCAATAACGGGTCAAAATGAATTCACCCGGTGCCCAGCTACGCCCGTGGACGTATGAGAAGCCCTGACCTTGAGGGCTATAAGACGATTCCGATCTGCCACCTTTTTCCGGTCCCGTGCCTATCAGAGCATTGCACAACCCTGCACTCCCTCAAGCACTGGCCTAACGGTTGATACCAGAGATAGGGTTGGCGAGCCGTGTACGGTAATCGCCGTCGGGTTCGCGGCGAGCGAGGCAACGCTCTTTTGCGCAAGCGAGGCGAACTTCTGGACCGGCCGCTCGCCCACTGCCATCAGACAGCCCGTATGCGTCGCACGCACCTGCCGAGAAACCTGCGCATACTCAAACGATTGTTGATTCGCATTGCCGCCCGCAGCGCAACCCCGCCTTCTCTACCCTCTCACTTCTCCCCAAGGCTCTGTCTTCAAAACGCTGCCGTCGGCCCGAGAGCGAGCGGTTCGGCCGCTGGCAAGGACGGCCAAGCACGCGTATCCCCACAGATACGTCGATGGAGACTTCACGCCGCCGGAGGTCGAACAAGCCGCTCGAAGCCAGGCACTGCACTTTCAGACACAGCCTAATCCCCTTATCCACCGTACTGCCCCCGCACATCCAAAAGCCTCCCCCATCCCCCGCGAGAGCCCCTTTTTACCTTCTCGCTTCTACCTTTTCCCTTCGGGCCCTCCGGGCCCGCCACCCCCGCCCTCCAAACAATCGTCTCCCCCCCTGTCATACCGAGGGCCGCCACAAGGCTGGTGCCAGGTCGCCTTCCACCTAGCGACAGCCTTGCCCGGCCAAGCCGCCCAGCATACGTCCTAATTCCACAATCCTGCCGCTGCCGTGCTCGTACGACGTCACATT
>CP070678.1:945261-952133 GCA_020352515.1 Phycisphaerales bacterium | reverse complement strand
GACCGCGCCCACAGCGCCTCGTATGGCGAGAGATAAGCGCCGGGGATGATCTGCTGGGTGGGACTTGCGGGCCCCTGCCAGGAGACCTCGCAGTGGTCGCCGCCGCCGCCCTCTTTCCAGATGGCCATGATGTAGTATCTTCCGGATTCGAGTGTTATTGCGGCCGATTTCTGCTCGGGATACTTGGTCCACTGGTTCCGGCTGCTGTAGCCGGGGACGTTGGCGATCAGGACCGCGCTTCCGGGGTCCTCGTCGCTGCTAAGCCACAGTTCACCGTTATCGTCGCTGGAGAGCCAGAAGGTATAGTCGCCCGGTGCGGGCACATGCAGCCAGCCGTGAATCCGGCCGCCATACTGGTCGGTTGCCGGAGCCAATTGGGGCGAGTCGAACGCCGTGAGCAGATTGCTGTCGTCCGGCTGACTGGGGTACTTCCACCAGTTCTTCAGCAGGTTGATACCAGTGCCGGTGGGGGTGATATCCCTCCATATCTCGCGGAGGATGCTGCCCTGCTTGGCGGTGCCGGTGGTGAAGCTCCAGAGGTCACCCTTTCGCGTGCCGGCCGACTCAATCTCATCGATGCGCCAATAGTACGAAGTCTCCAGCGCCAGCGTGCCTACGTCAAGAGTTGTGGCCGCCTGCAAGCCCTTGTACTCGCCGGAGGCCTTTGTGGCGTTTTCCACGGCGGTTGCGTCCGTGCCGAAGTAGACATCATGGGTTGTCGCGTCAAAGCCCGCCTGCCATGAGAGGTCGGTATTCGGGTCGACGAAGTTTGCGCCGTCGGCGGGAATGGGGCTGTGCGCTTTGAGCGGCGCAGTGGAGAACCACCAAACCTCGCCGGCGTGCGTTGTGCCGTCAACTTCTTCCTCGTCAATCCGCCAGTAGTAGGTGGTGCCGGCCTCCCACGCGGGGAAATAGAACGTGTTCATGAGGGGAACCCTCATTTTGAACTCTGCCGGGCCCGGGTTCGGGTTGGTCCCGAAGTAGATATTATGCCAGGCGGCGTCATCTCCGGCGGTCCAGCTCAACAGGCCGAAGTTGTCGTACCTGCCGACGCCTTGCGTGCCATTTTCGGGCAGAGGGTTGCGTGCCGTGCGAATCTTAAAATCACCGCTCAGCATGTACTCAACGGCGTTGAGGAAGATGGTCTGGCCGTCGTCGGTGAGGTTGTATCGGCCGTCAGCGCCGCTGTTGGTTCCGCTGGCAAAGAACAAACGCGCACCGCCGGCAAACTGACCGGAGCCCTCGTAGAACTCGGTTTCCCTGCCCCAGAAGACAATCCAGACCTGGTTGTTGTCCGCCCGGCGAGCGATCAGCGTCCCATTGCCCGGGTCCGTAATGCTGCAGAAGCTGCTGGCCTCGGTCAGTACGGTCAACTGGTTGTCAGCGGGAATGGTCACGCCCTGGAATATTGGATGTGCCGGCTCGACCACGAGCATAGCCTGAAGCGAATCGTTTGTGCTGCCGGTGTCGAGCCACCGCCATCGGCTGCTTCGGGCGATGTGGGCCACCTGCAGTATGATCGGGGTGGTTATGCCGTTCCAGTCGGAGGGCTCGGTCCCGTCGTCGTAGTCGCCGCTGTTGGTGTCGCGGCTGACGATTATCAGGTCCGCGGCATTGAGGGCGGCTATCTCGGCGGCGTCGAGGCTCCTGCCCTCGGCGTTGCGGAAGCTCAGGTCGACGGTGTACCCTTGGCTGGTCAACAGGTCTACCCACTCCTGATCCCTGGGCACGCCGCCCTGGGGGTCCTTGTTGTCGGAGACCCATATAATCGTGGCCGCCCGAACGGACGCCGTGGCGAACAACATCGCCAGCGCGATCATTATTGCAGTGCGCGTTCGTAACATCATTGTTCTCCTTAAAGAACCTTGCTTGTATTCTAACAGGCACGCACGGGATTGAACGCCACAGACGCGCCTTTGACTGCTTGCAGTCTTCTACCGGTGTCCGAGAGCGTTATCGGAACCAAAAACGATTTGATGTGTTGAATTGTATGCCTCGATAGCCTGCCTCACTCCGTGATACCCTATCGACACAACAAAAAAACGCGACCTGTAGCCCGAAAGGCTAATCCAAACCATCACTAACTAACTTATAACATATTGGGTGACGCCGTTGCAAGTAAAAAATCCCTTATATTATCGGCAAATCGTCGTCACCGACGCCTCAGTCAGCCTTTGTGCGAAATATACGGCTCAGTGGCTTTTTTCGGACCGAGTGCAGGACGGCTTTAGCAGGGATTTTTGGGGCCTCAGATGCGGCCGGCGCGAAATTCCAGATAGCGCCTGTTTGGGGCGGGTAGCGGTCGGTGGAGAAAGCATCGGGGCCCGGGATGATTCTCCGGGCCCCGTTTCAATTCCAGAGAGCCGGTTGAATATCGGCTCATCTGCTTATGGCGGTTGTTCAGGGCAGCACGGACAGGCCATCATTTAGCCAGCCGTCGGCCATCACGGCGAAGTCGCCGAAATTGACCTTGCAGTCGGCATTGACATCACCGCGGAGGTCAAGGCCCGCCTTGTTGAAGCACCTTGCCGGACAGAGGCCGATATCGTCGAACAGGACCATGCCCTTGCCGTCGCAGGTGACCGTATTCGTTGTGTCGCCGAGGCCGATGCATACCTTCGTGACATTGCTCAAATCGAGGCCGGCATCAACGAATTCCTGCAGGTCGATATTCCACTGCCACCACGCCTCGGACTGCACGGCGTAGGCCGCCGGATGCGTGACGGTGTGGGTCTTTGCGGCGCCATCTTCGAGCCTGACGTACATGGTCGCCTCGGTGTTGTCCCGGTCGCCGTAGAAATACAGGCCGAGCGCCTTGCCGCCGCCCTGGGTCCAATCCGAACCTATGGGGAGCTTGGAGGTCTGCGCGACGACCTCGGAGTAGTTGACAGTGCCGGTGTTATCGTAGAACACAGGCATAGATTGAGCGCCGCCGTGGACTATCTCCGCCTCGACCCAGTGCTCGCCGGCGGGGAAGTTGGGGTCGGGATAGCCGGTAAACGAGCCGTTGTTGGCGTCTTCCCAGCCGTCGATCCAAGTGTTCCAGACCGTGTCGGGCTCGGGGTCGACGTAGTCTTCTATGTCGTCCACGGTCAGACACTCGGCCGTGGTGAATGTCCAGAGCCGACCGGCGACGGGGCCGGAGGGGCCGACCTGGTCGATGCGCCACTGGTAGGTGGCGCCGTATTCGAGATCCGGCAGGCTGTAGGTCGAACCGGCCGGAGAGGGGGTGACCTGCTCCATGGCTCCCGCTTTGCCGAACCAGAGTTGGCGTGAAGTGGCGAAGGCGGCCTCTTTCCAGGAAAGCACGGTTCCGACGGTTCGGACGGTTTTGGCGCCATCGGCCGGGGAGGGAGTGACGGCGGCGGGACCGTCCGAGACGCTAAAGACGTCGTCGAAGGTGGTGTGGTATCCGACGGGGTCCTCTTGCTCATTCTGGGCAAAGATTCCGCTGACCCCGTTCAAGAACGGAGCGTCGCGAACGCCTTCATCCTCCCACCAGTCGCGGCCGCCGGTGTCGATCATGATGGGAGTCCTGGCAACGACCGGGCCGCCCTTGTACTCGTAGAGGCTTCCGGTGACGTAGGTCGGGTCTGTGCCTATGACGTCCAGCTCGGCATAGTAGCTTCTGTCGTGGATGAGACCGGACGCGGGTGTGTCGAAATCCTCATCCATCATGTTCTGGAGATTGACAACCTTCTCGATATCTATCATGAGGTTGGCCGGCCCCACCTCCCAGTTGATGTGCATGACGTAGCAACTTGCGATAATGCCCGGATAGCCGCTGATTGTTCCATCGTCGATGAGGTACGAGACCCTTGCGGCGAGCCCGTGGTGGCGATAGGAGGCGTCGCCGGTGACGTTGACGATTGCGCCCACGCGGACATCGGTGAAGTTTTCATTGGCGCCGAAGGCGGTGCCGAAGGCCGAGCCGCCGATGGCAACGGTGCTTGTCTCATCGAATGAGAGGTAGTCGTTGTCGTCGGGGCCGTCTTTAATGGTTTGTGTAAATGTTTTGGTTATGTCGGGATAGCAGTAGAACTGCCAGGTGGGCAGGTCGAAGCTGTTGTTATTGAACGTGTCCGACCAGTTGGCGTGTGCGGCCGGGCCCGGCGCGGCAAGCACCAGCCCGAGCAGCGCCCAGAAGACGAGGGCACATTTGAGTTTTTCAGACATAATCTTCCTCCTTATCGAATTTAGAATTCCAAGAGTCTGTCGGCGCCGACAGAAGTGTGCATTGAGATTAGCGTTCTTCAAGTGTTGGGTCCACCTCCTTCCTTTACGAGCACATTTGGCCCCGGTGAATTCAAAGGCACAATCCGGCCGGGCGGCTCCAAGACTCGCGTTGCGGGTCTTTCTATCATACACGACTCCTCCTGAATCGAGAAACCGACGAGGTCCGTCAGTACAGACAGCCCAAAACCCACTGACCTCACTGCAATTATTTATACCAGAGAAGCGGCGGTCAAGGCAAGGAAAAGTTCCGGATTTCCGGGCATAAAAAGCGGGCGCGGGGAATTTGGGCTGCCTCGGGTGGGTTAATCACGCCGGGCAAGCGTCCGGCCGCCGGGTCAGGGCAGCCCGAAGGGCCGCAAGCTATTCTCTCGCTGGCTGTCAGCGTTTCCTGCGCCGCAGGGCCAGAACCCCGAGACCAAGCAACAGCAGTGTGGCCGGCTCGGGGACAAGGGATATGTCGTCGAAGAAGACGAGTCCTTTGCCGCCGGGCTCGGTGCTGCGGTACGTGCCGATGCCAATGGCGATTTCGTCCACGGCCGAGAGACTCACGCCCTGGGCGGCAAATTGCTGCAGAGAAATCGTCCATCGCTGCCAGGACTCGACGGCCAGATCCTGTTCCGGACCGTCGTAGTAGACGATTCCCACCACGCTGCCGGGGTAGTTCTTCAGCGCGACATACATCGGCTCAGGGTCGTTATCGGCCAGCCCGTGGAACCAGAGCGACAATATGGGCAGGCCGGTGGCAGCCCAGTTTGCGGAAGGGTCGAACGTCATACAGGCTTCCGAGTACTTGAGACTGTTGAACTGGGCGTTATCATAATAGTAGGGCATGGACTGGCTGCCGCCGTGGACTACCGTCTGTTCGGCAAAAGGGTCGTACGGATGTCCTGTAGTGCTGCCGGTGCCGTTGCCACCGTAGTAAGGTCCGGGCGAGGGTGGAGGCGCCCCGTATCCGAAACCATCTTTCCATATCTCGAAGATCCTGCTGGGTGTGAAGTCGGTATAAGACTCGAAATCGTCCACGACCAGGGCAGCGGGGGCCGGCAGGGCGCCCGCGGCAAGTCCGATCAGGGATGCCAGAATGGTCAATCGGTTCATTTTCTGTAACCTCCTCTTCTAAAGGTTTTCAAATACCTTCCGGGCCGCAGCTTTCAGTGCGGAACCTGCTCACATGCGGCCGCCAAAAAACTCTCTGTTGCTATCGGCCGCGTTCACGGCTCTCTCTTTCCAACCAATGCCACGCCGCCAAGGGCCAGCAGAAAGAGCGTGGCCGGCTCCGGTACGAGGACTATATCGTCGAAGAAGACGAGTCCCTTGCCGCCGGGTTCGGTGAAGTTGCGGTACGTGCCGATGCCAATGGCGATTTCGTCCACGGCCGAGAGACTCACGCCCTGGGCGGCGAATTGCTGCAGAGAAATCGTCCATCGCTGCCAGGACTCGACGGCCAGATTCTGTTCCGGACCGTCGTAGTAGACGATTCCCATCACGCTGCCGGGGTAGTTCTTCAGCGCGACATACATGGGCTCAGGGTCGTTATCGGCCAGCCCGTGGAACCAGAGCGACAATATGGGCAGGCCGGTGGCGGCCCAGTCTGCGGAAGGGTCAAACGTCATGCCGGCCTCGGAGTACGTGAGCCTGTCAAGCTGGGCGTTATCATAGTGGTAGGGCGCGGATTGCATGCCGCCATGCACTGTCGTCTGTTCGGCATAGGGGGAGTTCATATATCCTACCCGCGAACCGGTGCCATTACCCGCGTAGTATGGGGGCGGGCCTGGCGGCTTCGGGCCGTAGCCAAAACCGTCCTTCCACATCTCGAAGACCCTGTTGGGTGTGAAGTCCGTATAAGATTCGAAGTCGTCCACGACCAGGGCACCGGGGGCCGGCAGGGCGCCGACTGCAAGCGCTATCAGGGATGCCAGAATAGTCAATCGGTTCATTTTCTGTAACCTCCTCTTCTAAAGGTTTTCAAATACCTGCCGGGCCGCACCTTTCAGTGCGGAACCTGCTCACATGCGGCCGCCAAAAAACTCTCTGTTGCCATCGGCCGCATTCACGGCTCTCTCTTTCTGAGCAATTGCACCCCGCCGAGGCCCAGCAGCACAAGCGTTGCCGGCTCGGGAATGAAGACGGACGAGCAAGCGCCTTCAAGACTGCGGGCAACAATCGGATACAGGGCGTCGGCGTCAACGGTGAACAGGAAGTCCACGCTGCCGGCGCCATTTGTGACCGGTTTATTGTCGCCCGGGATGCTTGTGGTGGAGAGGCTCAATGGATAGTAGTCAAGCTCGATGACGGGCAGCTCGTATCCGCAGTCAAGAACCCAGGCGATGTCTCTTCTTCGCGTGGGTTTTAGCGGGCCGAGCCAGTAAACGGGGTCGCCGGAGGCGGTAATCCCGAGGATTCTCAAGTGTGTCGTAAGGTAAATCTCAGCGGCGTTTGCGCCCGAAGCGCCGCCGGCGCCCGCGGTCAAGGGCTGCTCGAAGGGATCCAGGCCCACAGCCGTCTGGTCCATATAGCTCACTATGCCCGTCAGGAAAGAGCTGCCGGGTGTGGGTCTCTCAACGATGGGCGGGGGATTGAATTCGACGGGCGAGCCGTCTTCAGCCATCACCGTCAAACGGAGATCGACGAAATCG
>CP070678.1:939060-945161 GCA_020352515.1 Phycisphaerales bacterium | reverse complement strand
TGGCACATGTGCATATACCACAAATCTTCACTGATTTTATCCTGCCTTTATACATTTTCACTTCTCACTTGCCCCTTGTCCCTTATCCCTTATATTCTCTCCTAATCTTCTATGCCCGAATCCCTGCATGCAGTAGGCAGGGATCCAGATGTCGTTTTTAAGCGAAATCCGCAGTTGTCAATCAAGCCTTTATGGAAAGAGAATAGCATAGAACTTGACGAGGGTCAAGGGAAATTTGAATTTAGATTACGAATTATTTATTACGAATTACGAATTTGGTTTAAGAGACGTCTGGATCCCTGCCATATAAATGATTAATGATTATTGATAAATGATAATTTATTTAAAGAAGACATCTGGATCCCTGCCTACTGCATGCAGGGATTAACGGGGAGTAGGGAGCTTGAATTAGTCGGACAGATTTGATATTCTATTGAAAAAGAAGGCCCAGCGGCGTTGCTGAGCTAAGACATAAAATGTTATATGGCAAATCCCGGGCCAGGTGGTTTTCGCAATTTTGACGGTCGTTCCTTTGCAGCCGGCGCCGAGACTCTGACACTGCCGTCCGATTGGCTGAAGCCGGGCGAGCCAAACGTCTTGGACAAGGCTCCTCGGAATCTTCCATGATGATCGAGCGAGTGAATCGGACCGGCCCAACGCCGTGGAACTGGCGAACCAGTCACGATGGCAACGACGTGAAGGAGGAGGTTATGCCTGGCTTGCGAAGAAGTGTCTTCCTATTCGCCTTGTGATGTTGCGCGCTTCTGGCCGATATAGTGCAAGCGGCTTCGTTTATCGGGCGCCCAGGGGCACGCTGAAAGACAACGCTGTGTTGTGGCATGACGGCAAATACTATCTCTTCACCATGTATTCGGAGAGAGTCGGCGACCTTTCCGGACCGCAAGACCAGTGGCGTAATGTCTGGAGTGCCGTGTCCACGGACGGTGTTCACTGGCAGGACGTCGGTGCGGTTATCAAGGACACACCGTTTGTGATTCACGGACTGCGGGTTTCGAGAACCGCCCATGGTACCTTTGTTCTGAACCACGGTTCGCTGACGGACGGGCCCAAGTGTCTGCGCTTCTGGGAATCAAAGGACCTGAGGCACTGGAAGTACCTCGGTAAGGAATACGACCTGGAACACCCAAAGAGCCTGGACCACATGGACGTCCTGACAACCAAGAAGGATGGAAAAACGCACTGGTATGGCTACGCGGCCGACGGAGGGATATTCCAGTCGGATGACGGAAAAGCATGGAAATGGGCTTCGCCGTACAATCTTACGGACCGATCTGTGGTCTATGGTATCGGAGAAACCGGTGGCGGCGGGTCGGGCAATGGGGCGGGGAAATCGGCCGTAGTGGTGGAGTATATTTTGCCGAAGTCTGAACTCACTGTTACGAGGCATGGGCCCTGGCCGGCAAAGGTATCGACGGTGCGAATGGGAAGGATCAGGGTAGCTGAATAACCCGTCTCCCAAAACGACGGCACAGTAACATATCCAGGGATGACCGGCTCAATGGATGGGCCGAAGCCCGCTGCGGTGACTATAAAGTTCGCTGTATAATCGCCAATATTGGTTACGCTCACTTTGAGGTTTGTCTCAGTGGCGGATTCGGTGTACGGTTCGATATGAGCATCTGTGATGGCTCCACCAGATTCGGTCCGGATTTGCCTGACATAATCAGCAACCGTTATGATTTTGATTCGCCAGTCGGTTACAAGCTCGCATTTGATAGACAACATAGTTCCGGGATAGTTGGAATCATAATTGCTTGCATAAAAGGGGTGGTCTGGTGAGACATTGAAGGAAAACGTGTCCGTATAATTATCAGCTACGACGTTTACCCTGTAGTCGCGGCTGGAGAGTGGGTTTTCGGAGGGTACCTTTATGATGTATAATTCAGTTGGCCAGGGTTGACCTGCATTGATCTCAAGTTTTATCGGCTGTCCTTCAAGCACATCTATCAAGATTAACTCTTTTTGTTTACAGTCCCTATCTCCGTCAGCCTTAATGCAATCCCTGAACTGGGAGACAGATGCGAGACCGGCGAAATAGCTTTTGTCGTTGGGCTCTTCGATGAGGGTGCGGAGGCGATTTACATGTGCAGTGAGCTCGTCAATCTGCTGCTGCAATTGGCCGGTAGTTGGCCCGGCCGGGGCGGCGGCGCGATGAAAAACTGGGAAAGCAGCCCCACGTTGAAAAACTGCACGTTCAGGGACAACTCGGCAGGATGGGGAGGCGGCGGAATAAACAACGTTGGGAAGAAGAGCAGACCACCGGATGTATCACTTATTAGCATCGCGATGAACGAAGGTGATTGGCACCGCGCGGTCGCGTTTGCATCGAGGCCTAAGAGCGATCAAGAAACAGATTGAGTATCAGGATTATGGAGCGTGAAAGAATAGAGAGACTTGTGATAGACTTGGCAGCCGGCGAATTGAGTGAGGAAGCCAAGGTACTTTTCAGCTTCATCTTCCGTTTTTTTCAAAACCGTTCACGGATATTAACTACGGACCCGTCTATTGTGGAGACAAAGACACCCTCTTCCGTCAGGGCCATGCCGTCCAGCACGGGCGATGCGGGAAGCGCGCATGTGACCTTCTTTGAGCCGTCTTTGCGGGAAGCGATCCAGAAAGTGCCCGGGCCATGGCTCTCGGCGCTTTCGGTGGGGGACTTGCCGCCCGCGACCAGCAGGGCGTCACGGGTCAGCACGATCGACCTGGCCACGAAGGGTAGTTGCGCGGTCCACTTGATCTGGCGTTTGCTCTGCTCACCTCTTGTGGCCGCGGGCGCGGGGTTCAGGACCTCCGCGAAAAGCTTGTAGCTCTTTGCCATGTCCGGGCGGACGTGTCCGTCACCGGCGCGGTATGCCATTCGCCCGTATCCGTAGATGAGCTTCCCGCCGTCAAAGGCCAGGAGCCGCCCTGCAGGCGACCGGTTGCCAACCAGTGGCCAGTACGTGTAACCGCCTCCTATCTCTGTGCCGTAGATCCAGTAGGTCCGGTGCCACCACGTGTCATCCAGGAATCCGCGTGGGGCAAAGAGGTGGGGCCTGGCTTTGACCGGGACAAGGTTCTTGTCAACCCCCAAGCAGCGCATCCAGACCGTGTCATCCTGGAGCGAGAGAATGTCCGGCAGCACCCTCTGCCTGATTTTGCCATCACCTCTGGTCATGCTCACGTTTGTTTTGTGGAGCACTTTGCCGGTCTTCAGTTCCAGTGCATACAGGTGGATCCCTCTGTCGATGAAGGAAGATCTGCCGGCCGCGAAGTATACGGCGGCCACACGGCCCGAAAGCTTGTCGTCGACCAGTACCGACCCGTGTACCGGCCATGCCGATTCGAGCTGCTCGTATGCGAAGAGACGCCGGTCCTGGGGTGCGGCGCGGAAGCGCCAGACCAGCGCCCCGTCGGAAGCCCGCAGGCAGTAGACGAACCCGTTTCGCGTCCCGAACAGGCACCGGCCTCCCGACAGGGTAGGCGGTGAATCGATCCGGCCGTCGGCGATGAACGTCCAGGCCGGCTCGCCATCCACAGAAGACAGGGCATGGAGTGTGTGGCGGTCCGTCTCGGCGACAACAACCATGCCGTCCGCCGCGACCGGCGCAGTGATCGGTGGGGTGAGCTTTCTTGTCCACGCGACGCCCGGCTTGTCCGGCGCCGGCAGGGCCTGGTAGCCGCTTCGGCGGACGTCTCGGCGGTATGTCGGCCATCCGGTCGTGGAGGAACTGGATTTGAGATTAGAAATCTCACCATAAGCAGGCCCCTTCTCGAGCGGCATATGGTCGTTTCCCCCGCTGGGCCGGGGAGAAAGGGCATTGAATCCGATCAGTAGGCTCTCGGGATTGCATGCGCAGGAATGCTGCGGTGCGTAGATAAGGCCGTTTGCCGGCATGATGCCGTACTGGCACGTTCCCCGAACCCATGAGTAATTTCTGTAGGTCCCGTTCCTGGGATCGATGAACTGGACGCCACCGCGGCCCACCATCAGCCATTTAACGGTCGCCTTGTTCCGGTAACAGCGATGGTGTCCCCACGCCTTTTGGGTGAGCAATGTAGCAGTGATCGTGCCGGTTTTCAGGTCGCGTCCCTTTGTAAAGCCGGGATCGTCACCATGGCGCAGGTTGCCAACCCACACCACGCCGTTAATCACGAAAATGTCCAGCGGAACATTGTAATTCTCCGAGCAGGGCGCGCGCCAGAGCTCCTTGCCATCATCAAGAGAGAATGCGATAATCTCGGCCTCCTGCTTTTTCTGTCCGTCGCTGCTGGACATGATCCATTTGCTGCCTCGGGCCGGCGGGGAATTGTCGGCATTGTCCTTGGCCGTGCGGTCGACAGTCAGTACAACGCCGTCGTGGATGACCAGCGTGGGCGTGGACCAGGAGAACCGGCTCGTCGCGACCGGACGCTCACCGCGCCACAGCTCGCTTCCTTCGACAGCGTCCAGGCAGACCACGTGTGAGACGCTCTGAAAGCAGACTCTTCCATCGTTGACCGCCATGGTAGTGGGTGCGATTTCGCCGGGCGCCTTGAATTGCTGCTTCCAGAGCAACTCGCCGGTCGCAGTTTTTACCGCGACTATCCGCTGGGTCCCGTACATGCCGAACGCTTCGCGCGGAAAGCGATGCCAGATCTTCAGTGTCGGGGCAGTCCGGTTGATCCACTTCTTCCGTTCGTTGTGTTGGGCCGTCGTCATGTCGTCAGCGAGAATATAAAGCACACCACCTGTCACAAGCAGCTCGCGCGTACCGCTGGTTTCGGCAAGTGTCGTGATCTTCTCTCCGGTCGAGGCGTCCAAGACCGTAACAGGTTCTCCGTAACCGAGACAGACGTATACCCGCTCACCCTCTGCCACAATACGTCGTCCGATCTCCGGTGGTCCGCTACGAAACCCTCGAAGGTGGGATTCCCAGTTCGTTATGGAACGCTTCCATAGTAGTACTCCGCTAAAAGCATCCCTTGCCACCAGCTTCCATTGGGGCGCCAGATAGACTGAGCTGATAGGTCCCTCGTCGATGATGTAGAAAATCCGTCCCCCAGCCGTGACCATTGCGCTCATGCTTGCGAAGTGCTCGTGACTCCTGGCATATTCCGGCCCGCACGTCCAGCGCAAACCCTGCGGCGGACCGACCAGCGTATCGTTCGATACCGCGTTGTTAGAGGCATCATAGAGGTAGTGGCTCCACTCGTCCAGTTCCCCCGGCCAATCCTTCCGCATGATCTCAACCTTCGACTTGCCAATGTCCGCGACCACACCCCTGGGGGCCAGCACTCTGTTCATCTCCTCGACCGGAATCTGCGTATACCCGGTCACAACAATCATGTTGACGAGGCTGTCCACATAGGGAAGCTGCGCGCCCCGGAGCCGGGAGACAGTGACGGGGCCGTAGAGATTCTTTTGCCGGAGGTGTTTTCGCGCGGCAGCGACCTTTCCTGGATCCCCTTCCAGGCCGTGGACCAGGTAGGGACCGGCCCCCCGAAGATCCGCCAACAGTGCCGGGTCATCGCATCCCATCACTACGACCAGTCCCCCCTTGATACCTGACGCTTCAACGAGCGCTTTTGCGGAATACGGCGCTGCTCCACGAGACCCTGAGCCGACCCGACTGCCAGCCGCGGCGGTGCGCTCACCCAAGGCCAACAGCACACACGCCGTTAGAATTACGGCCAATTGCTTACTCATCTTTGGTAATCCCTTCCGGCTCCCCGATCGCAGGCCACTTCGGTGCTCTTGTAATCCTCAGCAACGCAGTAGAGATGTGTGAGCGATCGCAGAATTATGGCATCGCCCGCGATCGCCGCCGATGCGATAAAGCTTGCCTCAAACCTGTTCTCGGCGAGCAATTGAAAATCTCGTGTCGCAGCTATGACCGACACTATTCCTTTCTCGCCACTGAAGTAGATCTTGCTGTCGGCATACAAAGGGGATGGCCAGTGGTCGCCTCGGGCACTGAGTCGCCCTCTCCAAACTTCGCGCCCGGTCTTCGCCTCCAAACAGGATGCGAAACCTTGGTCACTGACCATAAACAATAGATCATCGACGATCAGTGGCGACGGAATTGAGGGCGTGCTCCTTTTAGTGCTCCAGGTGACGT
>CP070678.1:935158-938960 GCA_020352515.1 Phycisphaerales bacterium | reverse complement strand
GATATCGGCATTTGGAAAGATCATACCGGCCGGGCTGGCTGTAGCGGGCGTGGTCCTGATATGTATTTGGCTGGGCACCGATGCGGCGGTCGATATCGAGATGCGGTTACCCGGCGGCGACAACACGCCGAGCGATTCGGCCGACGCAAATGCACCGATCAAGATACGCGGTGTCCTGACAAGGTCCACCGGGGCCCCCGCAGAGCTGCCCGGCGCCTGGCCCAGATTCCGGGGGCCGAACTTCAACGCGGTCAGTCCCGAAGAGACGCCGCTGGCCAGAAAGTGGCCCGAGCAAGGGCCGCGGGTCCTGTGGTCGATCGACGTGGGAGAGGGATACGCCGGCGCGGCGGTTCTGGCGGGCAGAGTGTATGTGATGGACTATGACAGAGAGAACAAGGCCGACGTTCTGCGATGCATGTCACTCGAGGACCGCAGGGACATCTGGAGGTACTCCTATCCGGTCAAGCTCAAGAGATCGCACGGAATGAGCCGCACGATTCCCGCGGTGACGGACAGGTATGTGGTGGCGATGGGGCCGAAATGCCATGTCACCTGCCTGGATTCGAAAAGCGGCGACTTTCGCTGGATGTTCAACCTGGTCAGGGAATTTGGAACAAAGGTTCCCCAGTGGTACACGGCACAGTGCCCGCTGATCGAGAACGGCATGGCGATAATAGCTCCGGCCGGCCCGGAGGTCCTGATGATGGCCGTCGATTGCGAGAGCGGAAAAATCGTCTGGCAAACGCCCAATCCGGACGGATGGGTGATGACGCACTCGTCCATTATCCCGATGGAGTTCGAGGGCGCCAGGTTCTACGTGTATTGCGGCGGCTCGCAGGACAGCGGCGGGGTAATCGGGGTTTCGGCACAGGACGGCAGCGTGCTCTGGCAGACCGACGCCTGGAAAGTAGGCACCAACGTTCCAAGCCCGGTCGTGGTCGGTGCCGACAGGATATTCCTTACTGCCGGATACGGCCAATATGAAAAAGGCTGCACCATGCTGCAACTGAGCAAGCTCGGAGGAGAAATAACGGTCCGGCAGGAGTTTCTGCATCCGACCGAAGTTTTTGGGTCCATGCAGCAGACCCCGATCTTCTATGACGGTTACATCTACGGGGTCGGGATGGACAAGCAATTGAGCTGCCTTGACCTCCAGGCCAACATCGTATGGAGCAGCACAAGCGCCAACAAATTCGGACACGGCCCGTATGTGATAGCCGACGGGCTTATATACATTATGGACGACCGCGGCGTGCTCACCCTCGTTCAGGCGACCTCATCGGGATACGTGCAGCTCGACCGGGCCAAGGTCCTCGACGGGATGGAATCCTGGGGCCCGATGGCGATTGTCTCGGGGAGGCTGATTCTGCGGGATTCCGAACGAATGATATGTCTCGATGTTTCCCGCCAATAGGGCGGGTTGATGGTGAAATTCGGCCCTGCTATAATGAACTTTCGGCAAGTTCCGGCGGTAAGGACACGTAAGGTAAACAGATGGTAATGCGTTCAGGCACGGCCAATAACAGGGTGATTGCAGGTGTGGTTGTCGGCTGCGCTCTTGTCGTAGCTGTAATTGCGGTGGTGCGCCTGGATACGACCGGCGACAGCGGCAGCGGCCTTGGGCCTGAATACCTTTATGACATCAACGAATTGGCGAAGGTTGACCCGGGCCTGATTATTTACGAGGAATCGGCCGGGCCGCTAAACACGGGCTTCGAGGCTGCACGGGCCATCGCCGTGGATTCCGAGGGATCGATCCACGTGGCCGGCGATAAGGCCGTTCGAATATTCAAAGCCGATGGTGCTTACCTTGACCTGGTAGAGCTTGCCGCCGAGCCGAGGTCCCTGGCGGTCTCCGGTGACAGGACAATCTACGTGGGCTTCAAGGATCATGTTGAGCTTTACGATCGTGACAAGCACCAGCTCGCAGTCTGGGACAGTCTTGGGCACAAGGCCGTCATCTCAAGCATCGCCGTGGCCGGGGACGACGTATTCGTTGCGGACGCCGGCAACCGTATGGTCATCCGTTACGACAGGGCGGGCAAAGTGGTGAATCACATCGCCAAAAGAGACCCGGCCAGGAACGTGCCCGGCCTGGTGATCCCCAGCCCCTACTGTGACGTGGCCGTCTCCAAGGACGGGCTGCTCCGCGTGGTCAACCCCGGTCGTCACAGGATAGAGGCATACACTTTCGACGGGGACCTCGAGTTCTGGTGGGGTGAGCATTCGACCGGAATCAGGGGTTTCTGCGGCTGCTGTAACCCGGTGAATTTCGCAGTGCTTGGCAACGGTCATTTCGTAACGTGCGAGAAGGGTCTGGTCAGGGTAAAGCAATACGATTCCGACGGCGGCTTCGTAGGCGTCGTCGCCTCCCCGGCCCAGTTGGTCAGCCAGGTGGAATTCAGGATATGCAATACGCCGCAGGAGTGCCAGAGCCCGGGCTTCGATGTGGCCGTTGACGCCCGAGGACGCGTCCTTGTTCTGGACACGGTCAAAGGCGTCGTAAGAATCTTCAGCAGGAAAGGATCGGGCCAATGAGAATGTTTCTCTCTCGAGTGCGGGACCGCAGGGAGTTTCTCGTGCGCGTTGTTCGCAGTGCGACCCTTGTATCGTTGGCCGCGGGTGGTGTTGCCGCTTTTGTCAAAAGGCGCTCGCTCGTGCGTCAGGGCAAATGCCTCAACGCCGGCATCTGCCGGGGCTGCGCGGCCTTCGAAGGGTGCGGCCTGCCTCAGGCCCTGTCGGCGAGAGCAGTTTTGGAAAGGACAACAGGTGGCCGAGAATAAAGACAACCTGACCAGACGCAAGTTCCTTGCAGAAAGTCTTTGGGGCGCCTGCGCGGCGGGGCTGGGCGGCGTTGCCGGTCTGGCCGCCGCCAAAAACGCCGGGAAGAAGACGGCCTGGCAGATCGATCCGAATATCTGCATACAGTGCGGCAACTGCGCGACGTACTGCGTCTTGGCCGAATCGGCCGTCAAGTGCGTTCATGCATACGCCATGTGCGGATATTGTGACCTTTGCAGCGGATACCTCCAGCCCGATCCGAAGGCCCTGGACACCGGCGCCGAAAACGAGCTTTGTCCGACCGGGGCAATAAAACGAACCTATGTGGAGGACCCATACTACCAGTATACGATCGACCAGTCGCTGTGTAACGGTTGCGGCAAGTGCGTTAAGGGCTGCAACGCATTCGGGAACGGCTCGCTCTTTTTGCAGGTGCTGCACGACCGTTGCGTGAATTGCAACGAATGCGCTATCGCCGCGGCCTGCCCTTCAGGGGCCTTCAAGCGCGTCGGCGCCGAGGAGCCCTATCTGCTCAAGGGGGCGGACCTTACCTGATGGCGCGTCCGGCTCGTACCATATTATTTTCGGCCCTGCTGCTGATTCCTTGTGCGGCTGTGCGGGGGCTGGAGCGTTTTCCGCCGCCGGATTTCGAGAGCGGATATGAACAACCCGAGACAACCGTTCCGCCTCCGCGCAGCGGCATTTATGAATACGTCGATCCCGCCGTGCTTCTGGCGACCCTGTCACTTGCCTCATATCTGGTCCTGAGGCGACGGAGCCGTCGGGCGATATTTGTTCTGGCGGTATTCTCACTTCTTTATTTCGGCTTCTGGCGCAAGGGCTGTATCTGTCCTATAGGCGCGATTCAAAACGTGACCCTGATGATTTTTGACTCCGGCTACGCCATTCCGGTCGTCGCCGTCATATTCTTTCTGCTGCCGCTTGTCTTTACGCTGTTTTTCGGCAGAACCTTCTGTGCGGCCGTATGCCCCTTAGGCGCCGCACAGGACTTGGTGCTGAT
>CP070678.1:926019-935058 GCA_020352515.1 Phycisphaerales bacterium | reverse complement strand
TTCGTGCGGGCGGGGAAAAAGCGCGCCCGATTCGAAACGGGCGAAATCCTGTTAGGCACAATCGCCGACGGCGAGAGGATCATCGACCAGGTGACAATCGGGTGCGAGGCGCCGCTGACGTTTGCAATTAACTGCCACGGCAACCCGCTGATCGTCGAGATGATAATGGAGCTTCTCGATAAGAGCGGCGTTATCCTGGTCGGGGCCGAAGAACTGCTGGCGAGGATGCTCTCGGCGGATAAATCCCTCAACACGATCGCAATCGAATCCAGGCTCTCACAACTGCGGGCAAAGACCCTCGAGGGCGCGAAGATTCTCGCAAACCAGATCGATTCGGGGCTTTCGGCGACGCTGGCGAAGTGGCTGGATGATATCGATAGCATGGCTCTGGGTGACATCACGGGCGGCGCGGCGCGGATACTGGCCGACAGCAAGGTTGCCGGGCTGATTATGTTCGGGTGCACGGCCGTGCTGGCGGGGCCGCCCAATAGCGGCAAGAGCACACTGCTGAACTGCCTGGCCGGGCGCGAAAAGGCCATCGTGACCGACATCGGGGGCACGACGCGCGACTGGGTGGGCGCGCAGTGCAGGATGGGCCCGCTGCTGCTCGAACTGATCGACACCGCCGGGCTGGACGAGAAGCTCGCCGCTGCGGCCGAGACGGTCGAAAAGGCGGCACAGCAGAAATCGGCCGAGATGCTTGGCAGGGCGGACCTGGTCCTGCTCGTCCTGGACGGCAGCCAGCCGGCCGACCAGCTCAATTGCCTGCCGCTTGAAAAGCTCACGCGAAAAGAAGTTGTAACCATCCTGAACAAATCCGACCTGCCCGGTCGATTCGATATCGGCGGTCTGCCGCGCGGCCTCGGATCGCCGGTCCGGATAAGCGCGAAGCTCCAGACCGGCATCGACAATCTCCGTGAAGAAATCCTCGATACGACCGGCGCCGCCCGCTTCGACCGTAAAACCCCCGTATGCTTCACGCCGCGCCAGCGCCATATTCTCGAGGAGATCGGCAAAACCACCTCCAAAGACCACGTCCGAAGAACCCTCAATCAGCTCCTCAACGCCTGTCGAACGGCGCTGGACGATTAGTGATTCCTTTTCTCCCTCTTCAGTCTTCGTTTTTCCTTCGGAGTAAGCAAACCCTTCTTGCGCTGCTCTCGTCTGCCTTTATCTTTGTGTCCTTTGTCGCCCACGTCTTTACTTCCTTGCCCGAAAGGTTGTTGTCCCCCTCGTGATTCTGGGTCTGTCCGTGTACCCTATTGATTCACATTATACGCCGCACACAACCCGGCGCCTACCGCCAAACCCACCTCCGCTTGGCGCCCCGACCCTGCCGCCATAGCCAACCATTTCCGCCCCGCCGGACATAAAACGCCCACCAGAAATTCGCTCTTCTCAGTACAAGACCTTCTTGTTCCTTCGACACAAGATCAGGCTGGCCCACAAAAGAGGCGAGCGCTCTATATCGCTTGCGCACATTACAATTTCTGAATTACCCGGTCAGCTAGGTCATGTGCGACTCTGAAGGAGTGCTCAATGCTTGTCCAGTAATCATCACTTAGCGTCTCTCGTTTAGATCCGCCTTGCGAATAACTCAAGACGCAGCCTGTACCACGATATACTCTATCCCACCATGTGCAAAAGCATTACGAAAATCCATGACCTTCTTAAGTACGCGCGAGAATTCATCCTTGTCTTTACCTTTAAGTAGCCCCGCATCATTTACAAGATTGACTGCCAGCCTTTTCTTGGCTGCGTATGACAGAATATCCCCTTTGACTATGTTTGATTCGAAAAACTTCCTCCCCCTGCCGTTTGGAGCTTCAGTATTTGGGAACATGTATCTGGTGATCACTCTTTCCAGTTTCTGCTCAAGACAAATCGCAGACCAAATGATCAGGCCCCCGTTCGTTCTCGCTTGGTCCAATTCCTTTCCACAGCAGGAGAAGTCAATTGACCCGAGGGGAATTTTCGTGCATTCCCCGGATGCGAGTTTCTTGCGGGCCTCCCAGATGTCAATGGGTCGAGTGGCAAAACTTCTTGAAATCGGCAACTCTATCCGCTTCATGCGTCCAACAATCTGCATATGCCCGCGCCGTCGAGGTGAGACACCAAGTAGGCGCTAACTGCTCGGTGTATACAAGTCGCCCGATGTCGCACTGCTTGTTCCCGGGTCAACCATGTCGCTTCATTCTCCACGATTGGCATCGACTAAAAGTATAATATAGCACTCGATAATTCGTGGTCAAACGGCAATTCCTGGATTTGGGGTAAAATCTGTCGTGGTGGCGAGATACGCGCGAGCGCGACAAGGCGCCCGTTGTTGCCCAAAATGGCTTCGGGAAACTGTTGGAAGCGCGCGCGGCGTTCCAAAACAGCAGAAAGAGAGAGTTTTTCGCGCACGGAGGCGGTTGTTAAAAGCGCCGGCGGGTGTATAATCGGCGGGTATGACTTTGGAGGCCGACAATCTGAGCCCTGCCATGCGGCAGTTCAAGAAGTTCAAAGAGCAGCACCCGGACTGCATATTGTTCTTTAGGATGGGTGATTTCTACGAGACGTTTTACGAGGACGCAAAGGTCTGCTCGAAGGTGCTGGGGCTGACGCTGACCAGCCGCAGCAAGGCCGACAACCCCATCCCGCTGGCGGGCGTCCCATACCACGCGGTGGAAGGCTACCTCAAAAAGATGCTGCAGGCCGGCTACCGCGTCGCCGTCTGCGAGCAGGTCGAGGACCCGAAAACCGCAAAGGGCGTGGTCAAGCGCGACATCGTCCGCATCGTCACCCCCGGCACGCTCACCGACGACGTCCTGCTCGAGGCCAAGCAGGACAACTTCCTCTGCGCAATCAGCCTCGGTGCCAAACACGACGCCGCGATAAGCTGGGTCGATATCTCGACGGGGCATTTTTTCGTGCGGCAGGTCCCGGAAAGAAGGCTGCTCGACGAGCTGCTGCGTCTTTCGCCGGCCGAGTGCCTGCTGGCCGACAGGCGCGGCGAGCTGTTCGAGGCCGAGACCAAGAAGCTAAAGGGCGAAATCACCCAGTTGACCAGCGCGATAATAACCGAGCGGCCCTCATGGTACTTCGACCCGTACCAGGCGAGGCAACGGCTGCTGAAGGACTTCGGGACCGCCACGCTGGAAGGCTTCGGCATAGGCGACGGCGATGACGCGCTCATCCCGCCGGCAGGCGCGATAATCGAGTACTTGAACGAGACCCAGAAGACCACGCTCGGGCACATCCGCAGCCTGCGGAAGATCAGCCGGGCCGGCTTTTTGCAGATCGACCCGAACTCACTGCGGAGCCTCGAGGTGCTGCGAACCATCCGCACCGAGACGCAGAAGGGCTCGCTGCTGGAGTGCCTCGACGAGACGCTTACCGGCATGGGCGGGCGGATGTTTCGCAACTGGCTCTGCATGCCGCTGGCCGACCTTGCCGCCATCGAGCGCCGCCACGACGCCGTGGCGGAATTAAAGGACGCCGACGCCGGGCTAAGTGACATCCGCAAGCTGCTGGCCAACGTCTCGGACACCGAGCGAATCGCCGCCCGCATCGGCACCTTCCGCGCCACCCCGCGAGACCTGCTTGCTCTGGCGGGGACTCTGCGGAAGATACCGCAGTTGCGAGGGATTCTCGGCGGGTTCCATTGCGATTTGCTCAGGCAACTGGCCGAGCAGTGCGACAGCATGGACGAGCTGGCCGAGCTGCTCGAATCGGCCATCAAGCCCGACTGCCCCACGCACCTGCGCGACGGCGGCGTGATTCGCAAGGGTTTTAACGCCGAGCTTGACCGGCTCCGTTCGATCTCCACGGACGGGCAGAAATGGCTGCGAGGCTACCAGAAGGAGCAGTCGCAGCGGACCGGCATCGCCAATCTCAAGATCGGCTACAACAGGGTTTTCGGCTTCTACATCGAGGTGGGTCACTCGGCCGCGGGCAAGGTGCCGCCCGACTACGTGAGGAAGCAGACGCTCAAGAACGCCGAGCGCTATATCACCGAGAAGCTCAAGGACTACGAGACCGAGGTGCTCGGCGCAGAGGAAAAGGCGCTGGCCCTGGAGCAGAAGCTTTTCGAGGACCTTCGCCGCGAGTCGGCCAATTACGTCGGGCGCATGCAGGGGCTCGCCGAAACACTCGCCTGCTGCGACTGTTTGGGCTCGCTGGCCTACGTTGCAAAGCGCCGCAACTACATCCGCCCGAGGATGAGCGATGACGGGCGGCTTGTCATCCGCGAGGGCAAGCACCCCGTCCTGGCCGAGGCGCTCGGCGCCGAGTTCGTGCCCAACGACGTCGAGCTGGGCGACGGCGCCGGTGACATAGCGGTTATCACCGGGCCGAACATGAGCGGCAAGAGCACCTATATCCGCCAGGCGGCGCTGCTGGTGCTGATGGCGCAGAGCGGCTCTTTTATCCCGGCAAAAGACGCAGAAATGGGCCTGGTTGACAGGATTTTCACGCGCGTCGGGGCCTCGGACGAGCTGGTGCGGGGGCAATCGACCTTCATGGTTGAGATGACCGAAACCGCGAACATCGTGAACAACGCCACGGCCAAATCACTCGTGATTCTGGACGAGGTCGGCCGCGGGACGAGCACATACGACGGGCTGTCACTGGCCTGGGCCATCACCGAGCACATCGCAACCGAGATAAGATGCCGCACGCTCTTTGCGACGCACTATCATGAGCTGACCGAGCTGGCCGAGCTGTTCAAGAACGTCAGGAACTGCAACGTGGCCGTGCGTGAATGGATGGACGAGGTCGTCTTCCTGCACAAGATCCTGCCCGGGGGAACCGACAAGAGCTACGGCATCCACGTCGCGAAGCTGGCAGGCGTGCCCAAATCCATCCTGCGGCGCAGCAGCGAAATCCTCGAAGAGCTGGAATCAACGTTCGCAAAGGAGGCGGCCGGCGAACACCTGTCCAGGCACAAAACCAAGCCCGCCGAAAAGGACAGCCTCTTCGTCAAGAAACACAAATCCGTCCTCGACAAGCTCGCCGCCACCGACATCAACAACCTCACCCCCATAGAGGCCATCAACCTGCTCGGCCGGATAAGGGAAGAGATTCAGGAGTGAGGAAGCTCAAGCGCTCACAGGCAATATGAGACGGCACTGCCACCCGATGGAAGCCGATATGGGGGAGTCCTGACAAAGGCGGCGATATCCCGTTTACCCCCCCGGCAAGTTTTCGGACGCCGACGCTGGGCAAGCATAAGCTCAAAACCGGCTGGATAGGCCGCTGAGGCATACAGGTCATGGGCAGGAAATCGCGCGCGTTGCTATTTAGCGGCATCGTTGGCGTTTGGTGGGTTGGCCGATGGAGTCGCATCTTTTTTTCTTGAAATAGAGGGGCTGCTCTGCTATGCTATTTTGTTGTAAGCTCCTGGATCGCGGTTGCGCGGGATTCGAGATTCTCGCGGCCGTTTGGTCAAAGAGCACTGTAGAGGAGGCACACGGTGTATGATGGAGAGTCTATCTAAGCAGGCGTATCGGGCGTCAGGTTGGGGGCTTGGGGCGCGCACCGCCGGGGCACTTCTCAAAGAGTTTTTCGGAAGACCGACGGCACGGGAGAAGAGCACATCGGCGCGGCAAATTCGAGGTCTATTGTCCGTCCCTTTCCGTCCTGGCTCGGCGCCGGTTCAGGGCCGTGGCGAAGGCGGACGGTTCGGCTGCGAATATCGGGAGATTTCGGCTGGTGGCCGAACTCACGTTTTGACTTTGGCTTCTTGATTAAGGAGGGCTATCATGCTCACGAAATCACTTCTTGTTACGTCGTTCGTTGCCGTTCTCGGCTTTGCCATGGCCGGCGCTGCTCAGGACGATCCGAATCTTGTCGGATGGTGGAAGTGCGACGATGGTTCGGGCAACACGGCGGCCGATTCATCCGGCCTCGGCAATAACGGCAACCTCGTCAACAATCCCCAGTGGGTGGCCGGCTATGATGGCGGCGGCCTGCGGTTCAACGGCAGCAGCTCGTACGTTGACTGCGGCAACCCCGCGGCCTTCGACATCACCGGCCAGGTTACGCTTGCGCTCTGGGTAAAGACCGAGGACGCCGCAAACGGACAGCACAACCCCTACGTTGGAAAGGGCGACACGAGCTACGCAATAAAGCACCACACTTCCAACAGCATAGAGTTCTTCATCTACGACGATACATGGTACACCGCTCGTGCCTCTCTGGACAGCTCGTTCAACGGCGTCTGGCATCACGTCGCCGGGACGTACGACGGGGCCAACCTCAAGGTCTACGTCGACGGCGCGCTGCAGGCGACTACCGCCTATGTCGGCTCAATAGCCTCCAGCACTTATGCGGTCAACATTGCAAGAAACTCGCAGGTGACCGGCCGCTTCTATGCAGGGGCTGTCGATGACGTCAGAATCTACGACAGGGCCCTGACCGACGCGGAGGTTGCCGCATTGATCCCGCCGAAGCTCAAGGCCTATGACCCCGCTCCCGCCGACGGCGCAGAGAGCGTGGGCAGGTATGAAAACTACGGACTCTTGAGCTGGAAAGCCGGAGATACCGCCGCCTGGCACCGCATCTACTATGGCGCCAACCCGGTTCTGGGTGCGGCCGACTTCAAACAGAGGTCGCCGTTGGCGAGCGTCTATTACTTCCCCATCGACCGTGTCGCCGGAACGACTTATTACTGGCGCATCGATGAGGAGGAATCGGGCGGCGCAATAATCACCGGCGACACCTGGTGGTTTACGACGGCACCGTTGGAGGCCCACAACCCGGACCCGGCCGACAAGGCGCAGTTCGTCGATCCCAATAAGGATCTGGCCTGGAGCGCCGGCTTTGACGCAACCAGCCATGACGTCTATTTCGGTACCGATGCGACGGCGGTGGCCAACGCAACTGTCGGGACAGCCGGGATATTCAAGGGCAACCAGATGGAAGCGACTTTCGAGCCCGGCGTGCTCGCCAAGGGAACCACCTACTACTGGCGCATCGACGAGAGGGACGCCGCAAATACATACAAAGGCGACGTATGGAGTCTCACGACCTTACCCGTCATTCCCCTGGCCGACCCGAATCTGGTCGGGTGGTGGAAGCTGGACGAAGGGCAGGGTGATACGGTCATCGACTGGTCCGGCCGCGACAACCACGGCACTCTTTTCGGCGACCCGGAGTGGGTCGTGGGATACGACGGCGAAGCCCTGGACTTCGACGGTGTCGATGACTGGGTCCAGGTCCCCCACAGTCCCATCTTGACCGTGGACAACGAGGTGACGGTTATGGCCTGGATAAACGCGCAAAGACACGCAGGGCCCGGCGGCGCCGGCTGGCAGGGCATCCTGGCAAAGGGAAATAGCCCAAGGTCGTACAGTCTCTATACCACGTCCGGCGGCCTGCTTCATTTCAGCACCGCGGGAGTCGGCTCGACAAGCTCCACCCAGGTCCCCCTTAACGAGTGGGTCCACGTGGCGGCCATGGTGTCCGGCGGCTCGCACCTCTACTACATTAACGGGCAGCCCGCCGGGGGTGGCGGCAGCGGGATCGTGCTGCCGGGCGGCTCGGATGCCGCCGGCGTTCTAATCGGCAGGACATGGGAGACTTCTCGCGAGTTTCTCGGTATGATCGATGATGCCCGGATATACAACAAGGCGCTCACTCCGGAAGAGATAAAGCAGGCCATGAGGGGTGACCCGAGGCTCGCGTGGAATCCATACCCGGAGAACGGCTCGACCGTGGACATCAAATTCGCTACACCCCTGACGTGGTCGGCCGGCGAGATTGCACAGCAGCATCATGTGTACTTCGGCGCCGACAGGGATGCCGTCGAAAACGCCGACACCTCTACAGCCGGAATATACCGCGGCACTCAGACATTCACGACGTACAATCCGCCGCAGGCCCTTGCGTTTGGAACGACCTACTACTGGCGCATTGACGAGCAAAACAACGACGGCACCACGACCAAAGGACGTCTCTGGAGGTTTGCGGTGGCGGATTATCTCGTAGTAGATGATTTCGAGGACTACAACGACTACGCGCCCGACCGGATATTCGAGTGGTGGCTGGACGGCTTCGGCTACGGTGCGCCTCCGCCGTCGCCTCCACCTTACTACCCGGGTAACGGCACCGGCTCGATAGTGGGCTACGCAGTGGATCCCTTCGCCGAAACCAACATTGTGCATGGCGGCGACCAGGCCATGCCGTATTTCTTCAACAATGATCTCGGCACGCTTAAGTACTCCGAGGCCACCAGGAGGCTGATTTATCCGAGGAACTGGACCGAGGAGGGCGTCAAGGCGCTTTCGCTCTGGTACAGGGGTTATCCGGCCTCTGAGGGCGGCTATGACTACAATATGGCCACCGGCACCTTTACGGTAAGAGGCGCCGGCACGGACATCTGGAACGTCAGCGATCCCCGGCAGGCGGGTTCTCACGATGAATTCCATTTTGTGTATCAGACTCTCACCGGCGCCGGGTCGATCCAGGCCAGGGTCGAGAGCGTTCAGAACACGAACGGCTGGGCGAAGGCGGGCGTGATGATTCGCGACACGCTCGACGCCAACTCGGTACACTCGATGGTTATAGTCACTCCGAGTCAGGGTGTTGCATGGCAGTATCGTATGGACACCGGCGGCGCCAGCACCAACAACCAGGTCACCGGTATCAGCGCCCCTCAATGGGTCAGGATAACGCGCGCCGTGACCGGCGAGGTTACCGCCGAGTATTCGGATGACGCAATCACGTGGACGAGGATAGGGGACCCGCTGAACATTCCGATGAACACGCCTATGTACATAGGTCTGTGCCTGACCAGCCACAGCGCGTTTGTGACGTGTGAGGCGGTGTTCTCCAACGTCAGCTTCCCGACCGGCACGCCCAGCGGGTCGTGGAAGAGCCAGGATATCGGGATAATTAGCAACGACCCGGAGAAGATGTACGTGGCTATATCCAACAGCAACGGCACAACCGGCGTGGTTTACCATCCGGACCAGGATGCGATACTGACAACCAGTTGGACCGAATGGAACATCCCGCTGACGGAGTTCAGCAACCAGGGCGTGGTCCTGACCGATG
>CP070678.1:918264-925919 GCA_020352515.1 Phycisphaerales bacterium | reverse complement strand
TGCAGATGAGACGTTCACTCTCTGGGTCCGCTGCCGTGACTGGTTTCCATCACATTCACCGGGGCAGTTCCAGGTGCTGGTCGACGGCAGGGCCTCATCGGTCACCTTCGGCAAAGCAGACAACGATGCATGGGGGTGGATCAACGGCGGAGACTTCGAGCTGGAAAAAGGCGCCGCAGAACTTCGTTTGCATGACAATACCGGCTGGTGGGGGCGATGTGACGCTATTGTGCTTGCGACCGGCGGTTTCAGGCCCTCAAACGAGAAAGAAGAATTGGCCGCGCAGCGTCTGGAATACGCATGTTCAAGCTCGGGCATCGAGGACACAGGCACTTATGATCTTGTCGTGGTTGGAGGTGGCCCAGCGGGCATGGGCGCTTCAATAGCGGCGGCGCGCAACGGAATCAAAGTAGCCCTAATCCAGGATCGACCGGTGCTCGGCGGTAATAGCTCCTCGGAAATTGAGGTTCCGCCAATGGGTTACATCGGCAGTCCGCCGGACCGCCGCAACATTACCGGCATAACTGAAGAGCTTTTCCCGCCCCAGGGCTGGAGCAATTACGCCGACTCCAGGAAGATGGAAGAGGTTGTCCGCGCAGAAGAGAACATCAGCCTTTTCCTCAATACTCGCGCCACAAGTATGGAAATGATCGGCAATGCCCGAATCAGATCTGTCGTCGCGATCAACGTCCACACGGGACGGCGTATGCGGTTTTCCGCCCCGCTCTTTGCAGATACGACCGGACACGGCTGGGTGGGCTACTACGCGGGGGCTGAGTATCGCATGGGCCAGGAAGCACGCTCGGAGTTCAACGAGTCCCTTGCTCCGGCCGGAGGCGGCACCCGCACCATGGGCAACAATCTGTACAAGGCTGTCTTTGCGAACAGGAAACACGCGGTCCCGTTCGAGTGTCCGCAGTGGGCGTATCAATGGACCAAAGCGTCTGATTTTGAGCCTTTGGGTTCTCACCGGCGGACCAAAATGATTGTTCGTCCCGGGAGCTTCGACCGGCCGTCCCGCGGCAAAGGCCGAAATCCGGGCAACGATATCAACGGCGCGGTCTCCCATACGTGGTGGGTGGAATACGGGGGAATGAAGAACGTTATCGAAGATGCCGAGCAGATACGCGATGAGCTGTTCCGCATATCTATCGGGTTGTGGGACTATGCCAAGAACCACAATCCCGCTGTGAAAGACAAGAACGTAAAACGGGAGCTGGTTTGGCTGAACTATGTGGCCGGCGTTCGCGAAAGCAGGAGACTCGTTGGCGACTACATCCTGAGCCAAAGGGACTACGACGAAAGGATCGTCCATGATGACACGGTAGCCTTTACCGACTGGGGCCCGGACGTACATCATCCGGAGGGGTTCTGGGTGAAGGGTAACGACTGCATACACGTTTACCAGGGGCGCAGAACGAGTATCCCGTACCGAACACTCTACTCAAAGAATATCGAGAACCTTTTCATGGCGGGCAGGTGCCATTCGGCAACGCACATCGCCTTGGGCGGCACGCGCGTTATGCGCCCCTGTTGCGCGATGGGTCAGGCGGTAGGGACCGCAGCCGCGATTGCCGCCAGGCACAAGACTACACCGCGCGCCGTGTATGAGAAACACATCAAGCAACTGCAGGAAACCCTCGTCAAAGACGGCTGTCGCCTGATGAGCAAAGACGGTGGCATGCGCGAACCGCCGGGGATGTAGTGCCGTTAGCCCACAGGCTGTGCGTCGGGCACGCACACCTTCATCCGACCCGATGGGATTACGAGGTCGAGGTATTCGGCCGGACAGTCAGACCGGGGCAACTGATTCACGCGGACAATGCAGACCAACCACGTCAGTTTGGCGAAAGGCATCATCCGGAATCACCGAAAATCTTTTAGTGACAGCGTCGCCGCCTGCCCCGGCACAAGGTTCAATTTTCTCCTGACCCCGTTGTAGACAACGTCGATTGTACGCAGCGCGTTCTTTCCCGCTCGCACGGTTGCCTCGTCCAATCGGCCGTCCTCCCAACAGATGTCGACCGCAAAATCTCCACGGGCGCAGAGGCCCTTGACGTGACCCGAGGTCCAAGCCTTGGGTACGGCTGGCAGGATATTGATTTCGCCGCCGTGGCTTTGCAGTAGCATTTCGGCTATACCTGCGGCGCCTCCGAAATTGCCGTCGATCTGGAATGTGCGGCCGGGCCAGCACGCGTTGAACAGGTTCGGAAAGGCATTCTTGCCGATCAGTCTGCGGAGGTAGGCGTGGGCCCGCTCACTATCCAGCAGGCGCGCGTAGAGCGCTGTCTTCCAGGCATTTGCCCAGCCGACATCCCCGCTAAAGCCTCGCCTATCGAGGGACTTGCCTGCCGCGGCAGCAAGTTCACGGCTTATCCCCGGCGTCAGCTCGTAATACGGATACAGGCCATACATGTGTGAGATATGACGGTGGTGGGGGTCCGGTTCCTCGTAGGGTTCGAGCCATTCCTGGAGGCGACCGTCGGGGCCGACCTGATTGGGCGCCAGGCGGGCACGTGCGGCCGTCAGCCTCTCGCGAAGTTCTCCATCTTTGCCCAGAATCCTGCCCGCCTCGATGCAGTTGTGGAAAAGCTCGCGGAGAATTTGCATATCTACGGTAGGCCCCAGACAGGTATGAGCGGTCTTTCCGCTTTTCATCTTGAAGGCGTTTTCGGGCGAATTGGACGGAGCGGTCACGAGCCAGCCCTTGTGGTCGATAAGCATATCGAGATAGAATTCCGCCGAACCCTTCATGATGGGATAGGCCCACTCAAGGTACTCTCTGTTGCGTGTAAATTCGTAGTGCTCCCATAGATGCTCGCACAGCCAGGCCGAGCCGCTGACGGTCGAGCCCCAACTAGCGCGTTCGCCGGGCGCGGTGAAGCCCCAGGCGTTCGTAATGACGTGTGCGACCCAACCGTCGGCATTGTAGTAGGCTCTCGCAGTTGCGCTGCCCGGCCGCTGGAGTGAGTCGATTAGCTTCAGCATCGGAATATGGCAGTCGTTGAGGTTGCAGACTTCGGCGGGCCAATAGTTCATCTGAACGTTGATGTCGAGGTGCCAATCGCCGTTCCACGGGGTCTGTATTTCCTGCGCCCAAATTCCCTGCAGGTTGGCGGCAAGTGTGCCGGGGCGGGAGGAGGCGATCAGCAAGTATCGGCCGAAATTGAAATACAGACAAACCAATTCGGGGTCTTCGCCTGTCTGATCATAGGCCCTGACTCGCTTGTCGGTAGGCAGAAGAGCGTTTTGCCGACTGGTTTCCCTGCCGTCAGCAAGCTCAAGAGAGACGCGGTCGAAGAATCCTCGATGTTCGGCGATGTGTTCGGCCAGCAAGGCGCTATACGGCTTGCTCGATGCGGCGGCTATCACCCCGGCGGTCTTGGACACAGGATCATCGATTCGGCGATCGCGCGGGACGGAGCCGTGATAATCGGTCTCGCCGGCAATGAGTATGGTGACGGCATCCGCCTGCCGGACCTCCAATCGGCTTTCACCTGCGGTGACTCGTCCGCCGGTCGTGGTAACACGAACGCGTGCGGCATACCTGACCCCGCCGCCGCCGCGTCCGTCTTTCAGTTGGCCGGTCATCAGCAAATCGTTTTCTGCGACCTTTGTCTCAAAACGCTCCGGGCGATCCAATCCGACCGTAAAGGTCAATGCGCCGGCCCTGTCTGCGGTAAGTCGAACCACCCCGACCTCATCCGGGGCGCTCGTAAAATACTCGCGACGATAAGTTGCGCCGCCGCGCTTGCAGCGTATCTCGCCGACGGCCGTGCCAAGGTCCAGTTGACGCCGGTAGTTCGTCGCAGGGTCCGAACCGGCTTCAAGCTCAATCGACAGATTGCCCAGAACCTGGTAGCAGCCAAAGGGCACATTGGCGCCTCTACCATGCCCCGACCCGCTATTCTTGCATGTAAACGTCTGATTCACAAGCCGCTCGGCTTCGTCGTTTTTGCCATCGAGAAGCAGGCGACGTATCTCGGGCAGCCGCTTATAGGCGTCGCTGCGATTGTCGGCCGACGGCGAGCCCGACCAAACGGATTCCTCGTTCAATACGATACGGTCTCGCTCGATGCCGCCGAAGACCATCATGCCAAGCCGCCCGTTGCCAAGAGGCAGGGATTGTGTGAAATTCCCAGCCTCTGTGTCATACCAAAGAACCGTCGAGCTGTCGCCGCAAAACGCCCTCGCACAGATGACCGTGCTAACGGCCAGCAATATCAGTGTTGTTCTTCCGGAGTTCTTCATACGAGGTCGCCCTTTCCGACATTTCCCAGACAACTTAATAAACAGCACCTTTGCGGACGTGCTGCAAATCCGTTTGAGATAACGCATACCGGAGCATGCCTTGCCAAAGCCCGGCAGTGCGTTATTCGGCTCGCGCGGAATTTGTTTCGTTCGTCCCGGTATTCACTTCTGCGGGCACATGCCCGCAACGGCTAAAAAAACCTCTTTATAAATCCGACGGCGTAAATACAAGATGATAGCGTCCCGATCCCAACCTGAATTTTGGGCGCCCATCCGGTTCTGAGACCTCGTCCACGCCTGCTGAGTCGGCCGCGGGACGGCCGCTTTCGGTGACCGCGCCCGCCGCCGGCAGAATAAGCGTGGCCGACGTATTCACCGGAACCTGGAGATTCATGGACACACGCCCGCCCCGGCGTTCCCAGTTGCAGGTAATGGCGCCGCGGATGGATCGATAGGTGCAGCGCACCCAGTCCAGGCCCTCAAGGAATTGCGGCTGAAAAATAAACTTATCGAATCCGACGGCATCGACGGCCGGTTCAATGCCGCCCGGCCAGTTGTAAAACCACTGGCTGACGGATCCGAACATCGGGTGGTTATGGCTGAAAGTGTTGTCACTGAATTTCCAGTGTTCCCACAACGTGGTGGCGCCCTGCTCCAGCATATGACCCCAACCAGGGAAATCCCTGAGATTGACGAGTCTGTTGACAACTTCGGCGTGTCTGCCGCGGCTCAATACGTCCAGCATATACTTCGTGCCGAAGATGCCCGTGGTCAGATGGCCATTGTGCTTATCGGTAATGTCCGCCACGAGGTGCGCCAGGGCCGCCGCCCGTTCGTCGGCCGGCAGCATGTTCAGAAACAGCGCAAATGCCTGCACACCCTGAATCCCCGAGGCCACCACACCGGTCCCGGGGGCAAGGAACTCTTTGATATACGCTTTCCGGATATTCTCGGCCAATCGGTCGTATTCATTCGCCTCTTCTTCTCTACCCATACTATGCGCCAAACGGGACAACATTCGTGCGGACTCACAGTAGAGCGGGGTGACCATGGGCGCCGACTTTTCCTTCTCCAGGGCTTCGTGATCGTGCAGCCCTTGCCGAACGATATGATTGGTGTTTCGACTGCGGACCAGCTCCAGCCACTGTTTGCTGGTGGCGTATTGCTCCTCGATAATTCGTCGGTCCCCGTAGTAACGGTGTAATTGCACCAGGAGGTGCGGATGCGCCATGGCCCATCCCACGCCGCAGTATTGAATACCCACCGAGGGTGCGGTGTCGGTGAGCATGCCGTCCGGCAAGGCGCTGTCGTGCCAGTCACGAGCGGCTTTGGCGTAGAAGTTCGCCATGTCATAGTTGAGCATAAAGGCGTCCGAGGTGGTGACCAAATCGCCGCCGTAGCCGAAGCGCTCCCGATGGGGACAGTCGGACTGCACCCCGAACAAATTGCTGAGAAACGTCCATTGACACATCTTCTGGATACGGTTGAACCGATCGTTCGAACATGAAAACGATCCGGCCGGCTCCACCGCGGAATTCATGCGAAGGCCCTCGACGCTATCCAGGGACGGGCGGGCCGGCAGGCCCGTGATCTCAACGTACCGGAAGGCGTGGAACGTGAAGCGGGGCGTGTATGTTTCGGGGCCGCCGCCCCGCGCGATGTAGGTGTCGGTCTGCCAGGCGACCGCCGGAGATCCGTCCGCCCCCGGTTTCTTGCGCTTGATCTGACCGCACACGCTGGTCATCGGATTGAGCGTACCGTCTTTGTACAGCAGTTCGCCGTAGCGCATCGTGATCTCCGTGCCCGCGTCTGCGTCGAAGGTAAAACGCGCCCAACCGCCGAAATTCTGGCCCATATCCACGATGTACACACCATCGGAAGGTTCCGTAATACGGATGGGTTTGACGTAAGCTGTCACCTTGATCGGCGCCAGCGGTTGGGCCTGGAGGTCGCCCTCGGGAGCGGGGGCAATCCGGGCAGAGTCCCATGTGCTATCGTCCAGGCCCGGCTTGTCCCAACCCTGCACGGCCCTGCGGGCGTCGACCTTCTCCCCGAGATAGATGCTGTTTCGCAGGATCGGACCGGGAGCAACTTTCCACGCCGAATCGCTGACCAGTGATTCCCGGGAACCGTCGGCGTATTCGATAACGAGCTGCGCGATAAATTGAGGGCGCCCCACCGGCAGACGCTGACGCAAATTGACACGTCCCCACATGCGCAGGGGCAAAGGATTGTACCAGCCGTTGCCAAGGGTGACACCCAGGCAATTGTCGCCCTGCTCAAGGTTCCCGCCCACATCGTAGACGCTGTAGAACACGCGCTTGTTCGGCAGGGTCCAGAGCGGATCCAGGTGATGATCGCCGACCGCGCGTCCGTTCAACCTCGCGTGAACGTATCCCAAAGCGCTGATGTAGAGTCGCGCGCTTCGAACCGGCCCGGACACCTTGAATTCCCTGCGGAACAGCGGGGCCGGATCATCCCGGTAAAAGTCCGCGTCCTTATCCGGCAACGGCCTTCCATCGCTTATCCAATCGCCCTTCAAGTCACCGGGCTTTAGCAATCCCATTTCCCAGAACGAAGGATCGCTCCAGTCGGAGCTTAAGCCCTCTTTATCCCAGACCCTGACCTTCCAGAAACAACGTTGGCTGGAAACAAGCAAGTCCCCGGCGTACACAATATTCAGGCTTTGGCTCGACTCCACCTTGCCGCTGTCCCACAGATCGCCGCGACCCTCCTGGAGGGCCTTAATACTCCGAGCAACCAGAACACGATAAGCGGTTTGCTTTTGCCCTCGGACGGAGGATTCAAGAATCCAGCTCAGCCGGGGCGCCGGATGATCAATGCCCAACGGCTGATCCCGGTATTCACAGCGAAGCCGTTCCACCCGGATCGCTCTTGATACGCGGCCGGATGAATCTGACTGCCCTTCGTACCGGGCTTGCTCAGCCGCTGTGGCAACCGAAACAGCACCAAGCAGGAGTAACATGATTGAATGTTTGAGCGGTCGTTTCATAGGCTCTTTCCCGGAAGTAGTTTCTTCAACAGCCCGGTATCCAGCTCCGCCTCGGGAGCAAAGGCCCCGGAATCAAGATACCGCAACAGGCTGTATAGTAATTGGCGAGCTTCGGGCTTGTCCTGATGGCCGAGAAGGTCGATGGCACAGACCAACATCCCGCCCTTGCCGACCCTGCTTTCAAAGATCAGGCCGAGCTTGTGGTTTCGTTCGAAATTGTCGATCGCCTGAACGATGGGACGATAGCCGGCCGGCGTGTCGTCCAGAATGATCGGCCGCGAGTTCTTCACCAGGCGCCACCACTGCCAGTTGCTGTGGAACTCCGTGGGAAACTCGGCCAAGGCCGGCGCCTTCGGATCGCAGAGAAAGCCGAGAGTGCCGGGCGCCGCTT
>CP070678.1:913217-918164 GCA_020352515.1 Phycisphaerales bacterium | reverse complement strand
CCTGAGCAACGGCGGTGAGCAGATAGTCCTGAGGCTTCCGGCTCCGCTGGATCCGGCTATACTGCGGTTCGAGTACAACGACGCTTGGTATCCGACCACGGACGGGGGCGGCCAGTCGATGGTTATCCGCGACGCATACGCTCACCCGGCCACGTGGGACCGCCCCGAAAGCTGGCGCCCCGCAAACCCAACCCCCGGCACACAATAACGGGCCATTACAAACACGCATGCGAGCCGAAAACCGCAGCACATATCAACACGACAGTTGCTTTTGAAGTCGTTGCTCGTATAATGCCGTTTGGATTCCGTATTGCAGCAGCTAAAACAGTTGTAGTCACACGGACGATGAGGGTCGCAGGGATGCCACTTTTGGTGGGAATCGATGAAGCCGGCTTCGGGCCCATCCTGGGTCCGCTGGTTGTCTCTTCGACCACTTTTTCGCTGAGCCGTCAACTCCTCAATGCCGATCTCTGGCAAATCCTCAAAAGAAGCGTGGGACCTCGGCGAAAGCACCTTGCCGGCCGCCTGCTCGTTACCGACAGTAAAAAGGCCTACAGCAAGTCACTTGGAATCGGGCATCTGCAGCGTACGGTTCTTGCTTTTTTGAGATGCATCGAAAGAAACCCGGCTACGCTCGGTGAGGTGGTGGCCATGCTGTCTCCCGACCTTCTTGAGAGACTTGCCGAGTATCCCTGGTACGCAGACGCCTGCGGCTTTCCTCTTTCGGCCGATGAGGCGGATGAGAAAATCGCCTCACAGGTCCTCGCGGATGATTTGGCTTCGAACGGAATCGAGTTGCTGGATTTGAAAAGCCGCTGCCTTGACGTTGCCTGCTACAACAGGATGGTTGAAGGTGTCAGGAACAAGGCCAACGTTCTCTTTACCGCGACGGCCGGCCTCATAAACGAGGCATTCGACGCCGCCGACAGTGATACGCTGCACGTTGTGGCTGACCGGCAGGGCGGGCGCGTTCGCTACAGGAAAGTCCTGCGCGTGATGTTTCCCGATACTGAGCTGACGATACTGCGAGAGAATCCCACCGGCAGCAGTTACGAGCTAAGGGCGGGACGAAGAGTGATGCGGCTGCATTTCGTCGTTGGCGCCGACCGGCGATTTCTGCCGGTCTCGCTTGCGTCGATGTTAAGCAAGTATCTCAGGGAGCTGCTTGTGGGCAGCCTTAACCGGTATTTTGCCGGCTTTGGTGTGGACATAAGGCCTACCGCCGGTTACTGGAAGGACGGCCTGCGTTTTTTGGATGACCTAAGGACATGTCTGCCCCATCTGCAGGTCGACCGCACACGGCTGATTCGATGTCGTTAGCCGACCTAAAGTTGACCCCCGGTGTAGATTGGCAACCCGACTGATTGAATTGTCGCAAGCTCGATACGACGCCAAGTCTCGGATATTCGCCGGGGCGGCGGGTCTCGTGCATTTCATTGTCACGAGCCGTGCCGGTTCCCCGAGCCTTTGCGCTGGGGTGTAGAGTATATCCCGGATGGTTTCCTGCGTTTCTTCTTGCCCCGGACTTCTCTAATTGCCAGCTTGCCCTTTGTCTTGGCGGGACTTGCAGGCTCTCGCGGCGCCAGCTCTCCAACAAGCACCAACGAGTTTCTGCATACCTCCTTGGTGGAATCGTCACCACCCTCGAGCCCTTGTTTCAGAACCTCTATGGCCTGCCTCTTCATTCTCCCTCGCATCTTCCTCAGGCCGTAAGCCGCCGCGTTCTTGGCCGGTGACGGCATGTCGCTGAACAATGCATCTTTCAATATCTCCAGGCCGTCTTCCTGCATCCAGGAAAGGTTAAACGCCGCCTGCCGTCTTGCCGATGCGTTGGACGAGCACAACTGCTCTTTCAGCTTCTTCAGAAGTCTTATTGAGGCCTCATCCTGCTCTCGACCTGAACTCGGTTTATTTTCTGGCACCATAGAACCCACCCCTCAATCTATCGGCGAATTAGCTCGGCTTGCTTGAGACACTTTCTACACAAACCGCTTCCATGCAAAATGGCACGCACCCACGTCTTCACCCGTGACCTGAGATCCGGCCTCTCTTGCCGGTGCATGCTCCAAACGGACAACGCCGAGTCCACAAAACAGCCGCCTACAGAGGACAAAGCTTTTGCCGCACGGCCAATCTGCCCTGAACCGGTCGCGAAACCGCCGGTACGTCAGATTGTCACGCCCCCTTCAATGGATTGCGCAAGGATGCGGATATGCTGGTCCTCTTCCCTTATAATCTGGTCAATCGTGTCTTCGCTGGCCGGATCCCTTGTGAATTCCTTCAAACCGCGGTAAAAGACGATGGTCTCTTTTGCCCTTCTTATCGCATGTTTGATTATCTGTTCTTTTCCTTCGCGACCGGTCAATGCCCTGTCGGAGCCCGGCTTGGCAGTAAGCGCCGCGAGGCTCGCCATCACATGCGGGTTGGACAGAACGTAGTTGTCGGGATCGAATGTGCCAAACTGGCCTGTCTTCTCGGAAAAACTCTTCCTTCTGTTGGCCAGCGCCTTTTCGTGCTTGGCTCTCCAGTTGGCCATCTTGTAGTAGATGTCTCTGCGTTCCGGGTCATCGAACAGCTCGGCCGCCTTCAGGTAAAACTTGGCGTTATTGTGTTCGATCTTTTCGGCTATCTGGAAAACCTCGAAAACATTGAACTTCGTCTCCATTACCGCGCCTTTTGAAAGAGCTCTACATTACCTTTCTCGAACCCAAATCTTCGGCCAAAGTCCGGTCCGTTCATCTTGCCGAACCCACCCAGTATCACAATAACAGATTTCCCGTGCAAATTCAACACCTGAGACTGTTTTTTCCACGGTTGATTTTGCCCGGTTGCACAGTGCCGGTGCACGGGGCGCCCCTGCATGATCGCCGCTAATCGGCCCCGGCCGGGCTGCGGGACCCCATAGTCGGCTTTGGTGCGACCGTATAAAGCCTCAGCCGCCGACTCTTTGACCTCTTGACGGCCGTTTGCAGTCACAGAATCAACGCCGGCCGCTCATCCGGGAATTTCCTGCCTGAGCCTCCTTGCGAAAACCTCGTAATCTGCCCGGCCGAACAGGCAGAAGACGATTCTCTCGAGCCCGGTTTGCCCCCTGAGATAGTCTATGGACGTCTTCAACATGATCTCCGCACACCTCTGGATTGGAAAGCCGAATATCCCCGAGCTGATCGCCGGAAGGGAGATACTCTTCAAGCCCTGTTGGTCGGCCAGTTTCAGCGAGTTGAGAGTGGCGTTTCTCAGCTTTTCGTCCTCGTTGCCTTCGCCCATCCGGGGGCCCACCGCGTGAATCACGTGTCTCGCTTTCAAGTCCCCGGCGCCGGTTATGACCGCACCCCCCACAAAAGTGCCTCCGATCCTGTTGCACTCCTCCTGGATCGTCGGCCCTCCTTTTCTCCTTATCGCCCCCGCCACGCCGCCACCGAGCACCAATTGCGCATTGGCGGCGTTCACGATGGCGTCCGTTTCCATTTCCGTAATATCGCCGTCCACCAGTTCCAGAATGCGACCTTCGATCTTTTCCTTCATGTTCCGGCCTCCTTAATGCCATCGGCTACAAGTTAACTTCTCGCGGGCAGATTGAAAGAAAAATGTCGGTTGGGATGGCAAAAAAAGGACGCGCTCGGACGTTGCTCGCTCTCAGTCTCGGCTGTCCCGGGGCAACGCCGGGCAATTCGCCGCCTTATAATCTGTGCCAGTGGATTGCCGGACCGAGCGGCCGCTCATTGATTGTGTTGCGTTGCCGTCAGGGCCGGCAACGCCCCCTGCGTGGTTGACGATTCAGTCAGATCGACCGTGTCGATCGGTATTCTGCCGCTAATCCTTCTGCTCGTTTAAGGCTTCGACGAAATTGCGGATTTGCAGGAGCCGCTCTTTGTGTGCTCTCTCAAGGTCGGCCTTGTCCTCTGAATTCTCAATCTCTTTAATGGATTTCTCGATCCGTTTCTTCAATCCCTCGTTCGCGGTCTTTGCGCACTCTTTTAGGGCCGGTATCGCAGCACGGGCCTTCCTTCCGAAGTAAGTCAATACGCCTGCCGCATTCAAACGAACCCATTCGTCATCATCGTTTAACAGCTTGATGACGCGCTCGAGGTTCTCCTGGTCATAAGCATCGAGCTTCGCCAAACGGGCGGACCCCCAGCCTCGCACTGTTTTGTCGCTGCTCAAAAGGCCCTCGTGATACCTTTTCTTCAAGTCCCGGATTTCGATTACCTTGACGCCCTTGGGGATATGAATTTCCTTTAGATTCACCCGGTCACCTATGTTAATTATGAGCATCGGGTGCTTGTTCCAAATCTTGCTTCCCCCCTCTAAAGTCGTCAGGCGTTTCGAGATTCCTCCCATTATGCTCAATTGCCAGTCATACGCTATTCTTTGTCCCTCGAGAGTCTTGGTCGTTGCCGGGCCGGGACGAATTAGGACCTCCCGAACCGGGACCTTCAGGGCCGAGAATTTCTTGAGGCAGTCGTTTAGAGCCGCGGCGTCGCCTTTGTAGTAGAAGTTCTGAGAACCGTTGACCCAGATTTGATAAACGCGGGTCGTGTGATTGACAACCGGCATAATGCCCGGCCAATCCTTGTAATTGACTTCGTGGAACGGCTTGTTGCCGCACTGCTCTGTAGCCCATGCCCAGCACTGTGAATCGAATGCCAGGCAGGCCGACAGGACGATCAAAAGTAACACTGTCTTTTTCATTTTAAGTCTCCTTCGCGAGTCGGATGACTGACTCTGCCGTTTTATGGTTGTGACAGCATTCATTGCACAAGCCCACCGTAGAACCATCGCTTCGAGCCAATTGTAAAGACGCAAAACAGAGGGTCCGGTTGACAGGAACTTTGTGATTTGTGTACTTTTTTTCCCGGCCCGCGACTGACACGTCGCCCGGCGCAATAAAGAGCCCCTGCGTTGCACAGGGGCAGAGGAAGAAAATAAATAGAAGATGCAAGCTTT
>CP070678.1:910407-913117 GCA_020352515.1 Phycisphaerales bacterium | reverse complement strand
CGCCGCGGGAATCATCCCGGCGAAAACTCCGTCGCCCGCCAGCAAGTCCGGAAAAACACCATCGTCCGCCATCGGCGCCTGGACCTCGGCCCCGAAATTGACCCGATACCCGAGCGTCACCGCGCCAACGGGTTCGTACGTCTGAGAAACCATGGCGGTTATCACCTGGTTGGCATACTCGCTCAATGCAAGTGGATTCTCGGTCACCTCCCGAATCGCCGGGCCCAGATTGGCAATGCCCGCCGCGTTGCTGTAGCCCGGCGAGGGCTCGCGGAAGAAGCCTTCGGCCAGAGAACCGACGGCGTCACCGCCAGAAACCCGCTTGACCGTCAGCCGCGGCAGTATCAGAAGGTCCGAGCTGCCCAGACCCCGGTTCAAACCGTGTATCGCCAGGACGTTCCGCCCGACACGAAGGTGCGAAAGGTACTCTTCCGGCAGCGGAAAATCCACGAAATTAACCGCCGCACTATCATCGTGCCCGAACTCCGCCCCCGACTGCCACGTCGGGCTGCTCGGATCGTTCGCACCGGTCATGCGGATGCCGCCGTTCAGGTATGCAATGAACCCGTCGTCGTACTTCATCTGCAGAACGAGATTACGCAGCCCCGTGAGGTCCGACACGTCGAAGGGAACTCGAACATAGACCGTCTGGTTGTTGTTGCGCATCTCGCCCACGTCCAGGCCAATCAGCCCCCCGTAGTCGTACCCCACGCCGGTCCGTCCCTTCTTCCAGTGCGAGTCGTCGAAATCCGCGTCCGTCCACGCCAACCCGGCCGAATCATCCTGAGGAACCAGCGCATAGGCGTCTGCACCTTCGGCCACCAGCTCCTCCGTTGCCGAGTTGGAGCTGCCCGGCGCCGCCAGGCCGTATGAAATGCCCGCAAACTGCTGCGGATAATCGTGCTGGTGCGCCCGGGTCACCCCGTCCGGTTTAGCGAGCGCCAGGTAACCCGCCTCGCCGGAGATATTGAAATCCGTGTGCAGCTCGCCCTCCGGATCGTCTCGGTCCTTGCCCGAAGCGAATACAATCAGGTAACCGTCCGGACCAAGAGAAACATCCGGAAGCTGCCACCCACCCGCCTCGTGAGGGTCGTTCGTGAGATACCACCCCTTCAGAGATATCGTCAGCCCCGTGGTGTTGCGCAGCTCGATCCAATCGGAAGAGTCCCCGTCTTCGTCCAGCCGCTCGCCTGACTCCAGCGGATATTTGCTGTTATTTATGGCCATAAACTCGTTGATGACGACCGAAGGCCCCTCTTGCTTCCAGTGCTCCGCCAGCAGCGAATAGTCCGTCATATCGACTCCGTCCTGGCCGTTGAGGTCCCCCGGTGTGCCGCCCGCCGTATCCGAAGCATCCAGCCAGTGGTCCGCCATCACGAGCAAATCCGCCATGTCGACCGCGCAGTCCTTGTTCAGATTGCCGACCGGGCACATCGACTCCACAATCGCAACGTGCACGAAATCGGCCGCCTCGGTCTGCCCGTCGGTCGCGTACAGCTTCAGCACGTACGCACCTTGAACCGCGGGAAATTCCACCCTCGGGTCTTCCACGAATTCGTTCGGCTCGAAAACAACGTCCTCCGGACCGACCCCCGACGGACCGCCCTCCAGCGACCATTCCATGCTGAGTTGTTCCGGATAGTCCCCGTAGTAGTTCACGGCCCCGTCGAGCTTTGCAGTCGTATTCGGCAGAATCAGTATTCGGTCGTCTCCGGCATCCACCTCGGGCGGCCACCCCCCCGCCGGGACTCCGAGCAGCTCGATCTCAGCCACCTGCATACTGTTTGCCCCGCCCGGATTCCTCACGGCCGTAATCAGCAATTGGTAATGCATGTAGGCGGTGCCGTTGGAAAACTGGATCGGGGTCGTGTTCTTCGTGTTACGAGGCCACGCGGCCGCCTGCTTGAAATCGCTTATCTGGCCGCTGTGAATCGGCGTGTACGGCCCGTCGATGCTGACGTTCGACCCGGACAGCTCGTATGCAATTGGATCGCGGTCGGGGGCATCGTTCGCCGTAGTGAAGGACAGCCCGCCGACAATCGTCGGCGGCGCAGACGGCGTCACCCGAATACCCGTCGGCTGCGTCTCGCCCTTGAAGTGCAGAAACTTCGTCCCGACGTTGTCGTCGATTGCCAGAGGCGGCGACTCGGCGCCGGGCCAGTCGTTATCGTTCGGAACCCCCACGACCGGATCGCCGGGAGAGGTTATATCACTCGCAGGCGCCGCATCGCCCAAGAACAACACCACCGTATTGGCCGCCAATGGATATGGCTCGCCGCCCGCTGCGCAGGCAGACGCGCCCAGCCAGATTACCCAAAGCCAAACCACCCCTGCCAGCAGATGTCTTGCGCGTATAGGCCGCCGCCGCAGGAACCTCTGCGCCCGGCTGGGTCTATTGGAGTATCGTGCCGACCACACAGCCGGCAAAAGGACTTCGGCACTGTCGTCCTGATCGAACAGGCCGCCGGGCAGATTGCACATGGCGCCTCCATCACGGGCTTTTCCTCGCGCCGGGTCCGACCCTGCAATTCAACGGGTAATCATGCGGCAGCTTCAGAAACGCGCATCTTCAATATTCTTCTTCAAAACACCAATATGCAATTATACCAGCTCAGCCACGCAATTTCCACCTTTTCCTGCTCGCCCGCCTTGCCGTTCAAACGCTCCCCCGGCGATTCTTCCGTTGCGGGCCCCATACTCGCCGAAACCT
>CP070678.1:901251-910307 GCA_020352515.1 Phycisphaerales bacterium | reverse complement strand
TGTCGCTCAGGTACCAGCCGCCTATGTCTATCTCGGCGTCGGTCGTGTTGTACAGCTCTACCCAGTCGGGTGCGTCCGCGTGTGAATGCGCCATTATCTCGTTGATGACCACGCTGCCCGGATTGGGGATAATCCCGCCGTCATCTTCGCCCGGCGAGCCGCCCTCGTATGCGCTCGCCCGCCAGGAGTCTTTCCTACCCCAGCTATTCGGGTCGGGATTGGCGGCGTCGGTTATGGTAAGAGAGTAGCCGTAGCCGTCGGCAATCGCACGCCAGCCGTCTTTGTACTTGAAATCAAGGATCGTCCCGCCGATGGCGTCCTCCAGCCTTATCCTCTCGCCGCCGTTATTGAGCCTGCCGGCGTACTGCCCAGCTATCGCCGCGCCCGTGCCGTACCTCGCCTCGAATGCGTCCCGGTCCTGCACGACCAGGACATACTGTCCCGGCCCAAGCTCAACGGGCGGGAAGACAAAGTCTATGCCGTTTGTAAACCGCACTAAGTTCAGGTTGATACTCCCGGCCCCGATGTTCGTCAGCTCTATGTACTCCTCGTTCGGGTCGTTCGGATCGTTCACATCGTACGGATGATACATTATCTCGGTGATGCGCAGATTCTCCGCGACCGGCCCAACCGAATACACCGCCTCATTCAACGCACTCCACTCGCCGCCCCTAAACACACGCGACCTGACCGGACCGCTCTGCGCAAGTGTCACGGGACCCGCATATTCCACGGCATCGGGAGACAGAAATTCGCCTATGAGCTTCTTCTCGCCGGCAGTCAGCTCGACCGATATGAGGAAGTCGGAGCTGGACGTCGAGACATTCAAGGCGTGAACGGCCAGAATATTGCCGCCCGGCTGCAGGGCCGAGATATGCTCGGATATGTCAAACGACTCGGGCGCGCCGCCTTCGTGGTTGCCGTCCGCCCGCGAGTTCCATGCCGGTGTGCCGGTAAAGAGAACCCGCTCCACCTCCACGCCGTTGATGTACGCCACGAATCCATCATCGTAGTTTACCGCCAGCGTCATGAAGTTGAAGTCCGCAAGGTCACCGGCGTCAACGCTGAAGGGGACACGCACGTAACAACCGGTATACTTATTGCGCATTTGTTGTTCCACATCCAGGGTGATAAATCTATCGTAGTCCGGGCGGGTGTCGAAGCCGACACCGCCGGGCGCCCCCGCGCAAAGACTCCAGGTCGAGTCATCGAATGGCGCTGCGCCTCTCCAATTGTCGCTGACGGCGCTGGCCGGCACAAGAACGCGTTTGTCGGCGTCTTCTTCGGCAAGTGTGGTGGTGGTGATTTCCGACTTGGCCGCAACGCGCGGGTCCGAGCCGGTGAGCGTATAATAGACCACGCCCGTGCCGTTCGGATTGCTCATGGTAAGGCCAAAACCCGCGGGAACAAATCCGCCGTGAGGATTGAAAATGGGCGCTTCAACATTCGGGTACCAGCCCTGCGATTTGAACTGGTTTAGAACCACTCCCGTACGATTGGGAAGGTAGCTGTTGATGATGCCCGTAATCTCGGGGAGCCAGTCACCGTTCCTTGTTCGAGGCGACGAGCGCTTGGCGTCGCCCCACCGCGCCGATTCGGCAATGATGGCAAGATCTATCGTGTCGGTCCGCGCCGTGAAGCGGGCAATGCACGCCGAGGGTACCAGAACACCGTCGTTAAAAAAGTGCTTGTGCACGCGGTCCGCAAAACGCATCCTGTACTCGGGATGCTCAATCAAGTGCGTGTGGAACCACAGTGGATTGGACTGGTAGAACTGCGAACCTACCGCAATTGTCGTGGCCGCAAAAAGACGGTTCTCGTTGAGATTGCGCAGCGAATGCTCGCCGTCGTGCCTGAAGAATTTGAAGCCGTCCGGGTTGTTCCGATTGTATATCGCGTAGAAGTTGTTCGGGACTCTCGCCCAGGCGCTGACCGGGCCGTCGGGGTCTCCGACGTAGTATGTGCAGATCATGTAGTCGATCAGGTTGTCAATGTCGAGCAGCTTCTCGTAAGCCGGGTTGACGGTCCCGTCTGTATTTAGGCCCTGGATACCGTAATAACTCTCGTCATCGGTGAAACCCACGTTCGTAGCATCCCAGATGCGGCGCCACGCGTCCAGGCTCCCGTCGGTGGCTTCGAGGATGTAATCGGGATTGCCGCCTCTGGACTTGACCACGTCATAATCTTCCTTGTCGCCGCCGAAGTAGGATTCGCAGTAGGAAGCCTCGGAACGCTCCTGAGTCTGGAAGATTCCCCAGTACTGGCCGTTAATGTAGAGGTGGTAGTAGCGGCTTCGCGTGTAAGGCCGCTGCATGTCACGCTGGGTATCGCGTGAGAACACCTCTCTGGCCATAGTGTTGCTGCTGTCCCCGCCGTAGCTCCACGAGTAGTTCTGGGCGGTCCGCAAATCCAGATTGTCGAACTCATCCACGCCCTCGTCGCCGAACATCTTGTACTTGAGGTGGGGCGCGCCGTACTCGGCCCGGAAAAACAGGCGAAACGCGTGCTTGGGGTTGCTGCCGCTGCGGCTGTAGCCGCCACGGATTCGCAGGCCCGCATCCACTTGGAAGCCTTCGAGTCCGTCGGGATATATCAGCTCCACCGATGTCGGACGCTCCCAGCTTCGCCCCTGCCGCCGGGCATTGACGTAAATGCCCTTGGACGAATCAAAGAGATTATCCAAATCTGTCACCAGCGAGATTGTGGGTACTGCAACCAGTGCGTCATCCATAAGAGAGGCGTACGCAGGGCTGTTGATAATATCGGGGTCCATCCCGTAGTCGATGACCTGCCCGTTGACGCTGCCTGAGGGCCAGCCGGAGCCCGCAGGCGGCTGGCCGTAGGGCGACTGCCGCACCACATCGGCCAGAAATATGTAAGTACTGGTGGCTACCCGCGAAGGCCTCCAACCCTGCTTTATCGCCTGTGCCCGCAGGCACGTCGTGGCCCCGATGCTAATAGGACCGGCGTACGGGATGCCGGTCGGGCTTCCGGTAACGGGATGGACCGGCTCGCTGCCGTCGAGGGTGTAGAATATCAAAGCCTGCTCGGTTTCGCAGGCGATTGTGACCTGAAAAGGCGAGTCGTAGTAACCGTGCTCGTGGCTGAACTCCAGGTCCTCGACGAAGCCAAGATAGACGCCGAGATTGCCGCCCTGAGCGCTTGGGAACACCATAAACCTGAACGTATCACTGCCGTCCGGATAACGGCCGTACGAAATGTCGGCCGTCTGCTCGCCGAACTCTACGCTGTCAACAAGGGTAACGCCGTCCGAATCGAACAGGCCGACCTCGTCACCGCCCGCATCGAGTCTAAAGCTCGCATGAAGCCCGGGCGAATCATTCACGTCGCCATCGGCCCATATCAACAGGTACCAGCCGGAGTCTATTGTAGTCAAGCCCGGGCTGCCCGCCGGAATCCGCCACTTCGTCGGCTCATCCAGGTTGTCGGTCAGGTACATGCCCCCAACGTCGATAGCCTCGCTTCCGTGATTGTATATTTCGACCCAGTCGTCATACTCGTACTGGGGGTCGCGAACCGTCGTGCTGTTCGCCGCCAGAACCTCGTTGATTACCAGCGGTATGCCCGCCTGCTCCCAATGTCGGGCCAGCAGCGCAAAATCTCGTCCTTCCACGCCATTGAGTCCGTCCAGGTCGGCAGGGCTTCCTGGAGGCGAAAGCCACTGCTCGGCCAGCACGCTCATGTCCTCGAAGCCGATTTCACAATCCCCGCTCAAATCACTTTCCGGACACTGAGCCGCTCCGTAACCGGCTAAAAAAAAGGCAGCCAGCAACACAGCCGCCGGGACCCTCATTGGTACTTGCATCTTCTATCTCCTTCCTCGTTTCTTCCGGGCGTCAGAGAGCCTGCCTCATCTTCTGCAGGCACGTCCGGCTTCACTAAGTTTAGCAAAAACAATACCCCGAGTCAATGCTGCTTGCCGGTCGCTGACACGCCGCCAGGTGATCTTAGAGTGAACCCTGCCGTTGCGCCGGTCGCAGTGAGGTCATCCTCTCGCGAGTTTCAGGTCGCTGCTGACCGATGGAACATGATAGCGAACCATTTTCAGCCTCCTTGTCGAGGGTTTTTTTCACATCGACAAAGAGGCCTCTTTTCTACCACCCAAAACCACACAACTTGGGACGGCTACGCATCTCGTGTGGCAAACTCTGCAACTTCCGGTCCTGCCGCGCCGAACGCCATTTACAAGCCGTTTTCAGCAGACTGCCGCCCGGAGCCCCCACAAGCTACCTTTAGGTTTTGCACCCCGTGCTATGCCGCCCATCCACAGCCTCCGGCCTCGTCGAACACAAAAAGCACCGATAATCAATCAACTATCCCGGCCGAAAATCAATATGGTGCCCACCCGGTACTTGACAAAGGCTCTGAATCTGTTATAATACAGTATGGTAAGGTCTTTCTTTGCAGACCTTAGGGCAGGAAAATACCCCGCAAAGCCAATGCCTGATGCAACCTCAGTGTTGGCCGGCATAGTTGCTTTGTAGGCTTTGGAGCTCCTTGAACTTATGAATGTCGAACAACCTATTGATGATCGAACCGCACTCGACCACGACCCGGAGCTAAACAAGTACTTCAGGGTGGCAATAAAGACCCGCGCCAGCGACATACACCTAAAGGTCGGACAACCCCCAAAGCTAAGACTCTACGGAGTGCTCAAAAACACCACCGGAGAGATGATGACACGCGAAAAGGTCGAGAAGCTCGTCTTCGAGATACTAAGCCCGACCCACAAGCAGTTCTTTCTCGAACACGGCACGCTCGATTTCGCACACGAGGTCGACGGCGCCCATCGCTTCCGCGTAAATGTCTTTCGACAAAGGGGCATGGTCAGCCTCGCGGCAAGACGTGTCAACACCACCATACCGCCCTTCGAGGAGCTACACCTGCCGCCTGTCCTCGAAAAAATCTCCGAGGAAACCCAGGGCCTCGTCCTTGTAGTCGGGCCCACCGGCTGCGGAAAAACAACGACCATAGCATCTATGATTGACCATATCAACCGAACACGGTCCTGCCACATTGTAACCGTCGAAGACCCAATCGAATACCTCTTCAAGGACGAAAAGGCAATTGTCTCTCAGAGAGAGATCGGCCTCGACGTCAAGGACTTTGAAGAGGCGCTTACCTACCTGATGAGACAGGACCCCGACGTCGTCTTCGTAGGCGAAATGAGAGACGCCAGAACAGTCACCGCAGGAATGAGGGCCGCCGAAACAGGACACCTCGTCTTCGGAACTATGCACTCGGCAAACGCCGCCCAGTCCGTGCACCGGCTCCTCGACCTCTTCCCGCAAAGCGAGAGAAGTCTCGTCAGGCAGACCCTCGCACTCGCAATAAAGGCCGTTATCAGCCAGATGCTCATCCCCTCTATTAAGGAAGGAGTCGACCGTATACCCGCTGTTGAAATACTTATCGCAAATGCGGCCGCACGAAAGCTCATCGCCGAGGAGAGAGAGGCCGACTTGCCAAGCGTCATCAGAGCCAGCCAGCAGGAAGGAATGCAGGACCTCACTTACAACCTTTGTGAGCTGGTCAAAAACGGCTCAATCGACCCAAAAGATGCCTATAAATCCGCGCCGAACATCGAAGAGCTCAAAATGGCGCTCAAGGGAATCAGAACCACCGCCAGCGGCATCTTGTGACATTTGACCGGGTTTCCTAACGGAGCGTTTTATGCCGGAAATACTTGCTGCAACCGTCGAATATGGCGGCTATATATCCGCCGTCAAGATTATTGTCTTCCTGGCCCTGTTCTTCCTGTGGCTGCCCCTCGTGACATGGGTGCACCGGGACGCCGATGCCGTCGAATCTAACACCACCCTTTGGACCGGCCTTGTTCTTGGAGCAGGGGCCGTCGCAGCAGTGGTATGGATGATCATACCATTCTACGCCGTCGGCTTGCTGCTCTATGTAATCGCCGTCGGTACAACCGCTCTGGCCTATGTGAAGCACCGAAACGCCAGGGTACTCGACTTCGACCGCGTACTAACCGCTCAGCACATCAAGGGTGTGTTGGCCGGCGAGGACAAAAAAACAAAGGAAATGAAGAGCTTTGTCTTCATCACCGCAAACAAAAACGAGGTCCCTACGCCTGAGCCCAGAACCCCGGAGTTCTTCGGATTCAAAATGGCCTACGACCTCATCATGGACGCAACCTATCGTCGGGCCGCCGTCGTCGCTTTCGCTCCTACCGCCCAGGACTACAACGTCACCTACTCCGTCGACGGGGCCCCCATAAAACAGCCCGACATGCCCAGAGACCAGATCAAATACCTGATCAACTTCCTAAAGCACCTCGCAGACCTCGACACCAACGAAAAAAGAAAGCCCCAGAAGGGTCTCTTCAAAACCGCTCAGGGCGGAAATAGAACCGAATGGGAGCTCGTAACCGCCGGATCAACCGCCGGTGAGCAGGTCAGACTCAAAAGAGTAACCCACGACACGCTCGCCAGGCTCAGCGATATCGGACTCACACCCAAACAGTACGAGCAGCTAAACGCCTTCCGAAACCTCAAGCAGGGCCTCTTCATCGTCAGCGGACCAGGGAAAAGCGGAGTAACCACAACCCTCTACTCACTGCTCAGAAACCATGACGCCTTCCTCAACAGCATTAATACCCTCGAAAGGGAGCCCGCCGCCACCCTGCCCAACATAACGCAGAATATATTCAACCTCACCGACACAGGAACAACTTCCTTCGCAAAAAAATTGCAGGAAGTAATTAGAATGGGACCCGATATCGTCGGCGTCCCCGACTGCGAAAACGCCGAGGCCGCAAAATTCGCCTCCGCCGGAGCAAAGGACCAAAAAATATTGTACGTCACCCTCGAAGCCAACAGCCTAATGCAGGCCCTCGCCAAATGGCTCAAACTCGTCGGCGACAGAAACATCATCGCCAATACGCTACTCGGCATAAGCAACCAGCGGCTGCTTAGAAAACTCTGCCCCGAATGCAAGCAGGCCTACGCTCCCAACAAGGAGCTCTTCAACAAGTTCAACATTACCGCCGAAAAAACTAAAGCCCTGTACCGCGCCGGAAAAGTGCAGTACGACAAGCATGGAAAACCCGTAACCTGTGAAAACTGCCAGGGAACCGGGTATATCGGAAGAACGGGCGTCTTCGAGACAATCTTCGTAAATGAAGAGCTAAAAAAAGTGCTCCGAAAAACAAAGACCCTGCCCGAAATCGCTTCACAGTTCAGACGCGCCAAAATGTTCTACCTCCAGGAACAGGCCCTCAGAAAAGTCATCGCCGGAACGACCGGAATAAATGAAATGATCAGGGTCCTTTCAGCCCCAAAAACCGATAAGCCGAAACCTAAACCGAAACAACAATAGTCTTCTTCAATCGTCGTTAATATGTGGTACGCGCTCGAACAAAATATATGGTTAAGTCCCGCCGCTCGACTTCGTGCCGGCTCCCGCTCGAGCAAATACCGCCAGGAGAAAAAATCATGGGCGCCTTGGCCGTATTGTTGATCATTCTTGGTTGTGCAGCCCTAATGTACTTCAAGGGCTCGATCGCAAAGGGAGTTGCGACCATAATCGTGCTCGTGTGCGCGAGCATAGTGGCCTTCGGTTACTTCGAGCTCCTCGCAGGATTTCTAACCGCCAAGGGAAGCAGCAGTGACTATCCCGCCATAGTGCCTTGGGCCCACACCATCGCCTTCTCGCTTATCTTCATTGTTGCCTTCGCCCTGCTCCAGACCGCTGCCCTCCAGCTTATGCGGCACCGCATTGATTTCGGCCTGCTGCCCGAGCGAATCGGCCGGCCCATCTGCGGGGTACTCCTCGGACTCTTTGCCTCCGGAATCATCCTTACAGCCGCCGCAATGGCGCCTCTGCCCAACAAGTACCCCTACCAGCGATTCGACGAAAGAACACCCAATCCCGCGGCGCCCGACAAGGTCCTGCTGAATACCGACGGCCTCGTCACAGGATGGTTCGCAATGGTCAGCAAGGGCAGCTTCAGTGCCATACTAAAGCCAAAAAGTTTCGCAACACTGCGCGCCGGATTCTTGAACCAGTTGCACCTCAACCGAAGCGCCTCGGGCGACGACATATCACTGCTGAGCCGATCCGACTCCGTCCAGATTCCAAACAAAAACGGCGCATGGTACCTCTCCGAGGCAATCAAGGACTCCGAGGGAAACGACGTCCCCGCAAAGGCCGGCCATACCCTCACCGTCGTCCGAATCGGAATTAACAGAAACGCCCTCACCGACGCCGGAAAATTCACAACCGCGCAGATCAGACTGGTCTGTAAGCCCAAAACAGCTCTCGAAAAACCTCTCGAAGGAAAAGCTCTTGCCGTCTACCCCGTCGGATATCTGACCACCGCAAAACGCCTGAAAAAGAAGAAACTCAACGAGCCCATTACCATAGACTCATCTGATTACGGTCAGAACGCCGCCCAAAAATGGATAGACTTCGTGTTCTACGTCCCCGCCGACCACGCGCCCGTCCTGGCCGGGTTCAAGCTCAACAGCCTCGCCAGGGTCCCTAACCCTGTTCCCGACGACCAGGCCCTGCCGCCGGTTCCTTTCGTTGAGAAAGCCCCACAAAAAAAGGATTCCAGAGATTCGACCGGCCCGTCCGGAACCCGTACCCGCCGCCCGAGCGACACTTCCGGCACGAGAAGAAGAGGACCCAGCGACATAAGCAGGAATATAATCGGGGACGACTTCAACTAACGCCGACCGTACCCCGGCTCAACGGTGAAATAGCCCCCGACCGATCCCGGTAGCTCCCTCTTCGCAACACAACCACACGCCGAAGCAAACCTCCTCCTCCAAATACCCCCATCGCGCACACCGCCGCCGCCGGGTTACTGCCGAATGTCACGAAAACGCCCCCCGGATAGAAAACCCCGGGACCGGCTAAAGACGCCTAACCGCAAACAACCAGCTCTTCCAGGTCCAGCTCCATCAGATGCTCTAAATAAGCGCCAAGCTCCTCCTCAGAAAAAACTGCCAGAAACTCCGGGCTCGCGCTCTTGTTGATCTAGCAAATGCAGTCTATCAACTCCCTTTTATTCA
>CP070678.1:897943-901151 GCA_020352515.1 Phycisphaerales bacterium | reverse complement strand
GGGGAGCTTGACCGAGACCGCTTCGCCGAGAACAAAGACGTTGCCGGGATGTTCGTCGCCGGGCTTGGGTATGTCCCGCTTAATGTCCTGAATGCTGCGCCAGAGCCGGTCTTGTGACTCCTGTCCCTGCTCAACTGCTGCCAAGGCGCCCGGGCGCGGCCAAGCCTGCAACACCGCCATCGCCAGCAGGACAAACCATCGCTCAACTACCGGATTTCGTCTGTTCATTGTCAGTGTATCCCCTTGTAGATTCCGGTTGTCGGCCGTGCTCGCGGCATCGCCGGCGTGACTATTGTTTCTCAAACCTGTACGCGCCCTTATCCGACAACCGGAAGAGCGAATCGACCTTGCCGGAACGCTGCTCCTTCCACTTTCCGTCCAGAACAATCCGAACAGGGTCGAGCGGCTCATCCTTGATGTCGAGTTCAATCGCGTCCGCGGCCACGTTGACGGTCATCCGAACATTTTGATAGAGGATATCGCCGATGCCCATGCCGCTGCACGCTTTCGGCAGGCGAGGTCTTATGGCAAGCGAGTCGAGCCGCCCGGCGTCAAGGCCGAGAAAGCCGTATACCACTATGGAGGGCAGCAGGCTGCTCTCGTAGAACTCGTGGTCGATGCCGATGCCGCCGGCCGTGCCGCCGCCCTGGAGCGTCGTGCCGCGCTTGCCGCCTTCGTAGTATTTCCTGTATCCGCCATCCAGGCGGACGTCCTTCTCCCAGGCGAGTATCTCGAGGAGCCTGCGCCAGCAGTCGTCGGGGCCCAGTATGTTCAGGCGGGCCCAGAGGTCGTAGAACGTGAAGCCGAGCACGGCGCCGCCATCCTGGACCTGGCCGCCCCACGGTATTGTTTCGGGGGCGTGCCAGCCCTGGCCGTACCAGGTGACATTGCGAACGGTCGTGGCCCGCGGGCCGAAGCGCCAGTGGTAGATGTCACCGCCGGTGGAGGTGTCGCCGGCGACGATGCGTTTGCCGTCGAGCCAATCCATGATTTTTTCGGCGTGGTTTCGGTCGGCTATCCCATACCAGATTGCGTCGAGGTTGAGAAAGGTGTAGCCGTAATCGTGCCGGTTGCCCTGGCTGTCGATACTGGCGATAAAGCGTCCGGTCTTTTCGTTCCAGAAGATCCGGTTTGCCTCGGCCTTGACGCGCGCGGCGTGCTCTCTGAGACGCCGCGGCTCCATCCGGAGGGCCCCGAGAGGAATGCCCCAGCCGGGATTTCTCCCAATCGCCTCCTCAATGTCGGCCATGGCGAGCGTGGCGGCGTAATACTGGCTCGTTGCGTACGTGTCGTCCCATCCGAAGGGCATCAGGTCCCAGTAGTTGTTGCCGATTCCATGGCCGCCGTGTATTGTCAGGGCGCCCTTTTCGTTCTTTGTGAAGCCGGGCAGTCCTCCGTGGCCGGGCCATGTATTGCGAATTCGGTTGTACTTGAGGCCGCCCATAACGGTCTGCTGGTAGCGCAGGGCCAGTCGCATGCGGTCGATGTTGCGACGGAGGAAGTCGAGGTCGCCGGTCCAGGCGAAGTATCTGCGGCTCGCGAGGATGAAGATTGGGTTGTTGATGGAGTGGCGGGTGTCGTAGGCGGTGAAGAATGAATCGATCTCGAACTTGACGTCCGATTCGCCCGGGGCAAGCGAGATTCGGATTCGCTTTATCTTTCCGGCCCATTTTGGGTGCCGGTACATTGTCATTATGGAATGGTAGTATTGCCGCGAGAGCGGCGTCTTCTCGGCGTAGAAGTGGACGCGGCGATCCGGGCCAAATTGCGAGTCGCCCTCACCGAGCCACTCAACATACGGAGCGGCGTGATTTTTCGGGCTGCCCGTGCGTTTCCACCGCAACTGCAGATACGGCGCGTTGAAGGCGTCGACGGCGTGGTCTTTCGGGGTGATTATCACCGGTGACTCGCCCGTGGCCTCGATGTGCCACCGGTTGTTCTTCACACCCCCGGATTTGACGTTATGCAGCTCCCAGAGGTCCGCGGCGGTTTGGCCGACGTATTCCAGGCGGCCCCAGCGCCTCAGGCTGTCCCCCACCCATCCGGGGACCTTGTCGAGCGGTTGGAAATGCCAGCCGGCGGTCTTGCTCTTTACGCGGTCGGGATGGTTGTCGGATTGGGTCCAGATTGGGAACGGCCAGCCGTGGTCGTGCGCGTGCGAAAAGTGCTGATTCGTCAGGACGTATCCCTCGCCGTCGAGCTGCATTCCGAGCAGCAGGTCGCGGTGGACATCCTGAATTCTCTTGTCGGAGCCTCTCGGGGCGGCGTTGGCCATCCAGATGTCGGAGGTGAGAAGGTATTCCTTGTTGAAGAGGGTCAGGCCGTTGCCGCCGCGATGATAGAAGTGATACCAGAGATAGTGACTGAGCAGCTCGGCCTGCTCCTTGTGTTCGGCGAAATCGAAACGGGGAAAGTCGGCCGGGACATTCTTTAGCAGGGCCGCTCCGATCTCAGGCGGACTCTCCTGCGTTTGGACTTGGCCGTCGGGCCTTGCGAACGTCTGACCCGCCGGGCAGCAGATTGCCAGTATGCAAAACAATTCCTTTATCGGGGCTCTTGGCATAACCACTCCATTCCAGCGTAATTGCGCGCCATCCGGTCGGTTGTCACGGCAGCCGCTCGCCTGCCTCGACTGTTTGCGGTTCCTTCAGCGGAACAAAGACGTGCGCCCGGATACGGTCTTTCGCGGCGTCAGAGGGCATTCTTCAAAGCCGGTTTCAGCCACGTTCCCGTTCGCGTGCAGCGCCTGCGCCCGTCTAAACAACGGAATCAATCCATGCCTGCGCCATAAGCGCCGCGCCGGCCATGCTCGGATGAACGCCGTCGCCGGCCCAGTGTGAGGGCGGGGCTTTCTCCACGGCCTTGTCGAACATGGCCTGGAACGGGATAAAGACGGCCCCGTGCGCCGCGGCGACCTTCACGGCGGCCCGGCGGAAACCGTCGAATTCCGGGAACCACTTGTTGTTGACGGCGCCGCAGCGCAGGACAAACGGCTCGCAGACCACGAGGCGCGCATCGGGCAACGCCTTCCTCGTGCGCTCCAGGAGCGCTCGGAATCCCTTCTCGTAGTCCGCGACCGTTCCCGCGTACCGACCATTGAGCTTGTGCCAGATGTCGTTGACGCCGATCAGGATGCTCACGAGATCGGGCTCCAGTGCCAGGCAGTCTTTGTCCCAGCGCTCGGCGAGCTGGAAGACCTTGTTGCCGC
>CP070678.1:888335-897843 GCA_020352515.1 Phycisphaerales bacterium | reverse complement strand
AGTTGCTCGAGTAATCGGGGTCTGGAACGGAGGTCGACGTTGGCTGTATATTAGCACAATGGCAGAAAGGCGAATCTTGACGCGAATACGCGGCTGTTTTTGCATTTAACGGCGCATGGGGCGGTGCGTTTTTTAAGAGATTCGTTGAAATTAGGGCTTGGTTTTGCGCTATAGGGCTTGAATTCTATTGGAGTGCTTGAGTAATAGTGGCAAAGCGTGTAGAAATCCCGCATACGAAGTCAAATGGGAAATTTGAAAGTAGACATAGTCTTTTGTAAGGAGAGATGGTATGGCCAAGCGAAAAGGAAAACTGAAAGCCCTTGGGCTCTTCGGGGCGGTGTTTCTCTGCGGGGGCGTTGTTGGCGGCGGCCTTGTTGCATGGCGATATCTGCAAGTGTTCAAACAACAATACTACGCAGGCATCCTTAGCAACGAGAACACTGCATATATGATTCGGGCTGATGTTCAAGACGAGCTGCTTGAGCAGCTTGAGCGTAGTATCCAACAGTTTGTCATATCCGCCGATTCACTGTGGGGCAATGACAAGGCCCGGCTTGATGCTTTTTGGTATGTTCAGAGGTATTATGAAAAGTACAGACTTCCTGTCCCTGATAACATCAAGAGTATCTTAGGCAAGCTGCCTCCAGATCCCCGTCAGGAGGAGTTCGCTGCTTCTACACTGATCTCTGTTGGTGATAAGACCCCGAACTTCACTTGCACCACTCTAAATGGCGAGATCGTTTCACCCGCTGAATTACAAGGAAAAGTAGTGCTCATCAACTTTTTCGCCACCTGGTGCGGCCCATGCGTCAGAGAGATGCCTCATTTAGAGTCCGAGGTGTTCGAGAAGATCAGAAGCGATGATTTCTTCATGATAGCAATCGCGAGGGAACAACAAGTCGAAGATGTAACTGAATTCAAGAAGAAGAGAGGTTTCGCTTTCCCTATGGCGGCTGACCCTGACAGGAGCATATATAGCCTGTTTGCCACCCAATTTATCCCTCGGATCTTCGTGATCGATAAGGAGGGAATAGTAAAATGGGAATCCGGCGGCCTTAGCAAGCCCCAGCTTCGAGATTTAGCCGGCCTTATCCGAAAAGAATTGGAATAGGAATAATTCTTATGTGTCTAATGAAATATGATATGTTTAACATAGAATCAGGGAAGTTTTACACTGCTTGAGAACATCATAATTTGTGATAGCGTGTTCGGGGGTCTTTGAGGGAGGCGTAGCGGTTATGTTGGCGGGCGGACGGGCGGAAACCGCCGTGCTGATTGTGGCATTGTCGAGGGTGTTGCGTGCGGGAGCGCCGATTATGAGGTTAAGCGGCAAATTCCGGGTAAATCTCATTTTTTACAATTTATTTACATCCGCGGCCCAGGCAACCGAGGTAAGATACTATGAGCAACGGCGATTTATAGCGGCGCCGGAATTTGAGTTATTGTCCGGAAGATCGTTGAGCAGGAGATTGAGAAATGAGATACACAATTGCCCTGGTTCTAATGACGGTAGCAGGCGCTGCCCGGGCCGGCGAACCCGTGTGTTTTGAAGACCCGAAACTGAAAGCTGCGGTGGAACGCACACTGCGGATCAAGAATCCCACACAGACGGACATGCGATCTCTTACGTCTTTGGCGGCCAAGGAGGGGATAGTCGATTTGACGGGGATCGAACATGCCGTGAATCTGGTATCTCTTGACCTGCATGGGAACCAGATTGCCGATATCTCCGGGGTATCCGCGCTGGCAAATCTGGAGGTTCTCGCTCTCTATGACAACCGGATTAGCGACTTGCGGCCTCTGTCGAGGTTAAGAAAGCTGCGGCGCTTGAGCTTATACAGCAATTCGATCTCCGACATACGCCCGCTCGGAGGGCTGACGAATCTCGTTTTCCTTGATCTGCACAGAAACAAGATTACCGACATATCGGCGGTGGCAGGTTTGACGAAACTTGTGAATCTCAATTTACATATCAACAGGATAAGCGATATCTCACCGGCGGCAAGTCTGACGTCTCTTGAAATTGCGGACTGGCACAATAATCGGATTACGGAGATCACCTCGATTTCCGACTTGTCGAAACTGGTCCATCTGCACCTCGGCGACAACGCAATTTCAGATATCTCGGTCTTGAGGGGGCTCGGAGATCTTCAGTTTCTCCATCTTGGAAACAACAAGATCGAGGATATCACACCTCTGTCGAATCTTACAAAGCTGACCGAGCTGGCGCTGTACGGAAATCCGGCCAATGCTCCGTTGGCGTTGGACGACAAGGGGTTGCAGGTTCTGGTCAACGGGAGTTTTGAAGAGCGCAAGCGGGGCTTGCCGCCGAAGCATATCGAGACGCTGGAGCCGGGCAGGGACGACATTACCGGCTGGGAGATTCTCGAAATGCCCCTTGGGTTGGTGTCCCGGGGGCAGATAACAGCGGGACAGTCCGGAGCTGGCATTGCCCCACCGCGAAAGACGGTGGACTGGAAAGGGCCGACGCGATGGAAGGCCTCCGACGGCGAGCATTGCCTCGACCTGGACGGCGGGATTCGACAAACGGTACGTACGGTGAAGGGCAAGTGCTACGAGGTGCTATTCGACTTGGCCGGAAATCCGGAACTGGGGCCGGGCATCCGGCGTTTGTGTGTGCTGGTGGACGGCCGTAGGCATGACTTCGCATTCGAGACGACCGGCAAGAGCAGGGACAACCTGGGTTGGATCACAAAACGTGTTGTCTTCACGGCGAATCGAGATCGGACAAAATTGTCGTTCATCAATCCCACGCCAAACATCCACTCCGCCGGCGTAGCGCTGGACAATGTGCGTCTTCGCCTGCTTGAGAAGTGATTATGAGGTTAAGTGGGAAATCCCGGATAATTGGAATCATTCTTGGGGGAGCGACGGTGGGGGTGGTTCTATTGAGTCTTGGTCTCGGCTGCGCCGAAAGATCGAGGCAGGTGTTCCCGGAGGAGAAGGCAGGGGCTCGAGAGGCCAATCGCGAGGGGGTTGATCCGTTGCTGTTGAAGAAGGTGCGGCCGCTGTACCCTGAGATTCAGCTCGAACGGGCGGGGACAGGCGCGTTCTTTTCTGTGGTTCGGGAAGTCTTCCGTGTGCGCGTTGATGACGCCACGGAACGGCTTTTGGTTGAGGTGCAGGTGATCGTTCCGTGCGCTTATACCGATCACAGATGGGCTGAGTTTTTGTTGTTTAAGGATGCTGAGGACTCGGTTCCGGTTTCAAAAGTTTCCAGCGCTTCGGGTGCGGGATTTGGCCGGAGACCCCAGCTCGTTGAGAACCGGTGGGTGCGTTTCGGAGACGGTCCTTTTGTGTCACTGCTGGAAGAGGAATCATTGCAGGATTTCAGCGGGACGGGCGGTTGTATCATGGATGGTCTGGCTCGCGGGGCGGCCAGGGCTGCACTGAGGGCGTATTTGAACGAGGGTTTGGAGGCGTTCTTGAAACTGGCGCCGATCCGCGCGGGACAGGGGCGTGCGGTGGGCTCTTTGCCGGCTCGGGTCCGTCGGGTGGAGATGTATCCATCGCTCGTTGAGGATTTCCGCCGGTCGGGTTTGCGGTACTGGTCACCTTGGGAGGGCACTATCCTCGTTCGAGTAACACCGGCAGATCCGACACAGGATGCGGTGATACTCGATATGGGCGCCAAAGGTTGGGCAGAGGGGATCACTATCGCGGATGTGGAGCTGGTTCTGGAGGACAGGTGTGAGGAGCCCACCGACCGGCCCGGGCCAGAGGAAGTGCGTTAACTTAAGGTCGGCGTATTCATATCCCGGGCCGACGACACACGGATCCACAGTCTGTCAGATCTTAAATGATGCATTGTCGTTAATCCTATTGCGGCGGCTATGGGCAGGGGGCAGGGGAGCGTGCGGGCGCGGTGCTCTCGGGCAGGTCGGTCGATTTTGTGTGCTGAGCCAACGGGCGGCCTCGGCTGTGTCTGAAAACGCAGTGCCTGGCTTCGAGCGGCTTGTTCGACCTCTGGTGGCGTCCGTCTCCATCGGCGTATCTCTGGGGATACGCCTGCTTCGACGTCCTTGCCAGCGGGCGAACCGCTCGCTATCGGGCCGACGGCAGCGTGTTCAGACAAAGCCTGGTGGCGTCACAGCCTAGCGCTATTCTTCTCTAATGTCGAAGGCCATGAGGACGTCGCCGTGTCGGATGTAGAGGCGGCCGTCGGAGACGACGGGATGGGCCCAATGGTCACCGGTTCCGAGAGTGATTTTGAAGGAGCTGACAAGCTCCATTGCGTCCGTGGTCGGCCTGACAAGCGCAAGCGTTCCTTTCTCACTGTAGCAGTAGAGCATGCCGTCGGCATGTATGATAGAGCCCTTGGCGTCGAGCATTTTCTCTTGAAATGTGACGCGGCCGGTTCCGATGTCCTGGCAGATCCAGTTTCCGTCCCTGTCGGAGCCGTAGAGATTCGGGTGGGGACGGGTGAGGCAGACGACTGCTCCGTGGAGGCAGTCGAGGGCGGGACTGGACCAGCGTTTCTCGTATGCGCCATTGCGCGTTGGGCTGAGCATTGTGCCTCCGGTTCCATGACTGGTGAAGTAGATTTGGTTTCCGCAGTAGCGGAGGGGGCTGACGGCGGCAATGTGGTTACGTGTTTCGTGGGGGATGGTCCAGAGAACGTCGCCGTTTTCGGCGTCCGCGCAGACAAAGAGCTTTTGGACCATAGTTAGCAGAAGTCGCCGGCCGGTTGTCTGCCGGATTAGTATCGGCGAGCAGTAGGCAGAGGGATTGCTCAATCCTCGCGTTGTCCAGATAGTTTGGCCGGTGTGCTTGTCAAGGGCGACTATTGCGGCGTCACGGCCGCCGGGCGTGCAGAAGGCCTTGTCGCCGTCGATGAGCACGGATTCGGCGATGCCCCATGTGATGTTCTGTCCGGCGAATTTTTCGAGGGTATCGACCTTCCAGATCAGGTCGCCATTTTCTCTGTTGAAGCAGGCGATTCTTCCGCGGCCACTCATTACGTAGAGGCGGTCGGCGTCGACGGTCGGGGTGGTTCGGGTTCCCGGGTGAGAGCCGGTCCATTCGGGGCCGTATTCCATTTTCCATTTGAGGTCGCCGCCCGGGTTGATCGCGAATAGATAGCCGGTTCCATCAATCATGCCCGTGGTATAGATGGTCCCGTCCACGACCGCAAGGGAGGCGAATCCTTTTCCGAGGCCTTCGAATGACCAGAGCATGGGGGGGCCGGCATCGGGCCAGTTTTTCAGAAGGCTCGGTTCGAGGGCGGCGAGTCCGTTTCTGTATGGGCCCCGAAACTGGGGCCAATCGGCGGCAAAGGAGACTAACGCGCTGCATAGTATTATAGCGAACAGGATTGATTTGGGTATGGTGCGCATCTCAGGCTCCTTTGCCAGAACAAGAATCAGATTTACGCCAAGTCTCTTTCTTTCGACGGGCTGATTGTAATCGAAATCGGAGGAGTCTTCAAGACAATTCTGATCCGGGCACACGCAGGACTCGAGGGAGGGCGGCAGGGGGGCGGCAGGCTCCGGGAGAAATGGCATGTCGCCGGTACGCTTGCGAAGGAAGCTGAGGTCAAGCGTGTTAGGTGGTGGGGGTATTTTGCGACTGAGCGTGCCCTCTACAGGAGGGGCGGGGAATAGCGTGGTAACTACGGGATTTTGCGGTTTCGCGGGTGGTGCGGTGACAGAATCTGACACTCTGCAGGGGTTCGGGGTAGGCTGTGGCGGCGGGGCGTAGAGGATTTTTTGCGAGAGGGGCGAAAAAAACGTGGGTTAATGCTTGACAGAGCACGCCGAGGTGTTAGCATATTTCGTGCCAAAGCCGTTGTTCTTTTTCATCGAGGGGTTTTCGCAGAGCGGGCTTTTACATGGCTTGTTGTTTCGAGCCTTCGGTGGCAGGAGGTTCGTTGGCGGCAAAAGTGCGTTGGAGCAATAAGAACCTATATGGAGGTGGAAGTCATGCGTGAGCGTAAGGGGATACCAACTATTTTGACGGTTGTGGTGTGTTTGATTTTGGTTCAGGCTACGGGCGCCCAGCCAGTTATAGACGATTTTTCGGTTCCCGACCCAGTCGTGGCGGTGGTCATCAACCTTCTGGATCCTGACCCGACGCTGATAGAGACGGCCGATGCTCTGCTGGCGGCGGTGGGGGGCGAGCGGGACATTCTGCTGGACGTTCTGGGCGTGTCGGGGCCGGTTTCGTTCAGCGGCAGTATAGGGGGCGGGACGTTCTTGTTTAATTCCGGCGCTCGCGGGGTGGCCGTCACACTTCAGTACGACGGAGTAGATGTGGATATGGTTGGGCCGCCGGCATCACTTGTTAACAGCGAGGGGCTTGGGGGGGCCGACCTGACGAGCATGGGCAGCGCGTTCTTTCTGGATTTCCTTTCCATCGAGGGCGGGCCAGCGCAGACAACGGGTATCGAGATCGAGGTTCACGGCGGCGGGGGCTCGGCGGTTTTCGCCGGGCAGATTCCCGACAGCGCAACGCCTTCGACGTTTCTCGCGCCGTTTAGCGGCTTCAGCAATGCGGGCGTGCTGCAGAGCGCGACGAGCATCGAGTTGAGGATCAACGCGAGCGGTGCAGCGAACGTGGATTTCGAGCTGGATGCGGTGGGGATTCCGGAGCCGGCCACGGTCTGTCTGCTCGGGCTCGGGAGTCTCGTTCTGCTTTGGCGGCGGCATAGAGATTAGGCGTCTCTCGCGAGGTTAAAAGATGAGGGGCGAATGTATGCGCCCGTTGTGTCGGAGGGGTTAGGCGGTGTGGGGGGCTCAGCTCTTGGGATTTGTCTTGCCGAGCCAGAGTCTTTCCCAATAATCGGTTGGTTTGTCAAATCCGGCCTTCTTTCTGTCATCATCGTTGAGGCCGGCGCAATAGACACCTCGTAGTCGATCCGGCACTTCAATAAACTCCTTCACCATTACGGGAGTAATGCCGAGGCGGTTTACGCGCTCGATCAGCTCGTTTTCAGACTTGCGGACGATTGCGAAATGGCGCCGCTTGCCTTTATATGCGGCGAGCATGTTGCAGAGGGGCTTATCAATGAACGAGGTACCTATGAATATCAACTGGTACTCGTTAATTGCTTTCCAAAGAACGTAATCTGCGAATTTGCCCTCGCTTCGGGCCTGTTCGTAGGTTGTCCAACCGCCGGTTTGTACTGTTGGTGACGCGTACGCCTTCTTGTAGCTATCGCGCGTAAGGACAATTTTCCTGTCCCTGTCCGTTTTTGGGTCGTATGGCAGATAACCGTGGATGCTGCATATCAGTCCCTGCTCACGATACTTGCGGGCGCTCTGTTTGTACGGAGTTTGATGGCACCACTGTTTCTTGAATGCCTCGTAGAGGGTCCAGCCTGCTCCGAAGAAGTAATCGTAGTTGGGAGTAATTACGATTTCCACCCTTCGATTCCGCTGGAATCGGGACTTTACGTGGTCGGGTTTCTTCTCCTTGATGGCGGTGGCAAAGCATATCGCCGCGTGTAGCGTAGGCGCCTGGTCCAGGAAGCACTTTCTCGATTGTTTGTACTTGCTCTCACGAGACATGCAGCTATAGATTATCTGGTCCAAGCTCTTGGTGATCTCGGCGTCTTGCATTCCCTTACAGACATCCTGGGCGAGGCCGGGCCAGTCCTGATCGGGCTCGTGCTTTTGGGCGAGCGTGTCGAACCGGATTCTCGGGCGATGTTCGTTGGCCTGATAGAGTTTTCGCAGAAGGTCCTTCCAGGCGTATACGGGGAAGGGCTCGCCGCAGGACTTGGGGTAATGTTTGTTCCAGCCGGGGGGATAGAGATTGACGCCTGCTCCGAGATAGAGGCCAAAGGTGTTGTCGGCTGCGTTTTTATAGTCGCTCTTTAGGGTTTTAATGCCATACGAGTGGTCAGCGGCCATGGCTCTGCCTCCCATTTACATATTTTTGTGGTTTGCATCGGACGGCTTGACGGCCCGCCTGGTGCTAAGCGAGCGACCAGGCGAACATGTGAGAGCGGTCCGAAAGAGTCCATGTTCTGGAGGGTGTAGTGTAGCAGGATAGGCGGAGGGGTCTATCGTGGCAACTACGGGATTTTTGGGTGAGGCCTGGGGAGGGAGCGTGGAGATTCCTATCGATGGCTATAATTGGGGGAGGGGGTGCGTGGCGCATCTTAGCGAGAAGCCGGACCCTTTTGTTTGGGTCCGGCTGGTCGAGTCGCAAAGGGCGCCGCCGGCCGGGTGGCCGGCGGCAGAGAGGCTGCGGAGAGCAGGTCGTAAAGCGCAGAGGTGCTATCGGCCGGGTCAGTTTTTCTCGCAGGGATTCCGGACGGCGTACAGTTGGTCTATGCGTTTCTGCACTTGCTGCTGCTTGCTCCTCAGCAGGTCAAGCTCCTCATCGAGGTCCTCGACGAGGGCGTATTTTTGCCTCAGTTGCATCGCTTCGGCCTCTTGTTTTGCGAGCAGCTCGCGCATCAACTGCTCGCGGGCCTTTGTCTGCTCCAGGGAGAGGCGATAGTTGAAGAGTCTGGCCTTCGAGGAATCGTCTATCTCGTCCTTGAGGTTTTCGTATGCGAGGACCTGACCCTCCATGTCGGCCTTGTCGCGCTCGATGCTGAAGAGTTCTGCGCGGAGCTTCTGGACGTTGCCAGTCTTTTCGGCGTAGGCCCGGCGGAGCTCGACGGGCCCTGATTCGAGCTCGAGCTTGCTGATTTTCTGGCGGATCTCGTGCATTTTTGCTTCGAGGGCGGCGGACTGCTGTTCGAGGCTTTTGACCTGTTGAGGGGCCCAGGGCTTGCACCCCGAGGAGTGTACGGAGACGCATCCGGAGGCGGTGAGGATTAGAAGGGGGGCGAGGGCCAGGAGGAGCGGCAAGACGTGTCTGTTACTTTTGCTTCCCATAATAGAATCTCCCAAAAATTGAACTGCTTAAAACTCCGAATACACCGGCACAGTGCCGGTTTTCTCGACAACAGAACATGAGGCTGTGTCTGCAAACCCAGTGCCTGGCTTCGAGCGGCTTGTTCGACCTCCGGCGGCGTCCGTCTCCATCGGCATATCTCCGGGGATATGCCTGCTTCGACGTCCTTGCCAGCGGCCGAACCGCTCGCTCTCGGGCCGACGGCAGCGTTTTCAGACAAAGCCTAACCGATTTCGGCGGCTGATGCAAGCGTTTCCGGCGTTGCGCTTGCCCCCTTTCAGAGGGGCGGCTGCGTGCCGGGCCCGGGCGGCCGGGGCTCATCAGCTTGCTTGAACGGCCCGTCACAGAAGTAAGGCCGTTTTCGCAGGGGTGGTAACATCTTTTTTAGTAATGGGTCAGTGAAGAGCTGGTCGCTGCGAACATTGCGTGATAAGCTGATGAAGATCGGAGCCGAGGCGGTCGGCCATTTCGCGGCACATCATCTTGCAGGCGGCAGAAGTAGCCGTTTGGAGAATGGTGCTTGGTGAGATTCTTGAGCGGATCGGGCAACGGGGATTTGCGGCGGCGTCTGCCAGCCCGGATGATGTGCCGGGCTGCTCAAAACCGGGGTCGGGCGTGGAGGCCGGCGCTGAGTGCT
>CP070678.1:883259-888235 GCA_020352515.1 Phycisphaerales bacterium | reverse complement strand
CTGGTTGTGGTCAGTCTGTTTACGCGGCGGGTGGCGACGGAGAGACTGGACAGGCTATATGCCTGTCTTCGCACACCCATCGGCGCAGACGAGCCGGAGACCGAGCCGTTTACGCTCCCGTCCGGTGTGCAGGCGGGTCCCCGCAACGTGCTCATAGACCATCCCGACTTTGAAATACCCCGGCCCACCGCGATCGGCCTTTTCGGTTTCGCCGCCGCATGGGTGGGCGTCGGCTTGCTCGTTGCGGCCGTTTATTGGATAATCTGACGACCGAATTGGCAGGGCGGCGCCGATGCCGGAGCAAGCACGGTCGTCAGGTAGATGAAGAGGTTGATTCTCAGTGAAAGGGAGTGCGGTTATGGCGAGAAAGGTCGCGTTATCAGTCCTGGCCCTTTGCCTGGTGAGCTTATTGTCTTCGTGCGCCGAAGATAAACAGGGACACAGAGCCGATGCGCCCGCCGGCGGCAGGGTCGGGCTTATAGTCCTCAATCCCGGTCATTATCATGCCGCCCTGGTCCAGAAAACCATGTACGACGAGATCGACCGCACCGTCCACGTCTACGCCCCTATAGGTCCGGAGGTGCAGGAATATCTGAAGCGGATTGACGGTTTCAACACGCGGGCGGAAAAGCCAACGACCTGGCGAGAGCAGGTGTACACGGGGGATGACTACCTCGAGAGGATGCTCGCCGAAAGGAGCGGCAGTGTCGTCGTCGTCTCCGGCAACAATCAGAAAAAGACCGAGCACATAAAGGCCGCTGTGGACGCCGGGTTCAACGTGTTTTCCGATAAGCCGATGTGCATTGACGCGGCCGGTTTCAAACTCCTGGAAGAGGCGTTCGGCTCGGCAGAAAAGAACGGCGTGCTGCTGTATGATATTATGACCGAGCGCTTCAACACCTTGCGCATCCTGCAGAAAATGCTCGTGCTCGACAAGGATGTTTTCGGTGAGCTGCAGAAGGGCTCGGTGGCCGAGCCAGCGGTCGTCAAGGAAAGCGTCCATCATTTCTTCAAATACGTCTCCGGCGCACCCATCAGGCGGCCGAGGTGGTACTTCGACACGGCCCAGCAGGGAGAGGGACTGGTGGATGTCACGACGCACCTGATTGACCTGGTGATGTGGACCTGTTTCCCGGATGAGGCGATAGACTACCGGACCGATATTGTGATGAAGGAGGCCCGGCGCCGGCCGACAATGATTACGCGGCAGCAGTACGAGAAGGTGACAAGGGCGCCGGACTTCCCCGATTTTCTCAAGGGCAGGTTAAACGGGCAGGGGGTATTGCCTTATTACGCCAACGGCGAGATGATTTACACCCTGAAAGGTGTACACGTGAGGATATCGGTGACATGGGATTTCGAGGCGCCGGAGGGTGCGGGGGACACTCAGTACTCGCGGTTCACCGGCAGCAGGGCAAGCGTGCTTCTAAAGCAGGGCGCCGAACAGGGATATCGGCCCGAGCTGTACGTGGAGCCGGCCGCCGGCGTCGGTCTGGAGCAGCTCCGCACCGCGCTGGAGAAGGCCGTCGCCGGTGCGCAGAGCCGGTACCCCGGGTTGTCGCTCAAGAGGCGGGCTGACTGCTGGCAGGTGCTGGCGCCCGAGGAACATCAGGTCGGGCACGAAGCACACTTTCGAAGCGTTACGGAGAAGTACCTGCAGTATCTTTCGGAAGGGAAGCTGCCGGATTGGGAGGTTCCCAATATGATAGCAAAGTACTACATCACCACCGCGGCGCTGGAACTGGCGCAGCGGGGAAATGCCGGTCGAGACGGCGGCCGGAACGGGTTGGCATGGCCTCGGAGTGAAGAATGAAGAAGAAGCTGGCGCTGTTTGGCGGTGACAAGGCGGTCGGGTCGGAACAGGGGGACATGTTCACATGGCCCATCGTCACCCCCCGGCACGAGCAGGCCGTCCTGGGAGTTCTCCGGGGCGGGCGGATGTCCGGCCTGGAGATAACCAGGGATTTCGAGAAGAAGTACGCCCGGATGCTCGGCAGAAAGTACGCCCTCGCATATCACAATGGAACCGCCGCCGTCCTGGGCGGCTTGTATGCCCTGGGGATAGGGGCCGGAGATGAGGTTATCGCTCCGAGCCGTACCTATTGGGCCTCCGCGGCGCCGGTCTATACGCTCGGCGCGACGGTCGTCTTCGCGGATGTGGACCCCGAGACCATCTGCATCGCCCCCGGTGACATCGAGCACCGAATCACCCCGCGGACAAAGGCCATAGTGGTCGTGCATTATGCAGGGATGCCGGCCGACATGGACGCCCTCATGGAGATCGCCGCCCGGCACAAGGTCAAGATACTCGAGGATTGTTCTCACGCTCACGGGGCCCTGTACAAAGGCAAAGAGGTCGGGACATTCGGCGAGGCCGCGGCGTTTTCCCTGATGACCGGCAAATCCCTGGCCGTCGGCGAGGCGGGGATACTGTTCACGGACGACCGGGAGATCTACGAGCGGGCGCTGCTGTTCGGCCATTACGCGCGGCACGATGAGATAACGCTCGAAGAGCTGAAGCCTTTCGCGGGCCTTCCTTCCGGCGGCTTCAAACACCGCATGCACCAGGTGAGCAGCGCCTTCGGGCTCGTGCAGCTCGATCTGTACCCCCAACAGATGGCCGAGATTGATTCGGCGATGAATCACTTCTGCGACCTGCTCGAAGGCATCGCGGGCATCAGGGCGATGCGGCCGGCCAAGGGCGCCAACACAACAAAGGGCGGGTGGTACTACCCGCACTTCAAGTACGTTGCGGAAGAACTGGGCGGGCTTTCGCTGATGCGATTCGCCGAGGCGATACGGGCGGAGGGCTCGATCTGCAATCCGGGCTGCAACAAGCCCCTGCATTGTCACCCTCTATTTACGAAGCTGGATGTTTACGGACACGGCAGGCCGACGCGAATCGCCCATCTCGGCGCGTCCGCAAAGATAGAGCGGTATGTTGAGAGACTGCCGGTCGCCGAGGGTATTAACGGCTGCGTGTTCGAAGTCCCGTGGTTCAAGCATCGTCGCCCGGCAATAATCGAAGAGCACGCCGCCGCTTACAGGAAGGTCGTGGAAAACCACCAAGCGCTGCTGGCCGGGGACACCGGCGCAGATGCCGAAATCGGAGGCTACAGCAGTTTCTTCAAGGCCCGGAAGGATACGAGGTGAAGACGGCCGCCTCCCGCTGCAACACTGTTGACGGCGCCGCCAAGGCCGGTGCTCCAAGGCCGGAATTGTGCAAATGCCGGAGAGCTTCGGGATGCTTGCACTTTCAGGAGAGGCTTGATACTATTTTCGCAAACCATGGTGGCGTCATTGGGCCGCCGCGAACTGGAAGCTAAGGGCAAGGTGTCGGAGGCTCCGGACACCGCGAAGAACGGAGGATTCTATGTCTTCAGCAGATCCATCAGAAGCTCGTCGGATAGGCGGCATCCTGCCCCCGGGGCATAATTGTCTGACGCGCCGCAGCGCAATAAAGGCCATTATGGCTTCCGCCGGCGCCGCAGCGCTTTCAAGGCCGGCCCCGGCGGCCGAGACAAAACGCCGGCCGGATTCCCGAAAGGGCTCGCCAAAACGCTATGCCATGAAGAAATCCATCAACCAGTGGGCGTTTCCCTATCCCCAGCGAATGAGCCTGAAAGAATGCCTGCAGTTGGCCAAGGACGCCGGATTCGACGGAATCGAATTGAACTACGACCTGGAGAACGACCTTTCGCCCCGCTCAGGAACAAAGGAGCACCACGACATTCGACGGCTGGCCGAGAAGACCGGCATCCGCATCAGCGGGCTTTGCTCCTTTCTCTTCTGGCCCTATCCGCTGACCAGCAGCGATCCCGACAAGCGCGCCAAGGGTATGGAGCTGGCCGGTAAGATCGCTCAGGCAGCCCATGACCTCGGCGTGGAAAACGTGCTGCTGGTGCCGGGCGCCGTTGACATCCCCTGGCGAGACGACTACGAGCCCGTCCCGAACGACCTCTGCGACCGCCGGGCCAGAGAGGCGGTCGGAAAGCTGGCCCGCCGGGCCGAAAAGCTGAAGGTGTCCCTGAACATCGAAAACATCTTCTTCAACGGCTATCTGATGACCCCGAACGAAATGAACGTATTCGTCGATTCATTTCAAAGCGAGCACGTGAACATCCACTTCGACACCGGAAACATCTCGATATTTCAGTATCCCGAGCACTGGATTCCGGCGCTGGGCAAACGCATCAGAAACACCCATCTGAAAGAGTTCTCGAAGAAGAGCACCGATTATTCGCTGGAGACGTTTCGCCCGCTGCTGGACGGCACGACGAATTGGCCTGCCGTAACGGAGGAACTGGACAGGATTGGGTATCGCGGATATCTCACATTCGAGTATTTTCATCCCTACACGCACTATCCGGAGGCGCTTGTCTATCACACGTCGGACGCGCTGGACCGCATCCTGGGACGGGTCTCATAGCCTCTGCCCGCCCGGCACGCGGGCAACCATGGATTGGCAAATGTCGGCGTGACGTGGTGAAACAAGATTGCTACCACACAGAAAGGGTAAGACGATGTCGGACAAGCTCGCAATCGAAGGCGGCCCGAAGGCGGTGACAAACAAGCTGCCGGCGTGGCCGCAGTTCGACCAGAAGGCAATCGAAGCGGTCGGGGACGTCCTGCGGTCGGGCAAGGTCAACTACTGGACGGGCCCCAAAGGCATGGAGTTCGAGCGTAAATTCGCCGAATGGCAGGGCAGCAGGTTCGCGGTCAGCACCTCTTCCGGGACCGCCGCCCTGCACACGGCCCTCAGCGCGCTGGGCATGGGGCCCGGAGATGAGGTCATCGTGCCCAGCTACACGTTCATCGCCAGCAGCTTCGCCATCGTGCAGGCCGGAGCGATACCGCGGTTTGCCGACGTAAACCTTGAGGATCATTGCATCAGCGTTGAATCGGCGGCAAAGCTCATCAACGAACGGACCAGGGCGATTATGCCGGTGCACCTTTACGGCAACGTGTGCGATATG
>CP070678.1:879398-883159 GCA_020352515.1 Phycisphaerales bacterium | reverse complement strand
GATAAACTCATCTATCCCCATGTAGTCGATCAGCGCAAGCTGCTTGTCGATAAGCGCCGCTGCCGTCTCGTACTGCCTGTTAAGGCGGGTCTCAACCATCGAACGCGTGCCAATGGCGCCTACCGCAAGCACCGCACCCGACAGAATCACGCTCGAGACGATCGTCTCGACCAGGTTAAAGCCCTTGTTGTCGCGCCTTGCCGCGATCATTGTTCCTCATCCAAATCAACGCTCGTGATCTTGACTTTCTCAATCGTTCCGTCGTACAGCTTCGCGCGGCCGGTCGCAGGGCTGATGCCGATCGAATAGTGCGTGTCCCCGTCCCCGATCTGGACTACCGCCTGCTGCGCACTGCCGTCCGGCCGAAATACTATCGACTGCATCTCAGCGGCCCCCTCCTCCTGCTCCTCGGCTTCCTCACCAACAGGAACAATCTTAACCTCCTAAAATGCAACCTTGCCCTCGAACGCCACAGGCCGCGAATAGTAATCCTGAACAACCGTCTCCTCCGCCTCCTCCGTCTCCTCGTTCCAGCCAGATGTGGAGACAAAAAAACCGCCGCTCTCGATATCCAGCGTCATCTTGTACGGCTGCTGACGCTCTATAGCCATCACCCTCGCGTATTTCGCCGCCAAAACAAAATCACGCGCCGCCTTCTTCACCAGCATGCTGTTGTACGTGCCGACCCACACCCCGCCGCCGATGCTCGCCAGAAGACCTATCATTATTATCACCAGCATCACCTCGGCGATTGTGAAGCCGCCCCGCTGTCTTCGACCCACGCGTTTTCCCGACGCTCTTTCCATCTGTCCAAACCGCCGCTAATCGTTCACCACGTCCGCGTTGTCGCCTTCACCGCCTTCGACTTTGTCCGCGCCGTAGCATATTATGTCATAGCCGCCCAGATTATACTCGCCCTCCTCACGATATATGTAAGGCTGGTCCCACGGATCCACCAACTGGCTCCTTTTCAGGTACGGCCCCTTCCACTTGCCCTCCTCGAGGTCCGAAGGCGCTACAAGAAGAACCTCGAACTGCTCCGATTCCATCGGATAGCGCCCGCACTCGATATAAAACCTCTCTATCGCCCCCTCTATATTCGCTATCTGGGCCTTCGCTATCTTCCGCTTCTGCTCCTCCAGACCCTTGAACATCTTCGGGACTATCAGCGTTGCTATCATGCCCAGCAGAATAATAACCACAAGAACCTCTACTATCGTAAATGCCTTTCGTCTCTTCCGTCTCATTTCCATACCTTTCTGTGACTTACGCAACAAAAGCACCTTGTGAATTCTTACTCCGGCCGCCGACCGCGGCTCTCCATTACATCGCCCCGGCCCCAAGCTCCATCACTACTATAGGAAGAAGCGTCGCCGCGATTATAAACCCTATAACCAGCGCCAAAATCAGTATCAGGATCGCCGGGAATATCGCAATGAATCGGTTTATCGCCGAGTCCGCCTCCGTATCAAACGTCTCGGCAGCGTTCAGAAGAAGCTCGTCGAGCTTGCCCGTCTGCTCGCCTATCGCCACAATCTGAACCAGCAGCGGAGGAAAATAACCCGAATCGCCCAGAGGCTCCGCCAGAGAATCGCCCCGCTTGACCCGCTCGGCAACAACGTCTATTTCCCTACCCAGCAGCTCGTTGCCCATCGTGTCCCGAACCACCGCCAGCGCCTCCAAAATCGTAACCCCGCCCTTCGTCAGCGCGCCCAGCGTCCTCGCAAACCGCCCCACGGCAATCGTACGAAGAACCGAGCCAAGCACCGGTATCCGAAGCTTAAACGCATCCCACCTGACTCGGCCCGCCGTCCTGGTCCATCGTCGCACGTAAAACAGCCCCCCCAAAACCGCAAGAACCCCCAGCCAGCCGACAAACGTCGTAAAAACGCCACGCAAAAAATCGCTCGTCCCCATCAGTATGCGCGTCGGCAGCGGAAGAGCCGCCGCACCCCCGCTTATCGTCGCCAGTATCTTCGGGAGTATCCACGTTATAACAATAACCACTGACGCAACCCCGAGAGACAGAACAAACAGCGGGTATGCCGAGGCGTTCTTCATGTTCGTCTTTATCTTCTCATCTCGGACCAGTATATCCGCCAGTTGCGATGTCGTCTTCTCCAGTATGCCCCCCGTCTCGCCGACCCTAACCATGCTAAGGTAGAGCTTGTCGAATACCCTCTCGTGCCTGGCCATTGCATCCGAAAGCGACTGCCCCGAGCTGACCTCGTGAACCAAATCGTCAAGCATCTCCCGCGTTCCCGTCTTGTGCTGCTGGTCGCGAATCAGCTCCAGGCCGTTCAGCAGCGGCAGACCCGCTCGAAGAGCCGTGCTCAACTGCGTCGTTATCGCCAGAATATCTTTGCTCGTTATCCTTCGCCCGCCCAGCTTCACGGCCCGGCCTAAGTCCACCAGAGACCTCAGCCCCAGCTCCTCCCCCGCCGACTTGCCCTCTTCAACCAGGTCCGTTACGAAATGACCCTGCTCGGCAAGCGCCGCAACCGCGCTCCTGCGGTCCGTCGCCTCAATTGTCCCCGCAACATGCCCCCCCGCGCCGTCAACCGCCCTGTATGAAAAATTACCCAAAACCAAGCCTCACATAACTTATCATTGCCTGTGCTCTCGAATCGCGGCCCGAGCAAAAACCACTATCTAATCTTCCTCGCCGATCGTCTTGGCCACCCGGAAAACCTCCTCGGGCGTCGTCACCCCCCGCAGAACCTTCCCGATACCGTCGTGAACCATGGTTATATGGTCGGACGGCGCCCCCTTTATTATCTGCTCAGTAGTCGGCTTTGCGGCTATCAGCTCGCGCAGCTTGCCGGTTATCCTCAAAAGCTCGAATATCCCCGTACGCCCGCTCATCCCAGTCTGACCACATTCGTTACAGCCCTTGCCGTGGTAGAACTTCGCCCCGCTCTTGATCTCATGCGAGCCGTTCAGACTCGATATCAGGTTCTCGTCCGGCTTGTAGCTCTCCCTGCAGTTGGGGCAAATCACTCGCACAAGCCTCTGGGCCAGAACCGCCTCCAGAGAGCTCGCCAGAAGGAACGGCTCAACGCCCATGTCGATTAGCCGAGTAACGGCCCCGGCCGCGTCGTTCGTGTGGAGCGTCGAGAACACAAGGTGTCCCGTCAGGGCCGCTCGAATCGCAATGTTCGCCGTCTCACGGTCGCGAATCTCACCCACCATCACGATATCCGGGTCGTGACGAAGAATGTGCCGAAGCCCCGTGGCAAACGTCAGCCCCCGCTTCGGGTTCACCGGCATCTGGTTTATGCCGTCGAGCTGGTACTCGACCGGGTCCTCGATCGTTATCATCTTGACCGCCGGTGTGTATATCTTGTTCAGCGACGCATAAAGCGTCGTAGTCTTCCCGCAGCCCGTAGGCCCCGTAACAAGCACAATCCCGTGCGTCTTCTGCAGACACTTCATGAATCCAGCCAGACTCGATTCATTCATGCCCAGATCGGTCAGTTGAATTAACGCCGCATTTCTGTCAAGAAGCCTCATCTCAACAGATTCGCCGAAAACCGTCGGAATGGTCGAAACACGGATATCGACCCTTCCGTTCTTGCCCATAAACTCGATATGCCCGTCTTGCGGCACGAATCGTTCGGCGATATTCATATTCGCCATGATTTTAAGTCGCGACACAATCGCCGCTTGCAGCCGCTTCGAGCAGGGCGTTCGCTCGACGAGCAAACCATCGACCCTGTATTTAATTTTCACCTCATGCTCGAACGGCTCGATATGAATAT
>CP070678.1:875928-879298 GCA_020352515.1 Phycisphaerales bacterium | reverse complement strand
GACCAGGCCCTGGCAAACAACTTTAATCTGGAGACGGCATGGGACCGCCTGGCCCAGGCACAGGCTGTAGCAAAGAAAAGCGAAGCGGCCCTTTGGCCCCAGGCAGAGCTGGACGCGGGCTTCAGGCGAAGCCGTCAGGAAAACCAGGGCCTGACAAGCTATAGCAGTCTCTATTCGCTTGGCATTGCCGCCGGCTATGAGGTCGACATGTGGTCTCGGCTCAGAGCCTCACAGAAAGCTGCATGGCTTGACGTCCAGGCACAGCGCGAGGCGGTGAACACCGCGGCAATCACTTTGACCGCTTCGATTACCAACACGTGGTATCAATTAGCCGAGGTTAAAGCCCTGATTCGAATCGCCGCCGAACAAATCCAGACCAACCAGCAGGTGCTCGAAATCGTGACCGTCAAGTTCAGAAAAGGTGCGGCCTCGGCAGCCGACGTGCTCCGGCAACGCCAATTGGTCGCTTCGACTGAAGGGCTCTTGATCGTAGCCGAAGAGGCAGAAGAATTGTTACAATATCAGCTCTCGGTTCTGCTCGGAAACCAGCCCGAGCTTACCTGGCAACAAACCACAATCGCCCTTCCGGACTTACCGCCCCTGCCCAGACTTGGGGTACCTGCCGATGTACTTTGGCGGCGACCCGATGTGCGGCAGGACTTCCGACGGCTGCAGGCAGCGGATCAACGTCTGGCCGTAGCTGTCGCGGACCAGTATCCACGCATCAGCATCGCAGCGAGCGCCGAGACATCGGCCGTGTCGGCACATGATTTATTCGATGACTGGCTGGCCAATCTGGCCGCTAACGCCATCCAGCCGCTCTTCGACGCGGACAAGCGGAAAGCGGAAGTGCAGCGCCAACAGGCCGTTGTTACCGAACGCGTCCACATCTGGGGCCAAACGATTCTGGATGCTCTATGGGACGTCGAAGCGGCTTTAACACAGGAGCGCCAGCAAACGCAACTTATCGAGAGCCTCAACCTCCAGCTTGAGCTGGCACGCGAGACCTATCAGCGCAACCGTGAACGCTACGTTAAGGGGCAGACAAATTATATCCGCGTGCTTGAATCGCTACAATCCCTGCAGACGCTGGAACGCAACGTGGTCACAGCAAAACGTCTGCTAATTGGATACCGGATTGATTTATACCGGTCGATCGCCGGTCCATTCGATCTTCCAGAGCCCGCGATCTCTCGAACTCATAACACAACAAAAGCCGCGGCACATTCGGCTATTATTATTGGGGATGAATAGGACTTAATTATGACAGCGACTAAACGTGTTAAGCAAAATCGACCTGAGAAGCCCCGCCGGATACTGCGCGAGCTCATCGGCGGGGCCATCAAGATTGTGCTGGCTCTGGCGATAATCGGCGGAGCGATTTTCCTCTATCGCCATCAGATCCGGACCAGCCCCCGTGCCGGTCGCAAGAAGCCCCCGGCCCAGGCCAAGCTTGTCCAGGTTATTCCGGTCCGGAAAGACGACTGCCTGACAACGGTGATTGCCGACGGGATTGTTATGCCGGCTCAGCAGGTTTCGTTGCGACCTCAGGTAACAGGTCAAATCGTCGAGCTTTCTGCCGACGTGGTCCCGGGCGGAATAGTCAAGGCCGGACAGAACCTCATGCGAATCGACCACCGCGACTATCAAATTCTTGTCCAACAGCGACAATACGATGTTGCCAGGGCCGAGAAGGATTTTAAAGTGGAACAAGGCAACCAGGCCGTCGCCCAACAGGAGTACGAGCTGCTGGGCGAAGTGATAAGCGAAGAAGATCGGGAACTGGTATTGCGTAAACCCCAGTTGGCCTCGGCCGAGGCTGCCGTAGCCTCTGCCCGGGCGGCCCAGCAGAAAGCCGAGCTTGATCTTGCACGATGCGATATCATGGCGCCATTCAACGCAATTATTAAGGAGAAGCTCATTGATCTCGGTGCTACTGTCTCGCTCAGCACGAACCTGGTGACATTGATCGGGACCGATGAGGCCTGGATCGAGGTAAAAGTTTGGGCAGATAAACTCAAGTGGCTTACCATACCACGAAGAAACGGCGATTCCGGATCGAGTGTGAAAATCTACAACACGCTCGCATGGGGCAAGGATCGGTTCCGCATGGGCCGCGTACTGTGTCTGGCGGGAGAATTGGAAACGCAGGGCCGGCTGACCCGGCTGCTGGTAGCCGTCGATGACCCGTTTTGCCTTAAACCAGAGAACCGCGACCTGCCCCAGCTCCTGATGGGCTCGTATATCTCGGCAGAGATTCAGGGGCGAACTTTAAATTCCGGGTTTCCCATAGAGGTACCACACCTTCGTGAAAACGGCACCGCCGTCTGGATTATGGACGATGCCGGCCGGCTTGAGGTTCGGCCCGTACAGATTGCTTTCCGTGGACCCGACCGCGTTTATGTGACCGAAGGCCTGACCGAGAATGAACAGCTTGTCGTAACCGACATCGCCGCACCGGTACCCGGCATGCCTCTGAGACTCGCCCCTCCCGAAGAGCAAATCGCTCAGGATAATCAGGCGGCCCGTCAAAAGGGAGGTCGCTGATGGCCCTCGAAACACATGACCATGACCGTACTGAAGGACGCGGACTGATCGCATGGATGACCGGCAATCGCATCACGCCCAACCTGCTGATGCTCATCTTTTTGGTCGGTGGCTTCCTGGTGGCGCTTCGTATCAAGCAGGAGGTATTTCCCGAGTTTGACCTGAATATGGTCACGATCCAGGTCGCCTACCCGGGTTCGAGCCCGGAAGAGGTCGAGCAGGGCATTATCCTGGTAATAGAAGAGGCCATTCGCGGTTTGGACGGGATCAAGGAAATCACGGCTATGGCGGGTGAGGGAATGGGCATGGTCAGAGCTGAACTGGAAGAAGGGGCCGATGATCAGCGGATATATCAGGACATCAAGCAGCAAGTCGACCGAATCGTTACATTTCCGTTAGATGCCGAGGAGCCGGAAGTAAGCCTGCTGATTATCCGTCGCGAAGTGCTGCGAATCCAGCTCTACGGAGACACAAGCGAATGGGTCCTGCGTGAACTCGCCGAACTGGTCCGGGACCGTCTGCTGCAGGACCCTCAGATTACACAGGTCGATCTGCGAGGAGCTCGCAGGTATGAGGTAGCCATTGAGATCGATCAGCATGTGCTTCGCACGTATGGTTTGACACTTGACCAGGTAGCACAACGCGTCCGGGCAACGTCGATTGAAATTCCGGGCGGCAACCTCGAAACTCAGGGCGGGGACATCCTGCTGCGCGTTAGTGAACGCCGCCACTGGGCAAAGGAATTCGCAACCATTCCGTTGATCACCACAGCCGACGGATCGGTGCTTTTTCTCGGCGACGTCGCACAGATCAAAGACACGTT
>CP070678.1:873071-875828 GCA_020352515.1 Phycisphaerales bacterium | reverse complement strand
TGTAAACTGGTAGGGAGCACCGCTTGAGCCCCCAACACCCCTGGAATCGTAACGTAAAACTGCAACGCCTCTTCGCGTCAGGTGGTCGGCAATAATCCGAAAGGGCTTCATGCCGAAGATTTCTTGATCTCGATTCAGCGGTCCGGAGCCATGTAATAGAACCACAGCGGGATGCCGTCCGGATGTTCGCGGCAGCGTCAAGGTCCCCGCCAAGGTTACGTCTTTGTTGGAGAATGCAACGTCTTCTCGTATATAAGCCATTACCTCATCCTCATTTTTGCCAAAGGTCCGGGCATTGACGGCGAATTGGCCGCAAAGCAAGACTATTAATCCGAGGTTTCCAATATACCCTCGTCAACGACTATCCTTCATTCTAAGCCCTCAATAGTAATGCAATAAGGACGCCGATTGCAAGGCTTCCGGCCATAAGCACAACTAGGCTCTGTCTTCAAAACGCTGCCGTTGGCCCGAGAGCGAGCGGTTCGGCCGCTGGCAAGGACGTCGAAGCAGGCGTATCCCCAGAGATACGCCGATGGAGACGGACGCCGCCAGAGGTCGAACAAGCCGCTCGAAGCCAGGCACTGCGTTTTCAGACACAGCCTAATACACGTGCCAGAAGGGCCGCAAGACGCGCCGATACTACATGCATAGACTTTTTCATGGCTAATCCTCCGGCAAATCTCAGCACTTTAAGTCCGCACAACACGCGCAAACGTTCACTAAAGCAAATTGTGCCGCGTGTTAAACGAAACAAGAGACGAATTGTATGCCGCGCAAATACTCCGTCTACTGGCCGCCTCCGACGCCGCAGGCCGGGTCGTACGGATTGCCGCACGAACACCAGTCCTCGGCAAAGCCCGCAAGCTGCTCGAGGTCCGGCCCAACCGGCCAGCTCGACACCAGAACGGCGAAATCCCGGAAATCCACGTAGCAGCTCCCGTCAAGGTCGCCCTCACCCGGGCCCTGACATTCGTAGATCGCAAACGGCTTGTAGCTCGTGTCACTTATGTTAGGCGGATACGCATCCGGAAAGATCGGCGGATTGGCGTCCGAAACCCTCAGCAGGCACTGCTCCGAGCTCGCCGCCGGCACCAGCCAGTCGTACGAACAGGCGTTCTCGATGGTGTTTGCGTCAACCTCCTCCCAGCTCTGCCCATTGTCGGTCGAGTATTGCAGGTAGTAGCTCCGCGAACAGTCAGCCGGGATATCCGTCCACCTGATTGTGCGAACCGACCCCGCAGCCAGTGAATTCGGCTCCATCGGCCCCAGGTGAAGCGGCCGGCACGGACAATCGTATGGAACGTTTGGTTTCATGTACCAGCTTTCAAAGATAGCCTCGTCCATCCCGTCTATGTGCCCGTCATGGTTGAAATCCAGGCAGGGGTCATAATCAGCCCCCGACTTCCACCAGACGATCCACCTCCACAGATCGTTCGTTCCAACCCTGTACTTGAAAGGGCCCTCCGACTGGCAGTCCGTATCCCCACGGCACTGGTACGGGCAATCCCAGCATTCCGGCCACATGGCGGCCGGCGGTAGAGGCTGGAACCCCAAGAGGACCCTCTTGTTATCGTGGTCAATCGTCACCGTGGGAGTACCTCCCAGCGCCTTGGTTGCCTCGCACGAATTGGTGGCAAAGCCCGTCGGCCCTCCGAACGTAACTACGTCCCCCTCAACCTGCACGTGCCAGCTATTCCACGGCGGCTCCGGCTCGGTGCCCCCTATCCACTTTAAATCCCAATCCGCTCCCCGGGCGCCTCGGCCGGCCAGAATCGCGAGCACCAATACGACGTGCACATGCTTTTTCATGGCTAATCCTCCTGCAAATTTCAGAACTTAAAGTCCGCACAAAACGCTAAAATCTATACTAAAGCAAATCCCGCTGCGTGTCAAACGAAAAATAGAAAATATACGCCTCCGGCGCGCCGGCAGGAAACGCCCCGGACCCGGTCTTTCAGAACCTTGACATTGCGATTTCAAACTGCGACAATCGCCCTCGGGCTGCCTGCTTCGTTATGGCTCGAATGACGGATTTCGTCGTGGGCGAAGCGAGGGGCTTGCGGCGCCCGATGAAAAGGATTTTGACTGCAGGAACTCACCGCATGACGCCGAATGTTGACTTCGATGTTGTCGTTATCGGGGGCGGGATCGTCGGCCTCGCCTCCGCCCACAAGATCGCCTCGAACCACCCCGACATCCGTATCGCCGTCTTCGAGAAAGCCGAGCGCCTCGCGGCCCACCAGACGGGCCATAATTCGGGCGTCATCCATTCCGGCCTGTACTATGAGCCCGGCTCGAACAAGGCCCTCACCTGCGCAGATGGGCGAAAGCAGCTCGCCGAATTCGCCAGAGAGCACGGCATCGAGCACAAAACAACAGGCAAAATAGTCGTCGCAGCAGAAGACAGAGAGCTGCCCGCCCTGGACAGGCTCCTGGAGAACGGCCGGGCAAACGGCCTCGAAGGAATCGAGAAGATCGGACCCGACCGAATAAGGGAAATCGAGCCCGAGTGTCACGGCATCGCTGCCATTACGGTCCCCTGCACCGGAATCATCGACTACAAAAGCGTCGCAGAGAAGCTCGCCGAGCTGGTCCGCGCCGGCGGAAAAAGCAACGCCGTTCTGACCTCGCACGAGGTAAAAGCGTTCGAGAAGCACGATTTCTACACGAGAATACTCACAAATCAGGGCGGCTTCGGCGCAAAACACATCATCAATTGTGCCGGCCTGCAGTCCGACAGGATTGCCCTGATGGACG
>CP070678.1:867831-872971 GCA_020352515.1 Phycisphaerales bacterium | reverse complement strand
CGAGGAACAACTGACGCGCGTTATTCACCAGTTTGGCAAACGCGGTCCGCTCGCCGATATGAAGCTGTGCTTGGCTGACGCCAGTCTCATGATTCCTCAGCAATATAACCAACCCATACCACTTTATTATTCAAGTAATGAACAAGAAAAGAAGCCTGAACTGGAGAAGATAGCAGCCAAATACAGGGACATGCTGAACCTGGTATGCAAGATACAAGTCAGAATGTTTCTGAAGGACCCAGACCTTCTTGAGCGTTATTACAATGTGGTCATCTGGAGTGAGGTGTTTCTAAAAGACCATGGTCCCATGGAGATGGGGCAGTGGTGGTCGCTCCTGCGGAAGCTCGGCCTGGATTGGGACTCCATGGACGGCGATGACTACTGGTGGTACGCCCGGGAGTTTGTGCTGCTTGCACACGCGACCGGACGGGACGACCTGCTTCGGGATGGAGACTCGATGGAACTATACGAGGCCTGCGAGAAGTGGCGTGCATGGATGTGGACCAATATATGGAAGGATACTTCGTGGACACGATTCTTCCCACACCCCGACAAACCGATTTGGGTAGAACGCGACAGTTTATTGGCCGTAGGGCGAGGCCTGGTCAAAAAACCAAGCCTTCCCTTTCCTGATTGGGATATGAAGGTTTTGCCGCCACCGCCGAAGCGGTCTTTATCAGCAATCTCAGAGTACGAGTGGGCAGAGCCATTCGGGGACAGAATAGGGGTGTTGGAAGTGCGTGCCCAGTGCGGGGAATCCGCCGGCGTTGCGTCGGACGTAACGGAGCTTCCCCATTTCGGCAAAGCAATTTCGCACTTCCCGGTCGAGGGCGGAATTGTCTACTCTTCATTGGATTATTGCTGCAGCGCAGAGGCGTGCCTCGGCAAATACGCTGACGTTCTTTTCGCAGGCGCTGCCGACAAAGATGATGTAATAGAGTACTGCCGGGAAAACGGTTGGAGTTTCACATCGGCGGGGGCATACACAGACTACTGGAGTGATATTGTCCGTCGCCATGCGAACTCAGTGGACCCGAACGATTTCGCGATAGCAAGCGCTTCACGAGATTATGAATTATTCAAGAACGCGCTCGTTATCAAAGGCGATTGTTCGGGAAATCCCGCCCAGTTGAGAATCAACTACAATTCCAAAGAAAACCGCTTCACAGGACACGCGTGGTGTCTGATACGAAGAAGTCGGAAGCCCGAAGAGACGCGACAGTTATAGCAAGCAGATCAACGAAGCCGATTCCCAGTTAACCGGCTGATATCTTGGGGCACGCGCATGAAAATATGCCTTTGTTTTTGGGACTCGTGTCAACGAGCGTTGTTCTGGTGCCGGTACAGTTCGGGCAGCGAGGTGTTTTAGGGTGAATTTAATTGCGGGGGCTGCGAGTAAACGGTAATCTTTGATATCCACCGGCGTCCGGGCTCGACATGTCGGGCGGCCGTTGTGACCGGCCGGGTGCGGTTCTCGCAGGTGGATGTTTGAAATAGCTTCAGTCATCAATTGCTATACAGTAAGGAGACACAAGAATGCAGCCAGCCCGCAGCAATACAGGCATCTTTAACTACCCGAAGCAGCTTTTGCCCGCCCTGTTCGCGGCGCTTTTGCTGTGCTCTTCGCTGTTTGGCGCATACAAGCCGGCCGACGGGCCGCTTATGACGCGCTGGGCCAAGAATGTATCGCCGACGAACGCACATCCGGAGTATCCACGCCCGCAGATGGTGCGCGGCAACTGGCTGAACCTGAACGGCTTGTGGGAATATGCGATCCGCCCGAAGGATCAGCCTGACCCCATGAAAGCCGACGGCCAAATCCTCGTGCCCTTCTGCGCCGAATCGGCGCTGTCGGGCGTTATGAAACCGGTTGGCGAGGACAACCGCCTCTGGTACCGCCGGACTTTCGAGATTCCCGAAAAGTGGTCGGACAAGCGCATTCTGCTGCACTTCGAGGGCGTCGATTGGGATGCGACAGTCTGGGTAAACGACAAGAAGGTCGGCTCCCATCGCGGCGGATATGACCCGTTTACATTCGATATCACCGATGTGGTCGGACGCGGCGAGCAGGAGATCGTGGTATCTGTATGGGACCCGACCAACACGGGCAGCCAGCCGCGCGGCAAGCAGGTCAAAAGACCCGGCGGGATAATGTACACCGCGGTTACGGGAATATGGGCGACGGTCTGGCTGGAGGCGGTCGATGCGGCGCACATCCGGGCGCTGAACATCGTTCCCGATATCGACGCGGGCCTCGTGCGCGTCACCGCCGAGTGCTCCGATGCCGCCGAAGGCTGCATCGTCGAGGCCGAGGTCAAGGACGGCTGGTGGACAAAGGCAAAGGGCAGGGCCGGCCCCGGGCGGAAGATCGACCTGCCCGTCGAGAACGCCAGGCTCTGGTCGCCGGACAAGCCGTTTTTGTACGACCTGAACGTGACGCTCAGGGATAAAGACGGCGGGAAGGTCGATGCGGTCAAGAGCTACTTCGGAATGCGCAAGAGTTCTCTCGGCAGGGACGCGAGCGGAATCACGCGGCTTTTCTTGAACAACGAGCCGCTCTTTCAGTACGGGCCGCTCGACCAGGGCTGGTGGCCGGACGGGCTCTATACCGCGCCAACCGACGAAGCGCTCAAGTACGATATCGAAATACTCAAGAGGCTCGGCTGCAACATGATGCGAAAGCACGTCAAGGTCGAGCCGCGGCGGTTCTACTACTGGTGCGACAAGCTGGGCATTCTCGTCTGGCAGGACATGGCCAGCGGCAACAACAGGGGCCGGGAGGCGCGCGAGCAGTTCGAGCTGGAGCTGACGCGGGTGATCGAGAGTCGGCGCAACAGCCCGGCGATCATTATGTGGGTGCCCTTCAACGAGGGCTGGGGCCAGTACGACACCGAGCGAATCGTGGACCTGGTTCGCAAGACAGACCCGACGCGACTGGTCAACAACGCGAGCGGCTGGACCGACCGCGGCGTGGGCGACGTGCACGATATTCACCGCTATCCCGGTCCCGGGGCGCCGCCGAACGAAAGGAATCGCGCGGCCGTTCTTGGGGAGTTCGGGGGGCTGGGCCTGCCCATAAAGGGGCATACCTGGCAGGCGGAGAAGAACTGGGGCTACCGCAGCTACAAGAGCCGGGAGGAGCTGACGGATGCTTACGTGACGCTGATAGAGAACCTGCGGTCGCTGATAGGGGGCGGGTTGTGTGCGGCGGTTTACACTCAGACGACGGACGTGGAGGTCGAGGTCAACGGGATGCTTCCTTACGACCGGTCGATGGTGAAGATGGATATCGCGCGGATGACGGCGGCGAACAAGAGCCTTTACCTTCCGCCGCCCATCGTCAAGACGATTGTTCCGACGTCGCAGGAGGCGGGGCGGAGATGGCGGTACACGTCTGAGAATCCGGGGGCGGGTTGGGAGAAGCCGGGTTTCGACGATTCGGGCTGGAAAGAGGGGGCCGGTGGTTTCGGGACCGAGGGCACGCCGGGTACGGTGGTTCGGACACAGTGGCGGACGGGGGATATATGGATTCGGCGTACGTTCGAGCTTGGTGAGGGGCAGTCGGAAAACGCTTATCTTCTTATTCACCATGACGAGGACGCGGAGGTTTTTATCAATGGTGTGGAGGCGGCCGGGTTCGAAGGCTATACGATAAGCTACGTTTACCGCTCGCTGGATCCGAAGGGCAGGGCGGCATTGAAGGCGGGGGGCAACTGCCTGGCCGTGCACTGCCGGCAAACGAGCGGCGGACAGTATATCGACGTGGGGTTGGTCGAGGTGATTGAGCGATGAGTCGGGGTAAGGCAGCCGGTGGTACGGTTTGGCCGGCGCCCGAGTTGGGGCGGCACACCCGGCGGATGCGGGCGGGGCGGACCTGTTTGGCCGAGCCAAAGATGGGCCGAAGTGGGGCGATTGAACACAGGCGGCGCGCAGTTTTTTTGCGGAGGATCAGGGATCGGGCGGAGAGGCGGTGATTGGGGGCTGTGAAGGGGGGGGGCGGTTAGGTTATTTGAGGGCCGGCTCCTTTAGGCCGGTATTGTTAAGCCATTTTGTTGCCATTATAGAGAAATCCTTGAGGTCTGTGATGCAATTGCCGTCGAGGTCGGTGGGGTGACCGGCCGCGGCGCCGGCGCCAATCGCAGCCTTACAGGCATCGTCGTACACGTAGATTGTGATGGTGTCTCCCTCGACGGGGTTGAGTCCGCCGGTGACTGTGAGCTTGACGTTAACGGGCGAGGGGTTGTCGGTCGCTTTGGTGATCGTAACGGTCGGAGCCAAAGCGGCAGGATCGGAGAATACAACACCGTCGGCGGGGTCAGCAGTCCAGGCATAGGTCAAGGCCGGAGCGCCGTCAGCAGGGATGTTCGGATCCAATTGGACGGGTTGCCCCGACCATGTAATCATGTCGATGCCGGCATCGGTAGAGGGGCGGCCGCCCGGAAAATACATGTCGAGAAGGCCGTCAATAACGGCTTTGATTCTGGCGGAGGAGCTCTCGTCGTAGATTTCCCCATTCGGGACCTGCGGGGGGTCCCACAGCAGCTCGTTGTCCCACTGCCTTGCGTGTTCCCTTTCGGTCCAATAGCCGTCTATGCTGGGCTTATGTCCCCACCAGTTTAGTGCAAAATCCTGGAAGGCCTTGTTGTCCTCGGGCACCAGCGATCTGTACCTGAGGAGGGCGTCGTAGATTTCGGCGGATGCGGGAAACTTTTGGGCTATAACGGCGGTTTTCAAGGCCTCGGCATTCGAAGGATGGGTGCCCCAAAAATGGAAGAGCGGCCTGAGATCAACGCCTACGCTGCGACACCATCTCAGGATGAGGTCGTTTATATTCGAGCCGTGCTTTGACCAGATGATCCCGTTTTCATAATCTTCGTTGATAGAATACCAAAAGGCATTTACGCCATCCCAGCCGAAAAGTCTGGCGATATCGACGAACTTGGCATGGCCCTTGAGCTGGTAGGCCTTTTCAGCCTCGGCCATTGGGACCTGGCGCGGAGAGAAGTTGAAAACGGTCATCCAGGTAACGGCGGTATTATCCAGAGTGCGGTATTTGTTGTTGGACCCACGGGATTTACGGAAAGCGGTGTCCAAATCGTATCCGAATTTTCGATGCCAGACGGGGACGTGCAGCAAGTTG
>CP070678.1:859500-867731 GCA_020352515.1 Phycisphaerales bacterium | reverse complement strand
GCCGTCACCGACGAATCCACGCCCCCGCTCAGCCCGCAAATTACCTTCGCATCCCCCACCCTCCTGCGAACCGCCTCCACCGTCTCGCCCACAAAGTCGCTCATCCTCCAGTCGCCACTGCACCCGCAGATATCGTACAGAAAGTTCCGCAGAATCACCGCCCCTTTCGGCGTATGCGAAACCTCCGGGTGAAACTGAACCCCGAAGAACCTCTTTTTCTTGTGCCGAACCGCCGCAAACGGACAAGTCGCCGTCGTGGCAAGCGCCGCAAAGTCCCTCCCCAATTCCCCCACCTGGTCGCCGTGGCTCGCCCACGCAATAATCGTATCCGGCAGACCCGCAAACAGCCCCTTCCTCTCCACAATCCTAAGGCTCGTCCGCCCGTACTCCCGCGACTCGGCCGCCACAACCTTCGCCCCGAGAATCAGGCAGCCCAATTGCATCCCGTAGCAAATGCCCAAAATCGGAACCCCAAGCTCGAATATCTTCTCGTCGCACTGTGGCGCCCCCTCGCTGTAAACGCTCGCCGGCCCGCCCGACAGTATCACCCCCTTGACCCCCATCTTCCCAAGCTCATCCGCACCAATATCCCCCCGGCATATCCGCGAATAAACGTTCTGCTCACGCACACGCCGCGCTATCAACTGCCCGTACTGGCTCCCGAAATCCAGTATCGCTATTACTTCACGCCCCACAGCGCCTCCTTCACAACAACCGGCCCGAAAAAAAACAAAACACCCCGAACCCAACGCCCCACCACTATAATCTCACCAACCTCTAAACACAACCCCCGGCCCTCAAAGCGCACAAACCCCGCCGCCAGCCCACGGAAAAACTGCAACCCGCATCTACGACTGTCGCCCTCCGGGCCGGCTTCTCGCGCGCTTCCCCTCTGCCCCCCTCAACTCCCCTTCACAACGCACCGCCTGCTCACCGGCTCTCCAGCGCAATCTCCGCCCAGTACCCAGCCTCGAACGCCCACCCGCTCGGCTCGTTCAAAAGTTCGAGCTTCACACTCTTGCCCGCATATTCGGATAGATCCACCTCAGCCTTCATCCAGCCGTCCACAGCGGTCTCCCGCCCCACCGCCTTTTTCAAAAGCTCCCTGCCCTCCGCCCGCACAGCCAATACCCAATCGCCCTGCGGATGGTGCCCCACCACCAGCCGAAGCGTCGTTTTCCTCCCCGCCGGAATCTCGGCCGTCCTCGACAGCACGCACCCCGTCTCCCGATTCAGCGGGTGCGTCAAGAACACGTTCTTCCTGCCCCCGAATTCGGCCTTCAAGCCGGGATCCATGTCCGGCCCGCAATTCGCCATCTCCCAGCCCGGGGCAAACTTCTTCAACGAATACGCCGGCCCCGCCTTGATTCTCGCCATTTCCTGCTCGCTGTACCGGCTGTTCGCAATCGGACCCGGAGCCCACGTCAATTCCAACTCGCTCGGCTTGGCCGCCAGAACCGGGATAACAAAAACTTCCTCGCCCTCCGAATTCTTCTCGATCCGCCCCCCCGCCTCGATGAGCGACTGCCGGGCCAGTTTCTCGCAGACATCCAGCAAAGCCGGAAAGTTATACGCCGTGTGGCTGAATACCGCCTCCTCATTAAGCTCTTTCGAGAATCTACCCGGCAGCTTCGAAAAACCGACGGTCGTAAACAGCACGCCCCCGGAGCTGGAAGGATTGCAGTCCGAATCCTGCCCGCAACGGCAGGATATGATGATTGTCTTGTCCAGATCGCCCTCGCCGTACAGAAGCCCCATCAGCACGTACGCGCCGTTGATCTTGACGTCGATGCCACCGTTGGAAGCCTTCTGGTACTCCGGGTCCTCGCGGTACTTCTTCTGCGCAAGCCGCCAGGTCGCTTCCCAGTCGTTCGGGCTCTCGCCGCGCCACCTGAGCATGTCACGCACCATCTCGGCATACTGGCTTTTGCGCGGAATGCACTTCAGGCCGGCACGGACCAACTGCACCGGGTCGGTCTCGAAGAAGGCCTCGGCGTACATGCCGCCCATAAACTGCCCGCCATAGACGCCGTCGCCGTAATTCATCAGCCGCCCGAACTTCTCGCCCATCTTTATCACCGTGTTCGGCATGCCCGGCGCAATCAGGCCCGCGTAATCGGCCTCGATCTGGTAGTCGATGTCATTGGCCCGCGAGTTGAACTTCGGGTGGCTCGAATCCGGCGGCGCGATGCCATTTCGCAGGTTCGTTCTGCCTGCATTATTGGCGCACCAGAGTGGGTATCCGCTGTTCGCAAAGTCGATGCCGGCCTGTCGAATCGAAACGTCCAGCCCGTATTGCTCCATCGACCGCAAAAACGTCATCTCAACATACAGGTCGTCCTGCCCGAACGCATTGTTTATCATCTGCGCCGTCCACTTCGGCATCTTGTCTTCCGGAATTATCTTGTCGGCATACCGGAATTCCGTCGGCGCCCCCCACGAAACCCCCGCTATCTGGCCTATCCAGCCGGCCTTCATCTTGTCTCTATATTCCCTGACCGCCAGCCTCCGAAACTCCTGCGCCCACGCCTCACAGGTGACCGCCGCAATGCAAACCACCGTCACAAACAAGGCTGACACCAACCTTGTGCTCGTTCTTCTCTCGACCATTACTTTCCACCTTTCAAATTCTCGGGCTCGTCCCAATGGTGTTCAAATACGCCTGCCCCGAAGCCTGCTATCTGGCGATTATCTCCACCGGCGCCAGCAGCCCGAATGGTATTATATGATAGTCGTCGCGCCATATCCTCGTCTGTCCGTTGAGCCGGACATCGTACCAATCCGCCTCGCCCGGGCCGCCCCCCAGCCATCCGCCCGATACGCCCGTAAAGCTCTCCGGCCCGACGCTGGTCAGCTCGCCGTCCCGATGATGCAGCGGTCCAAGAAGGTTTCGCAGCGAATTGACAAACGTCAGCGTAAGCCTGTTGTTTCCCGCACGCACCGCCGGGGTGATCTCTATCTCCCACGGGCTCCACGCCGCGGCGCCGAGCGACTCGCCGTTCAGCTCGGCAGTGACGACTATCGCCTCGATGCCCGGGAACTTCAGGTAGTACTTTCTCTGAGGCTCGACTCGTTTGATCTCGAACGTTCTCTGCAGCTCGAATGCCCCGTTGAAGAACGGATAGCCCTGGACAGTCAGGTCGCCGTCGAAGGTCTGCGTTTCGCCGGTGATGACAAACCGGCTGAAGCGATGGATCGGCCGCTTCGGCAGAGTCCCCCGCTGGTTTCTCTGCGTGGGCGCAGGCGGCTCGTCGGCAACGACCGCCTTAACGCCGAAATCGCCCACCAGGTATATCGTCTCGATCTCCGTGCCGTATCTCGTGCGAGCGTCGTAGCTGGCCGGAACCGGGGCGACATAATCCAGCTCAAGCATTATCCTGTTGTCTCCTTCTTTCACAAGCGAGCTGATATCGGTCATGCGAAAGCTGCGGTCGCGATAGAAGCCGTCCCCTGTGAATCGCACGGCCTGACCGTTTACCAGGATTTTGCGGTACATCCCGGGCTGTTCCAGCACAAGACTGCAATTCGACGGAACCTTCTCAACCGGCGCCTCGAAAACGAGAGTCAGCGCACCGGAGTATCCCTTGTGTGTGAATCTCTCGTGAATTCCTATGACCGGCTCCGGCTCAGAGAAAGCCTTGCCGCCGTCGGTCGAATACCGCGCAAAGTCAAGAGTTATCGCATTCGCCGACTTCCGCTTTCCGCGCCACCTGCCATCGAGGACAAGAACCTTCCGCTCGGGAGGCGCCGGGCTATATGTCCCTGTGATTTTTGCCTGTTTCGATGCTTCTCCGGTGCTCAGAATAACGGACTGCGCCTCGTGCAGGCCGATGGCGAGCCCGCCGGCCGGCCCCTTCGTCAGCTTCCAGCACCGCCCGTCGGCCGGGTCCCACAGAACAGGATTGTCGCCCGCCGGCTTCAAGTGGACCCGGCAGTTAACCTTGTCCAGACGCGACATGTTGGCGAGCTGAATAATCCGGCCCCCCTGCACGGCCCTCTGATGAACCCACACGAATTGGCTGTTGTCCCCTTCGATCCTGACCGCCGGAGGCAAAGCCTCGGAAAGCGCCCCGCCCAGCGCCTCTCTCGAAACGGTCCGCGAAATACTCTTCAGCTTCGCAATTCGCCCGGGCTCCTGGCGCCCGTCCACGTACTTGGGGCCCTCTCCGACAATGAGAATCGGCCCGCCCGCCGCGGCGAATTCCTCCAGCAGAGTCACAGTGCTCGGCCGAATCGTCAGAATGTACGGCAGAACCACCGCCCCGTAGCTCATCCGCCCGACCGCGAAGCGGCCGTCACGGACCTGCCCGATCTCAGAGATTATCTGCTCGTCGCCAAGGTCGTAGTCCCGCTGGCCGGCCTGCAGTGTCTCGAGCACGCGGTAATAATCGCCGTTCCGCGCGTGACAGTCCCTCTCGATATAAGAGCTTTCCAGCGGATGAATCACCAGCACCTCCGGGGCATACCGCCCCACCGTCGTCATGTAGCAGACCCTCGCCATGTAGTCCTCCACGAGCCTGTTGTACTGCCAGTACGGCTGCTGGGGCGACAGTGTCGGCGGGTAGTCTCGCTTGCGAACGCCCTTCATGCTATACAGTGACAGGTGCGGGCAGAAATGGTTTACACCGAGCACCGCGTGCCAGTCGCCAATCCATTTGCGGTCCTCGAAGTTCATGTTCTGCCCGCTTATCCCGAAAAGCTCCGAGAGCCTGCGATCCATGCCGTACTGGTTGGCCACGCTCGAAAGGCACTTGGCCCCGTTGAGCCCCCCGGAAATGCGCAGCCCCAAGTGGTCCATTCCCGGCCGCTGCATGTGCCGGTAATGGATCATCATGTTGCCGACATTGTCCCTCACCGACGTAAACGATTCCTCCCCGTTGTAATGCCCGGTCCAGACCATGCCCGTACCGGCGCAGAATTGGCCGATCTGCCTGCTGAAGCTCTCCTCGAATCTCTTCGACAGAGTGCGATAGTAGTCAAGCCGCACCCTCCGATAGTCGCCCGTCTCCTCGAAAAGGCTCCCAACATGGTCGGCCAGGTCGTAACCGTGCTGCGACTTGAAGTCCTCTCTGAGAATGGGCGAATACGGCATCGCGCCGCGGTGCCTCACATCGTCGGTGATGGGCCTGAACTGCGGCTCGTCGGTGAATATGCCGTACGCCGCCGCACCCATCTTGCTCTTGTAGCGGTCTGCATACGGCCTGTAGCTGCACTCGATAAAGGCCCTAACCATCTCCGGGTCGAGCAGGTCCACCCAGCACGTGCCGTTATACCAGGGGTTTCCCATCTTGACCTTGTAAACAACGTAGCGGTATTTGCCGTCTTCTTTCAACAGGACCGCCTTCTCCGGAACTGGGGTTTGCCTGTCCAGCCTCAACAGACACCGCGAGTGGTATTGCTCGCTCATCCGAGGAACAATCCCGCCCGCAAAGCCGCTCGGCCACTTGTCCTCGTCGTAGAACCACGCCTCTATCCCGAGCCGCTCGCACGCTCTGACTCCGGCGTCCATGGCCTTCCACCAATCGGGTCCAAGATACTCGGTCAGCAGTCCGATCCGGCTGTGCAGGTACGCCCCGCCGAACCCGCCCTCCGTGAACAGTTCCAGTTGACGCTCGATCTCCTCCGGTTCGAGAACGTCGTTCAGTGACCAGAAGGGAACCGACCGGTACGTCGCAGGCGGGTCCACGAATGCTTCGTAAGTCACCGACATATCATCGGCCTCCTTCTTTTGACGGGGTCGTTCCGCGCCGCCCGTCGGCCCGTTCGTGCTGCAGGAAATACATGAAACCGCAAGGATGGCTGAAACAAGAATTCTCAGACTATTCGACATTTCTATTCTCCCAATCGTAGTTTGCGGGCAATATCGCTCTGCCGTCTGCCGGCCACTGCCCCGACTGATTCCTGCCTATTTTACCGTTACGCCGTTGCCCTGCAAGGACCATTACCGCAGCGTAACAGTAACGGCCCCGGGGCTGTTCGCGAATTTGAGAAGTGCGGTGTTGCCGTCTATGGTGGTTTCGACCCCGACCTTTTTGCCGTCGCCGTCGGCCACAGTGATCTCGGGAACTTGTCCCTCGCCAAGCAGTACTCTGGCCACGGCCGGCGTGCCGGCCGGACCACGGACCTTCAAACGCAGAGCACCTTCCTCGTACCGCTGCCAAATCAGCCGATGCGTCGCGTGCAGCAGGACCGGCCGGCCTTCTTTCACTACATAGCTTACGTCACGGTATAGGCCGCTCCGTCCGGCGCCAAGCTCGACCGAATCGTGCAGCGCCAGCTTCGGATCGAAAACGTCAACCAGCCTGCCCGTCACCTTCACCGGCGAGCTTTCCGCATGGGCGATGATAAACGGGCCTCTTCGCATAACGAAAGAGCCCGGCCTTTCGAGCGCCGCCCGCCCCGACTTCATAACGGCAAGCTCGATTAGCGGCAGGTAAGTCGTCTCGGCCGCGCCGGAATCGGCGAACCTCTTCGGCGATGCCGCGCTTCGAATCACCCAACCCGCCTCGAACCTCCTCGGCGCGTTCTGTGCGCCTTCGGCGCCAACCTGCTTGAGCAAATGCTGCAGCGCCGATTCGAAACCGAGCTTGTGCCACCAGAAGCTCTCACACTCATCCAGCTCGTCGCCGTCCTCGCCGAGAACGATCAGCACGCCGCCGCCCCTGACCCAGTCGGCCAGCGCGACGTTCATTGCCGCCTCGGTCGGCTTGAAACTCTCGTACGACAGCACAATAACCTTGAACCGCGACGTATAAGCCGCATCCGCCAGACGCTCCATCACGAACGACGAAACCGGCACGCCACGCTCGACAAGCGGCACAAACAAACTGTAAACGCCCTGCAGTCTCGGGTCTTTGAGCCTCTGCCACATCAGCGTATCGGCGATTGCGACTCCAATTCTGCCGTTCGAATCCTCGCGGCCGCTCCACTTCCCGCCCGCAGTGACTTCCTGGAGCACCTGGGTCACGGCCAGAATCGTAATCCGGTAATCCTCCGGCGCCGGTGTCCCGCCGCCGGTCCCGTATCCCGGCAGAAAGATGCGGTCCGGCCACGGCATTATCTCGTAAGAGTCAACCTCGTCCATAAGCAGCATTGCCGCGATGCAGTGCTTGTACCACTCGGCGAACTCGCTCCACTTGTGGTTCGGATTGTCCTCCACCGGATCAACGAGCAGCCAGAGCCGCTTGTCGCTGCCCACCGTCAGTTGAGTGAAGTAATCGTACAGCACGTACGCCGAGGCGAAGAAGCTCTTGCGCCGAGAATCGTAACAGCCCAGCGCCCAGTTGACCGGCCCGGTCCATATCTGCCCGATGTATCCGTCAATCCCCTCGATGTCCGCGGATGTCCCCAGCGGCGCAACAAGCTGCGCGGCAATGTTGCTGTAGATCGAATGGATCGGCAGCACGAAGGCAACGTCCTTACCATTGGCCGCCGCGAAACGCTTGGTTCGTCCGAGCAGCCGCTTCTCGAGCTTGATGTAAAGCTCGTTCTTAAGCTGGGCCGTGAGAAACCTCGCCTCCGCCGATGCGTGTTGCGGCCGCCAGGGCGTGCCGTATCGCCCGGCCCATATCTGCTGAAAGCTCTTCTCGTATCCGGTGAAGACGTGCGCAAGCGGCTCCTCCGGGCAGATCGCAATAGCACCGGCCGCAAGAGATTTGTCCGTCATCTCTTCCAGATGGCGAATCCAGCCTTCGGTCGGCAGCATGTAGGGACGCACCCCGGCACATTTGACAACCTTGCCCGCCCTGTCACGCTCGACGTCGTCGGGGTGCGGCGTCCCGTCCCACTTGCCCGTCCAGTATGCGTTGGACGCGTCGGAGTCGGCGAAAAACATCCGCCCGACGTTGAAGCCGCTCCGCCGCCACGATTCGAACGCGCCTTCGAATGCCGCGCCGTGCCGGTGAACGATTACCCCGTCCACGGCAATCGCCAGCCTTGGGTCGTACCGCGTGTTTGTCTGAAATATCGTCTTGGCCGAGCGGAAATCCGCGGCCTTCTCCGACTCTCCGGCAGCAACCGGCCAAGCCGCCGCACATATCAGCACGGCCACAACGCCAATCAGAGCGGCTCTAACGGTAATTCGACAATTCATCCATCTGCTCCAGTATTATGCGGGCTGCAACCGCCCGTGCGGATAACGATTGCCCGCCGGGATTGGCATCGGGCTAAATTAACAGATTCCGTCGGTTGATACAACTGCAACAGCAGCGGGCCTCAAAAACCCCTCTCAT
>CP070678.1:854034-859400 GCA_020352515.1 Phycisphaerales bacterium | reverse complement strand
TGCCACTGGATTTGGGCAAGCGCTACCAGGTCAGAGTCACAAACTACACAGTTCATCCATTCGAGATTATCGCCAAGGCCTCCTCGCCCTCCCAGGATAAGGTCCTTATGTCTATGGCCATTCAGGGGCCGTTTGAGTCTGATCCCGATGTAGATTGGCAGGATGACGGACAGGGGACAGTCACGTTCACACTGACTGGGGCTTTGTACCAGGCGATGATAGAAGGAGGCCTGAGCCCGGGCTACCGTTGCAGACCTCATCAGTTCCAAATGCGCGGCGACTTCACGATAGCCGGTTTGCCAATAGCAGAGCGTATCCCTGCCTCGCCGGTCGCGGTCGACTTGGAGGTAGTTGCCTCCGGCCTCACAGCGCCCGTGGCTCTGGTGCCCGATCCGGCGGGTCTGGGCCGATTGTACATTGTCGAGCAGTCCGGGCTGGTCAGGATTGTCGACGAGGGGCAGCTTTTGGAGACGCCGTTTCTTGACGTACAAGACCTGCTGGTCCAGCCGCTGGGCTTCCTGGGGAGCTTTGATGTGGACGATTTCGACGAACGGGGTCTTTTGGGTCTGGCTTTTCACCCCGACTTTACAGAGCCGGGTCTTGCGGGCTACGGACGCCTGTATACCTACACGAGCGAACCGGTACAGGGACCGGCTGACTTCACGGTTGACATGCCCTCCGACGAGGTTAACCATCAAAGCGTGATTCGTGAATGGCAGTTGAACGCCGATGGTTTAGCCGTTGACCCGGCTTCGTCCCGAGTCTTGCTGGTAATAGACCAGCCCCAGTTCAATCATAACGCCGGACATCTGGCCTTCGGCCCTGACGGCTATCTGTACGTGGCCCTCGGCGATGGCGGCGCGGCGAATGACGCAGCGGCTGGTCATGGTCCTACTGGCAACGGCCAGAACGTCCAAACCGTTCACGGCAGCATTCTGCGCATCGACCCGATAGATCCCGGTCAGACACCCGAGAGCCTGGATCCGGCAAGTGCAAACGGTGCCTACAGGGTGCCTGTGGACAATCCGTTCGTCGGGGCCGATGGAGTCGATGAAATCTACGCTTACGGTCTTCGAAATCCCTACCGTTTCAGCTTTGACGCCCGAAGTGGAGAACTTATTGTCGCCGATGTTGGTCAGGGCTTTGTGGAAGAGATCAATATCGTGAACAAAGGGGACAACCTTGGCTGGAACATCAAGGAGGGCAGCTTCTTGTTTGATCCGGAAGGATTGGCTGTGGGCCTGATGCTTGATGATCCGGCTCTGAAGGATCCGGTTGCGCAGTACGACCACGATGACGGCTTGTCGGTGATCGGAGGCTACACCTACTACGGCTCCGGTGTCCTCGAACTTTGGGGTAAGTACGTATTCGGTGACTTTTCACGCGGGTTCCGTTCACCGGACGGCCGCCTTTTCGTGGCGGATCTGTTCAGCGGGCAGATCGAAGAACTACTGATCGGTACAGCCGGTGATCCTCTGGGTCTCTACGTCAAGGGAATCGGTCAGGACCATGATGGGGAGATCTATGTTTTGGCCAGCACCGCCCTCGGTCCATATGGCGACACAGGAGTGGTTTTGAAAGTCGTCCCGGCGAGAGTCCAATTCTCGGCTGAGCTCTCGGGATCGGCTGCCGGAACCGCTTCTGCGGCGACGGGAACGGCTGTTCTTTCATGGGATGCGGGCAGCGACACAATTTCATATCAGCTTAAGGTCCAGGGCATCGAGAATGTCACAATGGCCCATATCCATCTTGCTGATGAGGCCGGTGGCAACGGCCCGCCCGCAGTTTGGCTTTATCCAGCCGCACCTGCGGCAGAACCTATACCGGGCGTGTTCACCGGATCGCTGGCCGAAGGTCAGATCACGGTCGCCAACTTCGTGGGCCCTCTGGCGGGCAAGACGCTGTCAGATCTGGTTGTCGCGATCCATGAGGACCGGGCCTATGTGAACCTGCACACACAGGAACTGCCGGCCGGTGCAATCAGAGGCTTTTTGGAAGCGCATGTTTCCGAGACGCCGATCAGTGCGGAACTATCCGCAGCAGCAGCCGGCACGGACTCTGGGGCGATCGGCCAGGCCCTCTTGCGACGAGGCCCCGACGGGGGGGCGATATCTTATGAGCTGAAAGTGCTGGATATCGAGAACGTCACGATGGCCCATATCCATGTGTCTGATACGCCGGGTGGCAATGGCCCCCCGGCGGTCTGGCTGTATCCCAGTGGGCCACCTGCCTCACTGATTCCGGGCAAGTTCCGTGGAATCCTCGCCGAGGGTGTTTTTGCAGAATCGGAACTTGTCGGCCCGCTTGCGGGAATGACTTTGGACGATCTGATTCTTGCCATACTGGAAAATAGGGCTTATGTGAATGTTCACACCGAGCAATTCGCCGCAGGTGGAATCCGTGGCCAGCTAGAGTAGATGTGAAGATGCTCCGCACTGACTCCGGTTAATACTGGAGTTGACAAAGTCGTGGCTGAGAATCCCGTTCTCAGCCACGATTTTTTTGTCCCGTCGCTGTGAACCAACTAGCGGTTTCAGAACCACGGACGGCAAAACCGAACGCCGGATCAGGCGAAAAAAACTTGCTGGAATTGGCCCGCTGATACGGTAGAATACGGCCAGCGACGAGTACCCCGGCAGCGTGACCGGGGCTCTACAAAACGCGAGGGCCGGTTAGGTTAGGAGATCGATCATGAAGCCCAAATCAACTTTCATTTGCGCAGTCCTTATCGTTGTCGTGGTGTCGGCGCTTATGCCTTTTCGGTCCAGGGCAACCGCACAGGAGAGAAAGATTACCGTCCGCCGCTCGGAGCTGCCGGCTGCGATACGCAAGGCCATTGAGAAGGCCGTCGCCGGGGACAAGATCATAGTCAAGATCGAGAAGGAGGTAGAAGGCGAGGATCCGGGGCAATACGATGTGGTAATACGTTCCGGCGAAAAAAGGTACGAGGTCGAAATCTCTCCCCAGGGCCAGGTCATTGAGGTCAAGGAGGTTGCATCTGCCGATGATGAAGACTCCGGCGCAGAGCAAATAAAGAAATGGACGGACTCGTTCAACCTGGAGAACTGCACGTTTTCTACTATAGGAAGAAATCGGTTCTTTTCTCTCGAACCGGGTCACCAGCTCGTGCTTGAAAGCGACGAGGAGAGAGTCGTGATCACCGTTCTCGATAAGACGAAGATGATCGGCGGTATCAGAACCAGAGTAATCGAAGAGCGGGAAGAAAAGGACGGCCTACTCGGGGAAGTCTCGAGGAACTTTTTCGCCATATGCAAAGAGCACGGCGACGTATTCTATTTCGGCGAGGAGGTCGACGACTACAAGGACGGCAGGATAGTCGGCCACGGCGGAGCCTGGCGAGCGGACGAGCCCGATTCAAAGGCAGGCATCATCATGCCGGGGACGACTCTGCTGGGGGCACGACACTACCAGGAGATTTCGCCCAAGGCGATGGACAGGGCCGAGATAATAGCCGACGATGTCACTATGAAAACGCCCGCCGGGACATTCAAAAACTGCATAAGAGTGGAGGAAACGTCCGGTCTGGATCCCGACGAAAAATGCTACAAGACGTATGCTCCGGGAGTCGGCCTGATTCAGGATGAGGACCTGCTGCTGGTTCGCTACGGCAAGGTTGCTGAACAAAGCCTTTCGATGGCCGATGTGCCGCGGAGGGTCCGCGCCACGATCAGAAAATACGCAGGCGGGGCGAAAATCAGAGAGATTGTAAAAGAGACGGTAGACGGTGTCGTCAGATACGAGGCCGAAATCATCCGCAACGACAAAGAGGTCGACATCCTCGTTTCCGCTAAGGGCAAGTATCTCGGGATCGAAGGCGATGAGGAAGAAGGGGATGACGATGACGAGCAAACGGACGAAGACGACGATTCAGAAGAATAATCTGTGACATGCGTGTGGAGTCTATTCGTTTGGATTCAGGAGAAGAACCATGAAAGAGCAATTGAGAATCCTCATAATTGGCTTGCTTGCCGTATCGGTGTTTGCCGGGGCGGTGCAGGCCGAAGAACGGTCGCGCGTCGGTGAGCTGCGCGGCACATTCGTGCGCCTCACCGAGCAGCGCGTGGGCGAGCGTGGCTACTTGGGTGTCGTCATCAAGCCGCTTGAAGGGCGCGAGCATGCGACTGTCCTTCTTTCGCAATCCCAGCAAGAGCTAGTAGCAATGGCCCGAGAACTGCAAGAAGGCCAGAGACTTGGAGTCGCCTATGTGACAGAGGCCGGGCACAAGTGGGTCAGGGAGCTGGCAGTCGAGCGGGACCGGCAGGCCCGAAGAAGACCCGATCAGGAGCGAGCCCGCCGAGGAACAGAAGCACTCTGGGCGCGGCTGGAGCGACTCGAGGCTATGGTCGAAGAGCTCCACGAGCAAATCGCACGGTTGAGGGCGGAATTGCGGCGGAGCCGCGCTCCTAGAGAAGATCCCAGAACAGAAGTTCGCAGAGAGCGAGAGAGCCGGGACCGTCGCGCCCGAGAGGAACGTCCCCAGAGCGAGCGTGAAGTTGCAATGCATCAGCTCGAAGTGATGGAGATGGGGCTGCATGCACTCAGGCAAGCCAATCGCGCCGATGCAGCCGAACTGCTCACACTGGCCATTCGCGCCTGCGAGATGATGCTCGAGGGCCGCCGGGACGAAGAGGTAGAGGCTGTCCGAGAACGTGCTCCCACTCGCGAGCAGCTTGCCGAGATCCTGTCGATGGCGGCTGATCTCTGGCGGCAGTTCGACAGACCTGACAGGGCAGCTCAAGTTGGCCAGCTTGCCGGACAGTTGGCCGGCCGGGAGCGAGGGCAAACCAGGGACAGGCCCGAGCGCGCCGGGAGCGAACGGGACGTTGTGCGCCACCAGCTTGAGGTTATGCGAATGGCGCTTCCCGCACTCAAGGAAGCTGATCGAGCCGAGGCAGCCGAATTGCTCGCGCTGGCCATTCGCTCGCGTGAAATGATGCTGGAGGGCCGCAGGGACGAAGAGGCGCAGGCTGCCCTAGAACGTGCTCCCAGTCGCGAGCAGCTTGCCGAGATTCTGGCAATGGCGGCCAGACTCTGGCGAGAGTTCGACAAACCTGACAAGGCCGCAGTAGTAGGGCAGTTAGCCGAGCAGATGGCCGCGCGCGAGAGGTCTCGCACAAACGAGAGAGGTTCTCGAAACGAGAGTGAACGCGAGGCGGTGCTTCGGCAGCTCAAGGTGATGCGATATGCGCTGCACGCGCTCGCTGAGGCCGACAACGAGGATGCGGCTGATTTGCTGGAGCGTGCGATTCACGCCCGTGAATTGCTGCTGGAGGGCAGGCGCGATGACGAGGCGATGCGCGTCCGCGAGGGTGCGCCCAATCGCGCCTCTCAGATCGAAATCCTGA
>CP070678.1:834488-853934 GCA_020352515.1 Phycisphaerales bacterium | reverse complement strand
CTGCACGACCAGGACGTACTGTCCCGGCCCAAGCTCTACGGGCGGGAAGACGAAGTCTACGCCGTTTGTAAACCGCACTAAGTTCAGGTTGATAGTCTCGGCCCCGATGTTCGTCAGCTCTATGTACTCCTCGTTCGGGTCATTGGGGTCGTACGCATCGTACGGATGATACATTATCTCCGTGATACGAAGACTCTCCGCCACCGGCCCAACCGAATACACCACCTCATTCAACGCACTCCAGGTCCCGCCGCTCTTGACCCGCGCCTTGACGCGCGCACTGCCCGCCAGCGCAATCGGTCCGGCGTATTGAATCGCGTTGGGTGACACGTCGGGCCCCGTGGAGCCTCCCTTACCGGCCACAAGCTCGACAGATATCAGAAAATCGGAGCTGCCGGTAGTGACGTTGAGACCGTGAATGGCCAGGAGGTTATCACCCGCGTGCAAAGAGCCCAGATGATTCGAAATGTCAAACGGCTCGAGCTGTATCGCCAGCGAGTCCGAGTGACTCGCCGAAGCCTGCGAATTCCACGCAATAGAAGCCGGAGGATTGGCGTCCATGACCTTCACGCCGTTTATGTATGCCACAAACCCGTCGTCATATCGAACCTTCAGGATCAGCGAATCGAATTCGCTCAGGTCCGGCGCATAGACCTGAAACGGTATGCGAATGTAGCAGCTCGCGTTCTTTCCGTACATCTGTTGTTCCACGTCCAGGCTGATGAGCGAGTCGTAGTCCGGGCGCGTGTCGAAGCCGATTCCGCCGGGCGCCCCGGTGCAAAGGCTCCAGGTCGAGTGGTCGAAGGTAAAATCGCTCTGCCAGATTGGGTCCACCGGCCCCGTGGGAACAAGAACGCGTTTGGCGGCATTCTCCGGCACAAGGTTTGTGGTTGCCCCGGGTGAGACGGTCGGCAGGCGCGGGTCGGAGCCATCGAGTGTGTAATATGTGCCCGTCGCGGCCGGCATGGAAAACACGTCCGTTTTTGATATGTGCCCGCCGTGCTTGTAGGCGCCGTTTACATAGAAGACCGGAGCGCTGACGCTCGGATAAAACCCGAGGCTTTTGTATTGATTGAGCACGTTTAGCGTCCGGGAGGGGAAGTAGCTGCTAATCAGCCTGTTCTGCTCGACCAGCCAGAAATCGTTTCTCGTGTAAAGGTAATAGGGCCCGGAGCTGTACTGGTGCACGTCTCTTCGGTAATCACCCCAGCGTGCAGACTCGCCTATTATCGCCAGGTCTATTTCATCGGCCCGGGCCATCCATCTGGCGGCGGTTCGCCCGGGTGTCAGGGCGCCATTGTTGAACAGGTGCTTGTGCAGCCGGTCGGCGAAGCGAATGCGAAAGTCTTCGATGTCGTCGAGCGAGGCCATAAGCCCGGGCGGGTCCAGGGTCGGTCCGCTCTCGGTGACCCCTTCGAGTATTCTCTCGGAGTCCCAGGCGTACATGCGCCAGGGCCTGCGGTTTGGTCCGCCGCCGGCTGCTCGCCAGTTTTGACTGCTCTTGAGGTCGTTGTTGGAGCCGAATCGCTGGATGATGCTCCAGTCGATGTAGTTGTTTACGTCGAGGACCTCGAGTATCTGGAGCCAGTCGCGGCTGCCGACGATGCTCTTCATCTGGTTCCAGGCGGTGGTGGTCCCGTCGATCAGAGAGGTGCCGTTGAAGGCGTCGATTTCCTCGTCGTCGTCTTCGCAGTAATACGCGGCGTAATTCGATCCTTCCTGTCGCTCGTGGACGTTGTACACGCCCCAATACATGCCGTTGAGGTACACGTGTGCGTATATGCCGCGCCCTGCGGATATCTCGCCCATCTCCAGCAGCGAATCCCTCGTCCACTGGTCCCGAATCATGGAACCGCGGCTGCGCTGTGTCCCGTTCCAGTGGGTCCAGGAGTTGTTGAACATCCCCCGCAATTGAAGGCTCTCGAAGGTCTTCGCAGGCGAGCCCTCGAACAGTGGGAAGTCGAGCTTGGCCGCGCCCCACCGGCCCCTGAAGCGCAAACTCAGCGAGTGTTTCGGGCATTTGTAAGGCTGCCGGGACGCTCCTCCCTGGATGCGCAGCCCGCAGTTGACTTGAAACTCCCTGCCGTCTTTACGGTTGAACAGCTCGGCCGAGGCGGGTCGCTCCCAGGCCATGCCCTCCCTCGTCGGATTCGCATATATTCCCGTCGAGCTGTCGAACAGGTTGCCGCGGTCCGTTGCGATTGACAGGGTGGGAATAGCCAGCAGCGCATCGCGCATCAAGCCTGCGTAAGCCGCCGAGTTCGTTATCTCCGGGTCCATCTCGTAGTCGGCGGGGTAGCCGCTCCACGACGTCGGGTAGCCGCGGGAGAGCGCCTGTGCCTGTGTTTGCGAGATGTTGTGCGATAGGAACACGTAGGTGTGTGTGTCGATATTCGTGGGCTTCCGGCCCGGTATGAACGCCATCGCCCGCAGGCAGGTGGTCATGGTGATCGGAACAGGTCCGGTGTATACCAGGCCCGCGGGAACGCCGTGCTCCGTGTCAAAAGGCGCGCTGCCGTCTATCGTGTAGTAGATGGTGGCGCCCGGCGTCTCGGTGGCTATGGTCACGGAGAAAGCCGCGTCGTAGAAGCCACGGTTGTGGCTGAACTTGGTGTCGGCGACCTGGCCGTGGAATGCGCCGATGTTGCCCAATCCGGGCGTGGGGAATCCGAAAAAGCGCCAGTCGTCGTTCGCATCGGGAAAGCGGCCGTACGACATATCGGCGGTCTGGTCGGGAAAGTCGATGCTGTCGATGAGGGTTGCGCCATCCCTGTCGAACAATCCGATCTCGTCGCCGTCGGAATTCAACTCGAACGCCGCGTGCAGACCGGCGTCGGTGACGTCGTTGTCGGCCCAAATCAAGAGATGTCCGCCCCGGGCCAACGTGGTGACGCCGGGCATTCCCGCGGGAATCCGCCACTTGGTCGGGTCATCGAGGTCGTCGGTCAGGTACATCCCCGCCGTGTCAATCGCCTCACTGCCGGCGTTGTGTATCTCGATCCAGTCTTCATACTCGCCCTGGGGATCGCGCTTAGAGCTGGTGTTAGACGCCATGAACTCGTTTATAACCAGCGGTATCCCTTTATTGGACCACTGGCCGGCCAGGAGGGCAAAGTCTCGGGCCTCGACGCCGTTTAGGCCGTCAAAATCGGCCTCGCTTCCCGGAGGACCCAGCCACTGCTCGGCCAGAACCGCAAGATCGGCCGCATCAACCAGACAATCGCCATTCAAATCGCCCGGCGGGCACACACCCTCCACAGGAACGCCGAGAAGGGATGCCAATGCCACGATAGACAGCAAGCTTCGCACAGACCTGAGCACCTTCTTTTCTATCTCCTTCCCCGTTCTTGGGGCCGATAACGGCGATTGCACCGCCCCGGCCATTCTAAATCACACCGTGCTGCGAACGGCATATACGTATTCCATACGTATTGTACCATATTGCCCGTGACCCGGTCAACTCTTCCGGCGGCTGTAATCGCCCCGGCGATTGTGGCGGAATTCCGAGGACGGATTTTCGGTCGCTTGTCAAACGCTCAAATTGTCACCCACAGGTCGGATACGGTGGTTTCACAGCGCAAATGCTGCGAGACATAGGGGTGCGCCGGGCGAAGTGTGCCGTTTGACCGCTTGCAGTGAAGACGTCCTTTCTCGCTTGTCTGAGGCCACTAATCAAACCGCCGAACAAGCTTGAATTTCGCTCCATTGCGAGGATTCAGACTTCTCGTTGTGGTGGTTGCCATGCTCCAGTGGAAATCGCTGCCTGTGGTGACCTCAAGTCCTTCATCGAGGTCGCAGAAATACGTGCCGCGAATAACAAGCTCGTCACCGGCAGAGTAGATGCTCCCGTCAGCATTGTAAGTAATCCAGTCAATCGTAAGCCTGTAGCCGTTGGCCTTGTCGAAACTCCTGACAACGAACTTGCCGTATCGCCCTTCATCAGTAACGTAAATGAGGAATGTGCCCGACCCGAGTTCATTCGAGTCCGAACCGTCGATATGGTCGGACGTCATCCGGCCGCGCATCGAGGCAATCTTACGTGCGTCGAGGTCCTTGTACCGAAGGCCCTCTTTCAACCAGTTCTCGGAGAGGACCTTCAGATCGTCGGCAAGGACGTTGCTATCAAAATCCATGTCTGACCGCTCGCACCATTCCGGAGAGGAACAGTTGCTGCGCGCCCATGAGTCAGCCAAAAAGGCCATATCGGTCATTGTGACGTTGTAGTCACCGTCGAGGTCGGCCACCTGCTCCGTTTCGAACGACCAGATGGGTGAAGCCGTTTCGCTGCAGCAGTTGCGCGCGACGACTTGCCAGAGGTGGATGGCGAGAGGCTCAAGCAGGTCACCAGCCTCGGCGAGCACATCCATCGACGGTTCTGCAAGGCCTTCGGCGACGAGTCTATCCGGAGGGCCGGAAGTCCCGAGATACACGTCATAAACCGTGTTGCAGGAATCCAAGACTTTGGCTCTAACGTGCGGCAACCAGTTGTTTTTATAGCCGGAATTAGGCCATTCTCCGCCACTGAGCACAACGAAGTTGCCGGCACCATAGCCTAGGTCCACATCAAGGCCGGCGTTGAAGAAACCGGTATAGAATTCCACAGTATTCACCTGATAGCCCCAGTCATTAGTGACGTTGAAGCCGATGTCGTAGGTGTAGTTCTTTCTGAACTTGAAGCTGATGGGAACTTCGAGCCATCGGACCGGCCCGGCGGGAACCGACACAAATTCCGAAGCCAATACTCGGTCACGGTGGACCCCTTTCACGGAGTGGATGGTGACCGTCAGAACAGCGGCCTTTCCGATACCGGCCTTGACAGCCAGGGCGGAGACTTCAGTCGAATCGGCGACGGTCACTGCCACAGACCGCTCCCCGCCGGCGCTGGTGGAGAGGATGGGATCGATTCTGGGGTGGGCGAAATCTTCATAGTGCTCGGTCGAATTCGGACGAACAGACGATGCCGCAAACGCAAAGTCATCGATGCGTCCACCACCTCCGCCGCCAAGGCCTATAGCACTGCCCAGCAACTTGGTCGGGATGTTGCCGCGCGAAAATGCCTGGTCCGGGGCGCCGTCAAAGTCGCTGTCGATCTCCACGATGACGGTGTCACCGTCAAGTCTTGCGCTGATTTTTGCGCTCCTGAAGGATGGCGAAAGCCCTTCAACACCTGAGTCAGGCCACGCCACGTTATTGATTCCGTTGTATCCGAAGTCAAAGGCCAACTGCTGGAATCGTTCCTTGCCTTCCATCTTGATGTAGATGTTGTTGTTGAGGTTCCTGTACCCGAGCACGAGCGCCGCGTGCTGCGTCGGGTATGTTGGACTCAGCGAGACGTTGGCGGCGATGTGGTCGTAAGAACGGCCTGCGAGAGTAATAAGACCGCTGCTGCCGGCAACAGCCTGCTGTTTGTTGATAGAGAAATCGCCCGCCTGCTGGACCCAATTCGAACCCATCTTGGCGCTGTCGGCCCGGTTGAAATCATCCAGAATAATGTATTTTGGATCCCCCGACCATGACAGAATGGGATTGATGGTGACGGACCGGTCACTGACTCCCGGTTTCGGGTTTGCCGGCTCGGCCGGTCCGCCCCAGAAGCCCGTGTCCGTCTCAGATGCGACCACTTGGCCACAGCCGTGCTTCGCCTTCACCTGGTACGTGTGAACGGTGCAGTAATCAGCGGTGTAGTCCACGTGCGCCGTATCCGTCCGCCAGTCGTCGGTCAAGGCGCTGCCGTCGCGCCAAACCTGATACTGGACGTCGGGGCCGGGCGGGCTCCAGGTAACTACAACCTTGTTTTCGTATTCGCCGTCGGAAGCTTCCACGTTTTCCGGAGCGGCGATGGCCGTGGTGAAGCCCGTGTCGCCCGGAGTCAATCCGCTCTGCCCGCACGTGTTCCGAGATCTTACCTGGTACGTGTAAACAATAGCGGGCAATGCAGTCTTGTCGTCATAAGCCCAATAGGCCTGCCAATCACTGATTGCGATACTGTCGCGATACACCCTGTACTGGCCGGCATCCGGTACTTCGTCCCATACCACTCGGACCCGGTCGCAATAGTCGCCGTCCGTTGCCCGGATGTTCTGGGGAGCCGATGGGATTGTGCGGCGGTACCCCGTGTCCGACTCAGACTGCCCGCTCGGCCCGCATACTGAATACCAGGCAGTCACGCGATAAGTGTACAATTTGTTGGCCTGGGCCGTATCGTCAATCCAGTAGGTTTCGGCCTGCCACGGGCTCAGTTCGCGATCGCTCGGGAAGCCGCCGGTCCTTTCCACCTGATACTCCGTAGCGCCCGGCATCGCATCCCAGGAAACGTAAACGTAATCGCAGATAGAACCATCGCTGGCCAGCAGGTTCGTCGGCGCGGGATTCGGGCAGTGGTGTCTGTAAGCAAGGTTGTAGGTGAGAGTGCGGCCGCTCTGTTCATCCACTTTGAGATAGTAGTAGCCGGTAGAGGGAGGGCCCCACGCTTCATAGGCGGTCCCCAGCGTCGATGCCAGAGAGGCGCAACTGCCTCCCGCGGTCAGAGTCCAAAGCTCCGACCCCGAAGAGTTGTACATTCTGAATCTGCCCAGGCCGCCCACCGCGCAAGACCCGCCGGAGCCGTCATTGCTGCACACGCTGAAATCGTAGCCCCTGCTGGAGTCGAGGTACATTCTATACACATGACATCCGCCCCGAACGAACGAGCTTGTCCCCGTAGTCTTCCACTGCCCCGAAGGCGCAATTGTGTAGGCATAATCCGGCGGCGTATGGCACTCGCCCGACCGCCAGCCGAAATCCTGCTTGCTGGGGGGGCTCTCGGCGCCGCAGAGATTAACGGCCGTGAGCCAGTAGAGATACTCTTTGCCCCGCTCTATGCCGGGGTCGTGATACCCGACATTGGTCCAGTGATCTTCAATCAATTCCGACGGCTCCAGGATCCTGTTGAGCTGCCGGTATATCTTCCAGTGTGAAATCGGCGTTGTCGGGTGGTCCCACGAAACCACCACGTAGTCCGATTCCGTGCCCTTGGACGCAGTCACGCCGGCGGGCCGCAGCGGGGGAGTGCACTGGATGGTCACCGGCTTGAGCATGCGGGTCCTGTTGTTTCCGCTGTAGTCGTCCATCGCATAACTGTCGCCCCCGATTGTCACGATCATGCCGACATAGTACTGCCCCGAAGGCACCGTCGGCACCGTGGTTGTCAGGTCACCTGTCCAGTAACCGTAAACAAAGAAAGTGGGCCACTGAAAATAGTCGTTCGGCCACTGGCCCATCAGGTGGTCGCTTGTCGAAATATGAGTGTCCTCCGACAGATACAGGCGGAGCCGAACGTTCGGAACATCGCCGCTGGACATGTTCTCCACGGTTATGTTCTGAACCGTCAGTGAATCGCCGATCCTGTACGACTCGGCGTCCGTCGTCGCGTTCACAAGGTTGGAATCGGCATAGTAAGACTCGACACCGATATCTGTTATCTCCTTGATTGTACGCTGGCTCTTGTAGATATCGCGCAGCGCATATACGTCGACCTGATGCAGTCCTTCGCCGTCCTCGACCAGATGGTGATAGTATCGATGCATCACGCTGGCCTTGTTGTAGTTGTAGTACTCCTTGCCGCAGGCGTTGAGTTCCAACCCCCAGCTATGGCCCAGCTCGTGCAGCAGCACGGGGCGATAAAGCACGGTATCGTTGACGTCTATGGTCTCGGCGGGATTGTAGCGCCAGTCCAGACCCGCCCTGAAAAGGATATCGGCCTCGATAATCTCTCCGCAGTCTCCATACCATATCCAGCAGAAAATCTTGGCGATGGCAGTGCCCCAACTGGAATCATAAACATTGTCGAGCTGGTCGTTCGTGGCGAATCCGCAGAACTCACTCTCGTAGTTGTCGCCGAAGCTGCCGTCGTCGTCCTTGTACTTGTATATTTCCACAAACCTGTTATAAAGGTTCATCCCGATGAAGTTCTCGTTGTAGCTGGGCCACGTTTCGGGCACCTGCTCCATGACTATCGGCAGGTCGTATTCCCCGCACCAGCACAGAGGGTCTCCGTCGCCGGGGGCCGCCCCGGCTGCTGCTACTGCACCGGCCGGCTCGAGCAAGTCTGATGTGCCTTCAGTCTGCTCTTCCCGTCGGGCGAGCAATACCGGCAACGGCAGGGACTTCTTGCCTTCAATCGACGTTTTATCGCCGGCCTGCAGGTGTTTAAGCTGCTGCCCGGCCTTGTGACGTCCGGTTGACACAGCGCCGTTGTTCTTTGGCGGCGATTCGAGCAGCACAAGCGCTTCGGCGAGAAGTTCATCGGCGGTTAACACGGACTGTGCCTGCAAAGCGCGTCGCGAGCGCGCCTTGTTGTTGCCCGCCGATGCCGGCGCCGGCAGCATTGCCGGTCGAACGGGCGCATATACCGGTGTGCCCGCCTTGATCGTCTCAATACCAGGCGCGGACTTTATCTTTCCGTTGGCGATTGATGCGATGCCTCTGCCCCCCTGGCTCAGCGGATACTCGACACCAGTCAGACTGTCCTTGATTATCCGGAATCGGCCCTGCGAGCCGCCCACCAGCGGGTCGACGTAGTCTTTCCCGTCATAGAGCGAAAACACCACATAGCGCTTGCCGATCTCGAAGTCGGGGGTATCGCTGACGCGCAGACTTAGATTTCCGATGCTGCCGCCGGCGCATGTCAGCACGAGACTGTCGGATACTTCCTTGGCAAGACTGCTCTTGGCGCCGAAGACTTTCACTTTTCCAAAGTAAACATCTGTGAAAATCATAGTATTCTTCGCATTGAAGCGGCAACGCTTGTCAACCACGGTGCCAGTGAAGATGATATCCGCTGAGTGGACTACCTGATCAAAACTGAAGTACTCATGCATCGCTGCAGCAGGCGGGGTCAAAAAACCGGCAAGTACAAGAACGGCTCCAGTCAGAACTGCACAAGTTCCATACCCTGTGAGACGATTGTCGGTGACAGACTTGGGCTGGGGGGACATTCTCATCTTGCTCACTCCGAATTCAAAGGCCATGTCTACCGTTCCACCATGCCGCAGCAGAGGCATGCTCTCCAGCGTATGCTTCGAGTCCTGCGAGCTTAACCCTTACGCTCCGAAAGGACCGCTCGATAAGCCTGCCCTCATTTTACATAAGGTCACTGCAGTGTGCAAGCCCTTATCCGCTGCATAACCACCTCGACGACCTTCGTGCCGGGTATTGTCGGGGAATTCTGTGTCACCTGCCAAGCTCTCAAATTGCCGTCCGCAGGTCGAATACGGTGGTTTCACCGCGCAAACGCTGCGCAATAGAAGCGTGCGCCAGGCATACGGCTCAGCCGGTCGGTCAGGTGACGGCCGTCGCTGATGCCTCCAGCGCGCACATTCCAAGTGGTTCCGGAAGGAAGGCGCCTCAATGGGCGCGGGGATAAGGCCTCAACGTAGGCCTCGCCGACAGGCCGGCAGGTGACCGCCGGCCGAAGTGTGCCGTTTGGCCGGTTGCAGTGAGGGCGTCTGCTCTTACTTGTTTTTGCCCAGGTCTTTGAGGGTTCGGTTGGCCTTCTGCGATACCGTTCTATTGTCGCTGGCGGCCAGCTTCCTGGCGATAGCCGTCACTTCCGCCGGATGCCTCCTACGCATGTCCCACACCAGATTTGCAGCGGACATCTGCGCCTCGGTTCTCAGTGCCGGATCGTCAAGGTATTGCTCCAGCATCTTCAGTGACTCGATACTCTTGATGTTCTGCAAAGCGCCCATTACTTGCTTCTTTTCTTCGGAGCGGGCGGCAAGAATCATGGCCGTCTTAAGCATCTCCACGCGTTCGGTAGCCGAGAGTCTTGCCGCATTGAGACCGGCGATGCGGATGTATCCCCTGAGGGCCACGATTCGGTCAACCGCTTCGGAGGCATTGCCGGCTAATTCGAGCAGGTCGGCGGCGGCGGACTCGTTCGGCCATTTGGCCAGTACGCGCAGGGCGGCGCCGGAGAGTTTCTTGTCCGGCGATCTCAAGGCGCTTCTTTGCAGTTTCAGGGCGTCGGAGTCTCCTATCGCCGCGCCCAGCTCGAGTATGACTATCCTGGTCTCCGGGGCAGCCTGGGGGTAGCGGGCCGCTACTGCCTTAAAGCACTTGCTTCTGTCGTCTGCGTGCGAAAAGATGGCTTTAACCGCGGCCGCGGCGCGCGCCAGATCTGCGCTGTCTTTGATACCGAGGACAATATCCATAACCGCCTCGATGTGGTCGTCGCCGGCAAGCGCGCCGACGCCGGCCCAGGCGTCCTGTCTGACGTCGGAGTTCCGGTCCTGCGTCAGTTTTAGCAGGGCGGGCACGGCCTCTGTGCAGCCGCGGGCCATGCACACTTTTATCGCCGGCTTTCTGAGACTCTCGCGGGCGAGTGATTCGACCAGCACCGCATTGATCCGGTCACCTTTCATCCCGACAACCGCCCGGGTAACCGTTGCGCTCATGTCGGGCGAATCGGCCGCTTCCAGGAGGAGCTTCACCACGCCGGCATCGCCGAGTTTGCCCACCGCCTTGACAGCGGCACGGCGGATTGTCGTATCCTCGCTGTCCACGTATCGGCTGACGGCGTTCAGGGCCGCGGTATCTCCGCGCGTACCGAGAGCAACAATCAACTCGGCCTTGCGCCCGCGGGGCAGTTGTTCCAGCAGTCCGGTCATGGCGACTGTAAGCTTGCGGTCCTTAGTCTCGGCAACGACGTTGATTGCAGATTGGCGCATTTTCGCATCGTCGCCCTTCAGTGCTTTCGCGATGAAAGCAAAGGCCCTTTCCGCGTCGGCGATGGTCAATTGCCTCAAGGCGGCTGTTCGCGAGGGCATGTCGGGCCCGGCCAGGACCCTTTCGCAGAGGGCGACTGCGCCGGCGGAGTCAAGCGTGCGCGCACATGCGACCATAGCCTTCATTCGGGCGGACTGGAGCTTCTTCTTCGGCGGCGTCACCGGCATAAACAAGAGGTACTTTGCGGCTTCGGGGCCGCCGATCTTACCCAGAGCTTCAATCGCGGCAGCGGCCACGCCGGGGTTCTGGCTGGTGGTTAGCTTCCTGACCCGACCGACCGAACTGCCGTCGCGACGGACGCCGAGACTGCCGAGGATGCCGACTTTGGCGCTGTCCGGCACGTTGAGCAGGGCCTCCCGCATCGCTTTGTCGGCGGGTTCGCATTCCAGCCGCTCGAGCACGAGCCTTGCATAGTGGCAGAGGATTTCGTCGTCGAGCAGGGCTGATACGGCGGGTATGCACCTTTCGGTCCCGACCTGTTGAAGAAAACGGCAGGCAATGGATTTGCCGTCCTGTGTCGAAGTCTTCGATGTTAAGACGCCAATCAGCTTGTCTTCTATGGGCGGATATTGCTCTGCGCCGGTTTCCTGCAGGAGCGCTTCGGCCTTCTCACAGGGATTGGGCTCGTCGCCGTACTTGTATCCACCGATATCCTGCCAGACGTCGGCAACAACTGTTTGGGTTGTCAAGACTGATGTTATCAAAACAGTGGCGATCAATTTGCTTATCATTTTTCAGCCTCCGGTTTTGGGGATTGGTTTGTCGCGCTTTGCACTCCTCGGCCTCGCTATATCTGCCACGGTCCGCGTCTGGGCCTGTCCAGCAGTCTGTTGGCTTCTTCGTCGCCTATGAAAACCTCGCGTTCCGGGTCCCATTTCAGGTCCCTCTTCAGCATGAAGCAGATGTTGCCCAGATGACAGACGGTTGCCACTCGATGCGCGAACTCGACGTCCCGGAACGGTCGCCTTCTGTCTATGATGCAGTTGACGCAGTCCTCGTGCGGCGAGCGGGCGCCGTCTTCGTACCATCGAAGGCCCGGGGGCGGCAGCGGCATTCCATTCCACGGCTGGGCCCAGCCCTTCTCACAGAGGTAGCCCTGTTTGTCGCTCTTTACGAGCTTCATGCCGTTTTCGAAGATGTAGGTGAGATACCGGTATTCCCTGCCGTCGGGATATTTGATCTCGACCGGGCCGGTGTGATCGACGCCCATCCCGTGCATGGATCCTCCGAACTTGTGGCCGCCCCAGTCGGTCATCATTCCGCCCGAGTAGTCGTACCAGCTTCTAAAGCCTTTGCCGCCCAGCCCGTAGGCCGCTGCGCAACGATACGGATGGTACGGCACCCAGGGCGCCGGGCCGAGCCACATGCCCCAGTCGATTGTATCCGGAGGAATCGGAACGCCGGGCAGGTAGCACCTTCGCGGCGGCCCTCCCGGATTGGCGTGGGCCTCCAGGATTTTGCCGTATCTTCCGCTGCGGGCGGCGCTGGCAAGTCGCCCGTAATCGCCGATGACTCTCTGGCTGCCGCAGGAGAACACGCGTCCGTAAACGCGGGCGGTCTCGACCATTTTGCGGCCCTCACGGATAGTCAGGCTCAAGGGTTTTTCGCAGAAGACATCCTTGCCGGCCTTCATTGCGTCGATCGTGACCTGGGCGTGCCAGTGGTCGGGGGTTCCGCACATGATAATGTCGATGTCACTGCGGGCGATCAGCTCGCGGTAGTCCTGATAGGTGTCCACGTTTTTGTCGTTCTTCCATCTGGCGATGGCGCGGTGTTTCACATCACATGCGGCGATAAACTGTATGCGTTTGTCCGTCATGAGCTGCCTTATGTCACCCGATCCTCTGCCACCCATTCCGATGCCTCCCAGTGTGATGCGCCCGCTGGCCGCCGGTGTACCGTCGGCGGCCCCCAGCGCCTTCGAGGTGATAACGGTCGGCAGCGCCAGCAAAGCCGATGCCGACTTGACGAACGCGCGCCTGCTCATCTTCCTTTTAGTCGTATTCATCTGACCATTTCTCCTGTTTATCAATCTTTCATTCCAACGAATTCACGATCCTTAAGGCGACAGCAAATGCGCCTGCCACCGCCGTTAAGCGACATTCTCTATCCCGTAGTACCACATATCCCAACCGGGATTTCCGGCATGAGTCCCTGAGCAGTGCTTCCTAAGACCATGGCCTCTAAAATAGCACAAGGTCCCCTTCGATTTCAACGGCTTATTACCCAAACCTGAAAAATATATACAGCTTGAACCCAATTCTTACACGCGAGGAGCCCGAGGTCTGCTCACTCTCGCAGGCCGGGCCCATACCCACCGCGCCCGCACAACAGCCTGGAATCACGGCCTTTTCCTTGTCTTTCGACGCCGTGTTGCGGCGCCCGTGCAAAAAACGGGCCCCGGGCGGTTGAAAGTCTCGGCGTGATTTGGTATACTAAGGCGTTGGACGTATTGCACGCGTTGCTGTAGCAGGCGCCTTTGAAATCCGCGCCGGTTCCATGGAGGAGTTTGTTATGAAAGTGGCCGATGTCAGACTGATAGTGATTTGCATCCTGGCGTCTGTTCTTGCCGCCCGTCTTGAGGCTATGACCATACAGCTGGGTTCGGGAGATAACCAGCTTATCGCCGTGGGCGAAAACTGGCGGTTCTTCCGAGGTACTGTAGCACCCAGCAGCCCGGCGGATGCATGGCAAGAGATGGATTTCAACGACGCCGACTGGGAAACGGGCAAGAGCGGCTTCGGCTACGGCGACGGCGACGACGCCACAATTCTCGACGACATGGAGGATAATTACGTCACCGTATATATCCGAAAGCGTTTTGTGGTGCCGGCGCTGCCGGCCGGTCTTGTCGTTCAGCTTGTCATAGACTACGACGACGGGTTCGTCGCCTATCTCAACGGCGATAAAGTCGCCGACAAGCACATGCCCGGCGGGACCCCCACCTATACCACCACCGCCTCCTCGCACGAGGCCGGCACGCCCGAGACGATTCCGCTGGGCACAGTCGGCGACCTGCTCAACGACGGAGACAATATCCTGGCCATCGAGGGTCATAATGTTTCGAAAGGCAGCAGTGACTTCTCGCTCATACCCGCCCTGCGGACCCTGCCCCTGGTGGCCCGGAACGGCGATACCTGGATCGTCGAAACCGCCGAGGTGACATTGAATGGAAGCACCGATGCACCCGAGGCCGTCTCCGTGATGGTAGGGGGGGCCGCCGCCCAGTTCAATCCCGCCGATGGATCGTGGCAGGCCGACGTCTCGCTGGCCGCCGGACTGAACACCATAACCGCCGAAGCCCTCGACGCAGGCTCAGGCGTCGTCGATTCCGCCTCGGCCGAAATCATCTACGTGCCACCGGAAAAGGTCATCTCAGGCGACATCACCGAGGATGCAACCTGGTCCGGAGAATATATCGTCGCAGACACCGCCGTCGTTGGCGCCGGCGTCGTCCTCACTATCGAGCCGGGTGCTGTGATCTTCATGAAACAGGACGCCTCTCTGGTTGTGTACGGACAACTGCTCGCCGACGGAACCGAGGCCCTCCCGATTAGCTTCACGCACTGCGGCGACGAGACCGCCTGGAAGCAGATAATGTTCATCGAAGCCGAAGACAGCCGCTTCACCAACTGCATCTTCGAGTACGCCGAAAGCGAGGGCGAACACCAGGACTACTACGACGACGACTGCGACCCCACCACCACACGCCCCTCCAAACCATACCATGAGGCCCTCGTTGCTCTCGCAACACACCTCGATATCGAAGGATGCACGTTTCAAAAGCTGCTGGGCGGAAACTCGGGTACCGAAGGTGACGCCATAGCCATAGTATCCGACGAGCCCCAGCACCCCGGCGAAGCCTCGGCGAATATCATAGCCTGCCGGTTCGTCGATATCGGACAGGGCGTCCACAGCAGGTACGCCTACGTGCGAATCGAGGGCTGCTACTTCCGGGGCAAGAAGGGCGACAACGACGACGTCGACCTCTACGGCGAGAGCACGCCGCCGCCGCTCATATTGAACAACCTCTTCGACATGCCCGAGCACGACGACAGGATCAATCCCACAAGGTGCTCGGCAATCATCATCGGCAATGTCATCAGGGGCGGCGACGACCACGGCATCGTCCTGCGCGACCGCTGCTCGCCCGTCGCAATCAACAACATCGTGGCAAACTGCCGGAACGGCGGGATCGCCGTCGAGAACACCTGCACGGCGCTGCTGGTCAACAACACGATCTGGAATACCACCAACGGCCCCGGGCTGAAGTTCTTCGACCTCGGCAGGGCGTCCCCCGGATACTGCCTGACCAAAGGCGGCGGAAGCGCAACCGTAATCAACTGCATAGTATGGGGCAACCAAACCTCCATAAGACTGGCCGATAGTCACCAGCTTGACGGCGAGCCCAATGCCGGATCCCACGCAACCGTCATGTACAGCAACATCGAGGGCGGCAAAGACGACGTTTCCTTTTCCCAGAAGGGCAGCGTGCTCGATTCCACGCTCACCTGGCTCGACGGAAACATCGATGCCGATCCTCAATTCGCCAACCCGGGCGCAGGTGATTTTCATCTCAGATCGCTGGCCGGCCGATGGGACCCCGTTGCGAAAGCCTGGGTCAAAGATCAGGTCACCAGTCCTTGCATCGACACAGGAACGGCATACATCTTCGACGACCCGAATTACCCCTATTTCGGAGTCATCGATTACCGCGGCGAGCTGTGGCCCCACGGCGGGCTAATCAATATGGGCACCTACGGGGCCACACCGCAGGCTAGCATGTCCGACGATGACACCAAGGGCAGCGCCGCGGATGTCGATTACGACGGGTTTGTCGGCCTGCTCGATTTCGCCGCCCTGGCGCGGCAATGGTCGGCCGAAGAGATTCTCCTGGTCGAGAACCTCAACCGCGACGGCCTGGTCGATTTCGCCGACCTGCTCCTGATGGCCCAGAAGTGGTTGTGGCAGGACACCCTCTGAGCGGCGGTCCCGCCGGACTGCACAATTTCTTTGCCCGCTGAGCCCCTGGATCATTCATGCGAATAGCGGAATTATAAGATTTTTTTTGCTGCGCCCGCTTGCCAGTTCCGGCCTGGACTTCGCTTGTTATCGGGGTTAAAGGGGGCAAGCTGTATGGTGCCGGGCAAGCCGGTGAAGATGTTAATCTGGGACCCTGGAACAATGGCGAAGGCGGAGCAAGATTCGCCGCGGACAGTACTGTTACCTGCGTTATTACCACACATTCGCCTCGGGCGTCCGCTGCCAAAAAAGGCTCAAGATAATGCCACGGATGTGCCGATGTGCCTTTCAGAATTGGTAAAAACGGCGGCTCTGGACAATGACCAGTCCGGCCATTTTAGCTTGAGCTTGCAAGTGCCTATCCTCGGAGTGCTTTTGCACGGGTAAGGTCGAAATCAGGACAACGCAAAGGACGGCTAAGCAGGATAAAGGAAAGAGCCGCGAAAAACTTGGTTTGGCCCCTGCGAAGCAGCAACCGAGTATTCTGACGAGATAACCGAAGAAGAATATGCTCTTACATGCCTCGCAGGGGCCTCTTTTCTGCACGCCTCTCACCGGGACGGAATCGCCTTGGCCCCTTTGCCGGGAGATTATCGGCCGGCCTCCGCAATTCCCAATAAAAACAGCCGTTTCTCTCTTTGAATTTATCACGCTGTTTCCTAAATTTTAAGTGGCCGGTCATAAAGAAAACGGGATGACCGAAAGCCGTGATACGTGACCTGAATGATTCAGGGGAGAAAAAAATGGCCGATAAAAAACACCGCCGCGGTGCGGCAATGATCCTCTCAATGATATTCCTCGTCGTCTTCGCCGTTCTCGCAATAGCCATGAATACAATGTCCGGCATGAGTCTTCAGACCGCCGACAACCAGCACAAGGCCAACCGCGCCTTTGCCAACGCCGAATCCGGACTAGAGGTCGAGCGATTCTGGCTGAGCCGCGTGATGATATCAAGCTCAACCGCCCCCGCCGACTACCTCGACGCCATAGTCGCCGATGTCCGAAACGACCTCGCCGAAAATCATATCGACAATTGTGTCGTCTATCCCGACGGCATTGTTGCTCCCGTCATGCTCGATAGCGCCTGCCCGGATTTCTTCGAAGGCAGAATCTTCAATGAAACCGCCAGTCCGCAAGTCCTCAAAGTCTTTGCACGCGGAGTGTCCGGCCCCGTAACGCGAACCGTCGCAATCGACTTCGACATCGCGCCCTATAAGCACCCGATCTTCAACTTCGGCCTGGCAACCAAGGGACCGTTGAACTTCCCCGGCAACCCGACCTTCACCGGTGTCAGCGATAATTGGGAGGCCGACATATACGTCGAAAGCACCGGCAGCGCCACCGCCGTCCAGGTCGTAGGCAACGCCAACTTCGACGGGGACCTAAACATTGCAAATCCCGCTGCGAACGTTGATTTTCGGTCCGATGTCAACATCGCCGGCGACGCAGGGCAGGACGCCATTGACAAACACGTCAATATAGGGGTTGAGAGCCCCGAATTCCCCGTCCCCGATACCGGGCGATTCCTCCAGTACGCAACCGGGCCCGTCATCGACGATACTACCGACACCAGCAGTGGCATGACCCTTACCAACGCCGTCATAGCAGCAGGTAGTAACCCGACGTTTGACGCCAGTGTCACCATAAATGGAATCCTCTACATCGAGCAGCCCAACCAGGTCACCTTCGGCAGAAACGTCATGCTCAACGGCCTTATAGTCGCCGAAGGCGACGTCAACGAGAACTCGGAGAACCACCTCGCCTTCAACGGCAATTTCGCCACCGGCCCCTTCCCCGAGGGCAGCGAGTTCGACGACATCCGCTGCGAAACCGGCTCCTCCATACTCGCGCCGGGTTTCTCGGCCTACTTCTCAGGCAATTTCTCGACCGTAAACGGAGTGATGGCTCTCGGCGGCGTTCATTTTGCCGGCAACGCCAGCGCGGTAATACAGGGCACGATCATCAACTACTCCGACACTCCCGCTGTTGTCGAGGGCAACGCGACCCTGAATTTCGACCGGGCCGGAGGCGTCGAAATCCCCGCCGGCTTCGATTTGTACAGGGTCCTCGAGTACAAGCCGTCCTCTTACACCATCCTGTACTGACATGACACTGCACAACATGCCTGCCCGGTTCGGCAACTGCACTATTGACTGCGCCGCTTCGGGCGGGTAGTATCCCTCGTTAAGTGCCGACAGCCGGTTTCTTGACGCCGGTATCGCTGCGGCAAGGGATGGTCTTTTTTTTGCAGGAGGCAAAGAACATGGCGGCCCCCGCTGTTATACCACAATACTGCCCGACCCGACGCCAATTCCTCAAGTCCACAGGCCGCGCCGCCGCAGCGCTCGCCTTCATTCGCGCTGCCGCTCTGTCACCGGTCTCCGCACAGGGCGCCCGGACGCCCCGGCGAAATATCGTGTTCGTACTCAGTGACGACCATCGCTTTGATTTCATGTCGTTCGTGAAAGGCGCCCCGGAATTCCTCGAAACCCCGAACATGGACCGGATGGCCCGGCGCGGAGCGCACCTGGAAAACGCCTTTGTCGCCACCAGCCTTTGCTCGCCCAGCCGTGCGTCGATCCTCACGGGCCAGTACATGCACCACCACAAAATCGTGGACAACCAGCGGCCTGAGCCTGCCGGAACCGTCTTCTTCCCATCGTACCTCCAAAAGGCCGGCTACCGGACCGCCTTCGTCGGAAAGTGGCACATGGGCCACGACCGCGACGACCCGCGGCCCGGCTTCGACCATTGGGTCAGCTTCAAGGGCCAGGGGACCTACTTCGACCCCACCCTCAACATCAACGGCGCCCGCCGCCGGTTCGAGGGCTACACTGCTGATATCCTCACCGACCAGGCCCTTGCCTGGCTCAGGGACACGCGCGACCCCGGTCGCCCCTTCTTCCTGTATCTGTCCTTCAAAGCCGTCCACTACCCCTTCCAGCCCCCCGCGCGTCATCGCGGCCGCTACGGGAGCGCCGACGTCAAGCGGCCCGAGACAATGGCCAACACCGAACGCAACTACCAGACCCAGCCCCACTGGGTCCGCGAGCGCCGCTACAGCATCCACGGCGTCGACCACATGGAAACCGGACAGTACGACAACGACCCCGTCCCATCCTTCGATGACCTCTACCGCAGCTACTGCGAGACGGTTCACGCGCTCGACGAAAACCTCGGGCGCCTCCTCGACTACCTCGAAGAGGCCGGACTCAGCGACTCGACCCTCGTCATGTACGCCGGTGACAACGGCTTCGCCCTCGGCGAGCACGGATTCTACGACAAGCGCGACGCCTTCGAGGAGTCGATCCGAATCCCCATGCTCGCCTGCGCCCCCGGCATGATCGCACCCGGCACGAAAGTGCCGCAGATGGTCCAGAACATCGACATCGCGCCTACGCTGCTCGACGCCGCCGGCCTCGAGCCCCCCGATGCCGCCCGCATGGACGGCCGATCGTTTCTGCCCCTGCTCACCGGCCGCTCAATCCCCTGGAGGGACCACATTCTCTACGAGTACCACTGGGAGTGGAACTTCCCCGCAACACCCACCCTCTTCGCAATCCGCACGGAGCGCTATAAGTACATCTTCTACCACGGCCTCTGGGACCACAACGGATTCTACGACCTCCAAACCGACCCCCACGAGCGACACAACCT
>CP070678.1:831885-834388 GCA_020352515.1 Phycisphaerales bacterium | reverse complement strand
CTTGTGCCCGAACATGCCAGTAGTACGTGGTGTCAGGCGTCAGCAGTCCGGCTTCACCCAGGGTATACTGGGCCTTGACCGTGATTCTCGCTTCGCCGCTGGTCCTGTCCTTCTGCCTGGTGGCGTCGGGGGTCCGTGAGATGAGCTTGTAGAAGCTCATCGAGAGCGGCCACTTCATGTCTGCACGACCGGACAATTCAAAATGATAGTCCGCAATTGCATCACCGTCAGGATCGTTGGAAGCTGCCCACCTGAAGACAACTTCCGTGCCGTTGGCCTCGCCGCCGTCGGGCGGCCAGACGGCGGCAATCGGCGCCGGCGGCGGTTTTGAGGCCGACCGCTCAACCCAGTTGTGGGTAATCCGCACGTTGCAGTCCCCGGCGGACTGGTCGCAGTACGTAAAGACGTTCCGACCCACGACCATCTCCGGCAGCGCCAGGGGAGCCATCTGCACGTCATTGACGATCGCCAGGCGCCGAAGTCGCGATGGGCCTTCCAACTGGCACTTGAGCTGGTACTCATAGCAGGCCGGGCCGACAATCGGAAAGAACTCATCAAGGCTCCCACCGCAGGGCTTCCACGTCTTGCCGTCCCGGCAGATGAAGAACTGCACTCCCGCTGCTTTCACGTCGAGCCGACCTCCCACGAATACGTACGGGCTGCGCATCGCCCAGACAATCGTGCCGGTCTTGCCCTGCTCGGCAGCCAGACCATCCGGCTCTGTCGTGATGTTCTCCACAATCGCCGCTCCCTCTCGCCACACGAGGTTCGAAAAATCCGGACGATACTCCCACAGGCCATTGTAGATGACGTCTTCGTACGTAGGGGTTACGCCCAACGTCCCGTGATACTTGAGCGGGCGAAGCTGTCCCCAGCGCCAGGTGAGGGCCTCGCCGGGACGCAGGATCATGTTCATCGTGGTATCGGCCTTGCCGGAGCGCTCGCCCGTGACCGGACCGTCGAAGAAGTACATCGAACACATCTCGGGTCCGGACCACCAGGTATCTGGAAACAGGATCCCCTTGGAATGGGTCCGCTTGATCAGATCGTGATCACGCACGATATCCTGCTCGCCGGCCACGGTCTGGTTGTCGCGCAGAAGGTAAACGCAGTGCATGTCGCCATCATAGAAGTGCCAGCCGCCGTCGTAGAAGACCTGCGATATACAGTGGCCCAGAGCCCGGGCCGGCGCGACCTTGAGTCCGGCCTTGCGCCACAGCGTGGCCAGGCAGATGGAATCATTGCCACAGGTGTTGTACCCATAGACATTGAAGACCTTCACGGGGTCGCCCAGTTCGTTGTTGTCACCGGCGGAGTGGTGACGGTGCCGGATCTCCTGGAACCACAGGGCAAAGGCCTTTTCCGCGTCCGTCATACCCGGCGAGACGGCGGCCGAAACGATCTCCTCGACACTGCGGAAGTTATTGCGGCCGTTGGAAAGCCAGGGATTGATCAAATCGACGTCGCCCACGTTCTCCATGCGAACCGAGCGGTTAGATTCCCAACTCTGGAAAAAGGCCCCTTCTCTCGACACGCCGCAACCCATGGGCGATCGGCAACTGCGGCCGTCCATCGTGCCGCCCTGGAAGACAGTATACTCGTATGTTCCCTCAGTCAGGGCGCTGATCTGCTCGACGTGCGACCTGGCGATATCGGTCGGGTGCGTATCGGCTGACCGGGGATGCCATGCATCGCCGGCACCGGCGGGGCTCGGTGCATGAGGAGCTTGTGCGAAAGCCGCCGAAGCAGCAAGCAGGATCAAGATACACGCACAGCTCTTCGATATCGCAAGCAGCAACAGGCGACGACCGGGATGTCCTGCGATTTGAGATGCTCTATACGTCTTCATAAACAACGTTCCTACACACCATACTGTGGCATTCTAATTGAGTGGTCTGTTTGCTTCAATACCCTCGGCTGCAAAGGCAGAAGGAATCAGACAGGATAACGGCGGATCTTGTCAAACTACGAAAGGCGCCAAATGTCAATAGTAAATCGTAAATAGTAAATTGAAAGGTTCTGTCAAGAACAATGCGTTAAAGGGAAAAGAAAGTAAACTTGTTTCTTGAGGGCTGAGGCTGATGGTCGCCCCGCAACTTTTCGGCCCGTTCAGGCTCGTTCGGGGCTCTGCAGGGTTCGATCAGATTCCTAATGGACCGCGGTGTAAGCGGGTGCTTGTAGTCGAATCTCAGGTTCAGGTGATCTATGGCTTCAGGCAGCGGCTCTGCCTTCTCGTGAGCGAATTACGGCCGATTTAGAAGAAAGGCAATTGTACGCGGCTTTGAGGATTTTGACCTTGACACCACAAAGATTGTTTGTTATGAATAGAATTTGTGATGGGGGGCGTTCTCGTATACCGTTTTTGAAGGAGGACTGTCATGTGTAAGAAATTGATTTGTCTAGTTTGTTTGGCTGCCATGTTGGGCGCCGCTGGAACCGCGACAGCGCAGATTCTTGATGAGAACTTCGATTCCCTTCCCGTAGGGACCAACATGCAAAGTGT
>CP070678.1:824674-831785 GCA_020352515.1 Phycisphaerales bacterium | reverse complement strand
TTTCGTACCCCTGCGGGGGTATTGATGTGCGTAAAGCGTTGCCGGGCAAGGGGTTGCGGGGATTTCGGGGGATTTGGGAATTGGGTTCGTTTTGCAGAAAAGGGTAAAATTGTAAAGACGGCTCGACAGTTGTAAAGCGATTTGGCGAGGAAATAGGCAAGTTGGGAGATTTGGGGAAGATGGCATGTTCTTAAGCCTTTCGGCGGGGCTCAGGGCAACGGGGGACTCAGGATTCGTCCTCCAACGGGCGTGAGGACTCGGGGTTTGGGGTAGATGGCATATTTCAAATCTCAGATTTCAGATTTGAGAGGCTACTTGAGGGTTCAGTATTGACTTGTTAGGTGGGTATTATACCTGACGGGGGGTTGGGTGTCAAGGGAAATCCGTTCGACGCGGCCCCAAAAGCGAGCCTTGCTCAGGACCTTCCTTCGGAAATAGGGATTCTTGGCCCGCAGAGGCCGCAGAGGACGCAGAGGCTATACTTCGACGGATTCGGCCCTTCGACCGGGCTCAAGGCAGCGGCACGCTCAGCGCAGGCAGGCTCAGGATATTCGGGGTGATACGAGGGAAAATTGGTTGCTTAATGGGGGGATTGGTGGTAGGTTTGTGTTTGTAAGCCGGTTTTCCTGCCACGCGTCCTGCAAGGGCAGGACTCGCCTTTGGCGAGCTCAGGACTGTGAGGCTCAGGGTCTTTGGCCTTCGGCAGGCTCAGATGTGGGCGGGGTGGATTGGCCGGGGTTTGGGAGATTGCAAAAGAGGGAAGGAAAGAGGATGGAAGCGGGATTACGGGGGTTTTGAGGGGAGTCCTGAGGCTGATGCCTGTCGAAAATATGTGGGGGTGAAGCTGATTGAGGGATCATGGGACGAGGAGCCTTACTGCTTTGGTGAGGAAAGGACATTTATGGAGAGGCGGATATTAACGCAATGGAGCGATGGTTGCTGTACAGTATGGTCGAAAGTCCACGTTGTGGGGCCATCAAGCGGACTTGATGGGGAGAAAAATATTTTCCAATACATTCGGGTGTTGTATAATTGCAAAGGCAGGTATGGTTCGCTCGGGGATGCAAGCCCGGCAGTTTATGAGGAAACGCACGAAATGAAACGGGACCGGGCGGTATCATCGGCAACGCAAGCGCCCACAATCTGTTTAGCAGACGATGGTGTGATGGTATATGAGAATACTAGATCATGAAAGTACTAGTTGTTTTTTCAAATCCTCCTGATCAAACTCCCTTGCGCTTGGATAAAGAAGACAAGGTGATTGCGCGTCTTAGTCGGGAGTGCGGTGATTCGGTTGAAGTTGTACGACAGCATGCTTCCGAGATTGATGATATTCATACTCTGATTATTGATGGTTCGTTTGATATTATCCACTTTTCAGGGCATGGAAGCAAAGAAGGAATTTATCTTGATAAGTCGGATTTATCAAATGAAGGAGAATTAGTGAGTTCCAGGCGGCTTATCAGTCTGCTTGCGCTTGCTGAAAAAACACCCATGGTAGCTCTTTTCCTTTCTTGCTATTCAGATGAGAATATAGAAGATCTTGCCAATGCCGCACCGTTTGTCATTACTTCAAAAGGCTCAGTTGCAGACACAGCTTGCATTCTTTTCACAAAAGGTTTCTATGAATGGATCTTTAAAGAACATTCAGTTCAGGCTTCCTATGATCATGCGATTCACCTACTAAAGGCAAAGGCATTGCCATCGGAAAGCTTTATTTTATCAAGACGATCACTTATACGATACAAGAACAGCATTTTTGTGGAGAGTGCTCCTAAAATAAATAAAGACAGCATATTGATAAACCTTGATGCTGTACGGAATGAACTAAGCTCTTTTGGCATGTCAGAAGAATTATTACTACATTTCTTATCGCGAAAACTCACAATTCATTATTGGATATTTGACCGGGCAAGGGATAATGCAACGATCCCTATTGGGAGGCTTCTTTTTGGGCAGTTTTCGTGGGAAAATGCAAAGGACGTGGTTCGTTGCACGAAATTAATAAAACTCAGTCCAGATGTGCCCCGAGAGCATTGGGATTTATGGTCACGATTTCTGATTTCATACAATGATCTTGCCTCATGTGAATACAGAAGCGTGAGCAATCCTGCGGACCCGATGAATCACCATTTGCTCAGACAAGCAGTCAAGCTTCTGCAGCTTTATACAAGAAGATATGTTCAATGCGCCGAACCTCAGTTTGATAGATTAGGGTTTGGGAACTTGCTTCCACATGCAGCTTTTGTCGAGACGGAATGTGATAATGCGATCTGCCAACTGGAATTAGAGAGGTATCCGCAGGTAGTAGAAGCTTTGGAGGGAGCCTTAACAAATTATCATGAGATCGTGGAAGGCTTACAACCTCCAGAAGAAAAAAGATAAAGGTTAGCGCTATGATATATGCAGATATTAGTAAGGCCTTTATTAAAGTACATTTTGTAGACAGAGCGTTGTTTTGCCCGCATATACAAGCAAGGAGTATTGTTGAGGTTTATCAACAGATTGTAGACTGCTTCTATGAGAAAGAAGGTTTGGGATATGATGAGAAGCAAATCATCATGAATATTTTGTTGGAGCGAGAGAGTCAAATCACGACGTATATGGGGAACGGTGTTGCTTTGCCACATATTACAGTTACACAGACTCCCGCCATTGCGAATAAAATAGGATGGTTTCGGTGTCCTGAAGGAATTGACACTCGCTCAGGGAAAAGAAGGACGATTCGTGTGTTTTTGTGTATCGTTGCTTCGGGGGGTCTGAGCGTATTGACTGGTATTGGATTAGAGATAGTCAGACAAGGTGCACTTGTTGAAGCATTGATGAATGCAAGTACGGTGGGAGATATGAAAAGGGTCATTGTAAAAGGCATAGAGCAGATATCTTTATGAGCGATTGGAAGACTATAAGCGTGACATTAACATATGAGTACGGATTGCATATGCGTCCGTCATGGATGTTGACCCAAGGTGTTGGCGATTATGATTGTGAGATTCGGGCTGAGGCACACGGGTACGAAGTGGACGGAAAAGTTGTCACGCAAGTGACTCTGTTAGCAGCTACGTGTGGCGATGTTGTCCTATTTAAGGCCAGAGGGCGGGATGCTGGTTCTGCGATAAAATGGATTAGTGATTTTATTAACGAATTGAATTCGGAAGGAGAGGATTATGTCAGGCGCCGTATGGAAGAGCTGGAATAACGTATTTTGGGGCAATTCAGGGGGAAATTTGGAGCACTGTGTGCTGGTGATATCGATGTTGGAACAACTTTGCCAATAGCTTGATAAGTCAATGTGCAGACCGCTGGTGAAAAATCTCTATTGTGTGCACGGGCGATATCATCCCTTCCGGGATATCCGTTTTGCCAGAGCAGCCTATGATAGGAGATGGTGAGAAGTATACTGCCCCGCTTAGGGTGTGGGACGGTTGACAGGGTATGGGATTATGTTAGGGGGGCAGTACGGGCAGCATGGGGGGCTTTTTCGGGGGTGAGTGGTGGGTCAGGGTTGTGGTATGCCGCCGGTATGAGGGGCGAAGTTGCATTTGGAGACTCGGCGGGCTTCGAATTGGATGTCGAAGGTTGTCCATGCGTGTGGGCCGCAGAAGAACTTGTAGCGCCAGGACGCGGGGGATTGTGATTCTTCGTGAGGTTTGCCCAGGAGGTTCTCGACGTATTCGGGGGTGCTGCCCTGGGTGATGTGGGCGGCGAGGAGCTCGTAGGGGGCGAAGTTGAAGGCCTCCCGCCATTGACATTTGCCGAGTACGGTGTTGAGATGGTCTGACCGGTCGTCGGGGCGGGCGTCGGCGACAATATCGAGAGCTTTGAGCGATTGGATCAGGTCGGCCGGGCCGGCGGCGGTCGTGTCGAGTGCGAGGCGGAGCTTCTCGTCGGCGCCGGGGAGCAGGCACCATTGTTGTGTAAAGTGACGTCCGTTTATGTGGTTGAAGAAGCGGACGGCGGGCGTGTGGGCTTTGAGGGTCACTATGACTCTGTGAGTTGGACGGGCGTTGGGGCCGTCCGGCCGGAGGGGGTACTTGGCCTGATAACCGGCGAGAATCTTTTTCAAAGCAGGTACGAGAGGCTCGTTGGAATCCCGCGCGCGTGCCGCCTTGAGGTCGATTCTCTCGGGGAGCTTGTTGGGGTCTTGCTGATGCGGCGGGCTCGGGGCCACTACGGTGGGCCTTACCATGAGGAGCAGAGAATCGCCAGCGAGTATAGTATCCTTAGTTTGTTCTCCGTCGCAGATCGGCAGTGCTGCATAGCGGCCGTCAGGGACATCGAGCGTGGTTGTTGAGTCTATGTGGAGCAATGGGGGCGCTTCGGGCGGATCGGATGCTTTGGTCCTGGGTATTCTCATGTCGACTTCGATTTCGAGAGAAATGTATTTTTTGTCCGGTGACAAGTGCGGCTTGATGGTAATAGACTCACGGTAGGTTTGTAGTTCTTCGGCAGTGCGACCGGCAGAGTTCTTGATTGGCACCCGCTGGCTGGAGATGATCTTGGCGGTTTTGGCGTCAAGAACTTCGAGGGTCGGGCTCATGAGGATTTTGAGATATTCTCTCGAGGCGAGCAGGTCGATTATGACCTGGAGGTTTTCGGGTGGTGGGATGCGCGTGGCCCGGGCGAGGCGGCGCAAGAGCCGGGACGGGGAATCAGGGAGGTTGACAGGTACGACTTTGCCGGCCAGGAGGTCCTCTATTTCGCGGATTGTCTGGGCGTCGAGCCGGGCATCGTCGGCAAACCCGGCGAGGATAACGTCGATCCGGATGATTTGCGTTTCGGCCCGGGTGTTGGGATCGTTTTCTTTGAGCAGAATCAGCGAGCCGGGCTGCGAGACGGCTGGGGCAGGCATTGCTTCGGGGCGCTTTATGCGGAGGGCTCCGGCGTTGGCTTTATCGGGAGAGAGGAGGCGGGCGGGGAACCTGGCGATAGGGTATGAAGAGTTCCTATCGAGATACGAGGGGAAATAGATTTCGAGTTTGACTTGGCCGGCATTTACTCTCTCGATCAGCTTGACAGGCAGATGTGCGGCGAAGCAGCCTTCGGTGTCAATGGTGGAGAGGCGTTCGGTGATTCCCGGGTCGTGTGAGGTGGCCTCGGTGTAACGGAGGATTACGAAGGCTTCTGCTCCGGGCCAGGGGAGGGGGTCGGGGACTGCGGGTCTTCCGTCTTCGAAGAGGACTCGTCCATAGCGGGTGGAGGGGCGGGCAATAGTGATTGAGCCGGCATTGCGGCGCCGGGTTGAGAGCAGGTCGACGGGGAACCTGTCTTTCCGGACTTTAAACGACCATGAGACTTTTGAGACTTCCGTTGTGAGCCATGACTGGGCGGATCTGAGGTCCTTGATGTCGTCGTCGGAGATGCAGGCCGTGAAATAGCCGTCGTTTTCGACGATTGCGATGGTGTGGCCCTCGGGATAGCCGGCTGTCCACTTGACGATGTGGGTTTTGAGTGCGGGCAGATCGGGGACGGCGGGGCGGCCGTCATCGAAGAGGACGCGGCCGAAGTATATTTTTTCGAGGGCGTGCCGGGGGGCGAGCTTCAGCGTGCGGCCTTCGGTCAGGACGAATTCGTAGCTCCTGATTCTTACGGAGTCGCGGAGCTCGAGGGCTTCTTTTTTCGTAGGGAATATCGAGAGGCGGTAAGCGCCGGCGGGCAGGTCGCGTATTTCAAAGGCGCCGGCGGCGGCAGAGAAGGGCCTTCGAAGGCCGAACTGGTAGAGATGGTCGCCGGAGTAGTCTTCGAAGTCGACCTTGCGGCGGATATCGATGGTGAAGTCGGCGAGTGGGCGGCCGTTGGGCTCGATTGCAGCTCCGACGAGCGAAGAGGCGCCCGCGGGGAACCGGTCGAAGCGGAAGTCGACGGTTTGGCTTGCTTCGAGGGTTTTGTTGAGGCGCTTGTACTGGTGCCGATAGCCGCCACCGGGCAGGTTTTCCCGCCAGATGGCCCCGACCCCATAAGGCCAGGCTATTTGGTCGTAGCGATAGTAACCCTGTTCGTCGGTGGCGATGTCGCGTGCGGCGATGCTGAGCTGTCCCGGCTCTCGCCTCTGGCGGATCTGGATGGTGACGTCACGAATGGGTTGATTGTCCGGGCCGGTGACGCGTCCCCGGAGGACGGTCTTTTCAACGGCGGGGGAAGGGTCGGTGCTTGTTTGCGGCGGGTCGTCGGCGCTTTCGGGGATGGTTGTCAATTCTGCTTCGTTGGTGGGATTCTCTGTCACCGTCGGTTTTGGCGGACGGGTCTGTGCGAAGGCTGCGGTTAGTGCGGCCGAGACGGCTACGATGGTGACCGCGAGTCCCCAGAGCAGGCCCGTTCTGGGATTCGAGCGGCGGTTATGAAGGATTCTGCGGATGCGGGCGGCCAATCGGCTCCGGTCGGCGACGACGGTTGAGACGAAGGCCGGCTGTTTTTGTGGGAGGAGGTCCAGCAGTGATTGTGCGTATTCCGGGGCCGGTCGGCCGGCCTCGAGGACCCAGTCGTCGCAGGCCTGCTCGCTGAGCCTGACGAGGCGTTTTTTTGCCTGCCAGATGAGTGGGTTCCAGGGCAGGAGGGAGGCGGCCAGCTCGGCGCAGAGGCCGGTGACGTGGTCGCGGCGTTTGTAGTGGGCGAGCTCGTGACATATCACGGCTGTCCAGTCGAGGGTATTCTCCGGCTCTGCGGCGTCCTCGGGCAGAAGCAGCGCCGGCCGCCTTCGCCAGCACCATATCATGGGGCTGCGGACGGCGGGGGAGGTGAAGATATCGACGTGTTCGTTGACTGCGAGCCTGTTTGTGGCGAGCTGGAGCGCGCGTGCAATTCGGCGGGCGGCGAGAGGGCTTGCTCTGTTGAGGATGCGGGCGGCCAAGAGGAATGTCACAAGCAGGCGTGCGGCGAGAAACAGGGCCGCGGCGATCCATGCGCAGTAGAGTATCCGGCTCCATGGAATAGTGGCCGCGTGTCGGCGCGGGGGTCGTGGACTTGTAGTGTGGTGGTCGAAAGTCTCAACGTGGACCGTGCCGGTTGTTTGGAGCTCGATTGGGTTTTGGACGGGCGCGGGTTGCGCCTGGATTGCGGGAGCTCTTGCTTCGAAGAGGCCGAGGCCGAGGTTTTTGACGAGGAAGCCCGCGGG
>CP070678.1:821276-824574 GCA_020352515.1 Phycisphaerales bacterium | reverse complement strand
GACGCAGTCCGGGAGGATCATGCCTCGCCTGTCGGGAGAGATGAAGGGGCCTTCGAGGTGGATTCCGAGCAGGCCGGCCCCGCCGAGGTCACGGCCGACGCACTCAGCGGCGAGGCCCAGGTGGCGGTTGTCGCCGTCCGGCCGGAATACGGTTGTCGCCAGGAAGCCGGTCGTTCCGAAACGGGCACACGTCTTGGATATTGTCCGCAGCGCCTCGACCTTTGCGTCGAGCACATCGGCGCCGCCGGCCCCCTGAATATGTACGTCGATCAATCCCGGCGCGGCGATTCGGCCTTGTGCGTCGATTTTGGCCTCGCAGTCCGGCGGCGGATCGAAGCGCCCGAGCTTCGTGATGACTCCATCTTCCACGAGAATGGAGACGGTTTCTCCGTCGTCGGCTGCGTGGAACAATCTGCAGTCGGTTAGAAGCAGTCTTTGGGGCATATTCGGCCTTTCCTTCCTGGGTGTCGGCTGCCCTCGTGCGAATTCGGGTGAGGGTCACAATTCTACGGCCGGCGGGTTCGTCGGCGATAATTCGATTGCGGTAACATATCTTCTTTGACGCCTGATTGCAAGGACGGGCCAAAGGTGATTCGGCGAACCCGGGCGCTTGGCTCCTCGGGCCGGACGATAACAACCGGGCTTGACACGGTGAACGTGCAAGCCTATCATTTGCGGTACAGGACACTTTTTCGGAGCATATACCATGACCCACGCCGAGAAGAGTTGGGAAAAGCGGCTCACGGGTGAGCCCGACGAGCTTGCGGTTGAGTTTGTGGAGTCGCTGTCTGTTGACAGGCGGCTCTATAAATATGATATTGCCGGGTCAATCGCCCACGCCGAGATGCTGGCCGAGCAAAAGCTGATAACGAGAGACGAATTGAAGCAGATCAAGGAGGCACTGTACCGTATCGGGGCGGAAATTGGCGAAGGCCGGTTCGAATTCGAAAAGAAGTACGAAGATATTCACATGGCTATCGAGGCGGCGCTGGTTGATATGATCGGGGACGCGGGAAGGAAGCTTCATGCCGGGCGAAGCCGCAACGACCAGGTCGCGACGGATCTTCGGCTCTGGATGCGGGACGAAATAGAGATTCTGCAGGCGCGTATAACACTTCTGCAGAAGGCGTTTGTGAGGCTGGCGGGCAAATACCCCGACGAGGTCATGCCGGGTTACACGCATCTGCAGCGGGCCCAGCCGGTCGTCATCGCCTGCTATCTTCTCAGCTTCGTGGAGCAGCTCGAGCGCGACTTTATTCGGCTCAAGAACTGCGGCAGGCTGCTCAACATTTCGCCGCTCGGCTCCGGGGCGATAGCGGGCTCGGCGCTGCCTCTGGACCGGAAGGGGGCTGCGGGCAGACTCGGCTTCTCGGATATCAGCTACAACAGCATCGACGCCGTGGGCGACAGGGATTTCTGCGCGGAGTTTGTTTTCGATTGTGCCCTGACGGGGGCACATCTTTCGCGGCTTGCGGAGGACTGGATTATATACTCTTCGAATGAGTTCGGCTTCGTTCGGATAGACGACAGCTACTGCACGTCATCGAGCATGATGCCGCAGAAACGCAATCCCGACATGCTGGAGCTGATCCGCGCGAAGACGGGGCGGGTCTATGGCTCGCTGGTGGCGATGCTGACCGTCCTGAAGGGCCAGCCGTCGGGATACAACCGCGACCTTCAGGAGGACAAGGTCCATATTTTCGCGGCCGCGGACACGGTCGATGCGTGTCTCGATATGGCGCGGGCGATTGTCTCGCACACGAAGTTCGACACGCGGAGGATATCGGGGGGTCTGGACGACGGTTTTCTGGATGCAACGGCGCTGGCCGAGTACCTCGTGGGCAAGGGGGTGCCTTTCCGCAGCGCCCACAGCATCGTCGGCTCTCTGGTGGCCGATTGCGAGAGGGGCGGCAAGAGGCTTGGCGAACTGGGCCTCGACGAGCTGAGGGCGGGCTGTGAGGCAATCGAAGCGGATGTCTATGAGGTTCTCGGCGCCGCAAATGCCCCCGGCAGGTACGTGACCGAGGGCGCCGCCGGGCCGAAGCAGGCCAAGGAGCAGATTGCGTACTGGGACAAGCAGTTGGGTCAGCGATGAGTTCGGGCGAGGATGAAATTACGGCTTGGTTCGCCGCGAAGAGCGGCCTTTCGGCAAGGGATTTCCCCATCGGAATCGGTGACGACATGGCCCAGATTCAATGGGGCGATGAGTCGGTGTTTGTCACCACCGACATGCTGCTGGAGGGGGTGCACTTCAATCTCGAGGAGGCCACACTTGAGCAGATCGGGTACAAGGCTATGGCGGTGGGCCTCAGCGATTGCGCGGCGATGGCCACGAAACCCGTTGCGGCGGTAGTCTCGGTGGCGCTGCCGAGCGGATTCGGGGTCGAACAGCTCAAGGAGCTTCATGCGGGCATTGCCGGGGCCGGCAGGAGATTCGGCTGCGCCCTTGTGGGCGGAGACATCACGAGATGGCGGGAGCAGAGCCCTTTTGCAATCAGCGTGGCGATGCTGAGCAGGGAGGGGGGCAACGAGCCGGTCAGGAGGTCCGGGGCAAAGGTCGGCGACCGCATTTGCGTGACGGGCTCGCTGGGCGGAGCGGACCTCGGCAGGCATTTCGAGTTCGAGCCGCGGGTCAGGGAGGCGATGGAAATCGCGCAAACGGCGAAGGTAAATTCGATGATTGATATAAGTGACGGGCTGAGCAGCGACCTGAGCAGAATCTGCCGGCAGAGCGAGGTGGGGGCGTTGATTGAAGCGGACCGAATACCGATATCGAAAGACGCCTTGAGGAAGGCGGAGCCGCTTGCATCGGCACTGAATGACGGCGAAGATTTCGAGCTGCTTTTTACGCTCTCGGAAGAGGACTGTCGGCTGCTGCTGGACGACTGGGACCGGCCCGTGCCAATCACGGAAATTGGGACCGTCACGGAAGGGCCGGAAATACAGATAAGGATGCCGGACGGGCAAATGAGCGTGTTGGAGTCCGGGGGTTACGACCACTTGAAGTCGGGCTGAAACCGGCCGCGGGTCGTTTTGAAAGGATTGAATTATGAAGGCGTGTTTGTCGGCTGCAAGGCTTGTTGGGTTGGCGGTGTTTTTTGGTTTGTGCGTTTCGGCGCCGGCTGCGGAAAAGCTGGGTCGCGGCCTGGTGGCTGTCAGGCGAGAGGACGGGTCGGTCTTTTTGAGCTGGCGGCTGCTGGCCGAGGACCCCGACGACATGGCTTTCCAGGTCGTGCGAATCCGCGGCGGGATCTCCACCCCGGATCAATGGGCATATCTTACCGGCATCGAACCCTAT
>CP070678.1:811197-821176 GCA_020352515.1 Phycisphaerales bacterium | reverse complement strand
CCGCTGCGCACGGTGTGATTGCCTTTCCCGTGCGTCGTAATGGCCGGATACTCCCACTTCGCCGTCGGATTGCGCAGCAGCGGGACAATGCTCACCCCCTCATTTTCCGCCTTCGCCGGCAGCCCGCACAGTTCGACCAGCGTCGGGTAAAGCGACATCAAATCGACCGGGCGTTCGCACCGGCCCCCTGCTTTGGTAACTCCCGGAACGGCCACAATCAGAGGCACATGCGCAGCCCGATCCCAGAGCGTGCGCTTGGCCATACGCTGCTTTTCACCGAAATGGTAGCCGTTGTCCGACCAGAATACGACGATGGTGTTATCGGCATAGCCGCTGCTGTCGAGAGCCTGCATCAATCCGCCAATGAGCGTGTCGGCATGGCTGATGCTCGCCAGATAACCTTGCACGGCGGCGCGAAACTCTCCGCACTCGACTACCATCTTAAGATTCTCGTCGACGCCCGCCCGGGAGACTTCCGCCGCTGCGGGCGGAAGGTCGTCAAGGTCGTCCTCCGGAGCGGGCGGTAACGCGATGCCCTTCCTTGGATATCGGTCAAAGTACCTGGCAGGCGCGTAGAAGGGCAGGTGCGGCTGAAAGAGCCCGACCGCCAGGAAGAACGGCTTATCGTGCCTGCGTCCGAGAAACTCCATTGCCCACTTCACGGTGTGACCGTCGCCCATTTCGTAGTCGTCTTTTTCGAACGGGCCCCAATCCCAACTGCCGTTCGGATGCCTGGGCATATCGGAGAAATAGTGCCGGTCCAGACCGAGCCGTTTTACGTGCTCGCCCTGAGTTCCCTGGTCCGCAATAAGATCGAAATACTCATGCCACTGGTCTTTGGGATTGAACCCCCTGGGCGTGTGGTGATAGATCTTGCCGCCGCCTGCGACATGGTAGCCGTTGTTTTTGAAATGCCGCGGCAGCGTAATCCAGTTCGGCGTCTCTTTCGCCCAGACGCGTTTGTTGTCGTAGATGCCGGTGGCGCCCGGCCGAAGTCCCGTCATGATTGCCGTACGCGACGGATTGCACAGTGGCGCCGGACACTGCGCGTTGGTGAACAGAACGCCGCGTTTGGCCAGTTGGTCGATGTGCGGCGTTCTCATATCCGAGTGTCCGCCGAGACAGCCGATCCAGTCGTTCATGTCATCGACGCAGATAAAGAGAACGTTGCGTTTCTTCCCGCTGTCCGCACGAAGCCCTCGCGGCAACACCAGAGATGCGACGCTCAGCCCGAGCCGGCTCAGGAAGCCGCGCCGATTCATAATGTTCATGTTGCAGCTCCTATTCAAAGAAATACTCCGGATACTCCCACTGGCCCGGCTTCTTCTTGACGTATTTGCCACTGCTCAGTGTGGCGTCGTTTTCCGCCGTGAATCTCTCAAGGATGCGCCTGTGCCGCAGCGGATCATTGGTTTGCTCCTGCCATTCCGCCAGGCGTCTCTTCAGACGCTTGAGCTGTTCGGCAATGCAGCTTTCCAGCCCTCCCTGAGACGTTGACCAAGCTCTCTGACAACGGGCTGTTGTTGTTCTCTCTGCGCAAGATTCGTGAGCTCATAAGGGTCCGCTTGATGGTCATACAGCTCAATCGCCGTTGGTTGCTTTGTCTTCACATCGATCCATTCTATATAGTGAAACTGCTCGGTGCGAATCGCGCAGCCCATCACATCGAAACTTTTCTTGTAATACGCCGGTCGTGGAAATTGCGTGAACGCGGCTCTTTTCCAGCCCCGCTGCGGGTCGTCAAGCAACGGGGCCATCGAGGTCCCTTCCAAACCGCCCGGCACAGACAGGCCGGCCAGCTCGACCAGAGTCGGATACATGTCAACCAGCTCCACCAGCCTCCGGCAGACTTGCCCCCTCTTCTTGTGCGGCGCTGATATGATCAGCGGCACCCGTGCATCAAATTCATAATTGCTGGTCTTGCACCAGATTGTGTGCTCACCAAGGTGGAAGCCGTGGTCGGACCATAGGCAGATAATAGTGTTTTCCCGCAGGCGAAGCCTCTCGAGCGCGCCGACCAGCTTGCCGATTTGAGCATCGGTATAACTCGTAGCGGCATAGTAGCCATGGCGCACTTCGGCTGCCTTTTCGGGAGGAACAGGCCCGATATCCGGGATGTCCGTATAACCACGAAGCTCCTTCCAGTTGTGCAGGGCGATATCAGGTCCGTCTTTCGGCCTGTTCAGTGCCGGCCAGCGGTCGTTTTCAAAAGTCTCTCGCTCGTACATGTCCCAGTATTTTTTGGGAGCGGCACAAGGCAAATGCGGCTTGCGAAAACCTACGGCCAGAAAGAACGCCCATCTTTTTTCCGCAAGTTCTTCGATCTTCTTGACGGCTTGAGCAGCTACCTTTCCGTCGATGTAAGCTTCATCAGGCACATCCGCACATTCGGCGGCAGCCTGTTTGCCGCTTTTCTCGCCCGGCCGGTTTTCGGGCAGGACATACTGCTCGCGCTTGCTGCAATGGTCCCAGACCGGTTCGGCCGACCAACTCGGCGGGTCCGTCGACGGCGCCCCCTGGCCGTGAAGAACCTTCCCGAAACTCTGGCTATAGTAGCCATGCTGCTTGAAGTACTGTGGAAGCGTCACAATCGACGGGTGATGTTCGCGGAAATGCGTTTTCAAATCCCATACCTTCAGCGTATCCGGACGCAGACCGGTTATCACTGAAGCTCTCGACGGATTGCACACCGCCTGCTGACAATAGGCGTTCAGAAAACCCGTCCCCTCTCCTGCAAGCGTGTCCATGTTGGGGGTAACCGCAATCTCATCACCAAGGCAGCCCAATGTCCCTCGCAGATCGTCAACTGCGATAAACAGAACATTAGGGCTTCTTCTTTGTCCGGCCCCCGAAACAACTGGAAAGGCCAGCGACAGGGCTCCTGCTCCGAGTGTCTTCAGGAAGCTGCGTCTCTTCATTGCCGTCATTTCTCCTTCTTCCTCCACGAGTACGAATCGGGATCAAAGTGGTACGCGCTCTTCAAAAGAGCGGGCGGCGCGTCGCTTTTCGGGAGCCATTTCGCCAGTTCCCGCTTAGTAGAATCAAATCTCGGATCCTCTGCGACGTTCGTCCACTCGTGAGGATCGTTGTCGCGATCATACAGCTCTTCCGTTCCGTCGTTGTAGCGGATATACCTCCACTTGTCGGTTCTGACCGCATGGTTGCCTCGCTCATAAGTGGTCACCGACGCACGCTCCCAGGCCGCTTGCGGGTTTCTCAGGAGCCGAACCAGGCTGACGCCGTCAAGTCTCCCCCCGGCTCGCAAGCCGCACAAGTCAATCAGTGTCGGATAGATGTCGATCAGGTTCACAGGACGATTGCATACCGACCCGGGCCGCGTGACTCCCGGCGCCGCGATGAAGAACGGCACATGTGTCGCCCGCTCCCATAGTGTCCGCTTGTGCCATGCCCCTTTCTCGCCCAAATGCCAGCCATGGTCGGACCAGGCCACGATGATCGTATTGTCTCGATACGGGCTTTTCTCCAGGGCATCCAGAAGAAGCCCAATCAATGCGTCCGCAAAACTAATCGAAGCCAGATATGCCCGGACGGCCTGCCTGTATTGTCCCGCCTTCTTGACCAGCTCGAAATCCGCAAGTCGCGCTTCGGCCATCTTTCTGCCGCAGGCAGGAACATCGTTCAGATCGTCTTCTTTGACTGCGGGCAATTCAATGCCGGCCGGGGGGTAAAGGTCGAAGTACTTCCTTGGTACATACCAGGGCAAATGCGGACGGTAAATCCCGGCTGCCAAAAAGAACGGTTTGTCGTGTGGCCTTGAAAGAAAATCCGTTGCCCACTCAACAAGCCGACCGTCCCCCATCTCAAGGTCCGGTTTGTCAAAAGGGCCCCAGTCGAATTCACGGTAGTTGGCCGGGGGTCTCTTTCCGAGCTTGACATTCTCAATGCCGTTCAGTGGAAAGCCTTCGGGCCAATGAACGCCCCCCTTGGGTGTGTGTTGTCCCGGAACAGGATAGTTGTAGTGCCACCGGCTGTCTTGCACCTGGGGGTGATAATTGTCCCAAATCCCGGGCGGGTTATTGCCCAGAGTATGGTGAAAAACCTTCCCCCCGCCTTCGACCCGGTAACCGTTTTCACGAAAGCACTCGGGCATAGTCACAACATCGGGCAGTGCGGGCCGCCACCATTGGCCGTTGTTGTATATGCCTGTCGTGGACGGCCGCAATCCGGTCATTATCGCCGTTCGCGACGGGTTACAGACCGTCGAAGGACTGTGGGCGTTCGTGAACGTAACGCCCTTGCGCCCGAGACGATCCAGATTGGGTGTGTGCGCCTTCCCCGAATATCCCCCAAGAGGACCTATCCAGTCGTTCATGTCGTCCAGGGCGATGAACAGAACATTGCGCCTGCGCTCGGAGGCCGCCAGGCTGCGCAGGAAAGCCGACGTTGCCCCGAACACCGACAACTGGAGAAAGCCGCGTCTATTCATATCCACTCTCATTGCCGCACACTTCAAATTGGCCCTTTCTATCTATCATCTTGGCCATCTGTCATCCGTTGCCGTAAACCGTCGGCCCGGCGTGCCTATCCCCTCTGATTGCCTGTGGCTTTCACGCTCACAGGCCGGATCCGGCTCGATAAGAAACCTGTAAGAAAACACGTTGCCACGCCAATGACTCCATACAACAATCCGTTGAGGTTAGTTGCCAGCCTGACATAAAGCAGTACACCGATACTTGCTGCGGCGCCGACCCAGGCATCAAGCGTATGGACCTTCCTTGTGAAGATCGCCAGCATAAACAGGCCTGCCAGCGTGCCGCCGAACAACCCCATTATACCGAGAAACGCATCCCAGAGAGACTCCACTTGCGCCGCCGCTATCAGCATGGCCGTCACCGTGCCGACCAGCCCGAAAGTCACCGTAAAGCCGCGGGCGAAAGCAAGATAGGTCTGAGGCATGAGACCGGGTTTGAACCGTCGCACAAAGTCCGTGGTTACTGCGGTCGAGATCGAGTGTATGCTGCTGTCAAGGCTCGACATGGCGGCCGCGAATATGCCGGCCACGACGAGCCCGGACAAGCCGACAGGCATCTCTTGCCAGATGAATATCGCGAAGATCTGATCGCCCGCCTCCAGAGTGGGTTGCCGCATCGGATTGGCCCTGTAAAACACAAAAAGCGCCGTTCCGACCATGAGGAAAAGAATCCCGGCCACGACCGCCAGGATCCCGTTGACCAATATCGCTCTGCCGGCCTGCTTTACGTCCGGTGTCGTCAGGTAGCGTTGAATCACCGACTGATCGGTAGTATAAGGAACCAGCGAGTTTGTAAAAAGAGCCCCCAGGACCACGACAGCCAGAGTGTCACTCGTCCAGTCCCAGCCACGATGAGCTAACGTGAACTTGTTGTTCGCCGCCCCCACAGCCACAAGTTCCCTCCATCCACCGTCCAGCGCCCCTACCATGATTGTCAATGCCGCAATCGCTCCGACAATCAAAACCGCTGCCTGCAATACGTCCGTCCAAATCACCGCCTCCATGCCGCCCAGGGCCGTGTAAACCGTGCTGAGCACGCCGATCAGTACGATACACAAATAGACACTCGCACCTGTGACCGCCGACAGAGCCAGCGCAGGCAGTAATATGACAATGCCCATGCGACCAAGCTGCAGGATGATGAAAGAAAGACTGCCAAGTATCCGGATGCTCACGTGGAACCGTTTCTCCAGATATTCGTAGGCCGTAGTGACATCGAGCCTGCGAAAAAGTGGAAGGTAAACGTAGATCACAAGGGGCGCTATGGCCAATATGCCTATGTTCAACGGTAAAAGGCTCCAATCCCCCGCGTACGCTTTTGCCGGCATGGCCAGATAGGTGATCGCGCTCAACTGGGTCCCAAAGATGCTTAGACCCGCCGCCCACCAGGGAATTCGCCGGCCCGCCAGGAAGAAATCCTCAGTGGATTTCTCGCGCTTCGCAAAATAGACCCCCACGCCAATAAGCAGCGCAAGGTACCCCCCAACGACGAGCCAATTCACCCACCCGGGGCCTCCGGACACGACTGACAAAATGCGGGCAGACCAGATTCCTTCGAACTCGCTCACCGCAGCATACCCCTGTTACTCCATCCGCTACTTGCCTGCAGCGCTGCCGTGAGCCTCCCATCCCGATAGCCAATACGGACTATTGGATCGCCTTTGACATTTCCCGCCTTCAGAAACTGCCGCCCTTGCCGCCGCCCCTCCTGAGACCGGGTCACCCCAACCGGCAGCGTGAACGAGATCAAGACAACCAGAGATGCCCATATGCGAAATTGGTTCTTTCTATCCATGATTGTCTCTACTTGCGGGCCGCACCATGCCTGTGTGCCGCCAAGGTATCATCGCGGACAGTCTATCATGATGAAACCGGCTTCGCAATATCCCAGGAGCTCTTGCCCAGGCTCTTCAGCGGGGCGCCGCCATACTGCCGGTGGGCTCGCGGTATCCCCAACAGGCTGTTGCAAGGCAGCTCTTCGAGGATGGAGACTGCCGTAACGGCGCCGGCCGGAGACTTGTTGTGAGACGCCGCGCCATGCTCAGGGATGAACAGCATTGGCCGACCCTTACATTCGTTGCCGGTACACACGAAAAGGAGACATGGACCGTTTCATGAAGCAGTCTCCTCATGCCCCGGTGGACTATCCACGTAGCAGGGCGGTGCGGTAATTCCTATCGGCCGGTCGGTTGACAACAGTTGCCTACGGTACTATAGTCATGGCTGTTAGATACTCTCTAAATTCCTATCGATCCGAATGAACGCCGAAGGATTCAGCCCGGCGAAACCGTTCTTGGAAAAGGAGGACCTTATGGTGCAGAAATCCTCTGGTGGAACGATGTTGCTGGCGACGGTTGTTGTGGCGGTCGCGGCCCATGCAAACGCCGCAGTCGTCACCGTCTCGCCCGAGTGCATGCAAGGCTGGGTAATCGTGACGAACAAGGGAGCCGCGGCGAACCTGGTTACCTATGGGCCTGCGGTGTATGAAAGGGAGAAAGCATTCATAGCGGACGACGGCACGGACCTGGGCAAAGGCGCCTATTATGCAAGTCTTGGCTTCGAGACCGGAGCCGCCCCGCCGAGCGCGTGGCTCGGTCTCGACACCTTCGGCGGCCAGCCGCTGGCCGGCACCGCGCTGAAGCGTATAACGTCTCTGGAATACTACGCCTACAACGCCCACATCCCCGTAGGGACGGCAAATCCGAAGCACTGGAGCAGTTGGAAGCTCTGGTGGACTTACCCCAGGCAGTTGATCCAATTGCAGCTCACCGCCCAGAGTCCGGACGGCAAGCAGCGCAAGCAGTTCTGGTTCATGCCCTGGCAGAAAAGAAAGCTCAGGGGCGAGAATTGCGGTCGGCACTGCAAGAAGTGGCTCCGCTACGATGCCATCAATTTCAATAACCCCGGCCCCAATATGTGCGGCCGCTGGTTCACCTTCGGTCCGCCACGGCAGGAGTTTGCTTCTTGGGCCGACTTGATCAAGGCCTACGGCGACTGGACTCTCGTGGCGAGCTCCACGGTTGGTTTGGCCGACGGCGGCTGGAAAAGCGCCGGCTGGGACGACACAACCGATCCCGTGGGCGCCCCGGCCTGTACCGCCACAGGCAGGTGCCTGAACTTTGTGGTAGGCGCTCGCAAAGAGTACGCGGCTGTTTTCGAGCCTGAAGCCATCAGGTGGGCCAACGATTACAGTGGGTTCAAGGGCTACATCGACCGGTTCACGCTGGGCATCGACGGCAAGACTGTCACATACAACTTCGAGCCCGCTGCGACAGCTCGCCCACCCGGGATCATCGAGCTGAGCAACAAGCAAGCCGCCAAGATGGGACCCGACGCAAACGACCTGGCCAAAATCACCGGCACAGTGGTCGAGCGCACCGGCGCCATGTTCGCCCTCGACGACGGGTCAGGCTGTGTCGTAGTCGGCTTTCTCTACAAAGACATAAAGACACTGGAGAATCCGGCCACGATAGGAGAACGCTGGTCCGTGTGGGGCCACATGGAGAGAATACCCTTTGAGCCCGTCGATGGACCGCCCCTTATCTGGACATCCCGCACCCACATGACAAAGCTTCCGTCACCGCAGAACCGCTAATCCTCTCGATGAGCAGGATGACCAGACCCGGCTGACTTGCAGGCCGGGGATATCACCTCCTCGGCTACCCAAGCTCTGCTCTGCTGATCGATTCGACCCGGGCCGAAGCATCCTTAAGCCCAATGCCTTTGACCTCACTTGGCGCGACAGCGTATGCAAGTGACCCGCTGCCAATTCTTGGTCCATTCTTGATGAGACTTTGTGTCATCCAACTCGGTTATATTCCGGAGGCTGAGCCATAGGCGAAGCCGGAGGAATTTGTTGCGCGCCTGTTGCGCGCCCCGGCTCTCCGGCAAGAAGGTTTGACGATGCACGGCGGAACCTGTTATACTACAAGGACTTAGAAGTGAAGCGCCCGTAGCTCAGTTGGACAGAGCAACGGATTTCTAATCCGTAGGTCGCAGGTTCGAGTCCTGCCGGGCGTGTTTGTTTTTGGGCCGGTGACATTAGTTGACATCGGCTCTCTTTCTGTTCCTAAGTCTGACATTTGCAAAGACTTAGACTCTACTTCATCCTGCTCACTGGCGCTTCGGTTGCCGACATTCTCAGGAACAATCGTAGACATCGGATGGCAGTCAGAGTAAGCATTCTTTGCAAGTTTTTTCTAAGCTGGTTTGTAAGCGCTTCCGACCGTCGCACCGTCTGTTCCCGTAGCCTTCTGACTCTGCTTGCTCGGTAAGGAGAAGTCCGGTAGTTTGGCCACAGCCTCGGACTCTTGCCCCCTGAAGATATGCGTATATCTCGACATCGTCAGATTTATGTCGCTGTGCCTCATAATAGACTGTGCCACCTTTGGGTGTACCCCGCTTGCGGCCAGAAGGCTCCCTGTGGTGTGCCTGAGACTGTGAAAATCAATCTTGCCCTGTCCGCTGTCCTCACAGTCTATTCCGGCGTCCTTGCAGTCGGCTCTGATCATATCGGCCATGCGGTACTTGCAGGGCATCGCCAAGGCTCTGGTTCCGGGCAGTTTGTCCGCCAGGAATGTTCGCATCAACTCAGCCGTGTCTGCCCGCAGTGGTAGAATACTCTCAATGCTGTTCTTCGCGTCATCCGCTCTCACGGTGACAGTGTGTTTCTCAAAATCAAACGATGATACCGTAAGACTTCGCAGTTCTTTGGCCCTCAGCCCCGTTTCGGCGGCAAAACGGTAGAGAACCGCTCGCTGGCGGCCCGTTGCCTTGAATCGCTCCGGGCCAGATTCTGCCGCCTCCAGTAGGCTTCGGAGTTCGTCGGGTTCGAAAGCCCGCCTGGCCCTGTGCCCCCTCTTGACGTTCACCTTGCCCAAATGCTCTACGGGTGATTCGCTTGCTCTTTGGTTTCGCACCATCCAGCGGCAGAACTGTTTTATGCCCTGCAAATAGTAGTTCGAGGTCTGCTCGCCGATACCGTCTTTCTTGCCGCGCATGTCGGCAAGGTGTTTTTGCACTGCGCTCGCGTCAATATCCTTCCAGTAGACAAACTTGCAGGCTTCGAATACAGGCGTGATTCTGTTTAGAGTCTGTTCGACGTACTGCACTGTATTGCCCTTTGCAAGCAGGCTGGCTCTGAAATCCACCAAGTGCTCAACCAGCGGCTTCTTGTGGTAGTCCTTGTATCTATCGACGATGCCTATTTGAGCCTGTTCGGCTTCACGTTCAAGCTTCGCTGCCAGTTGAGCAGTTGCCGTTTTGTCCTTGAAACCTCTGAGCCTTTTCCTTGTGCCGTCGGCCGCTTTGTAGTCAACGTACCAGAACTTGGATTTCTTGCGAACCCGCTTGCCGTTCTTGTTCTTGATCGTATATGCCTGCTTGAATATGCTTGCCATTTCATTTCCCGCCTTTCTTGGCTGGTGTCAGATCGAGCCCCAACACGTCCGCAACTTTCGCCGCCGCTTCTATCGCTTTTGATCCCGT
>CP070678.1:795528-811097 GCA_020352515.1 Phycisphaerales bacterium | reverse complement strand
AGGCGGCGGAGATTCACCACAACCGGTTTTTGCACAGCGAGCCGGCAAGAGCGATTCGGCAGACGAACGCGAAGGGCAACATGAGCATCGGGCCGAACCAATACGGGGGCGGGCAAGTGACAAAGCAGGGGCGCACCACGAGAGGATAGCTGCGGCGGCGGCCTTGCCCGTTGTTGCGGCGGGTCGGCTTCCGCGGCGACGTTTTTCATCTTCGGGCGGGTTCTTGATGCGGAATGTTCCGGTTCATAATCACCAGCTTGAACGGTCGAGATTGCCACACCGTCATGATCTGATGGAGGTCGATGCAATCACATACGGCGGCAGTAATTCCGGAATGTCCCATTCAGGAGGATTGCTATCACGTTTGCTGACAATCACCTTCAGCAAATCGCAATAGAGTCGAACATCCAGAGGATGCCAATGAACGGCTTTGTTTAGCAATGACAGTGCGATACGCTTGTTTCCCAGACTGCGAGAGACTTTGGCCGCCTTGCGGTATAGGTGACTTATCTTACGTTGTGCGGCGAATCGCGAGACGTACTTGCTACCACCGAGGTGGAAGTAGAATCGCTCCAAGGCCAGAGCGGAATAGACCGGCCCTATCGGGTCGCGTATTTGGGAGAGACTGTCCGGCGCAGCTCGTTTTGTGACGAAAGCCTCGGGCACGTAGAGAAATCTGATCTTTGTCGATAATCTGAGAAATACGTCGAAATCGGTTCCCTTGCGGATTGCCTCATCCCAGAAGACGGCGTCCCAAGCGGATCTGCGGAACATGAGTGCTGACGGCACGAGGCATGGCGTGCCTCCAGAAAAGAAATACCTTGTGATCCATCCAGACCTGCGGCGTTCGGGTGTGCCCAACTGTCGTTGTTTGCCGTCCGGAAGCAGCTCGACGACTCGGCCATACGCTGCTTCGTAGTCAACATCTTCGTCCAGCCGGGTCAAAAGGTTCCGTACGAAATCAGGCGGCCACAAATCATCGGCATCGAGGAAGGCGATGTAACGGCCCGTTGCCCTCATGAGCCCAAGGTTCCGGGCGCTGGATTGTCCCCCGTTTTGCTTGTGGACGTACTTGATTCTGGTATCGGGGATTTGCCGGATGACAGAGGCGGTGTCATCGGTGGATCCGTCATCGACAACGATCACCTCAAAATCGGGGAACGTCTGGTGCAGAACACTTCGGCACGCTTGGGCGACGAGATTACAGCGATTGTACGTGGGTATGATCACGCTGACGACCGGCATGAGAGCTTCCTACAGATACGTCACACTCAGAATTCCGCCGTTCACAATTCGGACCTGCGCGGACACCGAATGAACCAGAGCACGTTAACTCGCATTGCAGCGCTTCTGCATGCGGTCGGGACTTGCGTCTATGTGCCTGGCCAACTCAGCGCCCATGAGGAGGCACTCGTCGGAATTCACGTACTCCCAACTGCCGAACCTGCCAATCGAGTGAATCCCCACAGACTCCAGATAGCCGTTCAAGAGGCTCATGATGTGTCTGACTTTGTGGCCCTGAACAGGATAGGCATATTTGACCATTTCGTACTTGTGTGCAAGAATTTGCGACCAGCCCGATATAAAGCCTCCGCGCGAGAGGCCGGCAACAGTACGGTTGGTCCTGTCAGGACAGTATTGGTCAGACCGATCGCTTATAGAGGTCTCGGCTATGATCGAGTGCCATGGCTTGTTCGTCTCGTGTTCCGAAGCCAGGCTGTTGAAAGCCAGCTTGTGCGGCGGGAATTCCGGGTCAGCGGAGTAGAGTCTATGGGGCACTCCGTCAAGGGGTTGCTTCGTGACAAAGAAGTCCACCTGCAGGGAGAGGTAAGGCAACTCCGCTGCCAGTGTGACCATATCCTTCGGCGCCCCTACGATCGCGCCAATAAGTTCTGGAATCGGGATTGTCGAAATGACCCTATCCCATTTGAAGACATCGCCTGCTGCGGTCGTTAAGATTTTCAAGGTTGGGTCGATGGCATTGACGTGTTGTCGCAGACGGATATCATCGATTTTTTCCGCCATCTTCCTGAATATCTCGCCAAAGCCTCCTCTTGACGGATAGCCGACGACACTGGTCTCGTCGAGTGGCCTTCTCTTGGCAGGATCACTTGTGTTCTCAGAATCAGCGATCCTCTGCGACACCCAATTGCAGCTTAGCTCATCAAGAGTGCGCATCCATAACTTCCGGTTATATGGAAAGAGGAAATGCCGTGCAATGCCGGCACCATACCTAGCCAGAATGAGGTCATGCAGATTGTCCGGTTGGCTATGCTGCTTTCGTGCCCGTAAACCTTTATGACAATCTTCGACGACTTCCCTATCGCTGATCAGATGAAAGAATCTCTGCCACGGATAAGGAACGACCTCGCCGTTGAAAAGTATCTTAGCATCTCTCTTCTGAAAGTGTATATCCACTCCGAGGTCATCGCAGACAAATGAACGCACTTGAGGATGCGCGGTGTGAAACGCATGCCCCCCGATATCAAACACGACGCCCCCGATCTCAAGAGACCTGCACAAACCGCCCACACGATCTCCGGTTTCGAGGACGGTAGCCCTTTTGTCGAGATGATAGGCCACGGCAAGCCCGGTCGGCCCTGCTCCAACTATAATGGTATTTGCATGCTGCACTTTTGCCATCTGGTCAATGCCCACTATCAGCAGTGCAGCATCCAACTACGGCACTGCCCAAGTTTAAAGATTTAGTATTTGGCATTCTACCCCAATATTCCGGCGGACACAAGGGTGTGTCTGCCTGACTCATCCGGGGTTTTGCAGTGGCGCATCGTTTCTTAGGGCCGGCTGACGCCCAAGTTGAGCCGGAGATGCTCTTGAAATGGCCATGGCTGCGGGGCAAGGCGGCTCAAGGTTTTCGCCTGGGAAAGGCGAAGACCACTAGAGAGTGCGACGACGAGCTCGCTGATTTCGTTGGTTTTCATGGTGGACTCCTTTCGATAAAGCCGGAATTTTGGTTGTTTGACCAACTTTCATCGTCAAAGAGCCGACCATTTCTATTGCACAACTATTGAAACCGGGGATGAGTCAGTGACCAGAGGCCTTGAAATTGAGGCCTCGGATATGGTGTTATTGACGGCGTTGTGTGCAGGAGTACCAAGCCCAACGACGGGCGGCATCAGAGCTTCCTTCAAGATAGGCATCATCATCACCTACTCGTACGGAGGGAAGCCGGCACTGCCGGCGTAAAGATTGAAATACGAGCCATTGAACATGTGCGCCTGATAATTGTAGCCAGAAATGTCACAGCCCTTGAACAGAGGGGGGGCGGTCCGCGGGCGATGCTTATTGTGATTCGGGTTGTTCCGGTTTGAGAGTGCGTCCAACTTGCGAAGGCGTGCAAGAGTAATATTTTGAAAAATCAGCGTGGCCGTGATTTTGGCCCGTGAGGAGGGTTTCTGGCCGACAAATCCCGTAATTTCCACGATATACATTTTCTTTCGGGGGGATAGAATATGTGCGGAAAAGACATCGCTATCTTCCGGTTGTGCTTCATGTGTCCAGCGGGGATGGGTCTTCAGCTAAGGGGAGGTTGAGGTGCGGGTGAGACACCGTGGATGTGACATCGTGACGAGGATGCGCCTCAAGGTCGGGGCGTTATCCGGCAGCAATAGAGGCATGGATTTAGTGAAAGGAGTACTGAAGATGGCTGGAGAAAGAGAGACGAGCGAACGTAAGTTGAGCATGGGGTGGCTTCCCGACTATCCGGACTACCGGGATTACACGGTGGATAAGGATGAAGTTACCTCCAAAAGGGCAAAGAAGTCCGACCAGAAGGATTCGGTGAAGAGCATGCTTGGCAAGGTGGGTGTTGGGGAGCCGGCGAAGCTGAGCCTGCCGGCTTCGGTGGATTTAAGGCCATGGTGCTCGCCCATTGAGGACCAGGAATCCATCGGGTCCTGCACGGCGCACGCAGGAGTGGGGATTCTGGAGTACTACGAGCGGCGGGCTTTTAACAAGCACATTGACGCATCGCGGCTGTTCCTTTACAAGGCGACCCGCAACCTTCTTCACTGGACTGGGGACAGGGGGGCGTTTCTCCGGACGACGATGGGTGCGATGGCGCTGTTTGGAGTGCCCCCGGAGGAATACTGGCCTTATGTCGTAGCGGACTACGACGTGGAGCCGTCGGCTTTCTGCTATGCCTTCGGGCAGTCATATCAGGCCATACAATTCTTCCGGCTGGATCCTCCGGGGACGCCCAGGGACGTACTCCTGAAGCGGATCAAGAGCCTGATCGCGGGCGGGCTGCCTTCGATGTTCGGGTTTACGGTCTTCAGCTCGATCGGGCAGGTCGGAAAGGACGGGAAGATTCCGTTTCCGTGCCCTGGGGAGAAGATACTGGGCGGTCACGCGGTGGCGGCGATTGGGTATAAAGACGAAGTCGAGATTACGAACAAAGTCTGCAAACCGAAAAAGAAGGGAGCGCTTCTGATACGCAACTCGTGGGGCGCCGGCTGGGGTGACGAAGGATACGGCTGGCTGCCTTACGAGTACGTTCTGAAAGGGCTGGCGATAGACTGGTGGACGCTGCTCAAGAACGAGTGGATTAACACGAAGCATTTCAAGATATAGAGGCGGCGGAGGCCGGCATTGTCGGAGGGCGGCGTGTGAGGTGGGGTGAGGGCTCGAGGGTCCCGGTCTGGTTGTTAAGTCTCAGTTGATTGATTGGCGGCTGCACAGGCGGCGCGGCGAGCAGGGGGGCTATGCGGCGCGCAAGTGGGCGGGTAAGGTCATCTGAAGCAACGGGGGTGAAGGTGCGCGCTTTCGTGGGTTCGCCGGGAGCGCTCCGGGATTATGTTGGTGGATATTCTTGCAGGGAGGCGGCGGGAGGGCTAAAATACGCCGGTGAAGCCGGGACGGGCCGGATGGCGGTTGTGGGCTGCGATTTCCGGTGACGGCGGTGTGAAATTGGTTTCGAGAGTGAAAGGAGTTTGCGATGAGAAAGGCGTCTTACATTCTGTTGGTGCTTCTTGTTGCGGGGGCGGGTTGCAGCGTGGAAAAGGGGAGCGTGGTGGCGACGGGAGCAGAGGTTGAGAAGCTGGCGGGCGATTTCAGATTTACCGAGGGGCCGGCGGCGGATGCGAAGGGGAACGTTTATTTTACGGATATTCCGAACAACCGGATTCACAAGTGGTCGGTGGACGGGAAACTCTCGACGTTTCGCGAGGATTCGGGCGGGGCGAACGGGCTTTACTTCGATAAGAAGGGCAACGTGCTGGTCTGCGAGGGCGGTGGGCAGCGGTTAGTGTCGATCAGCATGGAGGGCGAGGTGACGGTGCTGGCGGACGTGTACGAGGGCAACAAGTTCAACAGTCTGAACGACCTGTGGATCGATCCGAAGGGAGGCGTGTATTTTACGGATCCGCGATACGGCAGGCGTGCCAACCTGCCGCAGGACGGCGAGCACGTTTATTACCTGAGCCCCGAGGGCAAGAAGGTGACGCGGGTGATCGATGATATGGTGCGGCCGAACGGGCTGATAGGGACGCGGGACGGGAAACGCCTTTACGTTGCGGACCACGGCGGGAAACAGACGTTTTCGTATAAGGTGACCAGGGACGGGACGCTTTCGGGCAAGAAGCCGTTTGCCCCGGAGGGGTCGGACGGGATGACGATAGACAACGAGGGGAATGTGTATCTGACGACAAACGTTGTGGCGGTGTATAACAGGAACGGGGAGAAGATCGAGAGCATAGAGATTCCGGAGGGGCCGGCGAACGTGACATTCGGAGGCAGGGACGGCAGGACGCTTTTTATCACGGCGCGGACGTCGCTGTATTCTCTTCGGATGCGGGTCAAGGGAGTGCGTTAGGTTGGCGGGCGGGGCGGTTTCAGGTATTGACCCCATGCCGGCAAGGGACAGCCCCGGGGTGTGTTTGTGTGTTTTAGCCGAATAGAGCGGCCATGGTTGCTCCTGCGGCGGCGACACAGGCTGCGGGAGCGAGGAGCTTGAGGACTATTTTTCCAAGGGGGGCTTCGAAGTAGCTTGCTGACAGCGCTATGCAGAGGTGGACGGGTGTCAGCATCAGGCCGCAGATAAGGCCGGAGAAGGCGAGGACTTCGAGTCCGACTTTCATTTCGGCGCCGGTACCTATGAAGTGCATTAGGAAGGGGAAGGTGATTGCGACGGACGGCATGGTGACGCCGGTGAGGAAGCCGACGAGAAAGGGCAGTAAGAATATCAGCAGGTGCTTCGGGACGTGCATGGCGGAAAGGAACTGGACGACGACGGGGATGGCTCGGCCGGCCTCGAGGTTGAGCTTGAAGAAGAGGGCGCCGAAGACCAGCAGGGCGAAGTCGGGCTGGAGGCCCGCCTTGAAGACGGCGGGCCAGCGGGCGAGTGGCATTTTGTGCAGGAGGAGGAAGACAATTATGGCCGGGAGGATTCCTGCTGCGGGGGGCAGGTTGAAGGAGGCGTAGAGGACGGCGACAAGGGCGATGGGCCATAGGGCGTGGAGGAAGCCGCGGAGGTTTTGGGCGAGCGGTGGATGGGAGCGGTGTTCGGGTTTTTTGGGGGGCATGGCGGCGAGGAGGAGGAAGAGTACGCCGCCGAGCGTTCCAAAGAGCGTTATGGCGAGGTTGTGCGAGATGAGGGTAAGGGCGGAGATGCCGAACATGCTCTGGATAAGGGGGACGGATGGGAAGAGGGGCCAGACGGTCTCCCACTGGTGGCGAAAGAGCAGGTTGATTGCGGCGGCGCGGGGTCGGTTGACGCCGATGTGGTCGGCGAGGTCTCGGACCATTGGCGCCGAGAGCATGATTCCGCCGGGTGTGGGCAGCATTCCCATTAGCATTGGGATTGCGGCGAGGGCGAGTCTTCGGCTTCGAAAGAGGCCCTGGAGCGCCGGCACAAGGCGGGCGGAGACGCCGGTCTGCCTCATGGCGACTCCGAGGACGTTTACCAAGCAGACGAGGGCGGTGAGGGTGAGGAAGAGATAGCCAGTTGTCTGGGTGAGTGGCCTGTCGCGCCATTCTGCTGCGAGTGTTTGCCAGAGCAGGGCTGGAGTGACGCGGAGCAGCACGGCGAGGGCGAGGGCAGAAATCACCATTGCGCGTCCCAGCTTGACTTTGAGTCGCAGCAGGGCGAGCAGCAGGGCAAGCGCCAGCGCCATTGCTATGAGCGGATACATTTCAAGGTCTCTCGGGGTTGCCGGATCGATCCGGCAAGCATGCGGCGTCGTGGACCGGGCTTCGTTAGCTCATCGGACGGCAACAGTACTTGTTCGGGCGGTTGGTTGCAAGAGGTTTCTTTGAGGGCGGTCTTGTGATGTGGTCGGAGGGTGGGTCGGTTAGCCGCCGCGCCGGTGGTGCGTTCGAATCTCGCTGATGCAGCGGATGCAGAGAATCTGCCCGGAGTCTATTCTTGTTGCGGCGCCGACCCGGACGGAGGCACCGCAGGCTTCACAGGTTGTGAAGGTGGGGGGACAGGCGGTGGAAGGCGGTTTTGCCGGGCCGTCGGTCTTCTTGGTCGTGGATGCATGGTGCGCTGCTTTGGGGCTATTCTTGCTTTGGCGGCGTGAGAGTTTGGGGGAATCGGGCTCGGCGCGGCGTGGGGGTTCACCGCCCGGGGTGACATAGATAGCGGTTGTTCTGTGGCCTGCATGGCCGAGCCTTCTTTGTACAAGGCGTAAATCCTTGACTTGGTCGTAGAGCCTGACCGCGTAGGTTGCGCGGAGCATCTGCGGGTGGAGCTTTCCGATGCCGGCCTTTCGGCCGATTTTTTTGAGTTTGCTGTAGAGGCTCATGTAGATAAGGCGACGACCCCTTTCGCTGATGATCAGCGGCTCATTGGGATTGGCTGGGTGTCTGTAGGTCGCGATGAATTGTCGAAGGTAATCGATGAGCATTTGGGGCGCGTCAATGGTTCTGGCGATGTTGCCGCGTGCATCACGGAGGTTTATGAGATTTCGGGTGTGATCTGTCGGCAGATCGGCGATGTTCAAGCGGCAAAGCTCCCCGGCTTTGATTCCTGTATTTAGCATAAGCAGAACAATGAACTCATCGACGATAGCTCTTGTTGTCCCCCGCCGTCTGGCGTGGTCTGCGGTAGTGTTGACATACTGCAAAAGTCTGCTCAATTGAGTCTCGGACAGGGTCGTTGTGCGAGTTGAGGTATGTTGTTTGTTTTTCGGGTCAGTTATCATTTGCACTCTCTACTTATAAGGTTTCATCCTGAACCTATAATAATATAGCTAATGTTTGGCGGTTCTGCAAGCGAGAAGGCGAACGTAGTCGCCCCAATGGTTGTGGGAGTTCGTTCAAAGGGCAACGGCAGCGGTCCCGCTACGTTGCAGACAACGACTGCCTGTGGCCAAAACGGCTTAGGCGCAGGCTATACAGTAGCGGGCAGCCGGGTTTGCCGGGCAGCTCCGGAAAGGTGGCGACAGATTATTGCACAGGCGGTGGTATTGTGCAGAGGGCTGTGTGGACGGGGGCGGGCGAAGCGGAATTGGAGGTTCGGTCAGGGCTTGTTTATAATGCGGGCGCGGGGTGGATACATGCGTTGAGCTTTGCGCGGTTGGGCCGGGCGATTGCAGGTAGATTCTCCGGGTTCGAGGCATTTTCTCCTTTACATCTTGGAGGGCCTTTGAAATAATAGTGTTATGGCATTGAGGCCGTCTTTACATAGCCACGGGCGGCGCGGCAGGTCAGGTTGTTATTTCTCGCTGCCAGGGTCTTCTGCAGTAGTGAGGTGAGGAGATGTGAGTGCCCGGCCATAGCAAGAGGGGATATCCTTGTCGGGGACAGGCTAATTGTACGGGAAGAGACTATGTTAGTGTCACTTAAGGAGGATACACATGAACTCGACACGTCGCTGGCTGTTGTTCTTGCTTCTTTGTTTTATGTTGTTTCGGCCTTCGTTTCTCTTCGGGGCTGATGCGCGGGGCGAGACTACGGAACTGGAGGAGGTTCTTGGGCGTCTGCGGGCGATCAGGGACGGTCAGAAGCCGGCAGGTGAGCCCAACTTTGTTGGGCAAGGGGGCCCGTTCTTCGAGGTTAAGGAGCTTCGGATAAGCGGCAACAGCCTGATATCGACGGCGGAGCTGCTGGCGGATCTGCCTTTAGTGTACCGACCGAGCGAGCCGGGCAAAACGACCGACGAGGCTTACGACTTTCGTGTGCTTTACGACACGATTCTGGAGCCGGGGCAAACGCGGAAGGCGCCCCATACGACGATCCCGGCATTCACAAGATATCTGGTGGAGGTCTATCGGCGCAGGGGGTACGCGGGTATCTACGTGTACGTTCCGGAGAATACGGTGGTACAGGAGAGGCTTGTGGACCAGGTTCTTTCCATTAAGGTTCTTGAGGGCAGGGTAAGCAGGATTCAGATCCAGAGGTTCGATTTCAACCGGGAGGAGCATGAGGAGGAATATTTGCGAAGCTCGGTTCTGGAGTCGTGGTCGCCGGTGAAGCCGGGCGACGTGATCCGGAAGGACAGGCTGGACGATTTCATAAGGCTGTTGAATCTGAATCCGGACAGGTACGTTTCGGCGGTGATTTCAAGTACGGCGGAGCCGAACTCTTTGGGGCTCGGCTACGATGTTTACGAATCCAATCCGTGGCACTGGTACCTTCAGGTTGACGACGCGGGCACAAAGGACAGGCAGTGGGCCCCGAGGCTCGGGCTGGTGCATACGAACGTCATGGGTATAGACGACAAATTCAGTGTGATGTACCAGGCTCCGTGGGAGAAGGGGATCGAGGATGAGTACGCGGTATTCGGGAGCTACGATTTTCCGATACTGACTCCACGTCTGCGTTTGAACGTTTACGCGGGTTACAGCCAGTTTGACATCACTACGGACGTGGGTCCCGGGGTGAACTTTCTGGGCAACGGCTCTTTCTTTGGCGGCATACTGAGCTACAATGTTTTGCAGATAAGCGACTGGTTCGTGGACCTGACTGGTTCGGTGAGCCGTGAGAGGAGCAAGGTTACTCCTTCACTGGGTCAGGCGAGCGACGTTGACATGGACCTTTGGGGTGTTGGTGTTAATATCCATCGGGCGGATCCCAATTCGAGCAGCTCGGTCGTTTTCAACCGGGTAGAGAGCATGGGCGGGTCGAGCCGGAGCGAGTTCGAGCTTGCCCGGATGGACGCTGACCCCGATTTTTCCATCTTCTACTTTAGTGCGATGCACAGCTTATACCTTGATCCGAAACGAGTCAATCGGCTGAGCGGGTCATTTCGCTATATACACCCGGACGCAAGAGTTGTGCCTGCGAAGATGACTACATTCGGAGGTTTGTACTCGGTCAGGGGGTACGAGGAGGACGAGATTGTCGCCGACGGCGGTGTGATTGCGTCTCTTCAATACGAGTTTGACCTTGTGAAGCATTCAGAGAAGGCTGCGGCGGGTGAGGAGTCGGCGGGGGGGAAGAACGATAAGAAGCCGTGGCTGCGGAAGCTTGCACCTCTGGTGTTCATGGATCTTGGGCGGGCGAGAATAGAGAGCCCGGTTGCAGGTGAGAAGGCGATGCAAGAGTTGTGTTCGGTAGGCGTGGGTACTATTTTCGAGCTGGAGGCCGATTTCAGCGGGGCGTTCTACTGCGGTTGGGCTCTCAGGGAAACGGAGGAGACTGACAGGGGGGACTGTCAACTGAATCTGAGCCTGCTGAAGCGATTTTAGGGGTCGCGAGGCAGGGTGAGTGTTGCTGCACAAGTTGGAGTGTGACGTTTAATCTGATTTGGCAAGGGAAGAACTATGCGACTGGTAAGAGAATCCTGCAAAAGAACTCGTATCAAGAGGGTCATCGGGTGGATTTTTGCCTGCTGTATGTTTTTGAGCGTGTTTGTTTCGGTTTCGGCGGGGGGGCCTGAGGGGGCTCAGGTTGTGAACGGCCAGGTTTCGTTCCAGCAGAGCGGGCTCAACACGGTTATAAGCGCCTCGGACAGGGCAATCATAAACTACAGCAGCTTTGACATTGCCCGGCCGGAGGTTGTACAGTTCATTCAGCCGGGCAGCAACGCGTCGGTTTTGAACCGGATTCTCTCGGCGAATCCGACGAATATCAACGGGACGCTGCTGGCCAACGGCAACGTGTTCTTTGTAAACCCGGCCGGTGTGTACATAGGCAAAGGGGCTCAGATCAGCGTAAACCAACTGGTTGCGTCCGGCCTGAATATCTCCAACTCCGATTTCATAAACGGCAGATACAATTTCGTCGGAGGCGCGGGATCGGTCCTGAATCAGGGCGATATCACGGCGGAGAAGGTTTACCTGATCGGCAGGCAGGTGGCCAATTCGGGCAGCATAAGCTGTCCTGGGGGATATGTTGTTATGGCGGCCGGAGAGAGGGTGTTCATAGGGGAACCGGGCAGCGAGGTTGTTGTTGAGGTCGAGGCAGCCGACGCGGCCGGTCCGGAGGGCCCGGGTGATTCCGGCACAGGCGTTCTGAATGAGGGTAGTGTAAGCGTCGACGGCGGCAGAATAGTATTGGCGGCGGGGGATATTTACTCGCAGGCGATTTCCAATGTTGGGTCGCTTTCGGCCTCTGTAGGGGTCGGTGCGGCCGGACAGATACGGCTTACCGCCCCGGAAGGAACCATCGTCAGCAGCGGCTCAATCGAGGCCACGAGCGCGTCAGGAGCCGGCGGCACGGTCGAGGTGCTGGGTGACAAGGTGGGCCTGCTGGCAGGCACCGGGATAGACGTGTCAGGCTCCGGCGGCGGTGGCGAGGTTCTGGTGGGCGGGGACTACCAGGGCGGGGGGCAGGTTCCGGCGGCTTCGCGGACCTACGTGAGCGAGGAGGCGACAATCAAGGCGGACGCCGTGGAAAACGGCGACGGGGGCAGGGTGATTGTCTGGTCGGACGAGGTTACCCGCTTTTATGGCGACATCAGCGCGAGGGGCGGATCGGAGGGAGGCGACGGCGGTTTTGTGGAAGTCTCCGGTAAGGACAACCTTGGATTCTACGGATACGTGGATACGCAGGCACCGAAGGGCGATAACGGCACACTGCTGCTTGATCCCACCGATCTGACGATTACGGATACGGCCGGTGGAGAGAATCTCGACGCGGGCTTCACGGGGACTATAGAGTTCGGTGACGGGCTCAATGACGGGACAGACTCGGTGAGTGCCGGTGTTCTGGAGGCTCTCGCGGCGGCGACCGACCTCATTCTTAAGGCGACCAACAAGATAACGATCGACCCGTTGACGTCGGGCGGCAAGGGCGGGGTGGACAAGGAGCTGACTCTCGATCAGACGGGAAGTGTGGAATTTCTGACCGGGGCGGGCGGTTTTTCGATGGCGGCGGGCAACAAGATAAACGTCACCGGGAGCGCGAATTTGACCATCGATGCGATTGCGGCGACGAGCGGCGGGACGGGTGACGGGCCGGTTGCTCTGGGCGAGGTGCAGACGACCAGCGGCAACATTACGGTGCGCGGGACAACCATCACTCTGAACGGGGACCTGGCGAGCACGACAGGCGCTGTGGGCGGTAGTGCCGATGCGGTCAACATCCAATCGGACGCGGCTCAAATTCAGGACGCAATCACGATCGCATCGTCAGCCGCTACCATCGGGGTATCAGCGGGGAGCTTTGCGGAGAACCTTACGATCGACAAATCGCTCACGCTGGAAGGCGCTCAGGTGGGCACTGCGACGGCCGGCTCCGGGCGCAACTATATGGATGACACGACCGAGTCGATAATTACGGGCGAGCATACGGTCACGAGCGGCGGTGTTATTATGGACGGTTTTACGTTCTCTGATCCGGCCGCGGCCGTGATCGATGAGCTTGTGCAGCTCGATTCTTCCGGGGGCGGGATTGACGGTGTTACGCTGAGGAACAATTTCTATACGCTGCGTTCGGGGGACATCGGCGTCGATCTTGGCACCTACAGCGCCTCGAACCAGCCAATCGCGAACGTGATCGTCGAGGATTCGGGCTTCATAGGGCCGGCCGACAAGGCGTCCAACCCGCTGCGGATCGGCAGCTCTTTTGCCAACCCGGAGTATGACGTGGCCGTAAGCGGGCTGGCGTTCCAGCGGAACACTGTGGACAGGGGGTCCATTCCTGTTTTGCTGCAGGGCGAGAATCTCACGGGCATTAGCATAGCGCAGAACACGTTCACCAACACGGACGGCACGGTTTATGTTTGGGGCAGCCAGACAACCGCTCCGACGGGAGAGCTGTCAAGCTTCGGATATTCGCAGAATAATGTCGATGCGTCCAACACTTACGGCATCGGGATTGGTGTTGGCGATGCGGGGGGCAGCGTGTTCGGTGACGGCAATCTTGACGATACGACGATTGGCATCAACAACAACAGGTTCGGTATCGTTCCGGGTGGCTACGGCATCGGGGCCGTCAGCGTTCTTTCGCCCGGGTTCACCGGTACCATCGACGCCACGGCCAACTGGTGGGGCGACGCCACGGGGCCGCAGCACGGGGACAATCCGCACGCGAGCCCGTTGGGCGCGCCGGCGAGCGGCAACTTGAATATCAAGCCGTGGAATGCGACGGCGACGGTGACACCGGCGACCCAGAACGTGGAGGTGGATCATCCGGGCGGCTCTATCATAACGGTCTCGGATACGATACAGGGGGGCATCGATGCGGCGATTGACGGGGGCGGCGATATAGTGGAGGTGGTGACTGCCGGGACGTACGACGAGAACGTGCAGGTGAACAAGTCGGCTATTACGCTGAGAACGGACAGCGCTATTAGCGCCACAATGACGGCGGCCGCGGGGGTTGTGGTCGAGCTTGACGGCGGGGCGGACGGCTTTACGCTCGGCGGCGCCGAGAACGAGGGCTTCACGCTTGAAAGCGGGGCCGGCACGACGCGTCTGGTGCAGCTTTCGAACGGTCCACAGGACGTGGAGATATCGTGGAACACGCTCGACACGACGGGCGCAGCCATTTACGGCGTCTGGGTGGATTCGGCCGGTGCGACGGGGCTTGACATCCACGAGAACACGTTCGTTGCCGGAACGATCGGGGACGGCTCGATCTTGGGGGCGGGACTCAGCGATTTGTCGGTGATTGGCAATAACTTCACCGGACCCGCAGTAAAGCCTGCCCTCGGTTATGCAATGAGATTGTCCGGCGTCACGGGCACGTCTGTCATTGAGGACAACACGATAGATGACTATTTCACGGGGATTGTGCTCGGCAACGGAACGGGCACGAGCGGGCTGGATATCAGGGGGAATCAGATAAGCACTTCTCGAACGGGCATCAACCTGTTGGAGGACAATGGCGGGGCCGGTCTTGAGATGACCGGGGTGAATCTTGAGAACAACACGCTCACATCCAACAACACCGGCGTTTTGATTGAGGACGGCTCGAACATTCGGGCGGGCCAGTTCACGATTACGGGCAACCAGTTCAATATCAACATCGTCGGCCTGGAGAGCAGGCACGACAGCGAGTCGGCTCAAGTCCACGGCAATAGTTTTTCCGGAAACACAAATTATGGGGCGGCCAATGCCGGGCTGCTGGCGGCTCTGGATGCCGAGGCGAACTGGTGGGGCGATGCGAGCGGCCCGACACATGCGAGCAACAACGGCGGGACGGGCGATGCGGTGAGCGACAAGGTGGATTACAATCCTTGGTGGGGGGGCAACTATGTGGGTGACTCGCACGCGACGGCCTGGGAGTGGCGCGGGAATCTGCACATGGACGCGGGCGACTCGATCCAGAACGCGATCGACTGGGCCTCTGCGGCGGTGGCGGACAGTATAGTGATGACGGCAGGGACGTATACGGGGGCGGTGAATGTCGACAGGCAGGTATCGGGGATACTGTTCGCGGGCGATGGGAGCGTGGCGTCGGAGATCGACGGTGTTCTGACATTGAGCGATGACACGACGGCGAACACGGGGGTTGCAATCGACACGCAGAACAACGGCGCACTGACGCTCAACAGCGTATCGGATACCGGTGTGCATAGTCTGACTGTGGATGCCGGAACAGGGACTATCACTCTCGATGAGAACGTTACGGTTGGCAACAACCTGCAACTGAAGAGCGACACGGATGTTGCGGCGGGCAGGACGCTGCAGGCCGGCGCCAATTTGGGGGTTGACGATGGAGAGAAGCTGACGGGCAACGGGACATTGCTCGTCGAGGCGACGGCGGGTACGGCGACGTTAGGCGGCGAGGTCGAGACGTTGGCGGGGAACCTGGATGTGACGGCGGGGACGCTGATTCACGCCAAGCAGAACATGACGGCCAAAGATGCGATGCTGCTGCACGGTCCGACGACGGTCGATGCGGGCAAAAAGCTGCTGGCGGGGACGGACCTGACGGTTGACGACGGCGACAAGCTGACGGGCAACGGGACGCTGCTGGTCGAGGCGACTGCGGGTACGGCGACGTTTGGCGGTGAGGTCGAGACCTTGGCCGGGAACCTGGATGTGACGGCGGGGACGCTGATTCACGCCAAGCAGAACATGACGGCCAAAGACGCGATGCTTCTGCACGGTCCGACGACCGTTGATGCGGGCAAAAAGCTGCTTGCGGGGACGGACCTGACGGTTGATGACGGCGACAAGCTGACGGGCAGCGGGACATTGCTCGTGGAGGCGACT
>CP070678.1:789751-795428 GCA_020352515.1 Phycisphaerales bacterium | reverse complement strand
TGGAGGCTGATGCTCGATTCGCCGCTCGGGGCAGGGGGCTTCCTGTGGGCCCTGGTGGATGAAGGCGTCGTAAGGACCGATAAGAACGGCGTCATTGATGTTTCCGGCAACCAGGCCCCGGACGGCATCCTCGGGCCGTATCGCGAGAAAGAGGGCAGTTTCTATGCTATTAAGGAGATATGGTCGCCTGTCTTTATCGCGATGGAAGAATTGCCGGCCGATTTCGACGGGAGGATCGAAGTTGAGAACCGCCATGACTTCACAAACCTCAAAAGTTGCCGGTTCGAGTGGAAGCTGGCGACTCTTCCGAAGCCGCTCGAACCGGGCGCAAGGGGCAGGACGCTCGGCCAGGGCGCTCTGCCGGGGCCCGACGTCAAGCCGGGCGCAAGAGGGCTGCTCAAGCTGGATCTGCCCGAAGACTGGAAGAAGGCAGCCTTGCTCTGTCTGACCGCCTTTAGCCCCGAGGGAGCCAAAATCTGGACTTGGTCGTGGGGCATACAGAAGGACTGCGAGTACTGCCATCAGTACGTTGCCAAAGAGAGCTGGAAGCAAAAGAGGAACATCGAGGTCATCGAGAGCGAGGCCGGGCTCCAAGTCAACGCCGGTGGTCTCGATTTCTGGTTCGAGAAGAAGTCCGGGCAGTTGAAAAAGGTGGAAAGGCAGGGCAAACGGTTTTCGTTCGGGGGCGGCCCGCGACCGGCGGCCGGTGGTGACAGCCGGCTTGTCTCGCTAAAACACCATCGCGATAATAACGACCTGTTCGTAACGGCGACGTACGAGGGCGCGCTGGACTATGCAAAGTGGAAGATATACCCGAGCGGCTGGGTCCGCCTGGACTATCAGTACGAGCTCGAGGGCGAATTCGACCTGATGGGCGTCACGTTCGATTACCCCGAAGAGCTGATGAAGAAGATGACTTGGGTCGGCCGGGGCCCCTACCGCGTGTGGAAGAACCGCACCAAAGGCGGGCGGCTCGGGCTCTGGAGCAATAACTACAAGGACCATACGCCGGGCCGAACGTGGGACTTCCCCGAATTCAGGGGATATTACCGCAACTGGCATTGGGCCACGTTCGAGACAAAACAGGGCGCGATTACCCTGCTGAACGGCACGCAAGCGCAGTATCTCGGCCTCTACCGGCCGAAGGACGGACCCGACCCAAGGAATACAAAACTCGACCTGCCCGAGACCGGCATATCCCTGCTGCACGGGATACCGGCCGTCGGCACCAAGTTCCAGAGGCCGCAGCGCCTTGGCCCGGAGAGCCGTAAGAACGCAGCCTCAGGCAAATACACAGGGGTGGTCTGCTTCTATTTCCAAACCAATTGACCAAACCGAAAGAAGGGAGCGATATGCGAGCAGTCATACAAAGGGTATTGGAGGCCGAGGTCAAGGTCGGCGGTGAGCCGGTGGGCAAGATCGATAAGGGATTGCTGGTCTATCTGGGCGTCGGCAAGGGCGATGCCGAGAAAGATGCCGAGTTCATGGCGGACAAGCTGGCCAATCTCCGCGTCTTCGCAGATGAGGCCGGAAAGCTCAATCTCAGCGTCCAGGATATCGGCGGCGGGATACTGCTCGTGAGCAACTTCACGCTCCAGGGCGACTGCCGCAAGGGCCGCCGGCCCGGTTTCGAGGCCGCCGCCGAGCCGCAACTGGCCGAGCAGCTATACGAGAAGGTCGCAGAACTCATCGCCGGCCGCGGAATTGACGTCCAAAAGGGTGTTTTCCGCGAGTATATGCACGTCTCCAGCACCAACGACGGCCCCGTAACCTTCCTCCTCGACTCCACCCGCCTGTTCTAAGTGCTTGCCTTGTCAGATAGACCGGCTGGGATACGCATGGGCTTGTGGGGCAAACCGCTACTCGGTATTGCTTACTGCGGCCCGGGCTCGATTGAGCAGACGCTACACTTTTCGGGCGAGAGATATTTTGCCGCTGCCAGTTGAACATCGCGGGCTTTGAGCGTTGCCATCCGCTTGGCGATAATCGGGCGGGCCGGCCCGTAGCGATACTCTCGCGTTGCCCACTGCAGGCCGATGTTGCCCTCGACCATGGCGTCGGATACGTTGGCCGGCGTCTGGCCTCTCAGCATCTTCGGATCGGTGATGTTCGTAAGCTGTAAGGAAAGCTGGCCGGCGATCATGGGCAGTTCAAAACCGGCCGCTGAGCGGAGGCTCTGGAGATGCCGTTCTATGCTCTTGCGGACATCTTCGATAGCCGCGTCGGGCTTCAGTGACGCCGAGACGTAGAAGAACGTTCCTTCGGGCACGCCCAAATCCGCGCCGGCGAGGGTCATCCCCGTGGCCTTCTTAATCTGCGAATCGGAGAACAGCTTCATCGTCAGCCACTGCCGGGCAACCAGAAGCGCCGGGTAGTCCGCGTGCGAACAGGCGGGTATCGGCCAGGTGAGCATCAGGTGGCGGGCGTTCACATCCCAGGTGAGGGTCCGATTGCCGGGATGGAGCTCAACCGGCTCGACCGCCTTTGCCTGCAGCCGGATTTTCCCCATTTCAGTGCTGATAGCTGGCCTGAGGGTGCCGCAATCGATCCCGCCGACAACGCAAATGAGAATCCTGTCCGCAACTGCCAGCCGCCGGTCTCGATAGTCCTGAACATCGCCAAGCTCGGCCTTTACAACATCGCCCTTGATAGCCGCGTGGCTCAGCCCGTGCCGATAGCCCTGGCCCCACGCGGCCATCGCAAACTTGTGCGTGAACTGCCGTTGAGCCACGAAGTCGCATTCTCTGTTCACGGCCCGTTTCTCCGCCCTGAGGCTCTCGGCGGTGAAGGGCGTTCCTTCAAGCCAGCGCGCGTGGTGCGAAAGGCCCTCCCGCCAGTTATCGACAGTCCCGTAGAAATCGAGCCTCATGTGGTCCGGCAGAGTCTCGGCGTTTGCCTCGCGGCTGCCGCCCGGCACGGTTGTCCTGATGGTCAGGTGCTCGATCAGGTGCGACCACTGGGCCCTGCCGGCGCCGTCACACCCCAGACCCATCGGCAGAAATGTGAAGATAGAGACGTTGTTGCTGTCGGGCAGGTGGATCGAAAGCACTTGAATTCCGCTCTCGAGCGTGAAAGACTCGACCCGCGGCTTTGCCGGGCACAGCCCTGCTCCTGCAAGAAAGCAGACGGCGACCGCAAGCGCCCTGTAGATTGACGTTTTCATCACCGATTACTCCCCTGTGGTATCATTTGCCGGCCGTTTGTTTCTGCGGCCGCTCTGCGCAATCATGATCAACAAACCGCCGAAGACGGCTACCAACGCCACGTTTACCATCCAAAGCGGTATTGAGGCCGTCCGCGCAGCGAACGTGCTTTCGGCGAAATGCGCCGTCCAGCGGTTCCAGCCGAGATTGATGACGACCAGATTCAGGATGAGCAGGCCGATTACATCCAGCATTACAACCCGCCAGTATCTCTTCGGATCGGCAATGCACACGTGCACACTGATCCCGAAGATTGTCATCGCGACAATAGCGACCACCAGGGCCGAAAGCCAGTCGCCGGTGATCAGCCATACGGGGATGACCCAGGCCACTGCACCGAAGATGCTGCCGCCGAAGGAGCCGTATATGTTGCCCTTGGATGGCTCGACCGGCCGGTAGTCAGGCTTGACAAAGGTCCCCTCCTCCCGCTGAATCTGCCTCTGCCGGCGGTTCGACCAGATTATCACCGGCACGAGCATTACAAAGTGCGCGGTCATAAGAAAAGCGAAGATCGCCCAGAAGGCGGATTTCGGCACGAATCCCTTGAAGGCGAGGACGCCAAGACCGCCAATTACGACCAACAGTACGACTATTTCGCCCCACATCAGCAGCGCCATCCTGACCGCGAATCGTCGTTCTCGCCGAGACCTGGTGTTCTTGATGCTCATCCAGGAGCCGAACAGTCCGCCGAGGACGCCCAGCAGCGGACCGAATACGGCGCCCAGCAGGCCGGTTGCGAAGGCTGCTTTCGCGGCGGGCGAGCCTTTGGCTGCCACGGCGGCGACACCGGCAGCGGCCGTCTGAGGCGCCAGCGCCGGCAGTGCCGCGACAACCGCTACGGCAAATGCCTTCCTCGGGGCCGTCCGCCCCAGGACGTCCTCCACCAGAGACGCCACCTCGGCCCGGAGAAGGCTGCGGCCGCGGCTGAGCCGCTGTTTTGCCGCACCTTCGGACAGTCCCAGGTCATCGGCCACCTGAGTGATCGACTGCTGCTGCCGGTAGAACAGAATCAGAGGCTCGCGATATGCCTCCGGAATGCCTTCCAGAGCGGCCCAAACGACTGCTTGCTGCTCTCTGCTGATTGCCACCTCGCCCGGGTCGGACTCTTTTGCAGCAACGGGCGCCGCCGAGTCAAGCGGCTCGGGCTCATTGATAACGTCGAAGCGTTTCTTTCTTATTGAGCGATTTGCCACGTTCCGCGCGATTCGGCACAGCCAACTGCGAAAGCTTTTCAAATCCCGGAGTTGCCTGATGGACCGCCAGGCCCTCAGGAACGTCTCCTGAGCCAGCTCCCGACTCCTGTGGAAGTCGCCCGTCGCGCTGTAGGTAATCGCGCAAATCAGCGACTGGTAGCGCTCCACAATCCTGCCGAATGCCTCGCTGTTGCCCGCCATACTGGCTTTAAGCAGGTCGGTTTCACTTTCACTTGTCTCGATTTGCATTGGTGCTATTCCGGTGTACACGGTCATATTGCGGCCTCACTACTATAGATTCGGCAAACCAAAAAAGGTGACATGAATTTGGGTGCCTGTTTGCCGCGACCGCACTGGATATCAGTGTTGTCCGAGCCAGTCGACGACTAAGACGGTGATATTGTCATGGCCCCCGGCGTTGTTTGCCGACCCTAACAGGGTCTCGCAGGCGGCTTGGGGGGCGCTCTGCCTCCTCAGAACAGCGCCAATAGCCGTGTCGTCGAGCATGTCCGTGAGCCCGTCGGTGCACAGCAAGATGCGATCCCCCTTCTTGAGCCCGAAGGACCGCACGTGGGGCCAAGCTCTCTTTTCCATGCCCATGTAGCGGGTGATCTGCCCCTGCGCAGCGTGATTGAGGGCCTCTTCAGGCTCGATCCGCCCCTGTTCAAGCAGTTCGGATACCACCGAATGGTCGCGGGTCAGTTGAACCAGCCGCCCATTGCGGAGGCGATAAGCCCTGCTGTCGCCGACGTTTGCGACAAAGCACCGGGCCTTCTGGACAAGGGCCACCACCACCGTCGCCCCCATGTCCTTGAAGCCGCTCTCGCTGGTTCCTTCGAGCCGCAGTTGCCTGCTCTGTTCGGGGATGGATTCCCGCAGGAGGGCTCGTATGGCTCTGGCGCTACCTGTCCGAAGCCTGCCAAGGCCGGTCTCAATCAGGACCGGCAGGTCGTCGATCACTATCTTCGAAGCCAGGGCGCCTCCCCGGTGCCCGCCCATGCCGTCAGACACTACAAACAACCCAATTTCTGGCTCCACAATGAAGGTGTCCTCGTTCTCCTGGCGGATTCTTCCGGCGTCCGTTGTACCGTGCCAGGAGAAGGAGAAATCGCGATCGGGCTTTTGGTCTTCTACAGCCACACGTCTGTTCCGTTCTGCCGCTCAAATCAGGGTCTGTTTGCACCAGGGGCAATAGTTCCAGTAGGTCGAATCGACCGACCAGCCGCACCGTCCGCAAACCTCCGGGAAAGGCCGAATCGTCCAGGGTCGGCGGACCTTGCG
>CP070678.1:783212-789651 GCA_020352515.1 Phycisphaerales bacterium | reverse complement strand
TCCGACCGCTGCTGGCTGCCAACCTGGAACACCCGTCCGTAGCGCCGCACAGTATCGCTCAACACGCGGCCCTCCTCGATGGTCAGAGAAAACGGCTTCTGAAGGAATATGTCCTTGCCAGCCTGCGCCGCGGCTATGGCCGGAAGCACGTGCCAGTGATCCGGCGTCGCTATCGCCACCGCATCGATGTCCTCTCTGCCAATCAAGTCCCTGAAGTCGCCGTATCCCGCGCAGCCCTTGTACCCTCCGCCCGAACCCCTGCCGCCGTAGTGTTTCTCGACAAGCTCTCTGGCGTACTGAACCCTGTTGGCGTCCACGTCGCACACCGCAACGACCCGCGCCTGCTTGAAGCCAAGTATCTCCCTTAGGTCCCCAAGTCCCATCCGGCCGACGCCGATGAACCCCATGGTTATAAGATTGCTCGGCGCCTCGGCCCCAAACAAGCGCCCCGGAACGATCGTCGGGCTAAGCACCGCCGCACCCGCAATCGCTGACCTCTTCAAAAACCCCCTTCGTGTCAATCCGGCACTTGTCCTAATTGCTCTGCTTGTCATGTCAAAATCCTTCCTCACACGCGGTTTCGTTCAGTTTCTATAATCGCCAGGGGCTCCGCATGGGTCGTCTAAGCAGACGATTCGCGCTCTCGTCATTGACAAACCTCTCCGCCTCGGGGTCCCATGTGAGCTTGCGCCCCACCTGGATCGCAATGTGCCCAAGCTGACAGAGTGACGTCGTCCGGTGCCCGACCTCGGCATCCGCCAGCGTCCGGCCCCGCGTCTTGACGGCGTCGATAAAATCCCGCTTCTCGTCCTTGAGCGGAAGATGAATCTCGTCCGGCTTTATCCTCGACTTCAGAACCGACTGCGGCTCGGCCGTAACGGCCCGAGTTGTATAATCCGCCTCGACCCAACCTTCCGTCCCCTCGAATCTCACGTATGGCCGGCTCACGTCGTAAATCAGTCGAACCCCGCCGGCATATCTGTACCGAACCTCGAACTTCAGAAGAACGTTCCACAAACCGTCGCGCGGGTACTCGCCCGTCCCCTCCACCTCCACCGGACCCGTACGCTCCGTGCCGTTGCCCCACTGCGCGATATCGTTCAGATGGGCCCCCCAGTTCGTGATCATCCCCTCGCAAAAGTCCGGCACGCGCATCCACCCCGGACGACTATAGCTGCGCCGCGGATGGACGCCCTTCTCCGTGTAGGGCGCAAACGGCGCCGGCCCCAGCCACATATCGTAATCCAGCTCCTCCGGCGCCGCCATCGGCCGCTCCGGCGGACCTGCAATGTCACCCGCAGGCACGCCCGTCCGGATTGTGTGAATCTGCCCAATCCGCCCGTTGACAACCAGCTCGCAGGCCCGCTGGAAGCACGCGTGCGAGCGAAACTCGCTGTCAGTCCGGAACACACGCCCGTACCGCCGCACCGTCTCGCTAAGCACCCGCCCCTCCGCAATGCTCAGGGTAAGCGGCTTCTCACACGAAATATCCTTGCCGGCCCTGGCCGCCGCCGTGGCCATCGGAACGTGCCAGTGATCCGGCGTTGATATCATCACCGAGTCGATATCCGCCCGCCCCAGAAACTCACGGAAATCACTGTAGGCCGAGCAGCCCCCGAATGAGCCCGAAGCGCGCTGCTTGGCATAATGGGCCTCCACCGCCTTGCGGGCATTCTCCAGCCGCCACGAATCCACATCGCACACCGCCACGACCTGCACGTCCGCGGCGTTCAAAAATGACTTCAAGTTCGAGTAATATGCCTGCCGCCCCATCCCGATCATCCCGATCGTTATGCGGCTGCCCGGTGCGTTCGCGCCGAACACTCTCGACGGCATTATCGTCGGAGCAAGCAATGCCGCGCCCGCCGCCCCAAGAGAACCCTTCAGTAAACACCGGCGGCTCAAACCGAATGCTTCTTTCGTGCTCGCGCTTTTCAGTGTCCTTGCCTGCCTTTCTCCATTTGACAACCGCGGCGCCGACCTCTGTGGCACGACCCGCAAAGACTCATAATAGCAGACCCCCCTCACAACCGCAACGCGAATTTCCTTGTGTCCAACGGCCGTTTCTCTTAAGCTGTACTCCTTGTTTTCGGTCCTTGAGTCTTATCAACCAATCGCCGCGCCAGTGAAGAAAAACGCCACAGGGCCGCGTCGATGTCGAAAAGGAGGTTATGCCGATGAAAGAGACACAGGGCACGCGACGCCGGTTCTTGAAGACCGCGGGATTTGCCGCGGCCGCTTCCGTCACACGTGTCGACCGCAGCTTCGCGCGCGGCCGCAGCCCCGCAACGACTCGCCCGGACAAAATACAATTCCAGCTCGGCCTGGCCTCATATACCCTCAGAAAGTTCAAGCTCGATGACGTGCTGGCCATGACCAAACGGGTAGGATTGAAATATATAGCCTTCAAGGACTTTCACCTGCCCATGAACAGCACCCCCGAGCAGGCGCGCGACGTATTGGAGAAAGTCAAAAAGGCCGGCTTGATTCTCTACGGCGGTGGCGTGATCTACATGAAGACCGAGGCCGAAGTCCACCGCGCCTTCGACTATGCAAAAGCGGCCGGGATGAAGACAATTATCGGTGTCCCCCAGCCCCAACTACTGCCCCTCGTCAACGAAAGGGTCCGTCAGTACGATATCAGTGTGGCCATCCACAATCACGGACCGGGCGACAGGACCTATCCGACACCCGCCAGCGCCTACGAGAAAATCAAAAACCTGGACAGGCGAATCGGCCTCTGCAACGACGTAGGCCACACCAAACGCGCCGGCGTGGACCCATCCGAGTCTTGCGCCAAATACGCCGACCGTCTTCTCGACGTCCACATGAAAGACGTCTCCGAGGCCACTGCAAGAGGACGCGGCGTCGAGGTCGGCAGGGGCGTAATCGACATCCCGCGCCTCGTCAGGACCCTGGTCAAAATCGGCTACAAGGGCATAGTGTCCTTCGAGTACGAAAAAGACGCCGACGACCCGCTGCCGGGTCTCGCAGAGTCGGTCGGCTACGTCAGAGGAGTCATCGCCGCCGTATAAAGCCGGCGCCCCGCGGTTCGCGAAGAAGTCCCGAAATCCGCCGCGACCTCCTCCACGCGAAACATTTATACGTCGTGCGCGTACTCTTTACTTGGCTTGCTCATGTGCAGGGGTCTCGCCCGACGACCTCGCAGGCACGGCTGTCGCCACGAGGCGCCGTCGGCTTCCGTGAGCCCTAACCTCTATCGGAAAGGTCGATCGCAATGCCCTACAATATCAGAATCATCAGCACCTATCCGCCCCGCAGGTGCGGAGTCGGAACGTTCTCACGCGACCTGGCCACCGCCCTGGCCCACTTCACCGGCGAGGTCGGACATGTAAGAGTGACCGCCATCGATAAGGGCAGCGGCCCCTATAGAATTCCGGTCGACCTGACTATCGACCAGTACAACCCGCGCTCTTGGGCCGATGCGATAACAAATACAGTTGCACGCGCAAACGAAGGCACAAATCCCACCGTTATCCTGCTCCAGCACGAGTACGGGCTCGACCCCGACGACCACGGAAACGACGGACAGGGCGACAACTTCGTCAAAATGGCAAAAGCATTTAAGGCACGAGGCTTGACAACCCTCGTCTATCTCCACACCGTGCTCGACGATCCCGACCCCCACCAGAAAAGGATCATACAGGACCTCGCCAAAAACAGTGACGGACTTATCGTCACAACCGAAAGTGCCGTGGAAATCCTCGAATCAAATACCTACGGCATTGAGCATTCGAAGGCCAAGCCCATAGACCACGGCATCAGAATGCAGCACCCCTCGCAATTCGACCGCCTCGAAATCAAGAAAGAATACGGAATGGAGAACCGCTTCGTCGTCTGCACCCTCGGACTGCTCTCGCCCGGAAAAGGAATAGAATACGGCATCAGCGCCTACGGGACCTTAATCCGCGAATCACTGACCGACGAGCAAAGGAAAAGGATTGTCTACGTAATCGCCGGCAAGGCACATCCCGAGTTCGTAAAGGCCGAAAACGGCCGGCTGCATCGCGAGTACCAGGAACGGCTCAACAAGGCTCTCGAAGACGAAAAGCTCAAATCGTGCCGCGTAAAGGAGCTCGGTGAGGCCGATTTCGCCGGCTGTGACGTCGTTCTTCTCGATACCTTCCTCGATGACAACACCCTGCTCAAACTCTACGGCGCCATCAACGTAATGGTGCTCCCATATCTGAACATGCAGCAGATTTCAAGCGGAATACTCGCCGACACCCTCGGCTCCGGCAGAGTAGCCGTCGCCACCAAGTTCAGATACGCCCTCGAGCTCATCCATTCCAACAAGCCGTACCCCCGGGGCCTGGTCATCGGACGCCGTGCAAGAGGAATCCTGGTCGACCCCGGCGACCCTTCCGTCGAACAAATCGCCCGCGCCCTCGACTATCTCCTCTTCAACCAGTCCAAAAGGCTCAGAATGGAAAGGCAGGCACACCAGAGAGGCTACCAGATGAGATGGTACAACAGCGCCTGGGCCCTCCTGCAGCACATCGACTTTGTCCGCGAGGAAAAAGAGATTGTCACCGGCCGCGGAGTAACGTTCAGCAGGCAAAAAAAGTCGGTCCTGGAAAGATAACGCAACGTCAACTATGCTTGACCGCACTTCTCGACGCTGCCTAACCTAACACCACGCGCTTCTGTTCTTTGGCAGATTTATAGATGGCCAGTATCACCTCCACCGCCTTTCGGGCCTCCGGGCCGCTTATCCAGAAGTCTTCGCTGCTCTCCAGCGCCTCCAGGAACGCCTTGAAGTTCCGCGTGTGATTCTCGTGCGTTATCGCCGCCGGGTCAGCAACGCCTCCGCCGCCTTCAATCTGACCGTATTTCTGCCGAATCTCTGCGTCCTCGGCCTTCTCTTCCGAAAACTGCCACACCGTAAAGCTGTTCTCGACCTGGATAACCGTCCCGCGCGTGCCGGTTAGCTCGAATCTTCTGAACTGGCCCGGATACGACGCCGTCGTCCCGTAAATCACCCCCAGTGCCCCGTTGCTATAACGCAGAACCGCAACAGCCGCATCCTCGGCCTCCATCTGGTGGCCCAGAGTCGCCGTATAAGCCTGCAGCGATTCTATTGGCTCCATAACATCACAAAGCATGTCCACCATGTGAATCGACTGGTTCATCAACGCACCCCCGCCGTCCAGCTTCCACGTCCCGTGCCACGAATCCTTGTAGTATTCGTCCGTCCGCCACCACGGCACATATATACCCGCATAAGTGATCTTGCCGAACCGCCCGGACTCTATCGCCTCTCTCAGAGGCTTCATCCCGTCGTTGAACCGATAGGGAAATATACCCCCCAGACGTGTCCCGCTCTTCTCGTGCGCCGCGATCATGGCGTCGATTCGCTCGAGGGTGATTTCAAGCGGCTTCTCGCATATAACGTGTTTGCCCGCCGCCGCCGCCGCAACCGTCGGCTCCATGTGAAACCCGCTCGGCGTGGCTATCGTCACGATGTCTATCTCGTCGCTCGCCAGCATCTGCTCGTAGCTCTCGAACGCCCGCACCCCGTATTTGTCCGCCAGCTTCTCAGCCCTCTCCTGAATCTTATCGCAGCAGCCGATCACAGCCGCGTTGGGAATATCATTTATCGCCCGCGCATGAAAATCCGCGATAAGCCCGGCCCCGATTATTCCAAAATTCCACGTCTTCATCCTTATCGTTCCTTTCCGTCATAACCTAATCACAGGCCAGCCCGACTTCCGCAGCAAGCTCACGCACCGCCTCTATCGCCCTTGTGAAAAGTTCCGGCCCCGTGGAGCCCCCGAACTGCCCCCCGCTTTCCAGGTGCGGCTCCATCGTCAGACACCCCTCGTAGTCGATTGCCGCCAGCTCCGCCAGCAGCTCCTTGATCTGCCCGTCTCCTTCCCCCGGTATGCTCCCGACGTCTTTCGCGCCCAGCTTCCAGTCCTTGATGTGAACGTGCACCACATAAGGCTTCATCACCGGCCAGCAAACCTCAACGTTGTTCGTGATCTTCTCCCCCCAAACAAAATTGGCCGGATCGTAAACGAGCCGCAGCTTCGGCGAACCTATCCTCTCAACCATCTCAACGCAGTGCTCCGCCGTGTGCCCGTAAATGTTGGCCTCGTTCTCGTGAACCATCGTGACATCAACATCTTTCAAGACCTCGACCTTCGCCGCCATCCGCTCCATCACCTGCTCCCGAAAGTCGTCGATCTTCTTCCCTTCCGGCGCATAGTAGCTGAACATCCGGATAAACGCCGTCTCGAAATACACCGCCAGGTCCACCGCGTGCTTGAACTTGTCCAGATGTGCCTGCCAAGGCTCGTCAAGGCGAACCTTGCCTATCGGCGAGCCGATCGCGCTTACCTTCAGCCCGTGGTCCTCTATCAGCTTCTTCACCTCCGCCAGTTCGCCCTTGTTAAGGTCCATCAGGTTCTTCCTG
>CP070678.1:780350-783112 GCA_020352515.1 Phycisphaerales bacterium | reverse complement strand
GGACTTCGAATCCGTGGGTTGCAGGTTCGAGTCCTGCCGGGCGCGTTTGATACAAAGGAGCTTCTCGCGGGAGACCAGATTATGCCATTCGTTCCCAACCAATTCACCCAGCGTGCTGTCAAGAGCAAGCTCGTGACGCCACAACAGAGAATCACTCGCCGCCGGTTCTTAGGCGCCGCGGCGGCAACCGCCGGCGGCGTATTAGCGTCCGGCACGCGCAGGCTTGGCGCCAATGCAGTCGTTGCCCCGCCCCGCTCGGGCTCCACGGCCCACTTCTGGTATCGCTTGCAACCGGCCGGCCCCTACATTGATTCGCAGCGCGACAACAAGGCGTTCGGCTTTGCGAACGCGACCATCTTCCTCTCCGAGGACAACGCCCGCACCTGGCCGCACAGCATCGCTTTTCCCGACGCCGACGACATTACGTTCAGCTCCATTCTGAAAAATGGAAACATAATCTTCGCCACCGGCTCCAGGCTGTACGTCAGCACCGACAATCTCAAGACATATCGCTCAATCACGGTAAAGGATACCGACGGCGCCGATTACATCCCACATAAGCCGAGAGACCCGGGGCGTCCCGGCTGGTACTTCCACCCCCTCGATGGCGTCCATACCTGGGACGTTAACGGCGTTGAGATGCTGGTGTGGGGAAATTACTGCAATGTCCTTGGCGGCGCGGCCCCGGTCAACATCTACTATTCAACCGATAACGGCCGGACCGTCAAAATCGCCTATGCCTTCGGGCAGAATCCCAATTATCGCGATAACGGCTCTGAAGGCGGCGGCTCGACAGGCACGCTGCTCGGCGACCCCGGCAATCCGGTCGTCTGCCGGCACATGCACTGCGTGGCGTATAATCCTGCCGAAAACGCGTTTTATGCCTGTACGGGCGACCGTGATATAGCAGACAAGCATGAGTGCCACTGGCTGAGAGGCAGTTACGATGCGGATAAGGACAAATGGCGGTGGAGGGTCCTGGTCTCGGATTCGTCGAACTCACGGTACAAATCCGGCGGCATCAACTTTGTTGACGGAAAGCTATACTGGATCGCCGACGCGAATGGGCCCCAGCCGCACGACCGGGGCATCTTCCGGTGCGACCCGGCCGACATAGCCAGGCCCGAGGCGCACACAATGCTCTTCAATCCGCAATACGAATCCGCCAACATGATAATCCAGGACGGCGTGATTCTGGCCTCCCATTATGCTCCCGCATCTCCTTATGCCACGGGATTCATCATTTCCCAGGACATGGGTCGGACGTGGGCACAATACGACCTCAAAGAGTTTGGCAGGCGGTCACCGGTCCGCTTCCACGAGAAGAACAGTGACGGCTGGTTTCGGATTGACCTCAGATCGGGATGGATCAAGCGTGGCGAGGTGTTGTTCATCAAGCCAAAGCAGATATCTAAAGTCCGCCGGTGACCGGTCTGTCCCCGCTCAGGCGACAGACCGTTGTTGGTGACGTGTGCCACGGAATTGCGCCGACGGGTCCGGCAAACGGACTGAGTGAAGGCAATGCCACTGTTTCTATCGGACCGCGAACCTCGAACAAGGGGCTCCGAAGAGAGCCTCATGGAGACGTTCATTAAGGACTCCACGAAGCCCGACCGGTCTTCGGCCCCATACAGATTACACGTCCGTCGGCGAGCGAAAGAAAGAGCACGCCGTTTGCTGCCGCGAGACTGTCCCAGGCGGGCGGGGCATCGAGCGTGTACTGGGCCAGTTTCTCTCCGGTGGATGCGGAGGCGGCCCAGAGGACGCCGCCCATTCGTCCCTCGTACGCTTTGGCCAGGTCGTTTTCCGGGAATACGACGGGGGTTCCGGCGACGAACAGGACATCGCCGGCCAGCACGATCGCCTTGCCGGTGAGCGCAATGGGACTGCTCCAGAGTTTCACGGAGGGTGCAACAGTACTCGCATTTTGGTTTCTAGCTTTGGCCTGCCTATTCTTACGTTTCTTGGCGGCGGTCTGCCTGGCAGCTCGCCTGGCGGCGCCTGCTGCTGCCCCGTCTGCCGAAGCGTTGACTGAGGCGCCGTACGTTCCCGCGTAGAGTGTGTAGCCGCTGGTCCGGGGATCGAACCACGCGGTCCGCCCGGGAGGATAACCCCGAACCTCATAGAAGCTCGAGCCGTCGATAGCGAGGATATCGCCATGCACGCCGCCCCGACCCGTGGGGATGTCGTAATGGAGCATGGTGTCAATTGTCCAGAACGAGCGGTGTTGAGGGATTGCCTCGAGGAAACCGTGCGACGGAATCAGATGCGGCTGCTTGACGTCCTGGAGCTTGACCGGCGAGAGGTTGGAGGTGAAGGCCTGATGTCTCAGATAGAGCAATCTGTCGTCGGCAATGAAGATGTCTGCTTTGAATCCCTCGATGCTCATGCCCTTTACGATCTCGCGATTTTCGATGGGAAAACCATTCTTGCCGTAGGGGCCGTACATGCGTTTCTGATGAACGACCTCACCGGAGCGCGGGTCGAGCGCGTACAGGAAGATGCCACCGTCGGTGAAGGAGTTCCTGCCGGCGGCGAAATATGCGAGGCCGCCCCTGATGAGGATGCTGCCGCATATCGGCCACGCGGACTCCGGCTGCCCGTAGGCGCAGATCATCCGCTGTTCAAGCGGGGAAAACCGCCATACCAGCGCCCCATCGGCGGCACGCAGGCAATAGGCTGAACCGTCTCGGGAGCCGAAAAGGAGCAGGCCTTGGTAATAGGTCGGGGGCGAGTCAACACGTCCCTCGGCGGAGAACCGC
>CP070678.1:776578-780250 GCA_020352515.1 Phycisphaerales bacterium | reverse complement strand
GGATGTCGACATCGCCGTGGCCGAGCATGGGGAGGTCTTAATCGTTCCCAGTCAGGCCGTCCTGGGCCGTAAAGTCGACGAGCTGCCCGTGAAGATCAGGGACAAGCTCACCGAACAGGAGAGGAAGAAGGCTTTCGCTTCAGTGGTGTACGTTTACAACGACGGCAAGGCCGTAGCGACGCCGGTCAAGATCGGGGCCAGCAACACGACGCAGACGGTCATTAAGTCCGGCCTCACGGCCCAAGACAAGATCGTCGTCGGACCGTACAAGGAGCTGGAGAAGCTCAAGCACGAGCAGAAAATACAGGACGAGCGCGAAGTCCAGGCCAAAAAGGACGCAAAAGCCAGAGCCAAAACCGACGCCAATGAGCCAAACGATGTCAACACCATGAACGATGCAAACGATGCCCCAGGAAAAGACTGACAGGACAGTAATTCGGCTTCAGGACGTCAGGCGGATATATAAGGTCGGTGTCGAACGCATCCATGCGCTTGACGGCATTGATCTTGACATACGCAAGAACGAGTACGTCGCCGTGATGGGGCCGTCCGGCTCCGGCAAGAGCACTTTGATGAACATTCTTGGCTGCCTCGATCGGTGCACGAGCGGAACCTACGAGCTCAATGGCCGGAACACGACGCGTTTGAGTTCCGGTGGCCTGGCCCATGTGCGCAACACCCAGATTGGCTTCGTGTTCCAGTCGTTCGAGCTGCTACCCCGTCTGAACGCCCTCAAGAATGTCGAGCTGTCTTTGATTTATGCGGCGGGCACCACTTGGCTGTCCCGCCGAACGCGGGCCAGAGAAACGCTGGTGCGCGTCGGGCTGACCGAGCGGGTCAAGCATCGCCCGAACCAGCTTTCCGGTGGAGAGAAGCAACGCGTCGCCATCGCCAGGGCGCTGAGCAACAACCCCAGCATCCTCTTGGCCGACGAACCCACGGGCAACCTGGACACCAAGACAAGCGAGGGCGTCATGAAGCTGTTCGACCAGCTTCATCGGGAAGGCCAGACCATTATCATCGTGACGCACGAAGAGCATGTGGCGCGCCACGCCGAGCGCATTCTGCAAATGCGGGATGGGCAGATCATCTCCGATGAGAGGACCGGACCGAACCGCGTGACCCCGCCTTCTCAGGAGGCCCACCATGAATAGACGCACGGCATTGTACGGCCGGACAGACGCGTGGGCAAAGGTTCCCGCAGCAGGGAGGCGACCATGATACGATTGCTCGCGACACCATTGCTGTTCGTTGCTCTTCTCCTGCAGAGCATTCGCTTGGCCCTGGGCCAGATCTGGGCCAACAAAATGCGCTCGACGTTGACCACGATTGGTATCGTGATCGGCGTGGCCGCAGTCACAGCGGTCATCGCCGCCCTGACCGGTCTGAGGGCCAAGGTGCTCAAGGAATTCGAGACGTTCGGGACCAACAAGATCTTCATTATTCCGCACTGGCCGCGGGAGGGGAAGTTCAGACATTTCAACTGGCGACACATCCGCTTCATGCCGAAGCAGTTCGAGAATCTGCTCGAGCGCTGCCCGTCCATTGAAGACTACACGCTGATGACCGAGCGAAGCCTGACCGTCTACCACGGCGTTCAGAATATCGAAGGGGCCAGCATCAACGGCATCAATCCCTCCTGGCATCGGATCGAGAACCGTTCGGTGATCATCGGGCGGCCCTTTACGCTGATGGACGAAGAGCATGGCTGGCAGGTCTGTCTCATCACGCCGGATGTCCGGGATGAGCTGCGGCTGGATCGCGACTGCATCGGCAAACGGATTGTCGTCGGCCGCCGCAGCTTCGAAATTGTGGGAGTCGTCGAGGGCCGCGTCAAAGGCGGCATGTTCGGAGACATGGGGTCGTCGAAGGAGGTCTTTATCCCCTTCGAGACCGCGTGGCGGCTCTGGGAACCTTGGATCTACGCCGTGGCTAGTTGCCGGGAACCGGAGCTGTCCAAGGAGGCCCAGGCGGAACTGCGCTTCTACCTGAGGCAGACACGCCGCCTCGGGCCGGGCGATCCGGATACGTTTCGGCTGGAGGTGATCGAGGAGTACCTCAAGTCGTTCAACAAGGTGGCGATGGCCATCACCGCTGTGGCCGGTGGCGTGGTGGGAATCTCCCTGCTCGTAGGCGGCGTCGGCATCATGAACATCATGCTCGTCTCGGTCTCCGAACGCACGCGCGAGATCGGGCTGCGCAAAGCAGTGGGCGCCAAACCCTCGGCTATTCTCCTGCAGTTTCTGGTCGAGGCAATCGTGCTGTGCCTGTTCGGTGGGCTGTTGGGCATCCTGATCGGGCAGGGCATGACGTCCATGATCGCCAAGATACCCAATTCCGGTCTCGACATGGCCTACATCCCGCTGTGGGCCGTTGGTCTTTCGTTCGGCTTTGCCGCCACGGTTGGCGTTTTCTTTGGCATGTTCCCGGCCATCAAGGCCGCCAGGCTCGACCCCATTGAGGCACTTAGACATGAATAGAATATTTCTGCATAGACGGCACCTAATTACTGTTGTTCTCGGACTGACATTGATTTCATTGAGCGGATGTCTGGATTATCTCACTTCTGACGGTCCGACCAGGGTCCCGATTCCGCCCCAGAGGCTCCGGGAAATTGAGCCGCTCGAGCTGAAGGAGGCCAAAGAGCAGGAAAAGGGATTGGTCATAGATGTCAACGAGGCTCCGGCTGAAGAGATTACGCTTACCCTGGAGCAATGCAGGGCGCTGACATTGGGCAACAATCTTGATCTGAAGGTTCAGCTCATCAATCCCGCCGTCGCTGCCGAAGGAGTCAGCCAGGAGCGAGCCAAGTTCGAGGCGTTATTCACGGCCAACGCGGGGATCGGCAAGACCGACACGCCCGTGCCGTCGACTCTCGATATTGCCGGCTCCAATGTGGACTTTTCCTACGAGGGCCTCGGCGTTAGTGTGCCCCTGCGGACAGGGGGGACGCTTAGATTCGACTTCGCTGACAACCGGACCAAGACCGATTCTATATTTTCAATATTCAATCCTTCTTACTCGTCTGACATGACGCTCTCTCTGACCCAGCCACTGCTGCGAAACGCCGGCCGTCGCGCCACCACGTATAGCATCCACATCGCTGAGTACAACCGGCAGATCACCGATGCGCGGACCCAACTTGAGGTCATACGCATTCTGGCCGCGGTGGATACCGTGTACTGGCGCCTTTACGCGGCCCGGATGGAACTGGAAGTCCGAAAGACACAGTATGACCTGGCTGAGAAGCTGTACGAGCAGGCTCGCCGTTTCGTAGAAGCAGGTGACAAGCCGCAGGTTGAAGTCATCCGTACCGAGGCCGGCGTTGCGCAGCAGCTTGAGGCTATCATTCTGGCCGAGAACAGCGTTCGAGACCGAGAACGCGATTTGAAACGGACACTCAACAAGAGAGGACTCGGGATGCAGACGCCCACTGTGGTAGTCCCCGCAACTGCGCCCGATCCGGTCCGCTATGACCTGAACGGACACAGCCTGGTGTCTATGGCAATTGACAATCGAATGGACATGCTCGAGCTGGAACTGCAGATCGCCCAGGATGTCGCCACAGCCGATTTCATGAAGAATCAGGCGCTGCCGCTGGTCACGATGGACTACAGGTACAACATCAACGGACTAGGCCCGACCCAGGACGACTCGCTCGATCTGCTCTTC
>CP070678.1:772768-776478 GCA_020352515.1 Phycisphaerales bacterium | reverse complement strand
GGCGATCTGGTCGCGCTCGGCCGCTCGCTGCTGCTGTGTGTATCTGATGTCGGATTCGTACCAGAAGACCTTGTCCCAGAGCACGTTCAGATGCTGCATCACCTGGGATTTTTTATAATCCTCCATTAGGTTCAAGTCGTTCGCCTCGGCTATAGCCGTCAATCTCCTCGAGAGCGTCCTCGGGATATATTTTATTCCCGCTCCGATGCCGAGCATTCCTACGCCGACTACGAAGGGAGCGGCGATTGCCTGCAGGGCCGTAAAGCCCGGCAGTCCGAAAAAGCCGGAGAGATAGCCCGAGGAGGTGATGCCCGCTGTCCAGATGGTTGCCTTCGGACTCTTTCTCATCATCATCGTCCCGGCCCTGCTGAGCAGATCCTGCGGGCTGACCAGCCTCCAGAAATCCTTGAATGGTTTGGCGTTTGGATTCTTCTTTCTCATTGCCGATACCTCGCAGCGACAAGGAGTCACTTAGGCCGAGCCGCAGGAGACGCCGCCGGAAACGACGAATGCCATCGCCTGTGAACTTTCAATTTCCAGCGGTTTGACCGCCTCTTTCGGAAGCAGCAGCACGTTGCCGGCGAAGTTGTACGATTGCGGCATGTAAACTGCGACGTGATCTTCGAGTCCGAATTTTTGAAGGCTTTCTCTGGTGACAAAGCCGACGATCTTGACAGATCCGCCGGGCCCGATCGTGGCGATCACGGGCTTGTCGAAGCTCTTCTTGTCGCCCGCGAAGGCCTCGATCATGTCCTTGACCGCCGAGTAGAGCAGCTTAACCAGAGGCAGTCTCGTGAAGATTCCCTCTACCAGCGCGAACAGCTTCTTTCCCACAAAGTTCGAGGCCAGAAAGCCGATCAGGAAGATCAAAACCACCAGCAGCAGAATTCCCAACCCGGGGAAATAACCCGGAAGCCGCTCTTCGAAGACCGAATCCAAACTGGTAAACGCCCACACAAACACGAGGACCGTCAGGGCTATGGGAACAAAAATCACCAGCCCCTTGAGGAAGTAATTCACAAGTTTCTTCATTTGCCGACTCCCAAATAAGATTGCCGTGGATTCAGTTCTATCTGCCTGTTTGCTGACAGAATAGTAAATCCGCACGCCGAACACAACGCCTCGGTGGAAAATATCGTGTGGCCACAGGCGGGGCGTAATGGTTGCCGCTGGTGACAAATTCTGCTAATATGCTGCTCGAAACGTCAATGGAGTCCATAGAGGTATCGGAAAAACCAAAATAGAATAGACCATTAGATAACACGCTTGAAAGGAAGGAAAATGAAAAAAGCTGACTTGCGCCTTATTCTGACGGTTTGCTGCAGTGTCGCCCTTATGCTATCGCACGCACAAAAGGCGGTTGGCGCTGAGTCCTCGGATGACGTTGTGACCGAAGCCCACAGGGCCATTGTCGCCGGCAAACCTTTAGATTTTTGGGTCGAGAGAGCATCGACCAAGCTGAGCCAGCAAGAGTGTGATCAGACCGTTGCTGCTCTAATCTCGGGCGTAGTCTCAGACGACGATGCGGTTCGTGTCGCCGCCGCCGATACGCTGGCCCTTCTGGGGCCTCGGGCCAAGTCAGCCGCCAAAATCCTGATCGCGCAGCTTGGAGACGAGCAGCCCTGGGTCCGCGCCGCCTGTTCCGGGGCACTTGTAGCGATGGGCAAGGAAGCTGTGCCGGCGCTGATACATGCCTTCGAGAATGAAACCGGCGGCATCCGCATACGATCCGCGTTTGCCCTGGGTGCAATCGGCCCGGCTGCGAAAGACGCCGTACCTGTCCTTGAAGCAGCCCTCGAAGAAGAGAACGAAGTCATCAGGGTGCGCTTCGTCGGGATACTCAGCAATATCGTCCCGGAGAAATACCCCGCGCCGGCCGTCGTGCCGCAGGCGCGATTCGATCCGGCCGAAGCAAGCCAGGTCGATGTTCCGGCGGCTAGCCGTAATTGGCCCGGATTCCACGGCGCGGCACGTGATGCGGTCTGCCGCGAGCGAGGCCTGCTGAAAGAATGGCCCGAAGACGGGCCAAAAATGCTCTGGAAACTCGACGGCCTGGGCAATGGCCTCTCGACCGTTTCGATCGCCAGCGGCCGGCTCTTTACGATGGGTGATCGCCCGTGCGAAGATGGCGAGGAGATGCAATTCGTGCTGGCCTACAATCTTCGAACGCAAAAGCTTCTTTGGGCCACGCCAATTGGACCGCCCCACGCCAGGAATCAGAAGGGTCCTCGCTGCACGCCGACCGTCAGCGGCAGGCTCGTCTACGCTCTGGGGACCGAAGGGGACTTGGCATGTCTGAGCACCGGCAATGGAAAGATCCTCTGGAAGAAGAACCTCGTGGAGGAATTTGGGGGTAAGATGATGAACGTCTGGAAGTACAGCGAATCACCGCTGGTCGACGGCAACAAAGTCATCTGCACCCCCGGCGGCGATGATGCGATGATGGTCGCGCTGAACAAATCGAACGGCAGAACCATCTGGAAGTGTGCCGTACCGAAGCTGGGCGACAAGGGCTCCGACGGCGCTGGCTTCTCGTCGGCGGTAGTCGCGGAAATCGGCGGCGTCCGCCAGTACGTCCAACTAGTTGGCCGTGGGACGATCGGTGTCGATGCCAGAACCGGCCGGTTCCTCTGGGGCTACAACCGCGTCGCCAATAATGTCGCCAATATCCCCACCCCAGTAGTTCGTGGGCCTTATGTCTTTACCACCACCGCCTACAGCACCGGCGCGGCACTGCTAAAGATTGTCCGCAACGTCGAAGGATTCGAAGCCAGAGAGGTGTACTTCATCGATCCTAAGGATTTCCAGAACCACCACGGAGGCGTCGTGCTGGTCGGCGACCACATCTACGCCGGACACGGCCGCAACAAAGGCGATGCGGCGTGCGTCGAACTCGCCACGGGCAAGGTCGTCTGGAAGCAGAAGTGCCCGTCCAAGGGCTCGGCCGCGGTACTCTATGCTGACGGCAGCCTGATATTCCGCTACGACCGCGGTGAGGTGCTGCTGGTCGAGGCCACTCCGGATGAGTTCCGCATCAAGGGGCGCTTCAAGGCGCTTTGCGGCGATGGCCCGGCATGGGCCCACCCGGTGATTCACAACGGCCGACTATACCTGCGCCACAGCGACATCTTGGCCTGCTACGACGTCCGAGCACTCTAAGCCCGAATTAGAGATCAAAGCCGGCAGCCCCCGTTTTTTGCACCCCTGACGGGTCTACTCTTTGGTTACTGAGTTCAGCATGTCCAGGTAGTCCGAGAGCAACCGGGTAATCAAAAACTCTTTTCTGACCTTTTCTTTCGCCGCCTCTCCAATAGCTCTGGCCTCATCGGGATTTGTCAAAATTTGGACGATCCGCTCTGCAAATCCCTCGTTGTCCTGGGGTTCCACCAAAAAGCCGTTGCGACCATCGTCAATCTGATAGGGTATTCCGCCCACATTTGAGGCAACGACCGGCGTGCCTTTCCACAGAGCTTCGGTCACGCAAAGGCAGAAACCCTCTCTTATGGACTTCTGTATTACAACGCTGGAGAATCGCTGGACCGAATTAACCAACGTTTCGTTGTTTCCCACGACGAAAATAATATCTCCAGTGTTGACAAGCCTGTTTGCCTTACGCAAAACCTTTCGATACATGCGAAGACCCTCGGGATCATCGCTGGCTACGTTGTAGCAGAAGACCAGCCTGCAATCGACCTTCTCTTTGACTAGCT
>CP070678.1:760161-772668 GCA_020352515.1 Phycisphaerales bacterium | reverse complement strand
GAGGTGAAAGTTCTTTCGCCGGGTGAGTCGGCGGAGTTATAGGCTGTGTCTGAAAACGCAGTGCCTGGCTTCGAGAGGCTTGTTCGACCTCTGGCGGCGTGAAGTCTCCATCGACGTATCTCTGGGGATACGTGTGCTTGGCCGTCCTTGCCAGCGGCCGAACCGCTCGCTCTCGGGCCGACGGCAGCGTTTTCAGACAAAGCCTGGGGGCGGGGAGGCGCGGGCCCAAGCTGGTCTTGGGCGTTTTTTTTGTCCCCGGGGGGTGTTTTTGGCGCTGCAACACGGCGTCGGAGGCTTTTGGCAGGGGGGCGTACAAATTTTTTTTGTTTTGTTGACTGGGGGCGAGGGCCTCTGTAGGATTAGGCTTGTTTTTGTTGAGGAGTGCTCACGTCGTGTTGCGAGCATACCCCCGAATGAAAGCATACGGGTAATTTGTTTGTACTGGTACGGGGGGCAAGGAGAGTATCGTGGCAACAGGCAAGGTCAAGTGGTTCGACGAGAGGAAGGGGTTCGGTTTTATTACGCCTGACGACGGGGGGGAGGATTTGTTTGTCCATCACACGAGCATTCAGGCAGAGGGATTCCGGTCCCTTCGTGAAGGGCAAGAGGTGGAGTACGAGATAGGAGAAGGTCGCAAGGGTCCTCAGGCTATTAACGTTCACGGCACGGGGTGAATTGCGGCAGGAGTGTAGTGGTAGCGCCTTCGAGTGGGGGGTGCGAGGCGGCAAGCAAGTCAAGGCATACCAGAGGTATCCGGAAAGAACGTATAATCAGGGCGTTGGAAGGAGGATGGGGCTCGGTAAGCGCGGGCGGCGCCGGTGGTGTAAGTGCAGTTATTGCGAGATGGCGCATGTTGAGTGCGGGGGAGGCGGGAGGTGGTTTTGAAGTTGCGTGCAGAGTGGTGTCGGCAGAGGAGCGGACCCGGTAGTCTTTGCTGGTGTTTGCGGCAGGTTGCTTTGCAGTGTCGGGGGGGCATGTTGTTTTGATAGTGCCCGGAGGGGGAGTTGGAAGGAGCTGGCTATTATGAGCGACAGAGTAGGACGACGGGCGTTTTTGGGGGCAGCGGCGGCAGGCGTGCTGGGGGCTGCGGCATCGTACGGGCAGGAGAAGAAGGGGGCGAGAGGCGCGGGTGAGCGTGAGGTTCGGCTGGAGTTTCTTTGCCCAAAAGAGATCGACGAGGCACAGGCGGCTTGCGCGACGATTTTTGTGCCGCTGGGCACGATTGAATGGCACGGGGTTCACAACGTTGTGGGGGTCGATGCTGTCAAGGCCCACGCTCTTTGTGTTCGTGCGGCCCGGAGGGGCGGGGGGGTGGTTATGCCGGCGCTTTTCGGAGGCGTTGGCGGTCTTAGCGAGCCTCACACTTTTATCATGGAGGAGGAGAACAGCGTTTTTTCGAACATGCTTCGGCCGTGGCTGGAGCAGCTCTGCCGGGAGATGGCGCGTGACGGATTCCGGGCGATTATTATTTTGACGGGTCACTACGGCGCGGCGCAACAGATTGTTGTGCGGGAGACAGCGGTTCGTATGAGCCGGGCGCTGGGGATTCCCGTACTGGGGACTCCGGAGTGTACGATAGCGATGGACGTGGGCTATACGGGCGACCATGGGGCGTGGGGTGAGACGTCGCTGATGATGCACCTTTATCCGGAGACGGTGGACCTGTCGCGGCTGGGGAAGGCGCCGCACAAGGGGGTTGGGGGGCGTGATCCGAAGACGCAGGCGTCGGCGAAGGACGGGCGCATGATAACGGAGACGGTGGTGTCGCGTCTGGCGATACTGGCGGAGAAGATGCCGAAGTGGGGCTATGAGACTCTGGATCGGTTTGTCGATTCGGAGGCTGCGCTGGTGGCGAGGCAGCTTTCTGCGCCGAGGGGCAAGGGGAATGTGTGGGCGGCGTGGCGTAATATGGGGACGGTGATGCGGGAGTACGGCAAGCAGCTTGTGGAGGAGCGTTTCGATGAGATAAAGGCTTCTGCGGCCAAACTGTGAGCGCGTGGCAACCGGATAAGTCTTCGGCTGTTCAACAGCGGAGAGCGAGAGACGAGGAGTACCGTGCCAAGCGGGCATGTCACGGCCCTAAAAGCTGCAATTTTTGCGTGTTCGTTTTTGATTGTCGTTCTAAAGAAGAGCAGCATTGTAGTGCAGATTCATTGAGAAGGGATGACAACCGAAAAGGGCGGTTGTTTTTATTCCTGCTTTTTACGAGGCAGCAGTGCGGGCGCTGCTTGCTCTGATGGGCGAGAAACAGCAGGCATTATGCAACGGTAGAGAATACGTGGCGGCATTGTGAGAGTGCGTTTTCAGCGAATGTTACGTTTCAGGAGAAGGTGGTGTTTATATTGTCGGGGGACGGGCAAAAGATGAAACAGGCGTTTCGGTCAGCCGGATGGGACGGTTTGAAAGCGAGATTCTGATGACAATCAAGTTCCGGACACAAGCAGGGGTCGGGAGCTTTTCCGAGCTTGAAAAACCGTTGTGCGTGGAAACTATCGGCAAAAATGGGCCTAAGAATGGTAATCGTCTCAAATTGTGTGGTTGGCCATTTTGGCCAGAAGCTGTTGTTGTCCGCGGCTTGCGAGAACCACAACTATTGGGCCTTGAAGAAACCACCACAATCGTTGGGACGATTACCGAGAATAAGTTTGCTTGACTTTGAAACAGGTTGTTTGGTAGGATTGTAGATGTTTTAGGGAGTGACACGTGTTTTCTAAATGAGAGGTCAGAAATGGGTTTTATAGATATACTGACGAAGCCGTTGCGGTTGGGATCGTCAAAGCTGGCCTGGCAAGAACCTTCCCTTTACCCGATTCGATTGCGTGGCGATGCTCTGCGGCGGTTGCTGATTGCCGTGGGGATCGGCCTGGTTGCGGCGTGCATTATCCTGTGTGTGTTCGCGTTGCAGGAGCAGCCCCGCGACCGTGACTTCGCTCTGGCCGGTGGAATCTGTGCGGCGGGTTTTGCGTTGCTTTTGTTCTTCTTTCGCCGTAGTCATGTTGGCGGGCGCATTGTCTTTGGCCGCGATACGATCCAGCGCACCACGCTTTCCTGCGGATACCCTTGCCTCTTCGTCGTGAGCAACGCTCGCTGGGAATATGGGGTGATTTCCGACTGCGTCTTTGTCCTCGGCAAGGATATCGGGCGCAGGTTTTCGATTATGCTCTTCTCTTATGGCGGTTCCCAGCAAATGATCGCTATTCCCAAGCGAATCGACCCAAGGGAGGTTGCGGGCATTCTCGCCAAACACGGCGTGCGTGTGCAGCGGGGCAGGCGGCTTCCGGAATATGCAACGCAAGGCCTCTCGCTGCCGGCGACGACGGTAAGCGTCGCGGCCGGGCTGGTTGCGCTGGTGGTGGTGCCGGTGTTGTACTTAAGGCAAGGACCGCCGGAAAGAAAGAGGCCGATAGCGCAATACCCACAAATCCCGGGACTGGACGAAATAAGGAAATCGCCTTTCCCGTCTTTGCCCCCCCGAATCGACCCAAGGGGCACCGGCGAAGGCGGTCTGCCGGAAGATCGGCCAAACGCGGACCTGGATGGCATGAGGCAGATGCGGGATGGCATGAGGCAGATGCGGGATGGTATGAGGCAGATGCGCGATGGCGCCAGACCGATGGGCAACGGCATGATACGCGAGCGGCCCGGCTCGTTTTCGTCCTCGCGTCCGCCCGGACTTGCCGCTCCAGGTATTCCTCGCAGTGACAACACGGACGCGGTCAATTGTGAGTTGACCGAGACGGTCGGTGGCACGGGCGGGAGCGCCTTCCGGAACGTGGATTCTCAAGGCCGACCGGTCATCGGGGTTCAGTTCGCCTTGGGTTCGTGGGCAGGGGGCAAGCACGTAAGTCGATTGACGCCGCTGTTCGATCGATCAAGAGCAACACGGCCGAATACGATCTTGGCGAAAGAGGGCTACGCCCTCGGCGCGATCCACGTCCGGGCAGGCGAGTTCGTCGACGCAATTACACTCGAGTTCATGAAGCTGAACGACGGCGCGAGCCTGCAATTGTCGGATTCTTACAAAGCCGATACCATTGGCAGTGCAACGTCTGGGACCGCGAAGACCATCACGAGCGACGGTAGACTAATCGTTGGTCTTCACGGTCGACGCGGCGCCATGATAGACGCGATTGGGCTGGTTGTCAGGAAGTAGCTTTTCCGATGGAAGTGCAAAGGAAGTGACGCTTCACGAAGGTCTTTTCCGGGGCTGTGAAGGGTCATGTGGGGTTGCGGATCCGGCGTTGATTGTGCTGCTGTTGGCGGGGCTGGGAGTATTGGCGGCGCTGCGGCGCAAGCTTCAATAGCGGGACCTTCTTTTCAGAGGTTGAGAGCGGTTTTTTTTTGCGGTTGCGGGGATTCAAGGGGAAAGCAGGTAAAAGACCCTGTGCGTTAAGGGTGTTTTAACGGTGGGGTTTGTGCGCACAGAGACGGGGCGGAAGTGCAGAACAAACGGGTCGCTTGGGTAGTATATATTATTAGATGGACGCGATTTAGCATTTTGCCTTAAGGGCATTATTCGGGGTCAGCGTAAGGGCGAAGGATTGAGAGGGGCCTCCGGATCGCCGGTTTAGGGCGAACAGGGCATTTTTGTATGAGACTTACGACATCACAGCGTGTTGCGGCATTAGAGCGTGAGGTAGTAGTGCTGCAGGAGACGACAAAGCTGCTGCACAAGCTTCTAAAGCAGCAGCGGCAGTTGATAAGCGATTACATTACTCAGAAGGTGACGGCGGCGAATTCTGGCGACGGGGGTAACGGGAACGTTCGGCCGGAGGACGCACTGTATACTTTCATGTGCAAGCGGAGATTCGAGCGGATGGAGAAGGACATCCGGAAGCTGCGAGAATCTTCGACGCATTCGGGGCCGGGTCTGAAGGCGGGTTAGGCGCGCCTTTATGCGGGGGCGTATTTTTCGGCGACCGCGGGGGTCAAGGGTTCTTTCCGGCGGGTTTTTGACGAGCGGCATCGAGGGTGCGCTTGCAACGGGGGCACTTGACCTTGTCGGATTTGTAGTTGGGGGGGATTTTGAGTTTTAGTCCGCAGGCACAGGTGAGGAAGAGGAAGTTGTTGAGCTTTCGCATGATATCGCCGACCTGGCGGACCTGTGTCTGGGTTCGCTGCTCTTTTTCGGTGCTTGCTTCGGCCCGGCGGATTTCGATATCCTCCTTGGCAAGAGCGGCGGCGGGTACAACGGTTGCCTTGTGAGTCACGGCTTTGAAGGCGTCGGAGTAATCCTTGAAGGATGCGCCGTGGGTCATGTTGCGGAGGATTCTCACCCTCTCGGAGATGGGCGGATGGGTGCTGGTGAGGTCGGCGAGTTTCATCTGTCCCTGCTTTTTGAAGGGATTGACGATATACATGGGCGCCGTGACCTTGTTTGCGGAGGCGAGCTGTGGTGAGCGGTCGGATGCGATTTTTTCCAGCGCTCCGGCGAGCCCTTCAGGGTAGCGAGTGAGCCTTGCGCCGTCGGCGTCGGCGAGGTATTCACGTTTGCGCGAGAGGGCGAAGTACAGCAGTTGCGCCATGATGGGGGCGAGGATAGCGACGACGATTGCGATGATGACGATGACGATCTGGGCGTGCCCGGAGCCCCGGCCTCCTGAGGAATACCTTCTGCGTGAGCCCATTGAGCTGTAGAACATGCCCCTCAGCAGGACGTGCGAGAGGAGGACGATGGAGCCGAGCATGACACCGGCCATGGTGACGAAGAGGATGTCTCGGTGGAGGATGTGGCTGATTTCGTGTGCGATGACTCCCTGGAGCTCGTCGCGGTTTAGTCGTCCGAGGAGTCCTGCGGTTACGGCGACGGAAGCGGTTTGTGGGCTTCTTCCGGTGGCGAAGGCGTTTGGTGCGGGGTCGTCGATGATGTAGATTTTGGGCATAGCGGGCAGGGCCGCTGCGATTTTCATTTCCTCGACGATGTTGAAGAGCTGGGGGTGGACGTCGTGGGTGACGGGTTTTGCGCGGCTTGCGGCGAGGAATATCTGGTCACCCTGTGAGAAGCTGATGAAGGTGAGGACGAGCCAGACGGCGGCGGCGATGATGAGCCCGAAGAAGGCACCCTGCGGTCCGAAGACGAGCAGGCCGATGACCGCGCCGAGTATCAGCAGGACAGTGGCCATGAGCGTCATCAGGATGATGGAATTTCTTTTGTTTGCCCGAATCAATTCCCACATAGTGAGTCTCTTGCATTTCTTTTGGCGGAGCAGGGCGATTTGCAGCGGCCGGGCCTGCGAGGGGGCGGCCGCAACGGGGTCGCCCGAAATCAAAGCACGAACAGACGACGCGGCGAAGAGACGGCGCATAACCATGCACTTGGGCTTTCGCGGCCGGACTGCAAATACCGTCCTGACGGCTCCTGGTTTTAACTGAAGCTCACCTTCGGGGTTTCTCGCTCGGCTTCGCTTTCAAGCTCGAAGAAATCTCGTTTTGTGAAGCTGAACATGCCGGCGATTATGTTCGAAGGGAACATCTGGATTTTGTTGTTGAAGAACAGGACCTGGTCGTTGTAGTTCTGCCTGGCGAAAGCGATTCTGTTCTCGGTGGCGGTCAGCTCTTCCTGGAGGGAGAGGAAGTTCTGATTTGCCTTGAGGTCGGGGTAGTTTTCGACGACGAGCATGAACTTGCTGAGCGCGTCTCCGAGCGCGCCTTCGGCCTTTGCGGCGTCGGAGACGGTTTTTGCTCCCATAGCCTGGCTTCTGGCCTTGGTTATGGCCTCGAAGGTTTCCCGCTCATGCTTCATGTACCCCTTTGCGGTTTCGACGAGGTTGGGGATCAGGTCGTGTCGGCGTTTCAACTGTACGTCAATCTGCGACCAGGAATTATCGACCTGGTTTCGAAGTCGCACGAGCGCGTTGTAGATTGCGATGATCGCGCCGATGATCAAGACAAGAATGACAACGACAACAATTAGTGCTGGAATCATTTTTTTCTCCGGACTTGCGGCGTCTGCGATTGGAGGTTTATGAGCGCTTCCCGTCGGCGGTCACCGTCGCGGCCTGTGAAGAACAGGGCGGCGGTGACAGCCGATGTTTCAAGCGGTCAATCTCTTTATCGGAGGCGTCTGGTTTTAAGCTTTAGCCGCGTTTTTTCATGATGATTACCAAGACGATGGCGACGACGCCGATGCCCAGGCAAATGTAGCTCCATGTACCCATAGTCAACTCCTTTCGTTTGGCTTGCAAGTTTTGTTTACAGCTTCGGGATTATACTCGTTTGGCCGGCGAAGAGGCCAGTATTTTCGGGGGACTTTTCGTCGGGTCCGGCGATCCATTGCAGGCTGAAGACGGCAAAGACGATTTTTTCATAGGGGCTCTTTTTTCCGGCCTCGTAGAGACAGGCTACTGTGCGGTCGGGCAGTGCGGCGAGGCAAGAATATGCGGCTGGGCCCGGGTGGAGCAGGCGTGAGACGGGCCATGTTTTAGCTTCGTCCGAACTGAGGCGTACGGTCATTTCGTTTCTATCCCCTCGTCCGCTTCTTGCGGGATTAGCGAAGAGCAGGCGGCTTTTATCGCCGGGGGTGGGCCAGGAGTATCGTATGATGCTTGCCTGGCATATTGGCTCGACGAGCACGGGGTCGTGTGTGACTCTTGACCAGTTGAGGCCGCCGTCTTTGCTTGTGGCGATTGCGCGTGTTGTTTTGGAGCGGTCGTAGTTTCTCATGTTTATCAAGAGGGAGGCGTCGGTCAATTCGACGAGCTGACATTCGTTGACTTTGGGCGAGATGACACCTCCGATTTTCCATGATTTTCCGCGGTCGTCGCTGATGATGACGTGTGAGTTGTATCCGTCGGGGTCGCCGGGAGTAACGATGCTGTGGTCGCAGGGGATTACAAGACGGCCGGCGTGCGGCGGCTTTTGGAGCTGGATTCCGACGCCTGGTCCGGTTGCATACCATCTCCATTCGGGGCGTTTTGCGGTTTTGGTAATCTCTACGGGGTTTGACCATGTCAGGCCGTCGTCGCTGCTTCGTGAGACGAAGACACGGCGTGTGTCTTTGGATGTATTCTTTTTGATTTCTGATTCGCGGTCATCGCCGTGGTTCCAGGTCATGAGGAGGAAGATTTGGCCGGAGTTTCGCTCGACGACGGGGCAAGGATTTCCGCAGGTATTGGGCCCGTCGTCCCAGACGACGTTTTGTCGTGACCAGGTTTTGCCGGCGTCAGTTGAGCGCTTGAGCAGCAGGTCGATGTCACCACTGTCGGAGCGGCTGTTTTTGCGTCCCTCGCAGAATGCAAGAAGGCTGCCGTTTTTGGTTACGATAAGGGCGGGGATTCGGTAGGTATGGTATCCGTCTGCGCCGGCGACGAAGAGAGGGGTCTTTTTGGGGGCGTTGGAGGCGGCGATGTCGTCGATTTCTTCGATTTTGAAGCGGACGCTTAGTATGAAAGGCGCCTGGCCCTCTATCCAGTGGCCGTACGTGGTGGTTACGAAGGTTCCATCTGGCAGCAGCTCGACGGCGGGGTAGGCGCAGTCGCGGCCTTTTTTGTTGTCCATTATTCGGAGGCGGTATTGACCCTGACGGCCTTTCACGATGTCGTCGTAGGTTCCGACCCAGCCGACCCAATCGCCGGAGGTGGGGCTCCGTCGGGTGGTGTCGCGGAAGCTGATGAAGAGGCGTCCGTCGGGCGCATATCGGGCAGTGTGGCGGTCGCCGGTGAGGGCGGCGGGCAGCTCGCGGGGTTCGGACCATGTTTTTCCTTCGTCGTCGGAGAAGATGACGAAGGAGTTGAACTTCCGGCTGTTTTCGCGGAGCAGGACTGCGATTTGTTTTCCATCGGGTGAGCGGAGGAGGCCGGGCTCGCAGATGTGTGCGGCGGGGTGCTCGGCGATGACGGCAGGCTGTGACCAGGTGATTCCGCCATCTTGGGAGATGGTCTTGTAGACCCGGAATCCTGTGACCTTTCCGGCGCCCCTGAGGAATCGGCCGTCGTCGTGGAAGAGGGCCATATAGTCGCCGTTGGCGAGTCGCTCGACGGAGGCCATTGCGACGACTCCGCCGAAGTCACCGATGGGCTCGAGCGGGGTCCAGGTTTTGCCGTCATCTTCGGAGCGGGCCATGCGGATGGGGTACAGGCCGGAGAACATGATGAGCCGGTGGGCGCCCTTTTTGTCCGTGACGCGGTATAGAGTGGGGACCTCTTTGGAGGTGGCCCAGTTTTCGGGGGTGGGGAGGCGTTCGGACCAGGTGAGTCCGGCGTCGGTGCTGCGTTTGGCCACGATAGCGCCGCGGCCGTGGCCCTTCGGATAGACGGCGATCATTGTTTTGTTATCTTCGAGCAGGACGGTGGTGGGGTGACCAAGGTATTGGCCGGGCTCTCTGTCGACGACGACCTGACGGTGGGTGTGGGGGGCGAGGTCGACGATGGGGATGGAGTAACCTTCGGGCTGTTCGGAGCGTATTTTTTCGAATACGACCGGGCCGCCGTTGAGGTCCTTTTCGAGCGGCGCTGCGGCCAGGCCGGGGGTCGAGAGTGCGGCGATGAGTAGAAGGCGGAGTATTATGAGGTGGGGCGTTTTCACCGGTCAGTCCTTCGGAGGCTCCTTCTGTCCGCTGCCGAACATGTCGGCGAGCATTTTTTGTATCTTGTTGTCGGGGTCGAGCTTTGCGCGGGTGAAGATATCCTGCAACTCGCCGGCGTCGAACCAGAGGCCATCGCCCCGGCGGCATTTGTCGATAAGGAGTGTTGGTTTGGAGGTTCCGACGATGACCTTGTGCATCTTTTTGTCGCATATAGGGCAGGGGCGGGGCTTTTCGGTGGAGGCGTTGTCGATTTTGAATGAGGCGAGGAGCAGCTTTGCCTTTTCGGGCTCTCCGAGTAGCATTTCGAGCTCACCGGCGTCGAGCCATATTCCGCCGCAATCGGTGCAATAGTCGATTTCGACTTCTTCGAGCTCGAGCGTGATCATTGCATTGGTGCAGACGGGACAATCCATTAGCCGACTCTCCAGAGGGTCGATTACGAGTTATCAGCGGTGGCTCGCCTGCACAGCGTCGTCAGCGGCGCGAGCATCCTGATTTGTCGTAAACCCTCTTTGTTTACCGTTTCCGTTTGCCCGCCCGGCGACACGGCCGGCACCGGGCGACTCTGCTTATTAAGACGCAGAACATGCTGCGAAAAATCAAAACTCACATATCAAAAGGCGAAAGGTGCTGTGAGAGGCACGGCGGTTCTTTTTGTCGAGTCTTTTGACATTGCAATTCGTGACTCTCTTATGCAGATCGGTTTTCGGCTTAACAGCGGCCCTATGATACCGCGTGCGTGTGATGGGGTCAATACGAAGGTTTTTCAAAATTTTCGCGGGCGGGTGGGAGTTTCGCGGGTGCGTGAAGAGAGGAATCCTGGCGGGGTCCGAAAAAATTACAGTTTTCGTGACATCAGGTTGGCAAGCTGGGTCAGTCGGGGCGGCCGGGAGTTGACGGATGGGCGGGGGAGGAGGTTTGCGGAGGCAGGAGGAAGATTCTTGAGAGACTATCAGGGGATAGAGGCGGTTCGAATTGTCTGCGGCGCGTGGTTGCGGGCGGCGGGTTTGTGGGGACGGGTGTTGTGCGGCGATTGTGGCGGCGTGGTCGAGCGTTTTTCGTTGCAGAAGGACAGGGGGTGAGTGTAGTCTCTTGGCAAACGGATCGTTCAACCGGGCGTGGCTCCGCAGGTTTCGGGTGGAAGCAAGCCGCTGACGGGATGTGGTCAGTGCGGCGAGAGTGCAAACGGCGGCGCCGAGGCGGAAAAGTGAAAGGAGAAGATCAATGGAAGGTGACATTGTACGGGCGGCGAAGGTTTTCGGGATATGTTTGATAATTGCGAGCCTTGTACTGGTTGTGGGGCTGCACATCTCGGCGACGAAGAATTGCGAGCGGCTGAGCTCGGCACTAAAGATTGCCGGGTCGAATGCGCGTTCACATGCGGACCTGTCGGTTCCGAGCAGCTTGAATTTGAATCTTCGGTCGTCGGGGCCGTTCCAGGTGGACCTTAGCCCGAACAACAAGGAGGTTCGCCTGGCTCCGGTGAAGCTGCAGATGGCGTTGCCGGGTCAGTGAGCGGTACAGCAGTGGCGCCGAGCCTGAGGATGTTCGGGGCGGCCGGACTTTAGGCATTGCAGGTGACGCGGGGATAGGGAGGGCAGGCCAGGCATGGGGAGGGAGTGGCGATAGAGCGGGCGAGATGATTGCATTATGTTTCGGGGTTGCGGTATCTTTTGAGGTGTGCCGTTGGGCTTTTTTGGGGGCTGGTTTTGTGGTTGGTGTTTTGGGGGTATTGGGGTAGAATCGCGAGGATTGATCGGCCCGTTGTAGGGTCGGGTGCAGGCTGAAGAAATTGCGGCTGCGTGAGGCGGCCGGGGTGTTATCGGAGGAAACGAGATGCGATCGGCAGGAAGCAAAGAGAATCACGGGTGCATTGATAGCGGCGGGAAGCGGGAGGGGGGCGTTAAGAGGTGGTGGTTGAGGTTGTTGCTTCCGGCGACGGGGCTGGCGGCTCTTTTGTGGTTTCTGGTTCGTGTGATACCGAAGCCTTCGCGTGCGAGCTATCCGTGTCAGCGGGCGGCGTTTCCGCTGGCGGCGGGGTTCGTGGCGTGGGTTGCGGCGGTGGTGGGTTCGCTGGCGGCGTTTCGGCGGGCGCGGGTGAGCTCAGCGCGGCGGCGTTACGTGGTGGTTGTGGCGTGTATAGTGGCGGGCGTGGGGGCGATGTGGATGGCGCTGAGCCTGACGGGCGAGAAGCTTGTTCTGGGCGATGCGGAGGCTGCGAATCAGCCGGTCGGGGTGGCGAGGGGCATCTACCCGGGGCGGGTTGTGTGGGTGCACGATCCTGAGGCGGCGAGATGGGAGGGGCCCGGACGGGGACATCCGTGGCAGGATCGGAGCACGGATCCGGAGCGGGTGGAGCAGATGATGTCGCGGTCGCTTCGGGAGCTTACGGGCGCCGGGAGCGACGGTGAGGCGTGGGAGAGGCTGTTTAAGTATCACAACAAGCAGCGGGGAAAGGGGGAGGTGGGGTACAAGGCGGGGGAGAAGGTGATGATAAAGGTGAATTTCGTCGGTATGCTATGGCGGATGGGGACGGTGAACGAGGGGACTTACGAGCTGGAGAAGTGGCAGGAGTACATGAACACATCGCCACAGGTGATAGGGGCCCTGTTAGGGCAGTTGACGGGGGCGGGTGTGCGGCAGAGCGACATTACGGTGGGCGACACACTGGCGTACTTTTGCAAGGAATACCGGGACCTTCTGGCGAAGCGGTTTCCGGATGTTCGTTACATGGTCCAGGCGGGCAAGTTCGGGCGGGTGAAGGCGGAGCGGTCGAAGGTTGCTCTTTACTGGAGCTGCAAGGCGAAGACTGAGAAGACGGATTACATTCCGAAGTGTTATGTGGATGCGGAATACCTGATTAACCTGGCGAATCTGAAGGCTCACGGTGGGACCGGGGTGACATTGTGTGCGAAGAACCATTACGGGTCGCTTATCAGATGGCCGACACAGGGGGGCTTTTACGACCTTCATGGGGCGGCGTT
>CP070678.1:741986-760061 GCA_020352515.1 Phycisphaerales bacterium | reverse complement strand
ATGCTGTTGCGATGTTTTTGACGTATGTTTCGTCGACCTTAGTCTGGAGGACCTCGTACCTGTACATAGTCTGGAGGTTATTTACGAAGCGGTATGGGGGGCTTCCGGCTGTGTGGTCCCAGTACCAGTAAAGGCTGTTGTGGGTGGGGTCGGGTGAGACATATCCCATTCCGTGCAGGTGGTCGTTATAGCAGTTATAGGTTTCGGCGAGGACCCTTGCGACGGTTCCGCTGGGCTGCGTTTCGTCGGTTGTGTTGAACCATGCCTGAGTGACGGTCTGCCCTGGTATTGTAAATGTCATCCAGAGGATTTTTATGGTGTAGGTCTTCATTTTCTGTGCCCATATTTTTCCGAAGTTGGTGTACCCGTAGCTGCTGGTTTTGTATCCGAGCAGCAGATGGAGACCGTCCATGGTGTTTGCCCAGTAGCTTCTGGAGCTGTTTCTCAAGAGGCTGCAGCATTTAAAGGCGATCCATTCGAGGTCGTTGTCGCCCCAGGCGTGTCTTGCCTCGCTGGGGACAAGTGTTCCGTCGGTGAAGGGGACGGCGCTGAGCGTTTTTCCGTAGTATGAGTCCCAGGCGGTTGTACAGTGACTGTTGTGGAAATGGATGTCGCTGCTGTCGACCCAAGAGTTTTCCTGTCCGGAATAGGTTGAGCTTTTGTAGTATTTTTCCTTGCATGTGGAGCATCCTTTGACGAAGTGTCCGGTCCAGCCGGGGTAGGTTTTGACCTCGTCGTAGAACCTGTCGGCGCACTCGTAGAAGTAGGCGGCGCCGCAGCCTCCACAACCGGATACCTCGTGATAGGCCAGCGTTGCGATGGGTGTGGCGGCGCAAATCAGGGCCGAGAGGAAGATGATTGTACTTTTTCGATGATAAGCCATTTTTTTGCCTCCAATTCTAAGATTTACACGTCGATATTTGCGATTGGGCACGGTTTTTGATTTACGGTGGTTCAAAGGTCGGAAAGAAGCTGGGTTTTGGCCATGCGTACCTCCTTTGGCGAATGGGTTCGATGAACAACTAACATGTAGCCAGCCTCCTCCCGGAGAGGGGCTTAAAGAACGCTGCTGTCTTTGATTCGTGCCAAAGTACCTATGCGCGCAATCCGCGTGACATGCAATAGTATTGGAGGTAGGTCCGGCAGTCTATCGTGGTAACTACGGGATTTTGCGGTATCAGCAAAAAAAATGTGGCGGGCCGCACTGCCGAGGCCGGGGTCGCGGGTTATGAGAATCCGGGTGGAGGACCGGCTGTTTGGTGGATACAGAGGGGTCGTGGAGGTCGTAGAAGTGGGGGCGGGGCAGGATTGGTGGACCTGGTGCGGGGGTTTCGGGGCGATGTGAGAGGTGGGGGGGCGTTTTTGGGGGTATTTGGGCGGTGAGGCGAGCGAATAAGTCGCCGGGAAGCGGCATTTCGGGGAAAAAATGCTTGTTTGTTTAACATGAATGGGGATAATGCTAAGGGTGGCAAGTTTGATGTATAGTATGGCAGGCCGTTCGAGTGTGTTCGGCGATCAGATTGAGGTTTTCCAGGCTCTTGGTTGAAAGCGAGGATGAGGATATAGGCGGTTCGGACAGAACGATCCTGGTGGTTGTTAAGTTTAGGGTGCGGGGCAACTTAAGGTATCTCTCGCACGGGGAGATGCTCAGGGTGTTCGAGCGTTCGTGTGTTCGTGCGGGTGTAGCTCTGCAGTACAGCGGGGGATTTAATCCGCGGGCGAGGTTGTCTCTTCCTCTGCCGAAGAGCGTGGGGGTAGAGGGGGACGAGGAGCTGCTTTGTGTTCGTGTGCGTGCGGGCGAAACGGGGAGCGGTCAGGGAGGTTCGGCGGGGTCGGGATTTGAGAGTGATGTTTTCAAGGAGAGGCTCTCGTCGGAGCTTCCAGGCGGCTGCGAGGTGGTTTCCGTGGTTGTGGCGGAGTCTAATCGGCGGTTTGTGCCGGTGGCGGCGGGCTACTCAATTGGGGTGCGGGAGCAGTACCTTGGCGAGGCATTGTCGGAGCGGGTGTCGGGGCTTCTGGGCAGCGAGAGCATCAAGGTGCGCCGGGAGCGAGGGGTAAAAGGGGCGAGATTCAAGGATGTTGATGTGAGGGGCTATTTGAAGTCGATAGAGGTGGATGAGCGAGGGGTTTTTGTGGAGTGCCGGGTGACGGGCGAGGGGTCGATACGGGTAGAGGAGCTGCTGATGCTGCTGGGTCTGGATGTTGAGAAGTTGAGCGGGCCGGTTGTTCGGGCGAGCGTCGAGTGGCAGGAGTAATGAATGAACAGACGAAACACGAAAGAATGAGAGAGAAGCAAGGGATAAAGTAATGGCAAAAGAGATGCTGATAAACGTGGCGGAGAGCGAGGAGTGCAGGGTGGCGGTTGTCGATGACGGCTCACTGGAGGAACTTTATATTGAGAGGTCGAGCCTGAACAGTCATGTTGGAAATATCTACAAGGGCAAGGTTGTCAACATAGAATCGGGCATACAGGCGGCGTTTGTGGATTTTGGGGTGGGCAAGAACGGTTTTCTGCATATTAGCGACCTGCATCCGCGTTATTTTTCGGGTTCGGGGACGGGTCGTTCCGAGAGTATCGGCAAGAGGAAGTCACTGAAGGAGAGGCCTCTGATCCAGAACTGTCTTCGCAAGGGCAAGGAGACAGTGGTACAGGTTACAAAGGAGGGCGTGAAGACGAAGGGTCCGACTTTGAGCACTTATCTTGCTCTTCCGGGCAAATACCTTGTGATGATGCCGTGGATGCGCAAGCATGGCGTCTCGCACAAGATCGAGGACGAGGACGAGCGTCGTCGTCTTCTGGAGATTCTCGAGCAGTGCAATCCGCCGAAGGGGCACGGTTTTATTATAAGGACTGCGGGGGAGGGCTGCTCGAAGCGTGAGATAGGGAACGATTTGAAGTACCTGCTGAGATTGTGGCGGGTGATAGAGAAGCGTATAGAGGGCGAGCCGTCTCCGGGAGCGCTTTACCAGGAGTCGGACCTTGTAATCAGGGCGATGCGTGACGTATTCAACGCGGACATAAAGAGGATAGTGTGTGATTCCGAGAACGTGGTTCGGAAGATCAAGGATTTTCTGTCGATAGCGACGCCGCGACTGAAGCGGAGGGTCGTATATCACGACAGCAAGGTTCCGCTGTTTCACGAGTACAAGATCGAGGAGGAAATAGCGAAGATACAGTCGCGCAAGGTCGAGCTGAAGAAGGGCGGCTCGGTGGTAATCGAGCAGACGGAGGCCCTCGTATCGATTGACGTCAACAGCGGTCGTTTTCGGAAGGAGAGGAGCGCCGAGCAGACGGCTTACGAGATCAATCTGGAGGCGGCCCGCGAGATAGCCCGTCAGCTTCGGCTTCGTGACCTTGGCGGTTTGATAATCTGTGATTTCATCGACATGCGCGACGCCAAGCACCGGAAGGGCGTTGAGAAGGCTTTTCGTGCGATGGTGAGGCCGGACCGCGCCCGGACTCGGATACTGAGCATAAGCCGGTTCGGGGTAGTGGAGATGACTCGGCAGCGGATGCGTCCGTCGCTGCAATCGAGCACGTACCTTGCATGTCCGAACTGCGGGGGTACGGGTTTTGTGAAGAGTCACGAATCCCAGGCGATAGAGATTATTCGTTTGCTGAATTTGTGGGCGGCGAAGGATGGTATAAAGCGGATAGAGCTTTCGGTTTCGCGGGAGGTTGCAGATTACCTTCAGAACGAGAAGCGTACGGTGCTTTCGCAGATAGAGCAGCTCAACGACAAGCGTGTGATAATTCACTCGGGTCCGGACTATTCGGGGGAGAAACACGATTTGACAGGTTATAATGATCGCGGCGCGCCGATGAAGCTTCTGGACGGTTGAGCAGGAGACGGGAGGCGTTGGTGTGTTGGATGCAGTCAGTGGATGTTAAGGCATGGAGCGAAGCAGTGGAATTCGATCTTGATTACGCGCGCAGCGTGATAGAGGCGGAAGCGGCGGCAATAAGTTCGGTTGGTCCGATTGTTGACGAGTGTTTTTCGCGGGCGGCGGAGATGATTTATTCGTGCCGGGGCTCCTGCATAGTGAGCGGGATCGGGAAGGCAGGCATCATCGGGCAGAAGATCAGTGCGACACTGGCATCGACGGGGACGCCGAGCCATTTTCTTCACCCGGCGGAGGCGGTTCACGGGGATTTGGGCAGGCTTCGTAAGGACGACGTTGTTGTCGTTTTGAGCTACGGCGGGGAGACGGGCGAGATTACGCGTTTGATAAACTTAGTGAAGCAATTGGCGATACGTCTGATAGCGATAACCGGTGAGCGTGACTCGACGCTTTGCAAGCACAGCGACGTGGTTCTATGCATGGGCAAGATGTCGGAGGCGTGTCCTCTTGGTGTTGCGCCGAGCGTATCGACGACTTGCATGCTTGCGGTTGGTGATGCGCTTGCGTTTACGGTGATGAAGGCGCGGAATTTCGGCGTAGAGGACTACGTTCGTTTTCATCCGGGGGGCTCTCTTGGGGCGAAGCTGATGACGGTCGAGCAGTCGATGATGTTCAAGGCGGGCGAGAAGCTGCCTTTGGCCGGTGTATCGGAGACGATAGAGCGGATGCTGGCGGATGCGGAGGACGTGAAGCGTCACGGGGCGGTGATGATAGTTGACGAGGAGGGCAGGCTCGCGGGGATAATAACGGATGCGGACCTTCGTCGTCTGATGACTCGTGAGGGTCATCGTGCGTTCGGGATGAAGGCGGGGGATGTGATGACGGCGGGCTGCAAGCGGATACGCGCCGATGCTCTTGCGGCGGAGGCGACGGCGATATTCCACAAGTACCGTATCGACGATTTGCCGGTGGTTGATTCGGAGGACCGGCCGGTCGGTCTGATCGACGTTCAGGATATTGTGACAATCAAGGTTGTCGGGTAGTCGTATACTTTTACGGGGCCCATAGAGCGTGGGGCGGATTTGAGACGAGGCGATGTCAGAGAAATCGAAGGTTAACCTTGGGAAGATAGAGCTACTGGTGATGGACGTTGACGGTGTTCTGACGGACGGCACGCTGGTGGTCAACGGTGACGGCAGCGAAAGCAAGGAGTTCAACGCGCTAGACGGTCACGGGATTCGGCTGTGGCGTCGGGCGGGTCTGAAGGTTGCCCTGATAAGCGGGAGGGTATCGACACCGACGCGTCACCGGGCCGAGCAGTTGGAGATAGATTACGTATTCGAGGACTGTCATTTCAAGATGCCGGTTCTGGAGCAGTTGCTTAAGGAGGCGGGTCTTTCGGCGGACCAGGCGGCTTATATCGGGGATGATTTGCCTGATTTGCCGGTGATGAGGGGGGTCGGGTTCGGCGTTGCGGTGGCGAACGCGGTTGAGGAGGTCAAGCGTGAGGCGGATTATGTTACTCGGCGGAGCGGCGGGGGCGGTGCGGTCCGTGAAGTGGTGGAATACATTTTGAAGAACAGCGGCAGGTGGGAGGGGCTTATGGACAGGTACCTTGCCTGACGGGCTTTGTGGTGAAGGAGCGATTCGTTGAGAAAGGTTGTGATATGGCTTGTTTCGCTGGCGGCGGCTATGGGGATGTACCTGTTGTACAGCCAGATAAGCGGCTCGCCTCCGATTGATCCGGGCGCGGGGCCGGGTTATGGAGAGAGGTTTGCGGACGTAAACGCCGGGGGCGGGGCGGGCAAGATCGGGGACGTTTCGATCGACGTGCTCGGGCAGACCAAGTTCGAGGATCGCGACCCGAATACGGGCCGGGTATGGAGGCAGTTCGGGTATGCGGAGGTTCTTCACAAGGAGGGGGAGGTCTGGGAGATTCTGAGGCCTTACATGAACCTCTTCCGGCGCGGCTTCGAGTGTTACGTGAAGGCGGACAAAGGGCTGGTTGAGATGGAGAGCGCGGCGCGGAGGCCGACGGCGAAGGATGCGACTTTTTCGGGCAACGTTGTGATTCATATTGTTCCGGCGGCGGGGAGCAAGGTCAAGGAGAGCTTCATCTATCTCGACGACGTGGTTTTTCTGAGCGAGAGGTCTCAGCTTTCGACGGCCGGTCCGGTCCGGTTCGAATCTGAGAACGCCAATATGACGGGTCGCGGTCTTGAGCTGATTTTCAACGAGCAGACCGAGACGATCGAGTATGTCAGGCTGGTTCACCTGGAGAGTGGGCATTACAGGGGTCCCAAGGCGAGCATGTTTTCCGGTGAGCAGGAGGGCGGGGGCTCGAATGCGGTGGGCTTGAAGGCGGGGGGGCAGGCCGGGGCGACGAAAGCTGCCGGGGGTGCAGGCAAGAAGACGGCGGTTGCGGCGGCCAAGAGCGGGGGCGTTGGGGACGACGGTGCGAAGGCAGCGGCGGATGTAGGGCAGGGCACCAAGGAGAAGGGGGAAGGGGAGTATTACAAGTGCATTATTCGCAGGAACGTTCTGGTGGAGACGACGGACCAGGTGATTTTTGCGGATGACGAGATTGTGATCAACGACATATTCTGGTCGAAGGATACGGTATCGGAGCCGAATTTGGTGGATGCGAACGATGGGGGCGCTACGAAGACGGTGGCGGCGGCGGGGCAGGCCAAGGAGGTCGAGGCTAAGAGCGGTGAGGTGGCGGACGTCAACGTGGCGGCGGGCGGGGCGAAAAGCGGGGATGCGAATACTCCCGGGGAGGAGATTATCGATGTTGTGGTTCGATGCGAGGGGGACGTAATTTTTCTGCCGGCGAATTCGAACAGGACTTTGCCTGATTTGGCCGGTCGTGCGGCGAATACGGCAAGGGCGGCGGCGATGGAGGCGGAGGCGGGGGACGAGCGGGCGCGGTTCGGCTCGTGGAGGATTGAGTACGCTTCGGAGACTGGGGACGTTGCGGCCGAAGGGGATTCGGTGCTAAGGGTTTACACGAACGACGTGTTCGGGGGCGAGCCGAACGAGCCGCCGGTTCCGGTGACTATAGAGGCTGTGGGCGGGATGCGTTTTTGGGCGAGTTCGAATCAGGCCGTTTTCGAGAAGGCGGTGTGCAGGGTCCCTCAGCAGGGTTTGTCGGTCGAGCGGGAAGCGATGTTTTCGGCTCCGCGTCTTACGGTGAACCTGGTGAAGGATGAATCGGGGCAGGGCTATACGATGCGTGACGCCTACGCCGAGCCGACGGGGGAGCTGGAGTTCTTCGTTGAAGAGCCGAACGATCCAAACGATCCGAACGCAAGCAAGGGCGGGGCGGGCGTTTTTCCGGTGACTGTCAGCGGGGACAAAGGCGTGAAGTTCCTTCCTGATTCGAACGAGATTGTGTTTGAGGATTGCCTTGTCAAGATGCCGCAGCCGGGGGCCGGTGACGGTGAGAGCGGGACCCTTGCATCGCGGGACATGGTTGTGGATACGTCCAAGATGAAGGGTGTCAAGGGGCTGAAGGCGCCGGAGATTCGCGGGCGGGGTCCGGTGAAGCTGGAGGGTTTGATGAGTGCGTTCGGCGGCAAGGGCAAGGCGAAGGAGGCTCTTCCTGCGATACTGACGGCGAAGGAATACGTTTACAATCCGGCGTCGAACGAGGTTATATTCAGGGGCGAGTGCGAGGGTCAGATGACGCGGACGGATCCGAACGGGGGCCGGGAGAAATACGTGCTGACGGCTCCGGAGATGGTTGCGACGCTTAGGCAGGACGTGAACGAGTCGCGGGGATTCGGAGCAGGGGGGTTCGAGCGTTTGAGGGCGGGCGGGGGCGTGGTGAACCTGGCGGACGTTCGGATGCGGGGTGAGCAGGTTATCGGCGGTGTGATGCTTCGGTGCCGGCAGTTCGATTACGACCCGAACGAGCAGATTTTCCGTGCGGAAGGGCCGGGGCAGATGTGGGTGAACAACTCTGATGTTCGTCAGACGAGCGACGCGAACCAGGTTAGTCTGCGCAAGCCGTGCTACGCGATGCTGGAGAATTTCGACACGCTGGAGTATTTTGCGGACTCGAATCAGATCGTTGCGGACGCGAACTCACAAGGTTCGCTGGTTATAAAGTACTGGCCGATTATCGAGGGCAAGCGGGGCAAGGGTTCGGTGGCGACTGCGGGGCGCGCGGAGGTGACGCTTACGGGCAGCGAGGAAAGCGGGTTCGAATTGGCGACGCTGACGGCCACCGAGGGGATTACTTATGCCGAGGAGAGCAAGGACGAGTTCGTGTTCATAGGCAGCCGGCTGTTCTATGACGTCAAGACCGGTGTGATGAAGGTCAGCGGGGATGCGACGCAGCCGTGCTACTTCAGGGGGATGCTTGTTGAGGGGATCGAGTACGACCTGAAGACGGGCAGCGTGCGGGCGAAGCCGGTTGGGCCGGGTTCGATAGAGTTGGGTCCGGGCTCGCCGCTTAAAATCGAGCCGCTGAAGGTCAAGTGAGCGGGTTGTCGATGGGGCGGCAGAATGGACGGGCGAGTATGTGCGCGTGCGGCCCGTATCGGTCAGCTTGATGACGGCGTTTCCAAAAGGTATGAACGGCATTTGACCGGCCTTCGGGGGGTGTGCTGAGGCGATTTCTGCGCTACGTGACGCGACGGGTGACTCGCGTTGCAGTGACGGTTGATGGAAAGAGCATCAATAGCTGTTTGGGAAGGGCGTCATGTTGAGTGCCGGAGGCAGTTGGGCGAGTTGGGCGAGTTGGACGAAGTCGTGGAAATCCACGCGGCAGTCTTTGTTGGAGTCGTCGGGCAGGCAGGGACAGGCGCGGCGCCATTGAGCAGCGAGGAGGGCGAAATCTCGGAAATCGAATGCGCTGTCGGCGTTGAAATCGGTGGTTTGACTTTTAGCGGTCGTGAGCCAGTTTGAACAGAGGGCGAGCAGGTCGTGGAAGTTGACGAGGTGGTCGTTGTTTGTGTCGTGGAGGTGAGTGGCGATGAGCCAGTTAGCCGAGAACTCGGCGATATCCGTGATTAGGCTGATTCGTCTCCAGGTGCGGTTTTCGGGCAGGTCGCGTGGATTCCACTGGTTGTTGATGACAAGGGGCGGCGTCACGGCGGCGGCGATTTTTTCCCAGGGAACGAGCTTGAAGTTCTGATTTCCGCCGGAATTGTGGCCGTCCTGCGCGACGAAGAGTCCGGCGGGGAAGGCGGGGCCGAGAGATGCGCTTGTGACGCCGATGCCGTCGGTGTTGCTGACATGGTCGATTCCTCGTTCGGCGTTGCCGCTGATTTCGAAGCTCATCACGTGCTGGTTTCTTCCTGTTCGGTGATAGACGGCGAAGGTGTGGGCGAGGGGGTGGTCCGAATCGTCCTCTCCCTGGCTGGAGGCGATGAGGTATCCTCGCGTGCCGTGGCCGTAGTAGATTGTTAGGCCCTCGACATCGGCGACGAGGCGGCCTCCGGCGTCGGGTTTTGTGGTATCGACGAGAAAGCGGCTTGCGTTGTCGGCCGGCTCGGTGGGCTCGGCGGGGTACTTCCAGATTCCGACGTCCTCTTCGCCGACGTAGAGCCAGCCCAGTTGGTCGTCTGCGGCCATTCCCTCGGTCTGGCCGCCGACATCGAAGGCGCGGACACGGACGGCGTCGATCTTTGCGCTTCCGTTGTCGAAGAGTCGCCACTGTTCGACGTCGCCGTTTTTGTCGTTGACGAATGCGTAGTACGCGCCGGTGCGCCAGCTTTGATAGAGGCAGAAGCCGTATGCTTCGGTGATGCCGATGGAGATGCTGCGGGCGGTCAGGTCGGTGAGGGTTCGGGAGTTGGGGTCGATAGTATAGACGGCGATGGTGTTGTCGGAGCGATTGCCGGATGCGATGATGTCGGTCTTGGCGCCGGCCAGGGGGAAGTTGTATCGAACATCGACGTTATTGAGCTTGCCGTCTTTGGCGAAGTAGATGAGCCTGCCGGCGAGGTCGTAGAGGGCCAGGCCGCCCTCGGTATCGTGCTTGTCGGTCCCGATGATGACGCTGCGATTCGGGTCGGTCGGGTGCAGCCAGATTTTGGCGTCGTCGGCGCTGTCGCCGCTGTGGGCGACGGGTTCTGTCTCGACGGCCGGCGTCACGGGGAATACTCCGGCGGAGGCGGACTGTGAGAAGGGCAGGGCAGCCGACACAACACTCAATACGACTACGGTTCTGGCAATCATACAGGCATCACCCAGCGGGGCTCCTAAAACCCCAGTATGCCAGATATCTGCCGGAAAAGCAAGCGCGAAAGCGAAGCGTCGGCATTGCGCGGCGCTGTTTTCGCCTGCATATTGGAGAGAGGGTCGAGTTTTCGAAGGGGAGTTGCGGGAGGCTGAGGATTCAGGTCGGAACTGTCCGGGGTGTAAGGGGCACGTGTTAAGAGCAGAGTTGGTGGAGGTCCTGGATGGCGAGGTCGGCGAGGGACGCCACGATTTTTTCGGCGGCGGCTAATTGGGAGGCGTCGTAGGTGTTTGTGACGGCGACGGTGTGCATACGGGCGGCCCTTGCGGCTTCGAGGCCCCAGCGGGAGTCTTCGATTGCGATGCACCGTTGGGCCGGGATGGGATTTGGGCGATTGTTGTTGAGTCTGCTTAGAGCGAGCAGGAAGCCTTCGGGGTGGGGCTTTCCCTTTTTGACGTGTTCGGCCGAGACGATGGCATCGAAGTAGCGGCGGAGCCGGGCTTCCTCGAGTACAAGCTCGATTTCGCAGAGCAGGGCGCCCGAGCATATCGCCATGGGTGTGTTGTTTTGGCTTAGCATTTCGAGGAAATCGCGGACGCCTTCGAATATTCTTCCTTCGGTAGCGGCGAGTCTCTTGAAGACGGTATCCTTTTGTGCGACGAGGTCGGGGATTTTGCCGGCATCAATTTTGAGGATTCCCTGGCGGATGAGCAGGTTGAAGCAGTCGACGTCACTGAAGCCGAGATATGTTTTGTAGTAGTCGTGCGTGGTCAGCTCGGCGCCGAACGGGGCGAGGATTTCGTTGAAGGAGCGAAAGTGCAGGATTTCGGAGTCGGTGATGACGCCGTCGAAGTCAAATATGACCGCCTGGAGCATGGTGTATCTCTCTACTCGGCCGGGACCGGGCCGACGAGGGCGCCGTAGTCGTTGAAGGTTGACTTGTCGCCGCTCTTTATGAGGGAGGCGCGGGCGGCTGTTTTGGGCGCGTTTCTGGTTATGTACCGTCGTGCGATGATTGCCTTTCTTTGGGCTACGGGCACGGTTTGTCCGTTGTCTGCGCCGTCGGCGACGGGTACATCCATTTGGACCTTTGTGCTTGCCTGGCCGCATAGCAGGTAGCCGTTGATTATGTCTATTGCGATATCGACGAGCGGTCGGCCGTAGAGGTCCATGTATTCGTTGCCGTTCTCCTTGACGAAGGCGATTGCCTCGTTGAGGCGGGCGCTTCCCTCGGCGAGCGTTTCGAGCAGGTCCTTGAGAGCAGGGTCGCAGGGCTGTTCGGCCAGCTCGGCGGCGAATTTCTCGGCTGTTCCGGAGCAGACTCCGCGAACGGCGGCGACTATCTGGAGCTGGCTGGTTCCTTCGTAGATGGTTGTAATCCGGGCGTCGCGGGTGTGGCGCTCGGAGGCGTAGTCGCGCATGTATCCGCTGCCGCCGAGGACCTGAAGGGAATCGTAGGCAACGCGGTTGGCCATTTCCGAGCAGTAGTACTTGCTCATCGGGGTGAGCATGGCAGCGAGCCTTTTGAGTTTTCGCGAGTCGTTTTTGAGTTGCTTGAGCTTCTCCTTGTCCTGCGGAGGGTCTGTTTCGAGCTGCTTTTCGCAGGCGATTTCGAGGTCGACCACGCGTGAGGTCTCGTAGAGGAGGGCTCGGCCGGCCTCTATGTCGATTTTCATGTCGATGAGCATATCACGGACGGCGGGGAGCTTCTCGATGGCCACGGCAAACTGTTTTCTCGTCGAGGCGTAGTCACGGGCGACGCGGAAGGCGGCTTCGGCGATTCCGACGGACTGGGCGGCGATGCCTATTCTGGCTCCGTTCATGAGGCTCATGACGTACGTCACCAGACCTCGCTGTCGCTCGCCGATGATTCGGCAGGGCGTGTTGTCGAAGAAGATTTCGCAGGTTGGCGAGCCGTGTATTCCGAGCTTGTCTTCGAGTCTTCTTATATGGACGGTGGGTCCGCGGTCGCAGACGAACAGGCTCAGGCCGAGCCCACCTGCGCGGTCCGGCTCGCTTCTGGCGAGTACGAGGAGGACATCGCCGCAGCCGTTTGTGATGAAGCGTTTGACACCGTGGAGGAACCATTGGCCGTCGGCGCTCTGGATGGCGCGGAGTTTTACGGACTGGAGGTCGCTGCCGGCGTCGGGCTCGGTTAGGACCATTGCGCCGGTGAGCTTACCGGCGGAGAAATCGTGGAGGTATTTTTGCTTTATCTCTTCGGATGCAAAGGCGTTGATGGTTTCGGCGATACCCTGGAGGCCGAAGATGTTCATAAGGGCGGCGTCGGCTCGCGAGACGATTTCGATGGCCATTGAGTAGATTATGTTCGGGAAGTTGAGGCCGCCGAAGCGGTGGGGCAGGGTGAATCCCATCACCTGCGCCTGGGCGAGCTTTTCTATGGCCTGGCGAACGCCGGGGGCGTAGGAGACGGAGCCGTCCTCGTTGAGGACGTTGCCCTGTCGGTCGACGTCTTCGGCGCGTGGTGCGATGAAATCGCCGCTCAGCCGGCCGATCGAGTTGAGGACCATGTCGTAGTTTGTCACGGCCTCGTCGGCGTCGGCGGGGGCGTGGTCGAACGTGCCGGCGTGTTTGAAGCCTTCCTCGCACACTTCGGCCAGCCTGCGGAGGTCGATGTGCTTGAAAAGGAATTGTATGTCGCTGTTGTCCGTGTAGAAGTTGGCCATAAGATAATCCGCTCTTAATTGGTGCAAATATCTCAGTCTTTAATGCTCTTTTCCTTGACTGCCTTTATCATCATCGGGACGACCTGGTTGAGGTCGCCGACGATTTTGTAGTGTGCTATGTCGAAGATGGGCGCTTCGGGGTCGCTGTTGACTGCGACGATTTTTGCGCTTTGTGACATGCCCGCCTGGTGCTGGATTGCGCCGCTGATTCCGACGGCGACGTAGAGGCTGGGTCGTACTGTGGTTCCGGTCTGGCCGACCTGGTGGTCGTGGTCGATGAAGCCGAGGTCGACGGCGGCCCTGGTGGCGGCGGGTGCGGCGCCGAGGCAGTTTGCCAGGTCCCATATCAGCTTGAAGTTGTCCCTGCTGCCGACGCCTGCGCCTCCGGCGACGATTATCCTGGCGGCCTTGAGGTCGACCTTTTTCGGTCTTTTGTGCTCTTCGAGGATTTGGAGCGGCAGGTCTTTTTGCTCGACTTTGACGGTTTCTGTGATGATTTGTCCTTTGCGGGAGGCATCGGGGTCGGGCATCGGCATTACGCCTTCTCGCACGGTCGCCATCTGGGGCCATCGGTCGAGGTTGATGATTGTAGCGATGATGTTTCCGCCGAAAGCGGGCCTTATCTGGAAGAGCAGGTTATCGTGGAGCTTTCCGTCCTTGACGGTGGTGTGGTCGCCGATCTGCAGGTCGGTGCAGTCGGCGGTGAGCCCGGCCTTTGTTGCGCTTGCGATTCTCGGGGCGAGGTCCCGGCCGACTATGGTTGCGCCGTAGAGGACGATCTGTGGTTTATGCTTGTGGATGAGGTCGAAGAGAACCTTTGCGTAGCTGTTGGTCTGGTAGTGTCCGAGCAGGGGATGCTCGACGAGATAGACCTTGTCCGCACCATACCGGATGAGGGTTTGGGCGAGGTTCTTGGCGCGGTCGCCGAGCAGCGCGGCGGCGAGCTTGACGCCGAGGGTGTCGGCAAGATGGCGTGCCTTGCTCATCAGTTCGAGTGGGGTCTCTTCGAGCCTGCCGTTGTGCTGTTCGGCGAAGACCCAGACTTCACCCTGTCTGTTGACTTCTATCATCGTTGGAATCTCTATTTTCTTAACAGGTAAAATGTTAATGAATCGCCGGGTCAGGCTATTGTTTTGTCGGCGATAAGCTCGTGTATCATATCGGCGAGCCCTTCGGCGGTCGGCTCGATGCTTTTGCTTTCTTTTGCGGTGAGGACGACGCTCTGGATTCGGTGCACCTTTGTGGGTGAGCCGCCCTGCCCGCACCAGTTCAGGTCGGCGTCGAGGCAGTCGAGGTCCCATTGCTTTATCAGGAGTCCTTTTTCGTCGAGCTGGGCGGCGCGTTTGTCGGCGAGCTTTCGCATCTTGTTTTCGTCGGCGATGGGATTTTCGGCCCTCATTTGCGCGAAGATCTCAATGGGTGTGCGGGCCTTTTTGAACTTCATCATCTTGCGTGCGGCGGCGACCCTCGGCTCGTTTGCGTCGCCGACGACGGTGAGCAGGACGGGCAGGGACGCCTTGACCCGCTGAAAGCCGTTTCCGATGTTTCTTCTGGCGGTAATTGTTCCTGCGCCGAGGTCTATTAGCTGCTCGACGTATGTAATCTGGGTAACGCCGAGCTTTTCGGCGAGCTGAGGTCCTACCTGGGCGGTGTCTCCGTCTATGGCCTGGCGGCCACAGAGGACGATATCGTAGTCGAGCCTCTTGAAGGCGCAACTGAGGATGTAGCTGGTAGCGAGTGTATCGCTGGCGGCGCATCGCGGGTCGGTGATGAGGACGGCATCGTCGGCGCCTCGAAATAGTGCCTCGCGCAGTACGTCGCTCGCGGCGGGCAGGCCCATAGTTACGGTCGTGATGCGGGCACCGTATTTATCCTTGATTTCAAGGGCCAGCTCGAGTGCGTTGAGGTCTTCGGGATTGAAGACCGCCGGCAGCGCGGAGCGTTTGACCGTGCCGTCGTCGTTCATCACCTGGCCGGTGATTCTCTTGGTGTCGGGAACCTGCTTGATTAGAACAACACAATTGTAATCCACCGATAGTCTCCTGGTTGGTTATAGTATCTGCCACACCAATTTTTTGAAACCGCGTAGTATAACGTGATGCGCGGCAAAGTCAACCCTGAAAGTGCGTTGCTTTGTCGGCAGACGGCTTGTCCGAGGAAAAACAGATAAACCCCCGGGGCGAAAAGGTCGATTTTTGCTGGGCCGGCCCGTTTCGGGAAGAAACGGGAGATTTTCTTTGACAACGGTTTTGGCGCGTCCATAATTGGTGCATAAGGACGTGTTATCGGATGTATCTACGGGAGCCGCAGAGTACGCTTTCCAGCACTCGCCTGTATCTACCCGGGCGACATCAATGACAAACGAGACAAACTACGATACGGTATTCGGCAAGATGGCGCTGGAGCAGGGACTCTGTACGGACGAGGAGCTTCGCACATCTCTTTCGGAACTAGGGGAGCGTCTCAAGGCGAGCCCTATCATGCTGAAAGACCTGATGGTGGAGCTCGGCTATGTCACCGAGAGCCAAGCGGAGCGTCTGAAGGACGCGATAAAGGGCAGCAAGGCGGCGGCCCACAAGATACCGGGCTACAAGATACTGGGCAAGCTGGGCGCCGGTGCGATGGCGGTGGTTTACAAGGGTCGGCAGCTAAGTCTGAACCGGACGGTTGCAATAAAGGTGCTGCCGAAGCGATTCAGCGAGAATTCTGAGTATGTGGAGCGGTTTTACAAGGAGGGTCAGGCTGCGGGCAAGCTGAACCACCCGAATATAGTCCAGGCTATTGATGTCGGCGAGGCCGGCGGCTACCACTATTTCGTAATGGAGTACGTTGAGGGCAAGACGCTGGCGGACGACTTGACGGCGGGGAAGGTTTTCAGTGAGAAGGAGGCGGTGGAGATAATAATTCAGGTGGCCCTTGCGCTGGAGCATGCGCACGCGCGCGGCCTGATTCACCGCGACGTCAAGCCGAAGAATATAATGATGAGCAAGAGCGGGGGGGTGAAGCTTGCGGATATGGGCCTTGCGCGGGAGACGACGGACATGGAGGCGGCAAAGAGCGAGGCGGGCAAGGCGTACGGGACTCCGTATTACATCTCTCCGGAGCAGATTCGGGGGAAGATCGACATTGACGGCCGTGCGGACATATACGGTCTCGGTGCGACCTTCTACCACATGGTGACCGGGCGTGTTCCGTTCATGGCGGAGGACTCGTCGGACGTGATGCGCAAGCACCTTCGTGAGAAGCTGACGCCTCCGGACCATATCAACACGTCGCTTTCGGCGGGCGTATCGGAGGTCATCGAGATCATGATGGCCAAGCGGAAGGAGGACCGTTACAAGAACGTTGAGGAGCTGTTGATGGACCTTGAGTCGCTTCGTGAAGGTCGGCCGCCTTTCCAGGCGCACAAGCGGTTCGACGTTACGATGCTGCAGCAGCTTGAGAAGGGCGAGACTATTGAGGTCAGGAGTGAGGATACGGAAAGCGAGGCGACGCTTGCGAACTACCGGACTGCGATATTTATCCTTGGCGCCCTGGCGGGCCTGTTTTTCTTGATCATCTTGGTTCTGCTACTTACGAGGCCGGGTTAGATCAGTGGGGGGCTGTCGGTGGCGAAACTGATTTTTGTTGTTGCGCTCGCAGGGACGGAGAGCGAATTTTATGGGCAGGGGCGGGTCACATTTCTCCTCTGAAGAGCTTGTCAAGGTTCTGAGTCACTACGATATCGGCGTGATTGACCAGGTCAGGCCGCTGTCGGGTGGGAATCGGCGTGCGCCGAAGATGGTTTTCATATCTGAGCAGGGCAAGTTTCTTTTGAAGCGTCGGCCGAAGGGCAAGGACGATCTTTACCGAGTGTCGCTGGCTCATTCGGTTCAGAAGCATCTGGCGGGCAAGGGGTTTCCGGTGACTTCTCTCGTGGCGACCCGCGACGAGGACAGTACGATTTTGCAGTTGAACAATCACATATACGAGCTTTTCCGGTTTGTGGCGGGATTTCGGCACGACGGGTCGGTGGAGGCGACTTTCGATGTTGGGCGGCAGTTGGCGGAGTTTCATCGTGATCTGTCTGATTTTTCGCAGGAGCTGGAGCCGTTGGGTGTTGGGTTTCACGATTCGTCGAAGGTTCGCAGGTACCTGAGGACGGTTTCGATCAACGGCGGCAGTTCGGCCGGTGGCGGATCGGACGCGAGGGCGGGGGCGGGCGGCGCCGAGCAGCAGGTTGCGAAAGGTCTTTTGACGATATACAACGAGTCGAGCATTCGTGTTAACCGGTTGGGGTTCGACGGGTGGCCACGGCAGGTGGTTCACGGGGACTGGCATCCCGGGAACATGCTTTTTTCGGAGGGCAAGCTGGTTGCGGTTCTGGATTTTGACTCTATCAGGGTTGCGCCGGGGGTGACGGACCTTGCGAACGGGATGCTGCAGTTTTCGATTATAGGCGGGGGTTCGGATGCTGCGGCGTGGCCTGATCATTTCGACGAGGAGCGGCTTGCAGAGTTTTTGAAGGGCTACAGGGAGGTTGGGTCTGTAGGGGGGCGTGAGGTTGAGGCCCTTGTGGATTTGATGATTGAGGCGATGATAGCGGAGGCGGTTTTGCCGGTTGCGGCGACAGGGTGCTTCGGTCATCACGGCGGGGGTGATTTTTTGCGGATGATTGAGCGGAAGGCGCGTTGGCTGGAGGAGAACCGGGTGAGGGTGACGGCGTCGCTGGGTGGTTGATTGTTGCGTGGAGTAGGGGCGCGGGGGCCGGAGGAGGGGTATTCTGGCGTATTTCGGGGCCCAGTGCATCGCGGTGGGTAAGTATGGGCTGATGGGGTGAAGACTGGCGGGGAATCGTGAGGATGGGACGCTCGGCGAGGGGATGTCTTGGGTGTTTCGGCTGTGCCGGCAGTTCGCGGTTGGTGGTTTGGGCGAAGACGGGGATGGGTGATGGCGGCAGGTTGGGAAAGGTGAGAGCGCAGGCGTGCGGGGGTTTGGGAAAGTAAGAAGCGAAATCGAATTGGGTTCGTTTGGGTTCGTTTTTTGCAAGAGTGGGTGATTTTGGGGGTGTAAGTCCTTGTAGTATAAGGGGTTACAAGCATTTTTGGGGGTTTTTCGCGAGTGGGTTCGTTTGGGTTCGTTTTTTTTAGGACGTTGAGGGTTGATCTGTCGTAAGGTGTTGCGGTGTAAGGGGTTAGGCGCATTTTTGGGGGATTTTGGGATTGGCTTTGAATTGGGTTCGTTTGGGTTCGTTTTTGCGCCCCTGCGGGGGCATTGATGTGTGTAAAGTGTTGCTGGGCAAGGGGTTGCGGGGATTTCGGGCGATTTGGGAATTGGGTTCGTTTTGCAAAAAAGGGTGATTTTGTAGAGGTGGCT
>CP070678.1:736832-741886 GCA_020352515.1 Phycisphaerales bacterium | reverse complement strand
CTTGGTGAGCATCTCCGTCTTCTTTTCTATCAAATCGAGCTCTTCGAATATCTTGGGCACAAGCTCCTCCGGGATGTCTTCCCTGCAGCCGCCGACCTTGACGTTCCCATAGTTGTTCCGGTTGCCTGTTATTGCCTCCAGCAAATCGAGCACCGGCTCACGATATTTCCACGCCCACATAAAAACCGTGTCGTAGCCGATGAAGTGGCCCCCGAGACCCACCCACAAGAGGTGGCTGTGGATGCGCTCAAGCTCGTTGATAATGGTCCGAACATACAGGGCCCGCTCCGGCGGCTTTACCCCGGCAATCTCCTCCACGGCCTGAACGTATGCCAGAGGATGCGAGGCCGAGCAGATTCCGCATATCCGCGAGACCAAAAACGGAATCTGGTCGAACTGCAGCGTCTCGCTGATTTTCTCAATCCCGCGATGATTGTAAGACAACCTCACGTCTATGTCGGTCACCTTCTCCCCGTCGATGGTAAGCTGGAAGAATTCCATCTCCTCCTGCAAGGGATGGAACGGGCCGACCGCAAGAACGGGTTTTCTGACAGTCTCTTTCATGTGCTCACTTCTTTTCTCATGGGGTACACGCCTTCCGGCCAGTCTTCGGCCAGAATCAGTCGTTTCATGTTCGGGTGATTCTTGATTTCGATTCCGAGGATGTCGTGTATCTCTCGTTCAATCCACTCGGCCCCCGGCAGGAACGGCGTGATAGACTCTATCGACGGATGCTCGCGATCACGAATGAACGCCTTTACCGTTATCACACACCCCAACTGGTCGTACGAAAAATGATAGAGAACCTCGAAACAATGCTCGGCGTCTATGCCGGTCACAATCGCAAAGCGGCAGCCGACATCCTCGAAAAGAAACTTGTTCACCGCATAGCTGTTCTCGGCCTCACACAGCAGATAAATCCTGTTGTCGGCCTTCTGCTCGACGCCGATGAGCCTGTCCTTTATTTCCGAGAGCTTCTTGTCAAGTTCCTGTTGATTCATCGTTGGCATCCTGTCACAAAGCCGATAGCGCCTTAACCACTCCCGAAATCATGGCTTCGGGCTTGGGCGGACAGCCCGGAACATAGGCGATGATCGCATTTGGGTCCACTTCTTTGATTATCTCATCCACCGGCCCGGATACGTGATAGCCCTTGTGGAATATACCGGTCCCGAGGGCGCACGCCCCCATGCAAAACACGACGCAGGGCTTGGCCGTCTGCCGGTAAACCTCCTGAAGTCGTTTGGCCGCCTGCCGGGTCCCCACGCCCGTCACCAAAAGGGCGTCGGCATGGCGGGGAGAGCCTACCAGCTTGATGCCGAACCTCTCGACATCGAACTTCGGCGTCAGCAGGTTGACGATTTCGATGTCGCAGTTGTTGCAGGCGCCGGCGTTCACATGAAACACCCACACAGACTTCTTCAGCGCTCCGATTTTCCAGCTCATAGACACACCCTAAAGCCAATTATAGCCGAATATACCGCCGAGCGTGGCCAGTATCACGGCCACAACCATAGCCACACCGCAATAGACCCAGAAGAACCTCATCGCCTGGTCAATCCTCACACGCGGGTTTGTGTTCTTTATCAGTATCAGTAGAACCAGGACCAGCACATACATGCCCAGCCCGCGTACGGCCGACCATGCCGTCGCACCGAAGCCACCCAGAAACGCTATCACAAGGAACAGCGGAAGCGCCACGAGCATCACGGCCTGCATGAGCTTCCAGGCGCCAAGCAGAGCCCCCGAGTATTCGATGATCACGCCGCTGGCGACCTCCGTCTCCGACTCGGCTATGTCGAACGGCACAAAGCCGAGCTTCGCCTGGACGCACAACAAGCTCACAAGAAACGCCAGCATACCCGATATGCTCAGCGCCGGAGCATGTTGTGCAATCGATGCCAGATTGAGCTGCCCGCCGCTCTTGATTATCACCACCACGAGAGCCAACGCCAGCGGCAGCTCGTAGCTGATGACAAGCTTCATCTCTCTGCCCGTGCCCACCGCCGCATGCGGACTGCCGCTCGCTGAGCTGCCCAGAATCAGGGCCAGCGACGGCAAAACCATCAGGTAGATGGCGACAACAATATCCCCCATGAAGGCCGACCCCGTCGCCGCCGTCCGCCACAGCATGATCGATAGCACCAGCACGCCCACCAGGCCCACAAGAGGCGCCGCCATAAACACCGTCTTCTGCGCATCCTGCGGAACCAGAATCTCCTTGCCCATCAGCTTCATTACATCCCACCACGGCTGCAAAAGCGGAGGGCCGACGCGCCACTGCACCTTGGCGCTAACCTTGCGGACTATCCAACTGGCAAACAGACCCAGCGCAAAAGTCGCAGGGACCACGGCTAACCAGAACAGAACATTCAACGGCATACTCATTTGCTTACCTTGTCCCTTAAAAACGGCTCCCACGTCGTGCCGCCGTTGACCCGAACAATTATGCCCTCGAATACCTCCACCAAATCCCCCTCCACGCTCACCTGCCCGTACTCGATGCTTCCATCACCGGCGGTATTGACGCACAGGGGCTTTTCCTCCGGGGCCAGCCGGCCCTCGCACCTGTCGCAAACACTGCTTGGAAAAGGTATCAGATCCGTATATATCGTCCCGAAGGGGCAGGCTATCGCGCAGGTTCCACACCCTGTGCACAACATGTTCGCACGCTTCAGAATGCCCGCATCGTCACTGACGCTCGCCACCTTCTCGAGCGCACCCTGCGGACAGGCATTCACGCACGGCGCCGCCTCGCACCGGCGGCAGATCAGGGCAAAGCGGACCATCTCCAGAAGTGAATCAAATCCCTTGTTCTCCGGATGATGCTTGTAGGAACACTTCACACCCGACTGCCCCTGGAGCCTGCATTTCGCCAAATCTATTATCAACTTTGCACTCATGGCCTTGGCCTCTCGTACTCAGCACGCCGAATTCTGCTCTCGAGCCCGCACGTTCAGTCCCAAATATTCCTGTAACCCTTTATCTGCTCGTAGGTAAACACGGGCCCGTCCTTGCAAACGTAATACTTGCCGAGCATACAATGCCCGCATTTGCCTATCCCGCAGCTCATGTTCTTTTCCATCGAAAGGTAAATCCTCTCCGGGCCGAAACCGTACTCTAGAAGCTTGAGGGTCGCAAATTTCATCATGATCGGCGGGCCACACACCACCGCGACCGCCTCCTTGACGTTTACGTCGTCCGGCTTGAGTATGGTCGTCACCACGCCCACGTTGCCCGTCCAGTTGTCGTCGGCGTTGTCCACCGTCAGCTTGATATCAACACCGTCGATCTCACGCCACGCGCCGAAAAGCGTGTTCTTATATATGAAATCAGCGGGCGTTCGCGCGCCGAATCTGCAGACGACCGACTTGAAATCTCCTATCCGGTCGGTCAAGGTCAAAAACAACGACCTGATGGGCGCCAGCCCCACACCGCCGCCCACTATGTATATCTCCTTGCCGAGATAATCCTCAAGAGGGTAGCCATTTCCGTAGGGGCCGCGAATACCGACCATCTGCCCTTTTCCACACTCGTGCAGCAGAGAAGTCACCCGGCCGGCTTTCATGATGGTTATTTCCATCTTCTCCGTATCGGCCGGCGAGCTGGAAGGCGTAAACGGCGCTTCGCCTTCGCCCGGCAAAGTCAATTCAACGAACTGCCCCGTCTCAAATTTGAACTCCTCCGCCGGGACAACTACAAAACTCTTGATCGTCGGGGATTCGTCGATGATCTCTACGATCTCGCCACTGATAGGTTGGTAGAGGTTCGCGGTCATTTTGCGGTTTTCGTCTCTTTCTTGCCTTTGAGTTCTTCATTCAGTTTCTTGAAAACCATCCGAATATCCATTCCGCCGGCGTCCGCGTCAACACACCTGCCGCAGCCAACGCACATCTCTATCCCGTATCTGTCAAGAAAATACGAAAACTTGTGCATGAGACGATGCCTGATCCTGTCGCCAAGCACCTTGCGCGGATTCTCCCCGCCGGCCACCTCCGCATACGCCATCCGCATGCAACTGTCCCACATCTTCATCTTGCCGAAGTAATCCTTCTGACTGACGTCATAAAGATAGAAACAGTGGCAGGTCGGGCACACACGCGTGCACGCCTGACATTCGATGCAGTTCTCCGACTCGGTGTCGAAAACATTGCTGTCCTGGCTATCCTCCAGGACCTGCTTGATCGGGGCGTCCAGCTCGAATGCGGCCGTTCTGGCCGCAAGCTGCTGGCTAGTCTCATTTCTGTTCTTCTCACGCTCGGCAAGCAGAACATCCGGCGCGTCCGCAAAAAGCTTGGGGTGCTTTTCAATAAAGGCCTTTCCCTTTTGCGAGCCCGGCTCGACAAGAAGCCCGTCCTTCACACGGGAGACGTTCAAATCAAAACCGCCCTGAACAAAAGGCTCCCCTTCGAGAAGACTGCAGAAGCAGCTCTCTTCCGGATCACTGCAATCGGCCGAGACTGTGAACATCTTCTCCCTGCGCGCAGTGTAAAACGGATCCTCGAATTCGTCCTCCTTGAAAACCTTGTCCAGGATTTCGATCGAACGCAGATCGCACGCCTTGAGCCCGAAAACCGCAAAAGGCCTTATCTGCTCGGGCTCGGCCGGCTCCGGAAAAACCGCCGCGAGCTCACGCAACGGAAACAGAAATTCCTTCACGGGCGTGCACGCCCGCACGTTGTTGAAGTCAACCTCGGTCCCGGCGGCAGGATCATATTTGACGAATACGTAATGCGCCCCGCTTTTCTGAGGAACGTAAAGATCCATCTCGTCGGCCAGGGCGTTCAAAAACGGTTCCAATTTGCCTGTAAAAACGGTTTTCATATTTCTTGTCCGAGTCCTGCAATCCTGTCCTAATCGAGCCCGGAAAACAACCGGACACAAAGTCCAATCAACTTCTCGAAGCCTGAATCTCAGGCCCTCAAAACCTGCAAACGAATCATTTCACCCGCGACGTTCAGCCACACGGCAAGTAATATGGCAAACGGGCCAGATCCATCCCAATGTCAATCGTTATAACCTTTACCTTCCTGGGAACCGTTATGTACCGCGGT
>CP070678.1:733715-736732 GCA_020352515.1 Phycisphaerales bacterium | reverse complement strand
AGGAATCTGAAGGATTCGGCATCGCCCTGCAGTACCCGGCGTATAACCTCTATGTCTTGTGTCATCACAGCTAATCCGATCCGGCACACTGAGAACTTTCACTCTCTTATACAACCAAGTGCCGCTGAAGTTCCGCACAATTTTGCCCTCCCGGCGTATCATGCTCTATCCCTGCCCCCTGCCTTCGGGCCGGAGCGGCACACAACAGCAGCAAGTCCGGCATTGAAAAAGCTTTGACGACCCGAACCTTCCTGCGATAGAATCGTATAGGGATTTGCCCGGCTATAGCTGGGTCTCGTGTACACCATACTGAACTGAGAAGAAAAGGAGTCTGAAAATGCAGATTGACGGTTTCAAAAAATGCAAGCGTTCTATGCCTTTGGGCACACTTTCGGTGCTTTGTCTACTGCTTCTGCTTGGGCCGCTGACGGTATCGGCCGCCGACACGGAGAGCGTCAGTGCTCTGCGGAGGATGGGCAAAGCTTTTTCTTCAATCGCCGAGAAGGCATCGCCCGCCGTCGTCTCACTGACGGTAGAAAGGGTGGCGGGCAGAGAATATCGGCAATCGCCGTTCAGAGACCCCTTCGGCAATCCTTTTGAAGACGATATCTACGAGTTCTTTCGCTGGCCATCCCCACGACGGCGCTCCCCTCAACGCCGAGTCCAAACAGCGCAGGGCACCGGTTTCATCGTCTCATCCGACGGCTACATTTTCACGAACAATCACATGGTCGGCGGCGCTGAAAAAATCGATATAGTGCTTTCCGACGGCAGAAAGTTCAAGGCCGAGATTAAAGGAGCGGACGAACCGACTGACATCGCCGTGATCAAAATCGACGCCAAGAATCTGCCGCACCTCGAACTGGCCGACTCCGACGATCTCGAAGTCGGAGAATGGGTCCTGGCCATCGGAAATCCCTTGGGCCTGAGCCACACCGTCACCGCCGGCATAGTAAGCGCCAAGGGCAGAGGACAACTCGGCCTGGCCAGCATCGAGAACTTCATCCAGACCGACGCGGCCATAAACTTCGGCAATTCCGGCGGCCCCTTGCTCAACCTCGACGGAAAAGTGGTCGGGATGAACACCGCCATCGTAGGCGCCACCGGCAACATCGGAATCGGCTTTGCGATACCGATAAATATGATCAAACATGCTTACGAGCAGCTCCTCGCCGGCGGGGAAATCGAGCGTGGTTTTCTTGGAATTGAATTCAAGGAAGTCACTCCCGGCTTGGCCGCTTCTCTCGGCCTGGAAAAGAGCGTTAAGGGTGTGATGGTGGATTCTGTTGTGCCGGATTCCGCGGCTGAAAAGGCCGGATTGAAAACTTACGATGTCATCACGGAACTCGACGGCGAGCCCGTCGAGAAAGGCAACGACTTCCTCAACCGAGTTGCACTTCTGAATCCGGGTACCAGAGTCCACGTGGTAGTAGTGCGGGACGGAAAACGAAAGGAATTCAATATTAAGCTCGGAAAACGTCCGTCGCAAGAAGAACTCGTCGGCGGTCTGCCGCGGGATACGGCGGAGGAATTGGGATTCGACGTAACGAATCTGACCGATGACTTGGCCCAGCGGCTCGGCTACGAGGGCGACAGCGGCGTAGTTGTCAGCAGGGTGATCTCGGGATCGGCTGCCGCTCGGGTCGGAATAGCGCCTGGAGCGCTGATAATGGAAGTCAACAGACAAAAAGTTAGAAACAAGAGAGAGTTTAACGAAGCAATTAAGCAAGCAAAGAAAAAGGGAGTGGCGCTGTTGCGCATACAGCAAGACGGCGACACGTCGACTGTGCTCATTTATCTTTCCGATTAACAGCAAGCTTGTCCTCGCGACAAGCGCCGAGCTGATAAAACCTTTCGTATCCCCGTCCTTCGCGGGGACAAGTCATGATCGAAGCTGCGCCTTAAACGGGGCTTTGTTCATGATACAATCCGCACAAACACCGACCGGCTCGAACATCGAAGATCGGCTCTGGCGTTGTGTTCAATGCTCCGGGGATGACGGCTTTGGCGCGGTCGGCGGCTTCTTCCCTGGGGATCAGACCGAGTATTGTCAATCCATTTGTCTCGGCGACTACTGAGTTAGCCGCTGTCGGGTGGCATGGACTCATGCCATGAAACTACTTCGGCAGATAAACGCCGAACTGCCTGGGGATATCCTCGTGCTACGTTCTTGGTTTCGCCACGGTCGGCGTCGAGATCGTAAAGTTGTGGGCTGGATCCGTCGTATGAGCACAGCAGCTTCCACCGGCCGTTCCTTACAGCCAGATCGGGCAGATTCTTGACGCCGTAAAAGGAGCGCCTGTCGGGCGGGCGACTGAAGAACAGCGATCCGGCCCGCGAGGCTTCTGTTTTTCCGGTCAACACCTCGGCGAGATTCTGGCCGTCGAAGGCGACGTCATCCGGAGGTTCTACTGCGGCAAGGGCCAGAAGCGAGGGCACAAGGTCGATTGCAGCCATGACGGAAGTGCGGTTTACAGCGCCGGCCTTTCCGGCTTCGATCAGTCCTGGTCCCCAGACCACCAATGGCGAGCGGATACCGCCTTCGTAGAGCATGGTCTTAAAACCGCGGAACGGTCCGGCCGAGCCGGCGCCTTTCTCCGGCCCGTTGTCCGAGCAGACCAGGATAAGCGTGTTGGAGCGGAGTTTCCTGCTGTTGCGAATGTAGTCGAACAGCACGCCCAACTGCTCATCCATCGCACGGAGCACGCCGTGATAAAGCGTGCGTTTCTCCCCGTTGCCCCACTTATCGACGGGCGGCCAGAAGGGACTGTGGACATCATCCGGCCAGAGATTCACGTAGAACGGCTTCCTATCCTTCCCAGCCTTCTCAATGAAACCAATCGCCGCATCGACAAAGCCGCCGGTTATCTTTGAACGCAGCATCCACTCGTAGCCACTGCCCAGTCGTTCGGCATCTGCCCAAATCCGACCCGGTTTGTCCTGCCCGGGCTTGAGCGTAAGCGGCAGCAACTTCGGGCCCAGCCCCTCGAAGTTGGTGAGGGAGGCGTCGAATCCGT
>CP070678.1:729725-733615 GCA_020352515.1 Phycisphaerales bacterium | reverse complement strand
TTAAGGGTGTTCATTTGATCTTATAGCTAATCGACATGCCGTCTTTCTTTTCCATCGAGGCGCGGATGATGACGGTCTCGTAGTCGGGGCTGTTCTGTATGTAGTCGAGGAAGTCCTGCATCGCTCTGGCAGAGCGGATGACATTGTCGCCGACAACGACGGCTCCGGGCTTTAGATGGGGCTCGATAATCTTGAGGTACTTCAGATAGTCGCTCTTGAGGGCATCGAGAAAGGCAAAGTCGTACTGCCCTTCGAGCTTGGGCAGTGTTTCAAGGGCGTCGCCTTCAATGCAGGTGACAGTATTTTCGAGGCCCATCTTCTTTATGTTGTTTCGGCAGACCTTTACGGTGTCGGGATCGATCTCGAGCGTGTAGAGATGGCCGCCGTTTCGCTCGAAGGCTATTCCCATGTTGATGGCTCCGTAGCCGCTGGCCGAGCCCACTTCCACGCCGCGTTTGCACCCGGCGCCGGCGACCAGGATTCGCAGCATCATCGCGTCGCCTGGGGTCGTGTTCAATCCGGTACGCTTGAAGTTCTTGATGAAGTCCTTGCGGAATTCGTCGCTGACTTTCTTTCCCTGGCCTGAGTAAACCATGCCCGCACTCACACCAATCAGTAAAACACACACAACAAGGATCAACTGCTTGCAACGCTTCATAATGACCTCCATACTATGGGGGCAAGAAAATTGTAGCTCCAGCTTCCTTCACGAAATCCAATGGTCGCTAATGCCGTGAGCATATCAGAAGCCGACCTGCTTTGCAACTGTATCGGTTTGGCTTTTGAAGTTTCGGCAATTAGGGCGAAGTCGTCTCTTCAACTTCGGCATCCCGAGCCTGCTCGATGGCCTGCCGCTCGGCAGGGGCCAGAGCCGCTTTGGCGCGGGTGTTGTTGAGAACCATCTCCCACAGATCATGCAAGACCTGCCTGTCTGATGCTCGCTGCTCGGTCATTGCCGCGACCCCCCTGATATGGCGTGTAAAAAGCAGTATATGCTAAGTCGCGAATCTAACTTGAATTCGCGGCCAAATCAAGGGAAATTCGTCCCAAACGCGAGTTTCCGGCAGCGGCCTGCGATTTTTCTTGACGCTATCCGGGCACATGTGATATAAGTTCATATATGGTGAAGATTGGAGTGTTCGCCCTCGAGAGACGGCGGATTTGCCGCAGCCTACCGCGTGTTTATGCGTCGTTGATTGACCGCCCGAACCGAGTTCATTGAAGGGAAGGAGGTAGCGCGAAGTCGAGAATACGTCATCTTTGCAGATTCTGATTTACTCAGAACGAGCGCAAGAATCCTCATTACTAATTCTATTTGAAGGAGGTTTACAATGTGTAATAAACTATCCTATTCAGTCTCTTTTGTTTTGATGTTGACCCTGATTTTGACGAGCGCGGCTGGGGCTGCCGATCCTGATCTCCTTGGCTGGTGGCCCCTGAATGAAGGCACTGGAAATACTGTTTTTGACTTGTCCGCTTCTGGAAATAATGGGACTATCAACAACCCCGACGGTGGCTTGGGCGATGGCGGCTCGGTTTGGGTCAATGACCCGGAACGCGGTATGGTGGCAAGTTTTAATGGAGACGATAGCAGCGGCGCATATATCAGCACGGACCTCATAATCCCGTTCATGGACTTGGACAACGATTTTACATGGGCCTTATGGGTCAAGCAAGAAGGCGATGGAACTGGCGTTAATCAAACGATGTTAGGCAATCGTTATGGTGGCACACCAACACCGGGATCCGGGCAGTTCATCAAGTTCACATCAACGAGATTTGAATACTATAGTGGTGATCATAACGGGACCATTGATTACGAAGATCCGACACCGGGCCAGTGGGTTCATTTCGCAGTCGTAAAGGATGGGGCAACTCTAACTCACTATCGTAATGGTGAGGAAGCCGCTTCTTCAACTACCACTGCAACTATCGACCCGAATCCTTTCGGAATGGGTGGCGATTCCACCAATGCCACGGAGATGTGGAGTGGCTATTTGAGTGATGTGCGCCTCTACACCAGAGCTCTGACACCTGCCGAAGTTCTGGGTGTGATGGAAGGTTTGGGCGAGCCGTGGCCCTACGCGACGAGTCCCGATCCCGCCGACGGAGCTTTGTTCGTGGAAACGTGGGCGAACATGTCGTGGAGAGCGGGAGGATATGCGGTTTCGCACGACGTGTATCTGGGCGACAATTTCGATGACGTCAACGATGCTACTCATGATTCGCCGGTGTTCCGGGGTAATCGGGCCGACACAATGCTTATTGCCGGATTCGTGGGTTTTCCCTATCCCGACGGTCTTGCTCCGGGGACGACTTACTACTGGAGAATCGATGAGGTCAATGATTCCGAGCCGAATAGTCCCTGGAAAGGCGATGTCTGGAGCTTCTCGATTCCGCCAAGAACTGCTTATGAACCTGTCCCAGCCGATGAGGCGGAGTTCGTGCTTGCGGATGTGACTTTGCAGTGGGCAGCGGGCCTCACCGCCAAATTGCACACAGTGTACTTCGGTGACAATTTCGATGAGGTGGACAATGCGTCCGGGGGCATGGGGCAGATACAAACAACCTTTACTCCGGGTGTACTCGAATCAGGCAAGACCTACTACTGGCGCGTTGATGAAATGGATCCTCCCACCACACATAAAGGTAACATCTGGAGTTTCACGACTGTGCCGGAAATTCCGATTACGGATACGGATTTGATCGGTTGGTGGGGACTTGACGAAGGCTACGGCACAACCTCCGTTGACCTGTCCGGCTATGGCAACCACGGGGTCATAAGCAATGCCGACGGCGGTCTTGGTGATGGCGGCTTGGTCTGGGTCCTCGATCCGGAACGCGGGATGGTTGTGAGCTTCAACGGAGATGACAGCAGTGGAGCGTATATCAGTGCCGGCAGTGTTCCAGCAATGACGCTTGCCAACAGTTTCACCTGGGCGTTCTGGGCCAAGCAGGACGCTGCCCAGGCTCATAACAACGATGTTATCCTGGGTAACCGCTATGGTGCGTCGACGTGGATTAAATTCACACCGAGTTTCTTTGAGTTTGGCAGTAATGCGGCGGACTCCGCTATCGACTATTATGACCTGCCAGGCAAAACTTGGGTCCACCACGCGGTAGTGAAGGATGGAATGAATTACACGTACTATCGCAACGGTGTTCCGTCGGGAACGAACAGTATCAACAGGACGTGCGAGGAGCTTCCATTTCTCATGGGCGGCGACATCTCAGCAGAGCACTGGCGCGGCTACATGAGCGACGTACGCCTTTACAGCAAGGCTTTGACGGCCGACGAGATCAAGCAGACCATGCGAGGCGACCCATTGCTTGCCTGGGACCCGGACCCGGCTAGTGGCTCGACAACGGATATCGGAGATGCAATTCCTCTCACATGGTTGCCCGGAGATAATGTTGCCCAGCACGCTGTGTACTTCGGCACCGACAGAGACGCCGTGGACAATGCGGGCGCATCCGACACAACGGGTGTATACCGGGGCCGGCAAACTGCGACCAGTTATTCTCCGCCCGAGGGCGTCGAATGGGGTGGCGGGCCCTATTACTGGCGCATCGACGAACACAACAACGATGCGACGGTCACCAAAGGCAAGGTCTGGAGCTTCGCCGTGGCCGACTATCTTACGGTCGATGATTTCGAGTCGTACGACAACGTCGATCCCGCTCCCGGCGAGCCGGGTCTCAACAGGATATTCGACAAGTGGATCGACGGCTACGGGACCCTGACCAACAGCGCTATAGTGGGCAATCCTATGCCGCCTTATGCCGAGCAGACTATCGTTCACGGCGGAGCCCAGTCGATGAACTATGCCTACGACAATGCCGGCAAGACCTCGGAGGCGACTTTGACGCTGGTCTATCCTCGAGACTGG
>CP070678.1:724654-729625 GCA_020352515.1 Phycisphaerales bacterium | reverse complement strand
TGAGTCCCCTTATCCCCCAGTCCAATTTCACTATTTCCATTTCCGTGAAGCCGTAGTATTCTGAGAGGCCGTCGGAGTCCGCTTGATCGGCCTGGGTGGCGGTCGCTAGTACGATTGCCAGTAGAACCTTTGTCAGCCGCAAAATGAAAAACCTCCATTGTTCCGTCGTCTGTGTTTCTTCCGCCGGGAGTCTGCAAAAATCGTCCATATACGGAGAGAATATACATCTCAGCCGCACAAACATCAACCGTTTTGTGGTCTCTCAGGAGCCTTTGCTCGGGGCATTCGGACCATCGGCTCGGTGACTCGCCCTGCGATCTACGGCGTGTGGAGTATCCGCAGGGCAATGTCGTCCTCGTATTCGGGCGAGTTCAACATTGCGCTGCCTCCGGCATGGTCCAACGTCCGCTTCCTGTCGATCTTGCCGGTCTTGGTGTTCATCCACTCCGCCGTGTACCTGCCCCCGGGCAGGTCAAGGACCAGGTTTGCCTTGCTGCCTCCGTTCACATAGACGGCGTACGCGCGGCCCTTCTCAACCAGCGCCCTGGCCGTCGCGTTGTCTGGAATGCCGCCCCTGATGACTGAGTTGTCGGGCCTCATCTTGACAAAGTCGAAGCCATTGATGAAGTCGGCAAGTATTCCCAACTGCCTGTGCAGAAGCGGCCCTCCGCCGCCAGGCGCATCTATCTCCGCCGTGCCATCTTCATGTCCCACCGTGAAGGAGTAATCGAGATTGTCGTATATCGCTCCGCCAGCGATGATGAAATCCCAGCCTTCCCTCCTGTAGGGTCCCGGCTCGCTGCCGGCAAAGCCCGTCTCGTCGTCGCCGATAACGCGATTCAAATCGTAGTTCTCGGCCACCGTATCCGGCGGCTTGGCGTAGTGAAAGTTGAAAATCGAAACCAGCCGGTTGGGCCTGTCAACCTTCTTTCCCTTGTTGGCTATGTTCTGAGCTATCAGGTGCCTGGCGTCGAAGCCGGCCTCGGCCTTGGCTATCGTCTCGGCTATATGGTACTGCCACTCCAACGTCACGCCCCCGAAGTACGGCTCATTGCAGATTTCATAATACAGGTTGTCGAAGTCCTTCAGCTCCTCCACTATCTTGCGGACCATCTTATCCTGTACCGCCAGCAGCTTCGGGTGCTTCAGAGTATAGACTTCCGTCCGCCCCATTGTGCCGATTCCGTTGACGTTGTTGGCCGCGTTCATCGGGCTGAGCTTCCACATGTCGTCCTTGTAAAACGGACAGAACAGGACCAGCTCAACCACGACGCCCCTGGCGCCCGCCTCCCGCACGAAATCCTTCAGCCGGGCGAAGTACGCCGGGTCCCACTTGTCAAGGTCGAACTTGTTCCCGCCGTTCGCATACCCTGCCTGTTCGCTCCTCGCCCAGGGACAGATCAATTGGCCCTTCGCCGGCGCCAGCGTGTTGTCTCTGATGTTGAACGCGCCGACGGGCTCGCAATAAGCCCCGCTGAAAGTCCTGGTCAGGTTGAATCCGTACCTCTCTAACGTCTTGAAGTACTTCTTGTAGTCGAACGCCCGATTCAACACTCCCCCGTAATGCTCGCCCGACGTTATCAAGATAGTGGGCCGGCCACGCCAGAGAAAATAGTGCGGATTGTCCGGGTGCAGTCGAATCGGCTTGTCACGCGTACCTGCGGCGGCGCAAGAAACACTCATCGCGCACGCCAGCGCCGCTCCCCACAACAGCAGTCTCTGACCTCCCGCCTGTCCAATCCCAATATGACCGGTTTTGAACCCCTGCCACCTTGCTCCACTTATGTAACCCGGCATTTCAACTGTCCTCCCAGGAATCTCTAATGTACGAGAATGTCAATCGGTCCGTTTATCCACACCGGCCCGATTATATCCCGGCTGGACGGAGAATCAATAGCCCGGAAAGCTTTTGAGAAGCCGGTATTCTGCCTTTGACATGAGCAGCGGCCCATGATACAAGTGTATCAAGCTCCCTTTTCCTTCCAGGAGCAAGGCTGCTTGTCCCGGCCGGTTCGATGGCCGAATCGGCAGGGCGGTCGGTCAGAAGAGGTAGTCGAGATATGACAAGATTCCGTACAATCTTCGTAATAATAATTCTGTTCTTCTTGGCGGTGGCGCTTATCATCCGGCACGCCACCACTATGAGGGCGCATCTGGAGGGCGCCCATGACCCGCAGCGGACCTTCAAGTGCCAAAGGCCCCCTCTCCCGAACTTCCGAAAGTCCGTCAATTACGTCGCTTGGATCAATCAGTACTTCGCCGAGGGCAAAGACCCGAATATCGCAGCCACGTATGCGCGCCTATGTCCGCCCGAAGCTCAAAACCTGTTTGAATCCTCCGAATCGCTGAAGCAACAGCTCACAGAACTCATGCGCGGACCTGCCTGGAAGCCCGCCCGGCACCCTGAAGTTGAAACGTTTATGAGAGAAGTTGAGCCCTATATCGACCTGTTCGTACAGGAGGCACAGAAACCGCAGTATTGTCTGCAATTAGGGCCAACCCCGGACACACCCTGGACAGGTACGATTTCGGGGTGCAGTGAGGCTTGGTATGCCGTACATGTTCTGCTGGCGCGGGCGTGGTGCGAATCCGAGGGTCGGCGCAGCCAGATGACTGTTGCATGGGATATCTGCCTCAAAAACTCGACCCACCTGGCGCAATCCCGTTCTATGCTCCTTCATGACATGGCATCCGACGTCCGGCTTCTTGTCTATCAGTCAGTCCGCGACGCGCTCCACCACGGGGCCCTTGAGGTGTCCGATTACGCTCCTGTTCGGAGTCTCCTGACAGACTCCGAGCCGCCTGCCTCCGCTCTGACCGCAGCCCTCTACTCCGAATGGGCTATCACTCTCAGCATGTTCCAGGAACTCTACCGAGGTGGCTTCCTCAATAGAAAGCTTGCTGATGAGATCTGGGGACTCGATGCGGATGAGCTGCGAAGGGCAAGGGTCAGGCCCGATACCCTCGTGCCTTTGATGGATGAGTACTTCGTCAAGATTCTCTCTGTTACCGAACAACCCCTGACTATCGATTCACTGAGGGATGTCCGGCGCCTTCACAATGAAGCGGCGCAAAAGCTCGCCCCCGGCCATCCTCTGCCCTGGCTCATCTTCCTCGAGCCCGACCAAGTGTTTGCCTCCGCCCTGCGCTCTCTTGCCTCCCGCCGGGCGACTGAAATCATACTGATGCTCCACGAATATCACCACGAGAAAGGCGTGTGGCCGGATTCGCTCAAAAAGCTCGAAGAGCCTGATGGCGCCGCCTCTCACATCGACCCTTTTTCTTGCCGCCCGTTTGTCTATAAAGTGGCTTCCGACACCTTCCTGCTCTACAGCGTCAGCGAGGACGGGCTGGACAACGGGGGCAAGCACGGACAATGGAGCTCGAGCCCGTTTCGCGAAACGGAGCCTGGCACGGATTTTGTTTTCTGGCCCGTTCAGAAGTGATTTGGCTTGTACCGCTGCGTGACAGCAGGGGGGTTCTCTTACCGGCCGCCCGCTTGCTTGAGCCTGCTCTTGATGGCCGAAAGCTGCCTCTCATCCACCTCCACCCCAAGGTCCCTGGCGATATTGATATGCCTCCACGCCGCCTCGTATTCGCCCAACTGGTAGTACACGAACGCCAGTCCGTACTGGGCGTCGCCCATCTCCGGATCGAGCCCCACCGCCTTCGAATACGCCTCCTTGGCCTGCTCGTAGATGCCCTTGTTCGAGCATGCCGCCCCGAGGTTGTAGTAAATCATCGCATTTTTCGGGTCTATCCGGATGGCCCTCGCATACAGCTCTATCGCCGAGCCGAATTTCTCCTGCCTGAAATACACGTTCCCCAGGTTCACCAGCGACGTGAACATGTTAGGCTTGATTGCCAGCGCGCTCTTGTAAGACTCTATCTCCTGCTCGACCGACCCCAGCTTGCCGTAGCAAATCCCCAGCCCGTAATACGCCTCCGCCAGCCGCCTGTCCAGCTTCAGCGCCTTCTTGTACTCGGACAGCGCCTGCTTGTACTTGTCCATCTGGCAGTAGACGTCGCCAAGCTGGCTGTAACAGCCCGCGTCCCGCGGCGAAATCTCAAGCGCCAGCTTCAATTGCGAGACCGCCTGAGCGAACCTCTTGTGCTTGCAGTACACTATCGCCAGATTCTTGTATGCGTCTGTAAAATCAGGATCCAGCGCGATTGCCTTGTTGTATTCGGAAACCGCATAATCCAGCCACCCTCGCTCGGTGTAGGCGTTGCCGAGGTTGCTGTGCGTCTTCGGATCCTCCGGATTTATCCGCAGCGCGGCCTTGTACTCATCTATCGCCTGCTGCACCCGGCCCGTTCGCAGGTAAACGTTTCCAAGGTTGGCCCGCGATTCGGCAAGCGTCGGATTTATCTCCACAGCGCGGACAAGCGCCAGAAACGCCGAATCAAGGTTGCCCACCTCGATATAGCTGTTGCCTAAGTTATTGAAAAAGCAGCCTAATGTCTGTCGCTTGCTCAGGTTCCTCATGTAGATGCTGTCGAGCCCGCCCTCGGGCACCTTGAACTTGTTCATATAGTGCTCGTCAGTGGCGCTGCCGCCCTTGCTTGTCGTCTCGATGTTGAATCTCACCCGCCCGTCGTCGTAGCGTATAAAGAAGTGCCCGGGCACCACCACCCCGTAAACTGGCAGACCGAGCCGCTCGCCGATGGCAAGGTAGAGAATAGACAGGCTCAGGCAATACCCCTTCTTCTTGTCCAGAACCGTGTGCAGGAACAGGGCGTTCGGGTCGTTCGCCTCGGCGATCGATCTGAACCCAAGCTCCTCGAAGAGGTACCTGTTTATCAGCGGAATAGCCCTGAAGTTCACCGCCAGCCGCTGCTCTGTGAGCCTCTCCCGAATCTCCAGCGCCATCTGATCCAGCGCCGCCTGATGCTGCCGGCCGGGCACGAGATCGCTCCACTGCTCCGATACAATCAACGCGGCCGTCGCCACGTCAAGCTCGTCGTCCG
>CP070678.1:721844-724554 GCA_020352515.1 Phycisphaerales bacterium | reverse complement strand
GCAAATTGGGTAAGACGCTTGTTTACAAGATACTTGAGAGGCATCTGGTCGAGGGCAGGCCGGCGGCGGGCGAGCAGATAGGGATTCGGATCGACCAGACGCTAACGCAGGACGCGACGGGGACGACGGCGTTTTTGCTTTACGAATCGATGGGGGGCGGCAGGGTAAAGACGGATTTGTCGGTCAGCTACGTCGACCACAACATGGTGGGTTTTGGGCCGGAGAACCATAACGACCATCTGTACCTGCAGACGGTGGCGGCCAAGTCGGGCGTCTATCACTCGCGGGCGGGAAACGGGATATGCCACCAGGTCCACCTGGAGCGGCTCGGCAGGCCGGGCGCCACGCTGCTGGGCAGCGATTCGCACACGCCCACGGGCGGGGGAATCGGGATGCTTGCTATAGGGGCCGGGGGGCTGGACGTGGCCGTGGCGATGGCCGGGGGGCCGTTCTACCTGAAGTGCCCCAAGGTCGCGGGGGTCAGGTTGACCGGCAGACTCGGTGACTGGGTGGCGGCCAAAGATGTTATACTGAAGCTCCTGAGCATACTTACGACCAAGGGCAACGTAGGCTGGGTCGTCGAGTATTTCGGCGATGGCGCGGCGGGGCTGTCCGTGCCGCAGCGTGCGACGATAACGAACATGGGGGCCGAGCTGGGCGTGACAACGAGCATCTTCGCCAGCGACGAGCAGACAAGAAAGTTTCTGGCGGCACAGAAGCGTGAGGGTGACTTCGAGGCGATGACGGCCGATGTGGACGCTGAGTATGATCGCGTTATCGAGATAGACCTGTCGAAGCTCGAACCGATGGCGGCGTGCCCGTCTTCGCCGGACAACGTGAAGACGGTGCGGGAGATTGCAGGGTCGAGGGTCGGGCAGGTAGTGATCGGAAGCTGCACGAATTCGAGTCTCGCCGATTTGATGATGGCGGCGACGGTGCTCAGGGGCCGGCGGATAGACAGCATGGTGGAATTTGCCGTTGCCCCGGGCAGTCGGGAGGTGCTGAACATGCTGGCCGAGAACAGGGCGCTTGCGGATATGATAGCGGCGGGCGCGCGGATTCTCGAATCGGGCTGCGGGCCGTGTATAGGGCAGGGCTTTTCGCCGGCGGACGGGGTGGTGAGCCTTCGCACGTTCAACCGCAACTTCGCCGGGCGCAGCGGGACAAAAGGCGACCGGGTTTACCTTGTCAGTCCGGAGACGGCTGTGGCTTCGGCCCTGGCGGGCACGATTACGGACCCGCGACAGATGGCCAAGTCACCGGCCATCGACTACCCGCGGATAGAGATGCCGGATGAGTTCGTTATAAACGACAACATGATCGAAGAGCCTCCGGATGACGCGCGGGCAGCGAAGGTGGAGGTTCTGCTGGGGCCGACGATTGTCGTGCCGCAGGCGCCGGCGCCGCTGCCGGAGAAACTGGCCGGCAGCGTGCTGCTCAAGTGCGGCAACAAAATAACGACCGACCATATTATGCCGGCGGGGACTTATCTGAAACTCCGCTCGAACGTGCCTGAGTATGCGAAGGTTGTCTTCAACTGTTTCAACGAGCCGGGCAAGCCGACATTTGCAGAGCGTGCGCTGGAGCTGAAGGCAAAGGATGTGGGCGGCGTAATCGTTGCGGGCGAAAGCTACGGGCAGGGCTCGTCGCGGGAGCATGCGGCGCTTTGTCCGATGCATCTCGGGGTGCGGATGGTTATCGCCAAGAGCATCGAGCGGATCCACAAGGCCAATCTTATCAACTTCTGCATCCTGCCGGTGGAGTTCGCCGAGCCCCGTGATTATGACCGGCTCAAAGCGGGAGACGAGCTGGAGGTCGCCGGACTCACAGAAGCGATAAAGGGCGAAAAACGAGTAAGGATTTCAAAGGTTGACGGCCGGCCCGAGTTTTTCGGGCGGCTGGACCTCTCACAAAGGGACAGAGAGATACTGCTTGCGGGCGGGCTTCTGAACTACACGCGCCAGAGGAGCAGATGAGCGAGAAGATAATAACCATTTTCGGGACCGGGCGGGCCGGGCCGGGCGATGAGGCTTACGGACTGGCCGAGCAGATGGGGCGGCTTTTGGCCGAGGCGGGCTTTACCATCGCCAACGGCGGGTACGGCGGAACCATGTTGGCGGCGGCCAAAGGGGCAACCGATGTGGGCGGCGAGACTATCGGCGTAACGTGCTCCACATTCAAGCGCAAGGCAAACAAATACGTCGCCCGCGAGATCTTCACCGCCTCGCTGGACGAGCGGCTGGACACGCTGATAAGGCTCGGGCAGGCGTATGTGGTGTTGCCCGGCGGCACTGGGACTCTGCTGGAGCTGGCCAAGGTGTGGGAATTAAAAAACAAGGGCTTTGCCGGAGCAGACAGAGCGATTATACTGGTGGGCGGGTATTGGAATGGTCTGGTTGAGCTTGTCGCTATCGACGACGCCGAAAGTCGCCGATGTGTGGAGTTTGCGGCCGGGCCGGAACAGGCTAAGGATATTTTGGCGGGCTGCATCTGATGTCTCCTGCCGCTTATGGCGACGGAAATTCCTTGATGGACAAGAGATTCGTCATGCTGCTGACAATTGTCCTGGGCGGCGCCTCAACGGCGGCAGTTAGCGCAGGGCAGGCCCTGCTGCGGGACGGCTTTGCGCTGACGGGCGTCGAGGGGCGGATGAGCAGACCGGAGGCCAACGAGCCGCCCAGAAGCCCATACACCGGGCTCGAGGGCGATG
>CP070678.1:686463-721744 GCA_020352515.1 Phycisphaerales bacterium | reverse complement strand
CGTGCGCGCCGGCCAGCGGCTGCATCGTGAAACCGGCCATGCCCGTGATCTGCCGCAGCCACTGGTCCGTCTCGTAAAGAACCTCCAGCGCTCCCTGCGCCAGCAGCCGGCCCGTCTTCAACTGAGCCAGCAGAGGGTGCAGGTGGGCGAATCCGGGGTAAGCGGCGATACGCTCGGCAACCTTCGGGTTGTACTTCATTGTGCAGGAGCCGAGCGGATAGAAATTCGTGTCCACGCCGAAGTTCCGACGCGAAAGCGCCGTGAAGTGTCGCACCACGTCCGGCTCGCTGAGCTCCGGCAGGTCGGGGCCGTCCTGTCGAAGAAGACCGGCTGGTATGTTTGTCACGGCCGGCACGTCGCGGGGACCGGTTCGCACGGCCCTGCGGCCGGGCACGCTCTTCTCGAATACAAGCCTCATAGAACGCTCTCCAGCGCCTCGGCCAGCGTCTCGATCTGCCGCGCGCTTCTCTTCTCGGTGACGCAGACCAGCAACGAGTTGGCCATGTTCTCGTAGTATCCGCCCAAAGGAAATCCCGCCGCAAAGCCCTTCTCGATCAATCTTGCCGTGACGTCCTGCGCGGCGCACGGCAGGTCGAGAACAAACTCGTTGAAGAATGCCTTGCCATTGAAACGCAGCTCTACCCCGGATATGGCCGCAAGACGCTCGCAGGCGAAGCTCGCCTTGTCTGCGCAAAGCTGCGCGGTTTCCCGCAGGCCCTCCCTGCCCATCAGGGAGAGGTACGCAAGGCAGCTCAGCGCACAGAGGGCCTCGTTCGAGCAGATATTCGAGGTCGCCTTTTCTCTGCGGATGTGCTGCTCTCTGGCCTGGAGGGTCAGCACGAAGGCCCGCCGGCCGTGCCTGTCGGTGGTCTGCCCGACGATTCGGCCGGGCATCTTGCGTACGTGCTGCTTCCTGGCGGCCATGAGGCCCAGGTACGGGCCGCCGAACGACATCGGCATCCCGAGGCTTTGCCCCTCGCCGGTGACGATATCGGCGCCCATCGCCCCCGGCGTCTTGAGCAGCCCCAGCGATATCGGGTAACAAGAGACTATCAGAAGCGCCCCTCTTTCGTGAGCGAGCGCTGCAATATCACTGAAATCGTCGATGCAGCCGAAGAAATTGGGATTCTGGACGATAACCGCGGCTGTATTGTCGTCGATTCTGTCGGTTATCTCCGTGCGGCTTGACAGGCCGCCCTCACAGCGCGTCTGCTCCAGCTCAATCTTCAGATTCTGCGTATGCGAGCGGATCATGACGCGGTAGATCGGATTGACACCCTCGTCAATGATGACCCTCCTGCGGCCCGTGATCCGCAGGGCCATCATCATCGCTTCGTACAAGGCGGTTCCCCCGTCGTAGAGCGAGGCGTTCGCCACTTCCATCTCTGTCAGCCGGCAAACCACCGATTGGTACTCGTAAATCGACTGGAGCGTCCCCTGCGAAAGCTCGGGCTGATAGGGGGTGTACGCCGTGTAGAACTCGCTGCGGGAAGTGATCGCATACACCGCGGCGGGGATGAAATGGTCGTAGAAACCTCCGCCGAGAAAGCACGTCAAATCCGTGGAGTTCGCTCCCGCCAGCCCGGCCAGCCTGTTGCGAACCTCCTGCTCGCTGAGCCCGGCCGGCAGGTCGAAAGACTTTGCCATCAACTCAGCGGGAATGTCGGCGAAAAGACCATCCATCGGCAGGCCGATCGCGTCGAGCATCTGCTTTTGCTGCTCGGTGGTGTTTGATATGAACGGCATATTATCTAACCTCGAAGAGGACCAATATGCGTGGAACACCGGACACGCGGGACCCTGCAGACCCGCTCGCCGGGTCAGAGCCCCTTGACGTATTCTTCGTACTGCCCGGAGTCCATCAGGCCCTGCAGTGACTTCTCATCGGTAATCTCCAGCTTGCAGATCCACCCGGCTTCGTAGCACGCCTGATTTATCAGCTCCGGCCTGGATTCAAGCTCGGCGTTGACCTGCGTCACGTTCCCGGCAACCGGGCAATAAACGTCGCTGGCCGCCTTTGAACTCTCGACAACGGCTATCTCATCGTTGGCCTTGCACTGCCGGCCGAGCGCGGGAAGCTCCACGAACACCACCTCGCCGAGCATCTGCTGGGCGTAATCGGTTATTCCGACGGTTGCGACAGTGCCCTCCACCTTTGCCCACTCGTGTTCCTTCGTGTAAAGTAGTCCTGTAACAACCATTCCATTGGCCTCCCGTCAGAATTTTGCGAATCGAGCTGCAACCGTGCCGGTCGCATCAGCCCGCAGAACCTGTTGCTTCTGAACGCGGTCCTTGCGGCCCTGTTCTACCTGCCTTTTATTCCTTGCCAAATAATAGACGCCGACCTGGTCTTCTTCTTGAGCCGCATTCCTGTTCACGTAGGCAAGTGCAAACTGCTTTTGGCCGGCCTTCGCGCAGCTCAGAACCCAGCCGATGCACTCGCCTTCGCCGTTCAACACGGCGTCGTTCGGCCGGACCGGGCGAACTCCCTGGGCACCGGGCAGCTCAATTCTTGCCACCTTCATATCGTATGTCTCGGCCGTCCGCGCCATCGCGGCCTTCCCGATGAAGAATTGCTTTTGCAGCTTCACGGCCCACCCGTAGCCGGCCTCAAAAGGAGATATGTTGAACCGGCCCGCCAGCTCGTGTCCGTAAAGCGGCAGCCCCGCCTCAATCCGCAGGCTGTCACGAGAGCCGAGCCCGCAAGGCACGAGCCCCATCGCAGCCCCTTTTTCAAGCAGGACGTTCCAGAGCCGCGCGGCCTGCCGGGGATGGACGAAGAGCTCGAAGCCGGTCTTGGCGCCCGTGTAACCTGTTCTCGAAATCAGGCAGTCGATCTCACCGATGCGCTGCTCGGTCAGTCTGAAAGGTCTGAGAGCCTCGATTCGTTCGGCCGCCTCGCCCGCCCCGGTCACGGCCAGGAGAATCTCCAGTGACCTGGGGCCCTGCAGCGCAATATCGACCCGGCAGTCGTCGCCGGCAACCGTATCTCTCATATCACGTATTTCGGGTATGTGTTCGAGCTTGCGCCCGGGTTCGTCGGCATCAACCGGCAGCACACCGCTCGTCAGCTCGCTGAAATAGGCCTTGATCTTGGGCTCGTTGGCGGCGTTGACCACGACCATGAAATCCTCAGCGGCGCGGCGGTAGATGATAATATCGTCCAGCACGTTGCCGGCCGCATCGAGTATGTAGCCGTACTGTGCCCGGCCGACCTCGAGACCAGCGACCTTGTTCGTGGTCGCTACATCCAGAAAACGCTCTGCATGAGGCCCGGCAACATCGAGAACACCCATGTGCGTGCAGTCGAAAAGCCCCGCCGCCTGACGAACCGCCTGATGTTCCGCACTGATGGACGAATACCACAGCGGCATCAGAAAGCCGGCAAAAGGCGCCAGGCGCGATTTGTCAGCCAGTTTCAGGTGCTCCTCGTATAGAACGCTTCCAACCGGTTCAGTCTCGACCGATTCGAAGAAGAATCGGCCTGAAGAATCACTTCCCTGCAATTGTTTTTCTCCTTACTCTGAAAACTGGGAACCTAAAGCATAGGCAGAATTGGGCCCCGGTCAAGCGCTTTTCACAAAAAAACGCGGTTGCACACTCTGATTTGCATGTGCGGGCGCGAATCCCCCGCGTCCAACGATTGCAGATTGCCGTCCTTCTGGGCTGTGGCCTATTCGGCACCCGGACCAAGTTCGGATACCTTGCAGTATAGCGGGCAATAAGGGAAGAGGTCACCCTGATGACGGCCGACAAGCCGGACAGACGCAAAGCGACGCGCTTTACATTCCGCGGCCGACGGCAAGAAGCCCGCTGTTGCCGCTATTCGCGTCCATAAGCCGCCCTACAAACAACATACGCGACTGTGATTTTCCCCATTGGTACGGCTCTTGGCAGCGGTTTTTTCACGTCTCCAAGTCCCCTGGCGCATCGCACCGACACCCTTTTTGAGATGGAACGTTTTTTCCCGTTATATCTTGTGCCTTGGGCGGCACTAAAGGGTGTAGTTCGTTTGTATGGGACGGACCAGGAGGCAGGATGATTAGCATAGGAGCCGCCTTGAACGCTTAAGTTATCAGCGAAACTCAGTTTATCAGAAAGTGACCCGGTATGGCGGTGAACGTCAGATCATCCCTCGAGGCACTGTCGCATTGCCCGGCAGAAAATCGACTATGTGCGTCTTGTTAAAATGGCCTATAATTGTGCGTCCGTACTGCGCCATGCAGTTCGAACTGTAGTACTAACCTGATTTAGATGAAAGGAACAGTATCATGAAAAAGCACCGGATTCTACTGGTGGTCTTGACCTCAGCCTTGATCCTGGTACCGGCCTTCGCAAGGAGCAGATACCGCAGAAGGCCCTCTCCACCACCACAGCCGTCGCCTGTTAGAACCTGCTTTGAGGAAGTCGGCATCACGCAGGAGCAGATAGAGCTTATGGACGCGATTCGCCGGGCGGCCGTGGAACTGCTCAAACAGGCCCAAAGTCGCCAGGAAGCCCGCGACATCATCGAACAGATGCGAGAGGATATAAGGGCTGTTTTGACGCCGGAACAGCTCGAGGCCCTGAAGGAATGCCTAAGGCCGGACAAACCCGTCACCTGCATGGACCAAATCGGCCTGACAGCCGAGCAGATTGAGGCAATTGACGCAATTCGCAAAGCGGCTCTGGAGGCGCTGAAAGAAGCTGAGAGTCCCAAGCAGGCCCGTGATATCATCGAGCAGATGCACCAGGCGATAGAGGATGTATTGACGGACGAGCAGCTTGAGGCGTTGAGACAATGCCTTCGACCGGAAAGACCGGTAAATTGCATGGATCAGATCGGTTTGACGCCCGAACAGGTTGAGGCAATCGACGCAATCCGGCAGGCGGCCCTGGAGGCGTTGAAAGACGCCCGGGGCCCGAGAGAGGTTCGTGCTATACTGGACCAGATGTACGAAGATATGATGGCCGTTTTGACGGACGAGCAGCTTGAAGCGCTGCAGGAATGTCGTGACGCCCAGCGGAATCGTCACCGCAACGCGCAATAACCATCAGACTACGTGTTTGGGGCGGTCGGCAGACTCCGGCCGCCCTTTCTTGTCGTGCGACCTTGACAAGCAGGGAAAGAGAGGGCAGATGAGAAGAACAGCCGTTTTGTTGGCGATCTTAATCGTATCTGCGGCCGGCCGGGCAACGGCCGAAGAACCCGTTTTCTTTACGGACGCCTACCTCGAGTATATAGTGGAGGATACGCTTGGGCCGGATCCCACGCCGACCGACATGCTCGACCTGGTCTACCTGGACGCCTCTTCGAGCGAAATCTTTCATCTTGGCGGCCTGGAATACGCGGTAAACCTGACCTATCTTGACCTCAGCTCAAATTGGATCAGCGATGTGGGGCCGCTGTCGGGACTCGGGAAGCTGAAGTGGCTCTACCTGGAAAACAACTCCGTAGCCGATATCTCCGATCTTTCCGGGTTGGCAAGTCTGGAGCTGCTGAGCCTGGGTGACAATGAGGCCGCCGACATCTCCGCCGTCGCGTCGCTTGCAAACCTGCAGGTCCTGTGGCTGTACAACAATCAAATCAGCGACATTGCGGCACTGGGGGGATTGGCGAATCTGACCGAGTTAAACCTGTGCGAGAACCACATCGGCGATATCTCCGTGCTCGGGCCGCTGACCGGCCTGGAATATCTCTGGCTGTACGACAACCAAATCGATGACATCCTCTCGCTGGCGCCGCTTGTCAACCTGATAGAACTCGATCTCGGGTCCAATAACATAAGCGATATCTCCGCAATAGGGCTGTTCACGAGGCTGGAGCTGCTGGATCTGGACGGCAATCCGCTCAACACACCGGCTTATTGCACTCATTTGCCGTTGATTGAAGCCTGGAATCCTCTGACCACGGAGTATCTGTACGACCCTAATCCCAATCCGCTGACAAGCGACTGCTCCACGGACTTTGCCGACTTGGCGCAGTGGGCGGCCCACTGGCTTAACACGGGCTGCGGCCGCGCGGACAATTGGTGCGGGGCCGCGGATCTCGACCACATACAAGATGTCAACCTCTCCGACTTGGCGGTATTTGCCAGACTCTGGCATATAGGACCATGATAGCGCCAACCGGGGCCGCCGAGGCGATTGGAAAAGCGGCTTTCAGTGAATCGTGGCGCCTGATTTCGGCCATAATTGCCCGGCGCATTTCAACTCTGTAGTCTTTTTGAACAGCCCCGGCGACGGCTTTGCGGGGGCACTGTGTCGTGGAGATATACGCGGGTTTTTGAAGAGTTGAAGAGGCAAAACGAAGACCTAACGGGCTGTGCTTTCCCCGCGAGAGGGTGCGGGAGTCGCAGGTAGATGAAAATTAGCACAGTGTGGGGCTTCGAAGGGGCTACTCGACGAGAACGGTTCCTTTGGTTGCTTTTAGGACCTCTTCGTAGGTTGTCAGACCGTCGTGGGCCTTTGCCAAGCCGCTCTCGAAGAGGGAGATTGTCCCTTCTTTCCGCGCCTGGGCGTCGATTTCGCTTGCGTGTCGGCGTGATATAGTGAGGTCCCGGATCTCTTCGGAGAGCATCACAAGCTCAGTGATGGCTGTTCGCCCGCGGTAGCCCGTGAAGCGGCATTTCGGGCAGCCTCGGCCGTGGTAGGAGGTCGGCAGCTCATCGAGGCCGGACATGCTCTTTATCGCCGTGGCCACTTCAGGGTCGGGCTCGCGGGACTCCTTGCAGTTTTGGCAGATCACGCGCACCAGCCTCTGGGCGAGTATCGCCTCGACGGAGGAGGCCACGAGATAGGGCTCTATCCCCATATCGAGCAGCCGTGTAATTGCGCTTGCGGCGTCGTTTGTGTGAATGGTGCTGAAGACCAGGTGACCGGTAAGCGCGGTTCTGATGGCGGTTTCGGCGGTTTCGAGGTCGCGGATTTCGCCTACGAGCATGATATCGGGGTCGTGGCGGAGCATTGAGCGGAGCGCTCGGGCGAAGGTGAAGCCGATATCGGGGTGGACCTGCATCTGTACGAGGCCGGGCATGTCGTACTCGACCGGGTCCTCGATCGTCAATATCTTGCGGTCGGTGTCCTTGAGCATGTTCATGCAGGTGTATAGCGTGGTGGTCTTGCCGCTGCCGGTCGGGCCCGTTACGAGAACAATGCCGTGGGGCCGGAAAATGAGCCTTGTGAGCTTGGAGACTATGTCTGGGGTCATTCCGAGTGCGGGCAGATCGGCGATGAGGGAGCCCTGGGGCAGGATACGTATGTTGATGGCCTCCCCGTACCTGGTTGGGAGGACGGAGACGCGGAGGTCGAACTTGTTTGTTCCGAGGTCGACTTGTGCCCGGCCGTCCTGCGGGAGGCGTTTTTCGGCGATATCCAGGCTCGATATGATTTTTATTCGGCTTGCGATGCCCTCCCTGAAGAACCGCACGCTGCTGGGGATGCCGGCGTCATGGAGCAATCCGTCGATTCTATATCGGACCCTGAGGTCGTTTTCATAGGGCTCCACGTGGATGTCGGTGGCCCCGGCACTGATGGCGTCGGCGAGCAACTGGTTGACGAGCTTTATGACAGAGGCCTCGCGTGCCTTGCTTTCGTCCATCAGATCCTGTTTTTGGTCTGCCTTATCGGTGATTTTCTCCGCCGTAACCAATTTCTCGACGGTTGCCGCACCGAGACCATAGGACTTTCGAATGGCCTTTCTTATGGACTCGCCGGTGGCCAGAATGAGTTCGACCTCGTGCGTATCGTCCAAAACGAGCTCAATTTCGGTCTTCAGGCCCGGGTCAAAGGGGTCGCACGTGGCTACCTGGAGCACATTGCCGGCAATTTTGAGGGGTATGATGTTGTAGTGGGAGGCCACATTTGCGCTAATTGCCTTCAGGGCGGCCGGCTCTATCTCGTCCGGGGCGATATTTGCGAATTTAAGGCCGCTCTCCTCGGCCACAGCGGCAAGCAAACGGGCCTCCGGGACGAGCCCAAGCCTCAGAACACTCTCTCTGAGCGATATCTTCTGCTTTTCGGCCTCCTCCCGGGCAACCTGGAGCTGCTCTTCGGTGAGTCCAGCCAGACCCGCCTTTATCCTGCACCCGCGGTGTGTTGCGCCGTTAGCCGCCAAATCCGGATACCTCCTAATTTAACCGACGATACGTTACTTTGCGCCGCTGTTATGTTATTTTACACATATAGCGTACACGGAGCACAGGGTGTTGATACGGGAAATTTGGCAATTTTTCCTATTTTCCTAATCAACCCGTCCCCTGGGAGATACGCCTAACCAGTTGGTTTCATTGTGACTTAGGCTTTTTGCGGTCCAACCCATAACACTACTTATTTTTTGGAGGTCAGAAAAATGTCAAAGAAGATTGTTTTTTGTGCGGTTCTCGTGTGTCTGGTCGGGACGGCTGTGGCCGACAGGCCGCTTGCCAGGACTGAGGTTGTTGAGCTCTTCAAGTCCCTCACCAACCAGCCACGAAAGTCGTGGATCACTACCGGGACGATTTTGGCCAACCACGAAGAATACAAGGCCCCCAAGACAACGGATGCCGGACAAATCACGGCTGAAATCAATCGGGAGGTCGACGCGTACGTGGCCAATCCAAAGAAACGGGAACTCAAGGAAGAGCACGTCAAGATGATGCTCGATGCAATTCCATTTAATACCCGTTACAAGCTGTCCAACGAGTACACCATGAAATCGACGGCGACCATAAAGTACGACGGGAAAAGGTTCTACTGGGAGATCATAGTCAACTCGCGGGAGGACTCGGTGGTGCGGCCTGTTGATTTAGAGACGAATTCCTTCACCCACCAGTTCAGGCTTGACTGGAACAAAAGACGCATTTTTGCCTGGGATAACGAGAAGTACACTACTTATTTCCTGCCCGGCAATTATGCAATGGTTACAAGCAGTCCCAGCGGTGTGAACGGCCCGCTGACAGCGGGAGTAGTAGCGTGGGGATACAATCGCTATAGTTACGAGCGCCTCTGCGAAGCCGAATCGTCAGCAGTTGAGATAGAGTCACTGCTACACCTGGACATGCAGCAGGACCAGATAAGCGAGACATTCGTACTGGACCCGGAAAAAGACTATGCCATAAAATCCTACTCCGTCAACAACGCGGGTAAGTGGATGGAAGTCCGGAAATATGACGACTACCAGCTCGCAGGGAGCCACTGGTGCCCACGGCGGATTACAGTGGAACAATTCGATTTGACGACTAATCCGCCCAGGCTTATCGCGCGGGATGTCTGGGATTTCACGTCGGTCAGCAACGGGGCCGTGGAGGCGGACAGTTTCAATGTGAGTTACGAATACGATGCCCTGATAGAAGATTACCGTTTCGGTGATAATCCACTGCAATACCGATACGTGCCGCCCGAAGAGCCTTCGGCCCGGAAGATCGACCTGGAGGAACTGACCGAAACAAGGCTGGAGATTGCGCGGCTGGCGGAGCCTGCGTCTCAGAACTGCGCTACAATGTCCCTGAAACATGTCTGCACGAGACTCGGCATTGACCCGTCGTGGGAGCAGCTTGGCCGGCTGGTTAATACCGACAAGAAGAGTTCGGCACTTTCTGAAATGCAGCGCTTCGCCCGGGATGTGGGGCTGAACAGTGTAGCGGTGAAGACAGACGTCGAGACATTGAAAGGCCTCGGTGAGTGCGAGGTGGTTCTGCATCTGCCGGGTTACGACCACTATGTAGTGATGGCCGAGGTCGGCCCTAAGTACATAAGGCTGCTGGACCTGAGCCAGGACAACTTTTTGTATCGGACGGAGATTGCAGCATTCGAAAGTATGTGGGAAGGTACAGCCCTTCTCGTGGCTAACAGGCCGATTTCGCTGTACGGAAACGTAAGTCCGGTTGAAGAGAAGCTTGGCGACATATTTGGAGCGACCACATGCCACGATTGCAACGAAGTTCTGCAGGAGTATGAGTACAGAGACTGCACTATGCCAAGTCCGCCCTGCGACATGGCCGACAAGTATCCCAAGAGACTGGGCTGCAGTTCCTCGCCGGGAACAGTCCCTTGCCAAGAGACCTACTTGCCGAGACTTCTTGTGTCGAACTGTGAAGGATTCGTGTGCAAGCCGGACGGAGATTGGATCACGCGGGAGTATATGTTATCGTGCGGGGGCGATTAGTGAGAGAGAAGAGCCAAAACTGGAACGAACGCGGTTCTGCACCTGCTCTTCGGTAACATAGTCTGCTATCCAGTACTTATAGAGCCTGTACTCTTCGGCGGGGTCGTACTTGCTGTACAACTCAGTTCTACTGACCCGCTTGGTTCGAGGGTCTACAAAGGCGCGCCATTTCACGTATCGCACATTGCGGTCGCCTTGGGTATAGATCAAGTCGTAGACTTCGATTCCAGGACTTACGGGCGCCCCGGTTTGTCGAGTTACGCGGACCCAGCGGGCGTCTTCCGGTATTCCCGATATTTTGGAGACCTGCAGCAAGCCAAAGAGTCTGTCCTGGGAGTCAAGAATGCCATTTCGTTCGGCCGGGGACATTGGCTCAACTGTCGGACCATCCAGATTCGCGGTGGTGACCGAGTCATTTGTCAGGTCGTAGAGCTTGATTTTCTGTCCATTGTCCTCGATAGCAAGGCCGTGCCGGCGGGCCATCCAGTATTTGCAGTTCGGTTCCGGCTGCCCGGTCAGGAACTCTGAGACACAGACGCTGCCGACCTTTGCGAGTGCCTCATATATCTCGGCCAGGTCCACGGCTCTTGCAGCCGGTCCGTTAAGCAGCAGCAGGATACCGATCAGCACGACTGCGGCGGCGGCGAGGGGCTTGACGAACTGCTTCCAGGCGAGCACCGAGAGCATGGGTCTCGCAGCGCGCTTGGGGCCAACGGCAAAAGGCTTGGCGGCCGGTTCGGAAAGCTCGGCGCTGTCGACGACTTGAACGTCTATGGGCCACTGGCCGTAAATATCACTCGCACTCGCCGGTTGCGGCTGCTCAGCGGGGGATTTGATACGGTAGGAGGTTACAACCCCGGATTCGGGGCGCTGAATTATACTGCACACTAAATCGTGCAAACGCTGGACTTTGGCCATGCACACCGGGCAACTGCGCAGATGGGAGGCCAGAGACTCCCTGAACTTGGCATACTGGTCGTTGGCGGGGTCAATACCGTAGGGAAAACAGTAGTCGAAAACATGCGCGGGCAACACCTGGTCGCAGGGGAAGTCGTTCCGGACCGAGCCTGTGTGAATCAGGCTTTCTCGAAGGGCCGCCCATGAGGTATAAACCATCTTCCTGCAGTCGGGACAGATGCACAGGTGCTTCAAGACCTCCGCGCTGGTAGCGTTCAAGAACACCGAACCAACCTGACGAACCGCAGCCTGGGCGTAGGTGCAACTGACGATATCCTCCGAAGGCTTCTCGGCAAAAAGCCGCCCCAAGCGATATAACTGCTTCCTGGAAAGGCCCAGGCTTTTGAGAGTTAAAAGGTCCTGTCCGCAGGCCCTGCAGTTCTCGAGGTGAACGGTAATGGGGGTGGGAATGCTAATCTCAAAGTCGGCGACGGCGATGGACGGGAGAAAGGGCCTGACAATGTTGCAGGTAACCGACTTGTCTGCGTAGGCAAAATGCATTTTGAGAACAGCAGTGATTGCGGAATTGCGGTTACTGAGGTCGCAGTCGAGCCGTGCCCCTGCGCCGGCCACAGCGGCCTCAAGACGCGCCATCTCCTCCTGACAGAACTGGCATTCTTCAACGTGCTCGGCAACCGACCGAGGAATACCCGGTGAGGTTTGCGCGCTCAGCAAATCGTAGTAATACAAGCGAGCATTCAAACAGCCTGTGCCTGGATTAGGGGCTATCATTATGCGTCACCGTCTTCTTGCTTAATCAATGCACGAATCTTCTTTAGTCCTGTACAAATATAGCGGGAGAGTGTTCGCTTGTTGACAGACATTCTCCTTGCTGCATCATCGATACTCGTTCCTCGTCCAAAACGCTCGATAACAGCTTCCGCTTCGCGAGGCGGCAACTGTCTCTCGATCAGGCGAAGCATTTCGCGTCTCTCCTCCGCCTGCACAACAACGTTCTGCGGGTCCTCGCAGATTACTCTGTACTTGCGGCATTCAGCGTACTTGCAGACCCTCGATTTATAACTTTTCGTCCGCCGGGCGGCATCGATAATGTCGTTTGTAATCGCACGGTACAGGTAAGCCTGTATATTCTCGGTTCCCTCGGGAACGGGTTTATGCAGCAGAGAAAGGAATGAATCCTGGAAAATATCGTCGGCATTCTTCTGATCGCTGAGATTCAGGCGTATTATGGCGCGGATGAGGTCGCCGTACTCGTCGAATATCTTGGCGACGACATTGACCCTTTCCTGGACCTGCCCTTTTCCTGCCCCGAGACGTTTTTCCTTGCTTTTCTCTGTCTTCGGCATCAGCACACCCGCAAAAGTGCAAAAATCATCATCAACATTCCCCAGAGCAGTTCCGCTTTACTCAGTGAGTAAAACGCTTCGATATTCTAAGATATCTAAATAATAATTTACTCGGGAGCCACTCTTGAGTCAACAGAAAATACTCAGCAAAGACATTATATTTTCTCGTTGCGGAAATTTCTTGTTCGCGGCAGCTAAGTTCTTTGCTGGACTGGAGTTAAGTATCATGGTGACAAAGAGGCGAGGCCTCTCAGGGCCGTTTTTTTAGCAAGAAAGCGGCACTGAGTGCACGATTCCTCCCTTGACAGACGCGTCTTTCTGGTTAGTTAGCCATATAAATCGGGCGGTCATGCGGAGCACTTGGCCCGCCCAAACCGTCCCGGCCGACCGCCGGGAACACCCGGAAGAAGGAAACATGGGAAAAAAAGTCAGGGTTGGGGCGTTGCTGACGGTTGTTCTACTGGCCGGGGCGCCAGACATCGGGCTCGGAAACTCAGCGGTTTCCTCGGTAGAACGGCCCTATTTGCTGCCCTGGAAAATAGTGGCAGAAAAGGCCCGTGAGGGGAGTCTGTTCTGCTTCTGCCTCCGGGAAATTGAGCCTGAAAGCAAAATCAAGCCAACGGCAGAGGATACAACGGGCGAACCGAAGCTAAAAGAGGACTATTGCTGCCGGGCGAGCGAACCGCTGACCGTAAAACTGCCGGAAGAAGCAGTAAATCCGGATTCAGAGACAAACGTCGACCTGCAGATAAGCAGGTTTTCGGAAGGCTTTTGGCAGTCTCAACGCAAGGCCACAGGCCACACGGAGCCGAACAAGACGCACGTGCCGGCGGTGCTTGAGAAGGAAGGCCTATTCAAAATCGTCTTTGCAGCTCTGGCGTTGGACGGACAGCCCAAGCAAGTTGAAGCTCACGCTATCGTAGTCGGGAACTGGAAGAAGGATATTCTCGCGTTCTGCCGGCAGATTAGAGACCAGATTGAGGCAAACCGGGATTCCCAGCTTATCCGCTCTTCCATAGCCGTGTCGCACTTTGAACGCGTTATGGAACTTGTGAGCGGCTCGCCCGTCCTGTCTTGGAAAATACTTCAGTCACTGGCGGAGGCGGTTCAAAGCAAGCTGGATTACGACACAGGAAAGTGCCCCGATTTGGTGGTCGGCTTGAACAAGATAAGGTTCAAGCCCTTCGACGGGGCTCAAATAGAGGAGTTTGCGGTATTTGTGCCGGAAAGCAAGGACCGGACACGAGCTCAAGCCATGTATCTTCATGCCGACAGGGGCAGATGGGCTGCGAAGGACAACTATGTCAACCGCTCCGGGCTAATCGACATCTGGTGGCACACGGTCCCGCCCGAGCAGAGCAGGTGGAAAACGTACGAGAGGTTTTTGAAGATAATCGAGCAGAAGGTGCTGATCGACAAGGATAAAGTTTACATTGAAGGTCCGTGCGTCAACGGGATCCAGGCAATCTCGCTGGCTTTGAACCATCCGGATCAATGGGCCGAATGCAATGCGTCACTGGGCAACAGTTATCGCCATCTGGCGGGCAATTCTTTCAATCTGCCGATGATATTCGTGAAAGGCGGACACAACGAAGAGGATCTTGTAGGCTACTATGACTTTGCGGTCAAGTGTTTCGAGTATTACAACTGCAAGCATTTCAAGTGGAGCAAAACGAAGAGAATCGAGCATCTTCGCGGGACGAAGATTCCGTATGCGGTCCGCGAGAAAAATCCGCTCAGGGTCCTGTACACGATGGAATCGCTCGGAAATCCTCGTGCTTACTGGGTTACGATAAAAGGCCGCCGGGACGAGAATCTGCCTGGAACCATAGACGCGTGCGTATGGGGCCAGACAATTCTCGTAAGAACCGACAACATTGACTCCTACAGTTTTGATCTGGCCGGCGCCCCGCTGGATTCGAACCGGCCCGTGGAGATCATCGAGAACGGGCAGAGTCTGGGCCGGGTGACAGAGGACATCTTCACCAAGGCGCCCGGCAATCAGGAGGTCGGGGCTTTTGTCAAAAGCGACCGCCTTCACGGCCCCGTGGGGGACGTTTTTACAGACCCTTACGTGGTCCTATGGGGCACCGCGGGCGGCGAAGAGTTTGTCAAGAGAAGTGAAAAAACTGCCAGGGAGCTTGCGAACGGTGCGCCTTGTTATTCGGACGTCAATGCCCCGAGCGAGCTTGTCAAAAGCCATAACGTCGTTTTCGTTGGAAAACCCGCGGCGGACTGCTGGTCGTCGAAGGTTTGTGAGGGTCTGCCTCTGAGGATCGTCGAAAACAAGGTTGCGGCCTGGGACAAGCTTTACGACGCCACGGACGCGGGGTTTATTGTGATTCACCCGAATCCTCTTTTCCCGGAGCGCTATTCGGCGGTCTTTAGCGCTACTTCGTTGCGTGCGATGACGGACATATCGCGAGCCTATGCACAGATGAAGTCAATAAGGCCTGCCGACATTGGCGTTTTTGAGAATACCGGCCGCAGCGGCATTAAGTGGCGAATGCTTGAAAAACTCGACAGCAACTGGCGTCTGCACAAGGGCTGGGACCGGGTTTTGACGACGATCAAGAAGAATCACGAACAATGGCGCTGGCACCAATGGGTGGGAAAGGTGCTGAGAAGACAGTTTAAGGTGGACGTGGTAATATGCGAAGAACCTTTCCAGTTCAAGGACTTGACGCCTGCGGGCCCGGTCACATATCGCGATCTGTTCAACACCTTTAAGAACAATTGGATTATCATGGTAAGAATGGACGGCAAGTCACTGAGGTCTTTGCTTACTGTCCCCTTCGGCAACATTTTCAAGCGACAAGTCAGCGGGCCTGTCATCGAAGGGGTAACCCTGACCAGAGCGGCCAAGGGCAAGGATCCAAACACGCTGTTGATAGACGACCTGAAAGAAGAGACGGTGTATACGGTTGCGCTCCCCGAAAAATGTTTGAATGGGCAGCGGATGGGAGTGGTGATTGAGAACTACGACATAATCGGCCAGGCGTATCTCGTGCCGACACTCAGGGAGTACCTGACGGGCGAGGTTGACAAGAACGTAGACGAGGAGCTGGACGGCCTTATATTCCAGATATATTAGGCGCCGTGAATAGACAAGGATCGGCAAGACTTTGAGTAGTACGACGCACGGAGAAGAGAGCCAATCAAGCGGCATGTTTTACGAGGAACTGACGCTCGCGGCGGAACCGGAGTCGTGGGTGCTGCAGTAGAATCGTCCGGAGTGTAAAGGCCCGAGCGTGGGTACAATTCTTGATTTTGGAAAGGATTAAAGATGAAAACGGGGGGCAACAGACTGGCGATGTGGGCGACGGTTGTGATCGTTGCGGCGGTGGCACGTGTTGTGAAGGCTGAAATGGTGGCGTACTGGAAACTTGACGATTCAAACGGGGCCACGGCCGTGGACTGCGTTGGCGGTCACAACGGCACGGTGAGGGGCAATCCCGTCTGGGTGGACGGGTGTTTCGGAGGGGCACTCAGGTTCGACGGCATTGACGACCGCGTGAACTGCGGGGGAGGCAAAGACGAAGGCGACCCCGACACATGGGCCGATATTGTAGGTCCGATTACGGTGGGGGCGTGGATAAAAGTCGGCGCTTTCAAAGAAACCAACCAGATTATTCTGGGCAAGGGCAACGACACGTGGAGACTGAACTCCATGGGCAAAATGGGTAGAGTCCAATTCACGGGCAACATTCAGCCGGCTCGCTGGAGGGTGCAGACAAAAAGGAAAACGAAGCTGAACGACAACAGATGGCACCATTTGGTGGGAGTCTATGAGGGCTCTACAGCTTCTTTGTACGTTGACGGGGCGCTGGAGCTATCGCTGACGAACGCCCGGCAAATAAGAAAGAGCGGCAGAGACGTTTTTATCGGCGGGCTCGCAACGGCACCAGCATCCCGCTGGCGGGGGTGTATAGACGACGTGGTTCTGTTCAACCATGCGCTGAGCGAAAATGAGGTTCGGAATCTCTACGAGCTGAGCGGCGATTACTTCCGGTCGGAAGTGCTGCGCAGCCTGGGGACCGCGCTGGAAGAGGCCCAGACGGCTTTCGAGGCGAGCAGGCCGAACGACTCGGCGGCCTTTATTGAAAAGAAGATCAGCGAGTGCAAAAAGACAGCGGGCGAGGACATAGAGGCCCTGGGATATCCTCAAAAGATGGTATTTTCCAAGCTCTACTTTATGCTTGCAAAGGCGAAGGAGTCATCGAAGGCCCCGGCAGATGAAGTTTCCGCGGCCTACAGCGGTTCGGCATGCTTGTCCGTCAAGTCGCCGAATTATGCTCTCTCGGCCTTGTGGCTGCGTCGCAACAGGGGAACCGGTGAGTTCGCAAAGATCGTAAGGCAAAGCATACGCAACACGGAAAACGCATCGCTGGCCGTCGGTGCGAGCGTCAGGGACTTCGAAGTTGAGGGCGACTGGGCGGCATTCGAGGAATTTCTGGACATCGTATTCTCTGAGGTTGATGACGTGACTTTGTGCGCCCGGACTGTTTGCGAGAGTCTGAGGAGAAGGGGCTCGTGGGCGGGCAAATTCGCAACTTACAGCCGAAACAAGCCTGAACTGTCGCAATACCTGGTGGCAGAGCAAGACAAACTCGCCAAACAGGCGGCCAGAAATGGGGATTTCCTGAAGGCTGCCGAGATATGCCGGGGGCTTTTGCCCCGGTGCGATGCGGACCAGAAGGCGCAATACGAGCTGCAGGTATGCGAGTACGTCTTTCGCAGCGGGCAGTGCGAGAAGGCAATTGCGGAGATTCAAGGATTCATAGACAAGTACAGGCTCACAAACAGAGACAAGGTCATCCAGGCGACCCTGCTGAAGGGCCGGACCTATCTTCAGATGAACGACACGAATCGCGCAGCGGACATTTTTCTGGATTTGATGGTGGACTACCCAGAGGCAAAGAAGGCGCCACAGGCGAACTTCTTTATCGGGTACTGCAGCATGCTCCAGGGGAACTTCGAGGAAGCGAGAGAGGCGCTCGAGTTTGTGGTAAAAGATTATCCTAAAAGCACGTACGCAAGCAAAGCAAAGCTGTGTCTGAGGCGAATGGACAAGATGGCCGATTAGGTTGTGTGAGCACCGGTGGCTGCCGGCCGCAGAAATGAGAGGCAGAGCAATAACGTCACCGGCTGTGAGGAGTGTTGGAAAAAGTTACACCCGATTTAAGAAAGGAACAATTATGAAACGGAAGCGTGAGAGGATAGTGACTGCAGCAGCGATATTAGCCATCATCGCGGGCGCGAGTGTGACAAAGGCGGAACTGGTGGCGTACTGGGACTTTGACGATCAAAGCGGCAACACGGCTGTCGACAGCGTCGCCGGGCGCAGCGGCAGGTTTTTTGGAAACCCGGTTGCGGTTGACGGGCATTTGGGGGGAGCACTTGAGTTCGATGGTATCGACGACTACATAGACTGTGGCGGCGGCAAGCAGACGGGCGCCCCCAAGACGTGGGCCGACATAGAAGGCGCAATTACACTGGCGGCATGGATAAAGGTCGAACAATTCTCGAGATCGTTTCAAGCCGTGATAACCAAGGGCGACGGCACATGGAGACTGTCCCGGGACCGGACTACGAACAGCATGATGTTCGGGGCCAATAGGGGCGGCAGACTATGGAGGATTCGAGGAACCGCACCGGTAAACGACGGCCAATGGCACCACGTCGCGGGAATTTACGATGGGTCTGAAGCTCACCTGTTTATCGACGGCAAGCTGGAAGGCTCGGTGCAGAATGCCTCCAATATCATGTCCGACGGCTGGGACGTGCGCATCGGCACAAACGCCGAATCGCCCAGGCGTTACTGGAGAGGTCTTATAGACGAAGTGGTCATCTTCTCCCACGCTTTGAGCCAGGACGAACTCAGGCAACTACGCGAGCTGGGCGGCAGTTCCTTTCTTCCCAAAGACCTGCAGGCACTTAAGAAGATGGTCCGCGAGGCCAACGGGGCTCTAACCGAGAAGAATCCCAAGGAAGCGGCCACCATCATCGAGAAGAAGCTGGCTGAGGCCAAGCAGTTGACGGGCGGGAATCGCGACGGTTTTGCAGAGACCCACCGAATTATGGTGTCGAAGCTGCATTATATGCTGGCGAGGGCGAAGGAGGCGTCAAAGGCTTCGACAAGCGAGATTTCAACGGCCTACGCAGACTCGGCATCATTATCGGCCAAGGCGCCGCAGTACGTGTCTACTTTGCTCTGGCTGCTAGGGAATACACGTGGTACCGTCTATTCAAAGGTCATAAAGGAGAGCATACGCAATACCTCAGACACAGAAAAGGTCATCGGCCATATAACGGATGGTTTCGAGGCTAAGGACAATTGGACTGCATTCAGACTGTTTCTGGATGCCGCGGTTTCTGAGCTGAACGACCCTTCTGCGTGCGCCGAGGCCGTAGCCGCGAGTCTCGAAACCAACGGCGTATGGGCCAACAGCTTCGCACAATACTGCCGGGACAGGGCCGAATTTTCACCTTACCTCGTCAAACAAGGTATAGAACTGGCTGAGACCGCCGCAGCCGAGGGCGATTACCTAAAGGCGGCCGAGATATACCGTGACATCATCGGCCGGTGCCCCGCCGATCAGAAGATGGCATACGAAATGCAGTTGTGCGAGCACCTCTTTCAAAGCGGACGCTGCGACAAGGCAATCCCGGAGATCGAAGCATTTATAGAGAAGTACAGGATCAAGAACAGATCCATGATTATCCAGGCGATCCTGCTGAGGGGACGAACCTATCTCCAGATGAACGACATGAATCGCGCATCGGACATTTTTCTGGATTTGATGGTGGACTACCCCGAGACGAGCAAGGCGCCCGAGGCGAACTTTTTCATCGGCTACTGCAGCATGCTGCAGGGTAATCTCGATGAAGCAAGAGAGACGCTCGAGTTTGTGATAAATGATTACCCCACAAGCATGTACGCAAGTAAAGCGAAGCTGTGTATCAGGCGGATCGACAAGATGGCGCGTTAGGTTGTGCGTGCTGTGGTGGCTGCCCCCAGAAGCGATTACAGGCAAAACAATGATGTCGCCGGCGGTAAGGAGCATTGTGAGATGTCGTACTGCTCTATTTGAGAAAGGAAGGACAATGAGGTGCAAGTCTGTGAGAATGGTAACAGCGGCAGCGCTTTTGGCGACCGTCGTGGGGGCAAACGTGATGAAGGCCGACCTGGTGGCGTACTGGAAGCTCGATGACGCCCGAGGGACCAAAGCGATCGAAAGCGTGGCCGGCAGAAACGGTGAGCTGTCCGGAGGGGCAGCTTGGGTCAAGGGCCACCTGGGAGGCGCGCTCGAGTTTGACGGGACTGACGACCACGTTGACTGCGGGGGCGGCAAGGAGAAAGGGGACCCGAACACGTGGGCCGACATCAGCGGGCCGATTACGATTGCGGCATGGATCAAGGTCAACACATTCACAAAGGAGTGGCAGACAATTATATCAAAAGGCGACAGGTCATGGAGATTGGCCCGAAACGGCAAGAAGAACAGCGTCGAGTTCGCGGCGAACTGGCTCGACACACTCTGGTCGGTTAGGGGCAACGTGAACGTAAACGACGGAAAGTGGCACCACGTGGCGGGAATCTACAACGGGTCAACGGCATTTTTGTACGTTGACGGCAAGCTCGACGGTTTGCAGCCGAATTCAAGACGGATAGCATCCGACAATTTCGATGTCTGCATCGGGGAGAACCTGGAGAAGAGAGGCCGTCAGTGGAACGGAGTCATCGACGAGGTTGTCATCTTCAACCATGCGCTGAGCCGTGACGAATTGGAGCAGCTCTGCAAGCTTGGCGGGGAGTCGTTTCTGTCGGAGGAGCTGAGGATGTTCGGCGGCCTGGTTCAGGAGGCTGAAAAGGCGCTCGCTGAAAAGAAGCCCAAAGATGCGGTGGGCTTTATCGCGCAGAAGATCGCGGAGTACAAACGGCTCCAAGGCAAGAGTCCTGCCAAGGTGGGAGACACCACTGCCATCCTGTCGGCGCGCCTGCAGTTTGCTCTGGCAAAAGCGCGGGAGGCGTCGGGGACGCCCCGCGCGCAGGTTCTGTCTGCCTACCGGGAGTCGGCCCTTCAATCGTGTAAGGCGCCGAATTATGTTCCTGCGCTGGTGTGGCTGTTTCAAAACATGCCGGCGGCTGATTATATGGATGTTGTGAGGCGAGGCATGCAGCCGGCATTGGGCTCATCAGGCAATATCGGGAGAATCGTTGCCAGTTTCGAGATAGCGGGCCACTGGGACGCATTCAAGCTGTTTCTGGATGCGACCATTCCACACGCTGACGATGCGACCACCTTTGCGGAAATGGTAGCCGGGAACCTGCAGGCAGACGGCGTATGGTCCAAGAAATTCAGACAATACTGTCGCGGCGAGGCAGCGCTTCAACCGTACGTCGTCAAAGACAGTGAGAAGCTTGCGGTGGAAGCCGTAGCCCAAGGCTCGTTTGCGAAGGCGGCCGAGCTATACCGTGACATAGCCGGCCGGTGCCCGCCCGATCAAAAGATGGGGTACGAACTGAAGATATGCGAGTGCCTGTTCTCGAGCGGCCAGAGCGCAGAGACCGTTTCCGAGACCGAGCGCTTCATAAAGAAATACAAGATTCTGAACAGGCCCATGGTCATACAGGCGACTTTGCTGAAGGGACGGGCCCTTTTGCAGCAGGGTGAAACCGATAGCGCTTCGGATGTGCTGCTTGATCTAATGATAGACTATCCGGAAGCCAAAAAGGCCCCGGAGGCACACTTCTTCGTCGGCTACTGCGGCATGATGCAGAAGAAATACAAAGAAGCGAGAGAAACGTTCCAGCACGTTATCAAGAATTATCCCGACAGCCCTTACGCAAGCAAGGCGGCACTATGTATTCGACGCATCGACAGGATAATCAATTAGTAGGGGTTTTGAGAAGCGGCAGACGCTCCAAGAAGAAGCCCGGTCCGAGGTCACAAAGATACCGACCGTGGAAGACCGAATATTCCTGGACGGAGCAAGGAGCAGCGATGACAGGAGGATTTAGGGGACTGGTGGTAACGGCAGTCCTGTTGGTCGTCGTCTGTGGAGCAAGTGCTGTGCAGGCAAAGCTGGTGGCCTACTGGAAGTTCGACGACGCAAACGGCGCCGCGGCCGTCGACAAAGTGGGCGGGCACACCGGCAAGCTCGTGGGCGGCCCAGCCTGGGTCGGGGGATATTTCGGAGGGGCTCTCAGCTTTGACGGTATCGACGACTACGTTGACTGCGGTGGGGGCAAGATAGACGGAGACCCAAATACGTGGGCCGACATCGTCGATGAAATAACCGTCGCGGCGTGGATAAAGGTCGACGCGTTCACAAAAGAATGGCAGGCAATTGTGGCAAAAGGCGACAGCACATGGCGACTCGCCCGCGGGGCCAGCACAAACCGAGTCCAGTTTGACGGCACCGGGCTGACCGGGATTAATTGGGGGGTCGGCGGAGGCGCCGACATAAACGACGGCAAATGGCACCACGTGGCGGGCGTTTACGATGGGTCTGACGCATATATGTACGTTGACGCAGTACTGGTCGGCGGTCTGGCGAACGTAAAACGGATAAAGTCGAACAACTTCGATGTGTACATCGGAGAGAACGGCGAACCAAGAGGACGCCAGTGGCACGGCGTTATAGACGAGGTGGTCATATTCGACCACGCGCTGAGCGAGGAGCAGCTCAAACAGCTTCAGGAGCTTGGCGGCGAGTCGTTCTTGTCCGAGGATTTGCGCACGCTCGGGGCGCTGCTTCAAGATTCACAGAACGCTCCCAAGGAACCGGCGGTCAAGCAAGCGGCGGTTCTTATCGAAGAGAAGGTCGCCGAAGCCGAACGTCTCACGCAGAAGAGGGGCGAGCCTATCGAGGATCCGTACAGGATCGTTCTATCCAGACTGTATTTCGCGCTGGCGAAAGCGAGGGAGGCATCGGGGGCGGCCCCGGCAGTTACCGCGGCGACGTACAAAAAGTCGGCGTTAGAAACGCCGAAATCACCGCACTACGGCGCAGCCCTCCTCTGGCTGTTCAAAAATGTTCCGGCTGACGACTATTCGGATGTCATAAGACAAGGCGTGCGCAACACGGTCGGCGCCTGGGCAACGATCGGCCCGGCTGTGGCCGATTTTGAAGTTGAGGGGGACTGGCCGGCCTTTCGGCTGTTTCTGGACACGGTCTTTTCAGAGGTTGAAGACAGCGCAGGCTGCGCCCGCCTCGTCGCGTCCAACCTCAAGCAAGACGGCGTCTGGGCAAATAGCTTTGCGCGGTATTGCCGGGAAAAGCCGGAACTCCGGCAATATGTTGCGGGAGAGTCCGTGAAGCTGGCCGAGCAAGCCGTAACAGAGGGCGAGCTGCTGAAGGCCGCCGAGATATACCGTGACATTTCCGGGCGGTGCGAAGATAATCAGAAGATCGGCTACGCTTTCAGAGTTTGTGAGTGCGTGTTTGAAAGCGGGAAGTCGGCAAAGGCCATTTCGGAGATCGAGAGCTTCGTAAAGAAGTACAGGGCCGTAGACAGATCCATGGTCATGCAGGCAATTCTCCTCAAAGGCCGAACGTATTTGCAGTTGAATGAAACGGATAAGGCGTCGGATATCTTCCTGGACTTGATGATTGATTATCCGGAGGCGAAAAAGACACCGGAGGCAAACTTCTTTATGGGCTACTGCAGCATGCTGCAGGGCAATTTCGAAGAAGCGGGCGAAGCCTTCGACCTTGTAATCAAGGATTATCCCGACAACACCTACGCAAGCAAGGCACGGCTATGCAAGCGACGTATGGCGAAGAAGGCGAATTAGTGCGCGTTGCGATAACGGCCTGACGGAAAGAGTGGGTACGGGGCTTACAGCTAAAGAAGTAAAATGGAAAGCAGAATTGAGAATCTGATGATAACGGCGGCGCTGCTGCTCATGGCACCCTGCACGGGCGCTCTCAGGGCCGACGTAGTGGCATACTGGGACATGGACGAGATGAAGGGGAACATCGTCAGGGACAGGTGCGGCGGGCACGACGGCAAATTCAACAGCTCACCCGAGTGGGTTGACGGCCGGTTCGGCGGGGCCCTCTTCTTCGACGGCGCCGGAGACTTCGTGAACTGTGGCGGCGGCAAGAAAAGAGGCGAAGCCGAAACGTGGGCGGACATCGGAAAATCCATCACTGTCGCCGCGTGGATAAAGGTCCGCTCGTTCGTGAAGGACTATCATGCAATCGTCACCAAGGGTGACACGAGCTGGAGGCTGGCTCGCAACGGCAACAGCAATGCAGTCGAATTTGCGGGCAACGGCGACGCCACCTTGTGGTTTGTCAGAGGCAACATAAATGTAAACGACGGCAAGTGGCATCACATCGCAGGCGTATACGAGGGTACGGACGCGGCTCTGTATGTGGACGGCGTTCTGGACAATTCAGTCAGCAGGGCAAGGCCGATTTCCGGCAACACGTACGACGTTTGTATCGGAGCGAACCAGCAGCGGTCGGGACGCATGTGGCACGGGGCCATAGACGACGTAATCATTTTCGATCATGCCCTTAACGCGGCGGAGATCGGGCTGCTCTACACATCGAGCGGCGCGCCGTTTTTGTCCGAATCGGTCGGGCGTCTTCGAAGAGCGGAGGCCGAGGTCGAGCAAGCCCTCAAAAAGCAAAAGCCCGAAGCGACAATCGAGCTGATCAGGAGAAAGATCGCTGAATGCAGGCAGGTCGTCGAGTCGGACCCCAATTGTCCGGAGACGTATTACAGACTTGTAACCGGCAGGCTGTACTTTCATCTGGCCATCGGCCTGGAGGCGTCGGGGGCGGCCTCGGACGACGTCGCGGATGCTTACAGACTGTCAGCAGTGACCTCCATGGAGAGCGAGTACAGCGTTTCGGCCCTGCTCTGGCTTTACAAGCACAGATCGGTCCAAGATTATGCTGATGCCGCCGCCGCCGCAACAAGCAACAGCATCGACTCGGGCGCTTACCTGCACAGCGTGGCCAGGGAATTCGAATCAAACGGGAACTGGCCGACCTTCAAGTTGTTTCTGGACGCAACGCTGCCCCGAATTGACGACGCAGCCGCATGGGCAAGAGCGATAACGAAGGGGCTGAACCAAAACGGCGTCTGGGCTCACAGCTTCCGGCGGTACTGTCTAACGAAGGCGGAATTGGCGCCTTACATCATGCAAGAATACGAGCGGCTGGCCGAGGACTACGTAAAGCTTAATGAGTTCTTCAAGGCCGCGGAGGCATACCGAGAAATAATCGCTCTTTGCCCGCCCGAGCGGAGAATGGCTTACGATTTCAAGCTGGGCAAGTGCATGTTTCAGGGCGGTGACTATGCCGGCGCCATATCGAGTCTGGACAAATTCATAGGGAAGTACAAGGCAACAGACATAAAGATGGTCATGGAGGCAATCATATTGAAGGGGCGGGCGTATTTGCAGAGCAATGACACCGAGCGTGCCTCGGAAGTGTTCCTGGACCTGACGGTCAATTATCCCGAAGCGAAGAAGGTGCCTGAGGCAGTCTTCTTCATCGGCTACTGCAACATGCTGCAGGGAAACTTGGAAGCAGCAAAGGAGGCATTTGAAATCTTGAAAAAAGACTACCCGGACAGCGTGTTTAGCAGCAAGGCGAATCTGTTCCACAGCAGAATTGCAGAAATGGAAAACCGGTAGCATTGGAAGCCGGAGGCAGCAGGAATTCGAAAGCCAGTAAGATGACAAACACGTTTTTCAATTTGAGACTTGTGTTGGCCTCGCTCGCCGTATCGTCCGCGGGCGCCGCGGTTCGTGCAGAACTTGTTGCATGCCGGGATTTCGAGGACGGTGACGGGGCCGTGGTGACGGACAGGTATGGCGACGACCACGGGGTGCTTAAAGGCAGACCCCAATGGGTTAAAGGCCGGTACGGCAGGGAAATCGAGTTTGAAGGCATTGACGATTGTACGGATAGACCGAGTCTTCGAAGCGCACCGCGGCGACTGTATCCCGGTGCTGTTACGGAGTGTCGGGAGAAGCAAGTAATTATTCACATCTGATGGCAGGGGCAAGTTAGAATGAAGGCAAGACCAAGCAAATCGACGGTTTTGGCTGTGGCGTTGGTGACAGCATCAGCAGCAGGCGTACTACGGGCAGAGCTCGTTGCGTACTGGGATTTTGACGACGGCCGCGGCAATATTGTGACGGACAGGTACGGATGCAACGACGGCAACTGCGTGGGAGAGCCAAACTGGGTGGAGGGACGTACCGGAGCGGCGCTGTATTTCGACGGGGCAGAGGATTACATCGACTGCGGAGCTAACCAGGTTTTCGACATTAACGACCAGATAACCATCTCGGCGTGGATACAGGTGTACGGCTTCGACAAGGATTGGCAGGCGATTATTTCCAAGGGAGACAGCGCGTGGAGGCTGCAAAGAATGGCCCAACTGGACACGATCGCCTTTCATCTCAGTGGTATCACTCTGGCGGATGAAGAGGCTAGAGCCCACTCCGGTGTGGACGGAATGACCAACGTCAACGACGGGCAATGGCATCATCTTGTGGGCGTCTACGACGGGCAGAGGTTGTGCCTTTATATCAACGGTATGCTTGACAGCGCCCTGGTGGGTTCCGGGGGCATTTCGAGGAACACACACAATGTTCTGATCGGGGAGAACATCGAGCGACGCGGACGCCTTTTCTACGGCGTGATCGATGAGGTAGCGGTTTTCAACAACGCGCTGACGGCCGATGAGGTCAGAAAGTTGCACAGCGAAGGCTGTGCGGCATTTATAGCCCCGTCGCTTTCGCCGCTGATTTCCGCGGTCAAGGACGCCTTGGCGCTTCTCAACGCACAGCAGCCTAAGCAAGCAGTCAAGCTCATCGAGAAGAGGATTGCGGAATACGAACGGTGGAGAGCGGAGAATCCGGACAAGGCCGGGATTCGGCACGGGCTTATGGTCTCGAAACTGTATTTAATGCTGGCGACGGCAAAAGAACGCAGCGGCGCACCGGCAGATGCTATTGTCGAGGCGCTTAAGAAATCCGTGTCGCTTTCTCTGCTCAGGCCGGGGTCTGTCAACACGCTGGTGCGGCTGTGGGACGACACATCGCAGGGCGATTATGCCGAAGCCGTCAAGAGCGGCGTAGCCAACAGCGGTCCGCCCGATCAATACATGTACGGCATTTCCCGTGACTTCGTCTCGAAAGGCGACTGGCCCGCATTCGAGATGTTGCTTGACAACGTGCTGGGCCGGGCCGAGGATGTCAACTCGGCGGCGGCCGCCACGGCAAGAGGCATGGAGCCAAATGTGCCATGGACGGATAACTTCATGCAATACTGCCGCAGGAAGCCGAAATTGAGACCCTACTATGTCCAGGTGACCGAGAACCTGGCCGAGGCCGACATCAGGCAAGACAAGTTCCTGGAGGCGGCGGAATCATATCGTGACATCGCGAAGCTGCAAGCGGATAAACACAACAAAATGGCGTATGAATTGAAGGTATGTGAGTGTATGCTTTGGAGCGGACTGAGCGTCCAGGCCATTAGCGAGCTTGACGCTTTTATAGCCAGCTACGAAAACACAGGCGATCCGACCGTTATCGAGGCGTTCGTGCTGAAGGCACAGGTCTATCTGCAAGCCGGACAAGTGGAGCAGGCGTATAAGACACTCGCCGCTCTTGCAGCCGAGAATTCCAAGGCCAGAGAAACGGCGCCCGTCAATTTCTTCCTCGGGTACTGCCGGATGCAGTTAGAGAAGCTCGATGAGGCCAAGGCTACACTGGAGCTGGTCCTTAACAAGTTTCCTGATAGCCCTTACGTATTGAAAGCGAAGCTTTGCCTGCGAAAGATCGAAAGGATGATGAAGGGAAAGACTCAAATATAAACGGGCCGCCTTCCGGGCCGCGCCGCCGGGCAGTATACGGGCGCACCGAAGAGGCCTCAAAACCAAGAATGTTACGTATTATGACAAGGACAGGTGAACTATGAAGAGCGAATCAAAAAACTTGATTGTGCTGGTGACGGTTCTGACGGCGGTCCTAACAGCAAACCCGTTGAATGCGGAGCTTGTGGCGCTGTGGCAGTTCGAGTGGGGCAGCGCCAATGACAGTTGCGGCAACGCGTACGGCACCGTGCACGGCTCACCCGAATGGGTGTCCGGGCCCGCGGGCAAGGGCGGCGCATTGAAATTCAGCGGAGATGACTACATATCGATCGACAACAGGTCGAAGTTCAACATCACGGGTGAGATTACGGTGGCCGCCTGGATAAAGGTGACGGTGTTCGACACGCGATGGCAAACCATCATTGCCAAGGGCGACAGCTCATGGAGGCTCTCAAGGGAGGCCCAAAAAGGTACTGTCGCCTTCCACATGACCGGGGTCACTTCGAACAACAAAGGCAGGCACAGCAACCTTGGCGTCGAGAGTGTTGTGGATGTGAACGACGGGAAATGGCACCACTTGGTGGGGATCTACGACGGATCCAAAGCGTACCTGTACGTTGACGGGGTGCTTGAGAGGGCGCTGGATGCAATGGGGACGGTGTCGGTTAACACGCGTGACGTCTGCATCGGCGAGAACATCGAGGCGAGGCGTCGTTACTTCAAAGGCATAATCGACGACGTGGCCGTGTTTAACCACGCATTGAAGCCGCCCGAAATCAGCAAGCTTTACAACGAGGGCGGCAGGTCGTTTTTGCCTGAGAGCTACTCGGCCAAGCTGGTTAAAGAGGCCGAGGCAAAGGCGGGCAGTCTGGAGCCCAAAGAGGCAGCCGTTTTTCTGGAAAAGAAAATTGCCGAATACGAGGATTGGAGGGAAAGGCAAAGACACAATATCGACTGGCGGGACGAGCATCTTCCCTCCGACGTCTATTTTCTGCTGGCCGGGGCAAAGGAAGCCGCCGGCGCGCCGAAGCAGGAAGTGATTGACCTTTACAAGAAGGCGGCGTCGGAAGCTTTCTGCCAGTCGAAGCACGTCCCCAACGCCCTGGATTGGCTGTTTAAGAACGTATCGAACGAGGATTATGTGGCCACCGTCAAAAGACTTGCGGGCAAAACCACGGCTCTGACGCACAGCGTTTACCAAACCACAAGAAAGTTTCAAGCGGCCAAGAACTGGGACGCATTCAGGCTCTTTCTGGACGGTCTGTTCGCGGAGACCGACTACGGCGGACGACACACCTACTACTGCCTCACCATCCTGGCGAAGGCTCTTGAGGGCAACGAACAATGGGCACAGGAACTCGCAAAGTACTGCAAAAGCAACGCGGAATTAACGGCATATCTTTTCAGTGACATCGAGGCGGTCGCGAAACAGCACCTGGCCGACAACAAACCGGCCAAGGCCGCGGAGGTCTACCGCGAGATTATCCGGAAATGCGGGTCCAACCGGCAGCAAAAACTATATCAGATGAGGCTGTTCGAATGCTTGATGAACGACGGCCAATACGAAACCGTCATCGGGGAAATCGACTCGTTCATAAAGGAAAACAAAACCAGTCACGCCGTGCTGGTGATCAAGGCGATTATGCTCAAGGGACAGGCCCATATACACACGGGAGACATCGACTCGGCCATAGACACCTTCTTCACGCTGTTGATCGAGTATCCGGAAGCAAAACAGGCCGTTGACGCCAATTTCTTTATGGGATACTGCTACATGCTCCAGGGAGAGTTTCAGGATGCCAAGGAGTCGTTCAACATCATAGTCCAGGGGCACCCCAAAAGCCAATACGCGCCGCGGGCCAGGTCTTACCTGGACAGAATCAAGAAGATGGTCCCGTAGGAACTCAGGATGCGACCGGCGACACTACAAGCCAAGGACATAGAGAAATACTTTTTCATTGAGAGACCGCTTCACAAGCAGTTTTTGAGCCCCTTTGCGCGCGGGCGAAGGATACACGCGCTTAATAGAGTCAGCTTCACACTGGAATCCGGGAAGATACTGGGTGTCGTCGGGCCGAACGGCGCCGGCAAGACGACGCTGCTTCGCATACTTGCCCACCTGCTGGAGCCGGACGGCGGGGAGGTAACGCTTTGCGGACGCAAAATGACAGGCAGGTCGCATTATCTGAGAAAGCAGGTGGGATACGTCTCCAGCGACGACCGCAGTTTCTTCTGGCGCCTTACGGGCAGGCAAAACCTCGAGTTCTTTTCGCGGCTGTACGGTGTCCCGAGATCTCGGGCGGGGCGAGGAATCTCGGATTTCCTGGAAATGTTCGGTCTGGAGAAGAAGGCGAACGAGCTGTTTCGCGACTACTCGACCGGCACTCGCAAGAAGTTTGCGCTGATAAGGGCTCTGGTTCACCAGCCGAGTGTCATATTGCTCGACGAGGTCACCAACAGTCTGGACGGCCCTTCCACCGCATACGTCAAGGACATGGTAAGAGAATACGTTTCCGGGCGGGCGGATTGTTCCGGTGTCTGGAGCACGCACCGTCTCGAGGAGATATACGAGATTTGTGACAAGGTTGTTGTCATCGAAGAAGGCAACGTGAAGTTCTTTGGTCCGGCCGAGGAGTTGAAAGACAGCTACGATCACAGAGGCGGCTATCTTGGAAAAAGAGATGCAGGAGACGGATTGAAGCGGCCGAAGAACAGCGTTCTTGCCGACAACGCGTAGTCAGCGGGTCAGGGCCGACGTCGGCCGCGGACGTTCTGACTTCCGCCCCCGTGCGGGTCGAGGATGCTGTGGACCCGGCAGGAATGGAAGCAGGAAAGTCAAAACAGTAGGCAGGTATGAGCAACGTCGAACAAATACGCATCAGGGCAACGGCGCCGCAGAGGCTGGCCGGTGGATTGGCGAACGCCGCCGCGTTTGTCAGCAAGGATATGCGGATCGCCGTGAGCTACAAGATGCAGTTCATGTTTCAATTCTCGCAGGTCTTTTTCAGCGTCGCAATAATATACTTCATCGGCAAGATGCTCGGCGGCGCCAACAGCTCTCCCCTGCTGAGAGAATACGGGTCGGATTACTTCTCATTCGCTCTGGTGGGCCTGGCGGTGACGAGCTACCTGAAGGCAGGCCTGATTACCATTACAAACGACATGCGACAGATTATGAATCAGGGAACGCTGGAGGCAATGTGTGCCGCGCCCGTGGGGTATAACTGGCTGCTGCTTTACGCATCCCTGTGGCCCTTTGTCTTCGAGACCATTCGGGTGATATCCTATTTCATTATCGGGATGATCATTTTCGGCTTCAGGCTGCCCGCGGCCAACTGGGCGGGCGCACTACTCACACTTGCCCTGACCATACCGATATTTCTGATGCTCGGCATAATATCCTGCAGCATCCTGGTGCTCGTAAAGCGCGGCGATCCGATCAACTGGATCTTTTCGAGCGCGTCGAGCCTTCTGGCCGGCACCATGTTTCCGATCGCAGTTTTGCCGGGCTGGCTGCGGGTGATAGCGCTCTGTCTGCCGCTGACGCACTCGCTCGAGGCAATGAGGAAGTGTCTGCTCATGGGCGCATCGGCCCGTGAGGTTCATGTAAATCTACTGGCATTGTTGCTGTTCACGGCTGCCCTGCTTCCGCTGACGCTTCTTGTCAACCACGCATGCATGACGAGGGCAAAGAAGCGGGGCGCATTCTCCACCCATTAGAAAGGAGGCAAGGATACAAATGCGTAAACTCGCGATGACCTTTTCAATTCCAGTGCTGATCTGCCTGGCGATTGCCGCGGCCAGTGAGAAGCCGGCCGCTTCGAATTCACCGGAGCTACCGCCTCTGGAAACGTTCATTCTGGAGCCGGTCCAGCTCGAGAATATCAGCGTTTGGGTGCCCGCCGGCAAGATCGGCCCCACGATTAACAGGTCGTGCCAGCCGAAGGAAGATTGTTCGTACACGTGCGTGCTGCCTGCAAGTGTCGAACACGAGAAGAACAACTCGTGCCCCGAGGAGGCCGCCAGGCTTCTGGCCGAACACACCGCGTGCTTCCACGAACAAAGCCTGCCGCTGACGATACTCAACGGCTGGCGCTGGGAGTACTCGTACAGCCTCAGCCAGTTCGAATCCGGGGTGTACACTTTGCCGAGTCGTGGCGGCTGCTGGGAGAATTCGTGGGAGGCCGTGCTGACCGAGAGCGCCGGGTCGATGGGTTTCCTGTGGCTGCAAATTTCCTCCTCGGCCGCGCCAGCGCAGGAGGCGGCCCGTGGCGATGTGCAGACAAGTATTCAGGTTCAGACGTTTGATTCGTTGAGGACAAGAGATGGATATCCAAAAGAAAGAAAACTGGAATAGCATGTTTTGGGCTGTTGTGTGGGTTGCTCTGGCATTGATGGCGTGCAGCGTTTGCCCGGCCGATACGGACACGGCGGCGCGCGTGCTTAAGGCCACCTACGGTCGTGATGCGACCGTCGAGATCGCGCAGGCCGGCGCGGTGGTTGAGAGTCTCGAGGCGGCGATGGCAGACTGCAACGACGACTATCTGGTTTCGCGCATAAAATACAGAATAGGGGTGATATATTTTAGGTGCAACCTGCTGAAGGAGGCTAAGGGCGCGTTCCTGAAGCTGACAGACGATCCGAAGTGCACCGAGGTTATAAGCGTGTGCAGCCTGAACATGGCCGGCCAGATATCCAGAATGCAAGGGGACAATGAGGCGGCCCTCGATGCCTTCGGTAAGATGGTAAAGCTCTGCAGCAAACACCTGTCCGACGCCGATGACAAATCGCCGTATGCAAGGCTCATGTGCGCGGGCCTTTTCGGCATGGGCGAGATATACGAGTTGCAGCAGGACTACGGCCCGAGCATCGCCCGGTACACCGCGCTTCTAAAGGCTATACCGCAGATCGAGGGCCAAGAGACCTCGAACCTGCCGGCATTGGTCCGCGACAGGATATCGCAGCTCTACCTGCGGCAGGGACAGACCGACAAGTATCTTGAGCAAGCAAAAGAGCTGATAAGCCGCCATCAGGACTACTATCGAACGCCCGTTATAGAGTATGAAGCAGAATGTGTGCAGTTACTAAGGGGCAAGCCCGGCAGCCCCGAATTTAGAAACGGCAGTTATGTAGCGCCCGCCGAGGTGGTAGCCTCCCTGAAGGACCCAGACAACGAGGCTACTTTAAGAAAACTGTCCGACAAGCTCGGCAATCTTTGTGAAGAGCACAAGGGCACTTACGGGGGAATCTTGCTCGGGTACCACTACGCCTGGCTTCTTGAAACGCTCGGCGAAAAGGCTGGGGCGGCACAAATACTCGAGCAGATAGCATCCGCAAATGTTTCGGCCAGGAACGGACAGGGCCCTGCTCAGGCTGTGGTGGACACACTCCAGGAATATTCAAAGATACAATTCGCCATCCTGGCCGCAGAAAAGGCCGACTACGGCAAGGCGCTCAGGATGCTCAGCAGTCTGAGAGAACACGCAGAAAAGTCGCACATATCGACACTATTATTATCCGTAAACCAGAGTATAGAGACTCTTAGAAGGGAGGTTCCCACTAATGAGAACGAGAAGAAATAGCCGCGACGGGAGCCTGTTGCCGTGCAGGGTGTCGCTCGTTCTGTTGTCCCTGTTTCTGGGCGTCCTGGTCGCGACTCGTTTGGCCCGGGCCAACGCGAACGAGGCAAAGCCCGGCGTCAGCGAAGAGGTCGCGGCGTTTCTGAAAGCCTGCAAAGCGCGGGACGACGCCGAAGCAAAATCAATAGGCGACAAGATATTTGCGCGCCTGACCCAAAAGCACAGGCAAAACGCCGCATTTACCGCCCTGCTTTCAAAGATGAAGGCCGCGGAATTCCTAACCAGGCAAATGGTGCAGCAGCTCAGGCAGGCAACCAACCAGCGAATGGTGTCCATCGGCAAAAACATGTTCCCAAATAGGAAACAACCTGTGAAGAAATCGGTGCTTTCCGTTGCCCCTGCCAAGCGATTTTATGACACGTCGGTCGCGCTTTTTTCCAAACCGGTAAAAGGAATCGATCTTTCCGACGAGGAGAGGACGTTCTTTGTGCAGTACTACGACCTGAAACTGAGACTATTCACCGGTGAGATCGCCAAGGCCGGTCAGGCCCTTGCCATAGCCGAGCCGGCGTTCAAGGGCACGTACGACTATGTCCTTGTCCTGCCGCTTCTGCACGCAATCGGGGAACGGCCGATCAATATCGACGTCCTGCCGCTCTGGATGAGAAGACCGGACCAACTGGATATATTTTCCGATTCGGCGCTGCTGCACTACGGGCTGCCGTTTCAAGCGATGATGGTCGCTAAGAAGGCCTCCGAGCTGCGCGGCAGCGCGTTTTCGGAGCTGGACTTCTACAGGTCGGCGTCAGGCAAATGCGGGACGGGACTTCCTCACACGGCGGCCGATTGCCTCAAGAGGGCTATCACAGAGGCCGTGAATAAGAAGGCCGACCTGGTCGTGCCGCTCGAGTTTGACATGGTGCAACTGTGGCTGGACTCGGACAACTACGGCCTTGCGGCCGGCGAGGCGAGGAAAATATACGAGGATTCTCCCGATCATAAAGACGCCGGAAAGGCAATGTGGCTGTACTTCTACTCACTTTCCAGGAACAACGACACGGACGTAATATTGAAGGATATCGACGAGGCTCTGAAAGACAAACGATGCAAGATATACGAACCCAAGCTTCTGTATATCAAGTGGTGGGCGCTGCGTCGCAAACGTGATTCCACCGCGAGTGTCGCTGCTCTGGAGTACGAGCTCTTGAAGAGATACGGCAATGACCCGATGGTTGCTCCCATTATGCTCTCCCATGCAACGGATCAACTGGCAAGCCAGGATTACGCCGGGGCCTATGATTCGCTGAGCCAGCTTGTCGAGAAGTTTCCCGCTACGAAGGCTGCGCAGCAGGCGAAGAGAATGCTTGCTAAACTGAAAACTATCAGGGGAGAAAAGTAGGTTCCTCAAATGCGTCTTGAAGAGTTGAAGCACCTTACCATTGCGCCATTGATTATGATAGTATGCATCGGCTGGAGGGGCGCCTGCGGCGGCGTCGGCACAGATGCGCACCCTGCCCAAGAGGCCGACAGGGCGACAAACGTGATTCTGATTACAATCAGCACGCTCCGCGCCGACCACGTAAGCTGCTTCGGTTACGAACGCCGGACGACACCAAACCTGGACAAGGCCGCCAATGAGAGGATTCTGTTCCGAAACGCCTTTGCCGTATCGGGTTGGATGATGCCGGCCTACGGATCAATATTCACCTCGCTCTATCCAAGCACCCACGGGGCAACGCATATAGACAAGAAACTCCACGACAAGCACGAAACCATGGCGGAGATTCTCAAGAAGAACGGTTATTATTGCGCCGGGTTCTGCTGCGGCCCCAGGCTCAACCGCAAGTACGGTTTTGGCCAGGGCTTCGACCTGTACGATGATTACAGTGTCCCAATGATGCTCGAGAGCCTGGCTTTCGAAGACGAAGAGACACCCGATATAAACAAAAAGCGGACGAACGACCTCATAAACGATGCAGCGATCCGCTGGCTTCGCAAGAACAAGCACCAGCCCTTCTTCCTGTTCGTTCACTACTACGACAATCACTGGGACTATCTTCCCCCTGCCCCGTACAAACAGATGTATGACCCCGGGTATAAGGGGCCGATCGACGGCACCGAGATCGCCCGGGAGCCGCTTTTCAGCAATCCGCCAAAGCAAGAGGATATAGAGCATATCATAGCCTTGTACGATGGTGAGGTCCGGCAGACCGACGAGGACCTGGGGGAGATGCTCGAGTGTCTGAGCGAGGCCCGCCTTTGGGACAACTCGATCATAATCATCCTGGGAGACCACGGAGACCTGTTCTACGAGCATGGGCATACCAGCCATCACGGGGTCTATGATGAGCTGATACATATCCCGCTGGTGGTCTCGATTCCGCGGATGCAGGCGGGGACAAAGGTGGTCGATGCTCTGGTGAGCCAGTTGGACATCCTGCCGACCATACTGGACTAT
>CP070678.1:683505-686363 GCA_020352515.1 Phycisphaerales bacterium | reverse complement strand
GCCCATGTTCGTGTTTCTAATGATTTTCTGGATTGTGCGCCTGACGCTTGAAGTGCTGCTGACACTCTACGTGTTGTGGTACTGGTTTGAGTGCATCAAAGACAGCGCGGACGGCGGAATCCGGGCGCCCGAGACGGTAAGCAACACCCCCGGTCTGGCCGAGTTGTTCTGGCAGTTGCTAAGGACCTTCATCTGCGTGCTGCTCTTCACGGCGCCTTGCGTTCTGTACGTGCGCCGGACCCAGAGCGTTGATGCGATCTTCTGGCTACTGTACACATCCTCGCTGTTCTTTTTCCCGATGGCCCTTTTGGGCATCGCGATGTTCGATTCGTTCCGCGCCCTCAATCCGGTCCTGCTTGTCGGCTCGGTGCGGAGCAGCTTCTTGTATTACTTCGCTCTGGTGCTGTTTCTCGGGGCGCCGAGCTGGCTGGTCATCGCCCTGCTCCATTTCGTGCCGGATGAGTTCACGGCTTTTCTACATGGACTGTACGACAGCCTCGGCTGGAGCCTTTGGCACATCGCCAAGCTCGTCTTGTTCTACACGGCCATGGTGACCGGCCACCTCCTGGGCAGGTTCTACTGGAAGTGTCAGGAAAAGCTCGACTGGGATGTCTAAATGCGCCCGGGTGGGTCGGTTCAGTGCTGCTGTCGTATCTGCACGCTTCTGGCGTGGGCGTCCAGCCCCTCGACCTCGGCCAGCCGGATAATGTCGGCCGCGCCGGCGTCCAGCCTGTCCCTGTCGTACTCGATGATGCTTGTCGATTTCAAGAAGTCGTTGCTTGTCAGCGCGCTGGAGAACCTGGCCCGCGCGCCGGTCGGCAGCGTGTGGCTCGGGCCCGCCCAGTAGTCGCCAACCGCCACGGGCGTGTAGGGCCCGATGAAAATCGCCCCGGCGTTGGTTATCCTCTCGGCGATACGGCGGCTCTCGTCGCCGCACTGAATCTCGAGGTGCTCCGAGCCGAAATCGTCGGCAATCTCTATGGCCTTATCCATGTTGTCCACGACCCATATCCGGCTGTAGGAAATCAGAGACCCTGTTGCCTGCCCGGCTCGAGACAGTTGCACGACCTGCCTTTTCAGCTCTTCGAGAATCTCACGCCCCATTTGTTTTGAGTCGGTCACCACTATCGCGCTGCTGTCGGCCGCGTGCTCGGCCTGGCTGAGCATGTCCGCCGCCACCCACGCCGGGTTAGCCTGGTCGTTGGCTATTATCAGGATATCGCTCGGCCCGGCTATCGAGTCTATCGCAACGTAATCCCCCGCGACGTGCTTTTTGGCCGATTGCACCCACTTGTTGCCCGGCCCTACTATCATGTCCACCTTCCCGATAGTGTCCGTACCAAACGCCAGTGCCGCCACTGCCTGCGCGCCGCCTATCCTGTAAACCTCCTCGACGCCCAGCTCGCGGCAGACCGCCAGGATAACCGGGTGGATACCGCCCTCGTGCCTCGGGGGCGAGACCACCGCTATCTCCTGCACGCCGGCCACCTGCGCCGGCACAACCGTCATTATTACCGTCGAAGGCAGCGGGGCTGCCGCCCCCGGAACGCACACGCCGACGCGCCTTACCGGTGTGTATCTGATGCCCGTCCCCTCAGAGACACCGCACTCTTTCCCGATGAATATCCTCCGCTGGTAATCTCGAACGTTGTCGATAGCCCCCCGAATCGAGGCCAGCAGCTTTGCATCAAGCTCCCGGTGCGCCGCCTCCAGCGTTTTTGCTCCGACGCGCAATTTTCCCGGTGAGAACCTTACTCCGTCGAATCGCTCCGTATATTCGATCACTTTCGAGTCGCCCCCTTCGGCAACCGCGCGCAGAATTTCCGCGACCGCCCTGTTGTCCTCGCTTTCGCAACCGGAGGACCTCGCGGCCAGCATCATCTTCTTGCGAAATGCCTTGAACTTCTCTTCGAAGCCCGGCTCGGATGAGAAGGTCAAAATCTGCTCGAGTGCCTCGGACACGCCTGGCTCCTTTATCTTTACCTGCGCGGCTTTCTGTGCTACCTGAGAAGAAGAGGCGGCCTGAAGTTGCCGTGCCCGTAAACACGCGCAGCCCTCTGCAGCAGCAGATAGTCTCGGCCCTTATACCCGGTTCTGATTCCCGCTATCGTGAATCGAATTGGCTCGGGCACTGCCGTCTGTCTCTGCTCGGTCAGCTCCAGCGCCTCGCACGGGAGCAGTTCAAGCCGGACCTGCTCTATATTTCGGCCCAGTGCATCGAGAACAAAGACGTACCTGCCGTCGGCTCGCCCGACAAGAAGAGCCGTCCGGTCCGCAAGCACGGAATCTCTTGTCATACGGCGCTCGTCTGCGCCCCGAGGCTCTGCCGTGCTTCTGGCAGGCGTATTTGCGTCCTCGACTACCGCCGGTGTCTTGGCCGGGGGCCTTATGATTTTCGGTGGCCTGGCCTTCTCCCTGCTCTTGACCTCTTCCAGTAAATCTTTGGGTATCCCCAGTATATCGTTGGCATCCTTGACCTCAGGTCCCGCTTGGCCCTCTCGGACATCGTTGGGACCTTTGACCGGTGGTTCTTGAGCCTGCCCCACGGCCTCGGGCTGCTCTGGCGTGCCGCTATCCGCGGGCTTGTTGGGCTCCTGCCGCTCTCCAGGCTGCTGGGATTTGTCGGGCTGGGCAGCGGGGGCCTCGACGACTCGCATGAAGTAGTACGGCAGTACGAAGTTCCTTCCCTTGTATTTGGTCACCCTGCCCCAGAGCATGTACCCTGCCTGCGGCAGGCTGGCTCTGTCGGCTATCATATTTCCAAGGGTAGCCGACGGCAGCAGTTCCAGACGCGCGCCTGTTTTGACAACGGTCAACTCGTCGTTGACGTCCGAGCTGGTTTCGAAGAACCATAAATC
>CP070678.1:680533-683405 GCA_020352515.1 Phycisphaerales bacterium | reverse complement strand
TGCCCCATCGACCGTTATTATCTTGAACCTGGTGAGAAGGTCGTTATCGATAGTTATGACCTCGGCATCGCTCGCGACGACAAGCAGGCTAAGCAGCTCAAACATCCCGTAGGCTACAGGTTCCGCTGCGAGGGCGGTGTCTATTACGCTCGCTTCGGACTACGCTTTGGGAACGTAGGGTCCTCGTTACTACCCGTCGAAGATGCCGATTTCAAGGGCAGGCTGGAAAGCGGCCCGCGCAAGTTCACGGTCGCCGCCGCCTCGGATGACCCCAACGCCAAGGCTGTCCCGGCCAAATCGACGACGCCGGCTGTCAAGCCTGGCGAGCAGGTTAAGGGTGAAAAGCCCGCGCTTGTCTGGGGCGAGGCGGTGGGGGGGCTTCGGGCGGCGGTGGAGTTTGTTACTGAGAAGGGGTCGTACGCGATGGGGGAGGGGGTGGAGGTTCGGCTGCACATAAAGAATGTGAGCGATGAGAATGTCGAGTTCAGCAGCCTCTCGACGCGGCAGGACTACGCGATCGTCAAAGACGGCGAGGGCAAGGAGGTTAAGGTCGAGAAGCGGTGGCATACGGGAACCGTGTCCAGGCGTCGTCATACCCTCAAGCCGGGACAGGTACTCGTAGAGAAGACGTCGGGTCTGAGTTTCGAGGATTTCCACGATTCAGCCCTTCTTGGGAGGCGGAAGGGTCCGTGGATCGGCAGCGTGGTCCGGTGCACACCGGGGCGGTATTCGATTTGCTACGCGGTCAATCAGGTGCTGAGGACGGGCGAGCGGACGGTGACGGTGACGGTGACGGAAAGGCCGCCGGTCGATCCGCGAACGTTCGAGCTTGTGCTCGACGGGCAGAGCACGGTCGAGGCGCTCAACGAGCTTATGCGAAAGTATCGCCTGCGGGTGTGCTTCGAGCAGGTGGGCCCGGAAGCTTTGGCGCGGGAGCGGCCGCTGACGGGCAGCTTCTCTGGGGCGACTGTTGCAGGGCTGCTGGACAGTCTGACGGCCTCGGGGCCGTACAAATGGGAGAAGTTCTTCCGGACGTACGTGGTGTATCCGAGGGAGGGGTCGGTCTTGAGGTTTTTTGTCAAGACGGACATCCGCGACCGTCCGCTCGAGGAAGTGGCGAGGGCGATACTGGACCAGGACGCCGGGGGCAGGGACATCGAGATTGAGTCGCCGTACAAAGGTGACATGAACAAGCACCTGTGGATATCGAAGCACTATGCGATGTACGCCCTGAGCAGCGCCACGGAAGGTGTGCTTCACGGCGATGCCGTGTGGTCACTCACGTTGAATCAGGGCCGCCGCGTACTGTCGCTGCACAAGCTGGGTCGGGCGGGGCAGAGGGATGCGCGGGCGCCGGATGAAGAGGCCCGGTTTCCATGGGGTACGGCTATTCAAGGCGTGCGATGCCGCCTGGGGCCCATGCGGTCCGCCTGGCGGACGGATGATGTCCCGACGTTGTCGCTCGACATTCGCAACCAGGGTAAGGAGAGCATCGACTTTCTTCGGATCGCCGAAGCACACTGTGAGATTGAAATTGACGGGCGCTGGTACGGCATTGCTGAGCCGCCAAACATCAATGTCCCGGGGTGGGCACTCGAACCCGGGACGGAATTGAATGATGCAATCGAAATCAGGCTGACGGACTCTTGGGCCTTGCCCAAAGAGGGCGCCGACCCGGCGCACGCCCCGGGAATTGGGGAGACATGGGGCCAACGCCTGCAACTGGCTCCCGGCAAGCATTCGGTGCGCGTCCGATTCAGGCCAACGGACTGGCTTGAAGGCTACGTGAAGAACGAGGCGAATCTGTGTGCCACCAGCAATTACGTTGAGGTGGAATTCTTGGATGCCGGTGAAGAAGATGCCTTGTGGGGCGAGGCGGTCGACGGGTTGCGGATTAGGCTGAGCAGCAGGGCGAATTGGCAACTGGGAGAGACGCCGATATTTCGGATGGACATCCGCAATCACAGCGAGAATGAATATCGCCTGGTCCTGGCGCCTTCAAGCTGGGAGCTGAACGTTGACGGCAAGACTTATCGGCAATCCACATTCCACTATGGCGAACCGCCGATGCTTATGATTGGCCCGCGGCAGGAACACAAGGGGGTCATCATTCCCCTTGACGAAGAGTATGGCTGGCAGTCCGGCGATACGCCACTGGCTTTTGTGCCGGGAAAGCACAGGGTTTCGGTGACAGCCAGGGTGAATCCCATGATTGACGCACGGCGCACCATACGTCTTGCGAGCAAGCCGATAGGGATTCGGGTGTCACAGAACAGGATTACGCCGCCGGCATGGAGCAGGCACACCGAAGGATTCCAACTGCGAGCTTGGGCCGCTAAACGCAAGTGGGAGGCAAACGAGACTCCATCTCTTAGGGCGGACGTGCGGAATCTCGGTCCTCATAGCACCCTGATTTCGGTTATTTACCACAACGCCTGGGAAGTCGAAGTGGAGGGCAAGTGGTACTACTGCTCGATCAGGAATACCCTCCTGCCCCATCCCCTCACACCGTACAGTCAGCACGACAACATAGCGATTGACCTGGCACGTTCCTACCGGGGCAAACCACTGTGGGTAGGCAAGGCCGATGAAGCTCCGCTGAACTTGTCAGGTGGCCTTCACAAGATCCGCGTAGCGCTGCCCTTCGGCTGCAAGATGATTGAGGGACAGGACGAGAACCTGCGTCTAGTGAGCGAGCCGTTCGAAATCGAGATAGCAGGCGGCGAGTCTGACAAGTTAGTCTGGGGCGAGGCGGTGGGTGGTCTTCGGGCGGCGGTGGAGTTTGTTCCGGAGAAGGAATCTTACGCTCCGGGCGACCGGGTGGAGGTTCGGCTGCACATAAAGAATGTGAGCGATAAGAATGTCGAGTTCA
>CP070678.1:673569-680433 GCA_020352515.1 Phycisphaerales bacterium | reverse complement strand
AGCCTGCGTCTGTGCCTCTTGTCTGATGCCGTGAAAGGTTGTCACCGTGTATCGGAACGTTCGCTTGCTTGCCGGCTCGAGCTTGAGCTTGAATCTGGCGTGGGTGGCGTCGTGCTTCTTGTAGTAGATGCCGTTGTTTTGGAGACCCAGCGTCCAGTATGCCGTGCCGAAGCCGCGCGTAATCTCGATCTCGATGGCCAGCGGACGGGTGTTGGTTATGTTCATCTTCCAGGATCTGACCTCGTCCCAACCGGCGACGTTCTGCTCCTTGTCGAACTCGTAGTTCTCCGTCTTGAAATCAATCAGGACGGGCTCCATCCTGACCAGCCTGGCCGGGCCGAGATTGAGCTCCACCTCTTCGTTGACGGGGATATACTTGATTCCGGTGCCACCGACATACGAGAGGTACCCTTCGGCATCGGCCAGGCCGTAAATTCTGACGGCCCCGTTGGGTATCGGCGTATCGCCCAGGTTGTGCTCGGCGTCGTTGACAAAGGAAACGAACCGGATGGTCTGATTGCCCCAGCGTTCTTCGTCATACTTATACAGGCTTTTGACGGGAATGTCGTTGGCCTCGAAGGACTGCAGACGCTTGCCCCACTGGTTGGGAACGGTCTCTGTCCCTTCAATCGTATAGAGGAAATACTCGCTGAGGCCTTCCTTCTTGACCTCTTTTATACCCATGCCGCCAAAACCACCGTAGCCACCAGCATAGCCGTACCCGTCAGGAGCCGGCAAGCCTTCTTTCTTGCGGTCGAGAAGATGGTCGCCATCGAAGTCAAACCACTGCATCGCGACTCCCTTCTGTGTTACGGGCGTGCCGTACGGATATTGGCGTTTTGCCAGCTCGGCAATTCTGTCCAGCAGGTGCACCTGGCCGACAATCAGGCGTGTCTGTGCGTCTTCGTAGTCTTCGCCGCTGTTGTTGGCCACGCGGACATAGCCGGTCAGGTCCATCTTCTGTTCGTCCTCGGCCAGCGTGCCCATGTAGAAGGCCCGCCAGGAGAGCCCGCTGGTCAAATAGGTTATCTCGAACGGTACCTGGCCGCCGACCTCAGAACGAATCAGCCAGCGGCCAAGCTCCCGCAGCCTCGCTGGGAACACCAGCTGCTCAATGTCGATCTTCTCCCTCTGCTCAAGCGGCTCCAGGCTAAGCGAGGTCGGGTCAATCAGCGTATTGGCCCACATGAACTGGAGCCAGTTCCAGCCGCGTTTTAGCGTCAGATTCCGCCGCTCCCTCACGAGGGTCAAATCGGCCGAATTGTATATCGTTATCTGGACCCTGTCCCGCCTCGGCAGAGTCACCAATTCAATCGCGCTTGCCGGCGCAAACGGGGGCTCTTCAGGTATGTCGCGCAAAGGACGGGCCCTCGCCACGGGTTTGCCCGCTGTTTCTTGCACGGTCCGCTCATGCGAAGCGTAAAAATCAGGTCGGTCCTTCGGGGCCGAAGTTGTTTTACGCCGCGAGCTTTCCTCCGGGCGGAAGGCAAAATCTGAATCGACACCGAGCCCACCGTCTTTATCCAGCTTATACGAAAGAGACTCTCTTTCAGCACGGAGGTAAGCCGACCGGCTCTCATCGGGCGGCGGTTTCAGTTCTTCGCCAGTGTGTCGTGCGTCGGTCCTGCCGGCTGGTCCTTGGGCCAATATGTCAACGGTCGGGCGAAGTGTGGCTTTCCTGGAGTTCGAAACCGCCAGCAGGAATCCCATAACCAAAACAGCCGCAGCAGCGCCGGCCCAGGCTGGCCAGCCAAAGTGCACAACTCTGGGCTTACTTGCCATTGCGGCCCGCTCGATGGCGCCCGATATCAGATCGCCGGAGGCTTTTGTCTCTTCGGCCAGCAAATCGAGCCCTGAGAACCTCCTCCTGAGCCGCTCCAGATGTTCTCTGCACCGGGCACACTCGGCCAGATGCCCGTCAACCTGCCCGGCCCGAGTCTTGGAAAGAAGCTCGAACTGGTAGTCGATCAGCTCCTGCTCTGTAGGGTGACGATTCATTTGGCCACCCCCGAGATATCAGGCAGCCTTCGGGCCAGCGTCCGCAGCGCCCGCGACATCTGCATCTTTACCGTTCCGAGCGAACAACCGAGGACCTCCGCCACCTCTTTATAGGTAAGCTGTTGATAGTACGCCAGCACGAGGGTGGCCCGCTGCCTGGCCGGCAGCGCGTCCACCGCCCGACGAACCTGCTCTTTCATCTCGGCCACGACAGCCTCCTGGGATGGGTCGTTCGCATCATCTGCCACGGCCACGGAACCAAGCTCCGGACCGTCGTCGTCAGAGCCGAGCGACTGGTTGAACGACACCATCCGCACACGCCCGCTTCGGCGATACCCGTCAATCGCAACACGCGTGGCAATTGTAAAAAGCCAGCTTTTGAACTTTCCGCCGGCAAAGGTATGAGCCTTTTCGTGGACACGCTTGAATGTCTCCTGGAACAGGTCCTCGGCAAGCTCTCGGTCCCCGGTCATTTTGGTCAGATACCCCAAAACACAGTCTCCATGGCGGCGTACAAGCTCGCCGAACGCCGCCGTCTCGCCCCGACAATGGGCGTTAATCAGGCTCTTGTCCGTGTTCTCCATTGAGGCAATCTACTCCAACTACGGGTACAGACGCTTATATTAGCAGCCCGGTTGACAACCAATATAGTAAATTCCCTGTAAATTTCGTCTTCTCTCGCACCGCCCGAGCGAGGCCGGTAATCGGAACCAACTTAAAGACTATCGTCTGCTGGCCCAATGAGCCGCCATGATTGTAAAGTCCGCCAGGTCCACCCGGCAATCGCCGTTTATATCCCCGGCCACGGCTTTCTGGCATGTTCGCGGGCCAAAGAACGACTTGGCAGCCTCTGCCGTGCCGCCGTAAGCCCCCAAGTTGACTATCCCGCCGTTTGGAAAGGGCTCGAATCCTACAGGGCTGATGATGCAGCCGGCATCGATACACGGGCTGCTGACTTCATCATTCATCCAGGTCCTGTTGCTTTGATTCCAACGTCCTCCTCGCGATTTCAAATGATAATCACCTGAAATCCAGAAATCGTCGTTTGCATCGAGGGCCGTGCTGTTCGCGTCCCAATATCCAGCATCTGCAAAGCACGGGTCGGAATCGAAATTGCCCTCTCCCGGCCAGCCTCCCTGTACGTCGCTGTATCGGATCACTATCTGTGAATCATCGTTGTTCCACAGCTCATTCCCCCCATTCCGGAAGATAGCGTTGGTAGCCTCGGCACTGCCCGGATATTTCTGCTTGTGGGAATCGAAGGCCAAAGCGCTGCCTTGGTCGGCCGAATTATCGGCGAACGTGCAGTTGGTCACCACTAGCTCTGTGCCGTCACGGTTGTATATGCCGCCCGCCGTCCGGGCTATATTTCCGCTTAACAGGCAGTTGGTCAGTATGACACTGCTGGCATAATCCCTCATGGCGCCGCCCCAGTCGGCGCGGTTGCCGGCGAAGGTGCAGCTACTCAGCCTGGCCGCGCCGGCATAGTTTTCGATGCCGCCGCCCCATGCAGCCCGGTTACCCTTGAAACCGCAGCCGACCAGTGTGGGCTCGCTGTAGCTGTTGTAGAGGCCTCCGCCCCCGCCTACAGCCAGATTCCACTCAAAGCTGCAACCGGCCAGGACGGGCTCGCTCTCATAGTTGAGGATTCCGGCGCCGCTGTGGGCCCCGTTGCCAACGAACTTGCAGTCGGTCAGCCGCGAGCTGCCCCTGTGCTCAAACACCGCCCCGCCGTGCTCGGCCGAATTGTTGACAAACGTACAGTTGAGCAGCGTAGCGCCCGTTAGGCTGCTGTAAATCGCGCCGCCCCCGGTCTGCGCCGAATTGGCGATGAACGTGCAGTTGCTCAGCATCGGCTCACCCGAGGCACTGGCAACCGCTCCGCCGCTCTCGGCGCTGTTGCTCAAGAATCTGCAATCCGTCACGGTCGGGCCGGCAAGCTCGTTGTACATTGCCCCGCCGATCTTGTATGCCCTGTTTTCGCACAGCTTGCACTCGGCAATGGTCGGACCGCTGCCCCGGCAGTATATCGCCCCGCCGTACGGTATCGCATAACCGTTTCTTATAGTAACGCCCCGTAGCACTGAATTTGCATCCTCTGCATTCTGGAATAGGAAGCCCCTGTGCGGCTCTTGCTGCGAGCCGTTGCAGTCTATAATACACTGCTCCGGGCCGTTCTCGCTCTGCACAACGACCGCTTTGCCGAGAAAATCGATATCGCGGTTTCCGTTGCCCGTGTAGGTTCCGTCGGCGACGATGATTCTATCACCATCGCTTGCGTCATTCAAAGCGGCCTGTATCGTGGCAAAATCATGCGAGCTTCCGGGCCCGACGCTGATCGTGCGGGCGGGGGCGCGGACACCTGCAGCCAGCAAGACGACCCAAACAGCCGCCCAATGCCGTTTTCTGCACCTCCGGCTCATTGCCTGCGTCCTCCAACCAATACAAAACGCCACCCCGCCCAATTGTACCGCCAAACCGGGTGTGTTTCCAGAATTTTGCGAGAGCCGTAGCGGTGGGACCCCGGCAAAGGTCGCACGGCCGAAATGTTTTTCTGGAAATGGTCGGGGCGCCTTGTTATATTAGCGGTGTTGCGAAAGACCGACGAGTCTGAGAATCGCTGATCAAAGCCGAATGATGACGGCCGGGTCCCATGCAAGCCGAGCCCGTGAACCTGGTCAGGCGGGGAACCGAGCAGCCATAAACGTGAGCATGGCTGTGCTGTGGGTTAACCCGGCCATCTTTTTTGTCTGTTGGCTGTTATTAAATCGGCCGTTTGAACCGGTCGGGACCGCGGGTTTTCAGTCCACTGCTCGCGGTAAACTCAACAAATCAGAGCATATATGGGTTATACCGTACTCGCAAGAAAATACAGGTCGCAGACGTTCGACGACGTCATCGGCCAAGACCCCATCGCCCGGACACTCAAGAACGCAATAAGAACGGGCCGCGTGGCGCACGCCTACCTCTTTGTCGGTACCAGAGGGGTTGGCAAGACGACCATGGCCCGCATCCTCGCAAAGTCGCTCAACTGCCTGGCGGCGGATGAGCCGACCGTCAAGCCTTGCTGCAAGTGCGATAGCTGCTTGGCGATAAACATCGGGGAAGACATCGATGTTATCGAGATCGACGGCGCTTCCAACAACAGGGTTGACGAAATCCGCGAGCTCCGCGAGAACGCCATCTACCGCCCGGCGCGCTGCCGGTTCAAGATATACATAATCGACGAAGTTCACATGCTGACCACCGGCGCTTTCAACGCGCTGTTGAAGACGCTCGAAGAGCCGCCCTCGCACGTGAAGTTCATCTTCGCCACCACCGAGCCGAACAAGGTAATCCCCACGATCCAGAGCCGCTGCCAGAGGTTTGATTTTTCCAACATAGGTCCGACCCTGATAGCCAGGCAGCTCGAATCCGTACTCGAGCAGGAGCAGATTAAGTATGAGAACGACCTGATTCTGCCGTTGGCGAAGATGGCGAACGGCTCGATGAGAGACGGGCTGAGCCTGCTGGACAGGCTGATAAGCACTGGCGTCGAACCATTGACCGCGAAGCTGCTCGAAGAGTTCCTCGGCTGCCCCAACAGCGAAAAAGTGTGGAACGTTATTTCCCGGATAGGAGAAAGCGACGCGGCCGGAACCCTGGCGGCGGTCGATTCCCTTTTGAACGCCGGCACGACGGAAGTGCAGGTTCTTGATTCGCTAATCGAGTACATGCGTGACCTGATGGTCGTGAAATCCGCCGGGGCCGACAGCGAGCTTCTTATCCTTACAGCCGAGCAGCGAAAACGCAGCGCCGAAATCGCCGAGAAGTTCGACGTCGCCGCTCTGGTTTACAGCATCGCGACCTTAGAGAAGCTGCGGTGGTCCGTCAAGAACAGCGACACATCCCGGGCACTGCTCGAGGCGTCGCTGCTGCGTTTTGCGCTGAGCGAGCACTTTTTGAATGTTGACCAGCTCCTCTCGCAGCTACAGGGCGGCCCCGCCTCGCCCCTTAAAAAAAAACAACCGCTGAAGGCCGCTCTCACCGATAGGCCTGCCACCTCCATAGAGCCCTCGGATGAAGCACAGCCCGAAGAGACACTCACTCGACACCGCCCGGCTGATTTGCAGTCAATAAAGGATGACTGGCCGGGCCTTCTCAAGACCATCGCCTCAAAGCTCGGCTCTGGTACCGCGGGACTGCTGAGCTCGGCCGTTCCGGCCCGCTTCGAGGACGGCGTCCTCACGTTGCAGTTCGGCCCTTCAGGAAAGCTGCAAAAGGAGATGTGCGAACGAAACGGCCGGACCGAGCAAATCCAGAACCTGCTCAGCGAGCAGTTCTTGATGCCCGTCAAGCTCAAGTTTGAAACGGCGCCGGATGAAGTCACCCCCACCGCCGCGCCTTACAAGCAGACAAGACTTACCGCCCAAATGAGAAACGAAATCGTAAACGACCCCGCCGTCAAAACCATCCTCACCGAACTGGACGCCACCATCACAGGAATCGAAGAGAACTAACCACTCAGGCTGCGCCCGACATGCCCACTCCACATATCAATCACACAGTCGGCTGGGGACCGAATAACTCCGGGTAGGAATCTCGCACAAGACTGTCTGTCATCCCGGCGACAAAGTCAAGGACTATAAGGCCTGACTCAGCCCCAGCTTCGCAGTTGCGAAATAGAAATGGTCGGCTCTTTGACGATGAAAGTTGGTTAAAGAAACAAAATGCCAGCCTGATCGAAAGGAATCGACCATGAAAACCAACGAAATCAGCGAGATTGTCGTCGCACTCTGTAGTTGTCTTCGGCTGTCGCAGGCGAAAACCTTGAGCCGGCTTGTCCCTGCAGCGATGGCCACTTCAAGAGCATCTCTGGCTCAGCTT
>CP070678.1:666575-673469 GCA_020352515.1 Phycisphaerales bacterium | reverse complement strand
AGGCCCAAAGCGTAGCCGGTGGCGAAGATTGCGGGATAGAAGTGCGACGCGTAGTCGGCCTTGGTGATATGGGGTCCGGCCGTGCAGAAAGAGGCGACCACAATCACCGACGCGACAAAAAAGCCAAGCAGGTCGAGCCACGTCACCCTCAACGGCCTGCCGCGGGCGCAGCGGTAGAGGATTGCCGCGGCAAACAGCAGCATCGCAATCGAGACCAGCACGGGATACAACACGGCCGAGGCCCAGGTCGTCGGTATCAGAAACAGTATGTCCCAATCCATGATCGAGGCCGGCCAGTTGATTAGAACCTTCAGCCAGACGTAGTAGAAGATGTCCCAGAGGGCGAAAATCTCGAGGAAGTAGGCCGCCCTCTGCTGAAAGGAGCGGCCCGCCAGCCACGCCGCCGTCAATATCAGTACTATCGTGGCCGCTTCCCTGCCTATCTCGGTCAGCAGTATCTGCTTGTTCTGGAGGATAACGTCCGCGTCTTTGAGGGGGAAATCGAAGCCCTGGGGATGGAAGATGACCCGCAGGTAAACGACCACGGCGGCCTCGATATACGCAAAGGCGATGCTCAGAAGTGCGACAACAACGAATACTTTGATTGTCCTTTTCAGGGGTTCTGCGCACGTCTCCATGGTGTCAATATACGCCGAGGCCGCGGTGGCGGTTCACGGGTTCGCTGCGGCAATCTTACGCCGCCTGCGGCCGCGCAGGGTGGATGCTCAGAGTCCCGCGAGCTGCTTGAGCAGCGCCGGTATTATCCGGGCCTCGGGGACAATTGAGATTCTCCTGCCGCGGCGGTAGATAAATCCCTTGTTTTTTCCCGCGCAAACGGCCAGGTCCGCGTCGGCCGCCTCGCCGGGGCCGTTCACCACGCAGCCCATAACGGCGATGCGAAGGGGTTTGTCGATGCCGGCGACGGCTTTTTTGACCCTGCGGGCCAGTCTGACAACGTCGATTTCGGCCCGGCCGCACGTGGGGCAGACTATCAGCTCGGGACGGCGGCGCCCGGCCAGATGCAGCGAGGCCAGGATTTCGGCGGCCATTTTCGCTTCGGCCACGGGATCGCCGGCGAGGCTGACCCTGATGGTGTCACCGATGCCTTCGGCCAGAAGGGCGCCGATCACGGCGGCCGAAGGTATCCGGGCGTCTTCCGGCAGGCCCGCGTGGGTCAGGCCGAGATGCATGGGGTAGTCGAATGCCGCGGCTATGCTGCGGTTGACCTCTATGGTTCTTACCGTGTCGCTGCTCTTGGCGCTGAGGACAATCCGGGTGAAGCCGCGGTCTTCGAAGAGACGGATGTATCCGGTCATCTCCCTGAGCATCAGGGCGGTCCTTCGGGCGGGCGGGACGTCCCTGGCCTTGGTCCCCCTTATGCTCGCCTCGTTTACGCCGATTCGAACGGCCGTTTTGTGCATCGCCGCGGCGTCTATTATTCGCAGAATATCCCGGCGATTGGTGATGTTGCCGGGATTGAGCCTGATCTTGGCCGCCCCGGCCTCCATCGCCTCAATCGCCCGGGCGGGGCTGAAGTGGACGTCTGCAATAAGAGGCACGGCGACCTTCGGGACGATTTTGGCGAGGGCGGCGGTATCTGCGGCACGCGGCACGGCTACCCTGACAAGCCGGCAACCCGCGGCCGCGAGTCTGTTTATCTGCCTGACGCAACGGGCGATGTCCGTTGTCGCAACCTTCGTCATCGATTGGACGACAATTGGCGCGCCCGAGCCGATTTTAACCGAGCCGGCCCTGACCGTGGTGGTCTTTCTTCTGGCGATCATGTGCGGATTGTAGCTTGTGCCGGGCGGTCGGGCAAATTAAAATGCACACGAACCGTAGGGCTGATACAGATTGAAGGATGGTCCCGGCCGGGGAACATGCGGCATTCGCGCAGGCGAGCGTATCCGGCGATTGAGGCCTGCCTGCCGGGCCCGATGAGAAAGTGAACGCAGGATTTGGCAATGGTATATCCGTTGATATATGTTGTGGTGCTGCTTTTGGCCTTTTACCTGGGCTGGGGTGTGATACTCTACGTCATGCAGCCGAAGTTTCTTTATTGCCCGATACGGGCGGTTCCGCATACGCCGGGCGAGCTGGACCTTGATTTCGAGGATGTGACTGTCCGAACCGAGGACGGGTTAAGACTGGCGGCCTGGTATATCCCGGCAAGAGACTCGCAGTTCACGGTCCTTTTTTGCCACGGCAACGGCGGCAACATGATGCATCGTCTCGACAGCATAGAGATTCTGCATAATCTGGGCCTGAGCTGCCTGATATTCGACTACCGCGGCTACGGCAACAGCGAGGGCAAGCCGAGCGAGGAGGGCACGTATCTGGACGCCGCCGCTGCTTACGAATGGCTCACCTCGCACAAGAAGATACCTCCGGATAATATCATTGTCTTCGGCAGGTCTCTGGGCGGGAGTATCGCAGCGCACCTGGCGACGGTGGTCGGGGCCAAAGGTCTGGTTGTCGAGAGCAGTTTCACCTCATACGTCGCAATCGGCCAAAAATTCTACCCCTACATGCCGGTAAAATGGTTCGCGAGGTTCGGCTACAGGACCATTGATTATTTGAAGGACGTGCACTGCCCGGTGATGTTCATCTACAGCCGAAACGACGAGATTGTTCCGTTCGAGTTCGGGCGGGAGCTTTTCGAGGCGGCAAACGAGCCGAAAGAGTTTGTCGAGATTTTCGGGAGCCACAACGACGGGTTTCTCGTTTCTGGCGAGGCGTACAGGGCCGCCTGGGCGAGGTGGCTGAAGTTCGTCGAAGGATACGAAGGGGCGGCCGTTTCGCAGCAGGCCTCGTAGTTATTCTTCCGGATTCGGCGCCCGGCTGCTTCGATGCCATCCGTGTGGGAACATGAAGGAGACAAAAAATGTCTGATCGTCCTTTGTTTTGGCGACCGGGGGGCACGCCTCGATTCGGCGCATTCGGGGCGAGGCTGCTGGCCGGAATGTTCATTCCGGCAATGGTGTGTGCACCCATCGGGGCGGAGGAGCACCACGTATGGGAAAAGGTTGAGATTACCCTGCATGCGGCCAAACAGTACGATAACCCGTACAAGCAGGTGGAAGTCTGGGTCGATCTCACGGGTCCCGGCTTCGAGAGGCGCTGCTACGGCTTCTGGGACGGGGGCGACGTGTTTCGCGTGCGGGTTCTTGCGACGCGGCCGGGGACTTGGAGGTGGGTGAGCGGCTCGAATCAGCAGGACGGCGGCCTGGTCGGCCACAGCGGCAGCTTCACCGCCGGCGCGTGGTCCGAGGAGCAAAAACGGCTGAATCCCTGCCGGAGAGGGATGATAAGGGCCTCGTCGAACGGTCACGCATTCGAGTGGGCGGACGGCACACCGTTTTTTCTTCTGGGCGACACATGGTGGCCGGTGGGGACATTTCGTTATCGCTGGCGCGACGACGATCGTGAGCGGCCCATCGGTCCGGGGGCGGGATTCAAGGATTACCTGAGTTTCCGCAGGAAACAGGGCTTCAACTGCATCGCGATGATTGCGTCTTTCGGCAACTGGGCGAACGACGACAAGCCTTCCGGTCTGAAGACGGCCGACGGCACGGTGCTGCGCTCGGCGTGGAGGCAGGCCGGCACCAAAAGCGCCAAGGACATGCACGACGAGGCCGGCAACCGGGCGTTTCTGTTTCCCGGAAAGGTCCCCGGCTACGAGGAGTATTTCCCGGACGTGGAACGAATCAATCCCGCGTATTTTGCCGGTCTCGACAAGAAGATAGACTATCTCAACGCCAACGGTTTCGTTGCCTTTATCGAGGCTGCCCGGCGTGACATCGGGCAGGCGTGGCAGAAATACTATCCGTGGCCGCAGTCCTACACGCGCTATATCCAGTATATCTGGAGCCGGTACCAGGCGAATATCTGCCTGTTCAGTCCGATTCATCTGGACACGACGTCCGCCACGATAGCGCCGGCCGAATGGAACACGGCCGCCAACGCCGTGATCGACAAGTACGGGCGACCGCCCTTCGGCACTCTGGCCGGGACCAACTCCAATCCTTCGACGCTGCGAAACTTCGGCCATATCGAGCAGGCCAGATGGCTGACGTTTCACCAGGTGGGCAACAGGCGAACGCACGACCTCTATCCGTACCTGACCGAGATTTTCAACGCCTCTCCGCCCGTTCCGGGGATCAACGGCGAGCCCTATTACGCCGGAATGCTGGATGCCGCGGGCGGCACGGAGACATCCGCACTGTACTGCCGCTCGGCGATGTACGGCAGCGTGCTGTCGGGGGGTCTCGGCGGTCACATATACGGGGCCGGCGGATGGCAGGGAGGGCTGTGGAGCGGCGAGGTTGAACAAGCCTCTGTGGCGCCTATCTGGGAGGTGATAAAGTGGGGCTCGGCCGACCAGATGCGGCACTTAGCCGGCTTTGTGTTGTCCATCGACCGGTTATACACGCGGCTCGTTCCGAGCGCCGAGCTTGTCACGCCCAACAGGTCGGGCCGGGAAAAATCATGTCTCGGATGGGCGTACTGCGCGCGGACACCGGACAAAGAGTACTTCCTTCTGTACTTCGAGAAAGACTGCCCGAAGGCCGTTGTATCAGGTGCGCTGCCGGGGGTAAAATACGCGGTCCGCTGGTTCGATCCGAGGACCGGGCGATGGATCGTCCGGCGGGTGCTGGAGGCCGATGCCGACGGAAGGATTCCTCTGCCCGATTTTCCCGACGGCGGGCCGAAGTCCGAGACGGACTGGGCGCTGAAACTGGACACGGTGCTCAGCGAAGATGTTTCGCGACGGCCGCGCGGCCAACGGGGCCAGGGACGCCCGGCCGGGTGAGTCACTGTTTGACCCACGCCAGCGCCGCGATTCGGATGCCGTCCAGAGCGCCGTCGTTGAGCGCCGCGATATAGTAGCGTCCCTCGTGACGGATTATCTCGGGTGCGGCGACCGGCAGAGTGCCGACGAAATAGCGGGCGTCCTGGTTGATGCCGAACATTTTGGGGTCGTTGGAATAATAGACGCTGGTTTTGGCCGGTCCCCTCTTCCTGCGGCCGCCTTCGGTCTTGACGACGGCCCCGTAGCTCTGGGTCCTGAAGAGGTAGAAGTCGTGGGGGCCCGTTTTGACCACGTGGGGGCACTCGGACGAGTACGCGTTGGTTCCGGCCTGGCCGCCGAACGCCGCGACGGACGATTCGCTCCAGTTCGCGAAGTCCTCTGTCGTTCGCACAAACACCATCCCCTGGCGGTTGGGATAGGCCGTGTAGTACGCGTACCACCTGTCATCGTGGCGCATCAGCAGCACGTCCCGCGTGTTGACGCCGGGGCCCTCCGTGAACATCCCTGTTTTGCCGTTCGGTTGAACGACGCGCTTGAAGCTCTTGCCGTCGGTGCTAATCGCATGGCAGATATTCACCCAGTCGCCGTAGAACATGTGATACGTGTCACCGACTTTAACCACGTGCGGCGCCTGCAGCCCACCGGGCGTCTCGCCGACCGAAGGGTCGGCCTCCATCGCGATGCCCATCGGCGTCCAGTTCTCGTCGGTGAGATTCTGACCCTCCCAGCGGTAGAAAAAGCGGGTCTTTCCACCCTTTCCTCCAGCCGTGGTGTTGCGTATGCACGACCAGAGCTGCCACGAGCCGTCCGCCGCCCGCCAGACGGCGAAATCCACGGGCTCCTGGCCGGGCGTAGCGTACTTGTGGTCCATGGGGTTGCCCGCCACCTGCCACCAACGGCCCTCTATCCGCGGCGCCGGCACGCCCTTCGGTCCTTCGCTTGGCCACACGACTTCGGCGAGCGCACAAACAAGAACGAGCAGCATCAATCGGCGTTTCATTGTCACGGCCTCCAACAGACGATTGCCCATGCCTCGTGCCGTGCCCACCTGCACACGGCCCGGGGTGCATGGTAGCCGTTATCGGATAACCTGGCAAGCCCCGCCTGCGGCGATGAGCCGGCGCCGGCTCCCACAAGGCGGAAGGGCCGGTCGCAAATGCGCTGCGGTCTTTCTCGTTCGAAGCTACGGCTCTATAACGGGGTGCTTGCCGGCGCAGAGATGATTTGGCGCAGACTGCCGGCAACCGGCAGAGGATAGAATTCGACGAAAGGGGCTGTGGGCCCCCGCGGCTCACAGCCCCTCGGATAGTTTTCCAACCTGTCTGTGGTTTTATCCCGTTCGTCAGTCCTGCGGACTCGAGACCGATCCCCGGATTTCAAAGCAAGCAAGGGGCAGGGTCCTGAAGTGCATTCTACCGTGGGCGGTGAGGCGCCCGGCGGCTCCGGCGTCCCCACTTTCGACGGCGTTTGAGATTCGGGTCACATCCGTCATGTCTGTGCCTGCATATCAGGTCCTTCGGCCTCTTCAGTCTGAGTCATTTCTGCCCCGGTTTGCGCGCCGCTGCGCCCTTGGCGTTCCTGCCCGCGGGAGCGACGCCGCCAAGCAACCACTCGCGGTGGCGCATCGCACATATCGCCATCTCCCACGGAAACGCAAAGAACTGGAACGATTCAACGGAAATCCTGTCCTCCGCCACGTCGTCCATGACCCGGCCGAATATATCGAAAAGCCCCTGTCGAACCGCCTCCAGCTCATCCGGATCATCCGTCCGCCGAAGGCGGTCCACCAGACCCACTATCTCCACGTTGTACATGTCCGCCCGGTCCTTCCTTCGCTGGGCCAGCCGCAGACGCAGGTGCCACAGCCCGGAGACCAGCAGTACCACTATTGATAGAAACAGCGCCAGAGAATCCGCATACAACACAAGAAACCCCGGCTTCTCTCGCTCGTAAAACGCCCTCGCGCCACGATGAAGCGGGAAGAGAATCTCCTCCGGTCGCTCCGGCCGCCTGACAGACGCCGCCAGGGCGTTCTCGTTAACCAGCTCGTTGCGATACTCGTGCAAAAGCCGCGTCAGCTT
>CP070678.1:661630-666475 GCA_020352515.1 Phycisphaerales bacterium | reverse complement strand
GTTTACAAACGCCTCCACGCCGAATATCCCAAGCACGCTCCTGACCGGGTTCTGCTTCGGCGGCTCCGGCGCAAAGAGGTTCTTCTTCTTCAGCGCATCCGCAGCCGACTTAAACTTCGACAGGTATTTCCCCATGTCGTTAGCGTCGGATTTGTCCTGTGATACCGCCTTGTCGACCGACTCCTTCGCCTTGGTCGTAGTCACCACGAATCCACGCACCTTGACCACTATAAGCCCCGCCAGAACCACCGAAAACCCGAGAAGCGCTATCGGAACCAATTCCTTTTTCTCCTTCACGTCATCCAGCGTCATAACAATATCCTCACCTTCGAAACCATTACCCTCTAATACATACTCACGAGCCGACTACCTGCCTCACAGGTGCCGCTCCATCGCTTCAATAGCCTGCCTCTTCTGCTCGTCGTCCATCTTGCTCCATTCCTCCTTGGCCTTCTGCCTCTCTTCCTCCGGCACCTGATTCCACTTCTCCAGCAGAAGCGCTCTGACCCTCGGAGACAGCGGCACTCCTATAAACGCCAGCGGATCATCCTCCACCACCGGAGCCGCAGCGCCCTGGACAACTTCCGCTTCCACCTTCTTAACCTCCGGTTTCTCCTTAACCGTCGGCGGCTTTACCGGCGCCTGCGCCGCAGGGCCCGCCGCATTCAGCGGCGCGAGAAAGTGAATCTTGCCGTCCCACTCAACCTTCACCCGGGTCGGCTCTATCGCCACTATGTTCGCATCGCCTATCTTATCACCCGCCTGCCGCCAGTCGCCGTTTATATAAGCATAATCACCGAATATCGCCTTAACCTCCTTTATCGGGTTGACCCGAGGCGGTGGCGGCGCAAACAGATTCTTCTTCTTCAACTCGTCCGCAGCCGCTTTGGCCTTCTCAACGTGCCTCTCAACGTCGTTCGCATCCGGCTCACCGCCCGTCACCGCCCTCTCCACTACATCGCCCGCACGCACCGAGGTCGATGCAAGAGCCTGGAGCTTAATAACCGTCAGCACGCCCAACACCACCGAGGCCACAAACAGCGCAACAGCCGCAATTGTCAGCCTCTCTTTTCGATAATCAATACCCATGGCAGAGCCGCCTTCCAATCATTTGATGAACGTTGAAACCGTCAGGTCCAGCTTCACTTCCTGAGGCTTCTTCGCATCCATCTCCATCTTGAACTCCTCCACACCCACCAGGTACGGGTTCTCGTTCAGCGTCACCAGCAGTGTCAGCACCTGCTGGAAGTTGCATGTCGCCGTGCAACGAAGCGGAAGCGTCCGGTAGCCCTCCTCATCATAAGGCGGGTTCTTGGCTTTCCTCGACTTGCTCGGCGCACCAAACTTGAGCCCCTTGCTCTTTATACCCGCTTTCTTCAACTGATCGAAGAATTTGCTCCTGAACGCAAACTTCTGAGTCTCTTCGTCCGCCGGTGTCTCGAATACGGGCACTATTGATGCCAATCCGCCTTCGCTGCTGTCATTCACGTCGATAATGCTAAGCTGGTTGTTCAACTTTGCAAGTGATTCTTTGGCCTTGCGCCATCGATCGTTCACGCCCGGCCCGAACCGATACGCCACTATGGCTATCCCGCAGATCGCTCCCAGCACAAGCACCCGTTTGTCTCTTTGCGTCAGTTTGTACATGGAACCCTCATGAATATTAAACCCCGCGCCTCGTCTTCGTCGCGGAAAAAGTCTTGTAGCTGAAACTGATTTCGAACTTCCATTTGCCCCCCTTGGGCAGTGGTGATGAGCTCTCGATCTTCGGCTCTCGAATGCCCTTCTGCTCTCTGAGCTTCTCCTGGAACTTGAATATGCGGTCCTCACCCGGCGCCTCTCCGCTAACCCGGACCCTCTGGCCCTTCTTGAAGGCAAGCCCCGCGAGCTTTATCCCAGCCTCGCCGCTCGAATTCACCAGGGTCATCAGCTCGAGTATATCCGGTCTTTCGGCCGCAACGGTCTTCAGCAGTACACCCCGCTGCATCAGCCTCTTCATCTCCGCCGGCGAGATCGACTCGTCCAAACGTTTCTTAATAACCTGCGGACGCGTCACGTCCACCACGTACCACACGACAACAAGAAGAACCAGCATCACAGCCGCAATCGCACCCGCCAGCTTCGGCGAGTAGAACCAGCGACTCTTGGCCCTCCTCGTCGTGGGACTGTAGAGCCGCTCGAAGATATCAAGACCCGCCGACGCACCGTCCAGGGCCATCGCCGCAAGCCCCATCGGCACCCGGTATGCGTAAATCTCGTCGGCCCTGAGCCCCGAGCTCTTGCCCGGCTCCGTCTTGTTCGGCAGCGCCGCCCTAACATCCAGGCCCGCCGAGCTCAGCGAAGAAATCATCTCCGCCACCTCTCGCCTTCCGTCGGTTAACACGAAAACCGGTGTGCCCTCGCTCGCGCCACAGCCGAACATATCCAGAACGCTGCGAACATCCTGCAGGAATCGCTCCACCGTTTCCCCGCCCTCGCTCGAGCCCATCGCACCGGAAAAGTCTTCTTCACCCATGTCCAGCATGACCGCATTGCCTAATTGACCGTCCTCGGCAAGGCACACACGCGTGTTGTGCCCCTCGACGCTGATCACAACCGCCTTCTTCGGCCTGTCGCCCTCCGAGAAAAACCGCCGCCACGCCGCAACGACCCCCTCGCAGTCCAGGACAATGCGAGACGGCCTGAAGCCCTCAAGGTCCTCTACAAATTCCTCCAGAGACTCCCGCCTGCCGGCCGCCATCGTGACCGTCACCTGCCCGTTCCGCATTTCACCCGCACGCCACGCCAGCTCCATGTGCTCGGCCGGAAGAGGAAGCCGGCTCTCCGCCTGAAGCCGCACCATCGCCGCAAGCTCTTTCGAACCCGCCGACGGAACGTCCATACGGTAGAACGCAACACCGCGCGAGTCAAAGCCCATCACAACCGTCTTGCCCTCTCCCGACTTTTGCTCCTGCGCCGGCTTGGAGGACAGGCCGCACTCCTCCGCAAACCGCGACCAGTCGCTCTTGCCGTTTTCGCTCTGCCTCGCCCAGACAACCTCGAACGTAGAGCCGTGCTTGCGAACCTCTACAGCCTTGAAACCACTCTCGTCCGGTGATATCGCAATCACGGACGTGCGCGTGCCAGCGCCGGTTATGTGAATACTCATTAGTAGTTTGCTCCCTGATACCAGTATAGTATCTTGGCGGGCGACGGACTGCGGTCCACCACCGCCTCGGTATAATACTCCGCCCCGTCCCGAACGCCTCGTTCGGCCGTCGCAAAACAGCGGACCGTGAATACGTTCGAACGCGTCGTTATCGAATTCGCTATCTCCTTGAACTGCTCCAGGCTCACAACGCCCGCCTGTAGAATATCCGCAATGCTCTGCATACCCGTAAGCGATGTCTCCCTGTACGCCACTATCTCGCTGGCCACCCTGTCAGCCTCGTCGTCGGCGCCGAGCAAAGCCGAAAGAACCAGCGCCGAAGCCGTGTTGATGTTCACCTTGCCCTCTGTCTGGTTGCCGCTGTCCACCGTTATCCTGTCCGCTATAGTGTAGAACGTCGCCAAATCCATCTGCTGCGCGTTGTCCGAGCCGCCACCCGAAGAAGATGCCTCCGCCGGACTGTTGTTGCTTATCAAATCACCGATACTGTCGTAACTCCTGTTCTCCACAATCCATCTCGCCTGGGCCCTGCTTATCCCCAGAGAGTTCTGGAGAGTCCCCTCGTCTGCCGTGTTTATGTTGACCCGGCTTTCCTCGTCTGCGTCCGTGTTCAAATCGTAAGAATAGCACGTCAGGTAGGCTATCCAGCCCAGGTCCAGCTCGTCGTCAGCGTCGTCGTCCGGCGGGCTCTCATCCCCGTCCCGCTCGTTGTAATCCAGCTCCCCGTTCAGGTTCGTGTCCTCGCCGTAGAGAAGCTCCTCGGTCACACCCCTGACCATAAGCAGCTCACGTATCGTCCGGAAAGGGCCGTTGCGAATCATGTAGGCGTAAGGCATGTTTTCATAGTAACCACCCTCAACACCGCTGCCGCTCAGCTCGTCGTTGCTGTCGCGCCAGTCGATGATCGCGTCGGCCGTTTCTTCCGCCATATCCCACAGGCCCAGGAGCTGCTCCCTCGTGACCGTGTTGACGTTCAGCTTGCTCGCCTCGTCGATAACCTTTACGGTAAACCGGCAGCCTTCCAGAGGCACGTCGTTATAATCCTCGTCGTTGTCGCTCCACAGCTCATCGAGGCTGTCAAGCGCCTTAACGTCGTCGTTCAGAAGTCCGATGGCCGTCTCAACACCTGCCCGGCCCGCCCACTTGCAACGAAGATGCTCGGTCCGAAGCACGCTGACCTTCGTATCCAGCCGGCTGTTGCGCCCAACCGCCGCACTCATAACCGTCAGCAGCACTACCAGCCAGAGCACTGCGACAAGCACCAAACCTGTTTTACAACTCTTACGTGTCATCATTCAAGCCGGCCAATTTGCCGGTTTCCTCAAAGCCTGCGACTGCTGCCGCCGCCGCTGCTGCGACCACCACCGCTGCTGCGACTACCACCCCCACTGCTGCGACCGCCGCCACTGCTGCGACCGCCGCCACTGCTGCGACCGCCGCCGCCCCGACTACCGCCGCCGCTGCTGCGACCACCGCCACTCCGACTACCGCCGCCACTGGGGCGACCGCCGCCACTCCGACCGCCGTCGCCAACGCTACGACCTCCGCCGCCACCACTCCGACCGCCGTCGCCAACGGGTCTGCCGCCACCAACGGATCCGCCTCCATCGGCGCCGCGACCGGCGCCCTCGCGACCGCCACCTCCGCCCTCGGCGCCGCCCTGGCCCTGAGTCTCATCCAGGCCTCCCCCGGCCGCT
>CP070678.1:655315-661530 GCA_020352515.1 Phycisphaerales bacterium | reverse complement strand
GCGCCCAGCCGCGCCGGTACTTGCGGCGGATCAGTCGGTTTGCACCCGGATTGTCAATGATTCTCAGGTTCTTGCTGTCCCATTCGATCGGCTGGCCTGAGAGAATGGCAATGTTCTCCAGGAGCATGATCTCGGTGAGCGGGCCCGCAATCCCGAATCTCGAGCATGCGGGCCCGCCGCTTTTGCACGCCTTGATCCAGCCCTTCGTCGATGATGCTGAACAGCCTGCCCCCGGTCGAGAGAACCAGCGCTATGCTTGAGGAAGCACCGTTGTGACTGCGGCACCAGATAGGATCGCTCTTCCACTGAAGCCGACAGGGCGGACCTACCCGCCGGTCGCCTGCAACGGCGTTGTTGTCAGGGCCGTTCAAGTAATGATTCCACTGCCCGATATCGTCGGGCACCGGCTTGGTATTTTTCGTCCACTTGCCGCCCTGCCTTATGTATGCTACGCCGCTGGGGCACAAGACCCGAATTATCTCCGCCATCGGGATCAACGGACGTCGCTCCGAGACCAAAGATTGATCAGATTGTCGGCGTAGGGCAGTGACTTGCCATCACACTGCTCCACCGAGACCGGACCGTAAAGGCCAAGTGAGCGAATGTGACAACGGTGAATACAACTGAGATCAAGACAAATGTCTTGCGGAAAGAACAATCACCTCGGCGTGCTCTGACCATTATGAATCTCCTAAGCAACGAGCCAACATCTCACATTCGCTGCGAACCGGGGCGGACCACGGTCGCCGCAGGAATGATTCTACCATCGTGTCGCTCTGTTGTCGATGACTGAGCCTGGACAACTCAGACCGTATCTGCCGAGCAGCTTGCTTGTCCCACACACAAGAGAAGAGCCGACACTCGCCGTCCGTCAAGCGGATAAGACTCGAAAGACTCTCACCTGGGAGGAACGGCCATAAAGAACTGGATGAGTTCATCCTTCAACAATATGAAGGTCAGTCCCAAACGATGGTACTCAAGTGTCACTTGTGGGCCGTTCACCCGTTCGTTGTCTGGCAGCCCGTAAGCAGCAAGGATCTTGGACCGACTGGCCCCCATAGAGATTCCCTCCTTGGTCTTGCCGCGAAAATCTTTGACCCGTGTAAAGGGCGGCGCCGCTCTTGTGGTGTAGAAGTTGAAATGCTGGACGCCTCTGTTTGGGTGAACTGCAAGAGAAAATCCTTTTGAGCGATAAAGAAGACTCATACCAGCATCGGCAACCTTATCCGGTTCGCCCATTTCCTTGATGACGTCTTGCCTCGACATGCCAAACCGGATGGAACCCATACCGACCGCAGGAAGGACTTCATAAGGCAATATCTTCGTGCTGTCTAGATTTACTCCAGTTTGCGCAGTTTCCTCTACTTGAGCGTCTGTCGGAGTTGGTTCCTTGTCGCTGGCAGTCGTAGGTGGAGCACCGTTCGCAGCTTCCTTCTTTTTGCACCCCACGGCTGTGAACAACGTCAAGGCGAGTATGACCGACAAACCGATGCTCACAGGGTGAACTGTTTTCATAATTCAGTTCCTTGCGTTTGCGGGTTGTTGAATTCCCGTGTGTTTTGTAGAACTCGATTATAACCCAGGACACACGACTGTCCATGTTGTCAAGTGCTCCCGATTGAGATTTCCCGTTTTTGCGCGGATAAGTGCCTTCACAGTAACAGGTTATGGTTTTGCCCGCGGGAATTTACTACCCTGAAGGGTACACTTTGGCCATTTGGAATGTCGGGGAAATACAAGCGTTCTCTGTAAGCGGGATTTGTCGCCACGAATTCCATACCGCCAGCTTTCAGCCGGTGTGTCACCCGCTACTAGGGAAAGTTTCGTTCAGTATTGTCTTGACGGAACTGCCTCTATCTCGGAACATGACCTCCCAGAGTATGCGTCTTTTCGTCGCGAAAGAACGTCTTGTTGAAAGGAGATGAGAAAATGGAACGACGCTATCTAATCCTATTGTCGAGCTTGCTGTTGACTGTCGGCTTTGTCATACCGGCCGAAGCCCAGGACCACGGTGACCTGGCCGGACTTGCCCTCATCCGGAGCGGTTTGACGACCAAACGCATCAGCAGCTACGACCGAACCGGCGGCAACAACGACCGATTCGAGAACATTAGGCCGGGCGAAATCAAGGAGCTGTTCAATGTAAAAGGCGCCGGCATGATCAATCACATCTGGATCACGATCGCACCTCCGCCGGAGCAATTGAATCGCAATGACATCATCCTGCGCATGTACTGGGACGGCAATTCATTCCCATCGGTCGAATCTCCCATCGGTCCCTTCTTCGGGCAGGGCTGGAACGAGAGTTATCCCTTTTCGTGTCTACCTCTTGCAGTGGGGCCAAAAGAAGGCCGGGCCCTTGTTTCGTATTTCGTGATGCCTTTTGCCAAGGGTGCGAAGATCGAGATCGAGAACCAGACAGGCGCTCTGGTCAGAGCCTTCTATTACTATGTCGACTATGTGGAAATGGACAAATTACCCGAGGATTCGGGCCGGTTCTGCGCGTGGTACAATCACGAATTGACCGAGGCTTTGCCCGACGGAGAAAACGAATGGGGTACTCTCGGACGCCAGGGCCGGAATCCCAGCGGCGACCACAATTACCTCATAGCCGACATCAAGGGCAAGGGACACTTCGTGGGCGTCAACTACTACGTTCACTCTCCTACGCCCATGTGGTACGGCGAGGGCGACGACATGATATTCATCGACGGTGACGAGAAGCCCACCCTGCACGGCACGGGAACCGAGGACTATTTTAATACCTCATGGTGTCCCAAGGTCCTGTATAGCCATCCTTACTTCGGATATGCACGAGTCAACAACGACATCGGCTGGCTCGGGCGGACCCATGTTTACCGGTTTCATATAAGCGACCCACTCTATTTTGAGAAATCCCTGAAGTTCACCATCGAACACGGTCACAACAACTGTCTGACACTCGATCTGGCCAGCGTCGCGTACTGGTACCAGGCCGCACCCGCGAAGCTTCCGCCCGCGCCGGACAAGGCATCGAGAAGACCGAAAAGGTTCATCCAGCCGGCCGACATCCACCGGTGGCGGCATGAATGGCGAAAGAACCATGACAGCGGCCAGAAGCTATGGGGCAATGAGCGATAGGACGCTAAGTGTGCTTTAGCCAATCTAACCAAATGCCAGAGGGTGGGGTGAGCCCAGCTGTGCACACGGCGACTGTCAGATAGCCGGCTGATAACATATGACCCTGCCGTCGACGGTCGTGAAGTAAAGCCTGCCGTTAGAGGCGGCAAAGCTGTCGTATACGGGCGAGACCCTGAGCGCGTATTCGGCCATCACCGAGCCATCTTCCGTTGAAACGGCCCATAACAGCACTTTGCCAGCCGGTTCTTTCGCGTCGAAGTCGAGAACGTCTTGCGGTCCAGCTATAAACAACGTCTCACCTGACAGCAGCATTGCTCGCGGGTGGAAAGGGATAGCCTTGGACCATATGTATCTTACCTGAGTTTTAGGGGGACGTTTGCCGGGCTTCTTCTGTTTGGGCCTGATAAGTTCGGTATCGGCGGCAAACAGGTGGAATTCCGACTGCAATCCGAGGTGGCTACCGGTTATCGTGTAATTCTTCCTGCCGAATCCGAACGCGCGGTTCTCATTTCTCACCAGAGCCTTGCCGGAGATTCGCTGGTTACCCGCAAAGCCCCAGCCGCCGTATCCGCCGCGCATCTCACGCCCAATCTGCAGATAACTCCGGTGCCACCACGTGCCATCGATGAAACCTGCCGAAGTGAAAAGATGGTCGACGTTCTGTTCGAGCGGTTCGGTGTCGAAGTCGAAACGCTGATGCCTCATGAAGATCGAAGCCCCATCGCTGGCCAGCACGTCAGGAATTGCTCCTGGCATACTAACGCCGCGAATTGTCTCCTGAGGTTCCAGACCGGTTTCAGGATCGCGGTGGGAAATGCGTCGCCGGGCGACCAGCTCGCCCGTGACGGCATCAACGGCGCAAAGGTAGACTCCGCCATCCACATAGGACGATCTTCCCGCCGCGGCATACGCAACGGGATTCGTGCGATCTTCATGGACGCAAACCAGCACATTGCCCGGGACGGGCCAGGCCGACTCGAGCTGGCCGTAAGAGACGACCTGCCGAGCCTCCGGGGCCACATGGAAGCGCCACGCCAATTCCCCGTCTTTTGCCCGCAGGCAGTACATCCATCCGTCAGCCGAGCCGAAGTACACCAGAGGCCCGTTAATTGTCGGGGGTGAATCCACGCGGCCGGCGACCGTGTAGGACCAGATGGGCACCCCGTCATCTGCCCTTAGGGCGTGCACCGTTTGCGCTTCTCGCTGCGCGACATAAACCTTTCCTCCGGCGCAGGTGACAGCAGTCAGGGGACCCGATAGCGCCTTGTCCCATCTTGGACGCAACTTCGGCGAGAGTGAGAAGCCGGCCGAGCCGCTGCGGGCGTTATCCCCTCGCAGTGTAGGCCACTGCGAGGGATTTTCGATTTCCGGTTTTCGATTTTCGATCTGTCCGTACGCTGGGCCTTTTTCCATAAGGTTCGGCGTCTTCGGTCCGGTCTTTGGCATTTGTCGTTTGCCGCCGGACAGCGCGTTGAAGCCACTGAGTTTGGCTGTGATGTAGCATGCGCAAGGGTGCGTCGGTGCGTATACCAGACCGTTGCAGGGGAGTATGCCGTACTGGCACGCCCCTCGGACCCAGTGGTCGGCAATCACGTTGTCGGCGTTTACATCGAGAAACTCCACGCCTGCGCGTCCGTGAATCACATAGTTCGACGTTGCCTTGTGGCGATAGCACCGCGTGTGCCCGAAACCGAGCGTGTACTTCTCCTGGTCGGGTGATCGCCTAGCGACGACCTCACCCGTGTGCAGGTCGTATACCTCGGTGATACCCGGCTGCTTTCCCCAGGCGAGTATGCCGCTAAAGACCTTGCCGTCGATGACGAAGACATCAGCCGGAGAGTTGAATCCTTCGTGGGTCGGGGCCGTCCAGAGTTTCTTGCCGGTCTCTGCCGCAAACGCCATGATCTGGCCGGGCTCGAGGATGTGGTTGGCCGAGACCTGCCACTCCATCTGCGTCATGTCCTTGCTTCCGGTATCGACGGGAAGATCGGGCGAGCGATCGGCACTGAGCACGATACCTTCCTTGACGACCAGCGTGGGCGTCAGCCAGGCGTAGCGATGCGGAATCGCGGGCCTCTCGGCACGCCAGTTTACGTCCCCGGTTTTGACGTCGAGAGCGATAAGGTGCTTCTCGTTCTGAAAGAAAGCCTGCCCTTCGCTCACGATAAGTGTAAGTGGCAGAATGTTCTTGACCTCGCTGTCGTCCTTTTTCCAGATGAGTTCGCCCGATTCGGCGTTCACAACTCGAACGTGCTTGGGCATGTACTGCACGGCGTACTCCAGGTACGAGCCGCGCCACACCGGAAAACGACGGAGAACCTTGCCGGTCGTGGGACTTTCCTGCTCCAGCGGCGCGCTGATGACAAGGTAGAGCCTTCCGCCGTGAGCTATGATTTCATGCGTGTTGTCAGTCCCCTGGTATGTTCGCAACACCTCTCCCGTTGCAGCATCCAGAGCCGTTACGGGTTTGCCGTAGCCCAGCGTAACATACACTCTCTCGCCCACGGCAACCAGACGTCTGGGCAGTTCGGCCGGCCCGCTGCGGAAGGGCCTCAACTGGTCTTCCCAGGGTGAGATGTCTTTTTTCCAGAGCAGAACTCCATTGAACGCATCTCGTGCTACAAGCATCCACTTGGACGGGGCTTTGACCGAAGCAATCGGACCCTCGTCGATGATGTAGAAAAGACGCCCGGCGGCCGATACGGCCGCGCTGAGGCCAGACAGGTGGTCGTGGCTTCGCCCCCAGCGAGGACCGGCCACCCACTGCGTGTGGCGCGGCGGCAGAACGCGAGTGTCTTCGGCGACGGCGTTGTTGTCGGGCCCGTGAAGGAAATGCGTCCACTCATCAATATCATCAGGCCAGAGCTTGGTCCGTTTGCGCCAGCGTCCCCCCTTATTCATAAGGACCACACCACGAGGCGCCATTACTCTTTGTATCTCGCTGGCGGCGAGGTCTACAGAGTCGCCGACAACGAGAAGATTGATAAGATTCTCGGCGTACGGCAGATGTTTGCCGTCGAAAGTGTCTGCCGTAACCGGCCCGTAGAGGCCGAGAGACCGGATCTGCTGTCTGGCTTTTCTGATACTTGCTGCAT
>CP070678.1:650176-655215 GCA_020352515.1 Phycisphaerales bacterium | reverse complement strand
TGGTATCTGGAATGGGCCAAGCCGCGGATGCAAGATGAGAAGGACAAGCCGATTGCCCAGAACGTGCTGGCCTTCGTGCTGGACCAGACCCTTCCGCTGCTGCACCCGTTCGTGCCCTTCATCACCGAGGGGATATTTCAGAAACTGAACGAAATTGCGCCGGCAAGAGGGCTTAAAGGTCTTGTGGAAGCCAAGGAGTCCGAGGCCCTGGTGACGGCACAATGGGCAAGTCAGACCGACACTCTGGCAGATTCCGATGCGGAGCATCAAATTGAGATCGTTCAAACAGTAATCCGCAGCGTACGGGACATAAGAAGCAGCAGGAACATAGCGCAAAAGGACCTGCTTGTGGTCTCGGCGAAATCGCATAGGGAGAACGTCGAGATTCTCAACGGCAACTCCGGGCTTATTCGGCAGTTGGCGGGCATAAAAAAGTTCGAGGCCGCCACCGACGTCGCCAAGCCGGCTGATGCGGCGGTCGCCGTGGCGGACTCAATCGAAGTCTACGTACACAACGTTGTCGACAACGAGGCCGAGCGGGCCCGTCTCGAGAAACAAAAGGCACAAGTGGAAAAGGCAAAATCTGCGGTGGAGGCCAAACTGGCCAACGGGAATTTCGTCAGCAGGGCCAAGCCGGAAGTTGTCGCCGGGGCCAGACAGAAGCTGGGCGAGCTGACCGAACAACTGGGCACCGTGGAGAAACACCTTTCGGAACTAAACGGCTGATACAATTTAGGGGTGGCGCCGAAATGGAAACCGAAGCCGAACTATCGCGCATCATTATCAACGAAACGTCCGACCAGCAAATAATCGTGATAAAGGAACGTCACGGGGAGCGGAGCTTTCCGATTGTCATCGGGATAGTCGAGATTTTCGCAATCGACCGCCGGCTAAAGGGCATCAAGCCCCCTCGCCCGATGACGCACGACCTGCTGGCAAACGTAATCGAGGGTCTGGGAGCCAGCATAGACAAGATAGTCATAAACGACCTGCGCAATCACACGTTTTATGCGAAGATACACCTGAGCCTGGACGGCCGGACCATTCAAATCGACTCGCGCCCTAGCGACGCAATCGCGCTGGGGGCGGCTACGAGTGCCCCGATTTTTGTTGCTGATCACGTGTTTGACCTGACTTCTCAGTGAAGAGGCTCGATACGACCAGCAGGCCGATGCCGATGCAGAGCAGGCTGTCGGCGACGTTAAAGGTCGGCCAGTGCCTGCCGGGCCAGTACACAACGTCGATGAAGTCGCGGACGAAACCACCGTTGAATATCCTGTCGTAGAGATTGCCGCAAACGCCGGCCGCAAAGAGGCCGAGCGAGATCTGAGTCAATCTGTGCCGCGCGCCGCTGAAAAGGAAGATCGAGAGAATAAGCAGCAGCGCGATTACCGAGACCGCAGTCAGAAAAAAGGCCCTGCTGGCGAAAAGCCCGAATGCGGCGCCGTCATTCAGTGCGGGGATCAGTTGCACGAAGCCGTCTATGATTTTGTAGCTCTCGCCGCGACCGAGCCAGTCGAATATCGCCCTCTTCGTCCACAAGTCCAGAACAAGGCCGCCCGCAAACAGCGGCCAGAAGACAAGATGTCCCTTCCAATCGGGAAGGCGGGCGGGCAGTTGTTTCAGGAGGGTCTTGTATCTGCTGTATATATCCACGATCTGTTCTGCTTAGAATCCTTTTCGATCAACCTGCGCAACGTTCGGCGCTCGTCCTGACCGGGTCCCGCGAGCCATACGGCTTCGACGTGCAAATGCGCGGCCCCTTCCGGCCGGCGACAGCCGCAACGGAACGACAGGAACACTCTTGTCGGGCTCGTAACCGGCAAGCGTATGGCGGTGTTATCGCCCATGAGTCCTGTTTTTCAGATACACGACACCGACGCGCCGCACCTATGGACGCCTGTGCCGGGTTCTTAATTGGCCGGTCATTATATCAGGGTACGTACCGCTGTCAAAAGCTTTTGCCGCATATTTGCGCCGCGGCGGCTTTGCGCTAATATGTTTGACAGGCCGGCCCGCCGTCTGTATGATACCATGATAATTCAGTAGCACTATACGTCTGGACGAGGCATTGCCTCGTCTTTGTTACATTGGCTTGAAGGATTGTTCTTTTATGACGAAGCGAAGTGTTGCCCTGGATAAAAGGCCGGTACTGCTGATAATCCGCGACGGCTGGGGTTATAACCCCATCGCGGACGAAGACCAATACAACGCCATCAGGCGAGCCCGCACACCCGTGGATGACATGCTGATGGCCGAGTATCCGAATTGCCTGATCCACACAAGCGGCGAGGACGTAGGGCTGCCGGCCGGGACGATGGGCAACAGCGAAGTGGGACACCAGAACATCGGCGCCGGGAGGATTGTCCCGCAGGAGTCGGTAAGAATCAGCCGGCTTATCCGCGACGGATCATTCTTCGAGAATCCAGAATTCCTGAAGCTGATCGAATTCGTGAAAGAACACAACGGTAAGATGCACCTGATGGGGCTATGCAGCGATATCGGGGTCCACTCGCTGCTGGATCATCTTTACGGCCTGCTCGAGCTGGCAAAGAGAAACGCCGTTGAGAACGTCTTCATACATGCTTTTACCGACGGTCGCGATTCGCCGCCGGACAGCGGAGCCGGATACATAGCCGACATCGAGAAGAAGGCCGCAGAAATAGGTGTGGGCAGGATTGCAAGCGTAATGGGCAGATTCTACGCCATGGACCGTGACAGCCGGTGGGACCGCGTACAAAAGGCGTACGAATGCCTGACCATAGGCAAAGGGCCGAAAGCGGCCGGCGCCGCGGAGGCGATTTCAAATAGCTACAGCCAGGACGTGACCGACGAGTTCATCGAGCCGACGTGTATAGTCAACAAAGAGAACGAGCCGATAGCCACCGTGGGCGACGGTGACGGCGTGATATTCTTCAATTTCCGCGGAGACAGGCCCAGAGAAATTACACGTGCATTCGTCGAGCCGGACTTCAAGGAATTCGTCCGAACAAGAAAACCCGCCATATACTTCGTCTGCATGACCGAGTACGACGCAACCATACCGGCGCCGGTGGCCTTCCCGAAGCCCCCCAAGATGAAGAACATCCTCGGGGCGTACTGGGGCTCGCTCGGTTTGAAGCAGTTCCGCTGCGCCGAGACGGAGAAATACGCCCACGTAACCTTTTTCTTCAACGACTACACCGAGAAGCCGTTCAGCGGGGAAGACCGGCAGATTGTCCCCTCGCCGCGGGTTCGCACGTACGACCTGAAGCCCGAGATGAGCGCCTACGAGGTTGCGGACGTGGTCCTGAGCAAGCTTGACTCGGACAAGTACGACGTTATGGTGGTGAATTTCGCCAATCCGGATATGGTCGGCCACACGGGGCTGCTATCCGCGGCCATAAGGGCGGCCGAGGCGGTCGATGAATGCGTCGGTCGGGTGCTCGAAAAAGTCAAGAGCATGGGGGGTGCGGCCATAATCACGGCCGACCACGGCAATTTCGAGAAGATGATCGACGAGAGTCCCGACAGCCCGCACACCGCGCACACGGTCGGGGACGTTCCTCTTGTCGTTTTCGACGAGCGATTCAAGGGGCGAAAGCTCCGCGAGGGCGGAAGACTGGCCGACATAGGGCCCACCCTGCTCGATATGATGGGCCTGCCCAAACCCGAAGAGATGACCGGCCAGAGCCTGCTGCAAGGCTGAGCTTACGGTCAATATCCGGTCAGACCAACCCCCGCCTCAACTTCCTTATGGCCGGCGGCCCGCCGACTCTCAAGCGGCTTTCGAACATAATTCCTCCTTCCACCGGGCACGATGCTGTGGCCTTGCGCTTTTGGGGGCAAATTGAATCGAGGTCACCGGACTCAACATTCGCAAGCACCGAGCGAACCCGGCGGGATTGGCAGAAAGGACTGGCCGGGCGCGCATCGTTGCGGTATCATAGGGTTTTTGGAGGCGCGGTGTGACCGCGCGTTCGTTTTCGAGCAGAAATCATCCGAAAGACTTGGCACTTGAGCAAGGCCTTCGGAGTGGGGATACAGGCAGCCATGGGTCAGATAGTCACCCTCGATCAGAATATGGTCAACATGATCGCCGCCGGCGAGGTGATAGAGCGGCCGGCCAGCGTCGTCAAGGAGCTTATGGAGAACAGCATCGACGCCGGGGCCACGAGAATAACCGTATCGGTCGAGGACGGCGGCCGCAAACTCATGTCGGTGACCGACGACGGCGGCGGAATGGATGCCGAGGACCTGGCAAAAGCCTTCGAGCCGCATACCACGAGCAAGGTCAGGACCAGCTCGGACCTGTTAGGCATATCGACGCTCGGTTTCAGAGGGGAAGCGCTTGCGAGCATAGCCTCTGTGGCACAGGTTCGGGCGGCGAGCAGAACCAAGGACTCGCCGGGCGCAAACTGCATCGAAATTGACTGCGGCAACAAGGCCCGGGTGGGCCCGTGCAGCGGCGACTACGGGACTTCAATTCAGGTCAGAGACATATTCTACAAGCTTCCGGCCAGGCGCAAGTTCCTGCGGACCGCCAACACCGAGATGGGCCATATAACCGAGCAGTTTACCCGCATCGCCCTGAGCTACTGCCCCAGGCCTTCTTCGTGCGGGCGCCGCACACGGCAATTCGACGAGCCGCCGGCCAATAATCTGGACCTGACGCTGGAGAATAACGGCAGGGAGGCTTGCCGGCTTGCCGCGAGCTACGACCTGCGCCGGCGCGTGGCCGAGCTGTTTCCGGCGCTCTCGAGCGCCAGCCTGGTGCTCGGCAGTTTCGCCGGCGGCTTCCTGCTGCTTGCCCTGCCGCTGACCGCGCTGTCGGCGATGAATCCCGTGCTCATAGCGCTGCAGCGGCACAGGCGCAGCCGGGGCGACGGCGGCGCCGGACGGATCTTCTTCATCAGCACCGTCGGGTCGGTGGCGGGGGTCCTGGTGACGGCCTTCGTCTTCATTCCCAACATGACGAACTACCGCGCCAGCCTGCTGCTGGGCCTGGCGCTGTGCGCGGCCGTCGCACTCCTCGCCTTCCGCTCGCGGGCGCTGACGCG
>CP070678.1:647383-650076 GCA_020352515.1 Phycisphaerales bacterium | reverse complement strand
GGCTCCCTCCCATTCCAGGAGCAGGCGGCCTTTATCGCCGTAGAACATCTGTCCGAACTCTGTCTTGCCGGTCTTTCGACCCGGCTGGCTCCAGATGAGCGTCCAGTCCGGATTCTCAAAGGTGTAGGTAACGTCTATCGTTGGAGGGCAATCCCAGAGACCCAGCGGGGGAGGCGTTCCGGTTGCTTCGACAGTGAAAGATGTCTGTCGATCAGCATTTAGGCACCAGAGGATAGTGCTGAACTGATGCGCTCCGCGGTCCCGGATCTGGCCTCCGCCGGACTCCATGAGCCAGCGGAAAGTGCCGTGGCAATAGCGCGGGTTGTAGGGGCGCCAGCGCAGCGGCCCAAGCCACATGTCCCAGTCGAGTTGCGACGGCGGATCGCAGTCGGGCAGCGGATTCGTGTCATACGGCGTCTCATAGTGCCAACAGTCGACCTTCGTGATCCGACCGATGATTCCGTTGCGGATGGCGCGGCAGGTGTAGTAGGCCGGTTTTCCGCTACGTCCCTGGGCGCCGACCTGGACTTTGCGTCGGTATTTGCGTGCCGCATCCACCATTGCCTGGCCTTCCCGAACCGTCACGGAAGACGGCTTTTCGACATAGACGTGTTTGCCTGTCTCGCAGGCATGAACCGTCTGAGCGGCGTGCCAGTGGTCGGGGGTGGAGACGACAACCGCGTCGATGTCCTGTCGCTGTAGTAGTCGCCGGTAGTCCGCGTACACCTTCACTTCGACACCGGCATCAGCGCACTTCTTCGCAGCGTTGGCCAACCGCGTGGAGTCGACGTCACAGACGGCAACGACCTCGGCTTGTCCCAGTTCGTGGAACTTCAATCCCCGGCCGAGGTGTCCGCTGCCCATGCCGCCGACGCCGATGAAGCCGAGGGTGACCCGTTCATTTGCGCCAGGCCGATCGGCTGCGGGCAGGACCCTCGAAGGGACGACATACGGCACGGCGATCGCGGCGGTCACGGTTGCAAGGAAATCGCGTCGTCTAATCGCTTTGTTCGAATTCATATAGCGTCTCCGTTCTTGCGGGATCATTTCGTCGGAACGAGCTTCTGGCAAGGGTATTTCTCCGGGTCCACCGCCTCCCCGCGAGCGCGAAGGGATTGGGCGATGTTGAGACGGAAATCCTCGGGCACGGATCCCAAGGCATTGCGGAGCGAAGCGAGCGATTCCTCTCCGGGGATGCGCTCCAGCACCATGCGAGCATCCTCGCGAAGAACGTGATGTTTCAGTAGCATAGTAATCGGCTCGACCGATTCGTCGCCGCCAATCTCCGAGAGCAACCAGAGGATATCCCGGCGCAGGGCGACTGGCTGGTTGCTGGCAAGTAGAGCGAGTAATTCCCGAATGACGGTCGACTTCGCCGGTTGAACTCCGGGGGCGCCTACTGTGCGAACGATCCTTTCCAGGCCCCGTCTGGCGGCGCGCCTGACCTCCAAGTTATCTTCCGTGCAAAGCTTGGCTAGAGGCCTGACAGCCGATGCGCCGACGGTTCCCGCCTGCTGCCAGGCCGCCGTCCGCACCCCCGGCTTGTCGCTCCGAATTCCCCTGACCAGTTCTTCGAGCTTCATGTTCTTGTCCTCGTTGACTGTAAGGAATTTCGATCTTTCAACCATGAGTAATTTTACTTCTCAGTGGCGGACAAAACAAGAGGGAAACCTGGGTCTGGGCGATTCAACAAAGACCGCAATCTACATTTGCTGGCACGCTAAGGGAAGGCAACGCAACACCACTAGAAATCCATTTTCAGCCCTCTTTTGGAAATGAGTAGCACTGAGAAGAGAGAGCTAACAGGTCAGGTGACGGCTGAGAGGATTCCCCCGATGAGCCTGGCAAGGTTTTTGAAGTTGTTTTCTCCCTAATATTTCCGCAGAATTAGCCCATAATCGATATTCAGGGAGTTTGTGTGAGGCGTCTAGGTTTGACAAGTTCAAATTTTTGGGCAGGGCGGCTATAATCATGCTATGGTTCACAAATCAGAATCCTTATCAGCTGAACTGGCTCGGAAGATATGTCTTGAGTCCACCACGCGAATACGGGAGGGCACAACATGAAAAGATGGTTGATTTGTTCAGTCGTGGGGCTGATGTGGGGAAATTGCCTTGTTCATGCGGAGACCCCCTGGGTCGTCTATGAAGGGTATGACGGGCCTGGGATGGATAAGCATATCGTACTTGTTTCAGGGGATGAAGAATACCGTTCGGAAGAGGGGTTGCCCCAGCTGGGAAAAATCCTCACCAAGCATCACGGTTTTAGATGTACGGTGCTGTTTGCGATTAACCCAGAGGATGGAACGATCGATCCCGACAACACGAAGAACATTCCAGGACTGCAGTCGCTCAGAACCGCTGACCTGATGATCATCGCGACGCGCTTTCGCGATCTACCTGACGAGCAGATGAAATATGTTGCGGAATATATCGATGCCGGCAAGCCGGTTATTGGTATGCGTGCGGCAGTCGTGGCGTTTCGGCTCAGCAGCAAGACCTATGAGCGTTTCAGTTGTCGCGGCGGAATTTGGAAAGGCGGTTTTGGTCAACACATTCTCGGACAGACGTGGAAGAGTCATCGCGGCAAGCATGGCCACGAGAGTACGCGCGGTGTGATTGCACCCGAGGCCGAGGGCCATCCAATTATCCGCGGGTGCGAAGATATCTGGGGCCCTACCGATGTGTACTCTG
>CP070678.1:641874-647283 GCA_020352515.1 Phycisphaerales bacterium | reverse complement strand
TTCAGTCTCTCAAGCAGCATTCGCGCGGAAATGCCCGCTACCCGCACCTGCTTTACCGCACTCGTTTGGCCGGAAATGATGTCGATGCTCCCCTTCTTGACTGCAAGCTTCTTGGCCAGATGCTCAACCAGACGCTTGTTCGCCTTTCCCCTCTCCGGGGCCGCCGCCACCTTGACCTTCAGCATATCGTCCAGCAGCCCGCAGACAACCGTCTTGCTGCTGCCCGGCACAACCTTAACCGTGAATACCACGCCCCCATCGACCTCTTGAACAGCCAGATTATTCATGCACGTTTATGAAAAGAAGAACGGGGACAATCAGCACCCCGCTTTATCCCGCCTGTCCCCTTCGGCGCCGGTCTTCCATGCCGCCGTCTTCCTTTTCAAAACTCCTTGATGTTTCTGCCTATCGCATGCTGTACGTACTTCTCTATCTGCTCGGCAAGCTCACCGAGCAAGGCGAGCTGGAAATCCTCGTAATGGCCCGGGATAAAATCACCTTCGATGGCCTTTTTCGAAATCCTTACCCTTATGATCGACGGCTCGGCGCTCGATCTGCTGAAATCCGTCTCCTTGTGCTCGGTCAGCTCCACACGCCAGTCCTCGCTTATAAACACCAGGCTCCTGCCGGTAAAAACCGCCGTCGGAAAATAATCACGCAATAGCTTCAGAGTTTCCATTGGTTTCTGTGTCACACAACTAATTCTACAGACCACTCAGCCTGCCGGCCGGATAAGTGCTGTTGTTCGTCGCCATATTCAGTTCATTAGGCTCTCTGCTTGTTCCGGAGCTTGGCGTCTACCTCCTCCGGCGGCTCAGATCTCGCCAGGCGCCCATAGTCCGCTGAAGGTTGTCGTACGCATCGCCGCCGATTCCATAGCCCTGAAACCCGATCGGCCCGTTATAGCCTGCCTGCCTTAGAGTCCGCAGGAACCCGCGAATATCGAACGTCCCCTTGTCCAGCGTCTGAATCAATTGCCTCCAGTTCTTCCCGCCGCTGTCGGCGCCGTTGATGGTCACCACAAACAGATGCGGCATTGCCGCCTTTATCAGGCTTTCCATGTTGGTCTCGTCGTCAACCCTGAGCCAGTGGCACAGGTTGAAAGTCACACCGACATTCTTGCGGTTTACCTTCTTCGCCACCCTGATCGCGTCCTCCACCCGCTCGATCCAGAATCCCGTGTGAGGGTAAAGGGCGATTCTCAGGCCGTTCTGCTCGGCCGTCTCGGCAATCTCCTGCAGTATCTCCACGGCACGCGGATCACCATCCGGCGAGGAGGGCTTGTGCCTGCCGCTTTGCACGTACAGCCAAAGCATCGAATTGCGGCCCTTGAGAATCTCGACCGCCTTCATCAGCTCCGGACCGTACTTCGGCTTGTCAGGATCGATATTGACGCCAAGATAGGCCGCAACACACCCCAGCCCGTTCTTGTCCAGCTCCTCGACCATCTCGGCAAGCCCGGCGCCTCCGTGCGGCCCCATACCCGAATAACCCAGCTCCTTGATCATTTCAACCTGTTCTTTGGCCGTCTTGTGCGTGTCGTCCTTTGTCGCCGTATCCATCGCGAAAAACGGGAGCGCACCGGCATATTCAAGCCGCACGTTCCGATACGCAACCGGCCCGTGGTCGCCTTGCAGCATCAGCGGCCCCCGAGCCTTCTCATCATTATACGCGCTGGCCCGCGTCGGGCCGTATAGCTCCACGTCTTCGTGAATCACCGCCCCGTTGTGCACTACCTTCTCGAAGCGGGCGTTCGAGAGCTTATTGCCGCCCTCATCGAAACGCGGAGCCCTGAACACAACCTCGAACGTCTGCCACCTGCCCGGCTCCAGCGAAGCGTTCACCCGGGGCCCGTGACCCTCGTAACCCTTGTTGTCCTTCCACCTCTGGTAGATGCCACCGCAGTCCGAATAATGCGGCTCGGCCACGCCCCAACTATCGAAAACCTGTATCTCGTATCGTCCCATGAAGTATATGCCCGAGTTCGACCCCTTCGGAACCATAAACTCTATGTGCGCTCTAACGTCACCGAACTCCCTTTCGCTGAACAGGTGCGACGTCCTGCCCTTCGGCCCGTTCAGAATCGCACCGGAGCCGCTCTTGCCGCTCAGCAGTTTCTCATCCTGCGGATTCAGAGATACATCGCCCACAATCTGCCACTGGCCGGTCCCTTCCCGCCACGCCGAAAAATCATCGCCAGTCAGCGTGACACTCCGCCCCCGCCCGCCCCGGCGCTCCGTTCCCCCGAAGCATGCCAACGAGACTATCAAAACCAACGCCAATACAACCTGAATTGTCTTCCATCCCGAATTCATTACTCTTCCCTTCAATTCTGTGTTTTGCAATCAAGCCCATGCATGTTTGCACCGGCCAACCGCCTGCTACAGCCGCCACGGGCTCCTCATCGACCGCGACAGCATCCGATTGGCCTGCTCGTCGTTGACAAACTCCTCCTTCTCAGGATTCCACCGCAGCTTTCGCCCCAAAAGCATCGAAATATTGCCTATATGCGCGATCGTAAAGCACCGCTGCCCTATCTCCGGCGGAAAGTAGCATTCTTTCCGTGACTTCACGCAGTCCAGGAAATTCCGCTGCTCGCCCGCACGGCACGTGTACAGGTGAATCTCATCCGGCCCGATTGTCGAATCGAGAATGCTCTTCGGCTCCGCCTGCAGGGGCGCCCGCCAGCCCACGTTGCCGATCCATCCCTCGCTTCCCTCGAACCGAAGGCTCGGATTGCCCGATTTGACTATGAGCCTCACGCCGTCCGCGTACTTGTACTCGATGTGGTATTCCTTGGCCGTGTCGTACACACCTCCCTCACAAAAAACGCCTTTGCCCTCGACCTCGACCGGCCCGGTGTATTCCGTGTCGTTGCCCCATTGCGCGCCGTCGAGCAAATGTGCCCCCCAGTCGGTCAACTGACCGCCCGAATAATCTTGTATCCACCGCCACTGATAAGGAAGCTGATCCTTGCCCGTGTACGGCGCCCACGGGGCCGGCCCGAGCCACATCTCGTAGTCCAGCTCCCGCGGAACCGCCTGAGGGATGTGGTTGCCCGCATTGTGCGGCCCGCTCGGCAGCTCAACGCGTATCGTATGAACCCTGCCGATCCGCCCGTTGCGAACCAGCTCGCACATCCTGTGATACTCCTGCACCGACCGGTCCTCCGTCGACCACTGAAACACCCGGCCGTAGCGCTTCATCGTCTCGACCAGCTCGCGACCCTCGCGAACCGTCAGAGTCGGCTTCTCGCACTCCACGTCCTTGCCCGCCCTGGCCGCCATTATCGAGATCGGAACGTGCCAGTGGTCCGGCGTCGAGATCATCACCGCGTCGATATCGTCACGCGCCAGCACATCCCTGAAGTCCCTGTATGTCGCGCAGTCTTTGTTGCCGTACTTGCCGTTCACCATGTCCCGCGCGATGTTCACGTTGTTGGCATCAACATCGCAGACTGCCACCGCCTGCGCATCGGCGTTGCCGAGAAAGTTCGCAATGTTCACCCCGCGGCCGTGACTGCCCGTGCCGATAAAGCCGATGGTAATCCGGTTGCTCGCCGATACGCTCCGCGCCATGCCAAGGGCCGACGCCCGGACCACGTACGGGAATCCCACGGCCGCTGCGGCCGTCACCGACGCCCTCCGCAGAAACCGCCGACGTGTAATGTTCTCCTTCGTCATTCGAATCCTCCCGCTCTGGTTCAACACCACAAGCTGATTCTCCTGCCCTAAATGTGCCACGGACTACGCATCGAACGCACCAGCATCCGGTCGGCCTCGGCGTCGTTCACGAATCGCTCCCTGTCCGGGTCCCACCGCAGGTCCCTCCCTAACCGCATGGCGATATTGCCCAGGTGCGAAATAGTGATAGAGCGGTGGGCCGTTTCTATCGGCGCAACCGGCTCCTTGCGCGAAATCACGCAGTCGATGAAATTCCGAAAATGATTGTTGCTCTCGTACAGGTGGATCTCATCGGGCCCTATCACCGTCTCCAGCAGCGACTTCGGCTCGGCGTCGTGCCGGCCCCGGTTCGCCCGCACCTTGCCTTCGGTCCCCTCCCACGTCACGCCGCCCGGCTCGCGGTTCGAGACCACCAGCTTCACACCATCCTTGTATATGCACTCAAAGTAGTACTCGGTCGCCGTGTTGTATATCCCGTCGCGGGGAAACTCGCCCTTGGCGTTGATTATCCGCACCGGCCCCGTCTTCTCCGTGCCCATACCCCACTGCGCACAATCCGGATGGTGCCCGCCCCAGTCCGTCAACTGGCCACCGGAATAGTCCAGTATCCATCGGAAATTGACGTGACATCTGGCGGGGCAGTAGGGGGCCCAGGGCGCCGGGCCGAGCCACCTTTCGTAGTCAAACCCTTCCGGCACGGCCTCGGGCTTTTTGCGGTCGCCCATCCTCGAGTAATCCGGGTTGCCCCCCGGCAGTCCGCACCGCACCGTATGCAGCTTTCCGATCCGCCCGTTTCGGACCAGCTCGCACGCCCGCCGGAAGTTGCGGTCCGATCGCTGCTGGCTGCCCGTCTGAAAAACTCGATTATAGCGCCTTATCGCGTCGCTCATCGCCCGCCCCTCGGCAATCGTCAGCGAAAGCGGCTTCTCTCCGTAAATATCCTTGCCCGCTTTGGCCGCCTCAATCACAGGAATCGAATGCCAGTGGTCCGGCAGCGCTAGCAAAAGCGTGTCGATGTCCTCTCTCGCAATAACCTCGCAAAAGTCCTCGTATGTGTCGCACCCCTTGTACTTGCCCGACTCCTTGTCCTTTGCGTAGCGCTGCTCGACTATCCTTCTCGCAGGCTCGCGCCCACCGATCCTGTTGTTCCAGTATCCTGCACTCTCGCGATTGATGTCGCAGACCGCCACAACCTGCACGCGCTTGTCGCCGAGAAAGCCGCGCAAGTCGTTTATGCCCTGGTTGCCGGTTCCGATGCAGCCCATCGTAATCCGGCTGCTCGCAGCTACACCACCGGCTCCGCCAAGCGCCGACGATGGAACGATATATGGAAACGCCGCGGCTCCTCCGATGATACCCGCAGTCCCTCTCAAAAAAACGCGTCTTGTGACACGCCGCTCATTGCTCATGGCTTAACCTCCGGTCCCTTGTCGTTCACGCACCCGCCTCGACCCTCGATTTGCGCCGCGAACGGATGCCGCTGCCGGCCGTCTCAGAATGACAGCAGGCACTGCCAGATATAAACGTAACCCAGCGCGTCCACGTCTTCCCAGATTCTCTTGACAAGTTCCTTGTCGCCGGTTATCTCCGGCAGCTCCTCGAGCTTCTCCTCCCACGGAATGCAGACACCCGGCTTTCTCTTTGTTTCTCTCATCTCAACCATCTCTATGACTCCGTAACATCACTCGTTCTTTGACCTCGTCGCCTTTCAATAAACGCCGTACTC
>CP070678.1:621436-641774 GCA_020352515.1 Phycisphaerales bacterium | reverse complement strand
GCGGCGAGTTTGTCTGCCGGCTGACGAAGTCGGGTTTCGAGGTGCCGGTGGGGGCCGAAGCTCTTGCGGGGCTGCCGAGCGCGGTGCGTCCGCGGGACCTGGCGGATTGTGTTCTGAACATATCGACGGTTCCGGCGACCCTTGTGGATCCGTCGTACGAGTATACGCGGATGAGCGAACCGGTCAGGATCGACGGACAGTGGTACGAACTGATCGACCGTTCTTACAAGGTGGAAGAGGCGGCGGCGGTCAAGCGCAAGGGTCGCGGTGACGAGCGGGAGCGGTACTGGTCGCGGGTTGTTTTGCGGCAAAACAGGGACAGTCATCTGGTCAGCATGATCTGGTTCGGCAGGGCGGGCATGCAACAGCTTCTGGTTCGGGGGTACGACTACGAGGAGGTTGCGCGCGGGGACATCCTTATTCCGACGAAGATCGAGATATTCACAACGGATTCGGCGGGCGGGTCGGCCAAGCGTGTGGTCAAGGTAGACCTCAAGTAGGGCGGTTTTGCAGTCCAAGTTCGGGGGGGCGAAGTTGCGGGCGTGAGGCGTGCTCGGCGGTGCGCGTATTACGGCGGCGGTTGCGAGGAATTTGGTGCGTTACGGGGAGGCGGGCGTGGTTTGTTTTTCGGGGGCATTTTGAAAATTTTTTGGCGAAAGCGGTTCCTTTGCCTGTATTGCTACTGTGCTGATTATCGGCCTCATCGAGAGGGCCGAAAGAGAGGGGCTCGATGTCGGCGGCCGACGGTTGGACGGGGGACGGGAGTTTGGGTAGTCTGAGACGGCGAAGGCGGGTGGGGGCATATAGCTGTTAATTGCATAAATGCTTTTGTGGCCTATAGTTGCAGCGACAGCGGGGCCAGCGAGCCGGGCGGCGCGGCGCTTGACGGGGGGTGTTGTCAGAGGGGGTTGGAGCGGGCTGACGGGTTCGTACGGAATGGGGCTTTTGGGGGGGGCAAAAAAAGTTAAGCGAGGGTTGCATTAAACCGATAACTTTCCGAGTGAAATGTCGTTTTGACGGATTAGAGATTTGCACGAAACAGAAACTCGGTCTTTTTTTTGGGAAGCCAATTGCCATGAAGAGGATAGAAACGGGAAACGAGTGCGGAAGAAGTGGAAAGACGTGGAAGAGGAGCGTGGGGCTCTTTTGTGTTGGCTGCTTTATGCTATTGTTGGTTTTTTCATCGGGTTGCGGGAACAAGTTTTTCGACCCCACACAGACGGGACGGTTCCGTGCGACTACTTCGGTGATGCCGATCCTGGACTCGCTGGGAGTAGCAGAGGAGACGCCGGTGGCATGGGAGCAGGGTGAGGAGCCGCGTCCGACGGACACGATGTTTATCGAGTCAGATTACGTGTTCATGTCGGGTGACATCGTGCGTGTTTCGATCTTCGAGCTGCTTCAGGAGGGGGTCGAATTCGTGAACGAATACGTGGTGACGGAGACGGGGAAGCTATCGATACCCGAGGTTGGTGTTGTTCAGGCTGCGGGTCTGACGGAGACACAGCTCGAGGAGGAGATACGTCAGATTCTGTCACCGAGCATATTGCGGGAGCCTTCGGTAGTTGTGATACTGGCGGCTTCTCAGCAGCGTACGTTCTCGGTACTTGGCAACGGGATTCCCGGCGCCGGGCGATACATTATTCCGCGTTATGGTTTCAGGCTTGCGGACGCTGTGGCGATGGCTGGAGGTCCGAGCCAATGGAACGTTAGTTACATTTACGTATCTCGTTTTGAAAGCGGCTATCGAGGGGGGCCGGGTCTGGTGGAACCTGATCTTAATCTCCAACCCGTCGGTCCGGGAGAAGGGGGCCGGGAGCGGCTTGAGATACTGACTCCTCGCGCACGGCACGAGGGAAGGGTGTGGCCCGAGAGCAGTGTTGTGATAGCGTCGTCAGAGATGGGGACTGCCAGGGAGCTTGGTGGAGTGACCTTCTCCGACAGTGCGAGGGTTTCCGGTGCGGGCGGTTCGGGCTGGGGTAGCGTTACGCGTACGGGGGGCGGTTCGGTCCGGGGTCAGGAGGGCGAGCCGATAAGCGTGAAGGAGATACTGAAATCGCTGGCGGTTCGGTCTCGGCAGGAAGGGAGCGCAGCAGGGGGAGGGCAGAGCGGCGATATGCTTGTTTCGCCGGGCGTGCGTACTTCATCAAGGCCGGTTGGGACGCGGACGAGCGAGAGGCAGACAGACCTTTCGGGGATAATGAGCGGACTATCGAGCCGCCCGTCTTCAGGGTCGATGGAGTCGCGACCGGGCGGTTATTCTCGGGGCTTGCGCCAGGACGTTTCTCCAGGCGGCTCCGGGATGGATGGCAAGGTGAGCGTTGACGATTTGCTGAGGGCTATTTCGGAGCCGAGCGAGCCGGAGAGCACGAACCGGCAGGCGGATATGCAGGAGGTTCTGAGGTCGCTGTCGGACCCAGGTGGTCCCGGTGGGACGAGGGATTTGAAGGGCATTGAGGAGACTCTGAGGACGATGACCGAGCCGGAGCGCGTCGGAAACGGTTCTGAACAAAGGCTGCTGGACGACGTAGAAATACTGTCTCTGTCTAAGCCCGACGAACTGGAGCGTGTTGAGAACGGTGAGGACGAGGCCGGTCGGATTGAGTGGATATTTCAGGACGGCAAATGGATACCGGTCAAGATCGGCGATAGAAAGCCGATGCAGCCGGTGATAAAGGTTGAGCCCGGCAACGGGCTGGTTACCCCGATTGACCGTCGGATTCCTACGGAGCTGGAGGCGCCATCGGGCCCGCGGGCCCGGCTGATCCGGATTCCGACGGATAAGCTCCTGGCGGGCGATCCGAGGTACAACATAGTAATCAAGCCCGGTGATACGATTCACGTACCGGTGGATGTTATTGGCGAATTCTGCATTACGGGCAACGTGAATAATCAGGGTTATATAAACATAACGGGCCGGCCGATGACTTTGAAGCAGGCGATAGCCGCAGCAGGAGGCCTTGGGCCTCTGGCGTGGCCGAAGCGTGTTGAGGTTGTGCGGCGTATAGAAAGGAAGAAAGAGGAAATAGTCCTTGTGGATTTGGACAAGATAGCGAGCGGGGAACAGCCTGACTTTTTCATAAAGCCGCACGATTTGATCAACGTTGGCTCGCATGCGACGGCTCCTTGGCGTTTTATTCTGCGGAACGCATTCAGGGCCACGTACGGCTTCGGGTTTATCTACGACCGCAACTTTGCGGACAGAGACTTCGGCAACAGTCCTCTGCCGTTCTGACACAGTTGACCGATTGGCTTGTGTAAGATTGTAAAACCGTGGTATTCCACGGTTTTACTTATTGGCCTTTACGTTTAGTTTCTACCGTGGACAACGCTTTATCTTCTATTGGTGAGAGGGAAGGGACAGGTGCGCCTCTTGAGAAGCGGTCGTGGCGTGAGGTCGGGCTGCATAATTGGATCAAGCTGGTGATAGTTGGGGTGGTGTTCTGGTACCTGTTTCGTAATGAGATAGACAGCGTTGTTCGTCGTTGGGTGAGCGACAGCAGCTGGTCTCACGGGTTTCTGATACCTTTTTTCAGCCTTTACTTTCTGAACCAGCGTAAGGAGGATATTCTGAACGTTGCGAGCAGGCCGAATTACCTGGGCCTGCTCTTTCTTGTATGCGCGATTGGTTTCTATATTTTGAATGCGGTCAGCCCGTCGGGGTATGCTTATTTTCGTTCGATGTCTATGATAGGTGCGCTTGGTGCGGTTGTTCTGCTTCTGGGCGGATGGCTTCTGGTGAGGTATACGTGGCTGCCGATATTGTTTCTGGTATTTGCGATTCCTCTTCCGGACAGATTCTACCGTGGGGTTACACGGCCGATGCGGGAGTGCGCTGCGTGGGTTGCATCTAATCTTCTGAACGTTGTAGACGGGATGCAGGCATCGTCGTACGGTGTTGTTATAGACGTGATTTACAAGGGCCGGCAGGTGGAGTCTCTTAATGTTGCGGACGCGTGCAGCGGGATGCGTCTTTTGACGGCTTTTTTGGCATTGGGTGTTGCGATGGCTTATCTTCACGAGAGGCCTATATGGCAGCGTATGATTCTCCTGGGGAGCACTATTCCGATCGCGATATTGTGCAACATTGTTCGAGTTACTGTTACGGGTTTCATCTACGTTCTGGTTGATCCGAAGTACACGAAGGGCATTTACCACGACGGTCTGGGTCTGGCGATGCTTCCGCTGGCTTTTGTTTTGTACTGGTTTCTTGCGTGGTTCATGTCTGGTTTGTTTGTGGAGGAGGCTGCGGTAGGCAGAAAGGATGTCGTGTTTCGCAGATATGGTTCGTGACAGGGAATTTTACAGGCGTGTATATTTGCAGCCGGCGTTTGTGACGTGTGTGGCGGTGCTTGCCCTGGCCGGGGGAGGCATGTCGCTGAAGGTGCAGGGTCTGGGGCTGCTGAAGAAGAGCCCTCTTCCGCTGAAGAAGAGTCTCGAGCTGCTGGATGAGAACGGTTTGGGTCGTTACAGAGTAGTGGACAAGTCGCGGATTGAGAACAGCGAGGTTGTAAAGGAGCTTGGGACAGAGGATTACATCCAGTGGGTTATCGAGGACAGTGATGCTCCTGTTGATAGCCCGGTTAGGAGGGTATTTTTGTTTATCACGTACTATGCGCTTGCGGACCGGGTTCCTCATGTTCCGGAGGAGTGTTGGGCCGGCGGCGGCTACCAGCAGCGGAGCAGCGGGGGGGTAAGTCTTTCGATAGACGACAAGTCAGGTTTTCGAAGGGAGATCGGGGCGAGATGCCTCGTATTCGGCAGCAGCAGGACTGGTCCGGGTGAGGCGCGTCGTGAGTTTCCGGTTTTGTACTTTTTCAGAGTGAACAATGAGTATGCGGGGAGCCGGAACGGTGCGCGAATAGTGTTGAACAAGAGCGCCTTCCAGCGGTTTTCATATTTCTGCAAGGTTGAGTTTGTTTTCAATCAGTGTCTTGTGGGACCGACGAAGGGCGCTGCGGCCGCAGCGTGTGAGGAGTTTCTTTCGGTGGTTCTTCCGGTTCTTGAACGAGAATACTGGCCGGACCTTCAGAAGGCGCGGAGCGGTGGTTGAGGTTGATTATTGGAAAGTAGGAATCAGGTATAGATGCGAACAGTGCTTCCAAGATAAGGAAGGGTAAACCTATGGCAAAGAGGAGGTTGAACAAGAAGGTGGCTCTGGTCGGCTCGGTGGTTTTTTTACTTGCGGGGCTGGCAGTGATTCTGGTGGTTCTGAAGCTTAGCCGGAATCCTGAGAAGTTCATCAGGGACGGGGAAGCTGCTCTTGCGGCCAAGGATTACAAGATAGCCGAGGCGAGCTATAAAGGGGCGTACGCGCGCGCTCGTACGAACGCCTTGCGAGAAGAGATACTCTTCAAGCTTGTGGACATTTACATTGCGACGGGTCAATTGAACAATCTGCCCAGTTGCTGGGAGCAAATAATCCGGCTGGATCCGAAGAACGTTAAGGCTCGGTTCGGTTTTTTGATGTACATTTACATTTGGGCGGACAGCGGCGGCGGCGGGGTCTGGCAACAGGTTAGGGACGAGGCTTCCGAATTCCTTGAGGTTGCGGAGGAGGCTCAGCTTATGGAGGAGGACGCGTCGGGCTGGGAGATAGCGGGTTTCGTTGAAGGTGGGGGCAACAGGCGTGGTCTTGGTGCGTTTTTGTATCTTGTCAGAGGTCGTGCGTTGCTTGAGATGACAAGGCGCGGCGAGGTTACGGACCAGCAGGAATCACTTTCAAAGGCGGTGGATGATTTCAAGGCGGCGTTGGCTCTTGAGCCGAATAATGTTGACGTGTACTGGTATCTTGCGGGTTCGGCGGTTACTCGAGGTGAGGTTTTCGCTCAGACGGGCAACTTTCAGGAGCGTGACAATGCTCTTTCGGAGGCAAAAGCGCTTTTGGAGGAGGGGGTTAAAGTTGCAGGGTCGGACCCGGTTGCGCACATTAACTTGCTTTCATTGAAGCTTGATCTTGCGAGCAGGGCAACGGAAGTGGAGCAGGAGCTGAAGGTTCTGGAGCCGGAATACATGTCGCTTTTGGAGCGTTTTCCGTCGGAAAGCCGGGTATTTTCGGCGGCTGCTCAATTCTATTCATTTTATTCGCTCAACTCAGGTCCGGACGGCGGCGAGCAGGCTCTGGGCAGCGCGATTAAGGCGGCCGAGACGGCTGTCAGCCTTGAGCCGAGCAGTGTGTCGAATGTCATAGAGGCGGCCAGACTGCACTACTTCGGCTATTGTGTCTATGGTCGAATATCTCACGCGGGCAAAGTCATAGAGCTTGCGAATAAGGGGCTTTTGCTTCCGGGGGCCGAGGATGTGATTGGGCCGCGGAGTCTGGCCAACAGGTTGAGGCGCAGGATTCTGCAGTACCTTCTTGCGAACTGCTATATCGGGCAGATTCTTGATCCGGCTGCGGGCGGTACGGATTCTGAGAGGGAGTCGCTGTTGGCGAGTGCGGAAGCGGCCGTGCACGAAATCGAGCAGATTTACGGCAGCGGTGAGAACCCGGAGGTTGTTCGCTGGCGGGGGATGCTGGATCTTGCCCGTGGCGAGGGGAAGGCGGCGGTAAAGAAGCTTTATGCGGCTTACGAGCAGCGGAAGGCGGCCAGGCCGGCTGAACCGCGTTGGGTGCGGGATCCGGAATACGCGGATCTTTCTTACACGCTTGCGCGGGTTTTCAAGGACAGCTCAGAGGTGGGCGCGGTTGCGCAGTTTCTTACGAGCTCACTGACTTCGTATGTTTCGGAACTTAGACCACAGGCCCGATTGGATTACGTCGAGACAGTTTTGAAGTTCTCACGGTGGTCTGATGCGATTGAGAACCTGGATGCTTTCGAGCGGAGGATGGGTGCGACGGAGCGGAGCCGCAGACTTCGTGTTCTTACGTACATAGGGGCCGGGCAGTTCGAAGAGGCGGCGAAGTCGCTTGCGGACCGAGCGGCGGACGATCCTAATACTCTTGAGCTGAGCCTGATGCTGGCGCAGGCGAAGATGGGGCGGATCAGATTGGCGATAGCGGCCAGGGAGCGGCAAAGCGGTCTGGACGCCATATTCGGTTCAAACATTGCCGGGGACGGCACAGGCGAGCCGAACGATTCTCTTGAGGTCATGCGTGAGGAGCTGAGCAGCTATGTAGAGGTGGCAGCGGAACTGATCGGGCGGCTTCTGACGATGGCGCCGGATATGGTGAAGCAGACATGGCTGACCGGTGTTTATTCGAATTATGTTGAGCGGGGGCGTATAGAGGAGGCCATTGGTCTTGCTGACAGATATCTGGGGCACTTTACAGACGATACGGCAGTTCTTGTTTACCGAGAGTTTCTCAAGGAGGGCGATCCCGGGCAAATTCCGTTGGAGCGTCGCAATGAGATAAAGTTGAAGGTTATATCGGGTCTTAGCGACCGCGGTAAGCGGTCGTTGCAGCTCGGGATGCTGCACCGGGTAAACGGCGACACTGCCGCGGCGATAGCGGAATTCAAGAAGGTCCTTGATACGGTTCCTTCGGCGGAGAGGTCTGCCGGTAGTCGGGCATTCATGAAGTCCGAGGAGGACGACCCGCGCAGGCTTGCGGCGGGTAATCTGTTCGACATAGCTACAGGGGAGAAGAATTGGACACTTGCGGAGGAGATTGCGGCGCAGGCTCGAAGTGAAGATTTGGATTATTGTGAGGGTGAGGTTTACGCTGCGCGTCTTGCTGTTGCACGGGGCAATTTTGAGGAGGCGTTGAGGCGTATCGACGAGGTTCTGAGGCAGCGTCCCGTTTTTAGCCGGGCCTACATGCTGAGGAGCAACATAAACACGGCTCTGGGCAACGACATAGCGGCCACGCAGGACATTCAGAAGGCTGCATCTTTGAATCCTCTGGACGGTACGATAGCGAAAGGCCTGGCCGAACGGCTGTACGTGCGAAACAGGAATCTTGGTGAAAACGTTTCGTCGAGTCAGATTGTCGAGACAAGAGCGGCGCTAGAAAGGGCGATTCGTTTGAATCCGCGTGACTTTGACCTGCTGGGCTTATATGCGGCCTTTGTGGCGCCCACGGACCCGCTCAAAGCTGTTGCGATCATGCAGGAAATGCATAAATCGAAGCCGAGCTTGAAGAATGCAGTAGTTCTCGGTCAGCTTGCAACAAAGACCGGGGTCAGGGAGGCGGATCCGAAGCGCAAGAGTGCATTGTTTGCGGTCGCGGGCTCGGCCCTGAGCGAGGGTCTGAAGATGGATCCCGAGAACGAGATGGTACGGCACAGTTATGCCGAGTATCTTCGAGCTACGGGTCAGTACAAGCTGGCGGAGGAGCTGCTTGTCCAGTCGAAAAGCGACACGTTGCTGTGGTATCACTATTTTCAGCAAGGGCGCTATGATGACGCGCGAAAGATTTTGGAGCGTTTGTATGAGAAAGAGCCGCAGGATGCAAATGTGGTCAAGGGTCTTCTTCTTGTTGCGGAGAAGACCAATGACGAGGCGGCCGTGCTCAAGCGTTCGGACGAGCTTGTGTCTCTGGCAGGCATCTCAGACAATTACCTTATCCAGATTCAGTCTTTTTTGCGGGTTGGCCTGGTGAAGGAGGCGGAGCTGAAGCTTGAGGCATTTACGGAGCGGTTCCCTGCTGAGCGTCGCACGCTTTTGCTGAAGGCCTGGCTTGCGATGCGTCAGGGGCAGCTTACAAGGGCGTTGGAGCTGACCAACGAGCACCTGGAGAGCGGTCAGGAGAACTCTGCGGCGTGGCGGCTGAGGGGGGAGATTCACTTTTTCATGGCGGATTATGAGCAGGCGGCGAACGACCTTAGGAGAAGCAAGTCATTGAAGGACGAGCCGATCACGCGTTTTACGCTGGCGAAGGCATACTACAGGATGCGGCGTTTCGAGGATGCGATAACGGAGCTGAAGAATACAGTTGACGCTCCCGGGGCGCCTCTGGAGGCTCGGAGCCTTCTGGAGAGCATATACCTTCGTCTGGACCACAAGGCGTCTCTGAAGGATCTTTACGACGAGACGCTTGAGAAATTTCCTGACAGTATTCTGTGGCGCAACCGTGCCGGGGAATTCGCGGTGAATACGGGGCAGTTCGAGCGTGCCGAGCAGTTGTTCGCGGAAGCTTACTCGGCGAAATCGGAAGAGTACCGTGGGCAGGGGAGTGAGAGCTGGATGGGCGATTCGCTTTACGCGGGAGCGGTTGACGGTTACTTGAAGTCTCTTATTCTGGCGGCTGGGGCGCCCGGCACGGCGAGTTGGAACCCAAGGAAGCTGGACAAGGTTTTCGAAGAGAGCGGGAAGTTTACGGAGACGCCTTTTGCGCCGATAGCGTATCTGCGAATGGCGCAGGCGAGGATAAAGCTTGGGGATAAGGTTTCAGCGGTGGAGTACTGCCGGAAAGCGGTGGACAAGGCTGGGGCAAATGAGACTCTTGCCTCTGAGGTTTTGCTGAGGATGTTCCTGATGCTGGGGCCGGACGAGGTATCGAACTACTGCAGCGAGAAGCTTCAGGAAGATCCGAATTCAATTGCAGCGAATTTCACGATGTTCAACCTTGCGAAGATCAACGGCCGATACAATGAGGCCGTGAAATATATCGACATTTGCATCGAATTGTCGCCGGCTGACAGCCGGCGCAAGGTTGATTATACGGCCAAGAAGGCGGAAGTTTTGACACTGGCGTACGAGCGAAGTTCCGATAAAACATATCTGGACCAGGCTATCGGGGATTACAAAAGTTTATTGGAAAAAATGCCGAAGAATACCAGTGTTCTGAATAACCTGGCTTATATGCTTGCCGAGAAGAATGAAGGGCTTCCAGAGGCACTGGAATATGCCGAACGAGCGGTTGAGCTGAGGCCGAATGACGCGGCTTTGCTGGATACTTATGGTTATGTGCTTTACAGGAACGGCAATAACTCGAAGGCTGAGTCAGTGCTATTGTCGGCATTGCAGCAATACGAGCAGAAGAACGTTGGTGCGCCTGCGGAGCTGTATGAGCATTTAGGTATGGTTAAAGAGGCAGTTGGAGACAAGACCCGGGCGCTGGCGGCCTACAGGCAGGCATTGCAGGTGGGAGCAGACACTCTGTCGGCCAGGGCCAAGGAGCTTCTAAATGCAGCGATCGAGCGGGTTTCGCGTGCGGGTGGAGGAGGCGGAAGCGCGGGCAATTGAGCGTATATGGCAGAGACGCTTTGCGAAGCAGCGATGCGGGCGTTGTGATCAACATATTTGCTTTACGGGCTGATTCTATTGGAGATTGAAATGGCGGAACAAAGACCAGCGGCTTCAAATCGGATGGCGTCGCCGGGCGGGGCAAGGCCTCCGGCGACCGCCTCGTTGACCCCGAAGGAAGTTCTTGGGATACTGCGGCGGCATATGTTGCAGATAATCATTGTGACGGCAGTCGGCATGGCAGCGGGAGGGGCTACGTGGCACGTTCTGAAGAAATATGCCCCGAGATATACAGCGAGGACTTATATTGAAGTTCTTCCTCCGGTGGACACGGATCCGATGACTATCGGTGCGGTTCAGGTTCAGGAGAAGATTCTTTATGGCCACCGACTGATGATGGCGAGCCTGATAAAGCAGCAGAGAATGCTGCAGGACCTTTTGGGCAGGGATAAAGTAAAGCAGACGGATTGGTGGCTGAAGAGTGTGGGCGGGAACATGACCAAGGCGGTAAAGTACCTGGAGAGGAACCTCGGCGCGACCGCCCAGCGAGACAGCGGATTCGTTGAGATATCGATGACCTGCGGCAAAGACGATGAGGCGGCCTTGATAGTGAATGAGATGCTTGCGTTGTTTTTGAGCACGCAGGGTGAGAGCACGAGGAAGGATGTGACCGACAGGCTGAACAGGCTGGAAGATCAGCGCCTGCGTGTGGACGGGGACTTGCGTCAGGCGGAAACAGCTCTTGACGAAGTTCGCAAGGCATGGGGTATAGCAGACTTGGAGAGGCCCACCGGGCGTTATTTTCAGCACACGATCACTTTGAAGCTCAACCAGCTTGAGCTTCAGAAGAACGAGCTTGACCTGGCGGTAAGGACGACGGAAGCGGAGATACAGACCCTGGAAAGGATCGCGACTGAACCGATTGCCGAGCAGGTCGAACATGCAATAGAGAGGGATCCTGTGATGCTGGTTCTTGCGGAGCAGCGGGACTTCCAGGAGGCTCGTCTGACGTCGGTGTTGACGAAGTTCGGGGAGAATCACCGGGAGGTTCGGCAGATCCAGGAGTTGATACGCGGTATCGAAGGACAAAGGCTCGCGAGGAAATCGCTGATAGCGGAACGGACGCGTCGAGCGAATCTTGCAAACGCTCAGGACAGGCTGGTGATTTTGCGTCAGCGGGGCGAAGAGCTGGAGCGACTTCGGCAGGAAGCGGACGCGAAGGAGCGGGATTTGAATGCGGCGCGGGTACAGTACGATCAGCGGCTGAAGATCAGGGACGAGCGGATAGCGATGCTCGACTCTATCAAGGAACAGGCCGAGAAGCTGAGGATCATCTTGAATGACCCGGAGACACCGAAGGTTCGTCAGGTTGGGCTTGCGCCAAAGCCACTGGAGCAGGTGACGTCGCGGAAATGGTGGCTGTGGATTCCGTTGGGGACGATTCTTGGGTTTCTTGCGGGAGTAGGTATTGCGTTCCTTCGCGAGCTGGCGAACGATCTTGTTCGGACGCCGAGAGACGTCAGCCGGTACGTTCGCGTGCCTCTTCTGGGTGTGATTCCGGACGCGGCGGAAGACAGCGCGGTTCGCGGAGTGGACCTCTGTCACGTCATCAGCCGGGCGCCATATTCGATAATAAGCGAGTCTTACAGGCGCTGCCGGACGAACTTGAAGCTCTCAGGTTCCGGGGAGTCTCGGAAGACCCTTTTAGTGACAAGCGGCTCGGCGGGAGACGGCAAGACGTGCGTGGCGGTGAATCTGGCGACGGCGTTTGTTGCGGAGGGGCGAAAGGCATTACTGATAGACGCGAATTTCAGGCAGCCGAGCCTACAAAAAGCCTTCCCAAGAAGCGTTGGCGGGGGCCTTGAAGGGGGGCCGATCGACCAGGGCTTCGGGTTGAGCAGCGTTCTAATGGGTCAGTGCACCTACAGGCAGGCAGTGAGGTCCGGTGGTATTGACGGGCTGGACGTAATCGATACCGGTCTTCTGCCGCCGAATCCGGGCGAGCTGCTCGGCAGCGTTCGGATGGCTGAATTGCTTGACGATGCCCGGAAGGATTACGACTATATAGTAATCGACAGCGCGCCGGTGCTGCTTGTGAGCGATGCGAAGGTACTGGCTCGGCTGGTGGACGCGACGATTGTGGTGTTCAATGCGGCAGCCACGAGAAGAGGCGCGGCACAGCGGTGTGTGCGTGAGCTTCTGGAGGTTGGGGGGAAGGTTGTGGGCAGCGTTCTGTTCGGGGCGCCCTCTCTGAAGGGCGGGTATTTCCAGGAGCAGTACAGGTCTTACCAGCGATACCAGAAAGCGCAGCTTGCCGGCGCACGTGCTTAGTTGTGCGGGCGGCCCGCTGCGGGCAGAATGATTTTGTGACGTTGTGGTTGACAATACGGGCTCCAAGCGCGGGGACGGCGTTTGGAGCCCTTGTTAACTTGAGTGTTTTTCGTTTTGCGGTTTTCCCGTGAAAGGGATTTCGATGGATAAGTTCTTGGTGACCGGCGGGGCCGGCTTCATCGGCTCGAATATCTGCAGGAAGCTGGTTTCGGAGGGTTGCTTTGTAAGGGTGGTTGACAATCTTCTGACGGGCAAGCGGGGAAACCTTTCGGGGGTGATGGATCGGGTCGAATTTGTGGAGGGCGACATGGGGGACGCGGAGGTGGCTCGTGCGGTGGTGAGGGATGTTGAGGTTGTGCTTCACCAGGGCGCGCTTCCATCGGTTCCGCGCAGCGTTGATGACCCGGCTTTGACGCACAGGCACTGCGTGGATGCGACGTTCACACTTTTGCTGGCGGCCAGGGATGCGGGGGTGAGACGTTTCGTGTATGCGGCGAGCTCATCGGCCTACGGTGACACCCCGACGCTGCCGAAAGTGGAGACTATGGCTGCGAGCCCTCTTTCGCCGTACGCGGCGGCAAAGCTCGCGGGCGAGTATTACTGCTCGGTATTCAGCAGGGTGTTCGGACTTGAGACGGTGTCGCTTCGGTACTTCAACGTTTTCGGCCCGCACCAGGATCCGACGAGCCAGTACGCGGCGGCCATACCGGCGTTTGTGACGGCGATACTGAAGGGGCGGCCACCAACGATTTACGGCGACGGGGAGCAGAGTCGTGATTTCACGTATGTTGACAATGTTGTGGAGGCGAACCTTCTGGCGGCGCGGGGGGCGCGCACGGAAGGGGAGGTTGTCAACGTGGCGTGCGGGGAGGCTGTCACCGTGAATGAGATTATCGATATGATCAACGAGTCCGTCGGCAAACGGGTGAAACCCGAGTACACAGAGCGGCGGCCCGGTGACGTTAAGCACTCACTGGCGGACATTACTGCGGCGCGGAAGCTAATCGGCTATAAGCCGGTAGTGGCCTTTCGGGAGGGTCTGGAGAGGGCGATCGACTGGTATAGGGAGAACCTGCTGTAGGGGTGTATCACGTCGTGCGGCGAGGCGACCGGGCGAGGCTTACTCCAACTGCTCCTTGAGCTTTTGCGACTTTTTGATCAGCTCGGCCCTGGTGGGCGGGCGCAACGGTTCGAGATCGAAGGTCCATTCGTACGAATCGACGGTTCTGGCGGGACTGACTATTTGTGCGAAGAAGTCGAAAGGGAACTGGTCGTACCACGGTGCCTTTAGCTCGCGATGCGTGTTGAGCGTCTGGAAGCCTTCCCTGGTTGCCCTGACGGCATAGTCTCCGTACCAGTTGAAGGTTACGGTGACGGGGGAGCGGCCGATTTCCTCGTCGTTGAGCAGGACGAGGGCTCCCTGGGGTCTTGTGTTGATGGTGAGCCTTCGTTCGACGCAGCCGCAGAGTGAGGCGACGGCGGCGAGGGCGAGGCTCGTCAAGGTCAGGAACCTGCATTTTGGCATGGCGCACAATCCTTAGATCATTCGGAACAGACAACAGGACAATTATATTGTCCGCGGGCAAATATTGAAGCGAAAAGTTGCATTCGCGGTGCGCTTTGGCGATCGCGGGCGGCTCTCGGCCGTGTTGATGCGGGGCGAGGGGATGGCGTCAGTCGGCCGGCACACATCTTTGCTCGGCCCAGGCCCGCAGGCGCTCCACGCTCTCGGCCATTGTCACCGAAAGCGGCGGCGACGCTTCCAGTGCTGCGATAATTGCCTTTGTGGTGAGGGTGGCCTTTTCCGAATAGGCCTTGTGCAGGGCGGATATTACCGCCTGTTCTATTTCGGCGCCGCTGTATCCGTCCGATGCTTCGGCGAGTGCCGCGAGGTCGAATTTAGCGGGGTCGCGTTTTCGCTTTTTGAGGTGGATTTCGAAAATCTGTTTGCGGACGGCCTGTCCGGGCAGGTCGACGAAGAATATCTCGTCTATTCGTCCCTTGCGGAGCAGCTCCGGCGGGAGGGCCTCGATGTCGTTGGCGGTGGCGACGACAAAGACGGGGGTTTCGCGCTCCTGCATCCAGGTGAGCAGGGTGCCGAACATTCTTTTTGAGAGGCCTCCATCGGTGCTTTGACTTGCCGCCGAGGCGAAGCCCTTTTCGATCTCATCGATCCAGAGGATTACCGGGGCCATTGCCTCGGTCTGGCTGAGGGCCCGTCGCAGACTTTTCTCCGATTCACCGACGTAGCTGTTGTAGAGGGTTCCGGGGTCGAGCTTGAGCAGGGGCTGGCGCCAGGCGGTGGCGATGGCTTTTGCGCAGAGGCTTTTTCCGGCGCCCTGGACGCCGAGCATGAGGACGCCGCGTGGGGCCCTGAGGCCGAAGGCCTCGGCCGATGCGGAGAAGGCGTCCTTACGATTCTTGAGCCATTGTTTGAGGCGTCTCATGCCGCCTATTTCGCTCAGGTCGAGCGGAGTCTGGATGAACTCGAGCAGTCCGCCTCTCTGGACCATCCTCCTTTTGCTTGTGATCACGACGTTGATATCGTTGTCGTCGAAGCGTCTGTCATCGGCGACGGTGTCGATGATAATACGTTCGGCCTGGCGGCGTGTGAGGCCCCGGAGGTTTCGCACGATGGTGTCGAGCCCCCTGTTGGTGATGCCGATTTCGATTGGTTTCTTTCGGTGCAGGCGCTTGAGCGTTCGCTTTATGATGGCCTGCAGCTCTTCGTTGTCGGGGAAGGACAGCTCGAATGGTCTGGTGTAGGACCTTACACATTCCGGGAGGTTGTCGCTGCTGTCGATCATCACGAGCGTGCTGTTGCCTGCGTCAAAGCTGTTGATGATGTCTCGCAGGTATCGGAGGGCGAGTCCGCCCTTTAGATGCTCGACGAGGTCGAGGGTGACGCAGATTGAGCCATCCTTGACCTTTGTGAGATTGCGGAGGCCGGCGGCGGGCAGCTCAGTGTCGGCGATGAAGGGGCTGTCGGCGAGCAGTCCGTCCCTGACGCCGCCGGCGACGGACCATACCCACATGTCGCGTCCGAGGTCCATAGTGGCCTGGCGGACGGCATCGAGGGCATACTGCTCTTCGAGTGTGACGATGGAAATGCAGCAATAGCCGCCCTTTATCAATTGTTTTAATCTGTCGGAATCGTCCATATCATATCCAGCCGTGTATTTAGATGGCAATCATCTCGGGCGGGCCCGAACTCAGTCCCGCCAGGCTGCGCCCGTGGGGCCCGTCGAGAAAACAGGAGCGCTACCGCGGGTTCGAGGCCGGCGACTTGCCGGGTCCGACCAGTTCAATTATATTTCCGTCGGGGTCTTTGACCAGGGTCAGGAAGTCACCTGAGCCGCCCAGTCGATAGGGCTCCTTTACGGGGGCGGCGCCGGCGTTTTCGAGCCTCTGGACAGCGGCATTCATATCGGAGACGAACACGGTTAGGTAGCTGAAACCGAGACTCGAATGTATGAAGCGGTTATCGACCTTTTTGGGGTCGGCTTCGGGAAACTGCATGATTTTGATCTTTGTGGCGGTCGGGGCGTTGTCGAGGGCGAGGACCCGGACACTGAAGGCCATGTACCGGGCGAGGCCGGAATCGCCGGCCATCCGGCTGGACACGTCGAAACCGGGGGCCTCGGTGAATCCGAGGGCGTTTTTGTAGAACCGTGCGGTCTTCTCCACGTCACTTACGACAATGCCTATGTCGATGGTGGTCCTTGTGAAATCGGGCTTTTTGATTCCCGTGCCAACGGCGCCCGCAAACAGGAGTCCGGCAGAGAGGCAAACGAGCGACAGGGCAACCAGCTTGTGTTTTTCCATATTGGCTCTCCTTGAGTTAATGAATCTGTCCGACCGGCGCATTATAACCTAAAGGGTGTTGAAAGAAAGGGAAAAGTCTGCGGTCGTCGGGTAGTCATTCGCGGAGTGCCGATTGTGACTGCGGTGCGTGCCTTCTTCGGGCGGCGGCGACCATTGGGGGCCGGTCGGGTAATTTCCTTGACAGCAACTGCGTGGGCGCCGAGAATACCGCGTTCAGGATGGATAGGCCGAGTATTGGCACGGATTTTGGACCAGGTATCCGCAGGGTACGGTGATTGGGGGGCGAGTTTTTTGGGCCAGAGGCGTGTCGTATGCGTCTGTTTTCCGGGTTATGAATCCCCGGTTGAGTCCTCGTGGTGTTCGCCGAGGAGGCGAAAGCGCTATTATGTCAGTCAGGCTCCAAGGAACAACAGCAATGGGTCGAAGTTTCAGAAGGAACAGGTATTATTTGTTTGTGTTGCTAATCTGGTCGGTGTTTGCGCCGGCGTCCGGGCTGCGGGCTGAGTTTGTGGCTGAGGGGGTGACGCTTACTGCGCTGACGGATGATGGCCGGTCCATTGCCGTATCTTGGGCCTACCACAGGGACCTGATAGCGTTTGTGCGGAAGGCGGCCGGCGGCACACAAAATCAGTTGTTCATGATGAAAGCGGACGGCACCGGCGAGGAAGCCGTTACCCCGGTCGGGTATGCGTTTTTCGCCGAGTGGTCGTGGGCTGGCGACAAGCTTGCCTACGAATTCGCAAACTCGCCCGACAGGGAGAGTCAGAGCGGGGTCTATGTCTATGATTTGAAGACGAGACGAACGGTGCCGGTTTCTGCGCCGTATCCGCTTTCGGCGATGGATCCCGACGACGGGCCATTCTGGTCGGCCGACGATCGATACGTGGCCTACGAGGTTGTGCAGGGCCCTTCGGGGACGCGCCAGGTCTGGGTGGCGGAGGCCGAGTCGGGCAAGAGCTGGAGAATAATTCCGGCGCGGGGTCAGACCAAGCAGCAGCGATGGAGCCCGACGCTGCCGTCGAAGCTCTCGGTTCAGGTCGAGGCGAGCGCGGGCGGTTATGATGTGGCTACGGTAAACCCCGACGGGACGGGTTTTGCCTTGCTGACAGACATCGACGCCGAATCCGTGCGTACCGACGATCCCCGGTGGAGCCCTACCGGCGAGTGGGTGGCCTTCAAGAACGATATCGACATGACGCGGACCGAGCGGGATCGCCGGATTGAGGATTGCTGGATTGCGCGCCCCGACGGCAGCGACGCCCGAAACCTGACCAGGGCCACGTCACCCTCGACGGAAAGGCAGCTCGACCTTTCCAACGTTTTGTGGACGTGGGACGGGCGGTGGATTCTGTCGATTGGCGAGAGGTTCGACCAGCAGGGCAACGATATCCCGACCTGTTACATGATTGACCCTGTAAACGGCGGGTACAAAATTATCATGACGTCATACCCGCGGAAAGACAGCACGATTGATTACTTTCGCGGGGTGCAAGTCTCGTACGACAGCACGAAGATCGCGTTTGCGCTCAGACGGCTGACGGTTCGGAACTGGGGTCCGGACCCCCAGTACGAGAATCCGCGGTACATTCTTCGGATTTACGACATCAAGAAGGAGAGCAGTGAAGACATTCTGATTTACGATGAGACTCAGGACCGCAGACAGATTCTCTCCTATTATACGCGGCATAATATCGAGGATATATGGTGGTCGCCTGACAACCGCTCGATTTTGCTGACCCTGGTGGAGATTCTGAGCAAGGAGGACCGCATTTCGAAATACGACGTTTATCGGGTTGACCTTCCGGGGCGTCTTATCGATGAATCGGCCCCACAGCACATTGGTCCGCCTATAGGTCCGGGCAGGGCGGCAGGCCGGGGAGTGCAGCGGCCGGTCGATCCAAACGCGCCTGTCGAGCAGCCCATCGTGGCGGAGACGGAGGGACAGGGCGTCGAGGCCGGCATGGTGACGGAGATTATCAAGCCCGTTTACATGACCATCGAGGAGGCAGCTTCGTCGCTGCCGGGCGAGTATGCCCAGTACTTCACTGAGAATCCTGCGCGAAACCTGCTCCTATACAAGGGCCCTCCCGAGATTCTTGTTGAGCTTCGGCGGGACCTGGAGCTGATCGACACGCCTGCTCCGCAGGTTCTTGTGGATTTTCTGGCGGTCGAGCTATCGGACGAGGCCAACCGGAGTCTGGGGCTGGACTGGACGTATGCGGAGGGTCATTTCGGTTTTTTCCAGCCGGAGGGAAGAGAGCTTGCGCCGGGCGGGGCGATGGACGGCCTGTACACTCTGACGGGCGTGGGGCAGACGTTCTACCAGGGCGTGGGCAGACTGCCGCGCGAGTTCTTTATCCGGCTCAATACGCTGATGCAGGACGGGCAGGCGACGATTCTGGCGAATCCGAGGACCGTGGCGATGAGCGGCAAAGAGTCGGTGATCAATATCCGCAAGACGCTGAACTACTTTTTCAACGAGGGCTTCGACGTCAGCGGCCGGCCGATAGTTAAGAAGAGCGATATTTCGGCGGATACGGAGGGGCGTATCACGCCGACTCTTCTGCCGAACGGGCAGATTCATCTTAGAGTGGACGCCAAGGTGGGGACGTTCACTTTCACCAAGGATGCGGGGCTTCCGGAATTGACGACGCGTCAATCGACCACGGAGGTTACGGTCGAGGAGGGCGAGACAATCGTCATCGGGGGTCTTCGGCAGCAGGAGATGAGCCGGACGACAACGAAGATACCTCTACTGGCCGACCTGCCGCTTGTGGGGGTGCTGTTCCAGAAGGAAGAGAGAGAGGTCCGGCAGAGCGTTCTGACGATCCTTATCACGCCGCAGGTTATGCGGCTGGATAATCCTATTCCGGAATGGCCGGAGGTTGACGTGGAGGATCACGATTCGGCCCCGATGCTGGACGACATACCGAAGCCGAATGGAAAATGAAGCCGAGCGGACTTCCGCAGGAGGGAGATTCCCCGTGGGTCCAAGGACGGGCGGCGTGCAGCGGCTGCCTGCGTGCACGCGGGGCGAGTTGTGCGGCCAAGGGTTTTTGTTGTGACCGTCAAGACGGTCACTTCGGTTCGGGCTGTCTACAGGTTGTCATCGCGGCCGTCGGGGGCTGTGGGATGAAAGTTGTTGACAGGTGGCCGGCGCGTGCTTAGGCTATGGCCTTTGCATGATTCTTGCGGCCCGAGGGCCAGTTTCTTTGTTTTTGGCGGTTGATATGCTTTTTGTTGTTTTTGGTGAGCAGTTATGAAAGTTTCACTTGACTGGCTGAGTGACTACGTGAAGGTCGGCCTTGCGCCCGAACAGATAGCGGAGATTCTGAGCGAGCTGGGCTTTCCGTGCGAGGGTATCGAGCGTTTTGGCGACGATACGGTAATTGACGTTGAGGTTACGAGCAACCGGGGGGACTGCCTGAGCCATATCGGGATTGCAAGGGAACTGGCGGCGGTGACGGGGGCGGAGCTGAAGCTGCCGGTTGTGGAGCTTGACGAGTCGGAACGCGAGGCGGGGGAGTTGGCGGCGGTTGAGATTGTTGAGCCGGATTTGTGCGGGCGGTACACGGCGAGGATTATCGAGGGCGTGAAGGTGGGGCCTGCGCCTGACCGGGCGGCCAGACGCCTGGAAGCGGTGGGGATGCGGAGCGTGAGCAACGTTGTGGATGCGACGAACTACGCGATGCTGGAGACGGGCCAGCCGCCTCACGCGTTCGACTATGCGAAGATCAGCGAGGGCAGGATAATTGTGAGGAAGGCGGCGGCAGGCGAACGGATAGTCAGTATTGACGGGACGCAGTGTGACCTGAATCCCGAGATGCTGGTTATAGCCGATCCGCGCGGGCCGGTGGCGGTGGCGGGCGTAATGGGGGGGCTTCATACGGAAGTCGGCGAGGGCACCACGGCGGTGCTTCTGGAAGATGCGTGGTTCGATCCGGTGTCGGTTCGCTCGACCAGCCGCGGGCTTGCACTGCCCTCGGAGGCGAGCTTCCGGTTCGAGCGAATCGTGGATATAGAGATGATAGACTGGGCGTCGAAGCGGACG
>CP070678.1:617580-621336 GCA_020352515.1 Phycisphaerales bacterium | reverse complement strand
CTGGCCCTGGAGGCGATAGGGCTTATTACGAATAACCTGCCGGTCGCGGTCAAAGACGGCGGGAACATCGAGGCGAGGAGCAGGCTGGCGTGGGCAAATACGGAGGCGGGGATATGCGAGTCGCTATCGTGCTGCATATCTCATCATTCGATGGAGCATGCACTCAGCGCGTATTATCCGGAGGTTGCGCACGGGGCGGGGCTTACGATGCTTTCGGTTTCGTATTTCGGGTGGCTTGCGGAGCGATGCCCGGCGCGTTTTCCGGATATGGCGCGGGCGATGGGTGAGGATGTGGGCGGGCTGCCGGAGAAGGATGGGGCGCAGGCATTTATTGCGGGCCTGAAGAAGCTTATCAAGAACATCGGCCTGGAGGCGGAAATGCTGGGCTCATGCGGTGTGAAGAAGGAGGACCTGAGGGAGCTGGCGCAGAATTCGTTTGATACGATGGGCAAACTTTACGAGCTGACGCCGGTTGAGATGACGCTCGATGACGTCGTGGCTATATATGAGAGTGCGTATTAGCGACGGCTCCCGGCGCCGGTGACGCGATATTACCGGTTTTTTCCCCGGATATGAGAGAGAAGAGTAGATGTCGAACCCGACACTTTACACGTTTGTTGCATACTTCGTGGTTCTGCTTGGCATCGGGCTCTATTTTTACCGACGGGCGTCGGACATAGAGGACTACCTGCTGGGCGGCAGGGGCATGGGGTCGTGGGTGACCGCTCTTTCGGCGCAGGCCAGTGACATGAGCGGCTGGCTGCTGATGGGTCTTCCGGGGGCGATTTACTTAGCGGGGATGGGGGAGGCGTGGATCGCGATAGGTTTGTTTATCGGGACGGTGCTTAACTGGAAGCTGGTTTCGGCGAGGCTGCGGGTATATACGGCCAAGACAAAGGCGATAACTCTGCCGTGTTTTTTCGAGGCGCGTTTTCGGGACCCGACGGGCCTGCTTCGGATTTTTTCGGCGATAATCATACTGATATTCTTTGCGATATACGCATCTTCGGGGCTGAAGGCTTCGGGTCTTTTGTTCGAGTCCACTTTCGGGGTGAAGTATCACTGGGCGGTTGCCATCGGTGGATTGATAATCATTGCGTACACGTTCATGGGCGGTTTTCTGGCGGTGTGCTGGACGGACCTGCTTCAGGGGGCGCTGATGGTTTTTGCGATAGTGATAGTTCCGCTGCTGAGCTTCGGCAGGGCCGGTGGAGCCGGGGCGATTTCAGAGGCGATGGCATCCAAGGGGATATCGGCGGGGCTTATGCCGGAGGGCAAGTGGCCCCTATTGATGGTCGTATCGAGCATGGCGTGGGGTCTGGGGTATTTCGGCCAGCCTCATATACTCGTGCGGTTCATGAGCGTGAGGTCTCTGGAGAGGCTGCGAAAGTCGATGGTTATTGCCATCGTCTGGGTCCTGCTGTCACTCGGGGGCGCGGTTGCCGCGGGATTGATCGGCATCCCCATGTTCGAGAACCTCAAAGGCGGAGAGCAGGAGAAGGTTTTCATCTACATGATAGAGAGGCTTTTCAATCCCTGGTTCGGGGGGATACTTCTGGCGGCGATTTTCTCGGCGATCATGTCAACAATCGATTCTCAGCTTCTGGTCTCGTCGTCGGCGCTGTCGGAGGATTTCTACTGCAAGCTGAAGACGAATGTATCTGCCAGGCGGGTGGTGCTGGTCGGCAGGGCCTGCGTTGTGGTGATGTCTGGGGTGGCGCTGGTTTTGGCGCTGGACCGTGACAGGACGATTCTTGGGACGGTGCGGGATGCATGGGGCGGTCTGGGCGCGGCGTTCGGGCCGCTGGTTCTGTTTGCGTTGTTTTCCCGGAGGACAAGCTGGCAGTCGGCTCTGGCGGGCATGGTTACCGGAACGGTGGTCACGGTTTTGTGGAAGCAGGCCGGGCTGGGCGAGAGGATGTACGAGATCGTGCCGGGCTTTGTAGTAAGCTGCGCGACGATGCTGCTGCTGAACCGGCGGATGGGGCAGGACAACAAGGAGATTCTGAAGGAATTCGACGAGGTTGCGGCGACAGTCGCGGGCCGGGGACATGGGCCGAATGGGGATGCTTGATTTATCACACGAGAGGGTAATGGCAAAATGATTATGAACTACAGAGTGATGTCAGCCGTGAAGATTCTCCTGGTTTTCGGGGTGGGTGCATTCGGGGCCGACTGGCCGCAGTGGCGAGGGGCAAACCGGGACGGCGTGTGGAAGGAAGGTGGGATAGTCGAACGCTTTGAGGGGCCGGAGCTTGCGATAGTGTGGCGTGCGAAGATCAGCAACGGCTACAGCGGGCCGACGGTGGCCGAGGGGCGGGTGTATGTTACCGACAGGGTGAGCCGGCCGAAGCAGAGCGAGAGGGTCCACTGCTTCGACGCCCGCACGGGGGCGAATATATGGTCTTATCCATACGAGTGCAATTACAGAAAGGTAGGCTATCCTAACGGTCCGCGGGCGGCGGTGACGGTTGACAGCGGGCGGGCCTATTCGCTGGGGACGATGGGACATTTGTTTTGTTTCGACGCGGCGACTGGTGAGGTCGCGTGGGGTAAGGACCTCGATGCCGAGTACGACTGCCGAATACCGACGTGGGGGATTGCGGCGGCGCCGCTGGTGGAGGATGATCTGGTCATCGTTCACGTAGGAGGACGCGAGGATGCGTCTCTGATTGCATTCGAGAAGGTGACGGGCCGCGAGAGATGGCGGGCGCTGGGCGACAATGCGTCGTACTCGGCGCCTATCATTATCGAGCAGGCGGGCAGGCGCGTTCTGGCGTGCTGGACGGGCGAGCGTGTGGTTGGTCTGGCGCCATCGACGGGCCGGCTCCTGTGGGAGCATCCCTTCAAGCAGGACAGGATGATAATGAATATTGCGACGCCGGTTTACCGGAACGGGTATCTGTTCGTGAGCAGTTTTTTCGACGGCTCGCTTCTGCTCAAGGTCAGCGCGGATAGACCGGCGGTCGAGAAGGTCTGGCGGCGGGAGGGAGCGAATGAAAGAGAGACCGACAGCCTTCACTGCTGCATATCCACGCCGATCATACAGGGTGACTATATTTACGGCGTGGACAGCTACGGGGAGCTTCGCTGCCTGGAGCTCGCAACCGGCGACCGCGTGTGGGAGAGCCTCGATGCGGTGCCGAGGGCGCGGTGGGCGAATATTCACATGGTGACCAACGCCGAGAAGGTCTGGATGTTCAACGAGCGTGGCGAGCTGATTATCAGCAGGCTTTCGCCGGACGGTTTCGAGCAGATCAGCCGGGCCAAACTGATCGAGCCGACCGAGGGCCAGCTCAACCAGCGAGGGGGCGTGTGCTGGGCGCATCCGGCATTTGCCGGCGGGCGCATCTATGCGAGAAACGACGAAGAGCTGGTATGCGCGGATTTGTCGGCAAAAGGCGCGGCCGAGCTAAAGAGGTAGTTAGAGACGAGTCTCGCTCGGAGACAAGAATAGCGAGGCGGCATTTTTGGGCGTCCGGCGGCACGCGGCCGCAAACGCGCCGGAGAGAGCCGCGGGAAGGTCTGTCAAGACGGGCAAAATAGGGTTTGACAATCCGGCTAATTTGCGGAGAATGTACAGGACCGTGCTTACAATCGGAAAGGAGCTTTTTGCCTGAAACGGCGCCGCGCCGTCCGGAGTGTGCCAGAGGAGAGATTAGAGCGGGGGATCATTTGGACGACGGGAGGGCATTGGACGGCGGGTGACATCCTGGAAACCAAGTTGGATACGTATTTTTAGGAGAGCAAATCATG
>CP070678.1:611474-617480 GCA_020352515.1 Phycisphaerales bacterium | reverse complement strand
CGGAGCGGCCACCGTAAACTCGTAACCGCTCGTCAGCCAGTCGTCCGTCAGTATCTCGACGTCCAGAAGGTTCACAACGCAGTCGTTGTTGAAGCTGTTCGCCGGCTTGGCCAGAGATGGAATACACCGCGGCTGATAAAGCCGGATATCGTCGAAATACACCAGCCCCGAACCGCCCGTTTGAGGATTGACCGGATTGCCGAAGCCTATCGCGACCCTGTTAACATCCGCCAGATTGACGCCCTGGCCGCTGAACTGCTCAAGGTCGATGTTCCACTCCGTCCACGTGTCTATCAGGGCCGCATTCGGGTCCGGATTCGTCACCACGGCCGTCGTGCCGTTGCTGTTCGATATCGCCACGTACAACGGCTCGGGATCGTTGTTCTGTATCCCGATGTCCTGGTCGGCCCAAACCGCACCGACGCTGCCCGTCGTCTGCAGGCCGCTGAACGTCGCCTCGCACGGAACGCCCGCGCTGTGGCTGGTCACCGCCAAACCTACGTACATCGGCGTATTCATGCTGATATTAACCGTGTTCAACAGTGTCCAGCTCAGGCCGTCGGCCGAATAGGACGCCATCATGTTGCCGCCGGCGTCACGCTCCAGCTTGACCCACTGAGGCGCCGTGATGCCCCCCTGCGCCACGTTCGTGCTGGCCCCGCCGGCGTCCGTACGATACTGGAATGCAACACCGTTCGACGGCGTCACAACAACCATCGCATGAACGCTGTTGGCGTCGAGCGTGTCGCGAATCATCACGCCCGCCTTCGCCCAGCCGTTCGTGTTCTCGACGCTCAGAACCTGTGCGATTATCGAGCCGACGCCCGTCAGGGACCTGTAGGCGTAGTGAAATTCGTCATGGAATGTGCCGTCACGGCTGGCCACGTCCCAGATATCTGTGCCCGCGCCGACAACCGTGTACGTGTCGGTTCCCTGGTCGTAGCTGAAGCTCCCCGTGGAGGCCGAATGCCCCCTGAACCAGAGAGAAAGCGACTTGACGCCGTAAGCGGTCCAGTCTCTGCTTCTGGTGAGTGTCATTGCGGCCTCGGAATACTGCAGCCACCCCGGTATGCCGTTGTCGTAAAAATACGGCATCGACTGATCGTCACCGTGGACCACGCTCGTCTCGGCAAACGGAGGCTGCAGATACCCAACCGCAGAACCGGTCCCGTTGCCCGGGTAGAAGGGCGGGATCATCTCCGTGCCGTAGCCAAAGCCGTCGAGCCAGGCCTCGAATATCCTGTCCGGCGTATAATCATTGTAGTCCTCGAAGTCATCGACAAGGATAAAGTCGGCAACGGTGAATCTCCATACCCGGCCCTTGCTGATCGACGCGTCATTGTTCTGCTCATCGATTCGCCAGTAGTATGTCCTTCCGAACTGGAGGGCCTCCGGCGGGCTATAGCTTTCATTGCCCACGTTCTTCGTGCCGCGATAAATCACGGGCGTCGATGTATCGGCGTCTTCAACCGCAAAGCGGTCGACTCCGAAATAGACGTGGTGGAGGGCGGCGTTGTCGCCCTTGTTCCACGTCAGAGGGCTTGCCTGGACAATATCCGGGGTCGAGCCGTTGTACGGCCCGGGGTTCCAGGCGATCAGCGGGTCGATTCGCATCAACTGCTGTATCTCGGCCTGCGCCAGGACCCGGTCGTAAACATGCAAGTCGTCAACCATACCTTCGAAATCGTTGCTGATGTTCCTGTTTCGACCGACCGCAAATTCGTTGAAGGTCTTCTCGGAATCGGTGATGGAGCCGGAATAGACCCAGGCGCCGTTGTAATACAGCGTTGCGTTATTGGCGTCGTTGCATGTCATTGCGAGGTGGACCCAGTCCGTGGTCACCCTTCCGAAGATCATGGCGCTGGGATTGACCCTGTAGTTGCCGGGGTTGGAGCCGTCGGTGTCGATCTGGAAACCTGCGGTGTTTGGAGAATGGCCGGCAAACGGGCTGCTGTACTGGTCCTGGGCGAGCGTATCAGCCCTGACCCAGAAGGCTATGGTGAATCGAGGCCAGACGGAGGCAGCAAAGGATTTTACAACCTCGTCACCCATTCTATAGAACTGGATGGCGTAGCTGTCATAGCCGTCAACCCACTTGGGGTCTCCGCCAAAGGCACCGTGATTTCCGTGGCCTGACCAGTCGAGGACGGTTCTGCCCTCGCCCTCGTTGAACTGCCACCAGCAGATATGGTTCGGATCGGTGATGGGTATTTCAGGTCTGGTGGTGAAGCTCCAGAGGTCCCCCTTTTCGCCTCCGTCGACGCGCCAGTAGTAGGTGGTTTCGGCCGCGAGCGTACCGGGGTCGTAAGTTAGCAGCACCTGGTTGCCCTTGAACTCGTCCGAATTCGGGTCGGCATGGGCTACGACGATTGCATCGGTGCCGAAGTAAACATCGTAGCTAACGGCGCTGAACGCCGGTCCCCATGAGACATCCTCGTTCGGGTCGATATAGTGCAGCCCGTCCGCCGGAGAGGGGTTGTAAGCCTTTTCCGGGGAGGTGCTGAAGGTCCACAGAGAGCCGACGCGGACGGTCCCGTCCTCCTCCTCCTCGTCAACTCGCCAGTAGTACGTCGTATCGGCCTCGCGAGGGGCCATATAAAAGGTGCTCATCAGCGGCAGCCTGGCGACAAACGCCGGCGTCTCGGTCGTGCCGTAGTAGAGGTTGTGCCAGGCGGCCGTATGCCCGGCTTTCCAGCTTACCAGGCCCATGTTCTCGAACTGGCCCACATTCTGCGCATCATTGGCCGGCAGCGGCTCATAGGCCGTACGGACTGTCGCAAGCTCTTGAATCTCTGCCTGCGTAAGTGCATGGTCATAGAGACGTACATCATCCATGAGCCCGTCGAAGTACCTGTCCTGACTGGACGGACGCCTGCCGATGGCCGCATCGCGGCTGGCGTGCGCCGTCGTGACGAATGGGGTCGAGTCCGTTGAAGCTACCGTATCATCCTGGCCGTCCAGATACAATATGACATCGGGATATGAGATGGTCGCGTTCTCTATCAGCACAACGGCCGCATGGTGCCATTCGCCGTCGGCCATGGGCGTGCTGGCCTGGACATTGCCGCCGTGATTCTCACAGCGGAGCCTGCCGGCATTGATGCGGAAACACATTCTCTCGCCGGCGGTCTGGCTGTTGTGCTGGTTTCGACCCCAATCCATGATGGTGCTCGACGTGCTGTTGCTGCTTCCGGCGTTCGTGGTCTTCACCCAGGCCGCAATCGTCCGGGCGCTTGTGCCGAGAATCCCCCCATAGCCGTCGAGGTTGACATAGGAGCCGTCCTGCGCAAACTCCAGCGCTCCGCCTTTTATTCCGACCACCCACTCGGGGCTGCCCACGAGAGTGCCGTTCAGACCGTTGCCCGAGCTGTCGGCGGCGACCGTTCCGGAGCCGTCGTCGAACATCCAGTGGCCGACGAGGTCCGCCCGGCTCGCCCCTGATACGCCCAGCACGAGGGCCAGCGAACTTAAAAAGACCAGTTTCTTATACATGACAATCCTCCTTATAGTAATAGAAATTAGACGTAAAATGATTCTGAATGTGCGTACACTCTCCACGAACCCCATTGACCTTAACGTACCTGCAGCCCCCGCACGTTGTGTGCCCGCTTGCAGCTTTCACGGTGCCAACCCAAACCTCCAAGGCGCCTCCATCCATGGCTAAAATATGCGGCCCGACCGGTGCATGTCTGTCGTCTGCGAGCATCCGGCCCGATTGGCCGGGCCCGATGCAGCTACCTTAAAGAAAGACAGACGCACTAAAAGAAATGCCGCCCGTTGTACACATGTTCTGAACACACTCCTCACAGAGTCATAACATGCCTGCTTAAGAGTCCCGCCACAACCATCACTGACGGCCTGCAGGACCCCACAAGCCACACAAAATCCTTCCTCGCAACCCCCCATTTATACAACATCTGCGCCCGGATTGCAAGAGAAGTTCCGAAAAAATTTGGTCCAGGGCATCCTATGCGGGGCCTATGTGGGACTGCGCGGCACGTGCCTGAAGCGAGGAATTGCTGGAAAGTTGTGTGGCGATTTTGCAGAAATGGCGTATCATGGTTGAGCAATGAAGCGAAATTGACTCTAACAGAGGAGATAGTCATGAACACTTTTTGGCTGAAAGTGGCAGCTTTGGCGGTGGCGGTTACGGTGCTTATTGTCCTGGCAGGTGTTTTTTGGCCCTCCGGACGACAGGCGTCGGAGGATGGCCGGGAGCAAGGGCAAGCAGCAGCGGTTGGCGAGGCGGATTCGCAGGGAGAAACGAATGCAGAACCCCAGGAGTCAGGGCCACAGGCACAATACAAGCCCAATCCGAAGGTCGATTACGTTGCGAGGATAAACGAGCTTGCGAGGGCGGGTCGGCCGGAGAATCTTAATGCGGCGCCCTTCTATCAGAAAGCTGTCGAACTGGTTGTTGCAGGGACAGGCGAACAGACAAAGCTTGCGAGGAACGGCTGGCCCGCGGACTATTCCAGCAAGGAACGCGCTTCTTTGAAGGGATGGGTGCAGTCGAATTCGCAGGCCCTGGCGGAATTGGAGCGAGCAGCGCAAAGGCCGTATTACTGGTGCGAGCGGTCTTCCGAAGACGGCAGTGCGATGGGAATTCGAATAGATGAATTGGCCGGGTTCAGGCAGCTCTCGTTCGCCCTTGTGGGGCGAGCAAGACTGGCCGTGGCGGAAGGTAATGTCGATCAAGCCGTAAAAGACGTACTGACCTGCTATCGTTTTGGCTCGCACGTCGGCGGGGCGCCCATGTTGATCGAGCAGTTGGTAGGGATTGCGATCACCACATTGGCATTGAACGCCGCATTTGATGTTATCGACAGGACCGAGCCCGGCCCCGGCGTTCTTGAGAACGTGCAAAGGCAGATAGAGAAGCTTTCGACGGACGAGCCGCGAGTGTGCGATATGCGCGCCGAGAGGCTGGGCATGTTGGACGCTATTCAGAGGGTATTCAGCGATGATGGAGAAGGGGACGGCCGGATACACGTCGAGTCGGCAAAGGCGCTGGGCATGAGCGAGCAAGACATCGAGTCGTGCAGGAAACTCGGACGACACAAGACGACCGAGGCGGTAGAAAAGTGGTTTGAATACGCCGATTCGGTCGCAAAGAAGACGCCGTGGCAGTGGAAGAACGAAAAGACGGAGGTGGATGAGGAATTTGCGAGAATGACGGAAGAGACGCTTCTGAGCGGACAATGGTCGGCGCTGACGAGGCTTACGGAGATAAACGCCCGGTGCAGGGCGCATAGGGATGGTTTGATTACGACGTTGGCGGTGCTTCGTTACAGGGCCGATAAGGGCGAATTGCCCGGCAAGCTTGAGGAGCTTGTCCCGGCGGGGTATCTAAGCGCTGTACCGGACGATCCTTTCAGCGACGGGAAGCTCGTCTATAAACGAATCGGGCAGGATTTCACGCTGTACAGTTTCGGCGAGGACTACGACGACGACGGAGCAACCAGGCCGATTCGCGGCTTTGTAGACAAGGGCGGCGACCAGGTCTTCTGGCCGGTAAAGCGAGCCAATCGATAGCCGTAACGCCAAAAGTCGCCCCGGCGATAGGCGCATCTATCTCGGGGCCGGACTTTGTCGGCCCGGAGGATGGGCTCCGGAAAAAGCCCTTGAGAACGGGGCAAGGGCGTTGAGCGACAGGGAGGTCTTCAAACAGTTTCCCGCGGTTTTTTCGGACGGTGCTTGACGAATTGGCAAATCCAGGGTAGAGTGAATAGCGAACGGAAATGCGTAAACATTGTAGACTTGAAAGAATGCCCGGTACAATTTCAACTGAGCACATCCGGCAATCTCACAGGGATTGCGTTGTATAACCGATGGAAGGAGTGCGGTCGTGAACGAGAATAAACATCGGGGTTTTACACTTATCGAGCTGCTGGTGGTAATCGCGATAATTGCCATTCTGATGGCGATATTGATGCCGGCATTGCAGCGAGTCAAGAGGCAGGCTCGCAGCGTTACCTGCCAGGCGCTTCTCAGGCAGTGGGGGGT
>CP070678.1:606934-611374 GCA_020352515.1 Phycisphaerales bacterium | reverse complement strand
GCGCAAGTGGACTATCCCGACATCGAGCAGGTCTTCGTCATCCAATCCGCTCGCCTGCCTGCCGTCCCGGCTGTTCAAATCGTGCAGAATGCCCATTGCCGATTCCCCGTACAGCGCAAAGCCCCCCGTGCCGGAATCCCGCCTGTCCGCGTGCTCCAGCGGGTCATGCCTGTTTGCCCCAACGGCGATAACCAGAAAAACACCGCAGGCAAGCAGCCCGATAACGGCCAGACTTCGGCCGCTTCGCCTGGTTGCATTTCTCAATCCCAGGTGCGCAAGCGACGTCACGGGCCTTGTCGAGCCGCCAGCCGCCATCCTGAGCACGGTCCGGCACATCGCCAGTCCTGCAATCAGGAGTAGCGCCCCGGCGCCGAAGAACACCGCTGAGGCTTTCTGGCTGTCGGCCCTACCGACCGTCGCAATCAAAAGCCCCGCTCCAATCGCCGCGAAGATGGACAACAGTAGGGCCACCCTTGGCCGAGACCCGCGCCCCCGCGCCAGAAACTGCCACTGTGAACCGCCGACGAGAAGCTCGCGTGCAGGCCGGGAAAACTGCCTTCGAAGGGTCAGCCGGATGGCTATCAAAGAAACCGCCACGGCGCTTAAGGCGCCCATGAACAGGGTCGAGGCTCTTGCGTGAAAATATATCGTCGAGCCGCCCAACGCCCCGCCCCAAACCGTCGCAAGCCCGTAAATCATGCTCCAGGTATAGAGCAGCCCCGCCAGCGCCCCCAGGACCGCCCCCAGCACGGCCAATATGCCTGCCTCCATTAGAAGCAAGCGTCTGACCAGCTTCGGCGAGAATCCTACAGCCGTCAACAACCCAACCTGCTCGACGCGACTCTCGATTCCAAAGACGAATAGAAGACCCGTGAGGATAAGTGACGCCATCACGATGAACATGCTCAGGCCGAGAAAAAGCTGCCCGAAATCCGTCGAGCCGCCGCCGGCCTTGACAGCACGCTCGCGGACGGGCTGAAAGAACAGGCCGACCGAGGCCGGATCGACGGTTCCAAGCAGTGACTTTGCGATGGCCTCTCCGGTCTTGCCGGGCTGCGGATACCGCACCGCGGTAAGGTTTCCATACATGTTGGCCCACATCGCCCGGCCTGCATCCAGCGTCACAAAGGCCTTGGGCGTGCCGCGGTAGCGATCCCAATAGTCCTCGTCAGCCTTTCGTATCTTGTCGAGATCGATCGTAATTCCCGGCTTCCAGTCCCTACAGTTATCAACGTCGGACAGACCCGGGTAATCCGGCATCAGGTTCGGGTCCACCGCCGCCGGCGCCATGGGCAAGACCGCACGGACGCGGAAGCTGCTTTTTGCCTCCTGCAGTTTCCTCGTCGGCCCTACGACATAGTATGTAAGCTCGATTGAATCCCCGACTTTTGCCTCAAGGTCGTCGGCGAGCCACCCGTTCACAAGGATCTCATCGTCCTTCATGCCGACCGGGACAACACCGTCGGCATTGGTCGAGGGAGCCATGGCGGCCACTGTGGAGTACGGCGTGGCTCTGTCACCCAGCCGCAATTCATTCACGAAATAGACGAGGATTCCAACGGCCCGCCCGCTCGAATCCAGGGCGGCCGAGCTTATCACCTCGTCGATAAATACGCGGCTGCTGCGCAGCTCGATTGCGTTCTGCTTCCGGAGGTCTCGCAATTCAAGACCCGCATCGGCAAGGCGCCATAGTCTCTTTACTGCAGCATTCGCCTGCTCAAGTGTCACCTCGCTCTCCGGCCGGCTGCCAACCAGAAGCGTGTTGGCCACGCCGTTCCGCTCGATGCCCTCCTGGAGCCATTCGAGCGGCACGAAGACATTTAACGGGGCAACCTGATTGGCCTGCAGGCCGAACCGGCCGAAATCCGATTGTGATGCAACCGCCTTCACACGCAGGCGAAACGCTATCGACAGGTCCGAATCGGGGGCCAGGGGTATATCCCGTGACATCGACCCCGGCTTTTCGATGCGAAGCAGAACTTCGTCGCCCGGTCGGGCGTCCAGAGCCCGGGCCAGAGGCTTGTTTAGGACAAGCCCCTCGGTACCACCCTCGCCGAAGGGATTGCCCCCGGGGCCGATATCGAAGAATCGCCGGTCGACACCGAGCACCTCGACCCGGTTGACCCGCCTCTCGCCGTCGCCGTCGGCCATGAGGCCCCGCAGTCGCAGAACGGGCGAGACCTTGGTGTTCAATTCGGCGGCCAGGTCGTCTGCTAAGGCGGCCCTGAAAAACCTGTCGCCGCCGACAAGTGCGAATTGCGTCCTGCCCAGCCGGGCGTTGACCATAAGCATCAGGCTGTGACGCACCGAGTCACCCACCACAAGCGCGCCGGTCAGAACGGCCGTGCTGACCACAACCGCCAGCAGGACCCCGAGGTTCGTCCTCCAGAAAAAGCCCAGGCTTCTTTTGACAAGACCCCACAGAGTCATCCCCGGCTCCTATCGGTCAATACCCCGTTGCTCAGCTCCTTGACATGTCCGATGCGCTCCGCAAGCCCAGCCGAATGCGTTACGACAATCAGGGTGACACCTTCGGTGCGATTGACCTCGGCCAGCAGGTCGGCGATGTTCTCCGAGCCCGCCTTATCGAGCGAGCCCGTCGGCTCGTCGGCCAGCAGAAGCGCCGGCCTGTTTATCAGAGCCCTGACCAGCGCCACCCGCTGACGCTGCCCGCCGGACAGCTCGCCGGGACGATGAAGGAGGAGGTCCTCAAGCCCGACCCGCCGCAGCAGCTCGACCGCCCTGCCCCGGGCCTCTTGCCTCGATACTCCGGCCTTGTCCACGAGCGTGGGTATCAGCACGTTCTCCAGCACGGTGCACTGCGGCAGCAGATGATGCAATTGAAAGACAAAACCAATCCTGCGATTGCGTATCCGCGCAAGCTCGACATCGTCCAATTCGGCAAGTTCTCTGCCCTCAAAAAGTACGCGACCCGAAGTGGGACGGTCCAGGGCGCCGATTATGTTCAGTAGCGTGCTCTTGCCGCTGCCGGACGGCCCCACTATCACCAGGGACCGGCCGCTCTCGAGCTTGAGCGTGATATTCTTGAGGACGGCAACATCCTCCTTTCCGCCGGGCGACTCGTACGTTTTGGTGACGTCAATCAGCTCAAGCATGATAATCCTCGCAGCTACTTCAAAAGCTGCTCGTATATGCGCAGCATTTCCGCCGTAGTCTGCTCTACTGTGAGTTTCTCCGATACGGCGGCCCTGCCCCTCAGGCCGATGCTTCTGGCCCCTTGCGCATCGAGCAGCAGCCGCTCGATCGCCGCGGCCAGGGCGCCGGGAGCATCAGGATCATACAGAACGCATCCGCCGGTCATTTCCATAATCTCCGGGAACACTCCCATCGCAGGCTCAACCACCGGCACGCCCGCGGCAAGTGCTTCGAGAACATACAGCCCGCAGGCCACAGGTTTCTTCTCCGGAACGGACAATACCGAAAGACTCTGCAAAAAGGATCGCCTGACATCGCGGTCGAAATCATCGAGGAACTCGGCATCGTCAATTACACCGGCGGCGGCAAGCTTGCGACGCATCTCGTCAATGAATGCCTCATCGTCACCCCGCTCGCCCCCGGCTATTCGGAGCCTGGCGTTCTTCAATCTGTCACCGCTCTTTATGCGTATGAACGCCTCCACCAATGTATCGAGACCCCGGTCGGCGCACATTCGGGACAAATAACCGATGGTCGGCGCCTCCGGCGGTCTCTGGGCCGGAGCATAGCCCTCCATCGAAATGCCCGTATACACAACGTGGACCTTCTCCTTATCGAGCCGGAGCCGGCGCTCCATTACGCCGGCATAGTACCTGCTGACCGCAATAAAAGCATCGATGTCCTCGGAACGCTCGGCTATCATCTCCCAGGCCCGCTTGGAATAAGAACCATCCAGTCCGTCGATGAACCCGTCTTCGTCCTGCAGCAAACACACGACCGGCACGCCAAGACTGCTCTTGATGCTTGGCGCCAGACCCGCCAGCAGGATATTGGACAGACAAACGATATCGGGCGTTTCCTGCTGCCCGGTCAGCCAGGCAATAAGTCTTTGCAGCTCCTTAGTCTGGTGGCCGTGCTCGCCCTTCAGCATCGATATGGTCGATTCGCCCAGATCTCTGGCGCTGGTCATGCCGGCCTTGCCGGCGAGCCGCCTTAAAAGCGACGGAGAGTCGAAAAGGCGGTCTATCCAGCGCGGCGTCTTGCGGAAGATGGCCAGCTTCTGCTGAAGGTAAACGTTCAGCCCCCCGAAAAAGAGCGGCGCATTGGCGACGACCCGGTTCTTCTCGGGCGCAAGCGGCAGGTACATCGGAACCATCAGGACATCGTGCCCCAGGGCCCGCATCGTCGTCACCAGGGCCGCGTCGCGCAGGCAGTTCTCACAGTAGAAGCTTCCGCCGGAGCCCGGCGTGAGCTGGACAATCCTCATAAATCAACACCTCAATT
>CP070678.1:603170-606834 GCA_020352515.1 Phycisphaerales bacterium | reverse complement strand
CCCTGATTCGTTATACGTGCCGGCCGGAGGATTTCCGTTCATCGAATGCACGATAGCGTAGGCCAGCATCTCGCCGCGATAGCCGGTCGGGCAACTGTATAGCTTGATATTCTTGCAGTAGGGCCATAACGCTCCGGCTTTGATCTGTTCGATCTGTTGTGCCTCCGGAAGCTGCCCTCCGCTTGCATAATCGGGGGCCCAGCAGACCCCCACCCAGGGTTTCTCGTTCGGATGTCTTGCATCGTTAGGGCCCCGATCGTGGCCCGCGGCGCCGTTGACGATATAGCCGTCGTTGTCATCGGCGTACATGATCCACACCAATCCGAGCTGCCTCAGGTGGCTCAGGCAGACCGCCCGCTTGCCCTGTTCCCGTACTCTGTTTAGCGCCGGCATCAGGATCGCCAGCAAGATCGCGATAATCGCAATTACTACCAGCAGCTCTATCAGCGTAAACCCCTCGATACGTCTTTTAAAACCCATGCCACAGCTTCCAAATCAATGTCATTATACACCCTCAGTCTCCACTACCATTCTAACGAATAACCCACTCAAAACTCAACCTCGCCAAATGTTTTAGACAGAATGATCCGAACTCATTCAAATGGTGCGAAATATCGCACACTACCAAGTGTCGTTCCACAAGATTCAAGACGATAAACGAGTTTTAAAAACTCTAAAAGATGCGTAAAGACGAACAAATCCGCGCCGCCGAGCAGCAATTGGCCGAAGAGAGTCCTCCAACGCATAGACAAAAGGGCAATTCTAAAAAACGAATCCAATTTACGCCGGCGCTGATGGACACAAGGTCTTGTGCAGCAAAGGATTATGATGATAGACCGCACACCGGGCCGGCGGAAAACAAAGTCAATCGAAGCCAATCAAAATATGTCCAGACCGGTCGTAGAGCGGGGAGAAAGGAGATTGCAGGTGATTTCATGACGCCGACGAGCTGACTGAGCCGTGTTCGCATAAATCTTTGTGGTGATAAATCATCAGCAAGCAGGCTAAAGGCTTGATTTGACGGGAAGTTTCTGTATTCTATACGGTAACGAAGTTCGCCGCCTGCGAGGCGGAACGGCCGAACTCTCAGGCGAACTCAGCGTAAACAAGTGTCAAACATGTGTCCGTGAAATGTTGAAGTTTGTTTTGTTTTGGGAGGATAGAATCATGAAGAGGTACACATCTACATTAATTGCAGTCTTGGCTGTTCTTATGATTGCACAAGTCGCGTTCGGGCAGGCCGAAGAAGCCGTGCGTAGGGACAGGCCGAGATATCGGGACATGACTGAGGCCGAGAGAGAGAAATTCCGGGCCGAGATGGCGGAGCGAAGAAAAGAGTATGAGAAGATGTCTCCGGAAGAGAAGGCGAAGTTACGGGCGGAGTGGCAGGAGAGATACGGCACAAGAGCCCGGATTCTCGGGCGCGAGCAACAGCTCGAAGTTGTAGCCGCGATCCAGAAGCAGCTCGACAAGCTCAAAGCCGCAATCGAGAGCCTCGATCCCGAAGCGCGGAGACGGATCAGAGACCTTTCACCGGAAGAACAGGCCAAATTAAGGGAGAAAACAACCGCCGCTATGAGAGACCGCGTGAATGCGGCAAGAGCCATAGAGCAGGAGCTTGCGAAACTCAGGCCTGGCGGGCGTTCGCCGGCGCAAGACCGACCCGGTGTAAATGAACTCAGAGCGCTCCACAGTCTGGCGGTAAAAGAAAATGCAACGGAAACCGCGAAGCGCATCGAGAATTTGATTGCCCGGTACCAAAGACAGGCTCCCGGCCGAGACCGGCCGGATCGGCCGAGGCCTCAAAGGGACCGGCCTCCAAGGCCCCCGCGGCCGGACAGACCAGGACAAGCCGAGGCGGGCAAGCGGGCAAGGCCTTTCACATTGCAGAGTTTCGACGGCAAGACCGTAAATCTTGCCGACTACCGGGGCAAGACCGTCGTTCTGGAATGGGTCAATTTCGAGTGTCCTTTCGTAAAACACCATTACGACAAGAACAGTACGATGATCGATCTGGCCAAACGATACAAGGACAAAGGCGTTGTCTGGCTTGCGATAAACAGTACTAACCACACGACGCCGGCGGCCAACCACGCCTTTGCGACCAAGCACGATCTGCCATACCCAATTCTCGATGACAGATCGGGCGAGGTCGGCCGTGCCTACGACGCCAAGACGACGCCACACATGTTCGTCATTGCTCCCGCCGGGCGGATTGTCTACGAAGGCGCGATCGACAATTCGCCTCTGGGCAAGACCCCGGCCGGGCAGGAAAAGATCAACTATGTCGACAAGGTTCTGGCGGATATTGTAGCACGCAGGGACGTGAGCGTTAAGAACACGAAGCCGTACGGCTGCACTGTGAAGTACGCCAAATAGGACAGGCGGGGGGGCTTCCAGGTTACTCAGGCTCTCCTTGACGATGTGTCTTTTTTTCGAAGGATACTCTGGAAAGGAGCGCTTTCTCCTATAGACTCAGGATTAGCTGATAACTGGTTCACCGACGGAAAGGACGGAAGCAGCCTATGGGAAAAGCTTGGATTTCCTCGATCATGACGGCATGTCTGCTATGCATTCTCCTGAGTGCCGGTCAATCGTCTACTGCCGCTGCCAAAGCATTGACCTATGTTGACCTTGTCAGCCGACTGACCGATCTGGAGCATCTGGCGACGCTGCCGGCGCCGGGCGAGAAGTGCCAGCAGTTCTCGAGCTACGACCGCCGCAGCAAGTACGATGAATTATCAGGCAAGTACATTGACTGGGCGGCCAACGGCGATGGAGACGGCCATATACGCAAGGATGGTGACGAACTGGTGTTTGCAGAAATGGAGGGACCAGGTGTCATCTGGCGGATCTGGTCGGCGCTGGCGAAGGAGGGTCATGTTAAGATATACCTCGACGGCGCCGAAGAGCCTGCGGTTGATCTGCCCTTCATAGGATATTTCAATCGCGAGAATGAGCCATTTACGTATCCGGCCCTGGTTCACATGACCGCCCGCGGGCAGAACTGCTATGTCCCTATCCCTTATCAGAAGTCGTGCCGCATAGTCGCAACCGGCGATTGGGGCAGGTACTTTCATTTTACCTACACAACATATCCTAAAGACACAATTCTGCCGACGTTCACGCGTCAGCTTTCGGCAGCGGAGTCGGCGGCTCTTGAGAGGGCAAACGAAATTCTAACTCAATGCGGCCTGGCCGCGTCGGCCGAGCAACCCGACCAGGTAAAAGTGCGGCGGCCAGCAATCACCATTGCCCCCGGCGCGACGGCGACTGTTGCAAGATTGAGAGGCAGGCGAGCTATCACTGCACTTGAGACGAGCATGGACTTGCCGGATTCGCCCGAGGACTGCAACGTGCTTCGCGAGCTTGTCCTGAGCATACGCTGGGACGGTGAGTCCAAGCCGAGCGTGTGGGTGCCTCTGGGTGACTTCTTCGGCACCGCGGTAGGCGCCAACAAGTACAAGTCACTTCCGCTGGGAATCACGGATAAAGGTTTCTACAGTAACTGGTACATGCCGTTCGAGCGAAGCGCTCTTGTACAACTGACCACCGACGGAGACACAGCACGTGAGGTTAGTTTCACGATTACACACGCTCGGCTGACAAAGCCGATCGCGACTCTGGGGAGATTTCACGCCAAGTGGCATCGTGACGCATTCTT
>CP070678.1:592190-603070 GCA_020352515.1 Phycisphaerales bacterium | reverse complement strand
CCTGACGGCAGTGTGGTCTGTCGAAGACAGCCCGGGCGGCTCCAGCGTCACGTTCGACCCGTCCGCGGCCTCCGAGGATCCCATAGTTGTCGTTGACATGGTGGGCGAATACGTCCTGCGGCTGACTGCGAATGACGGCTCGGTGTCCAATTATGACGAGGTTACGGTGACGGCAGTCGAAGCATCCTGCCGATATGTGAGGGACAACGGCCTGCTGCTGGAAACGGACCTGACCGGCCCTTACGGTGAGCCGGATTGCAGAATCAACATGTACGACCTGGCGGACCTGGCCCTTTATTGGCTGGCGCAGTAGCGGCGTTTCGAGACGGGGTGTACCGGTCAAGCAACAGGCGGACTGGCCTGCTCCCCGAAAACTAGTCCAGTCTTCATGAGAGGATAACCGGCGATAGATGTATGTTTTTGAAAGGTTATCTGATGAAGAAGAAACACACCGGGCCGCAGATTGCGGCCAAGCTCAGGCAGGCTGATCTGCTCATTGGCCAGGGCACGAGCGTCCCGGAAGTGTGCAAGGAGATGGAGGTCAGCGAACACACATATTATCGTTGGCGGCGGAAATGCGGCGGCATGAGCCCCGATATGATCAAACAGTTAAAGGCTTTGCAGAAGGAGAACGCCCACCTTCGCAAGGTCGTGGCCGACCAGGCTCCGGATGTGGCTACACACACTCGAATCGCCGGAGAAATGCCCGGAGGAAATGCGGAACTGAGAATGGCGGAATCTCTATCTACAGGCAATATCCGCACCTACGGCGTTGAAATCGAGCCTCTATTGTGGTATCATGACAAGTAGGACGCATAGGAGTACCAATTATGACGTTAAATGGAAAATCTCAGGTTAATGTTACAAGAATTTCGTTGCTTGTTTCAACGTTGATCATACTATTGGCGGGCCCCGCCCCGGCGGATAACCTGGCGGGGGATCTGAACTCCAGCGGCGAAGTGAATATGGAGGATCTGGAAATTTTCGCCGGACAATGGCTGGACGACCCAGGCTGCGTTGGTCACCCTGACAATTGCGCAGATATGGTCGGCGATGACGGAGTCAACATGGCAGATTTCAGCATAATGGGCAAAAACTGGCTGAAACATGGTATCCCGCCTGCGCCCGGTCTGAGCTTGCCGGCAAACGGATTGACCACCAGCGGGGCAAGTATAGATTTCTTATGGAACGCTTCAACCGGGGCTGACGATTATTATCTGCAGGTTGCCGCCGATTCGGGTTTCAGCCGTTTGATCTATGATGGAGCCGTCGGCGATACCACCAGCATCAATCTGGGACCCTTCCCTGACGATGGAAGCAGCTTTTACTGGCGTATGAGAGCCGGATATTTCGCGGGCGAAGCACCGGAGGTCCCTTTTGCGGAATATCTGGTTTCTGCGGCATCGGACCAGTGGCACTATCGCAAGGGGAATTCCGAACCGCCAAGCAATTGGCGCGAGGTGGATTTCACAGAAGATAGAAGATGGCTGGTGGGGCAAACGAGCATCGGTTACGGCGACGACGATGACAATACGGAACTTACCGATATGCGGGGCAACTACTCAACCGTGTACCTGCGTCACAGTTTTGAATTCGAAACCACCGAAGGGTATGTTCTGGACACATTGAATCTGAGAGCACTTGTTGATGATGGTTGTATCGTTACGCTCAACGGCCGGGAGTTACACCGTTTCCATGTCTCCGCGGGGGATAAAACCTATCAGGGTACGGGAGATAATCACGAAGCCTCGGCATGGGAGCAATACGAAGTAACGGATCCTTCAAAGTTTCCGCTGGCCGGGACAAATGTTTTGGCGGTTCATGCTCTCAACCAGAGTATTTCCAGCAGCGATTTTACGATTGACATTGAATTGATCGCTAATTTCGTTCCAACAGGTACGGGCCAATGGAGTGAATATTCTGACACCTGGCATTTTTATAATGGTCCCCCACCCGTTTCGGAGTTAACCATCGCAGGGGTTTACCTGGCGCAGACCCACGTGCTCGAACCGGACGATCCACTCTTCAAGCTGGTCGGTAACCGGCCTGCACTGCTGAAAGTACAGGTGATCGCGCCTAACGGCACTGCCGTACCGCCGGTAAAGGCAGTCTTGTCGGTCGGTCGTGCGACCACGACACTCACGCTCGATGGTCCCGATACGTTGCAGGACACCTTCAAGGTGGCGCCCGGGTTGGTGCAGCATCGATACGACGACAGCTTTACGACACTCATCCCGGCTCAGTGGATACGACCCGGGCTGAATATCGCGGTGACAGCCGGCAGCGCCACCGCTGACCACGACGTTAAGGTCGGGGCGCCGACGGAAGTGAAGATGAAGATGTTCGACGTTCACTACTTCGGGCTGGGGGACAGAGATTATCCAGCGGGTGCTTTCGATGAACTGGAGGCCAAGTGGCCGGTGGCCGGTCTGGACATAGAGCGCGTCCGGAATATTGATTTTCTCGAGCTGGTGATCCCCGCCCGCTCGGGCGCCCCCAATGTACGCGTCACGTCCAAACAAGATTACAAGGACCAGACGGGCCTGAACTTCGATGGCGAACAGGCTGCGGCTCTTCAATGGGTCGAGGCACTGTCGGCCTCCGGCGGCAACTTTGACGTGGCGATGCAGTATATCAACATCATCGGCGTGGCCGCCGGCGGTCAGGCCGGGGGCTTTGACGGCGTCGGCGGCGTCAGCCTCGGCATCCTCAATCACGAGCTTGGCCATGCCCTGAGCCTGCCGCACTGGGGCGACAGCAGCAGCTACCCCTACAAAGGCGAAATGTACGGCATAGAACCGCAACCGGGAGTCTACAAGGGTACACACGTCGGTCCGACATGGGCCTTCAACTTGCCATCTATGACATTCATTCCCCCAACCGTCCAGGAAAATTCCGTCGGCGGCCAGGTGGGATATTACAAGAAGAGCCCGATGCAGGGCGGCGGTGTCGGGGACCAGGAGCAAGGTTTCTTCTTTAGACACTTCTCAGACTTCGGCGTCAAAAAGATGCAGAGTTACCTCGAAGGAAAGGTCGCGGTCTACAGGGACGGTGAGCACTACAAGTGGGACGACGAAGACGGCGACTATACCAGGAGTGTGACCAACAACGGCGTTCGCTACCCCATTGAACACGACGTCCAGGTGATATCTGTCATGGCGTCGATGACCTTGTCGGATAGGAACGTCAACATGGTCTATCCGCCCATCGGCCCCTATGAAGGGAACCTCATTCTCACATTCGATCCGACCAAGGCGTCGGACAGGGCGACCGCCGACGACGTGTTCTGCCCGAGCGGCGGCTGTGACTTCACCCTCCGCGTGGTGCAGGGCGGCCAACAGAGAGCCTACATGCTGCCCGCCAGCGGCACAGAAGGGGCGGACCCATATTCAAGGAGCTCCCTGAAAACCGAGGCTGTTAACCTGCGTGCAAGTGACGGGGCCGTGACCCAGGTCGAGCTTCTGCTCACGCCCGACGCAGAGAAGGATGGCTTGCCCGGCAACCCTGAGGTGCTCTATATATGGACCGACTAAAGCAATCACCCAATAGACCGGTATTGGAGGAGCGTGCCCCGCAGCTTTCCTGAATCACCCCACACAATCTCCCAAGCCCCGTTTCAGGGCCGCTTCAGGCCCGTAGAATGGACGAAGTTGGCCTTAGCGGCAGAATATGGCAAAACGGCCACTTTTCACAGACGCTCTAACAACAAATCATCTCGAAATCCAAGCTTGACAGTGCTAAAATGCGATTGCGACCGTGCGTTGGTATCCGGACACCGCAGTATTTTGCAGAATACCGTACACGGGTTTTGGCGGCTGGATCATGGGGCCGAGAGCGTTGGATCGACGGACATTTGTCAAAGGAGTACTAACCGGGAGGACCCAATGAGACTCAGAACTTTGATGCTTTCAATTTTACTACTGCTGTTGTCACTAAGTCTGATTTCATGCGCCGCCAAAGGCGAGCCGGACGCACCCCGCGGGCTGTTGTGCGAATTGCTCAGGGATCCCGCCCAGGCTCTCATAACAGACCCCAATCCTGAATTCAGTTGGATTGTGAATGACAGAAGGCGTGGCGCGCGTCAGACGGCTTTTCGCGTCCTGGTGGCCTCCAGTCGCGATGCCATACTGAAGAATCGGGCCGACATGTGGGATTCGGGAAGAATCTCATCCGACCAATCAACTAACGTAGAATACGAAGGGGTGCCCCTCAGGCCGTACACGAGCTACTGGTGGAGCGTGCAGACCTGCGATGTTTGGGGAAGGCCGAGTCCCTTCAGCGAACCCCAGGAATTCATAACCGGCAGCTTCAGGGAGTTGAACCGCAAATGGCCGGCGGAAAGCAAATGGATAGAAATGAAGAACGGCCAATGGCTGCTTGAAAACCGTCAGAAGGCGTCCTTCCATGAAATACCGCCCCAAAAAATCATTCAAAACTCAGACGCGGATTTCTTCGTGGATTTCGGCAGGGCTGCCTTCGCCACATTGCGGGTGACTCTCACAAGCCGTGTTGCAGGAGCCCGTGTAACAGTATTTCTTGGTGAAAGAATACATGGGACAAGCCGCGTTCACAAAGAACCGGGCAAGACAAACATCGGTTTTACAAAGTCCCAAATCACGCTCAAGAAGGGCACGCACACGTACACAATCGAGCTGCCGCGGCACATTTCGCATTACCCCAACAGCCAGGTTCTGCCCGAACACATTCTTGAGGTTGTCCCATACCGTTATGCGGAAATCGTTGGAAGCCCTTCTAAAATCGAGCCCGATGATATCCGTCAACTTGCTCTTTTCTATTATTTCGATGACACTGCTTCCTCGTTCAACTGCTCGGATGAGAATCTGAACAGGGTCTGGGAGTTGTGTAAATATACCCTTAAAGCCACGCCGTTTCTGTCACTCTATGCCGATGGAAACCGCGAGCGAATGCCCTATGAGGCTGACGCCTATATACAGCAGCTCGGGCATTATTCTGTGGACCGGGAGTTCTCGATCGGACGCTATACCCATCATTTCCTCATTTTCAATCCGGCCTGGCCGACCGAATGGCACATGCACACGGTCTTTATGGCCTGGGCCGATTACATGCACACGGGAAACACCGAATCCATACAGAGATTCTACGACGAGATAAAGAGGAAAACGCTGATAGCTCTGGCGCGGGAGGACGGGCTTATAAGCACCAGAATGGGCCTTGTTACAGAAGACTTTCTCAAAAGCATCCACTACACCGGCAACCAGTTTGCCGATATTGTGGATTGGCCTCCTGGTACTCCCGCCGGGCAGAGGAATCTTCCAACATATCACGGCCCTTCAGTCAACGGCGAGCGGGACGGATACGTATTCAAGCCGATAAACACGGTTGTCAACGCATTTCACTATCGCGCTCTTGTCCTGATGGGGAATATGGCCGAAGCGATTGGAAAGGCGGAGGATGCGCGGTTCTTTGCCGCCAGAGCAGCCAAAGTCAAAGATAGCTTCAACAGGCTTCTATTCGACGCCGAAAGAGGCATCTATACCGATGGCATTGGAACCGAACACACCACCCTGCACGCAAACATGTTTCCGCTGGCCTTCGGCCTTGTCCCTGAACAGCGGATTCCATCGGTCGTTAAGTACATCAAGGGCAAGAACATGGTCTGCAGTGTTTACGGCGCTCAGTACCTTCTCGAATCGCTCTATTGCGCCGGTGAAAGCGGGCATGCGCTTGAACTGATGACATCGGAGTCGGTGCGAAGCTGGATGAACATGATCAGGGTCGGGTCCACGATGACCACAGAAGCCTGGGATGAGCAGTACAAGCCCAACCTGACATGGAATCACGCCTGGGGGTCGGCGCCAGCCAATATCATTCCCGGAAAGCTCTTCGGCATCGAGCCTATTGAACCAGGATTCAGCAAGGTGCGGATAAAGCCTCAGCCGGCATCTCTTGCCTCGGCCGAAATCAAGGCCCCATGTATTCGAGGTACAATTCATTGCAGATGGGAGAGGAGAGCAGGACATTATCTGCTTGAAGTCACCATTCCTGCAAATACTCAGGCCCATGTCTGGCTTCCGTCGCATTCTCTTGAGAATCTCAAGGAGAGCGGACTGAACATTGCAGGACGCCAAGATGTCAAAATAATTGGAGAAGAGGACGGTTTTGTCGTTTGTGAGATAGGAGCTGGACACTACAGCTTCTCAGCAGCGTTCGAGAGCGCAATTTAGAAGGCACGTTGAAAATGCAGGATAAGGGAGGTCCCACAATGACACAGAACATCAGCCGCCGCAGATTCTTGAGCTCGGCCGTGGCATCCGGCGCCTTCACCATCGTTCCGCGACACGTATTGGGAGGAAGCGGACACGTTGCTCCCAGCGACAGAATCACACTCGCCCACATCGGCATGGGTACGCAGGGGTTCAACGAACTGGGCGGTCTCCTGGCCGACCCGCAGATCCAAATCGTGGCCGTCTGTGACCCCAACACCGACAGCAGCGACTACGTGGAGTGGGGCAAACACAACGTTCGAAACCGAATACGGACGTACCTGGACAACCCGTCGTGGCGCGAGAATGATAGCGGTTGCCCCGGAGGACGAGAGGTCGGTCGGCAAGTGGTCAATACTTACTACGCGAACCACCGCGGCGCCGAGAGCTACAAAGGGTGCTCCGCCTACGCCGATTTCCGAGAGCTGCTGGAGAACGAAAAGGACGTTGATGCGGTCAAGATCATGACGCCCGATCACCTGCACGCGACCATCTCTATTGCGGCAATGAGAAAAGGCAAACACGTTCTGATGCACAAACCCATTGCCAACCGCCTGTATGAGGGCAGGGTTGTCCTCGCGACCGCCCGCCGGACGAAGATGGCCACGCACCTGCTGGCCTACGGCAGCGGTGCCGGCAACGGGCGAATCGTGGAACGGATCAAGGATGGCGTCATCGGCCCCCTCCGGCAGGTGCACAACTGGACGAACCGCCCGGTATGGCCCCAGTACACACAAATCCCCACGGACAGGCCTCCGGTTCCCAAGGGCTTTGAATGGGATTTGTGGCTGGGGCCCGCGACGTTTCGTCCCTATCATCCGCACTACACGCATACGGTTTTTCGCGGCTGGTATGACTTCGGCGGTGGCTCAATGGCCGACATGGGCATCTACAGCCTTTGGCCGGTATTCACGGCGTTGGACCTGCCCACTCCGCTCAGCGCCGAGGCATGGGCTACCCACACGTGCTCGATAGTTGATCACGTCAGCCGGCCCGCGATCAACGATTTCTCTTATCCCACAGCCTGCACTATCCGTTTTCGCTTCGCGGCACGGCAGAACATGCCGGCCATGGACCTCTTCTGGTACGATGGTGGCATGAAACCACGCTTGCCTGACGAGATCGAAGCACATGGCATACAGATACCCGCGGAGGGCATTCTCTTCATTGGCGACAACGGAGCCGTCATGGCCGGTTTCAACGGACAGGACCCGCGACTCTTTGCCAGGAGCCGGAACGACCCCCTCCCGATGGATGAGACTTCGCCGCAAGATGGCGGCCGGCAGGCGGCCGGCCGGCGCGGTCGCCAGTCCTCGTGGCTCCAGGCTGTCAAGGGAGGCGAGCCCTCGCCGGGGAGTTTCCTGAACGCCGGTGCCATCACGGATGCAGTCAACCTGGGGACCGTCGCCCTGCGGGCGGGCAAGAAGGTGCTGTTCGATAGTGAGAATATGAAAATCACGAATGCCCCCGAGGCCGAAAAGTACCTCTATCGCGAGTACCGCCGGGGCTGGAAGCTGTAGGCCACGTTGTAGAAGCGCGTGGCTCGTGCACCGTGAATTGGCGTAATGGTTATCCGTTCGACAACCAGTTGCGTTGTCAGCTCAATTGCGCACATCTGCCTGTCATCTTTCACATATTCCCTTTTACCTTTGGCCGGAATAACTCCAATCCTGCTGTCTTGCGCGCTCTGCGGGCTGGAAACTGTTGGCGACCGCAACCTTTTGGCTTCTGTTGCCTAAGCAAAAACTCAGATCAAGGTCGCCCATACCGCGAGAGGACGTCATTACTGCCCCCCAGGCCCATCTCGACTATTTAATGCCCTTGCTTCTACTGCGGGGGCAGCAACCTGTTTCTGTGATGCCAGATTCCGCCAAAGACAAATCATATTTCTTAGACTAAAATGCGAGCATACGGGTACTACAGGGTGAAGACACAATTTTGAGATCTCAGAATTAAGGGCGTCAATGGTCGAGGACAGACTGCTACTGTGGCGGTTTAAGAACGGCAATGAGGACGCTCTGTGTCGGATCTATAAGAAGTACAGAACCAGATTGTTGAGACTGGCCAGTGCCTTGTTGAATGATACAGATCTGGCTGAGGATGTCGTGCAGGATGTTTTCGTTTCCTTTGCACAGTCCGGCGAGCGGTTGAGAACCGACGGTAACCTCAGGGCCTATCTGACCACAAGCGTTGCTAATCGCATACGCAACAGGCTCAGAGATGATCGGGGTAGGCGGCATTCCAGTCTGGATTCGGCCGATACCATTGCCTCAAAGCAGAATACCCCGCAGCAATGGGCAGCATACAGTGAGGGCATGCGAAAAGTGAACGACGCACTTCAAGAGATTCCATATGACCAGAGAGAGGTTGTGCTTCTGCATGTGCATGGCGGGATGAAGTTCAAAGCAATTTCACAATTACGGAAGGTTTCAATCAATACCGTCCAGAGCCGATATCGCTATGCGGTGGAGAAGCTCAGGGCGGAATTAAAGGAGCAGATACCAAAATGAAGAAGGCAAGAGATATACATAGAATATTGGAAAATGTTGATCTTACAGTCAACGCTGACGCTGATAAGAAAGTATTGGAAAGAGTTTTGGGAGCAGGCAGGGAATCCACTGCATCCGTTTCTCAAAGAAACGCCCGGAGGATTCTTACCCAAGCAGGATTATGGAGGTTGGCCGCTGCGGCAGTCGTGATTGTTGCGATTGGTGCCGGAATTTATTCTGCATTCAATCGTCAATTAAATCCTAAGCCGAGCACCTCAGTCATAACCTCGCCCGCAACGGGCCCAACAGAAGATGTCGTTGGGCAGGAGATTGTGAAGCTAAGTGAGCCTAAGGACTCTGTGGGCCGAACGGGCGATATGGACGGGCAGGAGAGCAGGACAACTGCGACTATGGGCGAACTCAGCCTAGCCCAGCGAGTGGCCCGATCTTCGGCCATAGTACGGGCAACACTCGAAGAGGTTACCGATGAATGCTCACGATGGCGGGTCAAAAGGGTCCTTTTTGGCGCCGTAGATAGGGCGACGGTTGATCTGCTTCATTTTCCCGTAGGTGTCGGTGCTGATAGTATGCAAAACTGGAAACGCGCCCTTGAGGACGCTGTCGGCAGGAATCTGACTACGGAAGAAATATGGGAGGAGTTTCGCAGGATTCACCCCGGTTGGCCGACGCTTGGAAAGGAAATAATCCTTTTTCTTCAGGAACGGGGCCAAGGCTATAGTTATCAGGGAGCTGCCTATGACGTTCCTGCTCTCAATTCACTCGATGATTTTGAGCAAAGACTGCTCGGCGTAATAGAGAGCGGTGAATACAAATCAGAATCAGGTGGGGTTATTCCCCAGTTGTAGGCACAAGTCAACTTGACCGCAAGGCCTTAAGAGCAACCTGACTCATCTTGCATCCAAAGAACCTGAGACCCTCGACAACGCATTTTTGGAGCAGTTACCACAATTCATCGCATTACGGACAATCATGAAGCTCCCAGTTAATCCCCGTTGTGGGCATTCCCGTCGGCAGGGATCGGCAATGATGTGACCTCTGACGTTGCCTAAACCGGTTTCTCACAGTAACTTATATCCCTCACCGCCAACGGTTGAAGCGATTCTGACGAATCTCTTCGTTTTTTTGTCAACCACATGACGAATGTGAAGGGCGGAGCAAAATTGCAACGCCTGGCGGGGCGGGATAAAAAGAGTGACACTCCCGGCCTATTCACCCCGCCGCAGACGGGCTGTCAATTTGTCTCTATTCACGTTTCTTACGCATCGCCGGGGCCGGACTCTTGCGAGCCTGAGAAGCCGTCTTCTTCACTGTCTGGATCGGGTCTCCGGAGGCGTCTCTTTGACTGGCGCAGGCCAACCAGTTGCTCCAGCACTTAGAGCGGACTTGGCCGCACGTCGGTCGCGGTCCGGGTGACCCAACGAATAATGCCACTGAGCGGGTAACTGGGCTGACCTATACGATTCGCTCCAAGACTATGCGTGGCTTCAAGAGTTGGGATAAGGCGTTGGCACACCCTTATCTATCGCAGCATTTGCGCGGCGAAAACGGCGTATCTGACCTGCGGATGGTAATTTGAGGGCTTATCAGGCGATGGAGAATCCACCGGCAAAATTCCACTACAAGGGCTGGGACGATTACTGGTGAGCAGAGGCCTTGAAATCGAGGCCCTGATTCTGGTATTGTTAACCGTGTTGTGTGCCGGATGGCCGATTATGACATTAGCCGGCAAATCCCGGTTGAAGGAGCCTTCGATGAGATTTGTGTTTGCAGCGATATGTGTTCTGGCGGGGTGTGTTGCTTTCGGGGGGTGCGGCGAGAGGGATAAGGACGCTAAGGCTGCGCTGACTGTTGCGGTGGTGCCGAAGGGTACTATCCACGAGTTCTGGAAGTCGGTTCACGCGGGGGCGGAGAAGGCCGGTGAGGAACTGGGGGTAGAGATTTTGTGGAAGGGAGCGCTGAGGGAGGACGACAGGGATGCGCAGATTTCGGTTGTCCAGAACATGATTGTGCGCGACGTCGACGGTATCGTGCTGGCGCCTCTGGACAGTACGGCGCTTCGGCCCACAGTGGACGAGGCGATGCAGCAGGATATTCCCGTGGTGATATTCGATTCGGGTCTGGCCGG
>CP070678.1:577232-592090 GCA_020352515.1 Phycisphaerales bacterium | reverse complement strand
GCGGGCTGTGAGCCTACTAAGACCGCAAAAAGTCCACAGCCGCAACCCGGGGGCGGCGACAAGCAGCACGTGACACAAAGCGACGGCTCAAAGGAGCGAGAAGGGCCGCTGCTTTTGGAGGATGAGCCCCTGTTGCTCGAGGATGAGCCCCTGCTGCTCGATGACGAAGGGCAAGACGAAGGGGATGAGGGCGCCGATAACAGCCGCTGCCACGTCTGCCATATCAACTACGTGGAGGAGATGATTGCATTCAGGCACGCCAATGCGGGGATCGGCTGCGCGGGCTGTCACGGCGAAAGCGACGAGCATATTGCCGACGAATCGTGGGCCTCCGGCGGCAACGGAACCGCGCCCGACGCGATGTTCCCGAAGAAGAAAATAGACGCGTTCTGCATGGGATGTCACACGAAGGAAAAGCTGCTGGGCGACCAGCACGAAGATATTCGGGCCGGCACGAGCGGGAAGGTCTGCACGGATTGTCACGGCAACCACCGACTGCAGGTCCGCAGGTGCAAGTGGAAGTAGCCCTTGCCCCGCGTGCAGGCCTGTGTTGCAATAGTCAAACGCCGAGCATATCGGCTACCGCCTTGATGTGTGCGGGACTCGTCCCGCAGCAGCCGCCGAGGACATTCACACCCGCCTCGTGAATCCTTTTGACCGCCGCGGCAAACTCCTGCGGCGAGACCCTATAGACCGCTTGCCCGTCCACGAGTTCCGGCCTGCCGGCATTGGGCTCGGCGTAAATCACCAAATCCTCCGAAAGACCTCCGGCGATTGAGACATACTCGCCCGCCAGCTCTACGTATTCGTCCAGTGACACCGTCCCGCAGTTAAAACCGGCTGCGTCGACACCGAGAGAAGCCATCTTGGTAAGGGCCCCGCGGACGTCGACCCCCATCATCGTACGGAAGCCGTCCGCAGTCTTGTCGAAGGCCATCGACGCAAATACCGGCAAATCCCCTGCCACGGCCCCGGCGGCTTCAATCGCAATCGCCAACTCGTCAAGCGCCGTCATTGTTTCTATGATTAGGCCGCCCACGCCGCCGGCCACGAGAGCCTCGGCCTGTTCTGTAAACGCGTCTCTTAGTTCGGCGGCCTTCAGCCCGCCGAGGGGCTCGAGGAAATCACCGCTCGGCCCGATGTCCCCGAGGACGTACTTTTGATCGCCCGCGGCCTGCCGCGCAAGTTGAGCGCCGGCCTCGTTGATCTCGCGCACCCGTTCGGCGAAATCATGCCTCGCCAACGCGTATCTATTTGCGCCAAACGTATTAGTCAGCACGGCATCGCTGCCGGCTTCAAGGTAGGCACGGTGCACAGCCAGGACAATATCGGGCGACTCGAGATTTAGATAATCGTTGCACACGCCCGGCGGGGCACCGCGGGCAATCAACTCCGTCCCCATCGCCCCGTCAAGCACGAGCACGCCCCGGGCGATCCGGTCTTTGAGCGTCATCTTTGCCATTGCGGCTCCATTTCTTTGGACAGGTCAGTATCGCTGCTCGACCCAATGCCCGTCGATATACATCCAGACCTGCTTGAAACCCTTGGGTTCGGGCCTGGTGAATAGATAGTCAATCTGTTTGCGGTTGAATGCCATCGCCTTGACCGAATCGGGATTCAGGGTAATCCGGGCCGAATCGTCTCCTCCGGCCTGACGGTTGGTAATTTTGATAACCGCGGGAATGGAGAAGTCCTCGCCCGCCTGCGTATACCCGGAGAGCTCCACAAAGGCGCTGACCTTTCCGGAGGCGTCAAAATATTCGATCTTTCGAACGGAGTAATCGCAAGCGGCGACGTACAGCTTCTTGATGACAGAGCCATCCTCGCCGCGGCGGGTAAGGATATCGTATGGGCCCCTGTTAGACAGCGACCAGGCCCCCTGCCCGTCGTCGGCGTCCACTGATGCAATCCCCAGCCCTTCGAGCACCATCCTCGGGCTGATAACCATCCGCTCGAGCTGTGCCCCGTCCGACCACCGGCCCCACCAGTAACTGCTAATCTCTTTCGGCCTTATCCAGACCCAGAATTCCTCGCTGTTTGAACCCACCAGCACCCCTCTGGCGTCGAAACCGACGTCACCCTGGAGGTAGAATTGCGCGGGGGGATTGACCCACAGCTTTATGGAAAAATTCTCCGGGTGCTTCTTGTTCTGGGTATTGAACTGTATGCGGCACTGTCCGTTCGCCCTCAGGGGACCGGCCTTCTCAGCACGCGACCGCAGCGCCGAAATCGCCTCAGCGGCAGATTGCCTGCCCGGACATATCGGCAGCAGCTCGACCTTCGGGGGACATCCACCGGCAAAAAACACCAGCGACAACAGGAGCACTCGCAAATACCTGCAAAGCTGACTTTTTCGAAGCATTATATGTCCGCCTGTAATATCTGCCCTATCTGCGAGGACAGTCGAGCAATCTGTTCCTCGTCAAGATCCGGATTCAAAACATCGATCATTTCTCTGCCGCCCGTTACTCTCAAGCGCCATATCTCCGCGCCGTCCTCGGTCCTCTTCGAATCGTACTTCAAGAGCCTCTTTCGCATGAGGATCAGTCCGAGGACGAAGCGAAACTCCAGCCTTTGTCTCTCGGTCTCGGCGGCCAGACGCTCGAAGAAAGCCATCAGCATCTCATCGTCGACAAAAATCTGCTTCTTCTGCTCAGGATGCGGCAGCCTGGTTTTCCAGAAGCAGTATACCTCAGGCTTTTCCTTCTCCCAGTAATCGGCGCTGAAATCGCGCCGTTGCAGTCCCTCTTCGGTCTGCACCAGCGCCCCGAAGTACTCCTGGCCCGGCTCAATTACTTTGCCGCTTCCCGAGCATTGTCCGAGCGGCTTGTTTATTTCCCACTGATCCATGTCCCTTAATCGTCCGCAGTAACAATACTACTCAAATTTCAACGCCTGCCTGATATTCTCTACCGTCTTCGGGCCTATTCCTTTGACTGCCTGCAAATCGTTGGGCCCTTGAAATGCCGGCCCGCCCTCGCCGCTCCGGCGAAAACTCTCCCGGTACGCGACTATCGCTGCGGCCCGCGACATGCCTATCCCGCGCAGCCGCACCAGACTTGCAGCCGGTGCGCTATTCGGATTGATCCGCCCCTCCAGCTCCATCTGACAGGCCCGCTGCGGCCGCCACAGACGAGAAGCGGCAAAAAAAGACCCTGTCAGAGCACTCAAACACGCGCTCAACACAAGTGCGAACAATTGAATACGGCGCCCCGGGGTCTCTCGCGTTGAACCGTTAATTGTCGTCTCCTTCAGTGTACCGGCCTGCCGGCCCCCAACGCGCGGGGGTGCTCACCGGACAAAAATAGAATCGTGAAGCTTCTTTAGCATTCGGAAGGATTCCTTCGTTTCGAGCCGTGCGGTCAGCAGGCCGCTATTCGCTATCGTGCTCTGCTCGTTGTCGGCAAGGTTGGAATACGTCACCCCGTCGACAAAAGGCTTGCTCAGCGCGATCGTACAGAACTGCTCTATCCATTCCCCCTGGCGCCTTTCATCCCACTCGCCGTGCCATATACCCGCCACCGCCGCCTCGTGCAAACCATCCCCGTTTTTGCTCGGCACCGCCGCATCCGTCACATACAGCGGCTTTGCTATCGGACTGAGGTAATCAAGAATCGAAGATATCTGCATCATGTCCCGAACGTGCGAGCCCAACTGATTTTTGCCAAAGCACATCTTAAGGCCGAACGCATCGAAGTTTATCCCGCTCTGAACGACCATGTCCATATAAACGAGCGGCGGAATGCTCCCGGGTGTGGCGCCATAGTACTCGCCCCACGGGCTGCTCACCTCCACGATCTTGGTCGCGCGGTCGGCGGCCGCCTTCACCGCCATGTTGGCCGCGCGGGTCATCTCCAGAATCTGCTCGAACTTGAAGCCGAAGTGGTTGAGGGCGTTCAGGCCGCTCACCACACACCATGTCCGAATAATCCCGGCGTAGCGGGATGCCATCTTCGAGACGAACTCGTATGCCATCTCGCGAATCTTCTCAAATCCCGCTCCGCTTTTCAGCAGCCATTTCGGCAGGTGCTGTTTCGAAAAACGCAGCAGCGGTCCCGCCCCGATCGACACCTTCCTTCGGGCAAGCATGTTGATGCAGGCGTCGACCGTGGAGAAATCGTACAGCCCCTTCTTCGGCTCGATTTGTGCCCAGTTCAACGGCACAGTCACCGAGCCAAACAGCTCGAGCAGACGCTCGACGTAAACAGCATCACCCATCCTCGCAGGGTCCACTCTGCACCCGAGGCATCCCCTCCCGAAACTGTGGCTCCTGCTCTTGGCCACAAAAGCCGATTTCGCCTGCCTTACCGCCAGCTCCTCGGAAAACATAACCGACTTTCTCAGTGATTCGTCTGCAAGCCTGGAAGCTTCCGCTTCGTCCGATATGTTCTGAATGGCGCGAATAAAGAGCCTGTGAGCCTCTTCCGAAATCCCCGCAAGGTCCTCAAGGCCGTCAAAAAACGACCAGTCCTCCCGCTTGTTGAGAATCTGCATGAGCTTGGCGCGGGCAATCTCCACGTTCAGGTTATACGGACGGGCCCTTTCCGGAAGGCACGTTGTCGGCAGCAGCACGCTGCCGAAACCGTCAATCGGCCACAGCAAGGCCAGACCCGACGTCTCCAGACTCGCCTTTCTGCACTCTATAATACCGTTCTTGAACGCAATCTGAGCACGTCGGATCCCTATCCCATCCGTGCCGAAAAGGTAGGCCCCGCACAATTTGAACTTGTCAACGACGGTGCCGTTTTTGAATACTTGAAATTTCACTTTCTGCCTCAGTTCATCAACTAAACACGCACGGCACGGCCCGTGGCGTTGTATGCGCTCCTGCCGCCATGGGCCCGAAATCTCCGACGCTTGCGCCCTGTTACGCAACTGCAGGCCAATTATAGCAATTGTATGTCCGAACGCAATCCAAACTTTGCAAGCGCTTGGCTATTAATGACGACCGGGCGCAAAGAGAGAATGTCGCGCAGAGGTCGGCTTATCCCCCCAACCGGCGACGGATTTTGGCTGCATTTCTCGTACGGCGTGGCTATAATCGGCACACCGGGTATGTGGACCCGGCGCTGAAACGTGCAGAAATCGCTGTTTAATGTCAAGCAAAGGGAAGGTGCCATGATGAATGGAGAAGAGACACGCGTTTCCAGACGCGACTTTCTTGGAGTTTCCGCAGGCGCCGCGGCCCTGCTCGCTGCGGCCCCCGGGGTTGCCTCGGCGCGCACGCAAAGGAAATCCGTGCGTCTACGGCTGGGCGGCCCGCTCTTCGAAAAGTACGAGGGACCCGATGCGTGGGTCAGGGCGGTGAAGAAGCTCGGCTATAGGGCCGCTTACTGTCCCGTCGGCGCCAACGCCTCGGACGACGTGGTCACCGCTTATGCCGATGCCGCAAAAAAGGCCGACATTGTAATTGCCGAGGTCGGCGCCTGGAGCAATCCTATCAGCCCCGACGAAAAGACCAGAAACAACGCCCTCGCCAAGTGCCGAAGGCAGCTTCACCTGGCGGACCGGATAGGCGCAAACTGCTGCGTGAACATAGCCGGCTCACGGGGCAAGCTTTGGGACGGACCCTCTGCGGAGAATTTCACAAAAGAAACATTCGACATGATCGTCGAAACCACCCGTGCAATTATCGACGAGGTCAAGCCCACACGCACATACTTCACGCTGGAGACTATGCCGTGGGCCTATCCGGATTCTCCCGAGTCGTACCTGCGCCTGTTCAAAGCCATCGACCGCAAGCGGTTTGCCGTCCACCTCGATCCGGCCAACCTGCTCTGCAGCCCGCAGCGTTACTTCGGCAGCGGAAAGCTCATCCGGGAATGTTTCAGAAAGCTCGGCCCCCATATCAGAAGCTGCCATGCGAAGGATATTCTGCTACAGGAGAAACTCACGACCCACCTGGACGAAGTGCGCCCGGGTCTGGGAGGGCTGGATTATGACACGTTCTTAAAAGAGTTGAGCAGGTTCCCGGAGACTCCGCTGATGCTCGAGCACCTGCCGAATGCCGCAGAGTACGACTTGGCCGCGGCGCATATTCGCTCTGTCGCAAAAACGGCGGGTTTGTCCTTCGGCGAACAAGGCTCTTGAGTTTCGAATCGCCGGGCGCTGCTGCGGGGGGTTACCGGAATGCTCCGAAGAAGTGCGAGCACATGCCCGCGCATACCCCGACAGCCACGCACATCAGTTTGAAACCTCGCAGCCCCGGCGGTACATGCCGCGCTGTTTCATCTGGGCCTCGTAGAGCCGGTTGTTCTTCTCGATCAGCCTTGCAATCAAACCGACCTGGCTGAGCAGCATCTCTATCAGATCGGTGTTTATCAAAGTGGATTCCGGGCTCGACTGCGGCAAAGCGACAATAACATAACCACAGTCCGTCCTCTCCGTCGCAAGCTGGGCCGCAACAATGCTGCACTCGTCTGATTGGGTGATGACCGGCTCGTCTCCGTCGTCAATCTTCGCACAAAGCTCTTTCAGAAAAGCCTCATCTATGTTCAGGCGGCAGAATCTTTCGCTGTCACTGGGCCAGAAGCTGCCCTGTCTGCTCATTATCGCCATTATAGGCCCCTTTTCGGGAAGAACTTCGAACATCTGCTGTGCAATTTGCTCGTTCAGTACCCCTTCCGGGGAGGATAGCGAATCGTATACGTTCATTAACCGGCTCCTTGCTTTGCTTCAACAATCAGGGTTGTCAACAAGGTTTTCGGTATAATTGCGCGTCCACTTTCCCGTGACCGCATCCGGCATGAGCATTCGTGCTGTTTCTGTCGGAAAAGAGCAATGCCGGATTCGGAAGCCGGCCTTATGGGACCCTGTGTGGTTGTCACCCCCCTGCACTCGCCTGCGGTCACCCGCCGGACATGGATATAAGCCGATCCATGGGGAAATTTCGCCCCGGGCAATCGGTCACGCGCGCACCGGGAGTGTCCTTGTGACCGTAGATGCGGACTTCGCTTATGCCGTAACGACGCCTCAAGAAACGGACGAGCTTCGCCAGCGATTGCATCTGCTTGGCCGTCGGCGAGGTGTAATTAAAGTCGCCCACGAGGCATATTCCCACCCCTTCTTCGTTGGCCCAATTCTCCGGCGTTTTGCAATGAGCGCCGGTCCGCTGCTGGCGCCACCGAAAGGTGACCTCCACCTGGCCGTCCTGGCTGTCTGTTCCGTTGCCTATGACGAAATCGTAGCCGACACCGTCCCAGTTGTAGCCCTCTCTGTGCCACCTGTCAAATATCGCCGCATTTCCGTTCGGGGTTCCCGAATGATGTATAATAATAGCCGACCATTTTCTTTCGATTTGCGCCGGCGCGATCCACTCTGCGGGGACATTCATTTTCGGGGCCGGTATTTCTTCGCTCCTCTTGGGCGCCTGGCGCAGAACGGGCACAGATCTCTCAGGGGGGCTTGGGACAATTTCGGCCACCGGCTCGGCCTCATAGGCGCAGCCGACCAGGAAAAGCAAAGAAACGCCAATAGCAATTCTGCCTCGCATCAGCCCTTCCATTCCGCCTGCACGGCCCCGGCCAGCGTCCGGACCGGCGCCGCCGGCTTCAAGCTCTGTTTCGGACCGTTCATGTCCCTTCGACCCCTTCGTCTTCCAACGCCCGCGGCCTATGTCTATATCTGACCATACGGATGCTGTTGCCTCGCTCGTTGAAACTTACCTCGTCCATGTAGGAGCGAATCAGAAGCAACCCCCTGCCCTCCGGCTTGTAGATGTTCTGACCTGAGCGTGGGTCCGGCACCGAATCCGGGTCGAATCCGGCGCCCTCGTCCGTCAGCCAAATCTCAATTTCCTCCGGCCCCGCTGTATACTCGATCTTGACAGTCCTGCTCGCGTCCATTTTGTTGCCGTGCTTAACGGCGTTCACAAACGCCTCTTCTATCGCCAGATGAACCGCAAAAACGTCTTCCCTGCTGTAGCCGCTCTGTTCAACCTGCGAGAGAATCCGCCCGCAAATATCATTTACGGCAGATGGCTTGCTCTCGACCAGCAGTGAATGCCTCATTCCTGATTCCGATGCCATAAGCTCCTGATTTCTTAACGCCCCCTTGGGTTAACGCTCTGGCAGAAACCCGACCAACCTTGCAGATGAACCGCGATGTTCTCCTGGCCGTAAGTGCCCTTGCCGTCCGGCAAGATATCAAATCGCGAACTGGCCGGCCTGCAGCTAATCCTTGATTGCGCTTTCTACATCCTTGTAAATATCAAACGTCTTGGTCAGACGTGTTATCTTGAAAACTTCGTATATCTTGGGGCTTATCCCGCAAAGCCTGAGCTCGCCGTCCCGCTCCCGTACGCGTTTCAGGACCCTTATCAAAAGGCCCAAGACCGCCGACGACAGGTACCGAACATTGCCAAAATCCAATACGAGCGTTATCCGGTGGTCCTGCTCGATTACCGACATGATCGACTCCTGCAGGGCCTTTACATCGGTCTCTTCCAGAATCTTCTCGTCGGTAAAAGAGACTATTGTTGCTTTGCCCGTATACTCAAGAATGCTTATTCTTGGCTTGGCTTCAGCCATTATGTACTCCCTAAGAAACCACCATGGTCGGTGGAATACTAAGGCCCCGCCGCCCGGATGTCAAGCTCTTTGCGGGATGGGCGTACTTTTTTGACGATTATTTGCTCCTTTGGCGGGTGGGACTCACCAACAGGGCTGCCCGAATTCACCGCCTTTTTGCGCATTGCAGACAGAAATACTCTTGCACGCCAGCACACGGCCGGCATAATAGGCGGTGTGTGTTCTCATGAATTCGCTTCAGGCACATTCCAAGACGCGTGCGACGGTCGCGCATTCAGGGAAAATCTTGAAATTGTTGGGATTACCTGCAAGGACAGCGTAACGGAAACCACGATCAAGGGGCCCGATTACCATGCATATCAGAGAATTTCAGAAGTTGATCTCGAGGAAGTATGAAAAGAGAGACCGCCAGAGAGGCGTGCCCCGGACTTTTCTGTGGTTCGTCGAAGAGGTCGGGGAGCTCGCAACCGCTCTGGCCTCCGAAGACCGCAATAACAGGCAGGAGGAATTCGCCGACGTCCTGGCCTGGCTTTGCACGCTCGCAAACATAAGCGACGTCGATCTGGAAAATGCATGCGCCAAGTACACGGGCGACGATGTCAAAGGCTTCAAGCCCAAATAGAGCCCCGCTCACCTTGGTGGACCGCCGCGCCAGGGCAGTCCCGAAAGACCGAATGCGAATATGTGTGTTACGAGCAGCCAGCCGACCCCCAGAATGATGACGCCGGAGACGGGATAGTCCGAATACGGCTCGGCGAACTCGCCAATCAGGCTGTGGATAATCGCAATCCCCAATGCCACCGGGGTGATGAACCTGATGCAATACATCCAAAGCTGTAATATCACGTAGTCGAATATTTTGTGGCGGGTCCCGCTCAGGCCCAGGTTCGATACTATGTGGGCCTTGAGCTTGTCCGTGCGGTATATCCATCCCACGATAAGCGCCTCGACGATCCCAACCGTTATCAGGCCGTACTGGTTGAGAAAATGGTCCACGATATCGAGCCATAGCAGCCCAACGTGAGTGGTGAAGACCAGGGACCCGAAGAACCCCAGCAAGCATATCACGGTAATCACCTTCTTGCGGGCAAGAGCAAATTTGTCCAGGATGGCGGAGGTGAACGCTTCGATAATGGATATCGAGGATGAAATTCCCGCGATAATAAGCAACAGAAAGAACAGGAATCCGAAATAACTGCCCGAAGGCAGAAGTGAAATGGCCTTCGGATAGGCTACGAAGGCCAGACCGATGCCGCTGCTGACCACCTCCTTGATTTCCTGGCTCTGCCTTGTGGCCATGTAGCCCAGAATTGCAAAAACGCCAAAACCGGCGAAGACCTCGTACATGCTGTTCGAGAACCCTACGATAAGGCTGTTTTTGAAGATGTTGGCCTCACGGGACAGATAGGAAGAATAGGCAATCATGATGCCGAACCCCAGAGACAGCGAGAAGAATATCTGTCCGTAGGCCGCTATCCAGACCTTAAGGTCCGTGATTTTGTTGAAGTCCGGTGTCACATAGTGTTTGATGCCCTTCTGGGCCCCGGGCAGAAAAAGCGCCCAAACGATGATCACGGCGGTAATCAAAAACAGCACCGGCATCATTATTTTGACCGCCCGCTCAATTCCTTTTTCGATCCCGCCGTACGCAATGATCCAGTTAATCAGCCAGATCACCGCGACCGCGGTCGCGATCGGCCAGCTTATACCTCCTATCTGCCACACGTCTTTATTGCCTGACATCCCCAGAAATTCATCAAAGAAGAACGTGTTCGGGTCCTCTCCCCATGCACAGTTCAGGGAAAAGACCATATAGTTGGCGCACCAGCCCATGATTACTATGTAATAGAGCGATATGCCGAACATCACAAAGGTCACGGCCCACCACCCGAGCCATTCCCATTTCGCGTCGATGTGCCGGAAGGCCTTGGGCGCGGAAGCCTCCCTGTGGTGTCCGAGGGCGAATTCGAGCATGAGAATGGGAATTCCAGCGGTGAACAACGCTACGAAGTAGGGGATCAGAAAGGCGCCTCCCCCATTTTCATAGGCCACGTAGGGAAAACGCCAGATGTTTCCCAGGCCGATGGCTGAGCCTATAGCCGCCAGCAGGAACCCCGCATTTGTGCCCCACTTGCTTCTATCTTTCATCTTGAATCACGCCGGCAATTACAAAACAACGTCGCGCCTGCATACCGCCCAAAGGGGCCGTGGAATCTCTGTGTGACTTCCGGATACCGCCTGGACAAACGGCCGGTACAATCTCTGCCGGAACAAGTGCGCCCCCATTTTCTCGATGTCCCACCTTGCTCTTCCCGAAGCTCAGCCATCCCTGCCTGTCTTGCCCCTCTACCACACCGGGTTCACTATGCCGTCTCCTCTTTGCCCGCCTTTTCGGCCTTTCGCTCCTTCGCGCCTTCGGCCGCAGGCTCCTGCACGCCGAGACCTTTATCAATTATACCAAGCACATCCAGGCTGTCGCGCTCGATTATGTTGCGGATGTTAGCCCGGGGAATCGTCGGCAGATTCGTGTCGGCCATAAGCATGTTGAGCCCCAGAAGGGTCTCGATGCACTCTCCGGCACGACTTAGCGGGAATCCGCTGCCGAACAGCAGCTTGTCCATGACGCCGTGTTCGTTGGCCGCTACAACCGTATTATATATCTGCCAGACGCGACGGGGCTGTATCGTGAGATCCGCGTAGACGTTTTCGTGCTTGGCCACCATCGCCAGGGTCTGGTCCAGGAACGGCGTTCCCATGCTGCCGATAACAATTTTCAACCCCGTGAACCTCCTGGCTATCTCATCGAGAAGGTACGGCTGGGCATACTCGAGAACGGCTTCCGGGCTCCGCGTGGCCTCTTCGTTGTGGAAGAAGACGGGCCAGCCCAGCTCCTCGGCCGACTCGTAAAACCGCATCGCCCTGCTGTGCGCCGGGTGAAATCCGCCCGCTGCGCAGTACACAACCGCCCCCTTGAGTCCGAGCCTGTCCCGCAGGGGCCTGACGTTATTAAAGCTCACCTTGTCGCTCTGTGGGTCCACGACCGCAAAACCGGCCATCTTCTCCCTGTGCTTGCCCACGTACTCGCTCAGCCGCTTGTTTGTCTCCTCGCTCGATTCCCCCCTCCTGGCAAGAACCACGCAAACATCAACCGGCTCCGAGGCTACAAGATGCTCGGACGTCGCAACCTCGTCGGCCTTGATGTCTATGTGTGTATGGCAGTCTACTATCATTTGCCGACGCCTTCCATTGCCTGGCTCAAGCTCAACAATAAGAGTCAACCAATAATCAATTCAAGCACCCCCGTCAAGAACAATTATGCCGCAATTGCGGCCACTGCCAGCCTGTGCCGGCCCTCTAAGATCTATTACCCCTTGTGGAAAATGCCCGCACGGCTGTGGGCCAGATATAACGTACCCGCAAATATCGATGCAAAGGCCAGATGGACCCATCCGGTGTAGTCGCGGTAGATTGAAAAGTGCCGTCTCAGGCAAACGGTCTGCGATAGTGTCCCCCGCTCGAACAGTCTCAATCGCCGGCCGAGGCGTTTTCCTGCGGCGTCAATCACGGTGCTTGCACCGCTGTTGGAGGCGAGCAATACGCTAATCCGATGCTCGATGGCCCTCCAGCGAAGGGTCATCTCCAGATGATCGGGCGCCGTCGTCCTGCCGAACCACATCAGGTTGGCCAGGTTGATGGCCATGTTCGCACCGCCGCGGGACATGTTGCGGATTATTGTCGGAGAGAAGGCGTCGAAGCATACCGGGGCGCAGAGTTGCAGATCATCCGAGACCCGAAATACCGTGAACTCTTTGCCCTTCTCGAACTCGGACAGGTTGGCGATATGCTTCCTGAGCCACTTGGCGTACGGTCCGAACAGCTCGGCGCCCGGAATGTATTCTCCGAAGGGGATGCGGAAGATTTTGTCGTAGCGCCCCTGTACCCGCCCGTCGGGGCCAATCAGCAGGGCAATGCCGTAATACTTGCGGCCTGACGAAGTCTCGTCCCAGTCTATCGTTTGAAGCAGCACATAGGTCCCGTTCTGCCGTGCAAAACGCTCGACCAGAACCTGCAATCGAAACTCCTGGAAGTAGGCGGCCGGGTACGCCGATTCCGGCCAGATTACGAGCCTGGCAATCCCGGAGTCCGGCGGAAATTCACCCAGCGCCTTCTTTGAATCCCGCAAAAGTCCGAGTAGCTGGCTTTCTCTGGCCGAATAGTCCGATGCGCGCGAGGCCATATCTTCCAGCGAGAAATTTGGCTGCACGGCGGCCACGTGAACCTGCGAACCCTCACCCATCCGGCTCTCCACGTACCGGACCCTCCACGCTCCATAGGCAAGCCCAACCACCCACAACGCCAGGTACGCCGCCGCCAGACGACGGACGACCCCGGCGGGCACTGCCGGCCGCTCGACCCTCCACCGCCATATCAGAAGCAGCAAAAGACTGAAGCCCACGTTGTATATGCCCAGCCCCGGAGAGCCTATCACGTCCGCCAACTGGCACAGCAGCGGAAATCCCGAAAAGGTCATGCCTCCGAAGCTCCAGTAGAAGATCCTCGGGCAGAAGGGCTCTACCGCAATGAAGTAACTCAGCCGCACCGCCAGCTCCCAGCATCCCCTTCGCCGAATCAAGAGCACCGACAATCCGAAACAGACGAAAAGCACGAAGGCACACTCTGTTCCATAGCCGGCCGCGGTCACCAGAAGGGCAGCCGCTTGCGGCAGACCCCCGAAGACCCGGGCCGCATAGGTCAGCCACGGAACCCCCAACAGGGCCCCGACCGAGCCGGCAACCCAGCAGGCAAGCAGTATGTGCCCGAGCCTGCGCTTCCACGTGGACGTGCCATTGCTTTGGATTCTGTCGATGACGACAAAAAGAGGAAAAAGTGCAACCATCCCCACAAGCTGGGTATGGCGGCCCGGGGCGTTAAGGCCCAGCAGAACGCCGGACAGCAACGTCAGCAGCCACGACGGGCAGCTCTTCAATTGCTTAAGAAAAGAAAGAATCGCTCTTCTCCTAAGTGACTTTTGCGACGGCTCTAATCGCCGGCAATCATAGCCCGGATGGCGTTTGATGTAAACAGGTTCCCACTGTGTCGCGTGTCTGACCCGGCGTGTCCCATCGGCCACAGGCATTGCGCTCGCCTGCGGTTGAGATTTGCCTGCGAATCGTTTATCATGCGGCGGTCGGGCGCCTCAGTGAAACCCGAAGAGAATCCTCCGTCTGAAAGGAGCATTGCTGTGAAACGCAGAGAATTCATTAGACGCAGTTCGGCGGCGGTAGCGGGCGGGCTTCTGGCCTCAGCCCTTGCCGAGCCCGCCGGCCGCGACAGCGCCGATAAGCCCAACATCCTGATGATCACCTGTCACGACCTCGGCCGCCACCTGGGTTGCTACGGCGTCCGCACGGCCCGCAGCGACAATATCGACCGCCTGGCGGACAAAGGCATCCGCTTCGCCAACTACTACTCCACGTCCGCCGTCTGCTCGCCCGGCAGGGGCAGCCTGCACACCGGCCGCTATCCGCAGTCTAACGGCCTGCTGGGCCTCACGCACGCCCCCTGGTGGTGGCGCCTAAACGACGGCGAGAGACACACCGCCGCGATTCTCAAAGAGGCCGGCTACGAGACGTACCTGATAGGCTTCTGTCACGTCGGTTCGCCCCCGGCCCTCGGCTACGAACGCCGTCTGTCGCCCCGCAGCCGGGCCGAAGAGACCGTCCTCGCCGCCCAGGGCCTTGTCAGGACACGAAAGCCGGGCGACCGGCCGTTCTTCGCAAAGGTCGGCTTCACGGAGGTCCACCGCCCGTTTACACACGGCAGCGACACCGAGCGGGGCCTGTTCGTTCCGCCGTGGCTGCAAAACACCCCGCAGATCCGAGAGGACCTCGCCCAGTTTCAGGCGGAAATTAAGTTCTTCGACAGCCAGGTCGGCCGGATTCTCGATACGCTGGAAAAAAGCGAGATTGCAGAGGACACGGTTGTCATCTTCACCTCCGACCACGGCATTCCCTACCCTGGGGCGAAATGGTCTGCGCGAAAGGCCGGGATTGAGGTGCCGATGATCATTTACCGGCCGAATTCGGCCCTCTCGGGCGGGCGGGTCTTCACCGAGCCGGCCAGTTGTATCGACGTGCTGCCGACGCTGCTGGACTTTCTGGACATACCGATTCCGGCCGGCGTCGAGGGCGTGAGCTTCCGGGCGTTGATCGAAGGGACGAGCACCCGGCCTCCGCGGGACGCCGTCTTCGGCCAGTTCACCCCGGCGATGAAACGCGACAACCTCTCCCGCTGCATCATCAGCGGCCGATACCAGCTTATCAGGTATTT
>CP070678.1:572738-577132 GCA_020352515.1 Phycisphaerales bacterium | reverse complement strand
CGCCGAGGAGCCCTATCTGCTCAAGGGGGCGGACCTTACCTGATGGCGCGTCCGGCTCGTACCATATTATTTTCGGCCCTGCTGCTGATTCCTTGTGCGGTTGCGCAGGGGCTCGAGCGTTTTCCGCCGCCGGATTTTGAGAGCGGCTATCAACAGCCCGAGACAACCGTTCCGCCTCCGCGCAGCGGCATTTACGAATACGTCGATCCAGCCGTGCTTCTGGCGACCCTGTCACTTGCCTCATATCTGGTCCTGAGGCGACGGAGCCGTCGGGCGATATTTGTTCTGGCGGTATTTTCACTTCTTTATTTCGGCTTCTGGCGCAAGGGCTGTATCTGTCCTATAGGCGCGATTCAAAACGTAACCCTGATGATTTTTGACTCCGGCTACGCCATTCCGGTTGCCGCCGTCATATTCTTCCTGCTGCCGCTTGTCTTTACGCTGTTTTTCGGCAGAACCTTCTGTGCGGCCGTATGCCCCTTAGGCGCCGCACAGGACTTGGTGCTGATGCGCCCGGTCCCCGTGCCCCCGTGGCTCGAAAACGCCCTCCGGGTCGTGGCCTATCTATACCTCGGCCTGGCTGTTCTGTTTGCAGCAACCGGAAGCGCGTTTGTTATATGCAGATACGATCCTTTTGTCGGATTCTTCCGCCTCGATGGAAACGCCAATATCCTCATCCTGGGCGCGTGTTTCCTGATCGTGGGCATATTCATAGGGCGTCCCTACTGTCGATTCTTTTGCCCGTACGGCGTTATCCTGAGGCAGCTCTCACGCCTCTCCAAGTGGCGGCCGAGCATCACCCCCGATGAGTGCATTAAGTGCGGGTTGTGCGAGGACTCGTGCCCCTTCGGCGCAATAAAGGTGCCAACCGCGCCGTGGCCCGCCGCCGAGCGCCGCACCGGCGCCAAAAGGCTGGTGCTGCTTCTCGCCCTTCTGCCCCTGCTCGTGTTCTTGTGCGGATGGGCCGGCGCCGCCGCCAAAGTGGGGACATCTCGAATGCACGCCACGGTGAGATTGGCCGAACGTGTATACCTGGAGGAAGCGGGCAAGGTGCAGGGCACGACGGACGCCAGCTCGGCCTTCAGGGCGACGGGCAAAGAGATAGAGCAGCTTTACTCCGACGCCCTGGCAATCCGCGGAAGATTCGGGCTGGGAGGATGGTTTCTGGGCGGATTCATTGGGCTTGTAGTGGGGCTTAAGCTAATTGGCGTTTCCGTCTGGCGCAGAAGGACGGACTACGAGGCCGACAGGGCTGGCTGCCTGGCGTGCGGCCGGTGTTTCAAGTATTGTCCGAGGGAGCATGCCAGGGGCCGCAAGGCCAGAGAGATGGCGGGCAGGAGCTGATGAAGACCGAGGCTAATCTCAATTCCGGCAGTGTCGAAAGTGCGGGCGGCTGGTGCAAGACTGCCCGGGCGACCGCCATTGTTGCGGCCGCGTTTTCTTTGCTGATAATTCTTGTAATCGCCGTCGACTATCTCCAGAGCGTTCTAATCGACGCCCGGCTTGAGAAGAATCTGGAGAATCTGAGAGTCAAGCTGCATCTGGAGTCCGACAGCGAGCCGCTTGTATCTCAGACGCGCGACCTGGACCTGCGTATCCGGCGAAACAAAATCAGGAGGCTTGACCGGTCCCGGAAGGGGGGCTATCTGCTTCTCGGCAGCGTTGCCGTAATGCTCATCGGCGTCAAGTGGCATGACGCGCTGCGGAAAAGGCCACCGTCGCCGCACGTGAATCCCGATCCAGGCCCCGGACAAATCCGCCAGTCAGGGCTGACGCGACGGGCACTGGCGGCCGGTGCGGGCGTGGTCGGGATTGGTGCGCTGCTTCTTGCCCTGGGCCCGCAGGATTACCTCGGCAGAGCCGATAAGGCCGCACGCTCGTACCCCTCGTTCGAGGAGATTGCCGCAAACTGGCCTCGCTTTCGCGGGCCCGGGGGCGCCGGAATAAGCGCCTACACGAACGTCCCCGACAAATGGGACGGCAAGAGCGGCCAAGGGATCCTATGGAAGACCGCAATCCCGCTGCCGGGCTTTAATTCACCGATCATCTGGGGCAATCGCATATTTCTCTCCGGAGCCGACCCGAATGAGCGGCAGGTCTACTGTTTTGATGCGCCTTCGGGCGAGCTACTCTGGACCGGCAACGTCGCTCCGGCCCCGCCCGGCGAACTCGTGTATGAGGAGAGCGAGGACGCCGGCACCGCGGCGCCGACAATGACCACCGACGGCCGGCGCGTCTATGCCATCTTCGCAGACGGTGCGGTTGCCTCCTTCGACTTCGAGGGAAGACCGGTCTGGACGAAAAACCTCGGAATTCCGGACATATCCTACGGATACGCCTCTTCCCTTGAGATGTACCGCAACCTTCTTCTGATTCAATACGACCAGGGGGTCGCCGAGGACCAGAAGTCCAGACTGATGGCCTTTAACGGATTCTCCGGCCAGCTCGTCTGGCAGACGCCGCGCCCGGTTCCGAATTCATGGACAACCCCGATAGTGGTCAAAATCGGAGAACAATACCAGTTAATCACGTGCGGCGAGCCGTGGGTGATATCCTATGACCCCGCAAACGGCGACGAGCTATGGCGGGCCGACTGCCTTGGCGGAGAACTTGCTCCGTCGCCTGTTTTTGCCGCCGGCCTTGTCTTTGTCATAGAGCCCTACGCGCAACTCATTGCGATACGCCCCGACGGCCGCGGCAACGTCACCGAAACGCATATTGCATGGCGCAACGAAGAGGGCGGCCCGGATGTATGCTGTCCCGTCAGCAACGGCGAGCTGGTATTCATGCTCACGACGGAAGGATTGCTGACCTGTCACAAGACGACGGACGGAACGAAATTGTGGGAGCAGGATTTTAGGGTCTATTGCAGGGCGTCGCCGAGTTTTGTGGGCGAGCGGCTCTACGTGCTCACAGAGAAAGGCGTCATGATTATCATCGAAGCCGCAGAGCAGTATAAGGAGCTGGCCAGGTGCGAGCTGGGTGAAGACTGCCATGCCTCGCCCGCCTTTGCGGACGGCCGAATATATATCAGGGCAGTTGAGAACCTGTATTGCATAGGACAGCCCTGACCCGGGCAGCAGTGACGCAATTTGCATAGTGTAAAAGAGGTTTATGGACGAGCTGGATTTGACATTTGTAGAGAGGGCTGTTGAGAGAATCGGCACGGGGCCGGAGAAGGTGCTTGAAATCCTCCAGGCCATCCAGGGCCATTATCGTTATCTGCCCGAGCAGGCTCTCGAGCGGGTTTGCAGCCTCACCGAAATCACGCCTGCATCGATTGCCGGTGTCTCGACTTTCTACAACCAGTTCCGGCACCGGCCGGCCGGCCTGCACACCATCCGGGTCTGTGTCGGCACGGCCTGCCACGTTAAGGGCGGCCAGCGGATTTACGACGCCTTCAAGAGGCATCTCGGCATTCCGGAGCAGGAGGATACGGACCGCCGGAAACTCTTTACCGTTGAGAAAGTCGCCTGCCTTGGTTGTTGTACTCTGGCGCCGGCGGTGCAGATTGAAGAGGTAACATACGGCCATCTGACGCCCGACAAGGTGCCTGCCGTCCTGAGTGATTTTCTCAGGTCCGAGGAGGATAAGGCCGCTCGTCGTAAAAAGAAACACGAATCCCGGCTTGCCCGGGGCAGCGCCGGCTCCGAGATACGTTTGGGTCTGGGGTCCTGCTGTGTGGCTCGCGGAAGCGGCAAGCTCCGTGAGGCCCTCCAGCAGGCGCTCGAACAGACCGGTATTCGGGCTACTGTCAAACGCGTCGGCTGTGTCGGCATGTGCTACCAGACGCCTTTGCTGGAAGTTGTCCTGCCCGACAAGAGGTCCTTTCTTTATACGAAAGTCCAGCCGGAGGACGCCGGGCCGATTCTCCTGCGCCACTTCAAGGTCCGGGGGTTGCGCAGGAAGGTCTCGCAAGCCGCCTCCCGCCTCCTGGATGGAATGCTGACCGATGAAAACGCCGAGCACGTGACGCGTTACTCTATCGACGTAAGGGATCCTTCGGTCGCCGATTTCCTGGACAGGCAAATACACATAGCCACCGAACACTGCGGCCACATCGACCCTGTTGGTCTCGATGAGTATCTCCAGTTCGACGGCTTCAAGGCCCTCAATCGCTGTCTCGGCGACCTGAGTCGCGAGCAGGTCATAGCGGAGATAGAGGGCAGCGGACTGCGGGGGCGCGGCGGCGCCGGCTTTCCCGCGCACCGTAAATGGTCCGCCGTCAGGGCCGCCGACTCCGACGAAAAGTACATCCTGTGCAACGGCGATGAGGGCGACCCCGGCGCCTTCATGGACCGGATGCTCATGGAATCCTACCCGTACCGGATTATTGAGGGCATGGCCATAGCCGCGTACGCGGTCGGCGCGCACGAGGGCTTCCTGTACATTCG
>CP070678.1:569850-572638 GCA_020352515.1 Phycisphaerales bacterium | reverse complement strand
CGGCGGTAAATCTTGATTCACATTTCCCACTTGACTTCATCAATGGCGTTTTTGCACGCGTTGACACTTGTTTTGGCGTGCTCCCGTAAGACTCGGACCTGCAATACTATAAACAGATCGCAGCTTCAACGAATTTCTCAAAAAATCCGGCAACCTACACGGGATTAAACACAAAAAACGCGCCCTTCAGGGCCTGTACTTGAGAAGTCACCTCTAAACAGGTGACCTTGGGCTAACCGGAGCGGTCAAGGAATCAGGCGATTGCCGGGGTTGGCTCGCGTCTGTCGATACCGGTTGAGGCATCATGGCGCCGGATTCGAGCAGCCAGAGGTCGAGCTTGCTTTTAAGCTGGGCGGTCTTTTCGGGCATTGCCCCGGAGAGGTCGTGCTTTTCGCCGAGGTCGTCGGCGAGGTTGAACAATTCGACCGAGTCGTCGTCGTATCGCTCGATGAGCTTGTAATCTCCCTCGCGGACGGCGCCGCCGAGCCGGTTGGCGCCGTGCCAGGCGTAGTTGGGATAGTGGAAGTAGATGGCCTTTCGTTTCAGTCGGCCGGTCCGCTTGAGAAGGGGCATGATGCTCTCGCCGTCGAGGGTCGCGCCTGCCTCGACCGCCAGCCCGGCCGCATCCAGCAGCGTGGGATAGAAATCCATACTTATAACAGGAGTCTGGCAGGTCGTACCGGCTCGGACGACGACGGGCCAGCGCACCATCATCGGTACGCGGATGCCGCCCTCGTAGAGGTGGCCCTTGCTTGCGCGGAGGGGCCGATTGTCGGAGACGCCGGCGAAACCGCCGTTGTCAGAGGTGAAGATGACCAGCGTGTTCTGCGTCAGCTCCAGCTTGTCGAGCTCGGCGAAGACGCGCCCGATAGCGGCATCCATCGCCTCGATCATCGCGCCGTATCTTGCGTCTTTGAGGCCGGGCCCGATGCGCGGCTCGTACTTGTCTATCAGGGCCTGCGGTGCCTCCATCGGCCAGTGTACGGTGTAATTCCATAATGCTGCGAAGAAGGGCTCCTGCCGGTGTGCCCGTATAAACTCTATAGTTTCGTCGGCTAGGCGGTCCGGCAGGTACTCACCCTCGCGCCGGGGGGTAATGTTGGGTATGCGGTAGGGATCGAAATAAGTGGGCGGCCCACCGTAATCACAGCCGCCGATGTTCACGTCGAAGCCCTGGTATTCGGGGCGAAGCTCCGGCTCGGTCGGCCCGCCATCGGCGGATTTCCTCCTGCCGGACAGGTGCCACTTGCCGAAGAACCCGGTGGCGTACCCGGCCTTCTTGAGGCGCTCGGCGATTGTCACGTAACGCAGCGGCAGATGGTCGAGCGTCTTTGCCGAGAGCAAGTTCGCGTTTTTTGGGGCGAACCCGGGCCGGTCGGGGATGTGCGTGGTCAGGCCCAGCCTCGCCGGCGAGAGGCCCGTCATTATCGAGGCGCGCGTGGGCGAGCATACGGGGGCGGCGGCGTAGAAATCGGTGAAGCGCATCCCCTGTGAGGCGAGCCTGTCGATGTTCGGCGTGTCGAGCCGCTCATTGCCCTGGCAGCGCAGATCCATCCAGCCCAGGTCGTCGATCATGATTAGTACGATGTTCGTCTTGCTCGTGGACGCAAGGCCCGTCAGGCGGTCGGCCGCGCATCCGGGCAGTGAAGCGGCGGCGGCGCCGAGGGCAAGCCTCTTTAGAAACTGTCGTCTGCTTTGCATCTCTTCAATCCATCTTGCCTTCTTAAGCCTGCGGCCGCCATCGGGCCGACGGTTTGCGGCTTTCGATGAGGCCGCAAAGTCTCAGGCCGAGCATCAATTTCTAACGGCTGGTTGTTCTTGAACGGCGTAGAGTTTGTTCATGCTGGTCACGTACAGAACGCCGTTGGCCGCGGTCGGCGTTGCAGCGGTGCCGCTGTCCAGCTTTATCTCGCTGATTACCTTCTTTTGCCTGCTCGCGGCGAGCACCCAGAAATCGCCCAGGAGCGTTCCTATATACACCTTGCCGTCGGCCACCAGCGTCGAGGCCCATATCTCGCCTTTGGTTTCGTGCGTCCAGTGCACTTTTCCGGTGGCCGCGTCAACACAATGCACCTTCTTGCGGCAGTCCGCCACGAACGCCATCCCGTCATAGATCGAAGGCGTGGAACAGCAGTGGCGGGTTACCTCGTACGACCACAACAGGGCCGAATTTGTAACATCGCCGGTCTTGGTGGCGTCAATGCACTTAAGCCAGGCTCTGTCCTTGCCCCACCAAATGTCGCCTCCGACGGTAACATACACGCGGTTATCGTGGAATACTGGCATGCTTTTGATGTTGCTCGGGCTCTCGTCGCGGTTTCTGATGTACTTGTGGACGTTCTCCTTGGGCGCCGAGGGGTCGCAGTCGAAGCGCCAGATTCTCTTTAGCGTTTGGATCTGGCCCTCCGGCGGCGCGGATTCGAGGGCCTCGAAGGCGTACACGACGCCGTCGCCACCGCCCAGCAATACGAGCTTTCGGCCGCCGACCACGGCCATCGCGGGCGACGACCACGTCGAGTGAAAGATTCGGGGCCCTATGCCCTCGCGGTCTCGGGCGAGCAGCCGGCCTGTTCTCTTGTCGAGGACGATGATGCTGGGGCCGTCGGGGGCTCTGATTTTTCGATGGGTTTTGTCCACGCCGTTGCTCGTATTCATGTAAAGGAAATCGTCGTCCAGGAGGATCGAGCTGTGGGCGGAATCGTGGGGGTAGGTTCCGGCCTGATTTGGTATGTCAAAGAGCCAGATTATGTCGGCGTCGGTATCGGCGACCTCCAGGGGCTCGGCGGGT
>CP070678.1:566059-569750 GCA_020352515.1 Phycisphaerales bacterium | reverse complement strand
CGTCACACCGTGAAAGAGCCTGCGCCCGGCGCGTACGCCGGCGTGCGGCCGGCGCCTTGGGGCTGTGGTTCGTCGTCCTTGCCGGTCTTGGCTGTGCAGACTTGCACTCAGATATGCGCCACCTGCCGCCCGGCTTCGTCCGCGGCGACGATATTGTTACTTACTCCTATGTGCCGAGCAAGCAATGGAGGCCCGAAGAGGCTTGCGGAATCCTTCCGTATCTGTGCGAGTATGAACTGTTCGCCTGGGATGACGACCTGCCCCTCGAAACGTTCCACGAGGAGAATGTCCGTCGCATCGACCTCGCGAGCCAATGGTCCACCGCGATAATGTTTTACGCCCGACGCCTGCGTTTTCGCGACGAAATCATCAACCTTATGATCCGCGCCTACCAGCGCCGACAACTGTTCGTCCTGCGCGACTACTGGAAGAGCGGTGACGAGCACGAGCCGTTCGACAAGACCCTCGACATTCTGCAGACCCTCTGGAATGCGCGTGACCGCGAGCTGGTCAATCCCGAAGGGGACCGCGCGACAGGCCGTCGGCTGATCAACAATATCCTGATGGTGAAAACCGGCGACGAGAATTTCTGCGGCCTCAAAACGAGCGGTCTCGAGAGAATCTATGCCGAGTTTAACACGCGCATCAAGGACCGCGTCATGGGTGACGGCAGCCGCCCTTGGCGCCACATCAGGCCCTGGTACAACATGGTGGCCTGGGCCGGCTGGGACTACGGGAGCTGCTATGCCACGGGCCCGAATGACGTCACCAGGCACGGCCGCCACAAGCTACCCTCCAACACGGAATTCATCGGCGTCGACGCGTACGATTACTGGTGGCACGCCATCCCGTACGATCCCGTATATCCTGAAAACAAGACACAGGTTGCCGGGCGGGTACACGAGTGGCATCATATCCGAACGGAGTATTTTCCCGCAGGAGTGGAAACGAAGGTCTGCAGGAACTCCCGCGACCCGTCCACCTGGACCTCAGCCTGCTGGAGTGACACCCACGCACTGCTGAACGCGATCCGCTTCGGCGGCGCCGATAAGGCCATGCTGATTTATATCGGCCTGTCCAGCTCAATTCCCGGCACGACATACACGACGCCGGTAGAAACCATGGACGCTTACTATGAGAATCTGAAGGCCGGGCCCTGGGTCGGCCTGTTCTGGTGGACCGCGGGCGGAAAGGCCCACCCCAAAGATTTCCGCATTGGGACTCTCGGTTACGTCGATAAAACCCTTGTCCATTATACGCCCGAGCACCCGGAGGGAATCCCCTATCCACAGGAGATGCTCGACAAGCTGCACGATGATTTCATCGCCTCACGAATGCGTATGTTCAACGACGTGGTTTACAACCAGTTCGGGCATATCAACCGGCCCTCCGGGCCCTCCGTTTCACAGGGAGACTGAAATGAAAAGAGACGCTCTCTATGTTGCATCGCTGCTTCTGCTTATAGCCGCACCTGCCGGCGCCGCCCGGGAAAGCGGCCTATACGACGTTCGCGACTACGGTGCAAAGCCGGACGGCCGCACTCTCTGCACTCAGGCCATCCAGAGCACAATCGACAAATGTGCTTCGGACGGCGGCGGGACGGTCTATCTGCCGGCCGGAACCTGGCTTACCGGGACCGTGTATCTCGAGAGCGGCATCAGCCTGTGGCTCGATTCCGGCTGTACGCTGCTCGGCAGCCCGAATAAGGCCGATTACGGTCCGGCCCGCAAATTGGCCGGCAAGGACGGGCCGACGTTCAGCTACTGGGCAATTCTTGCGGGCAAGAACCTCGAGCATATCTCAATCAGGGGACGCGGCGTAATCGACGGCCAGGGGGCAAATTTCAAGTACAAGAACGGCCCCAGGCCCAAGAATATATACCTCGAAGACTGCCGCGACGTCCTTATCGAGGGTGTTCGGCTGCGCGACGCCGGAAGCTGGATGCAGCACTATCGAAAGTGCCGGCGGCTGACCATTCGCGACATCGCCGTCTTCAACCACGTCAGCTACAATAACGATGGTCTCAATATCGACAGTTGCACCGACGTGGTCATCGCCGGCTGTGTCGTGGATTCCGACGACGACGCCATCGTCCTGAAGAGTCTATCCCTCCAGCCCTGTCAAAACGTTACAATTTCCGACTGCATAATAAGCAGCCACTGCAATTCCATCAAGATGGGCACGGAATCCGGCGGAGGCTTTCAGAATATCACCGTTAGCAACTGCACGATATGTTCGCCCCGCTACTCCAAGGTCATTTACGGGCGTCAGAGAGGCCTGGCCGGCATAGCCCTGGAAATCGTTGACGGCGGCACGCTCGAGCGTGTCGTTGTCTCGAACATAACCATCAGGGGCGTCAGTGTGCCGATATTCATGCGCCTCGGCAACCGCGCCCGAACGTACGAAAAAGACCAGGCCAAGCCTGCAGTGGGCGCGTTCCGCAATGTCATTGTCAGGGACATAGTCGCGACCGACTGCTCGGAGATCGGCTGCTCGATCACCGGCCTGCCCGGCCATCCCGTTGAGAACGTAACCATTGCCAACGTCAACCTCTGTTTCGACGGCGGCGGCACGAAGGCCGATGGCTCCCGCGAGATTCCCGAAAAGCCGGACAGCTACCCCGAGAGCACAATGTTCGGCAGGCTTGCGGCTTACGGCTTCTTCTGTCGGCACGCAAAGGGCCTGGAATTCCGCAATATCCGGCTTGCCACATCGGCCGCCGATCGCAGACACGCTGTGGTGCTCGATGACGTCGAAGGCTGCGTCATTGACTCCTTAAATGCCCCATTTGCCCTGAACGCCGCAGCAATGATTCGCCTGAATGATTCACGGGATGCCTTTATCCGCCACTGCCGGCCGCCGCATGGAACCGACGTATTTCTCGACGTCCGCGGCCAAAGGACTCGTGAGGTCCTGCTGCTCGCAAACGACCTGATCCGTGCAGAGAATGCCGTCAGCAAGGCCCCCGATGTCCCGGACTCGGCCGTGACCGTAGGCCGCGTTTCGGCCCAATAGGGGTCCGGGGCCGACTGCCCTTGGGCGAAATGCCCGCAGTGTCGCTACTCGATTCGCTTTGTGTAGAGCCGCGTCTGAAGCGCGTTCTTCCACGCGGTCCAGTTCGAATCGCTCACCTCTTCGCCCATAGCCTCGGCAACCTGGCTCATCTTGGCGTCCAAATCGTCAATGTAATACACCATGAAGGCCTCGGCGGTCGCGGGAAGCTTGGGAGAGCCGAACTCGTACTGTCCGTGGTGAGCCACGATTATGTGACCCAGAGAATCAAGAACCGCCAGCTCAATCTCCGTTCCCCGGCTCTTCAGGGCGTCCGCCTTCTTGTGTATCATGACAAGACTCTTGACCACGTGACCGATCAACTGGCCCGAATCCGTGTACGAAAAGGCCATGTCGTATGCAAGCTCCTCCGTCTTGCCCATATCGTGCAGAAAAATCCCCGCCAGCACCAGGTCGGCCTGAACGTTCGGATAATACGGCAGTATGGCAACCGCGACTCGAAGCATATTGTGCGTGTGCTCGAGCAGACCGCCTATATAGCTGTGATGCAGCTTCATGCCCCCCGGAGAATTACAGAATCTCTCCATCAGCTCCCCATCGGCAAGAAACTCCCCAACCAGCGCCTTCAGGTGCGGATTCTTTATCTTCCCCACCGTGTCCTTGACTTGCTCGAACATCT
>CP070678.1:561213-565959 GCA_020352515.1 Phycisphaerales bacterium | reverse complement strand
GGCAACCGGACTGATGGCCATGCTGGCGGTGATGGGATTGCTGGGAATGAAGGTAAACATGTTCAATATGGCGGCGAGCGTACTGGTCGTTGGGCTCAGTATCGACTACGGCATATTCATGGTGCGCCGGTCCACACAGCACGGCGGAGCCGCTGAGTGGGCCGTAGCCACGTCGGCCCTGACGACGGTGAGCGGGTTCGGCGCCTTGTCGCTGGCGCGGCATCCGGCGATGTTTTCCCTTGGCATTACGGTCGTTTTAGGTATCATTCCAGCAATGGTATGTGCGTTAGTGGTGTTGCCCTCTATGCAGCGCCGCCAACCGGTGGACAGAGCTAAGCCATGAGTACACTGAGGGACGAGATTGTTGCAAGTACCGATGGGAAGGCCCGCACCCTTGAAGGGGGCCGAGGCCATGAGATGACGTTTCGTCTCGGGCCGGACTTTATCGGTTTCTCCGGCCACTTCCCGGGAAACCCAATCCTGCCGGCGTTTGTGCAACTGCTTATGGGCCAGTGTGCCCTGCAGAGCCGCAGCGGCCGGAACTGGAGGCTGCGAAAGGTGGAGCGCGCCAAGTTCATGAAGACGATTCCGCCCGGACCACCCGTTAAGGTGCGCTGGCGTGAGCAGCCCTTGGAAGACGGGCTGCGCGGCAGCTTTACCCTGGTCGTTGGCGATCAGAAGATGGCAAGCTTTACCGCCGAGTTTGAGATTGAGAAAGGTGGCAATGCGTAAGTCCTACTTCCGTCCCGTAAAAGGTGCGCCCCCGCCGTTGTGTCTGACCATCAGCCGGCGCGTGCGGTTCGAAGAGGTGGATTCCATGAACGTCGTCTGGCACGGCCGCTACGCGAGCTATTTTGAGGATGGGCGGGTGGCCCTCGGAAATCGCTACGGAATCAGTTACAGCGATTTTATTCGCGAGCGGATACCGGTACCCATTCGGCAAATACAGATCGACTACTATCACCCGCTGATGTTCGAGGATGATTTTGAGATCAAGACCATCCTGCACTGGTCGGACGCCGCGAGGATTAATTTTGAATACGTCATCAGCAACGCGGCCGGCAAGCTCGTGTGCACCGGCTGCACCGTGCAAATGATGCTTGATCAAGACCTGAACATACTTTTGACGCTGCCACCCTTTTTTGCTGCCTTTCTGGAGCGGTGGAAGCGGGGGGAGCTGGCTTGAGAGCGGTTCACGTGGTGGAAATGGGGGCCGTGACGGCTCTGGGCCGAGGTACGGACGTCTTGTGGGACGGTCTGATTGGTGGACGGACGGGTTTGGCTCCGGTGAAGCGATTTGCGACTGATAATTATGTCTGCGGCACAGCCGGCTGTATCGGCGAGCTCGATGCCGAGCCCTCGGGCTCACGTCTGGATGTGTTGGTCGATATGCTTTTTGACCCGACCCCGTCGATACCCCCGGATACATTGCTGCTGACGGCCAGCACAAAGGGGGGCATCGACCAGTTGGAGCGGTCGTTGCGGGCTCGGCAAACGCCCCTGGACAGGCTTCTGAGCCATCAGGTGGCGGACCTCATAGCCACAAGATTGGGCCTGAAGGGACCCCGGCACAACATAAGCGCCGCCTGTGCCTCGGCCACGGTGGCGCTTGCACTGGGCGCTTCCTGTATCGGGCACGACGAGGCCGAGTCGGTTCTCGTGTGCGGACTGGATCTAGTCTCGGAGTTTATCTTCTCTGGTTTCTCAGCTTTGAACGCTCTTTCTCCTGGTAAATGCCGGCCCTTCGATGTGGAGCGGGACGGTCTGATACCGGGCGAAGGCGCCGCATACCTGCTGTTAATGAGTGAGGGCCGCTGTCGACAGGCCGAGCGTCGCAGTCTCGGCCGAATTGTCGGATGGGGAGTAGCGTCGGATGCTCACCATATAACCGCGCCGTCAAGGGACGGTGAGGGGCTGGTGCTGGCGATCCGTCAGGCCCTGGATCGAGCGGGCCTAGCGTGCGGTGATCTATCAGCGGTCAGCGCACATGGAACCGGGTCGGTTTACAACGACGCCATGGAGCTCACCGCCTTTTGCAAGCTTTTTGACCGGTTGCCGCCGTTCCACTCGGTTAAAGGCGCGACGGGCCATACTATGGGGGCCTGCGGGGCCATTGAGACGATTGTTGGACTTTGCAGCCTGGCGCATCAGTGCATACCCCCAACGGTAGGCTTATCCTCGCGGGAACCGAGGGGCGGGGAATCGGTTTCCCCCTCGGTACAGGCGATCTCGGGCAAGTACCTGCTAACCACCAACTCCGGCTTCGGAGGCATTAACGCAACGGTTGTTCTACAGAGGAGCGGAGACTCGTGAGGCTGAAAATACTCGGCATTGGATGGGTGACTCCCTGGGGCATCGGCAGCGGGCAAAGCGGCGAGGTCTTCCAGCCTGGGCCCGGCAAACTGCCGGCCATGCGCAGCAGGCACTTTCTGGACAAGCCCCACAATCGATTCGGCCGGTTCGATCAGTACACCAAGGCCGGATTCGGGGCGATTGCGCTGGCTTTGCGGAGCGCGGGACTTAATCGGTGGAAGAAGAAGCAACCGATCGGTCTGGTTTTGGGCACACGCCGAGGGTCCCTGGAGACGGACGCGGCCTATTTCGAGACAGCAGCGTATCACGGCGGGGCAATGGCCAGTCCCAACCTGTTTGCTTACACACTGCCCAATTGTGTGCTTGGCGAGGCCTCCATACAGTTCGGTCTGACAGGCCCGGCCTTCGTGGTCGACGATACCGGCAGCGGGCACCTCGACGGAATCCACACGGCCCTGAATCTTATACGCTGGGGTCTCTGTCAGACTGTGGTGGCAGGCTGGTGTGATGTGGACTCCAAGATGATCGACGTGAACTCCGGCGGACAATGCGGGGCCATATTCTTCGTTTTGACCGAGGGCTCAGATACGGCTTTGTGGCGGTGGCAGGGGGGGCGAATTTTCTTCAAGAGCGACCCAATAGATGATATCGGAGAATTCGCCAGATTTTTTCTGGAGACCAAGACCGGCGGTTGACCACGTGCGTAGTTGATTGTGTAGTACCCGCGGCTATGCCGGCGGGCGAATTCAAGAATTGGAATATTTTTGGGATCGATTCGGCGACCATGAAGATGAAGTTAATCTACCCGGCGTGGCCCAAACTGGAGCATCAGACGGTTTTTCATCTGCCGCCGCACGGCCCGGTTGTCTTCGCCGCGACCGTGCCGGAGGAGGTGGAGACTGTCTTTGAGGACGACAACGTCGAGGATGTGAATTTTGATGAGCGGGTGGACCTTGTTGCCATCTCGACGATGTTGACCTGTCAGCTCCCTCGTGCCTTTGAGATCGCCGATGCGTTCCGGTCGAAGGGTGTGGCTGTAATCTTCGGGGGGATTTCGACCATGCTTCACAGCGAAGACGTGGCCCAGCATGCCGATGCGGTGTTTTTGGGGGAAACGGAGGGCCGTTTCCATCAGGTGATCGAGGATTTCAAGGCCGGGCGGCTCAAGCCCGTGTACGATTTTATGCGAGATCCGCCACCGACCGAGCTGATTGGGCCGGCTCGCCGCGACATCTTGAACCGCCAGTCGTACAACTATCGGGGCGTCCAGATGGTTGACCTGGTGCACGCCTCACGGGGCTGCAAGTTTAATTGCTTCCCCTGCTGCAGCGCGTTTCTGGGAGGCAAGCGGTTCCGTCCCCGCCCGATAGAGAAGGTCATCGAGGAGATGGAGCAGATTCCGAACAATCGGCTCTTTATCGTCGATAACTCGCTTGCCCAGGACCGGGAGTGGCTGGTGGAGTTGTTCAAGGCGATGATACCGTTGAAGAAGAAGTGGGTCTCGCACCCCATCTTTTATGACGAAGAGATAATCCGGCTTGCTGCGGAGGCCGGTTGCTGGTATGTCTACCAGGCCGTGTTCGATACCTCGGATGTCATTCGGGATCGAATTCGCATGCTTCAGGACAACGGCATTGGTGTCGAGGGAACGGTTCTGCTGGGCACGGACGACCACGATGCCGATTACATAAAGCGCCTAATAGATTTCCTGTGCGAGATACGTCTGGATGTCGCGGAGTTCACCATTGTGACCCCGTTTCCGCATACACCTATTCGCGAGGAGCTGGAGCGTCAGGGGCGAATCCTCACCGACAACTGGGCGGACTATACTGCCGACAAGGTGGTCTTTAAGCCGAAAAAGATGCGAGTGGACGAGCTGCAGGAAATGTACCACTATGCCTGGGAGACGTTCTATGCGGACTCCGGGTATCAGCTCCGGATGGGCCAGTTGTTCCAGCGGGTAATCGAGCGTGAGATTCAGGACGGGACCTACCGCCGATACAACCCGCGTGTGCGGACGGCCTTCAGACGCAAGGAGTTGAAGAATACGTGAGCCGCGTTCTCTTGATCTCCACCAACACCCTCCAGACCCCCTATCCGGTTTATCCGCTGGGGATGGCCACCGCCGCTGCCGCCCTCATTGATGCCGGACACGTGGTTCGTCAGTTCGACTGGCTGGCCGCCAACCGCCAGGCAAGCCTTCTAGAGCAGGTAGTCAGTTCTTTTGAGCCCGAAGTTGTGGCCGTGTCGATCCGTAACGTCGATCACGTTGACTCTCTTAGTGAGTTCGGTGACACCTGGGAGTTAAAAGAAGCCGCGGCCGTTGTCGGCCTGGTTCGGCGTCTAACCAGTGCCCCGGTAGTTGTCGGCGGGCCGGCCGTCTCTGTGATGCCGCACCAGGTCCGGGACTATGTTGGCGCACAAGTGGCCGTG
>CP070678.1:557086-561113 GCA_020352515.1 Phycisphaerales bacterium | reverse complement strand
GCGAAGGCGCCCCGCAAATCGGTTTGAACAATCCTGCTCTCGACACCGCTGCGTATAGGCTTGAGCTTGCCATCCGATATCTGCACGCCTATCTTGTCAGTACTGAACGCCACCTGTGCGCCCGCTATTGGACTGCCGGCGGCATCGACTATTCGACCATTAAGGCCACTCTGAGACGTTTCGGATGAAACCGATGCCGGGCCGCGCAACTCGGCAATCTTGAGAGACGGCTCGCCTGACGCCGATTCGACGTATTGCAGCTTAACCCGATACGTGCCGGGCATCGCCAACTCGACAGTTCCGCTTCTCGCGAGCTTCGGCTGGGGACAGTTGAACCAAATTGATTTGCACGGGATGTCTTCGATGACAAACTTGCCGTTTCTGTCAGACCTGCCGTATATATCGACGCGCTTCGACAGATACAAGCCGTCGCCCTGGAGCCAGAGCATCAATCTGGGCATCGGCGAGCCCTGCCCGTCGACAAGCTCACCCTCGATCCGCGCGGCCGGCCGCATCACGAAGTTCAATTCGTACGGTTTGTGCGGTAGGACAACGCCGGCATAATCGGCGACGAACCGCTGCCCGTCGGGGCCGGGGGTCTTGCCTGCCATAGCCAGGTTACCATCGCGGCAGATGTTGGCCTCACAGAAACCTCGCGCACGGGCCTCGATTCGTGCGGTCTGGATGCCCACGTCGTACGGATCGGCGCCGAGGTTCTTGATCGAGCTTGTCAGGCCGAGTGTGTATCGACCGCTCCTGTCTGTCACGGCCCTGCCAGTCCGCTCAAGCTTGCCATGCCCGCAATCGGCGGTTAACTGAACACCTTCTACAGGGCGACCGGACTCATCCGTCACCGTGCCGTAGACGGTGAAAAGGTTATCTGAACCTTCGAGTTGGACATCGAGTTTCGCATCTGAGCTGGGCGATTGATCCAGGTGCACCTCGTGAAACACCACCCGCGGCAGATATGGGTCCACCTCCGCTACCCTATAGGTTTTGGAGCCAATCTTAAAAGGTTCGTAGAGGTCGGATTGCTCGCCGCCTGTTTCTGAATGATCGATCTTCCCATCGCCGTTGATGTCAATGCCTAAGACGGCGTCTCTCTTATCGGTACCGTCACCAATAGGGCGGAACTCCATCTGCTGATCCAGGTTGACGATCTCGAATATTCTGCCCCCGGCACCCCAGGGCAACCGCCCTGAGAGGTAGGCGCAGAACCAATACGAACCGATTGGATTGCCGCCTTGCTGCCGCATCAATTCGACACGCACGGGACAGGAGTATTCTCTCTGCCCGTACTTGAGAGGAAGCTCTACAACTTTCTCAAATTGCGGCTCGTCGGCGGGCCACATTTCAGAGCGGATCGTTCTGCCGACTGAGCCGTCCTGGACTGTAATTAGGTCTCCTTTTAACAGTATAGGCAAAGTTGCTTGCCCGATCAGCAGCTGGCCAAACAATGTGTCCGTTTGCAGGCTGTCGAAGCTATGAAAACTCATGCTGAAAGATACACTCTGGTAGCTGTGGAAGCTCCCGTCCCTGACGGTTGGATCAGCGAAATTCAGTTTCACGTCGTAGCCAAGTATAGGCACAGCAGGCGAAACAGACTCGGCGCCTGTTGAGTCCGAGCCCATACCCTCTGGGCCCTCAACGGGTTCAAGCACGAAGTTCATTGTCTCTTCGTCATTTGTGTTAATCGTGAAATGGCTGTCGTATAGAGTTTTTCGCTCAGGTTTGTACCCTGGCGCTTCTGCGCTTATACAATGATGCTCGGACCATGTGAGAAAGCTGTACTCGCCGGCCGCGTTGGTGATTGCTCCCCATTCGGATCGCTCGTTGGCTCGGATCTGGTCCCACGACGGCGTCGGTCCATAGCCGTCGTCGAACACCCGCGCCCCTGCTATCGGCTTGCCCGTCTGGGCGTCTTTTACCACGCCTTTGACAACCAGTTCTGGAGAACCCGGCATAAACGCCGCCATGGGCAACAAGATTGCAGCGGCGACGAGCACCACGACAAGTCCGAGGATTCCGAGTTTCGCGGTCTTGGGCATTGGGCGACCCAGGATATGTTTGATGCGGCCGGTCAGGGCGCTTTTGGATTCTACGACGCCTATTAGTCGCAGGCTCAGGGCCGGGCGCTTGAAGGCCAGTTTCGCGACATTTACCAACGTCTCCGGGTATTGCCGGGCCTTCTCTCCCATAGCCACCAGGACCATCTCATCGACCGCCTGCTCGCGCGCTCGGCGGATCATGGTGTTGGCCAGCCAAAGCAGTGGATTGTAGAAATAGAACATCTGCAACAAGGTCTGGGCAAAATTCACCCACAAATCCCGGCGCTTTATATGAGCAAGCTCGTGCAGCAAGACCACTCGAAGCTCGCCTGAAGTCAGACCAGGCGTCAGTTTCTTTGGCACCAGAATCACGGGCCGCAGCAGTCCGCACACAGCCGGGCTTGTCGCGCCGGCCGATACCTTCAGACCGACGCTTCTTCTTACCGCCATTCGTTCGCAGCAGTCTTTTAGCAAATCGGCCATCTTGCCGCCACCGGCCGCCGCGTGCGCGACGAGTCGTCTGACAAAGACCGCCCGCTGAAGTAGTAACAGCATCATCACTATAAAAACAGCCAGCCATGTCAGGAATGCCACGGCCTGCCAGGACAGCGGCGTCGTCGGCTCCGGAGGTGGACCGATCGACTCTGCGACTGTGGGCTCGGCATGTTGTATCGTCGGCGCGACCGGAACAACGGCGGGCGCGTGTGTGACGGTTTCGACACGCGGAGTATCTACGATCAGCGGCGCCTCGACCACCGGTGCCGGCGCGACATTAACTTCCGGCTCCGGAGCGGGCGCCCGGTTTACATCCACGTACGTCAGCTTGTCTCCGAACCAGCGGCCGATACTAATCGGCGACGACAGCGAGGTGGGCAGCAGAAGTTTGACGAGGACCAGCATCCATATCCAATAGCGAAACACCGCCCGCACCCTTCTGCGCAGCAGCAGATCGACCAGCAGCAGGATAATTACCAACACGCCCGACTGGATCAGCATCGGCAGGGCAGATTTGACGAACGCGTAGCCAACCTCGTTTATCCGCTCAATTATCGCGTTCATAATAAGCACTCCTGTTATTAAGACGCTTCTGGCAAAGTTTTGTTGTCTCTGGGATCATTTGGCCTTGGATGAGCCGGCCCTGATGCGTTTTTCCTTGATAAGGTTCTCGAGTTCATCGAGCTGCTCTTGCGAGAGGTTGTTATCCAGCATGAACTGCATCATCGGCGTCAGCGCCCCGTCGAACGCCCTCTTCACCGCGCGCATAATCTCGCCGCTCTGGGCCTGCTTTCTTGTGATGGCCGAGCGATATAAAATGAGATTGCGGATCCTCTCGGTCCGCAGCAGGCCCTTGGTCACCATCCGGTCCATCATCGTCTTGACGGTGCTGTAGGTCCATTTCTTGCGCCCGGCCAGTTCTTCCTGAACCGTCGGCGCCGCACACGGCTCATTATCCCAGACGGCCGTGATGATGGCCCATTCACCTTCGGTAAGCTCACAATTCTTCTTTGCCATGAAAACCTCCTTTATCTTTAATCGCGTCAATATTACTTTACAATTGTAGAGATGGCAAGAAAAAAAAAGAAATTCTCCCAAAATTTTTCATGGTTCTCCCCCCCTCGATATCAGGCTCTTCCGTACAACGAGCAGGTCTTTCGACTGGCATCGCCGCGCCGGTAACAAGGTGAATTAGGACAAACGTGATTGCGGGTAGAGGCAGGAGCCTTCCGTCGAATGGACCGTTTTCTTTTGGCCCTCATCTTCTTGTGAAGGGCCAAAATAAAACTTGTTTAGCATGTTGATCTTATGACTTTTGCCGCAAATCGGCGTTTGGGTCGGAAAAATCGGGGCCCTGGAGTTGATGCGAGGAGGAGAAAAGAGCCGGGCAGACAACCCGGCCCCAAACTGCCAAGATGGATGACCTGAACTGTATCTTACGGCGTCCCAATCACGATTGTCACGTCTTTAATCTCCTGGCCCGG
>CP070678.1:545395-556986 GCA_020352515.1 Phycisphaerales bacterium | reverse complement strand
TCCACGACAACGTCCAGGACATGTACCGCGACGCCAAAAGCTGGAGCCCCGACTTCATAGAGAAGAATCCCGACGGCTCCCTGAAGACCGGCGGCCGCTGGCTCGGCGGACGGGCATACATGGTCTGCGCCCCCAAGCAGCTACAGCTCGCCCAACGCCCCCGGAACCTGCCCGAAACCCACAAGCTCTTCGACCCCTGGAGCTACTTCATCGACACCACCTACGCCGTCGGCCCCCGCGAGTGTCACGACCCCAACCATCCCATCGGCAGAAACGACGACATCGCCTGGAAGATTAAGCTCAGCGACTACGCCCGCCGGACCTTCGGCATCTTCGGCAGCGAGTGCGGCCGCGAGTGGGCACTGCCGCACAGTGACTTCTTCGAAGGCCTCGTCGGCGTCTCCGGCCGGTACTACCATAACCTAAAGCCCGACGACTTCGGCGCCCTGGTCATCCCCTTCTGGGAAATGGTCTATCACGATTGCCAGATATGCTACGGCAAGTACGGCTACGCCCCCGAAAAAGCCGCCCAATTCGTCGCCCACCACGTCCTCTGCGCCCGGCCCCTTTATTACCACTCCTTCCCCGACCACCTCTACTGGAAAGCTCACGACCCAAAGGCCCCCGCGCCCGACGCCGCCGCACCCCCTGCATCACTGTACGCCCGTAGTGACGGCGGCTGGGCCCAGGGCATGCACCCGCTCGACATATTCATAAAGAACACACACGAAGTCCTCGGGCCCCTCCACCACGCCACCGCACACGAAGTGCTCACGAGATTCGAGTTCCTCACGCCCGACCGCACATTAAGAAAGGCGACGTACGGCCGCGGCGCAGACGCCACGCAAGTCATCGTCAACTTCGGCCCGGAGCCCGCCGAGGTCCGGACGAAGCTCGGCGCCGATGTCACCCTCCCGCAATACGGATTCGTCATAGAGGGCCCCCGCTTTGCGGCGTTTTGCGCCCTTCGCTGGGCCGGCCGTCAATACGGAAACGCAACGATGTTCACCTTCCGCCCCCTCGACGACAAGCCCCTCGCCCAATCCGCCCGCGTCCGCGTCTTCCACGCATTCGGCCGCACCGCCGTCAACTGGAGGGGCAAGCCCCGCGACGTGCCGCGACAGAGCGTCCTCGAATTCTGACCGAAGCCGTCTTGCCGAACGCCTTTGCGGCGAGCTGCGGCAAGCCGCCGGACAAATCCCCTCATGGCCTCTACAGCTTCGATTCGATGATTGCCTACAAACCGGTCTGCCCGTTTGATGCAGTGTTTGGCGGCCGGCCCGCAGTTTAAGGGCCGGCCCAAGTTTTTCGCCTGCTACAGCCGAAGGCAACTACAGAGTGCGACGACAATCTCGCTGATTTCGTTGGTTTTCATGGTCGATTCCTTTCGATAAGGCTGGCATTTTGGTTCTTTAAACAACTTTCATCGTCAAAGAGCCGACCATTACTATTCCAAAACTATCGACACTGGGGATGAGTCAGGGGTGGTCCGGTATTCGCCCATAACGGCCCGGCCTCAGCCGCGGTTCACGAGTTCTTTTTGTTCATCTCCGCTGCGGCTCAAATCCACGTCGTCGGCGCGCAGCGCGTCCTGCAAATCGCTGACCTTCAACTCTCGCGGCGGGCAGCCTCGCTCGGCGCACATTGCAGCGGCCAGTCCCGCGGCATGGCCGGTGGCCACGCAGTTGCCCATGCTCTTGCCCGCGGACGCCGCCACGTGTGTCGCCGATATGCACCTGCCGGCCGTGAGCAGCCCGTCCAGCTTCTCCGGCAGGATGGCCCGGTACGGCACGTCGTGTATCTTCATCCTGGAGAGCCGGACGAATCCAATGTCAAGAAACCCGCTTCTCCATGCGACGGCGTCGTCGAATTTTCGCCCGGTCAATGCGTCGTCTTCGGTCAGCACGTAGAGTCCCTTTACCCGGCGGGTCTCCCGGACCCCGATTTGAGTTCCCGTGCCGATGAGCTCGATGTCTTTTAGCTGTTCGCCGCCGAACTCGCGCATCGCCAGGGTCATCTGCAGCACCTGCCTTCTGCTGAGGCATTCGGCCCGGCTGCGCTGCAGGGGATCGGTGGCGTCGAACTGCCCGAGGTCCCTTGTTCCGGCGTGATTGATGTAGAAGCCGGCGGCGTTTGAGACCCTTCCCAGACCCCATCCCTTGGGTATCAGGGGATATTTCTCTCTTGCCCTTTGGGCGATCTGTGCCATGTTCGCCCGGCGGACCTGGTTGGTGGTGACATTGGTCAGGTTCAGGCAGAGCGTCTGGGGGGAGAGGGAACCTGTTTCTTTCATTGTCTCTGCGCCGGCGAAGTATGCCACGTCCGCGTCGCCCGTGCAGTCAACGGTGACCTTTGCTTTGATTGTTGCGAGCCCCTGCTTGGTTGAGACGACAACCGCGGTGACCCGGTTGTCCTTAACGACGGCCTCGACGGCCCGCATGTGCACGAGGTACTTGCAGCCGACCTCGTCCAGCGCGTCGAGCACGGCCACCTTCAGATAATCGACATTGCACCACAACTGGTGCTCGCCGATTCTGAGAGCCTGGTCGCCGTATGCCGTGAGTTTTTCGATTAGCAGCTCGTGGACTTTCGACCTTGCCCTGCCGCCCGGCCTCATCTGGTTGATCGGCATACCGAGAGACCACGCGGCAACGCCACCCAAGAAGGCGTGATTTTCTACGAGCAGTGTATTTGCGCCCTTTCGGGCGGCGCCGAGGGCGGCGCCGATGCCGGCCGGACCGCCTCCGACGACCAGGACGTCGGGTTCGTACGGAATGACTGCCCGCCGCCTGCTGACGACGTAGGGGCCCTGTTCCGGCGTTCCATTGCCGAATGCCGCCGGGACGCCCGCTATTGTCACGCCCGCCGCGGCGAGAAATCTCCTGCGATTTGTTGTGTTCTTTTGCGTCATCGTCTCATTCTCCCGGTCGGTATGAATTTGAGCAGTTAATTCAGTTGCAGCCTGAGCGGCCCGGCGTTGACGGCGGATATCGTGAGCCGACTGCCGCCGGCGGCGTCAATAACACGGATTATCCGTTTCTGTCCCGGGGGCATATCGAAATAGTTGTCCTCGAAGACAGCCCCGGTGACGCCGTCAAGCTGAAGTGTCACCTGCCTTGCGAAGTTGTCGGTAGAGACTTCTATTGCGGCGCCGGAGACTTTTGCGGTCAACCGGGCTTTGGGCAGGTGCAGGTATCGCTCGGGCGCAAGCAGATACGTTGCATCTCTGCCGGCGAAACTCGCCTGCAGGAACTCGTTGCGCAGGTATACGGGGCCGAGGTCCGTGGTTACCAAGCACCTTTCGGCCTGCGCCGGCTGCAGTTTGACGCTGGTCTCCAGGCGCCCGAGAGATCGCCCGTCGAACCGCCGGCGCTGCACTTCGAGCGTGCCTGAGACAGGCTGGGGCGAATCATTGACCACCCAGACAGCGATCCGGTCGGCCGTCTGTTCGAAACAGACGAGCACCGGCTCATAGGCCCGGCGGAGAAAATAGAAGGGAATCTTGGGCTCAAGGTAGTAGTCGATAACGCTCCAGTAGATAATCGGCCAGGAGTCATTAAGCCGCCAGACCATATTTCCCCAGCACCGTCGGCTGCCGCCCCGTCCTCCGTCCGGCAAGCCGCGGCGTTCTCTCTCGACCCGCTGCTGCAGGTATTCTCCGTGCGCGGCGCCGAGCATGCGAACAAAGGCTTCGGGGCCTGTCGGCTCGCAGTACCTCTCGATGGGGCCGATTTTATCCCAGGAGCCTCCCACCGAACGGTACTGCCACATGGGCGGCCAGCTTGCATCGCCCGGTTTGGCAATCGACGCCTTGTGCCCCTCGGGCCAAAGCTCCTGCTCGCTCATGAAGCGTCTCATGCTTGTAACAGACGGCGCGCTGACCCGGCCGACTTCCGAGGCAAAGAGCGGCACGGAGGCCTCCGGCGAGAACTTGAGGGTGGTGTAGTCGTGCCAATCCCCTTCGAGCGGCCAGTTCGGGACTCTCCCGCCGTAGGGCGAGCTTGGGTGAAAGAGCCGGCCAGGGTCGAGCTTTGCGCAGGCCTGCGGCATGATCTGCTCGAACAATTCGAGACCGACGGTTGGCTTTGTGCCCCGGCTGAAGTTCCAGCCCATGTGGTTCTCGTTTCCTCCGGCCCAGAGCAGTATGCACGGATGGTTGCGAAGGCTTCGTATCATCTCCTCGATCTCCGCCCGGCAGTTTGCGTCGAAATTCGGGTCGCCGCTCGGATGCATGTTGTAGCCGAACATGAAATCCTGCCAGATGAGAATGCCCCTGCGGTCGCATTCCTCATAGAACTGCTGCGGCGGTATGTACCCCTCGCCCCAGATTCGCATTACGTTCATGTGGGCATGCTCGAAGAGGTCAAGCAGGCGCATGCCCCGCTCGCTGTCCCAGCAGTGCGTCATGCCCTCGAGGGGTGCCCAGCAGGCGCCTTTCAAAAATATCGGCTGGCCGTTTATGTCGAAGCGGAAGCGATTTTCGCCCGTCTGTGGGTCCTTCAATACCGGCTTTACGTCACGTATTCCGAATCGCACGCTCCTGGCGTCGAGCTTCTGCCGCTCGTACGTCAAAGTCACTTGCAGTTGATACAAGTGTGGCGTCCCGTGGGTCCGAGGCCACCAGAGCTGCGGGGCCTTGAGGTCTATCGCAGTGTTGAGCTTGCCGTTTGATGTCCGGCCGGCGCCGCGACTGATTTCACTGCCCGAGGGGTCCTTGAGTATCCATTCAACGGCTGCGTCATCGCCTGCAACCTTGATTTGGACGCGCACACTTGCGCGGCGCATATCGGGCGAGATTTCGGCACGAATCCAGAGATCTTCTATCCACGAGCTGCCGGGGATATCGAGCCAGATATCCTTGTAGACGCCTACTTTGACCGAATGCGGCCGCGCCCCGAGGTAGGAGCTGAAGTCGCTGTGGCATTTTCTCAGCCACTTGTGTTTGGCCAGGGTTCTGAGGTTATCCGGCCGCTCGATGTCGTTGACGTAGCGAAGGGGGGACGAAAATACAATCAGCAGCACGTTGTCCCGCCCCGGCGGCGCCAGCTTGTCGGCCACTTCCACGCAATACTCGCGGTACATGTTGTCAAAGCGTCCAATTTCGGAGCCGTTAAGGTACGCAGCCGCCAGAGTGTCCAGGCCGTCGAATCGCAAGAAAACGGGGCCGGCGGCCTTGGAAGGACTGGCGAACCTGCAGGCGTACGCCCAGTCTTTCTCTGCCACCCAGGCCGACTCGCCCGCGTTCTTGCCGACGTGCGGGTCGGAAATCCTGCCGTGGCTGAGCAGAACATCGTGCACCTGGGCGGGCATCTTCGCGTTGAGCCAGTCGCCGTCAGGCTTTGCGAGAGAGGCCGCCAGCAAGCTGACGTCCGGCCTGTCGTTTTCGAGCTGCTTTACGTACCAGTTGTCCTTCAATACGATGGTGGCCCTGCCTTGGGCCCGTGCTCCACAGACAAACGCGCACGCCAGGATGCCCAGTGACAAAACCATCTTCATCCGGCATCGGCATGTGTCCGCTGTGTCGTCTTTGACTCTATACATGTCTCTCATGGCTTGTTTCCTGTCCGGTTTGTTTTCGATGTCACCGGCGACGGCAGCCGGGCTTGCACGACCGGGTCATTCGAAAAACCCGGAATCGTCGGCCAGGTGTCTGCGGCAGACCTCTTCGTTAAGCTCCACGCCGAGGCCGGGCCTGTTCGGGATTTCCAGGTATCCGTCCTTGTAGATAGGACCGTCGCGCTTGATGATGTCCTGCCAGTACGGCAGCTCCACGCTGTCGGATTCGAGGGCCAGGAACGAGCGTATGGCCATGCAGGCGTGTCCGGAGGCTATCGTTCCGACAGGCGAGCACATGTTGTGACAGAGCATGTTCATGTAGTAGAGGTCGGCCCAGTCGGAGATTCTCTTGGCCTCGAGCAGGCCGCCGCACTTTTGCGCATCGGGCTGTATAATATCGCACGCCTGTTTCTCGATGAAGGGGCGGAAGCTCTGGCGAGTGAAGAGATTCTCGCCCGTGGCAATCGGCACCTTGCTGGCGGCGGTGAGCCTGGCAAACGCGTCGGCGTTTTCGGGCGGCATCGGGTCTTCAAGAAACCAGAGATTGAGGTGCTCGACCATCTGCACGAAGCGGATTGCATCCCTGGTATTGTAGGCCCAGTGCAGATCCACACCGAGCGGGAAATCGGGCCCCAGCTCGGCTCGTATAGCCTCGAGTATCCTGACCCAGGCCTTCATATCGGCCGAGGAGAGGCTTCGGTTCCATCTTTCGCCGCGGAACCGGTTGAGGTCGAATTTCATTGCCTTGAAGCCGTACGCCTTCGAGCGTCTTGCCTCCTCGACCCAGGGGCCGGCATCTGCGGTGTTTGGCGAGCCGGTGTCGTGGTAGATCAGGACCCTGTCGCGGAATTTGCCGCCCAGCAGCACGTAGACGGGGACATTGAGTATTTTGCCGGCGAGGTCCCAGAGGGCCGTCTCAATTCCGGCTATGGCCCCGGCGAGCGAGCCGGCCCGTGAGCCCTGCCCGATGCCGGCGTCGCTCATCCTGTGGTATAGGTAGTCCACCTGCAGAGGATCCTGGCCGATAACCTGGCGTTTTATTCCGTTGATGTGACTTACTATCCCTTCGCGATTGTACGCCTCGCCAAGCCCGTAAAGACCCGAATCGGTGGTTACCTTGACCAGGTGGGCGTTGTAGTAGGTCAATTTCACCGAGGCGGTTTTTACGTCGCGAATCTTGACCTTTCCCAATTCGGTGGCGGCGTGAGGGGCGGCCCGAAGAACCTGCGGTCTTTCGAGCAGGATTCCCGCCGCCGCAGCGCCGGCGGCGGCCATCAGTCTTCTTCGATCTATCATAGGCGTGTCTCCCTGTAATGTTTATCCGGCGAGGTCGGCGCGGCGATATCACCGCTGAAGTTCGACCACGATGTAGGGCGTTTCGTCTTCGAGGTCGGGATAGATTTTGCCGTTGCCTTTGTTATCCATGACTTCGAAGAAATACATGAAGTCCCATTCGGGCGCGATATGCTCGGACGGAACAACCGCCTGATACAGGCCGTCGGCGCCCGAAGCCGTCATCGCGAGCGTCCTGTAGTCCATGGTCTGGTTGACGCTGCGGTATCTGAGGCGCACCCATTTGACGCCCGAGGGATCGTCGATCTTCACGGTGATTGTCAAAGGCTTTTGGGCGGGCGCATTTTTGGGCGGCCGGTGTTTCACAGACGGCGGCTGATTGTCTGCCGTGACGGTCAGCGCGACGGTGCCCGTTCTTGTTCGCCGGCCGGTTTCATCGACGGCCAGAATGAAGTATCGGAGGCCGTCTTTGGCGTCCTCTTTTGGGATGCGCGCGCGATAGAGCAGCGGCTCGACCCTCTCCATTGTCACAATGCGGTCTTGCTTTTTAGCGCTGCGGTAATGCAGCGTCACCTCGGTGATGGGACTTTTGCCGCTGACCGTGGCGCGGACGATTAAATTCTCAGCCGGCGATATCCTGCGAACCGGGACAAATACGATGGCGGGCTCCTGCTTCGAGCTGCCAAGCTTGAAATCCCTTCTCTGCTGTTCGAGCCTGTCCAGGCCCTTCTTCAGTGCGGCGAGCTCATCCCTCCAGTGCCCGGAGAGGCCCGATCTTGCCCGGCCCATCATCATGTTGTCACAGTAGAAATCGCCGGCGGCCGCGACGAGTTTCTCCCAGGCGCCGATGGCGTCTTTTTCGCGGGCGATTGCGTCGTCGAGGGCGTTGAGGTCCCTGCTGCGGGTGAACAGGGCGTAGGCGGCGCCGGCCTGCGATCTGTGGCCGTGGTAGAGGGCAAGGTTCGCGAGGATTCTGAGGTCGACGACCGTGGATTCGAATTCCTTGTTTGGCCTGCGGCCGATTCTGTCTTCGGCTTGTTCGACGAGCGAGAGGACCTCGGCACCGATTCTGTGGAACCACCGGCTCGATTGTTCGGGCCAAATCTTAGCCGAGTCCCTGCCTTCGAGCCGGCGCGAAGCGGCCTCTTCCATGCTGAGGAACTGCTCGGTGTCACTGGGCAGGGCCTTTGCATATTCCGGCAGGTCCTTCATGCGCTGCTTTTCTATCCAGCCTCTGGTCGTGGGGAAGAGATTGTAGGGGTAGTTGTAGGCCACGATGCGGGGCAGAATCCTGCCGGCCTTATGGAGCGCCTCCTCCACGTAAGGGCCGGCTTCTTTGCCGAAGCGCTTTTCGAATTCCCTCCGCCAGGTTTCGGCCGGGGTGTCGGGATTGTAGCCGAGCCTCCCGAAGAGCTGGAAGAAATGCCAGTAGCGCTCGAACTCATAGTCGTAGTAGCGATGCTGCAGCTTAAGCAGCTCGAAGGGTCTCATGTCGTGCGGATGGTCCTGCATCTTTGTGGCCAGCGGCTCGACGACCTCGAAGCCGTCGCCGTTATAGAGGTGCGTGCTGTCGGCGAAGCGCCGGACGTATTCGGGGTCGCCCCAGAGCAGGACGCGGGCGGTGCCGCAGTTCCACAGACGCCAGTGCATCTTGTATCTTTGGGGGTAGCGCAGCAGGTCCGCGTAGCCGTGACGTCGGTCGCGTTGGTTTGCCGGGTGAACGTGTGTCGGGTGGAACGGAAGGCCCATCTGCTCCATCCAGTACTTGGTGCATATCCTTATGTCGACGCCCATCTCAAGGGCCCTGTCAATAAGCGAATCGGGGAAATTCTTGGCCCGAGCGTCAAAGCGAATATGCCCGCCGGATTCCTTCATTACCTGATAGACGTTCGTCCAGAAACTCTCCATTTCGCTTCTCTTCAATCCGGATTCGCCGTGCATTCGGAATTGAATTGCGTCAATACCGGGGACCAGGCGGAGAAATTCTGCGAGTGCAGCCTTGGTGTACTCGTTGAGATTGTCGGCCGAAAGACCCCATACAATTCCGTCGGTCGGTCTTTTTGACAGGTCCGTCGGGCCCTGGACGCCGCCGCGATAAATGTGATCCCAGATGCCGAGTGTAAAATTCATGCCCCGCTCGTGCGTCATCTCGATGACCCTGTTAAGCGCTTCGAGGTTTCGCCGCTGCTTTGCTTCGGTGATGCCCACCACCTTGACGTCAGGGAAGTTGGGCAGGTTAAAGAAGTACGGGTATGGGGGAGAGAAGTATCCCCAGTTCTCGTAGCCGAAGAGCAGGGCAAAGGTATTGAAGCGGTTCTTCGCCAGCATGTCGAGGTACCTGGCCCAGTAGCTCTCGTCATAGAAGAAGCTTTCGAACCGTCCCTGGTGCATCGTGTACATGGAAAGCGCCCGCTCGGCCACGGCGGGCTGCTCTGTTGTGTCGAGAACCTCGCTGAGAGGATCGTTCGAATTTGTTGCCCAGGCTACGCGGTCCGCAACATCGAGCAGGGCGTACATCAGCCCGCGGTCGTCTGCGGCGCTGATAAGCAGTGCGTCTTGTTTCGCCCATTTGACGTGACGAACCAGAAGCGATTCGGCCGCCTGCGGCCTGGGGATATCGAGCCTGTCGTGCAGCCGGTTAGCCGGGCCTGTTTGGCCGGCGATTCCTGCGATAATCAACCGGCCTGCGGGCGGCGAAGCTTCGGTCGAGGTGACGCTGCGGACCGAGATGCCTTTTTGCCGAAGGGCCTCTTCGAGCTTGCCGAATCCGTGACGGGCCGCGGGGCCCCGTGTCTCGTCGGTAACCAGGCAAATCGTCAATGGCTCCTCTTGCGCTGAGAGCGCGCAGCCGGCGCAGAATAGCAGCGCCGAGAGCGTAACGGCGGCTTTGAGTGACATGCTGAAGAGTCGATGTGCCATGCGATACCTCCTGCGTCGAACACGTTGCCGGCGGAATTCCAGGGCGAGCCGTCGCCCCTTGCACCGCACGCCCTTGAAATCACGGCGGTCGGTATTCCAGGACACCGGTTTATACCAGAGCCATACCGTTACGGCAAGCCCGCTCTTGTCGGCGGGTCTCCGTCTTTGCCCTGTTGCTGCGAGACAAAAAGACAGCTCGAGATGGGCAAGCTGCTCAAGAAGCTCTCGCGGTTCAACGCCATGATGATCAATGACTTCGACTATGTCAAGCAGGACAGAGATGCGATGGAGGTCCTCTTTACACTGCTTGCCCATCGATGCGAACGGGGCGGTATGCTGATTACAAGCAATCTGCCGTTCTCAAAGTGGGAGGTGATCTTCAAGAACCCAATGACGACGGCAGCAGCAATAGACCCGCTTGTGCACCACAGCATCGTCTTGGAGCTGAACGCGGCCGGTTTTGAGCGCCCCTTGACGCGCTCGCCATCGATGTGGCGAACGAGCGAGTGTTCTGGATAGAGCACAGCACGAGTGATGATTTCATAAAACAAGCTGGTCTCGGCAAAGCGGCTGCGTGTTGGCGCGTCCGCGCAATCCGACAGCCCATCTTGTAACATCCCCCCGGAAGATTCGGCGCGAAAGCCGCCGCGCTCGCGTACCCGCGTGAATCATGCGGCCGAAGCAAGGGCCGGGCCTGTTTATCCGGGCTCACACAGCAGATGTCTGCAAGCCCGGAAGCTTCGCACGATATTTCGTCCTTTTCTTGTCAGTATCTTCCAACTCGAGGCGGCCCGGTATCAACAGCAAAGGCCAGCGCATCGAAGCTTCTCTTCATCAGGCTAAAGCGAACCGCGCTGTACTGGGGGTTGTCCCACTGGTTCTCGAACTCATGTGGATCCTTGGTCATGTCGAATAGCTCACCCGTCTCATGGCCGTGATAGTCAACGAGCTTATAGTCGCGCGTGCGAATCATCGTAGCATAACTTTCGGGTCCGTCGAGCGCCTTATAGTACACGCACCTGACAAAATCCCGGTGCTTGTGGGGATCGGCTCTGCCTTCGAGTATCCCCAGCAGGGACTTGCCCTGCGTCCTCCGGGGAACAGGCAAGCCGGCCAACTCGAGCAGCGTAGGCGCAATGTCAACCAGCTCTACCAGCGCATCGCTCCGCAGCCCTTGTTTGATGCGCTTGGGCCAGGAGAATATCAGCGGTACGCGCACAAGCCCCTCGTAGAAGCGACAGCCCTTCTTGTTGAGCCCGTGGTCGCCCGCCATCTCGCCGTGATCGCTGGTGAAGATAACCACCGTATGCGCCCTCTGGCCCGTTTCTTCGAGCGTCTTCAGCATCCGACCCACATTCTCGTCAATCAGCTCGATTTGAGCCCAGTATTTCGCCAGTGTCAGCTTGGCTTGAGGATAGGTGGGGCGCTTGGCCTTGCCCTGGAAATTGACCACCCCCAGCCGCTCTTGGGCCGCCAAATCCGATTCACGGAACAAGGGTTGGGGTAGAGATTCAATATCGAATCGATCGACGTATTCCTGCGGCGGATCGAAGGGGCCGTGCGGGTCGTAAATGTTGACGCTGCAAAGCCAGGGACCTTTACGCTGTTCTTTCATAAATTCGATAGCCCTATCGCAACACCAGGTCGTTTGATGCCACTTGGCCGGGATATACCCGTACTTCTCTTTCAATTCCCTGTAGTCCCTTCCAATACTTGTCAACCAATCCGTATATTGATTGCCCTTGCCGATACCCTGGTGCGGGGCGTGGCTGTACCAGAAGCGCCGGTAACCGTCGTCCTTCGGACGAAGCTCAGGCTCATGG
>CP070678.1:538908-545295 GCA_020352515.1 Phycisphaerales bacterium | reverse complement strand
GCCTGCACGCGTCGCAGCGGCCGCAGCTTCTGCCTTTCTCGTCGGGGTCGTAGCAGCTATAGGTTAGAGAATAATCGACTCCGAGCTTCGTGCCGGTCAGTATAATCTGGGCCTTGGTCATCTCGATAATCGGTGTATGGACGCGATATTGTCCCCTGCCCTTAACGGCGGCGGCCGTGGCGAGATTGGCGGTTCTTTCGAAGGCCGCTATGAACTCCGGCCGGCAGTCGGGATAGCCGCTGTAGTCGGTAGCGTTGACGCCGATGAAGATATCGAATGCGCCGAGCACCTCGGCCCAGGCAAGGGCATAACTCAGGAAGACCGTGTTGCGGGCGGGGACGTAGGTCGGCGGGATTTGGGCCGAATCGCCGAGAGCGGGCCTGTCTTTGGGCACGGCGGCGGCCGGGTCCGTCAGCGCCGAGCCGCCGAAGCACGCCAAATCAATCTCGATTACTCGGTGCTCAGCGGCGCCGAGGGATTCGGCCACCTTGAGCGCCGCTTCGATCTCGCGGCTGTGCCTCTGGCCGTACGAAAAGGTCAGGGCGTGGCAGTCGAATTCCTCGTTGCGGGCGATAGCCAGGGTCGTGGCCGAATCGAGCCCGCCGCTCAACAGGACTACTGCTGGTTTGCCCGCCACCGATTGCTCTCCATCAAAGTACCTGCGGACGCGCACCCGCCGGCGGCATTGCGCATTGTGCCCTCTCGCGCGGCCCCGCGCCTGAAACGCCGTGGGCGAGCACTTGCGAGACTAGCAAGCCCCATATCCGGCCGAATCGGGGGGCCGGATACCGGGAAGTGCTACTCGACGATTATCTCGATGCCGTTGATTTCGGGATTCTGTATGTTCGGCACGAATCCGATGGCCAGCGCGCCGTCGACGGCGGCTACGCCCTTGAATTCCTTGACGACGGGCTTCTGGAAGCCGCCGGCCTCTTTCCAAACGTCGAAGTCCTGCAGGACGGTTTTGCCGTTCATCGTCACCGAGAACACTCGCTGGCCTTCGTCGGTAATGCCGTCGTAGGTCTCGGCGAAATGCAGGCGGATGGTGTACTTGCCCTCGGGGACGGCGAACTTGTACTCGGTCATGCTGTATCGCTCGGTCTGGTAGATCTTCGGCGCATCGGTGCCCGTAATGTTCAGCTCTCCCCGGTCGACCGTCATGCCGTCTACGTTGCCGAGTCTCTCTCCCTCGCCCAGGAGCTGGTCGGGGGCCCAGAGATTCTCGGCATTGTCGGTGTAGGGCTCGGCCGCCCCGCAGTTAATCCGCATAACAAGGGCCGGGGTTTTCTCCTTGGCCCCCGGCATTATGTCGCCGATTGTCTCACAGCCCGCAACCGCCAGGGCGAGCACGGCCAGAATACAAACCGAGCTAATCCATCGCTTACTCATAGTGTCAATCCCTTTCAAGTTAAGATGATAAAGCGGCCCGAATCATATCCTTGGAATCCGGGCGAATCCAGATCGACCATTGATGGTATTGGGGGTCAATGTATCGTTGATGCGCCCTCATTACAATAACTTTTCGAAGAACAAGTCCTGCAGAATAGTGCCTCTGCAGGTTCAATTGCCTTTGGGCCAGGGGTAGGCGTTGGAGCCCGCCGCAGGCTCAACCGGGCCTCCCGGCAGAGTTTTCTGCCACCCGAGGAGCTCCTCCGAAAGCTCCCGAACGAGGTCGGGATGGCGCTCCGCGACGTTGTCCACTTCGGTCGGGTCCTTGACAATATCGTACAACTCCACGCGGCTTCGGTCGGGATTCATCAGGAGCTTCCAGTTTCGCTCGCGGATTGCCAGCATGGGGCATTTGTTGGTCATCTCGCCGAAGATGCGAAACCGCCACTCCCACATCAAGGGCCTAGAGCGCGGCTTCGGCTTTCCGAGCAGCGCGGCCGACATGTCTTCGCCATCGGGCTCTACGTCTGCGGGCAGCTTGACCCCGGCCAGGCTGCAGACGGTGGCCAGCCAGTCGACGCCCGCCATAACGCTCGTATCGTCCACTTTCGCGGCCGGCGTGCGGCCGGGCCAGCGAACGATGAACGGCATACGGACCCCGCCCTCGTACAGGCTCCTCTTGCGGCCCCTGAACGGGCCGGTGCTGCCGATGCCGCTGTGGACCGCGTTGCGAATGTCGAGGTCTTCGGGGCCGTTGTCGCTGGAAAAGGCAACGAGTGTGTTGTCGGCCAGACCAAGCTCGTCAATTCTTCTTATCAGTCTGCCGATCTCGCGGTCCAGGTCCGAGACGGAGGCGTAGTATATCTGCTTGACGCCCCGGTACGGCACCCCGGCCGGCGCGTATCTCGAGTAGGGTTTCATCTGCTCGTCGGTGGGGTGGAGGGTCGCATGGGGGACAAGGGTCCAGACGTTCACGTAGAAGGGCTTGTCCCGGTTCTTTTCGATGAAGCGGATGGTCGTGTCAACAATCTGAGCGGTGGACTTGGCGCGGAAGTATTGGTCGCCGGCGTCCTCGAGCTGGGGGCCGGACGAGTTGACCGTACAATGCTCGTCGATTCCGTAGTCGCCTGGCGTCGGCGCGCCGGCGCCGGAGCCCAGGTGCCACTTGCCGAAATGCCCGGTGACGTATCCGGCTTTCTTTAGCAGCCGGGTTACGGTGGGGACTTTGGGGTCGAGCCAGTCGGGCATGGCGCGGGCCTGATTCTGTTTGTGGGATGCGAAATGGCCGTGCACGCGGTGGCGCGCCGGGAAATGGCCGGTCATTATAGCCGTGCGGGAAGGGGAACATACCGACCCATTCACATAGAACTGTGTGAAGAGCGTGCCTGCCTTCGCGAGGCGGTCCAGATTCGGCGTCTTTATTTGCCTGTTGCCGTAGCAGCCGAGGTCGCCCCAGCCGAGGTCGTCGGCGAAGATGAAAACAATATTCGGTCTGCTTTTGACGGGCGCCGCGTCGACGGCGGAAGAGAAGAAGCCCGCAAACGCAGCGGCAGAAAGACTCTGCCGGAGGAAGTTGCGCCTGTTCATGATCTATGCCTTTCTATCAGAAGTCCACGTTTCCGGCGTTGGACAAACATATCCTGTTGTCCTCCGGGCTGCGTCCAGGGCGGCACTTTGCGGCCCGGCGCCTCCGGGGGGCGGTCGAAGCGATGAGCATTTGACGACGCACGTAGTCGGGCTCCATCGCTCTAAGTGCTGCTTGACAATATATGTTTGACCGCGCATCCGGAATCGGCCGTCTACTGCTCTTGTTAATACAGCCATTTTAGAAACCCCATGAGGTGCTGTAAACACCCGAGAGCCATCAGGAGGCTCAAATGCGAGGCGCCTTTTGATTTTCGCTATTGCCCGCAACCCCCGGCGGCTGTATCATATTATGGTTGCCGGATATTGAAGAGGAACGAAACGTTGGGCAAACAGGCAGAAATAGAGCTTTTTGACAACCCCCGGCCGCAGCGGGACTATCGCATAACGATCCGCTGCCCGGAGTTCACGAGCGTTTGTCCGCGGACGGGTCAGCCCGATTTCGGAGAGATTGTCATTGAGTACTGCCCGGACAAATCGTGCATCGAGCTGAAGAGCCTGAAGTTCTACATGCAGGGCTATCGCGACAAAGGGATTTTCTACGAGGCCCTTACGAACGATATACTGGACGATTTGAGCGTTGTCTGCAAGCCGCGCTGGATGAAGGTCACTTCGCGGTTTACGCCCCGGGGCGGGATAACCACGGAGGTGGTTGCAGAGTACAAGGCGAAGAAATAACCACAGTTTTTTCCGAGGTGAGAAGATGGCGGTTGTATTTCACTGCGAGTATTGCGGCAAGAAGATCGAGGCTTCCGACAGCGCCGGTGGAAAATGGGGCAAGTGCCCCTCATGTCACAACAAGCTGTATGTCCCTGACCTAAGTTCCGACGAAGAGCTCAAGCTCGCCCCGGTTGATGAGACAGAGGAACAAAGACGTGATCGCCTGATGGCAGAGACTTTCGAGCTAACTCAGGACATATTGCAGGAAAGAGAGATTCCGGGCGGCCCTGGGGATGTCACCGGGCCTGTCTCAGAAATGAGTGAGAGGGAGCTGACCAAGAACATCGTGGTATATCTGCGGCGAATGGCGGACGGGGAGCTGGATGAGGCGGGGCGCATCATCGGCCTGATATCTCCTCACAGGCGTCAGGCTCTTCCTATTATCGACAGGATAGCGCTCAGCGAAATACCCGAGCCGGAACTGGCGGACATCCCTCCTCAGGTGCTTTCGGGCCTGATAAGGACTCTTCGGGTGAAGGTTAGCTGAGTCGGGGCGATCCCTGTGAAGCGGGCAGGTTGGTCCTAAAATATCTGCGATACCCGCAATCGCCCCACGTTTTTTTTCGGTCTGCGAAAGCGAGATGCGCGGCAAATCCCCTAATTTGTTTGCGCCGAAACTGTTTCTTATATTTTACGTAGAAATAGTAGAAACAGCTTAGGTTAGGTCCGCACAAAACTCAGAAGGAAACTTATCATGGCGGGTCAGGCAACAGTAGTACATGTCACTCACGAGGCGGTGGGCAAGGTCGGCGGCATCGGGGCCGTGCTTCACGGCTTTTTCACGTGCAATCTATACCTTGAGGCGGTGGAAAGGTCCATAATCGTAGGCCCGTTGTTTACGGCCGAGGGTCCGGCCTCTACAAGGCTCGGTGATGACGGCGAGGTTCTCTACTCTTCCGTGGACGGTCTGGTGAATCCGCAGTACGCCCCGGCGTTTCGGCGCATCGAGAATCTGTACAACGTCGGTATTGTCTACGGGAGGCGTACGTTCGTCGACTCGCAGACGGGCACGAAGAGCTCGCCGGAGGTTTTGCTGGTCGATGTGAGACACACACACAAGGGGCCGATCAACGAGTTCAAGAGGCAGCTTTTCGAGGAGTTCGGGATTCAAAGCCACCTTTACGAGAACCTTTGGGAGTACGAGCAGTATGTTAGGCTCGCGCCGCCGGCGATAGCGGCTCTTCGGGCGATAGAAGCGGCGGATGACTCGACGGTTGTGATCTCGCACGAGTTCATGGGGATGCCGACGGCGTTGGCCGCCATTCTCGAGGCGGGCTGCAATATGAGGACGGCTTTTTACGCCCACGAGGTCGCCACGATAAGGCACATCGTCGAGGGGCACTCCGGGCACGACACGATGTTCTACAACGTGATAAAGCAGGCGCACAACGACGGACTTTACGTGAATGAAGTTTTCGGGGACCAGCATTCCTATTTCAAGCACTCTCTCGTGGAGGCGGCCGAATACTGCGACCACATATACGCGGTGGGCGATTACGTCGTTGAGGAGCTTCGCTTTCTGGCCCCCGAATTCGACACATCCCGCATCGACATAGTGTACAATGGCATACCGGCCTATGAAATCGGCGTTCCCGAGAAGCTCGCCTCAAAGAACAAGCTTGTTCGATACTGCGAGAACCTGCTTGGATACCGCCCGGATTTCGTGTTCACACATGTCACGAGGCTGGTTCGGAGCAAGGGTCTCTGGCGTGACCTTCGGGTGCTGTACATGATAGAGCGGGAGTTTAGGGCGCAGGGCAAGACGGGTGTTTTCTTCGTGCTCTCAACGGAAGTCTCGCGTCGGCGGAGCAGTGACATTTACAGCATGGAGGCCTCATACGGCTGGCCGGTTGCCCACCGGGAGGGCTGGCCCGACCTGTCCGGAGGAGAGGCGGCCTTTTATGCCCACATCCAGGAGTTCAACGCGAGAAGCCGCAACATAAAGATAATCTTCATCAACCAGTTCGGCTTCAGCCGCAAACACTGCGGCCTCAGTATGCCGGAAGACATGGAGTTCATGGACATCCGGAAGGGAAGCGACGTGGAGTTCGGCCAGAGCATCTACGAGCCGTTCGGGATTGCCCAGCTCGAGCCGCTGACCTTCGGCGGGATATGCGTCATCAGCAGCGTCTGCGGGTGCTCGGGTTTCGTGCGCGATACGACCGGCGGCGAAGGCGTCAGGAACGTCATAGTAGCCGACTACACGAACCTCGAGGGGCGCACCTACGCCGACATCGAGGATATGCTGCAGATCGGCCGGTCGGTGCGCGACCAGATAGAGACCAACGAGGGCGAGAAGGTCGCCATGCAGATATGCTCGCGGCTCGCCAAGAGCGATGACGAGATCGAGGGTATGATCCGGGCAGGCTACAACGTGGCCAAAGAGATGAACTGGGACGTCGTCGTCCGCGACTATCTCCTCGAGAGCCTGATAAACGGCAAACGCCGCCAGCGAAGAGAAGGCATCCGCACGAGCGCGTAACCCCCCTGCCGGTCTGCCGGACCGAGCGTCCGAGGCCCCCTGCCCGCAGCGCGGACTGTTATATGGGAAAGATGACCCGCCCGAGATGATTCCCGCAGATTCTCTTGCCGAATGTCCGTCCATTTGGTATCATAGTGTTAGTACAGGGTATG
>CP070678.1:535905-538808 GCA_020352515.1 Phycisphaerales bacterium | reverse complement strand
GGACGCCGGTCGCCGGTCCCGGAATGTTCGGCGGCGGGATTGTATATGCCGGGGCGCAGGATCACTTGTCCGTCGGTATGATTGTCGGTGCCGACTGGAAATACTGCAATTTCAATCCGCAGGATGCGCTGACGAACTTCAAGAACCACCGCTTTGTGAGGCAATTTATCGATGGCGGCGAAGTCGTAGAGGCCGGCGCAAAGATGATTCCCGAAGGTGGATACTACGCCATCCCGAGAGACCTGGAAACCGGCAGTATCGGCAAAGGCAATGTAATGATTTTGGGCGATAGCGCCGGCTTTGTGAATATGCTCAAGATCAAGGGCCTGCATAACGCTATTGACTCCGGCATTCAGGCGGCGAAGGCCATTGTCGAAACTTTCAACAACGGCCAACGTGCAGCATCAAGATATACCGAGCTGATTGACCGGTCGAATGTCGCTGAAGAAATGAAGTCGGCAAAGAACTTCCGCCAGACCGTTGCCAAGTTCGGGCCCTTGCAGGGAATGCCGCTGTCCGTATTCGGGGGACTGCTTCCGGAATTTAAGACCGAAAACGACTACGAGGCAATGACCGTCGCCTCATACCGCTTAAAGCCCAATCAGAATTTCGATAAAGACACGTTCACCGCAGTGGCGGCGACCGAGCACCGCGAAGAAGAGCCGTCACATCTCACGATTCTCGATAAAACCATTTGTGAGACTCAATGCACTCCGGTGTTCAACAGTCCCTGTATCACCTTCTGTCCGGCTGGGGTATATGAGACCATCGGCGATGAAGTAAAGCCGGCCAATCCGTCTAATTGCCTGCACTGCAAGACCTGCCAGAGGAAGTGTCCGTTCGACAATATCCGCTGGACCGTCCCGGAAGGCGGCGGCGGACCACGCTATAAACGAATGTAGAAATAGCGCTTTCTCACAGCTCAACTCATGATTGTCATTCCTGCGCAGGCAGGAATCCACAATTACACATTTAGTCTGCCAATCCATTGCCGGGTTCTTTTTCTATTTGCCCGCCGTAGATGCAACGTCCGCCGGCAGGAAGTTCTCCATTACCCAGACTTCGCTTGTGTCTTTTTCTGCTTTGCCCATGAAGGTGATCTGCCGGCCGTCAGGGTGAACACGGATGTGGTCCAAGTAGGGAATTTCCAGGTCGAGTTTCTTGGGTTTTCCACCTTCGGAAGAGACCCGCCATAGCTGTCCCGGCTCGTCCCCCTCACCCCGGAGGCCGTAGAGAAGATGGCTTCCGTTCGGTGTCCACGCAATTGTGATTTGGCCATTGGCTTTCACTAGTTCCCGCGCCTCACCACCTTCGACTGCGAGCACGATGAGAGCGCCGCCTTTCGAAAATGCAAGCTGTTTTCCATCCGAAGAAAGCGTCAGTGCAGAGATGAATTCGCGCGAGCTATACAGCTCTTTCTCTTCCTGAGATTTGAACTCGCGTCGCACGATGCTGCCGCCCTTTTCAGCCAGGTTCTGTATGTAGAAGAGTGTTTTGCCGTCGGCTGACCGTTGGGGTCCGAAGCATATCCCCTCGACGATGGCCGTGGCCTCTCCTGTCTGCACATCTATCTCCAGCACACTCCATCGCCCCGTACTCTTTAGGGAACCAGCGCCAACAAGGGACCGCCCGTCCGGAGACCAGCGCAGGGAGTGGACATTGAACTCCTTCAATTCAGGCGCGATCTCTCGCACTTCTCCAGTCTCCGTGGATTGAATAATGAACCGTGGCGTCACCCCTGGGCTGCTTGACAGACAGGCCAGATACCGCCCATCGGGTGACCAATCGGGTGCCCAGTTCGAACCCTCGCAACGGTTCACGGCAACGACTGGTTTGTCCACGATGGTTCCCTTTTGCGGGTCGAATCCGGCGACGTAGACGTTGGCTGCTCCGGAAAAGACGCCGTAGTAATAGGCTCCGTTTCGCGTCAATCCCAGCCCGTGAAATCGGCCGATTTCGGGTTTGAGTAATTGGGGGACACCTTGCGGTTTGCCGTCGGAAACGTCGATCGCCCAAATGCCCATGGTCCCGGTCCGATCGCTGGCGAATACGATTCGGTTTCCATCGGGCGACCACGCGAGCACGAAATCGTCCGCCGGATGTTCCACCAACTGAATCTCCGGCCCTCCGTCGGTGCCAAACACCCAGATGTCACCCTTCCCAGAGTTGTCCGCGGGTGGGAAGCTGTAAGCCACGTATCGCCCGTCCGGCGAAAGGCTCATTCGGAACCGCTCGGATCGCTTGCGATGCGGCAGACACTCGATCGTTTTGAGCACGCGCGCATCACCATCCTCGACGGAGACGAACAGGATCTTCAAGAATTTAAAGGCTTTGTCCGAGTCGTCCCACATCGCTACGCCAAGGGCGAGATTGCGCTTGCCGTCAGTTGACCAGTTGGTAGGTCTGAGGATGGTAATTCCCGCTGGGTGCTTGATGAAACGCCGTTCTGACCCGTCCAGACTAATAATACGCAGTCCTCCGCTGTCCTTCCCTCGCCATCGGCAGGCGACATACTTCGAATCAGGCGAGAATATCGAATAAGTGGGGCGCCCTTTCCCCCACCCCTCGTTCGTGAGTCGGCGGCTCTTTCCGCTGGCCAGCTCGTGGACGGCCAGGTCACCGGTCTCCCAATCAACGTAGGAGAGGTATTTGCCGTCGGGGGAAGGGGCACCCATGAAATACGGATCCGCCGAGTCAGCCCAGATCCGACGAACGACCATTTCCGATGGCTTCTCCGGTATCGGTAGAAAGTTCTCCATCACCCAGACTTCTTTTTCCGCGTCCGATTTACGGCCAGAGACCAGAATATGTCGGTCGTCGGGATGAACACTAAGACTGCTGATCTCGAGCATTTCTAATCCAAGTTTCTCGATTTCTCCGCCCTCTGTGGGGATTCGACACAG
>CP070678.1:530175-535805 GCA_020352515.1 Phycisphaerales bacterium | reverse complement strand
TTCCTGCCGGTCTTCTTCGAGAGCCAGCGGCAGAAAGTCATGGCGTTGTGCCAGGTTGCTCCCATGGCGGGATGCGTGGCCTCGTAGCCCATCGTAAGGTCGCCGTAAACGGGTGTCGGTCCGGTGAAGGCGTCCACCTGCACGCCGTCCGCTTGAGGCTCCTCTTCGGCGGTATCGGTTTCAATGAATTCCTTCTCGGCGCTAACCGTCTCCTGATAATAGGCCAGGAAGAGCTGGAGAGTGGTCTCGGTCGTGCAGAGGTAGAATGGGTCGATACGCACGCGGTGCTGCGGTCCCTCGTGGTCGGCGCGATTGGGCTCATTCCGCGGGCTGCCCATGACAAATTCTCCGCCCTTGATGAGCACCATTTTGAAGGAGATTTTCTCCCCCGTCTCGCTCGTAACCGTTTGTGTATATTCACGCGCGAGCCCGCGGGCGCGACCGGGTGCAAGTGCGGACCGAAGTGTGACGGCCAAGACCGCCAGAAACGCCGCATATTTGACCAATTGTTTAAGTCTCAAGCCACATTGTGCAGTGACCCTGTTAAACCAACGTTCGTACAACGTCATACATAAGCTCCTAATCATGTCAGCTATTGTTTCCAATCAAATTTGTATTCACAGGTCTCTGCCCTGTGGCTAATTGCGTCCGGCCGGGCCTCGACCTTCAGCGAGTTCAACGTCTCGGTCATGGAGGTTCCCTGGCACACCAAGCAGCAAGCCGGCCCGACTTTGCCGCCCACAGTCGTCCGACCTACCGTTAGTATTCGCGATCCTTGAGGATGCCGGGCTGGGGCACGGCATAGCTGCCGTCGGCTTTGGCGAGCAGAGGCGCGGGTGAATCCGCCGTGAATTTGTCGGCGTCGGGGGCGAACTCGTGCTTGCATTTCAGGACCTGCTCGAATGTGACTATCTGGCCGGTGTGGGCAGCCATACGTCCCATTGAGCTGACGAGACTGGCTTCGGCGCCTCGCTTGACTTCGTTGTAAGGCCTGTCGTTGCGGATGGCGTCGATAAGGTCGTCCCATTCGAGCTGATAGGGACTGGGCTCGGGCTGGGGGAATCTCCAAATGAGGTTTGCGCCGTCCATGTTCTGGTCTCTGTATGTGCGCACCTTGCCGGGGTGGTGGCCTCTGCTGGAGATTACGGCCGAGCCTTTCGTTCCGTGGGCGTAGCTGGCGAAACCGCCTTTGCAGCCGCTGATGTTGCGACCGTAGTAGAACAGCCTGGTCCCGTCCGGATAGGTGTATTCAACGGAGTAGTTGTCGAAATTCTGATCGACAGCATCTCCGCGATAGTGACGACCGCCGGTTGCGTGGGCCTCGACCGGCCAGGCGCCCTTCATCCAGGAGCACTCGTCAATCTGGTGGATGTAGTAATCGCTGTACATTCCACCGCTGGCCCAGAGGAAGCTGTGGAAGCGCTGAATCTGGTAGAGCAGCTCGCTCATGTTGCCGGGCTTGGGGCCGGTGGTTGCGGAGCGGCCTCCCATCCTGTAGGCCCGCATCGCGATAATATCGCCAATCTCGCCGGATTTGATGCGTTCGAGGAGTTGTTGGCGGCCCTTGCAGTGGCGGATCATAAGGCCAACGCCCACCTTGAGGTTCTTGTTGACGGACTGCTCGGCGAGTTCGAGCATCCTGCGTGTGGTCGGACCGTCCACTGTTACGGGTTTTTCCATGAAGACGTTGAGGCCCTTTTTGATGGCGTAGGTGAAATGGACCCAGCGAAACGCCGGGGGAGTGGCAAATATGGCCACATCACCGGGGTCAAGGCAGTCCATCGCCTTCTTGTAGGCGTCGAATCCAATGAATCGACGGTCTTCGGGGACATCCACCTTATCGCGGCGGCCTCTCTCCAGGTTCTTGTAACTACGGCCCAGGCGGCTCTGGAAGACGTCGGCCATGGCGACGAGCTTGATCGGGCCGTTCTTAACCGACAGTGCCTGCGACGCGGCGCCGGTTCCCCGGCCACCACAGCCGATCAGGGCCACCTTGATAGTATTATTCTGGCCGGCGTAGATTCGCGGTGCGATTGCCGCCGCAAGAGTCGAGGCTGCGGCGATACGGCCGGTCTGCTTCAGGAAATCACGGCGCGAAGTGCTTTTTCTGCTGGTTTCGCTCATTGCGAGTATCCTCCTGTTTGCTCGTATTAGACTGAGATGTTGCGTCTGTTCCGGTAACTGTGGTATGCTCCCGGTCCAAGCGTTTTCGGGGCTCAGTAGCCGGCCTCATTATAGCCGCCGCCCCGCACTTAACAAGCGTTTTCTTTGGGCGTGACGGCCGAATGCGGCGGCTAACGGCTCTTTCACAGCACTTGTCCGGGCGCTTGTATCAGGTAACCTAAACTTGGCCAAGGCGGGGTCGTGTGAGCCGGACGGAACGCCTGCGGCCATGCGCCGCGTCCTTCAATATCGGCGGCATACTGCCTGGGGTCGTTGTAGCCTTTGGTGTTTTGTTCGGCCGAGAGGTCAACGGAAGGTTCCAATTGCAGGTTATTGCCCGGCCGGATGGCGACAAAGTCTTTGACAGGTTGTTTGCGTGCCGTTATATTTCGGGGCGGTTTGCAAGGATTACGGGCATTAATATTTACAGCGAGGAGTGCTGAAATGAGAACAGGAAGCTCGGTAAAGGTTTGGCTGGCGGCGCTGGCCGTAGTGGCGGCTGTTGTTTTGGCCGGGTGCTGTGAACGATGCAAATTCCAGGCGAAGGAGAAAGGCAAAATGAGCGTAACGAAAGAGCCATTCGGGCAGGCGGACGGCCAGGCGGTGGAGCTGTACACGCTGACGAACAAGAACGGTCTTCGGGCGAGGATTATGACCTACGGCGGAATTCTGGTTTCTTTTGAGACGCCGGACAGGCAGGGGAAGCTGGCCGATATAACTCTGGGCTTCGATACGCTCGAGGAGTATCTCAAAGGCCATCCTTACTTCGGAGCGACCATCGGGCGGTACGGCAATCGTATCGGCAAGGGCAAGTTCACCCTGGACGGGGTCGAATATAAGCTGGCGGTTAACAATGGGCCGAACCACCTGCACGGCGGCATCAAGGGATTCGACAAGGTCGTCTGGGAAGCCGGGGGATTCGAGAACGGCCAAGGCGTCGGGCTGAGGCTGGGATACGTCAGCAAGGACGGCGAGGAGGGCTATCCGGGGAATCTGGCGTGCATTGTCACGTACCTGCTGACGAACGAGGACGAGTTGAGGATAAGCTACGAGGCCACGACGGACAAAGCGACCGTTCTGAACCTGACGAACCATACGTACTGGAACCTGGCCGGTCAGGGCGAAGGGGACATCTTGGGGCACGAACTGATGCTGGCCGCCGACAGGTACACGCCGGTGGACGAGGGGCTGATTCCAACGGGTGAGCTGAGGAGCGTCAAGGGCACGCCGATGGATTTCACTAAGGCCATGGAGATCGGCTCGCGGATACAGCAAGTCGATATCGGAGGGTACGACCACAATTTCGTCCTGAATTCCGGCGGGGGCACGATGGCCTTGGCGGCGACGGTGTACGAGCGCGGCAGCGGGCGGGTTATGGAGATACACACGGACCAGCCGGGCGTACAGTTCTATACAGGCAACTTCCTGGACGGCTCAAACAAGGGCAAGGGCAAGGTTTACAACAAACACTATGCTTTCTGCCTCGAGACGCAGCATCTCCCGGATTCGCCGAACAGGCCGCAATTCCCATCGGTGGTTCTCAGGCCGGGCGAAAAGTACGAGACGGTGACAGTGCACAGGTTCTACACGAAATAACCGGCAGAACAAAAGGCCTGCAAGGCCGCAAGGATAGAATCCATCGCTCAGGCCAGATAGAGTTCATCGCCCGGCTTGATCCGAGGGATTCGGGTGACATTGCGCCCGACGTCGTCCTTTTCCAGGGCGAACGCGGGGGCGATCTCGAGCAGGCAATCGGCAACCGACTCTTTCGGGATATTTACTCCTGCTGCTTCGAGCCAATCGGCGGCGCGGGCGGTGATCATACGCTTCGTCGTCTGGACGCTATCGACACCGGTGGCGTTTTTGGTGGGAGCGAATTCCTGCTCACGAATGGTCTCGAGTATGACCGAATTGGCGGCCCGAGGCAGGGCATCGAAAATGAACCGCTCGAGCTTTATGCCGTCGCGCTCGGATGGCTCGGAGGAATCGCCGGCGAGGTCGATGCAGGATATCTTCTTTCGGGCCCTGTGCAGGGGCAATGGTTCGGCGGCGTTGAGCTGCCCGACAAAGTCTGTGCTGATAATATGAATGGCGATGCTGCCGAGCCGGAAGACCAGCGAGCCATCAGGATTCATCCTCTCTGCAAGCTTGGGCTTTTCTCCGTCGGGGCCGGGGGGCGCCTGATTGTCGAGCATTTCGTTGAACTCGCTGTATTCGATGACGTTGAGCTTTTCGTTGAGCAGGCAGAAGTTGCCGACCTTCTCGAACGGCCCGCTTTTGATGACGGCCTTGGAGGACATTTGGGCCCGGTCGAGGACATGGAGCCCGATGAAAAGGGGGTCGAACAGCTTAACGAGGGGGTTGTCGACCTGCCAGTAGCTGATGTACTCCACGCCGCGGCTCTTGATATCCTCCAGAGCCCCGCTTTCGGCAAGCGCCTTGAAGGTCCCGCCGTGGCCGTCGGGCGAACAGACGATCTTGTCCATGGCGGCAAGTTGAATTCTCCCCTCCGGGTCCAGACTGGGCAGCGTGCCCTGCTCAAAGATGAAGACATCAGCCTCTTTCAGCCCGTAAAACCCGTTCTGGCGGAAGATTTCGGCGGTTCGGTCGTGATTCAGAGGGCTGGTCATTACATACCAGGGGCAGACTGCGTCAAACTTGCGCGAGACGGCGGCGATGGTCTCGGCGAAAATCCGGAAGAAGGTCTTGCCCTTGACGGGGCTAATTGGGAAGTTGCCCTTGGGGTCGTCGAATCGGAGCCTGGTGCCCTGTCCGCCGGCAACAACAAGGGCGGCCACCTTGCCCTCGGATATGAGTTTGGCGCCGGTTTTGACGGCCTCTTGGTACTTGTCCTCCTGCTCTGGGCCGACCGGGTGAGCGGCGTAGTAGGGTGCCGGGGTCAGTGCGTCCGGATCCAGTTCTTCCTGGATCGGCTCTTTCGAACTCTGCCCGCCGGATTTCTGCTTGTCGGCGGGTTTCCGGAGGTTGTTTTCCGCCCCGCCATGTATGACCTCCAGGTCCAACCGGCCGATTTGGGTGAGCAGATTCTCCTGTTGCTGCGGGTCCAGCCGATCCCAGAAGGTCAGCAGGTGGTCCTGATTATAGCGCTTGAGCAGCTCCTTGGTCTCTTCATAGGCCCTGTCAGCAGGCATTTCTGCGGTCCCCTTTCAAAAACACGCATTCTAAGCGGATGTCAGAATTTTTCAAGAATCTAAAAAAAAATGACGAAATTCAATTGACAGACGCATTTCGTTCTGTTAGGATAACTTTAGTAGATGCAGGCAGGTTTGAAATACTTACTATTATAATTCAAACCGTCATCATAATTGTGCCATTTTTCATACCTCAAACCGACCTGCCGAGGAGAAGGGTTGTTTCGGAGCTTTGATAGTATCTGTTAGCTGTCGGCGACGTTGGGCACAAATGGGAACATATTTCACAGACCTTAGGGCAGAAAGTCGGTTTTC
>CP070678.1:526250-530075 GCA_020352515.1 Phycisphaerales bacterium | reverse complement strand
GGGCAGGTGACACGGCGGACGTGCGCGGTCTGGCCGTCGGCTCCGACGGTCTTGTAGCCCTCCACCAGGACAGCGTCGAAGGCGTCTCGGCAGACGGCCAGTCGCTGTGGAGCGTACCGTTGCCTGCGCCGCCGGTGAGGTGGGGATTAGCACTCACCGGCAATGAATGCGTTGTCACCCTTACGGGCGGACAGGTGGTCTGCCTGACCAAGCGTCTTAGTGCGGATTGAGCGTAAACACGAAGCAACCATGTGTATACGACGTTATCGACCTGAACTTCGCATGTCCGAGCCCAAAAAGTTTTGCGGCGAGGTCACGGTGGAGCACTGCTCAATAAACCCGACAGCGCTATCGATATTCTCAAGGCGGTTCGGGATGCGGTTACATGTCCGGTGCTGATGAAACTCCGGATCGGTGTCAATCGCAAACCGGCCCTTCTGTCAATGATTGAAGCCAGGAGTCGCGTCGAGCTTGAAGCTGCTATCAACACATGGTACGCGCCCACATCGTCGAAGGAGTTTTTGTAGAACTCCCGCAGCGACGGTTGAGAATGCCGCGCAATGACGCAAGAATGCGACCTTCGTCATTGCGAGGACTCATTCGGCTATACTCAGGATAAACGCAAAGACTTGCGAATCTGAGCAGCTTTGTCAAAGATCTCTTGCCTGCTGATGCCCGCCTCGCCATACATGGCGAAGATGTTGTCCTCCGGAGTCTCAGGAGGCACGGTGTGGGAGGCGGCAAGAATGTAACCTCCCCCGTCGGCGGTCATCCCTTCGAGCAATTCAGCGGTGGCTTTGCGCACCTGGTCGGCCGTGCCGTTGGGCAGTACGCCCTGGGTGTCAACTCCGCCCATGAAGGCGAGATCTCTGCCGAACTCCTTTTTCAACTCCAGAGGATTCATACCCGGACAGTTGCATTGAATCGGATTCAGAACATCCACGCCGATCTCGATCAGGTCCGGTATGATCGGCCGGATAGCGCCGCAGGAATGCAACGCTACGTAGAGACCATGTTTCTTGCCGACGTCGGCGTTCTCTTTCAGTAGAGGCTTGACCATTTGTCGCCAAGTATCGGGACTCATCAACATGGATTGCTGACCGGCGGCATCGTCGCCGAGCCAAAGCCAGTCCAGCTCGAACCGCTCGCAAGCCGCCTCTGAGATGGCGACTGAGAACTCCGTCGTTCGTCGAAGCATATCCTGCGTCAACTCAGGATCGAGCGTGATCTCCAACAGCGTCCTCTCCATGCCGCGCAGGCGCCAGTACATTTCGAAGACGCAGGGCGAAACGTCGCAGCCTATAAAATACTCATGTTTGAACTCCATCACCCGCCCCATAAGATCAACGAGCGGCCCGATGCGATCAAAAGGATACCTGTATTCGAGGAGCTGCTGTTCGTCGGCATCGGCCAAAGGATACCGGGATATCTGGTTGAAACCGTCTGTGCGCGTCCATTCTATGCCCCAGTCATCCACGTGAGATTCGCCGTCATGCTCGTGCACAATCCCCTCCATCGGATGGTTATTACTCACCCACGCCTGGCGGATATCATCGCCCATCGCTATAGGCACACATTCGGTGGGAATCTCCAACAGCTTTCCCAGCCGCTGGGTGGTTTGGGGGTGATGCCAAATGAAGACCGGAACCCGGTCGGTTGGCTTCCTCTGGAGTGCCAAATGTACGCGCTCTTTGGAGGTCATAGACGGCTCCCTAACAGAGTATAGTGCATGCAAGTAGCCCAAGCAGTATATTATTGGCAGTGCCCCCCCTGCTCAACTATAATAATGTGAGGCCATATACAGGGAGTGAATGTATGGACAGTAGGCAAAAATCCGTCTTCGTCGTGTGCGGCGATCTGAGGCCGCTTGGCCGTCGTCAGTTTTTGCGGACCTCGGCAACAGCGACATTGGGATTTATCACCGCGGTGGCCTACGCAAAACCGGCGCGGACGAAGATCGAGCGTATCGAACTGTTCCCGGTGCGGTATCCGACCAAGGGGTACTTCAAGTTCTTCACAGGTCCACGCGGCTCGTACGGTCGCGGCGCGGTCATTGTGAAAATCACCGCTGACCAAGGCGCGGTAGGCTGGGGCCAGAGTATACCTTCGCCGTTGTGGAGTTACGAGACCCTTGAAACAGATACAACTGTGATGGCCGATTATCTAGCGCCGGCCTTGATAGGCCATGATCCGCTGGATATTGACGGCGCCCACCGGGCGATGGACCGCGCCCCGGCGCCCGGCTTTTCCACGGCGATGCCGATAGCTCGCTCCGGGCTGGATATGGCTCTGCACGATCTGGCCGGCAGGATTAGAGGCCAGTCGCTGCCGCAGATGTGGAATCGCCCGGCCGGCGGAGAAGTGAAACTGAGCTGGACGGTAAACGCCCGCACGCTTGACGAGGCTGAGACGGTTATTGACACCGGTTATGAATGCGGCTACTCGAACTTTAACATCAAAGTCGCGCCGGATCCGAAATTCGACGTTGAGCTGGCCAGACTGGTTCGGCAACGCGCGCCGGAGGGATTTCTATGGGCCGATGCAAACGGAGGATACGACCCGGCAACAGCTCTTGAAGCGGCGCCGAAACTCGACGAGGCAGGCGTCGACGTGCTCGAAGCACCGCTGCGGCCCAATCGTATCAGCGGATACCGGGCCCTGAAGAAACAGGGGGCGCTGCCGATACTGATGGACGAGGGAGTAGTCTCTCCGGTCGAGCTGACCGAGTTCATTCGCCTGGAAATGTTGGACGGGCTGGCGATGAAACCTTGCCGCTGCGGCGGCCTTGCGCCGGCCAAACGGCAGATTGAGATAATCCTCGACGCCGGCCTCGTGTGGCTCGGCAGCGGCTTGACGGATCCGGATATCTCGATGGCGGCCGCACTGGGATTGTACGGCGCGTTCGGCCTGACCAAGCCCGCAGCTCTTAACGGCCCGCAGTTCCTTACAGCAGACGTCCTCGAGAAACCCCTGACTATCACCAAAGGCTCGGTCAAAGTTCCCGAAGGCCCTGGTCTCGGCATCGAAGTTGATGAGGAAAAGGTGAACGAACTGATGAAACGAACAACTAATTCAAGGCCGATACAAATATGAAGAATTCCCTTATGACAGCTGTATTCATTGTTAGTAGTCTTTTACCGATAACAGGCGCAGAGGCAGATAAACTGCTGGTTGGAACGGCTATGGCCGACATCACTCCCACCGAACCGGTAGCCGTCTCGGGCCAGTTTCATCTGCGAATCGCCAAGAAGGTCGAAACGCCGATCACGGCAAATGTGATCGCGCTGGAGTCGAGCCGGAAAGATGCGCCTGGCGATCTGGCAATCATGGTCTCATGCGACTTGCTCTACATCCCTACGGACGTTCTCGAGCTTGTCCGCAAGGCCGTCCGCAAACGGTTACCTGATCTGGATACCGCCAAGCTTTTTCTCAACGGTACCCATACGCACACGGCTCCCGTCCTGCTGGCCGACAAATATCCAATACCCAAAGAAGGTGTAATACAGGTCCGGCAGTACAGATCGTTCCTCGCTGATCGAGTAGCCGACGCTGTAGCCCGCGCGTGGAACAAACGAAGTCCGGCAAGCGTCACATGGGGACTTGGCCATGCGGTAGTGGCGTACAACCGCCGGGCCGTTTACGTTGACGGCCACGCTCAGATGTACGGCAAGACCAACGTTCCGCAATTCCAAAATATCGAAGGATACGAGGACCACGACGTAGACACGTTGTTTTTCTGGAATGAGTCGGACGGGTTGGCGGCAGTCGTTGTCAATGTTGCCTGTCCTTCACAGGAGGTTGAGGGAAGAAGCACAGTTGACGCCG
>CP070678.1:510110-526150 GCA_020352515.1 Phycisphaerales bacterium | reverse complement strand
TCCTTGGCTACTTCTCAAGCACGCACTCGGCCCGGTCGAAGTGTAGCGTCAAATCTGAGATCTTAGATATGCCATCTTCCCCAAATCCCCCAAATTGCCTATTTCCCCGCCTGGCAGCTCTACACATGTCGAGCCACCTCTACAAATTCGCCTTTTTTGCAAAACGAACCCAATTCGCAAATCGCCCGAAATCCCCGCAACCCCTTGCCCCGCAAAGACTTACGCACCTCAATGCCCCCGCAGGGGTACAAAAACGAACCCAAACGAACCCAATTCAAAGCCAATCCCAAAATCACCTAAAAATGTGTGTAACCCCTTACACCACAACACCTTACGACAGATCAGCCCTCAACGTCCGAAAAAAAACGAACCCAAACGAACCCAATCGCGAAAACCACCACAAAATGCTTGTAACCCCTTACCCCACAACACTTTACGCCCCCCAAACCCCCCAGAGCCAAAACCGAACGAACCCAAACGAACCCAATTCGAAATTGATTCCTGTTTACCCAGCTTCCCGCACGCCCCCGCTCTTAACTTGCCCACATTGCCGCCCTCGCCCCTCCCAGTCTTCACCCAGACTCCCAACTCGGTCAGATTCCGCTGGCAACCCCGAAACAAGGACTTCTCCGGGGTCGCCGCATCGCCCTTACAGCCATTTCTTTCGACGGAAATACGACACCATGAGCAGCGTAACTATTATGATGACGACCCAGAAAACCACGTAACTCCACGGCCAGTCGATTTCGGGCATGTATTTGAAATTCATCCCGTAAATCCCCGCCAGAAACGTCAGCGGTATGAAAATAGTCGCGATAATCGTCAGAACCTTCATCACCGCGTTCATCTTGTTGCTGATGCTGGACAGATATATATCCAGCATCCCCGACACCATGTCCCGGAAAGATTCGACCGTATCTATTATCTGTATCGTATGGTCGTAAACATCACGCAGATAAACGCCCGTGCCCTCCTTTATCAACTTAGATTCGCTCCTGTCCATCGCGCTGACCAGCTCCCGCAGCGGCCAGATGGATTTTCTCAGCGTTATCATTTCCCGCTTCATAGAGTGTATCTTGGCCAGCGTGTGCTCATCCGGCTCGGCCACAAGCTCTTCCTCCATAGACTCGATTCTCTCCGCCAGCTTCTCGAGGATCGCGAAGTAGTTGTCCACAACCGCGTCCATCAGGGCGTAGCACAGGTAGTCCGGGCCCATCTTGCGGATCTTGCCCTTAGCATTCCTGATTCTCTCCCTCACCTGTTCGAAGACGTCGCCCAACCGCTCCTGAAAAGAGATCACGAAAGTACGGCCGAGCACAAGGCTGACCTGCTCAGCCTCGACGGCCTGTTTCTCGTCGCTGTAGCTGAGCATCTTGAGCACGATGAAGATGTAATTCTCAAGCTCCTCGAACTTGGGTCGCTGGCCGGTGTTGAGAATATCCTCGAGTACAAGGGGATGCAGGTCGTATTCTGTGCCAAGGGTCTCGACGAGCTTCACGTTGTGGATACCATCGACATTTATCCACGTTACTGTGGGAGTCGTCTTGAAGGGAAAGCACTCCTCGACGGCGGAGACCTGCTTCTCCTGGAAGCTCTTCTCGTCGTAGTCCATATAGGTAATGCGGACCGGCTGGCCTTCCTTCTCTCCGACATAGACGAGTGTTCCTGGTGGAAGGCCGGCCGTCTTGGAGTGCTTCTTGATGAGTCTCGGTTTGCGTGTCTTCATTTCTGTCCTCCGGAGCATTGCGGACGCATATTGACTATGCAACCACACGCAGAACGCAAATCTCCACGCGCCGAAAGTCTTGTTCCGCCGACTTCTTGGCGCGGGCGGGCTCGCATGGCAAATACTGTCTCTTTACTCCCGCGACAATTGGTCCGGTTATCTCCCTCACCCTCTTCGGGTCTTGCCGTCCTTTGGCGATTTTCTCAAGACGTAGCTCGTGGTAATGATCCCCGCAGCGAAACCGAGAATGAATGTCAATATCAGCAGCAGGGCCCTCGACATGGTGACCGTCATGAAAAGCAGCTGCGTCTCAACCGAGTCCGTATTCTGCAGGAAGACTACCAGCGCAAGAATAGAGATAACAACTATGGTAATAATCTTCAGCTTTTTCATTGTGCATTTGTCCTCTGCGCCGATAATCTCCGGCTCTTTGGTTCGTACGATTTTTGCGTCACCCTTTGCCACCGTGTGTTACAATCACCCGGACTTCTCCAGCTCGGCACGAACCTTAGGCAGGGCGTCCGGATATTTCTCTCGAACAAACGCAATCAGTTTCTCGCGGACTTCACATCGCAGGTTCCACGCGGCCGAGGCGTCGGCGGCGCTCATAAGGGCCCTCAATTCGACCGTGCGATCGGTCGTGTTGGTGACCTGAAGGCCGCAGACCTTGCCGTCCCAGCTCTTCGATTCTCTCAGGATCTTCTGGAGCTGCTCCCTTACGGCATCCACCGGGACGGTGTAGTCAACGTAGAGGAAGACGGTTCCCAGCAGGTCGGCCGTGACGCGGGTCCAGTTCTGAAAGGGCTTCTCGATAAAATACGTTATTGGAACGACCAGACGTCGGAGGTCCCAAATCTTCACGATTACATAGGTAAGGGTAATCTCTTCGATGCGCCCCCATTCGCCCTCCACGATTACGACGTCGTCCACGCGAACGGGCTGGGTGAAGGCGATTTGGAGACCGGCGATAAACGTCCCTATCGTTTTCTGCGCGGCCAGGCCGACAACTATGCCGGCAATACCGGCCGAAGCCAGAATGCTGGTTCCGAGCTGACGGACCCTCTCGAAGGTCATGAGCATCGTCCCGAAGGCGATTACGATAACAACAAATATTACGATTCTCCTGAGCACATTGAGTTGCGTATGGATCTTGCGGGCCCTCAGATTGTCTTTCTCACCGACGTCAAAGCGCCTTATGACGAAGTCGCTCAGTACGTAAGTGCTTCTTATCAACAGCCAGGAGACGAGGAAGATGACAACCAGCCCAAAGAGGTGCTGGAACAGCTCAATAAGTCCCGGCGACTCTTCGGCCAACTCGGTTACAAACAGAGGCATGACCAGACGAAGCGCGACAAAAATCATAATCCAGCGTGCTGGCTCACGGAAGTGCGTGGCCAGGGATTCGTCCAGTCCGGTCTCTGTCTTCTTCGAAATACGCGTCAGTATCTTGAACAGCAGATAATGGACCACCAATGCGACAACCAGGGCGCCGATAACATAAGCCGCCAACCAACACCATGCCTGCCAATTAGCCAGGATACCCATCGCACGACCTCCTTTGATTGCCTACAATCCAGCCACAAGCCATGCCAGTACATACGCACGTGCTTCGCACGCCGTTCTTCTCACCAACCTCCCGGCCGTTTCAATAATACCGGCACGGGCCGCAGACGTTCAAGGACCAAACAGATTTTTTTCTGCCGCACAGGCAAAGCCGGGGCAAGAGGAAAGGCCGGGTCCCCAAAGGTTGCGTTATTGCGCTTGCTGCTGCCTAAAGCCAGACCGGTCCCGGCTCGTCAGTACAGTACGGATGCCGCCGGGCTAAGTGCGGAAGCACTGTGTGCACGCGGGCGGGAGCCTCTCTGCCGGGGGCGTGCGCGGGACAAAGCCCGGTCCACTTATGCTGTCACTCTTCCGCAGGCTCTTCGGGTTCTTCCGGTTCTTCGGGCTCTGCGGGCTGCGGTTCCATTGGCTCTGCTCCATCGTCCTGTTGTTGGGGTTGCTCGCCGGGCTGGAATTCCAAAATGACCTTCTGCAGCTCTTCAATATAGGCCTGTTGCTGAGCGATTGTGGTTTTGTGCTGCTCGATTGTGATGTTCAGTTGTCGGATTTGTGCCTCGAAGTCGGCGGTGCTGCGGGATTGCTCGCTCGAATGCGCCATGAGCTTTTCGGTCACCGCTTTGGAGTTCTGAGCCAGTGTCAGGGCCTTGTCCCGCTGCTCAATGAGTTGACCCACCTGGAGGTCCAGCTCGTCGCGGCTCTGGGCAACGGCCTGCAATTCTTCGTTAAGTTCGGCTATTCGGCCGTTTGCCCTGTTCAACTCGGCCCGGACTTTGGACAGGGCTATTCTTGCTTCGGCCGCTTCGGCCTTCGCCTTCTCGCCGGCCCGGTCTTTACAACCAAACAAAGACAGGCAACAGGCCGACACAGTCACTATTCTAACAACCACTCCTCTGACGCCCATTTTTAGCAGTCCTCACATCCCCCCGCCCATAGCTGTTCGATGATTCTGGTCCACTCTCGCCGAACCGTGTCTTTGCGACTTTTGCGCCCGAGATGACCTCCAATCGAAGTCACGATACTCCGGCTCTGGCGTAGACACCCACTCGGGTCCGAAATGCACGCTACTGAACCGGCGATCTGCCCGATGTGCTTATCGACCAATGCGCCGGCGGCGGTCACAACATCAGCGTCTCCTGCATCCGACACCTTCGTGAGAAAACTCCTTAGTCTTTGAATCTATAGCTGAGCAACTTGTATATGAGCTTGGCGGCCAGAAAATCGGGGGCCCTGTTCTTGCTGTCCGGGCAAAGCTCGGCGATGTCAAAACCGACCACCTCTCTTTTCTCGAAAACAAGCCTGAGCAGCGCGAGCACGTCGTACCAGAGGAGCCCGCCGGGCTCAGGGGTGCCGGTGGACGGCATTACCGAAGGGTCGAAGACATCCAAATCAATGGTAATATAGACTCTGTCGGACAGCTTTTCAACCACCTGGCCGTACCAGTCGGTGCGGTCGTGGATGTCCTTTGCAAAAAAGACCATGTCGGTGTCCATGGAGTCCTTCTCGGTCGAATCCATGCTTCTTATTCCGACCTGTACGATCGGGCAGAGCTCCTTGACCCTGGCCATCACACAGGCATGGTTGTACTTTGAGCCGTTGTATTCATCTCTCAAGTCGGAATGGGCGTCGAGCTGCAGGACGGTGATGTCGGGATTGGTCTCAGCGTGGGCCCTTATTGCGCCGATGCTGACCGAGTGCTCTCCTCCGATGACAACGGTAAACTTGCCTTTTTCTATATGCCCCAGAACCTTCGTCCTGACGGCCTCGACCATCTCGTCCGGATAGACCTGGGCGTCGAGGGCGTTTTCGGTAAATATGCCTTTGAGGTAGACTTCGGCGCCGGTTTCTATATCGTAGAGCTCCATGTTGGTAGAAGCCTCGATTACGGCCGCAGGCCCGCCGTCAGCGCCCTTTACCCAGGTGCTTGTCTGATCGTAGGGAACGGGGATTATTACTATCCGCGCGTCATTCAGATTGGAGTATTCTTTCGGTAGGTATCCGAAATTCACTGTTTTTGCCATTATGAAATGCACCTAAATGCAAAAATCGATTATTATGCCGCAGGGCTACCCAAAAAGATGCTTACTGTACAGTTGCGTATCGCGGGCCGGTCTATTCCAAGAGGAACATCGCTACCGCCACCGTTGTCGTCCAGACATCTTTCTGACCTCGTGAGGCCTGGGTGATGTTCGAGGTCCTGATTATGAGCCCGCTGGATTTGTACACCTGCTCTTTTTCGGACCAGGCCTTGTTTGGGTCCACTTCCAGCCCCAGAGTGGTGCCGAGCATCCCGGCAGCGAGGTCCTCGGCCATATCCGCGGCCTCCTGCCGATTCATGCCGTATCCGTGAACCTCACTGAGGTATCCCCACTTGTTCCTGTCTTTCGGTACGGCTATCCCCACGGAGGAGGCGACGAGTCTTCCGTGCTCATCCGTGTCGGCCCTGGCCATGACACAGTAGCATACCTGGCCGGGAGTCAACTGATTGAGCCCATTTTCCCGGCTTATGATCTTACACTTCGGTGGCAGAATGGAGGACACCTGGACCAGATTCTGCTGGGCCACGCCTGCCTTGCGAAGCGCTTCTTCGAAAGACTTCAACTGGTACCTGTGCCTGCCCACACCCTTGGTAAGAAACACCTTCTTGGGAACAAGACTAACCATTTCTGCCTCCATCATTGTGCATTGCTGTGTTTCTGAATTCGCAGGCTAATGTTCCCCTTGTTTCCCTGCGTCGCGCTACAGCAGACAGATTGTCGCGGAGAGCCCACTCTGCATTCAAAAACCTACATCGATGCAGCGAGCGAATTATATATCCAGGCTTTAGGGGGGCAACATAAAAAACCTTGAAAATCGGTGGCTTGTTCAAAAAAAAAACACTATTGCGTGGCCCCGTGACCAGCGGCAAAACGACGATGACGAACGGCAGCACAATGGGGGCCTAAAGCGTGCCCGTCCGGGGGTTTACCAGGTCCTGCGTCGTTCCTCCGGAGAGGCCCGGACGAAATCTACTAACTCGCTCAGGCTGGCGGTTGCAAGAGCTATGCAGGAATCGGCGGCGCCGTAGTACATGCGGACCTCGTCACCGGCACATATCCACCCACACGGAAAGACGACGTCGTCCACGTCACCCTCGCGTTCGTAGTGTGCCTTCGGGCCGAAGATCCACTCTTCGCCGCGGTGGACAACGTGCGTTGGGTCGTCGAGGTCGAGCATGGCCAGCCCCAGCCGGTAGATGCTGCCTGAAGCGGTTGTTCGCACCCCGTGGTACAAGACCAGCCACCCTTCTTTGGTCTTAACCGGCGGCGCCGAAAGCCCTATCTTGTTTGCGTCCCACCAGCCGCCCCGGCGGGCGCCGATTACCTCCTGGTGGTCCCCCCAGTGTTTCAGGTCCGGCGAGAAAGAGAGCCATATATCGGCCGAGATATAAGGCGACTTGGCCACGGGACGATGCAGCATGGCCCACCTGCCGTCGAATCTGACGGGGAAAAGTGCGGCGTCCTTGTCCTCGGGCGGCATGACCGGTCCGAGACGCTCGTAGTGGCGGAAGTCCGTGGTTGTGGCCAGTGAAACAAGAGGGCCGCCCTCGGAGAAACTCGTGTATGTCACCGCCCATTTCTGCATCTCATCCAGCAGAGTTATGCGAGGGTCCTCGATACCCCATATCTCTTCGGGATGGTGCTCGGCGTCGGGCCTCAACGTAGGCTCCGGGTCAGTATCCCATCCATGAACGCCATCATCACTGCAAGCGACAGTGAGGTGTGAGATGCCCCTGAAATCCTCCACGCGAACGAGCAACAGCGTTCTGCCGTCGACTATGGCCGCAGCCGCATTGAAAACGGAGTTTGCCGGATAAGGCCAATCATCCACCGAGAGTATTGGATTCTCGGGATGTCGGCTGAAAAGCTCGCGTGTTAGCTTCTTGTCCATGCTTCATGCCTCCTGAGGCCAATCATCTGTGCTTCGGCAGTTAGCGGGCCGGCTCATCAGCCCCGATATCCGGCTTTGTGTCTCGGAGTTGGCGGTCGATGTCGTCGGTGACGTCGGGCAGTCTGATGGCTTTATCGATGGCCTCTGTAGCCTGCCGCCTCAGGTGAAGATCGCCTGCCGACGGATTGACGAACCAGTCGGCGGTATCCTTCCGGAGATTGCCGGTAAACGTCATTCGGCTTTTGGACTCATTCCGGATTTTCGGTCCACAGAGCAGGTTATTTGCGACAAGCAGGCCATCGTTGTCAAATACCAGGCGAATCAGGCGGCCGAGACGGCTGTCCGGGTCGTAGATGCTGTTGTTGAGAATCTTGCAGTTGCGGGTATAGACGGTTACGATTCCGCCCTCCGGGGCCCGCGTGATGAAGTTGTTGCGGGCGATGCAGCCCGAGCAGTGGTGGATTGTGCCCTCCGGTCGGTGGGCATTGCCGAAGCAGATGCCGGCGTCGCAATCGATGATGATATTTCGCTCGACGATACAGTCCTGCGAGTCAAACCATATAAAGACCGCTCCTCGGCCCTCGCGGGTCCTGCCGCGAATGCCGACAAATACGTTGTCGCTGATGGTCCAGCCGGCGGCGTACATGATATCGATCCCGCCGACGTAGTTGCCGCCGGCAATATCGTGGGAATCGTCGGTGAGCCTCTTGGGCCGGTCGTTATAGAACAGGCAGTAACGGATGCGGCAATTCCTCGGCCGGATCGCCTCGCGATTCTCAGAGGGAACCTTGACCCCCTTGACGCCCCTCTGCCAGATGTTGTGGATGATGCAGTTGTGTATCGTCAGGTTCTGCACGTTGGTCTCGGAGTTGATCTTGAAGCCGTTGTAGGTGATGTTTTGAATCGTCAGGTCGGCGATGGTAATGCCGGAGCACCTTCTGACTCCGACCAGCTCGCCGTCGCGGCTCCGGGCCCCGTCGATAATCACGCGCTCCCGCTGGCCTGAAGCGCCTCGCAACGTAACGTCATCCGCTCGTATCTCCACATAATGAGGCATCATGTAGTGACCATCCGCTACGAGTATGGTCTGGCCCGGCTTGGCATTCCTGAGCGCACTTACCAATTCCCGCACGTCAGCGACCCGGACCGTCGGCCCCGTCGGCGGCGGCAGTGGCGGCGCTTTAGGGAACCACGGCTCGGCTGGTGCGTTGAGAGCGGCTCCGGGGAGCGGCCCGGGCTTTACCTCGGTGACCCTGGCGGGCGAAGGCCTGACCAGATTGAGCTTCTCTATTACCTCGGCGTATTTGGCCAGGGCAAGATAGTTGCGCAGCACATAACCGGAGCACCTGAGACCCTGCTCGGAATAGTCGTCCTGCCATTTGGCCGGATTGCTTGGATGGACCCCGTCGCGGGCCAAAAGCGTGGGGACGTCGTAGCCTCTGTACTTTGAGAACTTCTCGCTTGCGCCGTCCCAGTCGTCCGGCCGGCGATTCAGTATCTCGGCGTGGAAGTCAATGAGCGGCACCTTCATGTCCCGCGCGATCTTCCGCACGGCATCTGCGTAGGTGGCGGCCTTCTCTACGAATCCGTGCCTTGGCGGAATGGTGCTCAGTATGACGATTGTCCCGTTGTCCAGGCACTTGCGGACAACCACGCGGGTTAGCTTCTCATAATCCTCGAGCCCGACGGAGTTCAGGTCGTTCGTGCCGAACATAATCAGGGCCGCTTCGGGGTTGAGCCGCCTGAGCCAGTCGTCCACGTTGTTATAAGCCCAGCGGATGGTCCGGCCGCCATCGTTGCCGAACTGCCCGCCTTTCCAGTCCCGCCAGCACTCCTTGGCGAGATATCTGCTGACCAGCTCATACGCCCGCTCCATTTGAGGCGGGGTGTTTTTGCGCGAGTAAAGCATCGGCGTCCAGAAGGCGAGCGTGACCGTGATGGAGTCGCCGAAGTGCGCGAAAGTGCCTTTGCGACCGGTGAATTTAGTGTGCGTTTCGGCCATGGCCTCGACCCAGTAGTCGCCGGCGGTTTCGGCTTGAGCGGCTCGGGCGGGAAGAGACGACGGGAACACGAGTATAGTGACAAGCATCGAACAGGCAAATGATTTCATTATCGGCCTCCGATTAACAAGGTGACTCTCAGGCAACAACCGACAAGCATCGAAATATTCTCCGAACGCAGGGCCTGTCGTCTGGAATCGCCGAGCTCAAAAACTAAGGTATTTGGCGGCCTTTTCCAGCCGGGCTCCTGCTCTGCCTATGTCTTCCAGTCGAGTCAGGCGCCCGCGCCTGCGCCTCTCCAGGATGCGTTTTACGCTTACCGGTCCCAAGCCCGGCACCCTGAGAAGCTCCAGCCTCGACGCCCGGTTTATCTCGACCGGATATGCTTCGGGGTGCATCCGAGCCCAGGTCTCCTTCGGGTCCACAGTCAGCGAGAGGTTGCCGTTGGGCCCGAAAAGGATATCCGATTCGGCAAAGCCGTACTTGCGAAGCAGGAAATCGACCTGGTAGAGCCTGTGCTCGCGCATGAAGACGTCGGCGGCATTGTTGGGAGCGGCGTTCTCACCGGCTATGGCACCGTCGCCGAGACCCCGCTGGTAAGCACTGAAATACACCCTCTGGAGTCGCAACCGGTCGTAAAGGCCGAACATGTACCGCACAATCTCCCTGTCGGCCTCGCCCGCCGCCCCGACCATAAACTGCGTCGTCTGCTTGACCCTCCCGTATCGTGAGCCTCGGCCGGTGAGCCTGCTTATCAGCTTGATTGGCTCGATGATATCCTCGATGTATCTTTTCCTGGAGGAGAGCTTGCGAAGGTAGGACTCGCCGGGTGTCTCGATGTTCAGCGACACGGCGCTTGCAAGCGAAACGGCCTCCTCTATTGCGGCATCTGCGGCGCCGGGAATGACTTTCAAATGAATGTAGCCCTTGAACTTGTGCTTTCTTCGGAGCAGCTTAGCGACGCCATTGAGCCTTTCCATCGTTGCGTCCGGCGAGCCGATAACGCCGCTGCTCAGGAACAGGCCGTGGACCTTTCGCCTGCTGTAGTAATCGAGAAACACGTTGGCGGCCTCCTCAACGCCGAGGGTGCACCGGCGAATGTCCTGCTGCTCGCGCAGGGGGCAGTATTTGCAGTCGCTCGTGCAGACATTGGAAAGCAGGGTCTTGAGAAGAACGCTCTTTCCCCCACTCGCAAGCGTCACCGGATAAATCCACCTGCCCTCGCTGCTGCGTCTGCGATGCTCATCCCTGCCTGTTCCGCAGGCGCACGCCAGGTCGTACTGGGAATCTGCGCTGAGTATCTCGAGCTTTCGCTGAGTATCCGGCTTGCTGACGATCCCGACCATAAATATCCCATCCATAGGCTGACAACGGTTCGACAGAACTGCTGCATTATAGCCAAAACAATTCACAATTCAAAGCGCATAATAAGATTCGCTTCGGTGATTGGCCGGGTTTGTTCCGCCTGATGGCTCAAGCGCGTGGTAAACATCGGGGGCAGATCGTTGGACTTGCAGGGCCAACTCCGCTATAATCACCTAAAACCAGGCCGGATACGTTGCCGGTGGCAGCCGTACGGATTACTATTATGATGCCCCTGCGGAGACAGCAACGGCCGTGCTCCGGGGGCAGCGGGAGGCAAGACTATGGAAATCAAACTAACCAGCTCGGCCTTTGAAGATGGCGGAATGATCCCGTCCAAGTACACGTGCGACGGTGATGATGTGTCGCCGCCGCTGAAGTGGGATAACGTGCCCGAAGAGGCCCGGAGCATCGCTCTTATCTGCGACGATCCGGATGCGCCGATGGGCACGTGGGTGCACTGGGTCCTGTTCAATCTGCCTGCCGAGGCCCGGGAGCTTTCGGAGAACGTGCCCTCCGACGATACCCTGGCGAACGGCGCCCGGCAGGGCCTTACCGACTTCGGGCGTGTCGGCTACGGGGGCCCCTGTCCTCCGGGCGGGACGCACAGGTACTTCTTCAAGATATATGCGCTCGATGTGGAGATTGAGTTGAGCTCCAAGGCGCGCAAGCGAGACCTGCTCAGCGCCATGGAAGGCCATATCCTTGCCCAGGGGCAGTTGGTCGGAAAATACAAGAGAAGGTGAATCGCCTCTCTCCGTGGGGGTCGGTACTATCCGGCAGCGGCGGGCGGGCGGCTCTTGTTCAAGTGGCCCGGGCCACAGAGCGTGCGGTAAACGAACTTTGCCTGCCGGCTTTTCTTGCAGGCCTGGGGCTGCCTATCACCGGCGGGCGTCTGCGGGGAGTATATCGGCCTAATCCCAGTTATCGGCTCGCGCAGCCGGCGCCGGCCGGCCGATCGACTACGAAACGGCTGCTTTAGGCGATCGTCGTGTTTTTGAGCGGTCTGAGGCATTTTGTGGCTCTGTGCAAGCCAGGATTTTGCACATTACCATTGACAATCGACCCCGGAATATTGTATCATTAGGCTGGTTGATTATTACGGTTTGGACGTCTACTCAAGTCAAGTGAGGGTACCGAAAGTGACTACATCAAGAATATCGAGAATTGCGTTTGTGGCGGGATTTTGTGTGGCAACGCTCTCAATGGGCCTGGTCGCCCTGGGCGCACCGGGTCCGAGGCAGCCTGATGGTCCGGGGGTCGACCCGTACAACTTCAGGCCGACAGTGCAGGCCGACCAAAGACTCTTCGATTTGGTGCCATCCTACTGTGTATTTTGTTTAAGGATAAACAACTTCGAGTACACCTTGCGCGAGCTGGACGGGTTTCTCACCGGCATATCACCGATGCCGATGGGCCTGTCCATGTTGGTCAGGATGCAGTTGGCCGGATTGCTGGGCAACCCCGAGCTGGGCGGGGTGGACATGAACGGCTCTTTTGTGTTCTTTGTTACGGCGCCGCCCACCCAGGTGGACCCGGATGACCCTATGGCCGGAGTGTTCTGGGCCCTGATGATCCCGGTGACCAACTACGGGCAGTTTATCAGCAGCAATCCCGCCTGCGGACAGCCGGACGCCCAGGGTATCTCGCAAATCAAGACCGACCTGATGCCGGGGATGATCGTCGCGCAGGCCGCCAACTATGCGGTGATCACCGGCGGAGCGGATGCCCGGCAGCTCGCCGAGCCGCTTAAGCTCGTCACGTCCGGCAGATCGCCCGGGCTGGCAAGTATCCTGGACCGGGGCGAGGCGGACCTGGCCGTCAAGGACCCGGTGTGGCTGTACCTTAATGTCAAGCAGGCGGTGACATCCTTCGGCGCGGCGGCCGAGGAACAGCTCCCGATGCTACAAATGATGGTGCCGGGCATGAGCCCCCTCCAGACCGAGACTCCCTCCGACACCGGGGCTTTTGGTTTTGATTTTGAGAATATAATCGAGGAAAATCCGATACAGACTCTGACCATGAGTCTAATCCCGACGCGGGATCGGCTTACACTCGGAGCGGCAATCATAGCGGTTCCGGGCTCGAAAATGGCGGAGACGTTTACTGCGGGCTCTCCCGCTTTCCTTGAAATAATCAAGGAGATCGGGGCCGGCGACCCGCGCCAGATGGGTCCGGAGCTGGATGCCGTGCTGGCCCTGCTGCCGCTGGCCGGTCAGGCGGACTATGTCGGTATGGTTAATCTGATGGATGTGGCTAATATTATGGGGTCGGAGACTCCTGAGGAAGCGCCCAAGGTTGGTGCCTCGGGCGCCGGAGGGCTCGCTTTTGCGCTCAAGGCTGTTGACGGCAGACTGTACGTGGATGCCGCTCTGTCAAAGCAGCATCTTGCCGAGGCCGTCAAGGCCTTCACAGAAGACTTTCAAGAGGACATGACAAGCCCGCCGACGATCATGATCGATGACCAGCCTCCTGACGTTACCGAAGTTTCGCCGACTATTGTGCAGGAGCCCGAGGAGTTCTTCCCGGATGTTTCACCCGTCGATCCGGTTACGGTTACTGGGCAGGGCGGTCCGGTCAGGATTGGTGGTGTGCGGCTTGTGAGGCAGTCGGACTACCAGGCCGGTATCGTGCCCCTCGGGCGCAACGCCGGCTATACGCTGGCATTGATAATGGACCTGCCCGAGCCCGCCGTTCGCATCTCCGGCGGCGAAGTAACCAAGGCCTCCACCGACAGCGGCAAGAGTCTCCTTCCCGCCGCCGACTGGGACCGAAGAATAAAGCTCGCCAGACTCTCCAGAGACAAGAGAACGGTCGTTTTCGAGGTCGAGCTGGCCCTGCCCGATGAGAATGCACGGGGCCTGGATGAGGTCTCGGGGACACTCGAATACCTCAGCGGCCAGTCTGCCAGACAAGTCGATCTTGGTGTGATGAAGTTCGAGGCCGGGGCAAAAGGCTCGAACCTGGGGGCCCTTGTCGAATCGGTCGAGGACGACCCCTGGCACGAAAACGCCACCGTGGTGGCTCTAAAGCTGAACCGTGCTTTTGCAGGCGTCAAATCGGTTCAATTGTTCGCGGAAGGCGGGGCCAGTCTCAATGCGAGCCTTCTGAGCGAGAGAGCGATCGGCGCCGCGTCGATGCTGACAATTGCCGTAGACCAGATGCCGCCTTCCGGAAAAATCGTTCTCGAGGTCTATGAGGGATTTCAAAGTAATGAGATTCCTTTCAGGGTAAGCCGCATCTCATTGACCGGTGAGCCGATGCTGTAGGTTCTGTCGGACTGTCGCGGTACGCCTCGTTGCCGTCGCCCGTCAGAAATTCTCGACAATTGCCGCAGTGTGGATTGAGAGCAGCATCAGGTAGTCCAGATCGCTCAGTCCGTAGCTCTCCTGGGCCTCGCTGTTGTCGACGTATGACACGCCAAAGCAGCCGGACGGATCAAGGATCGGGGCTATCATCGCCGAGCGTATCCTGTGCCCGCCACTCTGAGCCGGCACTTGCGGCAGCAAGAGGAATCTCTTCTCGTCCACTGCATGGCTTATTTGCGCCCGCAGCTCGATATTGCCGAGCTCCACTTTCCCGCCATCGCGCTGCCGGCCGGCATGAGACGTCATTGGACCGGTCGCCTGGTTTCTCAGTGCGCACCAAGCCCGGTAAGCTCCGAACTGCTTCAATACGGTCTTGAGCAGTGCTTCAATTACTTCATCTGGGCCCTGGGCCCTGCAGATTGCCTCGGTCGCCTCCAGAAAGTCTTCCATCCTCCTGCCGGGTAATCTTATATCGGGATTGTGCGCGGCGCCGGGCCTTCTGACTATGATCTGCGGCTTGCGGGGTGCCGTGGTCAACGTGTCTTCCGGGCTGGGCCGCCGGGCGGTTTTCTCTTCAAGCTCAACGTGAATCTCGATTGTGAAGCTGCCTATCCTCAGCCGGTCGCCATCCTTGATTTGAGCCCTGTGTATAGCCTGGTCGTTAAGGTAGGTTTTGTTTGCAGAGTCAAGGTCCTCCAACATCCATTTGCCCGCGGAATCGGTGAATATGACCGCGTGTTGCCTCGAAACGGCTCTTTCGGCAAGAAGGACGTGGCTTTGGGCCTGCCTGCCGATGTAGATCGGCCCCTCGGAAGACCTAAACTCGCTCACTACCCGCCCGTCCTGTTTTACAACCAGACGCATCGATTCGCTCCACGTTCGGGGTCTGAGATTTGAAGTTCATTATGCGAAGCCCCCCGCGCCCTGTCAAGCAAAACCCTCTCCCACCCTGCAGCCCTGCAGCCATGTATGTATTTTCCCCCGCACACAGGCCGGCGTGTTGCAATTGCCCGTGATTTCGCATAGATTGTTGACTCGGTGTTCTTCGAACCTGGAACCTCATTGATGGACAAAAGAAAGCTTACAAAAGTGGTTATAGCAGTCGCCGTGATTGGCGGGGCTTCGGCCTACCTGCTGATTCAGGCGCTATCATCTTCGCTGGTTTACTACTATTCGGTGGACGAGTTCTTAGAAAAGCGGCCCGGCGGTGCTGCCGCGGGTAATTCCGGCCCCGATGACGGTCGTCTGATGCGTTTAGCCGGCATGGTGGAGCAGGGCAGCGTGGTCAGGAATGCTGAGAACTTGGAGCTTACGTTCAAGCTGGCCGGCCGGAAGAGCTCTGTTGCGGTCATATACTCCGGCCGTACGCCGGAGAACTTTGCCGGCGGCAGAGAGGTCGTCCTCGAGGGCAGGATGGGCGCCGATGCAGTCTTTGTCGCCGAGAATATCATGACCAAGTGTGAATCGAAATACAAAGTCAAGCTCAATACCAGTGTGACCGGCAAATGATCTGCTGCCGGCCGGCGTTAAACATTCCGATATGACTATGGCCGAGAAAATGCGAGAGCCGTCGAGTCCGCCGCTCATCGATGTTGCCGGTTTGTCCAAGTCGTTTGCGGGCCATATTGTGCTGAACGGCATAAGCTTCCGGTTGCCGGCCGGCCGCGGGTTGTGTATTTGCGGGCCGAACGCCGCCGGCAAGAGCACCTTACTCCGAATTGCAGCCGGTCTTGTGCCGCCCGGTGACGGCGGCGTGCGGATTTGCGGATACGATTTGAGAAAGCAGCCTGAGAAGGGAAAGGCTGCTCTGGGGGCCATATTTCACAGCAGCATGGTTTATCCTCAGCTTACCGTCCTGGAAAACCTGCGGTTCTTCGCCGCACTCTACGCAGTCCGCCAGGCCGAGACGCGCATAAACGAGCTGCTGGAGCGTTCCGGGCTGATGCCGTACCGTTACGACGCGGCCGGCATCCTCTCCCGTGGGATGACACAGCGCCTGGCCATATCGAGGGCGCTTGTCCACGCGCCCGCCGTGCTGCTTGCCGATGAGCCCTTCACCGGACTCGATGTGGACGCCGCCTCCCACTTTACCGACGTCCTCAACGAATTCAGGCGCGCCGGCGGGTCCTTCGTTATGACAACCCATAACGTCCG
>CP070678.1:503165-510010 GCA_020352515.1 Phycisphaerales bacterium | reverse complement strand
GCTTATCCGGCCGGGAGCGTCCGTTAAAGGAGCGAAGAATGCGAATCTCTGTTTTTGCAGGGGCGTGCACGATGCTTGTTGCGTCGTTGGCGGTGGGGGTTTTTCCAGGGGGAGCATCCGGCGAGGAGAGAATCGTCAAGTATCAGGCGCCATCGAGGCAGTTTATCTGGCCTTCGGAGCCCCCTGAGGATATACCGTTCGAGCAGTCCGAGGAACTGGTCGGGATACTGTTTACGGGGGTGCACAGCGACTATCGGGTGGCGGACACGTGGTATCCTTCGTGGGCGGCGAACGGCAACATGTACTCGCCGTGGACTGACGGGCAGACGGACGGCATGAGGTCGAGTTCGGGGGGGCGCAATGCGACGACCGGACAGGCGCTAATGGTGGGGGAGGATCCGTTGAACCTGAAGATCAAGGCGCTGGGGACGACCAAGGGGGACCCGCACCCTTACCAGGGTCGTTACCCTTGCGGTAGTCTGGTTTATAACGGCGTATGGTACTACGGCACTTACTGCCTGGGGCCGGCGGGCAGCGTTGAGCACGACGGGATGAGGTGGAACTGGCCGGTGCTGGGGCCGATTCCGGGCTTCCGGATATCCACGGATTACGGCAGGACATGGATCGATTCTCCGCACACACCGGCCGAGCCGCTCTTTCCGGAGCCGGCGAAATTCATGGGCCCGGTCAAGATCGGCTCGCCGAAGTTCGTGGACTATGGCAAGAACATGGAGCACTCGCCGGACGGCAAGGCGTACCTGGTGGGCTACGGGGCTGAGGAGAACGACCCGAAGCCGCGGTATGCGAATCTGAGCTGGATATCGGGCGACCAGATTTACCTGACGCGGGTGAGGCCGAGCATCGAGAACATCAACGATGAGAGCAAGTATGAGTACTTTGCCGGACACGACGAGGGGGGGCGGGCGGTCTGGTCTTACGACTTCGGTGATATCAAGCCGCTGCTCGAGTGGAACAACAATATGGGCTGCGTGACAATCACGTACGATGCGCCGCTGAAGAAGCACCTTATGTGCGTGACGGACGGCTGGCCGACTGTGGGGAAGATGAACTCGTACATCCTGGAATCGGACGACATCACGGGGCCGTGGAAGCTGGTGGCGTACATGAAGGCGTTCGGCGAGCAGGGATACTTTTTGAATTTTCCGTCGAAATTCATAAGTGAAGACGGTCGGACGCTGTGGCTTTGCTACTCGGCGAATTTCAGCCAGGGGTGGAACAACGTTCGGTTCAAGTCGCTTCCGGCGGGCAGCCGGTACGGGATGGTGCTGCAGGAGGTTAGGCTGCTGGGCCCGAAGGAGCGAGGGGAGTACGAGAAGGAGCGGCAGACGCATAAGGACCCACTTATGAGCGAGAGGAATGTTGCGCGGAAGGCGATGGTTACGGGGACATCGGCGCACCAGGGGTACAACGTCGAGGCGGCGGTGGACGGGGTTGTCGGAGGGTATCCGGAGGATCTTAGCGCGGAATGGGCCGCAAGCGGTGAGAAGGAGGGTGCGATGCTGCGGCTGACGTGGGACGAGCCGCAGGTTGTAGAGCGAATCTGGCTTTTCGACAGACCGAACACGCACGCGGACCAGGTCACCGGCGGGCTTTTGATATTCAGCGACGGCAGCACGCTGAACGTGGGCGAGCTGCCGGACGATGCGAGGGCGGCCAGGGAGGTGACGTTTTCGCCGAAGGAGGTGACGTGGCTGATGTTTGTTGTCACGACGGTCAAGAAGGAAACGCTAAACATCGGGCTGGCGGAGATAGCGGTGTTCGGGCCGGGGGATTAGGGTCGGCTTGTTGTGATGGCGGGGCGGCAGAGGACGGCGTTTTTAGTTGTTGTCACAAGATAGAACAGGAAAGACGCAGATTATGATTCGGATCGAGAGATTGATCAAGAATTGCGGCCGGGTTATGGTTTTTACGATGCTTTTGGCGGGGGCGGCGGCGCGGGCAGGCGAGGCCCTTCCGGAGGCCAGGCCGGTTCCGTCGGTGCAGGCGATACCTTTGCCCTACCACCAGGTATCGTTTCAGGCGTACGGCAAGGAGCTTACGCGGTACCATTTCGGAGGAGAGCTGAATAGGCCGTTTTTGTACCCGGTGATCGGGCCGGCGGGCTGGTCGCTGACGAGGATGGGACACCCGCACGACCCGGAGTCGCACAGTCACCACAACTCGGTGTGGATATCGCACAACGACGTGGACGGGGTAAGCTTCTGGAGCGACGGCGGCAAGGGCAGGATTCGTCATAGGCGAATCATAAGACTGGACGACAACTGGGAGCAGGCATCAATAGCGACAGAGAACGAGTGGGTGACGAAGGAAGGCAAGGTGCTTCTGAATGAAACGCGCCAGGTGACGGTGATGCTTGGGGGCGGGTACGACTGGCTGGTGATAATCGACCTGGAGCTTAAGGCCGCGGACAAGGCGGTGACGCTCGGCAAGACGCCTTTCGGGGTGGTCGGCGTGCGAATGGCCAAGACGATAGGGGTAAACGACGGAGGCGGCAGGATTCGCAACTCTGAGGGAGGGGTGAACGAGAAGGAGATACTGTGGAAGCGGGCCAAGTTGGTTGACTACAGCGGTCCGGTGAAGGACGAGGAGAACATCGAGGGCATCACACTGTTCGACCATCCGGACAATCCGGGGTTTCCGGGCTATTTTCATGTCAGAGACGACGGTTGGATGGGCTCGTCGCTGACTTTCGGGGGGCCGCGCAAGATCGAGCCGGGCAAACCGCTGCGGCTGCGTTACGGCCTTTTCGTTCACATCGATATGGTCCGCAAGAGCGAGATTGAGGGCGAATGGAGACGGTTTACGCGGCTTCCCAAGGCGCGGTGGGCGGACTTGTCGAAGAAGAGATAATCGGGCGCGTGCATAGCATTCCAAGGGCAAGATTCGGGCGCAGCATCTTCGAGGTAGTCCTTTGCTTGGGCGCGAGGCGCTGAGGTTCTTTCAGACTCGGGGTCGGCCGCCAAGATATTCGGTTCGGGGCAGGTCCCCTACGAGGGGCATCGCGTATTTGACGAAAGCTTCGGTTATGCCGTTGCCGTCGGCGTTGATGAACTCATCGGGCATGGGCTTTGTCTTCTCGGCGACGCTGCTGAGCTCGGTTCGGAAGAGCTCCACTGCATAGTCGGGTCCGTCGGCGATTCTTCTGATTGCGACCGAGCCGTTATCTTCGGTCATGGCGAGCCTGACGGCCTCGCGGCCGCATCGCCTTGCCTCTTCGACGTCAACGGGAGACTGGATGCCGGGAAAGCTCCTCTGGAGGTAGCCGAAGGTGTCGGCGCGAACGCGTTTGACGCCGAGGGCGGCCTTGACCTGCGCGGCGAAGAAATCGGCCAGCGCGCCGGTGCCGGAAAGCTGTATGTTGCCGTGTGCGTCGGTCTCGGCCTGCCTGGCGAGTTTCTTGGCCCAGGTTTGCCCGTCGCCGTCACAGATTCCCTCGCTGACCGTCACGACGCAGCGATTGAGCTTTTTCAAGACGGCGTCCACATCGGCGAGGAACTTATCCATGGGTATAGGTCTTTCGGGGACGTATACGAGATGTGGTCCGTCGTCGTCTCTGGTCTTTCCGAGGACGGTAGCGGCGGTGAGGAATCCGGCGTGTCTGCCCATGATCACGTCGATCTTGACGCCGGGCAGCGCCCTGTTGTCGAGGTCGTCGCCGGTCAGGGCGCAGGCTTCGAATTTTGCGGCGGTTCCGAAGCCGGGGCAGTGGTCGGTGACGAGAAGGTCGTTGTCGACGGTCTTTGGGATGTGAAAGGCGCGGATGTCGTAGCTGATCTGGTCGGCCATTTTGTTGAGGATGTGGGCGGTGTTTGCCGAGTCGTTTCCGCCGATGTAGAAGAAGTAGCGAATATCGCGCTTCTTGAAGACCTCGAGGATTTTCGCACAATACTCGGCGTCCGGTTTATCGCGGCTGGTGCCGATGGCCGAGGAGGGCGAAGCGGCGACGACTTCGAGGGTCTCGGGCGAGAGCTTCGTCAGGTCGATGAAATCATCCTTGACCATGCCGGCCACGGCGTGAATGGCCCCGAAAACCGTGCGGATTTCAGGATGCTTTTGGGCTTCCTCGATAATGCCGACCAGCGAGGCGTTTATAACGCCGGTCGGGCCGCCCGACTGTCCTACCACTGCATTTGCTTTCGGTGCGTTTGCCATTTTTTCAAGTTCTCCAACAGAGCCTGCCAAATTCGTTCTCTTTGCCCGGCGGGCAGGCTATTATACACACGGAAATTTGACGGACAAGGATAAAAAGTGATCCCGCCGAGCTTTCGGATTCCCAGGGTCCGGCGCGGGCGACAGGCAGCTTCGAGGCCGGACCGGGCAGAGCACGGCGGGCGCGTAGTGCCGCGTGGCGTCTCCCTGCAGAAATGCTCGGAGGCAAGCTCATCAAGATAGGAAGGCACTTGAGTATCTGAATTAATCTGATGTTTCTGAACACAAGAAGGGCAGGAGAAGGAATATGGAAGTCTTATGTCCATACTGTCAGACGGAATTGAGGTTGAGTGAAGAATTTGGCGGGGGGCGGTTGAAGTGCTCGAAGTGCAAGCAGGAGTTCACCGCTGCATTGCCATTGTCGTCAGAACCTAAAGCGACGAATGCTGGTGAGCGATGCAAGGTCCTTGCGGAAGAACGGTCAGACGGCGCCTGTGCCGACTATAGCCAGTCAATCCCTGAAGAACAGCCTTCTGGTGCGGCTCCAGAAGCGGCCGGGCAATCGAGCAGTCAAGCGTTGGGTGAAACTCGGCGATCGTCCGGTCAAAGAACAGTTCTTTGTGGGCTTCTGATGCTTCCGGCCGTTTTGGCGCCCTCTCTTGTGTTATGTCTTCTGGTCGATTGGTGGATAATGCTTGTCGGACTGGTCGTATATTCGGGTTTGTGGACGTGTGTTTGCGTTTATGAGGTAGTCCACGGGTGGTTAGACCGGGTTCTGTACTTTCTGGCCGGTTGCCTTCTCTATCCTGTAATCATGGGGCTTTTTTGGGAGAAGCTGCTGTCACAGAGGATGCGTCTTCGTTGGCTAAGTCATTACGACCATGATCTTGTTGTTGTCGTACAACTTTGGATTATAGCTTTCGTGACCGTAGTGCTTTTGGGGCTGATGATATCCTATCTGACCCGGAGATATGTAAAGCAGCCAAGGTCAGTAAAACCGTCCGAAGAACGAAGTCGATGGGCTATTGTCGGACGGCTGATGGTGTTCTACGGGTTATCCTGGGGGCCCTTGCTTTGCCTGATCCGTACATTCGAGATTGAAAGAACCTGGGCGAGCAAGTTTATCGTCACGTTCCTGTACTATCCTCATTACCTGCTGACACACGTCTTTCCGCCATACGCCTATTATACCGGCTGGTGGTGGAGTCTCGCAGTTCGTTAGGCACGGCTTTTCCGGCCATCCAATCCAGTCTTAGTTCTAAAGCCCGTTTCGGGGCGGCGTCGCGCCAAGCAGGAACGCAAAACGGTTCGTACAAGAAGCCCCGTTTTGACAATCCTATTGATGGTAGGAATGAAGGCGGCAGAACCGCGTCCGGCTTCAGGTGTTCTGCGGCAGGCCCATATTGATGCATCACCTGCAAGAGCAGCAGTTCCGGCGAGGCTACCAATAGGTGCACGGGCGCGGTGGTTTGTTAGGCACTGTTTCGTTACCTTTACAAGACTTTTACAGAGTTCGCCAGATGGAGTCGAGTTGGTGACAGTCCGCGGTCTGAACGGAGGGTCTTTGTCACTTGCGCGGCGGTGGAGTGACTTTTAGTGAGTGACTTCAACGGCCCGACGGGGGGACAGGAAGTACAGCCATTTTGCGAGGAGGGGTGATTCGAGTATTGCCGTTGCGGCGTCGGCGTAGAGGTCAAGCTGCCGGCGGTGGAGGCGGGCGCGCTCGGGGATTCGGTCGGCGGTTACGTTGTCGGTCTTGAAATCGATGACGACGAGACCCTCGGGGGTTTTGACGAGCATGTCGATGATACCCTGAACGACTATCGTCTCGTCAGTCGGCGGCCCGGTGGTGACATCGGCCGGATGGAACCTGCTCGCGGGCACGGCAAAAGTGAATGGCCATTCGCGCAGGACGCTGTCGGGTGCGTCGAGAGCCATTCGGCCGGGGGCCGTTTGAAAGAACGCCGCCATCGACCCGGTGTCAATATGTTCGGCCAGGCGCGGGCTGAGAGCCTTCTCGTGGACAAGGGCGTCTATGGTTTGCTCGATGGTCTTTTCGGTCGGAGGGGCGGCCAGCTCGAGCCGGGAGATGACAAGATGCGCGGCCGTTCCGAGGAGTCTCGGCTCGATGCGCCCGGCGGAATCGCACTCTGCGCCGGCGAGGGCGGCCGGGCGTCGCTCAAGGGCGGCGGAGTAATCGAATCCGACGTATTCGTCGGCAAGGTGCGTCATCTGAGTTACCGAGCTTTTGGCCGGCAGCAGCGGGGCATCCTCGAAGGGATATTGCCAGGCGAGCGAGTGTTTTATTTTCGCCAACAGGGCGGCCTGTTTTTTGTTCGGGGGGGATTTTTTTGCGGTCTCAAAATGCCGGTGTGGTCTGCCGGCCTTGAGTGAGACGACGAACTGAGAGAGGCGCTGCAACTGCTGAGGGTCGTAGAGACTGAAGCTGAACAATCCGTCATCGACCGCCGAGGCCGACAGGCCGGTCTCGAATGCGTCGTGTAAGATCTTCTGGTCTGAGAGTGCATAAAGCAGCCACTCGAGAACACTGCGGCACGAGCGAAGCTGCCAGTCGGGAATGCCGTCCGATCCGAAGAACAGGCCGGCCGAGATAATCTGCCGGCAGCTCAGGCGCTTTTGGGAAGCGGTTAGTATGAGGCGGTCTTTGGCGCGGG
>CP070678.1:493665-503065 GCA_020352515.1 Phycisphaerales bacterium | reverse complement strand
GGGCGGCCGCATGTCGAGGGGGCGAAGGTGACGGGGACGTTCGAGACGACGGCGGGGGAGGCGGTTGTGAAGGGGGAGAAGCTTTATCCGGCGCATCTGCGGAGGCGGAAGAACAGCAGGAGGCGGATCGGGCACCGGCAGAAGTTTCTGCGGGTGAAGATAGAGAAGATCGAGGCTTCGAGCGGTTGAAGCTCTCAGGGGGCGGGCCGGTCTGCGTCGGCGTATCTTTCGAGGCTTTCGGCGGCGCGTCGTCGCCATTCGTCGGGGCCTTTTTCGACGAAGTAATCGAATGATTCATCACCGGCGAGGCGGCCGGAAAGGACCTTGCGTGCGGCGGGATCGGGGAGCTTATCGAGTGCGGTCTTTCGAAGCTGCTCAAGCTCTGCGAGGAACTGGCCGTGCTTTTCGGTGAGGATGGCCTCGAGCTTTTTTCTGATGTGGGCGGCGTAGGCGGGGCTGGCTCCTTCGGTGCCGATGGCGACCTGGAGGCTGCCGCGCTTGACGACGGCGGGGACGAAGAAGTCGCACAGCTCGGGGACGTCGACGACGTTGCAGAGGATTTCGAGCTGCTGGCAGTCTTTGTAGATTCGCTCGTTGAGGGGGCGGCTGTTTGTGGCGGCGATTGCGAGGACGGCGCCGACGAGGTAGTCTTTGGAGTAGGGGGCGGTTATTAGCTCGGCGGTGCTGTCCGTGCAGAGGGCGGTCATCATGTCGCTGATTCTCTCGGCGACGACGACGAGGCGGGTGCCTGCGGCCAGGAGCGATTGGGCCTTTCGGACGGCGACGGAGCCGCCGCCGATTATGACCGCACGGCGACCACCCAGCTCGAGAAATATGGGGTACTTTGCCATGGGTGATTATTATAGCATATTGCAGAAGGGGCATACACAAATAAATAAATTTACTTGGGTGATGGGGATGTGGGCGTTTTGCGGAATTTGTGAGCGGGGGCGGGTGATTGGCTTGCGGGTTTTGTGCGGGGGTTGTAGTATTATGAGGATATGAGCCAGACGAGGACATTGGAGTCGCCGTTGACGGAGGCCGAGGTGCGGTCTCTGAGGGCGGGGGAGCGTGTTGTTTTGCGGGGGGTGGTTTATGCGGCCCGTGACATGGCGCACAAGCGGCTTTGCGAGGCGCTGGATTCGGGTGATGGATTGCCGTTCGAGTTAGAGGGGGCGATTATTTATTATGTGGGTCCGACGCCTGCTCGGCCGGGGAGGGTAATCGGGGCGGCGGGGCCGACGACGTCGGCGAGGATGGATGCATTTAGCCCGCGGCTGACGGCGGCGGGGGTGAGGGCGACGATGGGCAAGGGGTACCGGTCGGTGGAGGTGCGGGAGGCGCTGAGGAGGTACGGGGCGGTGCATCTATCGACGGTAGGGGGGGCGGGGGCGCTTTTGAGCAGGCATATAACGGGGGCGGAGGTGGTGGCGTACGAGGAGCTTGGGACGGAAGCGGTTCGGAGGCTGCGGGTGGTGGATTTTCCGGCGGTGGTGGCGTACGATGCGGCAGGGGGGAGCGTTTACGGGGAAGGGGGGCTGATAGAAGGGAGCGGGAAGACATGAAGACGGCGCTGGTTGGGTTGATGCAGTCGGGCAAGAGCACGATATTGTCGGCGGTGAGCGGGAAGGGGATTCCGGCGCTGGGCTCGACGGCGATTGAGGAGGCGATTGTTCCGGTGCCGGACGAGAGGATTGAGTGGCTGAACGAGTATTACAAGCCGAAGAAGCGGACGTATGCGACGATAGACTGCCTGGACGTGCCGGGGTTCAACTTTGCGGACGAGCACGGGCGGGCGATGTCACGGCGGCTGATGAACCGGATACGTACGGCGGAGATGCTGGTTCTGGTGGTGCGGGCGTTCCGGGATTCGGCGGTTCCGCCTTACCGGGAGCGGGTGGATGCGGCGGCGGATTTGGGGGAGCTTCGGACGGAGCTTTTGCTGGCGGACTTGGAGCTGGTGACAACGCGGATTGAAAAGCTGGAAAAGCAGGTCCACAAACCGACGAAGATCCAGGCGCACGACAAGGCGGAGCTGGAGCTTCAGAAGAGGCTGCAGGATGCGATAGAGTCGGAGAGGGCGATCAGCACGGTGATTGGGAGCGAGGCGGAGCGAGAGCTGGTGAAGTCGCTGGGTTTTTTGACACAGAAGCCGGCGGCGATTGCGGTGAACGTCGGCGAGGACGGGCTTGGCGAGCGGTTCGATTTCGGGGATGCGGTTGACAGGGGCGTTCCGGTGGTTACAATCTGCGCGAAGCTGGAATACGAGCTTGCACAACTGGACGCCGAGAGCAGAAAGGAATTCATGGCCGATTTGGGGATTACCGAGTCGGCGGCGGGGAAGTTTGTGCGGAGCTGCTATGCGGCGATGGGCCTAATCAGCTTTTTGACGATCGTGTCGGACGAGCTTCGTGCGTGGCCCATACGGTCGGGGACGGCAGCGCTGGATGCGGCGGGCAAGGTGCACAGTGACATCAGGCGGGGCTTTATACGGGCCGAGACGATGGCGTTCGAGGACCTGAGGTCGCTGGGCGACGAGAAGGCGGTAAAGGCGGCCGGGAAGGTCCGGCTGGAAGGTAAGGATTACGTCGTTCAGGACGGCGATATTATCAATTTCAGGTTTAATGTTTGACGCCGGGATCGGCAGGGCGTGTTTGGGTTATGAAGGCAGTGGTGTTGACGGGCTTACGGCAGATGGAGATTAGAGATGTGCCGGCGCCTGAGATTTTGGAGGAAGAGGACGTTCTTTTGAAAGTTAAGATGGTCGGTATCTGCGGTTCGGACCTTCACTACTATGAGACCGGGCGGATCGGGGCCCAGGTGGTTGAATATCCGTTCATAATAGGTCACGAGTGTTCGGCGGTGGTTGAGGCTGTGGGGCGTGGCGTGGGAGGTGTAAAGGCGGGTGATACAGTAGTGGTTGATCCGGCCGTGGCTTGTCACGAGTGTGCGCAGTGCAAAAAGGGCAGAGAGAACACTTGCGAGAATCTTCGGTTTCTCGGCTCTCCCGGTCAGGGAGGCGGGTGCCTTTGCGAGTATATTGTGATGCCGCAAGAGTGCTGTTTTCCTGTGGAAGGGGTGATTAGCCTTGAGGAAGGGGTTTTGTGTGAACCGCTGGCCATAGGTTTGTATTCGGTTGAGCGGGCGCGGATGGCGGGGGCGGCCGACGTGGCGATTCTCGGGGCCGGGCCGATCGGGTTGAGCTGCCTGTTAGCCGCCGGGACACAACAAGATGGGGCTACCTGTTACGTGACGGAAAAGGTGGATGGTCGCATGGAGGGGGCCAGGAGAGGGGGCGCGGCTTGGGTTGGCAATCCGGACCGTGAGGATGTGGTAGCGGAGATTCTCCAGCGACGGCCTTCGGGAGTGGCCGTTGCTTTCGAGTGTGCGGGCCAGCAGGAGACGGTGGACCAGGCGGTCGATCTGGTTAAGGCCGGTGGGCGGGTGGTGCTCATAGGCAGTCCGCGGACGGATAGAGTCAGTTTTGACGTTGATAAGATACGCAGAAAAGAGATTACAATCGTGAACATCAGAAGGCAGAACAAATGCACGCAGAAGGCCATCGACCTGATAGCTTCCCACAAGGTTGGTGTGGATTTTATGGTAACTCACAGGTTCGAGGCCGACCGGGCGAGAGATGCCTTCGAGATGGTTGCGGGGTATCGTGACGGGGTTATTAAGGCGCTGATCGTGTTTTAGATTGAAAGGGGCATGGGATTTTGAAGTCAGGAGCAAGAGCAGGTATGGATTGGCTCGGTTTAGAGGGCAAAGTTGCAGTTGTCACGGGTGGAGCTTGCGGCCTTGGTAGGGCGATTTGCCAGTCACTGGGGGAGGCAGGGGCAAGAATCGCGGTGGCCGACATAGACGCGCGCGGCGCCGAGGTGGTGGCGTCTGCGTTGACGGAGAAGTTCGGCGGCCGACATATTGCCGCACCATCGGACGTAGCGAGTAAAGCAAGCGTTGATTCCATGATAGACGCGGTGGTCGGCGCTTTTGGCAGAGTTGATATACTGGTCAACAACGCCGGAATAAACATTCCAAGGCTGCTCGTGGACCCGGCCGGCAAAGAGGAGCTGACGGAAGAAATATGGGATAAAGTGGTTTCGGTGAATCAGAAGGGGAGCTTTTTGTGCGCCCAGGCGGCGGCGAGGGTAATGATTAGCTCGGGCAACGGGGGAGTCATTGTGAACATGGCCTCGGAGTGCGGAATGGAAGGCTCTGAGGGCCAGAGCGTGTACGCTGCGACGAAGGCGGCGGTCTACGCCTGTACACGGTCCTGGGCGAAGGAATTGGGCAGGCACAATATCAGGGTCGTTGGCGTCTCACCGGGCATTCTCGAAGCGACGGCTTTACGGTCCGAAGAGTACGAGCGGTCGCTGGCCTATACGCGGGGCATCACGGTCGAGCAGCTACGAGAGGCCTACAGGAGGTGCAGGATTCCTCTTGGCAGGAGCGGCAGGCTAAGCGAAGTTGCGGATACGGTGTGCTTTTTGGCCTCGGCGCGCAGCAGTTATATTCACGGCACCGTTATCAATATCTCGGGCGGCAAGAGCAGGGCCTGAGCGGCGGGCGGCGTCAATGTGGTTGGGGGCAACAGCCGAGCCAGGCACGTATGAAGAAGGCAAGTATTATAAGCGTGGGCAACGAGATTCTCAGCGGGCGGACCGTGGATGCGAATTGTGCGTATCTAAGCGCCAGACTTCTTTCGATGGGGATACCTGTTGTCAGCGCGTACACATCGCGGGACGATACAGAGGCTATCGTGCGGTCTCTTGAGCTGGCCTGTGCCGATGCGGATGTCGTGGTGACGACAGGGGGGCTGGGGCCGACCGAGGACGACCTGACGCGCAATGCGGTGGCGGAGTTTCTGGGGGTGGAGCTGGAGATTCGCCCCGGACTTGTGGCCGAGCTGGAGCGTTTCTTCGTTCGTCGGGGCCTTCGGATGCCTGAGCGGAACCGGATTCAGGCGTACGTGCCTGCGGGCGCCGAGCCTATTGAAAACTCTCTGGGCACGGCGCCCGGGATTAGGGTCGAGACGAAGGGCAAGCTGCTTTTCGTGCTGCCGGGTGTGCCTTCGGAGATGAAGGGGATGTTCGAGGGTTCGGTTGTCGGGCAGGTGGAGCAATTTGGGGGCGGGCAGTTCGTAGTGGTAAAGAGGCTCAGGTGCTTCGGGGCGGGAGAATCGACTATTGCCGAGATGGTGGGCGGGATTATGGAGAGGGGTCGCAACCCGCTTGTGAACTGCACGGTGAATCAGGACGGTATAACGCTGGATATCGTGGCGACATCCGAGAATAGGGAGATGGCGGCGGAGATGGCGGCAAAGGACGAGGAGGTTCTGAGAGCGAGGCTGGGGGACCTGGTTTTCGGGACGGGCGAACAGATTCTCGGGGAGGTGGTTGGGCAGGAGCTTTCGCGGCAGGGCAAGACGCTTGCGGTGGCGGAATCGTGCACGGGCGGACTGGTGGCGAAGCTGCTGACCGATGTTGCCGGAGCGAGCAGGTACTTTCGCTGCGGTTGGGTAACGTATGACAACAGGGCGAAGATGGCCGAGCTTGGCGTGGGGGCCGAGCTTATAGAGCGATACGGCGCGGTTAGCGAGGAGGTCAGCCGGGCGATGGCCGCGGGCGCCAGGCGAGAGGCGGGCGTGGATTTTGCAATTGGCATAACCGGCATAGCCGGTCCGACCGGCGCAACTGAACAAAAACCCGTTGGCTTAGTATACATTAGTGTTGATTTCCACCAGGGGTGCGACACGAAGCGCTGCACTTTCCCCCAAGACAGGGCGTCTGTACGACGCAGGGCCGCCCTGACGGCACTAAACATGGTGCGTCTAAAACTGAAGGCTTGACAAATTGCCCGGAAAGTGCTAAAATGATGGTGCTTGGGGTACTCTTATACGTGGGCAGAACATGGCGAAGACTCGCAAACATTTAGGTGAAATACTCTACAAGGCGGGCGTCGTTGAAAAACAGGCCCTAATCAACGCCATAAGGACGTCCCGGACGAACAACAAGAGGCTTGGGCAGGTTCTGCTGGAATTGGGGCTGATAGACGAAGAGACGCTGACCAAGGCGATCGCCAAGCAGTTCGGCCTTCAGTACGTGGATTTGGACAAGACCCAGATTCCATCGGATGCGGGCAAGATCATTCCCACCGAGCTGATAAAGCGTCACAATGTTCTTCCTCTGGGGATGAACAACGGCAAGCTGAAGGTCATAATCGGGGATCCTCTGGACTTCGAGACGATGGATGCGATTCGTTTTCGGCTGAACACCGAGCTTGAATGTTATCTGGCGAATCCCACGAAGATACGTGCGTATGTCCAGGACTCTTTTGCCCAGGCGAAGAAGGAAGAAGACGACAGGCTCAAGCACAGCATAGACGCCACGGCGGCGGAGCTTGCGGAGGCGGGTCACGAGCTTCAGGCCGAGACGCTGCGGGCACAGGCGGCCGGTGGCGACGATGACGCACCCATCATCAGGCTGGTTAACCTGATAATCGACAACGCCTACTACATGCGGGCGAGCGACATACACGTCGAGCCGATGGCGGACAGGGTCCGCGTAAGATACCGCGTGGACGGGGTCTGCCTGGAGAAGGACAATATTCCGAAGAACATGCAGGCGCCGCTGATCGCCCGCGTAAAGATCCTTTCGGGCATGGATATTGCGGAGAAGCGTCTTCCTCAGGACGGTCGAATTAAGCGTGAGATAGGTGGGCAGGACATCGATTTCCGTGTTTCAGCGCTACCCGGCAACCACGGCGAGAGCATGGTGCTGCGAATTCTTCGTCCGGATGCGGTGAACATCGGCATCGAGGCGCTCGGTTTCGAGCAGGATTACTACGAGCAGTTCCAGAAGATAATCAGGAGGCCTAACGGCATTTTCCTTGTTACCGGACCTACGGGCAGCGGCAAGACGACGACGCTTTATGCTGCGCTTCAGGAGCTGAACAAGCCTGACAAGAAGATTATCACGGCGGAGGACCCGGTGGAGTACAACTTTGACGGGATGAACCAGTGCCAGGTCAAGGAGGAGATCAGCCTTACTTTCGAGAGGATTCTTCGGGCGATGCTTCGTCAGGCGCCCAACATAATTCTTGTTGGTGAGATTCGTGACGGGGTGGTGGCGGATATCGCTATCCAGGCGGCCCTGACGGGCCACCTGGTGTTCAGCACTCTTCACACGAACGACGCTTCGAGCGCAATTACTCGTCTGATAGACATGGGGGTTAAGCCGTTTCTGGTTGCCAGCGCGATACAGGCGGTGATGGCGCAGCGTTTGGTAAGGGTAATTTGCAGCAAATGCAGGGTAGTTGACCAGAGCCCGGACCCGGGTCTTCTGGGATCGCTTGACGTTGCGATGGAAGACATTGCTGATCGGCCCGTTTACAAGGGAGCCGGGTGCGGGCAATGCCAGGGGACCGGTTACAAGGGCCGGATCGCGATTTTCGAGATGTTCGAGATGAACACAGAAACACGCGAGCTGGCGTTTACGAAGGCTCCGACGACGGACTTGAGGAAGGCGGCCAAGGCGAGCGGTATGCGGACGCTGACAGAGGACGGAATAATCAAGATTTTCAAGGGTGTGACGACTCCGGAGGAAGTTGTGAGGATAACGCAGACGGAAGGCGCGGCGGTTGATTAGCAGGTTGAAGTTTAACCTTTTGGGGACGTTTAGATGGCGACAGTCAACATGGACAGGTTGTTGCAGGCCTGTGTTACACAAGGCGGCTCAGATATACATATTGTCACGGGTCGGCCGCCGGTATTGAGGATTGACGGGCGGTTGCGTTCGCTTGAGACAAAGGTTCTGGAGCCGGATGATGCGGCGGCTTTGATGAAGAGCATCACTCCGGATCGGAACCAGCAGGAGCTGCAGGAGGAGGGAGGTACGGACTTTGGCTTTGCCTTCGGTGATGCGGCGCGGTTCCGGGTGGCCATTTTCAAGCAGAAGGGGAACATATCGATAGTCCTGCGTTTGATACCGACGAAGATAATGACGTTCGAGGAAATCGGCCTGCCGAAGATATGCGCGGCATTGTGCCGCAGACCGAGGGGGCTTTTTCTGGTTACGGGTCCGACGGGGAGCGGCAAGACGACGACTCTGGCCTGCATGGTCAACTATATCAACGAGAACTTCGACCGGCACATTGTGACGGTGGAAGACCCGATAGAGTACTACCACACGCATAAGAAATCGATCATCAACCAGCGTGAAGTAGGTATCGACGTTCCGAGTTTCGGGGAGGCGCTGCGTCGTGTTTTGCGACAGGACCCGGACGTTATTCTGGTGGGAGAGCTTCGAGATCTGGAGACGATTGAGGCGGCGATCCGGGCTGCTGAAACGGGACACCTGGTTTTTAGCACGGTTCACACGACGAGCGCGGCGGGCACGATTACACGAATCATCGACGTTTTTCCGGTTGACCAGCAGGAACAGATTCGTATTCAGTTGAGCAGCAACCTGATATCGGTCTTGAGCCAGGCTCTTTGCCCTCTTGCGACGGGCAGGGGCCGAATTGCGGCGTACGAGTTCATGGTTGTGACTCCGGCCATTGCCAACCTTATCCGTGAGAACAAGACGTACCGGATCGATTCGAGCATCCAAACGGGTCGCAAGCTTGGTATGCAGCTTCTTGACGAGCATCTGTGGAATCTCTACGACGCGGGCAAAATAACGCGTGATGAAATGCTCGACAAGGCCCGGCAGCCCGGCGCCCTTTATGACAAGGCGGTGGGTAAGATCGGTACCATGCGGGCCCGTTCGAAGAAGGAAGCAACAAAGGAGCTGGAGGATATGGGCCCGATATTGCGGGCTTAGGGGTTCCTGTCGGGGGTAGCTCTGTGGACGCCGGGGCTACAGGTAGTGTGGCGATTGGACGCGCAGAAATTCTTCGACTGGTTTTGGTGCGGGTGGCCTGTTTGAGGTCCGAGAATGCATCAAGGAGTAGGTAAACGGCTCTTTCGGGCAGTCCCAATAACCAGGTGTCCATTTTATAATTTCTGTTGCAATCAGGCGTTAATGCCTTATAATAGAATCAGCCTGGACGTTGGATGTATCGATGGGAAAGCAGACAATGGGAAAGAAATTGGAAAGGCGAAAGCTGCCCCCGGTTGATCAGTTAAAGGGCCGGACTCTGGGCAGGATACTGATCAAGATGGGGGTTTTGACTCGTGAGCACGTGCACGAGTGCCTACAGATTCAGGGCCAGCGGGGTGGAAAGATTCAGATCGGTCAGGTTTTCCTGGAATTGGGCCTTGTTGATGAGGTTCAGTTGAAGCTGGCTTTGGCGGCCCAGCGTGGGATGGAATATGTGAGCATTGACGGGGTGGACATTCCGCCGGGCGTTATCGAGAAGGTTCCTCCGCAAATGGCCAAGACGTATCACATTGTTC
>CP070678.1:490135-493565 GCA_020352515.1 Phycisphaerales bacterium | reverse complement strand
TAGTATTGCTCGGTTTGCTTTGGCCGGCCTTGTTTATTGTTTTTACGCGGTATTCCAACTGGGTGCTTCGGAGCTGGTCTTCTAGTGAGGCCTTTGGTTTTAAGGCAATTGTCGTCTGTCTCTCGATTATGTAGGTGCGGACCGGTCCGCCGGAGCTGCGAGCGGGCCGTTTCCATTCGATTTGCAGGGTGCCTGCGCCCTCTTCTACGGACTTTAGGGCGAGCGGCTGGCCGGGGGCTTCTATCGAGCGGGCGGCCTTTCGGCGGAACTGACATCGTCAAGTCTGAGGACCTGCTTCGGGTCTCCCTCGAACGGCCCGTAAAACGTCAGCGTGCTCGAACCAAGCGGATCGCGCTCGATATAAAAGCAGTTCTTCTCCGGCACATGGAACACCACCCCATCCAGCCCGCTGTAAACGCACTCCACCTGCTCTCGAATCTCGTACGACCCCGACCCCGCCGGACGCTCCTCCCACAAATCCGCCGGCTCGCCCGTCCGTCTCGTCCGCGGCGCCGCCGCCAGATCCAGCCCGCGAAATTCCAACTGCTCCGTGCTGCTTGCCTCTTGCTGCCTCGTCTTTATCCCCGCCGCCCTCCTGTACCGCGCCCCTCGCTCCCTGCATCCCCGGCAGCCCCCCATCGCGAGCATTGCCACGCAGACATACGTTGTCACCATCCTTCTCATGGCCTCTGTCCTCCAGCCTCATCAAATGCCAACAACCCTGATACCCTGCTGCCCTGTCTCCGCCATCGGCGCACCCGCTCGCTCTCTCCTGAATTATACATCCCCCCGTCCTCTCGTGCAAAGTTCTGCGCCGGCGCAACCGCCGCCCGCTCACATCCTCCGGGCGGCCCGCAGCGCCCGAAGCATCTCCATCTGCGACCTGTCCAGGCCCCCGTCACGGTAAAGCATCGCGTCGATGGATACCACCCCGCCCTTCGAATTCACCGCCGCCACGTAATCCACGAGTTGCTGCTTCTTGTACTTCGAGCCCGGGGTCGCCCAGCCCTGGAAGGAGCTGCCCAGAAACGACAGTATGTGCCACTGCTCGCCGTTCACCCAACGCCCCTCGGGAATGTCCTTGAACTCGTTCTGCTCGCCTGTCGTGAAATCCTCGTACCTGCTGTACGCCCGAACCTTGTCCTGCACCCCGACGTTCAGCGCGATTATCGCCTTAGGGTTGCCCGCCTTCAGCGCCTTCGCCATTATGCCTAATCGCTCGTCCTCATAGCCAATCCACGGATAACAGCCGTCCACCCACCAGCCCGCAACCTTCTGCTCGTAACGCCGGCTGTACTCCTCGACAACCGATGCCCACTTGCTCACGTATTCCACGCTCACCTTCTGGCTGTAACCGAGCGCCTTGGCCGCCTTCGAATCCTCCCGCGGCCCGTCACCGGTCCAGTACAGCATCAGTGGTATCCCGCGAGGATGAAGCGCCGCATATAAATCCTCCACCAGGTCGCGCGTCGCGCACGCCTGCCCAGGCTCGTACCCCGTAAGCCGGTCGAAAGTCGCGTTAGGCGCTATCAGGTAACGCGTACGCTGGTGCATCGTGAATATCACGTAGCCCGCCCCCGCCTCCTCCATCAGGCCCGCAAACCGCTCCGCATCGAACTGCCGAACGCACTCGTCCCACGACGTCTGCCTGCCTAGGCTGTTCAGCTCTGCCGCATTGTTCTGCAGGTCCCAGAGGTAATGCACGAACACCCCGTATCCGGCCTTCATGAACCAGTCCGTGTTCGGATTCCTCGCCTCGCCCGGCGCCGACCCGCAAGTCGCAAGCATTGCCACACAGATACACCCTGTCACTATCCTTCTCATGGCCTCTTTCCTTCACGTTCGTCCAATGCGAAAAGTCCTTATCCCTGACTACCTTCTCTCCGCCACGGGCGCACAAGCCGCTCGGAGCCAGGCACTGGGTTTTCAGACACAGCCAATAAGCACTCTACCTGCACCGCCGTCAACTGCGATTCGGGCTGGAATCCTGCACTGCCGATTCGTATGTTCCCACAGAACCTCCCAGGCAGGCGGCTCAATTCCAACTACCTTGCTGCCGCCGGGCCTGCCGAGACCGCCGGATGAAACGCTCGTCATAACCGAATGATCACGTCCGCCGACTTGTTCACGGCTTTCGTTACTTCGCCTTCACGTCGTAGCAAAGCAGTAAATCCTGGTCGCGCAAATACAGCCTGCCGTTGGCAACAACCGGGTGTGGCCAGGCCGGCAGCCTGGTGCGGTCCGGTTGTTCAAAACGCCCACGCTCAACGTACTGCTTCGGATCCGGCTCAATCAGCAGCGTCGTGCCGTTCTCCATGCGATAGTACAGTCGACCATCCGCCAGTGCCACCGAGCCCTTCGCGCGACGACCGGCGCTCTGACGCTGGTCCCACATGACCTTGCCCGTCTTGAAGTCCATACAAACCAGCGCGCCGCCCTCATTGCCGCCGCTGGCGGCGTAGAGGTAACCATCGAGAAGGATCATGCCGCCGTGGTGGTTCTGCATCTCGGTGGTGGCATAGACTTCCTCGGCTTTGACACCGCCATCGGAGTCCTTGCTCAGCTTCACCAATCCGGCGCCGGCGCCATAGGCTGAGGACGCAACTACCATGCCGTCGTGGAAGAGCGGCGGGGAGCAGTTAATACCCATGCGGTTGGCCGGTTTGTCATACCGCCAGAGGAACTTGCCGTCGGACGCCGAAACCCCCACCAGTGTCCTCGCGGTGAGCTGCACGTACTGGCGCTGCCCGTCGAAGTCGATGGCGATGGCCGAGGCGTAGGCTGCTCCGGAACGTCCGCGACCGCCGCCGAAACCACCGCGTCCGCCGCCGAAACCCCCGTAGCGCCTGGAGCCGCCGGCGCCGCCTCCCGAACCGGCCGAGAGCTGGCTCGTCATGCCTCCCTCAAAACCGCTGTCCGGCTGCCAAACCCGCCCGCTCGAATCCGTAAATGGCTCCGACAGCCCGGCCTTGATCCGTACTGTCTCGGCCGATGACCCCGCACCTGCCTGCGGAATTATTTCAATCGCGTTAATTGCCGGGTTTTCGACCTTGGGCGTAAAAACAATCCGAAACTCTCCGTTGGTTACTTCCACAGGCACAGACTCGACGTAGGCGCGTCTGAAACCGCCGGCCTTGGCCCAAATGTCGAAGTCCTTGAATTCACGCCCCGGAACATTGAAGGAAAAGACGCGCTGGCCGGGGCCGGTAATACCCTGGTACGTCTCCGCGAAGTAGAGCTTCGCGAGATACTTGCCATTGGGAATCTTGCAGGAGAAAGCACTCATCGAAAAATGCTCGCTCATGAATAAGCCCGGATACTTGGTTCCGGTGATCACCGTAGCCGAACCACAGCCGCTTCCGCCACTACGACCTCGACCACGGTCGGCACCGCCGGATGCACCACCGAAACCACCCGGACGGCCGCCGGG
>CP070678.1:438470-490035 GCA_020352515.1 Phycisphaerales bacterium | reverse complement strand
GTTGCTGGTGCCCCCTTGAACCCAGTCCTCGATGCAGCTATAGGTGGGCGCCGAGCACGCTGTTATCTGCTCTTTGACTCCCGCGCCATTCTGCCAGAGAATGCAGTTGGTTACGGTGCCGTTACAGTCGAGAATCGCGCTTCCGGTCGAGCCCCAGTTGCCGACTATGGTACAGCCGCTGATAAGACCATCGCAGTCGGCGAGGGCGCCGCCGTGAACGGCGACGTTGGCGACCAGCAGATTACTGACGACCCTCCCGTTACAGGCGCTTAAGCCTGCGCCGTAGTAGCCGGAATTGTCGCGGATGATATTGCCCCGGATAGTGCCGTCGCACTCGCTAAGGGCGCCTCCCTTGCCGCCGCCGCAGCAGCCGCCGGCATGGTTGCCGGTAATGACGTTGCCTTCAATCAGTCCGTCACAGTCGAATATCCCGCCGCCGCCGGCGAACATGGTTGACTGGTTGTCCTTGATGATGTTCTTGAAGATAGTCGCCTTGGTTCCGTTACCGCAAATTCCTCCGCCGCTGGGGGCGTTGCCGTCGGTGATTGTAAAACCGGTGATAACGCAGTTGCTGTCCTCGGCGCCGGAGAAGATAACAACCGAGTTCGCGTCATTGCCGTCAATTATCGTGGCTGCAATGACATCGGGGTCGTTCGGGTCTGTGGACGTGAGGGTTATGTTCTTGCCTTTGAGGTCGATGTTCTCATGGTAAGCACCAGAATAGACAAGAACCCTATCACCGTGCTCTGCCGCATCGATGCCCTTCTGGATAGTTGCAAAGGCAGTCGGGTGAGAAAAACCATCGTTTTCATCGTTGCCATTGAGTGCATCAACGTGGTAATTAGCCGCCACCTCGTAGACCAAAACAATAGAGGCGTCACCTGAGACGAAGAAGTGATTATCAATAGGGTCACCATATGGCAGTGTGCCCGTCAGAATGCCGGTTGTGTTCTTTATTTCCCCGAACGCGTAATTAAAGACGATCCCTCGCACCGTTAATACACTGCTCTCGCTAACGTTCAAGATACCACCTATAGGGCCACTACAGATACAGACCTGACTATGGCCAGTGGTTTTGATGCCCCCACCTATTGCGCCTCTGTGCACAGTGACTTGGGTTTCGTCCTCGGCAGAAAGAGTACCTCCAATCGAGTCCACAGACAGGGTAATATGGCTCCTCTGGGTGGCGGACAGGTTACTACTTATCGTGGCATCGGAAATACTGACCTGGCTATCGTCAGTGGCGGAGATGTTCTTGCCGACCGAGACATCGGTCAGAATAAGGTGGCCGTTATTCGCGACCTCCACTTCTCTGATTGGGACTCCAGAAATATTAACTTGGCTGTCACCCCACACACGTAGCATATCTTCTATCGATGCGCCTGAAACGCTAACCTGGCTGTTCTGCTGAGCCCAAACATTATGTATCAGACCACCAGCTACAGTGGTGCGGCTGTTCTGTGTAGGAAAAAGGGAGCCGATCGTCCCTCCATCCACGCGGAGAGTGCTCTTGCCGTATACGTTAAAAGTACCAACGAAGCCGCTGCACATGGTGGCCGCGCTGTCATCAAAAGTCTGCAAATCGTGAGATATGATACCCCCTGCAACAGAAATGCCGCTATTCCCAAAGACACCGAGGTCGCCTGATACCAAAGCACCCTCAAGAAGGTTCACTGTGGTTGGTTCTCCGCTGGGGTTATCTCTCACTTCAAGGTCATCGTTGATTGTGAAGTCTATGTCGTGTTCACCCCCGGAATCGTACACGATTGTGGCCAAGGCAGTATGAGAGCTACCGACCAGAAAAACGAGCGTTACTGCGACCGCCAGGATTGTTGACTTTCCGCTTCGCATCATCTTCTCCTTCCAAAATAAGCCAAAGAACTTAACCGGAGGAGCGCTACGACATGTCCTCTTCTTGTCGAGGTTGCCTGATCGATGAAAACGAAATAATTGTAGACTACGGCCGGCTGCCAATCAAGGAAAATCCTACAAGATTATGGACATTCGGGGCTAAATCCGCTAAGATTTCGGGCATGAATGAGAGAGATACATATAAGGTGGAGATTGCAAAAGAACTCTTGGCGGCGATCAACCGAGTTTTTGAGCTGGCAGGCCCAGAGGAAGAGTTTGAACCGATTCTGGGCATGGCGGAAATAAAAAACCTTGGGGAGAGAATCAGAGTTTTGGCAATGGAGTGCGGGGTGCGAGACAGACCCTATGGATTCAGTCTCACTAGATCTTACTACGAACACGAGGCGATGGTCTACTACGGATACAGTGATATGCCTACGGGCGATGGATTTGAGTGGTCGGAAGTGAGGGAGCTGCGAGCTTTACGGGAAGAAACCAGGCTATTCATTCGGCGGCATGAGAGACAAGCTCCTGGATCTGGAGAAGTTAAGAGAGAAGGACCGAGAACAGGGGAGAACGCGGACTGGGGAGGGATTACTAACGAGGACAGAGACCTATTCGTTCGGATAGGGGTCGATATTAAGAAGCATCCCGAGAGATACCACAAGGCTGGAAAATGGTTAGACCAGTTTAACGACTTGAAGGTGTTTTGGAAATTGAAAGAGCAGGAATTAGAGCTGCTCAGAAAAAGGATGGATTGTCTGTATGATGAGCTTGGGTATGTGTCAGACGCATTTTTGCAGGAGCCAGCTTTGCTATCGGCAATGGTAAGAGCAAAGGTGTTTGTGCCTATGGATCAGATCAAAGCTCTGTGCGGGATTGGGGGAGAAGAGGCCCTCATAGAGGTGGAGGATGGTTATGAAGTCAGGCCAGATGGTAACCATAAATGGGTATGCTTCTTCTCGGACGAGCAGCTGCAAAAGAAAGTGGAGAGCACGCTTGAAGGGCGGAGAAACGTGCAAGACGGAGTTGCAAGCGTTGATAGGTTTTTGGTGGTATGCGAAATGCTTCTCAAGAGCCGACGATTCCTCACCACTGAACAAGCCGAGAGAATCTGTTTAGCCACTTGGCTGCTTACCGACCCTGATGCACAGAATTCGTGCCTTGAGCTTACCGAATTTGAACAGCGGGCGTGCCCTGACAGATTCTTCTGGTATGAGGGTGTAGACGCGGCATTTTCAAAGTTGGGGGAAGCCAAACGTGAAGCATGGATCAGACTTGCGAGAGTGGCTTGGGCCAAGCTGGAAGCTGAAATGGAAGTCGCAAAAGAAGCATCAGCAGTTTCGAACGGGGGGACGTTGGAGAAGAGCCGAGATGAGGACGAGTTGGATCTGACGGACACCGAGGCGAATATTCTGGAAGCGTTAGACAAGATACAGAGAGAAAAGAATGGCCCTGTGGTAGGGGTGAGAATACTCAGTGTGGCGGGATATGACAACAGCTCGCACTATCGCCAGATACTATCCAATCTGAAAAAGCGGGGGATACTTGGCCATGATGGCAACGGGTACTATCGAAGGCGCTGAATCCAGCGTACGCCTTTGCCAGTCGTGTCAGTGACAAATGTCAGGACAGACAGTTTTCTACGCCAGTCATAGAATTGCTCCCATAATCGTTATTACGAACGTGATACGCTTTAATAGGAGTAATTAGAAATGACTGACACACATCAATCAGCAACTCAGACTTCGCAGCTCTGGGACGCAAGAACTCTCGGACAGAAATTAAGTCTATCTAAACGCCAAATTTTCAGGTTGCACAGTTGCGGCAGGATTCCGGCTGCTCTCCACATTGGGGGGGCTGTTCGATGGCGGGCGGACGAATGCGCTGCCTGGCTTACGGCCGGTGCGCCGGACCGAAGGACGTGGGAAGCCATCAAGGGCAACGGTGGGCAAGATGTCTAAACGCCGGAGAAGCGTCGGCATGATTGCCTTCCTCAAGGGCAACAGCGATCCGCAAGTCGGTATGCCGGGCTGCGCGAATTACGACCACTATTACGGCGGCTGCCTCTTCGCAGAAGTGTGTAAGGTCGAGGTCGGGCGGCGATGCGGGTGGTTCGAGCGGCGGGTAAAGGGCTACAAGGACAAGACAGCTACTCAGCAGCTTGCAGCGACACTTGAACGAGAAGCGGAGTTGGCAAGGGCAGGCGTCGTTGACCGCTACAAAAAACACCGAAAGACGCCGCTGATGGACCACCTGAAAGAATATGGAGCAAGCCTGCGAGACAAAGGCACAACCGAGAAGCAGGCCCGTCTCGTGTTCAATAGGGCAAAGGCCGTGATTCAAAGCTGCCGCTTCCTGTATATCGCCGACATATCCGCCTCGAAGGTGCAAGCGTACCTTGCCGGGCGCAGACGAGACGGCCTGGGCACACGCAGCAGCAATTTCTATTTGCAGGCGGTCAAGCAGTTCTGCAATTGGCTGGTTGCCGACGGCAGGATGGCGGAGAGCCCTGTAGCCTACCTCAAAGGCCAAAATCCGACGACAGATATACGGCACGCTCGCAGAGCGCTTGAGCCGGACAAGATAAGGCGGCTGCTGGAGACTACGACGGCAGGCCCGGAGCGTTTCGGCATGACTGGATACGAGAGAAGCCTGCTGTATCGCTTTGCTGCTGAAACGGGACTGCGGGCAAACGAGATACGCAACCTTAAAGTGGCCGATTTCGATTTTGACGGCCTGAATGTGACGATCAAGGCAGGATACAGCAAGCGCAGGCGAGAGGACGTTCTGCCCTTGCGGGCGAATACGGCAGAATTACTCCGAGCCTTCTTCAAAGGAAAGATGCCCACAGTGAAAGCCTTTGGAGGTACGCGGAAACAGTTGACGAAACGAACATCGGATATGATGAAGGCAGACTTAAAGGACGCCGGTATTTCCTATGTTGACGAGGGCGGACGCTATGCCGACTTTCACAGCTTGAGGCATACTACCGGGAGCTTGCTGGCGGCAAGCGGCGTCCATCCGAAGGTTGCGCAGTCGCTTATGAGGCACAGCGATATTAACTTGACGCTTTCACGGTACACCCACACGCTCGCCGGACAGGAGGCCGAAGCGGTTGCAGGATTACCGGATTTGTCCCTGCCGAGCAGTCAAGAACAAACTGCTACAGGTACGGAGGGCAGGGTGGCCGACACCGGGCAAGCTCGCCCAAAAGAGTTGACACCGAAATTGACACCTAAATCGACACCTGCGGCTTTCTCTTCATGTAATCAGTCGGCAACGGTTGGCAACCTAACAGAGAACACAACGGACGCCACAGAAGATCCCAACTACTTTTCAGGCAGGGATTTAGGCAATGAAAAGACCACAATGTCCCCCTCTGTCATCAACGGAGCAGGAGGGATTCGAACCCCCGGTGCCTTTCGGCACAACGGTTTTCAAGACCGTCGCCTTCAACCACTCGGCCACTGCTCCTTTTTGTGTGAGAACAATTATAGGGGCGGGCCCCGTTCGGACGAATTGTCTGTTAGTTTACACAAGAGCGGCGTAGATTTCAAGCAGAATCGAGTGGTGCTGGGGAGCTTGGCGGCTGACAATCAGCAGAGTGCGGCAGGCTGTGTCTCAAAGGGCATTTGCCTGCACGCCGGCAAGGTATGGGCGGGGCGAACGAGTTACAGGCGCTCTTGGCGGAAGAGTGTAGACTGGGCGAGATAGGCGGTTTGGGCTGGGGACACAAAAATGTGGAGGTTTCTGAAAAACGTCATCAACATCGGACGCCGTGTCATCGCCATTAACACCGGAAGTCTGCAGGTGACCGGTTCATCCGGCCACAGTCTTCGAAAGTTGCGTGCCTTGACCGCAGGATCACGGTGGGGGGCTCCAACTGCATAACTCTTTTTAGTACGGGCAGTTACATTCACATCCTGGATGCAACCGACGGGGGGGGACCCTAACCTTGAAGACAGCCACTTGCGAAATGCCCCGGAAGGGGTATTTGGGGGAGAGCCGGTGCAACCGTGGAAAAAGCGGATAATGTCCTTCTGGCTCAGGCAGCGAATGAAGGAGACAGGGAGGCCATCGGGGCTCTCCACGTGAAGTACTATAACCGTATAAAGAGCTATATCCGGCTCAGGGTTCATCGCGAGCAGGAGGCCGAGGACCTGGCCCAGAGTGTTTTCGTGGAGTTATGCAGAGGCAACATGAAATACGATGCTCAGAGCGATCCGCAGGCCTATCTTCTTGGAGTGGCCAAGAACTTGATAGTGCGACATATTCGCCGCAGGAAGAGACAGCCGCGCCTTATCCAATTGGGTTCTGCCGAGGAATTCGCCGGTCGCATACCGGCCGCGCCGAGTCAATGCCCGCACAAGCTTCTTCTGGATGAGCTGGGCAAGGTGCTTGCGGAGATAGGGGACCGGCCGTCAACGAAGGCGGATGAGGCGCTGGTTCTGCGGTTTGTGCACGGCCTTAGCGTAAAAGAGGCCGCCCAAAGAGCAGGCTGCTCGACATCCGCGTTCTACGAACGTCTGTACTACGCGATGGACAAGCTGGGCAGGCAAAAGGGATCTCTTGTGTCGCGCGTTGAGGCGGGACCTTGAGCGGTATCAGCGTGGCAGTTTTCCGCCCCAACTGCTTGTCACCGGGCGGGTTGGAAAAAATCCGGGATTCCGCCAATTTTCTTTCTTTAATTCTTGGTCTTTATGGCAACTACCTAATAGACAGGCATTCAGACTGCCCGGCGAATGCAGGGTGAGGATCAGGGCGGCCCAGAGGGGCCGGTCTTTGTGATGCTGTGGCGGGCATGGAGATGCCTTTCCAAGAATATGTAAGGGGGGCGTTCTGCCGAAATTGAAGGATTATTGTCTTTTTGTAAGGAGTGACGCACATGGGGACAAGTGGGACACCAAAAGGCCCCGGAACGAACAAGAATAGCGGGGCGTCAAAGGGGATTTCCAAATCCAAGAGGCGACGAAGGGACGTCTTGAAGGCGATTGCTGCGGGGACTGCCGCCGGCGCTCTGGGCGGACTCAAGGGTGAATCCGCGCAAGGCGCAACGCCGTGGCAGGAGCAGCCTGAGAAGTTCGCTCTGAATGCGTCCAAATTCAAGCACATCGCGGAGAATCCTAAAGCCTGTATGGAGTATGTTACGGCGGTGGAAGAGGTGGTCAAGGCGATGGTTTCGGACGCGAAGTTCGGTTCGGCGGTTCTTGAGGGTGTTGACAGCGTGATGCTGATCAACCTGTTCAACGAGAATCGTGGGGTGCTGGAGCCGGTCCTGGGCCGGATGGACGGGCGGACAGTCGAGGGGCGCTACCGCAAGATTCTGCACGCTTCAGAGCTGTTTGAGAACGTTAGTGGTTTTGACAGGATGGGTTACGAATCCGGTTCGGAAGAGGCAATAGTGTTCTCGAGCGGAGTGCAGTCATCAGCGACGCCCGCCAGCAGCAGTAGCAGCAGCAGTTGTGCTCCGGGCGGGGCCACGGATTACGGTTGTTGCGTATTCCACTACTGGGGCTGGATTTGCGGGGGCTCGTGCAGTCCATGTGCGGCGCGCGCGTGCTGTCCGGGCGAGAGTCCTCGGGACCAGGAGAACCGGATGGACACGTAGCGGTCCTTTCGGCAGTTCAGAACAGAGGATCATTGAAGAGTGCGTCGGCCGGGCGCTGTCCCGGCTTTGAGCCTGCGGCGCTGTTGACTTGGTATGGGTGATAGTGAGGTAGTGGGCGGTCTGTCGTTCGTTTGCGGATGGACAAGTCGGCGACGTATTGGGGTGGTGTGTAGCTTGGGGTTCAGTAGCGCCATCTCGGCGGCCGGTCGGCAGATAGTTTTCAGGTAGCGGGGGGTTTGCGATTGGAGGGTAGGATTCCATGAGATTCTCCCAGTATACCATTGTTTCCAGACGGTCAGACAAGACATGTCTTTTCAATACGAGGACCTCTAACATCGTATTGCTGCCGGGGTCAGCGTATCAGTCATTGTCTGAGAGAAGCCTGTCGGGGCTGACGCTGCCGCAGCGGCTGGATTTGATCAAGCAGGGGATGCTGGTTCCATCGCCGGAGCGTGAGGCACAAGAGTACTACCTCAGGTACATGAAGGAACGGCAGAAGTATCCTCTGTGGGTCCTGACCGTAACGCCCACGTATGCGTGTAATCTTGGCTGTACGCATTGCGTGCAGTATGATTTCGACAAGACCGAGAAGATGACGTACGAGACGGTCGAATCGGTGGTGACGTTTACGCGGCACCTGCTGGACGAGAGGGGGACCACCGGCATTTGGGCGTGGTTTTATGGGGGGGAACCGTTCATGTGTCCCGGGCAATGCCAGAAGGTTATCGAGGGGCTCAAGCGTATATGTTCGCAGCGCGACGTGGGATCATATTTCGCGGTCACGACCAACGGGACACTTCTGACCGCCAAAGCCTCCCGCGGCATGGTTGACGGGATGGACTATTTCTACACGGGCATGGCGCAATCTCGCGAGGCTCAGGGGCGTGAGCGTCCTTATCTGGACGGGCGCAACAGTTACGACGCTGTCTTGGAAGGCATGGCTCTGGCGGCGAAGCTGGGCAAGCAGATCAAAGTGCGCTTCAACGTGTCGCAGCCGGAGAGGATTCCGCTGGACATGCCGGTAGTTTTGAACGACATTCTGAGCGCCTTCGGAGGGGAGCTTTACGAGAAGATCGCTTTTACGTTCAAGATTCTGCGGCCGCCGGACATTGACAGGTCGAGCCCGGAAGTGCAGGAACAGATGAGCCGCAAGCACCACAGCCTGGAGACAATAGTGAGAGACGCGCAGAAGGATAGTCCCTGGCCGGACAAGCATTTCAGCAGGCCGGGCAAGCACGTTTTTCTCAGGACCGCGTTTCCCGTCACTCCCGGCATCGGGGGTTGTGGCTTCGAGCTTTGCTGCGAGTACGTCCGCGGGAATCGGTTTGCCTTCAGGCCGGACGGGAGGCTGCAGATGTGTCATGTGCGAGAGAATGACCCGGGCCTGATATTCGGGCACGTAAGCGACCCGCAGCAGGCTCTTTCGCACGGTCAATACCTGCGGATAGTCAACTTCAGCCCTTATTCTGATCCTGTGTGCCGCAAATGCGCCTACCTTCCGATGTGTCTGTCGAAATGCCCTCTCGGCGCCATTGACCAGGATGAGCCTACTCTGCGAACAGGCGCTTGTCGTCAGGAGTGCCGCGAGACCGTTGACCGCTACATCAATGACGTGCTCACGTCGCGCGGCGCCGATGAATCTCTCCTCGTGCCGGTCAGTGCTTCAAGCGACCTTGTCGCCGACGACTGCTAATCACCGGATAGTCACCTCCTGCAGGATACGATTCTGGCGCTCCTGCAATTCTCCACAACGCGAGTGCTATGAAGGTTTCAAGGTTCAACCTGTTTTACAAGCAACAGGGCGGGACAGCGGTTTTCAACACGGCGACGGGCAAATGGTGTACTTTTAGCCTGATGAGCGCGGCGCGCCTGCGGGCGGGCACGATCGACGGTCTGCCGGAGCGGACGTTGCGGCAGGCTGCGGCGATCGGCGCGGTTGTCGAGGACTGCTTTGACGAGGACCGGTGGTACCGACTCGCGTATGAGCGGCGCATGACCGACCGGAAGACCGCGCGGTACGTTTGTGCGCTGACATTTAGCTGCAATCTCAGGTGCCCGTATTGTTTCGAGAGGGGGCCAAGGGCTGCGGACGGTCCGATGACGCGGGAATTCGCCGCTCGGCTCGTGGCGGCGGTAAAGCAGCGTTGTGCTAGTGACGGCACGCGTCGATTGTGCATCATGCTGTTCGGCGGGGAGCCGCTTCTCGAATTAGATGTCGGATTGTTCCTGCTTCGCGAGTTTGCCGAATGGTGCGCAGATTCAGGCGTGTCGTTCATGGCAACCATGTCAAGCAACGGGGTGCTTTTCACAAAAGAGAAGGTGCGGCTGCTTTCTCCTTACCTCGACAGTGTCCAGGTTACCCTGGACGGGCCGAGGCATGTGCACGATAGAATTCGGAGGACTCAATCCGGCAGGGGGACATTTGACCGAATACTGGACTCGGTTCGCATGCTCAGCAAAGAGGGGATTGGAGTTCATATCAGGACGCAGGCGAGCCTGGACAACGCCTTTGAGATTATGGAGCTGCTCGAAGGGCTGAAGAAAGACGGGATTCTCGGGCTGCCGAAGGTTCAGGCGTCGGTGGCGGTTCTACGGGAATTCTCTAAATGGGCGACGTGTGAGTATCGGAAGAACTACTTCGAGCCCGGTTCTGAACTGGAGCGTGAGGTCATCAGACTGTCGGAGTCAGTTCTGCCTGCGCGAAGGCCGGCGGTCCAGATTCTGCCGTGCGTGGCGGATGAGAACCTGTTTTGCGTGGATCCGGCCGGCAACCTGTTCAAGTGTATAACGAATATCACCAACCTCGACAGGCGTGTGGGTTACCTTGACGACAGCGGGGCGTTCAAGCTCACCGAGCACTACCGCGCGAGGGCCTCGCGAAACCCGCTGACGTTCGATGATTGCCGGGCGTGTCCGTACCTGCCGCTCTGCGGCGGCGGATGTCCGACCTCGGCCCTGAACAGGTGGAAGACTTACGGTCATTCTTACTGCACAAACAACAAGGCAATACTGGACTCTCGAATTGAAAGGTTGATAGATGTCTCAAGCGCGGGTGGCTGAGATGCGAGTATCGCCGTATAACATTATCGTGGAGAAGGTTTTCGGGGACACCGGGGTCATTTATAACGGCGTGACGGGCACTATTTTGAGGATACAGCCGCGAGTGCGGGAGGCAATAAGGAGCGGCAGGATAGAGCTTTTGACGCCGGGCGAGCGAGCGGATTTTGAAAGCAAGGGCATACTGACCAGATGCATAGAGACGCAAAAGGACAGCCTCCGGAAGCTGTACGAGCACATGAAATCGCCGTGGCCGCAGTGTACTTTCGTAATATCACCGACTTCCAAATGCAACCTTGCATGCCCGTACTGCTACGAGAGGAGCACAGACGACGACGCCGGGCTGATGAGCCGCGAGATTGCCGGGCGGACGGTCAAGTTTATCTGCAATAACATGGACGACCCGGAAAGGCATACAGCCGCCCTGAAGTTCTACGGGGGGGAGCCTTTGCTGGCCCTGGATACATGCCGGCAAATCGCCTCGGATGTCGCGGGGTGGATGCAAGCGCACAGTAAGAAAATAAGTTTCTGGATACAGACGAACGGCACGCTGATCGACGAAAAGACATTTTGTCCTCCATTTCCCGAACGAACCTATCTCGAAGCGACGGTTGACGGACCAAAGAAGAAGCACGATCGCACGCGCACGAACGACAGGAAGGACCCGACGTATGAACGTGTCATACGCGGCATCCATACGGCGGCCGAACACGGCGTTCGCATCATCCTGCGTGTTAACGCACACAGCGGTCGTGAGATGGCCGAAGCGCTGGACGACCTGGATGAACACGGGGTCAAGGCGATTGAGGAGCTGTCTTTTTACGACGGCCAGGTGAGCGGGGCATTCTCGAAGTGGATCAAGGGAACAGGTTGCCAGGGCAAGATCGAAAGCGCAGAGCACATGGAGACGGTCGTGGGGATTCGTCGGGTTATTGCCGAGAAGGGCTGGACGGACAAGTATCAGTCGTTTCCCTTTTTTCGAGCGGAGCGGGGATTGTGTCACTTTGCCAGGCCGGGCAATTACAGTATAGACGCGGCCGGGAACCTCTACCTGTGCTCCTTTCAAATGGGTGATGAGAATTACCGGGTCGGAGTAATCGAGGAAGACGGCACGGCATCGTTCTCTGAGAGCTATTTCGAAATCATGCGGAGATCTCCCTTCGACCATGAGAAATGTTCCGAATGTGCGTACCTTCCGCAGTGCTGGGGCGGATGCTTTGCAAAAGCGTTCGGGAAACACGGGTCATTTTCGGCCCCTGAGTGCGACGGCATTCAGGATACGCTCGGCCTGCTGATGCGGACCGCGCTGGTCGAGGGCGCTTATGCTTAAGTTGTCCAGATTCAACTGTTATATTTCGCGGCCGGCAGGTGTGACCGCCATCTACAACACGTTCTCGGGCGGGCTCTGTATCGTCAGTGATTCGGTCGCGAGGCGGCTCTTGCGTTTTGCGTATAACGGCCGAATGCTGCCTGAGCTTGTTTGGCGGACGCTGCCGGCTTTGCGTGAGAGCGGAATATTAATCGATGCCGAGCGCGATGAGCTTGAGGAATATCGATTTCGACGCAACCGGGAGAAGTACTCAACGGAGGATGCAAGGTTCCTTCTCTACACGGCGACTGCATGCAACTTCAAGTGCCCTTACTGCTACCAGGCCGCCTCGAGGCGTGAGAAGGAAGGGCTGATGGACGAGAGCACGGCTCGTCGCGTCATCCGGTTCATGCAGAGGCTGATTGAAGAGAACGGATGCCGGAGGGTGACGGTTGGGATTTACGGGGGCGAGCCGTTGCTTAATCCGCGCGTTTCAGGCATGATCATGTCTGAGATGGCGTCCTATTGCAGGGAAAAGGGTATTCTCGTGCAATACTCGCTCACGACGAATTGTTACCACCTGGCGGCTTTGAAGGACGAGCCGGTCATTCGTCTGGCCACGGCCATCAACACGGTTCTGGATGGTCCGGCGGATTTGCACGACCGGTTCCGCTGCACGAGGGCGGGCGAGCCATCATACTCAAAGATAATGGGCGGACTGGGTGCGGCGCTGAGGCTGGGCAAGATTCTCGGCATCAGGATTCACTACGATAATATAGACGGGGCGGGCCTGCTTCGGATTCTCGACGACCTTGCGGCCGCGGGGGTCGACTGCTCGAAGAAGGTAAGCATATACCTGATGAATATCGAAGACGTTCCGGAACTTGGCCCGCAGGCTTGCAGCTATAAAACCGATCCTCAAACGCTTGGCCGGCGCATGCAGCATGTCAGGGAGCTGGCCAAGGCTATCAGGAATCATCATCTGCTGCCGCTGTTCAACTGGGAGTATACGCTGCCGGACAAGCCGCTGCCTGCGGCCCACACGTGTGGATTCGACCGCATGATGAGCTTCGCGGTGAATTTCGACGGCGCCCTGCGCAAGTGCTGTGGGTTTGTGGGGGAAACGCTGCGGACAGGCACTTTGGGCGACGGGGGGGCGGCGACCTTGACTGACTCATACTTCGAGACTATGGCGAGAGAAGTCTCGGAGAGAGATGTGTGCCGTCGGTGTGTTTACCTTCCGGTTTGCGGCGGCGGCTGTGTGCTCAACGAGCGCCCTCCCGAGACTCTCGATGACTGCAGGAATCTGAGGGAACTGTTCTATCAGGGGATACTCTCATACATGGAATCCAGCGCCGGGGAGCACTTAAGCTGTTCGGCCCGGACAGGTAACCAATGATATGGTGTTGTCACCGTACAATGTGATCGCCGAACTGGAGCAAGAGCCCTATCTCGTTTTTAACAGCGTTACGGGTACGTTGCTGAAGGTCTCCCGGAACACTTACGAGTTCTTGAAGGGCCAGGACAGGAGCCGGCCCCGCTTGATAGAATACGCGCAACTCGTCAAGCACCGCTTCATAGTCGAGTCGCGGCAGAGTGAATTTGATTACGTTGCCGAAAAGTTGGCTGGCTACAGGTGCGCCCGTCATGCCGTAATATATACGCTTACGACCACGTATGCGTGCAATCTGCGGTGCCCGTACTGCTACGAGCAGGCAATCGGCGAGCGGTCGGGACACATGGACCGCAGGACGGCCCGGCGCGCGATAGAGGTTATCAGGGACGATCTCGCCCGCACGAAGGCGGCGAAGCTCGCGCTTACTCTCTATGGCGGCGAGCCCCTGTTGAATCTTGATATCGGCTTATTCGCTCTTGACTCGTTGAAAGAGTATTGTGACGGTAACGGGATTCAATTCAGCGGCTCGATCATCAGCAACGGAACGTTGTTCAGCGCGCAAGTGCTTGATCGTGTTGGTCCCTATTTGCATTTTGCGCAGTTGACTCTCGAGGGCGGGCGCAGATACCATGATTCTGTTCGCCGGCATGCCGACGGCCGGGGCACATTCGCGGACATCGTGGGGGCCGCCCACCGACTGGTTGAGCGCGGCATCCGGGTCCTGTTCAGGATTCAAGTATCGCCCGAAAGCGTGGACTCGCTTGATGATTGCCTTGGCGAGCTTGCAGAGAGCGGCCTTCTCGCGAGGCCAGAGGTTCGTTTCTACTTTTTTCCCATTCTGGACGTCCACTCGGTATGCAGCGCGCGTTCCTTCAAGTGCTGCGAGGAGTACTACGACAGGGACATGTTCCGTCGCGTTTGGGCTGTTGCCCGGCGTCGTTGTGTGGATTTGCTGGGTATTCCGGGGCCGGTTTGGGTGAGTCCCTACTGTTCTTTTGTGAACGAGAATGCGTGGATCATCGATCCGCGTGGGTACAGGTACAAGTGTGTTTCCGTGATAGGTCACAAGAACGAAGCGACGGGGACGATTTTTCCCGAAAGCGACCCGGATAGTCTGGCGGTTTACAAGGAGCGTGCGGAGGCATTTGTGGCCCGGTCCGGCGCGCACATACCGGAATGTAGAGAATGCAGGTATCTGCCGCTGTGCGACGGAGGCTGTGCTCACATGGCGGCTAAGTTCTCGGACGCATCTGACAAGCCCTCGTGCCACATGCATCGGCAGGTTGTTTGCGACAAGATAAGATGGCTGCACGATTCAGAACGTTCCGCGACGAGTGTCCGGAACGTTTGATGTGTGCTTGAAGGGATTCCGGGCGAGTCAAGAAGTAACTCTGGGAGGCGTGTGAGGCCGCTGCGATTGCCGCCAACTGTGCGTTGGCGCAGGAGCCTCCGCGAATGCAGCCGGTTTGAGACATCAGAGATTCACATCATGAACGCGGCCGGAGTCGCGATGAAGGCGTCACAATTTAACATATTCCTGGGCAACGGAATCTCGACAGGCATTTACAATTCCTTTACGGGGCGGGTTGTTGTGCTGCCGCAAGATGTGGTTGCCGCCGTCAAGAAGTCCGACCTGGAGCGCCTGAGCGAAACAAATCGGCGCTTGCTCACCGAATGCGGGCTGCTTGTGCCGAGGTCGAGAGACGAGCATGGTCATTTTCTTGATTCGGTGCGGCGGCGCGAACAATCCGAACGATGGGCGGACATAGTGTTCGTTTCCTCTGCTCAAAGCCTCCGGGACGACATGGAGAAAAGGGCGCTGAAACGCATTGAAAGCCATGTGGGAGAACTTGCGGCGAGCGGTTCTGTTGATGTGGTGAAGCTGAGGTTGCTGGGCCGGAGCAGTCGCCCGGTGGAGGAGCGGATCGAGCTGCTGGGCGCCATGCTGCGCATAAAGAGCGCTGCCGGGCTGCCGGTTCTGGTAATGTGGATGTCGGATGACCTGTCGGAAGCGGCAAAACTGAACGATGCGCCTGCGGACGCGTTTTCCTTTCTGTTCGACCTGAGCCGTAGGGAGAATTCATTTGAGACGGTGCTGGCAGCGTGCCGGCGGGTCACAGCGATTGCGACAAGAAGCAGGGGGGCATACATAGGCATCGTGACAGACAATGCCCTGGACATTGAGCGCCGGCTGATGAGGCTGCGATGGGCGGTCAAGTCGTCCATGCAGGGGACCACAGGCTCAGTCCAATGGGGCCTGCACTTGCGTACAAGCGCACAAGGGCTTTACTGCAGGCCGGATTCATGTTTGGGGCCGGGCGGTTTGCTGAATTCTGCGAAAGTGGAGGCGGCCTGCTCTATCCGGGATATGGGAATTCCTGTCAAGATTGCTTTGAACGGCCTTAATCTCCACAGCAATTGCCCTTATAGAAACCCGAGGGCACAGGTTTTCGACTGGCGGGGAGGGGTTTTTCGATGTCTGGAGGATGCGGATGCGGCCGCGGGCCCGGGCGGGGACGCTGTCTCCGAATGCGCGTGTTCTGAGTGGCCTTTGGAACCGTTGGTGTTTTCCGATGCGCAATGTCGTTCATGTCCCATGCTTCCGATATGCAGTAATGGGTGTCCTCGAAAAGGGCGCGTCGGTGTGTGCCCCGACTATAGCCGGCTGCTGAGCCGGTGGCTGCTTGGGCGGTCCGGGAGTGACGGTGAGAATTTTTGATCTGGTGCATATTCATCCTTCGGCGACAAAGGGGACACCGAGCTTCTTCTATCTGCCGGCGGGAGTCCTGGGCCTGCTGAACGAGCTTAGGGCGCACGGTTACTCTGTTGCGGCCATAAACGAGCCGTTGGAGATGGCAGTGGATCCGTCCTTCAAGCTCGAACGGCTGCTCGCGGATTACCGGGCTGCGTGCTACTCGATAGACATCCACTGGCACGAGCATCTTTACGGTGGGGTGGAGGTGGCAAGCGCCATCAAGCGTTTGTACCCGGAGAGCTTGGTTATCGTGGGGGGCATGACCGCGAGTCTGTTCGGTTCGGAGTTGTTGTCTTCTTGTCCGGCCATCGACATAGTCGTCATCGGCTACGGCGAACATCAGCTTCTCGAGATAGTAGCGGGCGCTCGGCAAAGCAGATTCAAGGGGCGTCGCGTGCTTATCACCAATAAGGGGCCGGATGGTGACATTGACTCGCAGGATTTCGTGACGGATGATTTCCTCCTTCACGCGGATGAGTACACGCAGTGCTCGATACACAACTGGCGCCGCGAAAGGGATGTGAACACGTTTTGGCTCAAGAACGGGCAGGGATGCCGCGGCAACTGCTCTTTCTGCGGGGGAGTGCAGGGTGCGCAGGAGAGGATATTCGGTAATCGCCGCGTGGTTCGGCGGTCTGTGCAACTGGTTGCCCGTGACATGATAAAGCTATCCCGGCGCGGGGTTGCAAGGATTGCGCTGACGCATGATATAAGCGAAAGCCGCGGCTCGTACTGGCAGGGGCTTCACCGGCTGATTCGCGATTCCGGCGAATCAATAGGCCTGTACTTTGAGGCCAACCGGCTGCCGTCAAGGGCGTACATCGAGAGTTTCAGCCGGACGTTTGACCTGCGCCGTTCGGTTATTGTCCTTACGCCGCTCTGCGAAAGCGAAACGGTCAGGCTCCGGAACGGAAGACGGTTTGGAAACGAGCAATTGTGGGAATGCCTGGCCGATCTGAAAAGATGCGGCGTTGAGCATGTGCTCTATTTCTGTTCCGGGATTCCATTCGAGGACCGGGCCGAACAGCAAAGACAGACCGAGTTCATAAGAGAGATTCAAAAGGCTACGGGCTGTGAGTTCGTATTCAGAACGTCGTTGACGCTGGACCCGGGCTCGCCGATGCACCGGCGCCCGAAACGTTACGGGATTCTCAGAACCCTGAACTCATTCGACGATTATCTGCGAAGATGCAGACTTCGGTCGTTGGGCAGGTCTTACGACAGGTTCGGATATACACTGATGCCAACAGATTCGTGAGCCGTACCTCTTGGAACGATTCGTTTTCAACATAACCAATCGCTGCAACTTCAAGTGCAAGATGTGCTTTCGGGGCAAGGCTGCCCCTGCTGACTTGACGTGCGAAGATGTAGAGAAGGTCTTTGGGCTGTTGAAACGGGTGGGCGTCAAGACCATCGCGCTCACGGGTGGAGAGCCGATTTTGTCTCCGCGGTTCGAGGAGGTGCTTGAACTGACGGTCAAGCATGGGTTCGGTGTCGGAGTTGTGACCAACGGCTGGTTCCACGATGATTACGTCTCGCTCCTGGAGAGGTACCGGAAAGACGTTCACTACATAGCCCTGAGTTTGGACGGCCACACGGCCGAGGTGCACGATGCGGTTCGCAGGAAGGGCAGCTTCGACCGGGTGGTTCGGGCCATGGAGGTTTTTCGAGACAGGGGCTACAAGCTTCATATTGGCCACATTCTCAACCGCCACAACTACCCGTATCTGACGGACTTCTGCAAGTTCGTGGCGCCTCATAAGCCCGTTGTGTGCCTCGGGCGCGTCATCAAGACCGAGGCAAACGGCAGCGTCCAGCTCACTGGCGAACAAGAATCAACTCTTCATGCAAAAATAGTGATGCTGTTTCGGATGTACAAAGGGATGATCTTCCCGACCTCCTCGATAGGCATGAGTCACGAGCTTCTGTTCTGCACGAACTTTTTGACGATGGAGGACATTACGCTGAGGTTCGACGGCAAGGTTGTGTTTTGCTGCGATTCGCCCATAGAGGGTCCGGGGCCCGTGCTCGGCGATGTCAGGCGGGAGAGAATTGATGAGATTATCCCGCGTTTCGGGCGAAAGCTCGGACAAATTCTGAGCAGACGTATTGAGGCATTGGCGCAGGGGAAGGCGACGACCCGGAACAACTGTGACTTCTGCAGCCGGATTCTGTCGGAGCTTGGGCAGGCGCCATGAAGACCTTGTATTTCAACCAGACCTACGGTGCGTTCAGCCTGTGCAGCTACATTTCGAGACAGAGGCCGAATGCCTACAGGTTCAGGACGCTGCCTGTCGACCGCGGAGAGTTGCTCAGAGGCCTGGAAGATCCGGAATCGATCTTCTGTCTGTCTATAGGGTCCCTGGGGGATGTCAGACTCACCGAGGCGTTTTTTCTCGAGGTCAGAAAGACCGGCCTCACACCGGTGGGGTGGCCGAAGTTCCTGCTGGGGGGAGCTTTTTTCTCGTATTCTGACTGCACGGCGTTCTTGAGATACTTTCCCGAAACGTCGTACATAGTCGTTGGAAAAGGGGAATCCGCGATTCTTCACGCACTCGAATGTGAATCGCCGGAGGGAGACAGAATACTGCGCGCAGAGGACTTCCGCGCCCCGGACGACTTTCTGCTTGGCCCGGCGCTGCCATGGCCTCGCGAGCGCCCGATTGCGGTAAGCCGGGGGGATTTCGTCTGCGGGTGGGGCAAGTGCAGGTTCTGTCACCACAGGCCCGACCGCAACAGCAGGCAAATCACTATTGAGGAATTCTGCTCGAGGCTCGTTCGCTACTATCGTCAGTTCAAATGGAGGCTCTTCTACATTACGGACAATCACCTGGAATCGCACGAGCTGCGTTTTATCCTGGAGAAGCTGGAGTCGGAAAAGGTCAGGCCGCTGCTTGATATCTTCGGCATGCGCATGGTCAGGCAAGCCGTTGACTTGTCGAAGAGTCTCGCAACGGCCCGTATCGTTCGGGATGTGGGCTGGGGTCTGGAGATGTACTCTCAGAGGATTCTTAATCTTTACCGAAAAGGTATCCGCGTAGAAGACATGGCGCCTATTCTAAGCGGGTTTGCAGAGGCTGGGGTCACGTCGCACGTGCACATATTGCTGGGTCTGCCCGGATGTTCGGATGAGGATTATGAGATGACGTATGAATTCCTGTACGAGAATATGGTCAAGAGCCGTATCATTAATCGGGCCATCGTTCACTGGTTTGTCCTGAGCCCACCGGTGATGGGTCGCATGGCCGAGATGGGCGTCAAATTCAGAACGAGGGGCTGCTACTGCCTCAGTGACTATTTCGGCAACATTGACGAGCTTCCGGAGATTAAGACGGCTTTTCAAATCTTCGATACGTGGGACGAAGCATCCGGGCGGTGGATTGCGCATGATGAAGTCTTGCTGGATCACGCGGACGTGATCAAGAGGATATTGTCACTTCCGGGGGCCTACTACGATTTTCGCGGTTTTTTTGTTTCGATGGAGACCTGGAGAGAACTCTGGGGCCCAGCTCTGGGCAACTGGCTCAAGGAGCACCGTGCGCTGATTGCCCGGCCGCATCTTCAAGGTGAGGAAGTTGGTGGTGGTCTTGGCGGGCTGGCGCGCAAATGGATGAAATATGGCGGGAGACACGATGCCGGGTAAACCACGCGGCAGGCCGCTGGCGGGCGTCGGTGACAAGCGCGCCCGTTGCGAATCTGCCGGACAGAAGGAGGCGCAAAATGAAACCCGGGTCCTTCTCGTATCCGGGAACCCCAATGTGCAGAGCTTCGTTCCGCCGTACGGGCTGGAACTGATTGCAGAGGCCTTGAGGCGCACGATCCATTCGAGGGTGAAGATTATAGATCCGTTCCTTAAACGGCCCTTTACTCCGTCGCTGGAGGCGGTTGTCGGTGGTTTTGAGCCGCAGGTCGTTGGCGTCGGCATCCGCAACCTCGATTCGTGGTTCAAGCCGGTCTCGCATGAAGCCGGCATCGTGGGCAAAAGCTTCATCGAGGATGTCAAAAGTCTTGTTGAAAGGCTTCGCAGTCTTGGGTTGCCCGCAGAGCGGATTGTACTTGGAGGGGCCGCATTCTCCATAGCGCCGCTCGAGATTCTGCGACGCCTTGGCCTTGTCTACGGAATAAGGGGGCCCGGAGAGTGCACCTTTCCGCTGCTTGTGGCCGCACTGGTAGAAGGGCGGCGCGTTCAACAGATTTCGGGTTTGGTTTGCGCGGACCGCGCCCGGACGGCATTCTCAAAAAGCCCGGCGGCAGAGCCCGATCATATCGACCTGGACTACGTCCCTCAGCAGGACAGTATTCACCGGAAAATCGCGCTGTTGAAAAACGAGCTTGTGCCTCTCCGTACGAAGAGCGGTTGCGGTTACAATTGCAGTTACTGCTGTGAGGCAGTCACACAGCCCAGGCCCGTTCGCCTGCGGAGTCTCAAGAGCATCGAGGCCGAGCTCTCGGCAATCAGGGCCTGCGGTCTGTCTCGCGTCTTCATAGCCGACGGGGAGTTTAACGCCGTTTCAACAGAACACTTCGAGCAGGTGGTGGGCCTTCTGTGCAAGTACGCGATGAACTGGCGCGCCTACTGCCTGCCGGTGTTTTCAGACGGCTCGGCGGATTTGGTAGGCAGCTCGGCATGTGAGGGTGTCTGCCTGACCATAGACAGCCCTTCTGAGAGAATACTGGAGGGGATTGGCCGGCGGTTCCCGCCCCACGAAATTGAACGGAGCATCGACAGGCTCCTGGGCGCGGGGATCAACGTGCAGGCCACGCTGCTGTTCGGCCTGCCGGGCGAAACCCGTGAGACAATACAAGAGACGGTTCGCTTCGTCAGAAGACATCAGAAGGTCATGTTCAACTATGTTTGTGGTGTCCGGGTGTATCCCAACACTTTGCTGCATCGCTGGGTGCTCAACAGCGGCTCGAGGCGCGTGTACGGGCAGAAGAACGGCGATTTTGTGGAAATCTCGCTCTACAGCGAACCGTTTCCGCCGTGGGAGCTGCAAGCGTACGTTGCGGAATCGCTGAGCGGCCTGCCGAATATTCGTTCGGAATTCGATTAGGCGTTTCAGCGTCAACGGACTCTCCGGGAAAATTGCCGCGGACGCTCTCACTGTAGCGTGACACGGTGGTTCGGCCGGATTATTGGGGGCAGCCGGGGAATCTTCCCATGTCCGTGATATAGGGCTATCCAATCAAGTCGGCGAAAGGTCAACAAATCCGGCGAATATATCTGGCACAGGTGACAAGGACGAAGATGGGCCGGCGACTCGCAGCTTCAATAAGTCGGAGGATATCAGGTTGGCTCCGGAAGTTGCCACGCCGGGTGCTCAGGTCGCTGCCTTTGCCGGATGCGCGCAGGCGTTTTCCTGCAGAGCTTGTGGGCCACTGGATGGGTGCTGCGTGCATAGTCGTAGCCTGGTGTAGCGAGAGAGAGCTTAGCATCTCCGTTTCAATTGGCCCTGACGGCGGCGTCGACGGCACGGTTGGTGATTCCACTTTGCTGGGCGGACGGCTTCGCCGTAATCGGGGACCCATAGGCAGAAAGATGAACCTGGCGACGGACTACTTGATAACCGCCGAACTGGATGGTTGTATCGTTGAGAAGGAGAACATCCGCCGGCATCGGCTATACATGCCGTTCAATCTCAGGGAAGGAGTCATTTGCGGGGGCGTCAGCACGAGCGGGGCAAAGCACAACGGTAAACAGAGCATGAGGTTTTCGGCGGCGCGGATGCAGCTTCGTCGCGCCGCAGAAGAGGGCCGGGCGCCCGCGGCAGAATGACGTCAGAATCGAGCACGGCGATAGCTTGGTTGCGGGGGTCGTGCAGAGCCGGGCTGCGGCCATACTGGCGAGATACAGTATCGGGGCGCCTTGTCGGGTCGGCCTTCACCGACTTCGAGAGAATTAGCCCCGGGTAGTGTCCAATCAGACACGCGTAGTCAAAGGAGGACAATGTGGCGACCTTTTATGTGAATCTCGCCTGCAACAGTCTGGTATTCGAACTGATAAACTCCGGTGCCTATGACAGGTATTTGACATTCGACCAAACGAGGATATGCGTGACATTCTTCGGCTCGGCATCCGGATTGCGCTGGAACGGCGGAAGAGCGGATTACATGATTCCCCCTGTTTCGACGGACAGCCTTATCAGAAACGTCTTGGCCCTGAACGAGCAAAATATAGGGTTCGCGTTTGTTTGTAATAACACGTTGATCGACCGGGAGAGTCTAAGCGACGGGCCATGCAATGCCGTCTTGAGCAGATGCCGCTCTCCATTGAACGGCGTTATTGTCGCCAACGAGCTGTTGAGAGACTACATTCGGGCAAGCTACCCGGAATACGTTCTTCATGCTTCGAGTATCCTCGGCTATCAGAGGCTCAATGAACTCGATCAACTGTACGACGAATACGACGTGGTCGTTCTGCCGGACGACCTTAACGCCGAGACAGAGTTTTTGGAGTCGCTGGAATATCCCGAAAGGACCGAGATTATTCTCAACTGCACGTGCATGTACAAGTGCCCCAATCGGCAGGAACATCTTCGATTCATCCAGGAAGAGAATGTGAGAATTAGAAGAAAGCTGCCTCCGCGGCCGTGGCGGCTTCCCTGTCGCAGGAGGGCCGGCAGGCCGGAGGAGATTGACAATGCACAGCTTATTTCTCCGGTGAAGCTTGCATCTCTGGCGAGGTCAGGATTCAGGCGTTTCAAGTTTCTCGACCGGACAACGCGGCCGAATTTTGTTCTGCTGGAGCAATATTGGAGGCGTCTGTCGTCCGTTTTGGAGGACGCCAGTGCTTCATAGCGTCCGTGGGACAGATTTCGGGAAAGGGACGCTCGCCACATTCCGACTAAGAGCGTGAGTCGAAGCGATAAAAGCCGCATAATCAATTTTTTTGAAAGTCCACTGTGTGACAGAGCCCGCCAAGAAGCAGGCCGGAGAGCGACCTTTCCGAAACAAACCTCGCGTTTTTTTTGTCGCGCTGCCGAGCAACGAATCGTATGCGGATGCCCTCGTGCATCCTCAGCACATCGGGTACCGATACCTCGCGGCCATATTGAGAAAGCACGGATACGAGGCCCGGATATTGAACGTTTATCTGGATGAAAGCGAACTCCAGGACGTGCTGTTCTCAATGGATTCGCCGTACGTCGAGCGGCATCTTTCCGATATCATCGTCCGCAAGACGATTGCCGCCGTGCATGGCCTCGGCGTTCAACCGAATATCGTTGGCTTCTCGGTGACTTGCCGCAATGCGGAGCTTGTTCAAGAAGTCGCCGGCGTTATCAAGAGCAATTATCCGGATGCGGTCGTGCTGCTCGGCGGGGTGCATGCGAGTCTATGCGCGAGGGAGCTGTTGGCGGAAAATCCACAGATTGATCACATACTCTACGGCGAAGCGGAGCACAGTATTGTCCCCTACGTAAATGCTCTTGCCGGAGGCGGCGGTCTCGGAGACGTTGCGGGTCTTGGACGGCGGGCCCCGGACGGCGCGGTGGTCATCAACCCTGCTGCCGCAGTAGAGGCAGATCTCGACAATCTCCCCTTTCCGGCTGAAGATGACCTGCAGGAAATCAGTGACAGAAACAACGCCAAGATTCGAATATCGTCCTCGCGCGGATGCAGCGGCGGATGCTCGTTTTGTAGCATTAGCGCCTTCAACCGCGTGTCGTGTGCTTCGTCTCTCCGCGTGCGAAGCGCATGCAACATTGTGGATGAGATAGAGCATCTGCGCGACGTATATGGGATAAATCAATTCGTTTTTGTGGATCCTGAATTCATTGGTTCGGGAAGGCGCGGCCGGGACAGGGCGCTCGGACTCGCCGACGAGCTGCGCCGCCGAGAGCTTGACATTCGTTTCAAGATAGACTGTCGCGCCGACAGTGTGGAATTGGAGACGATGTCAGTTCTGAAGGAAGCAGGTCTTTACAGTGTTGAGATCGGTGTGGAGTCTTTTGACGACGAAATCCTGGGGATATTGAACAAGAAGGTGAGCAAGCAGCAGAATATCTCGGCGCTTAGCTGCCTTTGCCGGCTGGGTCTGGACGTGACGATGGATTACATCTTCTACACGCCGTGGACAACGCTTGAAATGATGAAAAGGGACCTGCCGATTCTGAAGGATTTCTGTGGAAATCCGCGTATAAGACTGTTTCCCGTATTCAGGCCCCTCCAGCTCGTGCCGCAGACCGGAGTGCTGGACCGGGCTTATGCCGAGTGTGGTGTTTGGGGCGATTACAGAGGATACGAGTATCGTCTCAGGGACCCGCGGGCGCATAACTTATTCCGCAGGCACATGCCGTTTTGCCGGAGGGTCCAATCATTAATTCTGAATTCCCCGCGCATCAGGGTTACCGGGGCTTCGTCGAGCACTGAGGAGGCCTCGAACGTGCGCGAATACAACCGGATCGGCTGGCTGGTCAAGATGCTGACAATAGTGCATATCGAACGGCTTCTGAGCGGTGACGGAGGAAAGACGGCGCAGTGCGAGAAACAGCTTCACTCGCTCCGGGCTTCAATGATAAGTATCTACTCGAAACACGATCTGTCAGGCGACGGGCGCCCCGTCGCCGGATAAGGCAGGGCAAAGATGCATGCTGTGCGATGCGTTTTGTCACAGCAGCTAATATCCGTTTAGCCGGAGGGCAACACCATGAGAAGAACCGAAAAAAAGCAGAGTCTGAATTGGATTTTAGCCGGTGTGCTGTGGGGCGCCGCGCTGCCGATGTATGCCGGCTCAGTATGTGTCGGGCAGATGACGGATCCGGCGTTCACCGTCAAGAGCCTTCTGGAGGCGATGCTGAGAGCGGAAAGCGAAAGACCTCCGGTTGCCATGGATTTGAACATCCAACGCCATACTCCGCGCGACCCGTGTGGGGTCGTGCACCGCTACAGCTCGAAATACATAACCGACGGGACCAGGTTCGATGTCACCGTTGAGCAGCACGAGTATGATCTGGGAGCCTCCAAAGAGACCCTGGTGATGAACAAACGCGCGGTTTGGGACGGACAGATGTATGCCAGCCGGGAGAACAGCACGATTCTGGGAGTATCGACTTATGTCGCGGGCACGGGCAAGTACGGCAAGGTTCCGCCCATTCGGCAGAACAAATGGGCGGCCCCCTGGGCCGACGCCATACCGATCGGCGACTACGTGTCGGTTGCGCAACTGCTCGCCTCCTCGGCCAATGCCGTCCTGGCGCCCAAAATGGAGAACATCGACGGATTCGCCACATACGTTCTGGAATCGAGGAACAAACGGGGGCTCTACAGGGTCTGGGTGGACCCGGAAAACGGTTTCGTTCCGAGGAAGATTACCGTCAGACGCGAGAAGAACGACCTGCACAGGGACGGACCGCTGAGAGGCGGGACGGTTGAGATAGAAATAAGCGGGGTCCAAATCGAGAAGGTCGGCGGTCACTACGTCGTGACCAAGTCCACGGTAAACGAGAGGGTGCTGTTTCGTGAGAGGCTCATAGAGTCTCAGACGCTCGATGTGAAAAGGGAGAATATCGAATGGAACCCTGATTTTGAGAAGATGGGCGCATTCGTGATAGACGGGATACCGGAGGGGGCAAAAGTCCTGAACTTCGACTTCCCCGATCTTCCCCACATTTGGGCGGACGGCAGGGCAATCATTGACAGCGGTCTGACGAGCACGGAAGATGCCAACACGATTGCAAGTGAACCGGATGCGAACAATTCGGGCGAACCGGAACGGAGCGATCTTCAGGACACGGGGAATTCGGTTGATTCCTCAGAACAGGCCGGGCCGGATTTAGAGAAGGATGAACCCGTCAGCGATGTTGTTGCCGTGGGGGACACGGACCAAAAGGGCTCGAGCCGGGCAATAATATACGTTCTGGGTGCGGTGGCGGGCGTGGCAATCATATTCTTGGTCGCACGCCGGCACTTCAGGGCGTGAAGGGCTAAACAGCGGTGGGGGGGATTGGATGGATGGAACGGTCACGCCTCGGGCCCATTCACCTTCCTGTGCGGAAACGCTATTTGGCGATTGGTACGTTTTCCCGCAGGGCGTTGGTCGCCAGTCTCGTGATTAATGCGGTTATCACCACGGTCGCGGCCATGCCGAGCCAGAAGAGGCGCCTGCCGGCCGGGCCGGTCTCGACCTTGCCGGTCGCCGGCCCGCCATGGGACGACAGTCCGGCTTCGATATACACGTACATAATCATGCCCGGATTTAGAATCGTCGATTGGAATCATACTTTAACATGGGTGGTTGAAGAGTCCCGGGCGCGCGGCAGTCATGTCAGCTCACAACCGGGGCCGTGGCGGCCGCCCGTGCCGGGAGCCGGCCGGGCGGTCGGCGTATTTGGCATACTCCTCCAAAGACTGTTCAATTCGACGTATCTGGTCCGTGTTGCGTGTGGAACGGGCAAGCTCAAGAGCCTTTTTCGCACAGGTCAGAGCCTTGGTAAACTGGCCTGCCCTGGCATAGTTGGCCGCCAGAAGCTGATGAAGGCCGGGGGCTATGTCAATTTCCGGCCGAAGCTTGACCGCCTCGTCATAATGGACAAGTGTCTGTTCGATCTTGCCCTGTTCGGCAAGGATTTTAGCCATCGTATAGTGTGCCTGCGCGTCGTGGCTGTTGAGCTCAAGGGCCTTCGACAGGCAGTCGGCCGCATCCTCCGATCTGCCTTTTTGTGCCAGAATGACACCCATATTGATGTGCGCCTTCGGGTTGTCCGGCGAGTTTTCCACCGCCTTGCCGCCGGCAAGAAAGGCCCCTTCAAGATCGCTGCTTTTGCGGAGCGCCATTGATTTGACAAGCCATGCAGAGCCCATATCGGGGCGCCCGAGCAAGAGGTTGTCCATGTCCTTGGCCACGGCCACCGGCGAGACTATACCGGCATAGAGGGCTATTTCGATCTCCGACAGGGATCTGTCTCGCATCGAAATTAGAGTCGGGTGACCGGGCATCAGCTTCAGGCCCCGGTAGCCGGCGATCAGCCTGCTGAGAAATGTTTGATTGGCGTGCGCCTGGAGAATCAGGCCCGCAACCTCGTAGCGCAGCATAAAGCCCCGCTGCCAGTTCGTGCGCTGCTGTGTAGAGAGTCCGCCCCAGTTGATGTGATCGGTGATTGAGCCACGGCGCACCGTCCGAAGCAATTCCGAGAGATAGTGCTCGATGACCATTCTATCCGCGTGCAGGCTGAACTCTATGAAGGGCCTGTAGTCGCTGTTGGCGGTGTATCGGGAAAGGTAGCGCCCAATATCCGCCTTGTCGCACACATAGCAGCTCAAGACATCGGCACTTTCGCCATACCGCAAATACTGTACGCTTTTGCGGACGCGCTCTTTGGCCAGCTCTTTGTCGATCTTTTCCGGTGAAAAAAGCTGTGGTTCTCGGGAGCCGACAAGGTAGAAGAAGACGAACGGCCGGGTTACTGGAAACCATACCGTCAAGTGAGGAAAGACCTGGCTAAACGTTCCGAGTATGCTTTCGAAGTGCGACTTCGGATAGCCCTCAAGATGCAGCTTTGTCACAAAAAGCCCGCCGTTCCTGAGATGAGCGAGCGCATTTTGAAAGTGCTCTTTTGTGAAGAGCGGAGCGCTGCCGGACGTGGAGTGAACGTTCGAATCGTTTATAATGATATCGTACCTTCGGCCGGTCATGCCGAGGAAGTTTTTGCCGTCCATATATATCATATTGACCTTCCGGGCGAGGTCCTCTCCGAGGTTTATGTGTGCGAAGTGCTTTAGCGCCATATCCGTTACTTCCGGCGAGATTTCCACGCAGTCGATTCTCCTAAGGTCGTGCCGTGCAAGGCAATAGGATGTCTCACCGGTGCCGAAGCCGAATGAAAGCACGTCTTTGGGGTCGCCGTGCAGCAGTACGGGCAGGTGCCCGAGTGTCTTCTGTGCGGATCTCCTGACGCCGTCACCGGCCATCTCGATATTGTCTATTACCATCGCGAGATGGCGGCTCTTCTTTTTCGTGACCGCGACAGTGGTTGTCACTCCCTCACGGATTTCGAGGATATTTCCCCCGTAGACCTCACCAAGGGTTTGCTTGAACAGGTTGGCGGGCACGCCCAGTGCCGCCATCGAAAGCGCAAGGGTCGCGAGGACTGCGCCGACCGAGGCGATCCGGGCCGAGGTTGGATAAAACCTCGTTATCATCAAACCTCCGAGCCATATGCCGCCGAGAGACAGAAGCAGCATTGAGCCCTGTACGCCCAGCCCTGGGATCAGGAGAAAGCCGGTGATAAGACCCCCCAGCACGGCGCCGATGGTATTGACTGCATAAACGGTTGCGGTAGTACGCCCGACCTTCTGATGGAGCTTGCCCCAGGCCTGCATGGCGAGCGGAAATCCGATCCCCATCGCGATCGAGGGTACCAGAAACAAAGCGGTCCCGTGGAAGATCGGCAGGCTCGCCTTTCTGATGCCGGCGGCGCCCAGAGTGGCCTCGAATGCGGACTTCAAAGCGGGCAGCCGGTCAAGAAACGCGAACCAGGCGCGGAACCACGGAATGTACAGAATCCCGAGTGCCCCAAGAAGCGCCAGAGTGACACCGAATACTGCGCCGGGACACGCGAGCCGACGCGAGAGTCTGCTGCCGATCCAGGCCCCTATCACATTGCCGAACAGATATACGGTTAGCACCGCCGAGAAGACATAGGTGAAACCGCCCAATGGAACGACAATGCTTCGCATCCATAGAAGCTCATAGCCTATGCTGATGAATCCGCTCAGAAAACAAGCCGCTATAAGTGTTGCCTGCCTGCCCGGGACAGAGACGCGCATTGCTTCGGCGGGGCCCGGCCTCGGCGCCTGTGTAACCTTGGCCCGGCCCGACGCATCCCAGCAGCGTGACAGCCACCAGCCCCCTAAAGCGACGGCCACATTCAGGCAGGCCGCAATGTACAAAGAGCCCATAACACCGGCGACTCTTATAAAGACGAATCCGGCAAGAAAACAACCGGTGGCCGCCCCCAGAGTATTGAGAGCGTACAATCTTCCCACAAGATGCCCGACCCGTTCCTCCAGTCCGGTAACATACCTGCCCAGCAACGGCAGGGTGCTTCCCATCAGCATTGTTGGCACGAGCAGCAACACGCCCGAGATGAATACCTGCAGAAACATCAACCCGGCCGGGGATGCATCGAATCTGACGAAATACCAGCGGTAAAGCCCCCCTGTGAGTGTCAGGCCGACCGGCATCAGCAGGGCTGAGAGAGTTATGCACATTTCCAGGGCCGCATAAGCCCGCAGACGCCGCTTTATTCGATCTGCATAGCGGCCCATGACCAGAGCGCCGAGGGCCAGTCCTCCCATGAACGTGGAGACAACGACGCTCGATGCATAGACAGTGTTGCCGAGCGTCAGCTTGAGCAGGCGCACCCATACAACCTCGTCGATGAGCGAGCAGATCCCCGAGAAGAAGTAAATCATCGTAATCAGGGCAACTGCCGCCCTGGGCCGGTCCTGCGTCCTCGTATTGGATGTTCTACGCCCCACCTGCCACCACCCGAAGTCCGATTCTGTCCCTAATCTCATTATTCTGTCACCGGACTTTCCGGCCTTTTAGGCTGCCGGGTCTTGGACTGGACTTTGTCTGAAAACGCTGCCGTTGGCCCGAGAGCGAGCGGTTCGGCCACTGGCAAGGACGCCGAAGCAGGTGTATCCCCGGCGATACGGCGATGGAGACGGACGCCGCCACAGGTCGAACAAGCCGCTCGAAACCAGGCAATCGGTTTTCAGACACAGCCTAATACGCCTCTGCCTATCCACAGACACCGGTACTACGCATAAAACCGGACCATGTTCTCAGTATAGGACCCGATATTTCTCATTTGACCTTGAGAACGGCGCTTCTGCGGCCCTTGTGCAACCGGTAACGCCCCAGCAGTGCCTTTGATTTCGGGGCCATATAACCGTGCATCGGCGAGACTGTTTATCGTGGTAAATACGGGTTTTCTACTGAAGTTGTCTTCTGCGGTACGGTCAGTGCCGCCTTCAGGCCACAAGAACTGAGCAGCAATTTGTGCTTCAAGGTTAGATTGGCTGAATAGTGCTGGCAGCGTCTTTTCTCGCCGGCAAATCCGGTTTGCGGTGTGGCAACCTTGCCTCCACGACCACCGAATCCGGATGCTCCCGGAACGTTGGCAGGCCTATCAAGCCGTACGGGCGGATCCGGCCAACAGCGGAAATTGCTGAAAACCCTGTTGACAACGAGTTTTTATGGCCGGCAGACGCGTCGGCAGTAACTTAAAAAGTGAGTTATGCGGATGTCAGGCCCTATTGCATTTTTTGGATTCGGCTTAAAGCGTGCGCTATGGAGAGAGCGGAATCGCGGCCCTGACGGTCTCCAGCGTTCCCATCTATAAAAAAGGGGATGTGACAGCAGGCGGGTATTCAGGCCGCCTCTATTCTGTTATGATGGGAGCGTGGATATGGACTGTGTTGATGTATGGCTGACCAAAAGAATATAGGATTAATCGGTAAGGGGAGACTATGAAGACGATAATGGTAAGCTTCATGACGGTTTTGGCGGCACTTTCTCTTTGCGGTGCGGGCACAGAGAGGTCTGCCAAGACGCTGGTGGCCTGGATTGCCTTGGGCGATCTGACGCTGCGCGGCGGCAGTGCGCTTACGATCCAGAGCGGAGATCAGTTCGACGCGATAGTCTTTGGCGAGCTTCAGCAAGGCAAATGGATGGCCGGCAGCGACTATCATAAGCGCACGGAGAGAGCCCAGGACAAGTATGCCCGGGAGACCGCCGACAACAAGACGATGGTGCAGATGGCTATCGTTTACAGGGGCGAGGAGATACTGATTTACCGCAACGGCGAGAGCTATGCATCGTACAAGGCCAAGAACATTGACCTGTTGAGTCCTGAGAATAATATTGCGGTGTTCGGTTTGCGGCATGTGGGGGCGGGAGGGGGGCAGATATCCGGGTCAATAGAGGACGCCCGTATCTATAGCAGGGCGCTGAGCGTGGCAGAGATTAGATCGCTTCGGCCGAACAGGAAATCGGAGATCGAGCCCTACGCTTGGTGGGACTTCGAGGGCGAGAAGGTCGAGGATCGTGCGGGTCGATTCGGACACAGCAGGATGAAGAAGGGGGCGAAGCTGGCGGGCGGCAAGCTGGTTCTGGACGAAGATTCCGTTCTGGTGGCGGGCGTTAGCGAGGAGGATGTTGAGACGGCCACCCGTGATGGCGGCGCTCGGGCGCCGGGGCCGCCGTATGTTCCGGAGACGCCGGCCATGCCGAAAGATGTGCCGGCCGACTGGTTAACGTACCATCTTGCCCACCCGGGGCCCGGGGTGGGTATGCCGGGCGATCCGAACCCGGCCTACTACTACAAGGGCCGGTATCATCTGCACTATATTTACAAGAACAAACACGGTTTTGCATTCGCCCACGTATCCAGCAGGGATATGGTCAGGTGGCGATGGCATCCGACCGTGCTTGTCGGTCCGAATACGGGTCACGGCATGTTCAGCGGCACGGGATTCTTTACCAAAGAGGGTCGGCCGGCAATGATATATCACGGGCAGGGTTCCGGGAATAATCACCTGGCCTTTGCGATGGATGATAACCTGGATGAATGGACCAAGCCGGTCGCTGTTAAGCCCAGGACCGAATCCGGCCAGGTGGCCAAGATACGCATGTGGGATCCCGACTGCTGGCTGAATGGCGACACCTATTATGCGATATCCGGCGGGGCCCCGCCCCACCTGATGAAATCCCAGAATCTTGAAGAGTGGGAGTATGTGGGCCTGCTGCTACACGAAGAGATGCCGGATCTGGGTGTAAGCAGGAATGAAGACGTCTCCTGTCCGAATATGTTCAAGATAGGCGGCAAGTGGATGCTTCTTTGCATCAGTCACAGGATGGGGTGCCGTTACTACCTGGGCGAGTTCAAGGACGAAAAGTATCTTCCCGAGTCTCACGCCATGATGAACTGGAAGGACTGGAATTTCTTCGCGCCGGAGTCGCTGCTGGCCCCGGACGGCCGGCGCGTGATGTGGGCCTGGTGCAGGCTTGAGGGCCCGCAGACCGCCATTCAGTCACTTCCTCGAGAGCTTAGCCTGCCGGCCGACGGCGTGCTGCGCATCAAGCCGCTGCGGGAGCTTGAGAAGCTCCGCTATGACTGGAAGGAAGAAGCCGAGATCACCGTCAAGAGCAACAGCAGCCACATGCTCAAGGATATTTCCGGTGATACTCTGGAACTGAGCGTTACAATCAAACCAACCGGGGCCAGAGAATATGGCGTGAGTGTATTCTGCGATGAAGAGGGCAGGGGCTTTCCTATCACCATCAAGCCTCAGAGCAAGGTTCTGGCGATGGGTGGGATTGAGCCTCCGTTCGAACTGAAGGAGGGTGAAGATTTGAAGCTTCGCATCTTTCTGGACAAGGGCATGGTGGAGGTATTCGCTAATGATCGCCAGGCGGCCGTATATATGCAAAAACACGATAAGGAAAATGTAGGGATAAGCCTTTTCACCAGAGGCGGCGATATGACGGCCAGTGTCAGAGGCTGGAAGATGAAATCAATCTATGCGGGTCCTTGAGCTATGTCTGTTTTTAATGCACTGATGGTGTTGGCAAAGAACCAACTAAAAGGGGTTAAGATGGCAAACCACGTTAGTTCACGTCGTGATTTTATGAAGGCGGCGGGTGTGACCGCCGCGGGCGTTCTGGCGGGCGGCCCGCGGGCGTTCGGAAGCGCCGGTTACAGGGTTCGCCGCAAGCCGAATTTGCTCTTTATCTGGACGGACGAACAGCGTGCGGACACGATGGCGGCATACGGCAACAGCAAGATTCACGCGCCAAACCTCAACAAGCTCGCGGCCGAGAGCTTTGTGTTCAGTAATGCGTACGTAACGCAGCCGGTCTGTACGCCGAACCGCTCGGCGGTGATGACGGGACTTTGGCCGCACACGACCGGCTGCATCAAGAACAACGTCCCTCTGCCGGATGACGTCAAGTGCCTGCCGGAGCTGCTCGATGATAAGGACTATCGCACGGCGTACATGGGCAAGTGGCATCTTGGCGATGAAATCTTCGCGCAGCACGGCTTCGAAGAGTGGGCATCTATCGAGGACGGGTACAGCGCCCACTATCGCACCGGGCGGGACCGGAGCGAGCGCAGCGACTACCACCATTTTCTCATCGAGCGCGGCTGCAAGCCGGACAGCGGAACAAAGTTCAGCCGCTCCTTTGCCGCGCGGCGCCCCATCGAGCACTGCAAGCCGGCATTCCTTGAAATGAAGGCGTGTGATTTTTTGCGGCGGCACCGGAAAGAGCCGTTTATTCTGTACGTGAATTTTCTCGAACCGCACATGCCCTTCTTCGGTCCGCTGGATGACGAGCACGACCCGGAGCAGGTGGATTTGCCGGCGAACTTCGGCGACCCTCTCGAGGAGAACGAGCCGCTTCGGTACCGTATCATCCGGGAGTGTTGTCGGGCCAGATACGGCGGGCGGGAGAAGGACATAAGGGCCCTGATCGCGCGCTACTGGGGGCTGGTCACCCAGGTGGACCGGAGCCTCGGCGGGATGCTCAGGACTCTGGATGAGCTGGGGCTCGCTGAGGATACGATTGTCGTGTACACGAGCGACCATGGTGACATGATGGGCTCGCACCACATGGTGGAAAAGAGCGTGATGTACGAGGAGGCGGTCAGGGTGCCGTGGCTGATGCGTATTCCGCAGATGCAAGGGGGCCGTCGGATCATGAAGGAGCGTGTAAGTCATATCGACATGATGCCGACGCTTATCGAGCTTATGGCGGGGCGCCGGGCGGAGCATCTGCCGGGTCAAAGCCTTGCCGGGCTGATGACCGGCGGCCGGGTCAAAGAGGGGCATGTATTTGTTGAGTGGAATCCGAACAGCGGGGCCGTGAAGGTCAAGCGGGGCGGCACACAGCTGGCGACGAAGGAGGAGCTGGGGCGGCTTAAGAACGACCGTTCGCGCGCCGTTATTTCACCGGACGGCTGGAAGATGTGCCTCAGTGACACGGACCTGTGCCAGTTATTCGATCTTAATAAGGACCCCGGCGAAACGCGAAATCTCTTCTATGCCGGCCGGCACAGCGATGTCATCCGTCGCCTGCGGGCGGAGTTGCGGCGCTGGCAGGAGTCGGTGGGCGATACGGTGCGTGTGTGAGACTAACTCAGGGAGCATTTTGCCGCGCTATCGAAGTCTCGGGGCCGGGCAAAGGGCTGTCGGTTCGCCGCGCCCTGGCTCTATGTCGAATCCCTTTGCATACGGTCTGTGGGGGGGTACAATCCTTCCGGTTGGCAGGCGATTCGGTGGCTACTAAAGAGGTGGGCATCTTATGGGCAAAGAACATCGGATGAATCGACGGGAGTTTGTCGCGCGTGCTTCGAGGCTTGCGGCCGGTGTGCTTTCTTTTCCCCAGGTAGTCCCTTCTGCGGCACTGGGAAGGTCAGGCACGGCGGCGCCGAGCAATCGGATAGTGATGGGCTGCATCGGGCTGGGGATTCAGGGAACGGGGAACATGCGGCAGTTTCTGAGGCAGCCGGATGTACAAGTTGCGGCGGTGTGTGACGTCCGCGAGAGCCAGCGTCGAAAGGCCAAGGAGATAGTGGATCGGCACTACGGGAACAAGGACTGCACGACGCACGGCGACTTTCGGGAGATTACCGGATCGGAGAAGATCGATGCCGTTATGATTGCGGCTCCGGACCACTGGCATGCGCTCATCGGCCTGGAGGCGGCGCGAAAAGGCAAGCACATGTACTACGAGAAGCCCATAGGCTGGAGCTTCGAGGCGGGCAAGGTGCTTCGCGAGGCGATCCGGCGGTACGGGGTTGTGTTCCAGTTCGGCACGCAGCAGCGGTCGGCGAGGAACTTCCGCTATGCCTGCGAGCTTGTCCGCAACGGCAGGATCGGCAAGCTCGATACGATCCTCGTGGGCGTTCCCGGCAGCATACCTTTCCCCAATCAGCCGGTCGAGCCCGTTCCCGATGGCTTCGATTACGAGATGTGGCTGGGCCCTGCGCCGTGGGCGCCGTACAGCTTCGAGCGATGCAGGCCCTACACCTCGCGCCCCAACGCCGACTGGACGCAGAACTACAGCATCTGGTACCACATTTCGGATTACTGTATCGGGTTCATCGGCAACTGGGGCATTCACCACGTGGATATCGCCCAGTGGGGCGGCGGCACGGAGGATACCGGGCCGGTCGAGATAGAGGGCGCCGGCGTGTTCCCAAAGGAAGGGATGGCGGATTGTGCCTTGAGCTGGCAGGTCCAGAACAAATTCGAGAACGGCGTCACGCTGGTTCACATGGACAACTCATCCAGTGCGAGGCATCCGGCCCAGGTTCAGGGCTTTAGCCAGGGCGTTCTGTTTCGCGGCAGCGAAGGGTGGGTCTTTGTGAACCGGGGCAAGCTGGACGCCAATCCGCGGTCGCTCTTGAGATCGGTGATCGGCCCGAACGAGATTCACTTAGCCGAGAGCCGCAGTCACCACAGGGACTTTCTTGACGCAATCAGGATGCGCCGGCAGGCGGCCTGTCCGGTCGATGTAGCTGTTCGGTCGAACACAATCTGCCGGATCGACGACATCGCCGTCAGGCTCAAGCGCAGGCTGCGCTGGGACCCGAAGGCCGAGCAATTCATTGATGACCCCGAGGCGAACCAGATGCTGAGTCGGCCGATGCGAAGGCCGTGGCGCCTGTAGAGGAAGGGGCGTGAGAGGTTTCGGATGGGACGGATTTTATCGAGGGTGCGGCTATGAGATGTGTGATAGGACTCTGGATGATTTTGGCGGCGGTGGGTCCGGCGGCGGGGGTGCGGGCCGAGGGACAGAAGCCCCTGAAGGAAACGGACGCGAGGAAACCTCTGTATGCAGGCTGGGCGCAGGTTGACATTACGCCGGAAAGGCCCGTAGCGCTGGTCGGACAGTTGCACAAGCGGATTTCGAAGGGTGTGCGGGACCGTTTGACCGCAACCGCGCTGGCGCTCGAGACGCGGACGGCGGACGACTCTTGCGAGCAGGCTGTGATGGTCTCGTGCGATGTCATTTACATCAGGAAGGCCATGCAGAAGCGCCTCAGAGAGGTCGTGAAACCGCAGATACCGGATTTCGACGTCGAGAAGCTGTTTCTGAACGCCACGCACACGCATACGGCTCCCGGCTTCGTGGACGGGACATTCAAGGGCCTTTACGACGTCAGCGGCGATGAGGGGGTCATGAGGGCCTCCGAGTATGGCGAGTTCTTTGTGGGCCGGCTTGCCGGGGCCGTGGCCGAGGCATGGCGGAGCCGCAAGCCGGCGGGGATGAGCTGGGGCCTGGGCCATGCCGTGGTGGGGATGAACCGCAGAGCACATTATTTCGACGGCTCTACGGCAATGTACGGCCAAACGAACCGCGACAACTTTTCCAACATCGAGGGATATGAGGACCACGCCGTGGAGATGCTGTTCTTTTGGGGACAGGACCGCAAGCTGACAGGGGTTGTAATCAACGTGGCTTGCACGGCGCAGGAAACCGAGCAACTGAGCGAGATATCCGCGGACTTCTGGCATGACGTGCGCGTGGAGCTTCGCAAGAGACTGTCGAGCGACCTTTTCGTCTTTGCCCAGTGTGGGGCGGCCGGGGACCAGTCGCCACATCTGCTTTTCAGGAGGCGCGCCGAGGATGCTATGCGCGAATCGAGGGGATTGTCGCGGCGGCAGGAGATTGCCCGGCGCATCGCCGGGGCGGTCGAGGAGGTCCTGCCGCTGGCCCGGACCGCAATAGCCGAAACGGTGGTGTTCAAACACGCGGCGGCAAAGATCAACCTGCCCGAACACGAGCCTGAGGCCCTGCCGTTCTACCAGACCGATTCGGTCGAGGCGGCGGAGGTGCATGTGCTGCGTCTGGGGGACGTTGCGCTGGCGACTAATCCATTCGAGCTGTATCTCGATTACGGCATCCGGATGAAGGCGAGAAGCCCGGCGCTGTTGACGTTTGTGGTTCAGCTTTCATCGCAGCAAAGCGGCTACCTGCCCACCGGGAAGGCCGTTAAGGGCGGAGGTTACAGCGCGGATAAGTTCATTGTAGGGCCCCAGGGCGGGCAGGTTCTGGTGAACGAGACGCTGGCCCTGATCGCGCGGATGTGGGATTAGCACGGTGGCCGATGATCGGCTGCAAGGCTTCGATTATGCAAAGGAGCGAACGATATGTATGCAAGTGAATATACCAGGGGCGCCAACGGGCGAGGCGGTATTGTTGGGGTGTTGATGGCCGTCTGTCTGGTCATGCCCGTGACGTCGATTATTTCGGCGGTCCGGGCCGGCGGGTCCGCGAAGCCCGGCGACGGGCTTATTGACCGCGCGACGGTTGACAAGTGGTCGCAGCGGTTCCGCAACTGGCATTACTATGGTGACCACGTGATACCGGCCCGGCCCCGGATAAAGGGATTCGAGGATTTTCACTCGACCGATGTCCCCACCGTCTTTCAGCTTCCCGGCGACGACAAGTACTACATGACCTTTATCGCTTTCAACGGCAAGGGATACAACTCGTTCCTGGCCGAGAGCGACGACCTGGTCAACTGGCGCCGCAGGGGCCTGGCGATGGGCTTCGGGCCCGCTGGCGAGTTCGACCACGGCGGGTGCGTCCTCGGGGCGTATCTTTACGAATCATACGATATCAAGGCGCCCCGGGTCCTCAAGAGGCGCCACGGCAAGTTCTGGTCGCTATACGGCGCGTATCCGCGGCAGGGCGGCTACGAGCTGCGGCCGGGTTACGAGGGCCTGGCGTGCAGCACAGACGGGCTCAAATGGAAGCGTGGCACCGACAAGTACATACTCTCCGTGCACGAGCCCGACCGCGGCCAGTGGGAGAAGGACTGTATCTACCAGCCCTGGCTCGTCGAGCACGAGGGAGAGTTCTACAACTTCTACAACGCCGCCAACGGGAGCATCGAGCAGCTTGGGCTGGCCCTGTCCTCGGATCTGTTCGCGTGGAAGCGCTACGGCGGCAATCCGGTCGTGCGGAATACCCGGGGCGGCTATGACGAGCGTTTCTGCTCGGACGGCAAGGTGTTCCGCGACGGGGACCACTGGGTGATGTTCTATTTCGGCGTCGGCAGGGGAGGGGCTCACATTATGGCGGCTTTCTCACGGGACCTGCGGCGCTGGACCGTCAATCCCGAGCCGCTCTACAAGGCCGCCGGACACCCCGACGGCCTTGACCGCAAATATGCCCACAAGATATCGTTAGTGTATAACCCAAAGAACGATACGTATTACATGTTCTACTGCGCGGTCGGTGACAAAGGCCGCGGCATAGGATTGTTGACCAGCCGCCCGATTGCCGAGCCGCCCGAAGAAAAACCCGCCGACGGCAAGAATCCCTGAGCGATATATAAGCGCTATCTGTTGCGGTCTGTTGCTCACCGGCGGCTGCTCGGCCGAGCCGGTTCGAACGCAAGCTCTGACCAGTCCTTGACAGCTCCGGCTTCGAGCAGAACAGTCTTCTCGTTGCCGCGTTCCACGGCAGCCTGGTGTGTTGCGCCGGTGCCGAGATGGATTGTCTCGCTTTCCGAGCCGAGCGTTATGCGGGCGCTGGTAGGCGAGAGCTTTTCCACTTTCGGCGCCTCGCGGCCCCGCAGGTGTGGCATTATGACAACGAGCCAGTCCACCCGCCCGCTGCGGCCCTTTACGCGGAGCCATTGGCCCATCTCGCCGCTGCGCTCGTAGTCCTTACCCCACGTGCCCGGCTCGAAATCCTCGGGTATGTAGCGCCCGAAGTGTTCGGTTTCGTACTGACGGTCCTTGTAGTTCTTGAGGCTGCCGCGGTTGCGCTCGCGGCTCCAGCCCCACCGGCGTTTCTCGATTTGGCCGATTTCCGGCGTGATAAAGTGCACATCGACATCGACGTCGAGCTGGCCGCCAAATGAAATCACTTGGTCGTTGTGCTCGATGTCACGGGCAAGCATGTGCACGTTCCACCAGATGGTTTTCGGAGATGATATCTCATCTCGGACGACGAAGTAGTCGGCGATCCTGCTAACGCCCGGGTCGTGCTTTACGAGCATCGCGTATCGGCGCATGATCCAGGGACTTTCCTTGGGCAGGAAGGTCGTCGGGTATTCCCAGCCCGGTTTTGTCGTTCGGTGCGGCTCCATCGGCGCGTGGTTTATCCGCGTTGTCCGCTCGTCGGCCACGAAGACGTCGGCGGCGCTTGACCGGGCGAACGCGCGGCGGACCGCCACGGCGACCGGCCGCAGCCCATCCATGTCAGGCCGGTTGTGCATCGAGGCGGACCACGGCCGCGGGGAGTAGTGACAGGCATAGTCGATGGCGAGGGGCGTCCCCAGCGAGCAAAAGTAGAACGACATTTCGTCGCCCTGGTAGTGGTTCCTCGCGGGGCCGGCCTTAATGGTAACAAAGGATTCGTTTCGCCGGTCGTACGGGCTGCCGCGCAGCATCGCACCGAAGCCGTAGAACTCGCGGCTGGAAATATCCAGCGCCCTTTCCCATTTCTCGTCGAAGCGCTCGAGCTGGGCCGCGAACGCGTCGTCGACTCCCCGGTACATGGGGGCCATCTTGCGCAGTTGCTCTATGTAGTTGCCGGGGTGGGTGTCGCCGATAGGGGCCCTCTGTCGCGAGCCGTAGCGCCGGTCCACCGGCCCATGCATACAGGCCAAGTACGTGGCTACCTCCTTGATGCGGGGCCACTGCCTGAACGGGTCTGCGGCTCCGGCGTCGTGGACCCTCGCGGCGTAGTCGGCGATATGGAAGAAGAACGCCGAATAGCTGAGGCTCTCGGCCCAGGCCCCGCCGGCAAAGCTGTCGCGCATCACGTTGGCGCGCAGCTCCCTGACTCCGTAATCGACCCACCTGCCGGCGTGGGGATGGTCCGGCATGACCAGCCCGATTTGAAGGGGCACATTGTACATGTCCGTGTGGAAGTTCGGATTGCCGACGTTGCCCCATCGGTACTCGGGCCCCGGCCAGTAATTCGGGTCCATGAACACATAGGCGAGGAAGGCTAAGTCTCGACTCTTGACCTTCGCCCCCTTCTCCAGCAGTTCCCCCAGATGCGACCGCACCCGGCGCGGGAAAGTCGTCGGGTTCAATTGATGCTGATTGAACGACCCGAACCATGCACCCGCCAGGCCAAAACCGTGCGGTTGATGTTCCGAATCCCAATCGAGCACCCATCCGTCGAGGACCGCCTGCAGCGGGATATCCGCGTGGGAGCGGATCATCGCGCCTATCCGCTTGCGAATCTCGATTGGACCTGCGATGATCACCCAGTGCCTCTCGCCTCCATCCGTGGGCAGCTTCAGCCAGACCTTACCGGGCTCGTTCTTGTCACCGTGGATGCTGAGGTTCTGCGAGACCAGGCTCACCCCTTTGCTGGCCTTCCACTGCGAGCCCTTGACCGCCGCAAAGCCGATGCCGACTGTGGCGTGCGAATTGTACACGAAGGCGTGCGAGCCGCCGCCGAACCAGATATCGCGCCAGATCGGCCCGAGCGTCGCAATCGGATGCTGGGGCGGCTGGATGGTGCTGTCCTCGGCCTTGCCGCCCGCCTTGAACGTGCGGGCACTGTAGGTGTGAGCATGATACACAACGTCCGCCCCGAGCCCCGACAAGTCGAGCCTCATGAAAGAGCCCGGGCCGAGGTCATACTTTTCGTGCACGCCGATCCACGGATCGCCGGCGCGAAAATCGAACGTAATCTCGTACGTCCGGCTCGAATCCTCGAATTCGAATACCTGCTTGACTAGCGTACGCGCCTGCCCTTGCTCGATGATTACCATCTTGCGGTCGGTCGGGCGGATGTTTTCCGGCCACATCGGCCCCTTCACATAGACGCCGCCCCACGAAGCACGGCTGACATCGCCCCGTGGCAGGACCAGCAGATCATCGAACGGGCGCAAACCTCTTTCGTCGAAACGCATCATGTAGTGGTCCGTCCTGACGTCCCACCAGTTCCTTCCCCACATACCCCTCTCACTCGGCCGGCCCGGCCTGCCGGCATACAATACTTCGGTCCAGCCGCTGTTTATCTTAGGCACTGTGCCCCACGGCGGCGACTCATCCGTTATCCTCGCAACAAGAACTCCGTCCTTCTTGAGGCGAACACGACAAAAGACCTTCAAGCGTTCGGCCCCCTGCACGTAATCGCCACTGCCGAGGAGCTTTCCGCCCCGATAAAACTGCGCAGGGAGCCACTCCTTTTCCATGCTGCTCTCGCCCTGCAAACTCGCCGGCACGTGCAGGCGGTTGACCGGGATCCTCGCACCACCCGTATCGACCGTCACATCCCGCGTGACCCACTCGCCGGACCAGTTCTTGCCAAGCGGCTCTTTGACCTCGAAGCGTCCGATTTCGCCCGCCGCGCAGATATACGGCGATAGAACTGTGAGAAACAGGGCTGTGCGTGTCACTGCTGCTTTGACTGCGGCCATGGCGGTTTCCTTTCAGTGCTCCAATGTAGCCCCCCGGCCGGAGCATTTCAAGACCTGTCGGCCGAGTGAGTTCTGACGCCGTCGTCGGGAAACTCTGATGTTGTCCGAAATGAACTGTCCCGGCTCCTCGCGGGGCGCCGGGACAGTGTCAAAACCACCAATCAAATTGTCTGCTAAAGCAAGCCTGTCAATTGAGCGGGTAAACCACAAGCTCTTTTCTTATTAGCTCGTAGATCGTCTTGTTTTCGTTGATGGCCTCCCTGGCGGTCTTCTTGAACTGCTCGGTGAGGGCGTCGAAGTCCATCGCCTTCAGACTTGCCGCCTCCTTCTTCTCCTTGCCGTTGGCCGCGACGAATTTCGCCATGGTCTCGGCGGCCATTTCGCGGATAAGCTGCCACAGCTCCTTGCCGTCACTGGCTGCAATCGCGCGGCCCAGGGCAAGTGACATTGACAGGATCGCGTTCATGCCCAGGACGCCCTTGCGCTGCATGACCAAAATCTTATCGGCATCCGAGGCGCTCTTTGAAATCCGGCCCACTTTGATCGCCTGCTCCAGCTCCAGAGCCAGCAGTCTCCTGTCCGTTTCAAGAAGCGTCCCCAGCCCTCCCAGCCTGTGCCCGACAAAGGCCTCCGCCAGAACGCTCTCGACGTGCCTGACGGCGTCCATGCAGCCCTTGCCGTCGTAGCGTCTCGATTTTTTCCAGAGGTCCGTGAGCTTTTCGTCGTTCTTGCCTTTGACCGTCTGGAATTCCACGTCTTTCTTGAACCTGAGGGTCCCGTCGCCGGCGTCCTTGAACAGGTCCGCATGCTTTTTGGTTGTATCCGAAGGTTCGATGATGCTGTCGACGTAGTGAATGGCCTCGTCGATGCCGGCCGAGGTTCCCAGAGGGGTCGAGCCCTTGAAGCGGATGGTTCCGGTGCGGCCAAGGAAAAGCGTGGCGGCGGCCGTCGGAATACCGGCGTTGGTGGCTTCCTCGGTACCGCTGACCGCTTCGATGGCCAGCATCTTGATAAGCAGGCCCGCGATGTCGATTTCGCCCGCATCCGGCATGATGCTCACATCCTCCTTGCCGGTGAGAATCTTCACCAGCTCCTTGACGTTCTTCTCGATCTCCTTGCGCTCGTTGTCGGTAATCTCTCTCTTGCCGGCTTTGGCCAGGGCGAGAATCTCCATTACCCGGCCGTACTTTTGCAGTCTCTCGGTATTGGCGCCGCCACCGGCCTTGAGCCCGAGTGAGTTCATAGCTGTGGCTATTTCCGCCTCGAACGGGTCGTTGGGGCTCTTCGAACGGTGCGAGACGACCAGCTCCGCTCCATATCCCAGAGAGGTCAGCATTGCCAGCACGGTCTCGGAGAGCGTGCCGATCTGGTTGGCCTTGATAAGCGTCGCGTTGATCTCGCCGTTTCGGGCGCAGTTCTCGATGTTCTCATCCTTGGTCGTAACCAGGTCGTCGCCGATGATGAAGATTTTGTCGCCCAGCTCTTTCATCAGGTTCTTCCAGCCGGTATGGTCCAGCTCGCCGAAGCCGTCCTCGATGGACAGCACCGGCACGTCGGCTTCCATTGCCTCCTTGTAAAGCTCGAGGATTTGGTCGCGGCTCATGTCCAGCTTGCTCTTGTCGCGCCAGAAGCGGTACATTCCCACTGCGTCCTTCTGCCCGGTCTCCTCCCGGTAGGCGTTCTCCAGTTCCGACGCCGCAGGATCCAGCGCGATTGCCACATCCACGCCGGGGACGTACTCGCAGTCGAGAATCGCCTGCCTCATCATACGCCACATCCTCTGCTCGGGCACCTTGTCGCCGGCTTCCTTGTCGATATAAGGCGCCAGGCCGCCTTCAAGGCCGATACCCATCACCTTTGCGCCCGGCGCCGACTCGATGATTTCCTTGAGACGGTACTGCAGTCGCACCGTCATCTCCTGGGCGTCCTCGTATGTCTTGGCCGAGAGCGGGATGAACATGCTCTCCTGCATGGAGATGTTGCTTTCGGGGTATTCCTTCTCGGTGTGGCGGCCGCCCATCGCGCAGTTGCGGTACTGCCACGGCGCGGTAACCCGCGTGCCGTCGCTGAGGTTCACCGACTGTATCCTCGAGGTCAGCAGCGTCTTCTTGACCTCGGCGACGCGGACGAACCAGCTTTCGCCCGAGGCAGCCGCCTCTGCGGCCCTTGCCGCGGCCTCGGCGGCCAGCTTCTCTCTCGTGCGGAATTCCCGTAGCTTGCCCGGATCGGCCAGGAAGCGGTCGAGCAGTCCGACGCAGCCGGGCGCGAGGAAGAATCGACCGATGTAGATAAGAATCTCATTTCCCACGAACAGTCCGAGACCGATGCAAATCGCCGCAACGGGCAGGAATATCGTCGCCAGATAGCCGCTCCAGACCGGGGCGGCGGCGGCAACCGCCAGGTTGTAAGGGGCGTCGGGGGCGTAGTTGCCGTTTTCCTTCTTGACGCCGTAGAACTTGCCCCAGGGAATCTGGAGAAACATCTGGATATACCAGCCGAATTTCGCCCCGCTCTCAAGGACCGCCTCGGCCTTTTCCTGGGAGTCCTTGTTCAGGGCGGTCAGCTTAACGGCCTTGAGGAAGTGGCCCATCTCGTGGATGGCGATGCCGATGTGCCACGATAGATAAAGAATAGCCACGGAAACCACAGTTTCCCAACTGAGGAACATGAACTTGAGCACCTCGAGCTTGATATTGGCGTCGGCGTCGGCTGCCGCTGTCGCCAGGGCCGCCGCCGGAAGGCTGAGCACGGAAGAGATGAAGGCGGCGTGGAATGATACGAGCTTGTGGTTGGCAATGACCCATCCTCGCTCCAGGTAGCCCGCGGCCGCGCCGGAGCCCGCCCGCCTATACATGAATATGCGTTTCTTCGTCTTTGCTTCGGTCTTTTCGGCCATTCCAAGTGTCTCCTTTTCTTATCTGTCCTTTTTCAATTCGCCGTTGTCGAGTCCGACCATGGGTTTGATTATCGCCCGAGATTGCGGCTTTCGGCCGCCCAACACCGGTACCGGCCTTAAAATCCGGCGGTGACCGCCGCGCCGGGCGTCGGGCTCGCAAGAATTGCTTTGTTCTTATTGCAAATTTGTTCGCTTGGAATTATATGCGAGTAGCTCTCCTGTCGTATTTGCTCAGCAGCTCTTTTCCTGCCTTTACGCCTCCGAGCTACGCATATATCAGGGGAATGCACGGATGTGGCAATACGGTTCAAACCCTGTATAAGTCAGACCGGAAGCTGGCCTGGCGAATATTCTCACGTCGAGCACCCTTTAAGATACCGCCGTACTTGTTCAAAAGTCGGGCAAGTTTGCCACATCGGCCGACCTTTGTCAACAAAAAATTCGCGTGGGTCGGCGGCAGCCGAAGCCCGCCGGCAAAACACCGGCCCGGGCGCCGCGAAAGCCGAAAAGCGGCGGCACGATGCCCATCGATCCGGTCCTCAAGCCCGGATTTTCTGGGCGGCCAGTGAGGATACACTGATTTCGATGCCGCACTGCTTGTCGATGCAATGGCCCGCACCTGCAGTGTTTATAAACTGAATTGCGAAATCCCCACAGAAATCCGCTTGACGATAGTGTGGCTACTCCGGTATAAGAAGGAAGCCCGGAAAAAACCGGCATTGGCTTCAGGAGTGAAGGTGGTGAAACATGCCAAAATCCCACCTTGGAGTTCAATTTTGCCCCTGCAGCCGGACGTCTGACTGCGGGGTGGTTCGACAATCGGTTGAGGCACGCGACGGACATGGGCGTATGTATTGGGTCCTTTCCCGGAACAGAATGCACGCTGGCGCGTAGCGACCGTATGGATGTCTTTTGGATAGGAGGAGTGCGATGTACAAGAAGCTGATCTGTTCATTCTCTGTCGTTGTGCTGCTGTCTCTGGCCGGCGGTGTAAATGCTGCACCCGTTCCGGTCTTCCACAGCACGCTAAACGACACTGCGTCGGTTACGAGCACCGGCGGTGTCGTAATCGGAGGGGCGTTCGTGCCCGCGGCCGTTCCCCCCGGCTCCGTCGCAAAGTTTCAAAGTACCGGCGGCTCCACAGCCAATTGGGGCACCACCGAGACCGATACAATCTTCAGCGGATGGGACAAGACCCGCGGAATTACTGTCGATCTCTATTTCTCGGGAATTGGTGAGGCTGCCGGAGATGTTGGGCTCTGGAGCGTGGGCAAACGCCAGGGTGGGGACAACTTCCTGATCCTGGTGGCCCGCGACGATGAGTTCAGGTTCAACATCCGCGACGAAGGCGGCGCAGGAGATATCGGCGGCGGAACACACACGATCCTAACATCCGGGGTCGACTTGAATCCTGCGATTACGTACCGTCTTACGGTCAGGCAGCATTCGAGTCTCGGCAACGGAGGAGATCTCGAAATATTCCTTGAAAGCGTCAGCGACGCCGGCGCGCAATATCCCGGCGCCGATTCGCCGATTAGAACACTCGATTTGCCGGCGGGCAACTTCGATTTTCCCAGCTATGACGGCGGTTCGGGCGAGCCGCTTGGTATGCGGGCCGGTGATAAGTACCCGCATTTCGGCGGCTCAGGTTTCGAGCTTCGGGACGGAGACGCGGTTGACAACGTACGTGTATTCAACGGCGTTTACCTGCCTTCAGAACTCGGGACAATTCCGGAGCCTTGCACCTTGCTGCTGCTCTCGGCAGGCGCGTTGCCGCTGGTTCGGCGCAGGCGCCCTTGATCGGGCATAGTCGCACGAGATTAATACGTTACCGGCGAATAGGACACAGACTAAACGGCCCCTCGGTCACCCCGGAGGGGCCTTTGTGCCTCAGGCTTTGTCACTTTGCCAAGGAATGTGTTTGTTTGGAGAACGGCCGGCAATACTTTAACAGCAACACGGCGGATGAACCCACAATTGACGCCGCATGCACGCTTGACGCTTTGCAGCGTTGACCGGGCAGCCGCGCATCTGTCATAATGCGTGCGGCAATCTTCGCCGATATCTGAAGGTGTGAGCCGTTGTCTGGCCCAATCGGACCATTGCCAAGGCTCGAAGCACCTGTGTTTAAGGATAAGGATATGTCTAGAAAACTGCTGTTCTCCGTTTCATTTCTGTCGCTGCTGAATTTTGTCCGGCTCGAGGTTGCAGGAGCCCGGGAAGCTCCGGAGCCTTTCTGGCATACCACTCTGGACGGCGTATCCTCTATCACGGTCGACGGAGGTCGGATTGTGGCGGGTCCGGCGAAGTTCGTCCCCGGCGCCGTCGGCAACGCGCTGGCCGGGAACGGCAGCACCTATGCCGCTTGGGACGACACCGACGTCGGCGCCATCTTCAGCGGCTGGGACAACAGCGCCGGGTGGACCGTTGACCTGTACTTCCAGGGCGACCACTGGAGCAGTCATTCCGGCGACTCGGGATTCTGGTCGGTTGCCAGACGCTACAGCGACGCTTTCATAATTGCATCCGTCCAGAATGGGAGCCTGCGCCTTTTGTTCCGTGATGCAAGCGGGGAACATACCCAGCACAAATACCACCTGACAGGCGTCCCGCTCATCGACGGCAAAACGCACAGGCTGACCATGCGCCAGTACTCCGGGGCATTCGAGGTGTTTCTGGACACCGCCCTGGTATTCACCGCCGGCGACCTGCCCGCAGGATACACCTGTCCGTTCGTCGCCGCCGGAGGGGGCATACCGCGCGAGATGAATGTGGCCAGGCGCGCCATTTTCCAAGGTGAGCTGCAGAGCGGAGAATGGGTGGACAACGTGCGCGTCTACAACGGCTTCTACACGCCTGCCGAGCTCGATGCCGGCGGCCAGGGGCCGCTCGGCGACCTCAACGCCGACGGCACCGTGTACTTTCAGGATGTAAACATGATGACCGCCAACTGGCTGGTTGGTGAGCTCGGTATCTCAGAAGGGAACCTGGACCGGAGCGGCCTTGTGGACTTTGTCGATTTTGCACTGCTGGGCAGCGAGTGGCTGATTGGGGCCGAGGTCGTAATCACCCTGCAACCCACAAGCCGTGTTGTCTATGAAGGTCAAACGGCCGGCTTCAACGTGGCCGCGACAGGCCCGGAGCCTATCACATACCAGTGGCGCAAAGACGATATTGACATAAACGACGGCGGACGTGTCTCCGGCGCGACAACCGATACGCTCGAGATAACAGGTGCCAGTACTCTCGACGCCGGCGACTATCGTTGCGTGGTGACAAACAATTACAGCACGGCTCTTTCGGACGGCGCAAAACTCACGGTCGCCGAGTACGGCGATATCGCTCTAAGTCCCGGCGGCCACAATATTACTTACAAGGGCCAGGTCTTGAGGCTTATCGGCGACAGCGGCACCCAGTGCGCCGCCCAAAACAGCAATCTCAACCATCGCCAATGGATCGACGACTGCAGCGACCGTGGTATTCGTGCAATTCATCTCTGGGCTTTCGTGCCGGTCCGGCAGAAGCAGGACGGCTCTCAAGTCGAAGAACGCTGGGGCTACGTCATTCCTGATGTCATGCCTTGGGCGAGAAAGACCTCGGGTCCTTTGGCCCACGATCAAAGGTATCAATGGGATCTGCGTGCATTCGATGAAGGCCCGGACGGAGATATGACACATTACTGGCCGAGGATGCGAGATATGTGCTCTTACGCCGCGAGTAAGAATATCCTCGTCGGCATTACCGTCTTTACCGGCTGGTCGAAGCACGACTACTCCTGGGTGTTCCACCCCCTGAACGTCAGCAACGGCGGACATCTCTCCGACAAGGCCGATGCCGTGACTATAGCCTCTCCTGGAACCGAGATCTGGCAGCAAGCCTGGTCGGATGCCTGGCCAGACGCTCGGAAAACCCAATGGGTGTGGGAGCAGTTGAGCATAAAGCTCATCAACGAGCTTGGCTCGATAGGAAACGTCTTCTTTGTCTTCTTCGACGAACATTCCTATTCCGAAGGCAATATGGGCGACCACTTCCTGAACTTCTTCAAGAGTCGCGGCCAGGTGTGGGTGGATTGGAACAGCCGCAGGCCCGATGTCGCCTGCGTAATGAGCTCCACTCTCCACAGCACGGACAAAAACTCCGACGCCGTCTCCGGATTCAACGGAAAGCCTCCCAGGCCCTACATCAATCTCGAGGGCGAGCCCTACATGGGCGATGCGGTGCGCACCTCAATCTGGACCTTTGCCGCCGGAGGCGGGCACTACCTGTTTCACGGCGACCAGGGCCAGGAGACTGTGACCACAGGCATTATGGGCTACGATCCCCACGTGCCGGGCGGCAACAAGGGCATGTACAAGAGGGACTGGCTCGGGCACGCCAGCCGCTTCTTTAACGAGCACGTGGCTGGCCTCGATGCGCTGGAGCCGCATAACGGCCTGAGCTCTGCAGGAACCTATTGCCTCGCCGATCCGGGCCGCGAATACGTGGTCTATTCCAGGATCGGCTCGCCGACGGCTTTCACTCTCGACCTCACTGCAGCCGCGGGCCAGACCGTCAACTGCCGTTTCTACAACCCCAGGGACGGACACTTTGAGCCGACCTTCCAGCGCACCGGCGGCGCCGGTTCCGAAGGCTTCACGAAGCCCGATTCGGACGACTGGATTCTGCACGTTCTGCAAGATTGAGCTTTCCAGGCGCCGAAGCACATGGTAACAAAGGTCATCGTGCTGCCGACGGGGGCGCGTGTGCAAGAAAAGGATTTGACAATGAAGGGCAAAACGTCATGAAAGGCAGAACTTGTTGTTGCATATTGTCTTTTTGCATTGTGACCGCCGCCGTCGCCGGCGGGGACCCGAGGGCAACGGATGGGCGGCGCAGCGGCAGGATGCTTGCCGGTCTCGGAGTCCTGCTCAAGACCGAGCCATACAAAGGGGCCGATGAGAGGGTCTATCCGCTTCCCTTCTTTCTATACGAAGGCAAGAAATGGTCTCTCAAGGGCTCCCGGTTCGACTATCAAGTCCTCGGAGACGAAAGCTGGTCTTTCGACGCCCTTGTCAAGCTCCGGGCCGAGGGCTTCGACGAGCACGACAGCTCGTATCTCAACGGAATGAGCGACCGCGATTTCTCACTGGATGGGGGCGTCGGGGCGTCGCTGCGTGGTGACTGGGGGCAGGTCAGTCTTGAGCTGTTGACGGACTTATTGGGTAAGCACGACGGCCGGGAGCTCAGGCTGGGTTACTCGAAGCCTTTCGAGCAGCCTTTCGGGCTTGCGGATATGAGAATCAGCCCTTTTGCGGGGCTGAGCTGGCGAAGCAGCGGATTGAATGATTACTATTACGGCGTTCGCCCGGGAGAAAGCAGCGCGGTAAGGCCCGCCTACGACGCGGGGGACGACACGAATATATTTGCCGGCTTGCGGCTGGATCGCAGAATCAACGAAAGATGGAATTTCTTCGTGCTGTTTCAAAACCTGTGGCTCGGCGACGAGATTACTGAAAGCCCCATCGTGGACCGACATCATGTAAGCTCAATCGTCGCCGGTTTGCTCTATCGTTTCTGAGATTTCACCCCCCGGTGGCCTGCACGCCGGCGCGCCGACGGAGACACGACAGATGCACAATATCTGCAGAATTCTTGTTCTTCTCTGCCTGGTCATTTGGATGCCAAGTTGCAAAGAAAGACAAGCCCCTGTCCCGGCCGATGATGAGGTCCCGACCGTTCGGGCCGAGTTTCCAATCGCAGAGGAGTTCCCGATCGTCCTGCCGGCACAGCTTGACAAAACCGAATGCCGCTTCATTCTGGATACCGGCTGCTCGGTCACCTCCTTCAACGACACGTTCAAAGACAGGCTCGGAAAGTACATCGAGACCCAGACAAGCTCGGGCTCAATGTGGCAGAAAGTTGCGATCGACATCTACGAGATTCCGAGGAATCCCGGCCTCATAGTTGGCCCATTCAAACTCGTCGGAAAGGTGGGAGTGACGGACTACGCCAACTTCGGGGCCTGGGTCGACGAATACGACGGCCTGCTCGGCATAGACTTCATGAAGCCATTCATCGTCCAGCTCGATTTCGAGGATAACCTGCTTCTCTTGGTCAAGGGCGACACCGAGCCGGCCCCCGAATGGGGCGCGCCCTTTGACCTGCAGTTCGACGGGGGCACTCCCCATCTACAGGTCCGCCTTACCGAAACCGTCTCCGAGCTGTTTATGATCGACACGGCCTCTCGTCGAACCTACTTGATACAGGGCAAATTCGAACGGCTCCTCCATGAACTTCGTCCTGACAGGCCCTACGTAAAGAGAGAGATCACCGCCGACACAAAAGTCGTCTCCGGCGTTGTTCTCAAAGACTTTCGCCTGGGCCCCCTCACCTATGAGCGGCTGCGCATAACCGAATACCCGCGCTCCTTTCTCGGCATGGACTTCTTGCGAAAACACAGCCTGGTCACCTTCGACTTTTCGAGAAAGAAACTCTACCTCAAAAAGCACGCCTCCTCAAGCCCCGCCCCGGCAGACCTTCAATATCACAGCCCCTCCATTCCCCCCGTAAACTCCCCTGATACGCCATAGTGCCGCATTCTGACACCCTAAAAACACGCATGCTCCTCTTCTCCACAACTCAAAAGCAAACGCCAAAACCCAAACCCGCTCGTCCCCGCCGGTTCCCTTTACCCTGTTACACGTCGAACATAATACCATACCCTATCAACCGTCCCACACCCTAAGAGGGGCAGTATACTCACTTGTCACTTTTCCCTTCGGGCCCGCACCTTTTACCTTCTCACTTCTTACTTCTACCTTCGCCCCCTCCGGGCTCGCACCTTTTTCCTTCTCCAGCCTTTCGAGATTCCCCCGCACCGTCTCTGTTAAAGGATGCCCCGCCCCCAAGCTCTTCTCAAATATCTCCAGCGCCCGCCGATAAAGCGGCTCCGCCTCATCAAGACGGTCCGTCTCTTTCAACAACGCCGCTAAGTTATTGAGGTCTATCGCAACATCCGGATGCCCTGGACCGAACGACTTCTCATCTATCTCCAGCGCCCGCCGCATCAACGGCTCCGCCTCAGAAAGCCGGTTCGTAGCCTTTAGCAACTGCGCTAAGTTATCGAGCCCCGCCGCAACCTGCGGGTGCTCGGCCCCTAAGCTCTTTTCCCATATCTCCAGCGCCCGCCGCATCAACGGCTCCGCCTCAACAAGACGGTTCGTAGCCTTTAACAACTGCGCTAAGTTATTAAGCAGAATCGCAACATTCGGATGCTCAGGACCGAACGACTTCTCATCT
>CP070678.1:431010-438370 GCA_020352515.1 Phycisphaerales bacterium | reverse complement strand
GCCTCGCTCCCCCGGTTCAGGACCGCCCCGCCGTAGCCGTTCGAAGTATTCTCCCGGAACTCGCAATCCGTCACCACCGCCCCGCTCTCGTAGTTGCAAATCGCCCCGCCCCCGTCGTCGTCGGCGATTATATAGCCGTTCCCGATGAACCTGCACGCCGTCACCGTCGGACTGCCTGCCCGGTTGTACATCGCGCCCCCGCCGCCCCCGCACTGATCCGAAGCCGTATTGCGCCTGAACGTGCAATTGACAACCGTCGGGCTGCCCTCGACGTTGTACATCCCACCGCCGTTATCGAAGCTGCTGCACCTGTCGTTATACGCATTGCCGCCCGTAATTGTAAAGCCGTCCAGCACAGCCGTCTCATCTGTCCCGCTGCCCGTCACCACGTGGAAGCTGTTCTCCGCCCGCGATTCATTCAGCAGGTCCCCGGTGTCGTTGCCCGCAAGGTCGCCGCTTAGAATCGTCTCGTGTCTCTCAACGTCCCTCGCATCCGGCCTGTCCGCGCCGCACCCCGCATAGCCGCCCTCGAGCCTCACGCCGCTCTTGAGCTTGAAAGTGGCCTCCCTGTCACCCCGCCGCATCATATCGCCGCTCCCGTGGTCCGGCCTGTACGTCCCCCCGGCAACCCGAATCTCGCAGCCCGCCGAAGCCGCCGACAGCGCATTCTGCAAGTGCCTGTAAGCGTCCTCCCATGAAGAGCCGTTGTTCGCGCCGCGCGCATCGCGGTCCACATACAGAACCCGCGGACCCGCGTACTCATAGCAGCCCATATCCACCACGCCGCCAACAATCCGCTGGTTCCCGTCCAGGTCCCGCTCCAGCGTCTCCGGCACAGCCCGGTTGCTGCCCGCATCTATGCACGGCGAGCCCCTGCCTATCCTGTAATTGCCACCCTCTGCATCCACAAACAGCGGCTCGGCATCAAAGTTGCCCTCGCCTCGCCATCCTCCCTGAACGTCGCTGAAGCTAACCACAATCTCCGACCCATCGTCGTTCCAGATAGGATCATCCCCGTTCCATATAATGCAGTTGGTCGCCTTCACCTTGCTCGACGGCCGGTTGTTCGCCGAACGGCACCCGAACGCGCCGCCCGCCGGCGCCCTGTTGGCCGCGAATGTGCAGTTCGTCAGCGTAACCTCGCTGCTGTTGCTGCAAAGCCCCCCGCACCACTCGCTGGCCTTATTGCCCACGAAAAGGCAGTTGTACAGCCTCGGCTTTCCACCGGGATCTTTCTCGTGAAACGCCCCGCCGCGCGCCCCGGAGTTGCCTCTGAATATGCAGTTGACCAGCGTCGGACTGCCCGAACAGTTTATCGCCCCCCCGCTCTCCCACGCCGCCGAATTCTCAATGAAATCGCAGCCGGTCACGACCGGATCACCCACGCTGCCCATGCCGCCCCCACCGCCGTCAAGGACACTGTTGCCCACGAACCTGCAATCCGTCAGCACCGGATTGCCCCCGTAGTTGTACATCCCGCCGCCACCGTCCTCGCCAACGTTTTCTCTGAAAAGGCACTCGGTAATCGCCGGGCTGCTCTGGTGGGTGTAAAGCCCCCCGCCGCGAACCCCCGCCCGACAACCATCGAAAACGCACTTCTTGAAGCTGCCCCCATCTATCCGATCGTTAAAGACCCCTCCGCCGAACTTCGACGCCTTATTGCCCTCGAACGCGCAGTCCTGCATGTCAATCGTATTGTGGAAGCTTAAAACCGCCCCACCGTTCTCGCCCGCGGTATTCGCCGTAAACGTGCACTCTACCAGTGTCACCACCGAGCCAACGTCGCCGTTGGCCACCGCCCCGCCGTGCCGCCCGGCCGTGTTCCGCACGAATTGGCAACGCTCCATCGTCGCGATTGTATCTTCACCGACGAACATCCCGCCGGCGTCCTCGGCGGCCGTGTTCTCGATGAATGCCGACTCGATCACCGTGCTGTTGTGCGTGCCGCTTACAAGACCTCCACCGTAGCCGGACGAGACGTTTGAAAGAAACTTGCACCCGCTCACGTCCAGATTGCCGCTCGCGTGCAAAATTCCGCCCCCGCTGTGCCCCGCCTTGTTTGCCTTGAAAGTGCATACCTCGATCGTCGTGCTGCCGTGATTGCCGCCGTAAAGTCCGCCGCCCCTTGAAGCCGAGTTGTCCGAAAACGTGCAGTTCCTCAGCACCGGGCTGCCGCCGTCGTTCTCGAAGCCTCCGCCGCACCCGTAGCCGACAATCACATTGCCCAGGAATACGCATTCCTCCAGCACGGGCTCGCCCCTGAACGTGAACATGCCGCCCCCGGCCCCGTACCCGTCGGCCGAGTTATGGATGAATATGCAGCCGGTCAAAAGCGGCTGACCACCGTCGTCGTAGAATCCGCCACCGCAGCCGCCGTCGTCGTACGGTCCGCCCCCCTGCCCTTCGCCGCTCGCCGAGTTCCGCGCAAAGATGCAGCCCTTAATCGTCGCCCGGCTGTCGGAATCGTGGTAAAATCCGCCCCCACAGTTCTGGCGCGCCGCCTCCGGGCCGTTGGCGTTGCCTCCTGTCACCACGAAGTTGTCCATAACCGCCGTCCGCCCCGCACCCAGCGCCGTTACCACGTGAAAGCTGTTCTCCGCCCGCCGTTCGGCGCCCGGCAGTTCGCACGGGTCCGTAATCTCGCCGTCGTTGCCCGCAAGGTCCCCGCTCAGTATGCTCTGTAACGGAGCATCCGCCCGGCTGCACGGAACCTGTCCATCTACATCCACGTACCCCCCTTTGACCGCCACCCCGTCCTTCAGCCGGAATGTCGCCATCCGATCCCCCCTGCTCACTCCCGCCCCGCGGTCCGGCCGGTAAACACCGGCCGCAACACGAATCTCATCACCCGCCGAGGCCGCCGCAAGACCATTCTGCAAATGCCTGAACGCGTCCTCCCAGCTCGACCCGTCGTTGGCCCCCCTCGCATCGTCGTCAACATATATCACACGCGGACCCTTCCTCTCGTAACAGCCCATATCCACCACGTCCCCCGAGATGCGAGGCCCGCCGTCCAGGTCCGTCGTCGCCGATGCCGGAAGCGCCGCATTATGGCCCGCGTTGATACATGGCGAGTCCGCCCGCAGCCGAAAGTCGCCGTCCCCCGAATCCACAAAGCGGGGATCCGCCGCGATATTGCCCGCTCCGGGCCACCCCCCTTCCACGTCGCTGTGCGCAATCACAATCTCCGAAGCGTCGTTGTTCCAGATGCCGGCCGGTCCGTTCCACAATATGCAGTTCACAATATCAACGTCGCTCGGCTCGCGCTGGTTATGCGAATCGAACGCCAGCGCATCGCCCTTGGCCGCCTCGTTCCCAAAGAAAGTGCAGTTGAGCAGGCTCGCCGAGCTGCCCCAGAACCAGATAGCCCCGCCCCTGTGGTCGGCCGAATTGCCCACAAACAAACAGTTTACCAGCACCGCCTCCCCGTAGTTGTACATCCCCCCGCCCCCGTCGTTCACCGTGCCGCCATGGTCCGAGTTCCACATAAAGACGCAGTTCACCAGCGTCGGGCTGCCCGAATTGCTCAATCCCCCGCCCCTGCCGCTCGATATGTTCTCCAGGAATTTGCAGGAGAACAGCATCGGGCTGCCCGAGTTGTACATCCCGCCGCCTCGGTTCTGTATGAACGCACAGTTCGTCAGCTTCGGATTCCCGTGCCGGTTGTACAGCCCGCCGGCGAAATTGGTGGCCTTGTTCCGCCGGAAAGTGCACCCGATCAGCGTCGGGCTTGCTTCTATGCACCGCATCCCCGCCCCGATGTCGTGGATGTCCTCCTCGTCCGCGCAGCCGGCCGTAATCACCACCCCGTCAAGCACCGTTCTCTGCCCGACCCCCTCGGCCACAACCACGTGATAGCTGTTCTCCCCGTAGTTGCCGAACTCCCGCCCGTCGTCCCCGTTCAAGTCTCCGCTCAGAATCGACGCGCACCCGTAAATATCCCGCGTATCCGGCCGAAGCGCCCCTACACCCGCGTACCCCCCTTCCACTCTAACCCCGTCCTTCAGCACGAAAGACGCCACCCGGTCGCCGCTGCCCCGGTCCGGACGGTAAGTACCCTGCGCTACAAGCACCCTGTCGCCCTCAATCGCCGCCGCCAGACCATCCTGCAGGTCGCTGAAGGCATCCTCCCAAGACGTCCCGTCATTTGCTCCCGCGGCGTCGTCGTCAACATATATCAAACGCGGCCCCTTCCGCTCATAACAGCCCATATCCACAACCCCGTCCAGAATGCGGGGACCGCCGTCAAGGTCCGCCGTTGCCCACTCCGGAACCGCCGAATTATCGCCCCCATTAACGCACGGTGACTCGGCCAGGACGTGGTAGTCGCCGCCGCCCGAATCAACAAATAGCGGATCCGCAGCCAGGTTCCCCTCGCCGGGCCAGCCACCCTGTACGTCGCTGTATCTCACCACCAGCCCTCCAAAGTGAGAGCTGATCTGAGAATCCCCGTTGCCCCACAAAATGCTGTTGACCACCGCCGGCGAACCTTCGTAGTTCCAGAGACCGCCCCCCTCATTCCCGCTGAACGTGCAGTTCAGAATCTTCGGATTGCCCGAGTAGTTCCACATCCCGCCACCTTTTCGGCTTGCCGCGTTGCCTGCGAAAAGGCAACCCTCGACAGTCGGGTCACCTTCGTAACTAAAGAACCCTCCCCCCCTGCCGTTTGCCCCCACCGCCGAGTTGCCCAGAAATGCACACCGCGTCAGACGCGGCGAACCCTCATAGTTGTACATCCCGCCCCCGGACGCCTCGCCCCACTCGGCCCCGCTAAGCTCCGTCACGTTACCCACAAACCTGCAATCACTTATCACAGGATTCCCTTCGTAATTCCAGAGCCCCGCCCCGCCCGTACTGCGCCCGCGCGCAGCGTTGGCCACAAGCGTGCAGTTCAATACCGTAGGGCTCCCGGCGTAAGTGTAAAATCCCCCGCCCCTGCAGTACGGGTACTCACCGTCCGCGTTGCCCCCTCTAATCGTGAAGCCGTCCAGCACCGCGCTTTCGCCGACCCTGCCGGCCGTAACCACGTGATAACTGTTCTCCCCGTAGTTGCCGAAATCCTGCCCGTCGTCCCCGTTCAAATCGCCGCTTAGAATCGACGCGCACCCGTAAATATCCCGCGTATCCGGCCGAAGCGCCCCTACACCCGCGTACCCCCCCTCCACTCTCACGCCCTCCTTCAGTTCGAAAGACGCCACCCGGTCGCCGCTGCCCCGGTCCGGACGGTACGTCCCCTGCGCCACAAGCACCCTGTCTCCCTCAATCGCCCCCGCCAGACCATCCTGCAGGTCGCTGAAGGCATCCTCCCACGATGTCCCGTCATTGGCCCCCGCCGCATCGTCGTCAACATATATCAAACGACCTCCCTCCGTCCCCGCCGCGCCCGCCGGTGCGAGAGTTCCGCCAACCTGAGCACACGCCCAAAAAAATCCAAAAACAACCAACACTGCCCGGAATTGCCTGCCCCCTGAAGTGCGAAGGTCCATTTTCTGCCTCCCTTTCTGCGGGCTGTGGCGACCCACCCTCAAGGCGCGAACCGAACACCCCGCAACTTGTCCCCGGATATAAGCCCATAACCGTCCGCGCCGTTGCCTATTCTAACCCAAATACTCGCCCTGCCGCAAGAAATTCTTACTTTTTTTCAGCAGTTCCACGTGTGCCCGCGCCCGCTGAGATTCCGCCCTGCCGCCCCCTACAGACCGCAAACTGCCACAATTGCCGCCGGCGCCCTCAATTTTCGCTTGACAAACCTTCCCCGTTGGAATATTAGAAGTGGTTTTTAGTAGCCGCCCTGTTTAGAAAAAATCTGGAGCGCATAATGTTACCAGCTAAAAAAACCAGCAAGTGCAGGACAAGAACGCGTCGAAGCCACCATCGGCTCACCGCCGTCAACTACTCCGTCTGTCCGGCGTGCGACCAGGCCAAGCTGCCCCACGCCGCCTGTGACTGTGGTTATCTAAACCCAAAAGTCAAACTCGACGTCGCCAAGGAGGAGAGCAGCTAAAAAATGCGTATCGCGATCGACGCAATGGGAGGCGACAATGCACCCGACGAGATTATCGCCGGCGCATTGGAATCGGTCGAGCTGCTTGCCCAGGACGACCAGCTTACACTTGTGGGCCCCGAAAATGTAATCGCCCCCAAGCTGCCGCCTGCTTCGTCACGAAAGTGCAACGTGGCCGTCGTCGATGCGCCTGAAGTCATCGCCATGGACGAACCCCCCATAGACAGCCTGCGAAAAAAACCAAAAAGCTCCATCCCCGTCATCGCAAAGCTTGCAAAAAGAGGCCTCGCCGACGCCGTCATATCCGCCGGAAATACCGGCGCCTGCGTCGCCGCCTTCCAGATGAGAATGAGAAACCTCCCCGGCGTCGTCCGACCCGGAATCGCCGTCGTCTTCCCAACATCCGAAGGGCCCGTAACCATCTGCGACGTCGGCGCAAACATCGCCTGCAAGCCCGTTAATCTCTACCAGTACGCCACAATGGCCCGCATTTATTCCAAAAACGTCCTCGGAATCCACAACCCCAGGGTCGGCCTCATGAGCATCGGACAGGAAGACGCAAAGGGAAACGAGGTCGTAAAAAAAACACGAGAGCTAATCAAGTCCGACCCCAACATCAACTTCGTCGGTAACATCGAGGGAAGGGACATCTTCAGGGGCGTCTGTGACGTCGCCGTCTCCGAGGGATTCGTCGGAAACGTCATTCTAAAGCTAACCGAAGGCGTCGTCGACGGGCTCTTCAAGGCCATCAAGGACGAGCTCGTCCAGGAAAAACCACAGCTCAGCGAAGAGTTCAAGCCCGTCATCAGAAGAATCTACAGAAAATACGACTACAACGAGTACGGCGGAGCACCACTGCTCGGCGTCAACGGAACCGCACTAATCTGCCACGGAGCCAGCCGAAGCAGGACCATAAGAAACGCCATCCTGGCCGCCAAAAAATACTACACAAACAAAATAAACGACAAAATCATAGAATATCTCGCCAAAACATCCGTAAGGACAGCCTGTGAACAAGTCACTCAGTGATAACACCCCCGCCTATCGCGCGGTGCTCGCCGGACACGGTTCCTTTGTTCCCGAAAAAATCCTCACCAACGAAGACCTCGCCAAAATGGTCGACACCTCCGACGAGTGGATCACCACCAGAACCGGCATCAAGGTCCGCCACATCACGACCGACAACGAAACCACCCTCCACCGAGGTCGGCGCCTGCTCGAACCGGCAGAAGACCAGTGTGTGCCCATTGATGTCGAGGGTGATCCGGTTCTCTTCCAGGGTGGTGTGAGACTCTTGGTCGAGCACCTCCCATTGCCGGAAATGGAGCCGCTCCACGGCCCTGGGCGCCTCCAGGG
>CP070678.1:426769-430910 GCA_020352515.1 Phycisphaerales bacterium | reverse complement strand
CATGGCCGGCGGCGACTTTGCGCTGATAAAATCGGTGGAGGGGTTCGAGGATTTTCCCGACTTCGGCAGATACCAGTTGAGGCGTGCGGGCGTCGGGCCGGGCGACGTGGTGACGGCAATTACCGAAGGAGGCGAGACGCCTTTCGTAATCGGCACGGCGTGGGAGGGGCTGGACGCCGGAGCAGAGGTCTTTTTCGTTTACAACAACCCGACAAGGTTGCTTGCCGAGCACGTTCAGCGGTCGCGCGAGGTGATAGAGGAGCGGCGAATACGCAAGCTGGATTTGGCCACGGGGCCGATGGCGATAACGGGCTCGACGCGGATGCAGGCGACGACGGCGGAGCTGCTGGTGGTCGGGGCGGCTCTGGAGACGGCGATTGTCCGGATTCTGAAGGAGCGGCTGGGCGCGGCGCAATGGAAGGGGCTGGGGCCGAGCCTTCGCGAGGCAACGGATTACCACGGGCTTTTCGTCGGGCTGCTGCATGAGCTTTCACGTGCGGAGGCGGTGGATGCAATGGCACGGCTGACGCGGTACGAGGAGGATATTTATCGAGCGGGGGGGCTGGTGACATACGCGGCCGATTCGGTGCTGCTCGACGTGCTGACAGATACGACCGAGAGGTCGCCGACGTTTATGATTCCGGCCTTTCGCAGGGGCGACGATACGCTCAGCCCGCGGTCCTGGGCGTTTGTCAAGAATCCCTTGCGCTCGACGCGCGAGGCCTGGCGCGCGCTTCTGGAGCGGGAGCCGCGGGGCCTGGACTGGGGGCCGGAGATTTACGCGAAGCTCAACGCCCCGGACAGGTTGAGGGCCTGTGTGCCCAAGCTGGACAACGAGCAAATATACAAGTTCCGGATCGGCGGCGAGCCGGATGCGTCGCGGACCGACGGTGTGGATTCTGCACTCGTGGCCATAGGTATCGGCGCGGAGGCGGGGTTGATGCTCGATGCGGCGGCCGAGATGTTCGGGACCGGATTCGAAAGGACGGCCGTGATTACCATTGGGGCGCGGGCAGAAGCCGCATACGTGGACGAGCAATTCGAATTCGATTGCGAGCTGGTGGATTCGCCGCTGCGGCTTTGGGAGCATCTCGCGGTCAAGCTGGTCCTCAATACGGTATCGACGGCGACGATGGTGCGGATGGGGCGGGTGCTGGGCAACGCGATGGTGTGGCTGTCACCGAGCAACAAGAAGCTGATCGACAGGGGTACGCGGCTGGTCGCGCACACCACCCGCTGTGGCTACGAGCGGGCCTGCGTAGAGTTGCACAAGGCGATGGACGAGGTCGAACGGTGTTCGGCGCGAGGCGAGCAGGCGCCGTCGCCGGTGGCGCTGGCCATCGAACAGATAGAGTCACAGGGCAGGTAGCCGTCGCACTTGCGGCAGGGGGCCAGGCGGTCTTACTCGGGGTAGAGCAGGTACTTCTTTCGAATCTGGGTGAAGGATTCGATTGCAGGGCCCCACGATTGGCGTAGCTCTTCGAGTGATGACCGGTTTGAGATTGCGAGGCGGATTCTAGAGGTTCCGCACAGGCGGTCGAAGTGCGAGGCCCTCCATTCGAACTCGGACGGATAGAGTCGTCGGATTTCGTTTACTATCCGGATGCCCGTCCAGTACGGCCGGAGCATGTCCCTGTCTGTCACGGCGATTTTAACACCGTGACATCTGCGGCCCTGGAACTTCGATGCGGTCGGCGTAAAAGACGCGGGCTCGAAGCGAACGCCCGGCAGTCTCAGCGCGTTCAATCGGGCCGCAAGGGTCTGCCGCTCGATCCACGGCGCCCCGAAGCGGCGGAAGGGCATATCCGTTCCGCGACCCTCGGAGACGTTGGTCCCCTCGAGAAGGCACAGGCCGGGATAGACAATGGCGGTTTCAAGGTCCGGCATGTTGGGCGACGGCTTGATGAAGCGAAGGCCCGTCCGGTTGTGCCACATGCTACGGCGCCAGCCCGTGATCGGGACGACTACCAGGTCCGCCTTGACGCCGGCAAGCCACCCTTCTTCATTGAACATCGTCGCAAGCTCGCCGACCGTCATGCCGTGCCTCGCCGGGATTGGATAGAGACCGACGAAGCTCGCGAATTCGGGTTCGAGGATGTTGCCCTCGACGCAATTGCCGGTTATTGGGTTGGGCCGGTCGAGGACGACAAAACGCTTGCCGCTCTCGCCCGCCGCCTCCATCGCCAGTGACATCGTGTAGATATAAGTGTAGAAGCGCGCGCCGATGTCCTGGATGTCGAAGACGAGCACGTCCACGTCGGCAAGCATCTCGGGCGTGGGCTTGCGCGTCTTGCCGTAAAGGCTGTAGATGGGGACTTTATAGATGGGGTGGGTATCGCTGTCGATTCTCTTGCCGGCCTGCTCGACGCCGTGGAAGCCGTGCTCGGGCCCGAACAGTGCGGTGACTCGGACTGCCGGCATCCGGCGGAGGATATCCACTATGAATTTGCCGTCGGAGCCATAGCCCGTGTGATTGGTTATTATGCCGATGCGCTTGCCCTGGAAAAGGCGGCTGTGCGAGCCGACGTTGTCAAGACCCGTTCTCACGGCCGCCCGGCAATTCGAAAGCAGCAGGGCAAACGCGAGCAGCGAGGCTGTCTTTGCATATCTCATGGTTGTCAGTGATACTACAGCGGGCCTTGCGGGGCAAGTGCTAAATGGCGGCAGGGGCCCCGCACAATGTTGTTTCAGGCTTTCGGCGCGCGTCTTCTTAGCCGGAAGGCCGCCAGCGTTAATGCCGCCAACGCCAGGGCTATAAATGCAGGGGCCCACCGCCACAGGCCCGGCGCGGTCGATTTGGGTGCGACGCCAGAAGGAGCCGGGGCCGCCGGGTCCTCTTGTTTTGACGCCGGGGCGTTGGCTTCAGCAGGCGCCGGACTGTTCGGAGCATCGTTGACGCCGGTGACATCCATTGGCCCGGCTTTGCCGGTCGTATCGAGCAGCCCATCGGAATAGATTCCCTCCAGCACACCCGGGCTTATCGTGAGATCGAGATCAGTGTAATGGACTGTAATGCCGGGCCCGAATTCTATTCTGAAATCCTCCTCGCCGTAGTTGTTATTTACCTTCAGCTCGTTTACCTTTATCTTGCTGGTCAGATACCCCGGACCGTATTCGAAGCTGCATTCGGTCTGCATCGGCATCCAGATGCCCGGCGCAACCTCTGCGAAATCGGAATTCTTGAATTTGAAAGTAAGCGTGGGATGCCCCTCGGCCTTTCCCGCGACGACGGCGAAGTTTCGCTCCGGGTCCAGGTACGTCCTGGCATAGTTGGGTTCGGTCAGGACGACGACTTTGCGCCCGTCGAGCACTTGTTCAGAGATTTCAGTTCTCGTATCCTCGAGGATACTGATGATATTGCACTGTCGGGTGCGGCCGTCTTTCTCTCGGGGCATTCTATAAACACAGGCCAGATAGTGAACTGCCCAGCTTTGCTTGATTGCGGCCTTTTCGGGAGGCGAGCTTTCTACGAAGCCAGAACCGTTGGATGCACCCCTGTAACAGGAGTATTTCCTCTTTCCGTCGGCGGAGAATTCCCAGTCATGGTAGATTTCGGTGTCGTTTTTCGGATTGAGGACCTTTTTCCTCGTACGAAAGAGACTTCCTTTCGCCATGTATGTGATATTCTCGTGTTTTAGGGCTATCACGGCGTCGTTTTGGTCTGTGCGCGTCTCCACGAGGTCGAAGTCCAAGTAGAGGTCGGCCAACCCTGCCTCCTGGTCGCGCCATACACTGAGTATTTCTTCTTTGGTGAAGGAAGAGCCGCCCGCGGCCGCACATACGCCTACAAGCGTCAGGACACTCTTCAAGACCATTTTTCCTCCCTGGCTATCTCTGATCTGAACGATCCGGGCGGGCGGGGCCCCGGAACGCCGGCGGGATCGCAACGGGTCTCATTGACCGCGTGAAACGAGCCCGATCACAGACTCGCCGCAGCCGCCTGACATTCAAGCCGAAACGAAGCTGATCGTACAATATATACAGGCATACGACAACCGCCCGGTAACGGCAAAAACGCACGAACGGCCCTGACGCTTCCATAGTTGGCCTCGACGGCTGGTCCCTTGTGCCTGCTCATTGATTTTGCCCTTGCATTCTCGTCCGATTTCACGTAGAATCCAGTCTGTCGGACTTCGGAATT
>CP070678.1:417862-426669 GCA_020352515.1 Phycisphaerales bacterium | reverse complement strand
CTTCCTGCTGAGATTCACCCTTGCCCTGCAGAGCAGCACCCTGACATGAACCTGCGACTTTCGGAGGACCTTGGCAATTTGCCTGACCGGCATATCCTCGACATAGCGCAGCCAGAGGGCCTGGTACTGGCCTTCGGGCAGGCACGCGGCCAATTCCCACAGATTCTGCCGGGCCTCTCTGCGCTCGGTGGCCTCAGCGGGGCCTTCGGTCGCGGGCTCGACATTCGCGACAACATGCGTGCGTTGCGCCCTGCGGTAATGACTGCCGGCCAGGCGGCAGGCTATCGTGAAAAGCCACGTCGAGAATTTAGCCGAGCTGTTATAACTCTCTATATTCTGATATGCCTTGACGAAAGTGTCCTGTACGAGGTCCTCGGCATCTTCTATATTGCCCGTTCTGTGTCGAAGAAATAGAAACAGCCGCTCTCCGTAGCGCCCAACAAGCGCCGCAAAGGATTGGCGGCAGCCTTTCTGAGCCCGCCGGGCCAGTTCTTCGGCGCTTGGGGTGTTGGTCTTCTCCGGCTGTGAAATTGCGGAGACTACTGTTTCGTTTCCACCTTTGTTTTCCATTGCTCCTTCAGAAAGTCAACCACGTCCTGCGAGTTAGATTCAAAGCGGAGCCTGACGGTATTCTCTGTTCGGTCCAACTGCAGTTTTGCGGCCAGCTCCGCCAGCTTGGGCTGTTCCTGGCCGGCCAGATTTGCAAAGGCTATCAGGCCGTCGGCCATCTTCCTGATGTTTTCGGCGGCCTCCTCGGACTTGGCTTTCAGGCCCACGTCGATGTAGAAGCTGCCCTGCGTCTCTCCGATCACGATGGCAAGCTCATCAGCCTGCTTTAACATCGCCGCCTTCGGCTCCTGCTCGGCTATCTTATCAATCGCTCGGGCTGCAACCTGAAGAAAAGCGGTGTTGACATTAATGCCAGCGGGGCTTAGCGAATCGGATTCTGCGCACGGGGCCTTACCCCGGAGAACATCTATGGCCTGGGTGATAGCATCAAGGCCGGCGCTGAGGAGCAGCAGCTTCTCGCCGTAGAAACAGCCGTAGATTTTTTCTGCGGCGCCGTCGGGTTTGCGTTTGTTCTCATCGGCCCACCGGTGCACTGAGATCCCGGCGTACTCGAGCTGCTCGTATTCAGGATTCATGCTGACCAAAGACACGAGCTTGTCTTTGTCGAAGTTGCCGTCAATAATGACAACGGCCTTCTGCTTGTCGGCGCCGCTGCCGTAGAGGGTAACGCCGCAGATGTCATTGAGCGGGTGAAATGAGAATACGGCGGCGAAATTCCTTAGTTTTTCGGCGATACCCAGGATTTCCAGCTCGTCTGTGATCAACTTTCCAATCTCGGTGGAACGGAACCTGTCATAGTCGGCGTGTACGACCCAGTTTGCGCTGCTGCTGACCTGAGTATTGAGAAGCGGACCTGCGAGAACGGATCCGGCGGCAATCAATACGCTGGCGACAAGAACTGTTGTTGTCTGTCTGATGTGTCTCATGGCTTGTATCCCTTTCTGTTGGTTACATGCTACCTTATGCAATCCTGGAAAGTCTGCTACTTCAGGCCGCCAACCGAACGAGAACCCAGTCAGGCTTTTTTTTGCCACCGGCTGCCGGCAACGGCCACAGCGCTCGAGCACACGGTTTTCGGAAGCTTCACAGTATTATACCCGCCGGCGGATGAAAAGGTTACACTGTTGTTCGGGAAACCCCGCCCGAAGCCGACGGCCGGGTCTCCGGGCGGCAAAACTTTTGCGGGCGAGGTGACGTGGTCTGTGGGAGACAACTGCCGGGCGATATTTGGCTGTGTCTGAGAACGCAGTGCCTGGCTTCGAGCGGCTTGTTCGACCTCTGGCGGCGTGAAGTCTCCATCGGCGTATCTCCGGGGATAGGGGTGCTTGGCCGTCCTTGCCAGCGGCCGAACCGCTCGCTCTCGGGCCAACGGCAGCGTTTTCAGACAAAGCCTGGAGTTTTGACACAAAGCGGCCGGTTTTGTGCCTGGGTGGGTGGACTATCGGAAGAAGGGATTCTGCTCTTTTTCGCGACCTATCGTGCTGGCCGGGCCGTGGCCGGGGTAGACAATGGTCTCGTCGGGCAGTGTGAAGAGCTTCTCCCTGACGCTCTTCAGCAGTTGCCTTGTGCTACCGCCGGGAAAGTCGGTTCGGCCTATCGAATCGGCGAAGAGGGCGTCATCAGTGAAGACGATTCTCTCTGCGGCTGCATAGAGACAAATTCCGCCGGGCGTGTGTCCGGGCGTGTGGAGCACGTCCAGCGTGACTTCGGCTTGCTCCACGATGCCGCCGTCTTCGAGTATCACATCGGCCGGGGCGGCCTTGAATGAACCGCCCGTCATGGCCGAAAGGTTTGCTGTGGGCTCGGCCAGCATTCCGGCATCGAGCCTATGGATGTGGACCTTGACCCGGGGATAGTTCATACGCAGGGCGGCCACACCGGCGATGTGGTCGATATGTCCATGGGTCAAAACCACAGCAACGGGGTTTAGGCGTGTTTGCTTCAGGAAGCCTGTGAGCCTGCCGGCGCCGAGGCCAGGATCGACGATCAGGCAGTCCTGCGTCTGCTCGCCGCCGCGCAGGACGTAGCAGTTCGTCTCATAGGCACCAAGAACCAGACAGTCGATTTTCATCCAGATACTTCCCGGCAAAGCGGTCAGGCTACCGAAAAACCTCTTTGGCGTCAACAGACTCTTTTGGGCTTGACCCGGAAACTTTGCTCTGTTAGTGTGTTGCGCCTGTATCTATGCGCGGACAGCGGGCCTGAGTGAGCAGGCAAGGGGCTGTCAGGCAAACGCTATTTACGGTGCATTGACGAGCTGTGTTGGATGAAGGCGTTTAAGCGAATATTCTCATACGTATGGCCTCAATGGCCCCGCGTAATCGTCGTGGTTCTCAGCGCAATTGTCGTATCGTCTCTTTTGTCGCTGAGTTTTGTGACGGTGATACCATTGCTGAAAGTGATGATGGGCCAGGAGGGGCTTCACGGATGGGTCAACAGAAAGGTGTGCTCGCAGCGATACGGGATTTCGTTCTTTGTGCCGGAGAAGATAGACTTTACCGAACCCGATGTCGCTTTCCATCTTCTCGTGACGGATGTGGAGGAAGGCGGCGCTGCGGAGCAGGCCGGCATTAAGAAGCGCGACGAGATTGTCGGCGCGGGCGTGCTGCTGCGGGAGGAAGGGCGCAAGATACCTTCGGGCAAGCTGCTTGAACATCTGGCGAACTCGCCCGGGAAGACCGACGTTACGGTTCAGATAGTCCGAGATGGCGGGCCGGTCACGCAGACCCTGAGGACTCCGGCGCCGCCGTTCTACCTGGGTCGGCTCAAGGGCTTGATGACTTTCGTTCCGGCAGAGCAAACGAGAGAGAACAAGACAAAGACGGTGACCTTCATCATACTGGCGTTGGGCGTGGTAACGATGATTCGGTGCCTGGCGAAATTCTACCAGAGCTACCTTGCTGAAAAGGTGGTGCAGGTGGGTGTAAACCACATCAGGGAGGACGCTTTCTCGCACGTAACACAGATGCCCGTGGGGTTCTTTGCAAATGACAGGCCCAGCGACGTCGTGAGCAGACTGGTTCGAGATACGAGCGTTATGGGCAAATCCATCAAGATAATGCTGGGCAAGGCGCTGCGGGAGCCCATGAACGTGCTGTTCATGATGATTGCGGCTTTCTGGCTGAACTGGCAATTGACCCTTATCTTCCTGTGCGGCGCTCCTTTTGTGCTGGGGCTGGTGGGCGTTTTCGGTAAGAAAATGAAACGGGCGACGAGAAAGTCTCTGGTGGTCTCGGCACAGATGCTTGTAAAGCTTCAGGAGACGGTGGCGGGGCTCAAAGTCGTCAAGATTTACAATCGGCAGGATTACGAGCAGAAGACCTTCAAGGGTATAAACAACAGGCTTTTGAGGCAGTTGCTGAAGATATCGAAGGTGGACGCTGCCACGACGCCGACGATGGAGGTTCTCGGTATGATGGCCGGGTCTGCGGCGTTGATAGTCGGGGCGCACTGGACGGTGAGGGAGAGCAATCCGATAGACGGCACGGAGTTCCTGGGCCTGCTGATCCTGCTGGGAGCGGCCGCTGAAGCGGCAAGAAAAACAAGCGATATCTGGAACAAGATCCAGGAGGCCAATGCCGCCTCCGAGCGGGTATTTTCCGTCATGGACGAGCCTCTGGAGCACCAGGCGCCCGGCGCGTTCGAGCTGGCGCCGCTGAAGAACAGAATCGACTTTGTGGATGTTTTCTTCACGTACCCGGGCTCGCAGAATCCGGTATTGAAGGGCGTAAATCTCTCGGTGGAGGCCGGACACAATGTGGCAATAGTCGGGCCGAACGGCTCGGGTAAAACCACGCTGGCGAACCTGATACCGAGGTTCCACGACCCGGACAGCGGCAAAATCCTGATCGACGGACAGGATATCCGTGAGGCAACACTGTTCAGTCTGAGGGACCAGATAGGGATGGTTACCCAGAACATGGTAACCTTCAACGATACGATAGCGGCGAACATAGCTTATGGAAAAGCCGGCGCCACCAGAGAAGAAATAGTCGCCGCGGCAAAAGGCTCCTTTGCCCATGAGTTCATTGACCCGCTGCCGGACGGATACGAGACGGTCATCGGGGAGCAGGGTGTGGGTCTCAGCGGGGGCCAGTTGCAGAGGATTGTCATTGCCCGGGCGATTGTCAAGAACCCGGCAATCCTGATATTTGACGAGGCAACAAGCCAGATTGACGCCGACAGCGAAGCCAAGATTCACGCGGCGATCGAGCAGATTATGCGTGACAGAACGAGCATAATAATCGCCCACAGGTTCAGCACGGTGGTAAGCGCCGACGTGATAGTTGTTATGGATGAGGGCGGGATTGTAGCCCAGGGCCAGCACGAGAACCTGATGCAGAGTTGCCCGCTGTATCAGAGCCTGTACGAAATCCAGTTGGTAAAAACATGACGGAGCGGCGCCCGGCCAGACCGCTGCGGCGAAGCGCCGGGCGGGAAGAACTGTGTGGGACCGTTGCCAATCGGCGGCAGGTGGGAAGTTAGAGCTTTGATTCATGGGCGTGTTCGGTTTTTGCCGATTAAATTCTGGACCGGCGGCGTAAAGAAACCGCGGGCGGGGCAGTGGTGATTACAGGTGCTGTGATTTTTAACTGTGGGGTGAGTTTTACGAAAAGTAGTGATCTTCCGGGACGGAGAATATGGCTGAACTCTTAAGGCAAGAAAAGGCGCACAAACTCTTCAGGAGGTACAGGGGCAATCCCATATTGTCTGCGGACAACTGGCCTTACCCTACCAATGCTGTTTTCAATCCTGCGGCCGCCAAGCTGAATACCGAGACGCTGCTGCTTGTTCGCGTGGAGGATATGCGGGGGTTCTCGCACCTTACGGTTGCCCGCAGCGCCGACGGCTTCACGGGCTGGGAGATAGACTCGAACCCCACTCTCGAGGCCGACCAGAGCTCCCGCGAGGAGAGGTGGGGTCTGGAAGATCCGCGGATAGTGTGGCTCGAAGAGCAAAACCAATTTGCGGTTACGTACGTTTCGTTCAGTGAGGGCGGGCCGGTTGTATCTCTGGCGATCACGAAGAACTTCAGGACGTTTGCCCGGCTGGGGTCGCTGCTGCCCCCGGAGGACAAGGACGCGTGCCTGTTTCCCCGGAGATTCGACGGGCGTTTCGCACTGATTCACCGTCCGATCGTCCGCGGGGAGGCTCACATGTGGATCAGCTTCTCTCCGGACCTGAAGCACTGGGGCGACCACAGGCCTCTGATAATGACGAGGGCCGCCTACTGGGACTGCCACCGGGTTGGGCTGGCCTGCCAGCCGATAGAGACGGCGCAGGGCTGGATGCTATTCTATCACGGCGTGCGGATGACCACGGCGGGGGCAATATATCGTGTCGGGCTTGCCCTTCTCGATTTGAATTCGCCGTGGAAGGTGCTGCGGCGAAGTGATGAGTGGGTATTGGGCCCGCATGCTCCTTACGAGCGAATAGGTGACGTGAGCGACGTGGTGTTCCCGACCGGGGCCATCCTTCACAAGGAGACGGACCAACTCAATCTTTACTATGGGGCGGCCGACAGCACAATAGCGGTGGCGACGGCTAATCTAAGCGACTGTATCGACTACATTCTGTCCTGTCCGCAAGTGGATCACTGAGGACAGCGTTTTTCCGGCATGAATGTGACTGCGGGATTGCCCAGCGGGGTGTCACGGCACGGGCTGACCGGTCGCATATGCGGGGCATTGGCTCGCGTCCATCCGGCCCGCGGCGGCCGGACGGTGCACTTATCGTTTTTTTCGCAACATGACCGCAGCCAGGGCGAAAAGCAAGAAAGTGGAGGGCTCCGGTATCTGCTCGATGCGGCCTTTTGGGAGCGACGGCCACGACTGTGGCGCGCTGACAGACGGGCCCGGGGTCGGGATTGGGGGCGGTCCCGGGCGTCCCCCGTTTCCCAATCGCCCGCCTGACAAACCTTCGGCCGAGGGTAGGATGTCGTAATCGGCCCGTTCGAAAACGGCCACGATGATTTTTGGCCTGTCAAGATAGGCGATAGTCTTTGCGGCCGTGCGGTCACTGACGTCGCCAAGCCAGCAGACAAACTGATAGCCGGGCTTGGGCGCGGCCGTCAGTATTATCTGCGAATCCGGCTCAAAGCTATAGACGCCTTTGCGCGGGCTGACAAAGCCACCCTGCCCGGGCTGCGTTGCAAGAAGCATTGCAACTTCGACTGCCGGGCAGGACACGGGCCCAGCAAGAAGGCAGAAGAGAATGAAGAGTTCTGTTCGCCCGGCCCCCCGTCGCCCCAGCATTGCATGACCGCGTTTCATCAAATCCCTTTGGCGTAGCAGAAGCCATTGTTGGTGACTTACACGTTGCTACGAACAACCTCCGTGTAATCGCTGTTATTATAGGTCCTTCGGCAAGCTTGGCAAGAAAAAAATGAAAAATCTGCGGGGTTCTGAAGGACTCTTGGCGCTCGGGCTTCTTTAAGATCTTGTCCGGGCCGAACGCCGGGCAGGCGCCTCGCGCCTGTATGTCATGACCAGCTTATCGCTGCCCTTGGCTTGCCGGTAGGAATGTCGTCGCGGCGTGCTGTGGATGCATCTACTTGGCCAAGTGCTCCAACTTTTCAACGAGGCTGTCCTCGGAGACGTGCTTGCTGCGGAGAAAAAGCGTGTTTCGGCGTTGCCAGAGGGCCTTTGCGGCGCCGTCAAGGCTGTGGTGTCTGATTCTCTTGCGGGGGTCGGACCATGTGGATTCGCAGGAGCTGCACACGTCTTTTTGCCTGTTATACCACCACAACTGGAATCCGCCGAATGATCTGTACCGGTCGTTCTTGACCGCCAACACACACTCGGCGTAGAGCAACTGCTTTATTTGAGCCCTATCTTCGACGGTAAGCTTCTTCATTCGGGCCTCCCCGGCAATGGGCCTTCAGCTCTGCCGAACAGGTGCGGCGTCTGTCCGAACGTGGATGCGTGCGGCTATAGGGGCTCTTTAAGGCATCGCTCGCGGCATCCGGGCACGAGATCGAAAGACGCTGGTCGCCTTATTTAGCTTATACGGGGAATGGGGGACAGATGTCTATCGTGGCAACTACGGGATTTTCAGGCCGAGGATGGAAACCGATGACTTGGTGGTCCCAAGGGCGAAGTTACTCATGGAGTCTGCCCGGGGCAAGGGGCCGGACCTTGTGTGTGCTGTGGGTGGGGCGGGCGGCGGTCCGAGCGAGCACGCCGGTTGTCTGGACACAGAACTGCGACAGTGGCGTCTGCGACTAACAGGGGCACCTTGCTTTCCCAAATTAACACAAGGCCGGCTCGTTGAGTTACCTATTTTAGGCGAGTGTACAGAAAAAAAGCCAGATTCTCGTAAAACAGAATCTGGCTTCGGAGGAGGGTGATGAAAAGCTTATAATGACTCCGAAAACCTTAGCAAGTTTTAACCTTCTCTACTATGTAATCGAGTGGAAGCCAAAGAATTCTTTAAGGAAAAACTTGAGAATCCCTAAAAAACTACAGTTTTCTCGAAGGGAATCAAGGATTTAATCTTTAAAAGTACAAATTTTTTTCAATCCTTTCAAAATACCTCACAGTAAGGGCCGGAGCCCGTATAAGTTTACGCTTGAAAAATCATTTTTGTTCTCATATTTTAACTGTCGGCTTGTTATTTACTTTTGCGATTAGACTGTGAGAAGACTCGCCATGGATACGAGAATTACGATCTCCGAGCTGTTTGAGGCCAAGCGCGACAATCGGCGGATTGTCGCGGTAAGCTGCTACGATTACACGACGGCGGCAGTACTGAGCGGCGCCGAAGTTGACATGGTGCTTGTGGGCGACAGTGCGGCGCAGGTTGTGCTTGGTTTCGATTCGACTCTTCCGGCGACGATGGATTTCATGGTTGCCATCACCTCTGCGGTACGGCGTGGGGCGCCGAACTTGTTTCTCGTGGCGGACATGCCTTTCCTATCTTACCAGGTGGGCGTGCATGAGGCGGTTAGAAACGCCGGACGGTTTGCTGTTGAGGCCGGTGCACAAATGATAAAGATCGAGGCGACCGGTGCGCACCTGGACGTTATAAAGGCGGTCAGTGACGCGGGGATGGCGGTAATGGCGCACATCGGTATAAGACCGCAGAGTATAGGCAGGGTGGGGAAGTTCAAGGCCGAGGCGACAACGGCCGAGATGGCGGCGGAGCTTGTAAGTCTGGCCCGTCAGATTTTTGACAACGGAGCCGCTGCGCTTTTGCTGGAGGGGACAGCGGCGGAGGTGGCCGAGATAATCACAAAG
>CP070678.1:414313-417762 GCA_020352515.1 Phycisphaerales bacterium | reverse complement strand
GATGGTTGTTCGGGGCGACGGCGAGGAGGTAGTGGAGGATTATTGCCGTGGGGTTGCGCTGGAGGAGATCAACGGGTTGAGCTTTCGCAGGGACGGGCGGATAATTCACAATCCGAGCCGTGAGCTGGGTCCGGTTCGTGATAGTATCTACCCGGACCGGCGGCGTCGGCGGTACAGCTACGAGATCAGCTTCCAGGGGATCAACACGGGTTTGACGATCGACACGATGTCTTCTTCTCGCGGGTGCCCGTTCAACTGCAACTTTTGCTCATTCAGCCGGAACCCGTGGGGTGGCAAGCGGAACTGGTCGGCGCGCTCTCCGGAATCGGTTGTTGACGAGCTCGGGCAGATTGAGGCGGACATTGTGGCGTTCACGGACGATTTGTTCACGCTGGACATGGGTCGCGTGGAGCGGATTTGCGAGCTGATAAAGGCGCGGGGCGTTCGTAAGAAGATGCTTGTGAACGCGCGGGCGGAGGTTGCGCGTCGTCCGGACGTTCTTCGGAAGATGGAGAAGGCGGGTTTTTTCCTTCTGATGTTGGGGGTCGAGTCGGCGTGCGACAAGACTCTGAAATCGATGGGCAAGGGGTTCGATACGGCGCGGCTTCGCGAGTACTTCAAGGTTCTTCGCAAGAGCTCGATGTTTCTGCACGGGTATTTTATCTTGGGCAATATAGGCGAGAGCGCTGAGGAGATGCTTCGTATACCGGGTTTTGCGCGGGAGCTTGGTGTAGATACGATTGCTCTTTCGACGCTTCGTGTGACCCCTCATTCAGGTCTTGAGGAGCTTGTTGCGAACAGTCCCGGCTACCACGTTGCGGCGAACGGGAAGGTTTATTCGGACCATTGTTCGGCCAAGCAGATTCGCCAGCTTCGGCGTCGGATGGTCAAGAGGTTCTATTCGACGGGCCAGATGCTTCGCCTTGGGCACAAGGCAATCAGGAACGGGGTGCTTCGTTTGCTTCCGCGGATATTTTTGCGCCTGCCGAAAATAGTGTTTATTCTGGCGAGCCATTCTCTGAAGCAGCGGCGGAAGCTCAAGCTGGGGCTGTCGGAGCAGGGCTGATTCGGGAGCGAGGCGGCGATTCTTAGGGGGGCTTGTTGCGGCGGCGGGGTGGGCGGCCGCTAAATGGAGCTTGACCGAACGTGTTCTTCGGGCTATTTTTATCAGCGACAGTATTTGGATGAGTATGCGGGAGCATTATCATGCCAATTGACAAGCCTTTCGGATCGACGGTAGAAGAGAGCGACCTGAGGAGACTCATACGCGCCGAGCGGGCGGCGGACAGGACGATTGATTACGAGGAGGACCTGTCGCTCGATAGGGCGGGGCAGAAGGAGGGGTTTCTCAAGCACGTTGGGTCTTTCGCCAACAGCCTCGGGGGGGACGTTATATATGGGATAAGGAAGGAGGGGGGCTTGCCTGTGGAGCTTTGCGGGGTTGAGGTGGATAATTTTGAGGCGTTGAAGCAGGAGCTTGAGAGTCTGGTTCGGGACTGCACGGAGCCGCCCGTGGAGGGTGTTGAGATCGGGTGCGTCCGCCTGAGCGAGTCGTCGAGAGCGGCGATTGTTGTGCGTGTGCCTCGCAGTCATTATCCGCCTCACATGGTCAAGACGGGCTCGATTGGCGCGATCTACGGGCGGAGCGCGGCCGGGGCGGATCCTCTCGATGTTGCTCAGCTTCGGCAGTTATTCCTTTTGTCTGAGACGAGCGTGAAGCAGGTGCGTGATTTTTGCGCAGAGAGGATCTCGCTGATAGTGGGCAACGAGACTCCGGTGAAGCTGCATTACAAGCCGAGGATTGTTGTGCACGTGGTTCCGTTCGGCGCGTTTGCGAGGGGACGGATGTATGATTTGTCGGTGCTTGACGGGGCCGAGGCGAAGCTTCCGAACATCCAGTACGGGGTTGCGCGGGGGTGGTACAATCTGGAGGGCTACTATACTTGCAGTCCTGCGGAGCCGCCTGTGCTTTCTTATACCCAGGCGTTTCGCAACGGTATTATCGAGGCCGTCTATAACCATCACGCGGAGGGTCTGACGGAGCCGGAACTGGTGGGCAGGCAGATTCATGTAAGCTACGAGAAGCGGGTATCGGATTCGGTGTCGGAGCTTGCCGCGGTGCAACAGATGCTGGGTGTTGAGCCGCCGATTTTTGTAGTGCTGAGCCTGGTTGGCGTGAGGGGTTGCAAGCTGGCGCGGGAGTTTGACAGTCCTGAGCACGACATTGACGGGGCGCGGATTTTCGAGCGGGATGTTTTGTCTCTGCCGGAGGTGATGTTGGAGCGGTTCGACTGTGATGTAGATAGCAGGATGCGGCCGGTCTTTGACATTGTCCGCAACGCGGCGGGTCTTGAGCCGAAGCAAAGGTAGAGGAATCAGGAATCGCCAATAGGGCAGGGTCGGCGCCCGCGGCGGAGCGGGCCGGTGAAGCGGCGGTGGGAGTAGGGCGGACCGTGCCGCCGAAAAGAAAAGAGGGGGAAACGGGGACGACGGACGTTGCATAACCAGGCGAGGGGGATTGGCTGAGAGCAGTCGGGTACGAGGTGGTTTTTTATGTTGCAGACGCTGGTTCTATCGGTGACGTACAATTGCCCGATCAGGTGCAGGTGCTGTGGGGTGAACGCCGGGCCTCACCGGACGGAGCGGATGAGTATTGAGTTCATCACGCGGATCATTGAGGAGGCGGGATCGCTGGGAACGGTGGAGGTGATTGTCTTTACGGGCGGCGAGCCGTTCGTGCTTGGCGAAGATTTGTACTCGGCGGTTGAGTATGCAGCCGAGCGAGGCTTCAAGACGCGAATCGTCACGAACGGGTACTGGGCGACTTCGTTGGAGAAGGCGCGGGCTGTCCTGGCTCGTTTGAAGGCGACGGGGCTGACGGAAATCAACTATAGCTGCGACGATTTTCACCAGGAGCACATACCGTTGGAGCGAATCCGGTGGGCGAACGAAGCGGCGCTGGCGGTTGGCATGCCGGCTCTTCTGGCGGTGAAAGGGCTCAAGGGCAGCCGGATAACGCCGGAGTATATGGAGGAATTCTTCGGCAGGAAGCTGACGCGGTTCAGAGCGGGTGTGAAGAACCCGGACAACGATGTTTTCAACTACGGGGTGACAGTGCCGGTCGGGTGGGGCAGGGAGAGCCTGAGTGACGAGGAGCTTCTGTGGCCGGAGGATGACCGGTGCTGGCAATCGGCGTGCGAGTCGGTATTGAAGAATATTGTTATTACGCCGAGCGGGGAGCTTGCCATCTGCTGCGGGATCGGATCGGAGGAGATTCCAGAGGTTGTGGTTGGCAGTGTGCGGGAGAAGCCGCTCGTGGAGCTGCTGATCGAGGCGAACAACGATCTGATCATCAACTGGCTGGCACTGGTGGGTACCTACGGCATACTGGTGCATGTCCGCAGGCGTGCACCGGTGATACGATTCCGGGACAGATACGTAAACGCGTG
>CP070678.1:409684-414213 GCA_020352515.1 Phycisphaerales bacterium | reverse complement strand
GTATAGAGACATTCAAAGGCAACGGTAAACAATGAATCGAAAAGCATTCCAGGAATTATACCCGGAGGAATTCAGTCACTGCTACGGCTGCGGCAGACTCAATGAGCACGGTTTAAGGATAAAAAGCTATTGGGATGGCGACGAAACAGTCGCAATATTCGAGCCGCGAACATATCACACCGGTGTCTCAGGTTATGTTTACGGAGGGCTTATCGCCTCGCTCATCGACTGTCACTGTATCGGCACGGCGGCAGCGGCAAAGCACAGAGCCGAGAATCCGGACCGGGACGCTGAAACACTGCCTCGATTTGTCACCGCCGCGTTGCAGGTGGACTACCTGCGCCCAACGCCATTGGGAGTTCCTTTGGAAGTTCGAGCACGAGCGGAAGAAATAGAAGGGCGGAAGATCGTAGTGGCGGCTACCCTGTCAGCAGAAGGGGAGATTTGCGCCCGGGGAAAGGTCGTCGCCGTACAAATGCCGGAGGACATGATGCCCGCAAGTTGATTGGCCTAATAAACCAACCGCTCAACTTGAGAGAATTGAATTGTCCATAATTATTGATATTCTATCGGGCAAAATGTAGAAGCAATCATGACAGGTCCCGAACCGAGAGACCAGGACAAGCCAACATGCCGGCCCTGAAAAAGATAATAGAGTGCACGGCCGTTGGAGTCTGGATGTGCGCGTGCGCAGTTCTTTGTCAGGCAGCGGATGGACCTTCATCAGTTCCGCAGTTCGAGCTGCTCTGGACCGCAAAAGCAGATCCTCGCGCCCGGCCCGGAATGGCCAACAAGGAAGACGGGATCACGGTCGAGTGCGTGGAGTTCTCCGCCGACGGCAAGCTAATCGCAGCCGGCAACGGCCAGGGAGAAGTTAGAGTGTACAACGCCGGTGATGGCTCTGCGGTACAGACGCTAGTCTATACGACGGACCCACATCGGGATTTCTCGACAAGTTTCAAGGGTATGGAGGTCGAGTGTGTCGCGTTCTCGGCTGACAACAGGCTACTCGCAGCAGGAGGCAATGAGCAGGGCATAAAAATCTTTCGACTTACCGACGGCGAAGTCGTGCAGACGTTCGATGCCGACGGGGCCGAGGTCGACGGCATGGCTTTCTCACCCGACGGCGAATATTTCGCCCATGCCTCACACCGCTCGGTGACCGTACGCCGGAGCGGCGACTGGGGACAGGTGCACCGCCCCGTGCATAAAGAGGGCAACGCAATCAACTCGATAGACTTCAGCAAAGAGACGCGGTACATGATCTCGGCGGGCCAGTACGAGCGGGTGATTCTGACCCGGATCGCGGACTGGAAAGAAGTCCGCACGTACGTGGTCGAGCCGCGATCTTCAATCAAATCGACGCGATTCTCACCGGACGGCAAGCTAATTGCCGCCGGATATGGCGATGCCAAGCAAGTGGTCGTATTTCGCGTCGGGGATGGTTCGGTCGTCAGGCAAACTCCAATGCCCTGTTATATCGAAGCGGTGGCCTGGACAACCGACGGAGACTACCTTCTGGCGGGTGGCCGGGATGAAGGGCTTCTTCACGTCTTCAGCACCGCCGACTGGACCAAAGTCACGACTGTTTCGGCTCAGGAAAATGCGAGTGTTGAATACATAGATACTCTGGGCGACCTAATAGTTACAGGAGGAGAAGACGGCCACATCCGGCTCTTTCGTATTTCGGCTGCGGATCGACCGGAGTCACTGACTCTTTCTTTAGCCGAAGAGCCGCATCCGGTTGATGAGCGGTATTGGTGGCTGGATGAGATCCGGACAGTATCGCAGGCACTTGGCAAGGCAAGATCAGGCCAGTATGCCACGTGGCCGCAGATGACAGTTGAGGCGGGCTGGGGCACTTTGCCGCTGCCCCAGGTAACCACGGCGATCGAAACTGACGGCAAACTGGATGAGCCCGCATGGCAAAAGGCGACCAGCCTTCCGGTCGGGCCGATCTTCGCAGACTTCCAACAAGGCCCCTTCACGCTCCAGGTCAGCGCCTGCCGGAATGATGCCGAACTCTATATCGCGATTCACTCACCGCAGGACCTTTCACGCCTGGGGACAGCGTTTGGTTCCAAGATGCTCTTAAAAATTGCGGATCAGCCTTTTCTAATTACCAAAGCATCAGGTAAGATACAGGGTGGAATCATTCGAAAAGATTCGACGGGCCAGATAATCGAACTGGCTTTACCATTGCCGGAAGGCCCGATTCAACTGAAGTTCTATCCGGAACTCGTTCGCCGCCGCGCCGGCACTCTCGCCGGCGATCTGCGCTACCTCGGACTGGACAAGCACAAAAGGGGTGCCTGGCTCGATCCGTTCGTAGTCAAATTGATCCCGGCCCCGGACGCTATAAGATTCAAAGACGCGACCTCCGACCCTAACCAGGTTCAGCTTTCGTACACTCTTCGAGCCCGGGACCGGCAGCCCAAAACCCGCACGATTAAACTGCGGGAAACGGGAGAATCCGGCGTATACCGATATCGTTATACCCTGAGGATTCAGGAGAACTCCTATGAAATAGAGAGCTGTCTTTATGTCGAGCCTGTCGCAGAAACGCTTGACGCCGCGAGACAAATCCTGTCACGCTTAGTCGATCACGGGCTACCGAACGCCGACTACGACGCTATGTCCCAAACCGTAGACGGACTCGATCAGGAGTTTGACAATGTCGACTTCTCCGACGGCAAGAAATGGCGTCAGCTTTATTGCAGGGCACGCCAGATCCGGGCCACGGCCCATCGCAGTATGTTGGACGCCCCGCTTCTGTTCGTCAAACGGCATCCGTACTATGCCGGTCACATCTACGACGACTACCTGACCTGGCATCCGGGCGGAGGAATATATCTGATCGACAATCCCGCCGCAGCGATGGCCGACCGCACGACTCGTCCTGTTGTTGATCCAGGAACTGTCGAGACGCTCGGCGGCGGCATCTACAGAGATCCTGATTTATCGTGGGATGCCAAGAGGGTTGTCTTTGCACACAAGGACTCGAAGGACGGCGATACGAGCCTTTACGAAATCGGCGTCGACGGTCGCAGCCTGCGGCGACTGACCGATCCGGCACGCCAGTGCACGAGCCCGCCTCCGGTCAGGGCGCTCGGGACGGGTCATCACGACATTACACCGGCGTACCTGCCCGATGGGCGGATCGTTTTTACATCGACCAGGCCCGCCGGTCGCGTGCCGTGCTTCAACTCCGAAGTGGACATGCTGCACGTGATAAACGCCGACGGCAGCAACATCCGGTGTTTGTCTGTGAACAACGTCAATGAGTTTGATCCGGCGCCGCTGGACGACGGAAGGATTCTCTATGGCCGGTGGGAATACGTGGACAAGACTGCTCTGTACATGCAGAGTCTCTGGACCATGCTTCCCGACGGCACGCAGGAGACGGCGCTGTTCGCCAACAACATTGCCAAACCCACGGCGCTGCTCGACGCCAGAGGCGTGCCGGGCACGAGTCTTATTGCCGCCTCATTGACCCCTCACAATGGTCAGGCCGTCGGCGCTATCGCAATCATCGACCCGCGACTGGGCAAGAATGAACTGGCCGCAGTGACAAACTTTACGCCCGAGTATCCGGTGCAAATGGACCAGGGATTGAGTGACGGCCCTTCTGATCCATGGCCGTTGTCGCAGAACGATATCATGTTCGCCAATAACGCCATAGGCGGTCGCGGCATCATAGAACTTGTCGACCGCCAGGGCAATCGCGAACTGGTTCACGCCGAGCCGGATATATCATGTTACGCCCCGATGCTGGTAAAGCCACGCAAGCGGCCCACGGTCGTCTCCGGCACGACGGTAGAAGACAACAAGGGGCGGTTCATGGTTCACGACATTTATCGGGGACTTACCGACGTGCGGCCCGGTCAGGTCAAATGGCTGCGAATCGTCGAAGAGACCACGCGAATCAGCGGCATACCAGGCGGCGGGCGCTGGTGGAACCAGGCCTTTCTTGTCAGCTGGCAGGGTGCGTATGTGGTCAAGAATATCCTTGGCGTGGTGCCCGTTTTTGAGGATGGATCGGCGTACTTTGAGGTGCCCGCAGGCCGCGCGTTGTATTTCCAGGCTCTGGATGACCAGGGCCGGGAGCTTCAGCGCATGCGGACATTCGTGCAGGCCGCTCCGGGCGTGACTCGGTCCTGCATGGGATGCCATGAAAACAAGATGACAGCACCGTCAAATGGGCGGACGGCCTTGGCTCACAGGCAGCCGCCCGCTGAACCTATCGCCGAGTCATGGGGCAGCGGCTATATCGACTACGCCACGATGATCCAACCCATCCTGGACAGACATTGCCTTGAGTGTCACGGCGGCGAACACGGCATCGAGGCAGGCATAGATCTTTCAGGCGGCTGGACGTGGGCTTTTAATATCAGTTACGAGACGCTTCTCAAAAACAACCTGGTCGGGCTTGTCCGTTGTCACAACTCCGATACGACTTCCTCCGACATACTGGCGCCTCGCACGATCGGATCGGGCGCCGCCCCGCTGGCTGAGCTGCTGCTCGACGG
>CP070678.1:404220-409584 GCA_020352515.1 Phycisphaerales bacterium | reverse complement strand
GGATCAGCGACTTCATCTTCTTCGGGGCCTGCGTATACGCGAACTCCAGCGCCGTAATGGAAACCATTACCTCGGCCGCCGTGAGGATTATATAGGCAAAGAACTGCCAGCCGAGGGAGGGCTTGTACCCGATGCCCGCCACGTTCCGCCGGATGGCCCCATCGCCTGACTGAGGTGCGACCGCAGCCGCCGGGCCCGCCATGACCTTGATCTCCCCGATCTTGACACGGCTCGCCCCGCGGTTCGAATTGATCTGAACGAGTATGTGCGTGGCCGTGACCGGTTCGAAATCCTCCAGGCTCATAACCGCCGATACGTCATCGTCCGCCCCGGAATAGTCGCCCACGTGCGTCCAGCCCGCCCGCTCCGTATATTCTCGCGGAGTGCCGGCCTTCTCCTTCTCCTCGGCGCTCAGCTCCGAGAAGGGTATGGCAACGAGTCTTCCCGTGAAATCCCCGGCGAACACCGAGACTTCTCGTGGAAAATAGGCCTTGTCGTCCAGCGGTGTCCCGGCCTCGCCGATTTCGCTTAATGCCGCCCGCCCCACAGCCTTGGCAGCTTCGGCGGCGCCGTCTTTTCCGGCCGCTTTTGCCGCCCGCCTGGCCTCGCCCACCGCGGCCCGGAGGCGGTTGCCCTTTTGCCTCATGGCTGATATGTCACTTGCCGTCGCGTTCGGGTCCTTCGGTTCCTCGGCCAGACGCAAAAGCTCGAGACCCAGCCTGTCCAGCGTCGTGGTGACCTCCCGCGTGCTGAGCGTGGTCCGCGCGTCAATCTCTATTGCATTGACGCTCCACGCCCGGCGCTCTCGAAGCCGGATCACAATCTCTTCGGGGGCGCCCGCCGTCGGGGCCTTGGCCGAGGACCAGCCCGACCCGTCGGTGACGCCGTCGATAAGCCGTAAAGGCTCGAGATCCGCGATCGTGGAGCGCGACGAGCATTTGAAGACGTCCCCGCCCCGGATGTTTGTCTCAATCAGGGCGCAGACAACAAACGAGACGACCGCGACAAACATCCCGATGCCTATCCGCCGCAGCGCCGTCATCCTCCAGAGGCGGTTCAGCGCCGGGTACACTGCGTATGCAAACAACGGTATCAATATCATAATCAGGAAGGGGTTTGCCGACTGCATCTGCGCCGGCCGCCACGTGAACCCGATCCAATTGAGGTCCATCTTCTCGGCCTGCAGAACCCACGCCGATTCAGACTGAAAGAACAGTGCGAAGAACACCGAAACGAAAAGAAATATGATGCACAGTCTGCCGAGCGTCCTGACCCCTTCTTTGTCCAGCGATTCCCGCCAGCCGGTCTGTCCGGCAGGAGGGATGTGCACCAGCTTGTATCGGCCGAGCCAGTAAGCCGCAACCGCGATCACCATAAAGACCGCCGGAACGCCGAAACCAACCGTGGGCCCGTGCTTGTCCAGCAGGATCGGGCACAGAAACATCGACACGCAGGCGCCTAAGTTGATCGAGAAGTAGAACCAGCCATACACCTTCTCTATCAGGTGCCTGTTGGCCGCCCCGAACTGATCGCCCACGTTCGCTGAGACGCAGGGCTTGACGATGCCGGAGGAAACGGCGATTATCGTCAGCCCCCCGACCAGCCCCATAAGAGTATGATTCCACGCCAGCACTGCAAAGCCCAGGCAGTATAGCATCGAGAACCAGATGATGGTCTTGAACTTCCCCAGCCAGATATCCGAAATCACCGCGCCCACGACCGTCATGAAATACACCCCCGCGGTAAACCAGTGGAACCACGCCTTGGCCGGCTCCTCCCCCATAACCGCCAGAGTGCCGTCCGGCCCCATCAGATACTTGGTCATGAACACAACCAGTATGGAGCTCATGCCGTAAAATGCGAAGCGCTCGGCTGTTTCGTTCGTAAGAATGTAGGGCACTCCGGCCGGCATCTTCGAAGATGCAACCGGGGCCGTCAGGTATTTGCTCTTGCCCATATCAGTTAATCCGTTTTCTCTAAGAAGAGTTATCTCTATCGCTCGTTAACACCAGGACGCCGGGACGCCCGCCCCGTTGGGACGCTATATACTACATTTGTTCGCGCCGGAGGGCAAAGAGCAAATGCCCGGCGCCCGCAAATTGCCGATGTCGCAACCTCCGCAACGCGTATTATGCACAAGCAGCTTGATTCCAGGACGCCGGGGTGATAGTATTCTGGCAAAATGACCGGCCATATTGAAAATACCGTACAAAGACGGGGTGGCTCTATGAACCGTTTTCTTATTCTCACCGTGGTTTTGCAGCTTCTGTCCCCCGTTCACACGCCCGCAGGCCCTGCCCGGACCGAAATGCCGGATGCAAGGATGCTGCGTTTTCCCGACGTCAGCGCCGACCAAATCGTCTTCGTCTACGCCGGTGACCTCTGGATAGTGCCCACCGCCGGAGGGCTCGCCCGAAGATTAAGCTCCCCGGACGGGCAGGAGCTCTTCCCCAAGTTCTCGCCCGACGGAAGAACCATCGCCTTCAGCGGAAACTACGACGGCAATACCGATGTCTATACCATGCCTGTCACTGGAGGAACGCCCCATCGCCTGACCCACCATCCTGCGGCCGACCTCGTCGTCGAATGGTATCCCAATGGCCGCCGCGTGCTCTACCGCTCCCGGATGATCAGCCCCTCGCGAAGGTTCAACCGGTTCTTCAAGCAGCCGGTCGAAGGCGGTCTGCCCGAAACCCTGCCGATGCCATACGGAGAGCTCGCAAGCTTCAGCCCGGACGGCGAGCGAATGGCCTTCCAGTTCATCTCAAGAGAGTTTCGAACCTGGAAAAGATACCGCGGCGGAATGGCCAGCGATATATGGCTCTATGATTTCGCCCGGAACACCTCCGAGAAAATCACCGATTTCAGCGGGACCGATGCGGTGCCGATGTGGCGCGCCGATACGATATATTTCCTCTCTGACCGGGATGAGCTCAAGAAGCTGAACATCTGGGCCTACGACCTCGAAACGGCCCGAGTCCGCCGGCTCACCCGATTTGCCGAGTACGACGTCAAGTGGCCGAGCATCGGCCCCGACTCCATCATCTTCGAGAACGCCGGCAGGCTCCATTTGCTCGACCTCGCCGCCGAAACAACCAGGCCTGTCGAGATACAGGTCCCCGCAGACCTGCCCGCCGCGCGCACCAGGCTCAAAAACGTCTCCGCCCACATACAGAATTTCTCGCTCTCGCCAACGGGCAAGAGGGCCCTTTTCGAGGCCCGCGGCGAGATCTTCACCGTGCCCGAGAAGTACGGCAGCGTCCGAAACCTCACAAACACCTCAGGCGTCGCCGAACGTGACCCGGCATGGTCGCCTGACGGCAAATACGTCGCCTTCTTCTCCGACCGCACCGGAGAGTACGAGCTGTACGTCCGAAGCGCAGACGGAAAAGGCAGCGAAAGGCAGGTCACCCGAAACGGAGCCGCCTTCCGTTATTCCCCCGTCTGGTCCCCCGACAGCGCCAAAATCGCCTTCAGCGACAAAACAGGAAGCCTCTTCATCGTGGAAATTGACGACGGCCTGCCGAAATTCGTCGACAAGGACGAGTGGTCCGAGATGTCCTCGTACAACTGGTCGCCAGACAGCCGGTGGCTCGCCTACTCCAGGAGCGTGGCCAATCGCGTTGGCGTAATCATGATTTACGATACCAATGAGGACAGGACACGACAGGTCACCAGCGACTACTATTCGGACGCCGACCCCGTATTCGACGCAGATGGAAAATACCTCTTTTTCCGCTCCCGAAGGTCCTTCAGGCCCGTCTATGGCGACATGGACCGCACCTGGATCTACCCCGATACCACCGAGGTTTACGCCGCCACCCTCCGAAAGCAGCTCGGCTCCCCCACCGCCCCGCGCAGCGATGAAGAGCCGATCGAACAGGAAGAGAAAGAGACCGGGCGCAAGGACAAAGAAGAAGACAAAGAAGATGGTGAAAACGGCACGCCCGAGAAGACGTGGCTGAATGACAGCGGCGAAAAGCCGGAAGAAGAGCAGGCGGATTCAACAGCCGCAGAAAGCCCCGACACAGAAGAAAACGACAAGGTGAAGGAAAAGGGCCCTAAGAAGCCCCAGCCGGTAGATATTGATTTTGAAGGTTTTGAGCATCGAGTCGTCAGGCTCCCGATAGACGCCGGGAATATCAGGTCACTCCACCCGGTCAAAGACAAGCTGCTCTTTTTGCGGCGCCTGCCGGCCGGCACGCGAACATCGGGCCGGCCGTCCGGAACCCTCCAATACTATGACCTCGAAGAGCGAGAGCTCAAAACGGTCATATCCGGCATCGACGCCTACGACGTCTCGGCCGACGGCAGGAAAATCGTGTACAAGAGCAACTCCACCTACGGAATTATCTCCCTCGCCGAAGGCAAGAAGCTCGGCGACGGCAGGATCGACGCCGCAGACCTTAAAGCCTGGATAGACCCCCATCAGGAATGGCGACAGATATTCGTCGAGGCATGGCGAATCCAGCGCGATTATTTCTACGACCCCAACATGCACGGGCTCGACTGGCCGGCAATCAGGAAACGCTACGAGGCGCTGCTGCCCTACGTGGTGGACCGGGAGGACTTGAATTATGTCATAGGTGAGATGATAGCCGAGCTAAATGCCTCCCACACGTACGTCAGGGGCGGTGACATCGAAGAACCGGAGACCCTTTCGGTCGGGCTCCTCGGCTGCGACTTCGAGCTGGACACAGAACACAACCTGTATCGAATTGGCAGGATTTACGAGGGCGCCCCATGGGACGCCGAAGCCCGCTCCCCCCTGCGACAGCCCGGCATTGACGTGAACGAGGGAGACTACCTCTTTGCCGTCAACGGCCGGGCGCCCGATACCTCGAAGGACCCCTGGGCGGCCTTTCAGGGGCTGGCCGGAGAGGTGGTGACGCTGACCATCAATTCCCTGCCCACCATGACGGACGCCTGCGATGTGGCCGTCAAGCCCCTGTCCAGTGAGTTTCGCCTGCGAAACCTCGCGTGGATCGAAGCCAACCGGCTCAAGGTCCGGCAAGCGACCGACAACAGAATCGGCTACATCTACGTCCCGGACACCGGAAGAAACGGCCAGAACGAGCTTGTCCGCCAGTTCGGCCCACAGTGGACAAAAGAGGCCCTGATCATTGACGAGCGTTTCAACAGCGGCGGGCAGATTCCGGATCGCTTCATCGAGCTGCTCAACCGCCCGCTCTACAATTACTGGGCCCGCCGCGACCATCGGGACTGGCGCTCGCCGCTTGTCGCACACACCGGCCCGAAAGTTATGCTCATAAACGGCTGGTCCGGCTCGGGCGGCGACGCCTTGCCCTACTATTTCCGCAAGGCCGGGCTCGGACCACTAATAGGAACCAGAACCTGGGGCGG
>CP070678.1:401610-404120 GCA_020352515.1 Phycisphaerales bacterium | reverse complement strand
TGGCTTCGCCGAGTACATTGTCTCTCGACCTTCGGCGCTTGCTCGTCTGCCGCAGGATACGCCTGACCCGGGGGCGCTGATAATTGCCCAGCCGCTGGCGACAGCGCTTCGGGCGCCTGAGCGAACGGGCGACGTAACCGGCCAAAGCTGCGCCGTGGTCGGCCAGGGCCCAATGGGATTGATATTCACACACCTGCTGCGGCTGACCGGAGCGAGCACGGTCATTGCCACTGATCTGCTCGAGTGGCGTCTGGAATGGTCCAAACGCTACGGGGCCGATTATATCATCGACGCCTCGAAAAAGGATGTAGTCGAGGCCGTCAGGGAGTTGACTGACGGCAAAATGGTCGATTTCGTTGTCGAGGTGGTGGGCTACGTCGATTCGCTGAAGACCGCCGCATATCTGCCCGGGCACGGCGGCAGGCTGTTGGTTTTCGGCGCGCCGTACCATGAGTCCCAGCAGTTCCCCTGGTATCATGTCTTCCGCGAGGAGATTCAGATAAACACCTGTGTCGGCCCGGAGTGCGGCTTATTCTTCCGGGCAGCGGTGGACATGGTCCTCGATGACCGGGCCTCGGTCCTCACAAAACTCGTCACCCCGCGAATGCCCTGGGACAAAGCCCCGGAGGCCTTCGAGATGTACGCCGAATGCGCTGAGGGCTCCCTGAAGCTGACCCTTGAACTCTAACCGAGACTCCGGACCGGCATGCCCGCGACCGTCAGGCGTCTTTACTTTTGCGCCGGCGCAATCCATCTGCCGGCTAGGTGCGCGCCGGCCGCTGCCACCGAAAGCATCGCGCACAGGCTGCCGATTGCGTACCACCGGCTTTGGTCGTCCCAATAGCCTTTCAGCCCAAGGCCAAGAAATACGAAGCCGGAAACCAGATTCAACAGCCACAGCCACCCGGGCAGCCGCAGCGTCCTGGGAAGAAATCTCCGGTCCATCCACAGGTTCATCAGGCAGAACAATCCACAACCTAACACGCCGGTAAACAGATTGGCGGGAGTCAGGATCGCCAGCAGCAGGCGCGGCTTACCGGTCGCGCCGGTAGACTGATAGCCAAACAGCCACAGGAGAATTGCGCCCGCACCTACGGAGCACCAGATGACCGTTATGCGCTTGATGCGGCGGGCGCGCCTGGTGGCAAACTCGCGACTCAAGGCGTGCGCCATTTCGCTGACGATGCTGCAGGCGACTTCAAGTGTACCATAGAGCGTTCCTACCATGGTCAGGAAAGCTCCAGCCGCGTACAGCGGCAGCAACCACGGATGTATGCCCGTGACGAACGCCGACTGCAAATTGAGCAGATTCTTCTCGTCGGGGATCTTGTGGTGCGGGCCGAGGATCAACGCTCCCGAAGCCACGAAGACGGCGCTGAAGGCGATGATCACGAGAAAGCTGATCGAGCAATCCACCATCGGTGCACGGACCCAGCGGCGAACCGGATGTGCCGGATCGCCGGCAATCTCGGCGAGCCGCTCGGCAGAGACCGGGCCGGCTCCGGCCTGTCCCCATGCTTTGTCGCGCATAAAGGATGTGTATGCCAAATAATCGAAACCTGCGCCGCCGATAACACCAACGTAACGCGTCGTCTCGACCCACACCGGCTGGCTGGCGATGTGCGGATACTCGGCGCTGAGCCACTGCGGGTACACATAGGGTTGCGGAATGACGGCCCCCTTCAGAAGTCCCAGCCAATCCGGGCGGTAGAGAACCAGCGTCACGCCGGCACAGAAGAGCATTGCGGCGACAATAACCAGTTGAATGCGCTCGAGCGTCGAATAGCCCCGCAAGGCGGTGATTGCAACCACTATGGCCAGGATTGCTGCGCCCCAGAGGTAGTCTATGCCGCCGCCCAGCATTTTGCTCGTCCCGGTCATCCAGGCGGTCAGGTTGCCCAGGACGCCGCTGTGGAAGCTGACCCAGATCGGCAGGCAAACAGCCGCGATCAGAAACAGCGCCAGCGGCAGCCAGCCGCGCGGCCCCGGCAGATCGAGCATCCGCCGGTAAGGGTGGACGCCGGTCAATACCATGTGCCGCGACGATGCCACCACCAGGCCCCACTTCAGCAGCGAGATTACGACAAACAGGAACAGGATGCGATATCCGAAGAGTGCGCCGCCCCGGCTCGAAAAAATCAGCTCGCCGGTCCCGATCGTAAGCGATGCAATGATTGCTCCGGGGCCGAAAACCTTCAGCCAGTCCAAAGGACGGCGAGGCAATGCTCCGCAGCGACTCTCGCTGGCGACGGCAGTAGTTGACGTGTCTTCCATAATCGGGCCCGGCTGTGGCAGTCTCAGGACAAGTGAGTACAAAGATACTGTGAAAATTGGGGCCAAGCAAGCAAAAAGACTCCACAGGGAGTCTCAGCTGCGTCTGCCATTGTCCTTTTGGCGCCGGGGATCTGTAAATCAGCATTCTCGGCCCGCCATCTTCACTTCCGTTCAACCTGGCCTGAGCCTGTCGAAGGGCCCCGGCCTGACCGTTTCACCTCCGCATTAGCCGGACC
>CP070678.1:398423-401510 GCA_020352515.1 Phycisphaerales bacterium | reverse complement strand
TCGGCTTATTTCAGCTTCGAGAAATGCCTCGAGTGGGCAAAGAAAAACGACGTCCACTGTATCGAGTGCGGTCTAATCGATGGAGTCAGTTGGATTCACGGCCTAGGCTATCAGCCTCACGTTGCCCTGTATGAAGACCCGCTGCTGCTTAAGAACAAGATGGACGGTTTTGGCGTGCGCTTCTCGCAGGTCGACGCGGCTTACCCGCTTTCGGGTAAGGATGGCATGATGCGCGGCGTGCCCTACGTGCTGAACTCGATCCGCTGGGCAAAACACGCCGGCTGTCCGTGCGTGGCCACCACCGACGGCCTGCACAAACCCGAGGGCCTCGAAGACACTGATGCGATGGACCTCATGAAGCGATGCTACGAGCAGATTATCGAGGTGGCCGAGGCCTACAAGATTACCATCACTATCGAGGTGCACGGATACTTCACCACGAGACCCGAGATGATGGAAAAGATGCTGGATTTCTGTGGCAGCCGGTATCTTAGAATGAACATGGATACAGGCAACACCTTCATCGCGGGCCAGGATCCGATTTCCTTCCTAAAAAGGTTCATCGACAAGGTCAGCCACGTGCACGTCAAGGACGTCTCCGAATCTCTGGCCGCGGCGGTCCGAGGCGACCAGACGGGAATCGCCGTCAGCCATTGCGCGTTGGGCGACGGCGTCAATGCCAAGAACATTCGCCGCTGTCTCGAGATGCTGCGCGACCGCGGCTACACCGGTGTCCTGAGCATGGAATGCGAGGGCCAAGGCGGTCCGATGATAGAACAATCGCTGAAATGGCTGCAGAATACGTTATCAGACCTGAACATCCCGATTGAAAAATAACACTAACCACAATTAGTACAAGGAGAGACGACAATGAAAGTTGGATTCAATATGTTGCTGTGGACTACACACGTGACAGACGATGATCTGTCTCTGTTCGAGTCGATCAGGAAGGCTGGCTATGATGGCGTCGAGATTCCGATCTTCACCGGCGATCCGGAACACTTCGAGAAGGTCGGCAAGGCGATCAAGGACAACGGCCTGGGCTGCACGTCGGTTACAGTCATTCCGGACGAGGAGCACAATCCGATCAGCGCCGATGCCGGCAACCGAAAGGCCGCGGTCGACTACTTTAAGTGGGCGATCGACTGCTCGCAGGCTCTGGATTCGGACTGTCTGTGCGGACCTATGTATCAGCCTCTGGGTGTTTTCTCCGGCGAGCCGCCGACCGAAGAGGAGAAGAAGCGTGCCGCCGAGGTGCACAATAAAGCCGGCGACATTGCCGCAAAGGCGAATGTCATGCTCGCGCTGGAATTCCTCAACCGTTTCGAATGCTATTTCCTCAACACAATGGCCGACGCGGCCGCATACGTCAAACGTGTCGATCATCCCACTGGCGGTGTGATGTTCGACACCTTTCACGCTAACATCGAGGAGAAGGATCCGGTCGGCTGCATCACCGAGTACATCGACGTGATCAAGCATGTCCATATCAGCGAGAACGACCGCGGCACACCGGGCAAGGGACACATCGATTGGGATGGTACATTCAAGGCTCTGCGCTCGGGAGGATACGACAACTGGCTCGTGATCGAGGCCTTCGGCCGGGCGCTGCCGGACCTGGCCGCCGCCACACGTGTCTGGCGTGATTTCTTCCCCAGCCGCGACGGCGTGTATATCGAAGGCTTGAAATTCATCAAAGACCAATGGGAAGCCGCAGGCTAAACGCTGATAACAAGTAAACAACGGAGGAATTGCAATGAACGAAAACAAGCCAAAAGGACAGGAATATGTAGGGTGGGGCTTGCCCCACCATCGGGCGCATTTCGGTGGGCTAAAGCCCACCCTACCTTTAGTTTGTATTGTGCTGCTTGCCACGGCAGGCGCCTTCGCTCAGGAGACTGGCTTTAAACCCATCTTCGATCCCGGCGCGCCGGGACTCGATGGCTGGAAGGCCCCGAATATGAGCTACTGGTCGGTTGAAGATGGAGTTATCGTCGGCCAGTCAACGCAGGACAATCCCGTCAGGAGCAATCAGTTCCTCGTCTGGCAGGCAGGGCAGCTGGACGACTTCGAGTTGAAGCTCAAGTACCGCATCAGCGGGATGGACAGGGCTAATTCCGGGATACAGATTCGCAGCCGGGTCGCCCCGGATGGTCATGTCGCAGGCTACCAGGCCGATATCGACCGGGCCGGCAGATATGCCGGGGCGCTCTATGACGAGCGAGGCCGGGGAATGCTTGCCGAGCGCGGCCAGAAGACCGTCATCGGTGCCGACGGCCAGAAGACTCACACAGCTCTCGGCGATGCTGCCGCTCTGATGAACATCATCAATCTTGACGGTTGGAACGAGTACCACGTCATCGCCCGCGGCAGTCGGATCATTCTCAAAGTCAACGGGGAGATAACCGCCGACGTCCAGGACAATGAAAAGAAGAACCGCGAGCTTTCCGGTGTGCTAGCGCTGCAGTTGCACGCGGGCCCGCCCATGAAGGTTGAGTTCAAGGACATTCGGCTAAAACGCCTAAAGCTAACCGACAGAAAAAAAATCGTCCTGATAGCCGGGCCGCGAAGTCACGGCCATGGCTCACATGAGCACAATGCCGGCATGCTGCTGCTGGGCAAACTGCTCAATGAAAACATGCCCGAAGTCTATGCGACTACGTATCTAAACGGCTGGCCCAAAGACCCTACCGCCTGCGACAACGCCGATGCAATCGCCGTATTCTGTGATGGAGGCGGCGGGCACGTAGTGATGAGGCATCTCGAAGAAGTGGACGCCCTGGCCAAGAAGGGCATCGGCATCGCCATGCTTCACTACGCGGTCGAGGTCCCCAAGGGCAGGCCGGGCGACTACATGCTCAACTGGACCGGCGGCTACTTCGAGACGTTCTGGTCGGTCAATCCTCATTGGAAGGCGGGATTCAAAGAGCTTCCCACACATCCAATCACCCGCGGCGTCAGGCCGTTCTTTATGGATGACGAATGGTATTACCACATGCGGTTCCTCGATGGGATGGAGAATGTCACGCCTATACTGACTGCGACGCCGCCGGACAGCACGCGAAGAAAGGGCAACGATGCACACGG
>CP070678.1:394523-398323 GCA_020352515.1 Phycisphaerales bacterium | reverse complement strand
TGAATCTTGGCGACCATAAGGTCGTGATGGTTTCGCCAGTCGTTGAAATCCTCCACTATCCGCTCGTACCACCTGATTGCCTCTTCGTCGAGGCTGTCCTCACCCAAATCCGGGTCGTAAAGGGCCGTCATCCGGGCGCCCATGGTCAGCTTGACGTGCAGTTCGAGCTCGCGGGGTGGATTAGCGTCCAGTACCTTCTGATAAAGCCTCAGTGCCTGTCTCTGCCGGGGCTGTTCCGAGAGGACGTACTTCGTAGCTTCTTCGAAGGCCCCCTGCGCCGTCCAGGTAACTTGCCCGCCGCCGGTCGAATCCCGCCAGCTCCATCGCACAGGATCGACGGTTCTTATCGATTGTTCTGCGTTGTTTTTGGCAGCGGATCCTTGCGGAAGGTCGGTAGCCTGAGGAACCGGGAGGGCAGCTCCTTTCCCGGGCGCCTCGCTGCTCGCGAGTGTCTGCCGGGACTGCTTTTCGGACAAAGCGCCTGCAGGGGCCGGATGAGGGTCGGTCGAGCGACCTTTGAGAACCAGCAATCCGACTGCGACCACCCCGACAGAAACGGCGACCGCAAACAACCACAGCAGGGCTCGCGATTTGAGCACACCCGGAGCCGACCGAATGTGCACCTTGTTAGCGTGTCTGTCTGACTGCAATTCAGCCATGACCGGCGCCACCAGAAAGAACTCATCTTCGCTCGGGTCAGCCAGTCTATAGAACCTAAAAACAGTTGGCCCCTGTGTCGACGTCTGCGACGGCTGTTGCCCTCGATTCCAACGCAATATATCCTGCCGCTCTCAAAACTACCGCAAGTTTAAGACTTAGCACCCTATTCGTCAACACTGTGAGCTGCCTGCCCAAGCACCAATCTCAATCGGAACAGGTCGGTGACCGGAGGGGATTGCTTAGCGTAATGGTAGTGAAATGCTCAGGGGTATCCGCTGGCCACAATAGAGAAAAAATGTGGTTTAGGGGTCCGTCGTCGGGTATTTTCATCAACAAAAGTGGTCTCTGATTCGCTAATCAAAATGAGCACTAATGGTGTGAAGATCCTGGAGTTGTAAGGATAACGTGGTTAGAGCAGGCAGCATGTTCAAATGGTTAAGCGTCTCCGGGCGTGATATTGTGGGCGCGGAAGGCGGGCCGTGGGACCGCTGGTTCGGCCGCTGCGCACTGGCTCTGACAGGCATGGCCATTGTCTCATCGGCGTTTCATTTCTGGCCTTTTGAAGACAAACAGGTCTGGCGAATGCTCTGTCTGCCGAATCTGGGGGCATTTTTGTGGATTGCGGCTCTTTCGCTCTACGGTCTTTCCGGGCGAGGGCGGCGGAGAATTTCCACGTTGCTGCCTCACGTGAGCATATTGGCGTACGTGGCGGTAAATGTTATGTCCATAGCGTTTGCCGCCGGCCCGGGCAGGGCGGTCAGCTTCACGATTAAGCTGGCCCTGATGTTGATAGGGGGGTATCTGCTTTTCTGCTCGGCGATGTCCGGCGTGCGGCCGATGCGCACGATCTACGGCCTGATAATTGCGGCCGCGGTGATATGCGTCTCGTACAGTCTGCTGGGCAAGTACGGGGTGCACGGCAGCGAATCCGGCTTTTTTGGGAATTCGTACAAGTACGGCACTTACGTTGGAACGCTCGTTCCGTTATGTGCGGCGTATCTATTCATGAGCTCGCGGGATTGGCAGCGACTTCTCGGCGGCGTTCTCGTTGTCGAAGCGCTCATTTCGTCCAGCTCTCTGGGCTGCGTTGCGGCAATTGCCGCCGGCATGGTGGTATCGGCGATAGTTGTTCCCCGATGGTGGGTCAGGTTCTACATCATGGGCTGCCTGCTGGCCGGGATTGGGGTCCTCGTGCTGCTGGGCTCCAGCGGGGCCAGCTTGTCGCTACAAGAGGATATGGCCCTGGCCGAGAAGGACGGAACCAACCTCAGACAGCGCTACATCGAGTGGCAGGCGGAGATGAACCTTTTGGAGGAGCGGTCTTTTACGGGGACCGGGGCCGGCTGCGTAAATGACTATCGGAGCAATTTCTACTACCGCCTTCCCAAGCTGAACACTCTCAAGGCCTTTGACCAGAACGGGTGGATCGCCACGTCCGCCGAGACGGGCGTATTCGGGCTTGTGTGTTTCTGCTGGATTGTTGTGTATCACCTCAGGCTGGCTTATGCTCAGTTGACGACGGCCAGCGAGGTTGCGCCTGCGGCGGCCCAGCGATTCGCCACGGCCAACTTCGTGGGATTTTCAGCATTGTTTGTTGCGAATCTCTTTTCGTCCGTTCATTATAATGGGGTCGTCATTGTTTTTGCGCTTGTTCTTGCGCTGATATCCAGAACATGTGCGCTTTTCGGGAGACAACCATGAGACGAGTGGCGAGACTGTTTAAGATTGTGCTGGTTGTTGCGTGTGTGGGCATATACGGCTACTCGGCGGTGGGCACCAATCGCGGGCAGGTGCACAGCGTCAGCATCGACGTCAGCAGGCCGCTGGCCATCGTCTGGCCTTTCGAAACCGCTGTTGTCGGGGACGAGGGCGAAAAGGGCCTTCGCATAGGGGCCAACATAGGCAGGGGCTGGAGGGGGGAGGCGGGAGGCGAGGCAAGCTACAGGTTCTATATCCCGGAGGCCGGCAAATACCACATCTGGGCGTATTGCCTGTGGTTCGATGAGTGCGCCAACGCTGTTTTCGCGCAAATCGACAGCCTGGAGAAGGCCATTATCGGCAACGATCCGATGTACAACCAGTGGCATTGGGTCCGTGGTTTCGACGTGCGTCTCGAGAAGGGCACGCATACCATTGTTCTGTCCAACCACAGCGACCACATTTCCCTTCAGAAGGTGTTTCTCACGAATTCGCCTCTCACCACGCCCGAGGACGGCGGTCCGGTGTTTGCCGATATTTTCTACGACGGCTTCGACGGTTGTGACGAAGGTAATTTTGGCAACTGGAGGGCCGTACAGGGCAAATGGGGTGTCCACAATCCCGACGAGCCGATGTGTTTTGACCAGAATATTCTGACCAGAAGAACCAAGGATGACTCCTTCATTGTGTACCCCGGGGATGGCTGGTCGGACTATTCGTTCAACATAGCGGTGCGGTCGGAGGCGTCGGGAGAGACGAACGGAGAGATCGGTCTTTGTTTTGGCCTTGAGGACGACAGCAGGTATCATCAGGTGACGTTCAAGTGTGCCGGCCGGGGCGATGTCGCCGCCATGGAAATCGCCAGGAAGAGGCCGCAACAGACTACAATACTGGCCGAATCTCAAATCCCCTGGGAGCACGGCCGGTGGCGGCAGGTTGAGATATCCCTCAATCAGGGTGAAATTGCGCTAAAAGTGGATGATTCCGAGCACATAAGAATACCGGTGGAGTACGAAGTGACAGGGGGGATAGGTCTGCGCCTCGAAGGGATGATAGAGGCATACTTCGATGACATCCACATAAGACAGGTTTCCAAGACACAAGCTGAAATACCATAGCTTCATTGTATGTGTATTCGAAATGGGGATGATTCCCTAAGCCCCGGCCTGAGAGGTCTGTATGCCGGGTTCGGGAAGTCATTTCTGCGTTTGGGGCATAGTGACACTTGCCGATTAGCCTGCATTTGTCGGGCTCTTTTGCGTCGTGTGCCTGCGTCCTGAGCCTCGGACAACTGGTCTTCGGCCGATTTCTCCCGTTCTCGCGGGCGATTGGCCGGGGGCTCGCCGCACGCGGACAGCCGCGCAAAAGAAGCGTCTCGCGTCGTTTCAAAGCCGTGAAACAGACTGTATAGGTATTGAAAGGAGGTGTCATCAAAGCAAGTT
>CP070678.1:391711-394423 GCA_020352515.1 Phycisphaerales bacterium | reverse complement strand
GAAGTTCGATCTGAAAACCTATCACGACAAAATCCTGTCCTACGGCTCACCGCCGGTGCAGTACGTGAAGGCCCTGGTTCTCAACGAAGAGATTCCTCACGAAATTAAGTGAATGGCAAATTCAATTATTCTGACGAACTATTTAGCCGAAAGCCCTCTCAGGACCTCGGGACGTTTACTCATGCAGATGACGTGGCCGCTGCTTGTACTGATGAACAACTGATTCTGCGCGGCCGCCATGCCGTCCCAAACAGGCGGGGCCGGTAGTTTGTACTCAGCGAGTTTTTTGCCGTCATCCGCTGCGAATGCCGCGATTATACCTCCCTTGCGTCCCTCCCAGGCACCGTGGGGGTCCTTTGGATCGACTGTATCCGGTGAGCCGGCCACGAAGATTGTGTCCCCGGCTCGGATCATTGCAGTAACGCGGATACCGAGGCGCTGCTGCCATAGGGCCTTTGCCCCCTGCTGTCGGCGTTTGCCTGTGGCCTGCCTGCCACTCGAACCGCCGGAGGGGGCCTTTATTGGAATGCACATAAGCCGGTAGGCCTTGGCGCCAGGCATGAAGACTGTCTCGCGGCTGCGGGAGGCGTATAGCTCGATGCCGTATGCAACATCCTTGTCGAGGACCATGAGGCCAGATGTCTGGGCCCGGCCGACCTTCCAGAGCGTCCGGTTGAACCAGCTCGGGTCGAGGTAGCCTCCCGAGGTGTACAAGTGTTTTCCACCGCGGTCGCCGGAAGAAGAGACCTGCATCTGTCGGATGAACACGCTTACGCCGTCGGTGGCAGGAATGTCGTTCAGCAACCCGGACATCGTGTTGCCGCTCGTCTCGGGCGACATCTTACCCGTTTCGGGGTCGGGGCTGTAGATCGTCTTGTGGTGGGCTACTTTTGCAGTTGTCGGGTCGATGGCATATACGTGGATACCACCGTCGAGATACGACGACCGGCCGGCTGCGAACCAGCATTTGCCATCGTAGACGAGCACGCTGCCGGGTATGGGCCAGGGCGACTCCAATTGGTCGAAGGCGGTGACAAGGCGGTGTTGCGGCGCGGCGTGAAACCGCCAGACGAGCTCGCCGTCTGCCGCGCGGAGGCAGTGGACCCGCCCATCAGCCGAGCCGAATATCGCCAGATCTTTGTAAAGAGTCGGAGGCGAGTCAACGCGTGCCCCGGCCGTGTAGCTCCAGATGTCCTTGCCGTCATCGGCTCCCAACGCGTGGACAGTGTGGGTGTCCACGCCGGCGACGAGTACCTTGCCACCTGCGATGACGAGACTACTTGGCTTGGCACCGATGTCGGTCTGCCAGGCGATCTTCAAGTTAGTGGGGATAGTCGAGTCCGTTGCGCCGCTGCGCCGGGGATCGTGCCGGTACGTGGGCCAATCATTATTCGCAGCTCGTGTCTTGGTGTCCCCATTTCGTATTGTGTTGTAGGCAACACCTTTCTCAAGGCGTTTCTTGACCTCAGATCTCGACTTCCCTGCCGGGGCCAGGGCGTTGAAACCAGTGAGTTTGGTAGTGATGTAGCAGCCGCAGGGATGTGGCGTGACGTAAAGCATGCCGTTGCATGGCAGGTAGCCGAGCAGGCAGCCGCTGCGTACCCAGTGGTTCTGGTAGTTGTCCCCGGTAGACAAGTCCACGAACTCCACGCCGCGCCGACACGATAAGAGGAAACGCTCGGTGATTTTGTTACGGTAGCAGCGATGATGGTGCCCAACGTTGAATATTTCTTTCGTCGGAAGCTCTTTGCTCAGTTCGCCGGTTCGCAGGTCGAGGGCCTGGATACGGTAGTCTACTGCACTGGGGTCCTTGGCCCTGAAGCCACCGCCCCACGAAGAACCGAACTCGGCTTCGGCGTTTACGTGGGTCCACACCACGTCGCCCACAACGAATACGTCCGGCGGCGTGCAATGGCCCCAGCCGCCGTAGGTGTGCTTCCACATCTGCCGGCCGTCCCTGGCGGCAAAAGCGTAGAGCGTGCCCGGCATGGTGTGGTAGGTGTGATGCGTATTCGGCTCGGGCTGGGCCAGCAGGACCACGCCGTCGTGATACACCATTACCGTCAGGCGGTATTCATACATTCCCGCAAAGCCGATCCGCCGTACGGCGCTGGCAGGTAACGCAGGGCGATTTATCCGCCACAATCTCTTGCCCGAGTCCGCATCCAGACACTCAATCGCCTCTGTAGTAAGGATGAAGACCTTGCCGTCGCCCGCAGCCAGTTCAAGCCTGCCGAATGGGTCCTGACCCTTGCTGGCGCGGATACCCGGAAACGGGCCCTTTTTCCAGAGCACACGGCCGGACTCGACGTCAACCGCGCAGACTTGTTTGGCAGGAACAGATCCGGAGAACTTTTCGGATGAGTTAATCGACAAGATCAGTCGTCCGTCAGTGCAAAGAATCTCGTCGGCGTTGTCAGTACCTGCATAAACTCGTTTGGCCTCGCCTGTGGCCGCGTCGAGCGCCGTCACCGGTGCGGCGGCACCAAGCGTGACATACACTGTATCTCCTACAGCCACCAGACGCTTGCCCACATTCGGCGGCATGGTGAACCGCCCGGTGGTAACACCCTTGCCCGTGTTGGGTGTGCCGCTGAATTCCTCCGATCCCCACTTCGGTATGGGGCACTTCCACAGCAATACTCCGCTGAAGGCATCACGTGCGACGACAAACCACTTGCTCGGCACGGTGCCGTCCGCGCATGTCAGCGT
>CP070678.1:388414-391611 GCA_020352515.1 Phycisphaerales bacterium | reverse complement strand
TTCAGCGGCGGACCGGAAGAACGCCACGAGAGGGCCCGCCACACGGTCGTTGAAGCTCTTGAAGACAAAGGCTGGCATGTCGCGCGAAACGATGAACCGACCGAAGATACGATCTATTCCCACACAACCGATATCGATGCCCTGTATATGGCGGCCCACGGCAACTCGAGTAGTTGCTGGAATGTAAACAGTGACAATGTGATAACCCGCTTTGATCCCGGACGGACCGCGCCAATTGTCTTCGCCTCATCCTGTCTAACCGGACGGTACCCCGCCAGCAGGAACACGCTCGGGGAACACTTCCTCGAAAAAGGAGCCTCCGCCTATATCGGGGCCACGGAAGTGTCTTACAGTCCTTATAACCGCTACCTTTCCGAAGGCTTTTTCAACAGGCTATCCTTTGATTCGCCAATCGGTGAGGCCCTCAAAGGCTCCAAACGAAACCGAATGGGAGACGGTAACTATGGGAAATATCAATCGGCGATTTACCACTTCTTCGGTGATCCCAAGCTGGAGGCAATATCTCCGCCGGCGATGGCCGAAGGTATGACGGGGCAGTTCAAAGGAGGTTTTCTTGCTCCCTCGGAAGAAGAAGCCGTCCAGGGACCCGTTGACAGCGTGCAGGTATCCATCCCCGCCTTTACTGTTCTGCACATGGATGACGGCGACGTCGCCTCGATTCCCGGCGGGTCCGTTCTGGCAGAGCCGGGCCGACCCGAAGTGCCTGCCTGGCCGGTCCATATCCATTTCCCGAAAGGATATATTGTCCAAAACGTCAGTCTATCTGCGAAGGAGTATACATCGGGCACCAATCTCTCACTAATTCAGGTCCAGCCGGATGCCGATAAGGAAATTCACCCCGGCCCGCCCCTGGGCGACCCGGATGCCTGGCCCGATCGGCAGTTTGACTGGTCCACCGAGGCCAATCCGGACGGCAGCACGACACTGACCGTCCGGATTTATCCGCTGCGAACCTGGCCGGCAAGTACTAATTATACGTACTTCGATAACTGTACAATCCATATCGGGTACGCCTCAAGTCCCATCGTTATCAATCGCCTCCGGACGAACGGAAACTGCCCGATCGGTGATCCGCTCACAATCGAGCTGTTCTTTTACAACACCTCCTCCAAGGCCTCTCATGTGATCGCCGAAGCGCAGCTCACTCAGACCGGCGACGAACAGAACATGATAGGGCTGCCGATTAAATACCTTCGCCATGTGTACGGGCTTTGCTCGTGCAGTTGGACGCTGGACACATCAACTCTTCAGCCGGACAGCTATGAGATGCAGGTCAGTCTGAAAGCCGCTTATGGAAGGCTGCTGGCGGCAGAATCGACTCCAATTCAGATCGGCGCCACTGATGGAAAGACTCATCCAGTCTCGACAATTCCGGCCTGCTTTACCACTGGGACGGATATCAAGATCCACACCGGCTTTAGCAACACGGGCCAGGCCCCGCTCGACCCACGCATAATCCTCGAGATTCAGACACAGGACGGAACAGTCCTTGAACGATTTGAAGACAGTACAAACGATCTGGTTGCCGGATCCGACTTCCTGACCCATTGGGGATGGACTGCCACAGTCTCTCGCGGCCGGTGTCGGTTCAAAGTCTACACCCTCTATGACGGCAAGAGCACTCCGGTTGCATTCTATCCGGAACTGTCTCCGGCTGCGGACGCTGACTTGGATGAAGACGGACGGGTCAACCTCGGTGACTTCGCCCTGATCGCCCAAGCCTGGCTGCAAAATGACCCTGTCTGTGACATCGTCCCGGACGGCGGCGACTGTATTGTGGATATGCTGGAACTGATGCTGATTACTGATTCGTGGCTGCGGGAGTAAGCTGGCGTCGGGTCCAAATATGTATAGCTGCTCTTAATTATGCTGACACGATAGCGGTTAATTCTAGTTAAAGGAATTCAGGCGTTCTATTTGTTTGGCAGTTGTGGAAGAGGGAAACAGTATGCTATCTCCGATACTGATGTTTGCACAATTTGGGAATGAGGTTAAAGTCCGTGACGCCATCGAGAAGCCTTTGACCGGTTTTGCCTGAGAGAATCGGTTATGGCAAGTGAACTGGCCGAGCTAATGCGTCGGTTCGGGCCCTTATACCTCAAACGGTTCCTCCGTTCCCGTGCCGCGAATCGAGCGTTTTCTCTCGCCGTCGATGTGGATCTTCTCATCGCCCTCCCCAAACCAGGCCGGCGTTCGGGCAGGAGCGTACGTTGTGCATCTTCGGCAAGACCTGCGGGGCGTGCCTGTCATCGAAGACAACGGAGAGTTCTTCGCCTGTGACCACTTCGTGGATGCTGCACATCGCCTTGGGAACATCCGGTCAACTCGGTTGGTTGAGCTTCTTGACAGTCCAAGGCAAAAGGCATTCGGGCAGGCCAAATGGGACACATTGCGGCGCTGTTGCAGAGCGCGCGATCTCAGGGCCATGTGCAATGGCGGTTGCCCGAAGAATCGCTTGGTCAGGACGGCCGAGGGCGAAATCGGTCTGGACTACCCGTGCGCGGGCTACAAACACTTCCTCAGGCACTGCGAGGCCTGTGTCGCCGCGACTGTTGCCGCGTGGCGCCGGCAGCAAATGCCCGATAGGCGGACCACAAACGCCCAGACCGGTCATAAGGCAGGTCGCAACGATCCTTGCCCCTGCTGCAGCGGCAAGAAGTACAAGAAGTGCCGCCAGGGAACGTGAGCTGTTGAACGTCCCCCTTCCGAAAGAAAAAGAGAAGAATGGGCCGTCTGCTCTTGAGCTTCTCTTCTAGGAACGCAATCGTGCCCTTTCACCCGAGTTGGGCCGCTTCTTTGTGATACCGTTCAAGATTCGTGTCGTTGTTGAAGGCGTGCGCGGCTCCTGGATATATGTGCATCTTGTACTCGACCTTTGCCTTCTTGAGATCTGCTTCAAACGCCGGAATACCCCGGTTGATTCGCTCGTCGCGACCGCCATAGTGTAGAAGCAGGGAGGCCTTGATCTTGGGCACATCCTCCGCCGCCGGTTGGCTGCCGTAATAGGGGGCCGCTACCTTCAAATCCGGTGAGCGGACGGCAACCTGATTTGCCATCCCTGATCCCCAACAGAAGCCCGTGCAGCCGACTTTGCCTGTGGAGAGAGGATGAGTCTTCAGGTACTTGACCGCCGCCACTAGGTTCCCGGCCGTTGGCTCGGCATCAGGCTTTCCTAT
>CP070678.1:384700-388314 GCA_020352515.1 Phycisphaerales bacterium | reverse complement strand
GACGAGGGCCGAGAAGGAGGAGACGGCCGAGTGGGTGGCGGTGTTTAACGGCAAGGACCTGGCCGGGTGGAAGCCGTCCGGGCAGGCCTCCTGGCAGGTCAAGAGCGGGCGGATAGAGGCATCACCGGCGGCAAGCGGCAAGGGCGGGTCGCTCTGGACCGAAGAGCAGTACGAGGACTATCGGCTTGCGATGACCTTCCGCGCCGATTGGCCCGTTCATGCAGGCGTCTGGGTTCGGGGCGAGGGCTCGAAGATGGGTCCGAGGGTTGAGATATTCGACAACAGCGGGCCGAAGGCGTACACGGGCAGTGTGTTTGTGCGGGGAAGCGGATTGGCTCTGCTGAACCTTGCGGCCGATTCCGTGGACCGCGAGAGCTGGAACACGCTTTCAGTAAAGGTCGAGGGCGACAAGGTTCACGTCTGGATCAACGGCGCGGAGGTAGGCTCGGTTGTTACCGGCGGGCCTGAGAAGGGAAGGATAGGCATCCACATAGAGCAAGCGGCAGACCCTGGGTCCGGCCGGCTGACTATCCGGGAGCTCCTGGTCCAGAAACTCGGCGAGCCGGAAGAACAAGCGTCTGAGGCTTCCGGGTCCTGATCCTGGCGTGGTCCGACAAGAGCGCAGAGCCGGATGCGCTCTATGTAACGTTGTGAATGCTGCTGGAAACGCTGCGGCGTTTGTGCCGAAGTCTACGGCCAGAGGTGGTTTTCGAGCCAGTGGTCGGCGAGGATGGCGAAGTCGCCGAAATTGATGATATCGTCGTTGTTCAGGTCGATTGGGGAAAGCAGGGGCAGGTCGAAGATGCCCGTTCCGTTGGTGGCGACGTGGACGATTTCGGGTCCGGTGAGGGCGTAGTCGTAGATTCTGAAGTCGTCGATCAGGCCGTCGTAGGCGCCGTACCAGCCTTTGCCTATCTGGAAGGACTTGATCTGCGATATTGATGAGTGGGCGGCCGTGCGGCTGTCGTGGAGCTGCCCGTTGAGAAAGACCTTCATCACGCCCTTGTTGGGGTCTTGGCCAGCCTGCCTATCCTTTGTGAAGGCCCAATGATTCCAGCGGCCGGTCCACTCGCTCTCGAGCTTGTGGGCGCCGCTGACTCGGTTCTGAAACGACCAGGGCTGCCCACAATCCCAGTTGTATCGCCCGGGGCGCCTCCAGCAGCCGAGATTCAGTGCAACGGCGGGGTCCTTTAGCCCGTACGTATAGTCCGAGCAGAAGAGAGTATCGGTGTGATGCGGTGAATCAAAGCCGTACTGCCAGAAGGCGATGGTTATCTCGTTTTTGATTCCGTAGAAAAGGTACACCGCACGGACCATCTCCACGGCGTCTTCCCATCCGTCGAGGCTGATAGCCTGGCCGTATACACCCTGGACAAACTCCGGATTGCCGAGCATTTTTCCCTCCGTGTTTCCGGTGCTGTCCGCCACGTCGCCGTCGAATCTGTACCAGGCGACCGGCCCGGCGGGCGGGGCGGCTGCGGGATAGACGTTATATCCTTTTAGAAGCCAGTCGTCCGTCATTTGCTTGAGGTCCTGATAACCGACGACACAATCACCATTGAAATCCGGCAGTGGTCGATATTCCTCGAAGCACCAGCGGGGATAAAGTCTAATGTCGTCGAAGTAGACGGCGCCCTTGCCGTCGCAGCGCTGCAGCGACGGGTCGCAACGGAAGCCTATGGCCATGTAGCGGACCTCGGAGAGGTCAACGCCGGCCAGCTCGGCGAGATTCAGTCTCCACGGCAGCCAGTTTTCAATCTTGAGATCACTGGAATCTCCGTCGTAGGGAACAACCGTGGTGTTATTGCCGTCGCCGACGGCCAGATACATCTGCACATCGGTGCGGTTGTCCGCCTTTCCTCGGAAGAAGACTTCGATTGAGCGTGCACCGGTCGTGAGCCAGTCTGTGGGCGGGCTGAAGATGCGGGCGGCCTCGGAGGTGAAAACCGGGTCGACATAGTATGCGAGACTCATTGACTGGCCGCCCTTGTGAACCGGGTCGGGGTCCTGGGACGGGCTTACGAAGGCCTGGTCGATGGGTTTCCACGTGTCGTATATGCGGTTATCACCGGAATCGTAGAACTCGAAATCGTCCAGGATAAGGTAATCGGTGGTTTTGAAGGTCCAGATGTCACCTGTCCAGGGGCTGTTGGGGTCGGCCTGATTGACCTCGTCGATTCGCCAGTAATAAGTCGTGCCCAGCTCGAGGATTGGCGGGTCGTAAGTATTGGCATCCTGAGGCTGGTCGGGACTGAGGACGGGAGCTGCGTTTACATCGACGTCGTTTGGACTTTTGCCGAAATAGACGTTGTGTTTTGTCGCGAAGCTTCCGGGCACCCAACTGAGGACGGTTTCAGTGACGGGCACATTGTGGGCGGTATCGACGGGGCAGGGTTTACACGCCTTTGGGCCGCAGTATGCGTTCACCCGGGCTCGCACGTTTGCGACATCGAATCCCGGGGCGAGCCCTCCGTAGTCGGTTCCGAGGATTCGGACCGCAACGGGCTCGAATGGGAGCGAGGCGCGGGCGATATCGATCTTCATTGTGGTGGGCAGCTCGCCGCCGGTATCGGCGGCGGTTACCGCGTTGAGCAGATATTCCCGGCCGGCGCCGTCGGTCAGGAAGATGAGCGCTTTTTCTCCTGCTCGACCCAGCTCGGTGATTATTATGTCCTCGCCCGGGCCGTCCACTATCGGATTTCGGAATCGAAGCTCCACCCAGTGATCCGGGGGCATGGTAACACCCGAGAATTGGGAGGGCGGCGGGCCGACGAGCCACTTTTCGGGAACCACGTGCACGGGGTAGAGTCCATTGATTCCCATGCCGGTCCAGCCCTTGTCGTTCGGCTCGTAGGCATCAACGAGATAACATGGGTACTCGAATACGGTCTCCTGGGCCGGGACTGCGCAGGCGATGATCAGGACCAGCGAGACTGCCGCTGAGGCCGATAAGCCTGTTTTTGGCATTCTTTCCCTCCAACCATAACAACAGCAAGAGCGGGAAATACCTTCAGCGATATGACCCGAACACCGAGAAATATTGTAGCATTTTCGCGTCCTGGGGGCAAGCGAAAACCGTGGGGGCAGAGCAGTTGTGGGCGGTGAAAAACGTTTGCTATGCGGCCGAGGGGTGATAAACTTGCATGGCGGCCGGGAAGTGCCGGCCGTCAAGGACTTGAGGTACTGTGACTATGGGAAGGGCTATTGACAATGACTAACTACTCTGTGAGCCCGGCGGGTGAGAAATTTGCAATTCCGGGAGAGGACGAGTACGCTGCTGAATACCAGCGGATCGAGTCGCTGGCGGAGGCGGCGCGAAGCGAAGGCAGGGAGATCGTGGTGGTCATGGGGGTTGGCTTTGTGGGCGCGGTTATGGCGGCTATTGTCGCCGATACGTTGGACACGAATACGGGCCGTCCGGGGAAGTTCGTTATCGGCTGTCAGCGGCCGAGCACGCGGAGCTACTGGAAGATACCGCTGCTGAACCGGGGCGTTTCACCGGTCAAGGCCGAGGACCCCGAGGTCGAGCCGATGATAGCGCGCTGCGTGCTGGAGAAGAAGACGCTGGTAGCGACATACAACAGCGACTGCCTGAAGCTGGCCGACTGCGTGGT
>CP070678.1:376871-384600 GCA_020352515.1 Phycisphaerales bacterium | reverse complement strand
GCCGATGTCCGCGTACCCGGCGTCGTCACAGAACACAATAACGAAATTCGGCTTGTCCACGGCGCCCGCCCCGGACGCTCGTCGAGCCTCACTCCCGCAGCCGGGCACGGCCAGCGCCGCCGCCGCCAGACCCGCCGCCTTCAAGAAATCACGTCTGCTGTAGTCTCTCTCTGTCCAGGTATCTGCCATTTCATATCTCCGTTTCTCTTGCATGGGCTGTTGCGAAGAAACCAAGTATTCGCTTGCAGCTTTCCCCTCTCCTCTCACCGAATATGTCATCGAGCCCTTTCGGCCAACTCGTCGCACAGCTTGCGCAGCCGGATAAGGGTAGCGGCGTGCTCGGGCTTGCCGGCCAGATTGAGCGTCTCCATGGGATCTTTTTGAATATCGAACAGCTCCTCGAAAACCGGACGCTGCTCAAAATAGCGGATGTACTTCCAGCGACCCGTTCGCACCGCCCTGCTTCGCACGCTCAACTCGGCCACCTCGTCGCGCTGCTCGCCGGCGTCACGAAGGGCGGGCATGAAGTGCGAGGTGAAGTTGTTCTCGAGGAATATCGAGTCGCGCCACTTTATCTTGCGCCCCTCCACAAGGGCCAGCAGGCTGGCGCCTTGCATCATCGGCGGCGTCTCAAGGCCCGCAATCTCCAACATCGTCGGCGCCAGGTCGATGTTGGCGGCCAATTGGCTGGGCCGGCGACCCCGCATAGAGCCCCCCAGCCGCGGATCGAAAATAATCAGCGGAGCGCGGACAGACTCCTCATACGGCAGGGCCTTGCCCCCAAGGCCCTTCGAGCCGCAGAAGTAGCCGTTGTCCGAAGTGTAAATGATAACGGTGTTATCCGCGAGCTTAAGTCGCCTCAACGCATCCCGTATCCGCCCGATAGCCGCGTCGATCCCGCTGATGCACCGGTAGTATCTCCGCATGAACGCCTGATAGTTTTGCGGGCTCGCCTCGCTGTTGTACACCCTGCGCCCCCGCCAGTGTTCCCGTACGAACGCGGGCAGCTTCTCGAAGTACCGGTCGCCGTCGTTGGCCTGCCTGGGAATCTCAACGCCCTCGTACATATCGCCAAGGGCCGGATCCGGCTGAGTAGGACCGTGCGGCGCCTTGAAACTTATCGATAGGCAGAAAGGCCGATCTGCCGTGCAGCCCTCGAAAAACTCGACCGCCTGGTCGCTCATGATCCGGGTCAGGTGCCTGCCGCTCTTGCCTTCCGGAAAGTAGCTGCCCTGTCCCGTAAATCCACGCCAAAAATCAAACTTGTCCCCGGGCATAAATTCCTGTTTTCTCCAGAGCTGCGCCCTGGAATCTCTGCTGCCGTCGGGTTTTAACGGGCAGTTGAGGATTTTTTCTTTCGTCACCGCGAAGCCGAACTTGCCGATGAATCCCGTGCGGTACCCCGCCCTTTGAAGAAGCCGCGGGTAGCTGTTTTCGAACTCGGCGTACGATATCGTCATGTTGCTGGGCCGCTCGAAATTGCACCGATGGCGGCTCTCGAACTGACCGAGCATTACGCTCGCCCGGCTGGCCATGCAGATCGAGGTGGTCAGAAAAGCGTTTTTGAAGAGAACACCCTCGGCAGCCAGGCGATCCATGTTAGGCGTCCGGATGACGGCGTTGCCCATACAGCCCATGGCGTCCCATCGCTGGTCGTCCGACATCATAAACAATATGTTCGGCCTCCGCCCGCCGCGCCCCTTCGCGATGCCGAGCCGCGGCAGCGCCAGGACGGCCGCGCCGAGGCCCGCGCTCCTGAGAAACCAACGTCGATCCACTCTCCCGCGCTCCGTTATCATCATGATCTATTCCTTCTTTTCGGGTCTCCTGACCGGCCAGGGCTGTACCTGGCATCTGGCGGCCCACCTCTCATAGAACGCCTTCAACTGCTCGACCTTGTCCGGATACTTGCCCGCCAGGTCGTTTAACTCGGTGCGGTCCGTCTCCATATCGTACAGCTCCCAGTCGCCCGGGTGTTTGGAGACGAGCTTCCACCTGCCCTGCCTGACCGCCCTGTTGCCCTCATGCTCCCAGTAAATCGCCTCTCGTTCGATGGGCTTGTTATGGAAGGCGGGCACGAGGCTCCTGCCCTCCATGGGTATAATGCGGCTGCCTTTGAACTCGGCCGGGTATTCCGCCCCCGCAACATCGACACAGGTGGCCATTATATCAATCAGATGGCCCGCCTGGTGGCACAGCTTGCCTTTGGCTTTGACGCCCTCCGGCCAGTGTGCGACCAGAGGCGTTGAGATGCCGCCCTCGTGGACCCAGTGCTTGTAAAGGCGAAACGGCGTGTTCGAAACGTTCGCCCAATTGACGCCGTAGCCGATGTAGGTGTCGGCCGGGCCCGGCATGACCGTCGGTCCGCCTCGCACGGGCCGGCCGTCGCGCGTCTTCATGGGCGGCCAGATGTTGGGCTGCAGCTCGTCCGGTCCCATCGGGTTGCGGTCCTTGATTGCCCCAACCCACCTGTCATTGACGTTCGCGCCCCGGCCCATGCCCTCGGCGCAGCCGCCGTTGTCCTGAAGGAACATTATCAGCGTGTTGCCGAGCACACGCCGCTTCCTCAATTCCGCGACCACGCGCCCGATGCCCTGGTCCATATTGTCCACCATCGCCGCATAGACCTCCATGCACCGGGCCTCCCACTCCTTGTGCCGGACCTGCTCCCAATCCCCGGCCCGCGGGCTCATCTGCCAGTCCGTGCTGATGAGCCCCATTTTTTTCATCCGCTTGAATCGCCCCCGGCGATAGTACGCATAGCCCTTGTCGTACTTGCCCCTGTATTTGGCGATATCCCTCTCCAATGCGTGCATGGGCCAGTGGGCCGCGGTGTAGGCCAGATACATGAAGAACGGCTTGCCGGGCGACGTCTGGCAGTGCTCCCTTACATATCTTGCCGCATTGTCGCTGATGGCGTCGGTGTAGTAGAAAGTCTCCGGCTTGTATTCGGGGTCATTTTCGGGGGTGATGTACGTGTCGTCCCGGCAAAGGGTGGTCGGATCATAGAAGCTGCCGGCCCCGGTGATCGTGCCGTAGAACCGGTCGAACCCGCGCTGAAGGGGCCAGTTGTGCTTTGGCCCATTTTTGCCCGCGAAACGCGTGACATGCCACTTGCCGGTCATGTACGTCCTGTAGCCGGCCTGCCTGAGCACCTCGGCGATGGTCACGGACCGGTTGTTCAGATCCCCGCGATACGAATCATACCCCTTGTCGCCGGTCATGTGGCCTATCCCCGCTTGGTGCTGGTAAAGACCCGTCATCAGCGACGCCCTGGTCGGACAGCAGCGCGCGGTGTTGTAGAACTGTGTGAAGCGCAGCCCGTTTGCCGCGAGCCTGCCCAGGTTGGGCGTCTGTATCTCGCCGCCGTAGCAGCCGATATCCGAAAAGCCCATGTCATCGGACATTATCAGAATGATGTTCGGGCGCTTGGGCCCGGCACTGGCCGAAGTCGGTATGCCCGCACAACCCGGCACAACCAGGGCGGCCGTTCCAAGGCCGAGGGCTCTTAAAAAATCACGACGGGTGCAATTCTGCTGATTCATTCCTGTATCCTCCAGGCAACATCACGCGGACGAATCGCCGAGACAATTACTTCCTCTTGATACGCTCGGCCAACTGGTCTTTGCCGGGAACGAGATTCTCCCTGTGCTGCTCCACAAGCCGATTGATCTCGGCAATAACCTCGGGACGGCGTTCGGCAATATTGAATTTCTCAGACGGATCATGACCCAGATGATAAAGCTCCGGCGGGTCATGCCAAGTATCCTTAATGTTGCGGCCGTAGGCCGGCTTGGTGATAAAGTGGACCTTGTAGGGACCTTTGCGAACGGCGTAGAGCTTGGCCCCGCGGTAGTAGTACATCACGCTCCGCCCGCTGGGGCCTCTGCCCAAAAGCGCCGGCGATATATCCACACCATCCAAAACGCGGCCGGTGGGAACCGCCGCTCCGGCCAGAGACAGGATTGTCGGCAGGAAGTCCAGCGTGCTGCCCATATCCATAACGGTTTGCCCCGCCCTTATGCGTCCGGGCCACCAGGCGACAAACGGCTCGCGCATCCCGCCCTCATAGGTACAGCCCTTGCCCTCGCGCAGCAATCCGGCCGAGCCCCCGTTGAGCTTCTGGGTAAGCCATGGGCCGTTGTCGCTCGTAAAAAGAACCAGCGTGTTCTCAGCCAGCCCAAGCTCCCGAAGCGCTCCCAGAATTCGCCCGACGCTCCAGTCAAGCTCCTCCACGACGTCGCCGTAGAGGCCCCGTAGGCTCCGGTCCTTGAAATCCCCCGATGCGAAAAGCGGCACGTGCGGAAACGTATGGGCGAAATACAGGAAGAACGGCCTGTTCTTGTTGCTCTCGATGAAGGCAAGCGCCCTCTGCGTATAGCGCTTGGTCAGCGTACTCTGCTCGGCGGGCTCCTCGATGACCTTCTCGCCATCCATCAACGGCGTCGGCCGCATATCGTTGCTGTAGGGTATCCCAAGGTACGAATCGAAGCCGTGCCGCGTCGGCAGATACTGAGGCAGGTGCCCGAGGTGCCACTTTCCGACGCACGCGGTGGCGTAGCCTGCCGCCTTGAGCGCCTCGGCTATGGTGACCTCACTATCAGGCAGTCCCCCGGCCGAATCCGGAAACAGCACCCGCCTCTTGTCGCTGCACATCCCGCTGCGTATCGGCAGCCTGCCGGTCAGCAGGGCCGCACGGCTGGGTGTACAGACGCTCGCGGCCGCGTAGAAGTTCGTCCACTTCTGCCCCTCGGCAACCATACGGTCCAGATTCGGCGTCCGAATCGTAGGATGACCATAGGCGCCGAGGTCCCCGTAGCCGAGGTCGTCACAGAATATAACAACAAAGTTGGGCTTTCCCCCGCGCGCCGCGGCAGCACCCGCCCGGCGCAAACCAACCAGCCCCGGGGCCGCAAACGAGGCGGCCCCCAAACCCAGCGCCCTTACAAATTCTCGTCTGTTGATCTGAGCCTGCATGACAACAACATCCTCCACTCGTTTTTGCCGATTGAGACGGTGCCGTTTAGCCCGCCTTGTGGAGCAGCCACTGATGCACGAACGCACCGGCCAGCCAGACCGCAAAGCTCGCACACAGCACAACCCACAGCGGCAAATGCCTTCTAAAACACAACAAAGCCACAAGAAAGAACAGGATGCTCGGCAGAATGCCCCAAACGGCGCCTTTACAATACCTCGTCATCGCCGCGTAGTCGCCCGGCTTGTCCGAATAAAGCCAGAGCATCACCAGCAGGCCGGTCAGCGGCATCACGGCGATCAGACCTGCCAGCGAAGGAAGCCTGCGCCCCATCCACGTGCAGAACGCGATAACACACAGACTTATCAGCAGCTTAAAGGCGAATTGCATGACGACGACTCATCCAACCAAACCGAACCTCAGACCTTTTAACAGATGTGTCCCGGAGCGTCAACGGCAAAATCCACCGCGACACCAGCCGACAACATCGGCCCCACAGGCAAGGCAAATGCAGCCAGCTGCTGAAGGCTTCTGAAAACAGATTGCCAAAACCCGCCGATCGCCCTAACATGTGGCCGGTAACCGGGATTGCTCCGGTCGCAGCACACTCGGAGTTCATTATGAGTGCACAGGGAAATGTCGGCGTCGCGCTCGGACTGACGGTCGCCGCAGGCCTCTCAACCGGAATCGGAAGCGCCATAGCTTACTTTATCAAAAGACCGAAAATAGCTTATCTTTCTTTTGCACTGGGTCTCTCGGCCGGGGTGATGATTTACGTCTCCTTCATGGAGCTGCTGCCCGGCGCCATCACCGACCTCGGCGAAACGTGGGCCTTGGTCGCCTTCTTCGCCGGCATCGGCGCAATTGCGTTGATCGACCTGCTCGTGCCGGAAGCCGAAAACCCTCACGACTACAAGGGGCTCGAAGAGCCCACCGCACGGGGAAACAACAAGTATCTAATGCGCACCGGCGTCTTCACGGCGCTGGCCATAGGCGTACACAACTTCCCCGAGGGCCTTGCGACCTTCGCCTCGGCCCTCGGCGATATCAGGCTCGGCATTTTCATCTGTATCGCAATCGCCATCCACAACATACCGGAGGGAATCGCAGTCTCGGTGCCAATCTTCTACGCCACGTCGAACAAGAACAAGGCGTTCTTTTATTCGTTTCTTTCGGGGGCGTCCGAGCCGGTCGGGGCGCTGGTCGGCTACCTGATACTCATGCCCTTCCTCACGCCGGCGCTGCTCGCGGCCGTGCTCGCATTCGTCGCCGGGATAATGATATACATTTCCCTGGATGAGTTGCTGCCGATGGCTCACCGCTACGGCCACGGACACCTGGTCATCGCCGGAATCGTGCTGGGCATGCTCATCATGGCCGCCAGCCTGCTGATGCTCTGACATACACCGCCGCGGCGCGCGGGCGCCGAATGACCGGAACCCGCACGCGTATTACCATCCGAGGTCCTGACAATACGCCCGCGCCGCGGACCTGGGAACCGGAGGCCCGCCCGTCGCCGGCCCCCGGTCCCACGCCCGGAGATAATATCCTTCAGTAACTATCGCAGGTTTCCACGTTGTCGCCGGAATCATACACAAGCGTCCCGTGCGTCACATCGTCAACGCAGAACATGTACGTCGGCTTCTTTACGCAGCCGGCGGTGACAAAAACCGCCTGCCCGTTCTCGTTAGTCGGCATGTCATAGATCGTCTCGTTGAAATCCCCCGTGAACGTACCGTCGACCAGGGCGCCGACGACCGGGCTGCCACAGTTATCATAGATGGTGACCGTGACCTGCCCGCTCTTCGTGGGCGGTTTGCAGTTCACAACAGTGCACTCGATGGACTCAACGTGACAGTCCACAGGTGTACAGCTGGAATCTGTTGTCGCGGATTCAGCCGTGGAAGGCGCTGTGCTGTTCTGGGCCGGACTCTTGTCACGCGCCGTCACCGTGTACGTGTACGTAGTGCCGGCTTCCAGGCCCGTATCCTCGTAGAAGGTCCCGTCCTGCCAGCCGCTGTCATGGCCGCCGCCGGCCGTGCAGGTGAAGAAATACTCCACCCCGCTCGGGTCGCTGGCGGGTGTTGCCTCCATCGCAATCGAATCAGTGCCCGTCGCATAAGGAACGGCCGCCCACGTCATGGGATCAGGGCTCGGAGGACTGACATCGCCGCCCGAGACTTCTCCTATATCGACAAAGCATATCTTGGCGTTTACGGCGCCTGAGGCCGTCGTGATAGTCAGCCGGCCGTCGCCGACCGTGATGCTGACGCTGTATTCGTCGAAGTTATCGTATGGATCCGGGTCCGTAATCACGGTGCCCTCAACGTCGATGTTGTTTATGAAATCGGCCGTGCTCGGATCACCCATTCCTATCACGAGATCATACGTCCCGTTCGGCAGCGCAATCTCCCACGTCCTGTTGCCCGCCTTCTGCATGTGGTTCAGCGTGTCGTACTTCTGGTCCGTAATCAGGTTCCTGTCTCTCGCGTCGGCCGTTATGTCGATGTCCCATCCGTAACTGTAGCCGTTGCCCCTGTCGGCAAAGGCATCACCGTAATCGGGCAGGAAACCGCTCGGAATCCATGCGCCGGATTTCTGGAAGTTGACCCGCAGGTGGCTCTCCGAGACCTTCAAATGGTCGATATTGGCGCCGCTGGACCCTATCGCCGTCGTCCTTATGGTATTCGTGCCCGCCAGCAGGCTCACACCCGCGAGCGTGTTGTACTTCCACGTCGTCCAGTACCCCGTGGC
>CP070678.1:374153-376771 GCA_020352515.1 Phycisphaerales bacterium | reverse complement strand
TTCGCTGAGTGACCACGATATCCCGGCTGTCGCCGATGTAGAGTTCCATCTTCTCGCCGACCGGCACCAGCCCGGAGACGTCTTCGCCGAGGAAGATAGTGCTCTTCTGTCCGTCGTCCTGGAAGAGCCTGGCCTTGCCGCCCCAGAGGGCGAATTTGCCCAGTTGGCTCTTGCTGTCGTTGACTATCCGGTAGCTGACCGGAATCCCGACATTCTTGTTCTCGAGCTTTTCCGGGTCCCACGGCAGCCTGGCGGCATCGAAGGTCCAGACCTTTGTAATGGGCACCTTTCCGGCCTCGAGGAAGAGCATCTGCTTGGTCTCCTCGTGGTCGATGCCCTGCTCGAAGGCCTCGCCATAGTCCAGAAGGACCCTGGCCTTGTCGAAGTCCTCGCCGGAGAAGTTCCGCAGCACGAGGAAGCTCTTGAGGTCCACCATCGTCTCGGCCTTGTCGGCGATTGCCTTGTAGGTGATAAGCCTGTCTATGTTACGCAGCAGATAGCTTATTCTCACGTTCTCGGCGTAGTTCTCGGCGCAGCTTATCTCCCAGACCAGCGCCGCCTCGTTGGGCGGGTAGCTGACGTTGAGCAGCGTTGCCTGCTTGGGGTGGTCCAGAGGCCGCAGCCGGATGGAATCGGCGTCGATGCTCACGCCCTTCCAGGAGAAGTCCACCTTGTTGAGACCCTTCTGCAGGGTGAGCACGCGCTCTTCTTCAATGAGCGTCCACTGCGGATTGTCCAGGCGGATAACCGTGGCCGCACGCTCGGGCAGCGCAACGAGCTTGATCCGTGCAAAAGCAGGCGTTGCAAGCATTACCAATGCCAGTACCACGATAAGAGTTTTTGTTTTTGTACTCATGATTTTCTCTTTCAATTTAAGTTCGCATCAATTTCGATTAATATTACGTTTCAATCATACCTGTCATGTGGGGGCCGAATCTATTCTCTTTTCTTGAGAACGATGTCTAGAGTATAAGTCCTGCCGCCTTCGATTTTCATAACTCTTCCATCTGCCTGATACTTGCCTGGTGATGGATTGGAGTTGACCGTTATGGCGTATTCATCAGGCGGGATCCCTTTGATTTCGAACTTCCCGTTTTCCGGGATATTTCCGCCGTAACCCCATCTGCCGATGTGTTCACCCTCCGCCGGTTCGATACTCATGTTGATTGTTCCTTCCGGTGCAGTTCCATCGGTTGTCGTTATTTTAGCGCGGATCGTCGCGGTGGACTCGACCACAATCTTTACCACATCACCCGGAACCGGGTACCATTCGAAAATCGAATCAGTCAGATGCCACTGTTTGTCAAAGCACCTCAGGTTGCAGAAACCGATGGGAACGCCTGTAATCTCGAACCTGCCGTTGGCGTCGGAAACGGATTGCAGATCGTCCAGGGCAGGGTATAGAGCCCCGTCGATGCCGACAAACTCTCGGGAAATGATCTTTACACCTTTGACAGGAGTCCCGTCGACGTCTGTTACAATTCCTGCGACTTTGGATTGACGGGACAGTGGTAAAGTAAACTGTTTGTAAGTCGGCGTCCTGTTATCGTAGCTGTCTCTTCGCGGGATGTAACCGGGGGCCTCTACAACGGTTACATAGTAACCGTTTGGTATCTCTGCAATTCGGCATTTGCCCTCCGGATCGCTTACTGCATGAATTGCTTCTGCATTTTCGTTATGTGTGAGGGTGATCTTTGATTCGCAGATTCCCTTTCCCGTTGACATATCCACAACCTGCATATCGACCAGGCCCGCCCCTGCGAACCCTGGGTCTATCGAACCGGGACGCGTATCGCTGACAAGCACTTTGGCAGGCACCTTGACATGCTTCCATATAATGCCGTCTGCGTGTGTGTACACATCGATTCGTGGTGCGGGGACCGGGGACCTGCCGAGTTCGAAGGTGTTATTGTGATGCCTGTTATTTAGATTGTCCCAGTCCTCGGGATTCCAAACCGTAAACGTCCAGTCCGTTTGCTTGTCGCCTCCCGGTGAACCGTCGGGTTTTGGGCCGTTGCGGATTACAAGTTCCAGTTTGCTCGCGCCTATTCTTGCGAATACCTTGAGAGCTTCGTTGAACTGTTCGGTAGTTTCGCATTCGTACTGAAACTCGTACATGCTGCCCGTTCCAAACGGCGGGCCCGCCCACCAGCTTACACGGGTGGGGAGATTGGCCAGTTCGACCGAACCGACCGCCCAGCCGTGATCTTCGATTGGAGCCGCGCCACCGACAAGGATCATTGCCATTGTCACTTGCGAAGATGACATAACGATGCATAATAATAAGGCTGTCGATATTCTTTTCTTATCGTTCATTTTTCAATCTCCCCGTTTATAAGTCTTTTGCCAACGTTATCTGGTTATCTCCTCGGCCCTGACGCCGTGGTAGGTCGTCAGGATGTACTCGAACTTCATGGCCGAGCGAGGCTCTAATTGCAGGGTGAACTTGACGGTATCCAGGTCCACCTTCTCGAACTCGCCGAATTGGCCGCTTCTTTTGAGGTCCCAGTACTGGGTGCCGAAGTTGCGCTGAATCTCGACCTTGACGGGGATGTCGCGCGTGTTCTTGACTTCTATCTTGAAGGTACGTATCTCGTCCCAGCCGGCTATGTTGCGAT
>CP070678.1:371220-374053 GCA_020352515.1 Phycisphaerales bacterium | reverse complement strand
CTTCAGGGTAGTAAATTCCCGCGAGCAAAACCATAACTTGTTATTGCAATGCCACTTACCCGCGCAAGAACGCGAATTCTCAATCAGGAGCACTATAACAACGCACGGCATTTTCTGTGAGAATCCAAGCTTAACCTTTGTCCATTTGTACCAAATTGGCTATTTTCCGGTCAAGAAGAATTTCAGGGTTATGCATCGGCACTTCTTTCGGACGACATCAGACACAAATGAGCGAAGCACGAAGAAATCGTGCCATACCAACCTTCTTTCATCGCCAGGCGCAGGGCAAGCCTGACTCGCGAAGGCGGCCGAAGCAATCTCACCGCTTATCAGTGGTTCACCGCGTGTGGTACCCGTTCGACGGTATTTGCCCTCAGCGTAGCCAAACGGACTCAGGGCAAGCTTGTTGCAGACGGTAACGGCTCGTGCTACAATCGCGCGTGTCGGTCGATACCAGAGATGCTTCTGAGCAGGACCGGCGAGCTAATGGAGCAGATAAGTAAGCGAGTCACAAACAACATGTCGTCAAAACAACGGTCGCGAGTTTTGCTTCGCCGGCTGGCCGGCCCGGCCGTGGCGGTCTGCACTACGCTGCTGGCGCTACTTGCGGGCGAGACAATAGTTCGAGTCCTCGGTCGGGCGCCGGGCATCAAGCCGATCCAGCTAGATTCCTATGACTGCATCTACAAGCGCTCGACGAATCCGATCCTGGGTTTCGAACTGAAGGCAAACTGCCGCAGCGACAATCCGGACCTGATCCAAACCTACGAACGGACCAACTCCCACGGACAGAGAGACAGCGAGCGCACGCTCGAAAAGCCCGACGGCGTCAGGCGTATCCTGCTGCTCGGAGATTCGGTCGTCGAGGGTTATGGGCTGCGCGAATCCGAGACTATTTCTCGTCAGCTCGAAGATCTTTACGGCGGCCGATCGACCGAGGTCCTCAACTTCGGCGTCAGCGCTTATTGCACGCTTGCCGAAGTCGAGTTGCTGGAGGTTAAGGGGCTGCGATTCGATCCGGATGTAGTCATCATAGTGTTCGTTGAGAACGATTTCGACAACTTCAACCGCGAGGCGTTTCCTCTTGGCGGGTCGATCGATCGTCCCGCGGTCGTCGAGGCGCTTTTTAAAAAGTCCCACCTTTTTCGCCTGGCAAGCGTCCAGTTGAACCTGTTTCACCTGGGAGCCGAGGCCGATCCCGTGCGCTGGAACAAGGACGCCATCGGAGACAATAATGTTGCCGAGGGTTTTCAACGACTCCGGCAGCTCGCCGACAGTCACGGATTTCAGCCTCTGGTCGCCATCTGGCCGCGGTTTCTGGATGACCGCATCGCCAACGTCTGCTTCATGCCGCAGAATAATAAGCAGCTCGTAGTCGAGCATCTGGCGGCGATGCACGGTATCCCGTCGGTCCGGCTCTCGGAGTTCTTCCAGCGACACCGCGCCGAATCGGCCGGCACCGTGAATCCGCGGCTGCATTACAGCTGCGGTGACGAACTCCATCCCTCGCCCGAAGGAGCCCGTGTCGCCGCCGGGGCGTTGAAGCTGATTATAGATGATCTCGACGCCGGGCGTGTGCCGTGGGCGCGCGAGATTTCGCGCTCGGCCCAAAGCGACGCCGAGGCTATTGCAGCGGCTAAAGCCTTGGGCCGGGCCAAACCCAACTACGCCCGCGTCCACAACCGCATGGGCACCGAGCTGCTAAAGGAGGGCAAGCTAAAAGAGGCCGCTGCAGAATTCAAGCAGGCGATCGAAGCCGATCCGACACACGCCGGGGCACACAACAACCTGGGCATTGCCTACGAGCGAATGGGCCGGCAGGAGGCTCAGGCGCAGTTCGAACGGGCTATCCAACTGAGATCCGACTTCACGCATGCGCATTTCAACCTGGCTCGAATCCTCATAAAGACCGGGCGGATCAACGAAGCTGTGGCGGAGTTAAGACGCACAATTCAGATCGATCCCGACCACGTGGGCGCGCTCAATATGCTTGGTATGGCGCATGGCAGACAGCAGAAATTCGCCGAGGCCCAAGCCCATCTGGAGCGGGCGGTCAGGCTCGACCCGAACCATGCCGAGGCGCGCAGTAACCTCGGTGCGGCTTACGCCGGGCAGGGGCGCCTGCGCGAGGCGATTGCGCAGTTTGAAGCTGCACTAAGAATCGATCCCGACAATCCCGAGGCCCGAGAGAACCTCCGGAGGGTCAAGGCGGCCCTGCAGGAGTAGCTACGGAGAGCCCAACAATGACTTGCTGGCCAGGTTGGTCCCACCGAAGGCCCCCATGTTGATGAGGCCCCCATTCGGGGCCGGTTCAGGACCCGGATCCATTGTAGCATCCCCGGCGTCTATACAGGGACTCGTTGTCTCGTCGAGGATCCAGCTCTGGGTGCCCATGTCCCACCGGCCGGCTTCTGATTTGAGGAAATAATCACCGCCGTCGGGATCGGCAAAGTGGGGGTCGGCGTCGATATTGCCCTCGCCCGGGAAGAGGCCTTGGGCTTCAGCATGCCGGACATTGCTGAAGGTAACATTGATTGCCGAGCCGTCATCATTGTATATCTCGTCGCCGCCATCCCAAAGGATGCAATTTACTCCTTGAAGTACACATGGAGATTGTGAATCCCTGTCATCGGGTGTGGCGGCAAACGCCGTCCCGTTCGGGGCGAGATTGTCGCCGAACGTGCAGTTGGTCAGCTTCGTGGTGCCACCGTTGGAGTTGCGAATGGCTCCGCCGAAAGTTGTCGCCGAGTTGCCCGCAAACAGGCAATTGACAAAGGTCGGACTGCCGGAGATGTTACTACGGACCGCGCCGCCTCCACCCTCTGAGACTGAG
>CP070678.1:367856-371120 GCA_020352515.1 Phycisphaerales bacterium | reverse complement strand
GCCCACACGATGATTGGCGTCGGCAGTATCCTGCTCGGCCGCAACACCGCCTGGTTCGAAATCTGGGACGGCATGCGCGGAATAGACTACCTCCAGGCCCGCCCCGAAGTTGACGCCGAACGCATCGGATGCACGGGCAACAGCGGCGGCGGAACCCAGACATCCTACCTGATGGCCCTGGACGACCGCATCATCGCGGCCGCGCCAAGCTGCTACCTGACCAACTTCTACGAGCGAATCCTCGAACTCGGCGCACAGGACGCCGAACAAAACATCTACGGCCAGCTCGCCTTCGGGATGGACCACGCCGACTACCTCATGATGCGCGCCCCCACGCCAATCATCATCTGCGCGGCCACAAAGGATTTCTTCAATATCGAGGGAACCTGGCAGTCCTTCCGCTACGCCAAGCGGCTCTACACCCGCATGGGATTCGCCGAGCGCATCGACCTGATGGAAAACGACGCTCCTCACAACTACAACAAGCTCCAGCGACAGAGCGTCGTGCGATGGATGGCCCGCTGGCTGCTAAAAAACAACCAGCCAATAACCGAGCCCAAAATCGCCCTGCTCACTGATAAAGAGGTCCTCTGCACCCCCGAGGGCGAGGTCATGAAGCTCAAAGGCGCAAGATCAACCTACGATTTGAACAGGGATTATGAGAAGAAGCTCTCGCAAGCCCGCCGGAAACTGTGGGCGACCGCCGACCGCGCCGAGATGATGACGCGAGTGCGCAAAATCACTGGCATCCGCAGCCTCGACGGGCTGCCGGAGCCGAAAGTGCGGGAGCTTGACTCAGTGAAGCGGGATGGTTACGCGATTGGCAAGATGATTATCGAGCCGGAGGACGGAATACAGTTACCCGCGTTGATGTTCGCTCCGGACCAGCAGCCGCGGAAGGCCGTCGTACTCTACCTGCACGAAAAAGGCAAGGCCGAAGACGCCGCTCCCGGCGGCGTCCTGGAGAAGCTCACAAAAGCCGGAAAGACGGTCCTTGCGGTGGACATTCGAGGCATCGGCGAGACTCAACAATCCAACCAGAGCTACTTCAAGTCCTACTTCGGCTCGGACGGCCAGGACGTTTACACCGCCTACCTTCTCGCCCGGTCGTACGTCGGAATGCGGGCCGAGGACGTCCTGGTCTGTGCACGACTCCTCCGGGCACAGCAGCCCGGCAGGCCGGTCGAGCTTGTTGCCGTAGGCCACGTGGCCGTTCCGGCCCTCCATGCAGCGGCCCTCGAACCGCAGATGTTCAACCAGGTCAAGCTCTCCCGGATGCTCGTTTCATGGTCGAACATTATTGAGGAAGGAATATCGCACGGCCGGCTCGTCAACACCGTCCACGGCGCCCTGAAAACCTACGACCTTCCCGATCTGGCCAGGACCCTCGGCAAAAAGCTGACCATCACGAACTCCCAAACGGCCAACGGCGAGCCGGCAGAGGTTAAGTAGAATGCACGAGGGCGCAGACAACAGCTCTGCCCTAATTGCCGCGGTCTCGGCAATCTTGACCGCCGTCTCTCTCGCTGCCGCTTCTGATTCGCCGCGCGAAGAGAAGCCGACGCATCGATGGCCCGAGCACATACAGACCGTCCTCGATTCGACCACACCTCTGGCGTTCCGCCGCGGCGACCGCCTGCCGCTATACCTCTGGCAGGCCATGGACCCCGGCCCCATAGACGACAAAGCCGCCGAAGAGCTCGTCAAAGATCTCGACTCTCGCGGCATCGGCCTGATTACTTCCTGGAACCCGGCGAACCGCGACAAAACGCTCGCCGCCTCGCTGACGGTCGCCGCGGCCCAGAAAAAGCTGGGTCTCCAGGTCAACATCAATGCTAACGCGTGTCTCTACCCGTTCTTCAACGGGGACGGGCAAACGGCCCACGTGGACGATCACAACAACGCCTTCTGGGACACTTCGTTCGGAAAGCCGAAGATGGGCTGTCCCTTCACGCTCGATTCCCGCAAGCCCGCAATCCGCGAACAACTGGATTATTTCGTCCGCGCCTTCAAGGCCGAAGGCATTGATGTCGACTTCATCTTCGCCGACTGGGAAATCGACGGACCAATCGAGTTCAACAGGGCCCACGCCGCCTCCAAGCGATGCCGCCGCTGCCGGGCGAACATCGACAACATCGACGATTTCCATCAGTTCCAGCAAGTCATTCGCCGCTTAAGGTGCCGCCTCCAGCGAGAAGTGTACGCAGAGCCGGTCAAATCGACTTTTCCCGGCGTCCTCGTGGGCAATTACGGCGTTTACCCACACGGCGGCTACCGCTACTGGTATGACTACTACGAGTACTACGCCGAGGGCCAACCCTGCGAAACCGACCAGCGGGCCAGGTACAGACGCTGGTATCACGAGTTCCCCGAGACCGGCTACACCTTCGCAATGCCCGTGGTGTACACGTGGGAGAGAATTTTCAGTTGGTATGATTACGACAAAACCGACTACCGCTGGTTCTACAACATGCTCCTGGTGGCAAGCAATGCCGGACAACACACGCCCGCCGATATCCCCATCGTCAGCTTCGTCCACTGGAACACAATCCGGGACAAGGACTCTTCGGCCAAGGTCGAGCAATTCAGCGAGTTCAACTATCGCGAGCTGCTCTGGCACATGCTGCTCCGAGGAACCGACACCTTCTTTCTCTGGTGCGCCCGCGCCGAAGCCCCGAAGGAGATCGAGCTGGTCCACCAGGTGTACGCCGAGGCCCAGCAGTACGGAGAATTCCTCTCGCACGGAGAGCCGATTAATTTCAGCATCCCCAGACAGCCCGCGGCCGTTATCTCCGGGTTGAGGCTGCCCGGCCGAGTCCTTATACGAAGGACCGACTTCAACGGCGCCAGAGAACCCCTGGGAATTGCCGTCGGCGGCAGAAGAATAAGGGTTGACTACGCCCCCGCCCGCTGCCAGGTCATCCGTCTATACTGACTGTGCGCAGCCCGTTGTCCTGCCCGGATTCCCCGGCCGCCGTAACACGGATCCCCGACCCGGCTGCGGTGACTCGAAAAAACGCCAAAGTGCCGCATTCCCGGCGGATTACCATTCCTCGGCGCGTTTCTGGCGAGTGCACACCCCCGCGTCTATGACCGGAAGCCTTGAGTCACCGCACCAATTATGGTATTATTGGTGACACGGCGTGCAGGAGCACCGATCGTGGCGTTATACGCCAAAGCCCATATACAACAAATGGGAATTCATAGAATAGGGTTGGGAGTGAAGATCATGACGTCCAGATTGAGCGCAATTCTCAGGACGCT
>CP070678.1:363540-367756 GCA_020352515.1 Phycisphaerales bacterium | reverse complement strand
TATGTCTATCTCGGCGTCCGTCGTGTTGTACAGCTCTACCCAGTCGGGTGCGTCCGCGTGTGAATGCGCCATTATCTCGTTGATGACCACGCTGCCCGGATTGGGAATGATCCCGCCGTCATCTTCGCCCGGCGAGCCGCCCTCGTATGCGCTCGCCCGCCAGGAGTCCTTCTCATTCCATCGCTCCACCAGCTTGGTATTGGCCGGACTCTGCTGAAGTTCCTCTTCGCTCAGCGCCCGATTGTAGATGCGAACATCGTCGATAAGGCCTTCAAAATATGTCGAGGACCTATCGTCCAATCCGATTGTGGCGCTATAATCCACACCGTTCGCCCCCGCGGAGTCGGCCGTTGCCTTCAACTGGCCGTTGACATAAATCTTAATATTCGAGCCATCATTGGTTCCGGCGATATGATGCCATTGCCCGCTCTCGATAGCATTGGGGGAGATTGCACTTGGAGAAGGTCGCCCGGCTACAAGCGAGAACGAAGGCTTGTTTCCGTTGACATGGAGGTAATAGCCTTTATATGTCGGCAGATGCTGCGTCAGTATGGGGTAGGACGCACCGGTAGGGCCCTCCAGGCGCACCCACGCCTCGACAGTAACGCTGTCAGTTGCCAGGGCGCCAACGGAAGAGGTGGACACATAGTCGTCCTGGCCGTCGAAGCTCAGCGCACCACCTGTGAACCCGTTGACCCAGGTCGGTCCGCCGTGCAATGTGCCGTTGTTGATGCCGGCGCTGTCTTTGGCGCTTATGCCCGAGCCGTCGTCGAACTTCCAGTGCGCCGCCAGGCCCGGCAGAGTCGGGCGCGTCTCGCTGATAACGACGTCGTTGGGGTCTATTATGGTCAGTGAGAATCCCTGCCCGTCCGTGAGTGAACGCCAGCCGTCTTTGTATTTGAAATCCATAATTGGCCGGCCCACGGCGTCCAGCACCTCGATTCTCTCGCCGCCGTTGTTGAGGGCGCCTGCGTATTCGCCGGCGACCAGAGACACCTTGTCCGGATACTCATCTGCAAATGCCGCCAGGTCTCTTACGACAAGCACGTATTCGCCTTCGCGAAGCGCCCAATCTCCAAAAGTGAAGTCAACACCGTTAGTGAACCTGACCAGATTGAGGTTTATTTCGCCCGGTCCGATGTTCGTCAACTCCACGTACTCCTTGTTCGGGTCGCTCGGATTACCGGTATCCATGGGATAATACATAATCTCGGTGATGCGCAGATTCTCTTTCACCGGCCCGACGGCGAAAGTCGCCTCGTTAAGAGGGCTCCAGGCTCTGCCAACCTTGGTCCGAGCCTTGATGTGCGTGCTCATGGCAATGCTGAAGGGCTCGGTGTACTCGGTGGCAGAGGATGTGTTAACGGCACCGCCCGGCAGACGCGGATCGCTACCGTTGATAGTGTAGTAAATGGTCCCGCTCCCGGTGGTTATAGAGAACAAATCGCTCGAGGAAACATAGTGACCGTGCGCAGGTTCGCCGTTTATGTAAAAAAGCGGTGCATCCACATCCGGGTACAAGGAGGGGTTATAATCACGCATCTGCTGAACAACTTTTGCAGTTCGAACATCGGCCCAATCGGACTTTATCCAGTTAACGGATTGTTGCAGGGTATCGGGAGTGTAGGTTATACCTGATTCCAGTCTTCCCTCGTCTTTCCACCGGGCACATTCGGGGATGGTTGTTCTTTCTATGCGATTAGTCAACTCGGTAAAATCGGCCTGAACCCGGGCAGGCGTAAGCATCCCGTCATTGAAGAAGTGCTTGTACGCCCGATCAGCAAGGCGCATTTTGAAATCTTCGTGCTTCGCTAGCGCGTTCAACATATTGCTCGGGCCACCGTTATCGAGGGTGCTTGCATTCAATCTGCGCATAAGGAAGTCATTGTCCCACATAAAGAATATAAACTTGCTGCCCGCTTCCCGCTTCCGGCCGGCATACCAGTTGTGCATAGAGTACCAGTCGTGATCATTTCCCCCGTAGAAGTTCAAGAGCATGTAGTCGATATAGTTGTCGATGTCCATGTACTCCTGTACTATCTCGTAGTTGCTCTTGTGGGCAACCAGGTAGTCCCAGGCCGCACGCTCTCCCTCTATATTGAAAATACCGCTGCGGCCTTTCATAATGTCATAATCTTCTTCGTCGCCGCCCAAATAAGTGGCCATAAAATCGGCGGTAGGTCTCTCCATCAGATGGTAGTGTCCCCAATAGACGCCGTTGAGATACATATGCACAAATCGCCCTCGTAACGAGAGGTGACCCATTTCCATTTGTCGGTCGAAGCAATAGCGGTTGCGTGTATAGACCCCCTTGGAAGTGTAGCCGCCGTACCAAAGGGAATCATGGCTTCCGTTACGCAGAATAATCTGGTTGAAACTATCGGTGGCGTCATCTCCGCCATAAGGGGTATCGCCAAACAGGTCAAATTCGAGCCGACTGGGTCCATAAATGCTCTTGAAGCTTACCCGCAATGCCTGTTTCGGCCACACAGTATATTGTCCGCCGAAACGCTCAACGCCGGCATTGGCCTGAAAACCTTTGCTGCCGTCGGGAAAAATCATTTCGATTGACACCGGCACTTCAGGCGGACTCTGAATAGGCTCGTCAGGAATAGTGTAAGGTGTTACCAGAGAGATAGTAGGAATCTCCAGCAGGGCATCGCGCATTTGCGGTCCCCAAACGGGGTTTTGCGTGATGCTGGTGGACATCTTGGGGTGCTGGATGACTTCATCGAGAAAGATGTATGTGTAGGTATCTACATCGGTCGGCTTGAAACCCGTCTTAAACGCCATCGCCCGAAGGCACGTAGTCGTCTCTATTGGAACCGAAGCTCTATATTTCCGGCCGGCCGTCTCGCTTGGTGTGCTGCCGTCGGTCGTGTATTTTATGGTGGCGCCTTCGGTCTCCGTGACAATGGTGACGGAGAACGGCTCGTCGTAAAAGCCGCGGTTATGGCTGAACTTCGTATCGTCCACGGCGCCGACGTAAGCGTCAATGTTTTCCCATCTCGGACTCGGATAAGGGAAGAACCGCCAGTTGTCGTCGGCATCGCGCCCGTAGGAAATATCTGTAGTCTGGTCGCCGAAGTCGACGCTGTCAATCAGGCTTTCGCCGTCGGTATCGTAGAGAAAAAGCCTGTCTCCGTCGGCGTTGAGCTTGAAGTTTGCGTGTAGCGGCCCATCGTTCACGTCATTGTCCGTCCAATCGTCCGCCCAAATGAGCAGATAGCCGCCGGGGGCAATGGTGGTCAGAGGATTATTACCGGGAAACTCCCAATCGTTGTCGTCGCCATCTCTCAGGTGCATACCGGCCGCGTCAATGGCCTCGTCACCGGAGTTGAAGATTTCTATCCAGTCATCATATTCGCCGTGCTCGTCTTTGGTGTTGGTGCTGTTGGAGGCCATGAACTCGTTGATTCTGAGCGGATGCTCATAGGCCGACGTGACGCGAGTTATCAAATCTTGGTCGACGTGAATTTCTTTATCCGCCGGCTTGGCCCAGATGTCAATTGGCTTGAACTCAATGGTATGGGAACCGACCGCCAGCTCGTCCAGTGTCTGGTCGCTGTCCTGCCACGGACCTCCATCGATCCGCCATTTGGCGCCGCGGGTGACGGCCGCTTCGGGGGAGATTTCAACCAGCACCGAGCCGGTGCGCTCTCCTACCTCACCCCAGTGTTTTGCTATCACAGAGAAATCGGCCATATCCACTTTGTCGTCGGCGATGAGGTTCGCCGGGCTGCCGGGGCCGTCCAGCCAGTAGTTGGCCAGGAACATGAGGTCTCTGAAGTTGACTTGACAGTCATTCTCAAGATCGCCCTCGGGGCAGGCCGCCCGGACCGACCCGAAGAGAGCAGCGATAGCAGTCAGGATTAAGAATGTGTCTACAGCTGATCTTGGCATCTTCTATCCTCTTGTTAGCGCGTCCTACAGCGCGAGCCTGTGTTCTTGGAACTTGCGGGCCCAAGACCACGTGACTCAGTCTGGTACTTTAATTGTAGCATAGTCGGCCGGATGAGTCAACCAACCAATACGTCTCAAATAGAAAATAGAAGATAGAAACGCCTGGTTTGACCAAAGAAAGGGTGGGCCTATACCGAACGAATCAGTATAGGCCCACAAGCTTGTGCACAATCATAAACCTGCCAACGAGGCTTGTATCAAGGCGCTGCGATTACGGCCAGAGCTGCTCATCGAGCCACCAGAGGGCCAGTTT
>CP070678.1:359096-363440 GCA_020352515.1 Phycisphaerales bacterium | reverse complement strand
TAGGGTCCTATGATGGGCCCGCAACGGTCGATTTCGTTGACAACTCACCCTTAAAATTGCTATAATCAGTCACTGTCTCAAGCAAACGCCGAACTGCCCGCAGGAGATCTGAGAGTGTGTGAAAGGAAGAATCTAGGCATTTGGGCGATAGTGCTCGTACTTTATGCAGTGCTGATCGCCAGCTCGCCGGCTTCGGCAAGGATCATCTATGTAGACGCCGACGCCACCGGTGCAAATGACGGCTCAAGCTGGGCCAATGCTTATAACTACCTCCAGGATGCTCTTGCTGAAGCAGATTCTGTTGCTAACCCGGCCGGTGAAGGAATATACGGCCAGCCGGTGGAGGTGAGGGTCGCCCAGGGGGTTTATAAGCCCGACCAGGGCGCGAGTCAAACTGCGGGCGACCGCGAAGCCACATTCCGGCTCATCAATGGCGTCGCGCTCAGAGGCGGCTACGCCGGATCGATTGAGCCTGACCCAAATGTCAGAGATGTTCGCCTCTATGAGACGGTGCTCTCCGGCGACATCGCCGGTGACGATATAAGCTGGGAGGAGCTGCTGGACATAAGGGCCCTCCCCTACTACAGCTTTGACGAGCCCAATCGAGAGGACAACACACGAAACGTGGTAATCGGCAGCGGCACAAATGAGACAGCGCTGCTGGATGGTATTACCGTTTCCAATGGTAACGGTCAGAGCGGTGCGGGGATGTTCAACGACGCCGGCAGCCCGACCGTAACAGACTGCACGTTCACACGAAACTGGGCGCATGATAGTGGCGGTGGGATCTACTGTGAAAACAATAGTAATCCGACTCTAACGAATTGCATCATATCGAGAAATTGGGCGCTTGTCTGCGGCGGCATGCACAACTCCGAGAGTAACCCGTCGTTGACAAACTGCACATTCACTGAGAACTTCGCCCACGTTAACTCGGGGGTGATCGTCGAGCGTGGGTATCGTCAACATGGCGGAATGCTCAATAGTCACAGCAATCCAACACTGGTCAATTGCAGTTTCATAGACAACTTTAACGTTGCAATGAGCAATTTTAACAGCAATCCGACCTTAGTTAACTGCGTCTTCACCGGGAACGGAGGTGGAGGGGTGGACAATTATGCAGAGAGCAGCCCGACTCTGACCAGTTGCACCTTCAGCGAGAATGAAGATGAAGGCATGACCAATTCGGGGGCGAGCAGTCCGGTCCTGACCGACTGCATCTTCACCAGGAACGATGGCGGCGGGATGGCCAATTACAGCCGGAGCAATCCGATCCTAACCAACTGCATTTTCGTCGGGAACTTCACAGCCTTCGGTGCCGGGATGTACAGCTCTGGCAGCTATCCGACCCTCACCAATTGCACATTTGTCGGAAACAGGGCGAACGCCGGGGCCGTGATTCATGGCGGCAATCCTGTGCTGGTCAATTGTATCATGTGGGGCAACCCATCAGCACAAATCATTGCCAACGCCGCTGTCTCGTTCAGCAACATTCAGGGCGGATGGCCCGGCGAAGGCAACATCGAAGCCGATCCGTTGTTTGTCGACGCTGATGGACTAGATGATGTGTTCGGCACCGACGACGATGACCTGCGATTGTTAACGGGCTCTGCTTGTATCGACGCGGGGGACACTCGGGCGGTGTCGCCGTCGGTTCTTGTCGATGCGGACGGTAACCCACGCATTGTCAATGGCGTCGTGGATATGGGAGCGTACGAAAGTCCTCTTCCTGACCTTCTGCTCAGCACAAATCTGCTTGTGGTCCCAGAGGGAAGTTCCGCGACATTCACGGTCGCCTTGATCAACCCTCCCGAGGACACTGTCGAAGTCGCCGTAGCTTACCATTCGGGCGATCAGGACATAATCGTTGAATCCGAAGCGCGTCTCTCCTTTGATGCGCGTAACTACTCGATTCCGCAGACTATTGTGCTTGCAGCACTTGAAGACAATGACAACATCGGCAGCGAATCCCAAATCCTGATCACGACCGCTGACGGCTTTGCTGCGATCGTCACTGCCACCGAAGCCGACAATGAGGCCTTTAACAGTGTATTGTTCGTTGATGGCGATGCAGTGGGAAACGGTGACGGCACGAATTGGACAGATGCCTTTACGAACCTCCAGGAGGCGCTGAGCGCGGCAGCGACGATTGATGGCATCGAAGAAATACGAGTGGCACAGGGTATATACAGACCCGATCAGGGGCTTGCCGCAACGCCTGAATTCGACCGGAGAGAAGCGACCTTCCAGCTCATCAGGGGCGTGGCCCTCAAAGGCGGCTACGCAGGTGCCGGCGAGCCCGAGCCGGATGCACGAGATGTCGCCCGCTACGAGACCGTCCTCAGCGGCGACCTGAACGGTGATGATATAAGAATCACAGATCCGTATGATCTATTGGAAGAGCCCAGCCGGGGCGAAAACAGCTATGCGGTCGTCGGGGCAAGCGGAACTGACGAAACTACGGCTCTTGACGGCTTCACAATCACCGCAGGAAATGACAACAGCTTTCTCGGCTCGGGCGCGGGAATAAGCAACTCTTACGGTAACCCAAGGATCACCGACTGCACCTTAAGCAACAATGCAGCCTACAATGGAGGTGCAATGAGTAATTACCGCGGCCACCCGACTCTGACCAATTGCACTTTCACCACCAACTACGCCGAATACAGGGGCGGTGGGATGCGCAATTCGAGCAGCAACCCGACTCTGATCAACTGCACATTCAGCGACAATTCAGCGTATTATTATAGCGGCGGCGGAATGAACAATTATGACAGTCACCCGGTCTTGACCAACTGTACCTTCATCGATAACTCAGCGGACGGGTATTTTGGCGAAGGCGGTGGAATGTACAACGAGATGAGTAACCCAACACTCACAGGTTGCACGTTCGTCGGAAACTCGGCAAACGATGGAGATTCTGCCGCAGGTGGTGGCATGTATAATGCTGCTGATTTTTCCTATGTTGACGGCAGCCCAACATATTTTGGCAGCAATCCGATCCTCACAAACTGCACATTCGCCGGGAACTCGGCTAAGGATGGCGCGGGGATCTACAACGCCTACAGCGCTCCTATCTTGAACAACTGCACTTTTTGCGGGAACCTGGCCACATCTTGTGGCGGAGGCGTGTACAACGACGCGAGCGGCAGTCGAATCAACAACTGTACGTTTGCTCAAAATTCAGCGCCGGAAGGAAGTGCCCTTGCTCGCTTTCCCGGCTCGTACAAGTATCCGGGCATTGTTGAGGTGAACAATTGCATCATTTGGGGGGACGGCAACGAAATCTGGGGCAACCGCAACTCTGGGATCGTGATTACCTACAGCGACATCCAGGGTGGATTTCCCGGCGAAGGTAACATTGATATTGACCCATTATTTGCTGATCCTAGCAACGGCGATTATCATTTGAAATCCGAAGCAGGTCGGTGGGATCTGGTTACCCAGACATGGGTCACGGACGATGTCACAAGCCCCTGCATCGATGCGGGTGACCCTTCCAGAGCAGTTGGCCTGGAGCCGTCGCCAAACGGCGGCGTCATCAACATGGGTGCCTACGGCGGCACCGTAGAGGCAAGCATGTCGCCATCACGTGACGGGCCAGTTCGCTGATTCGGTACGGGCGGTCTTTAGATATTTTTCAATTCGTGCAACAACTTTGGGATGCTCGGCCGAGACGTCGCGTTTTTCGCCGATGTCTTCGGCCAAGTGGTATAACTCCAGCGGCTTGCCCGGCGCCAAGCACACGGCCTTGAAGTTTCTACAGCGCACCGCCTGCTGGAACTTTCCGGCCGGGAATTCCCAGTACAAATAGCGATCGTCGGTCCTCTGCTTTTTGCCGAGCAGCAGAGGCAGGACGCTGATGCCATCCAGATTTGAAGGCGGTTTCGCTCCCGTAGCTTCTGCCAGTGTCGGCAGTACGTCAGCAAAATACCACGGCGCGATGCTCGTTTTTCCCGCCGGGATTCTACCAGGCCAGCGGACGATCATTGGCGTGCGCAGGCCGCCCTCATACATGTCGGTTTTGTGGCCCCGCAACGGACCGGAACTGTCGAAGACTCCCTCCCAGCGCCTCGCTGCACCGTTGTCAGAGCAAAAGAACACCAGCGTCCTCTCATCGAGTCCCAGCTCTTTGAGCAGTGCCATGATCCTGCCGACGTCGCCGTCAAGTCGCGTAATCATCGCCGCATGAACCTTCGCATCGGCGGACCAGGGCTTGTCCGTATACGGCTCGGTGCTGGGTATCTCATACTTCGCGTGCGGAACCGTGTAGGGCAAATATAGAAAGAAAGGCTCGTCCTTGTGCCGATGCAGAAAATCCAGCGCGAAATCGGTGAACATATC
>CP070678.1:355610-358996 GCA_020352515.1 Phycisphaerales bacterium | reverse complement strand
TCCTCCTCCATGGGCGTTGCCGCCGAGCCGTAGAGGATGTTGCCGACGACTGAGATATATCCCCACCGGCGCGACGCCCCCTCGACAGAGCCGGGCATTTTGTATACCCGCATCGTTTTTCCAGTCGCCGGATCCAGTCGATAGCATTTGTCGTGAGCAGCCACATAAAGGCCGTCACTGGTCACGGCCAGATTGCCGCAGTCGGCTTTGATCTTCACCCGGACGGCGCCCGGGATTTCCCTCTTCCACAGCAGCGTCCCATTGAAGGCATCGACTGCCATCACCAAATCTTCACCCTCCATGAACATGCGCCCGTCCATGGCCACCGGACTCTGCGCCCGCGCGTGCCGCTCGGTCATACCCCTGGGGCCGGGCTCTCCAAACCAGAGAATCCCCAGCGGTCCATAAACCAACTCGTCATTCGAACAGGCCGTGTTCTGAGGGTCGCCGTATTGTTGCGTCCATGCACCGGCACCTTCGAGAGGACCTCGGACAAAGCTTCTCCATACAACATCGCCGTCACGATGAAAACTCAAACAGGCCACACCTCCCCAGGGCCGGAGAATGCGCCGGCCTTCTTCGGCAATTGCCGTCGTCGTGCCTGTGAGCAGCACTCCGTCGGAGACTATCAGGTTGGCGAAGTAGCTCGGCAGAGATTCCATATCCCAGGGTTCAACCACAACTCTCACCCCCAAAAGGCCGGCGGCTTCGAGATTCTTTCGAGCCGCCGCCAGTTGTGCCGGCTCCTTTTCCAGCGCAACGATCTTCAGCTCCGTTCTCTTGGCCAGCTCGTAAGCAAGCCGTCCCTGACCGCAGTCGAGCACCAGGGCGTAACCCTTCTTGACACCACTTTCAGCGACTATCTTCTCGGCGGCGGCCCCGTATGTCTCGGTAAGAGAATCAACCTGGTAGGGATCGGCTGTTACTTTGGGCTTGATGGTCCTGGTCTCGGCAACTTCGGCCTCGCTGAAGCAATAGATGGGACCTTTGTCGCTGCTGACAACCAGATGACCGCCCGAGGCGGCCAACGCAACGGCAGCGCCATCCACCTCGCTCTCGAAGACCTGCTCGCCGGTTTCCGCGTCAAGGCCGACGACGATGTCCTCACCGCCGGCGAATACGACGTCGCCCGCCAGCAGAACCGAACGCAGGTCTTTCTTTGGATATCGCCATTTGAAACTCGTGGTCTTGAGCCGCTCCTGCTCGGCGCCGGCTTGGGCAATCTTGTTTGACAATTCTTCGATCTGTTTGCCCAGCTTTCCACGGGCGCTCTGGTCGGCCGAGGCTAATCTCTTCTTCAACTCTTCGGCCTGCCTTTGCCATTGCCGACTGTCAGTCGCGAGCTTGTTAGCCCTGCGCACGGCCTCAGAGTGAGCCGTTCGATCAATCGCGTAGAGGCCGCCCTTGGTCAGGATATATGACGAGCCGCGGGTGACCACCATGTCGATTCCCGCAAACCATGCGAAGGCGTCGCCTTCTCGTCTGCCCGTCTTGGCGTCGTATGCAACCTTGTGAGGCGTGCCCGAGTAGTCGACTCCGGAGATCAGTCTGTCATCATCCAAGAGGGCCCAGCAGCCGCCGCGTTTGCCACCCGGTGCAGCACAGTATAGAAACCTGCCGGTCTTGCGATCGAAGGCCGCCGGCATGGACCGCCCCGATGGAACATAAATGATATCCTTGGATGCAAGCAGGTAACCGTGCGGTGATATCCCGCCGAATTCCATCTCATGCGCGCGGTCGCCGATCGTATCGTTTTTCCAGACGACCGAGCCGTCGCCGGCGTCGAGAGCACAGACGTAAAGCCCTTCGTATGGGAAGATGCCGGCTGCAAAATAGACGATCCCATCGTCGACAAGCACGCCGGTCCTGACGGGCCAGAGCGATATCATTCTTCCATTGCCGATAACCTTCTCATTGCTGGGGCCGGCGCGGTATTTCCACACCAGCGAACCGTTCTTGGAGTCGATGCAATAGACGTTTCCGTCATCGGAGCCTGCGTACACCTTGCCGGCATAGACGGCGGGCGCAAAACGAACGGGCCCCTCAGTGAAAAACTCCCAACGTATCTCACCGTCAGTGACACCTATCGCCGTGACCTTGTTGGTGACACATGAGCCGAAATAGGCGTTGCCGCCCGCTATGACCGCCGCATATGTATTGTCGATGTGCATTCTCGGCAACTCTTCAGAGGGCATGGGCCAAGCGGGTTTGGGCCCGTGGGTGACAATATACTTCCACCGCAGAGAAAGCCCGGGGCCGACGGTTTCGGAGGTAACACCGCTGCGGGCCGGATCAGACCGGTAGGTCGGCCAATCCCCGGCTGCGCCAACGCCGCAAACAGCCAGCAATACCACCAGCGAAGTTAAAACGCAAAAGCGTACCTTTGTTTGTCTTTCATCTGTATTTGCAATTTGCCGCTTCATTCGATGTCTCCCTGTAAGGATCTGGAACATACCTGTTACTGCAAACCCGGGCCGAGTCACGGTCAGCTTGTCGAATCTGGATTATAATAAATCTTGACACCACGGTACAAAGTTATTCTATCCCGGCTCTGTTCTCTTCTGCTCGGAGAAGAATGGAAATTGGGATCTGTTCTTCGTTCGCCTGCAACAAGAAAACTGATCAGACAGCCATTCTCACGCCTTCCTGGCTCGGATCAGTGAATTCATAAACTCATCGTGGTGCACTAGCGTCACGTCATCAAAACCGGCCTCTGAGAGATCCTCGCTATACTCATCTAGAGTGTAAGTACCCCCTCCTTCAGTCGCGACCAACATGTTGACGGCGAACAATGCACCGCCTTGGGGGCAGGTGTGCGACGGATCCATGACGACATCGCGTATGACTACAAAGCCATCCTCGGTCAGTGACTTGTGAATCTTGGCAAAGAGCTCGCGGTTCTGCTGCCTGGAGTTCTGGTGGCAGATCGCCCCGAGCCAGGCGAGGTCGGCGCCTGCCGGAAGTTCATCGGTGTAGAAATCACCGGCAACGAGTGTCACCTTGTCGCCCAGGGCTGCATCGCTCAAGCGCTTCTGCGCCATTTTAATGACATCAGGCAGATCGAACAGCGTCGCTCTGGCTCCGGGGGCCGCGTCAAGAAATGCCATGGTCCACGTTCCCGAGGCGCCCCCAATATCGAGCAGGTGGCTGAATTTCAATGGCATCAGCCTGCCCACTACCTCAGCCGCTACCGGGGCCGAGATGTTGTGCATCGCGCCTATGAATGCTGCCTGGTCGGCGGCCTCGCCGCGAATACTGGCAACTCGTTCTGTGGGTTCTCCACTCCGCGTTATCCGGGCCAACTGGGCCCATCGGCCAAGGCAATTGGCCAAGTGGCGAACCATAGGCAGAACGTTCTGAGCCGATTTCTCACTCAACAGCCCAGC
>CP070678.1:341622-355510 GCA_020352515.1 Phycisphaerales bacterium | reverse complement strand
GCTGCGCGACGAGCCCAAGCACTTCCTCCGCGCGTACTTCAACGCGTTCGCCACGAGCTACTTTGCCGATACGCGAATGATGACCGAGCACGCCCTGCCCAATATCGGCGACCACCGCGGCGACCACTATAAATCGTCGGACGAGGCCAACTCCACCTTCTGGCTGCGGCTGATGTTCGTCCGGGAGCAGGGCGACGACCTCTACCTCGGCGCCGCCATTCCCCGCTACTGGCTCAAGGACGGCGAGTCCTGCTCCATCACCGACGCCAGAACATACTTCGGGCCGATGTCGCTATTGTTCGAATCGCACGCCACGGCCGGCCGAATCACCGCAACCCTCCAGCCGCCGAAACGAAATCCGCCGAAGAAGATATACCTGCGATTCCGCCACCCGGAAAACAAGCGGATCACCCGCTGCACCGTAAACGGAAAACCACACAACAACTTCAACCCCGAAAAAGAATGGATCGTCCTGGACAAGGCCCCCGACAAAACGACTGAGATCGTGGCGCATTATGAATAAATACAAAACCCAACTCTACCTCTGATATGACTCGCCAACGGCAGAAATCTGTGGAGAAGAGGCACTTTGACCTGTTCCGCGAACTCTTCGCGCGTGAATTCCATGAGGAGCTTGGCGAACCTGATCCGAACCATCGTGGCAAGCCCGATTTCATAATCAGGCACAAGGGCGCTATTGTCGGGGTCGAACATACTGAGCTTGTCAAGACAAGCCGCCCACCGAGTGGCTATTCGATGCCACAAATAGTCGCCTTCCGCGATCGAGCAGTCCAGATCGCAAGAGAAACATGTGAACAGCGAGGAGTCCCACCTTTGGGTGTCACCGTCTCGTTTTGGGGTAGCGAAGGCTCTCCGGGCGGTCCGCCGGAGCAGCAGAGGCTTGCAGAGCAACTGGCTGATGCAGTCGTAGAATGGCACAATAGCTCGTCCAGTGAATCCGATGGCCACCTGAAATTTCCTGCGACAAGGGGTGGCCTCATGCAAGTCGACATTACACGTGGCACCATCTCCGGCAGGTCCTCGCTAAGTAACCACCGCTGGGACTCGACTAAGGGAGGGTGGGTCGCGCACAGCCGGGAGCACTTCATTTACTACCTCCAGCCAAAGCTAATAGCCAAGAGTAAGAAGTATCAGAGCTACCGCAATCACTGCGAGGACTGTTGGCTTCTTGTGGTTGCCGACTTGTGGAATCCCTCCCAGATGTTTCGTATGCCGCGCGATCCACAAGCCAGAATGCAGCCATACGAATGTGCGTTTGATCGGACCTTCTTCATGGAAATCCAATACAAAGACCTTGTCGAATTGAGATGCGTGCCTTGTACCTGGGGCGGCCTCGCGCCCACCGGGCGCAAACTGATTATAGCGGGCGTGGTTGGTCATTGAGGTATGTGCGGTAGCAAGGGGCTTCTGGGGTAAAGGGGGGGAATTCTGGGGCGTTCTCTTGAAATTCTCGAGGATACTGCTATGCTCGGTGAGGTACTGGAACGTGTGTGCGGATGCTTGCATGCACATTGACCACAAGAGAAAGGAGTCCGCCATGGGCGCACAGAATCCGCCATCGTCGTCAACGTCGAAATCCCGCCGCGCTTTTTTGAAATCCTCGGCGAGCCTTGCAGCCGCCTCGGCCCTTGCCGGTGTCGCCGTCAATCGGGCCCACGCGGCCGGGAGCAACACCATCAGGCTGGCTCTGGTTGGCTGCGGCGGCCGCGGCACCGGCGCCGTCGCAAACGCCTTCAGCGCCGCGGCCGGGCCCGTAAAGCTCTATGCCATGGCGGACCTGTTCGAGAACCACCTCAAATCGAGCTACGACAACCTTGCAAAGAGCTTTGCCGAGAAGCTCGATGTCCCCCCCGAGCGCCGCTTCATCGGCTTCGACGGGTACAAGAAGGCCATCGACTGTCTCTCGAGCGGCGACATTGTCCTGCTGACCACCCACGCCGCTTTCCGCCCGCTACACTTCGAGTACGCCGTCGAAAAAGGCGTCAACGTTTTCATGGAAAAATCCTTCGCCACCGATTCGCCCTCCGTCCGCCGCTTGCTCAGGGCGGCCGAGGCTTCAGAGAAGAAGAACCTCAAGGTCGGGGTCGGCTTTATGTGGCGCCACTCAGACGCCCGGCAGCAGGTCATCGGCCGCATTCACGACGGGGCCATCGGCGATGTGCACACAATCCGCATCTACCGCGTCCACGGCCCCGTGCACTGCCCGCCGCTGCCCAAGGGCGCCAACGAGCTGGCCTTCCAGCTCAAGCATCCCAACAGCTTCACGTGGGTCTCCTCCGGGTTTTTCATCGACTGGCACTGCCACAACATCGACGTGGCCTGCTGGCTCAAAGGCGCCTGGCCCGTCTCGGCACAGGGCATGGGCGGCCGGTGCTACCAACAGGCCGGCAACCAGTTCGACCACTACACCGTCGAGTACACCTTCGCCGACGGCACGAAGCTCTTCGCCTTCTCCCGGCACATGAACAACTGCTGGTCCACCTACTCCGACTATGCTCACGGATCCAGGGGCTCGGCCGTCATCATGGAAACCCTTGGCCAGCCGAGGCCCAGGATATACAAGAGCCACAACATGGTTGCCGACCAGATGGTGTGGGAATACGGGAAGGCCGACCCGAATCCATACGAGGTCGAATGGAGGGTCCTGCTTGACGCCATCCGCAAAAACAGGCCCCATAACGAGGCCCGGCGGGCGGCCGAGGCCGATATTGCCGCCCTGATGGGCCGGGTGGCCACGCATAGCGGCCAATACGTAACGTGGGAGCAAACGCTCAAGTGCGATTTCGAGTTCGTGAAAGACATCGACGGCATGAGTTTCGATACCCCGGCGCCCATCCACGCCGGGCCCGATGGAACATACTCCGCCCCGCAGCCGGGGATTTCGAAGGAATGTTAATTTTTATCTGGCGCGAATCGAACTTGTCGCAGCCGTGGTAGTATGCTATAGTTTAGAAGAAGGCTATCAAGGGCTGAGGTATTTAGACTCCTCTTCCTCTCTCTCCCAACCTCAGCCCTTTTTATAATTTTTTGGACAGTGCGCTCCATGCTTCCCATCGTGTGTGTAGAGCCACGAGTGCAGCCCACGTGCCTCTTTTCTCACGGTCGGTGGTGTTTCTGAGCCGAAGTATGTGGGCCTTCCTGCCGCGAGAGACATGCTTATTTCCGCACCGCCCCAGCCTTGGCCTTTTCGGAGTTTTTCGGGCTTCTCCGGCTCACCTTGTCGGCGACAGCGCTGCTCTTTTTGGCGTATTTGCGATTGTCCTTGGTCTCGCTGGCGGATTTCTCTTTGGCTAACAGCTCCTTTTTCTGGCGTGCCCGGGCCTTGTCCAGCCCGTTTTTGAGGAGCTTGTCGAGTCTGTCGCCCCCTTTGGCCGATCCCGACCTGCCGGCTGGTCTTTCAGGCGGATTCGTCCGTTGCCCACGCAGCGTTTTCCCACCTGCGATGCGCTTGCGGCCGGCGCCAAGCGCGACCATCGCCGCACGGCGGTTTCCGGCGGCCCTTTTACCATCAGGCCCGGCCCGGTGAGGGCTGCCGCCGGCGCCGGTTGACCCCTCGGGCGCGTCCAGCCCAACCGGGGCGAAAACCTCCACACGGCCGTCCCACTGCACCCTCACCAGAGTCGGCTCTATCGAGATAATCTTAGCCTCCCCTATCGTGTCACCCGCTTTACGCCACGCGTCGTTCACCCAAGCCTGATCTCCGAAAATCGCCAGGACCTCTCGCACGGGGTTCTGTTTGCTGGCGGCCGGCGAAAAGAGGCTATCTCTCCTGAGCGCGTCAGCAAGCGCCTGCGATTTGGCCATGGACTCTTCAAGGGCATGGGTATCCCGCCGGCTGGCCTCAATGACCCGGCGAGTCAGCCCCTCCGAACGGGCCGAACTGCCGACAAAGCCGGCAACCTTTACCGAGATCGCCAGCGCCGGCAGAAGCGCGGCCGTCAGAAGCACGGCCGGGAGAGAACCCGCCCCCGCAAAGGCCCGGAAAAAGTCTTTGACACCAGCTTCCCGCCGGACTGAGCCACGCGGCTTAAGCATGTCACGCAACATTGCGATCATACGTGCCCTCATTTCGTGCCCCGGATACGCCCCTGGGTCCGTCACCGGTATTAAATTAGCAAATCCGCCATCCAAAAGCAACAGGCGAAAAAACTGGCCGGCGAATGGGTATTTAGTTTCCGGATGGTCTAAAATAAGCTGCCTTTGCTCGCGCCGGAAATCCGTTTTTTTGCACGAATTCCCTTGACTTTTGGGCCGTCATGCTGTATACTCGTTATAATTATGGAGGACGGCCGTGGTTGGGAGCCTCTCTGGACGGCGGATTGCGAATCCGCGGGCGCACGGGTTGTTTCGTCCTTCAGACAGTCACGTTCGAGTAGAAAAGTGAGGAGGTTGCTGTATGGCTCGGAGTTTCAAGTGTATCATTGTAACTGCTGTAGTTCTTGTATCGCTGCTTGGCCCGGAGGCTTTGGCGGGGCCTATTTTCCATGACACCTTCGAATCGGATCTCTCGGCCTGGACAGGCAAAAGCGGTGGGGCGCACAACGGCGCCATTGTCCCGGATCCACTCGGCGGAGCCGGCAACGCACTGACCTTCACCGCCGTCAACAGCGGCGGCGACATCTTCACCACCGGCCAGGCCTTCAGCCTCTCATCGGGACGGCTGTACAGGGTTTCGTTCGACTTCCTCGGCCTGCCCGGACAGGTGCCGGGCGGCTCAGGCGGCTTCGCGGGCCTCTCCCAGGGCTACCCCGGAACCCACATGTGGTACTACGGGACCAACACCACCAGCGGCGCAGCACCCATCCTCATCGACGATGGTCAGTGGCACCGCTACGCCTACAACTTCATCGCCCCTGCGCCGGTCGTGGGCAACACCGTTCGCCTTATGTTCGAAGACTTCGGCTATTTCGGCTATGGCATTCCCGGTGACGCCTTCTTCGACAACGTTGTCTTTCAGGTTGTCCCGGCACCAGGCGCAGTTGTTCTGGCAGGTCTCGGTTCGGCAATAGTCGGCTGGCTCCGCAGGCGAAAAGCAGTGTGAGTGCGTCTAAGAAACAGGTATCGTAGAAGGGGCTGAGAGCCGCATGCTTTCAGCCCTTTTTTGTTAGGTACCGACTATTTACTTCGAAGAGCCCGGTGTTGCATTGCAGGCTCGCCCGGCTCGGCTTGCCGCGCCTAGGCAAACCGGCCCCTCTCCAAGTGTCCAGCGGTGGAACCGAGGCTATTTGCCCTTGTAAAGGACGACTTTATCCATAGCGTCCGCGAAGCTCTTTAGAGGCCTGGCCATCACATTTACGGGTGGGTCGTTCAGGTCTCCTTCGCCGATCGTGGCCTTCCACACATCAAGGAGGGTGATTGTCTTGGCCTGGAGCCTTACTCCGCCGATTCTCCCTCGTTTGCTGTCAACCAGCCCGTGCCTGCCCAGAACATGGATGACCTTCTGAAGATAACCAACAGCAAAGTCCAGGCGGTCAGCAATCTCCGCCGTCTGGACATACTCGCCTCTCTTTCTCCTCTTAAGCAAACGAATCGTCTTGACTGCCATTTCGAAATCTTGGTTCAACTTCACGTTCTGCTCCTTAACATATTATCCATCGAATAGTGAGCTATTTGCGAAACATGATACTAGAACTATGATTCGGATACGAAAAGAAAACATACTCTCTATTCTCCTCGCGGCGTTGAGGGCCTGGCCGTCAATCATTGAGCAAATCGGCGGACGGTTGGACGGGTGTTGGGTTATAGGACTTCTGCCCGATGTTTTGAACATTTAGAGGCATTGTGATTTTTTGGGTTTTTGCGGCAAAAACGGCGATTGGGCCTATAGGATTCGGTGCTGAAGCTGACTTTAGGCGGCCGAGAGGCGTTGGCTCCCTGGCAAGGGGTTCCGGGCGGATTTTTACAAAATCCCGTAGTTACCACGATTGACCACCTGCTTCAAAAGTTGTTAGAATATATATAGTATATGGCAGCGAGGAGTGGTGAGAGACTATTGCCGGTGTTCTACCGACCGGCTGGACCCCCTTGATGCCTGGTTTCAAAGCACTGCCGCTTTGCTTTGGCGTGCGCGCTGCCGGGTCTTCCGGGCGATTGGCGTGACAACGCCGAAGAGGGTTTTGGAAATAGAAGGGAGTTCAAGGTGAAAACGCTACCTTATGTCGCGGTCGTCGTGTTGGGTTTAGTTCTGTACGGTCTTATTGCAGGTAATTCCTGCGTCATTTCGCCGGCAAACGGCGGGCCGGCCGAGAAGGCGGCAGGGACGAAGGGGCCGCAAGCCGAGCCGGCCGATCCGTGCGAGCCCGTGCCCAGCGAGTCGGGCGATCCCGCCTCCGCCGAGCCGAGCCGATCCGCTTCGGACAGGACGTACTCGATTCTCAGGCAGATTGCCTCTTCAAAAGACAAGCCGCCAAAAGACACTCAAGAAAAGCAGCCCCCGGATCACGAGACTACTGATCGTTCGATAACCGTAACCGGAACCGGGACTGTGAAAAAGCCTGCTGCGGCCGACCCCAATGAAGCTTTGTTGGGCGATACTTACACGGTTTCCGGGACTTATCCGCCGGGGGCCGAGCCGGTAGTGAGGCTGGACAAGACGGTGCCGCGGACTGTGGAAGTAAACGAACCTTTCGGCTACCTGATAAAGGTCACAAACCTGACGGACATCCCGTTAACAAACGTGCAGATAACAGAATATGTCTCTGAGAACTTCCGGGTGGTCGGCGCGAGGCCGGCCGCCTGCACCGATGAAGGCCGGCTTCTATGGCAGATTGGCGTGCTCGGGCCCAAGGCCGAGGCGAAGGTGGCCATAGCCGGTGTGGCCGACACCGTGCAAAGCCTCGGGCATTACACGGCCCTGACATACGTTATTCCCGTCTTGTCCGTTGTGGAGGTCGTCCATTCCAAGCTGGAGTTTGCGATGATGACGGCGACCGACGTGTCGCTATGCGATTCGATACCTGTGGAATTCACTTTGGAAAATGTGGGAACTGCGCCTCTGGAGAACATCAGGATTACAGACGTGCTTCCCGAAGGATTGCGCACGATTGACGGCAATCCCCAGCTTGTAATTGATGCAGGCGCTCTAAAGCCGGGCCAGTCGCGTCGATTCTCGGCCGAGCTCGCCGCCACGAAAGCCGGACTGTTCACGCACAAGGCGGTGGCAAGCGCGGGCTCGCGTTTCAGTGTGGAAACGCGCAATGTGACAACCACCGTGCGCAAACCGGAGCTGGAAGTCACCAATAGCGGGCCGGCCCGCCAGTATATCGGGCACTCCGTGACGTACGAAATCACGGTTACAAACAAGTCACGCCTGCCTGCTGCTAATACCACCGTATGCAACACGGTTCCGTCGGGTGTAAGCTCGATGAAGGCAACGGCCGGCGCCGAACTCTCGGATTCGGAGCTTACCTGGCGCCTGGGCACTCTGCCGCCGGGGACCTCCAGGAAGCTCACCGTATCGTATATACCCGTTCGAGAAGGCAAGCTGTCCAATACTGTAACCGCAACCGCTGATTGCGCCGACAGTGTGGCGGCCTCGGCCGAGACGTCGGTGACAGGCACGCCTGCGCTGATGCTGGAAGTCGTGGACGTCAACGATCCCGTCCAGGTGGGCGGAAAGGCCACGTATTTGGTCACCGTGGCCAATCAAGGCTCTGCTGCCGGCACCGGCGTCAGCATAACGTGCATATTGGAAGATATCATCGAATACGTCTCTTCGGACGGACCGACGGCCGGCTCTATAAATGGCAATACACTGACTTTCGCGCCTTTGCAGACACTTGCGCCCAAGTCCAGGGCGAGCTGGCGTGTGGTGACCACCGCAGTAAGGCCGGGAGACGTGCGCTTCAAAGTAAGCATGAAGAGCGACCAGCTCACCCGCCCCGTTGACGATACAGAGGCCACCCAATTGTACAAATAGCCCGGCCTCCGGGCAATTACGCCGCCGCAGGCCGAACATATTTCGGCAGATTGCGTAAACGTACTGAAAAGGGCCGAGGCTATTCTCATCTTGATGGTGTTTCTCTGACTTGCTTCGGCCCCTTTCTACAGCATCGGTTGGGTAATTCCGTGCTGCGGAAGCCGCAAATGGGGCAACATCGAATCCCGCGTGCCCTTCCGACCACCCGCGACCGGACTATCGCCGAAACGCTCTGGTCATCACCGCCTAAGAATCCCCTGCCCGCATGCGGGATTTTGCCGTTTCCGGTCGTTTGCCTGTAACAGACGGTGGTCCGGCGCAATACATTAAGGAGAGAATGCGAAATATTTTGTTAGAATACATGTATGGGCATTGCAATGCGCATAACCAGATTTCGGCTCATAATCATCTGCCTTGTGGCGACGTTCCTTGTTGCGGCGCTTTGCATCGGGCGCTTGCTGCTCTGCCCGTCCGCCACCATGACCAGCCGAAACAGCATCAAGGCACGGCTCCTGCTGCCTAAGGACATCCGCGACTTCCCCATAGAAAGGTACGCGGATCCGAACGATCGATTCGTCTACAGCATCAGCTCCCACGAGAGCCACTGGCAGATATCCCTCCTTCGCATTACCACCAGCCCCGACCGTTTGGGCAGCTACAAGCAGGCCTTCCGCACCTTTCTTTCCCCTCGCGGAAGGCTCTCCGAGGGTAAACGCACATTGTTACTCCGACCCGCCGGCTCCAAAGACAGCACCGCCGTCGTCAGATTCGACTCTGCCGGGGCCGGGGCCGGGCTCCGAATCACCTTTGAATACCGCTCGCTCGGAATTGGACAGAGATTGCTTGCGAGCAAGTTCGGCAGGCTCCTTGCGCCCGTGTTTCGCCGATTCTGGCCGGTCGATGCCACAACGCAAATGAGTTGACTGCTCCCGGCCGCAAGTGCTTAAGTGGGCCTCGAATGATGTGTGCGGCGCGGCCTTGTGCGTGCTAAAAAGGCGCACGGCTCGAGATTCTTTCGCAGCGCCGACTCACAAGACAGAATAGAAAGGGCCGGGCTCTTCGGCCCGGCCTTTTCCTCATCGTCCGCGGTGCGGTCGTCATTTCGCCAGCGCAGCCACTTCTTCGGCGCTCAGTCCGTAACTGTAGATTCTCACGTCGTCTATAACGCCGTTCCAGAAGCGGTCCGGATGCTGGGAATTATTACCAATCAAGACCGTTCTATCATCGAGGCGTATCTTGCCCGGCGCGGGCTTGGAGTTGTCCACCCGGCCGTCGATATAGAGGTATATCCTCTCGCCGTCATAGACGCCGGCAACATGATGCCACCGGCCGTCGTCCACATCAGTCTTGCCGTAGAGGCTTCCCCATCTGTTTTCGGGAACGATAAGGCCCGAACAGCAGAATTCGAGCGCATTTCCGCTGCGCCGTCCCTGCAGCCGCCAGGAGCGGTCCCCCTTGGTTGCTATGGCCTGCCATCTCCTGGCGATCTTGTCCGTCCTTATCCAGGCGCAGACCGTTATCTGATTTCTAATAGCCAGGTCGTTGCTGTCCACGATCTCGATGTAGTCGCCATCGCTGTCGAACTCGAGCGCGCCTCCGACCATTCCCTTGGTCCAGGTTGGGTCGCCCATGATTTTGCCGTCGTATTCGGTTCCGGCCGCATTGCTTACGGTCTCGCCTGCGCCCTCGTCGAGCTTCCAGTGGGCAACCAGCCGACCAGTATTGAAGCTCCAGGTCTCGCCGCTTGCAACCGAACGGTCGGACCGCACCTCGTCGATGCGCCAATAGTAGGTAGTTGCTCTTTGAAGTGTTCCCGGTTCGGCGTGCTCGGTCGTGACCTCGCCGAGAAGTGTCATCCGGGCGGGATCGGCACCGAAGTAAACCCGGTGGGCGATGCTGTAGGCCCCGGGCATCCAGTTCAGCTTCAGTCCCGTCAGGACGGTGCCTTCGGCGCCGTCGGCCGGCTCCGCCTTTATCGCCGTCGCCTTCGGGTTCAGCGGCGCCGCTTCGAGCCTTGCCAGCTCCTCCGGCGTCACCTCTCTGACCGAGAGATCGCCGAAAACCGCCTTGTACACGCCGTCCCTGGCCTTCCACCGCATCAACACCGCGTGGGGAAAGTCCGCCGTGACCCTTTCCCCGTGATACGCCATCTCCCTGGCTTCCCATGCCAGGCGCGTATAATATGCGCCTGCCATCTGCAGGTCCATCAGCTTCTGAATGGTCTCCGACTGCAACTGCTCGGTCATGGGATGGCCGAAATTGGTTATCATCGCAGCTTGGAACTCCTCCATGATTGTAGTCACCTTCAGGTCGCTCGGGTATGTCCCGCCGGTAAGCTCGCCAAACATGCCGAGCACTTCAAGGTGGAATTGCTCTTGCTCAGACAAATTCAGATCTGCTACAAGCTTGTAGTCGGCCGGCACCGCCGCATCGAACACGCCCGGCTCGACCTGCACGTTCCATTCGTAGTCGAAGCAGGTTGTGTGCATAGCCTCTTCGCCGTCCTCGGCGAGGACGATGACCTCAAACCGGACCGGTAGCTTGGTATCGACATCCACCCAAATGCGCCCGACCACGTCGCCCAGCGCCTTCTCGACAATATTGGGGTCCGCGGACTCAAAACCTTCAACCTCGATGCCGTCAACAACGCTGCGCCCAAGCTCAGTGTATTCGTTCTCCTTGAGCTGCCTGACTATCGCTCTCGGGTCGCCATTCTCTTTTTGTATCTTCGTTAGAACCTCGTCCGTCAGGGTCACCCGCGTGTACTGCTTGAAAGCCGGCACGACTGAGATAATGGCCTTCTTATCAGGTACGACGTATGTCTTCATGCGGAGCGTATCATCTACGTAGGTGGCCATATACATGCCGATATCCTTTGCGACGACGGCGTGCATCTCCGCGTCAACCGGAGTGTTTGTGGGCATTCCGGGCACGTTGGCCATCTTCATCTTCATTCTGTACGTAAACGTTTTGACCTCTTCGATTCTTTCGAGCACGTCGGCCAGCGCGTCGCCTCCCCCGCCGGGCCCGATGATGTTGAGGCCCAGCAGCACTGCGGCGACTGCGACGGCCGCTGCCGCTAATTTCATAAAGGGACTTTTCATGATTATTCTTCCTGTTCTCCGGCCGATGCCCGCCGGCTGCGTACGTTTCAGTTTCGCCAGATGCTTGAGCCCGTCGCCGAGAATCCTGTCGTCCATCTCGGCCGTCGTTTCCACGTCTGACTGCCTCATTAGTTTCAAAAGTCTATCTGCAGGCTTCATTTTTCTGCCTCGTGGTTGAAAATTGACCGCAGTTTTTCAATGCCGTACCGGTACCGGCTCTTGACTGTATTGACCGACATGTTTCGCCCGGCCGCGATTGCCCCAAAAGTTGCTCCACTGTGCATGTGCAGCAGTATGACCTCTCGCTGCTCGTAGGGCAGCCGCCCCATGGCCTCGCCAAGAAGCTTAAGCTCTTCGTTGCAAATCACGGAACGGCCCGGCTCGTCAGACGACCTTACGGCCTTCTTGAAACTATCCGCAGCGATGGTTCGCCGATGCCGGGCCCTGTTGACGTTGCGTGCGCGATTCGCAACACACGTTGCTAAGTAGCACTTCAAAGAGCCGGTCAGCTCGAAGTCCGCCAGCCCCTGAACGAAACCCACGAAAACGTCGTGAACCACGTCCTCGGCACAGCTCGTGTCGTTCAGGAGAGCCACTGCCAGAATCAGCAGGTGCCGTTTGTACTTCTCGTAGATTCGGGTCAGGGCGGCCTTACTGCGGCGCTTGCACCTCAAAATCAGCAGCTTGTCTTCCATTGGGCCGGTCCGGTCAGATCTGAGACAAACGTCTGTCGGTAATATAGCAACTGAACGCCCCTCCGGGGTCTAAGTAAAAGCAACTTTTTTGGAGGCCGTCCAATGCTGCCGCTTGTACTCGATTCCACGGCCTGGCGACATATAAACGGGTCTATATCGCCGACCCGGGGATTCACCTGGGGCCCGCCGCCATCACGGCCGGTCGGGGCAATACTTTCTTTGACGCTTTCTTCCTTTGCCGGACCCCGGACGGCAGGGGCCCAGCTTGGTTTTCAGCCTCCTGAGGCCGTTTATGCCCGAAGAATATGCCCTTACCCGGCCAGAAACGATGTTTCCATCGGTGCCCGGTTTTTGCGGATTTTTTGCTTGACAAGAGAGCCTCGCTTCAGGTAGTGTGAAGTATCGGTCGGCGCTGTGTCCGTGCAGTTGCCGGGAGTAGCACCCGGCATGCGGCCGAAGAGGTTCAGCGTGTAACCTTATAATTTGGAGGAACCGGAGATGAATAAAGTACTCACCGCCCTGATGTTGTCGGCAATTATGGCTGCCCCCACATTCGCAATTCCCATCCTCGCCCCCGGCGACTTCATCATAGCCGTCGATGCCGATGGGCTCGTATCGAATAGCTCCTATCCGGGCAACGAAGCGCCGGCGAATGTGCTGGACGGCAACCCTGCTACCAAGTACCTCAACTTCGCCGGGGCCGGCAGCGGCTTCATAGTCACGCCCAACTTCGGCACGTCCCTCGTGCAGAGCTTTACGCTTACCACGGCCAACGACGCCGAGGGTCGTGATCCGGTTGACTGGGAGCTTTACGGCACCAACGATGCTATTACCAGCGCCGACAACAGCACGGGGCTCGCTGAGAACTGGACGCTTATCGATGCCGGAACCGTGGCGCTGCCCCCTGACCGGCTTACAGTCGGCCCGGTTGTCACCGTAAACAGCATGAGTCTCTACTCGTCCTACCAGATGATCTACCCGACGCTGAAGGGGTCAAACCTCATGCAGGTGGCGGACGTGGCCTTCTATCCGACACCCGACGGGAGCGGCGGCGTGAACGTGCTTTCCACACTGGATGCCATCATCGCCATCCATCGGGGCTGGAACAGCCGCTACCCCGGCAACGAGGCCCCGCAAAACGCAATAGACGGAGACATCAACACCAAGTATCTCAACTTCGGCGAGCAAAACTCCGGATTCATTGTTACCCCCGGGATCGGCCCCACCACCCTGGATGCCTTCCAGATCACCACGGCAAATGATGCGGTCGAACGGGACCCCGTTGTCTGGATGCTCTATGGCACCAACGACGCCATAACAACCGTCGACAACGGCGACGGAACCGCTGAGAGCTGGACCCTCATCTGCGGCGGGACTCTCCAGCTTCCTGAAGAGCGTTTTACCGCCGGCGATATGGTGACTATCGCCAATCAGGCCGAGCCCTATACCTCATACATGATGCAGTTCGAAAGCGTCAAGGACGGGGACGCGGCAAATTCCATGCAGATCGCCGAAATCCAGTTGTATGGAATCCCAGAGCCCGCAACCATCGCGCTGCTCGGTTTTGGTGGCCTGGCGCTTCTCAGAATCAGAAAGAAATAATCTAATCCTGGTTCTTCCAAAATCTAAAAGGGCTGTGAGCCGTGCTCACAGCCCTTTCGTTTGCGCTGCGCCGTCTGACCTCTGCGGACAACTCCATCTGGCGCGCCGGGCTCCACTATCTATCACCAAGGGCGGGCCACCTTGCGGCTACGCGGGCCCGCCGCGTCTAACCGGTTCCGCCCTCTCTGCGCCGCCGGTCTCGTCGTAGTCGATGCTGGCCGCCAGCCCGCGGTAATAAAGAGATTTCGTCTCTTTTCCGGAATCGGATGGTGAGAAGTAGACGCATTGTCCGGCTAAGGATCAAATCTCTCTTCAGCATCTTCGAGCCTGCTGGCTGTATCGGTGAAAAACAGCACAAATCTGCCTAAGGGAGGCCCTATGCGCACCCCGAAGCCAAAACGGGTAATCGGGTAATCGGGTGGAGAGTTTTTTTCTTGACAATCCCCACGGGGTACTGGTAGTTTACTGTGTATAGGTGGTTTGCGTAATTGGCCGCCGGGAATATGTAGGAAAGGGTCTAAGGATTAGGGGGGGAGCACCTTTTTCGC
>CP070678.1:333641-341522 GCA_020352515.1 Phycisphaerales bacterium | reverse complement strand
GCCACCGCGTCAACCGTCTCCCTGCCCTTCTTCGGGTCCGGGCAGTCTATAACCTTCGGATTCACGCTCGTCTGCACAGCGTCCAGAATGTCGCGCCCCGCCAGGTCTATCGCCGTGGCCGTCTTGAACGTCAGGTCGATGCTCGCCCGGTTCGCCGCAATCAGCGCGCGCACAACATTCGGCACGCGCCCGCCCGCTAAGTAGTGACTCTCCAGGTCCTTCGTCGTCAGCTCCAGGCCCGCCTGAACCGCTGTTATCCTGCTCAATACGATCGGACCGCGAGGCACTCTCCGCAGCCACATCCCGATCAGTTCCGAGAATTTGACGTCCGCACGGGATAACCTCGCCTGCAGCCACAGCCTGAAAAAAGCGGCGAACAAGCCGCCCGCTATCAGCAGCAGTATCACCGCTATTACTGCCACCGCCCATATCACCATGGTTCTCATATCGCCCGCGGCTATTATGATGCCTGCTGGATCAAACATTTCCTGTCCTTTCATTAGCTCTCTTCCACGATTCGCACGGTAAGCTGGCTGCTCTGTACTTCAATCACCCTTACCTGCCTGCCCTTCTCAACATAACCACCCTCCGCAACACATTCAACTCTCTGTCCTGAAAAGTCGCACATCCCCACTGGTCGAAGCGGCGTCAGAACCACGCCCACCGCCCCCAGCATCTCTCTCAGCCGGCCGGAGTCCGGCACCGCATCGCCCGGCTCACGCTCCGGCGGCGCAAGGGTCACGCTCCGCCCGAAACGAGTCCGCGGAAAAACCTTGTACGCAATCACAAGAACCAACGGTATCATTACAACCGCCACGCCAACGCCCACCCATCCGACCGTCGTGCCCTGCCGGAAAAACACCGCTATCCCTATCCCAAGGCACAAAAGCGCGCAAAAACTTATCAGCCCCCCGCTCGGAACAAATATCTCCGCTATCAATAAAACCGCGCACGCAAGATACAAAAAAACAGCAAAGCCAAACCAGTATCCCATATCAGCTACCCCCTGCTCCCCCGTCCTCAATACCCGCTACCACTACCCTGTTGCCATGAATCTCGATTATCTCGACCTTTGCCTCCTTGTCGATGAACTCGCCTCGAGAAACCACATCGACTATAGCATCTCCGAATTCCGCCCTGCCCGCCGGCCTGAGCCTCGCCACGACCCGCCCAACGTCGCCCACCTTTACCCTTGACTCCTCGCTGCCGGGCGCCCTGGTCATGCTCACTCGAATCTCGCTGCTCTGCCTCAGCGACGCCGGGACCAGTATCAGACCGCTCAAAAAACGCAGCCTCGGAAGGTACTTGGACACTATGCACGCCACAACCACGAACCCCACAAAACCCAGCGCCAGCCCCAGAACGCCGTTCATGAACACGTCCCACTGGAACGGTGTCTGGGGCCAAGGCAGTCTCCCCGGATCGTTCTCCGTAAGCATCCCGAACAAACCGGCCAGAATGCACGCTATACCAAGGAACCCCGCAACGCCGAAACCGGGCAGCAAAAATATCTCAATCAGAAGTAGAATCAAACCGGCCACCAGCAGAAGAACCTCGAACCAGTCGGCCAGACCCACCAGGTATTTGCTCCCCACGATCGTCACAAAGCATATCGCCGCAACCAGCCCCGGAAGACCTATGCCCGGAGTGCTGAACTCGATATAAACGCCAAGAAGCGCAACCGTCACAAGAACCGCCATTACCGCCGGCGAATTCAGCCACCGCACCATCTCCTCCGACCAGTTAGTCCTCAGAACCAGCGGCTCGCCCGCAAAAGTCACCCCGTCGCGCTCCGCCAGAAAATCCAGCGCACCCTGAAGGTCCGCAACCTCCGCCCGCGCCACACCGTACTCCACCGCCTCCGACGCCGTCAGGGTCAGGAGCTCATCGTCCTTGACCACCAGCACCTTGTTGTCCAGGTCATACTCGTTCGCGTCCGTCGGCAGTTGCACGGTCTCGAAGAATTCGTATTCGTCCGTCTTGAGGTTCTTGACCTTGTAAACCTCGATCTGCCGGGTCACCATCGCCTCCAGCAAAACCTCGGGGTAGTTGTTGGCCTTCGCGCTCGTCGCAAACGCCGCCCGCGTGTCCGTCTCGATCTTCTCACGCTCAACACCCTCAAGCTTGCCCCCCAGCAGAATCGGCGCGCAGTCCCCTATCCGCGTCTTCTCCTTCATTATCACGTCTTCGCACGCCACGCTTATCAGCGCCCCGGCCGATATCGCCTTCTTCGATACGTACGCAACAGTACGCGCCTCAGCGTTTATCTCGTGCAGCAGGTACTCCGATATATTGTACGCCGAGAAGAGATCTCCGCCGAAAGTATCGATCTCGTAGATTACGTATTCGATACCCTCGCCGAGCGCCTCGCCCGTCCGCCGCCGAATGCTCTTGTAAAGCCCGTCGTCGATCGTGTCCTCACACACAATCACCGCCGCGCGAACCACCGGCGCAGCCCCGTCCACCGGCTCGCCAGCCCTGACCCACAAGCAGGACAGCAGCACCAACGCCACCAGGCCCGACGTTATCAAACGCAGGTTCCTCATAAGCAGAATTCTACCATCACTGCCCCTGCTTGGCAACATTTCTATGGTCTATACCGGGGATTTTTAGCTCCACCCCATCCCACTGCAGCCCCCCTATCACCGCCTGCGCGATATTCGTCAGGTGGTCGCCTATCTTTTCGACGTTGTCAACCAGGTCGATGAATATCAGCCCCGCCTCCGGAGCGCAAATGCCGTCGGTCATCCGCTGGACGTGGCTCCTCCGAAAATCCATCTGCATCCGGTTAAGGTTGTTCTCGTGAACCAGCGCCGCCTGACCCTCCGATACGTCGCTTTTTTCAAGAGCCGAAATCACCCGGTCGAACATCTGCTCCGCCTCGCTCCTGAGCTGGCCGACCTCGCCCAGCGCCGAATCGCTGAAAGCAAGCTTCTGCGCGAGCTTGCGCTCGGCTATCTCAACGATGTTAACCGCGTGGTCTCCAACCCGCTCCAGGTCGTTGACCGCATGAAGAAGCACCGGCAGCTCAATCGAAACCTCATCCGACAACTGCCTCCGCGACAGCGTCGAAAGGTACGACGTTATCTCATACTGCGACCGGTCCAGCATATCCTCTATCTGCCTTGTAAGCTCCAGCTTCCGCCTGTCGTCGTTGACAATCCCGTCCATGGCGGCTTCGAGGCCCTGCTTGGCCGTCCCGGCCATCCGGATGATCTCACGCTCGGCCTGTTTCAGCGCCAGCACCGGTGTATCGAGAAGGTGCTGTTCCAGAACCACCGGCTCGCCCGCAAGGTCCGTCGCCTTCGTCGGAACAAGTCTCATCGCGACCTTCTCCAGCAAACCGGCCAGAGGAAGAAATATAACCGAATTCGCCACGTTGAAAACCGTGTGGGCGATCGCAATATTCGCCGCAATCGTCCCGGGCCCAAGCCTCCACGGCGACACAAACGCAACCAGCAAGCCAAACAAGCCTACCTTGATGAACGGATACGCAATGACCGAGCCCGCAAGATTGAATATCGTATGCGCGCAGGCCGCCCGTTTAGCATTGCGGTTCGCCTGAATCGACGCAAGCTGAGCCGTTATCGTCGTGCCGATATTGCTGCCCAGAACAAACGGTATCGAAATGTTCAGAACCGCTTGCCAGTCGTCTCCGAACGCCCTGTTCATCGCAAGAAGCTGCACGATCGCGACAGCCGCCGAGCTGCTCTGGATAAGGGTAGTCACTATCATGCCCGCCAGAATCGCCAGCACCGGCCTGCTGCCCAGCGCGATGAAGATATCCTTCGTCCTCTGGCTCTCTTCCAGAGGCTGAAATCCGTCCTTCATGAACCCGATGCCCACGAACAATATCCCGAAGCCCAGAAGTATCTGGCCCAGGCTCTTGACGCCGCGCGTCTTGCCCAGGGTCTGCATCGCAAAGCCAATCCCGATCGCCGGCAGCGCGTAGGTCGTTATCTTAAGAGCCCCTATTCCCGATATCGACACCATCCACGCGGTCGCCGTCGTCCCCACGTTCGTACCGATTATCACGCATATCGCCTGCTTGAGCGTCAGCAGCGCCGCATTCACAAAACCGATTATCATCACCGTCGTCGCCGAGCTCGACTGAACCAGCGCAGTGACCCCCGCCCCCACCAGAAACGCCACCATCGGACGACGTGTCATCGATTCGAGAATGTTCTTGAGCCTCTGGCCCGCAACCTTCTTGAGCCCGTCCGACATCAGCCCCATGCCGAACAAAAACAGGCCCAGACCCCCCACCGTGCCGAAAATCATGTCCTGTATCATTACGATTCCTTACTGAGAGACTGCAGATAGAACAGAGTGTACCCTCTATGAATCCGCCCTAACCTATTATACCACCCGGGCCCCCCGGTCAAGAGACTTCTCAACTTATTATTCTTCCCGCGCCGACATCACCCTCTACAACTTTCCCCGCCGTCTTGTTCACACTGGATATGCCTCCCTTGATGTGCTAACATGCCGTTCAACCAAAGCGCCGCAAGCATGCGCCGCCCTGTATGCCGAAAACTCAGGTACAAAAATTCGGAGGATAGCCGCAGATGCCTCGACAGACCCGCCGAGAGTTCCTCAAGCAGGCCGGCTTGATAGCCGCCTCTCTTTCAACACGTCCTGCCGCCCCGCCCGCAGCGGCCGCCCAAAATGAGAGAAGCCCCAACATCCTGTTCTTGATGTGCGACCAGCTCACCCCGTCCGTGCTGAGCTGCTACGGCGGCCCCGTCCCCACACCCAACATCGACCGCATCGCCGCCGGCGGCGTCCGCTTCACCAACGCCACCTGCACCACGCCCTACTGCTCGCCCAGCCGCGCCTCTCTCGTCACCGGTATGTACCCGCACGCCCACGGCGTCGTCCTCAACTGCGCACCGAAACGCCAGCGAGGCATCACCGCCGACGACATCACAACCGAACAGATCTTCGGCGCCGCCGGCTACCACACCCACCACTATGGAAAGTGGCACCTCGAAGACCGCGCCCCCCTGCCCTACTACCGTGACATGTACCGCTCGGCCCCCGAATACGCCACAGAAATGCAGCCCCTTTTCGAAAAGGTTCGCAAGCAGGACCCCGCCCGCTGCATGAAGTGGTACAACTGGACCCTGCCTGTCGATATCGACCCTCGCTTCCGGAAGGCCGTTGACGCCCTCGGCGACCAATGGTCCCGTGAAAGATTCGCCGAATTCATCACAAAAATGGGCCGCCTCGAATTCGACCTCGACCAGTGCCTCGACGTCCGCGTCGCCCGCCGCACGCAGGACAAGCTCAGACAGATCGCCCGGTCGCGCGGCCCCTTCATGCTCACCTGCTCGTTCGTCTGGCCGCACGACCCCAACGTCGTCCCGTCCCCCTACTACGAGATGTTCGACCCGGACAAAATCGCCCTGCCCGCCAACCGCCACGTCCGAGAGCAGCTCTTTGAGAAGGACTGGTCCCGCCGGATCATCCGTGGCCTCGGCGAGCCCGGCATGCGAGAATTCCTCCGCATCTATTACGCAATGGTCAAGCTCATCGACGACCAAATCGGCCGAATCCTCAACACCCTCGAACGGACCGGCTCGCTCGAGAACACCATAATCCTCTTCACCGCAGACCACGGCGACATGGCGGGCGGCCACGGAATGGTCTGGAAATCGACCCGCGCCTTCTACGAGGAAGTCGTCCGCGTGCCGCTCATCCTCCACTTCCCGCTCGCTCTCGAGCCTGCCGTCTGCGACATCCCCACCGACTCAACCGACATCATGCCCACCCTGCTCGACCTCGCCGGCCTGCCCATCCCCGACCAGGTCCAGGGCCAATCCCTCGTCCCATTCCTAACCGGCGCAAAACCCCTCTCGCAGGCCCGCAAATACACCTTCTCCGAACGGGTCCGCCCCAACCCGACCGGCGCCCGCAAGGTCCTGCCCGGCACAAAAGCCGCCTTCATGATTCGCTCCAAAACCCACAAGCTCATCCGCTACGAAAACGCCGCCGAATACCTCTACGACCTCAAGGCCGACCCCGGAGAAACAAAAAACCAGCTCAACAACCCCAAATACGCCCCAATCAGGGCGGAACTCTCCCGCCAACTCAGCCTCTGGCTCGCCCGAACCAACTGGCCTGCAAAAACCTGACCCCGCCCGACTGCGGCTACCTCTCCCTGATTGTCACCACGTCCACGCCGTAGAAGGGCCGCCCGTTCTTAAGCTCGCCTGTCACCCCCAGCACCACCGGCCCGTTCTCGCGGATCGCCCGCATCAGCCTCGCCTTCTCGAAGAACGCATAGATCGTCGTCCGCACCCGCCCCCACTCGGTCGTCTGGAACACGTACTGCTCGACCGCCTCGACCGTCCCCGGTGACATCACGAGCGGCTTGTCGCCATTCACCTGCTCCTTGCCCACCCCCGGCGGCAAGTCAACTATCGCCAGCACGTCCGGCTGCCGCGGGTCGCTCCGCCAAATCTCCTCCGGCAGAACCTCCAGCTCCGCCTCCATCGGCGCCACGACCGTTATCACAACCTCATCCGGCTCCGAGTCCTCGTACCCGTCGCTCACGATCAACTGGATTACGTGCCGCCCTACCGGCAGCTCAATCACCGGCCTGGCCCCCTCCGGCGCAACGTCCAGCCGTGGGTTCCAGTTGGCGCTCTCCGGCGTGCTCAGCCACGCATCCGTCAAAGCCGCGATACCCGGCTCCTCCACGTCGGCCCCGCCATCGCGCATCAGCGCGGACCGCGCCGGCGCTTCGGCATCAAGCCACCGCCCGGCAATCGCCGCAAAGTCCAGCATGTTAATAATCCCGTCGCCGCCCGTAGCCGCAAAATCCCTCTCCCCGACCCGCCACCGCCAGCGGTACGTCAGCTCCTGCCCGTCCGCATCGTAAGAGCCCGTACCATCCAGCCGCACCTTCGCCTTGCCCCCGGGCCCGACCGCCACCGTTCGGTCCCGGCCCGCATCCGCCACCGGCCGGTGATTGAACTCGTACGCCCCCATCTCAACCCGCTCGCCTATCACGCGCGGCATACCCGCCGCGTCCGTCGCATCCGCCTCGAACTCGCTCGCCGGGTCGCCCGCATTGATGCACGGCGAGCCCGCCGACAGCCGGTAGTCACCGTCCACCCACTCGCCCCCGTCGGTCCAGTGCCCCGGCGCCGCGAACATCGGATCCTCATCGATATTGCCCTCGCCCCAGATCAACGTGTTGAATGGCTCGAACGCCACATGATTCTCGCTCCGTCGAATGTCCGTATAGCGTATCTCCAGCGTCGCCTCCTTCTCGAAGTATGCGAAGTAAAGCTCGCTTCCCTTCTCGGCCGTGTTGCCCCGGACAATACAGTTCCACAGCTTCGTGTCCTCCATCCGGCAGTACAGCCCCCCGCCCCTGACGGCCCTGTTGCCGCTGAACGTGCAGTTCAGAAGCTCCGCGCTGCCCCCGTAACCGTACATCCCGCCGCCCTGCCACGCCCGGTTGCCTGAAAACACGCAGTTCACCAGCACCGGCCTGTCCCCGTACTGACTGCAAACGCCTCCGCCCTGCGATTGCCCGTCCGTAACCCGGTTGCCCGTGAACACACAGCCGATTAGCTTCGGCTTGCTTCGGTCCTCATTCTGGATAGCCCCGCCCCACAGCCACGCCCGGTTCTCGACAAACACGCAGTTTCTAATGACTGCGTTGCTCGCCCGGTTTATCACGGCCCCGCCTGCATGCTCCGACGAGTTGTTCGCGAAGATGCACCCGCTCAGGACTGCCTCGCTCCTCCGGTTCAGGACCGCCCCGCCGTAGCCGTTCGAAGTATTCTCCCGGAACTCGCAATCCGTCACCACCGCCCCGCTCTCGTAGTTGCAAATCGCCCCGCCCCCGTCGTCGTCGGCGATTAT
>CP070678.1:330864-333541 GCA_020352515.1 Phycisphaerales bacterium | reverse complement strand
GTGAACATAGGCGGTGTTAAGGTCGTCCGGGAATCGACCGAGCTGGGCGGTCCGAAGATCGTGATCGAGTACGACCTGAACGACCCGAACATATCGCCTGCGTCTCCGGCTTATGTCTTTGTTCGTTACGACACGGGCCCGGCCGGCGGGTGGCGACTGATCTCGAAGGACGCGGTGAGGGGAAACGGTTTCGATATAGTCGAGCAGCCGGGCCGCAAGCAAATAGTCTGGTGGGGCACGGGCCAGACCGGCATCTCAGATATCGACCGCTTGAGACTTCGCGTTCGCGGCATTCAGATGGCTCGCGTGCCCGCGGGAAGATTCGTTATGATGAGCCTGCCCGGCATGGGGCGCGATGAGTCGATCGATATCGACCCCGACCCGGACCTGCCTCTTTTCTACATGGCCAGGTACGAGACCACGATTGCGATGTACGTGGACTACCTGAACGAGTGCGGCGGCGAGGCCGGTTGGAATCGGAGAATGGCCAACAGCAGCCTCTGCGGCATCGTTCGAAACGGCGATTCAAAGTTCGCCGTCGCGCCGGGCCGCGCCGACTACCCGGTGACGTACGTGAGCTGGTACGATGCATCCGGCTTCCTCAAATGGTGCGGGTTGCGGCTGCCATCTGAGGCCGAGTGGGAAAAAGCCTATCGCGGCGGCATATATCTCGACGGCGACGAGACCCGGAAGATTCGCAACCCGAATCCCGAGAGAACGTTTCCCTGGGGCGACGAGAAGGCCGACCTGGGCGGTCTTTACAGGTGCAATTGTGATGGTGACGTGGACGGTTTTCCGCGCACGGCGCCCGTCGGTAGCTTCGAGAAGTTCAGCAGCCCGTACGGCGTATGCGACATGGCCGGCAACGTCGCCGAATGGACCCTGGATTGGTACACGACGCCGTACCACGTCGGCCTGGATGGCTTTCGAGTCATGCGCGGCGGCTCCTGGCTGGAGGCGCCGGCCGCCTGTGACGCCGTCACCGGGGCCACCCAGTTCCCTATCAAGGAAAGCAGCATAATAGGATTTCGCGGTGTAAGGCGGCCGTAGCGGCGGCGGCAGCAGGTAATTGCCCCGAAGCTTACGGAGCCACAGGAACTAATCTGGTTAAAGGAGAAAGAAATGGCATCGATAAATCGAAGGGACCTCTTGAAAGGTTCGGTGGGGGCGGCGACATTGACGATCCTGCCGGGCCGCAGCGCTTCGGCCGCCGCAAACAAGGTTATCCTGGGAATAATGGGGGTCGGGGGCCGGGGGCGTTCACTGTTGACGAGCCTGGTCAAAAGGTCCGACGTCGAAATCAGGTATATATGTGACGCGGACTCCCGTTGCTACGGACCGGCCGCGGAAATCGTGGTTGAGGGGCACGGCTACAAGCCGAAATTCGTTCAGGACTTCCGCAAAATGCTCGAGGACCCGCAGGTCGATGCGGTCATCATCGCCACCTCGGACCGCTGGCACGCGCTTGGCACAATCATGGCCTGCCAGGCGGAAAAGGATGTGTATGTCGAAAAGCCGCTTTCGTTGAGCATCTGGGACGGCCGCAAAATGGTTGAGGCCGCCCGAAAGTACAAAAGGGTCGTTCAGGTGGGGACCCAGAGCCGCAGCGCCCCTTATACCGACAAGGCCGCAGAATACATACGCAGCGGCAAGCTTGGAGAAGTATACTTGGCCCGCGTATTTCTGATGCAGGAGTCCGGCCCCATCCAGGTGGCCGATGTCCAGCCGGTTCCCGACGGCCTGGATTACGATTTGTGGTGCGGACCTTCGCCCATGCTGCCGTATCGTCCGGGCGTATGGTTCTGGAGGCTGTGGGACTTCTACGTGGGCTACATTATGGCCGATATGACCCACCAGGTGGATCTGGCCCGGTACCTGATCGGCAGGGAGTACCCCGATACGGTCTGCAACGCGGGGGGTGTGTACCAGTTCAACGACGGCAGGGAGCAGCCGGATACCCAGTTCGCAACGCTCGAGTTCGGCAAGCTCACCATGCTTCTGGAAGGATGCTTGAAGTCGCCGTATATGCATCGGATCGTTCACTTGAAGGCCACAACGAAGTTTCCCGACTGGCCGTTCAGCGCGACGAAGGTCGAGATATGCGGCACCAAGGGCTTCATGTGCTTCGGCCGCCACGGCGGCGGTTGGCAGGTCTTCGAGGGTGACAGCCGCGCGAGGGAAAGCCGGCCCGTCATCTCGGTTCCCGCAGAGCACAAATTCGGCAGCATCATAGACCTACACTTCGAGGATTTTATCAACTGCATCCGGACGCGGAAAAAACCCAAGGCGGATGTCGAGGAAGCGCACCTCTCGATGATACTGTGCCACTTAGCCAATATCTCTTACAGGCTCGGCAACAGAAAGCTCAAGTTCGACGGCGACAAAGAGACCTTCGGGGATGACGCAACGGCCAACGCATATCTGAAAGCGAACTACCGAAAACCCTGGATTGTGCCTGACAGGGTGTAAGCGCCCGTTGCGAGGAAGGCTTGCGAATATTTCAAGAGGCCGGATACGGCTGAGCGCTGTTTGGGCGCGAAAGGTGAATCTCGCCGGATTCACTTTGGGGGGCTGCCCGGGCGCATGTGCGCTCTTGGCACCGTTAGAAGACAATGGTCTGCCCATGCTGCTCGGCGGAGCGGTAGCAGGCGAGTATCAACTCCAGGTTGTGCAGTGC
>CP070678.1:326474-330764 GCA_020352515.1 Phycisphaerales bacterium | reverse complement strand
CACGGTGGCCTCCGTGGACACGCGCGATTTCTGGCGTGAGGTCGATGAGTCACCGATGAGCCAGGACTATCACTACAACCGCAATGCCGAGACTTACCTTCTGGTGGGCGATGCATTGGGCCGGGCGATGGTCAGGCTCCTCGGCGGCCAAGCGGAGCCTCTTCCGCCATCTGCCGGGCCGAAACCCGTTGCACAGCAGGCAAGTCCGGAACAGGGGCAGAAGGATGAGGCAGCCGCACAGGCGGCACTGGCCCCGATTATTATGGATGGCATGGCGCCGGGCTATATCGCCGACCCCAGGAACAACGCGGCACTGTTGAGCGAGGCCGGCGGGGAGAAGCCGGCGCGAGTCTCACAGTTTCTGCGCGGCGCGATCTACCGTCTGACTTCGTTCTATCGCGCCGCGGGCGTGCACGACTACGACTGGCACGTGTTCGGGCCGGACCTCAGGAAGGTGGAATGGGAGTACTTCAGTTTTGACCCGAAAGAGACACTGCCCAGGGAGAAGGGAAGGCGGTTCCGCAAAGTCACCTATCCCGAAGGGATGGAGAACTGGTTTGCGCCCGACTTCGATGCCAAAAAGGCGGGCTGGAAGAGCGGTCTGCCGCCCTTTGGGCAGCTCGACGGCAAGCTGGCGCCGCTGAGCAGCTCCTGCAGCGCGCCGTTCTGTGGGTGCGGCCAGACCCCGAAGACCCTGTGGGAGAAGGAAGTTCTCATGATACGCGGCGCCTTCGATATCCCCCGGCTCAAGGAAGGCCAACGCTACCGAATCGTTGTCGGGGGCAGCGCCCACGTCAATGCCGGCGAGGGTTATGCGATCTACGTCAACGGCAAGCTGCTGGCCCAGTCTTCCGACGGCGTCGGTAAGCGGCAGGGCGGACAGCCGCGCGGTGGTTTCATCTACAACGACTTCCGCGACGAATTCCGGGGCCGGAAGGTGACCATCGCAGGCATGAGCTTCCTGAGATACAACAACCCAAAGGGGAGTATCCCCCCGCGCGGGCACTTTTCGCTGTGGATCGAGGAGGCTAAGACCCCGCCGCTGAATCGTGTGGAAAGTCGGTGATAGGCTCCGGCGGGCCGCTTGCCCTTAGATCAAATTAGCGAATGCAGTTTAGGGTCAATGCCACATTAACGAAAGGAAACAAAGCCATGGGCAGTAAGGAGATATTGGGTGTGGGACGGCAAGACAGCAGGCCCCGACTTATCGCGGCGGCTGTGATCGTATTGGCAACGATTGCGCCGGCAACCACCAGGTGCGCCGAGAGCGGGACTCTGCGGGTTCACAATATTTTCGGATCCAACATGGTGATACAGCGTGACAAGCCGATTAAGATATGGGGTTGGGCCCAGACAGGCCAAAAGGTGTCCGTCCGGTTCGGCCGGACGAAAGCCGAGGCAACGGCCGGCGGCGAGGCGGGCCGCTGGGAGGTGACTTTCCCCTCGCGGCAGGCCGACGCGACCGGTCGGAAGCTGACGGTTACCTCGGGCGATGAAATTATCGAGATGGATAACATCGTCATCGGCGACGTCTGGGTAATGAACGGCCAGAGCAACATGGCCTTCGGGCTGGGCAAGACCTACCGTGCCGACATGGAAACAGCCACCGCGCACCTGCCGTTGCTGCGTCGGGTCGGCATCGCGCCCAACGAGTCAGCCACGCTCCAGAAGGATATACCGGCCGACCGCATCGACCCCTGGACCGTCTCTACGCCGGAAACCGCAGGCGGCTTTTCGTCCATCGGCTACACGTTTGGATCGCGCCTCCAGCGGGCCCTGCAAATTCCCATCGGCATCATCGATAACGCGCGCGGCGGTGCGGCTATTGAAAGCCTGGTTCCCCGTCACAAATTCGAGGACCACCCGCTCGCCGCCGGATACCTCAAATGGGTCGACAAGCGCCGGGCCGAGTTCGACTGGGATGCGGCCACCAAGCCCCTCATCGAAAAATGGGAAAAGGACGTAGCCGAAAAACGAAAAAAGGGCGTGCCCGAAAACAAGATGCCGCCCAAACCGACACGAAAGAACCTCCGCTCATGGAACGTGCCCGGACGCAGCCCCAGCGACGCCGCCTCCTGCTACAACGGAATGTTCGGGGCCTTCATGGGCTTGAACATCAAGGGAGTGCTCTTTCACCAGGGCTACAACAACGCCATGAGCACAAGCTGCCGGCCTAAGCGCTATCAGGTCCTCATGAAACTCATGGTCGAGGGCTGGCGTGAGGATTTTGGCGATCCGAAACTCCCCATTGGAATCATCGGCTTCTGTGCGGGCAGCATTCCGCAAACGCGTGATAACTTCGAGGTATGGTCGGTTTCGCCCGGGGCTTATATCCGCGAGGCCCAGCGGCTCGGACTGAACGCTCTCGATGATCCTGCCAATACGGCGTTCCTACCGGCGTATGACATCCAGATTCCAGGGTTGCATCCCGCCAAGAAGCGGGCACACGGTGTGCGGGCGGCGAGGTGGGCGCTCAGCAGAATCTACGACATGAAGATCGACTGGGATTCTTCGTCGCTGCTGTCCGCCGAGCCCGATGGCGATTGCATGGTGCTGACCTTCGACAAGAAGGTGATGCCGGATGACATGTCCACGATTCCGGAAGGCTTTTCAATCGCGGGCAAGTCGGGCAAGTTCTACATGGCCCGCGCAGCGTACCCGTTGAAGAAAGACGTCGGCATTTGGAACGTCGCCAACAAGAATTTCGATGCCACAAAGATTATTGTCTGGAGTCCGCTGGTCAAAGAACCGGTGGCCGTACGGTACGCCTGGGCGACAAGTCCGATGGGCAACCTAAAGGTCAACGGTAAGCCTTGGCTTCCGCTGCACAGTTTCCGCACCGACCGGTGGGACTGGCCGGAAAATGAGGACCCCGCGCAGAACGCCGTCACCCGCTCGCAGGCCAGGCAGATGGCCAACGAGGCCGCCGAGCGCTGCCTGTACAGGAGAACCAAGGAGGCCGCTCTGGCGCCGGAAATCCTCAAACAGCGCGACATGCTGGGCAAGGCCGGTAAGTAGTCAGACGCTTGCTTTCCGAGAAAATGCCGATTAAGACAAAGATGTTTAACCGTAAGACTAACTGAATTCTGAGTCTAAAGAAAGGAAGCAACGCTATGAACATAAAGAAACTACTCTTTGCATTGTCCCTCATGGCCGCGATCATAATGGCCGCCTCCGGCGCATCTCCGGCGGAGAAGAGCGATAAAGAGCAGACTAAGCCGCTGCCTCGAGTGCTGCTGATCGGGGATTCGATCTGCGGCGGGTATCAGCAGGGGGTCAAGAAGCTCCTTGCCGGCAGGGCCGTCGTCGTCAAGCAACCGGGTAACGCCCAGCATACATGGACAGGGTTGGAGAAGCTCGACGAGTGGCTCGGCGACGGCAAGTGGGACGTCATCCACTTCAACTGGGGCCTCTGGGACCTGGCATACCGCAACCCCGACTCGAAGAACTTCGGCCGTTTGGACAAGGTCAACGGCAAACTCACCACCTCACTTGCCGACTACGAGAAGAACCTCCGCACGCTGGTCGCCCGCCTCAAAAAGACCGGCGCGGCGCTGGTGTGGGCCAGCACTACCCCGGTGCCCGACGGCGAACCGGGCCGGATAAAGGGAGATGACCTCAAGTACAACGCCGTGGCAGCTAAGATCATGACCGAAAACGGCGTCGCCGTCGACGACCTCCACGCCGAGGTCCTTCGCCAGGGACGCCCAAAAACCAACAACGTCCATGACACCGGCGATCTCTCCAGAAAGGTCGCCGATAGCATCCTCGCCGCGCTGGCCGGCCCAGAGACGCCCGCAACGAACAAATCGGTCAGGCAGTTACAGGAGGAATTCCGCAAACTCAAGTTCGGCATGTTCATCCATTTTAATATGGCGACTTACAAGGGTGCCCAGTGGGTCGCGGGCTACCACGACCCTTCCGCCTTCGATCCGGGTGTCGATACTATTGATACTGACGCGTGGGCGGACGCGGCCGTGTCTGCCGGAATGAAGTATGGCGTACTGACGGCAAAACATGTCTCAGGCTTCTGCCTTTGGGACAGCAAACATACGACGTATGATGTTATGCACCCTGATTGCCCGTACCAGAAGGATCTCGTCGCGCAGTTTATCAAATCGTTCAAAAGCAGGGGATTAAAGGTGGGGCTTTACTATTCATGGCGGCACCCGGGATTCGGTGACCCAAATAAATTCAAGGTCCTGCCGCCCGAATGCGACCCTGCCACCCACTCCCTGGACGAACAAAATGAATTCCAAAAGGCCCAAATCGCAGAGCTGCTGACCAAGT
>CP070678.1:321741-326374 GCA_020352515.1 Phycisphaerales bacterium | reverse complement strand
CAATCCCGGCGACGTTGACGAGAATGTCGATCCGGTCTCCGAACTCTTTCAATGCTGCCAGAACGACTTTCACCACCTGCTGGTGGTCAGTGACATCGGCAGCCAATCCTTTGCAGAGCCTGCCACTTGCGTCGATCTCAGCGCAGCATTGATCGATCTTTGTCTGGTCGAGGTCGGTTATGAAAACTCTCGCGCCATGTTCGCAAAGACGTTGCGCAATCCCTTTGCCGATGGAGCCGGCTGCACCAGTAACGAGTGCAACCTTGTTTTCAAATTCCAATTCAGGCCTCCTTGGATAGGTAGGGTGGGGCTTGCCCCACCGTCTAAATCATTCGAGTGTAGGATATACGACTTTGCCCTGTAGCTGCGCGATGCCGCCTTCCTTTTCGTAGACGCCGTAGAATATCGAGCATGAATCCAGCCAGACCACGATCCGATGCATTTCCTCTTCGGAGAGCTTGACGTCGTAATGTCCTTCCTGCAGCAGCTTGTAGAGCTTCGAGACGCGGGCGCCGAACTTGCCCGGTATGGTCCGATGACGGCCGCCGTAGGACCAGAACCCATACTCGGGCGCAAGGCTGTGATAGGAGGTGTACCATCTCTGTCTGCCGCCGTTGCCTTTGGCGATCACCTCGCTGTCCAGCCGCGGCGCATCTTCGGGATTGTCCGCATGACATTGCGCACAGTGCTTGTCGAGGACAGGCTGGACAAGACGCGGATAGCTGAAGGGATTGGTGCCGTCGACGCCGGCCTTCAGTTTGGACGGCTCTCTCGTCATCGCCTTGGGCAGCCTGCTGGGCGCGCCCGGCGCGCGATGTCTTGGTTCGTGACATCCCTGGCATACGAGCTGCTCACCCGGCTGCAGGTACGTCGCCGAACGCATCGACTGGATCGCCAGTCCGTCCTCGTCCAGAATCTGGAAGAAAAGCTCCTTTCTCGCCGGCACCGTGAAATGTGCGCTGCCGTCTTCTTCCACGGGGACAGTCCCCAGCACGTAGCGGGTCAGAACCACCGAATCGCCGGCCGTCGGTTCTCTCAGGCTGGTTTCGTGCGGCGGAGCGCCGGACGGGACGGTCATTGGCAGTATCTGGTACACACGAAGTGACTTGACCTTCATCGTCTCGGGCCACGGTTTGAGAGTGTCGTAGACGTTGACTACAGCCAGCGTGGCCTCGGCCGGCTCGCCCGCGGCGACTCGAATTGATTCATCGGGTATCACCGCAGGCTTTGGCCTGGCCCGCAGAGGCGACGGACTCAAACACGCGATTTCGGGATCGCGATAGATCAGCTCCTTGTTGCCGAAGACATCGAGCAGATAGATGCCGTACCTTCCCGGCAGATGCGGCCTGCCCTGGCGTCCTGCGTTCGGCGGCATGGTAGGATCATAGACGCAGAGAAAATATTTTTCGCTCAGGGGCCATGGCGTCCCATAGACCTGGGCCCCTCCCTGAGTCTCCGGGAAATCTACCTCCGGTGTTATTCGCTTTACCGGCCCCATCACGTCGTCGTCTTCTATGTAGGGATCGAAGATGACAAGGGAGCCAAATGCCTGGCCGTGATGCGGGGCGCCGGTGGCAACAAACTTGTGAGAGCCGGGGATCGCGCGAACGTCAAGCTCCATGTCGGCACGCAGCTCTCGCGGAGCGAAATTGCCGTGTACGGCTCTGGCGTCCCGGCCGTCTGGCGTCGTGATCCAGGGCAGATGTGCCGTGCACCCGTGACGGTCCACATAATCCCACCGCGTATAGATGATCCTGCCGTCGTGGGTGACACTCGGATGCCACTCGTTGGTCTCGTGCAGGCTCAGGCAGCGGATGTCACTGCCGTCGGCGTTCATGTCATGCAGCGTGTAGGTCGGGCACACACGGCCGCATCGCAGGTACCCGCCGCGGCGCTCGCTTATGAAAGCGATGCGCCCATTCGGCAGCCAGCACGGGTCGAAGTCGTTCCAAGTCCCGTCGGTTAGTTGTTCGAGTCCTGAGCCGTCGACATTGACCTTGAAGATATGATAGCATCGCTGTTTGTTCCAATGCCCGCGGCTCGGATCGGTGTGGTACCTGTGATTGCGGTCGCCCTTGCACTCGACGTGGGCGAAGACGATGATCTTGCCGTCATAAGAAAGACCCGAAGAAAGGAAGGAGCCGTCAGTGAGCCTCTGGCCCTTGAGTCTGCCCCGCTGGACGACCGAATCGGTAAGAACGTTACGCTCCCGGGGTTTCTCGCCGAAGGGATCGGACAGAACGTATATTCCACCTCCGGGCAGAATGTTGATGCCGTAATACTGATCACACATGTGATTGAACGTCGCCCGGTGACGTTTGATAAAGACAATCTCATCGAAATCGAGCAGGGGATTCGACAGTGCAATCCTGCGGCGGAGATCGTACGCCCTCTTAAAAAGTTCGAGTCGGCGCTGCGCATCTGTCACGGCGGTTTCACTGCCGGCACGTTGCAGCTTCTTCAGCTCAGTCGCCATCGGCGCCACGCGCTGCGCAGCAGACGTATGCATCAGATCACCGAGCAATGCCGCCGTACGTCTGAGGATAACATCGAGAGGGTCGCGGTCGGAGTCGAGAATCAGCGCTTCAGCCACAAGAGCCTGTTCGGCATGTCTAGATATCCGTTTGCGATTCGTGATATCCCGCCGCAGAATTTCGTATTGCAGTTCCAGTTCCGACGTAGGCGATTCGAGAAGCAGGCTGGACGATTCGACGGCCCTGAATTTGACGCCGCCCGTCAGCAGACGCAACTCGGCAATCGAGGTCCAGGGCCGGCCGTTGACTTCCGATAGCGCTCGCAACTTGACGTAACGTCCTTTGGCGGGTGCAGACAGCTTCACAGTGTTTTCGGCGGCCTCTTTAGTGAATGTCCCCTTCACGACGGCTCCTCTGAAATTCCTGGAATCGTCGCTGACAAACAGCTCGAAATCCTTGATCGTGCCGTTTCGCATGTCGGCGCGCGGCAGATAGACCATGCCTGAGATTTCACGGCTTTTTCCCAGATCGAAGATAATCTCGTGCGGATGTCGGGTTTCTCCGGCCCCAAAGGCCGTGTGCCACATGGTCCGGGGGTTACCGTCCATGGCCTTGTAGGACTCGTAGCCCAGTGCTTCACTATCGGCCGAGGTTTTCACTCTCACCAGATCTGTCTTGCCCGCGGCGCAGGCGCTAGAGGCCAGAACGGCAATCAAGACAATTGGGAGAATTGGGTATGCTCTGGTCATCATCTCAACTCACTTTCTGCGCATTTGGCACCTCAACCAAGACAGCCGCGCCTGCGGCTGCCGGCAGTACATTGTACCCTTCAGGGTAGTAGGTTCCCGCGAGCAAAACCACAACCTGTTGTTGTACAGCCGCTTCCCCACACAAGAGCGGGAATTTTCAATCGGGAGCACTATAACCCGGGACCATTATACAGTCTAACCAGTGGTTCTACAAGCAGCTTGGCCGGACACACCGCTGTCCCGCAACTCATCTGAGACAAGAAACAAACAGCCGTTAGTGCGGTAGCTGTATAATGCGAAAATCGTCAAATCTTATCCAGTGGTCGGCATTTGCCGGACCGTTGTAGCATTGTATGCTGACCTGGTCATCGCCAGGCGGCGGCAGCTTTCCGGTAGCGGCCGTTTGAAACTCGCCGGTGGCACCGGGGCGAAACTGGGCGACAAAACTGTCGGTGGTCACGATAAGTCTGAGCTGAACCGTCTCGCTGGTCATGGGTATTCTGCCCGGGATGATCATCAACTGTCCATCAACCAACTCTTTGACGAGCTTGAACACCGGCTTGCCGTTATTGTACCACGTGATTCCGGCCTGCTCGTACTGTTGCGTAGGCTTTGTCGTATTGGTCACGGTCACGTCGATTGCGAATCTGCCCTGGCGGCGATCGGGCGCCTGACGGACGAGAGCATTCTTGACGGTGCGGGCCACACCTGGCTCGACGCGAATCTCCAGGGCGTTCTCTTTCATGCGCCACGTTTGAGGATCCTCCCGCAGCCACTTCCAGCCGGCAGCCGGCCTGCTATCGAAGCGGTCCTCGAAGATCACAGTTTTCTGACTCATGGGATCTTTGATGATCGGTGTAAGAACGATATTTCGATAACTGACGGCCGTGTGGTCACCCTGAAGATAGATTGGCCCCGGCTTGAATTCATCCGACCAGAGCGCGCCGCCAGTGCAGCCCAGCAGCGGCTGATTGTCGATGATCACCTTGCCGTTGAGTTCCACCGTTACATGCCTGTCCCAAAGTGTCATGCTCATGGTCTGCCACTGCCCGGCCGGCTTCTCGGCATTCACGGTTGGTGCGATTCGGCTGTAGACGCCGCCCACGTTGTGCGAGTCCAGCTTCCTGCCGTAGCTGTCATTGATCTGAATCTCGTAAATGCCTCGAAGATAGACGCCGCTGTTGCCTCTCTTCGGGACATTCACCTCCAGGTCCAGCTTGAAATCCTCGAACTCGTCGATCGTGCGCAGGTTGCCGTAGGAAATACGGCGTTCGCCTTCATGCTGAACAGGGTTGTTGACAAGAGCCCCGTGCTCAATCGTCCAGCCGCTCGTCCGACGCGGATCGGTCAGCTTCCACTTGTCGAGACTGGTCCCGTCGAAAAGGACGATCGGCTCGCCGTATCTGGCTT
>CP070678.1:318930-321641 GCA_020352515.1 Phycisphaerales bacterium | reverse complement strand
GAATTATACGATCACGACAACGACCCGGGTGAGTACTACAACCTGGCGCAACGTCCCGAGCACGCACGCACGATCGAAAAGCTGCGGAAGATTCTGCGACGACGATAAGGAAAGGATCGATGCCATGAAGAAGATTGGCAAGTTTATAGCGATTGTCAGTTTGGCTCTCGGTGTTTCCGTCCCGGTGGGGATCGGCCAGCCATACGAGCCAACCTGGCAGTCGTTGTCGAAGCATGAAGTGCCCGAGTGGTTCCGCGACGCCAAGTTCGGCATCTACACGCACTGGGGGCCGGTCACGATAGGCGCCGAGGACGGCCCCGGCGGTGTCCAGTGGTACGGGCGCAACATGTACCTGGAGAAAAGCCCCACCTTCAAATACCACCGGGCCAAGTATGGCGATCAGAACAGGGTTGGCTACAAGGACATGGTGAAGATGTTCAAGGCCGAGAAATTCGATGCCGAGCAGTGGGCTGAGCTGTTTGCCGCGGCCGGGGCGAAGTTCGCCGGGCCTGTGGCGATTCATCACGACAATTACGCCATGTGGGACTCGAAGTACACGATATGGGACAGCATGGACCAGAGCCCGAAGCGCGACTTCACCGCCGAACTGGAGAGATCCATTCGCAAACGCGGCATGAAGTTCATCGCGACGTTTCATCATGCGTTTGCCTGGCAGGTTCGCGGGGAATTCTCATGTGCCGGTGGACCGAGTGGATTGAAAATCACCCTAACCGGTCAGTCGGTCTCGGCGAAAATCCCTCGCACGCGCGGCTGGTTCAGGCCTGAGTTTGTGAACTTTGGTCGCGTCACGATTGACAAGGCCGGCGTCTATCAGGTCACGTTGGAGCCTGCGGATGCGAAGCACTGGAGAGCGGTCAACGTTTATAAATTGCAGTTTGCACCGGCACAGTAAAGGTCCGGCGAAACGCTTTCACAAACGGTAGTCTATTAGAGGTGACGATCATGCGATATTCAATGACACGACTAATCCCAGCGGTGATCTTACTCGCCATGGTGCTCGCGGGCTGTTCGACGGACGCATCATACTCGACGCGGGAGATTCGCCCGCTGCGTTTTGCATTTGTCACCTGCACCGTCGATGCCAAGTTCTTCGAGCCGGTCAGAAAGGGGATGAACGATGCCGCCGAGATGATGGGAGTCGAGTGTGATTTCATCGGCACGAAAGGCGTGGATGTCCAGGCCCAGGCCGATATGGTCCGCCAAGCAGTGGCGGACGGATACGACGGCATCGCAGTGAACCTCATCGACCAGGAGGCTTTTGACCGCGTCATCCGCGAGACAGCAGACAGGGCAATACCTGTCGTGGGATTCAATACGGACGATCACGCGACGCCGAACGCCCGGCTGAGCTGCGTGAACCAACGACTATACGAAGCCGGGCAATCCCTCGCCCGGCATGTCCTGCCACACGTGCCGGACGGCGCCCATGTCCTGATGACCATGCACGACAAGGGCGTCTCCTCACTCGAGGATCGCTTGGCGGGGCAGCAGGCCGTCCTCAAAAAGAGGAATGTCCGATGGACCGTTATCGTGACAGGTAACGATTCAGCGAAAGGCGCGGGAATAATCACAGAAGCACTGAAGGCAAATCCGGACATCAAGATCGTCCTGGGAACGGGCCAGTCTGATACAGAAGCCGCCGGCAGAGCGATCGAGAAATCTTTCTCGGGTCGGGGATACTGGTCGGCCGGCTTCGACCTGTCCCCTGAGACGCTGCGGCTGATCCGGGATGGGCACATCCGGTGCACGGTCGACCAGCAGCCTTACATTCAGGGATTCTACCCCGTAGTCCAACTGACGCTTTATCTGAGATACGGAATTGTGCCCTCGGATATCGACGCCGGCGCCGCGATTATCGACGCGACGAACGTAGACCAGACAATGGAGTTGACCCGAGAGCAATATCGGTGAGAACAGCCTGTGCAAGGAGGATAGTCTATGACAGTTCGCAACGTATTACTGACAATCGCTGTGGCACTCGTCCTGGCCGACGTCGTTTCCGCCGCGGACTCGCAGAGGATAAGAATCGCATCTCCGGGCGGAAATGTGGTCGCGACTCTTCGACCGTCCTGTGTTGATAGCTATATCACGATATTCTAAAAGACGCCGCCGGCCTTAAGATCATGGTCAACTTCCATGGCTGCACTCTGCCCCGCGGCCGGTCGCGCATGTATCCGCACCTGATGACGGCCGAAGCGCCAAAACAGTTCCTCAAGGATGTCCCCGCCGCCTGGGACGACACCAGGTTCCTCGCCGGATTCCCAGGTAGGTACGTCGTTCTCGCTCGCCGTCAGGGCGATCAATGGTTCATCGGCTGCCTGTCCGGGCACGACACGACGCACACGCTGGACCTGGATCTGGGCTTCCTTGGGTCCGACATATATACGGCGATCATCATAACGGACGGATCTGAACTACGAAAACTTGAGATGCGTGCGCGTAACGTAATGCGGTCTGACAGACTACAAGTTACAGTCCAAAAGTACGGCGGCTTCGTTATTCAGATCGAGTCGTGGAACTAGCAAATGGTGGTGGGGCAAGCCCCACCCTACTTTGTCCAGCCGGGTAGGGAGACAGTTGCCTGGTAGTTGGAGTAGTTGTAGAGCGGGTTGCGCTTAGGTTTGTAGAGTCGGCCACGCTTCGGGTTATCATCCTGCGTGTAGACCCACAGCTCATACGGGTCCCACACG
>CP070678.1:313284-318830 GCA_020352515.1 Phycisphaerales bacterium | reverse complement strand
GTTGCGGCGGCACTGGCGGCTGCCAAAGGGATCGCCGCAATCGGAAAGAAAAAGCCCGATGTCCAATCGCTCCAGAGCTATCACGCGGGCATTTCCGCCGGTCTGCGGCCGATTGAAGTTTAGTACAGACAACGTCTCTATAGCAGGAGAAATGACGATGGGAAAATCAGTAGGCATCATGCCGTGTCTTGACATGCAGAACGGCCGTGTAGTCAAGGGCGTTCACTTCGTTGACATTCGCGATGCGGGTGATCCTGTCGAATGCGCCAAGGCCTACTGCCAGGCCGGGGCCGATGAACTGGCCCTTCTCGATATAACCGCGACTGTCGAAAACCGTCCGACCATGCTCGAAGTAGTAAAGAACGTAGCAGAGGCTACCACCGTGCCCTTCACCGTGGGCGGCGGCATATCCGACGTCGCCTCTGCCGCCGCTGTCCTGGAGGCAGGCGCCGACAAGGTCTCGACGAGCAGCGCGGCCTTCCGCAAGCCTGAAATAGTCAAGGACATGCTGGCTGAATTCGGCCCGGAGAAGGTGACAGTTGCTATTGACGTTGACGTCAACGAATCACTGCCCTCCGGTTACGAAGTCTATATCGACGGCGGCAGAACCGCGACAGGTGCCGACGCCATCGAATGGGCAAAGAAGGTCGACGGCTTCGGAGTTCAGGTGATACTTCCTACCAGCAAAGCCGGAGACGGCGCTCAGACCGGTTTCGATCTTCCCGTCATCAGAGCGATGGCCCAGGCCTGTTCGGCCGCCATAGTCGCCTCGGGTGGGGCCGGCAAGATGGAGCATTTCTACGAAGCCGTCGAGGCTGGAGCGACGATCCTTCTTGCAGCTTCGGTATTTCACTTCGGCATTATTGACATAGGAGAACTTAAGAGGTATCTTCGGCAGCGCGGTCTGCAAGTGAAGTAAGGACAAAAGCGGATTGCCATAATCAGACGCGTCTTGTAAGGAGAACGAACAATGTTGCGAACACTCCTGTTAACATTGGCGCCATTGATCACGGCAGGAAACGTCGGTCTGGCGCCGGATTTAGAGCCGCCCGTCAGGCTCGAAGCCGCTGGCAAGCCGATTGATACGGACATCGGCCACGCCGCACCGTTTGTCTGCGACTTTGACGGCGACGGAGTTAAAGACCTGCTGGTCGGTCAGTTCGGCGACGGACTGCTCTGGATATACCGAAACGAAGGAACTAACTCGGACCCCAAACTGGCGGCCGGCGTCAAATTCAAGGAAGGCGCCGAGGATGGTCGCGTGCCGAGTGGGTGATGCATCGGATTCGGTCCGCATGTTGTGGACCTCGATAACGATGGACACAAAGATCTCATCTCAGGTTCCTGGCCGGGTGAGATATTCTTTTTCAAGGGTACGGAGGACGGTTCCTTCGCCGCCCCCGAGATGATCAAGAACAAAGACGGCGAGTTCATTAACATAGGCGGCGGTATTCGACCGGGAGGCGGCATCATGGGAGAGATTCTCATCGCCGGCTACGCCAAGTTTGAACACACTTCGGAGGGAACGTTTGTCAACTACCACGGCAAACGATTCAAGAGCACCCCGGAAAAACCGTATGCAATTACAGGTACCGCTTCGGCAGCCCACGCGGTCGACTGGGATGGCGACGGCGACTACGACCTGATAGTAGGCAGCATAAGCGGAAATGTCTACCTGCTTCCAAACGAAGGAACGCTGCAGTCTTGTGCTTTCGGCAAGGAGGAACAGCTTAGGGCCGGAGGCAGGCCGATAAATGTCAGACGAGGCGCAGGGCCCTTCACTGCCGATTGGGATGGCGACGCCGACCTCGATCTGCTCGTTGGCGCCGATGACGGCAGCGTCTCACTCTATCGCAACGCAGGCTCGACACAATCGCCCAAACTTGCGTCGGCGGTCCAGCTTGTGCCACCCGGCGAACAGAGATCCGGATCTACGGCGCCCAAGGAGGTGTGTCGGGGCACGCGGGCGAAAATATGCGTTGCCGATTGGAACGAGGACGGCCTGCTTGATTTGCTTGTAGGTGACCGTGTAAGCCAAAAGCCCGACCGTCCTGATCCGACGCCCGAGGAGGAAGCCGAGCACGATCGAATCCGAGATGAACTCAAACCGATCCAGGAACGTTACGGGGAACTGTCACAGAAGCTGTGGGGTCCCTCACGGGTGACGGACGAAGAACAGATCAAGCAGATCCAGGATGAGATGAGCACAGTCAGGGTCCGCATGACGGACCTGCGCTCGAAACTGCCTCGCGAATATGAGACTCACGGCTGGGTCTGGCTGTTCCTGCGCAAAAAGGCGGACTAATAGTTCCCGTGTTCTTTTGATGCAACACACATGAACCCTGCGTTCAGATTCCTCGCAAGGCCCGGCTGAAGGGAATTCTTGCAAGTCCGCCGGGAGGTTGTATCATATCCGGTAACGTTTGACCTATGTGACAAAACTTATCAGGCGAAACTCTTTTTGCAGGAGACAGCGATGCGTTCCGGAAGATGCCCCCTGAGATGCAAATGCGATCCTACCCTCAGCCGCAGGCAATTCATGCGCGGCTCCGCCTCAGTGCTGGCCGGCTCGGTCCTGTTGCAGGGTTGCAGTACGCTGACGAACGAGCCCGTGGTAACGCAGAATCCCATACGTGCCTGCGGCCCGGCGTCGAAATACGTACCGACTATCGAAGCGGCGTTCGTCCGGCGAAAAGGTGAGTACGGCATGCTCTGGCCCGGAGCAGTGTACGACGGCGAAGCTGCGCGGAAGATGTACACTGACAAGGTGAGGGACACGGCCCAGAAACTTGGAGCAAGGCTGGATCTTCGCGGCGAGCCGATTCACAGTCTCAGTGAAGCGGAAGCCTGGATCGCGCAGGCTCAGCAAGCAAATACCGACGGGCTGATGCTCGTCATGCTGGACCGGCAGCAACACTCCTGGCCGAGTGCCGCCAAGGTCGCTCAGAGCGGGATCCCGTCAATTATCTATTCTCCGTTGGGAAGCTCGTTTACGACCAACACGATCAATCTTGCCGAATCTCCCGGCTGCGTAGTCTATTCGACGGACGACTTCAGCCAGGCGGCCTACGGCATGAGGATGCTTTGTGCCGCGGCTAAGATGCGCCGGACGCGCTGCGTCGTGATAAGAGGCCGGAGTCGTTCCGAAGCGCCGCTGGCCGATACGGGAATCACTATGCGAGTCGTGCCGGCGACTACTTTCATCGAGTACTACAACGAGACGCCTGACAGCGAGGATATCATCGCGATGGCCGACGACTACATGCGCCGGGCTCGCCGCCGCACGGGTGCGACCCGCCAGGACGTTATTAACGGCGTCAAGAGCTACTACGTGGCCGGAAAAATCCTCGAGGCCGAGCAGGCCGATGCGATAACGATGGATTGTCTCGGCGCTCTGGGTAAGATCGACGTGAGCCTGCCGTGCATAGCGTGGTCGCGGATGAACGACGATGGCATCCCCGCCGCGTGCGAAGCCGACTACGGCGCAGTGGCTTCACATATCATGACACAATATCTGTTCGGCAGGCCGGGCTTTCAGCAGGACCCCGTGGCCGATACGGCCGACGATTCGATCATCGGTGCGCATTGTTCGTGCCCGACGAAGCTCAACGGCTTCGACACCGATCCAGAACCGTTCGACTTGCTGCACCACCACGGCAACCGGGACGCAGTGCCGCGTACGCTATGGCGCAAAGGCCAGCGAGTGACCAGCATCGACCTGCTGCCGGGCAAGGCTGACGGCACTTCCGCCTCGAAAGTGCTTATCTCGGCCGGCACGGTCATTGAGAATATAGACGTGCCGCCTTCCGGAGGATGCGTCGTTTCAGTAAAGGTCAGATTCGACGGCAATCAGGAAGTGCTCAGCTTCCCGGGCTTCCACCAGATATTCTTCTACGGCGACTACAAGCACCAGATGAAGGATTTCTGTCAGTTGTGTAAATTCGACGCCCAGATTGTTTGAACCGAATGGTTGATCGATTCAGTGGATTAAAGCCAACTCAACGATTCCATCTTGGAAGAAAAGGAAAAGGAAAATGCAACGGCAAGTGACACGTCGTGATTTCCTACGAAGCGCAGCCTTGAGCAGTTCGGGCCTGATCATTTTGTCCAACAGCCGCTCAGTGTACACCGCACAGGCCAACGAAAAGCTGAACATCGCCGCAATCGGCGTCGGCGGGCGAGGCGCTGACGACGTCAACGGCGTAGCCAATGAGAATATCGTAGCCCTGTGCGACGTAGATCAGAGCCGTGCGGCGCAAACCTTCGAGCGATTCCCAAAGGCAAAGCAGTTCAAAGACTTCCGCAGGATGCTTGATAAGATGCACAGCAGGATCGACGCGGTCGTAATCGGCACCCCGGACCACACCCACGCTCCAGCCGGCGTGATGGCGATGAAGATCGGCAAGCACTGCTATTGCGAGAAGCCTCTGACCCACAGCGTGTACGAGGCCAGAGCAATGGCTCAGGTCGCCCGCGAGAACAATCTTGCTACCCAGATGGGAACCCAAATCCACGCGGGCAACAACTACCGGCGAGTGGTCGAGCTTGTGCACGCCGGCGCTATCGGCCATGTGCGTGACGTCCACGTGTGGTTGGGTGCCAACTTCACGGGACCACCCAAACCTACAAACATGTGGCAGCCCGATGCCCCGACCGACCGCCCTGCTGTGCCGGAAACACTTGACTGGGACCTCTGGCTCGGGCCGGCAGAATACAGGCCCTACCATCCCGATTACGCCCCGTTCAAATGGCGCGGCTGGTGGAACTTTGCAAATGGCCAACTGGGAGATTTTTTCTGTCACTTCTGCGACCTTGCATTCTGGGCCCTTAAGCTGCGACATCCGGTCACGATTGAGGCCGAGGGCCCGGTCCACCCCGAGAGCGCCGCGAAGTGGACTATAGCTCGCCAGCAATATGCCGCTCGGGGCGATCTGCCTGCGGTCACGTTAACCTGGTACAACGGGGGCGGCTATCCGGATTTTGTCAAAGAGAAGAATATCCCGCAGTGGGGTAATGCTGTGCTGTTCGTCGGATCTGAAGGGATGCTGATCGCCGACTACAGCAAACACCAGTTGCTGCCCGAAGAGAAGTTTTCTGGCTTCATACCGCCCGATCCCTTTATCCCGGACTCAATCGGCCATCACCGAGAGTGGACAGAAGCCTGCAAAACCGGTGGGACCACCACGTGCAATTTCGACTATTCTGGTGCATTGACTGAAGCGGCGCTGCTTTGTAACGTCGCACTGCGAACCGGCAGGAAAATCACGTGGGACGCGAAGAATCTCAAAGCCATGGGATGCCCCGAGGCTGATCGGTTCATCCGGCGCGAGTACCGCGAGGGTTGGACGCTGTAGCAGCCGTCACGTCCGGGGCGGATCCTCCGTATCCTCGTATTGCCGACGAAGTTGGCTCAGGCGACGCTTGAGACTCTCAACTGTGTCTTTGTGTTCGGGTACGTCGTATATGTTGAACCGCTCCTGCGGATCATCTTGCAGGTCGTAGAGTTCCCAGCACTCGTCGGGCTTTCGTCCAATTCGAACGAGGCC
>CP070678.1:303779-313184 GCA_020352515.1 Phycisphaerales bacterium | reverse complement strand
TCCACGCCCGAAGGCGCCCCTCACCTCGATCCCCTCGACAACCCAGTTGCCCGACTGAAAGATCGACAGCCCCACCCCCTTGCCCCGCGCGTCTATCACCGGCTTGTCTCCCGCCAACGCCTTGATCTCGAATGGCCGCCCCGCTTCCCCTCGCATGCCCCTAAAGTAAGCGACGAACGAGCCGCCGCCCGTACGCCCCTGCTTCCACGCTCCCGGCTGGAGCAGCTCGCTGTACACCCCGCTCTTCAGATAGATGCAGTCGCCAGGCTCCAATTCCACCCACCCGGCCGGCCTGTAGTCCGACTTGTAATAGGAGATAACATTTGCAAACGACCTCCACGCCGCCCCAGCCGCACCGCTGTTCCCGTCGTCGCCTTTTTCCGGATCGATGTAATAGTCCTTCGCAGCGGCCCCGAACGCCCCCACCATCACAAGCGCCGCCGTCACACACAAACACCCCTGCCTGCTGCCTCCCATCCAAAAACCTCCTTCTCCGAACGGCTCCTTATTTGCATTTGACGTATCTTTCCGCCCAAGACTGAACACAGCCTAATCCTTCCCCACAGCCTCTTCAACAAAAAACCCCGCCCCGCCCGCCTCTATCCCAACAATCGCTGATACACCGCCTCAATCGTATCGACCATCGTCCCCGGCGCAAACTTCTGCCGCACCGATTCCCGCCCCCTCTCGCCCAGCCGCTTCCTCAACGCCCCGTCCTCCATCAATTCGCCACACGCCCGCGTCAATTGCTCCACGTTCTTCGGCTCGATCAGCCGCCCCGTCCGCTCGTTCACCACTTCCCTCGCCCCGTCCACGTCGAACGATACGACCGGCCGACCGCAGAGCATCCCCTGCGGAAGCGCACGCGCAAGGCCCTCACGCAGCGAGCAATGAACCAGAATATCCGACGATTGTATCGCCAGCGGAATCTCACCCGGCGGCAAAAGCCCCGCGAACTTGAACCGCTCCGCTAGGCCCATCCGACGGACCCGCTCCTTGTATTGCTCCGTCAAAATCCCGTCCCCCACGAACAGCCACACCGCCTTCTCGAACCTCCCGGCAAGCTCCTTCGCCGATTCTATTATGTACTCGTGCCCTTTGAGCGTGAAAAGCCTCGCAATCGTCACCAGCACCACCGAATCATCTGCGATTCCATACCTGCCCCGAAAATCTCTCCTTCGCTCCTCGCCAATCGGCTCTAAGAAAGCGTCCTCCTCGATCGCAGAATACGCCGTGACATACTGCTCGCGCCGCCCTATCCCCGCTGCCAAAGCCTGCTCGGTCATCGCATCCGCCACGCTTATGAAAAAGTCCGTCCTCGCCGCCGCAGCCTTCTCGACGCCAATGTAGAACCGGTTCAGCAGCCCGCTCTGGTACGGATGAAACGCCAGCCCGTGTATCGTGTGAACCACCGCCGGCCGCCCGCCGCCCAACCTGCCCTTAAGACCCCAACCCGCATACCTGCCCAGTATCCCCGCCTTCGCCGAATGAGTGTGAACAACGTCCGGCCGCAGCCGCCCCAGAAGCCTCCTTACCTGAAAGTAGCTCACGATGTCATTGAACGGATTGATCGCACGCCGAAGCCTGTCAACCACCACAACTCTGTACCCCGCCCCCTGCGTCTGGTTGAACAGCTCCCCCTCCGGACCCAGAGCAGGACCCGTAATCAAAACCACTTCATGCCCACGCTCCGCCAAAAGCTTACACGTTATGAGTGTATTCTCCTGCGCCCCCCCTAAAATCAGCCGAGTTATTATCTGAACGATCTTCATCAAATCGAACACGCAAACCAGAACACCGTCGCCCGAATCCCCCCGGCCTCGCACGAAATGTCACCCCGGCGGCCGATACCCATCACAGTCTGCTCGTTCTCCGAATCACCGAACATCGCACGCGTCTTCCAGCTCCTCTCTCCTGTCTCCCGCCTCCCGGTACTTTACCCACATCAGGCACAGTCCCTGCGGCGGGGCTATCGGGCCCGCCGCCGTACGGTCTTTGGCCTCGAGTATTTCGGTAATCTTCTCCGGCGTCATCCGCCCCAATCCCGCCTCCACCAGCGTCCCCACAACGTTCCTGACCATGTTATACAAAAACCCGTCCCCCTCCACATCCACGTAAACGTACCGCGACCGGTCGCTTTGGCCCTGCGTTTTCCCTTCGCTCGACGAGCTGACGCCGCACCGGAAAATCGTCCGAACGGACGATTCACGCCTGTCTTTGCCGGCCGCGAAGGACTTGAAGTCCCTCCTGCCCACCAGCAGCCCCGCGGCCTTGTCCATCGCCGCAACGTCCAGCCTCCTCGGTATATGCCAGCAGCGCCGAACCTCCAAAACCGGACGCCTCCGCTGCGTGCAGATTGTGTACCGGTAAAGCTTACTCGCTACACCCCCCATCACGTCAAAGTCCCTGCCCGCCTCATCGCAGGAGCAGACAACTATATCCGGCGGCAGCCGGTCGTTGATCGCGTCTTTGAAGTTCTCGGTCGGAATAGGCGAAATGACCTCGAACACCGCCGCCTGGCCCAGCGCGCTTACGCCGGCGTCCGTGCGGCTCGCGGCATGAACGGTGATCTTGTGCCCCACAAGATCGCTCACCGCCTCGGACAAGAGTCCCTGCACCGTCCTCTTGCCCGGCTGAATCTGCCAGCCGTGGTAGTCGTAACCGTCGTATTGAACCGTAAGGCGTATCTTCCGGCGCTGCATCGCCCCCGATTATAGCAGCTTCTCCGCTATCTGAACAGCATTCAGCGCCGCCCCCTTGCGAAGCTGGTCGCCCGCAACCCAGATATTGATGCCCCGGTGCCCGCCAAGAGAGAAATCCTGCCGAATGCGCCCAACGAATATATCGTCCTTGCCCGTCGCGTCGATCGGCATCGGGAAACGGTTGTGCTCGACGTCGTCCAGTACCGTCACCCCGGGCGCCGCGCCCAGAAGCTCGCGAACCTCATCGGGCGTAATCGCCTCGGTGAACTCCAGGTTGATGCTCTCGCAGTGCGCCCTCATCACCGGAATCCGAACGCACGTCGCCGTAATCGCTATCTCAGGGCAATCGAATATCTTCTGCGTCTCCTTGACCATCTTGGTCTCTTCCTGGTTATACCCGTCCGCCCCGAGCGCCGAATTGTGGTTGAAGCAGTTGAACGCTATCTGGCAGGGAAAAGCCTTCATGGTCGGCGCCTTGCCGTCCAGTATCTCCCTGCTCTGCTGCTCCAGCTCCACCATCGCCGAGTACCCCGCCCCACTGGCCGCCTGGTAGGTGCTCACTACCATCCTCTTTACAGGATTTGCCTTATGAAGCGGCCAGACCGGAACGATCCCGATGATCGTCGAGCAGTTCGGGTTCGCAATGATGCCTTTATGCTCCCCGATCTTCTCCGGGTTTATCTCCGGTATCACGAGCGGAACATCCGCATCCATCCGAAACGCCGACGAATTGTCCACCACGACCACGCCGGCCTCCACCGCCGCCGGCGCAAACTCCTTGCTCCTGGCCCCGCCGGCGCTGAACAACGCAATGTCAATCCCCTCGAAACTGTCCTTCGTCAACTCCTCAACCGTATATGTCTTGCCCTTGAAATCGACCTGCTTGCCCGCCGACCGGCTGCTCGCAAGAACCTTCAGCGAGGTAAACGGAAAATCCCGCTCCTCGATTATACGCAAAAACTCCTGCCCTACCGCCCCCGTCACTCCCGCAATCGCCAGGTTACAACCCATCTTCACTGCTCCTAAAATGCTTGTTCATGGCTTTGCCAAACTTAAGGGCAGCCTCACGAAAGACTGCCCGTCTGGACTTGTTCAAAAACTACACAAACACGTAATGCTACTGCCTTCTCGGCAGAATTGCAATAGCACTCCACTAATATCTACTATTCATTCTCCTACTGCCGATGCACTCGCCCTCCTCTGCCAGAGCGCCGCCAGCAGCGACGCCGTTATGATACACACGAAAACGAATATCGCCGCGGGAACCGCCACCAACGGCCCCTTCTCCTTGCCGAAATGCGCTATCGCCAGCTTGGTCCCCAATCCCGCATTCTGCATACCTATCTCTATCGCCAGCGTCCGCCGCCTCGCCGACCCCATTCGGAAAAGCCGCCCCACGCCGTAGCCGCCGGCCAGCCCGTAAACGTTCAACAGCACCGCCGCTGCAATTACTACCCCCGTTACCCTGCCAAGGTTCCCCCTGTTCAGGGCTATCACCAAAGAGCAGATAAATATGATAAACGTTACCGATATCGCAGGAAATACCGGCAGAATCCGCTCTACCTTCTCCTTGAAATAATGCCGCACCCCGAATCCGGCAAAAAGCGGTACTATCACCGTGCACAGCACGTCCAGAACCATCTTCCAGAACGGAACCTTCAGCATCGAGCCCGCCAGAACGTACGTCAGGCCCGGCGTGAGAAGCGGACAAAGAAGCGTCGATACCGCCGTCAGAGACACAGAATAAGCCGTATCCGCCCTCGCAATGTAGCTCATCACATTGCTCGCCATCGCACCAGGCGCCGAGCCCGTTAACACCAGCCCGACCGCAAACTCCGGCTCAAGACCGAACGCCCGCGACACCGCGTACGCCCCCAACGGCATAATACTGAACTGCGCCGCCGAACCTATGAAAACGATCACCGGGTTGCTCGCTATACGCCGGAAATCCTCCACCTCCAGGACCACCCCTATCCCGAACATCGTCAGCGCAAAAAACCAGTTCATCCCCGGACTCAACGCCGCCACCGGCCCCGGCCACAAGTACGCGCCCGCACCGCATAACACCACCCAAACCGCAAAGTACCGCGTATAAAACGAAAGAGCCTTTTTTAGCATCCCGAAAGTATAAACACCATCCCCCAACCCCGTAAATCACAAATTCCACCCTCGTGAGCATCCCCAAACGGTTTCTTCTTTGGGGAGGGCCGCAGGCCCCTGGCCTGGAGCAGGGGCCTGAAAGTAAGAGGAAGAAGAGGGCACTACGGTACGGCATGAGACGCTTTGGCGAAGAATCCGGACGAGTGATGCAGAATCTGTGGTGAACATGTTCTTCTTGTGGCTATTTGGCGACAACGTTGAGGCCCGGATGGGGCGAGTGGGTTATACGGTGTTCTTTGTGGCGGCCGGGGTCGCGGCGGGCCTGTCGCATGGATGAGTGACGTCGGCCCCGGAACTGCCCGCCATCGGCTCGAGCGGCGCGATATCAGGGGTCATGGGGGCGTACCGGTATCTATCGCAGTATCTGCGCGCCGAAAGCGGCGTGTCTGACCTGCGGATGGTAATTTGAGCGTCTAACAGGCGACCGAGAATCCACCGGCAAAATTCCACCACAATCGTCGGGGCGATTACGACGTGTTATTCTTCTTGTCTGCCCGCGCAGGCCGGCTATAATAGAGCCGCTCGGCAGTCCGAAACAGAAATTGGAGCTAATCATGAAAACAACATTCTCGTCTCTATTCCTCGTACTCGTGTTATCGCTTGCCGCCGCAAATGCAGGGCCGGTCGCGTTCCAAAAAATCGTCGTGGACAGGACCTTCCGCGCCGAGGGCGTTGCAACAGGAGATATCAACCGCGACGGCACGCTCGATATATTTGCCGGCGACGTATGGTACGACGCCGCCGGCCCAAAGATGACAAACTGGAAAATGCACGAAATCCGAAAGGTCGGCGAATACGACGGCACAAAAGGCTACAGCCAGACCTTCGCCAACTTCGCCCAGGACGTCAACGGAGACGGATGGATCGACTCGATAATCATCGGTATGCCCGGCGAGCCCTGCCGCTGGTACGAGAACCCAAAAAACAAACCCGGACACTGGAAAGAACGCGTGGTCGTCAACAGCGCCTGCAATGAAACGCCAATCTTCGTCGACCTGCTCGGCAACGGCCGAAACGCCCTGCTCTTCGCCGTTCGCCCCCAGGGGATTATGGCCTGGTTCAGCATACCCGCCTCACTCGACGCACCCTGGGACATGCACGTTATCGCAGGCCCCGGCGCGCCCGGAACCCAGAGGTACAGCCACGGTTTGGGCGCCGGCGACATCAATGCAGACGGCCGAAACGACGTCCTCATAAAGCAGGGATGGTGGGAGGCACCCGAAGACCGAACCGCCACCGGCTGGAAGTTCCACCCCGCAAATCTCGGCCAGGACTGCGCAAACATGATTGTTTACGACGTCGATGGCGACGGCGACGCTGACGTGATCTCCAGCTCCGCCCACAATTACGGTATATGGTGGCACGAGCAACTCCCGCCCGCGGACGGCTCCAAATTCCAGCAGCACCTCATCTCCAAAGAGTACTCACAGCCCCACGCAATTATTCTCGCCGATGTCAACAGAGACGGACTCATGGACCTCGTTACCGGAAAACGACATTTCGCACACCAGGGCAAAGACCCCGGCGGAAAAGACCCCGCCATGCTCTACTGGTTCGAGCTCCGACGCGAACAAAAAGGCAAGCCTCAATTCGTTATGCACGTAATCGACGACGATTCCGGCGTCGGCACCCAGTTCGAGGTCCTCGATTTCAACGCCGACGGAAAGCTCGACATCGTAACCTCCAACAAAAAGGGCACACACGTTTTCCTCCAGAAACCCTGATACGCTCGCCGGCCGCTTCAGCAACGCCCCGCCAGGCCAGACACAGCCTAAACCCGTATTTGCTTGACTATCCCCGATGCCCGCAATATAATCCTCTCGTTCACTAGGGGTGGCCCTTGGTACGGGCCTGAGAAAAAACCCTTGGAACCTGATCAGGACAGCGGCAACGAAGCCGAATTGCCTGCGTAGGGAAAGTGATTGACCATAAAAACACGGCAGAGCACTTGACCAAATCGCTTTCCCCCGAAGCGATTTCTTGTTTTAGACACAGCCTACGTGTGGAAACAGGCCAAATGGCAACACAGCTACAATTAGCACGAGCGGGAAGCATAACCGAGCAGGTCGCCTTTGTCGCCCGGGCCGAAAACGTCGAGCCCGAGCTTCTTCGCGCCGAGGTCGCCGCCGGCCGCGTCGTCATACCCGCCAACACGCTCCACCTGGCCCAAAACCTCAGGCCAGCAGGAATCGGCCGAATTCTCGCCACAAAGGTCAATGCAAACATCGGAACCAGCAGCATCCGTTCCTCCGTCGAGGCCGAGCTCGAAAAAATGCACACCGCCCTCGACGCCGGAGCGGACGCCGTAATGGATCTCAGCACCGGAAAAAACCTGGACCACACCCGCCGCGCCCTCCTTGAGCAATGCCCCATACCCTTTGGAACGGTCCCCGTATATCAGGTCATCGAAGGAATCAACGTCGAGGATATAAACCACGACACCATCCTCCGCGTAGTCGAAAAACAGGCCGCCCAGGGCGTCGATTTCTTCACCATTCACGCCGGAGTCCTCAAAGAGCACCTGCCCCTGCTCGAAACCCGCGTCGCCGGAATCGTCAGCAGAGGCGGGGCCCTGCTCGCAAAATGGATGCTCCACCACGACCGCCAGAACCCCTTCTACGAAATGTTCGACGACCTCTGCGGCATAATGGCAGAGTACGACGTGTGCTTCTCGCTCGGGGACGGCCTCCGCCCGGGCGCAATCGCCGACGCCACCGACAAAGCCCAGCTCGCCGAGCTCAGAACACTTGGCGAGCTCACCCAAAGGGCCCGTGAGAACGGCTGCCAGGTCATGGTCGAGGGCCCCGGACACGTCCCCTTCGACCAGATAAAATACAACATGGAAGTCCAGCACGAAATCTGCGACGGCGCCCCCTTCTACGTCCTCGGCCCCCTCGTCACCGACATCGCGCCCGGCTACGACCACATAACCTCCGCAATCGGAGGAACCGCCGCCGCCTGCTACGGAGCATCCTTCCTCTGCTATGTCACCCCGAGGGAGCATCTCGGCCTGCCCGATGCCGACGACGTTCGCGCCGGCGTCATCGCCGCAAAAATCGCCGCCCACGCCGCCGACCTCGCACGGGGCCTTCCCGGAGCCGCAGATCGCGACAAGAGACTCAGCGCCGCCAGGACAAGTCTCGACTGGACCACCCACCTGGCCGAATCGCTCGACCCCAAAACCGCCGAAAACATGCACGCCGAGGCCTGCAAGGAAATCGGAGCCCAAAAACTGCACTCCGCCGATTACTGCTCCATGTGCGGAAAGCAATGGTGCAGCGTTCGAATCAATGCCGAAATCCGAAAGGCCTTAAAGGCAAAGAACGTCGCAGGCGTCTGAATCCCGGTCCTTCTCGGATCGAACACAGCCCCTGCACAATCTGAGCCCCTCCGCCCACCTGCACGCTCACTCTCGTTCTTCATTCCAAATCCCGGCTCTCCCTTGCCCCAAATCCACAAAACTCGAAATAACCACAGGGCCGGAATGATGTTTGGGACTGCTAAAAATCCGCTTCTCGAGTGCACCGCAACAGTGGAGCTATGCCAAAAACAGCAAGAAAAAGTGGGTTCTTCACACAAATATGTCGCCCTTCTCGTGTTTTTTGCGACATGCGATGCTGAAACCTGCCGGATGATTCTCGGATTTGAGATGGAATTCTGGTATAATGGGACCTGTGGCAGGCAGGAGTGCCATTATAAAGCATACGTGGAAAATGTCGATTAATAATCCTCTAATCGATCAGGGGAACACAATATGCCAAGGAAATATCTACTCGCTATGAGCTTGTCCATAATAGGCTTTTTGTGCTTATTCTCAAAAGCCCAGGCTTTTGTTGGTGCTATATTGGAATTCCAGGCTCCCAATCCGTCTAACGGCGACAAGTACGGTAGAGCAGTGTCCATAGACCGCGACACTGCGGTAATATGTGCAGATGATGCCGGCGGCGGTGATTATCTGTATGTTTACAGGTTTAACGGGCTCGATTGGCAATACGAAACCACGCTAACAGTTCCATACACAGAAACATCGTTGCGTTTAGGCGAGACCGACCGTGTTTGCATCGTTGGCGATACAATCGTTGCCGGATCACCCGGATACGGTTCGAATAAAGGCGCTGTATATGTATTTGAGCGTAATGGAACACAGTGGCGTGACCCCAATATACTCACAGCCTCCGATGGAAATAACGGCGATCTATTCGGTTGGGCTGTAGCTTATGATGGAACTAAGATTATCGCCGGCTCGCCTCTGAATGATGATTACCGGGGGGCTGCCTATGTGTTCTCATGGAACGGCACAAGTTGGGATGAGGAACAAAAACTCGTCGCATCCGATGGCGAAAGCAGAACCGAACGGGGCTATCCGTCGCCTGCTGCCTATGGTGATAGACTTGGAATGGCGGTGGCTATTGATGCCGATACAATTGTAATTGGAGCACAATGGGACCAATGTGATTGTGCGAATAATATGTTTGCCGGGTCAGCCTATGTCTTTGGCTATGATGGGAACACATGGACTGAGCAAGACAAGCTGGAGAACCCC
>CP070678.1:300368-303679 GCA_020352515.1 Phycisphaerales bacterium | reverse complement strand
GGGTGATCCGGCAGATAGAAGGATTGCTCCGGCGCCGCCGATAAGCCTTGGCCGGGGGCCGTTGTCACCTTCTAATCGTCTTCGATTCCGAGGTCGTATTTGGTCAGGATGCTTTCGAACGTGTAGCCCGCTTCGGTTATGTTTTCGCCCGCGCCCTGTTTGCGGTCGATGACGGCCACGATCTTCTTGAGCCTTGCTCCGGCCTCCGTTATGACACGGGCCGCCTCGAGAACCTGTCCGCCGGTCGTGGCGATATCCTCGACAAGAAGAACAACATCCTCGGGCCGCAGCACCCCTTCGACGAGCCTGCCCGTCCCGTAGCCTTTCTTGCTGTTGCGTACGATGATCCAGTTCTTTCCCGTCTCCATCGCCGTCGCGGCCGCCAGGGCGACCCCCCCCAGCTCGGCGCCCGCTATCAGGGTCACGTCGTCCGTGACATAGCGGGCAAACTCGGCGCCGAGGGCCTTCAGTATGTCCGGACAGGTCTCGAAGAGGTACTTGTCGAGATAGTACTTGCTCTTCTGCCCGCTGCGAAGGATGAACTCGCCCTCGAGATACGCCGTTTCCTTTATCCGCTTTATCAACTCTTGCCTTGTCACGATCGGGGCCTCCTCAGACGTTCAGCTCCACTTTTGTCTTGAGCCGGCCGCGGTATCTTCGCAGAACCGCTGTCACCACCTCCCTGATGTACTCGTCGACCTGCTTTGGCGCGCGGCCGATGTATTTTGCCGGGTCGAGCACTGCTTCGAAATCTACTTTGGCGAAGGCCTCGTCGGCCCGCAGCCGGCTGATAAGGTCATTGCTCCTTCCCATCCTCTTGACCTGCACGGCCGCGGCCTGCGAGTGCAGCCGTATCCTCTCGTGCAGCTCCTGGCGATTGCCCCCGGCCTTGACGGCCGCCATAAGGATGTTCTCGGTCGCCATGAAAGGCAATTCGGCCGCAACGTGCCCGGCTATCACCTTCGGGTACACAACCAGCCCCCCCGTGACGTTAATCAGAATCTCGAGAATGCCGTCGACCGCCAGAAACGCCTCCGGTATCACCACGCGCCTGTTCGCCGAGTCGTCGAGCGTCCTTTCGAGCCACTGCTCGCTTGCCGTCATGGCGGGGCTGGTCGCCAGAGAGAGAACCAGCCTGCTCAGCGCCGTGACACGCTCGCAGCGCATCGGGTTGCGCTTGTAAGGCATTGCCGAGGAGCCCACCTGCGTCTTCTCGAAAGGCTCCTCCATCTCCTTGCGATTGGCCAGCAGCCGCACATCGTTGCAGAACTTGTGGGCCGATTGCGCCACCGAGGCCAGGCAGTTCACCACGAGTGTGTCGATTTTCCTCTGGTACGTCTGCCCGGTCACGGGGCATATCTTCTTGAAGCCGAAGGCCGCGGCCACGGCCCTGTCGAGCTGCTTGACCCTCGAATCGAGGCCGTCGAACAGCTCCAGGAAGGAGGCCTGCGTGCCCGTCGTGCCTTTGACCCCGCGGAAGGGCAGCGTCTCGATCCGGTGCTCTATTTCCTGGAGGTCCATCACGAACTCGTGGCACCACAGCGCCGCCCTCTTGCCCACCGTCGTCAACTGGGCCGGCTGGTAGTGCGTAAAGCCCAGTGTCGCCAGCGACCGGTGCTCGTCGGCAAAACGCGCCAGCAGCTTGATAACGGCGGCGAGCTTCTCGGCGACCAGCCCCAGGCCCTCACGCATGATTATCAGGTCCGCGTTGTCACCGACGTAGCAGCTCGTCGCCCCGAGGTGGATTATCGCCGCCGCCTTCGGGGCGACATCCGCAAACGCCCGTATGTGGGCCATGACGTCGTGACGGGTCTGCTTCTCGTAGCGCGCCGCCTTCTTGAAGTCGAGGTCGTCCACATGCCGCGCCATCTGCCTGATCTGGCCCTGCCTTATGTTCAGCCCCAGGTCTTTTTGAGCCCTCGCCAATTCGAGCCAGAGCCTCCGCCACGTGCCGAACTTCTTTTGCGCGCCGAAAAGCTCGGCCATCTCTTTCGATGCGTTCCTCTCAACGAGCGGACTCACGTAGTGGTTGGTGTTTTCTGCCATTGCTGCCTCTGTGCCTTCGACTCTCTATTTTCCGCCGAGCCTTCTTTCGTACTCGGCCAGGAGCTGCTCGATTTCGCCGATGTCGCTCTTGCTGAGCTTCCAGCCGCAAGCCCGCGCGGTTTCGAGTATCTGCTCCGGTCTTCTGGCCCCCACGATGGCCGCCGTGACCTCCGGACGGCGCAGAACCCAGCTTATCGCCAACTGCGCAACCGTCCGGCCGCGTCGCTCGGCGATTCTTTTCAATTGCTCGACAAGCTTCAGAGTCTCGCTGAACCGCGGCCCGTGGAAATCAGGGCTTCTGCGTCTATGGTCGTCCAGCGCCAGGCCAGCCAGCCTTTCCTGACTGAATTTGCCCGTCAGCAGGCCCCGCTGCATCGGGCTGTAAGCCACCACCCCGATGTCGAGCTGCGCACAGTATTCGAGCAGCTCCGCCTCGGCCTCCCGATGCAGCATGCTGTAGGGCGGCTGAAGCGAGGCAACAGGGTAAATGTTCCGAACACGCTCGATCTGTCCCACGCTGAAATTCGAGACGCCGAGGTACCGCACCTTGCCCTCATCCGCCAGCCTGGCCATCTCCTCCCACGCCTCCTCGACGTCCTCGTCGGGCTCGGGCCAGTGCATCTGGTAAAGGTCTATCACCTCGACGCCCAGCCTCTTGAGGCTCGCGTCACATTCGGCGCGGATGCTCTCTTTCTTGAGGCAGCTTACCTTCTCCTTCTTCTCGTTCCAGAGCAGCCCGCACTTGGTCGCAATCAGCGGCTTGTGCCCGGTCTGTTTGAGGGCCTTTCCCACCAGCTCTTCGGAATGTCCCAGGCCGTAAACCGCCGCGGTGTCTATCCAGTTTATGCCCGCATCGAGGGCCGCCAGAATCGCCGCAATCGCCTCGTCATCGTCCTGCGGTCCCCAGCCGTACTGCCATGGGCCGCCCATTGCCCAGGTCCCGAGGCCAACCGTCGTGAGATTGAGGTCCGTGTAGCCCAGCTTCCTTGTCTGCATGGCGTCAACTCCCCAAAAACCCGGAAGAATCGAACTGTTTCACCGGTCAGGTAGTATATTACGCGTCCGCCCGCTCGGCAATAGATTTGTCGTTGTGCTTGAAACAGGGCCGTACACGCCCTAAACTCGAGATTCGCACAGATTCGGCCTGCGCGCTGTGCTGCCAACGCCGCCATTGCCGGGCGTGCAACAAACACAAAAAACCGCCCGATATCCAACGAGGGTATGTATGAAAAAGAAAACGCTAAGTCAGCGGACCATCTTCGGGC
>CP070678.1:297704-300268 GCA_020352515.1 Phycisphaerales bacterium | reverse complement strand
CGCGACGTGCGACCGGGTCGTGGTTGTAGGAACGCCCCTCTATCGGCACAAGTACGACAACAAAGAGCCGATGGGAGGCTATGTAGTGGCAGCCGAAGGCGACCTGATCGGAAAGCGGATGATCGGCAAAGAGGCGAAGAAAGAGTCTGTTCTGCCGGTTCTGTTGTCAGGCACCGAGGAGTCGTCCTTTCCTCCGCTCTTACACGGGCGCGTCTACGCCGACTTCCGCAAGGAGAAGGGCTACTTCCTCACGGCGTTTGATCTGATACTGAGTCTGTACGATATTGAGCCCCGCAATCCGGCCGTGGCCGACCTTCGCGAGTCACTTCGTAGGCTCCAATGATTGGAAATACCGCCAGATCAACACTCAGCCAGCACATCGAGGCATTTACAACGTGCCGAGCTTGGACAAAATGGTTGAAAATTTATCGGGTCGATGTAAACTGTCCGACTTATTAAATGTAGTCTGACTAAATTACCCAGACTGTCATTCCTGCCCCGCATCGTGGTGCGGGATAAACTTCGGCAGGAATCCAGTCAGGAACAAGGGATCCTGTGTCTGGCACGCAATGGCAGAAGGGGTATGGGTTTTCAATAATATGTGAGAACGATCATGGTGGAACTTGAGCAGGATGTTGGTCAAAGACGGCTCGACGACAGGAAGATCGAGCCGGCGCAGCGGATTAAGCGTCTACCGCCCTATCTGTTCGGGCGTCTTAATGCACTGAAGCTGGCCAAGCGCCAGGCGGGCGTGGACATCATCGACTTGGGAATGGGCAATCCGTCCGATCCTACGCCGCAGATAGTAGTCGATAAGCTGTGCGAGGCCGCCCAGGACCCGCGCAACCAGCGCTACAGTGCATCGAAGGGCATCAAGAACCTCCGCGGCGAAATGGCCAAGAAGTACGCGTCCAAATGGAACGTAGATCTCGATCCCGAGACGGAGGTGCTGGCCTGTATCGGCTCGAAAGAGGGATTCAGCCACCTGTGCCTGGCCATGATGGGCCCCGGCGATACGGCGATCGTTCCCGACCCGGCGTTTCCGATACATAATTACGCCGTGGCGCTGGCCGGAGCGAACGTCGTATCCGTGCCGTTAGGCAACGATGAGGCATTTTTAAAAAACGTCACGATGGTGATCGAGAACATGTATCCAACGCCGAAGCTGCTGATTGTCAACTACCCGCACAATCCTACGGCGATGACCGTCGACGAGGGATTCTTCGAGCCGGTCGTCGAGTTAGCGAAAAAGACCGGGATCGCGGTGATCAACGACTTCGCCTACGGTGAAACCACCTTCGACGGGTACAAGGCACCGAGCTTTCTCTCGGTCAAAGGGGCCAAGGACGTCGGCGTCGAGTTTACTACGCTGAGCAAGCCCTACAACATGGCGGGCTTTCGCGTAGGCTTCGTGTCAGGCAACAGGGACATGATCGACTATCTGGCCACGATAAAAGGCTACTACGATTACGGCATATTCCAGGCTGTACAAATCGCCGGGATCATCGCGATGCGGCATTGTGAGCAGGATATAATCGCCCAGAATCTGAAGTATCAGTCCAGGCGGGACGTAGTCTGCGAGGGGCTGACCCGGATCGGCTGGGAAGTTGAAAAACCGCGGGCGAGCATGTTCGTCTGGGCGAGGGTGCCCAAAGAACACTCCGGCGGCAAGGGCAGTATCGACTACGCGATGGACCTGATGGAGCACGCCGAGGTCTCGATCGCACCGGGCAGGGCTTTCGGCGAGGGTGGCGAAGATTACATGCGCATCGCGCTTGTCGAGAACGAGCAGCGCCTGCGCCAGGCGATTCGCAACATCAGTCGATACGAGCGAAGGAACCGGTAAGCACGGCACAGACCAGAGCTATCTGCTCGAGCATGCGGGAAAAAATGCCCGGTCGCAGTGTTCACAGGACCTATAATAGATCTGACGGAACCTGCCGAACCGGATTTACGTAACGCCTTTGGGCGACTAGCGACCCGTTATCACCGAAATGGCTTGACTTTAAGAGCGATATATGGTCTAATATGCTAATATAGAATATAGAAGTCGAGATTCACCGTCGCAGGGCGGTGCGAAAGGTCGAATTCTATCACTGCGGGGGTCTCGTGTGATGAAATGCGGGGGGACAACGTTCACTTGGCGCCGAAGTTTGATACCGGCCGCTGTGATCGTCGCGTGCGGATTGTTGGCACCGGCTCATTGTCACGCGCAGGACGTTGTACTCCTTCTGAATCAGACCCCGGCAGAGGCCGGCAAGATAAATCCGGTCGCCGGTGTTCATCACTTCAAGTCCGGTTCGCAAATTACTTTGAGTGCACATCCCAAGCCGGGTTATCAGTTCGTGCACTGGCTCGGCGACGTCAGTGATGCGACGGCGACCCGCACGGTCGTGTACCTCAACAAGCCGAAGGTGGTCGTGGCAGTATTCGAACAGGCCGAGTACGGCGCCAGGGACATCCTGCCTGGCGCCGGTGGCGGAGGAGGTGGCGGCCTGATGCCGACGGCCGTCAACTTCTATCCGCAGGGCGGCATCAGCGCCGGGGGGGGCGGCGGTGGCGGT
>CP070678.1:294459-297604 GCA_020352515.1 Phycisphaerales bacterium | reverse complement strand
CCATCCGTACAATCCCGGCTACATCGGCGGATGCCTCAAGTGGAACCGCTTCTGGGACTTCGGCAGCGGGCAGATCGGAGACATGGGCAGCCACATGATGGATATGGCGTACTGGGGCCTCGATCTGAAGCTTCCGACCACCTGCAAGGCCGAAGAAGGTACACCGCTCAATACCGATACGTGCCCCACGTGGCTCAAAGCTGAGTGGGACCACCCGGCTAATGACTGGCGTCCCGCAGTCAAGGCGTACTGGTACGACGGCGGCAAGAAACCGGGCATGCCATCGAAGGCGTTCGATAGAGACTGGCTCTTCAAAGGTGCCCTTTTCGTAGGCGACAAGGGCTGGCTGCTTGCGGATTACGGCCTTCGGATACTGATGCCCAAACAGGGCGCAAATGATATGACGCAGTACAAGCCGCCGGAGCCCGATGAGCTGATCCCACCGTCGCTCGGCCACCACAAGGAGTGGATCGTGGCGTGCAAGACGGGCAACCCGACGACCTGCAACTTCGATTATTCCGGCGCCTTGATAGAGGCCAACATGCTGGCACTGGTCTCCTATCGGATCGGCAATGTCGTCAAGAAGAAAACCAAAGAGGGCCAAGAGGAGGTGACGGTCGGCAAGAAGCTGGAGTGGGACGGCAGGAGTCTGAGTGTTCCGGGCTGTCCCGAGGCCGATCAGTACATCCGAAAGACGTACCGCAAAGGCTGGGTTCTGAACGGTTAGGCCGTCGCGGGAACTACACAGTCCTAAAATGCGTTGGAAGTCAGCTTATTTGCCGATATCCGCTGTAGCGGTCTGCATGGCTGTGTGTATTGGTGCGCTCGCCACAAACAACAGCGGACTGGACCCCTGTGGCAAGATCCACATACCCATAGGGATCGCCAACAGCCTCGATACTCTCAAGACCTTCGTCGAAGCCGAGGGCAACTTCTCTCCCGGTGTCGGAAGCTACGGCGTCTATTTCTGGGTCTTCGACATAAGAAACGGCAAGCTTTTTGCTCCGACGATGGACGCCGTAAAATGCGAGCACGGCCTGTATGACGGGCGATACCTCATCCCCTGGTTCAAATGGACTGCGGGTGCTGTTGAGGTAAGGAGCGAAGTCTGCGAAGTCAAACGCAACTCTCCCGACGGCGAAATATATGTCGTCGGATCTTGCGTTACTCTATGCAACACTGCCGACCAAGAAAGGGACATTCTATTTTATACCGCTCTGCGACCTCTTGGGCCAGCGGGTTTTGATGTCAAGGAGCTTTCAGTCTGTGAGGGAGGTGACGTCCTGCTCGTGGAAGGTCACGCTGCAATTGTCGCAGCCCGCAAGTCGTCAGGTTCGGGTGTCCTGGCAACCGATACCATCGGTGGCTATGCTCTTCGGGGTGAAATACCTCAAGAGAAACAAGCGGTTTCGGCAAGTGGCGATTGTTCCGGAGCGCTCCGCTATGAGTTGACGCTTTCGGCAGGCGGGAGCGAGAAGTTGGAGTTTGTCTGCCCCGTGCTGCCGGGTCGTCGGGCGGTGGGGCACGAGTGGGACGGCGTCAGCAAGTGGGCGCAGTTCGATCTTGCCGAACTCAATCCCTCATCAGGAGGATTGCTTCAACCGGATCCTGGGCTCGAATATTACCGTGGGCTCGATGTTTCAGAGCTGTTTATTCAAGCCGAGGAATATTGGCGGCAACTAACTGAGAAAGTGAAACTCGATCTTCCGGACAAGCGCTGGGAGGAGGCTTTTGCCGCGATCATCGGTCATGCCGCGATGTCGATGAACCAGGGGGCGCCGGATGTTGCCGTTGTCAATTACAACGTTTTCAACCGTGACGGTGTCTACGTCGCAAACATCTTTCAGAAGTCCGGCAATTTCGACTTGGCCGCCGAGGCGATAGATTACTTCATAGAACATCCGTTCAACGGCAGGTCATATCCGGAGGCCGACAATCCCGGTCAGATCCTCTGGGCAATGGGTCAGCAGTTGGAGTTCACGTTCGATGCCGAATGGGCGGCGCGAATTTATCCGGCGGCCCGCAAAATCGCCGAGATGATAGAGTACTATCGAACCACCGAAGGTCCGCATTGGGTAGCCATGGACAGTCTTGAGTTCGGCGAGAATCTTCCTGAAAACAAACGCAGGGAACTCAAGCCCGGCAGGTGCGACGGCTTTCATCCCGAGTACACCCAGGCGTTCGACATCGCCGGCTTGCGCCAGTTGCTGTTGCTTAGCGGCTTCTCAGCTTCATCTGAGACAGAGCACAAGTGGGGCATCCTTAGCGAGCTCTCGGCTCTATCTGCCACAGAGACCAAGTGGGCAGTCCTTGCCCTAGATCTGCTCCGAGGTTACGGTCGCAGTTTTGAGGACGACCTCGGCGAAAGGTACGGGGGTTACTGCGTGCTCTGGCCCTGCCGCCTGTATCCTTCCGATGGTGACAAGGCCCGGCAACATTTCGCAGGCAAGGGCGCCCAGAAACCCAGCGGCTGGCGCTACTTCCCTCTTGCGAGAGCCCATCAGGGCCTGCTCGCCGGCAATCGCCAGGCCGGTTACGGCACGCTGCAGCTACATCTCGAACACGAGCAGATGAAGGGCTGGTATGCCTTCGACGAGGGCGGCAAGAGCGGCTCAGGTGGGTGGAACCGGCTGCGCACTACGTGGAACGGCGACGTTGCAATGCCCCACGGCTGGGCGATCGCCGAATTCTGGCTGCTGCTGCGCGACTGTTTGGTGTTCCAAGATGGCCTGCAAGAGCCGGTCTTGCTCTCTGGAATCCCGCCGGAGTGGTTTACTCACCCCCACGGCATCACGATCCGGAACATGCCCGTATACGGCGGCAGGCTTGATCTTGCCAGGAAGCCTCGGCCGGGCGGAGCGACGCTGGAACTGACTATGAGCGAGGTGGCAGCCAATTTTTCCTCTCAGTTGCGTCTGCCCCCTTCGCTGAACGCCCGAGTCACCGTCACGGGGCAGGCTATTCAGCCGGAGGCCCCGGGCGAATTCGTCCTGCCGCCACGTACCAGCAAAGCCGAGGTTGATTTCAATCGTTAGATTTGTAGGGGCGACCCTATGTGGTCGGCCGATCTGCCAAAAACTACTGGCGATCAAGTGAGAAACCAGTACAATTCAATGTGCGATTGCAGTTGTCATGGATTTCTTGT
>CP070678.1:290549-294359 GCA_020352515.1 Phycisphaerales bacterium | reverse complement strand
GGCAGGGCCGACACTATCTCCTTATATTCCGCTTCCCGATAGTCGCGGCGTCTATCGATTCCTCTTGTCCAACTGCACCACCGTGCACCCGCACGGCGCCTTGACGCCCGTGATCTTCAGCATTACATCACCGTTCCCTGCCGCCGCGTACGAAGCCCCAAACCCGTACGACGAATTAACCCGCCCCTCCGTCACGCACGATCCTTGGTTACTTCTCAAGTAACCCGCGCCATTGCCAAACCGAAGCTCGCACAAATTCCCCGACCCAACACCAACCTGCCCCAAATCACAGACCTTTCTGTAAAAATATATCTTCGCCGAAATGGCCTTCTGCCCCAGTTTTCTATTTGCTTACAGAAATCGAACCAAACCGTACTAAGTGAATCCATCGATCAGCGCTTATTCTGTTGGACTCTGCACGAAGTCTACAAGGTCGAATCTATCCAAGACATTGCCTGCCTCGTCCAGAAGGATTAACTCCCCCTTCTTATCGGCAAGGTTTTTAAAGAACGACTCTGGCACCAAGAGGTAATCACTGTCGTTTTTAGCATCTACTTCCAGATACGGAATGCTGCCTTCGGGAAGCTCATCATTCGGCCGCAAGTACAAGCAAAATGGAAACCTTCCCACATGGCGCATCTCGCGCGGCCCGAGCACTTCGGGCGCAACAAGGACTCCGCCCGGATCATTCGGATCACTGGGTGATAGCTTATAGCGGATCTCGGCCAGATTCGCTTTCTCGTCAACATAATTCATCAGCAGAAAACCGCCGGGCTCTTTATCCTCAATGCTAAACCCGATCTGGTAAACAACGACATCCTCATCGAACTGATCGTTCTGGAGAATTTTCATAGCCTTTATCATACGCTCCTTGTTGGAGCCGGGAGGCAGCGGTGTGTGGCCTTCAAATGCCGCTCGAAGCTTCACCATCAATCTCCGGGCGTCCGCCTTGAAGTAGGCCGGCACTTCGACCTCCTGAGACCATCTGTGATGAGCTACAACGAGAACGATCCCGCTGATGACAGTCAAACTGAGAAGCACTATAGTCACCTTATCTCGTCTCATTCAATTACACCTCGTGCCTTTACTGCGATCCGGGACGAAACCCTCACTCATCTTCAAATTCCTGCGGATGCATTTTCTTGTAATTCGAAAGCCACTCTCGGAGCCAGGACTTAGGCCCAGCATACATGAGATGTACGTATAGTAAATTTGTGTCTATGTGATCACTATGCGGAGGGCGCGAGTATTCAAGGTGGACATTGATCGTTTCGTCACTGAGACCAACCCAGTCTTCCAGCCACCGGTAAAAATGATCCCTTTGCATCATTCTCGATTCCCATGCCGGCCTTGTTGACGGCACCATAAGTAGAAACTCAAGTCTCCGGTATCCGGCTGACTCGAGTACGCGCCTTATAGAATTGGAAGTCTCGTCACCAGGGTAGGAATCCCGGACGAAGAACGAGAGCGCATACGTGTCAGGTGCTCCTCGGTCATTCGAAGGTGACGAATAATCAATTGACTCGGCGCCATCAGGGGGGGTAAGCACTGCCGGGAAATCGACGGGGCGCACAGGGTTGCGTTCGTAAAACCTCGCCGCTTTTTTGAGAAACACCCTTGACACTATTAGATACGCGGCCATGGCAAGCATGAGAATGCATATCGCCAATAACGCTCTCTTGCGATGCAACTGCATATTCTCGCTCCTGCTATGTGTCGGCGCTGATAGCTAACGGCCTGCCTGCACGATTTCTTGTTCAATCGCCGCCGACCACGCTGTCGTAGCCCTCTGAAGTTCTATGGGATTTTCGTGAAGCTCTTATATACTATATCGACATTCTCGCCGGTAAACAAGCAGGGATTCGAGTAATCCGTCAGCCCGGCAGGGTCGGGCGCAGAATTTGGCTCGAGGGCGTGGCAATTTGGGCAGGCGTGGTACTCATAGCGTTCGGGCAGGGGGGCGGTGTAGAGCGCTATGGCCGGAGGCTATTGTTGGGTGTCTTTCTGGAGCTTGTACTCGACGGAATCGACGAGGGCCTGCCAGGAGGCCTCGATGATGTTTTCGGAGGCGCCGACGGTTCCCCAGATGGAGTTTTTGTCCCTCGATTCGATTATGACTCGTACGCGTGCGGCGGTTCCGGCCTTTGCGTTGACCACGCGGACCTTGTAGTCGATCAGGTGGACGTCCTTGAGGCTCGGGTATATACCCTCGAGGGACTTTCGCAGGGCCGCGTCGAGCGCGTTGACCGGGCCGTCGCCCTCTCCGACGACGTGCTCGGTCCTGTCGCCGACGCGCAGCTTCACCGTGGCCTCCGTGACCATCTCCCCGGTCCTGCGTTTCTCGACGGTGACGTGATACTTGACGAGCTCGAAGAAGGGCTTATAGGTGCCCATTACTTTCTTAACGAGCAGATCGAAGCTCGCGTCGGCTGTCTCGAACTGATAGCCTTCGCTCTCAAGCTCCTGAACGCGGCTGAGTATCTTCTTTGCCAGGCTCTTGTCCTGGGCTATTTGTGCCTTTTCGAGCTCGGCGAGTACGGTGGATTTGCCGCTCAGCTCGGAGATAAGAAAGCGGCGCTCGTTGCCGACAAGCTCGGGCGCAACGTGCTCGTAGCTGCGCTTGATCTTGCGGAGGGCATCGACGTGGAGCCCGCCCTTGTGTGCAAAGGCGCTTTCGCCGACGTAGGGCATGTTCGCGGCGGGTGTCAGATTCCCTACTTCGAAGATGTAGCGGGAGACCTCCGTGAGCGTCCTGAGCTTGTCGGCACTCAGGACGTCAAAACCCATCTTGAGCGCGAGGTCGGGTATCACCGCGCAGAGATTCGCATTGCCGCACCTCTCGCCGAGGCCATTGATTGTGCCCTGAACGTGGCGGGCGCCGGCACGGACGGCGGCGAGTGTATTGGCGGTCGCGCAGTCGGTATCGTTGTGCGTGTGGATGCCGATCGTGACGGAGCCGAACTGCCGGCAGACGGCCCCGGTAATCTCTCGAATCTCGTGCGGCAGGGAGCCGCCGTTGGTGTCGCAGAGCACAAGCGCCTCGGCGCCGGCTTCGGCGGCGGCGGCCAGAACCTTCATCGCGTACTCGGGATTCTCCTTGTAGGCGTCGTAGAAGTGCTCGGCGTCAAAGAACGTTTCGAGGCCATGTTTTCTCATGTGGCGCACCGACTCCGAGCAGATTTTGAGGTTCTCCTCGAGCGAGCAGCCGAGCACATGCTCGACGTGCATATCCCAGGTCTTGCCGACCAGCGTGGCCGCGGGCGTCTTGCAGGCGAGTATCGAGTTGAGCGAGACGTCGTCGGCGACGGGCGTATTGGCCCGCCGGGTGCTGCCGAAAGCTGCGATCTTCGAATTCTTCAAGCCGAGCGAGGCAACCTCCCGGAAGAATTGCATCTCCTTGGGATTGGAGCCGGCGTAGCCTCCTTCGATATATTCGAGGCCGAGCTCGTCCAGACATCTGACAATCGCGATCTTGTCTTCGAGCGAGAAGGTGACCCCCTCGGCCTGCATGCCGTCTCGAAGGGTGCTGTCATATAGTCTAATCTTTTCCATGGTCGTATTTCAGTACTCAGTGTTATTGCCGGAAGAGCCGCCAAAGACACCGGCGACAAGCCATTGTATAGGTCCGGCCGGCGGATGTAAAGGCCAAAAGCCGCCGCCCCTTAGAGTCCGGTTCTTCGCCCGAAGGCTCCCGGAGTGTTTTGGTGACCGTGGCATCTTAGGCTGTGTCTGGCCCGAGCGGCAGGCGCGGAGTCATGACCTGGAGTATGTTGTATATCGCCGGCTTTTAGGTTATAATCGTACCGGCCG
>CP070678.1:287509-290449 GCA_020352515.1 Phycisphaerales bacterium | reverse complement strand
TTCCCTCAATGCGTGTACGCAGACCGGAACGATAGCCCCGGTGCTCATGCTAAGGCTGGAGGGTGTTACGCGGAGTGCGAAATCAGGCTGTGGTGCAGAGATGCGCAGGCGATAGCTATAAGCCTGGCCTCCGTGATGCTGCGCATCGGCCAGATGTACATAGTAAGTTCCATTCTTCGGCAGCCTGGCCAGTAGGTACGAATCGGCGTGGTGCGTAATTAATCCCGTCATATCCTTGTGCAGGTGACTGTCCTTAATTACGTGGTCGTCGTTCCATTGCAGTACGTTACCTGATGCATCGGTCAACCGGAGGAGCGAGTCCAGCGGAGAATTCAACCGGCGACTATAGACTTCGACAACGACTTCATCGCCTGCGCGGCCTTTCAGACGGAATACGTCGGTATCGCCGGGGCGGTTGATGCGGCCGTTGATGATCTTCGGCAGGTCGATTCGCTGCGCATCTTTTGTGCTGTCGTTGGATTCGCTTTCTTCGCACTCAGGCAGTGTATCCACGGCATACGGAATGGAATTAGAAAGCTTTTTTCCTTTATGGTGGGCCGTCTGCCGGATGCTGTCGTCGCCGGGTTTGGTATCCAATGGTAATCGAGTTTTGGGGAGGTTCCAGCCGTTGATCGAGGCGACGGTTTTAACGCCCACCCTGCCGCCCAGTGGGAACGTTTGCGTGATGAAGGGTTGTTCGCCAACGGCAATTCGGTAAACAAAGTCTTCCCGTCCGCGATAGATGGAGTCGCGGATTTCCAACTCGTATTCACCGTCTCTGGGAATCTTGTAGAAGAGGACCGGGTCGGGATTGAACCGGTAGTCGTCCGCGAAGGCCACTTCGCTGCCACCGGCATCGTAGAGGGCAAGTGTGGCTTGAAACCAGCCTGGGACGGCATCGGCCAGATATGGAATCAGACTCCGGGCGTGGGTCTCGATTACGAGCTGTTGTCCCTGCTGCGCACGGAAACGGAAACGGTCGACGTCCCCCGGCATAATCTGTCCGTTGAGCAGCACGGGCAGCTCGAGGGGCTTTTCCTTCGGTACCCTGGCCGCCCTGGGTATGTTGGTCAGGTCGGAATATGCTTTGCGGTTGTTGGGCTCCAGCTCACGGATTTCCGGAAACATTCCCACCTGGAAGACCATGGGATTTGTCAGGCCGGTAGAGGTTTCGATCCTCAGCTCTCGGTCGCCGGGTTTTGCGCCGGGGTCGATAGTGATTTCAATCAGCACCGATTCGGCGAGCTGCCGGTTGAGCTGCCGCTTATTCCTGGGGAAGAAGAGAACATTCGTGATATGGGCCAGCTCTCGAAGGCTTTTATTCTCGAGGTCGTACAATAACGGATGGTCCGGCAGTTTCACTTCTACGGTCTTTGCGGCGTTTTCCTTCTTCGATGCATTTTCTTTCTTCAATGCCCTGGGCTTGTCCGCGGCCTTTTTTTTGAACTCCTTTTTGGGGAGTATGGGAGCGCGGTCTTTACCGGACAATTCGGCCAAGCGCATGTTCCGTACTTCTTTCAGACGGCTTTGGAGTAACTGGCGCTGTTCTTTTTGTAAATTTCTGAGGGGTTTGATGTACTGAATGACCGAAGCGCTCACGCCTTGGCCGGAGACGTACACGTCGTTGGCGCCTCTAAGGAACTGGCCGCCGGCCGTGATTTTAACGACGGAGCCTTGCTGCCCGCCGCCGGGGTAAAGGTAGCCGATATGCGGTTCTCTCGGATTCAACTGGCCCCACGCAGTCGCAACGCACAGGATCGACGCCACAAACATCAGTCTCCGGATAAATGACATGGTTCAGCTCCCTGGTTTCACATAATCTCTTTGAGGCGACCGCCGCTGTCCTCCGCTGACGGCATGACCTTAACTTGCAATCCCCGCGTGTTTGGCAGCGGGCCATCGGGATCGATGCCGAGCAACTCGTACATGCTGGCGATGAGGTCTTGTGGATACACGGGACGTTTCGCCACTTCCGTACCATTTGAATTCGAGGCCCCGACGACTTGACCTCCCTTGAATCCTCCGCCGGCAACCACGGCGGAGAAGCATTTACCGTAGTGCGACCGGCCGCCATTCCAGGGCGGTTTCCATTGTATTTTCGGGCCTCGTCCAAACTCACCGCTCCACCATATAATCGTGCTGTCGAGCAGGCGGCGGTCGGTTAAGTCCTGCAACAGCGTGGCTAACCCGGCGTCCATTTCCGGCAGCTTGCGACGCATTGTTTCGAAGTGCTGTTTGTGGGTGTCCCACCCCCTGTAATTTATAGTGATGTAGGGCACGCCGTGTTCGACCAGCCGACGCGCCATCAGGCAGGACTGGCCGAATGTGTTCCGACCGTACCGTTCTCGGATTTCATCCTTTTCCTCCGATAGATCGAACAGCTTCCTGGCATCGCCGAACATCAAATCGTAAGCATTTTCCTCGCAGCGGTCGAGTTGTTCGAAGTGCGGATTTTTCGGCATGGCCTTGCCCAGCGAATCGAGGGAATGGAGCAACTTGCGACGGCTGCGCTGGCGACTGTCGGAGATGCCTCTTGCGACAATCCCTTCCACTGCGAAGATGGATTGGTTGGGGTCGCCGCCGGTGGCGAACGGTTTGTATCGCTGCCCCAGAAAACCTGCTTCGGAAAAACGGCCTTGAGGCTGGGTCAGCACAATATAGGGCGGGATGAGCCCTTTATAACCATGGTCATATCCCTTGAACAGGGACACGACGGCCCCGACACAGGGATAGACCAGCCGGCCGGGCTCGCGCCCCGTCTGCACTATGTAAGACGCCGTTTCATGCGAGTTGATACCGTGTGTCATACTGCGGATGATAGACTACTTGTCGGCCTGCTTTGCCAGCAGCGGCAGCAATTCGCCGATTCGAATGCCGTCCACATTTGTGGGAATCGGCTTTTTGAAAGGGCCGCAATAGTCGTAGCCCGCCTCTGGCTTG
>CP070678.1:284157-287409 GCA_020352515.1 Phycisphaerales bacterium | reverse complement strand
TGGTACAGGTCCACCATTCCCACGCGGTTTACCGGATGGCCCAGGTGGTGCTCCACGTTCCAGGTAATGTCGCCCCCGGCGAAGAACCTGAATCCTCCGTAGCTCAGCACCAGCGCTATGCTGCGGGCGTTATCCGCGTTATCGGGAGCTCTTATGACGAACCCTTCTACTGGCGCGTCGATATCGCCGTCGAAGCCTTCGATTTTCTTCTCGGATGCCACGCAATGCAGCTTTATCCGCGGGACCTTTCCGGCCGGATCGTTTTTCAACGGAACGTTGTCTCCCGCCCGAAGGGCCGTCACTTTTCCCCCCGTGGCCTTCTCGTACAGCGGGTAAAGCTTGTTGAACGACTGCCGGGCCCTCTGCTGTTTCGGAGGCGGCGCGCCTTTGTCCATGAAGCACTTGACCGGAATCCTCTCGGAGACCTCCAGGATGGCCCCGTAGTGATCGACGTCGAAATGCGTGGTTATCAGATAGTCGATCTGTTTGAGCCCGGCGTAGCGGCAGGCCTGGATGATTCGGTCGGCATCCCGATGCTTCGGCTCGAGCGAGCCGGTGTCGATGAGAACCGATTCGCCCAGGGGCGTCACAATCAGAGTCGAGCCCCCGCCCACCATGTCCAGAAAGTAGATGTCCAGGCTCCTGCCGGCCTGTTCGCCCGCCGGGCAGGCAGTGACAACAGTGCACAGTGTCGCGATAATCGATATGAATGCTCGTTTCATAGCCTCTATCCTTTCCCTAAATATGCTTTAGATCGACCGCCAATCATACCGGCGCCGCTCCACGCTACCTTTCGACCCGGATCAAATACCACGTTGTCGGAGGCTCGCCAATACGTATGCGCCAGCCGCCGAGGCCTTTCTGGAGATCGACCGGCTCTTCGAGCGGCTTGCCGGTGCCGTTCAGGGCGACCACGTCGATATTCTTTGCCGGCTCCAGGTTTCGCAATGTCACCAAACCCCGGACCGGCTCAATCAGGCTCGGCTCCGAGCCCCAATCCACCAGAGAAGTCCTCTTGTCGTTCCACTTCATGCCCGTATTTGCCGAGCGGGCGGTGGCGGCAAGAAGCAGCCGGCCGGATGCGGATATCGCCCTGCCATCCAGAGACGTCAGTATAACCGAGCAGAATTCGTTCTCAACTTCCGCAGAGACGTTCTCCAGACTCCGCTGGTTGTCCCTGACAAACCCGATCAGGGCCTGCGACCTCTCGGTCTCAATTGTCACCAGGCCCCTGCCCTTCGGCCCATGGCACCACGAAAGCTCCTTTGTATCGCAGACGACGGGACTCTCCTCGGCTGCCCGCTCATACGGCCCGGACTCGCCGCTGAATGAGGCGATCCGGGTTGTGTGCACAAGCGGCAGCGCCGGCGAGAATCCGGGTGTGAAGTACGGACGCTCGGACGACGGCATTCGTATACTCTCGTATATCTGCTTGATCGTATACGAGCGGGCGACCGTCTCGACGGCCGCTCGAACGTCGGCCCGCAGAAACATTACCGCGCACGCCGCAAGGTTCGTCATCCTCACGGGGTCCGGACAGATATCGAAGTGCCCCGGCATCTTCTTGACCCACCCGCCTGGGTCCTTGTGCTCGAACGTGTAGAAGAAGATGCCGTCCCAGTCATGGAACGATGAGTAGGCCGCCAGAATCCCAATGCCCTCGCAGGCATATTCGCTGGGGAACGGATGGTTTGTCTCCGAAACCGTGTATGGCTTGCCCGCCACAGCCGAGCGGGAAAGCTGAACCACGGTCGAATTGAACGGGTCGTTCACCATGGGCGTGTTCCTGATTGAGAAGCTGCGGCGCCCGGTCTTGCCATCGGTAAAGTAGCTCGGATGCTGCCAGTATACGTGACCATCCACCACGTCGAGTCGCGAAGTGCTGACAAGCAGCGGATAGCCGCTCTTGTAGTGGTTGTGGTCGCTGGTGCCCGCCACCAGGGCCCTAACGCCTATATCCTCTTTCAGATAGCGGTACATCTCCCGGAAGTAATTGCCCTCCAGCTCCATGTAGAAGGCGGCCTCGGTATGGAATCTCTTCTCATGCGCACGGCCGAACTCTTTGGCGGTCAATCTCGGAACCGGCTCGCCCGGCCCGGCCCCGGCCGTTTCCCTGAACCGCTCCAGCTCGTCGCCCAAGAGGCGCTTCTTCAGCCACGAATTATACTTCTCCGTGAGCCGCCCGGCATACCATGCCGTGATGTCCGTCCAGGTTCCCGGGTTCTTCTTGGTGTTCTTGCCGAGCAGCCTGTCGGCAAACCATGATTCGACTATCGAGTTCTCGTTGACCAGCTCCACTATCGCCACGGCCGGCTCGCTTCTATACTCCGACCCCGTGTACGGGTTCTTGTGTGTGAGCAGTTGTTGGGCATATTCCTTGTGGAGCATCATGATCCGCTCGTCGAAATAGTTGAGCGCCTTGCCAAAACCGATGTACTCGTGGTCCTTTACACCGTCGCCCTTGCGATATACCCGCCCGACGTTGAGGTTGATATTGCTGTAGATGCCGCGTTTCTTTAGCTCCGCGATGAAGTAATCCAGGCGGTCGAGCGATGCCGCATCCAGCTCGCGTGTGTCGTCACGTCCTCTGGCAAAGAGGCTGCGCGACCAGTTCGAATCGAGGAAGTGAAAGCGGACGCAGTTGATTCCGAATCGCGCCAGATGCGCTGCGACGGCCGGAGCATCCGCCTTCGACGGGAAGCAGGCTGCGGCAGTGACATTGACGCCCCAGATTCTAAAACGTCCCCCGTCCGGCCTGACCAGGCGGCCGTCCCTGACGCGGACGAATCCGTCCCTGCCGGCCGGGGCGTCCAGCAGAAAAGAAAGATCGACCAGAGAGCCCGAGCCGTCCCGCCAATCGATTGTGAACGGCTCCATCCGGACATCCTGCGCCGAGGCGATACCTGCAACCAGCAGCAAAAGCAATATGCCCCCGTAAATGCGTTTCTCCATAACCTGCCTCTTTTCTCCCGTGCCGGGCGCGCCTGTCTCAACGGCTCGCCGATTCTATCTCGATAACCGCCACATCCTCGGCATCAATGGTTAACGTAGCCTGCCGATTGCGCCAGGCGATCCGGCGCCCGCCAACCAACTCTTTGCTTTTGCCTGGCACCCCGCTCTCCAGAGTTATTGTCACGGTGCGCCGCTCCGGACTGTCGTTGAATACGGTCAGAAAGCGCCTGCCGAAACGCTCGACATACACCCGCTCGTCACTGCAATAGGCCCCCGTCACCGGCTCCCACGACGCCTCCG
>CP070678.1:280205-284057 GCA_020352515.1 Phycisphaerales bacterium | reverse complement strand
TCCACAAGGTCGAGCCTGCTGATATGGGGCTCGAACAGCGAGGCGTAGAGGACTATGCCGGCCATTGCCCGTCGGCCCTCGAGCGCCAGGGACGCCGTCCTGGTTGGCTCGATGGAGCGCAGGGTTTGAATCGCACGGCGCACATCCCAGACCCTCATGCCGTCCAACGTCTGGCCCAGGAGCATAAACCGCCGGCGGATTTGGGTCTGCTTTTTTTCAGAAGGGTCCCATGCCGTCGGTCCTATACCGCGAGGGGCAAGGTACGCGGTGAACTTTTTGCCGTTTGCAAAGCTTCGGGCGATTTGTTCGAAGGCGCTCTGATTGGGATCCGCAGGGGCCTGGTCGCTCAGCTCTTCGGCAAAGCCTGTACGCATGGCGCCGAGCCATTGGCGCCACTGCTGCTGGTCGAGGACTTTGAGCGTGACACTCTCGGGCTTCTGCAGGCCTGCGCGGTGAGCCGTGTACAGCCGCAAGCGCACGTGCGGCTGGCTGGTGAAATCATACGCGCTGAGGCGGATGCCGCGGCGCTCTACCGAGAAAGCACGCTCGACATGGAGAGAACCGGCCTCGGTTTGCGTTGGCCAGCCGCGGAAGACTTTTTCCTGAAGGGCGGTCATCCAGGCGTTGCGCTGTTGCTCCCATTGCCGGTCCGACTGTGGGACGGGCGTCGGCGGGGCCTTCGGGACGAAGGATTCGTGTATCTTGGTGTTTATCTGGTCGGCCGGCAGCGTGTCGAAGACCTTCAGTTGTTCGGGCTCGAAGAAGCGAACGGCCGGCTTGTCGATCAGGGGATTCTGCTCCTTGAGGAAGCGGTTGAACCAGACGAAGGCGTGGATGCGGAGCTCCTGCGTGTCCTTGTGCGGGCCCTCGGTGATTTGCAGGCCGAGGTTCTTTTGCGCGCCGTAGAGGCCGTAGATTTTGCGTACTTTCTCATGGGTTCGAATGACGCCGTCCAGGGGGAAGATTCTGTCCTTGTCGCTGTTGGATATCAGAAGCGGCCGCGGCGCCACGAGCGCCGCCACGAGCGGGTAGTCCCAGCGGTAGGTGTTGACTATGTACATGCAGTCGCAGTGCCCCTCGACGCATCCGTCGACGACGTGGTTCTGAAGGTCCGTGATTCCGGCCACCGGCACGGCGGCTTTTATGCGTTCATCGATTGCAGCGATCCACCAGCTATACGCACCGCCCCCGGAGCGCCCGGTGACACCGATGCGGTCGCCGTCCACTTCCGGGCGGCTCTGGAGATAATCGAGTGCCCGGATGCAGTTCCAGGCCTCGACGCCGGCGGGACTGTAGCCCCGGCTGTTCCACCACCACATCTTGTACCGGTACGTGCCGTGATGAATGCTTTCGATTTCGCCAAGCTGGAGCGAGTCGATTGCCAGGCAGACGTAGCCGTGCCGCGCGAACCAGGCGCCGTGGTGCTGGTAGGAGACCTTGTTGCCGTAGCTGATGCCGTTCTTCTTGACGCCCCCGTGGCCGCAGACGTAGAGGATTGCGGGGACGGGCTTGTCGGTGGTTTTGGGCAGGTAGAGAACTCCCGTGACATAGAGGCCGGGTCGGGATTGAAAGTGCACCTTTTCGACGTAGAATTCCTCCTGCTCAACCTTGCCGGTCACGACGGCTTTGAGATCGGTTTTCTCCGGCAGAGGATCAAGGCCGAGCATTTCCAGAAGCTGCTTTCGGTAGATTTCCCGCGCGGCCTTCCAGTCGGCGAGGTTTTGGACGTGGGCCATGCACTTATCGGCGAGCTTTGCGGTCTCGGCGCGGAAGTATTCGGCGAGCATCCGGTCGCCACGGCTTGTGTCCGGCGGCTTTTGGGCGGCTGGGCAGATTGTGCTTGCGCACAGAAATAGCAGGGCAACCATGGCGAGGCGCACGACCACGGCGAGAAGGGGTGACATTGAGCGTGTGGTTGCTGATTTCGAAGTTCTCGCAGCCTGTGGGACCATTTTCCACCTCCCGAAAGCGGCCTGCCGGAAAAGCGCAGGACCTGAGTCCGTAAAACAACCGACAGTGTAATCAACTCCAGTTCGAACCGCCAGCGATATTCTGATTATGCGTGGCTCTTAGAAGGAGAGCCATTTGTCGAGGTTCTCTGCGACGAAATCGTTGTCCGTCAGATGCGGGTAACTGCGTATTATGCCCTCGATCTTCTCGGCCTGTCCTGGTGAGAGCCTTTCGTTTGGGTCGAGCGTGGCCGTGTGGCTCATCAGGCCCTGGCGTTTCAGCACGTAGGATATTCCGGGGATGCATCCGGCGAAGTCGTTGTCGGCGTCGAAGATGGCCCTGTTTGCGAGGGTCATTTGGCCGGCAAGGGTCAACATCTCCGGCGGGATAGGCAGAGCGGCCGGGCGAATTTTGTTGATTCGCGCAAGGTTCTTGACGGCCTCTCTGGTCCAGCAGGCCCACTGGCCGAGCAGGCCTCCTGCGATACGGAGCGAAACGGGGCGGCCGTTGACAATGAACTCCCAGCGGGTAAGCAGGTCGATGAGGATGTTGTCGTCGTTTCCGGTGTATAGGGCTATCTGGTGGGGTCTTCCGGAGCGAGCGACCGCTTCGAGGACATCGAGCGTTTGGTACCTGTTGAAAGGCGCTATTTTTACGGCCGCGACGTTGGGTATCCCGACGAACCTGCTCCAGAAGTCGGCGGACAGGGTCATCCGGCTTATCTTCTGCTGGAGGTAGAAACCCATAATCGGGATAACCTCGGCGATGCGGCGGCAGTGCTCTATGAGACGGTCGGTCGATTCGCCGCGCAGAGCGGTCAGCGACAGCAGGCCGATGTGATAGCCCATCTCGCGAGCCATGCCGGCTTCGGCTGCGGCCTGCTTGGTGTCACCAACTATGCCGGCGATCATTATGGGCGTGTGGCCCTCTCGGCCGGCGGCGAATTGGCGCGCCGTCTCGGCCGCCAGCTCCAGAACAGGCCTGTACAGGCCGACCTTCGCATCGTGAATGGCAAACTGGGTCGTATGGACCCCCACGGCCAGGCCTCCTGCGCCGGCGGCAAGGTAGTAGCGCGTAAGCGCCTTCTGATGGCGTTCGTCGATGCGGCCGTCCTCGTCGATGGCGAGCGGATGTGCGGGGATGACACACCCGGAACGAAGCTTGTCGGTGATAGACGGATCCATTGTGCAGGTGCTCCATTTAGAACTTGCCGTTGCGTATGTCGTATTTCGTGGGCTTGTTAAGTATCTTCTTGCCGGCGGCGACCCACTTGACGATCATCGAGACCATCTGTTCGAGGGGCATGCGGGGGCGGCCGAAAAGGCCCATGCAGCGGGATGCGTCCGAAAGCAGGGCGGCGCCGGCGGGGCGGGACAGGAATTGCGGCTCTTTGCCGGCCTCTTTCGCAATCATCTCGGTGAGCGTGCGGACGGGGACGACATCCGGCCCCGTGACGTTCAGAACGGCCGGCGGCGATGCGGCCAGAGTCATGGAGCGAATGATGTAATCGTTGGCGTCTCGTTGCCATATCAGGTTGACCGCGCCCATGGTCAAGTTCACGGGCTCGTCGTTGAGAATCTTCAGGGTCAGGTCGACGATGAGTCCGTACCGGGGCTCGTTGGCATAGTTGAGCCTGATTATGGTTGTGGGCGTGGCGTTGACGTGAGAGAAGTACTCGAACATTCGCTCCCGGCCCAGGCAGGATTGTGCATATTCGCCTATCGGCTCGGGGGCGGTCTGCTCGTTGGCTCCGGGGCCGCCGGCATCGACCAGAGGATAAACGTTGCCGGTGGAGAAGGCGACGATTCTTGCGTGCCTGTAATGGCGGGCGACAAGGGCGGGCATGAAAGTGTTCATCGCCCAGGTGAGCGGCTGGTTGCCGGTCGAGCCGAATTTCATGCC
>CP070678.1:275558-280105 GCA_020352515.1 Phycisphaerales bacterium | reverse complement strand
GCGATGCATGTGCCCTTTGTCGCTATGATTTTGAAGTCCATCTCGTGGAGTTTCCGGGCAAGCTCGACCGCGCGGGGTTTGTCGGCGTCACGGACGCTGAAGAATACGTTGCCGGCCGTCGGCAGGCTGTTGCCCGCCGCGATCTGAGATTTCGCGAACGCCGTGCCGAAGTCGTCGCTTATCCCCATAACCTCGCCCGTCGAGAGCATCTCCGGGCCGAGTATCGTATCGGTGCCCGGAAACTTCAGGAAGGGGAAGACCGCCTCTTTTACGGCGAAATGGCGCGGGTGGACCTGCTCGGTGAAACCCAGCTCCTCGAGCGTCATCCCCGTCATCACTTTGGCCGCGAGCTTTGCCAGCGGAACGCCGATGGACTTGCTGACAAACGGAACGGTCCGCGACGCCCGCGGATTGACCTCAAGTATGTACACAAGATCGTCCTTGACGGCGAACTGGATGTTCATCAGGCCCCGGACCTTCAGCTCTAGCGCCAGCAGTTCCGTCTGCCTCCTGATTTCGGCAAGGATTTTTTCATTGATCGAAACGGGCGGTAGCGAGCAGGCGCTGTCCCCGGAGTGGACGCCGGCCTGTTCGATATGCTCCATGATTCCGCCGATGACAACGCGTCTGCCGTCGCAGATTGCATCGACATCCAGCTCGGTTGCGTCGTCGAGGAACTTGTCGATAAGTATGGGGTGCTCGCCGGAGGCCTCGATGGCGTTGCGGACGCAGGCTTGGAGCAAATCCCGGTCGTGGACGATTTCCATGGCCCTTCCGCCCAGGACGAACGACGGCCGGACGAGCAGCGGATAGCCGAGCCTGCCCGCGATTTTCAGCGTCTGTTCGTAGGTCGCGGCGGTGCCGCTGAACGGCTGACGGAGCTTGAGCTTTTCGACGACCCGGCTGAATCTCTTGCGATTCTCGGCCCGGTCGATGCTGTCGGGCGAGGTCCCGATTATCTTTACCCCGGCCCTTTCGAGCGGCACGGCGAGCTTCAGCGGAGTCTGGCCCCCGAACTGCACAATCACACCATCGGGCTTCTCCTTCTCCACAATCGACATCACGTCCTCGAACGTGAGCGGCTCGAAGTAAAGCCGGTCCGACGTGTCGTAGTCGGTGCTGACCGTTTCCGGGTTGCAGTTGACGATGATAGACTCGATCCCGATTTCGCGAAGCGCGAAGGCGGCGTGAACGCAGCAGTAGTCGAACTCGATGCCCTGCCCGATTCGATTCGGGCCGCCGCCGAGGATGATGACCTTTTTGTTGCCGGTGGGGTTCGCCTCGCACTCGTTTTCGAACGTCGAATATAGATACGGCGTCGACGCCTCGAACTCGGCGCCGCAGGTATCGACGGTCTTGTACACGGTCTCGACGCCGAGCGACCGGCGGCGACTGCGGAAGTCCTGCTCCGTAGTGTCCAGAATACCGGCAAGATACTTGTCACTGAAGCCGTACTCTTTGAGTCTTCGCATCTGGGCCCGGCCGATCTTCCGATAGTCCCTGCCCCTGACCTTCTCCTCCAGCCTGACGATGTCTGCTATGTTCTCGATGTACCACGGGTCGATACGCGTCAGTTCGAAAATGTCACCGGTTGCCATTTCTCTTCTTATAGCCTCGGCGACGTACCATATCTTGTCCCAGCAGTTGGTTCGGAGCTTGTGTTTTAGCTGTCCAGGTGACGTGCCGGCCGGTATGTGGCGGGCGCTGAGCGAGTGGCGGTCGATCTCGAGTGACCGGATGGCCTTCTGCAGGGCCTCTTTGAAAGTCCTGCCGATGGCCATTGCCTCGCCCACCGATTTCATCTGAACGGTCAGCTCGGGATTTGTCTTGGGAAACTTCTCGAAAGTGAATCGCGGCCATTTGACAACGCAGTAGTCGATGGTCGGCTCGAAACAGGCCGGCGTCTTCTTCGTTATGTCGTTCGGAATCTCGTCCAGTGTATATCCCACCGCCAGAAGCGACGCTATCTTGGCGATGGGAAAACCGGTCGCCTTGGAGGCCAGCGCCGAGCTTCGAGAGACACGAGGATTCATCTCAATGACATTGAGCCTGCCGTTCTCCGGGTTGACGGCGAACTGGATGTTGGAGCCGCCCGTCTCGACGCCGATGGCCCTTATTATCCGCAGCGCCGCGTCGCGCATCAACTGGTACTCCTTGTCCGTCAGGGTCTGCGCGGGCGCCACGGTGATGCTGTCACCCGTGTGAATACCCATGGGGTCGAGGTTCTCTATCGAGCAGACGATCACGACGTTGTCCTTCCGGTCCCGCATTACCTCCAGCTCGTACTCCTTCCAGCCTATGACCGACTGCTCCACGAGGACCTCGTTCGAAGGACTCAGGCTCAGGGCCCAGTGGATATATTTCTCGTACTCTTCGGCGTTATATGCGACGTTTCCCCCGGTGCCGCCGAGCGTGAAGGAGGGCCGTATGATGGCGGGAAAGCCGATCTGCTCGACTATCTGTTTTGCCTGATTCCAGGAGCGGGCGTATCCGCTCTTAGGCACTTCGAGCCCGCAGTCGGTGACGGTCTTCTTGAACAGATCTCTTTCCTCGGCCTTCTTGATTGTCTTGAGGTTGGCGCCGAGCAGGCGGACGCGGTGCCTTTTGAGCATGCCTTTTTCCGCGAGCGCCACCGCCGTATTGAGTCCCGTCTGGCCGCCGAGCGTGGGCAGCAGGCTGTCCGGCCTTTCCCTGCGTATTATCTTCTCGACTATCTGTGGTGTGATGGGCTCGATGTAGGTCCTGTCGGCCAGCTCAGGGTCGGTCATTATGGTAGCCGGGTTGCTGTTGACCAGTATGACCTTGTAGCCCTCTTTCTTCAGCACCTTGCAGGCCTGCGCGCCGGAGTAGTCGAACTCGCAGCCCTGGCCTATCACGATCGGGCCCGAGCCTATTATCAGTATCTTTTTGATGTCCCTGCGTTTCGGCATCGCCGCTCCATCGCCGGGCCGCACGCACAACCCGTGTGCGGCGCCCGGATGGGCCTCTATTGTCTCTCTCGCAGCCGACGGTCAATCGCCGCGGCCGCTTTTCTGCCACTGTCTATGGCGGTGACCACCAGCGACGCGCCGTTGACGGTGTCACCGGCCGCAAACACCCACGGCTCGCTCGTCTGGTAGTCGTTGACCGCGATATTGCCTTTGCGGTCCCGTTTCAAGCCGAGGTCCTTGACCAGGCCCTCGTGGCTGACGTGAAGGAACCCCATCGCCAGGATGACCAGGTCGGCTTTTACCGTGAATTCCGTGCCCGGCAACTCGTTGATCTTCCACCGGCCGTCCTTTTGTACCCACTCGACCTCGCAGGCGTCCAGACCGCCGACGCGTGTCTCGTAGCCGGTGAACTTCTTGGTCATCACAGACCATTTTCGCACACAGCCCTCTTCGTGGGATGAGGAGGTCCGCATGATTCTTGGCCACATCGGCCAGGGCGTGTCCGGCGGGCGCGTCTCGGGGGGCTCGGGAAGGATCTCGAACTGGTAAATCTGTCGGGCGCCCTGCCGGCGGGCGGTTCCGACGCAGTCGCTGCCGGTATCGCCCCCGCCTATCACGACAACAACCTTGTCTTTTGCGTTGACCGGGCGCGACTCGTCGGCCGATTCGCCGGTGAGGGCTTTGTTCTGGGCGGTAAGGTAATCCATTGCAAATAGTATGTTCTCGTAGTCCCGCCCCAAGACGGGCAGGTCCCTTGGCCGGCGCGCCCCCATCGTCAGGCACGTGCAGTCGAACATCTTCTCCAGATAGTGTGCCGAGATATCGACGCCGACGTTCACGCCGGTCTGGAACTCGACCCCCTCGGCCGTCATCTGCTCGAGCCTGCGGTCGATGACGCTCTTTTCGAGCTTGAAGTCGGGGATGCCGTAGCGAAGCATTCCGCCGACCCTCTCGTCCTTCTCGAAGACGACCACGCTGTGTCCGGCCCTGGCAAGCTGCTGGGCGGCGGCCAGGCCCGCGGGGCCCGAGCCTATCACGGCGACGCGTTTGCCGCTGCTCCTTTCGGCCGGCAGCGGTTTGATCCAGCCCTGCTCGAAACCGCGTTCGACAATCCGCTGCTCGATGTGCTTTATGAGCACCGGCTCGTCGTTTATCGCCAGCGTGCACGCCGTCTCACACGGAGCCGGACAGACCCGCCCGGTGATTTCGGGAAAATTGTTGGTCCAGTGCAGGTAGTCGCAGGCCTGGCGCCATCGGCCCTTGTACACCAGCTCGTTGAAGTCGGGTATGGAGTTGCCCAGCGGGCAGCCCGTCCCGTGGCAGAACGGAATCCCGCAGTTCATACAGCGTGCGGCCTGCACGCGGATTTCGTCCGGCGTGAGCGGAAGGTCAACCTCTCTGAAATCGGCGATTCTCTCGGCGACGGGCCTGTGGCCGACGGGCTGACGTTTGTGCTTGAGAAAGCCTTTAGGCTCGACCACGGAACACCTCCTCGGTCGCCGGAGTCGTTTCGGTGTCGCGGCGTTCGGCCGCCCGCATCTTGTCAAGCGCCTTGCGATAGTCTATCGGGATAACCTTAACGAACTTGCCGACCATATCCTGCCACGCATCGAGAAT
>CP070678.1:269396-275458 GCA_020352515.1 Phycisphaerales bacterium | reverse complement strand
GACAAACGTGATCCCGTTGGTTGTCAATGTGGGCAGGGGTGTGTTCTTCGGACTCACCAGCTCGAAGTCCTCAACGAGCGACGTTTGAGTAGCTGCATCAAAGGACGCCAAATCCGTGTAGTAGCTCGGTGAGCCGAATGCGCGGGGAGCGTAAGCAAAAACGAGCCAAGCAGCAAAAAAACAACACATCCAAGATGCGGGAATCGACCTGTTTCTCTTCATCATACTCCTCCTCAAAAAAGCCCTGAACCACAGGTTCTTCAGATAATGTGGCGACAATAGCCAAGACGCCAGAGTTTTGCCTCACCACCTATTGAAACACTTATTGTACTCGCTGACAGCACATTTGTCAACTCAAAACCTATCGATTTTCCGGCCCTCTCGAAGTATTTCCCCGTTCCGGACGCGACGCCGTCTTTCCCGCTGAAGCTGCCCCTGCTAAGCCAGGAGCCGGGGGCAGGACCAGTCATCGAGGTGAAATGAAAAAGAATTTTATTTGCAAAATATACTTGACATGGAGACAGCTATATATTACTTTATGCAAGTCATGTATTACTTTATGCAATATAAAAATGTCACAAGGAGTCAAGGTGAATCCGAGAATCAAGTTAAAGCTGGCCCGAGTTGAGCGTAACCTCACGCAGGCTGAACTAGCGGAAAAAGCAGGCGTCACACGCCAGACGATCGGCCTGATCGAAAGCGGCGGGTACAATCCCACGTTGTATCTATGCATCGCCATCGCCAAGGCCCTCGGCAAAACCCTCAACGACCTATTCTGGGAGGAATCCGAACATGAAGATCGATGAACGCATTGAGGCCACTGTCAACCGTGTTGCAGCCAGAGTATCTTGTGTCTGGTTCTTATTGATGTCGATTTCCCTTTGCTATCGGACGCTGATTCTCAAGCAGCACATCCGGGATTGCTGGGATATTTACGCCATCTTCCTCATCGGCATCTTGTACGGGTTCATCGCACAGGCACGCAAAGGCGTCCTTGGCGACGGTTTCAACAGGTTTTGGTTGACCATCTTCATCCTTGTATTCATCGTCAATTTCACCGTGTTCTTCCTCATCGGCCAAATACACTCCGTCGTCGATGTAGCCGAGTACCTGATCGGCTTTTTGCCCGGGATGGCGCTGGTCATCGGGATAGCCTACTTGCTGAATCGGCGATGGAGGCGAAAACAAGGAATCGAAGAAGAAAAATGAGGACTCCAATCCGTTCACGAACCGTTAAAAATGGGCTGTGAATCAAGTCTGATAATTAAGCCGCCTCGACACGCCACTTCAACCTCCTCTTCCGGCAGGATTTAACCTGCTTCATGAGAATCTCCAAATCCCCATCCATATCGAAGTGCGCGCGATCGAAGTAGAACGTCCGCTCTTGGTATGCGTCTACTTGATGTACTTGTGAGAGAGTCGGGCGGCAGGTTCTCTATTACAGCGATCTGCGCCTTTTGAGGCGGCCGATAGCGCACCACAGCCCGCCGATTCGCTCTATTTCCGCTTTGCTCAATGCCCGAGGTCTTGCCGGATTCTGTCGCGAGTGTCCATGCTTGTACTTGCATGGCAGCAAAAAGTAGAGTACAATAAGGCAGTTCTCAGCAAGTGAGAAATGCTTAGACAAGCAGTTACCGTACGGGTCGTTTTGTTCGTATTTTGGGCGGGCCGTCCTTTCGCCTTACGGCAAGGCTTGAAGTATGGCCGTCTTTGAGAGGAGAAACAAAATGAAACCTGGATTTGCTACTGCAATTCTGGTGAGCCTGATTTGTTGCAGGCTCGTTCAGGCGTCCAATCCCGCTGATATCAACAACGACCGGCGCGTCGATTGGAAGGACTTCGCCGTATTCGCCGACAACTGGCTCTGGACCGACCCAAATGTGCCTGATGATATGGTCCTCATCCCCGGCGCCACGTTCCCGATGGGCGCTTCCCTGATCCGGATTCGGATGAAATACCCGTTCACTGGGTCCAACTGGATATGTTCTATATGGGCAAGTATGAGATAACGAACGGGCAGTACTCCGATTATCTAAACTCGGCGAACGCCCAGGGCCTGATTAGAGTCACAGACGGCATGGTGTATAGGGACTACATTGGACCGAGCCGACCTTATTGTAGTACCTCGACGTCCCATACCAATAGCCAGATAGACTACGCTGGCGGCGTCTTCAGCGTGCGGACGAAATCCGGCCGCGATATGTCCAATGACCCTATGGTTCGCGTGAGCTGGTACGGCGCTGTTGCCTACTGCAACTGGCGCAGTCAGCAAGAAGGAAAGGAGCAGTGCTATAACCTCTCGACATGGAAGTGCGACTTCTCCAAGAAGGGTTATCGCCTTCCAACCGAGGCCGAGTGGGAATACACCGCCCGAGGCGGTCTTTTTGACAGGCGTTTTCCCTGGGGCGATACCATCTCTCACAGCCAGGCGAATTACTACAGTTGGAATCATTTCTCTTACGACGTCAGCCCAACAAGAGGTTATCATCCCACATGGAATGACGGCATATATCCCTATACATCGCCTGTGGGTAGTTTCCCACCTAACGGTTACGGCCTGTACGATATGGCGGGTAATGTCCTTGAATGGTGTAACGATTGGTATGACGCCGGCTACTATGCCTCCAGGCCCAATCCCGACGTGAATCCGACAGGTCCCCCCAGCGGTATGGGTCGTGTCGTTCGCGGGGGCCGTTTGAGCGGCTATGCACGCTCCTGCCGCGTTGCAGATCGTACCTACGCCCCCGCGGGCGAGCGCATCAACGACGGCGGGTTTCGTGTCGTCCTGGACTGGGATTAGCCCTCTGCGCCTTTATGCTTCGTCGACTTTGCGATAATGGCCTCCTGCCGTTTCCACTGTAGCCTTCTCCCCAAAACCGCCCCTTGAAGCCTGGCGCATTTAAGTTAAAATACTCCGGAGCCCCGAATCGCCGCACGATTCGCCGGGCTCGGAGTGTTTTCTCCGCGACTCGTATCGCACAGACAGACAATGTAGCCCGGGCCTCGGCCCGCCGACTTTTGCTGGCCCTGTATGGAGCGGCCAAATATGTCCGCCGAATCCAAGAACAAGAAGCCTTTCGTTTACCTCGTCGGCGCCGGCCCCGGAAGGGCCGATCTGATTACCGTCCGTGGCGCAAACGCCATCGCCGCCGCAGACTGCATCATCGCCGACAAGCTCGCAAACCCGGCCCTCCTGAAATTCGCCCGCCCCGATGCCGAGATCGTTCCGGTGCCCAAACGCATCGGTCCGGGCTCTTTCACCCAGGACGCCGTCAACAGGATTCTCCTCGAAAAAGCCGCGCCCGGAAGAATAGTCGTCCGCCTCAAAGGTGGAGACCCCTGCATCTTCGGACGCGCCGGCGAGGAGCTTGCCGTCCTCAAAGAGCACGGGATAGAATTCGAAATAGTCCCCGGAATCACCGCCGCCGTCGCCGCAGGCGCCTATGCCGGAATCATCCTCACCGACAGAGACTACGCCTCTCAGATCGCCTTCATTACCGGCCATGAGGCCGAGGAAAAAGAGCAATCCGCAATCAACTGGAAGGCCCTCGCCGACTTCGCAGGTACGCTCGTATTCTACATGGGAATGTCCAATCTGGCCGAAATCGCCGATCGGCTGATCCAAAACGGCCTCACGCCCGATACCCCCGCCGCCGTAATTCAAAGCGCAACTTTCCCGGGCCAGAGAATCGCAATGGCTCCGCTCAGTGATATCGATAACAGATGCAAGGCCGAGAAAATCGGCCCGCCCGCAATCGTCGTCATAGGCCGTGCCGCCGATGCCGACAACGCCCTCAACTGGTTCATGAGAAAGCCGCTCTTCGGCAAGACCATCCTCGTCACCCGTGACGTTCCCGGCAATGCCGCCTTCGCTGCAAAGATCATCCGGCGAGGAGGCAGCCCCGTTGAGTTTGCCACCATAAAAATCAGACCCCTCACCGACTCCGCCGAATTCATAAAGACCCTCGCCCAATTCTCCAAATACCACTGGATAATCTTCACCAGCGTCAACGGTGTCACCACATTCTTCGACGCGCTCTACGCCCTCGGCAAAGACGCCCGCGCCTTTGCCTCCGCCAAAGTCGCCGCCATAGGCTCCCGCACCGCGGCACATCTGGCCGACTTCGGCATCAAAGCAGACTTCGTCCCAACTGTCTTTACCGGCAGGCAGCTCGCTGCACAGCTTATCGCACGCGAGAATCTGCAAGACAAGCGAATCCTGCTGCTTCGCTCTCGGCTCGCATCGAGCGATCTGCCCGATGTTCTGAGGGAGGCCGCCGCCGAGGTCGCCGATGTCCCCATATACACCGCCGATCCGGCAAACGCCGACCCGGCCCCGCTATTCGAGCAAATCACTACCGGCCGAATCAACTGGCTAACCTTCGCCAGCCCGTCGTCCGCCCGCATATTCTTCGAACAAATCTCACCTGAAACGGTAAATGCCTCCAAGGCCCTGGTGGCCTCCGTCGGCCCCGTGACGACCGACTGCCTCGAAGGTCTCGGCGTTCGCGTCGACCTAACCGCCGCCGAGCACACCATCGACGGTCTTCTCGACGCAATTGAAGGAGCTTGTTAATGATAAATATCTCGAAGTTGTATTGCGGGCTGGCCGGCCGGTCCGACGACCTCCGCTACGGCCCCTCGGCCGCACGAGCCCCGGTCGCCGTGTACAACTGCGTCGCCGCCTGTAACCTCCGCTGCGTCCACTGCTACAGCTCCTCGGACGCCGGCCGCCGTTACCCGCTGCTCAACACCGACCAGAGCAAGAAGCTGCTCGCACAGCTCGCCGACGCCGACTGCCCCGTCGTACTCTTCAGCGGTGGAGAGCCCCTCCTTCGACCCGACCTGTTCGAGCTGCTCGTCGAGGCAAAACGCATCGGCCTGCGCACCGTCATCTCCACGAACGGAACGCTCATCGACCTGGCGACCGCACGTAAACTGGCCGAGCTCGACCTCGCGTACGTCGGCATATCCATCGACGGGCCGGAAGACTTCCATGACCGCTTCCGCCAATCCGACGGTTGCTTCAAGGCGGCCCTGGCGGGATTCCAGAACTGCCGCGACGCCGGCCTGAGAACAGGCCTGAGATTCACCATCACCAAACAAAACGCCCCGCACGTCCCCGCCGTCTTCGACGTTGCCGCAGAAGCCGGAATTCGACGCCTCTGCTGGTACCACCTCGTGCGCTCGGGCAGGGCAAGTGACATGGCCGGCCTCACCGTGACATCCGAGCAGACACGTCAGGTCCTCGATGTCATCCTCGACCGCACCGACGAGTTCGTAAAAAGAGACCTGGTCGACGAGGTCCTCACCGTCGGCAACCACGCCGACGGTCCCTACCTGCTGCTCCGAATGCAAAAGGAGAACCGGCCCGGCCTCGACGAGGCCCGCCGGCTGCTGCTGGCCCGCGGTGGAAACAAGGTCGGCGAAAAGATCGCCTCGGTCGGTTGGGACGGCTCGGTTTACGCCGACCAGTTCTGGCGCAACTACTGCCTCGGCAACATCACCGACCGGCCGTTCAAGAAAATCTGGGCCGACACATCGAACCCGGTCCTCGCCCGGCTCCGCGACAAATCCACCTTCGCCGACCCACGTTGCCTCAAGTGCAGGTTCTTTGATCTGTGCAGGGGCAACTACCGCTTCCTCGGCTCCAACCCCGCCGACGACAACTGGCTGAACGAGCCGCCGTGCTATCTCGCCGACGAAGAGATCGGAATCACCTGACCGCCTGTCGTTCCGCAGGCGCCGCCGACGTACGGCCCCGCGGGCAGCGGCCCGGAGCAACAGTATGGGTTTTGCACGGAGCAACCCTGCGAGGATTACCTGACGACCGGGCGGTGCGTTCAGGGTGGCAATTTCCCTGGCAATTACATTCGAGGGAGGTGGGGCAAGGCCAGAGAGTGGAGGAGTTGAGCAGTGGAGCAGTTGAATTGCCAGGATACGCGGGTTTTTGGGATTTATGGCGGTGGAGGGTGTTGAGGTTGACCGCGCGGATGATGGGGATATTTTGAGTATTTTGTTGGGCTGGGGTGGTTTTTGGGGCCGGTTTCGGGGGGAGGCGG
>CP070678.1:262953-269296 GCA_020352515.1 Phycisphaerales bacterium | reverse complement strand
GGTCGGCCGGGCCGGCATCCTTCAGCACCGACCGCGCCTCGCCGAGAGCCCCGCCCCACAATCCCGCGCGCCGCATCGATGCGCTTGTGTCGATCAGCAGCGCCGTTCGTTTCGCCAAACCTGTGGGATTCTCGGTAGGCGCCTGCTTGAAAAATGGACGCGAAAAGGCAAATGCCAGCAGGCAGAAAACCGCACAACGCAGAATCAGAAGCAGCACGTGCTCGATGCGGCTGCGCTTGCTGAACCGCGGCAGCGTGACGGGCACGAACATCAGTGAGCTGAACTCCACACGCTTGCGCGCCTTGCTGCGTATCATGTGCGCCAGAATCGGAAGTCCGATTGCCGCGACGCCGGCCAGCAATAACGGATACAGGAAGCTCATAGCTCACTCCTGACCGCTGGGACACCTTTGTGTTTCATCCATTTGTTGCGGCGCATTCGGTCCTGCAGAAACTGCAGCAGGGCCAGGTCAAACGGCTTGTCCGTTGGGAACAGGTGGTAGTCGATGCCAAGTTTGGCGCAGATGCTCTTCGTCGCATCCAGATGTTTTGTGAGCCTGCGTTTGTATCCCGCTGCTGCGGCCGACGGATCGACGTACATGCTGCGCCCCGTCTCGACATCTTCAAGCAGCGTCGGGGCGTCCAGCTCGAAGCTCAGCTCCGCCGGGTCGAGCACGTTGAACACGACAACGTCGTGGCCGCTGGCGCAGAGATAGCCGAAGTGCAGCTCCAGCCGGTCTATCGACGTAAGCAGGTCGGAGATCAGCACTATCAGCCCGCGTTTCGTCAGCATCTCGGCCAGTCGCTGCAGCGGCGGCCCCAATTCGGTGGCCCGGCCTTTCGGCACAGCTTCCAGCGCGAGCATAAGACGCCGCAGGTAGCCCGGGCGGTTCCGAGGCGGCAGGTATTCCCTGATACGGTCGTCGAAGGTCGCAAGGCCGACGGCGTCCCCCTGCCCGAACAGAAAACACCCGAGCGTCGCCGCGAGCGTTCCGGCATACTCCGATTTGCTGTAGCCCCGCGAGCCGTAGCCCATCGACCGGCTGTGGTCGATCAGCAGGTGACAGCGAAGGTTCGTCTCGTCCTCGAACTTCTTGATGTAGAACCGGTCGCTTCTCGCGTAGAGACGCCAGTCGATGCACCGCGGGTCGTCGCCCGCCGTGTATTGCCGGTACTCCGTGAACTCAACCGAAAAGCCGTGATGCGGGCTTCGATGAATACCCTTCCAGAACCCCTCGACAATGACCTTGGCGCGCAGCTCCATCGACTTGATCCTCATCAGCGCCACAGGATCGATCATGCCCGCCTTTGCAGGCCCGCCGGCGGTACGGCCGGATGGAACGGCCTTTTCAGTCATTTGGGGTTCTCCTTGACCGACTTGAGCAGGCGGGCAACGAAATCGTCTATCGCAACACCCTCGGCCTGCGCCCGGTAATTGATCAGAACGCGATGCCGGAGCACCGGAGGCGCCAGCGCCCGGACGTCTTCGAATCCGGCGTGTGACCTGCCGTGAAGCAGCGCCCGCGCCTTCGCGCCAAGAACCATGTATTGCGAGGCCCGAAGCCCCGCACCCCACGTGACCCACTCGTTCACAAAGTCGAGCCGGTTGGCGCCGCCCGGCCGAGACGCGCCGGCGACCCTAACCGCATAGCGCACGACATCCTCGGCAATCGGAACCTTCCGCACCACCTCCTGGAATCGCAGCAGGTCCTCGCCGCAAAGCATCTGTTCTATGGGCTCCGGCTCTTCGGCGGTAGTCTGGCGGACCACCGCCACCTCGTCATCTTCCGGCAAATAGTCGATTAGCACATTGAACATGAACCGGTCGAGCTGCGCTTCCGGCAGCGGGTACGTCCCTTCCATCTCAATCGGATTCTGCGTCGCAAAGACGTAGAAGGGCCTGCTCAGCCGGTAGCACACGCCGGCAGCCGTGACATGCAGCTCCTGCATCGCCTCCAAAAGCGCCGCCTGCGTCTTCGGCGGAGTGCGGTTTATCTCGTCCGCAAGAATCATGTTCGCAAAGATGGGGCCTTTCACAAAAACCATCTTTCGCTCGTGGTCCACCTGCTGCAGGATTTCCGTGCCGGTTATATCGGCGGGCATCAGATCGGGCGTAAACTGTATCCGCTGGAACTTCAGGTTAAACAACTGGGCCAGCGATTTGACCAGCAGCGTTTTGGCCAGTCCCGGCGCACCCGTAACCAGACAGTGCCCCCCCGAGAGCACGGCGATAAGAAGATGCTCTATGACATCCTCCTGGCCTATGATAACCTTCGACAGCTCGGCCCCTATACGCTGCCGCGCCCCGCTGATTTGCTCAACCGCCCACCTTTCGAATTCATAATCCTTGTCAGCCAAAATCTCCATCCTTTCAGTGCGTCATCGCGTAAAACACAATGTTTATCCCGAGCGGGTACGCTTTCTTCTCGGAGAACTCATGGAAGTACCACTCGTTTTCACCCTCGCGCTCCCAGCCGTCACCCAGGTCGGTATTGTGACAGATAATGACAATCATGCGGCCCTTGTTGTCATATATGGCTTTGTAATGGACCTCTTGCGCGTCTTCGCGCTCCCAGGTGATGCCGTAGGGCCGGCCCCCGAGAGCGTGCCCGATGCTCGGAATCTGCGGCCTTTCCTTCAGGTCGAAAACAGCGTGAAAAATGCGATGATCCAGCTCAAGCTCTACCGGCTCGCGGTCTGGAAAGACCCGCTTGATCTCGTAGTAGAAGTTGTACCACTCTCTCTCGCCCCAGAAATCATCGACCATCAGGAACCCGCCGTTGAAAAGGTAGCGCCGCAGCGCCTTGACCTCCTCTTCGCTGAAGACAAGGTAGCCCGGCTCGACGATGTAAATGAAGGGGTAGTCGAACAGCTCCGGGTCCGTCAGCTCGAGCACGACTCCGTTGGGATCGACCTCCATCGATGTCAACTGATGCAGGCGATAAGAGAAGTTCAGCTCGCTGTCGGGGTAGTCCGTTGCCCACCGGCCGCCGCCGAATCCGCGACCGCCTCGCCGCCCGTACCCGCGCCCGTACCCGCGGTCGTATCCGGAGGAATACCGAATCCGCACGAACGTGAAGACGTCGTCGGAGAATTCCTTGTCGTTCTGCCATTCCGGCACACCTGCCCGGTCGTAGTATCGGGCCAGGGCCAGGGTCCCCGCGATAAAAGCCGCGACGAGCAGTACTATAAGCCGGCCGGATTTCGTCATTGCGAATTCTCCTGAGTCATCGACGAAGGTTCTTTATCATTTGAGCCGGCGGGCGGACCAGACGCTGCCTCAACAATCTCCAACAGCAACCTGTGCCCCTGGCGAAAGCGCGGCGCATCCGCCAGGGCATCCAGGATGTGCTTCCTGGCCGCGCCCGGCTCGCGATGCCGCAACAGCCGCGCAAGCCGGTAGTTCACATCGACCGGGTCCGCCGGGTCCAGCAGCAGCAGACGCCGGTATGATTCGACCGCCTGCTCGTCGCGCCCCAGCTCTTCGTTGGCCCGCCCCAGCCGCAGGTACGACGAGCCCTGCAGCGGATAAACCGCCAGATATCTCTCGCCGTTCTCAAGAACCGCCCGCCAGTTCTCCCGCTCCGTTTCTATCTCCATCAGCCGCGCATACGTATAGGCCGCCTCGGAAGATATCGCCGCCAGCTTTTCGAGCGCCTCGCGCTCCTGCTCGTCCCGGCCCAGCCTGCGGCATGCCTCGGCCAGCAGCCGGTAGGCGTTGCCCTCGCCCGTGTATTCAGGGTAAAGGGATATCAGCTTCTCAAGCGGTTTTGTGGCCTGCTCCCACTTCTGATCGGCCAGGAGACTACCTGCATGAAGCCTGAGCGCCCAGAAGTTGTTGGGGTGGCCGGCCAGCCACTTTGCAACGGCCTTTGGGTCACCGGGATCGAGCTGATCCCTGTCCGGCTGCTCCCAATCCACACCAGGCGCCAGGTCCGCGGCACGCTTGCGGGCAAACTCCTCGAAGCTCTTCTCGATCTCGCCGATGGGAGCAGCGTGTCTCGAGATCGCGGTGTTGATTTGCTCGCCTTCCGCCAGCTCGCCAAGGATCGCCTTGAGACTGTCAAAGCCGAACTTCTCGATGAGGAATTCGACCACCAGCGACGATTCGTAGTAAGCGAACTGCAGGTGCGCCGGAGTGGGCGGATTTAAAAATGCCCCGCTCAGGCTCCCCACCGGCGTCAGCTCGCCGGATAGAACCATCTTGCGATACTCGGGATCCATCCGCCTGCGCCAGGTCGGGTCCCGCTGCCATTCTTCGTAAACCGAGATTCCTTCGCTCAGCCATCGAGGCATCTTGTTCCGCGTCAGATTCAGAGTCACAACGTGACAGAACTCGTGCCACAGCATGGCCTGCCAGTTGGACGGTCTCTGGGCTTTCGGACTGTTTGCCGTTATTACATTCCCGAAGCAGACCGCAAGGAAGCCGTCGCCCCCGGGCATCCCGAACGTCCGGACCGCGAAATCCTGCTGGTTGTCAAAAAGCTCCACCGTCACCGGGCCGCCAAGCTTCAACCCGTACTTCTTGCATAGGGCGCTCCTGGCCTCCCGCAGCAGCCCGGCCACCCTGTCACCGTAAACCGCCGCCTCTCGCTCCTCCATCTTGACAATGAACCCGTCCGTCTCCAGCGTCCTGAACTTCGACAGGTTGTCACGCAGGTTCACAAGATTGTACGCCTGGACATTGTACGCATCGGCGCTGTGGACCTCATCGGCCAGGGCCCAGCCCCCCCTCTCGTCGCCGAGTCGAAGCAGGTCCTCCGCAAGCTGTATCTTCGCAGGCAGGTGATTGGGGTCGAATTTCAGAGCACGCCGCTGATATTCGGCGCCCTCGGCAAAACGATACTTCTGCGAAAGCTTTCTGCCGATCAGATAGTCCACCTGCGGATTTGTCGGCCAGAATTTCAGCGCCTTGGCCCGATGCCCGTCAGCGGCGTTCGGATCGTTGGCCAGATGGCTCAGCAGCGCCCGGTACGCCCATGCCTCCGGCCGCCATGGATTCACCGCAACCACGCGGTCGAGCAGCCCGCCCGCCGAATCATGAGCCTCACAATCAATATGGTGCTCGGCCAGCAGAAGAAGCGACCGGGCATGAAATGGATTCACATGAAGCGCGGCATCCAGCGACTGAATCATTGACTTCCGGTCGCTGTTGTAGAAAGCCTCGGCCAGCCCGTAGTGCGCGTCGGGATCGTCCCCGAATCGCTCCAGCGCCTTGCGATAATGATTCGCAGCCAGTTCGTAATCCTGCTTTGCGATTGCCAGTGAGCCCGCTGCAAGGTGCGCCTCCCGGCAGTTCGGGTCCGCCTCTATCGCCCGGTTGTAGAACTCGTCCAATATCAGCCGGGGCTCGCCATCCAGCAGCAGAAGGCACTGGCCTACCACAACCAGGTCCCTGGCGTCCAGGTACCCGACCCGCCGGCCCGTGGCCAGCCTGTAGGCCCTCACCGGCATTTCGGCCGCCTTCTCGCCCTGGCCGCTGTGCTGATAAACACGGTGAGCCAGCTCCATCAGGCGAAGGCTCAGCGAATAGTACGGCAGCGCCGTGTCCATATCCTCGGCCGCCTTCTCGTACTGACCCAGCGCCATCCGCGACTCAATCAGCAGCGTCCGCCATTCCACGAAGAACGCCCTCTCTTCAATCGCCTTCTGGGCCGCCTCCAGGCACCGGGCATACTGCCCGGTCTTGAATAGCTCGCGCGCAGCCTCGAGATCGGCGGCCGCCGCCGGCCTGAGCAATCCGAGCGTAAGCGCCGCAAACGCCGCGACCAAAAGAGGATTACCGCTCAGTGATTTGTACGTCAACAGGCGAGCCATATCATATCCACCCGAATTGCTGCAAACCCAACTACATCATAGTATGCACTGTGCCGCTTTGGAACGCACGGCTGCGTGCACCGTTGCAGGAATGCGACATTCTTTCCGCCGATTTCCCGGCCGGTGTCGCATTCGCCTCGCCCGTTGCCTAACAGGAGCAGCGCAGCAGAGTCAGGCCAAAGACTGCCAACCACAAGCGCCTGCACGCCTGCACACGCCGGCGCCATGCGGCCGGTACGATTATAACCTAAAAGCCGGCGATATACAACACACTCCAGGTCATGCCTTCGCGCCTGCCACTCGGGCCAGACACAGCCTGAGATGGCACGGTCACCAAAACACTCCGGGAGCCTTCGGGCGAAGACCCGGCTCTAAGGGGCGGCTGCTTTTGGCCTTTACATCTGCCGGTCGGCTCGATAGAATGATTGGCCGCCGGTGTTTTTGGCGGTTCTTCCGGTAGTGATTGTGAGTAGTGAAATACGGCTATGGAAAAGATAAAGATCTATGACAGCACCCTTCGAGACGGC
>CP070678.1:255447-262853 GCA_020352515.1 Phycisphaerales bacterium | reverse complement strand
CAGAATCTTTCCGACCAAATCCCAGAGCGGCATAGTTCCCGTTCCGAGCGGCCCGGTGACACTGTGGCTGGCGGGCCGGTAGAAGTCGAAGGGATTCCTCCCCAGCAGCCGGGCGAGCTCCTTTTTCCCCGTGCGGCAGTTGCCGACCCCTTCGATGCCCGTATTCGTGAAAAGTCGGACCATCCGGTCGGTGGCCTTTCGGCCGTGAACGTCCAGCCGGGAGTTCTTACCGACCAGCTTGGGCCGGATGCTGACCAGATCGAACCCGACAATGCGCGTGACCTTCATATCACGCGGCGCCTCGCGGGCCCATGCGCTTAGAGGCACGAGCACCGCGCTCGCAGTCGCCTTCAGAAATTCTCGTCGCTTCATCATGATCCGCTCAGTCGTCAAATCGGTGCTGCGCGGTTTCTTCAAGTGCAACACGGAAGATGCTACTCTGTACATGGTCCCGACCTTTCTTGCAACGGGTAGGCGCAAGCCTGCACTATTCTCTAATCCCGGCCGGCCGGCTTTTCGATCAACAGTATCGGCCGGATTATCCCTCCGAGGAAAAGCTCCGTAATCCTTCGATGATCGATCTTGACGGCCACAACGTTCCGGCCGGGCCTGGCAAAATCGGTGATGTCCACGTCAAACGGCTTCCGACGGGCTTGCCCGCCAAGCGAAGCTGCCTCGCGGCCATTGACATATACACTCGCAGCCTGACCGTCAACCTCTGTGAAGAATAGGACAGCCCGCCCCTGTACGGGCGGAACGTCCATCGACGTCCGGTACCACATGATGCATTTGACGTCGGGCAAGCCCTGGGCGTTGAGCGTGTTGCTGTACGTGGCCACCTCCGTCCAGCTCGAGTCATCGAAGTCGATTTTGTGATAGCCTTTTTGCAGGCCCGTGTCACTGCAGTCGTGGATGAGCTTCATGCGGTCCGGCAGCACCTTCAGAACCTTGTTCGGCGCCGCTGTCGCCGCGGCGCCGGCCGTCACGTGCGCGCCTACGAAACGCTTGAGGTAATTGAGCGTGTAGTGGTTGCCGTAGCCCTTGTGCATCTCGACCTCGTTACTGGCGTACAACTTCTCGTAAATCTCTTTTGCACTCGTGAAATCACCCTGGTTCATCGCGCTGCGAAGCCCGATATACTGCATCGCGTTCTTCAGGCCTTCGGCCGTTAGAGCCACGCGGGCGGCATATTTCTCGTTGTCTCTCGAGACGAACCGCGCCTTCTTCACCAAATCGTCCAGGTGCTCCAGAAGCTCCGGCGTATAGACCAGATGCAGCGCAAAGAAGCTGCCGGATTCGCATTTGAGCTCTGCGAAGGCCCTGTCGATGTCGAGCCAGTACTGCTTCATGAAGGGCCCGGCTTGGGGGCCGTAGAACTTCATAAAGTAGTCGTCCATCATTGCGTCGCTGTCCTCATCCGGATTGTAAGCCAGGCGAATACTCTGGTACAGGTGGGGGCCGTAGATTTCCCAGTTTGCCAGCGACTCGAGGTTGATGCCTATGCAGCCCTTGCTCCTGAGATACGGAATATCGTGCTTCCAGACGGACAGCTTTGAGAACGGCACGAGGCATTCGGCAAGATTGTAGTTGTAGGTTCGATATGCGATATGCCGTGCGGCCTTCGCCCAGCCGTCTATCACCTCTGCAAGCTGCATCCGGCTGGGCGAGTTGCGGCTGCCTATGTGGTGATAGCGAGAGTAGCGGATCGGCGCAATCCACGCCACCAGGTTCGGAGATAGTCGACGATTCAGGGTCGGAGGCTGCGTGTAGTCCGCATAGCAGTAGAAACTCAAGAGCCGTTCCGGAGTAACCTTCGCCACCTCTCTCGCCACTTCGTCGAGGAAGTCCGCGTATCGGTTTGTCACACTGGGCCTGCCCGATGACGGCTCGATACTCTTGGGGTCATCCTGGGAGCGACATCTTTCGCACTGGCAGTAGCCGGTTCCGTCCGGCGGGGATACGGACGGATTATCCCCTCCCCTTGAAATGACCCCACGGGCAAATATCTTCCTCAATTCCGCATTTGACGTGCAGTACCATCCGCCTTTTCGGCGCTGGCCGTCGCGCAGAGCGAAATATTCCGGGTGGCTCTCGAACAGATTCTCGTCCACGTACCTGCCCCACGAGTGTCCCGTGGACATGTGGACACCCCCGGCCCCGTTCCAGACCTTCCACAGGCTCTGGCCGGTCCACTGGGACCCCCAGATACTCCGCATTTTCAACTTCGGCTTCTCCGTTATGTCGAGCTTGGCTGCGGTCACGGTCTTGCTCCTCGGATAGACCTCGCCCAGCTCGTTGTCCATGAAATACCGGCACCCCAGCTCCTCCAGGAAGCGGCATACGGCCTTGAGAGTCGAGGTTGCATTCTGTCCTCCAATGAGAACCGTAGCCGCCCCGTCGCTGATGATGCGCAATCCCTCCTTTGTGGGGCTGTCTATGTCACTGAGATTCAGGCCGGCCTTGATTGCAGCCTCGCCCACCAAGATGGCCGGCCGGCCCTCCGGAGCCCGGCCGACGATCTCCAATCGGACCTCGGTGATTTTCTCGATCCAGTCGGCCAGGACCTCCGCCGCCGCCAGATCGCTGAGCCCGAGCCGTGACGTCCTTCTCTGCTGTCGCTGCCTCTTAATGCTTGCGCCGGAATCTTCGGCGCCGCTCTGCACCACTATCACCGCCGAGGCCCGCCCGTCCCGGACAATTGCCATACGCCTGCCCCGGGCCTCTATGCCCGACACGGTTTGAGTCACTGCCATAAAGAATGGCAGAAGAAATGAAATAATCTTAGGTGACATCGGAATTGCCCTTCATTGGAATTCAATCGCGGCTCGGATCTGCCTGCCGCTCAAACCTTCCGGCAGGTTGCCGCCCGCATCAATACTGCCGAATCGGGGGCCCCGGTAAGCACGATTCAACCGTTCCGTCAAGACATATCGCCCAATCAGATTACCAGGATAGTACTTGTTCTGCAACCGGCTATGTAAGTGGCCTGCTCTTTCACACACCTGTCGCAAGTCCTCTGGAAACGCCGAATTACCGAGTCCATCCGGCAGCCCGCACCCGAACCGGTCAGATTCCTGAGCATTTCATGGGGGATTGCCCCTATGCCAAGAAGGGTGCTTTAACGGATGCCAGAAACAGATATTGGCCTGATTTACAGAAAACGAGAATAGGCTAACATTAAAAAAGAAATTCAAGATTACTGGAGAATCCAAGATGAGAGAACCAACTGCACTCAAGTTGAGAGAGCCTCTACGAGGCGGAAGGACAGAGTGCCGTCTGAGGCATCTGAACGATGCGCAGCTTCTTGACCGCTACGAAGCAGGTGAAGAGGGCGCCTTTAGGGAACTCGTGAATCGCTACAAGAACAGCCTGTATGCTTTCCTGAGACATTTCCTGAACCGAAGGGACATGATTGAGGACGTTTTTCAGGAAACCTTCATGCAGCTTTTCGTCAGCAGAGACAGCTTTGACAGCAGCCGACCTCTGCGGCCGTGGCTCTTCACGATAGCCGCCAACAAGGCCAAGGACGCATTGCGAAGATGGCAGCGAACTTCTGCCGTTCCCATAGGGACTATAGCGGACTCGGAATACTCATCGTTCGATGACGTCCTCGACAGTATCACCGCCGACCACACGGTCCCCTCGGAGAAGCTCGAGAAAGGCGAAAATGCCATGCGAGTCGAGCAGGTGATTGCCGAGATGCCCGAGAATCTCCGGCAAATCCTCGTTCTCGCCTATTTCGACAGAATCCCTTATAAGCAAATGGCCGAGATACTCGACATACCTATGGGTACTGTCAAAAGCAGGCTGCATGCCGCAGTAGGTCGATTTGCGAGGGACTGGAGAGAATTCGATGCTTGCTGACACCGAGTCACCAGCCCCCGCCGCCATTTGCGGGTCGGCCCGCACAGCATAGTAGTACGGTGTGCCGCCGCCGGCCGAAGAGCGGGAATCTGTATTGCAGAAGCAAGCGGCTCCACTATTTTAGCGACCCATAACCCCTCTGGTCGTGGAGAGTCTCTACGAAGGCCAGCATATTCTCGAGCGGGACATCGCCCTCCACCGCATGGGCCGGCGCAAAGATGTAGCCGCCGTTCATCCCGACCTCCAGGAGCCTGTGTGTCTGTAGTCGTACTTGCTCGATCGTCCCATACGGCAGCGTCCGCTGAGTGGACAGGCCCCCGTGAAAGCAAAGACGCCCCTTGTACCTTTGCATCAGATCGAATACGTCCATGACCTCGGGCTGAAACGGGTTGAAGCAATTCAGGCCGATTTCGATCAGGTCTTCGAAAAGCTCGTCCACTTTGCCGCACGAATGAATGAAAACGAGCTTGCCGGCCCTGTGAACCACCGAATACATCCGCTTCAGTTCCGGCATGATGAACTCACGCCAGAGCCGCGGCCCCATCTGCAGGCCCCTCTGCTGCCCCCAGTCGTCGCCGAAATAGACCGCGTCGATGTCGTATTTCAGCGCCTCGGTGACCTGCGCGATGTTGTAGTCCGCTATCGAGCGCAGAAGCCTGCGGACAAAGTCCGGGTGGTCCAGAAAATCCATCATCAGATTCTCCATCCCTCTAAGCGTCCAAGCCCGCTCGTACAGCGAGAAGCCTATCTTGAAAACGCGGAAACAGCCCCCGTACTCGGCCAGCAGCGCCGGGATATTGTCAAAGAACCTCCGGTCCAGCGGGTCGGGAAACTCGTAGCCCTCGACAGTGGGCTCCGGCAGCAGACATCCTTCGACAATCCCTATATCCCTGTCCACGCTTCGATCCCAAACGACCCCGAAGACGTCGCGAAACCGGCTGCCGCCGATATCGCTGAAGAAACCTATATCGCTGCCCAGCTTGACGAAGTGATTGTCGATGGCCTTCTCGAGATCGCACGGCCCGAAATGCTTGCGGAGCTTCTCTGCAGCCTCCAAAGTAAAGGTGCAGTGCCAGGGAACATAGGGGACGCTCTTGCCTTGAACTGCCAGCCTGACTATTTCTCTCTTGGTCATGCGACCTCTCGAATCAGATGAACCACGAAGCTATCTTCAGAAGCAGACGCTGCCCCAAAGGCCTCGCGCAGGCCGTCGCACGAATCGTCCCCCTGATCGCCGCGGCCACTCCGCGCTTGTCGCCCTGGGCCGGCAATGTGTTGGCAATGTTTTCGGTTTCGCTGATCTGGTAAGAATAGCCCCTCACCACTGCGACCGGGATACCCGTCGGACCCTGGCCGAACAGAAGGGCCGAGGCGCTGGCAAGCTCGTTGGCGACGAGGTCCATCCCACCGAACTTCGGCCTTTCATACCGGTCCTTCTGGCCGAATTCGCGAGCCAGAGGTGAGATTCCCGATGAGCCCAGAGCAAGATCCATTGTCCCGAAAGGTATCATTTCGGTATCCGCCAGGATTACGGCTACTTCCTTTCCGCTAAGCACTCGCAACTGCTGTCTGATGTCCAGCGCCGCCTCGTCCGGCTCTCCGGGCAAAAGGCTCACGGTGCCCGCCGGATGGTTCGACGAGTCGATCCCCGCCTCGCACGTGTGAATTCTGCCGCTACTGTCTTTTGTTATGCACAGGGCGGGTTTGCGTGTCAGAAGCTGCTTGGTCGCGGGGCTGTCCGCCGCTGCCCCGAAAACGTGCTCGGCGATAATCCCCTTGAGCGGGATGATGGCCAGAATCTCGTGCTTTTCGTCGAGAATCATCTGGACCCACTTGGGATCCTTGCCGGTTTTGCCGGCTATTGCCAGGGCCCTTTTGCCGGGCACAACCTCGTCGACCTTCCTCAACCTGCCTTCGGCCTTCGATACGATTTTGCTCGTGATTACGACAACGTCCTGGTCGCGAAGACCGCCGATCTCGTCGGCCGCGGCCTTGAATATGATTTCGGCCAGGTTGTCGCCCGGATGAATCTCAGGTACCGTCTGGAGCCCGAGCAGCTCTATCTTCTTCATGGTGTTCTCCTGTGATGAATCGAATGGCCTCAAGTCCCCTTTCGGTTAGGCCGGTCAGACAAATGTCCTCACCAAAGCACTTTGTCCGCACGTGGTGAAGGCCGGCTGCCTCGGCAAGCCGCGCAGTGGCCGACGATATGTCCGCCGAACCGCAGGCGCCAAGCAGACTCGGTGATATATAAACGCGGATTTCATCGGCGAGCCTTTCTTCGAGGAAGGAGCCTATTACCGTCGGCCCGCCTTCGACGAGCACGTGTATTATACCTCGCTCGCTCAGCTTCTCCAGTAGAAAATGAAGGTTGGATCGCCCCTGCGTGTCCGGGTATGCAAGCAGCTCGGCCCCCTTTTTCGCAATCCTCGCGGCGGCCTTGGTATTTGATTCCAGCGCCGCCCGGCTGGTGAGGACCATAACCGGATTTGTCCGGGCCGTTCTGAGCAGTCTGCAGCTCATCGGAATCCTGAGAAGGCTGTCCAGGACGATTCTGAGCGGCTTTTTCCCTTTGCCCGGACGCGGTGTCAGCATGGGATTGTCCACCAGCACTGTGTTTATGCCAACCAGTATGGCGCCAACGCGCCGCCGCAGTTTGTGAACGTCCTTCCGGCTCGGCTCATTCGATATCCACCTTTGCCCCTCATAGTTCTGTGCCCGCGCAACCTTGCCGTCGATGCTCTGGGCCCACTTCAATGTCACCCAAGACCGGCCCGTCGCGGCGAATTTCATAAAGGCCGCGTTCAGGAGCCTCGCCTCCGTCTCACAAAGCCCGGTTTGAACTTCAATCCCTGCCTGCCGCAGTTGCCAGGCTCCTCTGCCGCCGGCGTGGGCGGAGGGATCTATCGTTGCGATGAAGACTTTCTCGAGCCCGGCTTTGATTATGGCTTCCGTGCACGGGCCCGTCTTGCCCTCGTGACGGCACGGCTCAAGCGTCACGTACATCCTCGCGCCCCGCGGCTTCACGCCGAGACTCTTGCAGTCTTCCAACGCGTTTATCTCGGCGTGCGGGCCGCCGAATTTTTTGTGCCATCCCTTGCCGATAATCTGGTTGGCTTTGACTATGATGCAGCCGACAGCCGGATTAGGCTCGACCGAGTCGATGCCACGCTGCGCCAGCTTCAAAGCCATCTGCATGTATTTCATATCCAGGTCGCCCATATCTTCCGTTCTTCCGCCACGCTCCTTAATCGCCCGCGTCTAAGTACCCAGCATCTTCACGAACTGCTGTTCGTCAATTACCTTGACTCCCAGCTTCAAAGCCTTCTCGAGCTTGCTTCCGGGGTTGTCGCCGGCCAGCACGAAATCCGTTTTCTTGCTCACGCTCGACGACGGTTTAGCACCGGCCTGCCTTATCGCCTGCTCGGCCTGCTGGCGGCTGAAGCTCTTCAAAGTGCCGGTGACGACGAACGTCATCCCGGCCAGCTTGGCCGACCGCCGCGTCTTTGGCTGCTCCGGGATGACACCGGCTTTCAGCAGCT
>CP070678.1:252698-255347 GCA_020352515.1 Phycisphaerales bacterium | reverse complement strand
CCCGCAATCGGTTTACAACATCCCCCGCACAGAGGTGGCGCGGGCCCGGTATCGCGCGGTTGACATGCACGCCCACGCTTACGCCAAGACGCCGGAGGAGCTTGCCCGGTGGGTTCGACTCATGGATGAGGTGGGAATCGAGAAGGCAGTTGTCCTCACCGGCACGACCGGCGAGCAATTCGACGCCCTGTGCAAGACGTACTCGAGGTATCCGGATCGTTTCGAGCTTTGGTGCGGCTTCGACTACACCGGGTACGACCGGCCGGGCTTCGGACCGGAGGCGGTCAAGGAGCTGGAGCGCTGCCACCGGCTCGGGGCCCGCGGCGTCGGTGAATTGGGTGACAAGGGCAAAGGGCTCTCGTATAGCAGACCCACAAAGGCGTGGGGAATGCACCTTGACGATCCGAGGATGGATCCATTGCTGGCCGGGTGCGCACAGCTCGGGATGCCCGTCAGCATTCACGTGGCGGACCCTTACTGGATGTATCAGCCGATGGATGCCCGGAACGACGGCTTGATGAACGCCTACAAGTGGAGGCTGGACGACCAGCCGGGGATTGTCGGCCATGACGGCATGCTGAAGATTCTGGAGCGTGCCGTCCGCCGGCATCCGAAGACCACGTTTGTTGCCTGTCACTTTGCCAACTGCAGCCACGACCTGAATCGCCTCGGCGGGATGTTCGACAGGTACCCCAACCTCTACGCGGACATCTCCGCCCGCTATGCCGAGACGGCGGCCATCCCGAGATTTGTCGGACGGTTTTACGAGAAATATCAGGACCGGCTCGTCTATGGGACCGACATGCGATGCAACAGGGACATGTACCGGCTGACGTTCCGGATTCTCGAATCGCCCGACGAGCATTTCTACGCCTGGGGTCACTTCAGTTACCACTGGCCGCTGTACGGCCTGGCGCTGAGTGACGGGGTCCTCGAGAAGGTGTATCGCGAAAATGCGCTAAGAATCCTGGCTGGGCCCGCCGCGGGCTCTGACGCACCCGCTTTTCAGTTGACCGAGAGGTGATGGCTGGTCACCTGCTTCTCCGGGCGTTGGAAAAGAAGCCGGCGGGCTTGTATTCACCAAGTGACTTTTGGGCGCTGCCACTGTTTGCGCCGCCCGGCCCATTCGACTTATCACGACTTGTCTCCTGGAACAGGCACGGTATCTTCGGCCTCTCTGATGGCTTTTGAATTCTCGTTCGTCGGCTTCTCGCTTGCATATAGGGCGCCGGGACATTACATTGGTTTGCGTTTTAATGAGTCATGCATTATGCAGAAGAACCGGCACACAGGCGCCGGGGACGCCGTACAATCTGGAGGAATGACTGATGATCAACAGACGTGACTTTATCAAAGCCCTCGGCCTCGGCGCCGTTTCGGCGTGGGGCGCGACTTCGTTCTCAATGGCCGCCGGGTCAAAGAAACGGGACCTGAACATCCTGTTTTTCACGGCCGACGACCTCAACTGCGACACGGTCGGGTGTTTCGGCGGCAAAGTCCCGGGGCTGACGCCGAACCTGGACGCCTTCGCCTCGGAGGGCATGCGGTTCGAGAACGGGCACATCACCGTAGCCATCTGCCAGCCGAGCCGGGGCGTGCTGGCGACCGGCCGCTACGGACACAACAGCGGCATCATGGGCTTCATGCACACCGAGCGTGACATACCGACCATCATGCAGACCCTCAGAGACGCCGGCTACCTGACCGGCGTTCTCGGCAAGGTGGGCCACTCGACGCCTCATGCGAGCTACAAGTGGGACTTCGTGCACGACCAGAGGGAACTGGGCGCCGGCCGTGACCCGGAGATTTACTACGGCTATTGCAGGGAATTTCTCGCCCGATGTCGCCGTGAAAACAGGCCGTTCTATCTCATGGTCAACTCGCACGACCCCCACCGCCCGTATCACATTCCGGGAAAACCGATCAAAGGCGCTAAGGAGCCGTCGAAGACATACAAGCCGGACGACGTCGCGGTTCCCGGCTTTGTGCCCGACCTGCCCGGCGTACGCGAGGAGCTTAGCTACTACCTGAACTCGGTCCGGCGCCTCGACGACACGTTCGGCAGGACGATGCAGGCCCTGGAGGAATCCGGATTTGCCGAGAGCACGCTGGTGATGTTTCTGTCGGACAACGGGATTGCGATACCGTTTGCAAAGTGCAACGCGTATCTGGCCAGCACGCGGACACCGTGGATAGTCCGCTGGCCCGGCGTCGCCAAGAAAGGTATCGCCGACAGCACTCACTTCATATCCGGCATAGACTTCTTCCCGACCGTTCTCGAAGCCGCCGGCCTGCCGATACCGAAAGGGCTCGACGGTTTCTCCTTTCTACCTCTGCTGAAGGGCGAGAAACAAACCGGCCGCGACAAGGTCTTCACGCAGATAGACATGAAGGCCGGCGGCGACGCAGTCCCCATGCGATGCGTGCAGGACAAGCGCTATGGTTACATCTTCAGTCCCTGGGCCGACGGAAAGTTCTGGTATCGAAACAATAACGAAGGTCTGACTATGAAGGCCATGGTCGAAGCGGCCGGGAGACGGCCCGATGTTGCAGAGCGTGTCAGGATGTTTCGCTACCGCGCCGCCGAGGAACTCTACGACCTGGAAAACGACCCCGATTGCCTCAAAAACCTCGTTGGCAAACCAGCAT
>CP070678.1:237226-252598 GCA_020352515.1 Phycisphaerales bacterium | reverse complement strand
GGCCTCCGCCGACGTCGAGGTGTATAATGACGGGAGATTTGAGTTTTTTGTAGGTATCGAGGGACATCTGGAGGCCGGTGGCGTTGAGGCCAAGGCGTTCGGCGGCCCTTGCGAGCCCGGACATAGTGGTTCCGGCGGAGGGGCTGGTTCCGGCGAGAGCGGCGACCTGGTCGACGGACACGGGTTTTCCCAACGCGTATGCGAGCAGTGCGAGGCAGTTTGGGCCGCACATGTGCTTGTCATAGGAGAATTTGAGGTTATTGACTATTGGCAAGGGCTCGGCATAGATTAATTTGGTGTCATTGGAACAGAAGGCGGGCGGCGGCTCTTCGTGTGGCAGACAGACAAAGACGCGGTCGGGCTTGAGATAGAATTTCACCTTCCATCGATGCGAGGCGAGCATAAGGGTCTTTGCTATTGGGTAGCCTTCGACGACTCCGAACGATCCTGTGTTGGTGAGCGTTTGCGCGGTGTCGGATAATCGCACGGAGTAGTTGAGGCGATCGCGCAGAATGGATTCGGTGAACTCGACGATGTTTGCGTCCTCACAGGTAAAGACCTGAGGATTTTGGCGAGGAGTCGTGGGGCGTATTTTCGGCATTATGCCCCATGCGAGGAGGGCGATTCCGAGGAGAATAGCGGCCGAGCCTGCGAGGGGGCGGCGGTGGAGGAAGCGGTGTATTTTCATTTTCAGGATCTCCTTCCAGCGAGAATACAGCCTCCTACGAGCACGAGCGCGGCACCGGCGAGTACGGCCGGATATCTGAGGTGAGCGGGGTTCTCGGCGTGTTGGTCGAGGTGTGGATTCAGGTCTGTGACCGGCTGTGCGGAGGGCCGAGGCCCGGGGCGCTTGGATCGCGGTTTGGGGTTTGGCGCGGCGGCTTTTGGGGGATGTAGGGCGTTCTCGATCATAATATCGGGCTCGTACATTTCGAACCTATTGATGGTGTCTGCGATAGTGTAGATGCTTTGGTCTCCGGTCTCGTCGGCGGTTTTTCCGGGCTGTCCCTCGTAGTAGATTTCGGGGAATCCTTTTGTATGGTCTGTTACCCTGGTTCCGAGGGGGAATTTGAGGGTGTAGTCGGGTTCGGGTCCGTTAAGTGCAAAGTCCTTAACGTTCATGGTGGTGGGCTCGGCCTGGCCGACGGCGAGGGTGGCTGTGTTGAGGTAGTAGAACCCCTCGTCGGTTCGGTGATACTGCATATCTTTGCGGAAGTTGCTGGTGTGGTCCCATTTTCCGACCATTGTAACGATCATGAAATCCTGCTTTGGGTCGAGCCGGAGGTCGTAGAACTTGTCGGAGTTGGGGTCTTTGTATTGCAGTCGCCAGAGGCCGTCATCGGTCGTCGCGATCTCGACATTTTCGGGCTCGCGGAGTATTTGCAGGATTTCGTCGTTGAAGGCATGGTCCATGAAAAAGGTTGGCTTTATCATGACTCTTGAGTAATCGAAGGACTGCTGCTGGGTGAAGATAGAGCCGAGTCCGGCTTCTTCCGACCGAGGGCGGGAGTCGCAGTAATAAAGCTCACCGTTGAAACTGAGGGTTTGGGTTCCTGTTTCTTTGGTTGTTTCCTTGATGTATTCGTCGGACCGGGCGAAGGCGGTTTTGAAAATGAACTGGCCGTGCCTGTTTAGCTGGTACTGCTGGTGGAGGATGGACTTTTCGCCGGGCACGTCGATGAAGCGGGGCTTGAGGCTTCTGGGCTCGAGGACCTGACGATAGGGCGCGATGTACTCTGCGACGAATCGCACGTTGCGAAAGAGCGATCGCTGGTGGACAAATGAGTCATGGATAAGGCGCAGCTTCGCGGGGGTATCGTCTTGGGCGGACACTTCACATGGGGCGATAAACAGGAGGACAGCGCAGAGGGACATTATTTGGGGCAGTCTTTTCGAAGGCCAGCTTCTTGCCTGCGACCGGTCCTGGTTTGTGGTTTTGTGGTTCATGGGATTTGCTCCAGGCAACGGGTGGCTTGCGAGAGGGGTGCAAGCGATGAATCTGTTTTGCGGCGGCTCGCGGTGGGGGCCCGGCTTTTGGAATGGGATTCCGGGGCGAGCGCGCCAGGCGATAGCGTAAGCTTTCTCATAACGACTCCGTTCGCGGGCCGGCCGGTACGGCGGGAGGCAAGAACGGGCCCGCGGAAGCCGAGAGGAGAGCGCCCGGCCCATGGAGAACGACAGGAGATGCTAGTCCGGTCTGGTCTCCGGCGGCGACGCCTCGTTTTACCGGTCGAGTACCCGCATCGATTGTTTGCGCGGTCCGGAGCAGTCTCGAGCGGACGTCTCCGCCTTTGGGCCAGGCGGTTCCCTCGGGAGGCGTCGGCAGGCGTTGTTAGCCTGCCGGCACACTGTTTTTACGGATTAGCTGCTGGAGTAGCAGCTCTTGTAGGAATAGATGTAGTGGGCCTCGTAGCATTCCGAACAGTTGTAATTGCACCCGTCAACGAGAACCGCGCAGACGGTCTCGTTATCGGGTATGCAGACCACCGCGGGGCTTCCCTCGCAGACGCGACCTGTGACGCCGACATTGATTCTGAGGTACCAGAGTACGGAGCCCAAAGTGCATGGTATGTCCGTGCAGTTGGTATCGTCGCTGCAATGCTTGACGCCACCGGCGACGTTATCCATCTCATTCTGAGATAGCGTCCGGCAGAGCGATCGTGAGCCGGTTGCCGGACCGGCCAATGCAATCACAGCGGCGAGAAAGGATACTGCGGCGACTGCTGCAATTGGTTTAATCGACTTTTTCATGATAGTAATTCCTTTCACGGATAATCCTGTAATGAAATACCTGCAAACATACAGAGAGACGAAAGGCAATATGCGGTAAAACGAGGACCGACAGACCTAAGATGATCGTTCATTGGCAGCACCCCCTTTCTTCCGGCCTGACAATGGTCTGCAGAAACATCAGACGGGCGATGACCGTTCCCGGGCGGCAGTGGCGTGTCGAAGAGACAAGAAGCCTTCGGCGCTGTGACGCACGGGGCGGTCATGTATACCGGTGAAGCAGACAAGGTTCGATTAACCGAGCCATACTACCCAGGTTGGCTATTATTGCCCCCAAATGAAGCCCCCCATACCATATCGGCATCCAACAATATTTCGCTTATTATAAGAGCAGGAGAAGCTCAAGTGTCAAGGGGAAAATTGAATTGGTCCGACATTTTTTTTAGTTTTCTTTTGCAAGTGCTTTTGTCAAAAAGGTTTAGGGGTAAAAGATTTGCTGTCTTTTTTTTGGCTGCGGGGGTGTCAGTAACTGACACTGTGGCCGTGCTGAGGCATGGATGATCCGGCCCCGGGCTGCCCGCGAAGCTTGGGGAAGGGCGGGCAGCGGGGGTGTTAGGTGTTTTTGGATTGCGGGGGGGGGGGGGTTGGGTTAGGGTGTTGAGGGATTGCGGCCGGGGCGGTTCGGGTTTGTGGGGCTGTCCGGCGGGTAAGGTTTGGGCGGTTTTGGAAAGGAGATGCTGGATTATGAACAGGCGTGAATTTCTGGCGGTGGGGGCCGCGGGGGCGGCGGCTTTTAGCCCGATGGCGGCGGGTATGGATAGAGCGGACGAGGGGGGGCGGGAGTATTTCGAGTGGAGGCGGTACCACCTGCACACGGGGTCGCGGAAGAACCTTGTGGGGGATTTCCTTCGTGATGCGGGCATAGCGGCGTTAAACCGTATAGGGGTAGGGCCGGTGGGCGTTTTCAGGGCGATGTACGGTCCGAACCAGCCGACGCTTCACGTGCTGCTGGTGCACAAGTCGCTGAGGTCGGTTGAGAAGGCGTCGGAGCTTCTGCTTGCGGATGATGGGTTCGGCGGTTCGGAGTTTGCGAATGCCGGATTGTCGGCGCCCTCGTACGTGCGGGTTGAGAGCTCGCTGATGGCGGCGTTCAAGGGCATGCCGAAGCTGGAGGCCCCGGAGAAGAAGGGGCGGATATTCGAGCTTCGTACGTACGAGAGCCACAGCATCAAGGCGGCGAAGAAGAAGATAGAGATGTTCAACGAGGGCGGGGAGATAGAGATTTTCCGGAAGACGGGGCTGCGGCCGGTGTTCTTCGGCGAGACGCTTGTGGGGCGGCAGATGCCGAACCTGACGTATATGCTGGTTTTCGACGACTTGGCGGACCGGGACAAGAAGTGGCGGGTGTTCGGGGCGGATCCGGCGTGGCGGAAGCTGCGAAGAGACCCGGCGTACAGGGAGACGGTCTCGAACATAACGGATATAATTCTGCGTCCGGCGGCTTACTCGCAGATTTGAGGCGCGGGCTGGGGCGTGATGCGGCGGCGTGTGTGGGTGTTATTCGGGATTTTCCGGGGGTTGTTTGGCGCCGAGCGTTTCGAGTGAGCCGCTGATCAGGGGGAAGGCGATGGTTTTGACCTGGGGGTCGTCGAGGTCACCGGTGACTTCGAGGCGTACGACGGCCTGGCCGAGGCCCTCGGTGAGGGATTCGAGGACGGAGGGTCCTGCGGTTGCGAGGCGTCTTCCGCGGGCGGTGAGTGTTAGATCGACATCACGTTTGTCGAGGTCGACGAGTCCGGAGCCGTGGAACGCGAGTGACTTGCCGGCGAGGTCGAGCTTTCTGACGAGGAGGTTCCGGCGCCGGATGTAGGAATCGACGAGCATCTGGTCGAAGGCGAAGTCGGTGGGCTCGTTCAACTGGAGGACCTGTAGGACCTTTGCGAGAGGGGAGAGCTTTCCGACTCGCATGTCGGTTATGACGAACCTGCACTTTCCGATGCGCGAGGCGATGTCACCGAGGGTGGCTGCGAGGCTGAGAGTTCCGCTGAGTGTTCCGGTGGTGTCGTCGGGTTTGTCACCGGGGTCGAGCCTTGCGTCTGCGAGGAACTCGGCAAGGTCGATTCCCTTGAATCCGGTCTGGAAGAGGAAGCCCATGGGGGCATCGGGGGGCTGTTTCAAGAGGAATCTTCCGGCGAGCCTTCCGTGGTAGCAGTCGGCGGCGAGGTTTTCGGTCGTCCAGAGGCGTCGGTTGTTATCGTAGTCGATGTGGGCGGTGAGGTTGGTGAGGTTGCGGCCCTGGATGCTGAGGCGTTCGGCGTTTAGTTCGGCTCGGCAGTTCCGGAGGCCGGCGGCGGTATGGTAGAATGCGTTGGTGTCGATTACGGCGTCCCACTCGGCGTATGCGTCGGCCAGTTTGAGGCCGCAGTTTCTGAACTCAACGGCGCCCCGGAGGCCGAGAGAGCTTTGGCCGTCATCGCCGGGGCGGATAATCACGCTGTCGAGGTTGAGGTCGATACGGCCGAGCGGCTCGAGGTTCTTGTAGAAATCTCGGAGCCTTTCGGGCAGCACGTCGACGAGACGTTCGTCGAAGAAGATGTCCCTTGCCGAGAGTCTGAGGACGGCGCCGGCGAGCTTATCGCGGGCCGTCTCTATGCGGCCGTCGAGCTTTATCGCCGAGGGGCCGGCCTCTATCCAGAGGTTCCGGCCGCCGCTTGCCGAAAGATTTTTTAGCGTGATGGCGCCGGGGGTAATCAGAACGGTTCCGGTGACATCGGTGAGCGGGTGAGGAAGGGGGGCGAGGGTGAGGGTGTCGCCGAGGCATTCGACGGTAAGGTTGTAGTCGGGCTGGTCCTGAGGGGCGGCCTTTTTGACGTCGGCGGCGAGGTTGACCTTTCCGGCGGGTTTGAATCGGCTGACGATTGCTGCGAGGTTTTCGGGGAGGATGGCAAAGAGGTCGTCGTTGAGGGAGGCTCCGTCGAGGCGGAGTGACAGGTCGTAGCCGGAGTCGAGGCCCTTTTCGTCCGGCCGCATTCGGCCTTTAAGCGAGAGGTTCGCGCCGGCGCAGCGTCCGGCAAGGCTCTTGATGTGTATGGAATCCGGCGTAAAGACGGCGCGGGCGGATACGTCGGATATCGGCAGGCCGAGGCGGTCGGATTCGATGGAGGCTTGTTTGAAGAAAAGGTCGGCGTTGAAGGGGGGGGAGTGCGATGTCTGCGCGGTGTGTGAGACGTCTATGTGTCCGTCGGCGAGGCCGGCGAGGCGCAGGCGGTCGTAAAGGTCGCGCTGTTTGCGGGGCAGCGCGGCGCTGAGGGTGGTATCGAGGGGGATGTTATTGACATCGATTGAGAAATCGTATTTTGCGTGCTCGGCGACGGTCTCGACGGCGCCGTTCAAAATGATTCTGCTGCGGCCGGATTTTGCAAGGATGTTTTCGAAGAGGGTGCGGCCGGGGTCAAAGGAGATTTTGCCGGTGAGATTGTTGAGCGGGTATGGGAAGCCCTGGTAGAGGGCGTTGGCATCTACGAGTTCGACTGTCAGCGAGTTGTGGCGGTCGGTTTTCGAGCGGCGGACGATGCGGTAATCGACGGCGGCAAGACCGGAGGGGCGGATTGCGTCCCAGCGTTTCTTCTGTTCGGCGTTGAGGGCGTTGTAGAGGTCTTTGTCGAGGGCCATGTTGTCGCTGGTGATTGTGACGTCGTACTTCCAGTCGGGTCCGAAGTCGCCCGATGAGCCGCGGAAGAAGAGACTGACGCGGCCGTGCTGTCCGTGAAGGTCGGTGAATAGGGCCTTGTTCTGGGTGAAGTCTATGCGGCCCATGAGGTGCTCTATCGGATAGCGGAATTTGTCGTGGCATATCGCGATGTCCTTGCAAAGGACGTGCCCGGATATTGTGCTGTCGGGTAGATTTGCGAGATTTCCGGAGGCAGTGAGGTTGATGTCGACCAGGCCTCTGGGCCCGTAGCGTAGGAAGAACCTCTGGAGGGCGGCGAATGGGGCGTATTTTTCGAGGAATGGGGCGGCGGGTACGGCCCTTTCGAGCTTTGGGCTGCTGCCGGTGTATAGGTCCTTGACGGCGAGGGTTAGGGAGTAATTATTGTTGGGCTCGTAGGTTATCTCGGCGTTTAGTGCGTCGATTGCCCAGGGCATAGTAATCTCGCCGATATCGGCGGGGGCTATGGTTGCGGCCAGAGCAAGACGACCGGGCTTCCAGGCGCCTGTCAGCCGGCTGGGGGACAGGCCGGCGGGGGCGGCGGTTATCTCAAATCCGTATGCTTCGGGGCTTGCGGCATTTAATCCGAACGTTGCGGAGATGGGGAGGGAGGCGTTTGTCTTGACGCGGCCGGCGGCGGACTTGACGTATCGAAGTGTTCCGTGGTCGAGCTTTAGCAGCGGCGTTTTGCCCTTGCGGCCGGAGGGCGGCTGCAAATGAATCTTGGGCAGGTTCCATCGTCCGGTGTCAACGTCGTATGCGAGGTTGAAGGTAAAATCGTTTACGTCTATCCGCTTGAGGCGGGGTTTGAGCAAAAGCAGACTGCGCAGGTCAAGTGCGGCGCGGACGGTCGAGGCCTGCATTATGAGGCTCCGGTCGGCCGGGATGGCGGGATTTCTGACGTTCAGGGCGGTGATGAGGACGGAGCCGGTTGGGCGGAAGTCGACCGAGGCGGCGTGTATAGTGGTATTCGTAGTGCGTTCAAGGCGGGCTATGGCGGCCCGGCAGGCGAGGCGACCGAGCAGGACAAAGGCGAGGTACGCAGCGGCCAGGACGACGAGAGAGGCCAGAGACCAGCGAGTGATTCGCCTGGCCGTTCGGAAGGCGCGGGATTTGTTTGCATTCTTCCGCATGGTGTTGAATCGGCCGGTTGCGGCGGGAAGCCGGAAATTTAAAAAAGAGGCGTCAGATTCCGGATTTCAACCGATTTTCGCCGGCTTTGCACTCTACTTCGTGTTCTTCCTTATTGCCCTGTGGGCGATATCGCGGCGGCAATACGCCCCATCGAATTTTATCATGTCAACCGCGCCGTATGCCCTGTTTTTCGCATCGGCGATGTCACTGCCGAGGGCGGTTACGCCGAGGACCCTTCCTCCGCTGGTGACAAGATCGCCGTTGTCGATTCTAGTGCCGGCGTGGAAGACCATAACGTCCTCGGCCCGGGCGGCCCGGTCGAGACCGGAAATCTTTTTGCCCTTTTCATAATCTCCGGGGTATCCGCCGGAAGCGACGACGACGCAGACGGCGGGGCGCGGGTCCCACTTCAGGGTGACGTTATCGAGGGTCCCGTCGCAGACGGCCATGCATACTTCGAGCAGGTCGCTTTTGAGCCGCATGAGGACGGGCTGTGTTTCGGGGTCGCCGAAGCGGACGTTGAACTCGAGGACCCTTGGTCCGCCTGCAGTTATCATGAGGCCGGCATAGAGGACGCCCTTGTAGGGGGTGCCGTTGCGGTTCATTCCGTCGACGATGGGCACGAGTATTTCGCGTGATATCTGGTCCATGAGCTTTTCGGTGACAACGGGAGCGGGGCTGTAGGCGCCCATACCTCCGGTGTTCGGTCCGGTGTCTCCGTCGCCGATGGGCTTGTGGTCCTGTGAGGACTCCATGACGTAGATGTTTCGGCCGTCGACGAATGCGAGTATCGATGCCTCTTCGCCGAGGAGCTTGTCCTCGACGACGATGGTATCGCCGGCGTCTCCGAATATTCGGTCGAGCATTATCTTTTCGGCGGCGAGTATTCCGTCAGAGGGGTCATCGCAGACGAAAACACCCTTTCCCTTTGCCAGGCCGGCGGCCTTGACGACCACGGCTTCGTCCCTGCTTGCGATGTACGCCTTGGCGTCCGGGAACCTGTCGAAGACACGTGCCTCGGCGGTTGAGATGGCGCTGGATCGCATAAGGTGTTTTGAGAAGGCTTTGTCGGCTTCGAGCTTTGCGGCCTCGGCGGTGGGGCCGAATGCCTTTATGCCGGCGGCCTCGAAGGCATCGACGGCTCCGGCGGCAAGTGGGTCTTCGGGTCCTACGATGGCGAGTGTGACATGCTTTTGTGCGGCGAATTCAACGAGCTTTTCGACGTCGTCGTCGGCGATTGGTATGTTTTCTCCGCACCGGGCTGTTCCGGGATTTCCGGGTGCGATGTATAGCTTCTCGAGGTTGTCGGACTGAGCGAGCTTCCAGGCAATTGCGTGCTCACGGCCGCCGCTCCCAATCAAAAGTACGTTCATTGCAGATTCCTGCCAAGCGGTTGTCCATTGGTGTTATGAATCGATAGTCGAGCTATTGCTGCGCACTTGCAGGTGCGCCGGCAACGGAATACTCTACCACGGGGCGGCAGTTGACTCAAGCTGATAATGGGTTAGGGGTGCGGTTTGGCCCTTGGGAAGGAGCTTTTTTGGCGTAAAATCGCAAATACGGGCTTGCCGGTCGGGGGCAGGGGAGCTACATTTGCCGGAGGTATACGGGGGGCTGTTGGTTGGGAATTGGCAGGTGTTTTATCGGGTGTAAACAGGCAAGTCCTATAAAAAGTAAAGTCTTACGGCTGAATTTGCCGATTAAGAAATGGGTTACGTGTGGCTTTTGAGCATTGGCAATGGGGTTTTCGGCGGATATGCCGGCCATAAGGTGTTGCCGGAAGGTTTTTTAGAGTTTTGACGGCCCTATGATGCGGGCCGCAGTTAGCATAAACCAGAAAGTTTGAAAATGAAAGGATTGAGAGATGGGAAAGAGAAAAGGATTTGCCGGGACAGGGCCGACGACAGGGACTCTCGGGGCCTTGATGATGGTTGGGGCATTGCTGGTCATTGCGGGCTGTGGGCAGCAGACATCGAAGATGGAGGAGGACCAGATCAGACTGGAAACGATGATTGAGATTCATTCTCAGCAGATGGCCGCGATCGCAGAGAATATCGAGCAGAATCAGCAGATGCTGCGGGCCGGGATTCAAGATGTGCGGAAGGACACGGAGTCGCTGAGTGTCGGTGTGGCGGCGGTCGGGACTGAGCAGTCGAAGCTTGTAAAGATGGTGCAGGAGAATGACCGGCGAACGGGCGAGCGGACGGCGGCACTCGAGCAGAGGCTTGAGACGGGGATAGATGATATCCGAGGCGGGACGGCCCGGATTTCGTCGCAGGTGGCGGCGGTGGACGCCGGGCAGGCAAAGTTTCGACAAATGGTTGGCGAGGACAGCCGGAAACTGTCGGAGAGGGCAGTGGCGCTGGCGCAGGGCCAGGAGAATCTTGGCGCTGCGATAGCAGCGGTTCAGAGCAGCGCGCAAAAGGCGGGGGCGGAGCTGGCGGCCGTGTCGGAGCGGCAGGTGACATTGGAGGATATGGTGGCCGAGAGGACGAGGGCTATTGGCGACGAGGTTGCAGTGGTGCGGCAGAGTCAGCAAGGCTTGCAGGTTCACATTGCGGGGATTCGCAAGGACTCGGATAAAATGGCGGCGCGTGTCGCGAACATCGAGAACGGGCAGGCGAGTATTCAAGAGAGCCTGGCGAACAGCAGCGGGGATATGGCCGCGAGGATAGCGGATTTGCAGGAGAACCAGGCGAAACTGGAGGCGGCAATTGGGGAGGTGAAAAGCAGGACCGAGACGACGGCGGCCGGGATCGCGACGGTTGGGAGCGAGCAGGTGAAGCTGCAGAAGCTTGTTCAGGAGAGCGGTCGGGATATGGCGGGCAAGGTTGCGGCGCTCGAGAAGAACCAGCAGAAGCTTGAGAACGGCATCTCGGCGGTGAGCGCGGTTACCGAGAGGCTGGCCGTGAGCATAGCCGCCCTGTCGAGCGGGCAGGTGAGGCTGGAAGAGTTGATAACAAACAACACGCTCGCGCTCGATGACAAGTTCGCAGTGATCGGGCAGGACGAGCAGAGGCGGGACCAGCGGGCTGAAGCTTTGCAGATGAGCATTGGGCAGATCGCGGCGGCCGTGGCGACGCTGGAGAAGAACATGGCCGGGCTGCAGGAGGCTCTTGCGAAGAATGCTCAGAATTTGGAGACTGCGGCGGGGGCGGGCTCGCGGGAACGGAGCCAATTGCAGCAGAAGATTCAAAGAGATATGCGGGCAATGATTGAGGCGATAGACGCGTTGAAGCGGAGCCAGGCGCAGTTGGAGAAACAGCTTGCCGAGGGGCCGGACAATAGCGTTCTGATTGACAGCATAGCGATTGCCATTGAGCGGCTCAGGAGCGAGGGGGGGCAGACGGGGCCGGTCGAAGGCGTCGGGACAAACGAAGCGACTCCACCTGCCGGCGAAACGGTGGAGTAGTCTGAGCGGATGTCCTGCGGCGGCTGGTAAACGCCGGCGGGCATGAAATGTCTTGATCACGGCTGTTTAGAAACGGCCAAGGCTGCAGAAGCGCAACTGCAGCCTTTTTTTCATGGTTTAGACAGGCGGTCGGGCTATTTGATTTTATCGAGCCAGTTGGCGGCCAAATCCTGATAATCGGCGAGGGTGACCTTTCCGTCGCCGGTGAGGTCTGCGCGGCCGCAGGTGTCGCAGGCGGTATCAAGCCAGCGGCCGGTCAAGGCGTCGAGGTCTTTGAAGTCAACGTCATTGTCTTTGTCGATGTCACCGGAAAGGAAAGGTGTTTCATCGAAACCCAAGGTTGTTATCACGGGGTCCTGGAAGCCGGCCCGGACGTGAATGAGCCGGATGTCTTTGGCGCGAAGCTCATGGAGCATCTCTTGCGAGATGCCGGACTCCAATTGCGGCTCGAACAGGAAGTTTTCGCCGAAGTTGTGGTGCTCGGGCCGGTAGGTCTGCGAGTACCATCCGTGGAGGATTAGGGGGCCGGCGGTATAGCCTTCGATTGTGGTCTCGACCCAGCGGACCAGCGGGGCGGTGTATCCGGCGACGGGTCCTTTTGGTTCGGGCGGCCAGTAGAAGCTCGTGGTTATCACTATATTCTTGCCGCTGCGGAAGACTCTTGTTTGTAGCTTGTCGCCGGGCTGCGGCGTTGGGCAGGGGTAGAGGCGGATCGATTCGGCCGTAGTTGTGCTCGGCCCCTGCCAAGTCCACGTGGGAACCGGCTTTTCGTAGGCGGCCTCGAGGCTAAGCCACGGGATGTCGAGAAGAGTGAGCATCGGATTGTCGGCCGGCGTGACGCGAGTGGGAATCTGCTCGGTTCGCAGCTTGCAGGTTCGGGGGTTGGGCAGGTGGTGCATCAGCCATGCGTCGACGGTATCGGTTCCGTCATAGACGTGTGCGGCCTTCGGCAGTTCGGCGAGGCTGCCGGAAAGAGTGCGAACACGGCCGGCGGCGACGTATTCGAGTGACAGTGTGGTATAGAGAGTATCGGCGAGGTTCTCCTTTGTGAGCCAGAGACTTTTGGTCTCAATGAGCCAGCGGGATTTGAGGCGGTGATTGGCAAAGACGTCGCCGTATTCGCCCTGGAAGGTGCAGAGCCGCACGGCCTCGTTTATCAGGAAGGGCGTGACACTCTGGTTTCGGTCGGGCTGTGGAACCTCGCGAACCTGCTTAATGACCAGTTTTCCGTTGGGGGCGACCTTCTTGTACTCCAAATCGAGAAGGGCGTCGTCTTTGCCTGTAACCTGGCCCCAGCGCTGTCCGACCGCGACGAGCAGCTCGGCCAGCTCGATGTAATCTTCCTGCCAGTCGAGGACGGTTGCACCGAGCGGCACGAGGTTCGACTGGCGGACAAGAGAGGGATAAGCCTTGGACGAATATACATGGACACTGACCTCTTCGGGGACCGAGCCATCCTCGGGGTTGGTGACGGGCGTGGCCCCGTGCTGTGTGACCAGTTTGATGTCCCAGGATGTTGTGTAGGTTTTCTTGACGGTCGCCACGCCGTTTGCCAGCTCGATCTCGTCGGGGAAGGAGTGGTGGACCAGCAGCGCCATGCCGACCTCGGCCTCGTTTACATCGTAGCGGAGACGTTCGAGAAAGGCGTTGTCGTTGTAGAAGCTGGCGAAGACTTTTCGTATGGCTCGGAAGACGCCACGCTCCTTCGATTCATCCGGGTCGCAGCGGCAGGGGCCGGAGGAATCGGCGTCCAGATCGTCGGCGAGGCACCCGCTGTAGCTGTCGAAGAGGCCGGCGAACGTTGTCTGGTTGCTGTCCTCGACGTTGGTGGAGCTTCGGAAGCGGATTTTTCTGACGGGGTCGAATCCGTAGCTGGGGTCCTGAAGTGCGCCTGTGACGGCGTTCTGCTGGGCGTCGGTGAAACTGGTGGCATAGGTATTGGTGAACAGGTCGCGTATGTCGTCCAGGTCGTTCGAGAGGGCCCACATGTCGGCGGGTGGATAGGTGTAGTTTGAGAGGCGCTGGTCGATTTCCTCCCGAAGGGTCCGGCCGCTGAAGATTTGCTGGTCGAGGAAGCTGTTCCAGAGGTTGAAGGAGAACGCTACAGCGACCGGCGAGTTGTCGGGGATCGAGGTTCGAAGTATTCCGAAGTTTGCGGCCTTGCCGCCGCAGTATGGGATATGTGATGGCACCAAATTGTCGGCGGGCACACTGTCGGCGACGCAGGGGGTCATTGGGCTGATATTCAAAGGCGGTGGCTGCTTGAGGGCGAGAATCTCTGCGATGGTCGGGTCGTCAAGAGTCTCTTGAACGTCGATCAGGCGGACATCGTTGGCAAAGTATCCTTCGAAGGCGCGCAGGACGCTTCTGCGGCCGACGAGCTGTTGGGCCCGCGCGGCGTCTTCGGCGAGCGCGAGGTGTACAAAGGGCACGCGGTAGTTGGTGCAGAGGATGGCAACGTGGGAGTTAGGTGTGGACGGTGATAGCGTTATGATTCCGGCGACGAACGGCACCTCGGCGGGCACGCCGTCGGTGAGCAGAATATCGTTCGGCTCGAGCTGACCGGAGAGGTACGCCCAGGCGATATTGTGGCCCTCGAAATACTTCAATCGGCCAAGCGCCCATCCGCTCGAATAAACGGCGTTGCCCTCGGCCCAGCGGGAGACCGAGCCTACCGGAATGCCCTGAGACTCGAACCACCGGCGATTGGCCTGTGCCACGGCGAGCTGCTCGTATGTGGGAAAATAGAACGCGGTGACATTAGGGTCGGCGGCGACGGCCGCCCTGACCACGTTGAACATGGCGACAATCTCCTGCGGCGTGCAGGCGTCCCGGCCGACGAACTGAATGCCGTACTCTGCGCGCGGCAGGGGGGCGGGATAGCCGCCCGAGGGCGGCAGCACGACCGCTCCGAGCACGGCCTGCCGGCCCTGGGCGTAGAGCGTGACCTGGTCATACTGCTGCGGCGTCATGCCGAGAAAGGGAGCGAGCAGCTCGGTTGCAAAATGGTAGTGGAAGGGGTACTGTTTGCTGTCCTGAAAATAGACGACGTTCGGGTCGTAAGGCGGCAGGAGGATTGTGAACTTGAGCCAGCCTGGGTCGTCGGCGGAGGTACCGGAAACGCGAAAAGGGTCGTCTGGGAAGGTGATGGCGTTCTTCCAGAAGGGTGAGGGCTCAATTGGCGGCTGGGCGTGCAACAGAACGGCGGGGCACGACAAAAGGATTGCCAAGACCAGACGGACTCTCACATCTTTTCTCCGCTTCATCTTCTTTTCCTTCCTGTCAGCCGCGCCTGGTGTCAGTATCTCAGAAGGCCGGCACCGCCTGAGCGAGCAAGGCGGGGGGGAACGATACGCAGAGAACCGCACACTCCCCTGCCGACATTATCAAGTCTATTGGGTTGCAGGAGAGATGTCAAGAAAAAAGGCTGCGTGGGCCTGCTTCGGCGGGAGAAGCCGGACCCTGGTTTTGTCGGCTTGATTGGCGTACTTGGGCTGCGTGGCGGATAGCCGGTGGAAAGTTCTCAACGTACGTTTCGTGGCCCGTGTTTTCTCAACAGGGGCATTGCCGCCAGAGCCAGCAGCAGGCACGTGGCGGGTTCGGGAATAACGTTCGCTTCGAGATTATCGATATGCACGGCGCTGCCGCCGATTCCGGCCAGCACCATGTAGCTGATTTCGAACGACGACCAGCTCACCTCGAATCGGCCGACCTCGCCGTACGGCAGCCCCGGGGTTGTCGGGGAAGCGAGCAGGTTGCCGGCCGAGTCGTAGACGTCGAGGGCGGCCAGATCGAGGTCGTCGTCGCTTATTACGTCGATGGCGACGTAGTCGGCCGGCTCGTGAAACTGTACGCCCAGCATGACATGCGGGAGAATCCATGTTTCGTTCCTCGGCCTGCCGTGTGCATCGGTCCCTTCGACAGTGTGGCCGAAGACGTTGGAACCGGTGCTGGCAAGCGCCGGATCAGAGGCCTGACGCGCATAGACCCTGCCGTCCAGCCCCGCGGCCGAACCGAGTGCGTGAAGCGTTACGTGGGGAAAAAGGTCGCTCATATCCGTCCCCGCGGGATAGGCATCGGCATCCACCGCCACCATCTCGCCCGGCGCCGGGGCGCCTGCAGCCACGAGCATCAGTGCGGCCAACAGTATCCGGCATCTTCCAATCATCTCTCTGCCCTCCTTAACGAACGTCTTTAGTGCGCGCTGTGAACATGGGGTCAACTAACGCTTGATTCTCCGGTAAAATCCCAGCCCGCCGAGGCCGAGCAGCAGAAGCGTGGCCGGCTCGGGGATGACGTTTGCGGTGAGGTTATCAAGACAGAGCGTCTCGCCCGCGACGCCGCTGGCTATGATGTAGGCTATGTCGTAAGAGGGGCGGCTAATCTC
>CP070678.1:230227-237126 GCA_020352515.1 Phycisphaerales bacterium | reverse complement strand
GCGGCCACGAGCCGTCCGGGACTATTGGGCCGCGCGCAATAGCCGCTGTTTCAACTCGCTACAGGCCTTTTTCAGGCATCTCAGGGCTCTCACAGCTATCAAGAAGGGCACGGCTACGAAGGGTTCTACCAAGGCCTGGGATGGAAAACCACCGCGGAGTCGTAGCCGCCGCCCGTGTATTTAGGCGAAAGCTGGGTCGTGTTTGTTGATGTCCCGGACGCCGGAAAAAGAATTTTTTCCCGGCGCCGGAATTTGCCCGCAGCCACCGACAGACAGATCGATCTGGGTGACGGACATGCCGGGCCAACAGCGTCGAAATCGCCCGTTCCGGCCGCGTGTCGGGGCCAACCGCGCCAGCTCAAACACCCCGGATATGTCGCAATCAGAACACCGTGACAACTTACGGTCCGTGTGACGACGTGGTGAATGCCACGGGTAGCCGGCGGCAATTGCGGCTGGCCCGGAGATTACACCAAGAAAAGGCCAATTCCTCGTGAGATTAGTCTTGACAGCAGAGGCCTGTTTTTGATAGAATACCGCAAAAGGTGAATCCGCGGTCTTCCGGCCCGGAGGAGTGGTGCCCCAGGAGGCGCCGTCCTAAGAGAGTGACAAGCCACGCAGGTGGCCTGTCTTGACAACTATGATAAGGCAACGACGGCAGGGGGCGTCAACAGGAAGGAGGTGCCGGGCTCATGCCCTAAGAAGCTAAGGTTTCGGCCCAAACCTTATGCGTTTGAGTTACTGCAATTCAGGGCCATCTTCAAGATGTTCATCTATTGTGACTACGAGTTAAACGGATTTTTAAGCAACTTTATGAGGTACAGGTTATGAAAAGGAAACTACTACTGCGAACACTACTATGTTGTTTCGTCATAATCCTGTCGTCGTCAGCAGGTGCTTTTGCAGGGGTGGAGAAGGTAATCTGTGTGCCGTGGCAGGGAAATACGGCCAAGTATCATACGACCTGGAGCGGTTATAACGTATACCTTAAAGGCGTCATAAAAACGGACAGCACCGCGCAAATATGGTACAAGTGGAACTTCGGTGACGGGACTTCGTCGAGCGTCTACAGCGTCTCGGGCAAAACGAAATACAACGTGGAGATCCGGCACATTTACACGGGCGCCGACGGCACGCCGTTTACGGCGCAGCTTCTGGTCGACGCCGTGGACAGCTCTATGGCGAATGCCGTGGCGGATAATTATCTTGTGAAGATTGAGAGCCACAATCTCGACGCCAAGATCAACGTGGCGATCGACAACGGGCTGTGGTATCTCTACAAAACGGGGTCCAATGCAAGTGGGTACTACCACACATTTGACGGCTCGCCGTTCATGGTATGGTCGTACAGCAGCTACTATGCCTCGCCGACGGCCTCAGCAGTCCACGCATTCCAGATCAATGGACACAAAGAGACCGGCGATTTCGACGAGGACCCTTATGCCGAGTACGTTGAAGCGGGCCTGAACTGGCTGTTTAACGGCTACTACTACTCGACGAGCTACCCGATGCTTCGGGCGCGCGGTATAGGCGTGATCCACGGCAGCGACAACCCGGACAGCCGGCCAAACGGCAAGGGCATCGAGGTTCGCGACTATGGCTACCGACCGGTGTACGAAAGCGGCATCGTCGCCGATGCGATTATCGCATCGGGCACGCCGGGTGCCGACTCCGGACGCGACTTCGACGGTGACGGTCTAAATGAGACCTACGGTCAGGTGGTCCAGGATATGGTCGATATGCTCGCCTGGGGCCAGTGTGACAGCTACAACGCTTCCTACGGCGGTTACATCGGCGGCTGGCGCTACAACTGGAACGATTGGCCGGACAACTCGGCCTGCCAGTGGGCGGCTATAAGCATGATACCGGCCGAGGCGCCGCCGTGGAACTGCACGGTGCCGGCCTGGGTCAAGACTTACAACAACAACTGGCTCAACTACAGCTTCTACCAGTGGAACTGGAATGGAACTGAGTACCTCTGGGGCGGTTTCGGGTACACCAGCGCAAGCTGGGGCGATGCCCTGACGCCGTCCGGCATGGTCCAGCTCTGCTTTGCGGGCATACCCACCTCGGACCACAGATGGGTCAAATGCGAGCGATGGTTCGCAGATGGCTGGAAAGACAGAGAGCGCGACTGGCTGGACAGGGGCATCGTTTACGGATATTACTCGTTCGCCAAGGCGATGCGTCTTGCCCTGCCGAACCCGGTCGTGAACTTCTCGGCCGGCTACTTCGCCGGGCTCGACTGGTATCGCGGCGGCTCCGTGGGCGGCGCGAACGTGATGGGTATGGCCGAGAAGATTTCGGACCGGCTGGTGTCGGCAAGCTATTGGGACTATTACGGGCGAACACTCGGCACCTCATGGTGCGTGATTATCCTAAAGCCCGTGCTCTTCGCTGAAGCGCCCGTAGCCTGCTTCGACGCGGACCCGAATCCGTCGTATCCGGATATGGATATTTCTTTTGATCCTTCCTGCTCGGGCCACTCCGAGGCGGGCAAGGGTATCGGCAACCTGGTGTTGTTCGAATGGGACTGGGAGAGCGATGGCACGTACGATGCATCAACCGCCACGCCGGACGTTCTGACTCATGCGTTCCCGTGTCCCTCGATACCGTGCCAGTACACGACGACCCTGAGGGTGACCGACGACAGCGTACCGGCGAGAACGGCAACGTATGCGATGAACATCGACATCACGAATCCGCCGCACCCGCCTGTTTCACGGTGCAAGGATGTGTACATGGTTTCGCTCTGTCCGGGTGACGAGCTGGAACTGGACGGCTCGGATTCGTTCGATCCCGATGAGGGCACGCACGAGGGCGGCTGCGCCACGTGCCCCAACGATACGATTACCGCCTACGAGTGGGACCTGCTCGGCGCTCCGTGGGATTACGTGGACGAGACCGGGGAGATTCTGGACCTCGGCACAGGCTTCACGACGTACTTCCCGACGGCCGGGACGTACAACATCGGTCTTCGCGTGACGGACAACACCGAACTGGCGTATCCGGCGAGCGGCCAGGGCAACCTGACGGACGAAGGCTTTGCAGTCGTTGAGGTATATGACGGTTGTCTTTGTGATGTAACGGCCACGCCCATGTGCCTTGCGGTCAAGCTCGAATGGGCAAATATCGGCGCGGATATGTATTACATTTACAGGAGCTTTGCCGGACCTAATTACGGCTTCCAGGATATCGGAAGGACCACGGGCACGAGCAAGATAGCCGGCAGCTTCGTGATGGACACACCGCACTGGTACCGCATCATGGCCGAAACGAACGGACAGTTCTGCCTGTCACCGGCCGTGATGGTTACCGGTCCGGCGCATCTCTGCAATCCGACGGCCGATGCCGACGGACCCTATGAGGGCTGCCTGGGCGACACCATCACGCTCGACGGCTCCGGCTCGACCGCTCTTGCCGGAACCATCGTGGCCTGGGACTGGGACCTCGACAACGACGGGCAGTACGACGACGCCTTCGGCGAGACGGTCGATTGGACCCCGGCCGCCGCGGGAATCTATACCGTCGGCCTGAAGGTCACCTCTTCCGACTCGCTCGTGTTGACCGACACGGACAGCACGACCGTCGAAATCAACAGGTGCCTGATCGACCTCGACATCGACATCTATCCGAACCGCGTGCCGAACCGCGTATTCCTCAGCAGGAACTACACGATTTACGTAGCGGTCCTCGGCACCGATGACTTCGACGCGACCACGCTGAACTCGTCGACCGTCAAGTTCGGAAAGACCGGCACTGAGGCAAGCCCGGTGAGAGCGCCGCTGGTGCGCGACCTGAACGGTGACGGCTTGCTCGATGCGATGTACGGATTCAGGACGTTTAGCTGCGGCTTTGCGCTGGGCGACACGGAGGGTATTCTGACGGGAAAAACGCTCGACGGGACCGATGCTATCGGCAGTGATTCGGTGCTGGTCTATCCTTGATTAGCGTCAGGGTGAGCACCGGGAAGGTATTAATCATGCAGTATGAAGTTCATGATGTTCAATAAAGAAGGAGGATGTGTATGAAGAATGTTAGATGTGTTACTTTTGTTTTGTTTGTTGCCGTCATGCTGTGTTTTTCGACGGCGAACGCCGGCATCACCAATGGTGGTTTTGAGTTCGGCGACCTTACAGGGTGGACCGCCACCGGACCGGTCTATGCGGTGGACTTCGAATATGCGCGCGACTTTTTAGGTTTGCCGCAGGCGCCGGCATCCGGTTTCTGGGACCCCAAGGAAGGCGACTGGTTTGCGTCGCTGTGGAGTACAGACTACATAGAGGACGCTTCGTCGCTCACTCAAACGTTTACGTCGGATGTAGACGGAGATGCGCTTTCGTTCGACTACTTCTTCGACTTCGGAGATGTAGGGCCATTGTACGACACAGGCAGGATCTACGTTGCGGACAGCTTCTTCAATGTTTTCTTCGAGATCGAGATCAACTATCCCGGCAACAGGCTGGGAGACGATGAGAACATCGACTGGACGCACGTGTCAGTCGTGCTTCCCAAGGCCGGCACATACACGCTCGGATTCGAAACCGCCGAAGAAGTCCCCGGCGCGATGGAGTCGCTTCTGGGCGTCGATAATGTGAAAGTCGGCACTGTTATTCCGGCGCCGGGCGCCTTTTTACTCGGCGGCCTGGGTGTCAGCCTTGTCGGCTGGCTCCGCAGACGCAGAAGCCTGTAAGGACATTTGGCGGATAACACACAGTATTGCGCCGAATGCAAATTTGGAGAAACAGGGGCTGTGAATATACCCTTCACAGCCCCTTGCTTTTTCCCGATTCCTTCGGTATTGACTTTGCCCCCGCTGTTATGCTAAAATACAGTAGTTATTTTGCATATTCTTTGCCTGGCGGACCGGTTCCAGCCGGTCCGTGATGTCAGCCCGGACGAACTGAGGAAGGAGCAAGAAGATGCCCGGACGCGTCAGAGGGATGTTCCCCTCGCTGATTTTGACGGTATTCTTCGCCGGCGCCCTGCATGGGCAATGTCCCCTGGGCGATCTGAGCGGGGATTGCCGGGTGGATTACCATGACTTGTCGGCCCTGGCGGAGCGATGGCTGGACCCGCCCGGCAGCGCGGCCGACCTGGACGGGCTCAACGGCGTGGAGCATCGGGATTTTGCCCTGCTGGCGGGCGAGTGGGGACGTCACGGCGTGCCGCTGGTGATAAACGAATTTCTCGCATCGAACAGCAGCGGGCAGAAGGACCCGCAGGGCGAGTACGACGACTGGATCGAGATATACAACGCGGGCGGCGAGCCAATCGACACGGCCGGCATGTATCTCACCGACGATCTCGATGACCCGACCAAGTGGCGGATTCCCGCCGGAATGTCCGGCGTCACGACGCTGGCCCGGGGCGGCTATCTCTTGATCTGGGCCGACAACGACACGGCGGACCCGGGCCTGCACGCCGCCTTTGAGCTGGACGCCCAGAGAGAGCAAATCGGCCTGTTCGATACGGACGCAAGCACGTTAATAGACAGTATCAAGTTCGCCGACCACGGCCCGGATGTTTCATTCGGCCGATTTCCCGACGGTAACGACTCCTGGCAGTTCTTCCCGTTCCCCAGCCCCGGATGGGCCAACATCGGCGTTTTCCAGGGAATTGTCGAAGACGTGGAGTTTAGCCACGAACACGGTTTCTATGATGAGCCCTTCGCTGTAACGTTAACAACCGAGACTGAAGGGGCTATTATCTACTACACGGTTGACGGCAGCGACCCGTATGACATGGGCGGCGGACCGAATGGCGCCCCGTATTCCGGTCCCATTGTCATCACCAAGACAACGTGTCTGCGAGCCAAGGCGATCAAGTTGGCCTGGATGCCGTCCGAGGTGGGAACGAGAACTTATATTTTTCTGGACGACGTTATTTCTCAGCCTGCCAATCCGGCCGGCTTTCCCGGCTCGTGGGGCTCGACGTCGGCGGACTATGAAATGGACCCGGACATTGTCGACAATCCGCTTTATAGGGACGGCATAAAGGACGACCTCAAGTCAATACCCACGCTGTCAATAGCAATGGACAGAGATGACCTGTTCGACGCAAGCATCGGCATATATGCCAACCCGACCAACAGGGGAGTGCAGTGGGAGCGGCCGGCCTCCGCGGAGCTAATCGACCCGGTCGGACGAGAGGACTTTCAGATCAACTGCGGGATTCGCATACAGGGCGGGGCATTCAGGAACTGGGGTCTCACGAAAAAGAAGTCCTTCCGGCTGTTGTTCAAGGGCATCTACGGCGCAACGAAGCTCGATTCACCCTTTCTCGGTGAAAGTGCCGTCGGCAGCTTCGATACGATTACGCTGAGGGGCGGGGCAAACGATGGGTATGCCTGGAGCGCAGCTTATCTGACCGAACAGTACACACGGGACGAGTTCGGCCGGAGTCTGCAGCGGGCGACGGGACACGCCGGCTCGCACGGAATTTTCGTACATCTATATCTCAACGGCCTGTACTGGGGTCTTTACAATCCCGTCGAGCGGCCGGACCATTCCTTCTCTGCAAGTTACTACGGAGGCGACAAGGACAACTGGGATGCAATCAACAGCGGCTCGGTCACAAACGGAAATATGACCGCCTGGAGCCAGATGATATCCAAAACCCAGGCCGCCGCCGGTTCCATCGACGCCTACCAGGAGCTGCAAGGCAACAACCCCGACGGAACACCTAACCCGACTTATCCGAATCTGCTCGATGTCACAAACTACGTTGACTACCTGATAGTCAACCTCTGGGGCGGCAATTGGGATTGGCCGTGGAAAAACTGGTGGGCGTGCCGCGACCGCTCAGAGAACAGCAGCGGATTCAAGTTCTACTGCTGGGACTACGAGAACACCATCGGGAACAACCGAAGCCGTTCGCCGCTTAATAAGAACGCGCTG
>CP070678.1:212167-230127 GCA_020352515.1 Phycisphaerales bacterium | reverse complement strand
CGGTATGGACTGGGTCGAGCTCGAAGGGTCGCTGCAGTGGAGGTTCTTCAGAGACTCCGTAAAGATACTCAAAGCAAGGGGCAATACCGTGTTTGTTCTCGTGGGCCCGTTCAACGAGCACCGGATGGGCGCGAAAGACCTGGCGGTATATCGCAAGATACAGGGTGGGATTGAGACGTGGCTGCGACAAAATGACGTGCCCTACTACATGCCGGCGGCGCTGCCCGCTGCGCTCTACGTGGACGCCAGTCACCCGGTCGCCGAAGGCTACGCCTCGCTGGCGGGGCAACTGCTCGGCAATGCGTCCTTCAGGTCGGCGATCCTCGGCAGGTCTGAATCCGCCCCGGCCGATTAGGTCTCGGACGGTATCTTCTGACGGGTGTTTGCAGGATTGCCTGTTGCGTACTATCATATCGTGATGCTGAAATCCTGATTGTCATTGAAAACCGACATTGATTGGAAAGGTTATCCCATGGCCAGAACAGGGATTTGTCTGTTCGTCGTCTTGTGCGGCGTTATCGTCTTCACCTGCCCGCAGGTGCATCCGGCCGAGCCACAGTCGAATCGCTGGGACGGGGTAATCCGGCAGTTCGAGGAATGGGACAGCAAGAATTCGTTCGCCCGGGACGCCGTGTTGTTCGTCGGCAGCTCAAGCATTCGCATGTGGGCGACGCGCAATTACTTTGCCGGGCTGCCGGTCATCAACCGCGGCTTCGGCGGGTCCCAGATATCGGATGTCAACCACTTCGCCGGTCGAATCGTATTGCCCTACCGGCCGGCCGCAATAGTCTTCTATGCCGGAGACAACGACATCGCCGCCGGCAAGACCCCGCACGACGTGCTCGATGACTACAAGAAGTTCGTCGCTCTCGTGCGCGCCGAGCTGCCGAAAACCCCGATCATCTTCATAAGCATCAAGCCCAGCCTGAGCCGCTGGTCCGTCTGGCCGCTGATGAGCATGGCCAACGGGCTGATCAGAGATTTATGCAGGGCCGACAGCCGCCTCTATTACGTCGACGCGGCCAACTGCCTTCTTTCGAGCGACGGCAAGCCGAATTCCGCCCTGTTTCTCGGCGACAACCTGCACCTCAACGCAAGCGGCTACCGGGCCTGGACCAAAGTCCTCAGGCCCGTGATTGAAAAAGCACTCAAATCCGCCGGCTCACCGCCGCCTCCGCGACAGGACGTCGCCAAGCGGGATTCTTGAGCCGGATGCACAGAAACCCCGCGCTGAATTATCACCACCGCCCCCCACACTCGAGGGCCGCGCCTAAATAGGGCGCCCCGGCGTTTCTTCGCCCGCCCAAAACCGGCGAATTCGGCACAACCCGGCAAATCGCGGCGACATTTTCCCGCCGTCCTCGAAGAAACTCTGTAACGCCGGGCCGGCCCGCGCAATTCTACGGTTGGAGCACCGAGCACAAATGCTCCAGAGTAGAAAGAAAGGACCGGACCAGAAGAATCGACAAGAGGCGTTTTGAAAGGGACTACGATGGACAACCACACAACAACGGAACGGATAGACAGGCGGAGCTTCCTCCATTCGGCCGCGGCGGTGGGAGCGGGCCTGGCGTTATCGCCGGCAGTGTTCGCCGGTTCTGGCGGCGGAAAACCGGACGATATTAACGTGGCCCTGCTCGGCGCCGGGACCCAGGGGCAGGTTCTTATGAGCGCCTGTTTGAAGATACCCGGCATCAATTTCAAGGCTGTGTGCGACATCTGGAAGGCGCACAACCAGAAGCGTGCCTCGCGCCTCTTGAAAAAGTACCGCCACGAGAACAACACCTACGAGGACTACCGGGAGATGCTCGACAAGGAAAAGGACCTCGATGCGGTCATTATCGCCACGCCCGATTTCTGGCACTCCCGCCACGCGGTTGACTGCATGAAGGCGGGCCTGCACGTCTATTGCGAGAAGGAGATGTCCAACACTCTCGAGGGCGCCGCTGCGATGGTCCGTACCGCCAGAGAGACGGGCAGGCTGCTGCAGATCGGCCACCAGCGCCGGAGCAACCCTCGCTACATCCACTGCTTCGAGAAGCTCATCCGCGAGGCGGGGCTGCTCGGGCGAATCACCACGGTCAACGGCCAGTGGAACCGCAGCAAGGCGGCATGCGAAGACATCGGCTGGCACAGGAACGCCGATATCGACGGGGCCAGCCTCGAAAAATACGGATTCGAATCAATGCACCAGTTCCGGAACTGGCGGTGGTACAAGGGCAAGGGAGGCGGCCCGATAGTCGACCTGGGCTCGCACCAGATCGATATCTACAACTGGTTCCTCGGCGCCAACCCAAAGGCGGTCATGGCCAGCGGGGGCGTGGATTACTGGAAGGGGCACGAGTGGTACGACGCGGTGCAGGCCCTCTACGAATATCAGACGGCCCGTGGAACCGTCAGGGCCTTCTACCAGACGATCACGACCAACAGCGGGAACGGGTATTACGAGACCTTCATGGGCGACGAGGGCACTCTGCTTATCTCGGAGGCCGCCGGACGGGGCAACATCTATCGCGAGGTATGGGTCGCCCCGGAGAAATGGCAGCCGTGGGTGAGGAAGAAATACCTGGACGGCCCTATCGAGCCGGCGGAGAAAGAAGAGAAGAAACCGGCCGGGGTCGAGCTCGAGGTCTATGAGTCGCCCAAGCCGCCGACCTACAATATGACTGTCACGATGAACAACAAGAAATATCACGAGCCGCACCTCGAAAACTTCTTCGATGCCATCCGGGGCAAGTGCAAGCTGAACTGCCCGCCCGAGATCGGCTACGAAACGGCCGCTGCCGTTCTAAAGGTCAACGAGGCCATCGAGGCCGGCAGAAGACTCGAGTTCAAACCGGAGGATTTCAAGGTTTAGAATGGGTCATTGAGAGGGAGGCCGACAGGCCGGTCGAGAATCCGGCCGGCTTTGTCCTGTCACCGTAGAAAAAGCCCGGACAGGGGCGCCCGTCAGGTCTTACGCCTTTGCCTGGTCTGTCGGGCCGGCCTGCTTGGCTTGCCCTTTGTAATCTCCGGGACATTCTTCTGCGGGAGCCACTTACCCAGCCGCCTCTTGACGTCGGCATACCTGGATTCGCCCGCGAGATTGTTCCACTCCAGCTCGTCCCTGTCGTGGTCGTAAAGCTCCTCGCTGCCGTCGCTGTAGCGGATGTAGCGCCAGCGCTCGGACCGCACCGAATGGCAGTTGCGCCCGTGGGTTGTCAGGGCCGGACGGTCCCACCGCGCTTTTGGGTCTTTGAGCAACGGCATAAGGCTCCTGCCCTCCAGCTCCGGTTTGGGGCTAAGGCCGCATATATCGATCAGGGTCGGATAGATGTCCACGAAATTCACCGGCCGATTGCATCTCCGGCCCGGGGTGGTTATGCCGGGGGCGACGAGCATGAGCGGCGCGTGCGTCGCCTCTTCCCAGAGCGCGAATTTCCGCCAGTGCAGCTTCTCTCCGAGATGCCAGCCGTGGTCGCCCCACAAGACGATGACCGTGTTGTCGGCGTATGGGCTCTTCTCCAGAGCCCCGATTACGCGGCCGACACACGTATCGACAAAGCTTATGCTGGCCAGGTAGCCCTGCACGGCCTTTCGCCACTGATTGTATTTGATAACCCTGCTGTGGTCCCTTTCGGGCCTTGCCATTCTTCGACCCATCTCGGGGACGTCGTCCAGGTCGTTGTCGTTGACGTTCGGCAATGTCACCTTATCGGCGGGGTACATATCGAAGTACTTTTTCGGCACGTACCACGGCAGGTGCGGCCGGAAGAAGCCGCAGCCGAGGAAGAACGGCCTGTCGTGCTTCCTGCTCAATTCGCCGATGGCCCAGTCGGCAACCTTGTAATCGCCCATCTGCTCATCGGATGCGTCCACCGGACCCCAGTCGAAATGCGCCGTATTCGGGATGCCGTTCAGCGGGCGGCCGGTGGGCATAGGGTCGTCCGGCTTGTTCTTCTGCTGGCTGGGGAAATATTCGTGCCACGAGGGCGGGTCGGGAAACGCCCCGTGGTATATCTTGCCGCCGCCCACGACGCGGTAGCCGTGCGCCATGAAGTGCTGCGGTATCGTCACCGCATCCTTGAGCACCGGCGAGTTCCTCCATGGATTCGGATTGTGATAGACGCCCGAAGTCGACGGCAGAATCCCGGTCATAAGGCTTGCCCGCGACGGATTGCACGCCGGGGCCGAGCAATGAGCGCTCGTGAAGAGCACTCCCTTTCGCGCGAGCTTGTCGAGATTCGGGGTCTTGACGTCGGGATGACCGCCCAGGCAGCCGATCCAGTCGTTCAAATCGTCAATTGCAATGAACAGGACGTTCGGTCTTGGCTTGGGCCGCTCGGCGCAAAGGGCAAGATGCGGCAGGCCGAGTGCCGCCGCGCCCAGGGCCCCGGCTCTTAGAAATTCCCGACGACTGATGCAACGGTTGGTCTTATTCATGTTTTTCTCCCGATCATCCCCCGAAACGTTTTCAATTAAGCCGACTGGAGCATGCTCCTCCATGTACTGATGTGCCCGTCCTCGTCGGCCTGGTCTTTCTCGATTACGCTGCGGGTATCCTCGTCCCAGTCGACGGCCGAAAGAAGCTCGCTGTAGTGATGGACCGCCTTGGTCTCGACCCAGATACCTGTCTTGAGAATGGCCTTCTTGCCCAGCAGCCGCGAGCCGAAGCCGAACACGAAGCCGACAATCCAGTACGCCCAACGGAACATGCTCGGCCGAAAGCCGTATTCGAGCAGCTTGGTCTGAAAGTCCTGGTAGTGGGTCATCTCGTTGCACATGGCCGAGATGAGACGGCGATTCAGCTCGCTCGGCTCTTTGGTCACCTGAAACTTGTATATATTGCTCGCCATCAGCTCGAGCGTGTGCAGCGCGAGCAGGGCCTTTCTTATGCCTTTAAGTTTTGCCGCGGGCATCTGGCGGCCCCGCAGCCTGATGTCGCCGCTGCCCAACTGCGGCCGGATTATGGAGACGTCATATTTGCTTTTCTCTTTCGTGTTCTTGTCGTTGCTTTCCATCCGAGGCACCTTTTCGTATGCGCATGAAGATCGCTGTCACGTATCGACCTTGTCTGCTATACGGCCGTCGGACACAGAGGTTCTCCTCCGGACGGCAAGAAGCGTCGTTCGGCCCCGATTATCGCCGTCAATCGCGGCTTTGTCAAACGAATGCCACGCTGCGAAAGGAACCGCCGGACAAAAAGGCTTGCTAAGGCGGGCGGCGGCTGGTATCCTACCGCTTCCGTTTGTTCGGCAAAAGTACACCGTGAATACTTGATTTTGGGAAATTGGTAATGAGTTTATCTGTAAAAAATCCGGGCCTCTCAAGGCTCGACGAGCGCTGCATACGGACGATCCGCTTATTGAGCGTCGAAGGCGTTCAGAAAGCCAAGTCCGGCCACCCCGGCATGCCGATGGGGATGGCCCCGGCCGCGTACATCCTCTGGACAAAGTATATGAAATACAATCCCGCCAATCCGAGATGGCACAACCGCGACCGCTTTGTTCTTTCGGCCGGTCACGGGAGCATGCTGCTTTACAGTCTTCTGCACCTGACCGGATTCGACATAAGCCTCGACGACCTGAAGAGCTTTCGCCAGTGGGGCGCCAAGACGCCCGGCCATCCGGAATACGAGCCCGACCTCGGCGTCGAAGTCACCACCGGGCCGCTCGGCCAAGGAATCTCCAACGCGGTCGGCATGGCAATTGCCGAAAAGTATCTCGCCCGGCGTTTCAACCGCAGGCGTTTTCCGATCATCGACTACAGCGTGTACGTCATCGCAAGTGACGGCGACCTCGAGGAAGGCGTGGCCTCGGAGGCCTGCTCGCTCGCCGGCCATCTCGGCCTGGACAACCTCATCGTCGTTTACGACGATAACCGGATCAGCATCGACGGCAGCACCGATCTGGCTTTCACCGAGGACAGGGCCAAACGCTTCAAGGCCTACAACTGGAACGTTGTCGAGGTCAAAGGCGACGGCAACGACATGGCGGCGTTCGAGAGGGCCCTCAAGAGTGCCGCGAAAGAGAAGAGCCGCCCGACACTGATAAAGCTCCGCACGCACATCGCCTTCGGAAGCCCGAACATGCAGGATACCGCCGAGGCACACGGCGCCCCGCTCGGCGACGATGAAATCGGGCTGATCAAGGAGAATTACGGCTGGAATCCGAAGAAGAGCTTTCACGTCCCCGGAGACGTCAGGACGAATATGCGAAAGGTCGTAAAGAAAGGCAAAGACGCCGAAAAGGCATGGAACAAGCTCTTTGCGGAGTATGCAAAAGCCTATCCGGACCTGGCCCGGGAGTTTACGGATGCCGCTGCCGGAAAGCTGCCGGTCAGCCTCGATGAGATACTGCCAAAGTCCGAGCCCGGCAGCTCAATCGCGACGCGCAAGGCCTCCGGCAAGGTGCTCGATGCTCTGATGCCGGCGCTGCCGCTTGTGGTGGGCGGCTCGGCGGACCTTACCCCCTCGAACAATACCCGCTTCGCCGGCGCCAAAGACTTCCAGAAGGATTCCCGCGACGGCAGATACATACGCTACGGCATCCGGGAGCACGCGATGGGCTCGATCATGAACGGCATCTCGGTAAGCGGCCTGATGCGGGCCTACGGCGGGACATTCCTGGTCTTTTCCGACTACATGCGAGGGGCCGTTCGCGTCGCGGCCCTCTCGAAGTACCCGACCATATTCGTCTTCACCCACGACAGCATCGGCATCGGCGAGGACGGCCCGACGCACCAGCCGGTCGAGCACTTCGCCGCCCTCCGCGCGATACCGAACCTGCTCGTATTCCGGCCCGGCGACGCAAACGAAACCGCAAGCGCCTGGAAGTATGCCCTCGAGCACCGCGACGGCCCGGCGGCCCTGCTGCTGACCCGGCAGGGGCTGCCCGTGCTGGACCCCCGCAAGTATGCCGCGGCACGCAACCTCTCAAGGGGCGCTTACGTGCTGCTTGCCGCCGACAAACCGGACGTGCTTCTGCTTGCCACCGGCTCGGAAGTCTTCGTGGCGCTGGCCGCGGCTGAGGCCCTGGCCGCCGAGGCGATATCCGCCCAGGTGGTAAGCATGCCCTGCTGGGAGCTTTTCGAAAAGCAGAGCAAGAGGTACAGGGACTCGGTTCTTCCTCCGGCCGTCAAGGCAAGGGTCGGCATCGAGGCCGGTGTGGAATTAGGCTGGCACAAGTGGCTCGGCGAAAAAGGCGTCTTTATTGGAATGAGCACCTTCGGAGCGTCGGCGCCCGGCAAGGTCTGCTTTGAAAAGTTCGGCATAACCGCGGCAAACGTCGTGAAGGCTGCGAAGAAATCCATGGGTGGCTAATGGTCTGCCGGATCGCTCGGCGCAGGCGGCATTTGTCGCACGGTGTGTGACGGTGGCATCGATACCGCCTGCTTAGTCCCTCGAGGGATTGCATCTTAAAAAGCGGCGCTTGCGGGGTCGGGGGCCTCCGCGACTGACAGGATACGCGCAGTTGTTTGGCCCAAGTCAAGACGGGAGTGAGAGCCATGAGTAAATCGAGACGGACACGGCGGGATTTCTTGAAGGCGGCGGGGATAGGCGCCGCAGCGATAGTCCAATCCGGCTGCGGTGAGCGGCGCCGGCCGGGCGCACGCATAATGGGTGGACCGAGCAAAGACGCGGTGCGCGAGCCGGCCAGAGACGTCCCGGTGGTGTACGCTTGCGACATCTGCGTTATCGGCGGCGGCAGCGCGGGCGTGTTCGCCGCGGTTCGGGCGGCCCGGCTGGGCGCGAAAGTTGCGCTCGTTGAGAACAACGGATTCTTCGGCGGGGTTGCGACGGCCGCAAAAGTTAATGTCTGGCATTCCCTGTTCGATACGGCCGGTCGCGCCAAGATAATAGGGGGCCTGACTGAAGAGGTGGTCGGGCGCCTGGACAGGCGCAACGCCGTAATTCTGACCGAGTCCAGCCGGAGCAGATACGCCGTGTTCAACACGTTTGAAATGATGATCGAGCTGGACGAGCTTGTGCGCGAGCACGCGAATATTCGTCCCTTCCTTCACGCGCGTTTTGTGGCGGCGGCCAAAAAGGCCGGCCGAATGACCCATGCAATTATCGAGGATAAGTCGGGCCGGCGCGCCATCGAGGCTGCATATTTCATCGACGCAACCGGCGATGGTGACGTCATCGACAGGCTCGGCCTGCCCTTCACCAAAAACGACGACCTCCAGCCGCCCACGACCTGCCTTTTTCTCTACGGGCTGGACGGCGTGAAAGACAGTAATTCCGCCTTCAGTCTGGGCCAGGTCGTTTACGATTCGAGATATGCAAATGCGCTCAAGCGCGGCTTCCTCTGGTACAGCGAGGCGGTCAATATGCCCGGCGCGCTGATGGTCGCCGGGACCCGCGTCAGCGGAGCCGACTGCAGTGACGCCGACCAGCTTACCCGGGCGGAGATGGAGGGCCGCCGGCAGGCCCGGTGCATCCGCGATATCGTTCACGACAACTTCAAGGGCGCCGAGGCCGTCTCCATCGTTGGGTTATCATCCTGCATCGGCGTTCGGGAAACCCGCCACGCCGTGTGCCTGCACCGCCTGACCGAAAAAGAGGTTCTCGGAGGCGTACGCTTTGCGGACGCCGTGGCCAACGGCAGCTACCGCGTGGACGTCCACCACTCGGACAAACCCGGGCTCACCTTTCGCTACCTCGACGGCACCGAGGTATACCTGGTCCCCGGCCGAGAGCCTGTGGCGGGCCGATGGCGGCCGCCGCAAGAGCAGAACCCGACCTTCTATCAAATACCCTACCGGTCTCTTGTGCCGCGGGGCTCGAAGAACGTGCTCGTCACGGGCAGGCTCGTCGATGCCGACCGCGGCGCGTTCGGGGCGGTCCGCGTCATGGTCAACGGCAACCAGACCGGCGAGGCCGTCGGCGCCGCGTGCTGCCTGGCCCTGCGGAGCGGCTCGAACGTCGCGGATGTGGACGTCCGAAAACTGCGGGACACACTTGCCGAGGGCGGCTCGGTGGTCATTTAGGCGGAGCAAGTAATGAATTCGCTGGAAAGGGTAATTGCGACAATCGAGCACAGCGAGCCGGACAGGATTCCATTCGATCTCGGCAGCACGTTTGTCACCGGAATAACCAAAAACGCCTGCGCCGCGCTGGCGGCGAGCCTCGCAGATGAGCCGGGCCGAATCGAGCTGTGTGACGCGATCCAGCAGCTCGCCGTCGTCAGCGAGAGCATCCTTATGAAGCTGGAGGTTGACGTCCGCGGGCTCGTGCCGAATATCGTCAGAAAGAATCCTCCCGTTCAGGTCCACGGCAGGCGATACTCATTCACCGACGAGTGGGGCGTGACATGGAACATGCCGGAGGGCGGCCGTTACTTCGACCTCGTCTCGAGCCCGCTGTCCGGAAACATCGCCGAAAAGGACGTGGAGGAATTTCCATGGCCCGACCCGGCCGACCCAGCCCTGTTCGACGGCCTGGAGGAAAAGGCCCGCCGCTATCACGAGCGCGGGTATGCCGTCATTCTCGAGAACCTCTGCGCTGGCATCTTCGAGATGTGCTGCAGGGTAAGAGGCGCCGAGCAGTTCTACATGGATATCGCGATGAATCCGGGGCTGGCCTGCACGCTTCTCGATAAGTTTGTGGACCTCAAGCTCTGTTTCTACAAGGCGGCCTCCGAGAGGCTCGGCCGGTATGTTCAATTCGTAAGAGAGGTCGACGACATGGCCGGCCAGCAGAGCCTGCTCATCTCACCGCAAATGTATCGCGAGCTTATCAAGCCGCGCCACCGCCAACTATTCGAGGCGCAAAAGAGGCTCTTCCCGCAGCCCTTTTACAGCTTCTTTCATTCCGACGGCGCCATCTCGGAGATAATACCCGACCTCATCGAGATAGGCGTTGACGTCCTCAATCCCGTTCAGTTGAGCGCCGAGGGCATGGAGGCCGGGAAGCTCAAAAAAGAGTACGGCAGGGACCTGGCCTTCTGGGGCGGAGGGGTCGATACCCAGCACATCCTGCCGTCGGGCACACCCGCGCAGGTCAGGCAAAACGTCAAAGAAAGGGTCGGACAATTGGCCCCCGGCGGGGGCTTCGTCTTCGCGGCCGTCCACAACATCCAGGACGACGCGCCGGCCGAGAATATTACAGCGATGATAGAGCAGTTCATGCAGGTCAGGGACTACTGAATCCGCCTGCATCGGCCTTTTGCGCAAGGCCGCGGGCCGGCCGCCGGTGCCCCGTGATCAACAGACGATTGTCCGGATTGCCGGTTTGGCGTAGAATGGCCGGCGATGAACGATTCTCCGCCCAACTTGCTCACCGATCTCGGACAGGACCCGGTTATCAGGCGGATAGTCTCCCGCCTCGAATCCTCCGGCCCGCAGGGCGTCGGCGTGGCGGGGACATGGGGGTCCTTCGGCGCGTTGCTGGCCGCCCACGTATCCGGGAACCTCGGCCGGCCGATACTATATATCTGTCCGCACATCGACGACGCCGACAAGCTCACCGACGATTTGAAGACCTTCGGAGCCGAAAGGGTCGAGACCCTCGGCGCCTGGGAGGGCGAGGAGGACCTGGCCGACGCGACCGACGAGATAAGGGCCGACAGGCTCAGGCTCGTGACCTGTCTCGGCGCCGACGAACCGGTTATCGCCGCCCCCGTGCAGGCACTCTGCCAGCCGATACCCAGACCACAGGCCCTCGAGGCCGGCTCGCTGCGCCTGGGCGTCGCCGCCGAGACATCGCCCGAAGCGGTTGTCGAATGGCTTATCGAAAGTGGCTTCGAGCGGGTCCAGAGCATCGACCTGCCCGGCCAGTTCGCCCGCCGCGGCGGCATCATCGATATCTATGCGCCGCTGACCACTGCAGCAACCACCGCCGAAGACGGCCCGGACGTTTCTTCGCAGACCGCCCAGCCCATGCGCATAGAGTTCTTCGGCGACACCATAGAAAGCATTCGCCGGATAGACCTGGACACGCAGCGCTCCGGTCAACAGCTCGGCAGCGTCACCATAGTCTCAGTCGTCTGCGGGACGGCGGCCGAAGACAGAGAGCTTTTTCTCAACATTCTGCCGGCCGGGGCAATCGTGGCCTTCGAAGAGCCGACCGCCATTGAAGAGGTGGCCAACGTGTACCTTAGCCGGACCGAAAAACCCGACCGCCTCTATCGCTGGGCGGACATCTACAAAGCGGCCGCTAATTTCACCCGGCTTTACATCGCCAGGTTCCCACCGGCCGGGGCCGATGATTTTCTCACGGTCCGCGTGAACAGCATCCAGCAGTATCAGCACAAGGCAGCCAGCGTCTGGGCCGGGCACAAGGCCGCCCTCGAAGAGCTTATCTGTGCCGCAAAACAGGGCAGCAGAGTCCTGCTCTATTGCGAGTCGTCCGCCGAAATCAAACGCGTCGGGGAAATCATAGAGCAGCTCAACAACAGAATCCCCGCGAACTTCAAGCTGCTGGGCGGCTTCGTCAACCAGGGCTTCGTAGTAGAGTCCGTCAGGACGATAGTGATAAGCCACCATGAGCTTTTCGGCCAGTACGCAATCAGGACCAGACGCAGACCCGCCCGCGCCGCCGCACCGGTCGATACGCTGGCGGACCTGCACGAGGGCGACTACGTCGTCCACGCGTCATACGGCATTGGAAGGTTCTGCGGAATAGAGACGATAAAGGAAAAAGGCGGCGACGGCGAGTACCTCACAATCGAATACGCCGACGGCGCAACGATGCAGGTCTCGGTGCGCAACATCGCGCTGGTCCAGAAGTACATAGGCACCAGCCCCAAGCGCCCGAAGCTCAGCAAGATCGGCTCGAAAAGATGGCTGCGGCAGAAGGAAAAGGTCGCCGCCTCCGTCCGGGATCTGGCCGCCGAGCTGCTCGAAGTCCAGGCCAAACGCGAGGCCACCGGAGGCATCCGGTTCGGCGAGGACTCCAACTGGCAGCTCGAATTCGAAGAGTCCTTTGCGTACCAGGAGACTCCCGACCAGACAACCGCTGCGGGCCAGATAAAATGCGACATGAAGCGCCCCGTCGCCATGGACAGGCTCCTGTGCGGCGACGTCGGCTACGGCAAGACCGAGCTGGCCATGCGGGCCGCCTTCAAGGCCGTCGAAAATGGAAAACAGGTCGCCATGCTTGTCCCCACGACCGTCCTGTGCGTCCAGCACGGCAGAACCTTCACCGAGCGCTTCGCCGACTTTCCCATCTGCATCGAGGTCCTCAACCGCTTCAGGACGACCTCGCAGGCAAGGGACATCATCGCCCGCACGAAAAAGGGCCGGGTCGATATACTCATCGGCACCCATCGCCTGCTCAGCGGCGACGTCGGCTTCAGGGACCTGGGTCTTCTGATAATCGACGAGGAGCAGCGGTTCGGCGTTGAGCATAAGGAAAAGCTCAAACGCCTCCGCATCAACGTGGACGTGCTGACCATGACCGCCACGCCCATCCCCCGCACGCTGCACATGTCGCTGCTGGGCCTGCGCGACATAAGCTCGCTTGCGACCCCGCCGCTCGACCGCCGAAGCATCGTCACCAGCGTCGTCCCGTACAACAACGGGCTTATCAGAAAGGCCGTCATCCGCGAGCTCAACCGCCAGGGGCAGGTCTTCTTTCTGCACAACCGCGTCAGGACGATTGAGAAGAAGGCGTATGAGATTCAAAAGCTCGTCGGCGACGCAAAGGTCGCCATCGCCCACGGCCAGATGAGCAAAAGCGAGCTTGAAAAGGCCATGATAGATTTCGTCCTCGGCGAGACCGACGTGCTGGTCTGCACAACCATCATCGAATCCGGCCTGGACATCCCCAACGCCAACACGATACTCATAAACGACGCCGACCGCTTCGGCCTGGCCGAGCTGCACCAGCTCCGCGGCCGCGTCGGCAGATACAAGCACCGCGCATACGCCTACATGCTTCTGCCCGGGTCCCGGTCCATCACCCCGCTGGCCGGCAGACGCCTCAAGGCCATTGAGGAATATTCCCACCTCGGCGCAGGCTTTCGAATCGCCCTGCGCGATCTGGAAATCCGCGGCGCCGGCAACATCCTCGGGGCGGCCCAATCCGGCCACATCCAGCTCGTCGGCTACCAGATGTACTGCGAGCTGCTCGCCGAGGCCGTCCGCAGGCTCAAGAACGAGCCGGTCGAGCCGATTCCCACGGCCCTGATCGACCTCGGCTTCGCAACATATATACCCAAAAGCTACATCCCCGCCGACAGGCAGCGAATGGATATCTATCGCAAGATAGCCGTCGCCCGCTGCGCCGAAGACGTCACGCAGATCGAAGGCGAGCTGGACGACATATACGGCGACCCGCCCGAAGAGGTCAAGCTGCTGCTCGAGCTGGCCGGACTTCGGATCCTCGCCGCCCGGCACGCCATCAAGAGCATCGTCGCTTCCGGCCGGGACCTCGTATTCTCCTTCGAGAAAGACCAAGGCGCAAAGGCCGAGGCGCTGCTCTCGCGAACCGCAGGAAAAATCCGCATCCCCGACCCTTCAACCGCCTACTTGCGCTTGGCCGAGAGCTACTTCGAACCACATACCCTCATAACCATACTCAAGAAAATCTTGAGCGACTGAGAGAGAGGCACAAAATGCAAACGGACACGAGAAGCCCCAAAAGGCGCGACCGAATATGGCAGATAGTGGTTATAATGCTTGTGCCGGTGCTTTTATGGTTGCTTTACGGGTCCATTTACGGGCGCCGCCACGACGCCCGGAAGCTCGCGCTCGTGAGGCGGCTTGTTTGTGGGATCCGCCTGAGCACTCTGGGCAAGGCGATGAACCACTACGCCATCGAGTTCGACAATCGCTATCCTGCACCCGGTAGATGGTGCGATCTGCTCCTAAAACATGCTGAACTGTCGGAGCACGACTTTATCTGCAGACCTGCTCTGGCAAAGGATGTTGAGGCGCGCTGCCATTATGCAATGAACCCGAACGCCGAGCCGAATTCGCCGCCCGACCTCGTCCTGCTCTTTGAGAGCAAAGGCGGCTGGAATCAATTCGGAGGGCCCGAACTCCTGCCGCCTGAGCCCTATCACGAAGAAGGCGTCAGCGTTCTATTGAACAACGGAGATGTCAAATCCATCGGCGCCGGGCAGCTTGCGGAACTCAACTGGAAGGCCGAAGAGCCGAACATCACGCCGCAGGTTGAAGCCCCCCGCATTAGCCGCAGGCCGGCAAACGACTACCTGCCTACGCGCGGAAAGGACAGAAGTGAGCGATAATAACGAAAATCAGAAGCGCAAGCCGTCATCCACAGTGAAGATGCTCGGCGGTATCATGGTTGTCTTGGTCATCTCCTGTGTTCTGCTTGCTGTCCTGCACCGTAGAAATCGGCTGCATTCCTGCCGGCTGTGCACCAGTCCGGATCTGACCGGTCTCGCCAGGGCGATGCAGATTTATGGAAACGATTACGAGGGCAAGCCGGTCGCGGCCGCGGACGCAAACGAACTGAAGCGGGTAGCAGTGAATTATCGAACGCCGAAGACCGACGCGGATTTGGAGTACTGGCTCAAGAACATGGTCTGGATTCACGGCTTCTCGAACCAGGAGATCGCCGCGGCGACCGGCTTGGCCGAATCCGAAATCATCGCCGCCTTAAAGAAATTCGACATCCGCCCCGACAACCCCGCCGATCCTTACAAGGGCCCTTCTCTGCGCCCCTGGCCGTATCCCGGCGGCCGCCACCCGCGAATCGGATTCCTCGAAGGCGCCATCGACCCGCAGCGGGAGACAAAGTTCAGCGTCGTCACGCCCTGGGACCCTAACAGTTACGTCGTCGTCGATGTCCCCGAGGCGATATGGTCCAACCTCGGCCTGACATACCTGGCCCACACCCACATCGATACGATCTGGACCGAGCAGGGCATCGAGCTAAAGAAGCTCGAATGGAATCGCGAGCCCAACGGCTCGCTCGATATCGAGCGAAAGCTGCCCAACGGCATCGCCTTCGGCGTCAACGTCCGCCCCACAAAAGAGGCCGTCCGCATGGAGATGTGGCTCACGAACGGCACCGACCAGAAGCTTACCGACCTGCGGGTACAGATATGCCAGATGACGAAGATGGCAAAAGGGTTCGAGCAGCAGGCCAACGACAACAAGGTCCTCACCAACCCCTATGTCGCCTGCCACTCGGGCGACGGCAAGCGCTGGATCATCACCGCCTGGGAGCCCTGCCACCGGCCCTGGGGCAATGCCGACTGCCCGTGCTTCCACTCCGACCCGAAATTCCCCGACCTCGAGCCCGGCCAAACGGGTCGGCTCCGCGGCTGGCTGTCCTTCTACGAAGGAACGGACATCCAGGCCGAGTTCGACAGAATCGAGAAAACCGGCTGGCGAAAACCGTGAGCATCTGCTACACTCTGGCCGCTCTAAACTGATGGGCACGAGTCCGACCTCGGAACACGCGTCGTGGCCCTCAAACAAAAGCGCAGAACCCGGAAGGAGGTTCCAGAATGCAGAATTGCGGACGTCTTGTCGTGATGGTGCAAGTACTAACTATACTTATGCTCGGCGTCGGACGCGCCGCCGCCGAATTGCCGAAGACGCTTGAAATCGGCCGGCGGGCGCCCGATTTCAATCTCCCCGCCGTCGACGGCAGGCACTATAGGCTCACGGATTTTGCAAAGGCCAAAATCCTCGTTATCGTCTTTACCTGCAACCACTGCCCGACGGCCCAGGCCTACGAAAAACGCATAAACAAGCTGGCCGTCGATTATAAGAAAAAGGGCGTCGCGCTGGTCGCCATCACGCCCAACGACCCCGCAGCCGTGCGGCTCGACGAGCTCGGATACTCCGACCTCAGCGATTCGCTCGAAGAAACAAAAATCCGCGCAAAGCAGAGGAATTTTAAGTTCACATATCTCTACGACGGCGATAATCAGAAGGTCTCCCGCGCCTATGGCCCGGTCTCCACGCCCCACGTCTTCGTATTCGACGAACAGCGAAAGCTCCGCTACGTCGGCCGCGTCGATGACTCGGAAAAATCCGAGCGGGTTAAATCCCATGACGCCCGCAACGCCATCGAGGCCCTGCTTGCGGGCAGGCCGGTCCCGGTCGAAAAGACCAGGACATTCGGCTGCTCGGTCAAGTGGTCGGATAAGCGAAGCTCGGTCAAGAGGGCCTTCGAAAGCTGGGCAAAGGAGCCCGTCTCCGTGGAGTTCATAGATGTCAACGGCGTGAGGGATCTGGCCAGGAATGATTCGCCGAAGCTGCGCCTCGTAAACGTATGGGCCACGCATTGCCCGGCCTGCGTGGTGGAATTCCCCGAGCTTGTCTCGATCAACCGGATGTACCGGGGCCGCGAGTTCGAAATGGTCACGATAAGCACCGACCGGCCCGAAAGAAAAGGCAGGGTCCTCGAATTCCTTAAAATGCGACAGGCCTCAACCCGCAATTACCAGTTCGACTCGGAAGATAAGGACCGGATTCTCGATGCCCTCGACAGCCGTTGGCCCGGCGGCCTGCCATATACGGTTCTCGTAAAGCCCGGCGGAGAAATCATCTACCGCCAGCTCGGACTGATTGACCCGCTCGAGGTGAAACAGGCCATAATCGGGTATCTCGGCCGGTACTATAAATAGACGGCCGCTACAAATCGCTTTGAAAGCTCAGAATTTGTCGGAGCGTATCCATGGCAGGCAAGAAGAACACATTTCTGGCGTTTGCCCTGGCCGGGGCGGGCTGGGCAAGCTGTCTGGCCGCGCCTGCGGCCGAAAAGGAAAAGTCGCCCCTTGATGAGCTACCACGTTACATCAGGCGCGTGACGCACTTCGGGCAGCGCGCCGACTTCTCACACGACGGCCGGCGCATACTGTTTATCGAGAAGACATTCGGCGACGTGTACGAGGTCGAGCTGGCCACCGGAATCATCCGCCCGATGACCCACCGCTACTTCCACGAGGGCTACACGCGGGCGCTGTACTTGAAGAACGGCGACATCCTGCTCTCCGGCGCGCGGAAGTTCGACGCCGACGACCCCTGGCCCAGCCGCAGCGAGAAGAACGCCGAGCTATGGGTCCTCAAAAAGGATCTTTCCGGGCCGCCGACACCGCTGGGCGAGAAGTGCTCCGAGGGCCCGGCCGTCTCCCGGAAGAACATGCGCATAGCCTGGACGCAGGGCGGCGCATTCTACATGGGCGAAATCGTCTATGAAAACGGCACGCCCAAGCTCGCCCGCAAGAAGAAGATACTGGACAGGCGCGACTTGGCCTTTGAGTGCGGCCTCGAAACACAGAACTTCCGCCCGCCCGACGACAAAGAGCTCATATTCAGCGCCTACGGCTACCAAGGCACGGACGTCATGGGCCTGAGCATCGCCGACGGCAAGGTCGTCAACTACTCCAACGCCCCCGGCCAATACGATGAGCCCGAGGGCATCTTCCCCGACGGCAAATACACCCTGGTGGAGTGCGACGCGCACAACCGCAAGGGCACCCAGCACATCGACATCTACAAGCTGGCCCTGGATGGCTCCGGTCGGACCGAACGCGTAACCTTCTTCTCCGACTATCCCGGCTATAAGGCCTCCAACCCGGTCGTCAGCGACGACGGCCGCTACATCGCCTTCCAGGTCGCAAAGGCCGGTGATCCGGCCGGAGTGGGAAGAGGAATCCTGATACTCGACCTGCAAATGTCGGAGACAATGAAAAAAACGCAATAGGCGGGCAGTAGAGTCGGCCTTGAACGCCTCAGCCCGCATTTCACACGCATCTGCCGGGCCTTTTCCATCACCGGAGCCCCAAATAACAATTGCAATTCCTCAAGTTTATTCTTAGATTAGTCCATCCGTCCAAAAGATACGGCAAAAGGTCCTCCGAGGCGCTCTTTTGCTCTTTGGGCCGGAAGACTCGGGATTCCTAAACTTTCGAGGGAGCAGGTTATGGCCGAATTCGAACCGGGCCGCCAGGACGCTCTGGCGCTGCTGAAAGAATACAATAAGAACGAGAGCCTGATAAAGCACGCTCTGGCCGTCGAGGCCGTGATGCGATACTGCGCCCGCAAACGCG
>CP070678.1:188083-212067 GCA_020352515.1 Phycisphaerales bacterium | reverse complement strand
ATACACCGTCGGAGAAGTCAGGGGCAGAAGCGGCTAGGTTCGGCTTACCCTCCGAGGCGACCATCAACTTTGATTTACGTTGTCCGTCTCCAATTGATTTCAAGAACTCAGTAATGTCACCCGTGTGCCTGCCTACAATAAGATGATCGATGTTGGGAAGGTGTGTTGAGTAGAAGTCCGCATTCCATCTCGTGAGAAATCCGCCGCCGAATACGATGCTTGTTGATCGGCTTCTCTCTTTTATTAGACGCGCCATATACAATGCAACAAAGAGTTGTGATGAGAGGCAGGAGAATCCAATCAATGAGGGTCTGTGAGAGAGAATGTGCTCACTTCTCTCTTGACAAAAGGCCTTTAATGTCTCGCAGAATGACAAAGCCAAGTGGAATTCTCTTCGTAGCTGGGATTGAAACTGCCTCTCAGATACTTCAGTGTCATCCAGGGTTGAAGGGAGCTGCGCACGGCGGGCAAACACTAATCGGATGGCTGCCTTGACCAGACCGGCAGGGTCCTCATGGCCAAACACTAGCGCTGAAAAAAATGGATTCTGATAGTCAGAACCTATCTCAGAGGCGTTGGCATAAACCTCTTTGAGATCCGGCCTTTTATTGGCCAGCCCTAACTCAAATTCATTTGCGAGGTAGAAGCATTTTGCCTGTACTTGCGTCTGAGCGAGGTGGCCCTTCAAAATGGCGATACCGGAGGGCATAGCGTCAGGGGCTATGCAAGGTGCAGAAACTAGCGCAATCATTCTTGGGTTTCCGGGAAGTTATTAAAACGCTACGCCTATTCTGACGTCCTTTTTCGATCTGACAACTCTGCTGACCAGCGTCTCAGGCTATTGTAGCCCAGCAGAAAACAGGAGCACAATTTGGGCTCCAATAAGCGAGAGCATTTACACCAGAGGAGCGGTACGACATGTCCTCTTTTAGTCGAGGTTGCCTGATCAAAGAAAGCATTCTGATTATAGCGTGCTCTTGTGCATATAGTCAAGCAGGAATCGGGCGATTTTGGTCTGGCAGGCCAGAGATTCTTTTCCATCCTGGTAAATACGCGATTTGTAAGTAAGTGTGGAGGTCTTTGCGGCGGGGTCGGCGATGGGGGTATCGGCGAGGACGCGGGCGAGGCGTTCTGCGGCGGGGGCCATCATAGGCGTGTGGAAGGCACCGGCGACTTCGAGGCGTACGGCCTTTAGGGCGTCTTATTCAGGGGCGACGAGCCGAAAGACGGCGGGAGCGAGCCGGGGCGGTATCCGGTGAAACCGGGCGCCGCTCGAGGCAGCGCCCGGTCCGGAATCCGATCTTATTCTAAAGGGGCGTACGCGGGGAACTCCGCACATTGCCTCGCCTTACGGCAGACGGACTTGAACTTCGAATATTGTGGTGGAGCCGCTTATCTCGTTTGCGGCGACAAGCAGCGGCGTGTGGGTCGGGCTGTTGTCGGCCGGGATAAGAAGCAATCCTTCGGTGCTCAGATCGCCGGCTTGCGCCGTCTCGGGATCTGCTTCGAAGTTGCGGTTGTTGAAATAGTCGAGAAACCTCGGGCCAGTGGGGTCGCTCACATCATAGACCATGATCCCGCCTATGCGCTCAAGGCCAATAAAGGCAACCGTACTGCCGCCAATATCGGCAACAGTTACGTGCTCCGGCTCCGGGCCTTTGTCATCGCTTCGGTTGTCGAAAGCCGATTCGTCGTCCGTTGAGTTGAAATACGCGGGAAACTTCGCCGCCATAATCTGCTCAAGCTGATCCCCACTGTCTGATACAAGGACTCCGTCGCCGGTCCAGATGGTGAACGAACGGCCACCGAAGCAGTACAATTCGTCGTAGTCGCCGTCGTCGTCCAGGTCGCCCATTGTGTTGGTGACCTTCAGGCGGCCAAGATTGCCATTGTCGGCAAGATCCGGCCAGGCGGCGAAAGCATCGGGATCAAGGTCCAGGTCCTTGACCCTCTCTTCCTCGCTGAAACCGTCATAGTCGCGCGAGTCTCCTTCGTTGGCGGTGATCAGGTACTGCTGGCCATCGATCGTGAAGGCGGCGATGGCATCCGGCAGATACATGCCACGGACCGGCCAGGTCGTGATGGCAATAGCATCGTCCTTGTTGCTCGCGTCCAGACCGTTGCCAAGGATACTATGATCCTTGTATCCCAGACTGCGAACCCAGGAGAAGGTCGCGGCATCGATATCGAGCTTTGCGATTGCGTTGTTCTCCTGCAATGTTACCCATGCCGTCTTGGAGTCCTCCGAGACTGCTATGTACTCGGGCTCCAGATCCTCGGTTGCGGTTGCTCCGGGCCCGAAGATGCGTACGCCCGGGTCCACGGCAACCGAGTCGAATCCGACCGTCTCGACGGCTGCATCGGCAACCACTCTTGCCAGAGCCGGCCCCGTGCCCAGAGTGATAATTGAGACCGAGCCGGGCGGGTCCACCGTATAGTCGTCGTTTGGCTCGCCCTCGTTGGCTACCAGCAGCTTGCGGCCGTCGGGCGTCCAGACAATCATGTCCGGCAAAGCCCCGACCTGAACGGAACCGAGATGCTGGCCTGTCATGCGATAGAATTCCACGGTGCCGGGCTCGGTCGCGTCGCCGGCTTCCACGGAGACGGCTACCATCCCGTAACGGGGGTGGGCCGCCACGCTCAGAGGCTTGCCCGGCAGACCGATTTTGAACAGAAGCTCCGGCTTGGCGGCAGGATGAACCTTGACGACGTCGATTGCCTCATCGGCGGCATTGGTTATCACGAGCCACTTGAACACGGGGTGATAGTCCAGTATTTGAGCGGCCCCATCGTCGAATATGCCCGTTGAATACGTGCCCAAAGGCTTCAACGATATCTCGATGCCGCGTGCGCCGCTCGCCCACATTCCACAAATCATCAGACATAGCATCAACTTTTTCATGCCTACAACCTCCTTTTGCTATCAAGGCATTCCTCGAAGGGCCACACACCCTTGTCGAACTACCGTTGGCTCCAGAAGCAGCTACGCGGGCTTCTGGCGATATTGCGCTGATATTTAGGAATCTGTACATCCGCTGTCCTAAGCCTCTTGCGGCCAAGAGCCCAGTACACTTGTGCCGTGCCGCATACCAAGCCCACTTCGGGAACAAGACGAGGAACAGGACTGGCGGGACCGTTCGTTTGATTAGTCTGCCGGTAGTCATCTGTGGTCCGAGAGTCACTGTGCTATGTTGCAGACAGGCCGGGCATCTGTCAATCGTGGTAACTACGGGATTTGCGAGAGAAACAGCGGGGCGTGCAGTCAAGTTGTCAGAATCTGACACTCACGTGGTATCAGCACAGGTTTCTCAGAGGGGTGGCGATCTGTGGTGTTAAAAGGCGGCGGGACGGCGGGAATTGAGTTTGGGGTAGTTTAGTCGGATTTGTGGGGCGGGTCGGACGTGTTGGACGGCGAGGGCGTTTGCGGCTAGGCATAATAGTGTCGTCGGCGCTTGAAAGTGTCTCGCTTTGGGGGGTGCGGGGCGGTTACAATGGCGGGTCGATTTTAGAGACGGTCTGAATGGTCGTGTGATAAGGTAAGTCTTGGCGATGGCTGTAAAGAGGATAGATGAGCATACGCTTGGTGTGCTTGAGTTCGAGGAGGTTCTCAAGACTCTGGCGTCGTTTGCGAGCAGCGCGCTGGGCAGGGATGCGGCGATGGGTCTTTATCCTTCGCTGGATGCTGGGTGGGTGGCCGGTCGCATGGCCGAGACGAGCGAACTGAAGGGGCTGCTGGAAGAGGGGGTGCGAATACCTTTGGCGGGTCTGCGGGATATCGGGAGCCTGATTCGGGGATTCGGAAAGAAACGGACGGTTTTCGAGCCGGAGGAGCTTTTGGAGATCAGCGACACGCTGGCGGCGAGCGGGCGGCTGAAGGATTTCCTCGGCGGGCTGGATGCCGCGACCTTCGGGCAGCTTCGGCAGATGGGTCGAAAGCTGGAGGATTTCGACGAAATCGTGAAGGAGATCAACCGGTGCATTGACGGCGAGAAGAGGGTGCGGGACCAGGCGTCCGAGAAGCTTTCGGATATAAGGCGGCAGATCGGTCGATTGCGGGCGGCAATCAGGGAGAGGTTTGCTGCGATTGTGGCGTCGCCGCAGATGCGACGGGCGCTGGAGAGCGACAAGTTATTGATGCGGCACGGCAGGCCGGTGGTGGCGGTTAAGGCGAATTATCGCCACCGGCTGCGGGGGACGGTTCTGGACCGCTCGAACACGGGGGCGACGCTGTATGTCGAGCCGGATTCGCTGATGGAGTGCAGCAACGAGCTTGAGGATGCGGTGTTCGAGGAGAAGAAGGAGGTGGGGCGGATATTGTGGGGGCTGACGAAGGGGATTCTGGACGACCGGGAGCGGATACTGGCAAGCGTCAAGGCGCTCGGGCTGATAGACCTTACGTACGCCAAGGCGCGATTCAGCATGACCTACGACATGGCGGCACCGGAGACGGGTGGGGATTCGTCCTTGAAGCTGCGCGGTGCGAGGCACCCGCTGCTTCTGCGGTGGGCGAGCGAGCAGAGGGGATGCGAGGTGAGCGGGGTGCTCGGGGAGGTAGTTCCAATCGACGTTCGGTTGGGGGACGATTTCGAGCTGCTTCTGGTGACGGGTCCGAATGCGGGGGGCAAGACGGTGATGCTCAAGACGACGGGTCTGCTGACGCTTATGGCGCAGAGCGGGATGCACATTCCGGCAAGCGCGGACTCACGGATTCCGGTTTACCGGCAGGTTTACGCCGATATCGGCGACGAGCAGAGCATTCAGCAGAACCTGAGCACGTTCTCGGCTCACATGCGGCAAATTGTTCGCATCCTCCAGAGGACCAACGGCGGGACGTTGATTCTGCTGGACGAGCTTGGCGCGGGGACGGACCCGACGGAGGGCGCGTCGCTGGCGGTTGCGATTCTGGACAGGCTGCTCGCGAAGAAGGGCCAGATAATAGCGACGACGCACCTGGGGCAGTTGAAGACATACGCGTATGCGACGGCGCGGGCGCAGAATGCTTCGGTGCAGTTCGATAGTGAGACCTTGGAGCCGACGTACAGGCTGCTGATAGGGACGCCCGGGGCGAGCAATGCGTTGACGATAGCGGGCCGGATGGGGGTGCCGAAGGGGGTGACGAACAAGGCGAAAAGGCTGCTGGCGACGCAAGCGGACGGCAGCACGGAGCTTATCAGGCGGGTGCAGGTGAGCAGGGAGGCTGCCGAGCAGAATCGGGCGGAGTCGGAGGCGGCGCTGGACCGGGCGAAGCACTTGAAGGCGGTGGCATCGGCGGAGCTCTCACGCGTGCGGGAAGAGGGCAAGAGGCTCAAGAACCAGGCGGACCAGGAGATAGAGAGCTCGATGCGCGAGATACGGGGGCTGGTGGCGGATTACGTGGGGCAGATGCGCAATGCGCCGAAGCCGTGGAGCGAGCTGGCGGGGGAGCTGGACCGGAAGATCTCGGCGGCGGCGGCGGGGACGCCGCTGGCCGTGCGGCACGCGGCCTTTATCGAGGGGCTGAGGGCGGGTGACAACGTTTATGTGATTCCGTTCAGGCGGGAGGGAGTGGTCTATCGCGTTCGGCGAAAGCGCAAGGCCGTGGTTGTGTTTGTGGAGAGCAAGCAGGTGGAGGTGGGTTTTGCAGATATCAGCCGACCATACCACGCCGAGCGATGCTGACAAATCGGAACGGCTCGACCTACTGCGGTTGCGGTGTTATTCTGGCCTATTTTGCGTGCTCGATTCCTGATTGGAGCGTGTTTCTGCTCCGGTTCCGGGCCTGGCTGCGGCAAGGGCGGCCCTGCATGCGAGGCTCATGTTATGGAGCGTGGGGCCTGGAATCAGCGTCGCCGAGCCGCCGGCCCGCAAGCCCTCGTATAGGATGTTCATGGCCCGGAGCAGGGAGCCGGACGTGTAGAACAAGAGAAAGCCGGGCGCCACTCCGGCGGGGGCTGTGAGCAATCCCAACAGGCCGGAAGCCGTGATTTGCGCCCGGCTTGATACCCGGCGTTCGGAAGAGGATTCGCGTTAAGCCCTTGTGTTTGCAGGACTTACGATGCGAGGGGCCGGATATACGACGCGATTGCCCACGAGCGGGAGTGACAATCTTAGTCACCGACGCCGGCAGGGGCTGTGGCAGCGGACGGCGGTTGAGGGCAGTGGAGTGAGAGATCGGCCAGCGGGAAGATTTTTTTTAGCATAAGTCCTTGATAGGTAATCACTTACGAGGAAATGCAAGATAATTTTGAAAAACTTTTGGTTTTCTTTCCGTGTTTTTCGCTTTTCTGCGCAATTAGTAATAGCAATCAGTTTTTCTGGGGACTGTGCCGCCGTCAGATGGTGGCAACACAGGGGGCCTCCGTTATGGCACGGGATGTGTGTAGGGGCGGTCGGCGGACTTGGCCGATTGGCAAGGCTCCGGCTCGAATGGGAGCGGTTATCGCGGGTGCCGCGTTTGTTCTCGCGGCCTTACCCACCCGTGCGCTCAGTGATCCCAATTTGCCCGAGGGGGGCAAGCCAGGCGTGCTTCTGCGCCGGGCCTTTGCTGAGGCGCTCTCCGTCAGAGAATCACTGCAGCGGGATTCGAGCAGACGTTCGGATGTTCGGGCGTCGCACGGTCGGCGTCTGCTCGATGCATACGAAGTCAGTGTCGATTCGAGCGTGGCTTTGGATGAAAAGATGCTGGGGGAGCAGTTTTGTGAGGCCGGGTGGTGCGGGAACATGGAGGTGCGGCTGCGGGGCAAGAGGCAAGCAGGGGCCTATCACTGGTTTCGCATCAGTTTTTGCGGAGAGGGGCGGGTGAGCGAGCTTGCCGGGGTGAAGGTCACGCCGGCAGGCAGCGGTCTTGCGTACGTGCGTTGGCGCGTTTGCGCCAAGGGCAGCGCGGCTCAAATTATCGAGCGACTGCGAAAGTTTGACAATCTGAGGGGCGTGATAGTGGATTTGCGGGGCAATCCGGGCGGGCATCTTCTTGAGGCGGTGCTGTTTGCCGAGCAGTGGGTGCCGGCGAACAGTGAGATTATGAGTCTGTACCGCTCGGTGCAGGACATGCAGGCAGAACGAAACGGATTTGTGTGGAAAACGAGGCTGGCCGAGAGATGGGGGGTACCTGTGGTTTTCATCACGGACCGTGAGACGGCGAGCACGGCCGAAGCGTTGGTGGCAATATTCAAGTCGCGCAAACTCGCCGTTTCGGTAGGTCAGCCAACGAGGGGCGATGGTTTGGCGTACGTGGTGGTCGAGGACAAAGCTACGGGCAATACGAGCCAGAGGCCGACGCTTATCGTGGTTCCGGGTCTTGCTTTATACCATAACAGCGGTATTCCCGCCGATCGTACTATCCCGGCCGGCTGTGTGGCGGCCGAGGGAGAGCAGAACGGCACCTTCGAGCGGAGATGCATGTTGTCGGCGTCTGTACTGCTGAAGGAGGATACGAATCGGAGCGGCACGAAGAAGGAGAAGGCAAATTCCAATGGAAAATAGGCGGGCGACAATTCAGGTCCTGCTGGTCTCAACGACGCTTGTATGCTTCATTCTGACGGTGATAACTCTCGTTCGTGGGCCCAGGAAATGTGCGACGGTTTTGGATGAATGGTCAAGACTGTCGGGGCAGGCGGCGCCACCGGCCGAGATTCTCAGCGTTTTCGAGGATCAGCTTGTGCGGATGAGCGCGGAGCTGTCGAGCCAAAGTGCGAACCCGCAGAGCGAGCCTGTCCTGGTGGATGCCAACGATCCAGACGGCGAAGAACAGGGCTCCCCCGACCAAACGCAACAGAGAGCATCCGAGCCAAACCGGCCGATCTGGAGAGCTGTTGATATTCCACTGTTATCAGAAACTGCAAGCCCGGCCGCACGGGCTTTTGGGGAGTGCGAACGGGCCGCGGCGGAATCACCGGACCCAAATCACAAGGTGGCGTGTTACAGCGATTTTTATGACCGGCATCGCTCCTCTCGAGAGGCAGTGGCGGCGGCAGGTCGGATTGCAAGGAATCTCCGCAGTTGCGGCGACCACAGAGGGGCGATTGAGTGGTATGGGCGGATTTTACCGGGTGCGAGCGAACTCGGCCTGGGCGACGTTGTCCGCCTGAACCTGGCTTTGGCGCGTCTGGATGTGGATGAGACAGACGCGGCCAAGGCGCTTCTGACAGGCATCTGCGGCGAGAACCCGGGCGCCGAGCGTGATGCTTTCAGTGCAGGTGTTTACTACGCTGCAGCGGGTGTGCTCGGCAGCGTTCTTGAGCATGAAGGGGCAATGCAAGAGGCTTTAGAACTCTACCGGGACACCTGCGGTCATGGACTGGCCCTGATGCGCGAGAATCCGCAATCGGCCTGGTCTGCGGCATATACGGGAATGACCTTCGTTTGGCGTTTGAACCTGCTCAAGAGAAATGGGCCGGAGGTTTTTTCAGAAGGTTCGATGCTGTACGATGACTTCAAAAGACAAATTCCTTTGAATCGCTGGACGTGGCGTCAACATCAATACTTCCGTGATGTAGCGAGCAGACGGCTGCTCTCGGCCGGGCGCGCCGAGGCGGCCAATGATTCGGCGGCGCTGCAGCATCGTGCGAATGTGCAAAACGCCGCGCCCGCAGCGGTGCAGGAAGATGCAGGCGCCCCGGCGCATATTGCGCCGGCGAAGGGCGAAACTGAGTGATGTTCGGGGGCCAAAGGTCAGGCTTGTGCAAAAGCAGAAAGAAGAAGGAGATAGTCATGAATAAGAATCAGATTCGCATATCGGCCGCTGTGGTGGTCATCCTCGCAGCCGGGGTGCTCTTGCTGAAGAACCTCGCGCCGCAGTCAGATGGGCCGTCGTCCCCGGACGCCAACGAGACGGTATCCGGGCAAGAAACCGTCAAGGTCTCAAGACCGGGCGACTCCAATCAAAACAGCACAGACGGAACCGCTCCGGCGAATGCGAAAATTACGGCCGAAGCTGCGGATACGACGCTGGAGGCGGAGTTGAAGGACTGGCTCGAACTGCCGCTGCCGGATTTCGGTCCGGTTGCGGGGGACCCGTCGGAAGAGCTGCACCAGGCGATAAAGGAGGCTATCACGGGGGCCCTGAGAGCCAAAACGCTGGAAGAGCAGGCCAAATTCTACGAAGACTTTATTGACAGTTACCCGCTATCGGCCGACGCGATACCCATGATGGGCCGTCTTGCGGCCACCTACGCAAGGATGGGGCGCTTCGAGGACGCCAGGCGAATCCTTAACGGCGCAAAGACTCTTGCCGGCAACGACAGATTCGTCAATACGGTGGAAATCAATATGGCCCACCTGGATACCGTGACCGGCAATCTCGACAGGGCGGAAGAGACGCTGCGGGGTATAATGGCCAGGCGGGTTCCCCGTTCTCTCAAAGATCCTTACGCGGTTGCGCCTCAGCTCTTTACGGCGCCGTATTTCCTGGCCAAGGTTTACAAGGAACGAAAGACTTTTGCGCAAGCCGACCAGGTGCTGAGGCAAGCCGGGAACGTTGCGCTGCAGATGACCAGAAAAAACCCGGACGTGGAATGGCTGCCATCGTACGTGGCGGGGGCATACAGTCACCGGATCAATTTAGTTCTTGAGATCGATCCGGATGACATAGCGGGGGCCCGGCGTCTCGCCGAAGAGCTAAAGGAGCAGCTTGGCGATTACGTCGGGCCGCAGGGCTACGGCAACATCATGATGTCACTCAACATGTACGAGCGCATGCGGGCCGAGAAGAAACAACAGAAGTAGAGATACGCCATGAAAGGAGATTTCTCGTACGAAAGGAGGTGGTGCACAATGGTCTGAGTCGCGATTTTGGACCTGCCGCTGTTGGGAGCGGCAGCGGAAACAGGGATAGCAAGATTGTTGTTTAGAAAGGGGGTAATATAATGAGTCGCACAAAGTATGGATACTTCTGCCTGGCCGTTGCGCTGGTCGTGTTTTCAGCGGGATTGTCTGCTCGGGCCGGAAGCGCTTCGGCATCTCCGTTGTTCGAAGAGCAGGCTTATTCAGGCCTGCTTCGGTTGTACGGCAACGCGCCGCCACAGCAAGACGTGGAGGTCGGAGTTTCAAATGCGACAGGAACAGCGGCGTGCAGGGTGGTTGGCGTGCTTGCCTACGAGACTGTCTCAGGCACGACGTGCTGCGGCGGGCTGACCTGCACCGGGGGAACGACCTGCAATAACGGTGAGACGTGCAATGGAACAGGGACCTGCACGGGCGCGTATACGTGTTCGGGGACCAACACGTGTAGTGGAAGCAGCACGTGCAACAACACGCAGACGTGTATGAACACCCAATCGTGCACAGGCAACGTCACGTGTAACGGAACGAGCACGTGCACGGGCGCGTCCACGTGTAACGGCATAGCAACCTGTTTTGAACAGCTTACCTGCCAGGATACGGGGCTTACATGTTCTGCCTCAACCACCTGTATCGGCAGCGCAACGTGCGGCGGCAATGGCACTACCTGCTCGCCGGCTCACACCTGCGGCGGCGGGTCAACCTGTACGGGCGCCGCTACGTGTTCGGGCGCTATTGCGACGTGCATGCAAATAGGTACATGCAGCTCAAGCGCAACGTGCACGAACCTGAACACGTGCAACACCGGCACGAGCACCTGCACGCAGCAGACGTGCACGGGGCACCCGACGTGTGCGGGCGCCGCGACGTGCAGCTCAGGTGAGACCTGCATGCAGAGCAACACGTGTTTCGGCAATTCGATTACGTGTCAGAGCCAGAGTTGTGTCGGGGGTATCACCTGCACGGGGCAGGGCACCTGCAGCGCCGACGGGCCCACGTGCACGGCAACGTGTTTCCACTACGGCTCGCTGTGCATGCCGTGAGAATTGTGACTTTGCGGGAACCGGCTGAATACGAGAAGGCCGGAAGGCCATGCGCCGCGCGGAGGGCATGTTGTTGATGCAGTGAGCAGGGGGGTAAGGGTCCGGTGCAGTCAGGGCCGGACCCTTCCCGCCCATCATATACGTTTTAGTCCGTGGGGGTACAGATGCCGGCGAAAGGAGGTGATGTGCGATGAGCTGAGCGGGTTTTTTCATTCGGGCCCAAAGGGCCGTAGAAGGAATTGAGACTATTTTCTATAAGAAAGGAGTTGAATAATGGACGGCAAAAGAAGATACGGCTGTCTTTTTCTGGCGGCAATGCTGGCGGCTATGTCGGCGGCGCTGCCGGCGCGAGCGTCCGGCTCTGCGCCCGGAAGCCCGTTGTTTGACGACCAAGCGTATTCTGGCCTGCTGCGGCTGTACGCAAACGCGCCGCCACAGCAAGACGTTGAGGTCGGCGTTTCAAACGCGACGGGAACAGCGGCCTGCAGGGTTGTTGCAGTGGTCGCTTACGAGACCATCTCGGGGACGACGTGCTGCGGCGGGCTGACCTGCACCGGGGGTACCACCTGCAACAACGGTGCGACGTGTAACGGAGCACAGACGTGTACGGGCGCCTATTCGTGCAGTGGGACTGTTACGTGCAACCAAGGACAGAATACATGCCAGCAGACTGCGACGTGTAACAACACGCAGTCATGCACGCAGAATTATACCTGCAACGGGACTTCGACTTGTACGGGCACGAGCACGTGTAACGGCGTGATGACGTGTTACGGCAGCACCTGCGGCACAGCCGCTACTTGCGTGCCCGCCGTCACCTGCCAGGGTTCTACGTGCGAAGACAGCAGCACAACCTGTACGGCGACCAGTACGTGTCGAGGTGCGAACTTCACCTGTTCTCCCTACCACACGTGCACCGGCGGGTCGACGTGCACCGGCGCCGCGACATGTTCGGGTGCGATTGCAACCTGTAACCAGACGACCACTTGCAGCAACCAAACGACGTGCACGAACAGCAGCACTTGCCGCGCGGGTAACACGTGTACCGGCAGTACGAACACATGCAAGAACAGCACCTGTAGTGCGTATACTTGTGAGAATTACCAGACCTGCAACCTTGGGGGCACGTGTATGAATGTGTCCACGTGTCAGGCTGGCCAGGTCACGTGCAGCAACTACACCTGTGCCGGCGGTGTAACGTGTACGGGCCAAAACACGTGCAACGCCCAGGCCGCAAGCTGTACGGCAACGTGTTACGCCATAGGCCCGAAGTGTTTGCCGTAGGTTTGCAGCAGGCCGGTCTGAGTGACCATTGGACAGTACGACAATGCACGGTGAGGAGCTTTAGTTGTGAGAAGAAACGACAATAACAAGGTTTTTTGTGAATCAACGGTATCAAATACCCCGACGCGATTAACGGAAGGGCCCTGTGGGGGCGTTTGCGCAGGGCCCTTTTTGCTCGTGATTGCATTTGCGGCATCGTCGGCGGGCAATCTGGGTCCGGCTCTGGAGTTCTGCCTGCTTTGCGTTCTGCTTGCGTGGATTGTTCTTCTGAGGCGCCCGCCGATGGGGGCAGCGGCATCAGCGGTTGCAGGGCTCGTGGCCGTGGTTTGTCTCGTTCGGCCCGGGGCCAACCGGTGGGCGGGCTTGTGGTACGTGGTCGGCGCCTTGGCGGCCTGTGATATCGCAGTGTGGCTTGGTAGTATCAGGGGTAAGGGTCCGGTGCCGAAGGGCCACAGCTACTTCGGCCGGTTCACCTTGATTGCCTGCGCGGTGCTGTTTCTGGACTTGCTGTTTCTGAGCAATCCAGGCGTTCGTCCTTTTATCGTCAATTATTGTCGAATCGGCAGTGAGTTTCTAACGGGTATCGGGGGTCAAAAAGCGCTGTCACTGGGCTCGACCTACTGGAGCATTCCCGTTCTTGTCGCTTTTGTGTTAATCGCGCTCTGGCAACCAAGCATTCGTGCCAGAATAATTGCCCTGATTGCCGGCATCGTGGCGGTGGCCATGTACTTTGCGGTTCTCTCGCCGCTGCAGGGGCACATCGCGGGCGTGAAATCCGCCAAGGCGCTAAGCTCGTGGTACGAGAGAGCCGGCGGGCCGTTCCAGCTCGCGGCCGAGCCCATCACGCTGGATTTTGTTCTTGAATGGCTGTCGGTTGAGCGGCCGCAGTTAATTCTGATCGGGCTGCTTGCAGGGGCATACTACATTGCGCGCGTGGCGGCCTGTCCCGGAGGTGCAAGTACGGATAATGCAGTGAAACTTGATAGGCGGCGTGTTGGGCATATTGCGGCGGCTGCCTGCCCCGGGCTCGTCATCGGGCTGATACTGTGCTGGCTGACGTTGCCCAAAGTCGTGCCACAATCGAAATTGGGCGGCAGGAAGGCCGCTGTGATGACCAGCAACATTCTCATGAACGTTCCCATCCACGGCAAGTATGGAGACCGCTCCTTAGGGATGTTCGGCAGGCTGCCCGGTTCGCTGCGGTCTCTGGGTCTTTCGGTGGATGAAATCGGTGAGATCGGGCAGTTGCGCGATGACCATGAAATACTGATTCTAATCAATCTCCAGGAGAACTTCTCCACGGCCGAAAAACGGCGGATTCTCGGCTGGGTCGAAAGAGGCGGAGGATTGCTGGTTCTTACGGATCACACGGGGGATAAAGGTCTGCGCCTTCCGGTCAACGACCTGCTGGGTCCGTTGGGGCTGGAGGTCAACTTCGACACGGCAAAGCTGTTCAGCATAGACGGCGGTTTTTCGTATGAGATGTTGACGGGCTCGCCGTTGACGGCTATTCGAGGCGCTCGCTGGCGCGGGGCACAGCAGTATGGGACCGGAGCAAGCATTCGGACGTTCCGGCCCGCCGTGCCGATGGTTCAGGCCCGAAGCGCTTTTGTGGATCCGGGAAGCTTCAGCGCTGTTGACAGGGGTTTTCTGGGGAACTTGAAGTACGACAGGGGTGAGCTTCTGGGAGACGTTCCGGTCGGCGGTTATTCGTCTTGGGGCAGGGGTCGGGCAATTCTCTTCGGAGATACGTCGCCGTTTCAGAATGGCGCATTCACAAACAGCCACGAGTTTGTTCGGCAGGTGCTTGGGATGCTCTTGCCCGGTGGCCCGCGGCCCGGCATCTCATGGATTTGGTGGGGCCTGTTGAGTGTAATTGCGGCGGGCATATCGGTACTGTTCATTCTGGGAAGGAGACGTCCGGAGATTGTGATTTTCACGTGTACGGCCGTTTTGACGTGGGCCGTCACGTGGGGCGTGGCTCGTGGAATGCCGGCTCCCCTGGAGCTTACGGGCTGCCGGACGGCGCTTGTTGACATCTCGCACTGTCCCTATGCAGGGTATGAGGAGTGGACTGCGACCGATTTGGGTGGATTGGCCGCGTGTCTGATGCGAGAAGGGTACACACCCGTCACAAGCGAAGGGGCGTTCGATCGTCAAGTGCGGAGACTGGGCAAAGATGACGTGTTGTTTCTTGTCTGCCCCCTGTGGAAATTGTCGGAGTCCGACACTGATGCGATAGACGGCGTGCTGAGAAGGGCAGGCAAAGTCATCATAAACTGCGGGTTCGAAGAGGCGGCGAACGTGAACCCTGTGCTGGAAAGATATGACTTCGAGATACGCAATATACCGCTCGGCGCTACTGCGCAAGAGGAGGTGGTCCGACAGGGCGTTAACTTCTTCAACGCATGGGAGATTCAAGGTGGAGGGACAGTACTTGCGACGGTGCGCGGCAGACCCGTGGTGGTTGCCAGGGAGGTTGGGCCCGGGATTCTCGTGGTAATCGGCGATTCGAAGTTTTTCTGGAATGCGAACGTTGAGACACGAGAGACACACGTGCCGGGCAACATTGGCTTTCTGGGAGACCTGCTCCAGCTCTCGGCCGACGGGGCGCGCGGCCTGACGGCGCCTGCGCGTGCCGGGCGGGAGAGCCGGGGCCCTGCGCTTATTGAAGGAGAGAAGCAATGAGCACGATCGTTGATCGCAGCGCGAGACGGTTTGTTTGTTTTCAGCTTGTCGGTCTTTGTCTGGCGGCAGTCGGGTGGGAGATATGGCTGGACGTCTATTACCGCAACAGCATTGTTGTAAAAGGGTTCTGGGTCCTGGCTCCGATCCTGGCTGTTATTTTGGCGCAGAAACGGCCGCTTGTCAGAATTGCCTTCGACCCGGCGTCGGGATTAGTGCTTGCGGGCGCCGGCATATTCGCGGGGGCATTGCTCGGGCTGCCTTTCTCATTGCCTGCCGGAATATTCGTCGCCGGGATTCTTATCCTTCTGTTAAACAGGAGCGAAAGGTCCAACGCCGTTGGCGGTTCTCTTGTCTTCTTTGCGGTATTTTTGGGGCTCCAGGCGGCAATGGTTTGCGCAATGTTGCGTCTTGTTGCCTGCACATCCACAATAGAATGGGTTTCACCTCCGGTAGCAGCGCTGCTGCGGTTCATTGGGGTCAACGCCGGCACAAATGCGGGTCAGGTTGTTGCCCCCAACGCCCACTTTGCGTGGCGTTTCGCACCTTCGCTGAGCACACTGGGGATGCTGTGGGTTATTCCTTTGGCCGTCTCAGGAGCCGGATTGCTCTGGAGGCTCAGGGGCATCAGAGCGGCTCTTTTGTTTCTGGCGGCGACTATGCTGGTCTTTCCGATATTCCGTTATATCCTGATTGTAGTCTTGTACCTGCGCTGGGAGACGATGGATTGGTTTTTCTGTCCGACCTTGAACGGCATCTTGGCGGTGTGTGTCGCGCTTCCGGCATCCAACGCCGAACCGCGAAGCGCATTTGCTCAAGGCGGGTGCTTTGATTTTTCAATGGCTCTGCAGCCGGCCCGGCTTCACATGCGGCTGCCGAAGGTTGGCCTTGTGACCGCAGGGATATACCTGGTTTTGCTTGGCCTCTTGCTGCCGGATCCGGGCAGGCAAAAGGCGGGGCGGGTTCTAGTCGATGAAGCGCACGGCGGCTGGGAGTGGACCACCGAGTCTTTCGAGACGGACTGGTACGGACAAGCCGCCACGTACAACTATTGGTGCATGTTCGACTATATTTCAGCGCATTACCCGGTCGTGCGGAACTATCAGGCGCTCAGCGCCAAAGTCCTTGAGGATGCAGACATATTGGTTATAAAAACACCCAGCAAGCTGTTCAGCCCCGGCGAGATCGATGCGGTTAGAAGCTGGGTTTCCAAAGGAGGGGGGCTTTACCTTATCGGTGATCACACAAATGTTTTTGGAATGACTACCTGCCTGCAGCCGCTCGCAACCGAATTTGGGATAGGGTTTGGCTACGATTCCACACACGAGCTGGAGACCGGGGAACTCCAAAGGGATGATATTCCTTCGCGGCTGCGCCACCCCGTGCTTTCCGGGATGCCGCCGAAGCTGCTGTGGGGAACGTCCTGCTCCCTGACGTCGAGTCCGCTGTGCCAGCCGATTCTCGCGGGCAAGCACATAAGGAGCCGATATCTCGACTACGGTAGAAGAGGGTTCTTCGCAACGTCTTACCTGCTCCCAAACGAGCGATACGGGCCTATACTCCAGTGCGTTGGCACCAGATACGGGCGCGGGCGCGTAGTCGCATTTTCCGACAGCACAATTTTCAGCAATTTCTGGACATTTTTCCCCGGCAAGTCGGAGTTGTATCTTGGGACATTGAAATGGCTGAACCATTCGAATACGCCTGGTCAGGCGTCGTGGCTGACAATTCTGACGGGCTTGTTGTGTTTTGCGCTAACGAGGGTCTTTGCGTGGGGCAGGAAGACGGGCGCCGGCGCTCTGTTGCTTGGGCTGCTGATTGGAGTTCCGGCGGCGGTCCATACGCGCGACGCTTTCGCAAGAGCGTGGTACGGCCTTCCATCTGCGAAAGGGCAAGTAAGGACTCTGGTGTTTGAGAAAGAATATTCCTTCGCGACGATGCCGGACTTTGCGATGCAGGGCAAGATGGAGGACTCCTACCAAACGTTTTACACATGGGTGCAGCGTCTGGGAGTAGTCCCAAAATGCGTCTATTCTCTCGAAGAGTCCGCGGCGCCGGGATACGATCGCATAGTGATGATCAGGCCCCAGAGACCTTTGTCCGGTGGTGATCTGCGGTGTCTTGACCGATTCTTCCAGCGAGGCGGCAAGCTGCTGGTGATCGACGGTGCGGGCAATCCTCAGAGTTCCGTAAACCTCCTGCTGCAGGAATATGGATTGTCTGTGGATTTCCGACACGTCCCCGGGGGTCTCCTGCAGGCTGTAGATGCGCCGCCAACGCCTCAAGTATCGATTCCATTCGTCTGCCGGGTAGAAGGGGGCGACGCTCTGGCCCTCGCGGGCAATGTGCCCGTATTGAGTGTGGCTGGCGTGCGCGAAGGGGAGATTTGGGCCTGCAGCCTCGCAGATGTGTGGTCTGACGCCTCACTTGGAACAAGTAATGCGGACGCCACCGCCCAGCAGCGACTTTTGTCCGAGCTTGAGTACTGGACACTAAAGCTTTTCATGACAACAGAAAGCGGCGAGTGATTGCTGCTCGCGACCCCGTCCATGGACGATACTTCCTGGACCTTCGAGAGTTCCTTGTCCTTTTCGGGAGCTGAGGAGTCAGCGTATCCCACAGATATTACACGGCGGTGAGAGATGATTTAATCGACAGGGCCGGCAAGGGGGTCAAGGTCTGCGGGGGAGTTGGCGCACTTTGGCGCGCCGCGTGTTGTCGAGGTGAGAAGATTGACCAGGTGCGCGGCAAGCTGTTATACTGCCGCAACTTAAGTGGAAACTGTCTGTGAGGGTTATATCATGAGAACGGATCGTCGAAGATTCATGGGCGCCGCGCTTGCCGGGGGGCTTGCGGCCACATTGTCAAGCTCGTGCAGCGGGCCGGAGGCGAGGGTGTCGCGTTCGGGGTCGCGGAGAGCGGATTATTCGCGGCTGGATGAGATACTCAGAGAGCCCGTATTGAAGAGGGGGCTGTTTTCCAGAGCGGTAATTATCAAGAGCCTGGAATTGCTTCGGTATGGGAGCAGCTTCTTGTGCCGGGTGCGTTCTTCGGACGGGGCGGAGGGTATTTCGGTCGCACACAGCGGGATGAATTCGCTCTATCCGATTTTTGTGAACGCGCTGCGGCCTTTTTTTATCGGCAAGGATGCGCGCGATCTCGATTTGCTGCTGGAGAAGGTGTTTATATACAGGCTCAACTTTCGCTTGAGCGGCATGGCCATCGGCATACCGCTGGCCACGATTGAGTTTGCGATCCTCGATATGTTAGGGCGTATCGCCAACAGGTCGATGGGCGAGCTGATCGGGGAAATCCACCATCGGCGGGTTGCGGTTTACCAGGCCACGGAGTATCGGGAAAGACCGGTGGAGGAGTCGCTGGAGCTGATAAAGAGGGATGTGGCGGAGTATGATGCGCATGCGGTTAAGATTAAGGTTGGGGGGCTGATGTTTATGACCAGGGACATCAACGCCGTTGGTCCGGAGGGGAGGACCGAGAGAATCATTCCCTTGATCCGGGAGACGTTTGGGGACGAGATGGCTCTGTATGCGGACGCAAACGGTTTCTATGGCGTGGATGAGGCGATACGGGTGGGGCGGCTGTTGGAGGAGTACGACTACGGTTTCTTCGAAGAGCCCGTTCTTTTCGACTGGTACGAGGAGACGAAAGAGGTTGCCGATGCGCTGAGGATTCCAATTGCGGGCGGCGAACAGGAATACAGCCTGCACGGGTTTCGGTGGCTCATCGCCAACGACGGGCTTCAGATTGTCCAGCCCGACAACTACTATTTCGGGGGCATGATTCGTTCGATGAAGGTGGCGCGTATGGCGCAGGCGTTCGGCAAGGCCTGCACGCCGCACATGTCCGGGGGCGGGCTGGGGTACCTGTACATGATTCATTTTGTCTCGGTGCTTGCGAATGCGGCGCCCCATCATGAGTTCAAGGGCCTGGGGACGCGTGTGCAATTCGAGTGCAGGACTTCGCCGCTGAAGGTGGTGGAGGGGAAGATCGAGGTTCCGACGGGGCCGGGGCTTGGTGTGGAGATTGATCCGGATTTTATCAGGAAGCATGAGGCGGTCAAAGGATAGCAGGGGCAGCGGGTCTCTGATGTGACGGGCGGGTATGTGAGTCCTTATGCGGCCACACGTTACAATTGCAGCGATAGCTTTATGCGGCGGAGGAGAGGGTCGGCTACGGGGCGGCAGCAGGTGGGCGGAAACTCGTTGGCGCCCTATTTGGCGGGGTGGCTTTTTTGTCGGGTTCAGGGTTTTGCGGGGGTGATGTAGAGGGCGGCTTCGTGGGCGATGGGTTTGGGTCGCGGCCAGGTTTGGCTGCCGGCGGCGACCTTGACGTTCGGTTGGGTGATGCGCGTGCCGGTGGCGCAATCGAACCAGGTAAGACTATATGTCCCGGCCTTCATGTCCTTCAGGCCGATGTCGCCGGTGGCCTGGGGCGTGTAGGCGATGTAGCTGTGCGGCGGATGCGCCAGAACGTATTTTGTCGCTGCAAACTTCAGTTCGTCGTGCGGGGCCATCTCGTAGAAATTCGTGGATTCGAAGAACCGCACGAGCCGGCCGCAATCCTCAAGGTCGCTTTCGGCCGTGCCCGCGATATCCATGCCCAGAATCATCACGTACGCCCCGCCCATTGCGCAGGCCCAGCTCTTTCTCCGCGCCTCGGCGCCCTCGCCGTAATCGGCCGCCTCGCTCATATTCAGGTTGTAGCGGCCCGCCGCCCGCCTCCATGCCTCAACCACACCTTCATGCAGCTCATCGGCCGTGCGCACGTTGTACTGAATAGCAAACTGATCGATATTTCTGTCACCGGCGAATTCCGAGAAGTCCAGCCCGTGATTCTTGTGCACGGCAATCGGGTGGTCGTAATCGTCGGCTGCGCGAACTTCGGCCGCGATGTTCTTGACCCGCGCGGCGCTGAGCCTCTCGCCATACTCCTCGGCCACGCACCATATCAGGTTGACGTGGTGCTCGAACTTATCGACAATCGCGCGGATAAACGCCTTTTCCTGCGGCCCGACCACATCACCGGTATCCCATACCCGTGTGCTGTCGTCGTAGAGGAACAGGTAAATCACAATCCCGCTCTCGTCCATCGCCGCAAACCAGCGCTCCCACTGCTCGAGCACCGCGGCGTTGAGCCCCTTGTCCGGCCGGTTATCGACAAAGGGATTGTGCGTGGCGTCGCCATCGCCGCCGTGCGACCGAACCGCCATCAGGTAGATGCAGTTGGCGCCGGTTTGCTTGAGCTTCTCTATCAGTTCGGCCTGGTCGCCGGCCCGGGTGCCGTCGGCGAGCTTTTTGCCGCGATACAGAAACCCCTCCGGGTCACCCGGCCCGCACATAAAGAACGGCCGGCCGCCCTGTCGCCTGAGCCACTGCCGATGCCGCGTATCTACGACAAGCCGGCCGCCGGAGGCCTTCTTCTCCACCACAGCGTCTTTGAGCAGCTTGAGCGCGTGGTTGACCTTTTCGTGTCCCTTGATTTTCGTGTTGTTCCAGGAGACTATCAAATCAAGGCCCGGCATAACGACCATCACCCTGATGTCACCGTGTCCGAAGCACCCGTAAACGTCGGCTGGGGCGTCCGGCCAGTTGCGTTTGCCGTCCCGGCCGATGCCGTTCACCCACCAGGCGTTGCTGTAGCTGCCCGCGTGGTCGCACTGGTTGTTGCCCCCGCCGATCGAGCGTTGTCCGGCGATCATCTCGGCGGATTTTCCTTTGGTGCGCGGGATGGAGGTCGGCAGCGGCCGAGTGACGGCCATCTTCACGTGCTCGGCGCTGATGAGGCGGCTGCCCTTCCACATTCCCTTGCGAAGGTAAAGCAGGCCGAACCTGGCGAAGTCACGCGGTGACATCGCCAACCGCCCGGGCCGGTTGCCCGTGCCGAACGCCATGAACGTCGGGTCGTCCTCGCATTGCAGAGGGTCCGTCAGCTTCGGATGCAGAACCTCCTCGTCCACTCTCTCCCACGTCGTGCCGTAGAGCTTGAGGAACAGGCTGTCGAACAGCAACGCCATGTTGTAGTCGCTGTAGTCGAACGCCTCGCCCGGGCGCTCCTCGACGCCGTAGCACGAGACCTGGTTGCACAAATGGCGCCACGTAATGGCCAGGTCCTTGTAGCCGAGTCGCTTGTTGAGCGACCGCAGCGCCGGCTCGACCTCGCAGACGGGCCTATCGATGCTCGCAAGCCTGCCCTCCTCGACCGCTTTAAGGAGAAAATGCGTGTAGAGCGGCTTGACGGCCGATGCCACATCCATCCGCCTGCCCGCGTCTCCCCACGTATAGACCATGTATCCGCCGCGGACCACGCAGCCGAATCCGCCGGCATAGGCGCTCAGCTCCTTGAGCTTGCCAGCGTCCAGGCCGGCCTGCTCCGGGCTCCTCGTCGCCCATTTCCTGCCCGGGTACACCAACTCTTGCCTGCCTGCAATTCCCCCTGCCGGGCCGGATAGAAGAAACACGGCAACCAACAGAATCTTCGGCATCTTCGTGTGCGCTCCTTTCCCATTGCAAACGGACGGTCTCCGCACCCTCAGTCCTCTTTGAGCACCTCGTCGTCGTACTCGATTTCGAACCGGAGCTTGTGCCTTGCCTCCTCCTGCGCGAGCATCAGGAACAAATCGGTCAGCTCCTTGGCCTCGGCCACCGTCGCCAGATCCAGGTATAGCCTGTATGCCGCCTTCTCCTTCTTCATGGCCAGGACGAGGGCATCGGCATAGTCCATATCGGGCTTCGGCTCAACGTCAACCATGTAGTCGGCTATCTCCAGATTCTCGACACCGCCCAACTGCTCGCCGATGACAAATTCCCCCGCTTTGACCGCCTCGAGCTTCGCCTTGTGGCCAAGCTCTTCCAAGGCAAACTCCTCGAAGACTCCGGCCATGGCAGGGTTTTTCATCCGCCCTGCCAGCTCGGTGTAGAACTCGTTTGCCTCGATCTCGTTGGCAATCGCAAAATCCAGAACGTCCTCAACACTGCTGAACTTCCTGCCCATCTTCGCACCCCTAAAAACAATCCGTTCACAAATCATCAGCCCTCAGCCCATACCCGCCTTATTTGCGCGCGGACCGATTCTACCGGCGAATACACGCAATTGAAAGTCGAAACTCCCTCGGCCTTAAGATCGCCAAGCCTCAATCCTCGGCTCGCTTTGAAGGAGGTCGCACGCAGGGTCAGTCTTGCTCCGGCTGGACCGCCTTGCGCACCTCTATTGCCCTCAGAACCCGCTGCTTGCTCTTCTCGAAAGAAAAGCTGTCGATGCGGTCGAGTATTGCCTTCTCGGCCGCGGGGCTGAAACTCGGATTCATTATCAGCGCCACGAGCACAACTTCCTTGCCGGAGTCGAGCCCCAGGTTCTCGAACACGGCCTTAACCAGGTAAACCTGCCCCCCATCATTCAGCCCGCCGCGCATTGCAATCTGGTGATAAGAGCGGCGCTTGTTCGAATCCCACTCGAGCTCCTTGACCGCGTCTATTCTTTTGATAGTCGCCTGGTCGGCCGGATGCTCGACCTGGGGGTCGTCCGGAGCCGCGCAGCCGCCGGCCCACAGCGCCGCCAGAAGCCCGGCCAGCAGCAAGTTCTTGATTACATGCATCTGCGGCTCACTCCTTTCGCTTGCCTATCTCATCGAGAACGGCGCGCTTGTGGTCGGGAAAAGCCAGCCTTCCCAGGTTATCCAGGATCACTTTCTCGGTCGCGGGCGAAAAGCAGGGATTGCGTATCACCGCAAGAAGAACGGCCACCTTGGAATTCGGAAAGGCAAGCCGGGTGAACGCGGCATTTACAAGCTGAATCTGCGACTGTTCGCTCAGTCGCCGGCGCGCGGCGATCCGCTTATACACGCGCTCCATGTCATTAGTAAAGGCAAGGCCGGACGCCGCGTCTATCTCGGCCGTCGCATCAGCCGCCGGCTCGCACACGACCGGAGCCGGTGGATGCCGCCGCTCCTCCTTGATAACTGTTACACAACCGACCTGCCACATCGCCGCTGCAAGCAGCACGGCAGCCAAAAGCATCTTTCGCATGGCTATCCCTTCCAGAAAAATCCACTTTTCGTTTCCACGTGCCCGTAAACTATCTTAGATTCGCGACACAGTCAACGAAATTACCCGCACTTGTCCGGCGGCCCAATCAGACTTGCCCGGATTAGTGTTCGCGCATTCGTTTGCAGCCCGCCGGCGGCTCTCTCAGACATGGGCTGTCTGAAGGGGTATTGGCGGGTCTTCGAGAGGCCAAAGGCGATAAGGCACAAGGGCCATATTCTGAATGTGGTGGTGCGCTGCTGTTCGCCGGCGGTCGCTGATATCGCCGGGGCCGGCGAGGAGGAATTCTTCATTGGCGACGAGGACGGGCGAATTCGGCTTTACCGCCGCGACAATCCAAGGCTCGAGCCATGGAGGCTCTTAGTGACGGTCGAGTCGCTACGCCTGTACAAGCTTTACACCGTCGTTAAGCCAGTCTGTTAATATCGTGTCATCGTTTGCCGCCCGGCGTGCGATTGACCGATTGGCATCCTTTATACGAATGTTCGCCGTGACCAGACGTTCTTCAAAATAGCCTGCTTCAATCAGCACGTTTCCATCGGGATGTATAATCTTGCTGTTGCCGTGTGAGCCGCGCAGTGTCTTCGGGTCGGCGGGAGCGTTAGCCATTATGCAGAAGATGCTGTTTTCAGTGGCGCGCGCGATGGGCATGGCGTTATAAGCTGAGAGCTTATCTTCCCGCGCCAGGCCGCTTTCGTGACTGCAGAAATAGCATATCCGGGCGCCGGCGACCGCAGGCAGGCGGACAAGCTCCGGATAGCGCACATCATGGCAGATTATGAAACAGGACATTATTCCAGCGACGGAATATACAGGCAGCTTTTTTCCGGGCGCCGCCCAGGATTCGGCGAGATGAGTTTTGGAATAGCGTCCCCGAACGACACCCGGCCTGTCGATTACCAACAGGTCATTATATATCCGGCCGGACTCCCAATGGGCGGTTCCCAGAACAACCGCGATATTATATCGTTTGGAGGCTTCTATAATTTTGGCTTCGGCGTTTTGAAAAGCTTTGGGGTCGGCGGTTTCCCAGTAGTCTTTCGGGGCGTATCCGCAAAGGCAGGCTTCGGGAAAAGAGATTACATCGACATTATCTTTTGCGGCGGCTTCGATCCAGGATAATACCTTCTCGGTGCTCTTTTGGACGTTGGGATAA
>CP070678.1:185172-187983 GCA_020352515.1 Phycisphaerales bacterium | reverse complement strand
CGGGCTCTCCAGCTCCGTCTCTGTAACATGCAGCAGCTCATTGTGCCCGCCCGCCGGGCCGGTCTCCAGGCGCAGCCGCTCGAAACCGAAGCCGGTGACTTGGGGTGACACGAAATACAGCACGTCCTGTGCGTCTTCGGTCTCGACCTGGCAGTTGACACTTTTGCCGTCCGCATCTGTCACGCTAATGCCGCCCGGCCGCTCGATGCGGACCAGGCCCCTCCTGGACACGCTCAGGCCGTTGAAGAGTGTCACCCACTTGTTGTCCCTTTCAAGACCCGTACCCGACCAACCCCGCTTCAGAAGTGCATCGGCAAGCTGGTTTAGCTCCTCGCTCCATTTGCGCCGCAGTTCCGCGTTGTGGCGCTTGTTCGTGTCGTTCGTTCCGTTCCACGCATGGTCGCTGAGCATTGCCAGGCACCACTCGGCTCGCTGGCGGTCGGCTCGGGTTTCTTCGCGCAGCCGGCCGTTGCCGTCGTCCGCTACGGCCAGCAGCGCCTCGGCCGCCAGAAACCTCCGCTCTCCTTCGCGCATGGCCGCAACGTATTTCGCCAGAGACACCGGCCAGAGATCCCATGAGTGCCCGAAGCATCCCCGCAACGTCTGTAAAAAGGGCTCTTTGGCCTGCGCGTTATCGACCGCCTCACAGAACTGAGGCAGCGTCGCGTTCACCAGCTTTGGATGCTCCCCGCCGCGCGCGTTGAACTTGATGATCGCATCTGCAAATCCGCTCGCCTGCCCGCCGCTGCCGGGATTGATGTCACCGTGCGTCCCGCTGGCAAGGATTTCTCTCAGGGGGTATTCCTTTCCGGCCCCGGCGTAGTGGGGCAGCCACCGCTTCGTGACCGAGTCGGGGTCGGCGAGCAGCCGCTTGCCCTGCATATAGCTCGCGTTGCTGCACGCCCACTTGTCCATCACCACTCGAATCGTGCTGCCGTCCGGGCCTTCCAGAATGAAAAGCGGCGGATTCTCAAGCCCGCTGAAAGTCGAGTCATACCCGTAATACGGATTCGACAGCCAGCGTATTCCGCAGCCGGCCAGAATCGACGCCGCCCCCCACGGCAGGCTCGGCAGCTCGATATGCTCGGCCACATCCATCCGAATCCCCCATTGCCTCTCCAGCCGGCGCGCCGGGTAGAACGTCCGAATCGCCCCTTCGACGCTTTGAAACGCCCACAGCGAATTGCACAGATACGGACTGACGTACACCCGCCCCTCCTTGATCCGCCGTATCAATTCATCCTTGCGCTGCGGATAGTGCTCCACGAAGCAAAGCGCCTCCTGCGTCACCGCCATGTTGTAGCGGTCCCGGTTATGTGGCTCCTGCTCGTCCGTCCTGTTCATCTCGTCCAGGTGCCCCCTCACTATGTCCGCGAAGCTCTTGCGTGTCTGTCGCTCCGTATAGCCCCACGTATAGTCCGGGCAGTTATCGTTCGTGATGTATATTGTCCACTCGGAGAAATCCTGCCGCCCCTGCGCAGCCGCTCCCGCTACTGTGCACATACAAAGCGCCGCCAGGGCCGCTGCGCCTGCTCGCGCCGCGCAGCTTCTTGCTGATAGCCTTGTTCCGGCCATATGCTCTTCTCCTTCTGGGGCCCGGCTCCTTGTCCTCGCTTTGCTCGCCTCGCTCAATCGTACTCTGCGATCAGCTCCACCGGACGCGATATGTCGCCGACGCCCGGGACCAGCCGGATGTCCTGCCCGAGAATCCTTTCGGCGCCAAGGCGCCTGTTGTCGATATAGACGCGGCTCGGCCCGGCGCCCGCCGGATGCCGCAGGCGCAGCCATGCCCCGGCAGGGGGGGTGCGCGTCGGAAGCGTCACGGTCGCTGAAATCCGGCCCTCGGCGACATTCGACTGAATCACCAGGGCCGCCTGACCGAACGTGGTCGCCGCGCTCTCGATACGAACCTTTTTTCCATCTTCAAGCCATTGCCTGGGCATGCCCCGCCCGAACCACAGTCGCTGTCCGTCCTCCCATACCAGGAGCTGTCGCAGCCACATCACGAACCGCGACTCGTCCGAGGTCTTGTAAACCGGCCCGCCACCCACACCGAGCCTCCGCGCCCATTCCGCGAAACACTGCGTGTCGGGGTATATGCTAAGCGCGTATGTGTTCCAGAAGGCCCGCAGCGCCGCCGGTATCTCGTCTCTCGCCATGTAGGCAATCGGCATATCCAGCAGGCAGGGCTGCAAGGTCACGCCCCCTCGCTCGAACCACCTTTGCTCGTAATCCGACACGTTGTACCCCGACTGCCACGAGAAGAATATATTGTCCTCCAGGTCGTCCAGCATCCAGGTCATCAGCGGGTCGTCGTACGGGACCACGCCGGCCGTGCCGAGGTGAAGCGAGCAGTACAGCGCCTCCCGGATCCAGCCCTCGGTCAGGTGCCGCCATTGAAACACGCGCGACGGCACGTATGGTGCGAAAGACCCGTCGCGCAGCCGCACGGCCGCCGCCCGCGTTGCCGCCTCGCGGGCCGCTGCCTCGATGTCGCGGCGGTACCTCTGCGCCTCCCGGGCGATCCTTTCGGCCTCCGGATGGTTGATATCCGCTAAGGCCTCGGCCGCGCGCTTCATCCCCAGGTAGAAATACGAGTTGGTCGCAAACCAGTACTGGTACTCCACCACGTCCTCCAGCGACGACGCCGGAGAAAGCCCGTAAATCGGGGAGTCCTTTTCGCCCATCGTCGAGGCCCGCTCGTTGATCAGGAAATCGCACCCCTTCACCAGCTTCGGCGCGACGCGCTCCATGTACGCGCGGTCGCGCGTCACCAGGTAGTGCTCGGCAACACCCCACAGCACGAAGCCG
>CP070678.1:181250-185072 GCA_020352515.1 Phycisphaerales bacterium | reverse complement strand
GGCCGGCCGGCGGCATCCACCACCTTGCCGCTCTGCCACCTGTATTCGTGTTTCTCGTCAATGCCGGCACAGCCCTCCAGGCGAACTACCGAGCCTTCTTTCGGCGTAGCGACGAATGATTTCAGGGCATCGTGGTCGGGGTCCAGAATGAGCTCGGTTACTCTGTAGCGGTGCCTGTCCTCCGACATTCTGCCACCGGAATTCGAGTACTTAAAATCCTGCTCAACCGGGACCCACACGCCATCAAAACGCTTGAACACGACCTTCCAGACCCTGTACGTCTCTTTGCCGTCCCGCCAACGGATCACCTTTGCGATGTTATGACCGTGGGCCGGATCTATCCAGACCTTGTACTTGTCCCCCCCGATCTCGGCGTCGATTATTCGGCATTCCGAGCCGTTCAAGACCTCGGTTTCGTCGCTCAATGATATGGTTCGGGCTTTTCGAAGGGCCGAGCGGACTGCTGAGTCGCTGAAGATGCCGGGGTGGCGGTCGGCAATCATCTTTTTTGTACGGGGGTTCTTTGGGTCGGCATAGATTATGACGCTGCCCGACATGCGTCTGGTGACCCGTTCGCGGTCGGCCCGGTTCTTCGCGCTTCCGGAGACCTGCTCCACATACTCTTGTGACCTGCCGCCGTAGAAATAGTAGGTGCGTCCATCCCATACCCACTTTCGCGATTTAAGGTCGCCCGGTATAAACGCGCTTTGTGGGACTTCAAGCGCGCTGGGGTCTTTCTCGCAGACATAGAATCTCGTGCCGTCGGTGCGTTTCTCGACTGTGCTTGGAGGTATGCCCTTGTTGGGAATCTTGCGCCCGCCGAACAGCGTGATTGTCTTATCAAGGAAGAAGGTCTCGGACTTGAAGGTGTAGGATTTCAGCTTCTTCCTCGCAGCCGAGCACTTGTCGAGCATTTCGAGGACAGCGGCCTTGTCCGGATCGACCGATCGGCCGACCTGGCGGTAGGCAACCAGCGAGCCGGCTGCTATAAGGGCAACGGCAGCGGCCGCAGCAACCTTGACGTTAAAGGCTGTTGCCAGCCCGCCAAACAGCGCCCTCGAACCCGAAGCCGATGCCGCCGCTCCAAGGCCGCAGGCTTTCGTCGCTGGCGTACCGACCAGGCCCATCCTGGCCACCTTCTGCACCAAGCTGGCCGGGGCGGCTTCGGCCGCATTCTCCGCGAGCGTGGAGCCCAGCACAGCAGCCGGGACTATGACGCCCCGTCTGCTGAGATTGGCCCGCAGCCTGCCCAGCCCCGATTCAATCCTCCGTGAGACGGTGGGGTGCGAAAGACCTTTGCGCCTCGCAATATCCGTCATCGACCGGCCCTGCAGATAGTACTGAATCAGCAGATCGCGTGTCTCGGCATCCATCTCGCCGAGGGCCCTGTCCACGTGCGGTGCGATATCGGCCCAGCTCTCGGCCCGCCTTCGCCTTGAGTCCGCATATCCGGCTTCACGCCTCCTTCGGGAAGACTCGTTGCGAATGCGGTCCATGGCCTTTCCCGCGGCCACTCTATGGAGCCAGGCGGGAATCGAGCCGGTTATTCGGCCCGCATCTCGCAGAAACTGAAAGAAAGTCTCCTGGACGGCGTCGGCGGCTTTGTCTCTGTCGCCGAGCACGCGCATCGATACCGCATAGACAAGACCGGCGTGGCGTCGAACGATTTCGGAGAAGGCGGCCGGGTCGCCTGTTGTGACGAATCGCTGGAGAAGGACGCTTTCGCTCGTGGTCATATCAAACCTCACTGTCGATTATAATTGTTTCCGGTCTGTCATACAATAGTCGTTGCTGAGCAGAGAATTGTTCAATAATTGGCCGTGACAGTGCCGGGGCACGAATATGCCTCGTTGTTGTATTGATGTGGCCGGTGGCATGTCTTTGGAACAGCGTACACGCCCGAGGGGGCGGCCATGCGACTCTGTATGGCAGGCGGACGGAGGGGCTAACGATCGTCTATCCAGCTTTCGGCCCGGCGGTAAGCCTCGAGAGTTGCAGAGATCATTTTGCTGACCGAGTGGTTTTCGCGGAGGTGATTCTGGGCGGCGCGGGCGATTTTGCGTGCGAGCTCGCGACGGTCGAGCAGCCTCTGGAGGACGTGCATTATGCTGAGCTCGTCGTCGGGGTCGAACAGCACGGCGGTTTCGTTGTCGATAATCAAATCATCGACCCCGCCCTTGCAGGCGGCCACGGCGGCGCCGATGCTCATCGCTTCGAGCAGGAGGGGATTGAAGGCGAAGCCGGGCTGCGGCAGAATGAAGATATCACCGGCCGCGAGGACGGAGCGCCAAGGCCTCATTCGTGGCACGATGGTGACGGTCTTGAGCAGGTCGAGGGCTGCCAGGAGCTTTCGAACCTGGGCGTCCTGGCGGCCGCCCCCAACGACGACCATCATGAACTCATACCTTTCGAGTATGAGGTGCCTGACGGCGGCGAAGAGGTTCTCAAAATCATCGGCGTTATCCGTGGGATGCGCAACGGCCAGGATCGGCAGGCGCGCCGCCTGGCAAAAACAGCCGCACGCCTCGGCGACGTAGGCCCCGATGTTCACCTGCTCGATGCGGTCGGCAAAATTGGGATATATTTTCGCGACGTTGGCGGCGATGGTGGCGGCCGGGGTGATGATTCTTGCACAGCGGCGCGATGAAATTGAGACGCGCCTCCAGCCTTTTTGAAGAGAGTTGATCGCGAGAATGTAGGGCAGGTCGAAGCGGCGGGCGAGCTGCCTCGTGACCGAAGCCCTGGTCTCGCAGAGGCAGTGGAGCAGGGTCGGCTCGAATTTTTCGAGGCTTTCGACGAGCATGCGGATATTGAGTGGCTCGGTGAGTGGCAGGTCGATGGCGGGGTATCTGACGACCTGGGCGGCGCCGGATACGATTGCATCGACGTCGCAGGCGGGCGGGCAGACGAGGATTGAGGGGATGGATTCATCGGCGAAGCCAACGAGGAGTCGTTCGAGGACAGTGGCGTATTCGCCGACGGTCCGGTGCGATGCGATGAGGACCGGCCGGAGCAATTTTTTTTCAGGCTTTTCGAGTGCCAAGTGCTCTTACCCTCGCTTTGGCTCTTAACTGAACGGCCCTGCTGTCGGGCATTATGGTATGGCGTGCGCGACGAGGCGCACGCCCGGATGCGGGATATCTTATCGAAAAGGGGACCTTCGGGCCATTGCAAAATCGAGAGGGGCGGGGTCTGCGGGGCGTCGGCTGGGCTTTGAGTCGCGTCGGGGTGCTTTGGATTGCGTCGGGGGTGCGGTTTGTGATAACCCTTTTGAGTATGCCTGTGGCAGGGGGCGGGTCGTCGAGGTGAATTTCCGGGTGGACGAGGAGGGGCGGGCGCATTGTTCGAGCCGCTTGTCTTTTGGCGGGGGCTCGACGGTGTGAGGATAGCCGAAAGGACGGTGGGGCGGAGGTGAAAGTAGGAAGACAGAAGGGAGAAGTGATAAGAGGAAAAGTTGCGGGGCATTGGGGGTTTGGGCGAAGACGGGGGTAGGTGATGGCGGCAGTGTGGGCAAGGTAGTTGTAGCGAGAGGCGGGGGATTCGGATTGCTCCATGCAAGATTCGCTCGCAGGTGTGGTAGTTTGGGCAACATGTGAGCAGGGGCGAGCGGGGGTTTGGGTAATTTGGAATTGGGTTCGTTTGGGTTCGTTTTTTGCGGGAGTGGGTGATTTTGGGGGTGTAAGTCCTTGTAGTATAAGGGGTTAGGGGCGGTTTTGGGCGATTGGGTTCGTTTTTTTGCCGGTCGGACGGGTGGAGTCTGTCGTAAGGTGTTGTGGTGTAAGGGGTTACAGCCATCTTTGGGTGCTTTTTGCGAATGGGTTC
>CP070678.1:152712-181150 GCA_020352515.1 Phycisphaerales bacterium | reverse complement strand
GCAGAATTCCAACATCTTCGGCGTGGACGACACGGGCGTATACATGCCGGGGACCTATGCCCTGTACAAGCAAGGGATGTACTGGTCCGATTATCGTGTAAGCCTGCAAATGAAATCAGACGACGACGACGGCATAGGGATTATGTTCCGCTACCGGGATAACGACAACTATTACCGGTTCAGTTGGGACAGCCAGCGGCGGTATCGCCAACTGGTGAAGAAGGACAGCGGCGTATTCACGCTTCTGGCGTGGGACGATGTTCCTTATGTTACCGGCCGAACTTACCAGGTTGAGATAGTTGCCTCGGGAGCGATACTGGAGGTATTCATTGATGGCGTGTTGGTCCTGTGGGCCAGGGATTCTAGCTTGCAGTCAGGCAGCATAGCCCTATATAGTTGGGGCAACGTGGGAAGCCACTTCGAAGATGTGGTCGTCACCCGAATTGTACCCTCAGGATTGTGGGATGGTTTTGGTGACGGTAATCTTAGTGATTGGAACGTTGTTGATGAGGGCAGCGGGCTGACACCGTCCAATTGGGCCATCGAGAACGGCGTTTTGGTCCAGAGCACGAATATATTCGGTGGAGACAGGGTGGCTATCGATATGCCCGGCACTTACGCCCTTTGCCGGCGTGGCGGCCTATGGACGGATTATACGGTGAGCCTGAGCATGACATCGGGCGACAATGACGGCATAGGGATCATGTTTCGCTACCGGGATAACGAGAACTACTACCGCTTTAGCTGGGACAGCCAGCGATGCTACCGTCGGCTGATGAAGAAGGAAAACGGGATATTCAGCCTACTGGCCGAGGACAGTGTGCCGTATGTGGTCGGCCGCAGGTACAACGTGCGGATAAGAGCGTGCGGACCGCTACTGCGGGTATTCATTGACGGCGAGCCGGTCCTATCGGCGAGTGATTTCAGCCTCAAGTCAGGGACCGTAGCCCTTTATAGCTGGGCCAACACGGGCAGCTATTTCGATGATATCGTTGTTGAGCAGATTTCATCGTTGGATTTGACAAATGCCAACGACGGCGACTGTGATGCCTGGAGTGTTGTCGATGAAGGAAGCACGGACGGTCCGTCGTCGTGGTCGGCGATAGACAATAGGCTGGTGCAGAGTTCCAATATTTTCGGCGGGGACGGTAAGAGCATAGATATGCCGGGGACGTATGTCCTGTACCGGTATGGAATCTGGCTGACCGACTATCGTGTCAGCCTACAGATGAGATCCGACGACGACGACGGCATAGGGATTATGGTCCGCTGCCGGGATAACGACAACTACTACCGCTTCAGTTGGGACAGTCAGCGGCAGTATCGGCAACTGGTGAAGAAGCAGTGCGGCGTATTCAGCCTTCTGGCGTGGGACCCCGCCCCTTATATTTCCGGCCGGACCTACCAAGTACAGATAGTGGCCTTGGGACCGACCCTGAAGGTATTCATAGATGACGATCTGATATTCTGGGTCACTGATTTCGGTTTGGACTCGGGCAGCATAGCGCTCTATACTTGGGGCAACGCGGGGAGTCACTTCAGCGACGTTGTTGTTAGACGTTTCTAAGGCCGGTGAGGAAAGGCGTACAAGACGAACCGGGTCTATACGCCGGGCGAACCCTACAATATTCGAATAGACCCAAAGACCTCTAAATCTGACGAAAAACTACCCTATAGACCGATTCCCGGGCTTCTTTCAACGATACGTTACAGCCCTATAAACTACCGGTTTGAACTGGTGATTTGACGGGGGCAGGGCACAAATCCCGAATTGGAGGGTCCCCGGTTAAGTGTCGCCAATGGCAGGACGATAGACTTTCACGTGCACAAAGTGTGTATTGACCAGGAAAGGGAAGAAGTTGCGCGTTCGTAAGATATTGCCAATAACCAAGTTAGGACTTGTTTTGGTCCTGGGCTACGCGGCGGTCAGGATACCCCTGATGCGACCGCATGGGCCGATAGTCTCTGCGCCCGCTTCAGAAGCGGGTGCTGGAGTCCACTGGAAGGACCGAACAGTGGATGGGGCGAGGGCGGAGGTTCCGGATAACTCGGTCATAATCGAGCAGAACATATTTGGCGGCCGGTATTCGAAACTCGACGCCAATGAAACGCAACCAGGTGACAGTTCTTCCACTTCGATGCCTTCAGCAGAAAAAGAGCTCGGCTTGAACCTCGTTGGCGTTGTCTGCGGGCCTCCCGCATTTTCGCGGGCCATAATCATGGATGTCAAGGGTAACACTCTCGACCGATACATGATAGGGCAAACGATTGCGGGCGCTCGCGTTGAGAGCATACGAGAAGACGCTGTTATTCTGCTCCACAACGGGCGAGAGAAGATGCTTAGCCTGAAAGTCAGAGGCAGAGGTAAGGAGAACGGCCCGAGGGCGCCTCTTCCACAAACGTCTGACGTCGGTGGAGGCGTAGGGGCGTCCGAACATTCAACGACACAGGTCCGCTCGGCGGCTGCAACCCGGCTCGGACGGGTCGAGACAGTACTGAGACAGGCGGTCATAGAGCCTCACACGGTCGACGGCCGTGTTGACGGACTGCGGCTGACGGGGTTGGATGACATCCCGGCGGCACGGGAGTTCGGCTTGAAGAACGGAGATATCATAAATGCTGTTAACGGGCACGCCGTCACCAGCAAACAGAAGGCCTTTCAGGTCCTTATGAAGGCCCGGTCGCAGCCGCAGATAAGTATCGAGATGTCGCGAGGCGACAAGACCAGGAGGCTCTCGTTCGACCTGCGATAGGTGATTAAACATTTCGAGGTGAAAAAGACACATGTTGTCGATCAATTCCACAAGATGCACGAAAAAGGCGCATAGGTGGCTTGACGTACTTCTCTTGGCTGCGTTTATTTCTCTCGCACCTGTGGGGGGCTGCGATTCGGGCTCTTCGAGCGGGTCAGCCCGTTCGATGGGCGAGGAAATAGGACGGCCGGCGGCCGCGCAGGTCCCGGCCGGGCCTGCCGCACAAGAGGGCGAGCCGCCACACATGCCCAGTCCAGAACTGCGGGCAAAAAGTCAACAAGCCCCTTTTACGCCGCGGAAGGTTTCGCAGACTCTCGCGGCGAGCCAAGATGTGCTGCGGGGCGGTTCCGGGGCTCCTTCTGCCTGGATGACGACAGCGCCTGAGACGAGCTTGGCGGATGTGCGGTCGTTGGAGCAAGCGGCTGCGGGAGTCGATTTGCCGGTTGCAAATACGGGCGTGCACCTGCCCGCGCTGGACGAGCCCGGAATGGCCGACCAGCTTGTCTCGATAAACTTCGACCAGGTTGACATTCGCACGGTCCTTAGAACCATGGGTGATATCACCGGCATCAATTTCGTCGTGGACGACAGGGTCAGCGGCACTGTGACCGTGATGTCGCCCACAAAGATACGGTTCGGCGATATTTATGGCGTCCTGGAGTCTATTCTGGAAGTGCAGGGTTACGCCGCCGTGCCGGCGGGAAGCCTCGTTAAGATAGTCCCGCGGGCGGAGGCGGCGAAACGGAACCTGCAGGTGCGGATAGGCGGCAAACCTGAGGATATTCCGAAAACGGATTCGGTCGTCACACAAATCATTCCCCTCGGTTACGCCGACGTGACGGAGGTGAGCCGGATCATACAGCCGCTTCTGGCCGCCGGAGCACAGATGGCAACCTATCCGAGGACAAACTCGATAGTCATTACCGACACGTCCTCGAACATACACCATATTGCAATGATTATTCAGAACCTCGATGTCACTGGCTCGGAAGAGCAGGTCACTGTTCTGCCTCTGGAGTACGCTTCGGCCGAGGTTCTCAGCGAACAGATTAGCCGGATAATGCAGAAGAGCCGAGGGGGCTCTCCGCAGGCGCCGCGAACTCGAAGCACGCCGGAGATTGATACGGACATCAAGATTCTTCCCGACGTCCGAACAAACGCCATTATTGTTGTGGCTAACGCCCAGGATACAGAGGTGATAGCGGAATTGGCCGCACAGCTCGACGTCGAGCGGCCGGTGGGGACCGGCAATGTACACGTCGTTTACCTTGAGAATGCCCAGGCGAAGGAGGTTGCCCAATCACTTACCGCTGCGATGGCCAACTTGAGAATTTCCGGCGCTGTCGAAGGCGCCCAGCCGATTCAGGTGACCGCCGACGAAGGGACAAATTCGGTGATAGTCTCAGCTTCCCCGCAGGACTACAAGGTCATCGCAGAGATAGTCGAGAAGCTCGATATCGTTCGCGAACAGGTGCTCGTTGAGATGCTTATTATGGAGGTGAGCGAGGACGGACTCACTGAGATCGGCATTGACTGGGCCACTCTCGACCAGGCGGTTGACGACAGCGTTCGGTACTTTGGAATGACGAACTTCGGTCCGAGAGTGGACTTTCTCAATGGAGACCTTGAGGGGCTGGCAGTCGGAGCCTGGAAGGGAGCCGGGGATAATCTGATGATAGGAGCGCTCCTGCACGCATTGGAGAAGGAGTCAGGGGTCAATATTCTATCCACCCCGCACATCCTGACCTCCAACCACAACAAAGCGAAGATAATCGTCGGCGAGAACCGGCCGTTCGTTATGCAGTCGAGAGTGACCGAGACTACCGATTTCATCACCCCGACCGTGATAAAATCCTACGAATACAAGGACGTCGGGATAAGCCTCGAAATAACGCCCCACATCAGCCAGGGCGGACTGATAAGGCTTGAAATCGACAGCGAGTTCACAAAGCTCATCGAGGACGTCACCGTAGCCTCCGCTGATACGCCGACGACCGCCAAACGACAGGCCCAGACGGTTGTCTCCATGAACAGCGGCTCCACCGTGGTAATCGGCGGCCTCATCCGCGACGACAAGGTGACTGTTGTGAAGAAGATCCCCATCCTGGGCGATGTTCCAGTGATCGGCGCCTTGTTCAGATTGAACAGAGACAGGCTTCAGAAGACCAACCTGCTGATTTTCATTACCCCCCACGTGATGGGTGATCAGCAGGATCTGGAAACCATGACACAACAAAAGCAAGACCAGATGGAATCTGTCCTGAACGGCTTCGAACAAGAGGCAACGCAGCGTTGACAGTGAGACGTTCGGTAGCGGTTTCGAGGAGGTTGATTCGTGAGTACCCAACAGGACGGACATCCGGAAGATCAGGTGGACGGTGCAGCCCTGGGCCTCTCAACGGGAGTCTGCGGGCCCGTTCGTCATTTGGAGGCGATTCTGCCGGAACAACTGAGCCCGGAGCTTGTTAGGAAGCTGCCGCTTGAATTTCTCAAGAGCCAGTGCGCCATTCCTTTACTTTTAGAAAGCGGTCAGATAGCGGTGGCCCTCGCGGATCCGCTCAATGTGGAAGCATACGACGCCGTCGTCAGCGTTCTCGACCAGCCCTGCACGCGGGTCACCTGCGCCGCCTCTGAGATCGAACAGGCCATAAGTCGCTGCTACTATCACGGTTCCGGCTCTGAGGCCGAGGACCGGCAGCTTGAAGCAAAGCTCCTGCCGACCGGTGCCGATCAGCTCGACGGCGTCTCGGTTCAGACACACGCGGAAGATCTGCTAAGTATTGCGAACAAGGCGCCCGCTATAAAGCTGGTCAACAAGATATTCTTCCACGCGGTGCACGGCCGGGCCAGTGACATACACATCGAGCCCTACGAGCATGAAGCGCGTGTTCGTTTTCGCATCGACGGTGTTCTGCACGACGTTTTTACGGTGCCGAAGCACCAGATGCCAGCCCTGCTGTCGCGGCTCAAGATAATGGCGAACCTCAATATCGCCGAGCGGCGACTGCCCCAGGACGGCCAGAGCCGCGTCAAGATAGGTCTCGATCTGGTGGATATTCGAGTCTCGGTCATCCCAACGCTGGGCGGTGAGCGGATCATGCTCAGGGTGCTCGACAAGGCCCGCGGAGAGCTTGGCCTGGAAGAGGTTGGGTTCGGCCCCGATGCGCTCGAGCGTTTCAGACGTCTGATTCAGATGCCGCACGGTGTAATCCTGCTCACCGGCCCCACCGGCAGCGGCAAGACGACAACGCTGTACGCCGCCCTCAACGAGCTCAACTGCGAAGAGCGAAATATCCTCACTGTTGAGGACCCAATCGAATATCAGCTTCCCGGCATCGGACAGATGCAGGTGAAGCCCAAGATAGGGCTGACGTTCGCGAGCTGCCTTCGCCACATCCTCAGGCAGGACCCCGACGTTATAATGATTGGGGAAATCCGTGACCTGGAGACGGCCCAGATTGCGATTCAGGCCTCGCTCACAGGTCATCTGGTCCTGAGCACTCTGCATACGAACGACTCGGCTTCGGCTGTAGCCCGGCTGGTTGACATGGGCATCGAACCGTACCTGATTTCATCCTCGGTAATCGCAATCATGGCGCAGCGACTTCTGCGGGTAATATGCCCTCAGTGCAAGAGCCCGCACGGGCCGCAGGACCAGGTAATCTCTCTGTCTGATGAGAACAGGGCCGAGTCAAGCGTCACCGGCCAGTTATACAAGGGGCTTGGATGCGACAAGTGTCTCAAAACCGGATACATTGGAAGGACGGGAATCTTCGAGCTGCTGACGGTCGACGAGCAGATCAAAGAGCTGATAACCGCCAGGCAGAGTTCTCACGTGATAAAGCGCACGGCCGTTGAAAAAGGCATGAGAACGCTGCGGGAAGACGGCCAGCGCAGGGTCCTCGCCGGCCAAACGACCCTTGAGGAAGTGTGCAGGGTGACCCAGGACAGTATCAACGCCAATGTACAGTTGGGTGGACATGTCGGTGACTGAATCCAACGTGATGACTGAAAAGTCCGAATCGACTTCGCAAGCGGCCGGTAGAGATGGTCGCCCGGATGCCGCCCTCGGCGCCGGTACGCGGGAGCTTTCAGCAAGAATCAAGAAGAAAGACGTCTGCGTCCTGACGCGTCAACTGGCGACGCTTTTGCACACCGGCATGCCGCTTGTGCCCGCTCTTTCGGCCCTCGTCGAGCAATTTGAGGACACTCCGCAAGACGGAATAATGCGGTGGTATTCGCAGCCGAATCCTATCGCTGCGGTCATGGAGGACGTCCGCGACACGGTCAACTCCGGGGGCACGCTCTCGTGGGCGCTTGGCAGACACCCGGCAGTCTTTTCAAACCTGTTCGTCAACATGGTGGCCGCAGGCGAATCTGCCGGGACCCTTGAAGAGGTGCTGTCGCGACTGGCGCAGATGCTCGAAAACCGCGTGCGCTTGGCCGCCAGGGTAAAATCCGTCATAGCCTATCCCCTGATGATGGCCCTGGTGGCGGCCGGAGTAGTTATCTTTCTTATTTCCTTCGTGGTCCCGAGCATAACCCAAATCTTCCTTGAAATGGGCCGCACGCTGCCCTGGCCGACGAGGATGCTCATCTCGGTAAGCGCTTTCATGAAAACCTATTTTGTGCTGATACCTCTCGTTGTTTGTGCGGCACTATTTGGAATCGCCGCCTGGCTCCGAACGGACGACGGAAGAATGAAGTGGGACCGCTCCAAGTTGAGGCTGCCTTTGTTCGGCAGGCTGTTCCTGAAGCTCGAAACAGCCCGCTTTGCCAGGACACTGGGCGTGCTGCTCGCAAGCGGGGTCCCGATACTCGGCGCGCTCGAGATAGTAAAGGGCGTGATCCAGAACCGCTTTATCGCCGGTGCGCTGGAATCCGTGAAGGACCGGGTCGGCCGGGGGGACAGCATTGCTGAGTCGATAAGGAAAACGCGGCTCTTCCCGCCCGTCGTGATTCACATAATAGCGACCGGCCAGTTAAGTGGCAACGTCGAAGAGGGCCTAATAGATATCGCGGAGATGTGTGATAACGAGGTTGAAATGACGGCCAAGACGCTAACCTCGCTGCTCGAGCCGGCCGTGCTGCTTGTCATGGGCGCCGTTGTTGGTTTCATCGTGCTGGCCATTCTGCTGCCCATATTTGAAATAAACCAAATCCTTTGATGGAGGGTTGATAGCATGAACCATCGCAACAAGAATCATTCACATCCCGCCCGGGGTTTTACCCTGGTCGAGATTATGATTGTGGTTGTTATCCTGGGGTTGCTGGCAACGGTAATAATGCCGAGGATGCTGGGGCGGCCGGAACAGGCCCGCAGGATGAAGGCCAAGGTCGATATTCGCAATATCCAGTCGGCCCTGGGGCTGTTCAAGATGGACACGGGACGCTTTCCCACCACTTCCGAAGGGCTCGACGTGCTCGTCACGGACCCTGGCATAAGAGGCTACAGCAGCGACGCATATCTCGACAAGGTCCCTCTGGATCCCTGGCACAACAGGTACGTCTATATCTGCCCCGGCGTTAACAGCAGGGACTACGACTTGAAATCGTACGGCAGGGACGGCGAAGAAGGCGGAACGGGCGATGATGCCGACATCGAAAGCTGGAATCTTGACTGATCCGCAATGCCATGTGCCGGAAGACTGACCATAGCGCTGAAAAGGGGCCCATCCATCCTCACGCTTTTACGTTCGTGGAGGTTATGATAGCTCTTGCCGTAGCCTCAATCTCGGTGCTGGCCCTGATGAGGCTGCACCTGATCAGTATCCGCGCCGCGGATACCTCCCGGATACAGGCCCGGGCCGTTTTACTGGCCCGCGAGAAGATAGCGGAAAAGCTCGCCCTCGGCCACCCGGCCGTCTGCACCGAATCCGGCACCGTCCACGAGAACAACCTGCCCATGCACTGGCGCACGAGTGTCACCGACGTGCAGTCGCCGCCTCTGACCGCTGGCGGCATTGCCGGACTGCGCCGGATACTGGTGGACGTAACATGGAGACAGGGTCTCGGCCGAAAGAGCCTGCAGATGTCAACTTGTGTTGCAGACGGGAAGATAGAATGAACCGCCGCGCGCGCAGTAACGGGTTTACTCTGGTCGAGATTCTACTGGCCACTGCAATAATAGTCACCATTGTCTCGATGGTGTATGGCGGCTACTTTGCGGTCTCGAAATCAGCCGGCGCATGCCGGACCGCGATGACGCTCTCCGGCCGGGCCCGAAGGACGCTCTTGGATATGTGCCGCCAGATACGTTGCTCTTACGCGGGCAAAATCACCGAGCCCGTGCCGCCGGCCGGAACAAGCGGCCTGTCAACAAACGAGGCTGCCGGTAGTCTCGTCACCTACTTCACGGCCGACTCCTATAACAGGGACGGCGAAATCCTGCGCTTCGTAACCACTAAGAGGCTCTTTTGCGAGCAGAAGGATTCGGCCGGTTTGTTCGAGGTCACCTACAGGTTGGATGCCACAGAAGGCACGCTCTTTCTGAATCAGAGAAGGTTCGTCGCCGATACAAAAGGTCCCGCCGAGGATAAACGCTGGCGTCCTGTGCTGACCGACGTGACGGCGGTGGAGCTGGCCTTCTCCGACGGAAAGCGGTGGCTGGGGGAATGGGATTTCAAGCGGATGCCGGCTTTGCCGCGGGCGGTGAGAATTGACATAACGTGTGAAGACGAGAACCACAGACAATATCGATGCAGTACGGTTGAGCATGTAGTCGGCCACGGCGGCGCTGCCGGCTCCGGCCCGGCCGCAGCATTGACCGCGTTGGACAGCAAATGAGACCGAGAAAAACCAGAGCGAAACGAAGCGGATTTGTGCTCGTGCTTGTCCTGTGCATGGTCATAATGCTGGCCGTGCTGCTGTTCGCCTTCAACCACAGGTCGCGTGCCGAGCTGTTAGAGGTCGAGAGCCTGCGAAAGTCCGAGCAGGCCCTCAACTGTGCGACAGCCGGTCTGAACATGGCGATTGCCGCCGTCAGGGATGCCAACGGTATCCATACTAACACAAAGCTCTCAAGCCTTCTTTCGGGCGACGAAACGGTCGAGCTTGTCCCGGGCGCCTGCTCGGTGACTGTGACAGAAGAGAGCGCCAAGATCAACGTCAATACGCTCAAAGACAACAACGGCGGCCTCAATCGCGGCGCGATAGAGCGTCTGCTTCGCCTGACAGACCTGCTCAATCGCAGGCGATTCGAAGGGCCGCGGATCAGCTACTCGGTTGTCTGCTCGATTATTGACTGGACTGATTCCGACGACCGGGTCACCAGCCTTCCGTTCGTAAAAGGGGAAAACCTGGGCGCCGAATCAGACTACTACACGGGCCTGCCCGCGCCCTATGCCTGTAAGAATGACTTGCTCGATACCACGGAGGAGCTTCTGCTGCTTAAAGGGGTCACCGCGGACGTATTTGAAAGTATGCGTGACTATATAACCGTCAAAGGCGATGGAAAGATCAACATCAACTCCGCATCGCAGCCTGTTATCGAGAGTTTGTCCGAGAAGATGGACCGGGCTGTGGCGCGAATGATTGTTGATCGCCGCAGAGCCAGGCCCTTCAGGCACGTAACGGAGCTACGCGATGTTCCCGGGATGACCGATAATATATATGCGGCGATAAGCGGGATTGTTACAGTCGGCTCGGGCAGCCGCTACTACCAGGTTATTTCGAAAGGTACCTTCGACGGCGCCTGCTGCACGATAATTGCCATGCTTGAAAGAAACACCGAGGCGAAAAGCGTCGATGTGATAATGTACAAGGAGATTTGAAGAACCCGGCCTGCGACCCAGTGCAGTGCAGGACGGCGGAAAAGACTATGGTTAGGCGGTGTATTGGTATAGATATCAGTCCCTGCGGTCTGCGCGCGGTGCAAATCCAGCGCATCGGGCGGGAGTTTCGCATCGAAAAAGTCTTTGCCGCGCCGACGCGGCGCGCAACCGACTGTCCGTCGGATGTTCTGCGCTCACTGACGTCGCGGCACGGCTTCGACCGGCGCTCGGACGTCGCGGTCTCCATGTCGTCGGAGGCGGTTTTTTTCAGGAACGTGGAGACCGACGCGGCCGGTCTGGAAGAATTGCGCCAGCGGCCCTCAGTGCCGCTCGGCTGCGAATTCCCTATACCGCCGGATCAGATCGTTGCCCAGGTATGCTCATCCAGCCCGCTGCCGGACGGCGGGCTCGCAGTCCTCACCGCCGCCACCTCCAGTGAGGCCCTGCGACAAAGGCTTGACGTGCTGGCGGCCGCCAGAATGCACCCGGTGCTTGTGGAGGCCTCTGTGCTTGCCCTCCATGCCGCAATTGCCGTCAACCATCCTGCGGTCATGACCGGCCGGGCGATAATCGCCTCGGTGGACGAGCGACATCTGACACTGATGGTCAGCCGTGATAATAATGTTGTCATCGTCCGAAGCATCCCAATTGCACCTTCGCCTCCGGACAACGTCGATTCCGGTCGGCCACAGATTGCTGAGCTGCTTGCCGGGGAGGCCCAAATCACTTTCCGAAAGGTGTTCGGCGCCGAAATCGCCGAGGACACGGAAATCTACCTCGTGACCCCGGACGCCGCAGCCGATCATCTAAAGACTTTCGTCCAGGAAAACCTTCGGTGCCGTGCGAGGGCCGTTGATCCCTGTGCCGTGGTGCAGCCCCCGGACGCCGGCCTCGCCGACTTCCCAATCCATGTCGCCGAGGGTCTTGCCCTGACGGTTCTGGCCCCCGAGCTGACACAGGGCAACAATTTTCTCGATACATACAACGCCGCCAACGAGAACCCGCTCGATCTCGGCAAAGAGGTCAAGACCTATGCGACCCTTGCCGGGGCAATTGCGTTCTTCCTTCTCGTCGGCCTCTTTGCGCGGCTCTCACAACTCGAGGCAGGCTACAGACACTTGAAGAGCCGCATCAACGAGGTGTTCAAAACGGCGGTCCCGGAGGAGAGAAACATTGTTGATCCCGTTGTTCAACTTGAGCAGAAGCTGGCGGCCTTCCGAAACGATTATCGGCTTTTCGCCTCCTTCCGCTCCGCGGCCCTGGATCCGCTGCAGATTCTCAAGAGCATCAGCGCCAGCACGCCGGCGGGAAGAAACCTGAAAGTCGCCGATCTACTGATTGCCGGCGATAGCGTCCGAATAAGCGGCACGTGTGATTCCTTCGAATCGGTGTATCAATGGCGGAACCTGCTGCAAAATGTGCCGGGTTTTGCTTTTGTGGAGGCAAGAAGCCCGCGGAAAGACCCGAAAACCGGTCTCGTGAGTTTTACGATAGTGGTGTCTTTGGCCGAACAGGAGTTCCAATGATTCGCCTGACAAAGAGAGAGAAACTACTGGCCCTTTCGCTCGCTGGTTTTGCCGCGGTCTTGTCTGTCTATGTCTTTGCCGTCAGGCCGGCCGCCGAAAGGCTCGATACGCTCGGCCGCCTTATTCCCCGGAAGAGCGATGATCTGCGAAAACTGAACGCCAAGAGCAGAGAATACGCCTTTCTCCGCGAGAGTTTCGAGCAGTTCCACAGCAAGGTCGCCTCGCAACAGGAAGACTTCCGGCTGCTGCCCTATATCGAGTCACTCATCCGCCAGTCGGGCATCGAGCGCAATCTTGCCTCCATGGAGCAGCAGGAGCTGCCCCTCGAATCGGATTACATCGAAACGGTTGTACAACTGCGCCTGGAGAATCTGACGCTGAGAAAACTCATCGATTTCCTTTCCACGGTCCAGTCATCCGAGGCCCTGGCAAGAATCAAAAGCCTCCATATTCGGACCAGTTCCGGCAACGGCGACCTGCTTGAGTCGGCTGTCGAGATACACGGCGCCAGACTCATCGAGCGGCGGGCGGCGCGAATGTAATCCCATCGCATGTACGCGTCATAGCCCGCCAACCGGCAATATATCTGCACCGACCCTTGACAGCCCCGACCGCACTTGTTACATTCCCGCCCCTGAAGTAGAAGCTGCCTTGACGGCGCTCGTTTGCACGTTCCAAGGAGGTTGTAATGGACTACATGAAATTCGTTGAAGAGCAGGTTGCTGAGATAAGGCGGACTGTGGGCGACGCGAAGGCCATTAACGCCCTGAGCGGCGGCGTCGACAGCTCGCTCGTAACGGTGCTCGGCCATCGGGCGATTGGCGAGAGGCTCAGGACGGTCTTTGTTGACAACGCCCTTATGCGCGAAGGCGAGCCCCGGTGGGTCGTCGAGACCTTTGCTCAGATGGGTATTGCCGTCGAGTTGGTCGATGCGCGTGAGCAGTTCCTCTCGGCGCTCGCCGGTCTGACCGATCCGGAGCAAAAACGCCAGGCCATCACCGACACCTTCTACTGCGGCATCTTCGGCCGCCTCGTGAAAGAATCCGGCGCCAAGTTCCTGCTCCACGGCACCATCCTCACCGATATCGAAGAAACGGTTGCTGGCATCAAGCGCCAGCACAATATCCTCGCCCAGCTTGGCATCGACACCGAGCAGGCCTACGGCTATGCCGTTCTCGAGCCGCTCAAGACCCTCCGTAAGGACGACGTTCGCGAGGTCTGCAAGCTTCTGAATCTGCCGGATGAGATAGGGAATCGCATCCCGTTCCCCGGCCCGGCCCTGGCGACCCGCATCGTCGGAGAAGTGACGCGCGAGCGGCTCGATACAATCCGCGCTGCAACGGCAATCGTAGAACAGGAGCTGGGAGACAGCGGCGCGTTCCAGTACATGGCGGTGCTGTTGAACGACCGCGCCACCGGGATACGGAACAACAAACGCGAATTCGGAAGGATAATTGTAATTCGCTGCGTGGACAGCACCGACGCCCGCACGGCCACGGCGACCGAACTGCCGTGGAGCAAGCTCCAGCGAGTCTGTGACCGTATCGTCACCGAGATTGAAGACGTCAACCGCTGCCTCTACGACCTCACGCCCAAACCCCCTGCAACAATCGAGTACGTCTGATCCGAGCGGAGGCTTGAAGACGTGATATACGCGCGGAGTACACCGCTTTTTGGGTTGCAGCCCGGTCCCTGCGCTGGTATTACTTGGGCGTGGTCTTTAGGAGGCGCGTTATGAAGAATTGTGCCGAGCAGCGTTTTCTCAGAAGTCTGGTCGTGGTGGCGGCTGTGCTTGTGTATGCAACCCGCGGTGCTGTTCATGCGGGCGGAGCCCTGAGCGGCGAGCGATATCGGGTTATTATCTCTTCCGATATAGGCGGCGGCGACGAGGACGACATCCAATCTATGGTCCATTACCTGCTCTACGGCGACCTGCTTGACACCGAGGGTATCATCTCATCGCCACCGGGCAAGGGCAGAAGAAAGGACATCATCAAGGTAATAGACGCCTATGAAAAGGACTATCGCAAACTCAAGACCTGGTCGGACACGTACCCCGCTCCGGATTATCTGCGGTCGATATCGAAACAGGGCGCCGTCGATCCTGCGCCGCAACAGGGATACGGCAGTCCGTCCGAAGGTTCCAGGTGGATCATCAAGTGTGCCGGCGCCGATGACCCTCGTCCCCTGTACGTACTGGTTTGGGGCGCCATCACCGACGTCGCCCAGGCGCTTCACGACGAGCCCGCCATCAAAAAGAAAATCCGCGTTCACTTTATCGCCTCCTGGAACAAAAAGCAGGACCCGCACGCATTTCGCTACATCGATGAAAACCATCCGGACCTGTGGTTAATCCACAACGACACAACGTTCCGCGGCTGGTATATGGGCGGCAACCAAAGCGGCGAGAGGGCAAACAAAGCGTTCGTGGACAAGCACGTCAACGGCCACGGCGCATTGGGTGACTACTTTGCCCCATTGAAAGGCGGCAGCATCAAGATGGGCGATACGCCCAGCTATGCGTTCTTGTTGTGGGGAACGCCGGATGACCCGGCCGCAGACAGTTGGGGCGGAAGATTCACTAGGATGCGAAGCCGGCCGAACTGGTGGGTCGATGACCCCGCTCCGTCTCTGGCACAGGACGGCAGGGCCGGGGCCAAGACCGTAAACAGGTGGCGCGAGGATTACCTGCGCAACTGGCAGAGGCGCATGGACCGGTGCGTTGATGAAGGGCCGCCGGCGGCAGAGCAGCCGCCCGTTTATCTGTTCACCTCCTTCCGCGGCAATGGCGAGGACGGATTGCATATGGCCTATAGCCGGGATGGCTACAAATGGACAGACCTTGGCGGGCCTTTTCTCAAGCCGCAGGTGGGGGTCAGCAAGCTGATGCGGGACCCCTGCATAATCGAGGGGCCGGGTGGGATATTTCACATGGTCTGGACGAGCGGCTGGGGCGAAAAGGGCATAGGCTACGCATGCTCCAGGGATCTGCTCGAATGGTCCGGGCAGAAATACATAGAGGTCATGGCCCATGAGCCCAAAGCACGCAATTGCTGGGCCCCGGAGGTATTTTATGACCAGACCGGCAGGCAGTTCCTGATCTTCTGGTCAACGACCATCCCCGGCCGTTTCCAGGAAACCCAGGCGGGTGGCGACAAGGGGTGGAACCACCGAATGTACTGCACGACCACCCGCGATTTCGAGCACTTCACGCCAACGAGACTCTTCTATGAGCCGGGCTTCAACGTCATCGACGGCACACTCGTCAATGCTGGCTACCGGTATGTCATGTTCCTTAAGAACGAGACAAGGTACCCGCCGCAAAAGAACATACGCATGGCAACAAGCAAAGGAGTGCTTGGCCCCTACGGACCAGCCTCGCCTCCGATTACCGGTGATTACTGGGCCGAAGGACCCTCGGCGACAAGAATAGGCGACCAGTGGTTTGTGTACTTCGACAAGTATCGCAAGGGCAAATACGGCGCAGTCAGATCAAAGGACCTGAAGACCTGGACGGATGTGTCGGATTTGGTTTCCTTCCCGGCCGGTCACCGTCACGGAACAGTCCTCCAAGTGTCGTCCGAGGTAGTCGACAAGATCATTAAGCGTCAAGATGGAGCAGACAACCCATGAAACCGAGACTCACTCGACGCCAATTCCTGATAGCCGGTGCAGGCGGCGCCCTTGCCATCTCGACCGGCGACAAGCTCTTCGGCAAATCCGGTTCGCCGGGGCCGCCAAATCTCGTGTTTGTTTTTCCGGATCAAATGCGGGGCCAGGCTATGGCTTTTACCGGGCAGGACCCCGTCATTACACCCAATCTTGACAGCTTTGCCGCAGAGAGCCTCGTGCTGACCGAGGCGGTAAGCAACTACCCCGTTTGCAGCCCGTACCGGGCCATGCTCATGACCGGCAAGTACCCTCATGCCAACAAAGTGCTTAACAACTGCAACAGTGGCAGCGCCCCTTACGGATGCGAGCTTCAACGGTCGGACCGCTGCTGGTCGGACGTTCTAAAGAAGCGAGGCTACAGCCTCGGATACATCGGCAAATGGCACCTCGACTCCCCGCACAAGCCTTACGTCAAGTGCGAGAACAACAGCGAGAAATTCGCCTGGAACGAGTGGTGCCCGCCGAACCGGCGGCACGGCTTCGATTTCTGGTATTCCTACGGCACCTACGACTATCACTTCACGCCCATGTACTGGGCCACTGATTCGACCCGTGACAAGCCGATTCGACCCCGGCAGTGGGGGCCCGAACACGAGGCGGACCTGGCCATCGAGTACATTCGCAACACCGGCGGCAGGTACCGCAGCCCGGACAAGCCCTTTGCCCTCGTGGTCTCGATGAACCCGCCGCACACGCCGTATCGTCTCGTCCCGAAAAAGTACCTGGACATGTATGCGGAAAAGACGTACGAGGACCTGGTTAATCGGCCAAATGTAAACTTGCGCGGCAACAGCCGCGGCGCCAAGATAGCCCGGCAGCACATCAAGAATTACTTTGCGATGGTGACGGGCGTTGACGAGCAGTTCGGCCGTATTCTAAAGGCGATTGAGGATCAGGGCCTCAAAGAAAACACCATCGTCGTCTTCACCTCCGACCACGGCAACTGCATCGGATCCCACGATCACGACACCAAGAACGTCCACTACGAAGAGTCGATGCGCGTGCCTTTCTTGATCCGCTGGCCCGGTCGCATCAGACCCCGTTGTGACGACCTGCTTATATCAACGCCCGACATCTATCCTACCCTCCTTGCCCTGATGGGTTTTGGCGGTGACATTCCACCGGATGTGCAGGGAGAGAACCACGCCTCGGTGTTTCTGAGCGGCAGGGGGGCTCGGCCCGATTCCCAACTGTACATGTGGGTCCCGGTCGGCCGGCCCGCCTGGGGACGGCGCGGCGTACGCACGCATCGTTATACGCTGATGATCAGCAGCATGCCCGACAAGCCCGTGCAATACCTCCTGCACGACAATGTCCGCGACCCGTATCAGTTAAAGAATATCGCGGACGAGGAGCCGCAGGTCGTCCGGGAGCTGGCCAGGAAACTCGAGCGATGGCTGAGCAAGAACAAGGACCCGTGGCTTGCCCAAAATGCCCGGGTCCTTCGGCGGTGACTCCCGTCTCTTCCGCCGATAGGGCCGGGAGAGCAACGTTCAACCAGGAGTGGTGGTTATGTTCCAAAGTCGTTCCGTGATTTTCAATATGACAGCTCTTGCTCTTGCAGTCTCTGCCGCTGCATGGGCGGCCGGACCCGCGCGGCAGGCGCCTGCGTTCCCCGGGGCCGAGGGTTTCGGGGCCTTCGCGGTTGGCGGCCGCGGCGGAAAGGTGTACGAAGTCACCAATCTTAACGACAGAGGTCCCGGCAGCTTGCGCGCGGCGGTTGAGGCCAGCGGGCCGCGAATAGTGGTCTTTCGTGTCTCCGGGAATGTGGAGCTCGAGTCAACCCTTGTGATCGGAAATCCCTTCATTACGATTGCCGGCCAGACCGCGCCCGGTGACGGTATATGCCTTAAAAACCGCGCCCTCAGCATCTCGGCGGACCACGTCATAGTCCGCTTCATTCGATGCAGGCCCGGTGACAACGCCAGAGCTGAAAGCGACGCCATCTCGATATCATCGGGACGCGACATTATCGTCGACCATTGCTCGGCAAGCTGGTCGGTGGATGAGACGCTCTCGGCCTCGTCGTCCGGCCGGCTCGGAAACGTCACCGTGCAGTGGTGCATCATCTCCGAAAGTCTGAACGACTCTATACATCACAAAGGCGCGCATGGCTACGGCTCGCTAATCCGCGGCAGTTGGGGCAACGGTTACACATTCCATCACAATCTCTACGCCCACCATAGCGCCCGACTGCCCCGGCCGGGCAACTACAACAACCGCACCAGAGATCCCGGGGGCTTCATCCTCGATTTCCGCAATAACGTGATTTACAACTGGGGCGGCTCGGCCGCGGGCTACAACGCTGACGGCGCCAACGGAACGGACAGCATCACGAGGATGAACTTTATCGGCAACTACTACAAATCCGGAGCCAACTCGACGGGTGGGCTCGCCTTCTCCGAGAGCAGCCGTAGTGCAAGAGCGTGTTTTCAGGGTAACTCTATGAACGGCAGATGCCCGACGAATCCCTGGTCGCTCGTCGCCTTCAGGGGCTTCTCGGCCGGCCAGCTCGAGCGATACAGGCAGTCGGAGCCTGTCCCGGTCCCCCCGGTCCGGACGGATGACGCCGCGGCTGCTTACAGGCGCGTTCTGGCCCGGGCCGGCGCCGTGCTGCCGAGGCGTGACGCCGTGGACACCCGCGTTGCAAGGGACGTCGAAAACGGGACCGGGAGAATCATAGACGACGAGCAGGATGTAGGAGGCTGGCCGGCGCTGATATCTGCCGAGCCGCCGGCTGATTCAGACCATGATGGTATGCCCGATCAGTGGGAGAAGGCGTGCAACCTTGACCCGAAGGACCCATCTGATGGTGCCGAGGACCGCGACGGCGATGGTTACACAAACATCGAAGAGTACATCAACGCCCTGGGGAACGTGAAGAACTGAATTATGGCCACCCGTAATACATATCTCGCAAAGGCGCCCGCCGTCAAACGGCGAAAGACCCGGCTCATCCTCGTATTATTTCTTGTTCTCGCATACAGACCGTTTACCGTATCCGCGGGGCGCTACACGTTCAGGGTTAAGGATGAAAAAACGTACCTGAACGGCCGCGAGATTCTTGTGGTAGGCCTGCGCTGCTCCAACGCCTTGATATCCGACGATACGGCCCGCCGGCTAATAGACGGCCTGGACACCTTCGCGTCATACGGTGTCAACACGGTAAGCGTGTACTTCATGGGCTCAAGATTCGGCGATGTGAAAGGATATAGACAGGACGGCACGCTGAATCCGGTTCACGCATCCCGAATGGGCAAAATCATCGAGGCCGCCGACAAGCGCGGCATGATCGTCCTCGTGGGTTGCCTGTATTGGGGCAACTCGAGGGCAAAGTGGGAGCATTGGACGCAGCGAGACGCCGATGCCGCTGTGGCTAACACTGTTCGCTGGCTAAGAGACAACGATTATCGTAATGTCTTCGTTGACGTGGACAACGAAGGCATGGCCCGGCGCGCAAAGGGATTCGACAACCGCCGGATGGTCATTGCCGGCAAGACGGTCGATCCCGCATGTATCATCGCCACCAACTACAAAGGCGACCCGCCGCCGGAGGCCGATCTGGCCATCCACCATAGCAACAAGGCCGAAGGAAAGCCGTACATCGAGAGCGAGGCAACGCCCGGCAATGCCCCCGGCGGCTACTGGGGCTCCTACAGCAAGAGGCAGGGATACTACAACTACATAAACATCGGCCTGTACAGCCGGGCCATGAAACGTAACCAGATCGCCGCCACGGAACACCATCTTTCTCGCGGCTGGGGATATATGTGTGCCTCCACGTGGCTGCAGTGCGCGCCGCCGTATGGCCCGAATCACAGGCCGGGCGGCGACGGCTCCGAGAATAATCCCGGCATCCGCTGGTGGCTCGAATCTGTTCGAAAAACGTATGGGCCATACAAGCCAGCCGCTCCAGAATCCAATCGGTCGCCTAAGCCGATGAGCCTGGCGGCGGTTGGCGCGGACGGGCCGTCGCGAAACATAATTGACGCAGAAGGTTGCAGAGACGTCAGTTGTTACAACAATACAGGAGGCAGCCATGAAAGGTGGAAATGAGCCGAAATATCAGAAGGCAGCCTGTGTTTTGAACGGGCTTTTGGCTGGTCGGATTCTTGTGCTCTTGACCGTATTGTCAAGTTGCGTCACCGCGCCCGCAGATGACTTTGTGCCGTTTGTTATCCCGGCCGAGCCGAATCCCGAATCCCCCCTGACGGCGCCTTCGGGCAAAGCTATTGAAAAAGGCTCGCAGCGTCTGACCGTGCGCGACGCCCACTTTTACCGTGGAGACCGGCGTGTTCGCCTGTGGGGCGTGAACCTGTCGTTCGGGGCCAATCTGCCGACCCATGCCGATGCCCCGCGCGTAGCCGCCCGTTTGGCCGCCGCAGGCGTAAACGCTGTCAGGTGTCACCACCTGGACACCGCACGCTGGCCCCGCGGACTATGGAACGCCAGGGACGGTAAGACCATTGAGCCCGAAGCACTCGACAGGCTGGACTACTTCATCGACCAGCTTGCCCGCCGGGGAATCTGGGTCAACATCAATTTGCACGTCGGCCGAGCCCACAGCGAGTACATTGGACTTCCGAAGACCAATCGTAATTACGACAAGATTTCCGGCATATTCACGCCCGCCCTGGTAGACGCTCAGAAGCGGTTTGCCCGTGACATCCTAAATCACGTCAACACGTACCGCAAGGTCCGCTACGCCGACGACCCGGCCGTCGCCATTCTCGAAATCACCAACGAGGACAGCTTCTTCATGTGGGGCGCCGACCAGACCCTGCGAACGCTACCCGAATTCTATGCCAATATCCTTCGGCGCAGGTTCAATCAATGGCTCGCTAATCGCTACGGGTCGGATGAAAAGCTCCGCCGGGCCTGGGCCAAAGGCGCCTCGTCGCTGGGTGACAATCTCCTCAAAAACGGCGACTTCCGGGTCGCCGGTGCCGGCCCTGCTCCGAAAGCCTGGTACATGGAGCAGCATGGGCAATGCAAGGCTTCGGCTTCCCGGCGGAGACATAACTCAAAAGACGGGCTCCGTATCGACGTGGCTGCTATTGACGACACGAGCTGGCACCTTCAGTTCGGCCAGTCCAGTCTCGCGTTGAAGGCGGGGCAGTACTATACGGTCTCATTCCAGGCGGCCGCCGCCAGCCCCAGAACCATCACTTGCGGTGTGAGCCAAGCCCACGAGCCATGGAGCAATCTCGGACTTTCGCGCGAGACGCAGTTGAAGGAGGGCTGGCAGACGTTTACATACGGTTTCACGGCCAAGGCCGACGATGGCAATGCCCGCATAAGCTTCACTTTTGGCGGCAGCAGGACACCGTTCTACCTTGCCGATGTCGAGCTTCGACCGGGCGGCCGGGTCGGACTGCAAGAAGACGAGTCAGTGCCGAAAGGCAGCGTTGCGCTCTTCATCGACAATGAAGGCCCGGAACGCACCCTCGACAGGATGCGTTTTCTGGCCGAGACCGAAAAGTCATACTTCGACGGCATACGCAGCTTCATCAGGAATGAGCTCGGATGCAAGGCCCTTGTGACCGGCACGATTGTATTCGGGCCCCTCGGCCTGTATGCGCAGTCTGATATGGACTTCATCGACACGCACGCGTACTGGCAGCATCCCCGATTCCCCGGCAGGCCCTGGGACGCCGGCAACTGGCTCATCGACCAGAAGCCCATGACCGATTTCCCCGAGCAGGCCACGCTCTTCCGCCTCGCTGCCTGCCGGCCGTCCGGCAAGCCTTTTACCTTGAGCGAATACAATCACCCGGCGCCGCTCGATTCGCAGGCCGAGTGTGTTCCGATGGCCGCCTCTTTCGCCGCCGCACAGGATTGGGACGGCGTATGGTTCTACACATACTCCCACAGCGGCGACACCTGGGACCGCCGGCAAATGAGCAGCTACTTCGACATCGACACGAACCCCGCCAAATGGGGTTTCATGCGCGCCGGGGCAGCTCTCTTTCGCCTTGGCGGCATCGCTCCACTGCGAGGCCGGCTGATTGCGCTGGAATCCCGAGATTTACTCACCTCTCTGGCCGCCATACACCTGGAGCACGGGACGGATATGTTCGCCGCGATTTCCAGCCTGGGCGATTTCACAAGGCAGGATATGCTCGGCCGACAAATAGTGCTGAGCCTGAAAGACTCCGCTCTTTCGGCTGGCGAGCCGAGCGACACCAGGCTGTCGTGGTCTGTTGAGAGCGGCAGGGGGGTCTACGCCGCCTTTGCCCGCTCGGGCTGGGTGCTTGTCGGCAATGCCGCAAGATTTGGGGCCGTCACGCGAGACTATGTTAAGGTCGAGTCCCCCGGCTTCGCTACAATCACTATAACCGCGCTGGATGAGAAAGCGCTTGCCCGCAGTCGTCTGGTGCTCGTCACCGCCTGTGGGCGGTGTGAAAATACCGGCATGAAGTTCTCTGACGACCGCAGAACAGTCGGCAGGAACTGGGGCGGTCCACCCGTCCAAATAGAGGCCGTGAAGGCGACTTTGCGGCTGAAGTCGGGCAAATGGAATTGTCAGGCCCTTGGCCCCGACGGAACGCCCCGCACCACTGTCCCTGTCTCTTACCGCGACGGTACCAGCGACTTTCAAATAGCTCCGAAATACAGCACCATGTGGTATCTTTTGACGCGGTCCGACCTGCCGCAATGACCGGCATCGGGTGCGTCACCGGACGGCTTCTTTGGAGGTGTCGGGTATGAAAGCTGTTGCAACCTCCCTCGCTGGCCTGTTTCTTCTGGCCGCGGGCGCAGTTGAGGCATTCGACGGCCATGTTGTCACAGAGGGCCCGCTCAGGCTGACGATAGGTGATATTGCCGATATTACGGAAACTGACAAGCCCCGGGACGTTGCGGTTACGCTGCGAAACGATGCGATATCTGCGCTTGAGGTCGAATTGCAGATGGCCGGCCTTGTGGATACCTGCTACGCCGTCGGACCGACAACAAAAAAGGTCTCGCTAGCCCCGGGCGCCCGAGAGAAAGTGAGCTTTCAGGTTGCTGCCGGCCGGGGAACGTTTTCGGCACTTTATCCGGTTCACGTATATGCCGGTTTCGAGCACGACGGCAGGGCGGTGAAGGCTCATGCCGTGCAGATATTCAAATCCAATCTCCGGCAGACTATCCAAGCACAAGCTGGGCCGCCCACTTTACCCGCCAATGTTGTCCCACCGGATGGCTCCCTGCCCCTTTGGCAGTTGCGGACCCATCGGATTGCATGGCGCTACTACGACAAAACCATGCTTTACATGCCCGTTGGCTGGCGCGGCTCCGAGCCTGAGTCGTCTGCGAGTTTTGCCGTTGGACGCGTCGACCGGGGCTCGGCCCGGGATGCCTTGATAATGCATCCACCCTGGAAGCCCGCCGGCGGGACTATCTTCGTCGAATATCTGCTCAAGCTGCCCAATGTCAAACCCATCACGCTGAACTTCGCAAATGCCATAAGGGACCATACCAATGCCGAGCCTCCAAGCGACGGCGTGACGTTTCGCGTTTGGGCCGGTGACAAAATGCTCTTCGAACGTCATACGCTCAGCAAGAAATGGCTCGAAGCAAAGGTTGATCTGACGGAGTTTGCCGGTGAACAGGTCCTGCTTCGACTTGAAAGTCACCCCGGCCCCGCTCGCGACACCACGTGCGATTCGTCCTATTGGGCCGAGCCGACGGTCACTGCCGGAGCATTGCCCGCCGTGCTTATCGAGGCCCGAAGACAAGACCTTCGCGAACGTGCCAGGCAGCTTGTAGTTTCCCAAGAGAGCCCCCGCAAGGGCGGCTTTGTGTTCGACCTCGACGATGGCTGCAAGGCCGCTCTCGTCCTGGGCGGAAACGGCCTAATGGATTCGGCGATCGCCTTTGGCGCCGGCGGCTCCGGTGTCGTGTTCGACGGCCTGACCGTCTCCGTACTCAACAACCGCGTTGGCTCGGGCTTTTCCCCGGTCGGCGTTCGCAAAGTCACTGCAAAACGAGACGCCCGGTCCGGCCGCCTTGAGCTGATCCATCGCCTCTCTCTTAACGCCCAAGAATTCGACCTCACTGCGACCGTCTGGAAGGACGGGGCCGGCCTGCGCATAAGGCTCGCCTGCCCGAAACGAATAACCGATTTTGCCCTGGGCCCGGCCGACCGTAAAGCGCCTCGCGTTTACTACGGCCACGGCTACTGCATCCTCGAACCCAAGCCTTTCAAGGCCCACTTTGGTGGCCACAACCTTTCGACCAGTCATGTCGGCTTCGACTTCGCCGGTGGCCCTTCACTGCTGGTCGCCTGCGACAATCCGCCCGACTACCTCGATGTCGATCCCGCTCGCGGAGTCTATTCACTTCATACCCACATGGACGCGACGATGACCTTTGTCCCGGGCCGCTCCGGCGCCTTTGATTGCGCCCGCAGGTATCGGCCCCTGTATGACAAGAGACCGGCCCCCGGCTTTCGACGCAAGGCCGGCCGAATGGTCTTTGATATCTGGGGCGGCAAGTACGCCGATATCGCTCGCACCATGCAGAAAATGATTGCATACGGCCTGACCGATTCGCTCCTCACCCTCCACGTCTGGCAGCGATGGGGCTACGATTACCGCCTGCCAGACATCTACCCGCCCATGCCGCGCCTTGGCAGCATTCAAGACATGCAAAAGATCGCCGAAGTCTGCGCCGAACATGATATCCCCTGGGGCCTGCACGACAACTACATCGACTTCTATCCCGACGCCGAGGACTACAGCTACGACCATATCTGCTTCACCGAGCAGGGCGAGCCCGTCCGGGCCTGGCTCAACGAGGGCCGCAACGCCCGGAGCTATCGCTGGCGGCCGGACCGAATCATGCCATTCGTTCGCCGCAACCTGAAGCTGATTAAACCCAACCTAAGACCCACCCACTACTTCATCGACGTCTTCACCTCGCTGAGCTGCTTCGATTACTACGACCGCCACGGCAATTATCATTCTTCTCTCGAAACACGCAGATGCTGGGGCGAGGTCTTCGCCTGGATCCGCGACTACCTCGGCGACAACGCTCCCACCACCTCGGAAGCCGGCCACGACCAGCTCGTCGGCTACCTGGACGGCTCCGATTGCCAGCACCTGACCCTCTCGCCCCAATCGGAGCGGTTTTGCATAAAGCTCCCCTGCAAAGACTGGGAGCGTGTTCCCTGGTTCGACGCCGTTCTGCACAACAGGTTCAGCCTCCACGGCGTCGGTTACCCGTCCCGTTACAAACCCAGAGAAGGCCAAAGCCGCCAACCTGTACTTGAAACCGACGACTATATCAGCGCCGAAATCCTTACCGGTCACGCCATGATGATAGACAATCGCGGCTTCGGCCGAGGCGCCGTTCGCAAGTACTGGCTCGCGCAGGACTTCATCCGAAGCATCGCCGCAGATTCCATTGAAAGCGTCGAGTTCGTAGACGGTGACATCCACCGGCAGATCGTCACCTGGAAGTCCGGCGCAAAGGCGTATGTCAACCGGGGAGAGAAGACCTGGACCGCGGCCGGCAAGGAGCTCCCACAAGACGGATACTTCGCAAAAAGCAGTATGATCGAATCGAGCATCGAGAAGATTGGCAATGTCATCGTCGAGCAATCGCGCGGGCCGTCGGGACTCTATTTCAATGCAAGAGGCTTGAGATGGGACGGCCGCCTGCCAATCCGCCCGGAGGCCGAACGCGTCGAATATCTCGGCGGAAGACGCTTCCGCCTGATTGTCAAGTGGCGCGCGCGTCGCCCCGCCCCCAAGGACCTGGCCATTTTCCTGCACTTCAACAGCGACGCATCCGGCCGGTCCGACAAAATCGCGTTCCAGGGCGACCAAACGCCCCCCATCACAACCGGCCGCTGGATCGGACTTGTCAAAACCGGCGCCGACAGGTTCATTCAAATCCCGCCCCAGCTTGGACCCGGCCAATACGAGATCACGGTGGGCCTCTGGGATCCGGCTACCGGGACCCGCTACGCCCTCGATGGCGACGATGACGGAACAAGGCGATATCGCCTTGGAACCCTCGTGGCCGAGGGTACGGGGCGGGATGTCACCAATGTTCGACTTGTCCGGCACAAACCCGAGCCCTCGCCGCCGGGCCGCTGGAACCTGCAAATGCTGCCCATCGACTTCGGCCCTGTAGTTACCGAAGGCGCGTTTCGGTGTACGTTTGAGAGTGATTCGATTGTCGTCACGCCGTTGCCTGATATCGATTCCTTCAACGTCGCCTTGCGCCTTGATGAGCTGACCGGCGGCAGGGGGGTGAAGGCGAAGTCTGTTCTGGCCGTTGATGCCGACGGACGTGAGATTCGAAGTGTAGAATTCGAAACCACAGAGGGCCTGGCCAGGTTTCGTACAGGCAGAAACGAATTCGCCTATCGCATTGCGATTGCCCGTCCTTCCCATTAGAATCAGCGGAGTAATCGACTGTATGCCCATAGGGGCCGGGTAGTTTTTTCGAGGGATAGAATAATGAGAAAGAACTGTTTAACCTTGGTATTGTGTATTCTCCATTTGCTTCTCTTGAGCCGGCTTGCATCTGGCGCTGCCGCCCGGCCGCTGGTTCTCTTTGATTTCGGTGATGGCTTTGACGTGGGCACCCTCGTGACAAGCGATGCCAAAGCGGCCCTTTCCGACGGAGCCCTTCGTGTAGAAACCGGCCGCCAAAAGACGTGGCCCGGCGTCACCCTCAAAGCGCCCGCCGGCAAGTGGGACCTCTCAAAATATGAGTACGTCGCCATAGACGTCAGCAATCTCGGGCCCGATTCCATCAGGCTCTACTGCCGCGTCGACAACCCCGGCGCCGACGGCGCCAAGAATTGCGTTACCGACAACATTACTCTGAATGCAAAGGCCGCCGGAACACTCATCGTCCGAATGTTCTCCTCGCCCTGGCAGCTATCCGAGCCGCTTGACCTGATCGGAATGCGCGGCTTCCCCGTCCACTCCGACAAGGTGGATGCTTCTAACATAAACCAGCTTCTTGTCTTCGTCACAAGGCCCACGGCAGACCATGTCTTTGAGATAGATAATATCCGCGCCGGCGGCCGCAGCCGGATACTGGACGCAAAGACCTTCCTGCCCTTCATAGACGAATTCGGCCAGTTCATCCACGCCGACTGGCCCGGAAAGAGCGACTCCGTCGAAGAGATCATCGCCGCCGGCAGGACCGAGCTCAAGGATATGGCCGACCACCCCGGCCCTCCCGACCGCGATAAGTACGGCGGCTGGTCCGCCGGACTGAAGCTGGCCGCAACCGGCTTCTTCCGTGTCGAGAAGTACCGGGGAAAATGGTGGCTCATCGACCCCGAAGGCCGCCTCTTCTGGTCGCACGGCATCGACTGTGTCCGAAGCGCAAACGCCACACCTATCACCGACCGCGAGAATTACTACAGCAGCCTCCCGCCCTCCAGCTCGCCCTTGGCAAAGTTCTACGGCACCGGAAGCTGGGCGCCGCACGGCTACTACAGCGACCACTCTCCCTACAAGACCTATGACTTCAGCCGCGCAAACCTGCTCCGCAAGTACGGTCAGAGCTGGACCGCCGCCTTCGCGCGAATAACCCACGTAAGGCTCAAGAGCTGGGGTATTAACACGATTGCCAACTGGTCGGACAGGGATATATACCTCATGCGCCGAACACCCTACGTCACTACGATAAACTCCAGTGCCCGAAGGCTTGAAGGCTCAAAAGGCTACTGGGGCAAGTTCTTTGACGTTTTTGCCGAGGATTTCAGCCGGAACCTTCGTAAACGTTTTGCCTCCGAAGTGAATTCGACCGCTACGGATCCATGGTGCATCGGCTACTTCGTCGACAACGAGCTTGCCTGGGGAGACGAAGTGTCCCTTGCGGTGGCCACGTTGATTTCGCCCGAAGATCAGCCGGCCAAAAAGGTCTTCATTCAGGACTTGAAAGCAAAGTACAAGACAATCGAGAGGCTAAACGCCGCATGGGGCGCTACCCACCCGACGTGGGATGCCCTGCTCCTGAGCCGCGAAGCCCCCGACAAAAAGAAGGCGTGGGACGATCTTGCCGCTTTCTACACGAAAACCGCCGAGACCTACTTCAGGACTATTCGCGACGAGCTCAGGAGAGTCGCGCCGCTGAAACTCTATCTGGGCTGTCGATTCGCCTGGGTGAACGACAGGGCGGCCCGGGCTGCGACGAAGTTCTGCGACGTTGTCAGCTACAACCGATACACGTACAGCGTCGAAGACCAGCACCTGCCCGACAACATCGACAAGCCCATAATTATAGGCGAATTCCACTTCGGTGCGCTCGACCGGGGAATGTTCCACACCGGCCTTAGGAAGACCATCGATCAGCAAGACCGTGCTGCTAAATACAAAAACTACGTTCAAGGGGCACTTCGCAACCCCTACATTGTCGGCACGCACTGGTTCCAGTACAAGGACCAGGCAACGACCGGCCGGGGCGACGGAGAGAATTACCAGATTGGTTTCATTGATGTCTGTGACAGACCCTATCCGGAGATCGTACAAGCCTCTCGTGAAGTGGGATACAAGATGTATGAGTACAGGCTAAAGAGCCCCTGATCTCACTGCGGTCAACGGCCAGCTACTATTGGCCCGGCCCCCTCATAGATGCTACCTGCCGGGGGTTGGGTTTGCGGGGCGCCAGCTTTCGGGGCGGTCCCACGTGGCCGGGTGAGCGTATGCGTCGCGGATAACCATCGACTGGCCGCCCCCGTCCGTGGTCGGATACCAGGCGT
>CP070678.1:149114-152612 GCA_020352515.1 Phycisphaerales bacterium | reverse complement strand
GGCGGCAAGTCCTCCTGTCGTGTCGTGGGCGCTGGCGCCGCCGGTGTCTATACGACGCTGCCACGAAACACCACTGCTCGGAGTGACCACAACCATCGAGTGGACCGAGTTGGCGTCAAGCGTGTCGCGAATCATCACGCCCGCCTTGGCCCAGCCGTTGGTGTTCTGGACGCTCTCGACCCTGGCCACAATCGTCCCGGCGCCATCGAGACTCTGATACACAAAGTGGAACTCATCGTGGTAACCTGCCTGCAGCGGGTCGCTGACGTTCCAGATATCCGTGCCGGCGGCCCTTACCGTGTAGGTCCCGGCGCCCGCGTCGTAAACGTACCCGCCGCCCAAGTCGGGATACCCCCTGTACCAGATCGACAGCGCCCTGACGCCCTCCTCGGCCCAGTTCCTCGTCGGATAGCTGAGCCTCCTGACCGCCTCGGAGTACTTGGCTTTATCCGGCCGGTCATTGTTGAAGAAATACGGCATGGCTTGGTCGCCGCCGTGCAAAATGTTGGTTTCGACGAAGGGGTTCGTATCATAACCCACTATGGAGCCTGTCCCGTTACCCTGGTAGTAAGGCGGACTTTCGGGCGCCCCGTAGCCGAAGCCGTCCTTCCACCACTCGAATATCCGGTCGGGCGTGTAGTCGTTGTAGTCCTCGAAGTCATCCACCAGGATGTGGTCCGATGTCGTAAAGCTCCAGAGGCTGCCTTTCCACGGACTTTCGGGATCGACGCTGTTGACCTCGTCGATTCGCCAGTAGTAGGTCTTGTCGATGCTTAGAAGCGCCGGGGGGAAGTAGCTATTTGGGTCCTGTCGTCCTTTGTAGATACCCGGCGTAGCCGTTGTGGCATTTGCCACGGCCTCTGCGCTCTCTCCCAGGAAGACGTCGTGCCGGACGGCGCGTTCTCCCGGCACCCAGGAAAGGGTGATCATGCGACCGAGGCCGGTGGCGCCGTTGGCGGGCCTGGGCCGTGTTGCCCTCAGCGGCAGCGACAACGCACCCGGCGGGACCAACTGCAGGGGTGTGGACGGTCCTTCCCACCGCAGCTCGGCCACTGCTCCCCCGCCGTTTTCATAGTAATCCATCTGGATGCTGTAGCGCTGATCGCCGAGCAGGTCGATGCTGCCCGTGTCGATGGTTGGCGCGTGGTCGGTCCAGTTCTCGATGACCAACTGGTCGTCTATCCATAGTCGAACGCCGTCGTCCGTGTTCGTGTAGAAGGTGTAGCTGCCTGTTGACGCGGTCTCAAGCTCACCGAGCCACCGCGCAGCGAAGAGGTCAACGTTGACATCCGGCGCGGGAGAGCCCGTGCCCCAGTTGAAATCAATTTGCGGATCGATTCGGGTCAATACGAGGTCGCTAAAGGCTGTTAGAGGCGGCGGAGGAGCGCTGCCGGACCAGTGATAGTATTCGCCCCGCACGCCTTCTCCTTTGCCGACGGTCGAGAATTTCCAGACTTGTCCCTTTTCCGTGCCGCCATTTAACTGGTCGACGCGCCAGTAGTACGTGGTATCCTCCGCGAGGACTCCGGGGGAGTAGAACGTCGTGGCCTGATTGCCGATGAACTCGTCAGAGGCCCTTGTGGCGTTTGCAACGGCCGCCTGATCGGTGCCGAAATAAACGTCCTGGGTCGTCGCATTGAATCCTTGTCGCCACTCGAGCGTAATGCCGCACGGGTCCAGCCACTTCTGGCCGTCGAGTGGCGTAGGCAAATGGGCGGCCGATGGCGCCGTGGTAAAGCTCCAAACCTCGCCTGTGAATATCGTGCCGTCGGCGGCCTCTTCATCTACGCGCCAGTAATAGGTCGTGCCCGGCTGCCTGGCAAGATACATATCCGGAAACAGGAACGTGTTGCCCAGAGCCTGCCTCGACCGCTTCTCGGCGGCCCCGGGTGTTGGATTCGTGCCGAAGTAGACGTTGTGCCAGGCGATGTCCATGCCGGAGCCCCACTGAATCACGCCGCCGTTGAACCACTTGCCGATACTCTCTGCCCCGTCGACGGGATTGGGGAGCATAGCCTGCCTCGGCCGCGAGGCACGAAGAGCCGAATCCGGAACAGCGGTTATGTTTGTCGGGCCCTCGACGTCCCAATTGAGGTAGAAGGTGTTGCCGCCGCCTCTTTCGTACATGCGGGCCTCAATCTTGTGCGCCCCCGCGGTCAGGGTGACCGTGCCCGGGTCGCCGGGAAAGCCCTCGGTGCCGTGGTCGCCGTCGTTGTCGATAACCACTTCATCGTCGATCAACAGAACGCTGCCGTCGTCGGAGCGGACATAGAACGTAACTGCGCCGCTAACAGGCACGATTATGTAGCCGTACCAGCGAAAGGCGAAATCCTCGCCGGTGTCACCATAGCCGCCCCTGTGAGGGCCGCACTGCTGCACCCAGTTGCCATCGCCGGCGGTCAACGTGTTGCTCGTGCCGAAGCGCACCACCGCGCCCCAATCAACGTCGGCCAGCCCGTGGAAATTCACCCCGGCCGCCGCTTCGATGTACTCGTAGTTGATTTCCGCCCGGGCGACGTCCCCCAGACACACGGCCAGGACAAGACAAGTGAAGTAACTTAGCCTCTTGGACATGACAATCCTTCCTCACAAAAAGTCGGTCGATTTATAACGGTACAGTTAATTGCGATTCTCAGTCTCTTCTCTATGGGGGCCAACCATGCTCATGTCGCATCCGTGGACGGCCGCAAATTCGGCCGCAATTGTCTGCAACCGATATTGACCACCCACGATAACCGTCGCGGCCCAGACATTTTTCCGCCAAGCCCCCCACCTGTTCCGTCTCCACTTCGAACAGCCAATTAGAGTCGGCGCCCGAAGCGCACAACGCCGCCTGCCCCCAAACACAAAAGCGTATTTGAACGGCTCCGTGCTCGTCACGATTGCAGCTCCTCCCGGGTCATAAACGCTGTGATGCCGCGAAGGTCCGAGGACCGGAAAGCCTGCGGGCAACACGATCTTTATACCAAATTATAATACCCACTTCAAGAAAAATCCGCGAAACCGGCCGTGAATATCGGTCCGGCAACGCAGCTACTTGCCATTTCGGACGTTCGACGGCAATTCCTGTTTCCCTGCGTGCTTGCGCCGGCGCAAAAGATACGGGGCCCGTACGGTCAAATACGGGCCCCGCCTTGTTGCTGAATCAACGACTTACATGTCGCCTTCGGACTTTACGGCCACAGCAGCTCATCCAGCCACATATCCGCCAGCACGGAATAGTCCTTAAAGTCGATCTTTCCGTCGCTGTTCATATCAATGGCCGGATCCTGAGGCGCAAGCAGCAGGTACAAATCCTGCATGTACGGCGCAGTCTTGCCCGCCAGATAACCTATCTCCTCCTGGCTCAGAACGCGGCTGTAGATGCGAACCTCGTCGATGAGCCCGGGGAAACGGTTGTCGTTGTCGCCACGCTTGCCAATCTGAACGTTGTCATTGGTATTGAGGGCGCGCGCCTCGCTCGTGCCCAAATGACCGTCGCCGTAACCCTTGATGGTC
>CP070678.1:142078-149014 GCA_020352515.1 Phycisphaerales bacterium | reverse complement strand
CGCCTCGACACCGACGCAGTCGGCGGTTGCCAGGTGAATCATGGGTGACTTGCCGTCTTTGAGAATGAAGGTGTTCCCCTTGATTATATGGTCGAAGCTCGCCGTTCCGGCGAAAACGCCCGGCCCGCTGTCCACCAGGAATCGGGTGTACAGAATCAGCCAGTTCTCATTCATACCGCCCATCCAGAGGCCCGTCTTCGGGGAGCTGACGTCGCAGTTGTAAACGACGTTACGAGGGCCGTTGGGACCGTGCGCCGCGTCCCTCGGAGGCGAGGCCCACATGCCGAATCCGTAGCCACCGTGACCCCGGACGGATTCGACGATGCATTGCTCCATAAGGTTCTCATTCGTCCAGCCGGCATGCCATTGGGCGTCGCTCTCGTGAAAGACGCTCTTTCGGATGACACAGCCGCTCGCCGCCCATTGAAAGAGAGGGGCGTGTCGCATCTTGAAGGTCTCGACGTTCTCTATCAGGCAGTCCCAGCAGCGGTCCCATCCGGTGTATGCCGTTCCGCCGCCGCCTTTGAACCAAGCATCGTCGAAAACGCAGTCGCGTATCTCGCACCATTTGGCCATCGAGCCATAGACGGGAAACCTGCCGCACTTTTTGACCGTTACCGAGCGGGCCCAGCAGTTCCAGGCGTTGGAAAACAGCACGCCGGTGATCCACAGATTCTCTGTCTGTTCGAGGTATAGATTTTCGATGCCGCAGCGCCTGATGGGCATGACTTTCCGGACATAAGATCCGTCGATGATAGGGAACTCGATTCGCAAAGGTTGATCGATAGAGACCGTTTTGCCCTCTACGGCCGTGACAACGACCTCGTAATTGCGATACATGCCCCACTTGCACGCGTTCTTGGTCAGCTTTTTCCATCGGTCCGTCGCAGGCCCGTCGATCAGGATGCAATCGCCAGCTCGAAGGCCCCGGGTGTTTTGCAGGTGCAGCTTCGTATCGCCGCGTTTGCCGTCTGCAGTGAGCTTGAGCCTCCCTCCGACGGTTCCTCGCCCGGCAAAAGTGATAACCGCGCGCGAGTCGGGGACGGAGCCGGTGTCCTTGAACCTGCTGTCGAGAATGATGGGAATCTCCGCCGTGCGGCTGGATCCGTCCTTGTATTTGGCAACACCTGTGAGTGTACAGCGGCCGTCCGAGACCTTGCCCACGACGTCCCGGCCTCTGATGGCAAAAGCAAAGGTGTTCCCTGAGTGCTGTCCCCTGGTCCATTCGCCGACCACGGTTCCGTCAACGGTCATTGTCATCTGCGTCAAACCGGCGGGCTCGCAATGCATCTCTATCCGCGTATCTCTGCCCACCCGCGAGTTCGGAAGGGGGTTGAAGAATGTGACTTTGTTGCCCGGTATTGCGTAACGAAATATCAACCGGGTCCGCGACGGGCCGGCGCCCCTTATAACAAGATTGTCACGCCGAATCGTCACGGGCCGGTCCAGATAATACGTGCCTGTTCCGAGCAGGACGGCGCCCCCGGCACGGCCGACGGCCTCACACGCAGCCCGCAGGGCCTGTGAATCATCCACCTTGTCGTCCGCCCTGGCGCCGAAGTCCTCGATTTTTGCCGCGACGCTTACTTCCGGGATGCCGCCCTGTACGCCGCACGTGGTCCAGTTGGGGTATACAATTCCATCGGGCCCGAGGACATCGGCGGCGGTCAGACGAGCCTTCTGGTCTGGCTTGATCTTGTATTGGGGCGGCCAAGGCGTCCGGCTTGCACGCTCTGGGGCCGAGGCGGCGCCGACGAACGTTGCACAAACCAGAACGACCATGCATGCAGAAAACAGCCGGTGGGAATTCGTCGCTGTTTCAACCCGGCGCATTAGAAGGTCCTCCAAAGGTAGTTGCTTCGGCAGTCCGGAACTGAGTTCACTGATATCAGATGCAAACCGCGAAGTCCAGGACAAAAGTGCCGGCAGGCTCTCATGTGGTGACCCGCATTCTCGCGGCCGGGCGTGGCGGAAATCTCGTGACGACCATTCTGCGAATCAAGCAGATGCTCAGACTTGCTGCTCGAGCGCCGCGGCGACCTTCTCGGTCAGCTCTATTCGCTCTTCGGGGGCCAGGGACAACTCGCTTTCGAGCATCGATATGTACTTCTCGACATCCGGGTCCTCTTCTCTTATGCGCGATATCTTCTGATTTTGGTCCTTGATGCGGTCGTCCAGCCCCCCGAAGTCCAAGCCCAGCTCGAACGTCTCATCAAGGAAAGAAAGAGTCACCTTTGCCGCCTCGAAGTCCTCACTTACTGCGAGGTAGAACGGTACTTGCGGCCAAAGGCTGACGGCGGGAATGCCTCTGCCGGCAGCGACCCACAGAAGATAGCTGCTGATCGCCGGCGATCCCTCCCAGCTCAAGTCTTCCAGACCTCGGCCCGCCAGCCTCTGCTGCAATTGTGGCTGATTGAAGACGGCCAGGAGTTCTCGTGAACCTGTGTGGGCTATGGCTGAAACGGTTCCGCCGATTGTGTAAAGCTCCTTTATGCTCAGGTGGTCCCGCGCAAGATCGGCCAGGGCATTTAGAAATTCATATCGTTCGAGTTCAGGCTCGTTGCTTTCGAATGTGACCAAGTCATTTCGCTTACCGCAGTAGAATTTGCCCTCCGGGAACCGGGCCACATTCTTCTCAATTGTTACTCCACTTAGAGAGAAGAACCGAACCGGGTCCAGCTCGCAGAAGCATTTTGCGCTTATCGCCCGATTCAAATGTCCGATCACCTGGCGGCTCAGTCCGCCCGCGTCGTGTTTCCAGCCGACAATCAGGGACGGATTCTCAAGCTCGGGCTGTTCGGAGAAGCTAAAAGTTTCTGTCACCTTTCCAGCCTCCTTCATGGAAAAGCTCATCGATGTGTTCCATGATTCGCTTTTGCTCTTCTTCCGTTATGGGTCCCGGTGCGGCCGGTTCTGTGTGCCTCAGCTTTTCAATCTCCTCTTTCACCTGGGGGGGTATAGCCTCCGCGCGGTAAAGGTTATCGAGGAACGTCTCGATTGTTTGCTCTATTCTTGCGGCCAGGGCATCCAACTGGCTCACGTCGATTTTCAGCCCAAGGATGGCCGCCAGAACCTCAATAACGGATTTGGAGCCTTTGGGCCAGGGCCATGGCGCCGCCTGGAGGTAATACGGGATCTCTCCCATCAGGCAAACCGCCTCAAATCCCCTCTTTGCCGCCACTCCCAGAAGAAGCCCGTTGAGGCCCGTAATTACGCCGTGACTCTTTGCTCCCTCGATATCCGACATCAAGACGGTGTTTCTGTATTGGCGTATTTGGCCTATCAGGCTCGGCGTGTTGGGGACCGCCCAGACCCTCGGTCTGGCGGTGTGATGGATTTGGGCCACGCCCGCGCCGGAAGTGTAAACTCTCCTGCAGTTGAGCTTTTCCGCTACGTCGAGGACCATATTGGCCATTCGATATGCCTTCTTGCCTTCGGCATATCTGTTTCTTCCCTCTGTCGGCTGCTCCTGTCCAATGAAGAATATCAGGTCCTTACCGGCAACTCGCTGGAAGTAGAACCTGTTGGTTGGGAATTCCAAGTCCTTTAGCAGCCCCTCTTCGATGATAACCTTCCGGGGATCAAAGAAATCCCAGGGCTCAATCTCTGCGAATTCCTTTGCCCTGAGGGCCTGCCTCAGGCTGTCTACGGCGTTTATGCCGATGTTTCCGATACCCGGCCAGCCGCACAACATGGCTGAGTCCTTCAGTTGCGGCTCGTGGTGTACTCTTACTGCCATTGCCTGAGCCCTTCTCAAATCCTTCGTGAAGTTGAAACCCTCGGTTCAAATCCCGATGAAAACACGTCGCCGACCAATTGCTCAAGATACCCTCAGCACGCCTGCTCCTTCAATCTTGCCCTGTTTGAGCAATCGTAGCGCTTCGTTTGCCTGTTCGAGGCGGAATTCCCGCACTTGCGGCACAATCGGAACCTCAGCAGCCATGGGCAGGAACTCCTCGGCATCCGCCGCAGCGATATTTGCCACGCTCTTGACTTCCTTCTCCAGCCACAGGTGTGCCGCGTAGTCGAGCTCAAGCAGGGCGTCCTTGTCGCGGGCTTCCTTCCTGATGGCGTTTATGACCAGGCGTCCGCCCTTTTCAAGGACCTTCAAGGCTTCGACTATGGGCCGCCACGCGGGGGTGGTGTCGATTGCGCAGTCGAGTTTTGCCGGTGGCCTGTCCCCTGTTGTCCCGACCCAGTCGGCGCCGAGTTTGCGGGCCAGGTTCCGGTGGTGGTCCTGTCCGGCCCTGGTAAAGACAAAGACCTTGGAGTCCGGATATTTGTACCTGACCATTTGGATAACTATATGTGCCGAAGCGCCGAAGCCATACAGGCCGAGGGTCCGGCCGTCCTGCAGATTCGTAAGCCTCAGGGCTCTGTAGCCGATAGCGCCGGCGCATAGCAGCGGCGCCGCACCCGAATTGGAGAAAGCCCCGGGGATGGGAAAGGCAAAATCCTGCGAGACCACCGCATATTCGGCGTATCCGCCGTTCGCGTCACAGCCGGTGCCCTTGAACGCCGGACAAAGGTTCTCGTTTCCTTTCCGACAAAAATAGCATTTTCCGCAGGCCGAGTTTATCCAGGCAATTCCCACACGATCCCCCGGCTTGAATCTTGAGGCCTCAGGACCGGTCCTTTCGATCCTGCCAATAATCTGATGACCCGGGATGATGGGAAGTCTCGCCTGGAGCCGGCCTTCCATTTCATCAAGCTCGGTATGGCAGAGCCCACAGACCGATACTTTTACGAGGACCTGTTTTGGGCCGGGTTCCGGGACCGGCAAATCTTCCAAATGCAAAGGCGCTTCTTCAATCGGCGCTGTTTCCCTGAGCACGATAGCCTTCATTGGTTGCGCTCCCTGGCAGTTGCCTTTTCTGCGACCGCCCGCTGAGCCTCTTTGGTCTCTGGTATCAACATAAGACCACCGGCAATCCGCTGCACGTGTTTGTGGATATCGTTCTGCTTAGAGGTTACCGCGGTTCAGGCGGCGCGTCAAGACCACAAGATTTCCGGCGTGGCGCTTTTGCCGGATAACTTCCTGCCGTTCGGCAAAATCTCTGTGGCGGCCGGCGGGGGCGGATCGGTGATCAAAGAAGCCTGCGGCTACTGTTTTAAGCCTGACAAGTCCGGCTCTATTTTCTTTCTCTCTTTGATGATCCGGTCCCAGGTCATCAGGCCGTTGTTTCGGGAAGCCTCCCGGCCAACGATTGTTGCCAGGGTGCTGTTGACGCTGGATTCGACCGTTGGGTTGTCATAGGATCCGTCAACAATGCTCTTGTGGAACGCATCGAGGTTTCTGGAAATCCCATTAACGTAGAGGTCTTTGACCTCCCCGCCGGCGTAGCCTCCCTTGTTGCCGCGTATCCAGGCCTTGCCCTGGTACCCCGTCTCCATGTAGCCGTATTGTCCGTACGCCGAGCAGTTGCACACGAATCCGTGCGTGTTGTTGATATGTTCGCCGCGGTGGTTCAGTATCAGGCCGTTCTCGAACCGGTAAGTCACCGAGTATACGTCGCATGTGTCTCCGTGTGCATCCGGCTTGACGCCGGCCGCCGAGCCCATCGCACTCTCGGGCCTCGCCCCGGCGATCCAAAGGGCAAGGTCTATCGCGTGAATTCCGGCGTTGACGAGCATGCCGCCGCCAAGCTCGACGTCGTTGACCCAGATAAGTCTTTGAAGCCTGCTCTCGATGTTGTCCGTCTTCGGCGGGTCGGGGAAGGCCTCGTCCGTATACAAAGAGCTTAGCAGGCCGACTTTGCCGATCAGCCCCTTATGGCAGCGACTGACCGCCTCGATATTGAATGGGTCAGTGCGGGTTTGGAAGTCAACCAGAAAGACCCGCCCGTTCTGCGTCGCTTTCCTTCCAAGCTCGGCGACGGACAGGCACCCCGGGACATCGACCGCCACGGGCTTGGCCATGTACACGTGACAGCCCGCATTCACCGCCGCCGCGGCATGATCCGGGAAGAAGCACGGCGGCGTCTCCAGGAAGACCGCGTCCACCTTGCCGCCGACAAGCCTCTTGTAGGCGGAAAGCCCTGAGAAGCGACGGCCGGGAGGAACCTTGAGGCCGTTGCCGGCCTTCCCGGCGACGTGCGCAAAGTAGTCCGCCACCGAGACAACCTGGAAGCCAGGATGCCTGGCGAGCATTCCGGCAATCAGGGTCCCTCTGCCTCCGAGCCCGATGCAGCCGACTTCGATTTTGGAATTGGCTGCCGAGCCCCTGACCAGTGACGGCTTGATTATGGCAAAGGATGTTGCCGCTGCCGCCATACCCGCGATAAACCTTCGGCGTTGTTGAACACCTCTGCGGCCGGCTGTTCGGTCCGACCTTCTTCTGCCTTCATGTTCGTTCATCTGGTTCCACTCCTTTCCCGAAAGGTGCCCGTGAGTTTGGCAAAGCGGCTGCCGTCATGCCTAAGCCGAACATCCTATTTAACATCAAGCCAACCTCGCTGAAAAGTCTTTGTTTTATTGAAAGGCGCGAACCTCTCAAATCGGGATTCTGACGAGCCGAGTCTTTATGAAGGAAGGAATGTTGGAGATGGCCTTAAGTAAGGGGTCTTCTTGGCCTGTATGTCTGGAGGCGGTCCGTCTTGAAGGACTAACAGCGTGTTTTCAGGGCAGGCTTTCTGATCCTTCTACGACCACATCATCGAAATAGCTTCCGGCGTTGCCCCAGGCATACAGGGCTATCGTACCCGATTCCAGACCCAAATCACTGGCCCAAAGAACAAGCTCATCGTCAATCAACACCTGCATCACCGGGCCGCAGGACACTATCTCGACCTGGTACGTCTGCCCCGTAACATAAGGAACATGGTCCTCGGCCAGAACGGTGAATACCCCGTTCTCCTTCTTGACCAGCCTTCTGTAACTGCGCTGCCTGTCCCAGCTAAAACGGTAGTAGTTGTTGTCGTCCTGGTAGCGGAACAT
>CP070678.1:136963-141978 GCA_020352515.1 Phycisphaerales bacterium | reverse complement strand
TAGGCTTTCCGCGGAGCCCGGACAAGAGGATTCGGCCGGGGCCAAAAAACTCCGTGCATCGGGCGGTCAACCCTTGCAAAGCCGCCCTCAATGTCTTATAATACACGTGTTGGACGCGAAAAACCACGTTTTGGAGGATAGCAGACAGGCTCCATCTATTTGCCGGACGGGCCGGGCGAGCGATTTCACTTGAATCGTGCCGCCAAATCCGCTAAAATACGTTAGATTAGCCGAGGACGAGCATGCAGGGCAGTGATGTGGTGATGAAGCACCTTTATTCTCCGGGCACAAGCCCGAAGTCCCTCTGTTTGTCCTCTTAAGGTTCACATAATATCGGCGAACACCAGGCTGTATCGCTGACGAACGCCAAGTTAGGAAGGAAGTGGTCGCCATGACTGAGACAATGAAAAGCTGTTGTCGAACGTGCGTTCTGCTGTTTTTGGCCGTTTCTCTGATCGCCCCGCCCGGGACCTTTGCTTCTGACGCCGAGGCTCCAGGCCCGGAGCAGGCCGAGCCAAAGACGGCCCGCGAGCTGCTGCAGACCAGAATCACTTACGAATGCGCGAACAAACCCATCGACGACGTGCTGATGGACCTGGCCGAACAAACGGGCATCGACATTATCAAAAGCCCCAAAGTCACCGGCAATGTCACCGCCAAAATACCCGACGTGCCCCTCGCAGAAGCGCTCACGAACATCCTGGAAGTGCACGGCAATACCTACATAGCCACCGACCACATGATCAGGGTCGTGCCTATTTCGCAGGCGAAGCTCGCGCCCGGGCAGTTGATAGAGCGGCTCGTATCGAGAATCTACCGAATCACGTATGCCGACGCCAACGACGTCGCACAGGCCCTGACGGACTTTGTCTCCGACAGGGGCAAAGTCGCGCTCAACAGGACTACCTGTCACGTCGTGGTCACGGACACGGAGGACAGAATCAAGGCCATCGACAGATTCATCGAGCAATTGGACCGTGAAACACCGCAGGTGGAAATCGAAGTGCGGATATACGACATAACCACCAAGGAGGGCTTCGAATTAGGCACGGAATGGTATGCCGCTCGAAATGCCCCTCTGAAAACGACAGAATACACCGAGAATAAATTCGACTCCGACACCCCGGACACGCTGACAACAACGACCCTGACCAAGGAAATGAGAACGGAATTCGACCACGTTTACGAGAAAACAGAGGGCCGCTACCCCAACAGCGATTCGGCGGTGCGCTCCCCCGGATACATGGAGGTCACCGAGAACAGCACGAACGCGAGAAAAATCGGAATTGGCGGCCCGCCCGCGGAAACCACGACGGTAGAGGAAATCCCGAAGACAACCTACGAAAGCACAAAAACCGAAACCTATACAACCAGGCGCCGGAAACCGTTTGCGGCCGGCTCGTTCGACCGCCTCCAGGGAGGCTCACTGAGCTTCAGCCTTCTAAACGACGCCGTTGACCTGGAGTTTGCGCTGAGTGTCCTGCAAACCCAGGTCGAGGCCAGGCTGCTCGCCAATCCCCGTATCCTTGTGCTGGACAATCAGACGGCCAACTTCGAAATAGTCCGCCAGGTACCCTACAGGGAGCTGGAGGAGGTTCCGCTGCAGGACCCCGTGACATACACGGACTTCAAGAACATCGGCGTGCTGCTTGAAGTTACCCCCCACATAGCCCGGCAGGGCATGCTCAGGGTGCACCTCAGGCCGGAATTCGGCGTGCTGGTCGGCCAGGACCGTGCCGGCAGGCCGACAATCGACGTCCGCAGGGCGGATACGGTGGCCCTGCTCAAAGACGGGCAGACCATCGCGATCGGGGGACTGCGAAGAGAGCAAAAGTCCAAAGACATCGCCAAAGTGCCGGTTTTCGCAGACATACCGCTTCTCGGCGGAATGTTCCGGTCGGAGACCGAATCGGAAGAAATCAACGAGCTGCTCGTACTCATAACGCCGAAGGTGATCAGCAGCCCCGAGCTTCTCAAGGCCGAGCCGATCGAGGGCTTCGAAGAAAGCAAGATCGCCGAGAAGACCCAACAGCCGCGGGTCGAGGCAGAGCCCGTTGTCGCCCCGCGTGAGGATGCGCCGGATGCAGCCGTCGAGCAGCCCGACTTGATGCTCTCCGCGGCGTTCGCCCATCTGAAGGCCGGCCGCTACGAGCCGGCAAAGGAGAAGCTGACGTCCCTGATAGAAATCCAGCCGGATAACAGCAAGGCCCACCAGTACCTCGGATACTGCCATCTGAAGCTCCAGCAGCTCGACCAGGCCCTCGAAAGCTACTCCAAGGCGATAGAGCTCGACGACGAGGACTGGGAGGCCCACAGGGGACTCGGCGTTGCCTGTATGCTCAAGGCCATCGCCGCCAAGGACGATTCGCTCAAGCAAAAGGCGCTGGAACAATGGCAGCGCTCTCTCGAGATCAAACCCGACCAGCCCAATCGCGACGGCCTGGTCAGGCTGATAGACCTTTATTCGGAGTAACAGGCGCTTTATGAGATCGCTGCGATATTCTTGCGGTTCTTTTCTTCTTCGGGCCCGCGCTTGTCGGCTGAATCGCGGACGGCCCGGCTCGGAGAACTTTAAGTCAGGAAGGAAGTGACCATTATGCGTAAAGTGATTAGAAGCCATATCCGAACGTGCGTTCTCGTTTTCCTGATCGTTTCCCTGTACGTTCCGCCCTCGACCTTCAGCGCCGTCAGGGCCCAGGCCGACCCGGAGCAGGATTCGGTTAAAACGGCACGCGAACGCCTGCAAACCAGGATCACCTACGCATGCACCGACGAACCTATCGATCTGGTGCTTATGGAGCTGGCCGACATGGCCCAGGTAGCTGTCGTCACAGGCCCCAATGTCACAGGCAACGTCACCGCGAGAGTAACAGACAAGCCGCTGGCTGAAGCGCTCACCAACATCCTTGCCGCCCACGGCTTTACGTACGTCGCCACCGACCACATGATCAGGGTCGTGCGGGTGCCGCTGGCTACTCTTGCCAAGGAACCGCTCGTCTCAAGAATCTACCGGATCACATACGCCGACGCCAACGAGGTCGCACAGACGCTCGCGAGCTTTGTCTCCACGAGGGGCAAAGTTGCTCTCGACAGGGGGACCCGTCACATCGCTGTCACCGACACGCCGGACAAAATCAAGACCGTCGACAGATTGATAGACGAGCTGGACCGCGAAACACCCCAGGTTGAAATCGAGGTGCGCATATTCGACATAACCACCAAAGAGGGCTTCGAGTTGGGCACGGAGTGGTATGCCGGTCGAAATACCCCGCGCAAGAAGACAGAACACACCACCACCAAGATCGACTCCGACAGCCCGGCCTCCCTCACCACAATAACGACCAGCCGCGAATACAGAGATGAACAGGGCGGACGCAGCGAGGTGACGAGCGGCAACTACCCAACCAGCGCAAATACGCAGTTGCCCGGCGAGGGAAAGCTGATAAGCAGCACTGCCAATAGCTGGAGGGACGACTTCAGCGAGAGCACCACAACAGAGGAGCTGCCCAAGACCACCTACATCGATACGGAAACCGAATCATACAAAACCAAACGCAGAAAACCGTTTGCGGCCGGCTCGTTCGACCGCCTCCAGGGAGGCTCGATAAACTTCAGCCTTCTAAACGACGCCATCGACCTGGAGTTTGCGCTGAGCGTGCTGCAAACGCAGGTCGAGGCCAAGCTACTCGCCAACCCACGCATCCTCGTCATGGACAATGAGACGGCGAACTTCGAGATGGTTCGCCAGATTCCCTTCAGAGAGGAACGCCAGGTGGGCCGCGAGGACCCGATAGAATACACGGAGTTCAAGGACGTCGGCGTTACGCTGCAGGTCACTCCGCATATCACCAGAGAGGGAATGCTGCGGGTGCACATCGCGCCCGAGTTCGGCGTGCTGGTCAGCCGCGACGACTTCGGTGTTCCCACCGTCGACACCCGCCGGGCAGACACCGTGGCTCTTGTAAAGGACGGGCAGACCGTCACGATAGGCGGCCTCCGCAGAACGCGAAAGTCCAAGGATATCGCCAGGGTGCCCGTGCTCGCGGACGTGCCCCTTTTCGGCGGCCTGTTCCAGTCCGAAACCGAATCCGAAGAAATCAACGAGATGGTCGTGTTCGTTACCACAAGGATAATCACCAATACCGACGTTCTCGAAGCCGGCCCCCCTAAAGGCTTCGCCGAAAAGATACCCGCCCCCAAGGTTGAGGAGCCTCGCGAGGAGCCCGCCGAGCCGGTCCGCCTGCCCGAAGGTGCGCTTGTGGCTGACGCCAATAATCCGCAGGTCATGCTTGCCATGGCGCTTGCGTATATCAATGATGGCAGCTACGAGCAGGCAAAGGAGCAGTTGGCCTCACTGATAAACATCCGGCCGGATAACAACACTGCCTATCAGTATCTCGGCTACTGCCACCTCAAGCTCCAGCAGCCCGACGAGGCGCTGGCCGCCTACACCAGGGCCATAGAGCTCAACGACGGCGATTGGCAGGCCCACAGGGGGCTGGGGGTTGCCTACATGCTCAAGTCACTCGCCGATAAGGACGACTCGCTCAAGCAAAAGGCCGTACAGCAGTGGCAGCGCTCCCTCGAGGTCAAGCCCGACCAGCCCACACGCGGCGAGCTGCTCAAGCTGATCGAAATCCACTCGAAGTAATCCCCTCGCTCATCTGCCCGCCGATGGGCGGGTTGATAACTGCGATACGGATATTCTGGCCGCCAACTGGAGAAAAACGGGCGTCAGCGCGGCACAGAAGCACTTCTACTACCACTACGACGGGCTCGGCAGCGTGGCGGCAATCTCCGACGAGCAGGGCCAGCCGGTCGAGAAATACGAATTTTCGGTCTATGGCCGGGTTCGCATAATGGCCCCGAACGGCCAGAGCCGCGCCGTCAGCATCATCGGCAATCCCTACTATTTCACCGGCCGCAGGCTTGACGGCGAGAGTAGCCTGTATTACTATCGCGCCAGATATTACAGCCCCGAAATCGGCCGATTCCTACAGACAGACCCAATCGGC
>CP070678.1:131431-136863 GCA_020352515.1 Phycisphaerales bacterium | reverse complement strand
CACTCCTGCGCGACACCGGGCCCGATGATCTCGGAGAGCCCGTAGACGTCCGTGGCGAGCATATTCCATATCTGCTCGATTTCCTGCCTTATGGAATCGCTCCAGGGCTCTGCGCCGAAGATTCCAATTTTCCAGTTGCCCTTTGCCGGGTCGATGCCCATATCCTTTGCCTCTTCGGCCATATAGAGGGCATAGCTCGGCGTGCAGGCGATGATGCGCGGCGCGAAATCCTGCATAATCTTCAACTGTCTGGCCGTCTGGCCGGCCGACGTGGGGATGATCCTCAGGCCCATCTCCATTGCGCCGTAGTGAAATCCCAGCCCGCCGGTGAAAAGGCCGTAGCCGTATGCAATCTGGATGGTGTCCCCCGGCTCGGCGCCTGCGCAGCACAGCGTCCGGGCCATTACGTCGCACCACAGCTTGATGTCGTCCCGCGTATAACCCACCAGCGTCGGATTGCCCGTTGTGCCGCTCGAAACGTGAATCTCCCTTATCTCGCTCTGCGGCGCCGAAAACAGGCCATAGGGATAATGGTCGCGCATGTCGATTTTCGTGGTGAAGGGCAGCCTCTTGATGTCGTCGATGCTCTTTATATCGTTCGGCGAGACGCCCGCGGCGTCCAGTTTCTCCTTGTAAACGGGACAGTTGCCGTAGATATAGGAGACGAGCTTCTTGAGATAATCCGACTGTAGCGCCTTGAGGTCCGCGGGCTCGGCGCACTCGATGTGTTCTTTCCAAATCATGATTTTCCCATTTCCCTTCCTTTAAGAAAGACCTCTTTGTTCTCCTGGACAATCTTTCTTTTAAATACGGTCTCGATGGCCTTCATCCAGCATTCCTGCCTTATGGGCAGGCCGGCCGAGAGCACACCGACGAGCAAAGTGTTCAGATGTCTCGGGTTCTCGACGGCCGCCCGGGCCCTGTCAAGATAGGCGAACAAATCCGTGCCGGCGGGTTTGAGGAACTCTTTGAGCCTTTTGTGCTCGTCGTGGTGGAAGCACACGAGAAAGTCAGCGTCGCCGGCCGAAATCAGGGGCGAATAGACCTTCCTGCCGAATCGCACGTGCGATTCGACCGAGCCGCCCCTCTGGGCCATCCCGTGGACCTCGGACTTCTTGACCCGGTATCCGTCGAACATTGCGGCCCAGCCGCAGATCTCTGATGCCTTCAAAATCCCCTGTCCGCCTACGCCGCCGAACGTAACGTTGTATGTCTTGTCTTTCATTCTTCCTTCATGCAATCATCTTTTGAGCAGCTTGCACGGATGGCGCGATATGATGACCGAGAGGGCGTCCTGCTCTATGCGCTTGGTGACAATCCGCTCGAAGTCGGTGTGATTCTGCGGGTCCACCACGTCCACGTTGTCGGCCCCACATGCCCTGCAGAGGTCTTCGAGAACGAGCTTCTTTGTCGGCTCGTTGCGTATGGTCAGCCCCGTGGCCGGATGCTGCTGGCCGCCGGTCATCGCGGTGGTGGAATTATCCAGAATGAAGATGATGCCCCTGGCCTTGTTGTACGCCGCATTTATCAGGCCCGTCACGCCCGAGTGCACGAAGGTCGAGTCGCCGAGCACGCCGACGATCTTCTCGTTCGGCGCGCCCTTGCGCCAACCCTCGTTCAGAGTCACGCCGGCGCCCATGCAGATGCACGAATGGAGGGCGCTGGTCGGCGGCAGACATGCAAGGGTATAGCAGCCGATGTCACCGGCCACGAAGAAGCCGAGCTTCTTGAGAATCGCAAACGTGTGCCAGTGGGGGCAGCCCGGACAAAGTCGCGGCTTGCGCTTGGCCACCTTCTTTTCGCGCTTGACCTTGCCCTCAACAGCCTCCTGAACAAGCTGGGGGTTCAGCTCGCCAATCCGGTAAGACGGGTGCTTTGCCGAGAACTTCACTCCCAGTGTTTTGATGTGCTCCTCCAGATAAGGGTCCAGCTCTTCCACGACAAACAGCTTTTTCACGCCGGCGGCGAATTGCCTTATCTTGTCGTCGCAGAAGGGTTGGGTCATGCCGAGTTTGAGGTACGAGGCGTCGGGGTATCGCTCCTTGAGATAGTGGTATGTGATGCTCGACGTGATAAAGCCGAGCTTTTTGCTGCCCGGCTCGATGCGGTTTAGCCTGGTCCTTTCGGAAAAGGCCTTCAGCTTTTTGAGCCTTTTTTCCACGAGTATGTGCCGGGCGTACGCATGGCCCGGGACCATGACATACTTCTGTATGCGCTTCTCGAAGGGTGGCTGCTCGGGAACAACTCTGTTGGTGAGCTTTACGTCCTCCTTGGTGTGCGATATGCGTGTGGTCATCCTCAGGAGCACGGGGGTATCGAAGCGCTCGCTAATCTTGAACGCCTCTTTGACGAACTGCTTGGCCTCGCCCGGGCTGGCCGGCTCAAGCAGGGGCAGCTTGGCATATATGCTCACCCACCGGGTGTCCTGCTCGTTCTGAGAAGAGTGCATGCCGGGGTCATCGCAGACGACCACCACAAAACCGGCCTCGATACCGGTGTAAGAGGCGGTCATCAGGGGATCCATGGCGACGTTGAGTCCCACGTGCTTGCACGCGAAGAGGCTGCGAACGCCGCCTATCGCCGAGCCGAGCGCAACCTCGAACGCCACTTTTTCATTCACCGACCACTGGACGTCAAGCTCTTCGAACCTTGCCAGAGTCTCCAAGATTTCCGTCGAAGGCGTCCCGGGATATGCACAGGCGACCTTCAAACCCGCTTCGTAGGCGCCATAGGCCAGGGCCTCGTTGCCCGACAGCAGGACCCTATCCGTGATTATTTTCTTGCTCATAGAACGCTCGATTATAGTGGCCAAAAGCGCTGATTCAAGAAAAAAAGCCCAGTTTTACCCGGGCTTTTTTTTCAACGAAGGACAGAGTCACCTTAGAATCTGTACTCGAGGTTAAACCGCAGGAAGAAAGCGGCGTCCCTGTTGCTCTGATCGTAGTAGCTGCCGGGTATCAGGTATTCTCCAAGCAGGTGTCCATACAGTTGCTTGTTGAACTTGTATTTCGCCCAGCAGGTGAACAACTGGCCACGGAACTTGCTGTGCCCGGAGAAACGAGAAGAGCCCTGGATAGTGTTCTCATCGGCCCAGAGCAGATGATAATCCGTGCATATCTCCCAGACCTTATCCGGCCTGAACGCATGGCCGACGTTGAACCTGTGCAGGTTGGTCGACTCGGCTATCATTGTCTCGGTGATGTATGTGTAAATATACAGCTCGCTCCATCTCGGCCACTCGGCCCACAGCAGATCGAACTGCTCGTTGTCCCTTGTATCGGGGTCGTCGCCCGAAGCGTACTCATATCCGACGTGTACGCGGTGGTCCTTCTCATCGTTGAAGTGATACGTGAGGTTCGTATTGGCGCCGTACGCCTCGATGTCACGCGTTTTGCCCGAACCAAGGCCGCCGGTGGCGTCGTCCTTGTGACCTCGCTGGAGCGCGCCCTCGGCGCGGTACTTCCAGTTCTTGCCGAGATCGCCCGATATCGCGCCGCCGTACGTATAAATTTCCGCCTTCTTGGTCCAGGCGGGCGAGAAGTTCGTCGGAATGTGATCCACGGGGTTGTCGTTCTTATACATGAAATAGGCTTCGAGCTGGGTTTTCTCAAGCGAGTTGTTCGTCGCATAGAAGATCGCCCCGTACTCATCCTGCTCGGTGAGTGATTTGTTGCGGTCGTTTATCGGTTTTAGCCACCTTGCCGCCGAGGCTGCGTTGTCGATGTAGATCAAGTCGAACTTTGTCTTGCTCTCCTCCATGTTGTAGGTGAAGCGCAGCGAATCGGTGAATATGGTCCGCGAGCCGTCCAGCGGCGTGCCGTCCAGAACCAGCCATCCCTTGCCGAGAATAAGGTCCTGGCGTCCGATCACGGCGGTCAGGGGCGCTCCGAAGAGGTTCCGCACGGTGAAATTGAAATGGTCGAACAGGGCCTCGTCAAAGTCCGTATGCTGCGGCTTTGAGGCGGGCTCCTGCCATGTTCTGAACTCCCAGACCAGGCGGGTGTTGAAATCAATGTCCTCGCCGAGGGCCCACTTGGTCCACCATCTGAAGCGATACCGCTGGAAATTCCACTTGTTGTTCGAACCGGCGGCATCCTGACTGTCGGTATCGAGCGTCACGATGTTCCGGGACACAACGTATCGCAGGCGCATGTCCAGACCCATCTCAAGACCGGGCCACGGGTTGCGGAATCCGCTGAGCCAGTCGTCCACAACGGATGGCTCCGCTTCGGGCGTTTTGCCTGCAGCGGGGGCCTTTTCGCCCTCGGCCGCCGACGCCACGGCACCGATAAACAATGCAAACAACGCCATAATCAGAATCATTTTCAACTTCTTTTGGCTCATCTTATTCTCCCTTCATTCAATTAACAATGCTTCACGGAGCACCAAGCTAAGCGCTCCACAGCGTTTCTGAATCCTCGGCCGCCTCAATCAAAACATTTGGCCAGATGCTCTTCCGACGACGGCCGGGTCAGAAGGCTGACAACCACAACAACAATAATCGAAATCGGCAGGGCCACGACCAACGGATCGACGGTGGGCCAGTTGGGATGCCCCGCCAGAATGCTGTCCTTGCCCCCGGTGACTTTCTGTACCAGTCCGATTGCACCGGCCTCCTTGGCCTTGACAAAGAGCAGCCAGAAGGAGGTGACCGCAAAACCGCTTACTATCGACGCGATCGCGCCGGCTCTGGTAATTCGCTTCCAGAACAATCCTCCGACGAAGGCGGGCAGAAATGCCGATGCGCACAGGCCGAAGAAGATTGCCGTTGCGCGGGCAATTATGTATCCGCCCCGTGCGTAGTGGCTCCAGAGCACCGCTATTACTATCCCCAGTATGATCCCTGCGCGGTTGACCCCGATACTCCTGCCGTGCCTGCCGGTGACCTGCTCGTAAACATCCCGGCCGATACTCGTGCCCACGGTGTGAAACTGGCTGGACAGGGTGCTCATGGCCGCGGCCAGAAGCGTCAGCAGAAAGACCAGACCGAACCACTTGGGCATCGCGGAAGTTATGTAGGTCGGGATAATCTGGTCGGGATTACCCTTGGCATACACAACCGAAATGCTGCGACCGCCGACAACACCGGCATCAATGGCGGATTGCTCAAGCTCCGCTTCGCACAAGACCACGGGGGCCATCTTGCCCTCCTCGTCCGCCCATTTTCCCGCTTCGTCCTTAGCCATGATCTGGAGGACCGCCTGGTTTTTCTCCTCGTCGAGCATCTTAACTACGCGCCCCTTGAGTATCGGCCCGTTCTGTGCGAAGTATGCGTTCGAGAGGCTTCCGACGGTAAATGCCACGCCCGTCATGATGAGGATAAACAGCCCGCCGACGCCCACGGCCCTGTTTAGCTCCCTCTTGCTCTTGACGGTCATAAAGCGGACGATCAACTGTGGCTGGGCCAGGACGCCGATTCCGACGCCGAGGGT
>CP070678.1:119511-131331 GCA_020352515.1 Phycisphaerales bacterium | reverse complement strand
TTACGATGTTACCGTTTTGCTTGGCCGACCAGCCAATTATTTTGGATTTACCTGCATGGGTATGGGTGGCTATGGCGGCGGCATGGGCGGCTATGGCGGCGGCATGGGCGGCTACGGTGGGGGCGGCTACGGCGGCTACGGTGGGGGCGGCTACGGCGGCTACGGTGGGGGCGGCTATGGCGGCTACGGCGGCGGCTACGGTGGCTATGGTGGCGGTGGTTACGGCGGCTATGGTGGCGGCGGTTACGGCGGCTACGGCGGCGGTTACGGCGGCTACGGCGGCGGTTACGGCGGTGGCTACGGCGGCACAAGCGGCTACAGGGCCATGGGTCTGGTCGATCTTATTATGGAAACGATCGAGCCGGAAAGCTGGTATGAGCTGAGCGATACGGGCGAGGGCACGATAACGCTTTATCCGCGTCAGCAGCCGAAGAAGCTTGCGGTGCTTCAGACTCGCGAGGTTCATCAGGAGATCGAAAAACTGCTGGCGGAGATGCGCAAGGCTCTCGGCTATCAGGTTTCTATCGAGACGCGTTTTCTTGTTGTGAGCGAGAACTTCCTCGAAGATATCGGACTGGACGTGGATTTCCTTCTCGGTTCGGCGGGGGGGCTGGGCAAGTGGGGTCCGATCAGTATCGAGCAGGGGTCTTTCCTGAGCTCTTCGCCGGACGTTTCGACGAAGGTTCCCGGCAGTCTGGGCGGCATCAGCGCGGCGGCGACGATAGCGGGAGGTTACGGGTCGATACTTGACGACCTGACGGTTGCGTATATTCTGCGGGCGACGCAGGCTCACACGGATGCGAAGGCTCTTACGGCCCCGAAAGTGACTGTTTTGAGCGGCGAATCGGCGACGTTTTCGGTCCAGAACGATGTTTCTTACGCACTTCCGCCCGATGTGACGACGACGGGGGCGCCGGGCAGCTACCAGGGCGGTAGCTGGACTCAGTCGAGCGTGATGCAGAACATACAGCGGATGCAGGTCGGCAGCATGGTGAACATCACTCCAATAATCAGCCACGACAAGAAGAACGTGCTACTTTTCATTGTCACGCAACTGCAGGATTTGCTGCGGATGAAGAGCCATATCGTGGAGGGTCCGGTTGGTGACCAAGGGGAGGTTGTCCAGTACACGGTGACGGTTCCGGAGACGGAGTATTCTCAGGTTATGACGCGAGTGAGCGTACCGGACAGCGGCACCCTGCTTCTGGGCGGTCAGAAGATAACCGCGGAGGTTGAGAAAGAGGCCGGTGTGCCGGTTTTGAGCAAGATACCGCTGGTCGGCCGGCTCTTCAGCAACCGGAGCATGACCAGGGACCACAAGATACTCCTGATACTGGTTAAGCCGGTCATAATCCTCCAGGAGGAGCGAGAGGCGGAGGCTATTGCGGCCATGGAGAACGGATTCTGACCGTGATTTACGGGGTAGCAGGGATTTTTTGTGATTATCCCCATGATTTTTTCAAAACGTATTTTATATCATCACTTTTTTGCCCGATTGGCTGTGTGGGGGAGGTCCGGGCTTTCATGGACAACAAAAGAGAATGCATGGAAATGGAATTATGAAACGACAGATTCTACTTAGCTCAATGGCGTTGTTCCTGGCAGCACTTTCCGCGGAGGCGGTCGATTTACCCGGATTCCCATTCTGTGATACGTCGCAGAATGGAATCTCAGCATATAGGGAGGGCCGCCTTCTTGTCCGCTTTGCCGACGTTGAACCGGGTTCTCAACCGGCTGATGGGCCCGTTATTATGGGTCCTCTGAGGCGTCGAGCGATACGGACTCTGATGGCCGATTACGTTGTTGGCGGCGCCGAGGTAGGCAGGGAGTGCGACCGGGTGGCGCCCGGGCTTTCGGTGGTGGAGCTTCCGGAAGGCATGACGGTCGGGGAGGCGTACGTCAAGTTCAACAGCTCCGCGAACGTCTTATATGCCGAGCCCGACTACAAATGGCGGCTTTTGGCGATACCGAACGACCCCAACTTTATGGAGCAGTGGGCTCTCGAGAACTGGGGTCAGACGGGTGGGGTGTTTGATGCGGATATCGACGCGCCGTACGCATGGGATATCACGACGGGCGATCCGAATATCGTGGTGGCGGTGGTCGATTCGGGCATTGACTACAACCATCCGGACCTGGCGGCGAACATGTGGGTTAACGAGGCCGAGCTGAGCGGGGAGCCGAACGAGGACGATGACGGGAACGGCTTCGTGGACGATATATACGGCTATGATTTTGCGGGGACGACGGGGTTCATTCCGTTGATAGACAGCGACGGGGACCCGTGCGATTGTCTGTTTCACGGCACCCACGTGGCGGGCATCATAGGGGCAGTGGGGGACAACGACGAGGGTATCTCGGGGGTATGCTGGAATGTCAAGCTGATGGCCCTCAAGGTCGTTGCGGACGACTACATAGTAGATGCGGGGGTGTTCACGATAGACGTTCTTCGCGCGATTGAGTACGCGGTAAACAACGACGCGAATATCATAAACGCCTCTTGGGGCGGCCCGGAGTATTCGCAGTCGCTCTATGACGCGATCAAGGGGGCCGGAGAGGAGGGGGTGCTTTTTGTGGCGGCCGCCGGCAACGATTACGGCAGCAACAACGACGATATTCCCGTTTACCCGGCAAGTTTTGACCTGGACAACGTCATTTCGGTGATGTCGACCGACGCCAACGACCAGATGTCGATATTCTCGAACTACGGGCCGACCTCGGTGGACGTGGCGGAGCCGGGCACGGAAGTGCTCAGCACGATGCCGACCTACACGACCCAGGCGATGACGGATATGAATCTGGCGCCCAGCTATGAGTACCTGAGCGGCACTTCGATGGCTGCGCCTCACGTTTCGGGTGTGTCCGCGTTGATTTGGTCGAAGTATCCGTGGCTGCCGGCAAAAGGGGTCAAGTCGCTGATTATGAAATCCGCCGATCCGGTTCTGTCTTCGCCGAAGCTATGTGCTTCGGGCGGTCGGGTCAACGCGTTCGCCGCGCTGTCGCTGATTCCGGAGGGAAGACCCGGCAGGGTCTTGAATACCAAAGACGATCCGACGGACCCGAACAACCTATATGCGAGCATTCAGGAGGCCATAGACGCCGCGAGCCCCGGTGACGAGCTGATTGCGGAGGCAAATACATTTTTCCTGGAGGTGATTGACTTCAAGGGCAAGGCGATAACGGTTCGCAGCGGCGACATTAACGAACCGAGCGATCCGAACATCAGCCCTGAGAACACGCTCATCCTGGCGCTGCTGGACACGGATTCTGTCGTGACATTCCAGAGCGGCGAGGGGGCCGACAGTATTCTGAAGGGCTTTACGATAAGCTGGGGCGACGCCGAGTACGGGGGGGGCATCAGGGTGGAGGCGTCGTCTCCGACGATTACAGACTGCATTATCACCGACAACGTTGCCAAGTACTACGGCGGGGGTATTGACTGCTACTTCGCCTCACCGGCGATTAAGAACTGCATTATAACGGCCAACCGCACGTCGAGCAGCGCGGGCATCGGCGCCGGTATTAACTGCGAGGAGGCGTCGCCGACAATCAGCGAGTGTATCATCAGCTATAATACGGCGGACAATGTCGGCGGGGGCATAGCGTGCTACAACGCGAACCCGGTTATATTCAACAATTTCATTTTGAACAACTCGGCGACTTACGAGGGCGGTGCAATCGACCTTGAGGATTCGTCGCCGGTGATCGCGAACTGCACGATCCTGGTTGACGATCCGGATGTGGCTTTGAGCGGCGGCATCTATGCTTTTGGCGAATCGTTCCCGGCAATCAGCAACTGCATCATCTGGGGCACGGGTGACGATCTGTACGGATGCTCGGCGACGTACAGTTGCATCGAGGACGAGGACGAGGGCGAGGGCAATATTCATTCGGCGCCGAATTTTGTGACCGGTCCTCTGGGTGATTACTATCTGAGGCAGGCGGCGGCGGGGCAGCTTTTCGACAGTGAGTGTTTGGACGCGGGCGACCCGAACATGGATCCGGGTCTGGATGCGCTCATCCGTGCATATACGACGAGGACGGACGGCGAGACGGATTTGGACCGGGTTGATATTGGCGCGCACTACGAGGCGATACCGGCCGAGAGGTTCAACGTTACGATCTCGGTGGTTGACGCGACAGGCAGGGTGCTCGACCCGCTCGATGCGAACGACGTTAACGACATTCACGGCTACACGGATCCGAACGGGACGCACGAGTTCAGGCAGTATGAAGTGGTGCCGGTGCGGGCTGTTGCCGAGCCGAACTACCGCGTCAAGGTCTGGACGGGAACCGACGACGACACGTTCACCGGGCCGGACAATACGATAACGGTCATTGCGGACGCCAACGTCACTGTCGAGTTCGAAGAGATTCCGTATTACAAGCTGCGCACGAGCGTTCTCGGCTATCATGGAACAATAACTCCCCATTACACGAGAGGAGCGCCCTTCCTTGAGGGAGACGTGGTGGAACTTACGGCCATTCCGGAGCCGGGCTACATCGTGGATACATGGACGGGGACGGACGACGACGGCTCATGGGGCACGACCAATACGGTGACGATGGATTCTGACAGGGATGTTACGGTTTCGTTCCGCAAGCCTAAGACAATGCACGTCTCCGGCCAGCATGGCGGCGGCTTTTTCATGGACATTCAGTCCGCGATCGACGCCGCTTACGATCATGGCGACAGGATTGTCGTTATGGCGGGCATTCACGAGGGCGGCAACAATCTGGGCAACAAGTCGATCTCCATCAGCAGCGAACATCCGGACGATCCGTGCTGCGTGGCCAACACAATCATTTTCGCGGACGGTGAGCCCGGCAGCGCCGCCTTCACGCTGGAGGGCGGCCAGAGGAACGACACGGTCATCGAGGGCTTCACAATCATTGGGCCCAGTGATTTCAGTGAGATTGATCCCGGGGGTGATTGGGATGATGATAACGGGACCGGCACAGACGGGCCGAACTCCCTGGGCGGGGCGATTTCGTGTCTCGGCGGCAGCAGCCCGACGCTGTCTAATCTTGTCATTAAAGACATCGTGGCTCGCGGCGCCAAAGGTTACGATGCGGGATTCACGTTTGATCCCTATGATGACCCTCCCGATGCGCCGGATCCGCTGGATCCGAACGACCAGTTGGACGATTATCCGGACATTGATCCGAACGATCCGAACAGCTACGATCCGAACAATGTTAGCGACTGGGATCCGAACGACCCGAACACTCCGGACCCGAACGCTTCGATAGACGGCCAGGACGGCCAGGAAGGCGCCGAGGGTCTTCCCGGGCTTGCGGGCGCCGACGGTCTGCCCGGCAATCCCGGCTTCGACGGCGGCCGGGGAGGCCACGCGTACGGCGGGGCGCTGTATTTTGACGCGAACAGCAGTCCGGTTCTGATTAATATAAAGATCACAAACTGCCACGCATACGCGGGCAACGGCGGTTTCGGGGGGCAGGGCCAGGACGGCCAGGATGGCCAGGACGGCCAGGAGGGCCAGGGCGGCCAGGACGGCCAGAACGGCCAGACAGGCTATAATGACGGAGAGGACGGCGTAGGCGGCGATGGCGGCGACGGTGGTCCGGGCGGGGCCGGCGGGGGCGGCGGCCCGGGCGGAAACGGTGGGATAGGCGGCTCCGGGGGAGAAGCCCTTGGCGGCGGCATATACTTCGGTCCGAACTGTCATCCTACGATTCGATTCTGCCAGGTGATAGGGTGTTCGACGAGAAACGGCATTGGCAACTACGGCGGCGCCGCGGGTAACGGAGGCGACGGAGGCGAGGGAGCGGCCGGCGGGGCCGGGGGAGCGGGCGGCGACGCCGATGGCGAGGATGGTGGCGACGGGCCCAACGGCGCCGGAGGACGCGGCGGTGACGGCGGCATGGGCGGCATGATGGGTCAGGACGGCGCCAGGTCGTGGGCGGGCGCCATATTCTACGGCCTTAACTGCACGGTTGAGATGAGCGATACAATCATCAGCGGGAACTCCCTCAACAGGCTAAGCGTCGATCCGCCAAGCTACGACGGTGGTGACGGCGGCGACGGCGGCGACGGAGGAGCCTCCGGCGGTGACGGCGCCCCGGCGGGCAGCGGCGGCTGGGGCGGCTGGGGCGGCGACGGCGGCGCGTGGCCGGACGATAGTGCGCCCGATCCCGGAAGCGGCGGTTCCGGAGGCGGCAGCGGGGGCGATGGAGGCGAAGACGGCGAAGACGGCGAAGACGGCATGGAAATGTATACGTACACGTCACTTCTGGCGGCGGGCACGTACTACGACGGAAACTGTGTTTCGGACCTGATTGACTGCACGTTCAGCTATCATTCGGGCAGCAGCGCGGAGTACTACCGCTCTCTGTGCAGCGCGACAATGACGCGCTGCAAGTTTATCGGCAACTCGGGCTACTCCGGCGCCGGCCAGTACTTCTATTCGTCATGTACAATCGACATCAACGACTGTGACTACTCGGACAACACGGCCGGCGGCAACGGCGGCGCGCTTTACTTCCCGTCCGATTGCATCCTGACGGTCGATAACAGCAGATTCGTCGGCAACAAGGCGGGCGGCAAGACTCTAAGCTACCTGTTCGACAGCGGCGGGCTGGCTTACTACGACTATGAGATCGAGTATTCCGGGCAGGGCGGGGCGATATACTTGGGTGGCCGAGAATCGTACGATTTTGTCGATGGCCAGTTCGTCATAAGCTGGCGTAACAACAGCACGGTGGCTATCAACCGCAGTCTGTTTTCCAGGAACGAGGCGGGATTCGGAGGCGCGCTGTACTGGCACGGCGAGGGCTCGGATATTCGGATTCTGGACTCGTCGATACACAATAACACGGCCGGGCACGGCGGTGGCGCGTTCTGGAGCGCCGGGGCGCCTGAGATTGTGGGCTGCAGCATATACGGCAACACAGCCGATGCGCTCATGTTCGAGCCCGAGTGGGCCTCGACCTTGTCTGTGCCGGTTCCCCAGTATGCCATGATTTCGGAGTACTATGGCGGCGGCGGCGGGCTTTTATGCTGGTCGTCGGATGCGATAATTGAGAACTGCTACATAAGCGGCAACAAGGCGTCCGGCTCGGGCGGCGGCGTGTATTTCGGCGGCGACCCGAACATACCCTTTATGAGAAACTGCCTGATCAAGGGTAACTCGGCGCTTGTCGACGGCGGCGGAATCGCCTCGTACTGGTTTGCGATCCCGCAGATATCCAACTGCACGATTGTCGAGAACGAGGCTTATGATCCGCAGGATCCGAATCGAGGAAGGGGCGGCGGGCTGTCGTGCTCTTACGAGAGCGAGACGAATCTTATCGACAGTATCGTCTGGGGCAACGAGGGCAGCAAGGGCAAGCAGATTGCCATTGGCAGCTCGGCGGACCCGATGTATTTGCAGCGGCCGGCGAGCCTGACGGTTTCCCATTGCGACATTCAGGGCGGCCAAAGTGCGGAGGCCATACATGTCGAGCCCGGCCGCACGCTCAACTACCTGGCGAGCAACATTGAAGATGACCCGATCTTCGTCCAGCCGGGCTACCATCTCAGCCAGAAGCGCGGCGGACAGGGCGTGGATAGTCCGTGTGTTGACACGGGCAGCGACCTGGCGGCTAACCTGGGGCTCGAGGGCTACAGCACGGCTTTGAACGGCGCCGCGGACGAGGACACAGTCGATATGGGCGTGCATTATCCGACGGCCCAGGCGGGACAGTTCGAGCTTACGGTAAACGTGGTGGGGACGCACGGCACTGTGAACCCGGCGGGCGGCATGTTCAACAAGTACGCCGTGGTGGTGCTTGAGGCGACACTGGACCCGGGCTATACGGTAAGGTGGCTTGGCACGGATGACGATACGATTTCCGGTCCGACGAACACGGTTACGATGTTCTCGGACAGGACGGTGACCGCGGTGATAGAGCAGCCTCGGGTGCTGAAAGTCCCCGAGCAGTATCCGAGCATACAGAGGGCCATTAACGCTTCAAGAGACGGCGATACGATTCGCATAAACAGGGGCCGTTATATGACCAGCGACCTTGTAATAATTGACAAGGCCATTACCCTTACCAGTGTCAATCCCGACGACCCGTGCACGGTCGCCGCGACGATTATCGACGGTGAGGACAGAGTCACAAGCGGTCTTACTATTTCGGCCGGATGCGGTCGGGATACGGTCATAAACGGTCTGACATTCACCAACTTCACGCACAGCGTGCTTACTCAGCCTTCTCCGCCGGACCCGGGCGATGACGGCTACGACGGCTATGACACTTGGGTAGGGGCGATTTACATTGATGCGGGCGCCGGCCCGACGATTGTCAACTGTGTCATAAGCGATAGCTGGATAGAGGCGGGCGACGCCAGCGGCGGCAACGCCGGCGCGGACGGTGGCACGGGCGGCAGAGGGGGTCGCGGCGGCACGGGCGGCAGCGCTTACGGCGGCGGCATTTACTGCGGATTGTACAGCAGCCCGGCTATAATAAACTGTACGATTTCGGGCTGTGAAGCGAGAGGCGCCGACGCCGCGAATGGCGGCAACGGCGGTTCGGGCACGGGCGACGGCAGCACGGGCGGCAACGGCGGACACGCCGGTCACGGCGGAGGGGCCTACGGAGGCGGCATCTACTTCGGCCGCGCGAGCATGCCGGTTATTGAGGACTGCAATTTCATTAACTGTCTGGCGCTGGGCGGCAACGGCGCAAGGGGCGGCCACGGCGGCTCGGCGAGCGGCACCGGCAGCGAGGGCGGCGACGGGGGAATAGGCGGTGACAACGGCCGGGCCTACGGCGGCGCAATATACTTTGCCGAGAAGGTCATTGCGGTTGTTTCGAACTGCCGGTTCGTCGATTGCGGCACCGTAGCGGGAGATGCGGGTAACGGCGGCGATTACGGAGATGCGCCCATTCCCGGGATGGAAGGCTATGGCGGCGGGTATCTGGGAGACTACTGGTTGAAAAGCGCTTATGGCGGGGCCGTGTACTGCGCGGCGCGGAACAAAATCGTTTTCGAAGACTGCTCAATTGAGGGCGGCAACGTAACCGCCGGGATGAGCGGAATCGGCGGGGAGCCCGTTGGCGGCCAGAGACTCGAGCCCATAGAGAGCTACGTGCTTCCGAGCTATGGAGGGGGCGTGTTCTGTGACGCCAACTCCGCGGTGGCTTTCCTGGGGTGCGACCTTCTCTCCAACCGGGCAAACGACGTGAACGATCCGGGCAATGCGGCGCTTCCGGCCTATCGTCTGGATCCCTACATCAGCTACGGCGGCGGCATCTCGGTGATAGGCGCTGCTTCGGTGACGATCTCCGACTGCAACTTCACCGGGAATTTCTCGACCGTCGGCGGCGGGTTGTACTGGGATGATACGTCGTTGTTGGTAGTGGACTCGAACTTTGCGGGCAACCAGGCATTCAAAGGCGCCGGGGCCTACTGCATCGACAGCACGTCATCGACAATAAAGGGGTGTACGATAACGTCCAACCAGGCATTCGAGCCGGGCGGGGAGGGTGGCGGCATCCACAGCGCGTCGACGGAATTGTCGGTTAGCGACTGCGAAATCAGGCTCAACACGGCGTTTTTCAGCGGTGGCGGCTTATACCTGTCGGGCAGCTTGGGTGAGGGAATGCGGCTGAAGAACAACCTTATAACGGGCAACTCGGCCGGCAGGGACGGCGGCGGCATCTCGAGCAACTGGTACAACGAGGTTGTTGTCTCCAGCTGCACGATCGCGCATAACGAGGCGACAGGAGCCCGCTCTCTCGGCGGAGGCCTGTACTGCTCTTACGGGTCTTCGGCGAGAGTGATAGACTCGATCATCTGGGGCAATTCGAGCGTTTACGACGGGGCCCAGATTGCGGTGGCGAGCGGCGATGAGGCGTATCCGCAGCCCTCGAGCGTCAAGGTGACATTCAGTGACATCGAGCCGGACCCGAATACGGGGATCTTTGACGAGCCGGCGGTGGATCTGGTGTTCTGTATAGACTCCACGAGCAGCATGGCCGCCAACATTGCGGCCGTTCAAGGGGCAGCGACCCAGATCGTGGGCCTGATATCGCAGCTTATGCCTGATTTCAGGATCGCGGTGGCCGACTATCGTGATTTCAACGTTACTCCTTACGGGCTGGCCTTTGTGGATTATCCCTACGGCGACCAAGTCGCCTTCGAAAGGGACATCCCCACTATATTGAACGCCATCAATTCGATAACGATAGGCGACGGCGCAGACTTTGACGAATCGGTTTATGCGGGATTGGCCCACTGCATCGACCACGGAGAGCTGGCTCGCCGGCTGGGCGGGCAGTTGTACGGGTCGAATCCTGCGTGGACCGGCCCCGGTCCGTGGCGCCAGGGGTCGGTGAACAGGGCTATCATTCTGATGGGTGACGCGGCTCCTCACGACCCCGAGCCATTCACCGGTTACACTCTCGGAGAGGTTGTAAACTCCGCGGCTGGCACGGCGTCGCCGATAAGGATTTTCACGATTCCGGTAAATGCGGACGGGCGCACGACTAATTACTTCAACAATCTGGCGACCGGTACTCGCGGTGCAATGATCGAGGCGGCGCAGCCGGGCGAGGTCGTTGACGCCATAACCGAGGCGATCAACCTGATTGGGCGCAGGCTGGAGATGATTTATGTCGAGGACGGGTGCGTGCTCACGGGCTGGGACCCGAACAGCAAGAGCTGGGATACGGGCACGGACAACATCGTTGACGACCCGAATTTTGTCGGTCAGTACTACCTGAGCCGGATTTCCACGGGTCAGGAGGTTGACAGCAAGTGTATCAACAAGGGCAGCACGCTGGCATTCATATCGGGCTTATCGTTGTACACGACCAGCCTGGACGGTTCAAGGGACGTGGGACGGCTGGATATGGGTTATCACCACCGAGAAGGCGTGGCACAATACGAAGTGGAGGTGCTAATAGACGAAGACCCGAACGATCCGGGAATCCACGGCGAGGTTGACCCGGACGGCGGCTGGTATTTCGAGGGTACCGAAGCGGTCATAACGGCTACGCCCTACGAGGGCTATTCCGTGGGGGGATGGTACGACGTCAACGGTCTGCTGGTTTCTGTTGATGAGGTCCTCGAAGTGGTTGTGGATTCAAACGCGACCTTTGTTGTCAAGTTCCGGGAGCCGGTGAAGGTGGAGGTTTCCGGTGGGGGCGACGCTCTTCGTGCCGCGGTGGAAGCGGCCGGGCCCGGCGACACGCTGGTGGTTGCGGCGGGCACATACAACGGCAATATCGATTTCCAGGGCAAGGAAATCAGCATCGTGAGCACAAAGCCGGATGATCCCAATATTGTCGCCAATACGATCATAGACTGCCAGTTGGGCGAGCGGGGGCTTATCTTCAACAACGGCGAGGACGCCAAGGCGGTTGTGAACGGCATTACGATCACCAACGGAGGATTCTTCGGACTGCCCGGAGGGGGTATATACATCGACGCGAACAGCAGTCCGACGATCGCGAACGTGGTCATAAGCAATTGCACGGGCGGCGGTCTCGGAGGCGGCGGAGTGTATATAAACAGCGACAGCAATCCGACGTTCAACAACGTCAGTATATCAGGCTGCATTGCGCTGCCGGGGCACGGGGGCGGCGTGTATATCGAAGAAGGGAGCGTCGCTTCGTTCAATGACTGTTCGATCGTCGACTGCAATGCTTTCGGCGGTTCCGGCGGGGCGGTCTTCTCCGGAGCGGGCGCCACTTTGCTCTTCGAGCGGTGCGGATTCAGCACGAACAGCGCCGACAGCCGGGGCGGCTCACTTTACTTCGGGGCCGGCAGCACGGTTACCCTCGATGGCTGCTCGGTCGGCAGCAGTG
>CP070678.1:110653-119411 GCA_020352515.1 Phycisphaerales bacterium | reverse complement strand
GCGGTTTTCAAAGGATTCTCTCACCAGCTATGAGACGTGCTCGTAAATTACCGCCCTGGCTGCGCCGTCCGCTGTCGGTCGACAAGACTTTCGCCCATACCGAGCAGGTCCTCGGCTCGCTGGGACTCGAGACGATATGCACGAACACAAACTGCCCCAATCGCGGAGAGTGCTGGTCGAGGGGGACGGCGACGGTGCTGATTCTGGGCAATATATGCACGCGCAACTGCAAGTTCTGCTCCGTGGCGGCCGGCAAGCCAGCGCCGCCGGATCCCGCCGAGCCGCTGCGCGTTGCGAGGATGACGGAACAAATGGGTCTTAAATACCTCGTTATTACGAGCGTTGACCGGGACGACCTGGCCGACGGGGGCGCGGCCCATTTTCGTGACTGCATCAGGCAGGTCAGGCGGCGGTGTCCGGATGTTGAGTTCGAGATACTTACTCCGGATTTTAGGGGCCGCCAGGCAGCGGCTCTGGCGATACTCAAGGATGCGATGCCCTTCGTATTCGGGCACAACGTGGAGACGGTCCCGTCGCTGTATCCGGCGGCGAGGGCGGGAGGTGACTATCAATGCTCCCTGAATCTGCTCAGGATGGCCAGCGAGACCTTCGCCGGCGTCCGGACCAAATCGTCTATTATGCTGGGCCTGGGCGAGACAAAACAGGAGGTCGAGCACGTGCTTCGAGACCTGCGGGGTGTCGGCTGTGCCAGGATCACGATAGGGCAGTACCTCAAGCCTTCCCGAGAGTCACTTGAGGTCGCCGAATACATCCGTCCGGACGAATTCGACCGCTGGAGGGAAAGGGCGAGAGAGCTGGGATTTTCATGGGTAATGTCATCACCTTTTGCACGCAGCTCATATTTCGCTGAAAAGGCCGATGCGTCTTAGCGTGTGCGCCTGAAAAGCCATTTTATCGGCCCACCAGCGGCAGCGAGGCGCGCGTGCTGCGCCTGTGGTTTTGGCTTTCGAGCCATTCCGGGATATACTTTATTAGGTACACATATCCTGCTTCGACTCGACAACAGTACAGTGCAATTGTTTTCCGGTGGGGGGAAACATGAAATCTGCAAGAAACAAGAGCAGCAGGAACCGGCGTGGCGCGGTTCTGATAGTATCCATGATGTTTCTGATTATCTTTTCGACACTGGCCCTCAACATTGCCACGATGTCGGGGTCGAATCTTCAGATCGCAGACAACCAGCACAAGGCCGACTGCGCCAGGGCGTGCGCAGAGTCCGGGCTGGAGGTGGTTCGCTACTGGATGGGTCAGATCGCGGTGCCGGGGACAACCGAGCCGAGCCTGAGGTTCTACGAGGTGGTGAATTCGATCCAGAGCGAGCTGGCCTCGAACAATATTTCAAATATCAGCACGACTTTCAGCGGGGACGGGCTCACACTTCCCGGCGTGACACTCGATTCCGGCGAGCAGCAGAGTTTCTCGGCGGTATTGTCGCCCTCGATGACCGACCCCGACGTAATCCAGTTGGAGGTCACCGGCACATACGGCTCGGTCTCGCGCAAGATCGCGGTGGACTACAGGTTCAGCACGCGGGCGCATACGGTCTTCGATTTCGGCGTTGCAACCAAGGGGCCGCTGTCGTTGGCTGGCAACATACTCCTTGACGGCGCCACGGTCGAGGTAGATTCCGACGTGTATATCGAGAGCGAAAGCTCCAGCCTGGCGCTGTCGATTATCGGCAACTCGCAGATAGCCGGGGATGTTAGCATAGTCAACCCTGTTGCAACGGTGGACCTGCAGGGTGGTCAGGCCGGTATAGGAGGAGAAACCGGACAGGCCGCCATAGACAACCACGTATCGTTCGGCGTTCCGCCGAGCGAGTTTCCCGTGCCGACGCCGAGCTACTTCGAGCCCTTTATCACCAGCACGATGGACCCCAACACGGACACCAGTGCCGACGTTACGCTCGAAAACATAAGAATACCGGCCAACATTAATCCAACGTTCAGCGGCAGCGCGACAATCCGAGGAGTGGTTTTCATAGAGTCGCCCAATGTTGTGCTGTTCACGGGAAGCGCCGACGTAACGGGCATAATTGTAGGGGACGGCGATATAACCGACAACTCGGCGACAAACCAGATAAGCTTCGTCGGCAACGTGTCAAGTCATCCGCTCAGCGAGCTGCCCCAGGAGGAACAATTCGCAGAGTTCAGGGATGAAACGGGGACGTTCATAATGGCTCCGGGCTTCCACATCTCATTCGGCGGCAGCTTCGATGCTCTCTGCGGCGCGATAGCGGGCAACGGGATTGAATTCTACGGCAATGCCGGCGGAACGATTCAGGGCTCGGTGTTGAATTACTCGGACGAGCAGATGAACCTGACCGGCAACAGCGACCTGTTCTTCAACCGTTCGGGTCTAACCGAGGCCCCGGCCGGATTCGTACCGGAACTCATACTCGAGTATGACCCCGAATCATATTCCGAGCCGATGCTTTAAGCCACCCGGTCGAACCGGTGTACAGTGCAAACCAAGGCCGCAAACACGGCATCTAAACACCAACACTCTCGGGCCAGCCCGGCGGGCTACCCGCCGCAACCGCACCTTTCAGCGGCCCATCACGCCATTTAACGCCGGCACACACGAAATACACATGCGCGCAGTTATAGGACACACGTGCGCGTGATCCCGCTTTCGCCCGGTCCGGGACGTTTTGCCTTTCGGCGGATGTTTCCTATATTTTGTATGGCTTAGAAGTTACCACAAAACTGTCATTCGGGGCCTTTTTCCGCAGGGGAGAAAGATGAAACCCGCACGCAAATCCGTTCGAACCAGGCGCCGCGGCGCCGCGCTTATAACATCAATGATATTTGTTCTAATCTTCTCGGCGCTGGCCATTGGCATGGTCACGCTGTCGGGCACAAACCTCCAGATGGCCGACAACCAGCACAAGGCCGATTGCGCAAGGGCGTGCGCCGAATCCGGGCTTGAGATTGTCCGATTCTGGCTCGACAGCGTTTCGATTCCGGGCACTACGGCGCCGAGCCAGAGATTCTCCGCGATCGCCGATTCTCTTGAGAGCAACCTTACGGCCGGGGGAATTACGAATATCACAACGTGCTACGTGCACCCGACCATAACCATCCCCGGTGTGACGCTGGACTCGGCCGAAGGCAAGAGCTTCTCGGCCGAGCTAACAAAGCTGGACGCAGATACGCTCCAACTGGACGTAACGGGGACCTACGGCCAGGTGAGCCGGACAGTAAGGGTGAACTACGAATTGGGTGAAAGGGCACAAACGGTCTTTGATTACGGCGTGGCGACAAGAGGGCCCTTGTCCCTTGCCGGCAACATCCAGCTCGACGGGATCAACATAGCCGTCGAGTCCGACGTCTATATCGAGAGTCTCGAGTCCAACCTGGCGCTCTCCATCATCGGCAACTCCCAGATAGCGGGGGACGTGAAGATCGTGAACCCTGTCGCCACAGTGGATCTGCAGGGCGGACAGGCGGGAATCGGCGGCGAAACAGGCCAGGCCGCCATCGACAACCACGTCTCTTTCGGCGCCGCTGAGACGGAGTTCCCCGAGCCGAATCCGTCATACTTCGAGTCCTACGTCACGAACGTAATCGACTCGACCACGGATACGAGTGCGGACGCGACCTTCGAGAACGTCAGGATACTGGCGGGAACCAACCCCACATTCTCCGGCCACGTAACCCTGAAGGGCGTCGTCTATATCGAGACCCCCAACGTGGTCAACTTCACGGGAACCACGGACGTGACGGGCATCATCGTGGGAGACGGCAACATCGAGGACAATTCCGGTGTCAATATGATCAACTTTGCCGGGGACGTGGTCAGCCAGCCCGTCAGCGACCTGCCTTTGGAGCAAGAGTACGCAGAATTGAGGCAGGAGACGGGCACCTTCCTTATAGCTCCCGGTTTTAGTGCGTCGTTCGGTGGGAGTTTCGAGACAATCAGCGGCGCAATAGTGGCCAACGGCATACAATTCTACGGAAACGCCGGGGGGACGATAAACGGCTCGGTGATCAACTACTCCGACCAGGACATGACCCTCACGGGCAACGGTGATCTTTACTTCAATCGTTCGGGCACGGTCGAGGTGCCGGCCGGTTTTATTCCCGAGATAGTCTTGAACTACGACGCGAGCTCCTATTCGGAGGTAATGCAGTAGGCTTCCGTCGCCACAGGCCGACCATACAACCGCAGTAGCAGTCAGCATTCGTGCCGCCAAACGCCGTGATAATCGCGGCGTTTGGCATTCTTCTTTCGATCTTCAAGAATCACACAGCCTCAGCTGAGTTATAAGCTTTTATTATTTGACAGCCTGCTTTCGATTTAGTCTAATCCCCCGCAATATATTCGCGCACGGACTAATCGCTTGCCCGCAAAATTCCAGTAAGGAGAACCCGGCATGCCCAAGCGTAAGGACATCCACAGGGTGATGATAATCGGTTCCGGCCCAATCATAATCGGCCAAGCCTGCGAATTCGACTATTCCGGAACCCAGGCGTGCAAGGCGCTTCGCAAGCTCGGCTACGAGATAATCCTGGTCAATTCTAATCCCGCAACGATCATGACCGATCCTGGCATGGCGGATGTGACCTACATCGAGCCTCTGAACCTCCAGACGATGACGAAGATCATCGAGAAGGAGCGTCCGGACGCCTTGCTGCCGAATCTCGGCGGCCAGAGCGGGCTGAACCTGTCTTCCGAGCTGGCAAAGGCGGGCGTGCTTGAGAAATACGGGGTCAAGGTTATAGGTGTTGAGATCGATGCTATCGAGCGGGGCGAGGACCGGGTCGTGTTCAAGGATACAATGAACCGTCTGGGCATCGAGATGCCCCGGAGCGAGGCCGCCTTCAGCGTGGAGAAAGCCGAGGAGATAGCCGACGAGCTGGGCTACCCCGTGGTGATCCGGCCGGCGTACACGATGGGGGGGACCGGGGGAGGAATCGTATTCAACGTAGAAGAGCTGCGGACGGTGGCCGGGCGGGGCCTTTCGGCCAGCCTCGTCGGGCAAATACTCATCGAGGAATCCGTGCTCGGATGGGAGGAGCTTGAGCTTGAAGTCGTGCGCGACGCCAAGGGCCAGAAAATCACGGTCTGTTTCATAGAAAACGTGGATGCGATGGGCGTCCACACCGGCGACTCGTACTGCACCGCTCCGATGCTCACCATCGCCCCGGAATTGCAGCAGCGCCTGCAGAAATACTCTTACGACATTGTTGACGCAATCGAGGTGATAGGCGGCACAAACATCCAGTTCGCCCACAACCCCGACACCGGCCGGGTGGTCGTTATCGAGATTAACCCGAGAACGTCGCGCTCGTCGGCGCTGGCCTCGAAGGCGACGGGCTTTCCAATCGCCATGGTTTCATCGATGCTGGCCGGCGGGCTGACGCTGGATGAAATACCATACTGGCGCGACGGGACCCTCGAGAAGTACACCCCTTCCGGCGATTACGTGGTGGTGAAGTTTGCCCGCTGGGCGTTCGAGAAATTCAAAGGCGTCGAGGACAAGCTCGGCACACAGATGCGCGCGGTCGGCGAGGTGATGAGCATCGGGAAGAACTACAAGGAGGCTTTTCTGAAGGCCATTCGCTCGCTTGAGACCGGCCGCTACGGTCTGGGCTTTGCCAAGGACTTCAACAAGCTCAGTCTCGACGAGCTGATGGGCCTGCTGACGTTCCCGACAAGCGAGCGGCAGTTTATCATGTACGAGGCGCTGAGGAAAGGCGCCGATATAGACGCACTTTTTGAAAAGACGCACATCAAGCGCTGGTTCATCGAGCAGATGGCCGAATTGGCGGAGCTGGAAGAGCGGCTCTTAAAGCACAGGGGCAAGATGCCGCCCGACAAGCTGCTGATCCGGGCCAAGAAAGACGGCTTCGGCGACCGATACCTGTCGCAGATTCTGGCCATCCCCGAGGATAAGATACGGCGGCGCCGCGTCAAGCTGGGCGTTGTGGAGGCGTGGGAGCCGGTGCCGGTGAGCGGGGTGGAAAACGCCGCCTATTACTTTTCAACATACAACGCGCCGGATACGGTTGCTGTCAGCAAGGAGCGCAAAATCATGGTCCTTGGCGGCGGCCCGAACCGCATCGGCCAGGGAATCGAGTTCGACTACTGCTGTGTGCACGCGGCCTTTACGCTTCGGGACGAAGGGTACGAGTCGATAATGATCAACTGCAATCCCGAGACCGTCTCGACCGACTACGACACGTCCGACAAGCTGTACTTCGAGCCGCTGACCGTCGAGGACGTTCTGAGCATCTACGAAAAGGAAAAGCCCGAAGGTGTTATAGTCCAGTTCGGCGGCCAGACGCCTCTGAACATCGCCGGCGAGCTGGCGAAGGCCGGTGTTCCTGTAATTGGGACCTCGCCGGAGACGATCGACCTGGCCGAGGACAGGGATCGCTTTCGCGAGATGATGGGGAAACTCGGCATCCCGCAGCCCGAATCGGGCATGGCCAGCAGCGAGGCCGAGGCGCTGGAGATCGCAGAGCGAATCGGCTATCCGCTGATGGTGCGGCCGTCGTATGTCCTCGGGGGCAGGGCGATGGAGGTCGTCCATGACGAGCAGATGCTCAGGCACTACGTCGCGCGGGCGGTCGAGGTCAGCCCTGAACGGCCCATCCTTATCGACAAGTTCCTGGAGAACGCCATAGAGGCCGAGGCCGATGCAATCGCGGACGGCACGGACGCATTTGTTCCGGCGGTTATGGAGCATATCGAGCTGGCCGGCGTCCACTCGGGTGATTCGGCCTGCGTGATACCGCCGGTGAGCATTCCGAAAAAGCATATTAAGACTATTGAAGAGTACACGAGAAAAATCGCAACCGAACTCCACGTTGTCGGCCTTATGAACATTCAATACGCCATAGCGAACGAAAAGGTTTACATCCTCGAAGCCAATCCGCGGGCCTCTCGAACGGTGCCTCTGGTTTCGAAGGTCTGCAATGTGTCGATGGCCCGGCTTGCCGTTCAGCTTATGCTCGGCGCAAAGCTGGCCGATCTCAAGCTCAGGCACGGCGAGATTCCCCATTTTGGCGTCAAGGAGGCGGTCTTTCCGTTCAACATGTTCCCGGAGGTTGACCCGCTGCTCGGACCGGAGATGCGCTCGACCGGTGAGGTGCTCGGTATGGCGGATTCTTTCGGCTTGGCGTTCTACAAATCGCAGCAGGCGGCCAGGCAGAATCTGCCGACCGAGGGGACCGTGTTGATTACGGTAACCGACGGCGACAAGAAGGCGGTGCTGCCCACCGCCAGAGAGTTCGAGAAGCTGCGCTTCAGGATTCTCGCCACGGAGGGCACCTTCAAATTCTTGTCGGATAACGGCGTCAAGACCGAGCGGATTTTGAAGATGCACGAGGGCAGGCCCAACATTGCCGACGCGATCAAGAACAAGGAGGTTCATCTGATAGTGAATACTCCCGCCGGCAAGATAAGCAAGCACGACGATTCCTACGTCCGCAAGACCGCGATAAAGTACAACGTCCCCTACATCACCACCCCGGCAGCGGCCGCAGCCGCAGTCAAGGGTATCGCGGCTATAAGGGACGGTGATTTCAAGGTGCAGTCCCTGCAGGAGTATCACGCCGGGATAAAGTAGCCAGGCGCCAACACGCGGGCCGGCCCGCGGCTGCGGTAAGCTGCCCGGCCGAGCACGCTGTCATTTCTGCGGTATCAAGACCATTCGGCCTCTGAAGATTCCCTCTACACTCACCTGACGCCGTGCCCGGTTCTGGAATTCGACGTCCTCCAGGTAATACTCGAGACCGGGCACAATGCCGTCGATTTCGAGCGCGCCATTTTCGTCGGTCCGTCTATGTCGCTTGGCCGGCCATAGCTCATCGCCACCTACCACAGGACTTATAGCGACAGTGGTGTCCGGCACAATATCGCCCTTTTTGTCTTTGACGACAACTGATGCATGGCGCGTGGCCTGCAATTTCACCTCGACAAAGAAGGACTCATTTGGCTCGGCTGGGACGTCAAATACGGCTTTTCCGGCGAGGCTGCGGTCTTTTGTCTCTGCATATATGTTGAGCTTGCGTCCGGCCGGAACTTCTTTCAACTCGAACAAGCCGTCATTCTCTGCGCCGACCGGCCGGATATAGCTGCTTGCGTTGGACGTATGGAAACTGCCGGCAGAGGCGTACAAGACCGCCCCGGACACCGCCCGCCCGTCGGGACCGAGCGCGAAACCCGGAACATTCACGAGAACCCCGGCGACGGCGGGCGCCCTGAGCGTCACGGTCATCTCGGCCCCTGCGGCCTCGAAATTCAAGTTCGACCCCGGGCCGTTTTCCCGCAGCACGTAGACCCCGTCCGGCGGCGAGTAAAACGAAAGCGATACCGGCCCCGGCAGGACCCGAACCGTAAAGACCCCGTTCGCGTCCGCGTAACCGTCAATCCTGCCGATTTTGTTGGACCCTCCGATACGGGCCCCGGCCAAGGGGCTGTTGCTGTCAGCGGCGACTACCTGACACCTGATTAGAGTCGTCTGTCCGTAGGCCTCGATGACCAAATCATCAATGAGCTGACCGGCAGAGAGCTTGAGCTTTTTTTCCGGCGCGCTGTAGCGCTCGTGCTTGACGGTAACCTTGTACTGCCCGCTGGCCGGCTCCGAGCTGCCCCACGGCCTCATGTCCCATCCCTCGCCGGGCAGGTCTTCCAGAGAAAAGTGCCCCTGCTCGTTGGTCTCGGCGAGGAAGTAGTTGTTCATCCACTCGGCGGCGAACGTGATGACTGCCCCGCTGATTGGCTC
>CP070678.1:107404-110553 GCA_020352515.1 Phycisphaerales bacterium | reverse complement strand
CGAGGCTGCCCAGCAAGACCGCGCCGGGAGCCGGAATTGCGCTCATCTGCCCGCTGATTGTGCCGCTGACCGGCCCACCCTCGCCCTTGAGAAGCGTGTACAGGTCCGACGCCGAGTCACCGCTGAATGACAGGTCGACAAGAAGGCCGTTATCCGCTGCGTCGACGAATCCGTCGATTATGACCGAGTACCCGGCGTAGCCGGCGGACGAGTATCCTATGTTGGTCAGGTCGCTTTGCGGGTTTGAGTATGCCATGTAGTTGCGCGCTATGCTCAGCATGCCGCCGCCGCCGAGATCGGCCTCCATCATGGCGTTGCCGGGTGCGGCGTTATCGAAGATGTATATCCGCCCGTCCAGACCGCGGGCCGGGTCAATCACGGGTGTCAGACTGGCCGTCACAATCTTTATCGGCAGACCACCTATAATCGTCACGTCGTAGGCCATCTCTGTTATTGCCATCGTCGGAAGGGCCACCGTGTCCCCGATAAGGTTCGCACTTGCCGGAACAGCCTTGTCAACTACAATGTTGTCGAAACTCATCTCATAGACGCCCGAGCCCGCGACCGTCTCATAAGCGGTCCAGGAAGTCTCGGCCTCGTCCCCCGTGCTAAAGTACAACGTGGGCCCCGCCTGAGAGACTCCGGCAAGAACAAGAATAGAAAGCAACCCAAGCACAATCTTCTTCACGACATTTCCTCCTTTCGAGACACACGTCCCCAGTTGTGGATGTTCTACGCATGCCGACGAGGTCGGCAAGAGTATCGATTGTCATAATAGCATATTTTAACTCAGATGTCAACTATAAAAATGTGGAATCCGAAATAATCTTGCTTCGGTGACACAGTGAGTGACATAAAAAATCGATGCAAGCATAAACCGTGTCGCCTGCCGGGTTATAACGGGTTATGCAAAAGGGACCTTTGGCGCCGCCGGCCGCTCATGTCACAATATAGTCGACTGCCGGCCGACGCCATGTGCGGTGCATTCTTTGGTAGGGGGAAAAAGGCCTGTGACCAAATGCAAATCGGGGCCGCCTTGATAGCTGCGCGCGGAGCCACCTTTGCTTCGAGACACTCGTTCGTATCGGACCTACAGTATGCCTCCGCCCGCCATAAGCTCAAGACCCGTGTTCTTCTGAGGCAGCCGGCTCTTCTTCCGTGACTTTCTTCAGCGGAGCGGTCCACAAAAAAATATTGTGCTGCGCATGGCCGGTGGTCAGCCTGACCACTTCATCGGGCCGGACCCCTTTCATATTGAAATCGTGGGAGACAATCCGCGAGCCCGGCTTGAGCTTCTCCAACTGCGGGATGAGCCTTACGTTTAGCTTTGGCAGCAGGTAAAGTGTGATAACATCCGCTCTGCTCAGGTCGAGCGTGAAGATGTCTTTTTGCTCGATTCTGACAAGGCGCCCGACGTTGTTCTTTGCGACGTTTTCCTGCGATTCTCTGACGCGTTTGGGGTCTATATCGTAGCCCACCGCCCGGCAGCCGTATTTCTTCGCGGCGGCAACCACGATGCGCCCGTCGCCGCACCCCAGGTCATAGACCAGATCGTCTTTCGTGACTTTGGCCAATTCGAGCATTCTATCCACCACCTCGGGTGGGGTGGGGACGAAGATAACATCGGGCGTCCGGTTCTTCCGGCCTTTGCCGCCGGCATACGGCCGGTTGGGCACGTCCGGCCAGATGTCCCATATCGCCGATTCAATCGCGCCCTCCAATTCATCCGGCAGCTCGTGTAGGAAATCAAGGCCTGTTTCTCTCTCTATATCCCTTATGCTTACCAGGTACCGTGACAGCTCTGCATCCGGCGGCAGGGGCCAGTGCGGCACGCGAAGCGCAAGAACATCCACCGTCCCCGCCTCCCCCGGTGAAACGACGATCTTGTAGAACGCCACCGGCGCAGGGACGGTCCCGGCCGCTGCAAAGGCCTTTCTCGGGTCCGGATAGATCGGGCCCGTGTAAATCCAGACCCCGCGGTAGTCCCGCGCAAACTCCGTGCACAGTTGTTCCAGTCTTGCCCATGTACTGCTGTTGTAGCCGGAGAGTTGCAGGCAGATGTTCGACGTATACATGGATTCGCGGGCGGCCTGCTGGCCGTAGGCCAAAGCGCTGCCCAACGAAACCATCTGGCCGGCACTCCAAGCCGCCGCCATGGCCGGGCCCGTGTAGTCTCGGCCGCTTGTTACTTTGTAGCCCTTCTGTGCGAGCGCCGTGTCCGTCGCCAGAGGCCCTTGTCGCCTGCTCACGGCGTTCTTGACGACGACGTGCGGAGTAAGCTTTATTGCCGTCCAGCGGGCCGCAAGAACTCGGTCATCGTAATAAACGGTGAATGCCTTGTATTTGCGCGTAGTGTTATGCCGGGGGTCGTGATTAATATACACGGGTTCGCCGAATATGGTGTGAGGTTCCGGCGTCTTGTTGTCCCATAAGGGCCAGTTGACGTCAACTGTCACTGCCGTCGAGGTCCCGGGCAGAAATTGTAGGAATGACAGTTGCACACACACAAGGCAAACTGCCCTCGCCAGCTTGTCGCCACCCATTGTTCCGTCCTTTCAACCACGACTTCCGGTTATCACCAAGGCCCGCCGCCTGCTCGTCCGCCCGGAAAACGCCCAGGCCTTTCCCCGCCTGATCCCGGCGCCGGCAAACCTGCATCGCGGCCGCCTTTACTTGCAATTCTCGCGCATAGCTTAGCCTAAATTGTAAATTTTGGCAATTGGCAATATGGCTGGATTGCTCGGACGGAAACTCACACTTCTCGCTAAGTCCTCCGCCTTCAAGGGTGTATCTCGCCGCTCCCGGTTCCCCGGAAACGAAAAAAAAAGGAGGCAGAGCTACGAGGCGCGCATCTGCTACTGCCCCCCTTCGTTTTACAAAGTATACAAATTCCATCCCACCAAAGTCTATCGTGGTAACTACTGGATTTTCGCGCAAAGTTGATTTGCTGACCTCCGCCTGCCGTTCTTCCGCTCGAGGTGCCGATAACATCTGCACCGGCTGCGAATCCCCCATTTGCCCAGGCCCCAAAGCTCAAATGAAAATAGAGAATTCTCCGCAAGGCCCCATCTCGCTCAAGCCGTCCACCCCAAACAAAAAAGCAACAATCACGTACTCCCCGCTGAAGTCGAGTGGATTCCTTTCACACT
>CP070678.1:87523-107304 GCA_020352515.1 Phycisphaerales bacterium | reverse complement strand
TCGGTATAACCCTCGACCACGACGGCGGTTCCCGTCGCCACGATCTGGTACCGTGCCTGCTCCAGACCGTAGAGCGTGTTGCTCTTGTCGAACAGGGGCGTCGTTGGCGAGTTGATGTACTTGGCGCCCGTTCCATCCAGGGTACGGCCGCCGAATGCGATCACCCGTCCCGTCTCGTCGGTGATGGTGAACATCAGCCGGTTGATGAACTTGTCCTGTCCCTGCCCGGTTACCAGGCCGGCCTGCCCCAGCAGTTTCGAGGGAATCTTCTTTGCAGCAGCGGCCTTCTGGAGGGCATCGGGGCGGTCGAGGCCAAGTCCGATGCGCCATTTCTCCACGCTTTCGGGGGTTAAGTGCCTCTCTGCCAGGTAGTCGCGGGCGAAGTTGCCTTCTTCGGGAAGCTGGAGGTTCCGCCGGAAGTACTCGGCGGCCCAGGCGTTCACTCGGGCGAGTTGGTTCGGATCGACCTGTTCGGCCGGCGGGCCGGAGTCGGACTCCGCCGGCCGGGCAACTCTCCTGGGCTTTAGCTTAATGCCGGCGCGTTCGGCCAGACGCTCGATGGCCTGAACGAACGAGAGGTTTTCACGCATCTGGACGAATTTGAAGACGTCGCCGCCCGCCCCGCAGGCGAAACACTTGAATATCTGCTTTACGGGACTGACGTTGAATGAGGGGCGGTGGTCGTCGTGGAAGGGGCAGATTCCGACCATTTCGCGGCCTTTGCGCTTAAGGGCGACGTGCTCGGCCACGACTTCGACTATGTCGTTGGCCTGCTGAACCTGATTTACGACCGTCTGGTCGAATACCACCGGCATTTCTAAAACCTAAGTCCCTCAATAGAATTGAAGGGGTGTTCCTCCACGGCTGCAACGGGACGCCGCCAAGGCCGCGCTCCATGCTCGATGCGAACAAAACTAACTACTGTTATATAGGGCGGTGCAGGCGAAATGTCAAGTCGCACGGGAAAAACACGTTTTTAGTAGTGAAAAACAGGGTCGGAAAGTGTTTGGACACCTGGTGATATGGGACTGCCGTTGGGCACGATTTTCAGTTGCCCCGAACTGTTTGCTGGTTCGTATGCTTCTGAACTGCGCAGCTCAGCAAGGTGAATTCCTGGTTCAGGGTGTTTAGCCGAGCTTTTGGCGGCCGGACGATTCTTTTGCGGTCAGGGGATGTGGAAGAATGCCTTTGCGGTCTTTGTGGTTCGTTCGGCGAGGTCTTCGAGGGTTATTTGTTTGAGCTCTGCGAGGAATCGGGCGGTATGGACCATCAGGGCGGGCTCGTTAATCTTCTGCTTGCGGACCGGCTCCGGCGACATGTAGGGGCAGTCGGTTTCGAGCATTAGCCTGTCGATGGGGAGATCTTTTGCGATGCTCCTGGTCTTTTCGGCGTTCTTGAAAGTCACGACTCCTGTAAGGGAGATATGCCAGTTGTGCTCGAGGACGATTTCGGCCTGTTGGGGTGAGCCGCTGAAGCAGTGAAACACGACACCTCGAAGCCCTGCGCCGAACTGCTCGAGTAATTCAACCGTCTGCTCGAAGGCCTCCCGGCAGTGCACGACCACCGGCAGGTGCAGCTCGCGGGCGATTTGCAGTTGTTTTGCGAAGGCTCGTTTCTGGTCGGTGGGGTCGGACAGGTTGTAGTGGAAGTCGAGGCCGGTTTCGCCGATAGCCACGACGTTGAGGTTCTGCGCCAGGGCGGCGAGCTCTTGCATTGTGTTGGGGTTGATGTCTTTTGCATCGTGCGGATGGATGCCGACGGCGGCGTATAGGTTGTCGAAACGCTCGGCCAGAGCGACGCACTTGCGGTCGTGGTCGAGGTCGGTGCCTACGGTTATCCAGGCGGTGACATGGGCGGCGCGGCTCGCCTCGAGGACGCCTTCTACATTGAGGGCGAGGGGCTCGAAGCTGAGGTGCGCATGGGTATCGATGAGTTCCATGCTGCTATTATAGTGTTTCCCACGCGCCAGCAATATTTCTTTGGGGTATTTTTGAAACCGGATGACAGGGGGAGGTCATATTCTCTTCTGAAGAAACAACGATATTTCTCTGGTTTTCTCGACGCGTTCTATCGTGAGCATGAGTCTCTTGCCGTGCCCGGACCTTTTGAGGTTCTCGATCTGCCATGTTTCGAGGGCGTTTGCATCATGGCCGTTGAATTCGAGGATGACGTCACCGGCATTGAGGCCGACTTTTTGTGCGGGGCTGCCGGCATCGAGAGAGTAGACGACGGTCCGCCCCTCAATCCGGAGCAGGTGGAGGCCGGTCATGTCGGACTCGTCGATCCTGTTGAACCCTTTGGATTTCTTGAGGTAAACGGTGCTGTTTGGGAAGTCGAGGGTGACCTGGTGTCGGGCGAGGAAGTCCAGGCCGAGGTGGTTCACGGATCCATCACTGATGATGAGGTCCCGGTATTCGAAAGGGCCGACTGCAAGAGAAGGTATTCGGGCCTCGCGGCCGGTGGCGCTTCCGCCGGCGGTGGCGGCGAGGATGGGGACGGTTTTCAATTCTCTTTCGGCGATGATTTTGTCGAAGGTTTCGTTCTCGATGGCTCCGGTGGCGTTCAAGCCCGTGTCTATAACGAATTCGACGGGTATGTTTTCGAGGACAGTGGCGGTGATTCGGGGCAATCCGAGGCTGTCAAAGGATATCGGCAGGGGCCGCCCCCACCGAGGTTCCGGAGCGGTGGAAGGGGGCAGTAAGGCGAGTCGGCCGGAGTCGAAGTCGATTTGCAGGATGTGATGTTTGAGGAAGTTGATTCCGACAATGCCGCTGATTTTTTTTCCGAGGATTAGGCCGGGCATTTTGAGGTCGGCCACGGCGGCCAAGCCGGTGGTCCTGAGGCTAAATGGTCCGAGGCGGGCATCGGGGGCCTCGAAGAGCTGTGTGATGACGGGATTTCCGGCGGTTTGTGCACGGACGAACTTTTTGGGGGCGCCGAGTCGTTCTTTTAGGGAGACATCGAGGACGGTGTTTGTGCATCCGGTGTCGAGTAGAAAGAGCAGGCTCTGGTTGTGGAAGTTGACGGGCAGGAGGACAGGTGTGGGCTCGCGCGGGATTTGGAATTCTGCGGCAAGGTTGACGGGTTCGTTTTGATCGCGCGTGTCCGGGGTGCGGGGTTCGTGCGGCGCTGGCCGGTTGGGCTCTGTTGAACCGTCGGCGTCGAGAACGAGCGGCGAGACGTTGACAACGGTTCCTTGGGGGAATGTGAAGTTGAATTCAGCGGGATCTATCAGGGCGTTGATTTGGAGCGATTCGACGGAGATATTCTTTTTGAAGTAGAGGATCCTGTTGCCGCCGTCATCGATGTTGTAGCGCTCGTAGCGGATTCTCCGGGGAAACGGGTAGCGGGGGCTTTTGCCGTAGGTGTATGTGCGGGCATAGAGCAGGCTGTTGGGGTCATCGTCGATCAGGCAGGTGACTTTTCGCAGGATGCAGCCGGACTCGCCGCGGTCAATCCAGTGGTAGTTGAAGGCCCTGTGGCCCGGCAGATAGGGAGTAATCATTAGAATCTTTTCGCAGGGGCGGGCGTCTATGCTTTCGGCGCCGAGGTATTTGAAGGTTCGGTCGTTGGGGTCGAGGCGTTGGTAGTTCCGGGCGAGGAAGAAATGGGCGAAGCGGAGCAGGTCATTGTGGTTTGCCAGGTCTGTGTGGAGGCTCCGGTCGTAGATGGCGCCATGGCGGGGCGGCCGGAGGCCCGGGTCGAAGATGTACTGTTTGAGCTGGATGCCGTCATGGACGTACCGGATCTGTTTTGTCCTGCCTCCGGGCAGGGCGAAGGATTCGAGGATGTTGTACTTTGGGCCGCTTTTGAGATAGGAAACACTGCATTTGACGCGACGTCTTTCGGGCCCGTATTCGGAGTCGATCGTGTATCGGGCGCGTATTGAATGCAGGCGGTTCATCTGCTCACGGAGCACATCCATCATGTGTTCGGGGTCGGTTTCCTGCGCGGCTGAAGCACACGCGGCGGCAATTGGCATCAGTGAGAGCAAGAGAACAAGGTTGTTTCTCATAGTCTGATCTCCTTTTGATTCGGCCGCGCGGCGATACGAACCAATATACCAAATGTGTCTACATACAACAACCCAAAAAGTCTTGTCCTCTCGTACGAGCCGGGGGTGCCAGGGAAAGAAGCAATGAGGCGGCCATCGTACATCCAAGAATCGGGCTGCAAACTGCAAAGTCGGCCAATCGCAACGTGAAGCCGGGCGTGGAGACGGCGGATGGGCTGATGACGAGGGAGGAGGCGGTATGATTGGACCGGATTGTAAGAGCTGGTTTTCGATTCAGCGGGGCCGCCTATACGTGCCTGGCGGCGCGAGGCTCTGAGGGGCTTTTGGCGGGCGCCGCGGCGTGCAAATAAATCTCTTGCACATGCGCGGGCGCGCCAGCATAATTGTTCTCCGGTAACCAAAGTTCTGTCTTTGTAGATACAACCGGGTCCGCAGCGGAGCCCGCAAACGCTGATTGAGGAGAAGACAAGATGAACGACAACCTTGGCGGCCCAGGCAACCTCCTGGATACGACCGACTGCCTCGAGGCGGTTGGGGTGTTCAAGGGATGGAAGAACTTCATGTTTATCATTACGATCCTCTGTTTGTTGTTGCTGCAGGGGGCTTTCTGGCTCGTGCGTTTGGGGTTGGTCAGGACGGGGCAGGAGCCGGCCGATGAGGCCCCGGTTGCGGCGGTTAGTTCGGACGTCAACATGCCGGCCGACGTCAATGATGCGGCGGCGACGGACCCGAATGACCCGAACGCAACGACGGCGATGCAACCGGCCGAGCCCAAGCCCGCCCGCAAGAGCTTTCTCCCCTTTGAGATAACCTTCGATCATGTCTCCTGGGCGGTCCGCTTCGTCAACGCCGTCGCTGCACTGGCGGCGATAATATACTGCCTGACGACGCTTTTCAGCCTGAAAGTGTCACTGATGGGCAGGCTTGGAGGGATTAACCATATTTCGCGTGCGTTTTTCATCTCCCTGCTGATGGTGGTTTTCCTTCTGCCCTGGCAGATTGTCTTCGGCCCCGGACTGCCCGGAGCGATATACCTGCCAGCCGAGCTGGCGCAAGCCTGCTCGGCCAAGCCCGGCGGAATATTCGAGCAGGTCCTCTTCTATCTGCGATTCAGCGGCTACTGGCTGCTGGTCGTCCTTCTGCTTATCCTCGCCCAGCTTCGCAGCTCCCGCTGGACGGGGGCGATTCTCCGGCGACTCGAGGTGATATAGAGAGATGTCGTCAGCAAAGATCGGCTTTATCGGCACGGGCATCATGGGCAGGCCGATGGCCTTGAACCTTCTGCGGGCCGGATACGAGCTGACGGTCCACAATCGAACAAAGGCAAAGGCCGACGAGCTTCTGGCCAATGGCGCATCGTGGGCCTCGAATCCCGCCGAGGCCGCCTCCGGCCGCGACGTCGTAATCACCTGTGTCACCGATACGCCCGATGTGCGGCAGGTTCTTCTCGGAGACAAAGGCGTGATTGAAACCGCCTCAGAAGGCCTTGTATGCGTAGATATGAGCACGATTTCGCCGGCCGCCACGAGGCAGATGGGGCAGACCCTCGCCGCCAGGGGGGTGACTTTGATCGATGCGCCGGTGAGCGGGGGTGAGATAGGGGCAATCCAGGGCAAGCTTTCGATAATGATGGGAGGGCCGAGGGATGCTGTCGAGAAGGTACATCCCATCATGGAGGTGATGGGGCGGACGGTCACCTATTGCGGGCCGCTTGGTGCCGGACAGATGACAAAGCTGGTCAACCAAGTGATGGTCATTCACACGATAATGAGTATTGCGGAGGGCCTCGCGTTTGCGGAGAAGGCGGGGCTGGATCTCGAGACCACGCTCGCCGTTACTTCAGCGGGCGCCGCGGGCAGCCACTCATTGAAGGCGCTGGGGCCGAAGATAATCGCGGGGGATTTGAAGCCGGCCTTTATGGTCGATCTGCAGCAAAAAGACCTGCGTCTCGTTCTCGAGTACGCCGAGCAGTTGCACCAGCCTCTGCCCGGTGTGGCTTTGGCGAGAGAATTGCTCGGCGCTCTGCAGGCGCAGGGGCGCGGACGGGACGGCACCCAGGCGCTGGTGGACGTGATACGGCAATTGGGCGGCAAAAGCCCTTAGCCCTCAATCGTCACGCGCCAGGCGCATGATCAGCTCCCGGCGATCGGGGTATTGCCTCAGAAGCTGCTCTATGTCCGGCAGCTCGAAATCGTCGAACTCGAATCCGGGCGCAACGGTGGTTCCCATGAGGGCAAACCGCCCACCTTCGTTGAGCACACACCCCTGCCACGTGTTCTTCGGGACCGTCACCTGGGGAAGCTGGCCGCTGAGAACATCGCTTCCGATAGTTATTGTACGGGCCGTGCCGTCCGGCCGAAGCTGGAGCATTGTAACGGGGTCGCCGAGGTAGAAGTGAAATATCTCGTCGCTTTTTACCCTGTGCAGGGCTGAGTAGGTATCGGGCGTGAGCAAATAAAGGATAGCGGTCGCCAGGCTTCTCTGTCCGCTCTGTCCGGCCGGCGGCAAAGGGAGGGCAATCTTCTCCTGCGAGCGGTAAGTCTCGGCGTAGAATCCCCCCTCGACCGGCAGGGGTTTCATCTTAAAGGTCTCTATTATCTGCTCTGCCGTTGTCATACTTATTGTTCAGGCGCGACCGGCCCGGTGCACAAACACCAAACAGATTGTGCGGCCGGGCCGTATAGTCTCCATACACCTCGGAGGCCCGTCGGCTCGTCGAGAGCTCGTGTGGCGCGTTGCCGAGTACAATTCAATGGCCCGGGAGCCTGATGTCAAGGCTTTTCGACAACTTTAACTGCCGGATACAGGCGGTGGGCCTTGTGCGGCGCGTGCCGGCAGCCTTGCCGGCGAGCGTTGCACTTTACAGTGCTGAGTTCCAGGGTATAATTGATGAGTGTTATGGTGGAAATGGGCAATAATTCGGTAGGAATCGTAGAGACCAGGACAATACGGCTCGTCGAGGCCGAAAAGCCTTTGAAGCTGGAGTGCGGCAAGACTCTCGGCCCGATCGACGTGGCGTATGAGACTTACGGCGAGCTCAACGACGCCGGCGACAACGTAGTGCTGATCTGTCACGCCCTCAGCGGCGACGCGCACGTTGCCGGCTACAACAGCCCCGACGACAGAAAACCGGGCTGGTGGGACGCCATGGTCGGGCCGGGCAAGGGGATAGACACGAACGAGTACTTCGTGATCTGCTCGAATTTTCTTGGTGGCTGCCGCGGAACGACGGGACCGTCGTCGGTCAATCCCGCCACGGGCCGTGCGTACGGGCTGGATTTTCCAATCATCACCATAGCCGATATGGTCAACGTCCAGAAACTCCTGCTCGACAGGCTCGGTATAAAGCGACTGCTGGCGGTGATCGGGGGCTCGATAGGCGGGATGCAGGTGCTGGAGTGGTCCATCGCGTATCCCGATTTTGTGGAGGCGGCGATTCCGATTGCCACAACCACTCATCTCGGCGCGCAGTCGGTCGCGTTTGACGCGGTTGGGCGAAACGCCATACTGGGCGATGCCGATTTCGCCGGTGGCCAGTATCACGGCGCCCGGACGCCCGACAGAGGACTGGCCATAGCACGCATGATAGGGCACATCACGTATTTGTCCGAGCAGGGAATGCGCAGCAAGTTCGGACGGAAGCTTCGCAGCTCCGATCAGTACAGCTACGACTTCAACTCCGAGTTTGCGGTTGAGACCTACCTCGACTACCAGGGCCAGACATTCGTGGAAAGATTCGACGCAAACAGTTACCTCTATATAACAAAGGCCGCCGACTACTTCGACCTGCAGAAGGACTACCAGTCGTTGAACGGGGCATTCGCCAATGTCAATTCGCGTTTCCTTGTGATCAGCTTCACGAGCGACTGGCTCTTCACCCCCGCGCAGTCCGAGGAGATAGCGAACGCCCTTGTCGCCAACGGCAAGGACGTCAGCTTCTGCAATATCTCATCATCCTACGGCCACGACGCCTTCCTGCTGGAGACCGAGACGCTCGGCTCGTTCATATCGGGATTCCTGCGTGCGACTCACCGGCCGGCTGAAAACGGAGTGGAAAAAGCGGGAGTCAAAAGCCGGGGCGAAAAGTACGAGGTGGGCAGCATCGAGCACGCGCGTCGTTCGCGCGTCGATTACCAGTTGATTGAATCGCTTATCGAGCCGGGCAGCACCGTGCTGGACGTCGGCTGCGGGGACGGCGAGCTGCTGGCAAACCTGACGGCCGACAGGAAGATCAAGGGTAAGGGCATCGAGCTCGAGCAGCAGTTTGTGCTGGCCTGCGTGGAGAGAGGCCTGTCAATAATACAGCGAGACGTCGAACTGGGCCTCGGCAGTTATGCCGACAAAAGCTTCGATTACGTGATACTCTCGCAGACGGTGCAGACGGTCAAGAATCCGGAGAAGATTTTCAGGGAGCTGCTGCGCGTGGGCAAGAAGGTGATCGTGAGCTTTCCGAACTTCGCCCACTGGCGTTGCCGTGCGCAGCTTCTGCTCAAAGGCGAGGCGCCGGTGACGGGGCAACTGCCTTTTGGCTGGCATAATTCGCCCAACATCCACTTTCTGTCGCTGAAGGATTTTGACGCGTTCTGCAGGTCGCTCGGGGTCAGGGTCGAAAGAAAGATCGCCCTTGTCAAGAGGCGCCTGAGTCCGGTGAGATTCGCTTCCAATCTGTTTGCCGAACAGGCTATTTATGTCACGAGCAAGGAGTAGAGACCCATGGTCGCCAGGAGCAGGAAAACGAAATCTCTTGAACGCATAGGTATATCGCTCGACTCAACTCTTCTTTCGATGTTCGACAAGCTCATCGCCGGGCAGGGCTATGAGAGCCGCTCCGAGGCCATACGGGATCTGGTCCGGCAGCAGTTGAGCCGCGAGTTCGCAGGCGACCCGAAAGCCGAGGGGGTCGCGGTGGTGGTTCTGGTCTACGACCACCACGCGGCCAACATAGCCGAAAAGCTCATACGTCTGCAGCACTCTCACATCCTGCACGCCATCTCGTCTCTGCACGTTCACCTCGGGGCGCACGATTGTCTTGAGATAATTGTGCTTCGTGGCCGGGTCGGGCGGATAAACAAGATGGGTGAAAGCCTGGTGAGCATGAAGGGCGTCAGGCTCGGCCGCATCAACCTTGTCGCCACGGAGACCCCCTGATTTCGTGGCGTGCGGGGGTGAGCCTTCGCCGCAGCCGCGAGTCCGATTTTCCAGTAACTGTCCCAAATTCTGTGGTTGGCCATTTTTGGCACAATAAGCTGTGGTTCTGGCAGTGGAAAAACCACAACAATTTGGGCATTGAAAAAAGTCCCACAATCGTTGGGGCAGTTACATTTTCTATTGGGCCTTGACAGGAAAAGCCCGGCCGGTTTTAATACACCGCGTTTCGGGCGATTAGCTCAGTTGGCTAGAGCGCACGGATCACACCCGTGAGGTCACAGGTTCGAGTCCTGTATCGCCCATTTGTCTGTGCACGGGGCTGCCGCCCGGCACACCGAGGGGACCCTGTTCATGGGGGTTCCTAAACGCAATCGGGCATATTTGGGGCCCCGCGAGAATTCGCACAGAATGGTGAGACGCCGGCAGATGACGGAGCCGTCCTTGAAGAATCCGGCCCAGAGTCATATCAGGCTGACCAGAATCCAGAAGCTAATCGGCCGCAGGATGCTCAGTTCCAAGCTGAGCAAGCCCTGCTTCTACATCTGCTCCAGGGCGGACGTGACGGAGCTGATGGCAATTCGGCATAAACTGAGCAAGTCACTGGGCGTCAAAATCACCAGCAACGCTTTCTTTATTCGCTCGCTCGGGCTGGCGGCCAAGAGATATCCGATTATGACAGGGGCCCTCTGCGGGGACGCGATCAGGATCTCCGATGCCGTTAACGTTGGATTTGCGGTCAACAGCCCTCAGGGGCTTGTTGTTCCGGTCGTAAAGAACGCCGACAGGAAGACTCTGGCTGAGATAGCTCTGGAGGACAAGCTCTTCACTGAAAAGGCCCGCAGCAACAAGCTGACTCTGGCGGACATGGAGGGCGAGACGATAGCGTTGAGCAACCTGGGCGCATACGGCATAGACTCTTTTCTCGGGATTGTTCCGCCGCCTGCGGGCACTATTCTGGCCTGCGGCAACGTGGTGAAGATGATTGTCCCAAGGGGCGGCTGCGTCATGGCCCGCAAGTTCGTGAGCCTTTCTCTGGCGGTAGATGATAGGATCGCTGATGGCACACACGCCGCGCAGTTTCTCGGTTGTATTATCGAGCAGCTTGAGGATCCCCGGAAACTGATATGAGTGGCAAACCTGCAGAGGTGCGCCAGTCCTGTGGGTGAATTGCTATTTGTGGTGTTTTGACAGGGAGTCAGAAAGATGAGCAGAGTGTCGAGTGTTGTTCTGATTTTTTGTGTTGTTGCCGTTGTGTGGCCCTGGCCGGCGTGCGCAGAGCAGGCGCCGGACTCGCCCGCGGTCGAGCTGCTCTGGCCCGGAGCTGCTCCGGGGGCAAAAGGCGAGGACGCCGGTGACAGGCCGTCACTGACGATATACCTGCCGCCGAAGGAGAAGGCGACCGGCGCGGCGGTCGTGATTTGTCCCGGCGGCGGTTACGGCCATCTGGCCATGGACCACGAGGGGCATCAGATCGCACGATGGCTCAACTCACTCGGGGTTGCCGGCTTTATACTCCAGTACCGCCACCGCAACAGCGGCGCAGGGTACGGTCATCCGGCACCGCTGCAGGACGCCCAGAGGGCGCTCAGGATGGTCCGCGCGCAGGCCGCCCGGTGGGGCGTCGATCCGGCCCGCATAGGAATTCTCGGATTCTCGGCCGGCGGACATCTGGCATCGACGGCAGGGACGCACTTCGACAGGGGCGCAAAGGGCGCCAGGGACCCAATCGAGCGGGTGAGCTGCCGGCCTGACTTCATGGCGCTCGTTTATCCGGTAATCTCCCTGACCCAGCCATACACGCACAGAGGCTCGGGGCGCAATCTGTTAGGCGCCAATCCCGACAAAGAGCTTCTCGATCATCTCTCCAACGAAAAGCAGGTGACGGCCCAGACGCCGCCGGCCTTCCTGATACACACGTGGGAGGATAGGGGCGTGCCCGCGGAAAACAGCCTATACTTCTACCTGGCCCTGCGAAAGGCGGGTGTGCCGGCGGAGATGCACATTTACGAGAAGGGCCCGCACGGCTTCGGCTTAGGCGAGCGTATTGCCGGAACATCAAGCTGGCCCTCACGATGCGCCGACTGGATGCGGGTACGAGGGCTGCTCAAACCGAAAGACAATTGAGATGCCGGAGCGGAGCCGCACGGGTGGCGGTCCGCAACAGGAGCACATTTAATAAGGAGAGACCAAATGAATCGTACAATTTCGGGCGAATGTTGTGCAGGGGCGGCGCCGCGGAAGAAAATTGTCGCGGCTGTTGTGGTAGTCCTGCTTGTCGGTTGCGCATCGGGCTTGGCGCAAAACAAACTGCTGGTCCGCACGGGGCAGGCCAAAGGCACAATAAACAAGAACATCTACGGCCATTTCTCTGAGCACCTCGGCCGTTGCATCTACGGCGGCTACTGGGTGGGGGAGGATTCGCCGATTCCCAACACCCGCGGCATCCGAAACGACGTGGTTGCGGCCTTGAGGCAAATCAAGATACCGGTGCTGCGATGGCCGGGCGGCTGCTTCGCCGATGAGTACCACTGGAAAGACGGCATCGGCGCGCGAGAGAAACGCCCGAGCATAGTCAACACCCACTGGGGAGGCGTCACGGAGAACAACCACTTCGGCACGCACGAATTCCTCGACCTTTGCGAGCAGCTCGGCTGCGAGCCGTATATATGCGGCAACGTGGGCAGCGGGAGCGTTCTCGAAATGCAGCAGTGGGTCGAGTACACAACGTTCGACGGCCAGAGCCCGATGGCGAACCTACGCCGAGAAAACGGCCGAAACGAGCCGTGGAAGGTCAGGTACTGGGGCGTCGGAAACGAAAACTGGGGCTGCGGGGGCCAGATGAGACCCGAATACTACGCCGATCTTTACCGCAGGTACGCGACCTACCTGCGCAATTTCAGCGGCAACCGCGTTTACAAAATAGCCTGCGGCGCGAGCGGCGGCAACTACAACTGGACCGAGGTGCTGATGCGCGAGGCGGGCAGGCGGATGAACGGGCTGGCGCTGCACTATTACTGCGGGTCGGGAAGGAGGAGCCGGTCCGCAACAAGGTTCGGCGAAGAAGACTGGTTCGAGCAGCTAAAACGAGCCCTGCATATAGAGGAGCTTATCACACAGCATTCGGCCATAATGGATAAGTACGACCCGCAAAAAAGAGTCGCCATGATTGTAGATGAATGGGGCGCGTGGCACCAGGTCGAGCCGGGAACGAATCCGGGGTTTCTGTATCAGCAAAATTCCCTGCGCGACGCCCTTGTGGCGGCAATCACACTGAACATCTTCAACAACCACTGCGACCGCGTGAAGATGGCAAATATCGCACAGACGGTCAACGTTTTGCAAGCGATGATTCTCACCAAAGATGAGAAGATGATTCTGACCCCGACCTATCATGTCTTTGAGATGTACACGCCACATCATGACGCCGCGCTCATTCCGGTGCAGTTGACCTGCGACGACTACGGGTTCCGAAACGACAGGATTCCAGCCCTCAATGTCTCGGCATCGCGGGACAAATCGGGCAAGATTCACATAACCGTCTGCAACCTCGATCCCGGAAAGGCCCACGAGACCGCCGTCGCGTTGGAAACTGCTCCAAAGAAAGCATCGGGGCGTGTGTTAACGGCCAGGCAGATAACTGCTCATAATACCTTCGCGAATCCCGACGCCGTCAGGCCGGCAGCGTTTGACGAGCTAAAGCTCGACGGAAAGACCCTCACCGTCACCCTGCCGCCGAAGTCCGTGGTCGCCCTGGAGATTGAGTAGCGTCTCTCACTGCCGTTCGTGTGGGTCCGGTTGCGCCGGGTCGAAGGGTCTCTCAGCCGGTTCCGATGGGGCGGTTTGCGAATGGGGCCGGGAGATGGACCGGATTTCGAACGGCGGCTTTCGGTCTTCGTCGTCGCCGTCCGGCGCATCGGCCCGGGTCTGAGAATCCCCTCTCTCAACTGCCGGCCAATCCGTCTCGGCGGGGATCGCCTCAGCCGGCGCAGGCGACGCCATGCCCGCGTCGGATTCCCGGCGACTCCGGCCGCTGTCAACACGCTCAAAACCCGCTACGTCCGGTTGCGCGGATTCACACACCTCCGCGCCCTCGCTCTCACCCGAAGGCTCATAGCCGGATCGGTCCGCCTGCTCCGGCGAAACCCTCTCAGAGCCTGCTTCGAGAGGCGGCGCGACGACCGGTTCGCCCTCCGGATATATGAACTCTGCCACCTTGCGATAATCTTCGGCGCCGTGACAGTTCCGCTCGTACTCGAATATCGTCTTTCCGTAGCTCGGGGCCTCCGCAAGCTTGATGTTTCTCCTGATGCAAGTCGGCAGTATCCGCGCTTCGGCCCACGCGCACTGCGTGCCCCGGGCGCCTTCGAGGAATTGCTCTATATCCGCACGGACTTCGTTGGGAAGCGACGCCCTGCTGTCGAACATGCACAGAAGAATGCCGGTGACCTTCAGGTCGGGGTTTATGCGCCTGTTCACCAGCTCGACGGTTTGCAGGAGTTTGCCGAAGCCCTGCAGGGCCAGAAAGTGGGGCTGAAGGGGTATCAGAACCTCCTGGGCGGCGGCCAATGCGTTGAGTGTCAGAAGGCCCAGCGAAGGAGGGCAGTCTATCAGACAATAGTCGAACTGCCCCTGTACGTGCTCCAGCGCCTCGCGTAGTATCGTTTCCCTGCCGACGACACTAACCAGCTCGGTCTCGGCTCCGACGAGGTTGATGTTGGCCGGCAGCAGCCACAGGTTCAGACGAGTCAGCAGGATTTCCTTTGCGAAGTCGGCGGATCGGGTGAGAACCTTGTATGAGCCGCTTTCGAGGGTCTGCGGCTCAAGACCCAGGTGTATGGTCAGGTGGGCCTGGGGGTCCAAGTCGATCACCACGACCTTTGCGCCCATCGCCGCGAGGGCCGCCGCCGTGTTGGCCACGGTTGTGGTCTTTCCAACCCCCCCTTTCTGGTTGAGTACTGCGATTGTCCTCATCTTGACATTCGATTCCTCTCGGACCCCTTGCCGCGGCGGGCTCACTTTCAAGGATCGCCGGTCGGCGCGGCCCTTTTCTCTTTTGCCGCAACCAACTTCTTGAGGACGGCATCCAGAACGCCATTTACGAAAGATGGCGACCTGTCGGCGCCGAACTTCTTTGCAAGCTCAATGGCTTCGTTTATCACGACCTTGGGGGGGATATCCGCGCAGAACTTCAACTGGAACACGGCCAATCTCAGGATGCTCTTGTCAACGGGCGAGAGCCTTGCGAATTGCCACTTTATGGTCGAGGCGGTTATAAGCTGGTCACAGGTCTCGAGATTCTCCCATGTTCCCTTCATCCACTGCGAGGCGAGGTCGGTGACGCGCTTGTCGCTGTCGGCTTCGGCGAAGAACGTGCCCATGAACTCGAGCAGCTCGGGGCCCTGTACGTCGAGCTGGTATAGTGCCTGTATTGCCAGTTCTCTGGCCCTTGTTCTCTTGTCCACGCCGCGGCCTCGAACAATAGTGAATGGTCGCTATGGAATATTACGGGGTTGCCGCCAAGTCAAATACCGCCTAGATCTGTTCCATTACATTTGCCATTTCCATGGCGGTGAGCGCCGCGTCGGCGCCCGCGTTGCCCATTTTCGTTCCGGCTCTCTCGACCGCCTGTTCGAGCGTTTCACAGGTCAGCACTCCGAATACGGCCGGAGCGCCGGAGTCGTAATTGATCTGCCCGATACCACGCACGACCTGCTGGCAGACATAGTCGTAATGCGCTGTTTGCCCTCTTATGACGGCGCCGAGGCAAAGCACCGCAACGTATTTGGCGCTCTGGGCCAGCTTCTTGGCGGCCTGCGTGATTTCGCAGGCGCCCGGCACCCAGACTACGGTTATCTGTTCGTCGGCCGCGCCGTGCCGCTGGAGGCAGTCTATAGCGCCGGCGAGCAGCTTGGAAGTTATGAACTCGTTGAACCTGCTGACCACGATGGCATAGGCGCCCTTGCCTGCGGTCACCCGACCTTTTATCTGTTCAATCATCGTCCGGCTTCTCCCAATCTATCATACTCGTGCCTCATGATTCAGATTCCCGGTCAGCTTTCCGGGGCCCTACAGTCAGGGCCGTGTTATAAGACCATCGGTGACCGCCTGCCGGAAAAACGGCGACAGACGGCGCGATTGCCGCCAGGGCCGGCCGGTCGCTGTTAAGCTAACCCAGGCAATTGTAAATGCTTACGGCCCGAAAATCCAGCAAAATTTTGCCGGCGGCGAAAAGGTGGCACCGCGGGAGGAAACTGCTAAGGCCGGACCCTTTTGTGGGCGATAACGCTGTTGGGTGAATCCGCGTTAATTTGAACCGTTTGATAGGTGAGCCGCAACGATGATCTTCGACGGGACGGAATTCAGTTCCTATGACAGGGCCGAGCAAAACGCCCGCAGGGCCTTCGAGCTCTACGAGGACGGCAAGATGATACAGGCCCTCGAAGAGCTTGATGCCGCGCTCGAGATAAACCCTGCGAACGCGTCCTGGCATTTCAACAAGGCGCTCACACTCGACGCGGTGAACCGGTTCGACGATGCGATAAGCGAATATGAAATCGCGCTGCAGTTGAGTCCGGACGACGTGGAGATACTCAATTCGCTGGCGGTCGATTATACGCGGACGGGCAGTTATGATCTGGCGATTGATACCTTCGAGCGGATCGAGCAGCTCGATCCCAGCTACGAGCCATCCTACTGTAATCGGATCATCACCTACACTGAAATGGGACTGCACGACCCGGCCGAGCAGATGTTTTATCTCGCGCAGCAGATAAAGCCTGATTGTGCGTTGTGCTACTACAACATAGGCAACAGTCTCTTTGCCAGGGGGGAGTACAAGAAGGCGATTCGGTGCTGGCTGCGGACGGCCGAGCTTGCCCCGGACCACCCACAGATAAACTACAGAATCGCCCAGGCGTACTGGTCCGACGGGGACAGCGAGCGCAGCGGCGAGCACTTCCTCGCCGAGCTCCGCCTCGAGCCGGGCGATGTGGAGGTGATTCTCGATTTCGGCCTATTTCTGCTGGAGACGGGCCAAACCGAATCGGCTAAAGAGAAGTTCAACCGAATACTCGAGCTTAAGCCTGAATCCGCCCTTGCATCGTTCTATCTGGGCGAGATAGCATTCAGCTCCGGCGAGTACGAGCGAGCCTGCGAGCTGTTCAACGAGGCGCTGGCAAAGGACAACACACTGCCTGGGCCCTCCTACAGGCTGGCCGAGCATGCGCTGATGCGGGGCGAGCACATGCAGGTTCGGGCTTCTCTTCTTTCGGAGCTTGAGCTTTCGCCCGATGACGCCGGCGTGCTAGTTTCCATGGGCTCGATGTTTATCGAGATCGGCGACCTCGATTATGCCGCTCACTGTCTGCTGCGCTCGGTGGACCTTGACGGCACCAACGCCGAGGCCTACTACCATCTGGGCGTCGTCTGTGCCTTGAAGGGGCATCTCGAAGAGGTTACCAAGTTCCTCACACGAGCGCTCGAGATCGACGGCGAGCATCTCTCGGCCCTGGCCGACTGCGCTGAAGCGTGTCTTGCGACCGGCCGTATCGCCGATGCCGCGCAAGTCATTGAAAAGGCCCGCTCACTGGCGGCTGACGCCCCGGAACTGAAGACACTCGCCCGCCGCCTCCGCATGGCTCGCCTGCGAGAGCGAACATCCAGTCTCTTCGGCAGGCTCGCACCCTGGTTCGTTTCCCGCACGGGACAAAAAGGCATCTGAGCGGCACACCGCGCCCCCCAGTGGGTACAGAAAGTAAAAGGACTTCTCCGCACCGAGGGGCTACACCCGCGCCATGTCTTTGCCTGTTCGGCCCACAAGTTCCAGCAACGACGGAGCGCTCAGGGCCGGCCGGCCTTCGTTTGTCTTCGTCTGTGAGGCAAAACAGCTTGCAAATCGCGGCCGAATGGATAAGATTAGCCGGCCGGGCCGAGTGGCGGAATGGCAGACGCTGGGGACTTAAAATCCCCTGCCCGAAAAGGGCGTATGGGTTCGAATCCCATCTCGGCCATCTTTTTTACGGCGACTGTTGAAGTCCGCGCCCGATAATAAGCAGGGCTAATTAGCTTCGATACTTTCGGCGTCAGCCGGCGCTTTTTGGAGGTAAACGATGCCAAACAAAGATGTTAAGCTTGTAGATGTGGATAAACCAAAACTTTACCGCGATGTGTTCCCATACTCGGAATTTCCCAGGGCCGTGTTCGACAAAAGACGTCTCGACTACGACATCCCCGACGATATATGGATAACCGATACGACCTTCCGCGACGGCCAGCAGGCCCGCCCCCCCTACAAGCCCGAGCAGATACTCAGGGTTTTCGACCTGCTTCACGAGATAGACGGGGGCAGCGGCCTGATTCGGCAGTGCGAGTTCTTCCTGTATTCGGACCGCGACAGAAAGGCCGTCGAGCTTTGTAAGGAAAGAGGCTACCGCTTCCCGGAGATAACCGGCTGGATCAGGGCCGTACCCGCGGATTTCAGGCTCGTTTCACAGATGGGGCTGGCCGAAACCGGAATACTAACGTCCGCAAGTGACTATCACATCTTCATGAAGCTCCGCAAGACCCGGGCCCAGGCCATGAGCGCTTATCTCGATATCGCCAGAGCCGCGCTCGAGAACGGTGTAATTCCACGTTGCCACTTCGAGGATATAACCCGCGCCGACTATGACGGTTTTGTCCTGCCTTTCGCCGCGGCCCTAATGAAACTCTCCGATGAATATGATATGCCCGTCAAGATTCGGCTCTGTGACACGCTGGGATTCGCTCTGCCCTGGCCGGGCGCCTCACTTCCGCGCGGCGTCCCCAAGCTCGTTCACGGGCTCAGGAGAATCGGGGTTCCCTCGGAGCGGCTGGAATGGCACGGGCACAACGATCTGCATAAGGTTGAGGTAAATGCCGCAACCGCCTGGCTCTACGGCTGCAGCGCGGCCAATGCCGCGATATTCGGCAGCGGGGAGCGAACCGGAAATCCGCCGCTCGAGGCGCTGGTCGTCGAGCACGCCCAGATCAAAGGAATAACCACCGGCGTCGACTATACCGCCATAACCGAGCTCGCCGAGTATGCCCGCAAGGAGCTTCACTTCGAGATTCCGTCCAACTATCCCATCGTGGGCAAGGATTTCAACGTGACACGGGCCGGCATCCACGCCGACGGCCTCTTGAAGAACGAGGAGATTTACAACTGCTTCGACACGCAGCGACTGCTAAACAGGCCCATCGGTGTGGCGATCACGGACAAGACGGGCGCCGCCGGCATCAAGCACTGGATAGAAGCAAACTACCAGATTGAGATCGCCAAGCACGATCCGCGCGTCGCCAAGATAAAGGACAGGATCGACGCCGAATACGCCGCCGACAGGGTCTCCATAATCTCGGACGAGGAAATGTTCGAGTGGGCGCGAGACGCGTTCGAAGAGGACCTGCCGCCATTGAGAAGTTGACCGTCTCAGGAAGCGGCGCCGGTGCAGCGACTAAGGGATTCGATGGCACCCTTGCCCCGGTTTCTCTTTATGAGCTGATTATGCCCGACAGGAAAATCAGGGCCATATTGTTTGACCTCGGTGAGACGCTGCTCGACTTCGGCAGGGTCAATACCACCGCTCTGTTCAGGCAGGGCGCAAGATTATCCTATGACTTTCTCAAAAGTCTCGACCAGCCCGTGGGCGGCTTCAAGCTGTACTTCCTCCGCAATCTGATGCACTTGCGCTGGCAACACCTGCTCTCCAACGTCACCGGCCGCGACTTCGACGCGCTGGCCCTCCTGCAAGAGGTCGGGACGAAAAAAGGTATCCGCCTCAGCGTCGATCAGTGGCGCCGGTTCGCATGGCTCTGGTACGAGCCCCTCAGCGACGTCGGCAAGACCGAGCCCGACATAAAGCAGACGCTGGCCGAACTCAGGGATTCGGGCCTTAAGCTCGGCATAATCTCAAACACTTTCGTGAACAAGCACTCTCTCGACGGACACCTGCAAAGACTCGGCATACTCGAATTCTTCGACGTGAGAGTGTATTCGTACGAATTCGCCTTTCGCAAACCCGATATTAGAATCTTCAAGATCGCAGCCGAGAGAATCGGCGAGTCCTGGCGGAACATCCTCTACGTCGGGGACCGAATCGACAAGGACATCCGCCCGGCCCTGAAGACCGGAATGTACCCCGTCCTCAAGGATGCCTATACCAACGCCGGAAAGAGAACACCGCGCGGCACCGCCAGAATAAGTAAGATTTCGGACCTGCCCGACCTGATAAAGAAGATCTCCACCGTCGGCGCCCGCGAGCAAGCGGCCTTTTAACATAAGCCCGCAGGAGCTCATAACAAGCACCAGACAAGGTTTAACCCGGATTTCCCAAGTAGTGCGTGACAAATGAGCCCTATTTTGATAGTATAGAGCTTATGGAGAGGACTCAAGCCATTTTCAGTTATTCTTTATGGGAGAACCTGATGGGTGAACCACGCAAGGGCGCTCTGAGGCTCGATTTTGACCGCAGATTGAAGGTCGAATTTCATGGGACTAAGCTACCTTGAGTAAGTCTTTAGATAATGGGTCGCGGAAGCGAAGATTTAAATCGCTTGCTGAATTGCTGTTGATTTCGTCGAAGACCTCGGCGATTGCTTGGCG
>CP070678.1:77711-87423 GCA_020352515.1 Phycisphaerales bacterium | reverse complement strand
GACCCGCTCGTTCTGGGCGGTGCCGTGGATATCAACGACATAAGCTGCGTGCGCATAGTGGATATTCCGGGCAGTGGCCACTTTCTCGATGATGCGGCTCGCCATATCGATCCGGCTACGCGCCCGGAATGGGACTATTACGGGCAGAATCACCCGATTTACGACGCATGGGTGACGTGGGGCTCGGGCGGGTTCGACCTGGAGGCGGTCGGGGTCATGGCCGAGCAAGTGTACCCGGCCGATATCGATTTGAACGGTGTTGTGGACATGTTCGACTTCGCCCTGTTCGGCTCGGCGTGGGGCAGGCGCTTCGCAGAGCAAGGGTGGATAGCGCGTTGCGATTTGGCGCGACACGGGGACATGGTTGTTGACTGGCGTGACCTGGCGGCTTTTGCGCGTCAGTGGCTGGGAGTTGAGAAATGGCGGCATTGATGAAGAGCGGGTTTTCCAAGAGGGCATGGCATGAGCGGGGGGCGTTTACACTGATTGAGATACTTGTGGTTATCTCTGTCGTTGCGATTCTGCTGGCGATATTGATGCTGGCGCTGGCGTCGGCGCGGCTCCAGGCGCGGGGGCTGGTTTGTCGGTCGAACCTTCGGCAGCTTGTTACGGCGGGCATCGGTTATGCGACCGAGAACGACGGGTTTTACGTTCCGGCGGCGAGTGACATGTGGGACAATGCGGGTCTTTGCCGCTGGCACGGGGTGCGGGAGAGTCTCGACGAGCCGTTCGACCCGGTGGCGGGGCCGCTCGCAGGATACCTGGGCGAGGGGGCGGTGAAAGAGTGCCCGGCGAGGGTGGATTTTGTGAAAGGCGCCGAGTGGGACACGAACTTCGAGCAGGGCTGCGGGGGCTACGGTTATAACATGACGTATATCGGCAGCCGGCTGTGGCAGGCCGGCGGCGGGGCAATGAAGGACGCGTACCTGCGGACGACGAGGATGACGGAGGTGGGCCGGCCGGCTCAGACGCTGATGTTTGCCGATACCGCCATGTCGAACGACGGAAGGAGGCTGATAGAGTATTCGTTTGCCGAGCCGCCCTTTACGGTCTATAACGGCCGGCCGGTGACAGGGTTCTACATGTCACCATCGATTCATTTTCGCCATCGTCGTACGGCGAACGCGGGCTGGGCGGACGGGCATGTTGAAACGCGCCGCAGGGCCGAATTCGACCGGACCAATGTGTTCGGTGCGGATTCGGCGGCGCTACGGCTGGGTTGGTTCGAGCCGGTGGACAATACACCGTTCGACCTGAAATAGGAGGACAGCACAATGTATCAGAATCGAAGGAGGTTTGTGAAATCGTTGGTCGCCGGCGGTCTTTTCGGAGTGTCCGCGCCAAGAATTGCGGCCGCAGCGCCCGACCGGCGGAAAACAACGAGTGGTCCGCGGAGCCGCCGCAGGCTCAACGTGCTGTTGCTGCTGACGGACGACCACGGCGCCCATCTGGAGTGCCTGGGGACGCGCGGGATTCGTACTCCCCACACGACGCGGCTTGCCGCAGAGGGGACGCTTTTTCGCAACGCATTTTCCACGTGCGCCTCGTGCGCGCCGGCGCGGAGCGGGATACTGACGGGGATGTATCCTCATTCGAACGGGCACTGGCGTAATACGCGCACGCCAACGCTGCCGGGCGAGGATGGCGACTACGGGCCGGACAGCAAGTACGCTAAGGGCGAGCCCGTGGGTGTTCACGACGATATTCCCACGCTAATCGAGCTGCTGAACGGGGCGGGCTATGTCACGGGGATTACACAGAAGTTTCATTTGAGCCCGGTTTGGAAATACCCGTTTGCGCGGCGGATGGGCGCGGGCTCGGATCCGAAGTCGCACGCCCGCGCGGCAAGGGACTTCTTCGAGGGATGCGGGGACAAGCCCTTCTTTCTGATGGCGAATATCGGCAATACGCACCGGCCGTTCAGGCCGCATATCGTGGATATCGAAGGTGCGCCCGTGAGCCCCGAAGCGATTGAGGTGCCGCCGAATATGCCCGATACGGGATTGATGCGAAAGGACCTGGCCGAGTATCTGGCGGCGGTGCAGTGCGCCGATGCGTGCGCGGGGGCGGTGCTGAGCGAGCTGAGGAAATCGGGCGGGTATCAGAACACGCTGATTATTTTCACGGGAGACCAGGGGTACTGCTATCACCGGGCCAAGGCAACGGCTTACGATGCCGGCATTCGCGTTCCGATGATAATCAGCGGGCCCGGCGTTGAGAAGGGTATCGAGTCGAGCGATCTGGCCAGTCATGTGGATTTGCTGCCGACGATTCTGGACTGGCTGTCGATTGATGTGCCGCGGCTCGTGCAGGGGACATCGCTTAGGCCTATTCTCGAGAATCGCCCGGATCGTACCTGGCGGCGGTGGTTATTCGCCGAGCACAACGCGCACGGGCCCAACCCGCTCGCCTACTATCCTATAAGAAGCGTTTTCGACGGCCGGCTGCACTACCTGCGAAACCTTATGCCGGAGCGATGCTGGGAGGGGCAGCCGGAGAGCCTCCTGGCCGCCCGACAACTGCCGGCGGAAATCAGATTTGCCGGTCCGGCCGATGCCTTTCCGGGCAAGCAGTGGGACAATCACAGCTACGAGGCCGCGGTTCGCGCCAGGGATGAGTATCCGGTGCAGTACGGGCTGCTGAAAAAGACGTTCAAGAGGCCGGCCGAAGAGCTGTACGATCTGCACCAGGACCCGTACGAGATATGGAACCTGGCGGATGATGCCCAATACTCGGGGCACCTCGAGCGGCTGCGAGGGGCGCTGGATCAGTGGATGCGGGTGACGAAGGACCCGGGCCTGAAGGTTCGGGACGTGCCGAGAAGGAAGGGGTAAGCGGCGGCGAGAGCGCATTTTCGTACCATACGACGCCGAGACCCCTGCCTTGGTGGCGTTCCTCGCAGGTCAGGACGTCGAGGTCACCGTCGCAGTCGATATCGAGAAGCTCGATGCGGTCGAATTTTATGCCGGCCGGCCCGCTCAGTTCGTGTCCCCGCCATTCGGATTCGAAAGGCTCGCCCTCGCAGGAGAGCCACTTGAGTCCGGATTTCGGCGGCACGGCGCTCTCGCAGCTTATGACTATGTCGGTCCGGCCGTCCGAGTCGATGTCACCGGCTGCCACACCTTTTGCCGAACCCATGTTGTCGGGGTAGGGGATGCGGGAGGCCGCCCATCGGCGGCCTGACTTGTCGAGCCGCCGAAAGAGCAGGACCTGGGCTTTTTTTGCCGATACGAGGACGTCCGTCAGCCCGTCACCGTCCAGGTCGGCGAGCGTCATGAACATCACTTCGACGTCGCGGGCCCCTATGAAGTGGCAGGACCACGGCGCGGTTTCGGCTTTCGAGGGGCCGGGATTCTCGAGCCACCGGCAGCCGCGGAGCTCGCCCCTTCTGTCGCTGATGACGATGTCGGGGTCGCGGTCGCCGTCCATGTCTGCGCTGATAATTGACATCACCCAGCCGACGGGCGAGATTGCCCGCCACCTCCAACCGTCAAGCTGGCGGGCCTCCGGCGGGGCCAGGAAAAAGCCGATTTGAGCGTTGTCGTTTTTGCCGGCGGCCACGAGGTCGATTCGACTGTCGCCGTCGATGTGCATGGCCGTTGCGAACATCCACTGCATTCTGCCGACCGATGCGGGCAGGGGCCGTTGCGTCCACTTTTCACTATTGAGCAGACCGCCTTTGTCCGCGGGGGACCAGCTTACGAATACGGTTTTTGTTTTTCCTTCGCAGCAACTGACGACGTCTTTGAATCCATCGCCGTCGAGGTCGGCCAAGACCGCGTCCTCAACCGAGGGCGTTTTGCCGACGGTGACGCAGGGCCATTTTTCCGCGGCCTTCGCGGGCCCCGGGTGGAGAAAGACGCGTGTGATTCCGCCTTCCTCGAAACCCGTCGCGATATCAGGCAGTCCTTCGCCGGTGATATCGGCCGGCCTGACGCCGTCGGCCCCGCGCGCCGTATCGTCGATGACATGCAGGGCCCACGCCCGATCCGCCGAGCCGGCCTTGTTCGCTGAGCACATGGACGCCGAGAGCGGAATCAGTGAGACCGCGAGGAGCAGCGAGTATCGTCGGAGCTTGCCTTTGACCATTAGTATATTTCCGGCAGACCACGGCAGAGACAGGGCCGTACGCGCAGACTGACCGGCGACGCGACTGCCGGCCCTGATACACAAATCTACGAAACCGCGCAGCCGCTGTCCAGCGCAAAGGTAAGCCGCTTTGGAAGAGACAACGGGTTTCGCCGCGTGCCGGTTACATCCCCTCAGCAGGCAGAATGCCGGAGTTTTTGAGGAGAGTTGTGAGGGATGCAATTCTCGGGCAAAGACGCCCGGGCTGAGATAAATTGTGCTTGGACATGGGGATGAATGGTCGGGCATAGTGGTGTTTGACGGGCCAGCGCGGCGGGGGCTATAATCGGGGGGTGGATACGATACAGACAAGGCGGTGGCTTGTCGAGAATTTGCGGCTTCTATGGTCGGGGCTGAACCATCTGCTCTGGCCGGCCGTGTGCATCAACTGCGCCGAGAGCATCGGCGAGGCCGACGGCGACCTCTGCCGCAAGTGCTGGGACGAGCTTCTGGAGAGCACGGGGGGCGACTACTGCCGGCGGTGCGGGCGGGATGTCGGCCGGTACGGGATTGTTGACGGGGCGTGCGGCCAGTGCATGGGCAGGGAGGCTTACCTCGACAGGATTGCCCGGGCGGGGGTGTACTCAGCGAGCCTGCAGACCATGACATTGGGCTTTAAACGCGGGCGGACGGAGTTGGATAGGGTGCTGGGTTTTCTGGTGAGATCGGCGCTCGAGGGCGGCGCCTTTGCCGGGCGCATCGAGCTGTTCGTTCCCGTGCCCCTGCACTGGACACGGCGCCTGTGGCGGGGGTACAACCAGTCGCTGGTCCTGATTAGGCGGCTTCGTGTTCCGAGGGCGAGGGTAAGCACGGAATTGGTGCGTATGCGCAGGACGAAGATGCAGCCGGCGATGGGGAGCGAGGCGAAGCGCCGGGCGAACGTGGCCGGTGCCTTTGCGGTCAGGAAGGGACATCCGTTTTCGGGCAAGGCAGTCTGCCTGGTGGACGACATCAAGACAACCGGTGCGACGCTGGACGAATGCGCCCGGGTTTTGAAGGAGGCCGGGGCGGCGAGAGTGTACGCCCTGGTCCTGGCGGTCGCCGGACAGAGCGTTAGTTGAGAACACTGCGATGGCAACGGGCCTCCAACTATAGAAAGGCAAGAGACATGCACAGCATCAGGATAATCGCGCTCAGGATGGTGACATTGGCGCTCTGCGTGGGTGCGGCCTCCTGCAGGCCGGCGGGACGGGCGGACTGGCTCATCGAGCCGACGGGCAAGGCAGTGACGGTTCGGGAGCAGGCCGGGGGAAAGGAGATAGTGCTGAGCAACGGGCTGATAAGCCGGACGTTTCGGCTTTATCCGAATGTGGCGACGGTGGGGTATGACAACCTGATGACGGGCGAATCGATGCTTCGCGGCGTCAAGCCCGAGGCGAGGGTCGAGTTGGATGGCGTTGTGTTCGACGTGGGCGGGCTGAAGGGCCAGCCGAATTATGCGTACCTGCTCGCCGAATGGATAGACCAACTGCAGGCGGACCCGCGGGCGTTCGAGTTTGCCGGTTACGACGTTGGGCCGACGAAGGAGCGGTTTGCCTGGAAGCGCGTTCGTCATTCGGCCAAGATGCCGTGGCCGCCGCTGGGAAAGTCACTGACCTTGAACTTCAAGCTTGGGGGCGAGGCGCTGGCGCAGGTAACGGCCGGCCGGCTCGCATCTAAGCCTGGCGACCGGGTGACACTGCTCGGCGATGATTTGCACGAAGCATCGGAGCAGTGGAAGATTCATCAATCAAAGCACCAGCGCTCTTCATTTACGAACGAAGGTGGATTCGGGCGGATTCATGCCCGGGCCAACACCTGCGTTTACGCCGAGCGTGAGCTGCCGGCCGGCGCCGAGGTGGTGCAATGCCGCGTGGATTCGGGCACCGACGCGAGCGCGAGCTGGGGGCCGGGGATAGCGCTGGCCTGGCCGGACCGGGTTGTGAAATTCTACCTGCGGCCGGGCAAGAAGGAGTTCGGGATATTCGACGGATCGGGCGAGAGGCTGACAGGCGAGATTGAGCCGGGCAAGGCGTATTATCTTAGGATTGAGATATCGGGCCGGACGATTTTCTTCGATGCGTCGGCGGACGGGCGGAAGTGGTTCGAGGTCTCGAAGATGGAGCTTGCCACGGCGCCCGGCGGGCCAAGGGCGGTGCGATTAGGCAAGACGAGCCGCACGGGCGGCGCCGATGATTTTGCCGGAGAGGCGGGCGAGTACGCGGATTGCCGCGTGTCCGACTTTCGGGCCTACGGGGGGCTCGGCCCAGAGGCAAAGGCCGCCGGGGAAAAGAGATTATCTGCGCTCGCCAATGTCACGCTGTCGGTGCGCTACGAGATGTACGAGGGGATGCCGCTGCTCTCGAAATGGCTGGAGATTCACAACGGCGGCGACGGTGCGGTCAGGCTAAATTCCTTTACGAGCGAGATTCTGGCGATGGTGGAGTACGAATCGCACGTCGAGGCGTACGAGAAGTGGAACGTGCCGAACATACACGTGGAGACCGATTACGAGTTCGGCGGGATGAACGCCCACGTGGCTAACCATACGGTCCACTGGGAGAAGGACCCGGAGTATCTGACGCAGGTGAGCTATCCGCGCGAGAATCCGTGCCTTCTGGAGTGCCGCTCGCCGGTCGGGCCCGACGTGGAGATAGGGCCGCACGAGAGCTTCGAGACGTTTCGCACGTTCGAGCTGGCGTTCGACAGCACCGACCGCGAGCGCAAGGGCCTTGCCGTGCGGCGGATGTACAGAACGATTGCGCCATGGGTCACGGAGAATCCCATCATGATGCACGTGCGTCACGCCGATCCCAAATCCGTGCGTCTTGCGATAGACCAGTGCGCCGAGGTCGGCTTCGAGATGGTGATACTGACGTTCGGCAGCGGCTTCAACATCGAGAACACCGGCGACGCATATATTGCCCGGATGAGGGAGCTGGCCGACTACGCACACAGCAGGGGTATCGAGATAGGCGGCTATTCGCTTCTTTCGAGCCGCAGCGCCGGCCCGGAGAACGACGTTATCGACCTCGAGACCGGCCGGCCCGGCGGCGCAAAGTTCGGCAGCGCACCGTGTATAGGCAGCAGGTGGGGGCAGGAGTACTTTCGCAGGCTGTACGCGTTCTTCGAGAAGACCGGATTCGACCTGCTCGAGCACGACGGGTCGTATCCGGGAGACACGTGCGCCTCGACGAGTCATCCGGGGCACAGCGGATATGAGGACTCGCAGTGGACACAATGGAAGGTGATAAGCGACTTCTATAGGTGGTGCCGCGGACGCGGCGTGTATCTGAACGTGCCGGATTTCTACTATCTTGCCGGCTCAAACAAGTGCGGGATGGGGTATCGCGAGACGAACTGGTCGCTGCCCCGGGCCCAGCAGGTTATTCACGGGCGGCAGAACATTTACGACGGGACCTGGACGAAGACGCCGAGCATGGGCTGGATGTTTGTACCGCTGACCCAGTATCACGGGGGCGGCGCTGCCGCGACGATTGAGCCGCTCAGCGAGCACCTGGACGTCTATGAGGCGCACATGGCGAACAACTTCGGCGCCGGCGTGCAGGCCTGCTACCGGGGGCCGCGCCTCTATGACACGGGCGAGACGAAGGCGGCCGTGAAGAAGTGGGTGGATTTCTTCAAGAAGTATCGCGGGATTCTCGAATCGGATATTATTCACGTCCGGCGGGCGGACGGCCGCGATATAGACTGCATCCTGCACGTAAACCCCGGGCTGAAGATCAAGGCCCTGGCCATGGTCTATAACCCCCTAAACAGCAGGGTCAAAAGGCAATTGCAGCTTCCGTTATACTACAGCGGCCTCAAGCGCGTTGCGTGGATTCGCGAAAGGCAGGGCCGCCCCCGGCGCTGCACGCTTGGCCGGGATTACACGGTGACGGTCCCCGTGGACATGGCCCCGCGAACCGTAACGTGGTTTGTAGTCAGGTAGCCGCGCGGCCGGGCACAGAATTCTGTCAAGAACTTGCGCGACCCACTTGACTTCGGGGGGAAAATGTTGTAGTATGAGAGCACGACGCCGGGGGGCGTCGGTTGTTGACGACGTACGGCAATTCTTTTGGTGTTGCATTACCCGTCATGTGCTGTGAGTCTCGAGCAGACTCTGCATTTTCGCTGTGCAAAGGAGGAGTGCGGTCGGTGATGAGCTTGCGGTCGGTTGTTACACTTATTGTCGTTGCTTGTGGGTTGCAGCAGCAGTGTTTGGGGGGACATAAAGGAGATTTAGGGTGACCGCACGCGCCGGGAGATTTAGAGCGGTTCTGACTTTGGGGGTTGTGATTCTTGCGGCCGTAGCGGCTGATGGAGTCGCCTATGAGGCCAATGCGCACCGATGGATTGTGGGCAAAGCGCTGGAGTGTTACGCGATTGGCGGCTCCTCAAGCGAGCCGTACCTGTTCTTGGCAGCCATATCCAACGGCGCCTACAACGAGGACAAGGGTGACGGCTACGGCACTTCGGAGGATCATATCTTCAACTACCTGTGCGACGGCGCCGCCATCGCCACCTGCACCTATCCTCACTTCTGGGATTACGACGGAGACAACGGACTCTCCGGCGCAGGCGCCGATGACATCGTCGTCGTGGCCTCGGACAACTGGCCAAATGCCTGGATGAAGGTCTCGGGCTACAGGGTCAGCCAGTTCGGCAACCCGCCGAGGTCGCCGGAGGGATACGGCCTGTGGCAGGAGGCCCTGTTGAATTATCGCCTCAACGGCTTATGGAATGCGTACGAGCGGCTGGGGCATATCTGTCACCTCCTGGCCGATATGAGCGTCCCCGCCCATGTCCACGAGGACCTGCACCCCACCAGCGACCACTACGAGGATACTATAAGCGACAATATCACTGCCGTGCTTACATATCTTGACCGTACAGAGTTCACACGTGGAATGATACCCATTCCCGGGCACCTAAGCGCAGGCTTCGATCCGGAGATGTTCCCCCTGTTCTATCTGATGTACACGACAAATCAGAGGGCCGACTTTTTTGCCTCGGAAGACGACTGGGGCGACGCGCTCGACTGGCTGGCCTGGGTTGACTACTCAACCTGGCCCGGGGCGTACTTCTACTACCAGGACCGGAGGTGGGACGAGGGACTCAGCCGGATTAGGGACAAGATCTTCGGTCTCGGCGGTGAGATCGGGGCGATGTTCTACGTGCTCCCGGTCTCGGACAACCAGCCCTTCAACCTCGCGCTGATGCCCTTCGCCCGGATCGGAGTGGGGTTCAACTGGGGGGATTTCAGCAACATCCCGGCGTTGGGTCGGTTCTATTCCGGCGACCTCGGCGACGTGCGTTTCGAGGTCTCCGGCGGGGTGGAGGCGCGGCTCCTCATCGCGCGCCTGTTGATGGTCGGAATCGGAGCCGGAGTCGGCTACTGGAACTCCTTCGACGTGGACGCGGTGATCATCGGGCAAGGGGGCGCCATCATCGGCTTCCGGAGCGTTCCCTACGATGGGCTCGACGCGTTCCTCCGCTTGACGATCGGGGTGGTGTTCTAAGCGGCGCGACACGGCTCGGGTCGTTGCACACGGAAGGAGCGCTGCATGAGACCTCCAAGATTCTGGAAGCTTCGTTCGGTGCT
>CP070678.1:30307-77611 GCA_020352515.1 Phycisphaerales bacterium | reverse complement strand
CCTGGCTAATTGAATGTTGCGGCCGAAAGAGCTCATTTCGGTTTTGAACGAATAGGAGCTCTAGGGCATCACGTTGCCTTCGAGGTCTGCCGCTCCGACGGTGACCGTTACGGTCTGGTCGAAATCAAACATCTGCTTGGACTGGAAAGCAAAGGTGTAATCGGCCTTGTCCCCGGTTCTTCGGCAATCGCCCCAGAGGCTGGTGTATTGCGGTGTATCGCCTTCGTAAACAAGATTGCCGTCCAGCTTGATTGTCACGGTGTCGGCATCGACACCCTTGCCGGGATCGACCAAATGCAGGATCGTCAGGGTATTCAAAGGCGCCTGTATTGAGTCGGGGGCCGGCGAGCGGTTGATGAGCACGGGCGGTGACGTATCGAGGCTAGTGACGGTAATGGTGACGGCCTGTGAGTCCTGGAGATGGCCGTCGCTGGCGACGAAGGTGACGGAATAGGTTTTGTCCGCCTGGCTGTGTGTCGGCGTCCAGCTGAAGTTCTGGCCGGTCAGAGTCGCCCCGCTGGGCAGGCCGGTTGCGGAGTACTGTATCGTGTCGGGATCCGGGTCGCTGGCGCTTACCGTAAAGGTCAGGAGTTTATTCTCATCGACGGACTTGGCTCCGATGGTCTCAAGTACGGGTGGTCTGTTGACATTTTCGACGATTATCGAAACCGTCTCAGAATCCTGGGCCTGGCCGTCGCTTACAGTGAATGTCACCTGATAGCCGCCGGCCTGGTCGTAGCCCGGGGTCCAGGCGAACTGGCGGGCGACGAACGAAGCGCCGGGCGGCAGAGCGCCGACGGAGTATTGCAGGGTCTCTCCATCGGGGTCTGTAGCATTGACGGAGAAGCTGAGCGACGAATTCTCGTCAACAGATTTGCCTCCAATCCTGTCCATCACGGGCGCGCGGTTGGCATTGGCGACGGTGATTGTAATGGTTTCGGAATCCTGAGCCTGGCCGTCGCTGACAACGAAAGTCACCTGATAGGCGCCGGCCCTGTCATACCCCGGCGTCCAGTTGAACGTCCTGTTTGCAAAAGTCGCGCCGGTCGGCAGATTCTGCGCCGAGTAGGTGATATTGTCCCCGTCGGGGTCGCTGGCCACCACGGAGAAGGTCAGGAGGCTGCCTTCGCCTGCCGCCTTGTCGCCTATTTCCCAGAGCACGGGCGGGCGGTTGACATTGCTGACGTTAATTGTAATCGTCTCAGAATCCAGGACCTTTCCGTCGCTCACGGTGAATGTCACCTGGTATGGGCCGGCCTGGTCATACCCCGGGGCCCAGCTAAAGCTCTGGCCGGTCAAACTCGCCCCGTCCGGCAGACCCTGGGCGGAGAATGTTAGCGTGTCGCCGTCGGCGTCGGTTGCATTAACGGTGAAAGTCAAGGACCCGCCTTCGCTGACCGCCATGTTTCCGATCTCGGCGAGCACGGGGATGTGATTGCCTGAATCGGCCAGAACATATTCGTAGCAGCCGGCATCGGCGTAGTTGTCGCCGTCGTTGCCGAAACCTGCTATATCCACTCTCGAAACCCCGTTTGTGTCGGCGGCCGGGCCGTTGGCCAGGGAACAAAAATCAACCGCCTGGGCCGTATTGACCAGCCTGTAATCCAGCACCTGTCCGTTCGGCCCTCCGTCCGTGTACCTCACGAAATCGGAGCCGCGAGAGTAGTCGCAGTTCACGAAGAAGTTGTACTCGAAAGTGCTCGGCTGACTCGTGTCGGCGGTGGCTATGAAAGTATGGCTGCCCTGCAGATTGCCCAGGCCGGCCGGTAGCCACCAGCCGGTCTCGGGATTGCTGCACGACCAGAAAATGTTGTAGTCCTCGCTGAATCCCGTCAGGTGCATGTCGCCATAGCTGAGGCTCACACCACCGACCACCAGGTTGTTGTAGAAAGCGATGTCATGCCGCTTCTCGCTTGCCAGACCCTCCAGCGGAAGCAGTCTGACCTGCGTGCCGTACCGACTTATGCCCGTGCCGATATGGTAGCCTATGACAGTGTTGTTGTTGAACCGAATGTTCGAACCCAGGTTCTCCAGCCGAACGGCGTAAACCGCTCCCATGTCATAAAACAGATTGTTCTCGACCACCACATTCGTGTAGCCGTTTTGCTGCGGGTGCGAACCTGCATACGGCGGATAAGTCATTATGCCCGAGGTGGTGCCGAATGCACGAAAGACATTGCCCCTTACGGTGACGTTGCGGCACCGAATGCTGACACCACTGGCATGGGTATAGTCCTTTTTGATGATTTCAGCGGGCTCGTTCATCGCTCCGGTGCCGTCATCGGCGGTTATGGAGCCGCCCGTCTCGAAGAGCACAGGGGACGTCACGAAGATGTTCAGCCAGTCAGACCCGCTGGCATATACGGTCCCCGCGGCGCCCGAAGAGGACTGAGAGACCTTCTCGCCGTCGCTAAAAGCCTGCTGTACGGTCCCTTTTAACTGCATCCACTGGATGAGCGGATTGCTGTTTGCCATCACGTTGTTTTCTATAACAAGCTCGCTGGTGTTGTCCGCAAGCGCCAGCGAAACGCCGGTACCGTATACATCGTGTATATAGTTGCCCCTGATGACGTTTCCCCAGCCGAACGTCTCCCCGCCACTCTGTATCGCCTTGCACTTTATCCCGACCTCCACGTGCGAAATGTCACAGCCCTCAATCAGAACGCCGTTTATTACCGGGTCTGTTCCGCCCGCACAAGAGACCTCGATCCCGGCGGCCGTTACACCGCTCCTCGAACAGTACGCACCTTCCTGGCCCCGGACGGTCAGATTCAGCAGCTTCACCTGGCGGGCACCTCTAACCTGCACAAGATACGGCTCTCCCGGAACGGACAGATCGTTGGTCCTGTCCTCGATGCGGAATCCGTCAAAGATGAAGTACCTGTCAAAGGCCTGCCTGATGATAATTTGCCCGCAAGTCGGGGTCTGTCCCGGCTCGGCGGCAAAGGTGATGGCATTATTCCAGCCGGCCTCATAATCGACACCGGCGACGTCACCACAGGCCGTGGGAAGGTAGTCAACATCGACCATTCCATAATATGCGGTCCTGAAATAGACGGTGCTCGGACGCACAAGCCGAGCCTGTGAAACCGCTTTGTCAAATGTCCTCCACGGCGCGTCGCTGCTGCCGTCGCCCAGCACATCGTTGCCATTCTCGCCATCGACGTAGTAGGTCGCCGCACGGACCGCTCTGTTGCCGGCGGCGGAAAAGAAGATAACGGCGCCTACAAGGATAAAGGTCAAGCCTTTTGTCACCTGTTTTTGTCCCCATAGGGGAGCTTTTGCGATTGTCATTACGAAACCTTCCATCTATACGTTGCCCCTCTTACCGTATGACCAGATTATTAGACATCTTGCCATGTTAAATCTTATAAACAAATCGCCAAGGAGGCAAACCAGCGGTGTTACCGACAGTTTCGCATAGCCCGGGCTCAGAGATGTCTTAGGTCTTGAGTCACTTTATTGAGCCCCGCCGCGCCTGCCAGCCGGTGACAGCGCCGTTTCGAGTCTTTCTGTCCTTGCCAGAAACTGGTTCTGCGGTGCTCAACATGCGTTTTCCTACTTGTGGTTTCCGGTACTCATCGTTTACACTTACGTAAAACCGGCTGGATTGTGCGGTTTTTATCGGAACTGTATCGTTCCCGTCACGTATAAATAATTTTATGATAATGCCACCTTGACATAAAGGCGATTTATTGAATATAATGACCGCCCGTACTTGGCGTCCTCATGGAGGAGGCTGCAGGCTATTCCGGGAGAGGGGATCATGCGTGGCGTGTATGGTTTATGGGTACTGATTGTGAAATACTACTTTAGGGTTACACCTTTCGATGTACCTGTTTAGCATCGAGAATTCGGCAAAGCAGGCGAGAGGGCTGGTTCCGACGCATCCGTCAGGGAGGGCCTCGTTTTGGCTCGTCTGGGCGCTGGCGGTCCTTCTTTTGATATCTACGGGAGTAACATACCGCCTTCTGGCCTCCCGCATAGTCAGCCGCAATGAACCCCGTCAGTTGCCCATTCCGCTGAGCGCATTTCCCGTCGAAATCGGGGATTGGCGTGGCAAGGACGTGCCGATTCCCGACAACGTGCAAAAGGTCGCCGGCAACGATGATTTCCTAAACCGGCTCTACATCAACAGGTCGACCGGTCAATGGGCGAACATCTACGTTGCATTCTGTGCCCGGCCGGGGACCATGCTGGGCCATCGGCCGGATGTATGCTATAAGGGAGGCGGCTGGGTCCATGATAGCACGCAGCCTTCCGAAGTCTCGTCCAACAGCGGAACAAAGATTCCGTGTCTGACACACCGCTTTCACTGGCCGTCGGAAGACAGGCAGGAAAGGGTGGTCCTGAACTTCTATATCCTTAACGGGCAGCTTACGTCGAAGGAAAGTGAGTTTTCAGGCGTGGCCTGGAGAACTCCGAATATAGGCGGGAGGCTCGCACGTTACGTGGCCCAGGTGCAGATAAGCTCTGTCCTGGAGAATTCTGTCAGGAAAGCTGCGGAGGATATGACCGAGCTGATCCTGGATTTCCTTCCTGACGAGACGGGACGGGTTCGAGCGGCTGAATACATTAAGCCGGCGGCCAGCCCGACCGAGTGATTTATATTGCATAGTGGGGCCGGAAAGGCCCTACGGTTAGCTAAGTTCTCTATTTCTAACAGGTTACAACTGCCCCGTCAGTGCAACCGACGGGGACGGAGTCTGTCCAAACGGAGTGAACCGCGAGGCAGGGGTCGCATTCACACAATTCGCTCGTACATCGGCTTTCGTGTGGTTCGAGGCGGAGGCGTAATAGGGTTCGCCCCAAAACTCGTTTGTGTTGCCTGTGGGCGCCATCCTGAGCCATAAGCGGTAGACTCAGCCTGCACCGGGTGCAGAGGGCCGGTTTGGAACATGAAGGCCTGCTCGAAGATGGCTATAGGCAAAGCAAGTCAGCACGATATCCCCGGATTGGTCGAAGTCTGTCGGCAGAGCTTCTCGCATAGCATTCGGTGGAGGTGGGGCCCGAAAGCAATGGCCAGGAGGTGGTGGAGTTCTGCCATAGGCAGCGATGCGGCTGAAACGTGGGTCTCGAAGGAGGATGGGAGGGTCAGTGCGTTCTGTGTACTGATTACTGATGAAGAATGCTGGGCTGCGGAAGAGAAACAGCGAGAATACCAGGCTATATTGATAGGACTGAGGTTTCTTGCCTTTGCGAGGGCCCGATGGTGTGCAATACGGCGCGAGGCCGCCGGGAGTGAGACATCTTCAGGCAATAAGGCGGCAGAGAGCCATAATCACAGGTGCAAACGGCACAAGCGAACCTGGATCGGCCTAATCGCGGTCGCACGGCAAATGCGCGGGCGCGGTTTGGCGAAGGATTTGCTGAAAGTGTGCGTGGACAGAACGGCAGAACTGGGCCACGAAGCCATCAAGCTCAGGGTGGACCGAGAGAACAGACCGGCGAGGAGGCTGTACGAGTCTGCCGGCTTTGTGTGCACGTCGGAGAAGGGGTCCCAGTGCATTTACACCCGCGTTTGTGACTCCCGGGAAAGACCACCAGACGCGGCGGTTTCCGGCTCAAACTAAGCACGGCAGCTTCTGTGTTTTCGAGCGGTCCACCAGGTGCAGACGGCGATCCGATGGGCGGACCAGCTACAAAATGAATCTTCCACCAAAACTAACCAAGCTGATTGCCGGCACAAATCTCACGGCCAAGTGCGCCCGAGGGGCCGTGACGCTGGGTATAGGCACAGCCGGCGAGCGAGCCCTGCGATTTCTCCGCATCGTGATTCTGACGCGCTTTCTGGCGCCGGACGAATTCGGCATCATGGCCCTGGTGGTGGCGTCTTTGAGAGCTCTGGAGGTCTTCACGGAGGTCGGCGTCAAGCAGTCCGTGATCCAGAACAAACGCGGTTCAGACCCGGAATATCTTAACGTCGCCTGGTGGATGCAGGTGGTTCGAGGATCATTGCTGGTCTTGATAGCGGTGCTTGCCGTGCCATGGATAAGCTCGTTCTACGAGAAGCCCGAGCTGCTGGGACTTCTAAGGGTCGCGTTTTTCGCGATACTGTTCAGGGGGATAGTCAGCCCACGTCTTTACGTGCTTGAGAAGGAGTACAAATTCGGCTGGGCGGTGCTGATAACACAGGGAAGCGGCGTCTTGGGGACGGTTGTGACTGTAGTTCTGGCGTTTTTGATACGAAACGTTTGGGCATTGGTTATCGGCTTCGTTGCAGAAGCGGTGATATTGTGTGTGCTGTCCTACATAGTGGTGCCCTTCGTGCCGCGTTTCAGGATTGACCGTGGCTGCCTGCGCGAGCTGATGAAGTTTGCGCGAGGGATGTTCGGGCTTCCCATCCTAACGTGGATCAGTCTTGCCGCGGACGTGATGATACTCGGCAAGCTTGTCGACGATGTGGATTTGGGGATGTATACGCTGGCGGTCCAGCTCAGCTATCTTCCGGCGGTTTTGTTCGCCCAGATAGTAGGCCCTGTTTTTCTGCCCGGTTTCGCCCAGAAGCAGGACGACAGGGATTCTCTGCGGCGCGCAATCCTCGGCATAACACGGATCGTTGCGTACTTTGTTGTGCCATTCACAGCATTCACGGCTCTTTGCGCAAGCGGTCTGTTGCTTATTGCCTACGGCGGACAGTACACGGCGGTAGCCATTCCGTGCGGCATTCTTTGCCTGCGGATACTGGCTCAGACGGAAGGTACGATTCTGGCGACCGTTTATATGGCGGTGGGCCGGCCGCAACTGCACCGCGGTTTCGTTGCGGCAAAGGCAATACTCATAGTGGCCCTGGTGTATCCCGGGATTCGGCTTTTCGGGCTGGCGGGAGCCGCCTGCGCAGTAGTCATCAGCAACTATGGCCCGCTCGTGATGCAGGTTTTCTGGTGCAGGAAGATAGTGGACATACGCTTCGGGCGGTACGTACGCGCCTATGTGCCCGGTCTTTTGCTGGCGGCGCCGATGGCGGGCGCAGTCGCGCTCGTGCACCTGATGCATATCGGCTCACCGGTAGTGGTTCTGGCCACGGGTGCGAGCACGGCTGCGGTAACGTTTACGGTTGTAGGGATTATGGTTTACCCGAGGCTGTTTCACGGAGCGGAGCGAGGGCGCGTCCCGGCGCCGGGCGAGGTCAAGAATCTGGATTCAGCAAGCGTCCGGAGCACTTGAAGCACTACTTTGGGACAAGAGCAAGATGAAGATTCTCCTGATCGGCGCGGTATTCGATACGGGCAATCTAGGCGTCAGCGCGCTGGCCGAGTCGAGTATAAAGGTGATTGTACACCGGTGGCCATCGGCGGAGATCAAGATACTCGGCGGGCAGCGTGAAGCCTGCCGGTACGATCTTGATATTATGGGCGTAAAAAGGTCCGTAGAGCTACTGCCCCTGAGATACTCGAAGAATGTCTTTCTGCCGAATCACTTCTTCGTGCTGTTTCTGGCCTCATTGCTGGTGCGGATATGCCCGTTGCGGCGTCTGAGGGATTTTCTCGCGTCACGCAACAAGTACTTGAAGGCCATTTTCGATGCGGACCTGGCGGTCGATATAACCGGAGGAGACAGCTTCAGCGACATCTACGGCCTTTACAGATTCATGTACATTCTTCTTCCCAAGCTGCTGCTTATCCGCTTCCGGAAGAGACTGGTAATGCTGCCGCAGACATACGGTCCGTTTAACGGCAGGCTCAGCAGAACGCTTTCGAGATACGTTCTGCGCCGTGCAAGTATCGTGCATTCGAGGGACCGCGCCGGAATGGAGTGCGTCAGAACACTGCTCGGGCCCCGGCTAAGCGCAAACGGAGAGAAGATCAGGTTCACCCCGGATGTTGCGTTTGTACTGGATCCCGTTGAGCCACCGGCAGAACAGAGCGCCTTTGTTCGGAACGTTCGCGCAAAATCCACGACGCTGGTGGGCCTGAACGTGAGTGGTCTTTTGTTTAACGACGCGGCCAGCCAGAGCAGGTTCGGCCTCAAGTGCTCTTATCCCTCTTCGGTGCGCAGCATCGTCGGGCGCCTGCTGGAGAAGCCGGACGTCACTATTCTGCTGGTGCCTCACGTCTTTTCATACCGCGGCGACGATTCCGAAAGCGACGTCAAGGCGTGCACGGCGGTATATGACTCGGCGGGCGCCGAGCAAAGAGTAAGACTGGTCAACCTCCAAGACAAATACAGCCACAACCAGGCAAAGCACATCATAGGGCAGTGCGACTTTTTCATCGGCTCGCGCATGCATAGCTGCATTGCGGCGATGTCACAGGGCGTGCCGACGGTCGGGGTGGCGTACAGTCAGAAGTTTCATGGTGTTTTCGATACTGTTGACATGTCCGGATGTGTCGCCGATGCCCGCAGCCTTGACGAAAGGGAGCTGGCGGAAAAGGTCGACTCGCTCTTTGTTGAAAGAGACCGGATCTCAAGAGATTTGCAGAATCGCATCCCGCGACTGAAACAAGACATATTCGATATCTTCAATGACCCAAATGGCTCGTAGACCGAATATTCTCTGCTCCTTGCTCTACAGGTTGTACGGCGTGGTGGGCAGGAGGCTCAGGAGCATCATATTGACTCGCGTGGCGAGGCTGGAGGGGGGCCAGATGTTATCTCCGACGCTTCGCAGGATATTCCGCGAGCATCATGGGATTGATGTGGGGCTATACAGCTACGGAGGGTGTTTCGACCTGGGGCGGATAACCGGGCACACGAACATAGGGCGGTATTGCTCCTTCGCGGAAGGCGTATGCATACTGAATCGTAATCATCCGCTCAAGTTCAAGTCGACCCACCCGTACTTTTTCAATACGGCTCTCGGTTATGTCAATAAGCAGACCATACCGTTCCGCGAGCTGGTGATCGGCAACGATGTGTGGGTCGGTCGCAACGCCATCATACTGCCTTCGGTGTGCAGAATCGGTGATGGAGCAGTAATCGGCGCCGGAACGGTGGTGACCACAGACGTACCCGACTATGCCGTGGTCGTTGGGAATCCCGGTCGAGTAGTGAAATACCGGTTCACGGAAGCCACTATCAAGGTGCTCCGGGACTCACGATGGTGGGAGAAGGACATCGAGGAACTCGGTTCAAAGCTGGACGAATTCCTTTGCCCTGTCGCAGAGGCGGGCAAGGACCCGACAGCCGGCCCTGAAAACGGACGCTAACCGACCGGTCATAGCCTGCAAACAACGTACGGCTCAAGATTAGGAACATGCAACAACTAACGCTGATAGTTGCAGTAGCAGCCGCAACCATGGTCGTGGCTTCACGCCCGCTGACGGGGCTGATCGTATACCTGGCCACGCTTCTTTTCTACCCCGTTTTCCTAACCATCCCTATCGGCACGGCGGATATAAACCCCGGGCGCGTCGTGGTCGCTTTGCTGCTGGTGAAGTGTCTTATGAATCCCAGGCTGAAGTCGGCCTTCAAGTGGCGGCGCCTGGATACGTTCGTCACTATTGGAGTGGCGGTTCATGTCGCTGTCGAGCTGCTCATGCAGCCGTCCATGAGCACGGTCGTCAACCGGGCGGGGTATTCTCTGGACACGTGGTTTACCTATATAGCCGTGCGTCTCTGCGTTACCGGGCATTCCGAATGTGTGAGGGTCTGCAAGGCGCTCGCCATCTTCGTGGTCCCGCTTGCCCTGCTGGGTTTGGTGGAGACATTCACGGGCTGGCAGCCATATCTACCGCTGACGCAGTTTTGTCCCTGGAAGCCGGAATTGCGATTGACCGAAGCCCGCTCAGGTCTCTACAGGGCGGTTGGACCCTTCGCCCATCCCATAATGTTCGGCATTTGCTTCGCCACGTTTCTTCCGCTGGTCTACTGGCTGCGGCACGAGCGCAACTACTGGGGCAAGCTGGCGTACGCGACTTCTTTGGCGGCTGTGGTCGGAGCCTTGAGCAGCGAGTCGAGCGGGCCATGGATGATGGTGATAGTAGCCGTCCTCTGGCTGGCCATTGAGAAGCGCGGGCATCTGGTCAAGCCGCTGATCATCACGTTCGTAGTCGGGTGCATCCTGGTAGCTATAATAAGTAATCGTCCTTTTTATCACGTGATTGCCTCTTATGCCAACCCGATTGGCGGCAGCTCTTGGCATAGATGCAAGCTTATCGACTGCGCGATAGAAGATTTCGGACAATGGTATCTTGTGGGGTACGGCGGGCAGGACCCGGGCTGGGGCACTGCTCTCGGTATGGATCACACGGACGTTACGAACGAGTTTATTCTTGCCGGCGTGAAGTACGGCATACTCGGCGTCGTAACTCTTATCCTGATTTTTTTCGCCGCATTCCGGGGTCTGATCCGGCTCCAGAAATCGGCGGCAGACGCCGCGCTGAAGTCATTCGGCTGGGCGCTTGGCAGCTCCCTTGTGGCCCTCGTGTTCGTGTTTATGTCCGTCAGCATTTTCGGGCAGATGTCTTCGCTCTTCTACTGTCTGCTCGGGATGGTCGGCTCGGCGTCCTGCTTGGGCACGGCGAACTCGCTATGCGTCAGCCCGGAGCACAGGCTCGCGGCAGCGCGAATTCGCAGTGTGGCCCTCGGCGCCTCGGCGCAACAGTATTCATAAAGTGATAGCAAAGGAAGTGTCGTGATGTCACAATTAATCGACGGATCCATTGCCACGGGCTATGAGCTTACGATTGCAAAAACGCTCGAAGAGGTTGAAGCATTGCGTCTGGAGTGGGAGGCCTTGCAAGGGCGTCAGTCCTATCCCGTGCCGAATGCGGATATCGACAGGTACATTTCCGTCGTCGAGCCGCAAAGAGACCGGGTCGAACCGTGCGTGATGCACTTGAGGCTCAATGGAGAGTCGGTCGCCATTTTGGTTGGGCGCCTGGAGAGACACACCATCAAGTGCAGGATCGGATACAAAGCCCTCTTGAGTCCTTCTCTCCGCTGCCTGACAGTGGTTTACGGCGGCATCCTCGGCGAGCCGGCCGACGAGGTGTATCGCATATTGATAGAAAGCCTGAGTCGCATTTTGCGCGGCGGTCAGGCAGACATGGTGTGGTTCAATCAGTTGAGGATGGATTCCGCCATGTACAGGATCGCCAGGGAGATGACGGGATTTTTCAGTCGCAGCCACTTTGCAAAGGCAGAGCCGCACTGGGTGACGTTGCTTGGGCCGCGCGGGCAAGAGTCCGGGGCCCAGGGTGCGAGCCAACGGAAACGTTACGTCAAGCGGTATACGAAGAAGCTTGAGAAACAATGCGGCGGCCCGGTGCGAGTGGCCTGCTACCGCGATGAATCGGACGTCGATCAATATGTCCGGGTATCCGCGGCGATAGCAGAGAGCACCTACAAGGCGGGAATGGGCGTTGGTTTCGCAGATACGGCGTTGAACCGAAGCATAATGCTTCAAGCGGCGCGAAAAGGCCAATGGCGAGGCTATATTCTGTACGCCGGCGAGAGAGCCTGTGCATTCGAATACGGGATTCAATATCACAGCGTGTATTTTCCCGATAATATCGGCTACGATCCGGAGCTGCGCGCCTGCAGCCCTGGCACAGTGCTTTTCATAAAGGTGCTCGAGGACCTTGCGGAAAATGCTCGGGTAACAACGTTCGACTTCGGATTCGGAGCGGGCGTTTATAAGGATCGATTCGGCACGGAGTCATGGCCCGAGGCGTCGTTGTACATCTTTGCGCCGAGGCCGCGTCCTATTCTAATAAACCTCTTCGACTCATCGATCCGAGGTATGTCGCTGGCTCTGGCACGGCTTGCGCATAAGGCAGGCTGGGCAGCCAGAGTCAAGACGTGGTGGCGAGAATTCCTGAGAAAGAGCAAGGACAAATCGAACAAGTCTCCTTCCGGCGACGGCAATCCCGCTGACAAGAAAGGTTCCAAATGACGGCGTTTGCTGCCATCTACACTGAAAATCCGCTGGGCGAGGCAGATGTTGCATTGTTCGATAATCTGACTTCGAAGCTGCGATCTCAGGTGGACGGGCTTTCGTGCGATTTGCTTGAAGGGCCCAATCTGCGGGCCGCGAAAATGTGGCTGGCGCACGCAAAGACGCACGGCTTTGCGAAAGACGAGGCGACCGGAAGCTGGTTGACGTTCGTCGGCAACCCAACCGGCGCAGCGCAATCATCGGCAGACTCAGCAGACTATTGCCGGAAGATACTTCGGGGCTACATTGACAACGGCCAATCGGCGATAACATCGCTCAACGCGCCGTTCGTGGCAATCCTCTATGACGGCCGTGAAAAATGCCTGAATATTGTTACGGATCGAGTGGGCATCCAGCACATCTATATGGCCAGGCTCGGGCAGTGCCATATCATATCGACATCGTCGCTTGCCCTTGCGGCGACGATTCCGGTTCATCTTGACGCCGAGTCGCTGGTGGACTTTTTCCTCAGCGGCAACCTCATGAAACAGGAGACTTTTTTCAAGGAGATACGGAAGGTCGGCGGCGCGAGGTGGACCACGATAGCGAACGGCTCTGTACGTGAGAGCGGCTATTGGTCGGCCCCGGAAGAGAATTGCGACGGCGATTCGCTCGCGCAGGCGTCTGCCGCCCTGACCGATAGAATGCGAGAGTCGGTGGGCGCGAGGTTGTCCGGTGACGGGCGGACGTCGGTGGAGCTGACCGGCGGTCTGGACAGCCGTTTCAACCTTGCCTGCGCAATAGCTTCGGGCAAGCCGTTTCACGCATGGACGATCGGCGAGCGCGGCTCTCCGGAGGTGCGCATAACAGAACTGCTGCGGGAAGAAGAGCCCTTCGAACATCATATAATCAGCCCCGCGAAGGATATTGAAAGCTTGTTTCTGGAAGACCTTCGCGAGATTAACCAGCTGACGGACGGCGAGACCAATGCTCTGAGCCTGATAGCATCACCATCATCCAACAGGCAGACAAGGAGCATTCGCGACGCTTCAATTTCCGGCCTCGGCGGCGAGATACTGAGGGGGTTCTACTACATCTCGCACAAAGGCGTTCGGAACCACTCGAAGAACGTTCGACTTGGTCGTCTCATCGGGCTTAAGGTGACCCCGAACATAGGCGCAAGGCCGGAGCTATTCTCGGAGATATTTCCGGCCGGATATCGCGACGTGCTGAGAGAATCGGTGGGCAGCTACTTTGCAACGACCGCCGACAAGGGCCTCTATTGGCGACTTGACGATTTCTACCTGAGGGCCAGAGAGGAACGCTTTGCAGGCCGCAGCTGCACACTAAACAACTTCTATTACCGCTGTGAGCTGCCCTTTTTCGACAACGAGATCGTGGACATGTCGTTTCGTCTGCCGTGGAAATTCAAGAGCAATTCAAGAATAGTGAAGTTTGGTCTGGCGGAGTCTCACCCGGGCTACGCCGGCGTTCCGCTGGTGAGCGGTCTGCCGGCCAGGCCGTTGAATGCGGCCGACTGGCCCCTGCTTATAATGCATTACTGCAACTTTGCCAAAAAGGCAGTGAAAAAGGCGAAACAGGTGCTTTTTCGCAAGTCGCTGCTTTCGGCGGACGACACCGGAATGTCCGGCTTAGTCGCAAGGAAACTTCGCTCGGCTGAAATGGCCTCCCTGCTCGAACCGGACAATATGGCAAGCTCTTTTCTCTATGACGGTGACAGGTTCAGAGAGTTCATCAAAGAGAACCACAGAAACGGTTTTCAGGACCGCGTCCAAATCGGGCTGATTATATCTTTCGAGCTGACTTGCAGGTACGTAGGCGGCACACTGCAGGTCAATTAGCCTGTTTTGCGCCCTCGGCGCTGGCGCGCAGGGGCGAATCGGTTTCGCCCCCGAGGTTTCTTCGGGGCGGTCCGGCGACTCGGCTCGGAATGTAGCGAGCACGGCCAGGATGGCGCGTGCGTGAGGCCGGGGGCTGCCGGCTCAGTGACAAGACGGTTATGATCGGTGCGCACAAAGTGGCGGTATACGCAATAGTCGCAATAGCGGCGATAGCGTTTGCATATTATCTGCTGCCCTATCTAATCGGAAAGTGCCAGCGAGCGCACCTGGCGAAGATCGCCAGGGGCAACAGAGCAATCGCCCTGTCGTTTGACGATGGCCCCGGGAACATATTGACTCCCGCTATTCTCGACCTGCTTGCCCGGAATAATGCGAAGGCGACTTTTTTTCTTCTCGGGCGCAACATTGGCGGCCGTGAAGAAATAGTCAAACGCATGGCGGAGCAGGGCCACGAGATTTGCTCTCACGGCTTCGACCATCTGAATCACTGGAAGGTTTCTCCTATTCGTGCAATAAAGGACATCCGCCGTGGCTGGGAGGCGATTGACGCCGCTCTCGAAACCACCAAGGGAATTTATCCGTTTCGTCCGCCGTACGGCAAATTGAATTTCCTCAGCTTGGCGTATCTGTGGATTCGGCGGGCGCCGGTCGTCTACTGGTCGCTCGATTCGAGAGACACAAGGTCTGTTCTACCATCGACGAGCCAGGTCGTGGCGGCCGCAAGAGAAGCCGGGGGTGCCGTATTACTGGCCCACGATTTCGACCGCGACGAGAAAGGCGTTGGCGAACTGGTTCATGAGTTTGTCCGGGCGCTGATTACGATGGCAAGGGAATCTGATATGAAAGTCCTTGCTGTTACGGAACTGCTGAACCAAAAGAGGCAGGACCTCGCCCGCTCGCGCTGCAAACCACCGGAGCATTCTCCGTGACCCAAGGAGTCTAAGCCTCGAAGCAAGCGGCGCATCTCGAAGAGTACAAGGACAGCAAAGGTTTGACATGAGAGACATCCAACAACAAAGGCAAAGTGTGTTCCTGGAATTCCTCAATTCGAAGGAGCCCATGAGAATCCTGGACGTCGGCTGCCAGAGCGGAGATTTGTGTAATCAGCTCAAACTGCGGGGGCATGAGCCCTATGGCATCGACGTGGTGCCGGATCTAATAACCAGCGCAAAAGAGAACTATCCCCAAATCACATTTGAGATTGGGGATTGTGAGAACGGTCTGCCCTTCGAAGACAAGCTCTTTGACATGGTCTGGGCGGGCGATGTAATAGAGCACATACGGTTTACGGACGTCTTCATAAACGAGATCAACAGGGTATTGAAGCCGGGCGGCGTCTTTGCCCTGACCACCCCAATGCACAACAGGCTCAAGAACATAGTCATCTGTCTCCGCAACTTCGAGAATCACTTTAACCCGGAGTTTCCTCATCTGAGATTCTACACGCTCAAGAGCCTGAAGCTTGTGCTGGCCAGAAGGGGCTTTAGAACACTGAAAGTCAAATACATAGGCCGGATCCCGCCCCTGGCAAAGAGCATGTTCGTGGCATCCGAAAAGGTCGAGGACAAAAGCGCGCTTAGCGAGCACCGCTACTGAGAGGATCAGGCACTTGCAGGACATGACCGACGTCACCGTCATAATAGTATCGTGGAACACGAGGAGCCTTCTGCGTGACTGTCTGCGGTCTGTGGTCGAGCAGGCCGGGGAGCTGGGCGTCGAGGTAATCGTCATAGACAACGCATCGACCGATGGGTCTGTCGAGATGGTCAAGGCGGATTTCCCGCAGGTCTCTGTCATAGAGAACTCGGAGAACCGCGGGTTTGCCGCGGCCAACAACCAGGGCATTGCCGCGGCCAAAGGCCGCTATATCCTGTTACTGAACTCCGATACGATAGTACTCGACAAGGCGATAGGCAAGGCGGTCGCCTTCGCCGAGGGTCACCCGGAGGCCGCCGTGGTGGGCTGCCGCGTTTTGAACGGGGACCGGACGTTGCAGCGGACGTGTTTCATGTTCCCCTCGCTATTGAACATGGTGCTTTCGAGCACTTACTTGTACAAGCTTCTGCCGCGCAGCAGGTTTTTCGGGCGGGAGCAGATGACCTGGTGGGATAGAGACAATGTTCGGGAGGTTGATGTCGTGACCGGCTGTTTCATGCTTGTCCGGCGCGAAGCGACCGAGCAGGTCGGCCGGATGGACGAGCAGTTTTTCGTGTACGGGGAGGAGACTGACTGGTGCTATCGTTTCAAGAAAGCCGGCTGGAAGGTGCTTTTCACACCAGACGCCCAGATCATTCATCTCGGCGGGCAGAGCAGCAGGCAGGTCCCCCTTGAAATGTCGCTGCAGTTGAGGGCAAGCGTCCTGCAATTCATGCACAAGCACCATGGCAGGCTGAAATACCGGGCGGCCTGCGTCCTGGTGTGGCTCTTCTTCGCGGTACGGGTTCCTATATGGCTGCTCAGGTACGTTGTCAAAAGAACCGACTATTCTCAGATGAGACTAAAGACGTATTTGGCCGGGATGTCCCGACTTATATCTTCCGGTTACAGAGGACTCTGCGCCAGGGGCGACGGGTTTAGGCGTAAACAGTGACTGACATGACGCACAACCAAGAATTTGACGGCGTTGTCTGCTTCGGCGGCGAGGATTGGTGGTATCACAATCGCGGGCACATCGACATGCAGTTGATGCGCAGGTTCGCAAAGACCTGGACCACGCTTTATGTAAACTCCATCGTTATGCAAAAGCCCAAAGTGACGGAGGGCAGGAAGTTCGTTCAGAAGCTTATCAGAAAGGGCAAGAGCATATTCAAGGGCGCCAAGCTCGGCGACGGAGGCTTCTGGGTCTATAGTCCGTTCTCTCTGCCGGTTCACCACGTCTCGTGGGCCAGGTCGCTCAACAACGCGGTTATGGCCGGCCAAATCGGACGTATCGAGCGGCGGCTCGGAATCAGCAACCCGCTCGTCTGGGTCGCCTGTCCTGCCGCCTGTGAGCCCGCTATCAAAGCGAAAAAGGCCGGGCTCGTTTACCAGCGGACCGACCGGTACGAGGAATTTCCGGGCGTAGATGTCGAAACCATCAAGAGATTCGACCTGAGACTGAAGGAGCTTGCCGACTTGACGGTATTCGCGAGCAGCGCCCTCTACGAAGAAGAATCCCCGCAGTGCCGCAAAGCTCTTTACCTGGATCATGGTGTGGATTACGAATTATTCGCCTCGGCCGAAAAGGACCCGATGCGGCCGTCGGATATCGCCGGTATCCCCGGGCCGATTATCGGCTTCTACGGCGGTTTTGCGGAGCACACTACTGACATTGCGCTTCTGGAGAAACTGGCGGATATGCTTGCGGACAAATCGTTTTTGCTGGTCGGCCAGCCGTCACCGCAGTGCGACGCTTTGAGAGAGAAAAAGAACGTCTGGATGCTGGGTCAAAGGCCCTACGAGCAGATTCCGCACTACGGCAAATGCTTCGACGTGGCAATCATGCCGTGGAAACGAAACAAATGGATAGAGGCCTGTAATCCGATAAAGCTGAAGGAATATTTGGCTCTGGGCAAGCCGGTGGTAAGTACGCCGTTCAAGGAGCTTAACAAATACAAAGAAGTTGTCTATGAGGCTCGTACGCCCGAAGAATTCGCAAAGGCCGTTGGGCTGGCTCTCGCGGAGAATTGTAACGCCCTGGTTGCAGCAAGGAGGGCAAAGGTCGCCGAGAGCACGTGGGACCACAAGGTCCGGATGCTGCTGAGCACATTGTTTCCAGACTGCAAATATGGGGAGGTGGAAGCTGTTGGAAAGCAAGCCGAGTAAATTGCGAATATGCATTGCCTGCTCTCCGGGCGGACACATGGTGCAGGCCCGCCAGCTTGCTCCTCTTTACGAGAAGTACGACCACTTCTATTTCACATTTTCGAGCGATGTGGCGGACGAGATGAAAAAGAGCACGCGGATTCGGGCCATTCCCAATATCGTCCGGCACAATCCCCTTTCCTGGGTGGTCGGAGTGGTTGTATCGGCATACGCGGCCCTTGCCGAGCGACCTGATGTGATAATCACCACGGGGGCGGGAGTAGTCGTGTTCTTCTGCTTGTTTGCCAAGCTTTTCGGTGCAAAACTGATATTCATAGAGAGTATGGCCAGGGTGGAGAGTCCGACGCTGACGGCGAGGTTGTTGTACCCGTTCACGGACCTGTTTATTGTGCAATGGCCGGACCTGCTGAAATTCTTTCCGCGAGCACAATTTCTGGGGAGGCTGCTCTGATGGTTTTTGTCGCCACCGGGAACTGGCCAAAAGGCTTTGACCGACTGGTCCGCGCCGTTGACGAGCTCGTGGGCCAGGGTGTTATCGCCAACGAAGTGACCGCGCAGACGGGCCATGGGTCCTACAAGCCGAAGAACATGAGGACAATCGATTTCTGCTCTCCGAAGCAGTTTGAGAAGTTTATAGCGGACTCGCGCTTCGTAATCTCGCACGCGGGGATGGGCACCATCATACAGGCACTAAGACAGAACAAGGTAATTGTAGTCGTTCCGCGTCAAAAGGCCCTGGGCGAGGTAAGCAACGGCCATCAGTTCGCAACTGCCCGGCAGCTTGAGAAGGAAGGCTCTCTTCTGGTCGCCTACGAGACCTCGGAGCTTGCCGCAAAACTTCAGCACGTTGATGATTTCGTGCCGGTCAGGCAGCAAGGCGGCCAGAGGATTATGCAAACGGTCGAATCTTTTATTGAGAATGTGGAGGCCGGGAAGCGAGCGCGGCGAGAATCATGAGTGACGTCACTATTTCCATAGTCAGCTACTGCCAGAAGAGCCTTCTTGACCGCTGCCTCTCCCGGATAGAGTCCCTCGGACTGCCCGAGACGTGGCGCATTTTTGTGGTGGACAACAACTCGCAGGACGGCTCGGCGGACATGGTCGCAGAGAAATACCCCCGGGTAAATCTTATCCGGCTGAAAAAGAACGCCGGTTTCGGAGCCGGGCACAATCTGGCGTACGCTCAGACCGCCGGTGAGTTCTTCTTCGTATTGAACCCCGATGTTATCGTTCTGCCCGGCAGCCTGGAAGCGCTCGTTGCGGCCCTTGCCGAGCGTCCCGATGCCGCCATAGTAGGCCCCTGCCTCCTGAACCCGGACGGCTCGCATCAACACTCGGCCAGGCGCTTCTACACGTGGCGTACGGTGCTGTCGCGGCGTCTTCCGATTCCTGGTAGGAAAAGGGTCAATGCCCACCACTTGATGCAGGACCGGGACCTGAAAGAAACCTCAAGCGTGGACTGGCTGTTGGGCGCAGCACTGGGTATTCGAAGGTCCGCATTCAACGGAAACGCCCTCTTCGACACTCGTTACAGGCTCTACTTTGAAGACGTTGACGCCTGTTATTTCGCCCGTAAAAAGGGATGGGACATCCTTTTTTGTCCGGACAGCCAGATGATCCACGACCATCAAAGGGCAAGCGCAAAGACTATATGCAGCTCGGCAGCGATTCACCATATCCTGAGCTGGATCAAATTCTACATCAAAACGAAGACGCAACGCGCCATGCGGAAAGCACACTCGATTTGAAATGAATTCTACCCTCACAACGACCACCGAGAGCAGCTACAGCAGCGAGCGTGTCGCGAACATAGACAGGCTGCGCATTTTTGCGGCGTTTGGCATTGTGTGGTTCCACACGGAGAGTGTGGCCGGAAGAGGCATCGGATATTCGGGACTCATAATCTTCCTCCTGGTCTTCTGCTCTCTTATCGTCACCCACAGCGAGCTTCACGGACCCGGAGATTTCGTCAAAAGACGGGCGCGGCGCCTGCTTATACCGTGGCTGTTCTGGTCCGCCGTATACGGCTTGCTGAAACTGGGCAAGGCCCTGGTGCTAAAGAGCCCGATTAGCGCGACGTTTCGTACGCCGGCGGTGCTGGTTGGCACCCACATCCATCTATGGTATCTTCCCTACGCCTTTCTCGCCGCGGTATGCATATACCTGTTAGCCCGACACAGCTCAAGTGTCCCACTTGTTGTGGCGGCAGGCGCCGCGGCGCTGACCGGTGTGATAGCCCTGCCGGTTTGTTCGACTCTGATGTCCTCGGTTGCTGCAACGCCGCCCTTTCCGCAGTGGTTATTCGGACTGGCGGCAATTCCGCTGGGTTTCGCCATAGGTCAGTGTCGCCGGGTAAGTAACGTCCAAATTCGACAATGCCTCTTGGCCATGATTTCTCTGGCGGTATTGGCCGAATGCCTGTCTCTCAAAGTGCTGGGCCATAGACACCTGACGGTACAGTACGCTGTCGCCGTTCCACTCGTTTGCGGCGCCTATCTGTGGCAGGGAAGGCAGGACAGAATCTCACAGGCTCTGGCTCCGCTGGCGTACGGCATTTATCTTGTTCACCCGCTGGTTTCATACTCTCCCGGCCTGTTATCCAAACTGACCGCAAACCCATGGGTGCAAATAGTCACTGTTTTCGCAGTGTCCGCGATACTGGCCTCGATTCTGAGGGCGACTCCCCTTAGACGGTTTGTCTGAGCATGATTGGTGGAATGATTTCTATATTGACAGCAGGTTAAATGGGTAGCGACCCTTCCATCGAGGTTGTGATACTTTCGGGCGGCCGCGACTTCGGGCGATTTCCGGTGGCGGCCCGGCTTCCGGCGGCTCTTTGGCCGGTGGCGGGAAGGCCGGCACTGGAGCGCCTTGTATGCTCTCTGGCCGAGCAAGGCGTGACAAAGGCCTCTATTTGCTCCGATGGCGACGGCCGGCTGCTGGCCAAATCGATTCACGTAGACGATAGGATTGAGCTTGAGTTTATAGATGAGCAACTCCCCGCCGGGACCGCCGGAAGCCTGCGCAATGCCGCCCGAGGCGGATCCAGCGAAGTTGTGCTGGTACTGCCGGCGGCCATGGTATCTCTGCCCAAAGTGGACTTTCTGCTCAAAGCCCATCTTGCGGGCGGTTCCAGTCTGACGGTAATGTTGAATCCCTTTAATAAACAAGGCGGCAGGCTGAGGGAGGCATCCGGGATATGCCTCTGTAACCGTTCAGTTCTGGGGCATATTCCCGAGGAAGGCTACTTCGACATCAAGGAGGGCCTGATCCCCAAGATCGTTGCCGCCGGCGAAAGCGTTCACGCCGCCGAGTTGCCACAACACGCGGGCAATTTTCGCGATCGGCACGGATATCTGCTGGCTATCGACCGCTACCTGGAAGAAAACCGGCGGCCGGACAAACATTTCAAGAGGCTCGAAGCGAACGGCCCTGGAAATTCGTGGATAGGGGCCAATGCCCAAATCCACCCCGACACAACAATCTCGGGGCCGGTGTTGATTGGAGATAACACATCAATCTCACAGGGAGTGGTTATTCTCGGACCGGCGGTAATTGGAAGTAATGTCGGCCTCGGCAAGGATAGCGTCATAATAAATAGCGTTATTTGGGATGGCTCAAAAATCGGCGATAGTTGTGAAGTTCGACGGTCTCTGGTCGATTATGAGGTAGTGGTAGGCGATAGAACGGTTGTGGACGATGAATCAATAGAATTCAAACAGGCAGGGCTCTTGAGACGTACTGTAAAGACCATGAGAGCAGCAGCAGGAACGGTGACAGGCAGGCTGCAGGGCGCCGTAGAGCCGAAAGCAGCCGGGTTCAAAGCTAAAACGCCGGATTCCGTGCGGACGCCCAGCGGCCCGGCCGTCTGGCTTGGCGTCGCCATCGTCCTGGCGGCACTTCTTTGGTCGTACGGGCCGACCCTCACAGATATATGGCTTATATGGCAAAGAAGCGACGAATACTCAAGCGGGCTGCTGGTTCCCTTTCTTGCCGCCTACGTTCTATGGTCCCGGCGGAAGGCCCTGGCCAAATGCCCCCTCAGACCATCAATTCTGTGGGGTGTGCTTGCATTTCTGGCCGCTCAATGGTTCAGGTTCTTCGGCCTGTTTTACATGTATGGTTCCGCTGAGAGACTGTCGCTGGCTCTGGCCGTGGCTGCGATCGTGCTGCTCTTGCTCGGCTGGCGGCTTTTCAGAAGGGTCTTTACAATATGGCTGTTTTTGTTTCTAATGTTGCCATGGCCCACCCGTGTCCAGGGCATGATAACCCAGCCGCTCCAGAGCTGGGCCACGAAATCGGCGGTATTCTGCCTGGAGACTGCGGGTTATGACGTGGTCAGGGAAGGTAATATTATCCACATCGGCCAGTCAAGCGTTGCGGTAGCTGAGGCATGCAATGGATTGAGAATGGTCACGGCGTTCTTCGTGATTAGCGGACTCGTAGTCCTGCTGGTCAAGAGGGCGTGGTGGGAAAAGCTCCTCATTCTCGCCTCGAGCCTGCCGATAGCGCTGGTGTGCAATACAATACGGCTAACGATAACCGCAGTCGCCTTTACTTTTCTCGAGGGTCAGCACTGGCAGGGAATATTCCACGACTTCGGCGGCTACGCCATGATGCCGCTCGCCCTGGCCGCGATAGTCGGCGAGTTGTGGCTGCTGGCGAAACTCACGGTGCCCCCGACGCAGCAACAGAAGGTAATAATCACGCGGCAATCCGGGCCGCTCCAATAGGAGTACGCCAAAATGAACAATCTCGAAAAATATCTTGACCAGGTAATCGTAGAAAAGCCCATTGGAGAGGTCGTGAGCAGCGAGCCGGAATCTCGTGGCGCCTCCCATTTGATTGGGGCGATTCTTCGTCGGTGGTACATTGTCATGCTGGTATTCATCCTGCTGGCCGGCGCCGGCATTCCGGCAGTGTGGCTGTTCATCAAACCTCTGTACAGCGTAACAGGAGCGATTAAGGTTGCTCCGGTGCTCACAAAGATCATATCAGGGGAGAAAGAGGACCTGGGCGGCACTTCGGCGTACGAGAGCTTCGTCAACACGCAGGCCGAAATGATAGTCAGCACAGATGTTGTTCAAAGGGTGGCCGACGAATTAAAAGACAAGAACCTGACGTTCTTCGAAGACCAATCCAACAGTCTGTCTGCGAGGCTGAAACAGACACTCAACAACATACAAGGCAAGCCCGATATCGCCGCGGCTCTGAAACAAGCGATTCTCGATGGGGTCATTTCGGCCACCCAGAGCCGCAGAAGCCAGTTGATAAAGGTCACAGTGCAAAGCCCAAAACCTCGGGAGGCCGAACAGATCGTCGATTCCTTCATCCGCAATTACATGGCCGTGGAGGGCACGAATCTCTCCGAGGAAAGGGACAGCGAACTGGCCACGCTGGAGGATGAGCGTAAGGTTCTCGAAAGAGAAATCGCCTCGCAACGAGACCAGATCAGTTCGCTGGCGCAGGAATTCGGCGATGCCAACCTTGCCCCGCGGCATGACATGAAGCTCCAGCGCGTTGCAAAGCTGCTGACCACCCTGACCGAGGTTGAAGCCAGGAGAATCTACCTTGAGGCTCACGTGAAGATACTTGAGACGAAGGAGCCGGAGCCCATTCCGCCTCAAGAGATGTTGAAGATGCGGGAAGAGTACGTCAATAGAGACCCGGCATTGGCGGCGTTGACGGCCAATATTGTACAACTCGAGCAGGATATCATCGTCGCCAGGCAGACGTATGCGGCCGGAAGCCAGGAAGTCACGCACAAAGAAGAGCTTCTTGCCGCTCTGGAGAAGAGCTTCGAAGCCAAGAAAAAACAGACGGGCAAGGACTTTGACGAGCTGATAGCGAAAGAAGCGGCCAGAGCGGGCAGCTCGGAACTCCTCAATGCCCAGACCGAGCTTGAGCAAACGCGAGCGTATGAGAAACAGCTCAGCGAGAGACTGGCGAAGGAGGACATTGAAACCATCGGACTCGGGCGTACCCAGATAATGATTCAGAACCTCAGAGACCAGATGGCGATGGCGAAAGAGCTCAAGGAGAAGATTGAGCGGCGTATACAAGAGCTAAAGCTGGAGCTCAAGCGTCCCGGCAGAGTCACCATCGCCTACTACGCTGATACTTCCTATATCCGCGACAAGCGGGTCAAGTATAGCGCGGCGCTTGTCTTCGGTGGTCTGGCGCTGGGTTCGCTTTTGGCTTATCTGAGGGACAAAGCCGATCACAGCGTTCGGACGGCCGAAGACGTTGCCAGGCACATCGGTGTCCGGGTATTAGGAACCACGACAAGCTCTCAAACCGTCAAACCGGCGCGCCTGCCGGAGCTTGTCACCGGTGACTACCAGACCATTCGTGCCAATTTGGGTCTGCTCAATGGAAGCGGGATGCCCCGAAAGCTGGTGGTCACGAGCCCCGGCATGAGGGAGGGCAAGACGACTTTCTGCATCAATCTTGCGCTGAGCATGTCGCGTTCGGGCAAGAAGGTTCTCCTGATAGACGGCGACCTTAGAAAACCGGATATCGCACACCTTTTGGGCCTTCCGAAGGGCTCACTGACCGTGCAGAGCCTGCTTTCAGGCCGGCAGCCTGCTCAGGCGGTTCTCACAACGGTATCCGAGGGCCTCGACGTTCTGGGGGCCGATATTCGCAAGAGCACCGGTGCTTTCGAGCTGCTGGCCTCTCCGCAGACGGCTCAACTCATAGAGACAATAAGCGGAGACTACGAGCACGTGATTATCGACACTCCTCCAATGCTGGCTTTTCCAGACGCGCTGTTGTGGGCGCGAATCGGAGACGCGGTGATACTGACGTGCTTCGCAGGGCAAACCAAGACTCCCGACCTGAAAGAGGCGAAGAAACGGCTGGCGCAGGCAAATGCAAAGCTTTTGGGCACGGTTTTGAGCAATGTCGATGCCGGGCAGAGTTACTACCATTACGGCTACAGCTACTATGGGCGCTACGCGAGAGCAAGAAAGGGCACGAGGCGAGCCCGGCGAAAGATGCTGCTGCCGTTGCCAAGCTCACATGATAACACGGGCAGCTCATAGGCTCCCGCAGTAGTAGGACGATTCTCTTGACGTCCGGACAGGGACGCCGGTTTTTCAGGACTCACCTGCCGGCGGCATCGCAGCGAGAATATCACTGATCGCGCCATGAATCTGATTATAATACAAAACAGCGAGAAGCGGGCCAGCGACCAGAATGGGGACATTCTGAGGTTCGCCGTCTCCGAAGAACCGCTCGCCCGTGTTGTTTTCGACGGATTGAGCAGAGCTTTGCCGTTTTGTCGTCGCGGCGGGACTATCACGGCCGTCCCGGAAGAATGGGGCTTGAAAACCAGGCAGGGAGACCCTTTTACCGTATCATACGGACAGCAGATTCCTGTGGGCTCCGAGTTGATGGGCGAAGCCAGGCGTGATCCCTGGCTTATCATTTCGAACGGTCGATTTGTCACCCGAATTGACAGTCGGCTCCTCAGAGATTTGCTGGCTTCAGCTCATTCGGCCGTTGTGGCGGTAGGCGCTGAGCCCGGCTTATTGGCCTGTCGCGAGAAGATTCGGTTTACCTCCGAGGGCAAGATCGCCGGTTTCCGTCGTTTGTACACGGATGCCGCAGAGCCTGCGCCGGCCCCATCAGACTGGCCTCACCATCTTTTCATCAGGACGGATGTGCTCGGTCAACTTCTATCCGACGGTGGTTTGCCCCGGTCTTTTGGGGCGCTTTCGGACAAGCTTCGCGCCGGCGCATTGACAGTTCGTGCGTTCCATGTCGCTGGGGACCTGGCCGATCTCGGTGGCGCCGAAGGGCTGTTGGAATTCTGCTCTTCCGCCATGAGCTCTCACTGCAACGGACACGCATACGAGCAAATCACGTATCAAGCCGAAAAGAACGACACCGATGAGGCCGGCGAGGTTTCGCGAAAACCAAGGTTGATCGGCAAGGTGCTATTGGGACAAGACATCCACATAGGTCCCGACGCAGTCATAATAGGCCCGACTATTATCTGCAACGGGGCGAGGATCGAACGGAAGGCCGTAATTAGCTCGGCCGTCATAGGCCCGCGGGTTCAAATTTCGGCCCGTCAGGTCGTGCAGAACTGCGTTCTGGCGGCGGGGCAATCGGCGCCTGATGATCTTAAATGCGGGGCCGGCAGTGTTACGCGTTTGGGCCAGCCTCGATTGCAGCCGGCCCGGCAGGACCGCATTAAAAGCGACTTTCGCACCTGGCCGCGGCTGTCCTATGCGGGCAGTCTGAAACGAATTGCCGATTGCCTGGCCGCTGCAATCGTGCTGATTCTGTTTGCGCCGGTACTGCCGGTCGTCGCGCTGGCCGTAAAACTCACATCTTCCGGTCCCGTGTTTTTCAAGGACAGGAGGCAGGGCCTTCACGGCAGGCCTTTCAACTGCCTCAAATTCAGGACTATGCGCGTCGGCTCCGACAAGATACAGGACAAGCTGCGCGTCGCCAGCCAGGTCGATGGTCCACAGTTCAAGATGGAGGATGACCCCAGGATCACTGCGGTGGGCAGGTTCCTCCGTGAAACATACGTAGATGAGATACCTCAGTTTTTCAATGTTCTGGTCGGCCAGATGAGCGTGGTGGGTCCCAGGCCTTCTCCGGAGCCGGAGAACAGATTGTGCCCATCCTGGCGCGATGCCAGGCTGTCGGTCCGGCCGGGCGTCACGGGCCTCTGGCAGATTTGGCGAACGCGCGAGCCGATGAAAGACTTTCAGGAGTGGATACACTACGACACGAGGTATGTCAGGGAGCTGTCACTGAGGCTTGACTTGTGGATATGCTGGCGCACGTTCAGAAAGATGGCGGGGCAATTCATTGGTCAATTCGGATAAACAACGATAGACAGATGGGAAAGGGTTAGTAAATGCCGGGCAGATATTTCAACTGGAAATTGGCGATTGTCCTGGTAATAGGGCTTGTTGTCTTGGTTGCAACCGCTTTCGGGCTTCGACAATGGCAGAGAACCACCAGAGCCGAGCGGGGGCTGTTGCTGGGCAACAAGGCATACGAGGAGCAGAGATGGGAAGAGGCGGCAAGCCAGTTAGGCCGTTATCTGAGCATCCGGCGTGAGGATGCCCCGACACTGCTCAAGTATGCCGAAGCGAATCTCAATATCAGGCCTCTGAAGCGCAACCGCCTTATGCAGGCTCTCCAGGCATACCGAAACGTCTTGCGAGTGGAGCCGAATAACTCCCAAGCGGCGACGCAGCTGACCGAGCTCTACTTGGTCATGGGCATGGCCGGCGAGGCCGAGCTTATAGCCGGCAGATATCTCGAGGCCAATGAGCATCCGATGCTCAGAAGAATGCTGGCGACCGCGCTGGTCAGGCAGCGGAAATTTGCTGAAGCCAATTCGGCCTTGAAGGACATCATAGCCAAAGACCCCGGGCAGATACTGGCCTATGATATGCTGGCGCGGCTTTCGGAGACACGGCCGGAAGATTTTCCCGCCGAACCACGGCGCTTATACGACGAAGCGATAGCGAAGAATCCTTCTTCGGCTCTAGCCTATATAGTACGGGCCGCTTTCTACCTCAGAAGAAACGACCCGAACAGCTTGGCCGACCTTGATCAGGCGGAGAAACTGGATCTGACGGACTTACAGGTCCGCCTGAGTCTGGCACAGGCCCTTGTCGACGCCAATTCTCCGGGCAGGGCCGAGAAGCACCTCGCAGCAATTGAGGCGGCTGACCCGACGAACCAGAATTTATGGCAGACGCGGGCGAGGCTGGCGCTCGTCACGAGATCAAAAGCGAAAATGGTCACCGCTGCTGAAAACGGTTTGAAGGCGCTGGTGTCCCAACCCTGGGACTTCATGCCCTCAGCGACGGAGCTGTTTATAAGGGGCGGACGGTTCGACCTCGCCGAAGACTGTCTGTCAAGATTGTATCAGAAAGATATCTCACCAGAGATCGTCGCATTTCTGCGAGGCATGTTGGAGGGCGAGAAAGGACAGGTCAGAGAGGCCCTCAAGTACTGGCAGCAGGCGGTAGAGCTGGGCTACAAGTCACCGCGCGTCAGATTGTCCCTTGCATCCAACTTTTCTCTCTTGGGCGACAGGCAAGCGGCGCTGAGACATTTGCGCACGCTCGTTGCCGAGTATCCGGACTCCGTTGACGGACACGTGGCCCTGGCCAGAGAGCTGGTCCTGGCGGGTAACTGGATCGAGGCTTCCAAGCACGCACACAGGGCTCTGCAGCTTTCACCGACCAACTCAGAGGCCGCTCTGCTCGTTCTCAATGCCCAGGTCGTGCGTCTTGCTGCCGACCCGGACGCCGCGCAGACGCGAGCCTGGGATGATGTAGAAGAACAGTTGTCGGCTCTCGAAAAAGCCTCCGGCGGCGCCCTTCACATCAGGCTTTTAAAGTTCCGGGCTCTTCTGGAGCGGGGCAAACTCGCCGAAGCCCAGAGTCTGCTCGATCTAATGAAGCAGGATAACCAGCCCGATGTTAGAATTGCCTTGGCCGAGGCCCGTCTTCTCTACGCACAGGAGAAGGTGGACCAGACGATATCACTGCTGGCAAGAACGATGGAGGAATTTCCTCAGGAGGTCGAACCTGCAAAGTTGCTGGCGCTTTTGCTGGACGAGCAGGGCAATACGGACGAATCCGAAAGGGTGCTCAAGGAAGCCATAGCGCGCATTGAACGACCGGCCTCACGCCGTGAGCTGGCGCTGCTGCTGATGCAGTTTTACACTCTTAGCTGGGATCGCAGCGAGCGGGCGTACCCGCTGCTTAGCCAGCTCGCTGAAGAACTGCCCGAAGATATACCTATCATGGCAGGGCTTCTGCGGTGCGAGTCCGTTATCAAAGACCCGAAAAAGGCTCAGGGCCTGGTGGATCAAATCAAGCTGCTTGAGGGTGAGAACGGGCGGCAGTGGCGGTATGAGCAAGCGAGACTCTGGTACAACTCCGAGGACTTCAAGAACCGCCGGTCCCGGTGTATCTCTCTTTTGCAGGAGAACCTGCTGGCAAACCCGGACGACCTGGTAAGCCGCATGTTGTTGGCTGCAACTTACGAGAAGGGCGGGCAGGTGCAAAAAGCACTTGCGAGCTATCGCGAGACGTTGAACAGGGCGCCCCAGGAAGTCAGCATTATCACTCTGACAGTCGCCGCATTGTACAGGGCAGGAGAAAATGACGAGGCCGAGCAGATTCTAAGCCGCGCATCACGTGAGAACCTCAATGATCCGCAGCTTCAGCTTCTACAACTTCAAAATTATCTTCTTCAAGACCGTCTGGATTTGGCCTCGAACATTCTGCAGGATTTTCTGGTTAGCGACCCCAACGACAGCGGCTCAAGGCTTGCACTGGCACGACTGAGAATACGGCAGGAGAACTTTGCAGAGGCGGCCGACCTGCTCGACACGCTCGAAACACAGGATCCCAATTCGCTGGGGGTAATGGCTGCGCGAATCAGCCTCAATATCCGGCAGGACAAAGGCGAGGAGGCCATAAAAATCTGCGACAGGATAGTGAGCGAGCTTGGCAACGCATCGGCTTGCATTCTCAGGGCGCAAGCATACAATGAGATTGGCCAGCCCGACAAGGCAACGGAGGATGTCGAGCGAGCCACCGCTATGGAGCCGAATAATGTTCAAGTCTGGCTGGCGCAAAGCCGGTTCTATAACTCCATCGGTGACCCCGACAAGGCTGAGGCCGGCATAGAACGGGCGCTTGCCCTGGAGCCTGATAATATCCAGATCCAGAAACTTGCCTTTTCGATGCTGTCGGAATCGGGCGATTCGAAGAAGGCCGCCCGGGCCAAAGCGATTCTTGACAAAGCTCTGGCTTCAAACCCACAGGACGGCGAGCTGCAGTTGCTCAAAGTGCGCTCTCTGCTTGACGAGCAGACCCCGGCGTCCATCGAATCCGCCAGGCAAACCCTTGAGCGGATAACCACCGACCAGCCCAAGGTAAGCGATGCCTGGGCGCTTCTGGGAGCCATGCTTCTGAGACAAGGGCAGGCCGCAAAGGCCCTGGACACCGCGATGAGAGGCCTCGTGCATAAACCCGACGACAGGGCCCTGCTGATGCTGAAAGGGCAGGCCGAGGCGGCTCGCTCGCCCATTCTGGCAATTCCCACACTCAAGCAGTTGTACGACCGTGACCCAAAAGATGTCGAAACAGGCGTACTGCTTGCAGACGTCTATATAAGGGCCGGTGACCCGGCCAAGGCCGTTGCGCTGCTCAGTCAGCAATTGGCTGTCTGTGCTGAGCCCGATCGTCGCAGATGCAAGCTGGCTCTCGCGATCGCGCTTCATAAGGAGGGCAAGAAGGCCGATGCTCAAAAGGAGCTCGACTCGCTGCGTCGGTCCGATCCAAACGACCCCGGACCGCTGCTGACAGAAGTGTCTTTGCTTAGAGATGATGCTCTTTGGGATGTGGTTGCGCAGAAAACCTCTCAATGGTGCCAAATACACCCGGAAGACACTAAGACTCCTGTGACCATCGCCGCCATTATTATGGAAGACACGGCCGACGAGGCCAAGAAGACCTCCGAGGGCATCCTCCGAATGGTTCTTGAGAATGACAGCGGTTGCGTCGAGGCAATGAAGATTCTCGGCATACTCCTTCAAACCACCGGACGAGTCAAAGAGGCTGCTGCATTGTACGAAAAGGCGCTTACGATCCAGCCCGATGACGTAATAACCATAAACAATCTCGCGTGGATAGTGTGTGAGGAGCAGGGCAAATACAAGGAGGCACTGGCTCTCAGTGAGAGAGCGCTGCAGATTGCGCCCGGCTACGTAGACGTGATCGACACTCGGGGGGTCGTTTACTACCGTCTCGGTGAGCTCGACAAGGCAATAGAGGACTTCAACACTTGTATCAAGCTCTATGCGATGGAGGCCCCGGGAAAAGCGGGCTCTCATTTCCATCTGGCAAGAGCCCTCGCCGCTGCGGGGCAGAAAAAGGAAGCCCGAGAACATTTGCGCAACGCCTTGGACCTGCAAAGTCAGCTTGAGGGAGAAACTGGTGGGCTGTCCGCAAAGGACGTGACGGAGGCAAGGCTGCTGCTTGAGGAGTTATCACGGGAAGGCTGAACATGCAACAAATGCCAGGAAAACGATCCATCGACCCGCAAACCAAGCGTGACCACACTGGTTGCGGCGCCGACGCGGGACTTCTGAACAAGAGACAGTGGCTATACCTGCAGAGCCGGTACAAGCTCACCCCGCGTGAGCGCCAGATAGCCGAACTCATCTGCCAGGGCCTGAGAAACGGCAAGATTGCCAATTATCTGCGTATAAGACCCGGTACGGTCAAAACTCACGTAAGGAACATATACCGAAAGGCGCAGGTTGAGAGCAAGATCGCCATGCTGCTGAGATTCGTGACCGAAGCGAAAGATATGCAAAGCCAATACAAACCAGCGACATCCGTCTGAGTTCGCAGTACAGACCAAGCCGGGCCGCCTGAATAGAGCGGTTCACACCCAGAAAATTCTCCAACCACCGCCGGCCCGATCATTGCCGCACGCCTTGATGATCGTGCCGGCGATTCTCGCAGGCACTCCAGCAGGCCTGCTGCCCCCCACTTCTCAACAATTCCCCCATATACTACACTTCAATTCGCGAGTTTTCGGCAGTTCGTGCCCGAAAACGAGCACCCTCGCGGTATTACCGACCATTTGTCATAAGTAACCGCCAATCAACAGCTTACGTCGTCGCAACCCTTGATATACCACTTTTGGATTAACCCAAAAGTGGTATATCAAGGCGGCTGCGTCAGGTTTGTTCATACAACACTCGCCAAGCGTGATCGTGATTGGGTCTAAGTCACGGATTCAATTCTCGGCTCGCCTGGCGAGGGCCGCGCCGGCGTTGGCACAATCGGGGGCATAAGGCGGGTTTTTCTCTTGACATTAACCAGCAGAAATGGTATAGTGTGCGGAACGTGGAAGGCCCACATGGAGGAAGCCTATCCTGGGTAGAGAATACCCGAAGTGCGCAGAGTATATCCGGTGGAAGCGCGTTCGGGCTGAGGAGACGAACCGAGGGTGATTGTCTCAAGAAACAACTACTGGTTTTTGTTCGCAGTGTTGCCGCTGCTTGTGCTGACATCCGCTGTTGCCGGGCCCACCCTATGCGACAGCGCCTGTCACCTTGAGGCCGGTGATTCGTCTGCGGATACGGCCCTTCAGAGCGAGTCACTTCCGCAGTTGTGGGGGCCCGGCGAGAATTCCAGCCGTTGCCTGGCGGGCATCGGCGCCGAACTCTTGAGGCCGCCGACATCCGCTCCGGAATCGACAATCTCCGCAATCCCAGCCGCCAAGGCCCTGCCGGCGGTCCCCGGAGCCATCTTGATGGTCGTGGCGGGATTCTTCTGTGTGTCCTTCATAAGGGATCGCAAGATATGGCTGGCGATTGCGACCTGCCTGTTATCATTGGGCCAGACAGGACTGTCCATTCTTCCGCAACTGGCTGCACATTTGCGCAGCAAAAAGCAAATTCAAGGGGACGGCGGCCCGAAGCTCTCTCGCATATACACGTTGGACGGCATCGACCGCGTGCGCAGCGATCTCGAAGGCTCACAATACATAGGTCTGCTGCATCATCTGGGCGGCATACCAAAGAACGCATCGGGAGCGTCGACAGAACGGCCCGGGACCCACGCAATCAAGGGCCGCGATCTTTGCGAGTTGTCGGAAGATACGGTCTGCTTGAGGAAAGTGCGCCGGAGCCGACAATCTGCCTCTGCAATAATCACATCGTCACGGCACTTTATACAGGCGGCCATTCGGCTGACTGACAGTGAAAAGCATGCTTGTTTTTGTCCCGCATTCATCTTTAGCAGCATGGCGCGCGGTCCCCCTATCCGGCCCCAGGATTGCTAAACCTTGCGTTATGCTAAGGGTCGATGCGCGCAAGGCCCTTTCAAATTGCAGGTTGATTCGTACCGTATTTATTGTTTCCGGCTTCGGAAAAAACAACACAGAATAACGACATGAAGAACAAGTTAAACCATATAGGCGTTCCAACGGCAACGAGAGCTGAGTGCGTGTCTGCACCGACGACTCTGGTCACGTGCACCAACGCGCACTTGAGCGCATATCTCAAACCGTATGACGCCGGAGCCAGTTTCGGCAATGCATTGCAGCCGTTCTGCCCGGAAATCGGCGAGCCCGCACTTGAGCACACACGCTCGCGGCTCGAAGGTGAATCCGGCGACCCCGGTTCATACCATCCATGCAGGAAAATGCTCAACGTGAATGAGGTCCCGAAGAACAACAGCGGGCAACATCCCGTCTCTGTTCCCGACCTCCACAACCCCAACGGCGATCAGGCGCAGGGTATGCTCAAGCCGCATTCCCGCACCCGGAGCAATCCTGTGGGGCAGCATCGGCACATTCCTTGTCGGCCGGCTTTAGAAAATGAAACGACTGTAACAGGCAAAAGGATTGTCAGAAGTACAAACACGGAGTATCTCAACCGTATAGAAGAAGCAAGTTCCTTTAGCAGGAGGTAGAATAATGAGACGACTATTTGCATTGATTATTGTAAGCTTAGTGCTTGTATCCGGGACGGCGATGGCTAACCCGATCGTAACCCCGGGATTACAGGGTGTCTTGGACAATATTACGATTGCGCCCGTTGCGGGCAGCAGCAGCGTTAACGTGTATACGGACGACCTTCCCGATGCGATGGATTCATACTGGTCCATCACAGGCACAGGCACGTCCGCGGCAACTCTGATCATAGAGCTGGCCGGCTTTTCAAACACCAACACCTTTGGCGTGTATGATGCCACCAATCCGGCAAGCAAGGTCCAGATTTTCAACGGCGCAGCCGGCGCCGGCGCGAAGGCCGCACTGTCCATAGCAGCAGACGGCAGCGTCTCCCTGAATTTCGTGGACACCGGCATCGATTTTGCGGCAAACCGGTTTGGGTACTACCTGGATGCGACGGCGGGGAATCAAGATCCCCAGAGCATCTGGTACAGCGACACAAGCCTGAATGTTGACAACTTCGATCACATGCTGGCGTACCAGGGCAAGAACGTCGATACCGTGCAACTGCCCGGTTCGCTGCCCGGTCTCTGGAGCAACAATGAGTGGATTCTGGCCTTTGAAGACCTTAGAACCGCTCCGGTTCCTCCCTATGGGTCTGATATGGACTTCACGGATTTCGTGGTCATGGTTGAGTCAGTCAATCCGATTCCCGCACCCGGAGCAGTCCTGCTGGGCAGCCTCGGTGTCGGGCTTGTCGGCTGGCTGAGAAAACGCAGAACGCTGTAAGAAGCAACCAAAACGAAACCGCGAGGAGTATTTTGACTCAAATTAAGAGAGGAGGTACATTATGAAACAGGTGCTGTTTCTAATGGCACTGTGTCTTTTGCTGGCAGGTACGGCAAGTGCCGGCCCGACCGTGCAGTACACCGGCGTCTATGGCCAAGCGGTCAACATAGCCGGGACATGGCACACGGGTGGAGTGTACGCCGGTATCTACAAGCTAAAAGTTAACGGCGTGTCCACTGACTCCTTCTGCGTTGACCTGCAGGATAATACAACCACCAGTCCTGTGGTTTACACTGAGGTCAGCCTCGACATGGCTCCGGACCCCACGCTCGGACCCATGGGGGCTCCCAAGGCGACCGCAATAAGGAAGCTGTGGGCCGCTTACTACAGCCCCACCATGGGCAAGACACAGGCCGCCGCTTTGCAGGTGGCGATCTGGGACTGCCTCGTGGACCTGGACTACAGCGTCGCCTCTGGCGGCTTCCGGATCACCAGTACCGATCCGGGCGCACAGGCAATGCTTAACGCACTTGCCTCCGGCAGCCTGGTCGCTATGGCCAACCTCGACGCCCTGACGCACACAAGGTATCAGGACTACACCAGACAAATCCCCGCTCCGGGCGCCATTCTTCTCGGCAGCCTCGGTGCCGGACTTGTCGGCTGGCTGAGAAAACGTAGGACTCTGTAACACGGAAGTGCTAAGTCATTTATCAGGAGAGACATGATGACAAAGAGACTAATGATATCCTCAGCAGTGACGGTCCTACTGCTCACCGCAGGCAGCGCCTTAGGCAATATCACGCCGGTTGGTGAGCCGTTCGAGAGCAATAGCTGGGCCCAGAGGTTCTACAGCGAGGCTGCAGCGACCGACCACGTCCAGATGACAATGGTCGCGCCGGATGTGCTCAACGTCCCGGCCATCAGGAACTTCAGTCCAAGCGGCTGGGCGGAGACCTACAACGACGGGACTATAGCCCTGGCGGACGGCCCGCGCGTGGTAGGCAGGTTGTATTTCGACCTGGTCTTTCCCGACCCCAAAAGCAACTCGTTTACGTTGCTTATCCAGGGATACGACGGAGAGACGCTCAATTCCGCCGACGACAACTGGATCACCTGGACGGGATCGGCCTGGAGATTCGGGGCGCCGAGCGGCTGGGACACCGGCCGCATCGACGCGGACGATATGCAGGAAGCGCTGCTTATTCCCGCTCCGGGCGCTGTTATGCTCGCAAGTATTGGAGCAGGTCTCGTTGGATGGCTGCGGCGACGCAGGGCACTTTAGAATTGTAAGTCAAGACGCTCTGACAATGTGTTGGGTAGAGGGCCGGGCTAAGGCCCTGCTCTCGACCCGACCAGAAAGGAGAGTTCATGAGAAAACTGTTACACAGATGTCTTTACCTTTGGTTTCTTCTCGCTATTTCGCTGCTATTGAGCCAAGACGCTTCCGCTGTGCCGACATTTCAAGCCTACATTGACGGTGGGATCGCAGGCGACAGCGGAGAAGATCACGATACGTGGTTTACACAGGACAACCCGTTCAGCCTGATTGTCGTAGGCGCCTACGGGCCCAAGACAGAGAACCTGACGCAGGTCACTCTCGCACTCTCGGTGCCCGAAGAAGAAACAGGCACGATTTCGATTACCGGCGGCGACGGCGCCACTCTGCTAACCACCAGTGTGGCATTTCCACCAACCGGTTACTACAACCCCAACGCCGACGCCGATATAGCATTGCTGGATGACATCAGCGGCTATACCGGCTATACGGACAAGTCTTTCCTGCCCGATAGCAAGAGGCTCAACAGCAACCACTATCCTTTTCAGGCCGATGCTTCCAATTTCCTCATTTACGGGATAGGTGACTTCGACAGCCTCGGCCCAGTGCATAACTACAATGCCGACGGCGGCGGAAGCACCGCCCTTGATCCTGGCAGCAACGGCGAGGAGAAAACCTTCTCTGTATCCATCACCGGATTCACCCGTGTCCATTTTGACGTGTTTGGCTTCGATGTCTCGGAAGAAGGGACACAGACGATGGAGGGCACGTGGGGTCTTGGGCCAAGCTCACATGACTCCACCTTCAGGACCCCGGCTCCGGGCGCGCTGTTGCTTGGCAGCATGGGCATAGGTCTTGTCGGATGGCTGCGGAGACGAAGAACCATATAGAATTACTAACTACAATCGAGTTCTACAAAAAGGGCCAACTTCAACCGACCTGGCCCTTTTTTATTTGGCCCTACACGGGAAGGCGGCCTTGTCTCCGTGGACACGTCATCACGAGCGGTTCTCGGAGACAACAGTCGAATGCCCAGAGACGGCTGACAGGCGGGGCATTGCGCCGGGCCCCTGAAAACTCTCTGTGGCTCCACACTCAATAATTTTCGCACTGTCGGTCCCAAAAAAACGCGGTTTTTCACAGATTTCCGGTCCTCTCACATTTTTTTGAACTTTTTCTTGACACAGAAGGGGCGGCTGCGCGATAATGGTCCACGTTGACTGACATTGAACCGAGGGGGCCATCCCCACAAAGTGGCTGGAGGGTGGTTACAAAAGTTCATGCTTGGTAAGAGAGTGTTCCGTAAGGAGGCGGGCAATGCTATCAGGCGGAAACAGGCAAGAGCTGGTACCATTATGGTCACTCGCCGCAGTGACGCGGGTGAGGGCCGCGCACACAGCGGTGCCCCGGCGAGAGTCGCACACGTGTCTACTTTCGTCGTTCCACGCCGCTTGTGCGGCGCGCACACGGGCCTTGGACCTCGTGGCGAGCGGACCCGGGCAAATCCCTTACGCATCTATAGGGACTTTGCCGGATGGCAAAACAAGTTTTTGCCCTGATTTACAGACTGCCCGATTCTGTTACCATCGGCCACTGTGCTGCGGCGATCCAGAAAAGGACCCTGCGGTGTCATGTTGCGGCCCGGCTAAAAAGCCCGGCAACGTAAATGTTGTTTTGTCCCTTGCCCGGAGGTGGGTGGACCACACGGCGGAGATGCCGGCGCCATTGGGCGGACAAGCCCGAACCAGGAGTGATTGACCAGTGTGCTTGAACGGAGACAACGAGCTGACTGCAAAACGCGCACGACTTTTGTTCGTGTTCGTCGTGACATTCGCCGCTTCGCTCGCCAACGCCGCGCCTACGGTCTCGCCCTGCCGCGCCGTCGTCAACGCGGGCCCGCGCCCCGGCAAGGCGACCGCAACAATCGACGTCGGCGGCGACCTCGCGCAAATGCACCAATCCGCGCTCAGTCACCTGGCCAGAGAGTTTCTGCGCCCTCCTGCGGCCGCTGCACGCCCCGGCAGTACCGCACAGTCACTGCCCGCGGTTCCGGGCGCGCTGTTAATGGTTGTGACCGGCTTTGTCTGCGTGTCACTGGTCCGAGACCGTCGATTTTGGCTGGCCGCCGCGGCCGGGATGTTGGGCCTGGGTCACGCGGGGCTGTCGGCCGTGCCGGAGGTTGTTTCGCGACTAAGGGTCAAACGACAAATCCACGAGCCATGCCGCGCGGATGTTCCCGCGTCCGACGACATGGGCAACATTCGTGCCCGTGCCGACCTGGAAGGTACGCAATACATAGGGCTTCTTCATCATCTGGCCGGAATACCCGTCGGCCCGGGTCGGGTCTCGCCCCCGGCGTCGCCTGTGTCAAAGCGAACCGAGCCGAGCGTCACCGTATCCGTTTATAAGTGTGCGCCTGCGCAAGATCAGGCCGGGTCCGAAGCACCCCAACAAGCAGTGATCCATCTTTTATCAAGCCAGGATCCCACGAGCACGTGTTCGGCGTATTCGGCCGGGCGGCTCGTTTGTTTCTTCACCGCATTTGCACTTCACTACCTGGCCCGAGGTCCCCCTCAGCCTGCCTGAAGAACATCCAACCGTGCTTCACGAGAAGGGTCGATGCGCGCAAGGCCCTTTGAGAAAGCGGATTTGAACCTGTTTTGTGTCTTCCCTTACGGCACGTGAGGCAACGATATAGGGAGACCAAAAATGAAAACTCTAATTCTTACAGGCGTACTGACAACGATGGTAAGCGCCACCGTTCTTGCCGCCCCAACCGTCGTGTTAACACGCACGAACGGGCATTTCAGCGGCAACGGCGGCGAGTTCACAATCACCCCCTCCGCGGAATTGGCCGGGTACCTGAAGCTGTACCACGCCAACGCCAGGATCGGTAGTGCCTTCCAGTCATTTTGCCTGGAAACCGGTGAGACCGTCTCGTTGGGCCCCACATACAACGCCGTACTCAGTGACAAGGCGGTGAATGGAGGCCTCGGCCCGCAGGGTGACCCCCTTTCAGTTGGAGCGGCATGGTTGTACCATCAGTTCCAGACAGGTGCACTGGCCCAGTATGACTACGACCACACAATCGGCCGTAGCGCTTCGGCCGGCGCACTCCAGAATACAATCTGGTGGCTTGAAGGCGAGGCCGGGGACCCCGGCCCGGGAAACACCTTTAGGAATGCGGTTGTCAATAAGCTCGACAACCCCAATACGCTTAACATAAATGAAGCCATGACCGACAACAACGGACAATATCCCGTGGCTGTCCTGAACCTCTACGATTCGAACGGGAGCCTTGCTCAGGACATGCTGATCTGCATCCCGGCTCCCGGCGCGTGCGTGCTCGGCGCCGTCGGGCTGGGTCTTGTCGGCTGGCTGCGAAAGCACAAGGTATTCTAAGCAATAATGGATTGTACAAGGAGAAATAACGGATTGTTTGTAATTGAGAGTGATATCAAAGACAGTTCTACGAGGAGGTAGAATAGAATGAGACGATTACTGATAATGACTGTAGCGTGCGTGATGCTTGCAGCCGGAACGGCGATGGCGAATCCAATCGTTACCCCGGGGCTACAGGGCGTTCTGGACAATATTACGGTCGCGCCCGTCGCAGGCAGCAGCAGCGTAAACGTATATACGGACGACCTTTCCGATTCGATGGATTCATACTGGTCCATCACAGGGACAGGCACGTCCGCCGCAACCCTGATTATCGAATTGGCCAATCTTGCGAACACCAACACGTTCGGTGTTTATGATGCGACCAATCCGGCAAGCACAGTGCAAATCTTCAACGGCGCAGCCGGAGCCGGCGCAAAAGCCGCACTATCCATCGCAGCAGACGGAAGTGTCTCCGTAAACTTCGTGGATACGGGTGTCGATTTTGCCGCGAACAGCTTCGGATACTACCTGGACGCAACGGTCGGGGGTCAGAGCCTGTGGTATAGTGACACAAGCTTGAATCCCGACGGGTTCGACCACATGCTGGCGTACCAGGGCAAGAATGTCGATACCGTGCAGTTGCCCGGTTCGCTGCCCGGTCTGTGGACGAACAACGAGTGGGTGTTGGCTTTCGAAGACCTCGACAAATCGGTCACCGACGCTGATTTCACAGACTTCGTGGTGATGGTCGAGTCGGTCAACCCTGTTCCCGCTCCTGGCGCCGTCCTTCTGGCCGGCATGGGCGCTGGTCTCGTGGGCTGGCTTAGAAGAAGAAGAACACTGTAGATGTGATGTTGGAAGGGCTTCATCGACAGATGGCGCCTCTTCCCACCTCCTTGACGTTTAAGAGGTGAATACCATGAGACTATTGAAACTACCATTTTGGTTAGTTGCAGTGATCTTGCTTCTGTCAGGCCGGGCTGCACTTGGGAACGCTACGTACAACTTCAGGCACATTGTTGAGGCCGGTGACTCGCCGGCAGTATTGAATGCGGCCGCGCAGGTCGCCCCACAGTTGTCCGTAACGGTCTCTGACTTCGGTTATGACCCGGCAACGGGAAAGAACCAGGTCAGCTTCTTGTTCCGAAACACCTGGACCAATCAGTCTTTGGGTCTCTACCGTTCCACGATCGCGGACATCTACTTCGATGATGCGTCCGACACGTTGTTGGACAGCATATTTGCCGTTATAGATGACCCCGATCCTGCGCACCAGGTCGATTTCGAGCCCGGAGGATCACCTATTGATCTTCCGGGGGGCGGAACATTGACGCCCCCGTTTGACTCCGACCTCAACGCAAGCAGCGTACCGCCGCCCTCTAAGAATGGGGTGGATCCCGGTGAGTCCGTGGAGATTGTTCTTAGCCTGGTCGGCGGAAAGACGTATTACGATACGATTACGGCTTTGAACACTCTGACCGACCTGCGCGTGGGCCTCCACGTCCAGAATATAGGGCCCGACGGCGAATGGAGTGAGGGATTCGTCCTCATTCCAGCGCCCAGCGCGATTCTGCTGGGTGGTGTCGGTGTGGCCCTTGTTGGCTGGTTCAGACGAAGAAGAACTCTGTAACATGCAATGGTGCAAAGTGAGTTTTCAAGTTGAATAAGACTTTGCAGGAAAAGCTGAAAAGGGCAGCGAGAGGCTGTCGCTGCCCTTTCTTTGAGTCCTCACGGCCATTTCAGGAGGACAGAAATGAAAAGAGGCTTTTTGCTTTTGGGCGCATTATCCGTGCTGCTGGTCATCGCGGGACAGGCTAATGCGAATATAATAAGCGTTTCCGGGCCTAACAGTGCGCTCGGCTCACCGCCGGCGATTATTACCGCCCCTCCTGACGTTAGAGACGATGCGGCGTATAACACCGGGATGGAAGGATTCAACGAGCGGCAGCGTGTGATACTGCCGGCAAATATCTCCATCGATGGCGGCGGGATCATACCCGCAGGCACTCTGGTCGACAGTCACATGATCTTTCTCAACACGGGACCCGGAAATAACACTCAAGCCAACAGCCACTTCAACGTACAATGGACCTTCGACGGGGCCATACTCGGAGTTATGTCCGACACAAACGGCTCCCTTGAGGTCGCCAGCTCCCCTATCCTCGGTGCGCCGGGTACTATTTATCCGGCGGCGCCGTTCAGCGCGCGCGGCCTGGAGGGCAACTCCGGTCCCGGACCGTCCAACGACGGCTACGCTATAAGCGGCAACACGCTTTCGATCGGCGTAGGCATGTACGTTACAGAACCGGGCGACTGGATTCGTGTCGTCACACAGCCCATTCCCGCCCCGGGCGCTTTCTTGCTCGGCGGAATCGGCGTCGGACTGGTCGGCTGGCTTAGAAACAGAAGAACACTGTGAGGCAGGAGTGATAACCGGCTGTAATGGATTATAGCTATAAAGGGCGAAGTCACCCGGCTTCGCCCTTTTTTGGTTACCGGATAAGAAACTTCTACTCGCGGCGCCAAAGCCAGTTGCCCGCGAACAGGCCAAGGTCGGCCGGACCGACCACCCCGTCGCCGTTCAAATCCTCGACCACATTCTCTTTGCTCCGCCAGCTATTCGCCATCTCACAGAAATCCTCGAAGTCAACCCATCCGTTCATGTCGAAATCGCCCGCGTTCCCGCTGAGGCTCGCCTCGGCCGTTCCCCCGTACGCTCCGGCGTTTATCCGTTTGCCGTTGGGCCAGACCTCGCCCGTCCAGTCCGAATTAGGGTCTCCCGCGTCAATGCAAGGGCTCCTGTTGCCGTCCGCCACCCACCGGCAGGAATTCGGGTCCCAGCATCCGTAAACACTCTGCAGGTGAAAGTCCCAGTCGCAAGCCTCTCCGTTCGGGTCAAATGCGGCAAAACGAGGGGCCGAATCAATATTTCCGATGCCCCAGCTCACGGCACTTTTCGGCCCAACCAGGACCGCGGGCAGACCGCCCTGCAGATCACTGTAGCTCACCGCAACAGCGGCGGGTATCCCAAACCACGACGGCACGCCGAGCTGTGAGCCCTGGCCCGCGTTGTTGGCCCAGAAGATACAATTGTCAACCGTTGCACTGCTGCCGACACACAGCAATCCGCCGCCGGCGCCCGCCGGGGCCGAGTTTCCCGCAACCGTGCAGTTTCGCAATATGGCGTTGCCCGAATCGTAGCAATCTACCCCCCCGCCGCCGGCGTCACCTCCGGTCGCCACGTTCCTGTAGATCAGGCAGTTCACTATCTCAGGCTCTCCCGACCAGCACTCGATGCCGCCGCCCGCATCGGAGCAGTTGCCGCGCACGGTGCACCGAATGAACTTGGCATCGCTGGTCCAGCAGAACACCCCCCCGCCGTAGGCTATCGCCGAGTTGTCCTGAATGACACAGTTAATGAACGTCGGGCTGCTCTCGCGGCAGAGCAGCCCGCCGCCGAAGCCGCTGCTCCCGTTCTGCATGGTCAAGCCGAGCACCGTGCAGTTGGCGTCCTCGCCGCTTTGGAAGCAGAACACGCGTCCGGCGCCGCCGGCATCAACAACGGTGTTCGTCACGACTGCCTGATCGGCCCCGTCGATGCTGCGTATCGTCACACTCTTGCCCCCCGTGTCCAGGTCGTGATTGCCCGCCCCGGTGTAGGTCCCGGGCCGTATCTCGACTATATCGCCCCCAGCCGCCGCGCTGAGCGCATCCTGAATCCTCAAGAACGGCTCCGCCTCACTACCGCTGCCCGGATCGTACACACTTCTTGAATCTACGTATATTATCTCGCCGACCGCCGACGTCGACATCACGAGAATCGCCGCCAGAACCACCCTCACCACATGCCTCCTCTCAGTCATCACCCTCTCTCCTTGTCGCTAATGTATTGCTTGCCTTTCGGAATATCAGGCGCCGGCCACCTCGCGGAGCCCGGGACTCTGCCAGGTCCCGATCCCATCCCACCAGAAAGGTATATAGTCCACAAATGTGCCGCCGGGACTCCTCTTACGGCATATCACCGTCGTCATCTTGCGCAGCTCTCGCATACAGCCCAGACCCCCGATCTGCCAGGCGCTTACCCCCACGTCGACCGCTTCTCGCTCGGCCCGTTCAAATTCCACTCCTTCACTCGTCAAAAGCCCTGCCAGCTTCTCCGCCTCCGGCTTAAGCGCCTGTCGCCAGCGGTGCAAATTGCCTTCCTCCCTCTCCAGCACATCCGCTAAAAAACGCTCTCGACCCTCCTGCTGCTCTTCGCGTTCCGCCTTCAACCTTGCCAGCCGGTCGGCACGGTTCCGCCGGCTTCCGGGGTGCAGCATCGTCTCAAGCAGCCCGGTTACCGGATCAACGATGACCCACACAAAAAACGTAGCGCTCAAAGTCCCCAAAGCCACCCCCAGCAGAAACTGGCTCACACTTCCCACCACTCCCATCATACCGAGGCAGCCGGCAAGACCGCCCAGAGCAGGCGCCGTAACATAAAAAACCGTGTAGTAGCCGGCGCTGGTCAGCGGGTGCTCCGACTCTACTTTCTGACTGCCGCTGACGCCACGGAAGATTGCAAACAGGTACAGGCTGATCAACAACGAGACAATCAGAACACCGTGGCCTGACAGAGAGAACAAAATCCACCAGTGGACCCCCGCCTGGCGCAGCGCCAGCACCAGGATATAACCCACGCACGCCGCGAACCAAGCCGTGCTGAGCAGATGAACCGCTCTCATCGCCCTTCGTCTGAACATAGTAACCCTACTCGGAAATACTGCCCCCGAAATACGTCCTGCGGCCTAAGCGCAAACCCTAAAAGCCGCCGGTTCCGCCATATCCTCCTCCGCCGCCCACCGATGCCCGCTGCACGATTGTGACCGTGGAAAACGCCCTTCCGATCGGCCGCGTGAACTCCTCGATTAGCAATCCCACGGAAGCAAGCGGGGTTGGTGGCACATACACGATGTCACCGGCCCGCAATAAGACGTTCTTGCTCGTATCTCCGTAAACCATCATGCGTTCAAGGTCGAGCTGAAATATCCTCGGCCTGACACTCTCTTGCGGTGAAGGCCTTATAACCTGAATCTGCTGCTTCCAGGCCATCGGATTGAGACGCGCCTCGGCGAGAGCCGACAATACGGAGTCTCGCCCGGTCCAGAGCTTGGGACCCTCCAAGTGCACTTGCCCCAGAACGTAGTACCACTTGCTCTCAAATCTCACAACGTGGATGTCAATAGGATTCTCATCGGCGAGCTTGTAGCGCTTCGCCGCCCTGGCCTCCAAATCTTTTGTAAGCTGGGAGAGGGTTTTGCCCGCCGCCTCTACTTCACCCAGCGCCTGAAAGCTTACCTTGCCGTCCGGACGAATCTGTTGACGTTGAAGGTTTATTTCAGGAACCCTGAGCGAATATACCTCGATCTGGTCGGGCGGCTGCAGTACGTAGTCCTTGCCCGTCACGTCCGCTTTTTCAGGCTTTAGAAACGCCTCAATGTCTCCGGGCTTCGACGCAAAACAACCGGCCATCCCCACCGCTATCAGAGACAAAAGCACAACCAACACCGTTCTTGAATGTCCCATTTCAGTTCTCCTTTACTCCTGGGCCTTGCAAGTTACTTCGTTATATCGGCTTGCTCCAAATCAGACTGCAAATTTGTCTACATTATAATCAACGCTCTGTTCGCGCCAATCGCCTTTAGACGGTGACGATACGCAGGACCGTCCCCGCAAAGGCGGCCCCATCCGTCTTCTTCAAGTGGCCGAAGCGGCCCGGAACGACCCTTCCGGCCCCCTGACTGGACACAGCAACCCGGCGGAGAACGCTTTATGGGGCCTGCCTCAGAGCGCATACCCTCCTGGCCGCTACGAACCCACCAAAACTCACAAGCGGCCGAAAACTCAACAGGGGTCCGAATCGCAAAGACCGTGCAATCAAAGCACTCCAAACGCATTCCATTTGCGCCATATATCCACCGAAACGTTGGTCTCATAACCATACCAGCCCATGTTATGGGACCGATGCGCTCATCCCAGCCCCCCCAAAGATGCGGGGCCAACGAATACACTTCCATGACCATCCAGCCCCAAGCCGTGCTGCTGCGTTGTCCTGCAGCGTATCAGTGTTGCGCCTGCAATCTGTCGCAAATTTCCTTGCAGCTCGCCACTTCCGCCTGTACACTGAGCCTTTGCGTGGAGCAGGGCTGCGACAAGGTTGCCAAAATGGTCGCGCTTATTCATAGCCGGCGCGATGCGGCCGCCCCACAGCCCGCCCCACCGTTGCTTTCAGGGCGATTAGCTCAGCCAGGCAGAGCAGCTGACTCTTAATCAGCGGGTCGCAGGTTCGATTCCTGCATCGCCCATTGAAAACCGCGTTTTTGCCCCCTTTGACGGGGCCGGTCTGTCCGTCGCCGTCCGTACTTGTTCGCAGTTGTCCGGGCTTGCGCGCCAAGTTTGACGCCAAGTCGCCCTTACCGTCTGTTCCGGTTGCCGATAGTCTATGCTGTTGACCGCCTGGCGAGGAGAGGTCCGGCAAGCCGGCAAGAGCCTCCGACTCCTGGCCTCTGAAAACATGTGTGTAACGAGACATCGTTAGGTTGATGTCACTGTGTCTCATAATTGACTGTATGACTTTAGGGTGGGCTTTGCTCGCTGCCAACAGGCTTCCCGTCGTGTGCCGTAGGCTGTGGAAGTCGGCATAGCGTCCCGCCTCATCCACATACGGTATCCCGGCATCGGCCAAATCGGCCCGTAGCATCTTGGCCGTTTTCTCCGGTACGTTGAAAGCTATAGCGGTCGGTAGCTTGCCAGCCATGAACGCTCCTATTTCCGCGGCAGTGTCCGGCCGGAGCGGTAGCTCGTCTTGGCGTCTGCGCTTGCTATAGGCCGCCTGAACCACGATCATACCCTTGCAAGGATCAAAGGACCCTGCTGTCAGACTTCGAAGCTCTGATGCCCTGAGACCGGTTTCTGTGGCCAGACGATATAGCAAGGCCCGCTGAGGTCCTGTCATTCCAAATCGCTCCGGTGCCGCCCGCGTCGCTGCCAATAGACGCCTCAACTCATCTACCTCGAGCGCCCTCCGCTCTCGTCGACGGTCTAGTCGCTCATTGATGGTCTGCAAATGTGCAATGGGCGAATCGCTTGCTCTTCTATCCCTAACCATCCATGCACAGAACCCCTTGACAGCCTTTAGGCTGCAATTGAACGTTCGCGCGCTTGTTCCTCTGCATTGGAGATCAGCAAGGTGCCCCTGCAACGTGCTCGCTGAAATATCGCTCCACGTGTTGAATCTGCACGCTTCAAAGACCCGCCTCAAGATCGCCGCGGTCTGCCGAGCGTATTTCGGCGTGTCGCCCTTCGCAAGCAGCGACCGCACGTAATCGCTCAAATGCTCCGTCAACGGCCTGCCCGCAGCTGCCCGCGTCCGGTCTATCAAACCCGTGCTGACAAGGCGGTTCCTGAGCCGCTCAGGCACGCCCTCAAGCCAGCGGGATAGGTGCGGGTCCGGCTGTTGCCCGGCGATTCTGCAACCCACGAGCTGCTCTATCTTCCTGCCGAGGGTCTCGGACTGTGCCTTGTCGGCGAAGCCGGGGAAACGGCGGACAGTATGCAAATGATCCCTCAGTTCAATCCACCACTTCCTTACTTGCTTCGTACTGCCGGACTTCCTGTCCCTATACGTTGGTCTGAACAGTCGCATGGCTCACCTTCCCTTCGTCTTGCCCAGGCTCGAGCCGCCATTCGTTGTACCAAATTGCCCGTGGCCCGGCTGTTCCTTGTACTGTCTGTAACATCTCATCCACAACTTGTCACGCTTTTCCCACTCGGCCCGTTTGTCCACTTCCTAAAGTGCGCAATACTTTTTGGCCTCTCTCTGTCAACCCGGTCCATTCGCTCAGTTGCTCCACCATTTCACCCAACCGTTGGTTGAGCAGCCTCCAGAGCTCGTTTGTCCGAATGAAACTCCATGCCATTTTTTTTCCAAATGCCCCATTGTACTCTTTACACGCCCGAAGAATCGGAAGACAATACACGCCATCCGGCCTGGGCATCCCTTCTTTTTGCCATCTTCGAAGTGTGCGTGTACTCACCCCAGCAGCATCGGCAGCACTCCTTTGGTCCGAAAAAATGTCTTCCCGTTTTAAGCCTAACTGTCCACGCTTCAACTCGCTCACATCCGGCGTATCTGTCGGGTTAGCAAGCTGTGCGCCAATCGCAGAACATCCTGCTCGTATGACTGCCTCGAGGTCAAAGCCAGCCCGCCTGATCTTCTCAACGACCATCTCAGGTATATCTCTCAGGCGGCTGATGCACTCCACTCTGTCTTTTCTACTGTTCTTTATCATTTCTGCCCCTTTCTATGTATAGTGATTTACCCTTTGGACTTTGCCGGGCGTCGCTCGAAAGTACTCCACGCGAGTCACCCTGTTTTGCAGCGGACGGACACGCCTTTTTCCTGAGAAAAAATTGTTCTTGCGCGCCAGCCCGAACTGCGGGGCCGGGGCTTGCCCAGGAAGGACCCGCAACGCCCCGCAACAGCGAAAAGTAATCAACGAACGACGGTCGTAAGTCCTGTATTTGCGTTGTATGCGGTGAATAGGCCAATCCGCGTTTTTCAGCGAATGTCAAAGGCGAACCGGCCGGAGCGGACACAGCGTCCGTGTCCGCTATGTGTCCGCTTTCCGTCAAACCTCTTTTCCGGCGCAAAAACGGCGATACAAGCGGCACCGGAACTGGAGCAAGTCGAATTGGCCTGCTCCCCGAAAACTGGTCCAGTCTTCATGAGAGGATAACCGACAATAGATGTATGTTTTTGAAAGGGTTATCTGATGAAGAAGAAACACACCGGACCCCAGATTGTGGCCAAGCTCAGGCAGGCCGATGCGTTCTACGACGTGCTCAAGCCGATACTGCTC
>CP070678.1:25441-30207 GCA_020352515.1 Phycisphaerales bacterium | reverse complement strand
GGGCCCGCAGAAGTCCCGCACAGTATGTAGTCACGTGGCCATGGGATTCTGTCTGCAAAATACTCTGAAGCTGGAGACAATAGATAGTCTATTAAGTGCAATGGCGGCGGCGCGGGCAGCCCATCGGAATACCAGTCAGCAAAAGGAACTGCGGGTCTCTTGAGCAGCACCCGCCCACTGGCCAGTACACTGTCGCGTTCCACCCAAATCGGTTTTTCGGGGTTTGGGAACAATCTTGTCCAGCCGGCCTTCTCCGATATATTGGTCCATAGCCACTGACTCCACTTCTCATAGCGAGAGTATAATCCTGCTGCCTCCACATCGCCAAGCAAGTCGTCTCGCCCCGTTGCATGGGCAAGCAGCATGAACTCCCGCGCGTACCACCAGTAGTCGGGATCGCCTTCCGGAGACGACGTGAAGAATTCGGCCAGTCCCCTGACCTTGGAGAGAAAGGGCCACCACTCGCCCTCCTGCGCCCCAAGAAATTGCCGACTCCAAATAAGCACGTTGTAGTAGCGCTCAACAGCGTCTGGGTTCCGCAGAAAAAACTCAACTTGTATCTTCGATACTAGGTTCTGAATCTGTCTATACTTTGACCCTAAGACTCTATGTTCAGGTCGTCGAGCACTTAAATACGGCTTCGCAGGTTGCTCATACTCTTGAGCAAACATGACACTGCTGTCCGCGATGCAGAGTTTCATATCCACGAGCGGACCATGTTTGCCGAACTCGTGAATAAGCCGTGTCAGATACTCTTCGTTGTCCTCCGACCAGCAGAGCCGCCAGAACTCCATATTGAGCGCAGATATCAAATCATCCCACCATTCATTCGCATCGGCATAACCGTCGTAATCCGGTCTGGCCACGGGCTCGATAGACAGAAGGGCCAGAGCCCTGTCGTGTTGCTGTGGTATGCCTCCGGTCTGTGGGGCCACTGTGCAGCCGCATACGAAACACAGCAAGACGCCGCATATCGCCGCAGGCAAAAGGATTAGCCTCGTCCACAGCGTTCCTTTCGCCGGGCAAATCACGCCCCTGGACATTTCGAAATCGCAACGGTCGGAAACACTGCATTTCGTTGGCATAAGGTTAAACTCACAATAAAGACTGCAATTGAGGGGTCTCTATACGTCCGCTCTACAAGAATATACGCAAAAGGCTCCGACTTTATTCAGGCTCTCTCGGGCTCTCGTCCTCGCACAGGCGCCTTTGAGCGTTCTCACATCCACTGCAGGCGCCAATCTCTGGATTCACGCTGCATTTTCAGAGAGCTGTTACCGAGTATATCGACGGTTGAGCCGGTAAACAAGCAATTATCATTCTATATTCCGCCAGTGCGCGGGCGGGGCTTTTTCCCGGTCGGCTTGTGGGTGCGTATTCTACCGGCCCAAGGCGTAGAGATGACCTGCCGTCCGCAAATATATTTTGTTTTCGGCGATGGCCGGGGTGGCAAAGATCTTTTCTGCGAAATCGTTCCTGGCCAGGACTTTCAGCTCGTCATCGACCCGGATGACGGTCACGCCGCCGCGCACCGAGGCAACGACAATCTTGTCGCCGGCGACGACGGGTGAAGCGGTGTATTGGCCCGATGCGCCGATTCGCTGGCGGAAGATCTCTTTGCCGGTTGCGGCCTCGAGGCAGGTCAAGAAACCGCCGTCCCGCAGCAGATAGAGTTTTCCGCGACAATAGAGCGGCGAGGGGGTTTCGGGAATTCCGCGCCGAATCTCCCAGGCCAGGTGTGTTTTGCGGGCGTCGTTTGTGGCTCCCGGGCGAATTGCCAGCAGCTTGGGCTGGCTGATGGCGGCGAAACCCGACATAGTCTGCATCCATTCGGCTTCGCTGATGATGCGGTTTTTGTCGTGGTCAAAGATTCGCAGCAGGATGTCCATGTTGTGGACCGGCAGCGCGTAGCCTGGATTGTCTCTGGGCAGCTCCGGTCGCTGTATGAAGGCAAAGCCTGCGTTCATTTCGTCGCGCTCTATTTGGTTGTCGTGATTCCGGTCGAACTGCTCGACGGTGATTTTCCAGGTTGCGGCCGCATCCAGCTTGTCATCTCCGCGACCACCGAGGGCGGCGGCGCCGGCAAAAAGTAGGCCGTCGCCGGTTACGGGAATTCCGACGGCTTCCTGGGGGAACCCGCCGGCCCACCATATTTCCCGGCCGGTGGACGGATCATAGGAGGTCAGTCGTTTGGAGCCCAATACGATAAGCTCTTCGGCGCTGCCGTGACGCCAGATCATCGGCGTTGACCATCCGGCCTTGAACAACGGCCTGGGCTGTTCCCAGACCGTACGGCCGCTCTCTCGATGGACCGCCAGCAGGTGGGAGGAGCCGCCGTCGCCGTCCAGAACCAGTATCACCTTGTCCTGGTGTAATATTGGCGAGGTCGCCATGCCATATTTGCTTTTCGGCGTGTCAAGTTTGCGCTGCCAGATTTCCTTTCCCGAATGGTCGTAACAAAGCAGCCCGTAGGTTCCGAAGTAAACATAGACATGCTTATCATCGGCCGCCGGAGTGGAGGATGCGGGATTGTTAAGCGCATGAAATCTCACCTTCGTCTCGCCCTGCACAACCCGTCGCCACAGGATCTCCCCGTCTTCACGATCGATGGCCAAGGTGGCGAGCTGTTTCTTGTCGGCCGGCTCAAAGCAGGTAAGAAAGATGAGATTGCCCCAGATGACAGGAGAGGAGTGGCCCGCAGGGACGCCGGTTTTCCACAAAACATTTGAATCCGGACCGAAATGTACTGGAATGTTGTCGGCCTGTGCCGCGCCTTGGCCATTGGGGCCTCGAAACTGATTCCAGTTGACCTTTTCCCGGCTGCCGCCGGCCGCGGAATTGAGCAGCAGGAGAATGGTTGTACACATGCGGGCGGCTGTTGTTGAGCCGTGTCTATATCTAAAAAGCATGGACTATCCTCAACTGTGCGGCACTGCTTGGCGTGCCGGGATTCTACGTACGGCTTCGTTAACGTTGCCGCCACACATCGGGCCGCGGTCATTCTATATGAAGAGCATACTTGAGTTCAATGAAGATAATGCCGTGGAGTGCTCATGTTTGGCCGAGACGGCAGAGGCGGGGGGGAACGTTGAAGGGGAGCGGAAGGCTAACAGGGTGCGTCAGGATGGGGATTCGGGCGGCTTTCTCGGATGTCTTTAGGAGAATCCGGGGAAAGCCTAACATTTCGGCGTTGGTGCGGTTATAATGCCAGCGGCGTGCAGCGTCGAATTTTGAATATTGCGACCTTTGGCGTTTACCGGGCATATCGGGCCGTTAATATGGTTGCAATTGAATCGCTGCGACATGAATAGGCTATTACTGTGACTTCCGGTCGCAACAATGCAGACTTGCCGGAATCGCGATACTTGTTGAATCAGGAGAACTGCGATGAAAAGGACTATCACACGGATTCTCGTTATCACGTTCGCCGCGGCGTACGGGCAGATTGGGCAGCGATCGGTTGCAGGCGAAACGCCTTCGGTCGATATATGGACGGCTGCCGCGCAGGGTAATGTCGAAGCCATCAAGCAGCACTTGGCGGCCGGGGCGGACGTCAACGCGAAGGAGCCGGCGGGGGGCAGCACGCCCTTGATAGTGGCGGCGGTTTACGGCCAAAGTGAAGCGGCCAGGCTTCTGGTCGAGAAAGGCGCAAGTATAAACGCCTCAAACATCGAAAAAACAACCGCTCTGCATGGAGCCGCCTTCTTCTGTCACGGCGAGATCGTCAAGCTCCTCCTGGACAAGGACGCTCAGGTGAATGCGCAGAATATCAGGGGCGAGACCGCGCTTGATACCGTTGCGGCGGCGTGGAGCCAGGAAGTGGAGGGAGTCTATTACTACTTCGCCGTGGCTCTGGAAATTCAACCGGATATTGAACGAGTAAAGGTTGCCAGGCCGAAGATAGCCGCTATGCTCCGCAAAGCAGGCGGCAAGACCGGCAGCCAGTTGAGAGCGGAAACCCATGAGGCAGGGAGCACCGGTTTTAAGGGCTCTTATTACGTTAACGGCGAAATCCACGTGAACACATACGGCACGCCGGAAGGCAAACCATTGACAAGCGGTCACCAGGATTTTAAACCATCCTGGTCGAAGACGGGCGACATGCTCGTCTTCTTTCGCAGATTGAAGAATGACCCTGTCGTGACTAATTGGAAAACCGCAATCTGCATTATCAACGTTGACGGTACGGGTTTCCACCAGTTGACCGACGGCACGCACACAGATTTCAACCAGACCTGGACGCGCGACGGAACCAATACTCCCATCTGGAACCGGAAAAACCCGGCCATGGGCAGCTTTTACGTGATGAAGAGCAGGGTGGGGGCCAAACCGGGAGAGGAGGCGGCACTAACCGACAAAAACTACCACACCTGGGCGTACACGTGCCTGATCGACGGTAGAATCCTCGTACAGTGCGCCCATCCGAAACAGGGCTGGGGCTATTTCCTGATGACCCCCAATCAAGGCGGCGAGCCCCGCTTCGAGCGCATCGATTGCGAGCTGGCCAGGAAGGGACTGCTGGATCGGGTCAGTGTCTCACCGACTGAGAAGAGGGTTTGCTTCGAGCACCAGAGCGGATTCAGATACAAGGACGCCGGAAGGACGCTCTACATCGCGGACTTCGATGCAAAGAAACCGAGCATTACCAACGCCGTGCCGTTCGCCAACGAGGAAGGGGCGAATCGCTGGTTCGCCTACCCTCGATGGACCAGGGACGAGACGGCGATTGTGTACCACGCCAGCCCGTCACTCTACCTGTACACGCT
>CP070678.1:18058-25341 GCA_020352515.1 Phycisphaerales bacterium | reverse complement strand
ATTTCATCCCTCAACCCGGCGAAACGGACATCGACGGGGACGACCGGGTTATGCAGGCAAGGGTCGATATGGGCATCGATGAAACGCAGTACGGCACACAGGGAACTACTCGTTTCGTGCCCGGCCAGTACCCGACCATTCAGGCAGCGATCAACGCCTCGACCGCCGGTGACACCGTCGTCGTCAGCCCAGGAACATACTACGAGAATATCAATTTCTACGGCAAGGCCATCACCGTGAAAAGCACGGATCCCGCCGATTGGACCACCGTCCAGGCAACCGTCATTAACGGAAACGCCGCGGCAAGCGTCGCGACGTTCGTAAACGGTGAGTCCGCCTCTTCAATTCTTGAAGGGTTCGCACTGACCAATGGATACGCCCAGTATGGAGGTGCAATCTACATCGACAACTACAGCAGTCCCACCATTCGACGTTGCTATATCCACGACAACCACGCCACCGCTCACGGGGGCGGATTGCACGCCTACTGGGGTGCGCCCACCATAGAAAATTGCCGATTCATCGACAACACGGCCGCCTATTACGGAGGAGCGATGAACGTCATGTGCTGCGGTGTGACCGCCAGAGACTGTATCTTCGCTTCCAACTCCGCCAACGAGGGGGGCGCCGTCCTCGCTTATTACTGCAACCCTTACTACGGAATCGCCATATTCACCAACTGCACCTTCGCCGAAAACCACGCCGACAACCACGGCGGCGCATTCGACAACTATTACAGCGAACCCCAGTTCACCAACTGTATTCTATGGGGCGACTGGGCCCCCAGCGGGCAGGAAATTTACGACCATAGCGGCGCCATGGCAAATGCTCTGTCCTACTGCGACGTCCAGGGAGGGTGGCCGGGAACCGGCAATATCAACGCCGATCCGTCGTTCGCCGACGATTATCACCTCGCCGACGGCTCACCCTGTGTCAATCGGGGCGATCCCGCTTACGCACCCCAACCCGGCGAAACCGACATCGACGGAGAGGACCGAATACAGAGCATGCGTATCGATATGGGTGCCGACGAGACACCCTATGCTCGATCGTGGTACGTCTCGCCCTCCGGTAACAACACAGACGGCCTCTCCTGGGCTACGGCTTTTTGGACGATTCAACAAGGAATTAACGCCGCCACCTTGGACGGAGATGTCGTCCTCGTCGACCAGGGAACCTACCAGGAAAACATCAATTTCTATGGCAGGGCCATCACCCTGCAAAACACGGACCCGACAAACTGGGAGCTTATCGAGCAAACGGTCATTGACGGCGGAGAAAACGGACCCGTCGTGACTTTCAGCAACAACGAAGAATCCGATAGCATTCTCAAGGGCTTTGTCATCATCAACGGCAAGGCGGACAACGGCGGCGGAATCCATATCAGTGGAGCCAACCCCACCATCAGCCTTTGTGTGATCTACGCAAACGAGGCAAATATATATGGCGGCGGAATCTACATCAATGTCAATGAAGGCATCCCCAGCATCAGCAATTGTCTGTTCTACGAAAACAAGGCAAATGTATATGGCGGCGGAATCTACAATTGCGGCAACGCAGGACCCACCGTGACATGCTGCGAGTTCTTATACAACTCCGCCTGGTTAAATGGAGGTGCTGTCTGCAGCTCCTCCAGCACGACCAGCTTCAAGAACTGCGTCTTCGGTCGCAACAGTTCCCAATACGGTTCCGGAGGCGCCGTCGCCAACTTCGAAAGCACCGCCAACGTGCTCAACTGCACCTTTGGCAGAAATCAAGCCTACTCAAACGGGGGCGCCATCTACAATAACCAGAGCAACCTCGACGTCAGTGGTTCTATCCTCTGGTCCGACGGTGCGCTCGGCGGCGGGAATGAACTCTACAATCAGAACTCCAATATTACCGTAACCTACTCCGACATCGAGGGCGGTTATACCGGTACCGGAAACATCAACAGCGATCCTCGCTTCGTGGATACGATTGCCTGTGATTTGCGCCTCTGGGAGGGTTCTCCGTGCATCAATCGGGGCGACCCCGATTACCCAGCGGGCGAAACCGACATCGAAGGAGAACCCCGCGTGCAGGGCGGCCGTATCGATATCGGCGCCTACGAGACACCCCATGCTCGATGGTGGTACGTCCGGCCCGGCGCCGCCAACCCCGACGGCCTCTCATGGGCCACCGCTTTTCCGACCATTCAACAGGGCATCGACACCGCCTCGGACGATGAGACCGTCCTCGTCGGCCCGGCAACGTACCAGGAGAACATCGACTTCCACGGTAAGGCAATCACGGTAAGAAGCACCAATCCGGCAGACTGGGCTGTTGTGGAGGCTACAATCATCGACGGCGGCGGCGCCAGTGGCTCCAAGGGCGTCAACTTTGCCAATGGCGAGCCAAGCACCGCCGTTCTCGACGGCTTGACGGTGACCAACGCTTCCTACGGCATCTACTGCGATTCGGCCGACCCCAACATCAAACACTGCAGAATCGTTGACCCCCCTGCCGGGGCGAGCTACGGAATTCGCGGTTTTGCGTCGGGGGCAATAATCTCCAACTGCGTCGTACAAAACACCTACTACGGGATTTGGTTCAGCGGCAATTCGCCTGTTCAGATATCCGGCGTCGATAGTCACAACATCTATTACGGCCTGGTAATCCAGTCGTCCAATGGCTCCAGCGTGTCCAACAGCGTTCTGCACAATAACGGCATATACGGCCTGTATGTCTCGTATTCGGACACCGATGTCATAAACAACCTGATTTACGAAAATCGATATGGAATAAGTTTGTATAATTCGCCGTCCTCGGTCATAAGCGGCTGCACAATCGCCGACTCAACAAGCCGCGGCATCTACTGCAGCGGCACAGCGCCGACGATTACAAATTCCATCCTCTGGAATCTCAATGCCGACGACCTGTACAACTGCACGGCAACGTATAGTTGCATCGAAGACGGCGACCCCGGAACGGGCAACATCAGTGCCGACCCTCTCTTCGTTGATGCGCCAGACGACGACTATCATATCAAGAATGACCCGCCCTCGCCCTGTGTCAACGCCGGTGACCCCGCCTACACGCCCCGCCCTGCCGAGACGGACATCGACGGAGACGACCGGATTCTTGAAGGAAGAGTCGACATGGGTGCCGACGAATTCAAACCACAGCAGCCATGGCTCTATCAGCACGGCATCAAGGTCGGTGTCGCCTATTATACATGGTACGGTCCGGGCAAGCATTCCACGTCCGACTCGCTTCGAAGTCACCTGAGGCCCACCCCTCACATCCCTCAGCTGGGTGAAAACTACGACAGCGCCGACCCCGCCGTCATCGACGGTCACATTACCATGAGCGAGCAGGCAAACATCCATTTCTGGGTTTGCAGCTGGTGGGGACCGGGCCACTACACCGATATCACCTTTCGTAAAATCCTGGACGAACCCAATGCCGGCAAGCTCAGATATGCAATCTATTATGAATCCGTCGGTCGCTTGGACCCGGACCAGAATCCGGACACGAAGGACTACGAATACGCCAATCTGATCCCGGATTTTGAGCACCTCGCAACCAACTACTTTCAACACGAAAACTATCTCAGAGTCAATGAGAAGCCTGTTGTCTTTCTCTATGTCTCGCGTGCCTATTTCGATGACGAGTTCACCGCTGGACAGGCTGCGCTGCAGGCCATGCGAGATCACATTGCCGACCTTTATCAAATCGAGCTGTACCTGGTTGGAGACCACGTGTGGCTGGAGTTTCTAAAAGAGGACGACCTGATTTTCAACAGCAAAAACTTGTTTGAGGCGGTGACCGCATATGACGTCATTAGTGAATACTTTGGCAAAGGCGAACCCCCTTACGGGGAAATTCCTGTAGACCCCATTTCAACAGACTCCGCGCTCTCGAACCTGGCGGACCGTTACGGTCATTCAAAGTCGGTAGCGGAAGACGCCGAAGTGGGATTCATTCCCTCAGCAATGCCGGGCTTCAATAACAGATGGTCACACATTCCTCAACCGCCCCAATACACCTCCGCACCCCGCTATGCTTCAGACAAAGTGGGAGCTTACGAAGGAAGCTCCTCGCATGGCGACGTGTTCAAGTGGATGCTCCGGGACATCGTCGTGCCCATGGTCGATCTTGGGGAGAATGCATCAAAAATGCTCATGATTACCTCATTCAATGAGTGGCACGAGGACACTCAGATCGAGCCGACGCTTGGAGGCTCCGGCTCGACCAGTTTAGATGACTGTGGTAACGCCTATACACAGGGTTTCGACTGGGAGGACTACGGTGATCGCTATCTGACCATGCTTCGCGAAGAAACCACATGGACGGTCTTGACCTATGATAAGTTCACGTTAGATGTCGGCAGCTACACGCTTGCCGGGCCTTGCAGCCGGTGGCACACTCACGGGCACCCCGATTGGTGTGTCAGAATGAGCGGCACGGGATCGTTTTATCACACGGACGGCATCGATGTCGAAACGCCCGATGACGACTACAACAAGATCCAGGTTGACTTCTGGTTCCAGGCAAAGAATACGCAGAGCGGAGATTCCTTCGAGGTCCAGTACTATGACGGTGACAATTGGAATTCCATCGGCACGTATACAAGCGGCACGGATTTCCAGAACGACACCTTCTACAACAAACGAATAGAGATAACCGAAGGTACGTACGCATTCCCCAACAACATGAAGATGAAGTTCGTGTGTAATGCGCCATCCGGCGGCTACGTTTACATCGACGAGATCGTGGTCAGAGCAATACATCAGTAGAAGTCCTGATACCGGCGCAACACTCGCCAAATTCTGATCGCGCGAGGCGGCTGCGGAGCGAGGAATCTGCGAGGGCGCGGGGGCAAAGCTGGCCAAACTGGCGGAAAACCAGCCCCAACTGCGAGGTAACCAGCCTGGACTGCGAGGCAACCAGGCCGGAGCGGCGACCGGCCAGTACAAACCGCGGCGGAACCTGACTTAACTAATTCGACTTTAAGAAGCTCAGCAAAGTCAGGCAGGCAACGAAGAAAGAGGGATGGATGAAAGTCTCCGGCGGACTCAAGAAAGTAACGAAAAAACGAAAGAAATGACCGAGGCCCACGGCGGCTGGGCAATAAAATAATTCGGGACTTATTATTTCTGGAGAAATAGCGATGGCACTTTGGTTGATGCGTGCAGGAAGACACGGCGAATTCGAACAGAAGTTCCTGGAAGAAAACCGTGTCTATCTTACTTGGGAAAACTTGAACAGAGACCTAAGCAAGGTCACGTCTCCAAATAACCTGCGGCAATTGCTCAAGGAGACTTACCCGGATAACTCGGAAAAGAAGAATATCATACACAGCAGTCAAATCTGGAAATTCAGCCACCAGATGAATCCTGGGGACTGGGTCATATTGCCGAGCAAGAAGTCGGCAATTCATGTGGCTGAGATTGCCAGCGGATATAGATACGATTCGACTGCCGAAGATCCATATTATCACTGGAGAGAGGTCAATTGGATCGTAACCGACGTTCCACGAAGCAACTTCCGCCAGGATTTGTTGTACTCGTTCGGAGCGTCTATGACTATTTGCAGCCTGACAAGGAATGACGCGGAAAAGCGTGTGCGGGATATGGCCAAGACAAATTGGAAGTCGCCCCCAGGTCCAGATCCAATAATCCGCAGGAGGAGAACCGGTGGCGACATGGAGCCGGAAGTGGCCGATCTGGAAGAACTGGCGCAGGACCAAATTGCCAAGCTGATAGTAATGAGATTCAAAGGGCATGGGCTGGCACGGCGAAGCTTACGCATTTCCTATGGCTGATGAGCTTGGCAACGTAATTGGCATTCGCAGACGATTCCCAAACGGTTTTAAGCTGTCAGTAGTCGGCAGCAGGACCGGGTTGTTTATTCCATTTGGTCTACCGACTGATGGTGTCTTTCTGATCTGTGAGGGGCCTACGGACACCGCTGCTGCCCTGGATTTGAACTTCGCGGCGGTCGGCCGGCCGGACTGCAACAGCAGAATCGGGATGGTCTCACGATTCGCCAAGGGCAGAGAGGTGGTCATTATCAGCGACAACGATGATGCCGGCAAGGCGGGCGCTGAGAAGCTCGCGGCCAGGCTGGCTCTATCCTGCCCGGACGTCCGGATTATTCGGCCGCTGGCATCAATCAAGGACCTGCGAGACTGGCTTCGCGCGGGATTGACGCCGGAGGGTTTGAACAGGGTTATGTCGAGCGCCAAGCCAGTCAGAACGAGAGTCCGGCTCGAATGTGCCGGCAGATATGGGGAGCGAATTGGATGCAGGATGTCGAAGTAAATATAGCGTTTCAGCCAAAAAAGCCCGGCAGCACAAAAGGTCACCTGATGGTCAAGCAGGGAGACGAGCCCCTGCACTCAGACGTGTGCAATATCGCCAAGGACAGAGATGTGACGACCTTTATCAACAAGCTCAAGGAACGGTGTCCGAACATTGATGCTCAGGAAGTCAGAAACCTAATCCTCGGGACGGTGGACCGTATCTATCAGCAAGAGGCTCGACCAAGTTCGGAGAGCACCGGGGAATTGGACGTAAGCCGAATCGCTCGGCCGCACCTATTCCATGTTCCTGAAGTTTCCGGCCTGCTAATACCGATAGTGGAAGTGCAGGGAGGCAATCAAGTTGTGGGCAAATGGGTGCTTTTCATGCAGTGGTCTGGCGGTGAGCGAAAATGTGCAGACCTGGCCGATTATCTTGATCTCGACAATGGCGATAGACTATGGTTCCACCCGCATCCCCCGGCGCCGGCGCCAACAGTGATTTCGCGATGGTCTCCGCGAAGCCGGTCGGCGTGGCTGCATGGATTCACTCCAAGTGTCGAGGATGTATTTCGCCGTCTGTGCGAGCAGTTCGCGCGTTTTCTCGAATTTCCACGCGAGGACGCGGTCGGTATTACAGCGACGCTCGCATTGTGGACGATGCTAACATACGCATACCCTGCCTGGTCGGCGGTGCCGTATCTTTCGGTGGGCGGGCCGCTGGGCAGTGGAAAGAGCCGGGTCTTTGAGGTTCTGAGCCGGCTCGTATACAATCCGCTGCATTCATCGAACCTAACAGCGCCATGCCTGTTCCGGACCTTGCACAGCCAGGGTGGTACGCTCCTGCTCGATGAGGCCGAACGACTCAACGACAGAACTCCGGATGTCGGCGAGATACGGAGTATTCTGCTCAGCGGGTACAAACGGGGCGGCCAAGCCCACAGGATGGAGCGTGTGGGAGACGATTTTCGGCCCGTTTCCTTTGATGTGTATGGCCCGAAGGCGATAGCGGGCATAT
>CP070678.1:12587-17958 GCA_020352515.1 Phycisphaerales bacterium | reverse complement strand
GTAGAAGTCGTTGAGCACGACGTCAATTACCTCGGCCGGCGAGCTTAGTTTGGCGAGCTTTCGGAGGAGCTTGACGAAATCGAGGTAGAAGGGTCTTGCCGCTGGAGGAAGAAGGTTGGCTGCGGCCGGCTCGCGTGCCGAGGTCAACGGCTTGGGCGAGGCGTCGAGGTGCTGCCAGATTCTTTGTGATATGGCCGAGCCGACTCTTGGGAGCATCTTTAGCAAGCGGAGCCACGCCAGCTCATCATGGGGGTTCTGCAGGATTCTCAGGTAACAGATTACATCCTTCATGTGGGCCTGTTCGAAGAATCGCAGGCCTCCGCGCACGTTGAAGGGGATGTTGCGTCGCTGGAATTCGAGCTGAAGCTCGAGGGAATGCCAGTGACTTCGGTACAATACGGCCACGTCGTTTAGCTTTCGGCCCTCGTCGAGTAGCTGGAGTATGTATTCTGCGATGAATCGTGCCTGGACGAAGTGGTCGTGCGTAGGGACGACGGCGGGTTTCAGGCCGGAGGCCCTTACGGCGCGGAGGTTCTTGGGGAACCTGCGGGTGTTTTGCGCTATGCTGACGTTGGCGAACTCGAGTATTTCGGGGGTGGAGCGGTAGTTTACCTCGAGCCGGTATTCCTTTACGTCGGAGTATCTTCCTCTGAAGGTGATGATGTTCTCGAAGCTCGCGCCGCGGAAGCTGTATATCGACTGCGAATCGTCGCCGACGACGGTGAGGTTACGGTGTTTGGAGGCGAGAAGATCGACTATGGCGCCCTGTATTGCGTTGGTATCCTGGTATTCGTCGACGAGGATATGGAGGAACTGGTCGGAGAGTCTCTCGCGGACTTCGTCGTGCCCGGCGAGAAGGCGCAGCCAGGCGCTGAGCAGGTCGTCGAAATCCAACAGTTGTCTGTCCTGTTTCTTGGCGGCATAGAGGACGAGCACCTTCTGTATGTCGGGCGTTTCCTGGATGAACATCGGGTATCGCTTCGTAATCACGGTTTCGAGCGGCTCGAGGGTATTTTGAACGAAGCTGGATATGGCCGCGAGGACCGACTTTCGGGGGAAGCGTCTCTTGTGAATATCGACCTTGGCCTCCTTGACGCAGGAGGCTATGAGGTCCCTGGAGTCCTCTCGGTCCAGTATTGTGAAGTCCGGCTGTATGCCGAGTCTCTGTCCGTGTTGGCGGATTATCTTGTTGGCTATGTGGTGGAATGTCCCGCCCCAGATATCCTGCGTTTTTTGCCTGATGAGCAGCTCGACCCTGCTGAGCATTTCGCGAGCGGCCCGATTGGTGAAGGTTACGAGCATAATGCGGGAGGGGTCCACCCCGTTTGCCACGAGCCATGCGAGTCGGTAGGTGAGGGCTCTGGTCTTGCCGCTTCCGGCACCGGCAATGACGAGCATCGGGCCTCCGGCGGCGGTTGCAACGGCAAGCTGTTCTTCGTTGAGCTCTGCCGCAAAATCTATATTGTCTGCGGCTGTTCTTGACTTAAGTGCAAATTTCCTTACCATATCTTCAGAATTGTGAAGTCGATCCTTAGCTGGTCTTCGTCTGTCGGGCGTACGGGCCGAAACACAGGATAACAAAAAAACATTCCCGTGTCAGTGTTCTTGTGGAAAGGAGTCGAATTTGAAGTCGAGACTTTTCAGATCATCACTCGTTGTTCTGGCAGCCGGGGCGGTTGTGTTTTCTGCGGGCTGCCGGACGGGCGCCGGCTCAACGGCACAATCTGGGGGCCGACGTGGTCGGGTGCGTCCGAGCCTGTCGTTGGCCGGTCAATGGGGATTCAGGCTGGATCCTGAAGATTCCGGTCTGGGGGCCGGGTGGTTTAACGACCGTCTGGCCGATGTTATCGAGCTTCCGGGCTCGACCGTTCAGGGGGGCTACGGCGAGGACATCTCGGTCGATACGAAATGGACCGGTGGAATCGTTGACCGTTCGTGGTTTACCGACGCCAAGTATGAGAAGTATAGACAGCTTGGCTCGGCCAAGGTTCCGTTCTGGCTGACCCCGCTGAAGAGTTACGTCGGGGCGGCGTGGTACCAGAAAGAGGTTGATGTGCCCGGCGAGTGGAAGGGCAAGAGGATAGTCTTGTTCCTTGAGCGGTGTCACTGGGAGACGCGGGTGTGGGTCGACGGGGTCGAGGCGGGGATGCGGGAGAGCCTCTCAACGCCGCACGTCTATGACCTGAGCGGGCTGATGACGCCGGGCAGGCACGTGCTTACCATCCGGGTGGACAACTCGATCAAGTATAACGTCGGGGTCAACGCGCACTCGGTGAGCGACCACACCCAGACGAACTGGAACGGAATAGTGGGTCGGATCGAACTGCAGGCAACCGATCCGGTGTGGGTCGAGGACGTCCAAGTGTACCCCGACGTGAGGGCCAAATCCGCAAAGGTCCGCGTTACAATCGGCAATGCGACGGGCGAGACTGTCTCGTCGACCGTCAATGTCGGGCGGCAGAACCTCATTAACGACAACGACCCTTACCGGCCTTTCTTCAGTATACGCTCGCGTCATTGGGTAACAACCGATGTCACGATCTCTGAGCCCGAGCAGACCGTGGAGCTGCGCTACGGCATGGGCGATGATGCTCCGCTGTGGGATGAGTTCTCGGCGGCGATGCACAATCTGACGGTGTCGTTGAGGTCCACGGCGAAAGACTCTTCGAGGTTTAGGGACGAGAGAACCGTTGATTTTGCGATGCGCGACTTCGCGGCCGAAGGGACGCAGTTTACAATCAATGGGCGTCGGACTTTTCTTCGCGGGACGCTTGAGTGCTGCATTTTTCCACTGACCGGCTACCCTGCGATGGACGTGGCGTACTGGACGCGCATGTTGAAGGCCGCCAAGGCGCACGGTCTGAATCATCTGCGTTTCCATTCGTGGTGCCCGCCGGAGGCGGCCTTTGCCGCGGCGGACCGGCTGGGGGTGATGTTTCATGTGGAGTGCCCTGCGTGGACGACTATCGGGGACGGCAGGGGTATCGACAAGTTCATCTACGCCGAGGGCGACCGCATCCTCAGAGAGTACGGGAACCACCCATCGTTCTGCATGTTAGCATACGGCAACGAGCCGGGGGGGCGAAATCAGAAGAGATTCTTGGGCGATCTGGTGACCTACTGGAAGGGGAAGGACGGTCGGCGAGTTTATACGAGCGCGGCGGGCTGGCCTATCATCCCCGAAAACCAGTACCACAGCTCGCCGGGCCCGCGGGGTCACCAGTGGGGGGCCGGGCTTAGGAGCCGGTTCAACGCAAAGCCACCGGAGACGCTCACGGACTACGGGGACTTTGTGGAGAAATACGATGTCCCGGTGGTAAGTCACGAGATCGGGCAGTGGTGCGTCTTTCCCAACCTGAAGGAGATTGAGAAGTACACGGGGATTCTGCGGGCCCGCAATTTCGAAATAGTGCGCGATTCGCTGGCCGAGAACCATATCCTTGACCAGGCCGAGGACTTCCTGATGGCGTCCGGCAAGCTGCAGGCGATGCTGTACAAACAGGAGATAGAATCTGCGCTGCGGACGCCGGGATTCGGCGGATTCCAGTTGCTGGACCTTCACGACTTCCCCGGTCAGGGGACGGCGCTGGTGGGGGTACTCGATGCGTTCTGGGATTCGAAGGGCTATATTGACGCGGGGGAGCACCGGCGGTATTGCAGTGAGACGGTTCCTCTTCTGCGGATGGCCAAGCGGATATTTACGACGGAGGAGGAGTTCGTCGGGGAGGTGGAGATCGCCCACTTTGGCCCGGCCCCGATAAGGCGAGGCGTCATTGCCTGGTCGGCCGAATATCCGGACGGCCGCAGGTTCGCCTCCGGCCGGCTGCCCTCCATGACAATCCCAATCGGCAACGGCACGCGGCTCGGCAAAATCGAGCAGCCTCTCGGCAAGGCCGAAGCTCCCTCCAAACTGGTCGTGACCGTTTCAGTGGAAGGGACAGCCTATTCCAATAGCTGGGATATCTGGGTTTATCCCGCGGCACTTGAGGCCGGGACGCCGGACGGCGTGATAATTGCCGATGCCCTTGATGAGGAGGTTTCGGCCGCGCTCGAGTCCGGCGGCAAGGTGCTGCTCATGCCGCCGCTTGCCGCGATAGACAGTGACATCCCGGCGGGCTTCACGAGCATTTTCTGGAACACCGCCTGGACGCGGAGGCAGCCGCCGCACACCTTAGGCATCCTGTGCGAGCCCGAACATCCCGCACTCGCTGAGTTTCCGACCGAATTCCACAGCAACTGGCAGTGGTGGGACCTGGTGAGCAGGTCACGGTTTATGATTCTCAGTGATTTGCCGGCCGAAGTCCGCCCGATAGTCCAGGTGATCGATGACTGGAACACGAACCGAAGACTCGGGCTACTCTTCGAGGCGAAGGTCGGCGGGGGCAGGCTTCTGTTTTGCAGCATGGACCTGCGGAGCAATGTCGAGGGCCGGCCCGTCGCGCGGCAGATGCTGCAAAGTCTGCTGAGATACATGGCGGGCCCTCGCTTCAGGCCGGGGCGCAGTGTTGATATCGGGCAGGTCCGGGGTCTTCTGCGAAAGCCGCCGCTGCTGGCCAATGCGAGGGTGGTTAGGGTTGACAGCGAGGCGGCCGGGCACGAGGGGCGCAACGCTATCGACGGTAATCCCGGGAGTATCTGGCACACGGCGTGGGAGGGCGCGGCCCCGGGGTATCCGCACGAGCTGGTTATCGAACTTGCCGAGCGGGTTGCGGTTAAGGGGTTCACGTATCTTCCGCGGCAGGACATGTCGAACGGCTGGATATCTCAATACGAGCTTTATCTCAGTGATGACGGGATCGAGTGGGGCGGGCCTGTTGCGGCCGGAGGCTTTCCGCGAGGGCGCGGTCGGCAAAAGGTGCTCTTGGGGCAATCGCGAGATGCCCGGTTCATTCGGTTTGTTGCAAAGGCGGGTATTGACGGGCAGATATTCGCCTCGGTCGCGGAAATCGACATAATCGGCGCCGAAGAGGAGTGACGCCGGGCAATCGAAAGGAGTCTTTGATATGCAGGATGCTCAGAGGGAAGGGCCGCGGTACAACATGCGTTTTCTGTGGCTGATATGCTTAGTTGCGGCCATGGGTGGGCTGCTGTTCGGCTACGACTGGGTTGTCATCGGCGGTGCCAAGCCGTTTTACGAGCCCTTCTTCCAAATCTACAACAGACCGGCTTTCCAGGGCTGGGCCATGAGCAGCGCGCTGGTGGGCTGTTTGTTCGGAGCGCTTGTGTCCGGGGCGCTTAGCGACCGGTTCGGTCGCAAGCGTTTGCTGATTCTGGCCGGTTTGCTGTTTACGTTTTCGGCGGTGGGGACGGGGCTGGCCTGGAGCTTTGCGTGGTTCAATATTTTTCGATGGATCGGCGGGGTGGGTATCGG
>CP070678.1:0-12487 GCA_020352515.1 Phycisphaerales bacterium | reverse complement strand
GAGTGGCATTCGATAAGGCCGGAGGATTTGCGGCGGGTGTCGGGCAAAACCTGGAGAAGAGAGAGGGAAGAGATGGTGACATGTACCGAAACTGAAAAAACTCATCCGATCTACGGCTTCAGGACATGCCAGGGCGGTTTGGGAATTGTTCAGCTTCTGGGGATTGACAGGAGTGTTCCGTCCGTGACGTTCCGGTATTCGCTGCTGAGAAACGTGCCGAAGTTCCCTATGGATTTGGCGAGCATGGCGGAGCGCCGCCGGGAGCAGGCGGAGAAGCTGCTGATGTTCGGGAAGATGATGTTGATTTACGCGAACGACCATGGGGACAAGTTTCCGGACAACCTGGGAGAACTGCGGGAAACTTGCGCGCATCATGAGGGCGACTTTGAATGGATTGTCGATAACGTGGCATATTTAGCGAAGGGAAAGACTGCGGGGGAGGTCTCGCCGCGGGGCGTGGCGGCTTATGACAAGAGTCTTCTGCGGCAGGGCGAAGGTACGAATGTGCTGTTTTTCGACCTTCGGGTGGAGTTCGTCGGGCCGGCGGAGCTTAGGGAACTGGGCATAGCTGCGAAGATGACCGGGGCGGGCAAACGAGACGCTTCGGATACTGCAACGGATGTTGTTCGCAGGGCAGTGCCCGAAACGTCTAATAAGGAGCCGGACACTGCAAGATGAGGACCAGAGGTCAGATTGAGAGTGGTTCGGGGCAGTTGCGGTGGGTGATATTGCTGCTTTCTGCGGCGGTGATATTGCCCACCGTTTGTTTGCTTTGGTTCATGGGGCAAGCGGTTCAGAACGTAGAGCTTGCGGCGAGACAGAGGCTTGTAGTGGTTTACGAGGAGAAGCTGTCGGGGTCGGCGGCGGGGGCGAATGAAAGCGTAGGGGAGCAGTTTGCGTCGCTGGATGCGCTGGTGGCGGGCAAGGGGCCGGCAGAAGTCTCCGGGGGGTTGTTCAGGGGCGGCTTGAATCAGGTGATTGTGTATGACGAGGCAGGTGAGCGAATCTATCCACAGGTTTCGGGTGACGTTAATGCGCCCGTGGAGGGTTCGGAGGAATTTGCCGAGGGGTGGCGGCTTGAGTTTGAGGAGAACGAGCCGGGCGAGGCGCTGGCGTTTTACGGGCGCAAGGCGCAATCGGCCGATGTCCTGGTGCGTTTTGTGGCGTTGATCGGGAAGGCCAGGTGCGCGGCGAGGCTGGGGAGGAGGCGGGAGGCGATTGATATTTGCCGGGAGGCGGCTTTGGCTTCGGAAGCCGGGAGGTGCGATGCCGGGGTGCTGATGGTTATCGCCAGGGCGCGTTTGCTGATGTTCGAGTGGTTAGCGGCAGAGGGCGGCGAGGGGCAGGCGGAAGTTGAAGAGCGGCTGCGGGCGGGCTCGAAGCTGGTCGAGATAATCCTGAACGAAAACGAAGCGGGTGCGGTTTTGCCGCTTGATGAGAGGGTGTTTTTGGCGAGGCGGTATGTCAAATCCGTGGGCGGGGGCTCCGATGGCGAGGCTTCAGCCGGTATTGCAGAGAATGAACAGACGCTGGAGAATCTGCTGGACTATGGAGAGGTTGTGCTTTCCGTGATCGAGCGTTTTCCGAGGGCCGTAGCGCTGCGCGACTGGCCAGAAGAGCAGTTTCGACAAATCCAGGTGGGGCCGGAGAGAATCCGCCACGGGCTGAGGCGTGAGCTGGGGGGCAAAACCGTATTGTTTCTGTCGGGTGGGGACTTCGATGAGACTCTGGGAGATTCATATCAACGGAACTTTTTGAAGACGGGGGTGAGGTACAGGATACTTGACAATCTCGGGCGTGTTGTTGCCGGGGCCGAGCAGGCTCGGGGGAGGCCATTTCTGAAGGCGCCGATGGGGGGGAACTTGACGGGGTGGACGGCGGAGCTGTACTTCGAGGGGGCCGACGTATTCGAGAAGGCGGCCAAGAGACAGATTGCGTTGTATCTATGGGCGGGGGTTCTTGTGATGGTGTTGATGCTTGCGGCGGGCGGCTTTGCCACGAGGGCGGTTGGCAGGCAGATTCGGCTCAACCGGCTGAAGAACGATTTTATCGCGACGGTTTCGCACGAGCTGAAGACACCGCTGGCGTCGATGCGTGTTCTGGTGGACACTTTGCTGGAGGGCAACTACAAGGACGAGCAGCAGGCGCGGGAGTACCTGGAATTGACGGCGAGGGAGAACGAGCGGCTGAGCAGGCTCATTGACAATTTTCTGACATTTTCGCGTATGGAGCGGAACAAACAGGCGTTCGAGATTGTTCGTACGGGGCCGGGGGAGATTGCGGAGGCGGCGGCGGAGGCGGTGGGGACGAAGTTCGGCAACAGCAAGTGCGAATTGCGGGTGGATATTGCGGAGGGGCTGCCGGAGGTTGGGGCGGATCGCGATGCGATGGTGACGGTGCTTGTGAACCTTCTGGACAATGCGTGCAAGTACTCTTACGAGGACAAGCGGGTGGAACTGCGGGTGTTCGTCGAGGGGGGGTCGGTTTGCTTTAGCGTGCGGGACAACGGTATCGGGATGTCACAGCGTGCGGCGCGGAAGATATTCGAGAGGTTCTACCAGGTTGACCGTAGCCTGTCGAGGCGTACTGAGGGGTGCGGGCTGGGTCTGAGCATCGCGAGGTTCATAGTCGAGGCGCACAAGGGGTCGATATCTGTTGAGACGGCGGTCGGGCGCGGCAGCACGTTCACGGTTCGGCTGCCGGGGGCGGAGTGAGGGGCAGGCGATGGAGACGGTTTTAATAATCGAAGACGATGCGACGATGCTTCGGGGGTTGAAGGACAACTTCGAGTACAAGGGGTACCGCGTGGTGACAGCGGCGGACGGTGAGGCGGGGCTGACGGCGGCACTGGAGGTTAAGCCGGACCTGATTATTCTGGATATCATGCTGCCGAAGATAAACGGGTACGAGGTTTGCCGGCTTGTGCGAAAAGAAAAGCTGACCATGCCGATAGTGATGCTGACAGCCAAGGGGGAGGAATCCGACATTGTGCTCGGCCTTAACCTTGGGGCGGACGATTATGTTACGAAGCCGTTCAGCATAAAGGAGCTTCTTGCCCGCGCGGGGGCGATGTTGCGGCGGGCCAGGCAGGGCGAGCCGGAGAGGTACGAGTTTGGGGATATGAGCCTGGATATTGGGGCGCGGGAGTTGAGGCGGGCCGGGCGGGCAGTGAAGCTGTCTCCGAAAGAGTTCGGGCTTCTGGAGCTTTTTCTGAGAAAATGGGGGCGGGCTCTGACGCGAGATGAGATACTGAATGCGGTTTGGGGTTATGATTCTTTTGCGGGCCGGCGGAGCATCGACCGGTTTGTCACGACGCTGCGCGGCAAGATCGAGCCGGACCCGCACAATCCTATGTTCATTCATACGGTAAGGGAGATCGGGTACAAGTTCGACGCGCCTCAGAGGCCGGCGGAGGCGGAGTAGGCTTTGGAGCGGCAAGCATGTGGTCCGCGGCGGACAGAGTCCGATTGTGGTTGCGAGGGCCCGGAAGGCCGGGCGGGGCTTGATTGGCGGGCAGGGGCGGGGGGAAAGGGCGCAGAACGGGGGGCGGAAATTGGGAAGGACGTGCTTTCGGCGTTGCGGTTGTAGATGAAGAGTCTATAATGTGGAGTTTAGATTGGCACAGGGCCGGGTCTGTTTTTAGGTTGCGTTTGGCGGGCGGTTTGGTGGGACTATTGTGGAAGGGGCACAATGGAAGGGCTCAATACGATAGGCGAGGTGCTCGAGTTTGCGATAGCTCGGGAGGTCGATGCGAGCGAATTGTACATGGAGCTTGCGGGGCGTGTGCAGAATCCGCTGATACGGGTACTCTTTGAGAATCTGGCGGAAGAGGAGCTGGAGCACAAGGGGAAGCTCGAGCTTGAGCTGATGAAGGAGGGGATTGTGGCCAAGACGGAGGGGATGATAGCGAGGGTTGAGCCCGGTGATTATTTTATGGAGGGCGAGATACGGGCGGATATGGAGCTGAAGGACGCTCTTTTGCTATGTGTGGAGAAGGAGAGACGGTCGTTTCGATTCTATACTCGGATGGCGGGGATAATGAGGGACGAGACGATGATTGAGACGCTCATATCGCTGGCGGAGGAGGAGGCCAGGCACATGGTGCGTTTCGAGAGGGAATATGACAAGGTCGTTCCGCCTCGAAAGTAGCCAATAGAAGCGTTATTGCCTGAGCGACGGCCAAGAGTAGAAGCGCGCGTGCGGAGAATCTGTGTGCCCGGCGGTTGAATTACGGGTTTTGTTTTGACTGGTGCAGGGGTTTTGGTTATTTTCTTGGGCCGGTTTGGGCATTTGCTTTTAGCAGTTCGAATTATAGATGCAGTTGGAGACGTTTTGATGCCGGAATTGATTTTGAACGGGGAATACAAGTCGAAGCTTGGGTTGCGCGAGACCGAGAGGGCAATCAAGTACATAAAGGACTTTTTCCAGGATAACCTGGCAAGTGCGTTGAACCTTCAGCGTGTTTCGGCACCTCTTTTTCTGAAGAAGGGCTCTGGTATAAACGACGACCTGAACGGGGTGGAGGCGAAGGCGACGTTCAGGATAAAGGACGACGGGAACCGGGAGGCGGAATGTCTGTTTTCGCTGGCGAAGTGGAAGCGGATGGTTCTTGCGGATTACGGTTTCGAGGAGGGTGAGGGGTTGTACACGGATATGAATGCGATACGTCCGGACGAGGAATGCCTGGACAACCTTCATTCGATATACGTGGACCAGTGGGACTGGGAGAGGATAGTGAGGGCAGAAGAGCGGAATCTTGAGTTTCTCAAGGAGATAGTGCGCAGGATATACGGTGTGCTGAGGCAAACGGAGGCAGCGGTGGACGCACGTTACCCTGAGATACCGCCCATGCTTCCGGATGATATAACATTTGTTCATTCGGAGGATCTTCTGGGGATGTATCCTGACTTTGGTCCTCGTGAGCGGGAGGACAGGATTTGCGAGAGGTACGGGGCGGTGTTCGTGATAGGCATCGGGGGCGAGCTTGCGGACGGGACGATGCACGATAGCCGGGCGCCGGATTACGACGACTGGATAACGGCGACGTGGGGGGGTAGGAGGGGGCTCAACGGGGACATACTGCTTTGGTATCCACTTTTGAAGCGGGCGTTCGAGATAAGCTCGATGGGGATTCGAGTGGACGGCGAGTCGATGCTCAAGCAGCTACGGCTGAGGAATGGACTGGAGAGGAAGGAACTGGCGTGGCATAAACGGCTGCTGGCGGGGGAGCTGCCGCTCAGCATCGGAGGAGGGATCGGGCAATCGAGGCTGTGCATGTTTTTTCTTCGTAAGCTTCACATCGGGGAGGTTCAGGCGAGCGTTTGGCCCGATGAGATGGTTGCTGACTGCAGGGGGGCTGGCGTCATGTTGCTGTGACAGGTGAAAAGGGTCCGTGGAAGTCTGCGAGGAAATGCGTACAGGGTCTTAGGCGCGGCTTTTTCATGGACAAGGGAGCCGGCAATCTGGTAATATAATGCGGGGACAGGTATCTGCTGTTTGATGTATGTGGGGGCCTTAAGAAGGCCGGTATGGTCCATGATGGTTGCCGGGTAAGGAGGGTCGAAGGGTGAGGGGCAAGTGGTTTTTCGATGATTGGGGAGGAGTCTGTTGCTTTGCGCTGATTATGCTGGTTTCGACGGCGGCTTCGGGAAAGGTCATATATGTAGATGCCAACGCGCCCGGCTCCAGCGACGGGACGAAGTGGGCTGATGCGTACGTATTCCTGCAGGACGGCCTGGCCGACGCCGACAATTCCGAGAAGCCGGTCTATATAAAGGTAGCCGAGGGAATCTACAGGCCCGACTGCAATTCTGCGGTTCCACTTGGGACTGGAGAGCGTCATGCAACGTTCCAACTGATCAGCGGGGTGACGCTGTTCGGCGGGTTTGCAGGCTTCGACCGGGCGGACCCGGATGAGCGTAATGTGGGGTTGTACCAGACAATCCTGAGCGGAGACCTGCACGTCAACGACCAGCCGGGTTTCGGGAGCTACGAGGACAACAGCTATCACGTTGTTACGGGCTCGGGCGTGGAGCCGAACGCCGTCATAGAGGGGTTCACTATCGTGGGCGGGAACGCGAATGGGACAAATCCGCCGGACAATAGCGGGGCCGGAATGTACAGCGACAACGGCTTTGCGACTATAGCCCTGTGCACATTCCTGCGGAACAGAGCCACGGTCTTCGGCGCGGGAATGTACAACGGGGGCGGCGGCCCGCACTTGAGCGAGTGCATATTCAGGACCAACGCGGTTGTGGGCGGTCAAAGCCGAGGAGGCGGCGTGTACAACGAGCAGAGCAGCGCGACCTTCAACGACTGCCTCTTTCACGACAACTTAGCCGAAGGCTCTCAATGCAGCGGGGGCGGGATGCACAACGAGGCGAGCGATACGATCCTGAGCGAATGCACGTTCAACATTAACCGGGCCGAAGGGTACTTGGCCCGCGGCGGCGGCCTGGACGAATACTCGAGCAGCTCCACGCTGAGCGACTGCACGTTCAGCAGCAACTCGGCCACATATACGGGCGGCGGCATGCACAACGAGAATGGCAGTCCCGAATTGACCGGCTGCAGCTTTAACGGCAATACGGCCGAATCCGGCGGCGGGGTTTACAGCGACTCGTGGCACGACCGGGCGGCGGGCAACCTTGCGGTCTTCACAAATTGTACATTCAGTGGCAACTCAAGCGTTGTGGCCGGCGGCGGCATGTATAGCATCTTCTGTGATTCACGACTTGATGACTGCACGTTCGAACTCAATACGACTTCCGGTAGCATCACCGGCGGGGGCGGGATGTGTAACGACCGAAGCCTCTCAAAGTTGAGCAACTGCACCTTCCGAGGGAACTCGGCCTCGGGTGGTTCCGCCGGGGGTTTCTACAATATGCAGCAGAGTGATGCTCAGCTTGTTGGCTGTGTTTTCACGGATAACTCGGCCCGGTACGAGGGTGGGGGCATCTACAATCGGGGGACCGCGTTCGTGTTCAACTGTACGTTCAGCGGCAATGCGAATACGACATACTCACACAGCGTCGGCGGTGCGATGAGCAACAGGTGTCCTTTGTCAACCGTGGTCAACTGCGTCTTTACAGAGAACTCGGCCGCTTATGGCGGGGGGATGCACAACCGGCAGTGTGACGTGGTGAATGTTGTCAACTGCACGTTCAGCGGGAACATTGCCGACAGTAACGGGGCCGGGATATACAACCGGGATTGTGATCCGAATGTCGCCAACTGCATCCTCTGGGGCAATGTCGGCGAGGAGATATACAACTACGGCTCGGAGAGCCCGTCGGTCAGATACAGTTGCATCGAGGGCGGCTACCCCGGGGCAGGCAACATAACCGATGACCCGAGGTTCGATGGCCCGGACCTCCGCGTCGAGGACGGCTCGCCGTGCCACGACTCGGGTGACAACGATGCGCTGGCGGCCGATACACTGGACTTGGACGGCGACGGCGATGTGAACGAACCTGTGCCGCTCGATTTTATTCGCAACGGACGACGCGGGGACGACCCACAGGTGGAGCCCGATACGGGTAACGCCGGGGCCCTTGGCGCGCCGGTGGTCGATATGGGGGCCTACGAGCTTACACCGATCTTCGTGGATGATGATGCCCCCTTAGGCGGCGATGGAGCGAGCTGGTCAACCGCGTATAAGTACCTGCGGGACGGGCTGCTGGCCTCATTGGATCCGAACAGGGGAATCAGCGAGGTTCGTGTTGGCAAGGGGGCGTACAAGCCCGACCAGGACGAAGCGGCGGGCGTTATACCCGGGGACCGAGAGGCGACCTTCGAGATGCGGAGCGGCCTGGCTATCCGCGGCGGCTACCGCGGGCTGGCCGGGGGCGGCGATCCCGACGACCGTGATACGAATACCTTTGCAAGCATCCTGAGCGGCGACCTCGCCGGCAATGACATTGCCGATCTGGGTGCAGGGCTTCGGTGCTTCAGCTTCGACGGCAATCCGTGTGAATCGGGCTGCGAGAGCTTCGACGCCGACGGCGACACGGACGTGGACGGCGAGGACCTCAGAATTGACGAGAACAGCTTCCACGTCGTGACCTCCAGGGGCACAAATGCTGCGGCCGTTCTTGAAGGATTCACGATTACGGGCGGCAATGCCGGCGCTCCCTGTGCCGATAGGGGAGGCGGTGGCATTTACAACGCCGACGAGGGAAAGCCGACAATCATCGAGTGCACTTTCGCCTTGAACCGGGCCAGAGATCACGGGGGCGGCATGTACGTCAAAAACGGCGCTCCTACAGTAACCGGCTGCGAATTCAACGGCAATTGGGCTCAGTTTGGCGCAGGAATGGATGTCGACCGTGGTAGCGCTCTGCTGACCGACTGTACGTTCAATCGCAACCATGCAGATATCAAGGGCGGCGGATTATCAAACTCGGCAGGCCTGACTATGTTGGGGTGCACGTTCACGGAAAATTCCTCCAGCCAGGAAGGAGGCGGAGTATTCCACGCGTCGCCCGGTGATGTTGGGGCAACCGACTGCTCTTTCTTCGGAAATACATCACGGCATGGGGGAGGAGTCCAATTGCAGTACGGCGACAACACGTTCGTCAATTGCGTTTTTAGTGGCAACTCGGCGGAGACCGGCGGCGCGATGAGTATCTGGCGCGGTGACGGCAGGCGCGATATGACAGTGGCGAATTGCACACTCGGCGGGAACCTGGCAAGCGGTTCCGGCGCCGGAGTTTATATAGGCGGTAGCGGCATTCTCCAGGGAATGAGCGTGGTCAACTGTATTATCTGGGGTAACATCGATGTCGGCGGGTCGGACGAGACGGCGCAGATTGACAACGATCTCCTTACCGACCTGATCGTGACGCACTCCAGCGTTCAAGGATGCTCGACGTACTGCGCCGACCCGAACAGCCGGAATATCGGCGCCGACCCGCTGTTTGCCGACGGCGACGGAGCGGACGACATCATCGGGACGGCGGATGACAACCTGCGGCTTTCAGGCGGCTCGCCGTGTATCGATATGGGGGACAACGACGCAGACACCAATATCAGGACGCCTGAGATCGAACCGCTGCCTGAGACCGACCTCGACGGGAAAGACCGCATCTTCGACGGCAACCGCGACGGCACGGGCACTGTCGATATGGGCGCTTATGAGTTCACATCGGCGTATATGGGTGATCTCGACGGGCAGTATGACGTGGACTTCGAGGACTACTCGATGCTGGCGGCGCACTGGCTGGAGGACAACGCTCGCGTAGATATCGGGGGTGCCCCCGGTGGCGACGGCATCATTGATTGCAGGGACCTGGCGGTTCTGGCAGTCCACTGGCTGGATGACATTGCGTGGTGACGGACAAGCGTGCCGCCGGCAGCGCAGTGCAGTTGCGGGCTGATGACGTCGAGGGCGGTGCAGCAGGCGCCGGCCGAAGGCTGGAGTGAGGCAAGACTGCTGCGGATAGTCCCGTGCCTGTGCGGTGGTGTTTTCGTTTTGTGTTGCCTTAGGGGTGGGGCTATAGTTATAATCCTTGCGGCAATACGGGGCTGTCGGCCATAAGCGGGCAGGGTCTGCTTATGGCGGAGGTTTGTTGAGAGCAATGGCAAGCAAGAAGACGCTGGAATTCGAGACGGTTGAGGATGCTTTGCGTTTTGCGATCGCCAAGGAGCAGGAGGCCAACCGGTTCTACAGGGCGATGGCCGAGCGGGTGCAAAGCGAGCATATAGCCGGCATGCTGCTGGAGTTAGCGGCGGAGGAACTGGAGCACAAGGAGAAGCTCGAGCTTGAGATGATGAAGAACGGCCGGGTGGTCGATACGGAGTGGAAGGACGAGGGTTTCCGGGTCGGCGATTATGTGATTTCGGAGGTTCCGGAGCTGGATCTGGATTTGAGGGACATGCTTTGTCTGGCGATTGCGAAGGAGGATGCGGCGTTCACGATATATGTGAATTTGTTTGCGAAGGCGAGGAACGAGGGGGCGAAGCAGGCACTGCTGGCCATTGCGCAGCAGGAGGCGAGGCACAAGCTGCGGTTCGAAATCGAGTATGATAATCTTCTGAAGAAGCAACAGGAACCTTAATTTTGACGGATTTGGGCAAGCGGGGTCGCGGCAAAGGCGCGCCGTTGGGCACAGGAGGGCGTTAGTGCTATGGAGCCAAGAGTTCGAGACGCGAGAGAGGGCGACATGAGCTTTCTGGTGGAAGGTCTGGAATCAAACAGGGCTCTGGAGGGGCGGGCGCGGGAGGATATCCGTGCGACGCGGTCGGACATGGAGGCGTTGAAGGATGGTGTCGCGAGGAAGAATGTAAGGGTGGCGGAGGTAGAGGGCGAGGCGGTCGGTTTTTTGCATTTTAGGACTGACTTTCGAGTGATGTATCTTGAGAGGGCGGGGGTATTCTGGGTAGACCTGGTGTATGTGAAGGAGGGGCACAGGGGCAAGGGTCTCGGGCGGCTGTTGTACGAGGACGCCGCGAGAATAGCGAGAGAGGGGCGGTTCGATAAGATGGTGATTGATATATTCGCAGCGAACGCGAACTCTCAGGGGTTTCACAGGAAGCTTGGTTTCAAGCCTGTGTACACGATTTATCAGAAAGAGCTATGAGCGGTGTGCGGCAGGGAATACACGGGGGCGCGCGGTGTCGGGCGGCTTTTTGCGAGGCAAATATTCGGCCGGGGGTGCGGGCTTTTGGCCTTGAAAGCGGTGGGATTGGCGGTATAATTCTTCAAGCGGCTTGTCTGAGGACGGGCCCATGGAATCGGCAGATTTGGTTAATCCGAGCGCCTGTAGCTCAACTGGACAGAGCGTCGGTCTACGGAACCGAAGGTTGGGGGTTCGAATCCCTTCAGGCGTACTGCTTCTCCGGCGGTGACATCAGGTGACAAACCTTGTGATTTGTTGTCTAAGCATCCCGAATCAAAGGGCTTACCGCTCCGCGAACCTGGCACTTCTCCTGTACGTGAGCTGACATCGGCAGACAAGTGAGTACATGCAGAGAAAGCCGCAGGTGTCAATTTTGGTGTCAACTGGGGTGTCAAATTTTGCGCGTCCATCCGGACAGCATCGAGAGGCTTTTCTTCAGTGCCGGTTGCGACCTGCTTTCGACTGCTCGGTGAAGATAAATCAGGCAAGTCTGCAACCGCTTGGGCCTCCTGACCTGTGAGAGTGTGCGTGTATCTTGACATGGTAAGGTTTATGTCTGAGTGTCGCAGAATTGACTGTACAACCTTGGGGTGTGCGCCGCTGGCTGCGAGCCAGCTTCCCGTAGTATGTCGAAGGGCGTGGAAGTCGGCATATCGCCCACTTTCATCAACATACGGGATTTCAGCATCGGCCAGATCGGCCCGAAACATCTTCCACGTTTTATCCGGAACGTTGAAGGCTTGCACGCCAGGCAATCTGCCTGCCAAGAACCTCTTTATCTCACCCGCCGTACCCTGACGGAGCGGCAGCGTGTCTTGCCGCCTGTGCTTGCTGTACGCTGCTGCAACTGTAACCGTTTGATTGGCAAAGTCGAAAGATGACACTCTCAAACTTCGCAGCTCCTTGGCCCTCAGCCCCGTCTCGATGGCCAAGCGGTACAGCAAGGCTCTTTCATACCCAGCCATACCGAAACGTCTCTTGGCGGCTGCCGTAGCTTCCAAAAGACGCCTTACTTCGTCCAGTTGGAGCGCCCTGCGGTCGTGTCGTCTGTCCGTGCGGACGTTCAAACCCTTCAGGTGCTCAAGCGGCGATTCCGCCGCCCGCCGGTCCTGAACCATCCACCTGCAAAACTGCTTGACCGCCTTCAGGTAGAAATTGAAAGTCTGGGCGGCAATGCCTTCTCCCCCATTTCGCATCTCCGCAAGGTATCGTTGCACTTTGCTAGGCTGTATATCGCCCCAGGTCAAGAACTTGCAGCCTTTGACAACGCGTTCCGCTCTTGATGTTACCTGTTTGGCGTGCTTGGCCGTGCAGCCTTTGGCCAGAAGCGACTCACGGAATTCCTTCAGGTGCTCAGATAGAGGCTTCTGCCGGTGCTCCTTATACCGATCCACGACTCCCGCCCTTGCCAAAGCCGCCTCCTTTTCGAGCTTGGCTGCAAGCTGCTGGCTTGCCTGCTTGTCGGTAAAGGCCGGTACACGCCGCTCGATACCGTCCGTATCGGTGTACTTGATGTGCCACTTGCTGGACTGCTTCACGACGGTCGTGCCGTCTGTAAGCTGTACCTTTCGTTTCCTCTTGAAGATAGAACCCATAGTTTACCTCTTTGCTTTCTTGCCTCTCTTGGCAATCGTAAGCCCGAAGTATTTGAGCAAAATATCTGCCGTTTCTGTTGAACATGCCTTGCCAGCCACTATTCGGCACAGCGTGGCTTCGTCCACGCCGGTATCTTGGGCGATCCGGTAGCGGCTCTTGCCACAACGCTCAATGTGCTTTCGGATAGCTTCAACAATCATAGTCAAGAACATAACCTTAATGCCTCACAGTGTAAACATATCATAATACTTGAACTTGTTCAAGTGAAATCT